>NZ_LT707062.1:0-2657500 GCF_900156295.1 Pseudomonas sp. A214
AGGCGCCCCCAGGTGCGGACGTCGCTCGCTCCAGTCCGGGCAGGCACAAGCGGTGCGGGCGTTGCGGTGGGCCAGCGCCTGGATGAACAGGCCGTGCCCGGCCAGCTCATTGGCACCTTTGTGAGTCACGATCACCCGCTGGTCGCCCTGCTCGATCCATCCGGCATCCAGCAGGCGCTGATACAGGTCGGCCGCCAGGGTGCCGCCCAGATGGTCTTCGCAAAAGCCTGGCCCGCATCAACGAAGCGGGAGCCGACGGGGCCTTGCCCGGCATGACTCCGCGCTTGAAGACTTCCGGAAGCTGGCGCGGCGTACTGGCCAGGGTCGCGCTGGCCAGCGCTTCGACGGCAGCGCCGATCTCGGGTGCCGCCAGGCGGAAAAACCGTTTGCGGCCACGGGCTTCGACTTTCAACAGGCCACCGGCGGACAGACGGCCCAGATGAGCGCTGGCCGAAGACGGCGACAGCCCGGCCAGCAACGCCAGCTCTTCAGCCTGCCGCGCAGTGCCGTCCATCAAGGCCCACATCATTGCGCTGCGTTTTGGGTCGGCCAGCAGCGTGGCGATCTGGCTGATGCAAGGTGCATGTTCCATGTATTCACTCCCTGTTGAATCATTCGTCTACTGCTCTGGCGCTAGTGACCAGCAATGGGGCCGCCCAAAGCGGCTCGACCGCCGCAAATCGCGCGCCGCTTCAGGCGGCCGCTAGTATAAGCGTGCGGATCGAGGTTTCCTGTCCTCCGGAAACCTTTGGAGGCGATTGTTCGTGAGGGAAAAGTCTCTATTTACGCGCGACTAATGGTCGTCCCCCGTCGAGAGGGCAAATTGTGCCGTCAACCGGCCACAACGCAGCTTGAGCATTTCCCGCAGCAGATTGATGGGTTTGCTCAGTTGCGCTCGGTGAGCACACAGCAGATTGAGCGGCGCGCGTTCGCATTGCAGATGCGGCAGAAGGATTTTCAAACGTCCGGCCAACACATCGGTTGAAACGTCCAGCCAGGACTTGTAAGCGATCCCCGCGCCTGCCACCGCCCAGCGACGCACCACATCGGCATCGTCGCTGAAGCGGTCGCCGCTGACGGTCAGGCTCATTTCCCGTTTGCCGTCATGAAAACGCCAACGGTCATGAACCCGCGTGCCGAGCATGTACAACAGGCAATTGTGCTGGACCAGTTGCTCCAACTGAACAGGTTCGCCATGCCGAGCCAGGTAACTGGGCGATGCACACAGCACCCGGCGGTTATCCGGCGCGACCGGCAGGGCCACCAGGCTCGAATCTTCCGGCTCGCCATAACGCAACGCGACGTCCACCGGCTGCTTGAACAGATCAGCGATGCGATCACCCAGCAGCAGTCGCACGGTCAGCCCCGGATGCTCCTCCTGGAACGCGTCCAGCCAGGGCAGCAGCAGGTTGCGTCCCAAGTCCGAGGGGGCGGACAACTGCAACACCCCGCTGACCTGATCCTGGCCGCTGGTCAATAACCTGCGTCCTTCGTCGAGGCTGCTCAGCGCCGCACGGGCATACTCAAGGAAGCCTTCGCCCTCGGCCGTCAGGCGCAAACTGCGGGTAGAGCGCGCCAACAGCCGGGCGCCCAAGTGTTGTTCTATCCGCTTCAATGCGGCGCTGGCCACCGCCGCCGACAGGTCCATGACCCTGGCCGCGGCAGACAGGCTGCCCAGGTCTGCGGCCCGGACGAACAACTGCAAGTCGTCGAATCGAAGCATGACGGCCTCATTATCAAAAAAACATTGAAAGAGCCTGTTCTTTTAGCCGGTTTTATCTCGGCGATAAATAGCTAACCATTGGCTTCATCGAACTCACTTCAAGGAGCCGCCCTATGAAAGCCATCGCCTACTACCATTCGTTACCGATCACCGACCCGCAATCGCTGCAGGACATTGAACTGCCGGAACCCACCGCCGGCCCTCGGGACCTGCTGGTGGAAGTCAAAGCCATTTCGGTCAACCCGGTCGACACGAAAATTCGTCAGAACGTCCAGCCTGAAGACGGCGCAGCCAAAGTGCTGGGTTGGGACGTGGCCGGCGTGGTCAAGGCGGTGGGCAATGAGGTCACGCTGTTCAAGGCCGGTGACAAAGTGTTCTACGCCGGCTCCATTGCCCGCGCCGGCGGCAACAGCCAATTGCATGTGGTGGATGAACGTATCGTCGGCCAGATGCCCAAGACACTCGGTTTCGCCGAAGCCGCTGCCTTGCCGCTGACGGCCATTACCGCGTGGGAATTGCTGTTCGAGCGCCTGCAAATCCAGGAAGGCCAGGAGGATCAGGGGCAAAGCCTGTTGATCGTCGGCGCTGCGGGAGGTGTCGGCTCGATACTGACGCAACTGGCCAGCCAGCTCACCGCACTGAAAGTGATTGGCAGCGCTTCCCGGCCGCAGACTCAGGACTGGGTAAGAGGCCTGGGTGCCGATCTGGTCGTGGACCATAGCCATCCGCTGAGCGATGTATTAAAGCAGGCAGGCCAGGCTCAGGTGACCCATGTCGCCAGCCTGACCCACACCGATCTGCATCTGGATCAATTGGTGGAAGCCCTGGCGCCCCAAGGCAAACTGGCGCTGATCGATGATCCCAAGGCGCTGGATGTGACCAAACTCAAGCGCAAGAGCCTGTCGTTGCATTGGGAGTTCATGTACACCCGCTCACTGTTCGAAACGGCGGACATGATTGAGCAACATAACCTGCTCAACCGCGTCGCCGCGCTAATCGATGCCGGCACATTGCAGACCACCGTGGGCGAGCACTTTGGCACCATCAACGCCGAAAACCTGCGCCGGGCCCATGCCCTGCTGGAAAGCGGAAAAGCCAAAGGCAAGATTGTGCTTGAAGGTTTCTAACCACCGATAAGGGGGCGGTTTTTGTAGAGGCAAAGCTTGCTCGCGATGAAGGTCGCGCGGTTCCCCGTCAGGCCAAGTCGTCGCGTATCGCGAGCAAGCTTTGCTCCCACAAAAAAAACCTGCACCGTCAGTCTGAGAATTGACCCTTGTCACAATTACGATCGCATTCAGGTCTACACTCGAGGCCTTTGCAGCACAATCTTTTACGTGAGGAGGTCAGCAATGAAGATCCTGATAAAAGAAGTGGCAAAATCCCAGTGGCAAGTGCGTCTTGACCAACACGTCGTGACCTTCCGCACCGAGGCCGAGGCCCAGGCTTTCGCCACCACCCTGCAAGCGCGTATTCACGCACCTCACCGCTACCCTGAACAGCAGCAGCGAGCGGCCGGCTGAATCAGTCCTGGCCACTGGCTTGTGCCAGTGTCCGGGCCTGTTGCAGGCGGCGGGTCAGCATCGCTGCACCCACCACCAATAACCCGCAAAGGCTGATGACCATCGCCATCGGCACGGCACTGCCATCGTGCAGCGCCGCCACCAATGCGGCGGCACCGGCGGCCACCGAAAACTGCAGGCATCCCAGCATCGCCGACGCGCTACCGGCACGAGCACCCTGTCCACTCATGGCACAAGCCGAGGCATTGGGCAGGATGCAACCCAGGCTGGCGATGCAAATGAACAGCGGAATCAATAACGGCCACAACCGCTCAGGGTGCAAGGAACTGACCGCCAACAAACACAGCCCGGCGGCGAGATAGACCCACACCGCGCGCGACAGCAGGAATGCCGGCCCACGTTTGGACAACAACCGGGCGTTGACCTGTGCCACCAGGATAAAACCCGCCGCGTTGGTTCCGAACAGCCAGCCGAAGTGTTCGGCCGGCACACCGTAGAGCTTGATGAAGACGAAAGGCGAACCGGCAATGTAGGCAAACATCCCGGCGATAGCGATGCCTCCCGTCAAGGCATGCCCGAGGTAGACCGTGTCGGTCAACAGTCGACCATATTGGCGCAACGCCCCGGACAATGGTTGACGCGGCACATGGGCCGGCAGACTTTCCGGCAGCCACAATGCCACGGCCGTCGCCGCCAGTGCGCTGAACAGCGTCAGGGCAATGAAGATCGATTGCCAGCCATGCAGGTTCACCAACAGCCCGCCAAGCATTGGCGCGAGGATCGGCGCCAGCCCCATCACCAGCATCAGTTGCGAGAACACCTTGGCCGAGCCCACCGCGTCGCATTTGTCGCTGACCACCGCCCGGGAAATCACCATGCCGGCGCATCCGCCCAGAGCCTGGACGAAACGGGCACCGATCAGCCATTCCAGACTCGGCGCATAGGCACAGGCCAGAGAAGCCAGGGTGAACAGACCGACGCCCGTCAGCAATGGAATGCGCCGGCCGAAGCGATCCGCCACCGGCCCATAAGCCAGTTGCCCGATGGACAATCCGAGGAAATAAGCCGCCAGGGTCAGTTGGATGTGATTTTCGTCGGTGCCGAAGGCAGTCGCCATGGCCGGGAAAGCCGGCAGATAGAAATCGATCGCCAAGGGACCGAATGCGCTCAAGGCGCCAAGAATCAGAATGGTACGGAAGTTCATCGGGCGTCCAGGTTCAGGCGTCAGTCAGCAGCCCGACAGTCTAGCCCTGCCGGGCGCTCTTGAACATTCCGATAGGTCGCTAACTATTAAAAAATCTCAGGCGGGACTGGCCTCGTACCCCTCCTCTTTAATGGCTTGGAGCACGGCATCGACCGACAACGAACTCTGGACCTGAACGGTCCTGGCGCCCAGATCGATCTGCACCTGCGCCGCCGGATCCTTGGCCTGCACAGCCTGGGTGATGGCCTTGACGCAGTGACCGCAGGACATTCCCTGAACATTGAATGTTTGCATGAGATGACTCCTTGGGATTGAGGTTGCCAGCAGTTTCAAGCTTGCCATCATGGAAAGGTCAAGTTCTGACGAAAACTGCCGGGCTGGCAATCGCTGCCAAGCTCGGCCAAGCTGCACACATCAAGGATTTCACACCGGAGGTTCAGCCATGCGCTGGTCAGCGTTCAGCCTGTTTTGCATGCTCGGTTTGTCAGCGGTGAGCCCTCAGGCGTTGGCCGTCGGCGAAGACTACGGCGTGCTGATCATTTCCCGCGAGCGCCTGGAAGTGCCGACTTCCTGCGAAATCGGCATCTATATCGGCGATCAGCTCTCGGGGCGTTTGTTCCAGGAACAGAGCACCTCCTTCAACCTGCCACCCGGAAAATTCTCCTTGCGCTTGAAGCTGCTGCCAGGCCAGGCGCCGGGCTGCAGCCCGGGCATGCTTGCGCCGGGGTCGCAGGATGTGACGCTCAAGGCTGGCGACATACTGAAGTTCCGCATTGCCATGACCCAGGAAGGGATGTATCTCAAGCCGGCTGAGCTGGGTTATTGACCCCTTAGATAAAAAGTGGGAGCAAGCCCGCTCCCACAAAGTGTGTGTGCAAGCGTTTGGATTAGCGCTTGACCTTCCCGGCGTGGCAAGGTTGATCCTGTAGTCATTCACTACAGGGAGCCTGTCCGATGTCTGAATCCACCCTTTTCGATCTGCCGATTGCCGGGATGACCTGTGCCAGCTGCGCCGGGCGGGTCGAGCGCGCCTTGAGCAACGTCACAGGGGCCAGCGCCGTCAGCGTGAACCTGGCGACCGAACAGGCGCGGATCCAGGCGCCCGAGGGCAGCCTGCCAGCCTTGATGCAGGCCGTCGAACAGGCCGGCTACAGTGTCCCCGTCCAGACGCTGGAACTGTCCATCGAGGGAATGACCTGTGCCTCATGCGTCGGCCGGGTCGAGCGTGCCCTGAGCAAAGTCGCCGGGGTGAACCGTGTCAGCGTCAACCTCGCCAACGAACGGGCCCACCTGGACTTGCTCGGCCGGGTCGACCCGCAAACCCTGATCAATGCGGTCAAGGGCGCCGGTTATGACGCCAGTGTCTGGCAGGCCGAGCAACCCCATGACGCACAAAGCAATCGCCTGAATCGCGAGCGCCTGGCCTTGGTGCTGGCGATTTTGCTGTCCGTACCGTTAGTGCTGCCCATGCTTTTGCAACCGTTTGGCGTGCATTGGATGCTGCCGGCCTGGGTTCAATTCGCTTTGGCGACGCCGGTGCAGTTCATTTTCGGTGCGCGTTTCTATATCGCGGCTTACAAGGCCGTGCGTGCCGGGGCCGGGAACATGGATCTGCTGGTGGCCCTGGGCACCAGCGCGGGTTATGGCTTGAGCATTTATGAATGGGCCATTGCCCGCCCTGGCAGCATGCCGCACCTGTATTTCGAGGCCTCGGCCGTGGTGATTGCCCTGGTATTGCTCGGCAAATACCTGGAAAGCCGCGCCAAGCACCAAACCGCCAGTGCTATCCGTGCCCTCGAAGCTTTGCGACCGGAGCGGGCGATTCAGGTCATTGACGGGCAGGAGCGGGACGTCGCCATCAGCGCCCTGCGCTTGAATGATCGGGTGCTGGTCAAACCCGGCGAACGCTTCCCGGTGGATGGCGAAGTGCTGGAAGGCCAGAGTCACGCTGACGAAGCCTTGATCAGTGGCGAAAGCCTGCCGGTGCCCAAACAGCCCGGCGACAAGGTGACGGGCGGTGCCATCAACGGCGAAGGCCGCCTGCTGGTGCGCACCCAGGCCCTGGGCACGGAAACCGTCCTGGCGCGCATCATCCGCCTGGTGGAAGACGCCCAGGCGGCCAAGGCCCCCATTCAAAAGCTGGTGGATAAAGTCAGCCAGGTCTTCGTGCCGGTCGTGCTGGTGCTGGCATTGGCGACGTTGATCGGCTGGTGGTTGTATGGCGCCCCCCTGGAGACGGCACTGATCAACGCTGTCGCCGTGCTGGTGATCGCCTGCCCGTGCGCCCTCGGTCTGGCGACACCCACGGCAATCATGGCCGGCACCGGGGTGGCTGCCCGCCATGGAATCCTGATCAAGGATGCCGAGGCCTTGGAGCGCGCCCATGAAGTCGACACCGTGGTGTTCGACAAGACCGGAACCTTGACTTCCGGCACACCACGCATCGCCCACTTGAGCGCTCTGGACGGTGACGAAGACAAGCTGCTGCAAATGGCCGGCGCACTGCAACGCGGCAGCGAACATCCCCTGGCCAAGGCGGTGCTGGATGCGTGTGCGGAGCGCGGCCTGGTTGTCCCGGACATCAACGACAGCCAGTCGCTGACCGGACGCGGTATTGCCGGCAGCCTGGACGGGCAGCGCCTGGCCCTCGGTAACCGACGTTTGCTGGACGAACTGGGCCTGGCCCCCGGTTCGCTGAGCGAGTCGGCCCAGGCCTGGGAGACCGAGGGCCGAACCCTGTCCTGGCTGATTGAGCAAAACGCCACGCCACGGGTGCTGGGCCTGTTCGCTTTCGGCGACACACTCAAGCCCGGCGCCCTGGCGGCCGTACACGCCCTGAATGAACGCCATATCGGCAGCCACCTGCTGACTGGCGACAACCGCGGCAGTGCCCGGGTGGTGGCCGAGGCATTGGGCATCGCCAACGTTCATGCCGAAGTACTGCCGGCCGACAAGTCCGCCATCGTCCAACAGTTGAAGACCCATGCGGTGGTGGCCATGGTAGGCGACGGTATCAACGACGCCCCGGCCCTCGCCGCCGCGGACATTGGCATTGCCATGGGCGGCGGCACCGACGTGGCAATGCACGCCGCCGGTATTACCCTCATGCGCGGCGATCCACGGCTGGTGCCCGCGGCGCTGGAGATCAGCCGCAAGACCTACGCCAAGATCCGTCAGAACCTGTTCTGGGCATTCGTCTACAACTTGATCGGTATTCCCCTGGCGGCATTCGGCTTCCTCAACCCGGTGCTGGCCGGCGCGGCCATGGCCTTGTCGAGCGTCAGCGTGGTGAGCAACGCGTTACTGTTGAAACTCTGGACACCCAAACACCTGGAGGACAAGCGATGAACATCGGCCAAGCGGCCCGCCAGAGCGGCCTGAGTGCGAAGATGATCCGGTACTACGAATCCATTGGCCTGCTCAAGGCAGCTCATCGCACCGACAGCGGCTACCGGATCTACGGTGCCGATGACCTGCACACCCTGGCCTTTATCAAGCGCTCCCGGGACCTTGGGTTTTCATTGGAAGAGGTCGGCAAATTGCTGACCCTCTGGCAGGACCGCCAACGCGCCAGCGCAGACGTCAAGGCCTTGGCCCGGCAACACATCGACGAACTGAACCAGAAAATCCGCGAACTGGCCGAACTGCGCGACACCCTCCAGGACCTGGTGGAACACTGCCACGGCGACCACCGCCCGGACTGCCCGATTCTCAAGGAACTGGCGTCGGGGTGTTGCGAGAAGACAGTGCATGCTTGAGCGAAGGTGAGAGTGAGCCTGCTCGCGATGACGCCAGCACATCCTACATCCATGCAAGCTGATACATCGCTATCGCGAGCAGGCTCGCTCCCACAGGGGATTTGTGCAGGACGCAGGATCCATATACCCCCGAGAACCAATGTGGGAGCGAGCCTGCTCGCGATGACGCCAGCACATCCTACATCCATGCAAGCTGATACACCGCTATCGCGAGCAGGCTCGCTCCCACAGGGGATTTGTGCAGGACGCAGGATCCATATACCCCCGAGAACCAATGTGGGAGCGAGCCTGCTCGCGATGACGCCGGCACATCCTACATCCATGCAAGCTGATACACCGCTATCGCGAGCAAGCTCGCTCCCACAGGGGATTTGTGCAGGACGCAGGATCCATATACCCCCGAGAACCAATGTGGGAGCGAGCCTGCTCGCGATGACGCCGGCACATCCTACATCCATGCAAGCTGATACACCGCTATCGCGAGCAAGCTCGCTCCCACAGGGGATTTGTGCAGGACGCAGGATCCATATACCCCCGAGAACCAATGTGGGAGCGAGCCTGCTCGCGATGACGCCGGCACATCCTACATCCATGCAAGCTGATACACCGCTATCGCGAGCAAGCTCGCTCCCACAGGGGATTTGTGCAGGACGCAGGATCCATATACCCCCGAGAACCAATGTGGGAGCGAGCCTGCTCGCGATGACGCCGGCACATCCTACATCCATGCAAGCTGATACACCGCTATCGCGAGCAGGCTCGCTCCCACAGGGGATTGGTTCCGAACGCAGGATCCATATACCCCCGAGAACCAATGTGGGAGCGAGCCTGCTCGCGATGACGCTGGCACATCCTACATCCATGCAAGCTGATACACCGCTATCGCGAGCAAGCTCGCTCCCACAGGGAGTTGGTGGCGGACGCAGGTGTTGAGGGCCTCACAAAAAACAGTGTGGGATTTTTTGGGCAGCCACAAAAAACCCGGCCTGGGCCGGGTTTCTGGTCAAGCGCTCACTGCATCCAGGGCGGAGGCGGTTCTTCGGTTTTGCCGGGTGGAGCGTCGTCAGCGGCGCGGACGGCCTGGCGGCGTTCCTCGTCCAGACGGGCAGCCTCGATTTCACGCATGATCCCGCCGACATCCGCCAGTTCTTCCGGCTCATCGAACTCGCCGGTCAGCACGCTGGCCGGGTGCAAGGTGCCGGCCTCATACAACGCCCACATTTCCTTCGCGTACCGGGTGCGCTTGAGCTCCGGGGCAAACCGGCCGAAGTAGGACGCCATGTTGCCCACATCCCGCTCCAGCATGCTGAAGGCGTGATTGTTGCCAGCGGCGTCCACCGCCTGCGGCAGATCGATGATCACCGGGCCCGTCGGCGTAAGCAGCACGTTGAACTCCGACAGGTCACCGTGCACCAGACCGGTACACAGCATCAACACGATCTGGGAGATCAGGAACGCGTGATACTCACGGGCCTGATCCGGCTCCAGTACCACATCGTTCAGACGCGGTGCCGCATCGCCGTATTCGTCTGCCACCAGTTCCATCAGCAGCACGCCTTCGAGGAAGTCGTACGGCTTGGGCACTCGCACGCCCGCGCCGGCCAACCGGAACAGCGCCGCCACTTCGGCATTCTGCCAGGCGTCTTCAGTTTCCTTGCGCCCGAACTTGGAGCCCTTGGCCATGGCCCGGGCCTGGCGGCTGTTACGCACCTTACGGCCTTCCTGGTATTCGGCCGCCTGACGAAAACTTCGCTTGTTCGCCTCCTTGTAGACTTTGGCGCAACGTAACTCGTTGCCGCAGCGCACCACATAAACAGCTGCTTCTTTACCACTCATGAGTGGGCGCAGCACCTCGTCGACCAGACCGTCCTCGATCAGGGGTTCAATGCGTTTTGGAGTCTTCATCAGCTTTTATTGTGGGTCCTTTATTACCGAACACGCGAATGACAGTCGTTATACGGCAATCCTCCCTCCACGGGGAGGGGTTGCCGACTTATGAACCCTTCGATGCACACAATGTGCCGGATTAATCGACCGAGCCGAATCATAGCCGAGACAGCGCATAGCGTTGGCAACTGAATGCAAAGGCATTTGCGACAAGAGCTGACAGCCATGCCCAGTGCAGCTGATTCAATGTTTAAACAACTCCCCCGGGGTCAATCCAAACATCCCCTTGAACGCCACTATGAAAGCGGACGTGGAATCGTAGCCACAGGACAACGCCGCGCCGGTCACGCTATCGCCTTTTTCCAACGACCCCAAGGACGACAACAACCGAGTGCGCTGGCGCCAGGCGCGAAAGCTCAGGCCGGTTTCGCGCTGGAACAGACGCATCAGGGTTTTTTCCGATGTGCCCAGGCGCTCGGCCCACACTTGCAAAGTCACGTTCTGGTCGGGCTGTTCGATCAGCTCGTTGCACAACGCCAGCAGACGCGCATGCCGGGGAAGTGGCAGGCAAAAGCCAACCTCCGGCAGTGTTGCCAACTGGTCCAGCAACACTTGCACCAGTCGCGCTTGCTGGGTATCGCCCTGAGCGTAATCGGCCGGCAACTGACAAAAAGCCTTGATCAGCTCCCGCGCCAGCGGCGTGACCTCCAGCACTCGGCAGCGTTCATCGGCCCACGGACAGGCTTCGCGACGGACATAAAGGCTGCGCATTTCTGCCCGGGTGGAGGTCACCACATGATGCTCCAGGTCGGCAGGAATCCAGATGGCCCATTGTGGCGGGGCGAAAAAACTGCCTTCGGCGGTGTGCACACCCAGCACGCCACTGATGGCGTAGGAAAACTGCACCCAATCATGACGATGGGCCTGGGTCCACGAACCGGCGCTCAAGCTTTCGACACGGGCATAAAGCGGCCTGGGCAATTCCGTCAGGTCGGGAATGCGTCTTTCGAGTTGTTGGTGTCCGTTAGTCGGCATGGATTGGCCTTATGTCGCAAGACGGCTGCAAGTGCCGACGTTAGGCTAAGTCGACTTTTCTTACAACTTGCGGTGCCGTATGCACATTTTCAGACACCTCAAACGCCTGGTAACCGACTGGTTCCTGTGCGGCATGCTGCTTGCCACGTTGCTGGCGTATCTGTTTCCCAGCTTTGGCGCCACGGGTGGCGCCATGCATGCCGAGTGGGTGGTCAATATCGGCATCTTTGTCGTGTTCTTCCTGCACGGGATAAACCTGTCCGGCGAGCAGATCCGCCACGGTCTGAGAAACACCCGACTGCACGTGATGGTGCAGCTCTTTACCTTCGGCGTGTTTCCGTTGATCTGGCTGGTCAGCGATTGGCTTCTGGGCCGCCATGTGCCGTCACTGCTGATGCTGGGGTTCTTCTACCTGTGCGTCCTGCCCTCGACCATTTCATCCTCGGTGGCCCTGACCGGCAGCGCCGGCGGTAACGTACCGGCGGCGATTCTGAACGCGAGCCTGTCCAGCGTGCTGGGGATTTTCCTGACGCCACTGCTGGTCAGTTTCGTGGTCGGCAGCGGCGCCGGGGGTATCGATCTGGGTGCGACTTTGCTCGACCTTTGCCTGATGTTGCTGCTGCCGCTGGTGCTCGGACAGTTACTGCGGCGCTGGCTGGCCGGTTTTTTCGGGCGGTACAAACGCTACACCAGCATCATCGACAAACTGGTGATCCTGCTGCTGGTCTACGCGGCGTTCTGCAATTCGATGGTCTCCGGGATCTGGCAACAACAAGGCAACACTGTGCTGCTCAGTGCATTGCTTGGCAGTGCCGTGTTGCTGGCAATCATTTTGTGGATGACCACCCGCACCGCCCGGGCCCTGCGGTTCAGCAACGCCGATGAGATTGCCGCGGTGTTCTGCGCCAGCAAGAAATCCCTGGCGGCCGGGGTGCCGATGGCCGCGTTGATTTTCGGCAACAACCCCGGCCTGGGGCTGATCCTGTTGCCGATCATGATCTATCACCCGTTGCAGCTGATCGTCTGTTCGATCCTGGCCGAACGCTACGCCAACCGCCAACGGGAACTCATTCATCAACAACGCGAGGCGTCCCTCAACGCTCAATGATTGCCGTCACACCCTGGCCACCGGCCGCGCAGATGGAAATCAGACCGCGGCCCCGCCCCGCCGCGTCCAGCAACTTGGCGAGGTTGGCGACGATTCTTCCACCCGTGGCGGCAAACGGGTGGCCGGCGGCCAGGGAGCTGCCTTTCACGTTCAGCCGGCTGCGGTCTATGCTGCCCAACGGAGCGTCGAGGCCCAGTCGCGTCTTGCAATAATCCGGGTCTTCCCAGGCTTTGAGTGTGCATAACACTTGAGCGGCAAATGCCTCGTGGATCTCGTAGTAATCAAAGTCCTGTAACGTCAGGCCGTTGCGCGCCAGTAACCGAGGCACGGCGTAGGCCGGCGCCATCAACAACCCTTCTGCTCCGTTGACGAAATCCACCGCTGCCGTTTCGCCGTCGCGCACATACGCCAGGATCGGCAACCCCCGGGACTTGGCCCACTCTTCGCTGCCCAGCAACACCAGTGACGCGCCATCGGTCAATGGTGTGGAGTTGCCCGCCGTCATCGTGCCCTTGGCGCTTTTTTCGAAGGCCGGCTGGAGGGCGGTGAGTTTTTCCAGGGTCAGGTCCGGACGCAGATTGTTGTCCCGTGTCAGGCCGAGAAACGGCGTCATCAAATCGTTCTGCCAGCCTTCGGCGTAGGACGCGGCCATTTTCTGATGACTTTCCAGGGCCAATTGGTCCTGCTCCTCCCTGGGAATCTGCCAGGTCTGGGCCATCAGTTCGCAGTGCTGGCCCATGGACAGGCCGGTTCGTGGCTCGCCATTGCGCGGCAGTTCGGGAACGAGGTGCTGGGGACGCAGTTGCAGGAAGGTCTTGATTTTCTCAGCGGTGGTTTTGGCGCGATTGGCTTGCAGCAGGATTCTGCGCAGCCCTTCGTTGACGCCAATCGGCGCATCCGAGGTGGTGTCTACGCCGCCGGCAATGGCACTGTCGATCTGCCCGAGGGCGATCTTGTTGGCCGTCAACAGCACAGTCTCCAACCCCGTGCCGCAAGCCTGTTGCAGATCGTAGGCCGGGGTGGTGGGCGATAGCCGCGAGCCGAGCACGCATTCGCGGGTCAGGTTCAGATCCCGGGAAAGCTTGAGCACCGCACCGGCGGCCACCTCACCGATGTGCAGGCCATGCAGGTTATAGCGCTCGATCAGCCCCTCGAGCGCGGCGGTCAGCATCGCCTGGTTGCTGGCGGTGGCATAGGCCCCGTTGGAGCGGGCGAAGGGGATGCGGTTACCACCAATGATCGCGACGCGGCGTAGCTGTGTCATGAAGAACTCCCTGTGTATGTCCGGATGCGCCAATGGGCCTGCGGAAACCCGGCTCCCGCACAAGCTTAGGCTTTATCTGGCCAATCGAACGACTGATTGCCAATCATGGTCCACACTTTGAACCTCATCAGCCGGAGTGTGTTCCATGTCAGACCGTTATATCGACTTCGCCAATTCGCCCCTGGGCCTGCGTCTGGTCGGTGCGCTGGGCCTGCCATCGCCGGCCCGCCTGGAGCGCTGGCAGGCCGGGCGGCTGCGGCCGATCGAAGGTGCGTTGCTGTTGGGCGGCGGGCCGTTGACCGAACAGATCGGCGCATTTGCCAAGCGCCTGACCGATGCGATCTTCATCTACGGGGGCGAACCGACACTGGCCACCGAATGGATCCCCGGTCACGGTCCGAAAATCAAGGCGGTGGTGTACGACGCCAGTCATCTGGCGCAGGCCGACCAGCTCAAGCAACTGCGCGAGTTCTTCCAACCCCTGATGAAGAACCTCGACCACAGCGCCCATGTCGTCATCCTCGGCCGCGCTCCGGAAGGTCTCGCCGATCCGTTTGCCGCCAGCACGCAGCGGGCCTTGGAGGGCTTCAGCCGTTCCCTGGCCAAAGAGTTGCGCCACGGCGGGACGCTGCAATTGCTGTATGTGGGTGACGGCGCCGAGGCCCAACTGGAAGGTGCGCTGCGGTTTTTCCTGTCGCCCAAGAGCGCCTACGTTTCCGGGCAGGTCATTCGCCTTGATGCCTGCCAGGCCCAGGTCCAGGACTGGACGCGTCCACTCACCGGCCTCAAGGCTCTGGTCACCGGCGCGGCCCGGGGGATCGGCGCCTCCATTGCCGAAACCCTGTCCCGCGATGGCGCCGACGTGATCCTGCTGGACGTCCCGCAGGCCAAGGCCGATCTCGAAGCCCTGGCTGCACGCCTTAGCGGGCGCAGCGTGACGCTGGACATTTGTGCTGAAGACGCCGCTACACAGTTGACTGAACACCTGCCCGACGGCATCGACATCGTGGTGCACAACGCTGGCATCACCCGGGACAAGACGCTCGCCAACATGACCCCGGAGTTCTGGGACGCGGTGCTGGCGGTCAACCTCAACGCGCCGCAGGTGCTGACCAAGGCCCTGCTCGACAGTGGCACCCTGCGGGACAATGGCCGAGTAATTCTGCTGGCGTCCATCAGCGGCATCGCCGGCAATCGCGGCCAGACCAACTACGCAGCGAGCAAGGCCGGATTGATCGGTCTGGCCCAGGCCTGGGCGCCGGTCCTGCAACCTCGGGGGATCAGCATCAATGCCGTGGCCCCGGGTTTCATTGAAACCCGCATGACCGCCGACATCCCTTTCGCCCTGCGCGAAGCCGGGCGGCGCATGAGTTCCCTGGGCCAGGGCGGCCTGCCACAGGACGTCGCCGAAGCCGTGGCCTGGCTCGCCCAGCCGGGGACGGGCGCCGTTACCGGCCAAACGCTGCGGGTGTGCGGGCAAAGCCTCCTGGGAGCATGACCATGACGATCCAATGGCATGAAGTAAACGCCGCGCCCGGTATGTCCTCGCTGTACGTGAAAGCCGCGACACGGCGCAAGGTCACTGGAAAAACCTTGCCCCAGGACGGACTGCGCCAAGTGATACAGGTCGATCCGCAACGCCTGGCGGCCTATCGCAAGGTCTGCGGTTTTGCCGAAAACGGACTGCTGCCGCCGACCTACCCCCACGTACTGGCGTTTGCCCTGCAGATGCAATTGCTCACCGCCCGGGACTTTCCGTTCCCGTTGCTGGGGCTGATCCACTTGAGCAATCGCATCCGTGTACTGCGGCCCATGGGCGGGGTCAGCCAAGTGCAGGCTCGCGTCAACGTGCAGAATCTGCAAGCTCACCCCAAGGGCGCGGTGTTCGACCTCGTGACACGCATCGATGATCAATTGGGGCCGTTGTGGGAGGCTGAGAGCCAGATGCTTTGCAAGGGCGTCCAGCTTGACGGCGCGTTGGTGGAAGAGCCGCTGCAAGAGATTCAGGCATTGACTGAAGTGGCGCACTGGACCGCGCCGGCTGACATTGGCCGGCAATATGCCAAGGTGTCCGGCGATTACAACCCGATCCACCTGAGCGGCCTCAGCGCCCGGCTGTTCGGCTTCCCTACCGCCATCGCCCACGGCCTGTGGAACAAGGCCAGGACCCTGGCGGCGCTGGACGAACACTTACCCGATGCCAACGTCGAGATCGATGTCACCTTCAAGAAGCCGGTGCGCCTGCCCAGCGAAGTGACACTGCTGGCGAGTGCCGCGGGGTCCAGTGGGGACTTGCGATTGATCGGTTCGGGGGAGTTGGAGCATATGGTGGGGAGCTGGCGGCCGGCTGGCTGAGGACCGGCATCTTTGTTGAATGTGCGATGGCTATCGCGAGCAGGCTCGCTCCCACATGGGTTCTCGGGCGTTCATGGGGCCTGCGTTCGAAACAAATCCCCTGTGGGAGCGAGCCTGCTCGCGATAGCGGTGGGTCAGCTTGCATCGATGTTGAATGGGCCGCCGTCATCGCGAGCAGACTCGCTTCCACATGGGTTCTCGGGCGTTCATGGGGCCTGCGTGCGACACAAATCCCCTGTGGGAGCGAGCCTGCTCGCGATAGCGGTGGGTCAGTTGGCGTCGATGCTGAGTCCGCCTACCGCGGCGGATAGTTCGCCAGGATCCGCGCAACCGTCTCACGCACTGCGGTGCTGCGATCCGTCGGATTGGGCGAGTTGCTGAGCATTCGTTCATCACTGCCACGCCACACCAGCTTGCCGTCCTTGCCATCGAGCAGGTCAATCTGCACCGTGGCGACCTTGTAGCTGATGTTGCGGGTTTCGTTGTACATCGGCCCGCCCCAATAGCCATTCCAAGGGCTGCCCCAACCACCGCCGTAGTTGGTCGTAATCTGTTGCTGGCGATCCTCGACGATCAGGTAGGCCTGGACCATCACATCCCCTCGCCCGCCAGCCTGGGCCGGGCGCAGACCGCGCTGGTCGAGTTGATCGGCAACCGCCTGGCGGATCCGCTGTTCGGTCAGGTCGCTCTTGATGCGCGGATCATCGGGACGATATTGCAGCGCCGGCTCTTTCCAGCTCCAACTGCGGTAAGCCGAGAAATCCCGGCTGGTGTCAAAGTCGTGGTTGACCGGGGTACCCGCACAGGCGCCGAGCAACAGGGTAAAAGCCAGTAGAGCGATACGGCGAAACATGGTTTTTCTCCGTTGCGTAATCAACTTGGAGGATAAGCCGACAGGGCTTTTTCCACCGCTTCGCGAATGGCATCGGTGCGCGCGCTCTGACTGCCGCGCTGGCTGGTCTCGGCGCTGGCGCTCCACACCGGCTGACCATTACGGGCATCGAACAGGTCCACTCGCACCACCACGACCTGCTCCCGATAAGTGCGCACCACCGGCACCGAGTGATACATGCCATAGCCGGGGCCGTAGCGGTCGTAACGGTTATAGCCGCCGTAGTAACCGGAATCATAGTCGTCCCGAACCTGACGCACGCGCGTTTCCAGGCGCAGGTCGGCACTGACGAACAGGTCGGCCGGGCGGTTGTCATGCAATGGACGCAGGCCGCGTTGATCCAGGGCGTTGCTCACCGCTTCAGCCACCTGGGCCGAGTCCGCCCAAGCGGTGCCCGGTGGCAGTCGCCCGTTGAGCCAGGCCCAACTGCGATAGCGCCCGTAGTCACGGGGTGGCGCGGGGTAAGCGCTGCGGTCAAACACCGTGGCGGCCTGCGGCGGCGCCGGTGGCAGCGGGTTAGACGTGGCGACATACGGGTTGCTGCCCTGGCAGGCAGCCAGTCCCAGGCACAACACCAACAACCCTGAACGACCTTTCATTTCGCGCTCCGATTGCTCTTTCAGATCAGAGGGGACGGCAGACCCAGTGCAGATAACGCCCCAACCCGGCAAACGCCGGATGGCGGCGGTGAGCCAGCTCCATCTCCAGCAACTGCGCCAGCTCCACGCGGCCCTGGAACTCCACCGGCATGTAGTCATGGAAAACCCGCACGCCACTTTGAGTTTCGACCTGCCACACGCCTTCAAGTTGCGCCGCCAATTCCCGCGGATCAAGGGGTTGTTGCGGGGTCAGGCTCTGTTTTTCACCGGCCATGTCATTTTTGCGCAACTTGCGAAAATGCCCCTTGAGCAGGTTGCGATAAACCAGCGCGTCGCGGTTGTAGAACGCCAGGGACAACCAGCCGCCCGGGACCGTGAGTTGATGCAGCACCGGCAGGATCGCATGGGGTTCGGCCAGCCATTCCAGCACCGCGTGGCACAGCACCAGGTCGTAAGGCTCAGTGAGCTGGTCAGGCAGCGCCTGCCACGGCGCCTGGATGAACGTTGCGCTCTGACCGGCATCGGCGAATCGCTGACGGGCACCTTCGAGCATGGGCTCGGCTGGCTCGGCCAGGGTCACTTGATGGCCGCGCTCGGCCAGCCACAACGACATGTGGCCCAAGCCGGCGCCTATGTCCAACACACGCAACGGACGCTCAGGCAAGGCTTCAAGCAGATCGGCCTGCAGCACCGCCAGGCGGATCGCACCTTTGGCCCCACCGTAGATTTTTTCAGCAAAGCGCGTGGCGAGCTGATCGAAATGGCGATCGCTCATTGGCCGAACCGCCGCTCGCTGTCGGCCAGCTTGCTGCGCACCACAGCCTCCATATCCAACCCCAGCTCGCTGCACAGCAGCAACAGGTACAACACAATGTCACCGACTTCCTGCCCAGCGTGGGCCAGCTTGTCCGCCGGCAACTGGCGCGACTGGTCCTCGGTCAGCCACTGGAAAATCTCCACCAGTTCGGCCATTTCCACACTGGCGGCCATGGCGAGGTTTTTCGGGCTGTGAAATTGCCGCCAATCGTTATGGTCACGAATGGCATGCAGGCGTTCGGTCAGTTCAACAAGGTTCATCGGGGTCTCCTGAATGCGCATAGCTTCGGGGGGATGACGAGGGAAGGCAAGCGTCTCGGTACGAAGCGGCGTTTTGCCCCATAATCGAACGATCTTGGCCTTCAGCCGCTCTTACAACCAGAAGCCCAAGGCTCGATTCCGATCTCTCTCATCAGGATGTACACATGCAGGTAGAAAGCTTTTTCGAATGGCTCGGCCAGGCGCTCGGTTCGGTGATCCGGTTTATCGTCGACCTGCTCAGCGGCCTGTTCAACACCCTGGCCAATGCTGGCGGCAACTTTGTCGATGGCCTGTCGCGCACACTGGGCATGGACACCTCGATCATCAGCATCATTGCGCTGATCCTCGGGCTCATGCTGCTGTACTCGGCAATCCGCGCCTTCATGCGGGCATCGATCATCCTGGGCATTATCTGGTTGGTGCTGGGGTTGTGGTTGTTGAGCTGGATCATTCACTAGGGCCGAGAGCACTGTGTGGGAGCAAAGCTTGCTCGCGATACAGGCGCCTCGGCGCCCTGAAAGACCGCGTCATCTTCATCGCGGGCAAGCCTTGCTCCCACAGAGTTTTTTGAGATCGAACGTGGAGCGTCCCTAGAGGCATTCCCACGCGGAGCATGAGAACGATCATGCTAGAACCCGCTACAATCGCGCTCCGCCAAGGAGCTCGCATGTCCAACCTGATCACCGACTGGCGCGACCGTCTTACCCACCGCCGGGTATGGGCGCTGGCCGCGCCGATGATTCTCTCGAACATTTCCGTGCCGCTGGTGGCGCTGGTGGACAGCACCGTCATCGGCCACTTGCCCCATGCCCATCAGTTAGGCGCGGTGGCGGTCGGGGCGAGTTTGTATACGGTGCTGGCCTGGGCCATGGGTTTCTTGCGCATGGGCACCACCGGGTTCGCCGCCCAGGCAGCCGGGCGTGGGGATGGAGCGGCGTTGCGGCAGGTGCTGCTGCAAGGTCTGCTGCTGGCGATGGGGTTGGCGCTGGTGCTGGGGGCGGTCGGCGTGCCGTTGAGTGGCGTGGCGTTGCATTTCATGCAGCCATCCGCCGAGCTTGAGCTGCTGACCGGGGACTTTTTCCACACCCGGCTGTTTGGCTTGCCAGCGGCGCTGGCCAGTTATGCGCTGGTGGGCTGGTTTCTCGGTGCTCAGAATGCCCGGGCGCCGTTGGCGATCCTGCTGGTGACCAACCTGGTGAACATCGCCCTGAACCTGTGGTTCGTGATCGGCCTGGACTGGGGCGTGACCGGTTCGGCCCGGGCGTCGGTGATTGCCGAGTGGACCGGCGCCCTGGTCGGTCTGATCCTGGCGCGCGACACGCTGCGGGCCTGGCCGGGGCAGATCGCCTGGGCGGCCCTGGGGGTGTGGCAAAGCTGGCGTCCGTTGCTGGCGGTGAACCGGGACATTTTCATTCGCAGCCTGGCGCTGCAAGCGGTGTTCTTCCTGATCACGGTGCAAGGCGCGCGTCTGGGGGATGCGACCGTGGCAGCCAACGCGCTGCTGCTCAATGGTCTGCTGCTGACAGCCCACGCCCTGGACGGTCTGGCCCATGCCGTCGAAGCGCTGTGCGGTCACGCCATCGGCGCCCGCGACCGCCTGGCCCTGCGCCGCTCGCTGGTGGTGGCCTGCGGATGGTCATTGATTGCCAGCGTAGGGTTTGCCCTGCTGTTTCTGCTCGCCGGCCACCTGTTCATCGATATGCAGACCGATATTCCGGACGTGCGCGACACCGCTTACCGCTACCTGCCTTACCTGGCAGCGCTGCCGTTGATTGCGGTCTGGAGTTATTTGCTCGATGGCCTGTTCATCGGCGCCACTCGTGCCAGGGAAATGCGCAACGGCATGCTGTTGACCCTGTTGCTGGTGTCGCCGTTTGCCTGGGTACTGCAAGCGCTGGGCAACCACGGGCTGTGGATCACTTTCCTGCTGTTCATGGCTTTGCGCAGCCTGACCCTGGGTGCTTTCGCCTGGCGCATGCAACAGCGCGATAGCTGGTTCGGTGCCGGCGCCCATTGACCTTTTCAACCTTGATTGTCCTGCCACAGCCGCCGCAGGTGATCCAGGCGTTCGCGCTGCGAACCGCCTTTGAGCCCCGGCACGGGTCGGGCATTGGGGTACTGCAGGCGCAGCCATAACCAGTCGTCGAGTACCGGTCGTTCGGTGAACCCCAGGGTCAGCCCTTGCTGCAAGTCCTCCCAGAGCAGGCGGAAATCCCGTCCGGTAGAACAAGACCACTGCCAGACGTGGCGTTCCAGCAGACATCGCTGCAACTGACTCTGCTGCCAATGGCTGAGACTGTGTTCATTTTCCAGTGCCGGTACTGCCAGCCCCGGATTGCAGAGTTGCTGCCAGCCTTGGCTGCCGATGGTCCTGTCGCCCCAGGTCCCGCCGAACCAGCGCACCAGGCTGATCGGCCCCAGCCAGCAAGTGAGTTCCCGAGGATCGCAACCGTCGAAGAAATAACTGGCCGTGTGAGGGTTGTAATAGTTCAGCAAGGCCTTGTGATGCAGGCCTAACGTCACCGTCAACATGCGCCGCAGATGCGCCAGTAATTGCGCCTCTGACGCTCCGCTGACCAACAACAGCCCCGGCCAGGCGCCGGCATCCAGGTGACACAGGCTGGCCAGTGCCGGCGATTGCTGCAAATCCACCAGCAACGGACCATGCTCCCTCAGCCCGTGCAATTCGGTGCCTTCGAACAAGGCAAAGCGCCGGATCTCGGCGAACTGCTCCTGCAAACGCTGCGCGGTGTCCGGCGCACCGGGTACGTCGAGCAGCAGCCATTGCGGCGCTGATGCAGACATGGCGGCAGCACTCATGGAGCAGCGCCCGCGCCAAGCTGCGTGAGCATGCGGCAGGTGCACAACGGCTGGCTACAGGGGTTGAAGCTGCCGCCTCCGGGCAACAGACACAACAACACCAACGGCTCGGCACTCTGGATCGCCGCCAACAGAAGCGGGTCGAAGCCAGAGCCCTCATGGACTGGTTGGGACGTTTCACTCAGGGGGGATTCATCCGCGTCTTCCCGAGATGCCGGCGCGTCGAGCAATGCGCTGATCAATGGACGGTCCGGGTCGCCCTCGATAAAACTCACCAGCACCTCGGTACCCTTGCCAATGGCGTGCCCCCAAGCGGCCAGCTCAGGGGCCAACGGCAGCCAGCAATGACTGGGACTGGCTCCCTCCCCCTGATAGACCCAGTCGAACTGCACCGCCACTCGCCCCGCCACCTGCATCTGCGGCTCATCGACCGTGACCACCCAGCCGCGCTGCCGACTCAGCATGCGAGGTTTTGCCGCAACCCCGGTCGCCACGAACGGCCATCCCGCAGGAATGGCGCGAAAATGGTTGCCATATACGCCGGCCTGCGCGCGATGCTCGACTTTCGTCAACAGCCAGGGCTGGTTCCAGCCTTCGACAGGGTGCCCTGCCAGCGACAGCGTCCGGCCACAATGCAGCCCCATCAGATCGCTGCGGCCCAAGGCTACCTGCTCCCCCGAAACATCGCTTTGTACACGCCAGTTGCGCACCGCCGGAGCCGTTCCCTCGAGCCTGTAAAGCGTCTCGCCATCGGGCAGGGAATCGTCCGTGCTGTCAGCAAAAACCAGACAATGCCCATCCCGAGCCTGCTCGAAATGGAAGTAAATGCCCGCCTCGGCGCACACGCGTTGGAGAAATTGCAGATCTGACTCCCGATATTGGGTACAGAAATCGCGCAGCGGATAATCACCACTCAAAGCCAGGCACACCTGGCGTCCGGCAATGCCGTGGGCCTTGAGCACCTGGCGAATGATTTGCGGCACTGAGCGGGCACTGAACACCCGCTGGCTGAATCGTTGCGCCAGGCACGCCAGCTTCGGCCCGATGCGTACCCGGCAAGCAGCGCCCTGACGATGCTGGACAAGCTCGTGAATCTGCCCATGGATGCCCCGCCCTCCAGCGTCGAAACTCAACCAGACGCTGCGGTAGAGCAACCCGGCAAGGTCCAGGGGCGTATCGCCGATCAACAACTCCACATCAAAGACAAAGGGTTCGCTGATGGCTTCGCTGCCCGTGAAGGCCACGACAACAAAGGATTCGGGCAGACCGGCTATCTCCAGACGAAATGACGGCTCGCTGGCTGGATCGGACATCGGCGTTTCTCTACAGGAGGGGCGGCTGAGGATTCTCGCTGAGAGCCATGGCCGAGTAGAGAGCCCAAGTACAAGTTAGGAAAGGGACTACACGAAATAAGGACACCACCGGTTAAATGCACCAGTGTTCGGAAATAACAGCGGCACAAATAAAAACGCCCTCCGGGACTATCCGAAAAAACCCGCAGCACACGGTGTATTTTCTGACAGTCCCGGAGGGCGTTCAGGCCGCCATCAGGAAGACAGGTAGGACGACCGCGTCAACCCCAGGCGCAGGGCATCCAGGAACTGGGTGCGTTCGGCGGCGCTGATACGGGCGCTGGCGCATTTGTCGCGGTAGTGGGTCATCAACTCCTCCGGCGACAGGTGCACGTAGCGCAGCATGTCTTCGATGGTGTCGTGGGTTTCGATACCGGCGTGGTACACGCTGCCGTCGGCATTCTGGTAGATGTTCACCGAGTCGGTGTCACCGAACAGGTTGTGCATGTCGCCAAGGATTTCCTGGTAGGCACCCACCAGGAAGATGCCCAACAGGTAATCTTCGCCCGGATTGAGGGAATGCACCGGCAGGCTGGTTTCGATGCTCTGCTCGTCGACGTACTGCTTGATCTTGCCGTCGGAGTCGCAGGTCAGGTCTTGCAGCACGGCGCGGCGCAACGGCTCTTCATCGAGGCGATGCAGCGGCAGGATCGGCAGCACCTGACCGATGGCCCAGGTGTCCGGCAGGCTCTGGAACACCGAGAAGTTGCAGATGTACTTGTCGGCGAGCTTGTCGTTGAGCTCATCCAGCACCTGACGGTGGGAGCGCTGGCGGGCCTTCAACGAGTTATGCAGGCGACGGCACACCGCGAAGTAGCACTGCTCGGCCAGGGCTTTTTCCGCCAGGGTCAGCTTGCCGTCGGCGTACTGGGCGGCCACGTCACTCATGTAGTGGGTGGCGCGCCAGTAGGTCTCGGTGACCATCTCGATATCGGTCGGGCCCAGCAGGTCAACCAGCCACTGCACGGTCTCCGGCAGGCTTTCCTTGTTTTCGATCACCGGCACGTCGTCGTGGTGCTTCTCGACGTCGGTCACCTGCACCACCAGCATCGCGTGGTGGGCGGTCAGGGAGCGACCACTTTCCGAGAAGATGTGCGGATGCGGCAGGCTCTGGGCATCGCAGAACTCCTTGAGCATGCCAACCACGACACCGGCGTAATCGTCCATGTCGTAGTTGATCGAACTGGCATTGCGCGAGTGCGTACCGTCGTAGTCCACGCCCAGGCCACCGCCAACATCGATGTGATCCACCGGCAGGCCGAGGTTGCGCAGCTCACCGTAGTAGCGGATCGCTTCCTTGAAGCCATGCTGGTAGTCCGCCAGGTTGGCGATCTGCGAGCCCATGTGGAAATGCAGCAGGCGGATGCCCTGATCCAGGCCAGCGGCGCGGAAGCGCTCGACCACCGACAGCAGTTGCGCGGCAGACAAGCCGAACTTGGACTTTTCGCCACCGGTATCGGCCCACTTGCTCGACGCCAGGGACGACAGGCGTACCCGCAGGCCGACCTGTGGCTTGACCTTGAGCGACGCGGCTTCTTCGATCACCAGGCCGACTTCGGATTCTTTCTCGATCACGATGAAGACGTTATGGCCCAGTTTCTGGCCCATCAGCGCCAGGCGAATGAACTCGCGGTCCTTGTAACCGTTGCAGACGATAGTCCCGCCCTTGGGCGCCAGGGCCAGCACCGCCAGCAGCTCGGGCTTGGAGCCGGCCTCAAGACCGATGGAAACGTTCTGGGTGGCGATGATGTTTTCGATCACCGCTTCCTGCTGGTTGACCTTGATCGGATAGAGCGCGGTGTACTGGCTCTGGTATTCCAGGCGCGCGATGTTGCTGTCGAACGCTCCGGTGAGCTGGCGCACGCGGTCTTGCAGGATGTCGGGGAAGCGCACCAGCAAGGGCAGCGACAGGCCGCTCTGGCGCAACTGGTCGACTTGCTCGAACAGGTCGATGGGCGAACTGCCTGGACCGTTCGGACGGACTTCGACGCGACCGGCGTCATTGATCGCGAAATACCCGGCCCCCCAATGGCGGATCCCGTAAACACTGCGGCTGTCCGCAACTGTCCATTGGCTGCCATCGTCTTTGCGTGTGCGTCGTACGGACATCGAAGTCCCCTATAAAGAAGTCAAAATGCACCATCCGGTAGGAGGCTGGAGCAGTCTAGAGAATGGAAATGACGATTTGCCTGTAAGCAAGGTAGACCCTGCTCACAGCGCTGAGTTTAGAAACCCGTTCAGAACAGGCTCTGTGAAAACCATGTGGGCGACTTCGAACCGTGCTTCGTAGAAAGGGTTCGAATCAAGCCGAGGGTGGTTTTCACAGAGGCTGCTAGCCGCCGGACTTTTTCGCCTTGAAGCCGTGTCGGGTCAGTTCCGCCAGCAGCAGCTCGACGTGATCGCCCTGGATCTCGATGATGCCGTCTTTCAAAGCACCACCGGTGCCACAGCGTTTCTTCAACGTGGTGGCCAGTTCCTTGAGCGCGTCCTCGGCCAGCGGCACGCCAGTGATCGTGGTCACCGTCTTGCCGCCGCGACCTTTGCTTTCACGGCGCACGCGAGCGATACCGTCACCTTCCGGGATGGTGGTCTGTTTGCAGATGCAGGCATCCACCGGCTGGCGGCAATCAGGGCAATGACGACCGGCGTCGGTAGAAAATACCAGGCCGCCCAAGGCGGCGAAGGATGCGGCTTTTTTGGCCACCGGCAATCCTCTTGGGAGGACAAAGACTGGCCGGGCAAAAGTAAGTGCCCCGACCGCGAAGCCCCACTCAGGCAGGGGCAGCGCTACTGGATCGCAGACAGCGATTCAGCTTGAAAAGTCGCGCAGTGTAACGGCAAAAAGCTAACTTGCTAAGGGCCAATCGGCGCCAATTTAGCGCTTCTTTGCGACATCATCGCCATGGGCTCGCAAATAGCGCTCCAGTGCCGCCAGAGAGTCCGGGCAGTAAGGCTTGTGCTGGATTTCATCGAGCACCTGGTCGACCGCCAGGAAACGCGCCTCGAGTACCTCTTCAGGTTGCAGAATCAGCGGCCCGTCCCACACGGCCGAGAACGCCGAGCACCACAGGCGACTGCCGCTGTCTTCGAAATAAAAATGGTCATGGGCCGTCAGTTCGACGCCGCTCACGCCCAACTCTTCCGCCAGCTCTCGAGCCGCCGACTCGGCATAGGTCTCGTTGGCCTGCACCATCCCGCCGGCCGCCACGTCCCAGAAACCCGGATAGATTGCCTTGCTCAGGGTCCGCCGATGAACGCACAACTCACCGGCCGAGTTGAACAGCATGATGTAGGTGCCGCGCCCGATCAGACCGCGCTCACGCAGGTCCGAACGCACCAGGCTGCCAAGCAGGTTGTCGTCTTTATCGACCCAAGCGATAAGCTCGGCATCCGAGGCCACTCGATGAGCGACCTCCCGCGGACTTTCTTCCATCTGTCAGCCCTGGTTCAGCAGTTGCCGCAAGTCGATCACCGCCGCGTTGGCGCGGGAAATGTAGTTGGCCATCACCAGCGAATGGTTCGCCAATACACCGAAGCCGCTGCCATTGAGGATCATCGGGCTCCAGACCGGCTCCTGGGAGGCTTCGAGTTCACGAATGATCTGCCGCACGCTGACCGTGGCGTTTTTCTTTGCCAGCACATCGGCGAAATCCACTTCGATTGCGCGCAGCAAATGCGACAGCGCCCAGGCCTGGCCGCGAGCTTCGTAGAACACGTTGTCGATTTGCATCCACGGGGTTTCGACCACCTCCTCGTCCACTTGCGGTACCTGGCCCGGGGCCGTGACTTCGGTTTTCAGCGAGGTGTTGAGCTTGACCCGGCCCACGCTGGCCGACAGGCGCTGGGACAGCGAACCCAGACGAGTGCCGACATCGCCCAGCCAATTATTCAGGTTATCGGCGCGGGCATAGAACAGCGCGCTTTTCTGGTTCGGATCGGACAGGCGCGCCTGATAGCGGCTCAGCAGAGTGATGCCTTCCTGGTACTCCGACTCACTGGAGGGCAGCACCCAGCTGCGGTTATCGAAGTTGAAGCGCGGCTCGGCCTTGGCCAGGTCGGCGTCCTCGGCGGACTGGGACTGGGATCGGGCGAAGTCCTTGCGCAGAGCGCGGCTCAGGTCGCGTACCTGCACCAGCACGCCATATTCCCAGCTCGGCATGTTGTCCATCCACAGGCCCGGCGGGAACCGGTCGTTGGAAATGTAGCCACCTGGCTTGGTCAGCAGCGTTTCGGCCACGGTCTTGAGGGTCTCGACGGTGGTGTAGCCGATCACCATTTGCCGGCCTTCCTTCTCCGCGGCCGCCTGGGCGTTCTGCTGCACGGGGAACAGGGCGGGCTCCTGGCTCCAGTACCAGCCGACGGCAATGGTCACCAGCAAGTACAGGCCGACCAGGGTGGCCAGTGCCCGGCTGAAAAAAAGCCCACCCAGGTAGCTGCGGGTGGCCGATTTCGGCTCGGCGGCACGTTCAGGCGCGCTGCCCGCGCGGTTTTTCCAGTCCAGCATGGCGATGTCCCTTCAATCACTTGAGTTCACGGTTCGACCACAACCCTACGCCATCGTGCCTGATTTGAAACGCGATAATGCGGCGCAAATCATGCCGACCACGACAGGGCAATCGAACGGCCACTATAAAGGAAGCGCTGTCACCAGCCTACGAAACTGACCGGTCATAAACTGAATACCCTCCCAAGACAGATTATTGACGTATGACACTCATGCGAATGAAAAGAGGTGCTAGCATAGAGCCACCAGTCGATCTCAGCATGCACCCTAACTAGTAGTCAGGATATGACCGAGCCAGAAGACCCCAGCCGTGAGCGCCTCAAGCACCACTTTGCCCAGCGGGTAATTCACCAGGCTCGTCAGATCCTGGAGATCTGGCAGCGCCTGCAACGCAGTGAATGGTCAGGCATCGACCTGTCGGAGCTCAGCGAAGCCAACCTGCGTCTGCTGCGCTTTGCCGAGCGCTTCGAGCAACCGGAGCATTGCCAGCTCGCCCAGGGCATCAGTCAATCGCTGCAAGCGGTGGAAGCCAATCGCGGGCGTCTGAGCAGCCACCTGATCACTGAAATCAATCGACTGATGCAGCGCCTGTCCCGCACCGGCCTGCGCCATGGCGATCAGCTCGAACAGACCTTCCTGCCGCCGCTGCGCAAACCCATCTACGTGATGTTGCAGGACCATGACCGCGCCGAGCGGCTGGCCAAGCAGTTGGAGTTCTTCGGCCTCAGCGCCCAGGCGCTCGACAGCGTGGCGGCGTTTCGGGCTTCGATGGTCGAGCGCCTGCCGGCCGCGATTGTCATGGACGTGGACTTCAGCGGCCCCGGCATCGGCCTGAAACTGGCCGCCGAAGCCCAGGAAGGTCTGGAGCAGCCGTTGCCGCTCTTGTTCTTCAGCCTGCTGGAAACCGACACGCCGACACGCCTGGCGGCGGTGCGCGCCGGCGGGCAGGAGTTCCTCACCGGCACCCTGGAAGCTTCGAGCCTGCTGGAAAAGATCGAAGTGCTGACCTGCGTTGCCCAGTACGAACCCTACAAAGTGCTGATCATTGATGACTCCCGTGCCCAGGCCCTGCACACCGAGCGCCTGCTCAACAGCGCCGGTATCGTCACCCGCACGCTGATCGAACCGATCCAGGCCATGGCCGAGCTGGCGGATTTCCAGCCTGATCTGATCATCCTCGACATGTACATGCCCGCCTGCACCGGCACGGAGCTGGCGAAGGTGATCCGCCACAATGACCGCTATGTCAGCGTGCCGATCATTTACCTGTCCGCCGAAGACGACCTGGACAAACAGCTCGACGCCATGAGTGAAGGCGGCGACGACTTCCTGACCAAACCGATCAAACCCCGGCACCTGATCACCACCGTGCGCAATCGCGCGGCCCGGGCGCGCAACCTCAAGGCGCGGATGGTCCGCGACAGCCTCACCGGTCTTTACAACCACACCCATATCCTGCAATTGCTCGAAGACTGCTGCTTCCGCGCTCGCCGCGAAGGCAAGCCGTTGAGCTTTGCCATGCTGGACATCGACCATTTCAAACGGGTCAACGACAGCCACGGCCACCCCATGGGCGACCGGGTGATCAAAAGCCTGGCGCTGTTTCTCAAGCAGCGTCTGCGCAAGACCGACTTCATCGGCCGTTACGGCGGTGAAGAGTTCGCCATCGTCATGCCGGACACGGATATCGATGCGGCCTACAAGGTACTGGATGAAATCCGCCAGCGTTTTGCCGAAATTCACTACCCGGCGCAGCCCCAGGACCTGTGGTGCACCTTCAGCGCGGGCGTGGTGCAGATGAGCGAAGAGTCCGACAGCCTGATGATGGCCAGCCAGGCGGACGAAGCGCTGTACCGCGCCAAGCACGCAGGGCGCAATCGGGTACAAAGCGCGCGGCAGTCAAAGCAAAGTGCCACCTTTTCATCGGAATCCACCGATTCAGTCATAAACCTGTAACCCAAACGCAATAACTTCAAGCACTTACGATTCTGCCCTTGGTAGACCCTTGATGCGCCTGAAGCTGCTGACCAATCTCAATACCCTTCTTTTAGTTGCCGTGTGCCTTGGCCTGGCTTGCACCCTGTGGTGGTCGCAAATCGCCCTGGAGCGCCCCTATCTGTTGATGGAGCGCTACCTGAGCCTGTCGCGGCAGTTCCAGGGCGAGGTGGCGCGCAACATCGAAGATTACCTGGCCAGCGGCGACGCCTTGCGCCTCAGCGCAGCGACCCAGTCCATTGATACCTTGCAAAAGGACCTGGACCTATTTCCGCCCGAACTGGCCAAGAGCTTGCGCCCAAGCCTGTCCAGCCTCGACGGCTTCAGCAAGACCGATCTGCTGGCCGCCGGTAAGCTGGCGGGCGATCCGCAAGCCCTGCTGTTGCAGGCCGAACGGGAGCTGAGCGCGAGCCTGGACCGCCTTGCGCAATACGCCAATGGCGCCCCGGCCTACCTGCCGCCGTTGTTCGCCGCTTCGCAACATCTGGGCCGACTGTCCCTCGCCCGGGACAAACTGGTCAGCAGCGGACGCAGCGAATTGGCCGCCGATGTCGAACGGGAACTGCAGAGCATCCGCACACAGGCCGAGAGCCTCGACAGCCTGCCGCTGCTGGGCGTGACAGCCAGCAACGAAGCGCAGGGCGATGATTTCGCTGCGCTGATGGGCTTGCAGACCCAGGAAGAAACCGTCGCCGAAGACGCCGGCATCGCCCTCAAGCGCGAACTCAACAGCCTGCTCGGCCGCTATCCTGCCGAACTGGGGCGCACTCGCGCATTGATCCAGAAGCGCACAGAACTGAGCAGCGCCACACACTTGAAAATCGCCGATGTGCAACAGGCGATCGATGCCATGGAGTCGGCGGTTCGCGCCCAACATGGCCAGATCCAGGGCGAAGTTCGGCTGATTCAGGGATTGATGATCGGCCTGATCCTGCTGATCGCATTGCTCATCGACACCTTGCAGCGGCGCCTGGCCCGGACTTTGACGAATCTGGCACCCGCCCTGTCGACTTGGGCCGAAGGGGATTTCAGCCGCGACATTCATGTGGGCGCCAGCAACCGCGAGTTACAAGACATCCAGGCCTCGCTCAATCGCTTGCGGGCGTATCTGGTGGATCTGGTCGGCACCATTCGCCTGAATGCCGAGCAGGTCGCTGGCAGCAGCCGGGCACTGGCCGAGCTGAGTGGAGAATTGCACAGCGGCGCCGAGCACCAGGCCGGTGACACGGCGCTGATCCGCGACTCTCTCAGCGAACTGGAAGCGACCATTCAACAAGTGGCCGGTGACGCCAGCCAGGCCGCCGACGCCAGCCGTAGCGCCGGGCATGCTGTGGAGCAAGGGCAGAAAGTCATCGGCCTGAGCCTCACCGGCCTGCATGCGCTGGTGGGCGAAGTGCAAGGCAACGCACAAATGATCGAACAACTGGCCGAGGAATCGGCCACCATCGGCGGCGTGCTGACAGTGATTCGCTCGATTGCCGATCAGACCAACCTGCTGGCCCTCAACGCCGCCATCGAAGCCGCACGCGCCGGAGACATGGGAAGAGGTTTCGCGGTGGTGGCCGAAGAAGTCCGCTCCCTGGCCCAACGCACGGCGGGCGCCACTGCCGAGATCCAGGAACTGATCGCCCGCCTGCAACTGGCCGCGCGCCAGTCGGTGGACGGCATGCGCGCCCAGGTCGAACACGCCGAAGCCACCGCCAACCAGGCACAAGCGGCCGACGGCGCACTGGATAAAATCGTCGGGGCCATCCAGACCATTTCCGAAACCGCAGTGCGCATCGCCGACGTCACCGCCCAACAAAGCGGCGCCGTCAGCGAAATCCGCGATCACAGTGAGCGGATTCATCAACTGGGTGGGGATAATCTGCTGCGCATTGGTCAGGGGCGGGAACAGGGCGACAACCTGCTGGTGCTCGGTGGGCGCTTGCACACGGCAGTTCAGGCATTTCGGGTTTAAGCAGCACAGATCCCCTGTGGGAGCGGGCCTGCTCGCGATTGCAGTGGGTCAGCTTGCAGAAATATTGAATCTATCGCCGCCATCGCGAGCAAGCTCGCTCCCACGCGGGTTTCGGGTTATTCCCAACATTGATGTTCACCACAGATCCCTGTGGGAGCGGGCTTGCTCGCGATAGCGGTGGGTCAGCTTGCATCAGTGCTGAATGTGCCGCCGCCATCGCGAGCAAGCTCGCTCCCACGCGGGTTTCGGGTTGTTCCCAACCTTGATGTTCACCACAGCCCCCCTGTGGGAGCGAGCCTGCTCGCGATTGCAGTGGGTCAGCTTGCAGAAATGTTGAATGTATCGCCGCCATCGCGAGCAGGCTCGCTCCCACAGGGTTTAGCGCAGGCATCCCAGGGGCGGGTGACCGGATCTTGGAGCATGGTCACAAATTTCGCGCAAACATCGGTCATCGTGCTGGCTATTGCAGAGAACTGGACAGTCATAAAGGCTTTGCGGCATAGTCGCCGGGTTCTGACACCTGCTCACAGATAACAAGGAACAGCAGATGGCGACCCTATTGGTCCTGCACGGACCCAACCTGAACCTGCTGGGCACCCGCGAACCGGGCGTCTACGGGGCCGTGACACTGGCCCAGATCAACCAGGACCTGGAACAGCGGGCCCGCAATGCCGGCCATCATTTGCTCTACCTGCAAAGCAACGCCGAATATGAATTGATCGACCGCATCCATGCCGCGCGTGGCGAAGGTGTGGACTTCATTTTGATCAATCCCGCTGCTTTTACGCACACAAGCGTCGCATTACGTGACGCGCTGCTGGCAGTGAGCATCCCATTCATCGAAGTGCATTTGTCCAACGTGCACAAACGCGAACCTTTCCGCCATCACTCCTACTTCTCCGATGTAGCGGTGGGAGTGATCTGCGGCCTTGGCGCCAGCGGTTACCGACTGGCTCTGGAGGCCGCCCTAGAGCAGCTTGAAAAACAGGCAACAGCTTGAACAACAAGCGTTAAACGCCCCTGACCGACCCTTGGGAGTTGATGATTCATGGATATCCGTAAAGTTAAGAAACTGATCGAATTGCTGGAAGAGTCCGGCATCGACGAGCTCGAGATCAAGGAAGGCGAAGAGTCCGTACGCATCAGCCGTCACAGCAAGACCCCGGCCCAGCAGTTCTACGCGCCGGCACCGATGCAGGCCCCAGCCGCCGCGCCTGCTCCGGCAGCAGCGCCAGTTGCCGCCGCTCCAGCAGCACCTGCCGCGCCAACGCTCAACGGCACCGTTGCCCGTTCGCCAATGGTAGGCACGTTCTATCGCAAGTCTTCCCCGTCCTCGCCGTCCTTCGTTGAAGTCGGCCAGACCGTGAAGAAAGGCGACACCCTGTGCATCGTCGAAGCCATGAAGATGATGAACCACATCGAAGCTGAAACCAGCGGTGTGATCGAATCCATCCTCGTTGAAGACGGCCAGCCGGTTGAGTACGACCAACCGCTGTTCACCATCGTTTGAACCGCGGAGAGCCTTTGATGACTGCGAAGTTGGAAAAAGTTCTGATCGCTAACCGCGGTGAGATCGCCCTGCGGATTCTGCGTGCCTGCAAAGAGATGGGCATCAAGACCGTCGCCGTTTACTCCAAGGCCGACAAAGAACTGATGCACCTGGGCCTGGCGGACGAATCCGTCTGCATCGGTCCGGCGTCGGCTGCGCACTCTTACCTGCACATCCCGGCGATCATCGCCGCCGCTGAAGTGACCGGCGCCACCGCCATTCACCCTGGCTACGGTTTCCTGGCGGAAAACGCCGACTTCGCCGAACAGGTCGAAAACTCCGGTTTTGCCTTCATTGGTCCGAAAGCCGACACCATCCGCCTGATGGGCGACAAGGTATCGGCCAAGCATGCCATGATCGCCGCCGGCGTACCTACCGTTCCAGGTTCCGACGGCCCGCTGCCTGAAGACGAAGAAACCGCCCTGCGCATTGGCCGCGAAGTCGGCTATCCGGTGATCATCAAGGCTGCCGGTGGTGGCGGTGGTCGCGGCATGCGTGTGGTACACAAGGAAGAAGACCTGATTTCCTCGGCGAAACTGACCCGCTCCGAAGCGGGCGCGGCGTTCGGCAACCCGATGGTCTATCTGGAAAAGTTCCTGACCAACCCGCGTCACGTCGAAGTCCAGGTGCTGTCCGACGGCCAGGGCCAGGCCATCCATCTAGGCGACCGCGATTGCTCGCTGCAACGTCGTCACCAGAAGGTCCTCGAAGAAGCACCGGCACCGGGCATCGACGAGCAGGCTCGCGCGGAAGTCCTGGCACGCTGCGTCAAGGCCTGCATCGACATTGGCTACCGCGGCGCCGGCACCTTCGAGTTCCTCTACGAGAACGGTCGTTTCTACTTCATCGAAATGAACACCCGTGTTCAGGTGGAGCACCCGGTTTCGGAAATGGTCACCGGTATCGACATCGTCAAGGAGATGCTCAGCATCGCCGCCGGCAACAAACTGTCGTTCACCCAGGATGACGTGGTGATCCGCGGCCACTCGCTGGAATGCCGGATCAACGCCGAAGACCCGAAAACCTTCATGCCAAGCCCTGGCACGGTCAAGCATTTCCATGCTCCGGGCGGCAATGGCGTTCGCGTCGACTCGCACCTGTACAGCGGTTATGCGGTTCCGCCGAACTATGACTCGTTGATCGGCAAGCTGATCACCTACGGCGCAACCCGTGACGAAGCCATGGCGCGCATGCGCAATGCGCTGGACGAAATCGTGGTGGACGGGATCAAGACCAACATCCCGCTGCACCGCGACCTGGTCCGCGACGAAGGCTTCTGCAAAGGTGGCGTCAACATCCATTACCTGGAACACAAGCTGGCTGATCAGGCTTGATGTCCCGAGTGATGTAAAAAAGACCCCGGTCCATTGGCCGGGGTCTTTTTTTGCCTGCCTTTCACAATGGCGGCGAATGACTCAGCTCAGCGCTACCGTAGGGAGTGCCTGTGCTTCGATCTGCGCCCTCGTCGCCGCCCTGCCCTGCTGGGTGCGAACGCTACCGTTGGCATTGGCTACCAACGGCTCACTACGCAAGCGCGTCATGAACCCACGCGCACGCACCGACACCGGGTCGGAACTCTGTTTCGCCCTCGCCAGCACCGGTATGTAGTAGCGCTCAACCTGACTCTGTGATGTCTTGAACACCGACGTCACCCCAGTGCGCAGATCCAGCGACACACCATAGGTATTACCGAAGCAGGAAGAATACGACCAGTGATCCCAGGTTGGCTGCAGCCCCTGGCGCCTCATCACCGATCTGACCGGCTCGCCAATATCAGCGCCTGTCAGCCAATCGCCGCCCACCAGAATGGCGCGAATATCCTTCGCTGCCCCTCCCAAACGCTGCTTCACTTCGCGAACACTGCGCTCGATCAGTGCGCGGATGTTGTGATCGAAATGAATGACCGCCCCGACCTTGGTGGTCGGGTTGTACAACGAAGCGATCACGCATGTCTGGGCGTTCAGGGAGAACAGATAGTTGTCTGCCGCCGTCTCGCTGAACCTGGCGACCACCGCCTCGCCCTGCAACGCGCCCCGCGCCACGTCCGGGAAGACATGCCCGGGAAACGCTTCGCGAAGATCGCTCACTCGCCCAAGGTTACGCACATCATCATTGCCGCCACTCATTCCAACGGGTTTACGCGCCCACTTGCCATTCGCCATCCTGTACACAGGCGGTTTGTAAAAGGCGCCGGGATAACGGGCATCCACCAGGCACAGACCATCGAAGTAGATATTCCCCCTCACCTGGTAGTACCTGCCCTTGTCGAGTATGTAGAAAGCATTTCGCGGCTGCGTAGCGCTGGACGGGCTGAGATAGGTGCCTTTGAAAGCCCCCTCGGTCACCTGCTGCAAATTCTTCGGCGTTTCCCTGACCGCCTGTTTCGGATCGAAACGGATCGGCTGGATCAGCGGCCCGCTCTCCCTGGCAGCGACTGATGTCACCTGCCTCAGGCGCTGAGCGGCCAAGGACATGGGCCTTACGGCGAGCTTCAGACTCCTGACAGCCTGACCGAGCAGCCGGGTCATGCTCATTGCCCCAAGCATGCCGAACAACGCGCCCCAGGTCGCTTGCAGCCAATGGCCGAGGGCGCGATCCGTGTCGCCCTGCCCATGCGCCTCGATCGCCTGCCTGGAACTGAGGGCAATGAAGCCGGCATCCAGCAACAGGGCAAAGGGCGGGTAAACCATGCACACCGGCGCGGAGGCGAAGAGCAGGCCCTTGAGCACCTGATCCCTGATCACCTCGCCGCGACTTTTCGTGACATCTTCCACGTCCGTGACAGCACGCTCGATGTAGGCATCGAACTGCGACGAGATATCCATTACCCGATTGAATTCGCGCAATACTTCGAGGCCACGGGTCGTGGTCGCCAAAGCCGTCAGCGAGCGCCTTACCGCGGCACGAGCACCAACGGCCACCCGCTCCAGTACGTAATCACGCAGGCGTGCGGCGACCGCCCCGGGGAAGTCCTGGTATGGGCGAAATGTGACGCCGTCGGGAGCGTCGGGCGTGTACAGCCAATAGGCGCCTTTGGGATCAAAGTAGGCAAAGACATAGACGCCCAATACCACATGACCGCCGACGGTAAACCGGATCAGACCTTCGCGCTGCACCACTGCCTGCGAACTCACTGAGCCGGTCACCGGCGTCGACTCACTCAGCAGCGTGATTTGCCGGGTGAGCCACCAGAACTCACGGGCGTTCAACAAGGACTTGCCCGTCGCGATCCGCAGGTCGCGATCCATCCGGGTCAGCAACAGGTTGCGGTAGGCATTGCGCCGCTTGGTGTATTCGGCAGCGCTGGCATCAAGGAACCTGGCGCGGATCTGCCGCGCATACTGCTCGCCCACGTAGGCCCGCCGGATGTAGGTCGCCAGCTCCGCACTGCGAACCTGCCCCAGGTCCTGCCCGATCGATGACCGCACGCCTTTTCTGGGGTTGTCGATGCCCGAGTTGTCGTCATACCCATGGATGGCCAGCTCCAGCAAGCTGGCAACCTGGGTCTTGCCACTCGCCAGCCCGGGTGTGTAGTCGATGAGCACCGTGGCAGGATCGACCGGTTCCTGCACCCCCTTGCTACGCATGTACGGTGCAATGGCTTGGGTGACGGTACGTTTGGCGAAGTCCACAAAGACCTCATAGCCGGTGATCTGCTCGTTGAAGACCTGCTGATGAACCAGGAGCTCCTGGCTCAAGCTGCTGATGATACGTCGGGAGTCAAGCGGCAGGGCCGCGTACCACCGGGGCGATTCGTCCTGCTCAACCTGCGCCAGGTTGTTGGCCAGGCCCATTGCAACAGACGCCTCAAGGCAGGCTTTGAAGGCCATCGCAGTGCTCCTGAGGTCTTTGTTCAGATCCCATGCCGTCGGCTTGTCCGCCACGCCGGCAAAGTACTCCCGAGCCACATCACGCCCGGCTGCAGAGAGTTGTTGCAACAGGTATTCGCGACCCGCTTCGCTTTCAATCCAGGCGCCTATCTCTGCATTCACGGACCGAAGCGAGGGCAACTCGATCCACTCCTGCCCATCTGGCTTGCCGGGGGCGTACAACAACAGATCACTGACCTCGCCCGACCGGTCCTCGCGGTAGAACAACAGAAGATCGGAACACTTCAGTGCGTTTGGAAGCGCAAGGCAGGCCACACGCCAGGCACTGGCCGATTGCGCCGACGTCTCGTTTGCCCATAAGGTTTTGAGCGCCTCGTGATGGCTCACCTTCAAATGGCCCGCACAACGTGCCACGAACGCGCTTTGCTCCAGGCGCGCCACGAACCAATCGAGCATGGCGTCCTTCAGGTCTGCCCGGCCATATTGGCTGACCAATGCTGCCCCATACCCAGCGGGGGCATCCACGTCTGCCAGCAGTTGGGTAATGAACGCCGGCGAAAGAGGCTGGTTGCGCAGCATGGCGCCATTTTCCACCAGGAACACCGATATAGCGTCCGATCTTATCGGACCTGCCGCCAGCAATTCGCTCAGGCTATGGGTCTGCACCGGCTGGTCAATGATCCCTCGCCACTGCAACTGCACTCGAATGCCGTCAGGCTCGACTTCCATGTCCAGTTCACGCCTGACATAGTCCCTGGCCAGCCGCCGGGCAAACGCCTGCAGCGAGCCCAGGCCGTCGAGCAGCTCATCCACCAGCGCCTGCGCCTGCGAGGTCCGTGCCTCAAAAGCCTTCAACTGTTTACGCTCGACTTCACTCAGCGCCTTCAGCCAGCCAGGCAATTGCCCCCCAGCGATTGCCTGAAGACTCCGCCGTTCCTGAGCGGTTGCCAACGAGGTGATCTGGTTAGTGAGACGCCAGTGCGCCTGAAGGTTTTCAAGCTTCTCCCTCAGCTCATCGACGTCCACCCCCGCCAGTTGCTCCGGCTGGAAAATCCTATCGATCCGGGCCAGGTATTCAGCGAGCCTGTGTTTGATCACCTCCTCAAGAGAGGCGTCGCTCCCGGCCATGCGCCAGTGACGTTGCAGATAGTCTTTGTAGTGATGGGTAAAGCCCGCAGCGCTTGCTTCCACCACCTGCACGATGACTTCCCGACGCTCAGCCGCAAACCCCGGATCAGTCCCGCCGGGCCAGCGATAAGGAGCATCCTGTTCTTCATCAAAAGCCACCGGCGTCTGGTCGATCATCCGTTGCAGCACCGCATCGAGCAGGGTGCCGATGAAGTATGGATCGATGTTGCCCTGGTAATAATGGGTGCGCAGTTGGACCAGCAGGTACTCTTCCAGCACCTCCAGCAAGGGCATCTGAGCGTGTAATCGCTGGTCGATAGCCGCCTGCCAACGTGCCAACTTCTCCAGAATGACTTGTGCTGTTTCCGCCTGCGGGGAAGAGACCGTCCCCGCGCCGCTCGTGTTGCTGTGCCGTTCGGCAGTGTTGTCCATCACATTCCTCCCTGTTGTGTGGACCCGCACCTTATCCGTCCTGCATTGCCCCCATGTCATACATATATATATCGAAACACCACGCCGGCGGCACGAGACTCGCTTATCCACTTTGATGGCGACCTGGCGTACACTGCGCGCCTTTGCAGCCCTGCGCTGCCTCCTGTAGATTTTTTTCCAAAGGTGCCCGCCATGCCTTGGCTGCAAGTACGTCTGGCCATCAGCCCGGAACAAGCCGAAACCTACGAAGACGCGTTTCTTGAAGTAGGCGCCGTATCGGTAACCTTCATGGACGCCGAAGACCAGCCGATCTTCGAGCCGGAACTCAATACCACGCCGTTATGGTCCCACACTCACCTGCTGGCCCTTTTCGAAGGTGGCACCGAGCCGGCCAGCGTGCTGGCACATCTGGAGCTGCTCACCGGCAGCCCGTTGCCCGAGCATCACAGCGAAGTGATCGAAGACCAGGATTGGGAACGCAGCTGGATGGATAACTTCCAGCCGATGCGCTTCGGTCAGCGCCTGTGGATCGTGCCGAGCTGGCATGCCGCGCCGCAGCCGGATGCGGTGAACCTGCTGCTGGACCCAGGGCTGGCGTTCGGCACTGGCACGCACCCGACCACCGCGCTGTGCCTGGAATGGCTCGACGGCCAGGACCTTAAAGACTGTAACGTGCTCGACTTCGGCTGCGGCTCGGGGATCCTGGCCATTGCCGCGCTGCTGTTGGGCGCCAAGGAAGCGGTCGGCACCGACATCGACGTCCAGGCCCTGGAAGCCTCCCGCGACAACGCCGGGCGCAACAACATTGCCCCAGAGCTGTTCCCCCTGTACTTGCCGCAAGACCTGCCACAGGTTCAGGCCGACGTACTGGTGGCCAACATCCTGGCCGGTCCGCTGGTGTCCCTGGCGCCGCAGTTGTCGAGCCTGGTCAAGCCGGGCGGACGCCTGGCGCTGTCGGGCATCCTGGCCGAACAGGGTGAAGAAGTCGCTGCGGCCTATGCCGCGGACTTTGATCTGGACCCCATCGCCAATCGCGATGGCTGGGTGCGCATCACCGGTCGTCGGCGCTAGAATGGCCGCCTGTATCAACCGGATTGCCGCATGACTGACAGTTTCGTCACCCAGTGCCCGCATTGCCACACCAGTTTTCGCGTCAGCCATACTCAATTGAGCGTGGCCCGCGGGGTGGTTCGCTGTGGCTCGTGCCTGCAAGTGTTCAATGCCGCACGGCAATTGCTGGAACAGCACACTGCCAAGGAAACCGTCACGCCCCTGGCACCGCCAATCAAGACGCCCGCCGCCGAATCCCCGCCCCGTGCGATCAGCCAGAAGCAATGGACCGCCGCCGAGCTGGACCTCGATGATCTGGACAAGGAACTGGCTCGACTGGAGCGGCGTGACAAGCGTGCGCCGGATACCTTCGGCCGACGTCGTGAAGACAACCTGAGCGCGCAACGCGACCCGCTCTCGAACGATCAGGAGCCTTGGTCCGACAGCCTGTACAGCGAATCCGCCAGCGAGCGCGACGAAACGGCCCTACAAACCCCGGTCGAACCGTTCGAGCCCCATGAACCGGCCCGCCCACCGCGCACCGAACCGTCCTTGTCCTTGTCCTTGCCCCTGACCCTGGAACCGCTGGAACCGGACGACGAGCCGGTCACCCCGCTACGCCTGGAGCCGGACGACGAGCCCCACGAACACCTGGAAAGTCTGTCTGCCAGCGATGATCACGATGATCACGACGAAGCACCGTTGCAAGCGGTGCCGACGCGCAAGGCACGCGAGCGCCATGAACCCGGATTACGCGCCGAGGCCCTTCAGGACCTGGATGACGATCCGCTGCAACTGGACTGGCGCAAGCGTCGCTCGCCCTGGGGCCGGCGTTTGCTGTGGGGCCTGTTGATCCTGTTCGCCGCCGCGGCCCTGGCCGGCCAGTACATCGCCTACCACTTCGAAGAACTGGCCCGTCAGGATCAGTATCGCCCGTGGTTCCTGCAGATTTGCCCGACCATCGGCTGCGACGTGCCGTCCAAGGTCGACATCGGCAAAATCAAAAGCAGCAACCTGGTGGTGCGCAGCCATCCGGAGTTCAGCGGCGCCCTGGTGGTGGACGCAATCATCTACAACCGTGCGCCGTTCTCCCAGCCTTTCCCGCTGCTGGAGCTGCGTTTCGCCGACCTCAACGGGCATCTGATCGCCAGTCGCCGTTTCAAGCCCGGTGAATATCTGGGCGGCGATGTCGAAGGCCTGGGGGAAATGCCGCCGCAGACGCCCATTCATATTGCCCTGGATATCCTCGACCCGGGACCTAAAGCGGTGAACTACAGCCTGAGCTTTCATTCACCAGAGTGATGCACACCCGGGCCGGGCGATTGGCGGCAGCTTTCTGACTCAGCGCACCCGAACCAAACCGCTGGCGATAACAAAATAGCTGTTCAGATTTTATCCAATTCGACCTTTATCCAGTCATCGAGAGCGGGTATCATGCCAACCCTTTTTCGAAGTCTCATGATCCGGCCCCACTTCAGGGAAGTCCTATGTCGGCGGTACGCATCGGCCCATATACATTACAGAACGGCCTGGTTCTCGCCCCAATGGCGGGCGTCACCGACCAGCCCTTTCGTCAGCTGTGCAAGCGACTGGGCGCCGGGCTTGTAGTTTCGGAAATGGTCAGCAGCGACATGAGTTTGTGGAACACCCGCAAATCGCGTCTGCGCATGATCCACGAAGGCGATCCCGAGCCCCGCTCGGTGCAGATCGCCGGTGGCGATGCCCAGATGCTGGCGCAGGCGGCCCGGGCCAATGTCGAGCTGGGCGCACAGATCATCGACATCAACATGGGCTGTCCGGCGAAGAAGGTCTGCAACAAGGCTGCAGGCTCGGCACTGTTGAAGGATGAAGCGCTGGTCACCGAGATCCTGCAGGCGGTCGTCGCCGCAGTCGATGTGCCGGTGACCCTGAAGATCCGCACCGGCTGGGACCGGGAGAACAAGAACGGCCTGACGGTGGCCAAGATCGCCGAACAGGCAGGCATCACGGCGTTGGCGGTGCATGGCCGCACCCGTGCCGACCTGTACACCGGCGAGGCCGAGTACGACACCATTGCCGCGATCAAGCAGGCGGTGTCGATGCCGGTCTTTGCCAACGGCGATGTCGACTCGCCCGAAAAGGCCCGGTACGTGCTGGACGCGACGGGTGCCGACGGGTTGTTGATCGGCCGGGCTGCCCAGGGGCGGCCATGGATTTTTCGTGAAATCGAACACTTCCTGCGCACCGGCGAAAAGCTCGCTGCGCCGCAACTGTCCGAGGTGGAACGTATTCTGCTAGAGCATCTGGCCGCGCTGCATGCCTTCTACGGAGAAGTCATGGGTGTACGCATCGCTCGCAAGCATGTGGGCTGGTATCTCGCAACCCTGCCGGGCGCCAGGGAGTTTCGCGCCCGTTTCAATCGTTTGGATGGTACGCAAGCACAATGCGCCGACGTTCAGGCGTTCTTCGCTGAGCGTTACAAGAGCCTGACAGGGGACGAAGGGGTGGCCGCATGACGATGATGACCGAGACTTTAGTGAGTGGAATAACACCCGTGAGCGACAACGTAAATTTGAAACAGCACCTCAATACGCCCAGCGAAGAAGGTCAGACCCTTCGCGGGAGTGTCGAGAAGGCGCTGCACAATTATTTCGCCCACCTTGAGGGCGCTGCCGTCACGGATGTGTACAACCTGGTGCTTTCGGAAGTCGAGGCACCTCTGCTCGAGAGCGTGATGAACTACGTCAAGGGCAACCAGACCAAGGCCAGTGAGCTGCTGGGCCTGAACCGCGGCACCCTGCGCAAGAAACTCAAGCAGTACGATCTGCTGTAAGCATTCAATCAAACCAGAAAGGCGCCCGCGTAAAAAACGGTCGCCTTTTTTGCTGACTTCCCTTGCTTTTGATGGAAATTGAAATGACCGACCAGACCACCCGCCTGCCGATCCGCCGCGCCTTGATCAGCGTTTCCGACAAGACCGGGCTCCTCGAATTCGCCCGCGAACTGCAACAGCTGGGCGTCGAGATACTCTCCACCGGCGGGACCTTCAAGCTGCTGCAGGACAATGGCGTCGCCGCAGTGGAAGTCGCGGACTACACCGGTTTTGCGGAAATGATGGACGGTCGGGTCAAGACCCTGCACCCGAAGATCCACGGCGGGATCCTGGGTCGTCGCGGCATCGACGACGCCATCATGAACGAGCACGGCATCAAGCCGATCGACCTGGTGGCCGTCAACCTCTACCCGTTCGAAGCCACCATCAACAAGCCAGGTTGCGACCTGCCGACCGCCATTGAAAACATCGACATCGGCGGCCCGACCATGGTCCGCTCGGCGGCCAAGAACCACAAAGACGTGGCCATCGTGGTCAACGCCAGTGACTACGCCAGCGTGCTGGAAAACCTCAAGGCCGGTGGCCTGACCTACGCCCAGCGTTTCGACCTGATGCTCAAGGCCTTTGAACACACCGCCGCCTACGACGGCATGATCGCCAACTACATGGGCACCGTGAACCAGGCCGCTGAAACCCTGTCGACCGAAGGCCGAAGCGAATTCCCACGCACCTTCAACACCCAGTTCATCAAGGCCCAGGAAATGCGCTACGGCGAGAACCCGCACCAGAGCGCGGCGTTCTACGTGGAAGCCAAGCCGGCCGAAGTCGGTATCGCCACCGCCACCCAGTTGCAAGGCAAGGAACTGTCGTTCAACAACGTGGCCGACACCGATGCGGCGCTGGAATGCGTCAAGAGCTTCGTCAAGCCCGCCTGCGTGATCGTCAAGCACGCCAACCCGTGCGGCGTGGCCGTCAGCCCGGACGCCGAGGGCGGCATCCGCCAGGCCTACGAACTGGCCTACGCCACCGACACCGAATCGGCCTTCGGCGGCATCATCGCCTTCAACCGTGAACTGGACGCCGAAACCGCCAAGGCCATCGTCGAGCGTCAGTTCGTCGAAGTGATCATCGCCCCTTCGGTCAGCGAAGAAGCCCGTGCCATCGTCGCCGCCAAGGCCAACGTGCGCCTGCTGGCCTGCGGTCAATGGTCGGCCGACCGCGCGCCGGCCTGGGACTACAAGCGTGTCAACGGCGGCCTGCTGGTACAAAGTCGCGACATCGGCATGATCGGCAGCGAAGATTTGAAAGTGGTGACCAAGCGCGCCCCAAGCGAGCAGGAAATCAACGATTTGATCTTCGCCTGGAAAGTCGCCAAGTACGTCAAGTCCAACGCCATTGTCTACGCCAAGAACCGCCAGACCATCGGCGTCGGCGCCGGCCAGATGAGCCGCGTGAACTCGGCCCGCATCGCCGCGATCAAGGCTGAACACGCCGGTTTGCAGGTACAGGGCGCGGTCATGGCCTCCGATGCGTTCTTCCCGTTCCGCGACGGCATCGACAACGCGGCCAAGGTCGGCATCACTGCGGTGATCCAGCCGGGTGGTTCGATGCGTGACGCTGAAGTGATTGCGGCGGCTGATGAAGCCGGCATCGCCATGGTATTCACCGGCATGCGCCACTTCCGTCACTAACAAGACAACGGCCGCACTGAAGCCGGCATCTGCTGCGTTGGAGCCGACCTCGATGATGCTCATTGCCAAAAGGCAACTCCGCTCATCAAGGTCGACTCCGCCTTGCATCTACCGACTTCATTGCGACCTCCTATGGCGCAAAACGCCCTAGGCTCCAAACAGAATCAGCGTCATCCGAGGTTTTTGAAATGAATGTTTTGATCATTGGCAGCGGTGGCCGTGAACACGCCCTGGCCTGGAAAGTGGCTCAGGATCCGCGTGTGCAGAAGGTTTTCGTGGCACCGGGCAATGCCGGTACCGCCATCGAAGCCAAATGCGAAAACGTCGCCATCGACGTGCTGGCCCTGGAACAACTGGCCGACTTCGCCGAGAAGAACGTCTCGCTGACCATCGTCGGCCCGGAAGTGCCGCTGGTCGCCGGCGTGGTCGATCTGTTCCGTTCCCGTGGCCTGGACTGCTTCGGCCCGACGTCCGGAGCCGCACAGCTGGAAGGCTCGAAAGCCTTTACCAAGGATTTCCTGGCACGTCACAAGATTCCGACCGCCGACTACCAGAACTTCACCGAGATCGATCCGGCCCTGGCTTACCTGCGCGAAAAAGGCGCGCCGATCGTGATCAAGGCCGACGGCCTGGCCGCCGGTAAAGGCGTGATCGTAGCCATGACCCTGGCCGAAGCCGAAGACGCCGTGCGCGACATGCTGGCCGGCAATGCCTTCGGGGACGCCGGTTCCCGGGTGGTGATCGAAGAGTTCCTCGACGGCGAAGAAGCCAGCTTCATCGTCATGGTCGATGGCAAGAACGTCCTGCCAATGGCCACCAGCCAGGACCACAAACGTGTTGGCGATGGCGACAGCGGCCCGAACACCGGTGGCATGGGTGCCTACTCCCCTGCCCCGGTGGTCACTACCGAGGTCCATCAGCGGGTCATGGACCAGGTCATCTGGCCGACCGTGCGCGGCATGGCCGAGGAAGGCAACGTCTACACCGGCTTCCTGTATGCCGGCCTGATGATCGACAAGGCTGGTAACCCAAAAGTCATCGAATTCAACTGCCGTTTCGGCGATCCTGAGACCCAGCCGGTGATGCTGCGCCTGCAATCGAGCCTGGTGCTGCTGGTCGAAGCGGCCCTGGCCCAGGCTCTGGACAAGGTCGAAGCCCAGTGGGATCCGCGTCCGAGCGTCGGTGTGGTACTGGCAGCCGGGGGTTATCCGGGCGACTACGCTAAAGGTAATGCGATACAAGGCCTGGAGGCTGCAGCCGGGCTTGAAGGCAAGGTTTTCCATGCGGGGACCGCGCTGAAGGATGGCCAGGTGGTCACCGCCGGCGGTCGCGTACTTTGCGCCACCGCCATGGGGTCCAGTGTCGACGCGGCTCAGCAGCAGGCCTACAAGCTTGCCGCCGAGATCGACTGGGAAGGCTGTTTCTACCGCAAGGACATTGGCTACCGTGCCATTGCCCGCGAGCGTGGCGAAAATCTGGAATAACCCGGCCATTCAGACCGGCAAGCGCCCATGGCCCTTGCCTGTCTGCTCCGGCGCCGCGCATAGTTATAATCTGGCATCAACCTACGAAGGGATTTCGCCGTGCGCTGGCTCAGGATTGCCATAGGTTTAACCGTCACCCTGCTGACACTGCTCTGCACGCTCCCGGCTCAGGCCGCGCCAGGCAGTGGCTGGGCGGTATTGCTCGACGAACAGGGCGACCTGAAGCTGAGCGACATCCGTTCTGCCCGCTACACCAATCAATTCAGCCCCATCGACCTGGACCGCCTGAAGGCCGCCGAGCCGGGTGGGGCATTGTGGTTGCGTTTCCGGCTGGCCCCCGACCCACATGAACAAATACTGCGTATCTTTGCACCCGACCTGTCTCGCCTGAACCTCTATGTGCTGGACGGCGATACCCTGGTGGACCAACAGGTCGGCGGCGATGCCCTGCCCCGTATCGAACAACCCCTGCCCAGCAGCGATTACATGCTGGCCCTGCCGCGCAGCGACAAACAGCTGGACGTCTACCTGCGCCTGGCGTCCCGGCACGAACTGCGGCCCTATGTCACCCTGGAAACGGCGATTCAGGCGGCGGCCAACCAGAACCAGACGCTGATCTACGGGTTGCTGTTCGGCTGCATCGCGATGCTGATCCTGCACAACCTGACCCGCTACGCCTATACCCGCTCACGCAGTTGCCTGTGGCTGGCGGCCTGCGAAGGGTTGTTGATGCTCAGCCTGGTGCTGCTGTTGAACCTGGCTGGAGCCTGGCTGCCCGACTGGCCGGCCATTCAGACGCCGGGGGCCTATCTGGCCCTGCTGCTGACCGCGCCCTGCGGCCTGATGTTCGCCTACCGCTTCTTCGCCCCCCTGGGGCCGCACCCGTTGAACCGGCTGCTGCTGGGAGACATCGTGTTCATCACGCTCTGCAGCCTGCTGCTGTTGTTCGTGAACACACTGCCGCTCAATATCATGACCTATGCCCTGGTCGCGCTGGCCGGCCTGAGCATGCTGTTTGTCAGCGCCTGGCACTGGCAAAAGGGCTATCGCCCGGCACGGCTGTTTGTCGCCGCCATGGTGGTTTTCAACCTGGGCACGCTGATCATCCTGCCGGCCCTGCAAGGGCTGACGGAAGTCGCTCCCCAGGGCCTGATCATCACCCTGCTGGGGTTCATCTGCGTCAGCGGACTGCTGATGAGTGTCGCCCTGGGTGAGCGCCAGCGCTCGATCAACGAGAGCCGTTTCAGCATCAGCCGCGACCTGGCGGCGAGCAATGCCGAGATCAATGCCAAGGCCGAGTTCCTGGCCAAGATCAGCCACGAGATCCGTACGCCGATGAACGGCGTACTGGGCATGACCGAACTGCTGCTGGGCACGCCGCTGTCGGTCAAGCAGCGCGATTACGTGCAGACGATCCACAGCGCCGGCAACGAACTGCTGACCCTGATCAACGAGATCCTCGACATTTCCCGGCTGGAGTCCGGGCAGATCGAACTGGACGACGTGCAGTTCGACCTCAATGCGCTGATCGAGGACTGCCTGAGTATCTTCCGCGCCAAGGCCGAACAGCAGAATGTCGAACTGATCAGCTTTATCCAACCCCAGGTGCCGCGAGTGATCAGCGGTGACCCGACACGGTTGCGCCAGGCGCTACTGAGCCTGCTGGAAAACGCCCTGAAAAAAACCGACGAGGGCGAAGTGTTGATCGTCGTGGCGCTGGACGAGCGCAGCAATCAGCCGCGCCTGCGCATCGCGGTGCAGGACAGCGGAACACCCATGGACGCCGAAGAGCGCGACACGCTGATGCATGCCGAATTGCACAGCAAGAACTTCCTCTCGGCCACCCGCCTGGGCGGCAACCTGGGCCTGGTCATCGCCCGTCAATTGATCATGCTGATGCACGGCGAGTTCGGCATCAAAAGCGGCAGCAACCAGGGCAGTACCTTGTGGCTGACCTTGCCCCTGGACCCGGATCGCCTCGAACATCCGACCTCCGACCTCGACAGTCCGCTGCAAGGGGCGCGGGTGTTGATCGTCGACGACAATGACACCTGCCGCAAAGTGCTCGTGCAGCAATGCAGCGCCTGGGGCCTGAACGTCAGCGCCGTACCATCGGGCAAGGAAGCCCTGGCGCTGCTGCGCACCAAGGCGCACCTGCGGGACTACTTCGACGTGGTGCTGCTGGACCAGAACATGCCCGGCATGACCGGCATGCAACTGGCGGCCAAGATCAAGGAAGACCCGAGCCTGAATCACGACATCCTGTTGATCATGCTCACCGGCATCAGCAACGCGCCGAGCAAGGTCGTGGCACGCAACAGCGGGGTCAAGCGCATCCTCGCCAAACCGGTGGCCGGCTATACCCTCAAGACCACCCTGGCGGACGAACTCAACCAGCGCAACAAAGGCCAGGCGCCGAGCATTCCGATGGGCGCCGGTCCTGTCGTTCCGGTAAAAGTGCCCAGCGACTTCCGCATCCTGGTGGCCGAAGACAACAGCATTTCCACCAAGGTCATCCGTGGCATGCTCGGCAAGCTCAACCTGCAACCCGATACCGCCAGCAACGGCGAGGAAGCCCTCAAGGCCATGAAGGAGCAGCGCTACGACCTGGTCTTGATGGACTGCGAAATGCCGATCCTCGACGGCTTTTCCGCCACGCAACAGCTACGCGCCTGGGAAATGGGTAACCAGCGCACCCGCACCCCCGTGGTCGCGCTCACCGCGCACATCCTGGCCGAACACAAGGAACGCGCCCGTCAGGCCGGGATGGACGGCCATATGGCCAAACCGGTGGAACTGTCGCAACTGCGCGAGCTGATCGAACACTGGGTGGCCCAGCGCGACCAGCAGAATCGTACAGCGCAGACGTCCTGAGCCGACAGACACCAAAACGCCTGATAGACTCCCCGACGTCTTTCTCCGCCTTGAGCCTCGACCATGCTTCATGTGTTGTTCAGCGTTTATCTGAAGATGCTGGTGCTCTACAGCCCCTTCTTCGTGCTGTCGTGTTTTATCAGCCTGACTCGCGGCTACTCGCGCAAGGAACAACGGCGCCTGGCCTGGAAAGTCGCGATCGCGACGCTGGTGTCCAGCGTATTGCTGTATTTGTTCGGACGGGTGATTTTCAGCGTGTTCGGCATCACCGTGGATGCGTTCCGAATCGGCGCCGGCAGCGTGCTGTTCATTTCGGCGCTGGGCATGGCCCAAGGCAAATCAGCCGTACAGACAGATAATGTTCAGCAGGACGTGACCATTGTCCCGCTGACCATTCCGTTGACGGTCGGCCCCGGCACCATTGGCGCCCTGCTGGTGATGGGCGTGAGCCAGCCGCACTGGGACGACAAACTCATGGCCATCATCAGCATCGCCCTGGCCAGCTTTACCGTCGGCGTGGTGCTTTACCTGTCCAGCCGCATCGAGCGGATTCTCGGTGACCAGGGCTTACAGATTGTCAGCCGCCTGATGGGGTTGTTTGTCTGCGCGTTGGCCGCGCAGATCATCTTTACCGGGGTCAGAGGCTATCTGGTGCCCTGACACAGCAGCGGTCTGCTTGCGACGTAAGACCCCAGCGCGAATATCGGACCGTGGTCAACTCACCAGATTGCTTTCCTCCTCATACGATACGTGTGACAACTCTTTGAGCGCGACACCGTTGCTGGCATTCTGCAAAGCACCCAACTGCTCAATCAGTGTCGAGACGGTGTAATGCCGGTTTCCTCCAAAGCTGAGCACGACTTCTCCGCGCAAGTTGACATCCGCCGCATACACTTCACGAAAAATCACACTGTGCCCACTGTTCGGGTCGATGATCACCAGATGTTCATGGATGGGGCTCAGCAACAACTGGTCAGGCTCATCGTGCTCCCAGATCAACTTACCGGGGATTGTCTGCGCGCTGCCCAGCGAGTGCCGGCAATCGAGAATGACCGACTTGACTCTCAACCAGGCCGCTTTCGACAACCTGTAACTCACCGCGCCTTGCCCCATGCGCAGGACCAGAGTCGTAACATCATCCGGCATCAGCGCAAGAAGATCATCGATCTTCATCTGGCCCTCAATGGCCAGAACCTCGGCATCACGCCGGATGTAACTGAGTGGCCCAAGATGCTCCATACCCGGCAAGGTCAGCAGCTTTCCGTTCCTGCTTTCATGAAGCAGCACGTTGCTCCGCTGCTGGGTACCCAATAGTTCAAAGGACTCTGGAATGGCCGTCTTGGGAACCCGAATCACACGCTCGGTCTCGGCGACGAACCATTGCAGGTTACCGGGCTCCTCCACTGACAGCAGTGCGCTGCGAAATGGCTGGGCCGCCAGCTGTTTGAGGCCCTCGAGCTTCCGGCCACCTTGTGCGACGACCCATTCGTGAGTGACGCCGGTAATCAACGCCGGCTCCCGGTCTCGCAGCACAACCACCACGCCCTCGAATGTCACGCCACGCAGCCCCACTCCTTCGACCGTCAGTTCGACAAACTGCCAGGGCGCCCACGCACGCTCCGCGGCGGGTAACGCATCAGCCTGCAGCAACTGCGAACCCTGGCCAAAAGCGGACTCCAGTTTCTGCGGATCAATGAATGCCTGGCGATAGACTTCGCCACTCGATACATCGAACAGCCAGGCCGCTTCGCTATCCGGGGTAACGCCGAGCAGGCGCACTTGCTTTGCATGCCCCCATTCAGCCAGCAACAATCGGTTGCCGACGTACCAGGCACACAACCTCGCGTCACCGTTCAAGTGGGTCAAGCCGATCAGGGCAAAGCTGTCGGTTGCGTATTGCCGGGCCAAGGGCTCCAATGCGGACCACCAGTGCGCCCGATCCTTGAGCCACACTTCACTCAAACCGCCCAAGGCCAGTCTGCCCTGGCTCGTCAGGTTGAAGAACAGGCCCTCTGACGTCAGGGCGACGTAGCCGCCGTCAACCGCCATGACGTTTTCCAGCTTCTGCGGGCGCATCCATGTTTCGGACCAGTGTCCCTTTCCCGCCACCTCGGTACGTTGCTTGCGACACAGTTCCTGTCTGAGCCGGTCATAGATGACAAACACATCGCTGTCGCCCGCCGGTGTCAGCAACGTCAGGTCAGTCATGTGCTTGATCGAGTCGGCCCAGCCACGGTGATGATTGCGGCGAGGTGAGGGACGGATGATCAAGTGATCGCCGCGGCGAACCCAGGCCATGTCCCGCCACTGCGCCTCGGGCTTCCAGCAAACCGAAACAAAGGGGGCAGGCCGCCAGTTGACGGTGATGAAGCTGTCCTTTTCGCTGGCGGATGGGGTAAAGGGGTAGCCGTTACCAAGGATCAGCGACCAGTCGGCCAGTGTTTCGCTGGCACTCAGGACCGACTCCAATGCCAGGTCCAGGTCCCGAGTGATCGAACTGAGCAGCAGTTGCCCCTCATGTATCACATAAACGAGAACATCGCGGGCCTGATCCTTGCGGGTGATTTGCTGAACGACATGAATCACCCCCTGTGCATCCACCTCGACGCGCTTGATGGTGCTTGCGACATTGCTTGCGCCCCACAGCCAATAACGATGGCTCAACAGCCCGGTCACCGCGTCGACTTGCCAGATGATCAGGTTCTGCGGGTCGTAGAAGTAACAGGAAGCACCCGCCACCGCTCCCAACACAGCGCCATCGACACCCGGCATATCGTCACGGATGTACAGGAAGCGGTCCTCCTTCGCGTCATACCAGGCCGTAACGTAGCGGGGCTCGTCCGGTGCCTCGAACGGAATCAGATAATGGTGCACCGCCGTATACGGCATCACCAGGCGGTGCTTTTGAGCCAGAGTCTTGAGGTGCCCCTGCAACGCCTGTCGACTCATGCCCGGTGGCACATCCTGCTCGACGAGGGTGAGTTTGCGCGCCTGCAGCTCAACCTGAAACACTTGATTGTCGGAGATCTTGAGCACAATTTCATGGCTCCCCGTTCCCGTGAGCGTCACCTGGAGCTCACCGATAAACAGTTTCCCTGAACCCTCGAAACGGATGTCGCTCTCGCCGACCCAAGGGGCGTCCAATACCCAACTGGACTTCTGCGCAGGCCCCGACTCAAGGATCAGGCCCACGCCGGGATTGAGTCCCAACGCGCAGCGTTTTCCGGCACCCCGAATCCGATAGGCTACCTTTGCGTGCCAGACGGCAGGGAGAACGGGCACCACCAGCGAGCGATCGACGGAATCGAGCCACACATCGATCACTGTTGGCCGATAGTCAGGCACCATGCGGTAGAGGATGTAGTCGCTGGGAAACGAATAGAACGAAAACAGGAACAGCCAGCCACCATCCGCTTTCCTTTTTTCCAGACGCCGGGCCGTGTCGAAACCGGTGTCATGGCGCAGGCTCGCGAAGGGCAGCGCCTTGTACTCGTAGCGATAACAGGTTTGCGGTGTGCAAGGCAGGACGACCTGGCCTGCCGGCGGCGTGAACTTGACCCGACCTGGCAGATTCAGCTCTCGACGGATATCGATTGCCCGGCGGTAATCGTCATCAAAGGTCGGCACGCCGAAATGATCACGTAGCGGATACAGCCTGGGGCTGTCCAGCACGAGCTCGGAGCGGGTCAGGTCCAGCGTCTGAACGATCAACGAAGAACGCGGCAGCCATGCCCCACTGGGGACATCAAAGTGATAAGGCTGAAGATGAGCTTTTGTAGCCTCATCGAAGAAAAGCCCGACTTGTTTGGCTTCTTCAGCAATGGTGGCGAACCCCTGGGCCAGCGCGGCCACCCCCACCGCCAGCCCGCCCAGCATCACCGCGGCGCCGCCCAGAAACGCTCCGGCGGTGGTGGCACCGGCGGCGTAAGCGCCTACCGACAACGCCAGACCGGCCGAGTCGAACGCCAGTTGGGTGCCGAACTGCGCGCGTTCCACTTCGTTTCGGGCAGTCGACAACTGATAGATGTCGAAGCCGACATTCGCCAGTTGCAGCAGCCCCCCTGTCGCTTCGCTCACGCTGCTTCCCACCGCCGCCTTCACCACTGGCGCGACGGTACGGGCAATCAGTTTTTCTTCAGCCAGTGCCTGACGCACCAGCCCCACCAGGCCCGCGATATCCACCACGTTGCCGTGAACCAATTGCGCGTAATTGACATAGCCATGCAAGCGCACCGCCAGCGTCAGGGAGCGATCAGGCCCTTCCTGCCGTCTCAATGCATTCATCAATGCTTGTATGGCGAAACCGGCGTTCAGGGTATGGACGCTGCCCACTTCGGTGGGATCGCTGGGCACGGACGGTTTATTGGCCAAGGCTGAAAAACGTTCCGAGAGGTAGCTTTTTATACGCAAGAGTCGATGGTCGTCAGTGACGACCCGTACCAGTTGCTCGGGACTCTCAGGATCGATCAGGCTTATGCGGTACGATCCGTTCGACATGACCTCCAGGGTTTCGAACAACGGCACCAGGCCTGATGCCAATTGACCCGCCTGCTGAAGATGGGCCGTTGCCTGCGCGATCTGTTGCCCCCACCACTGGCCATCCAGCGCCAGCAGACAGTTGCCCAATCGAGGATTACTCTGCAGCGACTGCCCCCGGGCATTGGCCAGGCGCTGTCTGACCGGGCGCTGCGCCTGCCCGGGCAGCGCGCCGGGTTGCAGCAGTTTGGAAACTTCAATTGCACCAGACAATGCCAGGCTCGCCACCTTGGCACCGTCCAGGTCGATGAGATCGAAGGTCGGGCGCGCCGCATCGCCATACGCGGCGTAATAACTGGCCATCTCGTGCTGAAGGAAGAACTGCTCCAAGGCTTGCCTGAAGCGTGTCGCCTGCTGGAACTCGAATACGCCAAAATTCGGATCGTAGAAGTGATACGTACTGCGCTCCCCCTCTAGGGTCTTGGCCACCAGCATGGCGTGATTGTCGGAGTTGAGCATCAGCGTGCTGGTCGTTGTCCTGGCTTGCAGAATGTCCACCACCGCATTCAGATCCGAGCGCGCCAACCCACGGCCGACGTCGCCGATCTGCACATCGCGCAACGACTCCACGCAGTTGAGGAACGTCTGCGAATCACTGGCCTGAGGCTCGATCACCCCCAGGTAGAACCGCTCACGCAAGGTGTTGACCGCAACCTTGTCCTGCGACAAGGCTGCCGCCATTGCCAGGGCCAAGGGATAACAACGTCCGCCCACCCTGTCGCCATCGCCCTGGAGCAGCAGATCCTGAGGTACAAGCTTGATTGTGTCGGCATCGAAATCGTCCAGGACAGTACCGAGGCGTTCAACGACCCGGACACGGTATTCAAGCTTCGCCACCTGGCGGATCCGCGCGACGTGCTGGCCCCATTGGCACAATGTCAAAGGCTGCTCCAGGGCGTTTTTCTTCAGGGCCAGGGCGGTTTCCTCATGCCCTGGCGGATACTCGGCCGCACTGGCAAGCCCGGCCAGAAAAGCCGGCGCCTTACGTTGGTACAACGCATGCTCGATCGTTGCATAGCCGCCAGCGCTTCCCTGGTTCGCGACGTTGTTGGCCAGGTTATCCAACTGCGGGCGTACCGCATCGAAGCTGCGATTATCCAAGGCCGTCGCACCGGTCAAGCCCCCCAGCAGCAGACGTTGCAGGGGACTCAATTGAGCGACTTCAAAATCACCTTTGGCGAGGCGCTCCAGAAGCTCAACGACGGACAACCGGCGCGTTTGCTGATCGCTCAACGATGCTGGCGGCAACGCACTGGCGCTTTGGGCGAGGATCGACTGACGTTCATCAAAACCCAGCGGTATCGCCTTGTCGAAAATCACCGTCCCGTCATGGCCCAGACTCATCATCTGCATGAACGGCTTACCCAGCTCATCGGCCAGATGCTGCAAAAGCTCGGTGGACAACACATGTCGCCCCTCGATCACCGGCCAGCCTTCATCGAACTGGAGCGTACGGTATTTGAGCAGCTCGGCCATATCGCCGGCATAACGAGCCTTGAACCGGCCCTCTTGCCAGCGTTTTTTCTCGTTAACGAGCCATTGCCCGGTGTCACTTTCGTTTTCCTTCCAGGAGTGATCCAGCTCCTCCTCGGTGGCCCCATTGACGCTGCCGACGGCGGCGATGACCGCCTCCGCGCGCCACTGCTCGGCGGTTCGCGGGGTGAAATGCGCCCGGTGGAAATCGGCCATCCCCTCGCGCATGGCGGCTGGGCCGGTCAGGTAGATCGTCACTTCGCTCTGGGGGCGGATACCGTCGCTGTAGTAAGTGGCGGCCGCCTCCACCAGAAACGCCGCGGCCATTTCCGCTTCCGGCGACAGCTCGTGAAACGCACCGAAAATCTGCGTTGCGGCCTGACGCGCAAGGCCGATCATGCTCTGGGCATCGGTAAGGGCAACGTTTTGCTCATCGGCCAGGCGCGCGGTGGCATCGACGATTTCATAGTTGAGCCTGAAACGCTCGAGCACGGTTTTGAGCATCGCCGCCCCAGGGTGGCCCATCAAAAAAGCGTTGCTCAACGAGTTTCGCGCGGCAACAGCGCGCAGCTCGTACGGACGCGCCAGACGCTCCACCGGCGGGCGAAAAACGCGGTTCAACTCGGGCTGGCTTTTAGCGAACCGCTCCAGCGCATCGCGATGCTGCGACGGGATCGCGTGGAGATAATCCGTGTACTGGCTGCGCAATGCCTGACGGCCGGGCATCCAATCCGGGTTTCGATCAAGCAACAACTGCAACACCCCCAGGCGCGCGTCGGTCTTGAACTCACGAATGTCCACCTCCCCCAGTTTCTCCAGCAAGGGCGGCAGGTGATCGATATCGACATAGCCGCCCCCTTCGGCGAACAGGGCTTCGACACGCACAATGTCGGAGCCCCCGGCAAACATGCCACGCAGACTGATCTCGCGTTCGTAGATATCCCGCAAGTGAAGGGGTGCTTGACCGGCGGCAACGTCGCGCAGGCTCAGGCAACCCTCAGCCAAGGCCGTGAGGCTGAGGCGGTTATCGTTCATCAGGGTATTGAGTCGCGCCTTATCCTGGCCGTAGGCGCGAACCAGCAGATCGATTCGAGCCTCATCGGCACTGCCGCCGTTCTTCACAACCTTGGTGATATGCGCATACATCTGCTGCTTCAGGACGATGGCGCGTTCTTCATAACGGTCGCCCAACTCCAACGGATCGACACTGGCCTGCCCGCCATTGAGCATGGCATCGGCCTTCGCGGCTTCGACAATGATCCGGTTGGTCTCATAGGCCAGCAGCGCGTCGCTGTCATACCAGAGACTGAGGCGATAGCCCTGCGGGCCCATCACCTTTTTCCAGATATTGATGTAATCACGCTGAATCGCCCCGACGCCGCCCCCAAGCCAGACAAAATGCAGGTTTTTCGGCACTTCGGTAGCGGGTAGTTTCAACTGCTCGAAGCTGTTGTGCAGGCGCGCTTCGAAACCCTCGATTTTGTTTTGTATCTGCGCCAGGTTCGCAGGCCCGGCGCCATCGGTGCTCAGCGGCTCCGGCGCACGACGGCGCCGGCTGTTTCCCTGCAAGGTTCCCACCGCCTGCTTGAGCAGCCCCAACGGTTCCAACATGCGCGCAGAATCCAACAAGGCGATACAACCAAAGTAATACCGAAGTACCGAATCATATTGTTCGGAACCCTTGTACGGCATTAAGGCCCGTTCAAGATCCTTTAGTTTCAACAAACTCACAAAATCGACGTAGTCATCCGCCGATGAACGCTCAGATTCACTCATAAACAATACTTCCATTTATCGTATATAAATACAGGACAGCCTTGCACGATGACCGCCCACAAGCGCTTCCAAGCACTCGGGCAGCCTCTGCATCAAGTCATCTAAAGAAATACTCTTGTCAGGAGAAATTGCGCGCTCTCTCCTGCAATAGATAAGTAGCAGCCATCCCCAGTGCGCCCCAACAACAGCGTTCACTCAGGCCGCAAACAGCACTTTACAGTCCCAATCAATTTCAAAGCGGAAGCAAACATAGCCCACACTTCGAACGCTGTTCAACTCACAAGGAATTCAATAAGTTTCCGAACACAATGACTTAGCGCTCGCGCATCGAATATTTATTTCATTATTCAAACAAACAGGTATTCGCGACGTCTACAGCGTCAAACAGCGGGTCGTCTTTTACCCACGCAGTCTCGAACATGACGAAGTCAGATAGAGGCGGCCCAGGCGGGCCGCCGGGTTTTATCAGAGCGGTTTGCTGCCATACCAACGCGGCGTGTACACCCAGTCGCCCCCTTCGGCGCGCGGGAATACACACGTGGTGGAGGAACCGATCAGCACCATGGTGCGCATATCCACCTGTTCCGGGGTCAACTGCCCCAAAGTCGTGACCCGCAGGGTCTGGCCCGGACGACCGATATCACGCCCCAACACCACCGGCGTGTGCGGCGTGCGATGTTGCGCAACGATCTCCAGCGCTCGCCCCAGCTGCCACGGTCGGGAACGGGAGATCGGGTTGTAGAACGCCAGGGCCAGGTCTGCTTCAGCCGCCAGATCCAGGCGTTTCTCGATGATCGACCACGGTTTGAGATTGTCCGACAGCGACATCACGCAAAAATCATGACCCAGAGGCGCACCGGCCTGGGCGGCGGTGGCGAGGGAAGCCGAGACGCCCGGAAGGATTTGCAGGTCGACGCTATGCCAATGGGCATCCGTCGACTCGTGCAGCGCTTCGAGCACCGCGGCGGCCATGGCGAACACGCCTGGATCGCCGGACGACACCACCACCACGGATCGCCCTTGGGCTGCCAGCTCGAAGGCATGACGGGCACGCTGCATTTCCTCGCGGTTGTCGGTGCAGTGCTGCACCTGATCGGGCCGGAAGGGACCGGCCATGCGCACGTAGGTTTCGTAGCCCAGCACATCGGTGGCGCGGTCGAGTTCGGCGCGCACGGCCGGCACCATCAACTCGGCAGCGCCGGGGCCAAGGCCGATCACGGCAAGACGCCCGCGCGGGCGGCCGATCTGTTCGGGGTCAAGGGGCTGCTCAGTCACGGCGATGGCATGGCTGCCCATGACCTGTAGCGATGCCGGTTGGCCGAGGGCATCGCTCAACGCTGTTTCGAGGTTGCCATTGATTGCGGCAAAACGCAGCGGCACACCCAAGGCCGATGCCGTTTCGTGCAGCTCAGGACGGGCCATGTCGCTGTCCGCCGCCAACAGGCACGCCAGCGACTGCGGCGCGAGGCCGGCCTGCTCCAGTATCGCGCCGATGTCCGCCGACGCCCCTGCACTCAACGCCACCAGCACATTGCGCGGATAAATACGCAGCTCATCCGCCGCCGGTGTACCCGCAGCACTGTCGATACGGATCGCCAACCGTGCCCGTTCATCCTCGGGTAACTGCGCCTGAGCCAGCCACGGCGCGGCGCCTTCGATGCGCACCGATTCACCTGCCAGCAGATCGGAGACAAAACGCTTGCCTTGCTCCAGATCGCCGAGGCTGTAGCCACTCGGCGGATTGAGCAGGCAGGTGCCGAAACGCAATTCGCCGCTGGTGGTGATCGCCGGGGTGACTTGCAGTGCTGTGGCGATATCACGGGCCATGACATTGACCCCGCCCAGCCCGCCAAGCAGCGGCACCACCGCGCTGCCGTCCTCGGCCACCGCCAGCACCGGCGGCTCGACGCCTTTTTCCAGCAGCAGCGGCGCCAGCGTGCGGATGACGATGCCGGCCGCGCACAGGGCGATGATCGGCGTGTCCTGTTGATAGAGTTCGCGCAGCGTTGTGCCGAACTCGGTGTATTGACGATCCACGCCCTCGACCCGTCCGCTCAGGCCATGAATCAGGGCGTCAGGGTAGCGCTGCTGGATCTGTCGGGCGGTGGCGAGACTGCCCGGGCCGAGGATGACAATGGCCGGCACTTTGGAAGTCATCAACCCTGCCACCGTTCGCCGGGCACGATGATCAGCGAGAAGTACGGCGAGGACATCGGCTCGACTTCATCCAGCGGCACGATCTTCTGGTTGGCCATGGTTGCCCGCTCGACGTACAACGCCCGACCGTCCAGGCCCAAATCCTGGAGCACCTGCCGGACCTTGGGGAAGTTACGCCCCAGTTTCATGATGACCGCCGCATCGGCGTCGGCCAGGCGGCGCTTGAGTTCCTCAAAGGGCAGCACGCCAGAGAGCACCGACAGGCTCTGGTTGCGATAGACCAGCGGCGCACCGAGCACCGAGGCGCCACCGAGCATCGAGCACACGCCAGGAATCACCTCGGCGTCATAGCGCTCGGCCAGGCGATCGTGCAGGTACATGTAAGAGCCGTAGAAGAACGGATCGCCCTCGCAGATCACCGCCACATCACGACCGGCATCCAGATGCACGGCCAACTGCTCGGCAGCGGTGTCGTAGAAGTCGGCGATGACCTGTTCATAGGACAGCGGGGCCGGCAGCGCTTCGGTAGTCACCGGATAGACCAGCGGCAGCAACGTCTGCGCCTCCTGCAAATGCGCCTCGATGATGCCGAAAGCGTTGCCCTTCTTGCCCTTGGCGACGAAGTACGCCACCACCGGCGATTCGCGCAGCAGGCGCAGGGCCTTGACCGTAATCAGTTCCGGGTCACCGGGGCCTACGCCGAGGCCGATCAGACGTCCAGGCTGCTGCATCATTCAATCTCCGTAGCGAGGGCGTTGACGGCGGCGGCGGCCATGGCGCTGCCGCCGAGCCGGCCTTGCATGATCACGAACGGCACGCCACGGCTGTTGGCTGCCAGCATCGCCTTGGACTCGGCGGCACCGACGAAGCCCACCGGGAAGCCCAGGATCAGTGCCGGTTTCGGCGCGCCGGCATCGAGCATTTCCAACAGGTAGAACAGGGCGGTCGGCGCGTTGCCGATCACCACGACACTGCCTTCCAGATGCGGACGCCAAAGCTCCAGGGCGGCCGCCGAACGGGTGTTGCCCAATTCAAGGGCCAACGCCGGCACGCTCTCGTCGCGCAAGGTACAGATCACCGGATTGTTCGCTGGCAGGCGAGCCCGGGTCACGCCTTCGCTGACCATCCGCGCATCGCACAGGATCGGCGCACCGGCGGCCAGCGCCTGGCGTCCCGCCGTGCCGGCGCCCTCGGAAAACTGCAGGCCATCGACGGCCTCGACCATGCCGCAGGCGTGAATCACCCGCACCGCGAGTTTTTCCAAGTCGGCCGGAATGCGCGCCAGGTTGGCTTCGGCGCGAATGATCGCGAAGGAGTTGCGATAGATCTCCTGACCGTCGCGGATGTAATCAAGCATCAAGGGGGCTCCGGGGGCGAGCGTCGAGCCAGTGGCCGAGCGCTTCAATAGTTAGATCGTGCGCCTGCAACGCGCCGAAACCCGGCAGCGTCGCATCGCGAAAATACAGGTCGTAACGACCGGGGGCGACCGCCAGCAAGGTGGCGGGCGCGACATGGGCCGCTGCGCAGGAACGCGGACAGCCCGAGAGATGGATCTTCAGGGCACGGCCCTGGCGTTGCAGCAGCTCGGCCAATTGACGAGCATCGGCCTTGGTGTCGGCCAGGGCTTTGCCACAGCCACTGGAGCCGGTACACGCGATGAGTTGCGCCAGGGGTTGCTCGAGCGAGCACAACAGCCCCAACTCCTCGAGCCGCGCCAGCACATCGGGCGCATCCTCGCGGCGCACGTTGGGCAGCAACAGGCTCTGCCAGGGGCTGAAACGCAGGCTGGCGTCGCCCTTGTCCCGCGCCAATTGCGCCGCTGCGCGCAGCATGACGGCGTCGAGCCGGCCCAGAGGTGCCGCCGCGCCAACGTAGACCCGGTCGTCGTGCTGGGAATGGATGCCGATGTGCAATCCGTCGATGGACTCGCCCCGCCGCCAATCCGGAGGGGGCTGCAACGCCACGCGGCGGGCCAACTGGACGAGGAACTCACCCCTCGGGATTTCGGCCAGCACGTGACGCATGCGCGTCTGGTCGGGACGGGCCAGGTCGAGAAACAACTCCAGCACCGCCACCACCAAATCATGTCCCTGGGCCAGGCGCACAGCGCCGTCCGGCTTATCCAGCGGGGTGCCGGCCAGCCCGAAGGCCAGCCACGGTTCGCCGTTGCGAACCAGCGCCGAGAGCCACAGGTCATGGTGATGTTCAAGCATCGCCAACCCTTCCCCGCCGTCCAATTGCACGGCGAACTTGGCCGACAGTTCATGGAAGCGTTCATGGGTTTGCAGGGTGAAAAGAATCCGCGCGGCCAACGGACGGGTATCGAGCAGCATCTGCCGGTCGATCCCGGCCGTGGGGCTGAGCATCAGGTTGCGCACGTCATCGCCGGCTAGTTTGCGGGGGCCAAGTCCGGCGTTCAGCAAGGGCTCGATCAACGCATCGTGCTGGGGCCCAATCCCACGGATTTGCAGGTTGGCGCGGTTGGTCGCCTCGATGACGCCACCGGCGAACCGCTCGGCCGCCAACGCCACGGCGTCGGCCTGATCCGCCTGGATGGAACCACCGTCGAGCTTGATCCGGCAGATCCCTCCGTCCAGCGCCTGGACGACACGCAGCAACCCCGGACAACCCGAGGGGCGTATGACGCTGGATGATGGACGTTCGTTCAAGGGCAAACCGGTCGATAAGGCACGCCGCAACGGCGAGGGCCCGCCATTATGCCTGCTTTGCCGGGGGGCATGAAAAGCTTGCTGGTCGGATTGCGGGCATCGCGCTGCGCCAGGGAGCCGATCACGGCCACAAAACGGGGGGAGCGAGCCTGTTCGCGATAGCGGTCCACCTGAAAGGGTGATGTTGAATGTGTCAACGCCTTCGCGAGCAAGCCCGCCAAAGGGGTTCGGTGTCAGGCACGCTGACGTAAGTTTCCGGCGCCTTCCATGTAGGGATTTTTACCTTAAAAAACAGGCACATATCTTGGAACACATGCTCATTTGAACAAGCCGCAAAACCCCGCTTTATTCAAAGGGCAACCACTCACTTCACTTCATGGGAATCTTTGATAAGGACATCAGGATATGCCACACACATCGAATTACGCCTACACCCCGGAACAGGTCACGACCGCATTCACCGGGATCACCGACACGCTGTTCAATGGCATTACGGTCGAGTCCGTCCCCAAAATGCTGATCGTCGCCGGATCGCAGGGATCGGGTAAAACCTATCTGCTGGAAAAAAGCCTCCTGCCCTCCCAACGCTACGACAATCATGTGCGCCTGTACCTGCCCGAGTACCGGGAAAAACACCCTCACTACGCCGAAATGATCAAACACGGTGTGCTGCATGCTTATGAGCATACAGAGGCCTTTGTTCGAGAGGTTTGCTCGAAAATCTTCGCAGAGGCGTTCAGGAAAAAATACAACATCATCATGGAATGCGCGTTCGACAGCATCGATTTCGCGGCCTTCCCGGCGATGGCCACGGCAGCGGGCTATCAGCTGGAAACCCACATCATCGCCTGCAAAAAAGAGTTCGCTCATCTATCGAGTATCAAAAGAGCCCTCAGAAGCCTGGAAAAACAGGAGCTGGAAAGGTTCGTCACGCTATCGGCGCTCAATGCCAGCCTGGGCAACGCCCAGCCGACCCTGCTGGCTATCGAGACGGCGGCCAAAGCAGTCAGCGGCTCGCAGATATGCTTGTACGAGCGCGGGTTCGGCCCTTTGAAGGAACGGATCCTGCGCACCCAAAGCACCTATACCCTCGATCCGGACGGGACTTTGCTCATCGCGGGACCGAAGGTGGTTTATGCAAATGCCTTCGAGATCATCACCAACAACCGCCTCCACCTCATCGGCGACCGCGAAGAAATGGTAAAGGAGTGCCACCTGACACTGCTCAAGACCCAGCCCCATGCTGAACACGTACCCGACTCGGTCTACAACGATCTGTATGCCTATATCCTCAAATACGTCTACCGATGAATCGGCTGCCTGCTTGAGAAGGTGATGTTGAATGTGCCGGCGCCATCGCGAGCAAGCTCGCTCCCACAGGGGATTTGTGACGGCCTCAGACTCTGCGGGACCTGTGGCAAACACAAACCTAGTGCCTCCCCCAATCAAAACTGTGGGAGCGAGCCTGCTCGCGATAGCGGTCTGTCTGAATCGGCGCCGCACGCCGGCAGGCTCCCAACAGCCCACGCCATAACCGAAGGCGCACGGTATGATGGCGGCCCGGTTCGCGTGCGCAACAAGCCCGTCGATCAAACCTATCCATTCGAGGAACAGAGATGACCCCCTGGCTGACCGTAGTGGGCATCGGTGAAGACGGCTTCAAGGGCCTGGGCCGAGCGGCTCGCCACGCTTTGCTGCAGGCCTCGCGTATTCTGGGCAGTGAGCGCCAGTTGGCGCTATTGCCGCTGTGCATCCGCGGTGAACGGGAGCTGTGGCCCAGTCCATTTTCCCTCGAACCGCTGCTGGCACGGCGCGGAGACCCCGTGTGCGTGCTGGCCAGCGGCGATCCCATGTTCTATGGCGTAGGCGCCAGCCTCGCCAAACACCTGCCTGGCGAGCAGATGCGGGTCATTCCAGCGCCATCGTCCTGTTCGCTGGCGGCGGCCCGCATGGGTTGGCCCTTGCAGGAGGTGGTCACCCTGTCGCTGGTGGCACGGCCCCTGGCGGCACTCAGCGCTCACTTATCCACAGGCGTCCGGCTGTTGCTGCTGAGCAACGACCGCCACAGTCCTGCCGCCGTGGCGGCGCTACTTCGCGAGCGCGGCTTCGGCCCCAGCCCCATGACCGTGCTCGAACATCTGGGCGGCGCCGCCGAACGGCGGATCGAAAGCTGTGCGGCACAATGGTCCGATCCCACCGTCGCGGACCTGAACCTGATCGCCATCGAATGCCGCGCCGAACCCTCGGCGTTGCGCCTGTCGCGCCTGGCCGGTTTGCCGGACACTGCGTTTGAACATGACGGCCAGCTCACCAAACGTGACGTGCGCGCCATTACCCTCGCCCGTCTGGCCCCGATGCCCGGTGAATTGCTCTGGGATGTGGGGGCGGGCAGCGGCTCCATCGGTATCGAATGGATGCGCGCCCACCCCAGTTGCCGAGCCCTGGCCATCGAGGCCGACGAAGGCCGCCAAGGGTTGATCGAACGAAACCGCGACACCCTAGGCGTGCCCGGTCTGCAACTGATCCGCGGGCGGGCACCGCAGGCTCTGGAAGGACTGGAGCCGCCGGACGCGGTATTCATCGGCGGCGGCGTAACCCGCGAGGGCGTGCTCGACGCTTGCTGGGCTCGACTCAAGCCCGGCGGACGGCTGGTGGCCAACGCCGTGACGCTGCAGAGCGAGATGACGCTGATGAACTGGCGCGAACTTCATGGCGGCGAACTGACCCGTATCCACATCGCCCAGGCCCAGCCATTGGGCGAGTTCGACACCTGGCGCCAGGCATTGCCCATCACCTTGCTCGACCTGGTCAAACCCTTCGATGCGTGACGAAACCGCCGAACAACCCGCGCCCCTGCGCAGCGGCCTGACCACCGGCAGTTGCGCCACCGCCACCAGTCTGGCGGCCGCCCGGCTGCTGCTTTGCGGCATCCAGGCCGATGCCGTGGAGATCGTGCTGCCCAAAGGCAAGCACGTGCAGATGCGCCTGGAATTCTGCCGCCTGACCGAGCAAGGCGCCGAAGCCGGGACGATCAAGGACGCCGGCGATGACCCGGACGTGACCCACGGCGCGCTGCTGTTTTCCCAAGTGCGGCTGACAGCCGAGCCTGGGGTGCGCTTCATTGCCGGGCGTGGCGTGGGCACCGTGACGCGGCCAGGATTGGTATTGGACGTCGGTGAGCCGGCGATCAATCCGGTACCACGTAAAATGATCGGCGACCACCTGGGACGGCTGGCCGAGCAAGCCGGGTATGCCGGCGGCTTCGAGGTCACGGTCAACGTTGAGGGCGGCGAAGCGCTGGCGCTGAAAACCATGAATCCCCGGCTGGGGATCCTCGGCGGCCTGTCGATCCTCGGCACCAGCGGCATCGTCCGACCATTCTCCTGCGCGGCCTACATTGCCTCGATCCACCAGGGCATCGACGTGGCGAAAACCAACGGTTACCTGCACATCGCCGCCTGCACCGGCAACGCCAGCGAAGACACCATGCGCCGGGTCTACAACCTGCCGGAAATCGCCCTGATCGAAATGGGCGATTTTGTCGGGGCGGTGCTCAAGCATGTGCGCAAGGTGCCCGTGGAGAAACTCAGCCTCTGTGGCGGCTTTGGCAAAATCAGCAAATTGGCCGCCGGTCACATGGACCTGCACAGCCGTCATTCAAGTATCGACCTGCCACAACTGGCGCAATGGGCAGCCGCCATCGGTGCCGATGAGGCATTGCAGCAAGGCATTCGCCAGGCCAACACCAGCCAGCAAGCCCTGGCGATGGCCAGCGCCGCTGGCATCGCCCTCGGCGACGCAGTCTGCGAACACGCCTTGGCCTTCGCTCGCGGCATCGTACCAGCCCAGGTCCAGGTCGAAGTCTTCGCCATCGACCGCCAGGGCGCCGTCGTCGGTCACGCCGGAGCTTTCAAATGAAACGCATCCTGCTGCTGGGGGGTGTCACCGAAGCCCTGGCCATCGCCCGCACCCTGGGCCCAACACACCTCTACAGCCTGGCGGGGATCGGCCGCGTTCCCACCGACCTGACCTGTCAGGTGCGCGTCGGCGGCTACGGCGGCGCCGAAGGGCTGACGCAATTCATTCGTGACCAAAGCATCGACCTGTTGCTGGATGCGACCCACCCCTACGCCGCACAGATCAGCCACAACGCCGCCCACGCAGCCCGCGCTTGCGGCATTCCCTGCTGGGCCCTGCGCCGTCCGGCATGGCAACCCCAGGCCGGGGATGACTGGCGCGAAGTGGCCGACTGGGCCGAACTGATCCAGGCCCTGCTGCCGTTCCACCGCCCCCTCTTCACCCTTGGCCGCGAGCCGCTGCAACACCTGCACGAAATCCCGCCCGAGCAATTCTGGACCCTGCGGGCCCTGGAGGTTTACCCCGGTAATGAGCGCTGCGAAGTCATAGGTGCTCGTGGACCGTTTCATATTGACGGTGAGCGCGAACTGTTCGAACGGCGGCGGATCGATGTGCTGATCAGCAAGAACAGCGGCAGCACGGCCACCGAGCCGAAGCTGGAAGTAGCGCGGGAGCGGGGGCTGCCGGTGTTGGTGTTGAAGCGGCCGGTGTTGCCGGGGGTGGATCGGGAGTTTGGGACGGTGGGTGAGGTGCTGCAGGGGCTTCGGCATTTGGTCTGACAGTCCCCTGCACCCAGGGCCGCTTCGCGCCCCAACGGGGATAAATCCCCTCGCCACAAAGAGTGCGCACACCCCTAGATTTTCAAAGGAATGCTATGGCCCTGACACGAAGCTATAAACACATGATGAAGCCCCTACTCTGCTTTTGAACGCAGAGCCGGAGATGATCAAAATCCCTTGCCATAAAAGCACTTCCTTGAAGATCTGTTGCTACTGTTAACCCAAGCCCTGCGACCCTACACCGCACGTGCTCTTTTTACTTATCAACCCCGATCAGGCTAAATACCGCCACCTGATCGACCATCGAGCGGATTGCCCCATGTCCCGACAACGGCTTGCATTTGCCTGGATCGCCTGCTTCGCAGTGCTGTTCAACATGCTTGCCATGCCGCTTTCCGGCAGCGGTGGGGCGATGGCACAGGCCCAGTCGCCAGCCGAGCAATTGCTGTGGGGCAGTTTCTGCTCTTCCAGCGGAACGAAACTGGTGGCGATTTCCCTGGGCAAGTTCGAGCAGAGCACGCCGCAGAACGACGATCACTCGACGATGCAGCATTGCTGGTGCTGTGCGGGGTCGCCGCCCTTGGTGGCGCTCACCGGGCACGAGCCGCAGTTGTACCTAAATGCTCAGCCGGCCCATCGCGGCGCTGCCCACCCACTGCTCGACAGCCCCACACCGCGCCAGCAATGGCCGAGCCTCAATCCCCGCGCCTCACCTCTGGCCTGATTCTTCCCGCATGCCCCTGCGCCCTGAATCGTTCCGGAGAATGACCCATGCTGAACAGACTTATCCTGCTGGCCGCCCTGCTGCTTCCCGTCGGCTTCGCCCAAGCTCACCAGTACAAAGCGGGCGAGCTTGAAATCGCTCATCCATGGTCCCAGGAGTTGCCGCCCAATGCGCCGACCGTGGCCGCGTACTTCGTGATTCACAACAAGGGCACAACCGCCGACAAACTGCTCAGCGTCGATTCGCCGATTGCCGACAAAGCCGAGCTCCACGAACACGTGATGCAAAACGACCTGATGAAAATGCAAGCGGTGCCCGTCGTTGATATCGCCCCCGGTGCGACTGTCACCTTCGCGCCGATGGCTTATCACGTGATGCTGCTGGGGCTGGAGGATCGCAGCCTGCTCAGCGACGGCAAACGCTTCCCTCTGACCCTGCATTTCGAAAAAGCGGGGGATGTCACGGTCGATGTCGCGGTGCAGAAAAAAGCCCCCGACAGCAGCAAAACCCAAACGCACGCCCACTGATCACCTTTGCCCATGCGAACGCCCCGCGCCAGGTCGGTCATGCCCCGCCGTCAGCTGATGAGCCTGACACGCGGCAGCTGGATCAGCCTGTTCGCCATGCTGATGATCTTTATCGGTCCGCTGATTTCTCAGTCGATGCCGATGGATCAGCGCATGTCTTCGTCCATGACCATGAACATGGAAATGGACATGTCGGCGGGCGTTCACGCCGAGCATGAAGCACCGAAAGCCGAACATTGCCCGCCCCAGAGCGAGCATCACGTACTGTGGGAAAAGTGTGGTTATTGCAGCCTGCTGTTCAATTGCCCTGCGCTGACGGGGGGGCATAGCTTCGCCGTCTTCGATACCCCGCCACCCCACACCTACACCAGCCCCTCGCCACGCCTGGGCCATGCCCGGACGTCATTCTTCCCCGGTGCCCGCACCCGCGCACCGCCCCTCGACGCGTAGACCCCGACACTTACTTCACCCGGTCGCAAAAGACAGCCCCAGGTTGCCCGACCGTGTCGTTTACGTCTGTTCGATGGAATCATCATGTCCAGGTTTTCTGCCGACATCGCATTGGGCGCAGCCCAGGTTCGCTGCTCCCCGAACGAGCCACGGGTTCGTTTTCGCTACACCGCCACCGCACTGTGCGGCCTGCTGCTCACGCCCTGTGCGCTGGCCGACGAGCATGCTCACCACGAAGCTCAGATCGAAGAGCTGAGCCCGACGGTCATTACCGCCGTCGCTCCCAGCTCGCCCCTGACCGTGGTCACCAACCCCAAGGATCCGCGCCAACCGGTGCCGGCCAGCGACGGCGGCGATTATCTCAAGACCATTCCCGGCTTCGCCCTGGTGCGCAACGGCGGCACCAATGGCGACCCGGTACTGCGGGGCATGTTCGGCTCGCGGCTGAACATTCTCACCAATGGCAGCATGCTGCTGGGCGCTTGCCCGGGCCGGATGGACGCGCCGACGTCCTATATTTCGCCGGAAACCTACGACAAACTCACCGTTATCAAGGGCCCGCAAACCGTGCTCTGGGGCCCTGGTGCATCGGCCGGGACCGTGCTGTTCGAACGCGAGCCGGAGCAGTTCGGCGAACTGGGCACCCGGGTCAACGCCAGCGTACTGGCCGGTTCCAACGGGCGCTTCGACAAGGTCGTGGATGCGGCCGCCGGCGGGTCTTTGGGTTACGTGCGGGTGATCGGCAACACCGCTCATTCAGACGATTATCGTGACGGCAACAACGACACGGTGCCGTCGCGCTACGACAAGTGGAACGGCGACGTGACGCTGGGCTGGACGCCGGATGCCGATACCCTGCTGGAACTGACCGCTGGCAAGGGCGACGGTGAAGCACGCTACGCCGGACGTGGCATGGATGGCTCGCAGTTCAAGCGTGAAAGCCTGGGCTTGCGTTTCGAGCGTTCGAACATGGGCGATGTACTGGATACGCTCGAAGCGCAGGTCTACTACAACTACGCCGACCATGTGATGGACAACTACACGCTGCGCACGCCGTCCGGCACCGGGATGATGGCCGGCCCCATGGCGTCCAACGTCGACCGCCGCACCCTCGGCGCACGCATCAAGGCCACCTGGCGCTGGGCCGATGTGCAATTGATCAGTGGCCTGGACGCCCAGACCAACGAGCATCGCCAACGTAGCAGCATGGGCATCGACACCTACAAGGAACGGCCGCGCACCAAGGACGCCGACTTTCATAACTACGGCGTGTTCAGTGAGTTGACCTGGTACGCCGCCGACCGCGATCGGTTGGTCAGCGGCGCCCGCCTCGACCGCGCCTCGGCCAAGGATTACCGCCAAAGCATCGGCTCCGGCATGTCCGCCCGGCCCAATCCCACTGCCGACCAAACCCGCGCCGACACGCTGCCCAGTGGTTTCGTACGCTACGAACACGATCTGGCCGACAGCCCTACTACCCTCTATGCGGGCCTGGGCCACGCGCAACGTTTCCCGGATTACTGGGAGCTGTTTTCGGCCAACGCCGGCCCCGCCGGTTCGCTGAATGCTTTCGACTCGATCAAACCGGAGAAAACCACCCAACTCGACTTCGGCCTGCAGTACAAAACCGAAACCCTCGAAGCCTGGGCGTCGGGTTATGTCGGGCAGGTGCGCGACTACATCCTGTTCGACTACACGCCCGGCATGATGGGCACCACCTCCCGGGCCGAGAACATTGATGCACGGATCATGGGCGGTGAGCTGGGCGCGGCCTACAAACTGACCGAGCGCTGGAAAGCCGATGCAACATTGGCCTACGCCTGGGGCAAAAACAGCAGCGATGGCAGCGCCCTGGCACAGATGCCGCCACTCGACGCCCGCCTGGGCCTGACCTACAGCGAAGACCGCTGGAGCGCCGGTGCCCTGTGGCGCGTGGTGGCCGCGCAAAACCGTGTCGACGAGAACAAGGGCAACGTGGTGGGCAAGGACTACGGCAAGAGTTCCGGGTTCGGGGTGTTCTCCCTCAACGGTGCCTACCGCATCAATAAACACTGGAAGGTCAGCAGCGGCGTCGACAACCTGTTCGGCAAAGCCTACGCCGAACATCTGAACCTGGCCGGCAACGCCGGGTTCGGCTACCCGGCGAGTGACCCGCAAGCCATCAACGAACCGGGGCGCACGCTCTGGACCAAGGTAGATATGAGTTTCTGAAAGCATCGCGGGCAAGCCTTGCTCCCACAGGTAGTTCATTGCTGAGGGGCACAACTTGTCCCACTGCACTGACAAGTACTGTGGGAGCAAGGCTTGCCCGCGATCGGTTGCGCAGCAACCGCAAAAAACATAACGATCACATTTGCCCTGCGGAGCGCTTCTAAAATGAGCCAACCGAAACCCAATTTCTACAACCTGGCCTGGCGCTGGCATTTTTATGCCGGGCTGTTCGTGGCGCCGTTCATGGTGATGCTGGCCCTGACCGGCATCATTTACCTGTTCAAGCCGCAACTCGACCCTCTGATGTACGGCAGCCTGCTGAACGTGCCGGCCGGCCATCACACGATGGCGGCGGACGACCTGCTCAAACAGGTCCGCCAGGCCTACCCCGAAGGCCAGGTCAAACAGTACCTGCCGCCGATCAATGCCGAGCGCAGTGCGCAATTCGTGGTGATCGACAAGAGCCGCGAGCTTAACGTGTTCATCGACCCGTACCATGGCGATGTCCTCGGTGAACAGGACGCCAAGGACAACCTGCAAGCCATCGCCCGGGCCATCCACGGTGAGTTGATGATCGGCACCGTGGGTGACCGACTGGTGGAAATGGCCGCCGGCTGGGGCGTGGTCCTGGTGGTGTCGGGCCTGTACCTGTGGTGGCCTCGCGGGCAGTCGTCGGCCGGAGTGTTGTGGCCACGCTGGAGCGCTCGCGGTCGTTTGTTCTGGCGCGACCTGCATGGGGTCGTCGGCTTCTGGGGCGCGGCGTTTCTGCTGGTGATGCTGCTCAGCGGCATGACCTGGACCGGCTTCTGGGGCAAGCAATATGCTGACCTCTGGAACCGCTTCCCGGCTGCCATGTGGAACGACATGCCCAAGTCCGACGTCGCGGCCGGCAGCCTCAACAATGCGCACCGCCAGACCGTACCCTGGGCCGTGGAAAATACCCCGATGCCGATGTCCGGCGACCATGCCGAACACATGGCCCACGGCGGCGCCCATGAAGGTCCCGCCGCGCCGACCGTAAGCCTGCAAGCGGTGCAGGACATCGCCACCGAACGCAAAGTGGAACCTGGCTACAGCATCACCCTGCCGACCACCGCTACCGGCGTATTCACCATCGCTGTATTCGCCGACGACCCGCGCAACGACGCGACCCTGCATGTGGACCAGTACACCGGCAAGGTCCTGGCGGATGTGCGTTGGGAACATTACGGCGTCGTCGCCCGCGCCACCGAAACCGGCGTGATGCTGCACGAAGGCAAGATGTTCGGCCCGCTGAACCAGATCATCGTGCTGCTGATTTGCCTGATGATCCTGCTCAGCGCCGTCAGCGGCGTGGTGATCTGGTGGAAGCGTCGGCCCCAGGGCAAGTTCGGCGTACCGGCGCTGCGTCACGACTTGCCGACCTGGAAGACCGGGGTGTTCATCATGCTGGCCCTGGCAGTGGTGTTTCCGCTGGTGGGGGCGTCGCTGCTGGTGATGGGGTTGCTGGATCGGCTCGTCACCCGTTTCAATCGCCAGCCTGAAGTGGTTTCATCTTCAAGTTGAAGACCGTGCGTTAACGAAAGACGGCGCGAAACCTCTACAATCGCGCCCGCCTTGCGAATTGTGAACACGGTGTTCCTGTGGGAGCGAGCCTGCTCGCGATAGCGGTCTGTCAGCCACCTCTGCGCAGGCTGATCCAGCGCTATCGCGAGCAGGCTCGCTCCCACAGGGGGCTGTGTCTCGATCCAACCATTTGAGTAGCTGCATGACCGCACTAACCCTCTCCCACCTCGCCTGGACACCCCTGGGCCATGGCCACTGCCATCATCAGTTCCAGCTGCGTGACGCCACGTTGCAGGTGGGTGCCGGGGAGTTTGTCGGGTTGATCGGGCCCAATGGCAGCGGCAAGACCAGTCTGTTGCGCTGCGCCTATCGGTTCAGTCAGCCGGAGGCGGGCGAGGTCAAACTTGACCATCACAACGTCTGGAAACAGTCCTCGCGCTGGTGCGCCCAACGCATCGCTGTGGTGTTGCAAGAGTTTCCCGACGCCTTCGGTCTGACGGTCCAGGAAGTGGTCGCCATGGGGCGCACGCCACACAAAGGCCTGTTCGATGGCGACAATCAGCGAGACCTGAGCCTGGTCAGCCAGTCACTGGAATCGGTGGGGCTGCAAGGTTTCGGCGACCATGCTTTCGCCACACTCTCGGGCGGGGAAAAGCAACGGGTGATCCTGGCTCGCGCCCTGGCGCAGCAGCCGCAGGTGCTGATCCTCGATGAGCCGACCAATCACCTCGACCCGCGTTATCAACTCCAACTGCTGCAACTGATCAAACGCCTGGGGATCGGCACCCTCGCCAGCATCCACGACCTGAACCTGGCCGCTGCGTTCTGTGATCGGCTCTACGTCATCGACCACGGACACATCGTCGCCAGCGGCACGCCCAAAGAAGTGCTAACGGCCACGCTATTGCGCGACGTCTTTGGCGTGCAGGCGCTGATTGACGAACACCCCTTGGCCGCCCACCCCCGAATCACCTGGATAACCCAACCATGATCTTGCGTTCCCTGCTGCTTCTGTCGCTGCTGCTCGGCAGTGCACATGCTTTGGCCGAGGCCACCCGCTACCCATTGACGATCCAAAGCTGCAATCGCGAAGTCACCTTCAACCAGACGCCGAAACACGCCGTCAGCCATGACATCAACATGACCCAGATGATGCTCGCCCTGGGGCTCAAGTCGCGCATGGTGGGCTACAGCGGCATCAGCGGCTGGAAGTCAGTGACGCCCGACATGGAGAAAATCCTCGATGGCCTGCCGGAGCTGGCGGCCAAATACCCGTCGGTGGAAACCCTGCTCAATGCCAACGTGGATTTCTTCTTTGCCGGCTGGGACTACGGCATGCGGGTGGGCGGCGACCTGACGCCGCAAACCCTGCAACCGCTGGGCATCAATGTGTACGAGTTGACCGAATCCTGCGCGTTCGTGATGAAACGCCCGCCGGCCACCCTGGAAGACACCTATAACGACCTGCGCAACCTGGGAAGGATTTTCGATGTGCAGGATCGCGCCAATGAGTTGATCGCCTCGATGCATGCCCAGGTGGCGCAAGTGCGCAAGCAGTTGCCTGCTGATCAGCCCCGAGTGTTCCTGTACGACAGTGGCGAAGACCGCGCCATGACCTCCGGCCGTCTCGGCATGCCACAGGCCCTGATCGATGCGGCCGGCGGGCGCAACATTCTTGATGACGTGCAGACCAGTTGGACCCGGGTGAGCTGGGAGAACGTGGTCGAGCGCAACCCCGAAGTGATCGTGATTGTCGATTACGGCGAAGTCAGCGCCGAGCAGAAGCAGCAATTCCTGCTGAACAACCCGGCCCTGCAATCGGTGGATGCGATCAAGCACCGGCGCTTCATCGTGATCCCTTACGTTCAGGCCACGCCGGGTATCGATAACGTATTAGCGGTGCAAACCCTGGCAAAGGGTTTTCACCGTCCATGAGCAATCGTCGCTATGGCGCGTTGCTGGTGTGCCTCGGTGCACTGATGCTGGTGTCGTGCGTGGTGTCCCTGGGGTTCGGTCCGGCGCGGGTGCCGGTGGCTGTGGTCTGGGACATCCTGCTGAACAAGGCTTTCGGTTTGGGTGACGTGTATTGGTCGCCCGGCCAGGAACATATCGTTTGGCTGATCCGCGTACCGCGCCTGCTGCTCGGTGCCTTGGTGGGCGCGGGGCTGGCGTTGATCGGTGCGGTCCTGCAAGCGGTGACGCGCAACCCCCTGGCCGACCCGCACCTGCTGGGCGTCACGTCCGGCGCGACCCTGGGTGCGGTCATTGTGGTGCTGCATGTCGGTGAGATCATTGGTCTGCTGACCCTGCCGCTGGCCGCATTTATCGGTGCATTGTTGAGCATGTTGCTGGTACTGGCCATCGCCAGCCGCCAAGGCCGTCTGGAAAGCGATCGCTTGTTGCTGTGCGGCGTGGCGGTGTCATTCGTGATGATGGCGGCGGCCAACCTCTTGCTGTTTCTGGGTGACCATCGCGCCAGTTCCGCAGTGATGTTCTGGATGCTCGGCGGCCTGGGCCTGGCGCGCTGGGAATTGCTGGCGGTGCCGGCGGCCAGTGTGTTGCTGGGGCTGGGATTGCTGCTGGGCATGGCCCGGCCGCTGAATGCACTGATGGCGGGCGAACAGACCGCCGTGACCCTGGGCCTGAACGCGGCGAAGGTGAGGTTGTGGATTTTCCTGATCGCCTCGCTGATGACCGGCGTGCTGGTGTCCATCAGCGGCTCGATCGGTTTTGTCGGGCTGATGGTGCCGCACATTGCCAGGCGCCTGGTGGGTGCCGAACACCGTCGGCTGCTGCCTGCGTGTGTTCTGCTGGGCAGCCTGTTCCTGGTGTGGGTGGATGTGGCGGCCCGGACCCTGATCGCACCGGAGGACTTGCCCATTGGCGTCGCCACTGCCGCTATCGGTGGCCTGTTCTTCATCGGCCTGATGCGCCGTCGCTGAATCCACCCCTGTTTCCCTGACTTGCAAATAACAGGGGAACCGCAAGCCTTCGCCCCAATGTGGCGCATCTGATCGCACCAGCACCTAGGCCGCGGTCGCTAGTGGTGCATTCGCACTTTTACCCCAGCGCGCCAACCCCGCATTCTCAACGCCTTTGCCCAACCGGGCACACCCCTTGCAAAAGCCCTTTCAGCGTCCGCATCTGCCATCGAAAAAAACTCATAATTGCACGGAGATCGCACAATGAAGCGTCGTAGCTTGATCAAGGCTTTTACACTCTCGGCAAGCATTGCCGCGATGGGCATGGCCTGGACCGTCCAGGCCGCCGAAACCATCAAGGTCGGCATCTTGCATTCATTGTCCGGCACCATGGCGATCTCCGAGACGTCCCTCAAGGACATGGCGCTGATGACCATCGACGAGATCAACGCCAAAGGTGGGGTCAACGGCAAGCAGCTCGAAGCGGTGGTCGTGGACCCGGCCTCGAACTGGCCGCTGTTCGCCGAAAAAGGCCGTCAATTGCTGACCCAGGACAAGGTCGCGGTGGTGTTCGGCTGCTGGACGTCGGTGTCGCGCAAATCCGTGTTGCCGGTGTTCGAAGAGCTCAACGGCCTGCTGTTCTACCCGGTGCAATACGAAGGCGAAGAGATGTCGCCGAACGTCTTCTACACCGGCGCGGCGCCGAACCAGCAGGCCATTCCGGCGGTGGAATACCTGATGAGCGAAGAAGGCGGCAGTGCCAAGCGCTACTTCCTGCTGGGCACCGACTACGTCTACCCGCGCACCACCAACAAGATCCTGCGTTCGTTCCTGCATTCCAAAGGTGTGGCAGACAAGGACATCGAAGAGGTCTACACCCCGTTCGGCCACAGCGACTACCAGACCATCGTGGCCAACATCAAAAAGTTCTCGGCCGGCGGCAAGACCGCGGTCATCTCCACGGTCAACGGCGACTCCAACGTGCCGTTCTATAAAGAACTGGCGAACCAGGGCCTGAAAGCCACCGACGTACCAGTGGTGGCGTTCTCGGTGGGCGAAGAAGAGCTGCGCGGCATCGACACCAAGCCGCTGGTGGGTAACCTGGCGGCGTGGAACTACTTCGAGTCCGTGGAAAACCCGGCGAACAAGAAATTCGTCGACGCCTGGAAGGCCTACGCCAAAGCCAAGAACCTGCCGGGCGCCGACAAAGCCGTGACCAACGACCCGATGGAAGCCACCTACGTGGGCATCCATATGTGGGCGCAAGCGGTTGAAAAAGCCAAGTCCACCGACGTCGACAAAGTCCGCGAAGCCCTGGCCGGCCAGACCTTCGACGCACCGTCGGGCTACACCCTGACCATGGACAAGACCAACCACCACCTGCACAAGCCGGTGATGATCGGCGAGATCCAGGCCGACGGTCAGTTCAACGTGGTCTGGCAGACCGAGGGCCCGATCCGCGCCCAGCCGTGGAGCCCGTTCATCGAAGGCAACGACAAGAAGCCTGACTATGCGGTGAAGAGCAACTGAGCCCGGGAAGAAGCCCCTAACCCTGCTGATCGTTCCCACGCTCTGCGTGGGAATGCCTCACCGGACGCTCTGCGTCCACCATGGGACGCGGAGCGTCCCGGGCTGCGTTCCCACGCGGAGCGTGGGAACGATCAAACACGCAAGGCCAAGCATATGCCCACCGCCCTCTACCGCCTCATCCTCGCCCTGGTGCTGCTGTTGCCACTGGAGGCCCACGCCGGTGATGCCGAAGATTTCCTCGCCGCCAAGCCGCCCCAGCAAGCCGCGCTGCTGGAAACCTGGGCCGCGCAACCGGAACCTGAGCGTGTCGAACTGATCAACGCCTTGCAACAAGGCCAGTTGACCGTCGACGGCCAGCCCAAGACCCTGCGTCTGAACAACCGCTTGCGAGGGTTGATTGAAACCGCCCTGGCCAGCCATCAACTATTGGCCGCTGACGCCAGCGTGCGCCTGAGCGCCGCCCAGCAACTGCAAAAAAGCGCCCGCCCGGCCCAACTGGCATTTCTCGATCGACAACTGGCCGGCGAGCAGGACGAAGACGTGCATGCAGCCCTGAGCCTGGCGTTGGCGAACCTGCAACTGGTAGACCCCAACCCGTCGGTTCGCCTGGCTGCCGTCCGGCTACTGGGGGAAACCGGCGATCCGTTGGCCCGCACCCGCCTCGAAGGCCTGCTCGAACCCGGCGTTGAAACCGACGCCACGGTACGCACCGCCGCCGAAACCAGCCTCAGCCAGGTCAAGCGCAAGCTGCTGATCGGTGAATTGCTGGGCCAGGCCTTCAGCGGCATGTCCCTGGGCTCGATCCTGCTCCTGGCCGCCCTGGGCCTGGCAATCACCTTCGGCCTGCTGGGGGTGATCAACATGGCCCACGGCGAGATGCTCATGTTGGGGGCCTATTCCACCTACGTGGTGCAGATGCTGTTCCAGCGCTTCGCCCCGAATGCCATCGAGTTCTACCCGTTGATCGCCCTGCCGGTGGCGTTTTTCATCACCGCCGCCATCGGTATGGTTTTGGAGCGCACGGTGATTCGCCATCTCTACGGAAGGCCATTGGAAACCCTGCTCGCCACCTGGGGCATCAGCCTGATGCTGATCCAACTGGTGCGCCTGGTGTTCGGCGCGCAGAACGTCGAAGTCGCCAACCCGGCCTGGCTGTCCGGCGGCATCCAGGTACTGCCGAATCTCGTACTGCCCTACAACCGCATCGTGATCATCGCCTTCGCCCTGTTCGTGGTGGCGCTGACCTGGCTGTTGCTGAACAAGACCCGCCTGGGCCTGAACGTGCGCGCGGTGACCCAGAACCGCAACATGGCCGCTTGCTGCGGCGTGCCCACCGGCCGCGTGGACATGCTCGCCTTCGGCCTCGGCTCGGGCATCGCCGGGCTTGGCGGCGTGGCCCTGAGCCAGATCGGCAACGTCGGCCCGGACCTGGGCCAGAGCTACATCATCGACTCGTTCCTGGTGGTGGTGCTCGGTGGCGTCGGTCAGTTGGCCGGCAGTGTGTTCGCCGCGTTCGGGCTGGGCATCGCCAACAAGATTCTTGAACCGCAGATCGGCGCCGTGCTCGGCAAGATCCTGATCCTCGCGCTGATCATTCTGTTCATCCAGAAGCGTCCGCAAGGCCTCTTCGCGCTCAAAGGACGGGTAATCGACTGATGAACCAGCCCCTGATGCTCACGGCCGCGCAAAAGGCCGGCCCGAAAGTCACCCTCGCCGTCGGCGTGGTGATCCTGGCAGTGCTGTTGAGCCTGCCGCTGCTGTCGCTGTTGGCAGTGGATAACCCGCTGCATGTCTCGGCTTACACCCTGACCCTGGTGGGCAAGATTCTCTGCTACGCCATCGTCGCCCTGGCGCTGGACCTGGTCTGGGGCTACGCCGGCCTGCTCTCCCTGGGCCACGGTCTGTTCTTCGCCCTGGGCGGCTATGCCATGGGCATGTACCTGATGCGCCAGGCCGCCGGTGACGGCTTGCCGGCGTTCATGACCTTTCTGTCGTGGAGCGAATTGCCCTGGTACTGGAGCGGCACGGACAGCTTTGTCTGGGCCATGTGCCTGGTGGTGCTGGCACCGGGGTTGCTGGCGCTGGTGTTCGGCTTCTTCGCCTTCCGCTCGCGGATCAAGGGCGTGTATTTCTCGATCATGACCCAGGCCCTGACGTTTGCCGGGATGCTGCTGTTTTTCCGCAACGAAACCGGGTTTGGCGGCAACAACGGCTTCACCAACTTTCGCTCGATCCTGGGCTTTGGTATCACCGAGCCGGGCACCCGAGCGGTGCTGTTCCTGGCCACGGTGCTGCTCTTGGTGGCGAGCCTGTTCATCGGCTGGCGCCTGGCCCGCAGCAAGTTCGGCCGAGTGCTGACCGCCCTGCGCGACGCGGAAAACCGCCTGATGTTCTGCGGCTACGATCCCCGTGGCTTCAAGCTGTTCGTCTGGGTATTGAGCGCGGTGTTGTGCGGCCTGGCCGGGGCGTTGTATGTGCCGCAGGTGGGCATTATCAACCCCAGCGAAATGTCGCCGACCAACTCCATCGAGGCCGCCGTGTGGGTGGCCCTCGGCGGGCGCGGCACGCTGATCGGGCCGCTGCTGGGGGCCGGTGTGGTCAACGGCATGAAGAGCTGGTTCACCGTGGCCTTTCCCGAGTACTGGCTGTTCTTCCTCGGCGCGCTGTTCATCGTTGTGACCCTGTATCTGCCCAAGGGTGTGATCGGGCTACTCAAGAAAAGGGGCGAATGATGCGAATCACACCCACAGCCGATTTCATGCTCGAACCCATACTGGATCCCAACAAAGACCAAGGCAGCAGTCGCGACGCCATCGGCCTCGGTCAGGCCGCCGGCAAGGGCCTGAACACCCGTCACGGCACCATCCTGACCCTGGAAGACATCAGCGTCAGTTTCGACGGTTTCAAGGCCCTGAACGCTCTGAACCTGTACATCGGCGTCGGCGAATTGCGCTGCATCATCGGCCCCAACGGCGCGGGCAAGACCACGCTGATGGACGTGATCACCGGCAAGACCCGGCCCAGCCACGGCAAGGCCTGGTTCGGTGAAACGCTGGACCTGACGAGCATGAGCGAAGTGCAGATCGCCCAGGCCGGCATCGGTCGCAAATTCCAGAAACCCACGGTGTTCGAAGCCTTGAGCGTGTTCGAGAACCTGGAGCTGGCGCTGAAAACCGACAAATCGGTGTGGGCCAGCCTGCGGGCCAAACTCACTGGCGAGCAACACGAGCGCATCAGCGAAGTGCTGGAGACCATCCGCCTCACGACGTCGGTCAATCGCGCCGCCGGGTTGCTGTCCCACGGGCAGAAACAGTTTCTGGAGATCGGCATGCTGCTGGTGCAGGACCCACAACTCTTGCTGCTCGACGAACCCGTGGCGGGCATGACCGACGCCGAAACCGAGTTCACTGCCGAGCTGTTCAAATCACTGGCGGGCAAGCATTCGCTGATGGTGGTGGAACACGACATGGGCTTCGTCGGCGCGATTGCCGACCACGTCACCGTGCTGCACCAGGGCAGCGTGCTGGCCGAAGGGTCGCTGGCGCAGGTGCAGGACAATGAGCGGGTGATCGAGGTGTATCTCGGGCGCTGAGGCGCAAAATTGCTTTTTATGTGGGAGCGAGCCTGCTCGCGATGGCGGTGTGTCAGTCAGCATCCATTCTGAATGTTCTGACGCTATCGCGAGCAAGCTCGCTCCCACAGGGGTTCGAGGAGAATCTGGAAAATGCTGCAAGTCGACAAGCTGCACCAATACTACGGCGGTAGCCACATCCTGCGCGGCCTGTCATTCGACGTGAAGGTCGGCGAGGTGACGTGCCTGCTGGGCCGCAACGGCGTGGGCAAGACCACCCTGCTCAAATGCCTGATGGGCCTGTTGCCGGCCAAGGAAGGGGCGGTGAGCTGGGAAGGCAAACCCATCACCACCTTCAAACCGCACCAACGGGTGCACGCCGGTATTGCCTACGTGCCTCAGGGCCGGGAGATTTTCGGACGGCTGACGGTGGAAGAAAACCTGCTGATGGGCCTGTCGCGTTTTCCCGCCGCCGAGGCCAAAGAGGTGCCGGCGTTCATTTACGAATTGTTCCCGGTGCTGCTGCAAATGAAACAACGCCGTGGCGGTGACCTGTCCGGTGGCCAGCAACAGCAACTTGCCATTGGCCGGGCCCTGGCCAGCCGTCCGCGCCTGCTGATTCTCGACGAGCCCACCGAAGGCATTCAACCGTCGGTGATCAAGGAGATCGGCGTGGTCATCAAGAAACTGGCGGCCCGGGGCGACATGGCGATTTTGCTGGTGGAGCAGTTCTACGACTTCGCCGCCGAACTGGCCGATCAATACCTGGTGATGTCCCGGGGCGAGATCGTGCAGCAGGGGCGCGGAGAAAATATGGAAGCCGAGGGTGTGCGCGGGCTGGTTACGATCTAGTCTGTAGCGCTCTAACGATAATCGGAAATCATGAACCTACCTGTCTCCTTACTGGCGCCTTCGGCCCTGTTCACCCCCAGCTGGCATGCCGAGCTGGAACTGGGTTATGCCCGGTTCGGTGACTGCACGCGTCCGGTGCAGCGCCGCCACAAAGGTCCGCTGCGGGTGCAAAAACACCTGTACGCCGAGGGCCCCGAAGTGTGCCAACACATCATCGTCCACCCGCCCGGCGGGATTGCCGGCGGTGATCGGTTGGACATCGCGGCCCACGTCGGCCCCGCTGCCTGGGCGCAGTTGACCAGTCCCGGCGCGGCCAAGTGGTATCGCGCCGCCGGCCCGGCCTATCAGCAACTGAACCTGAGCGTGGCCGCGGGGGCGACCCTGGAATGGCTGCCCCAGGAAACCATCGTCTTCAGCGCCGCCCAGGCCGAACTCAGCACCAGCATCGACCTGCAGGGTGACGGGCGCCTGTTCTACTGGGACATGGTGGCCCTCGGCCGGCCGGCCAGCGGTGAACGATTTGACCTGGGGCACTTCCAGTCGCGGCTGGACATCCGCCGCGACGGGCAGTTGCTCTGGCATGAACGCCAGCGCATTGTGGGCGGTGACGGATTGCTCGACTCGCCCATCGGGCTGGGCGGCGATCCGGTGTTTGCCACGTTGTTGGTGACCGGGGAAATCGATAGTGCGTTGCTGGAACAGTGCCGATCTCTGGGCCATGACGTGCGCGGCGACCTGACTCAATTGCCCGGCCTGATCGTGGCCCGGTGTCTGGCGAGCGAGGCGCTGCTGGCGCGGGGTTGGTTGATTGAATTGTGGCGTTTGCTCAGGCCTGCATTGCTTGGAAGAGAGGCCATGCCGCCCAGAATCTGGAGTACATGAATCTGCTTTCCTGTGGGAGCGAGCTTGCTCGCGATGGCGATGGAACATTCAACATTAATGTCGACTGACACACCGCTATCGCGAGCAAGCTCGCTCCCACAAAGGATCTCCCACAAGGAGATCTGTGTTTACAGCAAGAATTTTTTATCTGCCCTTATGGATTGCACATGGACCTGACCCCACGCGAAAAAGACAAGCTGCTGATCTTCACCGCCGGCCTCGTCGCCGAGCGACGGTTGGCTCGCGGCTTGAAGCTCAACTACCCGGAGGCGATGGCCTATATTTCCGCCGCCCTGCTCGAAGGCGCCCGCGATGGCCAGACCGTGGCCGAGCTGATGCATTACGGCACCACGCTGTTGACCCGCGAACAGGTAATGGAGGGCATCCCGGAAATGATCCCGGAGATCCAGGTCGAGGCGACGTTTCCCGACGGCACCAAACTGGTCACTGTCCACCAGCCGATCGCGTGAGGCCGCACCATGACCTATGACATTCGAGACGCCCGCCACGCCGACTTGCCAGCGATCCGTGACATCTACAACGACGCGGTGCTGAACACCACGGCGATCTGGAACGAACAGGCCGTGGACCTGGGCAATCGCCAGGCATGGTTCAGCGCCCGTCAATCGCAAGGCTATCCGGTGCTGGTGGTGGTCGATGACGAAGATAACGTCCTCGGCTATGCCTCGTTCGGCGACTGGCGACCCTTCGATGGTTTCCGGCACACCGTGGAGCATTCGGTGTACGTACGTGATGACCAACGCGGCAACGGCTTGGGCTCACTGTTGATGACGGCCCTGATCGAGCGCGCCAGGGCGTGCGGCAAACACGTCATGGTCGCGGCCATCGAAAGCGGCAACGCCGCCTCGATTCGCCTGCACGAGCGGGCTGGCTTCATCACCACCGGGCAGATGCCCCAGGTGGGCACCAAGTTCGGCCGTTGGCTGGACCTGACTTTCATGCAGTTGATCCTCAACCCAGGGGCGCTACCGCCTGCCGTCGACAAGGAGTGATGCCTATGAACCCCGCCCAGTTGCGCCGAGTCCACGCCGAGAGCTTTGCGCACTACCGCCAGGGCCTGATTGATCTGTTGCTCGACGCCGTCGGCTATGGCGCCAGCGTGGGGTTCATGGCCGATCTCGATGCGGTCCAGGCACGCGCCTATTTCGATGAGGTTCAGGCCAGTCTCAATCAGGGCCACTTGCTGCTGTGGGTGGTGGTCAAGGATGAACAGGTGCAGGCCAGCGTCCAACTTGCCCTGTGCCAGAAACCCAACGGCCTCAACCGTGCCGAAGTGCAAAAGCTGCTGGTGCGCGGCGAGGCTCGCCGCCGCGGCCTGGGCCAGCAATTGATGAGCGCCCTGGAACTCGGCGCCCGCCAGCACAAGCGCGGCCTGTTGTACCTCGACACGGAGGCTGGTTCCGAGGCCGAGGCATTCTACCGCGCCATGGGCTACACCCGCGTCGGTGAACTGCCCGACTACTGCCAGAGCCCGGACGGGACGTACACCCCGACCGCCATTTACTACAAGACTTTGGGGCAACCGCAATGATTCCAGGCCAATACCAGGTCCAGCCCGGCGACATCGAACTCAACGTCGGTCGCCGCACCCTCACCCTGAACGTCGCCAACAGCGGCGACCGGCCGATCCAGGTCGGCTCGCACTATCACTTTTTCGAAACCAACGACGCCCTGACCTTCGACCGCGCCGCCAGCCGTGGCATGCGCCTGAACATTCCGGCCGGCACCGCGGTGCGCTTCGAACCGGGCCAGAGCCGCGAGGTGGAACTGGTGGATTTGGCGGGCCATCGCCGGGTGTTCGGGTTTGCCGGGCGGGTGATGGGCGACCTTTAAGCCATAGGGTGCCAGCACCGGCCCCATCGCGAGCAGGCTCGCTCCCACAGGGGAATGCGATCAACTGTGGGAGCGAGCCTGCTCGCGATGAGTGAGCGAAGCGAACGGTTTCCACATTCAATTGAATTCCAAGGCAAGCACATGAAGATTTCGAGACAAGCCTACGCCGACATGTTCGGCCCCACCGTCGGCGACAAGGTCCGCCTGGCCGACACCGAACTGTGGATCGAAGTGGAAAAGGACTTCACCACCTATGGCGAAGAAGTGAAATTCGGCGGCGGCAAGGTGATTCGCGACGGCATGGGCCAGAGCCAGCTGCTGGCCGCCGAGGTCGTCGACACGCTGATCACCAACGCGCTGATCATCGATCACTGGGGCATCGTCAAGGCCGATGTCGGTCTCAAGGACGGGCGCATCAAAGCCATCGGCAAGGCCGGTAACCCGGACATCCAGCCCGATGTGACCATCGCCATTGGCGCCAGCACCGAAGTGATCGCCGGTGAGGGCATGATCCTCACCGCCGGCGGTATCGACACCCACATTCACTTCATCTGCCCGCAGCAGATCGAAGAAGCCTTGATGAGTGGCGTGACCACCATGATCGGCGGCGGTACGGGCCCGGCCACCGGGACCAATGCCACCACCTGCACCTCCGGGCCGTGGCACCTGGCGCGCATGCTCCAGGCCGCCGACGCTTTCCCAATGAACATCGGCTTCACCGGCAAGGGCAACGCCAGCCTGCCAGAGCCGTTGATCGAGCAAGTCAAGGCCGGTGCCATCGGCCTGAAGCTGCACGAAGACTGGGGCACCACGCCGGCAGCCATCGACAACTGCCTGAGCGTGGCCGATCAGTACGACGTGCAGGTGGCGATCCATACCGACACCCTCAACGAATCGGGTTTCGTGGAAACCACCCTGGCCGCGTTCAAGGGCCGCACCATCCACACCTATCACACCGAAGGCGCCGGTGGCGGCCATGCGCCAGACATCATCAAGGCCTGCGGCTTTGCCAATGTGTTGCCCAGCTCCACCAACCCGACCCGGCCATTCACCCGCAACACCATCGACGAACACCTGGACATGCTGATGGTCTGCCATCACCTGGACCCGAGCATCGCCGAAGACGTGGCCTTCGCTGAAAGCCGCATCCGTCGTGAAACCATCGCCGCCGAAGACATCCTCCACGACCTGGGCGCGTTCTCGATGATCAGTTCCGACAGCCAGGCCATGGGCCGCGTCGGTGAAGTCATCACCCGCACCTGGCAGACCGCCGACAAGATGAAAAAGCAACGCGGCGCCCTGCCCGGCGATGGCGAAGGCAACGACAATTTCCGCATCAAGCGCTACATCGCCAAGTACACCATCAACCCGGCGATCACCCATGGCATCAGCCATGAAGTGGGCTCCATCGAAGTGGGCAAGTGGGCCGACCTGGTGCTGTGGCGCCCGGCGTTCTTCGGCGTCAAGCCGACCCTGATCCTCAAGGGCGGGGCGATTGCCGCCAGCCTGATGGGCGACGCCAACGCCTCGATCCCGACACCGCAACCGGTGCACTACCGACCGATGTTCGCAAGCTTCGGCGGCTCGCGGCACGCCACCAGCCTGACGTTCATCAGTCAGGCCGCCGCCGAGGCGGGGCTGCCCGAACAGCTTGGACTAAAGAAGAGAATTGCCGTGGTCAAAGGCTGCCGGAATGTGCAGAAAACCGACCTGATCCACAACGACTACCTGCCGAACATCGATGTCGATCCACAGACCTACCAGGTCAAGGCCGATGGGGTGTTGTTGTGGTGTGAACCGGCTGATGTGCTGCCGATGGCGCAGCGCTATTTTCTGTTTTGAATGGAGTGAGGACCTGAGAGCAAGACTTGTGGGAGCAAAGCTTGCTCGCGATACAGGTGCCTCAACTCTTGAGAACCGAGTTGAATTCATCGTGGGCAAGCCTTGCTCCCACAGGTTGGCGCTTGTTCATTGAGCGTTTTTTACTCCACCAACCGCCCCAACCGCTGCTTGAGCATGCGGTTTTCGCTGCGCAGTTGCTGCACTTCTTCCAGCAGGTCCAGCGCCAGGGCGACACCTTCCCATTCCAGTTCCAGCTCGCGGCGCAGCTTGGCCGCACGCCGGGCCAAGACCAGTTCGTAATCGGTGAAGCGCCAATCCGCCGGGGCCGCGCCATGGGGTTCGAGAATGCCATGCTCGACGATTTCGATCACATGGACATCCGCCAACGCAGCGGCCTCGCAAAATTCCATCAGGTTCAGTTCAATGATCGGGTTGTTCATGGTCTGCTTCTCCCAATGCTTTAACTGTCGAGTCTAGCGCCTCAAAACAGTCAGAAATTCTCCCGCGGATCGAACGCAGCCTTCTTTGCCAGCTCCGCCCACAACGCCTTGACTGCCTCGTCGCTGGCCTTGGGCATCACGGCCTTGAGCTGTACGAACAGGTAACCGCGCTCGCCGGCCTTGTTGCGCAGGCCGTGGCCCTTGGCGCGCATGCGCTGGCCATTCTGGCTGCCGGCCGGAACCTTGAGGTTGATCTTGCCCGTGAGGGTCGGCACCGCCACTTCAGTGCCCAGTGCCAATTCCCACGGCGCCAGGGGCAACGTGATGATCAGATCCTGGCCTTCGACGTCGAACGTGGGGTGCGGGGCAAAACGAATGGTCAGGTACAAATCGCCATTGGCACCGCCGCCAATACCCGGCGCACCCTGGCCCTTGAGGCGGATGCGTTCGCCGTCGGTCACGCCCAGGGGAATCTTCACGTTCAGGCTTTTGCTGGTATTGCTGACGTGCTGGCCGGCGGCGTTGTACTGCGGCACCTGGAAGCTGACCTTCTTCGATTCGCTCGACAGGGTCTCTTCCAGGAAAATCGGTAGTTCCATTTCCACGTCTTGCCCTCGACGGCCGGTGCTGCGGCCTGACTGTCCGCCACCGAAACCCGGCCCGCGATTACCAAAAATCGAGCTGAAGAAATCCGAAAAATCGCCGGTGTCCTGTCCACCGCCAAAGCCGCCCCGGCTTTGCCAGCCCGGCGGTCCCTGGAAAGGCTGGCCGTGCTGGCCATAGCGACGCAGGTCATCGTACTCGGCGCGTTTGTCGGCGCTCTTCAGCGCTTCATAGGCTTCGGAGACGTCCTTGAATTTGGTCTCGGCATCCTTTTCCTTACTCACATCCGGGTGGTATTTGCGGGCCAGTTTGCGATAAGCAGCCTTGATCGTGGCGTCATCAGCCGTCGGCTCCACACCCAGAATCTTGTAATAGTCTTTGAAGTCCATCGAAGGATCACCATCCGTTATCGATATCGCACCGCCACCCGCAGCATGCTCGTGATACAAGTCCTGGGGTTTGACCGATCTCAAGGTTTGTGACCGGGCGGCGCTTCAGAAGTTTATCGGCAGCCGGTGGCGGTTCTTGTACTCGCCTTGTGGCTGCCAGGCCCATGCCAGCAAGTTTGGGGGTGCGACGCTGTCTTTCAAGGCCAGAGTTTACGAATTAGCAGATAACCGGCCTTCGAATCCGTGCCGCACTGACATACACTGCGCGGCCGTTTTTTCAACTGGAATCCGAAAGACATGAAAAACGCATCTCCGGCCCGTGCCTGCGGCATCGACTTTGGCACGTCCAACTCCACTGTCGGCTGGCTGCGCCCCGGCATGGAAACGCTGATTGCGCTGGAGGACGACAAGATCACCCTGCCCTCGGTGGTCTTTTTCAATCTCGAGGAACGCCGCCCGGTGTATGGCCGCCTGGCCCTGCACGAGTACCTGGAAGGCTACGAAGGCCGGCTGATGCGCTCGCTCAAGAGCCTGCTGGGGTCCAAGCTGATCAAGCACGACACCAGCGTGCTGGGCACGGCCATGCCGTTCAAGGATCTTTTGGGACTGTTCATCGGCCAGTTGAAGAAGCGCGCTGAGGCCACCGCCGGTCGGGAATTCGAAGAAGTGGTACTGGGTCGCCCGGTATTTTTCGTCGACGACGATGAAATGGCCGATCAGGAAGCGGAGAACACCTTGGTGGACGTGGCCCGCGCCATCGGCTTCAAGGAAGTCTCGTTCCAGTATGAGCCCATCGCGGCGGCCTTCGACTATGAGTCGACCATCGAGAGGGAAGAGCTGGTACTGATCGTCGACATCGGTGGCGGTACTTCGGACTTCTCCCTGGTACGCCTGTCGCCCGAGCGGCGCACCCATGACAACCGTCACGCCGACATCCTCGCCACCGGTGGCGTGCACATCGGCGGCACCGACTTCGACAAGCAGCTCTCGCTGGCCGGCCTGATGCCGCTGTTCGGCTACGGCAGCCGCATGAAAAGCGGCGCCTACATGCCCACCAGCCACCACATGAACCTGGCGACCTGGCACACCATCAACGCGGTGTACTCGCAGAAATCCACCCTGGCTCTGGGCAGCATGCGCTACGACATCGAAGACACCGGCGGCATCGACCGGTTGTTCAAGTTGATCGAACAGCGCGCGGGGCACTGGCTGGCGATGGAAGTGGAAGAAACCAAGATCCAGCTGACCCACTCCGACCAGCGCCATTTGCTCCTGGACCGGATCGAGGCAGGCCTGAGCGTGGACCTGAGCCGGGAACTGTTCGAATCGGCCATCGACGGCCTGCTGGAGCGGGTGCGCGGCAGCGTCACGCAATTGCTCAACGATGCCAACGTACGCGTCGATCAGGTGGATACGGTGTTCTTTACCGGTGGCTCCAGCGGCATCCCGGCACTGCGCAACAGCGTCTCGGCGATGCTCCCCCTGGCCCGGCATGTGGAAGGCAATATCTTCGGCAGTATCGGCAGCGGGCTGGCGATCGAGGCGATGAAGCGTTACGGCACGCAGGTCTGATTCAAGTTCTGCGGCGCATCTATCGCGAGCAGGCTCGCTCCCACATTGAACCGCATTCCCTCTGAAGGAACTCGCTCAACGGTGGGAGCGAGCCTGCTCGCGATGGCGTCAGAACAGGCGACGCCGATCAGATCAAACCATCCCCACCTGCTTCAACTCACTCTTCAAGTAAGCATAATAAATCGGCCCCGCCACCACGCCCGGCAGGCCGAACGCGGCTTCGAACACCAGCATCGCCATGAGCAATTCCCAGGACTTGGCGCTGATCTGCCCACCGACGATGCGGGCATTGAGGAAGTATTCGAGCTTGTGGATCACGATCAGGTAACCCAGCGCCGCCATTGCCACCCAGATCGACAGCGACAAGGCGACGATGGTGATCAGGGTGTTGGACATCAGGTTGCCAATGACCGGCAGCAGCCCCAACAGGAACGTCATGACGATCAGGGTCTTGGTCAGCGGCAGGTGGATGCCGAACAGCGGCAGCACCACCGCCAGGAAAATCCCGGTGAAGAAGGTGTTGAGCAGGGAAATCTTGATCTGGGCGAACACAATGTTGCGGAACGCCTTGACCAACAGGCTCAGACGGTCGAACAGCGCCGCCGCCAGGGGCTTGCGCTTGGTCAGGTCGGGGATGCGCTGCAGGGCGACGATAGCCCCCAGGACCATGCCGATCAACAACGTCACGAACATGTGGGCCGCATCCTTGCCCACCAACTGCAGCTCGCTCAGGTGCTTGCTCATCCAGTCGCCAATGGCCACCCGAAACTCGGCCGCGCTGGCCGGCAGGTAGGCGTCGATGAACGGTGGCAACTGCCCCCGGGCGCGGTCGACCACCGTCATGAACATGTCCAGGGATGCGCCAGGGTTTTCCGCCTCATGGAGCAGGAAACTGAAGGCCCCGGCGAAAATCAACGACAGCACACTGACCACCAGCGTGCCCAGCAGCGCCACCGCCAACCAGCGGGCCCGCCGGCCCTCGATCAGCCGTTGCAACTGCGGGGTGAGCATGTTGACCAGCTCGAACACCAGCAAACCGGCCAAAAGGCTCGGCAACAGGCGCAGTGGCAGCACCAGCAACAACCCACCAAAAATGATCACCCAACTGATCACCAACAAGACATGACGCTGAGAAAACGTTGGCATACAGCCTCAGAACAAAACGGCGTGAAAGGATCGGCAGTCTGCCAGCGTTCCACCAACAGCACTAGGGATTGTATCGGCTGACCTCGATCACAGTGCAGGTGTTTTTTGTAGCGCCTTTGCCGGCCCCATCGCGAGCAGGCTCGCTCCCACAATGGACCGGGCAGTGCAAATCAACTGTGGAAGCGAGCCTGCTCGCGATGAGGCCTTCACCGTCTGAAAAAATCCCGGCGGTTATTTTTTCTTCAGACACTCACTCATGAACGCTTTACGCGCATCGCCTTTCAGTGCCTGGGTCGTGGCCGTGGCGTTGCAGGTTTTCATGCGTTCCTGCGGGGTGCTGGCATCGACGGGGGTGGCCTTGAGGCAGTTGCTCATGAAGGCTTTGCGCTCGTCGCCCTTGAGGGCCTTGGCGGTGGCGTCGGCATTGCAGGTGGTCATCTTGTTCTGTTGGGCCGTGGCGGCGAAACCCTGGGAAGACAGCAGCAACCCGATCACCAACAAAGGAACACGCAGCATCTTCATGATGTTTTCTCCTGGCTGCCGCACGATGGGTACGGCGATGAGGTGCAGTGTAGACAACGCCTGTTACACCTTCATCTGCGCGAATTTCCGTGCCTGATTGACCGTCATCGCGAGCAGGCTCGCTCCCACAGTTGACCGCACTCCGCCAGAAGAAACCCAATCCGAATGTGGGAGCGAGCCTGCTCGCGATGACGGACAACCCGACCTGAAGCCCTACACGCCGGCAGCCTTCAACCGCTGCGCATGCTCGACGAACAAGCGAACCGGCTCGGCGCCCTTGCCCACCAGCCCCAGCGACTGGTTGATGATATCGAAGTGATCCAGCGGATAGTCATCGCCGATCACCATGCCCAAATGCGAGCTGTAACGCCCGACCATGCCGTCGCACTGCCCGGCCTCACGCACGAAAGTGCGGGCGAACAGCCGGCAGCTCCGGTGGGTGCCATCAAACAGGTTACGCCCCCTGTTGGTCTTGCCTGGCTGCAAGGTTCCGGACCAGGAGTAATAACGCACGCCATTGACCACTTCCGGTCCGTTCCCGCCCCACGTTTCCGGCAGGCCCTGGGGATACTGCTGGTTGAACAGGGCCACGCCCGCGGTAGTGAGAGAGGCGTGGGACGCCTGGATATCCACCGGCAACCGGGGCCCGCGATAACCGGTTTCCAGCAGGCTCATTAGGGCGCCGATCAACCGCAGCAAAGCACTGAGCAGGCGACCCTTGGCGCTGTTGGCCGGGTAATGGGCCTGCAGGTAATCAGCCAGCTCGGACCCATGGTTGGTGCCGGCCACCGAAGTGACCGATGCCACCAGGTCCGGGCGCTTGGCCGCCGCGTAGCGTGCCGTGAGGGCGCCCTGGCTGTGGCCGATCAGGTTGACCTTCTGCGCACCGGTTTGCGTGAGGATCTCCTCGATCCGCGCGAGCAACTGCTCGCCGCGCACCTCGGATGAGTGCAGCGGTGACACCTGCACAGCAACCACCACTGCCCCACCCCGGCGCAACGCCGAGACGATCCCGTACCAATACGGATACAGCACCAGACGAATGAACCCGAGCATTCCGGGGACCAGCACCAGCGGGTAACGAGTGGCGCACTGTTGTGACATGGCGACATCCTTGATCAATAGGTGGTCAGCATCGGTATCGATGATGACCAGTCTATGACACCCGCGCCATCAGAACGTCTGCGCCAACCCCAGCAAGCGTTGCTCGGCCTCGGCACAGGATTGGGCGAAACTGCGCTCAGCCGACTCCTCACCTTCGGCGGCAACCACCGTCACATCGGTGATACCGATAAAGCCCAGCACGGTGCGCAGCAGCGTGTCGGCGTGGTTCATCCCTTCAAGCTGACCACCAGGCCCGAAACCGAAGTCGCCACGACTGGTCACGATCAGCGCTTTCTTACCCAGTACCAGCGGTTCGTACTGCGACACGCCGTTATCCAGGCTGTGGTTGAACGTCAGCCCGATCCGCACGATCTGGTCGATCCAGGCTTTTACACCGCTGGGCACGCTGAAGTTGTGCATGGGCGCGGAGATGACCAACCGATCATGGGCCTGCAATTCCGTCACCAATGCATCACTGAGCGCCAGATCCGCCTGCATGGTCAGCGGTCGGGCTTGCGGTTCGGGGTAGAACGCCGCCGCGATGAACGCTTCGTTGACCGGAGGAATCACGGTGCGCCCCACTTCGCGCCGGCTCAGCTGGGAGTGCGGATGGGCCGCCTGCCAGGCCGAGACAAAGCCTTCGGTCAGGCGTCGGGAGTGAGAGCGCTCGCCACGAGGGCTGCCATGCACGACAAGAATTTTGCTCATCTGAATCTCCTTGGGTTGCGACTACAATCAAAAGAACTTTTCGGCTTTCAGCTTGATGTTCCGCGCTGATTCCGGGCAAATGAGCGCTTGTCACGCTAGATGAGATAATTTCATCCATGGCACTTCAGGAGATGAGTAATGTTTGCCACGCTGCCCCTCAACGCACTGCGGGCCTTTGAGTCTGCCGCACGGCTGCTCAGCTTCAAGGCTGCGGCGGCGGAGCTGTCGGTGACACCCACAGCGGTTTCCCATCAGATCCGCGCCCTGGAAACCTGGCTAGGTGTGCAGCTGTTCGAACGCCAGCCGCGCCAGGTGCGGCTCACCGACGGCGGCCAACGCTTGTTCCACAGCCTGCACGGGGCCCTGCTGGAAGTGGCGCAAAGCGTCGACACCCTGCGCCCGCAACGCACCAACACTCACCTGACACTGTCCACCACCGCAGCGTTTGCCACCCTGTGGCTGGTGCCGCGCCTGGGCCGGTTTTATGCGCGTCATCCGAATATCAACGTGCGCCTGGACACCCACTGCGAAGTGGTCGATCTGCATCAGGACGCCAGCGTCGATCTGGTGGTGCGCTACAGCCTGGACAGCTACCCGAACCTGTACGGCCTGTGCCTTTTCGATGAACACTTCGGCGTGTACGGCTCGCCGGAACAAGTGGCCCTGGCCGCGCAGAGGCAGCCCACGCTGATCAGCGTGCGCTGGCACAATTCCAAACTGTATGCCCATGGCTGGGAAGCCTGGTGCGCTCAGGCCGGCGAAACCTGGCTGGCCCGGCAACCTTGCATGCGCGAGTACGATGAGGAGCATTACGCCCTGCAAGCGGCGATAGCCGGGCAAGGCCTGGTACTGGCGAGCAACATCCTCGCTTCCGAAAGCCTCGCCAGTGGCCTGTTGGTGGCTTATCGGCCGCAGATTCAGGTCAACGGCGCTGGCTACAGTGCCCTGTGCGTTCCAGGCCGTGAACGCCATCCGCCGGTGCGGGCATTCTTCCAGTGGCTGGAGGAAGAGGCGCGGCAGTCCGCTCATGCACTGAAAAATTCGGTAAAACTTTTCGAGGATCGCGTCACTCAGATTTAGAGCGATCACGCCAACAGAGCGTGACGCCCTACCGGATCAGCCTCCAGGAGAATGCTATGAGTGACATGCACCTATCCGATGTAACCACCCTGCGCGAACGGGCACGGCAGAACGTGCAGAACGGCGCGGTGACCGAGGGCTACAGCGCCGATCGACCGGAAGTCATTCGCCTGCTCAATGAAGCGCTGGCCACGGAGCTGGTGTGCGTGCTGCGCTACAAGCGCCACTACTTCATGGCCACCGGCCTCAAGGCCAGCGTGGCGGCCAGCGAGTTTCTCGAACACGCCAACCAGGAAGCCGAACACGCCGACAAGCTCGCTGAGCGCATTGTACAGTTGGGCGGCGAGCCGGAGTTCAACCCCGACCTGTTAACCCGTAACTCCCACGCCCAGTACGTGGCGGGGAACACCCTCAAGGAAATGGTCTACGAAGACCTGGTCGCCGAACGGATCGCCATCGACAGCTACCGGGAAATCATCCAGTACATCGGCGAAAAGGACCCGACCACCCGGCGAATCTTCGAAGACATCCTGGCTCAGGAAGAAGAGCATGCCGATGACATGGCCGACATCCTGGCCGATTTGTAATACCGCTATCGCGAGCAGGCTCGCTCCCCCATTGAATCGTGTCCTGTCGCGGTCGATGTGGGAGCGAGCCTACTCGCGATGGGGCCAGTAACCTCACCGCAAAGCCTGGCTAGCGGGTTGGTTTGACCGTCACCGGTGCCTTGCCGGCCTTCATCTGCTCCAGCAACGGCGCACACTGGTTCGGCTCGCCACCGCTGGGCGCAACCAGGGCCAACAACCCGGCCGCCGGCGCGGCAATGACGCCCAGCGCCACCATCCCGGCCCCACGCAGCATCAACGGCACGGCCTTGACGCCCGCCGCGGGCTTGGCGAAGGTGCCGCGCACGTACAAGGGCGAGCGCAGGGAAATCAAGCGCCAGCCCTTGGACTCCGGAGTGATGGTCAGGTCCAGTTGTTCGGTGGCCATGTTCGCCGTGCCATCGACATAAATGATCGCGTTCGCCGTGTCGAACACGAACAGGCGAGTGGTCGCCAGGCCGGTCTTGATGTCGAAGTCCGCCGCCGCGCAGTTGATCTTCACTTCCTCGTCGCCAAAGATTTTCCCCACCACATAGTTACCGACGTTCAGCCCCGCCAGTTCCATCAGCTCCCGACTGATGGCGCCGTCGTTGATGAGCATTTTCAACGTGCCGTTGGAGGTGCCCAGCAACGCCGCCACCGAATTGCCACGGCCGGTGATATCGGCATCGCCGTTCAGCTCACCGAAGCTGGTTTTCATCGGCGCGAAACCGGGGAACAACTCCTTGAGCTTGAAACCCCGCGCCGTCAGCTTCGCCTGTCCCTCAAGGGGCCGGGTGCGGCCGTTGAGGCGGATCTGCGCGTCGAGCCGGCCACCGGCCACACCGAAGCGCAGGGGCTCAAGGCTTAGTTGGCCGTCGTTGAGCACCAGATGCGTGTAAAGGTCGGTGAACGGTAACTGCTCACTGTGGACGATTCGTTTGCCAGTGAACTCCACATCGGCATCCATCACGCCCCAGCGCTCGGTACGAAACTCTTCCACGGGCAGCACTTTGTCGGACGGCTGTTTGCTCGCGCCGCCTCGGGCCTTTTGTTCGGCGTTGGAATCGGCGCCGATCAGGGGGGCCAGGTCGCTGAACAACAGTTGATTGGACACCAGCGCGCCACTGAGTTTTGGCCGCGGCTGGCTGGCAACGTAGGCCAGGTCACCGTGAATATCGCTATCGCCGATCTTGCCGTTGAAGGCCTCATAACGAAACAGTGCCCCGCCGGGCTCGTGGAGTTTGGCGATCAGGCGGCCATCGGTGGAATAGGGCGGCGAATCCGGCAGGGTCACGCCGGTCAGCGGATAAAGATTGGCCAGGCTGTTCCCGGCCAGCTTCAAGCGCAGATCCAGCGCCCCCAGGTTCATCGGGTCGGTCAGCGTGCCGGCCAGTTCGACACGGGTATCACCGATCTTCGCCTGAGCCTGCAACGGAAAAGGTTGCGAGGCATCCTGCAGAGCCAACAGGCCACCGACCTTGCCGGAGCCTGCCAGGTTCTGCCCGTGGTACTGGCCGTTGACCTTGAAGGCAAACGCATAATCCTGGGGAGCCGCACCTGCGTCCCGGGCTTTTTTCGCAGCATTGTCGCCGACGATATCGCTGAACGGGATGGGTTTGCCCAACGGGTCGATCAACAGGTCCAGGCGGGTTTTCAGCGTCTGGTCATCAATAGTGACATGGCCTTTGTCAAAGCCGATGGTACCAATGTCCACGACCCAGCTGGACGGCTCGGCGTCGGGGTCTTTCGGATCGAACTCGAACGTCCAGTTGGCGCGACCATCGGCCAGGCGTTGCAGGTTGGCGTCGGGCTCGGTCAGGTCGATGCGGGGAATTGCCACTCGCCGGGCCAGCAAGGCCAGGGGCGAAATGCGTAATTCGACGCGCTTGAGCGTGACCATTTGCGCAGTTTTCGACCAGTCCGGGTTGCCCAGGCTCAAGTCTTCGGCCACCACATGGGGCCACGGCACCCAGGCCCGCCAGCCGCCTTCCAGCGGTTCGCGCTGCCAGACCACCGCCAGGTTGCCATTGATGGCGAACGGGCGATGCAACTCTTCGGAAACCTTGGCATTGAGCGGCGGCTTTATCCGGTTCCAATCGAAGAACGCGATGACCAGCACCAATACGGCCAGCAGGAAAACAAGGCTGGCGAAGGTCCAGGCGAAGATTTTTGAGGTGCGCGTCATGCACAAGGCTCCTGATGACAAATCTGCGTCCGGACGGCGACGCCTTGGAAACACGAGCCTGTAATCGGCTCGTTGTGAAGAGTAGGACTGGCGATACGGCCAACTGGTTTAACACTTTGGGCGACGGGCGGTACAAAAAACTGAAAAAATCCTGACCAAACCGCCAACTACCTGTTACCGCCCCCGCACTTTTGCGTGGCATCAATGGGTACAAAATACCCACTGCGGTGCAAAACCACGCCTCGCAAAGGCCCGTTCTAGAGCCTTTCCACAGAACAATCAATTCCGTTGATTATTACCATTGCCTTTATGAACTTTTATATCGACTTATCGAGAGTAGCATTGCCTCCGTACCCACTTTATCGCCCTCCCAAGGAGCAATGATCATGAAACGCCAATTACTGATGAGCCTCACCCTTTCAATGCTGGCCTCCACTGCTTTCGCACTGCCAGCCTCCGAACAAGCCACGCCGCAGGTTAAAGACAGCCGTTCGGTCTATAGCCAGACCGTTGCTGAAGATGGCTTCGACCAGACCCGTCAAGGTCAGGAAGTGGCTGAAGGCGGCTACGAACGTACCCCTCAAGGTCAAGAAGTAGCTGAAGGCGGCTACGAACGTACCCCTCAAGGTCAAGAAGTAGCCGAAGGCGGCTACGAACGTACCCCTCAGGGCCAGGAAGTGGCTGAAGGTGGCTACGAACGTACCCCTCAGGGTCAGGAAGTCGCTGAAGGTGGCCGTGACCGCCTGGAAGAAAAAGGCCTGGTTGAAGGTGGCTACGAGCGCACCCCACAGGGCGCCATTGCCGAAGGTGGTGGTGACCGTGTGATCGAACGCAACAGCGCAGTGAGCTGAGCCCATGGTGGCCTGGAAAAAAGCCCGATTCCTGCAATCGGGCTTTTGACTTTCCGAGAACCTCGTTTTCCCCGCTATATCCCCCTCTACCGTTCGACGTCGGCAAAGCCGATTTGCTAGAGTGCGTCGCTTCCGTGAATCAGAAGTCAGCCCTGCGATGCTGCCCCGCGCCGAACAGAAACAACAGACCCGCAATGCCTTGATGGATGCAGCCCGTCATTTGATGGAGTGCGGCCGAGGGTTCGGCAGCCTGAGCCTGCGCGAAGTCGCCAGGACCGCCGGCATCGTACCCACCGGGTTCTACCGGCATTTCGACGACATGGACCAACTGGGCCTGGCTCTGGTCAGCGAAGTCGGTCAGACCTTTCGCGAAACGATCCGGCTGGTGCGCCACAACGAATTCGTCATGGGCGGCATCATTGATGCCTCCGTGCGTATTTTCCTCGACGTGGTCCAAGCCAACCGTTCGCAATTCCTGTTTTTGGCCCGTGAGCAATACGGCGGCTCGCTGCCCGTGCGCAAGGCCATCGCCTGTCTGCGTGAAGGCATCACCTCGGACCTGGCCGCCGACCTGGCATTGATGCCCAAATTGCAGCACCTGGACCTTGCCGCCCTGAGCGTAATGGCCGACCTGATCGTCAAAAGCGTGTTCGCCACCCTGCCTGACATCATCGACCCACCCGCTCACGCTCTCCCCGAACACCTCACGCCCCAGGCGAAGATTACCCAGCAACTGCGGTTCATCTTTATTGGCCTCAAACATTGGCAAGGGCTGGGCAGTACCGAGTAGCCACCGAGACGTTTCCTTTGTGGGAGCGAGCCTGCTCGCGATAGCGGTGGGTCAGTCAGCGTTGATTTTCTGATGCACTGATATCGCGAGCAGGCTCGCTCCCACAGTGTTTCGCGAAAGCTGCAAAATGGTGCGCGATATCGACAAGTGCACCATAACGGCACGCAATCCGCCCCATCCTGAAACGCCATCCCAGCTATTTCCTACACCTTCTTCGATTGGCAAGCCCCTTGCTCTAAACACAGCACCGTTCATTGCTGGAAGCACTCCGATGCTGGTGATTCACCGCAGAATCGACACTCAACCCCGCTGGGACGCCGAGCTGCACCTGACCTTCGACGCCCGCAGCAAAAGCCGCCTGCGCTGTTTCAGTGCCGAGGGTGAAGATGTGGGGTTGTTCCTTGAGCGAGGTCAGCCGCCGTTATACGACGGCGAATGCCTGCAAGCTGAAGACGGACGCATCGTGCGCGTCTGCGCCCGCCCCGAACAATTGCTGCATGTCACCTGCGCCAATGCATTTGAACTGACCCGCGCGGCCTATCACCTGGGCAATCGCCATGTCGCCCTGCAAGTGGGCGATGGCTGGCTGCGCCTGCTGGACGATTACGTGCTCAAGGCGATGCTCGAGCAACTGGGTGCCAGTGCCGAAAACATAGAGGCTCCGTTCCAACCGGAACACGGCGCGTATGGCGGCGGCCATCATCATTCCCGACACGGCGACGAAGATTTCAACTACGCGCCACGCCTGCATCAGTTCGGCGTACGCACATGAACCCGGCGTGGGCGCTGCTGCGTCTGGCCAGCCCGCAATTGCCGATCGGCGGCTACAGCTATTCCCAGGGATTGGAGATGGCAGTGGATAACGGCCAGGTCAAAACCTGCGACGACGCCCGTCGCTGGATCAGCGATCAGTTGCTGTTGAACCTGGCACGCTTCGAGGCGCCTTTGCTACTGGCCCACTGCACCGCCGCCGCCGCCGACGACTGGGACGCCTTGCTGCAACACTGCGAGGAACACCGCGCCAGCCGGGAAACCCGCGAGCTGCATCAGGAAAGTCGGCAGATGGGTTATTCGTTGCAGCAGTTGCTGGGCGGCCTGCCGGAACTCGATGCCGCGGCACGGCGCTTTCTTGAACAACGTACTGAACCGCACCTAGCCCTGGGCTGGGCCTTGGCCGCCCGCGCCTGGAACATCAGCCCCCAGGACGCCCTGGCCGCCTGGTTATGGAGCTGGCTGGAAAACCAGTTGGCCGTCCTGATGAAGACCCTGCCCCTGGGCCAGCAAGCCGCCCAGCGCCTGACCAGCGAACTGCTGCCACTGCTGCAACAGGCTCAACACAACGCCTCGAACATTGATCCCGACCATTACGGCAGCGCCACGTTTGGCCTGTCCCTGGCGTGTATGGCCCATGAGCGCCAGTACAGCCGCCTGTTCCGTTCCTAGGAGACCCTCATGAATACACAACCTCTGCGCGTCGGTATCGGCGGCCCGGTAGGCTCCGGCAAAACCGCCCTGACCCTGGCCCTGTGCCTGGCCCTGCGTGAACGCTACAACCTGGCGGTGGTCACCAACGACATCTACACCCGTGAAGATGCCGATTTTCTGGTGCGTAACGAAGCCTTGGCGCCGGAGCGGATCATCGGCGTGGAAACCGGCGGTTGCCCGCACACGGCGATCCGCGAAGACGCCTCGATCAACCTTGAGGCCGTGGATCAATTGAACCGACGGTTTCCGGGGCTGGATCTGATCCTGGTGGAATCGGGCGGCGATAACCTTTCGGCGACCTTCAGCCCAGAGCTGTCGGACCTGACCATTTATGTGATCGATGTCTCGGCCGGCGACAAGCTGCCGCGCAAAGGCGGACCGGGCATCTGTAAATCCGACCTGCTGGTGATCAACAAGATCGACCTGGCGCCACTGGTGGGTGCGTCCCTGGAAATGATGGACAGCGACACCCGTCGGATGCGCAACGGCAAGCCGTTCGTGTTCAGCAACCAGAAAACCGGCCAGGGCCTGGAGCAGATCATCGCCTTCATCGAACGCCAGGGCCTGCTGACCGCCGCCTGATTTTTCAACTTCAACTGTTCACACGCTCAACAAGGAAGCTTATCCATGACATTCAAACGCCTGCTTGGCGCCCTCGCCCTGTTGCTGACCCCGGCCTTGGCCTTTGCTCACCCTGGCCATGGCGATAACGGCCTGATGGCCGGCCTCGGTCACCCCATCGGCGGGCTGGATCATCTGCTGGCCATGCTGGCGGTCGGCTTGTGGGCCGCCCAACAACAAGGCGCGGCGCGCTGGGCGCTGCCGTGCACCTTCGTCGTCAGCATGCTGATCGGCGGTTTGCTGGGCTTTGAAGGCCTGGACCTGCCTGCGCTGGAAAGCGGGATTGCCGCCTCGGTGCTGGCCTTGGGCCTGGCGGTGGCACTGGCGGTGCGCCCGCCGCTGAGCCTGGCGATTGGCGCGACGGCGGTGTTCGCGCTGTTCCATGGCGTGGCCCATGGTCTGGAACTGCCGGACATGACAAGCCCTTGGGCTTATGCGGCCGGTTTTGTCGCGGCGACGGCGGCGTTGCATGGCGCAGGCTACGCCGTGGTTCGCGTCTTGCCGCAAGCGGCCGCCCCTCTGGTGCGTCTGGCCGGAGCGGGTTCGGCGGCGGCTGGAGTGTGGTTGTTGGCGGGTTGATTTTCAGCACCCATCAAGGCTAATCGCGAGCAGGCTCGCTCCCACAGGGTATGGCATACGCCAATAAATGTGGGAGCGAGCCTGCTCGCGATGACGGACTGGAAGGCCTCGCCTCTCTCGAACTTGCCACTCTGCTACCATGTCGCGCAATCACCCCTCCAGCCGTGACGACGTCCACCAATGCCCGATGCTTCCCGCCCCGCTCCTGCACCTGAACTGACTGCCCTGTTCGCCACGGTACGTCAGCACTTTCACGACGTGATCGTGCCGATGTGGCAAGGCCCGGGATGGAATGCCGAGCTGGCGCTGCCCTATGAATCCCTCGATACCCGGCACAAGCCGCTCGAGCCCCAGCGCTACCGGGCGATGGCCTGTGCGCGACAGCTATACGTGTTCGCCAGCCTGATCGGCGAAGCGCCACAGGCCGAAGAACGGGCTGGCGCACTGTTCCGCTCCCTGCAGCGGCACTTCCATGATGGCGAACATGGTGGCTGGTTCTACAGCATTGACCCCCAAGGCGTACCGCTGGACACCGGCAAAGACCTTTACACCCACGCTTTCATCCTGTTTGCCTGCGCCCATTACTGGAGCAAGGTTCGCGAGCCGCTGGTGGAGTCGGTACTCAACGCGGCCCTGGAAGTCATCGCCCGGCGCTTTGCGACCGGAGACGGCCTTTACGAGGCCAGCCTGGGACGCGATTGGTCGACCCGCGCATCCGGCCCGCTGCAAAACCCGTTGATGCACCTGGCCGAAGCCTTCCTCGCCACCCTCTCGGTTCGCGACGACATCAACGTGCGCCAGGCATTGCTGGCCCTGTGCGATGCCATGTTCAAGCACTTCATCGACCCGCAGCAGCGCGTCATGATGGAGAAACCGGTCAAGGCTGTGGATAACTGGTTTGAGCCAGGCCATCAGTTCGAGTGGTATTACTTGCTGGCCTCATCGCCCTTGTTGCGCGGCGGCAAGTTGCACACAGCCCTTGATAGCAGCTTCAGCCGTACCGAACAGCAAGGCGTGAGCCCGCAGTCCGGCGCGGTGTGCGCCATGCTGAGCCTGGGATCACAGGTACCGCGGGACGCCACCCAGCGCATCTGGGCTCAGGCGGAATATTTGCGGGCACTGACATTACGCCCGGGCAATCAGGGCGCATTGCTGCATCAACTACGGGCGTTGCAGCAGCACTTCCTGCATGCCAAAGGCTGGAACGAATGCCTGGACGCCGACGGCACTGTCAGCCGCCAGGACATGCCATCGACCACGCCGTATCACCTACTGACCTGCTACCGCGGGCTGGCTGATTATCTGGCCTGACCGGTAAATCGCTATCGCGGGCAAGCCTTGCTCCCACAGACATTTGGCCGACCTTGCCCCATAGATGAGTCAACTCTTTGGGAGCAAGGCTTGCCCGCGATGAACGATAACGCGGTCTTACGCCTTGTTGCGCTCAATGGCAAACCCGGCCCAGGTCTGGCTCACAGGCATCAATTCCAGGCTGTTGATATTGATGTGGGCCGGAGTGTTGAGCACCCAGAAAATGGTGTCGGCGATATCCTGCGGCTGGATCGGCTCGGCCCCGGCATAGGTCGCGTTGTAGCGTTCCTGGTCACCCGCAAAGCGCACCAGGGAAAACTCGCTCTCGCACAGACCCGGCTCAATGTTGCTTACCCGCACGCCAGTGCCTTGCAGATCGCAACGCAGGTTCAGGGAGAACTGTTTGACGAACGCCTTGCTCGCCCCGTACACGTGGCTGCCAGGGTACGGATAGTTGCCGGCGATGGACCCCAGGTTGACGATCCCGGCACCACGGCCATGAGCGATCAGCCGCGGCAACAGCAGGCGGGTGCTGTAGATCAAACCTTTCACGTTGGTATCGACCATCGTGTCCCAGTCATCGAGGTCGCACTTGGGCGCAGGATCAACGCCCAGCGCCAGACCGGCGTTGTTGATCAAGCCCCGCAATTTGGCGAAGGACGGTGGCAGGTTGGCGATCGCCTCCTCCATGGCTGTGCGGTCACGCACATCAAGCACCAGACCATGGACTTCAGTCTGCTTCGACAACTCGGCGCACAGGGCAGTGAGGCGTTCTTCACGACGACCGGTCAGCACCAGTTTCCAGCCTGCTTCGGCAAAACGACGGGCACAGGCTTCACCGAAACCGGACGTTGCGCCGGTAATAAACAGGGTGTTGGACATCGTGTTCTCCTTGGGGCTCAAAACAGCCAATGAATGGAAATCGGCCCACAGCATGCCCGGCCTGGCACAGCATGGGCAAGACTTCTGGAAGCGAGGTTTCATTCGAGCATTGCTCATAAAACAACCAATCGGCGCCAGGCCTTATGAAACAAGGGCCACAGGCGGTTGCCCGCACCTTATCCACAGGCGGGTCCACAGCAATCGGGGGCAAGTGCAAACTCCCCAAGCCGCTGTGCATAAGGCTTTGCGAGGGATTTGGAAAATTTTTTCCCTTGACCCTGCAATGCAGGTTGTGCAGATCGACTTATCTGCTATAAGCCGACAGTAAAAAGAACGATGGCTTCAAGCCAGCAAATTCGGCCCTCAGCGCGGTCTTTCCAGAGTTTAATCACAGACTTATCCACAGGCTTGCGCACAGATTTCCAAGCCTTTGGCGACCCTCATAAAAGTGTTGACAACCCTCGTACCCGCTTGACCGAAAACCCCTGATCAAAAAACAACCACACGCCTGAAAGCCACGTATTCAGAGGCTTGCAGCCAGCTACTCCCACGTTACCCACAGCCGGTTCCACAGCAAACGGGGACAAGTCAAAACCGTGACAAAACAACTGTTTGCGGCGACTTTATGTCGCGGTTTCGCAGGGGCTCAGGATTGTTGTCCACAATTCTCGGGCACAGCGCCAAACCCTGTGGGAGCGAGCCTGCTCGCGATAGGGTCATGTCCGATATAAAGAGGTTGGATGGTCCGGCGCCATCGCGAGCAGGCTCGCTCCCACAAGGGGAATGGTGGTGGCTTTGAAAGATAAAAAAACCGGCGATTCAATCGCCGGTTTTTTCATGGCTGGCCTTGTGTCAATGGCCGCCCAGATACGCGTTGCGCACCTCTTCGTTGACCAGCAGTTCCTTGCCGGTGCCGGTCAGGCGGATTTCACCGTTGACCATCACATAGGCCCGGTCCGACAGCCTGAGGGCGTGGTTGGCGTTCTGCTCCACCAGAAAGATCGTCATGCCGGTGGACGCCAGTTCCCGCAAGGTGGCGAAGATCTGTTTGACCACGATCGGCGCCAATCCCAGGCTGGGTTCATCGAGCAGCAACAACTTGGGCCGGCTCATCAGCGCCCGGGCGATGGCGAGCATCTGCTGCTCGCCCCCGGACATGGTCATGGCCCGCTGGTTGCGCCGCTCCTTGAGCCGCGGGAACAGCTCGAACATGCGCTGCATGTCTTCGCTGGCGTGCTTGTCACCGATGGGAATGGTGCCCATCAACAGGTTTTCCTCAACGGTCATGTCAGGGAATACCCGCCGTCCTTCCGGCGATTGCGCGATGCCGTTGGAGGCGATGTAGTGGGACGACTTGTGCGTGATGTCCACGCCCTGGTAGATAATCTGCCCACTCGCCGCCCGCGGCTGGCCGAAAATCGACATCAGCAACGTGGACTTGCCGGCACCGTTGGAGCCAATCAGGCTGACGGTTTCACCTTCCCCAATGTGCATCGAGACTTTTTTCAGGGCCTGGATCGGCCCATAGAATACGTCCAGCTCCTTGAGTTCGAGGATAGGTCCACTCATACCAGCTCCTCTTCATCGGCACCCAGGTAGGCCGCGATCACCTTCGGATCGTTGCGAATCGCCTCGGGACCGCCCTCGGCGATCACGTTGCCGTGGTCCAGCACCACGATGTGGTCGGAAATGCTCATTACCATGCCCATGTCGTGTTCGATCAGCACCACGGTCAGATCGTGCTCGTCGCGCAGCAGCCGGATCATCGCGCTCAGCGCTTCGGTTTCCTGAGGGTTTAGGCCGGCGGCCGGTTCGTCGAGACAGATGATCTGCGGGCGGGTGCACATGGCCCGGGCAATTTCCAAGCGCCGTTGCTGGCCATAGGAAAGTTCGCCCGCCAGCCGGTTGGCGCAATCCACCAGGTCCACCACTTCCAGCCAGTAGAAGGCGTGGTCCAGGGCATCGCTTTCTGCCTGGCGGTAACCCTTGGTGTTGAGCACGCCCGCCACCAGACTGCGATTGACCCACATGTGCTGAGCCACCAACAGGTTCTCCAGCACGGACATTTCCTTGAACAGGCGAATGTTCTGGAAGGTCCGCGCCAGGCCTGCACGGTTCACCAGGTGGGTGCCGCCGAACATCTTGTAGAACACCCGGCTGGCGAAGGATTTGGGGGACACGAAGTCAGTGGGACGAAACGGTTCGCCCAACAGCTTGATGACATCGGTCCGCTCGCCGCGCACATTGAGCTCGATTTTGCCGCCTGTGGCCTTGTAGAAACCGGTCAGGCAGTTGAACACCGTGGTCTTGCCCGCACCGTTGGGGCCGATCAGGGCGAAGATCGAGTTGCGCTTGACTTGCAGGCTGACGTCGCTGAGGGCCTTGATCCCACCGAATTGCATCATCAGGTTTTCAACGGTAAGCACGACTTCGCTCATGGCGCTACTCCCTTACGCGGCGTCACCCCGGTACGACTGATGCGAATCAGGCCGCGCGGGCGCCAGATCATCATCAACACCATCAGCACGCCGAACAGCAGCACCCGGTATTCCGAGAAGCTGCGCAGCAACTCCGGCGCCACGGTGAGGACAAATGCAGCGATGACCACGCCCACTGTCGACCCCATGCCGCCCAGTACCACGATCGCCAGAATCAGCGCCGACTCGAAGAAGGTGAACGACGAGGGGTTGACGAAGCCCTGGTAACTGGCAAAGAACACGCCTGCCAGGCCCGCCGTGGAAGCACCAATGGTGAACGCCGAGAGCTTGACCAGCACATGGTTCAGGCCCATGGAGCGGCAGGCGATCTCGTCTTCGCGCAAGGCTTCCCAGGCGCGACCGACCGGCATGCGGGTCAGGCGATGCTTGACGTAGAGCACCAGCAGCACGGTGATGAACAGGACGATGTAGATGAACAGGAATTTGACGTTGGGGTTGTAGGCCATGCCGAAGAACTCGTGGAACGGCACCCCGCCCTCCTTCGCTCGCCGGCCGAACTCCAGGCCGAAGAAGGTCGGCGACGGCACCGGCATGCCATTCGGCCCGCCGGTAAACGACAGCCAGTTGTTGAGCACCAGCCGGATGATCTCGCCAAAACCCAGGGTCACGATGGCCAGGTAGTCACCGTGCATTCGCAACACCGGGAATCCCAATATGCACCCGGCCATCGCCGCCGCAATCGCCGCCAGCGGCAGCACCGTCCAGAACCCCAGGCCCAGGTATTGGTAACCCAGCGCCAGGCCATAAGCGCCGATGGCATAGAACGCCACGTAACCCAGGTCAAGCAGCCCGGCCAGGCCGACCACGATGTTCAGGCCCAGGCCCAGCAATACATAAATCAGCCCGAGGATGACCACCGTGAGCACGTATTTGTTGGCAAAAAACGGGAACACGATGGCAATCACGATCAACGCCGGGATGATCCAGCGCAGGCGCGACTTGTAGTCTGGCGGCAGCACATGCACGCCGGAGCTGGTGCTTTCGAACCCCTGGAGAATCTTCAGACCCTTGGGGGTTTGCAGAAACAGGCTCAAGGCAAAGCGCCCGACCATCACGATCGCCACCAGCCAGCCCACGCGGGCCGGTTGCAGGTTGAAGCTGTAGCCGTCGAGCACCACGCCGACAATCGGCCCGAACACGATCAGCGAGATCAGGCCGGCCAGGATCGCGTCGATGACGCTCTTTTTGATATCAATCGGTTTATTGGCAGCAGACATACTTATACCTTCGCCACGTGTGGGCGACCCAACAGGCCTTGGGGACGGAAAATCAGAATCAGCACCAGCAGCGAGAAACTGAACACGTCTTTGTAGTCAGAGTTGATCAGACCGGCGAACAGCGACTCGGAGATGCCGAGGATGATCCCGCCCAGCATCGCCCCAGGCAGGGAACCGATGCCGCCGAGTACCGCCGCGGTGAACGCCTTGATGCCGATAATGAAGCCGGCATAGAAGTCGAAGGTGCCGTAGTTCATGGTGATCAGCACACCGGCCAGGGCCGCCATGGCCGCACCGATGACGAACACATAGGAAATCACCCGGTCGGTGTTGATCCCGAGGATGGAGGCCATCTTGCGGTCTTGCTGGGTCGCGCGGCACATACGGCCGAGCTTGGTGTACTTGATGATGTAGGTCAGCAAGGCCATCCCGGCGAATGCGGCGACCAGGATGAAGATCTTGGTGTAGGTCAGTTGGACGAAGCCGCTGCCGATGTCCACGCGCATGGCGCCTTCGAGCAACGTGGGCACGCCCTGTTGGCGAGCGCCCTGGCTGATCTGGGCATAGTTCTGCAGGATCAGCGAAATGCCGATGGCACTGATCAGCGGTGCCAGGCGAGTGGAGTTACGCAGGGGTTTGTAGGCGACGCGCTCGATCACCCAGCCGTAGACGCCGGTCACCACCACGGTGAACACCAGCGTGCCGAGAATCATGAGGGGGAAGGATTCGATACCGAACCAGGCCAGCAGAGCCAGACTGATCGCCGCGAGGTACGCAGAGATCATGTAAACCTCGCCATGGGCGAAGTTGATCATGCCGATGATGCCGTAGACCATTGTGTAGCCGATGGCGATCAGACCATAGACCGACCCGAGGGTCAGGCCATTGATCAGTTGCTGCAGGAAAATACCATCCATAACGCAATCTCACGCATTTGAGAGACTGCACGCACACCGCTGCGACGGACCGGGGTTCAGCCGCCGACGCTGCACGATGTGCGCGCAGCTCTCGGGAGAAAAGACAGGTACTGCATGAACACGGGTAAACCGCCCGGCACCAGGGGCGCCGGGCGATTCAGCCGTTCATGTCACTTCTGTTTTTCCAGCTGATGGTATTTGCCGTCCTTGTCCCACTGGTAAACCACGTAGTCGGAGACTTTCAGGTCGCCCTTGGAGTCCCACTCCTTCTTGCCCATCACGGTCTGGACCGGATTGGCCTTGAGCCATTCGGCCGCGGCTTCGCCGTCATTTTTCTTGGCGCCGTTGAAACCGGCCGCCAAGGCCTGGACCGAGGCGTAGGCGTACAGGGTGTAGCCTTCCGGCTCGGTGCCCTTGGCACGGAACGCGTCCACCACGGCCTTGCTGTCTGGCAGCAGGCGTGGGTCGGCGCCGAAGGTCATGTACACACCATCCACGTATTGCGGGCCGCCGGCGGTGGTGACCAGTTCGTCGGTGACGATGCCGTCGTCGGACATGAATTTCACGTCCTTGAGGCCTTGCTCACGCAACTGGCGGACCAGTGGGCCGGCTTCCGGGTGCAGACCGCCGAAGTAGACCACGTCGGCACCGGCCGAACGGATCTTGGTGACCACGGCGCTGAAGTCTTTCTCGCCACGGGTCAGACCTTCGTACAGCACCGGCTCCACGCCACGCTTGGCCAACTGCGCCTTGGTAGCATCCGCCAGGCCCTGGCCGTAGGTGTCCTTGTCGTGCAGGACGACGACTTTCTTGCCCTTGAGCACGTCAACGATGTAGTCGCCGGCGACGATGCCCTGCTGGTCGTCACGACCGCACATACGGAACATCGCGCTCAGGCCACGCTCGGTGACCTGCGGGTTGGTGGAACCAGGGGTGATGGAGATGATGCCGGCATCGCCGTAGACCTCGGACGCCGGGATGGTGGACGAGGAACAGAAGTGACCGACCACGCCAAGAACCTTGTCCTGATCGACAAAGCGGTTGGCCACGGCCACGGCCTGCTTCGGTTCGCAGGCGTCATCGCCCTGCACCAGAACGATTTTCTCGCCGTTCACGCCACCCTTGGCATTGATCTCGTCTGCCGCCGCTTGTGCGCCTTTCATGTACTGCTCGCCAAATGCCGCGTTGGCACCGGTCATCGGACCCGCTACGCCGATCTTGACGTCGGCCTGAGCAAACGCAGAAACACCCAGCGCAGCTGCCACTGCGAGGGCCAGAAAGCCTTTCTTGTAAAACGTCTGGGACATGAGGTGGTGCTCCAAGGTTTTTTTTAGTTGGCACTGCGACTTCACTGAAAAGCTCAGAGCAAGCGCCGTGCCATCGGTTTTTTATTCTTAAAAAAGTCGCTGCTTTATTGTTATTTCGACTGTTTCGAGCCCTTTTTTATTGGGCGTGCAACCGTCTAAACCGCACAAGGTACAACCATAGAACCAAATGGGTACAACCCTCCCTGAGCCATCATTGCAACCATCACACGAAACGACGTGCAACCCACCTGTAACAACCCGCGTCACCGAACTGCACACTGGCGGTGCACAACTGCTACAACCCGCACCATAACAGGCTAGACGTTGTGGTGGAAAACGAGCGCTGCGGCAACATTTTTCAACATTCAGATCACAATTCGCAGGCACTGGCCGGCGTGATACAGCGAAAAACCCGCTTCATACAAGCAGCTGCGCAAGCCTGTCCCGGCCAGTGGCCGCATGGCGGCGAAGGGAATCGGCAGCGCGCTGGCGTCGCCGTGACACAGATAGTCGGCAAAGGCTTTGCCCACTACTGTGCCAGTCGTCACGCCGCGGCCGTTGTAACCCGTCACGGCCACCAGACCGGGGGCCGGCTCGAACAGGCGCATCAGGTGATCGGGGGTGAAGGCGATACACCCGGTCCAGGTGCATTCCCATTCCACCGGCTTGAGGTAAGGGAAATAGTGCTGTTGCACCCGGTCGGCCCACGCCTTGAGGAACCAGGTGGGTTTGCGATTGCCATTACCCAGGCTGCCCAGCAACAGACGCCCGTCCTTGTCCCGACGAATGCTGCTCAGTACCTGGCGGGTGTCCCACGAGCCCTGGCCGCCTGGCAGGATGCGCTGCGCCGCTTCGTCGGTCAGCGGAGCGGAAGCAACCTGATAGTAGTAACCGGGAAAGAAATTGCGCCGCAGCTCCGTCCAGTCACCTTCGGTGTAGGCATTGGACGCGATCACCACTTGCTCGGCCAGTACCGAACCCTGGGCAGTTTGCACCGACCAGCGCTGCCCTTGGCGTTCCAGGCGCGTGACGGGGGAATGATCAAACAACTGGCCACCAAGGTCGCCGGCAGCCTTGGCCAGTCCACTGGTGTAGGCCATCGGATTGAGCGTGCCGGCACGCCGGTCGAGCAATGCCGCAGCGATTTTCGAGGTGCCCGTGGCCTGGGCACACGCCTGGCCGGTGAGCAACTCCACCGGGGCGCCACGGCGCTTCCATTGTTCTTCACGACTGCGCAGGTCCGCTTCGCCCCTGGCGTTGTGAGCCATGTGCAGCGTGCCTTCGCGCCGCAGCTGGCAATCAATGTTGTATTTATCGACGAGGCTGAACACCAGCGCCGGCGCCGCCCCGAGCATGCGATTGAGCTGGCTGCCCACCGCTTCGCCGAAGCCGGCTTCTATCTCATCCGGCGGGATCCACAAGCCGGCGTTGACCAATCCGACATTGCGCCCCGACCCACCATGCCCGGCCCGATGGGCCTCCAGCACAGCCACGCGCTTGCCTTGTTCGAGCAAATGCACCGCCGCCGACAAACCGGTAAAACCTGCGCCGATCACGCAGACATCCACCGTGATTTCGCCGGTGAGGGCGGTATTTTCAGGTCTTTGCGGCGTCAGTTTTTCCCACAGACATTCTTCGCGTAACGGCATTGCCAGACTCCGGAAATGAAACCCAACCACTGCACATAAACTCATGGTGGGAGCGAGCCTGCTCGCGATGCGGTTTACCTTGCAACATCCATGTTGGCTGATCCGACGCTATCGCGAGCAGGCTCGCTCCCACAGGGGACACTCGTTGACACGACCTCAGTCGAAGGTAATCCCCTGCGCCAACGGCAGCTCCAGCGAGTAGTTCACGGTGTTGGTCTGGCGACGCATGTAACCGCGCCATGCATCGGAGCCTGACTCACGTCCGCCGCCAGTCTCTTTCTCGCCGCCGAACGCGCCGCCGATTTCCGCGCCGCTCGGGCCGATGTTGACGTTGGCGATGCCGCAGTCGCTGCCCACTGCTGACATGAATTGCTCGGCTTCACGCACGTCCGTGGTGAAGATGCAGGACGACAGGCCTTGAGGCACCGCGTTATTGAGTTGCAGGGCCTGGGCAAAATCCTTGTAGCCGACCACATAAAGGATCGGCGCGAAGGTTTCGTGGCACACCACATCGCTCTGCTCCGGCATCTCGACGATGGCCGGCGATACGTAGTAGGCATTCGGGAACTGGTCTTCAAGCTGGCGTTTGCCACCAAATACTCGCCCGCCTTCGCTCAAGGCCTGCTCCAGTGCATCCTGCATGTTTTCGAAGCTCTGCTTGTCGATCAGCGGCCCGACGAGGTTGCCTTCCAGCGGATGGCCGATGCGCACTTTCGAATAAGCGGCCTTGAGCCGGCTGACGATCTCTTCTTTCACTGACTCATGGGCAATCAGGCGGCGCAGCGTCGTGCAACGTTGGCCGGCGGTGCCGACGGCGCTGAACAGGATGGCGCGCACCGCCATGTCCAGATCGGCGCTGGGGGCCAGGATCATCGCATTGTTGCCACCCAGCTCGAGGATGCTGCGGGCAAAGCGCGCGGCGACTTTCGGCGCCACTTCACGACCCATGCGGGTGCTGCCGGTGGCGCTGATCAACGCCACGCGCGGATCGTCCACCAGCGCTTCGCCGGCATCGCGACCGCCGATGATCACTTGACTGAGGTACGGTGGCGCATCGCTGAAGTTCTTCAGCACACGTTCGAACAACGCCTGGCAGGCCAGGGCGGTGAGCGGGGTCTTTTCCGAGGGTTTCCAGATCACCGCATTGCCGCAAACCAGGGCCAGCGTGGTGTTCCAGGCCCAGACCGCCACGGGGAAGTTGAAAGCGCTGATCACGCCGACCACGCCCAGCGGATGCCAGGATTCACGCATGTGGTGGCCCGGACGCTCGGAGGCGATGGTCAGGCCGTACAGCTGACGGGACAGACCGACTGCGAAGTCGCAGATGTCGATCATCTCTTGCACTTCACCCAAACCTTCCTGGGTGATCTTGCCGGCTTCCCAGGACACCAGCTCGCCGAGGTCGGCCTTGTACTCGCGCAGCAGATCACCAAATTGACGTACCAACTCGCCGCGGCGAGGGGCCGGCACCTGGCGCCACAGGTCGAACGCATGCTCGGCGCGGCTGACCTGCTGCTCAACCTCTGCGGCGCCCTCCCAGTTCACGGCGCCGATGCGACTGCCGTCGATGGGCGAATGCACCGGTTGTGTGCCGCTCTGGTACAAGGCCGGTTCGACACCCAGACGATCAAGCAATGCAGCAACCATGGTTAATTCCTCAAACAAAAGACAAAGAATTGGCAGCCGGACGATCACGGCTGATCAGACCTGTAGTTGTAGCTGGCCCGAGACTTGCCAACAAACGACCTTTAAGCGAGATATCATTCCGTTTATTCATGCTGGCCATGACCGGATAAGCAGCGCCACAAGAAATAAGGCCTCATCATGATCAATAAACGCTATTTGCCGTCGATCACGGCGCTACAGTGCTTCGAAGCGGTGACCCGACACCTGAGCTTCACTCGCGCCGCCGAAGAGCTGAACCTGACTCAGAGCGCCGTCAGCAAACAGGTCGCACAGTTGGAGGAACTGCTACAGCATTTGCTGTTTCGCCGCGTACGTCGACGCTTGCAGCTGACACCGGCCGGGGATTTGTACCTGGGGGAGGTACGAAAAATCCTTACGCAGGTGGAGATGTCGACCCACTACTTGCGCTCCTACGGCGGCGATACCGAAGTCCTACGGGTTTCCACACCGCCAACCTTCGGAGCTCGCTGGCTGGTCCCACGGCTCAAAGGCTGGCGCCTGCGGCACCCGAAAATTCATCTGGACCTGTGCAGCGAGCAGGAGGCCGACGACTTGCTTCAGGGGCGCAGCGACCTGGCGTTCTATTTCGGCCAGGGCTCACGGCCCGGCGCCGAATCCCTGAAACTGTTCGGCGAAGAACTGGTGCCGGTCTGCGCGCCTGGCAATCTGCCGGCCCAGCCCTTCAGCGACCCGACGCAACTGACCGATCTGGTGCTGCTGCAAAACGCCTCACGCCCCCAGGCCTGGCACGACTGGTTCGCCAGCCAGGGTTATCACACCGAACACAGCTACCACGGGCCGCGCTTCGAAACGTTCTACATGTGCATCCGGGCCGCCCAGGTTGGCTGCGGCGTCGCCCTGCTGCCGCGCTTTCTGGTGGAAGAAGAACTGGCTGACGGCAAGCTGGTGATCCCCTGGCACTATGCGATGCCCAGTACCGATGCCTATTACCTGGCCTATCCTGAACATTCGGCGGAAGTGCCCAAGGTCAGGCTTTTTGTGGAGTGGATGCTGGAGCAGATCGAGGCCTCAATGGCACCTTGAGCATGGCTATCGCGGGCAAGCCTTGCTCCCACAGGGGGTGTGCACAGCTGCCGGTCGCCCACTCTCTTGTGGGAGCAAGGCTTGCCCGCGATGAGGCCCGTTGGCATATCCAGACACTCCAGCGGGGTACCCGCCGTTAAAAAATCGCTGGCAATACTCACCAGGGTTATGCGCCACTAGCCCCTTCACCACCAACCGCTGCACCCCGCTGCCCGCCGCAGCGGCCTGTCTGGAGATTCCCGCCATGAGCGAGAGTGTATTTGCCGATCGTATCGTGCAGAACCTGCTCGACACCGACTTCTACAAACTGACGATGATGCAGGCGGTGCTGCACAACTACCCCAACGTCGAAGTCGAATGGGAATTTCGCTGCCGCAACAGCGAAGACCTGCGCCCGTATCTGGCGGAGATCCGCTTTCAGATCGAACGCCTGGCCGAGCTGAGTCTGAGCGTCGACCAGTTGGGCTTCCTGGAGCGCATCAGCTTCCTCAAACCCGATTTCCTGCGTTTTCTGGGCCTGTTCCGTTTCAATCTGCGCTATGTGCACACCGGTATCGAGAACGGCGAGCTGTTTATCCGCCTGCGTGGGCCATGGTTGCATGTGATTCTGTTCGAAGTGCCGCTGCTGGCCATCGTCAGCGAGGTACGTAATCGCTATCGCTACCGCGAGATCGTTCTGGAGCAGGCGCGCGAACAGCTGTATCGCAAGTTCGACTGGCTGACCGCCAACGCCAGCGCCGACGAGTTATCCGAACTGCAGGTCGCGGACTTCGGCACCCGCCGGCGGTTTTCCTATCGCGTCCAGGAAGAAGTCGTCAACGTGCTCAAGCACGATTTCCCTGGACGCTTCGTCGGCACCAGCAATGTGCACCTGTCCCGCGAGCTGGACATGAAACCCCTGGGCACCATGGCCCACGAATGGATCATGGCCCATCAGCAACTGGGCCCGCGGCTGATCGACAGTCAGATCGCCGCCCTCGATTGCTGGGTGCGTGAGTACCGGGGCCTGCTGGGAATCGCACTGACCGATTGCATCACCATGGACGCTTTCCTCAAGGACTTCGATCTGTTCTTCGCCAAGCTGTTCGACGGCTTGCGCCATGACTCCGGGGACCCGGTCATCTGGGCCGAAAAAGCCATTGCTCACTACCACAAGCTCGGTATCGACCCGATGAGCAAGACACTGGTGTTCTCCGATAGCCTGACACTGCCCAAATGCCTGGAGATTTTTCGGGCATTGCGTGGTCGCATTAATGTCAGCTTCGGTATCGGCACCAACCTGACGTGTGACATCCCGGGTGTGGAGCCGATGAGCATCGTGCTTAAAATGATCAGCTGTGACGGGCAACCCGTGGCCAAGATTTCAGACGAGCCCGGCAAGACCCACTGCAAAGACCCGAATTTCGTCGCTTACATGCGACACGTTTTCCAAGTACCTGCCGCCCTTTGACACACCAAGCAAGGAGTGAATTCATGCAAGCCGTACAGCGTGAGATTGCTGAACAGCTCAAGGTTCAGCCACCGTTCGCCGATGACGCTGCCCTCAAGGCCGAAGTCGCTCGTCGGGTGGGCTTTATCCAGGATTGTCTGGTCAACTCCGGACTCAAGACCCTCGTACTGGGCATCAGCGGCGGGGTCGATTCGCTGACCGCCGGCCTGCTGGCCCAACGCGCAGCGCGTGAACTGCGGGAGAAAACCGGCAACGCCGCCTACAAGTTCATTGCCGTGCGCCTGCCGTACGAAACCCAGTTCGACGAACATGAAGCCCAGGCCTGCGTGGACTTCATCGAGCCGGACGAGCGCCATACCGTCAACATCGGTCCGGCGGTCAAGGCACTGGCCAAGGAAGTGCTGGCGTTCGAAGGCAAAGGGCCGGGCTCCCGGGATTTCGTGCTGGGCAATACCAAGGCGCGGATGCGCATGGTGGCGCAGTACACCATCGCCGGTGCCGAGCAAGGCCTGGTCATCGGCACCGACCATGCGGCCGAAGCCGTGATGGGTTTCTTCACCAAGTTCGGTGACGGCGCCTGTGACCTGGCGCCGTTGAGCGGCCTGGTGAAAAACCAGGTCCGGGCTATTGCCCGAGACTTCGGCGCGCCGGAATCGCTGGTGGAAAAAGTCCCCACTGCCGACCTTGAGGACCTGTCGCCCGGCAAGCCCGACGAAGCCGCCCACGGCGTGACCTATGGCGAGATCGATGCGTTCCTGCATGGGCTGCCGGTGCGCGAAGAAGCCGCTCGAATCATTTGCGAGACCTATCGCAAGACCGAGCACAAGCGGGTGATGCCGTACGCGCCGTGACCGGCAATCCCTGTGGGAGCGAGCCTGCTCGCGATAGCGGTGGGTCAGTTTGCATTGATGTTGAATGTGCTGCCGTCATCGCGAGCAGGCTCGCTCCCACAGGATGTGCGGTTATTGGCGAGGCACAAAAAAGCGCCCTGAAACGGGCGCTTTTTTTATGCCTGATGTGATTACTTCAGGGTAACCGTGCCTTTCATCATCGAGATGTGGCCCGGGAACGAGCAGAAGAAGCCGTATTTCTCATCGGCGCTCAGTTTCGACACATCGAAAGTCACCGAGTCCTTCTCCTTGGCCCCAATGAGCTTGGTGTGAGCGATGATGCGCGCATCGTCTTCTTTCAGGTAGTTCTTGTCGATGCCGGCTGCCAGGCCATCGGTAGCAATCGGCTGCATGTCAGCCTCTTTGCTCAGTACCCAGTTATGGCCCATGACGTTCTTCGGCAAGCTGCCTGAGTGAGTCAGTTCAACGGTGAAGGTCTTGCAGCTCTTGTCGATCTCGATGGCCTTGGTGCTGAAGGACATCTGGTCGGTCGAGTCGATGGTGGTCTTGCACTCGGCTGCCATCAGCTGGCTGCTGGCCAGCGTCAACAGGGATACTGCAGCAAGTTTGGCAAACATGGTGAATCTCCAAGGCATGGTTAGAAAAATTCCGTCAATGGGGAAGACTGCCTGAATTTCAGACAAGTTCCTATGACCTGAGTCAAAGATTGTATACAACTTAAGGCTATCAGCCTGATGAGCATAATCAACCAGCCAAAGGTATGAGGCGGCCATATGATCAGCTCCATCACCTCTCTGGAGTACCGCATCATGAACCTCAACGGCCTGCTGTGCAGCTTGCTTGCCGCCTACGCCTGCGGTGCCAGTGGCACCTACGAAAAACCCCGGCGCGAGGTTTAATTGCTTTGCGCAGCCAAAGCCAGGCTTTACTCTGGTCCAGTTACTGACCACGGAGTAAGGCATGTCTTTAGCGTCTGTTTGTGTATTTTGCGGCGCCAGCACCGGTAGCCACCCAGCCTATCGTGAAGCGGCGCAGGCCTTGGGGCGTGCGTTGGCAGAACGAAAACTGACCCTGGTCTATGGCGGCGGCGCGGTCGGCTTGATGGGCATCGTCGCCGATGCGGCCCTGGCGGCCGGCGGCGAAGTGATCGGTATCATCCCGCAGAGCCTCAAAGACAAGGAAATCGGCCACAGCGGCCTGACCCGCCTGGAAGTGGTGGACGGCATGCACGCCCGCAAGGCACGCATGGCTCAGCTCAGCGATGCCTTCATCGCCCTGCCCGGCGGCCTTGGCACGCTGGAGGAGTTGTTCGAAGTCTGGACCTGGGGCCAGCTCGGCTATCACAACAAACCGCTGGGGCTGCTGGAAGTGAACGGTTTCTACAGCAAACTCACCGGTTTTCTTGATCATATCGTCGGCGAAGGCTTCGTCCGTGGGCCCCACCGTGACATGCTGCAAGTGAGCGAATCACCCCACCACCTGCTCGATGCGCTGGACGAATGGCAACCGTCGGTGCAGCCAAAGTGGGCCGAACAAAAACCCAGCTAACGGCTCGACCCCGATACAGGGCAGAATACGCGCCGCTCAACCTCACCTTCGACCCCAGAGGATCGCCCATGGCCAAACCCAATTATTCCTTCGCCAAACGTCAGAGAGACTTGGCCAAGGAGCAGAAGAAAGAGGAAAAGCTTCAGCGCAAGAAAGCTACCGCTGAAGAAGAAGCAGCAGCACTGACCCCGGATACCGAAGGCGACGTGGCAGCAGACGTAGATGTTGATGCACCGAAAGATCAGACGCCCGACGCCTGATACCCTCAGGGCCCGATGATCTGATCCGGCCCCCCGGTTCTGTGTCCAGGGTCGGCAGCCTCGCTGCCGGCCCTCACAGCCCAGTCCGTTCCCACACTGGGATCTGTTTACGATTCAAGCGGCATCACCGTCACCCGCACTTCGGGGTCATGATCACCGCCGCCCAGAATGACTCCCCGCAACGGCGACACATCGGAAAAATCCCGGCCCCAGGCCAATGTGATGTGTTCCAGCGCCGGCTGAACGTTGTTGGTCGGGTCGAAGTCCACCCAGCCCAGCACCGGGCAAAACACCGAGATCCAGGCGTGCGAGGCATCGGCACCGATCAACCGTGGCTGACCCGGCGGCGGTTGAGTCAACAGGTAGCCGCTGACGTAACGCGCCGCCAACCCGCGGGAGCGCACGCAGGCCAGCATCAGGTGAGCAAAGTCCTGGCAAACGCCCCGCCGCCGTTCCAGCACCTCCACCAGCGGCGTTGCCACCTGGGTGGCTTCGGCATCGAAGGTGAACTCCTCGAATATTTTCTCCATCAGCGCCCGCACGCCGAGCATCAATGGGCGCCCCGGCGCGAAACAGCTTTCGGAAAACTCGACAAAGCTGCGCTTGAGGTGCACATAGGGTGACTCGAAACGATAGCGGCACGCATCCAGCAACGGAGCAGCCATTGGCCGGCCGCTGTAGGTCAACGCATGACGGGTTGACTCCCAGGCGGGGGACAAACTGAAGTCCAGCACAGGACGCGCCAACACTTCCACGCTCAGACGCGCGTTGACCAGCAACTCGTCATGGGGCCGTTCGAACGCCAGGCGGGTCAGTGGGTTGCCGAACACATCCAGCTCATCGCGGCGGGTCGTCGGCTCCGGGCTGATCAACAACTGCTGCTCGGTGCAACGCTGCCACTCACAGGGGCGCGGCCACAGGTGAGCAAGCTGCTGGGCCAGGGATACCGGGCTGTCGTAATGGTAGTGGGTGTCGTGGAATATCTGGTAACGAGCGCTCATCAGACGGACACCGTACGCTGGCTGACGTCATCGACGTGAGCGAAATGACGCAAGGCCAGGCGATCGGACACCTGGCCGCTGACGTCGGCCACTTCCTGCAACAGATCGGCCAAGCCATCGAGGGCTGCGCGCAGGCTGGCCTCGCCGAACAGCGGACTCTCCAGGCAACGCAGGTCAAAGCATGACAGGCGAGCGACCAGCTCTGGCAAGGCGGTTTCCCTGGGCGCGCCGAAGTCATCGTTCAAGCGCTTGAGGGTACGGGCCACCAGTTTCAACTGGAAGAGCACCGCGTGAGGGTTTTGTTCGTCCAGCAACAGCAGGTCGAGCACCGGAATCAACTGGGCCACCGCCAGGTAACGCGAACGATAGGTGATGCTGCTGTTGCCCAGTTCCAGCAACCAGTCCAGCCCCGCCTGGTCGAACACCGCCTCGCCTCGCAGGAACGCCGCAAGGCTGCTGCTGAGAAATTGCAGGCGCTCCAGACGACGACCGATCATCAGGAAACGCCAGCCCTCGTCGCGGGTCATGTCGTCCAACGCGAATCCGGACAACGCCGCCAGGGACATCACCAAACGGTTGAGAAAATCCAGCAACTCACCGAAATCCGGCTCCGCGGTTTCCAGCTCCATGGCTTCGCGCTGCAGCTCCACCAGTGCCTGCCAGTTCTCCCGGGACAGCTTGCCGCGAACCTGGGAGGCCGCCCACTGCAATCGCTGCAGGTTGGAACGCAGGCTGAACGACCAATCGTCCCCCAACAAGGCCGCCAGCAGTCGCTCGGGCAGCTCGCCCTCCTCCGGCAACAGCATCAGGCTTTCCCCCAGGGATACCGCCGACTGCAGCGCTTGCGGGTCGTCGCCATCGACATAGCGCGCCAGCATGATCCGCAGCAGCCGCGCACTGTCGTCACAGCGCTCGCAGTAGCGACCGAACCAGAACAGATTTTCCACGACGCGGGACGGCAGATAGGGATCACGCCGAACCAGATCGTGGACGCCCACGGTTCGCTGGGCCTTCCATTGTTCGCCACTGGGCGGCTGTTCTCCCAAGACCCAAGTGTCCTTACTGGCGCCACCTCGCTGCATCGACACCACTTCGGCGTCGGCCTCGGCCGCCACGCGGGTCAGGCCGCCCGGCAGCACCCGATAGTCATCCTCCCCGGAAACGGCATACACGCGCATGCCGATGGCCCGCGGCTGAAGCTGACCGTCTTCGGCTTGCCAGACCGGTGCCTGGGACAGCTGCGCCAGTTCCTGGGCGACATAGGCATAGGGACGCGCCTGCATGCGCGCGGCCAGAAGTGCACGCTGTTGTTCGTTCAGGTCGCGCCCCAATACCGGGCTGAAACTTTGGGAAGGAAACGCCGGTTTGATCAGCAAATGCGGCAGTTTTTCCAAGGCCTGGGCCAGCACCGGCGGCTCACCGCACCACCAGGTGGCGATGGACGGCAGTATCAGTTCCTCACCGAACAGAAACTGGCTGATCTTTGGCAAAAAGCCCAACAGGCCCGGTGATTCCAGCACGCCGCTGCCCAAGGCATTGGCCACCAGCACCCGGCCCTGGCGCACCGCCTCCAACAATCCCGGTACACCCAAGGCCGAATCGGTGCGCAGCTCCAACGGGTCGCAGAAATCATCGTCGAGCCGGCGCATGATGGCGTGAACCCGTCGTAGCCCGCTCAGGGTCTTGAGGTACACCGTGGCGTCGCGAACGGTCAGGTCGCTCCCTTCCACCAGCGGATAGCCCAGCTGGCGCGCCAGGTAAAGGTGTTCGAAATAGCTTTCGTTGAACCGTCCAGGCGTCAACAGCACCACCAGCGGCGACTCGCCATCACTGGGGGCCTGACGCGCAAGGGTCTGCTGCAAGGTGCGGAAGAAACCGGCCAGGTGCTTGACCTTCAGGTCACGATACAAATCGGGAAAGGCGCGGGAGACGATCATGCGGTTTTCCAGCGCATACCCGGCCCCCGAAGGCGCTTGGGTCCGATCCGCCGTGACCCACCAGCGACCGTCGGGCGTACGGGCCAGGTCCACGGCGTACAGGTGCAGGAAAATGCCGTCCGGCGGCGTGATGCCCTGGCACGGCCAGAGAAAATTGTTGTGCCCGAACACCAGTTCCGCCGGCAGCAGCCCTTCACTGATCAGCCGTTGCGGCCCGTACAGGTCGGCCAGTACTGCGTTGAGCAAGCGTGCACGCTGGGCGATGCCCGCCGACAGTTGCTTCCACTCCTGCGCATCGATCACGTGGGGCAGCAGGTCCAGCTCCCACGGCCGGTCGGCGCCCTTCGGGTCCGCATAGACGTTGTAAGTGACACCGTTTTCCTGGATCTGCCGGGCCAACAGTGCCTGACGCTGGAGCAGTTGGGCCGGCGTACTGCGCTGCAAATGGTCGAGCAGGCGGCGCCAGTGCCCGCGCACCGCGCCACTGTCGTCCATCAATTCGTGATAGGTGCCCGTCGTCAGCGGGTAACGGTCAAGCAGGTCAGGCATGGAAAGCTCGGCAGACAGCAATGAAACGTGAGACTAGCGCAAGCGCATGACACCCGGATAGTTGAAATATCCGGGTGTCGTGTACGACTTAGGGAGCGCTCTCAAAAACGTCGCAGATCGAGCGTGAGGGGAAACTCGTCGTCCACTGTCAGGTGAGGTATCGGAAGTTTCCCAGGCGTGTGTCCGAGACGGAAAAACCGCGCCATTCGCCGGCTCTCCGCCTCATTGGCATTGACCGGCAGGCTGTCGTAATTACGTCCCCCCGGATGAGCCACATGATACTGGCACCCCCCCACCGAACGTTGCATCCAGGTGTCGAGTAAATCGAAGACCAACGGCGCATGGACCGCAATGGTCGGTTGCAGACAGTTGGCCGGTTGCCAGGCGCGAAAACGCACCCCGGCGACAAATTCGCCGACCCGGCCGGTGGCTTGAAGCGGCACCGGTATACCGTTGCAGGTCAGCAGATACCGTTGCGGCGCCAGGCCGCTGAGCTTGACCTGCAAACGTTCAAGAGAAGAGTCCACATAGCGCACGGTGCCGCCCACCGCCCCCTCTTCTCCCAGTACATGCCAGGGTTCAAGGGCCTGGCGCAATTGCAGTTCGATGCCGCTGACCGCGTAATCACCCACCTTGGGAAAACGAAACTCCAGGTGCGCGGCGAACCATTCGGCCCGCAGCGGGTAACCGGCGGCGTTCAGTTCATTGATGACGTCGGCAAAATCCTGTTCGATAAAATGCGGCAACAGGAAGCGGTCATGCAGTTCGGTCCCCCACCGCGCCAGCTTCGCAGGCAGGTAGGGCTCACGCCAGAACCGCGCCACCAGCGCCCGCAGCAATAGCTGCTGGGCCAGGCTCATCCGGGCGTGGGGCGGCATTTCAAAAGCCCGCAGCTCCAATAGACCGAGACGCCCGGTGGCGCCGTCCGGCGAATAGAGCTTGTCGATGCAAAATTCGGCACGATGGGTGTTGCCGGTCACGTCGATCAACAGATTGCGCAACAGCCGATCAACCAGCCAGGGCGGGCACTCTTCGCCAGGTTGCGGCATTTGTGCGAAGGCAATTTCCAGCTCATACAACGCATCGTTGCGCGCTTCGTCCACCCGGGGCGCCTGGGACGTCGGGCCGATGAACAAGCCGGAAAACAGGTAGGACAACGACGGGTGGTTATGCCAGTAGCTGATCAGACTGCGCAGCAGGTCAGGGCGCCGTAGAAAGGGAGAGTCGGCCGGGGTTGCGCCCCCCAGTACGAAATGGTTGCCACCACCGGTGCCGGTGTGCCGACCGTCGATCATGAATTTCTCGGTGGTCAGCCGGGTCTGTCGCGCCTCTTCGTAAAGAAACTCGGTGCGCTCGACCAGTTCATCCCAGGTCGCGGACGGCTGCACGTTAACCTCGATCACACCCGGATCGGGGGTGATGCGAAAGTTACTCAGGCGCGGGTCGCTCGGTGGCTCGTAGCCTTCCAACAGTACCGGGCAATGCAGCTCCTCGGCTGTCGCTTCGATGGCGCTGACCAGTTCCAGATAATCCTCGACCCGCTCCAGGGGCGGCATGAACAGGTACAAACGCCCCTCGCGAGCCTCGGCACAAAACGCCGTGCGGGTCAGCCAGTCGGCGGATTCGTCAATCTGCGGGGCACGATCCTGCTCGGTTGCCGGCTCACCATGACGGGCCAGGCGTTCGGCATCGGGCAGCACCGGCAGGTCCTGGTTCGGGTCGGTGGGATGAATGAAGGGGTATTCGGCCGCTGTCACCCAGGGCTGGGAAGCCAATGGCAGGCGGTAGCCCAAGGGCGAATCCCCCGGAACCAACCGGCAGTGACTATCGCGCAGGTACCATCGACCGCTTTGCCATTGATCGCCCTTGGCGGTACGCGCCAGCGGCAGGACCTGCCCGATCACTTTATCCAGGCCCTGACTGAAGACCTTGCGCAACCGTTCCCGCTCCAAAGCATCTTCCAGGCGGGGGTCCTGGGCCGTGACGTTCGATGGCAATGCACCTTCGCGCCAGAGGTAATAGAAATTGTCCTCGTAGGCTGGGAACACGAATCGCGCAGGAATTTTCAAACGCTCGGCAACGCTTGTCAGAAAGCGCCCGGCCATTTCGCCGTCGGCGCCGTAGTCCTGCTGCTCGTCAGCGATCAACGCGCTGTTGTGCCAGATCGGCACTCCGTCACGCCGCCAATAGCAGTTGAGCGACCAGCGCGGCAACTGCTCACCGGGGTACCACTTGCCCTGGCCAAAATGCACAAGCCCCTGGGGCGCATAATGCTTGCGCATGCGCTGGAACAGCTCGGCGGAGAGGCGACGTTTGTCCGGCCCCAGCGCGGCGGTGTTCCATTCGGCGCCGTCCGGGTCATCAATCGAGACGAAGGTCGGTTCGCCCCCCATGGTCAGGCGCACATCGCCTTCCAGCAGGTCGGCATCAATTTTCCGGCCCAACGCCTGAATCGCCAGCCACTGCTCTTCGGTGTAGGGCTTGGTGACCCGTGGCGCTTCCCAGATCCGCTCGACGGACATTTCGTGGCTGAATTCGCACTCGCACGGTTCCACCAAGCCACTGATGGGCGCCGCCGAGGACGGATCGGGACTACAGGCCAACGGGATATGCCCTTCACCGGCGAACAACCCGGACGTCGCATCCAGGCCGATCCAGCCGGCACCGGGCAGGTAGACCTCGCACCAGGCATGCAAGTCGGTGAAATCCACCTCGGTACCGGACGGACCGTCGAGGCTTTTCACGTCGGCGGTCAACTGGATCAGGTAGCCGGAAACGAACCGCGCGGCCAGGCCAAGGTTGCGCAACAACTGCACCAGCAACCAGGCCGAGTCGCGGCAGGAACCGGACGCATGCTCCAGGGTGTGCTCCGGGGTCTGGACGCCCGGTTCCATACGGATCAGGTAGTTGATGTCTTCGCTCAGGCGCTGGTTGAGCGCCACCAGGAAATCCACCGCCGGCAACGGCGTGCGGTCGATGCCGTCCAGATAGGCCTGGAATCTCGGCGTCAACGGCAGGGTTTCAAGGTAAGGCGCCAACTCCTTGCGCTCGTCGGCGGCATAGGTGAACGGGATTTTTTCCGCGTAGGGCTCCAGGAAAAAGTCGAACGGATTGAACACCGCCATTTCAGCCAGCAGATCGACTTCAATGCGCAGCTCCCGGGTTTTCTCGGGAAACACCAACCGCGCCAGGTAATTGCCCTGGGGATCCTGCTGCCAGTTGATGAAGTGCTGATCGGGCGCGACCTTCAGCGCATAAGAAAGAATGCGCGTGCGGCTGTGGGCCGCCGGGCGCAGGCGAACGATCTGCGGACCGAGCTCGACAGCGCGGTCGTATCGGTAATGCGTGACATGGTGCAATGCGACGTGAATCGACACGACGTACCTCCTGCGAGCCTGGGCGTTATCGAAAGCGGCGCAAGACTTATGCCATGCAGGCAAGCCGGACACTTTCTTCGTCTACTCAAGGCAGTAGAGCACTAAAAGCGCGCGATGCTCGCATTCGGGTGCAAAGCTAAGCACATAAATGTGGCAGCGGCGGTAGCGAATCGACTCAACGCCGTGAGCGGGAGGCTTTGGCGGCCTGGATGAAGAGTTCGCGTTGGCGGCGGACTTCTACCAGCTTGCTGCGCATTTCGCGGTGACGTTTGCTGTTGAGCAATAGCAGCCCGAGCAATGGAAAAAACAGACCCGCCGCATAAACGAATCGATTCGGGCGATAACCAATAGTCGGCAAGACACACAACAGACAGACCACAAAAAGCCCGGCAAACACCCAGACCCAACCCGCTCTGCCGCGCACGACCATAAAGTTGCTATGGACCAGAACCAACGTACAAATAGCAATGCATACAGCGGAAATTTTCGCTTGGCTCGACAACGTAGCGCGCACAAAAAAACTGTCGAGAAGAGCAAAGAGCGCGAGTAAACACGATATTTTCGCCACGAATATCGTTGCGATGAAGGTCGGAAAGTAGCGCTTCATAAAATGGATGAAAGTCGGATAGTTTTCCATCTAGCGTCCTTTCCTTTTCTTCTGTAAACGGACGGCAGACCTTATCGCCATACGCTCCTCGCGCAACTCCGACAATTTCTGGCGCATCTCTCGATGGCGCTTACTGTTGAGCAATAGCAGCCCCAGCAACGGGAACAACAACCCCGTCACATAGGCAAAAGGATGCGGCTTGTAGCCGTAGGTGGGGAGGACCGTGAAGAGACACGCCAGATAGAACACAACGATGGCACGAACACCCCATGACCGCCCCCTGATCATGACGAAATGGCTCAACGCCAAGAGCAAAGAGAGGATCAACGCAACCAGAAAAGAATACTTGGCCCGTTCAGGATCGCCTCGAAAGTAAGTGCTAGAGACTAATGAAATTGAAGCGGAAACCGCGAAACAGGCTAGAAAAAAAGCGCAGATGAAGGTTGGAAAATAATGAGCGAGGAAAGCGTTCAATGAATGCTTGCGGTCCATTATTCAACTTCCTCATACAGCCCCACGGCAATTGTCTTCAGGTTCCCAGACAAGCTACTGCCCGTTAAGCCGATGGCTGCCCCCAGAGAGTCGCGAATCTGGGTCACGGTCGCGTGATTGATCTGGGTAGCCGTGAAACGCTTTGCAAGCGTCCCCGAACGCTGGCGAAGCTTTAATAGTTTGTTAGTCAGGCTTGGGTCCTTCAGTGTTAACAACTCTTTGGTCAATGCCTTTCTTTGCTGACGAGTCAAACCTTTGGAAAGCTCGTACCAACTCCTGCCAGTCGAGACCTTCCTCGCTTGCAAGAGTTTGAGCGTTGTTAAAGTGGATGCCCCGGCTCCCAGCAATGATGCGGCATCCAACACTGGCATTGCGTAGCGATACCAGTCCTCACTGTCCATATCATCATTAGCTGCTGGATCGTTGAGTTCGTTGTAGGTACGCATGCTCCCAACCACGCACTGCGCAGTACTGGCAGCGGCGGCGGTTGCCCCCACGGCTGTGACAACCAGGCTTGCACCCGCTGTAAATGGAACTGCGATCGTGCCACTGAAAACCACAATCCAGCCCAGAATGGCGCCAGCGCAGGATAACGTCGTATTGACAGCCTCTCCCACTAAACGAGACTCACGCGGGTTGTTCTTTACCTGATCAGCAAACTGAGCCGGCGCAATGTACTTCTGCGCCTCGCGCAAGATGATCCGCTTGGGCTTGATACTGCAAATCGGCTTGAACTCGCGCAGGGTCACCACGTTGAATTCGGCATCGATGTACACCACGCCAGCGCCGACGATACTGGGATCGGCGTCGATGGCCGCGAACAGGCGCGGCAGGTTGATCTGGCTTTCGATGCGTTGGCGGGCCATGAACTGGGAGGGGCTGTAGTCCATGCCGATACCCGGTAAAGGGGTACTCATATGAATCGTCCTTGAAAATCCGAGGGTGAGAACTTTATTGCCTGTGTGGCCGTGATTGCGGGCAAGCCGGGCCCTCCCAGGGCCAACACTGACAAGAGCGGTGTTTGGCTTTATTGCACGGAACTGACTGGCATTGGCGGTCGCCACGATAGCAAACGAGTAGCACAGCCGCTAGAAAGCAAAACGCCAGCTTTTAAGCTGGCGTTTGCAATGTGGCTTGGCGATCAGCGCGGTACGACTGGCTTGCGCGCCGGTTTCGGCCCTTTGCCCTTGGCGGCGTCCTTGCGCTCCTTGGCGGCCTGCTGGTTGCGGGCGAATGCCGCGGCCTTGGCCTGCTCGCGCTTGTCCCACGGGTTGCCGCCGTCGCTGGCGCGCGGTGGCAGACCGGTGTGCTGGGTCAGGATCTTGGTGGTTTCCTTGCCTACCTTGTGGCTGCCAGCCGGCGTCGAGTTCTTGCGACGGGCGCTCTGGTAGCTGTCGGTGGCTGGCTGGTGCAACGGAATCAATTGATTCTTGCCCGGCCCGATCAGGTCGGCGCGACCCATGCGGGTCAGCGCTTCGCGCAGCATCGGCCAGCCCTTGGGGTCGTGATAACGCAAGAAGGCCTTGTGCAGGCGGCGCTGCTCCTCGCTCTTGACGATGGTCACCGCGTCGCTCTTGTAGGTGACCTTACGCAGCGGGTTCTTGCCCGAATGGTACATGGCCGTGGCGGTGGCCATCGGCGACGGATAGAACGCCTGCACCTGGTCAGCGCGGAAACCGTTGCCCTTGAGCCACAGAGCCAGGTTCATCATGTCTTCGTCGGTGGTGCCCGGGTGGGCGGCGATGAAGTATGGAATCAGGTACTGCTCTTTGCCGGCTTCCTTGGTGTACTTCTCGAACATCCGCTTGAATTTGTCATAGCTGCCGATGCCCGGTTTCATCATCTGGTTGAGCGGACCTTCCTCGGTATGTTCCGGGGCGATCTTCAGGTAACCACCCACGTGGTGGGTCACCAGTTCCTTGACGTATTCCGGCGACTCGACCGCCAGGTCGTAACGCAGGCCGGAGGCAATCAGGATCTTCTTCACCCCAGGCAATGCCCGGGCGCTGCGGTACAGCTGGATGAGCGAAGAATGGTCGGTATTGAGGTTCGGGCAGATACCGGGGAACACACAGGATGGCTTGCGGCACGCGGATTCGATTTCCGTGCTCTTGCAGGCAATGCGGTACATGTTCGCGGTCGGGCCGCCGAGGTCGGAAATGACGCCGGTGAAGCCCGGGACCTTGTCGCGGATCTCTTCAATCTCGCGAATGATCGATTCTTCAGAGCGGTTCTGGATGATCCGGCCTTCGTGCTCGGTGATCGAGCAGAAGGTGCAGCCGCCAAAGCAGCCACGCATGATGTTCACCGAGAAACGGATCATCTCGTAGGCCGGGATCTTTTCCTTGCCGTACGCCGGGTGCGGAACACGCGCGTAAGGCATGCCAAACACGTAGTCCATTTCCTCAGTGGTCATCGGAATGGGTGGTGGGTTGAACCAGACATCGACTTCACCATGCTTCTGCACCAGAGCACGGGCGTTGCCCGGGTTGGTTTCCAGGTGCAGCACGCGGTTGGCGTGAGCGTAGAGCACCGCATCGCCACGAACCTTTTCCACCGACGGCAGACGAATCACGGTCTTGTCGCGAGTCATGCGCGGGCTCGCCAGAATCTGCACGACCTTGGCTTCGCTCGGGTCTTCAACCGGACCTTTCTCTTGCTCGATGGCGCAGGCAGCGGTGTCCTGGGTGTTCACATACGGGTTGATGATCTTGTCGATCTTGCCCGGGCGGTCGATGCGGGTGGAATCGACCTCGTACCAGCCTTGCGGGGTGTCGCGGCGGATGAACGCGGTGCCACGGACATCGGTGATGTCTTCAATCTTGTGGCCATAGGACAGGCGCTGGGCGACTTCGACAATCGCCCGCTCGGCGTTGCCGTAGAGCAGGATGTCGGCGCAGGCGTCGATCAGGATCGAGTTGCGCACCCGGTCCTGCCAGTAATCGTAATGGGCGATGCGGCGCAGGGAGGCTTCGATACCGCCGAGCACGATCGGCACATGCTTGTAGGCTTCCTTGCAGCGCTGGCTGTAGACCAGGCTCGCACGGTCCGGCCGCTTGCCCGCCATGCCACCCGGGGTGTAGGCGTCGTCGGAACGGATTTTCTTGTCGGCGGTGTAGCGGTTGATCATCGAGTCCATGTTGCCGGCCGCGACGCCAAAAAACAGGTTCGGCTCGCCGAGCTTCATGAAGTCGTCTTTGGACTGCCAGTTTGGCTGGGCAATGATCCCGACGCGAAAGCCCTGGGCTTCCAGCAGCCGACCGATGATCGCCATGCCGAACGACGGGTGATCGACGTAGGCATCACCGGTCACGATGATGATGTCGCACGAATCCCAGCCGAGCTGATCCATCTCCTCCCTGCTCATGGGCAGGAACGGCGCGGGGCCGAAACATTCGGCCCAGTACTTGGGATAGTCAAATAACGGCTTGGCTGCTTGCATGTCGATGACCGGTATGAAAGATGAAAAATCGCGGGCGCGGAATATAGCACAAAATTTGACCAATTCCGACGACTATGGTCGGAAATGGTGACGCCCTCATCGCGAGCAGGCTCGCTCCCACATTGAATCGCATTCCCTTTGAAGGAACTCGGTCAACTGTGGGAACGAGCCTGCTCCGGGCGGCGTTCCGACGATGGGGCCAGTTCAGGCGACGACGAACTTACTCATCATCATCAAAATTGTAGCTACCCGGCGCCAGGTTCTCGAATCGGGTGTATTTACCGATAAAGGCCAGGCGAATGAAGCCGATCGGGCCGTTACGCTGCTTGCCGATGATGATTTCGGCGATGCCCTTGTGCTCCGTCTCCGGGTGGTACACCTCGTCACGGTAGACGAACATGATCACGTCGGCGTCCTGCTCGATCGCTCCGGATTCACGCAAGTCGGAGTTCACCGGGCGTTTGTTGGGGCGCTGTTCCAGGGAACGGTTCAACTGAGAGAGCGCCACCACCGGGCAGTTGAATTCCTTGGCCAGGGCCTTGAGGGAACGGGAGATTTCGGAAATCTCGTTGGTCCGGTTGTCGCCACTGGAGCCCGGAATCTGCATCAACTGCAGGTAGTCGATCATGATCAGCGCGATATCACCGTGCTCACGCACCAGGCGACGGGTCCGGGCGCGCATTTCCGAAGGGCTGATACCGGCAGTATCGTCGATGAACAGCTTGCGGTCGTTGAGCAGGTTGACCGCCGAAGTCAGGCGCGGCCAGTCGTCATCTTCCAGTTGGCCGGAACGGACCTTGGTCTGGTCGATACGCCCCAGGGACGAGAGCATACGCATGATCAGCGATTCACCTGGCATCTCCAGGGAGTACACCAGAACGGCCTTGTCACTGCGCAGCACGGCGTTTTCCACCAGGTTCATCGCAAAGGTGGTTTTACCCATGGACGGACGGCCAGCGACGATGATCAGGTCCGATGGCTGCAGGCCGCTGGTCTTCTCATCGAGGTCGGTGTAGCCGGTGGACAGGCCGGTGATGGCGTTGTCGGTGTTGAACAGGGTGTCGATGCGGTCGATGGCCTTGGTCAGCAGATCGTTGACGCTCACCGGGCCACCGGTTTTTGGCCGGGCCTCGGCGATCTGGAAGATTTGCCGTTCCGCTTCATCGAGGATCTCGGCAGCGGTTCGGCCTTCCGGGTTGAAGGCGCTGTCCGCGATTTCGGTGCTGATACCGATCAATTGGCGCAAGGTCGCCCGTTCGCGCACGATCTGGGCATAGGCCTTGATGTTGGCGACAGACGGCGTGTTTTTTGCCAACTCACCCAGGTAACCGAGGCCGCCAACCTGAGACGTCTGGCCTTCCTTGTCCAATTGCTCGGCCAGGGTCACCACGTCGATCGGCATGTTCTGATCGGCCAATCTTGCGATGGCACGGAAAATCAGGCGGTGGTCATGTCGGTAGAAATCGCCGTCGGATACTTGATCGAGCACGCGTTCCCAGGCGTTGTTGTCCAGCATCAGACCACCGAGCACGGCCTGTTCGGCCTCGATGGAGTGCGGAGGCACCTTCAGGGCTGCGGTTTGCAGATCGTATTGCTCGGGAGCGGTGATTTCGTTCATGGCCACTTGATTCTTTTGGAAACGCAGGGGGTTTTGAAAATCAGCAATTGCAGAAAGACAAAGGGCACGACCTGTAAACAGGATCGTGCCCGATGTTACCGACTAGTACCCGAGGGTGCCAGCCGACAGGTATTGCTTAAGCTGCTACCACGACAACGCGTACGGTGGCTTCAACTTCGGCGTGCAGGTGCACGGCCACGTCGAATTCGCCTACGTTGCGGATGGTGCCGTTCGGCAGACGAACTTCGCTCTTCGACACTTCAACGCCAGAGGCGGTCAGTGCGTCAGCGATGTCGTGAGTACCGATCGAACCGAACAGCTTGCCTTCGTCGCCAGCGGTGGCAGTGATGGTCACTTCCAGCTCGGCCAGTTGGGCAGCACGGCTTTCAGCCGAGGTCTTACGGTCTGCTGCGGCTTTTTCCAGCTCAGCGCGACGCTCTTCGAACGCGGCCAGGTTGGCAGCGGTCGCAGCGGTGGCTTTGCCGTAAGGCAGCAGGTAGTTACGACCGTAACCGGCCTTAACGTTTACTTTGTCACCCAGGTTGCCCAGGTTGGTGACTTTTTCCAGAAGGATCAGTTGCATGTGAAAATCCTCTAACTTTTAACCTTCACCGTTCGCGTTGTCGGCGTCTTTCGGCGCCATACGACCGCGAAAATCAATCAGGCTGTCGACGATGGCCAGGACCACCAGCAACGGATAGATCAGCTGCATGAACAGCAACAACGTGACGTACAACCCCACCAGCCAGAACCTGGCCAGTCGCTTTTGCGCCACCAGCCCGTGAATCAGGGCCAGAGCGGCAAATACCAGCGGTACACTGCACAACGGCGTGAGCATGGCCATCTGCGGACCGAAGTTCGGCCCCAGAAGCATGCCCGCCAGCAGCAACATCGCCAGCCCAAGCGGGAAACGGATGGCGCGAAATTCGCGACCAAAACCACCCGGGTTGTACAACAACGCCTGCCAGTAGCGCCCGATAATCAGGCTCAGCACACTGACGATTTGTAACAAGGCCGCAATCAGGCCGGTCAGGACCGGTGCGATCAGGGACGCGAAACGCGCTTGCTCCTCTACCGACATCTGCTGGTAGAGATCACCGAGGGCCTCGGGCAGGATTTTTATCAAAGCCTGCGACAGCATCTCGATCTGGGGCGCGAAAGCCACCCCGAGCACCACTGAAAACACCACTCCCATCGCTATGCTGACCAGCAGCACGCGGTTCCAGGATTCGCTTGCGCGCAACACCAACGCCAGCGCCGAAGACCCCAGCAGCACCATCAGTGCCCGCGGGTCAGCGGAATACAACCACCAGAGCAAAGCCGGCAGCAGTCCCAGAGCAAGAACGCCAAGGGCGTCCTTCAATCCGCGCCGCAGGAGTACAAGACTCACCGCGGCAGCACCCAACCAATACAACAACGGCAATGCCGCGCATCCAGCCACTACCAGAGTGGCCTGCATACGACCGCGCATGATGAACTCAGCTAAGGCGCGCATGCATTCAATCCTTTGCTACGTGTCGACTGCCCGGTCTCAGCGGCCGTGGCTGTCGGTGTAGGCCAGCAGGGCCAGGAAGCGGGCGCGCTTGATAGCGGTGGCCAGCTGACGCTGATAACGAGCTTTGGTACCGGTGATACGGCTTGGAACGATTTTGCCGGTCTCGGATACGTAGGCTTTCAGAGTGTTGAGATCTTTGTAATCGATCTCTTTCACGTCTTCAGCGGTGAAGCGGCAGAATTTACGACGACGGAAGAAACGTGCCATGTGATTGGCTCCTTAAAAGGTCCGTGGATTACTCGTCAGCGTTATCGCTGTTGTCGCTGTCGCTATCGCTGTCATCGCCATCGGCGCTGTCAGAGTGCTCAGGACGGTCGCGACGCTCACGGCGCTCACTGCGGTTTTCTTCAGCCTTGAGCATCTCGGATTGGCCGGTGACGGCTTCTTCGCGACGGATGACCAGGTTACGGATCACTGCATCGTTGTAGCGGAAGTTGTCTTCCAGCTCGGCCAGGGCCTTGCCGGTGCATTCAACGTTCAGCATCACGTAGTGAGCCTTGTGAACATTGTTGATTGCATAGGCCAGTTGACGACGGCCCCAATCTTCCAGACGGTGGATTTTGCCGCCGTCTTCTTCGATCAGCTTGGTGTAACGCTCAACCATGCCGCCGACTTGCTCGCTTTGATCCGGGTGGACCAAAAAGATGATTTCGTAATGACGCATGAATGCTCCTTACGGGTTGTAGCCTGCCGCTCAAAAACGGTCAGACAAGGAGTGAATGACACTTATGGACTTGTGGACGCTAGACACATAAGTGCCTGCCATCACAGCAAGGGGCGCAATTGTAGAGAAGGGCCGAGGGCGGCGCAAGGTGATTGGTGATTATTTGAACAACCACCAATCCTTACCCACACAAACCAATGTGGGAGCGAGCCTGCTCGCGATGAGGGCGCTCCATTCAACATTTGCGTTGAACGGCACTCCGCTATCGCGAGCAGGCTCGCTCCCAAAGGAATACAACTGGATCAGGACTTCTTGGCGGCCGCAGCAGCCTTGACGCTACGCTGGCGCTGAGCCTCGAACAGACACACGCCGGTCGCGACCGAAACGTTGAGGCTGCTGACACTGCCGGCCATCGGCAGCTTGACCAGGTAGTCGCAATGCTCGCGGGTCAGGCGCCGCATGCCCTTGCCTTCGGCCCCCATGATCAGGATCGTCGGGCCCGTCAGGTCCTGGTCATAAATGCTGACCTCGGCCTCGCCCGCCGTGCCGACCACCCACAGGCCACGCTGCTGGAGTTTCTCCAGGGTACGCGCCAGATTGGTCACGGCCACCAACGGGATAACTTCCGCCGCGCCACAGGCGACTTTACGCACCACCGGCGTCAACGTCGCCGACTTGTCTTTAGGTACGATCACCGCCAATGCACCCGCCGCATCGGCCGAGCGCAGGCAAGCGCCAAGGTTGTGAGGATCGGTCACGCCATCCAGTACCAGCAACAATGGCGCGCCTTCGGTGCGATCGAGCAACTCGTCGAGCATCGCCTCGCCCCAGACCTGGCTCGGGCTGACCTCAGCCACCACCCCCTGGTGCACACCTTCAACCCAGGCGTCCATTTCCCGCCGTTCAGCCTGGCCGACCGCTACGCGATTCTCGCCAGCCAGCTCGATCAGGGTCTGGACCCGCGGATCACTGCGGCCTTCCGCCAGCCAGATCTGCTTGACCCGCTTGGGATGGTGACGCAGCAATGCTTCCACGGCATGCACACCGTAGATTTTTTCCAACTGACTCATGACTTGGCCTTGGGTTTACGCGCCCCGCCGCTCTTGGCTGGGGCCGAGCCCGCTTTCGGCGGGCCTTTACGGTGTTTGCTCGGCTTGCCGGTCGCCTTGTCCGGCGCCGACCGTCCGGTCTTTCCCCCAGACGCCGCTTTACCGCCGCTCTTGGCTTCGGCGAGCAACGCCTGTTTCATCTCACGACTTTTGCGCAGCTCGGCGTTTTTTGCCGCCGCATCGCTTGGGCGATAGGCTTCGACGGCCTTTTCCTTGGCCGGGCCGCGACGCCCGGACTTGGCCGCAGCAGGCTCGGCGGCGGTCTTGGCCGCAGGCGCAGAAGTTTCAGTGCCGCGCTTCTTGCGGCCAATCGGCGCGCTGATGGTTTTTTCCGCCATCTCGAAGTCGATCTTGCGCTCGTCGAGATCAACGCGCATGACCCGCACTTCGACCGTATCGCCAAGACGGAAGCTGCGGCCGGTGCGCTCACCCGCCAAGCGGTGATGCACGGGGTCGAAGTGGTAGTAATCGCCCGGCAGCGCGGTGACGTGCACCAGGCCTTCGACGTAGATGTCGGTCAGCTCGACGAACAGGCCAAAACCGGTCACGGCAGTGATCACGCCCGGGAACGACTCACCCACGCGATCCTTCATGAACTCGCACTTGAGCCAGTTCACTACGTCACGAGTCGCTTCATCGGCACGGCGCTCGCTCATTGAGCACTGCTCGCCGAGTTGTTCCAGGGCCGCCTCGTCGTAGGGGTAGATGCGCGCCTTGGGAATGGTCATCGCACCGGCACGTTTGACGTGCGGGGTGTCCATCTTCGAGTGGATCACGCTGCGGATCGCCCGATGCGTGAGCAAGTCAGGGTAACGACGGATCGGCGACGTAAAGTGGGTATAAGCTTCGTAATTCAGGCCGAAGTGGCCCTGGTTATCGGCGCTGTATACCGCCTGGCTCAACGAGCGCAGCATCACGGTCTGGATCAGGTGGAAATCCGGACGATCCTTGATACTGGCCAGCAGGGCCTGGTAATCCTTGGGCGACGGACCGTCCTTGCCTTTGTGCAAGGACAGGCCGAGCTCACCGAGGAAGGCCCGCAGTTTTTCCAGGCGCTCCGGCGGCGGGCCATCGTGGACCCGGTACAGCGCAGGAATCTCGTGCTTCTTCAGGAACTCAGCAGTGGCGACGTTGGCGGCCAGCATGCATTCCTCGATCAGCTTGTGGGCATCGTTGCGCACCGTCGGACGAATCTCGGCGATCTTGCGCTCGGAGCCGAAGATGATCCGGGTTTCCTGAGTTTCGAAATCGATCGCGCCACGCACGTGACGGGCCGCCAGCAGCACTTTGTAGAGCGAGTACAGCTCTTTGAGATGCGGCACGACATCGGTGTATTCGCCACGAAGCTTGCGCGATTCGGCAAGTTTCGGGGTTTCCAGCATCGCGCTGACCTTGTTGTAGGTCAGACGGGCGTGGGAATGGATCACCGCCTCGTAGAAGCAGTAGTCGGTCATCTCGCCGGATTTGGAGATGGTCATCTCGCAAACCATGGCCAGGCGATCGACGTGAGGATTGAGCGAGCACAAGCCGTTGGACAGTTGCTCTGGGAGCATCGGTACGACGCGCTCGGGGAAATACACCGAGTTGCCGCGCACCTGGGCTTCGGCGTCCAACGCCGAGCCGAGTTTCACGTAGCTGGAAACATCGGCAATCGCCACGTACAGCTTCCAGCCGCCGGAGAACAGGCGCAGCTTGCCAGGCTTGGCTTCGCAGTAGACCGCGTCGTCGAAGTCCCGGGCGTCTTCGCCATCGATGGTGACGAACGGCAGGTGACGCAGGTCGATGCGCTTCTCTTTGTCTTTCTCTTCGACTTCCGGTTTGAGCTTGGCGGCTTCTTTCAGGACCGCTTCGGGCCAGACGTGGGGAATGTCGTAGGTGCGCAAGGCAACATCGATTTCCATGCCTGGGGCCATGTAGTTGCCGACCACTTCCACCACATCGCCCTGGGGCTGGAAGCGCGGGGTTGGCCAGTGGGTGATTTTCACCTCGACGAACTGACCGACCTTGGCGTTGGCATTGCGGCCCGGGGTGACCAGCACTTCCTGCTGGATCTTCGGGTTGTCGGCGACAACAAAGCCGATGCCACCTTCTTCAAAGTAACGGCCGACGATGCTTTCGTGGGCACGGGACACTACTTCGACGATCACGCCTTCACGGCGGCCGCGGCGGTCCAGGCCGGAAACCCGGGCCAAAGCCCGGTCACCGTCAAACACCAGACGCATCTGCGCCGGGCTCATGAACAGGTCGTCGCTGCCGTCGTCCGGGATCAGGAAGCCGAAACCGTCACGGTGACCGGCGATGCGGCCCAGGATCAGGTCAAGCTTGTCCACGGGCGCATAGGTGCCGCGCCGGGTGTAGATCAACTGCGCATCGCGCTCCATGGCGCGCAGACGGCGGCGCAGGGCTTCGAGCTGGTCTTCGGTGGTCAGACCGAACTCTTCGACCAGTTGCTCGCGGCTAGCAGGCGAACCCCGATCGGCGAGATGCGCCAGGATCAGTTCGCGGCTAGGAATAGGGTTTTCGTATTTTTCCGCTTCACGAGCGGCCTCGGGATCGAGGGACTGCCAATCGGCCATTAGAGAGTTTTCACCTTGTCTATATGCGGGTTAGTTTGGCATAGGCGTAATGAAACGGGAAATTTCAAGCATCCAATGCCTTTTTCTGAAGCCTTTTGACCCCTCTTGAAGCCCGGAAATGCACCGCTCGTGAAATTTAGCGGTTTTTTTCTCGTGAGGGGTTTACAGTTAAAAACACGCTCCGTATAGTGCGCGCCATCGACGACGCACACACGTTGCCGATACTGCCCAGATGGTGAAATTGGTAGACACGCCAGCTTCAGGTGCTGGTGACCGCAAGGTCGTGGAAGTTCGAGTCTTCTTCTGGGCACCAATTTCGAGCGACAGATCAATGATCTGCCAGCTCCCCAAAAACCCGCGAAAGCGGGTTTTTGCATTTTCGGCCCCTGGAATCCGACTGGTAATTACTAAAACAAAAACAGGGGTTTACAGATCAAAACTCGCTCCGTATAGTGCGCCACATCGACAGCGGCAACGCTGAAGATGCTGCCCAGATGGTGAAATTGGTAGACACGCCAGCTTCAGGTGCTGGTGACCGCAAGGTCGTGGAAGTTCGAGTCTTCTTCTGGGCACCAATTCAAGCTTCAAGGTTACGGCCTTGAACTCACAAAAACCCGCGAAAGCGGGTTTTTGCGTTTCTGGGGTTGGCGATTTATTGGCTGACGACAAGATGCCTCTGAGCCACTGAAACCGCTATCGCGAGCAGGCTCGCTCCCACACGGGATCTCCAGCGCTCACAGATACTCTGTTCACAGTGGATCAATGTGGGAGCGAGCCTGCTCGCGATGAGGCCAGCCCATCAAGCCCGGAACTGCCCCAGGCTCGCCTTCAACTGCGCCGCCAGACTATCCAATACCTTGCCACTGGCCGTGGTCTCGACCACAGCCTGAGCCGCTTTCTCGGCCTGGGCGTGAATGGTTTCCACCCGCCCACGCACCGCTTGCGCACCTTGCGCCTGGTGAGCCGCCGCTTGCGTGGCCAGACCGATGGCCGCATGCACCTGCTCTACAGAGGTCTGTACCGACTGCTGCAAGCGCGCGCTGTCACGCAACACCAACAACCCCTCACTGGCCTGACGCCCGGCCTGGCCGATGGCAGCCACCGCCTCGCGAGCGCCCTGCTGCAGCGCGACGATATGCGCCTGGATGTCGCCGGTCGAACTCTGGGTCTTGCTTGCCAGCGCCCGCACCTCGTCGGCAACCACTGCGAACCCACGCCCGGTTTCCCCGGCCCGCGCCGCTTCGATGGCCGCGTTCAAGGCCAGCAGGTTGGTTTGCTCGGCAATGCCGTGAATGACCGTGAGCACCACTTCGATCTGCTCGCTCTGTTGCGCCAGCCGCTCGATGACTTTTGCCCCCGTATCGACCTGCCCTGCCAGCGCTTCGATCAAACCACCGACCTTGGCCGAGGTTCGGGTGTTTTCGTCGGTAGCCTTGCGAATCTCCACCACCTGCTGCAAGGCAGCCTGCATCGCCTGGCTTTCCGATTGCGCTTCATCGGCCATCTGCGACAGCGCCCGCAAGCTCTCGGCCACTTCATCACGCTGCATTCCGGCCGCCGCATCGGCACCGGAGTTACGCAAGGTCATTGCACCGATTTCCACACCGGTGCGCTGGGCCACATCCCCCGCCTCTCGCACGATGGGCTGCAACTTATCCACAAAACGATTGACCGCCGAGGCCATCTCGCCGATTTCGTCCTTGCTGCTGATTTGCACGCGCTTGGTCAGGTCGCCCTCACCCGCCGCCAGATCGTTCATCGCGGCAATCAACAGTTTCAAACGATTGACCACTCGCCGCCCCAACACCACCGCCAGCAGCACCAGCACGCCAAACCCCACCAGCGCTAGACCCAGGCCGATCCGCCAGCGCAAAGTGCCCGCAGCGTCCTGTACGGTGGTGGCGGTGTTGGCCTGCATTTGCGTCGCGGTGGACTGAGCCGACTCCAGGCGCCCGCGCATTGCCGTGGCGCTGTCGGCTGCCGCCCCCTTGAGGCTATCACCCACCAACTGGTCACCACTGGCGATCAAGGCCGAGAAGCGCTGGTCCAACGCCTCCAGGTCAGCTTCAACGGAGGCCGTGGAAACGCCCATCAACACCTTGCCGATCTCTACGCCGTTGGGGTTGATCGAGGCCTCAAGGTAATACACCGAAGGGTCGTTCTTCGCCGCGTCCAACACCTTGTCCAGCGCCCGGTCGCCCTGGCCTTTCTCCAACAAAGCCTTGTTGATCGGGTTCTCCCGATTCAGGTAGCGAGTCAGGTGCTGGCCGGTGGCGTCGTCATAAATGACGAAGAGTACGTTGGGATTGCGCTGGGCCCGACGGGCAAACTCGGAGAGCGCAGGCACGTCGCTGTCCCACATGGCGCGGGGCGCAACCGAAGCCAGGAGTTGCGCCATATCATTGGCAGAGTCCTTGAGCGATTTTTCCAGCGTCGCCCGCAACTGTGCCTGCTCATCCTTCAGTCGCGCAGATAAACCGGCGGTGAGGCGCTGACGAGTGCTGGCAGACAAGCTGTCCAGGCTCGACGTGACTTCACGCCCGGCCTGCTCCAGTTCGCCAGACAACTTCTGGCTGTCGCCGCCGAGCCGCGCCTCCAGATCAGCCTCCAGCGCAGTGACCGTGCTTCGCGTCAGCGCGACAGCGACCAGCACCTGCACCAAAAGGGCGACACCAAGAGTAACGAACACAGGCCGCAACAGGCGGCTTTGTAACAATGAGAGAACGGCCGACACAGGGAATCCCTCTACTAACGCCATTAATTTGATGGCACTTCACAAGAAGCACTTATTATTCATGGTGTATAGCAAGTGTCGTGCCGTCTGGCAGGCAGAAACGACAAAGGACCCAAACGAGGGTCCTTTGTGTTTTACATCAACGGCTTATCAGGCAAACGGGTGACGCAGAACGATGGTTTCGTTGCGGTCCGGCCCCGTCGAAATAATGTCGATCGGTGCACCGACCAACTCTTCGACGCGCTTGATGTAATTGCGAGCCGCTACTGGCAGCTCTTCCAGGGTCTTGGCACCCACGGTCGACTCAGTCCAGCCTGGCATCTGCTCGTATACCGGCTCCAGACCGATGTAGCTGTCAGCGTCAGTCGGTGCGTCGATGACCGCGCCGTCCTGATTCTTGTAGCCCACGCAGATGTTGATGGTTTCCAGGCCGTCCAGTACGTCCAGCTTGGTCAGGCACAGGCCCGAGATACTGTTGACGTCGATGGCGCGACGCAGGATGACGGCATCGAACCAGCCGCAACGACGGGCACGGCCAGTGGTGGCGCCGAACTCATGGCCACGCTTGGCCAGGAACGCACCAACATCATCGAACAGCTCGGTCGGGAACGGACCCGAACCGACGCGAGTGGTGTATGCCTTGGTAATACCGAGGATGTAATCCAGGTACATCGGGCCGAAACCCGAGCCGGTGGCGATGCCGCCGGCAGTGGTGTTGGAGCTGGTGACGTACGGGTAGGTACCATGGTCGATGTCCAGCAGCGACCCCTGGGCACCTTCGAACATGATGTCCTTGCCAGCGCGACGCAGCTCGTGCAGCTCGGCAGTGACGTCGAGCATCATCGGCTTGAGCAGCTCGGCGTACTCCATGCATTCATCCAGGGTCTTCTGGAAGTCGATGGCCGGCTCTTTGTAGTAATTGACCAGAACGAAGTTGTGGTAGTCCAGCAACTCGCCCAGCTTGGCGGCGAAGCGCTCACGGTGAAACAGGTCACCGATGCGCAGGCCACGACGGGCCACCTTGTCTTCGTAGGCCGGGCCGATGCCGCGACCGGTGGTGCCAATCTTCAGCTCGCCACGGGCCTTTTCGCGGGCCTGGTCCAGCGCAACGTGATAGGACAGGATCAGCGGGCAGGACGGGCTGATACGCAGGCGCTCGCGCACCGGTACGCCTTTCTCTTCCAGCTTGATGATTTCCCGCAACAAGGCGTCAGGGGCAACCACCACCCCGTTGCCGATCAGGCACTGCACGCCTTCGCGCAACACGCCCGACGGAATCAGGTGCAGTACGGTTTTCTCACCGTCGATCACCAAGGTGTGACCTGCGTTGTGGCCACCCTGGTAGCGCACTACGGCGGCAGCATGTTCGGTCAGCAGATCAACGATCTTGCCTTTGCCCTCATCACCCCACTGGGTGCCCAGGACTACGACATTCTTACCCATAACACTTGTCCTCATTCGCGCAAACTTGGTGCCGGCCGCGGCCGGCAGGAAAACTCAAGAAGCCAGCGGCAATACTTGCCAAAGCCCGTTCTGCTGAATCAATTGCCGGTCGCAGTCCGCTTCACGGGCGGCGGCCAAAGGCTGCCCAGGCAAGGCCTGGACGACACGCTGACCCTCACTGCGCAACTGGCAGACCGTCTGCCAGAGTGCTGCATCCGTACTGTCAGGCATCCAGATACCGCCAGACGGTAGCTCGACTTCAGCACGCCCCAGGGTCACCAGGGTTTTCAAATCGGTAGAGAAGCCGGTCGCCGGACGGGCACGACCGAAGTCGGCGCCAATATCATCGTATCGACCGCCCTGAGCGATGGACTGGCCAACCCCCGGCACGAACACCGCGAACACCACACCGGTGTGGTAGTGATAACCGCGCAGTTCACCCAGGTCGAAGTACAGCGGCAACTCGGGGAAACGCACCGACAGTCGCTCGGCAATCGCCAGCAAATCGTCCAGTGCCGCGAGCACCGGCGCCGGCGCATGGGCCAGCCGCTCGCGGGCAGCGGCCAGCACTTCGCGACCGCCGCACAGATCCACCAGCGCCCGCAACATGCCGGACAGATCGGCCGGCAGGCCTTCGGTCAGACTGATCACTTCATCGATGGCCTTGCGCTGCAAGGCATCGAACAACTGCTGCTCCACTTCGCCGGACAAACCGGCCGCACGCGCCAGGCCACGATAGATGCCAACGTGGCCCAGGTCCATGTGGACATCCGGTACGTCGGCCAGTTGCAGCATGGCAAGCATCAGGCTGATGACTTCCACGTCGCTGCTCGGGCTCGCATCGCCATACAACTCGGCACCCAGCTGGATCGGACTGCGCGAAGACGACAGGGCGCGCGGCTGGGCGTGCAGCACACTGCCGGCATAGCACAGACGGCTCGGACCTTCACGACGCAGGGTGTGGGCGTCGATACGCGCCACTTGCGGCGTGATGTCGGCACGAAAGCCCATCTGCCGGCCCGACTGCGGGTCGATAACCTTGAAGGTGCGCAGATCCAGGTCCTGGCCCGCGCCGGTCAGCAGGGATTCCAGGTACTCGATATGCGGGGTAACGACGAATTCGTAACCCCAGCTCTGGAACAGATCCAACACCTGCCGACGCGCTACTTCAATACGCGCAGCTTCCGGTGGCAGTACTTCTTCGATGCCATCTGGCAGCAGCCAGCGGTCTACCGTTGCCATTACGCCATTCCCCTATGGTCCGGGCGGCCAGCCCTCGGGCAAGCCTTGAGTGAAGCAGAAAGTGCCCGCCACATGCGCAAACCCCGCGCATGAGCAACGTGACGAATGGCCTGTAGTCGGCCTCGCCAAGCACTTTCCTCGAAAAACCTGTCGAGCCGTTCAACCCGACGCCTGCAACAAAAACCGCAATCGAACGTGCAGACGCAAAAAAGCCGGGAATTTCCCGGCTGCCGCATCATACACACGTTTTCCCAAAGGATCACCCCGCCCGACGCTTTAGCCGCCGGGCGGAGTGCTTCAGGTCAACGTCGCATCAAGGCTTGGACTTTTCCAGGTACTGGAAGAAGTCGCTGCTTGGGTCAAGGACCAGGACGTCGGATTTGTCCGCAAAGCTTTCACGGTAGGCACGCAGGCTACGGTAGAACGCGTAGAACTCCTGATCCTGACCATAGGCCTTGGCGTAGATCGCAGCGGCCTGGGCATCACCGTCACCGCGCAGCTCTTCCGATTCACGGTAGGCTTCGGCCAGCAATACGCGACGCTGACGATCGGCGTCGGCACGGATGCCTTCAGCCAGCTCGTTACCCTTGGCGCGGTGCTCGCGAGCTTCACGCTCACGCTCGGTGCTCATCCGCTCGAACACACTGCGGTTCACTTCCTTGGGCAGGTCGATGGCCTTGACCCGGACATCGACAACTTCGATACCCAGCTCTTTTTCCGCCATCGCGTTCAGCGAACGAGTGATGTCGGCCATGAGCGCATCACGCTCACCAGACACGACTTCATGCAGCGTACGCTTACCGAACTGGTCACGCAGGCCCGACTCAAGACGACGGGACAGACGCTCGTCGGCAATCTGCTTGAGACCGGAAGTCGCGGTGTAGAAGCGCTCGGCATCTTTCACGCGCCACTTGGCGTAGGCGTCCACCATCACGGCTTTCTTTTCCAGCGTCAGGAAGCGTTGTGTCGGTGCATCCAGTGTCATCAGGCGGGCATCGAACTTACGCACCTTGTTGACGTACGGCACTTTCACATGCAGGCCCGGCTGGACATCCGCCTGGACCACGCGACCGAATTGCAGCAACACCGCACGCTCGGTCTGAGCCACGATGTAGAAGCAGTTCCAGGCAGCGATCGCCACGACGACACCGACAATAAGGGCGATCAGCGATTTATTGCTCATCAGCGACTCTCCCTGGTACGTGCTTGCTGTTGCTGCTGCTCCGCCGCCGCGCGGGCATTGGCTTCATTGCTGGCCGCTGCCGTGCTGGACGGTGGCGTGCCGGTTTTACGACCGCCTTCGACCATCTTGTCCAGCGGCAAGTACAGCAGATTGCTCTGGCCGTTCTTGTTGCCGGTCACGAGGACCTTGCTGGTGTTGCTGAAGACTTCCTGCATGGTGTCCAGGTACAGACGCTCGCGGGTGACTTCAGGCGCCTTGCGATACTCGCTCACCAGTTTGGTGAAGCGATCCGCCTCACCCTTGGCGCGGGAGACCACTTCGTCGCGGTAACCGTTGGCATCTTCAATGATGCGCTGGGCCTGACCACGGGCTTCCGGCACGACGCCGTTGGCGTAGGTCTCGGCCTGGTTGCGCGAACGCTGCTCGTCTTCACGGGCACGGATCACGTCATCGAAGGCTTCCTGGACTTCACGCGGTGCCGCTGCGCTCTGAACGTTGACCTGGGTAACGGTGATACCGGTGCGATAGGTATCGAGGAACCTTTGCAGGCGCTCCTTGATTTCGCTGGCCATCAACTCACGACCTTCAGTCAGCACCTGGTCCATGGCGGTAGAGCCCACCACATGACGCAAGGCACTTTCAGTGGCGTGCTGCAGGCTGATTTCCGGTTGGTCGACGTTCAGTACGAAGTCTTGCAGATTGGAAATCTTGTATTGCACGGTCAGCGGCACTTCGACGATGTTCTCGTCTTCGGTGAGCATCTGGCCCTGCTTGGTATAGGCACGCTCACGCGTGACGTTTTCCATGAACTTCTTGTCGATCGGCGGGAAATAGATGTTCAGACCCGGACCGACAGTCTCGTAGTACTTGCCGAAGCGCAGCACCACGGCCTGCTCCTGCTCGTCCACGACATATACCGCGCTGTACAGCCAGACAGCCGCGAGCACGACGAGACCAATGCCGAGCAGGCCATAACCGCCACCCTTGCCCGAACGGCCACCACCATCGTCACCGCGTTTCTTACCACCACCGAACAAACCGTTCAGGCTTTCCTGCAGCTTTCGGAAGGCCTCGTCGAGATCCGGTGGCCCCTTGCGGTCGCCGTTGTTACGACGTTTTCCACCCCAGGGATCCTGATTATTCGAGTTGCCACCCGGCTCATTCCAAGCCATAGCGCTCTCCATCTGATAAAGCAAAGACGCACCCACGGCGCGCCGACCAATGCTACAGAATGCCTGACACAGCTTTCTCAGGCTTTTATTGCAAAGTGTGTTGCTCGATGAATTCCATCGGCTGCAGCCCTTCGCGACTGACCAGTCGATTGAGCTCCGTCCGAGGCAGGCGAACCGCCAGCAGGCAGACGCCTTCTTCGTCGTGTTCTTCTTTCTGCACCGCTCCGAGCTCAAAGAACTGGGCCCGCAGCCGAGCGAAACGTTGCGGCAACTTCAGCGTGCCAACAAACAAGTCGTTGCCCAGCAGCTCCGCCACGGCCTGCTTGAGCAGGTCGAGGCCGGAGCCGTCGCGGGCCGATAACCAGACCCGCTGCGGTTTGCCATCGGCATCACGCTGGATCTGCGGCTCCACGCCTTCGAGCAAATCGAGTTTGTTGTATACCTCGAGGATCGGCAAGTCCTGGGCTCCGATCTCGCCCAGCACCACCATGACCTGCTCGATCTGCAGCATCCGGTCCGGCTCGGCGGCATCGATCACGTGCAGCAGCAGGTCGGAGTTGCTCGACTCTTCGAGCGTAGCCCGGAAAGCCTCCACCAGCTTATGCGGCAAATGCCGAATGAAGCCCACGGTGTCGGCCAGCACAATCGGCCCGAGGTCGTCCAGATCGAGCCGGCGCAGGGTCGGATCGAGCGTGGCGAACAACTGGTCGGCGGCGTAGACATCGGACTGGGTCACGTTATTGAACAGCGTCGATTTGCCGGCGTTGGTGTAACCCACCAATGAAACCGTCGGGATATCAGCACGCTTGCGGCCACGCCGGGATTGCTCGCGCTGGCTGCGGACCTTTTCCAGACGCCCCTTGATCTGGCGCAGGCGAACCCGCAGCAGGCGCCGGTCGGTTTCCAGCTGGGTCTCACCCGGACCGCGCAGACCGATCCCCCCCTTCTGCCGCTCAAGGTGGGTCCAGCCACGAACCAGGCGCGTACTCATGTGCTCAAGCTGGGCCAGTTCGACCTGGAGCTTGCCTTCATGGGTACGGGCGCGTTGGGCGAAGATATCGAGAATCAACCCCGTCCGGTCGATCACGCGACACTCGAACACACGCTCGAGGTTACGCTCCTGACTGGGCGTGAGGATGTGATTGAAAATCACCAGGTCGACCTGCTCGGTTTTGACCAGGTCGCGCAATTCCTCGACCTTGCCGCTACCTATCAGGTATTTGGCGGTTGGCCGATGACGCGGCACGTTAAAAAACGCGACGGTCTCGGCGCCGGCCGAAAGTGCCAATTCCTGAAACTCCTGCGGATCTTCGCGCGCCTCAGGGTCTTGTCCATCCAAGTGAACGAGAATGGCCCGCTCACCCCCACCGTGGCGCTCAAAGAACAAAGGAGACTCCTATCAAGCGTTACCCGGTTCAGCGTCACCGGCTTCGGATTCGGTTGCGCTAGGCAGACGAATCGCACGCACAGGCACTACTGTCGAGATCGCGTGCTTGTAGACCATCTGGCTGACGGTGTTTTTCAACAGGATGACGAACTGGTCGAAAGACTCGATATGGCCTTGCAGTTTGATCCCGTTGACCAGATAGATGGACACCCCAACTTTCTCTTTACGTAAAGTGTTCAAGTAAGGGTCTTGTAGCGAATGCCCTTTTGACATGTGCCGCACTCCTTTAAGGATCAATAATTAAAATCGGAATCAGATGGCTTGGGCCGTCACACCCCCAAGGATAGACGGCAATTGCAAGGACTCAGCTCAATATGGAGATGGTCCCAAGGTATTTCAAGGCGCGCGGCAGATTGTCGCAATCAAGACTGTCAAGCCAATGCAAGTCAGTCCAGCTCCGCAGCCAGGTGAACTGGCGTTTCGCCAATTGGCGCGTGGCAATGATTCCACGCTCCTGCATCTCGGCTGACGTCAGCTTGCCGTCCAGATAGTCCCAGACCTGTCGATAACCCACCGCACGTATAGACGGCAACCCGGCATGCAGGTCACTTCGCTCACGCAGGGCTACGACCTCGTCTATGAATCCCTGTTCCAACATTAATGTGAATCTTTGTTCAATTCGCCGATGCAGCACTTGCCGGTTCGCCGGAGCGATGGCCAGATTGGCGACAGTATAGGGCAATTGTTGCATTCCCGAAGCGGCTGCTTCAGTACTTTGCGCAGATTGTCGCTGTCGCAGGGCCGTCATGCTCTGCCCGCTGACCCGATAGACCTCCAGCGCCCGGCTGAGCCGTTGCGGGTCGTTGGGGTGAATGCGGGCCGCCGACTCCGGGTCGATGACCGCCAGTTGCTCATGCAGGGCTTGCCAGCCAAGGCGTGCAGCCTCTTCTTCGATCTGCGCGCGCACGCTGGGATCGGCAGCCGGCATGTCCGCCAGCCCCTCGACCAGAGCCTTGTAGTACAGCATCGTGCCGCCCACCAGCAGCGGAATCTTGCCTCTGGCGGTGATGTCGGCCATGGCCTGAAGGGCATCGCGACGAAAATCCGCTGCCGAGTAAGCTTCGGCCGGATCCAGGATGTCGATCAGTCGGTGCGGGAACTCGGCCAGCAGCTCTTTTGACGGCTTGGCCGTGCCGATGTCCATGCCCCGGTAGACCAAGGCCGAATCGACGCTGATCAGCTCGCAGGGCAGCACTTTGGTCAACTCAATGGCCAGGTCGGTCTTGCCGGCTGCGGTCGGCCCCATCAGAAAGATCGCAGGTGGTAACTGGCTCATCAACGACCGCGCAGGAACAGTTTGTCCAGGTCGTCCAGGCCCAGTTGGGTCCAGGTCGGCCGGCCATGGTTGCATTGGCCGCTGCGCTCGGTGTTTTCCATATCCCGCAGCAGGCCATTCATTTCCGGCAAGGCCAGACGCCGGTTGGCGCGGATTGCGCCGTGGCAGGCCATGGTGCCGAGCAGTTCGTTCAGGTGCGCCTGGATCCGGTCGCTGGTGCCGTACTCCATCAGGTCCGCCAGCACGTCGCTGACCAGTCGGTTGGCCTCGGCCTGCTTCAACAACGCCGGGATCTGCCGGATCGCCAGGGTTTCCGGGCCCAGGCGCTGCAGCTCAAAGCCCAGGCGCTGGAACCAGCTCACATGCTCCTCGGCGCAATCGGCCTCACGCTGACTGACCGCCAGGGATTCAGGCACCAATAGCGGTTGCCCGCTAAGGCCTTCGCTGGCCATGGCGATCTTCAGCCGCTCGTACATGATCCGCTCGTGGGCGGCATGCATGTCTACCAGGACCAGGCCCTGGGCATTTTCCGCGAGGATATAGATGCCTTTGAGCTGCGCCAGGGCATAACCCAGTGGCGGAATGTCACCCTGGCCGTCCGGCAACGCCGCCGCACCGGCCTCAGGCAGGGGCTTGAAGAACTCGCGATAAGCCGCCTGAGCTTCGGCGGCGGGCACGCTCGATTGCGCACGCGGGGTGTATTGGTACTGGTAACCGCTGCCCGCGCCGGTCCCGGCGGCGTTGTAGGTCGGCTGGGGCTGGGGTTGCTCCAGCAGTGCGTTGGCGGCCAGGCGCATTTCGCCCTGAGGCCCGAATTCGCCAGCCTCCAGCCCCGTTGGCCGGACCATGCCGGCAACTGCCGCCGGTGCCGCCAATTGATCTTCGGGGCGCACATCGCCCAAGGCGCGGTGCAAGGTGCCGTAAAGGAAATCGTGCACCATGCGCCCGTCACGGAAGCGTACTTCATGCTTGGTGGGATGGACGTTGACGTCCACCACCGCGGGATCGACTTCGAAAAAAAGCACGAACGTTGGATGCCGACCGTTGAACAACACGTCGCGATAGGCCTGGCGCACCGCATGGGCCACCAGCTTGTCGCGCACCGCCCGCCCGTTCACGTAAAAGTACTGCAAGTCCGCCTGGCTGCGAGAAAAAGTCGGCAGCCCGACCCAGCCCCACAGGTGCAGGCCATTGCGCTCCACTTCGATGGGCAGAGCCTGCTCCAGGAACCCGGCACCGCACACCGCGCCGACGCGTCGAGCACGGGCCGCATCATCATGGGCCTCGTGCAGGCTGAGGATGGTCTTGCCGTTGTGGCGCAAATGGAACGCCACGTCAAAACGCGCCAGCGCCAGACGCTTGATGACTTCCTGCAAATGATCGAATTCGGTCTTCTCGGCCTTGAGAAACTTGCGCCGCGCCGGGGTATTGAAGAACAGGTCGCGCACTTCCACCGAGGTGCCCACCGGATGGGCCGCGGGCTGGACGCGAGAGGCCATGTCCCGGCCTTCGGTCTCGACCTGCCAGGCCTGGTCGGCTTCGCGGGTACGCGAGGTGAGCGTCAGGCGCGACACCGAACTGATGGAGGCCAGCGCCTCGCCACGGAACCCCAGGCTCATGACCCGCTCGAGGTCTTCCAGATCGCGGATCTTGCTGGTGGCGTGGCGCGCCAGGGCCAACGGCAGGTCGTCGGCAGGAATGCCGCCACCGTCATCGCGCACACGCAGCAGCTTGACACCGCCCTGCTCGACATCCACATCGATGCGCCGGGCCCCGGAGTCGAGGCTGTTCTCCAGCAACTCCTTGATCACCGACGCCGGACGCTCGACCACCTCACCGGCAGCGATCTGGTTCGCCAGCCGGGGGCTGAGCAGTTCGATGCGGGCAGTGCTGCCGGTCAGTTCATCGCTCATTGCTTGACCACCACTTCGTTGCCGGGAATGGTCAGGGTCTGGCCGATCTTGAGCTCGTCGCTCTTGAGATTATTGGCACTGCGCAACGACGCGGGCGACACCTGATAGCGCACCGCGATCATTGCCAGGGTTTCGCCAGGATTGACCCGATGGTCTCGCGGCCCCTGGGCGATCTTGCCGGAGTCTCGTAGCCAGGCGATGTAGGTGCCCGGTGGCGGGTTCTGCTGGAAGAACTGTCGCACGCCGCTGCTGATGGAACGGGCCAGGGCCTGTTGGTGGCTGGAGGATGTCAGCTTCGAGGCTTCGTTGGCGTTGGAGATGAACCCGGTTTCCACCAGAATCGACGGGATATCCGGTGACTTGAGCACCATGAACCCGGCCTGCTCGACGCGTCGCTTGTGCAGCGGCGTGACACGTCCAATGTTGCTCAAGACTTTTTGACCGACGTTCAGGCTGGACGTCAGCGAGGCGGTCATCGACAAATCGAGCAGCACGCCGGCGAGCATGCGGTCCTTGTCATCGAGGCTGACGTTACCGGCACCGCCAATCAGGTCGGAACGGTTTTCGCTGTCAGCCAGCCAACGGGCGGTCTCGGAGGTGGCCCCCCGGTCAGACAGGGCAAACACCGAGGCCCCGAACGCGGCTTTTGAAGGGGCGGCGTCGGCATGGATCGAGACGAACAGGTCCGCGCCCTTCTTGCGGGCGATTTCGGTACGGCCACGCAAGGGGATGAAATAGTCTCCGGTACGGGTCAGCTCCGCGCGAAAGCCCTTCATACCATTGACCTGGCGCTGCAACTCACGGGCGATGGACAACACCACGTCCTTTTCACGCTGCCCTCGCGAGCCAGAGGCACCCGGGTCCTCCCCCCCGTGACCGGCATCGATCACAACGATGATATCGCGCTTGCCGGAAGGCGCCGGCGGTAGCTTGAGAGCAGGCTCGGTCGGCGTGACCGGCACCGCCGGCACTGTGGCGACTTTGGTCGGCGGCGCAGGCGGTGGCGCGGCATCGCCCGGGTTGTCGAACAAGTCCACCACCAGTCGGTTGCCGTACTGGGCGTTGGGCGCCAGGGTGAAGCTTTTCGGGGTCACCGCCTTATTCAGATCGACGACCACCCGCAGGTCAGTCGGCGTGCGCTGAGCCGAGCGAATGGCCGTGATCGGCGTGTTGGCGGTGGCGGCTGTCAGCGGCGCCCCCAGGGATGCGCCATTGATGTCGATCACCAGGCGATCCGGAGCGGTCAGGGTGAATACGCTGTGCTGCACCGGCCCCGTCAGGTCGAACACCAGACGAGTGTTGTCCGGCGCCCGCCACAGACGAACGCTGCTGACCTTCGTCTGTGCCACAGCATCGACGGCCAGTGCCGTAAGCAACATTCCTACGACAGCAACCACCGCGCGAAAGCGCATACCAAACCCCATCATCAATTAGTTTCCAGTGCCAAAGCGGCACACCACGACTCGCCACGCGAGCCTTGCGGCGTCAGTATCAACGAACGCCCGCCGTTCTGCGCGCCAATGGTAATGGTCAGGTCGGGCTTTGGCAAAAAGCCTGCACCCTTCTGGGGCCATTCGATCAGACACAAGGCGTCATCTTCGAAGTAATCGCGGATACCGAGGAATTCCAACTCTTCAGGGTCCACCAGTCGGTACAGGTCAAAATGGAAGGCACGAATGTCGCCGATTTCGTAGGGTTCAACCAACGTGAACGTAGGGCTTTTCACTGCGCCGACGTGTCCCAGGCCACGAATAATGCCGCGGGACAAGGTGGTTTTTCCCGCGCCGAGGTCGCCCTCCAGAAAAATCAGACCATGGCCTGCCGTGGTACGCGCAATGCGCGCCCCCAATTGCGTCATGGCTTGTTCGTCCGCCACGTACAGGGTTACTTCAGACACGGTGAATGCTCCTCCAACAACTGACGAATGGCCGGGATCAGATCGGTCGCCGCCAATCCCCGGCCCGACTGACCGGCTTGCGCACCGGCATTGGCATGCAGCCACACCGCCAGGCAGGCGGCGTCAAAGCCATCCATGCCTTGGGCGAGCAACGCACCGACCACCCCGGCCAGTACATCCCCGAGGCCTGCCGTGGCCATGGCCGGATGGCCCTGGCTACAAACCGACAGGCGACCGTCTGGACTGGCAATCAGGCTGCCAGCGCCTTTGAGAATCACTGTGGCCGCGTATTGTTTGCTCAATGCGTGGGCCGCCGCCGGACGATCGGCCTGCACCTGAGCCGTGGAGATACCCAGAAGCCGCGCCGCCTCGCCCGGATGAGGGGTGATCACACAGTGCGCGGGCAAACTGACCGCGCCACTGCTCAGCAGGTTCAGCGCATCGGCATCCCACACCTGGGGCAGCAATGCGTTGGCCGCCGCCGACAACAAGCTACGTCCCCACGCAGCCTGACCGAGGCCCGGCCCCACCACCAACACACTGACCTGCTCAAGCAACCCCATCAATTGGTTTGCTGAGTGGGTGCCCTGCACCATGACTTCGGGTAAACGCGTCAGCGCAGCGGACACATGCTCGTTGCGAGTGGCCATGGACACCATCCCCGCGCCGCAACGCAGGGCACTCTCGGCGCTCATCTGGATAGCCCCGCCAAAACCTCGATCGCCGCCGATCAATAGAACATGACCGAACTTGCCTTTGTGGGGTGTGCGCGCGCGCGGCGTCAGACCCGGCAGATTAGCGGGCTGCAGAAGCCGGGCCGTGGCCGGCGCCGCCTCGACGATGTCGGGATCGGCATGCAGATCATTGAATATCAGTTCACCGACCCGGTCCGCCGCATCGCCTGTGAACAGGCCCAGCTTCAGGCCGATAAAGGTTACGGTCAGGTCGGCCGTCACTGCCGTACCCAGCACCCGTCCCGTGTCGGCACACAGCCCCGAAGGGATATCCACCGCGGCCACTGGCAGGCCACTGACATTGATGGTGTCGATTGCCCGAACGTAGGGCTCGCGTACTTCGCCACTCAATCCCGTGCCGAGCAAGGCGTCGAGCAGCACGCCGCGCAAGTCGGACTCGTCCGACCATGGCTCCACCGGCACACCCACCGCCACCGCCTCGGCGTGGGCATTGGCGGCATCCCCCTGCAAACGCCGGGGCTCACCCACCGTCAGCACCCGCACTGACCAGCCGGCACGGCGGGCCAGGGTCGCCACCAGATAACCGTCGCCGGCGTTGTTGCCATGCCCGGCCAGCACGGTCAGCTCGCTGGCGTCTGGCCAGTGCCGGACAATGGCGCGCCAGGTGGCGCGGGCGGCTCGCTGCATCAATTCGAAGCCAGTCGTGCCTGCCGCAATCAGCTGTGCGTCAAGGGCCCGAACCTGCGCGGCACTGTACAGCGCGTCGGGAAAATCATCTTTAGTGTGCGGCATGCGTCTTCGGGCTCCGATGTCTGGCAGAATTATACGCATCTCAGCTCCGGTTTCTCTCGCCTCATGCCCGTCATTCCCACAGACCTCCCCGCCCTCGCCCAATCCATCAAGGACTGGGGCCGCGAGCTGGGTTTCCAGCAGGTCGGCATCAGCGGCCTGGACCTGGCCGTGCATGAGCAACATTTGCAGCGCTGGCTCGACGCGGGCTATCACGGCGAGATGGACTACATGGGCGCCCACGGCAGCAAACGCTCGCACCCCGAGGAACTGGTGCCGGGCACATTGCGTGTGGTTTCCCTGCGCATGGACTACCTGCCGGGCGACACGCAAATGGCGCAGATGCTCGGCCAACCGGAAAAAGCCTACGTCTCGCGTTATGCATTGGGCCGCGATTACCACAAATTGATCCGTAAACGCGTGCAGCAACTGGCAGAAAAAATTCAGGCGGTCATTGGCCCCTTCGGTTATCGCGCCTTCGTTGACAGCGCACCGGTGCTGGAAAAAGCCATCGCCGAGCAGGCCGGCTTGGGCTGGATCGGTAAAAACACCCTGGTACTGAACCGCAAGGCCGGCAGCTATTTCTTCCTGAGCGAACTGTTCGTCGACCTGCCGCTGCCGGTTGACCCGCCCCACGCCAGCGAACACTGCGGAAAATGCACCGCATGCCTGGACATCTGCCCTACGAATGCCTTCGTCGGCCCCTACGTCCTGGATGCCCGACGCTGCATTTCCTACCTCACCATCGAACTCAAAAGCGCCATCCCCGAGGAACTGCGGCCATTGATCGGCAACCGGGTGTTCGGTTGCGATGACTGCCAGATCGTCTGCCCGTGGAACCGCTTCGCCCGACCGTCCGGAGAAAGCGACTTCAAACCGCGACACAACCTGGACAATGCCGGGTTGGCCGAGTTGTTCATGTGGGACGAGGAAAAATTCCTCAGCAGTACCGAGGGCTCGCCCCTGCGCCGCGCCGGGTACGAACGCTGGTTGCGCAACCTGGCGGTGGGGCTGGGAAATGCACCTTCAACCATCCCGGTCATGCAAGCGCTTGAAGCGCGGCGCGATTACCCATCGGAACTGGTGCGCGAGCATGTGGAGTGGGCGTTGCGCCAACACGCCGAGCGTCAGACCTCGTCGTTGTAGACGAACTTCGGCATTTCCCAGTGAAAGCGGATCGCCAGGAGCCGCAACAGGAAACCGCCGAACAAGGTGATGAGGATCGCCTGCTCGCTCGGCAACTGCAGATAGACACACAGCATGTAGCACCACGCCGCGGCAAACGAAACGCTGGCATAGAGCTCGCGACGGAAGATCAGCGGGATATCGTTGCAAAAAATGTCACGCAGGATGCCACCGAAAACGCCGGTAATCACGCCACTGACCGAAGCCACCAACATGCCATGGCCCATTTCCAGGGCGGTCATGCAGCCGATCAGGGTGAACGCCACCAGGCCCACGGCGTCAAGCACCAGGAACAACGAGCGCAAATGGCGCATCCAGCGCGCCAGGATCACCGTCAGCATCGCGGCCGCGGTGGTCAGCACCAGATATTCCGGGTGCCTGACCCAGGTGAGCGGGTAATGACCGAGCAGCACATCGCGCACCGAGCCGCCACCCAACGCGGTGACGCAGGCGATCAGCACCACGCCAAACCAGTCCATGCCACGACGCCCGGCAGACAAAGCCCCAGTCATGGCTTCGGCGGTGATGGCGATCAGGTAAAGCATCAGCAACATGATGGCGGTCCTTGCAGGAAGGCGCGCAGTCTAGCCAGTTTGGGCAGGCACCAAAAGAGGGCGCGACACCGTCTTCTGCCTGAGCGCCATGCCGCCCGTTCAAACTACCCCTGTGGCGAGGGAGCTTGCTCCCGCTCGGCTGCGCAGCAGTCGCCAAACCGGACAACTCGATCTACCTGAAGCTGTTGGGCCTGCTTCGCAGGCCAGCGGGAGCAAGCTCCCTCGCCACAAAAGCGTGCTCGCACAACAGCCGAGGAGCCGACTTAGAACTTGATGAAGTGCTTACGGTAGTGCTGCAGCTCGGCGATGGACTCGCGGATATCGTCCAGGGCCAGGTGGCTGCCGCCCTTCTGGAAGCTGTCACGCACCTCAGGTGCCCAGCGGGCGGCCAGTTCCTTGAGGGTGGAGACGTCCAGGTTGCGGTAGTGAAAGTAGCTTTCCAGGGATTTCATATGGGTATAGAGAAAGCGACGATCCTGGCAGATGCTGTTGCCACAGATCGGTGACTTGCCCTTGGGCACCCACTGCTCAAGAAAGGCGATGGTTTGGGCTTCGGCCTCAGCCATGCTGATTTTGCTCTCGCGCACCCGTTGGGTCAGGCCTGAGCCGCCGTGCTGGCGAGTGTTCCATTCGTCCATACCCGCCAGGACCTCGTCGCTGTGATGGATCGCGATCACAGGGCCTTCGGCCAGGGTGTTGAGATCACTGTCGGTGACGATGGTGGCCATTTCGATGATGACGTCGGTGTCCGGGTTCAGACCGGTCATTTCCAGGTCGATCCAGATCAGGTTCTGCGGGTTCTGCATGGGGGAGCTCCTCGGCGTAGCTGCGCAGTTTAGCTTAGGCTTTGAACGAAAAGTGCCTGCGCGACGATCATGCTGCGTTGAAAACAGCCTCGGAATGCTCATTGACCACCAGTCAACGACGTTTCCTCGCCTGTTTTCGCCCTGCCTGATCGCTGCTCGGCGACTTTTCGTTCAAACCCGAGGCAGGGCCTTGAGCGTGCTAAACTCGCGGCCGTTTTTACCTAATCGCTGCATTCTTCATACGGAACACCCATGGCCAAACGCCAACTCAATCGTCGTCAAAACTGGCGCATCGAAAAGATTCAGGGCGAGCGCGCCGCCCGCGCCGCCAAACGCGAATCCAGCGCGGTACAAGCGCTGGAGGGCGGCGACCTGGGCCCTGAACAGACCGGCCTGGTGATCGCGCACTTCGGTGTACAGGTCGAGGTCGAGGCCCGTGAAGGCGAATTGGCCGGCCAGGTATTCCGCTGCCACCTGCGAGCCAACCTGCCGGCCCTGGTCACTGGTGATCAGGTGGTCTGGCGTGCCGGCAACCAAGGCATCGGCGTGATCGTGGCTCAACTGCCGCGCCACACCGAACTGTGCCGTCCGGACAGCCGAGGCCAGCTCAAGCCGGTGGCGGCCAACGTCGACATGATCGTCATCGTCTTCGCCCCGCTACCCGAGCCCCACGCCAACCTGATCGACCGCTATCTGGTCGCGGCCGAACACGCCGGCATCCGCCCCTTGTTGCTGCTCAACAAATTCGACCTGATCGATGAACACAACGCCCCGGCGCTGAACGCACTGCTCTCGGTCTATCGGCACTTGGGCTACCCGGTGCTGGAGGTTTCGGCTCACCACGGCGACGGCATGGAAAAATTGCAGGAACAACTGGACGGGCGCATCAGCGTGTTTGTCGGCCAGTCCGGTGTCGGTAAGTCGTCGCTGGTCAACAGCCTGCTGCCGGAAGTCGAGACGCGCGTCGGGCCGCTGTCCGAGCTGTCCGGCCAGGGCACTCACACCACCACCACTGCGCGGTTGTTCCACTTCCCCGGCGGCGGTGAATTGATCGACTCGCCGGGCATCCGCGAGTTTGGCCTGGGCCACGTCAGCCGAGCCGATGTGGAAGCGGGGTTCATCGAGTTCAACGACCTGATCGGCACCTGCCGTTTCCGCGACTGCAAGCACGACCGCGAACCCGGTTGCGCCCTGCTCAAGGCGCTGGAAGACGGTCGTGTGCAGCAGCAACGGATGAACAGCTATCGCTCGATCATCGCCAGCTTGCCGGAAAGCAGTTACTGATCTGAAAGGAAGGCAAGCCGGACACAGTTGTGGCGAAGGGATTTATCCCCGCTGGGGCGCGAAGCGCCCCCCCTTTATCACCCCGAATATCAGATGAAAAAAGAGGGGCTGCTTCGCAGCCCAACGGGGATAAATCCCCTCGCCACAGGTTTACGCTCGCCAGTCAGGTCACTGCGCAGGCGGCTCGGCCGGTTTCGGCGCGAGATCATCGAACAGATTCAGACGTTCGCGCACCTCATGGGCGGGAATAGGCTGCTGGTCCGCCGGCAATGCGTTCGGATCCGCCGCCGCGCCGGGCGTAACCGGCACTTCACCCGGCGCGCCGGCGCCCTGGGCCGGGTCCGGCGCCGGGTCATCGGTTTGCGAACCTTCGATGGCTTTCTGGGCCTTCTTGGTCAACACCACGATATCGATCCGCCGGTTGACCGGGTTGAACGGGTCTTTGCGGTCGAACAGCGCCGAGGAGGCATAACCGACCACCCGCGCCACCTGCTCGTCCGGATAACTGCCGGCCACCAGGGCCCGACGAGCCGCATTGGCGCGATTGGCGGAGAGTTCCCAGTTACCGAAATCGCCTTTGCCGATGAAGGGCTTGGCATCGGTATGACCACTGATGCTGATCTTGTTCGGCACCGCTTTGATGGTGTCGGCCATGGCCAGCAGAATATCTTCGAAATAAGGTTTCAGGCGCGCGCTGCCAGAGTCGAACATCGGACGGTTCTCGGCGTCCATGATCTGGATGCGCAAGCCGTTCGGCGTGATTTCGAACAGGATCTGGTCCTTGAACTTCTGCAGTTGAGGGTTCTCTTCGACTTTGTTCTGCAACTCTTGCAGCAACAACTCCAGACGCTCTCGCTCGACCTCCTCGGCCATGCCTTCGGCGTCATTGGCGTCTACCTTCGCCTTGTCGGGCTGAGGCTGGGATTCGACTTCAGGGTTGAGGGTGTTTTCCGGCGCCAGGACCGGCGAGCCGCCCAGGTCGATGATATACGGCGTGCCGCTTTCGGAAAAACCCACCGGGTCCTTGAAATAACCGGCGATGGCGATTTTCTGCTCTGGAGTCGCGGTGGACAGCAGCCACAGCACCAGAAAGAACGCCATCATCGCCGTCGCGAAGTCGGCGAAGGCGATTTTCCAGGCGCCCCCGTGATGCCCGCCGGCTATGCGCTTGACGCGCTTGATAATGATCGGCTGGTTGTTTTCCATCTTAGCGACCGCGAACCGCTTGTTCTAACTCGGCGAAGCTTGGACGGTGCGCCGGGTACAGGACCTTGCGACCGAACTCCACAGCCAGCGATGGAGGCATGCCCGAAGCCGAGGCCACGAGCGATGCCTTGATGGCTTCGTAGACATTGAGTTCTTCCTTGGCGTCGTGGGCCAGGGAATGGGCCAACGGGCCAAAGAAGCCATACGCGGCGAGAATACCGAAGAAGGTACCTACCAGTGCCGCACCTACGTGCAGGCCGATAGATGCCTGGTCGCCTTCGCCCAGGGAGGCCATGGTCACCACGATGCCCAATACCGCCGCGACGATACCGAAACCCGGCATGCCGTCGGCGATGCCGTTGACCGCGTGAGACGGGTGCTCCAGATCTTCCTTGAGGCTGTACAGTTCCATGTCGAACAGGCCTTCGAGCTCATGGGGAGCCATGTTGCCGGACGACATGATGCGCAGGTAATCACAGACGAACGCCGTCATGCGCTCATCCTTGAGTACCGTGGGGTACTTGGCGAAGATCGGGCTGGACGCTGCGTCTTCGATATCCCCTTCGATCGCCATCATGCCTTCGCGGCGGCTCTTGTTGAGGATCTCGTAGATCAGCCCCAGCACCTCAAGGTAGAAAGTGTGGCTGAAACGCGAGCCGAACATGCTCAAGGACTTCTTGAGCACGTGCATCGTCATGTAGCCGGGGTTGGCTTGCAGGAATGCGCCAAGGGCCGCGCCGCCGATGATCAAGACCTCAAAGGGCTGGACCAGGGCGGCAATCTTGCCATGGGAGAGCACGTATCCGCCCAGAACGCTCGCGAACACGACAATGATGCCGATAATTTTAGCCATAGATAGAAAGTACTTATTTAAGTCGGGTTCAAGGTCATATTCGGAAGCTGAAAAATCTCTTCTTCTACTTATCGGCAAAACTGCGCCAGACTATAGCCAGTTCAGGCGAAAAGCCAATTTGCCCCGTTCCGGGCGTAGATACTCCCTATGATGATCGCGTCCAGCCATGGCTAATGAAACGAAGGTTCCAACTCCACGACCGAACACGCTCGAAGGCTGGGTCAAGCTGCTCGAGGGCGTCCATCTGCCAGTGCCGCAAGCCAGTCATGACCTGGTCTGCAAAGCCATTGCCGACAGCCGCCGCTCACTGCGCGACATTGCCGAGCTGATCCAGGACAGCCCCGCCCTGGCGCTGAGCGTCATTCGTGAAGCCAACCATCACACCCATGGCAACTTTGCCGAACCGGCAGAAAATCTCGAAGTGGCCATCAACCGCCTCGGCCTCAAGCGCACCGAAGAACTGCTCGCCCGACTGCCCTCGTTGCCGGAACAGCAAATCCCCCTCGCGCTGCGCCAACTGCAATTGATCAGCCAGCACGCAACGCAACAGGCCAATGGTTTTTTTGCCAGCCGCCTGGCGCGGCTATGGCAAGACATCCACTGGGGCAGCCTGCTGTTTCTGTCACCGCTCTGGCCGCTGGCCCTGACTCATCCGGGATTGCTGGGCGAGTGGGAATTGCGGGTTGTCCATAAAGGCCAGTCAGCGAGCAAAGTGGAGCGCGAGTTGTTCGGCGTCAGCCTGCTGAAAATCTGCCTGGCGCTGGTAGAGACCTGGCGCCTGCCGGTCTGGGTGGCGCAGGGCTACCGCCTGCTGCTCAACGAACGCCGCGAGCTGGTGAAAGTCCTACGCATCGCCCGGGACAGTGAACACCCGCTGCGCCAGCAGAATCGCCTGGACGATGACCCGACCCTGCGGCGCTGGCTCAATCAGCCAGCCAACACAGTGCTGCTAGCCAACGGCCTGGCCCTTTCAGCGCAACAGGCGTGGGACGGCCCTCACAGCACCCGCTGGCAATATCTGACAAGTTTGTATCTGCAGATGTCCATGGATGACGTCCAGCAGCAATTGCACCAGCAAGCCGTCATCAGTGCCCGCCACAACACCATGCCGGACCTCTGGCATCCGGCTGTGGCGTTGATCTGGCCCTGGGGCAGCCGACGCGTCCACCCGGGGCTGCTGCCGGCCGCCCCGCCCAGCGCCGAAGACCTGACCCAGTGGCGCAAGCAATGCGCCGAATTGCTGCTGGAACCGAGCCCGTTCAGCAACGCCATGCACCTGACCACCTCGGCACGGGACGCCTTGGTGGCCTGCGGCATGCGGCGAGTGATGATTCTGATGGCCGACCGCAGCCAGACCAGCTTGCGCGTGCATCAGATCGCCGGCCTGCCCAAAGAAGCGGCGGCCATGAGTTTTTCCATCAGCCAAAGCAAAGTGTTGCAACGGTTGCAGGCCCAGCAGGCCCAGGTTCGCCTGAACCCGGACAACAACGCTCAGTTTTCGGCGTTGCTGCCGCCGGGCCTGCGCAGCCTGTTTCGCGGCGAACACCTGCTGTTGCGTTCACTGACCTGCAACGGCCGGGTGATCATGCTGGTGGCGGTGGACCAGGGCGGCGGGCCCTTCTCGGACGTGACGGTGCAGGCCTTCGGCAAAACCGTGCAGTGTATCGAACGCGCCTTGCACAGCTTTACCAACCGCGGTCGCTGATCTTGATACAATCTTTTCCCTTTGCGCCCCTGGAGACCTCACATGCCTGACTTCTCTGGCTTGCCGCTGGTAATCGAGCCGAGCGACCTGCTGTCGCGCCTCGACGCCCGCGAACTGATTCTGGTGGACCTGACCAGCGCCGCCCGCTATAGCACCGGGCACATCCCTGGCGCACGCTTCGTCGACCCCAAGCGCACCCAACTGGGCCAGCCCCCGGCACCAGGCCTGTTGCCAGCAAAAGCCGACCTCGAGACGCTGTTCGGCGAACTGGGGCACAACCCGAATGCGGTCTACGTGGTCTATGACGATGAAGGCGGTGGCTGGGCCGGGCGCTTTATCTGGCTGCTGGATGTGATCGGCCATTCGAACTACCACTACCTCGACGGTGGTTTGCTGTCGTGGCTGGACGAAGGCCTGCCGGTGTCCACTGAAGTGCCGCCGCCCGCCACAGGCCCGGTGAGCCTGACCCTGCACGATGAACCCACCGCCACCCGCGAATACCTGCAAAGCCGCCTCGGTGCCGCTGACCTGGCGATCTGGGACGCACGCGGGCCGCTGGAATATTCCGGCGAGAAAGTCGTCGCAGCCAGGGGCGGACATATTCCCGGCGCGATCAACTTCGAATGGACCGCCGGCATGGATCAGGCACGCAACCTGCGCATCCGCAGCGACATGCCGCAGATCCTCGAACAGTTGGGCATCACGCCTGACAAAGAAATCATCACCCATTGCCAGACCCACCACCGCTCTGGCTTCACCTATCTGGTGGCCAAGGCGCTCGGTTATCCGCGAGTCAAAGGCTATGCCGGCTCCTGGGGCGAATGGGGCAACCACCCTGATACCCCCATCGAGCTCTGAAGGTTCTTAAGGACAGTTAATGAAAAACCGCTTGTTCATCCTCAGCCAATACCTGCTACCCCACCACCTGCTGTCTCGGCTGGCCGGCTGCATTGCCGAATGCCGCGTGCGCTGGTTCAAGAACGCCTTCACCCAATGGTTCGCCAAACGTTATCAGGTGGACATGTCCCAGGCGCTGGTCGAAGACCTTACGGCCTACGAGCACTTCAATGCGTTCTTCACCCGAGCGCTGAAAGAAGGCGCCCGCCCGCTGGACCCAACACCGGGAGCGATCCTCAGCCCCGCCGACGGTGCCGTCAGCCAACTCGGTCCCATCGAGCACGGCCGGGTATTCCAAGCCAAGGGCCACAGCTTCAGCGTGCTGGAACTGCTGGGCGGCGATGCAGCCAACGCAGCGCCGTTCATGGGCGGCGATTTCGCCACCATCTACCTGTCGCCCAAGGACTATCACCGCGTGCACATGCCACTGGCCGGCACCCTGCGGGAAATGGTCTACATCCCGGGACGGATTTTCTCGGTGAACCAGACCACCGCCGAAAACGTTCCGGAACTGTTCGCCCGTAACGAGCGCGTGGCGTGCATTTTCGACACCGAGCGCGGGCCGATGGCCGTGGTGCTGGTGGGCGCGATGATCGTTGCCTCCATCGAAACCGTCTGGGCCGGCCTGGTGACGCCACCCAAGCGCGAACTGAAAACCTTCCGTTACGACGAAGCCGCCCGGGCGCCGATCCACCTGGAGAAAGGCGCCGAGCTGGGCCGCTTCAAACTGGGATCGACCGCCATCGTGCTGTTCGGCCCGAATCAGGTGCAATGGGTCGAAGACCTGGTGGCCGGTTCGCCGGTGCAGATGGGCCAGGGGTTGGCATTGCCAAAAGCCTGATTCACGCCCTTGGAAGCCGGCCTGTGGGAGCAAGGCTTGCCCGCGATGAACGATAACGCAGTCTGAAACAAAGACCGCGGCGCCTGCATCGCGAGCAAGCTTGGCTTCCACAGCACATCCAGCGCGGCGCGCTTCTCTGTCAGCTGCTAGAGTTGGGAACATCCCTTTCATTTCCCGCCGGAGCCCATCCACGGCATGAATGAGACCAGCCCTCTCCAGCTTTCGCGCGTTCTGACACCGACCCAGTCGCGCCTGTCGTTCTGCGACGCCACGCCGCGCGACCTCAAGCGCTGGATCGCCAACCTGCCCAAGGCCAATATCGGCGAAACCGCACGCCTGTTGTACCAGGCCATCGGCGAACTCAACCAACTGATCACCCCCAGCGATAATCGCCTGCAACTGCTCGAATTGTTGCGGCCCGAGGTGTATTACGTCTGCAAACACCTGGAGCGGCATTTTTTGCAACAGGCCATCGTTCTGGATGAGCGCTCGCGCAAGATCGTCAACCTGTGCCAGGCCCTGCAAACCCAATTGGCCATGGGTTACAAACAGATCGTCGCGCGCATCTCGCCGAAATACTCCAAGGACCGCGCCCGGCTGCTGAGCACCGCGCTGCAACGCGCGATGCATGCCCTGGACGGCACGCTGCTGCGTATCAGCCAGTTGTATAGCCCGGTACCCGAAGGGCTGTGGCTCGATTTGCATCAGTTGTACCGAATCGCCTGCCACCATCGGCTGCAACACCTCAGCGTCAGCGATGAACTGGCCAGCCAGGTGCACCAGTTGAATGTCGAGCAAACCTACGTGGTCGCCCTGCTGCTGGGCACCTCACGCAGCAATCAACTGCGCCAGGGCCAGATTGCGCGACTCGTCGAGGTGCTCGAATCCTGGAGTCAGAAGGTCACGCTGGACCCGGCCACCACCGCCACGAGCCTGTTCGCCGTTGCACCGCAACTGGATATCGGGCCGCGCTATCGCTCCAAGTTCAGGGCCGAGCAACAGCCCAGCCTGCTGGGTTTCGATCCGCAGCCGCTGGTGCGCGCCATTGCCACTCATCTGGAGCAACCCGACGATCACACCTTGCCCGTGCCTGGCGCAATGAACGCCGACACCTTGCATCACCTGCAAGCGGCCTGGGGCGAAGCGGTCGAACGCAGCTTCCAGCGCACGGAGGGCAACGGCACGCTGACGCTCTGCGTGGGCATGAGCGCTTTGCACTATTACCTGGGCGGCGAGCGCTCTTTCAGCGAAATCCTCAAGGACTCTGCAACGCGCAAGGCCCGGTTCGAGGCCACACCGACCAAGACCAACGACACCTGGAGCCAGGCTTTCGACGCAGCTGCGGCCGGTGACAGTGATCTGTTGCCCTATGAAGAAATCGAGTACCCGGTCAATCCAGCCGATGACGACGGCGCCAGCTCCGACAACCAGCACCACTTCGCGACCTACGACCTGCCCATCATCAATCACAGCCCCGGAGGTTACTGCCTCGGCTGGCCGAAGGAGGTGCCTGAGCAACTGCAGGCCGGGGAAATGGTCGGCATTCGCGACACTAACGATCAAGCCTGGAGCATCGCCGTGGTGCGCTGGATCAGGCAAGTGCGCAATGGCGCCATGCAAATGGGTATCGAGCTGGTCGCGCCCCATGCCCAGCCTTGCGGGCTGCAACTGGTACGAGAGAAGGATGAGCATGGTCACTACCTGCGAGGGCTGCTGCTGCCTGAGATCAGCGCCATTGATCTGCCTCCCACCATGATCGCGCCCCGTCTGCCTTTCCAGGAAGGCCAGCAAGTGCTGATCAACACCAACGGCCAGGAACGCCGCGCCAGCCTGGACCGACGGGTGACCAGCACGCACAGCTTCAACCAGTTTGCTTATCGACAGGAAGACTCAGCGACCACCGGAGATGGCCACGACAATGAAGGGGATTTTGATTCGTTGTGGAAGTCGCTTTAGACCGCCAATACATAACCCTTTGTGAAGAGAGAGCTCTCTGTGGGAGCAAAACTTGCTCCCACAGATAAATCCCCTTGCCACAGGAGATTGAGTCAGAGCTGCCCGTCGCGATCCCTGAAGCCCAGCAGATACAACACCCCATCCAACCCCAGGGTTGAGATCGCCTGCCGGGCCGACTGCTTGACCAGCGGCTTGGCCCGGAACGCCACGCCCAGACCGGCGATCGCCAGCATTGGCAGGTCATTGGCGCCGTCGCCGACGGCGATGGTCTGTTCCAGGCGCAGGCCTTCCTTCTCGGCCAGTTCGCGCAACAGATCCGCCTTGCGCTGGGCATCGACGATCGGCTCGACGGCCACGCCCGTGACCTTGCCATCCACGACTTCCAGTTCATTGGCGAACACGTAGTCGATGCCGAGTTTGGCCTGCAACTGCTTGGCAAAGTAGGTGAAGCCCCCGGACAGGATCGCGGTCTTGTAGCCCAGACGCTTGAGTTCGGCGAACAGGGTTTCGGCGCCTTCGGTCAGGCGCAAGGAAGCGCCGATGGAGTCCAGCACGCTGACGTCCAGCCCCTTGAGTAGCGCCAGGCGCTCCTTGAAGCTAGCGCGAAAATCCAACTCGCCGGCCATGGCTCGCTCAGTGATGGCCGACACCTTGTCGCCCACGCCGGCGGCCTTGGCCAGTTCGTCGATGACTTCGGCTTCAATCAGCGTCGAATCCATGTCGAATACCGCCAGGCGACGGTTGCGGCGGAACAGCGAGTCTTCCTGGAACGCGATGTCGACATTCAACTCCTGGGCCACGCTGAGGAACTCGGCACGCAGCGCCTGGGGATCGGCCGGCTCGCCGCGCACGGAGAATTCGATGCAGCCCTTGCCCTTGTCATCCGGCGTATCCAGCGGCATGCGCCCGGACAAACGGTCGATGTGGTCGATGTTCAGGTCGTATTTGGCAGTGATCGAACTGACCCGCTGCAATTGCTCGGCGGTAACCTTGCGGGTCAACAGGGTCACGATGTGACGCTTCTTGCCCTGGCCATTGACCCAATGCTGGTAATCGGCTTCGGACACCGGGGTGAAACGCACCTGTTGGTCGAGCTTGTAGGCGGTGAACAGGATGTCCTTGAGCACCGACTTGCTTTGCTCGGCGTCCGGGATTTCAACCAGGATGCCGAACGACAGTGTGTCGTGAATCACCGCCTGACCAATGTCGAGAATGTTCACACCACCCTGGGCCAGAACGCCGGTAATGGCCGCAGTCAGACCCGGACGGTCACTGCCAGTGATGTTTATCAGGACGATTTCGCGCAAGGCGCACCCCCGCAGGTGGAAAAAAACCGCATTCTACCCACTTTCAGTGACCATCGGGCACCGTCGGTGCTTTGCCGGTCATGGGCCTGTCGCTATACTGCGCGTCAATTTCACGGACAAAGAGCCGAGCTCAGTGAACCGGCCCACGCCAGTCAAAACCGACAATTTCTTTCTGCTGATCTTCCGTGCACTGCGCCACCGTCGCGTGCCGATTGCATTGCGCATTGCCAGCCATAACGTGATCCTGGTCGCCCTGGCCCTGGTGATCTATGCCTGCGTGATGGGCCTGCAGTTCAAGCAGGCAATGCACGAACAGGCCGACGCCCTGGGCGAGAGCCTGACCACGCAGACCGCCACGTCCGCCACCGAGCTACTGGTGTCCAACGACATCCTCAGCCTCAACGTGCTGCTCAACAACCTCACCAAAAACAAACTGGTGGCCCACGCCGCCATTTATAGCGTGGACAACCGCATCCTCGCCGAAGCCGGCCAGCGTCCCAAGCCGGGCCTGCTGGGCGAATCCGGCGGCATGTACCAGAGCAGGATCACTTTCCAGGACGTGACCGCCGGGCAACTGCGCATCAGCCTGGACATGGACCAGTTCCAGCAGCCGATGACCATCAGCCTGCAAAGCATGGGCATCCTCAGCGCGATATTGCTGGCGCTGGCGCTGGCCTTGAGCTTGCGCCTGGGACGGCACATCTCTACGCCATTGCTGCAACTGCGGGTCTGGCTGCGGGATATCGACGAGCACACCCCAGCGACCCAGCGCCAGGACGAAATTGGCGATCTGGCTCGGCAACTGCACGCCAGCTTCGCCCCGGAACCTGCCCCCGTGCCGGAGCCTGAAGACATCGACTACAGTGACGACGACGAAGCCGAACCAGGTTTCGAAGTGCGTAACCTGCGGGACCCGGACTTCGATGAAAGCCAACCTCTACCCGCCTCCAGGCCCGGGCCACGCCGCGTGGTCCGCACGGTAGAGGACGATGAAGACGACGATGCTTTCGCCGACCTGCGTGACGACTCAATCGCCGATGAGCCGCAATCGGTCGCCAGACCCGTCGCCTCGGACCTGCCCCAACACAGTGCCGTGCTGGCCGTGCAACTGGGCGCCCAGGACCAACTGCGCCGGCTGCCCCAGGCGCGCCTGAAGGAACTGCTTGAGCGTTACCGCGACTGCCTCGACCAAGCCGCATCGCTGTATCAGGGCCAACTGCACACCCTGAACGATGGCAGCACGCTGATGCTGTTCCACACCGAGGACAGCGGTGATGACTACCTCACCAACGCCATTTGCTGCGGTGAGTTGCTCAGAGCCCTGGGACACCAGTTGCAGATCGAAGTCGCCGACAGCGGCATCACCCTGCAATTGCAGTTGGGCCTGACCTTGGGTGACGGGCTGTTCGGCCTGAGCCAGATCGACCTGCTGCTGACCGAAACCGCCCAGGACGCCCTGGCCCTGTCGCAACACAGCCGCAATCTGCTGCTGGTGGAGCGCAAGATCAACGACGACGCCCTGATCCGCCAGCGCGCCCGCATCCGCCCTATCGCCAGCCCGGAAGGCGCATGCTGCGTCGAGCGACTGATGGAGCCTTATCCGTCGATGCTGGAGCGACAACTGGCGCGGATGCATGAGCGTCAGGCCTGAGCCTCAACACCTGAAATGACGAAGCCCGCAGATGAGTGATTGTCTGCGGGCTTTTTTGTGGCCTTCGCCTACCTCATCGCGAGCAAGCTCGCTCCCACAGGGACCTCTGCCAGCCACAGATCCAGTGTGGGAGCGAGCCTGCTCGCGATGAGGCCGGCATAGACACCCGAGACTGCACCCCACAGAAACAACAAAGCCCGCATCAACGCGGGCTTTGTTTTGCATCCAGTTCAACCATCAGAACCTGAACACTTCCATGTCCGTACGGATCGGCAAGGCCATTGGAATCTTGTCCTTTTCCTTCTCGACCTTTTTGGTCGCTGCAGGAGCAGATTTGCGCGGCACCTCTGCGACAGGCGGCTGGTTGGCCAAAGGCTTGAGCGCCACGGACAGTTGCTCGGCCAGACGTTGCAGCAGCACGCCCTGAGCCTGAACCTGCGCAGCGGTACCGCCGGCATGTTGCTCCTGCAGATGAATGATCCGGTTCTCGCGAACCTTGCCGCGACGATCGATCAGGCGCCACTGGGCATCCAGTACCGCCGGTTGCGATTCGCCCGAATCCAGCCGGGTAATCGACAGCAAGACCTGAACATCCGGGGTAAAGCCCTGGGTGGCCGGCGCGAGTACCACGCGCTGGCTGTCCAGATGCCCGGCGACCTGACGCAGCAGCAGCTGGTCAATGTCCGACGACAGGCTGCCGGCCCAACGACCGTCGGTGGCGGCTTGCAGGCTGCCGTCCGGTTGGCGTTGCAATAGGGTTTCACGTTGCAGGTAATCGGCAATCAATACCGGGCCCAGTAATACCGCCATGCCTGCGCTTTGTGCAGGCTGGGCCGGGTTTCCGCTGTCGAGTTGATACAGCGACACTGGCTGATTGACGCTACAGCCCGCCAAGCCAAGCAGGCCGGCGAGCCACAAAATAGGAAGGCGCAGAGCAGTCATCGTCCCGTCCAGGTGGCGGCCACAAGGCTTACCACAGTGAAAAAATACTCGGTCAATATGAAGAACGCTCGGCCACGCCGGCGCTTGAAAGGGCCTATCATCCGTGAATATGCGCTCCGACTCCAGCGCGAAAGTGCCGATCTGCGGCTTTTAATCGCAGACCGAGCGCTCTAGCACGCTTAATTGAGGTTTTCGACGAGCAGTGCATCGACCCGCTGAAACCCTCTCGGAAGCTTGTTGCCCCGCCGACCGCGTTCACCTTTGTAGTGTTCAAGATCGTCTGCCTTCAACGAAAGCGTACGCTTTCCAGCCTGCAGCACAAGCGTGGCGCCTTCCGGCAACACTGCAATATCCGTGACATATTCCTCACGACTTGCCACCCGTTCGCCGGAAATACCGATGATCTTGTTGCCTTTACCTTTACCCAACTGTGGCAAGTCACTGATTTTGAAGACCAGCAACCGACCTTCGGTCGTCACCGAAGCCAGCCAGTTGTTCTCACGATCGGACACAGGTCGCGGCGCTATGACCTTGGCGTTATTCGGCAGGCTCAACAACGCCTTGCCCGCCTTGTTCTTGGCTTGCAGGTCCTCACCCTTGACGACAAACCCGTAGCCGGCGTCCGACGCAATAACGTACAGCCCGTCATCATCAGGCATCAGCACGCATTCAAAAGTTGCACCCGGTGGAGGAGTTAATCGACCGGTCAGTGGCTCGCCCTGTCCGCGAGCCGATGGCAGGGTATGCGCCGGCACCGAATAACTGCGCCCGGTGGAGTCGACGAACACCGCAAACTGGTTGGAACGCCCGGCCGCCAGGGCCTTGAAGCCATCCCCGGCCTTGTAGGAAAGCCCCGTCGCGTCAATATCATGACCTTTGGCAGAGCGTACCCAACCTTTTTCTGACAGCACGACAGTCACTTTCTCGTTCGGCAGCAGATCGTGCTCACTCAGCGCCTTGGCTTCGGCGCGCTCGACGATAGGCGAGCGACGGTCGTCGCCGTAGGTTTCGGCGTCCTTGAGCAGTTCGGTGCGCACCAGCTTCTTGAGCTTGGCTTCGCTGCCCAGCAAAGCTTGCAGCTTGGCCTGCTCCTTGAGCAGTTCATCCTGCTCGGCCCGCAGCTTCATCTCTTCCAGCCGCGCCAATTGCCGCAGGCGGGTATCGAGAATGTAGTCGGCCTGGATTTCGCTCAAGGCGAAACGCTCGATCAGGCTGGCCTTGGGGTGCTCCTCGGTACGGATGATATGAATCACTTCATCCAGGTTGAGGTAGGCAATCAGCAAACCGTCCAACAGGTGCAGGCGACGTTCGACCTTGTCCAGGCGAAATTGCAGGCGCCGGCGCACGGTCTTGACCCGGAACTCCAGCCATTCCACCAGCAGCGCCCGCAGGTTTTTCAGCTGTGGCTTGCCGTCCAGACCGATGATGTTGATGTTGACCCGGTAGCTGGACTCAAGATCGGTACTGGCAAACAGGTGCTGCATCAGCGCGTCATGATCAACCCGACTGTTGACCGGAATAATCACGATCCGGCAGGGGTTCTCGTGGTCGGATTCGTCGCGCAGGTCAGCGACTTGCGGTGCTTTCGACGGTTTTGCCTGCATCATCGCGGCAATCTGTTCCAGCACCTTGGCCCCGGAAACCTGGTGCGGCAGGGCGGTGACGATGATGTCGCCATCTTCGATGTGGTACACCGCGCGCATACGCACCGAACCGCGACCGGTTTCGTAGATCTTCAGCAGGTCGGCGCGCGGGGTGATGATTTCCGCTTCGGTTGGGTAGTCCGGGCCCTGAATGTGTTCGCAGAGCTGCTCCACCGTGGCTTTGGGCTCGTCCAGCAAGCGCACGCACGCGGTGGCCACTTCCCGCAGGTTGTGGGGCGGCACATCGGTGGCCATGCCCACGGCGATACCGGTGGTGCCATTGAGCAGGATGTTCGGCAAACGCGCTGGCAACACCAGGGGTTCATCGAGAGTACCGTCGAAGTTCGGCCCCCAGTCCGCGGTGCCCTGGCCCAGCTCGCTGAGCAGCACTTCGGAATAACGCGACAGCCGTGCCTCGGTGTAACGCATGGCAGCAAAAGACTTGGGATCGTCTGGCGCACCCCAGTTCCCCTGGCCGTCCACCAGGGTGTAGCGGTAGCTGAACGGCTGGGCCATCAGCACCATGGCTTCGTAGCAGGCCGAGTCACCGTGAGGATGGAACTTACCGAGCACGTCACCGACGGTACGCGCCGACTTCTTGTGCTTGGAATCGGCATCCAGCCCCAGCTCACTCATGGCGTAGATGATCCGCCGCTGAACCGGCTTCAGACCGTCGCCGATGTGCGGCAAGGCGCGGTCCATGATCACGTACATGGAGTAATTGAGGTAGGCATTTTCGGTGAAGTCAGCCAGCGACCGGCGCTCTACGCCGTCTAAGCTGTCTGCAAGAATGTCGCTCATGCGGGCCTCATCAGTTCGTTGTCTGGCGCAGCAACATGGTGCCGCCGCGCTGGGTAAATTCAAGTTTGTTCAGGGCGCTCATGCCCAGCAGCACTTGCGTGCCGCCCAGGCCTGGCGCCACCAGGGCACGGACATCGCGCAATACGATGTCACCCAATTGCAAACGGTCGATACGGGTGCGATAACCCTCGCTCAAACCGTTGGCGGTGCTCAACGTCACACCGAAACCTTTTTCCAGCTTGAGGCGCGCAGCCAGCTCCTGCGGGATCGCCACGTCCGTGGCGCCGGTGTCGAGCATGAAGTCCACCGGTTGGCCGTTGATCTGGCCGCTGGCGACAAAATGCCCCTGTTTATTGCTGACCAGCTTCACCTCGATAAAACCTTCACCCTTTTGCGAATACACCTCGGTATTGGGATTCTGCGCACGCTGCTCCCACTGGGCAAAAAACCGCGTCGCCAGAAACAGCGCCGCGCACCAGGCCAGTATCATCAACACCCGGCCGGCGCGCTTGCCCGGCGGTTGCTGGCTCATGGCGTGGCGCCCCAACCACCGTCCGGCGCGGCAAAGCGCCAGATGATCGGCCGCCGTTCACCGTCGGCCCGTGCCCCGTCGTTGTTATCCAGACCAACCCAGGCGCCCTCGGCATCCACCACCAGCGCTTCGGCCAAGCCGTAGTTCTGTGAATAACGACGGTTTTCCTGCAACGCCTCGGCGGCGAACGACCAGCAACGCTCCACTTGAGCGGTTTGCGAGTCACGCCGGCAAATCTGATAAGCGTTGCGCTCCAGGGTAAACAGCTTGCCGTCGAACAGTGACAGATCGGCGAAATCCCGTGATACCGCCCGGGCATTGAGAAACTGCTCAGGTTGCATCTGCTTCCCCGCTTCACTGAGCAACACGCAGTTGCCATCACACTCCCACACCGCTTGCTGACGCTTGATCAGCAACAACCCGCGACGCTCCCGCTCAGCGGCCAGCCATAGCTGATCACCGGCCGGATTGATCGCCAAGCCTTCAAACAACGCATTGAAATGCAGCAACATGCCGCTGGCCCGCGCCTGGCGGATCATCGCCGGTCCGATTTTCAACCAGGACGCGGCGCCCGTCGGCGACACCTGCAACACCGCGGCATGGGATTCACTGACCACGTAGCGATTGCCGGCACTGTCACAACTGATGCCTTCGAAATCCAGCTCGCCACCGCGCAGGTACGACGCAGCCCAGGTCCGCGATCTCAAACCCCACGGCAAACCGCTGTCCGGCACCGGCGGCACCTCGATTTCAACGGCTTCTGCCTGCCAGACCGGCGCATCAGAAGACTTGAGACGGTAGATCCGATCGTCATCGCGATCCGACACCGTCCACATTTCACCCCCGCACACGGCCAGCCCGGACAAGTTACCGCCACGCAAATCCTCGACGGCATGCTCGGACAGCAACTTCAACTGCGGTGCAGGACCTGCGACCACCACCCCCGCCCACAGCAACAACGCCAGGGCGAAACCGTTGCGCATCAGGCCAGCACCTCGGCCAGGTCCCCTTTGGATTCGAGCCAGGACTTGCGATCGCCAGCGCGTTTTTTCGCCAGCAGCATGTCCATCATTTCCGAGGTCGCTTCGAAATCATCCAGGGTCAACTGCACCAGGCGGCGCGTGTTCGGATCCATGGTGGTTTCGCGCAGTTGCGGCGGGTTCATCTCGCCAAGGCCCTTGAATCGGGTCACCTGCGGTTTGCCGCGTTTCTTTTCGGCCACCAAACGATCAAGAATGCCATCGCGCTCAGCCTCGTCCAGGGCGTAGTAGATCTCTTTGCCCAGGTCGATGCGGTACAGCGGCGGCATCGCCACGTAGACGTGACCGGCGTCCACCAGCGGGCGGAAATGCTGGACGAACAACGCGCAGAGCAACGTGGCGATGTGCAGACCGTCGGAGTCGGCGTCGGCGAGGATGCAGATCTTGCCGTAACGCAGTTGGCTCATGTCCGCGGCGCCCGGATCGACACCGATGGCCACGGCAATGTTATGCACTTCCTGGCTGGCCAGCACTTCGCTGCCGTCCACTTCCCAGGTGTTGAGGATCTTGCCGCGCAACGGCAGGATCGCCTGGAACTCTTTGTCCCGCGCCTGCTTGGCCGAACCGCCGGCGGAATCACCTTCCACCAAAAACAGCTCGGAACGCATCGGGTCCTGCCCGGCACAGTCAGCGAGCTTGCCGGGCAACGCCGGCCCCTGGGTGATGCGCTTGCGCTCGACCTTCTTGCTGGCCTTGAGGCGCCGGCCGGCGTTGTTGATCGCCAGTTCTGCCAGGGCCAAGCCGGTTTCCGGGTTAGCATTGAGCCACAGGCTGAACGCGTCCTTGACCACCCCGGAAACAAACGCCGCCGCTTCGCGGGACGACAGACGCTCTTTGGTCTGGCCGGAGAATTGCGGCTCCTGCATCTTCATCGACAATACGAAGGCAATGCGCTCCCAGACGTCTTCCGGCGCCAGCTTCACGCCACGGGGCAGCAGGTTGCGGAACTCGCAGAACTCGCGCATGGCGTCGAGCAAACCCTGGCGCAACCCGTTCACGTGGGTGCCGCCCTGAGCGGTGGGGATCAGGTTGACGTAGCTTTCCTGGACGCTTTCGCCGCCTTCGGGCAGCCACAACAGCGCCCAGTCCACCGCTTCCTTATTACCGGCCAGGCTGCCGCAGAATGGCTCGTCCGGCAGGCGTTCGAAACCGTTGACCGCGTCAACCAGGTAAGAACGCAGGCCGTCCTCGTAATGCCACTCGACTTTCTCGCCGGTGGCCTTGTCCTCGAAACTGACCAGCAGCCCCGGACACAACACGGCCTTGGCCTTGAGCACATGCTTGAGGCGGCTGACAGAGAATTTCGGCGAATCGAAATACTTCGGGTCCGGGGCGAAATACACGCTGGTCCCGGTGTTGCGCTTGCCGACGGTGCCGACCACTTCCAGTTCGGTGGCCTTGTAGCCATCGGCGAACGTCATCTGGTATTCGTTGCCGTCACGCTTGACCCGCACGCGGACCAGGGTCGACAAGGCGTTGACCACGGAAATACCTACCCCGTGCAAACCGCCGGAGAACTGGTAGTTCTTGTTGGAAAACTTGCCACCCGCATGGAGCTTGGTGAGGATCAACTCGACGCCGGATACGCCCTCTTCAGGGTGAATATCCACCGGCATACCGCGACCGTCGTCGCTGACTTCCAGCGAGTGATCGGCGTGCAGGATGACCTGCACCGAACGGGCGTGCCCGGCCAAGGCTTCGTCGACACTGTTGTCGATGACTTCCTGGGCAAGGTGGTTCGGCCGACTGGTGTCGGTGTACATGCCGGGGCGCTTGCGCACCGGGTCGAGGCCCGAGAGGACTTCGATGGCGTCTGCGTTATAAGAGCTAGCGCTGGGAGTGGCCATGGGGTCTCGTCGTCAGTGTTCAATGAAAAAGAGGCGATGGCTCACAGCGACGTGAAGTCGATCGCCTGGTACAAATCGGCGCCAATGCCGGCAAAACTCAACAGCGCCGGCAACTGCTGGGCAAACCCTTGAAAACTGTGGTCGCCGCCGGCCTGGATGCGCAAGGCACAGGCGCGGTAATACTGCTGGGCGTGGCGATAATCCAGCGTTTCGTCACCGGTTTGCAACCATACCTGATACCGCTGCGGATCCTGGGGCGCCGGCACTTCCAGTTCGGCCAGGGCCGTGACGTGGTCGTGGGTCAATTCCCAGGTTTCATCGGTGTACAAATTCTTCTGCGTGCCCAGGTAACCGTCGAACATCCGATGGGGGCTGACCGCAGGGTTGACCAGCAGGGCCTTGAGCCCGTGGCGCTCGGCCAAGTGAGTCGCATAGTAGCCGCCGAGCGAGCTGCCGACCAGCAGTGGGCGGCCCAGTTGTGCAATCGCCTGTTCCAGCTGACCGATGGCCTGGCGGGGGTGGTGATGCAAGGCGGGCACCTGTAGCTGGTCGCTGAGGCCGAGGCGTGCCATTACTTCGATCAACTGACTGGCCTTGGTCGACGCTGGGGCGCTGTTGAAGCCGTGGATGTAAAGGATCGAACCCGACATTGCCGACTCCCTGGGTGTTGGGCAAAGGGCGGAGTTTACAGGGAGATTGCGGTGATTGGGGGGGATTTGCCCGTGTTGTCGCCTCCTATGACCCGTCGATCACAGCACCCGTGGGAGCAAAGCTTGCTCGCGAGGCGGCTTTGTAGCCGATCTGTTTCTCCCGGTTGTACTTCGATCAAACTGTGGGAGCGAGCCTGCTCGCGATGGCGGTCTGATTGAGTACATATCCATTGCTGCGGTAACGGCTACTTATGGTTCCGCTCTTACAGCGGCTCACTTTTGAGAAGCCGGAATGCCGGCCCAGGCAAAAGTAAGCAAAACGCTTTTGCCCCACCACTCGGCACCTCGCCTAGGCTCGGCGTGCCCTCACTCCGGCATTGCTCCGTGGGCCCGCCGCGAAGGGCCATCCATGGCCCAGCGCGGCTATCCCGGCATCCATGCCGGGATGCCCACTCCACAATGCCTGCGTTCGGCCAGCGTGGTTAACGGGGCGCCCAAGATCAACGTCCACCGCGAGGCGGCCTGAGAGCCGACCTGGCTTAGGGTGATCGCGTTTCTCCTGTGGGAGCGAGCTTGCTCGCGATGGCGATGGGTCTGCTTGCATCAATGCTGAATGTGCCGCTGCCATCGCGAGCAGGCTGAACTGGCCTAATGATTTTGGACACTTCAATCGGGCGCTATGATGGCGCCCAAATCTGAGGTGTTTGGATATGCGCAAATCTTATTCCAGTGAGTTCAAGCTCAAGGCTGCCAGCATGGTGCTGGACGAGGGCCAGTCCGTTCCCGAAGTCTGTGCCAGCCTGGATATTGGCCCTACCGCCTTGCGCCGTTGGGTCGACCAGGTTCGCAAAGAGCGCTTGGGTTCGACCCCCGAGGGGGCTAAGGCGATTACCGCCGATCAGCGAGAGATTCAGCAGCTCAAAGCGTTGCTCAGGCAAAAAGACCTGGACATTGAAATCCTAAAAAAGGCCAGTGCTCTCCTGCTTTTGGACTCCAAAGATCATTCTCGTTGATCAACGAGCTGGACGAGCAGTACGGCGTTAACAATTGCTGTCGGGCGTTTGGGGTCAACCGCAGCAGCTTTTACGCCTGGCGTCAGCGCCAAGGCAAGGTGAAGCCTGAGCGGGAGAAACTCAAAGCCGTGCTGGTCGAGCATCACAAGGAATCCAGAGCATCCGCCGGGTCTCGCACCCTTTCCAAGGAACTGCAAGCAAAGGGGCATCGTGTCGGGCGACATCTGGCTCGCAGTTTGATGCGCGAAGCCGGTGTTGCCAGTCATCAGCGGCGGCGGCACAAGTACAAATCTTCCGGCGTGGAAGCGCTGGTAGCGCCGCATGTGCTCAAGCGCAAGTTTGATGTCACGGCGATCAACCAGGTGTGGTGTGGAGATGTGACGTACATCAAGGTGGGTAAGCGCTGGATGTATTTCGCGGCAGTGTTGGATTTGTTTGCTCGCCGGATCGTGGGGTGGTCGTTTTCAATGATTTCCGATGCCACGCTGACCTGCGAAGCGTTGCGAATGGCGGTTCAATTGCGAGGCTGTCCAAAAGAGGTGCTGTTTCATTCTGACCAAGGTTGCCAATACACCAGCCACAAATTCAGGAATGAGATGCGCAAGCATGGACTCCTGCACAGCATGAGTCGTAAAGGTGAGTGCTGGGACAACGCCCCGATGGAGCGTTTCTTTGGGAGCCTGAAATCAGAGTGGGTGCCAGACGATGGCTACAGCTCGGAGCATGAAGCCCGCGTGGATGTGCAACGTTATGTGATGCGATACAACAACGTCAGGCTCCATAGCTACAACGACTACCGGTCGCCGGTAGCCATGGAGAAACTGGCGGCGTGAAACCTTAACTGGTGTCCAGAATTACTTGACCAGTTCAGGCTCGCTCCCACAGGGATTTGTGGTGAATGCGATACCTGAGAACAACTCGAAAAAAATGTGGGAGCGAGCCTGCTCGCGATGGCGGTGGACCAGCTTGCATCAGCGTTGGATGGACCACCATCTTCGCGAGCAAGCTCGCTCCCACAGTTGGATTGAAGTACTGCCACCGGAGACAGGTCGGCGATAAGTGCTCCCCCACAATGCTTCCGCTCGGCGCTAGCGCGGATCGACGATATCCAACGCCCGGTTCGCCAACAATTCACTGAGTTCGATCATCTGCTGGACTCCCAGGGCGAAATGCCGACGCGAGCCTTCCAGGTCGAAGGTCAGGTCGCCGAGCATGGCGTTGGCGGAGGCTAGGGTTTCGCTGAGGTTGGCTAGGAGGGTTTCGGTGTCTGCGCTCTCCGCGACGGAGAACAGTTGGCTTGAGGGTTGTTTCTTCTTGGGTTGGGGCTTGGGGTCGAGATAATGGTCGATGGCGCGCTTGGCGGCTTCATCGAGTTTTTGGGGATCGAGACCGGCGTGGGGTGATGAGGGATCAGTTTCGGGGGGATTGGGTGTGGCTTTGAACATAGGGTGACACTCCGTTTACTGGTTGGAGCTACCACGTTCGTTTCCAAGCGAGGGGGTGGCAGCCGTACGCAGGTTGGAAAACCGGGGTAAACGAGCCCGACAGACCCGAAGGTCTCCCGCGCACAGCCGCCATAACGAAAGCATGGTCAAAAAACGACCGCAAGCATACGTTATGAAGGGCGCTTTCGCGCCGTCTACTTATCGGATTTCCAAGCCCGGCCGCTGAATTTGCAGCGACGGAAAAAGACTAGCGACAGCCCTTCCCACCCGGCAACCGCCAGAGTTCGTCGGAAAAATCTACTGCAGCCCGGAGGCCTGTCCGACCATTCCCACAATCCTGGTCGGCTGTCAGGCCGCCATCGCGAGCAGGCTCGCTCCCACACTGATTTCGGTCGCTTATAAGATCAGTGCCCACCGCCAATCTTGTGGGAGCAAAGCTTGCTCGCGATAGCGGTGAGTCTGCTTGCATCAATGCCGAATGTACCGCCGCCTTCGCGAGCAAGCTTTGCTCCCACAGGTCCAGCTCAAACAAGTCTGATGGGTGTACACCTGCAAGAGCCAGGCCGGCTCTCAGGCCGCCTCGCGGTGGAGGTTGATCTTGGGCGCCCCGTTAACCACGCTGGCCGAACGCAGGCGTTGCGTAGTGGGCAACCCGGCATGGATGCCGGGTTAGCCGCGCTGGGCCATGGATGGCCCTTCGCGGCGGGCCCACGGAGCAATGCCTTCGTTCGGGCATGCCGAGCCTAGGCGAGGCACCGAGTGGTGGGGCAGAAGCGCTTTGGTTACTTTCGCGCTTTTCGAAAGTGACCCGCCGTAAGGGCGGAACCATAAGCCGCCGTTACCACAGCAATGGATATGTACTCAGTCAAGCCGCCATCGCGAGCAAGCTCGCTCCCACAGTTGGGCCGAACTTAATACCCGTTGGAGCCATAGTCCGGGGTAAACGCAAACCCAACCACCCGCTCAACCCCCGTCTCCAACCGCCCATCCGGCAAAAGCCGCAACCACCGATACCCCGGCGCCTGCCCCCCCACCGCAAAATCCTCACTCCCCGGCTCAAACTGAATACAGGTCGAAGGCGAAGCCAACAAACGAATCCCCTCACGCACCTGATCAACCTCCTGATGCACATGCCCCCACAGAACAGCACGCACCTGAGGAAACCGATCCAACACCGCAAACAGCGCCTCAGGATTACGCAACCCAATCGGCTCCATCCACGCACACCCAATCGAAACAGGATGATGATGCAGGCACACCAAGTGATGTCGCTCCGGCGCCTCGCTCAAGGCATTGGCCAACAGAATCAACTGCTCCTCAGCCAAAAACCCCGGCACAGAACCTGGCACGGCAGAATCGAGCATCGTCACCCGCCAATTGCCAATGTCCACCACCGGATCGAGCAACGTACTCTTGACCGCCGCCTCAAGCATCACCTGCGGCTCATCATGGTTACCGGGAATCCAACGCGCCGGCGCGTCGATACGCGCACTCAGTTGCCGAAACGCCTCATAGGACTGCAGCGTTCCGTCCTGGGACAAATCCCCAGTGGCAAGCATCAGGTCAATGTTCGGCTGCTGCTTGAGCACCAAGTCAATGACCGCCCGCAGGCTGTCGCGGGTGTTCATGCCCAGCAACGAAGCGTCGGCCTCGGCAAACAGGTGACTGTCAGACAGTTGGACCAGCAGCGCCGTATCGGCGGTGGTCAAGGTGGATACGCTCGGCAAATCGCTCTCTCCCAGGCGCGACTACGCCATTGGATGAAGCGGCAATTATGCTGGGGAAGATCGAAAGGGGAAACCCGCGAACCGGAACCGGTTCACAACCAGTGTCCAGTTTTTGACCGGCAGCTACCGAACAACCTCGAATTCGTGGCCCAGCGCCAGGCAATGACTCAGCCATTCCCCCAGAAACAGGTTCAACTGGGCCTTTTCATCCGGTTGGTGCATCGACGCATTGGGATAAGGATAGATGCCGCGAAAACGTCGCGCATGTTCGGCGCTCACGACTTCGGCCATGCGCGCATCGTGATAGACCTGCACTTCCAGTTGCGGCACCGGCAACCAGGGCAGGCTGTGTTCCTGGCGCACTTGCAAGGTGGTGGTGTATGGGCAGGTTTGCAGCACTTCAATGGCCAGCACGCCGAGCATCTGGTCGCCATGGGTCACGGCGATGCGCCGGGGCGCGGGGTCGTTGCGCATGTCCGGCAACAAGCGCATCAGGCGGGCGTAGTTGGCCTCGCAGGCGGCCTGCAACCCGACCAGATCGACGCGATAACGGTCGCGCAGCTTGCTTAAGACCATAGCCCCCTCACTTCATCGCGATTCAAGGCCAGCCATTGCAAGGCAATGATGCTGGCCGCGTTGCAAATCTGCCCGTCGCGCACTGCTTGCAAGGCATCTTCAAAAGCCCAGACCTTCACACGAATGTCCTCGGCTTCTTCCACAAGCCCATGCAGGCCACCTGCCCCCGCACTGTCGCAACGCCCCAAATAAAGATGCACGAATTCATTACTGCCGCCCGGCGATGGAAAATACTTGGTCATCGGCCAGAGCGCAGCGAAGACAAGCCCAGCTTCCTCCTGCGCTTCGCGATGAGCAACTTCTTCCGGTTGCTCGTCCTTGTCGATCAGGCCGGCCACCAGTTCCACCAGCCAGGGGTTGGTGGTCTTGCCAATGGCGCCGACGCGAAACTGCTCGATCAGTACCACCTCATCGCGTTGCGGATCGTAGGGCAGCACGCACACCGCGTCATGACGCACGAACAGTTCACGGCTGATTTCACGGCTCATGCCACCGGCAAATAACTCGTGGCGCAGGTGGACGCGATCGAGTTTGTAGAAACCCTGAAAGCAGTTTTCACGCTTTACGATGTCCACGGCGCTCGGTGTGGCGTTGGCGAAATCGGTCATGACAGTCCTCGTTTGCAGCGGATCGATGCGAGGTTCCAGCCTCGGCTTCGCGCCATCCTAACGCGCCCGTACCGTTTGATGCAGCCCCTTTCCAGTCATCGGGATAGACGGCTGCCCTCAAAGCCACTCTAATGAGCTTAGTGGCGAACTGATTGCCCTGCCGACAGTCGAAGCGGGTAACTTTTCGCCTTTCCCTGTTTCATGAAGGACGCCCATGTCGCTTTTCAAAACCCTTTGCGTGGCCACTATTGCCCTGACCCTGGGCGCTTGCCAAAGCCTGTTCCAACCCAACTACCGCGCTCCGCTGGAAACTACCCGCGATGCCTCGGAACAACTGCAACCAGGATGCGCCAGCGCCGACTGCCCCCTGGTCAACATTGACACCCTGCGCTTTCCCGCCGAGCCGGCCTTGGACGGCATTATCGAGAAACGCCTGCTGCAAATGACCCGCACCACACCGGACGCTCCGGTGGCGCCGACGCTGGCCGCCTACCGCGAGCAGTTTTTGCGCAGCGCCGCGCCGCGCAACAGCAGTTACTTGCAAGCCAAGGTACGGGAACAGCATGACGGCTTGGTGATCATCGAATTGTCCAGCTACCTGGACACTGGTGGTGCGCACGGTACGCCGGGGCGCGGTTTCATCAACTATTCGCGCCAGCAGCACAAAGTATTGACGCTGTCGGACATGCTGCTGCCGGGCCAGGAAGAGGCGTTCTGGAAAGCCGTGCAGGTCGCCCACAACAGCTGGCTGATCAGCACCAAACTGGATCAGGAACCGGAGTTCGTGAAGCAGTGGCCGTTCCAGAAAACCCCGAACGTGGCGCTGACCTACGGCGGCGTGATCCTCAAGTACCAAGTGAGCACCATCGCGCCATACGCCCTGGGCCACATCGAACTGAAGATCGCTTACCCGCGCCTCAATGGCATCCTCAAGCCCGAGCTGTTTCCCGGCCGTAGTTGAAAGCCCGGCCCAGTATCAGTTGCAGCAACCCTGCCAGGACCAGCGACGGCAGGGTGGCGCCGATGTCCGGGTAGAAGTTGGCCAGCAGGTGATAGGTGCTCACCCCGCCCAGCCAGGCCAACAGTGCCGGCCAGCACAACGCCGCTGACACGACCCGGCTGGCGCGCTTGCGCAGGATGAAGTGGTCCACCAGCACCACCCCGAACAGCGGTGCGAACACCGAGCCGATCAGCAACAGGAAATTCTGATACTGCGCCAACGGCGCGAAGCAGGCGATCAAGGTGCAGACCACGCCAATCGCCAAGGCCAGGTGCTCGACTTTCAACCCCGTCAGCATGCCGCTGGACACCGCCGCCGAGTGGATATCAGCGAAGGCATTTTCCGATTCATCCAGCAAAATCAGCAGCAGCGGGATGCCCAGCCCGGCGCCCGCCAGGGCCAGCAACAGCGCGTTGACTTCACCGCTCGGCGCGAACGCCAGGGTGTAGGCCACGCCCAGGCTCATCAGCCAGAAATTACCGATAAAGAACCCCAGCGCGGTGCCGCCGAAGACGTTTTTTGCGCGTTTGCCGAAGCGCGAGTAGTCGGCAATCAGCGGCAACCAGGACAGCGGCATGGCTATCGCAATGTCGAAACCGACGGCAAACGGCATCGAACCATCTCCCGCCCGCGCCCACAACGCCGCCAGATCAGCCTTGGCAAACAGGTTCCAGGTCAGCCAGATGCACGCCGCCAGCAGCAGCCAGATGCCCCACTTGCGCAGGACCTTACGCACGAACGTCAGCGGCCCGCTCACTGCCAGCAGGGTCGCCAGTGCGCCGAAAAACAATGTCCACAGCAGTGGGTTCGAGCCCAGGCTGCCCTCGTTGAAGGCCCGGGCGCCGAGCAGGCTGGCGGCGTCACGCATGACGATGATTTCGAATGAGCCCCAACCGATCAACTGCAGCAGGTTCAACACCGCCGGCACGCTCGCGCCCTTGCCGCCGAGGCTGAGCTTGAGGGCAGCCATGGCCGACAGGCCGGTGTCACTGCCGATCACCCCGACGGCCGCCAGCAGCAGGACGCCCACCAGCGTGCCGAGGAAAATCGCCAGCAACGAACCGCTCAGGCCCAGGCCCGGCGCGAGCAAGGCGCCAACCTGCAAGACCATGAGGCCGATGCCGAGGGAGAACCACAGGGAAAACAGATCGCGGGCGCCGAAGACGCGCCTGTCCAGGGGGACGGCGGCGTCGGGGGAGTAGGTGCTGGGTTGGATGTTCAAAGTTGTTATCTCGGAGGGATATTTGTTGTTCTGATGATTGCTATCGCGAGCAGGCTCGCTCCCACAGGAGATTTGCGGCGAACACAAAATTTGTGAACAACCGAGATCCACTGTGGGAGCGAGCCTGCTCGCGATGACGGCGGTGAAGTCACCGCCGCCCTCAGCACCGATCAGACTTTCTTGTAAAGCTGACTACCTTCCTTCTTGAACCGCTCAGCCTGTTCCGCCAAGCCCTGGGCGACCTCGACATCCACCGCTTCAATGCGCTGGTTGGCCGCGTATTCGCGCACTTCCTGGGTGATTTTCATCGAGCAGAACTTCGGCCCGCACATCGAGCAGAAATGCGCGACCTTGGCCGAATCCTTGGGCAGGGTTTCATCGTGGTACGAGCGGGCGGTGTCCGGATCCAGGCCGAGGTTGAACTGGTCTTCCCAGCGGAACTCGAAACGCGCCTTGCTCAAGGCGTTGTCGCGGATTTGCGCGCCTGGGTGCCCTTTGGCCAGATCGGCCGCATGCGCGGCGATCTTGTAGGTGATGATCCCAGTCTTCACGTCATCCTTGTTCGGCAGTCCCAAGTGTTCTTTCGGGGTGACGTAGCAGAGCATGGCGCAACCGAACCAGCCAATCATCGCCGCACCGATACCGGAGGTGATGTGGTCATAGCCCGGCGCAATATCGGTGGTCAGCGGGCCGAGGGTGTAGAACGGCGCCTCGTCGCAGCACTCCAGCTGCTTGTCCATGTTCTCTTTGATCAACTGCATCGGCACGTGGCCCGGGCCTTCGATCATGCACTGCACGTCATGCTTCCAGGCGATCTTGGTCAGCTCGCCGAGGGTTTCCAGCTCACCGAACTGCGCTTCGTCGTTGGCGTCGGCAATCGAACCCGGACGCAGGCCATCGCCCAGCGAGAAGCTGACGTCGTAGGCCTTCATGATTTCGCAGATGTCTTCGAAGTGGGTGTAGAGGAAGTTCTCTTTGTGGTGCGCCAGGCACCACTTGGCCATGATCGAACCACCACGGCTGACGATGCCGGTGACGCGCTTGGCGGTCATCGGCACATAACGCAGCAGCACGCCGGCGTGGATGGTGAAGTAGTCGACGCCCTGCTCGGCCTGTTCGATCAACGTGTCGCGGAACAGCTCCCAGGTCAGGTCTTCGGCCACGCCGCCGACTTTTTCCAGGGCCTGATAGATCGGCACGGTGCCGATCGGAACTGGCGAGTTGCGGATGATCCACTCGCGGGTTTCGTGGATGTGCTTGCCAGTGGACAGGTCCATGACCGTGTCCGAACCCCAGCGAATCCCCCAGGTCAGCTTCGCCACTTCTTCTTCGATGGACGAGCCCAGTGCGCTGTTGCCGATGTTGCCGTTGATCTTCACCAGGAAATTACGGCCGATGATCATCGGTTCCAGTTCGGTGTGGTTGATGTTGGCCGGGATGATCGCGCGCCCCCGGGCGATTTCGTCACGCACGAATTCCGGGGTGATGACTTTCGGCACACTGGCACCGAAGCTGTGGCCGGCGTGTTGCTGGTCCAGCAGGCCGGCGGCGCGGGCCACTTCCAGCTTCATGTTTTCGCGGATGGCGACGTATTCCATCTCAGCGGTGATGATGCCTTTGCGCGCGTAGTGCATCTGGCTGACGTTGGCGCCGGGTTTGGCGCGACGCGGGTTGTTCACATGGGCGAAGCGCAGTTTGGTCAGCTCGGGATCGGCCAGGCGTTCCTGGCCGAAGTTGGAGCTCAGGCCGGCCAGGCGCTCGGTGTCGCCACGGGCTTCGATCCACGGTGAGCGCACATCGGCCAGGCCTTTGCGTACGTCGATGATCACATTCGGGTCGGTGTAGGGACCCGAAGTGTCGTACACCACCACGGGCGCATTGATTTCGCCGCCAAAGTCGGTGGGGGTCACGTCGAGGCTGATTTCGCGCATGGGCACGCGAATATCCGGGCGGCTGCCCTGGACATAGATTTTTTGCGAGCGGGTAAAGGGCTGAACCGATTGCTCATCGACCTTGGCCGAATCACTGAGGTTGGTCGCGTTTTTTGATTTTGTCGTCATCACGGGCTCTCCAGACACACATCCAGGCAGTGGATTTTTGTCGGAGCGAACCTGTAACGAATGGACGCGTCCCTGCACGAGAGTGCGGACGCTGTGCTTGCTGCTCGAGGATGCTCGAAGATCGAAAGTCGATTGTCGAACAACATCCCGGACGAAGCACAAGAGGACTCGCCGGGTGACGAGAAATCTTGTTCCCTACGCAGGCGCTAACCTGATCAGGTTCAACGGGATCCGAAATTATTCGATCTCAGCCTCATAGCAAGGCACCCCGACAAGAACCCGGCCAGTCTAGACATAACCACCGCAGAACGCCATCGCGACGGCAAAAGGCGTGATGAATGGCGCATATACAGGATTGTTGCCGTGCGTGCGCGCAACTACACTCGCTACGCCGCGCCTCTTGTGCGCAATCATTTGAGAAGTAGGGAACGCCTCATGCTGCGCAAACTCTCACTGGCCCTTGCCGTGTCTTGTGCGTCCAATGGAATGGCCTGGGCTGCCGAAGCGCCCTTGACCACCAAAACCGATCTGGTGAGCGTGTATCAGGAAGCGGTGGACAACAACGCCGACCTGGCCGCCGCCCGCGCCCAGTATGGCGCCCAGAAAGAAGTGGTGCCCCAGGCGCGCGCCGGGTTGTTACCCAACCTGTCGGCCGGTGCCGACCTGAACAACACCCGTACCGAGCTCGACGAGCCCGCCATGACCGCCTCCCGTAGCGGTACGGTCTACCAGGCCACGCTGTCCCAGCCGATTTTCCGTGCCGATCGCTGGTTTCAGTTCCAGGCGGCGAAGTCGGTCAACGAACAAGCGTCGCTGCAACTCTCGGCCACTGAACAGAACATGATCCTGCAAAGCGCCGAGAGCTATTTCAACGTGCTGCGCAGCCAGGACAACCTGGCCTCGACCAAGGCCGAGGAAGCGGCGTTCAAGCGTCAGCTCGACCAGTCCAACGAGCGCTTCGACGTGGGTCTGTCGGACAAGACCGACGTGCTGCAATCCCAGGCCAGCTACGACACCGCGCGAGCCAACCGGATCCTGGCCCAGCGGCAGGTCGACGACGCCTTCGAAGCCCTGATCACCCTGACCAACCGCCAGTACAACTCGCTCCAGGGCATCGTCCACACGCTGCCGATCCTGCCGCCGGCACCGAACGACGCCAAGGCCTGGGTCGATACGGCCGCCAAGCAGAACCTCAATCTACTGGCCAGCAACTACGCCGTCACGGCCGCCGAAGACACCCTGCGTCAGCGCAAGTCCGGGCATGCCCCGACCCTCGATGCGATCGCCCAATACAAAAAAGGCGACAACGATGGCCTCGGTTTTACCAACCCCAGCCCCACCGGTCAGCGTTATGGTGGCGATGCCGAGCAACGCACCATCGGCCTGCAATTGAGCATCCCGATCTACAGCGGCGGGCTGACCAGCTCTCAGGTGCGCGAATCCTACTCGCAACTGACTCAGACCGAACAACAGCGCGAAGCCCTGCGCCGGCAGGTGGTGGAGAACACCCGCAACCTGCACCGGGCGGTGAATACCGATGTGGAACAGGTCCAGGCCCGCCGCCAGTCCATCATCTCCAACCAGAGCGCAGTGGAAGCCACGGAGATCGGTTACCAGGTGGGCACGCGCAACATCGTCGATGTACTCGATGCCCAGCGTCAGCTGTACACCTCGGTGCGCAACTACAACAACGCCCGCTACGACTACATCCTCGACAACCTGCGGCTCAAGCAGGCAGCGGGTACGTTGAGCCCGTCGGATCTGCAGGACCTGTCGCGCTATCTCAAACCCGACTACAACCCGGACAAGGACTTTCTACCGCCGGATCTGGCACAGGCTGCGGCGGAGCAACTGCGCTCGCGGCCGACGCAGTAACCCCTCGGAGGGAAGCCCTGCCAGCGACCTCCTGTGGGAGCAAGGCTTGCCCGCGATGAATACAACTCGATCGCCCTGGAACTGGGGCGCTTGCATCGCGAGCAAGCGTTGCTCCCACAGATACTCAGTCGATCAACCGCCCCAACCCCTCCAGTAACCGCTGCAACGCGCCCTGATTGGTGCGCATCACCGCAAGCCCCGCCTCGGCCATGCGCTGGGCATCGCGAGGCAGTTCGAACAGGCGTTGTACCGCCAGGGCCAGGCTTTCGGCGTCTTCGACTTCCGTCAGCGCCCCGGCCTCGCGCAGTTGCGCGGCAATTTCGAGGAAGTTGAACAGGTGCGGCCCGCTGAGCACCGGTTTGGCCAGTGCCGCCGGTTCCAGCAGGTTATGGCCGCCGTTGGGTACCAGGCTGCCGCCGACAAACGCGCTGTCGGCCAGCGCGTAGAGAAACAACAGCTCGCCCATGGTATCGCCCAACAGCACCGTGGTCTGGGCAGTGACGGGCTGTGCGCTGGAACGCCGCACCGTGGCGAAACCTTCGTTCTCACACAATTGATGCACTGAATCGAAACGCTCGGGATGGCGCGGCACCAGGATCAGCAACGCATCGGGATAACTGGCGAGCAACCGACGGTGGGCGGCCAGCACCACCTCATCTTCGCCTTCATGGGTGCTGGCGGCGATCCATACCGGGCGCTCCGTCGCTTGCCACTCATGGCGCAAGGCGCTGGCGCTTTCCAGCAGTTGCGGATCGATGGTCAGGTCGAACTTGATCGAACCGGTGACCTCGACGGTTTGCGCCCGGGCACCCAACTGGCGCAAGCGCTCGGCCTCGGCTTCGGTCTGGACAGCGAACAGGCTCATCTCGGCGAGCATTGGCCGGGTGAGTTTGGGCAAACGTGCATAACCGCGCGCAGAACGCTCCGACAGTCGCGCGTTGGCCAGGGCAACAGGGATGCCGCGCCTGGCGCATTGATGAATGTGGTTGGGCCACAACTCGGTTTCCATGATCACCGCGAGCACCGGCCGAACCCGATCGAGGAAACGGTTGGCCGCGCAGGGCAAGTCGTAGGGCAAATAGCAATGCTGGATGCGTGGCTCGTTGGCGAACAACGCCTGGATGCGCTCGGAACCGGTGGGCGTCATGCAGGTGACCGTGATCGGCAGCTGTGGATAACGTTGCAGCAAGGCGCGGATCATCGGCGCGGCGGCAATGCTCTCGCCCACCGATACGGCGTGGACCCAGATGCCTCCCGGCACCATCACCGGCAACCCCCAGGAAAAACGCTCGCCGATGCGCCGGGCGTAGGCCGGCGCCTTGCGTGCCCGCAACCAGAGCCGAATCGCTACCAGTGGCAGCCCCAGATAAAACAATGCGCTATAGAGAGTTCTGTTCATGGCGGCGGAGTTTATCGGGTTTTCAGCCGATCGCCTGCAACTGCACGGCAAAACGTTCCGCCAGCCAGCGCGCGGCCGGGCCCAAAGGCTCGTCGCGGCGCCAGACCAGTTCCACCACCAGGGCCGGCGGGGTCCACTCACTGTTGAGCTCGACCATATCCCCCAGGTACGCCGGGTACTGCACCACATGCCGTGGCAGCCACGCCCAGCCCAGGCCGCTTCTCAGCCATTCGGCCAAGACGTAGAAACTGTCGGCGCGCCAGACCTGCGGGCTGGCCTGTTCACTCCCGGGGTAGACACTGGACTGGGTCGCCATGAGCAATTGCCGATGCCGGGCCATTTCCAGGCAGGTCACGTAATCATGGCTCGCCAGTGGATGCCCCCTGCCACAGACCGTGACCATCTCGACGCTGCCCAGCACCCGGCGCTCCAGCGCTTCGGGGATCTGGTCGTGATAAAACAACAACCCCAGGTCAGCGCGGCGCTCCACCAGTTTGCGCGCCACATCGCCCTGCGCGGCGCTGGCCAGTTGTACCTCGAGGGTCGGGAACCGCTCGGCCAGGGCCGCCAGGCTGTCGATGACCGGCTGATAGGGCATCGCCTCATCCTGAGCCAGGCGCAACATCGCCTCCTGACCGCGCATCAGGGCCAGGGCCCGGCCATTGAGACGCTCACACTGGCGCAGCACTTCCCGCGCCTCTTCCAACAAGGCCTCGCCGGCTTCGGTGAGCTTCGGCTGGCGGCCACTGCTGCGCTCGAACAGCGTCACGCCCAGGTCGGTTTCCAACAACGCAATCGCGCTGCTAATGGCCGATTGAGCCTTGCGCTGGTCCCGCGCCACGGCGGAAAACGAACGTTTCTCGGCGACACCGACAAACAGCCGCAGCTGCTCCAGATTCCACAGAACACTCATGCCCCGACCTATCTCGTATACAGATAGGTAATGACTTTACCCCATCTGACCGTGCCCTAAAATGTCCACACAGAAAGACGCACCCTTCAAGAGGATTTTCGCCTATGAACGCTTACTACTACCTGGCCATCGCCATCTGCGCCGAAGTGATCGCCACCGTGTCGATGAAAGCGATCAAAGGCTTGAGCACACCCCTGCCTCTGCTGCTGGTGATCGCCGGCTACGGCATCGCATTCTGGATGCTGACCCTGGTGGTGCGCACCGTTCCGGTGGGCGTGGCATATGCGGTCTGGGCTGGGATGGGGATCGTCATGGTCAGCGTGGCGGCGCTGTTCATCTACGGGCAGAAGCTGGACGTGCCGGCGATGCTGGGGATGGCGTTGATTGTACTGGGGGTGGTGGTGATCCAGCTGTTTTCCAAGACTGCCGGGCACTGAAAACATGGATTAGTGGGGCTGATAGCACATGTGCGGCAAGGAGAAATCTGTGGGAGCAAGGCTTGCCCGCGATAAAATGACGCGGTCTCTCTGGAACCGAGGCGCCGGTATCGCGAGCAAGCGTTGCTCCCACAGGTTGAGCGGCGAAAACTCCATCCATCGAGTCTGTATACTGCGCCCTCGTCTTGAACACTGAGGTCGCTGCATGCCATCCGTTATTTCCACCGACGTTCTGATTGTCGGCGCCGGAGTCGCCGGCCTCTGGCTGAATGCGCGCCTGCGCCGCCAGGGCTTTTCGACTGTGTTGGTGGAAAGCGCCAGCCTCGGCGGCGGGCAGAGCATCAAATCCCAGGGCATCATCCATGGTGGCGCCAAGTACGCCTTGCACGGTGCCCTCACCGGCGCCTCGGAAGCCATCGCCGACATGCCGCGCCGCTGGCGCGAAGCCCTGGCCGGCGAGGGCGAACTGGATCTGTCCGGCGTGCGCCTGCTGTCCGAAGCTCACTACCTCTGGTCTCCCGGCACCCTGGCCGGCAACCTCACCAGCTTCTTCGCCAGCAAGGCCGTGCGTGGGCGGGTCGATCAGGTCAAGGGCGAGCAACTGCCGCCGGCCCTGCAAGACAAGCGCTTCAAGGGCAAGGTCTATCGCCTGGCCGAGTTGGTGGTGGACGTCCCCAGCCTGCTTGCGCGGCTGGCAGATCTGGCCGGCGATGGTTTGCTGGCCGGCAAAGATATCGAGCCGTTGCGCGACGGCGACGAACTGATCGGCCTCAAGGTTGATGGCCGCGAGATCCGCGCCCAGCGTATCGTCCTCAGCGCCGGGGCCGGCACCGCCGATCTGCTCAGTGCCCTGGGCCTGGAGCAACCGGCCATGCAGCGTCGGCCATTGCACATGGTGCTGGTCAAGGGACCGAGCCTCAAGCCGCTGTACGCTCACTGCCTGGGGGGCGGGCCGAAGCCGCGCATCACCGTGACCACCCACCCGGCCGCCGATGGCCAATGGGTCTGGTACTTGGGCGGCGACATTGCCGAAGCCGACGGCGTGGCCCGCGAGCCCGCCGCGCAGATTGCTACCGCCCAGAAAGAACTTGGCCAATTGCTGCCCTGGGTCGACCTCAGCGCCGCACAATGGGCCACGCTGCGGGTCGACCGCGCCGAACCGCTGCAATCGGGCCTGACCCGCCCGGACAACGCCTTTCTCGCCGAACAGGATCGCCTGCTGGTGGGCTGGCCGACCAAACTGGCCCTGGCCCCGGACTTTGCCGATCGAGTGATCGCCACGCTGCAACGCGATGGCATCACCCCCAGCCATCCGGCGCCATTGCCGGACCTGCAGAAACCGCCCATGGGCATCCCGGCCTGGGAGCAACTGCTGCCATGAGCCAACCGACCCTGCACGACTTGCATCGCCCGCTGGGCAATAACGGCCCGCGGGTTTCACCCCTGGGCCTGGGGACCGTCAAGCTCGGCCGCGACCAGGGGGTCAAATACCCCAACGGTTTCCAGATTCCCGATGACGACGAAGCGCGCATGCTGCTCAAACTGGCGCGTGACCTGGGCATCAACCTGATCGACACCGCGCCGGCCTATGGCCGCAGCGAAGAACGCCTGGGCCCGTTGTTGCGCGGCCAGCGTCAGGATTGGGTGATTGTCAGCAAGGTCGGTGAAGAGTTCAGTGACGGCCAGTCGCACCACGATTTCAGTGCCGCCCACACCCGACTCTCGGTGGAACGCAGCCTCAAGCGCCTGGAAACGGACTACATCGACATGGTGCTGGTGCACTCCGACGGCAACGACCTGGCGATCCTCAACGACAGCGAGGTCTACCCAACCCTGGCGGCGCTCAAGCGCGAGGGCAAGATCGGCGGCTTCGGCTTTTCCGGCAAAACCGTCGAGGGCGGTTTGAAAGCCCTGGAGCAAGGCGATTGCGCGATGGTCACCTACAATCTGAACGAACGAAACGAGAAGACTGTCATTGACTACGCAGCCTTGCATGGCAAGGCCATTCTGGTGAAGAAAGCCTTGGCCAGCGGTCACGTCTGCCTGAACCCGGGTGTGGACCCGGTCCGGGCCAGCTTCGAACTGTTGTTTGAACATCCCGGTGTCGCCAGTGCTATTGTCGGCACCATCAATCCGCTGCACCTCGCCCATAACGTCGCGACCGTAGCCAAGGTCCTACGTAAAAACTGACGCCGCCCTGCGCGGCCTTAAGGAAGGAGCCGACATGCCGCGCACGCTCATCAGAAAAAACCCCAGCAACTTCAAGACCCTGCCCCTGTTCGTCGAAGCGACACCCGAAGGCCTGACTTACCAGAGCGTCGGGATGCCATTGAATTTTTCCCAGACCTTGCAGCGGCGCCGTCCGGTGACGGTGGACGACCCCGAGCGTTTTTCCCTGGAACTGGCAAACCTTGGTGTCTCGGTGCGCCTGACCCTGCACTGGCAGAACCGCGACTATTGGGTGCTGGTGCGCCAGCGTCGACAGGACCGCGGCGACGTGGTGCTCAAGTTGATTTCCGGTTATGTCCCGGCCCATGAGCTTAACCTGCCGCTGCTCACCGCCATCAGTGAAATTGCCGAAGAATGCCTTCTGGAAACCCCCGAGGGCTGGCTTGGTGGACGCTTCAATGACACCTGGTTGCCCGCGCCCTACGCCACCGCCCTGCATTATCGTGAAGCCTTGCCGTTTCGCCTGACGCCGCTGTCCGGTTCGGCCCGCCCAGTGCGCAGCGCCAACCTGCAACTGATCGAGCGACCACGCGCCTACGTACACCTGCCGACGGCCTCGCTGCAACTGATTTACGATTTGCGCCTGGATGTGCCCAAGGAAGCCAAGTCCCTGAGCCTGTTTCATGTGGATGAGCGCCTGGAGGGAGACCAACTGGTGGCGCGCCTGGACCGCAAGCGACCTGATCTTTACCTGATGCCGCTACAGGACGGCCAACCCTTGCCCGAGCTGTACACCTTGAAGAAGGATCAACTGTACCCGGCCAGCACCCGCGGGCTGTACCTGGCGGAGAGTTTTGCCAGGCAGGACGGCTGGCTGGTACGAGACGAGCGGATTCGCTGGAAGGATTGGCTGCACCAGCAAGGGCTGACGCCACCGGGCAAGGAGTCGGGGCTGACCCGGCTGAGGGGCAAGGCCCGGCAATTGCTCAAGAAGATCGTGCCGCGCAAGGTGGCTCGTTAACGTCATCGAGTTGGTGATGGGCCCTGTGGGAGCGAGCCTGCTCGCGATGGCGTTGGACCCGTCAGCCTCGATTTGGCTGACACATCGCTATCGCGAGCAGGCTCGCTCCCACAGGTTGGCGCATTGCCTGACACATTGTCACCAGCAAAGGCTCAGTGATTGCGGATCTTTTCCACAATCGCCGTCGTCGAGCTGTTTTCCACCAGCCCCAACACCTTCACAGTGCCGCCGTAGGCCGCGACAATGTCCGCTCCCACGACCTGATCGATCCCGTAGTCACCGCCCTTGACCAGCACATCCGGCTTGACCTCGCGCAGCAGGTTTTCCGGCGTGCCTTCGCTGAAGCTGATCACCCAATCCACCGCGCCAAGACCAGCCAGGACCGCCATGCGCCGGTCGACGCTGTTGATCGGCCGCCCCGGCCCTTTGAGACGACTCACGGATGCATCGTCGTTGACCGCGACGATCAGGCGATCGCCCTGGGCCCTGGCTTGCTCGAGATAGGTCACGTGGCCAGCATGCAGGATGTCGAAGCAGCCGTTGGTGAAAACGATTGTCTCGTTGTGGGCACGGGCGTCGTCGACGGCCAGCAGCAATTGCTCCAGGCCCAGCACGCCCCGCTCGGAGCCTTCTTCGCGCTGGATCGCGCGGCGTAGCTCCGGGGCGCTGATGGCGGCAGTACCGAGCTTGCCGACGACAATGCCCGCCGCCAGGTTCGCCAGGGCCACCGCATGGGGCAGTTCCTCGCCGGCGGCGATGGCCGCGGCCAGGGTGGAAATCACGGTATCGCCGGCACCAGTCACGTCGAACACTTCACGGGCACGCGCCGGCAGGTGCAACGCCGGATGATCGGGACGCAGCAGGGTCATGCCATGTTCGCCACGGGTCACCAGCAAAGCGCCGAGGTCGAGGTCTTGCATCAGCTGAGCGCCTTTGCTCACCAGTTCGTGCTCATCGGCGCAACCGCCGACGATGGTTTCGAATTCGCTGAGATTCGGCGTGATCACGCTCGCGCCGCGGTAGATCGAGAAATCCTTGCCCTTGGGGTCAGCCAGTACCGGAATGCCACGGGCACGAGCGGCCTGGATCAGCGCCTGATGGTTTTTCAACGCACCTTTGCCGTAGTCCGACAACACCAGCACCTTGACGCCTTCGAGCAGGTTATCGACCTCCGCCCCGAGGGCCAGGGGATCGGTGGCGAACGGTTCTTCGAAATCGATCCGCAACAGTTGCTGGTGACGGCTCATGACCCGCAGCTTGACGATGGTCGGCTGGTGCGCAACCCGCTGGAATATCGCCCGCACGCCGGCGCCATTGAGGCTATTGGTCAGGCTGTCGGCGGCTTCGTCGTCACCGGTCACCCCCACCAGAGAGGCCGGTGCACCAAGGGCGGCGATGTTCAAGGCAACGTTGGCGGCACCACCGGGACGGTCCTCGATGTGTTCGACCTTGACCACCGGAACCGGCGCCTCAGGGGAAATCCGTGAGGTACCGCCATGCCAATAGCGGTCGAGCATGACATCGCCGACCACCAATACAGGGGCTTGATCGAATCGCGGCATGGACAACTTCATGGAGCATCCCACATACAAAATGAACAGGGCCGCGATATTAGCACAGGGTTGGCGAAGGCTCGTCCATGGCCCTCCTGACCTGCGCTTTTTTCATTCCTTTTGCAGCAGTGCCGAAAGTCGGCCAACGGCTTGGGCCAGTTCCACCTCGCTGGTATCGATCTCACAGTCGGGCGACAGCGGCGCCTCGTAGGGGCTGTCGAGCCCGGTGAAATTCTTGATCCGCCCGGCGCGCGCTTCCCGATACAACCCCTTGGGATCACGCTGGGCGCAAACTTCAAAAGGCGTGCTTACATAAACCTCCAGAAAGACGCCCTGAGGGAACAATTTTCGCGCCGTCTCCCGATCAGCGCGAAACGGGGAGATTGCTGCCACTATCACGATCAGGCCGGCATCGACCATCAAGCGCGCCACTTCGCCAATCCGCCGGATATTTTCCTTGCGCGCCTCGGCGTCCATCCCCAGGTCACGGCACAACCCCCGGCGCAGGTTGTCGCCGTCGAGCAGGCAGGTGTGCAAGCCTTGCTGGTTGAGCTGCACCTCCAAAGCATTGCCCAGCGCAGACTTGCCCGCACCTGATAGCCCAGTCAGCCAGATACAACGCGGCCTCTGGGACTTGATCGCGGCCCGGTCCTTTGGCGCAACAGCCAGTGCGCAAGGGCCAATCTCTGACTTTGGCATCAACACCTTTGGCGCGTCACTCATAGCCGAGCATCTCGTAGTCACGTGGGTACACTCGCCGTACCAACCGGCGGGTACGCGCAAGCAGATTTCCCGAACCGGCAACCCCACGCGGTGCTGGGTACGGTTTAGTACAAATGCCTGCAGGAGCACAGCCCCCCACAGGCTTGACCCGTACTCAGGCGATGTCCTGAGTGGGAGCGTCCAATCCCATGGCGTGGAGACGAGCATAGTAGCCATTCTGCGCCAATAGCTCGCTGTGAACACCACGCTCGACAATCCGGCCCTGATCCATCACCAGGATCAGATCGGCCTTTTCGATGGTCGACAAACGATGCGCAATGACCAGCGTAGTGCGGCCTTTCATGACCTGATCCAGCGCGGCCTGGATATGCCGTTCGGACTCGGTATCCAGGGCCGACGTGGCTTCATCGAGAATCAGCAACGGTGCGTTCTTCAATAGGGCCCTGGCAATGGCCAGACGCTGACGCTGCCCGCCGGACAACAGCACGCCGTTTTCACCCACCTCGGTGTCCAGCCCCTTGGGCAGCTGCGCAATAAAGTCCATGGCGTAGGCGTCTTCAGCCGCCTTCTCAATATCGGCCCGTGGCGCGCCGGCCAAATCCCCGTAGGCGATATTGTTGGCCACCGTATCGTTGAACAGTGTGACGTGCTGGGTGACCTGGGCGACATGTCGACGCAGGTTGCGCAGGCGATAGTCTTCTATTTCCACCTCGTCGAGAAAAATCTGCCCGACGTCATGGTGATAGAAGCGCGGGATGAGGCTCGCCAGGGTCGACTTACCGCTACCTGAACGCCCCACCAGTGCAATCATCTGCCCAGGTGCCGCCGTGAAACTGATGTCCTTGAGCACCTCCCGATCAGCGCCAGGGTAGGTGAAACTCAGATTGCGAACCTCGAGACGGCCGCTGACGCGCTCCTTCTCGACCGTTCCCCTGTCGACTTCCGGCTCGACGTCCAGTTGTTCAAAAATGCTTTCAGCACCGGCCACGCCTTTCTGGATGGTGGAGCTGACTTCCGAAAGCTGGCGAATCGGCTTGGGCAACAAGCCCGCCGCGGTAATGTAGGCCACCAGATCGCCGGCCGTCGCATCGCCACGCAGAAAAAGCACCAGGAACATCAGAGCCGCCATGGCGGTGTAAATCACCAGTTGCAGCATGGGTGTATAGACAGCGCCGGTGCGAGTCATGCGCAGTTGTTTATCGGTATTACCCTGGCTGGCATTGGCAAAGCGCTGCTTTTCGTAGCCCTCGCCACCAAAACTGCGCACTACGCGGTACCCCTGGATGGTTTCGGACGCGACATGAGTAACGTCGCCCATGGCCACCTGGATTTTTTTACTTTGCTTGCGGAATTTTTTACTGGCGCTGCTCACCATTAATGCAATCAAAGGCAGGATCGCCAACATCACCAGCGTCAGCTTCCAGTTCATCCAGACGAGGTAAGCGAAGAGGAAGACCACTGTGAGACCTTCACGAATCACCACCTTGATAGCATCGGTGGCGGCGCCGGTAACCATGGTGACGTTAAACGTGATTCGGGAAATCAGATGCCCGGAGTTGTGCGTATCGAAGTAGCGGTTGGGCAGCACCAACAGCTTGTTGAACAGTTCGACCCGCAGGTCGTGCACCAGTCCCAGGGATACCCTGGCCAGGTAATAGTTTCCCAGGAACGACCCCAGGCCCTGCCAGGCAGCGATCAGAATGATCAGCAGCGGCACCGCCATCAGCAGTTTCAAGTCCTTGAGATACGGAACGGTGGGAAAGAGCACCGCATTGGGATTGCTCAGACCATCGACAAAATATTTGAGAATCCCCGCCAACATGGGTTGGGTGGACGCAAATATCACGAAGCCCAGGATACTCAGCAGGAAAATGCCAGCGTAGGGTTTGACGTATCCCAGCAAACGAAAATAGATCTTCAGGCTGGAATCCTGTTCCGTTTTGGGCGGTGCGTCACTCATTGTCGAGCTCACTGATTAAGAAGAACACGGAACTTTATCACAGGCGCCCGGCTTGGCCCGTGCCCAGACCAAAACCCCGGCCAAGCCGATCGGCAGCCAACTGATGAACCATTCCGCGCGAGGGGTTCCTGTCAGGCTCGCGGCGTCGAACTGCATCGCCAGGAATGAAAATACCCACATGCCCAGCACGCCTCGGCCCAGCAGGGTGTCCCGGGCACGCCAGGCTTCACGCAGCACAGCGAACCAGACCGTGCACCAAAGCAGCAGCCCAGGTAGCCCGAGCTGAATGGCAACGTGGCTGAACAGGTTATGCGCGTGATCAAAAGAGTGACCTGGAGTCGCGACCCTGTAGTCACCCGCCAACCCCAAGCCACCCCACGGCCGTTCGGCGATCATATGCAGGCTCGACATTAAAATCTCGGGCCGATAGGACGCACCTCTGGCCATCACCAGCGGCTCAAGCAACCAGAAGGTCAGCATGGCCAGCACCACAGTCATGGCGGCGATGACCCGTGTACGCTGGTCGGTGCAGTAAAGAGGCATTGCCAGCACACTTAGCAACAAGGCCAGGGCCGCGCCGCGACTCTGGGACATCACGACAAAGACACCCAGCACAGCCAACGCCAACGCCCAAAGTACCTGCAACCCGATATGGCGCGGCACCCAGTGCAGCATCCAGACCGCCGCCAGCCCAATCACGTAGGTGCCCAGGATCGGATGGGAAAGCTTGCCCAACCCCTCCAGGCGCGCCACCCAGTTGCGCCCTTCAATGCCGTAGAAGTCGACAATCGACACCAGCGCGACGAGCGCAAGCCCCAGCCCTCCCCACTGCATGATACGAATCACTCGCTCGGGCTGACGATTGGCAAGGATTGGGAAAAACAACAGGAACGCCAGGATATAGAGCAGTCGCTTGGCTTCGCGGCCTGGCTCCGGCACCTCGGACCATAACAGTGTAATCAGCGCCCAGGCCGCCAACGCCAGAAGCGCCAGGTAAATCAACCGCTGGGCACGCCACACCTCCAACAGCCGATGGCGCGCTGACCAAGCGAAGATAATCACCGGCAACCAGAGAAACGCGATCAAACCTTGCTGATAGACCTTGTTGGTCGGTGCCAGGGCTATCGCCATCAAAAACCATAACAAGCCAAAGGCCATCCACGCCTGTGCCCAACGCGTCGCGTACATCTATCGCTCCTAAACGGTCTACCAGCCAAAACCGGCATGGTTAAAACACAAACTTTTGGGCATCATGGCCCGCTACGGCACCGGTTCTTTTTTCAACAAGGCTTTCCTACGATGCAATCCTCACGGCTTCCCCAAGCCGCTTTGAATCAATTGATTGAAGGCGCCAGTATTCTGGAGGCCGACGGCCACGGCCCGAAAGTCTATCTGTTGCAGGATGGGAATATCCTCAAATTGTTTCGCCTCAAGCGGTTTTTTTCTTCGGCCCTTTTACGGCCTTATTCAGCGCGGTTCATCAACAACGCGACCCGATTGCAGGAACTCGGCGTGCCTACGCTCGAAGTGCTGGCCTTCTACAAATTGCAAAAGCCCGGCATGACCGCCGTGCTGTATCGACCTCTGCCAGGAAAAACCCTGCGTCAACTATCGAATCAGGAAAACTTCAGTTGGCAGCAGACCCTTCCGACACTGGTCGAGCTGATTCGCAGCCTTCACGCTCGTGGCATTTATTTTCGCTCATTGCACCTGGGTAACATCGTCGTCACTCCTGAGAACAAGCTGGGACTGATCGATGTGGCCGACATGCGCTTCCTGCGCTCCCCACTGCCACGCCGCCTTGTGCGTCGCAACCTGCAACATTTCGCTCGTTATATTGCCAGGGAGAACCTGAACGAGAGCTTTCCCATGCAGGCACTGGAAAGCGCCTTACTGTCTGCCTGAGATCAACTCCCGAGCAGTCTGGCTGAAACTCAGCCAAGCCTGCTCAGGGGCCAGCGCCTGGTACTGGGCCTGCGCCACGGCGTCGGCTGGAGCCTGTGAGGCCAGCGTAATCACCTCACTCCATGCCACTTCGTCATTGACCGGTGCGTACCAGCCGGTATCCCCCAGTTGCTCACGGAATACAGCGATTTCGCTGGCCAGTACCGGGATGCCTGCCAGTATTGCTTCCTGAAGGATCAGACCAAGCCCTTCGTCGAGTGACGGAATCAACACCCAGTCGAATGCCTTATAAAGCGTCGCGACATCCTCCAGATGCCCAGTCAACAAGACCTTGCCAACAAGATCCGGCTGGGCGATCCGAGCCTGGAGCGCATCGCGTCTCGGCCCTTCACCTACAATGACCAAGCGCCAATCGCCATGGCCCGACGCCGCTCGCGCGAACGCGTCCAACAAGCTGGCAAATCCCTTTTTACCCACCAGCCGGCCGACGGCACCAAATACACGCCGATCTGCAGAGGACAAACCCAAACGAGCGCGAGCCTCCTCACGGGGCTTGAGTGAAGCCTGAAAGGCAACCGGATCGAACGCGCTGCGTAATGCAACGACCGGCAGGCCGAGTTCGTCCTGCAGCGACGTAGCCAAGGTCTCGGAGACTGCCGCCAGACTCAGGCGCGAAGCGGGAAACCCGCGCAGCAACTCACGGCTTGTAATGTGCAGGCGTGTCGCGCCATGGAAGATCACCACCACGCGGATCTGAGGCATGTCCTTGAGCACAGGCAAGAGAGTCCGGGCCACGCCCAGGCCATCGAGCAATACCACGCGGGCATCACTGTCGAGCAAAGCCTCCCGAAAACGGCTTCGCATCCAGGGTCTGAACAGACGCCAGATGTGCCGCCCCTTGAGTCGGGCTGACGTCAGATTCCACTCATGCGCGGGCCCGACATCGACCTGACAGTCAGAAGCCGCCCCCTGCAAAAGCCAGGTTTTTACGGGCATCCCAGGCTCGATTCGCGAAAGGATCTGATGATGGACCTTGTGTACCGAAGCAAACGGCAAACCGCCTGCCCACATAACATTGATAATGCTCATCAAGCAGCAAACCTTTTATCGCCGACCAGGATTCGTGCTTCGAGACATCTAATAATTGATAATCCAGCCAACGCAGACTCCGAGCAAAAGAACCAGAAAGAGCTTGATTTGCTCTCTGCGTCTGCGACGCGCTTTGCGCTGACGCTCGACAGGGACTTCGACATGGACGCCGAATCCGGTATGCAAAACAGCATCCCCTTCCAGCGTGACCGCCGTCAAGTTCAGTTGCGCATAGCGAAGCGACAGTGCCTTCTCGCCGCCATAGCCCGCAAACGGGGCACACAGCTGATACTCCTTCAGGCGTCGCAGGCCGGGATTGAGGGAAAAACTCTGCCACTCGGGCTTGTCGGATATAAGCGGATAACACGGCACGCCGCCGACGATCTCACGCTCGCCCAGGCGAATGTAAGGGCTGTGTACACACAGGTCGTAAACATAGTTGCGCAGCCAGACCTGTAGGATCTCTGGACGTAATTCGAGAATCTTGCGCGAGTCTTCTACAAAGGCCGGGCGATAGAACTCCCAGTCGTCTTCACAGTGAAAAATGTAAGGGGTCTTCACATGCCCGTACGCCAGGTCAATAGACGCCAATTGCCCCAGCTTCGGTCGATTGACTAATACGGTACAGCGATCCCTCCAATGCGCTGGGATAACTGCATTTACGCCCTCGTCGCCGGCATCTTCGGTAATGAAGACTTCACGAATCGGCGCGGTGTTGAAATGGTCGAAGCTCTCAAGGGTTCGCTTGAGCAGATCGAGCCGACCGCAACTGGTCACCACCAGGGTAATGTCACTTTCGTCGGAAAACTGCACCTGAAATACCATTTAGTCAAACGCCATCCGAACGCCAGATGGCTGAACGGTTCCCGTCAAACGCCCAGTTTCAGGCGCAATTTTTCCAGCAGACTCAACGGTGCACGAGGCCGCAAGGGCGGCTCCAGTGCCTCAACGATTTTTTGCCCGATGCGTGCGAAACTGAACTGTTCCAGCGCCAGCTCGTGGCCGTTGCGCGCAATACGATGGGCCAGTTCGGGGTCAGCTCGCAGTCGGTAAAGCTTTTCCTGAAGCTGCGCAACGTCGCAATACAACACCACGTTATGCATGTCCTGCAACCCCAGCGCACGCGCTTCATCGACCCCCTGATCGAAAGCCAGCAGCACACAACCACAGGCCATGGCTTCGAAATTCTTGATCATGAACTCGCCCATACCCACATCGGCGCTGACAAAAAAACGAATGCGGTTCAGGGTCTCGCAATACTCTTCCCCGGACTTGGTGCGGGTTACCACCAGCGGCTCAACGCGTGCCAACTCATCCAGCAGTATCTTGCGCCCACTGTAGGCGGCGCTGTTGGTGCTTCCTACAAAGGCCAGTTCGATATCCCGCTCGCGATTCTGATTTTGCAATAACGATTGATCGTAGCCTTTGGGTACGAACACCGCATCGAAACCTTCGGTGCGAAGACGTTGAGCAACCATGAAACCGGAGCTGATGACCCGCACCCATGGCAGACGACGATAATGGGCACTGAACTTGCCCGTGTATTTGCACGCAATGTAGTTCTGATAGGCGTCGTGTTCCAGGATCACCAGATTCGGGATCGTGCGAATGAATGCCGCCTGGCGGATCTCCTGCTTGAAGCGCAGGAAAAATACGATCCGATCGTAACGCGATACGTCCACGTGACGCCGGAAATACCCTCGCAAGTTACGCTGCTCATTGCTGTCGAGCCAGCGCAGGTCACACTCGCAATGGGCTGCCACGCCTTCATAGAGGCGGTCCAGGATGGCCCGCTGCTCTTTCTGGACCAAAAATAAAACTTTCATCGTCTTCCTTGCGGCACCGAACGACTTGATAAATAACCCGGTATCGCGCCGGGCGGACTTCCCCGCCTCATCATGCGAGGCTGCTACGCCGACGCCAACTGCGGATCTTATTGGATCAGGCCCTTGACGCCAGTTCGGCGACCATAGGCAAACGCCAGAAAGCCTCACGAGCAGCCCGATCGGAAAAGCGTTCACGCAAGCGATCAAGCATCAGCTCTGCACACCTGCGACGCTGCAACTCGTCCATGGCCGCCAAGTGTTGCAGTCCCTGCGCCATATGCTCGGCATCGCCTAGCGGAAATAAAATGCCGACACCCTCCACCACTTCCTTTGCTCCACCGCAGGCGGTGGCCAGTAGCGGCACACCGGCGGCCATGGCTTCGAGCAGCACCATGCCGAACGGCTCATGGTCAGAACTCAGAGCGAATACATCAAAGGCGCGAAAATAGCGACGCGCTTCAGGCACCTGACCGAGGAACAGCACACGGTCGGCAATGCCCAGTTCCAGCGCCAGTTCCTTAAGGTCTTGTTCCAGACGGCCCTTGCCGAGAATCACCAACTGGCTATTGGCGGGCAAATACTCCAGCGCCAGGGCAAAACCTCGCAACAGCGTGGCCTGGTCCTTGTCCGGGTGCAGACGGCCAACATTGCCGACAATCCAGGCCTGGGCATCCAACCCCAGGCTATGCCGCGCTTCGTCCCGGGACACCAGGCCAGCCTGTACGGCTTCCAGGTCGATACGGTTGTAGAGGGTCTGGATCCGGCTAGCCGGCCATTTCGGCAAGAGACGACGAATGTCGTCACGCACTGCATCGGAGACACCAAGCAGGCTCAGGCGTTTGCGGAAAAACTGGACGAACACCCGTCTGGTCAACCGCTGATAGTCCCCCAACGCGTGGTGCACTCCGATCACCGGCAGACCGGTAGCGAGCAAGGTGATGTAGATCGGCTTAAAGCGATGGGCGATGCAAAAACTGAAATTGCGCGAGGCGGCAATCTTTCTCAAATCGCTGATCGCGCCCAGCTTCAAGCCTCTGATGGCACTGGAGCTGTACTCCATGAACAGCACCTCGTCAGAGGCGCAACGGGCGGCCACTTCCGTATCGGCCGCCCCGGTAAGAAACACTGTCGTCACGCGATAGCCAGTGCCTGCGAACAGACTGGCATACTGACGGGCGCAGTCGAGGAACGGCCCATCGTAACCGTGACAGAACTGCAATACATGCCGCTCAGCCGAACGTGTCATATGCATCCACGCCGTCTTTGACCACCAGAATATCCTCCATGATCAGGTATTGCAGGTCAGAGCCAAAGAACATATTCAGAGCGTCCGTAGGCGAGCAGATCATCGGTTCGCCACGGCGGTTGAGTGAGGTGTTCAGGGATACGCCGTTGCCGGTCAGTACTTCCAGGGCCTTCATCATGTCGTAATAGCGTGGGTTGTATTCACGCTTGAGTACCTGGGCCCGGGATGTGCCGTCTTCGTGGACGACTTCCGGCACGCGGGTTTTCCACTCTTCAGCCACTTCGAAGGTGAACGTCATGAACGGCGCGGGGTGATCGACCTTGATCATCTGCGGTGCGACCGTGTCGAGCATCGACGGGCAGAAAGGCCTCCAGCGCTCGCGGAACTTGATCTGTTCGTTGATGCGATCGGCCACGCCGCTGGCGCTCGGGCAACCGATGATCGAGCGACCGCCCAAGGCACGCGGGCCAAACTCCATGCGCCCTTGGAACCAGGCCACCGGGTTGCCGTCGACCATGATCTTGGCGATGCGCTCAGGGGTGTTGTCGATCTTGCGCCACGCAGGCTTGCTCGGATGGCGGGCGCAGGCGGCGATGACGTCTTCGTTGCTGTAGGCCGGGCCGAGGTAGACGTGTTCCATCTTCTCCACCGGCACGCCACGGGCGTGGGACACATAAGCTGCCGCCCCCACGGCGGTGCCGGCATCGCCGGAAGCCGGTTGCACGAACAGTTCCTTGACGTCGTCACGGGCGATGATTTTCTGGTTCAGCTTGACGTTCAACGCACAGCCACCGGCGAACGCCAGCTTGCCGGTTTCCTTGAGCACGTCGCCCAGATAGTGGTCGATCATCTGCAGCGCAAGTTTCTCGAACAGCGCCTGCATGCTGGCCGCGTAGTGGATGTACGGCTCGTCGGCGATGTCGCCTTCACGTTTCGGGCCGAGCCATTCGATCAGCTTCGGCGAGAAGTAGAAGCCTTTGCCCTTCTCTTTATAGCGACGCAGGCCGATCACGTTGGCGTAGTCGGTATTGATCACCAGTTCGCCATTTTCAAACGAGGCCAGGCGCGAGAAGTCGTACTTGCTGGCATCGCCGTAAGGCGCCATGCCCATGACCTTGAACTCACCGTCGAGCATCTCGAAACCCAGGAACTCGGTGATCGCGCCATACAGGCCGCCGAGGGAGTCCGGGTCGAAGAATTCCTTGATCTTGTGGATCTTGCCGTTTTCGCCGTAGCCGAAGAAGGTCGTGGCGTATTCACCCTTGCCGTCGATGCCCAGGATCGCGGTTTTCTCCTGGAAGCCCGAGCAGTGGTACGCACTGGAGGCGTGGGCCAGATGGTGCTCGACCGGCTCGATCTTGATCTTTTTCGGATCAAAACCCAGCTGCTCCAGGCACCAGACAATCTTGCGGCGATAGCGCTTGTAGCGACGGTTGCCCATCAGGATCGCATCGAGGGCGCGATCCGGGGCGTACCAGTAACGCTTGGCGTAATGCCAGCGCGCTTCGCCGAACAGGCTGATCGGGGCGAACGGGATCGCCACCACGTCGACGTCGGACGGCTTGATGCCGGCCTGTTCCAGACAGAACTTCGCCGACTCGTAGGGCATGCGGTTCTTTGCATGTTTATCGCGTACGAAGCGCTCTTCCTCGGCCGCCGCGATCAGCTTGCCGTCGATGTACAGCGCTGCGGAGGGATCATGGCTAAGGGCGCCGGACAGGCCAAGAATCGTCAATGCCACAGGGGTCTAGCCTCTTAATGTCTGCATGCGAGGCGACAAACGCCTCGAAAAAAGATGTGCCGCACGCCGGGGCGCGGGGCAGCTAAAGGGCGGGATTATAGCTTAAAAGCGTTGGCAAGCCTCGTAGGAGCTGCCGAAGCTGCGATCTTTTGATTTTGATCTTTCCCTTGAACCTCAAGGGGTAAAACAAAGATCGCAGCCTTCAGCAGTTCCTACACAGAAGACGTGCCAAAGCAGCTATCGGGGCACCCTTCAAAAACTTTTGGGCAACCGCTGATCAATCACCTGATACAACGCACTGTCTTGCGGCCAGTTGCGCATGAACCGCGCACGATCCCTGGCATAGGCGGGGGTGAAGCTGGAGAGGCTGCGGTGCTGGCACATGGAGTCCAGGTCGATCAGCGCCCAGCGATCGTCCTGCCAGAGCAGGTTGTGGCCCTTGAAATCGCCGTGACTGATACGCTCGCGGATCAGGCCGGCGAACAACCGGTCCAGCGCCAGCAACTCAGGCTCGGGAGCGGCGCCGTTTTCGACGTAAGGGGCCAGGCGTTCGATGATGTCAGGCCCCGACAGGTGCTCGGTCACCAGGTAGGCGCCGCGACGCAGCCACAGAAAACGCTTTTCCAGCAGCGCCAGCGGCTTGGGCGTGGCGATACCGAGGAACGTCAGGCGATGACCTTCGCGCCAGGCATGCCAGGCGCGGCTCGGACGCCAGAAGCGCTTGAGCCAGTGGGCGAAGTTTTTGATGTTGTAGCGCTTGATCAACACAAAGCGCCCGTCCACATCGACTTTACCAACGCTCGCCGACCCACCGGTCTTGTATAAGTGGCCTTGGTCAAGCAAGGCATCGGCCTGCTCCAGTACCGGCGCCATGACCGCCTCTTCATCACGACGAATCGCTCGCAAACCGAACGGACCACGCTGCACGCTGAACAGACTGCACTCACGCCCGACTTTTTCCAGAAAGTCATTCAGGCGCCAGGCGTACACCTTGTCGATCTGTTTTTGCAGCGCCTCCATGGGCAATGCGTGCTCGGCGTTGCCCAGCAGGTAATGCACCAACAACTCTTCGTTGAAAGGCTCGAGGGATTTGGGCAACTGGGCGAAAAATACCCCCAGGTTTTCGAGCACTTTGTTGCGCGACAATGGCTGGCCCGGGGTTTCGGCGCGGATGCCGCCTCCGTCGATCAAATAGAGTTTGCCGCCGTGACGCAACAGATTGTCCAGGTGCAAATCTTCCTGCCACAGGCCTTTGCTGTGCAGTTGTGCAATCGCTCCCAACGCCTCGGCCAGTACCGCCGTTTGTTCGTCGGCGAGCAGTGGCAGGCCCTCGACCTGTTTCCAGGCGTCCCCGAGGCTTTCGGCCCCCTCGAGCAATTCGAACAGCAGCCAGCCACCCTCGCCTTCTTTCAGGCCATCGGCCAGCAACAGCGGCGTAGTCAGCCCCTGCTCGGCCAGCAGGCGCACGCCTTGCAGTTCGCGGTGAAAGTGCCTGCCCGCTTTACTGCCGACCAGCAACTTGGCCAACACCGGACGACCGCGCCAGACGCCAGCACCGACGTAGCGCTGTCCCGGCAACACACGCAACAGGGAAAGCAGCTGCAATTGCGCCGGGCCGGCGGCGTCCGCCAGCTCCAGGCTCAAAGGCAGGCTGGGACTGCGGCCGGCGTTCTTCAATTCGGATAAATGCATCAACGAGCCTCCTTATGGCTGCGCCGGGCGGTCAGACGAGTCATCCAGCGGTCAACCAGTGCACTCTTGAGCGGTTGATCCAGGTAGGTGCAGAGCATCTGGCGCACATCGTCGTCACTCCAGGCTCGCGCGCGACGCAGCAAGGGCTCCAGGTCCTTGATTCGATCCCGCTGACCGAACAATAGCGGCCGGGTCTTTTCGAGGTCGATCAACTGCGCCTGATAACCACTGGCGGTGGCTTGCAGAAAAATGTGCTTGGGGTAGAAGCAACCATGGACCTGGCGCATGCCGTGCAGGCGTCGCGCCAACTGCCCGCAAGCCTGCAGGACGGTGGCGCGTTGCGTCGCCGCCAGGCTGGACCAGCGTTGCAGCAATGAATCCAGGTCATCCCAACCGTCCAGGGCACGCGTCAGCAGAATCGCCCGCACCTCCCCGCCCACATTGCGCTGACCATAGAACACCGCTTGCAGAGCCGGAATCCCCAGTTGGCGGTAGCGGCTGATATTGCGAAACTCCCGGGAAAAGCTGGGCTCGCCGAAGGGGTGGGACCACGTCCTGGTGAGGTAATTACTCTGGCGCTTGAGGTAATAACCCCGCCCTTCCAGTTCCAGCCGGAAGACACTGCTCCAACCGCCGCCCGCAGTGTTGGGTTCATCCACCGCATCCAATTGCAGGTCCCAAAGGGCTTCGAAGCTATCCAGGCCGTGGCGTTGCAACAATGACTGGTCTTCAGTCGCCAGAAAATCAGTCATTCACGCCCCTCGAAAAATCTCACTACGTGACGGATGCGCTTCTTGTCACACGCATCGAGCCGGTTACGCTGGCGATACTGCAGGTAAAAACGCAGGCGCTGAGTGGCCGACAAATGATACTTGGCGACCTTGTCCAGGCACGCCAGGTCTTTGGTGATGCGATAGTTGAGCCAGAAACCGCGCCAGAAATCGCCGTTGGGGCAATCGATAAAGAACAGCCGTGACTGCTCGTCGATCAGCAAGTTGCGCCATTTCAGATCGTTATGGGTAAAACGATTTTCGTGCATGGTCCGGGTATAGCCGGCCAGTTGCCGACTCACCCCGTCGACCCAGGCACGATTGGCCAGCCTTGGATCGTGACGCCTTGCCAATGCCGAGAGGTCTTCGGTGCCCGGCAGCTCGCGCGTGATCATCGCGCCACGGTCATAGGCTGCGCCACGTCGCTCCAGCCCCCAGGCCACGACTTCGGCAGTGGGGATGCCCCACTTGGCGAAGCGCTTGAGGTTCTGCCATTCGGACTTGACCCGCGGCTTACCCAAGTATCGCCGCAGCCCCTTGCCGGCCCCGGTGTAGCGCTTGACATAGTAATTCACGCCGCTGCGCTGTACCCGAATCACCTCGGACAGCGGGTCCCGCGTCAGACGCTCGCCCTCTAGGGCGAACACTGCATCAAGACTGCCGAAATCCTCTGCCAGCTCAGCGTAGGAAGGCTCCAGTACCCAACCCGACATCAGAGCGCGCCCCCGTACCGCAGCTTGCGCGCATAAAGCCGGTTGGCTTTGCCTTCGAGCCAGGTCAGCAGCGAAGCTTCTTCGGCCAGGATCCGCCGTAGCGGCTGCTGGAAATAACCCTTGAGGAAGCGCAACTTGTCACGCCGGGTCAGACCGATGTCCAGTGCAGAGAAATACAGCGCCGCCAGGTCCTTGTTGCGCCAACGAAGGGGGATGGCCGGACGGATCTGCGCACGGTGCAGGTCAATCACAGAAAGTTTGAAATCCGTGGCGGTCACGGGCTTATCGGTGTGCAGCAGAAAGTGGCAGATGTAGCAGTCGCGATGGTTGACCCCGGCCCGATGCATCATGCCGGTCATGCGCGCCACTTCGGCGATCAGGGCTCGCTTGAGCTTCGGCTGTGGCGGCTGCTTGACCCAGTCCATGCTGAGATCTTCAAGACTGACGGTCGGCGCCAGTTCTTCGGTGACGATGAACGAATGCTGGTCGGCCGGGTTGCTGCCTTTCTCGCCATAGGCGACGGCGGTCATGGTTGGCACACCGACTTGCTGCAAGCGCTGGATGGCTTTCCATTCCTGTCCCGCACCCAGTACCGGCAACTTGGCGGTCAGCAGGTTCTTGAAGATCTCGCGCCAACCGATGCCACGGTGGATTTTCACGAAAAAGCCACGACCATCCACCTCCGTGCGCAAGGTGCGCCGGGCTTCCAGTTCGCGATAGACCTCGCCCTTGAGCGCCTCGACTTCGGCGAACGCATCGCGTCCGGCCCAAAGGCTCTTGAACGGTTCGGCCAGCATCAATTTCATTGTGCGTGCTCCGCCAATATCACATCGGCCGCGTGCTGCGGCATGCTGTAGAGGTCGGCCGTCTCGGCGAAGGCCAGACCGTTGCGGCTCCAGGCCGCGCGTGCGTCGGCGTCACCCAACATCCGCCCCAGGTACTCGGTGAGCTGCGCCTGTTCGAACGGCTCGTCCAAGACCAGGCCACTGTCGGCCTCGGCGATGTAATGGGCGTATCCACACACCGCGCTGACCAGCACCGGCAAGCCGGCCACCAGCGCTTCAAGCAGTACGGTGCCGGTGTTCTCGTTGTACGCCGGGTGGATCAACAGGTCGGCGCCCAGCAGGAAACGCGGAATGTCGCTGCGGCCCTTGAGGAAGCGTACGTTGTCACCAAGCCCCAACGCGGCGCTCTGCAATTGGAATACTTTGGGGTCGTCCTGGCCGATTACAAACAGGCGGGTGCGTTTTTTAAGCTGCGAAGGTAGCGCGGCCAGGGCCTTGAGGCTGCGATCCACGCCCTTGGTCTTGAACCCGGAACCGATCTGCACCAGCAGCAGGTCATCATCGGCCAGATCGAATTCGGCACGAAACGCGGCGCGAACCTCATCGGCGTCGGCGGGCCGGCGACGATCCTGGGCGATGCCCGGTGGCAGCAGGTGAAAGCGCTCCAGCGGCGTAGCGTAGTGCTTGATGAACAAAGGCTGTTGCACTTCGGAAATCATCAGTATTTCGGTCTTGGCATCCTTGGCGAATACCGCTCGCTCGTACTCGGAAAAGTGGCGGTAACGCCCCCAACGCCGGTACAGCGAATTGCGCAGGTTCTGCGCCTTGTCTTCAAAGCAGCCGTCAGCGGCGTAATACACGTCCAGGCCGGGCATTTTGTTGAAGCCGATCAAACGGTCGACCGGACGCTTGGCCAGGTCATTTTCCATCCACGCACTGAGTTTCTCATTACGACGGTGGTTGAACAGCGCCTTGACCGGCGCCACCAGCACTTCGAAGCCCGGCGGGACGTCACCTTCCCAGATCAGCGTGTAGACGCGGATCTGGTGACCACGCCGCTGGCATTCCAGGGCGATGCGCATGAAGTCACGCTGCAGGCCGCCGAAAGGGAAGTATTTATAAAGGACAAAAGCCAATTGCATCAGCGCGGCTCCTCAGCCAATAACGTGCTCAAGTGGCTGGCAACACGCTCGGGATTCAGACGCGTGAAGCACAGAGGCTGCTCGCGTTTCAGGTCAAACCGACGGGCATCTTCGGCGGTCGGCGGATAAGTGCATTGTTTCTGCATGCAGGGCGCGCAAGGGAAATCACTGGCAAGGTGAATCTGCCCCTTGCCATAGGCACCGGTCAGCACCGGATTGGTGGGGCCGAGCAGTGAAATGGTCGGTACATCCAGGGCCGCGGCCAGATGGCCAAGGCCGGTGTCCACGGCCACACAGGCCTGTGCGCCGGCCAACACCTTGCCCATCCCACCCAGATTCAGCTTTGGCAATACCAGGGCGTTGCGCAGGCCATTGGCAATCCGCTCGGCCCGGGCTTTCTCCAGCGGGCTGCCCCATGGCAGCTTCACCACGACGCCGAACTGCCCCATGCGCTCAACAAGTTGACGCCAGTAGAGCTCAGGCCAGTGCTTGGATTCCCAAGTCGTGCCGTGCAGGAACACCACGTAAGGGTAACTGCGCGGCAATTCAACCAGGCGATCGACATTCAGGCCGTAGCTGCCCATGGTTTTGGGCAGGTCATAACCCAGTGCCACAGCAAACAACTGGCGCACGCGCTCTACCGCATGCTGACCGCGAGCCACGCCCAGGCGACGGGAATAGAAGCGCGCTGCAAGGGGTTCGCGGGCCGATTCTTTATCCAGGCCTGCCACCGGGGCCTTGACGTAGCGGGTCAGCCAGGCGCTTTTCAGCAGGCCTTGGGCGTCGATCACCAGATCGTACTTCTTGGCACGCACGCTTTGCTTGAAACGTCGCCACTCGCCGCTTTTGATGGTTTGCCAGAGGTTCTTGCGCCAGCGACGAATCGCCACCGGAATGACTGTATCCACCGCCGGATGCCAGGTAGGAATTTCGGCAAAGCCTTCTTCCACCACCCAGTCGAACCTGATGCCGGGAATCGCCCGCGCCGCGTCGGTCAGCGCTGGCAGGGTGTGAACCACATCCCCCAGCGAAGAGGTCTTGATCAGCAATACCCGCAAGTTACTGAACCTCCACCGGTGCGCCCTGCAAACGCCCCAGGGCATCGTTCACCGACGGCGGCATGAGCTGGCGCAGGCAGTTGTAATGACCGAAGCGACAGGTGCGGTCGAAGCACGGACTGCATTCGATGCCCAGGCGTACGACTTCGACTTTTTCGGCCAGCGGCGGCGTAAAGCCCGGCGAAGTGGAACCGTACACGGCCACCAGTGGCCGGTTCAGGGCGGCGGCCACGTGCATCAGGCCGGAGTCGTTGGACACCACCGAATCGGCGCAGGACAACAGGTCGATGGCTTCGGCCAGGGAGGTATCGCCGCTGAGGTTCACCGACTCCTCCCGCAGGCCCGGGATCAGGCGCGAGCGGATGTCCTCGCCCACCGAATGATCGTTTTTCGAACCGAACAACCAGACCTGCCAGCCTTCGCGAATCTTCGTCTCGGCGACCTGGGCGTAATGCTCCGCCGGCCAGCGCTTGGACTCACCGAATTCGGCGCCTGGGCAGAGAGCCAGTACCGGGCGGTCCAGGCTCAGACCGAACTTGGCCAGCGCCGCTTCGCGGGTCACCGGGTCGATCGCAAGACTTGGGCGCGGATACGGCTTGGGCAACTCGACACCTGGCTCGTAGGCCAGGGCCATGAAGCGCTCGATCATCAGCGGGTAGCGTTCTTTGTCCAGCGTGCGCACGTCATTGAGCAAGCCGTAGCGGAACTCGCCACGCCAGCCGGTGCGTTTGGGGATACTGGCGAAGAACGGCACCAGTGCCGATTTCAACGAATTGGGCAACAGGATCGCCTGGTCGTACTGACCGGCCAGGGACTTGCCGATGCGTCGACGGGTCGCCAGCTCCAGCACACCGTGGCCGAGCGGGAAGCTCAAGGCCTTGCGCACCTGGGGCATGCGCTCAAGAATCGGCCGACTCCACTCGGGGGCCAACACGTCGATTTCGCACTGTGGGTGGCGCTGCTTGAGGCACTGGAACAGTGTCTGCGCCATCACCATGTCACCGACCCAACTGGGCCCTACGATCAGAATATTCATGTGGCTTCCAAAAACGATGCGGGGAGGCCTACGCCTCCCCGCCTCGACAATCACTGTGGCTTAGGACGTTGCCTGCTGCCGTCACTCTACAACTGCGGGAGCGAGCCTGCTCGCGATGAGGCTCTCACATCCAATATCAATGTCGCCTGACACTCCGCTATCGCGAGCAGGCTCGCTCCCACAGGGAAATTCATCTACTTCAAGTATGGTGCAGCACCACAAATCCATTGTGAGAGCGAGCCTGCTCGCGATGGGGCCGGCACATCCAACATCAATGTCACCTGATACTCCGCCTTCGCGAGCAAGCCCGCTCCCACATTACTTAATCTTCAGCTCAGCCCCAGTTCTCGCCAGATTCGCAGCACCTGCCTGCGCTCATCCACAAACTGGTCGCCTGTAATCACCCCGGCGTCTTTCTGTAGAGCCTGGCGGTGGGCGGCTGAGCGGTAGGCTTTGTAGGCCTCGCGCAGCAGGGTAGCGTCTTCGACCGGCATCAGCCCGACGTCCTGCAACCCTTCCAGAATGCGGATGTTATCGGTGTAGCGCAGCAGCGACGGGTGCTCCTCGGACCACGCCAGGGCCGCGTATTGCACCATAAATTCAATGTCGACGATACCTCCGGCATCCTGCTTGAGGTCGAACGGCGCGGTGGCTTCGAAGGCATTCGCTGCGGTTCCGGCAGCGGTGACCTTGCTGCCGAGGTTATCGCGCATCTTGGCGCGCATCTCGCTGACTTCCTGGCGCAGCGTCGACAAATCACGCTTGCGCCCCAGCACCTGGGCACGAACTTTCTCGAACGCCTGACCCACGTCCTGGCTGCCCACCAGCACCCGAGCCCGCACCAAAGCCTGATGCTCCCAAGTCCAGGCCTCGTTCTCCTGATAGCGTGCAAAAGCCCCGAGGGAGCTGACCAGCAACCCCGACGCCCCGGACGGCCGCAAGCGCATGTCCACTTCGTAGAGCTGTCCAGAGTTGGTCTGGGCCGTCAGCAAATGGATGATTCGCTGGCCGAGCCGGGTGAAAAACTGCGCGCCGTCGATGGGTTTCGGGCCATCGGTTTCCGCCTGCGGATCGCCATCGTGGATGAACACCAGATCCAGGTCGGAACCATGCCCCAATTCCAGACCGCCGACTTTCCCATAACCGACAATGATGAAGCCCGGATCGCACAGGCTGCCGTCAGTGCGCAGCGGCACGCCATACTTGGCCACGGTCTGGCGCCAGGCCAGGGCCAGCACTTGTTCAAGAATTGCTTCGGCCAGCCAGGTCAGGTAATCGCTGACTTTCATCAACGGCAGGCTGCCGGCGATTTCCGAGGCGGCCACCCGCAAACGGTGCGCAAGCTTGAAATGCCGCAACGCCTCCATCTGCTGCTCGAGATCATCCTCGGGGATGCGTGTCAGGCGTTCACGCAACTCCGCCGCCAGTTCCGGCGCCAGGGGCGGCTTGAAAAGTCGCCCCTCGTTGAGCAATTCATCGAGCAACAGGGGAAAGCGGGTGATCTGCTCGGCAATCCACGGGCTCGCCGCGCACAGCGTCAGCAGGCGTCGCAGGGCGCCGGGATTTTCCGTCAGCAGCACCAGATAGGCCGATCGGCGCGCCACGGCTTCCACCAGCGGCAATACGCGCTCAAGCACCAGGTCCGGATTGGCATGCTCCACCGCCTGGGCCAACAGGCGCGGAATGAATGCATCCAGACGCTCGCGCCCCAGACGCTGCATGGCGCGCAATTGCGCACTGCCGCGCAGGGCGGCCAGGGCTTTGAGCGCCTTGGGTGCGTCGGCGAAGCCGCCCTCCTCCAGTTGACGACACGCCGCCCCTTCATCCTGGCTGTCTTCCCACAGCGGCAACCATTCGCCGCCCACCGTCACTTCGCTTTCGCCATCCTGCTCTTCATCCGGGTCGGCGATGACCTGGCCGAAGTGCCAGGCTACGCGACCGCGCCAGTACATCAATTGCTCATGGAAGGCCGCCCAGTCGGCAAAACCCAGCAGGAACGCAATGCGCGCCTGATCCTGCGGGGTGTCCGGCAGCATCTGGGTCTGGCGGTCGGCGATGGCCTGGATCGCGTGCTCGGTGTAACGCAAGAATTCATAACCCTGGCGCAGCTCATCGACCACCTTGGCCGGCAGATAGCCCTGGCCTTCCAGGGTCGCCAGCACTTTCAACAGCGGGCGCTGCTGCAAACTCAAGTCACGACCGCCATGGATCAACTGGAACGCCTGGGCAATGAACTCCACCTCACGGATGCCGCCCGAACCCAGCTTGATGTTGTCGGCCATGCCCTTGCGCCGCACTTCCTGCTGGATCAACTGCTTCATGGTGCGCAGCGCTTCGATGGCGGAAAAATCCAGGTAACGGCGATAAACGAACGGACGCAGCATGTCGAGCAGTTGCGCGCCGGCCACCTGGTCACCCGCCACCACCCGCGCCTTGATCATCGCGTAGCGTTCCCAGTCACGGCCCTGATCCTGGTAATACTGCTCCAGCGCGTTGAAACTCAGCACCAGCGCTCCGGCCGAACCATAGGGGCGCAGGCGCATGTCGACACGGAATACGAAGCCGTCGACGGTCATTGGGTCCAGGGCCTTGATCAGGCGCTGCCCCACACGAATGAAAAACTCCTGGTTATCCAGGGCCCGCTTGGCGCCAACGGTCTCGCCGCCCTCGGGGTAGGCGAAAATCAGATCGATGTCCGACGACAGGTTCAGCTCCACCGCGCCAAGCTTGCCCATGCCCAGGATAACCATGTGCTGCGGTTCACCACTGCGCCGCCCGGTAGGCGTACCGAATTGCTGACTGTGGCGCTGGTACAGCCATTGATAGGCCTGGTCGATGCAGGTATCGGCCATGTCGGAGAGATCGCGGCAGGTCTGGACCAGGTCGGCCTGGCGGGTCAGGTCGCGCCAGATGATCCGCACCTGTTGGCGGCTGCGCTGGCGACGCAGGATGCGACCCAGTTCGTCTTCAGTCTCGGCGGCCTGGACGGCTGCGCCAATCTGAGCGCACATTTCGCCGGGAGCCAGGTGGCGGTCCAGTTCGCCGCTGCGCACCAGTTCCAGCAACATAGAGGGGTCACGAACACTCTGCTCGATAAAAAAATCACTGGCGGCGGCGACACGGTTGAACTCGCTCCAGCGTTCGGGCGCCCAGGTGGACAGCCCGTGGTCGTCGTCCAGGGAAGCGACCGCCGCACGGAACGACTGCTCGGCACGACTGACCAATGACTGGAGAATTGCCGGAACTTCGGTAAGCGGGGGCAGGCTCATGGTCTATCCTTGATCGGCGCGGGGAAAGGCTGGATGTAGTGTTTTTTCAACTGCCACTACCTGATCGACTGTCGAACAAAGATGATAAATAGCTGAAAATCTGATTTTATTGGCAGCCGACATCAAGTTTTTACCTGTACGAGTTGGCTAACGACCAACAGTAACGATTATTCTCACAACGAAACGAGGGGCCATAAGCCGCTCATGTGTAGTTTTACTACTCGTCTATACATTCGAAAGGCTGAAACGGCCGACGATTTGTAGTAAAACTACACGCCGCCGAAACAACCTTCGGCAATCCAAGAATTTATACCGTCTGCCCACAAGGCCAGTCGCAAACTCAGGCAACCGATTCTGGTAGCCTTTCCGCCCTGGAGCAAGCCATGCAAGACCTCGATCCCGTCGAAACCCAGGAATGGCTGGACGCCCTGGAATCGGTTCTCGACAAAGAAGGCGAAGACCGTGCTCACTATCTGATGACCCGTATGGGCGAACTCGCAACCCGCAGCGGTTCGCAATTGCCTTACGCCATCACCACGCCATACCGCAACACAATCCCCGTTACCCACGAAGCACGCATGCCCGGCGACCTGTTCATGGAACGCCGCATTCGCTCGCTGGTACGCTGGAACGCGATGGCCATGGTGATGCGTACGAACCTGAAAGATTCTGACCTGGGCGGTCACATCTCCAGCTTCGCCTCCAGCGCAACCTTGTACGACATCGGCTTCAACTATTTCTTCCAGGCCCCGACCGACGAACACGGCGGCGACCTGATCTACTTCCAGGGCCACACCTCGCCAGGCGTTTACGCCCGTGCATTCATGGAAGGCCGCATCAGCGAAGAGCAGATGAACAACTTCCGCCAGGAAGTGGATGGTCAGGGCCTGTCGTCCTACCCGCACCCTTGGCTGATGCCTGATTTCTGGCAGTTCCCGACGGTATCCATGGGTCTGGGCCCGATCCAGGCCATCTACCAGGCGCGTTTCATGAAGTACCTGGAAGCCCGTGGCTTCATTCCCGAAGGCAAGCAGAAAGTCTGGTGCTTCCTGGGCGACGGCGAGTGCGACGAGCCGGAATCCCTGGGCGCGATCTCCCTGGCTGGCCGCGAGAAGCTGGACAACCTGATCTTCGTCATCAACTGCAACCTGCAGCGCCTCGACGGCCCCGTTCGCGGCAACGGCAAGATCATCCAGGAACTCGAAGGCGTGTTCCGTGGCGCCCAGTGGAATGTGACCAAAGTCATCTGGGGCCGTTTCTGGGACCCACTGCTGGCCAAGGACGTCGACGGCATCCTGCAGCGCCGCATGGACGAAGTCATCGACGGCGAATACCAGAACTACAAGGCCAAGGACGGCGCGTTCGTCCGTGAGCACTTCTTCAACACGCCTGAACTCAAGGCAATGGTTGCCGATCTGTCCGACGACGAGATCTGGAAGCTCAACCGTGGCGGCCACGACCCGTACAAGGTCTACGCGGCGTACCACGAAGCAGTCAACCACAAGGAACAACCGACCGTCATCCTGGCCAAGACCATCAAGGGTTATGGCACCGGTGCCGGCGAAGCGAAAAACACTGCGCACAACACCAAGAAAGTCGACGTCGACAGCCTGAAGTTGTTCCGCGACCGCTTCGACATCCCGGTCAAGGACGAGGAACTGGAAAACCTGCCGTTCTTCAAGCCGGAGCCCAACAGCGCCGAAGCCCGCTACCTGAGCGAGCGTCGCACCGCACTGGGTGGTTTCGTGCCCCAGCGCCGCGCCCAGAGCTTCAGCGTGCCGACCCCATCGCTCGATACCCTCAAGGCGATCCTTGACGGCTCGGGCGACCGTGAAATCTCCACCACCATGGCCTTCGTGCGGATCCTCGCGCAATTGGTCAAGGACAAGGAAATCGGCCCGCGCATCGTTCCAATCATCCCGGACGAAGCCCGTACCTTCGGTATGGAAGGCATGTTCCGTCAGTTGGGCATCTACTCCTCCGTCGGCCAGCTCTACGAGCCAGTCGATAAAGACCAGGTGATGTTCTACAAGGAAGACAAGAAGGGCCAGATCCTCGAAGAAGGTATCAACGAAGCAGGCGCCATGAGCTCCTTCATCGCTGCCGGTACTTCGTACTCCAGCCATAACCAGCCGATGCTGCCGTTCTACATCTTCTATTCGATGTTCGGTTTCCAGCGTATCGGCGACCTGGCCTGGGCCGCTGGCGACAGCCGGACCCGTGGCTTCCTGATCGGCGGTACCGCCGGCCGGACCACGCTCAACGGCGAAGGCCTGCAACACGAAGACGGTCACAGTCACATCCTGGCTGCCACCATCCCGAACTGCCGCACCTTTGATCCAACCTACGGCTACGAGCTGGCAGTGATCATCCAGGACGGCATGAAGAAGATGACCGAAGAGCAACAGGACGTCTTCTACTACATCACCGTGATGAACGAATCCTACCAGCAGCCAGCCATGCCGGCCGGCGTGGAGGAAGGCATCATCAAGGGCATGTACCTGCTCGAAGAAGACACCCGCGAAGCGGCGCACCACGTCCAGCTGATGGGCTCCGGCACCATCCTGCGCGAAGTGCGTGAAGCAGCGAAGATCCTGCGTGAAGAGTTCAACGTCGGCGCTGACGTATGGAGCGTTACCAGCTTCAACGAACTGCGTCGCGATGGCCTGGCCGTGGAGCGCAGCAACCGTCTGCACCCGGGCCAGAAGCCGAAACTGAGCTACGTCGAAGAATGCCTGAACGGCCGCAAAGGTCCGGTCATCGCCTCTACCGACTACATGAAACTGTTCGCCGAGCAGATCCGTCAGTGGGTTCCTTCCAAGGAATTCAAGGTGCTGGGCACCGACGGTTTCGGCCGTAGCGACAGCCGCAAGAAGCTGCGTCACTTCTTCGAAGTCGACCGTAAGTTCGTTGTGTTGGCAGCCCTGGAAGCCCTGGCTGACCGTGGCGATATCGAACCCAAGGTGGTGGCCGAGGCCATCGTCAAGTTCGGCATCGATCCGGAAAAACGCAACCCACTGGACTGCTGAGGAGAATTTCCGTGAGCGAACTCATTCGCGTACCTGACATCGGCAGCGGTGAAGGTGAAGTAATTGAACTGTTTGTGAAGGTCGGCGACCGTATCGAAGCCGAGCAGAGCATCCTGACGCTTGAATCGGACAAGGCCAGCATGGAAGTGCCTGCGCCGAAGGCCGGTATCGTCAAAAGCCTGAAAGTGAAGCTGGGCGATCGCCTGAAAGAAGGCGACGAACTGCTGGAGCTGGAAGTCGAGGGCGCCGCTGCGGCGCCTGAGGCGGCGGCTCCTGCTGCCCCGGCGGCGGCTGAAAAGCCTGCCGCCGCACCGGTTGCCGAGGCGGCTCCCGCCCCTGCCGCCGCGCCTGCCGCTGCCACGGTCCAGGACATTCATGTTCCGGACATTGGCTCCTCGGGCAAGGCCAAGATCATCGAAGTGCTGGTCAAGGTCGGCGACACCGTCGAAGCCGACCAGTCGCTGATCACCCTGGAATCCGACAAAGCCAGCATGGAAATCCCGTCGCCGGCCGCCGGCGTGGTGGAAAGCGTCGAGATCAAGCTGGAAGACGAAGTGGGCACCGGCGACCTGATCCTGAAGCTGAAAGTGGCCGGTGCTGCGGCACCTGCTGCCCCAGCCCAGGCTGCTGCGCCTGCCGCCAAGGCCGAAGCCGCTCCAGCTCCGGCTCCGGCTGCCGCGCCTGCCGCCAAGGCCGAGACAGCTCCTGCTCCTGCCGCCACACCTGCACCCAGCGGTGCCAAGGTGCATGCCGGCCCTGCGGTGCGTCAGCTGGCCCGTGAATTTGGTGTCGAGCTGTCCGCCGTCAGCCCAAGCGGCCCACATGGCCGCGTGCTGAAAGAAGACGTGCAGACTTACGTCAAGGCCATGATGCAGAAGGCCAAGAACGCTCCGGCCGAAGGCGCTACCGGTGGTGCGGGCATCCCGCCGATCCCGGCAGTGGATTTCAGCCGCTTCGGCGAAACCGAAGAAGTGGCAATGACTCGCCTGATGCAAATCGGCGCGTCGAGTCTGCATCGCAGCTGGCTGAACATTCCACACGTGACTCAGTTCGACCAGGCCGACATCACCGAACTGGAAGCTTTCCGCGTCGCGCAGAAAGCCGTGGCCGAGAAGGCTGGCGTCAAGCTGACCGTGCTGCCCCTGCTGCTCAAGGCCTGTGCGCACCTGCTCAAGGAATTGCCGGACTTCAACAGCTCGCTGGCCCCAAGCGGCAAGGCTGTCATTCGCAAGAAATACGTGCACATCGGGTTTGCCGTCGACACCCCGGAAGGCCTGCTGGTACCGGTCATCCGCAACGTCGACCAGAAGAGCCTGCTGCAACTGGCTGGCGAAGCCGCTGCCCTGGCCGAAAAAGCCCGGAGCAAAAAGCTCACCGCCGACGACATGCAGGGTGCCTGCTTCACCATTTCCAGCCTCGGCCACATTGGCGGTACCGGCTTCACGCCGATCGTCAACGCGCCGGAAGTGGCGATCCTGGGAGTCTCCAAAGCCACCATCCAGCCCGTCTGGGACGGTAAAGCCTTCCAGCCGAAGCTGATGCTGCCACTGTCGCTGTCCTACGATCACCGTGTGATCAACGGCGCCGCCGCTGCACGCTTCACCAAGCGTCTGAGCGACCTGCTGGGCGACATCCGTACCATCTTGCTGTAACACCGGGCGACCCTCCTCACGGAGGGCCCTTCGGACCGCTGTTTTCCGAGCGCCACGCTCGTACCTCAACCCCGCCCGTTTGGCGGGGCTTTTTTTTGCCTGAAATAAAGTCGAACTTGCAGAGCAGCCCGTTCCAGGGCCCAACTTTCCTACTGCACTCCACCTAGATGACTACGTCATCTATTGGACGTTTCCCACAACACACGCCCCCTCTCCTATCAATATTTATCCCATGCATCGCTTTAGGATGAGTTCAGGGAAGCCATTAACTACTTACCTAAAAAAACTTTAACTTCGAATGGACTCGAATGATGTTCAAACCCACTGTTGGCCCTATTGTCGGCCACACGACACCTCATCACACGCGGATATTCCTGCGAGGGGATAACGATAAGAACAGCCTGGTATTTGCCGCCATCCGTTACCGGCGCCAGGGAGATTCAATCTGGTCGAAAGGACACTTTGTTCAGTTGCATGCTTACCGCGACATGTCCGATGTCATCGTATTGAAGAACCTTCAAGCCGATACCGCCTATGAATACCAAGCCGGCTGGTTCAGCCGCCTGAGCCCTACTCATACAATCGAAACCGTCCAGGAACTGCCGCTGCAATGGCCTCGGGATATTTACCAGATGCGCACGCCGTCCAGCAAAATCAGTGCACCGCGCAGTTATATCGTGGGTTCCTGCCGCTACCTGCGGGTGACGGCCGGCGTCCCCTCCAGACCTGAACTGGGCGACCGGACTTTCGCTGGCATCAACCGCATCGTGGCCCAGGCCGACCCGCCGATCAGTGCTGTAGTGATGACCGGCGACCAGGTTTATCTAGACGATTTGAATATTGTCGCCCCGGACCGGAACCCAAAGGATATTCTTTTCAAATACCGCACCGCCTTTTCCCAGCCGCATATTAGAAAGTTGATGGCGGGAACACCGAGCTACATGATTCTCGACGATCATGAAATCAAAGATAATTGGCCTGCCAGCAAGAAAAAAGGCGACGAAAACTTTTATGCCAATGCCGTGGATGCCTATGCGCTTTATCAAGCCAGCCATAGTCCGGCACATGAACTGTTAAGTGACGGAACATTAAGCAAACCATTGAGACAATGTTGGTATCAGTTCGCTCACGGCGATATCGAATGGTTCGTCACCGACAGTCGGACCCAGCGCAATCTATCGGCGGATGATCGACGTATCCTGGATCAAGCGCAGGAACGATCGCTGATCAAATGGCTGGTCAACAGTCCGGCGCGGGTCAAGTTCATCGTGACCGGCGTGATGTTCTACCCGGACCGCAAGCTCAATACCTCGGACGCCTGGCAGGCCTTCCCGGAACAGCGTCTGCGCCTGCTGGAAACCGTTCGCCGCCATCGGATCAAGAACGTTATTTTCGTGTCCGGCGACGTCCATGGCTCTCTCACCAGTCGCCTGAGTCACAGCCAGGACCCTGACTTCGAGGTACATACCATCGTTTCCTCGCCGTTTTGCAACAGCAAACTGCTTCCTTATGCCAGCGCCGCGAGTTTTATTTTTGGTGATGCCATGGCTCGGACGCCCAGCGGGGACTATCGCTATGGGTTGAGCGGCAAGGTCATCAGCCAGGACAACTTCGCCCACCTGAAAGTCACGGCGCAGAGCGTTCAGGTCACGTTTCACGACCGTGATGGCAGCCCATTACAGACAGTAGATATCCCGCTGCGCTGACGGGTGGTATAACCACCCATGCCGTCTGATCGGCGGGCGACTGGAGAAATCCCTTCGTCGGCCGATAAAAGGTTTATAGCACTTGGCCTTCATCTCTCTTGTCAGCCAGTGCCGCAATGATGCAACCTTGCGGCAGTCCGTAATAACGAGGGCGTCAGCCCGGCGCGATCAGCATTTTCGAAGCGAGTTTCCCCATGAAAAGCCAACCCGATGCCGCCAGCCGTATGGCGGCCGAGGTAGTGACGCAGTTACCGGTGCCCTCGCGGCTCGGCATGCTGCGTTTCGAACGGCTGAATGAAGCAAGCTGGGCTCTGCTGTTCCTCGACCCCAACTGCGAGCGTTACTTCGGTCTGCCGGCCGTCGAGCTTTGCTCGCTGGTCAGTTCGCCCTACGCCAGCCTGATGGAGCCCGAAGCGCGCTATCAACTCCACGATGCGATCCAGCAGCAGTTGGCCCAGGCCCCGCATTACCTGATCCGCTACACGCTCCACACCGCCAAGGGCGCCATGAATATGCTGGAAATGGGCGAGCCCTATAAACAGCACAATCGCCATCTACTACGCGGCTACCTGCTGGCCGTGGACGATTTGCTGGCAAGCGAGCCGTCGATGCCGGCCCTGGACCTGGAAACTCAAAACTCGCGCCTGCAAATTGCCCTGGAACTGAACCAGCGCGCCCAGCAGGAGCAGCTGCAACACCTGGACCGGGTGCGCGCCCAGCAGGACCTGATCCTGCTGCTGACCCGCCAGCGCTACAGCGCCAACAATTCCCTGCAGGAAGCCGCCGAGCTCATCACCCGCAGCGCCTGCGACATCTACCAGATTGATTGCGCCAGCATCTGGAACCTGGAAGATGGCCAGTTGGTGCCGATTTCGGCTTATAACCGCGCCTCCCAAGACTACTTTCTGCCGGACGTGATCAACGCCAACGAGTTTCCTGACTACATGGAGGCGCTGCAGACCTGCCGCGCCATCGACGCGCACAATGCGATGCGCGACCCGCGTACCCGGGAAATGGCCGCAAGCCTGCGCACCCGTGAAGTCAACGCCATGCTCGACGCCAGCGTTCGTATCGACGGCCAGGTGGTGGGCGTACTGTGCCTGGAGCAGATAGGCGTCACCCGCGCCTGGCAGTCCGACGAGATCGCCTTTGCCGGTGAACTGGCTGACCAGTTCGCCCAGGTCATCAACAACCACAACCGCCGGACCGCCACCAACGCCCTGCACTTGTTCCAGCGCGCCGTGGAGCAGAGCGCCAACGCGTTCCTGCTGGTCAATTGCGACGGCGTGGTGGAATACGTCAACCCCAGCTTCACCGCCATCACCCAATATTCCACCGAGGAAGTCCACGGCCAGCGCCTGTCGGAACTACCGGCCCTGGAAAACCTCAGCGAGCTGCTGTTCGATGCACCGTCGGCCCTCGCCCAGAGCAATAGCTGGCAAGGTGAATTCAAGAGCCGACGCAAGAATCTGGAACCCTACTGGGGCCAATTGTCGATTTCCAAGGTCTATGGCGATAACCGTGAACTGACCCACTACATCGGCATTTACGAAGACATCACCCAGACCAAACTGGCCCAGCAGCGCATCGAGCGCCTGGCCTACACCGACAACCTGACCAACCTGGGCAACCGCCCGGCGTTCATCCGCAACCTCGATGAGCGCTTTGCCCGGGACAGCGATTCGCCCATCAGCCTGTTGCTGGTGGACATCGACAACTTCAAGCGCATCAATGACAGCCTCGGCCATCAGACCGGCGACAAGCTGCTGATCAGCCTGGCCCGCCGCCTGCGCAACAGCCTGAGCCCCAGCGGCAGCCTGGCACGGTTCGCCAGTAATGAATTCGCCGTACTGCTGGACGACACCGACCTGGAAGCCGGGCAGCAGATCGCCAGCCAGTTGCTGATGACGCTCGACAAGCCGATGTTCGTCGATAACCAACTGATCAGCGTGACCGGCTCCGTGGGCCTGGCCTGCGCGCCACTGCACGGCCGCGACCCCCAGACCCTGATGCGCAACGCCGGACTCGCCCTGCACAAGGCCAAAGCCAACGGCAAGCATCAGGTCCAGGTATTCACCGAGGCGCTGAACGCCGAGGCCAGCTACAAGCTATTCGTGGAAAACAACCTGCGCCGCGCCTTGACCCAGAACGAGCTGGACGTGTTCTACCAGCCAAAACTGTGCCTGCGCAGCGGTCGCTTGCTGGGCATGGAGGCGCTGCTGCGCTGGAACCATCCCGAGAAGGGCATGATTCGCCCGGACCAGTTCATCAGCGTGGCCGAAGAAACCGGCCTGATCATCCCCATCGGCAAATGGATCGCCCGTCAGGCATGCCGCATGAGCAAGCAATTGACCGCCGCCGGCCTGGGCAACCTGCAAGTGGCGATCAACCTCTCGCCCAAGCAGTTCTCCGACCCGGACCTGGTCGCCTCGATCGCCAGCATCCTCAAGGAAGAACAACTGCCGGCCCGCCTGCTGGAACTGGAACTGACCGAAGGCCTGCTGCTGGAGGCCACCGAAGACACCCACCTGCAGCTCGACCAACTCAAGCGCCTGGGCCTGACCCTGGCCATGGACGACTTCGGCACCGGTTACTCATCCCTGAGTTACCTGAAAAAATTCCCGATCGACATCATCAAGATCGATCGCAGCTTCATCCACGAGATCCCGGACAACCAGGACGACATGGAAATCACTTCCGCGGTGATCGCCATGGCCCACAACCTGAAACTCAAGGTGGTGGCCGAAGGTATCGAAACCGCACAGCAACTGGCGTTCCTGCGGCGCCACCGCTGCGACGTCGGCCAGGGCTACCTGTTCGACCGACCGATCCCCGGCGCGGAGCTGATCGAGAAGCTCAAGCGTTATCCGCGCGGCCCAATTGCCTGACAAGCGGTGTAACACTCGGGCACACTGACGGTCTCATTGCTTACATTCGCTCAACTCAATCTGACTGAGAGGACTGATGATGGTCTTGCGCTCGGAAATCCTGGTGAACAAAAACGTGCTCCCTACTCAAGAACAAGCTCTGCCTGGCCGCGAAACCCCAATGACCGTGCCGGAAAAACACTTCGTCCACGATGCGCCGCTGCTGGGTCCGTTTGCCATGGACGTGGATTTCGCGATCTTCGGCCTGGGCTGTTTCTGGGGCGCGGAACGCAAGTTCTGGCAGCGCGAAGGCGTGGTCAGTACAGCGGTGGGTTACGCCGGTGGCTTTACGCCGAACCCGACGTACGAAGAAGTCTGCTCGGGCCTTACCGGCCACAGCGAAGTGGTCCTGGTGGTCTACGAGCCAGAAAAAGTCAGCTACGAGCAGCTTCTGAAGATGTTCTGGGAGCTGCACAATCCGACCCAGGGCATGCGCCAGGGCAATGACATCGGCACCCAGTACCGCTCGGTGATCTATGCCACCAACCCAACCCAACTGGCTGCCGCCAAGCACAGCGCGCAAGTATTTCAGGCTGAATTGACCAAGGCCGGTAAAGGCGTCATTACCACCGAGATCGAAGAAGCCCCGACGTTCTTCTTCGCCGAGGCTTATCACCAGCAATATCTGGCGAAGAACCCTGAAGGTTATTGCGGAATTGGCGGTACGGGCGTGACTTGCCCGATCTGACTTTTTGCCGCTGAAAAGCTTCGCGAGCAAGCCCGCTCCCACATGGTTCTGAGTCTGACCAATGTGGGAGCCGGCTTGCTCGCGAAGGCGCCCTATCAGACGGTATCAATGCATCTGATCAGCTTTCAGCGATCAACCAATCCATCTGCCAGCCGCCCTGGGTCTGCCCAAGCTTCTTCGACAACCAAGGCAGCAGCTCGCGCAATTCCTCCTCCAGCCCCCATGGCGGATTGGCAATCGCCAAGCCGGAGCCGTTCAGGCTATTGGGCGTGGCCAGCGGATGCACCAGCAATTCCACTCGCAACAATTTCGGCGCACCGGTGCCGGCCAGGTCCTGGTAGAAACGGCGCAACATCCGCTGGTCTTTCACCGGGTACCAGATTGCTGCCACTGTCTGGCGCATCCGGCCGATGGCCTCCTTGAGTGACGCGGCGCAGCGTTGCATCTCGTCCAGCTGTTCAAAGGGCGGATCGATCAGCATCAGGCCGCGCTTTTCCGCCACCGGCAGCAGCGCCCGGGGCACATGCCAGCCTTCGCCCAAGTGCACCGCCACGCGACGATCGCCTTTCATGTTGTCCTTGAGCAGCACACCGTCTTCTGGATGTTTTTCGTTCAGAAGTACCCGATCCTGTGGACGGGTCAGGCGCCGCGCCAGTTCCGGTGACCCCGGGTAGTAACGCAACTGCCCGTCCGGGTTCATTTCGTGCAGCACTTTCATGTAGTCGGCGGTCAGCGCGGGCAGATCCTCCTGGCCCCACAACCGCGCGATGCCTTCAAGGTATTCGCCGGTACGATTGGCCTGATCGCCCTGCAAGTCGTACAGCCCGATGCCCGCATGGGTATCGAGATAGGCGAAGGGCTGCTCCTTGCGCGACATCAAAGCGATGAGACGGGTCAAGGTCAGGTGTTTGAACACATCGGCGTGATTGCCGGCGTGGAAGGCGTGGCGATAATTCATGGCGGCTCCTGCGAAGGCCGAGGAGTTTACCTTGAAGCGCGCCCAACGTCAGGGGGTCGCAGCCGAGCGGACGGGCCGTGACCACACCCGGTGGTCATCTGCCCAACTCCTGCATCAAGTATTCTTGCAGGGGGGCTTTTGGCCCATGGACCATCCCTGGCGCCCCAAGAAAATGCCTGATCTTGCAGCGCAGGATGCTTTCGTCGGCCTGTTCGAACAGATACGGATGCTCTTCGCTCAACCACTTGAGCAGGTTATTGAGCAGACAGTCCGTCGTATCCCCGGCCAGTTCCTGCAACAACAGCGCAGGCACTTCCCACCAGGGGAACGCCCGGGCCGGGCGCAGGGCATTTCCCGGGATCTCGAAAGACCGACCGTTGATCAGGCAACGGCTGATGGCGGGCAACAGCTGGCTGACCTCCACCGCATCCGATCGCAGGATCGGCTGGATAAAACGCCCATCCCAAAAGCGGAAAAAGACCGACTTGCCACCGGGCAGGAGAACCTGGGTGAGCCCACGCAGATGTTCGGCAAGGCTTTGCTGGCTGCAAGCGGTCACCGCCAGCCAGCCCCAATCAAGCGAGTCGGTCGTCGCGACCCAGTCAAGAAACTCGCTGTCCGGGGCGACAGCTCCGACATAGGGCATGACCGTTTCCCAGTCGGCGTAAGGCGTATCGGCCCAGATCGGGCTGGGCGCCACCGTCATCGAACGCCTCCAGGCCATCAGCGGCCCGGCGGTGCTGGCGCTGCTGAAAATGGCGTAGAGCTGCTCGGATGCCTGCAAGGGCTGTTGCTCAAGCCAGGCGCGGGGAGATTGACCGGTACTCATGGACGCTCCTGGACACCAGCCCGCCTGGGCATCACCGGCAATGGTTCGCAGACGCCTCCTTTGCAACGCTCACACTCCTCACAGAATGGCGCCTGGCCCTGCAGGCTGAAAACTTGCGCGAGGGAAAGTTGCGCGGCTGCGGCCGCGACAAGTGCTTCGGGACTGCCAGGTGAACCTGGCGCGGCATTCCTGGCCGTCATCGGTGCCCCACCCACCTGGATCGGCACGCTGCTGAAGATCCCCCCAGCCCCGATGTTGATCCAATGCCCACCGGCCTGAATGGTCGCGCTGACGCCGCCATCCAGTACCACTTGCTGCCCGGCGCTGACGTGAAATTGCTGGGTGGCATTGAGGGTCTGACTGGTTACCCGAATATACCGCTCGCCGGCCACCACCAGATGATCATCCTGCCTGACCTCAACCTGGCGCTGACCATGGGTGATGCGCAACTCATCGGCCTTGAGCTCATGCCGCGCGGTGCCGGTGACAACGATGCTGCGTTCGTGATCAACCTGAACCCGCTGATCATGCAGCACATGCTGGGTCCAGTTGCGTTGAGCCCGCAGGTAAATCTCCTCGGCGCCCTGGCGATCCTCGATGCGCAATTCGTTATAACCGCCCCCGCCAGGGCTGCTCTGGCTGCGCAATATGCTGCGGGTTTTATCGGCCGGCAGGTCCAGGGGCACCGGGGTCGCGCCGTTCGGCAGGCAGCCCACGACCAATGGCTTGTCCACATCACCGTCGATGAAACCCACCAGCACCTCCATGCCGACCCGGGGAATCATCACGCTGCCATAGCGATCATGGGCCCAACCCGTGGCCACCCGTAGCCAGCAACTGGAGTGCTCGTCGCGCTGACCGTGGCGATCCCAGATCAGTTGCACCTTGACCCGTCCGTATTCATCGCAATGGATCTCGCTGTCCACCGGCCCCGTCACCACCGCCGACTGATAACCGTGGGCGGCTGGCTTTTGGTGGGACAGGGGCGGACGAAAGAAAACATCCCAGGGGGTGGCGAGGAACGTATTGCTGTAGCCCTGGAACTCATCCGGGCTGTCACTGACCGTTTCCTCCAGCACTTGTGGCTGGCGACCATGGTGGGTGACTTGCGTGAGCAGCCAGAGATCGTTCCATTGCGCTCGAGGATGCCCGTTGATTTGGAGGAAGTGCCCACTGACGAGTGCGCATTGGTCGCTGCGCCCCTCGGCCAGACGGTGGTCGGCGCCATGGCGCTCCAGTGCGCGCCGGGTAAGGTGCCGGCCATGGTCGCGATCGGAAAACCGGCCGGGGTAGTGATACGCCTCCAGAGCCGGTTGCTGCTGACTGTCCAGACTGGTTTGCAACAGCAGACCGGGCTTTTGAAAATCGTAGTCACGCAGCGTCACCGCCGTGGTCCGGGTCTGTAGACGCACAGCCAGGCGCTTGATCGCCGGCTCGCTGGCGGCCATGCCACTGCCGGGCAGATACAACGTCGCCTCGGGCAGGCGGGGAAACACCGTCTGGTCGTCACCGAACACCAACAGATGGCCGTCGCGGCTGTGCCGGAAGTGATAATGGATCCCGGCCTCGGCGCAGATCCGCCCGATGAAGGCCAGGTCGCTTTCACCAAACTGCACACAGTATTCGCGTTCGGGGTATTGCCCACCGAGGTTGAACTGGAACGCGTCACCCTGAATCCCGTGATCCGTCAGGATCAGGGTAATGATTGCCGGCACGCTCAGGTGCTGGAAAATCCGCTGGTTGATTCGATGGTCCAGGTAAGCCAGGCGTGGTACCAGTCTGATCTGGTAACGAGTCAAGCGCTTGCCCGAGTCGCCTTGGGCCGCGCTATAAACCTGGCCGTGTATGCCCCGCCCCTGATCATCAAAAGCCAGAAAGGCCTGACGATGCAGGAGCTCTTCCAGCGCCAGATCCGGCCGCTCACTGACCAGTTCCAGATCAAAGCAATAGGGTTGACTGATGGCTTCCTTGCCCCTGAACTCAAGCACCTTGAGTTCATTCGGCCCGCTGTCGAGTGCCAGGGTGAAACGTGGTTGGTTGGCAGGCGCGAACATCCGATGTGCCTCTGCTGAATAAAAGCGGGCGATTCTGCATGAGCACCAGGGAGAGTTGATCGGACCTCAGGAAAAACAGAATTGCCTTACATTCAAGGAGATTAAAGCCGCATTGTCCGCTGCGTTTTCCGACAGACATTCCGCGCATGGTGGTGACCGAAGTCGCCGCAGGAAACAATCAGCAAATTCCTACAACCTGACGGCCTCAGGACCGCACTGGGCCGTGCTAACGTCCTTTCGTCGCAAAAAAGCAAAGGACGCAACCCATGACGACTCGCTACGCAAAAATCGCAATGACCCTGGCTCTCGCCGCTTTCGCCTTGCTGACCGTGTTCAACAACATCACGGACTACCATTCCAACTTCAATTTCGTCCATCACGTGCTGAGTATGGACACCACCTTTCCCGACAATGCCGCGCGCTATCGCGCCATCGACCAGCCTTGGGCATGGCACGGCGCCTACTGGCTGATCATCCTTGGCGAAGCGCTCACCGCAGGCTTGCTGGGCTATGGCGCGCTCGAACTATGGCAGGCACGTAAAACCCCGAGCGTGGTTTTCGCTCAGGCCAAACGCTGCGCCATCATCGGTTTGACGGTGGGTTTCTTCGTCTGGTTCTTTGGCTTCATGGTCGTCGGCGGGGAATGGTTTCTGATGTGGCAATCAGAAATCTGGAATGGCCAGGACGCAGCCTTCAGGTTCTACATGGCGCTACTGGGCGTGCTGATATTTCTCAATCAGCCCGACACAGAGCTGGACTGATGCCCATAAAAAACGGCCCGTCTCCATGGGAGGACGGGCCGCTTCTCTATTCAGAACCTTCGCGCGAGCCGTCAAGGCCTCGCTGGAGGTCTTACTGGTTCAGGCGGAAATCTTTCTCAGCCGCTTCGAAGCGCTGCAGCATACCGGCGGTAGGCGAGCCCATCTTGCTGACGAAGTAGATAGCCAGGCTGGCGAAGATGAAGCCTGGGATGATTTCGTACAGGCCCAGCAGCTCGAAGTGTTTCCAGACGATCACGGTGATCGCCCCCACCAGGATGCCTGCCAGCGCGCCGTTACGGGTCATGTTTTTCCAGATCACCGAGATCAGGACCACAGGACCGAAGGCAGCACCGAAACCGGCCCAAGCGTAGCTCACCAGACCCAGGACACGGTTCTCCGGGTTGGCAGCCAGGAAGATGGCAACCAATGCCACCAGCAACACCATGGCGCGACCGACCCAGACCAGCTCCAACTGGGAAGCATGCTTGCGCAGGAAAGCCTTGTAGAAGTCTTCGGTCAGGGCACTGGAGCACACCAGCAACTGGCAGCTCAGGGTGCTCATGACAGCTGCCAGGATCGCCGACAGCAGCACACCGGCCACCCAAGGGTTGAACAGCAGCTTGGCCAGCTCGATGAACACACGCTCAGGGTTCTCGGTCACGGGGCCGGCCACTTCCGGGTGCGCCGAGAAGTAAGCGATACCGAAGAAGCCGACAGCCACGGTGCCGCCCAGGCAGAGAATCATCCAGGCCATCGAGATACGACGAGCCTTGGCGATGGACTTGACCGAGTCAGCAGCCATGAAACGCGCCAGGATGTGCGGCTGGCCGAAGTAGCCCAGGCCCCAGCCCATCAGCGAGATCACGCCGATGAACGTGGTGTTTTTCAGCATGTCGAAAGCAGTAGGATCTTTCGCTTCGATGGCCAGGAACGTGGTGTCCACGCCGCCGGTCGCCAGCAGCACGATGATCGGCGTGAGGATCAGCGCGAAGATCATCAGGGTCGCTTGTACGGTGTCGGTCCAGCTCACGGCCAGGAAGCCACCAATGAAGGTGTAGGCAATGGTTGCCGCCGCACCGGCCCACAGCGCTGTCTCGTAGGACATGCCGAAGGTGCTTTCAAACAGACGGGCACCGGCCACGATGCCGGAAGCGCAGTAGATGGTGAAGAACACCAGGATCACCACCGCAGAGATGATCCGCAGCAGGCCGCTGGTATCTTCAAAACGGCTGGAGAAGTAATCCGGCAGTGTCAGCGCGTCACCGTTGTGCTCGGTCTGTACCCGCAGGCGACCGGCCACGAACAGCCAGTTCAGGTAGGCACCGATGATCAGGCCGATGGCGATCCAGCCTTCCGACAGGCCGGACATGTAGATAGCACCGGGCAAGCCCATCAACAGCCAGCCGCTCATGTCGGAGGCACCGGCGGACAATGCAGTCACGACGCTGCCCAGGCTGCGACCGCCCAGGATGTAATCGGAAAGGTTATTGGTGGAGCGATAAGCCATCAGGCCGATCAGGACCATTACAGCGATATAGATCACGAAAGTGATCAGGGTGGGATTACTAACACTCATGAGTTACGCCCTGGCTTTGTTTTTATGTAGCGGTGGCAGTAGGAAGCGTCGACAAGACAACCATAGACCTTGCTTGACGTTTCCAGGACCCGCGAATTTATGACTGATGTTTCCCCAGGAAAGCCATCAGCCGATGCCCCTCGGCTTCGAGCCGGTTGCACCTTGGCGACGAATGCTATTCAACAAATGAAATAAGGTGCAACCAGTTTCGCTCGATTCAGTTGCACCCAGTCGGTTTTTTCGCCAAATGACCGTTTTTTGCTCCCTTTTAGTGCGATATCAACCTTTGGCTAGAAGCCAATGCACTAAGCAGAAGCACCGCTCACGCCGCGAATTTTGCTTTCCTGATGAGCTGCTTATTTTTTCGACGAAAAAAGGTTGCACCCGGTTGCACCTCGGCCAGCTCGCAGCTAATCTTGCCGCCAGCTGATGCCACGCAATACGTGGTAAACATGAGGATAAAAATATGGCTACCACCACCCTTGGGGTCAAACTCGATGACCCAACCCGCGAACGCCTCAAGGCGGCCGCAACCTCGATTGATCGCACGCCCCACTGGCTGATCAAGCAGGCAATTTTCAATTACCTGGAAAAACTCGAGGGTGGTGCAACCCTGACCGAACTGAACGGTTCGACTCGCGCCGACAACGATGAAGCCGGCGACGTCCAGGTCGACCACGCGCACCAGTGCTTCCTGGAGTTTGCCGAAAGCATTTTGCCGCAATCGGTCCTGCGCGCCTCTATCACCGCCGCTTACCGTCGTCCGGAGCCGGAAGTGGTGCCGATGCTGATCGAGCAGGCGCGCCTGCCGGCCGACATGGCCGAAGCCACCAACAAACTGGCCTCCTCGATTGCTGAAAAACTGCGCAACCAGAAGAGTGCCGGCGGCCGTGCCGGTATTGTTCAGGGGCTGTTGCAGGAGTTTTCCCTGTCGTCCCAGGAAGGCGTGGCACTGATGTGCCTGGCCGAGGCGCTGCTGCGTATCCCGGACAAAGGTACTCGCGACGCACTGATCCGCGACAAGATCAGCACCGGCAACTGGCACCCGCACCTGGGCAACAGCCCATCGCTGTTCGTCAACGCCGCCACTTGGGGCCTGCTGCTGACCGGCAAACTGGTCGCCACCCATAATGAAGCGGGCCTGACTTCCTCCCTGAGCCGCATCATTGGCAAGAGTGGCGAGCCGATGATCCGCAAGGGCGTCGACATGGCCATGCGCCTGATGGGCGAGCAGTTCGTCACCGGTGAAACCATCGCCGAAGCCCTGGCCAACGCCAACAAATTCGAGACCAAGGGTTTCCGCTATTCCTACGACATGCTGGGTGAAGCCGCACTCACCGAACATGACGCCCAGAAGTACCTGGCCTCGTACGAACAAGCCATCCACTCGATCGGCAAGGCGTCCCACGGCCGCGGGATTTATGAAGGTCCGGGCATTTCCATCAAGCTCTCGGCCCTGCACCCCCGCTACAGCCGCGCCCAGTACGAGCGCGTCATGGAAGAGCTGTACCCGCGCCTGCTGTCGCTGACCCTGCTGGCCAAGCAATACGACATCGGTTTGAACATCGACGCCGAAGAAGCCGACCGCCTCGAACTGTCCCTGGACCTGCTGGAACGCCTGTGCTTCGAACCACAGCTGACTGGCTGGAACGGCATTGGCTTCGTGATCCAGGCCTATCAGAAGCGTTGCCCGTACGTGATCGACTACGTCATCGATCTGGCCCGCCGCAGCCGTCATCGCCTGATGATCCGCCTGGTGAAAGGCGCTTACTGGGACAGCGAGATCAAGCGCGCCCAGGTCGAAGGCCTGGAAGGCTATCCGGTCTACACCCGCAAGGTGTACACCGACGTTTCCTACATCGCCTGCGCCCGCAAACTGCTGTCGGTGCCGGAAGCCATCTACCCGCAATTCGCCACGCACAACGCCCATACCCTGTCGGCCATCTACCACATCGCCGGTCAGAACTATTACCCGGGCCAGTATGAGTTCCAGTGCCTGCACGGCATGGGTGAACCGCTGTACGAGCAGGTTGTAGGCAAAGTTTCCGAAGGCAAGTTGAACCGTCCGTGCCGCGTGTACGCTCCGGTCGGCACCCACGAGACACTGCTGGCTTATCTGGTTCGTCGCCTGTTGGAAAACGGTGCCAACACCTCGTTCGTCAACCGCATCGCCGACCAGTCCATTTCCATTCAGGAGCTGGTGGCCGATCCGGTGGCCAGCATCGAGCAGATGGCAACCCTGGAAGGCGGCTTCGGCCTGCCGCACCCGCGCATCCCGCTACCGCGTGACCTGTATGGCAGCGAGCGCGCCAACTCCAGCGGCATCGACCTGGCCAACGAACATCGCCTGGCCTCGCTGTCCTGCGCCCTGCTGGCCACCGCCCATAACAACTGGAAAGCCGCGCCGATGCTCGGTTGCGCAGCCAGCGAAGAAACACCGGCACCGGTGCTGAACCCGTCCGATCACCGTGACGTGGTCGGCCATGTGCAGGAAGCCACGGTCGCTGACGTCGACAACGCCATCCAGTGCGCCCTCAACGCGGCGCCGATCTGGCAGGCCACGCCACCGGCCGAGCGCGCTGCGATCCTGGAGCGCGCCGCCGACCTGATGGAAGGCGAGATCCAGCCGTTGATGGGCCTGCTGGCCCGCGAAGCCGGCAAGACCTTCGCCAACGCCATCGCCGAAGTGCGTGAAGCCGTGGACTTCCTGCGTTACTACGCAGTGCAGGCCCGCAACGACTTCACCAACGATGCCCACCGCCCACTGGGCCCGGTGGTCTGCATCAGCCCGTGGAACTTCCCGCTGGCGATTTTCAGCGGACAAGTGGCCGCCGCGCTGGCCGCCGGTAACCCGGTACTGGCCAAGCCTGCCGAGCAGACGCCGTTGGTGGCTGCGCAAGCCGTGCGCCTGATGCTCGAAGCCGGCATTCCGGAAGGCGTTCTGCAACTGCTGCCGGGCCGTGGCGAAACCGTCGGTGCCCGCCTGGTGGGTGATGATCGGGTCAAAGGCGTGATGTTCACCGGCTCCACCGAAGTCGCTCGTCTGTTGCAGCGCAACATCGCCGGGCGCCTGGACAACCAGGGGCGTCCGATCCCGCTGATCGCCGAAACCGGTGGCCAGAACGCGATGATCGTCGACTCCTCGGCCCTGACCGAACAAGTGGTCATCGACGTGGTGTCTTCGGCATTCGACAGCGCCGGCCAGCGTTGCTCCGCTTTGCGGGTCCTGTGCTTGCAGGAAGACTCGGCCGACCGCGTCATCGAAATGCTCAAGGGTGCCATGGCTGAATCGCGTCTCGGCAACCCGGAGCGTCTGTCGGTAGACATCGGCCCGGTGATCGATGCTGAAGCCAAGGCCGGTATCGAGAAACACATCCAGGCCATGCGCGACAAAGGTCGCACCGTGTACCAGATGGCAATCGCCGACAGCGCCGAGTGCAAACGCGGCACGTTTGTGATGCCGACCCTGATCGAGCTGGAAAGCTTCGACGAGCTGCAGCGTGAGATCTTTGGTCCGGTGCTGCACGTAGTGCGCTACAAGCGCAAGGAACTGGATCAACTGATCAACCAGATCAATGCCTCCGGTTATGGCTTGACCCTGGGCGTACACACCCGCATCGACGAGACCATCGCCAAGGTGATCGATAACGTCCATGCCGGTAACGTCTATGTGAACCGCAACATCGTGGGTGCCGTGGTCGGCGTGCAACCGTTCGGTGGCGAAGGCCTGTCGGGCACCGGTCCCAAGGCCGGTGGTCCGCTGTACCTGTACCGCCTGCTGTCGACACGGCCTACCGATGCGATCCAGCAGTCGTTCGTCCGTGACGACGCCCTCAACGCGCCAGACCTGCGCTTGCGTGACGCCATGAGCAAGCCGCTGACCGCCCTGCAAGCCTGGGCAGACAGCCAGAAACTCGCCGAATTGAGCGCCCTGTGCGTACAGTTCGCGGCTCAGTCGCAAAGCGGTATCACCCGCCAACTGACCGGCCCGACCGGCGAACGCAACAGCTACGCCATTCTGCCCCGCGAGCACGTGCTGTGCCTGGCGGACGTAGAGGGCGATCTGCTGACGCAACTGGCCGCGGTGCTGGCGGTAGGCGGCTCGGCTGTTTGGCCGGAAACCGACACCAGCAAAGCTCTGTTCGCACGCTTGCCGAAAGAAATTCAAGCGCGCATCCAGCGGGTTTCCGACTGGGCCAAGGACGAAGTGGCTTACGACGCCGTCCTGCATCATGGCGACTCGGATCAACTGCGCAGCGTTTGCCAGCAAGTGGCCAAGCGTGCCGGCGCCATTGTCGGAGTCCAGGGCTTGTCCCAGGGCGAAACCAACATCGCACTGGAGCGCCTGGTGATCGAACGGGCGTTGAGCGTCAACACCGCTGCGGCGGGTGGCAACGCCAGCCTGATGACCATCGGCTAAACCGATGTAGACCAGGCATCTGCAATGGGTGCCTGGTCATCGAAATCCCTGTGGGAGCGAGCCTGCTCGCGATAGCGGTGGATCAGTCGACAACATTCCTGACTGACCCACCGCTATCGCGAGCAGGCTCGCTCCCACATTTAGATTAGTGTTGCCCTCACCTCTGCATCACTGCCATCAATCATCCTGTTCAGCCTCTATTGCCACGCCTAGACTCGGCCCATTCCAAAAAAAGGTAAGCCGCCATGTCCGAGACGTTGCTCAGTTCCCGAAATCTGGCTTTCGAGCTGTATGAAGTCCTTGATGCCGAGGGCTTGACCCAGCGCGAGCGGTTCGCCGAGCACAATCGCGAAACCTTCGACGCGGCCATCGGCACCGCCCGCAGCATCGCCGAAAAATATTTCGCACCGCATAACCGCAAGAACGATGAAAACGAGCCGCGCTACGAGGACGGTCAGGCGATCCTGATTCCGGAAGTAAAGCCGGCGGTGGATGCCTTCCTGGAGGCCGGTTTTCTCAATGCCGCACGCAGTTTCGACGCCGGCGGCATGCAATTGCCGACGCTGCTGTCCCAAGCCTGCTTCGCGCACTTTCAGTCGGCCAACGCCGCTTCGACCTCTTACCCGTTCCTGACCATGGGCGCGGCGAACCTGATCGAAAGCTTCGGCAGCGAGGAGCAGAAACAACGTTTCCTGCAACCGATGATCGATGGTCGCTTCTTCGGCACCATGGCCCTGACCGAACCCCACGCCGGATCTTCGCTATCGGATATTCGTACCCGTGCGGAGCCGGCATCCGACGGCACTTATCGGCTCAAGGGCAACAAGATCTTCATCTCCGGCGGCGATCATCCGCTGTCGGAAAACATCGTGCACATGGTCCTGGCGAAACTGCCGGACGCGCCACCCGGCGTTAAGGGCATCTCGCTGTTTATCGTGCCCAAGTTCCTGGTCAACGACGACGGCAGCCTCGGCCAGCGTAACGACGTGCTGCTGGCCGGGCTGTTCCACAAGATGGGCTGGCGCGGCACCACCTCCACGGCGCTGAACTTCGGCGACAACGGCGAATGCGTCGGTTACTTGGTAGGAAAACCGCACCACGGCCTGAGCTACATGTTCCAGATGATGAACGAAGCGCGGATCGGCGTTGGCATGGGTGCGGTCATGCTGGGTTACGCCGGCTACCTGTATTCCCTTGAATACGCCCGCGAACGTCCGCAGGGCCGGGTGCCCGACAGCAAGGACCCCACCACCGCTCCCGTGGCGATCATCCAGCACGCCGATGTACGTCGCATGCTGCTGACCCAGAAGGCCTACGTTGAAGGCGCATTTGACTTGGGCCTGTACGCCGCACGCCTGTTCGACGACACCACCACCCTTGAAAGCGAAGCCGAGCGCAGACGCGCCCATGAGTTGCTGGATCTGCTGACCCCCATCGTCAAATCCTGGCCATCGGAGTTTTGCCTGAAAGCCAACGAACTGGCGATCCAGATTCTGGGGGGCCACGGCTATACCCGCGAATACCCGGTCGAACAGTATTACCGCGACAACCGCTTGAACCCGATTCACGAAGGCACCCACGGCATCCAGTCCCTGGACCTGCTGGGACGTAAACTGGCGCAAAACGGCGGTGCAGGGCTCAAGCAACTGATCCGCCTGGTGGCCGACACCAGCGAACGCGCCCAGGCGTACGAATCATTGGCGGCGTTGCGTCAGCCGCTGGAAGCCCTGGTGGCGCGCCTGCAAACGGTGACCCTGGGCCTGCTGACGGACCTGGCCCAAGGCAAGGTCAACAGCAGCCTCGCCAACTCGGCGCTGTATCTCAAGGTGTTTGGGCACATGGTGATTGGCTGGCGCTGGCTGGAGCAGGCGATTCGGGCCGAGGAAGGCCTGGCCAAGGGGAACGCAGCGGACACCGACTTCTATAAAGGCAAGCTGCAAGCAGCGCGGTATTTCCTGACCTGGGAAGTCCCAGGTTGTCAGCATGAGCTGGCGCTGCTTGAGGCGCGGGATGATACCTGCCTTGGGATGCGGGATGAGTGGTTCTGATCCAGTTCTTGCGGCGCGGCTGAAATCCAATCGCGAGCAGGCTCGCTCCCACAGTGGATCGGCGGTGAACACGGATATTGCGTTCACTCAGCCCCATGTGGGAGCGAGCCTGCTCGCGATGACTTAAGTACAGACAACGACGCTTTGTAAGCCAAGTTGCGACTTCAAGCCTGCTGAATCGTCTTGGAAATGACCTCGACCGTGGCGCTGACTTGCTCTTGGTAACGGTCGAGTTCCGCTTGATGTTGCTTCTGCATTTCCATCTGCTGCGAGCACAGGTTCATGGCCGCCAGCACCAGCAGACGATCACCGATCAGCGTCGGGTATTTCCTTTTGGTGTCGGCCAGAGCGGCCTTGAGCATCGAAGCGGCGTCCAGCAGGGCCTGTTCCTGCCCGGCCGGCGCCTTGATTGAATAGTCCTCTCCCAGAATCGAGACGACCGTCACCCCGTCGGCGCCATGCTTCATGCGCTGACAGGACCGGCGCTGGCGCGCTCGATCAGGGCCTGGATGCGCGCGGCGGTGGTGCCGTGCAGCTCTTCCTGTTCCATCAGGCTCAGTTGCAGGCTTTCATTTTCATCCTTGGCCTTGGCCAGTTCCGCGTTCAGGGTCTCATTCAGGCCGGCCAGTTGACGGTTCTGTTGCACCAGGTCGTTGACCAGTTGTTCCAGTTGGCTGAGGGATGTTTCCAACATATTGATTTCCAGGCTTTTTCAAGGGGGCGCGTACGATAAAGAAAAGTCACCGTCAATGCCACGACTTGGGGCGGCGGTGCTTCGCTGGCGAGCTGTAAAGACTGTGAATGGAAGATCTGGTTCCCGCCCTTCGTCGCGCAGCAGGCGCTGCCCTGCGACAAAAGCACGCAGCGACTCAAGACTTTAGTCGTATGACCGATAAGTCAGGGAACACCTGTCACCACCCCCGCACGGACGCGCCCCCTTCCGGTACTTTCCATGTCCCTACGTAATATGAATATCGCGCCGCGGGCGTTCCTGGGGTTTGCCCTGATCGGCGCCCTGATGCTGGCCCTCGGGGTGTTCGCCCTGAGCCAGATGAGCAAAATCCGTGCATCCGGCGAAAGCCTCGTCCAGAACAGCGTGCCCAGCATCAAGGCCCTGGATGAATTCACCTCGCTGACCCTGCGTCTGCGCGTGCTGTCCTATCGCTTGCTGGTCAACCGCGAACCGGACGTCCAGCAGAAAACCTTCAGCTTGTTCGAGCAACGCAACCAGCAGATCCAGACGGCTCAAAGCGCCTACGAAAAACTCATCAGCTCCCCGCAAGAGCGGGCCGCCTACGATCAATACGTTCAATTGCTGGGCCAATACCGCCAGCTCGAAGAGCGGATGAAAACGTTGTCGCGCAACAATCAGCTCGATGAACTGCGTGCATTGCTCAACACTGAACTGCTGAGCAACTCAGACGCCATCAACGCGGCGATCGCCCGCTTGGTGGACATCAACAACCAGCAAGCCGAGGCCCTCAATCAGGGTGCGACCCAACAATATTCAACGGCCTTCAATTGGGTGGTCACGCTGCTGGTCATCGCCACCGGCCTGACCCTGCTGTTCGCCTGGCTGCTGACCAACAGCATTACCCGTCCGATCGGCAGCGCCCTGGACGCCGCCGAAGAAATCGCCAAGGGCAACCTGACCCGACCGATTACCGTGGATGGCAACGATGAAGCCGGTCGCCTGCTGCGGGCGATGTCGACCATGCAGGACAAACTGCGCGACACCCTGCAACGGATCTCCGGCTCGGCCACCCAACTGGCTTCCGCCGCCGAAGAGCTCAACAGCGTCACCGACGAAAGCGCCCGTGGCCTGACCCAGCAGAATAATGAAATCGAACAGGCCGCCACCGCAGTCAACGAGATGACCAGCGCCGTCGAAGAAGTGGCGCGCAACGCGGTCAGCACCTCCGAAGCCTCGAAAGACGCCACCGCCTCTGCCGGTGACGGTCGCGACCTGGTACAGGAAACTGTCAGCGCCATCGAGCGCATGAGCGCCGATGTGCAAAGCACCGCCACGTTGATCGGCGACCTGGCCAACGAGTCCCGTGACATCGGCAAGGTGCTGGACGTGATCCGCGGCCTGGCTGACCAGACCAACCTGCTGGCCTTGAACGCCGCCATCGAAGCGGCCCGTGCCGGTGAGGCCGGTCGTGGTTTCGCCGTGGTGGCCGACGAAGTGCGCGCTCTGGCCCATCGCACCCAGCAGTCGACCAGCGAGATCGAACGCATGATCGGCAGCATCCAGAGCGGCACCGAACACGCCGTGGATTCGATGCGCAACAGCACCGAACGTGCCGAGTCGACGCTGAACATCGCCCGTGGTGCCGGCCTGTCCCTGGACACCATCAACACCGCCATCGTCGAAATCAACGAACGCAACCTGGTGATCGCCAGCGCCGCCGAGGAACAGGCCCAAGTGGCCCGTGAAGTGGACCGCAACCTGGTGAACATCCGCGACCTTTCGGTGCAATCGGCCACTGGCGCCAACCAGACCAGCGCCGCCAGTGCCGAACTGTCGCGCCTGGCCGTGGACTTGAACAGCATGGTTGGGCGGTTCAGCCTTTAACCCGCGTAACGGTTGATCGTCCACAGACCGTGCGCGATCAACCCTCCAGCTTTTGTGGCGAGGGAGCTTGCTCCCGCTGGGCTGCGAAGCGGCCCCATAACCTCAAAAGCGACGACTGCTTCGCAGCCGAACGGGAGCAAGCTCCCTCGCCACGGTATTGCTGCCGCGCTTGTACCCCACAATCCGCCAACCTTTTTTGACAGCATCACATTTCAACAGGTTAGAATCGCTGGCACGCAGACTGCATGGTCAGTTTGCGCCCGCCCCCCACGCTTGCTCGGAGTACTGCCTTTGACTGCGACGACCATCAACAGCCTGTTCTTGATCGGCGCGTTGCTGGTAGGTGCGAGCATTCTGGTCAGTTCTCTTTCGTCCCGCCTGGGCATCCCGATTCTGGTGATCATCCTGGCCGTGGGCATGGTTGCCGGTGTCGACGGCGCCGGGATTCTGTTCGATAACTACGCCACGGCCTATCTGGTCGGCAACCTCGCGCTGGCGGTCATTCTGCTGGACGGCGGCTTGCGCACGCGGGTGTCGAGCTTTCGCGTGGCGTTGTGGCCAGCATTGTCGCTGGCCACCGTTGGCGTCCTGATCACCACCGGGCTGACCGGCCTGGCGGCGGCGTGGCTGTTCAATCTGAACCTGATGCAAGGTCTGCTGATTGGCGCCATCGTCGGCTCGACCGATGCCGCGGCGGTGTTTTCGCTGTTGGGCGGCAAGGGCCTGAACGAGCGGGTCAGCGCGACACTGGAGATCGAGTCCGGTAGCAACGACCCCATGGCGGTGTTCCTGACCGTAACCCTGATCGGCATGCTCGCCAGCGGTGAAACCGGTCTGCATTGGAACCTGCTGGGGCACTTGTTGCGTGAATTCGGCATCGGCGGGGTGATCGGCCTGGGTGGTGGCTGGCTGATGCTGCAACTGGTCAACCGCATCAACCTGGCCAACGGGCTCTACCCGATCCTCGTCATCAGCGGCGGCCTGGCGGTGTTCGCTCTGACCAATGCCCTGCACGGCAGCGGCTTCCTCGCGGTTTACCTGTGCGGCCTGGTGATCGGCAACCGCCCGGTGCGCAGCCGTCATGGCATCCTGCACATGCTCGATGGCATGGCCTGGCTGGCGCAGATCGGCATGTTCCTGGTGCTGGGGCTGCTGGTCACGCCCCATGACCTGTTGCCGATCGCCCTGCCGGCCCTGGGCCTGGCCTTGTGGATGATCCTGATCGCACGTCCGCTGTCGGTGATGGTGGGGCTGTTGCCGTTCAAGGCTTTCCATGGCCGCGAGAAAGTGTTCATTTCCTGGGTCGGCCTACGCGGCGCGGTGCCAATCATCCTGGCAGTGTTCCCGTTGATGGCCGGCCTGCCCAACGCCCAGCTCTACTTCAACCTGGCGTTCTTTATCGTGCTGGTGTCGTTGCTGGTGCAGGGTACGAGCCTGCCGTGGGTCGCCAAACTGTTGCACGTTACCGTCCCGCCAGAACCCCTGCCGATCTCCCGGGCAGCGCTGGAGGTCCACGTCACCAGCGAGTGGGAACTGTTCATCTATCGCCTCGGCGCGGAGAAATGGTGCATCGGCTCGCCCCTGCGGGATCTGAAAATGCCCGACGGTACACGGATCGCGGCCCTGTTCCGTGGCCAGCAACTGCTCCATCCGTCGGGTAGTACGGTGCTGGAAGTTGGTGATTTGCTGTGTGTGATCGGCCATGAACACGATTTGCCGGCCCTTGGAAAACTGTTCAGCCAGGCACCGCAAAGGGGCTTGGATCTGCGCTTCTTCGGCGACTTCGTACTCGAAGGAGACGCCCAGCTGGCCGCGGTTGCGGCCCTGTACGGGCTGAAGCTGGACGGCATCGACCCGGACATGTCCCTGGGCCGTTTCATCGCCCAGAAAGTCGGTGGCGCGCCAGTAGTCGGTGACCAGGTGGATTGGAACAACACCCTTTGGACCGTTGCGGTCATGGACGGGAACAAGATCGGCAAAGTGGGCGTCAGATTCCCCGAAGGAAGTCGCCCGGGTCCCGGCTTGTTCCTCTAAACTGCTCCCACTTTCACTTGCTCGACCGGTCTCTATGCCTACCCTGCGCTCCTTTTTAACCATTGCCCTGCTGGGCCTGAGTCTTTCCGTCTGCCCACTGCAAGCCGCCGAACCGCTCACCAGCGCTTCGGTCCAGGCCAGCCTGGACAAAATCGCTGACCGCAAACTGCCGGAAGCCGAGCAGAAGGCCTTGCAGGAGACCCTGCAAAAGACCTTGGCACAGCTCACCAGCAAGGCCGAATACGAGCAGAAGCTGGTCGATCTCAAACAGCAGCTGGCCAGTGCCCCCAAGCAAAACATTGAAAACCAGCGCGAGCTGGCCCGGCTCAAGAGCACCCCCGTGGTGCCGGTGGCGCAGCGTTACGCCAACCTGCCGGTGCCCCAGCTCGAACAGATGCTGACGGACCGCTCCACCCAGCAGAGTGACCTGCAAAAAGCCCTGGCCGATGCCAACAGCCTGATCATCACCGCCCAGACCCGCCCCGAGCGCGCCCAGGCCGAAATCGCCAGCAGCCAGACCCGCATCCAGCAGATCAACACCATCCTCAAGACGGGCAAGGATGCCGGTAAAACCCTGAACGGCGAACAGCGCGACCAGCTCAACGCCGAACTGGCCGCACTCAATGCCCTGATTCCGCTGCGGCGCCAGGAGCTGGCCGGCAACAGCCAGTTGCAAGACCTGGGCAACAGTCAGCACGACTTGCTGACGGAAAAGATCGACCGCATGGAGCAGGAAATCCAGGACCTGCAGACGCTGATCAACCAGAAGCGACTGGCCCAGTCCCAGGAAACGGTGACCCAGCAATCCATCGAAGCCCAGAAGGCCGGCGGCAGCAGCCTGCTGGCGACCGAAAGCACGGCCAACCTGAAACTTTCCGACTATCTGCTCAAAAGCACCGACCGCCTCAATGAGGTCACCCAGCAGAACCTGCAGACCAAGCAACTGCTGGACAGCGTTACCCAGACCGACGCGGCCCTGGACGAGCAGATCAGCGTACTCAAGGGCAGCCTGCTGCTGTCCAAGATTCTCTACAAACAGCGCCAGACCCTGCCGCGCCTGGAACTGGACAAGAATCTGGCGGACCAGATTGCCGACATTCGCCTGTACCAGTTCGAAGTCAGTCAACAACGCGAGCTGCTGAACAACCCAAGCGCCTATGTCGACAATCTGCTGGCCTCGCAGCCTGCCGAGCAAGTCACGCCGCAACTGCGCAAGACCTTGCTGGAACTGGCCCTGACCCGGGTCGACCTGCTGGAAAGGCTGAACCGCGAGTTGAGCGCGGTGCTTAACGAATCCATCACCTTGCAGCTCAACCAGAAGCAACTGCTCAGTACCGCCCAAAACTTGCGGGCGACCCTGGAAGAGCAAATGTTCTGGATTCCCAGCAACAAGCCGCTGGATTTCGAATGGATGCGTGGCGTGCCGGCGCGCCTGGAAAAACAGGTCGACTCGCTACCCTGGGCCTCGAGTCTCAGTGAGCTGGCGGACGGCCTGACCCAGCGGCCGCTGCTGTTCCTGCCCCTGGCGCTGCTCATCGGTGCGCTGCTGTGGCGACGCAAGAATCTGTATGCCCGGTTGAACAAGGTTCACCAGGACGTCGGCCACTTCAAGCGTGACAGTCAGTGGCACACCCCCCAGGCGATTCTGATCAATATCCTGCTGGCAATGCCGGTAGCCCTGGCGCTGGCCCTGTGCGGCTACGCCCTGCAGATCGACGCCCGGGGCCAGAACGCCAACCTCGGCGCGGCGCTGCTGCAGATCGGCCAGGCCTGGCTGGTGTTCTATACCGCCTATAGGGTGCTGGCGCCCGGTGGCGTGGCCGAGTTGCATTTCCGCTGGGAAAAACCCCAGGTCGAATTCCTCCAGGGCTGGATCCGCCGGCTCGGGCTGGTGGTACTGGCGCTGGTCGCGGTGGTGGCCGTGGCCGAATTGCAACCCTCGGCCCTGGCCGACGATGTATTGGGCATGCCGGTGGTGCTGACCTGCTACGCCCTGATGGCCTGGCTGCTCAGCCGCCTGTTGCTCAGCAGCCCGACCCACCAGAACACCTCGCTGTTCCGCAAGGCCGTCGGGGTGATGTTCACCGCGCTGCCCATCGCCCTGTTCGTAGCCGTGTGCTTCGGCTACTACTACACCGCCCTGAAGCTCAGCGACCGACTGATCAATACCCTGTACCTGCTGATGTTCTGGCTGGTGATCGAGGCCACCTTCGTGCGCGGCCTGTCGGTCGCGGCGCGGCGCCTGGCCTACCAGCGCGCCCTGGCCAAGCGTCAGGCGACCAAGGAAGCCGGTGATGGCGAAGCAGTGGTCGAGGAGCCGACCCTGGACATCGAAAAGGTCAACGAACAGTCCCTGCGCCTGATCCGCCTGGCGCTGCTGGGCGGTTTCATCGCCGCGCTGTATTGGGTCTGGTCGGACCTGATCAGCGTGTTCTCCTATCTGGACAACATCACCCTCTACGAATACACCAGCGGCACCGGCGCCAACATGAGCATGGTGCCCATCAGCATCGGCGATATGCTCGGCGCGCTGATCATCATCGGCATCACCTTTGCCCTGGCGCGTAACCTGCCGGGCCTGCTGGAAGTGTTCGTGCTGTCGAAACTGGACCTGGCCCAGGGCAGCGCCTATGCCGCCACCACGCTGCTGTCCTATGTGATCGCTGGCATAGGCTTCGTCACCACACTCTCCACCCTGGGCGTGAGCTGGGACAAACTGCAATGGCTGGTAGCCGCGCTCTCGGTGGGCCTGGGCTTCGGCATGCAGGAAATCTTCGCCAACTTCATCTCCGGGATCATGATTCTGTTCGAGCGTCCGGTGCGGATCGGCGACACCATCACCATCGGCAACCTGTCGGGCACGGTCAGCAAGATCCGTATCCGCGCCACCACCATCACCGACTTCGACCGTAAAGACATCATCGTTCCGAACAAAACGTTCATCACCGGGCAGTTGATCAACTGGTCGCTGACCGACACCGTCACCCGGGTAACCCTCAAACTGGGGGTCGACTACGGCTCAGACCTTGATCTGGTCAAGGAACTGCTGCTCAAGGCTGCCCGCGAGAACCCGCGCGTGCTGAAAGAACCAGAACCGCTCGTGTACTTCCTCAACTTCGGGGAGAGTACCCTGGACCATGAGCTGCGCATGCATGTGCGCGACCTGGGTGACCGCAATCCTGTGCTGGACGAGATCAACCGGTTCATCAGTCGCGAATTCAAGAAGCAGAACATCAGCATTGCCTTTCGGCAGGTAGAAGTTTCCTTGAAAAATCTTCAAGGCCTGGAATACAAGCTGACACCTGTCTTGCCTGGAGACAAAACCGCGACGCCTGAGCCTCCCCTCACGCCAGGGCCCAAGTCCTTGCCAGAGCCGCCGGCAGCCACCCTCGACTGATCGCGCGACGCCTGCGGGCATCGCGCCGGAGACGGCCATGAAAACCCTGGAAACATTGACCTTCGATAACCGCTTCGCCCGTCTTGGCGACGGTTTCTCGGCCCACGTGCTACCCGAGCCTATCGACAATCCCCGGCTGGTCGTTGCCAGCGACCAAGCCATGGCATTGCTGGACCTGGACCCAGTCGAAGCCCAGGCGCCGCTGTTCGCCGAGCTGTTCGGCGGACACAAGCTGTGGGCTGAAACCGAGCCCCGGGCGATGGTGTATTCGGGGCACCAGTTCGGCCATTACAACCCACAACTGGGGGACGGCCGCGGGCTGCTACTGGGAGAGGTATACAACGAGGCCGGGGACCACTGGGACCTGCACCTCAAGGGCGCCGGCCAGACACCGTTCTCACGCATGGGCGATGGACGGGCGGTATTGCGCTCCTCGATCCGCGAGTTCCTGGCGTCCGAAGCGCTGCACGCCCTGGGCATACCGACTACACGCGCCTTATGCGTGATCGGTTCCGACACCCCGGTATGGCGCGAAAAGCAGGAGCGCGCCGCCATGGTGTTGCGTATGGCGCCGAGCCATGTGCGCTTCGGGCATTTCGAATACTTCTACTACACCAAAAAGCCCGAGTTGCATGCCACCCTCGCGGAGCATGTGCTGAACATGCACTTTGCCGAGTGCCGCGAACAACCGGAGCCGTACCTGGCGATGTTCCGCGAAATCGTCGAGCGCAACGCCGAATTGATCGCCAAATGGCAAGCCTACGGCTTCTGCCACGGTGTGATGAACACCGACAACATGTCGATCCTGGGCATCACCTTCGATTTCGGGCCGTTCGCCTTCCTCGACGACTTCGACGCCAACTTCATCTGCAACCACTCCGACGACCAGGGCCGCTACTCGTTCAGCAACCAGGTGCCAATCGGCCAATGGAACCTCAGCGCACTGGCCCAGGCCCTGACACCGTTCATCAGCGTCGAGGCCCTGCGTGAAACACTCGGTTTGTATTTGCCGCTGTACCAGGCCCACTACCTGGACCTGATGCGCCGCCGCCTGGGCCTGACCAGCGCCGAGGAGGATGACCAGAACCTGGTGGAGCGCCTGCTGCAATTGATGCAAAACAGCGGCGTCGACTACAGCCTGTTCTTCCGCCGGCTAGGCGATCAGTCCCCCGAACAGGCCGTCGCCGCCCTGCGCGATGACTTCGTCGACCTCAAGGGCTTCGACGCCTGGGGCGAGCTATACGTTGCCCGCGTCAGCCGCGAAGGCCCTGCCGATCAAGACCTGCGTCGCGTCCGCATGCACGCGGTGAACCCACTGTATGTGCTGCGCAACTACCTGGCGCAGAAAGCCATCGACGCCGCCGAGGCAGGCGACTACGAAGAAGTCCGCCGCCTGCACACGGTGCTGAGCAGGCCGTTCGAAGAACAGCCGGGCATGGACAGCTACGCGCAACGCCCGCCGGAGTGGGGCAAACATCTGGAGATCAGTTGTTCGTCGTAAAACCTTCAGTCCTGCGAGGGCAAGGCATGTGGGAGCAAGGCTTGCCCGCGATGAAAGCAACTCGGTCTTCCCCATAAACCGAGGAGCCTGTATCGCGAGCAAGCTTTGCTCCCACAGGGAAACGTCAAATAAAGGTTTCAACCGACACGCCGAAGCGCCCCGCCAGCCAGCGGATCTGCCTCAAATTGAGCTGGCGCTTGCCGCTCAACACCTCCGATACCACCGACTGGGTGCCGACGCCCGGCAAGTCGCTCTGGCTCATGCCATGCTCGCGCATCAGGTAGCGAAGTGTCTCGACGCCGCTGGCCTTGGGCATTGGCCGATGTTGGTGATCCCAAGCCTCGATCCATTCGCCGATGATGTCCACCAGGCTCATAAGGGGATGGGCTTCGTCTTCACCAATCAATTCCAGCAATTCATCGAGAGCTGCGACCAACCGGTCGTAGTCCTCCTCGTTCCTGGGTTTGCGCAGCAGGGGCGACACAAACTCCCAATGGGCGGCGACTTGTTCGATTAGTGCACTCATCCCTTTTCCTCCTTCCACTTGCCTCTGTCGTATTCCTGATGATCCAGCACGCATTTGATGTACAAGCGCTGAGGCCGATAGCGAACCACGGCAACCAGTCGCAATTTATTGCCACCAATATCGAACACATGGAGCGGACCGACCTTGTCGGTTGCGGGAAAAATGGATTTCATCGCAGCGAAGTCAGCCGGGCTGTTGCGTTTGATAAGCCGATACCATTGATCCAGCGAATTGGCGCAGCGCGGCCATTTTTCCTTGGCCTCCCAGATGCGCTTCTCAGTGATCACATGCATGCAATGTCCTTATCGCATTTTGCTATGGAGGAGTTAAACACAGATCGGACGCATCGCAAATTGCGATAGAGCCAAATAGACAGAAGGTTGCCGAAGTGTTTTTTTAGCCTAGTCACTCAAGGCTTCAAGACTTCGGCAAAAAATGTGAGCGGATGTGAGCCTTGCTCACCCCACCTTATCGTTGCCCTGCTCAGGCGTCTCGATGCCCGGTTCTGCCTCGCCACTCTCTGCTTCACCAGCCGGTTTGGCCGGCGGTTTTTTCTCGGGGTAGCCGGGCATGCCGCGGGCGTCTTCGGGAGTCAGTTCATCCCGTTCGTGGCGACGGTCGATGGCGTAGGACGGGGCGGCGTTCGGATCTTCGTCGCGGCCGGCGGTGCCGAGTACGAAGCCGTCGTCGTTAGGGTTGGTGGGTGCCTGGGGGATGGTTGGGTCTTGAGGATTGCTCATGGGGCCTCCTGGGTTGCGAACAGGTGCTGTGTGTTTTTTGAGGGCCTGGGGCGTTTTCAGTGCGGCGCACCTGATGAATGGCAGTCTTGATAAATGTCCTGGGAAAATGCCTGGGTCGTGAGTCCACTCCCACAAGGGAAATCCGGTGGTAATGCTGCCTGCGCCCTACGCCATATCACTCTGGCTGAATTCTTCGGCCAGAAAATCAATCAGCGTGCGCACCGACGGCAGCAACCCGCGCCGGGAGGCGAAGATCGCATGGACGATCCCGCACTTGGGCGTCCAGCCCGGCACCAATTCCACCAGCCGGCCAGCAGCCAGGTCTTCGCGCACCACCACGGCGGGCAGGTGAGCGATGCCGATACCCGCCAGTACCGCGTGACGCAGGGCCAGCAGGTCATCGGTGACCATGCGTGGTTCATGGCGAATCAACGCGCTGGCGCCGTCCGGGCCGAACAATTCCCACTGGTATTCACGCTGCGCCGCCCCCCAGTGCACGCTCGGCAAACCGTGCAGGTCTGCCGGTGAAGCGGGTGAGGACAGGCGCTCGCGGTAGGCCGGGCTGCCTACCAGGCACTGGGTGCTGTTGCCCAGTACTTTCATGACCATGTCGGTGTTTTCCAGCGGCGGAAAACGTACCCGCAACGCGATATCGAACCCCTCATGGATCAGGTCGACCCGGCGGTTGGTGCTCTCAATGAACAACTCCACCCGTGGGTACTTGAGCATGTAGCGGGTCAGCATCGGCCCGACCCAGCTGTTGAGCAACGCTGTCGGGCAACTGATACGCACCAGGCCCTGGGGCTCGGAGCGGTTGCGCTCGATCACTTCGGCCGCGCTCTCGGCCTCGACCCGCATCGCCAGGCAGCGCTGGTAGTAGGCCTGGCCGATCTCCGTCAACGAGCAATGACGACTGGAGCGATGGATCAACCGCACCCCAAGGCGTTCTTCCAGTTGGGCAATGCGCCGGCTGAGCTTCGATTTGGGCATGTCCAGCGCTCGGCCGGCGGCGGCGAAACCGCCGTGCTCGACCACTTGGGTGAAGTAGTAAAGCGTGTTGAGGTCTTCGATGATCGTTCTCCAAATAGAACGCTAAGGCCGATTTTTACAGTCTAGCGCATCAAAGGTGCCAGTTTTAATCTATGTCCATCGCTTAGCAACACACCAACACTGAAAACTTTAACCACGCCGAACCGTTCGGCAGCCAAAACTTAGAGGACTAACGCCATGACCACTTCCTACAAGCGTCTCGACAAAGATAACGCCGCCGTTCTGCTGGTGGACCACCAGGCTGGCCTGCTGTCGCTGGTGCGTGACATCGACCCGGACCGCTTCAAGAACAACGTGCTGGCCCTGGCCGACCTGGCCAAATACTTCGAGCTGCCGACCATCCTCACCACCAGTTTCGAAACCGGCCCCAACGGCCCGTTGATGCCCGAGCTCAAGAGCCTGTTCCCGGACGCGCCGTACATCGCCCGTCCCGGCCAGATCAACGCCTGGGACAACGAAGATTTCGTCAAGGCGATCAAAGCCACCGGCAAGAAGCAACTGATCATCGCCGGCGTCGTCACGGAAGTCTGTGTAGCCTTCCCGGCACTGTCGGCCCTGGCCGAAGGTTTCGAGGTGTTCGTGGTCACCGATGCCTCTGGCACCTTCAACGAGCTGACCCGTCAATCGGCCTGGGACCGCATGTCCTCCTCGGGCGCGCAATTGATGACCTGGTTCGGTCTGGCCTGCGAACTGCACCGCGACTGGCGCAACGATGTGGAAGGGCTGGCGACCTTGTTCTCCAACCACATCCCGGACTACCGCAACCTGATGACCAGCTACAACACGCTGACCAGCGCGAAGTAACCGGCAACGCGTAACCCCTGTGGGAGCGAGCCCGCTCGCGATGACGGCAGGACAGTCAATGACGTATTGACTGTCAGGCCGCAATCGCGAGCAGGCTCGCTCCCACAAGTGTTTGCGGTGTGCTCTACACGGTGGTCAAATCTTTACCAATGATCTTTTCTGGAGTTGTCCCAATGCTGATCCCCTGCCCCCACTGCAACGGGCTCAACCGCATCCCCGCCGAACGCCTGGGCGATGAGCCCAAGTGCGGGCGCTGCAAGGCCCAGGTGTTATTGAGCAAACCGTTCGAACTCAAGCAAGGCGACTATGCCAGCCAGATCAAGGGTGACCTGCCGTTACTGGTGGATGTGTGGGCCGATTGGTGCGGGCCATGCAAATCCTTCGCGCCCGTGTTCGAACAGGCCGCCACGCAACTGGTGGGTAAATGCCGCCTGGCCAAGCTCGACAGCGAAGCCAACCAGCAGCTATCGGCACAGCTGGGTATCCGCTCGATACCCAGCCTGATCCTGTTCAAGGACGGCCGCGAAGTGGCGCGCCAGAGCGGGGCATTGCCGTTGCCGCAGTTGATGAGCTGGTTGCGCGGCCAGGGGATTTGACCTCAGCACTGTGGGAGCGAGCCTGCTCGCGATAGCGGACTGCCTGGCTACCTCTATGTTGAATGTGCCACCGCAATCGCGAGCAGGCTCGCTCCCACAGTGGACTTGTATACGCCAGTCAATCAGGCGCTTTCCAGCAAGCTATGCAACTCCATGAACTGCTGGGTCAGCTTGTGACGCGGGTCCAGATGGATCAGGGGCAAGCTCGCCTGATGGGATTCTCGCATGCGCACCGAACTGCTCAGGTACACCGGCAAAACCGGCAAGCCTTCGGCAATGAGTTCGTCAAGGATCTGCTGCGGCAGGCTGGCCCGCGCCTGGAACTGATTGACGACGATGCCTTCGACTTCGAGCCCTTCGTTGTGGTCGTCCTTGAGCTCTTCTATTTCCGCCAACAGACCGTACAACGCCTGACGTGAAAAGCTGTCGCAATCGAAGGGAATCAGCACACGATCAGCGGCGATCAGTGCCGAAACCGCATAGAAGTTCAAGGCGGGCGGGGTATCCAGATAGATCCGGTCGTAATCCTCGCCCAGCTCTTCGAGCAACTTGCGCAGTTTGTTGATCTTGTGTTTCGCCTCAAGCTTGGGTTGCAGATCCGTCAGCTCGGCGGTGGCAGTGATGACGTGCAGGTTGTCGAACGGTGTTTCGTAGATATCCACCTTGTTCTTTTTCGAGAAGGGCCCGGACGACAGGGTTTGCTTGAAGAAATCGGCGATACCCATGGGGATGTCGTCGCCGGTAAGGCCCGTCAGGTATTGAGTCGAATTGGCCTGGGCATCCAGGTCCACCAACAGCGTGCGATACCCCTCGCTGGCACTGACCGCTGCCAGATTGCAGGCGATGCTGGACTTGCCCACGCCACCTTTCTGATTGAATACCACGCGCCGCATGTCAAAACCTCCGTGTATCAAAGATTCCCGAGTGTAGTAGGCCTCGATACCCCTTCGCTACCTTCGCTGCGGACGGACTACGACGCCGGAGGTTTTTTTCCACCCCTGAAGCATCAACTTGGCGCGAGAGTGACAGAAACGTCCGACAGACATACTCGTCATAATCGCGACAATGGCTCTTGTCTGCGCCTGGACGAACGAACCGGTACATTTCGCTGAGCAAAATGTAACCAGCATTTGCTACAAGCCAACCGCACCCGGATAATGCGCGCCACTTGGGTCGCAAGACCATGCAGGGTTGGACGCGGGTCAAACCACTGAACCGTGACAATAAAAGCCCGCAGGGGTGGGGTGTATTTGTGATCAATTTCAACATCGCCCAATGGCGCGCGTGGGCCCCTGGGCTCGAAAGCGTGGACGACTGGCAGGCATGGAGCCGACAGCCGGTCGTGTTGCCCGCCAGCGATGCCGCCCCTGACGTTTCGTTTCTGCCGGCCATGCAGCGCCGTCGCCTCAGTCGCCTGGCGCGGATGGCCTTCAGCGTGGGCTGGCCGCTGGCCGAAGGCCGGTCGAACCTGCCGTTGGTCTTTATTTCCCGTCACGGCGAAACCCCGCGTACTTTTGAGATTCTCAAGGACCTGGCAGCCAACCAACCGTTATCGCCGACTCAATTCAGCCTGTCGGTGCATAACGCCGTGATCGGCCTGTGGTCGATCCTGCGCGGCGAAACCAGCGAAATGACCGCCCTGGCGGCCACGGGCGACGGGCTGGAACACGGGATCCTGGAAGCCGTTGCGCTGCTGAACGAGGGAGCGGCGGCGGTGCTGCTGGTGATCACCGAAGAGCAGCCACCCCAGGTCTACGCTCCCTGGGTCAACGATGTGCCCTTCCCCTATGCAGTGGGCTTGCTGTTGACTCCAGGCGACGATTGGCAACTGGACCTGTCCACCCAGGCCGGTCAAAGGCCCGCCAGCGACTGGCCCCATGCCCTGGGTTTGTTGCGTACGCTGCTGAACAACCTATCCACCTGCCAACATGCCTGGAAGAATCGTGTATGGACCTGGCAACGCAACCGGTGAACGGTAAACATCGCGACGCCTACTACTGGCGCCTGATCGCGACTGCGGCAAGCTTCGTCCTGTTCGGGCTAGGAGGGCTGTGCCTGCGATTGCTGGTGTTTCCATTGCTGGCCTGGCTGCCCGGCGACGCCCAGGCCCACCGCCTGCGAGCCCGCCGCACTGTGGGGCGACTGTTCTGGTTCTTTATCCGTTTCATGGCCCGCACCGGCGTGCTCACCTATCAGATCGACGGCGCGGAGAAACTCGGTCGCCCCGGGCAAATGATCATCGCCAACCATCCGTCGCTGATCGACGTGGTGTTCCTGATCGGCCTGGTGCGCGACGCCAACTGCGTGGTCAAGCAGAGCCTGTGGGAAAACCCCTTCACCCGCGGCCCGCTGCGTTCGACCCAATACATCAGCAACGACGGCAGCATGGACATGCTTGATGCCGCCAGCGACGCCCTGCAGGACGGCCAGAGCCTGATCGTGTTCCCCGAAGGCACCCGTACTCGGCCAGGCCAACCACCGGCCTTTCATCGGGGCGCAGCGGCCATCGCGCTGCGAGGTGCGAAAATCCTCACTCCGGTGACCATCAAGGTCAGCCCCACCACTTTGACCAAGGCCGAACCCTGGTATCGCATCCCTCAGCGCCGCGTGCACTTCAGTTTCCACGTGGGGGCCGATATAGATCCACAGGCGTTCGCCGCGCTCGGCCCTGCGCCGCAGGCTTCGCGCAGGCTCAACGATTTTCTGCATCACTATTACATCAAGGAGCTCGCCGAAGATGAGCGATCTGCACCATGACATCAAACAGCTGATCATCGACGCCCTCGGCCTGGAGGACATCAGCACCGACGATATCGGCGACCATCAGACCCTGTTCGGCGAAGGCCTGGGCCTGGACTCGGTGGATGCCCTGGAGCTGGGCCTGGCGATCCAGAGGGAGTACGGGATCAAGATCGATGCCGACGCCAAGGACACCCGCAACCATTTCAGCAATGTGGCAAGCCTTGCGGCCTTCGTCACTGCAAATCGCGTAGCCTGAGACCGGACCATGCAAACTCGTGACGACATTTTCAATACCCTGCGCGATGCTCTGGTCGAGCTTTTCGAGCTGGACCCTGAGCGCGTGACGCTGGAGTCGAACCTGTACCAGGACCTGGAAATCGACAGCATCGACGCAGTCGACCTGATCGACCACATCAAGCGCCAGACCGGCAAGAAGATCGCCGCCGAAGAATTCAAGTCGGTGCGCACCGTCAACGACGTGGTCGAGGCGGTCTATCGACTGGTTCAACCGGCCGCATGACCCGGCTGATTGGCCTCGGCCTGCTGCTGGTGGGCCTGTTGTACCCCTTTGCGGTGTATTTCGGCATGGAGCATTTCGCCCCATGGCAGTTCGGCCTGCTGCTGGGTAGCCTGTGGCTGGCCCGGGCATTGCTCGGTAAAAGCGGGCCCGGCAGCCGCTGGATGGCGGTTACGGCAATTGCCTTCAGTGTTTTGCTCGCGCTGTTCGACAGCCCGCTCCTGCTGCGCTGGTATCCGGTGCTGATCAGCGCCTTCATGCTCGGGCTGTTCGCCCTGAGTCTGAAATACGGTCCGCCGATGGTCGAGCGCCTGGCGCGCCTGCGCGAACCGCAGCTGCCGGCCAACGCGGTGGTGTATACCCGCCAGGTCACGGTGGTCTGGAGTGTGTTTTTCCTGTGTAACGGCTTGCTCGCCGCCGCCCTCACCCTCTGGGCGCCGCTGAGCTGGTGGATGTTGTACACCGGCCTGATTTCCTACGGATTGATGGGGCTGCTGTTTGCCATTGAATGGCTTATACGACAACGGGTAAGAGGCCGCCCATGAATTGGATAACACTTGAGCAGATGTTGCTCAGCGCCCAGCCGGACCGTGCTGTGGCCGTCGACCCGGCGCTGAGCCACTCGCAACTGCGGGACGCGGCGCTGGGCCTGGCCGCCGGTCTGCAGGCCCGCGGCGTACGGCGCATAGCGGTGCACCTGGAAGACGCCGCCGACCTGGCGGTGGCCCTGCTCGGTGCCTGGCGCGCCGGGGCCAGCGTCCTGCTCCCGGCCGACCTGCAAGCCCAGACCCGCCAGCGCTGGTCGGCGGACGTCGACCTGTGGTTGACCGATCAACCCACGGACATCCGTCTCGACGACCTGCGACAAGCCCCCCTTGAGGCCACTGAACTGGACCTCGATCAGTGCTGGCTGAGCCTGTGCACCTCCGGGTCAAGCGGCGAGCCCAAGCGCATCGAGAAAAATCTGCGTCAGTTGAGCAACGAAGTCCAGGCCCTGGAACAATTGTGGGGCACCGACCTGGGCCCGGCCTGCGTGATCGGCAGCGTCGCCACCCAGCACATCTATGGCCTGCTGTTTCGGGTGCTGTGGCCGCTGTGTGCCGGGCGTACATTCGTGCGCCGGCAACTGGCTTTTCCCGAAGACCTGCAACGCGCCAGCCGTCAGTACCCGGCTTTTGCCTGGGTCGCCAGCCCGGCCTTGCTCAAGCGCATGGGCGATAACCTCGACTGGCCAGCCTTGAGCTGCGTACGCCGGGTATTTTCCTCCGGTGGTGCCTTGCCGACCGAGGCCGCCCAAAGCCTGCACCAGCGGCTGGGGCAATGGCCGACGGAAATCTTTGGCAGTTCGGAAACCGGCGGCATCGCCTGGCGTCAGGGCGCAGGCTTATGGCAGCCCTTCGCCGACGTAAAGCTGAGCCAGGACAGTGACGGCGCCTTGCTGATCGCCTCGCCTTATCTGCCGGCCGGCCATGTGGAACACACCGCCGACGCGGCGCGGATCGCCGGGGATGGACGCTTCGAACTGCTCGGACGGCTGGATCGCATCGTCAAGCTTGAAGAAAAACGCATCTCCCTGCCCATGCTGGAACGGGCGTTGATGGCCCACGACTGGGTCAGCGAAGCCCGACTGGGGGTGGTCCAGGAAAATCGCGCCTCCCTCGGGGCGCTGCTGGTGCTGAGCGAAAGCGGCCTGCACGCCTTGCGCAACCTGGGTCGACGCGCCGTGACCGAGGCCTTGCGCCGTCACTTGAGCGAACACTGCGAAACCCTCGCCTTGCCTCGGCGCTGGCGCTGGCTGCGGCAGTTGCCGCTCAACGCCCAAGGCAAGCTGCCCCAGGCCGAAGTCGAAGCCCTGCTGATGGCTGCGCGCCCCAAAGCCCCGCAAGTGCTCGAACAGGTCGAAACCGACGGGCAATGGAGCCTGCAACTGCTGGTGCCCCCGGACCTGGCGTATTTCAGCGGCCACTTTCCCACCGCACCGGTCCTCCCCGGCGTGGTGCAGGTCGACTGGGCCTTGAGCCTGGGCCGACAACTGATGGACCTGCCGCCGCGGTTCGTCGGCATGGAAGTGCTGAAGTTCCAGCAACTGATGCGCCCCGGCGATGAAATCCAACTGCACCTGCGTTTCGACCGCGAGCGCGGCAAGCTGTACTTCGCTTATCGCAATGACACGGCGGCCTGTTCGAGTGGGCGGATTGTCCTGGGGGTGGCCGATGATTGATTGCACCGCCCTCCTGTGGCGAGGGAGCTTGCTCCCGCTGGGCTGCGAAGCAGCCCCAAGTGTTTCAAATCGCCGGGCGAGTGCTGCGCACTCGAGCGGGAGCAAGCTCCCTCGCCACAATAAGCGCCCTGTTCACAATGGATCGGTGGAAGGCGCAAACCATGCATAACCCCTGCGCCGTCATCCCGGTCTACAACCACGAAACCGCCGTCGCGACCGTGGTGCAGGCACTGCTCGCCAACGGCTTGCCCTGCGTGCTGGTGGACGACGCCAGCAGCCCGGCCTGCGCGGCGGTATTGGAGCGGCTGGCCGAGGGCGAGCAGGTTCATCTGGTCAGGCTGGCGGTCAATCAAGGCAAGGGTGGCGCGGTGATGACCGGTCTGCGGGAAGCGTCGCGCCTGGGCTTCAGCCACGCCCTGCAGGTCGATGCCGACGGGCAACACGATCTTGGCGACGTAAGGAACTTCATCGAGCAATCCCGCGCTCACCCGGAGGCGGTGATCTGCGGTTATCCCCAATACGATGAGAGTGTGCCCAAAGGCCGCTTGTATGCACGCTACCTGACGCATGTCATGGTCTGGATCAACAGCCTGTCCCTGCAAATCCGCGACTCGATGTGCGGGTTTCGGGTCTACCCCCTGCCACCGGTCCTGACGCTGATCAATTCGGCGAACATTGGCAAGCGCATGGATTTCGACTCCGACATCCTGGTGCGCCTGGCCTGGCGCAATCAACCGATGCGCTGGTTGCGTACCCGGGTTCACTACCCCTTGGACGGGGTTTCGCACTTTCGCCTGTTCCACGACAACGTACTGATTTCCAGCATGCACACCCGGTTGTTCTTCGGCATGCTGGTGCGCTCCCCCCTGATTCTCTGGCGACGGTGGCGAACATGAGCCTTGAGACAGACAAGCAGCACTGGGCCGACCGCCAGGAGCGCGGCAGTTTCTGGCTGATGAAACTCACCGCGTTCGCCGCCAAGGTGTTGGGCCGCCGCTTATTGAGTCCGTTGCTCTACGGCATCGTCCTGTACTTCTTCATTTTCGGCCGCAGCGCCCGGCAGGCAGCCTGGCAATACCAGCAGCGCCTGGCCGACTGGAGCGGCCGCACCGAGCTGCGCCCAAGCCATTGGCGAGTGTTCGGGCAGTTCATGGCGTTTGCCGACTCCCTGCTGGACAAGCTCGACGTCTGGAACGGCAAGCTGAGCCTGGAACAGATCGAAATCGTCGATCCGGCATTGCTGCGCAATCACTTGCGCGACGGCCGTGGGCAGATGCTGGTGGGCGCACACCTGGGCAACCTGGAAATGTGCCGGGCCCTGGCCGAGCTGGGCGAGAAAGTGACCATGAACGTGCTGGTGCACACCAAGCATGCCGAACAGTTCAATCGTTTGCTGGGGGAAGCCGGCGCCACGCATCTGCGGCTGATCCAGGTCAGCGAGCTGGACCCGGTGATCATGCTGCAACTGAGCGAACGCCTGGAACGCGGCGAGTGGCTGGCGATAGCCGGCGACCGCATACCGCTGCACGGCGCACGCACTGTGACCGTGGACTTCATGGGTCGCCCGGCGGCATTTCCCCAAGGGCCCTGGCTGCTGGCCGGGCTGCTCAAATGCCCGATCAACCTGCTGATGTGCCTCAAGCACGAGGGACGCTATCGGGTCACCCTCGAACCCTTCGCCGAGGCCGTGGTGTGGAAACGCAGCGACCGCGAGCAGGTCATCACCCATTGGGCCGGCCTCTACGCCCAGCGCCTGGCGCACTATTGCCTCCAGGCACCGCAACAGTGGTTCAACTTTTACCCTTTCTGGAAGACCGATGACGATGCCCACTCTTGAGCCGGTAACCTTCGGCGAACGCCCCTTGCGCATCGAGGACGTACTGGCCCTGGCCAATCGTCAGGTGCAGACGCGGTTGCAGGATGATCCGGCATTCCGCCAGCGCATCGCCAAGGGTGCGCAATTCCTCGACTCTTTGCTGGACAAGGAAGGCGTGATCTACGGCGTGACCACCGGTTACGGCGACTCCTGCGTGGTGGCCGTGCCGTTGCACCACGTCGAGGCCCTGCCCCGTCACTTGTATACGTTCCACGGTTGCGGCCTGGGCAAACTGCTGGACCCGCAGGCCACCCGCGCCGTGCTGGCGGCACGCTTGCAGTCGCTGTGCCACGGCGTGTCCGGGGTGCGCGTGGAACTGCTGGAGCGACTCCAGGCCTTTCTCGAACATGACATCCTGCCGCTGATTCCGGAAGAAGGCTCGGTGGGCGCCAGCGGGGACCTGACGCCCCTGTCCTACGTCGCCGCCACCCTCTCCGGCGAGCGGGAAGTGATGTTCGCTGGCGAACGCCGCCTGGCCGCCGATGTGCACCGCGAACTCGGTTGGACTCCGTTGGTGCTGCGGCCCAAGGAAGCCCTCGCGCTGATGAACGGCACCGCCGTGATGACCGGCCTGGCCTGCCTGGCCTTCGCCCGCGCCGACTACCTGTTGCAACTGGCAACCCGCATCACCGCGCTGAACGTGGTCGCGCTGCAAGGCAACCCGGAGCACTTCGACGAGCGCCTGTTCGCCGCCAAGCCGCATCCGGGGCAAATGCAAGTGGCCGCGTGGCTGCGCAAGGACCTGGCGATCGACGCCCCCACCGCGCCGCTGCATCGCCTGCAGGATCGCTACTCCCTGCGCTGCGCCCCCCACGTGCTCGGCGTGCTGGCCGACAGTCTGAACTGGTTGCGTTCATTCATCGAAATCGAGCTCAACAGCGCCAACGACAACCCGATCATCGACGCCGAAGCCGAGCGCGTACTGCACGGCGGGCATTTCTACGGCGGGCATATCGCCTTTGCCATGGACAGCCTCAAGAACCTGGTGGCCAACGTCGCCGATCTGCTGGACCGCCAGCTCGCGCTATTGGTCGACGAACGCTACAACCACGGCTTGCCGAGCAACCTGTCCGGCGCCAGCGCCGAGCGAGCGATGCTCAACCATGGCTTCAAGGCGGTGCAGATCGGCACCAGCGCCTGGACCGCCGAAGCCTTGAAAAACACCATGCCGGCCAGCGTGTTCTCGCGCTCCACCGAATGCCACAACCAGGACAAAGTGAGCATGGGCACCATCGCTGCCCGGGATGCGATCCGCGTGCTGGAACTGACCGAACAAGTGGCCGCCGCGACGCTGCTGGCCGCCAACCAGGGCGTGTGGCTGCGCAGCCGTGCCGAAGATGCCCGACCGCTGCCGCCGGCCTTGGCCGACATGCACGAACAGCTGGCCGTGGATTTCCCGCCAGTCATCGAGGATCGCGCTCTGGAAGGCGAATTGCGCCTGTGCCTGCAACGCATCGCCGAACAACACTGGAGGCTGCATGCGTAGCCAAGGGGTGTTGCACGTCGAAACGCAGATCGTGGTGCCGTTTTTCGATGTCGATTCGATGAACGTGGTCTGGCACGGTCATTACGTCAAGTACCTGGAAGTGGCCCGCTGCGCCTTGCTCGACCTGATCGGCCACAACTACAACGACATGCTCGCATCCGGCTATGCGTGGCCGGTGATCGACCTGCAACTGCGCTACGTGCGCAGCGCCGTGTTCGGTCAGACCCTGACCGTGCGCGCCAGCCTGGTGGAATGGGAGAACCGCCTGAAGATCAATTACCTGATCAGCGACGCAGCCACGGGTGAACGTCTGACCCGCGCCAGCTCGGTGCAAGTGGCGGTGGACGTCGCGAGTCGCGAAATGCTGCTGGCCTCGCCGCGGGTCTTTGTCCAAGCCGTCGAGAGGAAACTACCGTGAAACGCCTGTTCATCTGGCTGCTGCTGTGGGGCCTGGCGCCCTTTGCCCAGGCGTTCGACTTGCAACAGTTGAGCGAACAACTGGCGCGCCCGGACGTGATCCACGGCCAGTTCATCCAGGAAAAGCACCTGCGCGCCCTGCCCCAGCCGCTCACCAGCAAGGGCCGTTTCGTATTGGCAAAAAACCATGGCCTGCTGTGGCTGCTGCAAACCCCGCTGCAGCAGGATTACCGCATCACCCCCCTGGGAATCGCCCGGCGCGATGGCGGCACCTGGCAGACACTGCCGAACAAGAGTGCCGGCGCCGAGCAGAATCGTTTGTTCCTTGCGGTGTTACAGGGCGACAGCAGCGGCCTGCAACGGGACTTCGACCTCAGTCTGTCGGGCCAACCGCAGCAGTGGAAGCTCACCTTGACCCCGCGCTCGGTGCTGCTCAAACAAATCTTCAACCAGATCAACATCGATGGCGGCGAACTGGTGCAGCGTATCGAACTGCTGGAAACCCAGGGTGACCGTACCGTGCTGCGCATGCAAAACAGCACCAGCGCGAAAGCCTTGAGCGAAGCGGAGCAACATGACTTTGCCGAGTGAACACAAGCTGCCGCGACTGTTCCTGATTCTGCTGTTGGCGGTGATGGCGCTGGCCGGTTGGCAGTGGCGCAATGGCGCGCCGCTGTCGGCCAACCTCATGGAGCTGGTGCCCGGTACCGCTCCTGATGCGCTTGAACTCATCGCCGAACAACGCATGCAAGAACCCCTCAACCGCGAGGTGCTACTACTGGTCGGGCACACCGAGCGCCAACAGGCGATCGCTTTGGCGCAAACCCTTGGCGAGCAATGGCAAGCCAGCGGTTTGTTCGACAAGGTCCAGTGGACGTTGCAGGCCGATCTGCCGGCCTTGCGCGCGCAATTGCTCAAGGGGCGACTGGCAATGCTCTCGGCCGCGGATCGGCAACAATTGATCGATCAGCCCCAGGCCTTCATCCAGCAACGGGTGCAGGCGCTCTTCGATCCGTTCAGCGGCTTCAGCCTGGTGCCGAGCCAGGACGACTGGCTGGGCCTGACCGGGCGCATCCAGAACAGCCAGCCCCAACGCGGTGCGATACAGCTGGACGTGGGCAGCGGCGCGCTGATTGCCGAAGCCGACGGCAAAAACTGGGTGATGCTGCGGGCCCGCACCCATGGCAACGCTTTCGACATGGACCTGCCGCTGCAAGTGGCCGACCTGCTGCAACGCAGCCGTGATCAGGCGGGCCTGGCCCAAGGGCAATTGCTGGCGGCCAGCGGCCTGCTGTACGCCGCCAGTGGCCAACAACAGGCTTCGCGGGAAATCACCTGGGTGGGCGGCGGGGCGACAATCGGCATTTTGCTGTTGCTGTTGCTGGCCTTCCGACGCTTGCGAGCGTGGCTGGCATTCGTGCCGGTACTGGTGGGTATCCTGTTCGGCGCGGTGGCCTGCGTGGCGCTGTTCGGTCGCATGCATGTCATGACCCTGGTGCTGGGTTCCAGCCTGATCGGTGTGGCGGTGGATTATCCGCTGCACTACCTGTCCAAAAGCTGGAGCCTCAAACCGTGGCGCAGTTGGTCGGCCCTACGCCTGACCCTGCCGGGACTGAGCCTGAGCCTGGCGACCACCTGCATCGGCTACCTGGCCCTGGCCTGGACGCCGTTCCCGGCCCTGACCCAGATCGCGATCTTTTCCGCCGCCGGTTTGATCGGTGCTTACCTGACAGCGGTTTGTCTCTTGCCGGCACTGCTCAAGGGCGTGGACTTACACCCGGCCCAGTGGCCGCTGCGGCTGTGCGAACACCTGCTCAGGGCGCGCGAAGCGTTGCTGGCGCGGGTGCGAACACCGGTCTTGTTAGGGCTCTTGCTGATCTTCTGCGCCGGCGGCCTCTGGCAACTGACCACGAAAAACGACATTCGCCAATGGATCGGCACGCCTGAGCAGTTGACCGACGAAGCCCAGGCCATCGCCCGTATCACCGGCTTCCAACCCACCAGCCAATTCTTCCTGATCCGCGCCGATAATCAGTCACACCTGCTGGAACGTCAGACGGTGCTCAACGAGCGGCTGGAGCAGTTGATTGGCCTGGAGAAGCTGGAGGGCTACCTGTCGCTGAACCAACTGGTCAGCCCGCCCGCCGAACAGCAGAAAGTGCGTGACGCCCTGGCCCGGTTGCCGGCGTTCTGGCAACCGCTGCTGGACCTGGGAGTGCCGGTCGCCGCACTGCAAGCCGAACTGACGCAATTGCAGGCCTTGCCGGTGACCGACATCGATACCGCACTGGCCGGCCCCCTGGCCGAACCGTACCGCACACTCTGGCTCGGCCCGACGGCGGAGGGCGTGGCGGCGGTGGTCAGCCTGCAAGGCTTGAATGATGCAGCGCTGCTCAGGGTGCAGACGCTGGATCTGCCCGGCGTACAACTGGTCGATCGTCTGGGGGACCTGAACCGGGTCTTTGCCGCCACGCAAGTCAGCGCCGCCGAATTGAAACTGGCCTCCTGCGTGCTCATCCTGCTGTTATTGACCTGGCCGTTCGGTGTCGGCGGCGCCCTTCGCGTCGTCGCGCTACCGTTGCTGGCGGCGCTGTGCAGCCTGGCGAGCCTCGGCTGGCTGGGCCAGCCACTGACCCTGTTCGGCCTGTTCGGTCTGTTGCTGGTCACCGCCATCGGTGTCGATTACGCGATCCTGATGCGCGAACAGATAGGCGGCGCCGCGGTGAGCCTGCTGGGCACCCTGCTGGCGGCAGTCACCACCTGGTTGTCGTTCGGCCTGTTGGCAGTTTCCAGCACGCCGGCGGTGAGCAACTTCGGCCTGGCGGTCAGCCTGGGGCTGGCCTTCAGTTTCATGCTAGCGCCGTGGGCCGGGCATCAGGCCCACGCGGCAGCGGTTACGGAGCCGGCCCAGTGATCATCCTGATGTTCTGGCTTATGGCCCTGGGGCTGTTCGCGGTGGCGACAGTCATCGGCCGTCGCTTCGGGCTGATCCCGATTGTCAGCCAATTGCTGTTGGCGACGCTTGGCCTGCCGTTGCTGATGTACTTCTGGATCGAACCAGGCTGGCAGCTCAGCGGCGCGCAACTGGTGGCGCCGGTGTGGCTGAGCAGTCTCTACAGCCTCGCCTTCGCCCTGTTGCTGGGGCACATCCTCAGCGACGTGATCGACCTGCGGCTGGACCGCCAGAGCGTGAAAGTCGCCCTGCCCAGCTTCGGCGTTCCATTCGCCTGCGGTTTGGCGACCGCGCTCTGGCTGCTACCGCCCCAGCCCTGGATCAGTTCCCTGGCGGTGGGGCTGCTGTTTGCGATCACCGCCATCCCGGTGCTGTACCTGTACCTGCGTCACATCGACTACCCGCCCGCCGCCACACGGCGCCTGGTGCAAACCGCGATTCTGATCGACTTGATCTGCTGGAGCCTGTTCGCCCTGGCCCAAGGCAGCCTGCACCTGGCCAGCCTGTTGCTGCCGTTGGCCGGTGCCTGTGTGCCGCTGCTGTTGCGACTGCTTGGCCTGCGCCAGCCGCTGCTGCACAGCGGGATCTTTTTCGCCTTGCTGGTGGTGGCCGAACACTACCGGCTCAACGCGCTGATTGTCGGCATCGGCTATCTGCTGTGCATGGCCGCGCTCAAGGTGCCGCTGGTGTTACCGCTCAACACGAACTGGATGCAAGGTTTGCAGACCTACCTGGCGATCCCGCTGATCCTCACCTTCGGCATCGTGCAGATCAACGTCCACAGCGCCCTGAGTCGCCTCGACTGGCTCCAGATCGGCGCATTGCTGCTGTTACCCATCGCCAGCAAACTGCTGGGCAACTGGCTGGGATTGGGCTGGGCCGGGGCCTCGTTCCCTGGCGCCAGTCGCTGGCGCGAAAGTGTCTTGCTGAACATTCGCGGCTTGAGTGAAATCGTGTTCCTCAACCTGCTGTTACAACAACAGCTCATCAGCCCGGCGGTGTACTTTGCGCTGATGCTGATGGGCCTGATCGCGACATTGCTGCCGGCCCTGGCCGGCTTCCACCGTATTCCCTCGATTGCCGTCCCGGCCAGGAGCTCCAGTGCCAACAGTTGAAATGGAACGTCGACAGGTCGTCGTCATCGGCGCAGGTCCCTCTGGCGCTATCGCCGCCGCGCTGCTCAAGCGCAAGGGCCACGATGTGCTAGTCATCGAGCGCCAGCATTTCCCACGGTTTTCCATCGGCGAAAGCCTGTTGTCCCATTGCCTGGACTTCGTCGAAGAGGCCGGCATGCTCGACGCGGTGAATGCCGCCGGGTTTCAGCGCAAGAATGGCGCGGCGTTCGCCTGGGGCGAGCGCTACAGCGCCTTCGATTTCGGCGATACCTTCAGCAAAGGCAAGCCCACCACCTTCCAGGTGCAGCGCGCCGACTTCGACAAGCTGCTGGCCGATCAGGCGGCGTTGCAAGGTGTCGAGATCCGTTATGGACAGGCCATCACCGGCGCCGACTTCTCACTTGCCAAACCACAACTGGGCGTCCAACGCGAAGACGGCAACGCGTACCTCGTAGAGGCCGATTTCGTCCTCGACGCCAGCGGCTATGGCCGGGTCTTGCCACGCCTGCTGGACCTTGAGGCGCCCTCGAACTTTCCGCTGCGCCAGGCGGTGTTCACCCACATCGAAGATTGCATCGATGCCCCAACCTTCGACCGCGAAAAAATCCTTATCACCACTCACCCGACCCAACGCGATGTGTGGTTCTGGACCATCCCGTTCAGCGACGGGCGCTGTTCAGTCGGCGTGGTCGCGGCGGCGGAACATTTCGCCGGTCGCACTGACGATCTTGACGCTTGCCTGCGCGGCTTCATCGACGAAACACCAAGCCTGGCCGGTGTACTCAGCAACGCGATATGGGACACCCCGGCGCGAACCATTGGCGGCTATTCGGCCAATGTCAAAACACTGCATGGTCCCGGGTTCGCCCTGCTGGGCAACGCCGCGGAATTCCTCGACCCGGTGTTCTCTTCCGGCGTGACCATCGCCATGCGCTCGGCCAGCATGGCCGCTGGGGTGCTGCATCGGCAGTTGCAAGGAGAAAGCGTGGACTGGCAAAGCGAATTCGCCGAGCCACTCAAACGTGGCGTCGACACCTTCCGCTGCTACGTCGAGGGCTGGTACGCCGGCACCTTCCAGGACGTGATTTTCTACACCGACGGCTCGCCAGACATTCGCCGCATGATCAGCGCGATCCTCGCCGGTTATGCCTGGGATGAGCGCAATCCGTTCGTCAGCGAACCCAAGCGGCGCCTGCGCATGCTGTCGGAAATCTGTGCGAGCCCGGCACCATGAGAAAGCAGCCATGAGCTACCTGAGCGACAACTACGTCGAAGAGACTCGCTTCGGCTTCTGGTTCCTGCGCAGCCACACCTGGCAGCACCATGTCTTGCGGGTGGCGATCAATGACCTGCGCAACCTTTTCAGCGGCCCGTTGCCGGTGGCTCCGGTGCTGCTCGATGCCGGTTGCGGCCAGGGCAAGTCGTTCCAATACTTGCACCAGGTGTTCGCGCCACAACGCCTGATCGGCGTCGACGCCGACCCTCACAGCCTGGACCTGAGTCTTGCGGAAGCCGCACGCCAAGGCATCGCCGTGGAACTGGTCGGCAGCGATTGCGCGACGTTGATGGTGCCTGATGACAGCGTCGACCTGCTGTTCTGCCATCAAACCTTTCATCACCTGGTGGAGCAGGAAAAAGCCCTCGCCGAGTTCTATCGCGTGCTCAAGCCCGGCGGCTATCTGATGTTCGCGGAGTCCACGGCGGCCTATATCGATACCTGGGTGATCCGCTGGCTGTTCCGTCATCCCATGCACGTGCAAAAAAGTGCCGCGCAGTACCTGGAGATGATCCGCGATCAGGGTTTCCAGTTCGAAGCCGCCAACGTCTCGTATCCCTATCTGTGGTGGAGCCGCGCCAGGGATTTCGGCCTTCTCGAACGCTTCGGCCTGCGCCGCCCGCGGCCCTTTGGCGAGCGGGAGGAAACCCTGATCAATGTAGTGGCCCGTAAACCCGTTGAAGGGACTGTCGAATGATTCGTGCGCTGCTTTTGGGCTGCTTGCTGTTGCTCGGGGCCTGCGCCAGTCAGGCGCCGTTGCCGGAACGCACACCAACCCTGGCACTGCCGCTGCAGTTGCATATCGAGCGGCAAATGGCCGGACAGCGCCAGGATTGGCTGCTGGTGATCCAGCGCGAAGGCGCCGGTATCCGCTGGTCGATGCTGGACCCACTGGGCATTCCCCTGGCCCGCCAACGCCTGGTGGACGGCCAGTGGCAAGCCGACGGACTGCTGCCACCCAATGCCGAAGCCCGTGAGCTTTTCGCCGCGCTGTTGTTTGCCCTGACGCCTGAAACCGAGCTGCCGGACAACTACCCCACCGCCCGGCAAGAGGTTCGGCAACGAACCCTGGGCCAACGCTGGCAAGTGCGCTACAAGCAACCGCTGGATTTTGAACTGGGCCTGCACGAAGGCCCGCACTACCGCATCATGCCGTTGACCGAGAGTACCCCATGACCGCTTATTTGAATGCCCTGGGGGTAATTTGCGCCCTGGGCCGGGGTAAAGATGAAGTGGCGCGCAACCTGTTTGCCGGCGACTGCGGCGGCGTGCGCGTGCAGGATGGCTGGGTGGCCGAACGTAAATTGCCGGTGGCCTCGGTGCCCGGTGAACTCGCTTGCATACCGCAATCTTTGATCGCGCACCGCAGCCGCAACAATCAGTTGCTGCTCGAAGCGGGGCTGCAGATTCGCGATGAGATCGATCAGGCCATCCAGACCTACGGTCGCGCTCGCATCGGTGTCGTGCTGGGCACCAGTACCTCGGGCATCGAAGAAGCCAGTCAGGGCATTGCCCATTACCTGCGTGAGCAGCACTTCCCCGACGGCTACGACTACCAGCAACAGGAGCTGAGCGCACCGGCCAACTTCCTTTGCGACTGGCTGGAGCTGAGCGGCCCGTCCTATGTGATATCCACCGCCTGCACATCCAGCGCCCGGGCCTTAATGAGCGCCCGACGCCTGCTCGACCTGGGCCTGTGCGATGCGGTGCTCTGCGGCGGCGTGGACAGCCTGTGCAAACTGACCCTCAACGGCTTTTCGGCCCTGGAAGCGGTATCGGGGGAGCGCTGTAATCCGTTTTCGGTCAACCGCAGCGGCATCAACATCGGCGAGGCCGCGGTGCTGTTTCTCATGAGCAGGACGCCGGGACATCCGGCACCGATCGCCTTGCTGGGTGACGGCGCCAGCTCCGATGCCCACCATATTTCAGCGCCGGAGCCCAGTGGTCGCGGCGCTCGCCAGGCCATGGAAAAAGCCTTGCGTCGCGCCGGCCTGCAACCCGGCCAGATCGATTACCTGAACCTGCACGGCACCGCCACGCAACACAACGACGCCATGGAAAGCCAGGCAGTGGCCGGGCTGTTTCCAGCGGGCGTGCCCTGTTCGTCGACCAAGCCCATGACCGGCCATACCCTTGGGGCCGCCGGGGCGCTGGAGGCGGCGTTCTGCTGGTTGAGCCTGAGTACGCAAAACACCGCCCAGGCCTTGCCGCCGCATGTCTGGGACGGCCAGGCCGATCCTGCACTGCCGGCATTGAAGTGGGTCACTACCGACACCCGCCTGAACCCGACATCACCGCGCCGCCTGATGAGCAACTCGTTCGCCTTCGGCGGCAACAACGTCAGCCTGATTATCGGAGACGCCCCATGATTGACTGGCCGCTCGCCGAACTGCTGCCCCACGCCGGCGACATGATTCTCATCGACCGCGTCCTGGCGTTCGATGATGAGCAGATCCACACCCTCGCCACCGTCAAGCCCGGCGGGTTGTTCAGCCGCGACGACGGCGGGCTGCCGGCCTGGGTCGGCATTGAATTGATGGCCCAGAGCGTCGCCGCGTTTGCCGGTTGTCATGCACGCCGCCGCGGCGACGCCGTGGAGCTGGGTTTTTTGCTCGGCACCCGCAAGTTCGAATGCAATGTCGAATTTTTCCCGGCCGGGACCGAATTGACCATCCACGGTTTGCGCTCGCTGGAAGACGACAACGGCATGGGCGTGTTCGAATGCCACATCAACGCGCCGGGCATTCATGCCATGGCCCGGTTGAATGTGTTCCGGCCACCTCAGCCAGCCCACTACCTTCATGAACCGTCCGCAACAGGAAATACGCCATGACTGAATCCGTACTGGTCACCGGCTCCAGCCGTGGCATCGGCCGTGCCATCGCCCTGCGCCTGGCCCAGGCCGGGTACGACATCGTGCTGCATTGCCGCAGCGGGCGCGCCGAGGCTGAGGCCGTCCAGGTCGAAATCCAGGCGCTGGGCCGCAATGCCCGGGTGCTGCAATTCGACGTGTCGGACCGCAGCGCGTGCAAAACCATTCTCGATGCTGATGTTGAAACCCACGGTGCCTATTACGGCGTGGTGCTCAACGCCGGCCTGACCCGCGACGGCGCATTCCCGGCCTTGAGCGAGGACGACTGGGATGTAGTGATGCGGACCAACCTGGACGGTTTCTACAACGTCCTGCACCCGGTGATGATGCCGATGATCCGTCGGCGCGCCGCTGGGCGAGTTGTTTGCATCACCTCCGTTTCGGGGCTGATCGGCAATCGCGGCCAGGTCAATTACAGCGCGTCGAAAGCCGGCCTGATCGGCGCGGCAAAGGCGTTGGCAATCGAGTTGGGCAAGCGCAAGATCACTGTCAATTGCGTCGCGCCCGGACTGATCGATACCGCCATGCTCGATGAAAACGTGCCCGTGGAAGAACTGATGAAAATGATCCCCGCCCAGCGCATGGGTACCCCGGAAGAAGTCGCGAGCGCGGTGAATTTCCTGATGTCCGCCGAGGCCGGCTACATCACCCGGCAGGTCCTGGCCGTCAACGGAGGCCTGTGCTGATGAAGCGCGTCGTCGTTACCGGCATGGCCGGCATCACCTCTCTGGGCAGCGACTGGGAAACCATCGCCGCCAACTTCGCCGCCAACCGCAGCGGCATACGACGCATGGATGAATGGGACCGCTTCACCGAGCTGAACACTCGCCTGGCCGGGCCTGTCGATGATTTCCAGGTCCCGACCCACTGGACGCGCAAGCAACTGCGTAGCATGGGTCGTGTATCGCGCCTGGCCGTCGGCGCCGCCGAACAGGCCCTGGCCGATGCGGGGCTGTTGGGCGATGAGTCGATCAAGGACGGTCGCATGGGCGTCTCCTGTGGTTCGTCAACCGGCAGTACCGACGAGATCAAGGCGTTCGGCAACATGCTGCTCAACAGCGTGGCCGAAGGGTTGAACGCCAACTCCTATGTACGGATGATGCCCCACACCACGGCGGCCAATATCAGTATCTTCTTCGGGCTTACCGGACGGCTGATCCCCACCTCCAGCGCCTGCACCAGCGGCAGCCATGGCATCGGCTATGCCTATGAGGCAATCAAGTTCGGTCGCCTGCCGCTGATGCTCGCCGGCGGCGCGGAAGAGCTCTGCCCGACCGAAGCGATGGTCTTCGATGCGCTGTACGCCACCAGCCTGAAAAACGACGCCCCGCAGACCAGCCCACGGCCCTATGACAAGGACCGCGATGGCCTGGTGATCGGTGAAGGCGCCGGCATGCTGGTACTCGAAGAACTGGAACACGCCCTGGCCCGAGGAGCGCGAATCCATGCCGAAATCGTCGGCTTCGGCAGCAACGCCGACGGTCAGCACGCTACCCGTCCCGAACTGAGCACCATGCGCCGGGCCATGGAACTGGCCCTGGAAGACGCTGGCCTGGAACCTGCCGCCATCGGCTACGTCAACGGCCACGGCACCGCCACCGAACAGGGCGACATCGCCGAAACCCTGGCCACCAGCAGCCTGTTTGGCGAACACATGCCCATCAGTTCGCAGAAAAGCTTTCTCGGTCATACCCTCGGCGCCTGCGGTGCGCTGGAATCGTGGTTCAGCATCGAAATGATGAACCGCGATCTCTACGTGCACACCTTCAACCTCGATGAGGTCGATCCCCAGTGCGGCAAGCTCGACTACCTGTGCAATGAGTTCAGGTCCATGAGCAACGAGTACGTGATGAACAACAACTTCGCTTTTGGTGGGGTCAACACCTCGTTGATTTTCCGCCGCTGGCGCTGAGTTGGATTGATATCCCTGTTGCCCGTGATCAAGGAATGAGGGGCTGCGACCGGCATTGATCGGCTTGCACCAGGCAGCCAAACAATCTGTGGGAGCAAAACTTGTCCCCACAGATGCAGTGGCTTCGACCGTTTCGTTCGTACACCGCCTGACACCGCTGCAGGCGGTATCTATCTACCACCCTGCCTTCATTCTTCTCCCATAGGTTGCTCCTTCCGAAAATTTCTCAGGAAGAGAACATGCTGGAAGACAACCCGTTACAGGCCGACAGTGCCATGGCCACAAGTGCTGCGCTGATAAACCGGCTCAATGCCTCGCAGCAGCAGATGATCCACCTGAACGGCGCCGTTCCGCGTGCGTCGAAGGTGACAGCCCAACATATGGAGTACTGGCTGGCGAAAGCCTTTCCCAGCCTGGCGAACACTCTGGTAGCCAAAGACATACTGGTGTGCCGGCGGCAGGACGAGCCGACTTCAAAACGAACGGTGGTGCAGACTGTTCCCCTCGATACGCTTTTCTGGCGCGCGATCGCCGGCGAGATCAACGCGCACGAGTTCTTCCTCGAATTGAACAACATCGACATCGTCACGGGTAAGGACGATGCCACGCAAATGCCGGCAGTCCTCAATAGTCGTGACGCAAAGGAAGAGATCAGGCGGCGGATAAGCGTCACGCCCGCGTCTCATGCACGACTGCTGGAGCGGGCGCTGGAGCATTTTTGGGATAAACCTGCCGAGTTCAGCCAAGGCCGCAGTGTCAGCGACTGGCTGGCCGATGAGTTCGGCACGCAACTCAAGGCACAGGCGGATCTCCACCAGCAGGACGCTGTGTTGAGCCTGCCGATGCACAAAGCGGTGGCGGACTTCGCCCTGTCGGCGCCGGACGGCGCGTCCCGTGCCAAGCTGGCGGAGCGTGTCCGGCCCGGGGTCTACGGTTTGAATCTGACCCCCGAAGGGTGGGGGTTCAGCGTACCGATGCCGGGGGCGGTTGCGCTGACGCAGCATGATAATGCCGATCATCCGGGGGGCGCGGTGCTATGCAGCCCGGGTAGCCCACTGGAGGTTTACGCTGACTTGACGGCGTTGAAGGCCAGCCTGGTGGAAGACCGCACTCAGGATACGGTGAGCACGGCGTCAATGGCGCAGAACTTTCTCGCTCGCCTGGTCACTGACCTGCGAGCGGCGCAGAAAACCGCCGTGAGCGAGGTTCTATCCAGCGGCCCGGCAGAGGGAGAGAGTCTCACCACCTGGATGGCCAGGATAGATGCGGCGGCGGACCTCAGGCACAAGCTGGATCTGTCCGGCGCCATGGACGAGCGCGAGTTACGGCTGAACCGGAAAAAACTGCACGACTGGCTGCACCGCGACCCTAACGTTATCGGCAGCGACCGTCTGGCCTGGTGGAAGGCCGTGCAGGACTTGCAGCAAACCCTGACAGATTCGCCACCACCGCCGGACCCGGTCACCCTGGCAACCCCTGACGCCCTTCATGACCGGACTCGCACCCTGCTTGCCAGGTTCATCAAGGAGAAGTACCCACCGGTCGATCCTGACCAGGTCTCTCTGAGTATCCGCAAGCATCTGCTCGATCCGCACGCCCCGACAGGCGAGTCGCCATTCGGCTCCGGGCTCTCGTCGGGCAAGGTGAAGGGCCTATTTGATGACCGCCGCTCCCTGACGCAGTGGGCAATGTCCAACCTGACGCCGGAGGAACGCACGGCCAGCGACACCACGGTGGAAGGTCCGCTGAGTTTTGCGCAGATTGTAGAAGTCATTGAACGGGCAAACATCGGTGCCCGGCTCTCGCCCGCGTTGCAGCTCGCAGCCCGGGAACAGCAAGCACAGTGGATGTCCCTGAAGGCCAAACAGATGCGTGCGCAGGCGTGGGCCGCCCATATCTCGGGCGACCTTACCCACGACAAGGACAATACCGGGCTGAACCTGGTGCTGGCGGCGCTGGACAGCCCGACGCCGCAGGGGCGCAGCAAGGTCAACGGACACGAGGTGGTGGTCCGTCAGATCCAGTGGGGCGACAGCGTACTCAAGGAGTTGCTGGCCTTTGGGGTGAAGACCCTTGGCAGCCGGCCTTCGTTGACCCTGTACACACCAGAAGCACCGGACGGCAAGCAGTTCAGGGACGTCGATGCCGGAAGCGACCGGGAGCTGGAGGCGGCCCTGGTGCGGGCGCTCACCGCCACGCCGGAAATGACCCGCTGGCTGATTTCGCACCTGCCGCTGCTCAAGCAAGCCGATCAGCTTGCCAGCCTGGTGCCGTCCGCGGAAAACCTGACCCTCAACGAGAAGATCAAGAAAGTGACGCAACCCACGTTCTCCTGGATCAAGCACAGGGTTCAGGACGACTTCGCATTGAAAGTCTATTCGCCCGTGGTTAAAGGCAACCTTTTCAAAGCGCTGCATGAGACGCAGATCACCCAAGCGATCCAGACGGCGGACCTGCTGACCGTGACCAACGCCGAGCGCGACAGCACAGCGGCACAAGATGGGCGCAGGACTGCAGTCATGCTACTGACGGGGGCGATGTCAATGTTCTATGCAGGCCGGCTGGGTGGGGTACTGGGCCGCGCGATTCTGCCCGTGATGACCGGCGGTGCTGCGGTGTCGGCGATAAAGGATGAGGGCGGCAGCTTCAGCCAGTGGACGAGTGATCTTATCAGCGGGCTCGGTGAGGTACTGGCAGAGGGTGGTCAGGACCTGATCATGTCCCGCGCGGCACGGCGCCGGGGTAAGCCTCGCCCGGCGCTCTCAGCCTTGCCCCGCATGCCGGACCCGGAGCTCGAACCGTTTATCCTCAGAGGGTTCGACGGCAAGGGACTGGTGCCCGAGGGGCGCAATCGGTACAGGGACGCCGGTGGGCAGGGTTATCTGAAGCTGGGCAAGGACTACTGCAAAACCGCCATACAAGCAGGCGAACGAATCATCTACGGGCCGAACAACCGTACCGACCAGCGGACGGTAACCTGGGAAAATGGCCGCTGGCAGATCGAAGAACCAAAACGGCTGCTCGGTGGTGGAGTCATACAAAGCCTGTTCGGTCGGACTCCGGAAACCCCGCAACAGAAAACCTATAACGCGTTGGTAGAGGGCGTCCTCGTCGACCATCAGTGGCCGTCTCGGGCAGTGGTGAATACGGCAAAAAAAGTCATCTACTCGATGCCCGAGGAACTGGCAGAGCGTATCGTGCGCGAGAGCATGAATGACATCCACGTACGCGACATAGACACTTATCGCTCACGAATAAACTGGATAAACAAAGGACACCAGGACCTCACGCAACATAAAAAGGCCCACGACAGCCTGCTGTATAAATACAACGTATGGCAGGCCGTCGACTACTGCACCAGAGACATCGACTCCCAGGCAAGAGGGATCCAGCTGACGGCCGCTCAAAAGATAAAAGTATTCGACATGACCCTGCCGCTGAAAAGGGAGCTTTTCGACAGCGAAGGCAACTTCAAGATGATGATGTCCTCCTTGCCCGACAATCTCACCGGCGCGTCATTCATTACCATCATCCCTGAACAGGGGAAAAAGAAAGCCGCCATGACTAAAATCCAGGACGATATTCATGACGTGGTCGAGGCAGCGGAAAAGCGCGTCTGGGTCGATCTGGGCGAACGGTACTCAGGGACGGGACCCGAGGTGGAAGCGGCCAGGGAACAATATAAACAGAACCCTGAAAATTTCCGGGCGTATAAAAGTAACAAACTCAGCGCGTTCAGGGACGAGATGAAAAAAAGACACAAGCCCGGCCTCCTGACCGAAATCCGCAACCATAAGATTCCTTATGTCATCGTCAACAAGGGCAAGTCGCAGCGGAAAACGTTATTGGTCACCGGCGAGGACATCACGAACTTCAGTAAAAACCTCTCGAACTACGACACGTTTGATATCGAGGTCGTGACCCAAGTCCCGACGAAGAAAGTCACCGGCAAACCTGCGGCCGCGACCGCCCCCCTCGCTGTTGCGGAAGGCCCGGTTGTCGCAGACAAATTTTCGACAAGCACCAGCCTGCTGGCCGAGTCACAGATGTCATATGACACTTTTACTGAGGCAGCCAAAACGAAAATAACGGAAATCATGGCTGACATTCGTGCAGGCCGGGTCACCACCAAGCGCATCAACCGGTATTACTGGTACGACATGGCGCAACTGTCACCCGGAAGTGGCAGAGGCGCATGGCGCGCTGCCTTTGAACGCAAGGGCGATACCTGGACCCTTCAAGGGTTTTATGACTATCACGTCAATAGGCCGGCGACGGTTTGGGAGGGTTAAGGAATACGGTAAATAGTTGGGCCGATGCTGAGGCTGTAACGAAGAAGGGCGCCTTATGGCGCCCTTCACAAACAGACTGGCTTGTCATTCATCATGCTGACCTGTTCAGGTGCTGGCATGCAGTTTCAGTCCCAACGCTTTGACAACTTTTCAAAATAGTGCCGAACTCAGGATTTCCTTCCCCCGACAAGGCGCGGTAAAGATTTTCCCGGGACAGCCCGGCATCACGGGCCAATTCCGCGAGCTCGTGCAATGGTTCCCGAGGCTTTGCGATGAATGCAGGATCGTCTCCTGCCTCCTCCATGCATGCGTCCAGGTAGTTAGCCATGTCCTCTTCGGTCTTGAGGTACTCGGCAGAGTCCCAGCGAGTGAGTTGTTCGGTCATGGGTTTTGCTCCTGCCAGGATTTCGCTGCGCCTGGTCTGTTTCTCAGGCGGGTACTGAATTCGTCGCCAAGCCTAGGCAGGCAACTTCCGCAACTTTCGTAATCCATTTCCCAAGCGGCCATTAGGTCATTGAGCCAACTCCTGCCCTATGCTTAAGTAAAAGTCCAGACAAACATACAAAACTACAAAACTACAAAACCTCAGACTTTAAACTCAAAAGGATTTGAACCATGAAACAGAAAGAAATCACTTTACCCGCCACTGATATCACGGGCACTTGGAGAGGTTCCTTAGGTGGATACTGGTCTACGGACGGAATTATCATTGACGGAACTTATATATATCCACCTCCTCAACCCGACGTATTGACAGAAGATGATGACCTCTACATAACCGACCTTATAAAAACTCAAACGGGACTGGATGATTTCACCTTCAACCTTAGAATCCTCGACAAAGCCATAAACCATAAAAACGCCTATGGAGCAATAAAAGACATATGGCGAATTATCGAAAAAGAGCGCGGCTGGGTAGCACCTTACTGGCGTATAAATGATGTATTTTTTAAAAACAAAATGATTAGCTTCAGCCTGGCTGATGCGCTTGAAAGAAGCGGCTTTACGTCTAGAGAAGCCATCATCGCTGTGGCCAACTCAAAATACGCCCGCAGTACAACATTCAAACTCGAAACACCAAAATTATCTGGAGGCACATTCAGCCCAGTAAAAGCATTAGCACACTATTTATGGGGGAAGGGTGAGAAGCTCGAAGTCGACATAAATAGCATTGGCTTACAAATAAAAGAACACAACCTGTCTTTATTAAAACAGACCATTGAACATACCAAGACACCCGGAAAGTATCACCTCGTGGATCCAAAGGTGGGTTATGACACCGGTAGAGACAGTTGGATCAGTGGTGCTTATCTGGGGCGAATCACTCTTCGCGTCGAAGGTGACTTCATTCGCCACAAGGACACCTCCTGGCAATTTCTGGGAACAGTCAAGGCCTACCATGATTTTTATGATTTCAATAAAAGCAATAGACCGCTGGCACTGGAACAATTAACTACCGCCGGCAGGGTTCTACCAGGAAAAAGTTACGAAATCGATATATCAGGCGAACACAAAATACACTTGATAGGGAAGGGTTTCCAGACCCCGAATTTTTAAGCGAAACGCCATGACCATGGGCAACACTTTGTTATCGACAATGAGATAAATCATGAAAACCCACAACTATTTATCGCTCTATTTAATCAGCCTTTCAACCACTCCATTCATCGGCGGCTACAATTTATACTCGAACTTCACAAACAATCTTTACGCTGCCGACCATGATATTATCGCCATCCCATTTTCAGCGATTATTGGCACCCTACTCATATCACTACTATGCCTTCTCTTCCAGCACCCTTATCGCTTGAAAAAAATAAACAATTCGCCCAGCAACCTCCTCACAAAGCTCGCGAGCTACGTCTCCACCGCTTTAACCGTAGCCATATTGGTCCACCATGTAAGCTACTGGACATCCCCACACCACTTGCAGATTTTCAGCATATTCTTAATCACTCTCTGCCTTTACATTTATTACCAACTTCAACTTTATGGAGTCATCGGTACCTACTCTAAGAAACAGACAAATCCACGACATTAGTCAACAACTCCACAAACGCCCTTGCCATCGGCGAGCACTGATCCTTGCGTTGCACCAGCCACACCGCCGACATTGCCGCCGGATCAAGCAGTGGCCGGTAGACCACGCCGTCAATACGCATGCGCTGGTAGGACGCCGGCAGGACCGAGACGCCCAGCCCCGCCGCCACCAGGCCGATGATGGTCATGGCCTCACCGGCCTCCTGGGCGAAGTTCGGGCTGAAGCCGGCGTCGCGGGCCAGGCTCAGGAGTTGTGCATAGAGGCCGCTGCCGTAGCTGCGGGGGAAGAACACGAACGGTTCCTGGGCCAGTGCAGAGAGGAACAGCCCCCCTTCGCTGCCCTGGGCCAGTGGATGCTTGGAACTGAGCACGGCCACCAGCGGCTCGCGGCTCAATTCGATCTCCTGCAGAGAGTCGGGCAGCGGCAAGGGCCGCATGATGCCCACCTCGATTGCCTCGTCCACCAGGGCATCAGCCACTTGGGTGCTGCTCATTTCCCGAAGGTTCAGGTGTACAGCGGGAAAGCGCTGGCGAAACGTGAAAATCGCCTGGGGGATGGTGGAGTTGAAAGGCGCCGATGATGTGAAGCCGATTTTCAGCTCGCCCAGTTCGCCCAACTCTGCGCGGCGGGCGACATCGGCGGCCTTGTCGACCTGGGCCAGCACCTGTCGGGCCTCTTCGAGAAACAAACGTCCGGCTTCACTCAGTTCGACGCGACGATTGGTGCGATTGAACAGCCGCGCGCCGATCTCTTGCTCCAGTGCCTGGATCTGCTGGCTAAGGGGCGGCTGGGAGATGCCCAGCGCCAGCGCGGCGCGACCAAAATGCAGTTCTTCGGCAACGGCTATGAAGTAACGCAGATGACGCAGTTCCATAAGCAATCCAATAGGTCGTAGAACGTCTTAAACAGGTCGAACAATATATTGGATAGAAACATTAACCGGCTATATGCTTTTTCCATTGCCTGCCTGGTCGTGCTCCTGCGAGGTTCACCGTGAAAACTGCTGTCGCTCCACTGGCCCATGAGATCCCGCCGCCTGCCGATGATGGCGTCACCGGACGCAAAGACATCTACATCGAAAAAGGCACACCGTTGTTCATGCGTACGGTGCTGGCGTTGTTTTGTGGCGGTTTTGCGACCTTCGCCCTGTTGTATTGCGTGCAACCGATGATGCCGCTGCTCTCCGAAGAGTTTTCCATCAATGCCGCCCAGAGCAGTCTGATCCTGTCGGTGGCGACCGGCCTGCTCGCCGTGGGGCTGCTGATCACCGGCCCGATTTCCGATCGCATCGGCCGCAAGTCAGTGATGGTCGCGGCGCTGTTTGCCGCGGCGTTGTGCACCATTGCCAGCGCGATGATGCCGACCTGGCAGGGTGTACTGGTGCTGCGCGCTCTGGTGGGGTTGTCGTTGAGCGGCGTGGCGGCAGTCGCGATGACTTACCTGGGTGAAGAAATCCATCCCAAGCACATTGGCCTGGCGATGGGCTTGTACATCGCCGGCAACGCCATCGGAGGCATGAGCGGCCGCTTGATCGCCGGGGTGCTGATTGACTTCGTCAGCTGGCACGCCGCGATGCTGGTGGTCGGTGGCCTGGCCTTGATCGCGGCGGCGGTGTTCTGGAGGATTCTTCCCGAGTCACGCAATTTCCGCCCCCGCTCGCTGCATCCGCGCAGCTTGCTGGACGGTTTCACCATGCACTTTCGCGATGCCGGGTTGCCGCTATTGTTTCTCGAAGCTTTCGTATTGATGGGTGCATTCGTGACGCTGTTCAACTACATCGGCTATCGCCTGCTGGCCGGGCCTTATCACTTGGACCAGGCCTTTGTCGGGTTGCTCTCGGTGGTCTACCTGTCGGGTATCTACAGCTCGGCGAAAGTCGGCGCACTGGCCGACAAACACGGCCGTCGCAAAATGCTCTGGGCGACTATCGCGCTGATGCTGGCCGGTCTTGCGCTGACCATGACCACGCCGCTGTGGCTGGTGATCCTGGGCATGCTGGTGTTCACCTTCGGCTTCTTCGGCGCTCACTCGGTCGCCAGCAGTTGGATCGGCCGCCGCGCAACCAAAGCCAAGGGACAGGCCTCGTCGTTGTACCTGTTCAGCTACTACGCCGGCTCCAGCGTCGCAGGTACGGCTGGCGGGGTAGCCTGGCATCTGGGCGGATGGAACGGTGTCAGCCTGTTCATCGGCGGCTTGCTGGTGGTGGCGTTGCTGGTGGCGGTGAAACTGGCGAAGTTGCCGGTGTTGCCGGGCAACGCTCAGGTTTGAGCGGACACTGTTCAGGCGCTGGCCCGCCGCTCAAGTCATTGCCCCAACACCATCCGCGCGTCCAGGACACCGTTGCGCACTTCCAGGCTCAGCACCTGCAAGGAGGCGCCGTCCCGCTCGTGTCGATCCAGCCAGTCGAGCAGTCGATTGGCATCGCCACTGACGGCAAGCCGTAACGAATCACCGTCGATCTCCAGCTCCGCCAGCTCCAGCCCCGCGGCCGTCGCACTGTCGTTGATCCTGACGGACAAAGGGCTCGTGGCGGTCGTAGCGCCGGTGGGTTCCAGGCGCTGGATCCGGGCAGCGAGTTCGGCCTGCTGCCAATACTGACGCTCGGCCAGGTCGAGCCGATGTCGGGTGGGCTGCCAGATCGAGGTAAATAGAAGGAACAATCCCTGAATCTATTTTTCCGAGTCCAGAAGAAAAACTTCTTACAGGCAAAGTTAGTTACTAAACAAAAGAAAACAGATAAACCGACAAAGATAGCCAACTTGTTTCATTGAATAATTAGCAGGCAAAAAAAAGCCTGCCTGGAACGAATCCCGACAGGCTGGATGAGCGAGCTACGATCAGTCGTGGTATTGCGCCGACAACTCATGCACCGCGCGCAGGAAAGCACCGGCGTGTTCCGGATCGACTTCCGGCGTAATGCCATGGCCAAGGTTGAACACATGACCGCTGCCCTTGCCATAGCTGGCGAGGATGCGCCCGACTTCGGTGCGGATGGCTTGCGGTTTGGCGTAAAGCACAGTCGGATCCATGTTGCCTTGCAGAGCGACTTTGCTGCCGACACGCTCGCGGGCGTTGCCAATGTCGCAGGTCCAATCCAGGCCCAGAGCGTCGGCACCGGCATCGGCGATGCTTTCCAGCCACAGGCCGCCGTTCTTGGTGAACAGGATCACCGGTACTTTACGACCTTCATGTTCGCGGATCAGGCCGCTGACGATCTTGCGCATGTAGGCCAGGGAAAACTCCTGGTACGCCGCCGCCGAGAGATTGCCGCCCCAGGTGTCGAAGATCTGCACCGCTTGCGCACCGGCCAGGATCTGCCCGTTGAGATAGGACGTCACCGACTGGGCCAGCTTGTCCAGCAGCAGGTGCATGGCTTGCGGGTTGTCGTAGAGCATCGCCTTGGTCTTGCGGAAGTCTTTCGACGAGCCGCCTTCGACCATGTAGGTGGCCAGGGTCCAGGGGCTGCCGGAGAAGCCGATCAGCGGCACGCGACCGTTGAGTTCTCGACGGATGGTGCTGACCGCGTCCATGACATAACCCAGGTCCTTCTGCGGATCGGGGATCGGCAGGGCTTCGATGTCGGCCAGAGTGCTGACGACTTTCTTGAAGCGCGGGCCTTCGCCGGTCTCGAAGTACAGACCCAGGCCCATGGCGTCGGGAATGGTGAGAATGTCGGAAAACAGAATCGCCGCGTCCAGCTGCGGGTAACGATCCAGCGGCTGCATCGTGACTTCGCAGGCGAACTGGGGATTCATGCACAGGCTCATGAAGTCGCCGGCCTTGGCCCGACTGGCGCGGTATTCCGGCAAGTAGCGACCGGCCTGACGCATCATCCACACGGGGGTGACGTCTACGGGTTGCTTGAGCAAAGCACGGAGGAAACGGTCGTTCTTCAGGGCAGTCATGTCGGCATCCGGAAAAAAAGTGCGGGCATTTTCTCAGAGCGCGACGCAAAAGGCACGGCAAGAGCCGTGCCTTTTATCTATCGGGGCAATTTGTCGCGGTATCAGGCAACACCTAAAACCACTGTGGGAGCAAGCTTGCTCGCGATGAGGGCATCACATTCAACATTTTCGTCGACTGATTCGCCGCTATCGCGAGCAAGCTCGCTCCCACATTTGATTGCATTCCCATTCAGGAAATGATCAGACCCCCAAGTAATCCAGAATTCCTTCCGCCGCATTGCGGCCTTCGAAGATCGCCGTCACCACCAGATCGGAACCCCGAACCATGTCGCCGCCGGCGAAGATCTTCGGGTTGCTGGTCTGGTGCTTGTACTGGCCCTGTTCCGGGGCCACGACGCGGCCCTGGCTGTCGGTCTGGATGCTGAACTGCTCAAACCACGGCGCCGGGCTTGGGCGGAAGCCGAAGGCGATGACCACGGCATCGGCCGGGATGATCTCTTCGGAACCGGGGATCGGCTCGGGGCTGCGACGACCGCGGGCGTCCGGTTCGCCGAGACGGGTCTCGACCACCTTCACGCCCTCGACCTTGTCTTCACCGACAATGGCGATCGGCTGGCGGTTGTAGAGGAACTTCACGCCCTCTTCCTTGGCGTTCTTCACTTCTTTGCGCGAGCCGGGCATGTTCGCTTCGTCACGACGATAGGCGCAGGTCACCGACTTGGCGCCCTGGCGAATCGAAGTGCGGTTGCAGTCCATCGCCGTGTCACCGCCGCCGAGCACCACGACCTTCTTGCCTTTCATGTCGACGAAATCTTCCGGCGACTTTTCAAAGCCCAGGTTGCGGTTGACGTTGGCGATCAGGAAGTCCAGCGCGTCGTAGACGCCCGGCAGGTCCTCGCCGGCAAAGCCGCCCTTCATGTAGGTGTAGGTGCCCATGCCCATGAATACGGCATCGTACTCTTCGAGCAGTTGCTCCATGGTCACGTCCTTGCCTACTTCGGTGTTCAGGCGAAACTCGATGCCCATGCCGGTGAAGACTTCGCGACGATTGCTCAGCACGGTCTTTTCCAGCTTGAACTCGGGGATGCCGAAGGTCAGCAGGCCGCCGATTTCCGGGTTCTTGTCGAACACCACCGGGGTCACGCCACCGCGCACCAGCACATCGGCGCAACCCAGGCCCGCCGGGCCCGCGCCGATGATCGCCACGCGCTTGCCGGTCGGCTTGACCTTGGACATGTCCGGGCGCCAGCCCATGGCGAACGCGGTGTCGGTGATGTACTTCTCCACCGAACCGATGGTCACCGCGCCAAAACCGTCGTTGAGGGTGCATGCACCTTCACACAGGCGGTCCTGCGGGCACACCCGGCCGCAGACTTCCGGCAGGGTGTTGGTCTGGTGGGACAACTCGGCGGCCTGGAGGATGTTGCCCTCGGCCACCAGCTTCAGCCAGTTGGGAATGAAGTTGTGCACCGGGCACTTCCATTCGCAGTACGGGTTACCGCAGCCCAGGCAGCGGTGGGCCTGGTCGGCCGACTGCTGGGGTTTGAAAGGCTCGTAGATTTCCACGAACTCTTTCTTGCGTTGACGCAACAGTTTCTTCTTCGGATCCTTGCGCCCGACATCGATGAACTGGAAGTCATTACTCAGACGTTCAGCCATTGTTAAAACCTCATCAAACTCTTCAGGCGCATATCACTGCGGGTTGGCACGGGTGCTGGAAAGCAACGATTTCAGGTTGGCAGCCTTGGGCTTGACCAGCCAGAAACGACGCAGATAGTCATCGAGGTTTTCGGCAAGTTCACGACCCCACTCACTGTCGGTTTCCTCGACGTATTCGTCCAGCACGCGCTGCAAGTGGCTGCGGTAGGCTTCCATCGCCTCGCCGCTGATCCGCTGGATTTCCACCAGTTCGTGATTGACCCGGTCAACGAAGGTGTTGTCCTGGTCGAGCACGTAGGCGAAACCGCCGGTCATGCCAGAGCCGAAGTTGTAACCGGTCTTGCCCAGGACACAGACGAAACCACCGGTCATGTACTCGCAGCAATGATCACCGGTGCCTTCCACCACAGTGTGGGCCCCGGAGTTACGCACGGCGAAACGCTCGCCCGCGGTGCCGGCGGCGAACAGCTTGCCGCCGGTAGCGCCGTACAGGCAGGTGTTGCCGATGATGGCACTGTCCTGAGTCTTGTAGACGCTGGCCTTGGGCGGAACGATGACCAGTTTGCCGCCGGTCATGCCCTTGCCCACGTAATCGTTGGCATCGCCTTCCAAGTACATATTCAGGCCACCGGCGTTCCAGACGCCGAAGCTCTGGCCTGCAGTGCCCTTGAAGCGGAAGGTGATCGGCGCCTTGGCCATGCCCTGGTTGCCGTGCTTGCGCGCGATTTCGCCGGAGATCCGCGCGCCGATGGAACGGTCGCAGTTGCAGATATCCAGGTCGAACTCGGCACCACTGAGGTCGTTGATCGCCGAAGCGGCCATGTCGACCATCTTCTCGGCCAACTCACCCTTGTCGAACGGCGGGTTGCGATCAACCTGGCAGAACTGTGGCTTGTCCGCCGGGATGAGATCGCTGCCCAGCAACGGCGTCAGGTCCAGGTGATGCTGCTTGGCGGTCTGGCCCTCGAGCACTTCCAGCAGGTCGGTACGGCCGATCAGCTCTTCGAGCGAGCGCACGCCCAGCTTCGCCAGCCACTCGCGGGTTTCCTCGGCGACGTAGGTGAAGAAGTTCACCACCATGTCGACGGTGCCGATGTAGTGGTCCTTGCGCAGCTTTTCGTTCTGGGTCGCCACACCAGTAGCGCAGTTGTTCAGATGGCAGATACGCAGGTATTTGCAACCCAGGGCGATCATCGGCGCGGTGCCGAAGCCGAAGCTCTCGGCGCCGAGGATGGCCGCCTTGATCACGTCCAGGCCGGTTTTCAGGCCGCCATCGGTCTGCACCCGGACCTTGCCGCGCAGGTCGTTGCCGCGCAGGGTCTGGTGGGTCTCGGCCAGGCCCAGTTCCCACGGCGCGCCGGCATATTTGATCGAGGTCAGCGGCGATGCGCCGGTGCCGCCGTCATAGCCGGAGATGGTGATCAGGTCGGCGTAGGCCTTGGCCACACCGGCGGCGATGGTGCCAACGCCGGCTTCTGCCACCAGCTTCACCGAGACCAGCGCCTTCGGGTTCACCTGCTTGAGGTCGAAGATCAGTTGCGACAAGTCTTCGATCGAATAGATGTCGTGATGCGGCGGCGGTGAGATCAGGGTCACGCCGGGTACTGCGTAACGCAGCTTGGCGATCAGGCCGTTGACCTTGCCGCCGGGCAGTTGGCCGCCTTCGCCGGGCTTGGCGCCCTGGGCAACCTTGATCTGCAGCACTTCAGCGTTGACCAGGTACTCCGGTGTCACACCGAAGCGGCCGGTGGCCACCTGCTTGATTTTCGAACTCTTGATAGTGCCGTAGCGCGCCGGGTCTTCACCGCCTTCGCCGGAGTTGGAACGCGCGCCGAGGCGGTTCATGGCTTCAGCCAGGGCTTCATGAGCTTCCGGAGACAAGGCACCCAAGGAGATACCGGCGGAATCGAAGCGCTTGAGCACCGATTCCAGCGGCTCGATTTCGCTGATGTCCAGCGGCGTGTCCAGGGTCTTGACCTTTAGCAGGTCGCGAATCATCGACACCGGACGGTTGTCCACCAGCGAGGTGTATTCCTTGAACTTGCCGTAGTCGCCCTGCTGCACGGCGGCTTGCAAGGTGTTGACCACGTCCGGGTTATAGGCGTGGTATTCGCCACCGTGGACGAACTTCAGCAGGCCGCCTTGCTGGATCGGCTTGCGCGGGCTCCAGGCTTCGGCCGCCAGGGCTTTCTGTTCGGCTTCGATGTCGACGAAACGCGCACCCTTGATGCGGCTCGGCACGCCACGGAAGCTCAGCTCGCAGACTTCTTCGGACAGGCCGATGGCCTCGAACAGTTGCGCACCGCGGTACGAAGCGATGGTCGAGATCCCCATCTTCGAGAGGATCTTGAGCAGGCCCTTGGTGATGCCTTTGCGGTAGTTCTTGAACACCTCATAGAGGTCGCCCAGCACTTCACCGGTACGGATCAGGTCACCCAGCACTTCATAGGCCAGGAACGGATACACCGCCGAGGCACCGAAACCGATCAGCACCGCAAAGTGATGCGGATCGCGAGCGGTGGCGGTTTCCACCAGGATGTTGGAATCGCAACGCAGGCCTTTTTCGGTCAGGCGATGGTGCACCGCACCGGTGGCCAACGACGCGTGGATCGGCAACTTGCCCGGGGCGATGTGACGGTCGGTCAGCACGATTTGGGTGCGACCGGCGCGCGCGGCTTCTTCAGCCTGGTCGGCAACGTTGCGGATCGCCGCTTCAAGGCCGACGCTTTCGTCGTAGTTCAGGTCGATGACCTGACGCTGGAAACCCGGGCGGTCGAGGTTGGTCAGCGAGCGCCATTTGGCCGGGGAAATGACCGGCGAACTGAGGATGACACGCGAGGCGTGTTCCGGCGACTCCTGGAAGATGTTGCGCTCGGCACCGAGGCAGATTTCCAGGGACATCACGATCGCTTCGCGCAGCGGGTCGATCGGTGGGTTGGTCACCTGAGCGAACTGCTGGCGGAAATAGTCGTACGGCGTACGCACGCGCTGGGACAGCACGGCCATCGGCGTGTCGTCGCCCATGGAACCGACCGCTTCGTAGCCCTGCTCACCCAACGGACGCAGCACCTGGTCACGCTCTTCGAACGTCACCTGGTACATCTTCATGTACTGCTTGAGCTGATCGACGTCGTAAAAAGCCGAACCGTGATCGTTGTCCTCCATGGTCGCCTGAATGCGCAGGGCGTTCTTGCGCAGCCATTGCTTGTACGGATGACGGGACTTGAGACGGTTGTCGATGGCGTCGGTGTCGAGGATCTGGCCGGTTTCGGTGTCCACGGCGAAAATCTGGCCCGGGCCCACACGGCCCTTGGCGATGACGTCTTCGGGCTGGTAGTTCCAGACACCGATTTCCGAAGCCAGGGTGATGAACCCGTTGGTGGTGGTTACCCAGCGCGCCGGACGCAGACCGTTACGGTCGAGCAGGCACACGGCGTAGCGGCCGTCGGTCATGACGATACCGGCCGGGCCGTCCCACGGTTCCATGTGCATGGAGTTGTATTCGTAGAACGCACGCAGGTCCGGGTCCATGGTCTCGACGTTCTGCCAGGCCGGCGGCACCAGCATGCGCACGCCACGGAACAGGTCGATGCCGCCGGTGACCATCAGTTCCAGCATGTTGTCCATGCTCGAGGAGTCCGAGCCCACACGGTTGACCAGCGGGCCGAGCTCTTCCAGATCCGGCATCAGATCGTTGGCGAACTTGGTGCGACGGGCCAGCGCCCAGTTGCGGTTGCCGGTGATGGTGTTGATCTCGCCGTTGTGGGCGAGGAAGCGGAATGGCTGGGCCAGCGGCCATTTCGGCAGGGTGTTGGTGGAAAAGCGCTGGTGGAACACGCAGATCGCGGTTTTCAGGCGCTCGTCGCTCAGGTCCGGATAGAAGGCGGTCAGGTCCGCCGGCATCATCAGGCCTTTATAGATGATGGTCTTGTGGGAAAAGCTGCAGATGTAGTGATCGGTGTCGGCGGCGTTGGCCACGGACGAACGACGACGGGAGCTGAACAGCTTGATCGACATGTCCTGGTCGCTCAGACCTTCGCCCGCGATGAACACTTGTTCGATCTGCGGCAGACGCTCAAGGGCCAGGCGGCCGAGGACGCTGGTGTCGATCGGCACCTTGCGCCAGCCCACCAATTGCAGGCCGGCGGCCAGGATCTCGCGATTCATGTTTTCGCGAGCCGCTTGGGCCTTCACCGGGTCCTGATTGAAGAACACCATGCCCACCGCGTACTGCTTGGGCAGGGTCACGCCAAACGTTTCCTGGGCAATGGCACGCAGGAACTCGTCAGGCTTTTGAATCAGCAAGCCACAACCGTCACCGGTCTTGCCGTCGGCGTTGATCCCACCACGGTGGGTCATGCAGGTCAGGGCCTCAATGGCCGTTTGTAAAAGGGTATGGCTGGGTTCGCCCTGCATATGAGCAATCAGGCCGAAACCGCAGTTATCCTTGAATTCATCTGGTTGGTACAGACCTGCTTTCATAGACACTTTCTCACCAGGCTGCCTCTTATCGAGGCAAATTTCTTTTCAATTCAGCCAGTTGCGTGCCGCGCCGAACGTACGCCAGCTTTGCGGAGGCAAAAGGGAGGTCATTGTACACACCGACACAAGGGCTCACAAATTTGACGACGAAACGTCGCAAATCCATGTCGCATTTGTGAAAGGTTTAAAGCTATACGCTGTGCTAGTCAAAACTTTTTTGGGTTCGACCGCTGCGACTCAAACGCTACTGTGACGCAGACACCACAAGGCGCGCGGCCTGAAAGGTCGCTCGCCCTTGCGGAAATTTTGAGGTGCCGGGAGAGGCGGCCTGGGTAAGGCCGCCGAATCTTCAGCGAGTTGCTGCCAGTTCCTGTTGGACGCTGGCGACAGTGCGAGGCCAAGGTTTACCAGCCTGAACCTTCGCTGGCAAGGCCTTGATGGCGGAAACGGCTGCATCACGGTTGGCGAAATTGCCGTAGGTGATGACATAAAGCGGTTTGCCGTTGAGCATTTTCTTGAAATAACGGTACTCGCCGCCCTGCTCCTTGACGAATTTTTGCGCAGACGCTTCGGAGCTGGTGCCGAGGATCTGTACCACGTAGCTGCCTGGAGCCTGACCGGCGTACCAGTTACCGCCAGCGGTCTGAGTGGCCGGCTTGGCGGCCGGAGCTGGAGCAGGTTTGGCGGTGGCCACCTGGGCGGGAGCCGGCGCTGGTTTGGCGGCCGGAGCGGGCGCCGGGGCTGGGGCTGGAGTTGGCGCTGGTGCCGGGCCAGCTGGCACACCCGCCGGTGGGGCGCTGGTCGTCACGGTTGGCGGCGTATCGCTGGTGTCATCGATCGGTGGTGGCGCGCCGTCGTCACCCTCGGTGATACCGCCAGCGGCCTCAGCCAAGGGACTGCGCATGACCGGTTGCGACTGGCCGACCAGCGGCAGCGGCATCGGCTGAGTGTTACCGGCGAACTCCACCTCCGGAGCACCGCCATTGGGCTGCGCTGCGTCCTGGCCCAGAGGCAGTTGTGCCTGCTCGTTGGCGGGTGCGCCGGTGGTCGGCGCCTTGCTGCGACCCGGCATCAGCCAGGCGGCGGCGATCGCGACCACGACGACGGCGGAAATCGCCAATACGTGTTTCTTCGGCATGTTGAACCCCATACTTGGACGCTTTACCGCTGAGCGGCTGGCAATCATGACTTCGATGAGAGCATCGCGGGCCACCTGATTAATATTTCCAGGCCAGCCATCGGAGCTTTCGTGAATCTCAGAGATCTGATCCGCGGTGAAAAGTTCGATGCCCCGACCGGCGCCTTCAAGGCGTTGGGCCAGGTATTCACGGGTTTCTTCTTCGGTGTAGGGCGCCAGCTCAATGACGTGGAAGCGCTCTTGCTCAAGATTCAGCTGCTCCAGATCGGCGATCAGCGACGACTCACCAAACAGGAAGACGTGGGGACGGCCTTCCGGCGCACCGGCAGCCAGAGCCAGCAAGGCTTCCAGGGCCGACTCGTCGAGTTGCTCGGCGTCGTCCACCAGCAGATAGACTTCCTGCCCGGTCAGCGCCAGTTGCACGATCTGATCCAGAATCGCACCGACTTCAGCCTGGGCGACATTCAGCGCCTGGGCCACCTGACGCAATACACCGGCTGCATCACCGGCGCCACGAGCCGACACCACCACGCTTTGCACCGACTGTTTGTTGGTGCTGGCCACCAGGGCCTGGCGCAGCAAGGTCTTGCCGCTGCCTTGAGGGCCGGTGACCACCAGCAACAGCTGGCTGTAACGCGCCAGGTGATGCAACTGGCCCAGAACCGGTTTGCGTTGGGCGGGGAAAAACTTGAAGCCTGGAACCCGTGGCGCGAAAGGGTCATGACTCAACTGGAAATGGCCGAGGAAAGCCTCGTCGGCATGCAAACTAGTCATCGGAATCTTATTAACCTTTAAGCTGAGCCAGGGCGCGATAATCCGCTCCCAGCGTGGCCTGTAGAACCTCTTTCGGATAATCGTCGGTCACCACAGCTTCGCCCATGTGGCGCAGCAGCACCAGACGCAGGCGACCGTCGATCACTTTTTTGTCGATTGCCATGTGTTCGAGAAAATCGGCTTCGGTCATTTCTTCGGGCGGGATCACCGGCAACCCGGCGCGCTGGAACAGAGCAATACCGCGATCGCGCTCCTGTTCACTGATCCAGCCCAAACGCGCGGACATCTCCAGGGCCATGACCGTACCGGCCGCAACCGCTTCGCCATGGAGCCAGACACCATAGCCCATGTGGGTTTCGATGGCGTGGCCAAAGGTATGCCCCAGGTTGAGCGTGGCGCGCACGCCCGACTCGCGCTCATCGGCACCGACCACCGCAGCCTTGGCCGCACAGGAACGTTCGATAGCGTAGGTCAGCGCAGCCTGATCCAGCGCACGCAGGCGGTCGACGTTTTCTTCCAGCCAGCCCAGGAACGGTTCGTCGCAGATCAGCCCGTACTTGATGACTTCAGCCAGCCCCGCAGACAGCTCGCGGGCGGGCAATGTATTGAGGGTCGCGGTGTCGATCAGCACCACGTTGGGCTGGTAGAAAGCACCCACCATGTTTTTGCCCAGCGGATGGTTGATCCCGGTCTTGCCGCCCACCGACGAGTCCACCTGGGACAACAGGGTCGTGGGGATCTGGATGAAATCAACACCGCGCTGATAGCAAGCGGCGGCGAAACCGGCCATGTCGCCGATCACGCCGCCGCCCAAGGCCACCACCGTGGTGCGGCGGTCATGCCGCGCGGTCAGCAGGCCATCGAAAATAAGCTGCAGGGTTTCCCAATTCTTGAAGGCTTCGCCGTCAGGCAGCACCACGGAAATGACCGAGAAAGCCGACAGGCTGCGGGTCAGACGCTCCAGATACAAAGGTGCGACGGTTTCGTTGGAGATAATCGCCACTTGCCGTCCGGCGATATGCGGCGCCAGCAAGTCGGGCCGGTCCAGCAAACCTTCGCCAATGTGAATCGGGTAGCTGCGCTCGCCCAGGTCGACCTTAAGTGTCTGCATGTGTCCCCACAGTGAAGATGGAATCAGGCGTCCTGCCTGCAATTAACGAAAGTCCACGGTGCCTGTTGTGATGTCAATCGATGGCCATCGGCCACGTCCCGGCGGGCCATGACGGGACGCCGAGGATAGCGCATTTCCCGCGACGCATTAACGGGGTGGCAGTTGCTGCAGGCGATCAAGAATGTCCAGCACCACCATCCGCGGCGGCCGCTCGTCGGTTTCCACCACCAGATCAGCAATCTCCCGGTACAGCGGATCACGCAGCTCCAGCAGGTCGCGCAAGGTCTTGGCCGGGTCGGCGGTGCGCAACAGCGGACGGTTACGATCCCGAGCGGTGCGACCCACCTGCTGCTCGACGGAGGCGTGCAGATAGACCACTCGTCCGCCGGCATGCAATGCCCGACGATTGGCCTCGCGCATCACCGCGCCGCCACCGGTGGCCAGTACCACGCCGTCGAACGCGCACAGTTCGGCGATCATCGCCTGCTCACGGTCACGAAAGCCGGGCTCGCCTTCCTTATCGAAGATCCATGGGATATTGGCACCCGTGCGCAATTCAATTTCCTTGTCGGAATCTTTGAATGGCAGGCGCAGCTCTTTGGCCAGCAAACGGCCGATGGTGCTTTTTCCAGCGCCCATCGGCCCAACAAGAATCAAATTTCGCACAGAATCAACGACTCACAGCAATCGCCTGGTTATTCATGATACGCGGAGTGAGGAACACCAGCAGCTCGGATTTTTGCTCCGAAACCACATCACGCCGGAAAAGGCGGCCAAGATACGGCACATCGCCAAGAAATGGCACCTTATCTACGACCTTGCTCTGAGTATTTGAGAAAACCCCGCCAATCACAATGGTCTCGCCGTCATTGACCAGCACCTTGGCGTTGACTTCGTTTTTCTTGATTGGCGGCACATCATTCACCTTGTTCAGGTAATCCGGCTCATCCTTGGTGACCTTGACCTCCATGATGATGCGGTTGTCCGGGGTGATCTGCGGGGTCACCTCCAGAGACAGCGAGGCCTCCTTGAACGACACCGAGGTGGCACCACTGGAACTGGCTTCCTGATAGGGAATCTCCGTGCCCTTGAGGATTTTTGCCGTCTCTTTGTCGGACGTCACCACCTTGGGCTGAGAGACGATTTCCCCGTTGCCGGTTTTCTCCATGGCCGTCAATTCCAGGTCCAGCAGTACATTGTCGGTGATGAAGGCGATGCCGATGCCGGAGGTATTGCCCGACGCGCCCAGATCGACAAACGGCTGGTTGGTGCTGGTGCTGCCCGGCGTGCCGATGGTGGTGGAGTCGCCGGTGGTGACCCCTGAAGTGTTCCAGTTGCCTTTGTTCTGGATCGATCCACCCCAGCGCACGCCCAGGCTCTTGTCGTAGTCAACGTTGGCCTCGACAATCCGCGCCTCGATCATCACCTGGCGCACCGGGATATCTAGCTGCGCCACGATCCGGCGCAGTTCGTCGAGCCGGTCCTGGGTCTGGTAGGCAATGATGTTGTTGGTTCGCTCATCGACCGTGATCGTACCGCGCTCATCGGCCTTGGCTTCGGCGCTGGTCACCGACTGGAACAGCTTGGCGATGTCCGCAGCCTTCGCATAGTTGACCTGCAACAGCTCACGCCGTAGCGGCGCCAGGTCGGCAATCTGCTTCTGGGATTCGAGTTCCTGGCGCTCACGGGCCGCGATTTCGTCGGCGGGGGCGACCAGCAGCACATTGCCGACCTTGCGCTTGTCCAGCCCTTTGGTCTTGAGCACCAGGTCCAGCGCCTGGTCCCAAGGCACATTTTGCAGGCGCAGGGTAATGCCGCCCTGCACCGTGTCACTGGCCACCAGGTTGAGGTTGGTGAAATCGGCAATCAGTTGCAGGACCGAGCGCACCTCGATGTCCTGAAAGTTGAGGGACAGCTTTTCACCGCTGTAGGCCTCGCGACTAGCATCGCGTTTTTGCAGATCCTCGACAGTCATGGGTCGGACACTGACGGTCAATTTGTTGTCCGTCTGGTAGGTGGAGTAATCGAAAGTACCGCTGGGTTCGATGCTGATGGTGGCCCGGTCGGCGCCGGCACTGGCATTGACGAACTGCACCGGGGTGGCGAAGTCCTTGACGTCCAGGCGCACGCGCAGCGGTTCGGGTAACCGGGTCTTGGCGAAGTTGAGGATGATCTTGCCTTCACGCTCCTGGATGTCCGGGGCGATCGAGGGGTCCGACAGATCGATCACCACGTTGCCTTCGCCCTGGGTGCCGCGCTGGAAATCTACCCCTCGGATCGCCTTGCCCACCGGCGCACTGGCTCTGGTGGGCACAGCGCTGGGAGCCGCCGGGCGTGGCGCCTGGGCAGTAGCGCTGGCAACCGCTCCCTTGCCGACCACCACGAGCAGGCTGTTGCCCTCCACCCGCGCGGTATAGGGCGCAAGCTGGGTAAGGCCAATGATCAGACGGGTACGATCAGCCGCCTCGACCACCGTGGCGCTTCGCGCATTGCCAGCACCAAGATCATGTCTCTTGTGGGCCAACTGGCTGGTCACCCCCGGCAGATCCAGAGCGATCCGGGCCGGCTGCTCGGTCGTGTAGCCCCGAGGCGCAGGGGGCGGCCCGTCGAAGGTGAGTTTCAACTCGATGCGGTCCCCCGGCAGCGCCGCGACATCCAGCGTTTTCAGATTGACCGCATGAACCATCGGCGACAACAGCGCTATCCATAGCGAAATACCGAGGGCTGGAAAAAACCTGTTCATTGTTCGAGTTCCACTATTGAGTGCTCTTTCAGAGGAATGGTCCGTGGCCGTTCCAGCCAGGCGCCCTCGCCATCAGGAACGATTTCGACCACCTCGACCTGGGTGGCGCTAATGCCGACGATCCGCCCGTCGTTGCGTCCCAGATAGTCACCGACCTTGAGCCGGTGCACCCCGCCCGCGCCGCGCAGGAGCGCGAAGGAGCCGCTGACGTTGGAAATCGTCCCGACCATTTCAAACTGCTCGATGTTGAAGCCTTCCAGGTATTGCTTGACCCGAGTCGGGTCGGGCCGGACGTTGCGTGCCCCCTTCTGGCGGCCGGCCTGATCCACCCTGACCTGCCGTGAAAACGGGCTGCGCAGGTCGGCGGCGCTGTAAGTGAAGGTTTCGTAAGGCCTGAACGTCGGCGTTGGCTCGATCTTGCCGGGCGGGCGCAGCCGCACTTCGTTCATGTAGGCGTCCAGGTCGCTGAAGCCGTTATCGTTGTTGCAGCCCGCCAGCACGACCAGCCCCGCCAGCAGGATAATGCGCCAAGCCGGCTTCATGGCTGCACCTCCTGCTCGTTGTACCGGTAGGTCTTGGCCTGGATGCTCATGCGCAGTTTCGCTCCTGCGTCGGGCTCCATCGGGGCGATGTCGAAATCGTGCAGCGTGACGATCCGTGGCAGTCCGGCAACGCCGCTGACGAAGGTTGCCAGGTCATGATAGTCGCCGGTCACAGTAATCTGGATCGGCAGTTCGATGTAAAACGGCTGGGTGACCTCCGGTAACAGCTTGATCTCCTCGAACTCCAGACCACTGCCCAGACCGGTACGGGTGATGTCCTCCAGCAGGCCTGGCACTTCGGTGTCACTGGGCAATTGCCGCAACAGCACGCCGAAGGAGGCTTCCATCTGCTTCATCTGTTCGGTGTAGCGCTCCAGGTTCGCGGCCATGTGAGCTTTGCCCGCAAACTGTGCCTTGAGGGTGTTTTCTTCTCCGCGCACTTGCTGCAGTTGGTTCTCCAGGTCACTCAAGGCAAAGTTGTAGCCCAACCCCAGCACCAGGATGACCAGCAGGATGCCGCTCAACCATTTGACCGGCATCGGCCAGGAGCCAATGTTGTTGGTATCCAGCTCACTGATGTCGATCTTGCGCAGCGCTTCGAACCACTCTCCCGGCTTCATTGGGCGTCCTCGACAATGGCCGGACGGGTCTGGCGAACCGTCAGCTGGAAGACGTTGGCCTGATCGAGCTGACCGGCCGTGGTGGCCTTGACTTCCGTCAGGCTGGGCGCATCGAACAGGTCCGATGAGTCCAGGTTACGCATCAGGTCCGAGACCCGGTTGTTCGATTCCGCCGCGCCCTTGATGGAGAGGGTCTTGTCTTCCATCTTCACTTCGGTGAAATACACCCCGTCAGGCAGGGTGCGCGCCAGTTGATCGAAGATGCGCCCGCTCACCGGCCGGTTACCCTGCAAGTCCTGGATGATGCGCATGCGCTCCAGCAGTTGCTGGCGGCGGGCCTTGAGTTCGCTGATCTGCTTGATGCGCTCGTCCAGCACGGCTATCTGCTCGCTGATATGACTGTTGCGAGCCATCTGGTGGTCAATGGCACTGTCCAGGTAGCGGACCGCAATCAGCGTCAGGCCCACCGCACCGACCAATGCGCCCACCAATGCCAGCAAAAAGCGTTTGCGACGCTCCTCACGCAGCTCCTCTCGCCAGGGAAGAAGGTTGATCCGCGCCATCAGTCGAAGCTCCTGAGGGCCAGCCCGCAGGCAATCATCAAGGCCGGTGCGTCACTGGCCAGGGCACCGGCGTTGACCTTGCTGCCCAGGGCCATGTTGGAAAACGGGTTGGCCACCTGGGTCGGCGTGCCCAGGCGCTGTTCGATCAGCCGGTCCAGGCCTGCGACCGAGGCGGTGCCTCCAGCCAAGAGGATGTGGTCCACCGCACTGTACTGGCCCGAGGCGAAGAAAAACTGCAAGGACCTCGATACCTGTTGCACCAGGGCCTCGCGAAAAGGTTGCAGGACCTCACCGAGGTAATCGTCCGGCAGGCCACCCTGCTTCTTTGCCTGCCCGGCCTGCTCGGGTGACAGGCCGTAGCGGCGCTGGATTTCTTCGGTGAGCTGGCGACCGCCGAACAATTGTTCGCGGGTATAGATGATGCGCCCGTTATGCAGCACGCTCAGGGTGGTCATGGTGGCGCCTATGTCGATCACCGCCACCGTCAGCCGCTCCTGGGACGCGGCCAGTTGCGTGGCAAGCAGCCCGAAGGCGCGCTCCAGCGCGTAGGCCTCCACATCGACCACCTTGGCCGTGAGCCCGGCGAGCGCCAGCGCAGCCTCGCGAACTTCGACGTTTTCCTTGCGACAGGCGGCCAACAGCACCTCGACCCGCTCGGCGCTGCGCGGTGAAACGCCCAGGACTTCGAAGTCGATGGCCACCTCGTCCAGCGGATAAGGAATGTATTGATCGGCTTCGATCTTGAGCTGGTTTTCCATGTCGTCGTCGGAAAGTCCGGCGTCCATCTCGATGGTCTTGGTGATCACCGCCGACCCCGCTACAGCCACCGCCACGTTGCGCAAGGGTGTTCTGGCCTTGGCGAGCACCCGTGACAATGCCTGGCCCACGCCCTCGAGCTCGGCGATGTTCTTTTCGACCACGGCGTTGGCCGGCAACGGCTCGACCGCGTAAGACTCGACACGGTAGCGGTCACCCTGGCGGCTCAACTCGAGCAGCTTCACCGACGTGGAACTGATGTCTATCCCCAAAAGCGTATGGGCTTTTTTATTGAAGAGTCGTAGCACTACCAATTCCCTATGACTATCCGTGAGTTACGGACTCTCTAATATGCGTTGCGTTCAATCACTCCGGCCCGACGGACGTCCGGGTGGCGTTACCGACGAAAAAAAATGCTTATAATGCCCAGCGTTTTTTTTCGCTTTGTTGCAAGCACGGGTCCTTCCCTGCACCTGGCGCCTTTTCATTCTTTGCCTGGATATCCAAAAGCCTTGATTCGTCTGCTGAAATTTTTCGGATGGTCCATCCTCGCCGTTTTCTGCGGACTGCTCCTGGGTCTGAGCGGTGCGTTTCTTTACCTTAGTCCGGGATTGCCGTCCGTGGAGGCGCTGAGAAGTATTCAGTTGCAGATTCCATTGCGGGTGTACAGCAGCGACGACAAGTTGATCGCAGAGTTTGGCGAAATGCGCCGCACGCCGATCCGTTTCGCCGACATTCCCCCCAATTTCATCAATGCGTTACTAAGTGCTGAAGACGACAACTTCGCCAATCACTACGGCGTCGATCCGGGCAGCCTGATGCGGGCGGCTAGCCAGCTGATCAAAAGCGGCCATATCCAGTCCGGTGGCAGCACCATCACCATGCAGGTGGCGAAAAACTTCTTCCTGACCAGTGAGCGCAGCTTCTCGCGCAAGACCACCGAGATCCTCCTGGCCCTGCAAATCGAGCGACAGCTGACCAAGGACGAGATCCTGGAGCTGTACGTCAACAAGATCTACCTGGGCAACCGCGCCTACGGTATCGAGGCGGCGGCGCAGGTGTATTACGGCAAGTCGATTCGTGATGTGAGCCTGGCGCAGATGGCGATGATCGCCGGCCTGCCCAAGGCACCGTCGCGCTTCAATCCACTGGCCAACCCGGCGCGCAGCAAGGAACGTCGCGACTGGATCCTGGGGCGCATGTACAAGCTGGGCAAGATCAGCGAGGCCGAATACACCGCAGCGATCAATGAGCCTCTGAACGCCAGCTACCACGTGCCGACCCCCGAGGTGAACGCGCCGTACATCGCCGAAATGGCCCGTGCCGAGATGGTTGGGCGTTATGGCAGCGACGCCTACACCGAGGGTTTCCGCGTGGTCACCACGGTGCCGAGCAATCTGCAGGAGATGGCCAACACCGCGCTGCACGAGGGCCTGATCACCTACGATCAGCGCCACGGCTACCGCGGGCCTGAATCGCGCCTGCCAGGCAAGACCAAAGAAGCCTGGGCCGAGGAATTGACCAAGCAGCGCACCATCAGCAGCCTGGAACCGGCGATCGTCACTCAGGTGGACAAGGACGGCATCATGGTGCTGACCCGCAATGGCGAGCTGGAAGAGCACGTGAGCTGGGAGACCATGAAATGGGCCCGCCCATTCCTCAACACCAACAGCATGGGCGCCAACCCCCGACAACCGTCGGACGTCGCCCAGGTGGGTGATCTGATCCGGGTACAGCGCCAGCCGGACAACACCCTCAAGTTCAGCCAGATCCCGGCCGCCCAAGGCGCCCTGGTGTCGCTTGACCCGCAGGACGGCGCCATCCGGTCCCTGGTCGGTGGCTTCGCCTTCGAGCAGAGCAATTACAATCGTGCGATGCAGGCCAAGCGCCAGCCGGGTTCAAGCTTCAAACCGTTCGTGTACAGCGCCGCCCTCGATAACGGCTACACCGCCGCCAGCCTGGTGAATGACGCACCGATCGTGTTTGTCGACGAATACCTGGACAAGGTCTGGCGCCCGAAGAACGACACCAATACCTTCCTGGGTCCGATCCGCATGCGCGAAGCGCTGTACAAGTCGCGTAACCTGGTATCGATCCGTTTGCTGCAGGCGCTGGGTGTGGACCGTACCATCGACTACATCAGCAAGTTCGGCTTCAACAAGCAGGACTTGCCGCGCAACCTGTCCCTGGCCCTGGGCACCGCAACCCTGACCCCGATGGAAATCGCCACGGGCTGGAGCACGTTCGCCAATGGCGGATACAAAGTCACCCCGTACCTCATCGACAAGATCGAAAGCCGCAACGGCGACACGTTGTTCCTCGCCAACCCACCACGGGTGCCTTCAGGCGAACAGGCCAGCGACGGCGTCGCCGCACCGGCCAGCGAGACGTTCACGGTAGAGGCAACACCAAGTGAAGCCACGACAGCGCCAGCCGTACCGCAAGCGCCGGTCATCGCCGAGCGCATCATCGATGGCCGCACCACCTACATTCTCAACAGTATGCTGCAGGACGTGATCAAGCTCGGCACCGGCCGCCGCGCCCTGGCCCTGGGCCGTACCGACCTGGCCGGCAAGACCGGCACCACGAACGAATCCAAGGACGCCTGGTTCTCGGGCTACAACGGCGATTACGTCACCACCGTCTGGACCGGGTTCGACCAGCCTGAAAGCCTCGGTCGGCGCGAATACGGCGGCACCGTGGCGCTGCCGATCTGGATGAGTTACATGGGCGCTGCCCTCAAGGACAAACCGCCACACACCCAACCGGAACCCGAAGGCATCCTCAGCCTGCGGGTTGACCCGGTCAGCGGCCGAGCAGCCACCCCAGGCACTCCGGGAGCGTACTTCGAGCTGTTCAAGAGCGAAGACACCCCACCGTCAGTCAACGAGCTGGGCAACGGCGTAGCGCCAGGCAGCCCGCTACCGGCGGATGAGGCGGCGCCGATCGATTTGTTCTGATCGGGCCTCTCGCAAAAGCCCCGCCTTCGAAAGAAGCGCGGGGCTTTTTTCAGGCCCTCAAATTACACACTCCCCTGTAGGAGCTGAGCTTGCTCGCGATGGCGGCAGGTCAGCTTGCATCCATGCTGAATACCAGACTGCAATCGCGAGCAAGCTCGGCTCCCACAGGATTTGCGGTGGTCACACAAAATCGGCAGGTACAAAAAAGCCCCGACTCAAAGAAGAGCCGGGGCTTTTTATTGAACGCTACAACGGCTTAACCGTTGAACACGTCATCCACGCTCTTGAGCGGGTAGTTCTTCGGATACGGCAGGGTAGCTACGCCGGTCTCGATCGCGGCCTTGGCCACGGCGTCGGAGATCAGGGTGATCAGGCGGGCATCCATTGGCTTGGGAATGATGTACTCACGACCAAATTCCAGCTTGATGCCGCCGTAGGCATCGCACACTTCCTGAGGCACTGGCAGCTTGGCCAGTTCGCGCAGGGCGTTGGCGGCCGCGACTTTCATTTCTTCGTTGATGCGCTTGGCGCGAACGTCCAGGGCACCACGGAAAATGAACGGGAAGCCCAGTACGTTGTTGACCTGGTTCGGGTAGTCCGAACGGCCGGTGGCCATGATCACGTCGCTGCGGGTAGCGTGAGCCAGTTCCGGGGAGATTTCCGGATCCGGGTTCGAGCAGGCGAACACGATCGGGTTCGGCGCCATGCGCAGCAGGTTTTCCGGGCTCAGCAGGTTCGGACCCGACAGGCCAACGAATACGTCGGCACCGTCCAGCGCGTCGGCCAGGGAGCGCTTGTCAGTGGCGTGGGCAAACACGGCCTTGTACTGGTTCAGGTCGTCACGGCCGGAATGGATCACGCCGGTACGGTCAACCATGAAAATGTTTTCGATCTTGGCGCCCATGCTCACCAGCAACTTCATGCAGGAGATGGCCGCAGCGCCGGCACCCAGGCAGACGATCTTGGCTTGTGGCAGGGTTTTGCCAGCGATTTCCAGGGCATTGATCATGCCGGCCGCGGTCACGATCGCGGTGCCGTGCTGGTCATCGTGGAACACTGGAATGTCGCACTGCTCGATCAGGGCACGTTCGATCTCAAAGCACTCAGGCGCCTTGATGTCTTCCAGGTTGATGCCACCGAAGGTGATGGAGATACGCTTGACAGTGTCGATGAAAGCTTGCGGGCTTTCGGAGTCGACTTCGATGTCGAACACGTCAATACCGGCGAAACGCTTGAACAAAACGCCCTTGCCTTCCATGACCGGCTTGGAGGCCAATGGGCCGAGGTTACCCAGGCCGAGAATCGCGGTGCCGTCGGAAATGACTGCCACCAGGTTGCCCTTGCCGGTGTATTTGTAGGCCAGCTCAGGGTCGCGAGCGATTTCGCGTACTGGTTCGGCTACGCCGGGGCTGTAGGCCAGCGACAGATCGCGGGCAGTAGCGGTGGCCTTGGTGAGCTCGACACTCAGCTTCCCTGGACGAGGATTAGCGTGATATTCGAGAGCGGCAGTTTTCAGATCAGACATGTGGGCATTCCGCTTTTTACTGTGTTGGACAGACGGACCGCCGAGGATACGCGCCTCGCAAAGTCCCTACAAGACTGACCAGTCACCCCTGTCAAGCGCGCCCCCCTACGACTTTGGGCCAAGAGCCGCAGAACACAAGGCCTACATGCATACAATCAGAAGCATAAATGTCTACAATTTTTTATCGAGACGCGCGACTCAACATCCCTGAATCGGTCAACGGCAGTAACCAGCGCGCCTGCCCCGGCTCAAGCCCGCCGCGACGCGAACGGTCGACCACCCAGCCACGCGCTTCGATCCGCTTGCCTTTGAGTCGCTCGAGCGACGCCATATCGAAGCGACTCACCAGATTGGGGGCAACGCGCAATACAACCGGCCCCTCCAACTGGAGCCAAATACCGCCGCGATTGCGCGAGACGTCGATCACGCGGCCAGTGAGCACGGCAAAGCCTGGTGCCTTGATATTGTACGCCTCAAGCACAGGCGAACGCTTCCACACCCCGACGCCCGCTTCCCGCGCCTGGCGTTCGGCAGCGCGCTGACAATGCGCCAGATCGACATTCGGCGCGACCACCACGTGAAATCCCAAGCCCTCGGCGAGCAACTGCGCTTCCAGGTTCTGACCGTCGGCGCTGTAGACATGGGCCAGCGTGCGACCGTAGCGATCCTTGTCTTCCTTGCCGGGCAGCAACCCCACGCGTCCCGCACTGGCGCCCACCAATGCCTCAAGGCGCCGGCGTGCAGCGACGGCGAACGGCTCATCGGAACGCCCTCGACGCCCCAGTTCAGGACTGTTGAGACCGATCATGCGCACGCTGCGGCCATCAGCCAGGCGCAGGGTATCGCCGTCCACCACCTTCTGGACCATCACATGGGCCAGGCCAGGTGGCGCCGGGCAGAAGGCCTGCGCGCTGCTCAGCCAAATCGCGGACACAAAAAAGGCGCCCACAAGGGACGCCTTCTTCATCAGTCTGGAGCAGCCGAAACGACCATCCAAAATGATTAGCCTCAGGCTTTTTTGGTAGCGCCAAAAGCACCGAAACGATCGGCGAACTTCTGAACGCGGCCGCCGGTATCCAGAGTCTTTTGCTTACCGGTGTAGAACGGGTGGCATTCGTTGCAAACGTCGATCGACAGGGCTTTGCCGTAGGTCGAACGAGTTTCGAACTTATTGCCGCAGCTGCAGGTCACGGCAATTTCTGGGTATTCCGGATGGATATCGGTTTTCATGGGGTTTTCCTCAGGCTAGCGTGCCGCCACCCAACACTATTGTTGAATACCGCACGTAATTAGGCCGCGGATTCTACCAGACAACATCAATCACGCAAGCTATGACTTGTACCAACCGTCTGCTAGGCTCCCCGCCTCATGCGCAAGCTCTTCTGTGGGAGCGAGCCTGCTCGCGATGGCGGTGGATCAGCCGCATGGGTATTGGTTGACACTCCGCCATCGCGAGCAGGCTCGCTCCCACAAGGGTTGTGCCAAGCCTTCTGAATTTGTCTGTATATCGAGACCCTCCCGCGTGCCCGACGCCATCCTGCGCCTCGCCCTGCCTTCGCCTCTGCGCCGCCTGTTCGACTACCGGGCCCCGGCCGGGGTCCTGCGTGAGCAGTTGCATCCGGGCATGCGCCTGCGGGTGCCGTTCGGCCGACGGGAGATGATCGGGATTCTGGTCGAGGTCGCCGACCACAGCGAAGTCCCAGCCGACAAACTGAAGCCGGCCCTGGCCTTGCTCGATGCGACGCCGCCGCTGCCCGCCTCGCTGTTCAAGCTGTGCCTGTGGACCTCCCAGTACTATCAACACAGCCTCGGCGACACCCTGAGCTGGGCGCTGCCGGTACTGTTGCGCCAGGGCGAACCGGCCGAGGCACGCCAGGAGCGGTTCTGGTCGGTAGCACCGGGCGCCTCGCTGGACGACCCGCGCATCGCCCGCGCCCCGCGTCAGCGTGAGGCCCTGGCGACCCTGGCCCAGCATCCCCACGGCGTGGCCCATCAGCTATTGAGCAAACTGATGCTCAGCAAGGACAGCCTCGACCTGCTGCTGGCCAAGGACCTGGTCCAGGTAGACATCCGCCGGCACGCTCCGGGTGTTCGCCATGAGCATTGGCTGGCCCAGCCGGAACTGCCGCTCAATGCTGAACAGCGGGCCGCCTGCGAGGCGATTCGCGCCGGTTTCGACAGCTATCACGCCTTCTTGCTGGCCGGCGTCACCGGCAGCGGCAAGACCGAGGTCTATCTGCAACTGATCCGCCAGACCCTGGAAGCCGGCAAGCAGGCCCTGGTACTGATTCCGGAAATCAACCTTGGGCCACAGACCCTGGCGCGCTTCGAACAACGGTTCAACGCGCGGATCGCCCTGGTGCATTCGGCGGTCAACGACCGAGAACGCCTGGAAGCCTGGCTCGCCGCCCGGGACGGTGAGGCCGACATCATCATCGGCACCCGCTCGGCCCTGTTCACACCGATGAAAAACCCCGGCCTGATCATCATCGACGAAGAACATGACGGCTCTTATAAGCAGCAGGAAGGCCTGCGCTACCACGCCCGCGATCTGGCCCTGGTGCGGGCGCGCCAGGAAAACATTCCCATTGTTCTCGGTTCAGCCACGCCGTCCCTGGAAAGCCTGCACAATGCCTACACCGGACGTTACGGGCTCCTGCGCCTGAACGAACGGGCCGGCGGCGCCAAGCAGCCACGGTTTCTGCGCCTGGATGTAAAGAGTCGTCCGCTGGACAGCGGCATTTCCGGGCCGATGCAACAAGCCATCGGCCAGACCCTGGCCGCCGGGCAACAGGTCTTGGTGTTCCTCAACCGCCGGGGTTTCGCCCCGACCCTGCTGTGCCATGACTGCGGCTGGATGTCGGGCTGCGAACGCTGCGACGCACGCATGACCGTGCACCAACGCCACGGCGAGCTGCGCTGCCATCATTGCGGCCACGCCGAACGAGTGCCGAGGCACTGCCCGCAGTGCGGCAAAGTGGACCTGCGCCCGGTGGGGGCCGGCACCGAACGCGCTGAAGAACGGCTGGGCATCCTGTTTCCCGATTACCCGGTACTGCGGGTCGATCGCGACAGCACTTCGCGCAAGGACGCCATGAATCAGTTGTTCGCTACCATTCAGAAAGGCCAGCCGTGCATCCTGGTGGGCACGCAGATGCTCGCCAAGGGGCATCACTTTCCTCGGGTCACGCTGGTGTCGATCCTTGATGCCGACGGCGGACTGTTCTCCGGCGACTTCCGTGCCAGCGAGCGCATGGCGCAGTTGATCGTTCAGGTCGCAGGCCGGGCCGGACGGGCCGAGGAGCCGGGCAAGGTAATTATCCAGACCCACCTGGCCGACCATCCGCTGCTGATACAACTGACCGAACAAGGCTACTTCGCCTTCGCCGAGCAGGCCTTGAGCGAGCGTCGCGGCGCCGGCCTGCCGCCGTTTGCTCACCTGGCATTGTTGCGGGCCGAAGCCCATAAGCCCGGGCAGGCCGAAGCGTTCCTTGACGAAGCCTGCAGCGAGGCCGAACGCTTGCTGGGGCAACAGAACCTCACCGGCATCGAACTATTGGGCCCGGTACCGGCTCCGATGGAACGACGGGCCGGGCGTTACAGGGCTCAACTTCTACTACAGGCCAATGCCCGGGCCCCTTTGCATCGGCTATTAAGTACCTGGCTGCTGGCGCTGGAGCAGATGCCCAGCGGGCGGGCGGTGCGCTGGTCGCTGGATGTGGATCCGGTGGATTTGTATTGATCCAGACATCCTCATCGCGAGCAGGCTCGCTCCCACATTGGAATGCAATTTCCTGCTCGCGATGAGGCCCGAATAGCCACCACACATCCCCACCCGACCCGCTACAGTTGGCAAGCTTGCCTTCGCCACGGATAATGCCCAGTTTTTCCACCAGCGCATCGAAGCGCCGCCGCGCCTGCGGTTGAAAGAGAAGACCATGAAAGACACCATTCGCCAGCTCATCCAGCAAGCCATCGCCCAACTCGTCGCTGAAGGTGTGCTGCCAGAAGGCCTGTCGCCGGCGATTCAGGTCGAAAACACCCGTGACAAGACCCACGGCGATTTCGCCAGCAACATCGCGATGATGCTCGCCAAACCGGCCGGCATGAAACCGCGGGACCTGGCCGAAAAGATCATCGCCGCGCTGCCGGCTGACGAAAACGTCAGCAAGGCTGACATTGCCGGCCCAGGCTTCATCAATTTCTTCCAGAACACCCAGGCCCTGGCCTCACGCCTGGACGCGGCCCTGGCCGACGAACGCATCGGCGTGCGCAAGGCCGGTCCGCTGCAACGCACCGTGGTCGACCTTTCGGCCCCCAACCTCGCCAAGGAAATGCATGTCGGCCATCTGCGCTCGACCATCATTGGTGACGGCGTGGCCCGGGTACTGGAGTTTCTCGGCGACACGGTGATCCGCCAGAACCACGTCGGCGACTGGGGCACCCAGTTCGGCATGCTGATGGCCTACCTGCAGGAAAACCCGATCACCAGCGATGAGCTGTCGGACCTGGAGAACTTCTACCGCGCCGCCAAGCAACGCTTCGACGAGTCGCCCGAATTTGCTGACCGCGCCCGTGGCCTGGTGGTCAAGCTGCAGGCCGGCGATGCCGAGTGCCTGGCGCTGTGGACCAAGTTCAAGGACATCTCCCTGTCCCACTGCCAGAAAATCTACGAACTGCTGAACGTCAAATTGACCATGGCTGACGTGATGGGCGAAAGCGCCTACAACGACGACCTGATCAACGTGGTCAACGACCTCAAGGCCAAGGGCATGCTGGTGGAAAGCAACGGCGCCCAGTGCGTATTCCTCGAGCAGTTCAAGACCGCTGACGGTGAGCCGCTGCCGGTGATCATCGTCAAGGCTGACGGCGGCTACCTCTACGCCACCACCGACCTGGCGGCCGTGCGCTACCGCAACAACGTGCTCAAGGCCGATCGAGTGCTGTATTTCGTCGACCAGCGCCAGGCCCTGCACTTCCAGCAAGTGTTCGAAGTCGCACGCCAGGCCGGTTTCGTGAGCCATCCGATGGAGATGGAACACATGGGCTTCGGCACCATGAACGGCGCCGACGGTCGTCCGTTCAAGACCCGCGACGGTGGCACGGTCAAGCTCATCGACCTGCTGAGCGAAGCCCAGGACCGCGCCTACACCCTGGTCAAGGGCAAGAACCCGGACCTGGCCGAAGACGAACTGCGCCAGATCGCCAAGGTCGTGGGCATCGACGCGGTGAAATACGCCGACCTGTCCAAGCACCGCACCAGCGACTACAGCTTCAACTTCGACCTGATGCTCAACTTCGAAGGCAACACCGCGCCCTACCTGCTGTACGCCTACACCCGCGTGGCCGGTGTGTTCCGCAAGCTCGGCAAGAACTTCGATGAGGTCGACGGCCGGATTGTGCTTCAAGCCCCTCACGAACAGGAGCTGGCGGCGAAACTGGCGCAGTTCGGTGAAGTGCTGAACAACGTCGCAGACAAAGGCACCCCACACACCCTGTGCGCGTACCTGTACGATGTGGCCGGTCTGTTCTCCAGCTTCTACGAGAACTGCCCGATCCTCAACGCCGAAACGCCAGAGCAAATGCAGAGTCGCCTGCGCCTCGCCGCACTGACCGGGCGCACCCTCAAGCAAGGCCTGGAACTGCTGGGCCTGGAAACGCTGGAGCGCATGTAAGTTGGCCGCCAAGAAAAAACCTGCACCCAAACGCGGCGCCAGTCGTTACCAGCCCCCAGCCAAACAGCCGATTCCCGGCTGGTTGTGGATGGCTATCGGCCTGACCGTCGGCGCTTTCATTGTGTTTCTGATGAAACTGGAGCCGGGCCAGGGCGATGACGTCAAGCGCGTGCGCCAAGAGCAACAGAAAGCCACGCGCATCGCCGAGGCCAACAAGACCCCGCCGAGCCCGACGCAACCGGTCAAGCCCAAGTACGACTTCTACACCCTGCTGCCGGAATCGGAAGTCATCGTGCCGCCCGATGCCGTGCCGGAGAAAACCCTGCCGACGCCACAGGTGCCCACCACGCCGGTAACTCCGGCCGAAGCGGCGAAGATCGACACCGCTCGCGCTCAGGCAGCCCTGGCCGGCATCACGCCGCCGCCGGCTCCGCCCGTGCAGAAAGCCGCTCCGGTGACGAAGTTCTTCCTGCAGGCCGGCTCGTTCCGCAAGGAAGCCGACGCCGACAAGGTACGCGCGCAGATCATTCTGCTGGGCCAGTCCGTGGCGGTGGAGTCCGGCACGGTGAAGGAAGAAACCTGGTATCGGGTGCTGGTCGGTCCGTTCAGCAATCGCGAAGAACTGACAAAAGCCCAAAAACAATTGGCCGGCAGCGGTTTCAGCAACCTTTTGTTACAACAGCGCCAGAGCCGCTGAAGCAGGTGAACGCAGCCCTGTGGCGAGGGGATTTATCCCCGCTGGGCTGCGCAGCAGCCCCTAAAGGCTTGATGCGATAGACCTGCCATACCGCGCCGCAGATCTTAGGGGCGCTGCGCGCCCCAGCGGGGATAAATCCCCTCGCCACAGGGGCCGTGATCAGCCCTCAAAGCAAAACAAGCCACTCGTCCCCTCTCCCACCCCACAGTTGAAAAAACCCACGCCACCCCCATATGAGTTCCATCCGGGCATTTTCGCCCCGCTGCGTGGAGACTCTTCCCTTGACCACCATCGTTTCAGTCCGCCGTCATGGCAAAGTCGTCATGGGCGGCGACGGCCAGGTTTCACTAGGCAACACCGTGATGAAAGGCAATGCGAAGAAAGTCCGCCGCCTGTACCACGGCCAGGTCATCGCCGGCTTCGCCGGGGCCACCGCCGATGCTTTCACCCTGTTTGAGCGTTTCGAAGGCCAGCTTGAGAAACATCAGGGCCATCTGGTGCGTGCCGCCGTGGAACTGGCCAAGGAATGGCGTACCGACCGCTCCCTGAGCCGCCTCGAAGCCATGCTCGCGGTCGCCAACAAGGACGCCTCGCTGATCATTACCGGTAACGGTGACGTCGTTGAACCCGAGGATGGCCTGATCGCCATGGGTTCCGGCGGCGCCTACGCCCAGGCCGCAGCCAGCGCCCTGTTGAAAAAGACCGATCTGTCGGCCCGCGAAATCGTCGAGACTGCCTTGGGCATCGCCGGCGACATCTGCGTCTTCACCAACCACACCCAGACCATTGAGGAGCAGGATCTCGCGGAATAAGCCTGGCCCTGTGCCACGGCTCATTCCTGCTTGAGGACCGCCAAATACTATGTCCATGACTCCCCGCGAAATCGTCCACGAACTCAACCGCCACATCATCGGCCAGGACGATGCCAAGCGCGCCGTCGCCATCGCCTTGCGTAACCGCTGGCGTCGGATGCAGCTGCCTGAAGAGCTGCGCGTCGAAGTGACCCCCAAGAACATCCTGATGATCGGCCCGACCGGTGTCGGTAAAACCGAAATCGCCCGTCGCCTGGCCAAACTGGCCAACGCGCCGTTCATCAAGGTCGAAGCCACCAAGTTCACCGAAGTCGGTTATGTCGGTCGCGACGTCGAATCGATCATCCGCGACCTGGCCGATGCCGCCATCAAGTTGCTGCGCGAACAGGAAATCACCAAGGTTCGTCACCGTGCCGAAGATGCTGCCGAAGAGCGCATCCTCGACGCGCTGCTGCCGCCAGCGCGCATGGGCTTCAACGCCGAATCCGCTGCGACCCAGGATTCCAACACTCGCCAGCTGTTCCGCAAGCGCCTGCGCGAAGGCCAGCTCGACGACAAGGAAATCGAGATCGAAGTGGCCGAAATGGCCGGCGTCGACATCTCCGCGCCGCCCGGCATGGAGGAAATGACCAATCAATTGCAAAGCCTGTTCGCCAACATGGGCAAGGGCAAGCGCAAGAACCGCAAGCTCAAGGTCAAGGAAGCGCTGAAACTGGTTCGCGATGAAGAAGCCAGTCGCCTGGTCAACGAAGAAGAGTTGAAGGCCAAGGCCCTAGAGGCCGTCGAGCAGCACGGCATTGTGTTCATCGACGAAATCGACAAGGTCGCCAAGCGCGGCAATGTCGGCGGCGCCGACGTGTCCCGCGAAGGCGTGCAACGCGACCTGCTGCCGCTGATCGAAGGCTGCACGGTCAACACCAAGCTGGGCATGGTCAAGACCGACCACATCCTGTTCATCGCCTCCGGTGCGTTCCACCTGAGCAAGCCCAGCGACCTGGTGCCCGAGCTGCAAGGTCGCCTGCCGATCCGCGTCGAGCTCAAGGCCCTGACGCCGGAAGACTTCGAACGCATCCTGAGCGAACCCCACGCGTCCCTGACCGAACAGTATTGCGCCCTGCTCAAGACCGAAGGCCTGAACATCGAGTTCGCGCCGGAAGGCATCAAGCGCCTGGCGCAGATCGCCTGGCAGGTCAACGAGAAGACCGAGAACATCGGTGCCCGGCGCCTGCACACCCTGCTCGAACGCCTGCTCGAGGAAGTCTCGTTCAGTGCCGGCGACCTGGCCAGCGCCCATAACGAAGCGCCGATCCTCATCGATGCCGAGTACGTCAACAGCCACCTGGGTGAACTGGCAGAGAACGAAGACCTGTCGCGGTATATCCTGTAAGTCACCGACAGGTTTCCTCGGACCTGTGGGAGCGAGCTTGCTCGCGATGGCGGCGTATCATTCAACCAATGCGTTGACTGTCAAACCGCTATCGCGAGCAAGCTCGCTCCCACATGGACCTTTGTCGTTTTTGCAGATCAAGGCTCCCTTCAGAAACGGATCAGAGGCCATGACCAAACTCCCCAGCGCCATCAACCTGCACAAAGCCTCCAAGACCCTGACGCTCAAATACGCGCCGGACGAGGAGTATCACCTGCCCGCCGAATTCCTGCGGGTGCACTCGCCTTCCGCCGAGGTCCAGGGCCACGGCAAACCGATCCTGCAATACGGAAAAATCGGCGTCGGCCTGACCAAGGTCGAACCGGCCGGCCAGTACGCACTGAAATTGACCTTCGACGACGGTCACGACAGCGGACTGTTCACCTGGGACTACCTGTACCAGTTGGCGGTACGCCAGGAGGACCTGTGGAACGATTATCTTGCCGAACTCAAGACGGCCGGAAAAACCCGCGACCCGAACGAGTCGGTCGTCAAGCTGATGCTCTAACTCAAGGGCTGGCGCTTTAGGGCGAATTTTCTAGACTCATCTGCTTGAATGCCCCCGCGGCAACGTCAATGACTGGCCTGCTTGCGAAAAAAATTAAACTCGGGTAACCAATGGAGCTGGCAAGTTCCCTGCAAAGGAATCGGCGAATTCCTTGCACATGTTTCCTCATTGCCTCGATGCGGAATTAACGGTCACCCGAGCAGCGTACCTGGCATTGGCTATGGGCTTTCTGGCATGGCCCAGGTACTCGTCTGAAGGACAATGGAGCGTCGTAGATGAGCAACAAGAACAACGATGACCTGAAGTACCAAGCCTCGGAAAATACCCTGGGGTTGAATCCTGTCGTCGGCTTGCGCAGAAAAGATCTGCTGGCCTCTGCCCGAATGGTGCTGACCCAGGCCATCAAACAACCGCTGCACAGCGTTAAGCACGTCGCCCATTTCGGCGTCGAACTCAAGAACGTCCTGTTCGGCAGATCCGAGCTGCAACCTGCGGGCGATGACCGTCGCTTCAACGACCCGGCCTGGAGCCAGAACCCGCTCTACAAACGCTATCTGCAAACCTACCTGGCGTGGCGCAAGGAGCTGCACGCCTGGATCGACGAGAGCAACCTTTCGCCCCAGGACATCAGCCGCGGGCACTTCGTGATCAACCTGATGACCGAGGCCATGGCCCCGACCAATTCGGCAGCCAACCCGGCGGCGGTCAAACGCTTTTTCGAAACCGGCGGCAAGAGCCTGCTGGACGGCCTTTCGCACCTGGCCAAGGACCTGGTGCACAACGGCGGGATGCCGAGCCAGGTCGACATGGGCGCATTCGAAGTCGGCAAGAGCCTGGGCGTGACGGAAGGCGCCGTGGTGTTTCGCAACGACGTGCTGGAGTTGATCCAGTACCGCCCCATCACCGAACAGGTCCACGAGCGCCCACTGCTGGTGGTGCCGCCGCAGATCAACAAGTTCTACGTCTTCGACCTGAGCCCGGACAAGAGCCTGGCGCGCTTCTGCCTGCGCAGCAATGTGCAGACGTTCATTGTCAGCTGGCGCAACCCCACCAAGGAGCAGCGCGAGTGGGGCCTGTCGACCTACATCGAGGCACTCAAGGAAGCGGTGGACGTGGTCACGGTCATCACCGGCAGCAAGGATGTGAACATGCTCGGAGCCTGCTCGGGCGGCATCACTTGCACCGCGCTGCTGGGGCATTACGCCGCTCTGGGCGAGAAGAAGGTCAACGCCCTGACCCTGCTGGTGAGCGTGCTCGACACCACCCTGGACACCGACGTGGCGCTGTTCGTCGACGAGCAGACCCTGGAGGCGGCCAAGCGTCACTCCTATCAAGCCGGCGTGCTTGAAGGTCGCGACATGGCCAAGGTCTTCGCCTGGATGCGTCCCAACGATCTGATCTGGAACTACTGGGTCAACAACTATCTGCTGGGCAACGAGCCGCCGGTGTTCGACATTCTGTTCTGGAACAACGACACCACCCGGCTGCCGGCGGCGTTCCATGGCGACCTCATCGAGATGTTCAAGAACAACCCGCTGATCCGGCCCAATGCACTGGAAGTGTGCGGCACACCGATCGACCTCAAGCAGGTCACCGCCGACATCTTCTCCCTGGCCGGCACCAACGACCACATCACCCCTTGGAAGTCCTGCTACAAATCCGCGCAGCTGTTTGGCGGCAAGGTGGAATTCGTGCTGTCGAGCAGCGGTCACATCCAAAGCATCCTCAACCCGCCGGGTAACCCCAAGTCGCGCTACATGACCAGCGAGGACATGCCGGCCAAGGCCGAGGACTGGCAGGAGAACTCCACCAAGCACACCGACTCCTGGTGGCTGCATTGGCAGGCCTGGCAGGCAGAACGCTCGGGCAAACTGAAAAAGGCACCCACGGTGCTGGGCAACAAGACTTATCCGGCGGGAGAAGCGGCGCCGGGCACGTATGTGCATGAGCGGTAACTGGTGCAACTCGTCTGTTGCAGCCGTGAGGTTACTCACGAAAGCATGTCAACAGCCGACATTAATGCAAGGCCCACGCCGCTGGTGAACGCAAACTTGCGTTAACAGCAGATCCAATGTGGGAGCGAGCCCGCTCGCGATAGCGGTGCGTCAGGCAACAGTGATGTTGAATGCAACGGCCTTATCGCGAGCAGGCTCGCTCCCACAGGGATCGGGGGAAAAATGAAAGACAGCGACCCAACCCACAGGGCTTGAAGCATGCCGCAACCGTACATCTTCCGTACCGTCGATCTGGATGGCCAGACCTTGCGCACCGCGGTACGCCCCGGCAAGCCTCATTTGACGCCCCTGCTGATTTTCAACGGCATCGGCGCCAACCTTGAGCTGGTGTTCCCGTTCATCCAGGCCCTGGACCCGGACCTGGAAGTCATCGCCTTTGACGTTCCCGGCGTCGGCGGCTCGTCGACGCCCAGCCGGCCGTATCGCTTTCCCGGCCTGGCAAAACTCACCGCGCGGATGCTCGATTACCTCGATTACGGACAGGTCAACGTGATCGGCGTGTCCTGGGGCGGCGCCCTGGCCCAGCAATTTGCCCATGACTACCCTGAGCGCTGCAAAAAGCTGGTGCTGGCGGCCACCGCCGCTGGCGCAGTGATGGTGCCGGGCAAACCGAAAGTGCTGTGGATGATGGCCAGCCCCCGGCGCTACGTGCAACCGTCCCACGTTATGCGTATCGCCCCACTGATCTACGGCGGCTCGTTCCGCCGCGACCCCAGCCTGGCGGCCAGTCATGCGGCCAAGGTGCGTTCGGCCGGCAAGCTGGGTTATTACTGGCAACTGTTCGCCGGCCTGGGCTGGACCAGCATCCACTGGCTGCACAAGATCCACCAGCCGACCCTGGTGCTGGCCGGCGACGACGATCCACTGATCCCGTTGATCAACATGCGCATGCTGGCCTGGCGCATCCCCAACGCCCAGCTGCACATCATCGACGACGGCCATCTGTTCCTGATTACCCGGGCCGAGGCTGTGGCGCCGATCATCATGAAGTTTCTGGAGGAAGAACGTCAGCGCGCGGTCATGCACCCGCATCCCGCGCCGCTGGGTGGCGGCTGACACCGCCCAAAAGCGCCTGGCAGGACGCCGGATCGCGCAACTACCCGGAACAGCGACTATGTTGTCTGGTTCGGTGTGTTTGTTTTTAGCCTGATGACGAAGGAGTTGACTCATGCGCGACAAACCGGCGAAGGGTTCCATGCCCGCCCCTGCCAACTTCATCAACGCACAAAGTGCGGTCACCGGCCTGCGGGGCCGGGACCTGCTTTCCACCCTGCGCAGTGTTGCCGTACACGGCTTGCGCAACCCAGTGCACAGCGCCCGGCATGCGTTGAAGTTGGGCAGCCAGTTGGGCCGCGTGCTGCTAGGGGAAACCCTGCACCCCACCAACCCCAACGACAAGCGTTTCGCCGATCCCACCTGGGAGCTCAATCCGTTCTACCGTCGCAGCCTGCAGGCCTACCTGAGCTGGCAGAAACAGATGAAGAGCTGGATCGACGAATGCGACATGAGCCCCGATGACCGTGCCCGGGCTCACTTCGCTTTCGCCCTGCTCAACGATGCCGTATCGCCTTCCAATACCTTGCTCAACCCGCTGGCGGTCAAGGAGCTGTTCAATTCCGGCGGTACCAGCCTGATTCGTGGCATCAGCCACTTGGTGGACGACCTGCTGCACAATGACGGGCTGCCGCGGCAAGTCACACCTCATGCCTTCGAAGTCGGCAAGACCCTGGCGACTACACCGGGGGCGGTGGTGTTTCGCAACGAAATGCTCGAGCTGATCCAGTACAAGTCCATGAGCGAAAAGCAATACGCCAAGCCGTTGCTGATCGTGCCGCCGCAGATCAACAAGTTCTACATCTTCGACCTGAGCCCTTCCAACAGCTTCGTCCAGTACGCCCTGAAAAACGGTTTGCAGGTGTTCATCATCAGTTGGCGCAACCCCGATGTACGTCATCGCGAATGGGGCCTGTCCAGCTATGTCGAGGCGACGGAAGAAGCCATGAATGTCTGCCGGGCGATCACCGGCGCCCGTGAGGTCAACCTGATGGGCGCCTGCGCCGGCGGCATGACCATCGCTGCCCTGCAAGGCCATCTGCAAGCCAAGCGCCAACTGCGCCGGGTCGCCAGCGCCACTTACCTGGTGAGCCTGCTGGACAGCCAGATGGAGAGCCCGGCCACACTGTTCATTGACGAGCAGACCCTGGAAGCCGCCAAGCGCCGCTCCTATCAGAAAGGCATCCTCGATGGCCGCGACATGGCCCGGGTGTTTGCCTGGATGCGTCCCAATGACCTGATCTGGACTTATTTCATCAACAACTACCTCCTGGGCAAGGAGCCGCCGGCGTTCGACATCCTCTACTGGAACAACGACTGCACCCGACTGCCGGCGGCCTACCATGGCGACCTACTGGACTTCTTCAAGCACAATCCCTTGACCCACCCCGGCGGCCTGGAAGTGTGCGGCACACCGATCGACCTGCAAAAAGTGACGGTGGACAGCTTCAGCGTGGCGGGCATCAATGACCACATCACGCCATGGGACGCGGTCTATCGCTCAACGCTGTTGCTCGGTGGCGAGCGGCGCTTCGTGCTGTCCAACAGCGGTCACGTCCAAAGCATTCTCAACCCGCCGGGCAACCCCAAGGCCAACTACGTCGAAAACCCGAAACTGAGCAGCGACCCGCGAGCCTGGTATTACGACGCCAAGCACATCGAGGGCAGTTGGTGGACCCAGTGGCTGGGTTGGGTCCAGGAACGCTCCGGCGCCCAACACGAAACACAGATGACCCTGGGCAACGCGAACTACCCGCCCCTGGAAGCGGCGCCGGGAACCTATGTGCGCGTGCGCTAAGGGCTCACTCCACGGCCAGACACTGGGCCGTGGCACGATTTCCATCACTAAGAAGACCGGATGAAAACCCGCGACCGCATTCTTGAATGCGCCCTGCAGTTGTTCAATGAGAAGGGCGAACCGAACGTTTCCACCATGGAAGTCGCCAACGAAATAGGCATCAGCCCAGGCAATCTCTATTACCACTTTCATGGCAAGGAGCCCCTGATCCTCGGGTTGTTCGAGCGCTTCCAGAGCGAACTGGCACCGCTGCTGGACCCACCGGCAGATGTACAACTGGCGCCGGAAGATTATTGGCTGTTCCTGCACCTGATCGTCGAACGGCTGGCTCAATACCGGTTTCTGTTCCAGGACCTGTCGAACCTGGCCGGACGCCTGCCAAAACTGGCCAAGGGCATCCGCCAGTTGCTCAACGCCCTGAAACGCACCCTGGCCTCGCTGCTGGCGCAACTCAAGGCCCAGGGGATGCTGGTCAGCGATACCCAGGCATTGGGGCAACTGGTGGAACAGATCACCATGACCTTACTGTTCTCGCTGGACTATCAGCGAATCCTCGACCGCGAGGGTGAAGTTCGACTGGTGGTCTATCAGGTCATGATGCTGGTAGCGCCGCATCTGCCGCCGGCGGCAAAGGTTGCCACCGAGCAACTGGCGTTGCGGTACCTGGAAGAGCACGACTAACGACCAGCAGAGGAAGATCCCTTGTGGGAGCGAGCCTGCTCGCGATGGCGGACGCACATCCAACATCAATGTGGCTGACACACCGCTATCGCGAGCAGGCTCGCTCCCACAATGTTTTCTGGGTGATTTCAGTATTTGCATCACCGCCCCCCTGTAGGAGCAAGCCCACTTCTGCGGTGCATCAAATGAATACGCATAAAAAAACCCGACCTTCACAGGCCGGGCGTTTTTGTTTGCCCTGGATATCAGGACTGGGTGGTAGGCGTCGATGGAGCCGGCGCAGCGGTCGGGGTAACCGCCGGAGTCGGAGCCGAAGCGGAGTTCGCGGGGCTCGTCGGGGCGGCCGGTTTGGCGGCAGCAGTCGGCGCCTTCGGTGCGGCAGCTTTTGGCGCAGCCGGTTTTTTCACCGCAGGCTTTTTCGCCGCGGCGGGTTTGGCCGCCGCTTTTGCCGCAGGCTTGGCAGCAGGTTTGGCGGCCGCGGTTTTGGCAGCCGGCTTGGCCGCTGCTTTGGTCGCGGGTTTGGCTGCTACCGGCTTGGCCGCTGCCTTGGCGGCAGGTTTGGCGGCTGCGGTTTTCGCCGCCGGCTTGGCCGCTGCTTTTGCCGCAGGCTTAGCGACGGCTTTCGCCGCGGCCTTGACCAATGGCTTGGCTGCCGTCTTGGTGGCAGGTTTGGCTGCCGCAGTCTTGGCCGCCACTGGCGCGACCTTGGCGCCGGTGAGTTTTTCGATCTGCTTGGTCAGGGTGTCGACCTTGCTGTGCAGCGCCTTGACTTCATTGCGGCTCGGCACGCCCAGCCGAGAGATCGCGCTGTTCAGGCGCTTGTCGAAAGCCCCTTCCAGTTCGTCCCACTTGCCCAGTGCGCGATCCTTCACACCGCCGATTCGCGACTTGGCGGACTCGACGGAGTCCTTGGTGGCATCGACTTGTTTGCCGACCGCCGTCTTGGTGAGTTTTTCGGCCTTCTCGCCGTCCTTAACCAGGGACTCGAAGAGTTTGCTGCCGTCAGTGTCAATCTTCGAGTACACGCCTAAACCAGCAAGCCAGATTTTGCGGGAGTATTTTTCAATCTTCCCGGCCCACGAGCTGCCTTCTTTTTCGGTGATTTTTTTGCCAGCCATCCCGTTCTCCTTAATGTTTACGCGCGACACGTTCAAGCAATGCCGTCAGCTCATCGAGCTTAGCAGAGAGTGTCTCAACGTCATGTTTAGACGGAATGCCGATACGATTCAAGGCACTTGCAACACGGGCGTCGAATACCTTCTCGACTTTATCGAGTTGTACTTCAACCCGGGCCTTGAACGTGTTGACGTCAGTCTTGGCTTCAATCAGTTCGCTGTTGGCCGCCTCGAGTTTTCCGGCAATGTTCTTTTTGCCTTTGGTTTCAACAACTTCACCGGCTTTTACCAACTCCTGGAAGTACTCGCTGCCTTCCTGGCCGACCTTGGTGTAGGCGCCCAGGCCCGCCAGCCAGATCTTGCGCGCGTACGTTTTCACGTCGCTGAGCGTGGAAGATTCAACGTCGGTTTTTTTCTTCAAAATAACTTTGGCCATGGTGCACCTCACTCGATAACAGGTTTGAGGAACTGCCCGTACACGGTCGGGCTCAGGCACAAAGTAGTGACAATAATTAGAAACGGCACCCTAACTACTGCCACAGAATCCGAGGTGATGACTTCCCCTGTGGGAGCGAGCCTGCTCGCGATGGCGATAGACCGGCAACATTGATGTTGAATGACACGCCGCTATCGCGAGCAGGCTCGCTCCCACAGGTGAATGAGTGATGAACTTGAGTCATCTCTTCAATCAAGCCAATGCTTTATCCAACGCCTTTTCAATTTCCGTCTTGATCGTGCCGCTCATGGCCGACATCAACATGCCCAGTTCGACATCGACGCGGATCGAGTCCTCGCCCACATGCACCTCGCCTTTGACCCCGGAGCGCTTGAGCTTCAGCGTGTCGCCCGACCACTGCGGCTCCAGGCCATAGCTGTCGGACAGTTTCTGCGCCAACTGGTCGGCTTTCGCGCGGGCCGCTTCCTTGCCCAGGCCATGGGCACGCTCAACTGTTATACGGGCCATCTGATGACTCCTGTTTTATCGGGACTTGCCTGCACGTTTCTGACCCTGGCTGCGTCAAAACGTCCCGGCGGTCGCTCATCTTACCTTCAGGCTTGCCAAGACAAAGCCCTCCACCGGGATTAGAATGTCCCGCATTCTTTTTTGGTGACAGCGATATGACTGATCAGCGCAAAGGCAGCGATGCCGAACCCACCACTCACTTCGGCTTCAAGAACGTGCCGGAAAGCCAGAAGGCGGAAAAAGTCGCTGAGGTTTTCCACTCGGTAGCCGCCAAATATGACTTGATGAACGATCTGCTCTCGGGTGGCATGCACCGTCTGTGGAAGCGTTTCGCGATCGAACTGTCGGGTGTGCGCAGCGGCAATCGGGTGCTGGACATCGCCGGTGGCACCGGCGACCTGACGAAGAAGTTTTCTCACATTGTCGGGCCGACCGGTCAGGTGGTGCTCGCTGACATCAACGAGTCCATGCTCAAGGTCGGTCGTGACCGCCTGCTGGACCTGGGTGTGGCCGGCAATGTCGAGTTCGTCCAGGCCGACGCCGAGAAGCTGCCCTTCCCGGACAACCATTTCGATTGCGTCACCATCGCCTTCGGCCTGCGCAACGTCACCCACAAGGAAGACGCCCTGCGCTCGATGCTACGAGTCCTCAAGCCCGGTGGTCGCCTGCTGGTGCTGGAATTCTCCAAGCCGACCAACGCGCTGATGTCCAAGGCCTACGACGCCTACTCGTTCGCCTTCATGCCACTGATGGGCAAGCTGATCACCAACGACTCGGAAAGCTATCGCTACCTGGCCGAATCGATCCGCATGCACCCGGATCAGGAAACCCTGAAGTCGATGATGGTCGAGGCCGGTTTCGACCGCGTGACCTACCACAACATGACCTCGGGCATCGTGGCCCTGCACCGCGGTATCAAGCCCTGATGCTGCTCACCGGCCTGCTCGCCAGCGTCGAACTCGGCGTCAATCGCGTCCTGCGCCTGGACAGTACGGCGCTGGCGCGCTTGGCGCACTTAAGCGGCAAGGTGATTGCGGTGGATTGCCGCAGCCCCGCATTGCGGCTGTTCATCCTGCCCAGCGACGAAGGCCTGATGCTCGCCGCACACTGGGAAGCCGAGGCCCACTGCACCCTGCGTGCCCCGGCATCGAGCCTGGTGAACCTGGCCCTGAGCAAGGACAAGACCGCCGTGCTGCATGGCCCTGAGGTGGAACTGGACGGCGACAGCGGCGTGCTGCTGGAGCTGGCGGCGATTCTCCAGGACCTGGAGCTGGACTGGGAATATGAAGTATCCCGCTGGCTCGGGCCGGTGGCCACTCAGCTACTCAGTGGCCATCTGCGCAGCCGCACTCGCTGGTATCGCCAAGGCTTCGCCAGCCTGGGGCAGAATCTGAGTGAATACCTGGCCGAGGAATCGCGTACTCTCGTAGGCCAACGCGAAGCCGACGCCCGCTTTAATGAACTGGACCAGATCAAACTTGACCTGGAACGTCTCGAGGCGCGTTTCGAGCGCCTTTCCCGCTCCCTTGAAACCAAGCGATAACGCATGAAGCTGCTTGCCGTCCGCCGTTTGTTGCGCATCCAGCGCGTCGTGATCCGCTATCGCCTCGATGACCTGCTGTTCGCCCTGCCGCTGCCCTGGTTTTTGCTGGCGCTGCGCTTCGTGCTGCCGTGGCGCTGGTTTCCCCGGCGAACGCTGGACCTGAGTCGCGGCGCACGCCTGCGCCTGGCCTTGCAGGACCTGGGACCGATCTTCATCAAGTTCGGGCAGATCCTCTCGACTCGTCGCGACCTGTTGCCCGAAGACATCGCCGATGAATTGATGATGCTTCAAGACCGCGTGCCGCCGTTCGATTCAAAGGTCTCGGTGGCCCTGATCGAAGAGCAACTGGGCAAGAAGATCAGCGAAGTGTTCAGCCGTTTCGACGTCGAGCCGTTGGCCTCGGCCTCCGTGGCCCAGGTTCACGCTGCGCAGCTCAAGAGCGGCGAAGAAGTGGTGGTGAAGGTTATCCGCCCGGGTCTCAAGCCGATCATTGCCCAGGACCTGGCGTGGCTGTTCATTCTCGCCCGGGCCGCCGAACGACTATCGGCCGATGCGCGCCTGTTGCACCCGGTTGACGTGGTCCTGGATTACGAAAAAACCATTTACGACGAACTCGATCTGCTGCGCGAAGCCGCCAACGCCAGCCAACTGCGGCGTAACTTCGAAGGCTCGCCGCTGCTCTATGTGCCGCAAGTCTATTGGGACTGGTGCCGTCCGAAAGTGTTGGTGATGGAGCGTATCTACGGCATCCAGGTCACCGACCTGGCGACCCTGGCCGACCAGCGCACCGACATGAAACTGCTGGCCGAGCGCGGCGTGGAAATCTTCTTCACCCAGGTGTTCCGCGACAGCTTCTTCCACGCCGACATGCACCCGGGGAATATCTTTGTCAGCACCGTGCAACCGTGGAGCCCGCAATACATTGCCATCGACTGCGGCATCGTCGGCAGCCTGACTCCCGAAGACCAGGACTATCTGGCCCGCAACCTGTTCGCCTTCTTCAAGCGCGACTACCGCCGCGTCGCGCAACTGCACATCGACTCCGGCTGGGTGCCGGCCGAGACCAAACTCAACGAATTCGAAGCGGCGATCCGCACGGTATGCGAACCGATCTTCGAAAAACCGTTAAAAGATATTTCATTCGGCCAGGTGCTGATGCGCCTGTTCCAGACCGCGCGTCGCTTCAATATGGAGGTTCAGCCGCAGTTGGTACTGTTGCAGAAAACCTTGCTGAACATCGAAGGCCTTGGTCGCCAGCTATACCCGGACCTGGACCTGTGGAACACCGCCCAGCCGTTCCTCGAACGCTGGATGCGTGAGCGCGTGAGCCCCAAAACCTTGCTGGGCAACGTGCAGAGCCAGTTCGAGCAGCTCCCGCACCTGGCCAACATGACCCGCGACCTGCTCGAACGCATGTCCCAACCCCACGCCCACGATCCCGCGCCGCCGTGGAAAGAGCGCGGGGACGACTGGTTCATGCGCCTGCTCGGCGCCGCTCACCTGGGTGGCGGTGCAGTACTGGCGAGCGGGGGCCCGTTGAGTCAGCTGGGCCACTGGCCCGCCGGCATCATGGTCATCGTTGGTTTGTATCTGGTCGTTCGTCGATAGCCAGCATCGGTTCACGCTGGCACACTGTTTCAAGGCTGGGCCCGTCGACTTGAGATGCGCGGCCCATTGTCGGAGTCGAAGATGAAAAACTGGCAGGACGAGATCAAATGGGACGCTGACGGCCTGGTGCCGGCCATCGCCCAGGATCACAAGACCGGGCGCGTGCTGATGATGGCCTGGATGAACCGTGAAGCGCTGGCCCTGACCGCCGCTGAGAACCGCGCCATCTATTGGTCACGTTCGCGTGGCAAGCTGTGGCGCAAGGGTGAAGAGTCCGGGCACGTGCAGCACCTGCACGAGATGCGCCTGGACTGCGACGGCGACGTCATCATCCTGATGGTCGAGCAGGTCGGTGAGATCGCCTGCCACACCGGCCGTCAAAGCTGCTTCTATCGCGTCTTCGAGAACGGCGACTGGAAAACCGTCGACCCGGTGCTCAAGGACCCGCACGCCATTTATTCAGGACATACCCATGAGTGACACCCTGACCCGCCTGGCCCAGGTGCTGGAAGAGCGCAAAGGCGCAGCGGCCGACAGTTCCTATGTCGCCAGTCTGTACCACAAGGGTTTGAACAAGATTCTGGAAAAGGTCGGTGAAGAGTCGGTCGAGACCATCATCGCCGCCAAGGACGCCGCCATCAGTGGCGACTGCAGTGACGTGATCTACGAGACCGCCGACCTGTGGTTCCATAGCCTGGTCATGCTTGCCCAACTGGGGCAGCACCCGCAGGCTGTACTGGATGAACTGGACCGTCGTTTCGGTCTGTCCGGGCACGTCGAGAAAGCCTCGCGTCCGTCCGCCTGATCAACTTACGAGAGGAATAGCCACATGGGTATTTTTGACTGGAAACACTGGGTCGTCATTCTGGTGGTCGTGGTACTGGTGTTCGGCACCAAGAAACTCAAGAACCTGGGCACTGACGTTGGCGAGTCGATCAAGGGCTTTCGCAAGGCCATGAACGACGACGAAAAACCGGCCGACCCGGCAGCGACGCCCGCTCAATCAGCGCAGCCGAGCCAACCGGTACACCCACAGGCCACTCAACCTGTGAATGCCCCGCACACCATCGATGTGCAGGCACAGAAAGTCGAAGAGCCGGCCCGCAAAGACTCGTGAGCACTGACTAATGTTTGGGATCAGCTTCACTGAACTGCTGCTCGTCGGCCTCGTCGCCCTGCTGGTACTGGGCCCCGAGCGGCTGCCGGGCGCTGCGCGCACCGCAGGTCTATGGATCGGGCGGCTCAAGCGCAGCTTCAATGCGATCAAACAGGAAGTTGAACGTGAAATCGGGGCCGACGACATTCGTCGGCAACTGCACAACGAACACATTCTGTCTCTGGAGCAGGAAGCGCGGAAAATCTTCACCCCGACCCAGCAGGAGCCGACACCGGTTCAGCCGGCGGTCGAGCCGACGATTGCCCCCCAGGCGCCGGTGGATGACACGCCGCCTGTAGCAGCCGCGCCCGCGAACCCCGTGGAGCCCGCCCCGACAGTGGCGGCACCAGCCGTTCCTAACGACCCTACTTTGCCGCCGCGAGCCCCATGAGCGATATTCCTGAAAACGACCAGCCGATGCCGCTGGTATCGCACCTCACCGAGTTGCGCACCCGCCTGTTGCGTTGCGTGGCGGCGATTTTCGTCATCTTCGCCGGGCTGTTTGCCTTCACCCAACAGATCTACACCTTCGTTTCCACACCGCTGCGCCAGTACCTGCCGGAAGGCGCGACGATGATCGCCACCGACGTGTCGTCACCGTTCCTGACGCCGCTCAAGCTGACGATGATGGTCTCGTTGTTCCTGGCGATCCCGGTGATCCTGCACCAGATCTGGGGCTTCATCGCGCCAGGCCTGTACAAGCATGAAAAACGCGTTGCCGTGCCGCTGCTGGTGTCCAGCATTCTGCTGTTCTACACCGGCATGGCCTTCGCCTACTTCTTCGTATTCCCGTTGATCTTCAAGTTCTTTGCCGCCGCCACTCCCGCGGGCGTGGAAATGATGACCGACATCACCAGCTACCTGGATTTCGTCATGACGCTGTTCTTCGCCTTCGGCGTGGCGTTCGAAATCCCAGTAGCCGTGGTACTGCTGGTGTGGATCGGCGTGGTCGACGTTGCGTACCTGAAGAAAATTCGTCCGTACGTGATCATCGGCTGCTTCGTGGTCGGCATGATCCTGACCCCGCCGGACATCTTCTCCCAGACCCTGCTCGCCGTGCCGATGTGGCTGCTGTTCGAGATCGGCATCCTGTTCGGCGGTCTGGTGCGCAAGCGCCGGGAAGAAGCAGACGATCAGCCGGTCGACGACCATAACGACCAGCCGCCAGCGACCCAAGCGTGAACCTGCTGCTGCTTGAAGAGGCCGACTTCATCGGGCCTGACCGCGTCGTGCTGAGCGATCGCCGCTTGACCCACATGCAGCAAGTGCACCGTAGCGCCGTCGGTGACAGCCTGCGGGTCGGGCGTATCGGCGGGTTGATGGGCACGGCCCAGGTGCTGCGCCTGGAAGCCCATGAAGCCGAACTGCAAGTGACACTCGACCAACCTGCGCCGGTCAAGCTGCCACTGACACTGGTGCTGGCCCTGCCTCGACCGAAAATGCTCCGGCGAGTGCTCCAGACCATCGCCAGCATGGGCGTGCCGCGCGTGGTACTGGTCAACAGTTACCGCGTGGAAAAGAGCTTCTGGCAGACCCCGTTCCTGGAGCCCGAGGCCATTCGCGAACAACTGATCCTTGGCCTGGAGCAGGCGCGCGACAGCGTGCTGCCAGAGATCATCATTGAAAAGCGCTTCAAGCCCTTCGTTGAAGACCGCCTGCCGGCCATGGCGAACGGCACCTGCGGTCTGGTCGGCCATCCGGGGAACTACCCCCCCTGCCCTCGCGCGCTGGAGGAACCCGTGACCCTCGCCATCGGCCCCGAAGGCGGCTGGATTCCTTACGAAATCGACCTGCTGGCCAAGGCCGGACTGCAACCGGTACAACTGGGCGAACGCATCCTGCGCGTCGAAACCGCCGTTACCGCGCTGCTCGCACGGTTGTTCTGACCCCCTGCCGCTTGCCCGTTTTTTGTGGCGAGCGCCAGGATTCTCAGTTCATTTCTACAGATCCCTCCCGCCCCGCCGATACAGCTCCCATAAAACCAATTCAGTGCAGCAAGGGAGAAATCAGCATGTTCCGAATGCTTACCCAGAGTCTGGGAAACGTAAGCGTCAATCGCAAACTCGGCTTCGGCTTCGGTCTGGTGCTATTTCTAACCTTGATGATCGCTTTCACCGGCTGGAGCGGCCTGGGCAATGTCATTAGCCGTGGCGACAAGCTGGGCTACATTTCCAGCCTGAACGAGTTGAGCAAGGACCTGCGCCTGGCACGCCTGGACTACTACACCACGCGGGGTGAAAACGGTCCGCAGGAAGTCAACGATCTGCTTGCCAAACTCGAGACCGGCCTGACCGCAGCCCGCCAGATGATCGAGCAGCCGGCCGACGTGGCGCTGATCGACAAACAACTGGCCGCTGTGGCCGAGTACAAAAGCGCCTTCGCCGAGATGGCCAGCGCCACCGTCAGTCGCGAAGATGCCCGCAGCAAACTCGGCGCCAGCGCCGACAACGCCGTGGCCCGCGTCGCCGAGGTTGAAAAAGCCACGCTGCAAAGCGAGAACGTCGCCCAATTCAACAGCGTGGTATCCCTGAGCAAGGCGATCCAGCAAGCGCGTTATCAGGTTCGCGGCTACACCTACAGCGGTAAGAACGAAGCCCAGCAACCGGCCCTTGACGCCATTACCGATGCCCTCAAACTTCTCGCACGCCTACCGGCGCAGTTGCCTGAGGAGCACTCCGCCAACCTGCAGCAAGCCAGCGATTCGATCAACGCCTACCGTGCGGCGGTCAGTCAGTTTCGCGATTCCCAGCTTGATACCGCCGCGGCGCTCAAGCGCATGACCGAGCAAGGCGAAGTATTGCTTGAGTCCAGCAAAAGCCTGACCGTGTCCCAGACCGCCGTGCGCGACCAGGACGCCGCCCAGGCCAAGACCGTCCTGGTATCGGCTGCCGTGCTGGCCATGTTGTTCGGCGTGATCGCAGCATTGGTCATCACCCGGCAGATCGTCGGCCCGCTGGACCAGACCCTCAAAGTCGCCGAGCGCATTGCCGCGGGCGACCTGACCCACAACCTCACCTCCGAGCGCCGCGACGAACTCGGTCAATTGCAGCGCGCCATGCAGAGCATGACCGTGGGCCTGCGGCAGTTGATCGGCGGCATCAGCGACGGCGTTACACAAATCGCCAGCGCCGCCGAACAACTCTCGGCCGTGACCGAGCAGACCAGCGCCGGGGTCAACAGCCAGAAAGTGGAAACCGACCAGGTCGCCACCGCCATGCACGAAATGACCGCCACGGTGCAGGAAGTGGCGCGCAATGCCGAGGAAGCTTCCGAAGCGGCCGTCGCGGCTGACCAGCAGGCACGCGAGGGTGAAAAAGTGGTCGGCGAAGCCATCGCCCAGATCGAACGCCTGGCCCTCGAAGTGGGTAACTCCACCACAGCCATGGGCGACCTCAAGCGCGAAAGCGACAAGATCGGCAGCGTGCTGGACGTGATCAAGTCCGTAGCCCAGCAAACCAACCTGCTGGCCCTCAACGCGGCCATCGAAGCGGCCCGTGCGGGCGAAGCCGGACGTGGTTTCGCGGTGGTGGCTGACGAGGTCCGCAGCCTGGCCCAGCGCACCCAGAAGTCCACAGAAGAAATCGAAGAACTGATCGTCGGCCTGCAGTCAGGCACCGAGCAGGTCGCGACCATCATGGACAACAGCCGCAGCCTGACCGACAACAGCGTCGAACTGACCCGCCGCGCCGGTGGTTCCCTGGAAAACATCACCCGCACGGTCTCGGCCATTCAGTCGATGAACCAGCAGATCGCCGCTGCGGCCGAGCAGCAGAGTGCCGTGGCCGAGGAGATCAACCGCAGCGTGCTGAATGTGCGCGATGTGTCGGAGCAAACTGCGTCGTCCAGTGAAGAGACGGCCGCTTCGAGCGCTGAATTGGCGCGGTTGGGGGTTCATTTGCAGACGTTGGTGGGGCGGTTCAGGGTTTGATGACTTGGGGCTGCTTACTTGAGTTTTGTGTGTATATCCGTTGCTGCGGTAACGGCGGCAATGGATATGTACTCAGTCAACAAAACCCTGGCCGGCTATCAGCCCGACTTCGCGAGCAAGCCCGCTCCCACAGGTACCGTGTCTGACCTAGCTTTTTGCCAACCCCGAGGCAACGACCAACTCTTCCAGGGCCAACAAATCCGGCACCTTCGCCACATGCTCGCCCACTTGTACCGCCGCCTGTTCCAGCCCACACAGCGGTACATCGACGTAGCTCAACTGGGTGTCGAGTTTGTAGGAACGCGGGATACCCTGGACCAGCAGCGCAATGAACCGCAACTCCGGGCGCCCGCCCAGGGCATTGAGCACGACGATGCGCGCACGCTCGCCGATCACGGTTTTCTGGCCGCAGGCCGACTCGAAACTCAGCAACGGGATTTGCCGTTCGCGCCAGCTCACCCAACCCAGGAACCACGGCGGAGTGTCCATATCGAACGCGCTGCTCTGGTAGTCGATCAGCTCGGCCACGGCCACGTTGGGTAAAATCAGATGCCGGTCGGCCAAGGGTAGCAGCAGCCCAGTGATGTGCCCGGTACGCGGGTGAAGGTCATGCATGGGTTTTGCTCCAGCGGGCGATGCTGTCGAGCAGCACCGATTCCTGGTACGGCTTGCCCAGGTAGTCGTTGACGCCGATGGCCATGGCGCGGTCGCGGTGTTTCTGGCCGGTGCGGGAGGTGATCATGATGATCGGCAGGTGGGCCAGGCGCGGGTCATTGCGTACTTGCGTGGCCACTTCGAAGCCGTCCATGCGCGGCATTTCGATGTCCAACAACATCAGGTCGGGGGAGTGTTCGGCCAGCAGCGCCATGGCATCCACGCCGTCCTTGGCGGTGAGCACGTGCATGCCGTGGCGCTCCAGCAGGCGGCTGGTGACCTTGCGGACCGTCACCGAGTCGTCCACCACCAGCACCAGCAATGCTCGCGGGTGTTCGCCCTCGCCTTGCGCCGCTGCCGGGCGGCGTGGGACCTGATGAGGCAAGGCGCGGATCGGCGCCAACAGGTCGAGAATCAACACCACCCGGCCATCGCCCAGGATCGTCGCCCCCGACAAGCCCTGCACCGCCGAAAATTGCGGGCCGAGGCTCTTGACCACGATCTCCCGGGTCCCGGCGGTAGCGTCCACTTGCACCGCGATATGCCGCTCGCTGCATTGCATCAGCAGCACCGGCAACGGTTGGCTCTGGCCCAACAGTTTCGGGCGAGCGCCGGTTTTCAATAGCTCACCCAGGTAGCACAGCTCATAGCGTTGCCCGGCGTAGGTGTAGGTCGGCGGGTCGAGCTGGTAATAGCCATCCAGTTCAGCGGGCAACACCCGGACGATACTTTCGATGGTGTTCAGTGGGATCGCGTACTGGTCTTCGTGACATTGCACCATCAACGCCCGGTTCACCGCCACGGTAAACGGCAGGCGAATGCGGAAATGCACGCCCTGCCCCGGTGTGGAGTCGATGACCATGCTGCCGCCCAGTTGCCGCACCTCTTCGTGGACCACGTCCATGCCGACGCCGCGCCCGGAAATCTGGGTGATTTTTTCGGCGGTGGAAAAGCCCGGCTGCAAGATGAATTGCAGCACGTCGCGGTCGCTGATGTCGCTGTCCGGTGCCAGCAGACCACGCTTGATCGCCTTGCTGCGCACCGCCTCCAGCGGCACGCCGGCGCCGTCGTCGCGAATGTCGAAAATGATGTCGCCACCTTCCCGGGACAGGTCGAGGCTGATGCGCCCCCGGGCCGGTTTCCCGGCAGCGATGCGCACGTCGGCTGGCTCCAGGCCGTGGTCGACGGCGTTGCGCAGCATATGCTCCAAGGGCGCGGCCATGCGCTCCAGCACGCTACGGTCCATTTCGCCTTCAGCATTGCCAACCACGAACTCCACGTCCTTGCCCAACTCCTGCGCCACTTGCCGCACGATGCGTTTGAGGCGCGGCAACATGCGCTCGAACGGCACCATGCGCGTGCGCATCAACCCTTCCTGAAGTTCGGTATTGACCCGCCCCTGCTGTTGCAGCAGGTTCTCAGCGTCGTGATTGCTGCGTTCGAGGGTTTCCTTGAGATCGAGCAAGTCCGAGGCCGATTCGAACAGCGCCCGGGACAATTGCTGCAACTGGGAATGCCGGTCCATCTCCAGCGGGTCGAATTCTTCGTAGCCCAGGCGCTCGGCCTCGACCTGCTGGCGACTGAGGATCCGGCCCTGGGTTTCGGTATCAAGACGGCGCAACTGGTCGCGCATGCGCTCGATAGTGGTTTCCATCTCGCCCAGGGCCACGCGCGCGTCGTTGACCTGCTGTTCGATACGCCCACGGAAAATCGAGGTTTCCCCAGCCAGGTTCACCAGGTCGTCAAGCAATTCGGCGGAGACTTTGACCATGTCCGCGCCGTCGCTCGGGGTGCCGGTCTCAGGCCTTGTGGGTGCAGGCGGCGGGGTCGGGGCCGGTTCCGGCGCGGGGACGACTTTGGGCGTCTCGCTGTCCTGCGGATGATTCACCGCCTGGATCTGCGCGATCAGCCGGTCGGCAACGGGGCAGGGGTGGCCGGCGCGTACCGCATCGAGCATCTGCGCCAGCCGGTCATGGCTGCTTTGCAGCAAGGCGAACAGCGCTGGAGTCGGTTGGAGCAGCCCCGCCGACAAGCCTTCATAGAGATTTTCCAGCTCATGGGCCAGGTCGCCGATGGGGACGATTTCCACCATCCGCGCACCACCCTTGAGGGTGTGCAAATCCCGCAACAGCGTTTCCAGGGCCTGACGGTTCGATGGTTCGTCCTGCCAGCGCAGCAGCGCTGAGCCTGCGCTGTCGAGAATGTCGAAACCTTCTTCGAGGAAGATTTCCAGCAGCTCCGGGTCATGTCCGGCCCCCTCGCCCTGAACCGCCCCTGCCGAATCGATTGGGTTCGGCTTGTCCTGACGGAACCGGCGAATGGCGTCGATCAGCGCAACGGGATCGCCCAACGGCTGGCCCTGCTGCAACTGCCCGAGCAGCAGATCGAGGCGTTCGTGACTGCTGCTGAGCAGTTGCTCGAGTTCCTCGCTGTGGCTGTAACGGCGGTCCACCAGCCCTTCGTAGAGATTTTCCAGCTCCTGGGCCAGGTCGCTCACCGGCCGGATATCGGCCATTCGTGCGCCGCCCTTGAGGGTGTGCAAGTCGCGTTGCAACGAGGACAGCGGCGCTGCGTTGTCCGGGTCGGCCAGCCAACGTTGCAGGGCCTGGGCGGCGCTTTCGAGGATGTCCTGCGCCTCTTCGAGGAAGATCGAGGCAATGTCGTCGTCCACTGAGGTCTCAGCAGGGGCGCTGCGCTGCAGTTCCGCTGTCGCGTTACCCAGTTCGCGGATGCTCAGGGTGCGGCTGCCATCGCTGCGGATCAGGCCGGTGGCGGATGGGTCCAGGCTCTCTTGGAGCAAGCCGCGCAGGGCCTGCACCCGCTCGGGCTGCGAGTGCACGTGTTGCCCGGCGGCCAATTCATCGAGCATGTCGATCAAGGCTTCATGGGCGCGCTGCGCTTCCTGGAAAAACACGTCGCTGACTGCCAGGCTGCTTTCCTCCACTGCGCCATAGAGATCGAGCAAGGCTTCACAGAGCTCGTCCACCGGGTGCAAGTCGGCCAAGTGCGCGCCTTCGCCGAGGGTGGTCAGCTCGTCCAGCAGTGCACTGAGTTCCTGGCCTTCGCCGGGGTGCTGCTGCCAACGGCGCAACAGGTTTTCGGCATCGAGCAGGATGTCCATGCCCTGGGCGAGGAAGTTGTTGATCAGTTGGGGATCGCGCTTGGTCCGCAAGCCTTTGTCCGGTGCACTGAGGGCCGTTTGCAGGCGCTCGGCCAGCAGCGTTTGGGTTCGCTGGATCAGCTCTTCTGCGCCGGGGATCGGCGCCAGGGGGTCACCGTGCAACTGACGCAAGCCCAGGCGCAACAGGCCCTCGGCCTCCAGCAGCAATTCAGTTTCATCAAGGTCGAGGGCGATCAGGTGCGCCTTGTATTCCCGGGCCAACTGGTCCATCGCGCCGGCCAGCTCGGCAATCGGCAACACGCCGGCCATTGATGCGCTGCCCTTGAGGGTATGCAAGGCTCGCTGCAATTCGTCGTTGGCCTGCAGCGGCAAGTGTTCGGCGGCCTGGTCGAGAAAGCGATTGAGGCTGGCAAGGTGACCCTGGGCTTCGTTGTCGAATATCTTCAGCAACAACGGGTCGAGGGCGGCGACATCCTGGGCGTCTTCATCGTCATCGACGCCCTTTGCCAGCGCATGGGCACGGGCGGCCAGACGGTCGACATCGTCGCGCTGACGCTGGCGGTTGTCTGCAAACTCGCTCACCAGGGCCGGTAGCAACTGCACCGTGTCATCGAGCAACTGCCGGACCGCAGCACCCGGCTCAACACTGCGCTCCAGCACCCGGTTGAGCAGGTTTTCCACAGCCCAGGCCAGCTCACCCAAGACCAGCGCCCGCACCATCCGACCGCTGCCCTTGAGGGTATGGAAGGCCCTGCGCAATTCGGCCAGGGCGCCATGGTCGTCAGGGTGAGCGGCCCAGCGCGGCAGGTATTCGCGCAAAACGTCGAGCACCTCGTCGGCTTCTTCAAGGAAGACCTCGCGCAGCTCGTCGTCCACCGGATGCTCGTCCAACGGCGGCGGCAACAGGCTACCCGGCGTGCTCCGGGCCGGCGGGTTGACCGCCGAGACCGGGCTGGCCAGCATTTGGGCCAAGGACTGCACGGTCTGCGGGTCATCCAGCTCCTGCAAGTCCTGCATGACCTGGGCCTCGTTCGGGCTCAGCACATCGTCAAGCAACGGCACCCGGGCTTCGTCGGGGAAATAACCGAGGGCACCCAAGCTGCGCTCGACCACGTCCAACAAGGGTTCGCCGGGCGTTTCCGGGTCTTCGCTCAAACGTTCCAGGTAATATTCGAGGCCGGTGATTACGTCGGCCAGGTGATCGAGCTCTTCCCAGCCCGGCTGGGCGTGATCCAACAGCAGATGCTCGCGAATGAAACCATTGCACGCCTCCACAAGGCTGGCGGCGCGGCTCAAGGGGATCATCGCCAGCGCGCCGCGCACCTGGGTCAGCAACGCCGGTAGCGCTTGCAGTTGTTCGCTGTTCCAGTCGGCGTCGATGTAGTCGACGATCATGTCCTTGGCCTGTTGCAGGCAGGTGTGGGCTTCCTTGATAACAATCTGGTGGATCTGGGTCAGGTCTGTGGTGGGCAGGTGGCTGTCTTCAGGGCTCTCGGGCTCGACGGTGCCGACCATGCCGGCCAGAGTGGCCTCGACGTAGAGCAAGGCCCCGGCGACATCCATGAGCGTCGCGTCATCCGGCTCGCGATGACCTTGGGCGAGGCTCAGGACCACCGCCAATTGATCGATGATCACTTTTCGCGGCTGACCGAAGCCGAGCACCGCCAGGGTGTCGGCGATCTGTCGCAGGGGCGCCAGCAGGCTGTCCAGCTCCGAGGCGTGCTGGCGGTCACTGCGCACGAACAGGTCGAGCCGCTCCTTGACCCGCACCAGCTCTTCGCAGAGTGCGGCGAGCACCGAGCGCATGGCATCGCGGTCCGGTCCGGCCAGGCGTGCGCGTTCTTCGTCGACCATGGCGCTGTCGGGCAGCGCGTCGTCCAGTGAGTAGCGTTCTTTCATGATCTGCATCTGCCCGCTGGGATGTTCGGCCTTGGCAATATAGAACAACAAACTCGTCAGCAACTGTGGCGGCGCCGGTTGATTGATGCCTTGCAGGCCCTGGTCCAACAGGCGCTTGAGTTCCTTGTCCGCTTCCTTGAATAAGCTGCGCAGGGCCGGGCTATTGGCGATACGCCCCTCGCGCATGCCTTCGACCAGGGCCGACGCCACCTGCCACAGCGCATTGAGCGGTGCGGCGGCGCACAGCCCTTCCAGGCGGTGGAAGACCTTGGCCAGATAGCCGAGATGGGTGGCGTCGTCCTGTTCGCGCAACAGCCCCACCAGGGCCACTTGCAGGGTCTGGCGCAGTTTGCGCAAGGTGTTGGGCAGGTCAGGCGGTTCGAGTCGCTTCAAGGCCTCGTCACTGAGCGGCGCGATCAGCGGTAACTCTGGACTGAACAGGCTGGTCTCCGACAACAGGCTCTCGCCCCGGGCGCTGCGCAAATCATTGATCAATGGCAGCACCACCAACGGCAGATCGCGGCGGGCACCTTGGATGCGGTCCAGATAGATCGGCAACTGCCCAAGGGCCTGGCTCAACAGACTGATGGCTTCGTCGCGATGGGCGATGCGGTTGTCCTGCAGGGCGACGCATAGCTGTTCCATCTCCTCGGCCAGCAGCGCGGCACCATAGAACTCGACCATCTGCAGGCCGCCGTGCACCTGATGAATGCACGCCAGGCAATGCGCGAGGGCATCCGCCGCCTGCGGGTCGTCCACCAGGCGGTTGAGCGCCAGATGGGCCTGCTTCAGCGTTTCGGCAATCTCGCCCTTGACCCACTCCAGGGCCACATAGTCGTGCCGATCACCCATAACCACTCCAAATCAACAGTCTAAGACGCAGGAACATCAGCCCTTGTGGCGAGGGGATTTATCCCCGCTGGGCTGCGAAGCGGCCCCCTGCAATGCAGAATCCAACATCTATGTCCCAGACTGGCTATTTTGGGACTGCTTCGCAGTCCAGCGGGGATAAATCCCCTCGCCACAAAAGCTTCCTCGCCACATGACCCTTCTCAATATACAGATCCAGCCAGTTACGCCTTGTTCTCATCCGCCGCAGCCGCCGCCGGCAAAGTAAACCCCGACACCGAACGACGCAGCTGACTGGCCATTTTCGCCAGGTTGCCGATGCTCTCGGCGGTGGCGGTGGAGCCGGAAGAGGTTTGCGTGGTGATCTGCTGGATCACGTTCATGGTCAAGGAAATCTGCCCCGCCGACGTGGTCTGTTGCTGCGCCGCGTTGGAAATGCTCTGGATCAGCGCCGCCAGGGTCTTGGACACGCCTTCGATTTCTTCCAGGGCCACCCCGGCATCCTGGGCCAGTCGGGCGCCGCGCACCACTTCGGTGGTGGTCTGTTCCATGGAAATCACCGCCTCGTTGGTGTCAGCCTGAATCGCCCGCACCAGGGTCTCGATCTGCCGGGTCGCCGCCGAAGAGCGCTCCGCCAGCCGCTGCACTTCATCGGCCACCACCGCGAACCCGCGCCCGGCGTCACCGGCCATGGACGCCTGGATAGCGGCGTTGAGGGCCAGGATGTTGGTCTGGTCGGCAATGTCATCGATCAGGCTGACAATGTCGCCGATTTCCTGAGACGACTCCCCCAGGCGCTTGATGCGCTTGGCCGTGTCCTGGATCTGCTCGCGAATGTTGTCCATGCCATGAATGGTGTTGTGCACCACCTCGTTGCCTTTGTTGGCGATCTCCACGGAGCGCTCGGCCACCGCCGACGACTCGGCGGCATTGGCCGAGACCTGATCGATGGACTGGGCCATTTCATTGATTGAAGTCGAAGCTTCGGATATCTGCTGGGCCTGATGTTCGGAAGCCTGCGCCAGGTGCATCGCCGTAGCCTGGGTTTCCTGCACCGCAGCGGCGACCTGGCCGGCGGTGAGGTTGATGGTGGCCACAAGGTCACGCAGTTGGTCCACCGAATAGTTGATGGAATCGGCGATGGTGCCGGTAAAGTCTTCGGTAACCGAGGCGGTCACGGTCAGGTCGCCATCGGCCAGGTCTTCGATCTCGTCCAGCAGACGCATGATCGCGTTCTGGTTGCGCTCATTCTTTTCTGCGGTTTCACGCAACTGCCGGTTGGTTTCGCGGACCATCACCAGCCCGATCAGGATGATCGACATCAGCGCCAACAGACCCAGCACATAACCACCGATGGCGTTTGCGGAACGCCCGCCGGCCAGGTTTTCGAACGCGGTGGCCAGGTGCGACGCTTCGTCCAGCAAGGTTTGCGACAGGTTGAAGATGTTGCCTGCCGACTCGCGGACCTTGAACAGCTCAGGAGAGGTTTCGAGGATTTCGTCCACCGAGCCGGAGACGAATTCGAAGAGTTCGCTGATCTCACTCAGGCGAGCCCGGGCATCGCGGTCCTGTACTTGGGAGATCTTCAAGGCCGGGTCACCTTGCGACATGCCATTGAGCACCTGACCAAAACGTGCGGCATCGCGGCCAAAGGTATCGGCGGCCTGACTGGCGTTTTCATCCCCCGCCAGCACGGTGTTCACCGCCCCGAGAATCCGTTCGGCCAGCAACGACTGGCGCTGGGCCATGGCGACCTGCGCGGCGGGCGCGCCGCGCTGCAGGAGAATTTCGACGACCTTTTCGTACTCGACCTGCAATTGCGGCACGGTTTCGGCGAGGGTCGCCGCCACCTGATGCAGCGACAGCACAGTCTGTTCGCTGGACAGGATGGCATCGGTGTTCTTGAGCAGGCGTTCCCAGTCCAGCTGTACGGCACGCATCTGCGGGCGCAGGGCAGCAGGTGCCGGTGGCAGGCCGGTCACCGGGTCGCCTTGCTTCAGGTAGCCCCAGCGCTGGGCGAAATCATTGCGCGCCTCGCTCAGCAACTTGAACGCCGCGGCCTTGCCGGCGGCCGCCTCGGTGGCGTTCTTCGCGATGCGCTGGGACAGCACCCGCAACTCACCGGCGTGGCCAATGTACTGCTTGTCGTAGTTGGACTGGGTGTTGAGGTAAGCGAAGTTGGCGAACAGCAGCATGATGAAGACAATCAGCGCGACGAACAGCACGATGATCTGCGAACGACTGCGCGACGCTTCCAGAGGCTTACCTGTATTTGCTTTGCTCATCGGTTCTCGCCTGTACTGCCCAATCCAACCCACTCACCACTGCCAACTGTAAGCAAGCCCTTGTAGTGCAGCCTGCTCAATCAGTGTGACTCTGTGGGAGCAAGGCTTGCCTGCGATGAAAACAACACGGTTTCCCGCCTACCGAGGCGCCGCCATCGCGAGCAAGCTTTGCTCCCACTGGCTCGTTCCCACAAGGGACCGTGTGGCATCTCGTCAAACAGCTACATCCATGAACCCCGGCGAGCGCGTCAGCGCAAACGGGCTGAACACCTGCCACTGCCGTTCACCGCGAAACCGGCCCTTGACGAAGGCCGACTCCGGGCCGTCAAGGTCGTCCATCAGCGTCGGCTCCAGGCTGTCCTGGGCAAAATGCTGCAATCCGAGGACTTCATCCACCAGCAACCCGGTAAAGACCTCGTCATGATCCACCACCAGCACCCGCCGCTGCTTGCGCACGCTCGACAGCTCATGGCCGAAGAAACCGCACAAATCCATCAACGGCAATAAGCGCCCGCGCAGATTAGCCACACCACGAACCCATGGCTTGACCCCGGGCAAATGTGTGTAGCGCGGTTCGTGCAGCACTTCGCTGACTTCGCCCATGGGCGCCACGTACCAGTGTTCGCCGAGGCGAAAACCGATGCCGCTCCAGCTGTCGCCGTGGGTCGGTTGTGACGGCAGGTCCGCCCCCAGCAGCCGGCAACGCCGGTCGATCTGCAGGAGCAGTTCGAAAGCGGTCAGGGATTGGCTCATGGCCGTGTCATCAACCCGCCAGCACGTTGTTCAGGGTCTTGATCAGGGTTTCTTCGTCCACCGGTTTGGTCAGGTAGTCCTTCGCGCCTTGGCGAGTGCCCCAGACCTTGTCGGTGTCCTGGTCCTTGGTGGTGATGATGATCACCGGGATGTGCCCGGTGTCCGGATCCTTGGTCAACTGGCGCGTGGCCTGGAAACCGTTGAGGCCGGGCATGACGATATCCATCAGGACCGCGTCGGGCTTTTCCTGGCGAGCCAGGGCCACGCCGTCGGCGCCGTTTTCGGCCTTCAGGACCTGGTGGCCGTGCTTTTCCAGCATGCCGGTCAGTTTGTACATTTCGGTCGGCGAATCATCGACGATCAGAATTCGTGCCATGGTGTTCCCCATTTTTTGTTGACCCCAGGCCCGATGGCCGAGTGTCATTAATGTGCCTGGTGCGGCTGGACAGCGGCAAAGCCCGGAACATGAGCCCGTATCGCGCCCAGCAGTTCTTCCTTGCTGAAAGGCTTGGTCAAAAACTGATCGGAGCCGACGATGCGCCCCTTGGCCTTGTCGAACAAACCGTCCCGGGACGACAACATGATCACCGGCGTGGCCTTGAAAACGCTGTTGTTCTTGATCAGGGCACAAGTCTGGTAACCGTCCAGGCGCGGCATCATGATGTCGACAAAGATAATGCCCGGATGATGGTCGGCGATCTTGGCCAGGGCATCGAAGCCATCGACCGCCGTGATGACCTCGCAACCCACGTTGCGCAACAAGGTCTCGGCGGTGCGGCGGATGGTCTTCGAGTCGTCGATGACCATGACCTTCAAGGCGCTGGGTTGCTGCTGCGTAAGATGCTCTGCCATTGCCACTGCAAACCGGTTTTTAACGCGTAAGTGTGAACGACAGCGCAAACCCTTGATGTTCAAGGCCCGCACGTCACATGCCAGCCTTTTTAGCACAGTCTCCATCGCCGATCTATCGGCCGCTCGGTACAGTGGTTTTTCCTTGACCGCCAATCTTCCGGGCGCCACTCTGACGCCACTTTTTCACACCATTTGTGCCCATCAATTTTCGAGGAACCAAGCCATGAGCGTACGCGTCGGCATTGTCATGGACCCTATCGCCAGCATTTCCTATAAAAAGGATAGCTCGCTGGCCATGCTGCTGGCCGCTCAGAAGCGCGGCTGGGAGCTGTTCTACATGGAACAGCGCGACCTCTACCAGGCCGAAGGCCAGGCACGGGCGCGGATGAAGCCGCTGAACGTCTTCGCCAACCCCGAAAAATGGTTTGAGCTGGGCGCCGAACGCGATGCGCTGCTCAGCGACCTGGACGTGATCCTCATGCGCAAGGATCCGCCCTTCGACATGGAGTTCGTGTATTCCACCTACCTGCTGGAGCAGGCCGAAAACGCCGGTGTGCTGGTGGTCAACAAACCCCAGAGCCTGCGCGACTGCAACGAAAAGCTGTTCGCCACGCTGTTCCCGCAATGCACGCCGCCCACCATCGTCAGCCGTCGCCCGGACGTGCTGCGTGAATTCGCCGACCATCACGGCGACGTGATCCTCAAGCCCCTGGACGGCATGGGCGGCTCCTCGATTTTCCGTCACACCGCCGGCCACCCCAACCTGTCAGTGATCCTCGAAACCCTGACCCTGCACGGTCAGCAGCAGATCATGATCCAGGGATACCTGCCGGCCATCGTCGATGGCGACAAGCGCATCCTGATGATCGACGGCGAACCGGTGGACTATTGCCTGGCGCGCATTCCCGCGGCCGGCGAAACCCGCGGCAACCTGGCGGCCGGCGGGCGTGGCGAGGCGCGTCCGTTGACTGAAAAGGACCGCTGGATCGCGGCCCAGGTCGGCCCGACCCTGCGGGAGAAGGGTCTGCTGTTCGTGGGCCTGGACGTGATCGGCGAGCACCTGACGGAAATCAACGTCACCAGCCCGACCTGCATCCGCGAGATCGACAACGCCTTCGGCACCGACATCGGCGCGATGCTGATGGATGCCATCGATCAGAAGCTCAAGGCTCGTTGATCCAGATCCTGCTGAAGGAAACCCACATTGCGTTATCATGCCCGGCCTGAAAAAAACGCGATGTTGGTTTCCTTGCCATGACCCTCCCGTCCGATCTGCCCCAAGAGCTCGCCCATCGCGGCGTGCGCCCGGCTGATCGTCTCGGTTTTACCCTGTTCCTGGCGGCATTGATCCACTTGGCACTGCTGCTGGGCGTCGGGTTTGCCACGGTAGAACCCAAACAGATCAGCCAGACCCTGGAAATCACCCTGGCCACCTTCAAAAGCGAAGCCAAGCCACAAAAAGCGGACTTCCTCGCCCAGGAAAACCAGCAAGGCAGTGGCACCCTGGAAAAAAAGGCGACGCCCAAGACCACCCAGATCGCGCCGTTCCAGGACAATAAAGTGCAGAAGGTCACACCGCCGCCAGCGGCCAAGCCCGAGGTCCGGGAGACGGCGCCCAAGGCAGCCGTGACCACCGTGGCGCCGAAGCCGAAAAAAGCCCCGGTCAAGGAAGAGGTCAGGCCCGACCCCAAACCCAAGGCCCCGGTGCCCACCTTCGACAGCGCCCAACTGTCCAGCGACATCGCCAGCCTGGAAGCCGAGCTGGCCCAGGAACAGCAGTTGTATGCCAAACGCCCGCGTATCCACCGCCTGAGCGCCGCCTCGACCATGCGCGACAAGGGCGCCTGGTACAAAGATGAGTGGCGCAAGAAAGTCGAGCGCATCGGCAATCTCAACTACCCCGACGAAGCCCGGCGCAAGCAGATCTATGGCAACTTGCGGCTGCTGGTCTCGATCAACCGCGACGGCTCGTTGTATGAAGTGCTGGTGCTGGAGTCCTCCGGCCAGCCATTGCTGGATCAGGCCGCCCAGCGGATCGTGCGCCTGGCCGCGCCGTTCGCACCGTTTACCGGGGACCTGTCGGACATCGACCGCCTGGAAATCATCCGCACCTGGAAGTTCGCCCGGGGCGATCGTCTCTCCAGCAACTGACCCCATCCCCTTGTGGGAGCGAGCCTGCTCGCGATAGCAATCGAACATCCAGCATTGATGTCGCCTGACACACCGCATCGCGAGCAGGCTCGCTCCCACAGGGGTTTCGTGACAGTCTCCGGCATTTGCTGCACATCCCCAGCTTGTCAGTTCGCCCCTGCGCCGCCACACTAGCGCCTATGAAAAACGTCAGCCCCACCTACCTCAAGCATCACTTCCTGATTGCCATGCCACACATGGCCGATCCGAACTTTGCCCACACCTTGACCTACATCGTCGAGCACACGGCCAATGGGGCCATGGGGCTGGTGATCAATCGGCCGCAGGAACTGAACCTGGCGGACATTCTTGAGCAGTTGCGCCCGGATGTAGAACCGCCACTCTTGTGCCAGCACGTCCCGATTTTCATCGGCGGCCCGGTGCAGACCGACCGAGGCTTCGTGCTCCACCCGACGGGGCCGTCCTACCAGGCCACCGTGGACCTGGATGGCGTATCGCTGTCCACCTCCCAGGATGTGCTGTTCGCCATCGCTGACGGCGTAGGCCCGGAAAAAAGCCTGATCGCCCTCGGCTATGCCGGTTGGGAAGCCGGGCAATTGGAAGCCGAGCTGGCCGATAACGCCTGGCTGACCTGCCCGTTCGACGCCGACATCCTGTTCAACACCAGCAGCGAACTGCGCCTGGAAGCAGCGGCCAGCCGGCTGGGGGTCAACCTCAGTCTGCTCACCAGCCAGGCAGGACACGCCTGATGGCCCTGCGCTTGCTGCTGGGCTTCGATTACGGCACCAAACAGATCGGCGTGGCGGTCGGCCAGGTGATTACCGGCCAGGCCCGCGAGCTGTGCACCCTCAAGGCGCAGAACGGCGTTCCCGACTGGAACCAGGTCGAAGCGCTGATCAAGGAGTGGAAACCCGACGCCGTGGTGGTCGGCCTGCCCCTGAACATGGACGGCACGCCCAGCGAGATGTGCGTTCGTGCGGAGAAATTCGCCCGCAGGCTCAACGGCCGCTACAACCTGCCTTTCTATACCCACGACGAGCGTCTGACCACGTTCGAGGCCAAGGGCGAACGCCTGGTACGTGGCGGGCAGAAAGGCAGTTACCGCGACAACCCGGTAGACGCCATCGCGGCCGCCCTGCTGCTGCAAGGCTGGCTCGACGCCAACGCCGCCCTGTTCGAAACCTGATTTTTTTGAAAGCGCCGCCAGGGCGCTTTCTTTTAGCGATAAACCGGGCCTCTGACCACCGGCCCGGGAACCTGAAGGAGCCAGCATGAGCCTGCCCAATCCCGCCGAACTGATCAGCCAGATGGCGATTCGTCTCACGGCGCATCTGGAACAACGCGGCATCAGCGAACCGCGCTACATCGGCATTCGCACCGGTGGCGTCTGGGTCGCCCAGGCCTTGCTCGAAGAACTGGGCAGCGATGCGCCGCTGGGCACCCTCGATGTGTCGTTCTACCGCGACGACTTCAGCCAGAACGGCCTGCACCCGCAAGTGCGCCCTTCGGCCCTGCCGTTCGAGATTGAAGGCCAGCATCTGGTACTGATCGACGATGTGCTGATGAGCGGCCGGACCATCCGCGCCGCCATGAACGAACTGTTCGATTATGGCCGCCCCGCCAGCGTGACCCTGGTGTGCCTGCTGGACCTGGACGCCGCCGAGCTGCCGATCCGCCCGAACGTGGTCGGCGCGACGCTGACGCTGGCCGCCCACGAGCGAGTCAAGCTGTCCGGCCCCGCGCCGCTGCAACTCGAACTGCAAGACCTTGCCCTTTAACTGCCCTTGTAAGAGTCCATTGCGATGACGCCTCTCGAAACCAAGCGAGCGCTACAGCTCAACGATCAGGGCCAGCTGCGGCACTTCCTGTCCCTCGACGGCCTGCGCCGCGAGCTGCTGACGGAAATCCTCGACACCGCCGATTCGTTCCTCGAAGTCGGGGCCCGGGCGGTCAAGAAAGTCCCGTTGCTGCGCGGCAAGACCGTGTGCAACGTGTTCTTCGAAAACTCCACCCGCACCCGCACCACCTTCGAACTGGCGGCCCAGCGACTGTCGGCGGACGTGATCACCCTGAACGTGTCCACCTCCTCGGCGAGCAAGGGCGAAACCCTGCTCGACACCTTGCGCAACCTCGAGGCCATGGCGGCCGACATGTTCGTCGTGCGTCACGGTGATTCCGGCGCGGCGCATTTCATTGCCGAGCATGTATGCCCGCAAGTGGCGATCATCAACGGCGGCGACGGCCGTCACGCCCACCCAACCCAGGGCATGCTGGACATGCTGACCATCCGTCGGCACAAGGGCAGCTTCGAGAACCTGTCGGTGGCTATCGTCGGCGACATCCTGCACTCGCGGGTGGCCCGTTCGAACATGCTCGCCCTCAAGACCCTCGGCTGCCCGGACATCCGCGTGATCGCGCCGAAAACCCTGCTGCCCATTGGCGTCGAGCAGTATGGCGTGAAGGTCTACACCGACATGACCGAAGGCCTCAAGGACGTGGACGTGGTGATCATGCTGCGCCTGCAGCGCGAACGCATGACCGGCGGCCTGCTGCCGAGCGAAGGCGAGTTCTACCGCCTGTTCGGCCTGACCACCGCGCGCCTGGCCGGGGCCAAGCCGGACGCCATCGTCATGCACCCGGGGCCGATCAACCGCGGGGTGGAGATCGAGTCGGCAGTGGCCGACGGACCACATTCGGTGATCCTCAACCAGGTGACCTACGGCATCGCCATCCGTATGGCCGTGCTGTCCATGGCCATGAGCGGGCAAACGGCCCAGCGCCAATTCGACCAGGAGAACGCCCAGTGAAGCTCAGCATTCTCGGCGCACGCGTGATCGATCCGGCCAGCGGCCTGGATCAAGTGACTGACATCCATATCGATGCCTGCAAAATTGTCGCCCTTGGCGCCGCTCCAGCCGGTTTTACCGCCGTTGATACCCTCAACGCCCAAGGCTTGGTGGCCGCTCCGGGGCTGGTGGACCTGAACGTCGCCCTGCGCGAACCCGGTTACAGCCGCAAAGGCAGTATCGTCAGCGAAACCCAGGCTGCCGCCGCCGGTGGCGTGACCAGTTTGTGCTGCCCGCCGCAGACCAAGCCGGTACTGGACACCTCGGCCGTGGCCGAGCTGATCCTCGATCGCGCCCGCGAAGCCGGCAACACCAAGGTCTTCCCTATCGGCGCCTTGAGCAAAGGCCTCGATGGCGAGCAACTGGCAGAACTCATTGCGCTACGCGACGCCGGTTGCGTGGCGTTCGGCAATGGCCTGAACAGTTTTCGCAATACCCGCACCCTGTGCCGCGCCCTGGAATACGCTGCGACCTTCGGCCTGACGGTGATCTTCAACTCCCAGGATCACGATCTGGCTGAAGGTGGGCTGGCCCACGAAGGCCCGACCGCCAGTTTCCTCGGCCTGCCAGGCATTCCGGAAACCGCCGAGACCGTGGCCCTGGCCCGGGACCTGCTGCTGGTGGAACAAAGCGGCGTGCGCGCACACTTCAGCCAGTTGACCAGCGCCCGCGGCGCCGCACTGATCGCCCAGGCCCAGGCTCGCGGCCTGCCCGTCACCGCCGATGTAGCGCTGTACCAACTGATCCTGACCGACGAAGCGCTGATCGACTTCAACAGCGTCTATCACGTCCAGCCGCCGCTGCGCACCCGCGCCGACCGCGATGGCTTGCGCGAGGCTGTGAAGTCCGGGGTGATCTCGGCCATCTCCAGCCATCACCAGCCCCACGAGCGCGATGCCAAGCTGGCACCATTCGGCGCCACGGAACCGGGCATCAGCAGTGTCGAACTGTTGCTGCCACTGGCCATGACACTGGTGGAAGACGGATTGCTGGACCTGCCGACCCTGCTCGCACGCCTGAGCAACGGCCCGGCCGACGCGCTGCAATTACCGGTGGGTAAACTGGCAGTGGGCGCGGCGGCGGACCTGGTGCTGTTCGACCCGGCGGCGTCCACTGTGGCGGGTGAAGCCTGGCGCTCCAAGGGTGACAACTGCCCGTTCCTTGGCCACAGTTTGCCGGGGGTGGTGCGTTATACGCTGATGGATGGGCGGATTACTCACCAGGCCTGACATCGCGTCGGTCTTATCGCGAGCAGGCTCGCTCCCACAGGGATCTTCGGTGAACACATAACCTGTGAACACCTTGATCCAGTGTGGGAGCGAGCCTGCTCGCGATGCAGGCGACTCGGTCTTAGTGAAAAGCCCCGCGCTTCTGCGCATTGCGAATCGAGACCTGATCGTTCAGCGTCCAGAAGTCATACAGCACCCCCAGGAAAAACACCCCGCCAGTCAGCAGGTAAAGGATGCCGGTGAGCCATTTGCCCTGGTACATGCGGTGCACACCCAGCACACCGAGAAACGTCAGCAGAATCCACGCCACGCTGTACTCGAGGGGACCCGGGGTGAAGCGCAGATCGGCCTCCCGATCCATGGCCGGAATCAGGAACAGGTCGATCAGCCAGCCGATGCCCAACAGGCCAAAGGTGAAAAACCAGATCGTGCCGGTGACCGGCTTGCCGTAATAGAAGCGGTGGGCGCCGGTAAAGCCGAAAATCCACAAGAGATAGCCGATCACTTTGCTGTGGGTATCGCGTAAAGCGTCCTGCTGATAGCTGTTCATGAATCGCCTCTTTTGCCTCGATAGATAAATTTGTTCGGATTATTTGTGACTTTTTTATGGATTGCCGACAAGCGGTCTCCAGCGTCAGGAACCCGGTAAACCCCCGTGCTGTCTGGGTTCTGTCAGACAATCAGGTCAATATGTCGCAATTATGCGGGTTTCACCTGGGGTTGCGATTCGACAAACGGCCTCGGAACAGTAAAAAAAGCTGTTATAAAGTTGCGCGCTTACCTTCAAGAGCCCTGCCTAATGCGTCCATTTATCAAGACATGGCTAACCATTTGCCTATTATTGCCCCTGGCCGCCCACGCCACCAATCGTGAGCAACGTCTTCCCAACGTCAACGGCTACACCCCCAAATCCCATGTTTCTGCTCCTTCGAGCAAGAACAAGCGAAACGCCCAGCGTTTGAGCACCGCCAATAGCAAGCTGGTTCCGGTCATGACCGCCAAGACAAGCAGCAACGTCTTGAGCCGTGCCGTGAACGTACTGGGAACACCTTACCGTTGGGGCGGCAGTAGCCCAAGCAAAGGTTTCGATTGCAGCGGCCTGGTGAAGTACGCCTTCAACGATGCCACCTTCGACCTGCCGCGCACTTCCAATGCGATGGCCAGCGGTCACGGCCAGAAGGTCGATCGCAAGGACCTCAAGCCCGGCGATCTGATTTTCTTCAAGCTCAAGAGCCGCCGGGTCAACCACGTGGCCATCTACCTGGGTAACGACCGCTTCATCCACGCCCCGCGCCGTGGCAAGTCGGTCACCATCGACACCTTGAACAAGCCGTACTGGAACAGCCACTACGTCCTTGCCAAGCGGGTGCTGCCCAAAGAGCCGAAAGGGATGCAGCTGGTTCAGCGCTGATTTGAAAGTGGCACATTTGCCAGTTCATGCAAACTGTGGGAGCGAGCCTGCTCGCGATAGCGGTACATCCGTCAACTTCAATGTTGGCTGATCCAACGCTATCGCGAGCAAGCTCGCTCCCACAGGAGGTTTTGTGGCCTATCCTCAGAAGTTATCCGGCGTACGCGCCCGCTCCCGCGCATGTTCGCGGCTGATCAGCCCCTTGTTCAGCAAATCCTTCAAACACATATCCAATGTCTGCATCCCCAGCGACCCACCGGTCTGGATCGCCGAGTACATCTGCGCCACCTTGTCCTCGCGGATCAGGTTACGGATCGCCGACGTTCCCAGCATGATTTCATGAGCCGCGACCCGGCCGCCGCCAATCTTCTTGACCAGCGTCTGTGAAATCACCGCCTGCAAGGATTCGGACAACATCGAACGAACCATGGATTTCTCATCCCCCGGGAACACGTCCACCACCCGGTCGATGGTCTTGGCCGCCGAGGTGGTGTGCAAGGTGCCAAACACCAGGTGACCGGTTTCGGCGGCGGTCAGGGCCAGGCGGATGGTCTCCAGGTCACGCATCTCCCCCACCAGAATCACGTCCGGGTCTTCGCGCAGGGCTGAGCGCAGGGCCGTGGAGAAACTTTGGGTGTCGCGGTGCACTTCGCGCTGGTTGATCAGGCATTTGCGCGGCTCGTGGACAAACTCGATGGGATCTTCGATGGTGAGGATGTGATGGTGTTTGTGGGTGTTGAGGTAGTCGATCATCGCCGCCAGGGTGGTGGACTTGCCGGAGCCGGTCGGCCCGGTCACCAACACCAGCCCGCGAGGCGCCTCGGTCACTTTGCGAAACACTTCGCCCATCCCCAGGTCTTCCATGGTCAGGACTTTCGACGGGATGGTTCGGAACACCGCACCTGCACCGCGATTCTGGTTGAACGCATTGACCCGGAACCGTGCGACGCCCGGCACGTCGAAGGAAAAGTCGGTTTCCAGAAACTTCTCGTAATCTACCCGCTGCCGGTCGTTCATGATGTCGTAGATCAGCTCATGGACCTGCTTGTGGTCCAGGGCCGGCAGGTTGATCCGCCTCACATCGCCATCGACACGAATCATTGGCGGCAGCCCGGCGGACAAGTGCAGGTCCGATGCGCCCTGTTTGGCGCTGAACGCCAGTAACTCAGTGATATCCATAGCGCTCCTCAATTCCAGTAGAATGCCGCGAACCTCACCGCTGGCGCTTCTTTAATGTCCACGATAGCAGACAACATTGCTCAGGTTAGATCGCGTATCCGCGCAGCCGAACAAGCCGCCCACCGCGACGAACACAGCGTGCAGCTGCTGGCGGTGAGCAAGACCAAGCCCGCCCAGGCCCTGCGTGAAGCCTATGCCGCCGGCCTGCGGGACTTTGGCGAGAACTATCTGCAGGAGGCGCTGGGCAAACAGGCCGAACTGACCGACCTGCCCTTGATCTGGCACTTCATCGGCCCCATTCAATCGAACAAGACGCGCGCTATCGCCGAACATTTCGACTGGGTGCATTCCGTGGATCGTTTGAAAATTGCACAACGCCTGTCCGAGCAGCGCCCGGCCGACCTACCGCCGCTGAATATCTGCATCCAGGTCAACGTCAGCGGTGAAGACAGCAAATCCGGCTGCACCGCGGCGGACCTGCCCGCTCTGGCCAGCGCCATCAGCGCGTTGCCACGCCTGAAGCTGCGTGGGTTAATGGCGATTCCCGAACCGACCGAGGAGCGTGCCGCCCAGGATGCCGCCTTCGCAGCGGTTCAACGCTTGCAAGCCGATCTGAAGCTACCGCTGGACACCCTTTCCATGGGCATGAGCCATGACCTCGAGTCGGCCATTGCCCAGGGCGCCACCTGGGTGCGGATCGGTACAGCGCTGTTTGGTGCGCGCGACTATAGCCGTAGCTCGTCGTAAGCCATGCTGACTCAACTCTCTAATCAAGGACCTGTCATGAGCAACACACGTATTGCCTTCATCGGCGCCGGCAACATGGCCGCCAGCCTGATCGGCGGCCTGCGGGCCAAGGGTCTGGACGCTTCGCAGATCCGCGCCAGCGATCCTGGGGCCGAGACTCGCGCCCGGGTGAGCACAGAGCACGGCATCGAAACGTTCGCCGACAACGCCCAGGCCATCGAGGGCGCGGACGTCGTCGTGCTGGCGGTCAAGCCACAGGCGATGAAAACTGTCTGCGAGGCCATTCGTCCAAGCCTCAAACCCCATCAGATGGTGGTGTCGATCGCCGCCGGCATCACCTGCGCCAGCATGAACAACTGGCTCGGGTCCCAGCCGATCGTGCGCTGCATGCCCAACACCCCGGCGCTGCTGCGCCAGGGCGTCAGTGGGCTGTTCGCGACCGCACAAGTGACCGCCGAACAGCGCCAGCAGGCCGAAGAGCTGCTCTCGGCCGTAGGCCTGGCACTGTGGCTGGAAACCGAGCAGCAACTGGATGCGGTGACGGCGGTGTCCGGCTCGGGCCCGGCATACTTTTTCCTGCTGATCGAAGCCATGACCGCCGCCGGTGAAAAACTCGGCCTGCCGCGCGAAACCGCCGCCAAACTGACGTTGCAGACCGCCCTGGGCGCCGCCCACATGGCAGTGTCCAGCGATGTCGATGCGGCCGAACTGCGGCGCCGGGTGACTTCGCCAGCCGGCACCACCGAAGCCGCCATCAAATCGTTCCAGGCCGGGGGCTTCGAAGCCCTGGTGGAAAAAGCACTCGGCGCCGCCGCGCACCGCTCGGCCGAAATGGCCGAACAACTGGGCCAATAAGGAGCCATTCATGATCGGATTGAACACTGCAGCGGTCTACGTGCTGCAAACCCTCGGCAGCCTGTACCTGCTGATCGTACTGCTGCGCTTTGTGCTGCAACTGGTGCGCGCCAACTTCTACAACCCGCTGTGCCAGTTCATCGTCAAGGCCACCCAGCCATTGCTCAAGCCACTGCGCCGGATCATTCCGAGCGTGTTCGGCCTGGACATGTCGTCGCTGGTACTGGCGATCATCGTGCAACTGGCGCTGATGGCCCTGACCCTGCTGCTGACCTACGGCACCACCGGCAACCCGCTGCAACTGCTGATCTGGTCGATCATTGGCGTGACCGCGCTGTTCCTGAAGATTTTCTTCTTCGCCCTGATCATCAGCGTGATCCTGTCCTGGGTCGCTCCCGGCAGCCACAACCCGGGCGCCGAACTGGTGAACCAGATCTGCGAGCCGGCGCTGGCACCGTTCCGCCGCATCGTGCCGAACCTCGGCGGGCTGGATATCTCGCCGATCCTGGCGTTCCTGGTGCTCAAGCTGATCGACATGCTGGTGATCAACAACCTGGCAGCGATGACCATGATGCCGGAAATCCTGCGGTTGCTGATCTAAAACGCTGCAGCCTTTCCTATGGCGAGGGAGCTTGCTCCCTCACCATGGGTAAAGCGGCGGACAATCAGCTCCGCCCTTTGCTTGCCGCTTGCCACAGCGGTCTTTAGACTTACGCCTCATTTCAACGAGAGCAGGGTCGATGCCAGCTGCCTTTCCCCCCGATTCCGTTGGTCTGGTGACGCCGCAAATGGCGCATTTCAGCGAGCCCCTGGCCCTGGCCTGCGGTCGTTCGTTGCCAGCCTATGACCTGATTTTCGAAACCTACGGCACCCTCAATGCCACGGCGAGCAATGCCGTGCTGATCTGCCATGCCTTGTCGGGGCATCACCACGCCGCCGGCTATCACAGTGTCGACGACCGCAAGCCGGGCTGGTGGGACAGTTGCATCGGCCCGGGCAAGCCCATCGACACCAACAAGTTCTTCGTGGTCAGCCTGAACAACCTCGGCGGCTGCAACGGTTCCACCGGCCCCAGCAGCGTCAACCCGGACACCGGCAAGCCCTTCGGCGCCGACTTTCCGGTTCTGACCGTGGAAGACTGGGTCCACAGTCAGGCACGCCTGGCGGACCGCCTCGGTATCGCCCAGTGGGCCGCAGTGATCGGCGGCAGCCTGGGCGGCATGCAAGCCCTGCAATGGACCATCACTTACCCGGACCGTGTGCGCCACTGCCTGGCAATCGCCTCGGCCCCCAAGCTGTCGGCGCAGAACATCGCCTTCAACGAAGTGGCGCGCCAGGCGATCCTCACCGATCCGGAATTCCATGGCGGCTCGTTCCAGGAACACGGCGTGATTCCCAAGCGCGGGCTGATGCTGGCGCGGATGGTCGGGCATATCACCTACCTGTCCGATGATTCCATGGGTGAGAAATTCGGCCGCGGTCTCAAGAGCGAAAAGCTCAACTACGACTTCCACAGCGTCGAATTCCAGGTGGAAAGCTACCTGCGCTACCAGGGCGAAGAATTCTCCGGACGCTTCGATGCCAACACCTACCTGTTGATGACGAAAGCCCTGGACTACTTCGATCCGGCGGCGAACTTCGACGATGACCTGGCAAAAACCTTTGCAGGCGCCACCGCCAGGTTCTGCGTGATGTCGTTCACCACCGACTGGCGCTTCTCCCCGGCCCGCTCACGGGAGCTGGTGGACGCGCTGATGGCTGCCCGCAAGGACGTCTGCTACCTGGAAATCGACGCGCCCCAGGGTCACGACGCCTTTCTGATCCCGATCCCGCGCTACCTGCAGGCGTTCGGCAACTATATGAACCGTATAACGCTGTGAGGACGCCATGAGAGCCGATCTGGACATCATCCAGGAATGGATCCCCGCCGGCAGCCGCGTGCTCGACCTGGGCTGCGGCAACGGCGAACTGCTGACCTGGCTGCGCGACCACAAGCAGGTCACCGGCTACGGCCTGGAAAACGACCCGGACAACATCGCCGAGTGCGTGGCCAAGGGCATCAATGTCATCGAGCAGGACCTGGACAAGGGCCTGGGCAACTTCGCCAGCAACAGCTTCGACATCGTGGTCATGACCCAGGCGCTGCAAGCGGTGCACTACCCGGACAAGATCCTCGACGAAATGCTGCGGGTCGGGCGCCAGTGCATCATCACCTTCCCCAACTTTGGTCACTGGCGCTGCCGCTGGTACCTGGCGAGCAAGGGGCGCATGCCGGTGTCGGAATTTCTGCCCTACACCTGGTACAACACGCCGAACATCCACTTCTGCACCTTCGAGGATTTCGAGGCATTGTGCCGCGAACGCCAAGCCAAGGTCATCGATCGCCTGGCGGTGGACCAGCAGCACCGCCACGGGTGGGCCAGCAAGCTATGGCCTAATCTGTTAGGTGAAATAGGCATCTATCGGGTCAGCAGCCCAGGCCTTGCCGATCATCAGGTCGCGGTGTGAACCCCGGCCTTTCCAGGAGCACGACATGAAACGTCTAGCGTTGTTTCTCATTACCGCCTGCCTGAGCGCCGGAGCCATGGCCGCGGATGTCATCAAGAGCGATCGCAAGGAAGTGTTCGGCGACATCACCGTGCACTACAACACCTTCAATTCCACCTTCCTGACGCCGGATATTGCCGACGCCGCCGGATTGATCCGCGACAAGACCCAGGGCGTGATCAACGTTTCGGTACTCAAGGATGGCAAACCCTTGAAGGCCGAGGTCAGCGGGACAGTCAAGGACCTTACCAGCAGCAGTGTCACGCTGAACTTCAAGGAGGTGGCCGAACCCAACGCGACCTATTACATCGCCCAATACCCGGTGAAACAGCAGGAAACCCGCACCTTCAACATCCAGGTGAAAACGGGCGATAAGATCAACACCCTCAACTTCAACCAGGAACTGTTCCCCGGCGAATGATGAATTTCACCCAACTCGTACTGGCCAGCCACAACGCCGGCAAACTCAAGGAACTCCAGGCCATGCTCGGCGGGTCGGTGCAACTGCGCTCGATTGGCGAGTTCAGCCAGGTCGAACCTGAAGAAACCGGCCTGTCGTTCGTCGAGAACGCCATCCTCAAGGCCCGCAACGCCGCGCGCATTTCCGGCCTGCCGGCGCTGGCCGACGACTCCGGGCTGGCGGTGGACTTTCTCGGCGGCGCGCCGGGCATCTATTCAGCCCGCTACGCAGATGGCAAAGGCGACGCGGCGAACAACGCCAAGCTGCTCGAGGCCCTCAAGGATGTGCCCGAAGCCGAGCGCGGCGCACAGTTCGTCTGCGTCCTGGCCCTCGTCCGCCATGCCGACGATCCACTGCCGATCCTCTGCGAAGGCTTGTGGCACGGGCGCATTCTCACCGAAGCCAGCGGCGAGCACGGTTTTGGCTACGATCCGCTGTTCTGGGTGCCGGAGCGCAACTGCTCCAGCGCCGAACTGGGCCCGGTGGAAAAAAACCAGCTGAGCCACCGCGCCCGCGCCATGGCTTTGCTGCGCCAACGCCTGGGCCTGCAATGATCGATGAGTCCCCCGCACCTCTGATCCATGGCGGTGCGCAAACGCCTCGGGCACCGCTGCCAATGCTGCCGCCTTTGGCGTTGTACATCCACATTCCGTGGTGTGTACGCAAATGCCCGTATTGCGATTTCAACTCCCATGCCGCCAGCCCGCAGTTGCCGGAAGAAGAATACGTCGACGCCTTGCTGGCCGATCTCGACCAGGACCTGCAGGCGGTGTATGGCCGGGAACTGAGCTCGATCTTTTTCGGCGGCGGTACTCCAAGCCTGTTCAGCGCCCAGGCCCTGGGCCGGCTGCTCAAAGGTGTCGAGGCGCGAATCCCCTTCGCCCATGACATTGAAATCACCCTGGAAGCCAACCCAGGGACCTTCGAGCAAGAGAAATTTGTCGCTTACCGGGCACTGGGCATCAATCGCCTGTCCATTGGCATCCAGAGCTTTCAGGAAGCCAAGCTCAAGGCTTTGGGCCGGATTCATAACGGTGACGAAGCTGTGCGCGCCGCCGGCATGGCCCGTCAGGCCGGGTTCGACAACTTCAACCTGGACCTGATGCATGGCCTGCCCGATCAGTCCCTGGACGACGCCTTGAGCGACTTGCGCCAGGCCATTGCACTGAAGCCCACGCATCTGTCCTGGTATCAGTTGACCCTGGAGCCAAACACGGTGTTCTGGAACCAGCCGCCGACCTTGCCGGAGGACGACACGCTGTGGGACATCCAGGAAGCCGGGCAAGCGCTGCTGGCCGAACATGGCTACAGCCAATACGAAGTCTCGGCCTACGCCCAGCCCGGGCGACCGGCGCGGCATAACCTCAATTACTGGAGTTTCGGCGACTTCATCGGCATCGGCGCGGGCGCCCACGGCAAGCTCAGCCATCCGGACGGGCGTATTGTGCGCACCTGGAAAACCCGCCTGCCCAAGGACTACCTCAACCCAGCCAAACGCTTCCTGGCCGGCGAGAAAACCCTGAGCAATGAAGAACTGCCCTTCGAGTTCCTGATGAACGCGCTGCGCCTGACCGAAGGTGTGGACGCGCGGCTTTACCCCGAACGCACCGGCCTGCCTTTGCAGAGTCTGGCTGAAGGCCGACGCGAGGCCGAACAAAGCGGGTTGTTGCGGGTCGAACCGGCACGTCTGGCAGCCACCGAGCGCGGACAGTTGTTTCTCAATGACCTGTTGCAGAAATTTTTGAGCTAATCACACAAGGAAACCCCATGGATCTGGTACTCGACCTGCTCGCCACCGTGTCCCGCTGGAGCCGCAGCAACCTGTCGGAAATCTCCCTGGCATTGGTAGGCTGTCTGCTGGTGCTGTTTGGTGCCGACATCAAGGGCTGGGTCGAACAACGCCTTGGCAATATTGCCGGGGCCTTGCGCGTCCCGCTGATCGCCCTGCTGTGCATGATCGGCAGCGGCGCGGCCTTGATCTACGCCACGCCGTGGGTCGTCCGGGGCTTGAGCCAGTTCAACAACTACAGCCTGGCACCGGTGCTATTGGTGGTGCTGGTGTTGATTGGGGTGGTCGCTGACCGTCGCTGATTTTCGATGTAGCACAGAACGAAATGTGGGAGCGAGCTTGCTCGCGATGGCGGCCTGACAGTCAACATTGATATTGAATGTTATGGCCTCATCGCGATCAAGCTCGCTCCCACAGGGGATCCCATTTCAGCAGGATCTTCTGGTGTTTAAGCCACCTTCTCGAACTTCAAATCCCAAACCCCATGCCCCAAGCGTTCGCCACGGCGTTCGAACTTGGTGATCGGTCGTTCGGCCGGGCGCGGTACGCACTTGCCGTCTTCGGCCAGGTTACGGTAACCCGGGGCGACGTTCATCACTTCCAGCATGTACTCGGCGTAGGGTTCCCAGTCGGTGGCCATGTGCAGCACACCGCCGACCTTCAACTTGCTGCGCACCAACTCAGCGAACGACGCCTGGACGATACGGCGCTTGTGATGGCGGCTCTTGTGCCATGGGTCAGGGAAGAACAGCATCAGCCGGTCGAGGCTGTTGTCGGCCACACAGCGGTTGAGCACTTCGATGGCGTCGCAGTCGTAGACCCGCAGGTTGGTCAGTCCTTGGGTCAGTACGCCGTTGAGTAGCGCGCCCACACCGGGACGATGAACTTCCACACCGATGAAATCCTGTTCCGGCGCCGCGGCGGCCATTTCCAGCAGCGAGTGGCCCATGCCGAAGCCGATTTCCAGCGAGCGCGGCGCCGAGCGGCCGAACACCTGGTCAAAGTCCACCGGCGCATCGGCCAGGGGCAGGACAAACAGCGGCGTGCCCTGTTCCAGGCCGCGTTGCTGGCCTTCGGTCATGCGCCCGGCGCGCATCACGAAACTCTTGATGCGGCGGTGTTGGCGCTCTTCGCCTTCTTCCGGGAGGACAGGCGTGTCGTTCGATTCAGTCATCAATGGCTCTTACTTGATCAGACCATCCAGCGGCGAAGAGGCGCTGGCGTAGAGTTTTTTCGGCATGCGGCCGGCGAGGTATGCCAGGCGACCGGCCACAATGGCGTGTTTCATGGCTTCGGCCATCAGGATCGGTTGCTGGGCATGGGCGATGGCCGAGTTCATCAGCACTGCTTCACAGCCCAGTTCCATGGCGATGGTGGCGTCGGAGGCGGTGCCAACACCGGCATCCACCAACACCGGAATCTTGGCTTCTTCCAGGATGATCTGCAGGTTGTACGGGTTGCAGATCCCCAGACCCGTGCCGATCAGGCCAGCCAGCGGCATCACCGCGATGCAGCCGATTTCCGCCAGTTGACGGGCGATGATCGGGTCATCGCTGGTGTAGACCATCACGTCGAAACCTTCCTTGACCAGGGTTTCGGCAGCCTTGAGGGTTTCGATCACGTTGGGGAACAGGGTTTTCTGGTCCGCCAGCACTTCCAGCTTCACCAGGTTGTGGCCGTCGAGCAGCTCACGGGCCAGGCGGCAGGTGCGCACGGCCTCAATGGCGTCGAAGCAACCGGCGGTGTTGGGCAGGATGGTGTAGCGATCTGGCGGCAGGATATCCAGCAGGTTCGGTTCGCCCGGGTTCTGGCCGATGTTGGTGCGGCGCACGGCAACGGTCACGATTTCAGCGCCCGAGGCTTCGATGGCCAGGCGGGTTTCTTCCATGTCGCGGTATTTGCCGGTGCCAACCAGCAGACGCGACTGGTAGGTACGACCGGCCAGGACGAAGGGCTTGTCGCTACGAACGATGCTCATGGGAAATCCTCTGTTGGGGTGAGGTTCTGGCGAAATACTGGAAAACCGCAGGGACTAGCCGCCGCCGATGGCGTGGACCACTTCGACGCTGTCGCCATCGTTCAACGTGGTGTCGGCGTGCTGGCTGCGCGGGACGATATCCAGATTGAGCTCCACCGCGACGCGGCGTCCGGTCAGTTCCAGACGGGTCAGCAGGGCCGCAACGGTTTCACCGTCGGGCAGATCAAGGGGTTCGCCGTTCAATTGAATGCGCATGCCGGATGCCGCCATCATTTTTAGGGGCTGGCATTCTAGCCCGATCAGTCTGGACGACCCAAGCCATTCGTCATGAATTGGACCGTGCGGTCAGCCCAACCGCCAGGCGGCAAGCCCCAGGCACAACCAGCCGATCAGGAACGCCACCCCACCGAACGGCGTGATAATGCCCAGTTTGCTGATGCCCGTGAGCGTCAGCAGATACAGACTCCCGGAGAACAGCAGGATACCGATGACAAACGAAATCCCGGCCCAGGTGACGATACGTCCGGGGATGTGCGTGGCCAGCAGCGCGACGCCCAGCAACGCCAGGGTGTGTACCAACTGATAGGTGACGCCGGTATGAAAGATCGCCAGGTAATCGGCGCTCAGGCGATTTTTCAGGCCGTGGGCGGCAAACGCTCCCAGTGCCACGCCGGTGAAGCCGAAAAAAGCAGCCAGCATCAGAAAACTACGCAGCATGAGAACTCCAGTCAGACTCGGTGGACAGGGTCTGTATAATGGCCCGCTCGACGGGTTCGGCCAAGCCATCTCTATGTTGCATTCATTGTTTCGACGATTCGTTAAAGCCCTGCTCTGGTTCGCCGTCGGCAGCGTTGTGCTGGTGCTGTTGTTTCGCGTGGTGCCGCCGCCGTTCACCGCGCTGATGATCGAGCGCAAGGTTGAGTCCTGGTTCGGTGGCGAGCCGATCGACCTGCAGCGTACCTGGCAACCCTGGGATCAGATTTCCGACAACCTCAAAATCGCGGTAATCGCAGGTGAGGACCAGAAATTTCCAGAGCACTGGGGCTTCGACTTCGGTGCGATCCAGGCCGCGCTTACCCATAACGGACGTGGCGGCTCGATTCGCGGCGCCAGCACCCTCAGCCAGCAAGTGTCCAAGAACTTGTTCCTGTGGCCGGGCCGCAGCTGGCTGCGCAAGGGCCTGGAAGCCTGGTTTACCGCGCTGATCGAAATACTCTGGCCCAAGCAGCGGATCCTCGAGGTGTACCTCAACAGCGTCGAGTGGGATGACGGTGTGTTCGGTGCCGAAGCCGCAGCGCGGCATCACTTTGGGGTAAGCGCCGATGCATTGTCCCGGCAACAGGCCAGCCTGCTGGCGGCGGTCCTGCCCAACCCCCGGGTATGGAGCGCCGCACGCCCAAGCCCTTATGTACTGCGGCGCGCGAACTGGATCCGCCGGCAGATGAGCCAGTTGGGGGGTGACAGCTACCTGCTGGGGCTCAATGATTCGCGGCGGGCGCCTTGGGCCCAGTAGCCGAGGCGCTGAAGATCCCCTGTGGGAGCGAGCCTGCTCGCGATGGCGTCGGATCATTCGACATCGTCATCGACTGACCCGACGCCATCGCGAGCAGGCTCGCTCCCACATCAGGGATCTGCGTGGCGTCAAACATTGGCGCACAACAAAACGCCCCGATCATCACTGATCGGGGCGTTTTTTATTACCGCTACCGCAGGTCAAGCCGCAATCGACACCTTGAGCTTGTTCATCGCGCTCTTCTCAAGCTGGCGAATCCGCTCGGCCGACACGTTGTACTTCTGCGCCAGGTCGTGCAGCGTGGCTTTTTCCTCGGCCAGCCAGCGCTGGTAAAGGATGTCACGGCTGCGCTCGTCCAGCACTTCCAGGGCTTCGTGCAGGTTGGTGTTGGAGTTGTCGCTCCAGTCGGCGTCTTCCAGTTGACGCGCCGGGTCATACCGGTGGTCTTCCAGGTAGTTGGCCGGCGACTGGAAAGCGCTGTCGTCGTCCGCTTCGGCGGCCGGGTCAAAGGCCATGTCATGGCCGGTCAGGCGACTTTCCATCTCGCGCACTTCCCGCGGCTCGACGCCCAGGCTCTCGGCCACACGATGGACTTCTTCATTGTTCAGCCAGGCCAGACGTTTCTTCTGGCTGCGCAGGTTGAAGAACAGCTTGCGCTGGGCCTTGGTGGTCGCGACTTTCACGATGCGCCAGTTGCGCAGGATGAACTCGTGGATTTCCGCCTTGATCCAGTGCACTGCAAACGACACCAGGCGCACACCCATTTCCGGGTTGAAACGCTTGACCGCCTTCATCAGGCCGACGTTGCCTTCCTGGATCAGGTCGGCCTGGGCCAGCCCGTAGCCGGAATAGCTGCGGGCGATATGTACAACAAAACGCAGGTGGGCGAGCACCATCTGCCGAGCCGCCTCAAGATCCTGCTCATAATAGAGACTCTCGGCCAGTTCACGCTCCTGCTCGGGCGTCAGCAAAGGGATGCTGTTCACCGTGTGCACATAAGCCTCCAGGTTCGCACCCGGGACCAGAGCATAAGCAGGTTGCAAAGAAGTGGTCATACGAAAAAACCTCCGACTCACATAACTCGTGCAGTTCAGCACTGCGAAAATTGACCGGGAACCGTAGGACAAGTTCCCACAAAAACCGAAAGGTCAATACGCGCAAAAAACACTATTTTGGAGCAAGCTCACGCAAGTGGCGTGCTACCGCAATCCATGCACCGATATAACCCAACAGCACCGCGCCAAGCAAGAGCGACAGACCGTCGGCGGCTGGCACTCCGGCCAGGGAAAAATCACTGCCGTACAAACCGGCCAGCCCCACTACCGCGTCATTCAGCCAGTCCAGGCCAAACGCCAATACGCCCCAGGACAGAATCCCCGCACCGAAGCCATACAGCGCTCCCATATAAAGGAAGGGCCTGCGTACATAACTGTCCGTACCGCCGACGAGTTTAATCACTTCTATCTCGGTGCGGCGGTTTTCAATATGAAGACGAATGGTATTGCCTATCACCAAAAGTAATGCAGAAACCAGAAGCACCGTCAGACCGAAGACAAATCGGTCGCCGAGCTTGAGGATCGCCGCAAGACGCTCGACCCAGACTAGATCAAGTTGCGCCTGTTGTACCTTCGGCAACTCGGAAAGTCTTTGTCTTAATGCTTCAAGGGTCGGCTTGTCGACTTCGTCGGGTGTCACCAGTACCACACCTGGCAGCGGGTTTTCCGGCAGTTCCTTGAGGGCATCGCCCAGGCCGGACTGCTGCTGGAATTCTTCCAGCGCCTGCTCGCGACCAATGTATTCGGCGTCGGCCACGCCCGGCATGGCCTTGATCTGCTCGCGCAACGCCTGGCCTTCGGCAGGGCTCGCTTCCAGCTGCAAATACAGGGAAATCTGCGCGGCACGCTGCCAGGAGCCACCCAGGCGCTCCACATTACTTAGCAATAATGACAGGCCCATGGGCAAACTCAGGGCCACCGCCATCACCATGCAGGTAAAAAAGCTGCCGATCGGCTGCTTGCCCAGACGCTTGAGGCTGTCCAGCAGGCTGGCGCGATGGCTTTCGACCCAGGCGTGAAACAGTGTCGCGAAATCCGGGCCGTCGTCATCGTCGCGCTTCTTCTTTGGCGGCTGCGGATCGGAGGCTTTCGGAGCCACGCGCTCGGCCACCTTGGGGCTGCGGGTCGCACTCATACGCCAGCCTCCCCGTCACCGATCAGTCGACCGCGTTGCAAGGTGAGCATGCGGTGACGCATGCGCGCGATCAGGGCCAAGTCGTGACTGGCAATCAGCACGCTGGTGCCCAAGCGATTGATGTCTTCGAATACGCCCATGATTTCCGCCGCCAGACGCGGGTCCAGGTTACCGGTGGGTTCGTCCGCCAACAGCAAGGCCGGGCGATGAACGATGGCGCGGGCGATGCCCACGCGCTGTTGCTGGCCGGTGGACAGGTCGCCGGGGTACAGATCGGTCTTGTCCGACAGCGCCACACGCTCCAGGGCCGAATCCACGCGCTTGTTGATCTCGGCCTTGGACAGGCCAAGGATCTGCAAGGGCAACGCCACGTTGTTGAACACCGTGCGATCGAACAGCAACTGGTGATTCTGGAACACCACGCCGATCTGCCGACGCAAGTAAGGAATCTGGGCATTGCTGATGGTGCTCAGGTCCTGGCCGGCCAACAGCAATTTGCCGGTGGTGGGCCGTTCCATCGCCAGCAGCAGGCGCAGCAAGGTACTTTTACCGGCGCCAGAATGGCCGGTGACAAACAGAAACTCGCCACGACGGACCCGAAAGCTCAGCTCATGCAAGCCGACGTGACCGTTCGGATAGCGTTTACCGACCTGTTCGAAACGAATCATGAGTGCTCCCGCTCGGCAAACAGTGCCTGGACAAAGGGCTCGGCTTCAAAGGTGCGCAGATCGTCGATGCCTTCACCCACGCCGATGTAGCGAATCGGCAGGCCGAACTGCTTGGCCAGGGCGAAAATCACCCCGCCCTTGGCGGTCCCGTCGAGCTTGGTCAGGGCCAGTCCGGTCAGTTGGACGGTCTGGTTGAACTGCTTGGCCTGGTTGATGGCGTTCTGGCCAGTGCCGGCGTCCAGCACCAACAGCACCTCATGGGGTGCGTCGGCATCGAGCTTGCCGATCACCCGGCGAACCTTCTTCAGCTCTTCCATCAGGTTGTCTTTGGTGTGCAGGCGACCGGCCGTGTCGGCAATCAGCACATCGATGCCACGGGCCTTGGCGGCCTGCACGGCGTCGAAAATCACTGAAGCGGAGTCGGCGCCGGTGTGCTGGGCGATTACCGGAATCTTGTTGCGCTCGCCCCACACTTGCAGCTGTTCGACCGCAGCGGCGCGAAAGGTGTCGCCGGCGGCGAGCATGACTTTCTTGCCCTCCAACTGCAGCTTCTTCGCCAGTTTGCCAATGGTCGTGGTCTTGCCGGCGCCGTTGACGCCCACGACCAGGATCACGAACGGCTTGTTCTGTGAGGCAATCACCAGCGGCTGTTCCACCGGTTTGAGCATGTTGGTCAACTCGCCCTGCAAAGACTTGTACAAAGCGTCGGCGTCGGTGAGCTGCTTGCGCGCCACCTTTTGAGTCAGGCTCTGGATGATCACCGACGTCGCCTCGACGCCGACATCGGCGGTCAGCAAGCGCGTTTCGATGTCTTCCAGCAATTCGTCGTCGATGACTTTCTTGCCCAGAAACAGGCTGGCCATGCCTTCGCCGATGCTGGCGCTGGTCTTGGACAGGCCTTGCTTGAGGCGGGCGAAGAAGCCGACCTTGTTCTCTTCGGCGGCAGGCGCGGGCTCTGCGAGAGCTGGCAATTCAACTGCAACAGGCTCCGGTTCAGGGGCGGCTGGGGCAGCGACAGGCATGATGGCAGGCGCTGGCACTTCGACGATCGGCTCCACGGCCGGGGCCGCGACAGATGGGGTCAGTGCCGGAATCGGCGGGGCGGTATGCGACGCCTGCGCGTCCTCCACCAACGCTACCGGCTCTTCCGCCACGGGCAAGGTCAGCCAGGGGGTTTGCCCTTCGGGTGGGGCCAGCGGTTGCTCGGCCACCGGTTCAGCGCTCGACTCCGGCTCGGGCTCGGCCGGTTGCAATACCGGCTCGGCAATCGGCAGGACAATCGGGGCTGCTTGTTCGGCGACCGCCTCGGCATCGGGCTCAGGCAGCGGTTGCGGCTGTTCGACGACAGTTTCCTGCGGCTTCTTGCGCAGCCATCCGAACAGGCCTTTTTTCTCGCCAGCCGCAGCTGGGGTCTTCTTGTCGTCGTTGGAACCAAACATGGAGGACGGCTATCTCACGGTAGCGACGCGCCCAGGGCGCCTCGGTGATAAATATTCGATGCTGAACAGACTGCGTTTCACCCAGCTTGTTCACGCGCAACATTTTGTCGAGTTGTCCCCAGGACACCTCAAGGTCGATTTTTTCGAAGGACTGGCACGGCATCATCGGCGAAAACGCTGGGATCAACGAACAAACCCAGGGCTTCTTCCGAGAACCCAAACAACCCCGGACCGAGAAAAGGCCCGATAGGCGTGGCCGCCAGTAAAACGGATCAGTATCCTAGCACCCTCTCGCCCGCCGACGCTAAGACCTAGCGGGCAGCCCAACAGGTTTAAACACGAATGAATGCTCTTGCCCGCCGTGCTGCAGGCCTGCTGCTCAGCACAGTTTGTCTGCCTTTTTCAGCCTTGGCTGCCGATCCACAACCCACCCATGAATTTACCCTCGACAACGGCCTGAAGGTCGTGGTGCGCGAAGATCATCGCGCACCGGTGGTGGTGTCCCAGGTCTGGTACAAGGTTGGCTCCAGTTATGAAACCCCGGGCCAGACCGGTTTGTCCCACGCTCTGGAACACATGATGTTCAAGGGCAGCTCGAAAGTCGGCCCCGGCGAAGCTTCGCTGATCCTGCGCGACCTTGGCGCCGAAGAAAACGCTTTCACCAGCGATGACTTCACCGCTTACTACCAGGTGCTGGCCCGCGATCGCCTGGGCGTTGCCTTCGAACTGGAAGCCGACCGCATGGCCAGCCTGCGCCTGCCGCCGGAGGAGTTCAGCCGCGAGATCGAGGTAATCAAGGAAGAGCGCCGCATGCGCACCGACGACAAGCCGATGTCCAAGGCCTATGAGCGCTTCAAGGCCATGGCTTACCCGGCCAGCGGATACCACACGCCGACCATCGGCTGGATGGCCGACCTGGAGCGGATGAAAGTCGAGGAACTGCGCCACTGGTACGAATCCTGGTACGCGCCGAACAACGCGACCCTGGTGGTGGTCGGCGACGTCACGCCAGACGAGGTCAAGACGCTGGCCCAGCGTTACTTTGGTCCGGTTGCCCGGCGCGACGTGCCGCCGGCGAAGATCCCCCTGGAACTGGCCGAACCTGGCGAGCGGCAGATCACCTTGCATGTGCAGACCCAACTGCCAAGCCTGATGCTGGCTTTCAACGTACCGAGCATCGCCACCGCGACCGACAAACGCTCGGTCAATGCCCTGCGGCTGATCTCGGCCTTGCTGGATGGCGGCTACAGCGGGCGGATCCCGACCCAGCTGGAACGCGGCGAAGAGCTGGTGTCCGGCGGTTCGTCGAGCTACGACGCCTTTACCCGTGGCGACACGCTGTTCACCTTGTCGGCCACGCCCAACGCCCAGAAAAACAAGACCATGGCCCAGGCCGAGGCCGGTCTGTGGCGCCTGCTCGAACAGTTGAAAACCACTGCCCCGACCGCCGAGGAGCTGGAGCGCGTCCGCGCCCAGGTCATCGCCGGCCTGGTGTACGAGCGCGATTCGATCACCAGCCAGGCCACCGCCATCGGCCAACTGGAAACGGTCGGTTTGTCCTGGAAACTGATGGACACCGAACTCGCCGAACTGCAAAGCGTGACCCCGCAAGATATCCAGAAGGCAGCCCAGCTGTATTTCACCCGCTCGCGCCTGAGCGTCGCGCACGTCCTGCCCGAGGAGAAAGCTCATGAGTGAGCGCAAATCATCGCGTCTGGTGCTGATCGGTGTGGTGTTGATCGCCCTGATCGGCGCCTTGGCCTTTTACCTGTCGCCATCCAATGACACCAACGCCAGCCAGGCGCTGGACAAAGCCAAGGCCAGCAACAAGCTGCAATCTTTGGCCGAACTGGACGGCAAGGCACCCAGCCGTCGCCAGCTCGACGTACAAACCTGGACAACCGCTGACGGCGCCAAAGTGTTGTTCGTCGAAGCCCGGGAATTGCCAATGTTCGACCTGCGCCTGACATTCGCCGCCGGCAGCAGCCAGGACGGCGATACACCCGGCCTGGCGCTGTTGACCAACGCCATGCTCAATGAGGGCGTAGCGGGCAAGGATGTCAGCGCCATTGCCCAGGGGTTCGAAAGCCTCGGCGCCGACTTCGGCAACGGTGCCTTGCGGGACATGGCCCTGGCGTCACTGCGCAGTCTCAGCGTGGTGGACAAGCGCGAGCCGGCGCTGAAGCTGTTCGCTGACGTCGTTGGCAAACCGACCTTCCCCGCCGACTCCTTTGCGCGCATCAAGAATCAGTTGCTGGCCGGTTTCGAGTACCAGAAGCAGAACCCCGGCAAACTGGCGGGGCTGGAACTGATGAAGCGTCTGTACGGTGATCATCCGTATGCCCATTCCAGTGACGGCACCGCGCAAAGCATTCCTGCGATCACGCTGGCCCAGGTCCAGGCTTTCCACGCCAGGGCCTACGCCGCCGGCAACGCGGTGATTGCCTTGGTGGGGGACCTGTCCCGCGCCGAAGCCGAAGCGATTGCCAATCAGGTGTCCGCCGCACTGCCGAAGGGCCCGGCGCTGGCAAAGACCGTGCAACCGGTTGAACCGAAGGCGAGCATCGGTCACATCGAGTTCCCGTCCAAGCAGACCAACCTGATGCTCGCGCAACTGGGCATCGATCGGGACGACCCGGACTATGCGGCCGTGTCCCTGGGCAACCAGATCCTCGGCGGTGGTGGTTTCGGCACGCGACTGATGACCGAAGTCCGGGAAAAGCGTGGCTTGACCTACGGCGTGTATTCCGGCTTCTCGCCGATGCAGGCCCGTGGCCCGTTCATGATCAACCTGCAGACCCGCGCCGAAATGAGCGAAGGCACGCTGAAACTGGTGCAGGAAGTTTTCGCCGATTACCTGAAGAACGGCCCGACCCAAAAAGAGCTCGATGACGCCAAGCGCGAGCTGGCCGGCAGTTTCCCGCTGTCCACCGCCAGCAACGAAGACATCGTCGGCCAGCTCGGGGCCATGGGTTTCTATGACTTGCCGCTCAGCTACCTGGAAGACTTCATGCGTCAGTCCCAGGAACTGACCGTCGAACAGGTCAAGGCCGCGCTGAACAAACACCTGAGCACGGATAAAATGGTCATCGTCACCGCCGGTCCGACCGTGCCGCAAAAGCCGCTGCCGGCACCCACTGAAAAACCTGCCGAGCAACCGCTCGGGGTTCCGGAGCACTAATGGCCCGCCCATCCAATTCCAGCAAGAAACCCGTGCATAACGGTGTGAATCAGTTGCGCATCATCGGCGGCCAATGGCGCAGCCGGCGCTTGAGCTTCCCCGACGCGCCGGGCCTGCGCCCAACCCCGGACCGGGTACGCGAAACCCTGTTCAATTGGCTCGCGCCCTACGTGGCCGGCGCTCGGGTACTCGACCCGTTTGCCGGCAGCGGTGCATTGTTTCTTGAGGCGTTGTCTCGTGGCGCCGCCATGGGGCAGGCGCTGGACGCCAGCAGCCTGGCGGTCTCCAGCCTGAAAGAGCACCTGGGCACACTGCGCTGCACCGTCGGTCAGGTGCAGACCGCCGACGCGCTGCGTTATCTGGACAGCCAGCCAGCGACGCCTTTCGACTTGGTGTTCCTCGACCCGCCTTTCAATCAGAACCTGCTGCCGGCCGTTTGCACTCTGCTCGAAGAACGTCATTGGCTGGCCGACGATGCCTGGGTCTACACTGAAAGCGAAGCCGCCCCGTCCACATTGGGGTTGCCGGGTAACTGGCGCCTGCATCGTGAACAGAAATCCGGACGGGTGTATTACGCGTTGTGGCAACGTGTGGCCGAGGCCGTTGGCTGAACGGCTGGCCAGTGCATCGAGAAATGATCGTGTCTGCTGCATCTGAACACTTCGTCCCGGCCCTGGGCCTTGGCAACCCGCACTTGCAAACCTTGTGGGGACCGCTGTGGCGCAAGACCATCCATATCGCTCGGGAACGTGAGCGCCTGTGGCTGGAAGACGGCGACTTTCTCGATCTCGACTGGCATGGCCCCCACCGAGTCGACGCGCCACTGGTGCTGGTGCTTCACGGGCTGACCGGCTCTTCCAACTCGCCCTACGTGGCCGGCCTGCAACAGGCTCTTGGCAATCAGGGCTGGGCCAGCGTGGCGTTGAACTGGCGCGGTTGCTCGGGAGAACCGAACCTGTTGCCCCGCAGCTATCACTCGGGGGCCAGCGAAGACCTGGCCGCCGCCATCGCCCATCTGCGGTCCCGCCGCCCCTTGGCACCGCTGTTTGCGGTGGGCTATTCACTGGGCGGCAACGTGCTGCTCAAGCACCTGGGGGAAACGGGGGGCGACAGTCAGTTGCAAGGAGCGGTCGCGGTGTCGGTACCGTTTCGCCTCGACCAGTGTGCCGATCGCATCGGACAGGGATTTTCCAGGTTTTATCAGGCCCATTTCATGCGCGAGATGGTGGCCTACGTGCGCAACAAGCAGCGCCAGTTCCAGCACGACGGACGCCACGAGGGTCTGGCGACCCTCACAGCACTGGGCCCCCTGGAAAACATGCGCACCTTCTGGGACTTCGATGGACGGGTGACGGCGCCGCTGCACGGCTTCTCTGACGCGGCGGACTATTACCGCCGCGCCTCCAGTCGCTACTTTCTGGGCGAGATCAGTACGCCGACCCTGGTCATCCAGGCCTGCGACGATCCTTTCGTATTCCCCCACAGCGTGCCCGAACCTGGCGAGCTGTCCGCCTCTACCCAGCTTGAACTGCATGCACAAGGCGGGCATGTGGGCTTTGTCGACGGGAGCTTGCGCCGCCCAGGGTATTATCTGGAGCGGCGAATCCCCGGTTGGCTGGCGGGCCTGTCCTGTAGGAGCTGAGGAGCGTAACGAGGCTGCGATCTCCTGCGGGGCCTGCGTTCAGTCACCGACCGCCACTTGCCTTTGGGGATCGGTGATCCACTCACTCCATGAACCGGCGTACAACCTCCCCAACGGATACCCCGCCAGGCACAAGGCAAACAGGTTATGGCATGCCGTCACGCCAGAGCCGCAATAGGCCACCAGTTCCGTCGGCGAGCGTCCTCCCAATTTCTCGGCAAAGCGCTGCTTGAGCTGGTCGACTGGCAGGAAGCGCCCATCAGCACCCAGGTTCTCGGTGAACGCTGCGCACTGCGCGCCCGGAATATGTCCGGCCACCGGATCGATCGGCTCGATCTCACCCTTGAAACGCGGCAACGCCCGGGCATCGAGCAAGGTCATGTCCGGCTCACCGAGACGCTGCTCAAGCGCCTCGGCACTGAGCAACAGGGTCGCGTCCGGCGAACCACTGAAGGTCCCGGGACCGTTGACCGCTGGATCCAGACTCAAGGGCAAACCGGCGGCATGCCAAGCCTTGAGCCCGCCATCGAGGATATAAACGCCATCGCGCTTACCCAGCCAGGCCAGCAACCACCAGGCCCGGGCGGCATAGGCGCCAGGGCCGTCATCGTACAAAACGATGTCACTGTCGTTGCCGATCCCCCAGGCCCGCAAACGCTTCATCAGGGCCTCAGGCTCCGGCAGCGGATGGCGGCCGGTCACGCCTTTGGTGACCGGCCCACTCAGGTCCCGTTCGAGGTCAGCGAAGGACGCCCCGGCAATATGGCCTTCGGCGTAACTGCGCTGGCCGTAGTCCGAGTCCTCCAGGGCAAAACGACAATCGAGGATCACCAGTCCGGGCTGCGACCGCCTGTGTTCCAGGGCTTGAGGACTGATGAGTTGCGCAATGGGCATAACGGGCTCCTGTGGCTCGATCGAATTTGAATCTTACGCCCCTTCTTCCAGGGTCTGGGCCAGGGGGACATAGAACTCCTTGAACAGCGCATCCACCGCTTCGCGGGCCTGCTCAGTCACGAAACCGGCCTCCAGCACCAGCACTTGATAGACCCCACGCTTGATGGCCTGCTCGCTCAAATGGTTGGAGTTTTCCCGTGTGGTGCAGAGGAAACGGACCCAGGACGTGAGGATGATCCAGGCATTGAGGGTGAGAGACTCGATTTGCACCCGGTCCATTTTCAGGATACCGGCGGCCACAAAGCCCTCGTAGATAGCGGTGCCGTGAATCAGACTACGCTGGGAAAACCGACGATAGCGCGCGGCAAGGTCCGGGTCGCTGTCGAGCAGATGCTCCAGGTCTCGGTGCAGGAAGCGGTAGCGCCACATCGCCGAGAGCAACTCCTGCAGATAGAAACGCTTGTCCTCGACAGTAGCCGCACGGCCTTGGGGCGGACGCAGGAAACTGTCCACCAGGTTTTCGTATTCACTGAACAATACGGCGATGATCGCCTGCTTGTTGGGGAAGTGGTAGTAGAGATTGCCCGGGGACATGTCCATGTGGGCGGCGATATGGTTGGTGCTGACGCTGCGCTCACCCTGCTGATTGAACAGCTCAAGGCTGTTCTGCACGATGCGCTCGCTGGTTTTTATTCGTATGGCCATGGCTTGAGCTTTAATTCGACGAAAGCATTGAACGGCATCTTACGACCTATCGGTCACGGGACAAACCCAAAGGCGTCACGGATGTCGGTTGACTTTTTAGAGCACAAGCTCTAGAAAACACTCACTCTAATACTATCGGTGCCCGCCCATGCCTGCCGACGTTGCTTACCTGCGCGAATCTCAACAGCACCTGGGCGAACTGCAAGCGCTTTTCGACACCCAGCGCCAGGCCTTTGCCGCCCACCCCATGCCACCTGCCGAGCAGCGGCGGCAATGGCTCAAGGCGTTGCGCGAGTTACTGAGCAACGAGCGACAAGCACTGATCGACGCTATCAGCCAGGACTTCAGCCACCGCAGCGCGGACGAAACGCTGCTGGCCGAGCTCATGCCGAGCCTGCACGGCATCCATTACGCCAGCCGACACCTCAAGGGCTGGATGAAACCTTCCCGGCGCAAGGTAGGCGTGGCCTTCCAGCCGGCGTCAGCCAAAGTGGTGTACCAACCGTTGGGCGTTGTCGGGGTCATCGTGCCTTGGAACTACCCACTGTTCCTGGCTATCGGGCCGCTGGTGGGGGCGTTGTCGGCGGGTAATCGAGTGATGCTCAAGCTGAGCGAATCAACCCCTGCCACCGGGGTGCTGCTCAAACAACTGCTGGCGCGCATTTTCCCTCAGGATCTGGTGTGCGTGGTGCTCGGCGAGGCTGAGGTCGGCATGGCGTTTTCCAGGTTGCCCTTCGACCACTTGCTGTTCACCGGCGCCACCAGCATTGGCAAGCACGTGATGCGCGCCGCCGCCGAGAACCTGACCCCGGTCACGCTCGAACTGGGAGGCAAATCGCCCGCCATCGTATCCGCGGACGTGCCCCTCAAGGACGCCGCCGAGCGCATTGCATTTGGCAAAACCCTGAATGCCGGACAAACCTGTGTCGCACCGGACTACGTACTGGTGCCGCAGAACCGTGTCGGCGAATTCGTTGAAGCGTATCGCGAAGCGGTTCACGGGTTTTATCCGACCCTGACTGACAATCCGGACTACACCGCGATCATCAACGAACGACAATTGGCGCGACTCAACGGCTACATAAGCGATGCCACCAGCAAGGGCGCATTGCTGATCGAGTTGTTCGATCGAGGTCAGGGGCGACGCATGGCCCACAGTCTGTTGCTCAACGTCAGCGATGACATGACCGTCATGCAGGACGAAATCTTCGGCCCGCTGCTGCCCATCGTGCCTTATCAGGACCTGGACCAGGCATTTGCCTACATCAATCAGCGGCCTCGCCCGCTGGCGCTCTACTACTTTGGCTACAACAAGGCCGAACATCATCGCGTGCTCAACGAGACCCATTCCGGTGGCGTTTGCCTGAACGATACGCTGCTGCACGTCGCCCAGGACGACCTGCCCTTCGGCGGCATTGGCGCCTCGGGGATGGGGCACTACCACGGTCACGAAGGCTTCCTGACGTTCAGCAAGGCCAAGGGCGTACTGAGCAAACAGCGGTTCAACGCGGCGAAACTGATTTATCCACCATACGGCAAGCCCCTCCAGAAACTGATCCAGAAGTTGTTTGTCCGTTAGCAGCAGTCTTTCCGGGTAATAACAATAATGAATCCAAGCCTGACCGATACACCTGCCCTCTCACGACGCGGCCTGTTGCAGTTCAGCCTCGGCGCCAGCGCCTTCCTGGTCACCGTCGGGCTGGGTGCCAGCCTGAGCGGTTGCGGCCCCAGCCGCTCGGCCAGCGGTTTTGTAGCCTTGCGTGACAACGACCTGCCGTTTTTGCGCGCCGTCATTCCCGTGATGCTGGACGGCTCCGTGGTCGCTGAAAAGCTTCCTGGCGCCGCTGAAGCGACCTTGCAAAGCCTGGACACCACCCTGGTTCATCTGTCCCCATCCATGCTCAAGCTCACGCACCAGTTATTCGACGTGCTCACGCTGGGCGTTACCCGTGGGCCACTGACCGGAATCTGGGGCTCGTGGGAAAACGCCAGCGTCGATGACATCCGGAAATTTCTCGGTCGGTGGGAAAACAGCTCGCTGGACCTGCTTCGCCAGGGGCACAGCTCGTTGCTGCAAATGGTCATGATGGCGTGGTACAGCCAGGCCGAGGCCTGGGCGCATTGTGGATACCCGGGACCGCCAACGGTTTAACAGTCACATCCAAACCCTGTGGGAGCGAGCAGGCTCGCGATGGCGGTATGTCAGTCAATACAGATGCAGCTGATCCGACGCCATCGCGAGCAGGCTCGCTCCCACAAGGGGGCATCACATACTCATAACAATAAGAGAGCACCAACATGCCCGTACTCGACCCCTTCCGCGAAGGTCTTGCCCGCGGCTGGACCACCTACAACGGTGCGCAGTTGACCCAGGACCTGACCCTGGAAGCGGACGTTGCGATCATCGGCAGCGGCGCCGGCGGGGGCACCACGGCAGAAATTCTCAGCGCCGCCGGCTACAAGGTGGTGTTGATCGAGGAGGGCCCCCTCAAGACCAGCCATGACTTCAAGCTGCTCGAGGAGCAGGCCTACACCAGCCTTTACCAGGAAGGCCTCGGACGCATGAGCAAGGACGGCGCCATCACCATTCTTCAGGGTCGCGCGGTGGGTGGCACGACATTGATCAACTGGACCTCCTGTTTCCGCACGCCCGATCAGACCCTGGATCACTGGGCCACCGAGCACAACGTCAAGGGCCACAGCCCCGAGGAAATGGCGCCCTGGTTCGAAAAAATGGAACAGCGCCTTGGGGTGGCGCCCTGGCAGGTTCCGCCCAATGCCAACAACGACGTGATCCGCAAAGGCTGTGAACAGCTGGGCTATAGCTGGCACGTCATCCCGCGCAATGTGCGCGGTTGCTGGAACCTGGGCTATTGCGGCATGGGCTGCCCGACCAACGCCAAGCAATCGATGCTGGTCACCACCATTCCGGCCACGCTGGACAAGGGTGGCGCGCTGCTTTACCTGGCACGGGCCGAACGGCTGATGATCAAAAACGCTGCGGTTGTCGGCCTCGAATGCCTGGCCATGGACGAACGTTGTGTGGCACCGACAGGACGGCACGTCACGGTCAAGGCGCGGCACTACGTACTGGCCGGCGGCAGCATCAACAGCCCGGCCTTGCTGTTGCGCTCCGAAGCGCCCGACCCGCACGGACGCCTGGGTAAACGCACCTTCCTGCACTTGGTAAACATGTCGGCCGGTCAATTCGACGAGGTGATCAATCCGTTCTACGGCGCACCACAATCGATTTATTCAGATCATTTCCAGTGGCAGGACGGCGCCACCGGCAAGATGTCCTACAAACTGGAAGTTCCGCCCCTGCACCCGGCCCTCGCCTCCGCGCTACTGGGCGGGTTTGGCAGCGAGAACGCCGAGCATATGGCGCAACTGCCCCACACCCACGCCATGCTGGCGCTGTTGCGCGATGGTTTTCACCCCGACAGCAGCGGCGGCAACGTTCAGTTGCGCAGCGACGGCACACCTGTGCTCGACTATGCGGTGTCTCCTTATGCCTGGGACGGTTTGCGCCGGGCGTTTCACAGCATGGCCGAGATTCAGTTTGCCGGCGGCGCCAGGGCGGTCATGCCAATGCACAGTGACGCCCGTTACGTGAAAACCCTGGCCCAGGCCCGTACGCTGATCGACGGCCTGGACCTGGCCTTGTACCGCACGCGCCTGGGCAGCGCTCACGTGATGGGTGGTTGCGCCATGGGTGAAGATCCGAAAAGCGCCGTCACCGACAGCCTTGGGCGCCATCATCAATTGAGTAATCTTTCCATCCATGACGGCTCGCTGTTCCCCACCAGCATTGGCGCCAATCCGCAATTATCGGTGTATGGGCTGACGGCACAATTGGCCACATCCCTGGCCGATCGCTTGAAAAACCCATGAGTTGGCGGATTATTCGCACTGTCTATAGTGCTTACTTACCTTACAGCCGACTTGGCCGACCGAGTAGGCTGCGATACCATCCGACTCCCCAACGGACACCCGCCAGGACGACGCGATGAACCGAGTGTTGTACCCAGGTACCTTCGACCCTATTACCAAGGGCCATGGCGATCTGGTCGAACGCGCCTCGCGCCTGTTCGACCATGTGATCATCGCCGTCGCCGCCAGCCCGAAGAAAAACCCGCTGTTCCCGCTGGAGCAACGTGTGGAGCTGGCCCGCGAGGTCACCAAACATCTGCCCAATGTGGAAGTGGTCGGCTTCTCGACGCTGCTGGCGCACTTTGCCAAGGAAAAGAACGCCAATGTGTTCCTGCGTGGCCTGCGTGCGGTCTCGGACTTCGAATACGAGTTCCAACTGGCCAACATGAACCGCCAGTTGGCGCCGGACGTCGAAAGCCTGTTCCTGACGCCGTCGGAGCGCTACTCCTTCATTTCCTCGACCCTGGTGCGGGAAATTGCGGCGTTGGGCGGCGATATCACCAAGTTCGTCCACCCGGCCGTGGCCGATGCGTTGACCCTGCGCTTCAAGAAATAACCCGCTGGCTGCGATCCGCTTCGCAGCCAACACAGCGCAGTCCATCGCGCCCGCGTGCACTGCGCTCGCCAATGCGGCACAATTGCGCACATACGTTTTTCAGATGCCCGGGCCCAACGCCCCGGCAGGAGCCTGCATGTCCCTGATCATCACCGACGACTGCATCAATTGCGACGTCTGCGAACCCGAGTGCCCGAACGAGGCCATCTCCCAAGGCGAAGAGATCTACGTCATCGACCCGAACCTGTGCACCCAGTGCGTCGGCCATTACGACGAACCTCAGTGCCAACAGGTCTGCCCGGTAGATTGCATTCCGCTGGACGAGGCCCATCCGGAAACGGAAGAACAGTTGATGGCGAAATATCGCAAGATTACTGGCAAGGTTTGAGCCAGGTAGTTCTGTAGGGCCTGTGCCGGCCTCATCGCGAGCAGGCTCGCTCCCACAGGGTTCTGTGGTGGCGACACCATTCATGTCTTAAGCAAAATCCCTTGTGGGAGCGAGCCTGCTCGCGATGAGGCCAGCAGCCACAGCGACATCACTCCTGCTCAAACCCCTCCCCAACACACCCCAGGCACCGCACAAACGTCGCCTTCGCCGGGTCCACCACCAACGCCTTCCCCGCATCGCCGACGCCACCGCCCAACGCCGTAAAGGGTAACGACACCACAAATGCCCCGGCACCGATCACGGTGGCGGCGAGCAGCAGCGGACGGGCGATCAGCAGGTCGCCGATCATGGCGTAGGCCGGCGGATTCTGGATGGTGTAGCGCGGGTCGCCGCTGCCGCTGTTCGCCTGGGCAGGCAAACCGAGACACAACAGCAGCGCGAGAACGACAGGTCGGAGCAGATTCATCGGGCGATCCTTCGGCTAGGCAGTATGACAACTGACTATAGGACTATAGACCGCAGGACGGATCAGCTCTGACAGCGTGGGCACCAGACGCTGGCGCGCTGGCCCAGGCGAATCTCCCGCAGCCCCGTACCGCAGACCTTACATGACTCGCCGCCCCGGCCATACACGAAGAGTTCCTGCTGGAAGTAACCCGGCTGGCCGTCTCCCCCGATGAAATCACGTAGCGTCGTACCGCCGCGCTCGATGGCATGGGCAAGGATGCGTTTGATCTCGATCGCCAGTTTCAGATAGCGCTCCCGGGAAATGCCCCCGGCTTCGCGGCGTGGGTCGATCCCGGCGGCGAACAGCGCTTCGGTCGCATAGATATTGCCCACCCCCACCACCACCGCGTTATCCATGATGAACGGCTTGACCGCCATGGAGCGTCCTCGGGAAAGCTGGAACAGACGCTCGCCATCGAATAGATCGGTCAACGGTTCCGGCCCGAGGCGAATCAGCAATTCGTGGTTGAGCGGGTCGAGGCTCCAGAGCATCGCCCCGAAGCGGCGCGGGTCGGTGTAGCGCAAGGCCAGGCCGGATTCCAGTTCGATGTCCACATGCTCATGTTTGGCGGCAGGCATGCCGACTTCCACCAAGCGCAGGTTACCGGACATGCCCAAGTGGCTGATCAAGGTGCCAACTTCGGCGTTGATCAGCAGGTACTTGGCCCGCCGCTCCACCAGCACTATCCGCTGACCCGACAGTCGCACATCAAGGTCTTCGGGGATCGGCCAGCGCAAGCGCCGGTCGCGTACGACCACACGGCTGACACGCTGCCCTTCCAGGTGGGGCGCAATTCCGCGGCGGGTGGTTTCGACTTCCGGCAGTTCTGGCATGGGGGTTCTCGAATAAGGCGAAGGCCTGGTGCTGGTTTTCGATGCTTAGCGCGTGGCGAGGTCGCGAATTTCCTGCTTCTGGGTCTGGAAATCGTATTCCGACAAACCGATGTAATCGAGCACAAGAGCGCCGACACAGGCCCACTCATGATCGACCGGCTGATTGCCCAGGACCCGGTGCGATGAGCAGATGTTTTCGGACATTTTCAGGATCGCCAGCAGGTTTTTCAGCTGACTGTTGTTGCGTGACGTCTCATCGCTGAAAATCGCCAGGGCGTTGTGATGGTTGGCGATGGCCTGGCTGACATGGTCCGGCAGGCGCCAGGATTTGGAAGTGTAGTACCCGACCACCGCATGGTTGGTGTTGAATTCGCGGTTCTCGGTGTCCACCACCCGGCACTCGGCGCTGGCATTGGCGTAGGCCTGCTCCAGCACACTCATGTAGTTGGGGAACTGCTTGAGCATCAACGGCACGCCGCAATCATGGAACAGCCCCAAGGCGTAGGCTTCATCACCGTTTTCCAGACCGACGCGCTTGGCCAGGGTCAGGCAGGTCATCGCCACGTCCTGGGCCGTATCCCAGAAGCGATTGAGGGTGACGATGGCATCATCGTGCAGCTCGCCCTTGATCGACTGCGCGTTGATCAGGTTGATGATCGAACGGCTGCCCAGCAGGTTCACCGCGCGCTGGATCGAAGTGATCTTGTTGCGCAGGCCGTAGTACGGCGAATTGACGATCTTGAGCAAGGCACCCGAGAGGCCCGGGTCATGGGAGATCAGCTTGGCAATGGTCTCCAGGTCCGGATCAGGCATGTACTGCTCCATCTGCAGATCCACCATGATCTGCGGCTGGGGCGGCACACTGATGCCTTGCAGGGACTGTTGGATCTGTTCGGCGGAAAGCTCTTGGGACATGGGCATACACTCTGGGTCAGGCGGCGATTCTAACCCTTAAAGATGGATCCGATACACCGTCGGGCAAATCGCGCCACATGTCCATCACAAGCCCCGCACAGGCCGCAACACGCTATACTCCCGCTCTTTTTTCCGGAGCGACGTCATGTCCCTGCCCAGCCTGCGCCTCAAAGCCAACGCCGACCGTCGCCTGCGCGCCGGCCATCTGTGGGTCTACAGCAACGAAATCGATGTAGCCGCTACCCCGCTGCACGGCTTCAAGGCCGGCGACCAGGCCATCCTCGAAGCCGCTGGCGGCAAGCCGTTGGGCATCGTCGCGATGAGCCCCAACAACCTGATCTGCGCCCGCCTGCTGTCCCGTGACGTGAAGCTGCCGCTGGACAAATCCCTGCTGGTGCATCGTCTCAACGTGGCGCTGTCGTTGCGTGAGCGCTTGTTCGACAAGCCGTTCTATCGCCTGGTCTACGGCGACTCCGACCTGCTGCCTGGCCTTGTAGTCGACCGTTTCGGCGACATCCTGGTGGTGCAGATCGCCTCGGCCACCATGGAAGCCCACAAGGACGACGTGATCGCCGCCCTGACCCAGGTGCTCAAGCCCAGCGGCATCCTGTTCAAGAACGATTCCGCCGCCCGCGATGCCGAAGGCCTGAACCGCTACGTCGAGACAGTGTTCGGCCTCGTACCGGAGTGGGTCGCCCTGGAAGAGAACGGCGTGAAGTTCGAAGCTCCAGTCATGGCAGGTCAGAAAACCGGCTGGTTCTACGACCACCGCATGAACCGCGCACGCCTGGCGCCGTATGCCAAGGGCAAGCGCGTACTGGATCTGTTCAGCTACATCGGCGGTTGGGGCGTGCAGGCCGCGGCGTTCGGTGCCAGCGAAGTATTCTGCGTCGACGCCTCGGCCTTCGCCCTAGATGGCGTAGAGCGCAACGCGGCGTTGAATGGCTTTGCCGAAAAGCTGACCTGCATTGAAGGCGACGTGTTCGAAGCCCTGAAAGAACTCAAGGCCAGTGAAGAGCGTTTCGACGTCATCGTTGCCGACCCGCCAGCGTTCATCAAGCGCAAGAAAGACCTGAAAAACGGTGAAGGCGCCTATCGCCGCCTCAACGAACAGGCCATGCGCCTGCTCAGCAAGGATGGCATCCTGGTCAGCGCTTCGTGCTCGATGCACCTGCCCGAAGACGACCTGCAAAACATCCTGCTGACCAGCGCCCGGCACCTGGACCGCAACATCCAGCTGCTCGAACGCGGGGGCCAGGGACCGGACCATCCGGTACACCCAGCCATCGCCGAGACCCGCTACATCAAGAGCATCACCTGCCGGTTGCTGCCCAACAGCTGAATCATTTGCTGACCCTTATTAAACGCAGCCCTGGCTGCGTTTTTTTTGCACGTGTGAAAAGTTACCGAGCGCTTAAGCAAAAGCCTACAAAATAACTTTTTGTATGAGTCATCCCACATTATTACTGGAACTTTCCTACTCAATATCCGCTTGCCAAGCACTCATTAAAAACTATGATTGAACTGTCACTTCGCAAGTGATGAGCCTCGAAAAAAACAACATTTATTCAAACCTCTTATTCAAAAAAGGAGCTGTATCATGAAAGCAATCAATCTGGAAGCTAACAAGATCGCAAACCTGGCCGGCCTGATTGTTCCAACAGGCCGCTAAGTAAGTAAAGGGTGGAGCTGAGGAGTGCCGGCGCCTCAGCCCATCCATGCTCGCCCCCTCAGCGGAAAACCTTAATGCATATAAATCCGTGCGTTTTCATACTTGCGCGCCCGCCGCACCAGATTGTATGGAACTATGAGCAGCACACTCAGTTCGAGCTCGATCTGCATTATTCAACGCGACTGGCACAACTTATTCACAACCCTTCACACTTCGACACTTGCAACCCCATCGACATTGAATTCCTGAATGCCGGCATATTGACTGCAGAACCCAAGGAAGCCCTCGAATGGCGATGGGACGAGTTATCCAGAATATTTCATATCGGCACAAAAAATATTCCTTGCGAAAGTGTTCCCCAAAATGTCGAGGAATGGGCAACCCTGTACCTGCAGCATTGCCAAGAGGTTCTATCATCACCGCCGCCGGCCTGCCGCATAAAACCGTGCTCGGTTGACCTGATTGCCTTGACGCCCTGCTCCCTGGTCGACATCGAGGACGTTTCGCTGGGGCAGACGCTTGTCAGTCGAAGCACCTCTCGCTCATTCAGCGAACGAGCCATTTCAATCGAGCAGGTCAGCACCCTCCTCTACCTGACCCTGGGTTACCTGAACGAGCGCCCTTTTGCTCACGAGACCGGTCATCCCGAAACGCTGGGCGCGCGACGCAGTAGCCCCTCGGGCGGCGGCCTGAATGCCTGCGAAGGTTACCTGTACGTGCGTCACGTGGCCGGGCTGGAACCGGGAATCTACGCCTACCACCCGGCCGAACATGCCTTGAGCCTGATCCGATCACTTCCGGATGAACCCCTGGGCCAATTGTTAGCCGGACAGCACTTCATCAATCCGTTGCCATTCGGGCTATTCATCACTTCGCGCTTCGACAAGCTCTGGTGGAAGTACGAACACTCGCGTGCCTATCGAATGGCGTTTGTCGAAACGGGCCACGTGTCCCAGACCTTTTTGATGGTGGCGACTGCGCTGGGCCTCAAGACCTGGCTGACCGGGGCATTGAGCGACCGTCAGGTAGAACGGCTGCTTGACCTTGAAGACACTCCCGAACAGCCGTTGTTTTTTGTCGGTTGCGGTCATGGCGATGGGCAGGTCCACTGCCAGGCGCTGATGGCGCTGGTCAATGGCCAGGACTCTGCATCATGACCTTCACTCAGAGGCCGCGCTACACCTTGGGCGACTGGGATAACAAAGCTGCGGTGCGCGTGCGCAAAAACCACTACCGCCTACCCGACGATCTGGAGCATCAACTCGCCAGTCGGGACTGGTTTGCGCCAGCCTTCATACCCTATATCGAACATCCGCTGATCAATAAGGCGGGGCGCGCCATTGCCCAACGCCTGGCGGCCAATCACCTGGTGTACTTCCTCGACTACACCACCTTGCTCGAACACCGAGTGGTCAATCGCGCAGTGGAAACCATCGTCCATGGCGAACTGAGCGTACCCATCCCCGGCCAGATGAAAACCGCCGCCCTGCAGCTCTACACCGACGAGGGTTACCACGCACTGTTTTCCAATGAAGTGGCCGAACAGATCGTCGCCCTGTACGACATCCGCGACCGCTCGCTCCCCAGGCGCATCGACCGCCTGCTGGGCGTGATCGAAGCCACAAGCCCCCCGGATCGCCCTCTGGCGTGGTTTCTGCTGGGGTTCGTTTCCGAAACGATCATCGCCAAGGAGCTGCTGTCCATTACCTGCGAGACCTTGGTCTCCACGGTTTACCAGATGCTCAGGAATCATCTCGAGGACGAGGCACGCCATAGTCGCTATTTCAGCGAGGTGTTCCAGTATCTGTGGTCCTCCCTGGCCCCTGACCAGCGTGTCCTGGCCTCAAGGCTGCTGCTGGACATCATCGGCCTCTACTTCGAGCCCGACGTCCCTTGGTTAATGCGCAGCCTCGCCAGCGTCGGCTTTGACGAACAGGACGCGTTGAAGATCGTTGCAAACATCCTGCAACCGGACGCTCACGCCCAGCGAGTTCGCTCGGGGGCAGTCTCGACCTTCACAGCCATGCAGCAGGCAGGTTTCTTCGATGACGACCCCAATCAGCAGAGGTTCTTCCAGGCGGGGTTTATCGATGGCTGACACTCATGATCTCGCCACACGCAAAGCGGCCACTGTCGGCTTATTGTTGATGCTGACCTTGCTCGGCGTATTCCCCATCGATGTGGTGCTGCCTTCGTTTCCGGCGCTGTCCGAACACTTTGAGCGTCCATCGCCCGATATCGCCCTGTCTGTCAGCCTGTTCGCAGTGGGGATCGCAATGTCCCAACTGCTGGTCGGCCCGCTTTCCGACGCCATGGGACGAAAGAACCTGCTGCTGATCGGGATCATCGTCTCGGCCGTTGGCGCGACCGGGTGCGTCGTTGCCAATGACTACTGGTCCTTCCTGCTTTTCCGGGTCATCCAAGCCGTGGGATGCGGTTGTTTCGTGCTCTCTCAGGCACTGATCCAGGACCTGTTTACAGGTCAGGAGCAGCAGCGATTACGGATCTTCCTGGTCACCTGCGGCGGCATTTTCATTTCCGTTTCGCCCTTGGCCGGCACCGGACTGCAAAGCTGGATGGGCTGGCGCGGCAGCTTCCTGGTATTCATTGCCCTGGCTGTCAGTGTGTTCTTGAGCGCCAGTCTTCTACTCAAGCCTTTGCCAGCGGATAGCCAACCCAGGCGCCCGGACTTCATTGCGTCCTACCGGACGGTATGCAGTGACTTCAACTTCATGGCCTACTGGCTGACGTCAGCATTGGCTTTTTCCTGCCATTTCTCGTTCATCGTCATCTCACCGCTGGTTTTCATTGACCAGCTGCAACTGTCGCCGCAGGCATTTTCGCTGACGTTGCTGGGCTACGGGCTGGCCTATATCGGCGGTGGAGCGGTCGCGACCGTGCTGAGCAATCGGATCGACCCACAGACGCAAATCCTCACGGGGCTGTGCCTGATCCTGACGGCGGGAGTGTTGATGCTTGGGCTCTCCAGCCATCTGGGCTTGTCGGTCACCACGCTGCTACTGCCCATGATCGTGTGCACCGCCGGAACGACCATTGCTCGTGCGGCGGCCCACACCCGGGCAATGAATATCTTCCCCGAGCAAGCCGGTACATCGGCCTCGGCGGGCAGCGTGCTGATCTTCATTGTCGGCGGTTTGACCAGCGCTGCGCTCAGCCTCACTCCGCTGGACCTGCAAACCACCCTGGCTCTATGCCTGATGTTGCTCAGCCTCCTGGGGCTGGCACTCAATGGCCTGCTCCGGCATCGTCACAGGACGCTGTTGACGGGTTGAACATCGCCGGTCGTCATCCCGAGCGCGACATTGGCACCTGATCAGCGCTTTGCGTCATTTCATCCTGACGCCAGGGGTGTAGAATCGCGACATTCATCGCCATTCATCCCCGGCGGGTTTATGAGCTCATGCTGAGGCGCGCAGCGATCCTGCAAAGTCATCGGCCACTTCCGGACACACGGCCAAACCCGGGTGTTCCAGACGTCAACAGAAGCTCACTTCCCATTGATACCTGATACGTACCTGATTTGCCGCCCGGAGTGCTCCATGCCTGATTACCGCTCGAAAACATCCACCCATGGCCGCAACATGGCCGGCGCCCGTGCATTGTGGCGCGCCACGGGGATGAAGGATGACGACTTCAAGAAGCCGATCATCGCCATTGCCAACTCCTTCACCCAGTTCGTGCCAGGCCATGTTCACCTCAAGGACCTGGGTCAACTGGTTGCCCGGGAAATCGAACGCGCGGGTGGCGTAGCCAAAGAGTTCAACACCATTGCCGTGGATGACGGTATCGCCATGGGCCACGACGGCATGCTTTATTCGCTGCCCAGTCGCGAGATCATCGCCGACTCCGTCGAATACATGGTCAATGCCCATTGCGCCGACGCCATCGTGTGCATTTCCAACTGCGACAAGATCACCCCCGGCATGCTCATGGCGGCCTTGCGCCTGAACATCCCGGTGATCTTCGTTTCCGGCGGCCCGATGGAAGCCGGCAAGACCAAGCTCGCCAGCCATGGCCTTGATCTGGTCGACGCCATGGTGATCGCCGCCGACTCCAGCGCTTCCGATGAAAAGGTCGCGGAGTATGAGCGCAGCGCCTGTCCGACCTGCGGTTCGTGCTCCGGCATGTTCACCGCCAACTCGATGAACTGCCTGACCGAAGCCCTTGGCCTGGCCCTGCCGGGCAACGGTTCGACCCTCGCCACCCACAGCGATCGCGAACAGCTGTTCCTGCAGGCCGGCCGGACCATCGTCGAGCTGTGCAAGCGTTACTACGGCGAGGATGACGAGTCGGTGCTGCCGCGCAACATCGCCAACTTCAAGGCGTTCGAAAACGCCATGACCCTGGACATCGCCATGGGCGGCTCCACCAACACCATCCTGCATTTGCTGGCCGCCGCCCAGGAAGCCGAGATCGATTTCGACCTGCGCGACATCGACCGTCTGTCCCGTCACGTGCCGCAGCTGTGCAAGGTCGCGCCGAACATCCAGAAGTACCACATGGAAGACGTGCACCGCGCTGGCGGGATCTTCAGCATCCTCGGCTCCCTGGCCCGTGGTGGCCTGTTGCACACCGACCTGCCGACCGTACACAGCAAATCCATGGCCGAGGCCATCGCCAAGTGGGACATCACCCAGACCACCGACGAAGCCGTGCATCATTTCTTCAAGGCCGGCCCGGCAGGTATTCCAACGCAAACGGCGTTCAGCCAATCGACTCGTTGGGAAACCCTGGACGATGACCGTGAAAACGGCTGCATCCGCAGCGTCGAGCACGCGTACTCCAAAGAAGGTGGCCTGGCTGTGCTGTACGGCAACATCGCTCTGGATGGCTGCGTGGTGAAAACCGCCGGCGTCGACGAATCGATCCATGTGTTCGAAGGCAACGCCAAGATTTTCGAAAGCCAGGATAGCGCCGTGCGCGGGATCCTCGCCGACGAAGTGAAGGCCGGCGATATCGTGATCATCCGCTACGAAGGGCCAAAAGGTGGTCCGGGCATGCAGGAAATGCTTTACCCCACGTCCTACCTGAAGTCCAAAGGACTGGGTAAAGACTGCGCACTGCTGACCGATGGCCGTTTCTCCGGCGGCACCTCGGGCCTGTCCATCGGCCACGCTTCACCGGAAGCCGCTGCTGGCGGTGCCATCGGCCTGGTGCGCGACGGCGACAAAGTCCTGATCGACATTCCGAACCGCTCGATCAACCTGCTGATCAGCGATGAAGAACTGGCCGGACGCCGTGTTGAACAGGACAACAAAGGCTGGAAGCCGGTGGAAGTGCGTCCGCGCAAAGTCACCACCGCCCTCAAGGCCTATGCCCTGCTCGCCACCAGCGCCGACAAGGGCGCGGTGCGTAACAAGGCGATGCTCGACGGGTTGTAAGCGTCCATAAACAGCAATAAAAATGCCCCACTCAAGGTGGGGCATTTTTTTGCAGTGAAACAAACCATCGGTGATCAACTGTGCGAGCCTGCTTGCGAAGGCGGTGTGTCAGTCGGAATCGATGTTGAATGTGCCGCCGTCATCGCGAGCAGGCTCGCTCCCACAGGGTTTACTGGATATCTTCCGGCTTGACGATCACCCAGTTCTTGTCCGCCGTCACTGGCAGCCCTTCCTTGGCCTGGGCCGCGGCGTGTTTGGCCATCATGCCGTTGATCTGGTCCATGTACTTGTCCTTGCGGTTGACCCACAGGTGAATGCCACCCTTGGCCACGTTCACATCGTGGAACAGCATGTAGCCGTCGCTCCTGGGGGTGTCGCCAGCCACAAGCACCGGTTTTTTCCATTCGTCGATGTACGTCAGGATTGCCGCGTGCTTGCCGGCCATCCAGGTCGCCGGAGTCCACAGATACGGTGTGTACTCAAGGCTCAGGTTGGCCTTCTCGTCATATTTGCCATTGCTGATCTGCTTGCGGGCGGTGGTCAGTTCGCCGGTCTTGCGATCCTTGAGCAACGTGGTCACGCCGATGATGTTCTGCGGCTTGAGGTTGTAGCCGTACTTCGGATCGGCGGCGACCATGCGCACCAATTCTTCCGAAGCCGCGGTCATGACATAGACCTCGATGCCGTTTTCCATCAGTTTGTTGTACAGCTCGACCTGACCGGTGAAAATCTTCGGCGGGTTGACGTTGTAGTTGACCACCTTGTCGCCGTCGTAATACGTGGTCGGGACCGGCTTGCCAGAAGCCATCAATTCGTCGACGTAGCCTTTGAGTTCTTTGAGGGTAAAGCCGGAAAACACCTGGGCGACCCAGGGGTAGCAGACCATGTCGTCCACTTCGCACAAACGGTAGTAGTAGCTGAACAGGCTTTCCTTGTGTTCGGCCGTGTCTTTGAACGGCATCAGCTTCAGAGATGGGTCGAGGGTTTCGCGGGTGATGAGGCCCTTGTTCTCCATGAACGGCAGCAACGACTCTTCCAGGTCGTAGCGGTAACTGGTGTTGTCCATGTCGAACACCGCGTAGTTACCTTTGTTGGCGTTGGCCGCGATCATCGCGTCCAGCGCCTTGGCCTGTTCCGCTGGCCAGTGCTTGAGCTCAGTGGCGAGCGCCTGGCCAACGAGGCCCAGGCCCATGGCGACAACGAGAAGGTGAGGTGCAAGCTTCATCGGCGTTTCTCCAAGGTTCAAAGAACTCGACGCTAACAAATGCTCATGACGTTTCTCTCCTGCCCGCGACCGCTTGCGTCTTGATACCGCCAGCGGCATGCCCATAAACGTCATTGCCTTATTCCATAAACGACAATCTACATACCTTTTTATTATTAATTCATTAGATATCAGGCTGTTAGGCTTCCCGCCTCGCAGTCGCGGCTTCAGGCGACTGGCACAAGTCCTATCGGAGTTTTTTTGATGAATCTGCCGCTGATCCTCAATCTGCTGGTGTTCCTCGCCTTGCTGTTTGGTCTGGCGCAAACCCGTCACAGCACCTGGAGCCTGGCCAAAAAAGTCCTGCTGGCATTGGTGCTGGGCGTGGTGTTCGGCACCGTCCTGCACACGATTTACGGCGCCGGCAACCCGGTGTTGAAAGCCTCGATCGGCTGGTTTGACCTGGTGGGCAACGGCTATGTGCAGTTGCTGCAAATGATCGTGATTCCGCTGGTCTTCGCTTCAATTCTCAGCGCGGTAGCGCGCCTGCATAACGCCTCATCCCTGGGCAAGATCAGCTTCCTGACCATCGGCACACTGCTGTTCACCACCGCCATCGCCGCCCTTATCGGTATCGGCCTGACCAACCTGTTCGGTCTCACCGCCGAAGGCCTGGTGGCCGGCACCCAGGAAATCGCACGCCTGCAGGTGATCCAGAGCGACTATGCCGGCAAGGTCGCAGACCTGAATATCCCGCAGTTGCTGCTCTCGTTCGTTCCGCAGAACCCCTTTGCCGACCTGGCCCGGGCCAAGCCGACCTCGATCATCAGCGTGGTAATATTCGCGGCCTTCCTGGGTGTCGCGGCACTGCAATTGCTCAAGGATGACGTGGAAAAAGGTCAGAAAGTGATCAATGCCATCGACACCCTGCAAAGCTGGGTGACACGTCTGGTGCGGCTGGTGATGAAGCTGACCCCGTACGGCGTGCTGGCGCTGATGACCAAAGTGGTGGCCGGCTCCAACGTCCAGGACATCGTCAAGCTTGGCAGTTTCGTGGTGGTGTCGTACCTGGGGCTGGGCCTGATGTTCGTGGTTCACGGTCTGCTGGTGTCCGCCGCTGGGATCAACCCGCTACGCTTTTTCCGCAAGATATGGCCGGTCCTGACCTTCGCCTTCACCAGCCGCTCCAGCGCCGCGACCATCCCGCTGAGTATCGAAGCCCAGACCAGCCGCCTCGGCATTCCACGGGCCATTGCCAGCTTCAGCGCGTCGTTCGGCGCCACCATCGGCCAGAACGGCTGCGCCGGCCTCTACCCGGCCATGCTGGCGGTGATGGTCGCGCCGACCGTGGGCATCAACCCGCTGGATCCGGTGTGGCTCGCGACGCTGGTAGCGATCGTGACCTTGAGCTCGGCCGGGGTGGCCGGTGTCGGTGGAGGCGCGACATTTGCCGCGCTAATCGTGCTGCCGGCCATGGGCTTGCCGGTTTCACTGGTGGCGCTGCTGATTTCCGTCGAGCCACTGATCGACATGGGCCGCACAGCGTTGAACGTCAGCGGTTCGATCACTGCCGGGGTGATCACCAGCCAGGTGATGCAGCAGACCGACAAGGCTTTGCTGGATGCCGAGGAGCATGGGGAATTGGTGCAGGCTTGATTGCTCCCACATGGCTTACAGCTTTTCCCAAACCTCAAAGCTGTAGGCCGGCTTGTCACCCTCGGCCGGGTTCGGCTGGTTCGACACCTGTTTCCACTGGCTCGAATCGAACGCCGGAAACCAGGCATCGCCATCCGGGCTCAGCGCCACACGGGTCAGGTACAGTCGGTCCGCCTGCTCCAGGGCCTGGGCGTACAGCTGGGCGCCGCCGATCAACATCAGTTCGTCGACACCCTGCTGCAACGCCCACGCCTCAGCCCGTTCCACCGCTGCCTCCAGCGTGGAAAAGACTTCCGCGCCCTCCAGCACGAGGCCAGGCTGACGACTGACCACGATGTTCAAGCGCCCCGGCAGCGGCCTCCCCAGGGAGTCCCAGGTCTTGCGGCCCATGATGATGGGCTTGCCCAAGGTGGTAGCCTTGAAGTATTTAAAGTCCCCCGGCAAGTGCCAGGGCATGCTGTTGTCGACGCCGATCACACGGTTTTCACCGAGGGCTGCGATCAGGCTTAAAGGGAGTGTTTTTTTCATGCCGGCGAGGATACCAGAGGCCACAGCGGTTATGCTCAACCCTCATTTGCGACGGAAGCGCCTGTGTCTGAGCCTCTGACTGAACTGCACGACCTCTGGTTGACCGAGACGGTACGTCTGCGTGAAGAACACGCCGGCCCGCTCGAAGATCAGGAGGCCAATCGCCTGGCCCGCGCGGCGGGTGGCGATTTATCCAGCCGTATCCGTCACCGCGCCCGCTGGCTGGCCGAGCGCGACGGCCTCAGCCAGGCCTTGCATCACTGGCTGCAAGGGGCGCGCCTGGCGCTGATCATAATGGCCGTACTCGCCATCATCAGTGGCGCTGGCCTGGGCTTTGCCGCACTCGGCGACGGACACACGCCGGTCAATGTGTTCTGGGCCCTGGGCAGCCTGTTGGCGTTGAACCTGATCTTGCTTATCGGCTGGGCCCTGGGCCTGATCTTTGCGGGTGAGCAAGGTGCAGCGCTGGGACGCCTGTGGTTGTGGCTCAGCGAAAAACTCGCCCGCGATGCCAAGGCTGCGCAACTGGCGCCAGCCCTGCTCCTGCTATTGCAACGGCACAAGCTCAATCGCTGGGCCCTCGGTGCGCTGGTCAATGGTTTGTGGCTGCTGGCGATGCTCAGCGCGCTGCTCATCGTACTGATGCTGATGGCCACCCGGCGCTACGGTTTTGTATGGGAAACCACCATTCTCGGCGGTGAGACCTTCGTCGTCATGACCCAGGCCCTCGGCGCCCTGCCCGCCCTGCTGGGTTTGAGTGGGCCAACCGAAGAGATGATTCGCGCCAGTGGCGACGCCGCGCTGAATATCGAAAGCGCCCGCCAGGCCTGGGCCGCTTGGCTGGTGGGCGTGACGCTGGTCTACGGCGTGTTGCCGCGCCTGTGTCTGGCACTGTTGTGCCTGTGGCGCTGGCGTCGCGGCCGCGCCACGCTGCGCCTGGACTTGAACCTGCCAGGTTATGCCCAACTGCGGGAGCGGCTGATGCCCAGTAGCGAGCGCCTGGGCATCAGCGATGCCGCGCCCGCGCAATTGCATCAAATTGAAAGTGACGTTGGCGCGCTGCAAAGCGACGGTGCGCTGCTGGTGGCGATCGAACTGGACGACCGGCCTTGGCCACCGAAACTGCCAGGCACGGTGAAAAACGCCGGAGTGCTCGACAGCCGCGAATCGCGCCACAAACTCCTCGAACAACTGTCCCGCTTTCCTCCCGCGCGCCTGGCGATTGCCTGCGACCCACGACGCTCACCGGATCGTGGCAGCCTGGCGCTGATCGCCGAGCTGGCCCGCAACGCCAGCGCCACCCGCATCTGGTTGTTGCAGGCACCGCCCGGACAAGCGCTGGACGCTGAACGCCTGGGCGATTGGCACAACGCGCTGCAACAGTTGCAATTGCCCTTCGCGGACTCCGCGCCTTTGAACTGGCTGGAGACCGGCCATGACTGAACCCACCAAGCCGCTGAAGCTGGCCGTGGTTGGCCACACCAATGTGGGCAAAACCTCCTTGCTGCGCACACTGACCCGGGACGTCGGCTTCGGCGAAGTTTCCCACCGTCCTAGCACAACCCGACACGTCGAGGGCGCGCGACTGTCGGTGGACGGCGAAGCGTTGCTGGAGCTGTACGACACGCCGGGCCTGGAAGACGCCATCGCCCTGCTTGACTACCTCGAACGCTTGGAGCGCCCCGGTGAGCGCTTGGACGGGCCGGCACGCCTGGCGCGATTCCTGGACGGCAGCGAGGCACGACAACGCTTCGAACAGGAAGCCAAAGTGCTGCGACAATTGCTCTCCAGCGATGCCGGACTCTATGTGATCGATGCGCGAGAGCCAGTGCTGGCCAAGTACCGGGATGAGCTTCAAGTGCTCGCCAGTTGCGGCAAACCGCTGCTGCCGGTGTTGAATTTCGTCAGCAGCGCCAGCCACCGCGAGCCCGACTGGCGCGAAGCCCTGGCACGGTTGGGGCTGCACGCCCTGGTGCGTTTCGACAGCGTCGCCCCGCCCGAGGATGGCGAGCGACGCCTGTATGAAAGCCTCGCCCTGTTGCTGGAAAGCGCCCGTGGGCAACTGGAACGACTGGTCGCCGATCAACAGGCCCAACGCTTGGCCCGTCAGCAGAGCGCGAAGCGCTTGATCGCCGAACTGCTGATCGATTGCGCCGCTTGCCGACGCAGCGTAGCCAGCGATGCCGAACTGGAACGACAGGCCATCAGCGAGCTGCGCAACGCCGTGCGTCAACGGGAGCAGCGCTGCGTCGAAGCCTTGCTCAAGCTCTACGCCTTCCGTCCCCAGGACGCCGCGGCCAGCGATTTGCCTCTACTTGACGGCCGCTGGGGCGATGACTTGTTCAATCCCGACACCCTCAAACAGCTGGGTGTGCGTGTGGGTGGTGGGATCGCCGCGGGCGCAGCGGCCGGTGCCGGCGTGGATTTGCTGGTGGGCGGTCTGACCCTCGGCGCCGCCGCCCTGGCCGGCGCCATTGCCGGTGGCGCCCTGCAAACCGCCCGCAGTTACGGAAACAGGTTGATGGGCAAGCTCAAGGGCCAGCGGGAGCTGACAGTGGACGACAGTGTGCTACGCCTGTTGGCCCTGCGCCAACGGCAACTGTTGCAAGCCCTCAACCAGCGCGGCCATGCGGCAATGGACAGCATCCACATCGCCACACCCCAGGATAAAACCTGGCGCGAGGGCAAACTGCCCGAAGCGCTGAACAAGGCCAGAGCGTACCCGCAATGGTCGTCGCTTAATCCGCAGGCGCGGTTGAGCCAATCGGAACGCCAGGAACAGATCGAGCAGCTGGCTGAGCAGCTCTAGATGACACAACCCCTGTGGCAAGGGGATTTGTGGGAGCAAGGCTTGCCCGCGATGAGAGCGTCGCTACCGGTGGTTATTCGTCGGTCAATGCCCTGAGCGCCGCCGCAGCTTCTGCCAATTCCAACTCACTGAACACTTGCACCCCATGACGTTTGAGCAAGGCCGCCGTCACACCTTCACCAGGCACTTTCACGCCGCTGAACGTCCCGTCGTAGGTCAACAGATTGCCGCACGACGGGCTGTTGGCCTTGAGCACGGCGATACGGATAGCGTGTTCGCGCACCCGCTCCAGCGCTTGATACGCGCCGGACAGAAACTGTTCACTGACGTCTTCACCCTCGGTGGTGATTACCGTCGCCTGGCCGTCGAGCACCTGCGTACCTTGCCCACCGGGAATTTCTGCCGCCGCCCGAGGCGTGGGCAAGCCGCCGGCGACTTCCGGGCACAGCGGCACGACCCGACCTTCGTCGAGCCAGTGTTGAAGCTGATCGAACGGGCCACTGGCACCGCCGTCGTAGCGCACGCGGTGTCCGAGCAGGCAGCGGCTGACGAGGATCTTTTCCATGCTCAGAACACCTCGGTGCCGCGGCGCCGGAACCAGCCGGTCAAGGACAGGCGATCCCGCGCAGCAGGCAGGACTTCATGGGGGATGTCCCCCGACAGGAACACCACCAGACAACCGCCGGTGGGCACCACGTCGTGCTCCACGCCCTCGTCCAGGTACATGCGTAACTGGCCGCCATGCTCCGGCAACCAGGCGTCGTTGAGGTAAAGCACCGCCGACACCATGCGTCGATCGTCATCGCGAAAGCGGTCGACGTGCTTGAGGTAGAAGGCGCCAGGAGGGTACAGCGCGAAGTGGCTTTCGAAATCCTCCAGCCCCAGGAACAACCCGCGATTGATCGCCTCCCGCAAACTGTCCATCAACCCCAGGTAACGGTCGCACGCTTGCGCCTGGCCGGGCTCGATCCATTGGATACGATCACCCCGAATCCCTTCACGAATCTCCGAAAACGGCCCACGTCCGACCGCCGCCGGAGCCAGCTCGCCTTCGGCGGCGCGCTGGCGACATTCGGCTGCCAGGGCGCGGGTCAGCGCATCCGGCAGGAAGATATTCTGCTGCGACCAGCCGCGCTCGGCCAGGTCGTCGACGATACGTAACAGCAGTGGGTGATCAGAAGGTATTTGCATGGCGCGCATAGTATTCCTGTGCCTGCAAAACCGACAGCGCCGCGCAGCGGGTTTGTCACGCCTGATGGCGCAGGCGCAGGAACTTGATACGAATTCTCGACAAGTCCCCACACCCCACGGAGAATAGTCGGCTGCTGACAGGAGTCCCTATGCGCCGTTTGCTTTTCTCATTGTTGATGTTCTGTGCGTTGCCCGCCTGGGCAGACAGCTACGACCAGTTGTACAAGGTCGCCGGCTGGCCGGAACAACGGGCGCATTTCAATGACGCCTTGAGCGCCGCGCAGCAGCGTTACCAGAGCAGCCTGCCACCGGCAGTGTTCCAGGCACTGGTCAACAACAGCAATCAACGCTTTGCCCCCCAGGCCATGGACCAGCGGGCCGAGGCGCAATTGCGCAAGAACCTCACCGACCCAGCCCCGGCCCTGAGTTTTTTTCAGTCGCCCCTGGGCCGCAAAGTCGTGGCAGCCGAGCTGCTGGCGACCCGTCGCGACCAATTGGCGAAGAACGCCAAGGGCCTGCCGAAGATGCAAGTCAGCGACAACCGCCTATTGATCATCGGCCATCTGGCCCAGTCCCTGCCCGCCCGCGAGGCCGGCGCCGAAGTCAGCCTGGCGATCGCCGGCGTGGCGGCGGACAGCCTGAGCTCAATGATCCCCGGCCTGCTGGGTGCTGGCCAGGCCCAGGGCATGCTGAACGGTCAGCGCCAGCGTCTGATGGAGCAGATCGGCGCAGACCTGAACAACACACTGCTGTACGTCTACCGCGACCTGACGGACACCGAGCTGGAGGAGTTCGCCACCTTCGCCGAGTCGGCGGAGGGCCAGGCTTATTATCAAGCGGCCTTGGCAGCGATTCGGGCGGGGTTGGCGGTGGGGCAGACTCTCGGGCAATAGATAGATCTTCAGCGCCCCTGACACCGCTATCGCGAGCAGGCTCGCTGCCACAGGGTGTTTGAGTGAACTCAGATTTTGTGATCGTCGAAAAACCAGTGTGGGAGCGAGCCTGCTCGCGATAGCAATAGCCCGGTCAGCGCCGAACCCGGCTCATCCGCTTCGTCAGAAATCCAAACATCTCCTGCCGCATCGCCAGCGCCTCATTCGCCAGGTGATGCCGACCTTCGGGCAACATCAGCACCTGGGGCCGATCGAACTTGCTGCGCAACACTTGCAGGTTATGCGCCCAATCCACCGTCATGTCCGCCTGGCCCTGCACGATCAAGGGCTGGCGCGGGCTGCTCGGGGCGACTTCGATACGCTTGATCCATTGCCCCAACGCTCCGACCCACGCGGTGGGCAGGCGCAGCGGTTGCAACGGGTCGGCTTGCAGGAATGGCAGGAAGTCCGGGTCGGTGGAGTTCTCGCTGAAACGTCGGGCGATGCCGGTTACAAAGGGTTTGAGCAAGTAGTAACTCAGGCGCGACCAGCCCCAGGCCCGCGGCCGCACCAAGGGCGACAGCAGTATGACCTGACCTTGGGCAGGGCTGTGCTGGCCTTGGTTGAGCACGTGATCAACCACGATGGCCCCTCCGGTGCTTTGTCCGCACAGATGCCAGGGTTGCGGCAGCTCCAGCGTCCCGGCCTCGGTCAGCAGGCCTTGCAACGTGGCCTGGTACTCGGCGAAATCACCGATGCTGGCGCGCTCGCCACTGGACAGGCCGTGGCCCGGCAGGTCGCAGGCGATCACGGCGAATTTCTGCTCCAGCGCCCACTCGATCAAGTGCCGGTACAACCCCATATGGTCGTAATAGCCGTGGAACAGAAACAGCGTCGCTAGCGCTTTTTCCGGCCACCAGACCTGACCGACCAGCTCATATCCGTCTATCTCGAAACGCCCCAGGCCCTTGCGCAACGTGCGGTGAGGAAAATCCAGGCCGTAGAACCGCTGATAATCCAGCGCCTGCGCAGACAGCGGCTGCCACTGAGCCAAAGGTTGCAGGCTGGCACGCAGGTGATCGGGGTCGAAACTGACGGGCATAGGATTTCCACATAAAAGCGCAACGCGCGAAACAGACTTTGTAGGCCTGCGATATTCATCTGTCGCGCCAGGCATGGCAAGCTACGCGGCCTCAGAGGATCGACTCCATGCGCCCGTCCCACCGCACGACCTTGCTTGCCAGCTTGCTTGCCCTCGGGTGCGCCGCCGTGTTGTGGATCGCCTACGACTGGTTCCAGGGCCGCTTTCTGCGAGCGTTCAGCGAACACACGGCGGTATTTTCCGGCGACCCTTTGCGCCTCCCCCCCGGCCTGGCCGGCCCTGGCCCGATCCGTCTGGTGCATTTCTGGGATCCCGCCTGCCCATGCAACGTCGGCAACCAACAGCACCTTTCCGAGCTGGTGGAGAAATACGCCCCCCAAGGCGTCGAGTTTTATGCAGTCCAAAAAACCGGCAGTCAGGGCCAATTGCCGACCACGCTGAGCAGCCTCAAACCGCTTTCGGTGCTCCCCGGCTCAAGCCAGATTCCCGCCAGCCCGGCGGTGGCGATCTGGGATCGCAGCGGCAAACTGGCGTACTTCGGCCCCTACAGCGAAGGCCTGACCTGCAATTCGAGCAACAGCTTCATCGAGCCGATTCTCGAGGCCCTGAGCAGCGGCCGGGCGGTGAATGCGACCCACACGCTGGCGGTAGGGTGTTATTGCCCGTGGGGGCAGGACACATCCGCCAAAGAATAGGCCGCAGGGAAAATCCCCCAAGCAAGGATACGCAGACACCCGGCGGCATGTTAAACATGGGAATAAACAGCGAAACCATGGGACCGCTGTCACTCAATAAGGATTTAGCATGAAACGCACCCTCATCGCCTTCCTGTCATTGGTCGTCACCGCCATCATCGTCGCGGGCGGCTACCTCTACAGCAAGCAGCCCACCCGCCAGGGCACGGTGCAGCTGCAAGGTCTGCAAGGCTCGGTGACCGTGCGCTACGACGAACGCGGCGTGCCGCATATCCGTGCTGAAAACGAAACCGACCTGTACCGCGCCCTGGGTTATGTCCATGCCCAGGACCGGCTGTTTCAAATGGAGATCATGCGCCGCCTCGCCCGTGGCGAACTGGCCGAGGTACTCGGGCCGAAGCTGCTCGACACCGACAAACTGATGCGCAGCCTGCGCATTCGCGAACGCGCCGCGACCTATCTGACGGAACAGGACCTACAGTCCCCGGCCTGGATCGCGATGCAGGCGTACCTGGATGGCATCAACCGCTACCAGGAAACCCACGCCAGGCCGGTGGAGTTCGATGTGCTGGGCATCCCCAAGCGTCCTTTCACCGCCGAGGACACCGTGAGCATTGCCGGCTACATGGCCTACAGCTTTGCGGCCGCGTTTCGCACCGAGCCGCTTTTGACTTACGTGCGCGATCAGTTGGGCAGCGACTACCTGAACATTTTCGACCTCGACTGGCAGCCCAAGGGCGTGCTGGCCGAGACTCGCAAGAGCGGCCTGCCCCTGGCCGCCGCCGACTGGAAAGACCTCAACGCCCTGGCCCGTCTGAGTGAACAGGCCCTGGCCGAAAACGGCCTGCCGCAGTTCGAAGGCAGCAACGCCTGGGCGGTCTCCGGCAGCCGCACCCACAGCGGCAAACCGTTGCTGGCGGGCGACCCGCATATTCGCTTTTCCGCGCCGTCGGTGTGGTACGAGGCGCACCTGTCGGCCCCGGGTTTCGAGCTTTACGGGCATTACCAGGCGCTGATGCCCTTTGCGACGCTGGGCATGAACAAGGATTTCGGCTGGAGCGTCACGATGTTCCAGAACGACGACCTGGACCTGATCGTCGAACGGGTCAACCCGGATAATCCCGAGCAGGTCTGGTATCGCGACCAATGGGTGGACATGACCCGCAGCGAACAACAGATCGCAGTCAAGGGCCAGGCGCCGGTGACGCTGCAACTGCGCCAGTCGCCCCATGGCCCGATCGTCAACGACGCCCTCGGCGCCAACGCCGGCAAGACACCTATCGCCATGTGGTGGGGGTTCCTGGAAAGCCGCAACCCGATCCTCGAAGCCTTCTACCAGCTCAATCGCGCCGACACCCTGACCAAGGCTCGCAGCGCGTCAGCCAAGATCCACGCGCCAGGGCTGAATGTGGTGTGGGCCAACGCCAAGGGCGATATCGGTTGGTGGGCCGCGGCGCAATTGCCCAAGCGGCCGGCCGGCGTGCAGCCCGGTTTCATGCTCGATGGCGGCAGCGCAGAGGCGCAAAAGGAGGGCTTCTACCCTTTCAGCAGCAACCCCCAGGAAGAGAACCCGGCCCGAGGCTACATCGTGTCGGCCAATTTCCAGCCGGTATCGGTCAGCGGCATCGAGATTGCGGGTTACTACAACCTTGCCGATCGCGGCCAGAAACTCAACCTCCAACTGGGCGACAAGCAGGCCAAGTGGGACATCGAAACCACCCGCAAACTGCAATTGGGCACCACCACCGCCTACGGCCCGCGTTTGCTCGCGCCTTTGCTGCCGGTGCTGCGTAACGGGGTCAGCGACCCCCAGGAGCGCAAATGGGTGGAACAACTGGCCCAATGGCAGGGCGACTATCCGCTGGACTCCATAAGCGCCACGCTGTTCAACCAGTTCCTCTTTAACCTGGCCGACGCCGCGCTGCACGATGAATTGGGCGACGGGCTCTTCGAAACCGCGCTGTCGACCCGAGTGATCGACGCCGCGCTGCCACGCCTGGCGGCATCAGAGGATTCGCTCTGGTGGGACGATCGCACCACCCCGGGCAAGGAGACCCGTGCCGACACGGTGATGAGGGCCTGGGGCAAGAGTCTGGCGCACCTGAAGGCCACCCTGGGTGACGATGCCAGCCAATGGCAATGGGGCAAGGCGCACACCCTGACCCATGGCCATCCACTGGGCCTGCAAAAGCCGCTGGATCGGATCTTCAACGTCGGCCCCTTTGCTGCTCCCGGTACCCATGAAGTGCCCAACAACCTCTCGGCCAAAATCGGTCCGGCGCCCTGGCCAGTGACCTATGGCCCGTCCACCCGACGCATTATCGACTTTGCCGATCCGGCCCACAGCATCACGGTCAACCCCGTCGGCCAAAGCGGCGTGCCGTTCGACGCGCATTACGCGGATCAGGCCGAGTCTTACATCGAAGGGCTGTACTACCAGGCGCATCTGGCCGAAATAGAAGTGATGGCCAATACCCGCAGCACCTTGAAGCTGCTGCCGGTCGGGGCTAAGCCTTGAGCCCAATGACGGGTAACGCTTTTCATCAATCAACAGGCTTGGACGCTATTTATGGTCAAGACTGGAAGGGTTTAACAACTACCCCTTTTTATGGAGTCAACCCCATGTTCATCAACTGGTCCGAACTGCTGCCCACCATCAAAAGTGCCTTCGGCGCCCTGGGCAAAAGCAATCCGAAAATGGTCAAGGCCTACATGGCCCTGGATGAAGCCGCGGCCGATAACAACGTGCTGGATGCCAAGACCCGGGAGCTGATCTCCATCGCCGTGGCGATCACGACCCGCTGCGACGGCTGCATCGGCGTGCATACCGATGCGGCCATCAAGGCCGGCGCCACCCGCGAAGAGATCGCCGCCACCCTGGCCACCGCGGTTTCTCTGAATGCCGGCGCGGCGTATATCTACTCCCTGCGGGCGCTGGAAGCGCATGATGCGTTGAAGAAGTGAGAGGCGATCACTGAGATCTTCATTGACTGCTACGCCGCTATCGCGAGCAGGCTCGCTTCCACATTGGATTTGGGCCTGATCCCGGATTTGTGGGCAACAAAAAGACCTGTGGGAGCCTCGCTGTCCCTGGAAAGGATGGCTAAATAAACCATCCAAGACAGTTGCTCCCACAGTGACTCAGCGTCCGGTCAGACCGGCGCGGCTGCCCGGCGCGGGTCTGGCTGTTTCCAGGAGTCGGCGGCGCTTTCTTCGATGGCTTGCTGGATCGCCCGCTTGCGGTTTTCTTCGGCGCGGTGGCTGAAGTACCAGACCAGGAAAGTCACCAACGATACGGCCAGCAGGATCAGGCTCGCCACGGCATTGATTTCCGGTTTGACCCCCAGGCGTACCGCCGAAAACACTTCCATCGGCAAGGTTGTCGAGCCCGGGCCGGAGACGAAACTCGCCAGCACCAGATCGTCCAGCGACAAGGCGAACGACATCATGCCCCCCGCCGCCAGCGATGGCGCGATCATCGGGATGGTGATCAGGAAGAACACCTTCCACGGCCGCGCACCCAGGTCCATGGCCGCTTCTTCGATAGACAGGTCCAGTTCACGCAAGCGTGCCGAGACCACCACCGCCACATAGGCCGAGCAGAACGTGGTGTGGGCGATCCAGATCGTGACGATGCCACGTTCCTGGGGCCAGCCGATCATCTGCGCCATCGCCACGAACAGCAGCAACAGCGACAGACCGGTGATCACTTCCGGCATCACCAATGGTGCGGTGACCAGGCCGCCGAACAGCGTGCGACCCTTGAAATGGGTAATACGGGTCAACACGAAGGCCGCCAGTGTCCCCAGGGCCACTGCGGCGATCGCCGTATAGCAGGCGATTTCCAGCGAGCGCACCACCGAGCCCATCAACTGGCTGTTGTCCAGCAGACCGACGTACCACTTGATCGACCAGCCGCCCCACACCGTCACCAGTTTCGAAGCGTTGAAGGAGTAAATCACCAGGATCAGCATTGGCGCATAGATGAACAGCAGACCCAGCACCAGCATCAGGCTTGAAAAACTGAAGCGCTTCATTCCTTGCCCTCCATTTCTTTGGCCTGACTGCGGTTGAACAGGATGATGGGCACGATCAGGATCGCCAGCATCACCACTGCCAGCGCGGACGCCACCGGCCAGTCACGGTTGTTGAAGAATTCCTGCCACAGCACTTTGCCGATCATCAGGGTTTCCGGGCCACCCAGCAGTTCCGGGATCACGAACTCGCCCACCACCGGGATGAATACCAGCATGCAGCCGGCGATGATGCCGTTCTTGGACAGCGGCACGGTGATTTTCCAGAAACTGTTGAAGGTGCTCGACCCCAGGTCGGACGCCGCTTCCAGCAGGCTCGGGTCATGCTTCACCAGGTTGGCGTAGAGCGGCAGGATCATGAACGGCAGGTACGAGTAGACGATGCCGATGTAGACCGCCAGGTTGGTGTTGAGGATCTGCAGCGGTTCGCTGATCCAGCCCATGCTCATCAAAAAGCCGTTGAGCAGACCGTTGTTGCTGAGGATACCCATCCACGCATAGACGCGGATCAGGATCGCGGTCCAGGTCGGCATCATGATCAGCAGCAGGAGCACCGTTTGCAGGTCCGGGCGGGCCTTGGCGATGGCGTAGGCCATCGGGTAGCCGATCAGCAGGCACAAGACGGTGCTGATCAGGGCCATCTTCAGCGAGCCGAGGTAGGCGGCGATGTACAGATCATCTTCGCTGAGCAGCACATAGTTACTGAAGTTGAGCAGCACCTGCAGCTTCTGGTCGATGTAGCTGTAGATCTCGGTGTACGGCGGAATGGCCACGTCGGCTTCGGCAAAACTGATCTTCAGGACGATGAAGAACGGCAGCATGAAGAACAGGAACAGCCAGATGAAGGGCACCCCGATGACCAGTTGACGGCCACCGGGCGTTATTCGGTCGAGTCGGCGTTTGAATTTGCGCATGTTCATGAGCGAAGCACCACGCCGCTGTCGTCTTCCCACCACACGAATACCTGGTCGCCCCAGGTCGGACGCTGACCACGGCGCTCGGCGTTGGCGACAAAGGACTGCACCAGCTTGCCGCTCGGCAATTCGACGTAGAACACCGAATGGCCGCCCAGGTAGGCGATGTCATGGACCTTGCCGCTGGACCAGTTGTGCTCGCAGTCCGGCTGCTCGGCGGTGACCAGCAGTTTTTCCGGGCGGATGGCGTAGGTGACCGATTTGTCCTGCACCGAGGTACTGATGCCGTGGCCCACGTAGATGTTGCGGTCCAGGTCCTTGCAAGTCAGCACCGCGTGGCCTTCGGCGTCGTCCACCACTTCGGTCTCGAAGATGTTGACGTTGCCGATGAACTCACAGACCAGCCGGCTGGTGGGGGTTTCGTAGATGTCGATCGGGCTGCCGATCTGGGCGATCCAGCCCAGGTGCATGATCGCGATGCGCTCGGCCATGGTCATGGCCTCTTCCTGATCGTGGGTCACCATGACGCAGGTTACGCCAACCCGCTCGATGATCTCGACCAGCTCAAGCTGCATCTGCGAGCGCAGCTTCTTGTCCAAGGCACCCATCGGTTCGTCGAGCAGCAACAGCTTGGGCCGTTTGGCCAGGGAACGGGCCAGGGCCACACGTTGACGCTGGCCGCCGGAGAGCTGATGCGGCTTGCGCTTGGCGTACTGGCTCATCTGCACCAGCTTGAGCATTTCGGCCACGCGGGCGTCGATCTCGGCTTTCGGGATTTTGTCCTGCTGCAGGCCGAAAGCAATGTTCTGCGCCACGGTCATGTGGGGGAACAGGGCGTAGGACTGGAACATCATGTTGATCGGCCGCTCATAGGGCGGCATGTCGGTGATGTCTACACCGTCGAGGAAAATGCGCCCCTCCGTGGGCCGTTCGAAACCCGCCAGCATGCGGAGCAAGGTGGATTTGCCCGATCCCGAACCGCCGAGCAGGGCGAAGATTTCGCCTTTCTTGATTTCCAGGGACACATCGTCCACGGCAATCGTCTCGTCGAACTTTTTCGTGACCCGGTCGATTTTGACCAACACCTGCTTGGGTGTCTGGTCGCCCTCGAGGGCTTTCTTATAGGCGCCGGAGGCAACTGCCATTTACGAAACTCCCACAAAATTTGCAGCTCGCCCTGCGCGGACGAGCCTTGGAATAGTTAAAGCGCTTGACCCTATTTGCCTGACTTGACCCTGGTCCAGCTGCGGGTCATGACGCGCTGAATCTTGGGCGGCAGCTCGGAGTTGACGTACAGCTTGTCAACGACCGCTTGCGGTGGGTAAACCGCTTCGTCGGTGCGCACTTGCTGGTCCATCAACTCGCCGGCCTTGGGATTGGGGTTCGCATAGCCGACGGCGTCACTGACTTGGGCGATCACTTCAGGCTTGAGTAAATAGTTGATGAAGGCGTGGGCTTCTTTGACGTTGGAGGAATCGCGCGGGATCGCCAGCATGTCGAACCAGAGGTTGGCGCCTTCCTTGGGAATCACATAAGCGATCTCGATGCCCTTTTTCGCTTCTTCAGCACGTTCGCGGGCCTGGAAGATGTCACCGGAGAAACCGGCAGCCACGCAGATCTCGCCATTGGCCAGATCGGAGATGTATTTGGAAGAGTTGAAGTAGGTGACGTAAGGCCGGATCTTGAGAAGTTGAGCCTCGGCCTTCTTGTAGTCTTCAGGGTTCTGGCTGTTGGGGTCCAGGCCCAGGTAATTGAGCATCGCCGGGATCATCTCGTCGCCCGAATCGAGGAACGAAACGCCACAGCTGGAGAGTTTCTTGATGTTTTCCGGTTCGAACAGCATGGCCCACGAGTCGATCTTGTCGACGCCCAGCGCAGCCTTGACCTTCTCGACGTTGTAGCCGATGCCGTTGGTGCCCCACAGATAAGGCACGGCGTACTGATTGCCCGGATCATTCTTTTCCAGGCGCTTGAGCAGCACCGGGTCCAGGTTGGCGTAGTTGCTCAACTGCGACTTGTCGAGCTTCTGGAACGCCCCGGCCTTGATCTGTTTGCCCAGAAAATGGTTGGACGGCACGACCACGTCGTAGCCGGTACGACCGGCCAGCAGTTTGCCTTCCAGGGTTTCGTTGGAGTCGAAGACGTCGTACACCGGCTTGATCCCCGTGGCCTTTTCAAAGTCCGCCAGGGTGGTCTCGCCGATGTAATCCGACCAGTTATAAATATGCACGGTGGAGGCAGCCTGGACGCTGACGGCAAGCGTCAGTCCGGCACCGATCAGCATGGCATTGCGTAACAAAGAAAAAACAGGCACGTGGAGGTCCTCTTAAATAGTTGGGCCCAAGTTGCCCCCGTTACCTGGCAGCGATGTGCCCTGCAACAAAACCGGCGCGCAACTTACCCTCGATAAACCGATCCAGCAAAACTTTTAGTCATTTAATTATTCCCGTTGCCGCCGCCGCGATGCCGGCGACAACAGGAAGATGCCTCAGACCGGCTTACTTGCCAGACTTGATCTTGGTCCAGCTGCGGGTGATCAGACGCAACGTGCCGGCATCCAGATCACTGATTGCATACAGCTGCTTCTTCACTTCGTCAGACGGGTAGATGCTCGGATCGCTGGTGATGTCCTTGTCCACCAGTGGCGTGGCCGCCTTGTTGCCGTTCGGGAAACGTACGGCGTTGGTGATTTCAGCCATGATCTGCGGCTGCATCAGGAAGTTCATGAACTTGTAGGCGGATTCGACGTTCTCGGCGTCCTTGGGAATGGCGACCATGTCGTAGAAAGTGCCGGCGCCTTCTTTTGGAATGACGTAGCTGAGCTTGACCTTGTCTCCCGCTTCCTTGGCGCGCTCCTTGGACTGCTCCAGGTCACCGGAGTAACCCACCGCCACGCAGATGTTGCCGTTGGCCAGGTCCGAGATGTATTTGGAGGAGTGGAAATAGGCAACCGAAGGACGAATCTTCAGGAACAGGTCTTCAGCGGCCTTCAGGTCAGCCTTGTCCTTGCTGTCGGTCGGCTTGCCCAGGTAATGCAGTGCCGCCGGGATCATTTCGGTCGGTGCATCGAGGAAGCTCACGCCGCAGCTCTTGAGCTTGGCCATGTTTTCCGGTTTGAACACCACGTCCCACGAATCGATCTTGTCGATACCCAGTGCGGCCTTGACCTTCTCCGGGTTGTAGCCAATACCGATGGAGCCCCACATGTAGGGGAAGGCATATTTGTTGCCCTTGTCGCTGGCATCGCCCACGGCCTTGAGCAGGTCGGTGTCCAGGTTCTTCCAGTCCGGCAGCTTGGACTTGTCCAGCTCCTGGTAAACACCGGCCTTGATCTGCTTGGCCAGGAAGTTGTTCGACGGCACCACGATGTCATAGCCGGACTTGCCCGCCAGCAACTTGGCTTCCAGGGTCTCGTTGCTGTCGAACACGTCGTAGACGACCTTGATCCCCGTCTCTTTCTCGAACTTGGCGACCGTGTCCGGTGCAATGTAATCGGACCAGTTATAGACGTGCAGCACTTTGTCGTCCGCCTGAACAGCACTCGCCATCACGCCCGTCAGGGACATGGCGAGGAGGGTCTTGCCAGCCATCTTCATACCTAATGTCTTCATGCCTAATGCCTTCATGAAAAATGCTCCAGTTATTCTTCTTAGCCGTCGTTCAGTAGCCGGCTCGCGGGCAACTTGAACAGCCGGTAGTCTGGCAAGTTACAGGCCAGCCTTTCAACAAAAGCCCAGCCTTTTGTTTACGCCGGACGAGGCCCGTACGGGCGCCTCGCTCAGAGCCTAGCACTTAGCCTTGCAACGCACTGAGCGTCAGGTCCAGGCAGTGCCGCGCCTTGGTCACCAGCTCATCGATCTCGGCCTTGCTGATCACCAGCGGCGGCGCAATGATCATGGTGTCACCCACGGCGCGCATGATCAGCCCGTTATCAAAACAGAACTGCCGGCAGATCATGCCCACACCCCTGCCTTCGTAGCGCTTGCGCGTGGCCTTGTCCTGTACCAGTTCGATCGCCCCCAGCAAGCCGACACCGCGTACCTCACCCACCAGCGGATGATCGTTCAGTTCCCGCAGGCGCTGTTGCAAATAGGGTGCCGTTTCGCCATGAACACGCTCGACGATCTTTTCGTCGCGCAGAATGCGGATGTTTTCCAAGGCCACCGCAGCGGCTACCGGGTGACCGGAATAGGTAAACCCGTGGTTGAAGTCGCCGCCTTCGTTGAGCACCGCCACCACATCGTCACGCACGATCAGGCCGCCCATGGGGATGTAACCGGAGGTCAGGCCCTTGGCGATGGTCATCATGTGGGGTTTCAACCCGTAATGATCGGTACCGAACCACTCACCGGTGCGACCGAAACCACAGATCACTTCATCGGCCACGAACAGGATGTCGTACTTGGCGAGGATTTCCTTCATGCGCGGCCAGTAGCTGTCCGGCGGCACGATGACTCCGCCCGCGCCCTGGATCGGCTCGGCGATGAAGGCTCCCACGTTGTCCACGCCGATTTCCAGGATCTTTTCTTCCAGCTGGTTGGCCGCCCATACGCCGAACTCTTCCGGGCTCATGTCGCCGCCCTCGCCGAACCAGTACGGTTGGGCGATGTGGACAATGCCGGGGATCGGCAGGTCGCCCTGCTCGTGCATGTACGTCATGCCGCCCAGGCTCGCGCCGGCCACGGTCGAACCGTGATAACCGTTCTTGCGGCTGATGATGACTTTTTTGTTCGGTTGGCCCTTGATCGCCCAGTAGTGGCGGACCATGCGCAGCATGGTGTCGTTGCCTTCGGAGCCGGAGCCGGTGAAGAACACGTGGTTCATGCCTTCAGGGGCGATGTCGGCGATGGCTTTGGACAATTCCAGCACCGGCGGGTGAGCGGTCTGGAAGAACAGGTTGTAGTACGGCAGCTCGCGCATCTGCTGACTGGCGGCGTCGGCCAGTTCGTCGCGGCCGTAGCCGACGGCCACGCACCAGAGGCCGGCCATGCCATCGAGGATCTTGTTGCCTTCACTGTCCCACAGGTAAACGCCCTTGGCGTGGGTGATGATGCGCGGGCCTTTCTCTTTGAGCTGCTTGAAGTCGCTGAATGGCGCCAGGTGGTGATCGTTGCTCAGGGCCTGCCATTTACGGGTTTGCGGATTGTTGCCGGTCATGCGAATTCTCCTTGTAGATCGGTGGGGACGGAACTGCCTGAAGCAGTCCCGTCCGGCGCTTCAGACGGCAAAGAGCAGGAATTCCCGCTCCCACGAACTGATGACGCGCTTGAAGTTTTCATGCTCGGCCCGCTTGACCGCGACGTAGCCTGTGATGAATTTCTTGCCCAGGTATTTCTCGATGGTGGCGCTGTTTTCCATGCGCTCGAGGGCATCTTCGATGGTCAGTGGCAGGCGCAGGTTGCGACGTTCATACCCTCGCCCCACCACCGGCGCGCTCGGGTTGATGCCTTCGACCATGCCGATGTAGCCGCACAACAGGCTGGCGGCGATCGCCAGGTACGGGTTGGCGTCGGCGCCCGGCAAACGGTTTTCCACCCGACGGTTCTGCGGCCCGGCTTCCGGCACGCGCAGGCCCACGGTGCGGTTCTCTTCACCCCATTCCACGTTCACCGGCGCCGACGTATCCGGCAGGAAGCGGCGGAACGAGTTCACGTTGGGGGCAAACAGCGGCAGCAGCTCGGGGATGAACTTCTGCAGACCTCCAATGTGATTCAGGAACAGCGTGCTCATGGTCCCGTCTTCATTGGAAAAGACGTTCTTGCCGGTGTCTTTGTCGATGATGCTCTGGTGCAGGTGCATCGCACTGCCGGGCTCGCCGGTCATGGGCTTGGCCATGAAAGTGGCGGCTACGTTGTGCTTGAGCGCCGCTTCGCGCATGGTGCGCTTGAACACCAGGATCTGGTCGGCCAGGGACAAGGCGTCGCCGTGACGGAAATTGATCTCCATCTGCGCCGTGCCGTCCTCATGGATCAGCGTGTCGAGGTCCAGCTCCTGCAGTTCGCACCAGTCGTAGACGTCTTCGAACAACGGGTCGAATTCGTTGGCCGCTTCGATCGAGAACGACTGACGGCCGGTTTCCGGGCGACCGGAGCGGCCAATGGGCGGCTGCAACGGGAAGTCCGGGTCGTCGCTGCGCTTGGTCAGGTAGAACTCCATTTCCGGCGCGACGATCGGCTGCCAGCCCTTGTCGGCATAGAGCTTGAGCACTTTCTTGAGCACGTTGCGCGGCGACAGTTCGATGGGATTGCCATGCTTGTCGTAGGAGTCGTGGATAACCTGGGCGGTGGGCTCGATGGCCCAGGGCACAAGGAACACTGCGTTTTCGTCCGGGCGGCACATCATGTCGATGTCGGCAGGGTCGAGCAGTTCGTAATAGATGTCGTCTTCGACATAGTCGCCCGTAACGGTCTGGAGCAGAACGCTCTCGGGCAGGCGCATGCCTTTTTCGGCAATGAACTTGTTGGTCGGCGAAATCTTGCCCCGGGTGATGCCGGTCAGGTCGCCAATCATGCATTCGACTTCTGTGATCTTATGGTCTTTCAACCAATCGGTGAGCTGGTCGAGGTTGTTACTCATAAATGCCTCTAGGCGTGAGTTTCCTGGCTGCTATTTAGTAGTCAGGCGTTGTTTGACGCATCGGCGTCGCGTTGTGTTGCCCTTGCCCGGCAGGCATCGCCAAATGCCTGGAAAATCGCAAGGTAGTACGGGTTGGAGCTTACCTCCCATTCAGGGTGCCATTGCACACCTAAAGCAAAAGCCTTGCCTCCTGGCACCGAAACAGCCTCGATCAGGCCATCCGGCGCCACCGCTTCGGCCTGCAACCCAGGTGCCAGACGCTCGATACCCTGGCTATGGATCGAATTGACCTGAATCGCCAGCGGCAGCCCCAGCCCTGCCAGAATACCGCCAGGCTGGATATGCACAGCGTGGGCAGGACCGTATTGGACATCCACCGCTTGAGTGTCGTCTTCACGATGATCGATGAACGTTCCGACTTCATGAACTTTCTGATGCAGGCTGCCGCCAAAGGCTACGTTCATCTCCTGGAACCCACGGCAGATACCCAGCACCGGGATGCCGGCCGCTACAGCGGCGCGGATCAACGGCAGGGTGGTGGCATCCCGTGCAGGATCATGAGCAGTGCCCGGCGCGCTGGCGGGGCCCTGATAGTGAAAAGGTTCTACATTAGAAGGAGAGCCGGTAAAAAGAATGCCGTCCAGGGCGTCCAGAATATCGGACGGCGGGAACAGATCCGCCAGGGACGGAATCAGCACTGGCAAGCCCTTGGCGGCTGTCGCGACAGCCCGGGAATATTTATCGCCACTGACGTGATACGCATGCAGACCCATCTGCCTGGAGCAGGTGGTGACGCCGATTAACGGCAGGCGAGACATGAAGCACCCCGGTATTATTGCTGTTATGGGTTTGAATCGAGCTTAGCCTTGTTCATTTTTTTACACAACACCCCCGTAAAAAATACAACACGGCCCGCTCAAGCCTGCGGGCGCCATCTCCTCCAAAGGGAAAAAAACGCCCCAAATTGCCTCAAAAAAGCCCCGCAGGTGCTTTTTTAGAGCAAAAAAGGCCCAGCTTGACTTCGGCATGCCGTTCGGGTTGACTGGGTTTAGAAGAGATCAATGATTGATATTTTTAACAACAAAGGTGTTGCATCATGTCGGTACCCCCGCGTGCCGTTCAGCTTAACGAAGCGAACGCGTTCCTTAAGGAACATCCTGAGGTTCTGTACGTTGACCTTCTGATTGCGGATATGAATGGTGTGGTGCGCGGCAAGCGCATTGAACGCACCAGCCTCCACAAGGTTTACGAGAAAGGCATCAACCTGCCGGCCTCTTTATTTGCCCTGGATATCAACGGCTCCACGGTGGAAAGCACCGGCCTGGGCCTGGACATCGGCGACGCTGACCGGATCTGTTATCCAATCCCTGACACCCTGTGCAACGAGCCCTGGCAGAAGCGCCCTACCGCGCAACTGCTAATGACCATGCACGAACTTGAAGGTGACCCTTTCTTCGCCGACCCTCGCGAAGTCCTGCGCCAGGTCGTGACCAAGTTCGATGAGCTGGGCCTGACCATCTGCGCGGCATTCGAACTGGAGTTCTACCTGATCGACCAGGAGAACGTGAATGGACGCCCACAACCGCCCCGCTCGCCGATCTCCGGCAAACGCCCGCACTCGACACAGGTCTACCTGATCGACGACCTCGACGAATACGTCGATTGCCTCCAGGACATTCTGGAGGGAGCCAAGGAGCAAGGCATTCCCGCCGATGCCATCGTCAAGGAAAGTGCCCCGGCGCAGTTCGAAGTGAACCTGCACCACGTGGCCGACCCGATCAAGGCCTGCGACTACGCGGTACTGCTCAAGCGCCTGATCAAGAACATCGCCTACGACCATGAAATGGACACTACCTTCATGGCCAAGCCGTATCCGGGCCAGGCGGGCAATGGCCTGCACGTCCACATTTCGATCCTGGATAAAGATGGCAAGAATATTTTTGCCAGCGAGGATCCCGAGCAGAACGCCGCACTGCGTCACGCGATCGGCGGTGTGCTCGAGACCCTGCCGGCGCAGATGGCTTTCCTCTGCCCGAACGTGAACTCCTACCGTCGTTTCGGCGCACAGTTCTACGTGCCGAACTCGCCGACCTGGGGCCTGGACAACCGCACCGTGGCCCTGCGCGTACCCACCGGCTCCGCCGATGCGGTGCGTCTGGAACACCGCGTGGCCGGCGCCGACGCCAACCCGTATCTGCTGATGGCCGCCGTACTGGCTGGCGTGCACCATGGCCTGGTCAACAAGATCGAGCCCGGTGCGCCGGTGGAAGGCAACAGCTACGAGCAGAACGAGCAAAGCCTGCCGAACAACCTGCGCGATGCCCTGCGCGAGCTGGACGACAGCGAAGTCATGGCCAAGTACATCGATCCGAAATACATCGATATCTTCGTGGCCTGCAAGGAAAGCGAGCTGGAGGAGTTCGAACACTCCATCTCCGACCTTGAGTACAACTGGTACCTGCATACCGTGTAAGCGGGTTGCAGTAAAAAAACGCCGCAGGCCTTCGAGGCTGCGGCGTTTTTTTATGCCTTGGGGTGGATGGCCGCCTTCGGCGGATCGCGAGCAGGCTCGCTCCCACAGGGAACTGTGGTGAGCATGATTAACTGACCACCAAAGATCCAATGTGGGAGCGAGCCTGCTCGCGATGACGGCCTTGAAGACAACACTGAACCCGGCTCGTACAATGCCCGGCAGCCCCGCAGGAGACACCGATGACGCGCACCGCCACCCCTCGCAAGCCTCGCGCCCGCAGCCAGGCCCGGATCGACTCGATTCTCGATGCCGCCCGCACGCTGCTCGCTGCCGAAGGCGTGGCCAGCCTGTCGATCTACAGCGTCGCCGAACGCGCCGGGATCCCGCCCTCCTCGGTGTATCACTTCTTCGCCAGCGTCCCGGCCCTGCTGCAAGGGCTGACCGCCGACGTCCACGCGGCCTTTCGCGCCTGCCTGCAAGTGCCGATCGATCATGCGCAACTGAACCACTGGCACGACCTGTCGCGGCAGGTGGAGCAGCGCATGCTGACCATCTACAGCCAGGACGCCGCCGCCCGCCAACTGATCCTGGCCCAACATGGCCTGACTGAAGTCATCCAGGCCGACCGTCAGCACGATCTCGAACTCGGCGAATTGTTGCACAAGCTCTTCGCTCGCCATTTCGAACTGCCGGCACTGCCCCATGACGTTGATGTGTTCGCCCTGGCCATGGAACTGGGCGACCGCGTGTACGCGCGCTCGGTGCAGCAACACGGCCAGATCACCCCGCGCATGGCCGAAGAAGGCATGCGGGTGTTCGATGCTTACCTGGGGTTGTATCTGCCGCCGTATTTGCCCAAGCGCTCTGATTGATCGAACGCGGAGCATCCGCAGAGGCGTTAGCACGCAGAGCGTGGGAACGATAAGCCCCGAAGGGCTCATGCCGTCCGGGGCTGTGGGTGAAACATCGCTCACAACTTGGCGATAGACACCTCCGTGGATTTGACGAAGGCGATCACTTCGCTGCCGATCGCCAGCTCCAGCTCCTTGACGGAACGAGTGGTGATGACCGAGGTGACAATACCCGAGGCAGTCTGTACGTCGATTTCCGACAGCACGTCGCCCTCGACGATTTCCTTGATGGTGCCTTTGAACTGGTTGCGTACGTTGATGGCTTTGATAGTCATGGTGTCGATTCCTGTCTGGATGAAGTTATTGCGCCCAACGCAGTTGCGTAGGCAAGGGTGAAATCGGTTCGGGCTCCGGCGGTTGGCCGGGCAAGGACAGCACGCGGTTGAGAACTTCGGTTTCCAGGCTCGCCAGCCGATGAGAGCCGCGAGCCCGTGGGCGTGGCAGGTCGATGGCCAAGTCGAGGCCGATCCGGCCGTCCTCGATCAGGATCACCCGGTCGGCGATGGCCACCGCCTCGCTGACGTCATGGGTCACCAGCAGCACGGTGAAGCCGTGTTGCTGCCACAGGCGCTCGATCAATTGCTGCATCTCAATCCGGGTCAGGGCGTCCAGCGCCCCCAAGGGTTCGTCGAGCAGCAACAGGCGTGGCTGATGAATCAGCGCGCGGGCCAGGGCCACCCGTTGTTTCTGTCCGCCAGACAGCGCCGCCGGCCACTCATGGGCGCGGTCGGCCAAGCCGACGGCTTCCAGTGCTTGCAACGCCTGCGGGCGCCAATTGCCCTTTAGGCCGAGGCCAACGTTGTCGATGATTTTTTTCCAGGGCAGCAAACGCGCCTCCTGGAACATCAACCGCGTGTCCCGTTGTGCGGCACTCAACGGTGCCGAACCCGCCAGCAATTGGCCGTCGGTGGGTTGATCGAGGCCAGCCAGCAAGCGCAGCAAAGTACTTTTGCCGCAGCCGCTGCGCCCGACCACTGCCACGAACTGCCCGGCCGGTATATGCAGGTCGATGTCACGCAGCACCTGGCGCGAACCGAAGCTTTTTTGCAATTTGCGCACGGCCAGCGGGATACCGCGCAGCAGGCGTGGAGGTTGTTGGGCGGTCATGCGGGACCTCCCTTGCTCACTTGATACGCCGGGTGCCAGCGCAGCCAGACCCGCTCAAGCCCGCGGGCGGCAAGGTCGGCCAGCTTGCCGAGCACGGCGTACAGAAGAATCGCCAGGACCACCACGTCGGTCTGCAGGAATTCCCGGGCATTCATCGCCAGATAACCGATGCCGGCACTGGCTGAAATGGTTTCCGCCACGATCAGCGTCAGCCACATGAAGCCCAACGCAAAACGCACGCCCACCAGGATCGAAGGCAAAGCGCCTGGCAGGATCACCTGGCGAAACAGGCTGAAGCCGGACAAGCCGTAGCTGCGCGACATTTCCACCAGCGCCGGATCGACGTTACGAATCCCGTGGTAGGTGTTGAGGTAGATGGGGAACAGCGTGCCCAGCGCCACCAGGAAAATTTTCGCTGACTCATCGATGCCGAACCACAGGATCACCAGCGGAATCAGCGCCAGGTGCGGCACGTTACGCACCATCTGCACCGAGCTGTCCAACAGTCGCTCGCCCCATGTCGACAAACCGGTGATGAAACCCAGGGTCAGGCCAATGCCGCCGCCGATCAGGAAGCCCACCGCTGCGCGCCAACCGCTGATGGCCAAGTGCGTCCAGATTTCGCCGCTGCGCACCAGGTTGATCCCGGCTTCGATGACGGCCACGGGGGCCGGCAGGATCCGCGTGGACAACCAGCCTGCCGATACCGACAGTTGCCACACCGCCAGCAACAGCAGCGGCACCGCCCAGGGCGCCAGGTTGTGGATAATTTTCTTCATGGCCGCCTCAGCTCTGGGACGCGGCTTTGGGAAGAATGTCGTTGGCGACCATTTCACCAAACGGGCTCACATAGCCCTGGCTCTTCGGCAACTCCGGGCGCTCCACGTCCAGGTGTGGGAACAGCAGTTCCGCCACGCGATAGGACTCTTCCAGGTGTGGATAACCGGAGAAGATAAAGGTGTCGATACCAAGGTCGGCGTACTCCTTGACCCGGGCCGCCACGGTCGGGCCATCGCCCACCAACGCCGTTCCGGCGCCGCCGCGCACCAGGCCGACACCGGCCCACAGGTTGGGGCTGACTTCCAACTTGTCGCGTCGGCCGCCATGCAACGCGGCCATACGTTGCTGGCCCACCGAATCGAAACGCGCCAGGGAGGCCTGCGCACGGGCAATGGTGTCGTCGTCCAGGTGGGAGATCAGCCGGTCGGCCGCTCGCCAGGCTTCGGCGTTGGTTTCACGCACGATCACATGCAGGCGGATGCCGAAGCGCACGGTACGGCCAAGCTTCGCGGCCTTGGCCCGCACTTGTTCGATTTTTTGCGCGACGGCTGCGGGCGACTCACCCCAGGTCAGCACCATTTCCACCTGTTCGGCCGCAAGATCCTGGGCAGCCTCCGACGAGCCGCCGAAATACAGCGGCGGACGCGGTTGCTGAATCGGCGGATAGAGCAGCTTGGCGCCCTTCACACTGATGTGCTCACCGTCATAATCCACGGTTTCGCCTTCCAGCACCCGGCGCCAGATGCGGGTGAATTCCACCGACGCCTGGTAGCGTTGCTCGTGGTCCAGGAACAGGCCGTCGCCAGCCAGTTCGTCCGGGTCGCCGCCGGTCACCAGGTTGAACAGCGCACGTCCACCGGACAACCGGTCGAGCGTCGCGGCCTGGCGCGCCGCCACCGTCGGGGAAATGATCCCGGGGCGCAGGGCGACGAGGAACTTCAGGCGCTGGGTCACCGGAATCAACGAAGCGGCCACCAGCCAGGAGTCCTCGCAGGAACGTCCGGTAGGAATCAGCACACCGCCGAAACCCAGTCGATCCGCCGCCTGGGCTACCTGCTGCAGGTAGCCGTGATCAACGGCGCGGGCGCCTTCAGCAGTGCCAAGGTAATGGCCATCGCCGTGGGTGGGCAGGAACCAGAAAATATTGAGGCTCATGGAGTGGTCTCCTAAGGGATCGAATTACTGCGCTTTCGCAACGGCCGCCGGCGGCGTCCAGATCACGTCCTTGATGCTCAAGGGTTTGGGGATCAATTTGAGCTGGTAGAAGCGGTCAGCGATTTTCTGCTGCGCCGCCACCACGTCCGGCGTGAGGAACAACGCCCCGTAGCCTTGGCGTTTCACCGCCGTCAGGGTGATGTCCGCCGGCAGGCCGAGCAGCGGCGCTACCTGCTGGGTCACCTCTTCAGGGTTGGCCTTGGACCACTCCCCCACCGCGCGCACTTCTTCCACCAGCGTCGTGATGACCTGGGGATTTTTTTGCGCATAGGGTTTGGTGGCGAGGTAGAACTGGTGGTTATCGACGATGCCTTTGCCGTCACGCAGGGTGCGTGCCTGCAACTGTTGCTCAGCGGCCGCCTGATACGGATCCCAGATCACCCAGGCGTCCACGCTGCCACGTTCGAACGCCGCACGGGCATCGGCCGGTGGTAGGAAAACGGTCTGGATATCGGCGTACTTGAGGCCTGCATCTTCGAGTGCCCGGACCAGCAGGTAGTGGACGTTGGAGCCTTTGTTCAGCGCGACTTTCTTGCCCTTGAGGTCCTGCACCGACTGGATGGGCGAGCCCTTGGGCACCAGGATCGCCTCGCTGTCAGGCGCGGGCGGCTCGTAAGCCACATAAAGCAGGTCAGCGCCGGCCGCCTGGGCGAATACCGGAGGGGTTTCGCCGGTCACACCAAAATCGATGGAGCCGACGTTCAAGCCTTCAAGCAGTTGGGGGCCACCGGGAAACTCGGTCCATTGCACGTCCACGCCCTGGGCGGCGAGGCGCTTTTCCAAAGTACCCTTGGCCTTGAGCAGCACCAACGTGCCGTATTTTTGGTAACCGATCCGAAGGGTCTCGGCTTGAGCCTGGGTGATGGCGCCGAAGGACACAGCCGCAGCAAACAGAGCGACCAGCCCGCGACGCAAAATGACAGTGCGCATGGCGCCTCTCCTTTTGCTGTGGGGTTTTGGCTGCACCTGCTTGGCCGTTGGCGGCTGAGTAAGGTGGAGTTGAATCAGTGATGTATCGGGTCAGATGCTCCAGCGAGCACTCAATAGGCGTTCATTCAATACGCTGGGGTCCAGCGGCTTTGGCCGGCGAGCCATGGCGCTGTAGAACTGCTCCAGCGCTTCGCTCAGGCGCGCTTGCAGGGCCGGGGCCAACTGCGCCTGGGCACTGCCTTCGCCATAAGCGATCTGGCTGTCTTCGGCGAAAATCCCATGGAGCATTTCCTGGGCCTTGAGCGCCGACAGCACCGGCTTGAGGGCGTAATCCACCGCCAGCATATGGGCGATGCTGCCGCCCGTGGCCATGGGCAATACCACCTTATGGGCCAGGGCACGTTCCGGCAGAAGGTCCAGCACTGTCTTCAAAGCACCGGAAAAAGACGCCTTGTAGACCGGCGTGGCGATCAACAGCCCGTCGGCGTTTTCGATCTGGGCGAGCAGGTCCACCACCTTGGGGCTGCCGAAGCGGGCATGGAGCAAATCCTCGGCGGGAAAATCCCGCACCTGATAGCTCACCACTTCCACCCCCTGTTGTTGCAACCAACGTTGTGAGCGCTCCAGCAGCACTCCTGAACGGGAGCGCTGGCTAGGACTGCCGCCGAGCGAGACAACCAACATACCAACCATTCCTTAACTGTCACGTGCGATGCGCAGTGGGCGATCTCGCGGGATGGAGCAAACCATAACAGCCGGTTTATATATCCTTAAATCATATTTTTTCATTTGTTTATTCGATAAAGAGATATAAACATCAGGACGTAAAAAAGGCCGTCGGAACGGCCAAAACCCTTAGTGCACAGAGATCCTCTTTGTGGGAGCGAGCCTGCTCGCGATGGCGGCCGGCGGCGATGTCGACTGATAGACCACTATCGCGAGCAGGCTCGCTCCCACAGGTTCAGGTTTTGCGTCAGCGATTGGGCTGCGGAGTGAGGCGCAGGTAAGGTTTTACCGCGCGGTAACCCTTGGGAAAGCGCTGTTTGATTTCGTCCTCATCCTTGAGCGACGGCACGATCACCACTTCATCGCCGTCCTGCCAGTTGGCCGGTGTGGCCACCTTGTAGTTGTCGGTCAGTTGCAATGAGTCGATCACCCGCAGGATCTCGTTGAAATTGCGCCCGGTGCTGGCCGGATACGTGATAGTCAGGCGGATTTTCTTGTTCGGATCGATCACGAACAGGGAGCGCACGGTCAGCGTGTCACTGGCGTTGGGGTGGATCAGGTCATACAGGTCTGACACCTTGCGGTCGGCGTCGGCCAGGATCGGGAAATTGACCACCGCATTCTGAGTTTCGTTGATGTCCTCGATCCACTTATGGTGCGAGTCCACCGGGTCTACCGAGAGAGCAATGGCCTTGACTCCACGTTTGGCGAACTCGTCCTTGAGCTTGGCGGTCAGGCCCAGTTCGGTGGTGCACACCGGTGTGAAATCCGCCGGATGGGAAAACAGCACTCCCCAGCTATCGCCGAGCCACTCGTGGAAGCGAATCTTGCCGGCGCTGGAATCCTGTTCGAAATCGGGGGCGATGTCGCCGAGTCTGAGGCTCATGGTGCGGCTCCTGATGGTTTTTGTGAGTCCAAACTGTGCACCGGTTTTGATTGCTTTAAAAAGAATCAATATCCATTTATCTAGATCAATAGCGAATATAAAAAACTGTTCACTGGCGGCTTCGGGCCTAGCCGCTCATGATTATTTCCGAGGTTTCGAGAAGGCCTCGAGTTGCTGAAAGAGGAGAAGGTTCGGAGAAGGCTACAGGGGTGGGCCTGATCCGAAGACGCAAAAGCCCCGCCCGGCGTGCTGCCGGGCGGGGCTTCTTTACTTCGCTACGTCTTACATGAAGTTGTAAGTGTAGTTGAAGATCACGCGAGTCTGATCCTGATCATCGCCAACACCGCTGCTGCGGTAGGAGCCGTGACGCACGGTGGTACCGAAGCCTTTCAACGCACCCTGCTGGATGACGTAATCCACACGCATGTCGCGTTCCCACTCGGAGTAATCGCTTGAGCCGCTGACGGTTTTAACGTCATCACCACGCAGGTAGGAAACCGAGGCTTTCAGGCCTGGAACGCCCAAGGAAGCGAAGTCGTAGGAGTATTGGCCGAAGGTGGTATTTTCACCGGCACGGACAAACCCGTTGATCATGCTGTCGGTGAACAGGTAGAAGCTCGCACCACCGGCACCTTCGGGGCGACCGTTGCCATCAACTACGTTGCCCTGGTTCAGGTAGACAAAACCACCGTCATCGCCGACTTGCTGGTGACCCAACAGGAAGGCACTGCCGCCGAGGGTGTAAGTGAACATCGCGCTCCAGGTCTTGTTATCGACCTCGCCCGGGTTCTTGGCATAGCCACTGTTGTTGTTGAAGCGATAGCCCGCGTCGCCGTTACGGCCATCCGAGCTGCTGTCGAAATAGCGCAGGTCGGTCTTGAAGGATTGCCCCTCGCTGATCGGGAAAACGTGTACCGCGCCCAGGAAGTGCTGCTTGTAGTAATCCTGCAGGTTGGCGTAGTAGTACTGCAGGGTCAGGTCTTTGGTGACCTTCCAGTCAGCACCGGCGTAACGGAACTGGTTGCTTTCCTCGGTACCGCCCGCCACTGCCAGACCAGTGCTGTTGCTCGATGCACGACCTGTGGCGTGTTCCAACTGACCAGCGTTGAAAGTAACGTTGTCGATTTCCTTGGAGGTGATGGTGCCACCTTCAAAGGTCTGTGGCAGCAGACGGCTGTCGTTGGCAACCAGGATCGGCAGGTTTGGTGCCAGGGCGCCACCCACGTGAGCTTCGGTTTTGGAGAAAAGTGCCTTTACGTTGCCGGACAAACGGCTCCACTCATGCACAGCCGAACCATCAGTATCGGCTGGCATATAGGAGCCGGCGTTACGACCCCTCCCCCCATCGAGACGAATACCAACCAGCGCCTGAGCGTCGATGCCGAAACCAACCACACCTTGCGTGAAGCCAGATTTGTAGTCGAATTTGAGGCCGGTGCCCGTTTCGCGCAGATCTTCAGTGCCCGTTTCACGGTTATCGTTATTGAAATACAACGTACGAGAACTGACAGACGCCTTGCTGTCCTCGATAAAACCCGCGGCGCCTGCCTGCTGCGCCAGAACCCCAACGGCCACAGCCAGGGCCAAGGTGGACTTGTTCATGCTTCGCTCCTCTCGTTTTCTAATTCTTGTGTGTCTTTGGTTCCGGATCGAACGCCCGGAATCCGCGGATGCGTGATTAGCGCCAGACCGTGACTGGCAAGTCAATCGTAAGCATTTGTGATTACGACCATCGTCTAACCCCGCGACATCGGCCCGCAGAATAATGGTTTGTTTATAAATCTAAAAAGAATTGTTTCATAAGTTTTCAGCTCATTTGGAAATATCACCGCCATCAAAGCGTCATCCAACGGTGACATGGCATATCGGCCAGTCTGTGAATTACTGAATGTTTTTATTGATAGCGGTCCTGCACTGTGGCGATCCTGGAAACGCGGCGGGGCTCCCAAGCACTCCAAATGCAGCACTCATGGACAAAACAGCGTAGCTGCGATCTTGATGGATTCCAGCCGGACGGATCATTGTCTGGAATCAAGAAGGTCGCAGCTACGCGGTTCACTCCGATGTGCGGCTCACCCCTGGCAGGACGCCTAGAGGGCTTTTTCGAAGATTTTCGAGTTGCGCTGATAGTTGTACAGCGATGCCCGCGCCGCTGGCAGGCGCTCGACACTGCTGGGCTCAAAGCCCCGCTCGCGGAACCAATGGGCCGTACGGGTGGTGAGTACGAACAGCGTCTTGAGCCCTTTGGCCCGAGCCCGGGTTTCGATCCGCTCCAGCAGCTCATCGCCACGACCGCCGTGGCGGTATTCCGGATTCACCGCCAGGCACGCCAGCTCCCCGGCATCCGAATCGGCGATCTGATAAAGCGCCGCGCAGGCGATGATCATGCCTTCGCGTTCGACCACGCTGAACTGCTCAATCTCACGCTCCAGCACTTCGCGGGAACGGCGCACCAGAATCCCCTGTTCTTCCAGCGGGCTGATCAGGTCCAGCAAACCGCCGACATCCTCGATGGCCGCTTCGCGCACCACCTCGAATTGTTCCTGGGCCACCAGCGTACCGCTGCCATCGCGGGTAAACAGTTCGGCCAGCAACGCACCGTCTTCGACGTAGCTGACGATATGACTGCGCGCCACACCGCCGCGACAGGCCTGGGCCGCCGCATCCAGCAGCTCGGCCTGATAGTCGCTGCCCAGCCGTTGCATGTGGGCCGGGACCTGTTGCGGGCGCAACTCGCGCACCAAACGACCGTCTTCGCCGATCAGCCCCTGCTCGGCACCGAACAGCAGCAGTTTGTCGGCTGCCAGGTCGATGGCCGCCCGGGTCGCGACGTCTTCGCAAGCGAGGTTGAAAATCTCCCCGGTCGGTGAATAGCCCAATGGTGACAGCAGGACGATGGAGCGTTCGTCCAGCAGGCGATTGATGCCCTTGCGATCGACCCGACGGACTTCGCCGGTGTGGTGATAATCCACGCCTTCCAGTACGCCGATGGGCCGTGCCGTCACCAGGTTGCCGCTGGCGACCCGCAGGCGCGAACCCTGCATCGGCGAGGACGCCATGTCCATCGACAGGCGCGCTTCAATGGCGATGCGCAGCTGGCCGACAGCGTCGATCACGCATTCCAGAGTTGCAGCGTCGGTGATGCGCATACCGTGGTGGTAATGGGGCGTCAGGCCCCGCGCGGCGAGGCGGGTTTCGATCTGTGGACGCGAACCATGAACCAGCACCAGGCGCACGCCAAGGCTGTGCAGCAGCACCAGGTCATGGACGATGTTGCCGAAGTTCGGATGTTCCACACCATCGCCGGGCAGCATGACGATGAAGGTGCAATCGCGGTGGGCGTTGATGTAGGGCGAAGCGTGACGAAGCCAATTGACGTATTCGGGCATGAACCTGGGCCTGTAAATAAATAGCAGCCGAAAAAAGACGAAACGGAACGCACAGCGGGCTGATGGTTATCGTCGGAACAGGCTTGGCGACACGCGCGCTCTCCTCATGAATACGGGCCCGGATGTGGGCAATTTAGCCGGCCGTGGCCGGTGTCAGGCAGTAATGTTCGATCAGTTGCCGCAATAGCTGCACGGTAGGTTGCAAACGTGACATTTCAAGGTACTCGCCCGGTTGGTGGGCACAGGCGATATCGCCGGGGCCAAGTACCAGGGTTTCGCAGCCAAGACGCTGAAGATAAGGCGCTTCGGTGCCAAACGCCACTGCTTCGGCACGATGGCCGGTGAGTCGCTCGGCCACTCGCACCAGTTCGCAGTCTTCGGCCTGCTCGAAGGGGGGCACTTCGGGGAACAGCGGTGCGTAGTCGATCTTGACTTTATGACGCTCGGCGATGGGATTGAGCTTCTGCTGGATCGCAGCCCGCAAGACATTCGGGTCCATGCCGGGCAATGGCCGCAGATCGAACTCCATGGAGCACTGGCCGCAAATCCGGTTGGGGTTGTCGCCGCCGTGGATGCAGCCGAAATTCAGGGTTGGCTGTGGCACGGTGAATTGCGGGTTACGAAATTCGCGCTGCCATTGCAGGCGCAGGCCACGCAACTCGCCCATAGCGTCGTGCATCGCTTCAAGGGCGCTGTGACCCAGGCTCGGGTCGGAGGAATGACCACTGCGCCCGAGAATGTCGATGCGCTCCATCATGATGCCTTTGTGCATCCGAATCGGCTTGAGGCCGGTCGGCTCGCCGATCACCGCCGCACGCCCCAACGGTCTTCCGGCATCGGCCAGGGCACGGGCGCCGGCCATGGAGCTTTCTTCGTCGCAAGTGGCCAGGATCAGCAAGGGCTGCTTGAACGGTTGCTCCAGCAAGGGCTTGACCGCTTCGATGGCGAGGGCGAAAAAACCCTTCATGTCGCAACTGCCCAGGCCAACCCAACGGCCATCGACCTCGGTGAGCTTCAGCGGATCGGTCTGCCACAACTGGCCGTCGAACGGCACCGTGTCGCTGTGCCCAGCCAGTACCAGGCCTCCGGGACCGCTGCCGAAACTGGCCAGCAAATTGAACTTGCCGGGGCTGACCTGCTGGATATCGCAGGAGAACCCCAGATCGGCGAGCCAACCCGCCAGCAGCTCGATCACGGCACTGTTGGACTGGTCCAGCCCAGGTTGGGTACAACTGACCGAAGGCGCGGCGATCAGGGCAGCGAACTGATCTTTCAGGGTGGGCAAAGGCATCGCTGGCTCCGGACTTACAAATTGATGTCCATCATAGAACCATCTTGCGCGAGTGTCCTGTCTCACCAAAAAGGAACAGTATTGGTGAGACAGGACACTCCCATAAACCGCCGCGGCGCGTAGAACGGATGAGTCCTGTACACTGCACGGCCTTGGCAGCCACACCTTCCCCCGGCTGCGCACCCGATCCCTGGATTTTCCGGCCATGCAGAAAGAAACCGAAATCAAACTCCGCGTCAGCCGCGAGACCCTGGCAGCCTTGCGCGAGCACCCATTGCTCAAGAAACGCAACAAAAGCGGCTGGGAACGCCACGAACTGATGAACCAGTATTTCGACACGCCAGAGCGTGACCTGGCCGGGGCCAAGGTCGCCCTGCGCCTGCGTCGCGACGGCGAAGAGGTGATCCAGACCCTCAAGACTCGCGGCCAGAGCATCGCCGGCCTGTCCGAGCGCAACGAGTACGACTGGCACCTGCCCAAAGCCAAGCTCGACCTGAAGAAACTCGATGGCGAATGCTGGCCAGAGGCGTTGGCCGAACTGGACAAGAAAACCCTCAAGGCCATCTTCACCACCGATTTCGTGCGTGAACGCGCGGAAATCGCCTGGGGCCGCGGCAAAAGCAAAGTGGTCATCGAGGCCGCGCTGGACCTGGGCCACGTCGTGGTCGGCAAGCAGAAGGAAGAAATCTGCGAGCTGGAGCTGGAATTGCGCGAAGGTGAACCCGCTGCCCTGCTGGAACTGGCCGCCGAGCTGGCCGCGACCCTGCCCTTGATGCCGTGTGATATCAGCAAGGCCGAGCGTGGTTATCGCCTGCATGATGCGAACAGCTATGCCCTGAGCCTGCCGGCCCCGCAATTGACCGCCGAGATGCCACTCGATGATGCCTTTGCCGCGCTGAGCTGGCATTTGCTGGGCAGCAGCCAGCGTCTGGCCGAACAGTATCGTTTTAACGGCCACTGGCGCCTGCTGCAGGATTGGGTGGAAAACCTGGCCGAATTGCGCGCCCTGCTCAGCAGCCTCGGCCAGGCCGCACCACGCCAATCGACGCATGACTTGCGCGTCGCCCTGGACGCACTGCTGGAAGACTGGCGCCCGTTGGTCCAGGCCGGCCTGGATGACGAAGACGTGCGCAAGGCCGCGCCGGAACAGTTCCTTGAAGAGCTGCAAGACCCGCGCTGGGGCCAATTCTCCCTCAACACCTCACGCTGGCTGCTGGCCCGCAGCTGGGCTGCCGAGCGCAACACCCGCGGCAATCGCCAGGGTGCCGCCCAACTGGCTAGCTGGCTGCCGCGCCTGCTGGGCGAAGAGTCCTCGTCGCTGCAACTGCAACGCTATCAGCAACAGCCGGAAGACCTGGCCGAACAGCTGCCGCGCATTGAACGCATCCAGGCCTGGCTGCACCACGCTCGCCATGTGCTGGAAATCCCGGAAATGGACCGCCTCTACGGTGAGCTGAACAAACTGGCACAACTGGCCAACGAACCGATTACCGAAGAAGCCCTGGAGGCGCGCAAGCAACAGGCGATCGCGGTTTATCAGAATCGGGCCTGGAAGACTTTGCTGCGCCTGTAACATCGCCATCGCGAGCAGGCTCGCTCCCACAATGGATCTTCGGCGAACAGAGATCCCATGTGGGAGCGAGCCTGCTCGCGATGGGGGCCAGCACAAACACCGCAAAAACAAGCTCAGCGCACCACCGGCAAACTCGTCGTCGATTTGATCTCCGACAGCGCCACAATCGAGTTCACTTCCTGGATCCCCGGCACCATCGACAGCTTTTCGAAGAAGAAGCGTTCATACGCCTCGATGTCCGCCGTGACGATGCGCAGCAGGAAATCCACCGACCCCATCAGCACGTAGCATTCCAGCACCTCGGGAAAACCGCGAATGGCTTCGGTGAACTCGGTGAAGTTCGAACGTCCGTGCGCGTTGAGTTTGATTTCGGCGAATATCTGCGTGTTGAGGCCGATTTTCTTGCGATCGAGCAAGGTCACCTGACCGCGAATAATCCCCTCCTCCTTCATCCGTTGAATCCGCCGCCAGCAGGGTGATTGGGACAAGCCCACCTGTTCGGCGATCTGCGCGCTGGACAGCGAAGCATCCTCTTGCAACAGCGCCAGGATCCTGCGGTCGTAGCCGTCCAACTCTCCGTGCATAAATAAACCTCTTCTAGGCTGAATCCAGAATCATACGATTCACCGAATCTGAATAATCATTCATATTAGATAAGAAATACCCCGTCGCGCATGTAAACATTTCTCCACATCCCCGGAGACCGTCCATGCCCCCTCTCGAAGCCGTCACCCCCAACCGACCCGATGTCTGGCACGCCCAGAATCGCCATTGTCGCGCCCACTACCATCTGCGGGCCGAAGCCGAACCGGATCTGCTGTGCCGGGCGCTGAATCTATTTGCCCTGCAAGGCCTGACACCCCGGCAGGTCCACGTCGAACGCGACGACGATCTGCTGTCGATGGAGATCCTCATGGACGGGTTGAGCTGGCACCGTGCCCAAGTGCTCGCTGAAAAATTACGTAACCTGATCAGCGTGTGTTCCGTGGACCTGCAAGACGCTGACAGTGCGCGCCTTGAGCCGGCCCAGGCGGCAGGCTGAACGGCTGCCGGCAAGAATTCGAAACGCATTGGTCGGGTAGTGGCCCAACGGTCCATAGTGTCGGGACTATTCTTTTGCAGACCGAGCGAGGACGCCGAAGCGTCTGTATCGCGGCTTTGCTGCAATTGTCCAATAGGAACCCGCATGTCCACCAAACACGCCACTCAGGACCGCTGGCTGGACCTCAATGATCTGCTGCGCCAATTGGTCGCCCAGGGCTTCATCAGCCAGGACTGCGCCGAAACCGCACTCAATGCGCGCCGGCGCCATAGCGCCAGCGCCCAGCTGCACCCACTGGAGTTCATCGCCAACCAGCATCTGGACGATCTCAGCCGCCCCGGCAAGCGCCTGGACCTGGAAAGCCTGACCCTCTGGCTGTCGCAGCAGGCCGGCCAGCCCTACCTGCGCATCGACCCGCTGAAAATCAACGTGGCGGCCGTCACGCCGCTGATGTCCTACGCCTTTGCCCAGCGCCACAAGATTCTCGCGGTGGCTGTAGACCGCGACGCAGTCACGGTGGCCAGCGCCCAGCCTTACGTCAGCAGTTGGGAAGCGGACCTGACCCATGTACTCAAGCTGCCAATTCAGAGGGTCGTTGCCAACCCGGTGGATATCCAGCGCCTGAGCGTGGAGTTCTATCGCCTGGCCAAATCGGTCAGCGGTGCCACTACGGTCGATCAACAACCGAGCAATCTGAGCAACTTCGAACAACTGCTCAACCTGGGCGCCAGCGATCAGGAGCCGGACGCCAACGACGCCCATATCGTCAACATTGTCGACTGGCTGTTCCAATACGCCTTCCAGCAACGTGCCAGCGATATCCACATCGAACCGCGTCGCGAGCAGGGCACGGTGCGCTTTCGCATCGATGGGGTGCTGCACACCGTCTATCAGTTCCCGCCGCAGGTGACGATGGCGATCATCAGTCGCCTCAAGAGCCTGGGGCGGATGAACGTCGCGGAAAAGCGCAAGCCCCAGGACGGTCGGGTCAAGACCAAGACTCCGGACGGTGGCGAAGTGGAATTACGCCTGTCGACGCTGCCCACGGCGTTTGGCGAAAAAATGGTCATGCGGATCTTCGATCCCGAAGTACTGCTCAAGGACTTCGACCAGCTCGGCTTCTCCGCCGATGACCTGCGCCGCTGGCAAGACATGACCCGTCAGCCCAACGGCATCATCCTGGTGACCGGCCCCACCGGTTCGGGCAAGACCACCACCCTCTACACCACCCTCAAGAAGCTGGCGACGCCAGAGGTAAACCTTTGCACCATCGAGGACCCGATTGAAATGGTCGAGGCGTCCTTCAACCAGATGCAGGTGCAGCACAACATCGACCTGACCTTCGCCGCCGGGGTCCGGGCGCTGATGCGGCAAGACCCGGACATCATCATGATCGGCGAGATCCGCGATCTGGAAACCGCTGAAATGGCGATCCAGGCGGCGCTCACCGGACACCTCGTCCTCTCGACCCTGCACACCAACGATGCACCGAGCGCCATCAGTCGCTTGCTGGAGCTAGGCGTGCCCCATTACCTGATCAAGGCCACGGTGCTCGGCGTCATGGCCCAGCGCCTGGTACGCACGCTGTGCCCGCACTGCAAGGCTCCTCTGACCCTGGATGAAGACGATTGGCAGACCCTGACACGCCCCTGGCAGGCCCCGTTGCCGGCCAATGCCCAACAGGCCGTCGGCTGCCTGGAATGCCGTGACACCGGCTATCGCGGCCGCGCCGGGGTCTACGAAATCATGCAACTGACCGACAGCGTCAAAGGCTTGATTCACCCCGACACCGACCTGCTGGCGGTGCGTCGCCAGGCATTCAAGGAAGGGATGCGCAGCTTGCGGTTATCGGGCGCACAAAAAGTCGCCGCAGGGCTGACGACCGTTGAGGAGGTCCTGCGCGTGACCCCGCAGAGTGAGCAGAAGTAGCTGTGGGGAGAGGCTGTGGGAGCAAGGCTTGCCCGCGATGAAAATGACGCGGTCTCCCAGGGAAGCAAGGCGCCTGCATCGCGAGCAAGCTTTGCTCCCACTGAGTGATGACAATGGCCGTTTGCCCTACACTCAGGGCGCGCAAGTCATTTTCAATCAGAACAGGGAACAGTCATGCAGATCGGTAGCGTACTTTTACTTTTTATCGGCCTCGTGGTCGCCATTCTATTCATGGGCTTCAAGGTCGTGCCCCAGGGCTACCAATGGACTGTCGAACGGTTCGGCCGCTACACCAACACCCTCAAGCCCGGCTTGAACATCATCATCCCAGTGATGGATCGCATCGGCCGCAAGATCAATGTCATGGAAAGCGTACTGGACATCCCACCTCAGGAAGTCATTACCGCCGACAACGCCACGGTACAGATCGACGCAGTGTGCTTCTTCCAAGTGGTCAATACCGCCCAGGCTGCGTACGAGGTCAACAACCTCGAGCACGCGATCCGCAATCTGCTGCAAACCAATATCCGCACCGTGTTGGGGTCCATGGAGCTGGACGCGATGCTGAGCCAGCGTGATGGCATCAATGAAAAACTGCTGCGCACTGTCGATGAAGCTACAGCACCGTGGGGCATCAAGATCACCCGGATCGAGATCAAGGACATCAGCCCACCGGCCGACCTGATGGCCGCCATGTCAGGGCAGATGAAAGCCGAACGCATCAAGCGTGCCCAAATCCTGGAAGCCGAGGGCTTGCGAGCGTCGGCGATTCTCACCGCCGAGGGCAAGAAGCAGGCGCAGATCCTCGAGGCAGAGGGCAGCCGCCAGGCCGCGTTCCTGGAGTCCGAGGCCCGCGAGCGTCAAGCGCAAGCCGAAGCGCTGGCCACCCAGGTGGTATCCCAGGCAATCGCAGACGGCAACGTCCAGGCCGTGAACTACTTCGTCGCGCAAAAATACATTGATGCGCTGGGCCGCCTGGCGTCGGCCAACAACAGCAAAGTGATCCTGATGCCTCTGGAAGCCAGTCAGGTCATCGGAGCGGTTGGCGGCATCGGTGAGATCGTCAAGGCCACCTTCGACAGCAAGAAAGCCTGAGGCGCCAATATGTGGGTGTTCCTGCAACAACTATCGTACTGGGACTGGCTGGCGCTGGGCGTCATCCTGCTGATCCTCGAGGTGTTTGGCGCCGGCGGCTACCTGCTGTGGATCGGCATAGCCGCCGCCGCGGTCGGCGTGCTCACGTTCATCCTGCCGCAGATGCCGTGGGAAATGCAGTTCCTGTTGTTCGGCCTTTTCGCCATCGCGACAGCACTGTACTGGTGGCGACGCCAGCGCAGCGCAGTACGCCAAAGCGATCAACCGCTCCTGAACCTGCGCGGGCAGGAACTGATCGGCAAGGTCTTTCAGATTCATGAAGCGATTATCGATGGACGCGGCAAGATCAAGGTGGCGGACAGTGTCTGGCTGGCCAAGGGGCCCGAGTCGCCCGTGGGCACGCGGGTCAGGGTGGTGGCACAGGAAGGCGCGGTGCTGCTGGTAGAACGGGCTGACTGAGACGTCATGGAACTCAATCGAGGGGTTGGTTATCCAAAGTCATAGTTAACCCAGTGGAGTCACCTATCATGCGTCTCAAACTTGCTGTCGCGACCTTGGCCTTGCTTGCTCTTCCTGTCGGCTCGGCAATGGCCGACACGTTTTGGCGTAACGTCATCTCGTCCGGTGCAACCACCGGTTCCACCTACCTGACTTTCAAGGATAACAAGCTGATCGTCGCCGCTCAGGACGACGCCGGCAGCTTCGTTGCCAGCGACGGCGGTATCCGTGGTCCATACCTGGAAGCTGCGATGCAGAAAGTCCGTGCCGACAACCCGGGCTTGCAGGCCACCGACATGGAACTGGCCAACGCGATCCTGGCGAAAAACGCCGTCGCCCAGGACTGATTCCAGACCGATGGAAAATGCCGCTCGATTGAGCGGCATTTTTTTGCCTGGCAATTCTCTCCAAGGCACTTAAACCTGTGGGAGCGAGCCTGCTCGCGATAGCGGTGGATCAGTGGCAGCCATATTGACTGACCCACAGCTATCGCGAGCAGGCTCGCTCCCACAGGTTTGTTGCTTATTCGCCGATAGCGGCCTTGTAGCCTGCTGCATCAAGCAGCTTGTCCAGCTCGGCCTTGTCGCTTGGCTTGAGCTTGAAGATCCATGCACCGTAGGGATCGGAGTTCAGCAGTTCCGGTGAACCGCCCACGTCTTCGTTGATTGCGATCACTTCGCCACTGATCGGCGAGTAGATGTCGGAAGCGGCTTTTACCGACTCCACCACACCGGCCTGGTCACCCGCGGAATAAACCTTACCGACCTCGGTCAGTTCGACAAACACCACATCACCCAGAGCTTCCTGCGCATGATCGCTGATGCCCACGGTGACGGTACCGTCAGCTTCCAGGCGCGCCCACTCGTGGCTTTCGGCAAAATGCAAATCGGTAGGGATAAAACTCATACTCTGTGTCCTCAAGAGAAGTGTCAGCGGCCAGCGGCCCGCCGCAAAAGGTTAGATCAGGGTTTTGCCATGGCGGACGAAGGTCGGCTTGACCACTCGTACCGGGTACCACTTACCACGAATTTCTACCTCGGCACGATCGGCGGTGGCCATCGGAACGCGTGCCAAGGCAATTGACTTGCTAAGCGTAGGAGAAAAACTACCACTGGTGATCTCCCCTTCGCCAACATCGGCGATGCGGACCACCTGATGAGCGCGCAGAACGCCGCGTTCTTCCAGCACCAGGCCCACCAGTTTTTGCTGTACACCGCCGGCCAGCTCGGCTTCCAGAGCACTGCGCCCGATGAACTGACGGCTCGCCGGTTCCCAGGCGATGCTCCAGGCCATGTTCGAGGCCAGCGGAGAAACGTCCTGGTGGATGTCCTGGCCATACAGGTTCATGCCAGCTTCCAGGCGCAAGGTATCGCGAGCGCCAAGGCCGATGGGAGAAATGCCGGCGCCCACCAGATCATTGAAAAAACTTGGGGCTTCGTGGGCAGGCAGGACGATTTCCAGGCCATCTTCGCCAGTGTAGCCGGTACGGGCGATGAACCAGTCACCGTCGGCACGGCCTTCGAAAGGCTTGAGTTGCTGGATCAGTTGGCCGCGCGATTGCGAAACCAGTTCGGCAATCTTGTGCCGGGCCTGGGGGCCCTGGATCGCCAGCATTGCCAGTTCGGGGCGTTCAAGCAGGTGCACATCGTATTCACCAAGCTGTGCCTGCATCCAGGCCAGGTCCTGATCGCGGGTCGAGGCGTTGAAGACCAGCCGATAGCCGTGCTCGACCCGATAAATGATCATGTCGTCGACGATGCCACCGCGCTCGTTAAGCATGGTGCTGTACAAGGCACGTCCCGTGTCCTGCAAGCGATCGACATCGTTGGCCAGCAAGCGCTGCAACCAGACCTTGGCCTGGGGACCGGCGACATCGATAACGGTCATGTGGGATACATCGAACACACCGCAGTCGCGACGCACCTGATGGTGCTCCTCAACCTGCGAGCCGTAATGCAAAGGCATATCCCAACCGCCAAAATCGACCATCTTCGCGCCGAGGGCGAGATGAAGGTCATACAGAGGCGTACGCTGTCCCATGGGTGTCTCCTTCCGGGATTGGCGAAGGTGCGGACGAGCACTGCACAGCGTGAACGCCAAAAACGTTTTCAGACGCTATCAGTTGCCCGGTCCGACAGACGGACCGCACCGAATGCCGCGCATTGTAGCCGCATGATGTAGGACTGACACCTAGCTGTTTCGATGGGCCGAGCGTCGTATCAATCCGATGACCGGCAACAACCCCACCAGCACCAGGGTCAGCGCCGGTAACGCGGCCCGGGCCCACTCCCCTTCACTGGTCATTTCAAAGATCCGTACCGCCAGCGTGTCCCAGCCGAACGGGCGCATCAGCAGGGTCGCCGGCATTTCCTTGAGCACATCGACGAACACCAGCAACGCCGCACTCAAGGTGCCCGGCAACAGCAACGGCAGATACACTTTGAAAAACAGTCGCGGCCCACTGACCCCAAGGCTGCGTGCTGCTTCAGGCAAAGAAGGACGGATTCGCGCGAGGCTGCTTTCCAGTGGACCGTAGGCCACGGCCAAAAAGCGCACCAGATAGGCCAGCAGCAGGGCCGACAGGCTGCCCAACAGCAACGGTTTGCCGGCACCGCCAAGTAGCGTTGACAGGGGGATGACCAGTTCGCGGTCCAGATAGCTGAAGGCAAGCATGATCGATACCGCCAGCACCGAACCGGGCAAGGCGTAGCCCAGGTTCGCCAGGCCAACACCGGCGCGAATGGGACGGGTCGGCGCCAGACGCCGAGCGAAGGCCAACAGCAAGGCGACGCAAACGGTGACCAGTGCCGCCAGCCCACCCAGATAGAGGGTATGGACGATCAGCCCGGCATAACGCTCATCCAGATCGAACCGGCCACGCTGCCAGAACCACACCAGCAGTTGCAGCATCGGAATAACAAATGCGCAGGCAAACACCAGGGCGCACCAGCCGCTGGCCGCCACCGCCTTGAGACCGCGCAAGTGATAAAGCGCCTTGACCCGGGGGCGCTCGTTGCTCGCCCGCTGGGCGCCTCGGGCGCGGCGTTCGCCGTAAAGCACCAGCATCACCGCCAGCAGCAACAGGCTGGCCAGTTGCGCGGCGCTGGAGAGGCTGAAGAAGCCGTACCAGGTTTTATAGATGGCCGTGGTGAAGGTGTCGAAGTTGAACACCGACACCGCGCCGAAATCCGCCAGGGTTTCCATCAGCGCCAGCGCCACGCCGGCACCAATGGCCGGTCGGGCCACCGGCAACGCCACTCGCCAGAATGCCTGCCACGGCGACTGCCCGAGCACCCGGGCCGCTTCCATCAATCCCTTGCCTTGGGCCAGGAACGCACTTCGCGCCAGCAAATAAACGTAAGGGTAAAAGACCAGGACCAGCACCAGGATCACTCCGCCGGTGGAGCGTACCCGGGGCAGGCGCAGGTTGCTGCCGAACCATTCGCGCATCAATGTCTGCACCGGACCGGCAAAGTCCAGCAGGCCCACGAAGACAAACGCCAGCACGTAGGCCGGAATCGCAAACGGCAACATTAACGCCCAGTCGAGCCAGCGTCGCCCGGGGAACTCACACAGGCTGGTGAGCCAGGCAAGGCTGACGCCCAGCAACGTTACACCGACACCCACACCGACAATCAGCGTCAGGGTGTTGCCCAACAAGCGTGGCATCTGGGTATCCCACAGGTGGGACCAGATTTGCTGATCGATGTTTTGCCAGGACAGCAGCAGGACGCTCAAGGGCAACAGCACCAGCGCGGCGATAGCAAAAACCAGAGGGTACCAGCGGCGTTGGACGGCGTGGGTCAAGGGGGAATCTCGGGGCAGTCAGCAAACGCCTATTAAACCGCAAAAAAAAGATCGCAGCCTGCGCCACCTTCTACATTGGAACGCGATCCCCTGTAGAAGCTGTCGCAGGCTGCGATCTTGAGTGCTTTTTTAGTTCCAGCCAGCGCGATCCATCAAGCGGATGGCTTCGGCCTGGCGTTTACCCGCCACTTCAACCGGCAGGGTGTCAGCCTTGAACTTGCCCCAGGCGGCGACTTCCTTGGAAGGCTCCACGTTCGGATTGGCCGGGAACTCCTGGTTCACGTCGGCAAAGATGTTCTGGGCTTCGGGCGTGGTCATCCACTCCACCAGTTTCTTCGCGGCTTCCGGGTGCGGTGCGTACTTGGTCAGGCCGATGCCCGAGAGATTGATGTGCACGCCACGGTCGGCCTGGTTCGGCCAGAACAGCTTGACCTTCAGGTCCGGCTTCTGCTGGTGCAGGCGACCGAAGTAGTAAGTGTTGACGATACCGACGTCGCACTGCCCGGCATTGATGGCTTCAAGCAGTGCCGTGTCATCGGAGAACACATCGGTGGACAGGTTCTTGACCCAGCCCTTGATGATTTCTTCGGTTTTTTCCGCGCCGTGGGTTTCGATCAGGGTGGCGGTCAGGGACTGGTTGTAGACCTTCTTCGAAGTGCGCAGGCACAGGCGGCCTTCCCACTCTTTACCCGCCAGGGCTTCATAGGTGGTCAGTTCGCTCGGTTTGACCCGGTCGGTGGAGTAGACAATGGTCCGCGCCCGCAGGCTCAGGCCGGTCCAGGCGTGGGAAGACGCGCGGTATTGGGCCGGGATGTTGGCGTCGATCACCTTGGAAGTGAACGGTTGGAGAATCCCCATCTGCTCGGCCTGCCAGAGGTTGCCGGCATCGACGGTCAACAGCAGGTCGGCGGTGGCGTTTTCACCCTCGGCCTTGATCCGCTGCATCAATGGCGCTTCCTTGTCGGTGATGAACTTCACCGAGACGCCCGTCTTTTTGGTGTAGGCATCGAAAACCGGCTTGATCAGCTCATCGATACGCGAGGAGTAGACCACTACCTCATCGGCAGCCTGGGCGGCGGTAGCGCCGATCAGGGTCAAGGCGAGGACGGACAGCAGACGCTTGGGTGCCAACATGGGAGCGGTCTCTCGATTGTTATAAGTGCGCGAATGATAAGGACTCACATTTGCCTTCTCAATCGAACAGTGTCCAGACACGTTTCAAAATGTTGCAACTATGAGAGGTGCTGTGTTTTTGCGTCCGCCATCGCGGGCAAGCCGTGCTCCCACAAAAGCTCGTCCCACATTGCCCCTGTGGAAGCAAGAGCTTGTGGGAGCAAGGCTTGCCCGCGATAGGGCCATGAGCCCCAACCCATCTCTCAGACCTTGGCCAAATCCGGCAAATCCCCGGTCAACCCCAACGCCTCACGTACGAACAACGCCTTGGCCTCGGGCAGACCGTCCACCAGTTTCAGCCCGGTATTACGCAGCCAACGCACCGGCAACGGATCGGCCTGGAACAGCCGCTCAAACCCTTCCATCGCGGCCATCAGCGCCAGGTTATGGGGCATGCGTCGGCGTTCGTAGCGGCTCAGTACCTTCACGTCCGCCAGCCGTTCACCGCGCCCGGCCGCCTGCAACAGCACTTCGGCCAGGACGGCGGAATCCAGGAAACCCAGGTTCACCCCCTGTCCGGCCAGCGGATGGATGGTGTGGGCCGCATCGCCGATCAGCGCCAGCCCTTCGGCCACGTAGCGCTTGGCATGGCGCTGGCGCAGCGGTACGCACAAGCGCGAATCGGCGCTCAGCACCGTCCCCAGTTGCCCCTCGAAGGCCCGCTCCAGCTCGTTGCAGAAATCCGCTTCCTCAAGCGCCATCAACCGCTGAGCCTCGCCAGGGGTGGTGGACCAGACGATCGAGCACCAGTCGTGCAGGCCGTCGCGCTCCAGTGGCAGGAATGCCAAGGGACCGTTATCGGTGAAGCGCTGCCATGCGGTCATCCGATGAGGCCGGGCGCTGCGCACACTGGTTACGATGGCGTGGTGCAGGTAATCCCATTCCCGGGTGGCAACCCCCGTCAAGCGACGCACGGCGGAGTTCGCACCGTCGGCGGCGATCACCAGCGGTGCCCGCAGGGTGCGGCCATCGGCCAGGGTCAGCAACCAGTCATCGCCGGAGCGGCGCATCTGCTCAAGCCGCGCGTTGGCCAGCAGGCCCAGATCACAGTCATGCAGGCGGTCCAGCAGGGCATCCTGCACGACGCGGTTTTCGACGATGTGCCCCAGGACCTCGGCATGCAGGCTGGCCGCCGAGAAATGGATCTGCCCGGTGCCGCTGCCATCCCAGACGTGCATGTTGGTATAAGGACTGGCGCGCCGGGCGATAATGCCGTCCCAGACCCCAAGACGATCAAGGATCCGCTGGCTCGCCGCCGACAATGCACTGACCCGAGGTTCGAAGGCAGCCTGGGGATCGAAGGGTTTGACGCTCATCGGGCTACCGTCGAGCAACAGCACTTGCAGGCCACTACCCTGCAACGCCAGCGCCAGGGCGCTGCCGACCATTCCGGCGCCGACAATCAGCAGATCTGCACGCAATTCCATGCTTTAAGCCTGTTGTGCTGGCGACATGAGTCGCCCATGAGAAAAATGATCGAACCAAGCCTCACGCATCGGGACGCGTCCCCAACCCCATGGCCTGGCGGGCGAACCAGCGCTTGGCCGGAGGCAGCAGGTCGAGCCCCAGCAGGCCAAGGTTGCGGCCCAGGGACACCAGCGGCAGGTTGCTGCTGAACAGCCGCGTAACCTGGTCGGAAAACCCGACGGTCAGCGTCTGATCCATCCGCTGACGCTCGCGATAGGCTTGCAGCACGGCGAAATCCCCCGGCGCGCTGTCGCTGTCGAGCAAGGCGTCGGCCAGGGCCTGGGCATCGCGCAGGGACAGATTGAACCCCTGGCCGGCAATCGGATGCAGACTGTGGGCCGCGTTGCCCAGGATCGCCAGATGCGGGCGGACCTGCTCTTCGGCTTCCACCAGCGCCAACGGATAAAGATGCCGAGCGCCAACTTGTTTCAGGGTGCCCAGGCGATAACCGAACACGCCCTGCAATTCGCTGAGAAAGCTGCGCTCATCCAGGGTCGCCAGACGTTGCGCATCCATGCCCTGACGGGTCCAGACCAGCGCGCAACGGTTCTCCGGCAGCGGCAACAAGGCCATCGGGCCGTCGTCGGTGAAGCGCTCGAAGGCCATGCCGTTGTGGGCTTCGCCGGGTGTGATGTTGGCAATCAGCGCGCTCTGCCCATAAGGTCGATTGCGCACGCCAATACCCAGCTGTTCGCGCAGGCTGGAACGACCACCGTCAGCCAGCACGGCAAGGTCGCATTCCAAGGTGGTTTCGTCATCGAGCGTCAGGCGATAGCCGCCGACCATGGGCTCCATCCGGGTAACTTGTGCCGGACAGTGCCAACTGACCACCTCGGTGTCCAACCCTTGCCACAGGCACTGGCCGAGCCAGGCGTTTTCCACCACATACCCCAGGGCCGGCACCCCTTCTTCCATGGCCGACAACCGCGCCGTGGAAAATCGCCCGCGATCAGACACGTGGATCTGCTTGATCGGCTCGGCGCGACGAGAAACTTCCTGCCAGATACCCAGGCGTTGATAAATCTGCCGGGACCCGAACGACAAGGCCGAGGAACGGGCATCGTAGCTCGGCTGCCAGGCATCGCCGGGGGCGAAGGGTTCGATCAGCATGATCTTCCAACCCCGGGCCTTGGCGCCGGCTTGCAGGGCCAGGGCCAGGCTCGCGCCTACCAGGCCACCGCCGACGATCGCCAGATTGACCCGGCTCATGCCGCATCAGCCCGGGCGGCGGCCATCAGGGCCTCGATTTCGGCGACCGTCTTGGGTACGCCGTGACTCAGGATTTCACAACCGGTTTTGGTCACTACCACGTCATCCTCGATGCGCACGCCAATGCCGCGCCATTTTTTCGCTACGTTGCGGTTGTTCGGGGCGATGTAGATGCCCGGCTCCACGGTCAACGTCATACCGACTTCCAGTACCCGCCATTCGCCGCCGACCCGGTACTCGCCGACGTCGTGCACGTCCATGCCCAGCCAGTGGCCGGCGCGGTGCATGTAGAAGGCCCTGTGGGCTTCGCTGGCGATCAACTCGTCCACCTCGCCCTCCAGCAGGCCCAGGCGCACCAGCCCTTCGGTAATGACTCGCACTGTTGCTTCGTGGGCCTGGTTCCAGTGTTTGTCCGGCGCAATTTCGGCGAACGCCGCTTCCTGGGCGGCCAGCACCACTTCGTAGATCGCCTTCTGCTCGGGCGAAAACTTGCCGCTGACTGGCCAGGTACGGGTGATATCACTGGCGTAGCAGTCGATTTCACAACCGGCGTCGATCAATACCAGGTCGCCGTCCTTGAGCAGTGCGTCGTTCTGCTGGTAATGCAAGATGCAGCTGTTGCGACCCGCCGCGACGATCGACCCGTAGGCCGGCATTTTCGCCCCGCCCTTGCGGAACTCATAATCCAGCTCGGCCTCCAGGCTGTATTCGTACAACCCCGTGCGCGCGGCCTGCATGGCCCGGATGTGCGCCTGGGCGGAAATCCGCGCCGCTTCGCGCATCACCTTCACCTCTGCCGCCGATTTATACAGGCGCATGTCGTGCAGCAGATGATCCAGGGCAACGAATTCGTTCGGCGGCTGGGCACCGAGATGGGCCTTGGAGCGAATCACGTTGATCCACTCCATCAGGTGCCGGTCGAATTCCGGGTTGCTGCCCATGGCCGAATACACCCGGTCACGGCCCTCGATCAGGCCCGGCAGGATGTCGTCGATGTCGGTGATGGGAAATGCATCGTCGGCGCCATAGTCACGCATCGCCCCTTCCTGGCCGGCTCGCAGGCCATCCCACAACTCCCGCTCGGCGTTGCGTTCGCGGCAGAACAGGATGTATTCGCCATGGGCCCGGCCGGGCATCAGCACGATCACCGCTTGCGGCTCGGGGAAGCCGCTGAGGTATTGAAAGTCGCTGTCCTGGCGGTAAACGTGCTCGACGTCGCGGTTGCGGATGGCAACGGCGGCGGCGGGCAGGATTGCGATGCTGTTGGGTTCCATCTGCGCCATCAGGGCCTTGCGGCGACGGCTGTATTCCGATTTCGGGATATGAATCATGGGCAGACGGTGTTCCCTTTCAAGCAATCAGTGCAAGGACGGCTTGGCGGCCGGTTCAGCGGTTTTCTTGGTTTCGGTGAACAGCAGCAATGGCGCGACCCGCAGGTACTCCATCACTTCCATGTAGTCGCTTTCACCGTCATCGGATTCTTCCAGGGCGTCCTGGACCTGAGAGATCGCCGCCAGGTCTTGCAGTACTTCCTTGGCCTCGTCACTCAACGCATATTCGCGGCGGGTCAGGCCGAAGCCGGCGAGGAAGCCCTGGCACCACTGGCCCAGCGCTGCGGCGCGTTCGGCCAGCGGAGCGTCATCGGTAGGCAGCAGCAGGACGACGGTCATGTCATCGCTGGTCAACTCACCCTTGACCATTTCCTGCAGGCCGATGAGCGCATTGCGCACGTTGTCCGCCGGCTCGCCTTCCAGCAACTCGGCGGCGTCAGCCAGCCAGCCGTCGGCATCGAAGCCGGCGCCGGCGCAACTGCGCCCAAGCAACAGGCCATGCAGTTCAGCAGGCGAGACAGGATGACCGCTGGTGCTCAGCAGGGTGGCAAACGCTTGATACGGGGAATTCTGAATGGGCATGGGCAGCTAGGCGCCAGACGGCGCTATGTCTAGAATGGAGGCCTTGTATCCTACATCGACAGACTCGCCAAGACTATCAGAGGCTGTGCGACCCTATCCCCATCAGACACAATCTTCAGTGGACACAATGGAAGACACCGACCTGCAAGCGCTGATGGCCAGACTCGAATTGCTAATTGAGCGGGTCGAGCAACTTAAGAGCCAAAACGGACTCCTATTAGCTCAGGAAAAGACCTGGCGCGAGGAACGCGCGCACCTCATTGAAAAAAACGAAATCGCCCGGCGTAAGGTCGAATCGATGATTTCGCGCCTCAAGGCCCTGGAGCAAGACTCATGAGTTCAAGCAATAGCGTAACCGTGCAGATCCTCGATAAAGAATATTCGATCATCTGTCCCCAGGAAGAGCGCAGCAACCTGGTAAGCGCCGCCCGTTACCTGGACGGCAAGATGCGCGAGATCCGCAGCAGCGGCAAAGTCATCGGCGCCGACCGCATTGCTGTAATGGCTGCCTTGAACATCACCCACGAGCTGTTGCACCGCCAGGATACGCCGGACGTGCAAGTCAGCGGCTCGACCCGTGAACAGGTGCGCGACCTGCTCGATCGGGTGGATCTGGTACTGGCCACCGACCCGGACGTCAGCAAGGGCTGATTCGCGAGGCTGCCTGGGGTATACTTGCGTCACTCCCTGGGGTGCTTGCCAGTTGGTGATGTCCCTGAGCCGATACGCACAACCACGGGAGTTGCACGTTGGGGCCGGTGTGCATGTCCGCTTGACGGAAAGCCTTAACGCCCCCTGCAACTTCCACCTTGAACTTTCGGGTTCAAGGGCTAAGCCGACAGCGGTTCATCCGGGGAGCCTGATTCTCACAATGCCAGTCATCAAGACTGGCATTGTTGTGTCTGGCGCAGGCATTTCTGAGCGCGCTGTTTTGCGGTTACGCTGTGCTGTCGCCACCGATTGCGTGAATTATCGATATGACCGAACCCGCGCTGCTGCCGCGCCCGCAACTCCGCCGCCTGCTACGCCAGACCCGTCGCGCCCTGACACCTGCCCAGCAGCGTGAAGCCGCTCGCGGGCTCTACAGGCAACTGGCCCAGCACCCGCTGTTTCGCCGGGCAAGACACATCGCCCTGTACCTGCCCAACGATGGCGAGATCGACCCGCGCCTGTTGCTGCGCGCCGCTCAGCGCCGGGGCAAGGCCACTTATCTGCCGGTACTGAGCCCATGGCCGCAGACCAAGATGGTGTTCCAGCGCATCCGCCCCGGCGAAAAGCTGCGGCCCAATCGTTTTCGTATTCTGGAGCCGCGGATGAACATCGCCCGGCAACGCAAGGTCTGGACGCTGGACCTGGTGCTATTGCCGCTGGTGGGGTTTGACGATGCGGGAGGTCGGCTGGGCATGGGCGGTGGCTTTTATGACCGCAGCCTGGCGTATCTGGCGCGACGCAAGCAATGGCGCAAGCCGACACTGCTGGGACTGGCCCATGAATGTCAGAAAGTCGAACGGTTGGCGCAGGCGAGCTGGGACGTGCCGCTGCAGGGAACGGTCAGCGACCGGCATTGGTATATCGCGGGGTAGACGCCGCAGGGAAACAGCGGCGTCCGCAAGACCGGCTCAGCGTTTGAGCGAAGGCGCGGGCTGGGTGATTTCCATCGGTGTATCGGTCTTGCTGGCCCACAGACTCTGGGCGTATCCCGTGGTAACGACCCCCAGGCCGAACAGAATGACCAAGATCCACAACAAATCCGGTTTGCGTTTCATCGATTGCCCCCCTCAAGGCATATCACACACGATGACAGCAGCGGTTTTCTTATTGGCCGTGCAGCAGCGTAAAGCTTGGAAGGCCGGCATTTTGCGGCAACCTGCTGCAACACGCAAACTCTGGCGTCAACCGACTGTCGGTTTGTCATAAGATCGCTGAACTTTTTTTATCATTACCGCCCAGGAGTAGAAATCATGGCCTATTGGCTGATGAAATCCGAGCCCGACGAATTGTCCATCCAGGGTCTGGAAAAGCTCGGCCAGGCGCGATGGGACGGGGTGCGCAACTACCAGGCGCGCAACTTCCTGCGGGCCATGGCGGTGGGCGATGCGTTCTTTTTCTACCACTCCAGTTGCCCCGAGCCAGGCATTGCCGGGATCGGCCGAATCGTCCGCGCGGCCTACCCTGACCCAACGGCGCTGGAACCCGACAGCCATTACTTCGACCCCAAGGCCGGGCCGGATAAAAACCCCTGGACCGCGATCGACGTGGCCCACGTCGAAACATTCCCCCGCGTGCTGAAGCTCGACTACCTCAAGCAACAGACCGCCCTGGCTGAAATGCCGCTGGTGCAGAAAGGCTCACGGCTGTCGGTGATGCCCGTCACGGCCGAACAATGGGCAGCGGTGATTGCGCTGCGCTGATCGCCGATGAGTTGATGGACATCAAGCGGGGTCGGTCGCTGATCCTGCAGACTTCGATGCTACAGCCGCAGGATGCCGGACATGTCGACGAACCATCGTACCTCTCGCTTTTTTGCCTTCGCCTTGATGGCTCTGTTGCTGGCCGCCGGTGGATTTGGCTATTGGAAGTCACGCCAGGATCGCCTGCCGGAAGGCTTGAGCATGGGCAATGGCCGCCTTGAGGCCACCGAAGTCCAGATCGCCAGCAAGACACCCGGGCGCCTGGCCGACGTTCAGGTCGACGAAGGCGACAACGTCATCAAGGGCCAAGTGCTGGCGCGCATGGACACCCGCACCCTGGAGGCCCAGCGCAACCAGGCCGAAGCCGAAGTCACCCGGGCCCGGCAGAACCTCGCCGCCACCGAAGCCAACGTGCAACTGCGCCAGAGCGAACAATTGCTCGCCCATCAAGAACTCAAGCGGACCCAGGAACTGTTCAAGCGCGGTTACGCCAGCGGCCAGATCCTCGACCAGCAACAAGCCCGCGTCGACACCGCCAACGCGGCGGTCAACGCCGCCCGGGCCCAGGTATCGGCGGCGAATGCGGCCATCGGCGCGACCCTGGCCCAGGTGGCCCAGCTCACCAGCGAAATAGATGACAGCACCTTGCGGGCCCCCCTCGACGGCGTGATCCAGTTGCGCCTGGCCGAGCCAGGTGAAGTGCTCGGCGCCGGCGGTCGAGTATTGCTGATGATCGATCCGAACGACCAGTACATGAACCTCTACCTGCCGGCGTCGGTGGCCGGGCAACTGGCGGTGGGCGATGAAGCGCGACTGTTGCTCGACGCCCTGCCCGAGCGGCCGCTACCGGCCAAAGTCAGCTTCGTCGCGGCCAAATCCCAGTTCACCCCCAAGGAAGTCGAAACCCGTGATGAACGCCAGAAACTGGTGTTCCGCGTCAAAGTGCACCTGACCCGTCCCGGCGAAGTGCCCCAGGCAAAACCGGGTATGCCCGGGGCCGGTTACGTGCGCACGGCGCCCATTGACTGGCCGGCCAACTTGCAATGAGCGCCACCGCCGGCGAGGCATTGCACGCCTCGGGTCTCGAACATCGCTACGGCCAGCATGTGGCGCTGAGCGATATCGCCTTCAGCCTGCCCGCCGGCACTCGCTGCGGCCTGATCGGCCCCGACGGTGCCGGCAAATCGAGCCTGCTGGGGCTGATTGCCGGGGTGAAGAAGCTCCAGCATGGCCAACTGGATGTGCTCGGCGCCTCGATTGACGATCGACGCCATCGCAAGACTCTCTACCGACGCATTGCCTTCATGCCCCAAGGGTTGGGGGGCAACCTTTACCCGGACCTGTCGATAGGCGAGAACATTCGGTTCTTCGGCACATTGTTCGGGCTATCGCGAGCAGAATGCGAACAACGCATGGGGACCTTGCTGCTGGCCACCGATCTGCAGCGTTTTGCCGACCGTCCGGCAGGCAAACTGTCCGGCGGCATGAAACAAAAGCTCGGCCTGTGTTGTGCGCTGATCCATGAACCGGACCTGCTGATTCTCGACGAACCCACCACGGGCGTGGACCCGCTGTCCCGGCGACGCTTCTGGGAACTGATAGAAAGCGTGCGTCGGCAAAGACCGCAACTGACCCTGCTGGTCGCCACGGCATACATGGAAGAGGCCGAGCAATTCGAGCACTGCCTGATGCTCGACAACGGTCGCTTGATCGCCAAGGGCTTGAGTGCGGAGCTGGCCAAGGTCACCCCGGACGGCAAGCTCGATTCGGCCTTCACCCACTTCCAGGGCGGCAGCGGCCATGACGCCGAACCGCTGGTGATCCCCCCCAGGACCGCCAACACTACCGACATTGCCATCCAAGCCCACGATCTCACCTTGCGCTTCGGCGATTTCACCGCCGTCGATAACGTCAGCTTCGCGATTGGTCGCGGTGAAATCTTTGGCTTCCTGGGTTCCAACGGTTGCGGCAAGACCACCACCATGAAGGTGCTGACCGGACTGATCCCCGCCAGCGAAGGCAGTGCCCGGCTGCTGGGTAACCCGGTCAACGCCAAGGACCTCGCCACCCGCAAGCGGGTGGGTTTCATGTCCCAGAGCTTTTCGCTCTACGGCGAACTGAGCGTGCGCCAAAACCTGGAGCTGCACGCCAAGCTGTTCGATCTGCCCACTACAGACAGCCGCCAGCGCATCGATGAGCTTATCCAGCGCTTCAATCTCCAGGAACTGGCGGACCAAACGTCCGGGGCGCTACCACTGGGCCTGCGGCAGCGCCTGTCCCTGGCGGTGGCGGTTTTGCATCGCCCGGAAGTACTGATCCTCGACGAGCCGACCTCAGGCGTCGATCCGGCCGCGCGGGATGATTTCTGGCGACTGTTGATCGAGTTGTCTCGCGAGCAAGGTGTGACGATTTTTCTTTCCACGCACTTCATGAACGAGGCCCAGCGCTGCGATCGCATTTCGCTGATGCACGCCGGCAAGGTCCTGGCCTGCGACACGCCAGCGGCCTTGCAAGCGCAGTTCAGCGGTCAGACGCTGGAAGCCGCGTTCGTCACCTGCCTGGAAAACGCCCAGGGCGAAACGCAGCAAGACGCCGCCCCAGTGACCCTTGAGAACGCCGGCGCGCCCCGGGACCGGCGCGGCCTGAGCCTCGGTCGCCTGTGGGCCGTCGCCAGCCGGGAGGGCAAGGAGTTGCTGCGCGACAAAGTGCGGATGGCATTCGCCCTGCTGGGGGCATTGTTCATGATGGTGGTCTTCGGCTTCGGTATTTCCCTCGACGTGGAGAAACTGGCCTTCGCCGTGTATGACCAGGATCAGAGCCCGCAAAGCCGTGCCTACCTGGAGGCGTTCCGCAGCTCGCGCTACTTCGAAGAACGACCGATAATCCGCGATGCAAAGGAGCTACACCGACGCTTGCAGCGCTCGGAGATCAAGCTGGCCCTGGAAATCCCCCCCGGCTTCGGTCGAGACCTCTACGCCGGCAACCAACCGACAGTGGGCGCCTGGTTGGATGGCGGCATACCGTTTCGGGCCGAGACCAGTCGCAACTACGTCCAGGCGGTGCACCAGGGCAACCTTGAGCAACTGGCTGAATCCAGCAGTCGCGCGCCCACCCGGCAACCCAGCGCGAAGCTGGAGACACGCTTTCGTTATAACCAGGACGTGGTCAGCGTCAACGCCATCGGCCCAGGGGTCATGGCGCTGATCCTCGCATTCATTCCGGCCATGTTGACGGCGCTGGGCATCGTGCGGGAAAAGGAACTGGGCTCGATCACCAACTTCTACGCTACGCCGCTGACCCGCCTGGAGTTCCTGCTGGGTAAACAAGTGCCCTACCTGGCGGTAAGCCTGATCAACCTGGCCCTGCTGACCGCGATGAACCGCTGGCTGTTTGGCGTGCCATTCAAGGGCAGCGCCCTGACGCTGGCGTTGGGCGGCCTGCTCTATGTGCTGGCGACCACCAGCATGGGGCTGTTGATCTCGGCATTCACCCGCACCCAGATCGCCGCGATCCTCGGCACCATGATCATCACCAGCCTCCCGACCATCCAGTTCTCAGGGCTGATCGTGCCGCGCTCATCCCTGGACGGTGCAGCCTCGGTGATGGGCCAGCTGTTTCCCGCCGGGCACTTCCTCGACATCGCCGTCGGCACCTTCACCAAGGCCCTTGATCTGCGCCAGCTATGGCCACAATGCCTGGCGTTGTTCGGGTTTTTCCTGGGCTTCACCGGGCTCAGCCTGATCATGCTGAAGAAGCAGGAGGCCTGATGCACACGCTTTCACATATCTGGCGTCTTGGGCTCAAGGAACTGACCAGCCTGCGCTACGACTCCGTTCTGTTGCTGTTCCTGGGCTACGCCTTCACCGTGGCGATCTACATGCCGGCCGCCGGTTCGGTGATCGGCGTGCACAACGCCAGTGTCGCAATAGTGGACGAAGACCAGAGCCATCTCTCGCGCCAATTGGCCCTGGTCCTGCAACCGCCGGAGTTCCAGAGCCCGGTGGCACTGCCCTACGCCGAACTGGACAAGGTCATGGACAATGGCCGCTACACCTTCGTCATTAACGTGCCCGCCAATTTCCAGGCCGACCTGCTCGCAGGACGCGAACCGACGCTGCAACTCAACGTCGATGCCACGGCCATGAGCCAGGCGTTCATGGGAGCCGGCTACATCGGACGGATTTTCCAACAGGAACTGACGACCTATGCCGGCCAGGCACAAGCGAGCGAACAAACGCCCGTGAGATTGACCACTCGTTCGCTGTTCAATACCAATCTGGAAGGTGGCTGGTTCCTCGCAGTGATCCAGATCGTCAACAACATCACGATCCTGGCCATCATCCTGACGGGCACGGCGCTGTTGCGCGAGCGCGAGCACGGCACCCTCGATCACTTGCTGGTGCTGCCGCTCACGGCCTTGGAAATCATGCTGGCGAAAATCTGGAGCAACATGCTGGTGGTGGTGCTATGTACCTGGGCGTCGCTGGAAATCATCGTCAAGTTCGCACTGGGCGTTCCGCTCGCCGGCTCCATGCTGCTCTTCCTGCTGGTGACTGCGCTCTACCTGTTCGCCAGCACCGCCCTGGGTATTTTTCTCGCCACCCTTGCCCGTTCGACGCCCCAGTTCGGCTTACTGTCGATCCCGGTCATCATTCCGATGCTGCTGTTGTCGGGCGGCAGCACGCCGCTGGACAGCATGCCGCAATGGTTGCAATGGGTGATGCAAGGTTCGCCTTCGACCCATTTCGTCAGCCTCAGCGCGGCGATCCTGTTCCGTGATGCAGGCGTGAGCGTGGTATGGCCAGACCTGCTGGCACTGGCGGCGATCGGGCTGTTGTTCTTCGCAATCGCCCTGGGCCGGTTTCGCAAAAGCCTGGCGTCTTGACGAAAAAAAGCAGCCTTGGGTAGCGCCTGGGGATCCGGGCACTGCCAAAGGCTGCGATCTAGCGGGTTTATTGAATGATCAGGTTATTGAACAACAGGTCATCCACCATCGGCTTGCCGGTTTCGTCGTTCATGATCTGCTGGGTCTGCTTCAAGGCTTCCTGACGCAGTTTTTCCTTGGCTTCGATATTGTTCATGGCCTCGGTGGTCTGTTGGGCGAACAGCGCAACCAGCTGATTACGGATCAGCGGCTCATTGGCCTTCACCGCTGCAGCGGCGGCATCCCCCGTGACACGCAGGGCCACATCGGCCTTGTACACCCTCAGCTTTGCCGAGCCGTCCAAGCCATAGTTGCCCACGAACGGCGGGCTGAGGGTGATGTAACTGACCTTCGGCGCCTCGCCTTCTTTGGCTTCCTCGGCCGTTGCCGTCACAGGCAACGACAGGGCCAGCATCAACATGATCCACGCTTTCACATTCGACTCCTCATACGGTTTGCGGCCCAGCATACCGACCCGCCGTTCAAGCACAAGCTTATGGCCGGCTATCAGGGCAGGGCATGCTCGTTGACCCATTGACTCTCACACCTACACTTATCGGCCATCACTCCCAAAGGAATAGCCCTGATGAAAGCCGTGCTGTGCAAAGAATTCGGTCCTGCCGAATCGCTGGTGCTGGAAGACGTCGCCAGCCCCGTCGCGAAGAAGAACGAAGTGCTGCTGGATGTGCATGCCGCCGGCGTGAACTTCCCTGACACGCTGATCATCGAGGGCAAATACCAATTCAAACCACCCTTCCCGTTTTCCCCCGGCGGCGAAGCAGCGGGCGTCATCAGCGCCGTGGGCGAAAAGGTCAGCCACCTGAAGGTCGGTGACCGGGTCATGGCGTTGACCGGCTGGGGCAGCTTTGCCGAACAGGTGGCCGTGCCAGGCTACAACGTGTTGCCCATCCCCTCGTCCATGGACTTCAACACCGCCGCCGCCTTCAGCATGACCTACGGCACGTCGATGCATGCCCTCAAGCAACGGGCCAACCTGCAACCCGGCGAAACCCTGCTGGTGCTCGGCGCATCGGGCGGCGTCGGCCTGGCGGCCGTGGAGATCGGCAAGGCCATGGGCGCCCGGGTGATTGCCGCCGCCAGCAGTGCAGAGAAGCTGGCCGTGGCCAAGGCTGCCGGTGCCGACGAACTGATCAACTACAGCGAAACCAGCCTCAAGGATGAAATCAAACGCCTCACCGACGGCCAAGGCGCCGATGTGATTTACGACCCGGTGGGCGGCGATCTGTTTGACCAGGCCATTCGCGCCATCGCCTGGAACGGCCGGCTATTGGTGGTCGGCTTTGCCAGCGGACGCATCCCCGAGCTTCCGGTAAACCTGGCCCTGCTCAAGGGCGCCGCCGTGGTCGGCGTGTTCTGGGGCTCCTTCGCCCAACGCCAACCCCAGGACAACGCCGCCAACTTCCAGCAATTGTTTAGCTGGTTCACCGAAGGCAAGCTCAAGCCACTGGTCTCGCAGGTGTATCCATTGAGCAACGCCGCCCAGGCGATCAATGACCTGGGCCAGCGCAAGGCTGTGGGGAAGGTGGTGGTGCAGGTGCGTTGAAGTCGATCAAGCGGTCCGCGTGCCAAAAGCGGCGGACCACGTGACGATTGAATCTGGCAATCAAGGCAAAACGCCCGGCGCCCGGCATCTACTTGCCGAAAAACACATCGGACACGTAGCGGCGCGTGTAATGGAACGAGCGCAACTTCTGCACCCATGGTTGGCGCCATGCACGTTGATGTCCGAGCACTCCCAGGCCTCGGCCAATTTGTCTGCATCGATCGGCTCGCCCTCCGGATGGAATTCCAACGATTCCACGGCTTGCGTCTGCGCTGCCGGGGAGGCTGGCTCGGGATTGTTCTCGGGCACCCATAAAACCTGAGCGGCCCAACTCGCACTGCCCAAGCACAGCAGCATCACAGCACACCCCCTCATACCGTTCCTCACCTGAATGCCAGCTCCGGCAGAAACGTGAAGGGTAAAGAGCGAGGCTCATTAGTTGAATGGCGAGACTTCTGTGTTGGTTGAAGGACGTTTCCTACTTTCTTGTCCCGCAACGATGGAGTGCAGGAGTAAAGAGACCTTACAAGGCAATTCCTACAACGCCATCGGCGTATGTCTGAGCGACATGTTCATTTAAGAACATTCATTCAGGGAAATTTCCATTGTTTAAGTGATGAGAAGCGATGCTATTTTCGGTAACGAAACTGTAACATTCGCATCCGCAGTCATAACAAGAATCTGGAGCCCTTGAATGTTTGCTTTCTTTCGTCCTGCCGTACATCAGGCGCCCCTGCCTGAAGAAAAAATAGACAGCACCTACCGACGCCTTCGCTGGCAGATTTTCGCCGGCATCTTCATCGGCTACGCCGGTTATTACCTGCTGCGCAAAAACTTCTCCCTGGCCATGCCATACCTGATCGACGAGGGCTACACCCGGGGTCAGTTGGGCCTGGCCATGTCGGCCATTGCCATCGCCTACGGGCTTTCGAAGTTCCTGATGGGCCTGGTGTCCGACCGTTCCAACCCGCGCTATTTCCTGCCATTCGGTTTGCTGGTCTCGGCGGGGGTGATGTTCATTTTCGGTTTCGCGCCTTGGGCAACATCCAGCGTAACCATGATGTTCATCCTGTTGTTCATCAATGGCTGGGCCCAGGGCATGGGTTGGCCACCCAGTGGCCGGACCATGGTGCACTGGTGGTCGCAGAAAGAACGCGGCGGTGTGGTGTCCGTCTGGAACGTGGCGCATAACGTCGGCGGTGGCTTGATTGGGCCGTTGTTCCTGCTGGGGATGGGCTGGTTCAATGACTGGCATGCGGCGTTTTATGTACCGGCGGCCGTGGCGCTACTGGTGGCGCTGTTTGCCTTCGCGACCATGCGCGACACCCCGCAATCGGTAGGCCTGCCGCCGATCGAAAAATACAAGAACGATTACCCGGAAGGCTACGACGCCAGTCACGAGAACGAGTTCAGCGCCAAGGAAATCTTCGTCAAGTACGTGCTGCGCAACAAAATGCTCTGGTACATCGCCATGGCAAACGTCTTTGTTTACCTGCTGCGCTACGGCGTGCTGGACTGGGCGCCCACCTACCTCAAGGAAGCCAAAGGCTTCACGGTGGATAAAACCTCCTGGGCGTACTTTTTGTATGAGTGGGCAGGCATCCCCGGCACGTTACTGTGCGGCTGGATGTCGGACAAAATCTTCCGCGGCAACCGGGGCCTGACGGGCATGGTGTTCATGGCGCTGGTGACCGTGGCGACACTGGTGTACTGGCTGAACCCGGCCGGCAACCCGACCGTGGACATGATCGCCCTGGTTTCGATTGGCTTTCTGATCTACGGCCCGGTGATGCTGATCGGTTTGCAGGCTCTGGAACTGGCGCCGAAAAAGGCCGCTGGTACCGCCGCAGGTTTCACCGGGCTGTTTGGCTACCTGGGCGGCTCGGTCGCGGCCAGTGCTGCCATGGGCTACACGGTGGACCATTTCGGCTGGAACGGTGGTTTTGTATTGCTGGTGGGTGCTTGCCTGCTGGCGATGGCGTTCCTCGCGCCAACCTTGTGGCACAAGCAAATCGCCAGTCAGAGCCGCGAAGCGGTGGCCTGATCCAGGGCTGATTTACAGCGTTTGAGCCGCGCCTCCAGATTCCGGTCTGGCATGGCGTGGCTGCGCAGGGCGTGGATGGTCTGCTCGACATAATCGCGAGTGGTGCCATAGCGCCCACAGGCGCTTTCGAACACCTGGCTCAGCACATGATCCGGCAAGTTGCCGGCATAGCTGGGCAGGTGCCGCTCCAGCACAAACCCCAAGGCCTGCACCCGACTGCCATCTTCGAGACGGCAACTGAGCCAGTGCGGACGATAGGACGGGAACGGCATCTCGCGCTGCCACAGGGCGAACAGCGAATCCTCAAGATTGTCCTGCGGCAATCGATAGGCAAAACCGCTGCACGAACCGCCGCGATCCAGTCCAAACACCAGCCCCGGCAATTCGGGGGTGCCACGGTGTTCGTGAGACCACAAATACAAACCGCGATGATAACCATGGACGCGGCCGCGCACCCGTTCCACCGCCGTGCATTCCGGCCGCCAGATCAACGAACCATAAGCGAACAACCACACAGGCCCGCCCTGGTGCAGACTCATGGTCGATTGCATCGACGTGCGCAGCTGCTCATGGGTCAGCTGCGGCCCCAGGTCGAGGCGTGGCGGGTATGGGGCGCTGGTAAAGGCGGATTCGATAGCGGTCATGGCCGGTAGCAGTTGGCTCCTCGCGGGTCGGAAGTTGGTAGCGCCGTCATGACACTGACGCTGATCAGAATCAAGGCAAGTTGGATGCCATGAATGCCTGAAACTCAGGCATATACCTTAACGACATCTAGTGTGCGTACTAAATATCGAATCGATATATCGCCAGGTATATGACCCTGTGGGAGCAAGGCTCGCCCGCGATGAAAGCGATGCTGTCTTTCAGAGACCGAGGTGCCTGTTTCGCGAGCAAGCTTTGCTCCCACAAAGCTGAAATCCTCTCGCTACAAAAAACAGACCTCAATCAAGCTTCAAGAGCCGCTCAAGAGCCGCTCAAGAGCTCGGCTCAAGAGCGCGGCGCATAGGCAAACACGTCGGCGCGCATTTGGTGGGCGTCCATTCCGGCTTCTACCAAAGCATCGAGCGTGGCATAGATCATGGCCGGCGAACCGCTGGCGTAGACATGCACATCCTTGAGATTGCTGATGTCCTCGCACACAGCTTCGTGAAGCATCCCGCAACGACCTGTCCAGCCGCACAGGTCGCTGACGACTTTGTGCAGATACAGGTTCGGCAGTTTTTTCCACTCATCCCAATGCTCGATTTCATAGAAATCTTCCGGACGCCGCACACCCCAATACAGATGCACCGGGTGCTTGAAACCCGCTGCGCGGCAATGTTCGATCAGGCTGTGCATCTGCGCCATGCCGGTACCGGCGGCAATCAACACCAGTGGGCCCTCCGGCAACTCGGACAAATGGGTGTCGCCAAAGGGCATTTCGATGCGCACATTGGGGTTACGCTGAAGTTGCTCCAACAATGTCTGCGCACTGTTTTCGCGCACTAATACGTGCAATTGCAGCTCGCGCCCCGAATGCGGCGCCGAGGCCAGGGAAAACGCCGATTTCTCGCCATTTTCCCGCTCGATCATCAGGTACTGCCCCGCGTGATAGCGCGGCGGCTTGCCCGCCGGCGCGCGCAAGCGTACTCGCCAGACATCACCGCCCACATCGGCGCATTCAGTGACCTGGCACGCCAGGCTGCGCACCGGCAACTCGCCCGGTGACAGCACGCCATCCCAGAGCACCACGCAGTCCTCCAGGGGCTCGGCAATGCAGGTGAAAATCTCACCGTGATCGCGCACTTCACCCGCCTGCTCCACGCGGCCTTCCACTAACAGCGCACCACAGACATGGCAGTTGCCATTGCGGCAGCTTTGCGGGCACTCGTAGCCCAGGCGTCGCGCGCCATCGAGAATCCGCTCGGCGGGCCGGATATCCAACACCGCCCCGGAAGGCTGCAAGGTTACACGCATCAATCTATTCCTAACTGATTCCAGATGGCATCGATCCGTTGGGTAACGGCTTCATCCTTGACGATCACCCGGCCCCACTCACGGGTGGTTTCACCGGGCCATTTGTGCGTGGCATCGAGTCCCATCTTCGACCCCAGGCCGGACACCGGCGAGGCAAAGTCGAGGTAATCGATCGGCGTATTCTCGATCATCACCGTGTCACGCTTGGGGTCCATGCGCGTGGTGATGGCCCAGATCACGTCGTTCCAGTCTCGTGCGTTGATATCGTCGTCAGTGACAATAACGAACTTGGTGTACATGAACTGTCGCAAAAACGACCAGACCCCCAGCATGACCCGCTTGGCATGCCCCGGGTACGACTTCTTCATGGTCACCACGGCCATGCGGTAAGAGCAGCCTTCCGGCGGCAGGTAGAAGTCGGTGATCTCGGGAAATTGCTTCTGCAGGATCGGCACGAACACTTCGTTCAGAGCCACCCCGAGAATGGCCGGCTCATCAGGCGGACGGCCAGTGTAGGTACTGTGGTAAATCGGCTTGATCCGATGCGTAATGCGCTCGACGGTGAACACCGGAAAGCTGTCGACTTCATTGTAGTAGCCGGTGTGGTCGCCGTACGGACCTTCATCGGCCATTTCGCCGGGATGGATCACGCCTTCAAGAATAATCTCGGCAGTGGCCGGCACTTGCAGGTCGTTGCCGCGGCATTTCACCAGTTCGGTGCGGTTGCCACGCAACAGCCCGGCGAAAGCATATTCGGAGAGGCTGTCAGGCACTGGCGTGACAGCGCCGAGAATGGTCGCCGGGTCCGCGCCGAGGGCCACGGACACCGGAAACGGTTGCCCAGGATGTTTTTCACACCATTCCCGGTAATCCAGTGCACCGCCACGGTGGCTCAGCCAGCGCATGATGACCTTGTTCCGGCCAATGACCTGCTGACGGTAGATACCGAGGTTCTGACGGTCCTTGTTCGGACCTTTGGTGACGGTCAGGCCCCAGGTAATCAGCGGCCCCACGTCGCCCGGCCAGCAGGTCTGCACCGGCAACATTGCCAGGTCGACATCGTCGCCTTCGATCACCACTTCCTGGCAGATGGCGTCCTTGACGACTTTCGGCGCCATGGAAATGATCTTGCGGAAGATCGGCAGCTTGGACCACGCATCCTTCAGGCCTTTGGGCGGCTCAGGCTCCTTGAGAAACGCCAGCAGCTTGCCGATCTCGCGCAATTCGCTGACGGCTTCGGCGCCCATGCCCAAGGCCACGCGCTCCGGCGTGCCGAACAGGTTGCCCAGCACCGGGATGTCATAACCGGTCGGGTTTTCAAACAACAGCGCCGGGCCTTTGGCTCGCAGCGTACGGTCGCAGACCTCGGTCATTTCCAGTACGGGGGACACCGGCACCTGGATGCGCTTGAGTTCGCCGCGCTGTTCCAGACCGCTGATAAAGTCGCGCAAGTCGCGATACTGCATGCAAAAGCCTCATGGTAGCCGTGGCGTTCGGGGGCCCGAGTTTAACGCCGCCCGTTCAAAATAGTGAATGCACGGATAGCAAAAAGCCGGGTTTCCCCGGCTTTGCTGCCCTGCCTGATCGATTACTTGCGCTTCATCGACAGGAAGAACTCATCGTTGGTCTTGGTCTGCTTCAACTTGTCGACCAAAAACTCGATGGCAGCGACTTCATCCATAGGATGCAGGAGCTTGCGCAGGATCCACATACGCTGCAGCTCGTCGTCGGCGGTCAGCAACTCTTCGCGGCGGGTGCCGGAACGGTTGATATTAATGGCCGGGAAGACGCGCTTTTCAGCGATCTTGCGATCCAGAGGCAGTTCCATGTTACCGGTGCCTTTGAATTCCTCGTAGATCACTTCGTCCATCTTCGAGCCGGTTTCAACCAGCGCGGTGGCGATGATGGTCAGCGAGCCGCCTTCTTCGATGTTGCGCGCGGCGCCGAAGAAACGTTTCGGTTTCTCCAGGGCGTGGGCATCGACACCACCGGTCAGCACCTTGCCGGAGCTCGGGATCACGGTGTTGTAGGCACGGGCCAGGCGGGTGATGGAGTCCAGCAGGATCACCACGTCTTTCTTGTGTTCGACCAGGCGCTTGGCCTTCTCGATCACCATTTCGGCAACCTGCACGTGGCGGGTCGGCGGCTCGTCGAACGTCGAGGCAACCACTTCGCCGCGCACGGTGCGCTGCATCTCGGTCACTTCTTCCGGACGCTCGTCGATCAGCAGCACGATCAGATGAACTTCAGGGTTGTTACGAGCGATATTGGCCGCGATGTTCTGCAGCATGATCGTCTTGCCCGCTTTCGGCGGCGCCACGATCAGACCGCGCTGGCCCTTGCCGATAGGTGCGCACAGGTCGATGACCCGGCCGGTGAGGTCTTCAGTGGAACCGTTACCGGCTTCCATCTTCATGCGCACGGTCGGGAACAGCGGGGTCAGGTTCTCGAAGAGAATCTTGTTCTTCGCGTTTTCCGGACGATCGAAGTTGATCGTGTCGACCTTGAGCAGCGCGAAGTAACGCTCGCCTTCCTTCGGAGGGCGGATCTTGCCAACGATGGTGTCACCGGTGCGCAAGTTGAAACGACGGATCTGGCTCGGCGAGACGTAGATATCGTCTGGGCCGGCAAGATAGGAAGCGTCTGCGGAGCGGAGAAAGCCGAAGCCGTCCTGGAGAATCTCCAGCACGCCATCACCGGAGATTTCCTCGCCGCTTTTCGCGTGCTTTTTGAGCAGGGAGAAAATCACGTCCTGCTTGCGCGAACGGGCCATATTTTCTATGCCCATCTGTTCGGCCAATTCGAGCAGTTCGGTAATCGGCTTTTGCTTGAGTTCAGTCAGATTCATATAGGAATGACGTAATCATTTATGGAGGGGGGAAATTAAGCTTTTGGCTTAATGAGGCCGCGCCGCGGAGAAGGCGACAGGATCGCGTACTTATTCGAAAGGAGTGCGTCGGCGACGGCTTGCAGGGGGCAAAGGAGAAACCAGTGCGGGGCCGAATGTAACACCTGGGTTTGCGAGCGTCTAGCCCCGAGTAACGAAAAAAGCCCCGCGATTAGCGGGGCTTTTTCAACAGCATTCGGCGCTTAGATGTTGGCGTCGATGAAAGCAGCCAGTTGCGACTTCGACAGTGCGCCAACCTTGGTGGCTTCGACATTACCGTTCTTGAACAGCATCAGCGTCGGGATACCACGCACGCCATACTTGGGCGGGGTTTCCTGATTCTCGTCGATATTGAGCTTGGCAATGGTCAGCTTGCCAGCGTAGGTGTCAGCGATTTCGTCCAGGACCGGGGCGATCATTTTGCATGGACCGCACCACTCAGCCCAATAGTCGACCAGTACCGCGCCTTCGGCCTTGAGTACGTCAGCCTCGAAGCTAGCGTCGCTAACATGTTTGATCAGATCGCTGCTCATGGAATCTCCGGGATTGTCAGCAAAAAAACGTGGCCCATCATAGCTGCCCTTACCGGGTTCAGGAAGCCGCAGTTGATTGAGTCTCGCTATGGTGTCTGATGTATTTAGGTATGACGCCCGTCATGGGGCAGCCGGGGCCACGAAGGAAATTCCGGTGCGCAGTGCGGCGTTACGTACGTGTTCCTGCATGGCTTTTTGCGCGCCACCCGAAGCGCGACGGGCCAGGGCCCGAAGGATCTTGCGATGCTCCTGCCAGGTCTCCATCGCCCGCTCCGCCCTGATGAACGGCAGTTTCTGGCTCTCCAGGAAGATGTCGGCGCTGGCGGTGAGAATACTCAGCATCGCCTGGTTGCCGCTGGCCTGCAGGATGCGCCGATGGAACTCGAAATCCAGCCGCGCCGCTGCGTCGAAATCCCCTGCCTTGAGCTCCCGACGCATGGCCTCGACGTTGTCCTCCAATGTGTCGAGTTCATCGGCGCTCAACGTCACCGCCGCCAACCCGGCCGCGAAACCCTCCAGGGCATAACGCAACTGGAAGATATCCACCGGCGAAGCCTGGGCCGCGAACGGCCAGCCCGGGGCCAGTTCGCTGCGCGAAACCTCCACCGACGACTGCACGAACACACCCTTGCCCGGCTGTACGCTGATGACGCCCAGCGCACTCAACGATGAAAGCGCTTCACGCAGCGAGGCGCGACTCACCCCCAGTTGCAACGCCAGGTCCCGCTGCGACGGCAGCGCATCCCCGGGAGCGAAGCCTTCATCGACGATCAGTTTACGGATGGCTTGCAGCGCCACTTCGGGCACTGCGCGAGAGATGGAATTCATGGTTTTTCAGACGAACCGGGCCAGTGAGCGACCAGTTGTAAAGCTAAACGCCGCGCCCGGCAAGTCGTGCTCCACTTGGGTTCGGCGGCAAATACCAACGCTCGATAACGGTGCGAAACGCGGCGCAACTGTTCAGACCAGTAAGACCTCATTCCGCCAGTAAAACCGTGGCTTTGGCAGATTAAAAACCAGCTTGGCATGGCCTGTGCTCTGTCCGAACGCAGAAATCACATCACCGATGCGGAGATTCGCCATGATCAAGCGTTACAGCGCCCTGCTTACCGCCCTGTTCGCCAGCCTGATGCTCACTCATCTGCCCGCTCAAGCGGACGGCCTGGAAGACGTGGTCAAGCGTGGCACCCTCAAAGTCGCAGTCCCCCAGGACTTCCCGCCGTTCGGCTCGGTAGGCCCGGACATGAAGCCGCGCGGCCTGGACATCGACACCGCGCAACTGCTGGCCGATCAGCTCAAGGTCAAGCTTGAACTGACCCCCGTCAACAGCACCAACCGCATTCCGTTCCTGACCACCGGCAAGGTTGACCTGGTGATCTCCAGCCTGGGCAAGAACCCCGAGCGTGAAAAAGTCATCGACTTCTCCAGCGCCTACGCGCCGTTCTACCTCGCGGTATTCGGCCCGCCCGACGCCGCCATCAATGGCCTGGACGACCTCAAGGGCAAGACCATCAGCGTCACCCGCGGCGCCATCGAAGACATCGAGCTGACCAAGGTCGCTCCCCAAGGCGCCACGATCAAACGCTTTGAAGACAACAACTCGACCATCGCCGCCTACCTGGCCGGTCAGGTGGACCTGATCGCCAGCGGCAACGTGGTCATGGTCGCAATCAGCGAACGCAACCCCAAGCGCGTCCCGGCGCTGAAAGTAAAACTCAAGGATTCGCCAGTGTATGTGGGCGTGAACAAGAACGAGCCGGCGCTGCTGGACAAGGTCAACCAGATCCTGGCCACTGCCAAGACCGATGGCAGCCTGGAGAAAAACTCCCAGACCTGGCTCAAGCAGCCGCTGCCGGCCGATCTCTGACCGTCGCCTGAGAGGTTGAGCATGGCTTATCAGTTCGATTTTATGCCGGTGGTGCAGAACACCGAGCTGCTGTTGCGCGGTGCCTTGTTCACCTTGGAGTTGACGGCCATCGGCGCGCTGCTCGGGGTTGGCCTGGGCATCGTCGGTGCCGTGGTGCGGGCGTGGCATATTCGTCCGTTCTCGGCGATCTTCGGCGTGTACGTGGAGCTGATCCGCAACACGCCATTCCTGGTGCAGCTGTTTTTCATTTTCTTCGGCCTGCCGTCCCTGGGCTTGCAGATATCCGAATGGCAGGCAGCGGTACTGGCAATGGTGATCAACCTCGGCGCCTACTCCACCGAGATCATCCGCGCCGGCATCCAGGCCATTCCGCGTGGGCAGCTGGAAGCCGCCGCGGCTCTGGCAATGAGCCGTTTCGAAGCCTTTCGTCATGTGGTGCTGCTGCCGGCGCTGGGCAAGGTCTGGCCGGCCCTGAGCAGCCAGATCATCATCGTGATGCTCGGCTCGGCGGTCTGCTCGCAGATCGCCACTGAAGAGCTGAGCTTTGCCGCCAACTTCATTCAGTCCCGTAATTTCCGCGCGTTCGAAACCTATGCACTGACCACGCTGATCTACTTGTGCATGGCGCTGTTGATCCGCCAGTTCCTGAACTGGGTGGGGCGCCGCTACATTGCCAGGAGCAGCCAATGAGCGATTTCACTTTCTGGGACGTGGTGCGCAACCTGCTCACGGGCCTGCAATGGACCCTGGCATTGTCGCTGGTGGCGTTTATCGGGGGCGGCGTGATCGGCTTGCTGGTGATGGTGCTGCGCATTTCCAAAAGCGCCCTGCCTCGTAATATTGCTCGCACCTACATCGAGCTGTTCCAGGGCACACCGCTGTTGATGCAGCTGTTCCTGGTGTTCTTCGGCGTCGCCCTGGCCGGGGTGGAAATCTCGCCGTGGATGGCAGCGGCAATTGCCTTGACGCTGTTTACCAGTGCCTATCTGGCGGAGATCTGGCGTGGCTGCGTCGACGCGATATCCAACGGCCAGTGGGAAGCCTCGGCGAGCCTGGCCCTCAACCCGCTGGAGCAGTTGCGCTACGTGATCCTGCCCCAGGCCTTGCGCATCGCCGTGGCGCCGACCGTGGGGTTTTCGGTGCAAGTGGTCAAGGGCACGGCAGTGACCTCGATCATTGGCTTTACCGAACTGACCAAGACCGGCGGCATGCTCGCCAACGCCACGTTCGAGCCGTTCATGGTGTACGGCCTGGTGGCCCTCGGTTACTTCCTGCTTTGCTACCCCTTGTCCCTCAGTGCGCGCTACCTGGAAAGGAGACTGCATGCCTCTGCTTAGAATTTCCGCCCTGCATAAATACTACGGCGATCACCACGTGCTTAAAGGCATCGACCTGAGCGTCGAGGAAGGCCAGGTCGTGGCAATCATCGGTCGCAGCGGTTCGGGCAAATCCACCCTCTTGCGCACCCTCAATGGTTTGGAGTCGATCAACGACGGCGTGATTGAAGTCGACGGCGAATACCTCGACGCCAGCCGCGCCGATCTGCGCAGCCTGCGACAGAAAGTCGGGATGGTGTTCCAGCAATTCAACCTGTTCCCGCACCTGACCGTCGGTGAGAACGTGATGCTCGCGCCGCAGGTTGTTCAAAAAGTACCCAAGGCCAAAGCGGCTGAATTGGCACGCCAGATGCTGGAGCGAGTCGGACTCGGGGAGAAATTCGACGCCTTTCCGGACCGCCTGTCCGGCGGCCAGCAACAGAGGGTCGCCATCGCCCGCGCCCTGGCGATGTCGCCAAAAGTACTGCTGTGCGACGAAATCACCTCCGCCCTGGACCCGGAACTGGTCAATGAAGTGCTCGGCGTGGTGCGACAGCTGGCCAAGGACGGCATGACCCTGATCATGGTCACCCACGAGATGCGCTTCGCCCGTGAAGTAGGGGACAAGCTGGTGTTCATGCACCAGGGCAAGGTGCATGAGACGGGGGACCCCAAGGTGCTGTTCGCCGATCCGCAGACGGTGGAACTGGCGAATTTTATCGGGACGGTCGAGTCGGCGACCTGAGGTTCTGCTGCGCCGTTTCTGGCCTCATCGCGAGCAGGCTCGCACCCACTTCGATCGCGACTCGGTCACTTGTGGGAGCGAGCCTGCTCGCGATTGACGCGAAGCGGTCGCCTTTGCGTTGGCGTAAGCGGTTGATCGTGGCAGGATGGCAAGGTTATCGACCGAGACTTTTTGACCATGCCGCCATCCCAAGCCAAGAATCTGTCCCTGATCGCAGCCATAGACCTGGGCTCCAACAGCTTCCACATGGTCGTCGCCAAGGCCCAGAACGGGGAAATCCGAATTCTTGAGCGGCTCGGCGAGAAGGTCCAACTGGCCGCCGGCATCGACGAAGAGCGCCAGCTGAGCGAAGAATCCATCCAGCGCGGGCTCGATTGCCTCAAGCGGTTCGCCCAACTGATCAACGGCATGCCCCTGGGCGCGGTACGGATCGTGGGCACCAACGCATTGCGCGAGGCGCGCAACCGCGGCGAATTCATCCACCGCGCCGAAGAGATCCTCGGCCATCCGGTGGAAGTCATTTCCGGGCGTGAAGAAGCCCGTCTGATTTACCTCGGTGTCTCCCATACGCTGGCAGACACACCGGGCAAACGCCTAGTGGCGGACATCGGTGGCGGCAGTACCGAATTCATCATTGGCCAGCGCTTCGAGCCGCTGCTGCGCGAAAGCCTGCAAATGGGTTGCGTCAGCTACACCCAGCGTTATTTCCGCGACGGCAAGATCACCCCGGCGCGCTACGCCCAGGCCTATACGGCGGCTCGTCTGGAAATCATGAGCATCGAACATGCCCTGCACCGCCTGACCTGGGATGAAGCCATTGGCTCCTCGGGCACCATTCGCGCCATTGGCCTGGCCCTCAAGGCCGGCGGCCATGGCACTGGCGAGGTCAACGCCGAAGGCCTGGCTTGGCTCAAGCGCAGGCTGTTCAAGCTCGGCGACTCGGACAAAATCGATTTCGAAGGCATCAAGCCTGACCGCCGGGCGATTTTCCCGGCGGGCCTGGCGATCCTCGAAGCAATTTTCGACGCTCTGGAACTGCAACGCATGGACCACTGCGAGGGCGCCCTGCGCGAAGGCGTGCTCTATGACCTACTCGGGCGCCATCACCATGAAGACGTCCGTGAGCGCACCCTGGGCTCGCTCATGGAGCGTTACCACGTCGATCAGGAACAGGCCGCACGGGTCGAACGCAAGGCGCTGCACGCCTTCGACCAAGTGGCCGACGACTGGGATCTGAACGACGGGGTCTGGCGCGAATTGCTGGGCTGGGCCGCCAAGGTGCATGAGGTGGGCCTGGACATCGCCCACTATCACTACCACAAACACGGCGCCTACCTGATCGAGCATTCGGACCTGGCAGGCTTCTCCCGCGAAGACCAGCAGATGCTCGCGCTATTGGTGCGTGGCCACCGGCGCAATATTCCCAGGGATAAATTCGCCGAGTTCGGCAATGACGGCATCAAACTGATTCGTCTGTGCGTGCTGCTGCGCTTTGCGATCCTGTTCCACCACATCCGCGGTACCCAGGAAATGCCCCAGGTGGTCCTGCGCGCCGACGGAGCTCAACTGGATGTGCTGTTTCCCGAAGGCTGGCTGGAAGAGAACCAACTGACCCAGGCTGACTTCGCCCAGGAAGCCGAATGGCTTACCCGAGTCGGGATTGTGCTGAACATCCACTGATTGCTCACTGGAGTGAGCTGCAATCCCTGTGGCGAGGGAGCTTGCTCCCGCGGGAGGGCGAAGCCCTCCCAAGAATTCAGGGCCGCTTTGCAGCCCAGCGGGAGCAAGCTCCCTCGCCACAAAAGCTAAGCCTGCCTCTACCTCTTAACGAACCGTCAGCAACGGGCTGCCCAAGCGCTCCAGCAATGTCGCCTGGGCGCTGCGGGCATTCTGGTTGCCGGTCGGCGTGTTGCGGATATAGCGACCGTCCGATTGCAGGCTCCAGCTGTGGGTGTTGTCGGTGAGGTAGCTTTCCAGCTCCTTCTTGACCCGCAGGATCAGCTTCTTGCCTTCCACCGGGAAGCAGGTCTCGACGCGCTTGTCGAGGTTGCGCTCCATCCAGTCGGCGCTGGACAGGAACATCTGCTCCTCCCCACCGTTGAGGAAGTAGAACACCCGGGTATGTTCCAGGAAGCGGCCGATGATCGAGCGTACATGGATGTTGTGGGAAACCCCCGGGATACCCGGCCGCAGGCAGCACATGCCGCGCACCACCAGGTCGATGCGCACGCCCGACTGGCTGGCCTTGTACAACGCGCGGATGATCTTCGGATCGGTCAGCGAGTTGAATTTGGCGATGATGTGCGCCGGCTTGCCGTCCAGGGCGAACTGCGTCTCCCGGGCAATCATGTCGAGCATGCCCTTTTTCAAGGTGAACGGCGCGTGCAGCAGTTTTTTCATGCGCAGGGTCTTGCCCATGCCGATCAACTGACTGAACAGCTTGCCGACGTCTTCGCACAAGGCATCGTCGGAGGTCAGCAAACTGTAGTCGGTGTACAGACGGGCGTTGGCGGCGTGATAGTTGCCGGTGCCCAGGTGGGCGTAACGCACGATCTCGCCGGCCTCGCGCCGCAGGATCAGCATCATCTTGGCGTGGGTCTTGAAGCCGACCACACCATAAATCACCACCGCACCGGCCGCTTGCAGACGACTGGCCAGTTGCAGGTTGGACTCTTCATCGAAGCGCGCCCGCAATTCGATCACTGCCGTGACCTCTTTGCCGTTACGCGCCGCGTCCACCAAGGCGTCGACGATTTCCGAGTTGGCGCCGCTGCGATACAGGGTCTGGCGCACCGCCAATACGTGGGGATCCTTGGCCGCCTGGCGCAGCAGGTCGACCACGGGCGTGAACGACTCGAATGGGTGCAGCAGCAGAATGTCCTGCTTGCTGATCACGCTGAAGATGTTCTCGCTGTTTTGCAGCAACTTCGGGATCTGTGGCGTGAACGGCAAATATTGCAGTTCCGGATGGCTGTCCAGACCGGTGATGCTGAACAGTCGGGTCAGGTTGACCGGACCGTTGACCTGATACAGCTCGGTCTCATGCAGGTTGAACTGCTTGAGCAGGTAGTCGGACAGGTGTTTGGGGCAAGTGTCGGCCACTTCCAGGCGCACCGCATCACCGTAGCGGCGCGAGAACAGCTCGCCGCGCAGGGCGCGGGCCAGGTCTTCGACGTCTTCGGTGTCTACCGACAGGTCGGCGTTACGGGTCAGGCGGAACTGGTAGCAACCCTTCACCTTCATGCCCTGGAACAGGTCGTCGGCGTGAGCGTGGATCATCGACGACAGGAACACATAATTGTCACCGGGGCCGCCGACGTCTTCCGGCACGCGGATGATGCGCGGCAACAAGCGTGGCGCGGGGATGATCGCCAGGCCGGAATCGCGACCGAAGGCGTCGATACCTTCAAGCTCGACAATGAAGTTCAGGCTCTTGTTGACCAGCAGCGGGAACGGGTGCGTCGGGTCGAGGCCGATCGGGGTGATGATCGGGGCGATCTCGTCGCGGAAATAGCGGCGCACCCAAGTCTTGAGCTTGGTGTTCCAGTTGCGCCGACGGATGAAGCGAACCTGATGCTTTTCCAGTTCGGGCAACAGAATGTCATTGAGAATCGCGTACTGGCGGTCAACGTGGCCGTGGACCAGCTCGCTGATGCGGGCCAGAGCCTGGTGCGGCTGCAGGCCGTCGGCACCGGCCTGTTCACGGGCGAAGGTGATCTGCTTTTTCAGGCCGGCGACGCGAATCTCGAAGAACTCGTCCAGGTTGCTGGAAAAGATCAGCAGGAACTTGAGCCGCTCCAGCAGCGGGTAGGACTCGTCCAGCGCCTGCTCCAGCACGCGGATGTTGAACTGCAGTTGCGACAGCTCGCGATGGATGTACAGGCTGCTGTCATCCAGGTTGGGAATGACAATCGCAGGGGCCACGGGGGCCTCGGGCACCACCGGCGGCGTAGGCACGGCCTCATGCTCCGGCGGTGTTTCGGCGACCTGCTCGACCACGGGCTGAGCGTCTTTTACGGCAACTTCAGAGAGTCCTTCGGTATTCATCACAAGTTCCTGGGAGGCTATTTCTGCTCTCGTAACAATTGGGCGGCGCGCACAGCAAAGTAAGTCAGGATGCCATCAGCTCCTGCACGTTTGAAAGCGGTCAAGGACTCAAGGATCACTCCTTCGCCCAACCAGCCGTTCTGGATTGCCGCCATGTGCATGGCGTACTCGCCGCTGACCTGATAGACAAAGGTCGGTACTTTGAATTCGTCTTTGACCCGGCAAAGAATGTCGAGGTAAGGCATGCCCGGCTTGACCATGACCATATCAGCCCCTTCTGACAAGTCCGCCGCCACTTCGTGCAAGGCTTCCTCGCTGTTGGCCGGGTCCATCTGATAAGAGGCCTTGTTGGCCTTGCCCAGATTCAGCGCCGAGCCGACCGCATCACGGAACGGGCCGTAATAGGCGCTGGCGTACTTGGCCGAGTAGGCCATGATCCGCACATTGACATGACCGGCCACTTCAAGCGCCTCACGGATCGCCTGGATGCGACCGTCCATCATGTCCGACGGCGCCACCACCTGGGCACCGGCCTCGGCGTGAGACAACGCCTGCCTGACCAGTGCATCGACGGTAATGTCATTCTGCACATAGCCTTCTTCATCGAGAATGCCGTCCTGCCCATGCGTGGTGAACGGGTCCAGCGCCACGTCGGTGATCACGCCCAGTTCCGGGAAACGGGCACGCAGGGCACGGGTCGCGCGCTGGGCGATGCCATCGGGGTTCCAGGCTTCGGCGGCGTCCAGGGACTTGAGCCCGGCAGGCGTGACCGGGAACAGCGCCAGCGCCGGAATACCCAGCTCGACCCACTTGGCGGCTTCTTCAAGCAACAGGTCGATGGTCAGGCGCTCTACCCCGGGCATCGAGGCCACGGCCTCGCGACGGTTCTCACCGTCCAGCACGAACACCGGCAGGATCAGGTCATCAGTGGTCAGCACGTTTTCACGCACCAGCCGACGAGAGAACTCATCACGGCGATTGCGACGCAGACGGGTAGCGGGGAACAGACGATTGGCGGGGGTAAAGCTCACGGCAGACTCCTGAGCCCGCGCTGACGGGCGAGCGTGACAGTTATAGACGGCCATTATGACGAACAGATGACAGATATGTGCACCTGCGTCCCGTCGTCGCAGTCATTGTCGTTGCAGGAAATGTTCACGTCGAGACACATCTCGATACTTTCCTGAATGTGTCCGAAGGGTTAGGCTGCGCGTTCATTTCGCCAGCACCCAGACAATGCTCCAGCAATTTCTCCATGACTTCGGCTACCTGGCCTTGTTTATCGGCACGTTCTTCGAAGGCGAAACCATCCTCGTGCTCGCAGGCTTCCTGGCGTTCCGTGGCTACATGGACATCAATCTGGTGGTGGTGGTGGCGTTCTGCGGCAGCTACGCGGGCGATCAGTTGTGGTACTTCATGGGGCGCAAGCACGGCCGCAGGCTACTGGCGCGAAAACCTCGCTGGCAGTTGATGGGCGATCGGGCGCTGGAGCACATTCGCCGGCATCCGGACATCTGGGTCCTGAGTTTTCGCTTCGTCTACGGCTTGCGCACAGTCATGCCGGTGGCCATCGGGCTGTCGGGCTATCCGCCGGGCCGCTATCTGTTGCTCAATGGTATCGGCGCGGCGATCTGGGCCACTGCCCTGGCCGCCGCCGCGTACCACTTCGGCGCGGTGCTCGAAGGCATGCTGGGCAGCATCAAGAAATATGAGTTGTGGGTACTCGGTGCCCTGCTGGTGCTGGGGCTATGCCTGTGGCTGCGTCGACGTATCAAGAATGCACGGCTGGCCAGGAAAGTCCTCGAAGCCGAACGGCTGGAGCAAGCCAGGACCCACGAGCCTACGACGCCAGCCGAGTGACCCGGCTGCGACAGCAATACAGCCCGATGCCACTGAGCAGGCTGTAGCTGAGCAACCCAACCCAGGCCACGGGGCTGGCCGGCCACAACCCCACCAGCGGCGCCAGCCACACCAGTGGTAAATTCAGGACCAGCCGCAACAGCTCCAGCCTCAGGGCCCACGGGCGATTCTCCAGGGCCACGCCCAACACAAACAAACCCAGCGCCACCGTGCCCCAACCCAACACCAGGGCAGCAACCGACAGGCTGTTCTCCAGGTTCATCAAGTAACTGCCCAGCGCAATGTAGGTACAGAACTGCAACGCCACGTACCACTGCTGGCGGCCGTCCAGCGGCACCTCGAATTTGCGGAACTGACTCAGGTCCGGCTTGTTCAGCGGGTACCGCGCCGCCACATCCGCCGGACGCCAACCGGTGGGCATAAACCAGATCCGCAGCTTGTCTCGCCAGCGCTCTGCCCGTCGCGCATCCGCCCACAATTGCGCATAGAACTGCAGGTTGGCCCACAACGGATTCCAGCTCGCCAGCGGCGTGGTCACGCCAAAAATCACCGGTTCGTTAGCGTCTTCTTCCTGAAAGGTGCGAAACAGACGGTCCCAAATAATGAACACCCCGCCGTAATTGCGATCCATGTAAAGAGGGTTCTGTGCATGGTGGGCGCGATGATTGGACGGCGTAACGAAACACCACTCCAGCCAGCCGAGCTTGGGGATGTGTTGGGTGTGGACCCAGAACTGATACAGCAGATTCAACGCCGCCACGCTGACGAACACCACCAGCGGCACGCCGGCCACCGCCAGCGGCAGGTAGAAAATCCAGCTCAACACAAACCCGGTGCTGGTCTGGCGCAACGCCGTGGAGAGGTTGTAGTCCTCGCTCTGATGATGGACCGAATGGGCCGCCCAGAGGATGTTGCGCTCATGGCCCATGCGGTGCAGCCAGTAATAACAGAAGTCGTAGAACACGAAGGCCAATACCCAGACCCAGGCCTGGTCGGCAGACAAGTGGATAACGGCCAGGTGTTCCAAGGCAAACGCGTAGGTCACCAACCCCACGCCCTTGGTCAGCAAACCGGTCGTGGTGGAGAGCACGCCGGTGCTCAGGCTGTTGATGGCGTCTGCCACGCGGTAATGGCTCACACCCCGCCAGCGGTCGGCCAGCAACTCGACGGCAATCAGCACAAAGAAAAACGGCACGGCATACAGAATGAAATTCATGACGCAACCCGAGCAGACAAAGCAGGGAGATAGTCGGCAGATTAGGTGTAGCTGCTCGATAACCCTATGGCAACGAGTGACAAATTAGTGGACATTTAACGCCATGAATCTGGAGAAAAGCCCATGAGCAAAAAAGTTGCAGTGATCCTTTCCGGCTGTGGCGTGTATGACGGTGCAGAGATCCAAGAAAGCGTGATCACCTTGCTGCGCCTCGACCAGCGCGGCGCACAGGTGCAGTGTTTCGCCCCCGACATCGCGCAGTTGCAGGTCATCAATCACCTGACCGGCGAGCAGATGCCCGAGAGCCGCAACGTATTGGTGGAGTCCGCCCGGATCGCTCGGGGCAATGTAAAGGATTTGCGCGAAGCCAACGTCGAGGACTTCGACGCGCTGATCGTGCCTGGCGGTTTCGGCGCGGCGAAGAACCTCTCCAACTTTGCCGTCGAAGGCGCGGGCTGCACCGTCCAGCCTGAGGTTCTGGCGCTGACCGAAGCCTTTGCCGAGGCCGGAAAACCGGTGGGGCTGATCTGCATTTCCCCGGCCCTGGCGGCAAAAATCTATGGTCCGGGGGTGACCTGTACCATTGGCACAGATACCGACACTGCCGCCGCCGTCACCAAAATGGGCGGCATCCACGAAGACTGCGCTGTCACCGATATCGTCGAAGACACTGCGCGCAAGCTGGTCAGCACGCCGGCCTACATGCTGGCGCAGAACATCAGCGAAGCGGCTTCGGGGATCAATAAACTGGTGGACCGGGTGCTGGAGTTGACTCACGAGAATGACGAGTAACACCACCCTTCAATGTGGGAGCGAGCCTGCTCGCGAAGGCGTCAGTTCAGTTGATGTATCTGTTTGCTGACACACCGTCATCGCGAGCAGGCTCGCTCCCACAAGAGGTCCGAGCAGACTCAGGAAGTTCGGGCCAAGCGCGTCAGTATCCGATCCAGCGCATTGGCGAACCCTTGCTTGTCCCGCTCGCTGTACGCTGCCGGCCCGCCGCCCATATGGCCCTGCTCACGCAAGTCGGTGAACAGGTTGCGCACCGCCAGCCGATCACCCATGTTCTGCGCATCGAACTCCTTGCCCCGCGGATCCAGTGCCGCAACCCCCTTCTTCACCAGCCGGTCAGCCAACGGTACGTCGCTGCAGATCACCAGCTCACCCGGTACGGCATGCTCCACCAGGTAATCGTCCGCCGCGTCAGGCCCGCTGGGCACCACGATCAGCTTCACGCAGGCCAAGGCCGGCTTGATCTGCGGTTGGCCGGCCACCAGCACCACTTCGAAGCGGCGTTTCAAGGCGAACTTGACCACCAGTTCCTTCGCGGCCTTGGGACAGGCGTCGGCGTCGATCCATACACGCATTGAGTTTTTCCTCTAATTAAAAGCATCGCGGGCAAGCCTTGCTTCCACAGGCGAATACTGACTGTGGGAGCAAGGCTTGCCCGCGATTATGAGCGCAGCGAATGCTGTTCAGGAAACCTGGACCCTACGCTTCTCCGCCACCCGACTGCGCCCGTACAACACCACAATCGCCACGATCGCCACCACTTGGGCGGCCAAGGAATAAGCATCGGCGTGAATGCCCAGCCAGTCGAAATCGAAGAACGCCACCGGACGGGTGCCAAAGATACCGGCTTCTTGCAGCGCCTTCACGCCATGACCGGCAAAAACCACCGACAGCGCGCAGAGCAATCCGGCATTGATGCTGAAAAACAACGCCAGCGGCAGTTTCGCCGAGCCGCGCAGAATCACCCAGGCCAACCCCACCAACAGCACCAGCGCCGTGGCGCCGCCAGCCAACACGGCATCATGCCCGGCGGGACCGGCTTGCAGCCACAGGGTTTCGTAGAACAGGATCACTTCGAACAGCTCGCGATAGACCGAGAAAAACGCCAGGATCGCAAAACCGAAACGTCCGCCGCCGCCCACCAGGCTGCTCTTGATGTAATCCTGCCAGGCCGCCGCGTGACGTCGGTCGTGCATCCACACACCCAGCCACAGCACCATCACACTGGCAAACAAGGCCGTTGCGCCTTCGAGCAATTCGCGCTGGGCGCCGCTGACGTCAATCACATAGGCGGCCAGCCCCCAGGTCGCCAGACCAGCCAGCAGCGCCAGCCCCCAACCGACGTTGACGCTGCGAACCGCTGACTGTTGGCCGGTATTGCGCAGGAACGCCAGGATCGCCGCCAGCACCAGAATCGCCTCCAGCCCTTCGCGAAGCAGAATCAGCAAGCCCGAGATGTAACTCAGCGACCAGCTCAAACCGTCGCCACCCAGCAAATTCGCCGACTCCGTCAGCTTGGCCTTGGCCGCGTCCAGGCGCTGCTCGGCCTGCTCGACCGACAAGCCATCCTGCAACGACTGACGGTAGGCCATCAGCGCTTTTTCAGTGTCCTTGCGCACATTGGCATCGACGTTATCCAGCGAACTTTCCACCAGCTCGAAACCTTCCAGGTAAGCGGCTACCGACAAGTCATAGGCTTGGTCGTGATCACCGGCGCGATACGCCGCGATGCTCTTGTCCAGGGTGGTGGCGGTGTAGTCGAGCAACTGCGCCGGGCCACGCTGCACTTGTGGCGGCTGGGCACGCTGGGCGCGAAAGGTGGCTGCCGCTTCAGGGCCCTGCGCCGCGAGGATTTCGGCCGGTGTCTGGCGCGCCAGATCAGCGAGGTTGAAGGTCTGTCCGCTTTTAGCGGCCGCCGGATCGGCGCTGAAGCTGGCGATGTACGTCGCCAGGTCCCAGCGCTGACGGTCGTCGAGCTGATCGGCAAAGGCCGGCATGTCAGTGCCTTCGACGCCCATGCCAAGCGTGTTGTAGATCGCGTAGAGACTCAGATGATCCAGGCGCGCCCCATCGCGCAGGTTGGCGGGTGCAGGCTCCAGGCCGACACCGGCAGGACCGTCGCCAGCCCCGCTGTCACCGTGGCACACCGAGCAATTCTGCGCATACAGCGGCGCACCGCGGGCCGGGTCCGGGGTGATCACTGGCGCCTGACTGACCTCATACGCCACCGCCAGTCTGGCCCCCAGTTGCCGCGCCAGGCGGGCGACCTCATCGCCGTCCTGATGCGCGGTGATGGCGCTGCGCAAGGCGCCGACGCCTTGTGTCAGCTCTGCTTTTTCAGGTTTGGCTGGCAGCGCAACGATCAGCCCTTCCAGGCGCTGGGTAAATTCCAGTTGCTCGCGGTATTCAGACTCGTCGACAACCTTGCCCGCCTGCACCGTCGCCGGATAATCCGCCCCGATGTAATCCAGTAAATGCAGCGCCTGGGGGGCGCCCTCCAGGGTGTCGGCCAATAGATTGGCGCTGCATAGCGCAAACAACGGCAGCGCTAGCCAGGCCAGAAAACGGTACGGGGCAGTCATGAATGACTCTCAGATGGAAATAAGAAGTAACACATTGTTCACTTCCAATGACCTTGACTCAAGGGTTGATGTGTTTCTGAAGCAGATTTCATCGGATCTTCACGCTTGGAAGTGATGTCACAAAAACTGCATTACGAGATTAAAAAGCCATTACATAGCCAACGGCCATGTTTATAATCCCGCCGCCCTCTTATTGTCCGAAGGCATAAAAGCTCCTCCGGTTATGAGGAACCGACAGCGCCCGGCGCTCGTCCGTGGATCGTCCCAGCCCGACCCGCACCCCCGGCTGATACCTCAGGGAAGAAGTATTCATGGCATCCCGTGTCGCTCTTTCGATCGCCCTCGGCGCGATCACCTTGTTGTCTGGCTGCTCTGCGTTTCGCAACTACGACAGCGAATTTGCCCAGACCAATCAGCAACTGGCTTCCGGCAACGTCGACGCGGCGTTGACCCTGCTGGAGAAGAACAACACCAGCCAAGACAAAGACCTGCTGTATTTCTTCGAAAAAGGCGAACTGTTGCGCGCCAAGGGCGACCTGCCCGGCAGTCAGGCTGCCTGGTCCAGCGCCGATCAGCAGGTGGGTCAGTGGGAAGATGCAGTCAAGCTCGACACAGGCAAATATCTGGCACAGTTCGGCAGCTTTCTGGTCAACGATAAAGTTCGACGCTACGAAGGCTATGACTACGAAAAGGTCATGCTGACCACGCAGATGGCCCTGAACCAGCTGGCCGTGAACGACTTCGACGGCGCGCGGATGCAGATCAAGAAAACCCACGAGCGCGAAGCGGTGATTGCCGACCTGCGGGACAAGGAATACCTCAAGCGCGAGGAAGACGCCGAGAAGCAAGGGGTCAAGACCGAGTACAAGGACCTGCAGGGCTACCCGGTGGCCAGCCTCGACGCGCCGGAAGTGATCAGCCTGAAAAACAGCTATCAGAGTGCGTTCAGCCATTACCTGGCCGGGTTCGTCTATGAAGCCTTGGGCGAAAAAGACCTGGCCGCTCCGGGTTATCGCAAAGCCGCCGAACTGCGTCCGAATACGCCGTTGCTGGAGCAGGCATTGATCAACCTCGACAAGCCCGCTGGCAAGAAGGATGAAAGCGACATCCTGATTGTGGTGCAGAGCGGCCTGGCGCCGTCACGGGACTCGATCCGCATTCCCCTGCCCCTGCCCATCAGCGGCAATGTGGTGATCACGCCACTGTCATTCCCCCTGATCAAGCCTGACACCTCCACCGCCACGTTCACTCAAATCGGTGTCGACGGTCGTCAACTGGACCTGACCCAGCTCAACAGCACCACAGCCATGTCCCGCCGCGCCCTGCGCGACGACATGCCCGGCATCATCCTGCGCACAACCGTGCGCGCGATCACCCGGGGCGTGGCGCAAAAACAGATCAACGAAACCAATCCCCTGGCCGGCCTCGCGGTGGGCCTGACCTCGGCCGTGCTGGAAGGCGCGGACACCCGGACCTGGCGCACCCTGCCGGACTACACCCAAGTGGTGCGTCTGCGCCTGAAAAAAGGTGAACACCACGTCACCTTGCCGAGCGCGGTGGGCGGTTCGGTGGTCAAGGTTACCGTCGATCAGCGTTACCAGGTCATCAGCCTGCGGGCGGTGGGCAATCAGGTCTTCGCCGGTGGCCTGGCCGCCCAGGTGATCCCGAGCACCAACCCGACCGCCGTCGCCAGCATCAAGCAACCTTAAGAACGGAGTCTTGTTCAAATGCGTTTAAAACTGATCACCCTCGGTGTCCTGGCCTTGCTGGCCGGTTGCGCCACCCCTGCGCCGCCGGAGCCGGGCAGCGCCGCCAGCAAAGTCGTGGCCATGGGCAAGCAGAAAAACATCGTGGTCGGCGCCATGCGCGTGGCCCGGGAAAACGGCTACCTGACCGTCAATGTGCAGTTGAGCAACACCAGCTTCAACAACAAGACGATGTACTACCGCTTTGCCTGGTTGGGACCGGAAGGCTTTCCGGTTGCCGAGGAAGAAACCTGGAAAAGCCTGACGCTGTACGGCGAACAAACCAGTTTCCTGCCGGCTATCGCACCGACCCCCAAGGCTGTGGATTTCCGATTGGAAATCAATACGCCTTGAGCCACACACCTGTGGGAGCGAGCTTGCTAGCGATAGCAATGCATCAACCAGCAATGCGCTTGGCTGACAGACCGCTATCGCGAGCAGGCTCGCTCCCACAAAAGGCTCTACTGACTGGCACCACGCGTTAACCCTAATTTTTCAGCTTTCGAGAGCACTCCCATGTTTGTACGCATTTCATCCCTCGCCCTGGCCGCCCTGCTGGTCAGCGGCTGCGCCAACAACTCTCCGGTCCTGGGCAGCAAGAACATCAGCTACGGCGACACCAAGGCCGTGGAAACCGTGACCAACGAATTCGGCTCCACCGACCTGCAAATGATCGCCGAGTCCATGACCCGCTCCCTGGCCCAGTCCGGCATTCTGCAGGGCCGCCCGGTGGTTCAGGTCTATGACGTGAAGAACAAGACCAGCGAGTACATCGACACCCGCGAGATCACCACCAGCATCAAGACCCAATTGATGAAGACCGGTGCGGCACGTTTCGCCAGCGACAACAACGCCATGGACAGCCAGGTTGACCAGCTCAAGCTGCAAAACCAGAGCGGCCTGTACAAGAAAAGCACCGTGGCCAAGACCGGCAACATGATCGCGGCCAAATACCGCCTCGAAGGCTCCATCAGCTCGATCGTCAAGCGCAGCAGCGACTACAAGGACGTCTTCTACAAATTCAGCCTGCAATTGATCGACGTCGAAAGCGGTCTGGCCGAGTGGATGGACGAGAAAGAAATCCGCAAGACCACGGAGCGCTAAGCCATGCGCACATGGATCGGCATCATGGCCCTGGCCTGCGCGTTCGGCGCCCAGGCGGCCCCGAAAGTCGCGGTCACTGACCTGGCGTACCAGCAACGGGTGGAGGAATACATCCACACCGTTTCGGCCCAGAGCAACTTCCAGGCGAACCCTTACAGCGCCAGCGCTTCGTCGAGCTACGACGAGATGGAAGCCACCACCAGCTACATCGAGCAGGGCGAACTGCGCAAGTTCACCGGCGACATCAAGGGCGAAATCCTGCGCAGCGGGATGTTCCAGCTCGTGCAAGGCACGCCCCACACCGCTTCGTCCACGGGCGACGTCTATGACGTGATCAAGCGAATCAAGGCTGGACACTTCAAGGGCGCCGATTACGTGCTGTTCGGCACCGTATCGGACATCGACTTCACCCGCGACATCAATGAACTGGCCAATACCAACAGCTACTCGGCGGTGCTCGCCTTGACCCTGGTGGCGGACTTCAGCCTGATCAACACCAAGACCTACGAAATCACCTCGGCCTTCACCGCCATGGGTGAAGGCCAGGACACCAAGCTGCTGAATCACCGGGACGTACGCATCAACCTCAACCGCCCGCGAGTCGTGCGCGAGGTGTCCAAGGCCCTGGGTGAGGACGTAGCGCGGCAACTGAGCGAACAACTTGGCGGGCCGAACTACGAACAAGCCGGCGAGCCGATGCCGCGCAACAACCTGCCACGGGATACCGCGCCAGTCATTTTGCGCTAAGCGGTTCAGCGATTATTTTGTGGCGAGGAGATTTATCCCCGCCACATTGCAACCGGCGGGTTAGACCTAGGCTTTGCGAATTGTCGCCAGCAACCCCGCCGCACCAATGAACAGCCCGGCAAAGGTGCGGTTCATTCGACGCTGCTGTTTCGGAGTGCGCAGCAGGCGCAGGACTTTGGATGCCAGCCCGGTGTACCCGGCCATGACGATGAGGTCGACGCAAACCATCGTCACACCCAGGATCAGGTATTGCTTGATCAGCGGGGCATGGGGGTCGATGAATTGTGGCAACACCGCAAGCATGAACACCAATGCCTTGGGGTTGCTGATGTTGACCAGAAACCCGCGAAACACCAGCGCCAGGGGCTTGCCGATAGGCCGCACGGCCGCGTCATCACTGAGATCGCCCGGGATGGCTCGCCACTGCTTGACGCCCAGATAAACCAGATAGGCCACGCCAAACCATTTGATCGCATAAAACGCGGTCGCCGATGCGGTGAGGATCGCGCCGACACCGGCGGCGACAATAACGATTTGCAACGCCAGACCCAATTGCAGGCCCAGGGCATTCCAGTAGCCGCGCCAGAAACCGTATTGCAGACCGCTGGACATCGATGCGATGGCACCAGCGCCCGGCGAAAGACTGATCACCCAGCAAGCGGCGAAAAACGCCAGCCATGTCTCCAGCACCATTGCACACCTCGGCTCAGATTCGTTGAAGTCACTAAGCTAATGCGCCGCCGGACGGTTGACCACAGATATTTAACGATCGAGCCCCGCTTACTCGACGAACCCGCCGACCGGAAACGCCTCGTTGCCGCGCCAGCGTCGAACCGAACGCTGGAAGAACAGGCTGTTGGGCACTTGCACCATGGAACTGCCCGTACCGAGTTCCTCGGGTTCGATCAGGGTGGTGTAAAGCAGGTTGATGGCCACCACCCGCCCCTTGATGCCGGGCTTGTCGGTGGACTCCACCAGCTCAACCACATCGCCCAGACGAAACGGCCCGACGGTGTAGATCAAAATGGCGCACAGCAGATTCGACAGCACGCTCCAGATGGCGAAGAACGCCACCGCCGCCACCGCGACGAACCCCGACAGCGCGGTCCACAGCACCGTGGCCGAGACGCCCAGGCGTTCAAGTACCACCAGCACCGCGCTGCCCATGATCAGCCAGCGCAGCACACCCCGCAGGATGATCACCAACTGGGACGGTAACGGGTAGCGCTCGGCAAGGCCCGTGAGGGCCCGCGCCACGCAACGCTGTGCGATGTAGCCGGCCAGCAGGATCAGCAGTATTTGCACACCGAGCCAGATCGGCTCGACCCACATGACGGGTATCGGCAAAGCCAAGGCTTCCATCAGGACAATGCCTCCAGCTCCGCTTGCAGGTTTTCCAGCAGTTCCAGGGCTTGCATCCACGCCTCCTCAAGCTCCGCTTCCCGAACCTTCAGCCTGGCCTGTTCGGCCAGCAGATCGCGCAACTCATCCTTGCGCGCCGCTTCGTAGAGACCGCTGTCGCCGAGGCTGGTTTCGATCTTTTGCAGTTTTTCATGCAGCTTGCCCAGTTCGACTTCGAGCTTGTCGGCCTCACGCTTGTGAGGCGCCAACTGCTGACGCAATGCGGCGGCGGCCTGGCGCTGGGCTTTCTTGTCGGTCTTGTCCGGGTTAACCGGCGTGGTACTGACCGGTGCGTTGCGCTGACGGTAATCCACCAGCCAACGGGCATAGTCTTCCAGATCACCGTCGAACTCTTCGACCTTGCCGTCGGCCACCAGGAAAAAATTATCCGTGGTGCTCTTGAGCAAATGCCGGTCGTGAGACACCACCAGCACCGCGCCGCTGAATTCCTGCAAGGCCATGGTGAGGGCCAGGCGCATTTCCAGATCGAGGTGGTTGGTCGGTTCGTCGAGCAGCAACAGGTTCGGCCGGCCCCAGGCGATCAATGCCAGCGCCAGGCGAGCCTTTTCACCACCGGAAAAATTCAGTACCGGCTCATCGATGCGCGCACCACGAAAGTCGAAACCACCGAGGAAATCACGCAGGGTCTGCTCGCGTTCGTTCGGTGCCAGACGCTGCAAATGCAGCAGCGGGCTGGCCTTGGCGTCGAGAGAATCGAGCTGATGTTGGGCGAAGTAACCGACCACGGTGTTCTCGCCCCGGGTCAGACGCCCGGCCAGGGGCTCGAGCTCGCCGGAGAGATTCTTGATCAGGGTCGACTTACCAGCACCGTTCGGGCCCAGCAGGCCGATCCGCGCACCAGGGGTCAGCTGCAGCTTGACCTTCTCCAGCACGGTCTTGTCGCCATAACCCAGACGCGCATCCGACAGGTCGATCAGCGGGCTGGAAATCTTGGTCGATTCGCGGAAAACAAAATCAAACGGTGAATCGACGTGGGCCGCGGACAGTTCTTCCATCCGCTCCAGTGCCTTGATCCGGCTCTGGGCCTGACGGGCCTTGGTGGCCTGGGCCTTGAACCGGGCGATGTAGCTTTCCATGTGCGCACGCTGCGCCTGCTGCTTCTCGTAGGCCTGCTGTTGCTGGGCCAGGCGTTCGGCACGGGCCCGCTCGAATGCGCTGTAGCCGCCACGGTACAAGGTGAGCTTGCGCTGGTCGACATGGGCGACATGATCCACCACCGCGTCGAGGAAATCGCGGTCATGGGAAATCAGCAGCAATGTGCCGGGATAGCTCTTGAGCCAGTCTTCGAGCCAGATGATGGCGTCGAGGTCCAGGTGGTTGGTGGGCTCATCGAGCAGCAGCAGGTCCGAAGGGCACATCAGGGCCTGGGCCAGGTTCAAGCGCATCCGCCAGCCACCGGAGAAATCCCCAACCTGACGGTCCATCTGCTCATTGGTAAACCCAAGGCCTGCCAGCAGTTTGCGTGCGCGGGCATCGGCGGTGTAGCCGTCGGCGCTGTCGAGCTCCGCGTGCAGACGGGCCTGTGCGGCGCCATCGTGTGCCGCCTCGGCCGCCGCCAGGTCGCGTTGGACCTGACGAAGGCGCAGGTCGCCGTCAAGCACGTAGTCCACCGCCAGGCGCTCAAGGGTGTCGACCTCTTGGCGCATGTGGGCGATACGCCAATCGGCGGGCAGCAGGCAATCGCCCGAGTCCGGGTGCAGTTCACCTCGAAGCAGGGCGAACAGGCTCGATTTGCCGGCGCCGTTGGCACCGATGAGGCCAGCTTTGTGGCCGGCGTGCAGGGTCAGCTCGGCGTCTTCTAGCAGACGTTGCGGGCCACGCTGTAAAGTCAGGTTCTGAAGTCGAATCATAATGGCGGCGGAGTCTACCAGCTTCGCTCGCAACTGGCGCGAGTAGCACGATGTCCTCTGATCTATGGAGCTTTTCCCTCGACCTCTACGCCAAGCCTGGTGTGGAACAAACCTGCCTGGCGCTGCAGGGCGCCGGCGCCAATGTCTGCCTGCTGCTTTGCGGGCTGTGGCTGGAACAGCGCGGGGTAGCCTGCACTGAACAAAGACTGCAACAGCTTCAGCAATGGGTCGGCCCTTGGGACACGGACGTCGTTCAGCCCTTGCGCACGCTCCGTAACCAATGGAAAGCCCGCGCCCTTCAAGACACGGCACTCGATAGCCTGCGCGAGCAGGTCAAGCGACTGGAACTGGAAGCCGAGCGACGATTGCTGGAGCGACTGGAGACTGCGACCAGGGACTGGCCTGGGGAACAACCCAAAGATTCAGCGCAATGGCTGCAAGGACTCGTGGCGGGCGCCGACCAAGGGAACCGCGACGCGCTGCATCAGCTGCGCGTCGCGGCGTCCAGCACTTAGGAAGCGCGGGTTGGGGTGTTGCTGCTCGGCGCCGGGGCGGCGCTCGGGTTCAGCGCCGGGGTCGCAGTGCTGGCGGTTGGCGCAGGGGTCGCTGCAGGAGCCGGAGTCGATGTCGCAGGCTTGGCCGCCGGAGCAGTCGAAGGTTTTGCGGCAGCAGGCGTTTTCACGGCGGGTTTCGCAGCAGGCTTGGCCACAGGCTTGGCGGCGGCAGGCTTCGCGGCGGGTTTGGCAGCAGCCGGCTTGGCAGCCGGTTTAGCCGCAGCTTTGGCAGGTGCTTTGACAGCGGCTGGCTTGGCAGCGGGTTTAGCTGCAACTTTGGCGGGCGCTTTGGCAGCGGCTGGCTTGGCAGCCGGTTTGGCGGCGGGCTTGGCAGCAGCCGTTTTTGTAGCAGCTGGCTTGGCAGCCGGTTTAGCCGCGGCGGTTTTTGTCGCTGCGGGTTTGGCGGCGGCTGTTTTAGCGGTCGGTTTAGCAGCTGGCTTGGCGACAGGTTTAGCGGCTGGCTTGGCCGCCACTTTGGCCGCCGGCTTGGCGACAGCTTTAACGGCGGTTTTTTTCGCAGCAGGTTTTGCAGCGCTGGCAGCAACCGGTTTTTTCGCAGCCGGTTTAGCGGCTGGTTTGCTCGCTGCTTTGGCCGGCGCTTTTGCGGCCGGTTTGGCAGCTACCTTGGCCGGTGTTTTTGTCGCGACAGGTTTAGCGGCCGGTTTTCTGGCCGATACAGCGGCAGCGGCAGGCTTGGCAGCACGAAGGCTCAGTGCCTTGCCCACGGCTTCTTGCACACGACCGACGCCTTGGGCCAGTTTCAGGCTTTCCTGGGCATCACGCTTGAGTTGCAGAATATAGGCGCGGGTTTCGGACTGACGATCCTTCAAGGCATCGAGCAGATCTTCGAGTTCTTTCACAGCGTCTTTGGCCTTGGCTTGTGCCTTGGCCTTGCCGGCGGTGGCCGCGTCTTGCAGTTTGGTGCGCGACTTGTGCAGTTTTTCCTGCGCTTTGCCGCGTTGTTTTTCCAGTTTGGCGAGCAGTTTTTCAGCATCAGCCAGGGCTTGGGAGCAGGCGTTTTCCAGATGCTCGAGCAGACTGCCCGAAAGTTGTTGGAGCAAGTGCAACGGAGTGTTTACTGGCTTCTTGGTGGCCGACATGGTTTACCTCCTGACTGACGTGAGTGCGGCTCATACTAGACCTCTGCTGCAACCGCCGCTAGGGCATGTTGACAGTACACAAGACGTTGCGTTGCAAGGGACGAAAAATCTTCTACCCCACTGCCGGGGCAAACCACCTTTGCGGATATCGGCACTGGCATAATCCCCTCCATTCGAGGCCGGAGAACACTACATGTCGCGTCACTTGTTTTTATTCCTTTGCATGGTTTGCTCCATGGCTCAGGCCGCAGAAAAAACCAGCGCAAACGACGCTCATGACTTGGCGTACAGCCTGGGGGCAAGCCTGGGTGAACGTCTGCGCCAGGATGTGCCCGACCTGCAGATCCAGGCGTTGGTCGAGGGTCTGCAACAGGCCTATCTGGGCAAACCGCTGGCCCTGAAAGATGAGCGCATCGAACAGATACTGGCCGACCATCAGGCACGGCTGACGTCGTCATCGGCGACGCCGCAGATCGAAGCGGCACTGAAAACCGAGCAGAAATTTCTTGAGGAGGAAAAAGCCCGGCCCGGTGCACAGCAACTGGCAGATGGCATTCTGTTGACCGAACTCAAGCCCGGCAATGGCGCCAAGGCCGGCCCTCACGGCAAGGTCCAGGTGTTGTATGTCGGTCGATTGCCAGACGGCACCGTGTTTGATTCCAACGGGCAGGCGCAGTGGTTCAGTCTCGACAGCGTGATTGACGGTTGGCGCAGTGCATTGCCGCAAATGCCGGTAGGCGCAAAATGGCGACTGGTCATTCCTTCGACCCTGGCCTACGGCGCCGAAGGAGCCGGGGATGTCATCCCCCCGTTCACGCCGCTGGTGTTTGAAATCGAGTTGCTGGGCGCGACGACCTGAAGTTGACTCCAAAAAAAAACGGTGCGCAATGCGCACCGTTCTTTTGATTCTGCAAAAATCCTCAAGCCTGGGCCGGCGCTTCTTCCTTGTGGGAGTTGTGCAGCACTTCGATCAGACAGTCTTCCAGTTCGAAACGCTCGTGCAGCAAGCCACCCAGTTCCTTGAATTTTTCCGCTACGCATTTGCCTTCATCACACAGGTCATTGAAGGCCAGCAGTTTTTCGGTGATGACGTCGATACGCGGGTAGATTTGCTCGGCGAGCTCCAGGCCACGTTTATCGTTGAAGGCCTTGGCCTCACTCGTCAGTTGTTCGTATATCTCGAAATGACCGGCTGACACGTAGTCGACCAGCACACCGCAGAACTCCTGCAACGGCTTGCGGCTTTCACTCAGCGCTTCAGGCCTGTCGCCGAGAGCATCATAGGCCCGAACCAGTTCGTGACGCTCCTGCAACCAGCGGTCGATCAGCAGATGCACCCCACCCCAGCGTTCCTGAGCATTCTGACAACTTTCGAGCATGGTGATTTCTTCCCTTGTGAGTCATGCCCCTCGCAGCCTGCGCACCGCCTGAAATGATCAGGGACAAGCCAGACACAACATGATCGAGCGGCATAAATCCGATAACACGTGCGGGCCAGATTATGCCCGCACGACAACCGCTTCAAGGTACGCAGGAGATAAAGTTCATACAAGTGTTTAATCCATGACCCGGACCAGTTGCGACGTTGTGCCGCTGAGCGGTCGTATCAGAGCGTTCCAGACAAGGCGCAGCAGCAGATAGGACATCACAAAAGACACGGCGAGAAAAAACAACAGGCTCCATTCGGGAAGACTCAGATCGAACAGGGTCCAGGTGATGCTCGCGCAGTCGATCGCCCCCTCGAGTACACGATGTACAGCGCCCCACCACGAACTCACTGCCTTGAGGTGATCGATACAATCGGGCAACTGCTCCAGCGAGTCGCCTTGCACCAGAACCTGACGCCATGCCAGCGTCAACCCGCTCGACGCGAAAACCAGCCCCATCGCCCCGTAGCAGATGCTGCCTTTCTGAGCAGGACCATGCAGGCATGCGGCGAGACAGTTCATCAAAAACAGCATCAGGCACAACCGTTGCAAAACACACAGGCTGCAAGGCGTCAGACCTACCGCATATTCAAGGTAACTGGCGATACCAAAAACCAGAGCGGCGGCGATGAAAGCCATGAAAAACAAGAAGCGTGAGCAAGCCAAAGACATGGCGGTTCCGTAACAGAAGAGACAGGCCGTTACGGTAGAGGAAAGGCCGCCGGCCTTTCAAGGCGGGGCCGTGCAGACACTTCACCAGGGGTGTAGGGAATTCCCGACAAGCAAGAGAAGATTAAGCGCAGCTTGCTGTAGGACTTTACCGAAGGCATTGCTAACGCCATTAGGGGCATCAATAAACACGTGGCGAGGGAGCTTGCTCCCTCGCCACAATGATTCATACAACCCTCAAGAACGACTCACTCTCTCTCAAGTGGCCAAAACCTGAGCCGGGACCGGCAGTGGCGCGGCCAGCAAGCGCTCATCCAGTAACCCCAAGCCTTCCTGGAAGAGCTGGTTGCTGCGCTCGGCATCCCCCAGTTGCGCCAGCAGTCGCGCCAGTTCGGCGCAGGCCTCGGGATTGCGCTGCAGGCGCAAACTGCTTTCCAGATAATCCCGTGCCTTGCCCCACAAACTGTTTTGCAGGCACAGGCGGCCCAGTGTCAGCAGCAGGCCAGGGTCGTTCGGGTGATCCTTGAGCCAGCCTTCTGCCGCTTGCAGTTGGCGGCCCGGATCATTGCCGCGGACCAACCCGTACAGGCGCGCCAGGTGACTGTCATAGTGCCGTTTGAGCGCCGCCCGCAGCACCTCTTCGGCCTCGGCCTGCGCCCCGAGTTGCCGCAGTTGCTCGGCATAGGCCAGCACCAGCGCCGATTCCTGGCGTTGTGCGGACGACAGTTGTTGCCAGGCACGGTTAAGCGATTGCAACCCGACACTGCCGTCTTCGTCACGGTGGGCCGCCAGGGTGAGGTTTTCGCCCCAGGCCCGACGCTCCAGTTCAGCCAGCTCAGCCGGCGGCAGGACTTTGTCCTTGCGCAGCTCCGGCAACAACCGGACCACCGCAGACCAATCCCCGCGCTGCTGATGCAGACGTTGCAACTGACGCAGGGTCTGGGCGTTATGTGGGTGGCGATCATGCATGGCTTGCAACGTGTTCAATGCACCGTCGGTGTCGCCGCGGTCCATCTGCAATTGTGCGTGCGTCAGGGCAATCGCCAGCTCAGCCTGGGGCTGACGTTCAAGGGCACGTTCCAACAGGCTGTCGCACTGCTCGTAAAGACCTTGCTCATTGGCCGCACGGGCGGCGCCAAGGTAATACAGCAACGGTTGGCGCTCGGCTTCAGCGGCGCGATGCAAGTGACGCTGGGCACTGGCCCAGCGACCTTCGGCCAGGTCCAGTTGTCCGTGCTCGATGGCCACCTGCACTCGTCGGCTGCGGTTACGTCGCGACCATGGATTGACCACGCCAGTGGAAGTGGTCACCAGCCCGATCAAGGCGCTCGCGCCCCGCCACACCAGCCAGAGCACCGCCACCAGCGCCAGGGTGACCCAAAGGCCGGCCTCGTATCGGAAGTTCTTGTATGCCACCAGCACGTAACCCGAATGTTCGGCGATCGCCACGCCCAGCAAGGCAGCGACAGCGATGACCACGAACATAATCACGTAGAGGCGTTTCATGGCGTGGCCTCCTGCTCATCAGGTTTGGCCAGCGGCTTGACCGACTCTTCGGCGTTCAGGTTGCGGCGCTCCAGATAGGCCTGAACGCTGCTCAGGGTCCCTGTCAGATCCGGGGTTGCAACCGTCACCGGCTGCCTGGCCAGCTCGGCCACGCGCTCAAGCATGATTTTGCTTTGCGGGTTGTCCTGGTTGAAGTTGTTCTTGAGCACATCATGCGCTTGAGCCAGCGCCTGGGTGTACACCGGGGCCTGGCCGTTGAGAGCGGCCCATTGCGCCTGCTCCAGGGCCAGGCTCAAGGCCAGGCGCACCTGCACCAGACTCTGCCCGGCCAAGAGCGGACGGACATTCTCATCCGCGTTGAAATCGATACGGATATAGCGCGATATCTGGTCCCACCACTGCGCCCAGCGGCTGGCGCCATCGCCATCGGCGGTCAAGCCCAGCAACGACTCACCACGATCCTTGTATTCGGGTGCCAGCTCCGTGAGTTGCAGCACCTGGTCACGCAAGGCCCCCAACTGCAGGAACAGCCCGGTACGATCTGGCTGCTCGGTACTGCGCAACGCAGCAAGGGTCTTGGCCAGTTGCTCGCGAGCGGCGAATGAGCCAGGGTCGTTTTGCTCGCGCAGGATTTCGTCAGCACCCTGGACCAGGGCCTGGGCACTGCTGATGTCCTGCAGGGCGGAAAGACGCAGGCTGGCCAGGCGCAGCAGATGTTCGGCTTCGGCCAGGCGCCAGTCCTTGCGGCTGGCACCGAGCACGGTTTCCAGGCGCTGGTTCAGTCGTTGTTGATCACCCTGCAACTGGGCGACCTGACGCCGACGCTCTTCCAGCTCTTGCGCCGCAGGCAATTGAGCCAGACGTTCACTCAGGCGTTGCTCATTGAGCTTGAGGGTCTGGGCCTGATCATTGAGCGCCTGAACCTGACTGGCCTGCTGCTGGTTATTGGCTTGCAGATGACGCACCTGCCACACGCCCCAACCACCAACGGCCACGCCGGCGGCTCCCAACAACAACGCGACAATGGCCAGCCCGTTGCCGCGACGCGGCGCCTTCGGAGCCGGGGTTTCAACCGGCGTATCGATCGCGGGTTGGTCTTGATCTTTTGGCAAGGCTGTTTCGCTCACGTATCCATCCTTTGCATTAGAAAACGGCACGGACTGATCCCGTAACGCCGCCAGCAAAGCCGCAGCACTGGCGCCACGGCAATCCACAACTGTCAGGGCCCCGGCGGCACGGGCCATCTCGGCAACCCTTGGGCTTGGAACGAACAACGGTAACCGCGCCAGCGCGGGCCACTCATCGCCAGCCAACCGCTGCAGATGCTCGAAGCTCTGCCCACTGCTGACCACCAGCGCGTTCAAGCGTTCCGCTTTGACCCTTGCCGCCAACTCACCTTCTCGATAATGCGGCAGGCTGCGCCGGTACAGTTCCAGATAATCGACACTAGCACCTTGCTCGCGCAAGCGCTCCGCCAGCAAGCCGCGCCCGCCCTCGCCACGCACAATCAAAACCTTGGGATTGGGTCGGGTGATAGCCTGGCGTAACACCAGATGCTCCAGCAAGGCTTCGCTGTCATCGCCGTGGTCGGGATAAAACACAGTGAGGCCGGCATCGATAAGGATCTGCCCGGTCGCCGCCCCCACGCTGAACCATGGCTGGTCTGGCGGCTGGGGCCAATATTGGCGCAGCAGCTCCACACACAAACGTGCGGCGGGCTTGCTCACCACAATCACGGCACAGTACTGGTCCAGCCGTTGAAAAGTCTCCCCCATGGCGTCGGACATGGGGACCGACTCGATATCCAGCAACGGCAGGCTGCTGCTGTAGATCCCGGCCTCGGCCAGGACAGCCGCCAGGGCCGACGACTCGTCGACCGGCCGGGTCAGCAGCAGCCGCCAGCCCGTCACGCGTGGCCCGCCTCGCCGTAGACCTTCTTGAGAATGTCGTCGGCACCCTGGCCGAGCAGGTCTTCGGCTACCCGGACACCCAGCGCTTCGGCATCGCGGCGCGGCGCCCGGGCCTCGGCACTGAGCAGTCGGCCACCGTTCGGATCACCCACCAGACCGCGCAACCAGACCTGCTCGCCTTCGAGTACGGCGTAACAGGCGATCGGCACCTGGCAACCGCCATTGAGGTGTTTGTTGAGGGCGCGCTCGGCGAAGACCCGGGTGGCGGTGTCGTCGTGATGCAGCGGTGCCAACAGGGCATGGATCTCGCTGTCGGCGCTGCGACATTCGATACCCACCGCCCCCTGCCCACCGGCCGGCAGGCTGTCATCGACGCTGATGGCCGACGTGATGCGATCTTCAAAACCGAGGCGGATCAGGCCGGCGGCGGCAAGGATAATTGCGTCGTACTCACCGGCATCGAGTTTGGCCAGGCGAGTATTGACGTTGCCCCGCAGAAAGCGGATTTGCAGGTCTGGGCGGCGGGTCAGCAACTGCGCCTGGCGACGCAGGCTGGAGGTGCCGACCACACTCCCGGCGGGCAGGGCGTCGAGGCTTGCAAACGTGTTGGAAACGAACGCATCGCGTGGATCTTCTCGCTCGCAGATGCAAAACAGGCCCAGGCCTTCCGGAAAGTCCATGGGCACATCTTTCATCGAGTGCACGGCGATATCGGCTTCGTTGTCCAGCAGCGCGGTTTCCAGCTCCTTGACGAACAGGCCCTTGCCGCCGATTTTCGACAGCGGCGAGTCCAGCAGCTTGTCGCCGCGACTGACCATGGGCACCAGCGTCACGATCAGGCCGGGATGGGCCTCTTCCAAACGGGCTTTGACGTATTCGGCCTGCCAGAGGGCCAAGGCACTTTTACGGGTGGCGATGCGGATCTCGCGAGGGGACATGGATCAATCCGTACTTAAAAGATACGGCGGATAATAACAGCTCAGTCAAATTCGCTTTGACTTGAATCACGACCCCAAGGCCTCCCTGGCCGTCAATGTCCTGGAAATGGAACGCGCTAAACGGCTTGGACGCCTTGGAACCTCAAGCTAAAGCTGTTGCATCATCTTCCGCACGCCGGCCACGTGCCGCCGGCTGACAATCAGCGCGTCGCCATTGAGGCCTTTGAGAAACAGCTGGAAATGCCCAAGGGGTGTGCGCTGCAAACGCTCGATACGCTCGCGAGCCACCAAGGCGTTGCGGTGGATGCGCACGAAGCGTTCACCGAACTCGTCTTCAAGAGCCTTGAGTGGTTCGTCCAGCAACACCTCGCCGCTCTCGTGACGCAAGGTCACGTATTTATGGTCGGCGATAAAGTAGACCACCTGATTCAATGGGATCAGTTCAATGCCTTTGCGAGTGCGCGCACTGATGTGGCTGCGCGGGCCGCTGCCGCTTTCGGCGGCCGGACGGGTCAACGCCGCCAGTTGCACGCGGTTGGGCCGCTCGGCCTTGCGCAAGGCCTCGACCAGCGCCTCGGCAGTGACCGGCTTGATCAGATAGCCCACGGCGCCGGCCTGCAGCACCTCCGGCGGGAAGTCGTCCCGAGTGGTGCAGAACACCACCGCGGGCGGTGACTCACGCTCGCACAACTTCGCCGCGACCTGCAAACCGTCCAGGCCAGGCATGCGAATGTCGAGCAGCACGATATCCGGCTTGTGGCTGTCAATAAGGGCCAACGCCTCTTCGCCATTGGTGGCGCTCGGCTCCAGGACACTGTAACCCTCGAGTTCGCCAACCATTCGGCTCAGGCGCTCACGGGCCAGTGGTTCGTCATCAACGATCAGGACATTCATATTGCGCTGGATTCCTGCGTGAGTCTCGCACAAGGATAGCGTAGACAGGGGAAGTGACATCCGTCACCGCGATCCACGCTAAGACTCGTTCGAGGGCCAAAAAGTGCCGCGAGGCGGTTACCTATCTTTACCCGCGCCTGCCAATCGATGCTTGAGGCCTGTTGTCGCACGGCGCCGTCGTAGGAATTGTTAACACTCCATCTGACCAATACGAGCCCCCCTCTTCTATTCGTCCAATGCTCCGTGGATGAAAAAGTAAAAGTCCTACAGTCCACTGTAGACGGTTGCCGCGCCGATATTGCTCAATCGAAAAATATCGTTGTGCAAAAAACCCATTAAATGCTCGGCTTGTGCGCAAAAAACCTGCCGACCAGTGCCAGCGCCAGTCCCGGCAACCCTGCTATCATCCGCCGCAGCCTTTAACCGCTACTTTTTCCACAGCCGATCACGAGCGAATTCATGAGCACTGACAAGACCAATCAGTCCTGGGGCGGCCGCTTCAGTGAACCCGTCGACGCCTTCGTCGCCCGCTTCACCGCCTCCGTCAACTTCGACCAGCGCCTGTATCGCCACGACATCATGGGCTCGATCGCCCACGCCACCATGCTGGCCAAGGTCGGCGTACTGACCGATGCCGAGCGCGACAGCATCATCGATGGCCTGAAAACCATCCAGGCTGAAATCGAGGCCGGCCAGTTCGACTGGCGCGTCGATCTCGAAGACGTGCACATGAACATCGAAGCGCGCCTGACCGATCGCATCGGCGTGACCGGCAAGAAGCTGCACACCGGCCGCAGCCGAAACGACCAGGTGGCCACCGACATTCGCCTGTGGTTGCGCGATGAGATTGACCTGATCCTGGGCGAGATCACCCGTCTGCAAAAAGGCTTGCTGGAGCAGGCCGAGCGCGAGGCCGAGAGCATCATGCCGGGCTTCACGCACCTGCAAACCGCTCAACCTGTAACGTTTGGGCATCACATGCTGGCCTGGTTCGAAATGCTCAGCCGCGACTACGAGCGCCTGGTGGACTGCCGCAAGCGCACCAACCGCATGCCCCTGGGCAGCGCCGCGCTGGCCGGCACCACGTACCCGATCGATCGTGAATACACCGCACAGTTGCTGGGTTTCGACGCCGTGGGCGGCAACTCGCTGGATAACGTTTCGGACCGCGATTTCGCCATCGAATTCTGCGCCGCCGCGAGCATTGCGATGATGCATCTGTCGCGCTTCTCTGAAGAACTGGTGCTGTGGACCAGCGCGCAATTCCAGTTCATTGACCTGCCGGATCGCTTCTGCACCGGCAGTTCGATCATGCCGCAAAAGAAAAACCCCGACGTGCCGGAGCTGGTACGCGGCAAGAGTGGTCGGGTGTTCGGTGCGCTGATGGGCCTGCTGACCCTGATGAAGGGCCAGCCGCTGGCCTACAACAAGGACAACCAGGAAGACAAGGAACCGCTGTTCGATGCCGCCGATACGCTGCGTGATTCGCTGCGGGCCTTTGCCGACATGATCCCGGCGATCAAGCCCAAGCATGCAGTGATGCGCGAAGCGGCCTTGCGCGGCTTCTCCACCGCCACCGACCTCGCTGATTACCTCGTACGCCGTGGCCTGCCGTTTCGTGATTGCCACGAAATCGTCGGCCATGCCGTGAAGTACGGCGTGGACAACGGCAAGGACCTGGCAGAAATGAGCCTGGACGAACTGCGCCAGTTCAGTGACCAGATCGAGCAGGACGTGTTTGCCGTGCTGACTCTGGAAGGTTCGGTCAATGCCCGCGACCACATCGGCGGCACAGCGCCTGCCCAGGTGAAGGCTGCCGTGGTGCGCGGCCAGGCGATGCTCGCCAGCCGCTAAAAGCCGAAAGCATCGCGAGCAGGCTCGCTCCCACAGTGGATCTTCAGTGAACGCAGATTTGTGAACACAGGGAGATCAAATGTGGGAGCGAGCCTGCTCGCGATGACTCACTTCAAAACACCACAAAACTCACTTCTTGGCAGCAATCATCGCCAAAAACGCTGGCATCTCTGCCTCCCTGTCGGCCGCAATCCGCTGCACATTCGGGTTCTGCTCCAGCCGCTCCATCAGCCCCTTGGCCGCCGGCATATCCGCCAGCAAGTCGATATCGAACACCTTGCGGCCAACCTGGCACGCCAGCGATACGCTGTAGAGGAAATACAGATCGGCCAGGCTCAGACTGTCACCCGCCACGTAGGGCGAGAATTTGCCGTGACGGCCGAGCGAGGCGAACCCCAGCAGCAATTCGGCCTTGGTCTTTTCCTTGATGGCGTCGGGTACCGATATGCCGAAAAACGCCTCGGCGTAGCAAGCCCGTCCCGGCAGCTCGATGTACAACTCGATTTCCCTGCACAAAGCCAGCACCTGGGCACGCTCGAACGGGTCGCTGGGCAACAGGGCTTTGCCCGGCTGGGTTTGTTCGATGTATTCGAGGATCACGCTGGTTTCGTTGATAAACCCTTGCTCGGTCTTGAGCACCGGCACCTTGCCCCGTGGACTGATGGCCAGCACATCGGGGGTCTGAGCGCCGTAGAACGGCACCTCTTCGAAGGGCAGGCCCTTCTCCAGCAACGCCAGCTTGACCATGTTGTAATAATTGCTGACGGAAAAACCATAAAGCTTGAGCATGACAAAGCCTCCAGGCCGTGCGGGGTTGGCAGCCTTGCGTTATAGACCGCCGAGCCGTTTCTTGCCAGGCGCATCACTGCGCTGAATGCAGGTAAACTGGCGACCTTTCTCCAAGGAGCCTGCCATGAGCGAGCCAACCGACATCGACAACGACGAAGAAGAGTTCGTCGAGAACACGCTGATCCAGGCCATCGAAAACCAGATCGAAAATGACAACCCGCCAGCGGCCAAGGCCGTTTTCAATAAATTGACCCTGGTGGGTTACGAGCGCGAAGAAATTCTCAACCTGATGGCCCATGTGCTGGCAGTGGAAATTGACGCGATCCTGGAAGAGGACCGTGCGTTCGATACCCAGTGGTACGAAACGGCGTTGCGCGCTCTTCCCGAGTTGCCGCCAGAAAAGAAATAAGGTCTCACCGACTGTGGCGAGGGAGCTTGCTCCCGCTCGGCTGCGCAGCAGCCATCAAGCTATTGGGACCGCTTCGCGCTCCAGCGGGAGCAAGCTCCCTCGCCACAACGAATTACGCCTGCGGTCACCCAAAACAAAAAAAGCATGACGCTGACACTGGACAGCTCGGCCGAGTGCGCTCACTTTAGTGACGCTGTCGACCAAATTCCTAGAAAGTCTGGAGTCCTTATGTCGCTTACCCCTGAGCTGGTTGCCGAACTGGAAATCCTTGCACTCTTCAACCTGGACAGTTCCCAGGAAGGCCTGAAAATCCATCAGACCGCTGCCCCCTCTGCCATCGCTGCCGCTAAACGCCTGTTCGAAAAAGACCTGATAACCCAGTCCGACGGTGGTTACCTGACCAGCCTGGGCCGGGATGCCGCCGAGCATGTGCAAAGCCTGCTGACCATTCTCAACGTCGTAAAAGAAGCCGCCTGATTCCTCCTGTCGCCCACGGAAATCTCCTTCATCGAGGTTTCCGCAGGCGCCCTGGCGCACTGTGTAAAAATTCTGACGTCAAAAACATACATTCAGCTTAAGAAATCCCGGGTTCGGGCGCTAAACTGCCACCACCTGTGATCTCCCACGTTCGACGCCGCGAGCCGGTTTGAGCTGACATGACCCGCAATCACGAAATACGCCCCGATCTGGACGAGGGAATCGACCGCAAGGTCCTGAGCCAGTTGCGCGCACGTTTTCTCAAGCTCAACAGCGTACGGATGGATCGCGCCCTGGAAGGTCTGTCGACCCGCCAGCAAAGCGTGCTGACGCTGTTGCCGTTGTTTTTCCACGTCAATCACCCGCTCCTGCCCGGCTATGTCTCAGGCAGCACACCTGCCGGGCTGTCCAACTATGAGCCCGACGCCAGCGTCCTCGCCGAAGCCCAGCGGCTGACCCGCTCGTTCTCCTACAAGCCGCGCCACGGCAGCAATCCGCCGCGACCGATTCTGGGTCTGTTTCTGATGGGCAGCCTCGGCACCCTCGCCCAAGCGGATCAAAGCGACATGGATGTGTGGGTCTGCCATGGTCCGGACCTGAGCGAGGACGAACTGGCCGAACTGCGCAAAAAATGTCTACTGCTGGAAACCTGGGCGGCGACCCAGGGCGCTGAAGCGCATTTTTTCCTGATCGACCCGGCGCGCTTTGTCCGCGGCGACCGGGACACTCAGCTCAGTTCCGACGATTGCGGTACAACCCAGCATTACCTGCTGCTGGACGAGTTCTACCGCACGGCGATCTGGCTGGCCGGACGCACGCCGATCTGGTGGCTGGTGCCGGTGTATGAAGAAGAAAACTATGAGCAGTACACCCACACGCTGATTTCCAAACGCTTCATCCGCGCCGATGAAACGCTCAACCTGGGGCACCTGGCCTATATCCCGCCGGGAGAATTCATCGGCGCCGGCCTCTGGCAATTGTTCAAGGGCATCGAGTCGCCCTACAAATCAGTGCTCAAGCTGCTGCTGATCGAAGTCTACGCCAGCGAACACCCGGACGTTCGCTGCCTGAGCCTGCGCTTCAAACAGGCGGTGTTCGCCAACCGCCTGGACCTGGAAGAGCTGGATCCCTACATGGTGGTTTACCGTCGTATCGAGGAGTACCTCAACGCCCGAGGTGAATCCGAACGCCTGGAGCTGGTGCGCAGGGCGCTTTACCTGAAGGTCAATCGCAAGCTGACCGGCCAGGGGCGCAGCACGGGCTGGCAACGGGTTCTGCTTGAGCGTCTGGCCCGGGAATGGGGCTGGGACCCACGGCAACTGGCGCTGCTGGACAGCCGCAGCCAGTGGAAAGTGCGTCAGGTCAGCAACGAACGGCGGGCACTGGTCAACGAACTGACCTACAGCTACCGCTTCCTGACCCAGTTCGCCCGCACCGAAAAAACCGTCAGCCTGATCAACAAGCGCGACCTCAACGTCCTGGGCCGGCGGTTGTATGCCGCATTCGAACGCAAGGCCGACAAAGTCGAGTTCATCAACCCCGGCATCGCCCCGGACCTGGCCGAAGACACCCTGACGCTGGTGCAGTCACCGAACAAGAAAGAACCCGGGCAGAACCAGTGGGGCCTGTACAACGGCAGCCTCAACGCCCTGGAGTGGGAAAACTTCGCACCGATCAAACGCTGCCGCGAGTTGCTGGAGTTGCTGACCTGGTGCCATCGCAACGGTGTGATCGACAGCAGTACGCGCCTTGCGCTGCACCCAGGTAGCAGCGACCTGAGTGAGTTTGAGCTGTTCAACCTGCTGGGCAGCCTGCAACAGTCCATCGCCCTGCCGCTGAGCACGGTAGATGAAGAACAGCTGTTGCGCGCCAGCGTGCCCAGTGAAGTGCTGATACTGGTTAACGTCGGCATCGATCCGCTCAAGCATCATCGCGACCTCAATATCCTGATGACCACCGAGCGCACGGACTCCCTGAGCTACGCCGGGGTTCGGGAGAACCTGGTGCTGACCCTGGATCAGGTCACGCTCAACAGTTGGAACGAGGTGCTGGTCAACCGCTTCGACGGCGAGCACGCCCTGCTCGACTGCCTGCGCGATTACCTCAATGACCTGCCCGTCACTCAGCGCCAGCCGCGTTTGCAGGTACGCTGTTTCTGCCACAACCGCGCGCAGTTCATTGCCCGCCGGGTCGAGGAAGTCATCGAAACGGCGCAGACCCTGCTACTGAGTAGGCTCAACCACCGCTATCTGCTCCAGGTCCAGCAGCACTACCACGTATTGGAGCTGGTGCCGGGCCAGGTCAATCACGTGGCCCTGGGCAGCCTGTCGGCGCTGATGGATTACCTGGGCGAGGAGCTGACGGCCTACAGCCCTCTGCATCTGGATCCGATGGCTCTGGAGGACCATGACCTGGCGCTGATCCTGCCCATGGGGCAGCCCGAGTGCATTCAGGTGTTCTACCGGGTCAACGAGGACGACGCTGAGCTGTACGTGCTCGATGAGCTCAATGCCCTGTGGCAACAGCGCTTGCCTTATCACGACGACCACAGCCTGCTGCTGCCGCTGCAGCGCTTCCTGCAATCGGTGCTGTACCGCCGCGACGCGTTACTGCCGATGGATGCCACCCAGCCATTGCCCCTGGAAACCCTGTACTACCAGCTCCTGCCCTCGGGCAGCGGGCGGGCACGGCGGATCGAGGCGCGGCAGGCGCCGCAAACGCAAGTGAACAAGCCGTTCTATGACGTGCAGGCAATCATCGGCAAAGCCACTCATGGGCAGGTGCACGTCACCCTGTATTGCGATCAGCGGGAGTTTTCGGAGCTGGAACATGGCGACCAGTTGTTCCGCGTGGTCGCCAGGGAGATCGTCGAACAGCGCCGTGAGGCCGAACGCTATCGCTGCTACATCACCGACCTGGACCTCTCGGGTCTTGTGGGTGATGGGGCCTGCTCAAGTAATTTGTACCTGCGCTACAAGGCTGACCTGGAACGCGCCCTGAACGAGGCGCTGGCCTTGGTCTGAAGCGCCTAGAGGTGGAAATCGCCGCCCGCTTCCGGCTGGTATTCCACGGCAAGCAATGTCAGTTTCAGCGTCTTGCCGCCCGGCGCCGGCCAGTCGATGTGCTGGCCAACCTTCAGGCCCAACAGTGCGCTGCCTACCGGGGCAAGGATTGATATCTTGCCTTCGTCGGCATTGGCGTCCTGTGGATAAACCAGGGTCAGGTGATAGTCCTTGCCGCTGCTTTCTTCGCGGCAGTGCACACGCGAATTCATGGTCACGACATCGGCGGGCACTTCATCGTGGCCTACCACGGTGTCGGCACGATCCAGTTCGGTTTGCAACGCAATCACGCCCGGCAGCGTTTCATCAAGGCTATCGATCAGGCGCTCCAGACGCTGTACGTCCAGACGTGTAAGGGTGATGGAAGGTACGGTCATGATTCAGGCAGACTCCTTTGTTCTGCACGAAAAAAGCAAAACCCCGCCACAAAAAGACGGGGTTTTCACGGGCCTCGATGAGTTGAGGCGTAGCTGGACACTATCACAGCTCAATAAATAAACAACCCGGGCCAAATCTACCCATTGTCATGGAGAGCAGAATTACTGTGGCGCGGGGATTGTGGGAGCAAAGCTTGCTCGCGAAACAGGCGCCTCGATTTCTGGAAGAACGCGTCGTCTTCATCGCGGGCAAGCCTTGCTCCCACACAGTGGGCGATTACACCAGAGATTTGCGTTTAGCCGCCTCGGCACAGATCACCCGCCGGCGCTCATCATCGGCCGAGCGCCATTCGCGGATATCCTCCACATGACGGAAACAACCGAGGCAGACCTTCTGCTCATCCAACTTGCACACGCTGGTGCACGGAGAGGGCACTGCGGGGCTGACGTTGCTGTAGAGCGGTTTGGGCGGCCGCGCCGGAGTGTTCTGGCTCACGCTGTCAAAGGCCTTCGAAATCCAGTTCCACCCCGGCCTGCTGCTTGACGATGCGCTCGAGCATCTCGCCCAATTGCTCTTCGCTCTTGTCGCACATCCAGCGCTCGCTTTCCTCGTCGTAGTCGAAGTGGAAACCGCCGGACACCGCCGCCAACCACAGTTGCCGCAACGGCTCCTGGCGGCTGAAAATCAACTGGCTGCCATTTTCGAACTTGACGGTCAACACCCCGGCGGAGCTTTCCAGGTCGATGTCCAGCTCGCTTTCGTCGAATACATCCTCCAGCGTTTGCTGGGTCGCATCGACCAGATCGTGGAAACGGGCTTCAGTCAAACTCATTGCGGCAACCTCGAAAATGTCTGCTCATGCTCAAGCGCCGCAAGATACGGACGCTTCCCGGCGATTGCAAAGGATATACCGACCGACGACAGCCGGCTTTGGGAAAAGCCTCCCGGCGCCGGACGGGAACCCCGTTGCATAGGCAAGCTGCCGGGTGGCCGGTATACTCCGGCGCAATTAACGCATTTTCAAGGATTTCGCCATGAAGCGCCTGATCTCTTCCCTTGCTGCGCTCGTCGCGGTTGCTTGCCTTGTGACAGCCTGTGGTCAAAAAGGTCCGCTGTACCTGCCCGACGACAGCAAATCCCCTGAAGAACAGGCCAAGTCGTCGCAATCCAAGTCCCACGCGCACGATACCCACACCACTTATTAAGGGAACGCCATGGACGCTTTTAACTACCGTGGCGGGGAGCTGTTCGCGGAAGGGGTTGCCTTGTCCGCGCTCGCGGAACGTTTCGGCACGCCAACCTACGTTTATTCCCGTGCACACATCGAAGCCCAGTATCTGGCCTTCGCCGATGCTCTGGCCGGCATGCCGCACCTGGTATGTTTCGCCGTAAAGGCCAACTCCAACCTCGGTGTACTCAACGTCCTGGCACGCCTGGGTGCCGGCTTTGACATCGTTTCCGGTGGTGAGCTCGAACGCGTGCTGGCCGCTGGCGGCAGCGCCGACAAGATCGTTTTTTCCGGCGTAGGCAAGACCCGTGAAGACATGCGCCGCGCACTGGAAGTGGGGGTGCACTGCTTCAACGTCGAATCGACCGATGAGCTGGAGCGCCTGCAACTGGTCGCCGCCGAGATGGGTGTCCGCGCGCCGATCTCTTTGCGCGTGAACCCGGACGTTGATGCTGGCACGCACCCGTACATTTCCACCGGTCTCAAGGAAAACAAGTTCGGCATCGCCATTGCCGACGCCGAGGATGTGTACGTACGCGCGGCCCAACTGCCGAACCTGGAAGTGCTGGGCGTGGATTGCCACATCGGTTCGCAACTGACCACCCTCGAACCTTTTATCGATGCCCTCGACCGCCTGCTGGCGCTGGTCGACCGCCTCAGCGATTGCGGCATCTACCTGCGTCACATCGACCTGGGCGGCGGCGTCGGCGTGCGCTACCGCGACGAAGAGCCGCCACTGGTGGCCGACTACGTCAAGGCGGTGCGTGAACGCCTCGACGGTCGCGACCTGGCCCTGATGTTCGAGCCGGGCCGCTACATCGTTGCCAATGCCGGCGTGCTGTTGACCCGGGTCGAATACCTCAAGCACACCGAGCACAAGGATTTCGCCATCGTCGATGCGGCGATGAACGACCTGATCCGCCCGGCGCTGTACCAGGCCTGGATGGACGTCACCGCGGTGCGCCCTCGCGCTACCGCCGCCCGCAGCTACGATATTGTCGGCCCTATCTGCGAAACCGGCGACTTCCTGGCCAAGGGTCGGGAGCTGGCGCTGGAAGAAGGCGATCTGCTGGCCGTGCATTCGGCCGGGGCCTACGGGTTTGTCATGAGTTCCAACTACAACACTCGCGGCCGCTGCGCCGAAGTGCTGGTGGACGGTGATCAGGCGTTTGAAGTGCGTCGCCGCGAGACGGTAGCCGAGTTGTTTGCCGGCGAAAGCCTGCTGCCGGAGTAAAACCATGCTGCTGCGTTTTACCAAGATGCACGGCCTGGGCAACGACTTCATGGTCCTCGACCTGGTCAGCCAGCACGCGCACATCCTGCCCAAGCATGCCAAACAATGGGGCGACCGGCACACCGGTATCGGTTTCGACCAGTTGCTGATCGTCGAGGCGCCCAACAACCCGGACGTGGACTTCCGTTACCGGATCTTCAACGCCGATGGTTCGGAAGTCGAGCAGTGCGGCAACGGCGCCCGCTGCTTCGCCCGATTCGTGCTGGACAAGCGCCTGACCGCCAAACGGCAGATTCGCGTCGAGACTAAAAGCGGCATCATCGAACTGGATGTGCGCAACGACGGCCAGATCGGCGTCAACATGGGCGCCCCGCGCCTGGCACCGAAGGACATTCCGTTCGAAGCGCCGGCCCAGGCCTTGAGCTATCAGTTGGAGGTCGACGGCACCACGGTGGAACTGGCGGCAGTATCCATGGGCAACCCCCATGCCGTCTTGCGAGTCAGCGATATCAACAGCGCGCCAGTGCATGAGCTGGGGCCGAAGATCGAAAATCATCCGCGCTTCCCCGCGCGGGTGAATGTCGGTTTCCTGCAGGTCATCGACCGCCACCGTGCGCAATTGCGCGTCTGGGAACGCGGTGCCGGGGAAACCCAGGCGTGCGGCACCGGCGCCTGCGCGGCGGCAGTCGCCGCGATCAGTCAGGGATGGATGGATTCGCCTTTACTGATCGACCTGCCCGGTGGACGCTTGTCCATCGAATGGGCAGGCCCCGGCCAACCGGTGCTGATGACCGGCCCGGCAGTACGCGTATACGAAGGACAAGTTCGTCTTTGAGTGAGTCAAACCCATGACCGACAAGCCACAGGTTCCAGCCCCGCAGCCCGACGAATCCCCCAGCCATCCGGACGCCGCAGCCGTGGCCGCGTACCTGGAGGCTCACCCGGACTTCTTCGTCGAGCATGAAGAACTGCTGGCGACGATGCGCATCCCCCACCGCCGCGGCGACACCGTGTCGCTGGTCGAGCATCAGATGAAGATTCTGCGCGAGCGCAACATCGAAATGCGCCATCGTCTTTCGCACCTGATGGACGTAGCCCGGGATAACGATCGGCTCTTCGACAAGACCCGTCGCTTGATCCTGGCGCTCATGGATGCCAACACCCTCGAAGACCTGGTGATGAGTGTCGAAGACAGTCTGCGCCAGGATTTCCAGGTGCCTTTTGTCAGCCTGATCCTGTTTGGCGATAACGCCATGCCAGTGGGGCGCTGGGTAACCCACGCCGATGCACAGACAGCCATCGGCGGCTTGCTCACGGAGAACAAGAGCGTCAGCGGCAGCCTGCGCGAACATGAGCTGGACTTCCTCTTCGGCGAAGAACAGCGCAAGCAGATCGGCTCCACCGCTGTCGTCGCCATCGCCCACCAGGGCGTACATGGCGTGCTGGCCATTGCCAGTCGTGATCCGCAACACTACAAAAGCTCGGTGGGCACGTTGTTTTTAAGCTACATCGCCGAAGTCACCGGCCGGGTCCTGCCGCGCATGACTGGTTCACTGCGCTCGGTACGCTGATGATGGAACGGCAGCTGGACGCCTACTGCGAACACCTGCGCAGTGAGCGCCAGGTGTCGCCCCACACGCTGTCGGCCTATCGCCGCGACCTGGAAAAAGTGTTGGCCTGGTGCCAGAAACAAAACATCGGCAGTTGGGCAGCCCTGGACATCCAGCGTCTGCGCAGCCTGGTCGCCCGCCTTCATCAACAAGGGCAATCCTCCCGCAGCCTGGCGCGACTGTTGTCAGCAGTGCGAGGCCTGTACCACTACCTCAACCGCGAAGGGCTGTGCGATCACGACCCCGCCACCGGCCTGGCACCGCCCAAGGGCGAACGCCGGTTGCCCAAGACCCTGGACACCGATCGGGCCCTGCAATTGCTGGAAGGCGCCGTCGAGGATGACTTCCTGGCGCGACGGGACCAGGCGATTCTCGAATTGTTCTACTCCTCCGGCCTGCGGCTTTCCGAACTGACGGGGCTTAACCTGGATCAACTGGACCTGGCCGATGGCATGGTCCAGGTGCTGGGCAAGGGCAGCAAGACACGTTTGCTGCCCGTTGGCCGCAAAGCCCGTGAGGCCCTGGAGCTGTGGCTGCCGTTGCGGGCGCTGACCAACCCGGCCGACGACGCGGTATTTGTCAGCCAGCAAGGCCGGCGTCTCGGCCCGCGGGCGATCCAGGTGCGGGTCAAGGCCGCCGGTGAACGCGAACTGGGACAGAACCTGCATCCCCACATGCTCAGGCATTCCTTCGCCAGCCATCTGCTGGAGTCTTCCCAGGACCTGCGCGCCGTCCAGGAACTGCTCGGCCACTCCGACATCAAGACCACCCAGATCTATACCCACCTGGACTTCCAGCACCTGGCAACGGTCTATGACAGTGCCCACCCAAGGGCCAAACGAATCAAGGGCGACGAATCATGACCATCGAGCTCATCACTTTCGACCTCGACGACACCCTATGGGACACCGCCCCGGTGATCGCCAGTGCCGAGGCCATCTTACGCCAGTGGCTGACCGACAACGCCCCGAACCTGGGCAGCGTGCCGGTGGAGCATCTTTTTACCATTCGCGAGCAAGTGTTGCGCGAGGAGCCCGGCCTGAAGCACCGCATCAGCGCACTGCGCCGACGAGTGCTGTTCCGTGCCTTGCAGGACGCCGGTTATGACCAGTGGCAAGCCTCGGAGCTGGCGGACGAAGCGTTCGAAACATTCCTGCACGCCCGTCACCAACTGCAAATCTTTCCCGAGGTGCAGCCTACCCTGGAAATTCTGGCCAACCATTTCGCCCTCGGCGTGGTCACCAATGGCAACGCCGATGTACGTCGCCTGGGACTGGCGGATTATTTCAAGTTCGCCCTGTGCGCCGAGGACATCGGCATCGCCAAGCCTGACGCCCGGTTGTTCCACGAAGCCTTGCAACGCGGCGGCGCCACGGCGCAAACCGCCGTGCACATTGGCGATCATCCGGGTGACGACATCGCCGGCGCCCAACAGGCCGGCTTGCGGGCAATCTGGTTCAATCCGGCGGGTAAAACCTGGGATGCCGAGCATGTACCGGATGCAGAGATTCGCAGCCTGACCGAGCTGCCGGGGTTGCTGGCGGGGTGGCATAGCCAACCCTGAACCGCCTGTTTTGTGGCCACAAGAACTCAAATTGTGGGAGCGAGCCGCGGCGCCTGGCCTGAAGATTTTTATAGCCCATGAAAAAGCCCGCAGCGACGGCGGGCTTTTTCAGCAAGCAAGAAGCAGATGCTCAGATCGGGCGGCTGCCGTACTTGTTGTCCGGTTTCTTGGGCGGATCCGCAACAACGTTGGCCTCCACTTCCTGCACTTTACCGCCTCGGGCCAGGAACTCCTCCATGGCCTTGGCGAGCGCATCACGCTCCTTGTTCTTGGCCTCTACGCTCGGCAACTCGTCGACCGAAACCGCCGCCTTGGCCTTGCCTTTGGCGGTTGGCGCCGGTACATCGGCCCCATCGTCATCGGCGACGTCTTCAGCCGCCGCTTCCAGGCCTTCTTCGGTCTCGTCTTCGTCACCTACTTCGAGGTCGTCGTTTTCCAGATCATCGTCGCTCATGTTCTACCTCATGACTTGCGAAAAGCAGATTAGTTATAGCCCAGCTTCGCCGTCTGTCGAAGGCTGCCAGAAAAAATTCAACATCCGCCGGCAATCAGCGGTTACTCCCCATCACCGTACAAAGTGGCGAGGACTTTACGAGCACCGCCATGATCACGGTGCTCGCCCAGATAAACACCTTGCCAGGTACCCAATGCCAACCGTCCCGCCGTGACCGGCAGGCTAAGCTGACACCCCAGCACGCTGGCCTTGAAGTGCGCCGGGAGGTCGTCCAGGCCTTCGTCGTTGTGCTCATAATCGGCGGTTCCTTGTGGGATCAGCCGATTGAAAAATCGTTCGAAGTCTCGACGCACCGCCGGATCGGCGTTCTCGTTGATGGTCAACGAGGCCGAGGTATGCTGCAGCCACAGATGCAACAGACCGACACGACATGCCCGGAGTTCAGGCAGGCCGGCGAGCAACTCGTCCGTTACCAGATGAAAGCCCCGAGGCCTTGCCCGCAGGGTTATCAGCGTCTGTTGCCACATACAGATCTCCGCACGTTCGGCGCGCATTCTAGCGCGCTCTGGGAAAAAACAAAGGGCCTAATACGCCTGCTTTGGTGTAAGCCGATGGCGGTAGAAAAACCCATGTCGCGTACATAACAAAAGACGTCGGAAAAACCGACACATCCTGTGAGCAATGACAAACTCCAGACAAAAAAATGCCCGGCGAACCGGGCATTTTTTTTATTGCGTGTACTTACAGATTGTAGCCACGCTCGTTGTGCTGGGCCAGGTCCAGGCCGACCGCTTCTTCTTCCTCGGAGACACGCAGCCCCATGACGGCGTCCAGGACCTTGAGAATGATGAAGGTGACGATCGCGGTGTAGATCACCGTGAAGCCTACACCCTTGAGCTGAATCCACACTTGCGCGCCGATATCAGTCACGGTGCCGAAGCCACCCAGGGCCGGCGCTGCGAACACACCGGTCAGGATCGCGCCCAGGATACCGCCGATGCCGTGCACGCCGAAGGCGTCCAGGGAGTCGTCATAACCCATTTTGCGCTTGAGGGTAGTGGCGCAGAAGAAGCACACCACACCCGCCGCCAAGCCGATGACCAGGGCGCCCATCGGGCCCACGGTACCGGCAGCCGGAGTAATCGCCACCAGACCCGCCACCACACCCGAGGCAATGCCCAGTGCGCTTGGCTTACCGTGGGTGATCCACTCGGCGAACATCCAGCCCAATGCCGCAGCAGCGGTTGCAATCTGGGTCACCAGCATTGCCATACCGGCGGTGCCGTTGGCCGCGATGGCGGAACCGGCGTTGAAGCCGAACCAGCCTACCCACAGCATGGCCGCACCCATCAAGGTGTAACCCAGGTTATGCGGTGCCATCGGGGTAGTCGGGAAGCCCTTGCGCTTACCCAGTACCAGGCACGCCACCAGGCCAGCAATACCGGCGTTGATGTGCACCACGGTGCCGCCAGCGAAGTCCAGCACACCCCAGTCCCACATCAGGCCGCCGTTGCCGGACCAAACCATGTGCGCAATCGGTGCATACACCAGGGTGAACCACACGGCCATGAAGATCAGCATGGCGGAGAACTTCATCCGCTCGGCGAACGCGCCGACGATCAGGGCCGGGGTGATGATGGCGAACGTCATCTGGAAGGTGATGAACACCGCTTCAGGGAACAGGCCAGTCAGGCTACTAGGCGTGAGGCCCGCCAGGAATGCCTTGTTCAGACCGCCGACGAACGAATTGAAGTTGACGACGCCCTGCTCCATCCCCGTGGTGTCGAACGCAATGCTGTAGCCATAAATGACCCACAGGATGCTGATCAGACCGGTAATGGCAAAGCATTGCATCATCACGGAAAGAATGTTTTTCGACCGAACCATGCCGCCGTAGAACAGCGCCAGGCCGGGAATAGTCATGAACAGTACAAGAATTGTGGCAGTGAGCATCCAGGCAGTGTCGCCGGAGTTCAGGACTGGGGCTGCCGCTTCTTCTGCCATGGCCAGGCCAGGCGTTACGAAGGACAACAGGGCTCCTAGCCCTGCGAATTTACGCAGAGTCATATTGTTTTCTCCTGGGGCGTTGGGTTTGGCGGCTTAGATAGCGTCGGTATCGGTTTCGCCGGTACGGATGCGAATAGCCTGTTCCAGATTGACCACAAATATCTTGCCGTCACCAATCTTGCCGGTATTGGCGGCCTTGGTGATCGCCTCGATAACCCGGTCCAGATCCTTGTCGTCAATGGCGACATCGATCTTCACCTTGGGCAGGAAATCAACCACGTATTCCGCGCCGCGATACAGCTCGGTGTGACCTTTCTGCCGACCGAAGCCTTTGACCTCAGTAACGGTAATGCCCTGCACGCCGATTTCGGACAGCGACTCGCGCACGTCGTCCAACTTGAACGGCTTGATGATGGCAGTGACTAGCTTCATGAAACTTTCTCCCGAATTGGTGGACTTGCCCCAGGAAAACAAACCCGACTCAAGTCTAAGCGCAGTGCCTGGCTTTGTAACGCATCGTCGGCCCAAGTTGCCCGACCGGTGCCAGCTAACCACTCTGACGAAGCTCCCCGCCTCGCCGGCTGCACTGCATTCGTCACAGCGACTGCATCAGTGCATGGGTCATCAGCCACTAAGCAGAAACCTTGCCATCTGTGCCCAAACCTTCTGATTTCAGTCTCTTACCCACTGTGCCGGCTCGCGCCGCACCCCGAACAGGAACAATACGCACAACATCAGTGCGACGATGCCCGGTCCAGTGCGCGAAAAGCGTGCACTCCTTGCTCGCCAATTGAATATAGACGCGGCGTGATACACTGCCCTCATCGTTTTCAGGACACCTGCCATGCTTGCGCCCAAAGACCTCCTCGACGCCCTCAGCGGCCACGCCTCCCGCCTATTGAGCGGCGACACACCCCTGCCCAAAAGCGAAATCGAAAGCCAGTTCAAGGCCCTGCTACAAAGCGGGTTCAGCAAGCTGGATCTGGTCAGCCGGGAAGAATTCGACAGTCAGATGGTCGTACTGGCCCGGACCCGGGCGCGGTTGGAGAGCCTGGAGGCGAAGGTGGCGGAGTTGGAGGCGAAGATAAATCCTCCTACCGAATAAAATCCCCAGCAGGAGCTGCTGAAAGCTGCGATTTTTTGTCTCGCTCCCCTGCAACGCTTTTTTGCCGAGACCTCAAGCCGACTAGGTCAGCCACTCGCGGCTCGCTGGGATTGACCTTGGGCCAGCGCCAGCGGCAACTCCAGGGTAAAGAGCGCGCCCTTGCCCGGCCCCGCGCTCTGCACTGTCAGCTCGCCGCCCATCTCGTGCGCAGCCAGAATGCAACTGTGCAGGCCAAAGCCGTGACCGTCGGCACGCGTCGTAAAACCATGCTCGAACACCCGGTTGAGATTGTCCCTGGAGATACCCTCGCCGTTGTCCTCGACCTCGATCCGCACACGCTTGTCGTCAGTGGCCTTCAGACGCAGGGTAATGCGCGACGGTCGATCCGCCACCGAATCAAGCGCCTGCTTGGCGTTGTTGATTAGATTGATCAGTATTTGCAGCACCTTGTGCTTGTCCAGCAACATCATCGGAATATCGGCGAGCTCCTTGATCAGCGTCACATGATGACGAGCCAGGGACACATCGCAGATGCGCACCACATCCTCGATCAGCTCTCGCAGCGAACCCGGCTCCAGCACGCTGGAGTTACCGGCATAGGACTGCTGGGTGGCGACGATTTCCTTGATATGGTCGATGCTCTTGGTCAGCTGCACCAACTCATCGATCATGCTCCGCTGCTCGGCTGCCAGGGCTTCGGCCAACTTGCCAAGATAGCCGGGTAGCGCGCGACCTTTCGGATCGCTGCTGATAAAGGCGCCGAGATCATCGGAATGCTCCTTCATCAATTCAGCAACCCTGATCACCCCCTGCCCCTTGGATGCGTGCACTTTCTCGTACAAGAGTCGGGCTGACACATTGACGCTATTGAGTACATTGCCCACGTTGTGCAGCACATTGGTGGCGATTTCCGCCATACCGGCCCGGCGCGCGGTAGTGACCAGTTCGGCCTGCGCCTCACGCAACTCGTCATTGACCCTGGCCAGTTGCTGCGGGCTGGGGATCTTAAGGGCCGCAGGCACTAGCCGAACCAGCAGGATGGCAGTAATCACCGAGGCGATAGCAGTGATTACCTTAACCAGCGCCGACAGCCAATAGTAGGGCTGCCAGATAGTCAGGATTTCCATCACATGGCTGGTCCCGCAGGCCAGGATGAACACACCAAAAGCCGTCAGCATCCAGTCAAAAGGCACGTCTTTGCGCTTGTGGATAAAGTACAGAAGGGTGAAGGGGATGGAGATGTAGGACAGGGTGATCAAGCCATCGGCAATGACATTGGTCCACAGCAAATCCGGCCGCCACATATAGCAATGCCCATGGGGTATAAAGCGCTTGTCGGTTAACAGAGCCAGCAGATCGTTCATGGGCCACTCACTCCCTGTGCCGTAGATGCCGATTGGACAAATCGGAGTCTAGCAGGGGCTGGGGCGGTCATTTCGAAGGCTCCGTGAAACGACCGCAGAGCCCTGCTGAACGAACGCGCGCCCTATCGCCATCGTGTTCGCGGGGGTGATCGGCCATTAGTAACCGCAACATCCTGGCAAAATTTTCGCCTTCGATTGCCCCACCGAAAGCCTATCCCACGACTAACCTTCAAGAGCCGCAGGACGCGGCCCCTTATTCACTCAAGGAACGATTGCATGTCGCTCGCCATTGTCCATAGCCGCGCCCAGGTGGGGGTGGAGGCTCCTGCCGTTACCGTTGAAGTCCATCTGGCCAATGGCTTGCCATCACTGACGATGGTCGGCTTGCCTGAAGCGGCGGTGAAGGAAAGCAAGGACAGGGTACGCAGCGCGATCATCAATTCGGGCCTGAATTTCCCGGCGCGGCGCATCACGCTGAACCTGGCGCCGGCGGATCTGCCCAAGGACGGCGGGCGGTTCGACCTGGCGATTGCCCTGGGGATCCTGGCGGCCAGCGTACAGGTGCCAACCCTGATGCTGGACGATGTGGAATGTCTCGGGGAGTTGGCGTTGTCCGGCGCGGTGCGCCCGGTGCGCGGTGTGTTGCCCGCGGCGCTGGCGGCGCGCAAGGCCGGGCGTACGCTGCTGGTGCCGCGAGCGAATGCCGAGGAAGCCTGTCTGGCATCGGGGCTGAAGGTGATCGCGGTGGACCATTTGCTCGAAGCGGTAGCCCACTTCAATGGCCATACCCCGGTGGTGCCTTATGTTTCCAACGGGCTGCTCTCGGCGAGCAAGCCCTATCCTGACTTGAATGAAGTACAAGGCCAGGTCGGGGCCAAGCGCGCATTGCTGATCGCCGCTGCGGGAGCTCATAACCTGTTGTTCAGCGGACCACCAGGCACCGGCAAGACATTGCTGGCGAGTCGTTTACCGGGGTTGTTGCCGCCACTGGCTGAAAGTGAAGCCCTGGAGGTCGCCGCGATTCAGTCGGTCGCCAGTTGCGTACCGTTGAGCCATTGGCCGCAGCGCCCGTTTCGTCAACCGCATCACTCGGCGTCCGGCCCGGCGCTGGTGGGTGGCGGCTCAAAGCCGCAACCGGGAGAGATCACCCTCGCCCACCATGGCGTGCTGTTTCTCGATGAACTGCCGGAGTTCGACCGCAAGGTTCTTGAGGTCTTGAGGGAGCCGCTGGAATCGGGCCACATCGTGGTTTCGCGCGCTCGTGACCGGGTGCGCTTTCCGGCGCGTTTCCAGTTGGTGGCGGCGATGAATCCCTGCCCCTGTGGATACCTTGGCGAGACCAGTGGCCGATGCTCGTGTACGCCGGACATGGTGCAGCGCTACCGCAATAAACTCTCCGGCCCCTTACTGGACCGCATCGACCTGCACCTGACCGTCGCCCGGGAAGCCACGGCGTTGAGCCCCAAAAGCGAATCCGGTGCGGATACGGCTACCGTAGCCGAGCAAGTGGCCGAGGCCCGCGAACGCCAGCAAAAGCGCCAGGGCTGTGCCAACGCGTTCCTGGATCTGCCGGGTTTGCGTCGGCATTGCAAGTTATCCACAACCGATGAAACCTGGCTGGAAACCGCCTGCGAACGACTGACCCTGTCGCTGCGAGCCGCCCACCGCCTGCTCAAGGTCGCCCGTACGCTGGCGGACCTCGAGCAAGCGGATCGAATCAGTCGGGAGCACTTGGCCGAAGCATTGCAGTACCGGCCCGCCACGCCCTGATGGGCATCATGGCTTGCTCAGGTCCACCAGCGGCGTATTTCGTACTTCGGTTTGCTGGGCGCCCTGGATTTCATCGATACGTTTGAGGGCTTTATCCACGGCACCTTTATCAGCCAACAGGCTGTAGTGGATCTGGAACTGCTTGTGCTCTTTTGGCGCGATGGTGGGCACCAGGCCCAGTGGCCGTTGATACCGGCGGTTATAGGAAAAACTGGTGCCCGGCTCCAGCCCGGTCACGTAACCCTGACCTTGGGTATCGGTGTTTTTCCACAGGGAGAACACGGGGAGCGTGCCGGTGTTGAAGCCCACCGATACACCGAGGCTACCGGCCTTGTTGTGCAGCACGGTGAGGGTGTCGCCCTTGGCATCGGCATAAGGCACGACGTTGTAGACGGTTTCGTCGTAGTCCTTGGTTGGCCCTCGGTAGGTTTGCCAATCCGCCAGATCGCCCTTGGCTTTGTCGTTGAACGGCGAGACCTGCTTGACCGGCGCCGCGAAGCGAGCCCCCTGCTCCAGGAACGGTGTACTGAAATTGCTGTGGTAAAGCGCTTGGTATTCCTTCGGATAGTCGCCGTTGTTGGTCAGCGTGTCCTTGAGTGCGAAGCTCACGCTGCCGGGCTCGGTCAGCAGTTCGGTTTGTACCGAGAAATCGACTTTCTTGAAGGCTTGTTCCTTCAGCTCGCCCCGCAGAGTAATCGCATAGGGCGGTTTTTCATCGATGTGCAGCGTCACTTTGTTGGCCGGGATGTTGGCGGCGCGGCCATGCAGCGTCAGCAGCTCGCCGTTGTCCATGCCGGGATGGCCGACCCATTCGTAGCCACAGCGGGTCACCAGCTCGTTGAAGCCTTCGAGCCAGCCCAGTCCACCGCGACCATTGAGCTCGATGAACGACGGATTGACCACTTCCTTGACCGGCGAATCCCAGCCCATACGCACTTCACCGACCGAGGCCTGCAGCACGTTCATGCCCCGTGTTGGGACGACCGAGAGCTTCATCGTGCCGTTGTCGATATCGACGATGCTGACGCCTTCCTGCCGACCGCCATGCAGGGTGCGCATTGTCACGGAAAACGGCTTGTCGGTTTTCACGCCTAGCTGCTGGCTGGTGATTTTCCAGGGCTGAGCGGCTTTATCGGTGTCGAGCAGGACGTAATCCCAGGCCATGGCGTGGGACGTAGCGCCCAGGGCGCTGAGGGCAATGACAAGTTTGAGCGGAGTCATAAGGGCAGCCTTTTCTTGGAGTTGTGCGGTTTTTATAGACTTGAAGAAACGTTTCAGCAAGCTTAAAAACAGCGATAACCTTGAAAACCGCAAACGCCCGTTCGCCGCCAAGCCTCTGTGGGAGCGAGCCTGAACTGGTCAAGTAATTCTGGACACCAGTTAAGGTTTCACGCCGCCAGTTTCTCCATGGCTACCGGCGACCGGTAGTCGTTGTAGCTATGGAGCCTGACGTTGTTGTATCGCATCACATAACGTTGCACATCCACGCGGGCTTCATGCTCCGAGCTGTAGCCATCGTCTGGCACCCACTCTGATTTCAGGCTCCCAAAGAAACGCTCCATCGGGGCGTTGTCCCAGCACTCACCTTTACGACTCATGCTGTGCAGGAGTCCATGCTTGCGCATCTCATTCCTGAATTTGTGGCTGGTGTATTGGCAACCTTGGTCAGAATGAAACAGCACCTCTTTTGGACAGCCTCGCAATTGAACCGCCATTCGCAACGCTTCGCAGGTCAGCGTGGCATCGGAAATCATTGAAAACGACCACCCCACGATCCGGCGAGCAAACAAATCCAACACTGCCGCGAAATACATCCAGCGCTTACCCACCTTGATGTACGTCACATCTCCACACCACACCTGGTTGATCGCCGTGACATCAAACTTGCGCTTGAGCACATGCGGCGCTACCAGCGCTTCCACGCCGGAAGATTTGTACTTGTGCCGCCGCCGCTGATGACTGGCAACACCGGCTTCGCGCATCAAACTGCGAGCCAGATGTCGCCCGACACGATGCCCCTTTGCTTGCAGTTCCTTGGAAAGGGTGCGAGACCCGGCGGATGCTCTGGATTCCTTGTGATGCTCGACCAGCACGGCTTTGAGTTTCTCCCGCTCAGGCTTCACCTTGCCTTGGCGCTGACGCCAGGCGTAAAAGCTGCTGCGGTTGACCCCAAACGCCCGACAGCAATTGTTAACGCCGTACTGCTCGTCCAGCTCGTTGATCAACGAGAATGATCTTTGGAGTCCAAAAGCAGGAGAGCACTGGCCTTTTTTAGGATTTCAATGTCCAGGTCTTTTTGCCTGAGCAACGCTTTGAGCTGCTGAATCTCTCGCTGATCGGCGGTAATCGCCTTAGCCCCCTCGGGGGTCGAACCCAAGCGCTCTTTGCGAACCTGGTCGACCCAACGGCGCAAGGCGGTAGGGCCAATATCCAGGCTGGCACAGACTTCGGGAACGGACTGGCCCTCGTCCAGCACCATGCTGGCAGCCTTGAGCTTGAACTCACTGGAATAAGATTTGCGCATATCCAAACACCTCAGATTTGGGCGCCATCATAGCGCCCGATTGAAGTGTCCAAAATCATTAGGCCAGTTCAGCCTGCTCGCGATAGCGGTGGGTCAGTGGCGGGGATGTCGGCTATGCCGACGCCTTCGCGAGCAAGCTCGCTCCCACACTGATCGGGATGGCCCACAAAATGTTCGTTCGCCGCCAAGTCCCTGTGGAAGCGAGCTGCTCGCGATAGCGGTGGGTCAGTGGCGGGGATGTCGGCTATGCCGACGCCTTCGCGAGCAAGCTCGCTCCCACACTGGTCGGGGATGGCCGCAAAATCTTCGTTCGCCGCCAGCTTCTGTGGGAGCGAGCCTGCTCGCGATAGCGGTGGATCAGTGGCGGGGATGTTGGCTATGCCACTGTTGTCGCGAGCAAGCCCGCTCCCAGAGGGATCTGGGGTGAACTTGCTCGCGATGAGTCTGCAGGACGCCTCAGCGGAACCGGTCAACCTCTTTGCGCAGGTCCTGCGCCAGTTTTTCCAGTTCCTTGGCGGTGATCGCCAGGTTCGAGACCACTTCGCGCTGTTCGCTGTTGGCCATGGCGATGCTTTGCAGGTTGCTGCTGAGCAGGGTCGCGGTGCTGCTTTGCTCCTGAGTGGCGGTGGTGATCGCCGCGAATTGCTGGCCTGCCGAACGGCTTTGCTCGTCGATGCGCGCCAGGGCCGAGGCCACATTGGCATTGCGCGACAAGCCTTCTTGCATCAACAAGTTGCCTTTTTCCATCGTACTGATGGCGTTACCGGTTTCCTGCTGGATGCTATTGATCATGCCGGAAATTTCGTCAGTGGCCTGACGGGTACGGGACGCCAGGCTACGAACTTCGTCAGCCACTACGGCAAAGCCCCGACCCTGCTCACCCGCACGGGCGGCTTCGATGGCCGCGTTGAGCGCCAGCAGGTTGGTCTGCTCGGCGATCGAGGTGATCACCCCGACGATGCCGCCGATTTCCTGGGAGCGCTGGCCCAAGGTGTTGATGACCGTGGCAGTGCTGTTCAGTGCGCCAGCAATTTGCTCCAGCGACGAGGATGCTTCATCCATCGACGTACGACCGATGCGGGTTTGCTGGGCGTTATCCTGGGCCAGGCGTTCGGTATTGCCCATGTTATCGGCGATGTTCAACGAGGTCGCGCTGAACTCTTCCACTGCGCCAGCCATGCTGGTGATTTCGCCGGACTGCTGCTCCATGCCCTCATAGGCCCCGCTGGATAACCCGGACAGGGCCTGGGCGCGGCTGTTGACCTCTTGCGAGGCCTTGCGGATATGTTCGACCATGGTCGACAGGGCCTGGCTCATCTGGTTGAAGGCACGGGCCAACTGACCGATTTCGTCGTGGCTCGACACATTCAGACGCACGCTCAGGTCGCCGGCGCCCAGCGCCTCGGCCTGGCGCACCAGATCGCCCAGCGGGGCCAGTTTGCTGCGCAGCAGCCACACCGCCGAGCCCACGGCCAGCAACATGGCCAGCAAGCTGCCGATAGCCAGTTGCGTACCGACACTCCAGGTCACGGCGCGAATCTCGGCTTTCGGCATGCTCGCCACCACCGCCCACGGACCGTCCTCGAACGGCACGGCAACGCTGTAGAAATCTTCAGCGGTATCGCTCCAGAACACACCTTTGCCTGGCTTCTTGACCAACTCCTTGATGGTCCCGGTCGCCTGCTCCAGCGCCTGCACACCCGCTGGCGGAACCAACCATTTGTTTTGCTCATCCAGTACCGCCAGCGAACCGGTCTGACCGATACGGAAGCGCTTGAGGTTCTCGAACTGGGCGTTCTGTGCGTCGGTGTAATCGAATCCCACATACAACACGGCAATGATCTTACCGCTGCTATCGCGTACGGGGGTGTACTGCGACATGTAGAAGCGCCCGAAAAGCAGGGCCCGACCAATGTAGCTCTGCCCACTCATGACCGGGGCATAAGCCGGGCCGGCACGGTCGAGCAAGGTGCCGATCGCCCGCGAACCGTCCTGCTTGGTCAACGAAGTGCTCACGCGGATGAAATCGTCGCCGCTACGCACGAACACTGTCGCCACTCCGGCGGTCGTCTGCCTGAACTCATCAACTTCCTTGAAGTTGTTGTTCAGCACTTCGCTGCCCAGTCTCAGGGTTGGAGCCTGCACGCCTGCCACCGCGACCGGCTCATCCGGGTGCACGCTCAGCCCCGCGCTGAAGCGTTTATCGAACAGCCCGCTCAATCGCTGCGTGCTTTCACGCAGGGTGCCATGGAACGTATTGAGCTGGTCGGCCATCAGGCGCGCTTCGCTGGCCAGGTGTTCTTCACGGGTCGCGAGGTTGGCGGAGTCCAGCGAGCGCAGAGCAAAGACGGTGCTGCCGGAGATCACGATCGCCAGTATCACGGCAAGGGCGAGGCCCAGCTGTGAGGCGATTCGGGCACGAGGTTGAGACATGACGGCTCCTAGCCAAGTGACCGGATCATCCTGATCACGTCGCACACTCGGCAATTTTATTCGGGTGATATGTAGGCAGTCCCTTTCTAATACGAAAGTACTACTTCCACACATTCGGCGGCGAAACCGAATACTTGAGCGCTTTGGAAGGAATAATGCCAAGTGGCTAGCACGGGAGCTTCATCGATTCAGCCCAGACGCTTTACGTCGGGTAATTGCATGGCCTTCACTTCGCCCTGGAGAAAATCGCTCAGACGGCGCAAACGTTCACCTCCTGGACGGGTTTTCGGCCAGACGAGGTAATAGTGCTCGCCGCTGGCGACGGCGGTAGGCCATGGCAGACTCAAGCGCCCTTGGGCCACGTCCTCGGCCACCATCAACAGATCACCCATGGACACGCCGTAGCCGCGCGCCGCGGCGATCATGCCCAGTTCCAGCGTATCGAACACCTGCCCACCCTTGAGCGAGACCTGATCGGACAGGCCCATGCGCGAAAGCCAGTTGCGCCAATCACGACGGTCCGGCGTGGGATGCAGCAATTCTGCGCTGGCCAACCGCGCCACATCCCAGGGCTGGTCGTTCAACAGGTTCGGTGCGCCTACCGGAATCAGCTCCTCGGGAAACAGCAAGCTTGCCTCCCAGTCGCTAGGAAAATGCCCGTTGCCCAGTAATACCGCGCAATCGAAAGGCTCGGTGTTGAAGTCCACTGAATCGACGTCCATCCAGGCGCTGGTCAGTTGCACTTCATTGCCGGGCTGAAGATGCCGGAAGCGGCTCAGGCGCGCCAACAGCCAACGCATGGTCAGCGTGGACGGCGCCTTCATGCGCAGGATGCCATCTTCGCCGTGCAAGGTATGACAGGCCCGTTCCAGCGCCATGAAACCCTCACGCACGCCCGGTAGCAGCAACCGCGCCGCTTCGGTCAACTGCAGGTTGCGACCACTGCGCTGGAACAGCCGACAGGCAAAGTGCTCTTCGAGTGTACGAATATGCCGGCTGACGGCACTTTGAGTAATCGATAGTTCCTCGGCCGCCCGGGTGAACGAGCTGTATCGCGCCGCCGCTTCGAATGCCCGTAACGCATAAAGAGGAGGGAGACGACGAGACATCGGGAAAAGCTCCTATGGCGATATTTACGCACCCTATCAGAAAGTTATCAGCATGAGTTTTAATCATGCCAGTGATCGCTTTTTTCCTTTTGTGCAAACCGCTGAGAGCGCCGAGAATCGCCGTTTTACAGCCTTGTTTGAACATGGAGTGTGATGATCATGCGGCATCCGGTGCGAATCGAACTGTGGGCTATCCTGCGGCTGGCAGGGCCGTTGATTGCCTCGCAGTTGGCGCACATGCTGATGGTCCTGACCGACACCCTGATGATGGCGCGCCTGAGTCCCGAGGCCCTGGCAGGCGGCGGGCTCGGAGCGGCGACCTATTCATTCGTGTCGATTTTCTGCATCGGTGTGATCGCCGCGGTGGGCACGTTGGTGGCGATTCGGCAGGGTGCCGGTGATGTCGAAGGCGCCACCCGACTGACTCAGGCCGGGTTGTGGCTGGCCTGGTTGATGGGGTTGGTGGCCGGGCTCCTGTTGTGGAACCTCAAGCCGGTACTGTTGCTGTTCGGCCAGACCGAAACCAACGTCCTGGCCGCCGGCCAGTTCCTGCTGGTGCTGCCATTCGCCCTGCCCGGCTATCTGAGTTTCATGGCCCTGCGCGGCTTTACCAGCGCCATTGGCCGGGCTACCCCAGTGATGGTGATCAGTCTCGGCGGCACGGTGGCCAACTTCCTGCTCAATTACGCACTGATCACCGGCATGTTCGGCCTGCCAAAACTGGGCCTGATGGGAATCGGCCTGGTCACGGCCATCGTCGCCAACTGCATGGCTCTGGCCCTGGCCTGGCATATTCACCGGCATCAAGCCTACCGCGCTTATCCGTTGCTCAATGGTCTGTCGCGGCCCAATCGCCAGTACCTCAAGGAACTGTGGCGCCTGGGTCTGCCCATTGGCGGCACTTACGCAGTGGAAGTCGGGCTGTTCGCGTTCGCCGCGCTGTGCATCGGCACCATGGGCAGCACGCCATTGGCAGCGCACCAGATCGCGCTGCAGATTGTCTCGGTGGCATTCATGGTCCCGGCAGGAATGTCATATGCGATCACCATGCGCATCGGCCAGCACTATGGCGCCGGGCAACTGCTGATGGCACGGCTGGCCGGTCGGGTCGGAATTGGCTTCGGCGCAGCGGTCATGCTGGCGTTCGCCATGGTGTTCTGGTTGCTGCCAAACCCATTGGTCGGCTTGTTCCTGGACCACGACGATCCGGCGTTTCGCGGAGTAATCGAGCTGGCGGTGAGCCTGTTGGCGGTAGCGGCGTGGTTCGAGCTGTTCGACGGTGCGCAAACCATTGCCATGGGCTGTATCCGTGGGCTCAAGGACGCCAAGACCACCTTCCTGGTGGGCCTGGGCTGTTATTGGCTGATTGGCGCACCGGCGGCATGGTGGATGGCCTTCCATCTGCACTGGGGCCCGACCGGCGTCTGGTGGGGCCTGGCCCTTGGCCTGGCCTGCGCGGCGGTGAGCCTGACCCTGGCATTTGAGTGGAAGATGAAGCGAATGATCCGCAGTGAGCCTCTGCGGCACCAGGGCTTTGAAACTGTCCAGGCCGACTGAAATCCCATGCGGGAGCAGGCTCGCTCCCACAAGGCTTGGTGTCAGCCGATTTCCAGCACCGACTGCTGGCTGCCGTCAAACGTCAGGTATTCCACCAGCTCCGCCAGGGGCAACGGCTTGCTGATCAAAAAGCCCTGCACCTGGTCGCAGCCGTAACCGCGCAGCAAATCCAGTTGCTCCCGGGTTTCCACGCCCTCGGCCACCACTTCCAGGTTGAGGTTGTGGGCCAGGTTGATCATCGCATGGACCAATTTGCGATTTTCCTCGCGCTGCTCCATGCCACCCACGAAGCTCTTGTCGATCTTGAGCAAGGCGATGGGCAGGCTGTTGAGGTGCACGAACGAGGAGAAGCCGGTGCCGAAATCGTCCAGGGAAAAGCGCACCCCCAGGCGACCCAGGGCGTCCATGGTCTGCTTGACCAGTTCGCTGCGGCGCATGACGGCGGTTTCCGTGAGTTCGAATTCCAACCACTGCGCCTCGACACCGCGTTCGGCGATCAGGCGGCTCAGGGTCGGCAGCAACTGGCTGTCCTGGAACTGCCGGAACGACAGGTTGACCGCCATGTGCAGGGGCGCCAGTCCCCTTTCACGCAGCGCCTGCATGTCCCGCAATGCCCGGGAAATCACCCAGTAGCCCAGCGGTACGATCAGCCCGCTCTGTTCGGCCAGTGGCACGAACTCACTGGGAGGCAATAGCCCGCGTTCGTTATGACGCCAGCGCACCAGGGCTTCGAGGCCGACGATGGTGCCGCCATCGAGGCTCAGCCGGGGTTGGTAATGCAACTCCAGCTCGTCGCGCCGCAGCGCCCGCCGCAACTCGCTCTCCAGGTCGGCGAGGCTGCGGGCGTTACGATTGATGCGTTCGTTGAAGATATGAAAGGTGCAGCCCTGGGTGCTCTTGGCCTGCTGCATGGCGATATGGGCGTGCCACATCAGCGGGTCCGCGCCGGCCTGGGCGCGAGCGTGGGCGATCCCCAGGCTGCAACCGATCAGCAGGCTTTCGCCATCGACCCAGTAGGGTTCGGCCATGGCTTCGGTGATGCGCTCGGCCATCCACTCAGCCCGCTGAGGCGCCCGGCGGGTGTCGATCAGCAGCGCAAATTCGTCGCTGCCCAAGCGCGCCAGTTGATCGCCGGCTTCAAGCGAACCTTTGAGCCTCGACACTACTTGCAGGATCAAACGGTCACCGGCCTGGTGGCCGAGGGCATCGTTGGCATGACGGAAGTTATCCAGATCCAGATGACCGAGCGCCAGGCCACGGCCTTCGTTTTCCGCCAGGCGCGCCGCCAGCAGGGTCTGGAAGCCCTGGCGATTGGCGATGCCGGTCAGCGGATCCTGTTCGGCAAGCCGCTGCAGCGTGTTTTCCAGCACTCCGCGCTCGCGCACATGGCGCAGGCAACGGCGCAGAGTGGCGCCATCGAGCACATCACGTACCAGCCAATCGCTGACACCATCAGGTGCAGTGGTGGGCTCGTGCTCGAGCAACAGGACCGTCGGCAAACGGCAACGACCGGGTGCCGGCTGCAACGCCGCGACGGTCAGCAGCACCGCGTTGTGGTTGTCTTCGAACAGGCTGCTGACCGACTCCCAGCTCGGAGCACTGATCAACACGACCGACGGCCCCATGGGGGCCAGGCACTCGCGCAAAATCGCTGACCATACCGGCTCTTCGGCCAATAGCAGCAAACGCAAGGGTTCGACAGACATTGACAAGCTGACTCCCTAGACTCTGCAAGGTAATAGGCGCAGGGCATTATGACCTGCTGACCGCTAATGACCAATGCCAATGGTTCTCAAACACTTGCTTCAGACGGCTTTTCTTACCCTCGAAGCCGAACGCTGGACGCCCATTCGCCCCACATCCTGCGTGAAAGTAACAAAAGCGGCAAATGACAATGCTGTGTTGCGTCACAAGTCGGACAGAGCAGCACAATTCTGTGAGCCTGTTAAAATGCCGGCCCATTTCGCAAACGACTCCCTGACCCTGTCATGTCCCGACTCAATCCCCGGCAGCAAGAAGCCGTGAACTATGTCGGCGGCCCTCTTTTGGTGCTCGCCGGTGCAGGCTCCGGCAAGACCAGTGTGATCACCCGCAAGATCGCGCACCTGATCCAGAACTGCGGTATCCGCGCCCAGTACATCGTCGCCATGACCTTCACCAACAAAGCCGCCCGGGAAATGAAGGAGCGGGTCGGCGGCCTGCTGCGCGCCGGTGAGGGCCGCGGCCTGACGGTCTGCACTTTCCACAACCTGGGCCTGAACATCATCCGCAAGGAACATGCACGGCTGGGCTACAAGCCGGGCTTCTCGATTTTCGACGAGACCGATGTCAAGGCGCTGATGACCGACATCATGCAAAAGGAATATTCGGGCGACGACGGCGTGGACGAGATCAAGAACATGATCGGCGCCTGGAAAAACGACCTGATCCTGCCGCCCCAAGCCTTGGAAAACGCCCGCAATCCCAAGGAGCAGACCGCCGCCATCGTGTACGCCCATTACCAGCGCACGCTCAAGGCGTTCAACGCGGTGGACTTCGACGACCTGATCCTGCTACCGGTCAAGCTGTTCCAGGACCACGCCGACATCCTCGAGAAATGGCAGAACAAGGTCCGCTACCTGCTGGTGGATGAATACCAGGACACCAACGCCAGCCAGTATTTGCTGGTGAAGCTGCTGATCGGCATCCGCAACCAGTTCACCGTGGTGGGCGACGACGACCAGTCGATCTACGCCTGGCGTGGTGCGCGGCCGGAAAACCTGATGTTGCTCAAGGAAGACTACCCGTCGCTCAAAGTGGTGATGCTGGAGCAGAACTACCGCTCCACCAGCCGCATCCTGCGCTGCGCCAACGTGCTGATCTCCAACAACCCCCACGAGTTCGAAAAGCAACTGTGGAGCGAGATGGGCCACGGCGACGAGATCCGCGTGATTCGCTGCCGCAACGAAGACGCCGAAGCCGAGCGCGTGGCCATGGAAATCCTCAGCCTGCACCTGCGCACCGACCGACCGTACAGCGACTTCGCCATCCTGTATCGCGGTAACTACCAGGCCAAGCTGATCGAGCTGAAATTGCAGCATCACCAGATCCCCTATCGCCTGTCGGGGGGCAACAGCTTCTTCGGCCGTCAGGAAGTAAAGGACCTGATGGCTTATTTCCGCCTGATCGTGAACCCGGACGACGACAACGCCTTCTTGCGAGTGATCAACGTCCCACGCCGGGAAATCGGCTCGACCACCCTGGAAAAACTCGGCAACTACGCCACCGAGCGCAAGATCTCGATGTACGCCGCCACCGACGAAATCGGCCTGGGCGAGCATCTGGACAGCCGCTTCACCGACCGTCTGGCGCGCTTCAAGCGCTTCATGGACAAGGTGCGCGAACAGTGCGCCGGCGAAGACCCGATCTCGGCGCTGCGCAGCATGGTCATGGACATCGACTACGAGAACTGGCTGCGTACCAACAGCTCCAGTGACAAGGCCGCGGACTACCGCATGGGCAACGTCTGGTTCTTGATCGAGGCGTTGAAAAACACTCTGGAAAAGGACGAAGACGGCGACATGACCGTCGAGGACGCCATCGGCAAACTCGTGCTGCGAGACATGCTCGAACGCCAGCAGGAAGAGGAAGACGGCGCCGAAGGCGTGCAGATGATGACCCTTCACGCCTCCAAGGGCCTGGAATTCCCCTACGTGTTCATCATGGGCATGGAAGAAGAAATCCTGCCCCACCGCTCCAGCATCGAAGCCGACACCATCGAAGAAGAACGGCGCCTGGCCTACGTCGGTATTACCCGCGCACGTCAGACGCTGGCCTTTACCTTCGCCGCCAAGCGCAAGCAATACGGCGAGGTGATCGACTGCGCCCCGAGCCGCTTCCTCGATGAGCTGCCGCCGGACGACTTGGCCTGGGAAGGCAATGACGACACACCGACCGAGGTCAAGGCCGTTCGCGGCAATAGCGCCCTGGCCGATATACGAGCGATGCTCAAGCGCTAGAATCGACTACTTTTTACCGAACTTTTTACCAAATCCAGGGGCGCCGAAGGCGTCATTAAAGGAGGCTTGATGGAAGCCCTGCACCAGAAAATTCGTGAACACGGCATCGTACTTTCCGATCAGGTTCTGAAAGTCGATGCTTTTCTGAACCACCAGATCGACCCGCAATTGATGAAGCTGATCGGCGACGAATTTGCCGCGCTGTTCAAGGACTCGGGCATCACTAAAATCGTTACCATCGAAGCCTCGGGCATTGCCCCGGCGATCATGACCGGCCTGAACCTGGGCGTTCCGGTGATTTTCGCCCGCAAGCAACACTCTCTGACCCTGACGGAGAACCTGTTGTCCGCGACCGTGTATTCGTTCACCAAAAAGACCGAAAGCACCGTGGCCATCAGCCCGCGCCACCTGACCAGCAGCGACCGGGTACTGATCATTGATGACTTCCTGGCCAACGGCAAGGCCTCCCAGGCACTGATCTCCATCATCAAGCAGGCCGGCGCCACCGTGGCAGGCTTGGGGATCGTGATCGAGAAATCGTTCCAGGGTGGACGTGCGGAGCTGGATGCCCAAGGCTATCGCGTTGAATCGTTGGCCCGGGTGCAATCGCTGGCCGGTGGTGTCGTGACCTTTATCGAATAATCGCCCTGCGTCCCTGTGGGAGCGAGCCTGCTCGCGATGAGGCCGGCACATCCAACACCAATGTTGACTGACAGTCCGCTATCGCGAGCAGGCTCGCTCCCACAGGGGCTTTGAAGTGGCCGTTAAGGCGCGGTGATCTTGAGACCAGCGAGCAACAAGCGCTGACCCAGCTCTTCTTTCAGCCCTTCGGGGCTCGCCAACTGCATCCGCTCCAAATGCTCGGGAAACTCCGACGGCGGCGGCGCATCCAGCGCAGCCTTGCCCAGCTCCAGCATTTCGGTGAGTTTGAACTTGCTCTTGAGCCAGTTCAGCGCCCGCAACAGGTCCCGCTCCACCCCGTCGAAATCGCTGCCCAGCGGATACTCCGGGAACAAATTAGGATGCCGTGCCTGGATGGCCTGCAAGCGTTCCGAGGTGTTCTCGGCGAAGCGCGGATCGAGGCGAAAATCCTTCGGCAACTTGCCGGCATTTTGCGCCTGCTCGATCAACTCCGGCTGGAAGCGTGAGTCGCTGATGTTCAGCAGCGCCTCGATCACCGCGGCATCAGTCTTGCCCCGCAGGTCAGCGATACCGTATTCAGTCACCACGATGTCTCGCAAGTGTCGGGGAATGGTGCAATGGCCGTATTCCCAGACGATGTTCGAACTGATCTCGCCCCCCGCCTCGCGCCAACTGCGCAGAAGCAGAATGGAGCGCCCGCCCTCCAGCGCATGGCCCTGGGCAACGAAGTTGTACTGCCCGCCGACGCCGCTGAGTACGCGACCATCTTCCAGTTGGTCCGCCACCCCGGCGCCCAGCAAGGTCATGGTGAAAACCGTGTTGATAAAACGTGCATCGAGTCGCTGCAGGCGCTTGAGTCTTTCCTGGCCGTACAGCTCGTTGATGTAACTGATGCGGGTCATGTTGAATTCGAGGCGCCGACTCTGGGGCAACTCGCGCAAGCGTTCGTAAAAACTGCGAGGGCCGAGGAAGAATCCGCCATGGATGCAGATGCCATCGGGTTGCGCCGCCTCGTCGAGGGTGCCGGCGTTGGCTCGTTCCTGGGTCGGCTCGTCGGGATAGACCCTGCGCCGGATAATTCCGGCCTCTGCCAGCACCAGCAAGCCGTTGACGAACATTTCGCTGCAACCGTACAACCCTTTGGCAAAGGGTTCGACCCCGCCCTCACGCTCGATCAACTGCGCCCACTGGCTGAGATTCAGCTCCGCCAGCAACGCCTGGTAAGCGGCATTGTCGGCTTGACGCGCCAGCAGCGCCGCCGTCAACGCATCGCCCATGGAGCCGATGCCGATCTGCAACGTACCGCCGTCACGCACCAGGGCACTGGCGTGCAGGCCGATCATATGATCCTGAAACCCCACCGGCATGTTCGGCGTGGAAAACAGCGTGTGGCTGTCCTTTTCGTCGATCAACAGGTCGAACGTGTCGATGCCGACTTCCGCATCACCGGGCATGTAGGGCAGATCACTGTGAACCTGGCCCACCATGAGGATGGTCTCCCCCGCCGCACGCCGCTTGGCGACCATCGGCAACAGGTCGAGGGTGATGTCCGGGTTGCAACTCAGGCTCAGGCGGTCAGGATGCTGCGCATCACTGGCCACCAGTTGCGCGATCAGGTTCAAGCCAGCGGCATTGATGTCCCGCGCGGCGTGGCTGTAGTTGCTGCTGACGTAATCCTGCTGGGCCGACTCGCTGTGCAACAGGCTGCCCGGTTGCAGGAAGAATTGCTGGACGTGGATGTTGGCCGGCAGGCTGTCACGGTGCAGATCGGCCAGGTAATCCAGTTCCGGATAATCGCCAAAGACCCGTTCGATAAAGGGCTCGAGAAAGCGCTTCTGCAAACCATCGCCCAGATTGGGTCGGCCCAGGCTCAGAGCGGTGTAGATGGTCAGTTGTCGCTCAGGCAGTTGCGCGATACGCCGGTACAGGGCGTTGGCGAACAGATTGGGTTTGCCCAACCCCAGGGGCATCCCCAGATGAATGTGCGCTGGCAGGCGCGCGAGTACGTCATCCACCGCCTGTTCGATTGAACACAACTGCACCATCCGACCCTCCGGGACATTCCATGAATGTGGGTTGGACCGAGCTTGCCGGGTCTTGGTTGCGATGAACAGCCTTTGTAAAACCACCGGGCACAAAAAAGCCGCTCGTAAGCGGCTTTCTTGTGGAAGATGCTGGCTATTACAGACCCGACATCTCTTTGATCGCGCCCATGAGCTCTTCATCCGAGCAATCGGCGCAGGTGCCTTTAGGCGGCATGGCGTTGATGCCAGTGATCGCCTTGGCCAGGATGCCGTCGAGGCCGCCCTGATGATCGGCGCGCTCTTTCCAGGCAGCCGTGTCGCCGATTTTCGGAGCGCCCAGCAGGCCGGTGCCGTGGCAAGCATTGCAGTGTTTTGCAATAACATCCTTCGGCGTCTTGGCTCCACCGCCGCCAGCCGAAGCCACGACCTCCATGCCCTTGCATTCCTGCCCCTGAACGCAGACCTGGCCGACCGGTTCAAGGCGCTTGGCGATTTCGTCGTTGGGCGCTGCTTGGACACTGGCTGCCCATAGGGCCAATACGGTTGCTGGTGCAGCCAGCATTTTCATAATTAGATTCACGCGTACACCCTCAATGGTGGCTAGTCACGCCTGCGGCCACGGTTTGCAGGCGGGCGCAAGTATAGCGGGAAGGCCGTCACACTGAAACAACCCCAAAGTCGCAAGGGTCTTGTTTGTCATGACAGCTCATCCTTCGGGCGCCTTTGCCGTCCGGGCACGGCGCCTCTTTTCCTAGAAATTGGCCGGTGTGGCTGCGCTGATCAGTCGCGCCGGCGCATCGAACGGATTACGGAAACGGTGTGGCTTGGTGCTCTCGAAATAGTAGCTATCGCCCGCTTCGAGTACGAAGGTTTCGGCGCCGACCACCAACTCCAGCCGCCCTTCCACCAGAATCCCGGTCTCTTCGCCCTCATGGGTAAGCATCTCGTCACCGGTATCGGCGCCAGGCGGGTAGATCTCGTTGAGAAAGGCAATCGCCCGGCTGGGGTGCGCCCGGCCCACCAGTTTCATGGTGACGGCACCGTCGGAAATGTCGATCAGTTCATTGGCTTTGTAGACGATCTGAGTCGGTTTCTCCTGCAGAATTTCTTCGGAGAAAAACTCGACCATGGACATGGGAATCCCGCCAAGGACCTTACGCAGCGAGCTGATCGAGGGGCTGACGCTGTTTTTCTCGATCATCGAAATGGTGCTGTTGGTGACGCCCGCGCGCTTGGCGAGTTCACGCTGGGAAAGGCCTTTGAGTTTACGAATGGATTGCAGTCGTTCACCGACGTCCAATGCTGGAGCCTCCAGGGAATCAGGTTGTGTGGAAAGTGAGCGTTATCATGGCGACAGCGTTCAGTATTTACAACACTTTGACCTCAATCCCGTGCGGTGAAGCGACTTTCGGTAGATTGCGCTTTGCGTCAGCCCCCGGAATAGAGCCGTGGAACCCGGCGCAGGTTGCAGAAAATCTGATAAGGAATCGTGCCGGCCGCCTTCGCGACATCACTGGCCAGGATAGTCTTGCCCCACAGCTCCACGGTCGAACCGAGCCCGGCGTTGGGGATATTCGTCAAGTCGACACACAGCATGTCCATGGAGACCCGACCGACCAGTTGACTAGGCTGCCCGTGCACCAGCACCGGCGTACCGTTCGGCGCCTGGCGCGGGTAACCGTCGGCGTATCCCATGGCAACCACGCCGACCCGCGTCGGTTGCGCGGTGACAAAACGGGCGCCATACCCCACCGGCTCGCCGGCGGGCAATTCACGCACGCTGATGATCTTGGACTCCAGAGTCATGACCGGCTGCAGCCGCGCAGCGACGGCGTTGGCTTCCTCGAAGGGGGTCGCACCGTACAGCATGATGCCTGGCCGCACCCAGTCGCTTGGTATCTGCGGCCAACCCAGCACTGCCGGGGAGTTGCGCAAACTGATCTGCGCCGCCAGCCCCTGGCGGGCCGCCTCGAACACGGCCAGTTGCTCGGTGCTGCTGGGATCGTGCAGTTCATCGGCGCGGGCGAAATGGCTCATCAACACGATCTTCGCCACCTTGCCGCTGGCCAGCAGTCGACGATAGGCCGCCTGATAATCCGCCGGATGCAGCCCCACCCGATGCATCCCCGAGTCGAGCTTGAGCCAGACCGTAATCGGCTTGCTCAGGGTCGCGTTTTCAATCGCTTCGAGCTGCCACAACGAATGCACCACACACCAGAAATCGTGTTCGACGATCAGCGACAGTTCATCGGCCTCGAAGAATCCTTCCAGCAGCAAGACCGGCCCACGAATCCCGCCGGCCCGCAGTTCCAGCGCTTCTTCGATGCAAGCCACGGCAAACCCATCGGCCGTGTCCTGCAAAGCCTCGGCGCAGCGCACTGCGCCGTGCCCATAGGCATCGGCCTTGATCACCGCAAGAGCTTTGGCCCCCGTCACTTCGCGGGCCAATTGGTAGTTGTGACGTAAGGCTTGAAGGTCGATCAGAGCACGGGCAGGACGCATGGCGGCAGGCTTCTAGGCGGACTAGGTAAAAAAAACGGCGCTGGCTGACGGCATGAACCACCAACAGCACCGCAAGAGGGATCGTTTTCCGGGTTTAGGGCAGCGCTGCCACGACGGACAGCTCCACCAGGATTTCCGGTTCGCACAGTTTGGCTTGCACAGTGGCCCGGGCCGGCGCGACGCCCTTGGGCAGCCATTTGTCCCAGATCGCGTTCATGCCTTCGAAATGGGCGTCGATGTCTTTCAGGTAAATCGTCACCGACAACAGATGATTTTTGTCGGTCCCGGCCAGGTCCAGCAAACGCTCGATATTGGCCAGGGTTTCACGGGTCTGCTGTTCGATACCGGCACTCATGTCGTCGCCAACCTGCCCGGCCAGGTAAACAGTGCCGTTGTGCAGGACGACCTGACTCATGCGGTCATTGGTGAGCTGGCGCTGGATTGACATGTTTTGCAGACTCCTGGTGTTTACTGCCATAACGGGAAATATCGAGGCCTTCGGCGCTGATCTGTGGTTTTTTCTTCGCCATCAGGTCCGCCAGCAAGCGCCCGGAACCACAGGCCATGGTCCAACCGAGGGTGCCGTGGCCGGTGTTCAGGAACAGGTTCTTGAACGGGGTGGCGCCCACGATCGGCGTGCCATCCGGAGTGGTCGGACGCAGACCGGTCCAGAAACTGGCCTGGGCCAGATCGCCGCCCTGAGGATAAAGGTCGTTGACGATCATCTCCAGGGTTTCCCGCCGACGCGGGTTGAGAGACAGGTCGAAACCGGCAATTTCAGCCATGCCGCCCACTCGGATGCGGTTATCGAACCGGGTAATCGCGACCTTGTAGGTTTCGTCGAGAATGGTCGAGGTCGGAGCCATCGCCGGATTGGTGATCGGCACCGTCAGGGAATAACCCTTGAGCGGATACACCGGTGCACGAATGCCCAGCGGTTTGAGCAATTGCGGTGAGTAACTGCCCAGGGCCAGGACGTAGCGGTCGGCGGTTTCCAGCTTGCCGTCGATCCAGACGCCGTTGATGCGATCACCGGCGTAGTCCAGGCGCTGGATATCCTGGCCAAAGCGGAATTCCACACCGAGTTTCACGGCCATTTGCGCCAGACGCGTGGTAAACATCTGACAGTCGCCAGTCTGGTCATTGGGCAGACGCAAGGCTCCGGCCAGGATGTCGGTGACATTGGCCAATGCCGGCTCGACGCGGGCAATGCCTTCACGGTCCAGCACTTCGAAGGGCACACCGGACTCTTTCAGCACGGCGATGTCTTTGGCCGCACCATCAACCTGAGCCTGGGTACGGAACAATTGAGTGGTCCCCAGACTGCGGCCTTCGTAGGCAATCCCGGTTTCGGCGCGCAGTTCGTCGAGGCAGTCGCGGCTGTACTCGGACAGGCGCACCATGCGCTCCTTGTTCACGGCATAACGATTGGCGGTGCAGTTGCGCAGCATCTGCGCCATCCACAGGTACTGGTCGATGTCAGCGGTGGCTTTGATCGCCAGCGGTGCGTGGCGCTGCAACAGCCACTTGATGGCCTTGAGTGGCACACCTGGTGCGGCCCACGGCGAGGCATAACCCGGCGACACCTGGCCGGCATTGGCAAAACTGGTTTCCATGGCTGGCGCCGGCTGACGATCAACCACCACGACTTCAAACCCGGCACGGGCCAGGTAGTAAGCACTGACGGTACCGATGACGCCGCTACCTAAAACCAGAACGCGCATGTTGAAGCCCTCATCGCGGATAACCGCTGACGTTTTGTTGTACAGACCGTAATGTGCGCAGTTTAGAAAAGATCAGGCAGTGCTTTTCACTATATAAATGCCTATATTTGGCGAGAATTCTCGGCAAAAACCCTTTTCATGGAGGAGCATCACCTGTGCGGACCAACACTCAGACCAAACGTGAGCTGGACAAGATCGACCGCAACATCCTGCGCATCCTCCAGGCGGATGGACGGATTTCCTTTACGGAGCTTGGGGAAAAGGTCGGCCTCTCCACCACGCCCTGCACCGAGCGGGTTCGTCGCCTGGAGCGCGAGGGAATCATCATGGGCTACAACGCCCGGCTCAATCCGCAGCATCTGAAGGGAAGTCTGCTGGTGTTCGTCGAAATCAGCCTCGACTACAAATCCGGCGACACCTTTGAAGAATTCCGGCGCGCGGTGCTGAAATTGCCTCACGTGCTCGAATGCCATCTGGTGTCAGGCGACTTTGACTATCTGGTGAAAGCGCGGATTTCCGAGATGGCTTCGTACCGCAAGCTGCTGGGCGACATCCTGCTCAAGCTGCCCCACGTGCGCGAATCCAAGAGCTACATCGTGATGGAAGAAGTGAAGGAGAGCTTGAACCTGCCGATTCCGGATTGAGGGGCGTTCTTGGCTACACCAATACCTGCCGGGTGCTGGCCATATATTCGTGAATCTGCTTCTCGACCCGCGGATGAATCAGTTCCACCGGCCGCCGGCCATTGGGACACGGCAAGGTCGCCGTGGTGCCGAACAACCGGCAGATCAGCGGCCGCTCGTCATAGACTGTGCAGCCATTGGGTCCCAAGTGCACACAGTCGAGCGCTTCCATGGCCGCGTCCTGTTCGGCGCGAGTCTTGCGTGGCAAGCGGGCCATTTCCTCAGGCGAGGTGGTCACTGGCCCGCAGCAGTCATGGCAGCCCGGTACGCACTCGAACGAGGGAATCTGTTGGCGCAGCGTGCGGATTTTTTGACTGTTGCAGCTCATCGAAGCGGCTACCGAGACGGGACAAGGCAGGATTCTGCACGAAAAGCCCTGTCCCAGACAGCGCCAACCGACCGGTGTTGCCCATGGACGAATCCCCGGCTTATGCTCCGTAAAATTTCTCAAACACAATAATCAGGATTACGCACATGAACGCCCGTGTTCAGCAACCTGTCCCGAGCCATTCGCACGCCGCCTCTTACTACGCCGCCAGCAGCTTGCCGCAACCGGATCATCCGCTGCTGCAGGGCGAGCTGGTGGCGGATGTCTGCGTGGTAGGCGGTGGGTTCTCGGGGTTGAACACAGCGATCGAACTGGCCGAGCGCGGCATGAGCGTAGTGCTGCTGGAAGCGCACAAGATCGGCTGGGGGGCCAGCGGGCGCAACGGCGGTCAACTGATTCGCGGCGTCGGTCATGGCCTCGATCAGTTCGCCCCGGTCATCGGTGCCGACGGCGTACGCCAGATGAAGCTCATGGGCCTTGAGGCGGTGGAAATCGTCCGTCAACGGGTCGAGCGCTTTCAGATCCACTGCGACCTCACCTGGGGTTATTGCGACCTCGCCAACAAGCCAGGCGACCTGGAAGGTTTCGCTGAGGACGCCGAAGAGCTGCGCAGCCTGGGGTATCGCCATCAGACCCGGCTGCTGCAAGCCCACGAAATGCACAGTGTGGTGGGTTCGGATCGCTACGTCGGCGGCCTGATCGACATGGGCTCGGGCCATTTGCATCCGCTGAACCTGGCCCTGGGCGAAGCCTGCGCCGCGCAGCAACTGGGGGTCCGGCTGTTCGAGCAATCGGCGGTCACGCGCATTGATTACGGCCCGGAAGTGAAGGTGCACACCCAACAGGGCGCGGTCCGGGCCAAGACCCTGGTGCTGGGCTGCAACGCCTACCTCAATGGGCTCAACCCGGAACTCAGTGGCAAGGTCCTGCCCGCCGGCAGCTACATCATCGCCACTGAACCTTTGAGCGAGGCTCAGGCCCAGGCGTTGTTGCCGCAGAACATGGCGGTCTGTGATCAACGGGTGGCGCTGGATTACTACCGGCTTTCCGCGGATCGACGCTTACTGTTCGGCGGAGCCTGCCATTACTCGGGTCGTGACCCGCAAGACATTGGCGCGTACATGCGTCCGAAAATGCTCAAGGTGTTCCCGCAACTGGCGCAGGTGAAAATCGACTTTCAATGGGGCGGGATGATCGGCATCGGCGCCAACCGCTTGCCGCAGATCGGTCGACTCAAGGATCAGCCCAACGTGTACTTCGCCCAGGCCTACTCCGGCCACGGAGTGAATGCCACGCACCTGGCCGGCAAGCTGTTGGCCGAAGCCATCAGTGGGCAACAGAGTGGTGGTTTCGATCTGTTCGCCCAGGTGCCGCACATGACCTTCCCGGGCGGAAAGCATCTGCGCTCGCCACTGTTGGCACTGGGGATGCTGTGGCATCGGTTGAAAGAGTTGGTTTAAAGCGCCCAGCGCTACTGGTGACGCTATCGCGGGCACGCCTTGCTCGCACAGATTGAGAGAGGGCTGTAAGAGCAAGGCGTGCCCGCGATAGCAGTTTCAGGCCCGGTACCGCTTCAAAGCCGCCAGAACGGCTTCAAGCCCTCCTCCCGCGCCTGCTCTCGGCTCAGCCCGATATCGCGCAACTGTTCCGGTGTGAGCTCCAACAAGGCCTTGCGTGTATGCAGACGACGCCAGAACAGGGCCCAGCGGCTCAGGCTGGACGGGGCACTGTGCAACATCGCATTGCGTAGCTCCTTTTCCTGCCCCGCCGCCAGTTCCTGGCTGTGTAACGTCAGCCGCACATCGCTCAAGCCGTTCATTTTGATCGCTCCTGTTTACTTGGGTAGCCAGAGCTTTCATGATGCGCGGACGGCCATAATCAATACAGATTCAAACAATGTGTTTTCCATGCATACAGATTGCGGCTTTTCGACACTGAATTGTCTTTTTCCGCCGCAACTGTATTGGTTACCGTTGTCCACTTCATCGAGAGCGCGCCATGACCCTTTATGTGAACCTCGCCGAATTGCTCGGCACCCGCATCGAACAGGGCTTCTACCGTCCCGGCGACCGGCTGCCGTCAGTGCGCGCGCTGAGCATGGAGCACGGTGTCAGCCTGAGTACGGTGCAGCAGGCCTATCGCGTGCTGGAGGACAGCGGGCTGGCGATGCCAAAACCCAAATCAGGGTATTTCGTACCGGCCAGCCGTGAACTGCCGGACCTGCCGGTAGTGGGTCGCCCAGCCCAACGACCGGTGGACATCTCCCAATGGGACCAAGTGCTGGAGCTGATACGCTCGGTACCACGCAAAGACGTGGTGCAACTGGGCCGAGGCATGCCGGATATCAACTCGCCGACCATGAAACCGCTGTTGCGCAGCCTGGCGCAGATCAGCCGCCGGCAAGACATGCCGGGCCTGTATTACGACAACATCTACGGCAACCTCGCGCTGCGCGAACAGATCGCTCGCCTGTCGCTGGACTCGGGTTGCAAACTGGGAGCCGGCGACCTGATCGTCACCACGGGCTGTCACGAAGCGCTGTCGGTCAGCATCCGCGCCACCTGTGAACAAGGCGATATCGTCGCGGTGGACTCCCCCAGCTTTCACGGCGCCATGCAAACCCTCAAGGGCCTGGGCATGAAGGCCCTGGAAATCCCCACCGATCCACTGACCGGCATCAGCCTGGAGGCCCTGGAGCTGGCGCTGGAACAGTGGCCCATCAAGGCCATACAGTTGACGCCCAGTTGTAACAACCCGCTAGGCTACATCATGCCCGAGGCCAACAAACGCGCGTTGCTGACCTTGGCGCAGCGCTTCGACGTGGCGATTATCGAGGACGATGTGTATGGGGAACTGGCCTACACCTACCCGCGCCCCCGCACGATCAAATCCTTCGACGACGATGGCCGCGTCCTACTCTGCAGTTCTTTTTCCAAGACACTGGCACCGGGTTTGCGAGTGGGCTGGGTCGCACCCGGCCGCTATCTGGAACGGGTGCTGCACATGAAATACATCAGCACCGGCTCCACCGCACCGCAACCGCAGATAGCCATTGCGGAGTTTCTCAAGGGCGGGCACTTCGAACCGCATTTGCGGCGGATGCGCAGCCAATACCAACGCAATCGCGACGTCATGATCGACTGGGTCAGCCGCTATTTTCCAGCGGGTACTCGCGCCAGCCGCCCGCGCGGCAGCTTTATGCTCTGGGTCGAACTCCCCGAAGGCTTCGATACACTCAAGCTTAATCGGGTCCTGCATGACCAGGGCGTGCAGGTGGCGGTCGGCAGCATATTTTCCGCCTCGGGCAAGTACCGCAATTGCCTGCGCATGAACTACGCTGCCAAACCAACGGCACAGATCGAGGACGCCGTCCGCAAGGTCGGCGCCGCGGCCATTGCGTTGTTGAACGAAACCCGACTCGACGCCGTCTGAGCTTTACTCAGGGAAGCAGCACCCACAAGCCGATCAACGCAAACAAGCGGAACGAGCCTACGTGAGACCCAGACCCATCCTGCCTGTGCTCCTGCTAGTCGCCTCGCTGCTGGGCGGCTGTGCCAGTTTTGACATCACCCGCGAACCTTCCCAGGCGCTCCCGGCAACCGAATCTTCGTTCGGACGCTCGGTACAGGCCCAGGCCGCTCCACACGAGGGACGCTCGGGTTTCCGCCTGCTATCTGACAGTACCGACGCCTTCTCCGCCCGGGCCGAGTTGATCCGCAACGCCCAAAGCAGCCTGGATTTGCAGTACTACATCGTTCATGACGGCATCAGCACGCGAATGCTGGTGGATGAATTGCTCAAAGCCGCCGACCGCGGCGTACGCGTGCGCATCCTGCTGGATGACACCACCAGCGATGGCCAGGATCAGATCATCGCGACCCTCGCCGCTCATCCGCGGATCCAGATACGCCTGTTCAACCCACTTCATCTGGGGCGCGCCACCGGGGTAACCCGCAGCCTCGGGCGGCTGCTCAACCTCTCATTGCAACACCGGCGCATGCACAACAAGCTCTGGCTGGCGGACAACAGCATGGCCATCGTCGGCGGTCGCAATCTGGGGGATGAATATTTCGACGCCGAACCCAACCTGAACTTCACCGACATCGACCTGCTTGGCGTTGGGCCGGTGGCCGAACAATTGGGGCACAGCTTCGACCAATACTGGAACAGCGCCCTGAGCAAACCCATCGAACAATTCCTGTCCCGTCGGCCAACCCCCAAGGATCTGGCCAACAGCCGCCTACGCCTGCAAGAGTCACTGGAGCAGACGCACAAGGAAAATCACGCGCTTTACCAGCAGTTGACCTCCTACCGGACCCAACCGCGCCTGGACATCTGGCGCAGGCAATTGATCTGGGCCTGGAACCAGGCGCTGTGGGATGCACCCAGCAAAGTACTGGCCAGGGATGAGCCTGACCCGCAGTTGTTGCTGACCACGCAATTGGGCCCGGAGCTGACGGGGGTCAGTGAAGAACTGATCATGATTTCGGCCTACTTTGTACCCGGCCAGCCAGGGTTGGTCTACCTGACCAGCCGCGCCGATGCCGGAGTGGCGGTGAGTCTTTTGACCAACTCCCTGGAGGCCACCGACGTACCGGCGGTGCACGGCGGTTACGCGCCGTATCGCAGGGCTTTGCTGCAACATGGGGTGCGGCTGTACGAATTGCGTCGCCAGCCCGGGGACACGGGTGGCAGCCCCCATTTGTTCTACAGCAAGTCCTACGGCGAATCGGACTCCAGCCTGCATAGCAAGGCGATCATCTTCGACCGGAAGAAATCCTTCATCGGCTCGTTCAATTTCGATCCGCGTTCAGTGCTGTGGAACACCGAAGTGGGGGTCTTGGTCGACAGTCCCGAACTCGCCGGCCAAGTGCGCGAACTGGCCTTGCAGGGCATGGCACCGGCCCTGAGTTACCAGGCCCGCCTGAAGGACGGGAAGCTGATATGGACCACCGAAGACAACGGCCAACTGCATGACCTGGACCGCGAACCCGGCAGTTGGTGGCGCCGCTTCAACGCCTGGTTCGCCACCACCGTTGGGCTGGAGCGAATGCTGTAGAAGCCCCGGGTTCAGCACGTTTCCCAAGGCTTCACTTTGTTCAGGCAGGTTGCGTGGCGCCAAACGCCCCTTGGCGCAACAACAGAACCACCAAGCCGAACGCTCCCGCGGCCATGAACAAGGGCAGCGCATGCCCACTGATCCATTGACTGCCCGCCCCCGCCGCCAGTGGGCCAATCAGGCAACCGATCCCCCACAACTGGGCAATATGGGCGTTGGCCCGCACCAGTGCATCGTCGCGATAACGCTCGCCGATCAGGATCAGTGACAAGGTGAACAACCCGCCTGCGCTGGCGCCAAACAGCACCCACAGTGGCCAGATCAGCAAGGTATCGATCAGCAGTGGAACCGCCAGGCTCGACAGCATCAGCGCCACCGCACAGCCAGTGAACAACGACCGGCGCGACAGGCGGTCCGCAAGAGCGCCAATGGGCAACTGCAACAAGGCATCACCGACCACTACCGTGCTGACCATCGCCAGCGCAATGTCGGCGCTGAAGCCCTGACGCAAACAGTAAACCGGCAGCAGAGTCAGGATCATTGCCTCGAACGCCGCGAACAACGACACCGCCCAGGCGATTGCCGGCAACCCACGACAAAACGCCCATAGATCCTTGAAAGTGACGCTGCAGGCTTCACTGCTGGGCGCACCGCTGCGTCCCAGCAACAGCAACGGCGAAACCAGCAAAAGCCCGACACCCACCCAAAAGCCATAATCGTGATCAGTCCCCAGCGCACCCAGCAGCAACGGACCAGACAACTGACTCAGGGCGTAACTGCTGCCGTACAACGCCACCAACCGTCCGCGCCATTGTTCGATCACCAGTTGGTTGATCCAGCTTTCACCCAGAATGAACACCAGGGTCAGGACGACGCCGATCATCAGCCGCAGCACCAACCAGACCGGATAGCTGGGCAACAGCGCCAGCAACCCGATGGACACCGCCCCACCCCACAGGCACAAGCGCATCAACGCCGCCGTGCCGAACCGCGCCGCAAGCCGACTCGACACCTTGGCCCCGACCAGCACCCCAACGGCCGGCATGGCGGCCATCACCCCGATGGCAAACGAACCATAACCCCAGCCTTCCAGACGCAGCGACACCAGCGGCATGCTCACGCCCAGCGCCAAGCCGACACTCAGGACAGATGCCAACACGGCGAAATAGGTCGCCCAACGCATTTCCACGCTCCTGTGGATAGTTATCGATTTTCAGGCCCCACAAAACACTGTGGGAGCGAGCCTGCTCGCGATAGCGGCGCAACATTCAACAGAGTCGTCGACTGTTACACCGCTATCGCGAGCAGGCTCGCTCCCACAGGGGACCAGCACTGCATGCAGCCCCGAACAGGATCCGGGGCCGCCCCTGTCAGAGCTTGATCCAGGTCGCCTTCAGCTCGGTGTACTTGTCGAACGCATGCAGCGACTTGTCGCGGCCGTTACCCGACTGCTTGAAGCCGCCGAACGGTGCGGTCATGTCGCCGCCGTCATACTGGTTGACCCAAACGCTGCCAGCACGCAGCGCCTTGGCGGTCAGGTGAGCCTTGGAAATGTCCTTGGTCCATACCGCCGCGGCCAGGCCGTACGGCGTGTCGTTGGCGATCTGGATGGCCTCCTCGGCGGTATCGAAAGCGATGACCGACAGCACCGGACCGAAAATCTCTTCCTGGGCGATTTTCATGGCGTTGCTCACCCCGTCGAAAATCGTCGGCTCGACATAGGTGCCGCCGGTTTCTTCGAGGATCCGCTTGCCGCCGGCCACCAGCTTGGCGCCGTCGCTGTGACCGGCCTCAATGTAGGACAGCACGGTGTTCATCTGCTGGGTATCCACCAGGGCGCCGACATTGGTGGCCGGGTCCAGGGGGTTGCCAGGTTTCCAGCCCTTGAGCGCTTCAATCACCAGCGGCAGGAAGGTGTCCTTGATGGAACGCTCCACCAACAGTCGCGAGCCGGCGGTGCAGACTTCGCCCTGGTTGAAGGCAATGGCACTGGCGGCGGACTCGGCGGCGGCTTGCAGGTCCGGGGCATCGGCGAACACGATGTTCGGGCTCTTGCCGCCGGCTTCCAGCCAGACACGCTTCATGTTGGACTCGCCCGAGTAAACCATCAGTTGCTTGGCGATTTTGGTGGAACCGGTGAACACCAGGGTATCGACGTCCATGTGCAGGGCAAGGGCCTTGCCAACCGTGTGGCCGTAGCCCGGCAGCACGTTGAGCACGCCCTTGGGAATACCGGCCTCCACTGCCAATGCGGCAATGCGGATAGCGGTGAGCGGGGATTTTTCCGACGGCTTGAGCACCACCGAGTTACCGGTGGACAGCGCCGGGCCGAGCTTCCAGCAGGCCATCATCAGTGGGAAATTCCACGGCACGATAGCGCCTACGACGCCCACCGGTTCACGGGTCACCAGGCCCAACTGATCGTGGGGGGTCGCGGCCACTTCATCGTAAATCTTGTCGATGGCTTCACCGCTCCAGCTCAACGCTTGAGCTGCACCGGGAACATCGATATTCAAGGAGTCGCTGATCGGCTTGCCCATGTCCAGGGTTTCGAGCAGCGCCAGTTCTTCGGCGTTCTGCTTGAGCAGGCCGGCAAAGCGGATCATGGTCGCTTTACGCTTGCTCGGCGCCAGGCGCGACCAGACACCGGAGTTGAAGGTGGTGCGGGCGTTTTCGACGGCACGTTGGGCGTCGGCGACGTCGCAACTGGCGATCTTGCCCAGCACACGGCCATCCACCGGGCTGAGGCAATCAAAGGTTTCGCCGGACACCGCATCGGTGTATTCGCCGTTGATGAAGGCGCGGCCTTCGATCTTCAGGTCGCGGGCGCGTTGTTCCCAGTCGGCACGAGTCAGGGTGGTCATGCGAGTGTCCTCCTCTTATTGAGTACGAACGCCACGCGATGCGCAGCGCTCCACGAATTCTGCCCAGCCGGCCTGTTTTCGGCGCTGTTTTCGGCGCGGGGCACCCGCCACCCTAAACCAGCGGCTGGTAATGTTTCAATATATTTGACACAACGCTGGCAAACGGCCTTGCGATGTTCGTTTTAATAAACATAGACTTTGGCTCTTCCAGCCATTCGCGCCGTCATTACCGGAGAATTGCCGCATGAGCATCCAGGACATCGTCGATTTCAGTCAGGCCAGTACCACCGCCGAACGCTATCGCCCGGACGCAGCCAAGGTACTCAAGGGTGATCCCGAACAAACGGTGTTCAACCACTACAGCAGCCCTTGCGGGCAAATGAATGCAGGCGTGTGGGAAGGCGCGGTCGGCCAGTGGACGGTCAACTACACCGAACATGAATACTGCGAGATCGTCCAGGGCGTTTCCGTGCTGCGGGACAATGATGGCAATGCCAAGACCCTGCGGGCCGGCGACCGCTTCGTGATCCCGGCGGGGTTCACCGGCACTTGGGAAGTGTTGGAGGCGTGCCGCAAGATTTATGTGGTGTTTGAACAGAAGGTTTGAGGATTTGCATCGTTAGACCTGGCCTCATCGCGAGCAGGCTCGCTCCCACATTGGCGTTGTGTAATGCCTGAGTTTCAGGCAAGCACAATGCCCTGTGGGAGCGAGCCTGCTCGCGATGAGGCCCCAATAGGCAACAAAAATCCGGCAACAAAAAAGGCCCGTATCTTGCGATACGGGCCTTTTTCGTAAGTAGGGAAAAATCAATTACTTGATTTTGCCTTCCTTGTAGATCACGTGCTTGCGAACAACCGGATCATATTTCTTGATCTCGATTTTGTCCGGGGTAGTACGCTTGTTCTTGTCGGTAGTGTAGAAGTGACCAGTACCGGCGCTCGAGATCAAACGAATCAATTCACGCATGATTAGCTCCCTTAAACCTTGCCATCGCGACGAAGTTCGGCCAGCACGACACTGATGCCACGCTTGTCGATGATACGCATGCCTTTGGCAGATACGCGCAGACGCACAAAACGTTTCTCTTCTTCAACCCAGAAGCGGTGATGCTGCAGGTTCGGCAGGAAACGACGACGGGTTTTGTTGTTTGCGTGGGAAATGTTATTCCCAGTCACCGGACCCTTACCGGTAACTTGACAGACTCTCGACATGCCTCAGCCCTCTAAAACCACATGCCCAACCCGGCATGGGTTGGCCGCTTAATCTCTCAGTCATTTGGCGCCAGGCGCCGCGTTTCTTTAAGGGTCTTACCGGCTACACCTACAGTGAAGGAACCGGGCCCCTAGAAAAGAGCGCTGCTTTATACCAGAAAGACCACAGTGCAACAACTGCCGGTGTGATTTGTCTTCGTTGGAAAGCGACGCGTAACGCCCCCGAACGGCTGGGGCACAGGCTGGCGCCGCCTTTGACCGCTCGTCGCTGCAGGCCGGTTTTTTTAACCGATGCCGAGCTTGAGCCGTTAATACAGCGCCGCAGGGTGCCGGAAAATGCAAAAAGGGGATAGTTATTTTCCAACGAGGCCACTAGGGTAGGTCTTTTCCAGACTGCACATGCAGATGGGCCTTCGACTTGCACAGGAAACCGACCATGCGCCTCGCTGCCCTCCCACTGTTGCTCGCCCCTCTGCTGATCAGCCCGCTGGCCCAGGCCGCCGCCCTGAGCGTTTGCACCGAGGCCAGCCCGGAAGGATTCGATGTCGTTCAGTACAATTCGCTGACCACCACCAACGCATCCGCCGACGTGCTGATGAATCGCCTGGTGGATTTCGACACCGCCAGCGGCAAGGTCATCCCCAGCCTCGCCGAGAGCTGGGAAGTCTCGTCCGATGGACTGACCTACGTGTTCAAGCTGCGCCCCCAGGTCAAATTCCACCGGACCGAATACTTCACGCCGCGCCGCGATCTGACCGCCGAGGACGTCAAGTTCAGCTTCGAACGCATGCTTGACCCGGCAAACCCTTGGCACAAAATCGCCCAGAGCGGTTTCCCCCACGCCCAGTCCATGCAGCTACCGAGCTTGATCAAGAAAATCGACGCGCTGGACCCGCTGACCGTGCGCTTCATCCTCGATCATGCGGATTCGACCTTCCTGGCCACCTTGAGCATGGGCTTTGCCTCCATCTATTCGGCCGAATACGCCGATCAGCTGATGAAAGCCGGCACGCCAGAAGCACTCAACAATCAGCCCATCGGCACAGGCCCGTTCATTTTCAACCGGTTCCAGAAAGACGCTTCGATTCGCTACAAGGCCAACCACGACTATTTCGCCGGCAAGCCCCAGGTGGATCCGCTGATCTTCGCCATCACGCCGGACGCGAATGTGCGCCTGCAAAAACTGCGGCGCAACGAATGCCAGATCGCCCTGTCACCCAAGCCGCAGGACGTCCAGGCCGCCAGGCAGGAGCCGACGTTGAAAGTGGCGCAGACCGACGCCTTCATGACCGCGTTCGTGGCGATCAACAGCCAGCACCCGCCCTTCGACAAGCCCGAGGTTCGACAAGCCGTCAACCTGGCCTTCGACAAGGCCAGCTACCTCAAGGCCGTTTTCGAGGGCACCGCCGAAGCGGCCAAGGGCCCCTACCCTCCGAACACCTGGAGCTACGCCAAAAACTTGCCCGGTTACGCCCATGACCCGGCCAAGGCCCGTGATCTTCTGGCCAGGGCCGGTTTGAAGGACGGCTTTCAGACCACCATCTGGACCCGCCCTTCCGGCAGCCTGCTGAACCCCAACCCCAGTCTGGGCGCGCAGCTGCTGCAGGCCGACCTGGCGCAGATCGGCATTCAGGCCGAGATTCGCGTGATCGAATGGGGCGAACTGATCCGTCGCGCCAAGGCCGGCGAACATGACTTGCTGTTCATGGGCTGGGCCGGTGACAACGGTGACCCGGACAACTTCCTCACGCCGCAGTTTTCCTGCGCGGCACTCAAGTCCGGCACCAACTTCGCCCGTTATTGCAACCCGGACCTGGATAAAGTGATCAGTGCCGGCAAAACCACGAGCGAGCAGGGCGTGCGCACCAAACTCTATGAGCAGGCCCAGGCGCAGATCCAGCAACAGGCCCTGTGGCTGCCCCTGGCGCACCCGACCGCGTTCGCCCTGACCCGCAAGGATGTGCAGGGTTACTCGGTCAGCCCGTTTGGGCGGCAGGATTACTCCAAGGTCAGTATCAAGTAACCACTGCCAGCCCCCCTGTGGGAGCAAAGCTTGCTCGCGATGACGTCGTTACATACAACACTTCCGTTGGCTGTAAAACCGCTATCGCGAGCAAGCTTTGCTCCCACAAGGGATTATTCAAGCCTGACCGTGGCTACATCCACCCATACTCCGCCATGGACAGCGGCTCACCATCGCCGACGATGAAGTGGTCGAGCACCCGCACATCGATCAACTCCAGTGCTTCCTGAAGCCGCTCAGTGAGTACCCGGTCGGCCTGGCTGGGCTCGGTGTTGCCGGAGGGGTGGTTGTGGCACAGGATCAACGCTGCGGCGTTATGGGCCAGGGCGCGCTTGACCACCTGCCGGGGATAGACACTCGCACTGTCGATGGAACCGCGAAACAGCGCCTCATACGCCAACACCCGATGCCGGGAATCGAGGAACAGACATCCAAACACTTCATGAGGCTCGTGACGCAACATGGCCTTGAGGTAGTCCCGCACGGCCAGCGGGCTCTCCAGCACCGATTCCCGCCGCAAATTTTCGGCCAGATGCCGACGCCCCATCTCCAGCACGGCCTGCAACTGCGCGAATTTCGCCGGGCCCAGCCCCAGATGTGCGTTGAAGGTACGCAGATCAGCCTCGAGCAAAACCCGCAGGCCACCAAATTGATGCAGCAGATGTCGCGCCAGGTCCACGGCGCTTTTACCCGACACACCCGTGCGCAAGAAAATCGCCAAAAGCTCGGCGTCCGAAAGACTCGCCGATCCCAACTCCAGTAACCTCTCCCGTGGCCGCTCGGCCACCGGCCAGTCGCGAATACTCATAGCATCTCCCTGATTGTGGGCGCCGCTGTTCCGTAGCGGTCGCTGTGATATCGTAGCCCATCTTTTTTGCAGGCGATTTGCACCCAGGCAGGCTGCTGCCGTGGGGTTCGTCCTGCACTGACCATTGAAATCGAAAGGCAGGCCTATGCAGCGGCTGTATCGGAAACGCATCGTTCTGGGCGTCGGCGGCGGCATTGCCGCCTACAAGAGCGCCGAGCTGGTCCGCAGGCTTATCGACCAGGGCGCGGAAGTACGGGTCGTCATGACTCGCGGCGGCAGTGAATTCATCACCCCGCTGACCATGCAGGCCCTGTCCGGGCACCCGGTCCACCTGGATCTGCTCGACCCGGCGGCCGAAGCCGCCATGGGTCATATCGAACTGGCCAAGTGGGCCGACCTGGTGCTGATCGCCCCAGCCACGGCCGACCTGATCGCCCGCCTGGCCCAAGGCATCGCCGATGATTTGCTGACCACCCTGGTGCTCGCCACCGACGCCGTGGTTGCCCTCGCGCCAGCCATGAACCAGGCCATGTGGCGCGATCCGGCCACCCAGGCCAATCTGCAATTGCTCCAAAGCCGCGACCTGAAAGTCTTTGGCCCGGCTTCCGGCAGCCAGGCCTGCGGCGATGTCGGCATGGGACGCATGCTCGAAGCCAACGACCTGGCCCAGTGCGCCGCCGACTGCTTCCAGCGCCAGGCACTGACCGGCAAGCATGTGCTGATCACCGCCGGACCGACCCAGGAAAACATCGACCCGGTGCGCTACATCACCAACCACAGCTCCGGGAAAATGGGCTTCGCCCTGGCCGAAGCCGCCGTGGAAGCCGGCGCCCGGGTCACGCTGATCACCGGCCCCGTGCATTTGCCGACCCCTGATCGGGTGACCCGCATCGACGTGGTCAGCGCCCGGGACATGCTGGCGGCCTGCGAAGCGGCTATCCCGTGCGACCTGTTCATCGCCTCGGCGGCGGTGGCGGACTACCGCCCCGAAGTAGTCGCCCCGCAAAAACTTAAGAAAGACCCTACGAGCGGCGACGGCCTGCTACTACAAATGGTGCGCAACCCGGACATCCTCGCGACCATCGCCACCCGCCCGGACCGTCCATTCAGTGTCGGCTTCGCCGCCGAAACCGAGCACCTGCTCGACTACGCCGCGCGCAAGCTCAAGGACAAGAACCTGGACTTGATCGTCGCCAACGACGTCGCCAACCCGAGCATTGGCTTCAACAGCGAGGAAAACGCCTGCAGCGTGATCGACCGCCAGTTGCACGCCACCCTTTTCGCCCAGACCAGCAAGAGCAAGATTGCCCGCCAGCTGATCACTTTTATCGCCGAACGGCTGAACCAGGTTTAATTGACATGCACGCTCTACAAGCCAAGATCCTCGACCCTCGCATCGGCACCGAATTCCCGCTGCCGCATTACGCCACACCGGGTTCCGCCGGCCTCGACCTGCGGGCCATGCTCAAGCAGGACACCGTCCTGGAGCCCGGCCAGACCCTGCTGATCCCAACCGGCCTGTCGGTGTACATCGGCGACCCAGGCCTGGCTGCGTTGATCCTGCCGCGCTCGGGCCTGGGCCATAAGCATGGCATCGTACTGGGCAACCTGGTGGGCCTGATCGACTCCGATTACCAAGGCGAACTGATGGTGTCGTGCTGGAACCGTGGTCAAACGGCATTCAACATCGCCGTGGGCGAGCGCATCGCCCAACTGGTGCTGGTACCGGTGGTCCAGGCGCGCTTCGAACTGGTGGAAGAATTCGACGAGAGCCAGCGCGGCGCTGGTGGCTTCGGGCATTCCGGCAGTCACTGATCCAGCTGTTTCAGGCCGGGCGCCTTGCCCGGCCCCTTTATTAAGCTTCTGTTTCAGGACGAAAAATGCCCACAGGCTGGCTACAAGGTTTCCCACTTGGAATCAATGTATTAGGCGATAGAGGCGAGGTAACGCTGTCTCATGGCACTTTCCCACCACGAACTCTCTGCCAAAAACGCCGTCATACCCTTCAGTTTGAGCCTGCCGACGCGAACCGTCGGCCTGTCCAGTCATCTTCCTGATAGAGCGCCCCGCCCATGAACACCCCAGCCGCAATCGCCCCAATTTTTCCTGACAGCATCTTCCGCGCCTACGACATCCGTGGCGTGGTACCGGAGACCCTCACCGCCGAAACCGCCTATTGGATCGGCCGCGCCATCGGCTCCCAGAGCCTGGCCCAGGGTGAACCGAACGTGTGTGTCGGTCGCGATGGTCGCTTGTCCGGCCCCGAGCTGGTTGAACAATTGATCAAAGGGGTTGCCGACAGTGGTTGCCATGTCAGCGACGTGGGCCTGGTGCCGACGCCAGCGCTGTACTACGCCGCCAACGTGCTGGCCGGTAAATCCGGCGTGATGCTCACTGGCAGCCACAACCCGTCGAACTACAACGGCTTCAAGATCGTCATCGCCGGCGACACCCTCGCCAACGAGCAGATCCAGGCCTTGCACACCCGCCTCAAGACCAATGACCTGAGCAGCGGCCAGGGCAGCGTCACCAAGGTGGACATCCTGGAGCGCTACAACGATGAAATCGTCAAGGATGTGAAGCTCTCCCGCCGCCTGAAAGTGGTGGTCGATTGCGGCAACGGCGCGGCCGGCGTGATCGCCCCACAACTGATTAAAGCCCTGAACTGCGAAGTCATCCCGCTGTTCTGCGAAGTGGACGGCAACTTCCCCAACCATCACCCGGACCCGGGCAAGCTGGAAAACCTGCAAGACCTGATCGCCAAGGTCGAGGAAACCAACGCCGACCTGGGCCTGGCCTTCGACGGCGACGGCGACCGCGTGGGCGTGGTCACCAACACCGGCAGCGTCGTGTTCCCGGACCGCTTGCTGATGCTGTTCGCCCGTGACGTGGTGGCGCGCAATCCGAACGCCGAAATCATTTTCGACGTTAAATGCACCCGCCGCCTGGTGCCGCTGATCAAGGAATACGGCGGTCGCCCACTGATGTGGAAAACCGGCCACTCGTTGATCAAGAAGAAAATGAAAGAGAGTGGCGCCCTGCTGGCCGGCGAAATGAGCGGCCACATCTTCTTCAAGGAGCGCTGGTTCGGTTTCGACGACGGCATCTACAGCGCCGCACGCCTGCTGGAGATCCTCAGCAAAGAGAAATCCACGGCCGAAGAGCTCTTCGCGACCTTCCCGAACGATATTTCTACGCCGGAAATCAATATCCATGTGACCGAAGAGAGCAAATTCAGCATCATTGATGCACTGCACGACGCTCAATGGGGCGAAGGGGCCGAACTGACCACCATCGATGGTGTGCGGGTCGACTATCCCCAAGGCTGGGGCCTGGTTCGCGCATCCAACACCACGCCGGTGCTGGTGCTGCGTTTCGAAGCCGACAACGAAGCCGAACTGCAGCGCATCAAGGATGTGTTCCACACCCAACTCAAACGTGTTGCACCTGATCTTCAACTACCGTTCTGATTTTTGAAGCACCACCGGAGCCCTGAATGACCCTCGAACGCGAAGCCGCCGCCAATACCGCCAAGGTCCTGTCCGAAGCGTTGCCTTATATCCGACGCTATGTCGGCAAGACCCTGGTGATCAAATACGGCGGCAACGCGATGGAAAGCGAGGAGCTGAAAACCGGCTTCGCTCGCGACATCGTGCTGATGAAGGCTGTGGGCATCAACCCGGTGGTCGTTCACGGTGGTGGCCCACAGATCGGCGACCTGCTCAAGCGCCTGTCGATCGAGAGCCACTTCATCGACGGCATGCGCGTCACCGACGCGCAGACCATGGATGTGGTGGAGATGGTCCTCGGCGGCCAGGTCAACAAGGACATCGTCAACCTGATCAACCGGCATGGCGGCAGCGCCATCGGCCTGACAGGTAAAGACGCCGAGCTGATCCGGGCGAAGAAACTCACCGTCACCCGCCAGACGCCGGAGATGACCCAGCCGGAAATCATCGACATCGGCCATGTGGGCGAAGTGGTCGGCATCAACACCGACTTGCTGAACCTGCTGGTCAAGGGCGACTTCATCCCGGTAATCGCGCCCATCGGCGTCGGCGCCAACGGTGAGTCCTACAACATCAACGCCGACCTGGTGGCAGGCAAGGTTGCCGAAGCACTGAAAGCGGAAAAGCTGATGCTGCTGACCAACATCGCCGGCCTGATGGACAAGACCGGCAAGGTCCTGACCGGATTGTCGACTCAACAGGTCGATGAACTGATCGCCGACGGCACCATCTACGGCGGCATGCTGCCGAAGATCCGCTGCGCACTGGAAGCGGTCCAGGGCGGCGTTGGCAGCTCCTTGATCATCGACGGCCGGGTACCGAATGCGATCCTGCTGGAGATCTTCACCGATACCGGCGTGGGCACGTTGATCAGCAATCGCAAGCGTCCGTAAGCGACACCCATAAAAAGACCCCGCTCAGCCAGACTGAGCGGGGTCTTTTTTTACGCACTGTAGGAGCGAGCTTGCTCGCGATAGCGGTGATTCAGCCAACATGAATGTTGAATGGCTATCGCGAGCAGGCTCGCTCCCACCAGGGAATGTGCAAATCTTTAAACGCCGAACTGCGCCCGATAAGCCTCAACCGCCGGCAAATGCTGCTTGAGCTGCGGGTCGTCGGCCAAAAACTCCAGCACCTGGGTCAGCGACACGATGCTGACCACCGGAATGTTGAAGTCACGCTCCACTTCCTGGATCGCAGACAACTCACCGTTGCCGCGCTCTTGGCGATTCAGGGCGATCAGCACACCGGCGGCCTTGGCGCCTTCCTGGGAACCGATGATCTGCATCACTTCACGAATGGCGGTGCCGGCGGTGATCACGTCGTCGATGATCAGCACTTCACCGGTCAGCGGCGCGCCCACCAGGCTGCCCCCTTCACCATGAGCCTTGGCTTCCTTGCGGTTGAAGCACCAGGGCAGGTCGCGGCCGTGGTGTTCGGCCAGGGCGACCGCAGTGGTGGCGGCCAGAGGAATGCCTTTGTAGGCCGGGCCGAACAGCACGTCGAACGGAATGCCGCTCTCGACAATGGCCGCCGCATAGAAACGGCCCAGTTGCGCCAGGGCGGCACCGGTGTTGAACAGGCCGGCATTGAAGAAGTACGGGCTCGTGCGGCCGGACTTGAGGGTGAACTCACCGAAGCGCAAAACGCCGCGATCGATGGCAAAACGAATGAAATCGCGCTGATACGCCTGCATGAAAAAAGCCCCAAATACCACGGATTTAGCTAAATAGGTACACGCCGTGTATCATACACGCACGTGATTTTTGGGGCCATTTATGCGGATCATCAGTGTGAACGTCAATGGTATTCAGGCTGCAGTGGAGCGAGGGTTGCTCAGTTGGCTGCAAGCACAGAATGCCGACGTCATCTGCCTGCAGGACACCCGCGCCTCCGCCTTTGAACTGGACGATGCAGCCTTCCAACTGGATGGTTACTTCCTTTATGCCTGCGATGCCGAAGTCCCCGCCCAGGGTGGCGTGGCTTTGTACTCGCGGCTGCAACCGAAGGCTGTCATCAACGGTCTCGGTTTCGAGACGGCGGACCGCTACGGGCGCTACCTGCAGGCCGATTTCGACAAGGTCAGCATCGCGACCTTACTGCTCCCTTCGGGGCAGAACGGCGATGAAGATTTGAATCAGAAATTCAAGTTGATGGACGACTTCGCCCGTTATCTGGATAAACAGCGGCGCAAACGTCGCGAGTACATCTATTGTGGCTCGCTGTACGTGGCGCAACAGAAGCTGGATATCAAGAACTGGCGCGACAGCCAGCAATCCCCGGGTTTCCTGGCGCCGGAACGGGCCTGGATGGACGAGATTGTCGGCAACATGGGCTATGTTGACGCCCTGCGGGAAGTCAGCCGTGAAGGCGACCAATACAGCTGGTGGCCAGACAACGAACAGGCCGAGATGCTCAACCTCGGCTGGCGTTTCGACTACCAGTTGCTGACGCCTGGTCTGCGCCGCTTCGTGCGCAGCGCTCGCCTGCCGCGCCAGCCACGCTTCTCGCAGCATGCGCCACTGATCGTGGATTACGACTGGACGCTGACGATCTGAGTGTCGTTTCGCAGCCACAAAAAAACCGACAGCCATGTCGGTTTTTTTGTGAGCAACCCTTTCTACTGTGGGAGCGAGCCTGCTCGCGATGGCGGTGGGTCAGCCAACATTTGTGTTGAATGATGAACCGCTATCGCGAGCAGGCTCGCTCCCACAAGTGGTTACTCGTTGATCGTTATTTGACCAGCCGCCAGGTAAACGGATACCGATACGGCTGCCCTTCATTGGCCTTCACCCCACCGATGATGGTCAGCACCAGCGCACCGATAGCCACCAACCCGAACAGGAAGAAGCCGATCACCACGATCATCAGAAGCAGACTGATCGCTGAGGCAATTGCCACAGTGATCTGGAAGTTCAGCGCTTCCTTGCCTTGTGCATCGATGAACGGGTCAGTCTCGCGCTTGAGCTGCCAGAGCACCAGCGGGCCGATCAACGTACCGAACGGAATCCAGATGCCCAACAAGGCGGACAAGTGACAGAACATCGCCCATTGGCGCGCCTCCTTGCTGGGCTGGGGCAGTAGGGTTTGCTCATCACTCATGACGTTCTCCTTGTCTGAAGCGCGAAACGATCAGTCAGCCAGTGCGGCTTTTTGCAGTTCGAAAATCTCGTTCATGCCTTTCTTTGCCAATTCCAGCATAGCGCTCAATTCTTCCGGCTGGAACGGCGCGCCTTCGGCGGTGCCCTGGATTTCGATGAAGCCGCCAGCGCTGGTCATGACCACGTTCAGGTCGGTCTCGGCGGCGGAGTCTTCCAGGTAGTCCAGGTCCAGCACCGGCTCGCCCTGGTACATGCCCACGGAGACCGCAGCGATCATCTGCTTGAGCGGATCGCCGCCCTTGAGGCCGCCACGCTTCTTGATCACTTTCAAGGCATCGGCCAGTGCGACCATGGCGCCGGTGATGGACGCGGTGCGAGTGCCGCCGTCAGCCTGGATCACGTCGCAATCGACATACAACGTCACGTCACCGAGCTTGGACATGTCCAGCGCGGCGCGCAGCGAACGGCCAATCAGACGCTGGATTTCCAGGGTACGTCCGCCCTGCTTGCCGCGGCTGGCTTCACGCTGGTTGCGCTCACCAGTGGAGCGCGGCAGCATGCCGTATTCGGCGGTCAGCCAGCCTTGACCCTGGCCCTTGAGGAACCGTGGCACACCGTTTTCGACGCTGACGGTGCAGATGACTTTGGTATCACCGAATTCGACCAGTACAGATCCCTCGGCGTGTTTGGTGTAGTTGCGGGTAATGCGGATCGAGCGAAGCTGATCGGCAGCGCGACCACTTGGACGTTTCATAGGGAACACCTGTACAGAGGACGGAAAACTGCCGAGCATTATAGAGCCGTGGGCCGCCATAGGGCAGTTTAAACGTCGCGCGGTTCCAAAAAACCGCTGCAACGAGCCAAGCCCCCTTGACCTCTGACCGACGAGCCGCAGCGCTTTGTCACATGCACGGTTTGGGGGCATGCACCTCACTGCGCTACAATCCTGCGCCTTTGCTGCCCTTCGGCTTTTATCCACAGATACCAGGCGCTACGACTACCCGTTGCGTCCGCCTGCATTGCGAGGAATCTCCATGGTGCACAGCATGACCGCCTTCGCCCGCGTCGAGAAAGCCGGCATCCAAGGCACGCTGAGCTGGGAACTGCGCTCGGTCAACAGCCGCTACCTGGAGCCGCACCTGCGCCTGCCCGAATCCTTTCGCGACCTTGAAGGCAGCGTGCGTGAAGCCCTGCGCCAGGGCCTGTCCCGGGGCAAGCTGGAATGCACCCTGCGCTTCACCGAAGAAAGCACCGGCAAGGCCTTGCAGGTGGACCGCGAGCGCGCCGCGCAACTGGTGGCTGCCGCCGAAACCGTCGCCAGCCTGATCAAGCACCCCGCGCCTCTGAACCCGCTGGAAGTCCTGGCCTGGCCCGGCGTGCTGGTAGGTGATGCGAGCGACCCGCAGGCCCTGAATGCCGAAGCGCTGGCGTTGTTCAATCAAGGCCTGAAAGAACTCAAGGCCGGCCGCGAGCGCGAAGGCGCGGAACTGGCCCGGTTGATCGACGAGCGCCTGACTTCCATAGAGGAAGACGTCGTCACCCTGCGCGAACTAGTCCCGCAAATGCTCGCCACCCAACGTCAGAAAGTGCTCGACCGCTTCGTCGACATGAAGGCCGAGCTGGACCCGCAGCGCCTGGAACAGGAAATGGTCATGCTCGCGCAAAAAAGCGACGTGGCCGAAGAACTGGATCGCCTGAGCACCCACATCATTGAAGTTCGCCGGGTACTCAAATCCGGTGGGGCGGCCGGTCGCCGCCTGGACTTCCTGATGCAGGAACTCAACCGCGAAGCCAACACACTGGGCTCCAAAGCCTTCGACCCGCGCAGCACCCAGGCTGCGGTCAACCTCAAGGTGTTGATCGAGCAAATGCGCGAACAAGTGCAGAACATTGAGTAAGGCTAACCCGACATGACCCACAGCACCGGCACTCTCTACATCATTTCCGCGCCCTCTGGGGCCGGCAAGACCAGCCTGGTCAAGGCGCTGATCGACGCCGAGCCGCAGATCCGCGTCTCGGTCTCGCACACCACCCGCGCCATGCGCCCGGGCGAAGTGGACGGGGTGAACTATCACTTCGTCGACCGCGAACAGTTCGTGAAAATGGCCGAGCACGGGGACTTCCTCGAGCGCGCCGAAGTCTTCGGCAACCTCTATGGCACCTCGCAAAGCTATCTGCAGCAAACCCTGGACGAAGGCCACGACCTGATCCTGGAAATCGACTGGCAGGGTGCCGAGCAGGTCCGCAAGCTGATGCCCCAGGCCCGTTCGATCTTTATCCTGCCACCGAGCCAGCAGGCCTTGCGCCAGCGCCTGACCAATCGCGGCCAGGACAGCGACGACATCATCGAAGGCCGGATGCGCGAAGCGGTCAGCGAAATGAGCCACTACGTCGACTACGATTACCTGATCATCAACGACGATTTCGCCCATGCGCTAGACGATCTGAAGGCGATTTTCCGCGCCAGCCAGCTGCAGCAGAAACGCCAGCAGCAACGTTTCGGTAAATTATTGGCCGAACTGCTGGGCTGAACAGCCCTTCCCAAAACCGCTGCGACGGCTTTACATTGGAGCTTGTAGCGGGTCGAGGGGCTGGTCAAAAAATCAGCGCTTCCCTAAACGCTGGCGTTTTTTTAAACTGTTGAGTCCGCTCGCCCAACCGGGCAGCGCGCATATTGCATTCGCTCCGAGGAATACCATGGCCCGCGTAACCGTTGAAGACTGCCTAGAACACGTGGAAAACCGCTTTGAGCTGGTCATGCTCTCTACCAAGCGTGCCCGTCAACTGGCCACCGGTGGCAAAGAGCCGTTGGTCCAGTGGGAAAACGACAAGCCTACCGTGGTAGCGCTGCGTGAAATCGCCGAAGGCCTGATGAGCTACGAGTTCATCGCCAACGCTGAAATCGTTGAAGACGAACCGCTGTTCGCAGCGTTCGAGGACGAGTCCAACGAGGCGGTCTAAGCCTATGCCTGGTCGACGTAGCACGGCGCGGGGTCACAGCAAACGGCAGGAGTCATTATCATGCCGAGCATAGACGCCCTCGCCGATCGCTTATCGGCCTACCTCGGCACGGACCAGGTCAACCTGGTCCGCCGAGCCTATTTCTACGCCGAACAAGCCCACGACGGCCAGCGCCGCCGCAGCGGCGAGGCGTACGTCACGCACCCGCTTGCGGTGGCGAACATTCTTGCCGACATGCACATGGACCATCAGAGCCTGATGGCGGCGATGCTGCATGACGTGATCGAAGACACCGGCATCGCCAAGGAAGCGCTGCAGGCGCAGTTCGGCGAAACCGTGGCCGAACTGGTCGACGGGGTCAGCAAACTGACCCAGATGAACTTCGAGACCAAGGCCGAGGCCCAGGCCGAAAACTTCCAGAAAATGGCCATGGCCATGGCGCGCGACATTCGCGTGATCCTGGTCAAGCTCGCCGACCGCCTGCACAACATGCGAACACTGGAAGTGTTGTCCGGTGAAAAACGCCGGCGAATCGCCAAGGAAACCCTGGAAATCTATGCGCCCATCGCCAATCGCCTGGGCATGCACGCGATCCGCATCGAGTTCGAAGACCTCGGTTTCAAGGCCATGCACCCGATGCGTTCGGCGCGGATCAACCAGGCCGTCAAGCGCGCCCGGGGCAACCGCAAGGAAATCGTCAACAAGATCGAAGAATCCTTGAGCCACTGCCTGACCATCGACGGCATCGAAGGCGAGGTCAGCGGCCGACAGAAACACCTCTACGGCATCTACAAGAAGATGCGCGGCAAGCGTCGGGCCTTCAACGAGATCATGGACGTCTACGCGTTCCGGATCATCGTCGACAAGGTCGATACCTGCTACCGCGTACTGGGCGCTGTACATAATTTGTACAAACCATTGCCTGGGCGCTTCAAGGACTACATCGCGATTCCCAAGGCCAACGGCTACCAGTCGCTGCACACCACGCTCTTCGGCATGCACGGCGTACCGATCGAAATCCAGATCCGCACCCGCGAAATGGAAGAGATGGCCAACAATGGCATCGCTGCGCACTGGCTGTACAAGTCCAGCGGCGACGAACAACCCAAGAGCACCCACGCCCGGGCCCGCCAGTGGGTCAAAGGCGTGCTGGAAATGCAGCAGCGGGCCGGCAACTCCCTGGAATTCATCGAAAGCGTGAAGATCGACCTGTTTCCGGACGAGGTCTACGTTTTCACGCCCAAAGGCCGGATCATGGAGCTGCCCAAAGGCTCCACGGCGGTGGACTTTGCCTATGCAGTACACACCGACGTCGGCAACAGCTGCATCGCGTGCCGGATCAACCGCCGCCTGGCGCCGTTGTCCGAACCGCTGCAAAGCGGCTCCACGGTGGAAATCGTCAGCGCCGCCGGCGCGCGGCCAAATCCGGCATGGCTCAATTTCGTGGTCACCGGCAAAGCCCGCACACACATCCGCCATGCCTTGAAGCTACAACGCCGCTCTGAATCCATCAGCCTGGGCGAACGCTTGCTCAACAAAGTCCTCAACGGTTTCGACAGCTCCCTGGACAAGATCCCGGCTGAACGCGTGCAGATCATGCTCAGCGAGTACCGCCTGGAACTGATCGAAGACCTGCTGGAAGACATCGGCCTGGGCAATCGCATGGCCTACGTCGTCGCCCGCCGCCTGCTCGGCGAAGGCGAACAGCTGCCTAGCCCCGAAGGTCCCCTGGCCATTCGTGGTACCGAAGGCCTGGTGCTCAGCTATGCCAAGTGCTGCACGCCGATTCCTGGCGATCCGATTGTCGGCCATCTGTCCGCAGGCAAAGGGATGGTGGTGCACCTGGATAACTGCCGCAACATCAGCGAAATCCGCCACAACCCGGAAAAATGCATCCAGCTCTCCTGGGCCAAGGATGTCACCGGCGAATTCAATGTCGAGCTGCGGGTCGAACTGGAGCACCAGCGTGGCCTGATCGCCTTGCTGGCCAGCAGCGTCAACGCCGCCGACGGCAATATCGAAAAAATCAGCATGGATGAGCGCGATGGCCGCATCAGCGTCGTCCAACTGGTGGTCAGCGTGCACGACCGCGTGCACCTGGCCCGCGTGATCAAGAAGCTACGCGCCCTGACTGGCGTCATCCGTATCACTCGTATGCGTGCATAGCTCCCCATCCATTACAAGGAGTCATAAATGACCAAGACCGTTATCACCAGCGACAAAGCCCCGGCCGCCATCGGTACGTATTCCCAGGCAATCAAGGCGGGCAACACCGTGTACATGTCGGGCCAGATCCCGCTGGACCCGAAAACCATGGAACTGGTAGAAGGCTTCGAAGCCCAGACCGTGCAGGTGTTCGAGAACCTCAAGGCCGTGGCCGAAGCTGCCGGCGGTTCGTTCAAGGACATCGTCAAGCTCAACATCTTCCTCACCGACCTGAGCCACTTCGCCAAGGTCAACGAGATCATGGGCAAGTACTTCGACCAGCCTTACCCTGCCCGCGCCGCCATCGGCGTAGCAGCCCTGCCGAAGGGTTCGCAGGTTGAGATGGACGCCATCCTGGTCATCGAGTAACACGCCCGGCGCAGCCTCCCCCCGGCTGCGCCGTTTTCGTTTAAGGATTCCACCATGCGCAAAGCGCTTGCTCTTTCGCTGGCTGCCCTGCTGTTGGGCGGCTGCGCCAGCGACCCTGCCGACCGTGATATCAGCGGCACCTGGATCAACCAGGCGGCAATCGACGCCGCCGCCAAGGGCGGCCCGCTGCGCGAGGCGCTGCAGGCCTATGGCCCGAACCTGGAATGGGACGTCAACACCCGGGCCGGCCAGGCGCGTTACACCAACGGTTTCGAGAATGTCGAAGGCAAGCTGCTGGGCGAAGAAGACGGTGCGTGGAAAGTCGATTTCTACGGCAGCTCCGCCAGCGAACTGCAACGCGACGGCGACCAGTTGAACCAATCCGCCACCGAGAACGAGCCGCAGCAAGTGTTCGAGCGCGCCCAGGTCCAGGTGCCCGAGGGTGCGCCGCTGGGCGCCAGTTTCGAACGGGCGCTGTATACCGCTTATCTGGGCGGCACCTGGAACATCGTCAACGGCCCTGGCCAGGGCGCCAGCGTGCAGTTCCAACCCGACGGCCAGGTCAGCGGACTACCAGGCGCCGACCGCTACGCCCTGTGCCTGGCCGGCGACTGCGCGTCCATGAGCGGCGGCAACGACAACATCTGGCTGCAACAGAACGGCCAGGGCAACACCTGGATCTTCTCTCGCGACGGCAAGAAGCTGGAAATTTTCCAGACCGTGAATGCGGCACTGGCGGATGAAATGCCTTCGTTCACGCCGGGTGACCGGCAGTGGGTGTTGGAGAAGCAGTAAGTCGGACTCCCTGTGGGATCGAGCCTGTGGGAGCAAAGCTTGCTCGCGATGACGTCGTCACAGACAACACCTCTGTTGGCTGTAAAACCGCTATCGCGAGCAAGCTTTGCTCCCACCGTTTGTTTTTGGGGTGCTTAAAAGATCAGCAGCGCCCCTCCAGAATCGCCGCATACCCCTCACGAAAACTCGGATACCTCGGTGTCCAGCCCAAGGCCTTCGCCCGTGCATTGCTGCAGCGCTTGCTGCCGGCGCGGCGGACGCTGGCGTTTTCGGCCCATTGGGTGACGCCCATGTAATCACGCAGCCAACCCACCACCTCGGCCAGCGCGGCGGGAGTGTCGTCGACGCCGATGTAGCAGTCTTCCAGGGGCTTGCCCTGGCGGTCGGCTTCCAGCAGGAAGGCCAGCAGGCCCGCCGCGTCGTCGGCATGGATGCGGTTGGCGTAGAGGGGCGGATCTTCCACCACGCTATAGCCCTGGCGCACCTGGCTCAGCAACCATTCACGGCCCGGACCATAGATACCGGTCAGACGCACGCGGCTGGCCGGGATGCCGCTGTCGAGCGCCACCTGTTCAGCTTCGAGCATCAGCCGGCCGGAATAGCCACCGGCCACGGTGGGCGAGCTTTCATCGACCCACTCGCCACCCTTCTGTCCGTAGACGCTGCTGCTGGAGACAAAAAGCAGTCGTTTTGGCTGCTGTCCATGCTGCTTCAGCCAGCTCAACACATGCTGTAAGCCTTGGACATAAGCCGCGCGGTAACCCGCCTCGTCATGCTCGGTGGCGGCGACGCTGTACACCACGTAATCCAGTGGACCGGTGGGCCAATCAGCGGGACATTGCTCGTTGAACAAGTCCCCCGCTACCCCGACAACCCCGGCCGGCAGCTGCGAAACCGTACGGCGCAAGCCGTAGACCTGCCACTGCTCGGCCCGCAACTGACTCGCCAGGCGGCCACCGATATCACCGCAGCCGGCGATCAAAACAGAAGGCGCGGACATCAAAATCTCCTCTCGTAAAGCCGCAGACTAGCTGCCAGAGGGGACGAGCGGCTAGCAATGCAGGAAAAAAAGATACTGTATTACTTTTGTTAACAAGAATTACTTGCAATAATGCGAGCCAGTTTTGTTCTCGGCCCACGAGGCCTGGAAGAACATCAACCTTCTTTTTCTCTCAGGTCCGGCCAGCATGACACGCTATCTCCCCTCCGCTTCGCCAACCAACCGACCTCGCGCCTGGAGTGCCATGGCAGCCCTGCTGCTCAGCCTGCTGCTAGCACCCGCCGCCGCGTTCGCCGATGCCCAAGCGCCAGCCACGACCCCGGCCACCGCACCCGCCGCCAGCCAGGCGCCGGTCGATGCAGCCGAGCCTGTAGCGGCTCCTCAGGCCAGCGAGCCGGCCCAGGCCGTCGAAGCCGACGCCGCAGACGCACCTCAAATGCTCGAAGCCGACAATACCTTGGGCATGGCCCACGATCTGTCGCCATGGGGCATGTACCAGAACGCCGACATTATCGTGAAGATCGTCATGATCGGCCTGGCCATCGCCTCGATCATCACCTGGACCATCTGGATCGCCAAGGGCTTCGAGCTGATGGGCGCCAAGCGCCGCTTGCGCGGTGAAATCGCCAACCTGAAAAAAGCCACCACCCTCAAAGAGGCCAGCGCCTCTGCGGCCAAAGAGGGCACCCTGGCCAATCTGCTGGTTCACGACGCCCTCGAAGAGATGCGCCTGTCGGCCAACAGTCGTGAGAAGGAAGGCATCAAGGAGCGCGTGAGTTTCCGCCTCGAGCGCCTGGTCGCAGCCTGCGGTCGCAACATGAGCAGCGGCACCGGCGTGCTCGCCACCATCGGTTCCACCGCGCCGTTCGTCGGCCTGTTCGGCACCGTGTGGGGCATCATGAACAGCTTCATCGGCATCGCTAAGACCCAGACCACCAACCTCGCTGTCGTGGCGCCTGGCATCGCCGAAGCCCTGCTCGCGACGGCTCTGGGTCTGGTCGCGGCGATCCCCGCGGTGGTCATCTACAACGTGTTCGCCCGCTCCATTGCCGGTTACAAGGCCCAGGTCTCGGACGCTTCGGCCGAAGTCCTGTTGCTGGTCAGCCGCGACCTCGACCACCTGCCACCCGAGCGTGGCTCGCAACCGCACATGGTGAAAGTGGGGTAATCGGCCATGGGCCTGCATTTGAAAGAAGGCGCAGACGACGATCTGGCCGAGAACCACGAAATCAACGTCACGCCGTTCATCGACGTGATGCTGGTGCTGTTGATCATCTTCATGGTGGCCGCTCCGCTCGCCACCGTGGACATCAAGGTCGACCTTCCGGCTTCGACGGCCAAGCCTTCGCCGCGGCCGGAAAAACCGGTATTCCTCAGCGTCAAGGCTGACCAACGCCTGTTCTTGGGCGAAGACGAGGTCAAGGCCGATAGCCTCGGCGCGACCCTCGACGCCAAGACCCAAGGCAAAAAGGACACGACGATCTTCTTCCAGGCGGATAAAGGCGTGGATTACGGCGACTTGATGAGCGTGATGGACGCCCTGCGCGCCGCCGGATACCTGAAGGTCGGCCTGGTCGGACTTGAGACGGCGCCCAAGAAATGATCACGACGCGCCAAAAGCTGACGCGTTACAGCGGTAGCCTGGCCGTGGTGCTGGGCGTGCATGCGCTCGCCATTGCCCTGGCGCTGAACTGGACGTCAAACCCGCCCATTGAATTGCCGCCCCAGGCGATGATGGTCGAGTTGGCGCCGGTTCCGGCCCCACCACCGCCCGCACCGCCTAAAGTCGTCACGCCACCGCAGCCTCCGGAGCCGGTCGAAGAACTGCCGCTGCCTAAAATCGCCGAAGCCGAGAAACCGGAGATTTCGGTGCCCAAGCCGGTCAAGCCCAAGCCTAAGCCGCCCAAGCCCAAACCCAAGCCCGTGGAGAAAAAACCGGAACCGCCCAAGGAAGAACCGTCGGAGCAAAAGCCCAGCGATACTCAACCGACCAAGGCACCGACCGAGAAATCCGCGCAACCGGCGCCTGGCCCATCCCCCGCGCAAATGGCGGCCAAGGCCAGTTGGCAAGGCACCTTGCTTGCGCACTTGGGCAAGTACAAGAAATACCCCGCCAGCGCCCAGTCGCGCGGCAAGGAAGGCTTGAACCGTTTACGGTTCGTGGTGGACGCCGAAGGCAATGTGTTGTCCTTCGAGCTGGTGAGCAAGTCCGGCAACGCCGCCCTGGACCGGGCGACCCTGGAAATGATTCGCCGCGCCCAACCGCTGCCCAAGCCTCCGGCCGACATGCTGGTTAACGGCTCCATCGAAATCGTCGCGCCGTTCGTGTACTCCATCGACAAGCGTCGGCGTTAACCCATTGGCAAGCCCCTGTTACAGGGGCTTATTTTTTCTGGTGAAGGGAATGTATCTGTAGAGCAAGGGGGCCTGTGTGAGCAAAACTTGCTCGCGATACAGGCACCTCGGTTCCGGAGAGGACCGCGCTCGCTTCATCGCGGGCAAGCCTTGCTCCCACAAATAATCCATATGCGTCGTTAAATCCCCTCACCATACCCACATTAGGCAGTGTCACACCGCACCCCCAGTCTGATAACGTGCGTCTATCGATTGCAGCCGGTATGCTTGGCTCGCAACTTCACGGACGCTCGCCATGACCCTCACAGAATTACGCTACATCGTCACCCTCGCCCAGGAGCAACATTTCGGCCACGCCGCCGAGCGTTGCCATGTCAGCCAGCCGACGCTTTCGGTGGGCGTGAAAAAGCTTGAAGACGAGCTCGGCGTGCTGATTTTCGAGCGCAGCAAAAGCGCCGTGCGCCTGACCCCAGTGGGCGAAGGCATCGTTGCCCAGGCACAGAAAGTCCTGGAACAGGCTCAGGGCATCCGTGAACTGGCCCAGGCCGGCAAAAACCAGCTGACCGCCCCACTGAAAGTCGGCGCGATCTACACCGTCGGCCCGTACCTGTTCCCGCACCTGATTCCGCAACTGCACCGGGTCGCCCCGCAGATGCCGTTGTACATCGAAGAAAACTTCACCCATGTGCTGCGCGACAAACTGCGCAACGGCGAACTGGACGCGATCATCATCGCCCTGCCGTTCAACGAAGCCGATGTCCTGACCCTGCCGCTCTACGACGAGCCGTTCTACGTGTTGATGCCGGCCCAGCATCCGTGGACCCAGAAAAAATCCATCGACGCCGGCCTGCTCAACGACAAGAGCCTGCTGCTGCTCGGCGAAGGCCACTGCTTCCGCGACCAGGTGCTGGAAGCCTGCCCGACCCTGACCAAAGGCAGCGAAGGCGCCAAGCACACCACGGTGGAATCCAGCTCCCTGGAAACCATTCGCCACATGGTCGCCTCGGGCCTGGGCATTTCGATTTTGCCGCTGTCGGCGGTGGACAGCCATCATTACGCCCCTGGCGTGATCGAGGTTCGCCCACTGACGCCGCCCGTGCCGTTCCGCACCGTTGCCATCGCCTGGCGCGCCAGCTTTCCGCGACCCAAGGCCATCGAGATCCTCGCTGACTCGATCCGCCTGTGTTCCGTGGCCAAGCCGCCCACTGCCAAGTAAGCCCCGGCCATGACTGAGCTGTCGAAAGTGCCGGTCACGGCACTCAAGGGTGTCGGTGAAGCCATGGCCGAGAAGCTGGCCAAGGTTGGCCTGGAAAACCTTCAGGACGTGCTGTTCCACCTGCCGCTGCGTTACCAGGACCGCACCCGCGTCGTGCCCATCGGGCATTTACGTCCGGGCCAGGACGCCGTGATCGAAGGCACCGTCAGCGGCGCCGACGTGGTCATGGGTCGGCGCCGGAGCCTGGTGGTGCGCCTGCAGGACGGCACCGGCGGGCTGAGCCTGCGCTTCTATCACTTCAGCAATGCGCAAAAGGAGAGCCTCAAGCGTGGCACCCGCGTGCGCTGCTACGGTGAAGCGCGACCCGGTGCGTCCGGGCTGGAGATCTATCACCCGGAATACCGCGCCATCACCGGCGACGAGCCGCCCCCGGTGGATGAAACCCTGACCCCGGTCTACCCGCTCACCGAAGGCCTGACCCAACAGCGCCTGCGCCAGCTCTGCCAGCAAACCCTGACCCTGCTCGGCCCCAGCAGCCTGCCCGACTGGCTGCCCAACGAACTGGCCCGGGATTATCAACTGGCGCCGCTGGCTGATGCGATTCGCTACCTGCACCATCCGCCAGCCGACGCCGATGTCGACGAACTGGCCCTGGGGCATCACTGGGCCCAGCACCGGCTGGCCTTTGAAGAGCTGCTGACCCATCAACTGTCCCAGCAACGCCTGCGCGAAAGCCTGCGTTCCCTGCGCGCCCCGGCCATGCCCAAGGCCAAGGATCTGCCCGCCCGTTACCTGGCTAACCTCGGCTTTAAACCCACAGGGGCCCAGCAGCGGGTCGGCAACGAAATCGCCTACGACCTGAGCCAGCCCGAACCGATGCTGCGGCTGATCCAGGGCGATGTGGGTGCCGGCAAGACCGTGGTCGCCGCCCTCGCCGCGCTCCAGGCCCTGGAAGCCGGCTATCAAGTGGCGTTGATGGCGCCCACCGAGATTCTCGCCGAACAACATTTCATCACCTTCCAGCGCTGGCTCGAACCCCTGGGGATCGAAGTCGCCTGGCTGGCCGGCAAGCTAAAGGGCAAGAATCGCGCAGCCGCCCTGGCGCAGATCGCCGAAGGTGCACCGATGGTGGTCGGCACCCATGCGTTGTTCCAGGACGAAGTGCAGTTCAAGAACCTGGCGCTGGTGATCATCGACGAACAGCACCGCTTCGGCGTGCAGCAGCGCCTGGCGCTACGGCAGAAAGGCGTGGGCGGGCGGATGTGCCCTCACCAATTGATCATGACCGCCACGCCGATTCCGCGGACCCTGGCCATGAGCGCCTATGCCGACCTCGACACCTCGATCCTCGACGAACTGCCTCCCGGACGCACACCAGTCAATACCGTGCTGGTCACCGACACCCGGCGCGTCGAAGTGATCGAGCGCGTGCGCGGTGCCTGCGCCGAAGGGCGGCAGGCCTATTGGGTATGTACGTTGATCGAAGAGTCGGAAGAGCTGACCTGCCAGGCGGCCGAAACCACCTATGAAGACCTCACTGCCGCCCTCGGCGAACTGAAAGTCGGGCTGATCCACGGGCGCATGAAACCCGCCGAGAAAGCCGCCGTCATGGCCGAATTCAAGGCCGGGGCGCTGCAATTGCTGGTCGCCACCACGGTGATCGAAGTCGGGGTCGATGTGCCCAATGCCAGCTTGATGATCATCGAGAACCCCGAGCGCCTGGGTCTGGCACAGTTGCACCAGCTACGCGGCCGCGTCGGCCGGGGCAGTGCCGCCAGCCATTGCGTCTTGCTGTATCACCCGCCGCTGTCGCAGATTGGTCGCCAGCGCCTGGGCATCATGCGCGAAACCAACGATGGTTTTGTCATCGCCGAAAAAGACCTGGAATTGCGCGGACCCGGTGAAATGCTCGGCACGCGCCAGACCGGCCTGCTTCAATTCAAGGTAGCCGACCTGATGCGCGACGCCGATCTGCTCCCCGCCGTACGCGACGCCGCCCAGGCGCTGCTGGAGCGCTGGCCGGAGCATGTCAGCCCGCTGCTGGATCGCTGGTTGCGTCACGGGCAGCAATACGGCCAAGTGTGAGCACGCTCTCAGTTTCTGGGCGCGCCTGCCCGGCAAGCTGGTTATACTGCTGAACTTGTAGGAAAACGGATACAGACCATGACAGAAGCTGCCCTCGTCCCCGAAACCCCGCACGCTCCGTCTGTTATTCGGCTGTTGCTCGAGAAACTGGGCATCGGCTTTGACGAAGTAATCGAACGACCAGGCCTGAATCCCGCCCGTAAAGTGCAGGCTGTTTTGTTGCACGATGCCGTTGGCGCCCTCATGGTGCTGTTTCCGCAAAGCCAACTGCTGGACCTCAACCGCTTGGCCGAACTCACCGGTCGCAAACTCACGGCGGTACCTACTGACCGTCTGGAGCGCATGCTCGGCAAACATAGCCTGAGCCTGCTGCCCGGCCTGCCGGCGCTGACCAGCTCCCCTTGCCTGTATGAAGAAAGCCTGCTGCGCGAGCCGAAGCTGCTGATCAACTCAGGCGAACCAGGGCTGCTGCTGGAAGTGACCAGCGAAGCCTTCAAGAGCATGCTCACCAAGGCCAGTGCCGCGACCTTCGGCGAAGCCGTGAGCAACATCACCCCCAACCTTGATCGCCCGCACGACGACCGCGCGGAAATCACTCAGGCTGTGCAGGCGTTCACCGCCCGACGTATCCAGCAACGGCTGGAAGAAACCATCGAAATTCCACCACTGGCCGAAACGGCGCAGAAGATCATCAAGCTGCGGGTCGACCCGGACGCCACCATCGATGACATCACCGGCGTCGTGGAAACCGATCCGGCCCTGGCCGCGCAAGTGGTGAGCTGGGCTGCCTCGCCTTATTACGCCTCGCCCGGCAAGATCCGTTCGGTGGAAGACGCCATCGTCCGGGTACTGGGCTTCGACCTGGTGATCAACCTGGCACTGGGCCTGGCCTTGGGCAAGACCCTGAGCCTGCCTAAGGACCACCCGCAACACACCACGCCGTACTGGCATCAGTCGATCTACACCGCCGCCGTCATCGAGGGCCTGACCCGCGCCATGCCGCGCGCCCAGCGCCCGGAAGGCGGCCTGACCTACCTGTCCGGCCTGCTGCACAACTTCGGCTACCTGTTGCTGGCCCACGTCTTCCCGCCGCACTTCTCGTTGATCTGCCGGCACCTGGAGGTCAACCCGCACTTGTGCCACAGCTATGTGGAGCAGCACCTCTTGGGCATCAGTCGCGAGCAGATCGGTTCATGGCTGATGCGCTACTGGGACATGCCCGACGAACTGGCCACCGCCCTGCGCTTCCAGCACGACCCACATTACGACGGCGAATACGCCGCCTACCCGAACCTGGTGTGCCTGGCCGTACGCCTGCTGCGCGCCCGTGGCATTGGCTCGGGTCCCGACGAGGAGATTCCCGACGCACTGCTCGAACGCGTCGGCCTGAGTCGCGACAAAGCCAATGAAGTGGTCAGCAAAGTGCTGGAGGCTGAGGTGTTGTTGCGCGAACTTGCTTCGCAGTTCAGCCACTGACCGCTGACGCAGGCCGCTGAGCTTTGATCGTTCCCACGCTCTGCGTGGGAATGCATCCCGTGACGCTCTGCGTCACATCCCAGAAGCGGAACGCGGAGCGTCCCTGGCGACGTTCCCACGCAGAGCGTGGGAACGATCGAGCGTATCCTGGCTGATTCGCCACAGGGTTCTCGACTAAACCTTCTTGGCCTTCTTCGGCTTCAAATACCGCATCAACCCCTGAAACCAGATCACCAGCGCCGGGTTGCCCTTGATCTGGATCGACTTGTCCTGAATCCCGGTCATGAACGCCAACTGCTTGTTCTTCGCCTGCATCGTGGCAAAGCCATAAGCCGCGTCCTTGAAGGCGATGGCGAACGCAGGCGTCGGGTAAGTGCCGGACTGGCTGGTGATGCGCTGGTCTTTCACCGTGAAGTGCCGGGCGACCTTGCCGTCCAGGGTTTGCAGTTGAAACACCAACTCCTTATCGCCCAACTGCTGCTGGAACGCCGGATTGGTCCGGCTGGCCCTGCCCATCAACAACCCCAGCATCCACAGCAGAAAGCGAAACTTCATGGGCACGGCCTCGTAAAAAAGATGAATGGCGGGAGCAGTTTAGCGATTCCACAGCGGAACGCCATCATCGGATCGCTTTAACGGGAGATGGATGAGTTTTCTAGCATGATGACTGCCAAGTCACACCGAAACCCTGCTCGCCAATGCCTCCGAAGACCTGCTGTCCATCAGCACCATCGCCGCCGACCTGGCTGACGATGTCGATGACTCACGCCGCTGCGTAGCCCTGGCGATCAGCCGCATGGCCGATGGGGTTCAGTTGTTGGTTGAGCGAGCGTTGGATCATTTGGAAACGAAGGAGATGGCGGCGCCTGGGACCAAGGGGTAGCGCTTTGGCTTTGATGCAAACTGTGCCGACGCCATCGCGAGCAAGCTCGCTCCCACAATTGGATTGGAGTACACCCGCAAGAGCCAGGCCGGCTATAAGGCCGCCTCGCGAGCAAGCTTTGCTCCCACAGGTTCTGCTCAAACAAGTCTGATTGGTGTACACCCGCCAAAGCCAGGCCGGCTGTCAGGCCGCCTCGTTTCGGCTTTTGATCTAGGGGCCCCGTTAACCACGCTGGCCGAACGCAGGTATTGCGTAGTGGGCATCCCGGCATGGATGCCGGGATAGCCGCGCTGGGCCATGGATGGCCCTTCGCGGCGGGCCCACGGAGCAATGCCTGCGTTCGGGCATGCCGAGCCTAGGCGAGGCACCGAGTGGTGGGGCAAGACCTTTTGGTTACTTTTGGGGCGTTTGCCAAAAGTGACCCGCCGTAAGGGCGGAACCGCCAGCAGCCGCTACCGCAGCAACGGATATGTACCCAGTCAACCAAATCCTGGCCGGCTATCAGGCCGCCATCGCGAGCAAGCTTTGCTCCCACAGGGAATAGGGGGTGCAGCAGATATCACGATCAGCACAAAACAAATGTGGGAGCGAGCCTGCTCGCGATGGCGGCGTATCAGTCCACATTGATGCCAACTGAACCACCGCTATCGCGAGCAGCCTCGCTCCCACAGGTTTTTGTGCATTGATCACTCCCTCGAGGGAATGATCAGCAACAGTCAATCAAACATTCGGGCAAGGCACCGGTGCCCAGTCACCCAGGTCCGGGTTTTTGCACATGCTGTTGACCTGGCTGGTGCCGGCGCTGGCGACCTGCTTGCTTTCATCCTGCTTGGCCTTGGCGGTCTGCAGAGTTTTTTCGGTGGTGACCGCTTCTTTCGGCACGGTTGGCAACACCGGCTTTTTCGCCGGTTTCACCGCTTTTTTGGTCTTGGTCGAAGCGACAACCGGCTTGGTTTCGGCGGTCGCTACGGTCACCACGTCAGTACGCTGCACACCCACTTGTTGCAGGTCTTTTTCATAGGCCTGGGTGTAGTTGTTCAGGTCTTCGGCGGCTTTGCCGTTGACCGCGACGATCAGGTCGTTGGACTCTTTCAGACCGGAGACGATTTCTGCCAGGCGCTTGCGGCCTTCAGTTTCGTTGACGGTCTTGGCCTTACGGTCGGCCACCAGCTTGGTGAACGCGCTCTGGTAGCACTGCTGCGAAGCCTTGGCGTACGCGGTGCTGCGATCGATATCGGCGGCGCTTTTGTTGACGTCAGCGGCGTAGGAGGCGATGCGCTGGTTGTCATCGGCGATCTGCTTCTGACGCTCGGTGTAGTAACCGGTTGCGCCACCGGCCAAGGCACCACCGGCGGCGCCGATGGCGGCGTTGCGGCCACGGTTTTCCGAATCGGTCAGCGCACCCAACAGGGCACCACCGACCGCACCGACGGCTGCGCCGGTGAGTACCGATTTGGTCATGTTCCCCTCGGTGGAGCGCAAGTGCTGCACCGGCTCGTAGCAGTTAGGGTAGTACTCGACCTTGGTGCTCGACGCGACCTTGGAAGTCGGCGACGTAGCGCAGCCGGTCAGGACGGTGCTGAAGCCGACAGCGACCATCAGCAGGTGACGCTTGGAAACCGAAGCAAAAGGTTTACGGGAGAAAAGCATGATTGTGTTCTCTTTTTAAGTGTTGACCAGCTCAGCACGGCCCACCGCCGTCTGAGTCCCTTCCAAGCTCGCTGACAATCAACGATCAAGACCGCTGACTGCTCGATGCGAGCAGTTCCTTCAATATCGCCGCCGGGTCGGCTCGTTTTTGCTGACGATACTGACCGACATGGCGAACGAATAACGTTGCGCGCGCCACCAGGCTCTTGCCCAGCACCGGCTTGCGCTCCAATTCCTCCTTGATGCGTTGAAACTGCGCCTGGATCACGGCATCGGTGTAACGCGTGCCGGTGGCCAGGTTGTCGATGTAAATCGCCACGGCGCCATCGAGCGCGCTGCGGCCGTTGTTGATGGCCGTGGCGAACAGCTTGGCGCTGGCCTCGTCCTTGGCGTCCAAGGCCTGCTGACGACTGTTCTGCAAATTGGTCAGGCGAATGTTGTAGTTATTGATGGTCTCGACCACCAGGGCCGCCGACTGGATCAGGTTGCCCGCCGCTTCCTCGCGCTGCTGGGCGATGAGCGAGACGTTGCGCTTGAGCTCTTCGTTGACCAGCCCTAGCTCGGCCTGCAGGCGTGGGTCGACGCTGGCGGCGATGATGCTGTCCAGGCGCTTGGTCGGGTCTTCGGCTTCATCGATGGCATCAGTCAGGGATGCGAGGCGGCCTTCTTTCTCCCATTGGGCGAACAGCTCTTTGTAACGTGAGCGCGGCGCCGACAATGCCCCGACCGCCACGCGGAACCCGGTGGTTTCGTTGCTTTGCTCGGTGCCGTCGGCGGCGAACAACGGATACTCGCGGCGCATTCCGGTGAACAGCGTGCCTTCGCCTTCCAGGTAGTTACCGCCCTTGACCACGAAGCCACCGTAGGCGCCCTGGCGGCGACCGGCATGCACCAGTTGGAAGGACTCCTGAACCATCTCGGCGGCGTTGCCGATCACGTCGAACAAGCCGATGGGATTTGGCAGTTTGATCCCGACGGGCATCAGCCGCGCCGCCTGGCCGGTGCCGCCAGCGACCTGATTGAACACCGCCCAGTCGGCCAGTGGCCCGTCGCTTTCACTGCCTTCCAGACGTCGGGGAAACAAGCGCCCCTCCAAGTCCTGGCGGCTGACGGCTTGCCCGCCACGGGCGGCGAATTCCCACTCGACTTCGGTGGGCAAACGCACGAAGCCCAGCCCGCCGTCTTCGGCGGAGGTGCCGCGACCGCTCACCGGCAGCAGATCCTTGTGGTATTTCATCAGCCAGGCGCTGTACACCGCCGCAAAACGTTCGGCCTCGAACTTGGACAGTTTCACCTTGGGCAAACGCCCGGCCATGCCTTGGGGCAGCTCGGTTTTGAGGGTCTCGCAGGCCGGCGCGGGTTCGCCGCTGGCCAACGACTGCGCCTGGGCCATGACCTGGGCGTATTGGCGAGCGGTGACCTCGTATTTGCCGATGAAGTACAGCATCGGTTTGAGCGGGGTCTTGGCGTCAGCCTTGGGCATCAACGGCGCGATGGTTTTGTTCCAGTCCTTGGGCAGGTCCTTGAGGGTGAACTGGCCGTTGATGAAGTCCCGACGGTAACCGGAAATGAACGACTGCTTATAGCCGGCCTCGCCCTCGCTGAACGGGTAGCCAAGGCTGATCTCCCGATCATCCAGGGTGCCTTGGGCGAGGATGTAGACGTAACGGAACACCATTTGCCCTTCGCACGGCAGCGGCAGGCTGACGTCACCGGGCAGCGGTTTGGGGTTGTCCAGTTTGTCGGTGCTTTCGTCGGCCCAGGTTAAACCGGCCAGGCTCAGCGCCACGGCGGCGACCAATAACTTATACATCGCGAATTCCTTCACACGCCTGGATGCGCGCTACCCGCCAGCCACCACAAGCCGCCGCCACGGCGCTGACGCCGAGCACGGCCACCAGGGCCAAGGTGTAGTGACGCGGCAACAGATGGCTGGCGTACTCGCCCGGCAACTGCGCAAATAAATAATTGAGGCCCGACTGCGCCAGGCCATACAGCCCGGCACTCAACAAGGCCGCCAGTGCGGCGCTGTAGAGCGCCTGCAACACCACGAACAACAACAGCGCCGCCGTAGAAACCCCCAGCAGGCGCAACACCGACAGTTCCCGGCGCTTACGCTCGACCGCCGCCAGGGCACCGGCAAAAATCGCCGCGAACGCTCCCGCCAACGCCAACCCAGCGATGATCCAGAACACGATCGACAGGTTGCGGCTCAGCGATTGCACCTGTGCGATGGTCTGGGCCTGGGTGGACACCAGCAGGTTCTGCGCCGCGAAATACTCGCGCAGCGGCTCCACATCACCCAGGTTGCGGGCGTACAGGCGAAACGCCGGGTAGACCCGCTGCGCGCTCTGCCCCACCGCGTCGCCCGGCCAGCCGAACGCGGGCACGGCGCGACCGTCGCGGTAATCCTCGGCCGCTTCCAGCAGCGCCAGCGGCGCGAACAAACCATCCCGGGCAAAGGCTTGCAGCGGCAGTACGTGCAACACCTGCACGCGCGTGCGCTGCGCCTCGCTACGACCGGCCACCTGCCGACCGAAACTGGCCTGCAGCCAATCACCGGCCCTGGCGCCGAGTTTTTCGGCGGCGGTGTGGCTGAGCACCACTTGATCCAGGCCTTGCGGCACCGGCAGGCGCTCAAACAAAGGATCATTGGCCGCCGTGGGGATCATCTCGACGGTGACGGGCTCAGCCTCGCGGCTCAAATCCGCAGTGGCCGCAATCTGCCGCGTGCGGGCCAGGGCAAACGCCACGTCGTTGCGCCGGCCCAATTGCTCGACGAACTCAGCGCTGAACCGGCCGCCGCCCAGCGGGATGATTTCCCGGGTAGCCGGGTCATTCTCCAGGCGCTCGGTGAGGCTGCTGACCAGACCGAATTTCAGGCCGAACAGCACCAGCAACGGCGCCACCACCGCCACCAGCGCCAGCACCGAACAGGCCGACAGCCAGGCATCGTTGCGGTAATCCTGCCAGGCCAGGGAAGCCACCAGCGCGCCGCGCATCAGCAAGCCTCCCCGAGGGTTGCGGTGACGCCACCATCGGCGTCGCGACGACAACTGATGCGCCGCACCTGCAAACCGCTGGCGCGGGCCAGTGACTCATCGTGGGTGGCGACCACACAACACACACCGTGATCGCGGGCCTGGGCCACCAGCAACTGCATGACCCGCTCAGCGTTCAGTGGGTCGAGGGCTGCGGTGGGTTCATCCGCCAGCAACAGGCGCGGCCCATGCGCCAAGGCGCGGGCGCAACTGACCCGCTGGCGCTGGCCGACGGACAAATCCGCCGGCTTCTTGCCCAGTTGGTCGGCGATGTCCAGTTGACCGACCAGGCGCGTGACGCTGCCGTCATCCGCCATGCCAAGCAGTTTGCGCGACAACTCGATGTTGCCGCGCACGTCCAGAAAACCCAGCAAACCACCGGTTTGCAGCACATAACCCAAATGCCGGCTGCGCAGGTCCGCCAAGGCGCCCTGCTGCCCCGCACGCCACAGCGCGGCGATGTCCAACGGCGTGTTGGCCGGTGTGAAGTCAAACTGCCCGGCCTGATCCGGCGCCAGCACCAAGGCCAGCAGATCCAGCAAAGTGCTCTTGCCGCAACCGCTGGGGCCGACCACCGCCAATTGTTCGCCGGCACGCAATTGCAGCCCTGGAATCACCAGGCTGTAGCGCTGGCTGCCGGCGCCCCGGCTTTTGTGTACGGCGCTCATATTCAGCATCACGGCAGCGTCGACAATGGAACGCGGTACAGGGCATCGCCCGGCTCGGCATCGCCGAACCGCACCCAGTTGGCCAGATCGTTGTGGAAGGTCTCGTAGAGGCGGATTTTCGAATCCAGCTCGTCGATGAAATCTTCCTGCTCGGCCACGCTCAGGGACAGCCACAAATCCTGGGTCATGTTCAGCGACTTGCTGCGGTACGGCAGCCCTTCGAGGTACTCACCGAGAATCCCGCCATCAGCCAGGTTGCCGCCCTTGCGCAACGCCGAAGGATCACGGCTCATGTAGGCACTGGCGCTGGCGATTTCCTGGAAGAAATCCTTGGGCGAAGTCTGGGTCTTGCGCGCCGCGTCGACGATCAGCTTCAGCGACTGCTGCAAGTCGTTGAGTTGCAGTTTGGTCAGCATCACGCACACCTGGAACGCCGGCAGCGCCGGGTTGGTCAGGTCACGGTCGGCAGTCCAGGCGCTGACCAGTTGCGGGGCCTGGCTGGCGGATTTGCGCCCCAAAAAGTCCATGTGCATCGCGTAGCCCACCGCCGCCGATTTATCGCTCAGGCTCGGCGCCGCGCCCAACTGGGGCACGCTTTGCGGTTTGTTGCTGCGCACCTGGTGCACCAGGTCGGCGAACACCGAGCCGATCTCGTCGACGCGCTCACCCAACTTGCGCACATCGGCGCCCGGCACCGGAATGTACAGGTCACCGATCTGCGGGTTGGCGTCGGCGGTCAGGGTGCGATATTGGCTCTGCGCACCGCCGTGGGTTTTCTTGCCAGCGTCGCTGAGCAGGTGCAGGGCGTAGATCTTGATCTGTTTACCCAGCGCCGCCTGCCGCACTTCGGCTTCGTTCATTTGCGTGGCGGCAAACGGATCGTTCTTGCGCAGGGCGCCAGCGTCGGTGACCAACAGAATCAAGCGCCCGCCATAACCGGACCAGTCCATGCCCTCCACCGCTTCCATGACACCGGCAAACGCATCCTCGTTGAACGAATGGCTCGACACCGTGGACGCCTTGACCTGTCGCGCCATCTCCATGAAGCGTTGCGGGTCGCGGCCCTGCTCCAAGGTGATCAAGGTCTTGGCGACGTATTCCAGGCCGGGGGTTTTCTGGGTGCTGCTGCGAAAACCCACCATGCCGAAGCTGACACTGTCCAGCTCGCCACGCTCGGCGATGCGGCTTTGCAGCTCGTGGACCACGTCGCGGACCTGATCGATGTAGGGCTGCATCGACACGGTGGTGTCCACCACCAGCACCACGGCGGTACGGAACGCGTCGGCGTTGGCGGTGCTGATGGGCGTGTTGGGGGTAGCCTTCGGCGTGTTGCCGGGATCGATGGAGGCCACGTTCAGCAGCTGCACCGGTTGGCCGGTCTCATCGAAGCTTTCGCGGGAATCGAAGATCGGCAACAGGTAGAACTGATTCTGCGGCACGGCGCTGGCGGCCGGTTCCAGGGCCAGCACTTGCTGGTTGTCTTCACGGTTCTGCTGGGCCTTGAGCAAGACATTCCTGGCCGCCGAAGGGTCGGCCAGCAGCTTTTCCACTTCGCCGGGCTGGCGCAGGAACATTACCGGCGCACGGCCGGAACGCTCGGTGAACTTGAGCACCAGGCTTTGCTTCCAGTCGCTGACCTGCGTGGCCGGCAACCAACCGTCGCTGCGCCCGTCCGTGGCCGCGCCGACCCGCAACCAGGGGCTGCCATCGAGGTCTTTGCGCTCATACACGTAGAGCACGGAAAACGCCGGCAACGCCTTGCCCGGCGCAGCGCCCGCTTCTTCAGTGAGCTTGGCGCCCGGTTTGCTCAGCACTCGCTGGAACAGGGTTTTCTTGCCAGCCATCAACAATGGACGCTGGCCGCCATCGGCCTGCGTTGCCACAGGCGGTTTTGCCGGGGGCACATCTGGAGTTTTCACCGGCGGTGGATTTACCGGCGGCGTCGAGACAATCGGCGGCTTCGTGGCTTCTCCACCATCGCCCGACAGCCACCAATAAGCCCCACCCCCCAACGCCAGCGCAACGGCCACCGCAACGGCGGCCAGGGCGAACAGCGGAGTCTTGGGCTGCGACGAAACGCTAGAGCTTTGAGTCGGGCTCACCGGCGGCGGGGTTGGCTTGGGCTGGGATTGCGGCTGTGCCGGCCCTGTCGGAATATCGATGGACACCGGAGTCAATCCAGCCAGGTCATCGCCGCTCGGTGGCGTCGACACGGGCAGCGGCAACGGCCGGATCAGCGTCGCTTGCGCCGATTCCTCAGGCAGATTGTCCAGCGCCCGCAAGAGAGCCGCTGCATCCGGGAAACGCTCCGCCGGGTCTTTGGCCAGCAGTTTGCGCAGTACGTCCTGGTAATGACCGTGATGCACCGGCAACTCCGGCAGCGGTTCGGTCAAGTGCGCCAGGGCCGTGGACAGCGCGTCGTTGCCGGTATACGGCAGTTTGCCGACAAGGATTTCGTAGAGCACCACGCCCAGGGCATACAGGTCGGCCCGACCGTCGATGTCTTGCCCACGGGCCTGTTCCGGGCTCATGTAGCTGGGCGTGCCGACGGCGAAACCGGCCTGGGTGAATTGGGTGCGGTCGTCCAGGGACTTGGCGATGCCGAAGTCCGAGAGCACCGCCGTACCGTCAGCGCGGAACAGGATGTTGGCCGGCTTGACGTCACGGTGCACCAGGCCCAAGCCATGGGCGTAACCCAAGGCCGAGGCAATCTGGCGGATGTAGATCAGGCCCTGCTCCGGTGACAGGCCGGCGGCGATGCGCTCCTTGAGCGTGCCGTTGGGCAGGTATTCCATGGCCATGTAATACAGCTCACCGACGTTGCCGATGTCATGGATGGTGACCGTGTGCGGATGGGACAGGCGCGCCAGGGTCTTGCCTTCGCGCAGGAAGCGCTCGCAGAACGTCGGGTCGGCAGCCAACGCGGCCGCCATGACTTTCAACGCCACCTTGCGCTCCAGCGAGCGCTGGGTCGCCAGGTAGACGCTGGCCATCGCGCCTTCACCGATCGGCCCTTCGATGTCGTAGCCAGGGATGACAATGTTCAAGGTCAAACTCATGACGGCACCTTCACGACAACCACAGTGATGTTGTCCGGCGCGCCGCGCATCAGGCCCAGGGACACCAGGCTGCTGGCGATCTCACCGGGATCGTCGTGGTTCAGGACTTCACGGATTTCATCGTCCTCGACGGTCTTGGTCAGGCCGTCGCTGCACAGCAGGTAGCTGTCGCCGGGCACCAGCAGCAACTCGACCATCGCCAGATTCAGTTGCGCCTCGACCCCGATGGCACGGGTAACGATGTTGGCCCGTGGATGCACCCGGGCTTCGGCTTCGCTGAGCAGGCCACTGTCCTGCAGGTCCTGGACGTAGCTGTGATCGCGGGAGATGCTGTCGAGCTTGCCGTCGCGCAGGCGATACAAACGACTGTCACCGGCCCACAGGCACATGCCGCGCAGGTCCCGCGCAACCAGCACCACCACAGTGCTGCCCATCATGGTCACGCCACGGTTGGCGGTTTCTTCGCGCACGGCGGCGTTGACCCGCAGCAAGTCGCTGTGCAGCGCGGCGACGTATTCGTCCAGCGAGCGGCCCGCGGCAATGCCGCGCAAGCTGTCGACGATCAGGCTACTGACGTAGTCGCCCGCCGCGTGCCCACCCATGCCATCGGCGACCACCCACAGGCCGTTTTCCGGCAGTTCCAGGCACGCGTCTTCGTTGACCTGGCGAACCATGCCGACATGGCTCTTGCTTGCAGACTTGAAGGCTTTCCCAGCACTTGGACGCATCTACACAACACCTTCTTGGCCGAGCAAAAATTGCGCAAAATCAGCGGCGGCCGGCAAACCCTGGCAGCGCATCAGACCGGGCGCGATACGTTCCGAACCCTGGCCCCACCACACGCTCACGCCTTCGCAGGCCGCTTCGGCCAGGGCGCTCATGCGCCGCTGCGGGTCGGTGGCGTCGAAGCGATGCAGGCTGGCAAAGCGGCTGCTCGGCGTGCGCGGCAGATACATCGGGCTGCCGAGGGTCTCCAACTGTTCGTTGAACGCTTCGAAACTGGCCTCCACACTCAACGTGCTCAGCAACAGGTTCTCCACCCGCTCAAACCACTCGTCCGCACCGCCCACCACGGACGCCGGGTCCGCGTCGGGCTCCAGCAACACCGCGACGGTCAGCGGAAAATAGCGGCCGACCCGATCGATACTCGGCATCACCACGCCCACGGCGGCGTCGGGCCCACAGACCCCGGGCGCGACCATGAAGCGCCACAGCGGGCTGACCAGATAGGCATCCAGCCAACGCTCGCCCAGGCCGGTCTGGCTGGCGAGCAATCCCGCCGCCAGCCACGAATCCCACGGGCCGATAAAACTCTGGGGCAAGCCCCGGCTGACGAAGTCCCCGCGGCTGGCCAACTTTCCATAGAAGCCCGCTGTACTCATAGACGCTCCGGCAGGCTGAAGCCGCTGAGCACGCGGCTCTTGAACGGGTTGAAGGCACTGTTGGCCCGCAGCTCGTAAGAGGCGCTGGCGCCGTCGACCCGCAGCCGCAGGTTGAAGCGGTCCGGCGAGTTGCCGGCGGTCAGGTCCGATTGTTCCAACAGGCGGAACCAGGCCCACGGGCCGTCCAGAGTGATACCGGAGCGCCCATTGGCCGAGGGCGGCAGGATCGAGATCCGTACCACGCCGATGCTGCCGGGGTTGGGCCACTGCATGGCGGTCGGACGACTCGGGCCGTGGTCGTAGCTCAGCTGCTGGCCGTCGAGGTCGAGCAAAAACTGGGTGATGGTCGAGTCCATCGCCACCGGCTTGAGCTCGAAGCGCACCATCGGCTGGGTGCCGCCGGAACGGAAAAACGCATCGCGGATGGTGGCCGCACGCTGGAAGGTTTGCAGCACGCCAGGGGCGATACCGAGCTTCTGTGCCGCACCCGGCTGCCAGCGCCAGGCCGGGGTCGAGGTGTCGACGTAGGGCTGCAGGTATTTGCGGAAGTAGTTGTCCATCACCCCGCCGACGCCGAAGAACTGACCGAAGTCGTCCAGGGTTGCGTCCCGCGCACTGCCCGGCGACATGGGATAACGACCGGCCAGGGACTGGCGGTAGATGTTCACCACTTCGCTGGTCCAGGCGGCGTTCAGTTGATTGCGCACCCCGCCCATCATGCTGTTGGTGGTGGAGTTGACCACCGATTTGACCAGGCCTTGCACCAGCGGCGGCTGGCGTTCGGCGTTGAGGCTGACCCGTGTGGCAGCAGCCTGGGCCTGGTTCTTGGCTTCGCCGAGCAGGGCGTCGCCGCTGGCGCCGACCATGGCGCTGACCTGCACGTACAAGGCATTCATGTCGGCGAGCAGGCCATCGATAGCCGCCGGTTCGCCTTCGTTTTTGCTGACGATGCTGTTGAGCTCGGCGAAATGCGCAGTGACCGGATCAACGCTGGCCTGGGGTGCGTTTTGCGCCGCTTGCTCCTGGCCGAGCAAGCTGCCCAGGCGCTCCTTGAGCTTGTCCACACCGCCTTCGACCTGCTCGCCTTGGGCCGCCAGCAAGCGTTCCTCCTGTTGCAGGTCGGTCTCTTTCGCCACCGCCACCAGCAGTTTTTTCAACGGCGAACTTGGCCCGGACAGGACCCGCAAGACATCGGCGGCCTGGGCCACGCTGGTGATCGGCACAAAGTCGATGTCGGCCAGCAAGGCGTCCCATTGGCGCTGATAGTCCTGGAAATACAGGCGGCGCACTTCGGCGGCCAGGCTGGCGACGTCCTGCTGCCCGGCCTCGTCGCGACCCAACACCCATTGCTCTTCAGCCAGCGTTCCAGCCTGGTTCAGGCTGGTGAGCAAAAAGCCCTGGCGATAGCCCTTGACCGTGAAGAACCCGCTCAGTGGCTCGCCCAAGGGTTTGCCGCTCTTGCGGCTGAACACCAGCGCAGCGTCGCGCCCGGCGGCTTCGTTGAGGCGAAAATCGGCGATGCCCTCGGGCAGTTTCTGGCGCTTGACCCGGTCATAGACGCGCTGGGCCACGGGCAGTTGCTGCAATTGCCGGCGCAGGTCTTCGATCAAGCGCGGGTCCAGGCGGGCGGTGGGCGGACGACGCTCGAACAGCGCCTGTAAATGCTCGCCCAGGGCCAGCCGTTGATCGGCCGGCAGGTCACGCGGCAGGCTGCGGTCCCAATCCAGGGCAACCCAGGCCTTGATGAAGTCGGCATCGTAGTGCTCGTTGTCAGCGAGCATCAGGTAGGCCTTCAATCCTTCATAGAGGAAATCCGAACTGCCGCCGCTGTGCAGTTGCTCTTCGATACGTGTCAGCAAGCGTGGCGCGAACACGGCGATCAGCAACTTGCGATAGACACTGCCGGACTCGGCTTCGAGCATGTCGCCCTGATACAGACCCAGGCCCTCGGCCCAATCGGGCGCGTCGTCGGCCAGGTGCTTCACGGCGTTGAGCAATGGCAATACGGCGAGGACATCGCGTTGTGCCGGACTGAGGCTCTGCACGGCCTGACCCAGCGGCGCGACTTTCTGATCGACCTGGGTGATGTACGCCTGGTTGGCCCGATAGCTGATCCACCACAACGTCGAAACCACCAGCACCAAAGCCACCGTGGAGGCCAATACGCCCCGGGCGATCCACTTGCGTCGACGCTCGACCTTGGGATCGACGCCCACCAACCCACGCTCGGCGAACGCCACGGCGGTGAAGAGTTTTTCGATGAAGTAACTGCGCCCGGTGCCAGTCTGGCGTGCCAGGTGCTGGCGGTCCAGGTTCATGCTTTGGGCCATGGAACCGATCAAGCGATCGATCGGGCTGCCTTCCTGGGTGCCGCTGGTGAAATATACCCCGCGCAGCAGCACACGCTCTTCGAAGGCATTGGGTTTGAACACGCCTTCGAGGAAACTTTGCAGACAATCTTTCAGCGCGCCGAACTGTTGCGGGAAACCGTAGATCAAGTCGCGCCGCGCCGGGTCGCGCTCTTGCTGCAAGCGTTCCACCAGGCGGTCGTTGAGGCGCTGCTCAAGGCCGGCGAATTCGCTTTGCAGATGCGCCAACGGGCTGTCGTTGCTCTTGCCATCGTCCAGGGCGAAGGTCATGCCCCAGACCTGGGCGCGCTCTTCCTTGCTCAGGCTGTCGAAGAACTCCATGAACCCGGGCACCAGGTCGAGCTTGGTCAGCATCAGGTAGATCGGGAAGCGTACGCCCAGTTGGGTGTACAGCTCCTGGATGCGCAAGCGAATCGCCGCAGCATGAGCCGCGCGCTCGGCGTCGCTGCCCAGCAGCAGGTCCGACAGACTGATGGCAATGAACGCACCGTCAATCGGGCGACGGGCGCGTTGTTTTTTCAGCAGCCCGAGAAAGCCCAGCCAGGCGGCCTTGTCGACGGTCGCGTCGCTGTCCTGAGTGGTGTAGCGGCCAGCGGTGTCGAGCAGCACCGCCTGGTCAGTAAACCACCAATCGCAGTTGCGCGTGCCGCCCACGCCCCGTACCGCGCCGGCGCCCAGTTGCGCGGCCAACGGGAAATGCAGCCCGGAGTTGACCAGCGCAGTGGTCTTGCCCGAACCCGGCGGGCCGATGATCACGTACCACGGCAGTTCGTAGAGGTTGCGGCGCTCGTCCCCACCCAGCTTGGCTTTCTTCAACAGCGCCAAGGCTTCGTCCATGCGCTGGCGCAGGGTTTCGAGTTCTTCGGCCGTCGCGATGCTGGTAGGGTCGGGCGGGGTTTGTGCGGCCAGGCTGCGCATGACTTCGGCGGCCTGCCGGCGCGCCTGGATGATGCGAAACACCCGGTAGGCGATCCACACCGCAAACACCAGGATGATCAACGCCCAACGACGGCCTTCGGGCACTAGCCAGTCCAGCAACGGGCCGACGAACCAGATGATCAGGCTCAGGGCGATCAGCCCCAGCAGCGGGATGACCCAGCGGATCATAAAACTGAAAAACGCCTTCACTCGACCCCCTCCGCCAATACTGTGATTTCAACCCGACGATTGCGCGCACGCCCCTCTGCGGTGGCGTTGGAAGCCAACGGCTCGGTGTCGCTGCGGCCTTCGGCGCTGAAGCGCTCGGCCTGGCCGGTCTTGGCCGAAAGGATTTGCAGCACCGACTTGGCCCGCGCTTCGGACAACGCCCAGTTGGATGGGAACCTGAGGGTGGCAATCGGGCGATTGTCGCTGTGGCCGGTCACCAGGACCTGGCCCTTGACCTTGCGAATGGCATCGGCGATGCGCAGCATCAGCGGCTCCAGATCGTCGGAGATGCTGGCGCTGCCCGAGGCGAACAGTTCATCGCCACGGATGGTCACCACCGAGCGATCCACGGCATCTTCCACCGCGACCCGACCGGCCCGGATTTCATCGGCCAGGAAACCGGCCAGGCGTGGTCGTTCGATCACTTTGGGCTGCACCACGGGGCGGTCGATGGCCTGCACCGGGATTTCTCCCAGGGCATGGATGTTCTTGAACACCGGCTCGGCATCGGAAGCCAGTTTCATGCGCAGACCGAACAGCAGCGCCAGCAACAAGGCCGCGCCGATGGCCACGGCGATCCACGGCGGCATGAATTGCGCCAGCCGATCCCGGGCCACGGTAACGCCGCGCCAGTGCGGCGACAGCTCACGTTCGTAGTCGCCACGGGCGCTGCGGATCACCGCGCTGGTGCGCTCGCGCAAGGCTTCCAGTTGGCTGCGCCCGTCGTTCATCACCCGGTAGCGCCCTTCAAAACCCAGGCACATGCACAGGTACAGAAGCTCCAGTAGGTACAAGCGTTCCCGTGGACTTTGCAGGCAATGCTCCAGAAGCTGGAACACCTTCTCGCCGCCCCAGGCTTCGTTGTGCACGGTGATCAGCAGGCTCTGTTTGCCCCAGTCGCTGGTGCCGCCCCAGGGGGTACTCAACACGGCTTCATCCAGGGCGGTGCACAGGGCGTAACGAGCCAGCAGCACGTCATTGCGCACCACGCCGGCGGCTTCGGCGCGCTCCTCGAATTGACGCAGGTACGCCAACAGCTGCGCCCGCAGGCTGGCCGGAGCCGGATGGGCAATGGTGTTGCGCAGGCGCGTCAACAGCGCCAGCAGCGGACCGGCCGCGCTTTCCAGCGGGTTGAGGCCTTGGGCCTTACCGGTCAGGACCGGGGCGGCCGGCATCGACAGCGGTGCGGGCGCCGGCTGTGGACGACCAGGGTCCGGACGGCCAGAGTCCGGGCGGAATGGGTCGGCGCCACGGCCACCGGGCGTCGGCATGAACTGAGTACGATCGTCGTTGCTCATCGCGGTTTATCCTCGGATCGCCCAGAAAGCCAGATTCAGCCCCGGGAACTGGCCGGCGATGTGGAACGCGAACCCGCCGGAGTTGCTCAATTGCTGCCAGTGATCGCTACCGCGGTCGAGTTCGTAGTAAGTGGAGCCGGCGTGGTAGGGAAGCTGGCGTGGCGCCACCGGCAACGGCAGCAGGCCGATGCCCGGCAGCTGCAGGTTGACCAGATCGCGAATGTGCTCCACCGAACCGACCTTGCTCTGCTGGCCGAAGCGACCGCGCAGGGTTTCGGCCGGGACATCGGCACGCACCACCAGGATGAAACTGGCGCTCTCGAGCAGGGTCTTGTCGGCCAGCATCGCCACGTGGATGCCGTAGGCTTTCTCGACAATCGGAATCGGCGTGGCCTTGCTGTCGATCAGCATCGACAGGGCCTCACGCAGGGCTTGCATGACCGGCGCGTAGCTGAGCGCCAGGTCATCGTGCTGGTATTGCGGATACTCCTGAGGCCGACGCCCCGAAGCGGTGAAGGTCGAGAACTCACCGGCCAGGCTGACCAGCTCGCTGTAGAACCGTTCGGGGTGCAACGGGCTCAACTGGCTCAGGTGCTGGATCAGCGGCTGCGCGCGGTTGACCAATTGCAGCAGCATGAAATCGGCGATCTCCGAGGCGCCCCCGGCACCGGACGCCACCACCCGCCCGGCGAGGGCTTCGCCGCGTTGATGGAGCAGGCCCAACAGTTCGCTGCGAAACGCGGCCAACGGTTTGGAGGCGGCCACATCCAGCAGCGGCGGGATGTAGCTGTCGTCCAGCACCAGGGCGCGGTCGGCGCGTTTCTCCTTGATGCGTACCAGGCCGATGGCGGCGTAGTCACTGATGCCGTCCTGCGCGGTCAACAGGCGCAAGGCCCGCGAACCCAAGGCAACCGGCGCGCGGTTCTCGAACGGTGCGTTATCGTCACGCACTTCGCACACTTGGCTCACGTAGCGCGCAGCGCCGAGGGCTTCACCTTCGTCAACGGTGTCACGCGCACCGGCACGCTTGAGCGGCAAAGCCAGATACACCAGACCATCGCGCAGGTTGTCATCGACGTTCAGCGCAGGCGGCGCCAGGTCATCCTCGGGGATGTTGAACGGTGTGCCGTCCGGCAGCAGGCCCCGCGCCGAAACGATCGCCAGCTTGCCCTGGGCCAGCAGGCCCTGGTCGATCAGCAATTGGGAAAAACCCCAGGCGCCGGCCGACAGCGGACGGCTACGGGCGTCGATGAGGTTTTCCAGGTAACGGTCATGCTGCTGGAAGTGCTGCGTTCCAATGAACATGCCTTCCGACCAGACCACGCGATTGTTCCAGGACATGGGGGCTCCGATTGCTTATTGGGCAGGGCTGGATGGGGGAACGACGACGGCGCTGCGCACGGCGCGCACGTCGAGGCTGATCTGGTATTCGGTGTATTGGCGCGGCGGGACATTCATCACCGTGCGCCACAGTGACCGGTCCAGTTCGCGATAGCCCACCAGCACGCCGATATGGCGGGTAGCCGGATCGAGATCGCGTTGCAGGCTCAACTGCTGACCGGGCTGGACCAGCACTTCGTCCTGATCGATCAGGTCGGCGCCGAGGGTCGCCTGGGCCCGTTCGGCCAGGGCGAAATAATCGGAGCGGGCGAAGGTGGCGGCGTTTTTCAGTTCGAAAATTCGCACCCGGACCGGCGCCGGATGGCCGGTGGCGCCAGGGTTGAGGCCGGCAATGGCGTGAAAGTGCAGTTCGACGGCGGCGGTGTCAGCCTCTTCGGACTGTGGATCGGCCGCATCCTTGGCGCATGCCGTCAGCAGAAGCACGGTGGCGACTGCGAGTAAAAACCTGAAAATCATCCTGCGTCCTCAATGACGTTTGAGCTATCCGTTGATTGCTTCTAAAAGTGTTATAGGCGGCGCTGTCGCGCGCTGTGCTCTTCGTAGGCGCGACTGAATTCGCGTCCGAACAGGTCCTGGAAATCCTCCTGGGCTTCCCGGGAAATGTTGCTGTAGAGCTCGGTGAATTGCTGCCAGTACTGAGCCTGTCGCGAGCCGTTGAAAATGCTCGACAGACCAGCGGGTTTGCCCATGCGCTCTTCCAGTTGCGCCGGCTCAAAGCGCGCCAGCAAATGCTTGATGGCCGCTTCCACGCCGGCCATCACTGCCAGTTGGTGAGCGCGCAGGTCGTCGAAGCTGTCACGCACCGCCACATCCGGCGCCATGAACGCCTGGTTGCCATGGCGCAGCAGCAACAACATGGCCTCCTCGACATTAGGGGCGAACTTCAGCGGGTTGTTTTCCACCGGCTGGATCATCGTTTGCTGAATGCGGAACTCGCCCTTGAGGCTGCTGCGGGCACGCAGGACATCGATCAAGCCTTCGACCATCAGCCGATAGCTGCGCCCGATGCTTTCCATCTGCGCCTCGGCCTGGGCCTGGTCCAGGCGCAACTGATCCAGCCCGGCGCCGCGCAGGAAGGCTTGCAACAGGTCGGGTTGGGCGGCGTCGAGCGGCTTGGGCGGCGTGGCCGGGGTTTGAACGCTGGTCACCGGCGCCTCGCGCAGCGGCGCAGGTTCGGCGGTGGCGTGGACCTGAGGCGGGGGTGTCGGCACCGGCTCTACGACAGGCGGCTCTACGACAGGCCGCTCGACAACGGGCGGTGGCGTAACCGGTGGCGCAGCGACAGGAATCGGAGCAACTGCCACGGGCGCGGGCTTGTCGCTGAACGGGTCCCAGTCCTCCGGTATCACCGAGGCCGAGGCCTGCGCCACAGGCTCGATCACCGGCGGCGGGCTGGGAGCAGCAATGGGCGTCGGTGGACGGAAATCATGCTGTTGGGCCGGCACATGGTCAGGCTGGGTGGCCGGCGGGACACTGCCCGGGCTCAGGAAGTCGAACAGGTCGGGCAAGGTGTCCATGGCCGAGGCACCCTGGAAATGGGCCGGGGGAGCCACGGGCATCGGCGTAGGTGTATTCAAGCCGGCACCCTGATGTCCCATCAAGGCTTCGAAGCTGCTGGGCGCCTCAGCGAACGGATTGCTGTCGGAGACTGGCAGGTTGAAATCCACCCGCGCCTGGATTTCATAATCGCCAATGCGGATAACTTCGCCGTCTTGCAGCGGCTCACTGTTGCCCTTGCGCAAACGGACACCGGCCTTGACCAATTCCACACCATTAGTGCTGTTATCGGTTAAGTAATAACGCCCGTCTTTGTATTGAATAACGCAATGTTTGCCGGAAACCAGGCGCTCAGGGTCCGGTAATACCCAGTCATTATCGGAGTTACGGCCAATTGCCATCACTCCCTGGTCCATGGACTTTTCAGAACACTGGCCCGGGGTAATCTTGTGATAACTAGTGATAGTCAAACACAGCGCCATCTTGCCTCCTTGCTGAACACTTGCGCATGCGATCGAGTGCCGGGATCTACGCCCGAACGACTCGCCGACAAACCTTTGCAACCGACTGCGAAACGGCTTTTTGCCAGCATGATTGCTGATATTAACCCGCCTGCATGACAAAAAACCTGCATCAGTGCCTGCCTTGACCTACTGGTCGCGCAGGTTGTTAAGCGCCTCACAACTGTCACACAGGGGAAATAGCTTACCTTGACAAGCCATAAGTACTACACCAAAAATGCACAACTTCTTGAATATACGTGATGGCACTTTAAGATCATTAAGCATCTAAAGAGCCATTAGCCTCAAGGAACATGTGGAGTTCCATTCGGAACTTGCGTGTGCACTGCCCGAGTTATTCAGCGGGCGATAGGGAGATCGAACGAAGTGGATGTGCCTCTGCTGCTCGCCGCCGTATCCGCGACTTCGCCGTGCGGTGAAGATTTGGAATATGACGCGGATTTCTTGCGCCTGGAACGCGATTCCCAAGGTCAGCCCGAGCGCAGCATGGGCGATTCGATATTGCCTGCCGAACCCCCTGAGTGGCGCAGCATCCAGCAGCAAAGCCTGGACCTGCTGCAACGCAGCAAAGACCTGCGCATCACCCATTTCCTGCTGCAAAGTTCCCTGGCCCTGGAAGGCATACCGGGCCTGGCCCGTGTGTTGACGCTGACCAGCGAATTGCTCAAGCAGTACTGGGCCGAGCTGCATCCGCGCCTGGACGCCGAGGACGACAACGATCCCACCGTGCGCATCAACGCCCTCGCCGGCCTGACATCCGATATCACCATTGGCCTGCTGCGCGAAAGCATCCTGGCCCGCTCGCGCACCTTCGGTGCCGTGAGCCTGCGCGCCGCCGCCAATGCCAGCGGCCTGCAAAGTTTCCCGAATGAAAGCCTCGGCGCCGAACAGCTCGCCGGAGCCCTGCTCGACAGTGATCCCGAGCAGCTGGAAGTCACCCGCGCCGCCCTGTTGGAAGCCCGCGGCGCCGCCGAAGCCATCGAGCAACACGTCAGCGATCAAGTCGGTTCTGCCCAAGGCGTGGACCTTGGCCCGCTGAAGCAACCGCTCAAGATGGCCCTGCAGATTCTCGGCCAGTTCGCCCCACAGAGCGGCGACAGCGCCCTGCCCGAAGTCATCAGCAGCGGCAACGACAACACCGCGCCGGTTGAACACGCCACCGCGCCGAGCGCGGGCGCGCCACGCAGCACCGCCCCTGGCGAAATCAACAGCCGCGACGACGTGCTGCGCAGCCTGGACCGGATTCTCGCGTACTACGCCCGTCAAGAGCCCTCCAGCCCCCTGCCGGTGCTGTTGAATCGGGCCAAGATTCTGGTGAACGCCGACTTTGCGACCATCGTGCGCAACCTGATTCCCGACGGCATGAGTCAATTTGAAAACCTGCGCGGCCCAGACAGCGAATAAAAGCGAACGGATCACGCAGTCACGTCACCGGCACCCCCGATGACGCCAACACCGTCGCTCAAGCGACCAGGAGCAGCAACGTGGCGAAGCAAAGTTCTCAGAAATTCATCGCGCGCAACCGTGCGCCTCGAGTGCAGATCGAGTACGACGTCGAGCTCTACGGCGCCGAGAAAAAGGTCCAGTTGCCCTTTGTCATGGGGGTGATGGCGGACCTGGCCGGCAAGCCCGCCGAGCCTCTGGCACCTGTGGCCGATCGCAAATTCCTTGAAATCGATGTCGACAATTTCGACTCGCGCCTCAAGGCCATGCAGCCTCGCGTGGCGTTCCATGTTCCCAACGAACTGACCGGCGAAGGCAACCTGAGCCTGGACCTGACTTTCGAAAGCATGGACGACTTCAGCCCGGCGGCCGTGGCCCGCAAGGTCGACTCGCTGAACAAGCTGCTCGAAGCGCGCACCCAACTGGCCAACCTGCTGACCTACATGGACGGCAAGACTGGCGCCGAAGAAATCATCATGAAAGCGATCAAGGACCCTGCCCTGTTGCAGGCCCTGGCCAGCGCGCCCAAGCCCGCCGACAACGAGCCCAAGGCTTAATCAGGACGAATGATCATGAACGAATCAGCACGTGAAAATCAGTCCCAGGCCCTGGGCACCACCGAAGTACCCAGCGAGTTCGCCTCGCTGCTGATGCAAGAATTCAAGCCCAAGACCGAGCGCGCTCGCGAAGCCGTCGAAACCGCCGTGCGCACGCTGGCCGAGCAGGCCCTGGCGCAGACTGACCTGGTGTCCAACGACGCCATCAAGTCGATCGAATCAATCATCGCCGCCATCGACGCCAAGCTCACCGCCCAGGTCAACCAGGTCATCCACCACCCCGACTTCCAGCAGCTGGAAAGCGCCTGGCGTGGCCTGCACTACCTGGTCAACAACACCGAGAGTGACGAGCAGCTCAAGATCCGCGTGCTCAACATCTCCAAGACCGACCTGCACAAGACCCTGAAGAAATTCAAGGGCACCGCGTGGGACCAGAGCCCGATCTTCAAGAAGATGTACGAAGAAGAATACGGCCAGTTCGGCGGTGAACCGTACGGTTGCCTGGTGGGCGACTACTACTTCGACCAGTCGCCACCGGACGTGGAGTTGCTGGGCGAGCTGTCGAAAGTCTGCGCCGCCATGCACTCGCCGTTCATTGCCGCCGCATCGCCGACTGTGATGGGCATGGGCTCGTGGCAGGAACTGTCGAACCCGCGCGACCTGACCAAGATCTTCACCACACCGGAATATGCCGGCTGGCGTTCGCTGCGTGAATCGGAAGACTCGCGTTACATCGGCCTGACCATGCCGCGTTTCCTGGCGCGCCTGCCGTACGGCGCCAAGACCGACCCGGTGGAAGCCTTCGCCTTCGAAGAAAACACCGACGGCGCCGACAGCTCCAAGTACACCTGGGCCAACGCCGCTTATGCGATGGCGGTGAACATCAACCGTTCGTTCAAACACTTCGGCTGGTGCTCGCGCATCCGTGGCGTGGAGTCCGGCGGTGAAGTGGAAAACCTGCCAGCCCACACCTTCCCTACCGATGACGGTGGCGTGGACATGAAGTGCCCGACCGAAATCGCCATTTCGGACCGCCGTGAAGCGGAGCTGGCGAAGAACGGTTTCATGCCGCTGCTGCACAAGAAAAACACCGACTTCGCCGCGTTCATCGGCGCCCAGTCGTTGCAGAAACCGGCCGAATACGACGACCCGGACGCCACCGCCAACGCCAACCTGGCCGCGCGCCTGCCGTACCTGTTCGCCACCTGCCGTTTCGCCCATTACCTCAAGTGCATCGTGCGCGACAAGATCGGTTCCTTCAAAGAGAAGGACGAAATGCAGCGCTGGTTGCAGGACTGGATCCTCAACTACGTCGACGGTGACCCGGCGCACTCCACCGAGACCACCAAGGCCCAGCACCCACTGGCCGCCGCCGAGGTCATCGTCGAGGAGGTCGAAGGCAACCCGGGGTACTACAACTCCAAGTTCTACCTGCGCCCGCACTATCAGCTCGAAGGGCTGACTGTGTCGCTGCGCCTGGTATCGAAACTGCCTTCGGCCAAGGGTGCGTAAAAACCTGTTGAACGGTACGCGGTAAACATGTGGGAGCGAGCCTGCTCGCGATAGCGGTGGATCCGTCGCCACCTGCGTTGCCTGACACGCCGTCATCGCGAGCAGGCTCGCTCCCACAGGGGATCTTCAGTGGGTTGGAGATCGCCTTCGTAGCGTTCAGCAGAACAGATTTCGCAAGGTCGGCGTCAATCAAACAATGTGGTAGAGACCACACAGGGAGAAAACATGGCTGTTGATATTTTCATCAAGATCGGCGACATCAAGGGCGAGTCCATGGACAAGGCCCACAAGGACGAGATCGATGTCCTGAACTGGAGCTGGGGCATGTCCCAGTCCGGCAACATGCACGTGGGCAGTGGCGGTGGCGCGGGCAAGGTCAACGTGCAGGACCTGTCGCTGACCAAGTTCGTCGACAAGGCATCGCCCAACCTGATGATGCATTGCGCCAGCGGCAAGCACATCGACAAGGTCAAGCTGACCGTGCGCAAGGCCGGTGGTGAAAGCCAGGTCGAGTACATGATCATCAATCTTGAAGAAGTGCTGATCACGTCCCTGAGCACCGGCGGCTCGGGCAACGATGATCGCCTGACCGAAAACGTCACCCTGAACTTCGCCAAGGTGATGGTCGACTATCAGCCGCAAAAAGCCGACGGGACCAAGGAAGGCGGTCCGGTCAAGTTCGGCTGGAACATCCGTCAGAACGTCAAGGTGTGATCGAACACGCCCCCGGTGCCAGGCGCCGGGGGTGTTTGGTGCTTGCTCGAATCCAATCCTTTCCCACCCGGTATCTGAGTCATGGCCAAGCCTTCGTTTATCAATTTGTGGAACAGCTATCCGCCCTACCCGTCCGCCAGTCCGGCTTGCGACGGTCCCTATGTCAACCAGTGCGCTATTCGTATGAGCATCGCCTTGTGCGGAGAAAAGACCTTACCGGTCAACTCATCGACTTATACGCTGGATCCCAAATGCGCCCATGGACATGCCCGCGGCGCGGAGTCATTGGCCAACTGGCTATGGAGGAAGAACCGCCTAGGCCCACCGAAGGTCTACACCACCAGCGTGGCAGACCGCACAACACTGATGGGCAAAACCGGAATCATCTTCTTCAAAGACTGCTACCAACAGAACAGCGACACTGCCGGTCGACCTACTGGTGATCACATCGACCTGTGGAACCGTGGCCTGACCAAGAGCGGTGATCTGTTCTCAAGATCCAAGGCCATCTGGTTCTGGGAGCTTTCGTGATGCGCAGCCCTTTGTTTCTTTCGGCGCTGGCGGCAAGCCTCGTCAGTCTAAGCGCGTGCGCCGGGCAGGAAACAGTCGCTCCGGCAGCCCTGACGCAAGCAGTTTTCGTCGGACATCCGGTGAGCCTGATCGACGTTCAAGGTCGCTGCACGCTCGTTAAACCTGACCAGAGCCACCTGACGCTCGATATGGAATGGCCTTGCCAGTTCAGCCTGGGCCCGGACAAGCAACTGCGTGTGGAGACCTTCAACCAAGTGCCGATTTTCTTGGTCGAACGCAGCGAACACATGCCCGCTCCCAGCCGCGATTGCTTGACCAAAATTCAAGCAGTACGCCTGGTCAAGGAAACATTGGAGGTCTCGGATGTGAGCCAATTCGCCTCCTGCGGCCCTGGCCAATGGGATCAAAAAATGTATACGGCGCTCTTTCGGTGGTAACCGAAATCGCCACCCGCGATCGCCTGCAACCGTCCCTGTTGGACCGGTTGACCGACGACGATCCGAGCAACCCCAAGGAAAGCGCCGACAAGCGCGTGTTGTCGCTCACCCAGTTGAAAGCCTCGGTGCTGCGTGACCTGGCGTGGTTGCTCAACACCACATCGCTGCTCGATACCGACGCCACGCTGCACACCCCGGCAGGCACGTCTGTGGTCAATTTCGGGCTGCCGGCGCTGGCCGGCAACAGCGCATCGAACGTCGATCTGCCGGCCTTGGAAGCGTTGATCCACCAAGCCATCGCCACGTTCGAACCGCGCATCTTGCGCCACACCCTGAGGGTGCGAGCCCGAGCAACCGCCGAGATGAACCACAACGCCTTGAGTTTCGAGATCGAGGGTGACCTCTGGGCGCAGCCCGTGCCGCTGCGCCTGATGCTGCAAACCGACCTGGACCTGGAAACCGGCCACGTGCGCGTGGTCCATGCCGATCAGCGGAGACGCCCATGAATCCGCGCCTGCTGGAGCTGTACAACCAGGAACTGCACCACGTGCGCGAAAGCGCGGCGGAGTTCGCCAAGGAATACCCCAAGATCGCCAGTCGGCTGACGTTGTCCGGGATGGACTGCGCCGACCCGTACGTCGAACGTTTGCTGGAAGGCTTCGCCTACCTGACGGCGCGGGTGCAGCTCAAGCTCGATGCCGAGTACCCGACCTTCACCCATAACCTGCTGGAAATCGCCTATCCCCACTATCTGGCGCCCACGCCGTCGATGACCGTGGTGCAACTGCAGACCGACCCCGATGAGGGCTCGCTGAGCGGCGGCTTTGCGCTGCCCCGGGACACCGTCCTGCGCGCCGCCCTGGGACGTGAAACCCAAACCTGCTGCGAGTACCGCACCGCCCACGCGGTGACATTGTGGCCGTTGCAGGTCAGCCAGGCCGAGTACTTCGGCAACCCGTCCGCCGTGCTCGGACGCCTGGCCGCCAGCGAACCGAAGGCCAAGGCCGGCCTGCGCCTGACCCTGCGTACGGGCGCCGAACTGCCGTTCAACAGCCTGCCCCTGGACAACCTGCCGCTGTACCTCAGCGGTGCCGACGAACAGCCCTTCCGTCTCTACGAACAACTGCTGAGCAATGCTTGCGCGGTGTTCGCCCGCAAGCCCGGCGGCGATTGGGTTGAACGCTTGCCTCAGGACGCGCTGTGCTCGCGGGGTTTCGACGATGCCGATGCCGCGCTGCCCGTGGTCTCGCGCGCCTTCCAGGGCTATCGCCTGTTGCAGGAATACTTCGCCCTGCCCCATCGGTTCCTGTTCGTCGACTTCACCCAATTGAGCCGCGCGGTCAAGCGCTGCGACGGTCAGGAGCTGGAGCTGATCGTGCTGTTCGACCGGCACGACCCGAGCCTGGAGGGCAGCGTCGGCGCCGCGCAGTTCCTGCCGTTCTGCACCCCGGCGATCAACCTGTTCCCCAAGCGCCTGGATCGCATCCACCTCTCGGAGCGGGTCAACGAACATCACGTCATCGCCGACCGCACCCGACCGATGGATTTCGAAGTGCATTCGCTGACCGGCCTCACCGGCCACGGCACCGGGCCGGAGCAGCCGTTCCTGCCGTTCTATGCCGTGCGCGATCCGTCCCGTTATGGCCGCGACCAGGCCTATTACACAATACGGCGTGAGCCACGAGTATTGTCCAGCGACCAACGACGCAACGGCCCGCGCTCGACCTACGTGGGCAGCGAAACCTTCGTCAGCCTGGTGGACAGCCAGCAGGCGCCCTATCGCCACGACCTGCGCCAACTGGGCGTGACGGCGCTGTGCACCAACCGCGACCTACCGCTGTTCATGAGTGTGGGCAACGGCAAGACCGATTTCACGTTGGCCGACAGCGCGCCCGTCGGCGCGATTCGTTGCGTAGCAGGTCCCAGTCGGCCACGGGCCAGCCATGCCCACGACGCCAAGGCCTGGCGCTTGATCAGCCAGCTCTCGCTCAATTACCTGTCCCTGAGCGAGCAAGGCCAGGGCGCCGCCGCCCTGCGCGAGCTGCTGCGCCTGTACGGCGACAGCAACGATGCGGCGGTGCAGTTGCAAATCGAAGGCCTGCGCGAAGTCAGCAGCAAGGCCTGCACCCGACGCTTGCCGATGCCCGGTCCGATCGTGTTTGGCCGGGGCCTGGAAATCACCCTGGAATTCGATGAAAACGCGTTTCGCGGCACCGGGGTGTTTTTGCTCGGCGCGGTGTTCGAGCGCTTCCTGGCACGCTACGTGTCGATCAACAGTTTTACCGAGACGGTGATCCGTACCACCGAACGCGGCGAGATCATGCGATGGAAAGCCAAGCCCGGACGTCGTCCGACCCTTTGAGTACCCTGGACGCGATGCACCAGGAGCCCTGGGAATACGACTTCTTCCAGGCCTTGCGCCGTATCGAGTGCGAATCCCCCGAGCTGCCGCGCCTGGGCCATTCATTGCGCCTGGCCGATGACCCGCTGCGCCTGGGGCAACAGGCCGAATGCACCTTCGCCCCGGCGACCCTGGCCTCGGTGCAACCGGGCCTCGACGGTGCGCCGGCACGCCTGGAGCAGTTCTTCTTCGGCCTCGGGGGCCCCAACGGCCCGCTGCCGCTGCACATCACCGAATACGTGCGCGAACGTCAGCGCAACAACGCCGACAGCACCAGCAAACGGTTCCTCGATGTGTTCCACCATCGCCTGCTCAGCCTGTTCTACCGGGCCTGGGCCGAAGCGCGGCCAACGGTCAGCCATGATCGCCCGGACGATGACTACTGGTCGGCGCGCCTGGCCGCCCTCAGTGGTCGGGGCATGCCGAGCCTGCTCAAGCAGGGGCTGATCCCCGACACGGCGAAGCTGCATTACAGCGGCCACTTGTCGGCGCAAACCCGCTACCCGGACGGCCTGAAGGCCATCATCAGCGAGTACTTCGGCCTGCCGGTGGAGATCGAAGAATACGTCGGCCAATGGCTGGAACTGCCAGAACGCAGCCGCGTGGGCGTCAGCGCCCATCAGTTGGGCGTGGACTTTTGCCTGGGCCGCTACGTGTGGGATCGCCAGCACAAATTCCGCATTCGCCTGGGGCCACTCAAGCTCGATGACTACATGGGCATGTTGCCCGGCAGCCAACCCTTCAACGAGCTGGTGGCCTGGGTCGCCGAATACCTGGGCCATGAACTGGACTGGGACCTGAACCTGATCCTGGAACAACCCGAAGTACCGGCGCTGCAACTCAACGGTAGTTTGCGCCTGGGGTTCAACACCTGGTTGGGACGCCCCGAAACAGATGCCAAGGATTTAATACTGGCCCGGCATTACGCCGAACAGGCCAACACCTCACAGACCTCAAGGAGCCATGAGCATGGGTGAAATCAGTCGCGCCGCGTTGTTCGGCAAACTCAACAGCGTGGCCTACAAAGCCATCGAAGCCGCCACCGTGTTCTGCAAGTTGCGCGGTAACCCCTACGTGGAACTGGCCCACTGGTTTCATCAGTTGCTGCAACTGCAGGACTCGGACCTGCACCGCATCATCCGCCAGTTCAATATCGAGCCGGCACGCCTGGCCCGCGACCTGACCGAAGCCCTGGACCGCCTGCCACGGGGCTCGACCTCCATCACCGACCTGTCTTCCCACGTTGAAGAAGCCGTGGAACGCGGTTGGGTCTACGGCAGCCTGATGTTTGGCGAAAGCCAGGTGCGCACCGGTTACCTGGTGCTGGGCATTCTCAAGACGCCAAGCCTGCGCCATGCGTTGCTGGGGCTATCGTCGGAGTTCGACAAGGTCAAGGTCGAGGCCTTGAGCGAGCGCTTTGACGAATACGTCGGCGACTCTCCGGAAAACGCCCTGACAGCCAGCGACGGTTTCAACGCCGGTGCCGTGCCGGGCGAGGCCAGTGGCGCGATGGCCCCCAGTGCCATGGGCAAACTGGAAGCCCTCAAGCGCTTCACCGTGGACCTCACCGAACAGGCCCGCAACGGCAAGCTCGACCCCATCGTCGGTCGCGACGAAGAGATCCGCCAACTGGTGGACATCCTCATGCGCCGCCGGCAGAACAACCCGATCCTCACCGGTGAAGCCGGCGTGGGCAAGACCGCCGTGGTCGAAGGCTTTGCCCTGCGCATCGTCGCCGGCGACGTGCCGCCATCGCTCAAGGACGTGGAGCTACGCAGCCTCGATGTCGGCCTGCTACAGGCCGGCGCGAGCATGAAAGGCGAGTTCGAACAGCGCCTGCGTCAGGTCATCGAAGATGTCCAGGCGTCGCCCAAACCGATCATTTTGTTCATCGACGAAGCCCACACCCTGGTGGGCGCCGGTGGCGCTGCCGGCACGGGTGACGCGGCCAACCTGCTCAAGCCGGCCCTGGCCCGCGGCACCCTGCGCACGGTAGCGGCCACGACCTGGGCCGAGTACAAGAAGCACATCGAAAAAGACCCGGCCCTGACCCGGCGTTTCCAGGTGGTGCAAGTGGCCGAGCCGTCCGAAGACAAGGCGCTGCTGATGATGCGCGGCGTGGCCTCGACCATGGAAAAACACCATCAGGTGCAGATCCTCGACGAAGCCCTGGAGGCCTCGGTCAAACTGTCCCACCGCTACATCCCGGCGCGCCAGTTGCCGGACAAATCCGTGAGTCTGCTGGATACCGCCTGCGCCCGTGTCGCCATCAGCCTGCACGCGGTGCCGGCCGAAGTGGACGACAGCCGTCGGCGCATCGAAGCGCTGGAAACCGAGCTGCAAATCATCGCCCGTGAACACGCCATCGGCATTGCCATTGGCAGCCGTCAGACCCAGAGCGAAAACCTGCTGAGCGCCGAACGCGAACGCCTGGCCGAGCTGGAAGGCCGCTGGGCCGAAGAGAAAGCCCTGGTGGACGAGTTGCTCGCCACCCGCGCCACCCTGCGCGAGCGCGTCGGCGTGGTGGACAGCGAAGACAACAGCGAAGCTTGCGACAACGAAAGCCACGCCCTGCGCGAGCAACTGGTGGACCTGCAACAGCGCCTGACCGCGCTGCAAGGCGAAACCCCATTGATTCTGCCGACCGTGGACTACCAGGCCGTGGCCTCGGTGGTCGCCGACTGGACCGGTATCCCGGTGGGCCGCATGGCTCGCAACGAACTGGAAACGGTGCTCAACCTCGACCAGCACCTGAAAAAACGCATCATCGGCCAGGACCACGCCTTGCAGATGATCGCCAAGCGCATCCAAACCTCCCGCGCCGGCCTGGACAATCCGAGCAAACCCATTGGCGTGTTCATGCTCGCCGGCACCTCCGGCGTGGGCAAGACCGAAACCGCCCTGGCCCTGGCCGAAGCCATGTATGGCGGCGAGCAGAACGTCATCACCATCAACATGAGCGAGTTCCAGGAAGCCCACACCGTGTCCACCCTCAAGGGCGCGCCACCGGGCTACATCGGCTATGGCGAAGGCGGCGTACTGACCGAAGCCGTGCGGCGCAAACCGTACAGCGTGGTGCTGCTGGACGAGGTGGAAAAAGCCCACCCGGACGTGCATGAGATTTTCTTCCAGGTGTTCGACAAAGGCGTGATGGAGGACGGTGAAGGCCGGGTGATCGACTTCAAGAACACCTTGATTCTGTTGACCACCAACGCCGGTACCGAACTGATTGCCCAGGTCTGCAAAGACCCGCAGAACGTGCCCGAGCCCGAGGACATCGCCAAGGCCCTGCGCCAGCCGCTGCTGGAGATTTTCCCGCCGGCCCTGCTGGGTCGCCTGGTGACGATTCCGTACTACCCGCTCAGCGACGAGATGCTCAAGGCCATCACCCGCCTGCAACTCAACCGCATCAAGAAGCGCGTAGAGAACACCCACAAAGTCGCCTTCGACTACGACGACGCGGTGATCGACCTGATCGTCTCGCGCTGCACCGAAACCGAAAGCGGCGGACGCATGATTGACGCCATCCTGACCAACAGCCTGCTGCCGGACATGAGCCGCGAGTTCCTGACCCGCATGCTCGAAGGCAAGGCGCTGGCCGGCGTGCGGATCAGCGCCCGGGATAACGAATTGCAGTACGATTTCAGCGACGCGGCCTGACGGTAAGGAACACCGTAAAACCCTGTGGGAGCGAGCTTGCTCGCGATAGCGCAAGTACCTTCAACATCAATGTTGACTGATACGCCGCCATCGCGAGCAAGCTCGCTCCCACAGTGGCATCTTCCACAGTGGGGGTTGCGTTCCTTCAGCTATTACAACTTGCACGGGACACTCGATGTTATTCAACCAAGCCTCACGCCTGGCCAAAATCACCAGCCCCCTGGGACCTGAGGTGCTGTTGCTCAAGGACATGGGCGGCGGCGAAGAGCTGGGGCGGCTGTTCAACTACGAGTTGCAGTTGCACTCGCTGGACAACGCCATCGACCTCAACCAGGTGCTCGGCAAACCCATGTGCGTGAGCCTGCAACTGGACGGCGGCGGCGAGCGGCATTTCCACGGCATCGTTTCGCGCTTCAGCCAGAACGTTGACCAGGGCCAGTTCGCCAGTTACCAGGCGACCTTGCGCCCCTGGCTATGGCTGCTGACCCGTACCTCCGATTGCCGGATTTTCCAGAACCTGACCATCCCGCAGATCATCAAGCAGGTGTTTCGCGACCTGGGTTTCTCCGACTTCGAAGACGCCCTCAGTCGCCCCTATCGCGAGTGGGAATACTGCGTGCAGTATCGCGAAACCAGCTTCGATTTCGTCAGTCGCCTGATGGAACAGGAAGGGATCTACTACTTCTTCCGTCACGAACAGGGCCGTCATGTATTGGTGCTGGCCGACGCCTATGGCGCCCACACCACGGTGCCCGGCTACGGTTCAGTGCCCTACTACCCCAAGAACGAACAGCAGCGCGAGCGCGACCATATCCACGACTGGCACCTGGCCCAGGAAGTGCAGCCCGGCTCGCTGGAACTCAACGACTACGACTTCCAGCGCCCCAGCGCGCGCATCGACGTGCGTTCGGCCATGCCGCGCCCGCACACCGCCGGCGACTATCCGCTGTACGACTACCCCGGCACCTATGTCCAGAGCCAAGACGGCGAACACTACGCCCGCACCCGCATCGAAGCCTTGCAAACCCTGCACGAGCAAGTGGAGCTGGCCGGCAACGCTCGCGGTCTGGGCTCGGGCCACCTGTTCAGCCTCACCGGCTTCACCCGCCAGGACCAGAACCGCGAATACCTGATCGTCGGCGCCCGCTATTACGTGTCCCAGGAAAGCGGTGAAACCGGCGGCGGCGCGCCTTCGGCCCAGTTCGAAAGCAGCCTGACCTGCATCGTCGCCCAACAAAGCTACCGGCCGCTGCCCACGACCCATCGCCCCATCGTCAAAGGCCCGCAGACCGCGTTGGTGGTCGGCCCCAAGGGCGAGGAAATCTGGACCGATCAGTTCGGCCGGGTGAAGGTGCATTTCTACTGGGACCGTCACGACCAGTCCAACGAAAACAGCTCGTGCTGGATTCGCGTGTCACAGTCCTGGGCCGGGAAAAACTGGGGCTCGATGCAGATCCCGCGCATTGGCCAGGAAGTGATTGTCAGCTTCCTGGAAGGCGACCCCGACCGGCCGATCATCACCGGTCGCGTCTACAACGCCGAACAGACCGTGCCTTATGACCTGCCCGCAAACGCCACCCAGAGCGGCATGAAAAGCCGTTCGAGCAAGGGCGGCACCCCAGCGAATTTCAACGAAATCCGCATGGAAGACAAAAAAGGCGCCGAGCAGTTGTACATCCATGCCGAACGCAACCAGGACATTGTGGTGGAGGTCGATGAAAGCCACTCGGTGGGTCACGACCGCAACAAGAGCATCGGCCACAACGAGACGGTGACCATCGGCAACAACCGCCTGCGCATCGTCAAGCAGGAAGACATCCTGTCGGTGGGCCTGCGCAAGACCGACAGCATCAGCCAGAGCTACGTCATTGAAGTGGGCGAGAACCTGCGCCTGGTCTGCGGCGAAAGCATTCTGGAGCTCAACGCCAGCGGCCAGATCAATCTGACCGGCGTGCAAATCAGCTTCTATGCCAGCGGCGATGCCGAATTCAACACCGGCGGCGTGCTGCACCTGAACAACGGTGGCGGCCCCGGTGCCACGCCCGACGGCCAGGGCGTCAAGGCCAGCATCGACGCCAATATCGCTGCCGCGTTCCCCAAAGGTTAACCTCGAGATTTATGCGCCATGACTTACCGCATCAATGAATTCCAGTTCCAGCTGCCGCCCAGCGAGTTGCTGGATGCAACGATCAACATCCTCAAGTTCCCTGAACTGGGCACCTCCTTGATCGTCAGCCGCAGCTTGCTGGCCGACGGCGAAACCCTGCAGAGCAACCTCGACGAGCAGCTCAAACGCCTGGAAAAACAGGTCCAGGACCTGCGCGCTCAACCGGGCGTCGCCGTGCGCCTGGGCGCCAATCAGGAAGTCGAAGGCATCGAGCTGCGCAGCCAGTTCAACAAGGGCAACGAAAAGGTCTTCCAGTTTCAGCTCGCCCTGGTACTGCCCGGCACGCGCAAAATGCTTGCCTTGAGCTATGTGAAAGCCGAGAAGCTCGGTGATGCTGAAGCAGCGCATTGGGCGACGATCAAGGACTCGTTGTTGTTTGACGTTCCGGCTTGATGAGCGAACTGCATGTCTGACGCTCTCTGGGCCGCCCGGCTGGGCGATGCGCTGGACCACACCTCAATGATGGCTGACATTCTTGGAGGCGTGCTGGAGGTAGCAGCCAACATTGCGATTACCGCCCTGGCGACGGCTGCGGTGGTGGCGGCTACAGGCATCACAGTCGCCACAGGCGGGTTAGGTTGCTTCCTGCTCGGCGCCGTGGTGGGCGCCGTCGTTGGCCTTGCCATGAGCAAGACCGGGGCCGACGAAGGGCTGAGCAATATCTGCGAAGGCATTGGCAACGCGCTGTTCCCGCCCACGGTGCAAGCGAACATCCTCACCGGCTCAACCAACACCCTGACCAACAACATCCCAGCCGCTCGCGCCGCTGGGGCGATTCAATCCCATGTCGCACCAGCAGGCACCGAGCTTGAGGCACCTGAGCCGCAAGCCGAGCCCAGCTATCTGGACATGGCCGAGAACTTTTTCTCGCAGATGTGGCGCCCCACTGTTGCAACACCCGCGCCCGGCGCCGTACCCAAGCCGCTGGATATGATCGCGTGCATGAAACATCCGCCGATGCCGCCGCAGTTTTTGGCCGAAGGGTCGGACAAAGTCACCATCAACGGCCAGCCAGCAGTGCGCAGCGGCGACCGCAGCACCTGCGATGCCAAGGTCGTGTCATCCGGGCTGATTTCACCCGATGTCACCATTGGCGGCGGCTCGGTGGTGGTGCGCGAGATTCGCAGCGGCAAGACTCCGGGCGTCGGTCTGGCAGTCACCGCGCTGCTGATGCTCAAGGGCGGCAAAGGCAAGTTCCTGAGTAACCTGCCGTGCATGCTGGTGGGCGGCGCGGCGTCGATGGCGGTCAGCAGCGCGATGGGCGCCGCGGCCAACGCTACTATGGGTTCGTCGAACCCGGTGCATGCCGCCACCGGGGCCAAAGTTCTGGGCGATGTCGAGGAGATGGACTTCGTCCTGCCCGGCATCTTGCCAATCGACTGGCAACGCTTCTACAACAGCCGCGACGAGCGCCGCGAAGGTATGTTCGGTGCGGGCTGGAGCGTAGCCTACGAGGTGCGCGTCGAGATCCTGCCTCACCCCGAGGGCGGTGAAACGCTGGTCTACACCGATGAACAGGGCCGGCGCATCGACATGGGTTCCATCCCTCTGGGCGGCGCCGTGTTCAGTCCCGGTGAAGGGCTCAGCGTACGACGGCATGCCAATGGCCAATTGCTGATCGACAGCTCAGACGGCCTGTACCGGTTGTTCGAACCCACCCCGGGCCATGCATCGCTGCTGCGCCTGAGTCAGTTGGGCGACCGCAATGACAACCGCATCTACCTCGACTACGACGACACAGGTCGGTTGGTACAGTTGCGAGACACCTTCGACCTGACCAGCATCGCGCTGGCGTACCACAAACGCTGGCCGCAACGGGTCAGCCGGATAGACCGGCTTTACGCTGATCAGCGCCGTGAAGTGCTGATGCACTACGATTACGACGCCCGGGGTGATCTGACCGAGGTCCGTCAATCCAACGGTTACGTGAAACGCCGCTACGCCTACGATGCCGGACGGCGCATGGTAGAGCACCAACTGCCCACCGGGCTGCGCTGCTTTTACGAATGGGCCTTAATCGAAAAGCGAGAATGGCGGGTTGTTCGCCACTGGACCGACGCGGGCGACACTTACGCCTTTGACTACGACCTGGCTGCCGGGACTACGCGCATCACCGACGGTTTGAATCGCATCAGCACCCGTCGCTGGGATAGGCGGTATCAGATCACCGAAGCCACCGATGCCCTGGACCGTACCTGGGTCTTCCAGTGGAACGACGAAAGCCAGTTGGTGGCGGCAACTGCCCCCAACGGCGGACAACATCAATTCAGTTATGACGAGGCGGGTAACCTTTGCCAGACGTCTGACCCACTCGGACGCAGTGAGTCAACACTGTGGCTCGAACACTGGGCGCTGCCCCTGACCGAAACCGATGCCGCGGGCAATACCTGGCAGTACCGCTATGACTCGCGTGGCAACCGCATTCGCGAAACCGATCCGTTGGGCAACGTCACCCGCTATCGCCATGACGCCCACGGTCAGGTGGTGGAAGTTGTCGACGCCATCGGCAAACGCAAAACCATGCGTTGGACTCCCCTTGGCCAGCTCAGCGAGCACACTGATTGTTCCGGCTACACCACACGGTTCAGTTATTGCGAGCGCGGGACGTTGCTCAGCAGCACCGACGCACTGGGGGAACGGACGCTTTTCAGCTATGACGACCAAGGCAGGCTGCTGACCAAGCAATTACCGGACGGACGTACCGAGCAATATCAGCGCGATGCGAGCGGCCAGTTGATCGGCTACAGCGACCCCGCCGGGCACACCACGCATTTCCAGCACACCCTCAATGGGCAACTGCGCGTGCGTACCGACGCGCATGGTCGACGGGTAGAGCTGAGCTACGACAACTACGGCCGCCTGCTGGCGCTGACCAACGAAAACGGTGAATGCTACCGGTTTGCCTGGGACGCTGGCGACCGTTTGACCGCCCAGCACAGCCTGGACGGCAGCCTCAAACGCTACGCCTACGACCCACTGGACAACGTCACCCGCATGGAAGCGCTCGCGGTTCCGGGCAGCACCGACCTGGACCTCGCGCCGCAAGCATCGATCACCCATGAGCTGGAGCGCGACGCAATGGGTCGGCTGGTGGCCAAAGTCACCACAGACGGGCGCACCGAGTACCGCTATGACGCGCTCGATCAGGTCAACGCCATCACCTTCACCGCGCTTACCGGTGAGCAGCAAAGCATCGGCTTGAACTACGACGCTCTTGGGCAACTGATCGCCGAGCAAGGCTGGGCCGGACGTCTGGAGCATCGCTACGATGAGCTGGGCAATCTGACCCAGACGCTGCTCCCCGATGGTCGCTGGCTAAACCGACTGCATTACGGCAGCGGCCACCTGCACCAGATCAACCTTGACGGCCAGGTCATCAGCGACTTCGAACGCGACCGCCTGCACCGTGAAGTGCTGCGCACCCAAGGGCGCCTCAGCACCCGCAGCGAATACGACCGCAGCGGTCGCCTGCGCGCACGCCAACGTCGGCAACAGGGCCAGTCCGCGCTGTTACCACCGGCGGCGCAATCACTGTTTGGCTATGACAGCAGTGATCAACTGGTAGAACGCTTCGACAGCCAGCCTGACGCCCCTCATCGCCATCTGCTGCACTACGACGCCACCGGACGCATTCTCGCCAGCCAGGACAACCTCCAGGGCCAGCGTGAAGGCTTCGCCTATGATCCGGCCGCCAACTTGCTCGATAGCCTGGGCACCGAACGGGTCGCTCATAACCGTTTGCTGACCTATCAGGACAAGCGCTACCGCTATGACGGCTTCGGCCGCATGGTGGAAAAGCGCAGCGCCCGGCGGGGTGTCCAGCGCATGCGCTACGACGCCGAACAGCGTTTGGTGGAGGTGAGTAACGATAATGGCTCGGTCGTGAAAATGACCTACGACCCGCTGGGCCGGCGCATCGAAAAAGCCGAATACGACCGCCATGCCACCCTGCTTAGCCGCACCCGCTTCACCTGGGATGCACTGCAACTGTTGCAGGAACACCGCGACAACCAGACCAGCCTGTACATCTACGCCGACGACAGCCACGAACCGTTGGCAAGGGTCGACGGCCTGGGTGAACACCAGAAAATCCGTTACTACCACAACGACTCCAACGGCCTGCCCGAACAACTCTCGGAAGCCGACGGGCACACGCTTTGGCGGGCCCGTTACCAGGTGTGGGGCAACACCGTAGAAGAGCTACGCGAACCGTATTACATCGAAGAGCAGAACCTGCGGTTCCAGGGCCAATACCTGGACCGGGAAACCGGGCTGCACTACAACACCTTGCGCTTCTACGACCCGGACATCGGTCGCTTTACCACACCGGACCCCATCGGTTTGGCCGGTGGGCTGAACCTCTACCAGTACGCGCCAAACCCGGTGAGCTGGATCGACCCCTCGGGTCTGATGAAGTGCTCGACGCCACCTAAGGGCCGCAAGGTCAACCGGACGGTTTATCGCTTTGAAGAGCCAGGACGGATCAGCACAACCTGGACGGCGCACAAGTGGAACGTTGCCTCCAGACACCGTTACACCGCCCCCGGACTGGGTGGTGTCTATGGCGCCAACTCACGCAAGACCGCCATGGGCGAGGTCAACCACTGGGGTGTGGACCTTTCCACCCGGGTGTTGGTAAGCAAGAAAGTGCAACTCAACAACGTTCTGGATCTGACCCGGGCTGATGTGCGTAAACAACTGGGGGTTTCGCTAAAGAGCATTACCAGCAACAAATACACCCAGACTCATCAAATAGGCGCCTGGGCCAAGGCCAATGGTTATGATGGGATCCTGGCACCGTCGGCGCGAAACCCGACCGGCAGCAACTTGATTTCCTTTGCAGGTTTTTAAAATGGGACTGGAAGACGAATACGTCGGCGATGCCGATTGGCAAACTTTCGTGCGGTTGTACGAAGAGGACTACCTCGACGACAACGCCCGCACGCTGGCCAAGGCCATGGATGACAACCTCGACATGGCAGTGGTGCTCTACGGAAAAAGGGGGCTCAAGGAAGGGTTCTGGTGGCTGGAACAGACCGTGCCCGCCCTGGGTAACAAACGCCCGGCCGATTGTCTCAAGACCCCGAAACTGATCAAGCGTCTGAGAATGGCCTTGATGAGCATGCCCTGATACGCCAGTAGCGTGTTGGAGAACGTCACCCCGCGATGGCCTCTACCCCCTAAGAATTTCGCCGGAAAGCCCTCATGCTTTGGCCTACGAGAGACGCCATGAGCCTGAAACAAGAGTTCGTTGCCTTCACGGCAACCCGGCAGCAACAAACCTGCGCCGTGGTCTTGATCGCAGGTGGCGCATCCAGGTGAACGAAAGATCAGGATCAAAAGATCGCAGCCTTCGGCAACTCCGACACTGCACCCCGCCCTTCGTCGCCTGAAAAGGAACTTCGCCCCGAATCCCTTATCTCAAAGAGCACTTCGCCATACTGGCGGGCTTTGGAGCAAGCGCGTGCCAATCCACAGCAGTGCACGTTCTTTGAGATTTGTGCCGATGGTCGACAAGAACCTACAGGATTCGTCCCAACCTCACTGGCCCGAAGCGGCCCAGACGCTCATGGCGCTGATGCACGCCCAGGGCGAAGTCGCGCGCCTGAGCGAGCGTGAGCAGCTATTCAGCTCATTGCTGGTCAGCGTCAACGCGGTTCTCTGGGCGTTCAACTGGGAAACCCGACAGGTCCTGTATGTCAGCCCCGCCTATGAACGAATCTTCGGTCGGCCGGCAGGTCTGGTGCTGGCTGATTTCAATGAATGGCGCGACGCAATCTACCCCGACGACCTCGAATACGCGGAGCGCAGCCTGGCCGAAGTGCTGGTCAAAGGTGCCGTGGAGGATCGTGAGTACCGCATCATCGCTGCCAATGGCCAGATCCGCTGGCTGAGCGACAAGTGCTTCATCAACCGTAAGGCTGAGTCGGGGCAACCGGTGATCGTGGTGGGCATTGCCGAAGACATCACTGAAAAGAAGCTGCTGGAAAGCGAACTGCAACGACTGGCAACCACCGACGTGCTGACTCAGAGCAGCAATCGCCGCCACTTCTTTGAATGCGCTCACCGTGAATTCGAGCAGGCACGACTGCAGGGCACACCCATGGCGTTCCTGTTGCTGGACATCGATGATTTCAAAGTGATCAACGACACCTACGGTCATCAGGAAGGCGATAACGTGCTGCAGAAAATCGCCGAAAGCGGACGCTCCGTTCTCAGACGTGGCGATCTGTTTGGACGAATCGGTGGTGAAGAATTCGCCGCGGTGTTCCCTGGCTGTGCCCCGGACATGGCACTGCAAGTCGCCGAGCGTCTGCAGCGCGAGATTCAGCGCCTGGCTTTCCGCAGCGGGGAGAAAGGCTTCGGCATCACGGTCAGCCAAGGCTTGACCAGCCTTACCGCCGAAGATCAGAGCCTCGACACCCTGTTCTCCCGCGCCGATGCGGCCATGTACGAAGCCAAGCGCCAAGGGAAAAATCGCATCATTGCGGCTTGAGCAATCTCGTCGCCAAGGCGTCAGCAAAACTCCAGTCATACCCCCTGTGGGAGCGAGCCTGCTCGCGATGGCGGACTGACAGCCAGCGCATCGGTGAATGGCACACCCCTCATCGCGAGCAGGCTCGCTCCCACAGGGTTGGTCAGCGGCCTTACTTGCGGCGCAATCGCATCAACTCCGGCAATCCGATCTTCAGCAAACGCGCCGTGCGCCCACGGGCCAGCTCTTCAAGCCCTTCATGCTCGGTCAGATGGGCCATTTGCGCCGCCATGTTCATCACCAGTGCCTCGCGGGAGTAAACCCCGCCGCCCAGGCCATAGGCCGCCGCAATCAACTCCCGCAGCTCCAGCGGCAGACGCCAGCGGGTGCGCAGCGCGGAACCGAAGCTGGCACCGAACTGATCGAGCAAATTGCCCACCTCCTCCGATTCGTCGAGCTCGCCGCCGGCCTGCGTCCATTCCTCCAGGCATCGCAACAACGCCAAGTCCCCCAAGCGATGCAACAACCCGGCGCAATAGCAGCGCTCCTGCTCCAGATCCAGCAGCCGCGCCAGCATCCGGGCGTACTCACCGGTGTGCAGCGACAACTCCCAGTAACGCTCGGCATAGTCTGCCAGGCACGGGACACTGAGTCGGGCACAGCGCTTGAGGGTCAGCCCCAGAATCAGGTTCATGCTCTGCCCGGTACCAAGCTGATGCAGCGACTGCGCGACCGTCTGCACCAGGCCGCCGCCCTGATGCTGCGCAGCGCTGTTGGCCGCAGCAATCAGCACGGCGGTAATTTGCGGGTCGGTGCGGATTTCTTCTTCCAGCAGTTTCAGGTCCAGACCGCCGGGGTTGAGGCTGCGCTTGACTGCCACTTGCACATCGGTCATCAACGGCGCGCCTTCGGAAGAGTCACGTCGACGCTCCAGAAAGGTTGTCAGGGTCTGCTCCGGGGCTGACACGTCGGTGGAGCAATCCTCTGCGCTGCTCAACAGTAGCCCCTGCAAACGCTGGGTCAGGTCTTCCCGGTTCAAGGGTTTGGTCAGGTAGGCCGCAGGCGCCAGCGGCAAGACCTCACGTACGCTGGCGCTGTCGTTGCGCCGGCTCATGAGAATGAACGGCAACACCGGTTTTCGATGCTGCTGGCGAAGGCCCCGCAGGATGCTCAGGCCATCGACGCCCGGCAATTCCCAATCGGCGATCACCAGGTCATAGGCGTTGTGCGCAAGCAGATTCAGGGCCTGCTGGCCCTCGCCGCACGTATCCACCCGAGCATCGCAGCGTATGCCCGATAGCACCTGCTCAAGCAGCTCCCGAGACACCGGATCGGCCTCGGCGATCAACACACGGGGTACAGCGGGTAAATCCACGGCAGTCATGCAGCATCGCTCCCTCGCAATACTTGCACCTTAGCCAATGGTGGCCGTTGCAGACAGCTCTACCCTTGGGAATATGTTCCCGAATATGAAAAAACCCGCTGCGAAGCGGGTTTTTTGTGGGTCAGCGCACAGCTCAGGGCTCGTAAAATCAGAGCTCGGAGAAGCACTCTTCGATGATTGCCAAGCCTTTGTCCAATTGCTCGTCTGGCGAGGTCAGCGGAACCAGCACCCGCAGGACGTTGCCGTAGGTGCCGCAGGACAGCAGGATCAAGCCCTTGTCGCGGGCCTTGGCCACAACCTGAGCCACGGCCGCCGCGTTCGGCTTGTGGGTATCGCCATTTTCGAACAACTCCACGGCGATCATCGCACCCAGGGCACGGACTTCGCCGATGACCGGGTATTTCTTCTGGATGGCCTTGAGGCCAGTCACCAGACGCTCGCCCACCGCCTTGCAGCGATCCAGCAAGTGCTCTTCCTCAAACACCTCCATCACCGCCAGCGCAGCAGCGCAGGCAATCGGGCTGCCGGCGTAGGTGCCACCCAGGCCACCAGGGGCAATAGCGTCCATGTACTCGGCCTTACCGCAGACACCGGCCAACGGGAAACCGCCGGCGATGGATTTGGCGAAAGTCGTCAGGTCGGCGGCAACACCCATTTGTTCCATGGCGAAGAAGGTGCCAGTCCGACCGGCGCCGGTCTGTACTTCGTCAGCGATCAGCAGAATGCCGTGCTGATCACAGAGGGCGCGCAGGCGCTTCATGAATTCCTTGGGCGCCACGTAGAAACCACCCTCGCCCTGTACTGGCTCGATGATGATTGCCGCGATGTCACGTGGTTCGGCGTCGTTCTTGAAAATACGCTCGATGCTGGCAATGGAGTCGTCGATGCTCACGCCGTGCAGTTCGTTCGGGTACAGCGCGCGGAAGATGCCGCCGGGCATCAAGCCCATGCCGGCCGAATACGGCACGACTTTACCGGTCAGGCCCAGGGTCATCATGGTGCGGCCGTGGTAGGCACCGGTGAAGGCAATTACACCGGCGCGACCCGTGGCGGCGCGAGCGATTTTTACCGCGTTCTCCACCGCTTCGGAACCGGTGGTCACCAGCAGGGTTTTCTTGGCGAAATCACCCGGCACCTTCGCGTTGATTTTTTCGCACAGCTCCACATACGGCTCGTAAGCCAGCACCTGGAAGCAAGTGTGGGTCAGCTTGTTCAGCTGTTCGGTCACGGCGGCGATGATTTTCGGATGTACGTGGCCGGTGTTCAGCACCGCGATACCGCCCGCGAAGTCGATGAATTCACGGCCTTCAACGTCGGTTACCGTGGCATTCTTCGCCGATTCGGCGAAGATCGGGTGAATCTGGCCAACACCGCGTGGTACAGCGGCTTCGCGGCGTTTCATCAGGGAAGCGTTGGTCTTGTTGCTCATTGAATATGTCCTCATTCGCCGCTCATCGGTCGGCGTGGGTCAAGGCGTACATGGACGGGAGGCAACTGCGACAGCATGCGATGATCGACTGTCACAGCGTTCCGGCCACAAGAAACAGAACGGGTGAAACGCGCAAAGGGACAGCGCTCTCGTGCCCTTTGCGCTTGCAGCAGAATCAGATACCGAGGCAGAGGTATTTGATTTCCAGGTAATCCTCGATGCCGTACTTGGAGCCTTCACGGCCCAGGCCGGAGGCCTTGATGCCGCCGAACGGCGCGACTTCGTTGGAGATCAACCCGGTGTTGACGCCAACCATGCCGTATTCCAGGGCTTCGGCCACGCGGAACACACGGCCCAAGTCGCGGGCATAGAAGTACGAGGCCAGACCGAACTCGGTGTCGTTGGACATCGCGATCACTTCGGCTTCGTCTTTGAAGCGGAACAGCGGCGCCAACGGGCCGAAGGTTTCTTCCTTCGCCACGGCGGCACTCGAGGGTACGTTGGTCAGGATAGTCGGCTCGAAGAAGTTGCCTTCCATGGCCTTGCCACCAGCCAGCACGGTCGCGCCTTTGCTGACCGCATCAGCGATGTGCTCTTGCACCTTGGCAACTGCCTTGCCGTCGATCAAGGGACCGGTGGTGGTGCCATCTTCCAGACCATTGCCGATCTTGAGCTTGGCGACTGCCACTTTGAGTTTTTCAGCGAAGGCGTCGTACACCGAATCCTGGATGTACAGACGGTTGGCGCAGACGCAGGTCTGACCGTTGTTGCGGTATTTGGAAATGATTGCGCCTTCGACGGCCTTATCCAGGTCCGCGTCGTCGAACACGATGAACGGCGCGTTGCCGCCCAGTTCCAGGGAGACTTTCTTGATGTCCTTGGCACATTCGGCCATCAACTGACGACCGATTTCGGTCGAGCCGGTGAACGACAGCTTGCGCACGATCGGGTTGCTGGTCAGCTCGCCGCCGATGTCGCCGGCACTGCCGGTGACCACGCTCAGCACGCCCTGCGGGATGCCGGCACGGTGGGCCAGCTCAACCAGCGCCAGCGCCGAGAACGGGGTTTGCGAAGCCGGCTTGATGACCATGGTGCAGCCCGCGGCCAGAGCCGGGCCGGCCTTGCGGGTGATCATCGCAGCCGGGAAATTCCATGGGGTAATGGCAGCAGTCACACCGATTGGCTGCTTGATCACGATCAGGCGCTTGTCGGGCTGGTGGCCAGGAATCACATCACCGTAGATGCGCTTGGCTTCTTCGGCGAACCATTCGATAAACGAGGCGGCGTAAACAATTTCGCCCTTGGCTTCGGCCAGCGGCTTGCCCTGTTCCAGGGTCATCAGGCGACCGAGGTCATCCTGGTTTTCGATCAGCAATTCGTACCAGCGGCGCAGCTTGTTGGCACGCTCTTTGGCGGTGAGGGCGCGCCAGGCCGGCAACGCCTTGTCGGCGGCTTCAATCGCCCGCCGGGTTTCGGCAGCGCCCATCTTCGGCACCGTGCCCAGCACTTCACCCGTTGCCGGGTTGGTAACCTTGATCGTCTGACCATTGTCCGCGTCGACCCAAGCGCCATCGATAAAGGCTTGCTGGCGGAACAACTGGGTGTCTTTAAGCTGCATGTCGGCTTTCCTTAACAGCACCGCGCGCGCGCGGAGCGAATTAGATTTGTAGAAAGGCGCCTCAGGGGCTGCCGTCAGGGAAATCATCCACCGGGCTGAAGCACAGAAATAACGCACATAAGCACAGACGTGCGGTTCAGCACCCAGACAAGAGCGTTTGAAATCTCAAACGAATCCTAGGGCCGATGGGGGGGAAGGACAATAGGCTGTTCGAAAAAAAGAACAAAAAACCTGAATTTGCCTGCTTTTTCTGATCAGCGTAGCCCATGCCCGCCTATGCTTATGAAAACACCGGCAAATCAGCAGCATGGACGCCCGCATTGCATATGAGTATCATGGCGCCCGCGTCGCACCAGTAGCTCAGCTGGATAGAGTACTGCCCTCCGAAGGCAGGGGTCGTGGGTTCGAATCCCGCCTGGTGCACCATCTGCAGAATCAAAAGCCCCAGGTCTTGCGACCTGGGGCTTTTTTGTGGACGCTGATTTCACTCAACGCTTGCGCAACGCCTCCAACCGCGCCGGCAAGTCCTCCTCGGGAAAGCGCTGATGCAGCGCCAGCAGCTTTTCATCAGCAGCCTTGTCCTCACCCGCCTCGCGCAAGCGCAGGATTTCCAGCAGTTCCTGCTCCAGCGACAGCCGTGCAGCGGGCACGCGTTTGCTCATTTTCGCCGCAGGCTTTTCCGCCAAGGCGTGGTCAGCGCTTGCCGGGGCTTGAGCGATTTCGCCCTGGGGTGCTGCCATGCGGGCTATCGGCGCGGGAGCGGACATGGCGGGCGGCGGTGCGGCGGCGACTGCGGACTCCTGTCGATTGGCGGAAAACTCCATCGGAGCTGGCGCGGACAGGTCGCTCTGAGGTACTGGCGAGCGAACCACCAGACCGATCATCAACGCGACCCCGGCAACCGTGGCGAATGCCATCTGCCAGCGCGGCCGTTGGCAGGCCTGTAGCCAGCGTTTCCACAGACTGGGCGTAGGCGTCGGGGCTTCGCGACGGGCGGCAGCCAGGATGAAAGCGTCCAGGGACACGGGCGGTTCGCCGCTGGCGTGTTGACGGAAATGCTCGATCAGCATTTCGTCATCGGGCTTCGGGATGTGTTTGGAATCAATCATGCGGGTACCTCCTCGGCCAGCAGTCGATGCAATTTCTGCTGGGCGTAACGCAAGCGGCTTTTTACCGTTTCCAGCGGGGCGCCGGTCAGGGCGGCGATCTGCGGCAGCTCCAGGTCGCCGTGCAGTCGCAGCAGGAAGACTTCCCGCTGGTCTTCGGGCAAGGCTTGCAACGCCGCGTCCAGGCGGGCCTGATCGCGACTCAGGCTCAACTGCTGTTCGGGGTTGCTGGTGTCGTCGGGCTGGACATGAACCTGTTCGTCGTAACTGTCGTGCAGCGGGTTGCGGACACCGTGTTTGCGCCAGTGATCAATCAAGCGGTTGCGGGCAATCTGGAACAACCAGGTACGAAAACTCGCCCGTCCTTGTGGCTGGGTAGTGCTGCGGATCAGGCTGAGCCAAGTGTCCTGGAAGACTTCCTCGGCCAGTTCGGCTTTGTTGCTCAAGGACACCAGAAAACGATATAGCCCCTGTCGATGGCGGGCGTACAGGACTTCAAAACACGCCCCGTCGCCATCGCGGTAGCGGGCCAGCAGCGATTCGTCGCTGGGACAATCATGCGGAGCGGGCATGTCGGTGACGAACTCCTTTGCGGTTAACACAGTTCTGGCAGGCGACAAGAGAATACCGTGGGAGCGAGCCTGCTCGCGATTGCGTCGGATCAGTCAATGATGATCGTGATCGATCCACCGCTATCGCGAGCAGGCTCGCTCCCACATTTGATCCTCGTCGTGGTCAGGATCAGCGCTCAAGGCTCTGCGCGAGTTCCACCAACTGGACAAATTCGGCACGCAGCCCAAACGGATCATCGCCCCGGGCGGAACGGGCCAATTGCGCGGTGTCCTTCAAGCTCATCGTCCCAGTGTAGCGGCCATCCCCCTTGAGCTGTTGGGCGAAGGCGGCCACAGCGGCCGAGAAGCGCAAGTCGTCGCTGGCCTTGTCATTTTTTTGCGTGCTGGCGACAGGATGCTCGATCAATCGACTGCTCCCGCCTTCAACGGGCTTGTAGCGCACGCGCAGCATCGCCAACTCACCTGACTTGCCGTTCAGCTTAGGTGTGCTCGCATAACGCAACGGTTCCAGCCAGCCCTGCTCGCCTTTCGGAACAATTTCATACAAGGCGGTCACCGTGTGTCCGGCGCCTATTTCGCCCGCATCAACCTTGTCGTTGTTGAAATCCTCACGCTTGAGCGCGCGGTTCTCATACCCCAACAGCCGATACTCACTGACCTGAGCGGGGTTGAACTCCACCTGCAACTTCACATCCCGCGCCACCACCGCCAGGGTGGAGCTGAGCTGGTCCACCAATACCTTGCGCGCTTCAAGCAAGTTGTCGATGTAGGCGTAGTTGCCATCACCGGCATCGGCCAATTGCTCCATCAGGTGTTCATTGTAGTTATCCACACCGAAGCCCAGCGTGGTCAGGGATACACCGCTTTTACGTCGGTCCACCGCCATTTGCTTGAGGCTGTCGAAGTCACTGACGCCGACATTGAAGTCGCCATCGGTGGCCAGCAGGATGCGATTGATGCCTTTGTCGATAAAGCTTTCCTGAGCCATCTGATAGGCCAGCTCGATCCCCGACGCACCTGCGGTGGAACCGCCGGCGTCCAACTGATCGATGGCGTTGCGGATCTTGACCTTGTCGCGGCCCGAGGTCGGCTTGAGCACCACCCGGGATTCGCCGGCGTACACCACCAGAGACACCCGGTCCTGCTCGCGCAATTGCTCCACCAATAACTTCAGGGTGCTCTTGACTAGCGGCAGGCCCTCGCGTCGGTCCATGGAGCCGGAAACATCCACCAAAAACACAAGGTTGGCCGGCGCCAGGTCCGCCACGGCGCGATCGCTCGCCTTGATGCCAATACGCAACAGGCGCGTGTGAGGGTTCCATGGCGACGGGGCCACTTCAGTGGTCACGCCGAAGGGAGAACCGTCGGTGGGCACGGCATAGTCGTAAGGGAAATAGTTGACCATTTCCTCCAGTCGCACAGCGCCTTCGGGCGGCAGGCTACCTTGATTGAGGAAACGTCGCACATTGGCGTAGCTACCGGTATCGACATCGACGCTGAAGGTCGACACCGGCGTTTGGGCAACGCTATGAATGGGGTTGTCCGGCAATTTTTCATACTGCTCGCGGGGCTCGGCGCGGTAGTCCCCCGCGACAGCATCGGTCCTCACCCTTGGCGAGGGCATCGAAGCCGGAGCGGCCATACGCTTGACCAGAGGCTCGCGCACGTTAGCAACTTCGCTTTGCCGCACCGGGGCGGGGGACGCAGACGGTGGTTCGGCCGGCGTGGCAGCCTCCCGGGACGAAGACAACCCACAACCGGCCAATGCCACCAGCAAGGTCACGGCGAAGCCCTGGGCAGCAGGACGTAGGAATGAAGGAGGACAGGACATGGGTTGAACCTCGTGAATGAATGATCCGTTCACAGGGTCAGACGCGAGGCACTCGTGGTTCGGGTTAACGACCACGATATTCTTTTAATACGCGAGCATGCCTAGCGGGACGGAATGGCCCGCAGGTCGTCGGCGATAAAGCGGCTCAGTTGGCCGGTGTAAAAGCCTTCGACATCCGAGTTACCTCTGTTGGTCAGAGCGCCCACCATGCTTCTCATGTTCTGAAATTGCCCGATCGCGCCGCCCGGCATCAGCCCCTGACGGGCCTGGGCAAAGTGCAAAACCTCGGCGCCGGCCTTCTTCACCTTGACCTGATAGCTGAAATCGACACTGGCGAGGAGCGTGCCATCGGCAACGATTTTGCTCATGAAGCCGCCTTGGGTGTCTTGAATACGTCGCGCGTAGACGCTGTTGACGTCCAGCAGATAGTCGGCAGCTTCCTTGCTGGAGGCATAGCGATTGTCCTCGAGCAGGCGGCCAATCAGGTCGGTGTGCAATTGCTCACGGACCTTTTCGTCAGGCAAAAAGCGATCGTTCTTGCCTACGACTTCAACGTCGAAGGTGTCGATCCAGAAGGTGGCGGTTTTGGGAATCGTTACCGGAGTGGCGGAGACATAGTAATCGGGTTTGGAGGCACAGCCCGCCATAAGGCAGAGGGCCAGGAATATGGCAAAAACGCGCATGTCTGAATTCGTCCCTGAAAGGTAGTGGCATAGTGACAGCGGCATTCTACGGAGTTTGGACGGGTTCTCAAGTTTTGGCGGCAGCGGATGGCGGCAAAACCCCGGCCGTTGCAGACCGGGGCGATTTTATGGGTGCGGCTTCCGGATAACAGTTGCAGACCGCGTCACTCCCCCGCCATCTCTACCACCGTCTTCCCTTGCCCACGCCCCTGCGCTACTTGCGCAAACGCCTCATTCACGTCTCCCAGGCCAAACCGATGTGGGTCTACCTTGATGCGCAGTACCCCGGCCTCAACCAAAGCCGCCGCTTCGCGCAATATCCGACCATGGTGCTCGCGCCCCTTGCCGGTCAGCAACGGCATCAAGGTAAACACCCCGGAATAACTCGCCCCCTTGAACGACAACGGTGCCAGGCTGTGTTGTCCCCAGCCGAGACAACTGAGTACGTGGCCGGTATAGGTTTTCACTACGTTGAAGGACGCATCCAGTGTCGAGCCGCCGACGGTGTCGTAGACGATGTCGAAGCCTTCGCCGCCGGTGTGCTGGCGCACGTAACTGTCGGTGTCCTGCGCCCGGTAGTCGATAGGGGTCGCGCCCAGTTCACGGATGAAATCCAGGCTGGTGGCCGAGCCGGTGGCATAGACCTCGGCGCCGCGGGCCTTGGCAATTTGCACGGCCATTTGACCGACGCCGCCCGCGCCGCCGTGGATCAGCACTTGTTGGCCGGCCCGAACATTGGCCCGGTCTACCAACCCTTCCCAGGCGGTGATGAAGACCAATGGCAAGGCTGCCGCTTCGCGCATGCTCAACGAACCGGGCTTGAGCGCAATCAGGTGAGCATCGACGGCAATGTATTCGGCCAGCGCACCCTGGGCGCCGCCGATGCCGCCGGCCATGCCGAACACGTCATCGCCGGGGGCGAAATCGTGCACGCCCTCTCCCAGCTCAACGACTGTTCCGGCCAGATCGATACCCAGTACGGCGGGCAGCGGCTGGCGGGCATGAGCGCCGCCACCTGCCGCGATCTTGGTATCCAGAGGATTGATCCCTGCGGCGTGAACCCTGATCAATACCTGTCCTTTGCCGGGAACAGGCCGGGGGATGTGGCGAACGACCAGCGGAGCCTGAGCGGTTTGGGCAATGGCGGCGAACATGGTGTTGTTCATGACAGTAAACCTCCAATGAGTGGGTGAGTACATGTTGCGGCCGTCGACGCATTCCGATAAGTAAGCAATTATGGATAGGATTTATTCCAACCAGAGGCCAAATCCCGATGGATCTATTCGACGCGATGCAGATGTTCGTGCGAGTGGTAGAGCGCGGTTCGTTCTCGGCGGTCGCCCGGGAGCTGAACCTGGGTCAACCAGCGGTTAGCAAGCAGATCCGCGCGCTGGAACAACACCTTGGCGGTGCGTTGTTTGCCCGCAGCACTCGCCATCTTGCGCTGACCGACCAAGGCCAGCGTTTCTATATCCACAGCAAGGAAATACTCAGCAGCCTCGACACGGCCCGGCTCAGTTTCACCCGTGGCCAGGAGCAGATCGCCGGCCCTTTGCGTGTGGCCGCCCCGGTGAGTTTCGGGCGGCTGTGCATTGCGCCCTTGATGAGGGAGTTTTTGGCGCGCCATCCACAGGTTCACATCGACCTGAAACTGAACGACCAAAATGAAGATGTGCTGAAAGAAAACATCGACGTCGCCATTCGTATCGGCGTGGTGAAAAACGAAGGGCTGGTCGCGGTTTCCCTCGGCGATAGTCCGCGCCGGGTGTATGCCGCTCCCGCCTACCTGCAACAACACGGCACACCGCTGGAGCCGGCGGATCTTGCCCGCCACAATTGCTTGGGCTTCACGCTGCTGGAGCATTACGACGTTTGGCGTTTCGACCAGCAGGACAAACAGCACCGAGTGACGATCAAGGGCAATGTCACCAGCAACAGCAGCGAGGCAATTCGCGAGATGGTTCTTAGCGGGCTGGGCATTTCGCTTTCACCGCAGTGGTTATTCGCCGCGGATGTTCGCCAGGGAACCGTGTCCAGCCTGCTGGAGGCTTATCAACCCGTAGCGCTGCCCATCAGCGCCGTGTTCAGCCAAGACCGGCGCCGCTCGGCAAGAACTCGCGCCTTTGTGGATTTTCTGCGCGAGCGTCTTTGAGCAGCCGGTTATGCGTAACGAACCTGACTGATATCAATCGCCACCAGCAATTCCCCCTCCACCGCCTGATCGTCCGCATCCCGCCGATACGCCCGGCGCTTGCTGGGCATGCACAGCCCATCGGCCTTGATGTAGTCCTCCACATACTGGGCCGCCGGCAGGCCACCGCTCACGTCCACGGTGTAATCATGCCGGCGCAGCAGATAGTCATCGCCAAAGTAGAAGTCCTGGACCGGGCAGTGAGTGGCGAGGGTGTCCGGGAAGTTCACCCGCAAGCGGCGCCAGACCTGGCCACCTTCCTTCCAGGGTTCCAGCTCCTGGCTGGTGACACCCGGAAAAGTAAACAGGAACGGCATGGTCAGGTAGGACCAGAGCGCATATCCATTGAAGTAGGCACGGTGAAGCGGATCCCACGGAGTGGTTTGCTCGTGCTTGAAGAACGAAGCCCTGGGGTCCGAACGCTCAGCGATCACTTTGCCCTCGGTGGTTTCGATGGCGATGCGATCAGGCGTGAAGGCGGTGCGCTGGTTCAGCGCACCGAACGGCATGACCGAGGCGCGCTGTTCATGCAGCCAGACAGTCATCTGCCGTGGAGCATTGTCTTGCGTTAACCCCTTCATGGCCCACAACGAACCGCCGGTCACAAGAGTGACCTGGACAGTGTTGAAAGTGTTCCAGCGCTCGAGACCGCCGTGGGCAATCAGGACTTGTTCCAGCAGGTCGTGCTTGTGCGCCTTCATGATGGCCGTCCTCCTCGAGTTGGAAACGGGGTCATTCATGAGTGTAGTCGTGCAGCTGGGGCAGAGTCCTTACGATTCACAGGCCAACGAGGCCTGCGCGGTCTTCGAATGCCGGGCGGGAAAATACGCCGCCGCAGCCACACCCACCGCGCCCATCACCACGCAATACCCCACGCACACCCATGGGCTCCACGGCACCAGTGCGATCAGCACCAAAGGCGTCACGCTGGCCCACAAGGCATAGGCAATGTTGTAGGTGAACGAGATGCCGGACACGCGGATTTTCGGCGGAAACAGGCTGACCATCACCGATGGCACCGCACCGACCACGCCGCAACCCAGGCCCGCCACAGCGTAGGCTAGGCCCAGCCAGGCGCCGCCGCTGATCAGGCTGGCGTAGAGCACGGCGATGCCCATCGGCAACAGCAGGCTGTAGAGCATGACAGTGCGCCAGGCGCCGATGCGGTCGACGATGAGGCCGGCCAGAACGCAGCCGATGTTCAGGAAGACGATGCCCAGGCTGCTCAAAGCGAACGTGTGACTAGGGGTCATGCCGAAACTTTTTTGCATCACGGTCGGGGTGATGACCACGAACACCACCACGGCGGACGTCAGCACGCAGGTGAGAATGGCGGCGGGCAACAAGGCGTGGCGATGGTCCCGCAGCACGGTGCGTAGCGGCAGTTCCGTCGCGCCCTCGCGCTTGGCTTGCAGGGCCATGAAGATCGGCGTTTCGCTCAGCCAGCGGCGCAGCCAGACGCCGATTACACCGAAGACCCCACCCAGCAGGAACGGCAAGCGCCAGGCGTAATCGAGAATTTCTGCTGCAGTGAATATCTGCGCCAGCGCCGTGGCGGTCAGGGCGCCCAGCAAATAGCCGAAGGTCAGACCAGCCTGGAGGAAACCCAGCGCGTAGCCGCGATGCTGCAGCGGTGCATGTTCGGCCACGAACACCCAGGCGCTCGGCACTTCGCCGCCCACCGCCGCGCCTTGCAGGATGCGCAGCGCCAGCAGCAACAACGGGGCGAAATAGCCGATTTGCGCGTAAGTCGGCATCACGCCGATAAGCAGACAAGGCAAGGCCATCATCAGGATGCTCAGGCTGAACACCCGCTTGCGCCCCAGGCGATCGGCGAAGTGCGCCATGAGGATGCCGCCCAGGGGTCGTGCCAAGTAGCCGGTGGCGAAAATCCCGAAACTTTGCAACAGGCGTAGCCATTCGGGCATTTGCGGCGGGAAGAACAGTTGGCTGAGCACCAGGGCGAAGAAGACGAAGATGATGAAGTCGTAGATTTCCAGCGCGCCACCCAGGGCGGCGAGGCCCAGGGTTTTGTAGTCGGATCGGCTGAATCGGGCGTCTGGCAGATGAGTTGTGGCAGTCATGGGCAGATTTAAACAAGAAAAGTTTTTGAGAAGGACGGTTCAGGCGTCTTGGCCGTCGTCCATGGGCTGTGCCGGTGGTTGGTCTGGCTCAGCGTCTTCGGCCTCTTCAGCAGGCAGGAAATCCTTGCGGCTCTGGGCGATGGCCCGGCGTATTTCGTCGCCTTTGGTGGGGCAGTTCTTGAGGCGGGCGATGCCGTCGGGTTTCTGCGTCATCGCCATCCTCCGGTATGAATGAACAGGGGCTCGATAGTGCTCGCTTTTGGCGCGTGATGCCAATTTTGTGGTTGAGGGTTGCTGCCCGACCCAGCGGGAGCAAGCTCCCTGGCCACAGGGAGCTGTTGCTTGGATTAGCGGTGGTAGCGACGCACTACGCTACTGTTGCGCAAGACGTGACCGTTGATTCTTTCCATCAGTTGAGGGCGTGTGAGGCCGGCTGGCAGGGCGTGCGGGGGCAGGTCGAGCGCGTATATCTGGATCAGGTAATGATGAGCGCTGTCGCCGATAGGTGGGCAAGGGCCTATATAGCCGCGGGTGTTTTTACTGTTGGTACCGCTTACGCCTTCAAGGGCGGACTGGGTGCCCATGCCGGTCGGAATATGCCGCGTGCTGGCCTTGATGCCGTAATGAACCCAGTGGTCGACGCCCTGGCCTTTCTGGCCGTCCGGGTCGTGCATGACAATGGCGTAGCTGAGGGTGCCGGGCGGGCCCGCTGTCCAGCTCAAGGCCGGGGAAATGTTCTTACCGCCGCAGTTGCTGGCGTCACTGGCGGCCGCCGCGGTGAACAGCCGGTTATCCGACACACCTGGCATGCTGAGGGTGAAACGTTCCTGAGCCTGGGCCGCCCCTTGTGCGCACAGCACGAGGGCGATGACCGCCAGCCAGGGAGTAAGGGAAGTCGATCGAGTCATACCGGGCACCTTATGCAGATCAGGCCATGGACGGCCTGCGAACTATAGCCGCAGCGCCTGCCAGGTTTCAGTGACAATTACGATGAACTTCGAATCCGCCACATCGATCTGCGTTGACCGTGATTCGCGACATCACCCATCCCCCTGTGGGAGCGAGCCTGCTCGCGATGGCGATGGTTCAGTTGGCATCCATGTTGACTGAAATACCGCTATCGCGAGCAGGCTCGCTCCCACATTTTGATTTGTGCTGACCGTACTCTGTGGGAGCGAACGCGGCGTTTTGAAGGAAATCTCCGAGGAACTGGAAAGCAACAAGATCAACAATCACAGCCTGCGGCAGCGCTTACACCGAGTGATCGACCGGCAGGTGAATCACCCGGGGCCTTTCCAGCGGTGCCAGTGGCGGCGGTTGCAGTTCCGGGCTCAGCAGATGGAAATGCGCCACGACGTGACTGATATCACCGTCCTGGTTGTTATGGATGATCTTGGAGCCGGGCCGGCGCAACGTGTCCAGACGCGCGTCGGTCAATTTGAAGCTTTCGCTCAAGCTTTGATCGTCCACCACCGGCGCTGGCAGCCGACGCTGGGCGAAGCTGCGGCTTTTGCGCTGCTGATAGCGCGCCCAGGTAATCAGGATCACCGCGTTGACCAAGGCGATCCAGCCATATATCTGCAACGTCCCGAGCGTGTCCATGAGCGAGCCACCGAGGCGCGGGCCTGCCTGGCTGTCAAACAGGGGCCAGAGCCCGTTGACCAACAGATACAACAGCCCCAGCCACGCCAGCACGGTAAAGAGCGCATCGATGACCACCAGAAAAGGTCTTTGTCGGGTCCTGATAATTTTCATCGGATCACTTCCTCTTCTTCGTCATCGAACGGTTTGATGCCGCGATCCGGGCTGACCCAGCGCGCGCGTTTCTGATGCTGCCCGAACAGCACTTTCGGGAAACTCACCAAGGTGGTGAACAGACTGATCAGCCAGAACACCAATGGGTACCACACCACCCAGAACATGATGTGCCACAAACCTTTTTCGTAGCGGCGATCGATCAGGATGCTCACCGCGAACTGCATCAGGCACACCACCGCCAACAGCAACCCGGTGAAGGCCGGTGGCATGAGGTGATCGACCGCGATGGCCGCTGGCATTTCGACGAATTTACCGGCGCCCCAGAAGATCACCGACAGCAGGAACGTGAACGCCCAACCGGTGGACAGGCAGTATTCGAACAGCAGCGGCCACAGGTAGCGGTGGCGGTATTGCCAGATGCCGCGGATGTTCTTGAACAGCACTTCGGCCCCGCCCTGGGCCCAGCGCAGGCGCTGCCGCCACAGGCCGCGCAGGGTTTCGGGCATGAGGATCCAGCACAGGGCACGGGGTTCGTAGAAGATGCTCCAGTGGTCCAGTTGCAGCTTCCAGCTGATGTCGATGTCTTCGGTGATCATGTCCGGGCTCCAGTAGCCGACCCGGTGCAGGGCCGTACGACGGAAGGCGACGATCACACCGGAGACGGTGAAGATCCGCCCGAAGACGCGCTGGGTACGCTTGATCAAGCCAATGATCGAGGAGAACTCACCGACCTGCACCCGGCCGATCAAAGTCGAACGAGTACGGATACGCGGATTACCGGTCACTGCACCGAGGCGGGCATTGTCCAGCATCGGTGCCACCAGGTAGGCGCAAGTGTTGGGTGCCAACAGCGCATCACCGTCGATGCACACCAGGTATTCACTGCGCGCCGCGATGGCGCCCATGCGCAGGGCCACGGCCTTGCCCTGGTTTTCCGCCAGATGCAGCACGCGCAGGCGCGGGTCATCAGCCGCCAGTTGGTCGAGCACTTGGGCGGTGTTGTCTTTCGAGCCGTCGTTGATGGCGATGACCTCGATGTTCGGGTAATGCTGGCCCAGCGCGGCGTGTATGGTATCGGCGACGTTGTCGCCCTCGTTGAAGCACGGAATCAGAATGCTGATCAGCGGTTCCCCGGCCAGCGGCGGCGGCAGGGTGTCGTCCTTCCACGGCCAGTGACGCTCCCAGTGCAGCCAGAAATACAGGCCGCCGGCGATCCACAGCCCGGACATGAACAGCGGGTAAAAGAACACGAAGTCCATCAGGAATTGCCCGGTGACCAGGAAGATCAGGCCCAGGGGCACCCCAAGGACGATCGCCAGCACCAGCAGGGCGAGCAGTCTGTCGAGCATGTCAAGGATTCCACTTGTTGGAGAGCGCCGGCCGCACGGTTTTCACAGCGGGCTGGTCTTCGATGAAGTTGTCCGGGTAGTAGCCGAAACTGGTCACGCCTGAACGCTTGAGGCGTCCCATCCATTCGGCCAATTGTTCGCCGTCGATGTCGCTGACCGGTTTGCTGTGCCAGTCACGGGCCTGCAATTCGAACACCGTGCGCTTGAGCGCACCGGGGCGGGCCTTGACGGTCTCCACCAGGCGCTCAAGCCAGGGACCGGATTGCTCGCGGGTCTGCTTTTCCATCAACGGCATGGCCATCGGGGCCGTCCAGTTGTAGGCACCGAGGAAGTCGTCCAGGTTCTGGGCGAACCAGGCTTCGCTTTCGGGATTGAGCATCGGTTCGGCGAAAATATTGCGCGCTGTCAGCACCTGCGGACCACGAATCGCGCGGACCTTGGCAGTGAGCTCGTGGGTGAAGTCGATCAAGTAGCGGCTCTTGAAACGGGTCCAGCGCTGCATCGCCGCCGGGTCGTCCCGCAGGGCGGCGATGGACGTCGGCAGGCCGTTGGCGGCATAGACTTTCAGGGCAGCGGGGCCGGCGTCCTCGAAGTCAGAAAACACGGCATCGTCGTGGTACAGAACGCCGTCCACCGAACTCATCCGTGCCAGGTCTTCGTAGATTTCACCGATGACACGTCGCACGCTCGGATCGAAGGGCGACAAGCGTACGTACTGATCCGGGTCCACACCCGTGCGGCCGGTTTCCGGGTCCCAACGTTGTACGCGGGGCAGTTTCGAATCCAGGCCAAAACTGAGCACTGGCATCCAGGCGAAGACCTTGGCGTTGGCCCGGGTTTTCAGTTGCCACGCAACCCGATCGAACAGATCGGCCCGTACCGGCAGATGACGGTTGGGAAAGTACAGCGAATGCACCAGACCATCACCTTTCGGATCGGCAAAGGCTTGCAGGAAAACGGTGTTGGCGCCCAGGTCGTAGATGCGCTGGATCAGCTTGCCGACATTGGCTTCCTGCTGCACAGGATCCGGGTCATAGACGTAATCCAGGTCGACATGGACCACCCGCAGGGGGTCCATGGTCTGCACGCCGACGACGCTCTCGGCGAAGTGCGCACCATCCGGATCGGAGGCCACCAGAAAACGCGGGCCACTCATCAGGTTATTGAGGCTGTCCAGACCATCTTCCAGAGTCAGGGCCATTTGGTAGCCTTCGCTGCCAATCACCTGCAAGGCGGTGCCATCGGCGGCACCGTAGGGCCAGACCCACACGCGCGGACTGTAGCCGGTGACCTTGCGGATCTTCTCGGAAATGGCCACCACGTCCTTGCGCTGGCGAGCCTGGAAATCAGCTTCGCTTTCATAGCGACCGGTGGCGGGATCGTAGCGCCGGGTCGTCGCCGCCGGTTGCAGGTTGCCTTGCGGGTTGGCCAGTACCCCTTTGTGATTGGCGTCGGTGTGGGCGGCGATTTCCACCAGGCCCGATTTCGAGACCTCGCGAATTTGCTCCCAGGTCAAAAACTCGGAGCGCTTGCGCGGCACTCCAGCGAAGTCCACCGGCTGGTTCGACGGCGTGTCGATCCAACTACCGACCGGGGCCAATAGCGCCGGCCAGTTATAGGCGCGCAGGATCGGCATGACGCGGGTGTAAAAGCTTGAGTAACCGTCGTCAAAACTCAACAACACCGCCCGCGGCGGCAGTTCCGGGCCACCGTTGCGAGCGGTGATGATCTGGTCCACGGTTACCGGCTGGTAGTTGTTTTCCCGCAGCCAAGCCAATTGCTCGATCAGGCGCTCGGTACGCACGGCCACGAGCGCCTGGTCGGGGTCGCGGTCTTCCACGTCGTGATAGGCGATGCCGAGCACATGGTTTTTCGGCCATGGGGCGTCGTTGGCCGCCAGCGGGCGCTGTGAGGGCGCTGTGAACGCCGGGGCTTGCTGGGCACAAGCGCTGATCAGCAAGACCCCCAGCAGAAGGATGAATCGCGAAATGACAGGCATCTTCAAACTCTTCTAGAAGCGGTAGGTGAGGTCGACAAGCAGGCGCAGATCGCTTTCGCGGTCGCCGTCATAGGGGCGGTTGAGCCAACTCAGTGCGGCACCTGCCTCAAGCACGTCGTTCCAGATAAAACGCTGGCCGTAGCTGAGCAGGCCCATGGCACCGGTGCTGTGGTCGCGCTGGCTGTAGGTACCGGCGCCGGCCTGGAACTGCTGGCTCCACGTCGTTTCGTAGCGGCGGTACAACACATGATTGGCGCTGACGGTCGGCATGACGCTCAGATCTGACTTGGGGTTGAAGTAGGGGACTTCGTCAGAGCCGCTGTTGCGACTGGCACCCACTTCCAGGCCCAGCTCCACTTGCAGCCGCGGAGCGCTGTAAATGCCTTCGCGACCGGTGAGCAGGGTTTCGAGACGGTTGTTACCGTCACTGAAATGCGATGGGCTGACCGCCAGTTGCCACTCTCGGCTTTCGTGGGCACGCCAGCGAACGAAACCACTGCCGCCGTTGGCGCGAATACCGCTGTTGAGCGCCCGCAGCGGGGTGGCGGCCGAGAGGTAATCCAGGCTGCCACCGTACTGCCAGTGATCGTTGATGTCCCGGGCCACGGCCAGACGTGCCCCCTGCTTGTCACCGGAGCCGTACGAGTGGTTGGAGACTTCCGCTTCCAGCGTCATGTCACGGGTGCGGCGCTCCACACCCAGACGCTGCCAGCGATGGTGGCCGGTGCCTTCTTCGAAATCGCCGGTGGCGTAACCGACGCCACCGAATAGCCGCCAGTCTTCATTGATGGGTGGGCTGTAAAGCAGCGTTTCAATGCCGAAGTCGCGACTACCGGTGACTGCACCGGCATCGCCGCTGCCGCCGCCATAACTCTTGCCGGTGTAGGCTTCGATACGCAGTTCGGCCATGTCGTGCACTTCGCGCTGGCGTTGCAGGCGTTTGACGTGGGCGTTCTCCGGGTACCGGGCGACCACGTCATCGGTCAGCGCGTCCATCTGCCGCCACTCCTGCAGATCCATGGCGGCGCGGGCCTGGGCGACTTCCAGCTCACGGTTACGCGGGGTCGTGGTCTCGACTTCCTTGAGCAGGCTTTCAGAACGTCGCGGCCATTGCCGGGCCTGGTACAAATCAGCCTGGGCCAGTCGCAACCCGATGTTGCCGGGGCCTTGATTGACCAGGGTCGCCAGACGCGTCTCGGCGGTGGGCAGGTCGGCGCCATATGTGCCGGCCTGAGCGGCGAGTTGTTGTGCGTCCATCCATTCGTCATTGGGGTTGCCGATGGGCAGCCCCTTGAGCTCGACGCGTGGTTGCTGGGATTTGGCCAAGTCTTCAGCCAGGGCACGGGCCTCTTCGGATTTTTCACTTTCCAGCAGTGCGTAGTAGAGCGCGGTGCTGTCTTCGAAGCGGTCCGCCGGATCGGCGTCAGGTGCCGTCAGTACCCGGCGGTACAGGTCGACGGCAATCTCCGGTTCACGCTGCTCCAGATAGGAGGACGCCACCCAGCGCAAGGCATAAGTGGGAATGGCAACCCCTTCAGCGAGCAGCCTTTGGTATTCAGCAATCACTTCAGCTCGTCGAGCACGGGCGTTCAGGGCGCCGATACGGTCGATGCGCCAGCGCAGTACATCGTCATGAGCCTCGGCCACCGGAGTCCAGGTGGCGAGCAGCTTGTCGTAATCGGCCAGGGCGCGGTCTGCGATAACGAAGCGATCCTTCTCGCTGCGGCTCGCCATGTCCGCCAGGCGCACCCGTTCAGCCGCAACATCGCCCTCCAGTCGCCGCTGCACGCCCTGATCGATCAACCCGGGTTGCAGACGAGCCAGGCGCAAGGCCGGCTCAGGCAAGCGGGCACGTTGCAGCGCAATGATGTATTCGCGGGCGACCTCGAGATTGTTGCCGGCGCGAGTAAAGGCCTGGTCGTATTCGAACAGCGCCTCGTGTGGACTGTTGGCACGGGTCAGGGCATATCCCAAGGCCAGTCGACGCGTCGGGTCCTCAGGTTTGGCTGCGACCATAGTCCTGGCACGACTGACTGCTTCGTCGGGTTTACCGGCGTCGGCCTGGGTTAAGGCCAGACCCAGTTGCAGATGGGAATTCTGAGGTTCGACTATCAAAGCCTGGCGATAGAGCGCGGTGGCCGAGTCCCAACGCTTGAGATTGCGATAGGCACGTGCCGTTGCAGTCAGCGCCGCAACGGGCAGGTCGCGATAGCGGCCTTGGGCTTCATAGACTTTCACCACCTCGGCATCAAAACCGGCCCAGCTGGCAATCTGCAGATGGTCACTGATTTGCGCGGTGCTGGCCTGATCGGCCGGGACCTGGCGCAAGGCGGTCAATGCAGGCGTGTAATGGCCGGCGCGAGCGTCATGCACCATCTGGTCATAGGCGGTATCGGCAAACGCCAGCACCGGCCAGCACAATTGGCTGCACAGCGCGAGGCGAAACAACGGGCGCAAACCACATTGAATAAAGGGACCCACAGTACGCGGCATTCGTCAGCATCCTTACATGGCCAGCCGGGTCGCAGTGCCCCCTTGCCCATCAAACAGGAAGCCGGATCAAAGGAATCCAGCCAAGCTCTAATGGGCCTAGTTTTGCACTCTCGGGCCGCGCTTCTTCCAAAACGCCATAATTCTTCAGAATCGATGCAGATTTTCGCGGGCAAAAAAAACCGGCCTGTGCGCAATGCACAGGCCGGGCTTTGGATGTTGCTCCAGTCGATTACTGGATGGTTACGCCGCCACCCAACTTGTTCATCACAAACGCGGTGAATTGTTCGACTGTCATCTTCTGACCGTTGAAATCAACTTGATTGTTGGCGTAGTGCAGCTTGGTGACCACATCGTTGCCTTCAAGCGTTGCCAGCTCTGTGCCCACCGCCATCGCGCTGAACATATCGCTGGTGGCAGTGGCCTGATCGGCGATCAACTTGGCGTCGGTCTGGCCTTCCATTTGCGCCTGCACGGTCAACAGATCAACCAGCATCGGCTTGGAGACTTTCAAATTGAAATCCAGCAAGGCGAGCAACTGACGACCCAGTTGATCAGGCGGCAGGTCCATGGATTGCGGCTTGGTAAGGTCGATGACCAGCGTCGCGCGGCTTTCGCCATTGGCTGTAGTGAACGACAGATTTTCCAGTGCCACTTGCGGGCCGCCGGCCAGGAGTTTTTCCAGGTCGGCCTTGACCTGCGCCTCCTCAGCCTCGCTCAGCACCAGCTCCGGCGCTGGCTCACCGGCTGCTGCCGCTTCAGCCGCCGCCTGCTCGTAGGGTTGCAGCTTGGTTTGATAGACCTGCATGAGCGACATGGTGGCCGGGATGTCCAGGTTCTTCAGGCTGACCGCCATCTGCGCAGAACCGATAGCCTTATCGTTGAATGACAACTCACCGACCTTGTAATCGGCACGCCCCGATGCGCTGGTGCCATTTTCGGTGCTGTTGTTCTTCATCTCGAAGTTCTTCAGGCCCAAGACCGACTTCTGCTCCCCAAAAGTAGTCTTGCTGTTGCTGAGCATCAGAACGTTATCACCCATGTAATAACCATAAGTGCTCTTGCTCAGGTTGCTGGCGAGCGTCAGGCCGTTGAGCTCGACTTGCACCGGCGTCTGGTCCTCAGCGACGGTGGTCAGCTTGAAGCTGTCCATATAACCGTCAGCCTTGATTTTCTCTGCCTGGGCGCTGGAGGCCAGGTCGATCTTCAGACCAGAGAAACTGAGCTGGGACTGTTCATCCAGCTTGGTGTCCAGGGGCAGCAACTCGAACGTGCCGTGGGTCGACTGGTCGTAGCCCAGGTTGACCACACCTTTGAGCGGCGACTTGTCCTTGGCAGCGACGAACCATTTCTCGGTCAACGGCGTGCGTTCAAGTTCGGTGTGGCTGGTAGCCATGACCGGCAACCATTTGAGCGTCATCAGGCGCGAGAACGGCAGCGGGCCATGTTCGATGTTGTCGACGAACAGCAATTCAACCGATTCATCACCAAACATCTCGCCTTCACCTTTGAGGCGATAATGGGCGGTGCTGCTGAAAGTCCCACGGTCCAATGACACCAGCTCGATCGAAGCCGTGCCATTTGACCCGGCCAGGGCCGTTTGCATTTGCTTGTTGCTGTCGGCAATGGCGGTTTGCAGCACTCCTTCGAGTTTCGTTCCGGTGTACCAGGCGCCACCCGCGCTGATTGCACCGACGACCACAACGATTCCCAGAAGTACGCTTGCTGATTTATTCATGAGTGATCCGATCAATATCCATGGTTGAAAAAGCCGTCGTCTTCCCTGACACCGCTAAGGGTGTGGCTCGACGCCGCGAAGTGGAGGGAGATTACCATCAGGCATGCCAGCGGGCCCAATGTTTAAAGGGGGGAAGCGTTTTCTTGAGAGAGGGTCTACGAATATTGAACTTCAATCTCATCGAGTTGATGGTCGAACGTCTTCAGCCGTGCCGTCCAGGTGTACACCAACACTTCGAAATCACGATTGATCACCGTCGCGCCCGATGAGTCCGCGCGAGGATCGCAGAAGTCCAGTTGATAGCGCTCCCGCGCCATAGCGTTAGCGACGTCGCAGAGCTCACGAGCGTTGTTCAGCCAATGCCAGTCGTCTTCGGCGACCTGTTTGTCCAATGCCGCACATTGGGTCTTCAAGGCCTCGAGACTTTTTTCCAATGGAGTACCGGTGAGTTCACCCATGACTTCCTGAAATGTGCGGCCAGGCTGCCAGTAACTGCCCCAGAAGTAACGATCGAAGACCGTTTCGACCCGGCGTAATGCAACCTTGGTATCCCAGATCAGCACCAGAGTCTTACCCTGCTCAAGATGCTTTTTTTTGATGCGTTGCCCTTGGAGCGATGCCCAGGCCACGATTGCGATGGATATCACACCGATCAGCGCAGCCGCGCTATCGAGGAAGATCAGTGCTTTGTCGATCTGGTGAGTCAGCATGACGCCATAGAAATAAGTGGCCGAAAGCAACACCAACGCTGCGAGGGCGCACCAGAAGCCAGGAGCATAAGGGTTTTTCATTATTGGAATCCCCATGACCAGTGACGTCGCGGGCCATTTTTCAGATGCCCCGACTATCACAGCATAGCAATGGCCACAGGGTTTGCCGTGTGTGGACAGCAATCATGAGGGGCGATCCGATTACCGGCCCAAAACGACAGAACCCCTGTCTGCATCAGCAGACAGGGGTTCTGGGAATTCAATCTTGACGATGACCTACTCTCACATGGGGAAACCCCACACTACCATCGGCGATGCATCGTTTCACTGCTGAGTTCGGGATGGGATCAGGTGGTTCCAATGCTCTATGGTCGTCAAGAAATTCTGTGACCGGCCCGTTCAACAGTAACGTGCCAGCGAAAATCGATAACTTCTACTAAAACAAAACCCCTACCTGCGTCAGCAGATAGGGGTTTCGGAATTTAATCTTGACGATGACCTACTCTCACATGGGGAAACCCCACACTACCATCGGCGATGCATCGTTTCACTGCTGAGTTCGGGATGGGATCAGGTGGTTCCAATGCTCTATGGTCGTCAAGAAATTCGGTAGCCAGCGCGTGCCTTGCGGTCACGTTCCAGCAAATGGGTATGCGATAGGTTTGTGTGTTGTGCGAACTTTCGGTTCATAGCGTCTTCACACACCGCAATCTGGTGCCCTGTATCGGGTCAACAAATTGCTTGGGTGTTATATGGTCAAGCCTCACGGGCAATTAGTATGGGTTAGCTCAACGCCTCACAGCGCTTACACACCCCACCTATCAACGTCGTAGTCTTCGACGGCCCTTCAGGGGACTCAAGGTCCCAGTGAGATCTCATCTTGAGGCAAGTTTCCCGCTTAGATGCTTTCAGCGGTTATCTTTTCCGAACATAGCTACCCGGCAATGCCACTGGCGTGACAACCGGAACACCAGAGGTTCGTCCACTCCGGTCCTCTCGTACTAGGAGCAGCCCCTCTCAAATCTCAAACGTCCACGGCAGATAGGGACCGAACTGTCTCACGACGTTCTAAACCCAGCTCGCGTACCACTTTAAATGGCGAACAGCCATACCCTTGGGACCGGCTTCAGCCCCAGGATGTGATGAGCCGACATCGAGGTGCCAAACACCGCCGTCGATATGAACTCTTGGGCGGTATCAGCCTGTTATCCCCGGAGTACCTTTTATCCGTTGAGCGATGGCCCTTCCATACAGAACCACCGGATCACTAAGACCTACTTTCGTACCTGCTCGACGTGTCTGTCTCGCAGTCAAGCGCGCTTTTGCCTTTATACTCTACGACCGATTTCCGACCGGTCTGAGCGCACCTTCGTACTCCTCCGTTACTCTTTAGGAGGAGACCGCCCCAGTCAAACTACCCACCATACACTGTCCTCGATCCGGATAACGGACCTGAGTTAGAACCTCAAAGTTGCCAGGGTGGTATTTCAAGGATGGCTCCACGCGAACTGGCGTCCACGCTTCAAAGCCTCCCACCTATCCTACACAAGCAAATTCAAAGTCCAGTGCAAAGCTATAGTAAAGGTTCACGGGGTCTTTCCGTCTAGCCGCGGATACACTGCATCTTCACAGCGATTTCAATTTCACTGAGTCTCGGGTGGAGACAGCGCCGCCATCGTTACGCCATTCGTGCAGGTCGGAACTTACCCGACAAGGAATTTCGCTACCTTAGGACCGTTATAGTTACGGCCGCCGTTTACCGGGGCTTCGATCAAGAGCTTCGCGTTAGCTAACCCCATCAATTAACCTTCCGGCACCGGGCAGGCGTCACACCCTATACGTCCACTTTCGTGTTTGCAGAGTGCTGTGTTTTTAATAAACAGTCGCAGCGGCCTGGTATCTTCGACCGGCGTGGGCTTACGCAGCAAGTGCTTCACCCTCACCGGCGCACCTTCTCCCGAAGTTACGGTGCCATTTTGCCTAGTTCCTTCACCCGAGTTCTCTCAAGCGCCTTGGTATTCTCTACCCAACCACCTGTGTCGGTTTGGGGTACGGTTCCTGGTTACCTGAAGCTTAGAAGCTTTTCTTGGAAGCATGGCATCAACCACTTCGTCACCCAAAGGGTAACTCGTCATCAGCTCTCGGCCTTAGAATCCCGGATTTACCTAAGATTCCAGCCTACCACCTTAAACTTGGACAACCAACGCCAAGCTGGCCTAGCCTTCTCCGTCCCTCCATCGCAATAACCAGAAGTACAGGAATATTAACCTGTTTTCCATCGACTACGCTTTTCAGCCTCGCCTTAGGGACCGACTAACCCTGCGTCGATTAACGTTGCGCAGGAAACCTTGGTCTTTCGGCGTGGGTGTTTTTCACACCCATTGTCGTTACTCATGTCAGCATTCGCACTTCTGATACCTCCAGCAAGCTTCTCAACTCACCTTCACAGGCTTACAGAACGCTCCTCTACCGCATCACCTAAGTGATACCCGTAGCTTCGGTGTATGGTTTGAGCCCCGTTACATCTTCCGCGCAGGCCGACTCGACTAGTGAGCTATTACGCTTTCTTTAAAGGGTGGCTGCTTCTAAGCCAACCTCCTAGCTGTCTAAGCCTTCCCACATCGTTTCCCACTTAACCATAACTTTGGGACCTTAGCTGACGGTCTGGGTTGTTTCCCTTTTCACGACGGACGTTAGCACCCGCCGTGTGTCTCCCATGCTCGGCACTTGTAGGTATTCGGAGTTTGCATCGGTTTGGTAAGTCGGGATGACCCCCTAGCCGAAACAGTGCTCTACCCCCTACAGTGATACATGAGGCGCTACCTAAATAGCTTTCGAGGAGAACCAGCTATCTCCGAGCTTGATTAGCCTTTCACTCCGATCCACAGGTCATCCGCTAACTTTTCAACGGTAGTCGGTTCGGTCCTCCAGTTAGTGTTACCCAACCTTCAACCTGCCCATGGATAGATCGCCCGGTTTCGGGTCTATTCCCAGCGACTAGACGCCCTATTAAGACTCGCTTTCGCTACGCCTCCCCTATTCGGTTAAGCTCGCCACTGAAAATAAGTCGCTGACCCATTATACAAAAGGTACGCAGTCACCCAACAAAGTGGGCTCCCACTGCTTGTACGCATACGGTTTCAGGATCTATTTCACTCCCCTCTCCGGGGTTCTTTTCGCCTTTCCCTCACGGTACTAGTTCACTATCGGTCAGTCAGTAGTATTTAGCCTTGGAGGATGGTCCCCCCATATTCAGACAAAGTTTCTCGTGCTCCGTCCTACTCGATTTCATGACTAAGAGATTTTCGCGTACAGGGCTATCACCCACTATGGCCGCACTTTCCAGAGCGTTCCGCTAATCTCAAAGCCACTTAAGGGCTAGTCCCCGTTCGCTCGCCACTACTAAGGGAATCTCGGTTGATTTCTTTTCCTCAGGGTACTTAGATGTTTCAGTTCCCCTGGTTCGCCTCTTGCACCTATGTATTCAGTACAAGATAACCATCTTATGATGGCTGGGTTCCCCCATTCAGACATCTCCGGATCAAAGTCTGTTTGCCGACTCCCCGAAGCTTTTCGCAGGCTACCACGTCTTTCATCGCCTCTGACTGCCAAGGCATCCACCGTATGCGCTTCTTCACTTGACCATATAACCCCAAGCAATCTGGTTATACTGTGAAGACGACATTCGCCGAAAATTCGCATGCTCTAAGAGCAACTCACAAATTTTACCTTAGCCTGATCCGTTACCAGTGAAAGTAACGTTCAGTCTATCTTTCTATCACATACCCAAATTTTTAAAGAACGATCTAATCAAAAGACTAGAAATCAACATTCACCATCACATCGATGGAATGCTCATTTCTAAGCTTTCAGAAGCAGTTTATGGTGGAGCCAAGCGGGATCGAACCGCTGACCTCCTGCGTGCAAGGCAGGCGCTCTCCCAGCTGAGCTATGGCCCCATAACAAAATTGGTGGGTCTGGGCAGATTCGAACTGCCGACCTCACCCTTATCAGGGGTGCGCTCTAACCAACTGAGCTACAGACCCAATTTCGAGCGCGTAACTGTTAGCGTTGAGCTATCAGCTTGGAGCTTAAAGCTGCTTCTATCGTCTTCTTCAATGAATCAAGCAATTCGTGTGGGAGCTCATGAAGCAGCTGCGGTCGTCGATTAAGGAGGTGATCCAGCCGCAGGTTCCCCTACGGCTACCTTGTTACGACTTCACCCCAGTCATGAATCACACCGTGGTAACCGTCCCCCCGAAGGTTAGACTAGCTACTTCTGGTGCAACCCACTCCCATGGTGTGACGGGCGGTGTGTACAAGGCCCGGGAACGTATTCACCGCGACATTCTGATTCGCGATTACTAGCGATTCCGACTTCACGCAGTCGAGTTGCAGACTGCGATCCGGACTACGATCGGTTTTGTGGGATTAGCTCCACCTCGCGGCTTGGCAACCCTCTGTACCGACCATTGTAGCACGTGTGTAGCCCAGGCCGTAAGGGCCATGATGACTTGACGTCATCCCCACCTTCCTCCGGTTTGTCACCGGCAGTCTCCTTAGAGTGCCCACCATTACGTGCTGGTAACTAAGGACAAGGGTTGCGCTCGTTACGGGACTTAACCCAACATCTCACGACACGAGCTGACGACAGCCATGCAGCACCTGTCTCAATGTTCCCGAAGGCACCAATCCATCTCTGGAAAGTTCATTGGATGTCAAGGCCTGGTAAGGTTCTTCGCGTTGCTTCGAATTAAACCACATGCTCCACCGCTTGTGCGGGCCCCCGTCAATTCATTTGAGTTTTAACCTTGCGGCCGTACTCCCCAGGCGGTCAACTTAATGCGTTAGCTGCGCCACTAAGAGCTCAAGGCTCCCAACGGCTAGTTGACATCGTTTACGGCGTGGACTACCAGGGTATCTAATCCTGTTTGCTCCCCACGCTTTCGCACCTCAGTGTCAGTATCAGTCCAGGTGGTCGCCTTCGCCACTGGTGTTCCTTCCTATATCTACGCATTTCACCGCTACACAGGAAATTCCACCACCCTCTACCATACTCTAGCTCGACAGTTTTGAATGCAGTTCCCAGGTTGAGCCCGGGGATTTCACATCCAACTTAACGAACCACCTACGCGCGCTTTACGCCCAGTAATTCCGATTAACGCTTGCACCCTCTGTATTACCGCGGCTGCTGGCACAGAGTTAGCCGGTGCTTATTCTGTCGGTAACGTCAAAACACTAACGTATTAGGTTAATGCCCTTCCTCCCAACTTAAAGTGCTTTACAATCCGAAGACCTTCTTCACACACGCGGCATGGCTGGATCAGGCTTTCGCCCATTGTCCAATATTCCCCACTGCTGCCTCCCGTAGGAGTCTGGACCGTGTCTCAGTTCCAGTGTGACTGATCATCCTCTCAGACCAGTTACGGATCGTCGCCTTGGTGAGCCATTACCTCACCAACTAGCTAATCCGACCTAGGCTCATCTGATAGCGCAAGGCCCGAAGGTCCCCTGCTTTCTCCCGTAGGACGTATGCGGTATTAGCGTCCGTTTCCGAGCGTTATCCCCCACTACCAGGCAGATTCCTAGGCTTTACTCACCCGTCCGCCGCTCTCAAGAGGTGCAAGCACCTCTCTACCGCTCGACTTGCATGTGTTAGGCCTGCCGCCAGCGTTCAATCTGAGCCATGATCAAACTCTTCAGTTCAAACATCTTTGGGTTTTGAGAAAACCCTAAACTTGGCTCAGCAATCGTTGGTTACATCTTTGATTTCTCGCGGAGTAACTTGTGATGCTGATAATCTGTTGACTAGCAGTCTAACTCCACAAGCACCCACACGAATTGCTTGATTCAGTTGTTAAAGAGCGGTGGGTTGAGCCTTTCGTCTCAACCGAGGCGCGCATTCTACAGCGCCCGGCGTATCTGTCAAGCGGTTATTTTAAGAAGTTTTCAAAGTTTCCTCTGCAACTTCAACCACTTGCGCTTCCGATCTCTCGTTAGCGGGAGGCGAATTCTACAGCGTTACTCGCTGCTGTCAACACCTCTTTTTGACCGCTTTCGATCGAGAAGATCGAATCGTTAACGGAGCCAGGAAAACCGCCCCACCAACTGCTTCCCAAGCTTCGATGACCTGAAGCCCTGCGCTGCCGAAAATCGTTTAACTCATTGAAACTCAAGGAGTTTTTCGTTTCGACTGCGCCGGAAGTGGGGCGAATTATAGACTTCCAGAATTTGCCGTCAACCCTTAATTTCGTTTTTCTATCAATAAGTTGCAGGGCATTCGAAAAAGCCACCGCGCCCCTCAAAAAGCCTCTTCTATATAGAAGAGAGAATCAGAGCACCCCAGCCTCTCTCAACCCCGTCACCATCGCCTCATCCAACCCCAATACTCGCTGCAGGACATCCCGCGTGTGCTCCCCTAATAAAGGAGGCGCATTGCGATATTCCACCGGGGTCTCGGACAGCCGGATCGGGTTGGCAACCTGCGGCACTTTACCCGCCAGTGCATGAGGCAACTCCATCGCCAGCCCACGCGCCTGGACCTGAGGATCAGCAAACACCTGGGACAAATCGTTGATCGGCCCACAGGGCACACCAGCCTGCTCCAACTGAGCGACCCATTCGGCAGTGGTCTTGAATACCGTCGCCTGGCGAATCAAAGGTATCAATACTGCACGGTTCGCCACCCGCAACTTGTTTGTCGCAAAACGCGGGTCATCAGCCCACTGCGGCTGACCCGCGACCTCGGCGAACTTTCGGAACTGACCGTCATTGCCTACCGTAAGGATGAAGTCACCGTCAGCCGTAGGAAAGTCCTGATAAGGCACTATGTTCGGATGAGCGTTGCCCAACCGCTTCGGCGCGTTGCCCGTGGTCAGGTAATTCATCGCCTGGTTCGCCAGGCAAGCCACTTGAACGTCCAGCAAGGCCATGTCGATATGCTGCCCGCCGCCGGCATGATCGCGGTGAGCCAACGCTGCCAGGATGGCCACGGTCGAATAGACACCAGTCAGGATATCCGTCAGCGCCACCCCTACCTTCACCGGGCCCGCCCCCGCATCACCTTCAGGCCGGCCGGTGAGACTCATCAAGCCCCCCAACCCCTGGATCATGAAGTCATATCCGGCGCGCTTGGCGTAAGGACCGGTTTGACCAAACCCGGTAATCGAGCAATAGATCAGTTGCGGGTTGATCGCCTTCAGCGAGTCGTAGTCCAGGCCATAAGCCGCCAGCCCACCTACCTTGAAGTTCTCAATCAGAATGTCGGACTTGGCCGCCAACTCCCGCACCAACCTTTGCCCCTCGGGGTGCGTGAAATCGATGGTCACCGATTGCTTGTTGCGATTGGCCGACAAGTAATAGGCCGCCTCGGTGGTATTCTCGCCAGACGCATCCTTCAGGAACGGCGGTCCCCAGGCGCGCGTATCGTCGCCACCACCCGGCCGCTCGACCTTGATGACCTCAGCTCCCAGGTCCGCCAGGATCTGACCAGCCCACGGCCCGGCCAGCACCCTCGATAAATCCAGTACCCGCAGATGCGAAAGCGCGCCCATGCCGTTCCCCCTATTAATAGAACGCCTGGATACCGGTTTGCGCACGCCCCAGGATCAGTGCATGAACGTCATGAGTACCTTCGTAAGTGTTCACCACTTCCAGGTTGACGAGATGGCGAGCGATGCCGAACTCATCGGAGATGCCATTGCCACCCAGCATGTCCCGCGCCATGCGAGCAATATCCAGGGACTTGCCGCAGGAGTTGCGCTTCATGATCGATGTGATTTCAACAGCGGCCGTACCCTCATCCTTCATACGACCCAGACGCAGGCATCCTTGCAGGGCAAGGGTGATTTCAGTCTGCATGTCGGCCAGTTTTTTCTGGATCAACTGAGTGGCAGCCAAAGGACGACCAAACTGCTGCCGATCCAGGGTGTACTGGCGCGCGGTGTGCCAGCAGAATTCGGCAGCACCCAAGGCCCCCCAGGAGATGCCATAGCGAGCCGAGTTCAGACAGGTAAAAGGCCCTTTCAGCCCACGCACATCAGGAAAGATGTTTTCTTCTGGAACGAAGACGTTATCCATGACGATCTCGCCAGTGATCGAAGCGCGCAGACCGACCTTGCCGTGAATCGCCGGTGCACTCAGGCCTTTCCAGCCTTTCTCGAGAACAAAGCCACGGATGTCACCGGCGTCATCCTTACCCCAGACGACAAATACATCGGCAATCGGACTGTTGGTGATCCACATCTTGCTACCCGTGAGGCTGTAGCCGCCTTCTACTTTGCGCGCACGGGTAATCATCGCTCCCGGGTCGGAACCGTGGTTCGGCTCTGTCAGACCAAAGCAACCGATCCACTCGCCGGAAGCCAGCTTCGGCAGGTACTTCTGCTTTTGAGCTTCGGTACCGAACTCATTGATCGGCACCATGACCAACGAGGACTGCACGCTCATCATCGAGCGATAACCTGAATCAACGCGTTCCACTTCACGAGCGATCAAGCCATAGCTGACGTAGTTCAAGCCGCTGCCGCCGTACTGTTCAGGAATGGTTGCGCCCAACAAGCCGACCTCACCCATCTCACGAAAAATCGCCGGGTCGGTTTTTTCATGACGGAACGCTTCCAACACCCGCGGCGCGAGCTTCTGTTGGGCGAACTGCTCGGCAGTGTCGCGAATCATGCGTTCTTCTTCGGTGAGTTGCTGGTCCAACAACAATGGATCAATCCAGTTGAAACTCGCTTTACCGGCCATGAAAGAATCCTCGCCAATCAGATTAAAAATCGTGGATTGATCCTAGGCGCGCTTTCCTATCAGAGCAAACGAGGATTACGCACGCTCTTGTGCTAATTTCTCACTCCGTAAACGCCCTGAACCCCGTTTACGATCCTGACGAGTGAGGTTGATGTACATGCGCAGAAAAATCCCCAGCACCGCCGCTCTGGTCAGCTTCGAGGCCGCCGCACGTCATGAGAGCTTCACCAAGGCCGCACAGGAGCTTTCCCTCACACAGGGCGCTATTTGTCGACAGATCGCCAGCCTGGAGGACTTCCTCGGTGTGGAGTTGTTCCGACGTTCACGGCGGGGAGTCAAACTGACAGAGGCCGGACTTTCCTACAGCCGCCGCGTTGCCACTCAACTGGACGCCGTGGAGCGCGATACTCTTTCAGTGATGGGGCATACCGGCGCCAACGTGATAGAGCTGGCAGTGGTTCCGACGTTTGGTACTCAATGGCTGCTACCGCGCCTCAAGGACTTCCAACAGCAGCATCCAGAAGTCACGGTCAATCTGACCAATCGCACGCGGCCGTTTCTCTTTGCGGATACGGATTTTGACGCAGCCATTTATTTCGGCGATGCGGACTGGTCCGGTACCGAATCCCACAAGCTGATGGGAGAAAACCCGATGCCCGTGTGCAGCCCTACCTTACTGGGCAACCGGAACAGCCTGACACCGCAAGCCATCGCCGAACTGCCCCTACTTCAGCAAACCACCCGCCCGTATGCGTGGCGCCAGTGGTTCAACGCTCAAAACCTCAATATCGCGCGAGACCTGACAGGCCCGCGTTATGAACTATTCTCCATGCTTGCCCAAGCGGCGATGCATGACATGGGAATCGCCTTGATTCCACCTTTTTTGATCCAGCGCGAGCTGGCCGAGAAACGATTGGTCGTTGCCAATCGAAATGCCTTGTCGAGCATCAAGGCCTACTACCTGATGATCCCCGAACGAAAGGTCGAATCGGCCTCTCTGAGGGCTTTTCGCGATTGGCTGGTCAATCAAGCTAGTAGCTACAGCCTTGATTAACAAGGAAAAACTCTATATCCGACTCCGGTAGTAAGCTAATCAAAAGCGCTACAGATATAAATTTATGTCGCATACAGTCAATCTGTTACGAAATCAGTACCGTAGTCTCATAACCGTTCAAATACGTGGCTTTGAGCCACGTTACGCAGCTCATCAGGGTTCATTCACGTCGCCAATGGAAAAATCGTCAAATTTGGCCTGAAACCCTGGAAAGCCCAGCCTACAAGGGATATATGCCGATCATTGCGACATTCGGTCACAGGGTGACTTGTAGTTAATTTTCCGTCACCCGTCATAATCCCTTGAAGGGCTGAATTTTCGCCTGCAAAATGCCGCGCCCCGCCTGATTCGGCGGGATCGTGCTGATCGGCCGCCCCAGCCGCACCATCCGAAGTGCCTGGGTTTACTCAATAAGATCACGCAGGAGATTTGACGTGCACATTGGTGTTCCTCTCGAAACCCAGACGGGTGAAACGCGGGTTGCTGCAACCCCGGAAACCATCAAGAAGCTGATCGGCCAAGGCCATAAGGTCACTGTTCAAAGCGGTGCCGGCATCAAGGCCAGCGTTATCGACAGTGCCTATGAAGCAGCGGGCGCCACCATTGGCAGCGCCAGTGATGCTTTCGGGGCCGAACTGATTCTCAAGGTGGTCGCCCCCAGCGACAGCGAACTGACGCTGATCAAGAGCGGCACCGTTCTGGTGGGCATGCTCAATCCGTTCAATAACGAAACCATTGCCAAGCTGGCCGAACGCGGCATTACCGCTTTCGCCCTTGAGGCTGCACCACGTACCTCCCGTGCCCAGAGCCTGGATGTGCTGTCGTCTCAAGCGAACATTGCCGGCTACAAGGCCGTGCTGCTGGCCGCCCACCATTATCCACGCTTCATGCCGATGCTGATGACCGCCGCGGGTACCGTGAAAGCGGCGCGGGTGCTGATTCTCGGTGCTGGCGTGGCTGGGTTGCAGGCGATTGCCACGGCCAAGCGCCTGGGTGCGGTGATCGAGGCGTCGGACGTGCGTCCGGCAGTGAAGGAACAAATCGAATCCCTCGGCGCCAAGTTCGTCGATGTACCTTACGAAACCGACGAAGAGCGTGAATGCGCCGTCGGCGTTGGCGGCTACGCCCGACCCATGCCCGCCAGCTGGATGCAGCGCCAGGCCCAGGCCGTGCACGAGCGCGCCAAGCAGGCTGACATCGTCATCACCACCGCATTGATTCCGGGCCGCAAGGCACCGACTTTGCTCAGTGCCGAAACCGTCGCACAGATGAAACCCGGCTCGGTGGTCATTGACCTCGCGGCCGCCCAGGGCGGTAACTGCCCGCTGACCGTGGCCGATCAGGTGGTGATCGAAAATGGCGTGACCATTTGCGGTCCGACCAACCTGGCCGGCGAAGTCGCGGCAGACGCTTCGGCGCTGTACGCCCGTAACCTGCTGGACTTCCTGAAGCTGGTCTTCACCAAGGAAGGTCAGTTCGACGTGAACCTGGAAGACGACATCGTCGCCGCGTGCCTGATGTGCCGCGACGGCCAAGTCATCCGCAAAAACGCCTAAGCAGGGATTCAGACAATGGAAGAGCTTATCTCCCCCGGTATCTACAACCTGATCATCTTTGTGCTGGCGATTTATGTCGGTTACCACGTGGTCTGGAACGTAACGCCCGCGCTGCACACACCGCTGATGGCGGTGACCAATGCCATTTCGGCCATCGTGATCGTCGGCGCCATGCTTGCCGCCGCACTGACCGTGACCCCGCTGGGCAAGACCATGGGCACCCTCGCCGTGGCCCTGGCCGCAGTGAACGTGTTCGGCGGCTTCCTGGTGACGCGCCGCATGCTTGAGATGTTCAAGAAAAAAGCCCCGAAAGCCGTAAAAGAAGAGGCGCCCAAGTAATGAGCATGAACCTGGTAACGACGCTCTACCTGATCGCGTCGATCTGCTTCATCCAGGCCCTCAAAGGCCTGTCGCACCCCACTACATCTCGCCGAGGCAACCTGTTCGGCATGCTCGGCATGGCGCTGGCGGTGCTCACTACCGTGGGTCTCATCTATAAGTTGGGCGCCGAGCTGGCTACCGCAGGCATCGGCTATGTGATCGTCGGTCTGCTGGTCGGCGGCACTGCCGGGTCGATCATGGCCAAGCGCGTCGAGATGACCAAGATGCCCGAGCTGGTGGCGTTCATGCACAGCATGATCGGCCTGGCCGCGGTATTTATCGCGATCGCCGCCGTGGTCGAGCCGCAGTCCCTGGGCATCGTCAAGCAACTGGGGGATTCAATTCCGGCCGGTAACCGTCTGGAGCTGTTCCTTGGCGCCGCCATCGGTGCAATCACCTTCTCCGGTTCGGTGATCGCCTTCGGCAAGCTGTCGGGCAAGTACAAGTTCCGCCTGTTCCAGGGCGCACCGGTACAGTTTGGCGGCCAGCACAAGCTCAACCTGATCCTGGGCCTGGCAACACTGGGTCTGGGCCTGATGTTCATGTTCACCGGCAACCTCGGGGCATTCGCCCTGATGCTGGCCCTGGCGTTTGTGCTGGGCGTGCTGATCATCATCCCGATCGGCGGTGCGGACATGCCGGTGGTGGTGTCGATGCTCAACAGCTATTCCGGCTGGGCTGCAGCGGGTATCGGCTTCTCGCTGAACAACTCGATGCTGATCATCGCCGGCTCCCTGGTGGGTTCCAGCGGTGCGATCCTCTCGTACATCATGTGCAAGGCGATGAACCGTTCGTTCTTCAACGTGCTGCTCGGCGGTTTCGGCAACACGGCGGATGCCGCTGGCCCGGCAGGCTCCAAAGAAGCCCGTCCGGTGAAATCCGGCTCGGCTGACGACGCCACCTTCCTGCTGACCAACGCCGATACCGTGATCATCGTGCCGGGCTATGGCCTGGCGGTGGCACGGGCGCAGCACGCGCTGAAAGAGCTGACCGAGAAGCTGACCCATCACGGCGTGACCGTCAAATATGCGATCCACCCAGTGGCTGGTCGTATGCCCGGGCACATGAACGTATTGCTGGCCGAGGCCGAAGTGCCTTACGACCAGGTGTTCGAGATGGAAGACATCAACTCCGAGTTCGGCCAGGCCGACGTGGTGCTGGTACTGGGTGCCAACGACGTGGTCAACCCGGCGGCGAAGAACGATCCGAAGTCGCCGATTGCCGGCATGCCGATCCTCGAAGCCTTCAAGGCCAAGACCATCATCGTCAACAAGCGCTCGATGGCCAGCGGTTACGCCGGCCTGGACAACGAGCTGTTCTACCTCGACAAGACCATGATGGTGTTCGGTGACGCCAAGAAGGTTATCGAAGACATGGTCAAAGCGGTGGAATAACGCTCACTGCTTCGCCACTAACGCCCCGACTTGTCGGGGCGTTTTGATTTGTATCAAGGCCGAACGTTACCGATCCGGTAATAATGTTTTGCCTGAAACGCCCGTAATAGACGCCTTAAATGCGACTTTTGTAGCGGGTCGGGCACGGCGCGAATTCACTAGACTGCGCATCCAGCTTCCAGCCCGAGATAACCACCCATGTACCGTGATCGCATCCGCCTGCCCTCGTTGTTGAACAAAGTGATGAGCGCTGCAGAAGCAGCCTTGCTGATTCAGGACGGCATGACCGTCGGCATGAGCGGTTTCACCCGCGCCGGAGAAGCGAAAGCAGTGCCCCACGCCCTGGCTGAGCGCGCCAAGGTCACGCCACTGAAAATCAGTCTGATGACCGGTGCGAGCCTGGGGAACGACCTCGACAAGGAACTCACCGAAGCCGGCGTACTGGCCCGGCGCATGCCATTCCAGGTCGACAGCACGTTGCGCAAGGCGATCAACGCTGGCGAGGTGATGTTCATCGACCAGCACCTGTCGGAAACCGTCGAGCAATTGCGTAACGCCCAGCTCAAGTTGCCGGACATTGCAGTGATCGAAGCCGTGGCCATTACCGAGCAGGGCCATATCGTGCCCACCACCTCGGTGGGCAACTCGGCCAGCTTCGCTATTTTCGCCAGGCAGGTCATTGTTGAAATCAACCTGGCCCACAACCCTGATCTGGAAGGGTTGCATGACATCTATATCCCGACCTATCGCCCGACCCGCACACCGATTCCCTTGGTGAAGGTCGACGACCGTATCGGCAGCACCGCCATCCCGATACCGCCGGAAAAAATCGCCGCCATTGTCATCACCAATCAGCCGGATTCGCCTTCGACAGTCATGCCGCCGGACAGCGACACCCAGGCCATTGCCGATCATTTGATCGGCTTCTTCAAACAGGAAGTCGCCGCCGGGCGCATGACCAATAAACTCGGTCCATTACAGGCCGGGATCGGCAACATCGCCAATGCCGTGATGTGCGGGCTGATCGACTCCCCATTCGAAGACTTGACCATGTATTCAGAGGTCCTGCAGGACTCTACATTCGACCTTATCGACGCCGGCAAACTGAGCTTCGCCTCTGGCAGCTCCATTACGCTGTCGGGCCGGCGCAATGCCGACGTATTCGGCAATCTGGAGAAGTACAAGGACAAGCTGGTCCTGCGCCCCCAGGAAATTTCCAACCACCCCGAGGTGGTACGCCGCCTTGGCATCATCGCCATCAATACGGCACTGGAGTTCGACCTCTACGGCAACGTCAACTCCACCCATGTCTGCGGCACGCGGATGATGAATGGGATAGGCGGCTCGGGGGACTTTGCGCGTAATGCACATCTGGCGATTTTCGTGACCAAGTCGATCGCCAAGGGCGGCGCAATTTCCAGTGTCGTGCCGATGGTCAGCCACGTGGACCATACCGAGCACGATGTCGACATCCTGGTGACGGAGATTGGCCTGGCCGACCTGCGTGGCCTGGCGCCAAGGGAGCGGGCGCGGGTGGTCATCGACAATTGCGTGCATCCGTCCTATCGCCAGGCATTGAACGAGTATTTTGAAGCGGCGTGCGCCTTGGGCGGACATACACCGCACATCCTGCGCGATGCACTGAGTTGGCACCTGAATCTGGAAGAGACCGGGCAGATGCTGGCGGTTTAATACAGCTGGATCACCCTGGCAGCAAATACAGTTTTCACTGGCCATCGCTTTCAGCCCACAAACCACAAAAACTGTACTACTGTACCTGTGATTTCCTACAGCAAACTCCTACACATCTCCGCTTTCACAGCAAAAACGCACGAAAATAGTGCACACAGGTACAGTTGCCTCAATATCGACCAGTACACCACCGTTTAACAGTTAACTGGTCTCTCACATTACAGGTGAACTGTATCTAGAGAGACTGGCCAAACGAGAGGATCATGGGCACCAGTTAAACCACTACCTAATCCCGCCATAAGCGGAAGGATGTCAACCATGGAACGTACACTCAGTTCCGAGCTGTTCTTCGAAGACAAAGCTGAAAAAAACCAGGCTTCCCTGCCTCTTCGCGTTATCGCTAACCTGATGTTGTGGCAGCGCCGCATCGCCAGCCGCCACCAACTGGCCCGTCTGGATGCACGCCTGCTGGCTGACGCCGGTATCAGCGAAGCACAACGCTACGAAGAGCTGAGCAAGCCGTTCTGGCGCTAACTCAGCGTCGCTGGCCCTGACCCACCGGGTCCACCGCCAGCACCGAATTGAACAAACAAGACCCGTCGCGGGAAACCGCGACGGGTCTTGTCGTTTCAGAGGCCTGGTTTTGCCAAAAACCACGCACCTGCACAGTTAAGAATAGTTAGAAAATAACCAGTACAGTTTTATCGAGCTGTTGTAGAAGCGTGGAAATTGCCAATGGCCAAGCTGTCATCCACCTCGTTCTGACCTAATATCGAAACGAACGTGGCGAAGCGGGTCGAGCATGCGTCTTCTCTTCCAGCTACACGCACCGGCACCACTTCATTATTCAAGGAGTTTCATCATGATCCGTCTTCGTCTGCTCAGCGCCGCCGCCCTGCTGGCCGTAGCCGCACACTCCAATGCCAGTAGTTTTATCGTCACCACCGACTCCCTCGTGGGTGCGCTCAAGGCCACTTCCGACGCAACGTCCGATATCACTTCGTCGTTTCGCGACGACAAAATTGTCCTGGCCGCTCGTGACGATGCGGCCAGTTTCGTCGCCAGCAACGGCGCCATCCGCGGTGTGAAACTGGAAAGCGCTCTGGATTACATCCGTCAGCAGGCGCCGCAGTTGAACGCCTCCGACGCGCAGCTGGCCCAAGCCATCCTGGTGATCTGATTCCAGACATGAAACATCGGGACGCCAATGGTGTTCCGATGTTTCAGCGCTGGCTCTGGCGCAGTGGTTTGCGCTAGCCTTCGGACTCACCATCAACAGTCGAGTCCCATGCGTTTCTACTCAGATCTGTCCCTCGCTTTTTTCTTCAGCGCTTTATGCTGGTCCGTTCCGGCCCATGCTTTCGATGTCTCCACCCAGCAAGTCGTGATCAGCGGCTATGCCACGAGCATGGTGACCTCCGCGCCCTTCGACCATAAACTGATCGCCGCCGCCCACGATGACGCTGCGGCATTCGTTGCCAGCGATGGGCAGTTGAGAGGTGCGCAACTGGAGTCGGCCCTGGATTATCTACACCGGACCCAACCAAAACTTCACGTCAGCGACCTTGAACTGGCACAGGCAATTCTCGTCCAATAGTTATCTTTATTCTTCGGAGTCGTTCCATGCGTAGCCCGCTGATTGCTGCCACCCTAGGCCTGCTGGTGTTGGCCGATGTGGCCCAGGCACAAACCCTGGTAGCCACCAGTAACATCGTCGTTCGCGCCTCCCAGCGCACGATCGATTTCACCTCCGACACCACCACATCCATCCGTGACTCGAAAATCGTTCGTGAAGCCCATGACGATGCGGCCAGTTTCGTCGCCAGTAACGGGGAAATTCGTGGCGCTCACCTCGAGGCCGCCTTCGACACCTTGCGCACCCGCGTACCGGAAGCCCGCGACGCCAGTGACCAGGTTCTCGCCGAAGCCATCCTCGCATTGTGAGGCCGTTCGCCGTCTGGCTGACGGCCGGGGTCGTGCTGCTCTTGAGCAGCACCGCCCAGGCCGGCCTGCAACTGCACCTTAACGACGAAGGACTGACCCCGGCGCAACAGCAGGCCAGCCAGGCGCTGCTCGATGAAGCGATGCAGGCCCTGCCGCCGCGATTCATCGAACAGCTGGACCGACGCATCAATGTGGGCTGGACCGACCGGATGCCCGCCAACGCCTACGGCCAGGCCTCGCTGGTGTCGCAGTTGGACCTCAATCGCAACCTGCTCGACAGCCTCACCGACGGCAGTGCCGCCACGCAAAAGACCCATCGGCCCCACGGCACCGTGCGGCGGGAAATGCTCGCCACGGTCCTGCATGAACTGACCCACATTTATGATCGCTCGCGTTTATGGCCAAACGCCGAACGCGCGCTGATCCAACGCTGCACCCGACGCACCAGCAGCGCCGGGCTGATCGGCCTTCCCGATGAATGCCGGGGCCAGAACGACCGCCGCTTCACCCTCAGTGATGATCCCCGCTTGCTGGACCTCGCCGGCTGGCCGCAATACGTCGGCCGTCGTGGTGAACGGGAACAGCATAATCGCCAGGTCGCCCGCAGCCCGGACATCTACGAAACGAGCAGCCCCAAGGAGTTCGTCGCGGTCAACATGGAGTACTTTCTCCTGGACCCGAGTTACGCCTGCCGACGGCCAGCACTGTATCGCTATTATCAGGAACACTTTGGCTGGGCCCCCGCCGCCAAGAATACCTGCGCCCCGTCATTCGCGTTCCTCAACGCCGGCAACGACTTTGCCAAGACGCCACTGGGCAAGGTTGATCCAGAGCGGGTCTACGCCATCGATTACCTCTTGGCCGAAGCCAACCAGAACTGGGTCAGCCGCTGGGGCCACAGCATGCTGCGGCTGGTGATCTGCGCGCCGGACCGCCCCCGTGGGCCGGATTGCCGGCTGGATCTGGATCAACACCTGGTGCTGTCATACCGCGCCTTCGTGGGCGATGTGCAGCTGTCGAGCTGGGATGGCCTGGTGGGCAAATACCCGTCGCGCCTGTTCGTACTGCCGCTGGCCCAGGTCATCGATGAATACACCAAGACCGAACTGCGCAGCCTGGCCTCGGTGCCGCTGAACCTGACACGGTCCGAGATCGAGGAAACGGTTGAACACGCCGCCGAAATGCACTGGAGCTATGACGGCAACTATTACTTCCTGTCCAACAATTGCGCGGTGGAAAGCCTGAAATTGCTGCGCAGCGGCAGCAACAATGCGCAGCTCAAGGGGCTGGACAGCATCATGCCCAACGGTTTGCTGGAAGTGCTCAAGGGGCGAGGTCTGGCGGATACCAGCGTGCTCGATGATCCCAAGGAAGCCTTGCGCCTGGGCTACCGCTTCGACTCATTCCGGGAGCGGTATCAGGCCATGTTCGAAGTGCTGAAGAAACACTTGCCGATCAAGCAACAAAACGTGGAAGACTGGCTGGCCCTGAGCGCCGCAGAACGCCGGCCATGGTTTGAACGGGCCGACCTGCGCACCAGCGCGGCGTTACTCCTGCTGGAACAGGCCAGCTATCGCCGACAACTGTTATTGGCCCAGGATGAGGTCAAGCAGCGCTACCTCGGTGCCCGTGAATTACAGAACGGCGGCATGGAAAGGGCCAACGCGACACTGCAGCAGATCCTCGCCAACAGCGGTTTCCTGAGCCGCCCCGCCGAGTTGCTGGGCAGCAGCGGTTACGGGCTACCGCAGCCCAGCGAATGGCAGCGACTGGAATCCGAAAGCAGCTTGCGTCAGAAACAGCTTCAAACACTGACAGGGGATTTGGATAAGGAAGTCAGGGCCTTGCTTGAGCCAAGCCGCGCGGCAGAAATCAGTGCCAGTGAGGCTAACGTCAAAGAGATAGGCGAGCATTTGCGTAAGCTGCACAAGGCGGGTGGCGGGTTGGAGTTGCCTTGAAGCCAAAAAGGGGTTCAGAACTCGGTTCTGAACCCCTTTTTATTACTGGCAGACTCAATCAGGCAATCAGCTAATCCGCGCCTTACGCACCCCATCAGCCAAGGCAGCACATAGGCTCAACACCCCATCGATAGCCTGCTCCGGCGTCTCAGCGCTGGCGATATGGTCGATCAGGGCCGAACCGACCACAACCCCGTCGGCCAACCGTGCGATGGCCGCAGCTTGTTCCGGCGTGCGAATGCCAAAACCAATGCTGATCGGCAGATCGGTGTGACGACGCAGGCGCGTCACGGCTTCTTCCACATGTTCCAGCGTCGCGGCGCCGGCGCCGGTCACGCCGGCCACCGAGACGTAATACACAAAGCCAGAACTACCGTTGAGCACGGTCGGCAAACGCACATCATCGGTGGTCGGCGTGGTCAGGCGAATGAAGTCCAGGCCGGCGGCCTGGGCCGGCTCGCACAACTCACTGTTGTGCTCAGGTGGCATGTCCACCACGATCAGCCCGTCCACGCCAGAGTCCAGCGCTTCGCCAATGAAACGCTGCACGCCGTAGCGATGGATCGGATTGAAGTACCCCATCAGCACCAGCGGCGTATCGCTATTGTCTTCACGGAACTCGCGAACCATCTGCAGGGTTTTCGCCAGATTCTGCTGTGCGCCCAAGGCGCGGATGTTCGCCAACTGGATCGCCGGGCCGTCGGCCATCGGGTCGGTGAACGGCATGCCCAGCTCAATCACGTCAGCACCCGCCGCCGGCAGGCCCTTGAGGATCGCCAGCGAGGTGTCGTAGTCCGGGTCGCCAGCGGTCACGAAAGTCACCAGGGCGGCGCGGTTCTGTTCTTTGAGTTCGGCAAAACGAGTTTGCAGGCGGCTCATCAGTGTTTCTCCTGCTGGGACTGTTCCATGTGGTGCATTACGGTTTGCATGTCTTTGTCGCCACGGCCGGACAGGTTGACCACCATCAGGTGATCCTTGGGCAGGTTCGGGGCACGCTTGAACACTTCAGCCAGGGCGTGAGCGCTTTCCAGGGCAGGAATGATTCCCTCCAGGCGACAGCATTTGTGAAAGGCTTCCAAGGCTTCGGCGTCGGTGACCGAGGTGTACTGGACACGGCCAATGTCGTGCAACCAGGCGTGTTCAGGGCCGATGCCCGGGTAATCGAGGCCAGCGGAAATCGAATGGGCATCGATGATCTGGCCGTCATCGTCCTGCAACAGGAAAGTACGGTTGCCGTGCAATACACCGGGGACACCGCCGTTCAGGCTGGCAGCATGCTTGCCGGTCTCGATACCGTAGCCGGCGGCTTCGACGCCGATGATTTCCACGCTCTTGTCGTCCAGGAACGGATGGAACAGGCCCATGGCGTTGGAACCGCCGCCGATGCACGCCACCAGGCTGTCGGGCAAACGACCTTCCTGGGCTTGCAACTGATCGCGGGTTTCCTTGCCAATCACTGCCTGGAAGTCGCGAACCATGGCCGGGTACGGGTGCGGGCCGGCCACGGTGCCGATCAGGTAGAACGTGCTGTCAACGTTGGTCACCCAGTCGCGCAGCGCCTCGTTCATAGCATCCTTGAGCGTACCGGTGCCGGCGACCACCGGGATGACTTCGGCACCGAGCAGCTTCATGCGGAAAACGTTGGCCTGCTGGCGCTCGATGTCGGTGGTCCCCATGTAGATCACGCAATCCAGGCCGAAACGTGCGGCCACGGTCGCCGTGGCCACGCCGTGCATGCCGGCGCCGGTCTCGGCAATGATGCGTTTCTTGCCCATGCGCCGCGCCAGCAGGATCTGGCCGATGCAGTTGTTGATCTTGTGCGCGCCAGTGTGGTTCAGCTCTTCGCGCTTGAGGTAGATCTTGGCGCCGCCGCAGTATTCGGTCAGGCGCTCAGCGAAATACAGCGGGCTTGGGCGTCCGACGTAGTCACGCTGGAAGTAGGCCAGTTCTTCAATGAACGCCGGATCTTCCTTCGCCGCTTCGTATTCGCGGGCCAGATCGAGGATCAGCGGCATCAGGGTTTCGGCCACATAACGACCGCCGAATGCACCGAACAGACCGTTGGCGTCCGGGCCACTGCGCAGGTTGAAAGGGATTGTAGGCTGGGTCATCGGGCGCTCCAGGCGAATGCGTAAAAAGACAATGAGGTCCACTCTACCCCTGACATCCCGCGCTGAAAACCGATAAGATCGCCGCAACCTGTCAGGAAAACTCACAGATAAAATGAGCCATGACCTTCCCCCGCTCAACGCCTTGCGCGCCTTCGAAGCCACTGCCCGCCTGAACAGCGTCAGTCAGGCGGCCGAACAGCTGCATGTCACCCATGGTGCGGTTAGCCGACAGTTGAAGGTGCTGGAAGAACACTTGGGCGTCAGCCTGTTCATCAAGGAGGGGCGCGGCCTTAAACTCACAGATGCGGGCATGCGTCTGCGCGACGCCAGCGCCGAGGCGTTCGAGCGATTACGTACCGTCTGTGCGCAGCTGACGCAAAGCACGGCAGATGCACCATTCGTATTGGGCTGTTCCGGTAGTCTGCTGGCGCGCTGGTTCATTCCTCGCCTGGGCCGGCTCAACGCCGACCTGCCGGATCTGCGTTTGCATCTCTCCGCTGGCGAAGGCGACCTGGACCCGAGGCGACCGGGGCTTGACGCGTTGCTGGTATTCGCAGAACCGCCGTGGCCGGCAGACATGCAGGTCTATGAACTGGTCAGCGAGCGGATCGGCCCGGTCATGAGCCCTCATTACGCCGGTTTCGCCCGTCTGCAAAACGCCCCGCCAAGTGCAATCCTGGGCGAGGCGCTGCTGCATACCACCTCCCGTCCCCAGGCGTGGCCCACCTGGGCACGACAAAACGCCCTTGAGCCCAAGGCGCTGAAGTTCGGGCAGGGTTTCGAGCATTTGTATTACTTGCTGGAGGCGGCCGTGGCGGGGCTCGGGGTGGCCATCGCACCCGAACCGCTGGTCGCCGAGGATGTGCGCGCCGGGCGCCTTGTCGCGCCGTGGGGCTTTGACGAAACCCCGGCGCGACTGGCGTTGTGGCTACCCAAGCGCGCCGCGGACGGGCGCGCTCGGCAATTGGCGCAATGGCTCAGGCATGAGCTGAACCAGCCGACTCAGTCGCCGCGCTTGCACAGCAAATAAGCCGCCAACAAACCCAGGGCCCCGACCGCGACGCCAGCGGTGGTCCAAGGATGCTCCTGAGCGTAATCACGGGTGGCGATTCCGGTTTCACGGGTTTTCACCTTGACCTCTTCATACGCGTCGCTCAGCAGATGCCGGGAATGTTTCAGCGCGTTTTCGGCGTTTGCCTTCAGCGACTTGAGGGTCTTACGCGACTCGTCCGAAGCGTCGTCCTTCAGGCTTTCCAACGACTTGAGCAGACTCTCGATCTCCGCTTCCATGCTTTGCAACGAGGCTTTACGTAACGAATTGCTGGCCATGGTGGCTCTCTCCTGCAGTGGTTGAGTGGCGTGTGTGAATTGGGACTCCAGCCGTTTCTGAAAGTGCAGTAAATCTGAACTTTCACCCGGTAAAAGGCGACACACGTAAGGCGAAAATTCGCTGCTAGGCTGTTAAAGACAACCAAGGAGAACGTCATGAGTGATCACCACACGTACAAAAAAGTCGAACTGGTCGGCTCCTCTCCCACCAGCATCGAAGACGCCATCAACAATGCGCTGGCCGAAGCCAGCAAAAGCCTCAAGCACCTGGAGTGGTTCGAAGTCACGGAAACCCGCGGACACATCGAAAATGGCCGGGCCGCGCACTTTCAGGTGACCATTAAAGTCGGCTTCCGCATTGCCAATAGCTGACGGGCTGTGAACTTGCACGCTGGCGGAGTGCCATAGGGAATGGCGATGCGCTATCTGGCAAGCGCGTCATGTCTGTTCGATCCCTGCCCTATTGATCCGACCAAGGAGTGCGAGCGATGAAAAATTTGATGTTGGCCCTGGGTTTGCTGAGCCTTGCGGGTACTGCGTTTGCCGCCGGCAAGCCATGCGAGGAGCTGAAAAGCGAGATCGCAGCGAAAATCGATGCCAAAGGTGCATCGGGTTATACGCTGGAAATTGTCGATAAGGGTACGGCTACTGACGGAGACGTCGTCGGCTCCTGCGAAGGCGGCACGAAGGAAATCGTCTACAAGAAGGGCTGATACTTCAGGAAGGTCAAAGCCGACGCATGCGTCGGCTTTTTTATGCGCGTGATCAGCCTTTCATGACCTGCGCCAGCAACTCATAGGAGTGCAGGCGATCAGCATGCTCATACAGGTCGCTGGTGAAGATCAATTCATCGGCCTGGGTTTGCTCGATCAGCACTTCGAGCTTGGCGCGAATTTTCTGCGGGCCGCCGACCATGGCCAGGCCCAGGAAGTCACCAACCGCCTCTTTCTCATGGGGCAACCAGAGACCGTTCATGGTTTCCACAGGCGGGCGCTGCACCAGGCTCTGGCCACGCATCAGGGCCAGGATCCGCTGATACACCGAGGTCGCCAGGTAATCAGCCTGTTCGTCCGTGTCGGCTGCCACCAAAGGCACGCCGAGCATCACGTAAGGCTTGTCGAGCACCGCCGACGGCTTGAAGTGATTGCGATAAATACGGATCGCCTCATGCATGTAGCGCGGTGCGAAATGGGAAGCGAAGGCGTAGGGCAAGCCGCGCTCGCCGGCCAGTTGCGCACTGAACAGGCTCGAGCCCAGCAGCCAGACCGGCACGTTGGTCCCGGTGCCGGGCATGGCGATGATGCGTTGATCCGGCGTACGTGGGCCGAGGTAGCGCATCAGTTCGGCCACGTCTTCAGGGAAATCGTCCGCGCTACCGGAGCGCTCGCGACGCAACGCCCGGGCAGTCATCTGATCGGACCCGGGCGCGCGCCCCAGGCCAAGATCAATACGGCCTGGATAGAGGCTTTCGAGCGTGCCGAACTGTTCGGCGATGATCAACGGCGCATGGTTGGGCAGCATCACGCCGCCGGAGCCGACCCGAATGGTCGAAGTGCCCCCCGCCAGATAGCCCAGCAGTACCGCCGTCGCGGAGCTGGCGATGCCATCCATGTTGTGGTGCTCGGCGACCCAGAAGCGGGTATAGCCGTATTTTTCCACGTGCTGCGCCAGGTCCAGCGAGTTGCGCAAGGACTGGGCAGCGTTGCCATCAGCGCGCACAGGCACGAGGTCGAGGGTCGAGAACTTCACTTCGGACAGCTGTTTCATGGGCCGGAATCTCCAACGGCATGAGGGGCTTTTCCTACGGGCAAAAGCCTGCCGTTTCTATAGGTGTGTTCCATGCAATGTGGGCATATACCCGAGTTTCAATAGCTACCATGAAATTTCCTACTAAATCGGTCGGCTAATCGACAGGATGAACTTTATCGGGCGGTCTATCCTCACAACCCTGACAACGAAAAACACCCAGGCGCGAACCCTCGCGCCGGATATTGAGGAGGCAGACATGGCTATCATCAAGAAAGCATCGGCTCATTGGGAAGGTGACCTGAAAACCGGCATCGGCTCCATCTCCACGGAAACCGGCGTGCTGCGCGAAGCCCCCTATGGCTTCAAGGCGCGCTTCGAAGGCGGCAAGGGCACCAACCCGGAAGAACTGATCGGCGCGGCCCATGCGGGCTGCTTCTCCATGGCGTTTTCGATGATCCTTGGCGAGGCTGGGCTCACAGCCAGCAGTATCGATACCAACGCCGATGTCACCCTCGATCAGGTCGAGGGCGGCTTTGCGATTACGGCAGTGAAACTGACGCTTAAAGCGAAGATCCCCGGCGCCAGCCAGGAGCAATTCGAAGAGCTGAGCAACAAGGCCAAGGAAGGTTGCCCGGTTTCCAAAGTGCTGAACGCCAAGATTACGCTGGATGCGACGCTGGTGAGCTGATGCGATACCCATCACAGCCTTCAGCTGCGGCTGAAGGCTGTGATCTGTTTACCCTGCAGCAATTGTGGTCGAATGCACACCTGCAGTTTCAGCGCACAGGCAGTGCGCGCTGTCATGAGGAATTCGAGCATGAAACGATTCGCCCTGGCGGTCATCAGTTGCGCATTGGCCACGTCGGCCCTCGCGGCCCCCAAATCCTGTGAAGAACTGAAAGCGGAAATCGAAGCGAAGATCCAGGCGAATAACGTGCCTTCCTACACATTGGAAATCGTGACCAATGATGAGGTGCATGATGAAAATATGGTCGTGGGCAGGTGCGAAAACGGCACGAAAAAGATCATCTACCAGAAGAACGACAGCTAAGCCGTCCTACGGAACGCAATTGACCTGCCGTTCTTCGGCCACGATTTCACGCTTGGCGTTATAGAGTCGGGCGCTGGGGGTAAACGCCAGATTGCGACCCTCCAGGCGATAACGCTGGCCCGCCTCGAAATGGTCGTAACGCACAAGCATGTAGCACAGCCGCTCTTGCGGCTCGGCTTGCATACCCAGCCCACCACCGCCAGGCACCTCGAAGTCGAAACGCACTTTCAGTTCGTGGCTGCCCGGAGAAACCTGGAAGAAACGTCCGTCCTGCAGTCGTTGGCCATCCAGGCTTTCAGCCATCAGCATCTTGCCGCCCGGCATGGGCGTGGCGAAGTCGATCCAGGCCATGTTCGGATCAACCTTGGGCGGCGGGCTGGTTGCACAGCCGCTCATGGAGACAAAGGCCAATAGCAGCAGAGGTAGGCGCATGATGATTTCCTGAAGTCAGACAATGAGAATAGCGCCGATCAGCTTTGCTGACAGCCTGCTGGCGTGCCTTGGCCCACGACTTTTCGCTGTTGATCATAGAGCTTGGCCCATGGACGGAAACCGATGTTGCCAGCCTGCAACTGATAACGCTGGCCTGCGTTGAAGTCCTTGAACTTCACATTCAACCGGCAATCGCGCCACAGTGGCTCGGCATTCGGGCCGATGTTGCCGGGCTCGACGGCAAATTGATAACGCACCGTCAGCTCATGGCTGCCCGGCTGCACTTCAAAATAACGTCGGTCGAGAGACGTCTTGTCATCGACTTCCAGCGCTTGCAGCGCCGTGTCCTGATGGCTTCCCAGGTCGATCCATGCCTGCGACGGATCGGGATCGGGCAAACCGGCGCAACCGCTCAGCAGCAACAGGCCACTCGTCAGCATCAATACGCGCATAGCGAAGCTCCAGGCAGGCGGGATAGTCTTGTGGGCAGACTTTCCCAGGGTGATTCCAATTGATCAGGCCGCATCCAAGCCATCGGTTACTCGACCGTGTTTTCCGGATTTTGTTTCCAGGCCTCCTGCTTTTGTTACTCAACGGTTGTGCAAGCGTGGGTTACTACAGTCAGCTCGCCAGTGGACAGCTACGGCTGTTGCAGGCCCGAGAGCCGATCGACCAAGTGATTGCCGACCCCGCCCGCGATCCTACATTGCGGGCTCATCTGGCCCAGGCGCGTGCGGCACGAACGTTTGCCAGTGCGCAGCTGCACCTGCCGGACAACAAAAGCTACCGCCTGTATGCGGACATTGGCCGCCCATTCGTGGTCTGGAATGTCTTCGCCACGCCAGAATTTTCCCTAGCCCCGCAAAACCACTGTTTCCCCATCGCCGGTTGCGTGGCCTATCGCGGCTACTACAGCCAGGGCGCCGCCCGTGGCGAGGCAGCCTTGCAACGCTTGCGGGGCATGGATGTGGCGATTGGTGGCGTAGAGGCCTACTCGACGCTGGGCTGGTTCAACGACCCGATCCTGAGCTCAATGATGCACTGGGGCGACGAACGCCTGGCGACGCTGATCTTTCATGAACTGGCGCACCAGCGCTTCTACGTAAAGGACGACACCGAATTCAATGAATCCTTTGCCACCTTCGTCGAACAGCAAGGCACCCGGCAATGGCGCGCCAGTCGCGGGCTGGCCCCGGACAATGGCAAACGGATGCGCCAGCGCGAGCAATTCATCCAACTGGTCCTGGACACGCGTCAGCGGCTGGAACAGCTCTATACCCAACCCCTGCCAGCCGAACAGATGCGCCAGCGCAAGGCCGAAGAGTTCCAGCGCCTGCGCAGCGACTATGAACAACTGCGCGATACCCAGTGGGCGGGCGACAAATACTTCGACGCCTGGGTCTATGCGCCGCTGAACAATGCGCGGCTATTGCCGTTCGGGTTGTATAGCCAGTGGGTACCAGCGTTTGCGGCGCTGTTTCAACAGGAAGGCGGAGACTGGGTTGCGTTTTATGCCGCAGTGGAAAAGCTTGGCAGTTTGCCGATTGATGAGCGCAAAGCGGCACTGAAAGCGTTGGCAGGATCGGAGACTTCCGGTGAATGAACCGGCCTCATCGCGAGCAAGCTTTGCTCCCACAGAGCAGTGCTCGGAATTATGTTCCCACAGGGCAGTATTCGGAATGAAGCGCTAAGGGGTGTCATCTGTGGGAGCAAGGCTTGCCCGCGATGACGTCTGCCCAGACACATCCTGCTCCAACATTCCAAGTCAGATCCGTTGCTGCTGTCCTAGCCTTGAGACAAAGGACAGATCAAGGAGGATCACTTATGACGACACTGCCTCACTCCAATCAGTTGCGTTTCGGGCGCTATTCGCAGTCTGGGCAAATCTATTTGCTGACAGTGAATACGCGCAACCGCGAGCCGCTTTTTGGCCGCTTCAAGACAGGACGCTTGGTGGTTGATGCCTTTCGCAAGGCTCAGGAAGAGCAATTTGCCCATTCGTTGGCCTGGGTGGTGATGCCGGACCATTTTCACTGGTTGATCGAGTTGCAGGGGATCGGACTTTCAAAGCTGATGGCGAGAACGAAGTCTCGGACCACGGTCACCTTCAATCGATTGATGCAGCGGGAAGGATCGCTTTGGCAGGAGGGATTCCATGACCGAGCCATTCGTAAGGAGGAAGACTTACAAGCAGTTGCACGGTATATCGTGGCGAATCCGCTACGGGCGGGTTTAGTCAGGAAAATTGGGGACTATTCATTGTGGGATGCTGTATGGGTATGAGTCGGTTCAGGCTGTGTCCATGAGGGCCTTATCGCGGGCAAGCCTTGCTCCCACAGAGCAGTACCAGAATGCCTGAGGACCAAGGCATGCCCCTGCCTGTGGGAGCAAGGCTTGCCCGCGATCGCAATATGACTACCCCTGCAAAAACGCCCGATGCAACTCATCCAGCGTCTGAAAGTGATACGCCGGGCCCTCGGCATTCAGCTCCTCATAACTGCCAAACCCATAGCCCACCGCCGCCGCATCCAGCCCATTGCTACGAGCCCCAATCAAATCGTGCTTGCGGTCGCCAATCATCAAGGTATTCGCCGGGTCGAGCCCTTCTTCAGCCATCAGGTGAGCAATCAACTCAACTTTGTCGGTGCGTGTACCGTCCAGCTCACTGCCATAGATCACTTTGAAGTGCCGGGCGAAGTCAAAGTGGCGGGCGATTTCGCGGGCGAAGACCCAGGGTTTGGAGGTGGCGATGTACAACTGCCGGCCCTGCTCGCCCAGGGTTTCCAGCAGGGGCATCACACCGTCGAAGACGCGGTTTTCGTACAACCCGGTGACTTTGAAGCGTTCGCGATAGAAATTCACCGCCTCCCAGGCTTTCGCCTCATCGAAGTCATAAAACTGCATGAAGGCCTGCAACAGTGGCGGGCCGATAAAGTGTTCGAGACGGGTCAGGTCGGGTTCGTCGATACCCAGTTGGCTCAGGGCGAACTGGATCGAACGGGTGATGCCCTCGCGGGGGTCGGTGAGGGTGCCGTCGAGGTCGAAGAGTACGGTCTGGTAATGCATGCAAATTCCTGGGTAAGGGCGGGACGATTCAGAGCCGGTCGTAGCCTTCGGCCAGATGCAGGTCCTTGAGCTTCACGTAGTTCACAGCGCTGTAGGTGAAAAAGGCGCGTTCCTTGTCGGTCAGCGGCCGGGCCTGTTTTACCGGGCTGCCTACATACAGGAAGCCGCTCTCCAGGCGTTTGCCCGGCGGTACAAGGCTGCCGGCGCCGATGATCACGTCATCTTCAACCACCGCGCCGTCCATGACGATGCTGCCCATGCCGATCAAGACCCGGCTGCCCACCGAGCAGCCATGGAGCATGACCTTGTGGGCAATGGTCACGTCATCGCCGATCAGCAGCGGGAAGCCATCGGGATTGAAGGGGCCGGCGTGGGTGATGTGCAGCACGCAGCCATCCTGGACGCTGGTACGGGCACCGATACGGATGCGGTGCATGTCGCCGCGAATGACCGTCAGCGGCCAGACGGAGCTGTCTTCGCCGATTTCAACGTCGCCGATCACCACCGCGGTGCTGTCGACAAAAGCGCCGCGGGCAAGCCGTGGGCTGTGATTCTGGTACGTGCGAAGGGTCACGATAGGCTCTCTCTTATCCGGTGATAGGCGCTGCTAGCTGCGGTGAACGTCGATTGTAATTAAGATGGGTCCATGTTTCTTCCAGCCAAGGTGTCAACCGTGAGCGTGAACAACCCTCTTTTGCAACCCTACGACCTGCCGCCGTTCTCGACGATCCGTGCCGAGCACGTGCAACCGGCCATCGAGCAGATCCTGGCTGACAACCGTGCCGCCATTGCCGAGATCCTCAAGACCCAGGGCACTCAGCCTACCTGGGCCGGCCTGGTGCTGGCGATGGACGAGCTCAATGATCGCCTGGGCGCGGCCTGGAGCCCGGTGAGCCATTTGAACGCCGTGCGTAACAGCCCCGAACTGCGCGAAGCCTACGAGGCCTGCCTGCCGGCGCTGAGTGCTTACTCCACGGAGCTGGGCCAGAACCGCGAGCTGTTCCAGGCCTTCGAAGCCTTGGCGAGCAGCCCCGAAGCCGCCGGTTTCGACGTGGCGCAGAAAACCATCCTGGAACATTCCCTGCGGGACTTCCGTCTGTCGGGTATCGATCTGCCGCCCGAGCAGCAGCAACGCTACGCCGAAGTGCAAAGCAAACTGTCGGAACTGGGCAGCCGCTTCTCCAACCAATTGCTGGACGCGACCCAGGCCTGGACCAAACACATCACCTCTGAGGCCGCCCTCGCCGGCCTGACCGACTCGGCCAAGGCGCAAATGGCCGCGGCCGCCCAGGCCAAAGAGCTGGACGGTTGGCTGATCAACCTGGAATTCCCCAGCTATTACGCGGTGATGACCTACGCCGAAGACCGCGCCCTGCGTGAAGAAGTCTACGCTGCGTACTGCACACGCGCGTCAGACCAGGGCCCCAACGCCGGTCAGAACGATAACACTCCAGTGATGGAGGAAATCCTCGACCTGCGCCAGGAATTGGCCCAACTGCTGGGCTTCGCCAACTTCGCCGAGTTGAGCTTGGCGACCAAAATGGCCGAATCCAGCGATCAGGTGCTCAGTTTCCTGCGCGACCTGGCCAAGCGCAGCAAACCATTCGCCGCCCTGGATCTGGAACAGCTGAAGGCGTTCGCCGCCGAACAGGGCTGCCCCGACCTGCAAAGCTGGGACAGCGGCTTCTACGGTGAAAAGCTGCGCCAGCAGCGTTACAGCGTGGCCCAGGAAGCCCTGCGCGCCTACTTCCCGATCGACAAGGTATTGAGCGGCCTGTTCGCCATCGTGCAGCGCCTCTACGGCATCGAGATCGCCGAGCTGAAAGGCTTCGACACCTGGCATCCGGACGTGCGCCTGTTCGAAATCAAGGAGAACGGCCAGCACGTCGGCCGCTTCTTCTTCGATCTCTACGCCCGCGCCAACAAGCGCGGCGGCGCCTGGATGGATGGCGCCCGCGACCGTCGGCGCACCTTCGATGGCGTGCTGCAAAGCCCGGTCGCCAACCTGGTGTGCAACTTCACCCCGGCCGACAGCGGCAAACCCGCGCTGCTGACCCACGACGAAGTCACCACCCTGTTCCACGAGTTCGGCCATGGCCTGCACCACCTGCTGACCCGCGTCGAACATGCCGGCGTGTCCGGCATCAACGGCGTGGCCTGGGATGCCGTGGAGCTGCCGAGCCAGTTCATGGAAAACTGGTGCTGGGAGCCCGAAGGCCTCGCGCTGATTTCCGGTCACTATGAAACCGGCGAACCGCTGCCCCAGGACCTGCTGGAAAAAATGCTCGCGGCGAAAAACTTCCAGTCCGGCCTGATGATGGTCCGCCAACTGGAGTTCTCGCTGTTCGACTTCGAGCTGCACGCCACCCATGGCGATGGACGCAGCGTGCTGCAAGTGCTCGAAGGCGTGCGCGACGAAGTCTCGGTGATGCGTCCACCGGCCTACAACCGCTTCCCCAACAGCTTTGCCCACATCTTCGCCGGCGGTTATGCGGCGGGCTACTACAGCTATAAGTGGGCGGAAGTGTTGTCGGCCGATGCGTTCTCCAAGTTCGAAGAGGATGGCGTGCTCAACGCCGACACCGGTCGCGCCTTCCGTGAAGCGATCCTGGCCCGTGGCGGCTCCCAGGAGCCGATGGTGCTGTTCGTCGACTTCCGTGGCCGTGAGCCATCGATTGACGCACTCTTGCGCCACAGCGGCCTGACCGAGGACGCAGCAGCATGAGCGAGGGGCCTGTGATTACCAAAAGGCGCTTTATCGCCGGGGCAGTCTGCCCGGCGTGCAGCGAACCGGACAAGTTGATGATGTGGAACGAAGACGGCGTGCCGCACCGTGAGTGTGTGGCCTGCGGTTATTCCGACACGCTCAACGAACAAGGTCTGTCGGTGCCTAAGGAGTTGGGCACCCGGGTCAACACATCGGCGCTCAAAGTCCCGGACGCCAAGGTCCAGGCGGTACAGTTTTTCCCCAATCCCAAGTTGAAGAAAAAAACCGACTGAAATCTTCGGCATCACCTTCCGGGCCGCCCGGCCCGGAAGCGATACATATATACCGCAACGCGTCACGCCTTCCTCCTCAGACTGCTCACCCAGTCCAGACAGACAGGAAGGCTGCCATGCCCGACAATGACAATCCGCTGTTGCAGGCCTATGACCTGCCCCCCTTTGCGCAGATCCAAGCCAAACATTTTTCACCGGCCCTCGACCGGATCCTTGCCGAGAGCCGCGATCAAGTGGCCGACATCATCAAGACTCAGACTCCTTTCCCCACCTGGGACGACCTGGTGTTGGCCATGGACGAGATTCACGCCCGCTTGAAGGGTTTCGACGACCTGCTGGATCTGCTGGCGTCCACCCGGCCGGGAGACGACTGGGCCCAGGCTTCGCTCGACTGCAGCGAACGGGTGCACGATTTCCAGAGCGCGCTGAGACACAATCGCCAATTGTTCCAACTCTATGAGCGCTTGGCCAACAGCGAGATTGCCAGGCACTTCGAACCGCCTCGTAAAAGAGTTCTGGAGAAGGCCCTGCGCCAGTTTCGCCAGCACGGGTTGGCCCATACCGCACCGTCAGACTTGAAAGCCCTGCAGCAACGCATTCAACAGGGCCGGGAATTGTTCCTCGATCAGTTGCACAAGGCCAACAAGGCCTGGAGCAAAGCGTTCGACGATGAGGCTCAGTTGAGCGGCCTGGCGCCGCAATTCAAACAACAGCTGGCCAAACAGGCCCGCGAGGCCGGGCGCACGGGATGGCTGCTGACCCTCAGTGATGCATCGTTTGGCATCGTCACCAGCTACGCGGACAATCGTCTTTTGCGCAAAGAGGTGTACCTGGCCTACAGCACACGCGCCTCGGACCAAGGCCCCGACGCTGGCCGGTTTGATAACAGCGAGGTGCTCAGACGCTTGCTGGAAGATCGTCGTCGATATGCCACGTTACTGGGTTATTCGAATTTCGCTCAAATGGTGATCGAGCCTGAGCAAGCCGAGTCTCCCGAACAGGTGATGGGGTTCTTGCGCGATCAGCTTGAACAGCAACAAGGCCTCTTTGCCCGTGACGCTGAACAGCTCAGGGCATTTGCCCGGAAGCAAGGTTTCACCGAGCTTCAACCTTGGGATTACCCATATCTGGTAGAAAAACTTCGTCAGCATACGGCCGGCATCTCGAAGCTGGCCCTCAGCGCCTGGTTCGAGCTGGAGTCCACCTTTTCACAGCTATTGCTGATCGCCAAGGATCTGTTTGGGGTGGACATTCTCGAACGCGCTGACGCGGCCACCTGGCATCCGGACGTGCGTCTTTTCGAAGTCCGCGAGTGGGACCAGACCATCGGCTACATCTATTTCGATCCGTTCGAGGATGCGAACAGAGACGGTTACCCGAACACCACCACCCTGCGAAACCGCCGCATCACGGCCGAGGGCCGGCCCCGACATCCCATCGCCGTGTTGCACGGCTGGCTGGCGCGCAGTTCAGATGCATCGCCGGTCTTGCTCGACCATCTGCAACTGCGAATTCTCTTTCATGAGTTCGGCCATTGCTTGCACCATGTGTTGACCCGCGCCGAGTATCGCGACGTATCGGGCATCACCGAGCTCTCCCGGGACACCTCGGAATTTGCCGGGGTGCTACTGGAACAATGGTGCTTTACCCGGCAATGCCTGGTCCGTCTGTCAAAGCATTACCGGACCGGCGCGGCCACGCCCGATGCCATCGCCGATCAGTTGCTGACCTTCGCCAACACTCAAGCCAGCTGGGAAACCGCCTCGCTGCTGCGCAACGCGCTGTTTGACATGGAACTGCACCTGACCCACGGCGATGGGCGCACGGCTCAGCAGGTATTCGATCAAGTCAGCGCCCAAGTCGGACATCTGCCCGTATGGGGGAGCGAACGCTGGCCCAATGGCCTGGATTACATGGTGACCGGTTATGCGGCGCGGATTTACGCCTATGCCTGGTCAAAAGCGTTGGCAATCACCGCGTTCCAAAGGTTTGAGCAGGAGGGGTTGTTCAACGGGACAACAGGCCGGGCGTTGCGTGAAACAATATTCGGCCCTGGCGATTCAAGACCTCTGGCCGAGTCCGTGGCAGCCTTTGCAGGGATGCCAGCCGTCAGGGTGAAGGGCGAATAACCTGTCGGTCGGGCTGACGAGTCGTGATGACGGAACCGACCCAGCTTTGCAGCGAGCAAAGAGCAAAAACGCTGGTACTGCAGTCGCCGTTGGCCAGCGCAACACGGAGCTTCTCAACATCGGCCCGCATCATGTAACGAACCCCGTCCTTGAAGTGCGGGTTGTTGCCGAAGCCGCCTTCAGTCATTTCGTTCAAGGCCTCCTCTTTGCTCCAGCCCTGTACGACCACCCTGTACATGGCCGCCACCAACCCGGTGCGGTCCGAACCATGCTTGCAGTGCATCAATACCGGGCCATCGGTTTCGGCAGCCTGAATGGCGCGCAAGGCAGCGAGGATGTCGCTGTCGTCCACATGATTGGTGCGATAAGGCAACTGCACTTGCTTGACGCCGGGTGTGGATAACCAACTGGCGTCCGAATCCGGCAGAAATGTGATGACTGTGCCGATGTTGAGCCTCGTCAGCAGAGGCAAGGCATCCGCGTCCGGCAAGGCGCTGCGGTAAAGCGCCGGCGACATTTGATAAAGGTTGTAGCGCTTTTCCACCGGCTGGGCCCATTCGGAAGACCTTGCCTCGCCCAGATCGGCCGCCAGGGCTTGGGACTCGGCAAAGACCAGGAACAAGGACAGGAGGAGCAGCGAGCGGGAATAGAGTTTGAACATGCGTGGACGACCGAAACGAAGAAGAACGAGACGGTCAGTTTCGGCACGAGCCGGTTAAAGGCCTGTGAGCAAGACGTCAACACGACGTGAACACGATCCATAGCGGTGGGCTGCTGAACGGCGCTGGCCTAATTGAATTCCAGCGAATACTGTATGCACATACAGCAACGGAGCCTTCCAATGTCCATCTCTCTTCCGCCCCGTGGCCGTGGCACCGCCACCAACCCGCACAACCGCTTCGCCCCGAGTCGCTCGGTGGTCGAAGATGATGGCTGGTATCAGGAAGTACCGCCGACCCAAGGCACCGAAGTGCGGATCGAAACGGCCAAAACCATCATCACCCGCAACACCTCGCCGGATCTGCCTTTCGACCGCTCCATCAATCCATACCGGGGCTGTGAACATGGCTGTATCTACTGCTATGCGCGGCCCAGCCACGCTTACTGGGACATGTCGCCCGGGCTGGATTTCGAAACCAGACTGATCGCCAAGACCAATGCCGCCGACGTACTGGAGGAACAGCTGTCCAGGCGTGGCTATCAATGCGCCCCAATCAACCTGGGCTCCAATACCGACCCTTACCAGCCGATCGAACGCGAACATCGCATTACGCGCCGGATTCTCGAAGTGCTGCTGCGCTACCGTCATCCGGTGACCATCGTCACCAAAGGCTCGCTGATTCTGCGCGACTTGGACCTGCTGACCGAGCTGGCGCAACAGCGCCTGGTAAAGGTCATGATCAGCCTCACCACCCTGGACGATGAACTCAAGCGCATCCTCGAACCGCGCGCGGCGGCGCCCAAGGCGCGATTACGGGCGATCAAGGTCATGCGCGAGGCGGGCATTCCCGTGGGGGTGCTGTGTTCGCCGATGATCCCGATGATCAACGACAGCGAGATTGAAAATCTGCTGGCCGAGGCCCATGCCGCCGGCGCGCAGAGTGCTTCCTACATCATGTTGCGTCTGCCATTGGGGGTCGCGCCGCTGTTTGAAGAATGGCTGCAGGCGCACTACCCGCAACGCGCGGCTCATGTGCTGAGCCTGGTTCGCCAGAGCCGTGGCGGCGAACTGTATGACAGCCGCTTCGGTTCTCGGATGCGTGGCGAAGGCCCGTTCGCCGACCTGCTGGCGCAGCGTTTCGCCAAGGCGCTCAAGCGTCTGGGGCTTGAGCGCCGGGAAGGTTACAATCTCGATTGCGACGCCTTTTGTCCGCCGGGCCGACAGATGTCTTTGATTTGATTAAAGTTGAACGTGGGGCATGGGCAGGCATGAGCGTCGCTTGCTTCCCGGCCACACCTGTAATCGTTGTTCTAGAGCCTTTGATTCAGTTTGAGTTAAGTTTCGGTCGCTACCTTGTTCATCGAGTGACTGACAAGTCGAACATTTCGACCTGGATGTTTTTTAACCAGCCACTGGCGCTATACCGTCAAAGAGGATGAATCATGAGTGACAAGGATAAACAGCCGTTGGCTGCGTCGGCTTCAGCCCAACCCGAGGCGGAAACCGCCGATGCAGCGCTGCAGCATATTGTTGACGGCTTTTTGCATTTCCATCACGAAATCTTTCCCCAGCAGGAAGAGCTCTTCAAGAAACTCGCCACGGCGCAAGCGCCTAGGGCGATGTTCATCACCTGCGCCGATTCGCGCATCGTGCCCGAGCTGATTACCCATAGCTCCCCAGGCGACCTGTTCGTGACCCGCAACGTCGGCAACGTCGTTCCGCCGTACGGGCAGATGAACGGCGGCGTCTCCACCGCCATCGAATACGCCGTGCTGGCCCTCGGTGTGCAGCACATCATCGTCTGCGGTCACTCCGACTGCGGCGCCATGCGTGCGGTGTTGAATCCCGACACTCTGGAAAAAATGCCCACGGTCAAAGCCTGGTTGCGCCACGCCGAAGTGGCCAAGACCATGGTTCATGACAACTGCCCGTGCGGCGACGAAAAACAGATCATGCCCATCCTCACCGAAGAGAACGTGATCGCGCAGCTGCAGCATTTGCGAACGCATCCCTCGGTCGCCTCTCGCATGGCCAACGGCCAATTGTTCATCCATGGTTGGGTGTACAACATCGAGACCAGCGAGATCAAAGCCTACGACGCGGACCAGGGCTGTTTCCTGCCGCTCGATGGCAGCCATCCGATACCGGTGGCGACGCCTAAAGCGCGCTTCTAACCACTCCTAAACATCCTTGCGTGGTACAAGCCCAGCCTGCCATTTGAGCGGTCGGGCCTTGCCATGCCTGAAGAAAACTTCGGGAGAGTCGCCATGCGTGCTGCTCAATTAAAAGCTGTTCTGCCACGGGAGCTGTTGGCTTCCGTGGTGGTGTTTCTGGTGGCGCTGCCCTTGTGCATGGGCATTGCCATCGCGTCCGGCCTGCCACCGGCCAAAGGTCTGATCACCGGCATCATCGGTGGTCTGGTGGTGGGTTTTCTGGCCGGCTCCAAGTTGCAAGTCAGCGGCCCGGCCGCCGGGTTGGCGGTACTGGTCTTCGAACTGGTGCGCCAGCACGGCGTCGCGATGCTCGGGCCGATTCTGCTGTTGGCCGGTCTTCTACAGTTACTGGCCGGGCGCTTTCGCCTGGGCTGCTGGTTCCGGGTAACCGCGCCCGCGGTGGTCTACGGCATGCTGGCGGGTATCGGTGTGCTGATCGTGTTGTCCCAGGTCCATGTGATGCTCGACGCGGTGCCTAAGCCGTCGGGGCTGGATAATCTGGCGGCGTTCCCTGCGGCAGTGGCCCAGGCGTTGCCGTCGTTCGGCTGGCAGGCGGGTCTGCTCGGTTTGTCGACGATTGCGGTGATGTGGCTGTGGGAAAAGTTTCGCCCTCACAGCTTGCGCTTTGTTCCCGGTGCCTTGCTCGGCGTGGGCCTGGCGACCATTGCCAGCCTGCTGCTGGCCTTGCAGGTCAAGCGCGTGGAAGTCCCGGAGAACCTTGCCGAAGCCATTGATTGGCTGCGCCCGGCGGACCTGCTGAACCTGGCCGACCCCACGTTGCTGATCGCCGCCTTCGCTGTCGCTTTCATCGCCAGTGCCGAAACGCTGCTCTCGGCCGCTGCCGTGGACCGCATGCACAGCGGCGAACGCGCAGACTTCGACCGGGAACTGTCCGCCCAGGGCATCGGTAACATGCTCTGCGGTCTGCTCGGCGCCCTGCCGATGACCGGCGTGATCGTGCGCAGTTCGGCCAACGTCCAGGCCGGGGCCACCACGCGGATGTCGACGATTTTCCATGGCCTGTGGCTGTTGCTCTTCGTGCTTCTGCTGTCCAGCGTGCTACAGAGCATTCCGGTGGCGAGCCTGGCGGGTGTGTTGGTGTACACCGGTTTCAAACTGGTGGATCTCAAGGCGTTTCGCGGGCTGGGACGGTATGGCCGGATGCCGATGTTCACCTATGCCGCGACGGCGCTGGCGATCATCTTCACCGACCTGCTGACCGGCGTATTGATCGGTTTCGGCCTGACCCTGGCAAAACTGGCCTGGAAAGCTTCCCGACTGAAAATCAGCCTGATCGATCTGCCCCAGGAGGGTGAGATGGAATTGCGACTGGTGGGGGCGGCAACCTTCCTGAAGGTTCCGGCGCTGACCCAGGTGCTGGGCACCATTCCGACAGGCGCGACGGTGCATGTGCCGCTCAATAACCTGAGCTACATCGACCATTCGTGCCTGGAGCTTTTGGAAGAATGGGGCCGGGCGAATGCCAGCAAGGGCTCGAAGTTGTTGATCGAATCCCGTGGGCTCAAGCGCAGGCTGGAAGGGCGCTTGCGCACCACGGTAGGGGTGGGCGCAGCGGCTACCTGACACCTTGAGCAAAATGTGGGAGCGAGCCTGCTCGCGATAGCGGTGAATCAGTCGACATTAATGTTGCAGGTTCAACCGCTATCGCGAGCAGGCTCGCTCCCCCAGGGATCTGTGGTGGACACAATTTTTGTGAACACCCACAAGGGGGATGAGTGTTTCAGCCAGATCAAGCCGCCGGCTGATCCAGCTCCAGCCCTACTCCCAACTGCCGCGACAGGCACGGCCAGCGTTTCCAGGCAGCGCCCGTGTCCGGGTTGCTGAGTTTTTCCCGGTAAGACTCCACCGACTCCAGCGCAAAGCTGTCTTCGTCGAGCATTTCATCGACCGCGTGATGCACCGCTTCATCCAGTTGATTGGCAAAGGGTTCGCCGATCAAATGGTGAGCGATCAGGTTGGCCACCGTCATATCCAACGGAATCAGCGGCTGGCCGAAGTGCTTGATGTACAGGTCGTTGACCTCCTCCACCAGCCGATGGGCCAGGTAGGCTTCGTCCAGCAGGCTGTCCAGGCCAACGTGACCCTCCATGACCTTGGGTGGCTGGAGGAAAAACTGCTCGGCGATTTTCAGCACCGGTTTGATCTGCGATTCGATGCCAGCTTCGCGGGCCACCTCGTTGGCTGCGTCCAGCAGGTCGGGCACTTGCTCGATATACGCGGTGACAAAGCGGGTCATCACGCCCTTGGCGTCGATGTCCGGCAGTTGGATCGCGGCGTGCAGGTTCGGCAGCTGAGCTTCCAGCTGACGCGTCAGTTGGCCGGTTTCGGCCTCATGTTGTTGGGCTTTTTGGATCTGCTCGCGCAATGCGGCGGTGTTCATGACAACTCCAGGGAACAAGGCAATGAAATAAGGAAGACATAACTTAGCTGGCGCAAAAACACTCCTAAGACCTATTTTTCATAAACCTACTCATCCTTGATACGTCGCAGTTATATCGGTTTGCCATCACTCAGGTTCGCATCCTTCTCCATTCGTGGGCTCTAGCGCAAGCCCTGCCTGTTTCAAACGATTTACGCCATCGCGTTGCGAGGTTGCAGTCGCTGTCTATACTCGGTTTGGAATGGAGTTAGCTGATGACACCCGATTGCATGTGCAGCAAGGCGCGGCGAGTCAAGTTGGTAGTCTGAAGTAGCCGATCCCTTGCCGCTGGCGTTACGCCGACGGGATAACAAGAACGATAAGGGGAACCCGCAATGACGCGACATCCACACGTATGGATGGGCCTCCTGTTGTGGTCGATTTTCAGCCAGGCGCAAGCGGCCTGGACTGTGAATATGGCGCCTGGAGCGACACAGATCAGCAATGCAGTGTTCGACCTGCACATGACCATCTTCTGGATCTGTGTAGTGATCGGCATCATCGTCTTCGGCGCCATGTTCTGGTCGATGATGATGCACCGCCGCTCAACCGGCCAGAACGCGGCCAATTTCCACGAAAACACCCGCGTCGAAATCCTCTGGACCATCGTGCCTTTCCTGATCCTGGTTGCCATGGCGGTTCCCGCCACCGCGACCCTGATCAAGATGTACGACTCCAGCGAGTCGGACATCGATATCCAGGTCACCGGCTATCAGTGGAAGTGGCACTACAAGTACCTGGGGCAGGACGTCGAGTTCTTCAGCAACCTGGCCACCCCCGCCGAACAAATCAATAACCAGAGCGCCAAGGGCGAACATTACCTGCTGGAAGTCGACAAACCGCTGGTGCTGCCGGTCGATGCCAAGGTGCGCTTTCTGGTGACCTCCGCCGACGTGATCCACTCCTGGTGGGTGCCGGCGTTCGCGGTCAAGCGCGATGCGATTCCCGGCTTCGTCAACGAAGCCTGGACCCGCGTCGACAAGCCCGGCCTGTATCGCGGCCAATGCGCCGAACTGTGCGGCAAGGACCACGGGTTCATGCCCATCGTTGTCGAGGTCAAGAGCAAGCCCGACTACGAAGCATGGCTGGCCGAGCGCAAGGCCGAAGCGGCGCAACTCAAAGAGCTGACCAGCAAGGAATGGACCCTGCAAGAGCTCATCGAACGCGGCGACAAGGTCTATCACACCACCTGCGTGGCCTGTCACCAGGCCGAAGGCCAGGGCCTGCCGCCGATGTTCCCGGCGCTCAAGGGCTCGAAAATCGCCACTGGCCCTGTGGCTGATCACCTGAACATTGTCTTCCACGGCAAACCGGGCACCTCCATGGCGGCGTTCGGCAAACAGTTGTCGGAAGTCGATATCGCGGCGGTCGTGACCTATGAACGTAACGCCTGGGGCAACAACAAGGGCGACATGGTTACGCCTAAACAAGTGCTGGAACTCAAACAGGCAGAAAGCCAATGAGCCGGCCTGACGTTTGTTCCCGCAACCGGTCGCAGCTCATCGCCGCGCGCCGCCCAGCCCACTCGTTCGAAGGAGACAGGACATGAGTGCTGTGATCGATGACCACGGTCATGCCGACCACGCCCACGGCCCCGCCAAAGGGCTGATGCGCTGGGTACTGACCACCAACCACAAGGATATCGGCACGCTGTACCTGTGGTTCGCCTTCTCCATGTTCCTGCTCGGCGGCTCGTTCGCCATGGTGATCCGTGCCGAGCTGTTCCAGCCCGGCCTGCAGATCGTGCAGCCGGAGTTCTTCAACCAGATGACCACCATGCATGGCCTGGTGATGGTCTTCGGCGCGGTGATGCCGGCCTTCGTCGGTCTGGCCAACTGGATGATCCCGCTGATGATCGGGGCGCCGGACATGGCCCTGCCACGGATGAACAACTTCAGTTTCTGGTTGTTGCCGGCGGCGTTCCTGATGCTGGTGTCGACGCTGTTCACCCCTGGCGGCGGGCCGAACTTCGGCTGGACCTTCTACGCGCCGCTGTCCACCACCTATGCGCCGGAAAGCGTGACGTTCTTTATCTTTGCCATCCACCTGATGGGTATCAGCTCGATCATGGGCGCGATCAACGTGGTCGCCACCATCCTCAACCTGCGCGCCCCCGGCATGACCCTGATGAAGATGCCGCTGTTCGTCTGGACCTGGCTGATCACCGCGTTCCTGCTGATCGCGGTGATGCCGGTGCTGGCCGGTTGCGTGACGATGATGCTGATGGACATCCACTTCGGCACCAGCTTCTTCAGTGCTGCCGGCGGCGGTGACCCGGTGCTGTTCCAGCACGTGTTCTGGTTCTTCGGCCATCCCGAGGTGTACATCATGATCCTGCCGGCCTTCGGTGCCGTCAGCTCGATCATCCCGGCCTTCTCCCGCAAACCGTTGTTTGGCTACACCTCCATGGTCTACGCCACGGCCGCCATTGCGTTCCTGTCGTTCATCGTCTGGGCGCACCACATGTTCGTGGTGGGCATTCCGCTGGTGGGCGAGCTGTTCTTCATGTACGCCACCCTGCTGATCGCCGTGCCCACCGGGGTGAAGGTGTTCAACTGGGCCAGCACCATGTGGCAAGGCTCGCTGACCTTCGAGACGCCGATGCTGTTTGCCGTGGCGTTCGTGATCCTGTTTTCCATCGGCGGCTTCTCCGGGCTGATGCTGGCCATCGCCCCGGCGGACTTCCAGTATCAGGACACCTACTTCGTGGTCGCGCACTTCCACTATGTGCTGGTGCCCGGCGCGATCTTCGGGATCTTCGCCTCGGCCTACTACTGGCTGCCGAAATGGACCGGCCACATGTACGACGAAACCCTCGGCAAGCTGCACTTCTGGCTGTCGTTCGTCGGCATGAACCTGGCGTTCTTCCCGATGCACTTCGTAGGCCTGGCGGGCATGCCCCGGCGGATCCCGGACTACAACCTGCAGTTCGCCGACTTCAACATGGTCTCGTCCATCGGCGCGTTCATGTTCGGCACCACGCAGTTGTTCTTCCTGTTCATCGTGATCAAGACCATCCGCGGCGGCGAGCCGGCTCCGGCCAAGCCGTGGGATGGGGCCGAAGGGTTGGAGTGGAGCGTGCCTTCACCGGCGCCGTATCACACCTTCACTACGCCGCCGGAAGTGAAATGAACATGCAAGCTTTTGTGGGAGCGAGCCTGCTCGCGATAGGCCCGACGCGGTGTGCCAGGCCTACAGCTATCGCGAGCAGGCTCGCTCCCACAGGGTTATGTGCAAGGAGCAGGAGTCATGGCTGACTCGATTTCGCTGAAGAAACTGGTCACGCGCCTGCTAGTGGTAGTGGTGGCCATGTTTGCCTTCGGGTTTGCCCTGGTGCCGATCTACGACGTGATGTGCCGGGTATTCGGCATCAACGGCAAAACCGCAGGGCAGTACGAAGGTGAACAAATCGTCGATCAATCGCGCCAGGTTCGCGTGCAGTTCCTGTCGACCAACTCCGTGGACATGGTCTGGGATTTCTATCCTAAAGCCGACCAATTGGTGGTTCAGCCCGGGGCCGTGAACGAGATGGTGTTCATTGCCCACAACCCCACCGATCGGCCGATGAGCGCCCAGGCAGTCCCCAGCATCGCGCCGAGCAACGCGGCGGCCTATTTCCACAAGACCGAATGCTTTTGTTTTACCCAGCAAGTGCTGCAACCCGGCGAACGTATCGAAATGCCCATGCGCTTCATCGTTGACCGGGACATGCCCAAGGAAGTGAAGCACCTGACGCTGTCCTACACGCTGTTCGATATCACCGCTCGTCATCCACCGGTGGCTGTAAACACTGACCGATAGCGTGCCCGATAAGGAGAACAATAAATGGCAACTCACGAACACTATTACGTTCCGGCCCAGAGTAAATGGCCGATCATCGCCACCGTCGGGATGTTCGTCACGGTGTACGGCCTGGCGACCTGGTTCAACGACCTGAAGGCTGACCGGCCCGACTCCAACGGCCCGCTGATCTTTTTCGTTGGCGGCCTGCTGGTGGCCTACATGCTGTTCGGCTGGTTCGGCGCGGTGGTCAAGGAAAGCCGCGCCGGGCTGTACAGCGCACAACTCGACCGCTCGTTCCGCTGGGGCATGAGCTGGTTCATCTTTTCCGAAGTGATGTTCTTCATCGCGTTCTTCGGTGCACTGTTCTATGTGCGCAACATCTCGGCGCCTGGCCTGGCGGGCGAAGGCACCAAGGGCCTGTCGCACATGCTCTGGCCGAGCTTCGAGTTCGCCTGGCCGTTGCTGAACAACCCCGATCCGAAACTCTTCCCGGCGCCCAAGGACGTCATCAGCCCCTGGGGCTTGCCGCTGCTCAATACCGTGCTGCTGGTCAGTTCCAGCGTCACCGTCACCATCGCCCACCACGCCTTGAAAAAGGGCCATCGCGGGGCGCTGAAACTCTGGCTGGCGATCACCGTGCTGCTGGGCTGCGCCTTTCTCGGCTTCCAGGCCGAGGAATACATCCACGCCTATAAGGAACTGGGCCTGACCCTGGGCTCGGGCGTCTACGGCGCGACCTTTTTCATGCTCACGGGCTTTCACGGCGCCCACGTCACCATCGGCACGATCATCCTGTTCGTCATGCTGATGCGGATCATGCGCGGGCACTTCGACAACGAACACCAGTTCGGCTTCGAGGCGGCGAGCTGGTACTGGCACTTCGTCGATGTGGTGTGGATCGGCTTGTTTATCTTCGTCTACGTGCTCTGAGGCAACGCTTACCAGGGCACGTGGGATACCAGCTGGCCGCTGAAAAAGCCCCAGGCAATCAAGCCGACGGTGATGGCGGCCAGACTGACCCGAATCGTCAGAGCGATCACCAGACGATTGGAATCGCTTTGGTCCTTGACCAGAAAAAACAGGCCGCTGAACAGGCTCGCAATCGTGGCAATCAGCATCAGGACGATGGCTGCTTTTAGCATTAGGGACACTCCGGGGGGACGCGATGCACGTGAGTATAGCTATCTCGTTCGACAGCTTTGGAACGGCGCCATGAAAGGCTTCCGGCCAGGCATCGTGCCGTCACTGGTGGTAGCCGTGCTGTTGCCGGTGATGGTGTGCCTGGGGTTCTGGCAATTGAGCCGGGGCGAACAAAAGCGCGTGCTCATGGACAGTTACGCCGAACGCCGCGTGGCGCAGCCGATGGCAAGCGTGGAGTTGCAACACACGGCGGACCCGGCCTTTCGACCGGTCAGCCTGCGGGGCCAGTTCGACGCCGAACACAGCATCCTGCTGGATAACCGCCAGCACGACGGCAAGGTCGGCGTGGAGTTGCTCCAACCCTTTCTCGACCAGGCGACCGGGCTCTGGCTGCTGGTCAATCGTGGCTGGTTGCCCTGGCCTGACCGGCGCACTCCGCCGGCCTTCAGCACCCCCGAACAAGCGGTGAACCTTCAAGCCTGGGTCTACGTTGCTCCGGGCACCACGTTCCAGCTCCACGCCGACCCAGCCGACGCGCCGTGGCCGCGACTGGTGACCGCGGTCGAGCCGGACAAGCTCTGGGCCGAACTGGGCCGCAACGGTTTCGCCTACCAATTACGCCAGCAAAGTGGCCCCGGCGCCTATCGGACCGATTGGCCGGTAGTGGCCATGGGGCCGGAAAAACACCTCGGCTATGCCGTGCAGTGGTTCGCCATGGCGGCGGCGCTGTTCGGCCTCTTTCTTTATCTCGGATGGCATAACGCAGGGAGACAGCATGGGAACCACCATGAATCCAACCAACACGTCTGAGGCACCTACGGCGCGCAACCGTCGCAAGGGGCGCCTACAACTGCTGCTGATCGTGCTCGGGGTGATCGGCCCGATGATCCTGGCCACCGGCATGTACAAATTCCAGTTCTGGGTCCCGGAAAGCCGCAGCTACCACGGCGAACTGATCGGCAACGGCCAGACCCGCGCCGAGATCGGCGTACAAGCCGATGAGCAGCGCTGGCAGATCCTGGTCACGGCGCCGCAGGAATGTTCGGCTGATTGCCGGCAACTGGTCTACCTGGCCCGTCAGGTGCAGATCGGCCTGGGTCGCGACGCCTCCCGCGCCAGCCATGCCCTGGCCATCGCCCAGCCGCTGGACGCGCAATACGACGCCCAACTGCAACGCGAATACCCCCAACTGCAACGCTACCCGCTGGACCTGCCGGCCTATCAGAAAGGCGCCCAAGGCAGCGGCGAAGCGCAGCTGTGGATCATCGATCCCCATAGCAACCTGGTGCTGCGCTATGACGCCCGGGTCAAGGGCAAGGCACTGCTCAACGACCTGCGACATCTGTTGAAACTGTCGAACATCGGATGAGGGCAACGACATGGCCAAACCTGGATTTCGCCTCGCGCTGTTTGCCACGTTGCTGGCACTGATCGTCGTACTGCTGGGCGCCTACACCCGGCTCACCCACGCCGGCCTGGGCTGCCCGGACTGGCCCGGTTGCTACGGCTTCATCAGCGTACCCAAGAGCGAAGCCCAGCTGGCACATGCCGAACTGCACTTTCCCGACGCCCCGGTGGAAGCCCACAAGGGCTGGAACGAGATGGTCCACCGCTACTTCGCCGGCCTGCTGGGGCTGATGATTACCGTGCTGGCTGCCCGGGCCTGGATGAACCGGCGTCACCCAGGCCTGCCCTTGAAGCTGCCCCTGTTTCTGCTGGCGGTGGTCTTTGCCCAGGCGGCGTTCGGCATGTGGACCGTGACCCTCAAGCTGTGGCCGCAAGTGGTGACCGGGCATTTGCTGGGCGGGTTCGCGACCCTCAGCCTGCTGTTTCTGCTCACGTTGAGATTGTCTGGTGTGTTGCCGGCGCTGACCGTGCCCAAGCGTCTGCAACATTGGGCCACCGCCGGGTTACTGCTGGTGATCGGCCAGATCGCCCTCGGCGGTTGGGTCAGCTCCAATTACGCCGCCGTAGCCTGCGTTGATTTCCCGACCTGCCACGGCCAATGGCTGCCACCGGCGGATTTTGCCAACGGCTTTCATCTGACCCAGCACATCGGCCCGAACTATCTCGGTGGCCAACTCGACAGCGATGCGCGCACCGCCATTCACTTGACCCACCGTATCGGCGCGTTGCTGGTGACGGTGGTGCTGCTGGGGCTGGCCTGGCAGTTGAAGACCGTCGGCATGACACGCCTGGCGGGGCTGGTGTTGGTGGCCCTGGCGACCCAGATCACCCTGGGCATCAGCAACGTGCTGTTCCACCTGCCGCTACCGGTCGCCGTGGCCCACAACGCCGGAGGCGCCGCGCTGTTGTTGAGCCTGGTGCTGGTCAATTATCACGCCCGTACCAGCCTGGTCCGGGTCAAGCATCAAGTCCCGCTGCGCTGGCGCTTCAACCCGCATAAACACGGCCCCAGCCCCATAACAATAAAAGGAGAGATGCCATGGCAACCTTGACCGGTGAACGCCACAGCCAAGCGATCTGGCGCGATTATCTGGAGCTGACCAAGCCCAAAGTGGTGGTGCTGATGCTGATCACCTCGCTGGTGGGCATGTTCCTCGCCACCCGCGCCGGGGTGCCGTGGACGGTGCTGGTGTTCGGCAACCTGGGCATCGCCCTGTGTGCCGGCGGCGCGGCGGCGGTCAACCATGTGGTGGACCGGCGCATCGATGCGGTGATGGCCCGTACCCATAAACGCCCACTGGCCGAAGGCCGCGTCTCACCGGCCGCCGCACTGACCTTCGCCCTCGCACTGGCCGTGGCTGGCCAAGCGCTGTTGCTGGCGTTCACCAACCCGCTGACCGCCTGGCTGACCCTGGCCTCCTTGCTCGGTTATGCGGTGATCTACACCGGTTTCCTCAAACGGGCGACGCCGCAGAACATCGTCATCGGCGGCCTGGCCGGCGCGGCACCACCGTTGCTGGGCTGGGTGGCCGCCACCGGTCATGTCAGCGCCGAACCGCTGCTGCTGGTGCTGATCATCTTCGCCTGGACCCCGCCACACTTCTGGGCCCTGGCGATTCATCGCAAAGAGGAATACGCCAAGGCCGACATCCCGATGCTGCCGGTGACCCACGGCGAGCACTACACCAAGGTGCATATCCTGCTGTACACCCTGGCGCTGCTGGCAGTGAGCCTGATGCCCTTTGTGATTCAGATGAGCGGCTTGCTGTACCTGGTTTGCGCCCTCGTGCTGGGCGCCCGGTTTCTGCAATGGGCCGTGGTGTTGTACCGTGGCAGTCGGCCGCACGCGGCGATCAACACGTTCAAGTACTCTATCTGGTACTTGTTCCTGCTGTTCATTGCCCTGCTTGTAGATCACTACTTACTGTTGAGCCTATGACTCGAACCCAGAAAACCGTCTTCATTCTCGTGGCCGTGATCGCGCTGATCCTCGGCCTTACCATCAATAAAGTGCTGACCGGCAAAGGCGAAGGCGACCCCACGGCGCTGATCGACGCCGGCATCATCCTGCTGCCTCAAAGCCGCAACCTGCCAGACGTGAAAATGACCGACCAGGACGGTCAGCCAGTAACGATGGACGGATTGAAAGACAAATGGAGCCTGCTGTTCTTCGGCTACACCTTCTGCCCGGACATCTGCCCGACCACCCTCGCCCAACTGCGCCAGATCAAAAGCGAACTGCCGCCGGAGGCTGTGGATAAGTTGCAGATCGTGCTGGTAAGCGTCGACCCGAACCGCGACACCCCCAAGCAACTCAAGCAGTACCTGGGCTACTTCGACCCGCAGTTCATCGGCCTGACCCCGTCATCGATCGAAGACCTGCAGAAGCTGGCCAACGCGGTGAGCATTCCATTCATCCCGGCGGACACCAGCAAACCCAACTACACGGTCGATCACAGCGGCAACCTCGCGGTCATCGGGCCGGATGGTACTCAACGCGGGTTTATTCGTGCGCCGTTGAACAACCAGAAACTGGTGGCGCAGTTGCCGGAGATGCTCAAGCGTAAATAAGGCCAAGGCGAGGCCCCCGCGGGAATACAGTATCTGCAACACTCCGATCCCCTGTGGGAGCGAGCTTGCTCGCGATGACGCCTGCCCAGACACCCCCATGGCGAGGGCGCTTGCTCCCGCTCGGCTGCGCAGCAGTCGCAAAACCGCACAATACGGTTGACCTGAAGAAATGCAGGGGCCCGCTGCGCAGGCCAGCGGGAGCAAGCTCCCTCGCCACAGGTGGTTTGTGTCGAACCGAATATCCAGCCCAACGCAGCCCCCTGTGGGAGCGAGCCTGCTCGCGATGAAATCGACGCGGTTCCAGACCAAAACAAGTCACCCGCATCGCCGGCAAACCCCGCTCCTACAGAACCTGCCTACACACCTTCACCAAGCCACGCATCCTTGCGCCTTTGCCTACAACTACGCCAGAATCCGCCCGCTTGTGCGCCTTGTCCCGGGGTTCTATTGTCTTCCTGCCACTGCCCATCAGTGGTCGGGTTTAGTAGCCCGGGTCCCACTTCGGTTGTACAAGTCTCATCAGTCAGGCATTTGCCTGTTCTCGATGGTGGCTGTGCGCATGGCGCCCTCGGGCGCGCCGGGTTTGGTGTGGGTTACCGGTCTACTAACTTGCGCACAGCCGCCACCCTTTCGTTTAGTAGCGAGATGGTGCGGCCTAATATGAGGCCCACACCTATGTTCAAAATAACCCCGAATCCGCCAGAGGCAGATTCCACTTCTACATCCGCAAAATCGAAAGCCAAGCAGCAAGACGAAACCACCAAACGCGTGCTCGATCACTACTTGCTACCGAAACCGGATAAATCCCAAGACGCCCCCAAACCGGGCCAGCTATTCACCGTCGTGAAAGACCTCGATAACGAATGCTTGCTTGCCAACCTCAGCGAAACCCTGGCTTCGGCTGATGCCATGGTGAGTGATCTGGCGTTTGATCTGGATGGATCGAGGCGCCATGTGGCGCAGGGTATCCAGCAGTTGATTGAACTGAGTTCGTTGCTGGCGAATCGGGTGTTGGATAACGTCGACCCACGTTAACCGCAACACCATCAAGCTGTGTGGCGAGGAGATATTCCCCTCGCCACACAGGCCCTCATTCCTGGCGACGCATGAATTCTGCGAAAAGAGGAACTGTAAAATTCAGATATCCAAAAAGGGGACAGATTTATTTCCAGCAAATTCTATCCCCTTTCGAGCACTGTCCCCTTTTCAGTCAACGCAGGATGCACCGACCGCTGTCGCCCCGCGTAACTGCGACATGACGCTATCCGCCGTAATCACTGCAGTAGGCGACATTGGGCAACCGCTCGCGGCCAGCGCCTCTGCGACCCAGGTATTGCAGGTATAAAACAGCGAATAGCGACCCTCGGCCTGGTAGAACCGGCTCTCTCCATACAGGCCAGGCCCGAGCACTACCAAGGTGCCCGTCGCTGAGCGGGTGAAGGTCCCGGCCACGAACGCGAGCAGTCGTTGGTAGCCGTCCTCCGTCACCCGTACCTCGATGACCTCGCTTGCGGCGAAACGCCGCCTGGGGTCCCCGTCAATCTTGACCGCATGCAGCACGGTTGCCTTCGACCCGAACAAGGCTCGCAGGGCGAGGCTCAAGGTGGCCTGTGGGGCTCGGTAAAAATCCTCGTCGCCCCAACCGAACTCCACGAAGTCACCGTCGCTGAACGCTTCGGCCAATGCGGGAAGCACCTGAAGTAGATCGGGGCGCGCAATGACCAACCCGGTATGCAGGCCATGATTCACCACATAGAAGGACCGCCAATCGCCACCCTCGCCCCTCGCCGGGTCCGACGCGGTAGCGCAGCCGAACAGCGTGAGGACCAGGGCCAGCACTACAATGCGCATACACAAGGGCTTGGAGGCTCGCTAACGAAACGTGGGAAAACCCCAGCGGGGGTTGGCGCTCTATCTCGGCCAGAAGCAACCATGGCGTTTAGACACCCAAAGCAGCAATACGCCACAAGATATCTCAGAGACCAAGCCTAGCATTCAAAGCTTAGGGCACTCGCCAACGCTCTCCCCTTTTCAAATCCCCTTTTTACTCAGAAATCGATAGTCCCCGAAAACTTCACCAACCGCGTATCACCCTGCGAAAGGTAGCCGCCGTTTGCCGATGCCCAGTAGTTCTTATCGGTAATGTTTTCCACGTTGACGCGCAACGTCAGGTCTTTCTCCACGAATTTCATTTTGTAACGTGCGCCAGCGTCGAAACGGTTCCAGGTCGGCAAACTCAGGTTGTTAGCCTGATCAGCGTACTGCCCACCAGTGCGCAACATCCTTGCGCTGAGCGCAGCCCCTTCGATACCCGGAACATCCCAATCTACGCTGGCATTGAGCTGAAACGTTGGCACGCCAATGGCGTGATTGCCATCGTTGAGACCGCCAGCGGTTTTTTTCAGCTCAGACGTCATGCGGGTACCGCCGGCCATCAACCGGAGGCCTTCAATGGGTTCGCCGAAAACGCTGATCTCCAGCCCCTTGTTGACCTGCTCGCCATCACGCACATAGAGCCTCTGCGCGTTGTCGACGTACCCATCGGAAGGTTTCTCGATACGGAAAACACCCAGGTTGGCACCGAAGGTTTGCAGGTCCAGCTTGATGCCCGCTTCCAACTGTTTGGTGCGGCCAGGGGGAAAGGCTTGGCCCAGGTTCGTGATACCTGTACCGGACGCCACTGGCCCTTTTGCAAGGCCTTCGATTCGGTTGGCGTAGAGCGACACGCTCTCCACAGGCTTGTAGACGATGCCATAAACAGGCGTGGTAATGGCTTCATCATAGAGCGCGCTACGACTGCCATCGTTTGCTGGATTGGCTACACCGTTTGAAGTAGTGCCATCGTACTTATAGTTCTCGACACGCAACTGCTGACGACGAACACCATAAGTGACCAGCAACTTGTCATCGAACAAGCCCAACGTGTCGGAAATCGCCAGGCTGCGGTTACGGGTTTTGCCGGTCACCCCGGGATCACCCATTTCACCGCCCGTGCTGGATACCGCAGTCGGCTTAGGAAGCTTCGGGGTGTTGTAGATATTGCTGTTCCCGGTAACGGAACGATAGAACGTGTACGCGTTTTCCTGCTCGGTCCAAATCGTTGAGCCACTGATCGCAACTTGGTGGGAAACAGGGCCCGTGTTAAAGCGCCCGTTCAACCCGCCACTGAACGATGTGTTGTCTTCATTGTGAGGAATCTCTGAGCCACCGATCGTCGCTACGCCGTTATTGCCGACCAGTGTCGGTGTGGCGTACACCCCGGTTTCTCGGGTGTGCTTTGCACCACCGGCAAGGTATGCGGTCCAGTTTTCGTTCAGATCCCAATCGCCACGAACCATGCCGAAGGTGTCTTCCGTTTCGGAATAAGTCCAGTCCTGCCCATAATTGTGGCTGGCGTGCGGAGCCGTGGGAATGCGGGTGGCGCTCCCGATATTCACCGAATTGCGCAGTCCATTGATACGTTGTTTCTGATACCCGAAATCGGTGGAAACGCGGAAGTTATCACCTTGATAGTCCAAGCCCGCAACGAACAACTTTGTGCGCTGATCCTGGTTGTCGATCGCTGTTTCACCTTCCCGCTGGCTCAGATTCAACCTGGCGCCAAACCGATTGTCCTCGCCGAATCGCTGCCCGATATCCAAATGCTCGCCAATGCGGCCATCGGTGCTGACGTCCTGGGTATAGCGACGCGTCGGCACATCCTCTGCGCGTTTAGGCTGCAAGTTGACGCCTCCCCCAAGACCCGAACCCGTCGGACTGACACCGTTGATAAACGCGTTGGGGCCTTTGAACACCTCGACACGCTCGATAGCATCCGTCGACAGAATTTGACGCGGTAAGACGCCATACAACCCGTTGTATGAAATGTCGTCGCTGTTAAGCGGCAAGCCTCGAATCACGAACACTTGGGATTGGTTACCAAACCCATAGGATTGACGCACCGACGGGTCATTGAGAAGCACATCACCCACGTCTTCAGCTTGTTGATCTTCAATCAACTGCGAGGTGTAACTGGTCATCACGAACGGGACATCCATGTTGTCCTGATTGCCCAGCACCCCCATCTGGCCTCCCCTCGCCACCTGACCACCCGCATAGGGCGTTGGTAGCGTGTTGGAGTTGGGTTTGATCGCACTGGCAGTAACGTCGGTCGCTCCCAATTCAATAGGCTCTGCCGCTTGGGCAAGAAAACTGACTGAGCAACATGCAGCCAGCAGCGTAAGGCGAGATGGAAATAGCATGGAGTGAGTACCTGCGGGGAAACGGGAAACCAATGCAGGCAATGCTAATGATTCGCAGATTGATTATCTATAACGAATGGCAAGCTGCCATAAAAGATTTGGAAAGCGGTTTAGTCAGCCCCCATGGCGAGGGAGCTTGCTCCCGCTCGGCTGCGCAGCAGACGCAAAACCGAACGATGCGGTTTGCCTGAAGAAATACAGGGGCCTGCTGCACAGGCCAGCGGGAGCAAGCTCCCTCCCACACAGGTGTGAACACAGTATCTGCAACAACCCCAATCCCCTGTGGGAGCGAGCTTGCTCGCGATGAAATCGCCCCAGTTCCAGAGCCGAACACCCCACCTGCATCACCAAAAAAACTTCCTCCTACAGCCCCCACCTACACCCCTCTATCAAGCCACGCATCCTTGCGCCTTTGCCTACAACTACGCCAGAATCCGCCCGCTTGTGCGCCTTGTCCCTGGGTTCTATTGTCTTCCTGCCACTGCCCATCAGTGGTCGGGTTTAGTAGCCCGGATGACATCCGGTTGCATGAGTCTCATCAGTTAGGCATTCGCCTGCACTCGATGGTGGCTGTGCGCATGGCGCCCTCGGGCGCGCCGGTTTTAGGTATGTCACCGGTCTACTAACCTGCGCACAGCCGCCACCCTATCGTTTAGTAGCGAAATGGTTGCGGCCTAACTGAGAAGACATACCTATGTTCAAAATAACGCCGAATCCGCCAGAAGCAGATTCCACTTCCAAATCCGCAAAATCCAAAGCCAAGCAGCAAGACGAAACCACCAAACGGGTGCTCGATCACTACTTGCTACCGAAACCGGATAAATCCCAAGACAACCCCAAACCGGGGCAGCTATACACCGTCGTGAAAGGCCTCGATAACGAATGCCTGCTCGCTAACCTCAGCGAAACCCTGGCTTCGGCTGATGCCATGGTGAGTGATCTGGCGTTTGATCTGGATGGATCGAGGCGTCATGTGGCGCAGGGGATTCAGCAGTTGATTGAGCTGAGTTCGTTGCTGGCGAATCGGGTGTTGGATAACGTGGAGCCGCGGCAATAGGTAAGCGTTTGCCAATGAAAAAACCCGGCGTCCTGCGTCGGGTTTCTTTTTGCCTCCCGCCCTCCAAGAGTGACCGAAAACGGCCAGGAGCGGTCAATCAGCATCAATACCATGCCCCCGTTACTTTGCCTCGGGCTTCATCCTGATTCGCAGTCACCCGCGACACCCTTGCCTCTAGCTAACACTTCCTCTTGCCGGGCGCACGAAAAGAAAGAGGGCGACCTAAGCCGCCCTTTCTTCACTATTTGGTGAGTCTCCAATATATTCCATTATTCGCTTCCACCGCTGTTAAACGATTTCTCTGAGGAGGCCGGTTGCCGGAAAACAAAGAAACGATGTCGGAAAGAACAGTATCTGAGCCAATCCCATACGAATGATTTAGAAAATCAGTCTTCACGTCGCTGGCATCTATAAAATCTACACCTTTCCACACATCCACAACTGCAGGAACACCGCCTAACCGATCGTATGTTTTCAGTTTATAAGAAAGTTTTAGCGCCCTATCGTTTTTTGAACCGTACACAGTAACTGGATAATTCTCGTTGAGAATAATTGGTGCGATGGTATCAGTAAAGAGCTCTCGCCCCACATCAGGCGCCGCCAAAACCACTTCCTTCAACTTGCCCCTTAGCTCAGGACGAGTCGCGCTGATCCTCTTCAGTGCCTCTAAGACACCACGCCCACCCATGCTGTGAGCTATCAAAAACGCCTGCTTCAATTCGGGGTTTGAAAGATAATCTACCAGAAAGCTGTATATAGCATCTTCAGACCAGATGATGCTTTCCTCATCACCGTTGTAAGTCAACACCTTGCCATTGGAAGGCCAGCTAAAGAAAACTGGCACTCCTTTAAAACTCAGATCATAAGCTAATTGAGCAGTTCGTCTCGCAGCATCTTCAAAACTAACATTAAATCCATGAACAAATATCAGCGATGCTCCATCTCCATTATTCAAACCGCGCCGCACTACCTCCTTGAATTCAGCTTCATTTATCGTACCACCCCCCAAAATGGAAACATGCTTGTTAGGATCTTCGACTAGTTGATACCAGCGTCGCAATTCAATCTCGCCTACTTCATGCCCCACTGGAATACTTACCATGCAATGACCATAGTTTAGCCTGCCATACACCCCTCTTTTACCGGAGTATGCTCCCAGGCAACGATTTTTGACCAGGAGCTCACGATTAGTTGCAAACAGCACTCGCACTAATCCATGATTATTCCCGTCAACCACTTTAACAACACCGGGATCAATTTCATCTGATGTTGGCGAAGCACCTGCTAACGGATCTGATGCTTGATAATTATCTTGCTGAGAAGCACACCCTGACACTAACAGCGCAATAATCAGCACGCCAAAGCCACATTTAAGTTTCATCCCTGCCTCCGTACTCCGTAATAAAAGTACTACAACAATTAAGGCTAGAAAACTCGATATGTCAAATTGCCATGACCCTTTGTCAGCTTTTTCAAGGCAGGTCCTAGAATGTCCGTGCTGGATCAGGCGAACCAATCAGCTCTGGCAAAAGTCAGCTAGGACGGGAGTTGACGACAGGCAGAAACCGACCCGAAGCGGTCGTAACGCAGCTTACAAATCAGGGCTTGAATGGATCAATCCAGCCAGGCCGAAGTCCTGCCTCGTATTCTTTGCGTACGTAGGCGAGCGACTCTGCGCATCCCATTTCCGCCTCGATAGCGCCTATGCATCCCCAGCAATCTCCGCCGCAATTGCCTGATAGCGGATCTGCTGGGTTGTCGAGTAAGCGTCTGCAGATCGTGCAGTATTTCGGCTTATTGCTGTTCGTCATAATCCCGCTTTCCAAACGTCCGGTCTTGGCCGACTGCTGTCGTTCGCAACCGGCGTTTCGGCCAAAGCAGACATCTAGATTAAGACTCTGTAGTTCTCGGTATATCAGACAGACCGCGTTGACTGTTTGGAGCTGCTGCGCAGCCCAGCGGGGATAAATCCCCTCGCCACAGGGTTGTATGTGTCAGCTGCTTGGCGGACAGGTAATGAAAACGCGGTGGGCTTTTTGTGAGTGCTTCGCACTCAAGCGGGAGCAAGCTCCCTCGCCACAAAAGCTGTTTTGTGTGAGTTCAGCGCTGACGATCCAGCTTCTTCAGGAACACCATCATCTCCTTCTCGGCCTGCTTGTCGCCGTGGGCCCGGGCGGCTTGGCGTGCTGCTGGTAGATCGCCTTGGTTTGCGTTTTACACCCAGACGTCGTTAGCCACTCCAATCAATTGAATAGCCTCCTCTTCCGAAGGCTCGGCAAAGACAATGTTCAAATCACGGTAACCGGAATGGTCCCCTACCAAGCTCAACTCGAATCGCCCCCCCGATGCGTCAGCTTCGTAGCTCTTCAAATAAGTGAGGTTCTTGGCTTCATTGAAAATCACGTCCAACGTGCCGTCGTAACCATTCCCCAGCCGGGTAAAGCCCAAGGCGGACAAGTCGATCGTGTCTTCACCCGCGGTATAGTCCATCAGGCGATCAGTATGGTTTTCGGTGGCGGTGCGGTAGCTGTCGCTCAGTCCGTCGAAGCGGAACACATCGTTGTTACCACCACCCACCAACAGGTCCCGGCCCTCTCCGCCAACCAATACATCATTCCCGAGCGCGCCATAAAGGCGATCATCGCCCGCGAACCCTTCGATGCTTTCACCTCGAGCGTTGCCTTGTAAACGATCATCCCCTTCGGTGCCCATCAACCTGGCTTGCTGAAACAGGAGGTTGGTTTCATTCAGCGTTTGGCCCAAGTTACCGTCGAAGACCACTTCGAAGCGTTCCCCATCGGCGTTGGTCTCGAAACTCTTGAGGTAGGTCCGCGTCCCGCTTTCATTGACGCGTATCGCCAGCGTTCCGTCATGGCCATTACCCAGCCCGAGGAAGCCCAGGGAGGAGAGGTCGAGGGTATCGCTGCTGGGGTCGAAGTCGGTGATGCGGTCGCTATGGGCCGCGGTTGCGGTTCGGTAGCTGTCTGTGACTGACTGGTAACGGAACGTGTCGGCCCCGGCACCGCCCGTCAGCAGGTCGCGACCTTGCTGGCCATCGAGCAGATCGTTACCGGCCCCGCCAAGGATCGCATCGTCGAACGAGGCGGTCCCGAGCAAGAAGTCATCGTCGCGGCCACCGTCAAGGTGGTAATAGCCGTCGTCGGGATTGCCAAAGCTGTGGTCCAAGCGACCGTCGGGGTTCAACTGGACCAAGGCGGCCAGATAGCCGTCCGCGCTCGTACCTTGGCTTCCGCCAATCAATAGCTTGCCGTCGGCCAGCACGATCATGTCGGCGACTGCAAAAGGAGCGCTTTCCGAGCCCCAACTTACCCGACCTTGTTCACCGAAATCGCTGTCGAGTGAGCCGTCGGCATTGAGTCGGATGACGGTCGCCACGCCGCCCGAGGCGCCCGCCAGCAAGATTTTGCCATCATCCTGGATGACCAGGGCGTCTGCGTGGACATCGAGGGCCAGGCTGCCGCCGTTCGCAAAGCTGCTATCCAGCGTACCGTCCGGGTTGAGGCGGGTCAGGGTGTCTTGCCCCGTGACCAATACCTTCCCGTCTCCCTGCAATGAAACGTCGAGCGTGCCGCTGGGGTGAATGCCGATGGACGCGGGTAGGTGCAGGATCCCAGCCTCTCCAAAGGAGGAGACCAAGGCCCCCGTCGCGTCGAAGCGGGCGATATAGATCTCCCCGGACGGATACCCAGCGCTTGCGAAAAAGCTGCCGTCGCGTTGCACGGAGAACGACGCTTGCTGGCCTAGATCTTCATTCCAATAGAAAGGCACTGTCACGGTGCCGCCGTTCCCGAAACTCGTATCGAGGCTGCCGTCGGCCAAGTTACGACTGATGCCCGACACCCAGGCATCGCCTACTTTCACGTAGCGCGCCACCAGGTAGCCTCCGCCCGGCTGCACGGCGGCATTACCGCCGTCCTCGATGTCGAGCGACACCGGGAGAAGGGATTTACCGTCGCCGCTGAAGTTGCGGTCCAGGCTACCGTTGGCATTCAACCGGACCAGGCTGCCGGTGAAGCCTGAATCCTCTTCGCCCCCTAGTCCCAGCCGACTATAAGCACCAAGCCAGATAGCACCGTCCGGATCGACCGCGATACCTGCGATTTTGTCCGAGCCCCATAAGGTCGTGGCGACCATGCCTGTTTTTTGCACAAGTGAAGCGGCGGGCGAAATGCTCTGGCTCATGTCCATGCCTCCGGTAGCTGTCTAGCGCCAAAGACTATAGGCACGGGTCGGTCGGGTTGCCACTTTACGAGACGAAGGGAGGTTCTTGGGCGACCTTCTGCTATCGATGCAACCAGCCTCCGGCAACTGCGCAAGATAACGCTAGGCTGGCTGAAGTTGCGTGTTGGCTGTTTGGGGCTGCTTCGCAGCCCAGCGGGGATAAATCCCCTCGCCACAGGGTTTTGTGTGTTGGCTGCTTGGTGGGCTGGTATTGAGAACGGGGTGGGCTTTTTTGTGAGCGCTGCGCACTCAAGCGGGAGCAAGCTCCCTCGCCACAAAAGCAGTTTTGTGTGAAGTCAGGGGTGGCGGTCCAGTTTTTTCAGGAACACAGTCATTTCTTTTTCGGCTTGTTTGTCGCCGTGGGCGCGGGCGGCCTCAAGGCCTTGCTCCCAGGCTTGGCGGGCGGCTGGTAGATCGCCTTGGCCTTGGTGTGCTTTGCCTAAGAGTTTCCATGCTGCTGAATATTTGGGGTCGAGTTCGACGCAGCGTTGGAAGTGTTCGGCGGCCCGGGCGAATTCGCCGAGGTCCAGGTAGCCCTTGCCCAGGCCGAATCGCAGCAATGAGTTATCCACACCTTTGGCGAGCATTTTTTCCAGGGAGTCGAGCATGGCGGCGTCCTTATCGGTTGTGTCAGGGGTTGATCCGTTGGCTGCTAGATAGCTATCGCGAGCAGGCTCGCTCCCACAGGGGTTGGGGTTGCCCACGATATTTGTGAGCAATGGAGATCCTCTGTGGGAGCGAGCCTGCTCGCGATGAGGCCCGGTCCATCACCGCAAATTCTGGATCAGAAGAAACTCAACCCCACATGGAACAGCTTCTCCACATCACGAATATGCTTTTTATCCACCAGGAACAGGATCACATGGTCGCCGGTCTGGATCATGGTGTCGTCGTGGGCGATGAGCACTTGTTCGTCGCGGATGATCGCGCCGATGGTGGTGCCTGGCGGCAGACCGAGGTCGCGGATGGCCTTGCCGATGACTTTGCTGGACTTGGCATCGCCATGGGCAATCGCCTCGATGGCTTCGGCCGCGCCACGGCGCAGGGAGTGCACGCTGACGATGTCGCCGCGCCGCACGTGGGCCAGCAAGGTGCCGATGGTTGCCAGTTGCGGGCTGATGGCGATGTCGATCTCGCCACCCTGGATCAGGTCGACGTAGGCCGGGTTGTTGATGATGGTCATCACCTTCTTCGCCCCCAGGCGCTTGGCCAGCAGCGAGGACATGATGTTGGCTTCGTCGTCGTTGGTCAGGGCCAGGAAGATGTCGGCGTCGGCGATGTTTTCTTCCAGGAGCAAGTCACGGTCCGAGGCGCTGCCCTGCAACACCACGGTGCTGTCAAGGTTATCCGAGAGGTAACGGCAGCGCGCCGGGTTCATCTCGATGATCTTGACCTGATAGCGGCTTTCGATGGCTTCGGCCAGACGCTCGCCGATCTGCCCGCCGCCGGCAATCACGATGCGCTTGTTGTTTTCGTCGAGACGGCGCATTTCGCTCATCACCGCGCGAATATTGGCCTTGGCGGCGATGAAAAATACCTCGTCGTCCGCTTCGATCACGGTATCGCCCTGGGGCAGGATCGGCCGGTCACGTCGGAAAATCGCCGCGACCCGCGTCTCCACATTCGGCATGTGCTCGCGCAGCTGGCGCAGTTGCTGGCCCACCAGCGGTCCGCCGTAGTAGGCCTTGACCGCGACCAATTGCGCCTTGCCTTCGGCAAAGTCGATCACCTGCAAAGCGCCCGGGTGTTCGATCAGGCGCTTGATGTAGTTGGTCACCACTTGCTCGGGGCTGATCAGTACATCCACCGGGATCGCTTCGTTGTCGAACAGGTCGGCGCGAGTCAGGTAGGCCGCCTCGCGCACCCGGGCGATCTTGGTCGGGGTGTGGAACAGCGTGTGAGCGACCTGGCAGGCCACCATGTTGGTTTCATCGCTGTTGGTGACAGCCACCAGCATATCGGCATCGTCGGCACCGGCCTGACGCAACACCGTAGGCAAGGAGCCACGGCCCTGTACAGTACGGATGTCGAGGCGGTCACCGAGATCGCGCAGGCGGTCACCGTCGGTGTCGACCACGGTGATGTCGTTGGCTTCACTGGCCAGATGTTCAGCCAGCGAACCGCCGACCTGCCCTGCGCCGAGGATGATGATTTTCATCCGGTCACTCCTATCGAATCGGTTTTAACCGCGTGCGGCGGCGATCTTGATCAGTTTGGCGTAGTAGAACCCGTCGTGGCCGCCCTCTTGGGCCAGCAACTGCCGACCATGGGGCTGTTTCACCCCGGCCTGGCTGGCAATGTCCAGCTCCCGGGCACCGGGGGTACGGGCGAGGAATGCTTCGATCACTTCGGTGTTCTCGGTCGGCAACGTCGAACACGTGGCATACAGCAGCATGCCGCCGACTTCCAGGGTTATCCACAACGCATCGAGCAATTGCCCCTGCAACACCGCCAGTGCGGCGATATCGTCCGGCTGGCGGGTGAGCTTGATGTCGGGATGACGGCGGATCACGCCGGTGGCCGAACACGGTGCGTCCAGCAGGATGCGTTGAAATGGCTTGCCATCCCACCAGCTGGCGGTGTCGCGGCCATCGGCGGCAATCAGTTCGGCGGCGAGGCCAAGGCGTTCGAGGTTTTCCTTCACGCGCACCAGGCGCTTGGCTTCCAGGTCCACCGCCACCACGCCGGCCAGCTTCGGCTCGGCCTCGAGAATGTGGCAGGTCTTGCCACCCGGTGCGCAGCAGGCATCCAGCACGCGTTGGCCGGGCGCCAGCTCCAGCAGGTCGGCAGCCAGTTGCGCGGCTTCGTCCTGGACGCTGATCCAACCGTCGGCAAAGCCCGGCAGCGCGCGTACATCGCCGGGGGTTTCCAGCACGATGCCGTCGCGGCTGTACTGGCACGGGATGGCCGGGATGCCAGCCTCGCCCAGTAACGCCAGGTAGGCATCGCGCGTATGGTGGCGACGGTTGACCCGCAGGATCATCGGCGGATGGGCATTGTTGGCCGCGCAGATGGCCTCCCACTGCTCGGGCCAGAAGGCTTTCAGGGACTTTTGCAACCAGCGCGGATGGGCGGTGCGCACCACCGGGTCGTGTTCCAGCTCGGCCAGCAGGGCTTCGCTTTCCCGTTGGGCGCGGCGCAGCACGGCATTGAGCAGGGCCTTGGCCCACGGCTTTTTCAGTTTGTCGGCGCAGCCCACGGTTTCACCGATGGCGGCGTGGGCAGGCACGCGGGTGTAGAGCAATTGATAGAGCCCCACCAGCAGCAGCGCTTCGACGTCGGCATCGGCGGCCTTGAACGGTTTCTGCAGCAGCTTCGCCGCCAGGGCCGACAGCCGTGGCTGCCAACGGGCGGTGCCGAATGCCAGGTCCTGGGTGAAACCGCGATCACGGTCTTCAACCTTGTCCAGTTGGGTCGGCAGGGAACTGTTGAGTGAGGCTTTTCCGCTCAGGACCGCAGCAAGCGCCTTGGCGGCGGCCAGACGCGGGTTCATGAAGCGTCCGCCGCTTGGCCCAGCACCGTGCCGACGGCAAATTTCTCACGACGGCTGTTGTACAAATCGCTGAAGTTCAGCGCCTTGCCACCGGGTAATTGCAGACGTGTCAGACACAGGGCCTGCTCGCCACAGGCGACAACGAGGCCGTCCTTGCTGGCACCAAGGATTTCACCCGGCGCGCCCTGCCCCTCGGCGTGGCTTGCAGCCAGCACTTTCAGAGCCTCGCCGTTCAAGGTGCTGTGGCAGATCGGCCACGGGTTGAAGGCACGCACCAGACGCTCCAGTTCGACGGCCGGGCGGCTCCAGTCGATGCGCGCCTCGTCCTTGTTCAGTTTGTGGGCGTAGGTAGCGAGGTTGTCATCCTGCACTTCGCCTTCCAGCGTACCGGCGGCGAGGCCGGCGATGGCCTGGACCACGGCGGGCGGGCCGATCAGTGCGAGGCGGTCGTGCAGGCTGCCGCCGGTGTCTTCGGCGCTGATGGGCGTGCTGACCTTGAGCAGCATCGGCCCGGTGTCCAGACCGGCTTCCATGCGCATCACGGTGACGCCGCTCTCGGCATCACCGGCTTGCACGGCGCGCTGGATCGGCGCCGCACCGCGCCAGCGTGGCAGCAGCGAGGCGTGGCTGTTGATGCAACCCAGGCGCGGAATGTCCAGCACCACTTGGGGCAGGATCAGGCCGTAGGCGACCACCACCATCAAGTCGGGTTTGAGCGCGGCCAATTCGGCCTGGGCCTGAGCGTCGCGCAGGGTCGGCGGCTGCAAGACCTGCAGACCGTTCTCCAGGGCCAGTTGCTTGACCGGGCTGGGCATCAGTTTTTGCCCGCGACCGGCCGGCCGATCCGGCTGGGTGTAGACCGCGATGATTTCATGGGGGCTGGCCAGCAGGGCCTTGAGGTGTTCGGCGGCGAACTCGGGAGTGCCGGCAAAGACGATGCGCAGTGGCTCAGTCATGGGAAGCTCTCATTTACAAAGCAGTCGCAAAAGAAAAAGGCTTGCCGCGGCAAGCCTTTGAAGGGGGCGTCAAGCATTCTGGCGATGAAGTTTTTCCAGTTTTTTCTTGATCCGGTCACGCTTGAGGGTAGACAGGTAGTCCACGAACAGCTTGCCGTTGAGGTGGTCGCACTCATGCTGGATGCACACCGCCAGCAACCCTTCGGCGATCAGCTCGTAAGGCTGGCCGTCACGGTCCAGGGCTTTGATCTTGACCTTCTGCGGGCGGTCGACGTTTTCGTAGAAGCCGGGCACCGAGAGACAGCCTTCCTGGTATTGGTCCATCTCGTCGGTCAGGGTTTCGAACTCGGGATTGATGAACACCCGGGGCTCGCTGCGGTCTTCGGAAAGGTCCATCACGACGATACGTTTGTGCACGTTGACCTGGGTCGCGGCGAGGCCGATGCCTGGCGCCTCATACATTGTTTCAAACATGTCATCGACCAACTGACGCACTTCGTCGTCCACTACAGCCACCGGTTTGGCGATAGTGCGCAGGCGCGGGTCCGGAAATTCGAGAATGTTCAAAATGGCCATAAGCTTGATAAATGCACGTGTGAAGTAAAGTCGGGTGGCTGGCCTGGCGTGTCTTGGGATGCAGGCTACCGTTGTAAAACGTTGCTCCTCAATCACGGAGCGAGCCACGGGGGCTCTGGCGTTTTACGCGAACGCACATAATAAAGGGATTCACCGCATGAGGAAATCACTACTCGCCCTGCTGCTTCTGGCCTCGGCCGGTATCGCGCACGGGCAAGTGCAACTTCGGGAAGGTTTTCCCCAGCAATACACAGTGGTGACGGGGGACACGCTGTGGGACATCTCCGGCAAATACTTGCGTGAACCGTGGAAATGGCCCGAACTCTGGCAAGCCAACCCACAGATCGAGAACCCCAACCTGATTTATCCCGGCGACACCCTGTCGCTGGTCTACGTCAACGGTCAACCGCGCCTGACCCTCAATCGCGGCGCTTCGCGGGGCACCATCAAGCTGTCACCGCGCATTCGCAGCTCGCCGGTGGCCGACGCGATTCCGAGCATCCCGCTGCAGGCCATCAACAGCTTTTTGCTGAGCAACCGCATCGTCGACACGGCCGAGGATTTCGACAAGGCGCCCTACATCGTTGCAGGCGATGCCGAACGGGTCCTCAGCGGCACGGGAGACCGGATCTTTGCCCGCGGCCCCTTCGACGCGGACCAGTCGGCGTACGGCATCTTCCGTCAGGGCAAGGTCTACACCGATCCCGAAACCAAGGAGTTCCTGGGCATCAACGCCGATGACATCGGCAGCGGTGAAGTCGTGGCGAGCGAAGGCGACATCACAACCCTGGCCCTGCAACGCACGACCCAGGAGGTGCGCCTCGGCGATCGCCTGTTCAGTGGCGAAGAACGCTCGATCAACTCGACGTTCATGCCCAGCGCACCGAAAACGGAGATCAACGGGCTGATCCTCGATGTACCCCGCGGCGTCACCCAGATCGGCGCCCTGGATGTAGTCACCCTGAACAAGGGCCGTCGCGACGGGCTGGCCGAAGGCAATGTGCTGGCGGTGATGAAGACCGGCGAGACCGTGCGCGACCGCATCACCGGCGAGCAGGTGAAAATTCCCGATGAACGTGCTGGCCTGCTGATGGTTTTTCGCACCTACGACAAGCTCAGCTATGGCTTGGTGCTATACGCCTCGCGCTCGCTGGCGGTACTCGACAAAGTGCGCAATCCATAACGGGTCTCACAAGTTACCAACAGAGTTATCCACAGCTTGTTCCCGTTTCGACGGGGCTTATAACGATCAAGGATGATCCATGTCATTGCCTGAATCTGCTTCGGTTTCCCCTGCGGAACTGGAGGCCCGTCTGCGCCTGCACCGCTTGCCGGAACTGGGCCCCAAACGTTTCATGACCCTGATGGAGGCCTTTGGCTCGGCCTCCAAAGCCATCAGCGCACCGGCCAGCGCCTGGCGAGCGCTGAGGTTGCCCGCGGCGTGTGCCGAGGCTCGGCGCAACCCGGATGTGCGTGACGGCGCCGCCCATGCATTGGCCTGGCTGGAGGGTTCGGCCCAGCGTTTACTGATGTGGGACCAGCCTGACTACCCCGCGCTGCTGGCGCAGATCAGCGATGCGCCACCGCTGTTGTTCGTCGCCGGCGACGCGACCATTCTGGAAAAACCACAGCTGGCGATGGTCGGCAGCCGCCGGGCATCGCGACCGGGCATGGACACCGCCGCGGCGTTTTCCCGAAGCCTGGCCGGTGCCGGTTTTGTCATCACCAGCGGCCTGGCCCTGGGCATCGACGCGGCGGCACATCAAGCGGCGCTGGATGTGGGCGGGCAAACAATTGGCGTGTTGGGCACCGGGCTGGAAAATTTTTATCCACAGCGCAATCGTCGGCTGGCGGACGCGATGATCGCCCAAGGCAGCGCGGTGCTGTCGGAGTTCCCGCTGGACGCGCCGCCCCACGCCAGCAACTTTCCTCGTCGCAACCGGATCATCAGCGGTCTGTCCCTCGGCGTGCTGGTGGTGGAGGCCAGTGTCGCCAGCGGTTCGCTGATCACCGCACGCTTGGCGGCCGAACAAGGCCGCGAGGTGTACGCCATTCCGGGGTCGATCCATCACCCCGGCGCGAAGGGCTGCCATCAGTTGATCCGCGACGGCGCGGCGCTGGTGGAAACCGTCGAGCACATCCTTGAAGCATTGCGGGGCTGGCAGCAGTTGCCGCTGTCCATGGAACCGACGCCCGTCACCCATCCGCTGTTGCGCTTGCTCCATGCCGCGCCGCTTGGCAGCGAAGCGCTGGCCGCCGCCAGCGGCTGGAGCTTGCCCAAAGTCCTGGCGGCGCTGACTGAGCTGGAAATGGAGGGACGGGCGGTCTGTGACAACGGGCGCTGGTTTGCGCGCTAGGTTTTATGGGGAAGATCGGTAAACTGCGCACAGCCTTATTTGCGTTGTGGAGAGTCTTTCATGGTCAACAGTTGGCGTGTGCAACAAGCCGCGCGAGAAATTCGCGCCGGGGCGGTGATTGCCTATCCAACCGAAGCGGTCTGGGGCCTGGGCTGCGACCCGTGGAACGAAGACGCGGTGGAGCGCCTGCTGGCGATCAAGTCGCGACTGCCCGATAAGGGTTTGATCCTGGTGGCTGACAACATCCACCAGTTCGACTTTCTGTTCGAAGATTTCCCTGAAACCTGGATGGATCGAATGGCCAGCACCTGGCCTGGGCCTAATACCTGGCTGGTGCCGCACCAGAATCTGCTGCCGCAATGGATTACCGGTGTGCACGACACGGTTGCGCTGCGGGTCAGCGATCACCCCACCGTGCGCGACTTGTGCTCACTGGTGGGGCCGCTGGTGTCCACCTCGGCCAACCCTCAGGGCCGCCCGGCGGCGCGCACGCGAATTCGCGTCGAGCAATATTTCCGTGGGCAGATCGACCTGGTGCTGGGCGGTAACCTGGGTGGGCGCAAGAACCCCAGCGTGATTCGCGACCTGGCGACCGGCAACGTGGTGCGGCCGGACTGAGCCCGAACACACCTTCCGGATCTTGCGTCAAACCCTGTGGGAGCGAGCCTGCTCGCGATAGCGTCGGATCAGTTGGCATAGATGTTGGCTGATACTCCGCTATCGCGAGCAGGCTCGCTCCCACAGGTTCTTTAGCACCCTCTAAATCAGGGCAAAAGAATCGTCGACCCGGTTGTGCGCCGCGCCGACAACTCGGCCTGGGCCTTGGCCGCTTCGGCCAGTGGATAACGCTGGTTGATATCCACTTTGATCTTGCCGCTGCTGATCATGCCGAACAGCTCATCGGCCATGCGCTGCAGGTTCTCGGCGTTATTGGCGTAAGTGGCCAGGGTCGGACGGGTGACGTACAGCGAGCCTTTGGCCGCGAGTATCCCCAGGTTCACGCCGTCCACCGCACCGGAAGCATTGCCGAAACTCACCAGCAAGCCACGGGGCGCTACGCAGTCCAGGGAGGTCAACCAGGTGTCCTTGCCGACACCGTCATAGACCACCGGGACTTTCTTGCCGTCGGTCAGCTCCAGCACACGCTGTACGACGTTTTCCTTGCTGTAGTCGATGGTTTCCCAAGCGCCGTGGGATTTGGCGATGGCGGCTTTTTCCGCTGAGCTGACGGTGCCGATCAATCGCACGCCCAGGGCCTTGGCCCACTGGCAGGCCAAAGAGCCCACGCCACCGGCGGCGGCATGGAACAGGATGGTTTCCCCCCCTTTGAGCTCATAGGTCTGACGCAGCAGGTATTGCACGGTCAGGCCCTTGAGCATCACGCCGGCTGCTTGTTCGAAACTGATGGACTCGGGCAAATGCACCAGATTGGCCTCGGGCAACACATGCACGTCGCTGTAGGCTCCCAGCGGACCGCTGCCATAAGCTACCCGGTCACCGACCTTGAACCGCGTGACGTCTGAACCGACGGCCTCGACCACACCCGCCCCCTCGGCCCCCAAGCCTGACGGCAAGGCCGGTGGCGGGTAAAGACCGCTGCGATAATAGGTATCGATGAAGTTCAGGCCGATCGCCTTGTTGCTGACCCGCACCTGCTGCGGGCCCGGTTCGGCAGGCTGGTAGCCCACGTACTCGAGCACTTCGGGGCCGCCGTGGGAACTGAACTGAATACGTTTGGCCATCTTCACTTTCTCCTTGTCGTGGACTTTTTACCAAGCCTGCTATCGGACTCCTAAGCTTGACCTTCGTCAACTGTGGCGTAGGCAAGTGCGGTGGTATCCTGTGCGCCCATTTGCCACCGGCCCGCTGCAAGCCGCGTAGCGTAGCCCTGATCAAGGTGATGTCATGACCACTCGCACCGAGGCCGTGAAAGCCTACCTGCTCGACCTGCAAGACCGCATCTGTGCGGCCCTGGAAACCGAAGACGGCGGCACTCGTTTCGTCGAAGATGCCTGGACCCGCCCCGCCGGTGGTGGCGGTCGCACGCGAGTGATTGAAAACGGTACGGTGATCGAAAAGGGCGGCGTCAACTTTTCCCACGTCTTCGGCAGCGGTCTCCCCCCCTCGGCCAGCGCCCATCGGCCGGAACTGGCCGGGCGCGGCTTCGAAGCGCTGGGCGTGTCATTGGTCATCCATCCCCACAACCCTCATGTGCCTACGTCCCACGCCAATGTGCGTTTTTTCATCGCTGAAAAGGAAGGCGAAGAGCCGGTCTGGTGGTTCGGCGGCGGCTTCGACCTGACACCGTACTACGGCGTGGCAGAAGACTGCGTGCATTGGCACCGCGTTGCCCAACAGGCCTGTGCCCCGTTCGGCCCCGACGTGTATTCGCGCTACAAAGCCTGGTGCGACAGCTATTTCCATATCAAGCATCGCAACGAGCCCCGTGGCATTGGCGGCCTGTTTTTCGACGACCTGAACGAGTGGGATTTCGACACTAGCTTCGCCTTCATGCGCGCCATCGGCGATGCCTACATCGAGGCTTACCTGCCTATCGTGCGCCGCCGCAAGCAGGACCCGTTCACCGCCAAACAAAGGGAATTCCAGGAGTTTCGCCGCGGACGCTACGTGGAGTTCAACCTGGTCTACGACCGCGGCACCCTGTTCGGGCTGCAATCGGGCGGGCGTACCGAGTCGATCCTGATGTCCCTGCCGCCGCAAGTGCGCTGGGGCTATGACTGGAAAGCTGAACCGGGCAGCGAAGAGGCGCGGCTGACCGAGTATTTCCTGCAGGATCGCGATTGGCTGGCGACGGCCTGAACGAGGATTATCCATGGACCGCTACGTTGTAATGGGTAACCCGATCGGCCACAGCAAATCACCGCTGATCCACCGTCTCTTCGCCGAGCAGACCGGGCAAACACTGGACTACAGCACGCTGCTCGCGCCTCTGGACGATTTCGCCGGCTGCGCGCGGGAATTCTTCCGCGAGGGTCGTGGGGCGAATGTCACCGTGCCGTTCAAGGAAGACGCCTTCCGCCTGGCCGACAGCCTGACCGAGCGGGCCCAGCGCGCCGGGGCGGTGAACACCTTGAGCAAGCTGGCCGATGGCCGTCTGTTGGGTGACAACACCGATGGTGCCGGATTGGTACGGGACCTGACCGTCAACGCAGGTTTAAACCTCAAGGGCAAACGCATCCTGTTACTGGGCGCCGGCGGTGCTGTGCGCGGTGCCTTGGAACCGCTGCTGGCCGAAGCGCCGGCCTCGGTGATCATCGCCAACCGCACGGTGGAAAAAGCCGAGTTGCTGGCCGAGTTGTTCGCGGACCTGGGCCCCGTCTCGGCCAGCGGTTTCGACTGGCTGCAAGAGCCGGTAGACCTGATTATCAACGCCACATCGGCGAGCCTGTCCGGTGATGTACCGCCGATTGCCGCAAGTTTGATCGAACCCGGCATGACGTTCTGCTACGACATGATGTATGGCAAGGAGCCCACTTCGTTCTGTCGCTGGGCCAACGAACACGGTGCGGCGGTGGCGATGGATGGCTTGGGCATGCTCGCCGAGCAGGCGGGCGAAGCGTTCTACCTGTGGCGCGGGGTACGCCCGGACACCGCGCCAGTGCTGGCCGAATTGCGGCGCCAGCTCGCACTGTAGGAGGCTACAGACTGTTGTGGCGAGGGGATTTATCCCCGTTGGACTGCGAAGCCGTCCCAAAAAACCAGGGCCGCTGCGCGCCCCAGCGGGGATAAATCCCCTCGCCACAGGGTGTGTCTACCTTAAGCCCTAGTCTTCGAAATGGATCGGACAGTGCTCCGGCCCTTCCAGCTTCTTCAACTCTTCCACCACATGGGGCCTGGCCCTGCGCAACGTCAGGCTGCGCCCTTGGGTGCGCAAGCGCCGGGCTTCCTGGTGCAGCATTTCCACGCCGGAGTAGTCGATGAAGTTGATCTGCTGGGCATCGATCACCACCCGTTGTGCCTGCAACCGTTGCAGACGCACTTGCAGGTAATGGCTGGCACCAAAAAAGATCGAACCGCCAACCCGCAGGATGTCAGCTTCACCCTCACGGGCGTGTTGCACCCGCGGTTGCGAGGTGCGCTTGAGGTAGAAGAACAGCGACGCCAGCACGCCGGCATAGATAGCGGTCTGCAGCTCCAGCAGCAGCGTGGCCAGGCAAGTGAGGCTCATCACCACGAATTCGGCGCGACTCACGCGAAACAACGCCCGGACGCCGCGATAATCCACCAGCCCCCAGGCGATCAACAGAATGCTGCCGGCCATGGCCGGTATCGGAATGTGCGAAATCAGCTTGGCACCGGTTACCGCAAACAAAGCCACCCACAGCGCCGAGAACACCCCGGCCAGGGGCGAGCAAGCGCCGGCTTCATAGCTGAGGCCGGAACGGGTAAAGGAACCCGCTGACAAGGATCCGGAAAAGAACCCTCCCACAATATTGGAAAGCCCCTGCGCCCTGACCTCTTGGTTCGCATCCAGCAATTGCCCCGAGCGTACCGATAACGAGCGAGCAATGGACAGGCTGGTCACCAACCCGAGCATGCCCACCGCAACCGCGCCGGGCAGCAGGCGCAGGATCAGATCCAGGTCCAGCGGCAGCGCAGAGAACGGCGGCAAGCGTCCGGCAAAGGCGCTGACCAGCGCGACATGCCCGAACATCCCTGGCCACAGCCAGACCACCAGGCTGCTGATGACCAAAGTTATCAACAGGCTCGGCCAGCGCGGCAGCAGCCGTTTGAGCACCACGCCCAGCACCAGCGTGCCCAAACCGAGAAACAGAGAAGGCTTATCCACAGCCTCGATATGACTGACCAACATCAGCAGCCCTTTCAACGCCGTGGCTTCGTTGGGCAGATCAAGACCCACCAGGTTGGGCAACTGCCCCAGGGCGATCACCACCGCCGCGCCCAGGGTGAAACCCAGCACCACCGAGTGTGAGACGAAGTTCACCAGCGCGCCGAAACGCAACAACCCCAGCAGCCACTGGAAAACCCCCGCCAGCACCGTCAGCAACAGGATCAAGGTGACGTAGTCCTGGGTGGCCGGCATGGCCAGGGGACTGACGCTGGCATACAGGACAATGGAAATCGCCGCCGTAGGACCGCAGATCAGGTGCCACGACGAACCCCACAAGCAGGCGATCAGCACCGGCACAATCGCCGCATACAAGCCGTATTCCGGCGGCAGTCCGGCAATCAGGGCGTAGGCAATCGACTGCGGCAACGCGAGAATCGCACCGCTCAGGCCGACGATCAGGTCACGGCCGACACTGGCGCGGGTCTGCCGCGGCAGCCAGCTCAGGAACGGAAAGAGTGAATGGCGGGTGGGCAATGCCATGGGGCCTCAAGGGTGGGGTTTGGCGCAAGAGTATCAGGACAAGGCACCGTTCTCGCTGTGGCGAGGAGATTAATGTGGGAGCAAAGCTTGCTCGCGAAACAGGCAGCTCGGTCTCTGAAAGACCGAGTCGTCTTCATCGCGGGCAAGCCTTGCTCCCCACATAGATTCCCTCGCCACATGATTGTCAGAGCTTGGCCTTCACCGCCGCCAACGCATCCTTGCCATCCAGCGTCTTCACACCATCCAGCCATTTATCCAGCACCGCCGGATTCGCCTTGATCCAGGCCTTGGCCGCATCGGCATTGCTGACTTTGTTGTTCACCACCTCGGCCATGATGCTGTTTTCCATTTCCTGGGTGAAACTCAGGTTGGTCAACAGCTTGCCTACGTTCGGGCAGGCCTGTGCATAGCCTTTGCGAGTCAATGTATAGACACTGCCCGTGTCGCCAAAATACTTCTCGCCGCCCTTGAGGTAGTGCATTTTCAGTTGCACGTTCATAGGGTGTGGCGTCCAGCCAAGGAAGGTCACGAACTTCTGTTTCCTCACCGCCCGGGAGACTTCCGCGAGCATGGCCTGCTCACTCGACTCCACCAGTTTCCACTCGCCCATGCCGAAATCGTTGGTCTTGATGATTTCCTTCAGGGAGAGGTTGGCCGGGGCGCCGGAGCCGATCCCGTATATCTTCTTGTCGAACTTATCGGCGAACTTGTTCAGGTCAGCGAAGTTATGCACACCGGCATCCCACACGTAATCCGGGACCGCCAGGGTGAATTCGGTGCCGTCCAGGTTCTTGGCCAACTGCGTGACATCGCCAGTGGCCACGAACTTGTCGTAGAACCCTTGCTGCGCCGGCATCCAGTTACCCAGAAATACATCAACCTGGCCGTCCTTGAGGCCGCCGAAGGTGATCGGCACCGCGAGGGTGTCGACCTTGGCCTTGTAGCCCATGCCATCAAGCAAAAAACCCGTGATCGCGTTGGTCGCAGCGATGTCACTCCAACCGGGGTCGGCCATCTTTACCGTCTCGCAGCTTTGCTCGGCCCACGCCGAACTGCTAAGCGCCAACAGCCCAGCGGTCAGTACTGTGGATAACTTTTGCATGTGCTTCCCCTTACGTTATTGGTTTTGGCAGGGTTGTGGATAACGGGCCTTGCGTTCCAGATCGTCGAGGTCAATGTGGTTACGCATGTACTGCTGGCTGGCGTCCACCAGCGGCTGGTGATCCCAGCTCTTGAGTTTGCCCAGGGTCAACGCGTGGGCGACGAAACGTCGACGTCGCTGACTGGCGAGCACCTGTTGGTGAATGGTTGGGATATCCCATTTAGCTCGCGCTTCGGCGAGAAAATCCGCGCACAGGGACTGATGCTCAGCCGATTGGCTAAGGTCCTCCAGTTCTTTGGGGTCATTGCGCAGATCGAACAGCAGGCACGGATCGTCTTCGCTGTAGATGAATTTCCAGGGTCCACGACGGATCATCATCAACGGGCTGATGGTGCCTTCGGCCATGTATTCACCAAAGACCTCGTCATGACCGCCCTGCCCCTGCAGATGGGGCACCAGCGAACGGCCATCCAGCGGCAGTCCGGGCTCAAGCCGGCCACCCGCCAACTCCACCAGGGTCGGCAGCAAGTCGGCAGTGGACACCGCCGCCCCGACCCGCCCGCTGGCGAACTGGCCCGGTGCGCTGATCAGCAAGGGAACGCGAGCCGCCATCTCGAACCAGTGCATTTTGTACCAGAGGCCTTTTTCACCGAGCATGTCTCCATGATCGCCGGAGAACACTATGATCGTGTCGTCCATCAAGCCGGTGTCTTCCAGGGTTTGCAGTAACTTGCCGACGTTGCTGTCAATGTAGCTGCACGCACCGAAGTACGCGCGGCGCGCATCGCGGATCTTATCCACAGGCAGTGGCTTGTCCCACAGGTCATAGACTTTCAACAGGCGCTGGGAATGCGGGTCCAGCTCCGTTTGCCCCGGGGTTTGCGGCAGCGGGATGTCCTTGTCGTCATACATATCCCAAAAGGTCTTGGGAATGGTGTACGGGTCGTGTGGGTGGGTCATGGACACCGTCAGGCAGAACGGCTGGTCGCCATCCTCGCGGATGTGGTCGAACAGATACTGCTGGGCCTTGAACACCACTTCTTCGTCAAAATCCAACTGGTTGGTGCGCACGCACGGACCAGCCTGCAACACCGAAGACATGTTGTGATACCAGCTTGGCCGCACGTCGGGCTCGTCCCAGTTCACGGCCCAGCCGTAATCGGCCGGGTAAATGTCACTGGTCAGGCGTTCTTCGTAGCCATGCAACTGGTCCGGCCCGCAAAAATGCATCTTGCCGGACAGCGCCGTGCGATAACCCAGACGCCGCAGGTAGTGGGCGTACGTCGGGACGTCCGCAGGAAAATCCGCCGCGTTATCGTAGGCGCCGATCTTGCTGGGCAACTGACCGCTCACCAGGGTAAAGCGCGACGGTGCGCAGAGTGGGCTGTTGCAATACGCGGCGTCGAACACCACGCCCTGCTCGGCCAGGCGCGACAGGTTCGGCAGCTTGATCGGCGAAGGACCGTAGATCGGCAACATTGGCGCGGCCATTTGATCGGCCATGATGAAAAGAATGTTCTTGCGCTTCATGTATTCGCGGCATTCCATAGTAAACAGTTATGCGAAATTGCTGCGATTGAGCATGTAGCCCCCGCCTTTATGGGTAAAGCCCACGCAAGGCAATGACTAGGATAAGCACAGCTTATGTATGAAGCCCTGGGTGACCTGTCCCTTGACCTGTTCCGCGCCTTTGAAGCCGCGGCCCGCCACCGCAGCTTTACGGCAGCGGCGATCGAACTGGGCACCACGCAACCGGCCATCAGCCAGCAGATCAAGCGCCTGGAAGAACAACTGGGTACACGGTTGTTCGATCGCATCTATCGCGGCATCGAGCTGACCGAGGCCGGAACAATCCTGTTCGAGCAGGTGCAGGCCGGTTTGCAGAATATCGACGCAGGATTGAGCGCGATCACCGCCCATGACCAGCATGAGGTGCTGCAAGTGGCCACCGATTTTGCGTTTGCCGCCTATTGGCTGATGCCCCGCTTGCATCGGTTTCACGCCGCCAACCCACAGGTGGACGTCAGCCTGGTGACCAGCGAACGCAATCACAACATGCTGCGCACGGATATCGACGTTGCGGTGCTATTTGGAGACGGTCGCTTCAAACAAGGCGAAAGTCGCTGGCTTTTCAGCGAAGAAGTCTTTCCCGTGTGCAGCCCGCTGTTGCTCAAGGAACGCTCCCTGCCCTTGTCGGCTCAAGCCTTGTCGGAGTTCCCGCTCCTGCATTTGCGCGGGGAAAACAGTAGCCACTGGTTCGATTGGAGTGGCGTTTTCCGTGAGCTGGGCATTACCTCACCCCCGGCGCCCGGGCAGTTGCGGTTCGACAACTACACCTTGCTCATCCAGGCGGCGATTGGCGGTCAGGGCGTTGCCATCGGTTGGCGATACCTTGTGGATAACTTATTGGCCCAAGGGCTGCTGTGCCGTCCGGTCGCTGAAACAGTGTTGTCGCGGTCAGGGTATTACGTGGTCTTGCCCCAGCGTAAACGGCGCGGGGTATTGATCAGGCAGTTTGTGGACTGGTTGATGGAGGAGCAGGCCAACAGCGCCGAATCGCTCACGGGGTTGGCCTTGCCTTCCATTGCGGTGTAACCAGCCCTCCCCTGCGCCAACTCGGGAGACGGCGACCGCACAGGCTAATCGGCGGCGACAAAACTGACATGCTGGCCCACATGCAGGTTCAGGCGCAGCTCATCGGCAATGCCGACGGCCACACGGCCAAGCCGCTCCAGTGATTCGGCCATGCCGGCCTCCAGGCTGGTGCTGACCTGGCTGAAGTGCTCGATGCTCAAACCGGGCGTTGCGTAGGGTGAGTCAATCAGGGTCCATTGCAACGTGCTGTTGTTCAGGGCGTCGAGGACTTCTTCGGCGGCATGGCGCTGCAATACATCGTCTGCCGGCTCCTCGTCGAGCACGGCGAAATCGCCCACCAGAAACAGCCGGGAAATACTCGCCGCCTCCATCCCGGCGATCAGCGCATCCACCGCCAACACCTGCTCCACGGGACCGGGAATGAGCGTGCGCTCCACGTGCTCGCTGTTCATCGGCAACCCTGGAGCGTTCAACAGACACACCACGGCATTGGCGCCGGCCACGCTTTGCTTGACCCGCTGGGGATCGTAGAGGTCGCCGGTCTTGGCCCGCAGGCCGGGGCGCGGCGCCAGGGCCGTAAGGTCGTCGAGAACAGCGATGACTTCGTGCTGGCGCCGCAGCATTTCAGCCATCAACGCACTGCCGAGGCTACTCATGGCACCATAGAGCACCACTTTGGTGACCGGGGTTTCGGCATTTTTCATGGCTGTTTTTCCTTTTTTGTCCCGCATGTAAAGGCTCTGACCCGCGGGAGACAACCTCGGTTCGGCCAGTTTTCGAGGAGAAGCACATGCAGCGGATCAAGGGCTACCACGCCCATGTCTATTTCGACGCCAATACCATCGCCCAGGCGCGGGCACTGTGCGAGGAAGCAACGCGACTGTTTGGGCTGAAAATGGGCCGTATCCACCAACGCCCAGTCGGGCCGCACCCGGACTGGAGCTGCCAATTGGCGTTCGATCCACAGCACATCGGCGTGGTCTTGCCGTGGCTGGCGCTCAATCGCAAAGGCCTGGTGATATTTCTTCACCCGGACACCGGCGACGACCTGACGGACCACACCGAGCATGCGATCTGGATGGGCGCGGTGCGGCCGTTGGATCTTTCGGTGTTTTGATTTATCGGTGGAGCGCAGATTGTCTGTGGGAACAAAGCTTGCTCCTACAGGTAAGCCTTGCCCTACAGAAAAACTCCATTACAGCGGCGAAAGGTGGCTGAAAGCTTGCGCGATTAGGATCGCCCCCACTACCGGCAACAGACCGGTGGCCAGAAGCGAGCGGCTAAGGCTCGTTAGGCCCTTTTAACAACAACAATGGTGATTCTGATGTCCGCTGCTACCCGCCCCGCTGAACCCACTCCCTCCGTCCGTCCCGTGCTTTGCATTCTGCGCTGACCTGTTCGGTCTGCCTTTGCCCGTCGCGCCACGCCTGGAGTATTTCCTATGCTGACTTTCCTTGGCTTTGCCATGGTCATCACGTTCATGTTCCTGATCATGACCAAGCGCCTGTCCGCGCTGATTGCCCTGATCATCATCCCGATCCTGTTCGCTCTGTTCGGTGGTTTTGCACCGAAGATCGGTCCGATGATGCTCGAAGGCATCACCAAGCTTGCCCCGACCGGGGTGATGCTGATGTTCGCGATTCTTTATTTTGCCCTGATGATCGACTCCGGCCTGTTCGACCCGGCCGTGCGCAAGATCCTCAAGCTGGTCAAGGGCGACCCGTTGAAAGTTTCGGTCGGCACCGCCGTTCTGGCGCTCGTCGTTTCCCTCGATGGTGACGGCGCGACCACTTATATGATCTGCGTGGCCGCCATGCTGCCGCTCTACAGCCGCATCGGCATGAGCCCACGGATCATGGCCGGCCTGATCATTCTCGCCGGTGGCGTGATGAACATGACCCCCTGGGGCGGCCCGACGGCCCGTGCAGCCAGCGCGCTGCATGTCGATCCGTCCGACATCTTCGTTCCGATGATTCCTGCGATGCTCGCGGGTGTAGCGGCGATCCTGGCGATTTCCTACATGTACGGTAAACGCGAGCGCGCCCGTCTGGGTGAATTGCACCTCGCCGGTGATGACATCGACCACAGCGAAATCAGCGTTTCCCAGTTCCCGGACGCCCGTCGTCCGAAGCTGATCTGGTTCAACGGTGCGTTGACCCTGGGCCTGATGTGCACGCTGATCGCCGGCCTGTTACCGCTGCCGGTGCTGTTCATGGTGGCGTTCAGTATCGCGATGATCGTCAACTACCCTTGCCTGCAACAGCAGAAAGACCGCGTTGCGGCCCATGCCGGCAGCGTATTGGCGGTGGTCGGTTTGATTTTCGCGGCGGGTATCTTCACCGGCATCCTGTCCGGGACCGGCATGGTCGACGCCATGTCCAAGAGCCTGCTGGCGGTGATCCCGGATTTCCTGGGCCCATACCTGGCAGTGATTACCGCGCTGGCGAGTATGCCGTTCACCTTCTTCATGTCGAACGATGCATTTTATTACGGGGTGTTACCGGTCATGGCCGAAGCGGCCAGCCATTACGGCATCACTGCCGTTGAAATGGCCCGCGCCTCGATTGTTGGCCAGCCCGTCCACCTGCTGAGCCCACTGGTTCCATCGACTTACCTGCTGGTGGCCCTGGCGGGGATCGAGTTTGGCGATCACCAACGCTTCACCTTGAAGTGGGCAGTATTGGTTTGCCTGTGCATAATGTTTGCCGCCTTGCTGATGGGGATTTTTCCGCTGTTCAGCACTCTATAAAAGCAATGCCCGCTGCGTCGCTCCTTTGGATAATCGAAGGCGCGGCGCGGCCCAACACTCGCTAAAGGAACTCACATGGAATGGCTGACCAACCCGGAAATCTGGGTTGCCTTCTTCACCCTGACCGCCCTGGAAATTGTCCTGGGCATCGATAACATCATCATGATCTCGATCCTGGTCAGCCGCATGCCCAAGCACATGCAGGCACGCACCCGGATCTTCGGTCTGGCCCTGGCCATGATCACGCGGATCCTGTTGCTGCTGTCCATCACCTGGGTCATGCGCCTGACCGCCGACCTGTTCGAAGTGTTCGGCCAGGGCATTTCCGGTCGTGACCTGATCCTGTTCTTCGGTGGCCTGTTCCTGCTGTGGAAAAGCTCCCAGGAGATGTACCACGCGCTGGAAGGCGAAGACGAAACCGGCGAGACGCCTGCGGGCACGGGCGGCAGCTTCATCTACACCATCGTCCAGATCGCGATCATCGACATCGTGTTCTCCCTGGATTCGGTGATCACCGCCGTGGGCATGGTCTCCCATGTACCGGTGATGGTCGCGGCAATCGTCGTGGCGGTGCTGGTGATGATGCTGGCGGCGGGCACCATCAGCTCGTTCATCGACAAGCACCCGTCGCTGAAGATGCTGGCGCTGTCGTTCCTGCTGGTGGTCGGTACCGTGCTGATCGCTGAGTCCCTGGACGTGCACGTGCCAAAAGGCTACGTCTACTTCGCCATGGCCTTCTCCCTGGCGGTCGAAGCGTTCAACATCAAGATGCGCACTGCCATGGCGCGCAAGCGCAAGCAGCAGGATCCGGTAAAACTGCGTAAGGATATGCCGGGTCAGTAAGCGGCACAGGGCAATGAACGAAGGGGCTCATCGAGCCCCTTTTTCATGCCTGCCGGAAAGTAACTGGATGCAAAACCGGTGGGAGCGAGCCTGCTCGCGATGAGGCCGCAACATTCAACATCTTCATTGGCTAACAGACCGCTATCGCGAGCAGGCTCGCTCCCACTGGGTTTCGTGGGGTCTTTGGTCAATGGCTTTTTATGACAGTTTTGTTTCAAACCCGTCTTTAGCTGTGCAATGCTGGCGCTCGAACCGTTGGCCAACTACAGCTTAAGTACAACGAAGAAAAATGTGGCACCGTCAATTGGTCCCTTTGGGACGCTAACAGGGGGCTTCTCATGCTGACCCTGCTGAACTTGCTCTCCGCCGTGGCCCTGCTGATCTGGGGCACGCACATCGTCCGTACCGGCATTCTGCGGGTCTATGGCACGAACCTGCGCCATGTCATTGGCCAAAACATGTCCAAGCGCTGGCTGGCGTTCGTCGCAGGCATCATGGTCACTGCCATGGTCCAGAGCAGCAACGCCACGGCCATGCTCGTCACCTCATTCGTCGGCCAGGGCCTGATGGCGCTGACCCCTGCCCTGGCGACCATGCTCGGCGCCGATGTCGGCACGGCGCTGATGGCGCGGGTACTGACCCTGGATCTGTCCTGGTTATCGCCGCTGCTGATTTTCCTCGGGGTGATTTTTTTCCTGTCGCGCAAACAGACCCGCCTGGGGCAAATGGGCCGGGTCGGCATCGGCTTGGGCTTGATCATCCTGGCGCTGCAATTGATTGTCGAAGCCGCCGCGCCCATCACCCAGGCCCAGGGCGTGAAAGTTATCTTTGCCTCGCTGACCGGCGACATCCTGCTCGATGCACTGGTGGGTGCGCTGTTCGCGATGATCTCCTATTCCAGCCTCGCCGCCGTGCTGTTGACCGCGACACTGGCCGGCGCAGCGGTGATCAGTCTGCCGGTGGCCATCGGCCTGGTGATCGGCGCCAACATCGGCAGCGGCGTGCTGGCCTTTCTCAGCACCAGCATGCAGAACGCCGCCGGCCGCCAGGTGGCGCTGGGCAGCCTGCTGTACAAGTTGATCGGCCTGTTGTTGATCATTCCAGTGCTCGATCCGCTGGTGGGCTGGTTGGACGGCCTGGATTTCAGCCACCAGGAAACGGTGATCGGTTTTCACCTGCTCTACAACACCGTGCGCTGCCTCGTGCTGCTGCCCAGCGTCGGGCCGATGGCCAGGCTGTGTGCCTGGCTGCTGCCGGAGCGTCCTGACACCAACGGCACGGCCAAGCCCCGCCACCTGGACCTCACCGCCCTCGCTACGCCGAGCCTGGCCCTGGCGAATGCTGCCCGGGAAACCCTGCGCATCGGTGATCTGATCGAAACCATGCTCGAAGCCATGCTCGACGTACTGCGCGGCGGGCAGACCGCAGTCACCCAACAAGTACGGAGCATGGGCGATGACGTCGAGGCGCTGTGCAGCGCCATCAAGCTGTATATGGCCCAAATGCCCCGTGAGGACCTCAGTGAACAGGACAGCCGCCGCTGGGCGGAAATCATTGAGCTGGCGATCAACCTGAAGCTGGCCAGCGACCTCATCGAACGCATGTTGCGCAAGGTCCAGCAACAGAAAACCGCGCAACGTCGGTCCTTTTCCGAGGTTGGCCTGGAAGAGTTGGCGACACTGCACAGCCAGTTGATCGCCAATCTGCGGCTGGGATTGTCGGTGTTCCTCAGTGCCGATCCCGAGAGCGCCCGTCAGCTGTTGCGTGAGAAACGTCGCTTTCGAGCGCAGGAAAGACGACTGGCCCACGCACACGTCAGCCGTCTACAGCGAAAAATCGTACAAAGCATCGAGACCAGTTCCCTGCACCTAGAACTGATCGCCGACATGAAACGCCTCAACTCGCTGTTCTGCGGCAGCGCCTACGTGGTGCTGGGGACTTCCGAGACAGGTGCGCTCGCGGTTGATGAAATTTCCGACGTCACCCATTCGCCTTGAACGACTGGCGCATTGCTCAGTCAGTAAGATTGGCCTGGGCTTAAACCATTCGCACGCAAGCCGGCCCCACGTCGCCATGGAAATCCATTGGGTTCGAGGTGGGGCGCGAAGTTGCCTGCGATGACGGCCTGCCCGGCACATGGACCTCCAATCAGCCGCCAGGAAGCTCGCTATGCGTTGTCTGTTGCTCGCCGTTCTGTTGCTCGGTTCACTGCCGTCGGTCGCGCTGGATCGATTCCAGGTCGAGGGGTATGTGCTGCCCAACGGTATGCAACTGCTGCTCAAGCCGGGCAGCGAGCGCGGGCATGTGGCGATCCGGCTGGTGGTGGGCGTGGGACTGGACGACTTCAACTGCGCCGACAAGGAACTGCCCCACCTGCTTGAGCATTTGCTGTTCAGCGGTGTCGATGACGGCGGCGAAGGCGGGCTGGAAGAGCGTATGCAGGCGCTGGGCGGCGAGTGGAATGCCTTCACGAGCAACGCCGACACCACGTTCGTCATCGAGGCACCGGCGCGCAATCAACGCAAGGTCCTGGACCTGTTGATCGCCCTGCTGACTCGTACCCGCATCGACGACAACGCCCTGCAGGCGGCCAAACGTGTGGTGGAACGCGAGGATGGCGGCCACTACACCCATCTGCAACGCTGGCTCGATCATCAGGACCTGGGCCACAAGGCGGGCAATCAATTGGCAGTGGAATTGGGTCTGCGCTGTGCCGAACGCGCCGAAGTCGGGCACCTCACCCTTGCCAGGATCGAGCAGGCACGCAAGGCCTGGTATGCACCGAACAACATGACGCTGATCGTGGTCGGCGACCTGGACCGGTTGCTACCGGCCTATCTGGAGCGGACCTTCGGCGAACTGGAGCCGGTCGAGCCCAGCGCTCACGCAGCGTTACCGCAGATCCGCTACAGCGCGGTCACCAAGCGCAACCTGATGCGCGGCCTGGTGGGCAATAGCGCCAAGCTTCATTGGCTGTTTCCGGAGCCGGTGCTGGAACAGCAACACGACGAAACCTTCGACCTGCTCAAGGACTATCTGGACTGGGCGCTCTATCGCCAGCTGCGCCTGGCCCGCAGCCTGTCCTACGGGCCGTGGGTGGAGCGAGAGGTGTTTGGCGGCGTTGGCTTTTTCAGCCTGAACGCGGACCTGGCCCGTGATGACCTGCCCCAGGCCGAGCAGGCGCTGGAGCAAATGCGCACCACGTTGCTCAAGGATGGCCTCGACCCGGAGAGTTTCGTGCGCATCAAACGCGCCGCCATCGCCCATCAGTCGTGGGCGGTTCAAGGCAACAGCGCACTGGCCGATTACTATTGGGGTGCCCTTGGCGATTACGACGACGGCCGCTTCACCAATCCGGCCGTGCGCCTTCAGGCGGTGAGCCTGGAACAGGCCAACCAGGCCCTGCGTGAACTGCTCAAGGACCCGGGCTACCTGCGCATCGAGAAACCCATGCTCGGCGACGATGAGCTGGTTTGGGGCGTGGCCGGGCTGCTGGGGTTGCTGTTGGTCCTGGTCGGGTGGAGATTGCGTCGCAGGGCTTAGAGCGCTCGTCACATCGATGTCCTGGCGATACTCTGTCAGGGATATTTCCTCCGACTCACTGTGAACTGCCGAATGCCGAACCTGACTCACTACATCCAGCGCCTTCTCGAATTGATGAAGCGCTATCCAGGGGTCATCGCACTCGGTGGCTTCATCTCTGGAGTCGGCAGTTTCATGCTGGTGGACCGCCAGCAGGGTCTTGCGACCTGGATCACCATCATCATGCTGGTGAGCTGGCTCTGGCTGATGCTGGAGAACAGCCTGACCCGGCTTTTTACCCGCATATTCAAACGGGAAATCCCCCAGCCGCTGCTGCGTTACGCCACGCAGATGATTCACCAGGAAAGCCTGTTTTTCGTCTTGCCGTTCTTTTTCATCACCACCACCTGGAACAGCAGCCAAGTGATTTTCACCGGCCTACTGGCGGCCTCGGCACTGGTCTCGATCATTGATCCGCTGTACTACAAATGGCTGGCGCCCCGGCGCTGGGCGTTCCTGGCGCTGCACACCCTGACGCTGTTTGCCGCCCTGCTCACCGCACTGCCGATCATCCTGCACCTGACCACCGACCAGAGCTTCAAGCTGGCGCTGGGCACTGCCATGCTGTTGTCGTTCCCCAGCCTGGCTTCGATCTTTCCGATCCGCACCGTGCGCAACGCCCTGGCGATTCTGTGCATCACGGTGGGGATCGGCGCGGCCGGGTGGGTGCTGCGCTCCTGGGTGCCGCCGGCAACCTTGTGGATGACCGAGGTGGCGATCAGCACCCAGCTGGAGGACCGCACGCCGGGCGCCAGCCTGAAGGAAGTCACCGCTGACCAGATACGCGGCAACGGTCTGTATGCCTACACCGCTATCAATGCGCCGCGAGGGCTCGATGAGCGGATTTATCACGTCTGGCAATTCAACGGCAAAGAAGTGGACCGTATCGCCCTGGACATTCATGGCGGGCGCAAGGAAGGCTATCGCGCCTGGACCCACAAGCAGAACTTCCCGGAAGACCCCACCGGTAAATGGCAGGTGCGGGTGCTGACGGAAAATGGCCAGGTGATTGGTGTATTGCGCTTCAAGGTCAGCGCTGCGCTCGAGCCTGGGACAAAATAATGCCGGGCGTGCTATTAGGTAACACTTTTCGAGCCGAACGAGCATGGCGCTTATGACCCCTGGCACTCTGGCTGGCAGTGCCCGACTGGATCGCTCTCACTCCCCGGCGCAGCTATGGATCAGCGGGGACTGGACACTGGCTCACTACACGCAGCTCAAGCGTTTGAGCGACTCGCTGCGCGGCCAGTACGACGACAACACCCTGATCGACCTCAATGGCTTGGGTGCCCTCGACACCGCTGGCGCCTCGTTGCTGGTGGAACTGCTGGGCGCCGAGCGGCTGGGCAAGACCGCCGAGCACCGCGACTGCACGTTGTCGTCCGCCGATCGGGCACTGTTGCAGACGGTCTATTGCTCGCTGACCGGCTTCTGCGTGCCGGTCAAAGAGCCGACGGTGAGTGTCGTGACCCAGTTGTTGACACGCATCGGTCGAGCCGTGGACAAGGTCTGGCAAGATACCCTGCAATTGCTGGGCTTTGTCGGCTTGATCCTAGAAACGCTGGCCCGGGGCCTGTTTCGCCCGAAACGCTGGCGCATTACCCCGATGGTTGTTCACATCGAACAGACGGGGCTGGACGCGGCCCCTATCGTCGCCCTGCTGACTTTTCTGGTGGGCGCGGTGGTGGCGTTTCTCGGGGCGACGGTGCTGGCCGATTTCGGCGCCAGTATTTTTACCGTGGACCTGGTGGCGTTCTCGTTTCTGCGCGAATTCGGCGTGTTGCTGACTGCGATTCTTATGGCAGGTCGCACCGCCAGCGCCTTCACCGCCCAGATCGGCTCGATGAAGGCCAACGAAGAAATCGACGCGATTCGTACCCTGGGCCTCGATCCCATCGAGTTGCTGGTGGTGCCGCGAGTGCTGGCCCTGTTGGTGGCGTTGCCGATGCTGACCTTTGTGGCCATGCTCTCGGGCATTGTCGGCGGCGGTGTGGTGTGTGCCCTGTCGCTGGATATTTCTCCGGCGATGTTCCTGACGCTGTTGCAGTCGGACATCGGCGTCCAGCATTTCGTGGTGGGAATGGTCAAGGCGCCGATCTTTGCCTTCCTGATTGCTGCGGTGGGATGCCTGGAAGGCTTCAAAGTCAGCGGCAGCGCCGAGTCTGTCGGGGCTCACACCACCTCGAGCGTGGTGCAGTCGATTTTTGTGGTGATCGTGCTCGATGCGGTAGCCGCGCTGTTTTTCATGGAGATGCAATGGTGAGTCGACCTTCCAGGCCGCCCACCGAGGCGGTGATACAGGTACGTGGCTTGTGCAATCGCTTTGGCCTGCAGAGCGTGCACGAAAACCTCGACCTGGACGTATACAAGGGCGAGATCCTCGCGGTGGTCGGCGGCTCCGGCAGTGGCAAATCGGTGCTGTTGCGCAGCATTGTCGGCTTGAACCGGCCCAGTGAAGGGGCCGTGCGAGTGTTCGGCCAGGATCTGCCGAGCCTGCCCCAGCAACAGCGTTCGCAAGTGGAACGACGCTTTGGGGTGCTGTTTCAGAAAGGCGCGCTGTTTTCTTCGCTGACTGTGACAGAGAATGTCGCCCTGCCCCTGATCGAACACGCCGGGCTCAGCCGGGCCGATGCCGAACATCTGGCGGCGGTGAAACTGGCGTTGGCCGGACTGCCGCTATCGGCAGCGGACAAATACCCCGCCTCGCTGTCCGGCGGCATGATCAAGCGTGCAGCCCTGGCCCGGGCGCTAGCCCTGGACCCGGACATTCTGTTTCTCGACGAACCCACCGCCGGCCTCGACCCCATCGGCGCGGCAGCGTTCGACCAATTGATCCTGACGCTTCGCGACGCCTTGGGCTTGAGCGTATTTCTGGTCACCCATGACCTGGACACCCTCTACACCATCACCGACCGGGTGGCGGTGCTGGCCCAGAAAAAAGTGCTGGTGGCCGATGTCATCGACAAAGTGTCGGAAACCGACGATGCCTGGATCCATGAATACTTCCACGGCCCTCGCGGCCGCGCGGCCTTGACGGCCGCTACACAATTGAACGAGGTCTGACATGGAAACCCGAGCCCATCATGTATTGATCGGCCTGTTCACCGTGATCGTGGTGGTCGGCGCCCTGCTGTTTGGGTTGTGGCTGGCCAAGTCCAGCGTGGACAGCGAATTCAAGGATTACGAAGTGGTGTTCAACGAAGCGGTCAGCGGCTTGTCCAGAGGCAGCTCGGTGGAGTACAGCGGCATCAAGGTCGGAGACGTGGTCAATCTGCGCCTGGACCCGAATGACCCGCGCCGGGTACTGGCGCGGGTACGCTTGAGTGCTGAAACACCGGTCAAGCAGGACACCCAGGCCAAACTGGCACTGACCGGCATCACCGGCACCTCGATTATCCAACTCAGTGGCGGCACCCCCAATAGCCCGCCACTGACCGGGCACGATGGCGAGCCGCCAGTGATCATCGCAGCGCCCTCGCCCATCGCCCGCCTGCTGAACAACAGCGATGACCTGATGACCAGCATCAACCTGCTGCTGCATAACGCCAACGCGGTGTTTTCCTCGGACAATGTCCAGCGGTTGGGCAAGACCCTTGAACACTTGGAGCAAACCACCGGGGTCATCGCCGATCAACGCGGCGATATTCGCCAGGCCATGCAGCAACTGGCTTCTGTCGGCAAACAGGCCAGCGCCACCCTGGAGCAGACTACGGCATTGATGCGCAGCGCCAACGGTCTGCTCAACGATCAGGGCAAAGAGGTCATGAGCAGCGCAGACCAGGCCATGCAATCGCTGGCCCGCAGCACCGCAACCCTCGACAAACTGCTCAACGACAATCGCGACGCGCTGAACAATGGCATGCAGGGGCTCAATGCCCTGTCGCCGGCGGTGCGGGAGCTGCGCGACACCCTGAGCGCGCTGCGGGGTATTTCCCGGCGCCTGGATGCCAACCCCAGCGGCTATCTGCTGGGCAATGACAAGAACAAGGAATTCACGCCATGAAGCCGTTTGCTCGGTTCGTCCGCCCTATCCTCTTGCTGGCAGGATGTGTCCTGGTTGGCGGTTGCTCGATTCTGCCCCAGGCCGAGCCCGCGGACGTCTATCGCTTACCCGCAACTCAGGCGCCCGCAGCCCCAGGCACGCCCGTGAAGTGGTCGTTGCGCCTGGCCAGCCCGCAGGCCAGCGAAGTGCTCAACAGCCCTAAAATCGCGGTCATTCCTCACGGCAATCTGTTGAGCAGCTACGCAGCCTCACGCTGGAGCGACCCGGCACCGGTGTTGCTGCGCAATCGCTTGCTCGATGGCTTCGCACAGGATGGACGTGTCGGGCTATTGAGTGTCGCCGACAGCAACTTGCAAACGGATTTGGAGTTGGGTGGCCAATTGCAGGCCTTCCAGACCGAATATCAAGGCGCGGGGGCCAGCGTGGTGATTCGCCTGGACGCATTGCTGGTGCGGGGATTTGACCAACGCATCCTTGCCAGTCATCGTTTTGAAGTCCGCCAGCCCTTGAGCGACGTGCAAGTGCCAGCAGTGGTGCAAGGTTTCGGCCAGGCCAGCGATCGACTGACCGCCGAGGTTGTGAACTGGACGGTAGAACAAGGCCAGCGCTTGGCGATACCCGCACGCCCCTAAAGGCCCGTGACTGCAATCCGGGCCTGTGGCAAGGGGATATGGTTCAGCCAAAGAACCAGTAGCAAACCCCGATCGCCGCCACGACGCCGCTGAACTCGGCCAGCAGCGCGCAGCCCACCGCATGCCGCGCCCGCTGGATACCGACGGCGCCGAAGTACACCGCCAGCACATAGAAGGTGGTTTCGGTGCTGCCCTGAATGGTCGCGGCCACCAGCGCGGGGAAGCTGTCCACGCCGGAAGTCTTCATGGTTTCGATCAGCATCGCCCGGGCGGCGCTGCCGGAGAATGGCTTGACCATGGCAGTCGGCAAGGCGTCGACGAAACGGGTGTCCCAGCCGGCCCACTGCACCAGGTGCCGGATGCCGTCCAGGCCGAAGTCCAGCGCGCCCGAGGCCCGCAGCACGCCGACGGCGCATAACATGGCCACCAGGTACGGCAGCAAAGTCTTGGCGACGTCAAAGCCCTCTTTGGCACCTTCAATGAAGGCTTCATAAACCTTGACCTTGCGCAGCGCGCCCACCACCAGAAACATCATGATCAAGCCGAACAGTGTCAGGTTGCCCAGGATCGAGGACAGCCCGGCCAGCGCCGTGGCTGAGAGCGTCGCCAGCAGCGCCATGAAACTGCCCAGTACCAACGCACCCGGAACCAGATAAGCCAGCACTACCGGGTCCCACAGGCGCAGACGCTGCATGAACGCCACTGACAGCAGCCCCACCAGGGTTGAGGCGCTGGTGGCGAGCAGGATCGGCAGGAATACCAGGGTCGGGTCCGGCGCCCCTTGCTGGGCGCGATACATGAAAATGGTCACCGGCAACAGCGTCAGCGATGAGGCGTTGAGCACCAGGAACAGGATTTGTGCATTGCTGGCGATGGTCGGGCTGGGGTTCAAGTCCTGCAGGGCTCGCATGGCCTTCAGGCCGATCGGGGTCGCCGCGTTATCCAGCCCCAGGCCGTTTGCCGCAAAGTTGAGGGTAATCAGGCCAATCGCCGGATGGCCCGCCGGCACCTCCGGCATCAGCCGCAAAAACAATGGCCCGAGCGCCTTGGCCAGCCAGTCGACAATACCGGCCTTTTCGGCGATCCGCAGAAACCCCAGCCACAGGGTCAAGGTGCCGAACAGCAGGACCATCACCTCCACCGACAGCTTGGCCATGGCGAAAATGCTTTCCACCATGGCGGCGAAGATCCCGGCGTTACCGCCGATCAGCCACTGCGCCAGCGCCGATACGGCTGCCACGATAAAGAAGCCAAGCCACAGGCCATTGAGCATCGGTTAAGTCCCCCGGAAGATGCCGCGAATGATAGCGGGGCTGGCAGAAACGACAAACCCCGGATTTCTCCGGGGTTTGTTTGGCATTGCGCAGGGGCTACAAAAATCCTATGGCAGATCCTGTGGGAGCCGAGCTTACTCGCGATGGGGCCGGATCAGTCAGCATTGATGTTGGCTGACACACCGCAATCGCGAGCAAGCTCGGCTCCCACAGGGATCATGCGCCTCAACGGCTGGCAGTTTCTCCCGCCGGCATCGGCTCTTTGCTGCGCCAGTGGGGCAGGGAATTCCAGTAGCGCTGGCCCTTGGCATCGTCGTACATGCCTTCCCAGCGGGAAATGACCAGCACGGCCAGGGCATTGCCGATCACGTTCAGCGCGGTGCGGGCCATGTCCATGATGCGGTCGACACCGGCAATGAACGCCAGACCTTCCAGCGGAATACCGACACTGCCGAGGGTCGCCAACAGCACCACGAAAGAGACACCCGGTACGCCGGCGATGCCTTTGGAGGTCACCATCAAGGTCAGCACCAACAGCAATTGCTGGCTGATGGACAGATCGATGCCGTACAACTGAGCGATGAAAATCGCCGCGATGCTCTGGTAAAGGGTCGAACCGTCGAGGTTGAACGAATAACCGGTCGGCACCACGAAGCTGCAAATCGCCTTGGGTGCACCGTAGGCTTCCATCTTCTCGATCACGCGTGGCAACACGGTTTCGGAGCTGGCGGTGGAGTAGGCCAGCACCAGCTCATCCTTGAAGATGCGCATCAGTTTGACCACGGAGAAGCCGAACAGACGTGCAATCAACCCCAGCACCACGAAGGCGAAGAACGCGATGGCGACGTAAACCAGGATCACCAGCTTCGCCAATGGCAACAGCGAAGCGAAGCCGAAGTTGGCAACCGTCACCGCGATCAGGGCGAACACGCCGATCGGGGCGTATTGCATGATCATGTGGGTGACCTTGAACATGCTTTCCGAGACGCCCTGGAACATTTTCACCAGGGGGTCGCGCAGGTCCGATTGCAGGCTGGACAGACCCAGGCCAAACAATACGGAGAAGAAAATGATCGGCAGCATCTCGCCACGCGCCACCGCCGCGAAGATGTTCGACGGGATCAGATTGAGAATGGTCTGGATGAACGCATGTTCATGCTGAACCTCGGCGGCCGTGGCCTGGTACTTGGAAATATCCACCGTACCCAAGGTGCTCATGTCGATGCCGCTGCCCGGCTGGAAGAAATTGGCCAACAGCAAACCGACGACGATGGCGACAGTGGTGACGATTTCGAAGTAGAGGATGGTCTTGAGGCCGATACGCCCGAGTTTCTTGGCGTCACCGACCCCGGCAATACCGACGATCAACGAAGAAATCACAATCGGGATCACGATCATCTTGATCAGACGGATAAAGATATCGCCTGCCGGTTGCAGCACGTTGCTGATCCACCAGGCCTTCTCGGTACTGAAATGGTTGAGCAGCGCGCCAATTGCAATCCCGAGCACCAGACCGATGAGGATCTGCCAGGCGAGGCTTAGTCTTGCCTTCTTCATATCTTTACCCTTACTTCAGTTGGACTCGGGCAACTGCCACAAACCGAACCACCCGATGGCGATACGAATGCGTGCCGCTGCCCCCATATAAGGTCACCCCGAGTACGCGCCAAAGGCGCACTGGCAGGCGAAAAAAGGCGCAACTATTGCGATGCAAAGGAGGGACGTCTAATGCCGTAAACGCCTACCCTATGCCGAATCGGCATGATGTCTTTGAAATAAAACGTGCGTACCCATCGGTTCGAATACGCCATTTCGGCAGGCAAAAATGCCGTGAACCGGCCATTTTCCGCGCAACGGGGTTTTTGTCCGGCGTCGCAAAAAGCGCTCAAAGGATGGAAGAATGAAGCACTCTCGAAAGAGCGGACCGGGCGGATAAATCTCCGATATACGGTCGGATGCGGGGGAGTGGAGCAGCGTGGAAAAACGATGGTGGTACGCAGGGGTGGGGCCGACGCCAGGATAGCCAACCGCTCTGGCATGAACTTTACAACGCACGAAGCTCCACGCAAGTTCGCCAGTCGTCATGACTGTGCGAACCTGCGTGGAAGCTTTTTCCTGACCCGGCCCTTTCGCAGGCACCCCTTGTGCCCGTAGGTCACTGCGCCCTTAGACGGGCAGAGCGTCCCGGCCCCCTGGTCATGCATCGGCCCTCTTCGGACTGTGCAGAGGAGAAAAACAACGTGCTTTTCTCGCTTTCAGAATCAGTACCAGTTCGGATCTTTCTTGAGTTGCTCCATTAACAGTTCTTGCATACCTTCATCAGGATTGCCGAGGAACCGGTAATCAGCATGACGTGTCGGCGACTTGTCGGCCGGAAGTCCGGCAGGGACTTCAACCAGCAATGCATAAGCCTCGTCCTTGTCGAAACTGAAAGCGACGAACAAGCGCTTGCTGCGGCATGTCGCCTGGGTTTCGCACAACGGACCGACCAGGTATTTGTCGCCATCTTCCTCGACAGCATTCATCTGCTGCGAATCGCCTGACAGGTTCATCACCCATTCCGGCAGGCGTTCTTCCTTTTTAACCACTTGCTGCCAAGTCTCGACATATTGCGGGTCGGCCTTGAGCAACTGATTGACCCGCATCTGTCCGTCGTTGGCAGCCATGGCCATGGTGCCGCCGCCCAGCAGCAGGGCAGCGACCAATCCTTTGAGTGCGACGCTCATGGTCAGCCTCGGCCGCGGCGGCCAAAGAAGAAGGAAGCGATGAACATCACCAGGAACACGACAAAGAGAATCTTGGCGATGCCCGTGGCGGTGCCTGCGATACCACCGAAGCCCAGTACTGCGGCGATGATGGCAATGATCAGGAAAGTAATTGCCCAGCTCAACATGGTGATTCTCCTTACGCTTTTCTATTTAGTTAGGGTCTTGCAGTGATGGTTCCGGCGCAGTGGACGACCGGTTCATCGAGTTAAAACACCCAGCGCTCCTGGTGGGGCATGCCGTTCACAGACTGATCGACTTCCATCATTCGCATCGAGGCGGAAATATCCGAGAGGCTGCTGACAGCGCTGAAATGAGTTTGCGGGGCGCGCTGAATTGACAACAGAGGCGCTTCAGGCTGTTGGCTCTGATGCCAAAGCATCAACTGCTGGCCAGCCACAAGCGTGATCAGCAGGGCCACTGCTGCCCACAAACCCTGCTGAACATGCAGGGCAGAGATTCGAAACTGAGCGGCACGTTGACGATTCATCCTGAAATTCCTCCCCACCCCGAGTGGTGACCTGGTTGAGGCGCCTTGACGCCACGTTGAGCTAACCATTGCACTCGGCATGCCAGAATTTTTGGCGATATAAATATCTTTAAAATCAATTAGTTATGGATGACTTGCGAGCCAGCCGGAGCGCATCCTGCACGATGGCCACGACAAAGGTCGTGCGTAATGCACGAACGGCGGAGATAGACGCGATAGAATCTTTTTGAATTGCCCGTCGGAAATAGATGTCGGAATGGGCAAGCCATACCGTACGAGGCGTCCGCGGGCGCAAAAAAGGGACCTAAATCAACCTTTTAGGAGTCAGACACTCGCAAGTACGCTGTCGGTGGGTAATATCCCCTCAGAAACGACCATGCAACTTGCCCGATTTTTCTGACACTAACCAACATCATTCATTAAAGGAGCGTAGGAAAAATGGAATCCGCCACTGAGCATCAAGGCCGCATTCTGCTGGTAGACGACGAGTCCGCCATCCTGCGTACATTCCGTTATTGCCTGGAAGACGAAGGCTACAGCGTCGCCACCGCCAACAGCGCCGCCCAGGCGGACACCCTGCTGCAGCGGCAGGTGTTTGACCTGTGTTTTCTGGACTTGCGCCTGGGAGAAGACAACGGCCTTGATGTCCTGGCGCAAATGCGCATCCAGGCACCCTGGATGCGGGTGGTGATTGTCACCGCCCACTCGGCGGTCGACACCGCCGTTGATGCGATCCAGGCGGGCGCCGCCGATTATCTGGTCAAGCCTTGCAGCCCCGATCAACTGCGCCTGGCGACCGCCAAACAGTTAGAGGTGCGCCAGTTATCGGCGCGACTGGAAGCCCTGGAAGGGGAAGTGCGCAAACCCAATGACGGCCTCGACTCCCACAGCCCGGCGATGAAAGTCGTGCTCGAAACCGCTCGCCAGGTCGCCAGCACTGACGCCAACATTCTGATCCTTGGCGAGTCCGGCACCGGTAAGGGCGAACTGGCCCGAGCCATCCATGGCTGGAGCAAACGCGCGAAGAAGTCCTGCGTCACGATCAACTGCCCGTCGTTGACCGCTGAATTGATGGAAAGCGAACTGTTCGGCCACAGCCGCGGTGCATTTACCGGTGCCAGTGAAAGCACGCTGGGACGGGTTAACCAGGCCGACGGTGGTACGCTTTTTCTCGATGAAATCGGCGATTTTCCCCTGACATTGCAGCCCAAGTTGCTGCGTTTCATTCAGGACAAGGAATACGAACGGGTCGGCGATCCGGTGACCCGTCGTGCCGATGTGCGGATCCTCGCGGCGACCAACCTCAACCTTGAGGACATGGTGCGCGACGGGCGCTTTCGCGAAGACCTGCTGTACCGCCTGAATGTGATTACCCTGCATCTGCCACCACTGCGCGAGCGGGCCGAAGACATTCTGACGTTGGCCGACCGCTTCCTGGCGCGCTTCGTCAAGGAATACGCCCGCCCGGCGCGCGGCTTCAGCGACGAGGCTCGTGAAGCGCTGCTAGGCTATCGCTGGCCTGGCAACATCCGGGAGCTGCGCAACGTGGTCGAGCGCGCCAGCATCATCTGCGCGCAGGAAAAAGTCGAAATCAGCCACTTGGGCATGGCCGAGCAACCCGTCAACAATGCACCGCGAATCGGGGCTGCGCTAAGCCTCGACGAATTGGAAAAGGCGCATATTGGCGCAGTGCTGGCCACGGCCGACACGCTGGATCAGGCCGCCAAGACTCTGGGAATCGATGCCTCCACGCTGTATCGCAAACGCAAGCAGTACAACCTGTGAGCGTCATCTTATGAAACTGGCGATGAAGCTGCGCACACGGCTGTTTCTGAGTATCTCGGCGCTGATTACCGTGGCATTGCTGGGGCTGTTGCTTGGCCTGGTCAGCGTGGTGCAGATGGCCAATACCCAAGAACAATCGGTGCGCGACAACTTCATCCTGCTCGACCTGGGCCTCAAGCTGCGTCAGACCCTGGGCGACCAGTTGATGATCATGCTCGATGAGAAGCCCGACCTGGTGGCTCTGGAAGCATCCAAACGGCAATACTTCGAGTTGCTCGACGAGGGCATCGCCCACGAACAGGTGCTGGACGATTCAGCCGACAGCTTCAGCAAGGCCAAAGCCGATTACATCAGTTTTCTGGAGGCTTTTTCAGCCTCTCGCCAGCTACCGGCCCAACTGTCCGGTATCCAGAACCTCACCGAAAAATTCAACGTGCTGCGCACGGGCTTGATCGACGCGTATCGGCAGGCGCTGAACAACATCAGCGACACCCAGAACAAAGCTCGCGAGCGCGCGTTGCTGATTTCCGGATTACTGGGGCTGGTAGGGTTGGCAGTGCTGATCATCGGCTTCATCACAGCCCACGGTATCGCCCGACGTTTCGGGGCGCCGATCGAGGCGCTGGCGGCGGCGGCGGATAATATCGGTCAGGGCAACTTCGAGGTGACGCTGCCGATCTCCTCGGCCTCGGAATTGAACTTGCTGACCCGACGCTTCGGCATCATGGCCCAGGCTCTGCGCGAGCATCAGGCCACCAACGTCGATGAGCTGCTCGCCGGCCAGCAACGCTTGCAAGCGGTACTCGACAGCATCGACGACGGCTTGCTGATGATCGATCGCCAGGGTCGCCTGGAGCACCTCAACCCGGTGGCCCAGCGTCAATTGGGCTGGGACGAGGAGCGCCTGGGCCAGGGATTGGGCGAGGCGCTGGAACGCAAGGATTTGGATGAGGAACTGCAACTGGTGCTGCGCGGGGGAACGCTGGAGCGGGCGCCGGACGACTTGAGCATCGAAGTGGATGGCGAGTCGCGGTTGCTGACGTATAGCCTCACCCCCGTCAGCCATACCCAGGGGCACATCCTCGGGGCGGTGATGGTGTTGCACGATGTCACCGAACAACGCGCTTTCGAACGGGTGCGCAGTGAGTTCGTGTTGCGCGCGTCCCACGAGCTGCGTACCCCAGTGACCGGCATGCACATGGCGTTCGGCCTGTTGCAGGAGCGCGTGCATTTTCCTGAGGAATCGCGCGAAGCCGATCTGCTCAACACCGTCAACGAAGAAATGCAGCGCCTGATGCAGCTCATCAATGACCTGCTGAACTTCTCCCGCTACCAGAACGGCCTGCAAAAGCTGACGCTGGCACCTTGTTCCATCGAAGAACTGCTGGAGTCGGCCCGGCTGCGGTTTGCCGCACAGGCCCAGGCCAAGGGCATCCAATTGCTCGTGGCGATCCAGGGACCCTTACCGCGCCTGCATGCCGACGCTGCGCAACTGGACCGGGTGCTGGATAACCTGATCGACAATGCCATGCGTCACACGGGCGACCACGGTCAGATCCGCCTGCAGGCCCGTCGTCACGGCGAGCGGGTGATCATCAGCGTCGAGGACAATGGAGAGGGCATTCCCTACGGCCAGCAGGGACGGATCTTCGAACCTTTCGTCCAGGTCGGTCGCAAAAAGGGCGGCGCAGGGCTGGGGCTGGCGCTGTGCAAGGAAATCGTCCAGCTCCACGGTGGGCGCATGGGCGTTTATTCACGGCCGGGGCAGGGCACCCAGTTCTATATGGCGCTGGCGGTCTGAGTCGGCTCAGGCCTCATCGTCCAGGCGTCGCCCCAACAGGCGCCGGCCGCGGGTAATCAGCTCGATCAACTGCACGGCACTGAGCGCATGGGCAAACAGCCAACCCTGCCCGAAAGTCACGCCTTCGCTGCTCAGGTAAGACGCCTGGGCTTCATGCTCGATGCCCTCGGCAATCACCTTGAGCTCTAACGCGTGGGCCATGCGGATAATATGCGGGGCCACACCGCTGCTGGCGGCATCGTGCCCCAGGGCGTCAATGAAGGCTTTGTCGATTTTCAAGCAGTCCACCGGCAAGGTTTGCAGATAGGCGAGGCTGCAATAGCCTGTGCCAAAATCATCGATCAACACCTGATGCCCGACATCGCGCAGCGATTGCAGATTATCCCGGGCGACCAGGACATCGACCAATCCGCGTTCGGTCACTTCAAAGGCTATCTGGTGCGCCGACACCCGATGCAACGCCAGCAGGCGGGCGATCACTTCGCCGATACGTGGCACCATGACGTCGCACGCTGCCAGGTTCACCGAGATGTAGAGCTGCGGATTGGCCCGCAGCAGCTGACCCAACTGGTCGAACAGGCGTTGCAGCACGAAGTCTGTGATCTGACGGATCTGCCCGGTGTTCTCTGCCATCGGAATGAACAGATCCGGGCTGGTGAGGGTGCCGTCCGGGCGCCGCCAGCGCAACAGGGCTTCAGCACCGACGCAATTGCGACTGCGCAGGTCGAAGATCGGCTGGTACAGCACCTGCAATTCTCCGCGCCGGATGGCCCCGTGCAGTTCGGCGTCCATCGATTGGCGCTGACGTGCCAGCAGGAATACCTGGAAACCAATCCCCAGGCCCAGCATCAGGCTGATGGGCAGCAACCACCAGGCGTTGGAGGGAATATTGAAACCATTGCGTTGAGCAATCAGCACCAGTTGATATTCCGGGCTGTCGGTCTGCATCCGATAGATCAGGCGGTTCTGCGTCACTTGCAATGCATTGCGGCTTTTCGAGGGCCAAGGCTCCGTGGGCGGCCAGTATTGATCGGTGCCCAGCACCGGTATCGCCCGCTCGCCATGATCGAGCACCACAAGCAGGCTACTGCCGGGGGGCAGGTCGACCACGTCGGTCAGATGCCCGCGGGAAGTCGCAACGCGAAAATTGCCACGCCCCAGCATCAATGCAGCACGGTTTTCATCCGGCTCGGTGGTGGTATTGAGCCAGTAGCTGTAGGTCGGGCCCCGGATGTCAGGCGGTCGGATCACCGATAACCCGCTGCGGCGTGGACGATTGGAACAAACCCCGCTGCTATCGATATACGCCGCTTCGTAGACGAAACGGTAGTTGAAGCTGACTTGCTGCAACGTCGCGATCATGTCGTCGTCGCATCTGCGCAACGGCTGGTTTTGCAGATCGTCGAGGCTTTCGCGCAACTGTCCGAAAAGCTGCTCGAGTCGCTGCAGAAAGCGCTCGCCCTGAGCATTCATCTGGTCGCTTTCGCGCTGCTGGATTTGCTGCATCACCACGAACAGACTGGCGCCCAGCAATAGCACGGTACTCAGGACAGCCGCCATCATCGCCAGGAGAAACGGGCGATGGAGCCAGCTTTGCAGGGTTTCGCGGGCAGGCGTCATCATTGGTAATCCGAAAGTTACCAATGAGTTATAGCTTCTGATTTGGATTTAGCCCTGACCGTCGGACGGGCGTCATTATTTTGTCTGGTTGAGCACCTGCAGGATAGCCGCACTTTGCGCATCCGGCATGCCGTCGAACCGGGTCGGCCGGAAGCGCATCTGGAAGGCAGCGAGCACATGATGAGTGGCCACATCCCATTCGCCGGTGCGGGGCGTCGGGTAACCGAAACGGGCCAGCTCGGCCTGGAACCAACTGACGTTCGGTACCTGCGCCGCGAAAACCGCCTGCTGGCGGATTACCGCCTGCTCGTCTGGCCAAATCCCCACCCCAGCTTGCGCCAGGCGCTTCCAGGGAAACAGCGGCCCAGGGTCAAGCTTGCGCATCGGGGCAATATCGCTATGCCCAATGATGTTGCGCGGGTTGATCCCATTACGCTGGGAGATGTCCTTGAGCAAGGCGATCAAGGCCTGGACCTGAGCTTCGCTGTAGGGATACCAGAGGCGCCCGGTGGGCGTATCGACGAAACCGGGATTGACGATCTCAATGCCGATGGAGCTGGAATTGAGCCAGGTCCGGCCATCCCATTCACTGTCTCCGGCGTGCCAGGCGCGCCGGCTTTCATCCACCAGCTTGTAGACGGTCGCGCTTTTATCATCGCCGATCAGGTAATGCGCACTGACTTCGCCGTGGGTGAGCAAAGCCAGGGACCGCTCCAGGGAAGCGGAAGTGTAATGCAGCACCACGAACTGGATACGGTTGTCATGATTGACTGAAGGGTGGCTGGTATCGAGCCTGGGGCCGCTGGCGCAACCGGCCAGAACCAGTAAGAAGGCAATGAGCGAAAAAAATTTCATGGCAGGTGCATTACGCGCTGGGGTAATGCAACAGTGTAACGTATCGCGTTGCGATGATCTGGCTCGTATAGCGGGATTCACAAAATGGAACAATTGCCTTCAGCCCCATTCCACTCGGTTGCGCCCGGCATTTTTGGCTCTATATAGCGCCTGATCGGCTCTTTTAAGCACCGAATCGCTGTGCTCCCCGCTTTTGAACGCGGTCATGCCCACGGACACGGTGATTGTGACCGGCTCACCCTTGAAGTGAAACGGGCAGGCCTCGATGGCTGCGCGCAGGGACTCGGCCAGTCTTGCCCCGGCCGCCAGCGGTGTGTCGGGCACCAGCAGGACAAATTCCTCACCGCCAAAGCGGGCGATGAAATCGCTGCCACGCAGACGTCTACGCAGCACCGAAGCGATGATCTTCAGCACCCGATCACCTGCCAGGTGGCCGTAGTTATCGTTGATGCGCTTGAAGTGATCCAGATCGAGCATGGCCAGCAGCAGACTGTTGCCGTGCCGCTGCCATTGGGCAACTTCCTGTTCGAGACGCTCGGACCAGGCGGCGCGGTTAGGCAGCCCGGTGAGCGGATCGATAAGCGCTTTTTGCCGCTGCTCTTCAAGATTATCCCGGACAACCTGGGCATCCTGCTCCATCAGCGCGACGCGCTCGGCCAGGCTTTTGAGGCGAGCCGACACTTCCTGCTCGCGCTGATCGCGCTGCTTCTGGTGCTGGTCCATCGTGCCAAGCAGGCCTTCAAGATGGTTCTCCAGCACTTGCTTGAGACCTTCCAGGTCATCAGCTTCCTGCACGCTGCTTTGCAAGCCATCCACCTGCTCGCGAATCTGCGTGTCCATTTCCCGGGAGGCCGACTGGTTATCGGCATGGTCTTCACTGGCTGCCCGTAAACTGCTCTGGAAGGACTCAAGCCGATCATTGAGGCGCTGCAGGTACGCTTCGAATTCATGTTGGCCGGTGTCGGTAATTGCCAGCATGAGTACGGCAAGATCGTCGAGAATGGGCAGTAATTCATACCAGTTCAAGCCATTTTGCAGCCGTTCGCGCATGGCCTCGGCCTGGGGACGGTGACGCTCGGGCAGGGTCAGATCGCCCAGCAGGCCCAACAGGGTGTCTTCTATATGCCTGGCCACCGAACTGTAGGACGGCTCCGGTGAGTCGGGCAGTTCATAATGGTCGTCCTCCGGCTCAGACGCTGCCGGCTCGACCGCGGCCGAGGGTTCGACGGGCTCTTCCGGGAGGGGCAGCGACTCGTCCAGCGCTTGCGGCGGCTCCTCGGGCATCAGCTCATCAGGGTTCCCAAGGGCGGGTACCGGCACCGCCTGTTCCGTGGGAATCGGTGCCGGCTCGGTTGCCTCCTCCTGCTCGGTAGCCTCATCTCGTTCCAGAGTCGGCTCGGCAGCTTCGGATACCGGCGACGGAGAGCGTTCTGGATCGGGATCGGGATCGACCATTGGCGGAATGAACGCGACCGTTTCAGGCGCTTCATCGACTGTTGCCGCGGGTCCGGCTAACACTGCCGGGGCTGGAACTGGAGTTATGGCAGGCGCAGCGTCAGTCGCTAACTGTGCCGGTGCCGGCGGTGTCGCTTCCAAAACCGTTACCGCGCTGCGCTGGGCAGGTTCGTGCGACGGAGGCGCCGCTTCTTCCTGGCCGTGGCCACCAAACAACCGTTGCAGCAGGCCGGGACGATTCGGTTCAGTGGGCGCTTCCAGCACACTCAGCGCCTGGCCCTGCAAGCTGCTCAGTTCACTGAGCAGCAAAGGAATCTCCCGAGCCTGGTCCACCCGGTCTTCCAACTGCTTGGAAAACTTTTTCAAGGGCCGGCTGACTTCCTTTGGCAGCGGCAAGGTTTGCAACTGAGCGACCAGGGAAGTCAATGCAGCGCTCACCTGTTCGACTCGAGTCTCGCGACGCTGCTCGGAATCAAGCACAGCTTTTTCCAGGCGGGGCAAAAGAGCGGCGAGGGCGGCATCCATGTCATCGCTGCGCACCACTTCGCGCATTTCTTTCATGCACTGATCGACCGCCCGGTCAGTGCCTTCGGCGGCCAGCGTACTGCGCACCAGGCCGCGACGCAGCAAGTCGAGCCGAGCCGCCCAGCGGCGCTCGAGCTTTTCTTGCTGTTCGATGCTCTTGAAGTACTTCTCTCTCCAGCGTTCGGCTTCGTCGCTCATTCATGGGATCCGCGAGGGGCAGGACTCAGTGCGGGGAATGCATCCGCCGTGAGCGAACCCGGCAGACGAATTTCGACCGCGACAGGCAGGTGGTCGGAAATGGGGTGAGCCAGCACCTCGAACCGTTCGAGGGTCAAGGTGGGGCTCAGCAGAATATGGTCCAGACAGCGCTGGGGGCGCCAGCTGGGGAATGTGGCTTCGAGTTGTGGGGCGAGCAGCCCAAGATCACGCAACGGCGAATTTTGCAGCAAGTCGTTGGCATGGGTATTCATGTCGCCCATCAATACCTGGTGCTTGTAGTCACCAATCAGCTCGCGGATGTAGGCCAGTTGCATCGTTCGGGTACGAGCCCCAAGGGCCAGGTGCATCATGACCACGATCAACGCCTCCGGACCTTCGCCAAAGCGCGCCAGGATCGCTCCGCGCCCCTTGGGACCGGGTAACGGGTGATCTTCTATCGCCCACGGCCGCAGGCGGCTCAACACACCATTGCTGTGCTGGCCCAGGCGTCCGAGGTTGCGATTGAGTTGTTGGTACCAGTAGGGGAAAGCACCCAGTTGAGCCAGATGCTCCACCTGATTGACGTAGCCCGATCTCAGGCTCCCACCGTCGGCCTCTTGCAAGGCCACCAGGTCGAAATCTTTCAGTAGGTCGCCGATCTTCTGCAGGTTGACGGCGCGTCCGGTGTGCGGCAGCAGATGTTGCCAGCCACGGGTCAGGTAATGCCGGTAACGCTCTGTGCTGATGCCCACCTGAATATTGAAACTGAGCAGCCGCAGGCAGTTGTCGGCAGGCAGGCCCGTGGAGGCGATATGATGCTCATTGACCCGCGGTTCATGCAGGCCAACGACGCGTTCGGTGCTCCAGCGGGCCATGGTCAGCGCCGCGCTTAGTTGGCGGCGGCCTTGGTTGCCGCTCGCTCTTTGGCAATCAGCTGGTCGGCCAGCTCCAGCGCCTGGTTAGCACCACCGGCCGAACCGATATCAAAGCGGTATTTGCCGTTGACGACCATGGTGGGTACGCCAGTGATCTCGTATTTCTTGGCAAGTTCTTTGGCTTTGTTGATCTGGCCCTTGATGGCGAAGGAGTTGAACGTCGCCAGAAACTTGTCCTTGTCCACACCTTGGGTGGCGAGGAATTCAGCCATTTCTTCAGGATCGGTCAGACGCTTCTTCTCAACCTGGATCTCATTGAACACTGCAGCGTGAACCTTGTGCTCGACGCCCATGGCTTCGAGGGTCAGGAACATCTGGCCGTGGGCGTCCCATGGGCCGCCGAACATGGCCGGAATGCGTACGAAGTTAACGTCCGAAGGCAGTTTCTCGACCCATGGGTTGATGACCGGCTCGAACGCGTAGCAATGCGGGCAGCCGTACCAGAACAGTTCCACCACTTCGATCTTGCCAGGCACGGCCACCGGAACGGGATTGCTCAATTCGACGTAAGGGGCTTTCGATTCCTCGGCGTTGGCTTGGGCGGCCATGCCGAACAGGCTGACAGCGGCGAGCGCGGCGCTGATGATCAGATTACGCATGCTTTACTCCTGGACAATGAGGTGACCTCGCGAGGCGTGTTTTTCAGACAGGCCGTGACGGGTTCAAGTTCGCTAGTGTAACGGTAGCGGCCACAAAAAAGGGCGGCCAAAGCCACCCTTTTGATGTTCGCATCGACAGATTAATCGAGCGTTAACGTTGCAAGAGATGTAAACCCTCACAACGCCCGGCCAACGGTCTTAGTGCAGGCCCTGGATGTAGCTGGCCACCGCCGCGATCTCTTCGTCGCTCAGCTTGCGGGCAATGGTGCGCATCATCGCCTCGCCATCATTGTTACGACCGTCTGCTTCCTTGCGGAAGTCAGTCAGCTGCTTGGCAATGTACTGAGCGTGCTGGCCCCCAAGGTGCGGGAAGCCGGCCGCTGCGTTACCTTTGCCGTCAGGCGAGTGGCAACCGGTGCAAGCTGGAAGCCCCTTTTCCAGGTTGCCTCCGCGAAACAGCGCTTCACCACGTGCGACCAGTTTTGGATCGGCGGCGCCAACGCTGCCCTTCTGGCTGGCGAAATAAGCCGCCATGTCCGCCAGGTCCTGATCGTTCAGGTTGGTCAGCAGGCCGGTCATTTCCAGCACGACACGCTTGCCGTCCTTGATGTCCTTCAACTGCTTGGTCAGGTAACGCTCGCCCTGGCCCGCCAGTTTCGGAAAGTTTGGTGCCATGCTGTTGCCATCCGGACCATGGCAGGCCCCACATACGGCGGCTTTCGCCTGGCCGGCGGCGGCATCGCCAGCGGCATGGGCTACGCCGGATATCCCCAATGTCAACAGCAGACTCACGATCAGTTTGTTCATCAGCTAATCCAACTACGGCTAAGGGTTAAAGAGTTATGGACCGGGTTTACTCGCTCATCCACTGGATGATGGCTCGGTAATCCTCGGCACTGCAGTCCATGCACAAACCACGCGGCGGCATCGCCTTGAAACCCTGGGTCACGTGTTGCACCAGCGTCTCCATACCTTTCGCCAACCTCGGCGTCCAAGCTTCCTGATCACCCTTGCGGGGTGCCATGGGGAGTTGGCCGGAATGACAGGCACCACAAACACGGTTGTACACAGCTTCCGGATCCTGTGTAGCCTGAGCGCTGTAAAGCGGCATCAAGACACCGGCAGCTAGCAGCCATTTCGTCATAAAACGACCTTTTCAGGGTTGAGAGCGAGCTGCGTTCTAGTGCGCAATTTCAGTCGGTCGCTCCCGTGAGCTTCATCCTACGCTGGGACAAAGCGCACACAAAATCTGCGGCATTATATACTGGCGTCACTGAAACGGAAACGACACAGCTTGCCGCGTCCATTCCCGACGCCACCCACATCGGAAATCCCATGCAACTGAAGAACCCCATCCTCGGCCTGTGCCAACAGTCCACCTTCATGCTCAGCGCCGCCAAAGTCGATCAATGCCCCGACGATGAAGGCTTTGAAGTGGCTTTCGCCGGGCGTTCCAACGCCGGTAAATCCAGCGCACTGAACACCCTGACCCATGCAAGCCTGGCACGCACCTCGAAAACTCCGGGCCGCACGCAGCTCTTGAACTTCTTCAAGCTAGACGATGAACGCCGTTTGGTCGACCTGCCCGGCTACGGCTACGCGAAAGTACCGATTCCGCTCAAGCAGCATTGGCAGCGCCATTTGGAAGCCTATCTGGGCAGCCGCGAGAGTTTGAAAGGCTTGATTCTGATGATGGACATCCGCCATCCGATGACCGACTTCGATCTGCTGATGCTCGACTGGGCTGTCGCCAGCGGCATGCCGATGCACATCCTGCTGACCAAGGCAGACAAGCTCACCTACGGCGCAGCCAAGAACACCCTGCTCAAAGTGCAGTCGGAAATTCGCAAAGGGTGGGGCGAGACGATCACCATCCAGTTGTTCTCGGCGCCCAAGCGCATGGGCCTGGAAGAGGCCTACACTGTATTGGCCGACTGGATGGAATTGGCAGACAAGGGCAGCGAAGAGGCGGAATAAGCCAAATCGCGGGCAAAAAAAACCCCGGACTTCGTATGGGGAGGGGGAAGTTCGGGGTCCAAGTTCCGGACCGCTAGGGCGGGGTCCAGATATCTGCCAACACTTAACACAACATAGGAGCATTGAAGGGCTTCACCAGCCTTTCAGAAACTCTGAGTAGCAATTCACGGTTTTAGTTCAGATTATTTTTGGAAATAACCTTAGGAATTTTCCGAACTAATGAGGCCAGGATTCGATTTGGCGAGGGGATTTCCCTCGCCACAGGGCCTACCATATCTCCCTGACCCACACAGGTCCCGGCAATTTCAGCAGTTGAGACTCAGTGCGCCTCATCCCAGTTATTGCCCACGCCCACTTCCACCAGGAGCGGCACATCCAGCGTGGCGGCGGCACTCATGTGCTGGCGAATTTCCTCGCGCACCTGGTCGACCAGATCCTCGCGCACCTCCAGCACCAATTCGTCGTGGACCTGCAGGATGACCTTGGCATCCAGCCCCGACGCAGTCAGCCAGCGATCAACCGCCACCATGGCTTTCTTGATGATATCTGCCGCAGTGCCCTGCATCGGCGCGTTGATGGCCGTGCGTTCTGCGCCTTTGCGCAAAGCCGGATTTTTCGCGTTGATATCCGGCAGGTACAACCGACGCCCGAAAATGGTTTCGACGTAACCTTGCTCGGCTGCCTGGGCACGAGTGCGCTCCATGTAGGCCAGTACGCCTGGGTAGCGGGCAAAGTAGCGGTCGATGTAAGCCTGGGACTGCTTGCGATCCACACCGATCTGCTTGGCCAGACCGAAAGCACTCATGCCGTAGATCAGGCCGAAGTTGATCGCCTTGGCGCTGCGGCGCTGGTCATGAGTGACGGCGTCCAGCTCTACGCCGAAAACCTCGGCGGCGGTGGCCCGGTGCACATCCAGATTATTGCGGAAGGCGTGGAGCAGGCCTTCATCCTTGGCCAGGTGCGCCATGATCCGCAGTTCGATCTGCGAGTAGTCCGCCGCCAGCAGCTTGTAGCCTTTCGGCGCAACGAATGCCTGACGAATCCTGCGGCCTTCGGCGGTGCGAATCGGAATGTTCTGCAGGTTGGGGTCGATCGAGGACAGTCGCCCGGTAGCGGCGACCGCTTGCTGATAATTGGTATGGACGCGGCCCGTGCGGCTGTTGATCTGCTCTGGCAGGCGGTCGGTGTAGGTGCTCTTGAGCTTGCTCAGCGAGCGGTACTGCATCAATACCTTGGGCAGCGGATAATCCTGCTCGGCCAGCTCGGCCAGCACCGCTTCGGCGGTAGACGCCTGGCCCTTGGCGGTTTTGCTGAGCACCGGTAAGCCAAGTTTTTCGTAGAGGATCACCCCCAGTTGCTTGGGTGAACCCAGGTTGAATTCCTCCCCGGCGATGGCAAATGCCTCGCGTTCCAGAGCCACGAGCTTCTCGCCCAACTCAACGCTCTGCACCCCCAGCAGGTTGGCATCGACCAGCGCACCCTGGCGCTCAATGCGTGCCAGGACCGGCATCAGCGGCATTTCGATTTCGTTGAGCACCTTGCCCAGACTTGGCGTGGCAGCCAGTTTTTCCTGCAAGGCCTGGTGCAGGCGGAAAGTCACGTCCGCATCTTCGGCGGCGTAAGGGCCGGCCAGTTCCAGGGCAATCTGGTCAAAGGTCAGCTGTTTGACGCCTTTGCCGGCGATGTCCTGGATATCGGTCTTGCTTTGTCCCAGGTACTTGAGCGCCAGGCTGTCCATGTCGTGACGGGTTGCTGTGGAGTCCAGTACGTAGGACTCAAGCATGGTGTCGAAGGCAATGCCTTGCACAAGAATGCCGTTGTTTTGATCACCACCGATGGCGCAGTTGGCCAGGATGTTGGTTTCGAATTTGGCATGCTGGCCGACCTTGAGCTTGTTCGGGTTCTCCAGCAATGGCTTGAGCGCCTTGAGCACCGTGTCGCGATCCAGTTGCTCCGGCACGCCCATGTAGGAATGGGTCAAGGGAACGTAGGCCGCCTCAAAGGGCGCGACGGCAAACGACAACCCTACGAGTTGCGCATGCTGGGCGTCGTTACCATTGGTTTCGGTGACGAAAGCAAACAGCGGCGCCTGTTCAAGCTTGGCGAGCCAGGCGTCGAAACGTGCCTGGTCGAGAATGATCTCGTACTTGGCCTCAGCGGCGCCGGGTTGTTCGTCGGCAGCTTCGACGATCTCCTGACCGGCACGCTTGGCATCGCGCTGGTTTTCTTCGAACCAGCTCTTGAACTCCAGCAGCGTATACAGCTCGGCGAGTTTCTCGTGATCCGGCTGGCCCATTTGCAGGTCGTCGAGACCGACATCCAACGGCACGTCGGTCTTGATGGTCGCCAGCTCGTAGGAGAGGAGGGCCATTTCCTTGTGTTCTTCGAGTTTGGCGGCCAGGGTCTTGGCGCCACGAATCGGCAAGGTAGCGACGATGTCCAGTTGCGCATACAGCTCGGTCAGGCCGCCATTGACGCCCACCAGCAGGCCCGAGGCGGTCTTCGGACCGATGCCCGGAACACCGGGAATGTTGTCGGAAGAATCGCCCATCAGTGCCAGATAATCGATGATCTGCTCCGGAGCGACGCCAAACTTCTCCTTCACGCCAGCCACGTCCAGGGCGCTACCGGTCATGGTGTTGACCAAGGTAATGTGCCCGTCAACCAGTTGCGCCATGTCTTTGTCGCCGGTGGAGATCACCACCGGACGGTCGGCTGCGGCGCTGCTGCGGGCCAGGGTGCCGATCACGTCATCGGCTTCGACGTTGTCCACGCACAGCAGCGGGAAGCCCAGGGCCTTGACGCTGGCATGCAGCGGCTCAATCTGCACGCGCATGTCGTCGGGCATGCTGGGGCGGTTGGCCTTGTATTCGGCGTACAGCTCATCGCGAAAGGTCCCACCCTTGGCATCGAACACCACGGCGAACGGGCTGTCCGGATACTGTTTGCGCAGGCTCTTGAGCATGTTCAGCACGCCCTTGACCGCGCCTGTCGGCAGGCCTTTGGAGGTGGTCAGCGGTGGTAGCGCGTGAAAGGCGCGATAAAGATAAGAAGAACCGTCCACCAGGACGAGGGGGGCTTGGCTCATGAGCAGGATCAACCTTTTCGGCGGGTCCGGGGCTAGAATAGCGGGACCGTTGACGACAAAGGGACAAGGTTATCATGCGTACACTAAATCGCCTGTTACTGGCTGGCTTGTTTGCAATCACCCCGCTGGCCGTCATGGCGGCGGACGACGCCCCCTCGGCGGACCCGGATGTCACCATCCGCACCGAAGGCGATAGGACCATTCAGGAGTACCGGCAAAACGGCTTTCTGTACGCGATCAAGGTCACGCCCAAGAACGGCAAGCCTTATTTCCTGGTCCGTGCCGATGGCAGCGACGGGAATTTCATCCGCTCGGATCAGCCGGATATGCTGATTCCATCGTGGAAAATCTTTGAGTGGTAATACCGCTCTCGACTTCAACCGGCGCTCGCTGATGGGCGCCCGTACTGGCAGTTTTTAACCATGTCTGTGTTCACTCCCCTGGCTCGGCCCGAGCTGGAAACCTTTCTCGCCCCTTATGGGCTCGGCCGCCTGCTTGATTTCCAGGGGATCGCCGCCGGCAGCGAAAACACCAATTTTTTTATCAGCCTGGAGCAGGGTGAATTTGTCCTGACCCTGGTGGAACGCGGCCCGGTGCAGGAAATGCCCTTCTTCATCGAGCTGTTGGATGTACTGCATGACGCCGACCTGCCGGTGCCTTACGCCTTGCGTACCACCGACGGCGTTGCGCTGCGAGAACTGGCTGGCAAGCCGGCGCTGCTGCAACCGCGCCTGGCCGGCAAGCACATCAAGCAGGCCAACGCACAGCATTGCGCCCAGGTGGGGGAGTTACTGGCCCATCTGCACCTGGCGACCAAGAACAACATGATCAAGCGCAAGACTGATCGCGGCCTGGACTGGATGCAGGAGGAGGGCGCGAAGCTGTTGTCGCACCTGGATGCCGAACCCCGTCGGTTGCTGGAGGCTGCGCTGGATGAAATCGCCCAACAGAAGGAAAAAATTCTGGCGCTGCCCCGGGCCAACATCCACGCGGACCTGTTCCGCGACAATGCGATGTTCGAGGGCACACACCTGACCGGGCTGATCGACTTTTATAACGCCTGCTCCGGGCCAATGCTGTATGACGTTGCCATCGCCCTGAACGACTGGTGTTCGGATGACAACGGTGTGCTCGATGGCCCACGGACGCGGGCCTTGTTGGGGGCTTATGCTGCGCTGCGCCCATTCACCGCTGCCGAGGCCGAGTCATGGCCGACGATGCTGCGCGTGGCATGCGTGCGCTTCTGGCTGTCACGGTTGATCGCCGCCGAGTCTTTTGCCGGGCAGGATGTACTGATCCACGATCCAATGGAGTTTCAGCAGCGCCTGGCGCAGCGGCAGACGGTCAGTGCGATGTTGCCGTTCGCCCTCTGACGCAACTGAATGCCTCTGTGGCGAGGGAGCTTGCTCCCGCTGGGGTGCGTGCGCAGCAGCCCTAAGATTTTGCGGTCGCTGCGCAACCGAGCGGGAGCAAGCTCCCTCGCCACAGGGTTTGCGCTCGGCAGTTATAGCGACTCCAGGCACCCCGCCAGATCATTCCCCAACTTCTCCAGCAACTGCTCATACCCTTGCGCCGTCGCAGGGGTATAGCCGCCCAGCGCATCCAACTCCGCCAATTTCACCGGTAACCCGGCCACCAGGGTTTCGGCCAGGCGCGGGCGCAGGGGCGGTTCGCTGAAGACGCACGTCTTGCCCACGGCCTGCAAGCGATTGCGCATCGCCGCCACGTGTTGGGCGCCGGGCTGGACTTCGGTGGCCACGGCAAAAACTCCGGCGTGCTTGAGGCCGTAGTGGTCTTCGAAATAGTCGAACGCTTCGTGGAACACGAAATACGGCTTGCCCGCGACGCCGGCCAGACGGGTCTTCAAACGCGCATCCAGCGCATCGAGACGCTGGTTGAAACCCTTGAGGTTGCTTTGATAGCGGCTGGCATTGGCCGGATCGGCCGCGCTGAGGTCGGCAGCCATCTTGGCGGCAATCACCCGGGCATTGGTTGGCGAGAGCCACAGATGGGCATCGATGGTGCCGGGGCGATGGTGGTGATCATGCTCATCGGCGTCATGCTCATCTTCGGCGTGGGAATGACTGTCCTGGGCGAAGTGACGCAGCTTGAGTCCGGGCACATCCTGCACCGCGACGGACGGCAACGTACGACCGTTCAGCACGCGCGGCAGGAAACTTTCCATGTCGGGGCCAATCCAGTAGAGCAAATCCACCGACTGCACCTTCCGTACGTCGGAAGGCCGCAGGGCGTAATGGTGAGGTGAAGCGCCGGGCGGCAGCAGGACCTCAGGAACCGCCACGCCGTCCTGCACCGCGGCGGCAATCAGTTGCAATGGCTTGATGCTGGTAAGCACTTTGACTTCGGCCTGGGCCGGGCCGATCAGCAGAAAACTGGCGACAAAAGCGACAAAGATCGAAAAATTTCGGGACACGATGACCACTCGGAGAGGCGAGAACGGGTAACATAATAACGTCTCTCACTAAAATCGTCGCTGCCCATGCCTATTACGCCCCTTGCCAGTCGTCCCCATGACCATTCTCACTGCGTGCACACCGCGCTGTCCGAGGCCGACGCCATCTGTGCGCGCCAAGGGTTGCGCCTGACCGCTTTGCGTCGACGCGTGCTGGAGCTGGTCTGGCAAAGCCACAAGCCGCTGGGCGCCTACGACATACTCGCGGTGCTCAGTGAGCAGGACGGCCGCCGCGCCGCGCCGCCCACGGTTTATCGGGCGCTGGATTTCCTGCTGGAAAACGGCCTGGTGCATCGCATCTCGTCGTTGAATGCCTTCGTTGGCTGCAATCATCCGGAACACGCGCACCAGGGCCAGTTCCTGATCTGTCGCGAATGCCACGCAGCCATCGAGCTGGAGCAGAAGTCCATCAGCGATGCCATCGTTGCCAGCGCCAAAGAAGTGGGTTTCGTGGTTGATACCCAGACCGTCGAAGTGGTCGGGCTCTGCTCCGGTTGCCAGGGGGCCTGATGAGCAATGCGTTGATCCGTCTCGAGCACGTAGGCGTGACGTTCGCCGGCCAGAGCGTGCTGGATAACATCTACCTGAGCGTCGAGCCGGGGCAGATCGTCACCCTGATCGGCCCCAACGGCGCCGGCAAGACGACTCTGGTGCGTGCCGTTCTGGGGTTGCTCAAACCCGACAGCGGCAGCGTCTGGCGCAAGCCGAAGCTGCGGGTCGGTTACATGCCGCAAAAGCTTCATGTGGACCCGACGCTGCCCCTGTCGGTCCTGCGCTTCTTGCGCCTGGTGCCTGGCGTGGATCGCGCACGGGCCCTGGCGGCGCTCAACGAAGTCGGTGCCGAACAGGTGATCGACAGTCCGGTACAAAGTGTTTCCGGCGGTGAAATGCAGCGCGTGTTGCTGGCTCGCGCTCTGCTGCGCGAACCCGAGCTGCTGGTGCTCGACGAGCCCGTACAAGGGGTCGACGTGGCCGGTCAGGCCGAGCTGTACAGCCTGATCACCCGCCTGCGCGACCGTCACCGCTGCGGCGTGCTGATGGTTTCCCATGACCTTCACCTGGTCATGAGCACCACTGACCAGGTGGTCTGCCTCAATCGCCACGTCTGCTGTTCCGGGCATCCCGAGCAGGTCAGCGGCGATCCGGCATTCGTCGAACTGTTCGGAAAGAACGCACAAAGCCTGGCGATTTATCACCACCATCACGATCACGCCCATGACCTGCATGGTTCGGTGGTCAGCGACTCGTCTGTTACTACCCATGTTCATGGAGATGGCTGCAAGCATGGCTGATTTTCTGTTGTACGCCCTGCTCGCAGGCCTGGCCCTCGCGATGGTGGCCGGCCCCCTGGGCTCGTTCGTGGTCTGGCGGCGCATGGCCTATTTCGGCGATACCTTGTCCCACGCGGCCTTGCTGGGCGTGGCCCTGGGCTTTTTGCTGGACGTCAGCCCCGCAGTGGCGGTGACCGTCGGCTGCCTGTTGCTGGCGGTGCTGCTGGTGACGCTGCAACAGCGTCAACCGCTGGCGTCCGACACGCTGCTGGGCATTCTGGCGCCCAGCACCCTGTCTCTCGGGCTAGTGGTACTAAGCTTCATGCATGACGTGCGGATTGATCTGATGGCCTACCTGTTTGGTGATCTGCTTGCCATCAGCCCCATGGATCTTTCGTGGATCCTGGGTGGCAGCGCGGCCGTCCTGCTGCTGCTGGTAGCGCTCTGGCGCCCGTTGCTGGCGGTTACTGTGCATGAGGAACTGGCGCGGGTCGAAGGCTTGCCCGTGGTGGGTTTGCGGCTGGCGTTGATGCTGTTGATTGCGGTGGTCATTGCCGTGGCGATGAAAATCGTCGGTGTATTGCTGATTACTTCTTTGCTGATTATCCCGGCAGCCGCAGCACAGCGGCACGCCCGCTCCCCGGAGCAGATGGCCCTGGGCGCCAGCCTGCTGGGCATGCTCGCAGTATGCGGCGGGCTGGCGCTATCGTGGTTCAAGGACACCCCGGCCGGGCCGTCGATTGTGGTCAGCGCCGCCGCGCTATTTCTGCTGAGTTTTGTCCTGCCCCGCCGAGGGGTGTAGACTTGCTCGCTTTTTGCGCAAATAGAGAGTCGCAGGAATGAAGCCGTTCGCCTCCCGTTATCTGCTCCTTGTCGCATTTTCCCTGCTGCTGGGCGCCTGCCAGAGTTCGCCGCCAGTCGCCGAGGCCCCCGACACCCGGGGCCCGGCCCTCGCGCAGTTTGAACAAAGTCTGGCCGGCAATGAGCTGGCCACTGCTGAAGACCAGCTGGCCGCCTTGCAGGCCCAGTCGCCGGAAGACCCGGCGCTGGAACCCTACCAACGGCAACTGGCCGAGGCGTATCTGCGCCGCAGCCAAATTGACCTGCAAAAAGGCGATGTAAACGCCGCCGCCACCGCCCTGAGCCGAGCCCGAGCCTTGATGCCCAAGGCGCCGGCGCTCTCCGGTGAGGTCAACAGCGCCATTGCCGAGGCCCGCAAGGTCGAGCTGGAAAAAGCCGAGGCCGCCCTCAAGGCCGCTGAAGCCAAACCGGTCGCCAAAGTGATCGACCCGAGTGCTGAAAGCACGACAGTTGCGCTGAATATCGGCGATATCCAGAAAATGCGTCGACAACTGGATGCCATTGCCGCCGACGTGGTGAATTTTCAATGTGACGTCAGCATCCAGGCGCCGCGTACCGACGATTATCCGTGGTTGGCGACTTTGCTGACCAAGCGGGTCAAGAAACTGGACCCGGGGTTTGATTTGAAACTGCAGAAGCAGATTCTGCGCAACGTACCGGCGCAAATGGTGCTGACACCGCGCAATCCCTAAAAAGCATCGCGAGCAGGCTCGCTCCCACATGAGGCTTTGTGATCGACACAAAACCACTGTGGGAGCGAGCCTGCTCGCGATAGCGTCCTACCAACAAAAGCTCTGTCAGCCGCCCATCAAGCCGGAATCGCCTTGGCCTTAGGCTCCCGCGCCCACACCCGATGTTGGGCAATAGCGTCGAAGAATGCCGGGAACTGGCTGGCATCCGCGTCGGGAATCAGCCCCGCATCCGCCTCCAGCTTCAACAGCACCAGCAATTGCCGGGCCTCGCCGTTGAGCGCGATGGCTTTCAGGTGCTTGTAGGCTTCCAGTACGTAATGCAACGCCACGCCGTCCGCACTCAAGGCTTTGATCGATTCCGCGCCACCTGGGACGAACACCGCATCAAAGGCAATGGACGGCATACCTTCCATGGACGCATCCACCGGCAGTTTTTGCCCAGCGGCTGTGGTGACGGGGGCGGAGGTCGGCCCCAGCACTTTGGCGTGAGCTCCCTTGGCTTCCAAGGCTTGCTTGAGCGCATCGATAATCGCTCCATCGACACCGTTGGCCACCAGCAAAGCCACCTTACGGGTCTTGATGTCCCCGGACAGCAGGTTCGCCTGACTCAAGGCGGGGGATTGTTCCAACGAAGGTTTCGGTACGTCCACGGTGCAGGCGGTCGGTGCTGGCAGCCCGAGGTTTATTGCCACCCGCTCGGCCAACTTCAGATCAATGTTGGCGAGGATTTCATTGACCTGTCGTGCCCGAATGAACTCCCGCTCCACCTTGCCCAGTTCGAAACTGTAGGCGGCGATGATGTGTTCCTGCTCGTGGGGGCTCATGCTGTTGTAGAACAGCCGCGCTTGGGAAAAGTGATCGCCAAACGACTCGCTGCGTTGACGAATCTTGTGGGCATCAATGCGCTCTGGATAACTTTCGAAGCCGCCGTCCTGCGGGCCGGGCGGGGTTTCCTTCGGCCAGCCGCCATCGATGGAGTTCGGCTCGTAGGAAGCGCGGCCCTTGTCGATGGTGGTGCGGTGCATGGCGTCACGCTGGCCGTTATGCACCGGAGTAATCGCCCGGTTGATCGGCAGCTCATGAAAATTCGGCCCACCGAGTCGGCTGATTTGCGTATCGGTGTAGGAAAACAGCCGGCCTTGCAGCAGCGGATCATTGGTGAAATCGATGCCCGGCACGATATGCCCAGGGCAGAACGCGACTTGCTCGACCTCGGCAAAGAAGTTATCCGGGTTGCGGTTCAATACCATCTTGCCCAGGGGCGTGATAGGAACGAGCTCTTCGGGAATGAGCTTGGTGGGGTCGAGGAGGTCGAAGTCGAACTTATGCTCGTCTTCCTCGGGGACAATTTGTACGCCAAATTCCCATTCCGGGTAGTCCCCCATCTCGATCGATTCCCAAAGATCGCGACGGTGGTAGTCGGTATCTTTACCGGCGAGCTTCTGCGCTTCGTCCCACACCAGCGAACAGGTGCCGACTGTGGGGCGCCAGTGGAATTTAACGAAGCTGCTCCGGCCCTCGGCGTTGATCATGCGGAAGGTGTGTACGCCGAAACCCTGCATGGACCGCAGGCTTTTGGGAATGGCCCTGTCAGACATGGCCCAAATCACCATATGGGCCGACTCCGGCACCAGCGAGACAAAATCCCAGAAGGTGTCGTGGGCCGAACCGCCCGTGGGAATTTCATTGTGGGGTTCGGGTTTCACCGCATGGACGAAATCTGGAAACTTCACCGCATCCTGGATGAAAAACACCGGCATGTTGTTGCCCACCAGGTCGAAGTTGCCTTCGTCGGTAAAGAACTTCACCGCAAAGCCCCGCACATCTCGCACGGTGTCGCCGGATCCTCGTGGACCTTGCACCGTGGAAAAGCGCACGAATACCGGCGTTTTTTTGCTCGGGTCCTGTAGGAAGCCGGCCTTGGTCAGCGCCGAATGTGCTTCATAGCTCTGAAAGTAGCCATGGGCGCCGGTGCCGCGGGCGTGGACAATGCGCTCCGGAATGCGCTCATGGTCAAAGTGCGTGATCTTCTCACGCATGATGAAGTCTTCCAGCAGGGAAGGCCCGCGCGCCCCGACCCGGAGGGTGTTCTGGTTGTCGGCAATCTTCACGCCCTGATTGGTGCGCAGCGCCTGCTCGGTGGCGTCGGAGCGAAACTGTTCCAGGCTTTCAAGCTTGGCGTTGGTGTTGCCGCGATCCAGCGTGTCGGTCCCGGCCAGTTGGCTTTCGGTGCCGGTGGGCTTGTTGGTACTCATCAGACATAACTCCTCGTTGCGATCCCCGCCGTGGCCAGGACTCTTGAGTTCGATGCCGCAGGCACGGTACCCGGGCATTTTCGAGTTGCTTAGTGAGTGACCGATACCGGTTCGCCGCGTTCCTTTTTTATGTCCTTTGATCGCCTTATTGCCAAATGGCTGGTTCAATCGCAAATAAATGCTAAGAACCTCTATACGGACAGGCTAAAATGCGCGCCCGGCTAACCGCTGATCCTTTTCCAACGCGCCCCACAAGGTTCGCTACGTGATCGAGTTTCAAAACGTCCATAAAACCTACCGGGTCGCCGGTAGGGATATCCCCGCCCTGCACCCGACCAGTCTGACGATTGAGAACGGTCAGGTCTTCGGCCTGATTGGCCATTCCGGTGCGGGAAAAAGTACCCTGTTGCGCCTGATCAATCGCCTGGAAGACTCCAGCGGCGGCAAGATCATCGTCGACGGCGAGGAAGTCACTGCCCTGGACGCCAGCGGCTTGCGGCGTTTCCGTCAGCAGGTCGGGATGATTTTCCAGCACTTCAATTTGCTGGCGTCCAAGACCGTGGCCGACAACGTGGCGCTGCCACTGACGCTGGCGGGCGAATTGTCCCGCAGCGAAATCGACCAGCGCGTCGCCGAATTGCTGGCGCGGGTGGGCTTGTCCGAACACGCCAAAAAATACCCGGCGCAGTTGTCCGGTGGCCAGAAGCAGCGCGTCGGCATCGCCCGCGCTCTGGCGACCAAGCCCAAGATCCTGCTGTGCGACGAAGCCACCAGCGCACTGGACCCACAAACCACCGCATCGGTGTTGCAACTGCTGGCGGAAATCAACCGCGAGCTGAAGCTGACCATCGTGCTGATCACCCATGAAATGGACGTGATCCGCCGCGTCTGCGATGAAGTGGCGGTGATGGACGCCGGCGTGATCGTCGAGCAAGGACCCGTGGCCGAGGTCTTCTTGCATCCCAAGCACCCGACCACCAAGCGTTTCGTCCAGGAAGACGAGCAGATCGACGAAAGCGAACAGCGCGACGACTTTGCCCACGTACCAGGGCGCATCGTGCGTCTGACGTTCCAGGGCGAAGCGACCTACGCGCCATTGCTCGGCACCGTCGCCCGGGAAACCGGCGTGGACTACAGCATTCTGGCCGGTCGTATCGACCGCATCAAAGACACCCCCTACGGGCAACTGACCCTCGCCGTCACCGGCGGTGACATGGAGGCGGCATTCGCCCGCTTCACCGCGGCTGACGTCCACATGGAGGTGCTGCGCTGATGGAACTGTTGAATTCATTCTTCGCCAACATCGATTGGCTGGAAATCTGGCTGGCGACCGGCGACACCCTGCTGATGCTCTTCGGCTCGCTGCTTTTCACCGTGCTACTCGGCCTGCCGCTGGGCGTGTTGTTATTCCTCTGCAGCCCGCGCCAGTTGCTCGAAGCCCGCGGCGTTTATGCGCTGCTGTCGCTGATCGTCAACATCTTGCGCTCGCTGCCGTTCATCATCCTGTTGATCGTGATGATCCCGTTCACGGTATTGATCACCGGCACCTCCCTGGGCGTGGCCGGCGCGATTCCGCCACTGGTGGTCGGCGCAACACCGTTCTTCGCCCGCCTGGTGGAAACCGCCTTGCGCGAAGTCGATCGCGGCATCATCGAAGCGACCCAGGCCATGGGCGCGACCACGCGCCAGATCATCGTCAACGCCTTGCTGCCGGAAGCCCGTCCAGGCATTTTTGCCGCGATTACGGTGACAGCGATTACGCTGGTGTCCTACACGGCCATGGCCGGTGTGGTCGGTGCCGGTGGTTTGGGTGACCTGGCGATCCGTTTCGGTTACCAGCGCTTCCAGACCGATGTGATGGTGGTCACGGTGGTGTTGCTGCTGGTGCTGGTCCAGGTCCTGCAAACCGTGGGCGACAAACTGGTTGTGCATTTCTCTAGAAAGTAAGGCCTCGCGGCCAATAAACCATGAGCCGGCCATTCGCTGGCAGGCGCCAAGAGCGGGCGCCCCACAAGGAGTTAGCTGAATGAAAAAACTACTGGTTGCCTTCGCTGCCGCCGCAGCATTTTCCGTCCACGCCGCCGACACCCTGACCGTCGCGGCGACGCCGGTGCCGCACGCGGAAATCCTCGAATTCGTCAAACCGGCCCTGGCCAAAGAAGGCGTGGACCTCAAGGTCAAAGTCTTCACCGACTACATCCAGCCGAACGTCCAAGTCGCCGAAAAGCGCCTGGACGCCAACTTCTTCCAGCACCAGCCGTACCTGGATGAGTTCAACAAAGCCAAGGGCACCCACCTGGTGAGCGTGACCGGCGTGCACCTGGAACCTTTGGGCGCGTACTCCAGCAAGTTCAAGACACTGGCAGAAGTACCAGGCGGTGCCAACGTGGTCATCCCTAACGACGCCACCAACGGCGGCCGTGCGCTGTTGCTGCTGGCGAAGCACGGGGTGATCACGCTGAAGGATTCCAACAACATCCTGTCGACGACCAAGGACATTGTTGAGAACCCGAAGGATTTGAAGTTCCGTGAGCTGGAAGCCGCGACCATTCCGCGGGTGCTGACTCAGGTGGATCTGGCGTTGATCAATACCAACTATGCGTTGGAGGCCAAGCTTGATCCGTCCAAGGATGCGTTGGTGATTGAAGGGAACGACTCGCCGTATGTGAATATTCTGGTTGCCCGTGAGGACGACAAGAACAGTGAGGCGATGAAGAAGCTGGCGGCGGCGCTGCATACGCCGGAAGTGAAGGCTTTTATTCTTGAGAAGTACAAAGGGGCGGTTTTGCCGGCGTTTTGATCTGATCGGGTGGTAAAAAAAAACGGGGCTGCGTGGGAATGCAGGCCCGTTTTTTGGTTTGGAATGTCGATGGGACGATGGGCAGGAAGTTTACTTCCACTCAGTGAGAGGAATAGATCAAGTAGTTACGCGGGTGGTGGAAAAATTCCATACCAGGCACTTGCAACCCAAAATACGCCTGATGCAAGACCCGTTAGTCCAGCTGTTACTCGGGTGAATTTATCCGGCGCTCGTATATTATCTCCTGGCTTTGGAGGTGAAAAATACTCACTAGCGACACACATAATAGCAAGTATAGCCAATAAACCTGCCCCGAGATTTAACCAAGCAGCGGTTACACTTGAGAGAGGAAATGATTTAAAACAGACCCAAGTTAAAGCAAAAGAAGATAAAGCAATTGAAAGCAACGCTACTTTTTTTGAGTTTCTCATAAGCGATCCTTGCGACATCGTTTATTGCAGTTCGAATGAGGCAAAGTATAAATACAATTCCCCCACCACAATCTACCTGTTCCATTTTCATCGATAATCAGAAATCGGACAGGCAACATTTTTCCAACTTATTTAATTATCGGCTTATAGACCATTTCTCTATTTGCTTGTACCCCACATACATAAGTAGCCCCACAAAGGTCGAAGTGAGAAAAGCAATCCAGATAAACCAAGCTGTCCTTCGTGCAGCCTCATAGAAGCTCATCGTATCTGTGTAGTCGCGCTGGTTCAAAATAATATTTGATAACAGATTAGTCGCAAGACCAGCCGTGAAGAACGGAATAACATAAAGCGCTACTTGATACTCACTTTTTAAATCTCTATCGCTAATTGTGTCCTCTGGCAAAATATTAAAAATAGACTGTACCAAGCCTAAAAAAAGTGCCGCCAATAGCAGTAGGGTAATTGCAACTGCAACATCTAACCACTTCGGTGTTTTTGGATCACGTATAAGAAACATTAAGGATACGGAGCAGATGCCCACACCAACAGTTGCATATATATGAAATGCATTGACTGAACCCCACGACATTTTGTACTCCCTATGTGATTTTTCGTTCGTTATGCAACTATATAAAGCTCACGCAAAATATCGGCTGCTTTGTGTATAGCTTTAGTCCGAAACACCAAAAAGTGCGATAAACTTAACAATACAAACCATCGCGGCTCCGGCTTACTTTATTATGAAGGTAGTACCTGTCGGGACTTACTTGATTTGGACAAGTACTTTGCAAACATGATGGTCTTCGAATTTGGTAGTCATCCTCGGTATTAAAATAATGCTCTACGGATCTTAGAAGAAGTAAACAGTCCTGAGATTATCGAGGCTGCGCGGCTGAGCCTCGGCAACTTTAGGAAAGTTACAGTGCGCTAGTTGCCGGCCCGAAGCGGAACGTAGACCCCCGAGGACAAGGCGCATAAACGGGCGGATGCTGGCGTAGTTGTAGGCAAAGGCGCAAGGTTGGGTAGCCTGGCGGACGGGGAGTGGTGGTTGCTTGTCTTTCGGGTCCGCTTTGCAGTCGCAGGGGTGGAGGGGGCTACGGGCGCGCCGACTTTGGTCGGGACAGTCGCATCGGTGAGGGCGGCGAGAGCTACGCAGCCTTTTTCAGCAATCACTTGCTCCCGACCGCCTAGCAGCATTTGCCCGTTGTTCAGGCCGAATACGCCCTAGGATCTGCTTCATTGTTCTACAACCCTCATGATAAATTCCCCGCCGCGACCTCTAATGAATAGAGGGCATTCAGGGAGTGAAGTGAGTGATCAAGTCTTTGTTGGTTGGGACATTGCTGGCAATGGCATCGGCATCGGCATCTGCGATGAGTTGCGATAACCCTAGAAACGCCTATGACAGGACCTATTGCGCGTCGCTGAAAATGGTTCAGTCGGATCAGGAAATCAACGAGCAATACAAGAAGACGATGAGTGCTCTGAACCCGGAGCAAAAGAAAAAAGTGAAAGCCGCTCAAATCCAGTGGATCAAAATCCGTGACAACGCCTGTTCCAACGATGGCCTGCTCTACCTGGACTGTGCCAATGAGAAGACCGAGGCGCGTATCGTCATACTCAAGGCTGTCGAGCGCGAGTGCCGTGCTGCCGGTTGCGACGACGCTAAGCTGTCGCAAGTCGAGTGACCCGTAAACAAGGCTTGCTCGTGCTCTTTCAAGATTACGCTCCACCCCTTTTCCACCCGTGACTCACTTGCGGGTCGGAATATCCAGGAAAAACCCGACCTAAAGCGTCGGGTTTTTCTTTGGCGGGTTTACCCACTATCGCGGCTCAACGCCACGCTCGACCATGGCACGCCATGTCTGCACGCTGGGACGTTCCTGCATCCTGGCATGCCATGCGCGCAATGCGACACATTCTTCAGGAACGGAGAGCTGCACCAGCGAGGCGAAGATCATGCCGCCCAGCACCGCAATATCGGCCATCGAGAACTTGTCACCCGCTACAAAAGGCCGGTCTTTGAGCAGGTTGTCGAAATAGCGCATGCCTCTGATCGCCTTATCGCCCATTCGGCCGCCCCATTCTGCATTCTGGTACAGCTCGACCTTTGGGCCCAGGCCCGGCGTTGCATGGTGGAAGTACATGCTGACCGCATCGAGAAACTCGATCTCGGCGCGCTTGGTCATCATGTGGATGAGGCCTTTTTCAACAGGTGTTTCGCCCGTCAGCGTCGGTTCGCCGACCAGGCTATCCAGGTATTGGGTAATCGCCGTGCACTCGGCAATCAGCGTCCCATCGCTCAGCTCCAGCACGGGCAGTGTCCCGGAGTAATTGAGGGCCAGGAACTCGGGTTGCTTATGTTCGCCGCTCCAGAGATTCACCGACACGAATTCGATTTTCGAGAGCAATCCCTTCTCCGCCAGCGCTATGCGCACTCGGGCGGGGTAAGGGCCGTTGAACCAATCGTAAATTTTCATCGTAGGAACGGTGTAAACATCAGCGCTCTGTTGTGAAGAAGTCATGATTCGGTTACCTGCCTGTCAATTGGTAGGTAAAAGATTGAGCTGGAGATCGGGCGCTGTCAATCCCCTACCTGACAATTGGCAGGTAAGCAAATCCGGGCGTAGAATCGCGACGACATGAGTGAATCGAATTTCGAAACGAGGCCAAAACGTGAACGAAAATGCTCGAGAAGCCATCTTGGCGGCAGCGAAATCCGCTGCACAACTGCACGGTTACAATGGGATAAATTTCCGTAACATTGCCGAAGAGGTGGGCATCAAGAACGCCAGCATTTATTACCACTTCCCGAGCAAGGCCGGCCTGGCCGCGGCGGTTGCTGAACGCTACTGGCAGGACACGCGGCGGGTGCTTGAAGGGATCCGGGCCGGCAATACCGATCCTAAGGAGTGCGTGCAGCTGTACGCCGCCATTTTTCGAACGTCGCTTCAGGACGGCAACAAACTTTGTCTGTCCAGCTTCATGGCAGCCGAATACGAAGACCTTCCCGATGAGGTGTCACGAGAGATCAGGACCTTTGTGGACGGTAACGTAACGTGGCTTGCCCAGGTATTGGCAGATGCCGGAACTGGCGGCACGCAAGAATGTGAACGCCGAGCCCTCGCTATTTACACCGCTGTGGCGGGTGCTCAGTTAATCGCGCGAACTCGGGCGGATGTGAGCCTGTTCGATGATTTGATATCGAGCTATCAGGAGGCGGGATTGATGCCTGCCTGATCCGGTAAAGCAGACGATGCGATTTGTCTGTAGGAATGGTTGGCGCTGCTTCGCCGCCCAGCGGGAACAAGCTCCCTCGCCACGGGGTTCGGTTTAATCGGGATATCGGGACTGTGGGTGTAATTCAGTTGTTCGCCTTACTGGCAGGGTGCCACAATCGCTCTCTTTCAGTTGCGTCACGATCAGGTGGATCACATGGATTGCCCAGGATCTCGGAATGACCAGGCTTTCTTCATAGCCGAGCAGGTGCGAACTGACCGACTGCAGCAACTGTTTCGCCAATCGGTTTCTGCGGTGTTCGGGAGCTACCTCGCTGCCATCATGCTGTGTTGGCTGTGCTGGGATCGCTTTGAACACAGCGTCATCTTTTGGTGGTTGGCCATCTTGACTGGCTCGACGCTGTTGCGCATTTCGTTGTTCGTTGCCTATGTTCGCAGCGACGAAAGCGAGCGCACCCCCCAACGCTGGGAGCGCAAATACTGGATCACACTGGTATTGTCCGCCAGCATCTGGGGAGGAGGCGCATTAGCGGTCATGCCGGCGGACGATCTGTTGTCCCAGGCATTGGTCATGCTTTTTACTGTCGGCATGTCCGTCAGCGCGGTGTCCTGCTACTCCGCCTACCGTGATATGACCCTCGTCTCCATTGGCCTGGTGCTGTTGCCGTGCACCGCCTGGCTGCTGTTTCAACCGTCGCCGATTCAAGTGGGCATCGCACTCTCGATTTTGGTGTTCGCAGCATTTGCCGCCCGCGCTACACACAAAATGTCCCAGGCACTGGAAACCGCTTTTCGACTCACCCGCGAAATGGAACAGGCCAACAGCATTTCAACTCGCGCAGCCCAAACCGATGAATTGACCGGCCTGAAGAGCCGTCGGGCTTTTTTCGAGCATGCCCAACAGCTCTACGACGAATGCAAGGCCAAGCGGGTAGGGTTGTGCGCCGTCATGCTGGACATGGATCACTTCAAGCACATCAACGACACCTACGGCCATCAGGTGGGGGATCAGGTTCTGCGCCAGATGGGGGCGGTCATCAGTTCGTCGTTTCGGGGAACGGATATTCATGGTCGGCTAGGCGGGGAAGAGTTCGCCATCCTGCTTCCGGACACTTCCATCGAAGTCGCTACCCAAATTGCAGAACAGCTCATCGATACGATTGCGGGTTTGATGATCGAGCCTGTTCACTGCATATCAGCCAGCCTCGGCGTCGCGTCGACGGAGGCTTGTAATAAGGACCTTCACAGCCTGATGAACGATGCGGACAAAGCTCTGTATCGAGCAAAGGCCTTGGGGCGTAATCGAGTGGCTGTTGCTTAGTCGGATTGGCTTACATCATCAGTTGGAATTTGATCGTGTCCACGCTCTGCATCACCTTCCAAAAGCGGAACGCGGAGCGTCCCTGGCGGCATTCCCACGCAGGAGCGTGGGAATGATCGAGAAGCCCATCATTCTACTTTGAACGCCCTTTCTCCGAAGGTCTGCAATTGCGCTGGCCCTGCTGATACCCCCTAGCACCTCCTTCCCCTTGAATCACTTCGCGGCCCACACGCTCTGTCGACACGGCGGCGCTTAAAAATAAATTTCCTTTCGGATCAACTGGTTAATTCAAATTCGGCAAATTTTCAAAAATTTATATTGCGCGCAAACTATTTGTCCGTTAATTTTATCTCAACTGGTTAGCGCACAAACATTTAGCGCAAACAAAATCGGTCAAACCAATCAGCAAGCGAGGAAACACCATGAACGTTCTCTATACCGCAGTCGCAACCTCCACTGGTGGCCGTGATGGCCGTGCTGTTTCCAGCGACAAGATTCTCGACGTGAAACTGGCCACACCAAAAGCCCTGGGCGGCGCCGGTGGTGAAGCCACCAACCCTGAGCAGTTGTTCGCCGCCGGTTACTCGGCCTGCTTCATCGGCGCATTGAAGTTTGTCGCCAGCCAAAGCAAACGCAGCATCCCTGCTGACGCCTCAATCACGGCACACGTCGGCATCGGCCAGATCCCTGGCGGTTTCGGTCTGGACATTGACCTGCACATCAATCTGCCGGGTCTGGATCAAGCCGATGCTCAAGCGCTGGTCGACGCGGCTCACCAGGTCTGCCCGTACTCCAACGCGACACGCGGCAACGTCGACGTCCGTTTGCACGTCACCGTCTAACTCACTTCATCTACGAATAAAAAGGATCAGGACATGAACACTTTCAACAAAACGCTTGTTGGCTCGCTTCTCGCACTGGCGCTCGGCAATGCATTCGCAACTTCTTTTGTTCAACCTACGGTCGCTGAGGGCGGCTCGGACCGGCTGATCGAAAAACGTGTCGCTGAAGGTGGTGCGGATCGGCTGATCGATAAACGTGTCGCCGAAGGCGGTTCGGATCGACTGATCGATAAACGTGTCGCCGAAGGCGGCTCGGACCGGCTGATCGATAAACGTGTCGCCGAAGGCGGCTCGGACCGGCTGATCGATAAACGTGTCGCTGAAGGTGGTTCGGATCGGCTGATCGATAAACGTGTCGCCGAAGGTGGTTCGGATCGGCTGATCGAAAAACGTGTCGCTGAAGGCGGTTCGGATCGGCTGATCGATAAACGTGTCGCTGAAGGTGGTTCGGATCGGCTGATCGATAAACGTGTCGCCGAAGGTGGTTCGGATCGGCTGATCGAAAAACGTGTAGCCGAAGGCGGTTCGGATCGGCTGATCGATAAACGTGTCGCTGAAGGTGGTTCAGATCGGCTGATCGAAAAACGTGTCGCTGAAGGTGGTTCGGATCGACTGATCGAAAAACGTTTAGCCGAAGGCGGCTCGGATCGCTTGATCGAAAACCGGGTAGGCTGAACAAACCCTTCAACGCTCCGAAAACGGGTCAAATCAACCCATGTTGCTTCCAAAAGAAAAAACGCCGCTTATCTCTCATGAGGAAGCGGCGTTTTTTTGCAACGTGTCATAGGGCCCTAAACGATGCTATCCACCACCCCACCATCCACACGCAACGCCGCACCGGTGGTGGCCGAGGCCTGTTCCGAGCTGGCATAGATGATCATGTTGGCGACTTCCTCGACGCGCGCCGCACGCTGGATGATCGAGGTGCTACGGTGCTGGTTGACGAAATCCGCCGCGACCTTTTCCAGGCTTTCCCCGCTACGCTCAACGTCTGCCTGGAGCATCTGGGCAACTCCTTCGGAAAGCGTCGGCCCAGGCAGTACCGAATTCACCGTAACGCCGGTGCCGGCGAGGCGCTTGGCCAGGCCGCGAGCAATGGACAGTTGGGCGGTTTTGGTAAAGCCGTAGTGGATCATGTCGGCGGGGATGTTCAGACCCGATTCCGACGAGACAAACACAATCCGCCCCCAACCGCGCTCGACCATGCCCGGCGCGTAGGCCCTGGAAACCCGCACGCCCGACATCACGTTGGTTTCGAAAAAGCGCTGCCATTCGCTGTCCGGCGTTTCGAAAAAGTCTTCCTGTTTGAAAATGCCCAGGTTGTTGATGACGATATCGAAGCTTGGGTGCTTGGCGATCAGTGCCTGGCAGCCAGCCTCATGACTAAGGTCACCCACAAAGCCAGCGGCATTTGAAGCAAGGTCGCCCAACCGCTGCAACGCGTCCTCCACGCTGCTCTCGCTGCGACCATTGATGACCACGTGGGCGCCGGACTCGAGGAAGCCTTTGGCTGTGGCGAAACCAATGCCGCTGGAGGAGCCGGTGACTAAGACGTGGCGTCCGGTGAAGTCGATTTTCATGAGGGGACTCCTTGATTAATGAACCAGAGGAAGTGCGATATTTCTGAACGGACGGTAATCCGACGGATTTAGAGATGGCTTTGCCATTCCAACGTCACCGATATCGCAGGTCCTTAATCATGGACACGATTGAGGCTTTGCGCCTCCTCGTGATCAATCAGCCATCAGGAAGCCGACCACACCGCCAGCTCATAGCCATCCGGATCGATAAAGTGAAAACGTCGGCCACCGGGGAAATCGAACACTTCACGGCTGATGATCGCCCCAGCGGCCTTGAGTCTGAGTTGGGTGCCTTCAAGGTCATCCGCGTACAGGATGATTAACGGGCCGCCTGGGCGCACAGGTTCACCGGTCGTGAAGCCACCGGTCAGACGACCGTCGCTGAATTCGGTGTAGGTCGGGCCGTAGTCGACGAAACTCCAGCCGAATGCGCTCGCATAGAAGGCTTTGCTTCGGGCGATGTCGCTGACATTGAGCTCGATGTTGTCGATCTGGCGGTCATTACCTCGAATGCCCATTGACGCGTCCTTGGCTGATTGGGGATAGGCGAGCTTAGGACATTCAGCCCGCACTGTGCTTGGAAAAATAGACCTCTGTGCCTGAAAGAATGTGTCAGCTTGGTTGGGGCTGCTGCGCAGCCCAGCGGGAGCTAGCTCCCTCGCCACAGGGTGAGCCGTTCGGTTGGATATGTGTTGTCTGTCAGGCTCGCTCCCACAGTTTTTCCGGGTTGTTCACAGATATCGCATCCATCACAAATCCCCGTGGGAACTGAGCTTGCTCGCCATAGCGGTGGTTCAGCTTGCACTGATGTTGAATGGGCCGCCGTCATCGCGAGCAAGCTCGGCTCCCACATGGGTTCTTGGGTGTTCGCATATCCTGCATTCACCACAAATCCCTGTGTCACTCATATGCAGCAACAGGCCTTCAGTACCACCGCGCCTCGCCTGGCGGGCGTTTTTTGAAGCGTTTCATGCTCCACATGTACTGGCTCGGGTAGGCGCGTACATAACGCTCCACAACCTGGCTCATGGCGGCGCAGGCGGTTTCGGTGTCGGTGCTGTACATGGCGTCTGGGGCGGCTTCGAGGATGACTTTGTAGCCGGAGCCGTCCGGCAGGCGCAGGGCGTGGAGGAATACGCCGACGGCCTTGCCACCGGCGAGCATGTTCGGTACGAACTTGCTGGTCAGGGCCTGGGTGGCGAAGAAGGGGACGAAGATACCGGCAGACTCGGCCGGTTCCGGGTCGGCGGGAATGCCCACTTGACCGCCCTTTCGGACCTCTTTGATGACGCTGAGGATACCTTCCTTAGTCGACGCCGCGACTTTGTTGCCCAGTTGCACGCGCTGTTTGCGCAGCAATTCATCCACCGCTTTGAGCTTGGGCGGACGGTAGAAAATGATCGGTTTGCACTGGCTGCAATAGAAGTGGTTAAGCACTTCCCAGTTGCCCAGGTGGCTGGTGATGCCCACCACGCCTTTGCCGGAAGCGAGCGCTTCTTTTAATACGTCCAGGCCTTCGACTTCCCGCACCAGGTCGATGGAACGCTGGGCCGGCCAGATCCAGGCGCAGGCGCTTTCAGTCAGGGATTTGCCGATGTCCTTGAGGCTTTGGCCCACCAGACGTTCGCGCTCGGCCGGGTCCATCTCGGGGAAACACTTGGCGAGGTTGATCCGCACCACGTCGCGGGAACGATTGGGCAGCTTCCACATGAGCCAGCCGATGGCCGAACCCGACGCCTGCACCGCGCGCCAAGGCAGCATCGCAAACAACCGCAGAGCGCCGACCAGCAAGGCGCCTTTCAACTTATCCACAGGTCACTCCTGAATTCATGGGCGTGTTGCGAGCCGGCTATTCTAACCGCCGTTTGCCAGCTCCGCGTAGCGGTCGCAGTCCTGGGTATGGTCCATGACCATTCCCGAGGCCTGCATCAAGGCGTAACAAATGGTCGGCCCGACAAAGGTGAAGCCGGCTTTTTTCAGGCCCTTGCTCATCTGCACGGCCTGGGGCGTGATGGCCGGCACTTCGGAGCGGTCCTTGAAGTGGTTGATGACCGGCTTGCCGTCCACGAACGACCAGAGGAACGCCACCGGATCCTCCAGGGCCAGCCAGGCTTGGGCATTGCGCCGGGCCGCATTGAGCTTGAGGCGGTTGCGGATGATGCCGGGGTCGAGCATCAGCTCATCGATTTCTGCATCGCTCATCTGCGCCACGCGCTGGACGTCAAAGCCGAACAGCACTTGCCGGTAGCGCTCGCGTTTGCGCAAAACGGTGATCCAGGACAGCCCGGCCTGGAACCCTTCGAGCAAAAGCAACTCGAACAAACCCTGCGCATCGCGCAGCGGCGTGCCCCACTCCTGATCGTGATAAGCCATGTACAAAGGATCGTCAGAACACCAAAAGCAGCGTGGCATAAGGCTCCAGGGGGCGTGCGCACGAACGAATCGGGTATACTCCCGCTCTTTAAATCGCAGCCCAAGAAACAGGTGAATTTCGTGAGCCAGCCTACGCCAGCCGTGCGTACCTTCCAAGACTTGATCCTCGCCCTCCAGCAATACTGGGCCGAGCAAGGTTGCGTGGTACTTCAGCCCTACGATATGGAAGTAGGCGCCGGCACTTTCCACACTGCCACGTTTCTGCGTGCCATCGGCCCGGAAACCTGGAACGCCGCTTATGTGCAGCCCAGCCGCCGCCCGACTGACGGCCGCTACGGCGAAAACCCGAACCGTCTGCAGCACTACTACCAGTTCCAGGTGGTCCTGAAACCGAACCCGGAAAACTTCCAGGAGCTGTACTTGGGCTCGCTCAAGCACGTCGGCCTCGACCCGCTGGTGCACGACATTCGTTTCGTTGAAGACAACTGGGAATCGCCAACCCTGGGCGCCTGGGGCCTGGGCTGGGAAGTCTGGCTCAACGGCATGGAAGTGACCCAGTTCACATATTTCCAGCAAGCGGGTGGCATCGAGTGCTACCCGGTGACCGGCGAAATCACCTATGGCCTGGAACGTCTGGCCATGTACCTGCAAGGCGTGGACTCGGTCTACGACCTGGTATGGGCCGACGGCCCGTTCGGCAAAGTGACCTACGGCGACGTGTTCCACCAGAACGAAGTGGAGCAATCGACCTACAACTTCGAACACGCCAACGTCGACAAGCTGTTCGAGTTGTTCGATTTCTATGAAAGCGAAGCCAAGCGCCTGATCGAACTGGACCAGCCGCTGCCGTTGCCGAGCTATGAAATGGTGTTGAAGGCGTCCCACACCTTCAACCTGCTGGACGCACGCCGGGCGATTTCCGTGACTGCGCGCCAGCAATACATCCTGCGTGTACGCACCCTGGCGCGTTCCGTTGCGCAAGCCTACCTGCTGGCCCGTGCCAAGCTGGGCTTCCCGATGGCGACCCCGGATTTGCGTGATGAAGTGTTGGCTAAGCTGGAGGCTGCACAATGAGTGCTCAAGATTTTCTGGTTGAACTGGGCACCGAAGAACTGCCACCCAAAGCCCTGAACACCCTGGCCGATGCGTTCCTGGCCGGTATCGAGAAGGGCCTGCAAGCCGCTGGCCTGAACTTCGAAGCCAAGCATGTCTACGCCGCACCGCGTCGTTTGGCCGTGCTGATCACCGCCCTGGCGACCCAGCAGCCGGACCGCAGCATCAACCTCGACGGCCCGCCACGCCAGGCCGCGTTCGATGCCGACGGCAACCCAACCCAAGCCGCCCTCGGTTTCGCCAAGAAATGTGGCGTGGACCTGAGCGAAATCGACCAGAGCGGGCCGAAGCTGCGCTACAGCCAGAGCATCAAGGGCAAGCCGACCGCCAGCCTGTTGCCGACCATCGTCGAAGATTCCCTGAACGACCTGCCGATTCCCAAGCGCATGCGCTGGGCCGCGCGCAAGGAAGAGTTCGTGCGTCCGACCCAATGGCTGGTGATGCTGCTCGGTGACCAAGTCATCGACTGCACGATCCTGGCCCAGAAGGCCGGTCGCGATTCCCGCGGTCACCGCTTCCATCATCCGCAGAGCGTGCGCATCACCTCGCCGGCCAATTACCTGGCCGACCTGCGTTCCGCCTACGTATTGGCTGACGCCAACGAGCGTCGCGAACTGATCAGCAAGCGCACCGAAGAGTTGGCCACCCAGCAGGAAGGCACCGCCATCGTGCCGCCAAGTCTGCTGGACGAAGTGACCGCGCTGGTGGAATGGCCAGTGCCGCTGGTGTGCTCGTTCGAGGAACGTTTCCTTGAAGTGCCGCAGGAAGCGCTTATCACCACCATGCAGGACAACCAGAAGTATTTCTGCCTGCTGGACGCTGAAGGCAAGTTGCTGCCGCGCTTCATCACCGTCGCCAACATCGAAAGCAAGGACCCGCAGCAGATCATCGCCGGTAACGAGAAAGTCGTTCGCCCGCGCCTGACGGACGCCGAGTTCTTCTTCAAGCAGGACAAGAAGCAACCGCTGGAAAGCTTCAACGAACGCCTGCAGAACGTGGTGTTCCAGGAAAAACTCGGCAGCGTCTACGACAAGGCCGAGCGCGTTTCGAAACTGGCTGCTTTCATCGCTCCACGCATTGGCGGCGACGCCCAGCGCGCCGCCCGTGCCGGCATCCTGTCCAAGTGCGACCTGTCCACAGAAATGGTCGGTGAGTTCCCGGAGATGCAAGGCGTTGCCGGTTACTACTACGCCCTCAACGACGGCGAGCCGCAAGACGTGGCCCTGGCGCTGAACGAGCAGTACATGCCCCGCGGTGCCGGCGCTGAACTGCCGACCACCCTGACCGGTGCGGCCGTGGCCATCGCCGACAAGCTCGACACCCTGGTGGGTATCTTCGGCATCGGCATGTTGCCTACCGGCAGCAAAGACCCGTACGCCCTGCGTCGCGCGGCGTTGGGTGTGCTGCGGATCCTGATCGACAAGCAACTGGACCTGGACCTGAACGACGCTGTGGCGTTCGCCGTCAATGCGTTCGGCAGCAAGGTCAAGTCTGCCGGTCTGGCCGACGCGGTGCTGGAATTCATCTTCGACCGCCTGCGTGCGCGTTATGAAGACGAAGGCGTCGATGTCGCCACCTATCTGTCGGTGCGTGCCCTCAAGCCCGGTTCGGCCCTGGACTTCGACCAGCGCGTCCAAGCGGTGCAGGCTTTCCGCCAACTGCCGGAAGCAGCAGCGCTGGCGGCGGTGAACAAGCGGGTGTCGAATCTGCTGAGCAAGGCCGAGCCTACAATTTTCGCCGTACCTGAGGCGCGGTACTTTGATAACGCCGTGGAGTTCTCACTCAACTCGGCTATCCAGCAGGCGTCTACGTCCGTGCAACCGCTGATGGAAAAGCGCGAGTATGCCGAAGCGCTGGCACGCCTGGCAGCACTGCGCGATCCTGTCGATGCGTTCTTTGAAGCCGTGATGGTGAATGCGGACAACGAAGATGTTCGCAAGAATCGCTATGCACTGCTGGCGCGCCTGCGGGGCCTGTTCCTCAATATTGCCGACATTTCCATGCTGGGTTGAGGGGCTGCTGTTGAAACTGCTGATTCTCGATCGGGACGGAGTGATCAACCACGACTCCGACGCTTATATCAAATCGGTGGAGGAGTGGTTGCCGCTCCCCGGTTCGATCGAAGCCATCGCGCAGTTGAGCAAGGCCGGCTGGACGGTGGCGGTTGCCACCAACCAGTCGGGCATTGCCCGCGGTTACTACGACCTCGCGGTCCTTGAGGCCATGCATGAGCGCTTGCGCGCATTGGTGGCCGAGCAGGGCGGTGAAGTCGGGCTGATCGTCTACTGCCCGCACGGGCCGGACGAAGGTTGTGATTGCCGCAAGCCCAAGCCGGGCATGTTGAAAACCATTGCCGCTCACTACGATGTAACGCTGGCGGGAGTGTGGTTCGTCGGCGACAGCCTGGGTGACCTGGAGGCGGCCAAGGCCGTCGATTGTCAGCCCGTTTTGGTAAAGACCGGCAAAGGCGAGAAGACTCTGGGCAAGACCCTGCCGGTGGGCACCCTGATTTTTGAAGACTTGGCGGCGATTGCCGCTGAACTTATCCACAATTAGAGCTCCCAAGACATCCTGATCAAGGACTGTTCGGGAAGCGCTTAAACAGTCGGGCACTGCCCGCAACGGTAAATGCCGCTATGTCGATATTGCAGGCCATCAGAACCTTTCTCTTTTACCTGCTGCTGGGCACCAGTTCGTTGTTGTGGTGCACGTTGAGTTTTTTTGTAGCGCCTTTCATGTCGTTCAGGACGCGCTACCGTTTTATCAATGTGTACTGGTGCCGTTGCGCGCTGTGGCTGAGCAAGGTTTTTCTGGGGATACGGTATGAAGTAAAAGGCGCCGAAAACGTGCCTGAGCGGCCGTGCGTGATCCAGTCCAACCACCAGAGCACCTGGGAGACTTTCTTCCTTTCGGCTTACTTCGAGCCCCTGAGCCAAGTGCTCAAACGTGAGCTGCTGTTCGTACCTTTCTTCGGCTGGGCCATGGCAATGCTGCGCCCCATCGCCATTGACCGGGACAACCCCAAGGTTGCTCTCAAGCAAGTGGCGAAAAAAGGTGATGAGCTGCTCAAGGACAAGGTTTGGGTTTTGATCTTTCCAGAGGGTACCCGTGTTCCCTACGGGACGATCGGCAAATTCTCCCGCAGTGGCAGCGCATTGGCGGTAAACGCTGACCTGCCGGTGCTGCCGATTGCACACAATGCCGGCAAGTTCTGGCCCAAGGGTGGCTGGCTCCGGACACCGGGCGTCATCACCGTGGTGATCGGCAAGCCCATGTATGCCGAAGGTAGCGGGCCCCGTGCTATTGCCGAGCTCAATGAACGCGTACAAACCTGGAACGAACAGACCCAACGGGAGATGGGTTCGCTTCCACCCGGTCCTGTCGCGGAAGTGCCCACGGAACAAGCCGCTGTTTGATATCTGTGGATAACCTGTGCACCGTTTTTTCGAAATCCGTTACTTTTCTGTTTTATGTCTTTGTTTTTAATACATATTTCATAAACACATAAAAGCCACGTACAGGTGCATAAGTTTTTTATAGCACCAAAAGATCGTCCGAAGGCTCGGGCCGCGTTCGGGCGATCTTTACTCCGCCAACAACGGGAATCGCAGGCTGAACGTCGTGCCTTTGCCTACCACGCTATGGCATTCGATTTTCCCCTCGTGATGGTCCACCACGGCCTTGACCATCGACAGTCCCAAGCCAATGCCATCCACACCGTGAGCCGAGGAAAACCGTCGATACTGGCTGAACAGGTCCGGTAGTTCTTCGGCGCTGATGCCCTTGCCCTGGTCGGCGACGTTGCAGGTCAACCAACCCGACGTGCAATGAACCTGCAGGGAAATGCAGGCGTCGGGCGGGCTGTACTTGATGGCATTTTCCAGCAGATTGAACAGGGCACGGGTCAGCAATGATTGATCCGCGCTCACCATCGCCTCTTCATCCTCTATTTCATGAATCAACTGGATGCGTTTTGCCTGGGCGATGGGCAGCGCCTGGTCAAGTACATCCAGGACCAACATGGCGAACAGCGTCGGTTGGAATTGATACGCCTCAGACTCGGCCTTGGCCAGTTGCACAAAGCCGTCGGTCAATTCCAAGGCGCGACGCACCTGCCGCTCGATCTGATCGAAGAGCGGATTATTCGCCCCGGCCTGATGCCGCTGCACATCCAGCAGGGCCAGGATCGCCGAGTGGGGCGCGCGCAAATCATGGGACAAAAAACGCAGCATGACGCTGCGCTGCTCTTCGGCTTCGCGCTCCGCGCTCAGGTCGATGAGGCTCAGTAACCAGCCTATCGGCGCCTCTCCATCAACCGGCAATAGCGGGGCTCGTTCCAGACGCAGGCTGCGCTCCCGGCTGTCGCGAAACTCCACCAGGGGCAATGTGGATAACCGGTGAGGCACCCCGCGTTCCAGTCCTGGGTAACCCAGCTGCGCGAGATGCTCCAATACATCGCCCCCCGCCAAGCCACGGCCGAAGAGATCACGCGCTTTGCGGTTACCCAGCAATATCTTGCCCTGAGGATCGCTGATCATTGTTGCCACCGGCAGGTATTCGAGGCCATCGGCAATAAAGCGACGGGTGTCCCGGGTTCTCCCCATGGCTTGCTCCAGGGCCATGATCTGGCCCTGCAAGCGGTCGCTGCCCGTGTAGGGCGCACGACGCCGTTCGGGGAACACCTTGGGCTCCGCATCCAGGCGCGCCAGTTCCCAGCCAAAGTAGGCCAGCACCACGCTCAGCCGCCGCCAATTCCAGATCAGATAACCAAACACGATGCCCAGCACGCTCGCCATGGGCGACCACCACCAACCTTCAGCCGCGAGTACGACACTGATCAGCAGGGCCATGCTCATGCCACCCACTGTCGTCCACAGCGCCAGGCGAGGGCGCAGCAATAGCAACCCCAGCACAACAGCGACCACAAACACCGACAACAACGCCGCTTCTGGCCCGTGGCGTGTTGGCTGGGTACTGAACGACAACAACGCGGTGAGCGGTAATAGAAGAAGACTTATCCACAACCATTCCCGTACCAATTGGCGAAACATGCGTTGGACTTGGGTCGGTTCACGGCTTTCACGACGACGCTGGTTGCTCATAAGCACCCTGACAGAACATAGGAACGGGGGATTTTTTTCATGGGGGGTCGCGTGTCGCACCAGCAGGCTGAAGACCAAAGACTATAGCGGACTCGATAGGTGGCGCGCTGCTACCTTTCCCTGCGCGTCATGAGCCGGTATTGTCACTGCCAGCGACAGGGGACCTGCAACCCGACAACTTATCGGCCCGCCGAGGTTACATCGGGCAAGTGGAATATTTGTTCAGATTGCAGGCCACCCTGATGATGTCCGTTACTCTCGAGATCAAGGAATCGCATCCCATGCGTGTCGCCATACTGGATGACGAACCGGCCGAGCTGCGCCGGGTGGAACAGACACTGCAACAAATCCCCGGCAGGGGCGAGCAAGCCTGGACCTTGCACAGTTTTGAGCGCGGCGAAGACCTGTTGCGGCAGCTGCGCCGGGAAACCTTCGACCTGTTGATCCTCGACTGGCAATTGCCCGACATCAGCGGGTTGTCGCTGCTGCGCTGGACGCGGGAGCACATGGACTCGCCCCCGGCCGCCATCATGCTCACCAGCCGCGACGGCGAGCACGATGTGGTCCAGGCCCTCAATGCCGGAGCCGACGACTACGTGAGCAAGCCCTTCAGGCCTAACGAACTCAAGGCCCGGGTCACAGCCGTGTTGCGACGCCATAACCTGCAACGTGCTCCAGCCAGCGACGTGCTGGTATTCAACGACCTGGAATTCGACGACGCCGAACTGACCGTCACCCGCGCCGGTATCCCCATCAGCCTGACCGAACGGGAATACCGCCTGGCCCGCTGCCTGTTCGCCAACCTGGGCCGTCCACTGTCCCGGGAGTATTTCTACGAGCGCTTCTGGACCCACGAGGAAATGACCTCGTCGCGCCCGCTCGACACCCACATCTACCGTCTGCGCAACAAACTCGGGCTGACGGCGGATCGAGGTTGGCAGTTGCTGACGATTTATGGGTATGGGTATCGGTTGGAGAGTGTGGCGGCGGGGAGTGAGGCTTCGGTGGCGAGTTAGGGCCAACGGGCGAAAAAAGGCCAACGCATATGCGTTGGCCTTTTTCGTTGGGGCAGGGTGGCTGTGGATCAGAAATCCAGATTAGACACCGCCAACGCATTGCTTTCGATGAAGTCACGACGAGGCTCGACCGCATCACCCATCAGGGTGTTGAAGATCTGGTCCGCGCCGATGGCGTCTTCGATGGTGACTTTCAGCATCCGGCGCGAGCCTGGGTCCATGGTGGTTTCCCACAGCTGGTCCGGGTTCATTTCACCCAGACCTTTATAGCGCTGGATGGTGTGGCGCTTGGTGCTTTCGGCCATCAGCCACTCAAGGGCTTCCTTGAACTCGGTAACGGCTTTCTTGCGCTCACCACGCTGGATGTACGCGCCTTCGTCCAGCAGGGTGCTCAGTTGCGCGCCCAAGGAGACGACAGTCTTGTAGTCGTTGCTGCCGAAGAAGTCGCGGTTGAAGGTGACGTAGTTGGACAGGCCGTGGGAGATCAGTTCGACCTCTGGCAGCCAGACGTTACGCTCACGGTCTTCACGCAGGCTGGCTTTGTACACCAGGCCAGACTTCTCTACGGTGCGCAGACGAACTTCGTACTGGGCCAGCCAATCCTGCATCGCAGCGTGATCGGACAGCTGTTCCATGCTGACAGCCGGCAGGTAGATGAAGTGCTCGGTTAGCTCCTGTGGGTACAGGCGCGACAGGCGCTTGAGAGTCTTCATCACCAGGCGGAAGTCGTTGACCAGGCGCTCAAGGGCTTCGCCGGAAATGCCTGGGGCCTCTTCGTTCAGGTGCAGGCTCGCATCTTCCAGGGCCGACTGCGTCATGTACTCTTCCATGGCGTCGTCGTCTTTGATGTATTGCTCTTGCTTGCCTTTCTTGACCTTGTACAGCGGAGGCTGGGCGATATAGATGTAGCCGCGCTCGATCAGCTCCGGCAACTGACGGAAGAAGAACGTCAGCAACAGGGTGCGGATGTGCGAACCGTCGACGTCGGCGTCGGTCATGATGATGATGTTGTGATAACGCAGCTTGTCGATGTTGTACTCATCGCGGCCGATGCCACAGCCCAGCGCAGTGATGAGCGTGCCGACTTCCTGGGAGGAGATCATCTTGTCGAAGCGCGCCTTCTCGACGTTCAGGATCTTGCCCTTGAGCGGCAGGATGGCCTGGGTGCGGCGGTTGCGGCCTTGCTTGGCGGAACCGCCAGCAGAGTCACCTTCCACGAGGTACAGTTCGGACAAGGCAGGGTCTTTTTCCTGGCAGTCGGCCAGCTTGCCCGGCAAGCCTGCGATGTCCAGCGCGCCTTTGCGGCGGGTCATCTCACGAGCCTTGCGCGCTGCTTCACGGGCACGGGCGGCGTCGATCATCTTGCCGACCACCAGCTTGGCTTCGTTGGGGTTTTCCAGCAGGAAGTCGGAGAAGTATTTGCCCATTTCCTGTTCGACCGCGGTCTTCACTTCGGAAGAAACCAGCTTGTCCTTGGTCTGGGAACTGAACTTCGGATCCGGCACTTTCACCGAAATGATCGCCGTCAGGCCTTCACGGGCATCGTCACCGGTGGTGGCGACTTTATGCTTCTTCGCCAGACCTTCCTGTTCGATGTAGTTGTTCAGGTTACGGGTCAGCGCCGAACGGAAACCCACCAGGTGAGTACCGCCATCGCGCTGTGGAATGTTGTTGGTGAAGCACAACAGGTTCTCGTTGAAGCTGTCGTTCCACTGCAGGGCGATTTCCACGCCGATGCCATCTTCGCGCTGGACGTTGAAGTGGAACACCTGGTTGACCGCAGTCTTGTTGGTGTTCAGGTATTCAACGAATGCACGCAGGCCCCCTTCGTACTTGAACAGCTCTTCCTTGCCGCTGCGCTCGTCCTTGAGGACGATGCCGACACCGGAGTTGAGGAAGGACAGTTCACGAATCCGCTTGGCCAGGATGTCCCAGCTGAAGTGGATGTTCTTGAAGGTTTCGCTGGAAGCCTTGAAGTGAATCTGGGTGCCGGTGGTTTCGCTGTCGCCTACGATCGCCATTGGCGCCTGAGGCACACCGTGGACGTAGGTTTGTTCCCAGATCTTGCCACTGCGGCGAACGGTAAGAACAAGCTCTTCGGACAGTGCGTTCACGACCGATACACCTACGCCGTGCAGACCGCCGGAAACCTTGTAGGAGTTGTCATCGAACTTACCGCCGGCGTGCAGCACGGTCATGATGACCTCGGCTGCGGAAACGCCTTCTTCCTTGTGTACGTCTACCGGGATGCCACGACCGTTGTCACGAACAGTGATGGACTCATCCGGGTGGATGATGATGCTGATGTCATCGCAATGACCGGCGAGGGCTTCGTCGATGGAGTTGTCGACCACCTCGAACACCATGTGGTGCAGACCGCTGCCATCGTCGGTGTCACCAATGTACATACCGGGACGTTTGCGTACGGCATCCAGGCCTTTCAGCACTTTAATGCTCGTTGAGTCGTACGTATTTTCTTCGCTCAATGCCTTCACTCCCGATGGTCGTGGGTCTGGGTGATACGGCCCTGTTCCACGTGGAACAGAGCGACTGGCGTTTCCGTCTGCCAGCCTTCCCTCAATAATTCGTGATCTACACAGGTGATAAAAACCTGGCAGCGTAAGTCTTCCAGCAAGCGGCAGAGTGCGCGGCGGTGGGCTTCGTCCAATTCGGACGGCAAGTCATCCACCAGATAAATACACTGACCGCGTCGAGCCTGGCTGACCAAATGGCCTTGGGCAATACGCAATGCACACACCACCAACTTCTGCTGCCCCCGGGACAAGATGTCCGCGGCATTATGTGCGCCCAATCTAAGGCGCAAGTCAGCGCGTTGCGGTCCAGCCTGGGTATGGCCCATCTGCTGGTCCCGCTGCAGCGAGCCAGCCAGTACGGTGCTCAGTTCCCGGTCCTTGTCCCAGCCTCGGTAATAGCTGAGCGTCAGGCCCTCAAGCTCAACCAGTTCGCTCAAGGTCTGCTCGAAGACCGGTTTCAAGGCTTTGATGTAAGCGCGGCGGTATTCATCTATTTCAGCGCTGGCCTGGCACAGTTCCCTGTCCCAAACCGCTTGCGAAACGGCGTCAAGTGTACCATGCCGCAGCCAGGAATTTCGCTGGCGCAGCGCCTTCTGCAAGCGCTGCCAAGTGGCCATGAACCGCGGTTCCACGTGGAACACGCCCCAGTCGAGAAACTGTCGACGAATCTTCGGCGCGCCTTCCAGCAAACGGAAACTGTCCGGGTTGATCAACTGCAACGGCAGGATCTCCGCCAGTTGCGCGGCGCTGCGGGCATTCTGCCCATCGATGCGGATCTGGAATTCGCCTTGCCGGTCCCGTGATATCCCCAAGGCACTGTGACCGCCTTGCGCCAACTCCACCTGTCCGAACACGGTGCAGGCCAACTGATCGTATTGGATGACCGGTAACAGACGGGTGCTACGAAACGAACGAGCAAGCCCCAGCAGGTGAACAGCTTCCAGAACACTGGTTTTGCCGCTGCCGTTAGCGCCGTAAAGGATATTGATGCGGGGGGAAGGGGAGAAGGTCACCGGGTGCAGATTGCGCACCGCGGTGACCGAGACGCGACTTAAGGACATCTAGCTGATTACAGACGCATCGGCATGACAACGTAGGCCGAGTCGTCGTTATCGGATTCCTGCACCAGCGCACTGCTGTTGGAGTCCGACAGGATCAGACGCACTTGCTCAGTGGTCATCACGCCCAGTACGTCGAGCAGGTAGCTGACGTTGAAGCCGATTTCCAGAGAGCCGCCGTTGTATTCAACGCCCACTTCTTCTTCCGCCTCTTCCTGCTCCGGGTTGTTCGCCTGGATTTTCAGCTGACCGTTGGCCAATTGCAGACGAATGCCGCGGTACTTCTCGTTGGACAGGATCGCGGTACGGCTGAACGCCTCGCGCAGCGCCTGGCGGTCACCCAAGACCAGTTTGTCACCGCCTTTGGGCAGCACGCGCTCGTAGTCAGGGAATTTGCCGTCCACCAGCTTCGAGGTGAAGGTGAACTCACCCGTGGTGGCGCGGATATGGTGCTGGCCCAACACGATACTGACATTGCCGTCCGGCTCGGTCAGTAGGCGCGCGAGCTCCAGGATACCTTTGCGCGGGACGATGACTTGGTGGCGGTCTGGCTGACCGATATCGGCCTGCATCGAGCACATGGCCAGACGGTGACCGTCGGTGGCGACGGCGCGGATGATACCGGCGGACACTTCCAGGAGCATGCCGTTGAGGTAGTAACGCACGTCCTGCTGCGCCATGGCGAAGCTGGTGCGTTCGATCAAACGGCGCAATTTGCTTTGCTCGAGGCTGCAGGTCAGCGAGCCTGGGCCTTCTTCCACCGTCGGGAAGTCGTTGGCCGGCAGCGTCGACAAGGTGAAACGGCTGCGACCGGCCTTGACCACGAGCTTCTGCTCATCGACCTTGATGTCGATCAGCGCATCGTTGGGCAGGCTTTTGCAGATGTCCATCAGCTTGCGCGCCGGCACGGTGATGGAACCTGGATCGGCCGGTTCTTCAAGCTGTACACGACCGACCAGCTCGACTTCCAGGTCGGTACCGGTCAGCGACAATTGCTGGCCTTCGACAACCAGCAGCACGTTGGAAAGTACCGGCAAGGTCTGGCGGCGTTCGACGACGCCTGCGACCAGTTGCAGGGGTTTCAACAGGGCTTCGCGTTGAATGGTGAAATGCATGGTCTAGTCCCTTGCCTTAATAAGCTGCGCTGGTGGTCATCAAGTGGTCAGTGTTCGCAGCAGGTTCTTGTAGTCCTCGCGGATGTCCGCGTCGGATTCCTTAAGTTCGTTGATCTTACGACAGGCGTGCAACACCGTGGTGTGGTCGCGTCCGCCAAACACATCGCCAATTTCCGGCAGACTGTGGTTGGTCAGCTCCTTGGACAAGGCCATCGCCACCTGACGCGGGCGAGCCACCGAACGCGATCGGCGTTTGGACAGCAGGTCGGATATCTTGATTTTGTAGTATTCAGCGACAGTGCGCTGAATGTTATCCACAGAAACCAGCTTGTCCTGGAGCGCTAACAAATCCTTCAAGGACTCGCGAATCAACTCGATGGTGATGTCGCGGCCCATGAAGTGCGAATGAGCGATGACCCGCTTGAGGGCGCCTTCGAGCTCACGGACGTTCGAGCGGATACGCTGGGCAATGAAGAATGCGGCATCGTGAGGCAGTTCGACCTTGGCCTGATCAGCCTTCTTCATCAGGATCGCCACCCGGGTTTCCAGCTCCGGCGGCTCGACGGCAACCGTCAGGCCCCAGCCAAAACGCGACTTGAGACGTTCTTCCAGACCTTCGATTTCTTTCGGGTAGCGGTCACTGGTAAGAATGACCTGCTGCCCGCCTTCAAGCAATGCGTTGAAGGTGTGGAAAAACTCTTCCTGGGAACGCTCCTTGCGGGCGAAGAACTGAATATCGTCGATCAGCAAGGCGTCCACCGAACGGTAGAAGCGCTTGAACTCATTGATCGCGTTCAGCTGCAGCGCCTTGACCATGTCGGCCACGAAACGCTCGGAATGCAGGTACACGACCTTGGCATTCGGGTTCTTCTTTAATAGGTGGTTACCCACCGCGTGCATCAAGTGGGTTTTACCCAAGCCTACGCCACCATAAAGGAAGAGCGGGTTGTAGCCATGCTTGGGGTTGTCCGCGACCTGCCAGGCTGCCGCTCGCGCCAGTTGGTTGGACTTGCCCTCAACGAAGTTCTCGAAGGTAAAGGTGCGGTTCAGGTAACTGGTGTGCTTGAGCGCACCTTCGACCTGGACGGTGCGCTGTTCGGCGCGTACCGGAGCTTGTTGGGAGCTGGCGCCGGCCATTGGGTCGAAGCTGTCCCGCGAGGGCTCTTCGCTGACCTCGGCCACTTTTTGTGCATTACGCTTGCTCGGTGCCGGCGTGGGGGCCGGTGCGGCATGGTTAACCGGCGCCGCGACAGCCTGGGCCTGGGAGGCCGCAGCGGCCAACGGGGCGTTGGGGGCGGCGCGCGGCGCAGAGCTGCGTTTGCTGCCTATTAATAAGGACAGCGCAGGCGCCATGCCATTGCCATGCTCATCGAGCAGTTCCATGACCCGTCCCAGGTACTTTTCGTTGACCCAGTCAAGAACGAAACGGTTCGGTGCATAGACGCGCAACTCGTCGCCTTCGGCTTCGACCTGTAGCGGACGGATCCAAGTGTTGAATTGTTGGGCAGGCAGCTCATCGCGCAAAAGCTCCACGCACTGCTGCCAAAGTTCCACTGACACGGATATCCCCTAAGTTGAAAGCCGGTGAGGCAAAAACAAGCGGCCATTGTAGCGAGCGGACGCCCACTTATCCACATGCAGGTTGCTCATCCACCATGATTTATCAATGCCTTAACAACGAGCAAGACGACAGGCGGTCGGTGGATAAGCTCTGTGGATAACCGCCCGTGAGGTCGTTGCACAAGTGGGGGTTGAAGTCGGTGGATAACCTCACTGTGGATAAGTAGCCATTCCACACACAGCTTATCCGACAGCGCAGCACAGGCTGAACACCGCTTTCCCCTGTAGTTGTCATTCTCTGTACATGGCGGACTACAAGGCCTAGGCATGGTTATCCACAGATAGGTGCCAGCCTTGCTTTTATAAGCTTTACAGAAAAGCTTTAAATAATTCCCTTCTTTTTATTTCTATATCTGGAGTCCTGCGATGAAGCCGCTATCCAGGCGCGATATCTATTTGAAGTAAACGCTGGTTGGAAATTGACCTAGAGGCTTGCTTTCTCTAGAATCCCCGGTCTCTTAAAACGGGGGCCATTCCGGCCCGTTGTGGACGAACCCAGGTAACACGACATGAAACGTACTTTCCAACCAAGCACTATCAAACGCGCTCGTACCCACGGTTTCCGTGCTCGCATGGCTACCAAGAACGGTCGTGCCGTCCTGTCGCGTCGTCGCGCCAAAGGTCGTGCGCGTCTGGCAGTTTGATAATCCGGCACTGGAGGTGAGTCAGGACTTCAGTCGGGAAAAGCGTCTGCTTACACCCCGGCATTTCAAGGCAGTCTTTGACTCCCCTACCGGCAAGGTTCCGGGGAAAAATCTCCTGCTCCTTGCGCGCAGCAACGATCTTGATCACCCCCGACTAGGGCTGGTTATCGGGAAAAAGAGCGTCAAGCTCTCCGTTCAGCGCAATCGCCTCAAACGTCTGATGCGCGAATCGTTTCGCCTGAACCAGGATTCTCTGGTCGGTTGGGACATTGTTATCGTCGCGCGCAAAGGTTTGGGTGACGTAGAAAACCCCGAATTGATTCAGCATTTCGGCAAACTCTGGAAGCGCTTGGCTCGTAACAAGCCAGCACCGCCAGCAGTCAACACCGAAACTGTAGGGGTAGACAGTCCCGATGCGTAAACTGGCACTCGTTCCGATCCAGTTTTATCGCTACGCCATTAGTCCCCTGATGGCCAGTCACTGTCGTTTCTACCCCAGTTGTTCTTGCTACGCGTATGAAGCCATAGAAAATCATGGCCTTCTGCGCGGTGGCTGGCTGACCTTTCGTCGTTTAGGTCGCTGTCATCCGTGGAATCCCGGCGGTTATGACCCGGTTCCGCCTATCCCTACCTCCCGTTCTTCTTCGATGGCCGAGTAATCATGGATATCAAACGCACGATCCTGATCGTCGCCCTGGCAATCGTGTCCTACGTAATGGTTCTTAAATGGAACCAGGACTATGGCCAGGCTGCCCTGCCGACTCAGAATGTTGCAGCCAGCAATACCGCACCGAGCTTGCCGGACACCACGACTGGCAATAGCACCGCCAGTAATGACGACATCCCCCGCGCGGCAAACGATACCACTGCTCCTGCCGAAGCCCCTGTGGCTGCAAGCAAGGATCTGATCCAGATCAAGACTGACGTGCTTGAGCTGGCAATCGATCCACAAGGTGGTGACGTCGCTCAGTTGAAGCTGCCGTTGTATCCGCGCCGCCAGGACCATCCGGAAATTCCATTCCAGTTGTTCGATAACGGCAATGAGCGGACCTATCTGGCCCAAAGTGGTCTGATCGGCACCAACGGCCCGGATGCAAACCCGGCCGGCCGCCCGGTTTACTCCTCCGAGAAGAAGACTTATCAACTGGCTGACGGTCAGGACCAATTGGTCGTGGACCTGAAGTTCAGCAAGGACGGCGTCAATTACATCAAGCGTTTCACTTTGAAACGTGGCCTGTATGACGTGACTGTTTCCTATCTGATCGACAACCAGAGCGCACAGCCCTGGTCTGGTGCGATGTTCGCGCAGCTCAAGCGTGACGCCAGCGATGATCCTTCCTCCAGCACCGCCACCGGTACCGCGACTTACCTGGGCGCTGCCCTGTGGACAAGTTCGGAGCCGTACAAGAAAGTGTCCATGAAAGACATGGACAAGGCGCAGCTCAAGGAAACCGTACAAGGTGGCTGGGTTGCCTGGTTGCAGCACTATTTTGTCACCGCCTGGATCCCGCAGAAAGGCGAGAACAACGTCGTCCAGACGCGTAAAGACAGCAAAGGCAACTACATCGTCGGTTATACCGGCCCGGCATTGACCGCTGCACCAGGTGCAAAAGTCGAGACCAGCGCGATTCTGTATGCCGGTCCAAAAAGCCAAGCGGTGTTGAAAGAGTTGTCCCCAGGTCTGGAACTGACCGTGGACTACGGGTTCCTGTGGTTCATTGCCCAGCCAATCTTCTGGCTGCTGCAACATATCCACAGCATCGTCGGTAACTGGGGCTGGTCGATCATCTTCCTGACCATGCTGATCAAGGGGATCTTCTTCCCATTGTCGGCAGCCAGCTACAAATCCATGGCTCGCATGCGCGCAGTGGCACCGAAACTGGCCGCCCTGAAAGAACAACATGGCGATGACCGGCAGAAAATGTCCCAGGCCATGATGGAGCTGTACAAGAAAGAGAAGATCAACCCGTTGGGTGGTTGCTTGCCGATTCTTGTCCAGATGCCTGTGTTCCTGGCGCTGTACTGGGTGCTGCTGGAAAGCGTCGAGATGCGCCAGGCACCGTTCATGCTGTGGATTACCGACCTGTCGATCAAGGATCCGTTCTTCATCCTGCCGATCATCATGGGCGCGACCATGTTCATTCAGCAGCAGCTGAACCCAACGCCTCCGGACCCTATGCAGGCGAAGGTCATGAAGATGATGCCGATCATCTTCACCTTCTTCTTCCTGTGGTTCCCTGCGGGCCTGGTGCTGTACTGGGTTGTGAACAACGTGTTGTCGATTACCCAGCAGTGGTACATCACGCGTAAGATCGAAGCGGCTACGAAAAAAGCCGAGGCGTAACTTGCTCTGTGGATAACCACACAAAACGCCCCCTAGTGGGGCGTTTTGCTATCTGCCACTTTTGTCTGGATACCGGTTTATGAGCGCACCTCGTGAAACCATCGCCGCCGTTGCCACTGCCCAAGGTCGCGGCGGAGTCGGCATCGTCCGTATTTCGGGACCGTTGGCCAGCGTCGCGGCAAAGGCCATCAGCGGTCGAGAACTCAAACCGCGGTTTGCTCACTACGGCCCTTTTTTCAGTGATGACCAGCAGGTGCTCGATGAAGGCCTGGCTTTGTATTTTCCTGGTCCCAACTCGTTCACCGGCGAAGATGTGCTGGAACTGCAAGGCCATGGTGGTCCGATCGTCCTGGACATGTTGCTCAAGCGTTGCCTCGAACTGGGGTGTCGTCTTGCGCGACCAGGCGAGTTCAGCGAACGTGCATTCCTCAATGACAAGCTCGACCTGGCCCAGGCCGAAGCCATTGCTGATCTGATCGAAGCCAGTTCCTCACAGGCCGCGCGCAATGCCTTGCGATCCCTGCAGGGCGCTTTTTCCCAGCGTGTGCATAACCTCACCGAGCAACTGATCGGCCTGCGGATCTACGTCGAGGCCGCGATCGACTTTCCCGAGGAAGAGATCGACTTTCTCGCCGATGGTCACGTGCTCAGCATGCTCGACAAGGTCCGCGATGAGTTATCCACAGTACTGCGCGAAGCCGGGCAGGGTGCTTTGTTGCGCGATGGGATGACGGTGGTGATCGCCGGAAGGCCAAATGCCGGCAAATCCAGCCTCCTCAACGCCTTGGCAGGCCGTGAGGCCGCGATTGTCACCGAGATCGCCGGCACCACCCGGGATATTCTGCGCGAACATATCCACATCGATGGCATGCCCCTGCATGTGGTCGACACGGCCGGCCTGCGGGATACCGACGACCATGTGGAAAAAATCGGTGTGGAGCGTGCGCTCAAAGCCATCGGCGAGGCTGACCGCGTGTTGTTGGTGGTCGATGCCACGGCCCCGGAAGCGGATGATCCTTTCGCTTTGTGGCCAGAGTTTCTGGAAACCCGGCCTGACCCTTCGAAAGTCACGCTGATTCGAAACAAGGCCGACCTGACCGGGGAACCCGTGACCCTGGAGGTCAGCGCTGATGGCCACGTCACCATTAGCCTCAGTGCGAAATCCGCGGATATGGGACTGGAGTTGCTGCGCGAACATTTAAAGGCCTGCATGGGTTACGAGCAGACTTCGGAAAGCAGCTTCAGCGCCCGTCGTCGGCACCTGGAGGCGCTGCGCCATGCCAGCGCGGCGCTGGAGCACGGTCGCGCGCAACTGACCCTTGCCGGAGCCGGTGAGCTACTGGCCGAAGATTTACGTCAGGCCCAGCAAGCTCTCGGGGAAATTACCGGGGCCTTCAGCTCTGATGACCTGCTTGGTCGAATCTTCTCCAGCTTCTGCATCGGTAAATAACCCATTCCTTAAGAACCCGGCTGCTATCGACCCTACAACGAGTCCATGCAGCCGGTTTTTTCCCTTTTCTGGAACGATTGCCCTGCATGGCGGCTTGCCTGTGGGCGGTGTCTGGATCAAAAGCCAGTTTTCCTGTGGATTAAGCCCTGTGAATAACTGGCCCTGAGCTCGGTTGATAAACCCCCTTCAAAACTGAAGATAACCACCTCTGTGGATAACCACCCCATTAATCCACAGGCTTACACCGGTTATCCAAGCCCCTCAGCCGCACCTGACCACAGGGTTTTGAATCTCTGTACATATTGAATATAAAGGCCTTCAGAGCTTTATCCACAGAAGTGAGGCTCAGTAAGAATAAACATAAAAACAAAGGTTTTATAAATTTCTTTCTTTTTAATTTCTTTAACCTCGACTTCTCCACAGCTGGTTAAATTTTGTGCAAAGGGTTCTTTAGGAAAGGGGAAGTCCCTATACTTGCCGACCTGGCTCGAAAAACGCCCAAAGCCAGGCTCAAACCTATTTCCGAATTACCTGAATTAAGCAGGCACGAGGTGCGTGGTGGATTTCCCTTCCCGTTTTGAAGTGATCGTCATCGGCGGCGGTCATGCCGGTACCGAGGCAGCACTTGCATCAGCACGCATGGGGGCTAAAACCCTGTTGCTGACGCATAACGTGGAAACCCTCGGCGCCATGAGCTGCAACCCCGCCATTGGTGGGATTGGCAAAAGCCATCTGGTCAAGGAAATCGATGCCCTCGGTGGCGCGATGGCCATGGCCACGGATAAAGGTGGCATTCAGTTTCGTGTATTGAACAGCCGTAAAGGCCCGGCCGTGCGGGCTACTCGTGCCCAGGCCGACCGTGTCCTGTACAAGGCCGCTGTCCGCGAAATCCTGGAAAACCAGCCGAACCTGTGGATATTTCAACAGGCAGCCGATGACCTGATCGTCGAGCAGGACCAGGTGCGTGGTGTTGTGACCCAGATGGGCCTGCGCTTCTTCGCTGATTCCGTGGTGCTGACCACCGGGACCTTCCTCGGTGGACTTATCCACATCGGCATGCAGAACTATTCCGGCGGTCGCGCAGGTGATCCACCCTCAATCGCACTGGCTCAGCGCCTGCGTGAGTTGCCGTTGCGTGTCGGTCGCTTGAAAACTGGTACGCCACCGCGCATCGATGGCCGCTCTGTGGATTTCTCGGTGATGACCGAGCAGCCGGGCGATACGCCGATTCCGGTCATGTCGTTCATGGGCTCCAAAGCGCAGCACCCGAAACAGGTGAGCTGCTGGATCACCCATACCAATGCCCGCACTCACGAAATCATTGCCGCCAACCTGGATCGCTCGCCCATGTATTCCGGCGTGATCGAAGGTATCGGCCCGCGTTATTGCCCATCGATCGAAGACAAGATCCATCGGTTTGCCGACAAGGAAAGCCATCAGGTCTTCATCGAACCCGAAGGCCTGACGACGCACGAGCTGTACCCGAACGGGATTTCCACTTCCCTGCCGTTCGACGTGCAACTGCAGATCGTCCAATCGATTCGCGGCATGGAAAACGCCCACATCGTTCGTCCGGGCTATGCCATCGAATACGATTACTTCGACCCGCGGGACCTCAAGTACAGCCTGGAAACCAAAGTCATCGGCGGCCTGTTCTTTGCCGGACAAATCAACGGCACCACCGGTTACGAAGAGGCCGGTGCCCAAGGCCTGCTGGCTGGTGCCAACGCAGCGCTGCGCGCCCAGGGCAAAGACAGCTGGTGCCCGCGCCGCGATGAGGCGTATATCGGTGTGCTTGTGGATGATTTGATTACCCTGGGTACCCAGGAACCGTATCGGATGTTCACCTCCCGTGCCGAATATCGTCTGATCCTGCGTGAAGACAACGCTGACCTGCGCCTGACCGAGAAAGGTCGTGAGCTGGGGCTGGTCGATGACGTTCGCTGGGCCGCGTTCTGCAAGAAACGCGAGAGTATCGAGCTGGAAGAACAGCGCCTGAAAAGCACTTGGGTTCGTCCCGGTACCGAGCAGGGCGATGCCATCGCAACCAAATTCGGCACACCGCTGACCCACGAATACAACTTGCTCAACTTGTTGAGCCGCCCGGAAATCGATTATGCCGGGCTGGTGGTTGTGACCGGTCAGGGCGCGGAGGATCCGCAGGTGGCCGAGCAGGTCGAGATCAAGACCAAATACGCCGGTTACATCGACCGTCAGCAAGACGAAATCGCCCGTCTGCGCGCCAGTGAAGACACCAAACTGCCTGTGGATATCGATTACACCGGCATTTCCGGGTTGTCGAAGGAAATCCAGAGCAAGCTCGGTGCAACTCGTCCCGAGACCCTGGGCCAGGCTTCGCGCATTCCCGGTGTGACCCCGGCGGCCATTTCCCTGTTGATGATTCATTTGAAAAAACGCGGCGCGGGCCGTCAGTTGGAGCAAAGCGCTTGAGTTCGATGGTCACCTCGCAACACGCCGAAGAGTTATCCACAGGTGCCCGTCAGCTCGGCGTCAGCCTGACCGAAGCCCAGCACGCGCAGCTGCTGGGCTATCTGGCCCTGTTGATCAAATGGAACAAGGCCTACAACCTGACTGCGGTGCGCGATCCGGATGAAATGGTCTCGCGGCATCTGCTCGACAGCCTCAGCGTCATGTCCTTCATCGAAGACGGCCGCTGGCTCGATGTCGGCAGTGGCGGGGGCATGCCGGGTATCCCGCTGGCGATCCTGTTTCCTGGCTCGCAAGTGACCTGCCTGGACAGCAACGGCAAGAAAACCCGCTTCCTGACCCAGGTCAAACTCGAACTCAAACTGGATAACCTGCAAGTTATCCACAGCCGCGTCGAAGCGTTCCAGCCTGCCCAGCCTTTCAACGGGATCATCTCCCGGGCGTTCAGCAGCATGGAAAACTTCAGCAATTGGACTCGCCATCTGGGCGATGCCGATACGCGCTGGCTGGCAATGAAGGGCGTTCATCCGGCCGATGAGCTGGTAGCATTGCCGGCAGACTTCCACCTCGATAGCGAACACGCCCTGGCCGTACCCGGTTGCCAAGGCCAACGCCATCTGCTGATACTGCGCCGCACGGCATGATTGGGAATACAAGCAACAATGGCTAAGGTATTCGCGATAGCGAACCAGAAGGGTGGTGTGGGTAAAACCACCACCTGCATCAACCTCGCAGCATCCCTGGTCGCGACCAAGCGCCGGGTGTTGCTGATCGATCTCGATCCACAGGGCAACGCCACCATGGGTAGCGGTGTGGATAAACATGGCCTGGAAAACTCCATTTACGATGTTCTGATCGGCGAATGCGATCTGGGCCAGGCCATGCATTTCTCCGAACACGGCGGTTATCAACTGCTGCCGGCCAACCGTGACCTGACGGCGGCCGAAGTGGTTCTGCTGGAAATGCAGATGAAGGAAAGCCGCCTGCGCAGCGCCTTGGCGCCGATTCGGGAAAATTACGATTACATCCTGATCGACTGCCCACCGTCGCTTTCGATGCTGACTCTCAACGCCCTGGTGGCCGCTGATGGGGTGATTATTCCCATGCAGTGCGAGTACTTTGCCCTCGAAGGGTTGAGCGACCTTGTGGATAACATCAAGCGCATTGCCGAACTGCTGAACCCGGAGCTGAAAGTCGAGGGCCTGCTGCGGACCATGTATGACCCGCGCCTGAGCCTGATGAACGACGTATCGGCCCAGCTCAAGGAACACTTCGGCGAGCAGCTCTACGATACGGTCATTCCGCGTAACATCCGTTTGGCCGAAGCGCCGAGCTACGGCATGCCGGCCCTGGCCTACGACAAACAATCCCGGGGCGCGCTGGCCTACCTGGCCCTGGCGGGCGAGATGGTTCGCCGCCAGCGCCGAAACCCACGCACCGCTGCTGCCCAGCCAACTTAAGGAAACCCCATGGCCGTCAAGAAACGAGGTCTCGGACGTGGACTGGATGCACTGCTCAGTGGCCCCACTGTCAGTTCGCTGGAAGAGCAGGCCGTACAAGTCGATCAGCGCGAGCTGCAACACTTGCCCCTGGACCTGATCCAGCGCGGCAAGTATCAGCCGCGTCGGGACATGGATCCGCAGGCACTGGAAGAGCTGGCCCAGTCGATCAAGAGCCAGGGCGTGATGCAGCCGATCGTGGTTCGGCCGATCGCCAACGGGCGCTTCGAGATCATCGCCGGCGAACGCCGCTGGCGTGCCAGCCAGCAGGCGGGTCAGGAAACCATTCCGGCGATGGTCCGCGATGTACCGGATGAAACCGCCATCGCCATGGCGCTGATCGAGAATATCCAGCGCGAAGACCTCAACCCGATCGAAGAGGCTGTGGCCCTGCAGCGTTTGCAGCAGGAGTTCCAGCTGACTCAACAGCAGGTCGCCGAGGCGGTGGGCAAGTCCCGCGTGACCGTGGCCAACCTGTTGCGCCTGATTGCCTTGCCGGAAGTCATCAAGACCATGCTGTCCCATGGTGATCTGGAAATGGGGCATGCCCGGGCGTTGCTCGGTTTGCCGGAAAATCAACAGGTTGAAGGGGCGCGACATGTTGTCGCACGAGGCCTGACTGTGCGCCAAACCGAGGCACTGGTTCGTCAGTGGCTCAGTGGTAAACCGGCACCTGTCGAAGCACCGAAAACCGATCCGGATATCGCACGCCTGGAACAGCGCCTGGCCGAGCGCCTAGGCTCTGCGGTGCAGATTCGCCACGGCAAGAAGGGCAAAGGGCAATTGGTGATCGGTTATAACTCCCTCGATGAGCTGCAAGGTGTCCTTGCGCACATTCGCTGAAACAATTGCTCTTGTAGCGCGCAGTCGGAAATCACTACCTGGCAGTTGAATAGGGGCAGAACCGCCCCTATACTCTGCGCGCATTTTGTCGGCACAAATTATGCCAAGTTATTGAATTATGGCGGCCGATCATTGGAGAGCAAAAGCGATGGAAACACGCACGCCAAACCGCTTGCCGTTCCATCGTCTGGCTGTTTTCCCGGTGTTGATGACCCAATTCGTCGTTGTACTGATCGCTGCTTTGGCGCTCTGGCAATGGAAGGGAGTCGTCGCCGGATACTCAGGGCTTTGCGGAGGCCTGATAGCCTTGCTTCCCAATATTTATTTCGCTCACAGGGCATTTCGGTTTTCCGGCGCCCGAGCAGCCCAAGCCATCGTCCGGTCTTTTTATGCCGGTGAGGCGGGGAAACTGATTTTGACGGCAGTGCTGTTTGCATTGACGTTCGCAGGTGTGAAGCCACTGGCGCCGCTGGCTGTATTCAGCGTCTTCGTGCTGACCCAACTGGTTAGCTGGTTCGCTCCCCTGCTAATGAGAACAAGACTTTCGAGACCTTAGGGCGTTTGAGGCAACCATGGCAGAGACAACCGCTTCGGGCTATATCCAGCACCACTTGCAGAACCTGACCTTCGGGCAGCTACCCAATGGCGGCTGGGGCTTTGCTCACACCGCAGCAGAAGCCAAGGAAATGGGCTTCTGGGCCTTCCACGTCGATACGCTCGGCTGGTCGGTCGCACTGGGTCTGATCTTCGTGCTTCTTTTCCGCATGGCGGCGAAGAAGGCGACTTCCGGTCAGCCTGGTGCACTGCAGAACTTCGTTGAAGTATTGGTCGAATTCGTCGATGGCAGCGTGAAAGACAGCTTCCATGGCCGTAGCCCGGTGATCGCACCGCTGGCACTGACCATCTTCGTCTGGGTGTTCCTGATGAACGCCATCGACCTGGTACCGGTCGACTGGATTCCTCAGCTGGCCATCCTGATCTCCGGCGATTCGCACATCCCATTCCGCGCCGTGTCGACTACCGACCCGAACGCGACCCTGGGCATGGCGTTCTCGGTTTTCGCACTGATCATTTTCTATAGCATCAAGGTCAAGGGCATCGGCGGCTTCATCGGCGAACTGACCCTGCACCCGTTCGGCAGCAAGAACATTCTCGTTCAGGCCCTGCTGATCCCGGTGAACTTCCTTCTGGAGTTCGTGACCCTGATCGCCAAACCGATCTCCCTGGCCCTGCGTCTGTTCGGCAACATGTATGCCGGCGAGCTGGTGTTCATCCTGATCGCCGTGATGTTCGGCAGCGGTCTGCTCTGGCTCAGCGGCCTGGGTGTAGTTCTGCAGTGGGCGTGGGCTGTGTTCCACATCCTGATCATCACCCTGCAGGCGTTCATCTTCATGATGCTGACCATCGTCTACCTGTCGATGGCGCACGAAGAAAACCATTAAGGCCAGTCTCGACTAGTCTGATGTCCTTCCCGGTCACACGGGAAGGGGCCCGAACGGGCTTGATGAAACGATTTGTTTTACCGCTTTAATCTAAAAAACCTAAACCATACGACGTAAAAGTCGGGAGGAAAGATGGAAACTGTAGTTGGTCTAACCGCTATCGCTGTTGCACTGTTGATCGGCCTGGGCGCACTGGGTACCGCAATTGGTTTCGGCCTGCTGGGCGGCAAGTTCCTGGAAGGCGCCGCGCGTCAGCCAGAAATGGTTCCAATGCTGCAAGTTAAAATGTTCATCGTGGCTGGTCTGCTCGACGCCGTGACCATGATCGGTGTTGGTATCGCTCTGTTCTTCACCTTTGCGAACCCGTTCGTTGGTCAAATCGCTGGCTAATTACTCGGATGTCTCGAGTAGATTGGTGTGATGGACAACGTAACTGCGAGGTGTTGGCGTGAACATTAATGCGACCCTGATTGGCCAGTCCGTTGCGTTCCTGATTTTTGTACTGTTCTGCATGAAGTTCGTATGGCCTCCGGTCATTGCGGCATTGCACGAACGTCAAAAGAAGATCGCGGATGGTCTGGACGCTGCCAGCCGTGCAGCTCGCGACCTGGAGTTGGCCCATGAGAAAGTGGGTCAGCAACTGCGCGAAGCGAAAGCTCAGGCAGCTGAAATCATCGAGCAAGCCAAGAAACGCGGTACCCAGATTGTCGACGAAGCCCGTGAACAGGCTCGCGTCGAAGCTGACCGTGTGAAGGCTCAGGCTCAAGCCGAGATCGAACAGGAACTGAACAGTGTCAAAGACGCCCTGCGTGCCCAAGTGGGTGCCCTGGCTGTTGGCGGTGCTTCGAAGATCCTGGGTGCCACAATCGATCAAAACGCGCACGCAGAGCTGGTAAACAAACTGGCTGCTGAAATTTAAGCGAGGGCGATCATGGCAGAACTGACCACGTTGGCCCGACCTTACGCTAAGGCGGCCTTCGAGCACGCTCAGGCCCACCAGCAACTGGCCAATTGGTCAGCCATGCTCGGCCTGGCAGCAGCGGTGTCGCAAGACGACACCATGCAGCGCGTGCTCAAGGCCCCGCGACTGACGAGCGCAGAAAAGGCCGCCACGTTCATTGACGTGTGCGGCGACAAGTTCGATGCCAAGGCACAGAATTTCATTCACGTCGTTGCCGAAAACGACCGTCTCCCGCTTCTGCCGGAGATCGCCGCATTGTTCGACCTGTACAAGGCTGAGCAAGAGAAGTCGGTAGACGTGGAAGTGACCAGTGCTTTTGCATTGAACCAAGAACAGCAAGACAAACTCGCCAAGGTTCTCAGTGCACGACTCAACCGGGAAGTGCGTCTGGACGTTACGGAAGACCCTGCCTTGATTGGTGGTGTCGTTATCCGCGCCGGTGACCTGGTTATCGATGGCTCGATTCGCGGCAAAATCGCGAAACTTGCCGAAGCATTGAAATCTTGAGTTTGAAGGGGCAGCAGAGCAATGCAGCAACTCAATCCTTCCGAAATAAGTGAAATTATCAAGGGCCGCATCGACAAGCTCGATGTGACCTCCCAAGCCCGTAACGAAGGCACTGTCGTCAGCGTATCTGACGGCATCGTGCGGATTCACGGTCTGGCCGACGTCATGTACGGCGAGATGATCGAGTTTCCGGGCGGCGTCTACGGTATGGCCCTCAACCTGGAGCAAGACTCTGTAGGTGCCGTGGTATTGGGCGCGTACACGTCTCTGGCTGAAGGCATGAGCGCCAAGTGCACCGGCCGCATCCTCGAAGTTCCGGTTGGTAAGGAACTGCTGGGTCGCGTAGTCGACGCACTGGGTAACCCAGTTGACGGCAAAGGTCCGCTGAACAACACCGAGACCGATGCGGTCGAGAAAGTTGCTCCAGGCGTGATCTGGCGTAAGTCGGTAGACCAGCCTGTACAGACTGGCTACAAGGCTGTCGATGCCATGATCCCTGTCGGCCGTGGCCAGCGTGAGCTGATCATCGGTGACCGTCAGATCGGTAAAACCGCTCTGGCGATCGACGCGATCATCAACCAGAAGAACAGCGGCATTTTCTGCGTCTACGTGGCAATTGGTCAGAAGCAATCGACCATCGCCAACGTGGTTCGCAAGCTGGAAGAAAACGGCGCCCTGGCCAACACGATCATCGTGGCTGCCAGTGCTTCGGAATCTCCTGCGCTGCAGTTCCTGGCACCGTACTCCGGTTGCACCATGGGCGAATACTTCCGCGACCGCGGTGAAGACGCGCTGATCGTTTATGACGATCTGTCCAAGCAGGCAGTGGCTTACCGCCAGATCTCCCTGCTGCTGCGCCGTCCACCAGGCCGTGAAGCTTACCCAGGCGACGTGTTCTATCTCCACTCCCGTCTGCTGGAGCGCGCATCCCGCGTTTCGGAAGAGTACGTAGAGAAGTTCACCAACGGCGCAGTGACCGGCAAAACCGGTTCCCTGACCGCACTGCCGATCATCGAAACCCAGGCTGGCGACGTTTCCGCGTTCGTTCCGACCAACGTGATTTCCATCACCGACGGTCAGATCTTCCTGGAATCGGCCATGTTCAACTCCGGGATCCGTCCTGCTGTGAACGCCGGTGTTTCGGTATCCCGTGTGGGTGGTGCCGCTCAGACCAAGATCATCAAGAAGCTCTCCGGTGGTATCCGTACCGCTCTGGCTCAGTACCGTGAACTGGCGGCATTCGCCCAATTCGCGTCTGACCTGGACGAAGCGACCCGTAAGCAACTTGAGCATGGTCAGCGCGTTACCGAGCTGATGAAGCAGAAGCAATACGCTCCGATGTCGATCGCTGACATGGCGTTGTCGCTGTATGCCGCTGAACGTGGGTTCCTGACTGACGTCGAAATCGCCAAGGTCGGCAGCTTTGAACAAGCGCTGATTGCTTACTTCAACCGCGATCACGCCGATTTGATGGCGAAGATCAACGTGAAGGGTGACTTCAATGACGAAATCGACGCTGGCATGAAAGCCGGTATCGAGAAGTTCAAGGCCACCCAAACCTGGTAAGCCGCAGCGGGAGTCGCAAGGCTCCCGCTTGCTAACCTGATAGGTGTTACATGGCAGGCGCAAAAGAGATTCGCAGTAAGATTGCGAGCATCAAAAGCACGCAAAAGATTACCAGCGCCATGGAAAAAGTGGCGGTCAGCAAAATGCGCAAGGCACAAATGCGCATGGCTGCTAGCCGTCCCTACGCGGAGCGCATCCGCCAGGTAATTGGTCATCTGGCCAACGCCAACCCGGAATATCGCCACCCGTTCATGATCGACCGCGCCATCAAGCGCGTCGGTTACGTTGTGGTGAGTAGTGACCGTGGTCTGTGCGGTGGCTTGAACACCAACCTGTTCAAGGCCCTGGTCAAGGACATGGCTGTAAACCGTGAACAAGGCGTCGAGATCGATCTGTGCGTGATTGGTAGCAAAGGTGCGGCTTTTTTCCGCAACTTCGGCGGTAACGTCGTCGCTGCTATCAGCCACCTGGGTGAAGAGCCGTCGATCAATGATCTGATCGGCAGCGTCAAGGTGATGCTGGATGCTTACCTGGAAGGCCGTATTGACCGCCTGTCCGTGGTATCCAACAAATTCATCAACACCATGACGCAACAGCCTACCGTGGAGCAGTTGATTCCACTGGTGGCGACCCCGGAACAGGAACTCAAGCACCACTGGGACTACCTCTACGAACCGGATGCCAAAGAGCTGCTTGACGGCTTGATGGTCCGCTACGTGGAATCGCAGGTTTACCAGGCGGTGGTCGAGAACAACGCAGCTGAACAAGCGGCGCGGATGATCGCGATGAAGAACGCTACCGACAACGCCGGTGATCTGATCAGTGATTTGCAACTGATCTACAACAAGGCGCGTCAGGCTGCGATCACCCAAGAGATCTCGGAAATCGTCGGCGGCGCTGCCGCGGTTTAACGGTTCAAATATTCAGAGGATCCAGCTATGAGTAGCGGACGTATCGTTCAAATCATCGGCGCCGTTATCGACGTGGAATTTCCACGCGACAGCGTACCGAGCATCTACAACGCGCTGAAAGTACAAGGCGCGGAAACCACTCTGGAAGTTCAGCAGCAGCTGGGCGACGGCGTGGTACGTACCATTGCGATGGGCTCCACCGAAGGCTTGAAGCGCGGTCTGGATGTTGTCGACTCTGGCGCAGCCATCTCCGTACCGGTCGGTAAAGCGACCCTGGGCCGGATCATGGACGTACTGGGCAACCCGATCGACGAAGCAGGTCCGATCGCCACCGAAGAGCGCTGGGGCATTCACCGTCCTGCGCCATCCTTCGCTGAACAGGCAGGCGGCAACGACCTGCTGGAAACCGGCATCAAGGTTATCGACCTGGTTTGCCCGTTCGCCAAGGGCGGTAAAGTCGGTCTGTTCGGTGGTGCCGGTGTGGGCAAGACCGTAAACATGATGGAACTGATCCGTAACATCGCCATCGAGCACAGCGGTTATTCCGTGTTCGCCGGTGTGGGTGAGCGTACTCGTGAGGGTAACGACTTCTACCACGAGATGAAGGACTCCAACGTTCTGGACAAAGTGGCACTGGTTTACGGTCAGATGAACGAGCCGCCGGGAAACCGTCTGCGCGTAGCCCTGACTGGCCTGACCATGGCCGAGAAGTTCCGTGACGAAGGTAACGACGTACTGTTGTTCGTCGACAACATCTACCGTTACACCCTGGCCGGTACTGAAGTATCCGCACTGCTGGGCCGTATGCCTTCGGCAGTAGGTTACCAGCCGACCCTGGCTGAAGAGATGGGCGTGCTGCAAGAGCGCATCACTTCGACCAAGGAAGGTTCGATCACCTCGATCCAGGCGGTATACGTACCGGCGGACGACTTGACCGACCCGTCGCCAGCGACCACCTTCGCCCACTTGGACGCCACCGTCGTTCTGTCCCGTGACATCGCTTCCCTGGGTATCTACCCAGCGGTAGACCCACTGGACTCGACTTCGCGTCAGCTGGACCCGAACGTGATCGGCCAGGAGCACTACGACACCGCTCGCGGCGTTCAGTACGTGCTGCAGCGTTACAAAGAGCTGAAGGACATCATTGCGATCCTGGGTATGGACGAGCTGTCGGAAACCGACAAGCAGTTGGTATCCCGCGCTCGTAAGATCCAGCGCTTCTTGTCGCAGCCGTTCTTCGTGGCTGAAGTCTTCACCGGTGCCTCGGGTAAATACGTTTCCCTGAAAGACACCATTGCTGGCTTCAAAGGCATCCTCAACGGTGACTACGACCACCTGCCAGAACAAGCGTTCTACATGGTCGGCGGCATCGAAGAAGCGATCGAGAAAGCCAAGAAACTGTAATCCCGGCGCCCGGCAACGGGCGCTAATTTAGGTTGAGGCAATCAGATGGCTATGACAGTCCATTGCGATATCGTCAGTGCGGAAGGGGAAATTTTCTCCGGTCTGGTCGAGATGGTGGTTGCGCATGGTGAGCTGGGCGATCTTGGTATCGCTCTGGGTCACGCACCGCTGATCACTAATCTGAAACCAGGTCCGATCCGCTTGATCAAGCAGGGCGGGGAATCCGAGGTGTATTACATCTCCGGTGGTTTCCTCGAGGTTCAGCCGAACATGGTCAAGGTCCTTGCCGACACCGTGCAACGTGCTGCCGACCTGGACGAAGCCTCCGCTCAGGAAGCCGTCAAGGCTGCTGAGAAGGCCTTGCATGAGCGCGGCGCCGAGTTCGATTACGGCTCTGCTGCTGCACGTCTGGCCGAGGCCGCAGCTCAGCTGCGCACCGTCCAGCAGATCCGCAAGAAGTTCGGCGGTTAAGCCGTCTGCTTTCTGTGCGATTGATTAAAAAGGGTAGCCTCGGCTACCCTTTTTTCTTTTTCCGACACTCATCATCTGGTCGCAGCCGCTGACCACCCAGGATTGGTAGCCAGTCATGTCTCTCGAAATCGTTATCCTCGCGGCGGGTCAAGGCACTCGCATGCGTTCGGCGCTGCCCAAGGTATTGCACCCGGTGGCCGGCAATTCCATGCTCGGTCATGTTATCCACAGCGCCCGGCAACTTGATCCACAGCGCATTCACGTGGTGATCGGCCACGGGGCGGATGCTGTGCGTGAGCGTTTGGCGGCGGATGACCTTAATTTTGTCCTGCAGGATAAACAACTGGGGACCGGCCACGCGGTGGCCCAGGCGGTGCCATTTATTACTGCCGATACGGTACTGATTCTCTACGGCGACGTGCCGCTGATCGAAGTCGATACCTTGCAGCGCCTGCTCAAGCATGCTGCTCCACAGCAATTGGGCCTGCTGACCGTCGAGCTGGATGACCCCACTGGTTACGGCCGCATTGTGCGCAACGCCGACGGCCAGGTGACAGCGATTGTCGAGCAAAAGGACGCCAACGAAGCCCAGCGCGCGATCACCGAAGGCAACACCGGCATTCTTGCCGTACCGGCTGAACGCCTGGGCGACTGGATGAGTCGTTTGTCGAATAACAATGCCCAGGGCGAGTACTACCTGACCGATGTGATTGCCATGGCTGTCAACGACGGGCTGGTGGTCGCCACTGAGCAGCCGCTGGATGCCATGGAAGTGCAGGGCGCCAACGATCGCCGGCAACTGGCCGAACTGGAGCGTCACTATCAATTGCGCGCCGCCCGCCGTCTGATGGCTCAGGGCGTGACCCTGCGCGACCCGGCCCGTTTCGATGTGCGCGGTGAAGTCAGCGTCGGCCGCGATGTGGTCATCGACATCAACGTTATCCTTGAAGGCAAGGTCATCATCGAAGACGACGTGGTCATCGGCCCGAACTGTGTGATCAAGGACAGTACCCTGCGAAAAGGCGTGGTGATCAAAGCCAACAGTCACCTCGATGGCGCCGTCATGGGCGAAGGCAGCGACGCGGGCCCATTTGCTCGCCTGCGTCCGGGTACTGTGCTGGAAGCCCGCGCCCATGTGGGTAACTTCGTCGAGCTCAAGAATGCCCACATGGGCGAAGGCGCCAAGGCCGGTCACCTGACCTATCTGGGTGACGCTGAAATCGGCGCACGCACGAACATTGGTGCCGGTACCATCACCTGTAATTACGACGGCGCCAATAAGTATCAGACGACTATTGGTGAGGACGTGTTCATTGGCTCCAATAATTCGCTGGTTGCACCGGTGACCATCGGTGATGGATCAAACACCGCAGCAGGTTCAACCATCAATCAGGATGTGGATAAGTCTCAACTCGCTGTGGCCCGTGCGCGGCAGCGCAACATCGATGGCTGGAAGCGCCCAGTCAAAATCCAGAAAACCTGAGTTATCCACAACTCCGGTCGCCGCCATCGCGAGCAGGCTCGCTCCCACACTGAATTCTCGGCTGACACGGGCCCCGTGGACGCTGCAATCAATGTGGGAGCGAGCCTGTTCGCGATGGCGTTCATGTTCACCCAGTTTCTGAATTTTTCTGCTCTTGTCTTGACGACATGCTTCCAATAGGTTTTGATTACTTACGTTATCTTTCGAATCGAAACTTATCCTTATGTCCAAGCGCAACACACCACAGCGCCGCCACAACATCCTAGCCTTGCTTCAAGAGCAGGGCGAAGTCAGTGTTGATGAGTTGGCCAAGCGCTTCGAAACCTCGGAAGTTACGATTCGCAAGGATCTCGCCGCGTTGGAAACCAATGGTTTGCTGCTGCGTCGTTACGGTGGTGCGGTCCCCATGCCGCAGGAACTGGTCGCCGATAACGGGCAAGCCGTCTCCAAATACAAACAAGCCATTGCCCGGGCCGCGGTGAAGCGGGTCCGCGAACATGCGCGGATTATCATCGACAGCGGCAGCACCACCGCGGCAATGATTCCTCAGCTCGGACTGCAGCCGGGGTTGGTGGTGATGACCAATTCCCTGCATGTCGCCAGTGCCCTGAGCGAGCTGGAGCATGAACCGGTGCTGTTGATGACCGGCGGCACCTGGGATCCTCATTCCGAGTCGTTCCAGGGCCAAGTCGCGGAGCAGGTCCTGCGCTCCTACGATTTCGACCAGTTGTTTATCGGCGCCGACGGCATCGATCTGGTCCGAGGCACCACCACTTTTAACGAACTGCTGGGCCTGAGCCGTGTAATGGCTGAGGTAGCCCGCGAAGTGATCGTGATGGTGGAGGCCGACAAGATCGGCCGAAAAATCCCCAACCTGGAACTGCCGTGGAGCAGCGTCCATACCCTTATTACCGATGATCGCCTGCCCGTGGAGGCCCGCGATCAGATTCAGGCCCGTGGGATCAATGTGATCTGCGCGTCTGTCAGCCAGGAGAAATAGCATGTGTGGAATTGTCGGCGCCGTTGCTGAACGCAACATCACTGCAATCTTGCTCGAAGGCCTCAAGCGCCTCGAATACCGTGGTTATGACAGCGCCGGTGTGGCGGTGTTTACCAACGACGAGAAGCTTGAGCGCATGCGACGCCCAGGTAAGGTCAGTGAGCTGGAGCAAGCGTTGGACGCCGAGCCGCTGGTGGGGCGCCTGGGCATCGCGCACACCCGCTGGGCCACTCACGGCGCGCCGTGCGAGCGTAACGCCCACCCGCATTTCTCCGACCACCTGGCGGTTGTGCACAACGGCATTATCGAGAATCACGAAGCGCTGCGTGAGCAACTCAAGGCACTCGGCTATGTGTTCACCTCCGACACTGACACCGAAGTCATTGCCCACCTGCTCAATCACAAGCTCAAGGAACTGATGGACTTGACTGCGGCGCTCAAGGCCACCGTCAAGGAATTGCATGGCGCCTATGGCTTGGCGGTGATCAGTGCCGAGCAGCCGGATCGACTGGTTGCTGCCCGCAGCGGCAGCCCGTTGGTGATCGGTCTGGGCCTTGGGGAAAACTTCCTGGCTTCCGATCAGCTGGCGCTGCGTCAGGTCACTGACCGCTTCATGTACCTGGAAGAGGGCGATATCGCCGAAATTCGCCGCGACAGCGTGCAGATCTGGGACATCGACGGCAAAGCCGTGGAGCGCGAGACCGTTCAATACCGTGACGGCGCCGAAGCCGCCGACAAGGGCGAGTTCCGGCACTTCATGCTCAAGGAGATCCACGAACAACCGGCCGTGGTGCAACGCACCCTGGAAGGCCGCATGAGCCAGAGTCAGGTGCTGGTCCAGGCGTTCGGGCCACAGGCCGCCGAGCTGTTCGCCAAGGTTCGCAACGTGCAGATCGTTGCCTGTGGCACCAGCTACCACGCCGGTATGGTTGCTCGTTACTGGTTGGAAGAGTTGGCCGGTATTCCGTGCCAGGTCGAAGTCGCCAGCGAATTCCGTTACCGCAAAGTGGTGGTGCAACCCGACACCCTGTTCGTCACCATTTCCCAGTCCGGTGAAACCGCCGACACCTTGGCCGCCCTGCGTAACGCCAAGGAGATGGGTTTCCTTGCCAGCCTGGCGATTTGCAACGTGGGCATCAGCTCGTTGGTGCGCGAATCCGACCTGACCCTGCTGACCCAAGCTGGCCGTGAAATCGGTGTGGCGTCGACCAAGGCGTTCACCACGCAGCTGGTGGGCCTGCTGTTGCTGACCCTGTCCTTGGGACAGGTGCGCGGGACCTTGGGCGAGGGTGTTGAGGCAACATTGGTGGAAGAGCTGCGCCGCCTGCCGACCCGTCTGGGCGAAGCCCTGGCGATGGACAGCACCGTGGAAAAAATCGCCGAGTTGTTCGCCGAGAAGAACCACACCCTGTTCCTGGGGCGTGGCGCGCAATTCCCGGTGGCGATGGAAGGCGCCCTGAAGCTCAAGGAAATTTCCTATATCCACGCTGAAGCCTATCCGGCCGGTGAACTCAAGCACGGCCCGCTGGCCCTGGTGGATAACGATATGCCCGTGGTCACCGTGGCGCCGAACAACGAGCTGCTGGAAAAGCTCAAGTCCAACCTGCAGGAAGTGCGCGCCCGTGGCGGCCAGCTGATTGTCTTTGCCGACGAGAAGGCCGGCATGACCAATGGTGAAGGTACTCACGTGGTGCACATGCCGCACATCCACGACATCCTGTCGCCGATCCTCTACACGATCCCGCTGCAGTTGTTGTCGTACTATGTCGCGGTACTCAAGGGCACTGACGTCGACCAGCCACGAAACCTGGCCAAGTCTGTGACAGTGGAGTAAGCCCTGGCAGCCGGGGTCGCGGAGGTGGTTTCGTCTCCTCTGCACCCTGGCGTCACCGGTTGCTGCCCTCCACCCCCCGGCTCCTGAGCGGCACCGCTGATCGCCGCTCGTCTGATCGTCACCCCCGCATTGCTCCTCATGAGCGTAAACATGAGGCCACGTCTTCCCGCTCGCACCGATTCAACAAATATCCGCGTTGACAAAAATTATTTTAGGTGACGATAATCGGCCAAGTCGTACGACAACGTATGACATAAAATAATAAAATCGACGCAGGCCCTGCTATGCCATTCGCTCCGACGGCTCATCAGCATCGCTCTCTGCCCTTTCTGCATAACCGTAGAAGGGCGCATCTCTTCTCGCTTATGCATCCCAGCCAAGCGGGCCATGGCTTTCCAGACAGCCATACTTGTTCGACTCAACCAAATTCCTTGCATCGTTCGCTTCCTGCTGCGCCCCAGTACGGCATTGCCACTGCGCGCGGGTTGGCAATACACCCGATTCATCCTCGCGACACCCATACCCAACTCCCTACCAACACCTTCTACGGCAGCATCTCTGGAGAACAATAATGAGAAAAACACTATGCGCCTCTCTCGTCGCTTCCTTCTTGAGCCTCACCGCCGGAGCGGCCGTTGCCGCTGATGCGAGCGACTGGCCGACACGTCCGGTGCAGGTGGTGGTCATTGCCAACGCCGGCGGCGATACCGACTTCAACGCACGGATGATGGCCAAGTACTTCACCAAGCTGACCGGCAAGTCCATGGTCGTCACCAACATGGCCGGCGGGGGCGGCACCATCGCTGCCGACGCGGTCAAGAGCGCGGCGCCAGATGGCAACACCATTCTGTTCACCCACACCGGTCAGATGATCGTTAACGAAGTGGCAGGGTTGTCCGAAGATCGCTTCGATGCATTCGATGTCTCCTGCATCGCGGGCGTCGATAAAGGCGCTGTGTTCGTCTCTGCCAAAAGCTCGGGCATCGACACCCTCGATCAGTTGATTTCACAGGCCAAGGCCAAGCCAGGCACCATCACCTATGGCACCGAGATGGGTAACTTCTCGCACCTGCAAGGCTTGATGTTCGAGAAGCTCGCCGGCGTCAAACTGAAGATGGTCGACAGCGGCACCGTTTCGGAAAAAGTGGTGGCCTTGCTGGGCAAGCGCATTGACCTGGGTGCTATCAGCTATGGTTCGGTTCAGGATTACATTGCCAGCGGCAAGATGACCGCTCTGGGGCAGCCTAACGCAGAGCGCAACCCGCTGCTGGGTGACGTCAAGACGTTCAAGGAGCAAGGCGTGGACCTGGTCCTGGACAAGCCTTACATCGTCGCTTTCCCGAAAGGCACAGACCCGGCCATCGTCAAGAAAATGGCTGACACCATGAAGAAAATCACCGAAGAACCTGAATACGCTGAAGAGCTCAAGAAGTCCTTCAAGCAGCCTGTCAGCTTCCAGGGCACCGAAGAAGCCATTGCTACGCTGACCAAGACCCGTGACGACTTCATGCAGTTCAAGGACGAAATGCGTAAAGCCAAGTAAATCCTGGGAAACAGGATGGGGCGCTTACCGTATTGGCCAGCGCCCCTTTGCTCGGCCCTTCAAGTGAAAGAGGATCCTGTATGGATACCTACAAAAGAAATGAATTGTTCGCCGGCCTGGCGATGCTCGGTGCTGGTGTGGCGTACATGTTGTTGACCGCGAATCTGCCGCGTCGCGGTTTTGTCGACGCCGCTTTTGTGCCCTGGATTCTTTCCGGCGCGCTGTGCCTGTTGGGCGTGTTGCAGTTGCTGGCCTGGAGAAAACTGCCTCAGCAACGTGCCGAGCCTGTCGAGCCGGGCGAAGCCGCTGAATCGATCGATTACCCGACGGTTATCAAATCCATCGCCCTGGTGACGCTCTTCACCGCGCTGCTGGAAGTTGTCGGTTTCGTGATCATGACCACGCTTTACCTCTACGCCCAATTCATCGTGTTGACCCCCGCGGATCAGAAGGTCAAGCACGGGCTTTATGCCGTGATCGCGGTCGTTTCAGCAGCGTTGATTTTTGTGATCTTCCGTGAGGGCTTCGATTTGATGCTGCCCACCGGTCTATTGGATTTCTAGGGGACGGTGATGATTGAGCTCCTGCAACAAGGCTTCGGTGCCGTATTCTCGCCCTACGTATTTGTCCTGATCACCCTCGGCGTTGCAGTGGGGATCGTCTTTGGTGCGGTGCCCGGCCTTTCGGCCACCATGGCCATCGCCCTGTGCTTGCCGCTGACCTATTCGATGGGCCCGGCCACGGGTCTGTCACTGCTGGTTGCTCTGTTTGTCGGCGCCACCTCGGGGGGGCTGATTTCAGCGATATTGCTCAACATACCGGGTACGCCGGCCTCCATCGCCACGACGTTCGATGGTTCGCCGATGATGAAAAAGGGCCAGGGCGTCAAAGCCCTGGGCATTGGCGTGGTGTTCTCGTTCCTGGGCACGATTTTCAGCATTGCGGCGTTGATGTTTATCGCCCCGATCCTGGCGGACGTGGCCTTGAGTTTCGGTCCCCATGAATATTTCTCCATTGCCGTTTTTTCGCTGACCCTGATTGCCACACTGTCCACCGGTTCGCTGGTCAAAGGGCTGTTCGCCGGCGCCTTGGGCTTTGCCTTTTCAACCGTCGGGATCGCCCCGGTCGACGCCATTCGGCGTTTCACGTTCGACCTGCCGAGTCTTAACGGTGGCTTCGCCATGCTTACCGTCATGATCGGCATGTTTGCGGTCTCCGAAGTGCTGAAATTCGCCGAGAGCGCCCGCTCAAGCCACCGTGCCAAGCCACAGAACATCAGCATGAAAGGCGTGAAAGGGTTTGGTTTTTCCATAAAGGAGTTCATCAGCCAATTGCCGAACGCGACCCGCTCGGCGTTCATCGGCCTGGGCATCGGGATCCTGCCGGGCATCGGCGCTGGTACCTCGAACATTGTTTCCTACATCGCGGCAAAAAAGCGCTCAAAGCACCCGGAAGAATTCGGTAAAGGCTCCATCGAGGGCGTGGTTGCCAGTGAAACCGCGAACAACGCCGGTATTGGCGGTGCGATGATCCCGCTTCTGACCCTGGGTATTCCCGGAGACACCACCACGGCGGTGATGCTTGGCGGCTTCATGATTCACGGCATCCAGCCTGGCCCGCTGTTGTTCATCAGTCAGGGATCGCTGGTCTACACCATCTTTGCCGCGCTGATTCTGGCTTCGTTGCTGATGTTGGTGCTGGAGTTCTACGGACTGCGCATCTTCATCAAGTTGCTGGCGGTGCCCAAGCACATTCTGTTGCCGATCATCCTGGTGCTCTGCGTAGTCGGTGCGTTCGGCCTCAACAGCCGCATCTTCGACGTCTGGGCGGTGCTGCTGTTCGGCCTGATGGGCTATGGCTTCGTCAAAGGTGGACTGCCGATTGCGCCGTTCATCATTGGCTTCATCCTCGGCCCTATGGCTGAAACCAACCTGCGGCGCGGTCTGATGCTCTCGGATGGCAACTTCAGTGGTTTCCTCACCACGCCGATCTCGGCGGTCTTCCTGGCCCTCGCAGCGGCGTCTGTCTCCTGGCACCTGGTGACGGTGATCCGTCACAAGAAAAGTGCCGCCATTGAGCTGATGCGCAGCTAGTTCATCTCAATCGGTCGCTTCCACTGCTGCAACGCACGATGTGCGCTGCAGCAGCCGAATTCAAACGCCGGAGACAGTCATGCAAAACCTCAATTCTCTCTCTTCGGCCGATCTCGACCCGATGGCCTGGGAGACGTTGATCCAAAGCGTCGAGCAAGTGGTCGGCGCGGCGGGGCTGGTGCGTGATCCTGAACTTATGCACAGCTACCTGACTGACTGGCGTAACGCTTACCAAGGCCGGGCCGCACTGGTGGTGCGCCCGGCCACAACCGAAGAAGTGGCGGCGGTGGTGCGGCTTTGCCATGACGCCGGGGTTGCCTTGGTGCCGCAGGGCGGCAATACCGGATTGTGCGGCGGCTCGATCCCGGATTCGTCTGGTCGTCAGGTGGTGCTGTCCTTGACTCGGATGAAGCGCATCCGCGAAATCGACCTGGCCAATGAAACCATAACGGTCGAGGCCGGGGTGATTCTGCGGCAGTTGCAAGAAGCCGCTAGCCAGGCCGGTCGCTTGTTCCCGCTGTCACTGGGGGCCGAAGGCAGTTGCACGGTGGGCGGCAATCTGGCCACCAATGCCGGCGGCACGGCCGTGCTGCGTTACGGCAACATGCGCGAGCTGACCCTTGGGCTTGAGGTGGTATTGCCGGATGGACGTGTCTGGCACGGCTTGCGAGGTTTGCGCAAAGACAACACCGGCTACGACCTCAAGCATCTATTCATTGGCTCGGAAGGTACGCTTGGGATTATCACGGCGGCGGTACTCAAGTTGTTTCCGGCCACCCATAGCACGGCCACCGCTTGGGTCGCACTGCCCACGCCGCAGGCCGCGGTGGACTTGATCGGGCATGTTCGCAGCCTCTGCGCCGACCGTCTGACGGGCTTTGAGATGATGTCGCGCCAGAGCCTGGAGTTCGTCCTGGATCATGTGGCCGGTTGCAGTGACCCCTTGCAAGGGCCGCACCCGTGGTACGCCCTGATCGAATTGCGCGACACGGTGCCCGACGCACCTTTGGACCTGTTGCTGGAAAGCGGCCTGGGCCATGCATTTGAGACCGGGTGGGTGATCGATGCCGTGATCGCCAGCAACCAGACTCAGGCTGCGGCATTGTGGGCTCTGCGCGAAGGTATTTCCGAGGCGCAGAATCATGAAGGTCCAAGCCTCAAGCATGACATCAGCGTGCCCGTCAGCCAGATTCCGGCGTTCATCGAGCGTACCGATAGCGCCTTGCAACAGGCGTTTCCCGGCGTTCGCATTGTTTCCTACGGTCACATGGGTGATGGCAACCTGCACTACAACATCAGCAAGCCGCTGGGGCATGCCGATGCCCCGTTCAAGGCCCAGGAACAAGCGATCATGCAGGTCATCTACCAGATGACGAGCGCTTTCAATGGCAGCATCAGTGCCGAACATGGTCTGGGGCAAGCCAAGCCGGACGCGGCGGCCCATTTCAAGGATCCGCTGGAGATCGAGTTGATGCGTGCCATCAAGCACACGCTGGATCCGACCGGGTTGATGAACCCCGGCAAGGTGTTTGCCACCGGGCTGGAGTGATCGATCCTGCCTCTGCTAGCCTGCCTCAACCATGGCAGGCCGTCGGCCTTTAGGGCCACTCTGCCGCTTTCAGACACTGGATATGGAACGGCTGAATGACACAGGCAAACACCAAAGATCGCGTGCGCATCAAGAAAGTCGAAGTGCTCTCGGACAACTGGTACGTGCTGCGCAAAACCACCTACGACTACCTCGGCCGCGATGGCCAGTGGCGCGAACTGGCCCGCGAGACCTACGATCGGGGCAACGGCGCGACCATCCTGTTGTACAGCAAGGCCAAGCAAACCGTGGTGCTGACCCGGCAGTTCCGCTTCCCGGCCTTCGTCAATGACCACGATGGTCTGTTGATCGAAACCTGTGCCGGCCTGCTGGATAACGACGACCCGCACACCTGCATCCGCAAGGAAACCCAAGAGGAAACCGGCTATATCGTCCAGGATGTACGCAAGGTGTTCGAGGCATTCATGAGCCCAGGGTCGGTGACAGAACGCCTGCATTTTTTTGTCGGCGAATACTTCGACGAAGATAAACAGCATGAGGGCGGCGGGCTGGAAGCCGAGGGCGAGGAGATCGAAGTGTTGGAGATGTCTCTCGACAAGGCGCTGGGCATGATCGAAACCGGGGATATCTGCGACGGCAAGACCATCATGCTGTTGCAGTACGCCAAGCTGCATGGGTTGCTGGATTAGCCTGCTTCATTGATCAATTCAGCCCAGGACGATGTAAGGCGCAGCGTAGGTCATTGGCTGCGCGATTTCATTCAACTGGACTGGGCGTCACTGTCTTCCTGGACGAGGTTCAGGTAATCCGAGGGTTCTGTCTGCTCCGGCAGTTCGGTCACGACACTGAAGTCACTGATTTCGATGGCGCCCACCCCGTGCCCCAGCAGATGGAAAGAGAAGGCCTTGCGGGGTTGCGGGTTATCGAAACGGATATTCATCACCAGCGGCTGTTCGGGCGTCACCGCCACTTCCGTCGGCAGGTCGATCGCTACATCCTGCTCGAACTCTTTGGCCTTGAGGGAAATATAGGCCGCATTGTCCGGACCCAGGGCGCGGATGGTCAGGCTGACGCGGGTCTGTGAGCCCTTGGGCATCTCCAGGTATTGGGCACCGATCAGGTTGTCGGTCCAGTCGTTGGTGATCTGGGCCGGAAGCGGGATTTGATCGGCGCTGCCAAACTGATAATGCTGGTTGAGCGGTGTATGGAGCAGGGTGCGGTCCAGGGCCGTGGCCCGTGCGCTGATCAACCTGGCCCGTTGACCGCTGTATTGCCCGCCGTAAGTGGCGCGCTCCGTGATGAAACCTTCGCTGGTGTAATAGCGGCAGCGCTGCAGGAAATCGCATTCGGTGAAAGTGCTCTTGCCATCGTGGTAGCGCAGCTTGCCGTTGGTGAACGACATGATTTCCCGGCCCGTTGCGTAGTCCCGGAACAACGAGCGACCGGACAATGACTTGGGCACTTTGAAACCGAAGTAATCGAGGACCGAGGCGCTCAGGTCCACATGACCGTAGACTCCCGACTTGACCTGGGGCAATGGCTCTGGTGCCAACGTCAGGTTGAAACCCCAGGATGACGCCAGGCGTACATCGTCGATGCCGTGGGATTCGTCCGAGGTGATGATCACCAGGGTGTCTTTCAGCACGCCTTGGCGTTCCAGCCCCGACATGAAGCTGTCCAGTGCGTCATCCAGGTAACCGACGGCCGCCTGCTTGGTGGTGTCGTAGCGTTGCAGGTAGTCATCCGGCGCTGAGTAGGGCTGGTGCGTGCCCACCGTCAGCAGCGTAAGCATCCAGGGCTTCTTTGCCTTTTGCAGTTGCCCGACGTAATCCAGCGCGCCCTCGAAGAATGTCTTGTCGTCCTTGCCCCAAGGGAATTCCAGATAGGCAGGTTTGGTGAACCAGTCCATGCCCAGGGTGGTGTCGAAGCCGATGTGCGGCATGATCCGGTCCTTGGCCATGAACCGCAGGCCCGCACCTTGCAGGAAGTGCGTGGAGAACCCGTTGCGGCGCAACTGGGCCGGCAGGCAGGCCTGGTTGCGCCGGCTCAGGTTCAACATCTCGACGCCTTTGGGCGTGCCGTCGTCGAATTTGTCGTAGTCGCCACACAGCATCGAATACAGACCACGAATGGTCTGATGGTTGTGCAGGACATAATCGGGTGTATTCATGCCTCGCTTGGCCCAGGCACTGAGGTGCGGCATCAGGTCCTCCTGATAGCTGCTTTTCAGGGCCTGACGGTTGACGCCCACGTAGGCGCCGGGAACGCCTTCCAGGGTGATGATCAGGACGTTGCGGGCCCGGCCCGGTGTAGGCAGGATTTTCTGGCCTTCAAGATCGAGCCGGGTAAGCCCCTCCATGGGCGGGGTTTGAACCACTGCATCATCTTCAAGCCATAGCTGGGTACGATCCTGCCCGGCGGCAACGGCCGCCGTGACGAGTTGGTGGGGAAGATTGAACAGGTTCCATTGGTCTGCCTCACTGGGTCGCCAGGTTTGCACCACACTGTGGCTCAGCAAAAGCACTACCGGCAGCGCCCAGGCGTGGCGCGGCAAGCGAGGCGCCATATACAACCGGCGGGGCCATTGGACGATCAGCCAGACCATCAACGCGGCCAGTTGCACCCCTGCCAGCCAGGGATGGGCGAAGCCGCCGCTGGTGGAGTTTTCGACGAATTGCGGGTCGGTCAGGTAATGCAGGTCCGATGGGGTGGGCATGCGCCCGACAGCGCTGACCAGTTCGATGCTGGCCAGCGTCAGCATGCTCCAGATCAGCAAAATGGGTAATGCCACCCACCAGGGACGACGGTAAAGCAGCACGATCAGCAACCCGCCCATGCCCAGGTCAGACAGATAGCCCAGCGGATCGGACCATCCCAGCGAGAGGCGCAGGCCCATGGGGATGATTAATACACATCCGGCCAGGGCGATGAGGGGGGCAAGGGGGGGCGTGAAGCCGCGGTAAAAAACATTCACAAAAAGGGGCCTTCCGATGGACGCCAGTCAGGCACGCATCTTGTGGACACGGGCTTGCGAGCAAGCCCGTGTCCACAAGACCTACGCCATGGTTCGAGTCATTAAGTTGTCATGAAAGTATGCTCGATGGTACCAAGCATAGTCGCAATTGACCGGGTCGATGTGCCGATGCCCTATCGCGTTGCGCTGTGGTTCGCTGGCGTAGCCCCCTACAATGGCGGTGCGGCGCTGATTTGAGGTGCGCAGCCAACTTGTATCAAGGTTTCTCATTGGGGGATGAATGGACAGGTTTCAGGAAATGCAGGTTTTTGTCGCCGTGGCCCAGGACTCCGGTTTCTCGGCGGCTGCGCGACGCCTGGGCCTGTCGGCGGCCAGCGTCACACGCGCCGTGGCGGCGTTGGAGCAGCGTATCGGTACGCCCTTGCTGGTGCGCACCACCCGCAACGTATACCTGAGCGAAGCGGGCCAGCGCTTTCTCGAGGACTGCCGCCGAATTCTGGCGGATTTGCAGGAAGCCGAGGATTCAGCGGTCGGCAGTCACGCCCAGCCCCGCGGGCAATTGACGATTACCGCCCCGGTGCTGTTTGGTCAGTTGTTTGTCACGCCGGTGCTGGTCGATTACCTGCAGCAATTCCCCGAGGTCGGCATCAATGCCTTATTGCTGGACCGTATCGTCAGCATGGTCGAGGAGGGCATCGACATTGCCATACGCATTGGCGAGTTGCCCGACAGCAGTCAGCACGCCGTGCGTGTGGGTGAAGTACGACGGGTGGTTTGCGGTTCCCCCGATCTCTTCGCTCGCCATGGCCGACCCGCACACCCGCAGGATCTGGAGCACATGCCGGTAGTCGCCTCATCGGCCACCGGTCAGATCAGAAACTGGACGTTCATCGACGCAGGGCAACCGCTCTCTGTGCGACCCGCGCCGAGACTGGTGGTCACGGCCAACCAGGCCGCAATCACGGCTGCCTGTCAGGGGTTGGGGTTGACTCGGGTCTTGTCTTATCAGGTGGCGGGCAACGTTGCCAACGGGGAACTGGAGATCGTTCTGGCTGACTTCGAACTGCCGCCCCTGCCGATCCATGTGGTGTACCAAGGTGGACGCAAAGCGCCGGCGCGAGTACGCAGTTTTGTTGACTTTACCGTCCGTGCATTGCGTGAGCACCCGGACTTGAAAGGCTGAGACATTGTTTCGCTGTTTGAAACAATGGATTGCATATTCGGGTGATTCTCTAGTCTTCAGTCGAAGCGGAAGATGACCCCATCGACGCCGTTCTGCTGATGGCGTCACTTGCAACGGAGTCGACCATGAATCCCATCAAGCTTTATCACTTTCCGCTTTCCGGCCACGCGCATCGCGTTCAGTTGATGCTTTCCTTGCTCGGGTTGCCCGTCGAGGTGGTTTTTGTTGACCTGGCCAAAGGCGAACAAAAACAGGCAGATTTCCTGGCCATTAATGCCTTTGGCCAAGTCCCGGTCATTGACGATGACGGTATGGTGCTGGCCGATTCCAACGCCATCCTGGTGTACCTGGCAAGCAAGTATGGCAAGGGCCACTGGCTGCCAACGGATCCGGTCGGCGTCGCCCGGGTGCAGCGCTGGTTGTCGGTGGCGGCCGGGCCGCTCCATGCGGGGCCGGCCGCGGCGCGATTGATTACGGTATTCGGCGCGCCTTACAACGCAGAGGAGGTGATCGCCCGTTCCCACAGCCTGCTCAAGGTCATTGATCAACACTTGAGCAGCAGCGCGTATCTGACAGGTGACGTTGCGACGATTGCCGATGTTGCCGGCTACAGCTACATCGCCCATGCCCCGGAGGGCAATGTGTCGCTGGAAGACTACCCCCACGTACGTGCATGGCTGGGGCGGATCGAGGCCTTGCCCGGGTTCGTCGGTATGCCGCGTACGGTTGCCGGGTTGCAACAGCACGTCTGAAATGCACTGAGCCGCCTTGAGGCGAGGGGATTTATCCACTCGCCTCATCGGCGAGTGTTACGCGTAGGAAAGCGCCTTTTGCTCCAGCAACGCCTCATACAGTTGCAGCCATTTGCGGCCCATCTCCTCGGAGGTGAACAACTGCCGGTAACGCTCTTCGGCCCTGATGCCCATTTCCCTGGCCTGTGCCGGGTTGTCCCACAGGGTACGCATCGCTTCCCGGAAAGCTTCGGGGTTGCTGGGGGGCACCACCAGGCCGGTTTCATTGTGGATATTGATGTAGCTGGTGCCGGTGCCGATCTCGCTGGAGATCATCGGTTTACCATACATCGCGCCTTCGAGCAGGGAGATGCCAAACGCTTCAGAGCGCAGGTGTGAGGGGAACACGATGGCGTAGCTCAGCTCCAGCAATGCCACCTTGTCTTCATCGCCCAGGCGTCCGAGGAAGTGCAGGTTGCGCAGGCCCAGCGCCTGTGCCTGGGCATGCAGTTCTTTCTCCAGCGGGCCTGCACCGACGATGACCACCGGATAATCCACGCCTTTGAGGGCGTCGAGCAGAATGTGCAGGCCCTTGTAATAACGCATCACCCCCACGAACAGAAAGAAGCGCTCGCCCAATTTCGCCTTCCACTGTGCGATGCGTTCAGCGTCACGCTGTGGATAACTGGCTTTGTTCAAGCCATAGGTAATGACCTGGGTCTTATCGCGGTACTCCTTGAGCACGTCGCTGGTATGCACATAGTTAGGTGATGCCGCGACGATGCGATCCGCGCCGTTCAAGAAGCGTCGCATCAGGGGGCGATACAGTTTCAGCAGGTGCCGCTGACGCACGATGTCCGAATGGTAGGTGACCACATAGGGTTTTTTCAGTGCGCTGCAAAAATGCACCAGGTCCATGAATGGCCAGGGGAAGTGGTAGTTGATTACGTCTGCTTCGGCAGCCAGCTCGCGGAATTTCTTGAAAACACTGTAGGAAAACCCGGTGGAGGCCAGTTGGAAGTCCATCCGGGCCTGATGAACCTTATGCTGTCGGATGCTGATCGGACCCGGCGCTGGATCGTTGCTCAGCGTCAGCACGGTGTTATCGATGCCCAATCGGTCACTGCTGTCGCACAGCTGGAAAATAACCTGTTCGATGCCGCCCATGGAGTCAGGCAGATAGGTTTTGTAAAAGTGCAGGACTCGCATTCAACCTCCCAGAACCTGGCGATACGCCTGGGCGGTCACCTGTGCACACCGTTGCCAGGAAAAAAGCGCTGCTTGTTGCAACCCGGCTTCACGACACGCCTGCCAATGCAGGCGATCTTCGATCAACTGGCCCATGGCTTCGCGCATGCCTTGGGGATCGTCGGGGTCGCAATAATTGCCGGCCGCCCCCGCCACTTCCGGCATCGCCGAGCAGCGAGTGGTAATCACCGGGGTGCCGCTGGCCATGGCTTCGAGCACCGGCAGGCCAAAGCCTTCATAGCGCGACGGAAAAATCAGTGCACGTGCCCCTGCCAATAGCTGGGCAACCTGTTCGTCGGGCAAGTAGCCCGCGAGACAAACATGACCTCCGGCCAGGGCATTTTTCAACTCGTCGCTGAGTTGTGCGCGCTGCCATCCGCTCATTCCTACGATGAACAAAGGGAAAGTCTGACGGACGGATTCGGGTAGCCTGGCGTGGGCGCGCAGGGCCAGCGACAGGTTCTTGCGTGGCTCCAGGGTGCCGACACACAGAAAATATCGGCCCGCTTCCAGCCCATGGGCTTTGAGAACCCCATCGATGGCTTCGGGTTCGCGTGGATGGAAACGTGCAGCAGCCCCCAGCGGGGCGACTCTCAAGCGTTCCGCGCAAAGGCCGAAGTGTTCTCGGGCTTCATCGGCGATGAACTGCGAGTCCGTCAGAATCAGCTGCGACTGCTCTACCGCACGGCTGAGCCGACGCTCGATTTCCCTCAGTCGTGCCGGTGGTTGCGTCTCGGGGTAGCGCAGGTGCGTCAGGTCATGCAGCGTCATCACCGTCGGCCCTTCGAAGGCCAGGGGCCACAGGCTCGGTTCGTGATACAGGTCGATGGCGCGGGAACGGCCCTGATCGAAGCGTTTTTGTTCCAGCCAGCGCCGCGCCCGATAGGCCCCCGGTACTTGGCGCAGCAAAGGTGTAAGCCGCGAGTAACCTGGCGTGGCCGCTTGCGGCAACTGCGAGCTCCAGCCCCAGCCGTGGAACAATGACAGCTGTACATCCGGCTCCTGGGCCAGGGCAGTAGCCAGTTCCGCCACGTAATGGCCGATGCCGGTGCGTGGCGCCTGGAGAATCCGGGCGTTCAGAGCTATTCGCATGCGGTTTCCCTGTCGAGGATCACTTCATCGATGTGTCGCTCGATTCGCTCCACCAATTGCGCACTGGCCTGGCGCCAGCTCAGCCAGTGCCATTTATCGAGGGGAAGACTGGCCGGGAAAACCCCGCTGTTTTCCATACCGGTCACCAGGTCTGCCAGGCTCTGGGGATCTTCGAGATTGAAATAGGCCATGAATTCACCGCCGATTTCTCGAAATACCTCAATGTCGCTGCCCATCGCCGGCAAGCCGCGTTGCATGGCCTCCACCAGCGGCAGACCAAAGCCTTCAACGTAGGAGGGGAACACCAGCGCAGTGGCATTTTGGTAAGCGTGTTCCAGGCTATGGTCCGAAAGATTGTTGAACATAAACAGGCGGCTGTTGAGTTGCGGGTGACGTTTTATGCGCTCGATCAAGTCCTCACATTTCCAGCCAATTTTTCCGACGATGCATAACCTTGCCTTTGAGCCGGCAGCCCAGGCGCGTTCGAACGCATCGAGCAGGTAAGCGTGGTTCTTGCGTGGTTCGATGGTGCTGACCATCAGGAACACCGGTTCGGGCTGGGTGAATACTCGCAGCAGTTTGCTGTCGATGGCGCTGGTGGCATCCGCCAAATCCAGTTCGCTGCCCAAGTGGAAATAGTCGAACCAACGTTCACTCACCTGCTGTTCGCCAACGCGCTGCTCCATCTCCAGCCGAACCTGATCACGGATGGTGCTGGAGATCGCGATGTAACCGTCAGCGGTGCGGGCAATCCAGTCGAACCAATGATTGAATACCTTGACCAGGCCGGCGTCGCAGTACTGCGGATGGGTCAGGGGAATCAGGTCGTAGATCACCGATACAATCCCGACCCCATCGCGCTTGAGCTGTTCGGCCAGAGGAAAGAAATCGGCGTGCCAGGAAGAGTCCAGCAACACCAGCTGATCGCCGGGCCGGTGCTGCAATGGTACGCAGCGCGTCGGGACGTGCTGGCGTTTGAGCAAGCGATCGAGCACCCGGATCGGAATGCTCAGAAAGCCCAGGGCAAACAGCCGGCAGCCGAAGTACAACGCGTGGCGCGCCCATCGCGACTGGCTGAAGGGGCGTCGCCGTTCGAGCGTTCGATGCCTGAGCCAGAACAGGCTGGCGAATTGCTCCAGCCGTACCCGCAGGCTGACCAGATCCAGCCCCCTGGAGGGCAACGGGGCGAGGCTCTTCACTTCGTACAACTTGCCCCGCAGTATCACAACGGGGATGCATTCGTGCTCTGCCTCTCTGGCCGGCAGCTCGCGGATAACGTTGCGCACTACTCGCTGAATCCCGGAATTGGCTCTGGGATGTTCATACACGTAGGTGCATTCCATCAGCAGGCGAGTCATGGCAGTTCCTTTTGCGTCAGTTCCTCAACCGCTGGTAATGCCGTGCGCTGGATGCTGGTGCGGGCCTGCAGCCACGAACAGCCAACGAAATCTTCCTGGCGATTGTTGATGACGTGGAACACCAGCCCGTAGTCGCGCCATTCGAAGTTGCGGTCCAGGTGCGAATCCAGTCGGGACAGGCTCAGCGCGACAGAGTAATTGCCCTTGCCCAGGCGCATGTCGAAACTGAAACGGAAGGTGACGTGTTCGCCGGCCTTGAGGTCGGTCACGGCTTTATCCTGGCGATGGGTGTTGATGCCGTACATGGGCTGGCCGAGGCGGTCCTTGATCAGGAAACCCAGCACCAGCCGCTCGATGTCCTGGCGGATTTCGACCCGCACCTGCAACACCATCGGCTGGCCGATTTCGGCCACTTCCACCGGCTGGCCCTGACTGTTCAACAGCTGTACATCAACAATGCCGGCCTCGCCGGTGCCGGAGATGGTACGTACCTGGCCGTTGGCGAGCATTTCCTGGCGGACGATCTGGCCCTCGCGCTGGGCCAGCATCGCGTTGTAATAATCCATCACCTCTTCCGGCTTGCCGCGCATGGCCATGCGCCCGTGCTCCAGCAGGATGGCGGTGTCGCAGATCGACTGAATCGCCGAGCGGTCGTGGGACACGATCAGCAGCGTCGTACCGGCCTTGCGAAAACTGCGGATGCGCTCAAAGCTTTTATGCTGGAAGTAGGCGTCACCCACCGACAGGGCTTCATCGACGATCAAGATATCCGGGCGGCGGGCCGTGGCGACGCTGAAGGCCAGGCGCATTTGCATGCCACTGGAATAGGTGCGTACCGGCTGGTCGATGGCCGCGCCGATTTCGGCAAAACCTTCGATCTCAGGCATCAACGATTCGATTTCCTCCACCTGCATGCCCAGCAACTGCCCGGCCATGAAAGCGTTCTGGCGGCCGGTGAAGTCCGGGTGGAACCCCATGCCCAGCTCCAGCAACGCCGCGACGCGGCCACGCAATTGAATGTGGCCGCAGGTGGGTTGGGTGGTGCCGGTGATCATTTTGAGCAACGTGCTTTTGCCCGCGCCGTTGACCCCGACGATGCCGACGGCTTCACCGGGCTGGATCTCGAAATCGACGCCCTGCAGGACCCAGTGCAATTGATGACGCGGGCGGGAAAAGGGAATCAGCCATTCGAACAACCGGCTCCAGCGGTTCGGATACTGCTTGTAGGCCTTGCCCAGGCCACTGACGCGTAAATGCCCCATCAGAGTTCATCCACCATTTCACCGCCGCGGCGTCGAAACATCCGCAAACCGGTGACGCACATCAGTAGACCGATGACCAACAGCGGTGTCAGCGAACTCCAGACCGGCCACTGGTTGTAGAGAAACAGATTCTGGTAACTCTGCATCAGCGCTGTCATGGGGTTGAGGGCCAGCAGTTGCTGGATCGACGGCGGAAGGATGGTCATCGGGTAAACAATGGGCGTCAGCCAGAACCAGAATTGCAGGCAAATGCCGAACAGTTGCCCGACATCGCGAAAGAACACATTGAGAATCCCCAGCAACATGCCCAGCCCGGCAGCGAACATCACCTGCAGGGCCAGCAATGGCACCAGCGCCAGCAACGTCATCCCTGGCCAGCGGCCGGTGATCAACAGGAAACCGAGAAAAAGGCCGAGGATGATCGCGAAGTTGATCCCGGCGTTGAACAGCACAATCACCGGCAGGCAGATCCTGGGAAAGCTGATCTTCTTCAGCAGATTGGCGTTTTCCAGAAACATGCCCTGACTGCGGGTCGTGATCTCGGCGAAGAACCCCCAGGTCAGCAGCCCGGCGCAGAGGTAAACGCTGTAGGCCATGCCATCGTCCACCCCCGGCAGGCGGGCGCGCATGATGTGGGAAAAAATCACGGTGTAGACGAGGATCATCGACAGCGGGTTGAGCACGGTCCACAACGCGCCGAACAAAGAGTTGCGATAGCGCGCCTGGAATTCGCGCTTGACGCTGCCGAGGACAAAACCGCGGTAGCTCCACAGCGCACGGTGCAAGGTCAGCAACATCAGACGGCCCTGCCGTAGTGATCCTCGAAGCGCACGATGTCGTCTTCTCCCAGGTACTCACCGCTCTGGACTTCGATGATCACCAGATCGATGACACCGGGGTTCTCCAGCCGATGGCGGTGCCCGGCGGGGATGAACGTCGATTCGTTCTTGGCCACCAGATGAGCCTCCGAGCCATTGTTGGTGACCTTGGCCATGCCTTCGACGACCACCCAATGTTCGTTGCGATGATGATGCATTTGCAGGGACAGCGCCGCGCCTGGCTTGACCACGATGCGCTTGATCTTGAAGCGCGGGCCTTGTTCCAGCACGGTGTAGCTGCCCCATGGACGGCTGACCGTGCGATGCAGGCGATAGGCTTCGTGTTCCTTGTCCTTGAGCTGGCGCGCGACGCGGCGCACATCCTGGGCCCGGTCGGAATGGGCGACGAGGATGGCGTCGGCGGTGTCGATGATGATCAGGTTTTCCACACCCAGCGCGGCCACCAACCGTCCCTCACTCTGGACATAGTTGTTCTGGCTGTCGATGAACAACGCCTCACCGCTGACGCGGTTGTTCTGTGCATCGGCGGGCACCAGATCGGCGACGGCACTCCAGGAGCCGATGTCGCTCCAGTCGAATGCGGCAGGGACCACCACCACATTACTGGAGCGCTCCATCAAGGCGTAGTCGATGGAGATGTCCGGCATTTCGGAAAAATGCGCGGCGGACAGTTCCTGTTGTACGCAACCTGATGTCTCCACGGCCGTGCTCGCGGCTATGCAGGCGCGAGCCTGTTCCAGCAACGCCGGGGCGTGGTTCTGCAATTCCGCCAACAGGGTTTTGACTGAAAAACAGAACATGCCCGAGTTCCACAGGAAACGGCCGCTTTCCAGATAGTGTGTTGCGGTTTGCAGGTCGGGTTTTTCGACGAAGCGCACGACCTTGGCAGCGCCCTGGGTATCCAGGGGTTTACCCCGTTCTATATAACCGAAGCCGGTTTCGGGTGTCGTGGGCAGTACACCGAAGGTCACCAGATAACCGCTTTTGGCCAGTTGCGTGGCATGCTCCACGCTAGCCTTGAAGGCCGCCTCGTTCTGGATCAGGTGGTCTGCGGGCATCACCATCAGGATGGCATCGTCACCGTGCAGGGCTTGCACCGCGAGCGTCGCCGTAGCGATGGCCGGCGCGGTGTTGCGGCCTGTCGGTTCAAGTACGAAATGGCCGCGATGGCGTGCCAGATGTGCGCTTTGGTAGTGGTCGCGGCTCTGAAAGTAATACTCGCGATTGGTCACGGTAACGATGTCGCCGCGGCCGTCGAACAACCCGGCGGCGCGTCGGTAGGTCTTGCTCAGCAGCGACTGGCCGTCAGGCAGGATCATGAAGGGTTTGGGATGGCCCTCGCGGGACATCGGCCACAACCTCGTGCCGGCACCGCCGGAGAGAATCATGGGAATCAGCATGGCCTACTCCTTGGCGACGCGTTTCATGTCCGCATCCATCATCATGCGGATCAGGGTGTCGAGGTCGGTCCGGGGTTTCCAGCCAAGAACCCGTTGGGCCTTGGCCGGGTTGCCGAGCAACACGTCCACCTCAGCCGGGCGGAAAAACGCCGGGTCGATCTTCACGAAGTCACGGTAGTCCAGGCCCACATGCTCGAAGGCTATCCTGCACATCTCGCGCACAGTGGTGGTCACGCCTGTGGCAACCACGTAATCGTCGGGTTTGTCCTGTTGCAACATCAGCCACATGGCTTCGACATAATCGCCGGCAAAACCCCAGTCGCGCTTGGTGTCGATATTGCCCAGGCGTAACTCCTGCTGTTTGCCTTGCTTGATGCGCGCAGCAGCGTCGGTGACTTTGCGCGTCACGAATTCGATGCCGCGCAGGGGCGATTCATGATTGAAAAGAATGCCGCTGCTGGCGTGCAGACCGAAGCTTTCGCGGTAATTGACGGTGATCCAGTGGCCGTACAGTTTCGCCACGCCATAGGGGCTGCGTGGATAGAACGGGGTGTGCTCATCCTGCTGCTCGGCCTGGATAAGGCCAAACATTTCGCTGGTGGACGCCTGGTAGAAACGGGTTTGAGGGCTGAACTGGCGAATGCCTTCGAGCAGGTGGGTCACCCCGAGGCCATCGACGATTCCCGTGGTCACCGGCTGGTTCCATGAAGCGGCGACGAAACTCTGCGCGGCCAGGTTATACACCTCGTCCGGCGCTGACTTGATCACGGCGCGTTGTACCGAGCAGGCATCGGCCATGTCGCCGTCCAGGTAAACAATGTCGTTCTCGATCCCGGTCTCGCGTAGCCGCCAGCGCGAATCGCTGCTTCGTCGGGCCACCAGGCCATGAACTTTGTAACCCTTGTCGAGCAGTAACTTGGCCAGATACGCGCCGTCCTGGCCGGTGATCCCTGTGATCAATGCACTTTTCATTCTTGTTGTACCCGTATCTCCCAGTCGGACAGGATCGCCCGCAAGGATTGTTGTGTTGTTGTTTCAGGCGTCCATCCCGTGGCCTGGCGTAGCTTGGCAGGGCTACCGCAGACGCGACGCTGTTCTGCGCGGCGAAGACGCGCAGGGTCCTGGATCAATTGCACATCGACCTGGGCGATGTCGCCCAATTGTTCGATCAGGCTGCGAATGCTTTGCTCGTGACCCGAGCAGATGTTGTAGGTCTGCCCCGGCGCGCCGTGATCCAGCAACGCCAGGTAGGCTGAAATCACATCGCCTACGTCAAGAAAGTCGCGGGTGACATCGATATCGCCCACTTGCAACTGGGCCGATTGCAGGCCCAGCTTGATGCGGCTGATCTGCCGGGCCGCGCTGGCGATGACGAAGCTGTCTTTCTGACCGGTGCCGATGTGGTTGAAAGGGCGGGCTACCAGTACCGGCCAGCCTTCGCTCATGCCCCATTGCAGGCTCAGCAGTTCGGCTGACAGCTTGCTGACGGCATAGGGGTTGCGCGGGGCAGGGGCGTGCAGTTCGGTAATGGGGAGCTGGGTTTCATTGACCTGGCCATACACATCACCAGAGCTGACATACAGAAATGTTCCGGTGAACCCCCGGGCCTTGAGGGCCTGGAGAAGATTCAAGGTGCCAAGCAGGTTGATTTGCAGGGTGCGGGCCGGATCGCGAAAGGCTTCGGGAACGAATGTCTGGCCTGCCAGGTGGATCACGGCATCGGGGATCTCGGGCCAGAGACCTTCCAGGGATCTACCGTCTGTCAGGTCATAACGGCTTGGGACGGACATCACCTGCCAACTGGAATTGGGGGCATCCAGGCGAGATTTGATGTGGCGTCCTACGAAACCGCCGAGGCCTGTTACGAACAGACGTTTTTTCAAGCACCAGCCCTCTCGATGCAAACTTCGTCTGGTGCGGATCTGAGTAGGATATTTCCGTAAGTTCGGAGAAACCCAGTTGAAAGTCAGCCCAGACGAAGCGTTTGTTGTAGTTGTTTGGTTGCCAATCTGTGCCAATTTCGAAGCAATTTCAACCATGTAAATCGTGACCGGTCAGTTCTCATATTTATAGCCGGTTTATTCTCATTCGCCTGTTCACGAACCCTTGGTTGATGTGGTTAGAATGCCCCTTGTCACGATCCCTGCGATGTCGATTTCAAGTCGAACCACGGGGCAAGGGCCACTAAAAACAAGAACGAGACGGGTACGCAGACAATCGACGAGCAACGGCCTCCTGGCCGGGCCGGTTCGTGAGTCGACCGTCATGAGGTGGAGTCGCCGGGATGGCCGCTCCATGATGGGATGCCATGAATTTCATTCTTTACTCGGACGTAAACGATCACTCCATCAGCCAGAGCCTCGGCCGCCCTGAGTACAGTTATTACTTCGTGCTCAAGGCTTATCGCCCCGTGCTGGAAAGCCTGGGCCGGGTGCATGTGGTGTCATCGGTCGCCGAGGTCGATCCGCTCTATCAAACGTTGCAGCAGGCGGGGCAGGACTGTCTGTTTCTCTCGTTTTCACCTCCCCACAAGACGCCCGTCGATCTGTTGTGCCCCATGGTCTGCGTGGTGGCCTGGGAGTTCGACTCGATCCCGGCCGAGCACTGGGATGACGACCTGCGCCATGACTGGAGCCGCACGCTGGCGCGCCATGGCCGGGTGATTACCCTGTCCAGCCACACGGCCGAGGCGATCCGTCGTACGTTGGGCGAGGATTTCCCGGTGCTGGTCTTGCCCACGCCGCTGTGGGAACGCTTCGCTGCGGTTCGTGAGCAATATCCCATCACACCGGTCAATCCGGGCACGCTCCTGCAGATCAAGGGCTGCATCATCGACAGCCGCCCCCTTGGGCTGTCGGCAGATGGCTTGATCGCTCCGCTTGCCGAAGGGGCATCGGGGAGGGCGTCCAGCGAACCTGCGGCCCTGACGTGGCGGCGCCGCGCTTTCATCTCCCGGCATTACCTGCGCGAAGTGCTGCGCGCCTTGACCGCAAAGGCTACCCAAGGGCCGTTGTGGCTGATCAAGCACAATCTGTTGTGCTGGTATCGCGAAGCGGTTCGCGACCTGGTGCCAGTGCCGGTGCGCATTTTGGTGAGCCGACTGATGAGAGGCCCGACGCGGCCTGTGCCAGGTGTCGTCGAGTCCACTCCAGAGTCGGCGTCACCGGAACATCCCCAAGCGGTGCTGCCGGATACCCATCGGGTGGTGGAAACCCAAGTCAGCGGGGTGGTCTATGTCAGCGTGTTCAACCCCGATGACGGTCGCAAGAACTGGCATCACTTGATCACGGCATTTTGTTGGGCGCTGCGGGACGTCGAGGACGCCACGCTGGTGCTGAAAATGACCCAGAACGACCTGTCGACCTACTACGTCGAGTTGCTCACGCTGCTGTCCCAGCTATCGCCGTTCAGCTGTCGGGTAGTGGTGATGCATGGCTATTTGGAGGACGAACAATTCGCCCGGTTGTACGGTGCGGCGAGTTTTTACGTCAATGCTTCGCGCTGCGAAGGCTTGTGCCTGCCGCTGATGGAGTTCATGTCTTGCGCGCGCCCGGCCATCGCGCCGGACCACACGGCGATGCGTGACTACATCGATAGCGAGGTGGCCTTTATCGTCAAATCCAGCCATGAACCCACCATCTGGCCGGAAGATTCGCGCATTTTGTACCGCACCCTGCGCCATCGGCCCGACTGGGGATCGCTGAAACTTGCTTACCAACAGAGCTACGCCATGGCCCGGCATCAGCCGCAGGCCTACCAGGCCATGGCGGTGGCGGCGAATGAGCGCATGCGTCGCTATTGCGGTTTTACCCCGGTGCAGCAGCGCCTGGTGGATTTCCTGGCCCCGCAAGGCCGTGCCGAGAATGCGCCGCTGCTGGCCCAGGTGGGCTCCACATCATGCTGATCATCGTTTATTCGGAAACCAATCAGAGCAACATTCTGGCGAACCTCGGCAAACCCGAATACAGCTATTACTTCGTGCTCAAGGAGTTTCGCCCGGTACTGGAGCGGCTGGGACACGTCATTGAAGTGACCCGGCCGGAAGAAGAAGTCGATCAGCTATATGCCGATTGCCTGGGGCGCGGCGAGGATTGTGTCTTCCTGTCCTTTTCCCCGCCCCATCGCACAGATGCCCACTACGCCTGCCCGACGATTCCCGTCTTCGCCTGGGAGTTCAGCACCATTCCAACCGAAAGCTGGCAGGGTGAGCCGCGGCACGACTGGCGAGTGGTCCTTGGCGCGACCGGCATGGCGATTACCCATTCCAGCTTCACCGTCCACGCCGTGCGGGAGGTAATGGGGGCGGACTTCCCCATCGTCGCCATTGCCGCTCCGGTATGGGACCGGTTTTACACGCGCGGTGCGATGCTGGCCCAGCGACCTACGGTCGATCACATGCGACTGCAGTTGCGCGGGCTGTTGATCGACAGCCGCACCGTCGACCTGCGGCCCTACGGCCCGCCAGTGCACCAGGCCGGTACGGCGCTGGTTTTTGATGCGCCGGCCCAGGATTGCGAGCTGCTTCTGGACGGAGTGGTGTATACGTCGGTCTTCAACCCTTACGATGGACGCAAGAACTGGAAGGACATGATAAGCGCATTTTGCGCGACGTTCCGCGACGTTCCTGACGCAACGCTGGTACTCAAGCTGACCCACCACGACGTCACCGCCGCTCTCAACGACATGCTGCACCATGTCTACAAGAACCAGTCATACCGTTGCCGCATCGTGCTGATCCACGGTTACCTGGCGGACGCGGACTACGAGCGGTTGGTGGAGGCCACTCGCTATGTGGTCAACTGCTCTTGCGGCGAAGGCCAATGCTTGCCCCTGATGGAGTTCATGTCCTGCGGCCGGCCGGCGATTGCACCCGTGAACACGGCGATGGCCGATTACATCGACCACGACAATGCCTTCGTCGTCGAGTGCACCGAGGAACTGACTGCCTGGCCCCACGACCCGCGTGCAGCGTTTCGAACCCTGCGCTATGTCACCGATTGGGACTCGCTGTGCTCGGCCTATCGCGCCAGCTACGACGTGGCCAAAAACGACCCCGAGCGTTATCGCCGCATGTCGGCCCATGCCGTGCGCAGTCTGGAAACGTTCTGCAGCCAGGCCAACGCCGAGCAGCGTCTGCGGGTGTTTTTTGAACAGGTATTGGAGCGTCGCCGGAACGCGCAGCAGCCATGATCGGGCGGTTGCTGGCGTGGCTCAGGCCGCCCGTCGTACCTGCCGCGCCGCCATCGACTGGCGCCGTGTCGCCCCGTGACGTGGGCCTCTACGATGCAATGCTCGACGGCTGGTTTCTCAACGACAGCGGCGAGCTGCTCAAAGGCTTTGCTATCACCGCCCAGGACACCTTGTTGGACGTTGGTTGCGGGGAGGGCGTGGCGACCTTGTTTGCAGTACGCCAAGGCGCTTCAGTGATTTTTACCGACAGCGAGCACGACAAGGTGCGCAGCCTGGCCCGTCAGGTCGAGGCCCAGACCCGCGCGCCGTTTCTGGGTCTGGTCAGCAATAGCCTGCCGCTGCCGCTGGCCGATGGCTGCGCTGACAAAATCGTGTGCATGGAAGTGCTCGAGCATGTCGACCAACCCGAGCCGTTCATGGCCGAACTGGTGCGCATGGGTCGGCCAGGGGCGCAGTACCTGCTCAGCGTGCCGGCCCCGGTGGGTGAGCATTTACAGCAGGGCATCGCACCGCCGGGTTACTTCCAGTCTCCCAACCATGTGCAGATTTTCAGTGCCGAACGATTCGCTGCATTGGTGGAGGACGCGGGGCTGGTCATCGAGCATCGCCAGGCCAGCGGCTTTTTCTGGGTCATGGGCATGATTTTTTTCTGGGCCAGTGAACGCGCGGCCGGACGAGCCCTCGAGGGGGCGGTGCGTGACCGGATCCAGGCGCCTTACCCGCCGCTGATGGAGAGCTGGGCGAGTCTCTGGCAGGGCGTGCTGACACGACCCGATGGCCTGGCGATCAAGCAGGTCCTCGATCAATTCATGCCCAAGAGCCAGGTCATCATTGCCCGCAAACCTGATCCTGCCACCCGGAGCTCAGCATGAGCAGCAAGCGAATCATGGACATCGAGTTGTTGCGCGCCGTTGCGGTGATGGGCGTGTTGTTTCATCACGTACAAGGCATGCCGTTTCCCGGCGGATGGCCGCGTCTGTCGGCTCTTTCCGGTAGCTTCCAACTATGGTGGGGCGTGGATCTGTTCTTCGCGATATCGGGCTTTGTCATTGGCCGCAGTCTGATCCCGCAACTGCGCGGTTGTGACAATTCTCGGCAGTTCTGGGCCACCGCCCGCGAATTCTGGATTCGCCGGGCGTTTCGCCTGCTGCCGTCGGCGTGGCTCTGGTTGCTGCTGATGCTGCTGGCTGCGTTGTTTTTTAATCGTTCCGGTGCGTTTGGCAGTGTGCAAGCCAACGTACAGGCGACCCTGGCCGGTTTTCTGCAATTCGCCAATTTGCGTTTTGCTGATGCATTCATGCGGTATGAATATGGTGCGAGCTTTGTTTACTGGACGCTCTCGCTGGAAGAGCAGTTCTATTTGATTCTGCCGCTGCTGGTGTTCGTCTCGCGCCGGTATCTGGTCTGGGTGTTGCTGGCGGTGGTGCTGGTACAGTTTTTCACCTGGCGTGCGGTATGGCTCTCGGTGATCCGCACCGACGCCCTGGCCCTCGGCGTGCTGCTGTCGATCTGGAGCTTGCGGCACGGGTACGGGCGGTTCGAGCCCAAGTGGCTGCGCTGGCCCGGAGCGGGGATGTTGCTGATCGTCGTTTTGGGGGGCGTGATGGCGTGGATTGCCACTGAACACTTCAATCTGTCGTTCTACCGTCTTGGGGTCATCGCGCTGCTCAGTGCCGTGCTGGTATGGGTGGCCTCCTATGACCGGGACTATCTCCTGCCCCGCAGCCCTTTGAAAACCGCGTTGACCTGGGTTGGCAGCCGCTCTTACGGGATTTATCTGATCCACATCCCGGTGTTTTTCCTGCTGCGCGAGCTGTGGTTTCGTTTCGCCCCGTTGGAGTCGCCGGACATGGCGAGTGATCCCTGGCTGGCCCTTGCCTGTGCCTTGACGCTGATCGGGCTGTTGAGCGAACTCAACTACCGGATGGTTGAAATGCCCATGCGCCAGCGCGGAGCTCAACTGGTTGAACGCCTGCGTGCCGCCCGTCCCGTCCTTCCCGTCTCTGGAGCCCCTTCATGCTGAGCCTTTTGAAGAAACTCACCACGGGTACGCCCGCGCCCGCAACACCAGCGGCCGACAAGGTCGATCCCTATATGCTCGGGCTGCACGATGCGATGCTCAGCGGCTGGTTCAATCAGCAAACCGGAGAGCTGTTCAGCGGTTTCCCGGTTGCGCCTGAGGACACATTGCTGGACGTTGGCTGCGGCGACGGTGGCAACGTGCATTTTTGTGGCATGCGCGGGGCGAAGATCATCATCGCCGACATCGACGCGGCCAAGGTCGAGGCCACCCGCCAGCGCTTGAGCGACACTCCGGCGCGTGACGTCGAATGCCATGTGACCGACTGCAACCCGCTGCCCATTGCCGATGGTACGGTCACCCGCGTGGTGTCCACGGAAGTCATTGAGCATGTCGACGACCCGGCGCAGTTTCTCGCCGAGCTGGTCCGGGTCGGCCGGCCCGGCGCGCTGTACCTGTTGAGCGTGCCGCACCCCAGCTCCGAAGATCTGCAAAAAGACATCGCCGCGCCGGAGTATTTCCAGAAGCCCAACCACATTCGCATCATCAGTGAAGAGCAGTTCAAGGCGATGGTCAGCGAGGCCGGGCTGGAGGTGTTGAGCCACAGCCAGTACGGTTTCTACTGGTCGATGTGGATGCTGTTGTTCTGGGAAGCGAAAGTCGATTTCAGCAATGCCGACCACCCGTTGCTCAACCATTGGGCCGACACCTGGCAAGCGGTGCTCAATTCGCCACGCGGCGCGCAGATCAAGCAGGCGCTGGACGCGGTGGTGGCCAAGAGTCAGGTGATTATTGCGCGTAAGCCTGGATGACAGGGACTGAGGATGAATTCATTTGTGGCTGGCGCGGGAGGGGTTAATCTGCCAGCCTTTTTTGGGTGCTGAAACTCCATGGCTTTTCTTTTCCGGCTATCGCTGATCCTTGCCGCAGTGCTGTTAAGCGGCTGTGAACAGTCCCCGCCACCGGCTCTCGATCAACAACTCTATGTCTGGCAGCGCCAGTGGACGCCGGCTCACGTGCCGGCGCTGCAACAAAGCCACAGGGATTTTTCCAGCCTGCGCATTCTTGCCTTGCAGGCCTTTCCCCAGGCCGGCTGGAGCCGCGCGCGGATCGATGCGCAACTGCTCAAGGCTGACGGTCGACCGCTGATCGCAGTGATACGCCTGGACGGTCAGCTCAAATTTCTGGATCAGGACGATGTGATCGCGCAGATCCAGCAGCTGCTGAGCGACTGGCAAGCGCAAGGCCTGGCCCCAGTAGGGATCGAGATCGACCACGACGCCGGTAGTGCGCGACTGCCTGCCTATGGCGCATTTTTGAACCGCTTGCGGCAAGCCCTGCCCGCCACGCTGGGGCTGAGCATCACGGCATTACCTGCCTGGCTCGACAGCCCTGCGTTGCCAGGGCTGCTGCGGACGGTGGACAGCAGCGTGTTGCAGGTCCATGCGGTCAGTGATCCCCGGCAGGGGCTGTTCGACCCGAAACAGGCTTTGCGCTGGGCCGAACGCTGGAGCGGTGTTACCACGCGACCGTTCTATCTGGCCCTGCCAGCCTACGGCATGGCGCTGTTGACTCAGGACAGTGGTGTGCCGGTGGTTGAAAGTGAAGTGCCGATCGATCAAGGCGGCGAACGTCGTGAGCTGCTGGCCGACCCGCAGCAAGTGGCCGGGCTGGTGACAGAACTGCGGGCCGACCCGCCGACACATCTGGCCGGGCTGATCTGGTTTCGCCTGCCGCTGGCGGATGACCGACGTGCCTGGAGTTTGACCACCCTCGGTGCCGTTGCGCGGGGAGACCGCCTGGATAGTCGCCTGGCCTTGCGTGTGCGTGAACAGGACGGGCTTTACGATATTGAGTTGGTTAACCAGGGCAATCTCGACAGCCCCTGGCCCCAACGCCTGACCTTGGTCGTTGGCGCCTGCGACGGTGCCGATGCGCTGGCGGGGTACACGTTGCAACAAACTCCCGGACTGCTTACTTTCACCCGCATTCAGGAAGGCCGCCTGGCCGCCGGCGCCCAGCGTGCCGTTGGCTGGGCGCGCTGTACGAAAATTGACCAAGGAGGTTTCAATGTTCACCCGTAAGTGGCCCAGTCGTCTGCTCTGTCTGAGCCTCAGCCTGCCGTTGGGCCAGGTGCTGGCCTGCGGACCGGATTTCCCGATGCGCCTGCTGGATAACCGCAGCCAATCGCTGGCGGATCTGCCCGAAGGCAGCTTTCGCTTCGAGATCAGTCGCCTCGGCCACGCCATAGCCGGGCTCAAGTCGGCCTCCGATGCGACGGCCAACCCGGATCAGCGTTATGGTGATGTGCCTGCCTACGTCGAACAACGCAACAAGGCCGAACGGCTTGGCCTGACCCCGCCGCAGCAAGCGGTGGTGGAGCGGGTGCGGGCGCTGACCGACGTTCAGCAGGTCACCACCGAAGCGGCGAATCTGCCTGCCGAACTGCGGCTGTACGCGATCGGCGCGGCAGCCTTCAACGCCGGCGAGCATGCGCTGGCGGTCGATTCGTTCCGTCAGTTGCTCGCGTTGCCATCGCACGAGCGCCGGTTGCGCAGCACATGGGCCGCGTATTCCCTGGGACGAGCCTTGTTCGCCATGAGCAGCGAGGCGGGCAACGGTGAACCGGCCGTATTGCTGGAGCAGGCTCAAGAGGCGTTCCGTCAGGCTCGTCAGTTGAGCATCAGTGGCTTCAGCGACCCGTTGGAGCTGGGTGTCGCCAGCCTCGGCGAAGAAGCCCGGGTTGCCTACACCCGTGACGATTGGAACAGTGCCATTGAACTCTACGCCAGCCAGAACCGGCTGGGCTCCGAGGTCGGCTACAGTTCGTTGAAACAATTGGTCGGTGACCTGAGCGAGCTGCCGGACGAGCAGTTGATGCGCCAGCTCAAAGGCAAAGCAGTGCAGCAACTGCTCACCGCTTCGTTGCTCAGCCGTATCGGTTGGTCATTCGGTGAGCAACCGGCCGGCGAGAAGCGGCTGGTCAAGTTGCTGCAAGCCAGCACCCGTGACAGCCTCGATAATGCCGACCGTCTGGCGGCGGTGAACTATCAGCAAGGCGATTATGCCGCCGCCAAGGCGTTCCTGGAAAAGGCCGGGGATAGCGGGCTGGCCTGGTGGCTGCGGGCCAAACTGGCGGTGCGCGAGGGTGACAAAGGCGCCGCGGCGGCGGCCTATGCCAAAGCCGCCCAGGCGTTTCCCAAAGACGAGTCGTGGGGCGAGCGACGCACGCCGGATTGGAATTACGAGTCCGTGCAACCCAAGTGCCGGGTCGAAGGCGAAAGCGCGATCCTGGCCTTGCAACGGGGCGATTACCTTCAAGCCTTCGATCAGCTCTACCGTAGCCAGAGCATTTATTGGTATGACGCCGCTACGGTCGCTGAGCGGGTGCTGACCGTCGACGAACTCAAGCAGTACGTCGATGCTCAAGTCCCGGCGGTGCCGCCGTTGAGCCAGCAGGATCGCGACAATTACGTGCAACTGCCGGTGGCCGCGAACCTGCGCAATCTGCTGGGGCGCCGCTTGCTGCGAGAAGGACGCTACGACGAGGCGCCGGACTACTTCGACAACGTCGAGCTACAGAACCAGGCCCGAGCGTATGGGCAGTTGCGCCAGGAGGCCGAGTCCAGGTGGTGGCCCACTCGACGGGCCGAGGCGTATTTCAATGCATCCTGGTTCGCGCGTACCCATGGTATGGAACTGCTCGGTTACGAGATGGCGCCGGACTACGCCACCTTTGGCGGCAACTACAGCCTTGAACCCGCCGACCTGAAGGTTGGACCGCTGATCAGCGAAGGCGAGTGGCAACGCCAGCAGGCCAGCGCCGCGCAACCGGACGCGCGTTATCATTACCGTTTTGTCGCCACGGCGTTGGCGAGCCAGGCGGCCGACAACCTGCCCCATACCAGCCATGCGTTTGCGGCGGTGCTGTGCGCCGCGGTGGGGTACAACTCCAGTCTGGCGGAGCAACGTGCGTTGTATCAACGTTATGTGCAGCATGGCCCTTACGTGGAGTGGGCCTGGGATTTTGGCCGCCACTGCCCTTATCCTGATTTTCGTAACGCGGACAAACGCTACGTGACCCAGGCGCTGGAGCCGATTCGTTCGGTGTTGCGGCCCTATAAGGTTTGGCTGCAAATAGCCGGTGGCCTGCTGGTGGTGGCGCTGGGGCTGGGATTGATCAGCCGTCGCCAGCGCAAGGCCCGGATTTCGGCTCGTTAAGCTTTGTAGACATCCAGATACGCGGGGAGCAAGCCTTGCTCCCCGCGTGTTGTGGATAAGTTCACGCATTACATCTGTGTCGCCATCCCTTCCACATTCATCGCCGCCTGGCGCAAGGCTTCCGAGCGGGTAGGGTGCGGGTGGCAAGTCAGCGCGATGTCCTGGGCTGAGGCGCTGAACTCCATGGCGACGCAGTATTCCCCGATCATCTCGCTGACGCTCGGCCCCACCAGGTGTACGCCGAGGATTTCATCGGTCCGTTCATCGGCCAGTACTTTGGCGAAACCTTCGGTCTCGTGGTTGATCTTCGCCCGGCTGTTGGCCGTGAACGGAAACTTCCCGACCTTGTAGGCGCGGCCTTCAGCCTTGAGCTGTTCTTCGGTCTTGCCGACGCTGGCCAGTTCTGGACGGGTGTAGATAACGTTGGGGATCAGGTCATAGTTGACCTCGCCGGCCTTGCCGACGATCTGTTCGATGCAGGCCATGGCCTCGTCTTCCGCCTTGTGGGCCAGCATCGGACCGGATGTCACGTCGCCGATCACCCACACGCCGGGCGCTTCGGTGCGGTGGCCCTTGTTGGCGAGCAGGCCGCGTTTGTCGGTGCTGAGGCCGACGTTCTCAAGCCCCAGCCCCTGGGTATACGGCCGACGGCCAATGGCGACCAGCACATAATCTGCATCCAAGAGCTGCGTCTCGCCGCCCGCTGCAGGCTCAACCTGCAATTGCACGCCGCTGGCCGAAGACGTGGCGCCGGTGACTTTGGAACTCAGTTTGAACTGGATGCCTTGTTTGCCCAGGGCCCGTTGCAAGGTCTTGCCGGCCTCGCCATCCACGCCAGGACAGACGCGATCGAGGTATTCCACCACCGTGACCTCAGCGCCCAGGCGCCGCCAGACCGAACCCAATTCGAGGCCGATGACGCCTGCGCCGATCACCACCAGATGACGCGGCACTTCACTCAAGGACAATGCACCGGTGGAGTCGAGGATGCGCTGGTTATCGATCGCCACACCCGGCAGGGGAGTGGGCTCGGAACCGGTGGCGATGACGATGTCCTTGGCGCTCAGTGTGGTCTTGCCGCCGTCTTCACCAGTGACCGTCACTTTGCCGGGCCCGTCGATGTGGCCCCAGCCCTTGATCCATTCGACCTTGTTCTTGCGAAACAGGAACTCGATACCCTTGGTCAGGCCTGCCACGCTCTCGTCCTTCTGCTTCATCATTTGAGCGAGGTTGAGGGTGGGGCTGACTTCGATGCCCAGATTGGCGAATGGCGTTCCCATGGCCGCTTCGTACAGCTCCGAGGCGTGGAGCAATGCTTTGGAGGGCATGCAACCGACGTTCAGGCAGGTGCCGCCCAAGGTGGCTCGGCCCTCGACACAGGCGGCCTTCAAGCCCAACTGTCCGGCGCGAATCGCCGCGTTATACCCACCGGGGCCACCGCCCAGAATGATCACGTCGTAGTTGCTCATGGCGCTTCTCCCGCTCTGCTTGAGAAAAATTATGATCGTAATATGTGCGTTCTCGAATATCTCGGTCAAGGGCCAGGGTCGAGAATTTGCGAGAAGGTGCTCAAACATAAATTTCACAAGAGTCGTTATAAGGTAACGATATGTAACAGAGCCGCGTCGGGGTGGTATGCAAATCGATCTTGATGTCGAGGGGGTAGAGATAGCCCAGTTGCCGCGGTTCCAGCAGGCGCTCTTTCAGGGGCGTCGCTTGAGGCGGATCGCCTTCGGGTTGGGTGGCGTAGCGAGCCTGGGCCTGGTGGTGGCGTTTTTCATCGGGTTGTTCTCGCCGCAGTCGATGTGGCCGCCGCTGCTGGTCAGTCAAAGTGCCGGAGTATGGGTGCTGGTGGCGGGTCTGCAATCGGCCTGGTGGATCACCCAGTGGCGGGGCAGGGCGCTGATGCCGGTTATGGATATCCCGGTTTCTGAAACCCCGCCAGTGGGTGACCATGGCTGGTATGAGCGCCTGCTGGATCGAATCAGTGTCCGTTGGATCGCCCTGCTCAAGCACATCGGCGGCCCCACGTTGTGGCTGCTCGGTTGGGCACTCCTGGTGCTGTTCAGTCTGGAGCAAACCTGGAACCTGGAATTACCTGCGACCGAGCTCGGCGTGTCGGCCAGTATGGGAGCGGTGCTCTCTTTACTGCTGGCGTTCGGGTTGTTGGTGTTGGAGCGTCAGTGGGTCCAGCAATCCCCTCAGCAATGGCCGGAGGCCCAGGCGCTGGCTCAGCTGACCCGGGTGGCGATTGTCGTACTGGTGCTGGGCGCCTTGTGCGTGCTGTTCGCCGCACCAACGTCCATCTGGCCGGTGCGCCTGGCCGTGCTGATGGGGGTGCTGCCGGCTCTGGTGGCGGCGGAATTGTTACTGCGCGCATTGCTGTCGTTGTTCAGCCCGCGCCGGGATTCCCAAGAGCCATCATTGCTGGGCCGAAGTGTCATCGCCGAGTTGCTGCGCTGGCCACCACGGCCGTTGTCGGCGCTGCAACATGAGCTGCACAGCCATTTCGGGATCGACTTGCGTCAGATCTGGGCGTTCAGCTACATGCGTCGCGCCTTTTTGCCGGTGGTGGCGCTAGTGTCCTTGGTGGGGTGGCTGCTGACTGGTGTGCATGAGGTTCCGTTGCAAGGGCGGGGCATCTACGAGCGTTTTGGTAAACCGGTGGAAGTATTCGGCCCTGGCCTGCAAGTCGGCTTGCCGTGGCCGTTGGGCAGGGTGTTGAACGTCGAGAACGGCGTCGTGCATGAACTGGCCACCAGCGTCGGCGGCAACCGGATGGTTACCGAGGCTGATTCAGTGGAAGGACCGGCACCCGCGGCTGCCAATCGATTGTGGGACGCCAGTCATGTGAACGAAAAATCCCAAGTCATTGCCAGCCGCCGAGCCGACCAGCAGAGCTTCCAGATCGTCAACATGGACGTGCGTTTCGTCTATCGCATCGGCCTCACCGACGCGGCGGCACTGGCGGCCACCTACAACAGTGCCGATGTGCCCGCGCTGATCGGCAGCACCGCCAGCCGCGTCCTGGTGCATGAGTTCGCCTCGCGGACGCTCGATGGTTTGCTGGGTGTCGATCGGATCAGTCTGGCGGATGAAATCGGCCGTGCAGTACAGGCTGACTTGCAGAGGCTCGACAGCGGTGTGGAAATTCTGGCAACGGTGGTCGAAGCGATTCATCCGCCGGCCGGCGCCGCCAATGCCTATCACGGCGTGCAAGCGGCGCAGATTGGCGCCCAGGCCCTGATCGCCCGGGAGCGTGGTGCCGCAGCGCAGCAGACTAACCAGGCGCAGTTGCAAGCCAGCATCATCCATGACCATGCTCAAGCCACCGCCCGAGAAATCAATGCGACCGCCCAAGCCGCCGACTTGCGCTTCAACGCCGAACGCCAAGCCTACGCAACGGCTGGCCATGCTTTTGTGCTGGAGCAATATCTCAGCCAGCTAAGCCAGGGACTTGGCAATGCAAAGCTGCTGATTCTCGATCATCGCCTGGGGGCTGGGAGCAACGCGCCCACCCTCGATTTGCGTACGTTCACGCTGCCGGCGGATCCCGCCTCGCCGCCTAACCCGGTCCAGCCAGGAGCTGCCCATTGAGCCAGTCTTCTTCACATGATCACCATGATCATCCCGGTCACGCTCATGCCGGCCACCACCATCACCACGGGCATCATCACCATCATGACGATCCACATGTGGCCGGCCCGTTTCCTTGGGGCCGGGTGGGCTGGGCGGCGCTGCTGGTGGCGTTTGCTATCGCTGCCGCCAGCCTGGTGCAAGTGCGCTCGGGAGAGGCGACGGTCATTACCCGTTTCGGCAATCCGGCGCGGGTGCTGCTGCAACCAGGTTTGAACTGGCACTGGCCGGCACCGTTCGAAGCGGCGATCCCGGTGGACCTGCGATTACGCACCACCTCCAGCGGGCTTCAGGACGTGGGTACCCGCGACGGATTGCGGATCATTGTTCAGGCCTACGTGGCGTGGCAGGTGCAGGGTGACCCGCAAAACGTTCAGCGCTTTATGCGTGCGGTGCAGAATCAACCGGATGAAGCTGCACGGCAGATTCGCACGTTCGTTGGTTCAGCCTTGGAAACCACCGCCGCCAGTTTTGATTTGGCCAGCCTGGTCAACACCGATGCCAGCCAAGTGCGCATCGCCGATTTTGAAGCTCAGTTGCGGCAGCAGATTGATCAACAATTGCTCAGCACCTACGGCGTTCGGGTGCTGCAAGTTGGCATCGAGCGCTTGACCTTACCGTCGGTGACGCTGACTGCGACGGTGGATCGCATGCGCGCTGAGCGTGAAACCATTGCTACTGAGCGCACCGCCATTGGTAAGCGTGAAGCGGCGCAGATTCGTTCTGCCGCAGAGCGTGATGCGAGGATTCTTCAGGCCGATGCAAAGGTGAAAGCGGCTGAGATCGAGGCGCAGTCCCGTGTTGAAGCTGCCGGGATCTATAGCAAGGCATACGCCGGGTCCCCCCAGCTCTACAACCTTCTGCGCTCGCTGGACACCTTGGGAACAATTGTTTCCCCGGGTACGAAACTGATTTTGCGCACCGACGCCGCACCGTTTCGCGCCTTGGTAGAGGGCCCACCATCCGTGGAACGTTTAGGTGGAACACGGCCATGAGTTTGGTTCCACGTGGAACAAATACCTCCGTCAGCCCCTGGATTCAGGCCGGACGGCTAGCCTTTCTGGCGCTCTATGCCGTCACGGTTTTAGCCGCGCTGGCCTGGGCATTTTCAAATGTGCGACAGATTGATCCGCAGAGTCGTGCAGTGATCCTGCGTTTCGGCGCCCTGGATCGAGTCCAGAATGCCGGCCTGTTGCTTGCTTGGCCTCGTCCGGTGGAACACGTGATCTTGCTGCCAGCGGCGGATCGGGTCCTGGAGCGGCGGGTGGAAAACCTGCTACGTTCGGATGCGGCTTTGCAGGCTGATCGCGTCGCCAGTTTTGCCACACCGGTCAGCGATGCACTGGCCGGTTCTGGCTATCTATTGACCGGTGATGCGGGTGTGGTGCAGCTGGATGTGCGGGTGTTCTACAAAGTCAGTGAGCCCTATGCCTTCGTTGTACAGGGCGAGCATGTGTTGCCGGCGCTGGACCGGTTGGTCACCCGCAGCGCCATAAGCCTTAGTGCAGCACGGGACCTGGATACGATTCTCGTGGCTCGTCCCGAATTGATCGGCCGCGATAACCAGGCGGCCGAACGTCGTGAACGCTTGCGCAGTGATCTGCTCCAGGGCATCAATCGACGCTTGGCCGATCTTGCCGCGACAGGGCAGGGGCTAGGGATTGAGGTGGTGCGCGTCGATGTGCAATCGAGCCTTCCGGGCCCTGCGGTGAGTGCGTTCAATGCGGTACTGACCGCTAGCCAGCAGGCAGACCAAGCCGTGGCGAACGCCCGCACCGAAGCCGAGAAACTGACCCAGACCGCCCGCGAGGACGCCGACCGTGCCCTTCAGATTGCCCATGCTCAGGCCAGTGAACGGCTCTCCAAAGCCTCGGCTGACACTGCTACGGTCCTCAGCCTGGCGAAGACTCAGGAGAGCGATCCTCAGATGTGGCTACGCCTTTATCGCGAACGTATACCCGGCATTCTTCGCCAAGCCGGTTCGGTGACAACGGTCGATCCGCAAGACGATTCCCGCCTGATCATTCAGGGAGCTGAGCAATGAACGCCGAAACCCTCACCGCGTCCATGTTGTCTTCCAGCGAACAGCGTACGGTTGCGCGGCAACTGACGCTGGCGATGATTGCCCTCGGTCTGCTCGCGTTGGGTCTGGTATGGCGCGGGTGGACGCCGGAGCAGAACGCTGTCAGCCAACTACTGTGGGGGGCGGCCTCCGTGTTGGTGGCTGTACCGGTGATGCGTTCGGCCTGGTACAGCTTGCGATATCCGAGCCTGCATGGCGTCACCGATCAACTGATTGCCCTGGCCATGCTCGGCGCTTGGGCCACGGGGGATTTGCTGACGGCTGCGCTGTTGCCGATCATCATGACCTTCGGTCACGTGCTGGAGGAGCGCAGCGTCCTCGGTTCCCAGGAAGCCATCGATGCCCTCGCCCAACTGACCCGAAGCCAGGGGCGCAAGGTTCAGGCCGACGGCTCGATAATCGAAGTCGACAACGCCACGCTCCGACCCGGCGATGTGGTGGAAGTGCGCGCCGGTGATCGGGTGCCGGTGGATGGCCGGGTCCTGTCTGGCCAGGCCAGTCTCGACACCGCGCCCATTACGGGTGAGGCGGTGCCGTTGGAGGCGCTGGTGGGCACTGAGGTCTTTGGGGGCGCGATCAACCTCGATGGCCTGCTACGCCTGGAAGTGACTCGCACGGGGGATGAGTCGACGCTGGGCAGAGTCATTGCCCTGATGCAAAACGCCGAGCGTTCCAAACCGCCCATTACCCGGTTGCTTGAACGGTACGCCGCCAGCTATCTGGTGCTGGTGTTGCTGTTGGCGGCGGTGACCTGGTTCGTTACAAACGACGCCCAGGCGATGCTGGCGGTGTTGGTGGCAGCGTGTCCTTGCGCACTGGTCCTGTCAGCTCCGGCGACGGCGGTTGCCGGCATCGCGGTCGCGGCGCGGCACGGGATCCTGATCCGTAGTGCGGCCTTCCTGGAGGAACTGGCGGACCTGACCTCGCTGGTCGTCGACAAAACGGGCACGCTTACCCACGGCATCCTTCGCCTGCAATCCATCGACAGCGTCCGCGAGCATGAATCCTTTCTGCTGCCATTGGCCGCCAGCCTCGGTTCGGCCAGCAGCCATCCGGTCAGTCGTGCGTTGGCTGGGTTGGTGGCGCCGGAAAAATATCTGCCGCTGACCGAAATCCACGAACACCAAGGGTTGGGTGTGGTGGCGATGACCGACCAAGGTGAGGCGGCTCTTGGTCGGGCTGAGTTGTTCGCCCGGTTGGGGATCGAGACTTCGCCGATCCCTGACCATGACGGACCTATTGCCGGCCTGGCCTTGGGGGGAACGTTCATCGCCTGGCTGTTGTTGGCCGACAGCACCAAGCCGGAAGCGCGCCAGGCCATGGCTGAGTTGCGGGCGCTGGGCCTGGGGCGCCAGTTGTTGCTGACCGGGGACCGCCAGAGCGTAGCCAACAGACTGGCGCGGGAAATCGGTATTGGCGAAGTGCAGGCTCACGCTTTGCCTGAAGACAAACTTAAACGGGTCATGGCCGAGATCGACCACGGCTTGCGACCCATGGTGGTGGGGGATGGCATCAATGATTCCCTGGCGCTCAAGGCCGGAGTAGTGGGCATAGCGATGGGGGCGGGTGGCTCGGACATCGCGCTTGCGTCGGCGGACATTGTATTGATCGGCAGTGACCTGCGCCGCCTCGGCACCTGCGTGCGCCTGAGTCGTCGATGCAGGCGCACGTTGCAGGTCAACGTGATCATCGGGTTGGGCTGGACGCTGGCGATCATCGCTTTCGCCGCATTCGGTTGGCTTGGCGCGGCTGGGGCGATGATCGCGGCATTGCTGCATAACGTGAGCACGTTGCTGGTCTTGGGTAATGCCGGGCGTCTTTTGCGGTTTCAGGAACCGCTGTTGAAAATCGAGACCCTCGACCAAAGGGGAATTTCGGCGAACTGTAGGCCATACTCATAGTCAGCTACGCAGAGGGTGTACCCCTTCAGGGAGTTACTGGTTAGAACAGTAGATGTGGAAGGCGATAGAAAAAGGCTATAAATTCGATAGCCTGCTATTTTTCTAGGATGGTCTACCCTCATTTCAGTCGTCTGAAACAAGGGGGATATCTCATGCTCGCGCAACTTCCACCGGCCTTACAGAATCTGCATTTACCGCTTCGGCTGCGGCTCTGGGACGGCCATGAGTTTACGTTGGGTGCCGACCCCAGCGTCACGATCGTGGTCAAGGACCCACAAATGGTCGCGCAATTCACCCACCCCAGTCTGAACGCGCTGGGTGCGGCGTTTGTAGAAGGCAAGCTGGAACTCGAAGGTTCGATCAACGAAGTCATTCGCGTCTGTGATGAACTGAGTCAGGCGCTGATGGAAGACGATGGCGCGAATCAACCCGTGCGTTCAGTTCATGACAAGGAAACCGACGCCAAGGCGATTTCCTATCATTACGACCTTTCCAACGCGTTCTATCAGCTGTGGCTCGACAGCGACATGGCTTATTCCTGTGCCTATTTCGAGACCGGTAGCGAAACCCTCGAACAAGCCCAGCAAGCCAAATTCCGCCATCTGTGTCGCAAACTGCGTCTGCAACCCGGTGATTATCTGCTGGATGTGGGGTGCGGATGGGGTGGTTTGGCCCGTTACGCTGCCCGGGAATTCGGCGCCAGGGTCTTCGGCATTACCCTCAGCCAGGCGCAACTGACCCTCGCTCGGGAACGGGTCAAGGCGCAGGGGTTGGAGGATCAAGTGGAGTTGCAGTTGCTCGACTATCGGGACCTGCCCCAGGACGGTCGCTTCGACAAGGTGGTCAGCGTCGGCATGTTCGAGCATGTCGGTCATGCCAATCTCCAGCAGTACTGCAAAACGCTTTTCGGCGCGGTTCGCGAGGGTGGCTTGGTGATGAACCATGGCATCACCGCCAAGCACACTGATGGCCGCCCGGTCGGACGTGGCGCGGGCGAGTTCATTGAGAAGTATGTGTTCCCCAATGGCGAGCTGCCGCACCTGTCGATGATTTCCGCCCAGATCAGCGAAGCGGGGTTGGAGATTGTCGATGTGGAAAGCCTGCGCATGCATTACGCCCGCACGCTCGATCATTGGAGTGAGCGGCTGGAAGACAACCTTGAGGCCGCCGCCAAAGAAGTGCCGGAGCAAGCGCTGCGGATCTGGCGGCTTTATCTGGCCGGATGCGCCTACGCATTCGCCAAGGGGTGGATCAACCTGCACCAGATCCTGGCGGTGAAGACGCACGCCGATGGCAGCCATGAATTGCCCTGGACTCGCGACGACATCTATACCCCTTGATCAGATGTGTGCCACTTAGAGTATCGGGGAAATAAGCCGGGCGATCCGCATGCCGATCTTCTGCAGGCGGTGGGTCTCCCGGCTTTCCTGTTTGTCTATTTCCAGCGCTTGGGCGAAGTCGTCCTCGAGCATCTGCTCGACCTGAGTGGCGAACGAAATATCCACGGTCAGTAGCATCACCTCGAAGTTGAGCCGGAACGAACGATTGTCCAGGTTGGCGCTGCCGATGGCGCTGATTTCCCGGTCAATCAGCACGACTTTCTGGTGCAGGAAGCCCGGCTCATAACGAAACACCCGCACGCCGGCCCGTACGGCTTCGAACGCGTACAGGCTCGACGCCGCGTAGACGACCTTATGGTCCGGGCGTGAGGGCAGCAAGATGCGCACGTCTACCCCGCGCAATACCGCCAGGCGCAACGCAGCGAATACCGCTTCATCAGGAATGAAGTACGGCGTGGTGATCCAGACACGTTCGCTGGCCGCATGGATCGCTTCGACAAAAAACAGTGAACAGGTTTCGTACGCGTCGGCCGGGCCGCTGGCCAGCAACTGGCAGAGTACGCCATCATCCGGGTACGCGTCCGGCAGGATGAGCGGCGGCAATGAGCGGGCCGCCCAGAACCAGTCTTCAGCAAACGACTCTTGCATGCTCGCCACGACGGGCCCGCGTACTTCCACATGGGTATCGCGCCATGGCGCCAAGGGCGGCTTTTCACCCATGTACTCATCGCCCACGTTATGGCCGCCAACGAAACCCAAGACGCCGTCCACCGCGACGATTTTGCGATGGTTGCGAAAATTGACCTGGAATCGGTTGAGCCAGCCGCTACGGGTGGCGAAGGCTTTGACATGGACCCCACCATCACGCAAAGCCTGGACGTAGCGGTGGGGCAGGGAATGGCTGCCAATGCGGTCATACAGCAGATACACCGCAACACCTTCGGCGGCTTTCTTCAGGAGCAGCGTTTTCAGACGTTGACCGAGGCGGTCGTCGTGGATGATGAAAAACTGAATCAGCACGGCTTCCCGGGCACTCTCAATGGCCTCGAAAATCGCCTCGAATGTGGCGAAGCCATTGATGAGCAAGCGCACCTGGTTGTTCGCCAGGCACGGCGTGCGGCCCAGCTTGGGCATCGCCCGTAACGAGGCGTAGGCCTCAGAGGCGCGGGCGGCGAGGGCTTCTTCGACCCATGGCCGCCAGTTCAGCTCGGAAACCGCTTTGCGCATTTCTTCGTTGGCTTGCCGGCGCGCCTTGATATAGCCGTCGAACGTGCTCCGGCCGAAAACCAGATAGGGAATCAATGTCAGGTAGGGGATAAATACCAACGACAGGGCCCAGGCGATGGAACCCTGAGCGGTGCGCACCGTAAGCACCGCGTGAACGGCGGCGATGGAACCCAGAGTGTGAAGCAGTGCGATCAGGTAACCGAAAACATGCGGGCCGAAGTAATCCATGGGGCAGCCTTGCTCCTGAAGTTTCAATGCTTAACAGACCATGTTCCACGACGGATGTCGCTAATTAATTCACTCCTGCCGAGCCTGAACCGAAGCCTGTGGGAGACGTCTAACGGCCACCTGTCCTCTGGAGTGCTTGTGATGAAAGTTTGTCTGCTGGGTTTGGCCCTGACGATTGGTTTGTCGGTTTCTGTGGCGGCTCAGGCGCAGATGCTTCAACCAGGGTTGTGGGAACTGACTACAAGCAATATGAAGGTCGACAACCAGAATCTGCCGGACCTGCAACTGATTCTTGGCCAACTGCAAAACCAGATCACCCCGGAGCAACGGGCGATGCTGGAAAAGCAGGGCATCACCATGGGTGGCAAGGGTATTCGCGTATGCCTGACCCCGGAGCAGGTCCAGACCAATGACATTCCGCTGCAAGACCCGCAATCGGGGTGCAAGCAGCAGATCACCGAGCGCACCGGCAATCAGTGGAAGTTTCGTTTCAGTTGTCCGAAAGCCCAAGGCAATGGGGTCGCGACATTCCAGAGTGATCGGGAATTCACTACGGCGGTGAACGGCACATTCAATGCCACCGGCATCCAGCAGAACGGCAGCCTGGACACTCGCGCCGTGTGGCTGGGGCAGGATTGCGGGACGGTCAAGCCGAGGGCTTGAATCCCGCTCTGGCGTACATGACCTGATTGATCTGTGGCAGCAAGGCTCGTGCGCGTCGCGAGCAAGCTTTGCTCCCACGGAAGTTCGTTCAAGGGCGCTTGCAAATCATGGCCGGCGCAACGCGTCGTACAACGTATTCAGGTTGTACTCGAACAGCCCGATGAAGGTACTGGCCGGTCCGCTGGCCGCCAGCGCATCGGAGTACAGCGTGCCGCCGATGTGCGCACCGCTTTCAGCCGCTATCTGCTTGAGCAGGCGCGCGTCCTTGATGTTCTCCATGAACACGGCTTTTACTTTTGCTTGGCGTATCTGGGTAATCAGCGCCGCGACATCGGCGGCCGAGGGCTCCCGTTCAGTGGACAGCCCCTGGGGCGCGATGAACTCAATGCCATAGGCCTGTCCCAGGTAGCCGAAGGCATCGTGGGACGTCACGATCCTGCGATTGCCCGGTGGCAAGGCACCAAGCTTGGCCTTGGCATCGGCGAGCAGCGCATAGATCTTTTTCAGATACGCCTGGCTGTTACGTTCGTAGTCGGCCTTGTGGGCCGGGTCGGCGGTTTCCAGCGCCTTGGTGATGTTCCTGACGTACAGCTCGGCGTTTGCCAGGTTATGCCAGGCATGCGGGTCGGGGACGGTCTCGCCCTCTTCATCCAGCGAACGAGGAATAACGCCGCGACTGGCGCTGATCACCGGTGCGCTGGTTTCGGTGCTGGTGACCAGGCGATCCAGCCACGGTTCAAAACCCAGACCATTCTTGATGATCAGTTTGGCGCTGAGCAACGCCTTAGCGTCGTCTGGCGTGGGTTCGTAAGTGTGGGCATCCGCGTCCGGCCCCACCAGGTTGGTGATCTGGATATGCTCGCCGCCGACCTCTTGGGTCATGTCGGCAAGGATGCTGAAGCTGGTCACCACTTGGAGCTTTTCGGCGGCAGACGTGGATAAGGACAGCATCAGACTGAACAGCACGAGCAGAACGCGCATCGGGAAACACCTCATTGGGATGTGAGTAAAGGCGGGCGACGCAGCAAACCGTGCACCGGACCGAACACTACGGACAGCAGATATAACGCGCCCGCCACCAGTACGATGGCCGGCCCGCTGGGTAGCGAGAAGTGGAATGACAACAGCAGTCCGAGCCACACCGACACACATCCAAGCAGCGCCGCGACTCCCATCAGAACCGGCAAACGGCGGCTCCAGAATCGTGAAGCGGCAGCCGGCAACATCATCAAACCGACCACCATCAGTGCACCGATGGCCTGGAAGCCGATGACCAGATTCAGCACGACCAAGGTCAGAAATACGCCATGGGCCAGTGGGCCCAGCCGACTGACGGTTTGCAGGAAAAGAGGGTCCAGGGTGTCGAGCAACAGCGGTCGGTAAATCAGCGCCATCGCGAGCAGGCTGACCCCCGAAACCCAGAGCATGCCGGTAAGTGTCGGGCCATCTACCGCCAGCGCGGAGCCGAACAACAGGTGCAGCAAGTCCAGGCGTTTGCCGGCCATACCAAGAATCAACACACCGGCGGCCAGGGAAATGGGATAGATCGCCGCAAGGCTGGCGTCTTCCCGCAGACCGGTGCGACGGGTAATCCAGGCTGCCACCCCGGCCATGCTCAAGCCTGCACCGAGTCCGCCCAGCGTCAGGGCTGGCAGGCTCAGCCCGGCAAACCAGAAACCCAGTGCGGCTCCGGGCAAGATGCCATGAGCGACGGCGTCGCCTATCAGGCTCATGCGTCGCAGAATCAAAAACACCCCAAGCGGTGCCGTGCTGCACGCCAATACCAGGCCGCCCAGCAGCGCCCGGCGCATGAAGACAAATTCCTGAAAGGGTTGCCAGAGATGGGTGGCCGCGAGCATCAGGCCACCTGCGTGAGGGGTTGTTGGGAAATCAAATCGACACTGCGGCCCAGCGTGCAACCGGCCTGGCTGACCAATAGTGTATGAGGAATATGTTGGCGCACCGCAGCGAGATCATGACAAACCACCACCAGGGTGCGGCCTTCGGCATGCCAGCCGTGAAGGTGTTTCCACAGTAGCGCCTGGCCTTGTTCGTCGAGGGCGGCGTGGGGTTCGTCGAGCAACAGCAGGGGCGCTTCAGCCAAACTCAAACGGGCGAGAAGGGCGCGTTGCAACTCGCCTCCCGACAACGCCATTAACGAGCGATGCTCCAGGCCATCCAACGCCCAGTCTTGCAGTACGGCTTTCAAGCGATGGCGGCGCATCGCTGGCGTGTGCCTGCTCCCCCAGGATCCCGCCGCCACCAGCTCTTGCAAGCTGATTGGAAATTGCCGATCCAGATGTTGCTGTTGCGCCAGAAACGAGACGCTGCCGCGACGTGGAACATCCAGCACGACTTTGCCGGATAGGGGTTTTTGCAGGCCCGCCAGCACTTTCAGCAGGCTGCTTTTGCCCGCACCGTTGGCTCCGACGATGGCCGTCAGGCTTCCCGCCGGCCGCTCTATGTTCAACGGGGGTGTGAGGGGGTGGCCCGGGGCGCCCCAGCGCAATGACTGGCAACGAATCACAGTGCCTCCCTGACCCAACGGCTTTGTGCCACAGCGTCATGGGCATGCAAACTTTCGGCGTGCACCACTCGCACATCGAGGGAGGCGATATCGGGGGATCGCCTCAAAGCCATGCTCAGCCGCCGCGCGGCGTCTTCACAGAACATTAGGTTTTGACCATTGGCGAGGGCGAAGGCTTGTTCGTCTGCCCGTTTCACGGCGGTTTGTACGGCCGTGCCGAGGGCTGCTTCGGCTTCGTTGATGAGCGACAGCAGCGGCAATTCGTCGACGTCGCTGTTCAGTCTCAGCTTCACCGTGGCCGTGCTGCGTTGACTGTGAGGCGTGGCGAGGATGCCTTTTGATGAGCCTAGCCAGGCCAGGACTCCGGCGTGCTCGAGCGCTTTATTGGCAAAGTCGTCTACAAATTGCTGCTGGATTAACTGACGAGCGAGCGCGGCCGAGCAAGGGCAGGTGGACGAGTAGGCAATCTGAATGGTCAGTTCCACGTGGAACACATCATTTTTCAGGTGGGCCTCGATGCTGACCGGATAGCGCTTCCAGCCAGCCAGTGGGCTGACTAGCGCAGGGCGCTTGAACAGTAGATCGGTACAAATGCTCAGCGAGGCGGCGTCGGACAGACCGGCGTGACTGTCGAGGAATTGCTGGAGGATTCGGCGTAACAGCATGGGAGACAGCGCTGCGCTTTCGAGCAGCTCCAGCGCCAGGTACAAGCGTGACATATGGATGCCTCGGGCTTCACCGTCGTCAAGGCTGACACCGGCATCAGCGATCGCGTTAAGACGCTGACCGTCGATCAATACGGGTACCGCGATGCCGCACATGCCTACCCAGTCAAGGGCCAAGGCCTGGCGCGAAGCCTGCGCGGCAACGTCCGGCAGAGTGAACGCATTCATATTCAAGGTCCGTCATAGGTACACAACAAACGTTATACTATAACAGTATGCTCGACGAGCACTAGTTCATGAACGCAGTTTCATTTTGCTGGGTGTGAGGGCTTTTCGTACCGTTCCACGTGAAACATCAGCGTGGTGCGTCCTGGCAACCGCTTATGCGTCCGCATAAAAATTTCCCAGTGCTTCCACCCGAGCTCGAGAAACGGTTGAGTGTCGTCCAACCTACGCGCCGGCTGTATCCCACCCAGGTCTCTCCGTCAGAAGCTATTCCGGTAAAGAACGTCAGCTGGCCATAGCGGCTAGTGGTTTGTGCCCAATAGCGGCGGCCATTTACTTCAAATCCACGGAGATACAGGGTGTTTCCGGCCGTCATGACGCTGTAGGCATTACCTTGCCCATCGACACAGGCCAGTAAATTCGCGCTGCGAGTGCAGTTTGCCAACATAGGGCTCTGGGCTGAAGCATCTAGCGCCAATAGCAGCATCGGGCTTGCGAATACGAATTTCAGAAAACTGCGCATGTTTTTTACTTCAGACCGGTGGAGCCGAGAGGCTGGTTAAATGTTGTTGTTATACTATAACATTAAAAAGGCTTAGACCTTGAACCGAACCCAAGCCTGAAGAAAAGAGCCGCGACATGCATTCAACCGCATCAGCGCGGCCCGCCCGATGAGGATATACCTGGTGCCCAATCGTCTCCCTGTAACCGTGCTGTCCGGATTTCTCGGCGCCGGTAAAAGCACACTGCTCAATTACGTCCTGCGCAATCGCGACAACCTGCGCGTCGCGGTGATCGTCAACGATATGAGCGAGATCAACATCGATGGCAGCGAAGTCCAGCGAGATGTCACCCTAAGCCGGTCTGAAGAGAAACTGGTGGAGATGAGTAACGGCTGCATTTGCTGCACGTTGCGTGAAGACCTGCTGGAAGAAGTCGGCCAGCTCGCCAGGGAAGGCCGTTTCGACTATCTGCTGATCGAGTCCACGGGGATTTCCGAACCCTTGCCGGTGGCGGAAACCTTTACTTTTCGTGATGAACAAGGCCGCAGCCTGGCGGATGTGGCACGGCTGGACACGATGGTAACGGTGGTCGATGGGGTCAATTTCCTGCTGGATTTCCAGGCGGCCGAAAGCCTCGCTTCACGCGGCGAAACCCTGGGGGAGGAGGATGAGCGTTCCATTACTGATCTGTTGATTGAGCAGATCGAGTTCGCCGATGTGATTCTGATCAGCAAAATCGACCTGATTGGCCGTCACGAACGGGAGGAGTTGATCGCGATTCTGGAACGGCTCAACGCCCAGGCGCAGATCATTCCCATGGTTATGGGCCAAGTACCGCTGGAAAAGATCCTCGACACAGGCCTTTTCGACTTCGAGCGCGCGGCTCAAGCACCGGGCTGGCTGCAGGAGCTGCGCGGTGAGCACGTGCCCGAAACAGAAGAATACGGCATCGCTTCGGCAGCTTACCGGGCGCGCAGGCCGTTTCATCCCCAGCGTTTTTTCAGTTTTATCGACCGTCCGTGGACCAATGGCAAGCTCCTGCGCTCCAAGGGCTTCTTCTGGCTGGCCAGCAAACATGAGGAAGCGGGCAGTTGGTCCCAGGCCGGCGGCTTGATGCGACATGGATTCGCTGGGCGCTGGTGGCGGTTCGTGCCGAAAAGCCAATGGCCGCAAGATGAGGAAAGCACCGCAGCCATCCTGAAAAACTGGCTTCCCGCCACCGGTGATTGCCGGCAGGAGCTGGTATTCATCGGCCAGAATATCGACTTCACGCAACTGACCGCCGAGCTGGACGCTTGCCTGCTCAGTGACGCGGAAATGGCCCTGGGTGTCGACAGTTGGCGTTTGCTGCCGGATCCGTTCGGCCCTTGGCATGACGAGGCCGCAGCGTGATGCTGGCGCCCAGTCCGAAGCGGGAAGTGCCGGTACGCCAGGTTCAGGGCGATACCCCGCGGATCCTGACGCAAATTCTGGACGACGATACCAACCTGGCGGTCTGGCAACGTCAACTGCCGGCGCACATCAGTGATTTTGCGGCAATGGTGCTTTCCATGGATCAGCCTCTGGCCGAATCGCGGGTGCTCGACCTGCCGCACGAGGACGCGCAACCGGCACTGGACGGTCTCGCCGCAGGCTTTGGCGATCTGCATGGCTATGAAGGCTTCATCACCGATGTCTCCTGGCTGGTCAGTGCGTTTGCCTGCCTGCTGGGCGCCAAACGTGTCGGCCTGCGCCTGCGAACGCTGGACAAGGCCATGTGCCCGCGTTTTCACGTCGACCATGTGCCGGTACGGCTGATCGCCACGTACGCTGGCGTGGGCAGCCAGTGGCTAAAGGAAGGTGTGATGGATCGTCGATGTCTGGGGCAACCTGACGCTGAACCGGGTGACCCGCATGCGGTTCAGCAGTTTGCCTGTGGTGATGTGGCGCTGCTCAAAGGCGAGAAGTGGCATGGTAATGAGGGCATGGGCCTGATCCATCGCTCGCCGCAGCTGGCGCCGGGGGAGCGTCGACTGATCCTGACTCTGGACTGGCTCGCTTAAGGTTTGAGCCAGTTGCCCTGACTTTGTCCTTCACAGAAGGGCTGCAGATAGGCCGCATCGCTGGCTACGCCGTAATAGTGAATATCCTGGCGGTAGGGCATATTGGCGACCTGGGCATTGCTGCAGATGCCAAACGCGCCGCCAGGGCATTGATCGACGTACTGTACCTCGACTTTTTGTCCGGCAAGGTTTGGCTGGCAGAAGCCGTCGGCGAACAGTTTCTGCGGAATATTGCGGTTCTGCTGGCAGACTTTTACATCCAGCCGTTCTGCCTGGCTATGCACGACACAAGCCTGGGCCAGCGCCTGGTTCGACGTCAGCGCCAGTAAAAAACAGCCGATCAACCGCATGTTCACCTCCCTCGAAAGCCGCCGATTATGTTGCAGAACATTCCCACCCACGTCATCGCAGGCCCTTTGGGGGCTGGCAAGACCAGCCTGATCAAGCAATTGCTGGCGCAGCGCCCGGCGAATGAGCGCTGGGCGGTGCTGATCAACGAGTTTGGTCAAATCGGCCTGGACGCGGCGTTGCTGACCCAGACTGCCGATGGTATCGCACTGGGCGAAGTGGCCGGGGGCTGTTTGTGTTGCGTCAACGGCGCGCCATTTCAGATCGGCCTCGCTCGTTTACTGCGCAAGGCGCGCCCGGATCGACTGTTTATCGAGCCCTCCGGCCTGGGCCATCCGGCGCAGTTGATGCGGCAACTGAACGAAACGCCATGGCTCGGCGTGCTGGCGGTTCAGCCTTGCGTGTTGGTGCTCGATGCCCGAGCGATGGCGGATGGCACGCCGTTGCCCGACGCGCAGCGGCAAACTCTGGCCGATGCAGGGTTGGTGGTGCTGAACAAATCCGAGCACCTGAGCGAAACCGAACGCCTGGGCATCACCGCGCAACTGCCGGAGATTGCCTTGTACTGGACCCGACAGGCTGTGATGCCGATCGATCGACTGCCAGGTCTTGCGGCTCGCGGAAGCGGGGCTGTGGCTAACGTGAATCTACCCAAGGACGTGGGACAGATGCCGGCCGTCTGGACCGACCCGACATCGCCCATCTGCCTGTATCAGCAACAGGAAGGCGGCTGGAGTATTGGCTGGCGCTGGCATCCGAGTCAGCGACTGGACACGGCGACGTTGACGCGCTGCCTGCAAGGCTGCGGCTGGAAGCGGGCGAAGATGGTTATCCACAGCGCCGATGGCTGGGTTTCAGCCAATGCGCTGGAGGGCGCGACGCTGCGGTGGCAGGCCAGCGAGTGGCGCCAGGACTCACGAATCGAATTGATTTTTGATGAGCCTCAAGACGTGGCAGCGCTGCAAGCCGGCCTGGCGAACTGTCGGTGCCCGTGAGTCAGCCTTGCTTCAAGGCTTCCACTTGTTGTGTTCCTGGCGCCACTGACTCAACTCGATGACTTCGGCCCTGGGCCTGGTCTGGACCGGTTCGATCGGTGTCGGCGCTGACTCTTCGAACGGCATGGGATAAGGCGCCAGCTCGATTTGCGCGCTGTGGGCCCCGAACTGGGTAATGGTGCCCGAATGGCGCGATTCACCCGTAACGGTGAATTCGAAGTTATAGATACGGGCCAGGCGCCGGCGTCCGCTGGCGTCTTTGACGAACCCAATCTTTTTCAGCGCCACGTTGCCGTCCAGCAGCTCGATCTTGAGGTTGGCGCAATGTTGCATGACCCTCGCCAACGCTCGTTCGCGCAAACCATGGTTGTGCCACAGCCAGGCGCCGGCGGTAGCCAACAGCATCAGCACGAAAATATTTCCAAGGGTCAGCATGAACGAAGTGCTCCTACAAGTTGCTGTCAGCTTAACTGTGTCCCCGGTCTGTCGTACAGGTTGCGTTTAGTCGCATACTGCGCGGCTTGAATTTCATTCGTTTTACGGAAACATCCCGCATGAAACGTACCCCTCATCTGCTTGCCATCCAGTCCCACGTGGTCTTCGGTCACGCCGGTAACAGCGCTTCAGTCTTTCCGATGCAACGGGTGGGGGTGAACGTGTGGCCGCTCAACACCGTACAATTTTCCAATCACACTCAGTACGGACAGTGGACCGGCGACGTGCTTGCCTCTGAGCAGATACCGGCATTGGTAGAGGGGATCGCCGCAATCGGCGAGCTGGGCAATTGTGACGCGGTGTTGTCCGGTTACCTGGGCAGCGCCGCCCAAGGGCAGGCGATTCTGGCGGGCGTGGCGCGAATCAAGGCGTGCAATCCCAAGGCAATTTATTTGTGTGATCCGGTCATGGGGCATCCGGAGAAGGGTTGCATCGTGGCGCCCGAGGTGAGCGATTTTCTCCTGGAGGAAGCGGCTGGTGTGGCGGACATCATGTGCCCGAACCAGCTGGAGCTGGACAGTTTTTCGGGACGCAAGGCGCAGTCGCTGCTGGACTGCCTGGCCATGGCTCGCGCGCTCCTGACCCGTGGACCCAAAGCGATACTCGTCAAACACCTGGCCTATCCGGGAAAGCCGGAGGACAGCTTCGAAATGTTGTTGGTAACCGCCGACGGTAGCTGGCACCTGCGTCGTCCATTACTCGCATTCCCTCGTCAGCCGGTGGGGGTGGGAGACTTGACCTCGGGGCTGTTCCTGGCGCGAGTGGTGCTGGGAGACAGCCTGGTGGCGGCGCTCGAATTCACTGCCGCAGCCGTACATGAAGTACTGCTGGAAACCCAGGCGTGTGCCAGTTACGAGTTGGAACTGGTACGCGCCCAGGACCGGATCACCCATCCGAGGGTAAGGTTCGAAGCTGTACCGATCAGCCTCTGATCAACGCGAATCCCTGTGGGTGCGAGCCGGGCGGATCTGTTAAGGGCCGTCGGCTTTGATTTCCTGATAGCGCCTCTCCAGCTCCTGGCGAATTTGCCGACGCTGCTGGGCTTGTTCGTAACGGCGTTTTTCTTCGCTGTTCTGCGGTTGCAATGGCGGGACGGCGGCGGGTTTGCGCTGATCGTCCACCGCAACCATGGTGAAGAAGCAGCTGTTGGTGTGGCGCACCGAGCGTTCACGAATGTTTTCGGTCACGACTTTGATGCCCACTTCCATTGACGTGTTACCGGTGTAGTTCACCGACGCCAGAAACGTCACCAGCTCGCCGACATGAATCGGCTCGCGGAAAATCACCTGGTCAACCGACAGCGTCACTACATAGCGCCCGGCGTAGCGGCTGGCGCAGGCGTAGGCGACTTCGTCGAGGTACTTGAGCAGGGTGCCGCCATGCACATTGCCAGAGAAGTTGGCCATATCGGGGGTCATCAGCACCGTCATCGACAGCTGGGCGTTTCCGGGTTCCATAACGTACTCACGGTTCAAGGCAGCAATTTCGGGAGTGCACCTCTGCGGGTGCTGGAAGGTTTTCAAACTACCAGTATCGGGACGCTGCGCCCGTGGCAGCCGTCACGCTCCGGTGGATCTGTTTCCATATATTGCACTGTCTTTTTGTCGGAAGTCGCGGTGGTACCCTTCAAAAGCCCCTTGCGAGGGTATTTCCTACAAAGGAAACGGACTCGTCCAGCTCTGTGATGAGTCATTTGAACAGGGAGCCCCACCATGCATGCCATCAGTTTTATTCAAGACCTGGCGATCATCATGATGGCAGCGGGGCTGGTCACGGTACTCTTTCATCGTTTCAAACAACCCGTGGTGCTGGGTTACATCGTTGCAGGCTTCATCATCGGCCCGCATACGCCGCCTTTCGGTTTTATCCACGACGAAGAGACGATCAAGACCCTGGCCGAGTTGGGGGTCATCTTCCTCATGTTTTATCTGGGCCTGGAGTTCAGCCTGCGCAAGTTGTTCAAGGTGGGCGCCACGGCGTTCATCGCGGCGTTTCTCGAAATTGTGTTGATGATCTGGATCGGCTACGAAATCGGGCGCTGGTTCGACTGGAACACCATGGATTCGTTGTTCCTCGGGGCAATCCTGGCCATCTCCTCGACCACCATCATCGTCAAGGCCCTCAATGACCTGAAGATGAAGAACGAGCGCTTTGCGCAGTTGATCTTCGGGGTCCTGATTGTCGAAGACATCCTGGGCATCGGCATTATCGCCTTGCTGTCGAGCATCGCTGTCAGCGGAACGGTCAGCTCCGGCGAAGTGTTCTCCACGGTCGGCAAATTGTCGTTATTCATGATTGTCGCCCTGGTGATCGGCATTTTGCTGGTGCCCAGGCTGCTGGCTTACGTGGCGAAGTTCGACAGCGACGAGATGTTGCTGATCACCGTGCTGGGTCTGTGTTTCGGCTTTTGCCTGCTGGTGGTAAAGCTGGAATACAGCATGGTGCTGGGAGCGTTTCTGATCGGCGCGATCATGGCCGAGTCGCGGCAGTTGCTGAAAATCGAGCGGCTGGTGGAGCCGGTGCGCGACTTGTTCAGCGCAATCTTCTTCGTCGCCATCGGCCTGATGCTCGATCCGGTCATATTGCTCCAATACGCTTGGCCGATTGCCGTGATTACCACCGCAGTGGTGTTGGGCAAGATGCTCTCTTGTGGCCTCGGTGCGTTTATTGCCGGCAACGACGGGCGGACCTCGCTGCGAGTCGGGATGGGCCTTTCGCAGATCGGCGAATTTTCCTTCATCATCGCATCGCTGGGGATGACCTTGCAGGTCACCAGCGATTTCCTTTATCCGGTAGCGGTCGCGGTTTCGGTACTGACCACTCTGCTGACCCCGTACCTGATCCGGGCCGCCGACCCTTTATCGGTCAGGCTGGCTGCCGTTATGCCACAACGGCTGTCGAGGGTACTGGGAATGTATGGCGAGTGGCTTCGCAGCATTCAACCCCAAGGGGAGGGGGCGCTGGTGGCCGCCATGATCCGGCGGATTTTGCTGCAGGTGGGTATCAACTTGGCGCTGGTCATCGCGATTTTTATCGCCGGTGGCTACTTTGCCGAACAGATGTCGGCCTATCTGCAAGCCTGGATCAGCGACCCGAGTTGGCACAAAGCACTGATCTGGGGCGGGGCGTTGTTGTTGTCGCTGCCGTTTTTGATTGCCGCGTATCGCAAGCTCAAGGCGTTGTCGATGCTGCTGGCGGAAATGGGCGTGAAGCCGGAGATGGCCGGCCGTCACACCCAGCGCGTGCGTCGAGTGATCGCAGAAGTGATCCCGATCCTCTCGCTGCTGATGATTTTCCTGCTCTTGGCAGCCTTGTCGGCCAGTATTCTGCCGACCAACAAGTTGCTGGTACTGATCGCGGTGGTGGCCACGGTCGTGGCGGCATTGCTCTGGCGCTGGTTCGTCCGCCTGCATACGCGGATGCAGGTGGCCTTGCTGGAGACCCTGGACAATCATAAGGAATCGTCCGGGCATTGACCGGCGGCGGACGTGCGGCGGATCAGCTTTCCAGCCAGACGTCCCGGGCCCAGTGCCAGACCGATTCCCAGGTTTCTTCGGCAATCAGCTCTTCTTCGGCCTGCCACAACACCACGGTCCCGTCTTCTTCGACGCAGTAATAGTCGTCGCCGTCCTGGCAGATCGGGATCAGGCTACGGTCGACACCGGCATCCCAGGCGTTGGCGGCCACATCTGGCAGATAGGTGTGGGACTGCGGATCGGTGACGGTCACGGGTTCCAGGCTGCCGTAGACAACATCGCTGACCGTCAGCAAAAACTCTCTGAATACGAACGGAATATCGATGAACAGCTGCTCTTCGATCTCCACCAGCAAGTCTTCGTCAGGTAACTCCAGTGGAACCGGCACGGGTTCGTTGGCTTCACGCAATTGTTCGATGATTTCTTCCACGTCCGGGATCCTCTTTCTCGATGGCGCGGTTTATATGGAGCGGTTTATACAGTAGCTCGCTATAGATGCAACCGCGAAATAGAAAACCCCGGCCTGAGCCGGGGTTCTTTTATTTCAACATGCAAAACGCGCAGAGGTTCAACCGTTCTGGCGGATACCGGCCACCAGCCAAGGCTGGTCATCGCCCTGGGGACGTTCCATGTTCCAGCTTTCGCTGAACGCTTCGCCTTTGTCGAAGCGCGAGTCCTTCGACACACCGCTGAAGGTCAGGGTGGCGATGGTCTTGTCGGCGCGATCATCGACACCGTCCAGCTGTACTTGCAGATTGTCGATGTAGGTCGACTGGAAGCCATCGCCCAGTTCGGCCCGCTCGCGCTTGAGGAATTCCAGCAGTTGCGGGGTCACGAACTCAGAGATCTTGTCCATTTCGTTCGCATCCCAGTGTTGCTGCAGGGACATGAAATGGTTGCGCGCCGCTTCGATGAAGCGCTCTTCGTTGAACCAGGCTGGCGCATTGATCACCGGTCGAGCAGCCACCGGTGCTGCCGAACCGCCGAAGATCGAACCACTGGCCGGTTGCTGGTTGAACACCTCACGTTGCATCGGCGCATGACCGGCCGGAGCCAGTTGCTCCTGCTGCTTGCGACGACGGGCGGCAATGAAGCGGAAGACCAGGAAGGCGATGACCGCCATGATCAGGATGTCGAAGATCTGCATGCCCTGGAAGCCGTCGCCCATGAACATGGAGGCGAGCAGGCCACCGGCGGCGATGCCGGCCAGGGGGCCGAGCCAGCGCGAAGCACCGCTGGCTTTGGTGGCGGCGCCAGCCGCACCGGCCGCGCCCGCAGTAGCCGCGGTAGAGCCGGCCGCAGAGGACGGCGCCATCTGGCTGGTCTGGTGGGTCGGGGCAGCGCCCGAACTTTTACCACCGCCAAAGCGCTTGGCGGCATTGGCGTCGATGGCCATCGTCAGGCCGATGCACAACGCCATGGCGATGCTAAGAAAACGTTTCATATAAGGGCATTCCCATTTGTGGATAGCACGCGCGCCATGTTGCACAGGTGAACTGTTGCTGGCTAGCGGCAGAGTGTTTCGGGCTTTTGCGTGACAGGTTAGGTTCAGCTTCAGCCGCGCAAGAGGGCTTGTTGGCTTTTGGCTGTAGGAAAGGGGGACAAGTTCTATCGGAAAGGCAGCAGGCGTGAGCAATCCGACCTGTGGGAGCGAGCCTGCTCGCGATCGCGGTGGGTCAGTCACTGTCAATGTTGCCTGATCCACTGCTATCGCGAGCAGGCTCGCTCCCACATAAAAAGCTTTCAGAACGCCTAGATCGCTTCCAACTTGGCATACCCCAGCATCAGCCACTTGCTGCCTTCGCTGAAGTTCACCTGAACCCGGGCCTGGGCGCCGGCGCCTTCGAAGTTGAGGATCACGCCATCGCCGAACACCGAATGTCGCACGGTCTGGCCGAGACTGAAGCCGGTTTCCGGGATGTCGCTGCCGCCAAACAGACTGCTGGTGCTTTGCTGCTGGCCGCCGCCGAACGGACGGCTGACGCTGTTGGACAGCCGCACCTCCTGAATCAGGCCTTTGGGCACTTCACGGACGAAGCGCGACACCTTGTTGTAGGTTTCGCTGCCGTACAGGCGTCGGGTCTCGGCGTACGTCAACACCAGGTTCTGCATGGCGCGGGTGATGCCAACGTAGGCCAGGCGTCGTTCCTCTTCCAAGCGTCCCGGCTCTTCCAGGCTCATCTTGTGCGGGAACAGGCCTTCTTCCATTCCCACCAGGAACACGTAGGGGAATTCCAGGCCCTTGGCACTGTGCAGGGTCATCAACTGGATGCTGTCTTCATGCTCGTCGGCCTGGGTGTCGCCGGCCTCCAGAGAGGCGTGGCCCAGGAAGGCCGACAGCGGCGAAAGCTCTTCGTCTTCCTCGGTGTTCTCGAAGTTGCGTGCGGCGCTGACCAGTTCCTCGAGGTTTTCCACCCGGGCCTGGCCTTTCTCGCCCTTTTCTGCCTCGTGGTAGGCGATCAGGCCGGACTGCTCGATAACGGTCTGAGTCATCAAATGCAGCGGCATGTCCGTGCACTTGGTGGCCAGGTCGTCGATCAGGTCCATGAACGCCTTCAGCGCACCGGCGGCGCGGCCGGTCATGCCCTTGTTGGTGACCAACTGGCGCATGGCTTCCCACATCGACACATGGCTGTGGCGCGCGTGGTCGCGAATCGCTTCGACGGTTTTCTCGCCAATGCCCCGGGTCGGGACGTTGATCACCCGCTCCAGGGCCGCGTCGTTGCCGCGTCCTTCGAGCAGGCGCAGGTAGGCCATGGCGTTCTTGATTTCGGCGCGCTCGAAGAAGCGCTGGCCGCCATAGATGCGGTACGGGATACGTTCGCGCAACAGGGCTTCTTCCAATACCCGGGATTGGGCGTTGGAGCGATACAGGATGGCGATGTCGCTGCGGGCCAGACCGGTTTTCAGCGCGCTTTCGATGGTTTCCACCACGTAGCGGGCTTCATCGTGTTCGTTGAAGGCGGCATAGAGGTTGATCGCTTCGCCTTCGCCGCCGTCGGTCCACAGCTCTTTACCCAGGCGCCCGGTATTGTTGGCGATCAGGGCGTTGGCGGCCTTGAGAATGCCGGCGGTGGAGCGGTAGTTCTGTTCCAGGCGGATCACTTGGGCGTCGGGGAAGTCCGCCGAATATTGATGAATATTCTCGATTTTGGCGCCGCGCCAGCCGTAGATCGACTGGTCGTCATCGCCCACCACCATCAGGCTGTCGCCGCCCTTGGCCAGCAGGCGCAACCAGGCGTATTGCACGGCGTTGGTGTCCTGGAACTCGTCCACCAGCACATGCCGGAAGCGCTTCTGATAGTGCGCCAGCAGGCCTGGGTGATCGCGCCACAGGTCCAGTGCGCGCAGCAGCAGCTCGGAGAAGTCGATCACGCCAGCCCGCTGACACGCCGCCTCGTAGGCTTCATAGATGCTGCGCATGGTCGCCAGGAACAGATCGCCGCTGGCCTGGATGTGTTGCGGACGCAGGCCTTCGTCTTTCTGGCCGTTGATGAACCACTGGGCCTGACGGGCCGGCCAGCGCTGTTCGTCCAGGCCCAGCTCACGGATCACCCGCTTGACCAGCCGCTGCTGGTCGTCGCTGTCGAGAATCTGGAAAGTCTGACTCAGGCCGGCTTCCTGCCAATGCGCCCGCAACAAGCGGTGCGCCAGGCCGTGGAAGGTGCCGACCCACATGCCGGCCGGGTTGATGCCCATCAGTTGCTCGATGCGATGGCGCATCTCGGCAGCGGCCTTGTTGGTGAACGTCACCGACAGGATCGAATGGGGCGAGGCGTTCTCGACCTGGATCAACCAGGCGATACGGTGCACCAGCACCCGGGTTTTACCGGAGCCGGCACCGGCCAGGACTAACTGACGACCCACGGAGGCCGCTACGGCCTGGCGTTGGGCATCGTTGAGGGAGTTCAGCAGAAGGGAGAGATCATCGCGCATCGGGGCATTCTAGGGTGCGGCGGCAGCCCGGGCAAACCGAGCTTTGCCCCAGCCGATAAAAGACCGGTCGGTGATGACCGGTTGGTCATGGGCCACAGGCATTGGCCGGGCTCGCTTGAAGGGCTCGCGACCCAATGAAATAGCGACTTTTTCAGCATTTTTATGAGCTTGGGCAGTGTGGGATGGCCGTTGCCTTGTGTATGCTCGCTGCATGTTTCGGGTTCTCCATGCTCCGCTGAATAAGAACAAGAACAGTGCCTATGACCCTAAATTCCGATCTGGCGGGCCCCTGTGTGGAGCCACGGATCATCTGCAAGCAGTACGCCACGGAAATGGCGGTCGAACGCACAAGGCTGTTGTATCAGGGTTCGCTGCTGCCCACGCTGTTCATGCTGGTCAACGGCCTGGTTTGCGCCGCGTTGTTGTGGGGGCCTTCGCGTCATTTTCAGGTCAGCGTCTGGCTGGTCTGGTTGCTCTCGCTGGTAGCGCTACGGGTCATTCAGGTGGCGGCCTTCGATTCGGCGATACCCAGCCGCCAGGCGCACCCGATATGGTTGCGAATGTTTTTGCTCGGCTCGGCGATGACCGGGCTGACATTGGCCGGAGCAGGTATTGCACTGGTACCGGCCGACAGCTTTCAGCAACAGGCCTGGGTATTCGGCCTGATTGGCGCGGCCACCTTGTCAGCCAGCGTTGCCTATGCCGTGAGCCTTCCGGCGTTTTTGTCCTTTACCTTACCGTGCCTGTTGCCGGCCATCGGTTATCTGTTCTGGGGCGGCGATGAGCAACAGCGCGGATGGGGTTGGCTCGGACTGGTCGTACTCGTCTCGCTCAGCGTAGTGGCCTGGCAGGTCAACCGGTTGATACAAAGTGGCATGCTGCGAAGGTTCCAGAATCAGGCGCTGATCGAGCATTTGCAGCAGGCGCAAGCGCGTAGCGCACAGCTCAACGAGGCACTCGGCCGGGAAGTCGAACAACGCCGCAGCGCCGAGGAAAAACTGCGGTCGGCCCAGGTAGGGCTGGAGGCGCGCGTGGTACAGCGCAGCCTCGAGTTGGAGGCGACCAGCCAGGCCCTGAGCAAGAGCGAAGCCCGTCTTGACCTGGCGCTCAAGGCCAGTGAGTTGGGGCTCTGGGATTGGAACCTGCAAACCGACGAAGTCCATCACACTCAGCTCAAGGAACTGTTCGGCCTGGAGCCTGAGTACATCACAGCGATGCTCAGTCACCTGACCCCGCGTCTGCACCCTCAAGACGTGCCGGCCCTCAAACGCGCCCTCGTTGAGCACCTCAAAGGCCGCAGCGAGGACTACCAGATCGAATACCGCGTACGTCACGGCGATGGCCATTGGGTCTGGATCGAAGACCGCGGTCGGGCTGTGGAGCGCAGCCCGAGTGGCCGAGTGTTGCGCATGGTCGGCACCCGGCGAGACATCAGCACCCGTAAAGAACTTGAGCAACAGCGCCAATTGGCGGCCACGGTTTTCGAGGCCGCCAGCGAAGGCATTGTGATTTTTGACCCGCATTACGCACTGCTGGCCGCCAATCAGGCGTTCACGCGGGTCACCGGTTTTAATATCGATGACATGCTGGGACGCAATGTCGTCGACCTGCCGTGCAGTCGTGATGCCCGCCGGCACTACCCGATTATCCGCCAGGCGCTCAAGCAGCACGGCACCTGGCAAGGTGAACTGGTGGAGGCCCGGGCCAATGGCGAGTTGTATCCCCAGTGGCTGCAACTGAACGTGGTGCGCGATGCGCGGGGAAATGTGAGCCATATCGTGGGCTTCTTCGCCGATCTTTCGGCCCGGCGCGAGTCCGAAGAGCGAATGCGCTACCTGACCCATTACGACGAACTCACCGGGCTGGCGAACCGCTCGTTATTCCGTGAGCGCCTGCACGAAGCCCACCAGCGGGTGCGTCAGGGCGGACGACGCAGCCTGGCACTGCTGCATATCGACCTGGACCGTTTCAAGCTCCTCAACGATAGCCTCGGCCATGATGTTGCTGACCAACTGTTGCAGAAGATGGCCCGCCGCCTGATCAATGCGTTGCCCGAAGCGGACACCATCGCCCGCTTGTCTGGCGATGAGTTCGGGGTGCTGTTCGACGCCTACGGCAACCTTTCCAGCCTGGCGCGGGTGGCAACCCGATTGTCCGCCAAGCTGCGCCTGCCGCTCACCATCGAGGGCCACGAACTGGTGGTCAGCGCCTCGATCGGCATCAGCATGTTGCCCGACAATGCGAGGGAGATTTCCACGCTGGTCAGTCAGGCGAACATGGCCATGCAACATGCCAAGCATCTGGGCGGCAACAATTTCCAGTTCTATACCGACAGCCTCCAGGCCAGCACGCTGGAGCGCCTGCAACTGGAGAATCAGCTGCGCAAGGCCCTCGAAGAACAGCAGTTGAAGGTTTTCTATCAACCCAAACTGTGCCTGGCGACCGGCCGTCTGAACGCTGCCGAGGCGTTGGTGCGTTGGGATCATCCGGTCATGGGCCGAGTTCCGCCGGGAGACTTCATCAGCCTGGCCGAAGAGACCGGGCTGATCGGGCCGATCGGCGAGTTCGTGTTGCGCCAGGCCTGTTGGCAGGCGTGCCAATGGCAGCGTGAGGGGCTGGCGCCGATCAGGGTGTCGGTCAACCTGTCGGTTCATCAGTTGCGCCAAGGCAAGCTGGTCAGCCTGGTTCGGCAAGTGCTGGAGGAAACCGGTCTGGCGCCGCAATACCTGGAACTGGAACTGACTGAAAGCCAGTTGCTCGACAGCGTTGAGCACATCATCGCGACGTTCCAGCAATTGCGCGACCTCGGGGTCAAGCTGGCGATCGATGACTTTGGTACCGGCTATTCGTCTCTGAGTTATCTCAAACGCATCCCTGTGGATTACGTGAAAATCGATCAGGCGTTCATTCGTGGGCTGACGGAGGGTAGCGAAGACGCGGCCATTACCCGGGCAATCATTGCAATGGCCCATGGGTTGTCGCTCAAAGTGGTGGCCGAAGGCGTCGAGCGGCCAGAGCAGCTCGAGTTTCTGAAAGCCGAACAATGTGATGAGGTTCAGGGCTATCTCATCAGCCGACCGGTTGAAGCACAAGGGTTGGCCGCGCTGTTATGGGCTAATCGGGATGATTGCTAGCCCGCCGTTGCTACATGGCGTGCATGCGGCATGAAACCGGGAGATTGAGTTACGGATTGGGCGGGCAAAAAGCCGATTCTTGTAGTATAACTACAAGCTTGCTACATCCCGGCTTCTGCCAATAACAAGAGTCCAATCCCTTGAACCTGTTGCAACACATCGCCCAGTCACGCCATCTGCTGCGCAAGTCGGAGCTGAAAGTCGCCGATCACGTATTGCTTGATCCTGCGGCCGTGATGCACAGCTCCATGGCCGATCTTGCCCACAGCGTCGGCATCAGCGAACCGACCATTGTGCGTTTCTGCCGAGCCATCGGTTGTTCGGGTTTCCAGGACCTGAAACTCAAGCTGGCGCAAAGCCTCGCCGCGGGTGCGAGCTTCGGCCAGTTTGCGATCCATGAAGACGATTCGGTCGCCGACTACAGCCTGAAAATCTTCGACACGACCCTGCATACGCTGATGGAGGTTCGCGAGAAGCTTGATCCGGTGGCGTTGCAAAAAGCCGTCACGGCCATGTCCCAGGCCCAGCGTGTCGAGTTTTATGGTTTCGGTGCTTCGGGCGCGGTGGCGGCCGATGCCCAGCACAAGTTCTTCCGGTTGCTGCTGACGGCCGCGGCTTATTCCGACCCGCACATGCAGGCGATGTCGGCAGTCACGCTGAAGCCCACCGACGTGGCGATCTGCATTTCCCAGTCGGGCCGTTCCAAGGATCTGCTGATCACCGCCAACCTGGTGCGCGAAAGCGGCGCCTCGTTGATCACCTTGTGCCCGAGCCAGACCCCATTGGCCGAGCTGTCCACGGTGAACCTGGCCATCGACGTGCATGAAGACACGGAGATCTACACGCCGTTGACCTCGCGCATCGCCCATCTGGTGGTGATCGATGTGCTGGCGATGGGCGTCGCCATGGCGCGCGGCCCAAGTTTGGTCAATCACCTCAAGAGCGTGAAACGCAGCCTGCGCAGCTTGCGGTTGTCACCCAAGTCGGTGAAAGCGCTGGACGATTGACCGCTGGTCTTGAAGTTGGGGCATCTGTGGCGAGGGGATCTGCGAATTCATCGTTCTGTAACGCTCGCGCCGCCAAACCGTCATCGCGCGCCTTCATCGTAAAGCTCCCGTATACGTCTTGGGAGTCTCGACATGACCCAGTCCTACGAAGAACGCAGCGCCGTCAAAACCCGTCGTCAGCAGGAAGACCAGCGCCGCATGGCGTTTCGTCGTGCCATCGAAGACCGCTGTGAGCAGCGCCAGCTGCTGGCCGAAATCAGCGAGTTTCCGGACGCAGCAGAATTCAACTATTGGCAGGCAACATCGGCGGCTTCCCGTCGAAACGCTCAACCAGGCCAATGATCTGAGCACGCTCGCCGCGAACGAACGCCAGGAAGGCGTGAGCCACCGGTGACAGGCGCTTAGCCCTGGCCTGCACCAGGCACCAGCTGCGGTACAGCGGCAGCTCCTCCACCGGCAACTCGATGAGAGCGCCGGACACCATCTCCCGGCTTACGGCGTGGCGCGTCAACAGTGCCACGCCCAGCCCTGCGAGAACGCATTCGCGTTGGGCCTCCGCCGACGCCACTTCCAGTGTCTGGGTGAAATGCACCCGTTTCTCCTTGAAATACTCCTCGCAGGCCAGCCGCGTACCTGACCCCGGCTCGCGCAGCAGCAGCGTATACGGCTCAAGGTCTTGCAAGCGCAACGGGCCCATGTGGCACAGCGGATGGTCGGGCGGCGCCACAGCGACGATTGGATTGTTGAGAAATGGCAGGAATTCCAGGCCCATGTCCTGAGGCACCATGGACATGATCACCAGATCGTCCCGGTTGTCCGAGAGCCTTCGGATCACTTGGCCGCGGTTGACCACCGTGAGGTTCAGGTTGACCTCCGGGTGCTGGCGCTTGAAGGCGGCGAACAGATGCGGCACGAAGTACTTGGCGCTGGATTCCACCGCCAGCTTCAGTTGGCCTTGCAGCGAGCCCTGCATGTCCGACAACTGCATGTCAAGGTTTTCCAGGCGCCCGAAGATGTCCCGGCTGGCGCGTTGAAGGGCTTCGGCGGCTTCGGTCATGTAGAGTTTTTTGCCAACGTACTCAAACAGCGGCTGGCCAATCAGCTCCTCAAGTGATCGAATCTGTAGGCTAACGGCCGGTTGTGTGAGAGACATTTCGTCGGCTGCGCGGCTGTAGGACCTCAGGTCGCACACCTCATTGAAAATCTGCAGTTGACGCAATGTCATACGCATCAATGACTTACGCATTTTCTATAGGCTCTCGAGCGGGGCGGATGAGTCAACTATAAGTCTTTGCTTATGCACGACCCAATAAATATTCATTTTTGTTAATCAACAGCCAGGACTAGTGTGGTGCTGCGACCGATTGTTACATCTGGTCACGCGTCGACCTGAAGCTCCAGGTCGTGGTACCACCGGCTCAAGGGAACCTCCAATTGATAACAAAGATCCTGATCGCCAACCGTGGTGAGATTGCCGTCCGCATCGTGCGCGCTTGCGCCGAGATGGGCATTCGCTCGGTCGCGGTCTATTCCGACGCTGACCGTCATGCGTTGCATGTCAAGCGTGCGGACGAGGCCCACAGCATCGGCGCCGATCCGCTGGCCGGCTATCTCAACCCGCGCAAACTGGTGAACCTGGCCGTGGAAACCGGTTGCGATGCGTTGCATCCCGGTTATGGCTTTCTCTCGGAAAACGCCGAGCTGGCGGACATCTGCGCCGAGCGCGGGATCAAATTCATCGGTCCGTCGGCTGAAGTCATTCGCCGCATGGGCGACAAGACCGAAGCGCGTCGCAGCATGATCAAGGCCGGCGTACCGGTCACGCCGGGCACCGAAGGCAACGTATCGGGCATCGAAGAGGCCCTGACCGAAGGCGACCGCATTGGTTACCCGGTGATGCTCAAGGCTACGTCCGGTGGTGGCGGTCGGGGTATCCGTCGCTGCAACAGCCGCGAAGAACTCGAACAGGCTTTCCCGCGGGTCATTTCCGAAGCCACCAAGGCCTTTGGTTCGGCGGAAGTGTTCCTGGAAAAATGCATCGTCAATCCCAAGCACATCGAAGCGCAGATCCTGGGTGACAGTTTTGGCAACGTGGTGCATCTGTTCGAGCGTGATTGCTCGATCCAGCGTCGCAACCAGAAGCTGATCGAGATCGCCCCCAGCCCGCAACTGACGCCTGAGCAGCGCGCCTACATTGGTGACCTGTCGGTGCGCGCCGCCAAGGCTGTGGGCTACGAGAACGCCGGCACCGTGGAGTTCCTGCTCGCCGAGGGCGAGGTGTACTTCATGGAGATGAACACCCGGGTGCAGGTGGAACACACCATCACCGAAGAAATCACCGGCATCGACATTGTTCGTGAACAGATTCGCATCGCCTCCGGCCTTCCGTTGTCGGTCAAGCAGGAAGACATTCATCACCGTGGCTTCGCGCTGCAGTTTCGGATCAACGCCGAAGACCCGAAAAACAACTTCCTGCCCAGTTTCGGCAAGATCACCCGCTACTACGCCCCCGGCGGCCCGGGCGTGCGCACCGACACAGCGATCTATACCGGCTACACCATTCCGCCCTTCTACGATTCGATGTGCCTGAAGCTGGTGGTCTGGGCGCTGACCTGGGAAGAAGCAATGGACCGTGGCCTGCGGGCCCTGGACGACATGCGTCTGCAAGGGGTCAAGACCACCGCGGCGTATTACCAGGAAATCCTGCGCAACCCGGAATTCCGTAGTGGCCAGTTCAATACCAGCTTCGTTGAAAGCCATCCTGAGCTGACCAACTACTCGATCAAGCGCAAACCCGAAGAGCTGGCCCTGGCCATCGCCGCCGCCATTGCCGCCCACGCAGGCCTGTAAGGAAAATAACAATGTCCAAGAAGATTCACGTAACCGATACGATCCTGCGCGACGCTCACCAATCGCTGCTCGCCACCCGCATGCGCACCGAAGACATGCTGCCGATCTGCGACAAGCTCGACAAAGTCGGCTATTGGTCGTTGGAAGTCTGGGGCGGCGCAACATTCGACGCCTGCGTGCGCTTCCTGAAGGAAGACCCGTGGGAGCGCTTGCGCCAACTGCGTGCGGCGCTGCCCAACACTCGCCTGCAAATGCTGCTGCGTGGTCAGAACCTGCTGGGCTATCGCCATTACAGCGATGACGTGGTCAAGGCGTTCGTGGCCAAGGCTGCGGTCAACGGCATCGATGTGTTCCGTATTTTCGATGCGATGAACGACGTGCGTAACCTGCGGGTCGCCATCGAGGCGGTGAAAGCCGCCGGCAAGCACGCCCAGGGCACCATCGCCTACACCACCAGCCCGGTGCACACCATTGAGGCTTTCGTAGCCCAGGCCAAGCAAATGGAAGCCATGGGTTGCGACTCGGTGGCGATCAAGGACATGGCCGGTTTGCTGACTCCGTACGCCACTGGCGAGCTGGTGAAGGCATTGAAGACAGAGCAGTCGTTGCCGGTATTCATCCATTCCCATGACACCGCTGGCCTGGCCGCGATGTGTCAGCTCAAGGCGATCGAAAACGGCGCCGATCACATCGACACCGCGATCTCCAGCTTCGCCTGGGGCACCAGCCATCCGGGCACCGAATCGATGGTTGCAGCCCTTAAGGGCAGCGAGTTCGACACGGGTCTGAACCTGGAATTGCTGCAGGAAATCGGCCTGTATTTCTATGCGGTGCGCAAAAAATACCACCAGTTCGAAAGCGAGTTCACGGCGGTGGACACCCGCGTCCAGGTCAATCAGGTGCCGGGCGGGATGATTTCCAACCTGGCCAACCAGCTCAAAGAGCAGGGCGCGTTGAATCGCATGAACGAGGTGCTGGCAGAGATTCCACGGGTGCGCGAAGACCTTGGCTTCCCGCCGCTGGTGACCCCGACCTCGCAGATCGTCGGCACTCAGGCGTTCTTCAACGTACTGGCCGGTGAGCGCTACAAGACCATCACCAACGAAGTGAAGCTCTATTTGCAGGGCGGCTACGGCAAGGCTCCGGGTTCGGTGAATGAGAAGCTGCGCCGTCAGGCCATCGGCAGCGAAGACGTGATCGATGTGCGTCCGGCCGACCTGCTCAAGCCGGAAATGACCAAGCTGCGTGGCGAAATCGGCGCACTGGCCAAATCCGAAGAAGACGTACTGACTTACGCCATGTTCCCGGATATCGGGCGCAAGTTCCTCGAAGAACGCGAAGCCGGCACCCTGACCCCGGAAGTGCTGTTGCCAATCCCTGAGGCGGGCAGTGTGAGCTCGGCGGGCGGTGAAGGCGTGCCGACCGAGTTCGTCATCGATGTTCACGGCGAAACCTACCGCGTCGACATCACCGGCGTGGGCGTCAAGGCTGAAGGCAAGCGTCACTTCTACCTGTCCATCGATGGCATGCCCGAAGAGGTCGTGTTCGAACCGCTCAATGAGTTTGTCGGCGGCGGCAGCAGCAAGCGCAAACAAGCCACTGCGCCGGGCCATGTCAGCACCACCATGCCGGGCAACATCGTCGATGTGCTGGTCAAGGAGGGCGATGTGGTGAAGGCCGGCCAAGCGGTGCTTATTACCGAAGCCATGAAGATGGAAACCGAAGTGCAGGCGGCTATCGCCGGCAAGGTCACCGCCATTCATGTCGCCAAGGGCGACCGGGTCAATCCGGGCGAGATCCTGATCGAGATCGAAGGCTGAGCTAACAGCCTCGATACAACCGTTTAACCTCGGGGGGGCATGTGCTCCCCTTTTTTTTGCCTGTCAGAACATCATTCGCCATTGGCCCATCAACGCCCCGTTACGGTTGTCCTGACCGGTTTCACCCTTATAACTCACCCCCAGGGTATGCCTGGGCGAAACGGCCAGGTCCAGCCCTGTTTCGAAGAGCAGGCTGTCACGGTCCAGTTCGACGCCTTCGACGGTATACGACTTGCCTGCGCCGACCAGGCCCTGGCGGGAAGCGCCTCGGGTCTCGCCGTAGAGATGTTTCCAACCGAGACTCAAGCGCGGCGTCAGTCGCATGCCCTGGTCAAGAGAGAATGACCGGGCGAGGTGCAGGCCCAGGTTGCTGTGGAAATAGTCCTGGGTCTGACCGTTGAACTGCAACGCTGCGTCGCCACCGTTCTCCGAATAGCGATCGCGTTGGTAGCGTTGGTAGCCAAGGTCGATATAAGGCTCGATATCGAAGTGACCGATGTTCAGGTTGTAACCGAGCTGGCCAAAGACCTGCTGCGTATTGGCATCGTAGCGACCTTTGAGGCGATCCCTGAAACCGTTGAAGAGCACATGACGCTTGGTACTGCCGTCATGATTGCCGTAAACGGCGCCCAGGCGCAGCGCCCATGGCCCGTCCTGGCGCAAGGCGTAGGCGCCCAGGTGCCAACTGTCGAGCCGACCATCGAACTGCTGGCCGTCCAGCCGGGTTTGCGTCTTGCCGCCGATTATCCCCAGGCGCCAATCCGGGCTGATGGCCCAGTCGGTTCCCAGCATCACACCTCTGGTCGAGTGTTTCAGGGCATAGCTGCCCAATTGTTTGCCGATACTGCCGCTGTTACCAATGGCCTGGACCCAGACTTGACCGTCAGCATGCACGTTCCCCGGGTTTTTCTGGCCCATGGCCGAAAGCATTCCGCTGCTGATCGGCGCGATGCTGCTCAAGGTGGCGTTGCCCAGATCCGCAGTGTTGAAGCCACTCAGTTGGTCGATGGCGCTGGCGGCGGTCATCATATCGCTGCCGAGCAAGGCGTTGATGGCGGCGTTGGGTTTTGCGACTGGCTGGGTGGTTTGCAATTGGCCGGTGGGTTTGGGAGCGGTGCTGGTGATTTTGGGTGGCTCGACGGGTTTGATTGCTGGGGCTTCGATCCCTGGTCGGGCACCAGCTGCCTGTGCAACGGCGGGCCCGTCGTTGGGGACGGGCGCTGTTGGTTTGACCGGTTGCAGCGCTTCGATATGGGCCGCAAATTCTTGCCCGTTTTCGGTAGTTGCTGCTTGCTTGAGGGGAACATCGTTGCGCGCGTAAGTCAGGTTGACTTGCGTATCGGTGGGGCTCAGCGTCGCCGTCATGAATGCCAGATTGCTGGAGACCGTGCCGAACGTTCCTTCGATCTTCCCCGCGCGGATGACCGTGTGCTCGCGCGCCTCAATGTATTCGCCCGGCACGCCGGCGACGGTCAGCGTCGCGTTGTTGAGGAGCGCGGTGCCTTCAACGTTGATCGTGGAGCTACCACCATCTGCATTGACCCCGTAGATCAGTTCGGCACTCTCCGCCAACGAGAAGTCCTGAGTAATGGAGGGTGCGCCTATTTCGGGGCCGACTTCCAACTGGCCCGCGACACTCAAGAACTCCACAGTGCCATTGCCGCTGAAGCTGGCCCTTTCGCGTACATGAACCTGTCCATTGACCACACCGGAGTTCGTCATGCTGGCACCTGGCTCGACAGTCACGCGATTGGCGACCACGCCCTGGTTATCCAGCTTGCCGAGAACCCCTACCTGGCCGTCGATTCGGCCAGTATTGAGCAACGTGGCCTCTGGCTCGATCACCCCCCAGCCTGCGAAATGCCCGGTGTGTTGCCATTCACCTTGCGCAACCTGCAAAGCCATGAAGTTTCGGGTTTCAGCCAATATCGGATGCTTGGCGGCGTCCAGGCGCAGAACGTTTTTTCCACCGCCACCATCAATGATCCCGGGGAATTTTGCGTTTGCGCTGATGATGACCCAGTCATTTTTGCCCGTCCATTTCGCGTCGCCTTTACGGGAGGTGTTGGCATTTTGCCGCTTGGTATCCTTAGCTTCGGCGAAGGCCCTGAGGTGCTCTTGTTGCTCGGCGGTTGTGAGAATATCGGCTGATGGCTGAGCCATCGAAACATCGGCGCAGCCGAGCGCCAAGGCGATTGCCAGGGCAAGGTGTTGGGGTGGGTGTAAATGTTGGATAGACATCGAGTGCGGCCTCTCTTGAAAGAAGTCCGCACTTTAAAAATTCCACCCCCGGTCACGCTGCCAGCTAACGCCGCGCCTTGGGCAAGCCACAGCAGATGGAATCTGTAGGCCGGTCGTGTTGCGATCCAGAGATTGTCGCTTTGGCTTCCATGACCTGAAGCGTCGCCCTACAAGATCCTCGGAACTGTCCTGTCAGCTGCGCTTGAGATAAGCCTTCCCATAATGCCGCTCCATCCGCGCCTGGATCAGCTCCAACGCGATGGACATCAACCAGTAAATGATCGCCGCCGTGGTGAGCATTTCGATGTAGCGGTAGCTGGAACGACCATAGGATTGCGCCAGGAACATCACTTCCCAGACGCCCATCACCGAGATCAGGGACGAGTCCTTGAGCATGGAGATGAATTGGTTGGTGGTCGGTGGAATGATGGTGCGCATGGCCTGGGGCAGGGTGACGCGCCAGAAGATCACGGTTTCACCCATGCCCAGCGCAAGGGAGGCTTCGCGCTGGCCATGGGGGACGCCAAGGATGCCGGCGCGGAAGATTTCGCTCAGGTAGGCGCCGTAGTTCAGCGACAGGGCGATGATCCCGGCGGCAATCGCGCCCGGCACCAGCCCCAGTTGTGGCAGGCCCAGGTAGATCAGCAGAATCTGGATCAGCAGCGGTGTGCCGCGAAAGAACGACGCGTAGAAACTGGCAATGCCGAAGGCTACCGCGCTGCTGGACAGCCGCGCCAGGGCGGTGATGAAACCCAGCAAGGACGAAGCGACGATCGAACACAGGCATAGAAACAGCGTCAGCGCCGCGCCCTGCAGAAAGCCGTTGGGTGCCAGGTGCACGCCCAGCAGATTCGGCAGCTTGTCGAGGATGATGGAGAATTTCAGGTCGAAGCTCAGGAAAAAACTCGCGAACAACACCAGCATGGCTGCCCAGGTCAGGTACAACCGTGTGCGAAAACCGAAGATCTTTTTCAGGCGCGACTCGGCCACCGGGTGCGGTGGCCGAGAAGGGGATGGAAAGGAAGTCATTGGCTGATGTCGGCGCCGATCCATTTTTGGGAAAGCTTGCTCAAGGTGCCGTCCTGTTTCAACTGGGCGAACACTTCACGCACCTTGCTGTTCCACTCGGCGTCGCCTTTTTCGATGGCCACCGAGTTCGGCTCGGAATAGAGCGCCTCGCCCGCCAGTTTGAAGCGTTTGTCTTCGGTCAGGCGCGGCTGCGCAGTCACCAGGTTGGTCAGTACCGCGTCCAGCCGCACCCCGGCACCCAGGCCGAGATCCTGGAAGGCCACGTTGTCGGTGTCGTACGGGGCGATTTGCACGTCCTCGAAGGGGTAGCTCAAACGGGTGTCTTCGGCGCCTTCGATCACCAGGTTCTTGTTCAGGTAACTCTCGTAGCTGGAGGCGCTGGTGAGGCCGACTTTCTTGCCGCTCAGGTCACTGGCGCCATGGATGCTGTCGTCCTTGGCGTTGACCACGATCACCGCTGGCGAGGCGTAATACTGGACCGGGAAATCGAACACCTCGGCGCGGGCCTTGCTTGGCGTCATGGAGCAGATACAGATGTCATAGCGCCCGCTCCAGCGCCCGGCGGCAATCACGTCCCAGGAGGGGGTTTCCAGGCGCAGCTTCACGCCCAGTTTTTCAGCGACCGCTTTGGCAACATCCACGTCAAAACCGTCGAGCTGGTTCTGATCGTTGAGGAATGAGAAGGGCGGATAGCTTTCCATCAGCACGCCGACCAGTTCTTTTTTCTGCTCGATGCGATCCAGCGTGGCGCCTGCGAGCGCTTGTGACGAAACGGCCAGTAGAGTCAGGCCGAGGGCCAGCAGCGGTTGAAATTTCACGAGAGATCCCTGGCTGAAAAATAAGTTGTGGTTAACCGATGGGTGCGTATTAAATAGTTATAAGAAGGACTCCGGTAGTGAGTATTTTTCATAAGCTTATGAGTGAATCGCATATGGGCGCAGCAACGATAGTCATCCTTGATGGCGGCATGGGCCGCGAACTGCAACGCCGGGGCGCCCCGTTCCGGCAGCCCGAGTGGTCGGCGCTGGCCTTGAGCGAAGCACCCCAGGCGGTCGAAGCGGTACACGCGGCCTACATCGCCAGCGGCGCCAACGTGATTACCAGCAACAGCTACGCCGTAGTACCGTTTCACATCGGAGAGGAGCGCTTTGCAGCCGAGGGCCAGGCATTGGCGGCGCTGGCTGGGGAGCTGGCGCAGCGGGCGGTACAGGCCTCAGGCAAATCAGTACGGATTGCCGGGTCGCTGCCACCGTTGTTCGGTTCCTATCGACCCGATTTGTTCGATGCTTGCCGTGCCAATGAATTGTTGGCGCCGCTGGTGACAGGCCTGGCGCCTCATGTTGACCTGTGGCTGGCCGAAACCCAAAGCTCGACGGTTGAAGCGCGAGCGATCCACGCCGGGCTGCCGAAGGACGGCAAGCCGTTCTGGCTGTCATTCACCCTGAAAGATGAAGACACCGATGAAGTGCCGCGCCTGCGTTCCGGTGAGCCGGTGGCGGACGCGGCGGCAGTGGCCGCCGAGCTCGGCGTCGAAACGCTGCTGTTCAATTGCAGCCAACCAGAAGTGATCGGCGCAGCAATCGATGCCGCGCGGGACACCTTCGAGCGCCTGGGGGTGAAGATCCACATTGGAGCCTACGCCAACGCGTTCCCACCGCAGCCGAAGGAGGCGACGGCCAACGACGGGTTGGACCCGCTGCGCGAAGACCTTGATCCACCAGGGTACCTTCAGTGGGCGGCTGACTGGCGCAAGCGCGGGGCAAGCCATCTGGGCGGCTGCTGCGGGATTGGGCCGGAGCATATTGCGGTGCTGGCGCAAAAGCTGGTCTGAGCCTGGTTCATCGTACTGTGGAATAACCCTGTGGCGCGGGGCTGCGCAGCGGCCCTAAGAACTTGCGGTTGCTGCGCAACCGAGCGCAAGCTCCTTCGCCACGGAGTCGTGAGATTCTGCTGACATTTGGACTTACGCTTTTCCCCGAACCCTCTAACCCCTCCATACATATGTATGTCATTTCCGCTCGAACGGCGCGATAGGGTCCCAGCCCTGATCACAACCGGACACTGAAATGACTGTTTTCTCTGAAAATGAACGTGGCGTGCCTTCTTTCGCGCGCTTGAAACCCATCAGCCTGTTACCCAACGGGAGCCGATTTCAACCTCATACATTTGCCGATCAATGGTTAGCCCAATGGGGCCTCACCGGCGAGGTGCAGGTTCAGGTCACTTATCTGGAGGTCGAGACTGTCGATTCGGCCGCTGAACGCAAAACCGCCGCGGTGGCGTTGCGGGACGCCGTGACACAAGGCTTTCTGAGAGCCCATCAAAGCCGGGCTTCCTCCTCCGCCTTGTCCCCGCGAGAGGGCTGGGTTTATCCCCACCGAAGTCAGATGTCCCTGGACTTTTCGTCACTGCGGGCCAACGGTAAAGCACTCTCGCAAGACGTCCTGCAGCAATTGCGAGCCGGCATCGAGCCCGGTTATCAGGGCACTGGACAGCCCCTCATCACCGAGGTGGATGCTCACGGCAATCTGCTCGGCGCCCGTGAAAAAGAGCAGCTCCGGCAATTGGGGCTTCTGGATGCCAATCAGGTGAAGCTGGCCCGGTTGCTCGCCGCGCTTCCAACGTTCGACACGGTACTCAAGAGTCTGCTGGTCGGCAGAATCAAGGCAAAGCTTGCGCAAGGGAAATTCCGTGCCTCGGCGTTTGAGCACCTGGACCCGGATCACTGCTACGTGAACCACTTTAGCGTCGACTCGATGGGTAAGCGTGCGTTGATCTCCTCGCAGCGTTTTACCGACGTCATGTTGAGCTGCCTGACAACGGACACACGGCCCACCTACACGGTCGATGGCGTGGGATTCTTCAGTCGTGCGGATACGGTGGAAGAGGCTGACAGCCTATTTGTCAGCCCATTGGATCGGAAAACTGCAGCGATCATGGAGTCGGCATTCTATGTCGCTCAACCGGCCACCAACGAAAGTCTCAAGCGGCAGTTTCAGGATGACCTCCTTGCGTTTCGCACGGGTAAGTACGTAGCGGACTGGCTCGATACACCAAGCCCATCCACAGCTGAAGCGGCGCTTGCTTTTTTGCTGTCCCGGCGCTTCTTGTATTTGTTCGATCTGTACAAGGCTGATCGGGATCCGGCCCTCCAATTGACTCTGAGTGAGCGCAACCTGCAGAACGATGAGGATCGCCTGCTGGACCTCATCACGACCCATCCTCGCATGACGGACAGAAACCGCCTGTTGCGGGCGCCCATTCCCCATGTTTATGCCGTCATGCTCGACATGGGTGCCGCAGCGCCCCGCAAATGGCCCGCTGCAATGACCATCAAGCGGGCCGATCAGGCCGCATTGTTCTTGTACTCGCTGGAAGGAGGGATCCAGAAATTCCGTTCCTTCAAGGATCTGGTCAATAAGGTCAGCCCTGTCTATGAGGGACAAAAACGCAGGATTCGGGATATCGCCTCTGAATTGTCTGGACACGCCTTTGAAATCGCCGCAGATGACCTGCTGCGGTTTCAAAGTGCCGCGCTGGAAACGTTTCTGAATGCGCCTGTAAACGAAACACTCGCCTTGCCTGCCTTTGCCCTGAATGTCGAAAATGCGCTGGACCTGCCCATGCTGTCCCTTGCCGGGCCACTGGCTGTGCGCCAGGAAACCCTGGTTGAAGACAATCGCCCCGATTTCTTTAAAACGGCGACCTCTGCGGAAAAATCTCATTACCGCGGTCTGGAGCTGCAGGTGCTGGAAGCCGCCTATACATTGGCAGCCAGTGATATCCAGACGTTGTTGCAGTTCACCCGCCAGAAGATCAGGCAATATCTGCAAAAGGTCGTGCACGCGGACATAGACCCCGATCCGGACCTGTCCATGGTTATGTTTTTCTATGGGAAGAGGGCCAACCCGGGGCAGTCCCGTGTCAGCAGCCTGACCCAGTTGCTATTGGATAACCTGCGACCGTCTCAGCACCCGAATGCAATGAGGGAGGTACTGAGCGCCTACCTGATCGATCCAGACGGCGAACGTATCCGCAACCCGGCCAACGGCTATTTCATCACGTTGAGCGGGCGCGAACTGGCCAAGATGGTGACGAGCATCGATGCCGGTGGCAGTTATGAAGCCATGCTCAGGGAGCAAATGAATAAACCGGCCTACAAGAAGGCCTGGCAGACAGCGTACCTGGCCAATCTGAAATTCAAAGGCTATGAGGCCTCGCTCAAGGGCGACGCAGTGTTCAAGGCCATGGTGGTCGATAAGGCCTCCAACCCACCCAAATCAACTAAGAAACTCGCCCTCTGGCTGGACGCTGTCCTGAGCTCGCCGTCGGTAGAGGCCCGCGCCTCCGTCATGGGGCGCAGCGTGCATGTGTACGGTCTGATGTTGGGTGGAAGCATGGCTGTCGGCGGCCGGCACGCCCATATGGGCAATGCGGTCAGCATCAATGGTGTGCTGGTGTTTTCCGATCAGGAAGGGCCGGATATCAAGGGCACCGTGGGGGTTTATTTTCCCGACAGTCCCGAGGGCGAGGACTTCCACGAGTTTGCCGATCTGAGCGAGGGCGTTGCCGAGCTGTTGTCACGGGAGGATTGGCAGGCGTATTTCCGTTCGCGCATCTCCACGCGTAACCCTTCCGAGATAAAACGCACGCTGGGGCAACAGGGGGGGCGTCCGCTGATTCGCGGTTCGTTGATCACCGGCGATCTTCTTGAAGCCCTCCACCGGGCGCACATCAACTTTCACAGTGCCCATGCCGATCAGCGTTCCAACAGTAACCGCGATGTCCGTCATCAAACCTATGGCAGGTTCGGGCAGATGGCGATCGAGGTTGTCATGGAGTTGGCCGGTATGTTCCTGGCGCCGGGTTTCCAGATGCTCAAGAGCGCCATCAAGACCGGCTTGCTGGTGTACAGGACCGGGGCTATTCCGCTGAACCTGAAGACTCTGGCGCTCGTACATGCGGTAGCGAACCATGGCGGATCGCGTCTTGCCCGAGGCACCGTGCCCTCTCGGGGCCAATCTTTTTTCCGCGCGGTGACCGCGCGCCAGAGTCAGGATGAAGCGCTGTCCGGGTTGCCATTGGACATGGCGATCTATGCTCCTTATGCGGTGAAGGATGTCTCGGTGATCCGTGGGCTGACCGCAGACGCGCGAGGCTTTTATCGTGCCACGATCAGCAATGTGGCCACCGGCAGTGTGACGGCTCGCCCCGTGTATGTGCGACAACCCGACGGGACGGTGTTCCGTGTGCATGACCACACGAAGCTGGATGCAACCGAAGCCACCCTGGTCAACCCGATGACGGGGCTGGACATCCGCTCCAGTGGGGTGATGCGCAGCACCGTGGCGCGCATGTCCGATGGGCAGTGGCGTGCCGTGGGCTTTGGCCGGGGCGGCGGCAAACGGCCGGCGCAGACGCCTGCCCAACCGGGCCCGTCAAAGAAGCCTGCCCTATCGGTTTCCGCTGTTTCCAATTCGATACGCACGCCGGGCAGTTGGAACAATCGGATCATAGACCTGGTGCCGTCAATCATGACGCGCCTAGCGATCTGGCCACAAAACCGCAGCTTGCTGATCATTGATGAAATATCCGCACAACGTGCCTGGTCGGTGCGTTTTACCCCGGGGCAACATGAAACGATTTATCCGGTGGCCGAGCATCCGGATAGAGCAGATACAGATGTCGTTTTGAGACGAACCGGTCATGACCATTACAGTTTGCTCTTGGGTGAGCGCGTGGTGGATATCGATGCCGATGGTGATTGCCTATTCAAGGCCTTGGCGGCTGGGTTGAATGAAGGGCAGGCCCAGGAGACGTTCACGATGCAGGGGCTGCGCGATGCGGCAGCCGATCATGTCGATCTACATCCGGAGTTGAGTCAATACGTGGCGCCGCCAGTCTCCAGAGTGCAGCAAGCGCTTTTTGAGAATGCGCCATCGCTTGTCAATCTTCTGGACAATGCGGCGATGCTCGATCTCACCCGGATCGTCTACGGAACGCCCAACCCGCAGCGCTTGTTCCAACCGACCTTGGATTACTTGGACCTGCATGCAAACAGAACTGTTCGTATGGCAATTACTGCGGCACCAGGGACTAAGTTACCTCCTGAGATCCTGCAGGAAGTCGGCCGCATGTTATCGCCCCGGCCCCCGGCAAATCTGGCGGCAGGCACCAGCGGCCCTTTTTCCGCGCAGGAAAAAGTCACCATGAAGCAACTGTTCGAGGACATTCTGCTGCCGCCTGTCGATGATCAGAACATTCTTCGGCTGCTCGGTGACAAGTACCTGCTGGTTTCCAAAGACGTGGCCCACATCATGCTGGAGTATGGGCTCACCGCCCGGCAGTTGGTCGGTCATCATCCCCGCAATAGCCTGGCCTATGTCAGGCATGAGGAGGCGCTGCACGATCATCTGGACCCGGATGAGCTAGAAACGCTGCTGGACGGTGCCCATCTCGTGGATCGCAATGATCTGGATGACGTAAAAGACCAGCTGATGCGCGTTCGGGACAAGTTCGTCGATGACGATGCTGAGCTGTTTGATCAGTTCATGTATGCCGACATGGTCGAGCGGACCGTTGATTTATTCAGAACGGCCCTTGGGCGTTTCCCTGATCTGCTGCGGCGGGCCAACATTATCCTGAGATCCCGCGTTATCGCTCACAACCTCGGTGGCATGTTGTCCGTGAGTGACGTCGCGAGGTGGATCCGTAATCCGGCGCTGTCCGACAGGCGCTTTGAACTCATTGCCGCGTATGCAGACGCCCGTTATGCCGAACTGGAGCGTACGGGACGCATCGACCTTGACTGGATGCAGGTGTTCAATGATCAGAACCTGCAAAACATTCTCGTTTATCGACCTAATTTGATGGCGTTCATGAAGTTCCTGGGCGGGGCGCGGAAGAACGTTGAGAGCATAGACGTACCTGCCGTCGCGAAATTGTTTAGCCCTCCAGGGGAGTTGCCGTCCAATAACCGGGTGGCCATCTTGTTAAATACCCCGGGTTTAGTGGGGAACCTTATGCGTCTGCGAGCCGATTACGCCATGCAGATCTGGCTCGACCTGATTGGGCCGCATTTTAGCGATGCGACTATTCGGCAGGCGCTTGGACGACCGGGGTCGCTGCGTACTGGACTGGAATTTGGATTGGCATTAAGAGAAAGCCTGGGGGCAGAAGAAGCCCGTGCGAATCGAATCATCCAGACCCTGTTCGCCATCGGCCAACGACGGGCCCAGCTCTATCTCTACAACTTTAACTTCCCAGCTAACCGCTTGGGGCATAGCCGTCTGGATTTTGCCGTGTACCTGGAAAGTCATCTGAGCATCCCGGAGTGGGCCTGGCAGTATGCACGACGGGGCGTGACCCCTGACTCGCTCAAGCAGTTTGGTGAGGTGAAGAGGTTGGAGTGATTTGACGGTGGGCAGGCGACGAATGTGTCGACTGCCCAATAGCCATCGCGAGCAGGCTTGCTCCCACAAGGGATTGGCGGCGAATACAGATTCTGCATTCGCCCTGGGCTCCTGTGGGAGCGAGCCTGCTCGCGATAGCTGACTGTCAGGCGAAACAATTCAAGAGCGACACTCCACCAACCCAAGCACCTGCCCACCCGCGCTCTGGTTCTCCTCACTCAGCCAGCGCTCGAATCCTGCCCGGATCGCCGGCCACTCCGAATCCAGCATCGAGTACCACGCGGTGTCGCGGTTCTGGCCCTTGACCACCATATGCTGGCGGAACACCCCTTCAAAGGTGAAGCCCAGCCGCTCGGCAGCGTATTTGGAACGGGCATTGGCGTTGTTGCACTTCCACTCCAGGCGCCGATAACCCAGAGCGAAAGATTCCTTGGCCAACAGATAAATCGCCTCGGTGCTTTTCGGCGAGCGCTGCATCGGCGCGCCGAAGGTCACATGGCCGATCTCGATGCGGCCTTGTGCTGGCACGATCGACATCAGGCTGAGGATGCCCTGCACCTCGCCACTGGCGCGGTCGATCACGCTGAAGAAATACGGGTCGACGTTGGCGGCGTGATTGGCCAGCCACGCATCGAACGCGCTGCGATCCTTGAACGGGCCGTAGGGCAAGTAATCCCAGAGTTTCGGGTCGGCACCGGGCCCTTCGAGGGCTTGCCACAGGCCGTCGGCGTGACGCGCCGGATCGAGTTTTTCCAGGCGGATGAAGCGCCCTTCGAGCAACTGCGTAGACGGCGCCGGAGCGCCTTTCCAATCGGCGAGGGAAATCGACATGCTGCGCTCCTTACAGGGCTTTGCGAAATTGAATGTAACCCGGGCGTTCGGCGATGCGCTCATAAAGCTGGATCGCCGTCGCGTTGGTTTCGTGGGTCAGCCAATGCACCTTGCAGCAACCATCGGCCTTGGCGGTGGTGTAGACAAATTCGATGAGCTGGCGACCGACCCCGGTGCCGCGGCTGTGCTCTGTCACCAGCAGGTCTTGCAGGTAGCAGGAGTTTTCGATGCTCCAGTTCGACCGGTGATAAATGAAATGCACCAGGCCTACCGCCGTGTCGCCGTTCCAGGCGAGGGCGCCGTGGGTCGGTTCGCGGTCATCGAGCAGACGTTGCCAGGTGCTTTGGCTCACGGCCTGCGGCAGTTCGGTGTTGTAGAAACGCAGGTAGGCCTGCCACAACGGCAACCAGGCGGCGTGATCGTCAGCGCTGACGAGGCGGATCTGGGGATGGCTCATGTTCACTCCTTGGACGATAGGTCATGCATCAGGTGTGCGAGGGCCTGGTCCTGCGGGTCCAGGCTGGCGGCAAGACCGTGACGTACCCCGCTGATGTCCGCGGGGCTGCGGTTCTGGCTGAGTTTGCGTTTGCCTTCCAGGCGCTGGATGGGCAGGGTGAAACCGACGATGGCCTTGAGCATGCTGTCGATGTACTGCGCCGGTGCATCATCGATTTTCCAGGGCTGGGCGCGGCCGGCTTCGTGACGATCGGTCAGGGCGCCCACCAGGTTACGCAGGCGATGGGGATCGCTGAACACCTCTGCGCGGCCATAGGCGTGTACGGCCAGATAGTTCCAGGTCGGCACGACTTTGCCGTGTTCGGCCTTGCTGGGATAGAAACCGGGACTGACGTAGGCGTCGGCCCCGGCGAAAACCACCAATGCTTCGGCACCGGCTTCCAGGTCATGCCATTGTGGATTGGCCCGGGCCATGTGGCCGTAGAGGCTGCCATTGGGGCCTTGTTGCGGGTCCAGCAACAGTGGCAAATGACTGGCCTGCAAGCCGTGTTCACCGTGAGTGATCAATACAGCCAGGCGGCAATCACCCATCATGGCATGCAGTTGGGGCAGGTCTTCGACGACAAAGGCTTGTGGGTTGTACATGACGATTTTCCTTGGCGAATGCGAGCATCCTAGGCAGGCTATTGGTCTGTTGTAAGAGCCACTTATGACCAATTCGATAGGTCCATTTGCGAGGACTCTCATGAACAATGCCGTGCCGCCACTGTCGTTCAACCCCGCCGGCATTGAGCTGGACCGCCGTCAGGGGCTCAGTCGCCAGCTTTACCAGGCTTTGCGTATGCGGGTGCTGGATGGGCGGTTGGCCAGCGGTACGCGTCTGCCGGCCAGTCGCGATCTGGCGGCGGCCTTGGCGATTTCCCGCAATAGCGTGGTGCGGGCCTATGACCAGCTCTACGCCGAGGGTTTCATCGAAGGACGGGTCGGTGACGGCACTTATGTGGCAAAACTGTCGTCGCCGGCCCTGCCGCTGAAAAACATATCCACAAAAGTATCCACAGGGTTTTCAACAGGCTTACCCACTGGTTTATCCACAGATTGGCTGGATTTACCTGTGGGTCCATCCAGTAAAGTTATCCACAGCGGTGCATTGGAACGGGTCGAAAAGCACCATTTGCCCCAACCACCCCTGGGTCCGCCAAGGGCATTTCGGGTCGGTGTTCCGGCGTTCGATCTGTTTCCTTTCGAGGTTTGGGCCAAGCTGAACGCGGCTTTCTGGCGCAAGCCGGATCTGCAGCAACTGTGCTATGGCGATTCCCAAGGTGATGCGCGCTTGCGCGGTCTTATCGCAGCGTATCTGCGCAGCTCCCGAGGCCTGCACTGCACAGCTGAACAAATTGTGATCACCAGCGGAGCTCAGCAGGGCATTAGCCTTTGTGCACAGCTACTGGTGGACCCGGGTGACGTCGTGGCTGTGGAAAACCCCGGCTATCGCGCTGCCGGGCATGCGTTCTCGGTCGCCGGTGCCGAGGTCAGAGGGGTGCCCGTGGATGGCGATGGTCTGGATTGCGCGGCGCTGGGTACGTTGAACCACTGTCGGCTGGCTTATGTCACGCCGTCCCATCAGTACCCGACCGGGGTCGTCATGAGCCTTGCGCGGCGCTTGGAGCTGCTGACCTGGGCCGAGCGCAATAATGGCTGGATCGTCGAGGATGACTATGACGGCGAGTATCGCTACAGCGGTGCGCCGCTGGCGCCTCTGGCTGCACTGGATCGCCAGGGGCGGGTTCTTTATGTCGGGACGTTCGGCAAAGTCGCGTTCCCGGCCTTGCGCCTGGGTTATCTCGTGTTGCCACCCGGCCTGGTAGACGCCTTCGCCCGACGTCGTGCGGTGGATGTACGCCACTCTGAAGTCAGTACCCAGGCGGTGATGGCCGAATTCATGGCCGCCGGGCATTTCCAACGGCACATCAGGCGTATGCGCCGGGCCGCCCTGGCCAGGCGCGACGCGCTGCTGGCCGGCTGGCCGAAGGCGGTTCCAGGGGTTGGCGCCATGCCCACGGTGGTGGCGGGCCTGCACGTCACTGTGCCGGTGGACAGCGTCGAGCGTGAGCAAGAGCTAATAGCCCGAGCGACCCATGCCGGTGTCGAAATCAATGGCTTGAGTGGCTATTGGTTGCCCACCACGACGACGCCAGTGCGAGCCGGGCTGGTGCTGGGGTTCGCGGCCGTCCCGCCAGCAGCGATTGGCACCGCGCTGGCGAGCCTGGCCAAGGCCTGGAGAACAGGAGGCTGAGCGCCTGGCACAATCCCTGTGGGAGCGAGCCTGCTCGCGAAGACGTGGGCGCATCCAACATGGCGGCTGGCTGATCCACCGCTTTCGCGAGCAAGCCCGCTCCCACAGATTCAGACCCTGACCGTTATGAGGGCCGCTTTGGAAAGAACACTTCCCTGGCCTGATCCACCGCAATTTCGCTGCGGTAAAGATCGATCAGTTGGCGCTGGGTGAGATCCTGGGTGGCGTCGGCGCGTGCTCCCTTGCTGACTTGTTCCGGTGTTTTCAAGCGACCGGAAAGGTAGGCGTGGGCGGGGACCCAGTCGGTGGAGTAACGGAAATCGGCAAACCAAAGCGTTTTGTTTTCCTTCACGTCCCTGATCTCATACCGGTCGAGATAGCCGCGAAGAGGGCCTTTGTTTTTTTGTCGGTTCTTTAGTTTGGTGATGGAAATACGGTTGCGGCTTTTAAGCCAAATGACGCCATCCATGGTCGGAGGGCGATGTTTGATGACATTCAGTACGGCATCGAAGGCTTCCTCGTACAGGGCCTTCGCTTGCGTCTTGAGTGCCATGCGCAGGGCTTCGGCGGTACGCTTTTGTTTTACTGACACTTCAACGGTTTCGTTCGAGGCACTGTCCACTGCCTTTTTGATTGCAATGCCGACTTTCTCCATCCTGTTTGCATGGGCGTTCAGGATCATTCCGAGACCGGTGGGCGATCGGCCTGGCGCATTCATGTGCTCCTCGACCTGCGCCTGGAACGCCTCCAGCCCATCGATCAGGGCTTGGCCCTTTGCGAGGCTGGTTGCCAGTGGCGGGACGATCTGCGGCGTGTCGGCGAGCGCATGGGGCACCCACTCACCGGTTCCCTTGCGGTGGAAGGTGGCGATGATCTTGTCCGTGACCGGGTTCTTCACATCGACCCAATCGGTTTCTTCCTGCATTTTCGTTAAACGAGGCTCACCACTGACAAGGCCCCAAAAGCGTGCCCTGATGAACTTCTTCCTGAACCTGGGGCGTGGCTCGTAAGGGTTGCCCATGCTGCGCCGGTTGCTTCTCTCATCCAGGGCCTGGGCCAAATGTTGCAGTGCCCGTTTTTTCAGGCCGCCGATCTGCTTGTTCAGCCGATTGAGTTCGGCCGGCCGGGCGCTGTCCTTGTATTCAGTGCCCACGTATTCGAGTTGTTCTTCAAGGGCGGTGAACTGTTCCGTGAGACTGCCAAATGCATCGATTTGCTCATCCAGCCGGATCACGCTGCGTTCCTCGATGGCGTCGTGCAGGCTTTGGAAGGCGATCGTGGCGCTATCAACCAGTTGGTTAATGACGGCCCAACCTTCGGGCACTGTATTGATGCTGTCGAGCGACAGGCAGAGGTGGCGATACATGTCCAACTGGATAAGACGAATACCGTCGCTCTTGTAGGTCGGCATTCTTCCACGGTGCTGCCGGATAAACTCAAAACCTTCACGCCCCAGTATCTTGAGCCTGGAAAAACGGGTCTCCATGTAATCCAGGCGCTCGTTCATATCCTCGCCGACCCGGATCATGCTTTCGGCTGCATCGACGTGCTGCTGCTCCACGACCGCGACGCCGGTGGTGGCCATGTCCATGGCTGTTCTCAGGGCAGGGGTAAACCGCTCTTTCAGCGCGTCTATCTCTTCGAACGTGAAGTTGATCTGTGCGTTCAGGTAGCCAAGCCTGGCTTTAGGCGCGTCGGGTCTTGATTGGAAGACGGGCCATTGCGTCAGTATGTTCAGCGCTTCTTCATAGCTTTCGCGCTGGGTTTTCAAGGTGCTCAAGTAAACGTTGCGCTTGGTCTCCTTGGCGGAGCCCGAGGCGCTGTTCAATTCTTGCGCATTCATTGTCAGCAGTGCCTGGTGCTCCGGTTTTTTTTCTTCGAAGCGGTTCAGTTCGGCCAGCAGTTGAACGCTGCGGCGGTGAGTGTCGGCGATGACTTTTTCCATCGCACCTTTTGAGCCCGTTCCGCGCAGGCGCAAACGGATGTCGATATGCCAATTGCCGTGTACATCCAGCCTCAGGGGAGGGCCCAGGCGCGAGGGATTCTTCCCGTCGACGACGCAGACCTTATCGCCCACCATCAGCACGTTGAACCATTTTTCTCCCACTTTGGCGTACCACCGCCCCTGTCGTTGATAGAGCCCTTTGGACATGCCATCGGTATGGGCCTGCCCTGGTGTTTCGGGCGCGTCGACACTGAAACTCTCAAGGAGCTTGGCACCCTCTCCCGATTTGCCTGTCAAGGCACCGCTGGAATGGATGGACTCATAGTGTTCGGGGTGCGGTTGCTTAGCGGTGGAGGGCGCGAGTTTTTCGATAATGAGCTTGGGTTTAACCAGCTTGACCGGCTCCTCTAACACCTCCGGCGCCGCTGCCCTGCGACTGCGTGTGCCTTCTCTGGCATGGTCGATAGCGTGGGTGGTGATCGCCATGGCCAGGTTCAGCAGCAGGTCGACGAATGCCTCCCATGTGGCTTGGTCGTTGGCGTGTTCGCTGTCCTGCATCAGCGTTTCAATGTCATCCAGAATTTGCCAGAGCCAGACGGCGGTGCCCACGGCAGCGCCCAGATAAGGCAGGGCCAGGTTGAAAATCAGCCAGCCTGCCTGCTTGAACGTACTCCAGCGGGTTTCGCTGTTGGAGACCGATTGCCGGTCTGCAAGCTCGACCAGGGCATTGGCATTGGCCTTGAACAACAGTGGCAGGAAATCGGGGCCCAGGTTTTTTTCGCTCAAACCGACGGGGGCGCTATCGAGCCATGATGTAAAAGGGTCCGTCGCAAACTCAACGATGACCCAGGGTGAGGGCAGCGGGCCCGAGAAAATGTATCGGCTGTAATTGCTGCGCACCTCATCGGGTAGCCAGGCCAGGACCGATTGGCGCAATTCAGGGATTTGCCTGATCGCATACAACAGGTTGCTGGAGGAGGGGTACTGGCACAACTGCGGCTCAAGCAGCGGTCGATAAAGCAGGCAGGGACCGGCGTCTGGATTCTTCGGACCGATCACGAACATATTGGTCACAATGTCTTCCGAGGGGATCAGTTTCTGTTGGGATATGAAGGCCAGCCTGCGCAAGACGATGGGTTGTCCGTCGACCTTGCGATCGGCTTCCTCCGGTTCCATCAGTGCGGCGACATAACGGTAACCCCGTTCGTCGATGTTCCCACGCCCTCGGATCTTTCCCTCCAGCGCCAGCATGGGCAGTTGAATGCGCAACTGGGAGGTGTACAACTCTTCGCGGCGGGCCGATTCGGTCGGATCGTCGAGCAGTTTGCTCTTCACCAGATCGGGATAGACGCGACCGATATCTATCTTGGTGATCAGGCTTTCGATGTAGTCGGTCGTCATCCAGGTGGGCAACACCTTGCCGGTGAGGGACCTGACGGTTTTGTTGCCCAGGGGCAGTGCAATCAGGTTTTGCAAGGCCAGCTCAACGAGATTGAACCGGGTGGTCTCGAATTTGCCCGGAACGATAAAAGACCCCCAGGCCACGAGGCTGCGAATCTGGATCTCGATTTTTTCTGGATCGAGTGTCGCAGCGTCGGCATGGTCCGCTTGCATCTGCTTCTTGAGGGCGTTCAACGCAAACTCCTTGATAGGAGCAATATCGTCCAGGTAGGTCTTGCCGGCATGGGAACTGCTCAACGCCGAAAGGTTTTTCATGTGCTGGGCGAACAGAATCTGATCGGATATCGACGCTGCCAGCAGCCAGTCGGGGATCTTTTTATCGAACCACGTCGCGCCAAGACCTTTTTCTGCGTCCAGCCCGCTGGTCACTGGCTGTTCGTCTTCGATGGATGCAATTTTTTTCAGAAAGCTGGGGGAACCGAGGATCTTGACCTGCATGGCGATCAGGCCGCAGGCCTTTTGATCGAAGATGTTGCCGGTGGGCTCATACAGCCGCCACTGGATTTTCTTGCGGAACGTGGTGTCCAGTTGCGTCGGGAGAAATTGCCCCAGCGCTTGCTGTGAATCGAATTTTTTATAGCTGTCGCGCAGCGAGTACGTAAGGATGACCTCTTTGCTGGCGATGGTTCCGATCAGTACCACCAACGAGTTTTCATTCAGGCGGCTCACTTTGGTCCCGTCAACTTCATCGATGTCGATCAGGTACGCGTGAGTGTCGTAGCGATCATGTTGCTTGCGGTCCTCCGGGTTGGGGTAAAGGAACAATTGCCTGGCCATGTCGCACTCAGTCGCGGTCCAGCCATTGACCTCTTTGACGTCCCAGATCTTGCGCAGCGTTCTGGAGAGCTCATGCCAGCGTGGTCCGGATGTGCCCACTGGCGCGTTCCAGTACGCCAGTTGTTGTTCCTGGCAGGCGGACAACATGACGGGCTCCAGTTCGTTGATCAGGGCTCCGATCTGTTCGATACGTACCGGCAGATGCACCTCCGGGGTGCTGATCGGTAGCTGAGTCAAAAAGTGCACGCCTTCGATCAGCATGGTCGAATCGCTCGCGCCTACTCGTTCGGCCACCATATCGCTGAGGGTTTCGTAACGGGTGGGCAGTTCCAGGATTTCGCCGTCGACAATGTCCCAGCGAGGCTCGCCAACGACTGTGTTGAGCGGATCGAGGTCCAGTGTCGGATACATTTTCTTGAGGGCCCTGCGCAGAAGCACGGCGGCAACTTCCGGGGAGGTAGGCCCTGCGAGTAGCTGGTTGAGCACAGCATTCTTGAGGCTGGCTTCAGGTGTAGTGTTCGTGGTTGTAGAGGTTCTGGTCATCTGACGCTCCCTGTCTTGCGATAGGTGGAATCCCCGCCGCTGAATGCTTCGGGGATTCCATGCTAGGGAGGTACAAGACAGGGAAGGTGGTAACTATGTATAGGCCGCCTGACAATGCCCGGTTGGGAATAAACCCCTTGCCGCAGAGCCTTTACTGGCCGGATTTAATCCGGGTCCAGGCCCGCGTCCGCGCGCGCTCGGCGTCCCTGGGCAACGGTTGCAAGGTGTAGAGCGTAGCCATCGCCGCCTCGGTCGGATACAGGTTGGGGTTGCTGCGGATCGCCGGGTCGACCATTTCGGTGGCGTCCTTGTTGGGGTTCGGATAGCCAACGAAATCGCTGACCGGTGCGATTACCTCCGGTTGCAGCAAATAATTGATGAAGGTGTAGGCGTCGTCCGGATTTTTCGCCCCTTTAGGGATGGCGAGCATGTCGAACCAGATCGGCGCGCCTTCCTTGGGCAGGCGCATGTCCACGGTCACGCCGTTCTTGGCATCCTTGGCGCGGTTGGCCGCCTGGGAGAAGCTACCGGAGTAACCGACCGCCACGCAGATATCGCCGTTGGCGATGTCGGCCATGTACTTGGACGAGTGGAAATAGGTGATGTGCGGGCGGATCTTCATCAGCAGCGCTTCGGCCTTGGCGTAGTCCGCCGGCTTCTTGCTGTTGGGGTCCAGGCCCAGGTGCTGCAAGGCCAGGGGCAGGATCTCCGACGGTGAATCGAGCAGCGCCACGCCGCACTGCTTGAGCTTGCTGATGTTCTCTTCCTTGAAGATCAGATCCCAGCTGTCCACCGGCGCGTTGTCACCCAGGGCAGCTTTGATTTTGTCCGGGTTGAAGCCGATCAGGATGGTGCCGTACATGTAGGGCACGGCGAACTTGTTGCCCGGGTCGTTGGCTTCGATCAGCTTCATCAGCTTGGGATCGAGGTGGTTCCAGTTCGGCAGCTTGCTGCGGTCCAGGGGCTGGAACACCCCGGCCTCGATCTGCTTGGCCAGGAACACGTTGGACGGCACCACCACGTCGTAGCCGGAATTGCCGGTCAGCAGCTTGGCCTCCAGCGCTTCGTTGGTGTCGAAGATGTCGTAGACCAGTTTGACCTGGCTGTTCTGCGCCTTGAAATCGTCCAGGGCCTTGGGCGTGATGTAGTCGAACCAGTTGTAGACACGCAGGGTGCGCTCTTCGGCCTGGACAGCGCCGCACAGCAGCGCGGCGCACAGGCTGGGAACCATCAAACGCTTGAGTCTGTTCATGCTGTTATTTCCTCATTGGGCGCTTTGAAAACCTTCGAGAACGTTCACGGCATTGATGCCGATTTCTGCTACCGCATAGCCGCCTTCCATCACGAACAGGGTCGGTTTGCCGAGCGTGGCGATGCGCTTGCCCATCGCCAGGTAATCCGGGCTGTCGAGCTTGAACTGCGAAATCGGGTCGTCCTTGAAGGTGTCCACGCCCAGGGACACGACGATGACATCGGCGTCGTAGCCTTGGATTTGCCCGCAGGCCTGCTCCAGCGCGGCGCTCCAAGTGTCCCAGCCTGAGCCGGCCGGCAAAGGATAGTTGAAGTTGAAGCCCTCACCGGTGCCTTCACCGTACTCGTCGGCGTAGCCGAGGAAGAATGGAAATTCGGCTTCCGGGTGGCCGTGGATCGAAGCGAACAGCACGTCGCTGCGCTCGTAGAAAATCGACTGAGTGCCGTTGCCGTGGTGGTAATCGACATCGAGGATCGCGACCTTCTTGTGGCCCTGGTCGAGAAACGCCTGGGCGGCGATGGCGGCGTTGTTGAGGTAGCAATAGCCGCCCATCAAGTCGCCGGCGGCGTGGTGCCCCGGCGGGCGACACAGCGCAAAGGCACTGCGGGCGCCGCGCTGGATCTCGGCCTGGGCGGTGAGGGCGACTTGCGCGGCGCTGTAGGCTGCCTGCCAAGTGCCGGCGGTGATCGGCGCGCCGGCGTCGAAACTGTAATAACCCAACTGGCCGTGCAGGCTCGTGGGTATGACCGTGCGAAAGGTCCGCGCCGGCCAGGTGAAGGGCAACAAATCGCCCTCGCGGTTGTACTTGGCCCAGCGGTCCCAAGCACCTTTGAAAAATTCCAGATACGCCGCGCTGTGGATGCGCTGGATCGGCCCCAGACCAAAATCCTGCGGCGCCTCCACTGGCCCCAGTCCCCGCGCCTTGACCCGCTCCAACACATGATCGGCCCGGGACGGCATCTCGAAGCAGGGCATCAATTGCCCGTCCATCAACTCGCAACGCCCGTGGTGCAGGTGGTGATCGTCTGAATAGATCGTCAGCATTTTTTTGTTCTCCGCAAAGCTGGTCGGTTTGAACACAGTCTTGCGGCGTGCGGCGTTTCAGAGAACGGCAGGAGAGGCCAAAAGGGGATCGAAATGGCCAAAAGGTTTGACCGTAAATCGCCCCTTGTTGGCGCGGGTGCGCGCGGGGTTGGGGCATGGAGCCCCTGTGGGAGCGAGCTTGCTCGCGATGGCGGCGGCACATTGCAGCCTGGTCTAACGGATGTAAGAGGTCCGTGGCGAGGGAGCTTGCTCCCGCTCGGCGGCGCAGCCGTCGTAAACCGGCTGATGCGGTTTGTCTGGAGAATGCGTCAGCCTGTTTTGGGGCGGCTTCGCCACCCAGCGGGAGCAAGCTCCCTCGCCACGGGGTTGATGGTGTAACGGCTAGCGTGGCTCGACGTTATCCAGCGCTCGGTTCGCCAGCAATGAACTCAGTTCGATCAGTTGCTGGATGCCGAGGAGGAAGTGGCGGTGCGAGCCTTCCAGATCGAAAGCCAACTCGTTGACCATCGCTTCGGCAGAAGCCAGAGTTTCGCTGAGGTTGGCCAGCAGGCATTCGTTGTCGAGGCCTTTTACGACGGAGAATAGCTGGCCGGGTGGATGGTTTCCGCGGGTTTTGCTGGTTTGGCCGCCAGGTAATAGTCCAATGCGCGTTTGGAGGCTTCGTCGAGCTTTTTTGCGTTGAGACCGTCCAAGTAGGGGGAGTTGGGATCTGCTTCTGCTGGGTTTGGTTTAATCTTGAACATAGTGAAGCTCCTTTCACGTGAGGAACTTTCGTCAACCGGGCCGCCAAACCCGTTCGCTGGTGTCAGCGACAGGGAGACGATAGGTGGTGAGGGCAAGGCGCACAAGCAGGCGGATTCTGGCGTAGTTGTAGGCAACTGCGCAGGGTTGCGTGGGGTGGTGGAAGTGTGACGGCGGGTGGGTAAACAGAGCTTCGTGTCGCTCTGCGATTCGTGGCGAGGGAGCTTGCTCCCGCTCGGCGGCGCAGCCGTCGTAGACCGGTTGTTGCGGTCTACCTGGCGTCAGCCTTTAGGACGCCGGATGTGTCTGAGCGGACGCCATCGCGGGCAAGCCTTGCTCCCACAGGGTTAGGTGTTGTGCGTGAAAGCGGCGATTAACGAAAGCTCAGGACCTGAACTGACTCGGCGCCACCCCACTCCAGCGCACAAAGGCATGTCGAAAACTGGCGGTTTCGCTGAAGCCGAGCATTTCGGCAATCTGATAGATCGGCAATTTATCCTCGCACAGCATCTGCTTGGCCCGTTCGAAGCGCAGTTCGTCGAGCAGTTCTTGATAGCTGCAGCCCATATTTTTGAGGTGACGACGCAAGGTGCGCGACGAGCAGTTCATTTGTTCTGCCAAGCCTTCCAGGCCAGGAGCGGCGTTCAATTGTGCACTGAGCAGTTGGCGAATCCGCCCCAGCCAGGCCTGGCGACCGGTGAACTCGGTGTTCTGCCGACGGCAGCGTTCGGCCATGGCGTGGTGGGTGATGGGGTCGGCCAGGGGCAGCGGTTGTTCCAGCCAGTGACGGTCGAAGGCGAACGCGTTATCGATGCTGTCGAAACGCACCGGGCAGTCGAAAAGCGCTGCGTAGCGCGCCTGGTAATCGGGCGCCGAATGTTCGAAGCGCGCCGCGCGCAGGGGCAGCGTCTGGCCGAGCAGGTCGTTGCAGATGACTTTGAGCGAAACCATGCAGAACTCGGCGTTGAACACCGCCAGGGCCGGGTTCTCCCGATAATCGCTGGCGCTGAGCCAGACCGTTTCATGGCCTTCTTCCAGATGCAGGTCGAAGAGTGTTCCCAATAGCGCCGGATAGCGCAGCGCCAAACGCAAAGCGTCACCCAAAGTGGCACTGCTGAGCAGGGCATACCCCAGCATCCCGTAGGACGACACGTGCATGCGCAAGCCCAGTTCCAGGCCGATGTCGCGCTTGAGGGCCACGGCATTGGCGCAGACCTGCATCTCCTGATTGGTGGTGATGCGCGTGTCGGCCCGGCTCAGATCCGCCGCGCTGATGCCGCTGCCGGTCAGCAATGCATCACTGGGCAGGCCTTCGTGCTTGAAGGTATTGAGTACCAGGGAGACGGCGTTGAGTGTGGTGAGGTGGGAGTGAAGCATGTTCGTTTCCGGCCGGGGGAGGCTGGAAATGGAGCAAGTTGTATGCCGAACGAAGATTGCCAGGCTTGAGCGAACCCCTGTGGGAGCGAGCTTGCTCGCGATAGCGGTGGAACATTCAATATTGATGCTGAATGAAAGTCAGCCATCGCGAGCAAGCTCGCTCCCACAGGTTTTGCCGGGTGTCAGCTCAACTCGCCACACAGATCCAGCTCAACCAGCCGCCGAACCTCATCCACCGGCAGCCCAGCGCCAATCAACGCCTGCAACTTGCCGAATGCCGCCTCACGGGTCATGCCGCCACCGGACAGCACGCCGACGCCACGCAAGCGACTGCCGGCCTCGTACACGTCCAGCTCGACGCCACCTTCATGGCATTGGGTCACTGCCACCACGACCACGCCGCTGTCCCGCGCCCGCTCGAGGCTGGCGAGGAAGGCCGGGTCGTCGCTCGGGCCGGTGCCGCTGCCGTAGCATTCCAGCACCAGGCCCTGGATGCCGCTGCCCAGCAGGCCATCGAGAATTTCGGCGCTGATGCCGGGAAACAGCGGCAGCGCCGCGACGTTCGCCAGTTGCTTGGGCTGGTCGTAATTGAGCTGTGCCGGCAGCGAGGTTGCCTTGATGCCACCGCCCTGACGCTCCAGGCGTTTGAACGGATGGCGACCGAAGCTGCGCACCTTGGCGCAACGGGTCGGGGCCAACAGCTCGCCGTGGAAATACAGATGCACACCCGGCGCCAGACCCTGGCCGAGGGCAACCAACGCGCCACTGAGGTTTTCCCAGGCATCGCTGTCGGTCACGCCGGCGGGCAACATGGAGCCGGTGAAACACACCCGCGCATGCAGGCCGAGTAACTGGAAGCTCATGGCGGCCGCGCTGTAGGCCAGCGTATCGGTGCCGTGCAGGATCAATACGCTGTCGCAGCCTTGCACATCCACGGCGTCGACCACTGCTTCGCGCAGTTGCTGCCAGTAGGCCGGGGTCATGTTGGCGCTGTCGATCAGCGGCGACATTTCCCGGAAACGCCATTGCGGGATGACGAGTTCGGGTTGGCTGTGCAGGTAATCGCGCATCCGTGCTTCGAAACCGGATGCCGGGGCCAGGCCATGGGCGCTGGCCTGCATGCCGATGGTGCCACCGGTGTAGAGCACCATGACGTGCTGGGCGGCAGGGTAGGTCGAGAAATTCATGGGTGTTCTCCGAGGACGAAAGCGACAGCTCATCGGGCTGTCACAACATAAGGTCGAGCATGACGCCGACCTTACGCTGTGTCACGCCGGGCGCAGAGGGTGCGCCCGGTTTTTCCAACAGCCTACCGATCAGCGTTGCGCGGCGGCCACGCCTGCCGAAGCCTTTCCAGGCGCGGCTACCGGTGCCGAAGGGTTGGCTGGCCAGGCCTTGCGGTCCAGATCCAGGTCCGGGAACTTGCTTGAATCGAAAACCGGAACCTTGATGCCGGCCGAACGCTGGTCATCGTAGTCACGCAGGATGCGCATGCCGACCTTGAACAGCAGGAACAACGCGATCAGGTTCACGAACGCCAGCAGGGTCATGGTGATGTCGGCGAAGGCGAACACGGTGCCGAGGTTTTCGATGGCACCCCAGAAGATCAACACCAGTACCAGGGTGCGGTAGCCGATCAGCACCTTGCGGTTTTCGCCGACCATGAAGCGCAGGTTGTTCTCGCCCAGGTAGTAGTTGTAGAGGATCGAGGTGAACACGAACAACGACAGGGCCACAGAGATGAATACCCGCCCCCAGTCACCCACCACGGCGGCGAGGGAGTTTTGGGTCAGGGCAATACCGTCACCTTCGAAGCCCGGGGTGTAGAAGCCCGACAGCAGGATCAGCAGCGCGGTGCAGGTGCAGATCAGAAAGGTGTCGAGGAACACGCTGAACGCCTGAATCACACCCTGAGCCACCGGGTGCTCGACCGAGGCCACGGCGGCGACGTTTGGCGCACTGCCCAGGCCCGCTTCGTTGGCGAACACGCCACGCTTGACGCCCATGACAATGGCGCTGCCGATCAGGCCGCCAAAGGCCTGGTCAAGGCCGAAGGCGCTTTTGACGATGGTGGTCAGCATGGCCGGCACCTGATCGAACTGCAGCACGATCACGTAGAGGGTGACGCCGATATACGCCAGGGTTTTGACCGGCACCAGCAGATCAGCAACCTTGGCGATGCGCTTGATCCCACCGATGAACACCAGGCCCAACAGCACCGCCAGGCCAATGCCTGTGTAGGTGGTGTCGAAACCGAAAGCGTTGTTCAGCGAGTGAGTCACGGCATGGGCCTGCAGGCCGTTGAAGGCGAAGCCGAAGGTGATCAGCAGCAGGAACGCCATGATCATGCCCAGCCAGCGCTTCTGCAGGCCGTGCTGGATGTAATAGGACGGGCCACCACGGAATTGGCCTTCGGCGTCGCAGCGCTTGTAGAGCTGGCCGAGGGAACATTCGAAGAAGCTGCTGGACATGCCGACCAGCGCGGTCACCCACATCCAGAACACCGCGCCGGGCCCGCCGAGGGTGACGGCGATGCCGACACCGGCGATGTTGCCCGCGCCGACACGACCGGCCAGGCTGAGCATCAGGGCCTGAAAGGAACTGAGCTGACCGGCGCTGCTTTTGAGGCTGTCACGGAACACCGCGAACATGTGAAAGAAATGACGGAACTGGACGAAACGCGAGCGGATCGTGAAGTAGCTACCGAGCCCGACAATGAGCACGATCAGCACTTTCCCTGAGAGGAAGTCGTTGATGACTTCGAGCATGAGTATTCCTCGCTGTTTTTTGTTTAAGCAAATGCTGGCCATTTGGAAACATCGTGTTACATCGGTCGGTGCGCGGCACGACAGGTGAGGCGATGTTCCGTCCCGGTCCAGATTGCGGGTTTGTTATTAGTTCGGTTTTCGCATGTGTTGGGGGTCTCGTTTCTGACGACCGCTCACGCGAAGAGGGGCGGCACTATACCTACCAGTGCGGCGCCCGTCTGCACGATTGTGGTGCGTGCGACGAAACGGACCTTTGAATCACCTGGCCTCGCGGTCAGGTTCTTGCGGGGGCGAGCCTGCTCGCGATGGCTGGCGACGCGGTTTTTTCAAACGGCAGCGCGTCATCGTTTATCGCGAGCAGGCTCGCTCCTACAGGTTCTCTAATCGTTTGTAGCTATCAGTTAAAAAAAAGGGCTTGGGGAATAAATCCCCAAGCCCTCAAAAGGTGAGAGGTGTCTAGTCCCTCGACCTGGTGAGCAGTCATTGCGTCGATCACGCCTTCAGCGGGACGAGACGCGGAGCAATCATGTTTTCGGGGCGCAGGATGTCGTCGAGCATGGCGTCGTCGAGCAAGCCTTCTTCGCGCACCAGTTCCAGTACGCCGCGGCCGCTTTCCAGCGCAACACGGGCGATACGGGTGGCATTTTCATAGCCGATGTACGGGTTCAGGGCGGTGACCAGGCCGATCGAGTGCTCGACCAGTTCGCGGCAGCGCGCTTCGTTGGCGGTGATGCCGACGATGCAGTGTTCGCGCAGCATGTCCATGGCCCGTTGCAGCAGGCGGATCGAGTCGAAGATCTTGAAGGCGATCAACGGCTCCATCACGTTCAATTGCAGTTGCCCGCCTTCGGCCGCGATGGTCAGGGCCAGGTCGTTGCCGATGATCTGGAACGCTACCTGGTTGACCGCTTCGGGGATCACCGGGTTGACCTTGCCCGGCATGATCGAGCTGCCTGGCTGGCGAGCCGGCAGGTTGATCTCGTTGATGCCGGTGCGAGGACCGCTGGACAGCAGGCGCAGGTCGTTGCAAATCTTCGACAGCTTGACCGCGGTGCGCTTGAGCATGCCGGAGAACAGTACGAAGGCACCCATGTCGGACGTGGCTTCGATCAGGTCGGCGGCCGGTACCAGCGGCTGGCCGCTGATGGTTGCCAGGCGCTGTACGGCCAGGGCCTGATAGCGCGGATCGGCGTTGATGCCGGTGCCGATGGCGGTGCCGCCCAGGTTTACTTCGGTGAGCAGTTCAGGCGCCAGGGTTTTGAGGCGTGCCAGGTCTTCGCTCAGGGTGGTGGCGAAGGCGCGGAATTCCTGGCCGAGGGTCATCGGCACAGCGTCCTGCAGTTGGGTGCGGCCCATTTTCAGGACGTGGCTGAACTCTTCACCCTTGGCGGCAAAGGCTTGGATCAGGCTGTCGAGGCTGGCCAGCAACGCGTCGTGACCCAACAGCAGACCCAGGCGAATCGCGGTCGGATAGGCGTCGTTGGTGGACTGCGCCATGTTCACGTCGTTGTTGGGGTGCAGGTACTGGTATTCGCCTTTGTTGTGGCCCATGGCCTCCAACGCAATGTTGGCGATGACTTCGTTGGCATTCATGTTGGTTGAAGTGCCAGCGCCGCCCTGGATCATGTCCACCACGAACTCTTCGTGGAAATCGCCGCGGATCAGTCTTGCACAGGCTTCGCTGATAGCGGCGTGCTTGGCTTCGCTGAGTTGGCCCAGCTCGCGGTTGGCATCAGCGGCGGCCTGTTTGACCATTGCCAGACCGACCACCAGCTTGGGGTAATGCGAGATCGGGACGCCGGAGAGACGGAAGTTGTTCACCGCTCGCAGGGTCTGGATGCCGTAATACGCTTGCGCCGGTACTTCAAGTACGCCAAGCAGGTCTTTTTCTGTGCGGAATGATGCAGCGGAAGACATGATAGAAATCATCTCGATAAGGACCCGGTCTGAGCCGGAACGCTGTGAATCCTAGGCTTTCAGAAAAATTAGGGCCAATGCTGTTAAACACTGGCCTATGCACATTCGGCATAATGCGGGTGTGACGCCGACGGTACGGCGAGCGTGTGACCTGTTTTGGTGCGTGCCTTGGGAGGACGTGATGAATCTAGAAAGCAAATGGCTCGAGGACTTCAGTGCCCTGGCCGCGACTCGCAGTTTTTCCCAGGCGGCCGAACGGCGCTTCGTGACGCAACCGGCCTTCAGCCGACGCATCCGCAGCCTCGAAGCGGCGCTGGGGCTGACCCTGGTCAACCGCTCTCGCACACCGATCGAACTGACAGCGGCGGGGCAGTTGTTCCTGGTGACGGCGCGCACCGTGGTCGAGCAACTGGGTGAAGTGCTGCGTCATCTGCACCATCTGGAAGGCGGGCAGGGCGAAGTGATGCAAGTGGCGGCCGCGCACTCCCTGGCGCTGGGCTTCTTCCCGCGCTGGATCGCACAACTGCGCAACGAAGGCTTGAACATCGCCACGCGGCTGGTGGCGACCAACGTCGGCGACGCCGTGCATGCGTTGCGTGAAGGGGGTTGCGATCTGATGCTGGCCTTCTATGACCCGGATTCGGCCATGCAAATGGACCCGGAGATTTTCCCCTCGCTGCACTTGGGCCAGACCGAAATGCTGCCGGTGTGTGCCGCCGATGCTGAGGGCAAACCGCTGTTCGATCTTGAAGGCGAGGCCAGCGTGCCCTTGCTGGCCTACAGCGCCGGTGCATTTCTCGGACGCTCGGTGAACCAGTTGCTGCGCCAGCGGGCCCTGCGTTTCACCACGGTTTACGAAACGGCCATGGCCGACAGCCTCAAAAGCATGGCGCTGGAGGGCCTGGGTATCGCCTGGGTGCCACAACTGAGCGTGCGTGCCGAACTGGCCCGGGGCGAACTGGTGGTCTGCGGCGGCGCGCAATGGCACGTGCCCCTGGAAATCCGCCTGTATCGCTGCGCGCTGGTGCGCAAGGCCAACGTGCGCTTGTTGTGGCGCAAGCTCGAGGGCGGCGCGGCGCAAGGCGTGACTGGCACCTGATACCACGAAGATCTTCTGTCGGAGCGAGCTTGCTCGCGATAGCGGTGTGTCAGGCAACGATGATGTTAAATGTCAGTCCGCTATCGCGAGCAGGCTCGTTCCCACAGGGGCATTGTGGTGCTTTTTCGCTGACCTGAGAGTCAATAAAACCGCCGTTTAACCACAAATGACAGATGGTCGCGACAGGGGCTGTTTATCTATTTCATTGAGGTATACTGCGCGGCCTTCGGCCGGTCCAGATCGGCCATAATTCGTACAACAAGCCACGCCGGTTTCCTGCGTGGCTTGTTGTTTTTTGACGCGCCTGCGGGCGCCCAGAGAGAAGAGGCACGACGATGAGTGCACTGGTTGGCGTGATCATGGGCTCCAAGTCCGATTGGTCCACCCTTAGCCACACCGCCGATATGCTGGAAAAGCTCGGCATCCCTTACGAGGTGAAAGTGGTCTCCGCCCACCGCACCCCGGACCTGCTGTTCCAGTACGCCGAAGAGGCTGAGGCGCGTGGCATCGAGGTGATCATCGCCGGTGCCGGTGGCGCGGCCCACCTGCCAGGCATGTGTGCGGCCAAGACTCACCTGCCGGTGCTGGGCGTGCCGGTGCAGTCGTCGATGCTCTCGGGCGTCGATTCGCTGCTGTCGATCGTGCAGATGCCGGCCGGCATTCCGGTCGCGACCCTGGCCATCGGCAAGGCCGGTGCGATCAACGCGGCCCTGCTGTCGGCGAGCATCCTGGGCGCCAAGCACCCACAATTTCATACCGTGCTGAAAAAATTCCGTGCTGAGCAGACAGACAGCGTCCTGGACAATCCAGACCCACGCATTGCCTGAGGTGGTTGACGAATGAAGATCGGTGTAATCGGTGGCGGCCAGTTGGGTCGCATGTTGGCCCTGGCGGGAACGCCGCTGGGAATGAACTTCGCTTTCCTCGATCCGGCGCCGGACGCCTGCGCCAGCGCGCTGGGTGAACATCTGCGGGCCGACTACGGTGATCAGGACCATCTGCGCCAACTGGCCGATGAAGTCGATCTGGTGACCTTCGAGTTCGAGAGCGTCCCGGCCGAAACCGTTGCCTTCCTGTCCCAGTTCGTCCCGGTCTACCCGAGTGCCGAAGCCTTGCGCATCGCCCGCGACCGCTGGTTCGAAAAGAACATGTTCAAGGACCTGGGCATCCCTACACCTGCGTTCGCCGACATCCAATCCCAGGCCGACCTGGAAGCCGCCGTTGCTTCCATCGGCCTGCCGGCCGTCCTCAAGACTCGCACCCTGGGCTACGACGGCAAGGGCCAGAAAGTCCTGCGCAATCCTGAGGATGTGGCCGGCACGTTCGCCGAGCTGGGCAGCGTGGCCTGCCTGCTGGAAGGTTTTGTACCGTTCACCGGGGAAGTCTCGTTGATCGCCGTGCGGGCTCGCGACGGGGAAATCCGTTTCTATCCGCTGGTGCACAACACCCACAAGGACGGCATTCTCAAGCTGTCCGTTGCCAGCACCGATCATCCGCTGCAGGCCCTGGCCGAGGACTACTCCAGCCGTGTGCTCAAGCAACTGGACTATGTCGGCGTGATGGCGTTCGAGTTCTTTGAAGTGGACGGCGGCCTCAAGGCCAATGAAATCGCCCCGCGCGTGCACAACTCCGGGCACTGGACCACCGAAGGCGCCGAATGCAGCCAGTTTGAAAACCACCTGCGGGCGGTGGCCGGGCTGCCGCTGGGCTCGACCGCCAAAGTCGGCGAAAGCGCGATGCTCAACTTCATCGGCAAGGTGCCGGACAGCGAGAAAGTCCTGGCGATTGCCGATTGCCACCTGCATCACTATGGCAAGGCGTTCAAGGCCGGGCGCAAGGTCGGTCACGCCAACCTGCGCTGCGCTGACCGGGCCACGCTGGCCCAGCAGATCATCAAGGTCGAGACACTGATCGCCGAACAATAGTCTTCAGTGTCGGTGGAACCATTGGTCGGCTAACTTCTCTGATGGCTAGGTGCCAAAGCCCGAACGGGCTTTGGTCTAGCGACTTACCTCAGAGGGAAATGCCATGGGAATCATTGGAACCATCTTTATCGGCTTGATCGTGGGCCTGCTGGCGCGCTTCCTGAAACCGGGCGATGACAGCATGGGCTGGATCATGACCATCCTGCTCGGTATCGGCGGTTCGTTGGCAGCCACTTACGGCGGCCAGGCCCTGGGCATCTACCAGGCTGGCGAAGGCGCCGGTTTCATCGGTGCCCTGGTGGGCGCGGTGGTGTTGCTGGTGATCTACGGTCTGATCAAAAGAAACTGATTCTGTGACAAAGCCCCCTCTGCGTTGGCGCGCAGGGAGGGCTAGAATGCCCGGCGTCGTACTTCCTACTTATTGCCGAGCCCATTCATGCGCCGTTTAGTCTTGACCCTCCTTCTGCTGGGCAGCGGCCTGGCCCACGCCGCCGAACTGCCGGAAACCGACTGGCTCGAACTGATGCCCAAGTCGGACCAGAAAGCCCTCGAGGCCATGCCCGAGATTGACCACAACACCCCCGAAGCCAGCGGCACCTTCACCGAAAAAGGTGGCTTGAAACAAAGCAAGGGCTTACCGGCGGTGATGTATTCGAGCAAGACCGTGGCGTCGATGAACGACCGGCATATCCGCCTGGGCGGCTACCCGGTGCCGCTGGAGTCCGACGCCAAGGGCCGCAGCACGCTGTTCTTCCTGGTGCCTTACCCCGGCGCCTGCATTCACGTCCCGCCACCACCGCCCAATCAACTGGTGCTGGTGCGCTATCCCAAGGGTTTGAAGCTGGACGACATCTACACACCGCTCTGGGTGACCGGCACGCTGAAGATCGAAAAGGTCGACAACGACCTGGCCAGTGCGGCGTACGCGCTGGAAGCGGAAAAGGTGAGGGTGGTGCAGGAGGCGGATCTGTAACGGCCGGCTGGCCTGATACAAATCCCAATGTGGGAGCGAGCCTGCTCGCGAAGCGGTGGGTCAGTCTCAACGATATTGACGGTCAGTCCGCTATCGAGAGCAGGCTCGCTCCCACAATGGTTTTTGTGGTGTGGCTTAGAGCGGCTTGCTACCGATGCTCACCCCGAGGGTATGACTGGCCTGCGGCAACAGCGTTACCACATCGTCCATCACATTCGCCGTCTCGATACACAGCATGCGCTGCCAGCCATCGTCGGCCATGTCGCTGAAGGCCTTGGCGCGTTCGGTCCAGGGGTTCCAGATCACCGCCGAGCGTGAACCGCTGCTGGTCAGTTCGATGCGTCGTTCCCAGTGCGGGTCAACGATGCTCAGCTTCGCAGGGGTATCGAGATAGATGCGATCAGTCTCGCCGGCAAAGTGCAGGTCGCCGGCCTGGGTCACGGTATTCCAGTCGTCCAGTGTTTCGATATAACGCAAGCCATCCACGCCTTTGACATGCACGTTGCGCACGTCACTGACAGCGAAGTAACTGTGCAGCGCCTGGCTCAGGCTGACGGTTTCGCTGCCGCGGTTATGGCTGGTGAGGTGGATGTGCAACTGCTCGTCCATCACGATAGTCAGCGTCAGGTCCACCTGATGGGGCCAGCCCGAGAGGCCGTTTTCGGGGTAGGGCAGCACGAATTCCACTTTCAGGCTCTCGCCCTGGGCTTCGATGCCCTTGAGCTCCCAATCCATGGCCCGCACCAGGCCGTGAGCGGTGGCCGGATCGTTGCTCACGCGCATGGCCTGCACGCTGTCGGGGTTGCGCGTCAGGTTACCGAACCACGGCCAGCACACCGGCACCCCGGCACGGATGCTCTTGCCCGCCTTGAACGTTGCCTGGTCGTTGAGCCAGATCAGCGGCGGCTGGCCGTCGACCTGATAGCTGAGGATGTGCGCGCCTTGCTGGGCCACCAGCAACTCGGCCTGACCGTGGCGGATGCGCCAGCCGTTCAGTTCATCCAGTTTGACGGCTTCGACATGGGGCGTAGGCATACTGCAAGTCTCGCTCAGGAACATGAACTGCAATGGACCGCAAAACGGCCCCCGTGTTTAACGGGCGCGCGGCGGAACCGAGCGGGTACGGCCACTGCCATCGATGGCGACGAACACAAACACCGCCTCGGTGACCTTGCGCCATTCGCTGGACAGCGGATCGTCACTCCAGACCTCGACCATCATCTGGATCGAACTGCGGCCGATCTCCAGCGCCTGGGTATAAAAAGACAGCTGGGCACCCACGGCCACCGGCACCAGAAATGCCATGCGGTCGATCGCCACGGTGGCCACGCGTCCACCGGCCACTTTGCTGGCCATGGCCGTGCCGGCCAAGTCCATCTGGGAAACCAGCCAGCCGCCGAAAATATCGCCAAAGCCGTTGGTTTCGCGGGGAAGCGCGGTGATTTGCAGGGCCAGGTCGCCTTGCGGGATTGGATCTTCCTGTTCGAGCTCTATCATGCCGGGGGTGCCTCTGACCCGTAACTCTGTCTTATGTATCAGGTGAATAGCCGTCTTTGAAAAAAACGATTCAGCCCGAACATGCGTTCGTCACGTTTTTCGTAAAGGCGTGCCAAAGGGAAACTCTGCGAAACCGGCTGGCAGGTTACTACGCCGCCAACGACGTTTTCGCACAGCAACCCCTTACAGAGTGTTGCAAGGTTGCGAGTATATCGAGCGATAGACGTCGAGACGACCACCCGGTTCCGATTTTGACTGTCAATTACGCACCTCTATGTGCTTTTTTGAACAATTTGCTATCGTGCCGAGCCTGCCCACCGTTGTCCGGGGTTGCAGAACTGACTATAAGAGAAGCCCTTGCCATGACCACTGCGCCTTCGAGCACGGCGACACCCGTTCAATCGGCTCGTCCGTTGACCCGTAACGATTACAAGACCCTGTCGCTTTCTGCCTTGGGCGGTGCGCTGGAGTTCTACGATTTCATCATTTTCGTGTTCTTCGCCACCGTGGTTGGCAAATTGTTCTTCCCCGCCGAAATGCCTGAGTGGCTGCGCTTGATGCAGACGTTCGGCATTTTTGCCGCCGGTTATCTGGCCCGGCCGCTGGGCGGGATCATCATGGCTCACTTCGGTGACCTGCTGGGACGCAAGAAAATGTTCACCTTGAGCATTTTCATGATGGCCGTGCCGACCCTCATCATGGGGTTGCTGCCGACCTATGCCCAGATAGGCATGTGGGCGCCGATTCTGCTGTTGCTGATGCGCGTGATCCAGGGCGCGGCCATTGGTGGTGAGGTGCCGGGAGCCTGGGTGTTCGTTTCCGAGCACGTTCCGGCGCGCCACATCGGCTACGCCTGCGGCACGCTGACGTGTGGCCTGACCGTGGGGATTTTGCTGGGTTCGCTGGTGGCCACGGCCATCAACAGCATCTATACGCCGGTGGAGGTCGCGGATTACGCCTGGCGGATTCCGTTCCTGATGGGGGGTGTGTTCGGCCTGTTCTCGGTGTACCTGCGCCGTTGGCTGCACGAAACCCCGATATTCGCCGAGCTGCAACTGCGCAAGGCCCTGGCTGCGGAAGTACCGCTGCGAGCGGTGCTGCGTGATCATCGTGGCGCCATTGCCCTTTCGATGTTGCTGACCTGGCTGCTGTCGGCCGGCATCATCGTGATCATCCTGATGACCCCGACCGTGCTGCAAACGGTGTATCACTTCAGCCCGACCACCGCGTTGCAGGCCAACAGCCTGGCGATCGTATTCCTGAGCTTTGGCTGCATCGGCTCGGGCGTGCTGGCCGACCGCTTCGGTGCCGGGCGAGTGTTCGTGTTCGGCAGCGCGTTGCTGTTGATCACCTCCTGGACCTTCTACCACAGCCTGTTCAACCACCCCGACTGGCTCTTTCCGCTCTATGCCCTGAGCGGGCTGTTGGTGGGCACCATCGGCGCGGTGCCCTATGTCATGGTCAAGGCGTTCCCGGCCGTGGTGCGCTTCAGCGGCCTGTCGTTCTCCTACAACCTGGCCTATGCAATCTTCGGCGGCCTGACCCCGATGATCGTCACCCTGCTGCTCAAGGAAAGCCCGATGGGGCCGGCCTATTACGTGGCGGTTATCTGCGGTATCGGGATTGCGGTGGGGGCGTATCTCTGGAAGGAAGGTCGTTAAGCAGTTATTGACTGTATTGACTTCATCGCGAGCAGGCTCGCTCCCACATTGGATTCTGTGTTCACCGCACATCCCCTGTGGGAGCGAGCCTGCTCGCGATTGGGCCTGCGCGATCGTCTTTTAAATCTCAATAATGGCCTTTCATCCAATTGTCATATTTCAGCCATAGAGTGTTCACACGGCTTACCGATACTTGGCCGACTTAACACACCTATCTGCTAGGAGTAAGGCATGAAACTGAAGCGTTTGATGACGGCAATGACCTTTGTCGCCGCTGGCGTTGCGACCGCCCACGCGGTTGCCGCTGTCGACCCAGCCATCCCGAGCTACACCAAGACCACCGGTGTGTCGGGCAACCTGTCCAGCGTCGGCTCCGATACTCTGGCCAACCTGATGACCCTGTGGGCCGAGAACTACAAGAAAGAATACCCGAACGTAAATATCCAGATTCAGGCCGCCGGTTCTTCCACTGCGCCACCTGCTCTGACCGAAGGCACCTCCAACCTGGGCCCGATGAGCCGCAAGATGAAGGACAACGAGCTGCAGGCCTTCGAAACCAAATACGGTTACAAGCCTACTGCTGTTCCAGTGGCCGTGGACGCCCTGGCGGTGTTCGTACACAAGGACAACCCGATCAAAGGCCTGACCATGGCTCAGGTCGATGCAATTTTCTCGTCGACTCGCCTGTGCGGCGCCAAGGCTGACGTCAAGACCTGGGGTGACCTGGGCGTGACCGGTGACCTGGCCAACAAGCCAATCCAGCTGTTCGGTCGTAACTCGGTATCCGGCACCTACGGCTACTTCAAAGAAGAAGCCCTGTGCAAAGGCGACTACAAGTCCAACGTCAATGAACAGCCTGGTTCGGCGTCGGTTGTACAGTCCATCAGCAGCTCGCTCAACGGCGTTGGCTACTCGGGCATCGGCTACAAAACCGCCAGCGTGAAAACCGTTGCTCTTGCCAAGAAAGAAGGCGGCGAGTTCATCGAAGACACCGAAGAAAACACCCTGAACGGCAAGTACCCACTGTCGCGTTTCCTCTACGTTTACATCAACAAGGCTCCGAACAAGCCTCTGGCCCCGCTGGAAGCTGAGTTCCTGAAGCTGGTTCTGTCCAAGCAAGGTCAGGAAGTTGTGGTCAAGGACGGCTACATCCCGCTGCCAGCCAAGGTTGCCGCCAAGGCCCTGGCTGACCTGGGTCTGTCCGAAGGCGGCAACGTCGCCAAGAAGTAACACCTGAGCCCGGGCCACACCCGGGCTTTTGTGGGGGCGAGCTAGCTCGCGATAGCGGTAGGTCAGTCAACATTGAGGTTTGAATGTGATGACCCCATCCCGAGCAAGCCCCCCACACCCCAATTTCTGTCCGCTGCCGGTATTCACGGGCGGCGGATTTGTTGCGTCACTGCATTGTCATCTTTCTGTCATACAGGATCGCTAGGGTGTGCGCATGAATGATCTGGCCAATTCCACAATGACTACGACTTCCCCTCCCAAGCGCATTGACTTCAATACGCCTGAACTGCAACGCAAGCGCCGTATCCGCGCGCTCAAGGATCGCCTGACCCGCTGGTACGTTCTGGTCGGCGGGCTCGCCGTGCTGGCGGCGATTACCTTGATTTTCTTCTTCCTGGCGTATGTGGTCCTCCCGCTGTTCCAGGGCGCGGACCTGACCTCCAAGGACTCGATTACTCCTGCCTGGATGCAGGACGCCGGCAAACCGCTGATGATCGCCATCGAAGAGCAGAACCAGGTGGCGATGCGGATCTCCGACAAGGGTCAGGCGCTGTTCTTCGACATCGATACCGGAGCAGAGCTGCGTCGTGTCGACCTGCCGGTGCCGGCGGGTGCCAGCGTGACCTCCATCGGCGAAGACCAACCCGGCAGCCCGCTGGTGGTGATCGGTCTGTCCAACGGCCAGGCACTGGTGGTGCGTCATACCTATAAAGTCAGCTATCCGGACGGCAAGAAAACCATTTCGCCGGCCATCGAGTACCCGTACGGCGAAACGCCGATTGTGCTCAACGAGCAGGGCGCGCCGCTGGAGCACGTATCGCTCAACGCCACTGATTCGACCCTGTTGCTCGCCGGTTCCACGGGCGCGCAACTGCAGGTGCTGTCGATCACCAGCGAAGAAAACATGATGACCGGTGAAGTCACCAGCGAGCAGACGCGTATCGATCTGCCGCAGATGACCGAGCCGGTCAAAAACATCTTCGTCGACCCGCGTCAGCAATGGCTGTATGTGGTCAACGGGCGTGCCCAGGCCGATGTGTTCAGCCTGCGGGAAAAGAGCCTCAACGGTCGCTACAAGCTGCTTGAGAACGGCGACGCCCAGGTCACCGCCAGCACCCAATTGGTAGGCGGGATTTCCCTGATCATTGGTGACTCCACAGGTGGCCTGGCTCAGTGGTTCATGGCCCGCGATGCGGACGGTGAGCAACGCCTGAAACAGATTCGTACGTTCCAGATGGGCACTGCGCCGATCGTTGAGATCACCGCCGAGGAACGGCGTAAAGGTTTCGTGGCCTTGGACGCTTCCGGCAAACTCGGCGTGTTCCACAGTACCGCTCACCGCACCTTGCTGGTGGACCAGGTGGTCGACGGCCAGGGCCTGTTCGGCATGTCACCTCGGGCCAACCGTCTGATCGTGGAGCAAGGCGGCAAGTTGCAACCGTTGCTGCTGGATAACCCGCACCCGGAAGTCTCGTGGAGCGCGTTGTGGGGCAAGGTCTGGTACGAAAACTACGACGAGCCTAAATACGTCTGGCAATCGACTGCGGCCAACACCGATTTCGAACCCAAGATGAGCCTTTCGCCGCTGACCTTCGGCACCCTGAAAGCGGCGTTCTACGCGATGCTGCTGGCTGCGCCGCTGGCGATTGCTGCCGCGATCTACACCGCGTACTTCATGGCCCCGGGCATGCGCCGCAAGGTCAAGCCGGTGATCGAACTGATGGAAGCGATGCCGACGGTGATCCTCGGTTTCTTCGCCGGCCTGTTCCTGGCGCCCTACGTCGAAGGGCACCTGCCAGGTATCTTCAGCCTGCTGATGTTGTTGCCCGTTGGCATCCTGGTGGCCGGTTTCGTCTTCAGCCGCTTGCCTGAGTCCGTGCGCCTGAAGGTGCCAGAGGGCTGGGAAAGCGCGATGCTGATCCCGGTGATCCTGTTCGTGGGCTGGCTCTCGCTGTACATGAGCCCGTACATGGAAGCCTGGTTCTTCGGTGGCGACATGCGCATGTGGATCTCCCATGATCTGGGCATCACCTACGACCAGCGCAACGCCCTGGTAGTCGGCCTGGCGATGGGTTTCGCGGTCATCCCGAACATCTACTCCATCGCTGAAGACGCCGTGTTCAGTGTGCCGCGTGGCCTGACCCTGGGCTCGCTGGCCCTCGGTGCCACGCCGTGGCAGACCATGACCCGCGTGGTGATTCTCACCGCCAGCCCCGGCATCTTCTCGGCGCTGATGATCGGCATGGGCCGTGCGGTCGGTGAAACCATGATCGTGCTGATGGCCACCGGTAACACGCCGGTCATGGAAATGAACCTGTTCGAAGGTCTGCGCACCCTGGCGGCCAACGTGGCGGTGGAAATGCCTGAGTCGGAAGTCGGCGGCAGCCATTACCGCGTGCTGTTCCTGTCGGCGCTGGTGCTGCTGCTGTTCACCTTCATCATGAACACCCTCGCCGAGCTGATCCGTCAGCGTCTGCGCAAGAAATATTCGTCGCTTTAAGAAAGGTAGAAGTCTGTGAAACAGAACTCCCTGAAAGGATGGTTCAAGAGCGGCGCCCCCGGCGTCTGGATCAGCGGTGGTGCGGTGTCCATCGCGGTCATCATGACCATTGGCCTGCTGGCAGTGATTGCCGTGCGCGGTCTGGGCCATTTCTGGCCGGCGGACCTGATCCACGCCAGCTACAACGTGCCGGGCATGCCCGCGCATCTGGTTGTAGGCGAAGTGGTGCAGAAGGAATCAGTGCCCCGCGAGCGTCTGAAAAGCGCTGGCCTGCCGGTGCCGGACGAAGGCCCCGAGTTCATGACCCGCGAGTTGATCAAGGTCGGCAACCGGGACCTCAACGGCACGGATTTCACCTGGATCGTCGGTGACTGGCTGACCAACCAGACCACGCCGCCGGAGCTGATGGCCATCGAGCGTCGTGAGTGGGGTAATTTCTACGGCTACCTGGTCAACGTCAAAGAGAACGGCAAGGTCATCGCCGAAGGCGAAGCGGCCTGGCCGGAACTGCAAGCTCGCGTGGCCCGGGTCAACAAACTCGCGGCTGAGCTCAAGACCCTGGAAAAATCCGACATCGGCGCAATCAACGCAGGGCTTGAGCGCATTCGTCTCAAAGGCCGCAAGCTGGAGCTGGAAGGCAAGCTGGACGCTGCTGCACAAGCGGACCTGGACGCTGACCGCGCCGAGCTCGATGCCCGCTACAAAGACATCGAAGCGCGTCTGGGCGACCTGCATTCGCAGTTCAACCGCGACAGCCTGACCGCCCGCGATGCCAATGGCAAAGAACTGGAAATCGAGATCGGCAAAGTGGTGCATGCCTACCAGCCGAACGGCATGGGGACTTTCACCAAGATCGGTTTCTATTTCAGCAAGGTCTGGGAATTTCTCAGCGACGATCCTCGTGAAGCCAACACCGAAGGCGGGATCTTCCCGGCGATTTTCGGCACCGTCATGATGACCCTGATCATGGCGATGGTGGTGACGCCATTCGGTGTGCTGGCAGCGGTGTACCTGCGCGAATACGCTCGCCAGGGACCGATGACCCGCCTGATCCGCATCGCGGTGAACAACCTGGCGGGCGTACCGGCCATCGTCTACGGTGTGTTCGGCCTGGGCTTCTTCGTTTATGTGTTAGGTGGTTCGGTTGACCGGTTGTTCTTCCCCGAAGCCCTGCCGGCACCGACATTCGGTACCCCGGGCCTGCTCTGGGCGTCCCTGACCCTGGCGCTGCTGGCGGTGCCGGTGGTGATCGTCGCCACTGAAGAAGGCCTGGCGCGTATCCCGCGTACTGTGCGCGAAGGCTCCCTGGCCCTGGGCGCGACCAAGGCTGAGACATTGTGGAAAATCGTGCTGCCCATGGCGAGCCCGGCGATGATGACCGGCATGATCCTCGCGGTGGCTCGCGCCGCGGGTGAAGTGGCGCCATTGATGCTGGTAGGTGTGGTGAAACTGGCCCCGTCGCTGCCGCTGGACGGCAACTACCCGTACTTGCACCTGGACCAGAAGATCATGCACCTGGGCTTTCACATCTATGACGTAGGCTTCCAGAGCCCGAACGTCGAAGCGGCGCGACCGCTGGTATACGCCACGGCGCTGTTGCTGGTGCTGGTGATTGCCACGCTCAACCTGTCGGCGGTGTGGATCCGTAACCACCTGCGCGAGAAGTACAAAGCACTCGATAGCTGATTTCACACTGATCTTTTGTGGGAGCGAGCCTGCTCGCGATGGCATCACCTCGGTTTTAAAGCCAAACCGAGTTGCCTGAATCGCGAGCAGGCTCGCTCCCAGACAACCGAACCGAATTTGTTAGCACAGGGAGCCTCCCATGCAACACGAGACACAAGCACGCGGCATCAACATGTCGGCCCTGGGCCGCGACAAGCAGAGCCTGGACCTGGCTCAGGAAACCGTCGCCATCGAAGTGCCCGGCCTGAACCTGTTTTACGGCCAGAAGCAGGCGCTGTACGACGTCAGCCTGAACATCCCGAAGCAGCGCGTCACCGCGTTCATCGGTCCGTCGGGCTGCGGCAAGTCAACCTTGCTGCGCACCTTCAACCGTATGAACGATCTGGTGGACGGCTGCCGCGTCGAGGGCGAAATCAACCTCTACGGTAACGACATCTACCGCAAGGGCGAAGATGTGGCCGAGCTGCGTCGTCGTGTGGGCATGGTGTTCCAGAAGCCTAACCCGTTCCCCAAAACCATCTACGAGAACGTGGTCTACGGCCTGCGCATCCAGGGCATCAACAAAAAGCGCATTCTTGACGAAGCCGTGGAATGGGCGCTCAAGGGCGCGGCGCTGTGGGACGAGGTCAAGGATCGTCTGCACGAATCGGCACTGGGCCTGTCCGGTGGTCAACAGCAACGTCTGGTGATTGCCCGTACCATCGCCGTTGAGCCGGAAGTCTTGTTGCTCGACGAACCTTGCTCGGCCCTGGACCCGATCTCGACCCTGAAAGTCGAAGAGCTGATCTACGAGCTCAAATCCAAATTCACCATCGTCATCGTGACCCACAACATGCAACAGGCGGCGCGGGTTTCCGACTACACCGCCTTCATGTACATGGGCAAACTGGTGGAATTCGGCGACACCGACACCCTGTTTACCAACCCGGCCAAGAAGCAGACCGAAGACTACATCACCGGTCGTTATGGCTAGTCGAGGCCGCTGCAAGCCGCACGTTTGACGCGGCGATACAGAAGCGGTGCGGTATCAGGATCAACATTCAACTGCTTGAAGCTTGCAGCTTGAAGCTTGCAACTTTCGCGGAGCGCACAAGATGATTTCGAAGGAAGGCCTTACTCACCACATTTCCGCACAGTTCAATGCCGAGCTCGAGGAGGTGCGCAGTCACCTGCTGGCCATGGGCGGGCTGGTGGAAAAGCAGGTCAACGACGCGGTGACCGCGCTGATCGAGGCCGACTCCGGCCTGGCCCAGCAAGTGCGCGAGATCGACGACCAGATCAACCAGATGGAGCGCAACATCGACGAAGAGTGCCTGCGCATCCTGGCCCGTCGTCAACCGGCCGCTTCCGACCTTCGCCTGATCATCAGCATCTCCAAGTCGGTGATCGATCTGGAACGAATCGGCGACGAAAGCACCAAGATCGCCCGTCGCGCCATTCAGCTGTGCGAAGAAGGCGAGGCGCCGCGCGGTTACGTCGAAGTTCGTCACATTGGCGACCAGGTGCGCAACATGGTGCGCGACGCACTGGATGCCTTCGCCCGTTTCGACGCCGACCTGGCACTGTCGGTGGCCCAGTACGACAAGATCATCGACCGCGAATACAAGACCGCGCTGCGTGAGCTGGCGACCTACATGATGGAAGACCCGCGCTCCATCTCCCGGGTGCTGAGCATCATCTGGGTGCTGCGTTCTTTGGAGCGTATCGGCGATCATGCGCGCAACATCTCGGAACTTGTGATCTACCTGGTGCGCGGCACCGACGTGCGGCACTTGGGGCTCAAGCGCATGAAGGCCGAAGTGGAGGGCACCTCGTCCGAAACCGCTAATGTTCCGGGCGAAACTGACGATAAGTAAGATTGCCCAAGAAAAGCGCCCGGCCTTCTGGTCGGGCTTTTTTTTGCGGCTTTTTTAATCGAAAGCAGCACCCCGCGAACGAAGAGTCCCGGCGTGACTGAAGGTTTTTTGGCAATATGCCATCAGTAAAAGCGGTATGCTTGCCGGGATTTTTTAGAGGTGTATCTGGATGAGTAAGGTCAGTGTGTTGGTCGTGGACGACGCTTCGTTCATTCGTGACCTGGTGAAGAAGTGCCTGCGCAACTACTTCCCGGGCATCCGCATCGAAGATGCGGTGAACGGTAAGAAAGCCCAATCCCTGCTGGCCCGTGAGGCGTTCGACCTGGTGCTGTGCGATTGGGAAATGCCGGAAATGTCGGGCCTGGAGCTGCTGACCTGGTGCCGCCAGCAGGACAATCTCAAGGGCATGCCGTTTGTGATGGTCACCAGCCGCGGCGACAAGGAAAACGTGGTCCAGGCGATCCAGGCCGGCGTTTCCGGCTACGTCAGCAAGCCGTTCACCAACGAGCAACTGCTGACCAAGGTCAAGCAGGCCCTGCACAAGGTTGGCAAGCTCGATACCCTGATGAACAGCGCTCCGACCAAGATGAACTCGGCGTTCGGCAATGATTCGCTCAGCGCGCTTACCGGCGGCAAGGCGGCTCCGGTTGCGGCGGCGGCTCCGGCGGTCAATCCATTTGCCAAGCCTGCTGTCGTTGCAGCTGCCGCGCCCGCCGCTGTTGCTGCTCCAGCCCGCGGCATGCTCAACAGCCCGCCGGTCAAGGCGCCTTCAGCCTCCACCGCCCCGGCTGGCGCCAACCGTGGTCAGGGCCAGTTGCGCCTCTCCAGCGGCACCCAGCAATGCGTGATCAAGGCCCTGAGCCTCAAGGAAGCGCTGCTGCTGGTCAAACGCACCGACACCCTGCCACAGGTGCTGGAAAGCGCCGTGCTGGACATGGAGCAGGGCGACAACGCCGAAACCGCTCGCCTCAACGGTTACTTGCACGCCATCGTTGCTCACGAGCAGACCCCCGACAGCGAATGGCTGCAACTGACCTTCCGTTTTGTCGATAAAGACCCACAGAAGCTCGACTACATCTCCCGCCTGATTGCCCGCGGTACAGCGCAGAAGCACTTCGTACCTGGCGCCTGATTCGGCGGCGTCCTTCAGTCAGTCATCGCGAGCAGGCTCGCTCCCACAGTGATCTCTGTTGTTCACAAAATTTGTGTCCACAGCAGATCCAGTGTGGGAGCGAGCCTGCTCGCGATGGGGTCACCAGCGGCAATAGCGCCCTATCGGCCAACCCATTTTGAAACATCCGTCGACTACGCTGGTCCATCCAGCTGCTAGGCTGCTGTACAGGCCTTCATTTCGACAGAATTCTTGCCCATGTTTTTGCCCCTGCTGTTTGCCTGTGGTCTTGTCCTGGCCTCCACCTCGGCCGTGGCCATGACGATATACAAATCCACCGATGCCAATGGCGTGGTGTCCTACAGCGACCGCCCCAGCAAGGGCGCGCAGGTGTTCGTGTTCCGTGATCGCATGGTCGAACGTCTCGAGCGCCAGGTGTTTCTCGATATCAAGAAACAGAAGGGCGCGGACGCGGTGTTCGTGCGCAACGACTTGTACGCGCCGGTGGAGATCGAATTGAGTTTTGCCGGGCTACGCAACGTCAGCGGGGCACCGAGCCGGCCGATCCGGCGGGTGCTGCCGGCGCGCAGTAACCTGCGTCTGGCGCTGCTCACGGCCACGCGCCCCGGAAAGCCTTTGGTGTATACCCCGCGGTTCGAATACTCCCTGGGCGACCCTGCAGGCACGGCGCAGGCTTATCGCTACCCGCTGCCGTGGCGTGGTGGTCCGTTTCGGCTGAGCCAGGGGGCCAACGGTCAATACAGCCACTATGGCCCCAAAAACCGTTATGCCATGGACATCGCCATGCCCGAGGGCACGCCGATCATCGCGGCGCGCGGCGGCGTGGTGGTCAAGACGGAAAATCACCAGACCGGCCGTGGCACCGACCCGTCGGGCAACTTCGTGCGGGTGCTGCACGATGACGGGACCATGGGCGTGTACCTGCACCTGCAAAAAGGCTCGGTGAGCGTGCGGGAAGGGCAACGGGTGATGGTGGGAACGCCGCTGGCGCTGTCGGGCAATACCGGCAACAGTTCAGGTCCGCACCTGCATTTCGTGGTGCAGCGCAATACCGGGTTGGGGCTGGTGTCGATTCCCTACCAGTTCAATCAACCGGTGGGCGACTTGCCCAACTTTGCGTTGGGCAAGCAGTAAGCGGCTGGCGCCGATCTACTGTGGCGAGGGAGCTTGCTCCCGCTGGGTCGCGAAGCGGCCCCAAAAGCGACGACTGCTTCGCAGCCGAGCGGGAGCAAGCTCCCTCGCCACAGAGATTGTGCATGCCTTGTAGAAAGGTGGGGCTCAATCGAGCATCAACACCTTCGCCAGAATAATCTTCGGTCCTTTCATCTTCTTGATGATGATCCGCAGGCCTTCGACTTCCAGCACTTCTTCCTCTTCCGGCACGCGCTTGAGGGTTTCATAGACCAGCCCGGCGAGGGTCTCGGCCTCGATGTGGTCCAGGTCGATGCCCAGCAGGCGCTCGACCTTGAACAACGGCGTGTCACCGCGCACCAGCAGCTTGCCCGGCTGATAGGCCAGGATGCCGCGCTCGGCCTTGCGGTGTTCGTCCTGGATGTCGCCCACCAGCACTTCGAGCACGTCTTCCATGGTCAGATAACCGATGATGTTGCCGTCGGCTTCTTCAACCAGGGCGAAGTGCGAGCCGCCCTTGCGGAACTGCTCCAGCAGCTGCGAGAGCGGCATGTGCCGCGACACGCGCTCCAGTGGGCGGGTGAGTTCGGCCAGGTTGAACGACTCGGGAATGTGATCCAGGGCCGCCAGTTCCAGCAGCAGATCCTTGATGTGCAGCAGGCCGACGAACTCCTGGCGATCGCTGTCGTACACCGGATAGCGGCTGAACTTGTGGCGACGGAACATCGCCAGGATCTCCTTGAGCGGCGCATTGAACTCCAGCGTCACCAGGTCTTCCCGGGAGTTGGCCCAGTCCACCACTTCCAGCTCGCCCATTTCCACAGCCGAGGCCAGCACACGCATGCCCTGGTCGCTTGGGTCCTGGCCACGGCTGGAGTGCAGGATCAGTTTCAGTTCTTCACGGCTGTAATGGTGCTCGTGATGCGGGCCGGGTTCGCCTTGGCCGGCGATACGCAGGATGGCGTTGGCGCTGGCATTGAGCAGGTAGATCGCCGGGTACATGGCCCAGTAGAACAGGTACAGCGGCACGGCGGTCCACAGCGACAGCAGCTCGGGCTTGCGGATCGCCCAGGATTTGGGCGCAAGCTCACCGACCACGATGTGCAGGTACGAAATGATGAAGAACGCGGTGAAGAACGACACGCCCTTGATCACTTCCGGTGACTCAACGCCGACCGCGCCCAGCAGCGGCTCCAGAACGTGGGCGAACGCCGGCTCACCGACCCAGCCCAGGCCCAGGGAGGCCAGGGTGATACCCAGTTGACAGGCCGACAGGTAAGCATCGAGCTGGCTGTGAACGGTACGCAGGATATGCCCGCGCCAGCCGTTTTTCTCAGCGATGGCCTCGACCCGGGTCGAGCGCAGTTTGACCATGGCAAATTCGGCCGCAACGAAAAAGCCGTTGAGCAGAACCAGGATCAGAGCAAAAAGAATCATGCCGAATTCGGCGAAGAGTGTTGCCAGGGACAAGCCAGGGGAAGGGTCCATGATGGAGTTTTGCGGGTTCCGTATATTCGAAAGGATTGGAAATGAGTGCCTGAAAAGGCAGGCACAAGTCAGCCAATGTAGCGGCTGACTGGGCTGTTGCCTAGTGGCGAGTGCTGGCCGGTCTCAATCGGCGGCGCGGGTGAGGCGCGCGCGAACCGTCTGTGCCGGGGCAAAATGGCAGGTAAACGTACTGCCATGGCCGGGCACGCTGCTGATTTCCATGCGCCCGCGATGCCGCAGTAACACGTGCTTGACGATCGCCAGGCCCAGCCCGGTGCCGCCGGTATTGGAGTTGCGGCTGGAATCGACGCGGTAGAAACGTTCGGTCAGGCGCGGCAGGTGTTTGCTGTCGATGCCGATGCCCGAATCCTGCACGCTCAGGTGTGCGCCTTGGCCGTCGCCCCACCAGCGAACGTGAATCCGGCCTTGTTCCGGCGTGTACTTGACGGCATTGAACACCAGATTGGAGAAGGCACTGCGCAATTCGGCCTCGCTGCCCTTGAGCTGCACGTTAGGGTCGGCTTCAAGGGTGATGGTCTGCTGCTTGGGCCCGGAGAGTTCCTGGGCATCCTCAACAATGATTTGCAGCAAGTCGTCGACAGGCACCGGCTGGTTGTCCGAGGGGTAATCGGTGGCTTCAAGTTTGGCCAGCAGCAGCAGGTCATTGAGCAGGGTCTGCATACGCCCGCTTTGCTGGTGCATCTGCTGCAACGCGCGGCTCCAGCGTGGGTTCACTTCCTCGACATTGTCCAGCAGGGTTTCCAGATACCCGCAGATCACGGTCAACGGTGTGCGCAATTCATGGGAGACGTTGGCGACGAAGTCTTTGCGCATCTGTTCCAACTGATGGATGCGCGTCACGTCACGCACCAGCATCAAGTGCTCGTTGTTTCCGTAGCGCGTGAGGTACAGCTGAATGCGCACCCGGTCATTGGTGGGCGAAGGAATCTCCAGCGGCTCGGCGTAGTTTTCCTGTTCGAAGTATTCCTTGAAGCGAGGGTGGCGCACCAGGTTGGTCACCGGCTGGCCGCTGTCCTGGGGGGTCTTGAGGCCCAGCAGGGTTTCGGCGGCGCGGTTCCACCATTCCAGGTTGCCATCGCTGTCGAGCATGATCACCGCGTCCTTGAGCGCCGCAGTGGACTCCTGGACCCGGTCGATCACCGCTTGCAGGCGGCCACGCACGCGCTGGTCACGCCGTTGCAGGTGATAGATGCTGTCGAATACCTCACCCCACAGGCCATAGCCGTCGGGCGGGGCCTCGTCGGGTTTATGCAGGCGCAGCCACTCATGCATGCGCAGCAGTTGCTTGAGCGTCCAGGCCAGGTACAGCGCCAGGCCCGCAGCCAGACTCCAGCCGTAGAAGCCGGTGATCAGGCCCACGACCAGACAGCCGGTCACTAGCAACAACATGTGGCGAATCAGGGTGCCATGCCAGTTTTGATTCAATTGAACGCGCGTCCTTGTCAGCTTGTCGGGCGGTAAGGGCTCGGGTCAGGCCTTGGTCGAAAAACGATAACCGGTGCCGCGCACAGTTTGTACCAGATTCTCATAGGCATCGCCGAGGGCTTTGCGCAGGCGACGAATGTGCACGTCCACGGTGCGCTCCTCGACATAAACATTACCGCCCCAGACCTGGTCCAGCAGTTGCCCACGGGTATAGGCGCGCTCCTGGTGAGTCATGAAAAATTGCAGCAGGCGGTATTCGGTCGGGCCCATCTCGGCGGGTTTGCCGTCGATGGTCACGCGGTGGCTGATGGGGTCCAGCAGCAGGCCGCCGACTTCAATCGGTGCCTCGCCATCGGTCGGACCGGCGCGCCGCAACACGGCCTTCAGGCGTGCCACCAGCTCCCGAGGGGAAAACGGCTTGGTGATGTAGTCGTCGGCACCGACTTCCAGGCCCTGGATCTTGTTGTCTTCTTCGCCCTTGGCGGTGAGCATGATGATCGGGATATCACCGGTCAGCTCATCGCGCTTGAGGCGTCGCGCCAGTTCAATGCCAGACGTACCGGGAAGCATCCAGTCCAGCAGAATCAGGTCGGGCTTGCGGTCGACGATGATGGCGTGGGCCTGTTGGGAGTTTTCTGCTTCCATGCAGTCATAGCCGGCCATCTCCAACGCAACGGCGATCATCTCGCGGATGGGCGCTTCGTCGTCGACGATCAGAATGCTCCTGCCAACCATGGGGTAATCCTCTTGTCATTTAACTGTCTTGCGCCGCATTAGATAACGGAATTATTGCAGTCGTGTGACACTTGTTTCGGCACCCGGCAGTGTAGAGGATCCTGGACTAAGCTTTTGAGTCCGATTCCTGACAACTGCAAAAGAAGGTTTCCATGACTTACCTTACCCAATCCATCAAGGCTCTGGGCCTGGCGGTTGCCTTGGTGCTGCCGGCGCTGGCGTACGCGGCTGACGAACCGGCGATGATCAAAGATGGCATGCTGACCGACCACAAGGGCATGACGTTGTATACCTTTGAAAAAGACCAAGGCGGCAAGTCAGCGTGCGTCGCCAAATGTGCCGAGAACTGGCCACCGCTCAAGGCTGAAAGCGCTGCCATGCCCATGGGTAAATGGACCGTGATTACGCGCGACGACGGGTCGTCGCAGTGGGCCTACGACGGCAAGCCGCTGTACACCTTCGTGAAGGACGAGAAAGAAGGAGACAAGACCGGTGACGGCGTAATGGGCGGTGCCTGGAAGGTTGCCAAGCCCAAGTAGCTGATCGGTGCTAAAACGCTTTTGTGGCGGGGGAGCAATCTCTCCGCCACAAAGATTTTCATGACCGTGGGTTCAGCGCTGGGTCAGCGGTCTCACCGCAACGCGTAATCCAGCACAATCCCCACGAAAATCGCCAACCCGGCCCAATGGTTGTGCAAAAAAGCCTTGAAGCAGCGCATCCGGTCTCTGCTGCGGGTGTACCAGAATTCCCAGGCAAAACACCCGGCAGCGGCCACCAGCCCCAAGTGGAACCAGCCGCCCAACTGGAATTTCGCCCCGGCCAGCAGCAGGCAACCCAAGGCCAAGCCCTGCAGCGTCAGGATGATCACCCGGTCGGCATCGCCAAACAGAATGGCCGTGGACTTGACGCCGATCCGCAAGTCATCGTCCCGGTCAGTCATCGCGTAATAGGTGTCGTAACCCACCGTCCATAGCAGGTTGGCGATGTACAGCAGCCAGGCCGCCGCCGGCAGATGCCCGGTTTCGGCAGTGAACGCCATCGGCATGCCCCAGGAGAACGCTGCCCCCAGCACCACTTGCGGATAGTAGGTGTAGCGCTTCATGAACGGGTAACTGAACGCCAGCGCCAGCCCGCCGAGGGACAGCAAGATGGTCGGTGCATTGGTGCACAGCACCAGCAGGAAGCTCACGCCCATCAGCACCGCGAAGAACACCAGCGCCTCTTTCGAACTGATCTTGCCGCTCACCAGCGGGCGCTGTTCGGTGCGTTTGACGTGGCCGTCCACCTTGCGGTCGGCCCAGTCGTTGATCACACAACCACCGGCGCGAGTCAGAACCACGCCAAGCACGAAAATCACGATGTTGGCCAGGGACGGCGAACCTTCCCCGGCAATCCACAAAGCCCACAACGTCGGCCATAACAGCAGATAGATGCCGATGGGCTTGTCCAGGCGCGTCAGTTGCACGAAGTCCCACGCCCGCGGGTTCAGGCGGTTCAAGGATTTGAGCAGTTGCACGTACATCAGCAGTTCTCCGAATAGGCGCGGGCGACGGTCCACAGGCGCGGCAGGAAAATTTCCGCCACCAGCACACTCAACGTTCCGCGATCAAAACGCGAACGGCGGCCCCACAGTTCACGAGCGCGCACCTCAGCCGGCAACCATTGTTCGGGGTAATGGCAAACCTCGATGGCCCGGCGCTGGAACGCCTGGTCGCAAAACAGCAACTCGCCCAGAGAGCGACTGCCCAGCTCGTCCATCTGCAAACCGTCGCCCTGCAACGCGCTACGCGCCGCCACACTGCGGGCAAACACCCAGGCCTCGCCATGGCCGCGCAGATACACCTCGCGTACCCAGCCTTCGCTGCCCTCGGCCAGATCCAGCGCGGCACATTCATCGGCACGCAAGGGTTGCCAACCTTCGAACAGCGGCGTCACGCTGAAACGCTCATCCGACAGCCGCGTCAGGCGCCGGGTCAGGGACCCTTCGTCGAACAGCCAGTCGAGCACACAGGCGTCAGGGCGAGGCGACAGCAGGGGCTGGGGCAACCATTGGAGTGTAGGAAATATCGAATTTGTATGCGGCACAGAGGTCTTGAATGGCAGCAAATGAGGCCGCGAGCTTACCATGTCGGTTGGCGAATTTGATTCAGCGGGGCGGTCTTAGCGTCGATCATGCTTGCATCTATCGCGACCGATCAGTACAAAACGCCCTGAGCCGGAAGGGGCAGCTTTACATCGACCCAACATACCGGCAAATGCCGACACCTGAGGAAGTACCTGAATGAAAAAGTGGCAATGTATTGTCTGCGGCCTGATCTACGATGAAGCCCTTGGCTGGCCGGATGACGGCATCGCGCCCGGCACTGCCTGGCAGGACGTACCCGAAGACTGGCTCTGCCCGGACTGCGGCGTGGGTAAATCGGATTTCGAAATGATCGCTATCTGATCGTTTCCTGCATGGAGAGCTACATGGAGAGCAACATGAGTGCACCTGTCGTCATCGTCGGTACGGGCCTTGCCGGTTACAACCTGGCCCGGGAGTTTCGCAAACTCGACAGCGAAACTCCGCTGCTGCTGATCAGCGCCGATGACGGTCGCTCCTACTCCAAGCCGATGCTCTCCACAGGCTTTGGCAAAAACAAAGACGCCGACGGCCTGAGCATGGCCGAGCCGGGCGCCATGGCCGAGCAACTGAACGCCGAAGTGCGCACCCACACCCGCATCAGCGGCATCGATCCGGGCCACAAACGCTTGTGGATCGGCGAAGAAACGGTGAACTACCGCGACCTGATCCTGGCCTGGGGCGCAGAAACCGTGCGCGTGCCGGTACAGGGTGATGCCTCGGACCTGATCTTCCCCATCAACGATCTGGAAGACTACGCACGCTTTCGCGCAGCGGCTGCCGGCAAGCGCCGGGTGCTCTTGCTCGGTGCCGGGCTGATTGGCTGCGAATTCGCCAACGACCTGATCCTGGGCGGTTACGAAGTGCAACTGGTCGCGCCGTGCGAGCAAGTCATGCCGACCCTGCTGCACCCTGCGGCCGCTGCGGCGGTACAGGCCGGGCTGGAAAGCCTCGGCGCGCGTTTCCACCTGGGGCCGGTGCTCAATCGCCTGCAACGGGTGGCCGACGGGCTGGAGGCGCACCTGTCCGACGGCCAGGTGATCGCCTGCGACCTGGTGGTCTCGGCCATCGGCCTGCGCCCCCGCATCGATTTGGCCGCCGCTGCCGGCCTGGTGGTCAATCGCGGCGTGGTGGTCGACCGCCACCTGAAAACCTCCCACGCCAACATCTACGCCCTGGGCGACTGCGCCGAGGTCGACGGCTTGAACCTGCTGTACGTCATGCCGCTGATGAGCTGCGCCCGCGCCCTGGCCCAAACCCTGGCCGGCAACCCGACCGCCGTGCGCTACGGTGCCATGCCAATTACCGTGAAAACCCCGGTGTGCCCACTGGTGGTTTCGCCACCGCCACGGGGCAGCGAAGGCGTGTGGAGCGTTGAAGGGCAGGGCAGCGACATCAAGGCCCTGTGCCGCGATGCCAACGGCAACTTGCTGGGCTACGCCCTGACCGGCGCGGCGGTGATGGAAAAACTGGCACTGAACAAAGAGCTTCCAGCGCTGCTGGCGTAAATGCCAGTCCTTCTGTCGTAAATACCCTGCTTTCGGCGCGACAAAGGCCACCCTGACACTGGCGCCGCCTGCGGCCCCGTGCCATCCTCACTCCCGTCTGCCGCAGAGTAGAGCCTGCGGCGCCTTAGGGGCTGTTTCCATGAGTACAGCCCAGACATAACAACAAAAAAACCGTCAAAAGGGGCTTCATTCATGCGTAAACCAGAACTCGCCGCCGCCATCGCGGAAAAGGCTGACCTCACTAAAGAGCAAGCCAACCGCGTCCTCAACGCCGTTCTCGAAGAAATCACCGGCGCCCTGCACCGCAAGGACAGCGTCACCCTGGTAGGCTTCGGCACCTTCCTGCAGCGCCACCGCGGCGCGCGTACCGGCAAAAACCCACAGACCGGTGAGCCGGTGAAGATCAAGGCCAGCAACACCGTCGCCTTCAAGCCGGGCAAAATGTTGAAGGCCAGCGTCAATCCATAATCGCCGCGGGTTCCCCGGTTAGGGGGCAAGCGGTAGAAAAAAAGGGCATGCCGATTGAGTCGGATGCCCTTTTTTTATGGCTTTTTCCCGAACGTCGAAGGCCCCAAACCGCCAATGTGGGAGCGAGCCTGCTCGCGATGGTCGCCTGTTGGTTGGGCGAGGGGATTTATCCCCGCTCGGCGGCGCAGCCCAGATTAACGCCCGTATACCTTCTGCAACTGCGCCTCTGTCAGCGCATCCTCGAACGGCACCGGCACTGATTTCACCGCGCCGTAGAGGTTGCGATAACGCCAGTAACTGCCGTTGTGGGCCAATTGATAACCGCGCTCGACCACGCGCTGACCATCGAGCACATAACGCAAGGTTTCCTGGGCGGCTGGCGGTGGGGTCGGCAGCATCAGGTCGGTGGTCAGCACGCGCATCGATTCGTCGATGCACTCGTCCAGCACCGCCGTGACTTGCGTCAGATCCAGGCTGCCATCATCAATGCAGCGGCTGCCGCAACGCCGAATCGGCTGGCTGGTGACTTCGATGCGCATGCGGTACAGCGCCGAACCGGCAATATCCTGGACCTGCACCTGATTGATCAGCACGAAACTGCCGCGATCGGGGGTGAGCATCAGTTTAGGTTCGACCAGTAGGCGCGCGGTCACGGGCCCCGCTCCCTGCTTGAGGCCGGCCGCCAGCGAAGCCTGCTGGAAACGCTGTTGCAGACGTTCCTGCAACGGTACGCCCGCCAACAGGTCGGCCAGCGGGCGCGACTCCTTGGCCGCAGCGGTTTCCGCATCCCGCTGCAAGCTGCCGCTGCCCATCTGGGTATTGATCAGGCTGGCGACCAGCAAACCGGCAAGCCCGGCGGTGTTGCCGGAACTGGCGATCAGATTATGGCTCGACGACGCGGCCTGCTGCGCGGCCTTGGCGTCGACCACAGTGCTGGCCCCCACGAACGCCGGCGGTAGTTGTACATCCACCTTGACCCCATGGGCCTGGACGTAAGTCACCGCCTCTTGCGACTTGAAACCGGCCGGCGGCGCAGGCTTCTGCGCGCAACCGGCCAGCACCAGCAGGGCCAGCGTGGCGGCCGCTAACAGCGCCCGTTTCATTGTTGTTCGAACGGGGTGATCATTTGCTGGCGGCTGGTATCCATCGCCTGGTAGAAGGCGTTGGTCAGATTGGCGTAGTTGGGCTCGTCCCACTCACCCTGAGCGGCCTGCACAACGGCAAAAGGTTTGAACCACAGCAGCTTGTTGTCGGCCAAATCAACCACCATGCCTTGCCCGCCCACCTGCGCCATCGGCACGCTGGTCGGCACGACGCTGTAATAGCTGCGAGTGGCGCCGGTAGCCAGAATGTTGACCAGCAACAGGCGATCCACCCCGTAAGTCGCCTTGAGCGGCGTCAGGTCGCGGACCGTGTAGCCTTCGCGGAAACTGACTTCCTTATAGACCTTCAGATCCACCGGCTCGTCGATTCGTTTGGCCTTGTAACCCTTGGCCTGCAACTTGGCGACAATGGCGTCCGGCAGCGTGTTGAGGTCCTTGACTTGCCATTTCTCGACACTGTCGCTGAGCGTGCTGTTAACACCCTTGTTGATGGCCAAATCCAGAAGACCCTGGTTGCCGGTCAGCGCCAGCACAGGCTCCGGCACCACGGTAATCGCCACGCCGATAGTAGGCTCCTTGGCGTCCCAGAATTGATGATCCAGTGGTACTGGCGGTTGAACGTGGGCGCAGCCGGTGAGCGTGAGGCAGGCGAGTAACGTCAGTGCAGCGAGAGTGCGGAAGGTGTGAAAAGACATGCATCAAGTCCTTATGATTTAAAAACGATGCTGCCTGTGTCGGCAGCATTGGGCGGAACAATAGTGGCAGATTGATATTTTTCTGCAGAATTACAGGGCGCGCGGGAGGGAACTGGCAAATTTTGAAGCCGCGTGGAGGTTATCCGCGTGGTTCTATGGGGCGAATACGGGCTTGTGCGGTTCATTCCGACGGGCAGCTACGGGCCCAGAGTGTGTAAAAACGCTTCGCCAAAATTGAGGTGTGCGCGTCTACGTGAAATCTGAAATTTATTGGCACGTCAGCAGATGTGGATTTTGCGTAGAAGCGCGATTTCCAGTCCGGATTTGAGTACCTGTCGCGCTGAAAAACGTTTTTACACAGCCTCGGCCAAAAGCAGACCATGGGCATGTTGCTACACTCTCCTCTAATGTGCCAAAAGCCATGTCGCCTTTCCGCCTCACCTAATTTCGTGTTTCTGGAGTAACAATCAAGAAAAACAGAGGTTACGCATGAGCAAAGAAGCCTATAAGGCACAAACGAAAAACAGCATTGAAAATACCGACTAAACCAAATTTTCATTTATTAAAAAATATTAGAGCGTTGGCTGCAATGAACAACCGAATCGGCGACAACCTATTTCACTTTGGCGCAAACGAAGAGCTTGTGCGTGAACTGATGTCGGTCGGTGTGAAATTCGTAATAATCGGAGGCCTTGCTGTCGCTTGGTATTGTCCCGAGCGCCAGGCTGATGATCTAGATCTTCTGATCGAGCCGAGTTTAGAGAATTCAACTCGAATCTCGTCGGCTCTCGCAAAGCTTCATCTATCAGGCTTCTCCGCTGACTCCTTCACTCGGCTTGGCCTGCAGGTGCCGCTGAAGGGTTCCTACTATGCAGAGCTGATCACGCCAACACAGGGGTTGCCAACTTACTCCGAAGTCGAAGCTGACGCTCTTCCTGCCAAGCTCTTTGGTATGCCCGTTCTGGTGGCCTCTATCCCGGCTCTCATCGCTATGAAGAAGATTGCAGTTTCAACACTAGCCGAGCAGTCAGAAAAGCATCTCAATGACATTGCCTTACTGCAGAAGTGTGCTGCCAAAACTCTCCTTCAATGAGACGCGGATTGAGAAAGTCCGGTACGATCCGCACTATCGCACAAGAAGATTCAAATACTATTATTCTTTTGTTCTTTTTCTCGTTTTTGTATCGACATTCGAACTAGTCTAACCCGTTCCGAACTTAGCGGAGAGTGGAATGGTCTTCTTTTTTTGGGAATTGAAATGCCCCAAACTATATTAAAGGCTTTCTTGTGATCATCCCGAATATCGAGAGTTGCAAGCCTCGCCCGCAAAACATCTGAGCGCAAGATAACATCCCTAAGCACGCCATAATCTGGAGATGCCAGTGCTTGATAATATATATACTTGACCTCATATGCCGTAAGCTGAGAAACCACGATGCGCCAATATGCCTGCTTCCTTTGCTCAGACTCTAATTCATCCTCAACCAGAATAAGAATATTAGCTAGCGTTTCAACATATCTGGACTGTCTAAAATAAACAGACTGGATCATTGAAAATAGGTGATAAAGATATTCATCTTGAGCAGCAGGACTTATATCATCCGAGAATGCTCGTAACCCCATACAGGCATCATCGAATCGCTTGTTAAGGTAATTTAAGGCGTCTATGCCAAAAATTCGCTCTGATTGACTTCCGACTTTACGGATCGAGAGCTCGCGTAGATTTTCCTTATACAAAGAAAGCAGCTGATAAAAAGAGCTTTCAAAGCGCTGATGATTAAAGGTTAAGCTTTGTAATTTCAATTCATTCCTTGTTTCTTCGAGCTCTTTCCTATTTAGCTGTAACTCCTCTCTCTGAAGAAATACTGTTGACATCAGCCCCATAAAAGCCAGACCTGTAAAAACAGAAGTTAAAACACCAAAACTATCGCCAAAAGTACCCGCCTTATCCAGAGACCATTCACTTATTGGCCAGGTCACCACCACTATCATCAACGCATATAAGACAAAAGCTAATATGATGCCAGCTGCCGAGAGCTTAACAAACCTAGATACTAAAAATGATTTTTGCTCGCCACTCACAGCTACACTCCACAACCTTGATTATCACAGCAAACGCTACTTTGAGCTAAGCCCCCCGCTCTAGCGAACAGAAAACAAATTCCTTTTGCGGGCTGTTCGCCTGGCAGAATAGCAATTGTAGGACTTTATTTAATTGCGAGTTTTTCTTCCCCGCATGCTGCCAATAAAGAGTTAACCCTTTTAACTCTCATAAAACGCTCTTTTGTCCTAGAGTTCATGCTCTTTTTGTATTCTTCTCGGACTATATTCGTTTCCGTATCACCTCTTAGTTCGCCGTAGAATTTATGTAATTCAGCTTTGTAGCTTTGAACAGACTTTCCGTTGATATTTAAGATAAGGGCAAGCCCCCAAAGACCATAAAGATGAGATACGCCGCTAATGCGAGAGCCAACGTAATCTAGCTCCAGAGAGTTAAGCTCGTCACATATCGATAAAGACAAGCTTAGCGCGTCTTTAAAGTCTTCATCGCAATACTTTAGATACAAGTCATCAAGTATCTTCTGGCTTGAGCCAATGACTAAGCGCTGATGTGAAGATAGTAGGCATTCAGAACAGAATTCTTTGTCCTCCATTCGTGCGAGATCGGTGACTCCTAAGCGCTCGATGAAATATTTGTGACCGCGAAGTTCCTCCACTGATTTTATGATATTAGTTGAGTGGTATTGGGCGTTTCGAAGCTCTTGGCCATTTAGTGCTTCGCCATTACGATTTAATCTGTCAAAAACTTCTTCGATAAGCCCTTGATCGGATGGATCCACATATTCTACTGGGAGGTCGTACTTCCAAAACGCCGCTTTGAACTCTGCCAAGCGTTTATCTGAGCTGAGATCCTTAAAATAACTACCATCCAAAATTCCTTCTTCCTCAACAGGCCCATATTCATTGGCTGCTGGGATTTCATTATTGATGAAGCGAGCAATTGCAGTTAATCGCTGCTTGCCGTCAATGACGTCGAATGTAGTTGTACCTGTATCACTGTCAATTTTTCTATGCAAAAAAATTGGTGGTATAGGAAAATTTCGCAATATGCTATCTATCAAATAGCTTTGCTTTTCGTCGGACCAGACTGAGCGACGTTGATAGGGTGGATCATAGTTGAATTTATTCGCTTGGTTTTGTTCATGAAAACTTGCGATGGATATGGTTGTGGTATTGCGATCTAGTTTTTTAATCACTTTATCATCCTCGCAAGATGTTTTGGATTGGAGTATGAATGGTACGACTTAAACAAACTGCAACAGACTGCTTCAAAGTGTGCATTTGGGAAGGGGTTAACTGAGATTACTCGTGCCTTACGCGAAACCTCCCCTAGAAGCATGTCTATCTCCTTACGGTCCACATGCCAATAGCTTAGACCATAAATGATAACAATGTCATTCTCTTCTAATTTCTTTGCTGCCTCAATAGCCTTATCCCAGATCTGTCTAATCCAGCGATGTTTGTATCTGTCTGACTCTCCAGCTGGAGGCAATATCCCGACTAATGGATAGTGCTTGTCCAAATCCTCATATTTAACCGCAAGCTCGTCTATGCCCCCTTCAGTAAAACTAGCTTCGTAGTTTACCGAGAATGCAGTGTTATCAATGGCTGACTTTCCGCAAAAAGTTATTGAGCCATGAGGTTTATGGATCGTAACTTTGGAGTTTTGATCTTCATCAAGTAGGGGTATTGAAAATGCGATGCCCTTCGCTTGAAGAGTCCTCTCAAGAAAAGCGTCGTAATTAAAATTTATTATATCAACACTGCTTATATTGTCATCTTTTGCGGCTTCAATAAGCCAATCAATTGGCTGACTGGCATCATCACTGGAAAAGAAGTTTTCTGATAGCAGGGTAGTATCATAATGCACAAACAGATATCTCAGATAAGCTACAAGCTCTTTGTATGCACGTATATATATTCCATCTTCAAGTGATGCTGGGTCGGCTAAGCAGCATGCATTTACAGCGGTAATAATCTGCTCTATTACATCATATGAGTTTTGTGGCGAAGTTGTTTGCCGTGCGCCGAGCGCCCACAAATTTGGGCAATGTTCATAGCTAAGGAATCCAGGTTTTCCCGTTGCAGGCCATGTCACATCACATCCCATCGAGAAAAGGTTAGAGAGATCGACGCATTTGTGTATCTGATTCAACATTGAAATAGACAAGCCATTTCCAGCTACAAGCAATATCTTCATATTATATCCATATTTTGCCGGTATTCCTGGGGACGTAATAGGGTTGAAGTCATTAGAGACGCTGGAGGACCATGAGATGTGCACCTTCTGCTGTCTGAACTGACCAATAAACTTTATTTGGGTTAAAGAATTTCGTGGGTGCATTTTTGAAGAAGAGACGATATCGAATTGCCATGCAAATTGTCTATACGTGTATTTTCTCGACAATCATTGAGCGCTATAATTTTGCGCGCTAATTAAAATTCATTTCAACGTGCTTGGCTATTGCTGTTCGCCAGAAACCTGGACCGTACGTCCGCAATTGGCCGATTGCTGCCGGTCACGAATGGTAGCTCATGGCCGATAGCAGGCGAGGATCAACAGCCGTTAGTACTTGGGCCGTTTTGCTACGTGTCTGTAGGTGATGCAGCGAAACGAAAGCGCAGCCCAGTGATGAGATGAAACAGGCTCGCTAGGAAAGCTGCGGTCAGACGCATATACGTCAAACCCGACGCAAGACGTCGGGTTTGACGTCGGATGGGTTGTTATCGCGGATCGACGTTATCCAGCACCCGGTTCGCCAGCAATGAACTCAGTTCAATCAGTTGCTGGACACCGAGGGCGATGTGGCGGCGGGGGCCTTCGAGGTCGAAAGCCAGATTGCTGATCATCGCGTCGGCGGATGCCAGGTTTTCGCTGAGGTTGGCGAGCAGGCATTCGTTGTCGGCGTTTTTTGCCACGGTGAAAAGCTGGCCCGGTTTGGATGCATTTTCGGACTTTTCCGGTTTCGGTAGCAGATAGTGATCCAAGACGCGTTTGGTGGTTTCGTCGTGCTGTTTGTTTTTTCGACCTGGATGAGGAGACGTTGAGTCAGTTTCAGGAGGATTTGGAGTAATTTTGAACATCGTTGCGTTACCTCTAATGAGTAGGCCGCAACCATCTCGCTACTAAACGAAAGGAGGCAGCTGTGCGCAAGTTAGTAGACCGGTAGAGGTAACGGATCCCGGCGCGCCCGAAGGCGCCATGCGCACAGCCACCATCGAGTGCAGGCAATGCCTGACTGATGAGACTCATGCAACCGTTACTACTACCGGGCTACTAAACCCGACCACTGATGGGCAGTGGCAGGGAAACGATAGAACCCGTGGGCAAGGCGCACAAGCGGGCGGATTCTGGCGTAGTTGTAGGCAAAGGCGCAAGGATGCGTAGCTTGATGGAAAAGCGGTGCTGAATAGGTGGGGAGGGTAGCCATGACACGAATTCTGCCTTCGCCAATGCGTCTCCTTCGATGGCATCGGGCGAGCGTCGTATCAGCGACTATCGCAAATACTCGCAGGTCGCTATCACCTGGAACGCCTGCTCGGAGCAGGAGGCATGGGGATCGTGTACCGCGTACGGGACCTGCTACACGAACAATACGGTGATCCCGATCCGTACATTGCGTTGAAAATGCTCAGTGAGCAATTCGATGGCTCGCCTGACGCGAGCGCGCTGCTCTACAGCGAGTTCGCCCTGAGCAGGCGATTGCATCACCCGAACGTGTTGCGTCCATACACCTTCGAAGTGGACGCTGACCATCGACGGGCTTTTATCACCATGGAACTGATGCGTGGCTTGACCTTGGACCAACTGCTTTGCGAGCGGCCGCTGGGTTTGCCCTGGCATGAATTGCAAGCCATCGCCGCGCCGCTGCTCGACGCCTTGGCGTATGCCCACAGCCGGGGCGTGCTGCACGGGGACATGAAGCCAAGCAACGTCATGCTCAGCGAGGAGGGGGTGCGTTTGTTTGATTTCGGCTTGGGCCTGGCGCAAGAAGGGCCTTTGAAGAGCCTGCCAAACCTGAGTCGAGATCGCCTCAACGCCTGGACCCCGAGCTACGCCGCCCCTGAGTTGCTTGACGGCGCACCGTTGTCAGAGGGGGCCGATGCCTATGGGGTGGCTTGCTTACTGTATGAGCTGGCGAGCGGCAAACACCCGTTCCGCCGTTTACCTTCAACCCAAGCTCGAGACGCCCGCATGGAGCGCGAACTCAAAGCTCCGCGCAATTTGCCCAGGCGTTGCTGGGCGGCGTTGCGCTTGGCGCTGACGTTTGATCCGGGACAGCGCCGCATTACTGCGGCGCAGTTGCGTGACGCCTTGGGTGCTGAGTCGTCCTGGTGGTGAGTTGGTTGCGAGCAATGTCATGAGCGTGCCGGCAATGCATCTTGTGGCCGGCAAGCCATGTGCATTCCCTTAGTTTCGGCTCTGCTGGAAGCTCCACTCCTCAGCCCGAACTAGCCGGCAGAACGGCCCTTCAAGAGTCGCATTGTGATGAGCAACGATGTCCTTGGCTTTCATTACTGGCGTGTCTGAACAGGTATGGCCTTCGGCGACAAGTACCGCGTCGAAGCCAAGATCACGAGCAGCACGACAGGTGCTATCGACGCAGTATTGGGTTTTCATGCCAGTGATCACCACGCCGGTAGCCCCGAGAGACCGCAAATTGTCCGCCAGGTCGGTCATTTCAAAGGCGTTGGGCCGCCGTTTTTCGAATACCACCTCTTCACCCAGAAGCTTCAGTTCCTGCGCAACCATCGTCAACGGGCTGCCTGGTCCGATTGGAGATCCATCGGGCCCAATGTGGCGCGCGAGAAAAATCGGGGCGCCAGCGTTGCGTGCCTTGTCCATCAGGGTATTCACTGTTGCCAACAACTCTTCGCAGCGCCATGGTTTTTCCGGGCCGTGAACAAGCCCGACTTGGATATCGAGTATCAATAGGGCGTACATGAGTGCATCTCCTTGCGTTTGAGCCAGCGACACAAGGGCGTAAAAAAGGCCCTGTCCATCGCTGGCGGGCCTTTGAAGTTCGTCTGCTATTGGCTCACGATACCTCGCACGCTCCGCTTTCAGCGGTCGTGGTGGTGGTAGTCGAGGTGAGGCAATAATGGGTCATAGCTCGACACTAGCACACAAAACCCCAAAAAAAGGCGCTTCCCCACTCAAGGAGAAGCGCCATCTTTTTAAGTGAACAGCATTCCGCCGGCTGGCGGGGTTGCTTATCAGGCCGTTGCAGGCCGCAGCGAGTAGGTCTTGAGCTGGTCAGCGAAGTCGCGCAGGGACTGGATGCCGCTGGCCTCGGCTTCGTGGATCCATTCCTTGATGGCCGCGAGCATGTCGTGGCCGTTGCTGCTGGTCTTGGCCCAGATCTGCTGCAAGGCCAGGCGTTTTTCGTAGATCACCTTCAACGCCTGACTGTGTTCCAACATGCTCTGGATGCGCGCGTGGTGACGCTCATCCAGCAGGCTGGTTTCCCGCGATAACAGGCGTTTGGCCCGGTGGAATTGGTGGCGGACCGAGTGATCGACCTTTTCCAGTTCCTGCTTGACCAGCGGCGCGATGACCAGCCTGCGGTACTGGGCCATGATCTGGAAACGGTTGTTGAGGATCGCCATGGCGGTGTCCATGTCCAGATGCCCCTTGCCCTCGACACGGTGGGCGATCGGCGCGACGCGCTGGACCTTGGCCAGGCGCAGGAAACTGAATACCTGGATCCAGGCCCAGCCCAGGTCGAACTCCCATTTGCGTACCGACAGCTTGGCCGAATTGGGGTAGGTATGGTGATTGTTGTGCAGTTCTTCGCCACCGATCAGGATGCCCCAGGGCACCAGGTTGGTCGCCGCGTCGCGGCATTCGAAGTTGCGGTAGCCCACGGCATGACCCAGGCCATTGACCACGCCCGCGGCCCAGACCGGAATCCACATCATCTGGATGGCCCAGATGGTGATGCCGATGGTGCCGAACAGCAGCAGGTCGATGACGCCCATGATCGCCACGCCCATGAGTGGGAAGCGGCTGTAGAGATTACGCTCGATCCAGTCATCAGGGCAGTTCTTGCCGTAGATGCGCAGGGTTTCGGGGTTTTCCGCTTCGGCGCGATAGAGTTCGGCGCCTTTGCGCAGCACGGTGGACAGGCCTTTGATCACCGGGCTGTGGGGATCATCGACGGTTTCGCATTTGGCGTGGTGCTTGCGGTGGATGGCGGTCCACTCGCGGGTGTTCTGCGCCGTGGTCAACCACAGCCAGAAGCGGAAGAAATGTTTGAGGCCGGCGTTGAGCTCCAGGGAGCGATGAGCCGAATAACGGTGCAGGTAGACCGTGACGCCAATGATCGTGACATGGGTCATCAGTAGGGTGACTGCCACCAGTGACCAGGGCGACAAGCCAAGAAAACCTTCGTACCACATAGGCTATAGGGCCCTCGATAAAGATAGAAACAGCCGTTGCATTATCACCTGCCGCACAGATAAAACCAGTCGGCCTTTCAGATAACAGTGGCAGGATGTTTCTTACTCTATAATTCCCACCTCTTTGTGGGGACATGGATCGCCGAATGACCGTCTATCACCGCAGCGCCATGCGTGGAGCGCTGCTTTATCTCGTGCTGTCGGTCGTCTGGCTGCAGCTGGTTGGTTATTTATTGAGCAGCTTTTTCGATCAATCTGCCGATCAGCTTCGCTGGCAGTTGATCAACGGATATGCCTGGGTCCTGGTCAGCGCCGGATTGGTTTTCCTGGCGGGTGTGCGGATATCCCGGCTTTTCGGAAAAGGCGAACACCGTGCCGACGGCGAACGTTTGCGCCAGGCCGCCGCCGTCTTCGATTGCACGCGCGAAGGGGTGTTGGTGACGGACCCGAACGGCCTGATCGTGCACGTCAATCGCGCCTTCATGACGATTACAGGGTATGCCCGGGATGAGGTGTTGGGCCAGCGGCCCAACCTGTTCAAGTCTGGCCGTCACGGGGCGGATTTCTACCAGGAGATGTTTGCGTCCCTGGGCAGCCGTGGCGAGTGGAGCGGCGAGATCTGGAACCGACGTAAAAGCGGTGAGATCTACCCGCAATGGCAGACGATCCGCGTCGTTCGCGACGATAACGGTCAGGTCAGCCATTACGTCGCGGTGTTTTCGGACATCAGCGCGATCAAGGATTCGGAGCACGAACTGGCCTACCTAGCCCACCACGATCCGCTGACCGGTCTGCCCAATCGCCTGCTGTTTTCCGATCGCGCCGAGCAGGCGCTGGCGTCGTCGCAGTTGCACAAACGCGGCTGCGCCTTGTTGCTGGTGGACCTGGACCATTTCAAGAACATCAACGACAGCCTGGGGCATCACGTTGGCGATCAATTGCTCAAAAGCGTGGCGGAGCGATTCCGGGGGCTGTTTGCGCCCGGCGTGACCTTGGCCCGGCTGGGGGGCGACGAGTTTGCGGTGCTGGTGGAAAATTGCTCGCAGCCGGCGCAGGCGGCGGTGCTGGCCCAGCGCATTATCGATGCCCTGAAAGAACCGTTGCGCCTCGAAAACCAGCTCTTGTTCATCAATGCCAGCGTGGGCATCAGCCTGTTTCCTGGGGATGCCCTCAGCGCGGGGCAACTGCTGCGCAATGCCGACTCCGCGTTGTTCAAGGCTAAGAGTGCCGGGCGCGATGGCTACGCCCTGTATACCGAAGAACTCACCGCTCATGCCCAGCAACGAGTCGAGATCGCCTTCGAACTGCGACGCGCGCTCCAGCAGCAGGAGCTGCGGGTTCATTACCAGCCGGTACACGATCTGGCGACCAGCCGCTTGATCGGTGTTGAAGCTTTGGTGCGCTGGGAACATCCCGAGCGCGGGCTGGTTTCGCCGGCCGAGTTCATTCCCATCGCCGAGCGCACCGGGCTGATCGCCCAAATCGATGCCTGGGTCATGGAGCAGGCCTGTCGACAGATGCGTCAATGGCAGGAGGCCGGGGTGGCGTTATCGTTTGTCGCGGTCAACGTTTCCAGTCGGCTGTTCGCCCGTCGCGAGTTGTACGAACAGGTCGCGCGGGTGCTGCACGTTTCAGGCCTGGACCCGGCCTGTCTGGAGTTGGAAGTGACCGAAAGCGCGGTGATGGACGATCCGGAAGTGGCCCTGGAGCAAATGCACCGTCTGCGGGAATTGGGGGTGCGACTGGCTATCGATGATTTTGGTACCGGTTATTCGTCGTTGCTGCGACTCAAACGCTTGCCCGTCCAGAAGCTCAAGATTGATCAGGGCTTTGTGGCCGGGTTGCCGTGGGATGAGGACGACGCAGCGATTGTCCGGGTAATCATCGCCCTGGCCCGCAGCATGGGTATGCAAGTGCAAGCCGAAGGCATCGAGCAGCGCGAGCAGGCAGCGTTCCTGCTGGAACATGCCTGTGGGATGGGGCAGGGCTACTGGTTCGGGCGACCCGTTGCCGCGCACCAGCTGGATTGGGATCGCGCGCCCGCAATCAATTAATTGCCTTTGCACATCGGCTGCTTGTGTTTTTGGTTATATAAAAATTCTTAAATAGTCTTTTTAAGAATATCTAAGCCTATCTAGTATTGCTCCTACGCCACAAACGGTGCCGCCCACTTCCAGGCATTCAAGGAGCAATAGCATGAGCGCATCTCTACGCAGCGTTGACGGTCAGGACGAAGCAACTCTGTTGCGCGAGATCCTCAATGCCTTGCGGGACCTTCGTTTTGGCGCGGTGGAAATCACCGTGCACAACGCGCAAGTCGTCCAGATCGAGCGCAAGGAAAAATTCCGGTTGCAGCAGCCGAGCCACAAACCGGGTTGAAGACCAACACTTCACAAACATAAAAAACCGGAATTCCAGGAGTTTTCACCATGCCGTCAATTCGCCGTTATGCCTTGGCCGTCTTGGCCAGCGCTGTTTTTGCAGGTTCCGCTTTTGCCAAGGATTACGAGTTGCTTAACGTGTCCTACGACCCGACTCGCGAGCTGTACCAGGATTACAACGCCGAATTCGCCAGTTTCTGGAAGAAAGCGCACCCGGACGATAGCGTGAAGATCCAGCAATCTCACGGTGGCTCGGGCAAGCAGGGTCGGGCGGTGATCGATGGCCTGCGGGCTGACGTGGTGACCCTGGCTCTGGCTGGCGACATCGACGAAATCGCCAAGCTGGGCAAGTCCCTGCCGGCGGATTGGCAAACACGCCTGCCGGAAGCCAGCACACCGTACACCTCAACCATCGTGTTCCTGGTGCGCAAGGGCAACCCCAAGGGCATCAAGGACTGGGGCGATCTGATCAAGGATGACGTGTCGGTCATCACCCCGAACCCGAAGACCTCCGGCGGTGCTCGCTGGAACTTCCTCGCCGCCTGGGCCTATGGCCTCAAGGCCAACGGTGGTGACGAAGCCAAGGCCAAGCAATACGTTCAAGCACTGTTCAAGCATGTGCCGATCCTCGATACCGGCGCCCGTGGCTCGACCATTACCTTCGTCAACAACGGTCAGGGCGACGTGTTGCTGGCCTGGGAAAACGAAGCCTTCCTGGCGCTGAAAGAAGACGGCGGCGCGGACAAATTCGACATCGTCGTGCCGTCGTTGTCGATCCTCGCCGAGCCGCCGGTGGCGGTGGTGGACAAGAATGCCGAGAAAAAAGGCAACCTGGAGATCGCTGAAGCCTACCTCAAGCACCTGTACAGCCCGGCCGGCCAGGAAATCGCCGCGAAAAACTTCTATCGTCCACGTGACAAGGACGTGGCCGCCAAGTACTCCCGGCAGTTCCCGAAATTGGACCTGGTGACCATCGACAAGGACTTCGGTGGCTGGAAAACCGCCCAGCCGAAATTCTTCAACGATGGCGGCATTTTCGACCAGATCTATCAGGCGCAGTAAGCTGGGCAGGCCTGAATGAGCTGATTACAAGGTAAGGCCGGACACTGAATCTGTGGCGAGGGGATTTATCCCCGTTGGGGCGCGAAGCGGCCCTGAATCTGGCATGTCTTTATGCTCAGGTGAATTGAGTCGGCTGCTTTGGGGCTGCTTCGCAGCCCAACGGGGATAAATCCCCTCGCCACAGTTTTTGCGCGTTCTCAACCAAGGACCTTTATGTCGCGTCGCATATCCCCCGTCATACCCGGCTTCGGGCTGACGCTGGGCTACACCCTGGTGTACCTCAGTCTGATTGTGCTCATACCCCTGGCGGCAATGTTCGTACATGCCGCCCAACTTACCTGGGAACAGTTCTGGGCGATCATCTCCGCGCCACGGGTGCTGGCGGCCTTGAAGCTCAGCTTCGGCACTGCTCTGTGCGCGGCGATCATCAACGGTGTGATCGGTACGCTGTTGGCCTGGGTGCTGGTGCGCTACACCTTCCCCGGTCGCAAGATCATCGATGCAATGATCGATCTGCCGTTCGCCCTGCCCACCGCCGTGGCCGGTATCGCGCTAACGGCGTTGTATGCGCCGACCGGCCTGGTCGGCCAGTTCGCCACCGACCTGGGTTTCAAAATCGCCTACACCCCGCTGGGCATCACCCTGGCGCTGACCTTCGTGACGCTGCCGTTCGTGGTGCGCACGGTGCAGCCGGTGCTGGCCGATATCCCCCGTGAAGTCGAAGAGGCCGCCGCCTGTCTCGGTGCCAAGCCGTGGCAGGTGTTCCGCCACGTCCTTGTGCCGGCGTTGTTGCCGGCCTGGTTGACCGGCTTCGCCCTGGCTTTTGCCCGTGGCGTGGGTGAGTACGGGTCAGTGATTTTCATCGCCGGCAACATGCCGATGAAAACCGAGATCCTGCCGCTGCTGATCATGGTCAAGCTCGACCAATACGACTACACCGGCGCCACCTCCATCGGCGTGCTGATGCTGGTGGTTTCCTTCGTCCTGTTGCTGCTGATCAACCTGCTGCAGCGGCGCATCGAAACCCCATAAGGAGGCGCGAACATGTCCCAATCGTCTATTTACGCGGCCTCCACCAACGCCGCCCGCCGCGGCAGTGCAACATCGCGGCGAGTCCTGATCGGTCTTGGCTGGTTGATCTTTGCGCTGTTCCTGCTGCTGCCACTGTTCATCGTGGTCTCCCAGGGGCTGAAGCTGGGCCTGGGGGCGTTCTTCGCCGCAATCTTCGAACCCGATGCCCTGTCGGCGCTCAAGCTCACGGTGATCGCGGTGCTGATCTCGGTGCCGCTGAACCTGGTGTTTGGTGTCAGCGCCGCGTGGTGCGTGAGCAAATATTCATTCCGTGGCAAGAGCATGCTGGTGACCCTGATCGACCTGCCGTTCTCGGTGTCGCCGGTGATCGCCGGCCTGGTCTATGTGCTGATGTTCGGTGCCCAGGGCCTGTTCGGGCCGTGGCTGTCGGATCACGACATCCAGATTGTGTTTGCGCTGCCGGGCATCGTGCTGGCGACGATCTTCGTCACCGTGCCGTTCGTGGCCCGTGAGCTGATCCCGCTGATGCAGGAGCAGGGCACCCAGGAAGAAGAAGCCGCGCGGCTGTTGGGTGCCAATGGCTGGCAGATGTTCTGGCATGTCACCGTGCCGAACATCAAGTGGGGGCTGATCTATGGCGTGGTGCTGTGTACCGCCCGGGCCATGGGCGAATTCGGCGCGGTATCGGTGGTGTCCGGGCACATTCGCGGGGTCACCAACACCCTGCCGCTGCACGTCGAGATCCTCTACAACGAATACAACCACGTGGCCGCGTTCGCTGTGGCGAGCCTGTTGCTGATCCTGGCGCTCTTGATCCTGCTGCTCAAGCAGTGGAGCGAAAACCGAATCAACCGCCTGCGCGCCAGCGCCGCGGAGGAATAAGTCATGTCGATCGAAGTTCGTAACGTCAGCAAGAATTTCCACGCCTTCAAGGCCCTGGACGATATCAGCCTGGACATCCAGAGCGGCGAGTTGGTGGCCCTGCTGGGGCCGTCGGGTTGCGGCAAGACCACCTTGCTGCGGATCATCGCCGGCCTCGAAACCCCGGACCAGGGCAACATCGTGTTCCACGGCGAGGACGTTTCCGGCCACGACGTGCGTGATCGCAACGTCGGTTTCGTATTTCAGCACTATGCCCTGTTCCGCCACATGACGGTGTTCGACAACGTTGCCTTCGGCTTGCGCATGAAGCCCAAGAACCAACGCCCGAACGAAAGCCAGATCGCGACCAAGGTCCACGAGTTGTTGAACATGGTGCAACTGGACTGGCTTGCCGACCGTTACCCCGAACAGCTTTCCGGCGGCCAGCGCCAGCGTATCGCCCTGGCCCGCGCCCTGGCGGTGGAGCCTAAAGTGCTGCTGCTGGATGAACCCTTCGGCGCCCTCGACGCCAAGGTTCGCAAGGAACTGCGGCGCTGGCTGGCGCGGTTGCACGAGGACATCAACCTGACCTCGGTGTTCGTGACCCACGACCAGGAAGAAGCCATGGAAGTCGCCGACCGGATCGTGGTGATGAACAAGGGCGTGATCGAGCAGATCGGCTCGCCGGGCGATGTCTACGAAAACCCGGCCAGTGATTTTGTGTACCACTTCCTCGGCGACTCGAACCGCCTGCACTTGGGTGAAGACCGGCATGTGCTGTTCCGCCCTCACGAAGTCTCGCTGTCGCGTTCGGAACTGGAGGATCACCACGCCGCCGAAGTGCGCGACATTCGCCCGCTGGGCGCCACCACCCGGGTGACCCTGAAGGTGGAAGGCCAGAGCGATCTGATCGAAGCTGAAGTGGTGAAGGACCACGACAGTCTGGTGGGCCTGGCGAAGGGCGAGACGCTGTTCTTCAAGCCGAAGGTCTGGCAGAAAGTCTCAAACCTTTAAGATCAAAAGCATCGCGAGCAGGCTCGCTCCCACAGTGGAATGGGCTTGACCACAAGTCTGTGGGCAACCCAAAAAACCTGTGGGAGCGGTGTCGGCCACAACATCTGCGGCCCAGCCCCAGTCTCCTGTGGGAGCGAGCCTGCTCGCGATGGCGGTCCCACTCACGCCCCGATCAGAATCTGAATAACCCCGCCCAACGTTGCTTCGATTGGTTCTACACCAATACCTTTTCCCATCTAAATCCCTACCTAGACTCTGACGTGCCAGGAGGCAGTGAGAGTTCATGACGGACCGGTGTTATCTCCTGGCGCCCTGATGCCAAGGAGATAAAGCATGAGAATGGAAGTCAGTCGGCATGGCCCGTTTGGCTGTGCCTTGCTAAGCGTTTTATTGAGCCCATCCGTCAGCGCCACCCCCTCGTTGTCACCGCAGATACCCTTCGATGTCACGGTTGCCGAGGAACATCCCACGCTGGCCAGCCTTCAGCGCGATTTCGATGACCTGTCATGGCAGACCTTCATTGCCCTGAACTGGCCGGCGCTGGACAACGGCAATCCCAATACCGGCACCTCCATCGGCAAACAGGATGGGGCAACGGTGTGGGAAAGCTGGAAAGAGAGCTACCAGATCTTCCGGGCCAAGGGTCAGGCGCCGTTGGCCTGGGACGCGCCGGCGACGCTTCCCGAAGCGTGCAAGTCGCTCAAGTCCGGGCGCCTGTTGCAGCAGATGGGCAAGGTGCCCGATGTGCTGGATGAGTTTATCCAGCCTTTCGAGAGCGGCCCGCTGGTGGATCAGAACGGTACCTATACGCGCAACGAAATCGTGGTCAACCGATCGATGTTCAATTCCATTGTCGACAATGGTCTGTACAGCATCGAAGGCCAGCAGAAGTTTTTTGCCGCAAACCCGACCAACGCCGTGGCTTTCAGTTGTGGCTCGGCCAAGACACAGGACGTCGGCGCGCTGATGGTGAAAGCATCGTGGAAAGTGCTGGGCGCCAATGATCGTCCGCAGGATTTTCACACCGTCGATGCGCTGGTCTATACACCGGGAAACAGCGACCCGAGCAAAGGACCCATTGTCGGGGAGTCGTGCAAGTCCGAACCGGTGGGGTTGGTGGGACTGCACATCGTTCACAAGACCGACAGCGCCGCGCAGTGGGTCTGGTCGACCTTTGAACATGTAAAAAACGTACCCGAACAGACCACCCCCCCGGCCCAACGGGTGGGACCTTATCTGTTCTACAACGCTGCCAGCCAAAGCGATATCAACCAGCCGCCGCCCCGGCCATGGAACCCGGCGGTCAAGGCAACACCCTCGCAGATCGTGCGTGAGATACCGCTGACCGAAGCCACCAAAACCCTGAACGCCACCTATCAAGCCCTGTTGCGTACAGTCAACCCACAGAGCGTCTGGGCGAACTATCAATTGATCAGTACCCAGTGGCCGTCGGCACCACAGCCCAACTGTCAGATATCAGCCGCCAACCCGCTGGGCAATCCTGCCCCGTTGTTCCTGGCCAACGCCACGCTGGAAACCTACATCCAGGGCACCGTGCCCCAAGCGTCTTCCAGTTGCATGGCGTGTCATGGCAATGCGGCTACCCATGTCACCGAATCGCCGCGCACCAGCTTCGCGGATTTCACCTATTTGCTCGAACGCGCGCAGTCCACGACTGGACAAGGAGTCAAGCATGAGCAGTGAACTGGAAAATTTCGTAGGCCTTTCATCGGTCCTGACTGGCATTTCCACTGAGCGATTGGCACCGGCGATCGACCAGGTGGGTTTGCCTCCGCTGTTTCTTGAATTCATCACGCCAAGAATCACGCCTGATGTGCTCAGTACATTGCTGACTCAATACGCCAACCTGGCGGGGGACAATCAATCCCCGGATCAGATCGCCCAAGCGGTGTTGATGGACGGAGCGCTACCGGCCGACACGCAGACCGCCAAAGCCGCGCGTTCGATCATGAAGCTGTGGTTGCTGGGCGTCTGGTACCAACCCTATGACGCGGCGAGTTTCAAAAAGGATGAGCAGACGGTGGTGTCCGACCAGGCTTATATCAATGGATGGGCCTGGAAAGCCGCCCAGGCTCATCCCATGGGCTACAGCGAGATGTTCTTCGGCTACTGGAACACGACGCCGCCCAGCCTTGAGGATTACACCGGGGTAGTCGCCAACGCGCAGCAAGGAGCTTCGTCATGAGTACCGAACAAGCAGAGGTGGTCATCGTTGGTGCGGGCCTGGCCGGTAGCATCATTGCCTATCAGTTGGGCATGGCTGGCGTGGATGTGCTGGTGCTCGAATCGGGCCCGGAGATCCCTGCCAATCGTACGCAGTATCTGGAGCGCTTCTACACGGCGACCCTGAAAACCCCGGAGTCGCCCTATCCTCCGGTATCGACCCTGGACACACCGCGGGATCCGACCAAGGAAAATGCCCCGCGGGCAACCATCGCCGATCTGATCCTGGGTTGGGACAAACCGGAAATCAGTTACCTGGTGCAGAAAGGCCCGTTGCCCTTCAACAGCACCTATGAACGGGTGGGCGGCGGGACGACCTGGCATTGGGTCGGAACGTGCCTGCGCATGGTACCGAACGATTTTCGCCTGAAGAGCAAATACGGCGTCGGGGTGGACTGGCCGATCGGCTACGACGATCTGCAAAGTGCCTATTGCCGGGCCGAGGCGGAAATCGGTGTATCGGCCAATGTCGCCGACCAGGCTTATCTGGGCATGACCTTTCCCGAGGGCTATTCATTCCCGATGCACAGCATTCCGCTGTCACTGGTTGACGGCAGTTTTGTCAGCGCCGTGACCGGGCAGACGTTCGACGGCTTGCCGCTGGTGGTCAGTCCGACCCCGGCGGGGCGCAATTCCCAGCCCTACGCCGGGCGCCGGGTGTGTGCCGGCAATACCAACTGCACGCCGATCTGCCCGATCCAGGCCAAGTACGACGCCACGGTGACCATGAACAAGGCCCGGGCCACCGGCAAGGTCCGGGTCATGTACCGGACCGTGGCCAGCAAAGTGACCGTGGGCCCGGACAAGAACATCAATGGCATCGAATTCATTCAATATCAGCTTGGCGAGGGACCGAAGACGGGAAACGGTGTGGCCATCGGGCAGCGTTACGTGATCGCGGCCCATGCCATCGAAACCCCTAAATTGTTGCTCAACTCCAAGACCCCGGACTGGCCTAAAGGTGTGGCCAACAGCAGCGGGCAGGTGGGACGCAGCCTGTCCGATCATCCGATTTACCTGGCGTGGGGGCTGATGCCGGAAGGCAAGACGGTTTTCCCATATCGTGGCCCGGTGTCCACGGCGGGCATCGAGAGCCTGCGTGACGGTGCCTTCCGCAGCCAGCGAGCGGCATGGCGCATCGAAATTGGCAATGAAGGCTGGAACTGGCCGGTTGGCGATCCTTACGTCACCGTGGCCGATTTTATCGACGGGAAGAACATAAGTCGCACCAATCCATTGCCGGCGAAAGAGACACCGCCGCCGCCCACTGAAGCGCTGTACGGCACGGCACTGATCAAAAAACTCAACGAACTGTTCATCCGCCAGTTTCGGATCGGCTTCCTGGTGGAACAGGTGGAAGACCATCCCGACCAGTCCAATAGCTACATCGTGCCCTCGACGGATAACTACAAGGACGGGCTCGGCATTCTTCGGCCGGAAATCCACTACGACCTGTCCGATTACACCAAGGAAGGTTTCAGGCAGGCGAAGATACTGGCGAGCCACATCATCAAGGACCTGCTTGGCGCCGTGGAACTGACAGCACCCATTGGCAAAGGGACCTTCAACTACAAAGGCGAAGATTACAGCTTCCAGGGCGCCGGACACCTGATGGGGACCTATCGCATGGGCGATGATCCAGCCAAGTCGGTGGTGGACAAATACCAGCGCAGTTGGGACCACAAGAACCTGTTTCTGGTGGGCGATGGCGTGTTCCCCAGCACGGGCACCTCGAACCCGAGCCTGACGATTGCGGCGCTGTCGTTCCAAGCCGGGGACACCGTGGCCAACGACCTGAAGGCGGTGACCATGCAGGTCCAATCCAACATCGCCTGGCAGGGCACTGGAGTGCAGATCAACGGGTTGATACCGCGCGTGGTTCGCTACGTCAGTGGGTTATGGTGCGCGAGTCCGCAGGGCGGCAATGTCGATGGAAACGGTGGTTCGCGGCACATCGACTACAGCAGCTATGCCTTGCCCGGTGCCGCCGAAGGCGCCTTGATCGGTCGTGTGGGCAACGATGGAACGCCGTTCCTGGTGGGTGATCTGGCGCAGGTTCCGAGCGACCAGCAAGGGGAACTGCAACTGTGCATCAACGATGACCTGACCGGGCAACATGGGTCTGGCTTGAAAGATAACACCGGCGCGCTGACGATACGGGTCGAGTTTGGTGCGCTGTAACCTGAGCGGTAAGGCCTGACTCTTGTGGGAGCGAGCTTGTGGGAGTAAGGCTTGCCCGCGATGCAAACACCTCGGTGTAGCTTGATAGACCGAGGCGATGCCTTCGCGGGCAAGCCTTGCTCCCACAGATTCAGACGGCCGAGCGTTGGTGACGCAAGGCCACGGGCCCGGCGCGTTCTTCAATGGCCCGCTTCAGTTCGCTACGAAGCCCCAGCAGGAAACCCGCCTCCACCACCACGAACAGAGGCCCGACAATCAACCCGGTGAGGTCATCGACGAACGCCGGTTTACGGCCTTCGTAATAGTGACCGACGAACTGGATCACCCAGCCCACCACGAACATCCCCAGGCCACTGCCCAGCCACACCAAGGTGCTTTGCGCGGCGAGCACCTGGCCCAGCCATAGCGCCAGGGCCAGCAGTACCGTCATCAGCACCCCCAGGCGCAACTCAAGGCGTAGATAGAACCAGGCACTGGCTACCGCTATCAGCAGCGCCGGCGACACCAGGACCGCGCCCACCGGCCAACCCGGCCGTGACAGCAGTACGGCGACGGCGACGAAAATCAGCGGAATACCGATGAAGTGCGTGGCGATGTTGCGTGGGTCGCGGTGGTAGGCAGCGTATTGACTGAGATGATCAACGAGGCTTTTCATTGTTGTTCCTCCTGAGGTGATGCCTGCATGATGCCCGGGTTCCACGAGGCGTTCTGTCAGTTAGCCGACACTTGTCCCGGAGTTTCCATGAATACCCATCCCTGGCACTCGCACCTGTTGGCCGGTCACTGGTACAGCCACTTGCCCGCTGAGTTACAGAATAGTCTGTTGGGCATGTCGCGGGTGCGCCGCCTGGTGCCGGGGCATCGGCTGTTTCAGCGCGGTGACCCACCCTGCGGGATGTACGCCGTATTGGAGGGCGCGGTACGGATCGGCGCAGTGAACGAACAGGGCAAGGAAGCGCTGCTCAGTGTGGTGGAAGCCCCCCACTGGTTTGGTGAAATCTGCCTGTTCGATGGCCAGCCGCGCACCCATGACGCGGTGAGCGTGGGCCAGTGCACCTTGCTGCACTTGCCTCAGGCGCCGTTGATGGCGTTTCTGCAAGAACATCCGGTCTATTGGCGAGATATTGCGCGGCTGATGAGCCACAAACTGCGCCTGACCTTCATCAATCTCGAACACCTGAGCCTGATGCCCGCCCCGGTACGTGTTGCCAATCGCCTGCTGATGATCGCCGAAGGCTACGGCGAAATCGAACCGGCGCGACGGGTCTTGCAACTGCCCCAGGAGCAACTGGCGCTCATGCTCTCACTGTCGCGCCAGACCACCAACCAGATCCTCAAGGACCTTCAGGCCCAGGGCATTGTGCAGCTGGCTTATGGTGAGATTGAAATCCTGGATATCGAGCGGTTGCGGGCATTGACCACGATCTGAAGGCCTGTATCGACTGATCCATCGCTATCGCGAGCAGGCTCGCTCCCACAGCGTTGGTGGCGGGCCTGAATGTTGAGTTCACCTCAAGACAATGTGGGAGCGAGCCTGCTCGCGATAGGGCCGCCCAGCCAACGCAAACCCCTAGCGCAACCCATCCCGAAACTGCCCCGGCGTCATTCCGGTCCAGCGCTTGAACGCCCGGCTGAAGCTGCTGGCATCGGCAAAGCCCAGAAGATAACCGACTTCACTCAGTGAGCACTGCGGGTCGCGCAGGTGCAGCAGTGCCAGGTTTTCCCGACATTCGTTAAGCAGCGTGTCGAAGCGGCAGCCTTCATCGGCCAAATGCCGTTGCAGGCTGCGCAGGCTCAGGTGCATGGCCTGGGCGATGCGCTCGGCGCTGGGTTCGCCTTCGGGCAGTTGGGCCTCGATAGCGGCTCGCACCTTGCGCTCCCAGGTCAGCGGCTGGAGCTGGGCGAGGGTGCGCTTGAGTACCGTCTCGTTGTGTTCAGCCAGCTCCGGATTGGCGTCGTCCAGGTGGCTGTCGAAATCGACGAGGCTGAATTCCAGGCAATCTTGCTCGGCGCCGAAATACACAGGTGAACGGAACACTTTATGCCAGGGGCCGGGGTCCGTCGGTTCCGGGCGCCGCAAGTACACCGCCAGCGGCGCGTAATCGCGGCCCAGTCGGTTGCGACACGTGCGCACGTAAATCGCGGCGAACGCATCGATGGCTTCAAAGGCCGGCGTCGCCCGGCCTTGGGGCACGTCGAGCGTGAAGCGGTATCGGTCTTCGCAGCGGCTCAGTTGCAGCATCAACGCATCGCTGACCACCGGGTGATAACGCACGATTCGCTCAAACACTTCTCGCAAACTGCCGCTGGCCACCAGGGCATAACCCAGAGCGTGGAACGTGGTGGGACTGACGAAGCGCGAAACCCGCAGGCCGATCGCCGGATCACCGCTGGCCTGCACGGCCAGTTCCCACAGGCGCGTGGTGGCCGAGAGCGGATAACGGGCATTCGGGTCGTCCATCAACTGCGGATCGAGCCCGGCCTCCAGGCACAGGGAATGGCTGTCCAGGCCCAACGCATCAAGCTGTTTGCGCAGGGCGCGGGTCCAACTGGCGAGGGAGGTGGGTTCAGTCATGGCGATTGGCGCTTGCGGTCAACAGGTTGGCGTTTACGGCTACCACCCTAGGGGGCATCGCCCGGCAGGATGAGCACATCGATAGAAGAGGATGTAAGCCATGCACGGCACTTGCGCAAGCCCCGAGCGATTGAATGCACAACAGCGATCGGCCCATATTCGCCAGGTAGTCTTGGCCCGAGGCGAAGAACTGCGCCAGCGCTACCCGATCCTGCGTCATCAGGATGCGTTGGGCGCGGGCATCCTGGCGTTCGCCCTGGCCGGGATGGTCGGTTCGGCGCTGCTCTACATCAACGGTCACCTGGCCGGTTGGGCATGCCTGCTGCTCAACGCTTTTTTCGCTTCACTGACCCACGAGCTGGAACACGACCTGATCCACAGCATGTATTTTCGCAAGCAACGCGTACCCCACAACCTGATGATGGGCCTGGTCTGGCTGGCGCGGCCCAGCACCATCAACCCGTGGATCCGCCGCCATTTGCACCTCAATCATCACAAAGTGTCCGGCAGCGAGGCCGACCTGGAAGAGCGGGCCATTACCAATGGCGAGCCCTGGGGGCTGGCGCGCTTGCTGATGGTGGGCGACAACGTGATGTCGGCCTTCATTCGCCTGCTGCGGGCCAAGACCTGGGCGCACAAGCGCAGCATCCTCAAGCGCACGCTGAAGGTGTATTTCCCGCTGGCGCTGTTGCACTGGGGCGCGTGGTACGTGTTTCTCGGTTTCCATGGGGCCAACGCTGTCGCCTATTTGCTTGGCACGTCGATTGATTGGTCGCCGACCACGCTGGCAGTGATGCACGTGATCGATATCGCAGCGGTGGTGATCATCGGCCCGAACGTGCTGCGCACCTTTTGCCTGCATTTCATCAGCTCGAACATGCATTACTACGGCGACATCGAGCCGGGCAATGTCATCCAGCAAACCCAGGTGCTCAACCCCTGGTGGCTGTGGCCATTGCAGGCGTTCTGCTTCAACTTCGGCAGTAGCCACGGGGTCCATCATTTCGTGGTCAAAGAGCCGTTCTACATCCGCCAGATGACGGTGCCGGTGGCCCACAAAGTGATGCGTGAGATGGGGGTGCGGTTCAATGATTTCGGCACGTTTGGGCGGGCGAACCGGTTTGTGCGGGAAGAGGGTGTGGTGCGGGAGGAAGGGGATGCGGTGCGGGTTTGACGCAAACAGGTTCGAGAAGTAAAAACCGAACCTTGTGGCGAGGGAGCTTGCTCCCGCTGGGTGGCGCAGCAGCCCCAAAAAAAACAGGGCCGCTTCGCGTCCAGCGGGAGCAAGCTCCCTCGCCACAGAGAATGAGTTACCAAAGAGAACGGGTCAGAACTGATAACTCACCGTCGCCGCCACGTTGCGTTCTTCGCCCAGGTAGCAGTAGCTCAGGCTGGCGCAGGAGGCGACGTAGGTTTCGTTGGTCAGGTTGTTTGCGTTCAGGCGCACGTCCACGCCTTTCAAGCCGACCTTGCCCAGGTCATACCCCACCGACGCATCGAACAACGTATAGGACGGCACCTTCATGGTGTTTTCCGCATCGGCCCAGCTGTAGCCGACATAACGTACGCCACCGCCCAGTCGCAGGCCATCGAGCGCGCCGCTGTCGAACTTGTAGTCCGCCCACACCGAAGCCATGTGGCGTGGGGCCTGGGTCGGTGAGTTGCCCTTGTTTTCGATGATGTCGGTGGTGGTGCTCAACGTGCTGATCATCGATTTCGAATATTCGATATCGGTGAAGGTGTAGCTGCCCAGCACTTTGAACTGCTCGGTCAGTTGCAGGTGCGCTTCCAGTTCCAGGCCCTGGGAGCGAACGGCACCGACGGCGCGGTAGAAGTTTTCCTGGGGCAGTTTGGTCGCCAGGTTCTCCTGGTCGATGCGGAACAGCGAGGCGGTGTACAGGTCATCCGTACCCGGTGGCTGATACTTCAGGCCCAGTTCCCATTGCTTGCCATCGGTCGGCGACAGCGGGTTGCCGGCGCTGTCGGCGTAGGAGTTGGGGTTGAACGACTCGGAGTAGCTGACGTACGGCGCCAGGCCGTTGTCGAACAGGTACAGCGCCCCGGCACGGCCAGTGAGCTTGCTGCGTTTGTCGTTGATCTCGGTGCCTTCCGGGCGGCCGAACTCAGCGATGCGGTTTTCATCCGAGGTTTTCACCCAGTCCTGACGCAGGCCCAGGGAGAAACGCCATTTATCCATCTCGATCAGGTCTTGCAGGTAGACACCGGTCTGTTCCAGGCGTCGCAGGTAGCTGGTGGGGCTGAAGTAGGTGATAGCCGAGTTGCCATAGACCGGGTCGAAGGCGTTGATCGGGGCCAGGCTGCCGCTGGTCCAATCCACCACGGTCTTGCGCCGCTGATAGTCAGCGCCCATCAGCACGGTGTGCTTGGTCGCCCCGCTGAAAAATTCAGCCTGCAGCATGTTGTCGACGATGAACGAATGCAGTTTTTCTTCGGCACCGGTGTAGTAGCGGTTCAGCTCGTTGCTGGTCGGCGTGGTCCAGCCGTAGGCGTAGACCTGATCATTGGTGACTTGGGAGTCCAGGTAACGGAAGTTCTGCCGGGCGGTGAAGACATCGTTGAAACGGTGTTCGAACTGGTAGCCGAACGACTGCTGATCACGTTCATAGCCATCGACGCCCGGCTCGCCTTCGAAGAAATTTTCCGAGATACGCTTGCCGTTGCGCTGATGCAAGGTGCCGTCGGCTGGCATGCCGCCGTGATAACCCCCGTCGGGGTCGTGCTGCAGGTAGGCCTGAAGTGTCAGCGACGTGTCTTCGGTAAAGTCGATGCTCACCGTGGGGGCGAGGGCAAAGCGCTTTTCCTTGGTGTGGTCGAACTGCGTGTCGGACGTATCCGCCAGGCCCACCAGGCGATAGGCGATGCGTTTGTCGTCATCCACCGGCCCGGTAAAGTCGAAGCCCATGCCGCGTTGGCCCTGGGTGCCGACCGTGGCCTGGATTTGGTGATAGGCCTCGTACAGCGGTTTCTTGCTGGTGAGTGCCACCAGGCCGCCGGGCGAGCTACGCCCGTAGAGCACCGAGGACGGGCCTTTGAGAATGTCGACCCGCTCAAGGAAGTACGGGTCGACTTGCATGGAACTGTAGGTGCCGCTGTCGCCCATGGACTTGAGGCCGTCGAGGTAGATGTTGTCCACCGAGCCATCGTTGAAGCCGCGCATCGCCACGTAGTCGTAGCGATGGGTCGCGCCGTAGGGGTTGGTCAATACCCCTGGGGTGTAGCGCATGGCCTGGGAGACGGTTTGCGCGCCTTGGTCGTCCATTTGCTCGCGGGTGACCACGGAGACGCTTTGCGAGGTTTCCCGCAGGGCGGTACTGGTCTTGGTGGCGACCTGGCTGTGGGTGGCGTTGTAGCCCGCCATGCTGCCCAACGCGTTACCCAGGGCAAACCCCTTGATGTCGGTGGTCGGCAGCGCCAACGTGCCGCCCGAGGCCTCGGTTTGCAGCACATAGCTGCTGCCATCCGGGCTGACGGCGGTCAGGCCTGAAGCGCTGAGAAGATGGCTCAGGGCCTGGTCCGTCGAATACTCGCCGTGCAGTCCCGGGGACTGGATACCGCTCGTCTGCTGCGGAGTGCTTGCCAGGGTGATGCCGGCCTGACGAGCGAACTGGTTCAGCACATCGCTCAGGGGGCCGGCGGCAATGTTGTAGCTCTGGCGCGCGGTGGTGACACCGTCTTGCGCCGCGACGGCGAACATTGGCACGGCGCCCGCACTCAACACCGTGCAGAACAGTGCAGCACGGATGGCATGGCGCAACAGGCCTGTTTGCGAGGAGCAGCCAAAGGGGGTGTTGAGGTTTACGCACTCAGTCATTGTGGGTTTCCGTTGGAGTCGCTAAGGGCAGATAAGCGTTGCTTACTGTCCTAGCCGGACTTGCGCGCAAAACCCGCCAAAAAAAATCAGACCGATTCCTGCACCGTGACCCACCAACGGGTTCGATAGCGTAATTGAACGGGGAGCGTGCGCGGCAGGACGGCCAGCAACCTGTCGGTGTCTTCCAGGCGGAAAACGCCTGACAAGCGCAGGTCCGCAATCGACGCGGCGCATTTCAGATAGCCCTGGCGGTAACGTCCTACCTCGTTGAGGAAGTCCTCCAGACGCATGTTGCGCGTCACGAGCAAACCCTCCGCCCAGGCGCCGATGTCCATATCCAGCGGCGGCGCCATGGTCGCTGTCGATGAGCTGAGCAGATAGCTCTGCCCGGCGCTCACCTGTAGCGGGGCACCATCGGCGCCACGGTGTGAAAGGATCGCGACCCTGCCACGGGTGACGCTCAGGCGTGTGCAGGCATTGTCCTGCCGCACCACGAAGCGCCCGTCCAGCCCTTCGAACAGGCCATGTCGGCTGCGCACCAGCAGCGGCCGCGCGGGATCGCGACCGCAGGTGAGCATGATTTCACCTCGCGTCAGGCTGATCAGGCGATGCTCGGTCGTGTAGTCCAGGTCGGCGGCGCTGTCAGTGTTCAGTTCAAGCCGCGTACCGTCGGGCAACTGGAAACCTCGATGTTCGCCGGTGGCAGTGGCGAAATCCGCGCTCCACGGCTGCCAGCCCAGGTCCTTGCCCAGCCAGGCGGCGGAGCCTATCAGCGCCACCCCCGACAACAGTTTCAAGGCCTGGCGCTGACCGAGTCGCTGGGCGCTGTTTTCCAGGGTGTCGAGAGCGACGTGGGCGCCGGGGACCGCCCGCAGGTTCGAGGTCAACTCACTGTGCAGCGCTTGCACCCGCTGCCAGGCCAATTCGTGTTCGTGATGGGCGGCGCGCCAGACCTCGCATTGTTGGCGCAAGGCCGGATTGGCAGCATGGTTGCGCAGGCGCAGCAGCCAGTTGATCGCTTGCCTGACTACCTGTTGGGATGGGCCGCTGCGTCGATTCAACACGTTATCCACAGGCTCAGCTTTCATAGCGCAACACATAGCAGTGATACAGCGCATCGGCGACGTATCGTTCCACCGAGCGCAAGGAAATGCCCATCTGCTCGGCAATCTGCTTGTACGTCAGGCCTTCGCACTGGGCCAACAGAAATGCCCTGCGCACTTTCGGCTTCAGGCCCTCGAGCATTCTGGCGATGGCTTCCAGCAGCTCCAGGATCAAGGCCTGGGCTTCGGTGTCGGGGGCTTGGGCGGGTGGCAGGTGGGCGATGGATTCCAGGTAAGCGCGTTCGATTTCTTCCCGGCGCCAATGATCGATCACCAGGCCTTGGGCGATGGTGCGTAGAAAGGCGCGGGGCGACTTGAGCTCCAGGCGTTCGGTGCGTTGCAGCAGGCGCACGAAAGTGTCCTGGGCCAGGTCCGCTGCGTCGGCAGCATTGCCCAAGCGGCTGCGCAGCCATGTGTGAAGCCAGCCGTGATGGTTGCTGTAGAGCGTCTGTACTGCAAACTCGGGAGATGACATGAACGCGAAGGCCTGGATGTCGCAAATGATAATAGGTCGCATTGTCATCAGGGGTCAGTGAATTTGCAACCACCGTTCGACGCACCGTGTCCTTCCGTCGCCCATTTGTTTAAAGGGCTCATATTTTTTTAACTTTTGCCGACAGCGTTATATGCGTGCACCAAAGTGGAGCAGATCACAAGTCCGCCCGCGCTGTGACATGAATGCTGCAACCGGAATGCACCCCCACTCCCTGCATAAGAAGCCTGTCGATGAATCTGAAGTTCAGCCATAAAATCCTTCTGGCCGCCTCTGGTGTGGTCGTTCTGGCTTTTGCCCTGTTCACGCTCTACAACGACTACCTGCAACGAAAAACCATTGGCAGCAGTCTCGAATCCTCCATCCAGCAGTCCGGCGACCTGACGGCCAGCAGCATCCAGAACTGGATGAGCGGCCGGGTGCTGGTGCTGGAAAACCTGGCGCAGAATATTGCGCACCAGGGCGCGGGTGCCGATCTGCCGGGGCTGGTGGATCAGCCGGCGCTGACGTCGAATTTCCAGTTCACTTACGTGGGTCAGGCCAACGGCGTCTTCACCCAGCGCCCTGACGCAAAAATGCCCGACGGCTACGACCCGCGCCAGCGCCCCTGGTACAAACAGGCAGTCACCATCGATCAAACCATGCTGACCCCGCCCTACCTGGCTGCGGTCGGCGGCCTGGTGGTGACCATCGCCCTGCCGGTGAAGCACAACGGTGAGTTGCTCGGTGTGGTGGGGGGCGACCTGAGCCTGGAAACCCTGGTGAAAATCATCAACTCCGTGGATTTCGGCGGCATCGGCCATGGGTTTCTGGTCAGCGGCGACGGCCAGGTCATCGTCAGCCCGGACAAGGACCAGGTGATGAAGAACCTCAAGGACATCTACCCCGGTACGCCAGTGCGCATCGAGAAAGGTATCCAGGAGGTTGAGCTCAATGGGCAGGATCGCATTCTTTCGTTTACCCCCGTCGCAGGCCTGCCGAATACCCAGTGGTACATCGGTCTATCGATCGACAAAGACAAGGCCTACGCACCGCTGAGCCATTTCCGTACCTCGGCGCTGATTGCGATGTTTGTGGCGGTGGCGGCCATTGCGTTGCTGCTGAGCCTGTTGATCCAGGTGTTGATGCGTCCATTGACCACCATGGGGCGCGCCATGCAGGACATCGCCCAAGGTGAAGGCGACCTGACCCGGCGTCTGGTGGTCCAGGGCAAGGATGAGTTCGGTGAGCTGGGCAGCTCGTTCAACCAATTCGTGGAGCGGATTCACGCGTCGATCTCGGAAGTGTCTTCCGCCACTCGGCAAGTGCATGACCTGTCGCAGCGGGTGATGACTTCGTCCAATGCCTCGCTCATTGGCTCCGACGAACAGAGCGCCCGCACCAACAGCGTGGCAGCGGCCATCAATCAGTTGGGCGCCGCGACCCAGGAAATCGCCCGCAATGCCGCCGACGCCTCGCAACAGGCCAGTGGTGCCAGCGAGCAAGCCGATGACGGACGCCAGGTGGTGGAAAAAACCATCCAGGCCATGACCGAGCTGTCACAGAAGATCAGCCTCTCGTGCACCCAGATCGAAACCCTGAACGCCAGCACCGACAACATCGGGCACATCCTGGACGTGATCAAGGGCATCTCTCAGCAAACCAACCTGCTGGCGCTGAACGCTGCCATTGAAGCGGCCCGTGCCGGTGAAGCCGGGCGCGGGTTTGCGGTGGTGGCCGATGAAGTGCGCAACCTGGCGCACCGCACCCAGGAGTCGGCGGAAGAAATCCACAAGATGATCACCTCGCTCCAGGTCGGTTCCCGTGAAGCGGTGACGACGATGAACGCCAGCCAGCTTTCCAGCGAAGAAAGCGTGGAAGTGGCCAACCAGGCGGGTCTGCGGCTGGTCAGCGTGACGCAGCGCATCGGTGAAATCGACGGCATGAACCAGTCGGTGGCCGCGGCCACCGAAGAACAGACCGCCGTGGTGGAAACCCTCAACATGGATGTCAGCCACATCAACCTGCTGAACCAGCAAAGCGTCGCCAACCTCAATGAAACCCTGAAGGATTGCGATGCCCTGTCGCAACAGGCCAATCGGCTGAAGCAGTTGGTGGACAGCTTCAAGATCTGATCTCAGCCGACCTCACCGCCAACCGTGCCGCCGCCATCGCGAGCAGGCTCGCTCCCACAGGGGATTGGCGGTGTGACTGGATCTTGCTGCCAACCGAAATCAGTGTGGGAGCGAGCCTGCTCGCGATGGCGACAGCACAGCCAACATCATCGCCAGCTGACCCACCGCTTTCGCGAGCAAGCCCGCTCCCACAGGGAATCGGCGGTGGGACTGGATCTTGCGGCCAATCGAAATCAGTGTGGGAGCGAGCCTGCTCGCGAAGACGGCGGCACAGCCAACATCATCAGCCAGCTGACCCACCCCTTTCGCGAGCAAGCTCGCTCCCACAGGGGATTGGCGGTGTGACTGGATCTTGCGCCCACCCCGGAACCAAAACTGTGGGAGCGAGCTTGCTCGCGATGGCGACAGCACAGCCAACATCATCGCCAGCTGACCCACCGCTTTCGCGAGCAAGCCCGCTCCCACAGGGAATCGGCGGTGGGACTGGATCTTGCTGCCAATCGAAATCAGTGTGGGAGCGAGCCTGCTCGCGATGGCGACAGCACAGCCAACATCATCGCCAGCTGACCCGCCGCTTTCGCGAGCAAGCTCGCTCCCACAGGGGATTGGCGGTGTGACTGGATCTTGCGGCCAACCGAAATCAGTGTGGGAGCGAGCCTGCTCGCGATGACGGCAGCACAGCCAACATCATCGCCAGCTGACCCACCGCTTTCGCGAGCAAGCTGAACTGGCCTAATGATTTTGGACACTTCAATCGGGCGCTATGATGGCGCCCAAATCTGAGGTGTTTGGATATGCGCAAATCTTATTCCAGTGAGTTCAAGCTCAAGGCTGCCAGCATGGTGCTGGACGAGGGCCAGTCCGTTCCCGAAGTCTGTGCCAGCCTGGATATTGGCCCTACCGCCTTGCGCCGTTGGGTCGACCAGGTTCGCAAAGAGCGCTTGGGTTCGACCCCCGAGGGGGCTAAGGCGATTACCGCCGATCAGCGAGAGATTCAGCAGCTCAAAGCGTTGCTCAGGCAAAAAGACCTGGACATTGAAATCCTAAAAAAGGCCAGTGCTCTCCTGCTTTTGGACTCCAAAGATCATTCTCGTTGATCAACGAGCTGGACGAGCAGTACGGCGTTAACAATTGCTGTCGGGCGTTTGGGGTCAACCGCAGCAGCTTTTACGCCTGGCGTCAGCGCCAAGGCAAGGTGAAGCCTGAGCGGGAGAAACTCAAAGCCGTGCTGGTCGAGCATCACAAGGAATCCAGAGCATCCGCCGGGTCTCGCACCCTTTCCAAGGAACTGCAAGCAAAGGGGCATCGTGTCGGGCGACATCTGGCTCGCAGTTTGATGCGCGAAGCCGGTGTTGCCAGTCATCAGCGGCGGCGGCACAAGTACAAATCTTCCGGCGTGGAAGCGCTGGTAGCGCCGCATGTGCTCAAGCGCAAGTTTGATGTCACGGCGATCAACCAGGTGTGGTGTGGAGATGTGACGTACATCAAGGTGGGTAAGCGCTGGATGTATTTCGCGGCAGTGTTGGATTTGTTTGCTCGCCGGATCGTGGGGTGGTCGTTTTCAATGATTTCCGATGCCACGCTGACCTGCGAAGCGTTGCGAATGGCGGTTCAATTGCGAGGCTGTCCAAAAGAGGTGCTGTTTCATTCTGACCAAGGTTGCCAATACACCAGCCACAAATTCAGGAATGAGATGCGCAAGCATGGACTCCTGCACAGCATGAGTCGTAAAGGTGAGTGCTGGGACAACGCCCCGATGGAGCGTTTCTTTGGGAGCCTGAAATCAGAGTGGGTGCCAGACGATGGCTACAGCTCGGAGCATGAAGCCCGCGTGGATGTGCAACGTTATGTGATGCGATACAACAACGTCAGGCTCCATAGCTACAACGACTACCGGTCGCCGGTAGCCATGGAGAAACTGGCGGCGTGAAACCTTAACTGGTGTCCAGAATTACTTGACCAGTTCAAGCTCGCTCCCACAGGGGATTGGCGGTGTGACTGGATCTTGCGCCCAACCGAAATCAGTGTGGGAGCGAGCCTGCTCGCGATGGCGACAGCACAGCCAACATCATCGCCAGCTGACCCGCCGCTTTGGCGAGCAGGCTCGCTCCCACAAGGTTTACTTGAACATCACTTGCACATTCCCCATCGCCTCATCGGCAAACCCTTGCAGGAAATCTCGGAAGCCGGACGGGGTATGGGCATCGGTGTGGTCGGCGATGATGGTCCAGGTGGCGCGGCAGCGGTTGTCCGCCAGGGGCTCGACGCGCATTGCCGCCCACAGGTTATCGATGCCCAGGGTGTTGTAGATCAGTGTCCAGGTCATGTGCATGGCCTGGTCATCATGGCTGTTGAGCTGTTCCACCACCAGGTTCTGCCCGTCGCGGAAAAACTTCTTGCGCAGGGACCTCACGCCCTCGCCGGTCATTTCGATGTGCTCAAGTGCCGGGATGAATCGATCGAACCTTGCAAAATTGCCCACCACTGCCCAGACGCTCGCCGCGTTGGCGGGTACTTCCACTGAAGTTTCGACCTCGCAGGCGTGGGGGTTCTTGATCAAGGTGTTGGGTTGAAGTGCATTCATGGTCTTGCTCCTTTTTTTACAGTTGAGGGGTGCTTCAGATGAAATCGATGGCCTTGAGGTAATCAGCGCCGCGGCGCAGCAAGGCCGGGGATTTTTCCGGGTAGCGGGCACCCATCTGCCGTACACCGGCCCGGGCGTTGGCGTGGTTGATCAACGAGATGTCGCCGATGTCTTCCTCGAAACCGTTGAGGTAGAAACCCAGTACGCCGAACAGCGCATTGTCAGCATCGACTCGGCCCAGTTGCCGTTGCCAGTCGGCGACGCTGACCAGGGAAAATTCCCGGCCGCTGTCACGAAACGACGCCACATAAGCGTCCCAGCTCAAGGGCTCGGGGTTGTGCAGGTTGAACACCGCCTGCGTCGGCTGATAACGACTGGCGTGGAAGGAGATGAAGCGCGCCAGGAAGTCCACCGGCATCAGGTCGAAGTTGAGGGACAGATCCGGCACCTGACCGAGCTGGATCGAGCCCTTGAGCATCAGCATCAACCGGTTCTTGTGGGGCTGGCAGACCCCGGTCAGGCTGTTGAAACTGATGTTGCCGGGGCGAAACAGATTGACCCACACCCCGCGATCCCGAGCGCGCTGCAGGATCCGTTCGCCGACCCATTTGGACAGGTTGTAGCCGTTCTTGATGTAGATCGGCGGCGTCTCTGCGGCGGGCTGCTCCAGGACCTGGCCGTCGGCATCCAGCGCACTGGACGCCGACAGCGTAGAGACGAAGTTGAAGATCTTCTTGCTGCGCCCTTCACACAGGCGCAGGCATTCGAAGATCGGCTCCACGTTGTCCCGCGCCAAAGACTCGTAGTCGAGCACATGATTGACGTGGGCGGCGTTGTGCACCAACGCGCCGAAGGTGCGGTCGATGCGGGCATAGACGTCGTCTGGCAAACCCAATTGCGGTTGGGTGATGTCGGCGGCGTAGACACTGACGCGGCTCAGGTCCAGGTGGTTCAGCCGATTGTCCCGCAGGGCCTGGGCAAAGCGTTCGGCCGCGCTTTGTCCACCGGACTCGCGCACCAGGCACGCGACTTCGGTGGCGCCCCAGGCCAGCAAGGCCTCGACGATGTGTACCCCAAGAAAACTGTTGGCGCCGGTCACCACCACCTTGTGCACATCACCACACCGGCTGACAGGCAGGGGATCGAGGTTGAGTTCCGCTTGCGCATCGATCAAGGCCTGGGGGCTGAGGGTCGATGTGCTGTTTTGCGCAGGATCGTCCAGTAACTTCGCCAGCGTGATCAGCGTAGGTGCTTCGATGAAGCGATTGATCGACAGGCTGCGCCCGAAGGCTTCGCGGACCCCCAGCAACAGTTGTGACAGCAGGATCGAATGGCCACCGAGATTGAAGAAGCTTTCATCGGTGGCGATGTCGTCGACCGGCAGCTCCAGCAACTCGGCCCACAGTTGCCGCAGCTGCGTTTCCAGAACGTTCTGCGGCTGGCGCCGATGGCTGCCGACCTGCACTTGCACCGCCGTGGCGAGCAAGGCCCGGCGATCGACTTTGCCATTACTGGTGTAGGGCAGGCTGGGCAATTGCACGTAGGCCGCCGGGTGCATGTAGCTGGGCAGCGCGTTTTGTACATGCTCGCGCAAAGCCTGAAGGGCAGCGCCGGCCCGCTCTTCCCGAGGGTGAACCAGAAACGCCAGGATCCGCCGTCGGTCATCGACCCCCACCGCTACTTGGCGAAACAACTGGCTGTCGCGCAGGCAATGCTCGATTTCCTCGGGTTCGACCCGGAAGCCACGGATCTTCACCTGGTTATCGCGCCGACCACACAGTTCGATGCCGTGGTCGGTCCATTGGGCGATATCGCCTGTGCGATATACCCGCAGCGTTGGCCCGTCGGGCAGCGTCAGGTTGAGGTAGCGGCTCGCGGTCAACGTCGGGTCGTTCAGATAGCCGAGGCCGACCCCAGGCCCGGCGATGTACAGCTCGCCCGGTGTGCCTTGGGGCACCGGTTGCAGCTGCTCATCCAGAATCAGCACCCGGCCATTGGCGATGGGCACACCGAGGTTGCGGTTGTTGTCACCGACACCGAATTGCCGGGTGGTGACCAGCACCGTGGTTTCGGTGGGGCCGTAGATGTTGTGGAAACTGCACTGCGGTGCGAGCTGCTCGATCACGAACGGCTCACAGACATCGCCGCCGGTAATCAGGTGTTCCAGCCCCAACGGTGCATCCAGCGGCATCACGCTCAGCAGCGCGGGCGGCAGGAAAGCATGAGTGACACGCTGTTGCTGAATCAGCGCCACCAGTTGCTGCGGGTCGCGACGCTGGTCTTCGCTGGGCACCACCAGCGTCGCACCCTGGATGAAGGTCGGCAGGATATCCAGCAGCGATGCGTCAAAGTTGATGGTGGAGAACTGCAATGCCCGGCTGTCACGCTGTAAGCGGACATAGTCGCTATACCAGGCGCAGAAATGGCTGAGGTTGCGATGACTGAGCAGCACGCCTTTGGGTTGGCCGGTGGTGCCGGACGTGTAGATCGCCACGGCCGGTTCGTCGCTGTCCACCACGCGGCGGATCAGCGAGGCCGGGATGCCGGGTTTGGGTGAAGGCAGCTTGCGTACATCCAGCGTCGGCAGCGACAGCTCGCCCAGGTCGCTGTCACCGTCGTGCAGCAGTAAGTCGGCGTTGGCGTTCTCCAGGATAAAGCGCCGTCGTTGCGCGGGGTGCTGCGGGTCCAGCGGCAGGTACACCGCCCCGCAACCCAGCACCGCCAGGATAGCTGCGTACAACTGTGCGGACTTGGGCAGGCAGACACCAATCACTCCAGGTTTTGCCCCGGCCAGTTGCTTGAGCATCGGCTCCTGCAAGCGCAACGCCAGACTGCGCAAGGACTTGTAGTCGACAAGCTGACCGTCGACCCACAGGGCCGCTTGCGTACCGTCATCGAGCATGCGCTGCTCGATGTCATGCATGACCGGCACTTCGGCTGCAGCCAGCAGCCAAGGCACCGCGGGCCGATTGAGGTGGTGTTCGAAGGCCAGCGGCTCCAACACGTCCAGTCCCTGCAACGATTCATCGCAGGCGTCGGTCTGCACCGTCGGCCAGTGATCGAAGCAGGCTTCGTCCCGGGAAAGCTGGCTGACCAGTCGCGCACCGTGCTCGACCACCGCCGCCAAGGCGCGCAGTCGCAAAGACTGGCCGTTGCCGCAGCCTTGCGGGGCGATCACTTCCTGGGACAACGGCCGATGCGCGCTGTCGCGGAAAACCACCACCGGCTGTGGCAATGCCTGGCCGGGAAAAGCCTGGAGCGCCACACGCACCTGAAGGTTTGAGCAGGCGTCTAGGGTGCAGGGCAGCGTCCCGTCATCAATCAACAGGTCTACCGCTGTGTGGTGGTTCGCTGATTCAAAATGCACAACACCGTGGCCGTGCAGTTCGAGCTCCTGGGCCAGGTCGGTCATGGCCTGGCTTGTGCCAGACACGGCAATTTCGAGGCGTCTCATGGGCGGATCCTCATGGGGTCAGGTAGTCGGCCAGGGCGTCACGCACGCAGGGGGACGCCAGCATCGAGCTGCTGCGAAAAAAGCGCGTGATATTGCCCACCAACGGGTGAAAACGATTGATGGGATACGCCAGCGCACTGGCCTCTTCGCGCAATGACTGGCGCACCGATTCGTCGACGGGCAGGTGTGCGATCAGCTGGAAATCGAACGCCTGTTGCAGATCGCTCGCCAGGTACTGGCTGATGAAGCCGGGCATCAGTCGCGCAATCGCATCGCGGTCAGCTTCGGGCGCGCTGCGCCAGTAGATTTGCACCAGACGCGTCCAGAATCCGGAGTGCCGTCCCTCATCCAGCAAGTGGTCGGCCATCAGGCCCTTGATCGACGCCTTGACCGAATCATCCCGGGCGAATGCCGCCACCTCGTTGGTCACGGTGTTCTCGGCAATGGCGATGCAGATCAGCTCCACGGCGCTGAGCAAATGCTCCGGTGCCTGGGCCAGCGTCGCCGGGATGGCGCGGCTGAGCTCGATCTGATCGGGCAACGGGATCGGCGCAATGCCAGTCATGTCGATGGTCTGCTGCATGAAGTCCATCGCCACCAGTGCGTGATAATCCTCGTCTACTACCACCGTCATTGCGTCGTAGCGGCAGGCGAACGGGAACTCGATGCCGAAGCTGTTCTTGGCAATGCGCCGGGCGGTGTGGTCCACCAGCTCGGTCTCGAAGATCACCACATCGTTGATGAACTTGTAGAGGCTCTGCACCAGCACAAAATCGCGCAGTTGCGGGCAGTGGCTGAGGAAGGTCTGGCTGTGCACCAGAGGCTGACGGCTCATGGGGAAGATCAACTTGTCGTCGTCTTCGACCCGGCGCCGTGGCCGGGTGCGGATGGTCGCGCGGCTTTCCCAGGCGTCGGCGAAGGATTGGTATTCGACAGCGTTCATGGCGCCACCTGCGCAAGCGGTTGGGCCATGCTCTGGCGTAACCCGTCCCACAGCGCGGTGCGGCTTTGGACGGCGGCGAGTGCAGCGGCCAGCACCTCGGTTTCGCGCTGCGGGTCGCCATCGATCAGTCGGGCCAAGAGTTTTTCCGCTGCCGGGCCGTGGTCCTCGGAATCCACTTCGATGTGCCGCTGCAGGTAATAACGAAACGTCGGCGCCTGATCCAGGCCGATGCCCCAGGCGTCCAGCATGCGCTGGAACATCTGCGGGATGACGCTCTCGCGACCATGCACGAAGGCGGCGGCCACGCTGTGGGCCGGTGCGTGCAGCGCCGTTTGCAGTGTCTGGCGGACGAACCGGGCCGCCGCCGGCTCCACTTCGACGCTCTCCAAGGCTGTTTCGGGACTGACGCCTTCCTGTTGCAAGGTGATGAACTGCTCAATGGCGCGAGTATCGGCGCCAACCTCGCGCATGGCGTCCAGGTACAGTTCGAAATGGCTGCAATAGCCGGCTCCGGGGCGGTCATCCGACTCCTCGCCCAGGACGATTTCGTTGATCAAACGTGCAGCGTGTGGGTCGGCCGGCGGTAACCAGGGCAAGTGGACACAGGTCAGCTCCCGTTGCAGCCGTTTGGTCAGTGACATGAAATCCCACACGGCAAAAACATGGCTTTGCATAAAACGGCGCAGCAGATCGATTGATGTTATTTCAGAAAAAACCGGGTGTTGGCCAAGGGCGTGTTTTTTCAGAGATAGTTGTTCTTTGGTTGGCTGCATCGGAACGTCCTCATCAATGTTGTTTGTTCGGAAAAGTCACCCGGGCTTTAATAAAAGCGAGCGGGTGCCTGAACCGGAGTCCATAAGTTTCGAAAGTATTGAAGTGCTCGTCTTAACTACGCATTCATGGCGTGCGGGCAAGGTTTTTCGGACCTAAGCCATAAATGTAAGCGGTCGATAACAACTCGACGGATAAAAAGCTAATACACCGAACAAGTAAGCGGCAAGTGTTTTTTTAATTATTTAAATGGGGTTATTTATTGGGCGCGAAGAGGGGTATTAAAACTTTTAATATAAGTTTTATTCAGGCGAAGCCGCTCCTTCCGATAGAGAAGTATCAGAATCGAAGAAGTTGAGTGAATGCCTCACTCGGAGCACTTCAGGGGACAGGGAAATAAGAAGTTGTTGTTTTATGGGGGGGACATCGGACGGACTTCCGATCATCCCGCCGGTTGGGCGGTGCTCCTTGCGTGTTGGCTTCGATTCGCCTGGCTGCGGCCAGGCGCTGACTTCTTCAGGTCTGTTTTTTAATCGACAAACGCAAGAGTGGGCCCAAATCGATGGCAGTGCCATTGAACTGATGGGGGCGACAGGGCGCGGCTACGCTGCGGCCTCGTCGGGCGGGCGAGAAACCGTGTAGGAGGGATGTGTAAGAAAGTGATGCGCCCCTCGGGGCGCGGGGGGCAGGTCAACGGCTTGGTTGTTGTTCCAGATAGCGACGGATGGTGACGCAGGCTTTTTCCAGATGCAGCTCCAGCAGGGCAACCGCTCTGTCGATGTCCTGCGCCGTAGCGGCCTCCAGCAGCGCGCGATGATCGTCCTGGGTCAGTTTGCCCAAGCCCATGGACGACAGATGGAAGCGCAAGAAGCGTTCTTCCTCATTGAGCTCGCGCTCGATCAGGTCCAGCAGTTTGCTGTTGGGTGCCTTGTGATAAAGCGACATGTGAAACAGCCGGTTGAGCCTGCCGATTTCAGCGTGGTCGGTCTGGGCTTCCAGTTGCTCGATGTAATGGGCGGCCATGGCCAGGTCCTCGGCATCGAGGAGGGGAATGGACAAGCGCAATGCGAAAGATTCAAGGACCGAACGCAGGGCGTACGTTTCGATCGCATTGTTGGTGATCAACGGGGCTACCACGGCGCCTTTGTGCTGAACCACATTGAGCAGTGATTGCGCCTCGAGCTGGCGCAAGGCCTCGCGTACCGGCATGCGGCTGACGCCGAACAGGTCGGCCAGTTCCTGCTGGCGCAGGGCGGTGCCGCAGGGCAGGCGCCCGTCGAGTATGGCCTCGCGCAGGGATTCTTCGATGATTGAGCGGGCCTGGGCAGCGGGAACGGGCCCGTTGACCTGGATAGTGCTTAGCGGTTTGGGCTTCTGTGTCACGACAACGCACCCTGACTGGTAGTAACAAAAATTGGATCCAAGCCAACAGTAGTTACAGATTGCCAAGCCGTCAAAACCTCGCGGCCCCGGTTCCTGAACTAAAGTTTAGTCTGCTCGTGGTGATCGGACCTTGCCATTGTCTTTTGCCGGGCCAGGCTTCACCATCCAACGCATTTCCCACGGCCCTTTTTGGACGTATTTCCCTTGGCTGCACCTTTCCCTGTTCCCAGGTCCTTGCGCTGGCTGTGTTCGGCATTGTTGCTGGCCGGCCTCATGCTGGGCGGCCTGCAGGCTGATTGGGACTTTGCGCAGATCAGCCGGCGGGCGCAAGCGTTATATGGGCCGTTGGGCGAAGGGCAGCAACGGATCGATGCCTGGCAGCAATTGTTGGCGACCCAGAAGCAGACGCCGGAGCTTGAGCAGCTCAAGGTGGTGAACCTGTTTTTCAACAAACGGGTGCGCTACGTCGAAGACATCGACTTGTGGCGTCAGGTCGATTACTGGGAGACCCCGATCCAGGCCTTGTGGAAAGGGGCCGGGGATTGCGAGGACTACGCCATTGCCAAGTACTTCAGCCTGCGTCGTCTGGGGGTGTCCAGTGACAAGCTGCGCATCACTTACGTCAAGGCGTTGCGGCAGAACCGTGCGCACATGGTGCTCACTTACTACGCAACCCCCGATGCCATGCCGCTGGTACTCGACAGCCTGATCGACGGCATCCTGCCGGCCAGCCAGCGGACCGATCTGTTGCCGGTCTACTCTTTCAATGCCGAGGGATTGTGGCTGCCAGGCGCCAAGGGCAACAAGAAAGTGGGTGACACCAAGCGCCTGTCCCGGTGGCAGGATGTGTTGAAAAAAATGCAGGCCGAAGGTTTTCCGGTCGAGACGACTAACTAGGAGCGCGCGCTCAGATGTCCTTGTTCAAACAGCTGTTGATCGCTATCTGTCTGTTCCTGGTGGTTGCCTTCAGCGGCAGCTTCATGGTCAGTCTGGAAAGCTCGCGGGCCCAGTACGTCAACCAGTTGCGCTCCCACGCCCAGGACGCGGCCACGGCGCTGGCGCTGTCCCTGACGCCGAACATCGACGACCCGGCGATGGTGGAGCTGATGGTCAGTTCGATTTTCGACAGCGGCTATTACGCAACCATCCGTGTGGTCGATGTCGCCACCGACCAAACCCTCGTCGAGCGTACCGGCACGCCCGACGCCGGCAACGTGCCGCAATGGTTCATCAAGCTCATCGGCCTGGAGCCGGCCGGTGGCGATGCGATTGTTAGCCGTGGCTGGGAACAGGCGGCGCGGGTCGAAGTGGTCAGCCACCCGATGTTCGCCCTCGCCAAGCTGTGGCAGAGCGCATTGGGCAGCCTGGGCTGGCTGCTGCTGTGCGGCGCGGTGAGCGCGGTGCTGGGGGCCTTGCTGCTGCGTCGTCAGCTCAAGCCGCTGGATTACATGGTGCACCAGTCCCATGCCATCGCCCGTCGCGAGTTCCTGAGCCTGCCGGAGTTGCCGCGTACCCCGGAACTGCGCCGGGTGGTGCAGGCGATGAACCAGATGGTCGAGAAGCTCAAGGCGCTGTTTCAGGAGCAGGCCGAGCGTAGCGAAAAACTGCGGGTCGAGTCTTACCAGGACAATCTCACGGGACTGGCCAACCGGCGGTATTTCGAAATGCAGCTCCACGCCCGGGTGAGCAACCCCGAGCAGGCCAGTTCCGGTTATCTGCTGTTGCTGCGGGTCAAGGACCTGGCCGGGTTGAACCAGCGGCTGGGCGGGCAGCGCACCGACCAGTTGCTCAAGGCCGTGGGCGAACAATTACAGCGTGAATGCGCCCGCTACCCTGAAACCCACAACATGGTGACGCGCATCCGCGGTGGGGAGTTCGCCGTGCTGGCGCCGGGGCTGGTGCGCGAGGAAGCGCTGCAACTGGCGCAGAACCTCGAAAGCGCCTTGGCCAGCCTGCATGCCACCGGTGCGACCGATGTGGCTTCGGTGGCCTCCATCGGACTGGCTCCATTCGTCCATGGCGACTCGCCGCAAGCCGTGCTCCAGCTCGGCGACCAGGCCCTTGCCCAGGCCGAAAGCCAGGGCGAACCGGGTTGGGCCTGCCTGGACCACAGCGCCTCGGCCAGCGTCGGTGACGATCATCATGCCTGGCACAATCTGCTCGACCAGGCCTTGAGCAATCAGCGCTTCGAGCTGTACTTCCAACCGGTGGTGGCCGCCCAGGACACCCAAGTGGTGCTGCATTACAAAGTGCTGTCACGGCTGCTGGACGAGCAGGGCCAGACCATCCCCGCCGGGCGCTTTCTGCCATGGCTGGAGCGCTTCGGTTGGACCGCGCGTCTGGATCGTTTGATGCTCGAACAGGTGCTCAAGCAAATGGCCGGGCATGACCAGTCCCTGGCGTTGAACCTGTCTTCGGCGACGTTGGCCGATCCGCAGGCGCTGAACAAGGTCTTTGAGATCCTGCGGGCGCATTCCAACCTTGGGCCGCGCTTGACCCTGGAGATTGGTGAAGAGCAACTGCCGGAGCAAGCGGTGCTGGAGGAGTTGACTCGGCACCTGCGTGAGCTTGGTTTCTCCCTGAGCCTGCAGCGTTTTGGTGGGCGGTTCAGCATGATTGGCAACTTGTCGCGGTTGGGGTTGGCTTATCTGAAGATCGATGGCAGCTATATCCGTGCCATTGATCAGGAGAGTGACAAGCGCCTGTTTATTGAAGCGATCCAGCGTGCTGCTCACAGTATTGACTTGCCGTTGATTGCCGAGCGGGTTGAGACGGAGGGGGAGTTGGCGGTGATTCGGGAGATGGGGTTGTTTGGGGTGCAGGGGCAGTTGGTTGGGGAGCCTCGGCGTTGGGGGTGAGGTTTGTTGACCTTATGACCGAGTACATATCCATTGCTGCGGTAACGGCGGCTTATGGTTCCGCCCTTACGGCGGGTCACTTTTGGCAAACGCCCCAAAAGTAACCAAAAGGTCTTGCCCCACCACTCGGTGCCTCGCCTAGGCTCGGCATGCCCGAACGCAGGCATTGCTCCGTGGGCCCGCCGCGAAGGGCCATCCATGGCCCAGCGCGGCTATCCCGGCATCCATGCCGGGATGCCCACTACGCAATACCTACGTTCGGCCAGCGTGGTTGACGGGGCCCCAGATCAAAATCAAAAGCGAGGCGGCCTGACAGCCGGCCTGGCTTTGGCGGGTGTACACCAATCAGACTTGTTTGAGCAGAACCTGTGGGAGCAAAGCTTGCTCGCGAGGCGGCCTTATAGCCGGCCTGTCTCTTGCGGCTGTGCATCAATCGGACCTGTTTGAGCAGGCACTTGTGGGAGCAAAGCTTGCTCGCGAGGCGGCCTTATAGCCGACCTGCTCTTGCGGCTGTGCACCATCAGACCAGTTTAAGCAGGATTTGTGGGAGCAAAACTTGTTCGCGATGAGGCCGACACATCCAACATCCAACATCTTCATCAACTGAACCACCGCCATCGCGAGCAAGCTTTGCTCCCACAGGATGAACGCGGTCATCAGAAAACAGGTCGGCTGTCAGGCCGCCTCGCCAAGCTTTTGATCTGGGACGCCCCGTTAACCACGCTGGCCGAACGCAGGCATTGCGTAGGGGGCACCTCGGCATGGATGCCGAGGTAGCCGCGCTGGGCCATGGATGGCCCTTCGCGGCGGCCCCCGGAGCAATGCCTTCGTTCGGGCACACCGAGCCTAAGCGAGGTGCCGAGTGGTGGGGCAAAGCGTTTTTGGTTACTTTTGGCGCTCTTCCAAAAGTGACCCGCTGTAAGAGCGGAACCGCCAGTAGCCGTTACCGCAGAAACGGATATACACCCCTCTAAAAGTAAGGTCCTAGGAGATTTCCTTCGAGTTGTGGCGAACTTGGTGAACTTGTCCGGCGTCTGCCCCGTGGCTAGTCTGGGTTTGTCACTGAAAAAACGGTGACACCGGCGTGCAAGCCGGTTAGAAAGACGCCCAACAATATCACCAGCCACTTATCGTGCATTCGTGCTCATGTTTTATGGCAGCTGTGTGCGGGAGACCTTCGGGTCTGCCGAGGTTTTTGGGCGTTGTCTTACTCGGTCTTGCACACTCGCACATAGCTGCCACCCTTCATCGCGTGCAAGCGAGCCAGGGCGGCTCTGAATTGAATAGGAAGCCCAAACCATGTTCAAAGCTACGCCTAACCCTCCACAGCCCTCATCCAAATCCCGAGTCGAAACCCTGCAAGCAAAAAACTCGACGAAGCCGCCGAGCGCGCTCTCGACTACTATCTCAAACCCAAACCCGTCGACGAGGCCCAAGCAGGCCAGCTCTTCATCGTATCCCCGAACATCGACACCGAAACCTTACTGGCCAATGCCTCCGAAGACCTGCTGTCCATCAGCGCCATCGCCGCCGACCTGGCTGATGACGTCGACGGCTCGCGCCGCAGCGTGATTCTGGCGATCAGCCGAATGGCCGACGGGGTGCATTTGTTGGTGGAGCGGGCGATGGATCGGCTTGAGGTTCAAACGTCGAACTGACAGGCCTGTGGCGGATTGAAGATGGCCATCGCGAGCAGGCTCGCTCCCACAAGAGGCCTGTTGGCGAATGGAAAATTGCGCCCTGACACAAATCCAATTGTGGGAGCGGGCTTGCTCGCGAAGGCGTCGGCACATCCAACATCATCGCAAACTGACCCACCGCTTTCGCGAGCAAGCCCGCTCCCACATAAGAACTGCGTGACGGCAATATCTGCGACTTGCCCCATCCCCCTGTGGGAGCGAGCTTGCTCGCGATGAGGGCAGCCCCGACACCGATGAACCAGGCTTAGATCAACCCTTTCTCATCATCATCGATCAACCGGCTCAACCCGCCCAAGGCTTCCCGGGCCTGGTTGCGGTCCATCAGCTTGGCCTGGGCCGCGGGGGGCAGGTCGGTGACGCGGATGACGCCTTTGCTGGTCAGCACCTGGATCAAGTCGTCGAGTACCCGGATCATTTCCAGGTCGCTCTGCTTGAGCTGCTTGAGGCTGTTTTCTACCGCCTGGTTGGCGAACCAGTCCTGGATTTCGTGGCTGTCGGCCGGCAGGGTTTCGGTGGCCTCCGCATAAGCGGTGGCTTCCACGCGCACCAGCAGGCCTTGTGCATCGCGTTGCACATAAAACATCGGGCATCCCTCATGTATGAAGCGGCGTCATGCTGGGCAGCATAGGCCAACTGCGCGCGAGTATGGAGGGTGGCGACAAAATCGTCATCCTGGATGCAGCCCGGTACGACCGCCCCTAAGGGCGGCCGTTAAGCCACGGTCAGCTGTTGTTGTGATCGACCTTGATGGTCGGATCACTGCCGGCGATCAACGAGTTCAGGTTGATGTTCGACCAGTTGTTACCTTCCAGCTTGATCGTCACATCAGGGGTGGCCGCTGCGGCGTCGCCCGCGTTGAACTTGCCGGAGGTGCTGACCTGCAGCGACGACACGCCATCGACCGTGCTGATCTTCAGGAAGTTGTCGATGGTGCTACCGGTTTCGCCCTGCAGCAGATCCCGCAGGTCGATCCGGTCACCCTCGCTGGCCTTGAAGTCCTTGATCACGTCGGTGCCGGTGTCGCCGGACTTCCAGACGAAGGTGTCGCCACCCAGACCACCGATCAGGGTGTCGTTGCCCTGGCCGCCGATCAGCGTGTCGTTGCCTTTGCCGCCGAGCAGGATGTCATTGCCCTTGCCGCCGTTGAGCAGGTCGTTGCCGCCCTGGCCGAAGATGATGTCATTACCGGCACCGCCCAGCAGTGTGTCATTGCCATCGTTGGCACCGGACACATCGAAAGCGTTGTAGTGTTCGGTGATGTACTGGTGCACGTTGCTGGTGGTGACTTTGCTGACTTCCACACCGCTCTGCTGGGCCACGAAGGCCTGAATGGACTGATAACCTTCGCCGGCGATGCCATTGAAGCTCACCAGGTCGCCGAACAGGATGTCGTTGCCGTCTGCCCCGTTGACTGTGTCAGCGCCCGGCAGGGTCGCTTCGGTGTGTCCGATGATGGAGTCGGCCAGGTTCTTGGGATCGATGTTGGTCTGCGGAGTCTTGTCCGAGTCGTAGTCCTTCAGGTCATCCAGCGTCACGCCTTTGTTCAGGCCGATGGCTTCCACGCCAGATACCGAACTCAACAGCGCGAAAGCGCTCAGGGAGTTGCTGGTGGTGGTCGAGCCGGTACTGCTGCCGGTGCCGTCGCGGTACGACAACTCATAGGTGCCGTCGCCCTGGGCGCGCAATGTGCCCAATTCCTCACTGCTCCAGTAACCGCCCCAGGATTTTTTCCAGGTGAGCAGGGTGAGATTGCCGGATTCATCGACCTGAACGCGGTGCGTACTGTCGAGCTCGGCGCTGAACGTCTGGCCCAGCTTGTAGTTGGTCGTGGTGATCAGACTGTCGAGCTTCACGTCGCCATACAAGGTCGGGTTCGTCTGCTCGCCGGACTGATAGTAGGTCGGCTGGCCGTCGGTGATGAAGTACGTCAGGTTCGTCGCGCCGGTGTTGCTCAGGGCTTCGCTGCTCTTGAACCAGTTGGCCGTGGTCTTGAACACGTCCTCGTAGTTGGTACCGCCGCCGGACACCATCGAATCCAGCACACTTTTGAGCAGCGCGAGTGCGTTCGGATCCTTGAGGTTGACCGATACGGTTTTATTCACCTGGCTGTCGAAGTCTGCCAGGAAAATGTTCACCGTCCCGGAGTTGCCGCCCATGCTCTGCTTGAGGGTGTTGAACACCGACGTCAACGAGTCCTTGGCGGCTGTGACGGACGCTGCGCTCATGCTGCCGGAGCTGTCGACCATGAAGGCGATGTTGTAGTTGACGCCTGGCACGACGGTCAGCCCGCCGATGTCGGCGACCACAATGTCGTTGCCGTCGGTGCCGGTGACGTTGTCACTGCCAGAGGTGGCCGTGGCGGAGTTGTAGACCGCCGGATGAACCGTGACCGGTATCTGCGCCGTGGTGGTTGCCGAGCCGCCGAGGGCTTCGGTGGAAGTCGAGGTTACGGTCAGGTTGAACTGGCCGTTGTAGTAGGTCGGTGGCGTCAGGGTCAGGCTGCCCAGATTCCAGCCGGTGACCGAGGCCTCGCCATTGCTGCCCACGGTCGCCGTGTGGCCGGCACCGTCGCTCAGCACGCTGCCTTCCGGGATCCCGCCGATTTTCACGCTCAGGCTTTCGGAGCCGTCGGTATCGGTCAGCGCCGTGGTGATCTTCGACAGGTTCACACTGCCGCCTTCGGCGCCTTCGTTGAGCTTGAAGCCGTCGTAGTAGCCTTCACCATTGGTGCCGTGCAGGTCCGAAACAGTCACGCCCGCATTCACCAGATCAGCCACGCCGGTGTACAGCGGCACGCCGGCACTGCTCAGGTCGGTCGGGGTGCTGCCGTTGACCGACAGGTTCACGTCATAGCTGCCCGGGCCGGTCTGGTTGTGGTGGTAGATGTCCAGGGTGTAGTAGCCGCTGGTGGTCGGGGTGAACGAGCCATTGAGCTTGCCGCCCGCTCCCCAGGTGATGCCCGCGACATCCTTGCCACCGATGGTCACCAACAGGCTGTCATCGCCGGTACCGCTGAAGGTGTAGGTCTTGCCAGCTTCGAGGAAAATCAGGCCCGAGGTTTTCGACGCGGTGCCCGGATTCACGTTGCTGTCGGACTGCACGTTGTTCACGGTGGTGCTGCTGTTGGGGGTTCCGGCGGCATCGATCACCGACTTCAGCGTACCGGACGGCGCGCCGCTGCCATCGGTGCCCAGGCCCGACAGACCGGTCCAGACTTCCTTGACCAGGCCAGTGGAGTTTACGGCGTTCCCGGCTACGTTGAGGGTTGGTGCGTCAGCGACCGGCGTGATGTCGATCTTCACGGTGCCGGTAGTGCCCAGCGCCTGGCCGTCGGTTGGCTGGAACTTGATCTGCGCGTAATCGGATTTCTGATCGCCCACGCCGTTCGCGTTGCCGTTGGCGCCGGACTCATGGGTATCCGGTGTGAAGCGCAGTTTGCCGGCGTCGATGTCGGTCTTGGTGAAGGTCTGGTTGTTGGCCACGTCCTTCCACGTTGCACCGTCCAGATACTGCAACTTGCCGTCAGCGGGCAGTCCGGTGATTTTTACCCCAAGGCTGGATGCCGAACTGTCCACATCGCTGACACCAAAGGTCGACCAGCCAAGAATCAACGAGGTGTCTTCGGTACCGGTCACCGCGCCACCGGTTGCGACCGGCGCATCGTTGACCCCGACCACGTTCACGGTGGTGGTGGCCGTGTTGGAGTAGTTTGTGCCGTCGGTCACCGTCACGGTGATGATGCGCGGCACGGTGCTCGGGTCGTCGCTGCTGTTGGTGAAGCTGATGTTCTTGATTTGCTGCATGTAGTCGGCCAGCGTCGCATTGCCCGACAGGGTCAGGGTGACCGTGCCGTTGGTGCTGTTGGCGTTGATGCTGATGCCGTTGACGCTGTTACCCAGGTTCAGCGCATCGCCGGGCTGACGGTTGGTCAGCACGATGGTGGCGCCGGTCAGCATCGTGCTGTCCGGGTCGGTGATTTTCAGGTCGGTGTCGCCGATGGACACGCCCGGACCGGTGGTGCCTTCGGTGAAGGTCACCTGGTAATCGGCGCCGGTCTTGCCGCTGGAGTTGTTGGCATCCAGGTCCAGTACCGGCGGTGCATCGTTGTCGATGATCGAGGTGCTGACGCTGCCGTTGGTGCCGCTGACGGCCAGGTTTTCGAAGTTGCCGCCGGTGGCCGAGTCGATCTTGACCACGAAGTTTTCGGTACCTTCGGTGATCTTGTCGTCCAGCGTCGCCACGTTGAAAGTGGCGCTGGTGGCATTGGCCGGGATCTTCACGGTGTAGACACCGGTGAAGTCGGTACCGTCGGCGGCGGTACCGCTGTAGACGATCTTGAGCGTCACTTCGGCTTGCGCCGGGTTCGTCAGGCTCACGGTGTACGTCGCGGCCTGGCCTTCGGTGACCGAAGTGCTGCCGGTGATGCTGACGATGGTGTTATCGACGGTGTCGGTCACGTCGGTGACGGCTGGGGTGGTGCTCGGGACGAGGTTCTCGAAGTTGCCACCGGTGGCGTTGTCGATGCTGACTTCGACCTTGCCGGCGTCTTTGTAGACGTCGTCTTTTGGCGCATCGACAGTGACCGTGCCGGTGGTGGCGCCGGCAGCGATGTTGATTACGGCGCCATTGCTCAGGGTCACGGTGACCGGAGTGCCAGCGGCGTTGGTCAGGGTTGCGGTGTAGGTGATTTGACCACCTTCGGCAACCGAATCGGTAGCGCTCAGGCTCAGGCCGGTCGAGTCCTGCACATCGGTAACGGTGGTGTCCGCTGGAGTGGCGTCGATGTCCAGTTTTTCGTAGTTACCGCCCTGGGCATCGTCGATCTTCACGCTCAGGTTGTCGCCGCCAGCAAGGGCGTCGTTCTGGGTCACGAAGTTGACCGAACCGCTGCTGGAGCCAACCGGGATGGTGATGCTTTGACCGTTCGACAGGTTGATCACCAGCGGAGCGCCGGTGACCGGTGCGTTGACCGAGGCGGTGTAAACCACGGTGCCGCCTTCGGCCACAGTCGAGGTCGCGGTCAGCGAAACGGTGCTGGTGTCGATGGTATCAGTGACATCAGTCACTGCCGGAGTCGTGCTCGGTACCAGGTTTTCGAAGTTGCCGCCCGTGGCGTTATCGATGTTGACTTCGACCTTGCCGGCGTCTTTGTAGACGTCGTCTTTTGGTGCATCGACGGTCACAGTGCCGGTGGTGGCGCCAGCGGCGATGTTGATCACGGCGCCGTTGCTCAGGGTCACGGTGACTGGCGAACCAGCGGCGTTGGTCAGGGTTGCGGTGTAAACAATCGAACCACCTTCGGCAACCGAATCGGTAGCACTCAAGGTCAGGCCAGTGGTGTCCTGAACGTCGGTAACGGTGGTGTCCGCGGGAGTCGCGTCAATGTCCAGTTTTTCGTAGTTACCGCCCTGGGCGTCGTCGATCTTGACGCTCAGGTTATCGCCACCAGCAAGGGCATCGTTCTGGGTCACGAAGTTGACCGAACCGCTGCTGGAGCCAACCGGGATGGTGATGCTCTGGCCGTTCGACAGGTTGATGACCAACGGAGCGCCGGTGACCGGTGCGTTGACCGAGGCGGTGTAAACCACGGTGCCGCCTTCGGCCACAGTCGAGGTCGCGGTCAGCGAAACGGTGCTGGTGTCGATGGTATCAGTGACATCAGTCACTGCCGGAGTCGTGCTCGGTACCAGGTTTTCGAAGTTGCCGCCCGTGGCGTTATCGATGTTGACTTCGACCTTGCCGGCGTCTTTGTAGACGTCGTCTTTTGGTGCATCGACGGTCACAGTGCCGGTGGTGGCGCCAGCGGCGATGTTGATCACGGCGCCGTTGCTCAGGGTCACGGTGACTGGCGAACCAGCGGCGTTGGTCAGGGTTGCGGTGTAAACAATCGAACCACCTTCGGCAACAGTGTCAGTGGCCGAGAGCGTCAGGCCGGTAGTGTCCTGCACGTCCGTAACGGTGGTGTCCGCTGGAGTGGCGTCGATGTCCAGTTTTTCGTAGTTACCGCCCTGGGCATCGTCGATCTTCACGCTCAGGTTGTCGCCGCCAGCAAGGGCGTCGTTCTGGGTCACGAAGTTGACCGAACCGGAGCTGGAGCCGACTGGAATGGTGATGCTCTGACCGTTCGACAGGGTGATCACCAGCGGAGCGCCGGTGACCGGTGCGTTGACCGAGGCGGTGTAAACCACGGTTCCGCCTTCGGCCACATTTGCGGTCGCGGTGAGCGAAACCGTGCTGGTATCAATGGTGTCGGTCACGTCGGTGACGGCTGGCGTGGTGCTTGGCACCAAATTCTCGAAGTTGCCACCGGTGGCATTATCGATGCTGACTTCAACCTTGCCGGCGTCTTTGTAGACGTCGTCAGTCGGCGCATCGACGGTCACGGTGCCAGTGGTAGCACCAGCAGCAATGTTGATTACAGCGCCGTTGCTCAGAGTCACGGTCACTGGCGAGCCAGCGGCATTGGTCAATGTCGCGGTGTAGGTGATTTGACCGCCTTCGGCAACGGTGTCAGTGGCCGAGAGCGTCAGGCCAGTGGTGTCCTGCACGTCAGTAACGGTGGTGTCCGCCGGAGTTGCATCGATGTCCAGTTTTTCGTAGTTGCCGCCCTGGGCGTCGTCGATCTTGACGCTCAGGTTATCGCCGCCAGCAAGGGCGTCGTTTGGTGTAACGAAGTTGACCGAACCGCTGCTGGAGCCAACCGGGATGGTGATGCTTTGGCCGTTGCTCAACGTCACGACCAACGGAGCGCCGGTGACTGGCGCGTTAACCGAAGCGGTGTAAACGACGGTGCCGCCTTCAGCCACGGAGGAAGTCGCGGTCAGGCTGACAGTCGAAGTATCAATGGTGTCAGTGACATCGGTGACGGCTGGAGTGGTGCTCGGCACCAGGTTCTCAAAGTTGCCGCCCGTGGCGTTGTCGATGCTGACTTCGACCTTGCCGGCGTCTTTGTAGACGTCGTCTTTTGGAGCATCGACGGTGACGGTGCCGGTGGTGGCGCCGGCAGCGATGTTGATTACAGCGCCGTTGCTCAAGGTCACCGTCACTGGCGAGCCAGCGGCATTGGTCAATGTCGCTGTGTAAACAATCGAACCGCCTTCAGCAACAGTGTCAGTGGCCGAGAGCGTCAGGCCAGTCGTGTCCTGAACGTCGGTAACGGTGGTGTCAGCCGGAGTGGCGTCGATGTCCAGTTTTTCGTAGTTGCCGCCTTGAGCATCATCAATCTTGACGCTCAGGTTATCGCCGCCGGCAAGAGCGTCGTTCTGCGTAACGAAGTTCACCGAACCGCTGCTGGAGCCAACCGGGATGGTGATGCTTTGGCCGTTGCTCAACGTCACGACCAACGGAGCGCCGGTGACTGGCGCGTTGACGGAAGCGGTGTAAACCACGGTGCCGCCTTCGGCCACATTTGCGGTCGCGGTGAGCGAAACCGTGCTGGTGTCGATGGTATCGGTCACGTCGGTGACGGCTAGAGTGGTGCTCGGCACCAAATTCTCGAAGTTACCGCCGGTGGCGTTGTCGATGCTGACTTCGACTTTGCCGGCGTCTTTGTAGACGTCGTCTTTTGGCGCATCGACAGTGACAGTGCCGGTGGTGGCGCCGGCAGCGATGTTGATTACGGCGCCATTGCTCAGGGTTACGGTCACTGGCGAGCCAGCGGCGTTGGTCAATGTGGCGGTGTAAACGATCGAACCACCTTCAGCAACGGTATCGGTTGCACTTAAGGTCAGACCGGTCGTGTCCTGCACATCGGTAACGGTGGTGTCCGCTGGAGTGGCATCAATGTCCAGTTTTTCGTAGTTGCCGCCCTGAGCGTCGTCGATCTTGACGCTCAGGTTATCGCCGCCAGCAAGGGCGTCGTTCTGGGTCACGAAGTTCACCGAACCGGAGCTGGAGCCAACCGGGATAGTGATGCTCTGGCCGTTCGACAGGTTGATGACCAACGGAGCGCCGGTGACCGGTGCGTTGACCGAGGCGGTGTAAACCACGGTGCCGCCTTCAGCTACATTCGCGGTCGCAGTGAGCGAAACCGTGCTGGTGTCGATGGTGTCGGTCACGTCGGTGACGGCTGGAGTGGTGCTTGGCACCAGGTTCTCGAAGTTGCCGCCGGTGGCGTTGTCGATGCTGACTTCGACTTTGCCAGCGTCTTTGTAGACATCGTCAGTCGGCGCGTCGACGGTCACAGTGCCGGTAGTAGCGCCGGCAGCGATGTTGATCACTGCGCCATTGCTCAAGGTCACGGTGACCGGCGAGCCAGCGGCGTTGGTTAGGGTTGCGGTGTAGGTGATTTGACCACCTTCGGCAACCGAATCGGTAGCACTCAAGGTCAGGCCAGTCGTGTCCTGCACATCTGTAACGGTGGTGTCAGCCGGAGTGGCATCGATGTCCAGTTTTTCGTAGTTGCCGCCCTGAGCATCATCAATCTTGACGCTCAGCGAATCACCACCTGACAAAGCATCGTTCTGGGTAACGAAGTTGACCGAGCCGGAGCTGGAGCCGACTGGAATGGTAATGCTCTGACCGTTCGACAGGGTGATCACCAGCGGAGCGCCGGTGACCGGAGCGTTAACCGAAGCGGTGTAAACGACGGTGCCGCCTTCAGCCACGGAGGAAGTCGCGGTCAGGCTGACAGTCGACGTATCGATGGTGTCAGTGACATCGGTGACGGCTGGAGTGGTGCTCGGTACCAGGTTCTCGAAGTTGCCGCCCGTGGCGTTATCGATGCTGACTTCGACCTTGCCGGCGTCTTTGTAGACGTCGTCTTTTGGAGCATCGACGGTGACGGTGCCAGTTGTGGCGCCGGCAGCGATGTTGATCACTGCGCCATTGCTCAAGGTCACGGTGACCGGCGAGCCAGCGGCGTTGGTCAGGGTTGCGGTGTAGGTGATTTGACCACCTTCAGCAACCGAATCGGTAGCACTCAAGGTCAGGCCAGTCGTGTCCTGCACATCTGTAACGGTGGTGTCAGCCGGAGTGGCATCGATGTCCAGTTTTTCGTAGTTGCCGCCCTGAGCATCATCAATCTTGACGCTCAGCGAATCACCACCTGACAAAGCATCGTTCTGGGTAACGAAGTTCACCGAACCGGAGCTGGAGCCAACCGGGATAGTGATGCTCTGGCCGTTCGACAGGTTGATGACCAACGGAGCGCCGGTGACCGGTGCGTTGACCGAGGCGGTGTAAACCACGGTGCCGCCTTCAGCTACATTCGCGGTCGCAGTGAGCGAAACCGTGCTGGTGTCGATGGTGTCGGTCACGTCGGTGACGGCTGGCGTGGTGCTCGGCACCAGGTTCTCAAAGTTGCCGCCCGTGGCGTTGTCGATGCTGACTTCGACTTTACCGGCGTCTTTGTAGACGTCGTCTTTTGGCGCATCGACGGTCACAGTGCCGGTGGTAGCGCCGGCAGCGATGTTGATTACAGCGCCGTTGCTCAGAGTCACGGTCACTGGCGAACCAGCGGGGTTGGTCAGGGTTGCGGTGTAAACAATCGAACCGCCTTCGGCAACGGTGTCAGTGGCCGAGAGTGTCAGGCCAGTCGTGTCCTGCACATCGGTAACGGTGGTATCAGCGGGAGTCGCGTCGATGTCCAGTTTTTCGTAGTTGCCGCCCTGAGCATCATCAATCTTGACGCTCAGGTTGTCGCCGCCGGCAAGGGCATCGTTCTGGGTCACGAAGTTGACCGAACCGCTGCTGGAACCGACTGGAATGGTGATGCTCTGGCCGTTGCTCAACGTTACGACCAACGGAGCGCCGGTGACCGGTGCGTTGACCGAAGCGGTGTAAACGACGGTTCCGCCTTCAGCCACGGAGGAAGTCGCGGTCAGGCTGACAGTCGACGTATCGATGGTATCGGTGACATCAGTCACGGCCGGAGTCGTGCTCGGAACGAGGTTCTCGAAGTTACCGCCCGTTGCGTTATCGATGCTGACTTCGACTTTGCCAGCGTCTTTGTAGACGTCGTCAGTCGGCGCATTGACGGTCACAGTGCCGGTGGTGGCACCGGCGGCGATGTTGATTACAGCGCCGTTGCTCAGGGTCACGGTGACCGGAGTGCCAGCGGGGTTGGTCAGGGTCGCGGTGTAGACAATCGAACCGCCTTCGGCCACTTCAGTGGAAGCTGACAAACTCAGGCCGGTGGCGTCCACCGAGTCGGTAATCGTCGTCACGGCAGGTGTAGTGCTTGGCACCAGGTTTTCAAAGTTGCCGCCCGTGGCACCGGTAATGGTGGTGCTGACGGTGCTGCCATTGTTGTAGACGTCGTTGGCCGGGGTATCGACGTTGACGGAGCCGGTGGTTTGCCCGGCGGCGATGGTGATGACCGAGCCATTGCTCAAGGTCACGGTCACCGGCGTCTGGGCCGGGTTGGTCAGGGTGGCGGTGTAGGTGATCTGGCCGCCTTCAGTGATGGTATCGCTGGCGGTCAAAGTCAGGCCGGTGGCGTCCACGGAATCGGTGATCGTCGTCACGGCAGGCGTGGTGCTCGGCACCAGGTTTTCAAAGTTGCCGCCAGTCGCACCGCTAATAGTGGTGCTGACGGTGCTGCCGTTGTTGTAGACGTCGTTGGCCGGGGTATCGACGTTGACGGTGCCGGTGGTTTGTCCGGCAGCGATGGTGATGACCGAGCCATTGCTCAAGGTCACGGTCACCGGCGTCTGGGCCGGGTTGGTCAGGGTGGCGGTGTAGGTGATCTGACCGCCTTCGGTGATGGTGTCGCTGGCGGTCAGGGTCAGGCCGGTGGCGTCCACGGAATCGGTGATCGTCGTCACGGCAGGCGTGGTGCTCGGCACCAGGTTTTCAAAGTTGCCGCCCGTGGCACCGGTAATGGTGGTACTGACGGTGCTTCCATTGTTGTAAACGTCGTTGGCCGGGGTATCGACATTGACGGTGCCGGTGGTTTGCCCGGCGGCGATGGTGATGACCGAGCCATTGCTCAAGGTCACGGTCACCGGCGTCTGGGCCGGGTTGGTCAGGGTGGCGGTGTAGGTGATCTGGCCGCCTTCGGTGACGGTGTTGCTGGCGGTCAAGGTCAGGCCGGTGGCGTCCACCGAATCGGTGATCGTCGTCACGGCAGGCGTGGTGCTCGGCACCAGGTTTTCAAAGTTGCCGCCCGTGGCACCGGTAATAGTGGTGCTGACGGTGCTGCCGTTGTTGTAGACGTCATTGGCCGGGGTGTCGACGTTGACGGTGCCGGTGGTCTGGCCCGCAGCGATGGTGATGACCGAGCCATTGCTCAAGGTTACGGTCACTGGCGTCTGGGCCGGGTTGGTCAGGGTGGCGGTGTAGGTGATCTGGCCGCCTTCGGTGACGGTGTTGCCGGCCGTCAAAGTGACGGTGGTGGTGTCCACGGTGTCGGTGATCTGGGTCACTGCCGGTGTGGTGGGCAAGGTCACGGCAATGCCGGTGCCGCCAGTAGTGCCGGTGACGGTGACGCTGATCTGGCTAGGGTCGTTATAGACAGTGTCGTTCGGCGCCAGGGGGACGTTGACGCTGCCGGTCAGTTGCCCGGCGGGAATCACGATCACTGCGCCGTTGGACAAGGTCACGATCAGGTTGGTCTGAGGCGCCTGGGTGACGGTCGCGGTGTAGACCAGCACGCCGCCGGCCTCGGTCAGGGTCGGGGTGGCGCTCAGGGTCAACGTCGAATCAAGCACCGCGTTGGCAGTGGTATCGGCGTCGGTGTCGCCGCCGGTGATGTCATCGTCAGCGGCCGCGGCTGCGCTCAAACCCTCAGTCGGGAACCCGATGGTCGGGTCGACGCTGCCAGCGGTGGCATCCAGCATCACAACGCTGTGGCCGCCACCGGCGGCCCCACCCGTACCTGCAGCAGTGGCGCCAGCGGCGGTGGCTTCAAGGGCGGTCGTCGGGTCGACGCCGGCGGCAATGGCCTGCTGCAGTTCTTCTACCGACGGTGCAGCCTGGGCAGTGGCCTGGGCGAGATCGGTGGAGGAGTCCGGGGCAGTGGCGCTCCACTGGGTGTCGCGACCCAGGTCCAGCGTGCGCCCATCGGCCAGTTCCAATGTAACGGCGCCAGCAGCGCCGGTGTCCAATTGATCGCCTGTGGACAGGCGGTCACCTTCAATGAGCACACGCCGGATGCCTTGGGGGGATACGACGAAAACCTGACCAACAATGCTTTTGACGACGGCAATAACACTGCTCATTGAAGACTCTCCGGGTGCCACGTTCAGTAGACTTCCATGTACCTAACAGCCTCTGGCTGCGCCGGTCTGGACGCTCTTGCTTCGCTAAATAAGGTTGTTTTGACGCTTCATGACGTCAATATTTTGGCTTGGTTTTTTTGATTTTTTTGTTTATGCCAAACTATTGACCTTCTGCTGGCCATCCTAAACAATCGCTTCAGTAATGTCACATTGATATTTAAGCGGCGACCTGTTCTTTCGGTGCATGATTCACTGCCTGTTTCGAACTTTCCGACATACGGTCATCCCGGTTGCCATCATCCGATGCAGCGCCACCTTTCGCTGTGATTCAAGACAAGAGTTTCGGGAATAATCCAACCATGCGTTTGCACCTGTTCAAGGCTTTACCTTTCGCCCTCGCCGCCAGTTTCGTACAAGCACAAACCTTGCCGCAGGCTATGCAACAGGCGCTGGATGTCCATCCTGAGATTCAGGCCGGTGTGAACAGCCGACTGGCGGCGGACTACCAACTCAAGGCCGCTAAAGGCGGCTACCTGCCTAGAGTGGACCTTGCGGCGGGGTACGGTCGCGAAGGTACTGACAGTGTGACGACCCGCTCGGGCAGCAATAATCATTGGGAAACCTTGAACCGTAGCGAGTCCAGCCTGCGCCTGACGCAAATGGTTTTTGACGGTTTTGCGACGTCCAGCGAAGTGGGGCGTCAACAAGCCACCGTGAATGCCCGTGCCTATTCCTTGCTGGACGCGTCCGAGCGCACCGGATTGACCGTGGCCCAGGTTTATCTGGACGTGCTGACCCGACGCGAGTTCGTACGTCTGGCCGAGGAAAACCTCAAGAGTCACGAGCGCATCTTCGATCAAATCAAGCTGCGCACAGACCGTGGCGTGGGCAGCGGCGCCGATCTGGATCAGGCTGAGGCGCGCATGGCCCAGGCCCGCAACAACCTGATCACCGAGCAGACCAATCTGGCCGACGCCGAGACCAACTACCTCAGCGCAGTGGGCCAGATGCCCGACCAGCTGGAACGTCCCGCCGATTTTCTGGCGCTGTTGCCGGCCAACCTGAACGAAGCCCGTGCCCAGATGCTGGAGAACAGCCCGGTGTTGCGTTCCGCCGAAGCCGACATCGCGGCCGCCGAGCAACAGTACGAAGCCGCCAAGTCGAGCTTCTACCCCCGCTTCGACGCCGAGTTGGGCCGTACCGCCGACAACGATCTGGATGGTCAGAACGGTCACAACAACGAATGGCAAGCCATGCTGCGCATGCGTTTCAACCTGTACGCCGGTGGTAGCAACAAGGCGGATCTGGAGTCCAAGTCGTATCTGTCGAACCAGGCCCTGGACATCCGCAACAACGCCCTGCGTCAACTGACTGAAGAGTTGGGCCTGGCCTGGAACGCCCTCAACAACGCCAACGCCCAGGTACCGATTGCCCAGCAGTACGTCGATCACAGCGCCAACGTACGCACCGCCTACCAGCGGCAGTTCGGTCTCGGCGAGCGGACCCTGCTCGACTTGCTCGACAGCGAAAACGAGCTGTTCAGCGCCTCCCGCCGTCTGGCGGAGATCAAGAACGTGCAGTTGTTCAGCCAATATCGGATCAAGGCAACCATGGGGCAGTTGCTCAAAAGTCAGGGGGTTGTCGCGCCGTTGGCATCCGTTGTGCAGAATGACGTCAAGCCCAGGGTCCAGTTGCCTGGGATGAATTGAGTCATCCATCCCGTTTTGATCAGCAAAGAGTGCCCAGCGTGGAATCAGAAGTCAGTCGAGCCGAACTCATCCATGATCCACGCACGCTGCACGACGACCCATTGCTGGACGGCTTGCTGGCGCTTTGCATGCTCCATCAGAAGCCGGCCAGCGCGGCGATGCTCACCACCGGCCTGCCGTTGCCCAAGCAACGGCTGAGCGTCGAATTATTGTCGCGAGCGGCAGCACGTGCCGGTCTGCAAGGCCGGGTGCTGCAACGCAAGCTCGAGCAGATACCGACCATCGCCATGCCGGCCCTGCTGTTGCTCAAGGAGGGTCGTAGCGCGGTGTTGCTCGGCTGGGTCGGCGATGACCAGGCGCGTCTGCTGCTCAGCGAAAGTGATGGCGGCGAAGTGACGGTCAGCCGTGAACTGCTGGCCGACGACTACAGCGGCAAAGTGTTCTTCGCTCAACCGCAACACAAATTCGACGTGAACCACGGCACGCTCATTCCTCGGGCGCGTTCGTGGTTCCGCGACACGCTCAAGCGCTCGCGCTGGCTGTACGCCGACGCCATCGCTGCCAGCTTGCTGATCAACATTATCGCCATGGCGGCGCCGCTGTTCGTGATGAACGTTTACGATCGCGTGGTGCCGAACCAGGCCGAGTCCACCCTGTGGGTGCTGGCGATCGGTATTACCGGCGCCTATGTGTTCGACCTGATCCTCAAGATGTTGCGCAGCCTGTGCCTGGACCTGGCCGGCAAGAAAACCGACCTGATCATTTCGGCGACGCTGTTCGAGCGCATCGTTGGCATGGCCATGAAGTATCGCCCGGCACGGGTGGGCAGCTTTGCCCAGAACATCCATGAATTCCAAAGCCTGCGGGACTTTCTCGCCTCGCTGACCCTTACCAGCCTGATTGACCTGCCGTTCACCTTGCTGATTTTCATGGTCATCGCGATCCTCGGTGGGCATCTGGTATGGATTCCGGTGCTGGCCTTTCCGATTGCCCTGCTGATCGGCTACGCCTTGCAAAAGCCCCTGGTGGCGACCATGGAGCGAACCATGGCCCTGGGCGCCGAGCGTCAATCCAGCCTGATCGAAACCCTGGCCGGTCTGGATGCGGTGAAGGTCAACAACGCCGAGAGCGAGCGCCAGTATCAGTGGGAACAAACCATCGGCACCCTCAGCCGCCTCGAGCTGCGGGTCAAGATGCTGTCCGGCCTGGCGATGAACATCACCTTGCTGATCCAGCAGTTGGCCGGGGTGATCATGATTGTCTTCGGCGTCTATCAGATCATTGCCGGCAACCTGAGCATGGGTGGGTTGATCGCTTGCTACATGCTCAGTGGCCGCGCCCTCAGCCCATTGGCGTCGCTGTCGGGTCTGTTGACTCGCTATCAGCAGGCGCGGGTGACCATGGTTTCGGTCGATCAGATGATGGAGCTGCCCCAGGAGCGCAACTTCGAAGAGCGCCCGTTGAGCCGTAAGGTCTTGCAGGGTGCCATCGAATGCCGTCAGTTGAATTTCACCTACCCGAACCAGCAGAACGCTGCGCTGAAGAACATCAACCTGGTGATCAAGCCCGGGGAAAAAATCGGCATCATCGGTCGTAGCGGCTCGGGCAAGAGCTCCCTGGCCAAGTTGCTGGTGGGTCTGTATCAACCGGACGACGGAGCGCTGTTGGTGGATGGCGTGGACATTCGCCAGATCGACGTCAGCGAGCTGCGCTACAACATCGGTTATGTGCCGCAGGATATCCAGCTGCTGGCCGGTACCCTGCGGGACAACCTGACCTCCGGCGCCCGTTACGTCGAGGACGAACTGGTGCTCCAGGCCGCCGAACTTGCCGGTGTGCATGAGTTCGCGCGCTTGCACCCGCAAGGCTATGAACTGCAAGTTGGCGAGCGCGGGCAGAACCTGTCCGGCGGCCAGCGACAGAACGTCGCCCTGGCCCGCGCGCTGCTGCTCAACCCGCCCATCCTGCTGTTGGATGAACCCACCAGCGCCATGGACAACACCGGTGAGGAACGCTTGAAACAGCGCCTGGCCGCCGTGGTGGAAAACAAGACCGTGCTGCTGGTGACGCATCGGGCATCCTTGCTGTCGCTGGTGGACCGCCTGTTGGTGATCGACCGTGGGCAGATCCTCGCCGACGGCCCGAAAGCCGCGGTGATGGAAGCGTTGAAGAAGGGGCAGATCAGTGTTGCTTAAGTCGGGTTTGAAAAATGCCGTGGGCCGCTATTTCAAGGGCTCGGACTCGCTGCATGGCCAGCCTCTGCCTGAGGTCAACAAAGCCCTGATCGAAGACGCTCCGCGAGTGGTGCGGCTGACGATCTGGGGGATCATCGGCTTCTTTGTCTTCCTGTTGCTGTGGGCCAACTTCGCGCAGGTCGACGAAGTGACCAAGGGCGACGGCAAGGCGATTCCGTCGTCCAAGATCCAGAAGATCCAGAACCTGGAAGGCGGGATCGTTGCCGAGCTGTTTGTCAGCGAAGGGCAGATCGTCGAGGCCGGCGCGCCGTTGATTCGTCTGGATGACACTCGGTTTGTCTCCAACGTTGGGGAGACCGAGGCTGATCGGTTGTCCATGTTGTTGCGGGTCGAGCGGCTGAGTGCCGAAGTCGATGACCGGCCGCTGAACTTCCCGGAGGACGTGCTCAAGGCGGTTCCGCGCCAGGCCGCCAGCGAAGAGTCGCTGTACATCAGCCGCCGCCAGCAACTGCACGATGAAATCGGCGGGTTGCAGGAGCAGTTGATCCAGCGTCAGCAGGAGTTGCGCGAGTTTGTTTCCAAGCAGTCGCAGTACCGCTCCGCCCTGTCGTTGCAACGCCAGGAGATCAACATGTCCGAACCGCTGGTAGCCCAGGGTGCGGTGTCACCGGTGGAAGTGCTGCGGCTCAAGCGGGCTGAAGTCGAAACCCGTGGGCAACTCGACGCCACGACACTGGCGATTCCCCGCGCTGAATCGGCGATCAAGGAAGTGCAGCGCAAGATCGATGAGACGCGCGGCAAGTTCCGCAGCGAAGCCCTGACCCAACTCAATGAGGCGCGTACCGACCTGAACAAGGCCCAGGCCACCGGCAAGGCTTTGGAGGATCGGGTAAGCCGTACACTGGTCACCTCGCCGGTGCGGGGTATCGTCAACAAGTTGCTGGTGAACACCATCGGCGGGGTCATCCAGCCCGGCAGTGACCTGGTGGAAATCGTGCCCCTGGACGACACCCTTCTGGTGGAAGCGAAAATCCGTCCCCAGGACATCGCCTTCCTGCACCCCGGCCAGGACGCCACGGTGAAATTCACCGCGTACGACTACACCATTTACGGTGGGCTGAAAGCCAAGCTGGAGCAGATCGGCGCCGACACCATCACCGACGAAGACAAGAAAACCACTTACTACATCATCAAGCTGCGCACCGAGCGCAGTCATCTGGGCACCCCTGAAAAACCCCTGTTGATCATCCCGGGCATGGTGGCTTCGGTGGACATCATCACCGGCAAGAAAACCGTACTCAGTTACCTGCTCAAACCCATCATCAAGGCGCGGGCCGAGGCGTTGCACGAGCGGTAGTGTTTGAGCGGGCCTCCTCGTCACAAATGCTGAGTTGTCTGGGCTGACGTCGTCGCGAGCAGGCTCGCTCCCACAGGGTGACTGGCTGTGTCGCGATAGTGCTTTGCCACGGTAGGACTAGAGGTATCGGAGCTGGGCGTCGGTATATCCGGCTGCAGGGGTTTACCAGTAATCCGGTTTGATAGCGGGGGCTTTGTGGGTGGGTACTCGGGTGGGGAACTGGTGGGATTGGAGTTCCTCACAGGTGACAACGCGGCGTGTCCAGTGGGCGTGCTGCTTTAGCGAACCTGGAGACGGGCGATTCAGCTCGGCTCTGTGGGGAAGAATGACGCCGACGGTTATTGCAGGAAAGTCTTCTCGTACGGCTCTCAAGGCCGGCGTCATGTCGGTGTCGCTGGATACAAGCACCAACTGCTCCAACCGTTCATGATGCTTCAGTTTCGTTTGCTTGGCAGCGGTTCGATACATGCTGATTGCTATGTGAACGTCCGTTTCTTTCTCCTCCAGCTTCCAGATGTCGACTTTGTCGTTGCGAGACGCTTTCGTCTTTCTATCAATAAAGCGAGGGGCCTTGGCAGGTTCAAGTTGATGGTGACCGTAATGGACACAGATATGGGTGCTCTTCAGGGCGCGAATATAAGTGTCTTGCGCTTCTTTTGATGCTTGACCCCGGGTGGCCAATGACGGTTTGACCGAGGAGGTGAAGTAATCAACCGAGGAAGTGGTGCTCTGCGGATTTTCGATATGCGCGATATGCGACAACAGACTTCGCAGATCCAGCCACTTGTAAGGTGTGTCCGCGAGCAGCCCATAGAACAGGTTGTAGCCATCTACAAAAAATGCGGTTCGCACAAGCTCAATCCCCAGAAACGAAAAAACCGGCCTAAGCCGGTTTTTTCACCCCAACGGCCAGAAAATTGAATCTCTGCGTACGGGGTTGAGTAAAGCCATCCTAAGTTGAGCGTGACATGGCGTCAACTGCTGTTTGGTTTACCTTTTTTCACCGGCAGATCAGTGTTGAGCGTATGCGCGGTGGGAGGTCAAACTTATTCTTTGTTTGATCTGTCAGCGTTTGTTACGAAATTGAGGGCTCCTGCGGAGAATACGAGAGATCCATCACCGAAAGCCGTTTTGTATGAGTGGAAGCTCTCAAGATTCTGTGGGATTTGATACCGACTCATCCCAGCAAAAACCGAGCGCTTTTTGATCTCCTCTTTGGTCTTTTTGAAACAAGAGATTGCTTCCTCCTCCCTGCTACTCCCTTGACGCCCCCCACCGCTGTCGTAGACTCCGCCCATCCGTCAGGGAGTAACGGTTATGCGGCGTTCAGGTAGTTGGGTTTGGGGGTTGGTCTTTGTAACGTGCTGGGTGCAGGCGCAGACGCCTGTTTCCGATGATCCGCTGCTCGAGAGCGGCGTCAGGGCCAGTGCACCGAGCGGCAATGAGGCGCGTGGCGTGCTTCGGGCACGGGATCAGGCGGTGCTTGCCAGTGAGTTGGCTGGACGAATTGTCGAGTTGCCGTTCAGTGAGGGGGAGTCGTTCAAGCAGGGCGATACCCTGGCGCGTTTCGATTGTTCAGCGTACCAGGCTCAGCTCAATGCAGCTCGGGCCGCGAGCCGTGGTGCCAGTGAAGAACTGGCCCATAACAAGCAATTGGCGGCGTTGAAATCGGTCGGGCGTTTCGAAGTGGCACGCGCCGAGGCCAGGCTCAGCGAAGCGCAGGCGCAGTCCCAGGTTTATCAGGTCCAGGTCAAGCGCTGCAGCGTGATCGCGCCGTTCGATGGACAGGTGGTGGCGCGCGAGGTCCAGCGCTATGAAAGCGTGGCCGCCGGCGCGCCGTTGCTGGACGTGGTGGACAACCGCACCCTGGAAATCCATCTGCTGGTGCCTTCGCGCTGGATGGGCAGGCTCAAGCCGGGCCAGTCCTTCACCTTTGTCCCCGATGAAACCGGCCAGCCGCTGCAAGCGACGGTCAAACGCCTTGGCGCGCGCATCGACGAGGGTAGCCAGACTTTGCTGCTGGTGGCGACGCTGCCTGACGCCAAGGGGCTGTTGTCCGGCATGAGCGGTACGGCGCGTTTCGCGGAGTTCAAGTGAACGCGCCGATCACGGGCAGCGCCGAACAGGTATTTGCCCGATTCCTCGACCTGGAGCGCCAGACGCGGGCTGCGCGTACCCCGGCGCAACTGAGTTACAGCCTGGTCAACGATGGTCAGGCCCTGTTCGGGTTCCGCCATGCCGCGCTGTTGATCGCCGGCAAGGTCCAGGCGGTGACCGGCGTCAGTGCCGTGGATCCGAACGCACCGTTCGTGGCGTTTGTCGAGCAGGCGGTGGCGCAGCTATTCAAAAAAGGCTTGCTGAACCAGGCCCGGGTAATTGCCGCCGATGGGGTGAGCGACTCCATTCAGGCGGACTGGCGAAGCCTGTCGGCGGGGCAGGTGTTCTGGCTGCCGTTGATCGATCATCAGGGGCAGGTGTTCGGCGGTTTGTGGCTGGCCCGTGACCTGCCATGGCCCCCCTCTGAACAAGTGCTGCTGTCGCAACTGGGCGACACCTATAGCCACGCCTGGTTGGCGCTGCAACCGCGCAAACCGTGGCGCTTGCGCTGGACCCGCAAGCGTCAGGTCGCCTTGGTGGCGGTGCTGCTGTTGGGCTTGCTGGTTCCTGTCCGACAGTCGGTATTGGCCCCGGCCGAAGTGGTGCCGCTGGGCGGGCAGGTGGTGGCGGCACCTTTGGACGGGGTGATCGCCCAATTCCTGGTCAAACCCAACCAGAGCGTCAAGAGCGGCGACTTGCTATTGCGCTTCGAAAGCACCAGTCTCAAGGCCCAGGCCGATGTGGCCGAGCGCGTGTTGGGCGTGGCCGAGGCGGAACTCAAGGCTAACGCTCAGCGCGCGTTTGCCGATGCCGAGTCGAGCTCGAAGATTGATCTGTTGGCCGCTCGCGTCGAGCAGAAACGCGCCGAACGCGACTATGCAATCGAGTTGCTCAAACGCAGTGAAGTGCGCGCTGAACGGGACGGTATTGCGGTATTTGCCGATGCAGAACGTTGGCTCGGCAAGCCGGTGCAGACGGGGGAGCGGTTGATGGAAATCGCCGACCCGAACCAGGCCGAATTGCGTATTGAGCTGGCGGTGGGCGACGCGATTGACCTGGCCCCCGGTGCCCAGGTGGCGTTGTTCCTCGACAGTGATCCGTTGCAGCGACACCTGGCCAGGCTCGAACGTTCGGCCTACGAGGCGCAACCCACCGCTGCGGGGCAACTGGCGTATCGCCTGGACGCGCGTTTTGATGACGCGGCGCCGCGCATCGGTCTGCGGGGCACGGCGAAAATTTTCGGCGATCGCGCCCCGCTGGCGCTGTACCTGTTGCGTCGACCACTGGCCGGCTTGCGCCAGAGCGTGGGTCTGTAGCATGGGACTGCCGAGCCTGCGGCCAGACCTGCAATTGTCCCCTGCCGCCCCGGACCCGGACGGCTCCCCTCAATGGACCCTGGCCGATCCGGTACGCGGGCGCTATTTCAAGCTTGGCGCGGCGGCGATGCGCATGCTGCGGCACTGGTCCCTTGGTGAGCCGGAACAGGTGCTGCAAGCCGCGAACCGTGAGCCGGGCCTTCCGCTCAATAATGAATCGCTGGAGCAATTGCTGGGCTTTTTGCGAGGTCACGATCTGATCAGCGCCATGGACCCGCAACAGCGCGACAGCTATCAGTTCAAGACGGCCGCCCAGCGTCAGAGCCTGTGGCAGATCCTGCTGCACCAGTATCTGTTTTTTCGCATTCCGTTGTGGCGCCCGGATGCTTTTCTCAACCGCGCCTGGCCTTTTCTCGCGCGGTACGGGCCCGCCATCCTGCGGTATGGCATGCCGCTGACCCTGGGCGTGGGCATTTTTCTGGTGTCGCGGGACTGGCAGCGCTTCGTGGCGACGTTTCCGCACCTGTTCAGCCTGGGTGGCGCGCTGGCATTCGCGGTGGCGTTGTTCTTCGCCAAGTTGTGCCACGAGTTCGGTCATGCCTTCATGGCCAAGCGCGCCGGTTGCCGTGTGCAGAGCATGGGCGTGGCATTCATGGTGCTGTTGCCGATGTTCTATACCGACGTCAGCGACGCCTGGCGGGTCAATGATCGTCGTGCCCGGCTGCTGATCGGCGCCGGCGGTGTACTGGCCGAATTGCTGCTGGCGTGCATCGCGTTGCTGGCCTGGTCGCTGTTGCCCGACGGACCGGCCCGCACTGCCGCGTTCATGTTGGCCAGCGCCACCTGGATCACCACGTTGATCATCAACCTGAACCCCTTCATGCGCTTCGACGGTTATTTTCTTCTCAGTGATTTCTGGGCAGTGGATAACCTCCAGGGGCGAGCGTTTGCGTTGTGCCGCTGGCGTTTGCGTGAAGCCTTGTTCGGTTATGGCGCGCCGGCTCCGGAACCCTGGACGCCGACAATGCGTCGTCGCTTGCTGGTGTGGGGATACGGCGCCTGGTTATGGCGCGCGGCGTTGTTTTTGGGTATTGCCCTGGCGGTCTATCACCTGTTCTTCAAGGTGCTGGGCATTTTCCTGATGCTGGTGGAATTGGTGTGGTTCATTTTTATGCCCATCGTGAACGAATGGCGGCAGTGGTGGAGCCGGCGCGAGCAGGCCCATGGTCCGCGAGTGCTGCTCAGTGGCCTGGTGTTACTGGCGTTGGCGTTGGCGCTGCTGTTGCCCTGGCGCAGCGCCGTCGAGGTACCGGTCATGCTTGAGGCCGGTCGCGCCAGTGCCTTGCATGCGCCGGTGGCGGCACGGATCAAACAGGTGAATGTGCATGACGGCCAGACCGTGGCCCAGGGCGATGTGTTGATCGAGCTGGAGTCACCGGACATGGCTTCGCGCCTGGCGATTGTGCGGCGGGAAATCGAGATCCAGCAGTTACAGATGCGTCGCCAGGCCGGCCGCAGCGAAACCGCCGCCGATGCCGGTATCGTCGAACAACAACTGGCCGAAGCGGTGGCCGAATACCGGGGCCTGGTCGCCCAGCGTGAGCGCCTGCTGTTACGCGCGCCCCATGCCGGACAGGTGCGTGATCTGTTACCACAGTTGTCGGTGGGGCGCTGGTTGTCGCCCACACAGCCGCTGGCGCGGGTGGTACAGGCCGACTCCCGCTTACGCGGCTACCTGACCGAAGCCGAGCTTTGGCGGGTCGAACCCGGGGCCACGGGGCGTTTCATTGCTGACGATCCAATGCACCCCTCGATTGCCGTGCAATTGAACGAGATCGATACCAATGGCGTGGCCTGGGTCGAGCAACAGGCGTTGACGTCCGATCACCACGGGCCGATCGCGGTACGGCGTGACTCGCAGCAACGGGCGGAGCCGGTGCAGGCGCAATATGGCGTGCGTTTGAGTGCTGTTGATAACACGCCTGCGCCGGCGCAACCGCTGCGTGGCGTAGTGGTGTTGCAGGGGCACGGTGAGTCGGTGTTGGGAGCGACCTGGCGTCGGCTGGCGGCGCTGGGTGTCAGGGAAAGCGGGTTTTAAGGAGCGAGCATGAATTCAGTGGCGGCGGAGGGGTTGGTGGTACGGCCATCGCAGGTCAGCGATGGGCCGTTTCTGCAGAGTCTTTACCAGACGGCGCGAGCGGATCTGCAATGGATCGACGGCGAGCACGAGCAAGTACAGCAGGTGATCGCACAGCAGTTCCAGGTGCAGGAGCAAGGGCTTGGGGATAACTTCCCCAACGCCATGCATTACGTCGTGGAAAAGCTCGGCACCGCCATTGGCGCCTTGAGCACTGATTTTGGCCCCAATGAAATCCGTGTGCTGTACCTGGCGTTCATCCCCCAGGCGCGCGGGCAAGGTTACGGTCGGGCCGTGCTGCAAGGGGTACAGAAAGCCGCACAACAGATCCGCTGCCCGGTGGCGACCGTGGTCTGGAGCAGTAACCCGCACGCACGCCAGCATTACCTGGCATTGGGCTTTGAAGTGCAGGAGCGCAACCCGGCGGCGGAGCGGCTGGTTTGGTATCCGAAGGGGAACTGAGCTGCTTCTGGCTCGTGTGGGAGCGAGCCTGCTCGCGATAGCGGTGGTTCAGTTTGAAGTGATGTTGGCTATGCCACCGTCATCGCGAGCAGGCTCGCTCCCACAAGGGATCATCAGTCTTCAGTTAAACGCAATGTAGAAATACCCCAGCGCCGGATCCCGTCCCATGGGCGGTATCCGCGACACAAACACCCCTTCGAGTCTTCCCAGTTCTGGCACCTCCAGGCCACAGGGCCCGTCCACGAAGTCCGTGTTCTGCAGGCTGTTGAACTCCACGCTGAACGGCATGCGCTCAGCGTTCGGCATCTTCGCCCGAGGTGCTTGCTCGAGGGTTTCGAACCGCACGGGCAGGGTACTTCCATCGGGTAGGGTCAGGTTGCTGACCTGGCCCAGCAGCGGCTGGAAATGACGGCTTTGGACTTGCAGCAGCATCTCGGCGCTCCAAAAGGCCGGAGGACCGCAGCCCTCCGGCGGGTGATCAGTTACGGGAGGGGAAAAAGCCTTGCAGGGCGATGCTGAAGTTGATCGCCAGGAACGGGTTCATGATCGCCATCGGTGTACTGCTTCCCGCTGGGGACACCGTGCCGCTGATGGTGGTGGTCACGCCTTGCAGCGCTACCGGTGAAGCGCCGAGCTGGTCGGAATAGATATTCGCTGCGCCCGGTCCGGTGCCCGAGGTGCCGATGAACGAGTTGGTGGCCGTTGGAGTATTCACCGGATTGCTGGCCGGGTTCGCCAGCTGCAAAGCGGTCGCGGCGGTAGCCCCTGTGAGGGCGTGAGTGTGCGCGGGCAGGTTGGCCTGCGTCGCGGTGACGTTTTCGGTGCCGGAGATTTCGCCGATGACACGCGGCGTCAGGCCCAAACCGTTGCCCATGCCCATGGGCAGGCGACCCTGCAGGTTGGGGAGCATGAAGGTGGTCTGGCCGTTGCCCCCGTACGTCACGCCGATCAGGGCGAATAAGGTTTGGTACTGGGAAAGGGCAAGCGTCTGCCCGTTGCACAGGGCCCAATCTCTGGGCGCGAAGTTGAAGGCGAACGACTGGATAGTGCCGATGAATACTTCCATAGAATCCTCATCCATCAGGTTATTGGTATGGCGACTCGTCACGCACGGCTGAGCGTAGACCGAGATATTTCATTCTGCTGGGCTGGAAGGGAGGAAAAATGTTGTCCAGTGGCTTAATCGATTCAGGTTCGCATGGCGCCTATACCGTCCATCTTTTTTACAGATCTGGCTGGGTTTGATATCAAAGTAGTACTAGTCGCGGATTATTTCCTCAGCTACGCTTTGCGCTACAAATGGAATACAAACAAGGTGAAGGGATTGCCGCAGTTTCACTTTATCTCCGGTTTACCGCGCTCGGGCTCGACCCTGCTTTCTGCCATTTTGCTGCAGAACCCGCGCTTTCATGCCGGCATGACCAGCCCCGTCGGTTCGCTGTTCAGCAGCGTCCTGCAGCAATGCAGCGCCGGCAGTGAGTTTGGCTCGGTGATCGACACCGACCTGCGCCGTCGCCTGTTGCGCGGGCTGTTCGACTCCTACTACGCCGACAAGGCCGACAAACCCGTCATCTTCGATACAAATCGCCAGTGGTGCGCCCGCTTGCCTGCGTTGCAGGACCTGTTCCCCCAGGCCAAGACCATCGCCTGCGTGCGCAACGTCGCCTGGGTGCTGGACAGCCTGGAGCGGCTTTACCGCGCCAATCCGTTCGAGAACACCAAGCTGTTCAATGACGATGACGAGCGCAACACCGTCTACAGCCGCTGCGAAACCCTGGCCCAGCGCAACCGCCTGGTTGGCTTTGCCTGGACAGCGCTCAAAGAGGCGTATTACGGCGAAAACGCCGAGTCCATGTTGATCGTCGACTATGACCTGTTGAGCCAAGCCCCGGAGCGGGTGATGCGCCTGGTGTACGAGTTCATCGGTGAGCCCTGGTTCGAACACGACTTCAATCACTTGACCTACGACGCACCGGCCTTCGACCAGGCCTTGGGCGTTGCCGGCCTGCACAAGGTCAAGCCCAAGGTCGCGCCGCAAGCCCGGCGGACCTTGTTGCCGCCGGATCTGTTTGAAAAGTATGCCGAGTTGTCGTTCTGGCGCGATGGGTCCGCCAGCGCCGCCAATGTCATTCGTATGAAAACCGACGCCGCGGTCAGTTGACTCGCGGTTTTTTTCATTTGCGTGTTTAAAAAGTTCGAGTCCAGGTGAACGTCATGTGGTGGAGCAAAGGCAAATCGCGGGTAACCGAGGGCGCACAGGCCCTGGCATCGCCAATGATCATGTCCCTGGAGCCGCGAATGCTGTTCGACGGCGCGGTGGCGGCGACCGTGGCCGATGCCGCACAGGCGGACGCCCAGCCCACTGCAGACGCGGCCAAGACGCCTGCGGCTGACCAGGCTTCAGACAGCCACGCGCCTCAAGGGCAGACCGATGCCACCCAGGCCGCTGTGCCCGGCAAGGCCGTGGTGTTTGTCGATTCCCGGGTCAAGGACTCGGCCAGCCTCCTTGAAGGCGTTGCGCCCGGTACCCAGGTGGTGCAACTGGATGCCACCAAGGACGGCCTGCAACAGATCGCCGATTACCTGGACACCCACCAAGGCATCAGCTCGGTGCAGATCATCGCCCACGGCAACGCCGGCGATCTCTGGTTGGGCAACAGCTACCTGTCGGCGGACAACGTTGAGGCCCGCAGCGAGGTGCTGGCGCAGATCGGCCAGGACATGAACGCCGGTGGCGATATTCTGATCTATGGCTGCTACACCGCTGAAGGTGACCGTGGCCTGAGCCTGGTCAATTCACTGGCGCAGTTGACCGGCCGCGACGTGGCGGCGTCCATCGATCGCACGGGCCTTGGCGGCGACTGGGACCTGGAAATCGCCACCGGCAACATCGAAAGCGCCAACGTGCTCTCTGCCAATGCCATGAGCGAGTACCAATGGGGCCTGGCCACCTGGACCGCTACCAACAACCTCAATTCCGGTATTGGTTCTCTGCGCGCCGCTTTGGATTCTGCGCAGAATGGTGACATTGTCACGTTCAATGCCGGCATGACTGTCGCGCTGACCCAGGTGCTGGTGGTCGACAAGAACGTCACCATCGATGGCGATCTCAACAACGACAACGTGGCCGACGTCACCCTCGATGGGCAATACCGCACCCAGATCATCAACGTGACGGCCGGCACCACGGCGACCCTCGATGGCCTGGTGATTACTCGCGGTATGGTGGCGGGTAACGGCGGTAATGGCGGCGACGATGCGCTGGTGTCAAAGGGCGGCGGGATCTATAACGCCGGCACCCTGACCCTGAGGAACGTCACCGTCACCGCGAACGCCGCTTCGGGTGGCGGCGGCGGTGGTGGTGTCACGCCGCAATACGCCGGCGGCGGTGGTGGCGGCGGTGGCGCGATCACTGGCGGTACGGGCGGCAAGGGCGGCGATACCCTCAACGCCACGGGCTCCAACGGCTCGGCCGGCCAGGGCGGCGCCGGGGGGGGCTTCTTCAACATGGGCGGGCGTGGTGGTTCCTCCACCGGCGGGGCTGGCGGTTCCGCGTATCCGGGCTACAGCACGGGCTCCGCAGGCGGTACAGCCGTCAGCGGTGGGCTATCCATCGGTGGCGGTGGCGGTGGCGACGGCTATAACGATATTGGCGGCGCCGGTGGCGGAGCGGTCGGTGGTATCTACAACGACACCGGCGCGACCCTGCGAATCATCGGCAACTCGGTTATTTCCAACAACGTCGGTGCAGGTGGCGGCGGTGGTGGCGGTGGCGCTGGTGGTGGTTACAACCACACGGGCGGTGCCGGCGGCGTCGGTGTCGGGGCCATCTGGAACAAAGGCTCGATCCTGATTACCGCCGCCAACTTCGCCGCCCTGGCCGGCAACGTCGGTGGCAGCGGCGTGGGTGGGACCAGTGCCGGCACCGCGGGTGTTTCGCCGGCGTCGGTGGCCAACGTCTACGGCGACGGCGGCACCATCAACACCAACTATGTGCCGGACGAGACGCCGCCCACCGCGACCGTCGTGGTGGCCAATACCAACCTGAACTCCGGTGGCACGTCGCTGGTGACCATCACCTTCTCCGAAGCTGTCACCGGCCTCACTGCGGCCGACCTGACGGTGCAGAACGGCACCATCGGCACCTTGACCAGCGGCGACGGTGGCATCACCTGGACCGGCACTCTGACCGCGGCCAGCAACATCGCCGACACCACCAACATCATCACCCTGAACAACACCGGGGTTGCCGACCTGGCCGGCAATGCCGGCGTGGGCACCACCGACTCGAACAACTACGTGGTCAACGACACCGTGGCGCCCACGGCGTCCATCGTGGTCAGCGATACTGCCCTTCGGGTCGGTGAAACCTCGTTGGTGACCATCACTTTCTCCGAAGCGGTCAGTGGTTTTACCGCAGCGGACCTGACGGTGGCCAACGGCTCGATCAGCGGCCTGAGCTCCAGCGACGGTGGCATCACCTGGACGGCCACCTTCACACCGGACGCTGCGATCACCGACACTTCCAATCTCATTGTCCTGAATAACACCGGCGTGGCGGACCTCAATGGCAACGCCGGCGTGGGGACGACCAACTCCAACAACTACGCTATCGACACCCTGCGTCCGACAGCGACCATCGTGGTCAGCGACACTGCCCTCAGGGTCGGTGAAACCTCGGTGGTGACCATCACCTTCAACGAGGCGGTGAGCGGTTTTACCACCGCTGACCTGACGGTTGCCAACGGTTCGGTTACCGGGTTGAGCAGCAGCGACGGCGGTATCACCTGGACCGGGACACTGACCCCGAGCGCCAGCATCAGCGACACCACCAACCTGATCACACTGAACAACACCGGCATTGCCGATCTGTCCGGGAACGTTGGCACCGGCACCACCGATTCGAACAACTATGCAATCGACACGCTGCGTCCCACCGCCACCATCGTGGTGGCCGATACTGCGCTGAATATCGGCGAAACATCGCTGGTGACGATCACTTTCAGCGAAGCTGTCACGGGCTTTACCCTGGCAGACCTGACTGTGGCCAATGGCTCCTTGAGCGGGCTGAGCAGCAGCGACGGCGGCATCACCTGGACCGCGACGCTCACCCCGAGCGCCAGCATCAGCGACGCCACCAATCTGATCATCCTGGCCAATACCGGTGTGGCGGACGCGGCCGGTAACACCGGCAGCGGCACCACCAGCTCCAACAACTATGCAGTCGACACCCAGCGACCCACCGCTAGCATCGTTGTGGCCGACACCGCGCTGAGCGTTGGCGAAACATCCCTGGTGACCATCACCTTCAACGAAGCGGTAACAGGCTTTACCGCCGCCGACCTGACGGTCGCCAACGGTACGATCACCGGCCTGAGCAGTGGCGACGGCGGCATCACCTGGACCGGCACGTTGACACCAAGCGCTAGCGTCAGCGACACCAGCAACCTCATCACCCTGGATAACACTGGTGTGGCGGATGCGGCGGGCAACGTCGGTACGGGCACCACTGATTCGAACAACTACGCCATCGACACCGCGCGTCCGACCGCGACCATCGTGGTCGCCGACTCGACCCTTGGCGTCGGCGAAACCTCGCTGGTGACAATTACCTTCAGCGAGGCGGTGACCGGTTTCACCCTGGCCGACCTTACCGTTGCCAACGGCAGCCTGAGCGGGCTGAGCACCAGCGATAACATCACCTACACCGCGACTTTCACGCCGAGCGCGGGCGTCAGCGATAGCACCAACCTGGTCACGCTCAATAACACGGGCGTGGTGGACGGCGCGGGCAACACCGGCAGCGGCACCACCGATTCGAACAACTACGCCGTCGACACCCTGCGTCCGACCGCCACCATCGTGGTCGCCGATACGGCGCTGAGCGTCGGCGAAACCTCGCTGGTGACCATTACCTTCAGCGAGGCGGTCAGCGGGTTCGACAATTCGGACCTGAGCGTCGCCAACGGTACGCTGAGTGCGGTCAGCAGCAGTGATGGCGGCCTTACCTGGACCGCCACCTTCACTCCGGCCCTCGGCGTCACCGACACCTCCAACGTCATCACCCTGAACAACACCGGGGTCAGTGACGCGGCGGGTAACTCCGGCACCGGCACTACCAACTCCAACAATTACCAGGTCGACACCAACGTACCGACGGCGACCATCGTGATTGCCGATACCACCCTGAGCATCGGCGAGACGTCATTGGTCACCGTGACCTTCAACTCGGCGGTCAGCGGGTTCGACAATTCGGACCTGACCGTCAGCAACGGCACGCTCAGCACCATGAGCAGCACCGACGGCGGCGTCACCTGGACGGCCACCTTCACGCCGAGCGCCAGTATTTCCGACACCAGCAACGTGATCACGTTGGACAATACCGGCCTGATCAATGGCGCGGGCAACGCCGGTGTCGGTACTACCGACTCCAACAACTACACCGTCGACACGGTGCGCCCAACGGCGACTATCGTCGTGGCCGACACCGCCATTGCCGCCGGCGAGACCTCGCTGGTAACCATCACCTTCAGCGAGGCGGTGACCGCGTTCACCAGTGCCGACCTGACGGTTGCCAACGGCGTGATTTCCGGCCTGAGCAGCAGCGACGGCGGCATCACCTGGACCGCGACCTTCACGCCGACCGCTGGCGTCACCGACACCAGCAACGTCATTTCGCTCAATAGCGGCGGTATCGTCGACCTGGCGGGCAACGTCAACGTCGGCACGACCGACTCCAATAACTACAGCATCGACAGCCAGCGTCCGACCGCGACCATTGTGCTGAGCGACTCTGCGCTGAGACCGGGCGAAACCGCTCAAGTGACCATTACCTTCAGCGAGGCGGTGACCGGCTTCACCAACGCCGACCTGAGCGTGGCAAATGGCACATTGAGCGCGGTGAGCAGCAGCGACGGCGGCTTGACCTGGACCGCTACTTTCACGCCGGACCTGGGCGTGACCGACGCCACCAACCTGATCGTGCTGGACAATACCGGTGTGAGCGATGCGGCGGGCAATACCGGAACAGGCACCACCAACTCGGCCAATTATGCCGTGGAGACGCGGGTGCCAACGGCCACCGTCGTGGTGGCTGATAACGCCCTCAGCGTGGGGGAAACCTCGTTGGTGACCATCACCTTCTCGGAGGCCGTCAGCGGTTTTGACAATGCCGACCTGAGCGTGAGCAACGGCACACTGAGCAACGTCTCGTCCACCGACGGCGGCGTGACCTGGACAGCCACGTTCACCCCGACGAGCAATATCACCGATACCAGCAACCTGATCAGCCTGGACACCAGCGGTGTGGTCAACGTGTCGGGCAACAACGGTGTCGGCGTGGTGAACTCCAACAACTACGCCATCGACACGGTTCGCCCCGGCGCCACCATCACAGTGGGCGACACCAGCCTGGGCATCGGCCAGAGCACTACTGTGACCATCAGCTTCACCGAGGCAGTGTCCGGTTTTGACTTGTCGGATCTCAGCGTCGCCAATGGTGTGTTGTCCAACCTCACCAGCAGTGACGGCGGCCTGACCTGGACGGCGACCCTGACGCCTACCGCGGGCGTCAACGATGCCACCAACCTGATCCTGCTCGACGCCAGCAATGTGCAGGACCTGGCCGGCAACGCCGGCGTGGGCATCGCGATTTCCAGCAACTACGCACTCGACGCCACCCGGCCGACGGCCACCATCGTGGTCGCCGACCCGAACCTGACGGCGGGCGAGACGACTCTGGTGACGTTCACCTTCAGCGAACCGGTGACTGATTTCGATCTGTCAGACCTCAGCGTCACCAACGGTGAACTGACCAACCTGACCACCAGCGACGGCGGTAGGACCTGGACGGCAACGTTCACGCCCACGGTGAACCTCACGGACCCGAGCAACTTCATCGCTCTGGACACCAGTAACGTCAGCGACCTGACAGGCAACGCCGGAGCAAGCGTGGCGGTGTCCAACAATTACGCCATCGACACCGTGGTGGCCAACGATGTGAAGCCACCGCCGGAGTTCCTGACGTCCGACCCTGTCACGGTCGTGCCGCCCTCCGAGGTGCCGTTGCAGCCGATTGTCTTTACGCCGCCAACCGGTGACCTCGGCTCGCCGCTGGGCTTTCCACCGCTGTTTGAACAACGCGACGTGGGCGGCGGCATTCGGCCGATCGGCGACATTTTCATCAACCGTGGTGCACTGGCGCCGAGCTATATCGCCCAGGTATTCAGCTCCGACGCTGCGGGCGATGGCTCCGGCCAGGGCTTCCTGGGCTTCGGGGGTGGCGATGGCGGGGTGTTCGGCAGCAGCACGATCGCCGGTCTGTTCAGCCAGGATGCCGGTTCCGATGGTGAATCGCTGGACGCCTTCGACAGCCAGTCGATGCAGGGCGGTGACGGGTCTCAAGGGGTATTCGGCGCACCAACCCTGGGCCAGCAACTTCAACAACTCAAAGACACCGAGCAGCGTCAGGTCGACAGCCTGGCAATGGCATTGCAACAGGTCGGCATGAGCCAGGCGCAGGCCTGAACAACTAAAAAAATTGGGGCAGCCAGGGGCAATCCAGGGAATGAATAGAAGTCAGAAGTTATTCGCAATGAGTGTGCTGGCGTTGACGGTCAGCGGATGTGCGGTCACCAGCGAGCCGATCGAGCGTAGCGTCAGCGAACAGCGCGCCCGGACCGATCTGCAGAATATGTACAAGGATCAGGAGCCCCTCAGCGGCCCGCTGACCCTGCACCAGGCCATGGCCCGTGCGGTGAAGTACAACCTTGAAGGCCGCTTGAAGATCATGGAAGAAGCCCTGGCCAAGCGTCAGCTGGACCTGGCCAGTTTCGACATGCTGCCGCGCATGGCCCTGGACGCCGGCTACGTGGGCCGCAACAACGTCAGCGCTTCCAGCAGCCAGAGCGTGGAAACCGGTACCCAGTCTCTGGAACCGTCGACCTCCCAGGACCGCGATCGCGAAGTAGCCGACCTGACCATGGTCTGGAACGTGCTCGATTTCGGCGTGAGTTACATCAGCGCCAAGCAGGCCGGGGACCAGCGGCTGATCGTGCAGGAGCGTCGGCGCAAAGTCATCAACACCATCGTCCAGGATGTGCGTTCGGCTTACTGGCGAGCCATGGCCGCCGAGCGCCTGCTCAAGCAGATCGACAGCTTGATGGTCCGAGTCGATACGGCCCGCGGCAACAGTCAGAGCATGAGCGAGCAACGCATTGGCGACCCAGTGCAGGCACTGGGTTACCAGCGTTCGCTGATCCAGGCCACCCGCCAGCTCGAAGAGCAGCGCCGGGCGTTGTCCCTGGCCAAGACGGAACTGGCGACGCTGATCAACCTGCCCCTGGGCACCGAGCTGACCTTGGCCACCCAGGATGAGTACGTCATCCCGGAACTCAAGGTCGACCTCGCGCGCCTGGAACAGGAAGCCCTGACCAGTCGCCCGGAACTGCGCGAGCAGGACTACCAGACGCGCATTACCGCCGCTGAAACCCGCAAGGCCATGCTGCGCCTGTTACCTGGGCTGGAGTTCTCCGCTGGGGGGCATTACGACAGCAACTCGTTCCTGGTGGAGCAGGGCTGGGCTGACTATGGCGTGAAGGTCACCTGGAATCTGTTCAACGTGATCTCCGCCCCGGCGGCCATTAACGTGGCCAAGGCCGGTGAAGAGGTCGCGGCGGCGCGGCGCCAGGCGATGTCGATCGCCGTGCTGGCGCAGCTGTACGTGGCCAATGCCAATTACCGCGAGGCGCTGCGCCAGTTCAAGACCAGCCAGCAGCTGTCGGAGATCGATGGGCAGATCGTGGGTCAACTGCGCAACCGCCATCAGGCCGCCGGCTTGGGTGAGCTGGACCTGATCCAGGGCGAACTCAATACGCTGCAGGCTGACTTGCGGCGGGATCTGGCCTATGCCGACCTGCGCAACGCCTATGGCCAGATCTTTGCCAGCGCTGGCCTCGACCCGTTGCCCGATGAAGTGCAATCGACCCAAGTGCAGTCCATTGCCACGGCGTTGGCCAACCGCGAAGCGGCGTGGGCCCAGGGCGATATCGCGGTGCCGACCGCGGCGGTGACCCAGTAACAGGCCGTACGCATGGTGCGCCCGGCGTTTTCCCGGCTGCCGGTAACGGTGAACCTGCCTTTGCTGTTGCAGGCACTGGCAGCCGTTGAGGACGATCATTGGCAAGGCCACTTCAACAGCGCGTACTACAGTGGTGACTGGAGTGGAGTGTCGCTGATTTCGGCGGTCGATGCCTTGACCCCGTTGTCTCCCGGGCGCGGTCAGCCCGTGCAGCGCGCGCTCTGGTCAGAGGATGACCGGTGGCACGAGGCGTTGCGCGACTGGCCGTTGGAAATCGTCTCGGCCCGGCTGCTGCGACTCGGTCCCGGCGGGTGTATCCACGAGCATCGCGATTATGACCTGGGTGGCGCGAACGCCGATCTGCGCCTGCATGTGCCGCTGCTCAGCCCGCTTGGCGTGGATTTCTGGCTGGATGGGCAACGCATTCCGATGACGGCGGGCGAATGCTGGTTTCTTGATCTGTCGCTGCCTCATCGCGTCGATAACCACAGCAGTCAGCCGCGGATTCATCTGGTGCTCGATTGCCGCCCCAGCCCATGGCTGCAACGGCAGGTCGCCGCCGGGCTGCTCAGCACACCGGCAATCGTGGCTGAGCGAAGTGATCTGGTGTGCTTTGAGCAGCTCGTTGAAACCGACCCTCAACTTGCCCGGACTTTGCAGAGCCTGCATGACGTAGACGCTTTCATTGAGTGCGCAATCGCGATGGCTGCCGCACGCGATTTACACGTTACCCGGGAGCAATTGCAGGCGACCATGCGCAACGGTCGCCGGCAGTGGAGTGATCAGTGGAAGGCCTGAACCTGGACGGCTGGCTGCCGATCCGCGTGTGGCAAGCGGCGGGGCAGTGGCGGGTTGACTGGTGCTGGTTCGGGGAGGAGCGATTGTCGCAACCGTTCTTCGGCGACGCGGTGGAACACGCCCTGCGGTTGCCCTTCAATCAGGCGTTCCGCCGCCAGACAGCCTTGAGCGCCCTGGACCAGTGGAGACAACAAAGCCCAGGCCTGCCCCCGAGTGCATTCATCTTCCATGCCTCCCGCTGTGGCTCGACATTGATCAGCCAGATGCTGGCGCAACTGGACGACCACATCGTCATTTCAGAACCGCCGCCTCTGGATACTCTGCTGCGCGGTGATATGGCGCACGCTGACCGCTGCGTGGCACTCAGGGGGCTGATGTCGGCCTATGGGCAGCGCCGCCGAGGCATGGAACAGCGGCTGGTGATCAAGCTTGACGCCTGGAACATCGGTGAACTGGCGCTGCTGCGCGAATGTTTTCCCGACACGCCTTGGTTGTTCGTGTACCGCGACCCTTTGGAAATCGCCGTTTCCCATTGGCGTCGTCCCGGCATGCACATGGTGCCGGGGATGATCGGGACAAGCGTGTTGGACGACGGATTGCCCTTCGGCGGCCAGGAAGATTTCATCGCGCGCCGGCTGGGGCGGTTGTTGCAGGCGGGGTTGGAGCACTGCCATGAGTTTGCCGGGCTGGCGGTTAATTACGCTGAGTTGCCTGATGCGATGGCAGGGCGGCTGGCGGTGTTTTTCGGGCTGAATGATGCCCAGCGCCGGCAAGTGTTTGCCATGACGGGGCAGCATGCCAAGCAGCCGGGGCAGGCGTTTGCCGGTGATAGCGAGGACAAGCGTCGGGAGGCTTCGTCACGGCTGCGCAATCAGGTGATGCATTGGGCGCAGGGGGCCTATGAGGCGCTCGAAACCTGGCGCGTTGGCCGGCATCAATGTTGACTGACCCTGCGCAATCGCGAGCAGGCTCGCTCCCACATTTGTTTTGTGTTGGTTTGAATATCCGCGACTGCTCACAATCCCCTGTGGGAGCAAAGCTTGCTCGCGATGGCGGCCTGATAGCCGGCCTGGCTCTCCCGGTTGTACGTCGATCAAACTGTGGGAGCGAGCCTGCTCGCGATGGCGGCCCGATAGCCGGCCAGGATTTGGTTGACTGGGTACATATCCGTTGCTGCGGTAGCGGCTGCTGGCGGTTCCGCCCTTACGGCGGGTCACTTTTGGCAAACGCCCCAAAAGTAACCAAAAGGTCTTGCCCCACCACTCGGTGCCTCGCCTAGGCTCGGCATGCCCGAACGCAGGCATTGCTCCGTGGGCCCGCCGCGAAGGGCCATCCATGGCCCAGCGCGGCTATCCCGGCATCCATGCCGGGATGCCCACTACGCAATACCTGCGTTCGGCCAGCGTGGTTAACGGGGCCCCCAGATCAAAATCAAAAGCGAGGCGGCCTGACAGCCGGCCTGGTTCTCCCGGTCGTACTCCAATCCAATTGTGGGAGCGAGCCTGCTCGCGATGGCGTCGGCACAGTTTGCATCAAAGCAAAGCTCTACCCCTTGGTCCCAGGCGCCGCCATCTCCTTCGTTTCCAAATGATCCAACGCCCGTTCAACCAACAACTGAACCCCATCGGCCATGCGGCTGATCGCCAGGGCTACACAGCGGCGTGAGTCATCGACATCGTCAGCCAGGTCGGCGGCGATGGTGCTGATGGAGAGCAGGTCTTCTGAGGCGTTGGCGAGCAGGGTTTCGGTTTCGATGTGGGGGGCGACAATGAAGAGCTGGTTTTTGTCAGGTTCGGACGGTGAGGAAGGCTGGGGTTTGAGGTAGTAATCGAGGGCGCGGGTGGCGGCGTCTTCGAGCTTTTTTTCTTCGAGGGCTTCGACGCGGGATTTATGGCCGCTTTGCGGCGGATTCGGTGTTGCTTTGAACATAATGATTTCCCTGGAGGTGGAGCCGACACCCATCGATTGCACTTCGAAAAAGGTGGCAGCTGTACGTAGGTGTGCAAGACCGGTCCAGGAACCCGGCAGACCCGAAAGTCTCCCACGCGCAGCCGCCATAACAGTCGGCGAGCATAGAAAAATGCTCGGCGAATAGCCATAACGAATGCGTTCCTAGATCGGACTTGCACGTCCGTGTCACCGTTTTTTGCGATGACGGACAAAGGTTAGCGGCGCTCGAAATCGCTGCGTAGTTCATGAACAACGCTGCGTATTGAAGGAAATGTCCGAGGGTTTGGCGGGGGAAAAGATCAAAGGATCGCAGTCTTCGGTAGCTCCTACAGAAGTGGGTGTAGGAGCTACCCAAGGCTGCGATCCTTTGATCTTTCGCTTGGAATTCCATGCCCTGCGCAATTGATCAAGACTTGTTGGGCGACAACTCCGCCATCCCCTTGAGCAACTCGATCGGCAGCGGAAAAACGATGGTGGAGGTCTTGTCCCCGGCAATGGAGCCCAGTGTCTGCATGTAGCGCAGTTGCATGGCGCCAGGCTGGCGACCGAGCATTTCGGCGGCTTGCATGAGTTTTTCCGAGGCTTGCAACTCGCCTTCGGCGTGGATCACCTTGGCCCGTCGTTCCCGCTCTGCTTCGGCTTGCCGGGCGATGGCGCGGATCATCGATTCATTGAGATCCACGTGCTTGATTTCCACGTTGGCCACTTTGATACCCCAGGCGTCGGTCTGGGCGTCCAGCACTTGCTGGATGTCGCTGTTCAGTTGCTCGCGCTCGGCCAGCAATTGGTCCAGGTCATGTTTGCCGAGAACGGCGCGCAAGGTGGTCTGGGCCAGTTGGCTGGTCGCCATGAGGAAGTTTTCGACCTGGATAATCGCCTTCTGTGGATCGAGCACGCGAAAGTACAACACCGCGTTGACCTTCACCGAGACGTTGTCGCGGGTGATCACGTCCTGCGCCGGTACGTCGAGGACAATGGTGCGCAAGTCGACGCGGATCATCTGCTGCACCACGGGAATCAGCAGGATCAGCCCGGGCCCTTTGACCTGCCAGAACCGGCCGAGCTGAAAAACCACCCCGCGTTCGTATTCGCGCAGGATCCGGAACGTTGAAGCCGCCAGTGCTATCAACAGCAACAACAGCATCGTGAAACCGATTTGCATACCCATATCAGGCTCCTTGTGAATCAGCGGCGGCCACTTCCAGTAGCAGACCCTTGCGTGCGATGACCCGCACGGCCTGGCCAGGCCGCAGCGGCATCGCGCTTGTCACCTGCCAGCGTTCGCCTTCCAGCTGGATCCAGCCATGATGGTTATTGCCGGCCTGTAACGCTGTCACCGCCGTGACGCTGCCCAACAACGCGGCATCGCCGCTGACGGGTTGGCGCGGTCGGGTTTTCAATGCGCGGACCAGGAGGGCTATCAGCAAAAAGCCACTGATCAGACCCAGGACGATCATCAGTGGGACCGGTATATCGGCGTTGGTCAGGATGATCGCGCCAATGACGCACAGAATGATGCCGCCCAACCCGGCGACTCCGTAGTTGGGCAGGGCGGCCTCGGCGATCAGCAAGGCCACGCCCGCGGCAATCAGCCAGAAACCCAAGGGATTGGCCGTCAGTAGCGCGAGTCCGTCAGCCGCCAATGCGGGCCCGCTCATGGCCAGCAATGCGACCATCAAACAGCGAATGTTCACTGGATCCTCCGCGATGTGATTGGGAACTCTATCTAGAGTCTAGTTCACGCGTGATTTGATCGAATTTTGATCAGTCTGGCGGTCGTCAAGAGGCTAGACTGCGGGGAGTAACCCAGCCATCCGATCTATGCTCAGGAGTCCCGCATGGAATCCCCGATCCACAGCCTGCCCGCGCTGTTCAAACAATTGGGCCTGTCTGACGACCCCGTTGATATCGACAAATTCATCACGACCCATTCACCCCTCAAGCCTGAACTGCACTTGGCTGACGCGTTTTTCTGGAGCACAAGCCAGCAGCAGTTACTGCGTGAAGAAATCCTTGAGGACGCGGACTGGGCGGAAGTGGTGGACCAGTTGAATGTGTTGCTGCGCAAGGGACGCAACGAGTGACACGGAAGCAGAACCTGTGGGAGCGGGCTTGCTCGCGAATGCGTCGTATCAGCCAGCATCACCGACAGCTGGCCCAGCGCTTTCGCGAGCAAGCCCGCTCTCACAGAGAAAGGTTGTTATTCTTTACTGTTATTAATAAATAGCTTCTTATTCCTTAATCAATCTGGCTCACCTCCCTATACTCGCCTGCAACAGACACGCGGGAGAGCACCCATGCGCAACGAATCGATTCGCTACCTGATTGTGCCGGGCTGGCAAGGATCGCCGCAAAACCACTGGCAAACCCATTGGCAGAACAGCCTGCCCAACAGTGCCCGGGTCGAGCAGGGCGACTGGTTGACCCCTCGGCGTGAAGACTGGGTGGCGGCGCTGGCCGAAGCCATTGCCGCCGACAGCAGGCCGGTGATCCTCATTGCCCATAGCCTGGGTTGCATCACGGTTGCCCATTGGGCGGCCAGCGCGCCGGTGCAGTTTCTGCAGCAGGTGCGCGGGGCGTTACTGGTGGCGCCGGCGGATGTCGAACGGCCGGCCTGCGCGCCTGCGTTGCGCAACTTCGCGCCGATTCCCACCGATCTGCTGCCATTTGCGAGCCAGGTGGTCAGTTCCGACAATGACCCCGCCGTAAGCGTTGAGCGCGCGCTTGAACTGGCGCGTCATTGGGGCGCCGAGGCCGGGATTCTGGCCGGGGCGGGGCATATCAATGTCAAGTCTGGCCATCAGCGTTGGGAGCAGGGGTTCGCCTATCTCTATCGTCTGCAAACCCGCATGGAGCACCACGCCCTGCGTCGCGCCTGAATTTTTTTGCCCTCCCGTCTCCCGGCGGTTGGGGCGGGAGTCTGCCATGAGCTTGCATGAAACACTGGGTCAGCCGTTGCTGACGTTTCCCGACGCACAAAAAAGCCCCCTGAGCATTCGCGCCAAGGCGTTGGTGTTCGTCGACCCGCGTTCGCGGCAACTACGCCACGCATTGGAGCAACTGGCGCCGCGCTCGATCGCTGTACTGATTCGCGGCCAAACCGGTACGGGCAAGGAGTTGCTTGCCCGTTACTTGCATCGTGAAAGCGCTCGCGGTGGACTGTTCGTTTCGGTCAATTGCGCTGCGATCAGCCCGACTTACGCCGACGCCGAATTGTTCGGTTATGCCGTCGGCAGCCACAACGGCTCGGCCAGTAGCCGCGCCGGCTGGTTCGGCTCGGCCAATGGCGGCACCCTTTATCTGGATGAGATCGGCGATTTACCGCTGCCGATCCAGCTAAAATTGTTGGCGGCTCTGGAGAACCACGAAGTCATCCGCGTCGGCGCCCACCAGCCCAGCCCTGTGGATGTGCGCCTGGTTGCGGCCACCAGCATCGATCTGGCGCAAGCAGTGGCAGCCGGTAAATTCCACCAACGGCTCTATGACTATCTCAGTGAAGGTCAACTCGAGTTGCCGGCTTTGCGCGAGCGGGTGGGCGATATCCTGTCCCTGGCCGAGTACTTCCTGGGCATCTACAGCCAGCGCCTCGGCCTGGCGGTGCCGCTGATCAGCGAAGCCGCGCAGCACGCGCTGGAACGGCACGACTGGCCGGGCAATACCCGCGAGTTGGAGAACGTCATTCATTTTGCGTTGCTGGTGAGCACCGGCGATCAAATATTGCCAGAACATCTCAATTTACCGCATCAACCGACACCCGCAACGGTGATTGAGCAAATGGTTCTTGAGTTGATCAGGCAAGGTGACCGGCAACAACTTGAGCGATTAAAGACATGGATCGCCGGGATCTGATGCCTGCGTCAATAATGTTACTGAATCATTTGAGCGCTGATGATTTTTATATTGTCGGCGTTGTTGTTGCGCGGATCCCGTAAATGTCGGGGCTGTTTCATTTTGCGGCCAGTTATAAGTTGTCATTCAAATAATTTGTCTGGGTTTTGATCTTGATTGGTGGCGCCGTAGTGATGGTTAATTAAATGGCGCAAGCAATGTGGCGACCAAACTGGAAGGCTGCCACTTATCAATCAAGTAACGGACTAAGGATTTGAAAATGGAACTTAAGAATAATGAACCTGGCGTGGCGACATGGTCGGACCTGAAAACCTTTAAGATTTTTTCAGTCTCGGGCGGTAATCAGTTGTACCGCAACGGTTATCAGCAATTGAAGGTTAAAGTGGTTGTCGAGGTCGAAGACTGGCTCTGGGGCAGTGTCGCTCTAAGCCAGTCCGAGCTGGACTCCATTGTTCTGGTCGATGCATTGACCGGATTGGCATTGACCAAAGACCGGCACCGCGAAGACATCAAAGACTGGAGGTACACCGAGCGGGAGGACAGCCGTTTTCGCCAGCTTCCTCCGAATGGCCCTATCCAAGGCTCGGTGCCGTCGGGTGAGTTTGTTTACACCAAAGATTTTTATGTCACGACCCGTTCCGACACACCGATAGATTTACAGCTGTGCATCACGCGGGCCGATGGCAAAAAATTTCTATCTTCCAAGGCCAGCGAGTTTGGCTCTCTGGTATTGATTCCACTGGCGCCCGCTGTTTACCGAAGTGAGCAGTACTCTGTTCGCACCATCCCCGCCTACTATTCCAGCCAATCGCCTGATATCGCGAAAGTCGAGGGTTTTGTCCTGGAGTTGATCGTTGACCAGCAGCGAATGGAATTTATGGCGGACTTTTATATGAGGACGCATCTTCAGATAGGAAGCCCGGACAATCGATACTCGGGTTATTACGTGGTGGGCTATGGCGATGGCCGCGCAATACGAACGTCAGCCTATTTGAGTTGGGAGCGGCCGGATGCGGTAGGAAGGAATTTAAGCGAAAAGGGCGTGGTTGCATTCGTTCTGGCGTTCGGAAAAAAGGGTGGGCCGGTGTGGGTCCGAGAGAATAGAAACAGCGCTGCACTGGAAATGCGTGATGTATTTGGAAATTTCCATCAACTGCGCGTCGGGATAACTGAAGAGACGTTGGCGGTCTGGGTCGCCCGGTAAATCAGAAACCATGTTCAAGGAAGAATAGATGAGTCGCTCAGTTTCATTCAAAGAGCAGTTAACTTCGGCTGCCTTCAGGTTTGATAGTTTCATTCGTTCGGGTGTTGATCCTCGTACCGGTAGTTATAGTTGCAGCGTGGCGCTGGATGCAGCGCCCACTGACGCAGCCGGCGGGTCGAAGCTACCGCTTACCCTTTCATATGATTCCTTCAATAATCAAAACATGGGTTTAGGCACCGGCTGGTCCCTGCGCACCTGCAGCTATGAGCAACGCCGACGCAAGCTGACACTGTCGAACGGCGTGACCTATCAGCTTCTGGTCAGCGAAGGCCAGGCCACGTTCAAGGATAAAAAGCTCGATAACCTGAACGTTACGGTGCAAGGCGATGAACTTGTCATTGAGCACATCGATGGGCGGACCGAAATACTCTCGCGCCCCTCTGCAACGGCTGAGGAGTGGCTGCTGACGCATGCGTATTGCCCCAATGGCAAGCAAACGCGCTATGCCTACAGGCTCATCTCCGGACAGCGACGTCTGACGGAGGTTTATCACCAACAGCACCGCCTGTTGAGTATCGACTATGCCCAGAACGGAGGAACGCCACCGACCATTACCTTGTGGCCGGATATGCCTTCAAAAAGACTCCAATACCGGTTCGCGCTCAACAATGAACTACTCCAGCGCATCATTCTGGTCACGGCCGAAAATAATCAGTTGATGTGGTCCTTTGGTTATCGGCGAATCAATGGTTTTTTGCTGATGACCAACGTCCAACAGCCAAGCGGCGCGCAGGAAACGCTCAGTTACAGGCCTGAGGGACATCGCTTGCCTACGGGGGCGCCGGTCTCTTCGTTGCCGGTTGTCGTCCAGTCGGTCATGTCCCCCGGCGGGGGGCAGCCGGCCATGATGAGCAAATATGAATACTCGCGCAGAAACTTTCTCGGGTTCGATTCGCGCGCGCTCTGGACCGCTGACAGTGATGTGCTTTATGGCTTGAGCGGGCAGTACGAGTACGCTTGCACCCAGATACAGATTGCCCTGGATGAAGGTGGTCAGCGTGAGGCGTCTCGCGTCACGCGTACCTACAACCGCTTTCATTCGATGATTTCGCAAAGAACGATCAGTGGCGGCAAGATGCAACTGCGGGAGATCGAATACCACGATGTCCCCAATAGGGCTTTCGAGGATCAGCCCCCACAGTTCCAGATGCAACGCGTGGTGCGCGACAGCTTCTTTGACAGCAGCGATGCCGCGGATGCGGGGCGCAGTAGAATCAGAAGCGAGGTCACCCGCACGTCCTATGATGAACATGGGAATCTGCTGGAAAAGACCAGTCCGAGCGGAGTGCGTGAAGTCTATGAATACTTCCCCGCACAAGGGGATGCTGACTGCCCTGCCAGTCCATTGGGCGTGCCGTCCTTGCTCAAACAGAAGTCCATTTTCGCTTCCCCTGACTTCGCTGCCGCGCCTACAACGGTGGTCCGTTACACCTACGCTGAGCTGCCTTCGTTACGTCCCGGTGGCGGCCGTTGTGTGCAGCTGGCCAGTGAAACACTGTACGAAGACGGCGTCAGCGAGCCACGGGTGGACTGTCGATTAAAGTACGTCAATGACGTCAATGACGTCTTCCATGCGAGGCTGCAAAGCAAAGTTGAAACGGTAGGCGGTGTGCGGACTGAATACCATTATGCCTACCAGCGTGAAAACGGGCATGTCCGCACCGACCAGACCTTTAGCGCCGAAGGCGTGAGGCACTTGCGACAGAGCTGGCATGACGAGTGTGACTGGCTGATCAAGACCCGTGAATCCGGGGGCAGCAGCGTCAGCATGAAATACGATTCGCTGGGGCAACTGATCCGTGAAACGGTGATGCCAGGCACCGACAGCGCAGCGTCGCGTCAATTCACCTATCAACCGTTCACACCCGAAGATCCGTTTGTCACGGTCATCGTCACGGATTCGCGGGGTGTCCAGACAGCGACCCGCAGTGACGGCGTCGGCCGCACCATCAGCGTCCAGAAGCAGGATGTCGATATGCCTGGCGCGCCCATGCGCCTGATCTATCAGGCCGAATACGACAGCCTCGGGCGCCTGAAGGCGGATGAAGAAACCGACTGGTTCGAGGGCCAGGCGAAATCACTGAAGACCCTGTACGAGTATGACCCGTGGGGACATCAGAGCCGCGTCCGTCGCCGTGGACAGGTGATCGTGCATGATGAGGTCGACCCGGTAGCGCTCACTCGCACACAGTGGATGGAGGGCGCCGGCAAGACGCGTACGTTCACGAACGTTTTTGGCAAACCGTCGCGCATCGAACGGGTGGACCTGTCAGGCGTTATTCGAGAGGTCACCGCCTACGAATACGATGGGCTGGGACGGTGCATCAGGCAAAGGGCTTCTGACGGGGCGGTGACTCGCTTCAGCTACGATCTGGCGGGGAGGGTTCTGAGTACGGTTTTGCCCGACGGTACGGTCATCAAGAAGCAGTACGCGGTACACAGCCAGGGTGACCATCCCACGCAAATCAGCGCCAATGACTACGTGGTGGGTAGCCGAACCTACGATGGGCTGATGCGTATTACGCTCAATCGCTCAGATGGTCGCACTGAACGATTGGTCTATGAAGGCTCCAGCAGGAACGCTTCGCAGAGGATCACTGCGGCCGGCAAAGTCCTGCGGTTCACCCTTGATCCGTTGCTCGATGATTGTGTCACCGAGCGCGCAGGCAGCCAGGCGCCGGTTTCGACAAGGCATCGTTTTGATCCGCGCACCGGCCTGCTCCAGGAGTCGGCCAACGCGCTGGTGCAGCGACGCATGGAATATTCTGCGTCCGGTCGGCTCAAGCAGGAAAAATGGGTAACTGCGCTCGACCGGTTCGAAAGTTCGCAAACCCACTCGTTGATGGGAAAGCCGATTTGCCATACAGACGTTAACGGCGCGGATCGCACCTGTCTTTATGACGAGACAGGACGGTTGTCGGGCATCACCCAAGGCCGAGTCTGCGTCGCCTACTCGTACAACGCTCAAGAGCACCTCAGTTGTATCACCGTCACCGACGCTCAATCGGGCCTGTCGATGGTCACCGACCTGGTGTACGACGAGTTTGGCCGCGAGGTTCTTCGACGTTCCTCCTCCCAGGAAAAAGACGTCCTGGAGTTGGCCCAGTCGTTCGGCCCCGGCGATAAGCTCAGCCAGCGCACGCTCAAGGTCGGGAACGTCCTCCTGCGCCTGGAATCGTTCACCTATGATCTGCGTGGCCGCTTGGAGCGTTACGCCTGCAAGGGTGAGCAGGCGCCCGTGGATACGCAGGGAAAAGTTATCGTTTCCCAGGATTTCACTTACGACTATCTCGATAACATTCGTCAGGTCACCACCCGTTTCGTCGGTGGCGAGAACATTGCGAACTATCGGTATGACCTGGCTGACAAAACGCAACTCAGTGCCGTCATCCACAGTCATCCCGACTATGTGGCGGGCAATACAACCTTCAGTTATGACGCGGACGGCAATCTGCTCAACGATGGGCAAGGGCGCAGGCTGCTGTATGACGAGTTGGGCCGCCTGGAAAGCGTGACGTCGGCGGACTCCAGATCGACGTTGGCCCGCTATCGGTATGACGCCTCGGATTGGCTCCATGCCTTTGAGCTGACGGGGGAGAAGGCATACCGGCGTTTCCACCATCAAGAGCAGTTGTGCAGCGAAGTGGCGGGTGACGAGAGGCGCAGCATCGTGCGCGAAGGGCGGCAGTTGCTGGCCCTGTTGCAAGGCCAGGAGACGGCGCTGTTTTGCACCGACGCTTACGGCAACGTCCTGCAGGCACTTTCCGGTGCAGACACCACCACGCAGGCTTATTCACCCTATGGGCAACGCCCGGTGTCCGACGGGTTGGGTAGCCTGTTCGGTTTCAATGGCGAGCCGCTGGACCCCGTGACGGGATGTTACCTGCTGGGTAATGGCTACCGGGTTTACGATCCGGTACTGATGCGATTCCACCGGCCCGACAGTTGGAGCCCGTTCGATGGCGGCGGCCTCAATCCTTATGCCTATTGTCTGGGAGACCCGATCAATCTCAGCGACCCGACAGGCCATATTTCTGCCTGGGGTTGGGTCAAGATAGGTCTTACTGCTGCTTTTGCTGTGGCTTCCGTCGCATTGACCCTTGCGACCCTTGGCGCATCCGCACCTTTGGTCGGGGTGTCATTTTCGGCTGCGGCGGCGTTGACGCTGGAAGTGGTGTCAGGCGCGGCATCGATTGCATCGGTGGTGTTGACGGAGGCAGCCCCGGATGCCGTCGCCACGCAGATTCTCAGTTACACCAGTATTGCGCTGGGTATCGTGTCTGGCGGGGCTTCCCTGGCGGGCAAGGTATTGGGCAAAGGCACAAGCGTCGCGTTGCAGAAAACCGTCGAGGCACTCGGTGATACCGTGACATTGAATCGTGGCAATGCCTTGCGTGCGGTACGTGTTGGGGAATATGCCAAGGCCGCGAGCCGTCTGGTTCCTGAAGGCGGGCGGCGTAACTTCATCGCTGTGCAAAACGACCTGAGGAATGTACTGACAGCCAAGGATGTGGTCGGTTACGTCAAGTATCCGGTTGACGGCGTCAGGTACACGATCGATAGAGATCGGTACATCGAAAAAGCCAAAGAGTATCTCCAGCGCGCGGACGAATTTTTCGGCAGCCAGTCGCTTGGGCAGGCACAGGACGAAATCTATGGTGACGTCAGGAAGCGAAGCGCCGATATCCGATTTGCCTGACGAGGAAATTACGCCTGCTCATTTATGGCTTATGGGTATAAGCACCTCAACAAAAGATATTGTTAAGGCATAAAAAATATCGGTATCGTCCACATCACGCCAGCGATAGCACTTCGCTGGCACTTCCATTGTTTGACCGTGGTCCATGACGACGGTGATCTTCGATAAGGACACTGCATGAAAAAGGTTCTGTTATTCACCGCGTTGGCAGCAGCCCTGACCTCGGGTCTGGCCCAGGCGGCGGAGAAACTGGTCGTGGCGGCCACCCCGGTGCCCCACGCTGAAATCCTTGAGCTGATCAAGCCGGCCCTGGCCAAAGAAGGCGTGGACCTGCAAATCAAGGTGTTCACCGACTACGTTCAACCCAACGTACAGGTTGATCAGAAGCGCCTGGACGCCAACTACTTCCAGACCCTGCCGTATCTCAAGAGCTTCAACGAAGGCAAAGGCACCGATCTGATGACCGTGATCGGCGTGCATGTGGAACCGTTCGGTGGTTACTCGAAGAAAGTCAAAAGCCTGGCCGAACTCAAGGACGGCGCGACCATCGCCATCCCCAACGAAGGCAGCAACAGTGGTCGTGCCCTGATCCTGTTGCAGAAGGCGGGCCTGATCGAGCTCAAGGACCCGAAAAACGCCCTGGCCACGCCCAAGGACATCGCCAAGAACCCGAAAAACTTTCAGTTCAAGGAGCTGGAATCGGCCATGCTGCCGCGTGTGCTGGATCAGGTCGACCTGGACATGATCAACACCAACTACGCCCTGGAAGCGGGTCTTAACCCGGCCAAGGATGCGCTGGTGATCGAAGGTTCGGATTCGCCCTACGTGAACTTCCTGGTGGCCCGCCCGGACAACAAGGACAGCCCGGCCATGCAGAAACTGGCCAAGGCCCTGACCAGCCCGGAAGTGAAGGCATTTATCGAGAAGAAATACAGCGGCGCGGTACTGCCGGCGTTCTGATCGAACAGCAAGGATTTTAAGTTTCAACGCCGACGGCTTTGCCAGCGTCGGCGTTTTTTTTGTGCCGACGCTCAGAACCCGTCTTGATCGATGTAGCTATGCAGGCGGTTTTTTCAATGCGCGGCGCAGGGCCACGAGCAGTTTGACGATGTCGCGTGGGTCGAGGTGTTGCGGGGCTTTCACGTCAGCCATTGTGATCTTCCTTGTGATGGGGGCCAGGCAGTCTGGCCATAAGCTGCGGTTCCTTGGAGAGGTCCGTCGAGAAATAGACCCGTCCTACAGCCAGTGGAAAAATAGCCTTCTTACTTGGCCCCTGCAAATACCGTCGATCAATCCGGCCAGCTCCAGGCCGGCGCATCCAGTATTCCCTGGCCGACGATCCCGGTCTGGCCCAGATCTTTCTCCAGCACGATGCAATTGCAGTCGTTGTCCTGCTGCAAGGCGGTGATCAAGCGCCGGGCATGGGAGACCACCCAGACCTGACAGTGCGCTGAAGCGCGGATGATCAACCGCGCCAGGGCCGGCAACAGGTCCGGGTGCAGGCTGGTTTCCGGTTCGTTGAGCACCATCAGCGAGGGTGGGCGCGGGGTGAGCAGTGCGGCTATCAGCAGCAGATAGCGCAGGGTCCCGTCGGAAAGTTCGGCAGCCGACAGCGGGCGCAGCAAGCCATGCTGATGAAACTCGATGCCGAAACGCCCGCCTTGCAGTTTCTCGATATGCAGCCGGGCACCGGGGAATGCGTCGCTGATGGACGAGTGCAGGGCTTGATCGTCGCCGATCTCAAGAATGGTTTGCAGGGCAGCGGCCAGGTCACGCCCGTCGTGGTGCAGCACCGGCGTGCGGGTGCCCAGTTGCGGCTGGCGCGCCGGGGCGTCGGCGTCGCTGCGAAAGTGGTCATAGAAGCGCCAGCGACGAATGAACTCGCGCATCTGCAGCACCTCCGGTGAGGTGCGCAGGCTGCCGACCTGGTCGAACAAACTGTCAAAGGTGGGCGTGTACTGAGCCAGGACGTCCCAGGTGCGACCGTCCCGGGCACGGATCATGGGCCCGTTGCGATCCACCAGCAGGCTGGCGGGACGAAACACCGGGCCGGCCCAGATGCATTCGCGCTTGATTTCAGGGTCCAGCGAAAACGCGGACAAACTCGGTTCTGGCAGGCCGAGGGAAATCGAATAGCTGAAATCTTCCCCGGCAAAACCCAGGCGCAGACGTTTCGTGCTGAGCCGCACCGTAGCTCCGATGGGCACCTCGCCGTTGCGCATACGCCGGCTGATCACTTCCGGCCCGGCCCAGAAGGTCGAGTCCAGCCCGCCTTCGCGGGCCAGGGCGTTGACCACGCCACCCTGGGCGGTCTCCGCCAACAGGCGCAGGGCACGATACAGATTGGATTTGCCACTGCCGTTGGGGCCGGTGATCAGGTTCAGCCGGCCCAGGGGGATCACCAGTTTGTTGATCGAGCGGTAGTTGGCCACCGCCAGTGTCTTGAGCATGTGCAAATTTTTCCCGCTGCCGCAAAGGCACTAGTCTGCCTGATGGGTGTATCCATTGTGATCCTGTGGCAGGTGTTGAACCCTGTTCTAAGCTCACAGTCGTATCGTCACTGGTACGTCCGTACAACGCAAAGGAGTCTGCATGGCTGGTCCTCGAAGTAAAGTTCTGGTTGGCCTTGGCTTGTGTGTGGTGTTGGCCGGATGCGGTGATGAAAAACCCGAGGAAAAGGCCCTGCCGAGGGTTTTCGTGCAACAGGCCGTGCCCACCGAATATGCCGCCTCGGTGACCCTCACCGGTGACGTCCAGGCTCGGGTGCAGACCGATTTGTCGTTCCGCGTGGCCGGCAAGATCGTCGAGCGCAAGGTGGATGTCGGTGACCGGGTTTCGGCTCGACAGGTGCTCGCCCGGCTCGACCCCCAGGATCTGCAGACTCGTGTCGACTCCGCCCAGGCTCAGGTGGCTGCCGAACAGGCGCGGGTCAAGCAGAGTGCGGCGGCGTTCGTGCGCCAGCAAAAACTCTTGCCCAAGGGTTATACCAGCCAGAGCGAATATGACACGGCCCAGGCGCAACTGCGCAGCAGCCAGAGTGCGCTGACCGCTGCCCAGGCCCAGTTGGCCAACGCCCGCGAACAACTGAGCTATACCGCGCTGATCGCCGAGGCTCCGGGCATCATCACGGCACGGCAGGCGGAGGTCGGCCAGGTGGTGCAGGCCACGGAACCGATCTTCAGCCTGGCCCAGGACGGAGAGCGCGACGCCGTGTTCAATATCTACGAGTCACTGTTGCGCGAACCGCCCTCGGATCCCGCCATCGTCATCAGCCTGCTGGACAACCCGGCCATCAAGACCACCGGTACGGTGCGCGAGATCACCCCGGCGGTTTCCGCTGAAACCGGCACCGTGCAGGTCAAGGTGACGCTCAGTGAGTTACCCGAAGGCATGCGCCTGGGTTCGGTGGTCAGTGCCACCGCCAAGTCTGCTGGCAAGACCGCCGTGGAACTGCCCTGGTCGGCGCTGACCAAGAACCTTCACGATCCGGCGGTGTGGCTGGTGGACGATGCAGGCAAGGCGCAGTTGCACAATGTCACCGTCGGCCGGTATCTCACCGGTAAGGTCATCATCAGCGACGGGCTCAAGGGGGGTGAGACAGTGGTCACTGCGGGTGGGCAATTGCTGCATCCCGGCGTGCGCGTAGAGATCGCTGAAAATACCCATGAGAAATCCGGAGTCCAGCCATGAAGCGTTTGTGGATGGTCTCGGCTGGCCTGTTGCTGGCGGCGTGCTCGAAGGAAGAGCCGCCACCTGAGCCGGTGCGCCCGGTGTTGTCCATCGAGGTTCGCGCGCTTGACCAGCAAGCCCTTGGGCGCTTCGCGGGCAGCATCCAGGCCCGTTACGAGACCAATGTGGGGTTCCGCGTGCCGGGACGGATCGCCAGCCGTAACGTCGATGTCGGCGCCGAAGTGAAGAAGGGTGATTTGCTCGCTACCCTCGACCCCACCGATCAACAGAACCAGTTGCGCGCCGCCCAGGGCGACCTGGCGCGGATCGAGGCGCAGTACATCAATGCCCAGGCTAATGCCCGTCGCCAGCAGCAGTTGTTCGACCGTGGTGTCGGCGCGCAGGCGCAACTGGACATTGCCCAGACCGATCTGAAAACCACCGCGGCTTCCCTGGAACAGGCCCGTGCATCGGTGGAGCAGGCTCGCGACCAACTCAACTACAGCCAGTTGCACACCGACCACGATGCCGTCGTCACGGCCTGGGATGCCGAGGCCGGGCAGGTGGTCACTGCCGGCCAGCAAGTGGTGACCCTGGCGCGCCCGGACATCAAGGAAGCGGTGATCGACCTGCCGGCCGGCCTGGCTGAGCGCCTGCCCGCCGATGTCGTGTTCGAGGTTGCCGGGGAACTGGACCCGAGCATCCGCACGACCGCCACCGTGCGCGAGATCGAACCCCAGGCCCAAAGCGCCACCCGCACGCGCCGCGCACGGCTGACCCTGGGCGATACACCGCCAGGCTTTCGCCTGGGCACGGCCATCAGCGTGACCCTGAGCTCAACCATCGAGCCGCGCATCGAGCTGCCGCTCAGTGCCTTGCAAGAGGTTGATGGCACAACGCGGATCTGGCTTGTCGATCCGCAGAGTCAGACCGTTTCCCCCCGAGAGGTGAGGATTCTCAGCCGCTCCACCGACTCGGTGCTGGTGGCCAATGGCATCAAGCCCGGCGACCGTGTGGTCAGCGCCGGTGTGAACAGCCTCCAGCCGGGGCAGAAAGTGAAACTCGACGAGGACGCACGATGAAAGGGCCTTTCAACTTATCCGAATGGGCCCTGCGGCATCAGTCGTTTGTTTGGTACTTAATGTTCGTCGCCCTGTTGATGGGGGTGTTTTCCTACATGAACCTGGGGCGCGAAGAAGATCCCTCGTTCACCATCAAGACCATGGTCATCCAGACCCGTTGGCCTGGCGCGACCCAGGAGGAAACCCTCAAGCAGGTCACCGACCGCATCGAGAAAAAACTCGAAGAGCTCGACTCTCTCGACTATGTCAAAAGCTATACCCGGCCAGGGGAGTCGACGGTGTTTGTGTACTTGCGCGATACCACCGGCGCCGAGGAAATCCCCGGGATCTGGTATCAGGTTCGCAAGAAGATCGACGACATCCGTGGTGACTTCCCCCAAGGCCTGCAAGGCCCGGGATTCAACGACGAATTCGGCGATGTGTACGGGTCGGTCTATGCCTTCACCGGCGACGGGCTTTCGATGCGTCAGTTGCGCGATTATGTGGAGCAAGTGCGCGCCGAAATCCGTGAGGTACCGGGCCTGGGCAAGGTCGAGATGGTGGGCGAGCAGGATGAAGTCCTGTACCTGAATTTTTCGACCCGCAAGCTCGCCGCGCTGGGTATTGATCAGCGCCAGGTGGTGCAGAGCCTGCAATCCCAGAACGCTGTGACTCCCGCCGGGGTGATCGACGCCGGGCCGGAGCGGATTTCCGTACGCACTTCCGGGCAGTTCCAGTCGGAAAAGGACCTGGCCAACGTCAATCTGCGGCTCAATGATCGTTTTTATCGCCTGGCCGACATCGCTGACATCAGTCGCGGTTATGTCGACCCCGCGACCCCAATGTTTCGCTTCAATGGCACGCCGGCCATTGGCCTGGCCATTGCGATGAAGAAGGGCGGCAACATCCAGGAATTCGGCAAGGCACTGCACGCGCGCATGAACGAACTGACCGCCGATCTGCCAGTGGGCGTCGACGTGCATACCGTGTCGGACCAGGCCGAAGTGGTGGAGGAAGCGGTCGGCGGTTTCACCAGCGCGTTGTTCGAGGCGGTGATTATCGTGCTGGTGGTCAGCTTTATCAGCCTTGGCTTACGAGCCGGGCTGGTGGTGGCCTGCTCGATTCCGCTGGTATTGGCGATGGTCTTTGTGTTCATGGAATACAGCGGCATCACCATGCAGCGGATTTCCCTCGGTGCGCTGATCATCGCCCTCGGTCTGCTGGTGGACGACGCGATGATCACCGTGGAAATGATGGTCACGCGCCTGGAGAAAGGTGAAACCAAGGAGCAGGCCGCGACCTTCGCCTACACCTCAACGGCCTTCCCGATGCTCACCGGGACCCTGGTGACCGTGGCCGGGTTCGTGCCCATCGGCCTGAACGCCAGCTCCGCCGGCGAGTACACCTTTACCCTGTTTGCAGTCATTGCCGTGGCGATGCTGGTGTCGTGGATCGTCGCGGTGCTGTTCGCCCCGGTGATCGGCGTGCACATCCTCAGTACCCATGTGAAACCCCACAGCAACGAGCCAGGACGGATCGGCCGGGCTTTCAATGGCGGCTTGCTGTGGGCGATGCGCAATCGCTGGTGGGCCATTGGCATCACCGTGCTGCTGTTTGCGTTGTCGGTGTTTTGCATGCGTTTTGTGCAGAACCAGTTCTTCCCGTCTTCGGACCGCCCGGAAATTCTGGTGGACTTGAACCTGCCGCAGAACGCTTCGATGGACGAGACCCGCAAGGCGGTCGATCGCCTGGAGGCGACGCTCAAGGGCGACCCGGACATCGAGCGCTGGAGCACCTACATCGGTGAGGGCGCGATTCGTTTCTACCTGCCGCTGGACCAGCAGTTGCAGAATCCGTACTACGCGCAACTGGTGATCGTCAGCAAAGGCCTGGAATCGCGCACGGCCCTCACCGAACGCCTGCAAAAGCGTCTGCGCGAGGACTTCGTCGGCATTGGCAGCTACGTGCAGGCCCTGGAAATGGGCCCGCCGGTGGGGCGGCCGATCCAGTACCGGGTCAGCGGCAAGGACATCGACCAGGTGCGCAAGCACGCCATCGAACTTGCCAGCGAACTGGACAAGAACACCCACATTGGCGAAATCATTTATGACTGGAACGAGCCGGGCAAGGTGCTGCGTATCGACATTGCCCAAGACCGGGCGCGGCAACTGGGCTTGTCTTCGGAGGACGTGGCCAGGCTGATGAACAGTATCGTCAGCGGTTCGCCGGTGACCCAGGTCAATGACGACATATACCTGATCAACGTGGTCGGTCGTGCCGAAGACGCCGAGCGCGGTTCGCCGCAGACCCTGCAGAACTTGCAGATCGTCACGCCGAGCGGCACCTCCATTCCGCTGCTGGCGTTCGCCACAGTGCGCTATGAACTGGAACAACCCCTGGTGTGGCGTCGCGACCGCAAGCCCACCATTACCATCAAGGCCGCGGTGCGCGATGAAATCCAGCCCACCGATCTGGTGAAGCAACTGCAACCGGCCATCGATCAATTCGCTGCCGGTCTGCCGGCGGGCTACAAGGTCGCCACCGGGGGGACGGTGGAAGAAAGCAGCAAAGCCCAAGGGCCGATCGCCAGCGTCGTGCCGCTGATGCTGTTTTTGATGGCGACCTTCCTGATGATCCAGCTGCACAGTGTGCAGAAGATGTTCCTGGTGGCCAGCGTCGCGCCCCTTGGGTTGATCGGCGTGGTGCTGGCGCTGGTGCCGACGGGCACGCCCATGGGTTTTGTGGCGATCCTCGGGATACTGGCACTGATCGGCATCATCATCCGCAACTCGGTGATCCTGGTGACCCAGATCGATGAGTATGAACGTGACGGGTACGAGCCCTGGGATGCGGTGGTGCAAGCCACCGAACATCGGCGTCGGCCGATTCTGCTCACCGCGGCCGCCGCGAGCCTGGGGATGATCCCGATTGCCCGGGAAGTGTTCTGGGGGCCGATGGCCTACGCGATGATCGGCGGGATCATCATCGCCACCCTGCTGACGTTGTTGTTCCTGCCGGCGCTGTATGTGGCCTGGTACAAGATTCGCGAGCCCAAGCGCGACTGAACAGGCGGTGAATCATTGGGGCTGCGGTGCAGCCCCATCGCGAGCAGGCTCGCTCCCACATTGGATCTCGGTTGTACACCACGTGTGGCCGCTGAGATCTACTGTGGGAGCGAGCCTGCTCGCGATGCGGGTGCCTCATCACCTCTATTTACGCAACAACCGCAACCCATTGAACACCACCAGCAAACTCACCCCCATGTCGGCAAACACCGCCATCCACATGGTGGCAAACCCGGCAAAGGTGAATCCCAGAAAGATCGCCTTGATGACCAGCGCCAAAGCGATGTTCTGTTTCAGGATGCTCGAAGTCTGCCGCGACAGGCGGATGAACGCCGGGATCTTGCGCAAGTCATCGTCCATCAGGGCGACATCGGCGGTCTCAATGGCGGTGTCGGTGCCCGCCGCCGCCATGGCGAAGCCGATCTCCGAGCGCGCCAGGGCAGGGGCGTCGTTGATGCCGTCGCCCACCATGCCGACCCGGTGACCCAAGGCATACAGATCCTCGATGGCTTGCAGTTTGTCGCCTGGCAACAGATCGCCTCGCGCCTGATCCATGCCCACCTGTGCGGCAATCGCCTCGGCGGTATGAGCGTTGTCGCCGGTGAGCATCAGGGTCTTGATGCCCAGCTCATGCAACTGCTGGATGGCTTCGCGGCTGGAGTCCTTCACCGTGTCGGCGACGGCAAACAGCGCCAAGGGGCCTGAGTGGTCGAGCAACAGCACCACGGACTTGCCTTGTTTTTCCAGGGCGAAGAGCTTCTCTTCCAGCTCGGCAGAGCACAGGCCCAGGTCTTCCACCAGACGGTGATTGCCCAAATGATAGGTCTGGCCGTTGATATCGCCGCGCACCCCGCGTCCCGGCAGCGCTGCAAAGTTATCCACAGCGTGCGGCGCCTGCTGTTTATCCACAGCTGCGTTGGCGATTGCGTGGGAGACCGGATGGTCGGAACGGGCGGCAAGACTGGCGGCCAAAGCGGGTGCCGTCGCTTCCACTGTCGGGTCGAGTGGAACGTAGTCGGTCTGCACCGGCTTGCCATGGGTGATCGTGCCGGTCTTGTCCAGGGCCAGATAGTCGAGCTTGTGGCCGCCCTCCAGATACACGCCGCCCTTGATCAGAATGCCTTTGCGCGCCGCTGCGGCGAGGCCGCTGACAATGGTCACCGGGGTGGAAATCACCAGCGCACACGGACAGGCCACCACCAGTAACACCAGCGCCCGGTAGATCCAGTCGAACCAGATCGCCCCCATGAACAGCGGCGGGATCACCGCCACGGCCAACGCCAGGGCGAACACCGCCGGGGTGTAGATTTTCGAGAACTGATCGACGAAGCGCTGGGTCGGAGCGCGGGAGCCCTGGGCCTGCTCCACGGCGTGGATGATTCGCGCCAGGGTGGAGTGGTCGGCTGCGGCGGTCACGGTGTACTCCAGTTCACCGGCCTGGTTGATGGTGCCGGCGAAAACCTTGTCGCCCACGGTTTTTTCCACCGGCAGGCTCTCGCCGGTAATGGGCGCCTGATCGATGGTAGAGCGACCGGCGACGATGTCCCCATCCAGACCCACCCGTTCGCCTGGACGAACCCGCACCCGTGCACCGAGGTTGATGGCCTTGACCGCTTGCACCTGCCAGGTGCCATCGGCCTGTTGCACGGTGGCCTGTTCCGGGGCCATCTGCATCAGGCCGCTGATGGCGTTGCGCGCCCGGTCCAGGGACTTGGCCTCGATCAATTCAGCCACCGTGAACAGGAACATCACCATCGCCGCTTCCGGCCATTGGCCGATCAGCACCGCACCGGTCACCGCGATGCTCATCAGTGCGTTGATGTTCAGGTTGCGGTTTTTCAGAGCGATCCAGCCCTTCTTGTAGGTACCGAGACCGCCGCTGAGGATCGACACCAACGCCATTAGCGCGACCACCCACTCCGGTGCGGCGCTGGTGAAGTGGATCACCTCGGCACCCAGGGCGGTGACACCCGACAGCGCCAGCGGCCACCAGGGCTTGGCCGGGGCGGGCAATTCGCTGGTTTCTTTTTCCTGGCCCGGGGCCAACGGCTCGGCCTGCATGCCCAGGGACTGGATCGCATCAATGATCGGCGAGTCGTTGGGCAAGTCGTGAGTCACGCCCAGCACGCGATTGATCAGGTTGAATTCCAGTTGCTGCACGCCTGCAAGTTTGCCGAGCTTGTTCTGGATCAGCGTCTGTTCGGTGGGGCAGTCCATGGCCTGGATGCGAAAACTGCTCAGCCGAGCGCCGTCCGTCGGCGCCTTGCCGAGCTTGACCACCGACGGTGCCGCTTTGGCTGAGCAGCAGGAATGCCCGTGGTCATGGCCGTGGTCGGGCTTGTGGGTATGAATGGAATCGCTCATCGGGTTACGTCCGTGAAAAGTGCCTGTTGCACAGTAAAGACCCTGTAGCCACTATAGGGTCAAGCACCTGTTTTGGAGGTAACGCCATGAAGATCGGCGAACTGGCAAAAATCACCGACTGCCAGGTCGAAACCATTCGCTACTACGAGCGCGAAGGCTTGCTGCCGGAGCCGGCCCGCAGTGATGGTAATTATCGGGTCTACACCCAGGCTCATGCCGAGCGGCTGACGTTCATCCGCAACTGCCGCACCCTGGACATGACCCTGGAAGAAATCCGCAGCCTCCTGGCTCTGCGCGACAGCCCTCAGGATCAGTGCGAAAACGTCAACGCGCTGATCGACGAACACATCCACCACGTCAAGGCGCGCATCGACGGTCTGCTGGCCTTGCAGACACAACTGATCGACCTGCGCCATCGTTGTGGCGAAGGGCCGGACCTGGATCAATGCGGGATTTTGCAGCGCCTGGAAGTGAGTGGCGCGGTGGCGCCGGAGGTGGAGCATTCACATGTGGGCAGGAGTCATGGGCATTGAGCCGATCTTGAACATATGAAGATCCAATGTGGGAGCGAGCCTGCTCGCGATAGCGCAGTGTCAGTCACATGGATTTCGCATGTGAAGACGCTATCGCGAGCAAGCTCGCTCCCACAGGGGGAGAGGTGGCGTGGCTTAGACCGCCATCGGCGCCGTCATCGGCGCGTGGTGCTGGTAGCCCTCGAGGGAGAAGTCGCTCGGCTCTACTAGCTCCAGCCACTCAGGCTGGTACACACCGGTCTTGGCGAACTCCGGCACGCGCTCGGAAATCACCAGTTTGGGCATCGGGAACGGCTCGCGCTTGAGCTGCTCGTTGAGCATGTCCAGGTGGTTTTCGTAGACGTGGGCGTCGCCGATGAAATAGGTGAACCAGCGTGGCGTGTAGCCGGTCAGGCGACCGATCAGGCTCAGCAGCGCGGCGCCTTCGGTGAGGTTGAACGGCGTGCCCAGGCCCAGGTCGTTGGAACGGATGTAGAGGGTCAGGGAGATTTCCTTGGTCTCGACATTCGGGTGGAACTGGTAGAGCAAATGGCACGGCGGCAGGGCCATTTCATCGAGCTGGGCGCAGTTCCAGCCGTGGAACAGGATCCGCCGGCTGCCCGGGTCCTTGATGATGGTGTCGACGCACTGGCGCACCTGATCGATGGCTTTGTACAGCACCACGTAGGCCTGACCGTTTTCTTCGCCTTCGGCGATCTGCCGGTAACCCTGGGCCAGGGTCTGTTCGATGGCGGCCGGGTTGCTCAAAGGGATTTGTTTGTAGGCCGGCCACTTGCGCCATTGCACGCCGTAGATCTCGCCCAGGTCGTCTTCGCCCTGGCGAAACGGGTTGGCCAGCCATTGGGCGTTTTCGTTGGCGTTCTGATCCCAGACCTTGCAGCCCAGGGCACGGAATTCGGCGGCGTTGTTGACCCCACGGAGGAAACCGCACATCTCACCGATGGCTGACTTGAAGGCCATTTTGCGCGTGGTGATGGCCGGGAATCCGTCCTTCAGGTCATAGCGCAACATGGCGCCGGGAAAGCTGATGGTGTTTACACCCGTGCGGTTGGCTTGCTTGGTGCCGTTCTTGATGACGTGGGCCACCAGATCGAGATATTGCTTCATGGGTTACCTGTGTCCTTGAACCCAGGGCCAGCGCCCCGGGGTTCGAATTTAAATCTTGGCCGCCGCAGCCGGCGCACGATGATAGGCCAGCCAGATCAGCGCCAGGCCACCAATGATCATTGGCAGGCACAGCAACTGGCCCATGGTCAGCCAGTTCCACGCCAGATAGCCGAGTTGGGCGTCTGGTACGCGGACGAATTCAACGATGAAACGGAAGATCCCGTAGAACAGCGCGAACATGCCCGACACGGCCATGGTCGGCCGTGGCTTGCGCGAGAACAGCCACAGGATGGCAAACAGTGCCACGCCTTCGAGCGCGAACTGGTACAGCTGCGAAGGATGACGGGGCAGCTGCGCCGGGTCGCTGAACGGCGGGAAGACCATCGCCCATGGCACGTCGGTGGCCTTGCCCCACAATTCGGCGTTGATGAAGTTGCCGATGCGCCCGGCCCCCAGGCCAATCGGCACCATTGGCGCGACGAAGTCCATCAGCTCGAAAAACGACTTGTTGTTGCGTTTACCGAACCACAGCGCTGCCAGCATCACGCCGATGAACCCGCCGTGGAACGACATGCCGCCCTTCCAGACTTCGAAGATCAGCGTCGGATTGGCCAGGTACGCGCTCAGGTCGTAGAACAAGACGTAACCCAGGCGTCCGCCAACGATCACGCCCATGGATAGCCAGAACACCAGGTCCGAGAGCTTTTCCTTGTTCCAGGTTGGATCGAAGCGGTTGAGCCGGCGCGACGCCAGCAGCCAGGCGCCGCCGATGCCGATCAGGTACATCAGGCCGTACCAGTGGATTTTCAGCGGGCCGATGGCCAGGGCCACCGGATCGATCTGCGGGTAAGGCAGCATTGATATTCCTCGTAAACGTCAAAAATATCCGGGCGACGCTGCCACCTCGGGATTAAGCCAGGATTGCGTCAGAGCAGAAAACTCAAGCCCACGCTGAACAGCAAAGCGGCGAACAGCCGTTTGAGCAAGCGCGGTGACAGGCGATGGGCCAGTCGCGCGCCGAAGCGGGCGAAGACCATGCTCGTCAGGGCAATGCCCAGTAGCGCCGGCAAATAAACAAAACCGAGACTATGAGCCGGCAGCCGCGGATCTTGCCAGCCCAGAATCATGAAACTTAATGCACTGACCAGGGCAATCGGCAAACCGCAGGCCGATGACGTCGCCACCGCCTGTTGCATCGGCACGCTGCGCCAGGTCAGGAACGGCACGGTCAGCGAGCCGCCGCCGATGCCGAAAATCGCCGAGGCCCAGCCGATCACCGTCCCCGCCACCGTCAACCCGACCTTGCCCGGAACTGTGCGGCTGGCCTTGGGCCTCAAGTCCAGGCCCAGTTGTACGGCGACAATCAGGGCGAACACGCCGATGATTTTTTGCAGGTTCGGACCGGAAATCGCTTCGGCAGTGACGGCACCGAAACCGGCACCGATCAGGATTCCAACGGTCATCCAGGCAAAAATCGGCCAGCGCACCGCGCCTTTGCGCTGATGCTCGCGCACGGCATTGACCGAAGTGAAGATGATCGATGCCAGGGACGTGCCGACCGCCAGGTGCGTCAACACCAGTGGGTCGAAGCCCTGCAAGGTAAAACTGAATACCAGCACCGGGACGATGATGATCCCGCCACCCACGCCGAACAGTCCGGCCAGCACGCCGGCACAGGCGCCGAGCAGCAGATAGAGCACAAATTCCACCAGCGTCCCTCGCCCATCCTAGAAACAAGAGCGGCATGGTAACGGATCCATGGCCTTGGGCTCCACTCAAGGCGATGGATGCCGGGGCGATGTCTGGGTAGAGTGAAACCCACAACAGCTGTGCTCGGCTTTATTTTTAATGGGACTATCTGATGTGCCTGATCGTATTTGCCTGGCGCCCCGGCCACGCCCGGCCACTGATCGTGGCGGCCAACCGCGATGAGTTCTACGCGCGCCCGACCTTGCCCCTGGGGCAATGGCCTGACGCCCCTGATGTCCATGCCGGCCGCGATCTGGAAGCCGGGGGGACCTGGCTTGGCGTCGGCGCCGATGGCCGTTTCGCTGCCCTGACCAACATTCGCGACCCGGCCCAGCCACCCGGCTTCAAGTCCCGTGGTGAACTGGTGGCGCGATTTTTGAGCGGAAATCTTTCAATTGCCGATTATTTGAGCGAAGTGGTGCCCCGTGCCGGTGAGTACGGCGGGTTCAACTTGCTGTTGGGCGATGGCACCGAACTGTGGCACCACAATGCCCGCGATGCCCGGCCACAGCGACTGGCCGAGGGTGTCTACGGTTTGTCGAACGCCGGGCTGAACACGCCATGGCCCAAGCTGCTCAAGGCCCGGGCGGCGCTGGTCGAGGTACTGGACGACCCGCAGCCCCAGGCCTTGTTGGCGCTGCTGAACGACCCGCAGCCGGCCCCGGTAGCCGAACTGCCGGACACCGGCGTAGGGCTGGCGACCGAGACACTGTTGTCGAGTGTGTTCATCGCCAGCCCTGCTTACGGGACGCGAGCGAGTACCGCGCTGATTGTCCATGCCGATGGGACGCGGCATCTGGTCGAGCGCAGTTATGGGCCGCTTGGGGGGCATTTGGGGGAGGTAGATGTCAGGGTTTAGTCTTGTGGTGCTTGTGCCGGCCCCTTCGCGAGCAAGCCCGCTCCCACAGTAGATCTTCAGTGAACACAAACGTTGTGAACAACCGAGATCCCCTGTGGGAGCGAGCCTGCTCGCGATGAGGTCGCTAAAGATTCAGAGCGTCTTGTTCGAAGCCGGATTGATCATCCGCGCCAACCCAAGGTTCTTCAGCGCCAGTTGCAAGGAGCTGTGGATCACCTGCGGATTATCGATCGTCATCACTTCGGCCAGCAGTTCCTGGGCCTTGCTGAGGTTGATCTGACGCAGCATCCATTTCACTTTCGGCAGGTTGGTGGCGTTCATCGACAGGCTGTCAAAGCCCATCGCCATCAGCAGCACCGCCGCCGCCGGGTCCCCGGCCATTTCACCGCAGATGCTCACTGGCTTGCCTTCGGCATGGGCGTCGCGGACCACATTCTGCAGGGCTTGCAGCACCGCTGGGTGCAGATAGTCGTACAGGTCGGCAACCCGCGGGTTGTTGCGGTCCACGGCCAGCAAATACTGGGTCAGGTCGTTGGAGCCGACCGACAGGAAGTCAACCTGGCGCGCCAGTTCCTTGGTCTGATACACCGCCGCCGGGATTTCGATCATCACCCCCACCGGCGGCATGGGCACGTCGGTGCCTTCGTCGCGCACTTCGCCCCACGCCCGGTGGATCAGGTGCAAGGCTTCTTCCAGCTCATGGGTGCCGGAAATCATCGGCAACAGGATGCGCAGGTTGTTCAGACCCTCGCTGGCCTTGAGCATGGCGCGGGCCTGGACCAGGAAGATTTCCGGATGGTCGAGCGTCACGCGTATACCGCGCCAGCCAAGGAAGGGGTTGTCTTCCTTGATGGGGAAGTAGGACAGGGATTTGTCCCCGCCGATGTCCAGGCTGCGCATGGTCACCGGTTGCGGATGGAAAGCGGCCAACTGTTCGCGATAGATCGCCAACTGTTCCTTTTCGCTGGGGAAGCGCTGGTTGATCATGAAGGGCACTTCGGTGCGGTACAGCCCCACACCCTCGGCGCCGCGCTTCTGCGCCCGGGCAACATCGGCCAGCAGCCCGGTGTTGACCCACAGCGGCATGCGGTGGCCGTCGAGCGTCACGCAAGGCAGGTCCCGCAGCGCATCCAGGCCCAGGGACAGTTGCTTTTCTTCCTCCACCACATCGGCAAACTGCTTGCGCAGCAATTCGGTGGGGTTGGTGTAGACCTCGCCGTGGTAGCCATCGACGATCATCTGGATGCCGTCGACCTTTGAATACGGCAGGTCCACCACGCCCATGACCGTCGGAATGCCCATGGCGCGGGCCAGGATCGCGACGTGGGAGTTGCCCGAACCCAATACCGAGACCAGCCCCGCGAGCTTGCCTTCCGGCACCTCGCCGAGCATGGCCGGGGTCAGTTCTTCGCTGATCAGGATGGTGTTATCGGGATAGACCAGGGTCTGCTGGCGTTCCTGTTGCAAGTAGGCCAGCAGCCGGCGACCGAGGTCCTTGACGTCGGAGGCACGCTCGCGCAGGTAGGCGTCGTCCATCAGTTCGAAACGGTTGACGTGGTCGGTCACCACCTGGCGCAACGCGCCCTGGGCCCACTGACCGGTCTTGATGACCGTGGTGACCTCGCTGCCCAGGGAGGCGTCGTCGAGCATCATCAGGTAAACGTCGAACAGCGCGCGCTCTTCGGGGCGCAGCTGCGTCGCCAGTTTCGCCGACAGGGCGCGCATGTCGGCCCGTACGCCCTCGATGGCCGTCTTGAACAGGCCCAATTCGGCGGGGATGTCGACGATGGTCTTGTCCGGCACTACGTCGAGGTCGGCGGGCGGCAACATGACCACCGCCGTACCCACTGCCGCGCCGGGTGAACCTGGCACGCCGACGAACTTGGCTTCCTGGATGCCCTTGCCCTGGCGGCCCAGGCCGCTGATCGACCCGGTGGCTTCGGCGTGGGCGATAACCCCGGCCAATTGCGCGCTCATGGTCACGAGGAAGGCTTCTTCACCTTCGTCGAACTGGCGACGCTCCTTCTGCTGGATGACCAACACGCCGACGACACGGCGGTGGTGGATGATCGGCGCCCCGAGGAACGAGGCGTAGCGTTCTTCGCCGGTCTCGGCAAAATAACGATAGCGCGGGTGATCCGCGGCATTTTCGAGGTTCAGCGGTTCTTCGCGCGTGCCGACCAGGCCGACCAGACCTTCATTGGGCGCCATGCTGACCTTGCCGATCGAGCGCTTGTTCAAGCCCTCGGTGGCCATCAGCACAAAACGGTTGGTCTCGGGGTCCAGCAGATAGACCGAGCAGACTTGGCTGCCCATGGCCTCTTTGACGCGCAATACAATAATCCCCAACGCCGCCTTGAGATCCTTGGCGGAGTTAACTTCCTGGACGATCTTGCGCAGCGTATTGAGCATGGCTCGGGGTCGAACTCCGTCGTCAGTCGCGCGTCAGCAGGCGCGGGGCAAGCTCTTTGAGGGCGCGTCGGTATACCTCGCGCTTGAATGTCACCACCTGGCCCAACGGATACCAATAGCTGACCCAGCGCCAGCCATCGAACTCCGGTTTACCGGTCAAATCCATCCGCACCCGCTGCTCGTTGGAGATCAGGCGCAGGAGAAACCATTTCTGCTTCTGGCCGATGCACAGCGGTTGGCTATGCGTTCTGACCAGGCGTTGCGGCAAACGATAGCGCAACCAGCCCCGGGTGCAGGCGAGTATTTCGACATCTTCTCGCTCAAGCCCCACTTCTTCGTTCAACTCGCGGTACAAGGCCTCTTCGGGCGTCTCCTGAGGGTTGATCCCACCCTGGGGAAACTGCCAGGCGTCTTGATTGATACGGCGAGCCCATAGCACCTGCCCTGCATCATTCGTAAGAATGATCCCCACATTGGGTCGGAAACCATCGGGATCGATCACGGCAACAACCTCGCAAACGCATGTCGCCGCATTGTTCCACAAAGGTTGTGAAAGCAGCAACGAGCCTTCCTACCTTATGTGCACTCTTGTGAAAAGTCCGTATTCTGGACGCCTTTCTTCAGATTCTTCAGCGAGTAACTGCAATGCGGCTGGCTTTATTCGACTTGGACAACACCTTGCTGGGCGGCGACAGTGACCACGCCTGGGGCGATTACCTGTGTGAGCGCGGTTTCCTCGACGCCGTTACGTACAAGGCGCGCAATGACGAGTTCTATCAGGATTACCTGGCCGGCAAGCTCGACAACGCCGAGTACCTGAATTTTTGCCTGGAAATCCTTGGCCGCACGGAGATGGAGGTGCTGGCACAGTGGCATCTGGACTACATGCGCGACTGCATCGAACCGATTGTGTTGCCCCAGGCGATCGAGCTGTTGAGTAAACACCGTGAGGCCGGTGACAAGCTGGTGATCATCACCGCTACCAATCGCTTCGTCACCGCACCGATCGCCGAGCGCCTGGGAGTCGAAACCCTGATCGCCACCGAGTGTGAAATGATCGACGGGCGCTACAGCGGGCGCAGTACCGACATTCCGTGTTTTCGTGAGGGCAAGGTGATGCGGCTCAATCGTTGGCTGGAGGAGACCGGCCATTCGCTGGACGGCAGTTACTTCTACAGTGACTCGATGAATGACCTGTCGCTGCTGGAAGTGGTGACCCATCCGGTGGCCGTGGATCCAGACCCGAACCTCAGGGCCGAAGCCCAGAAGCGGGGTTGGCCGGTGATTTCGTTGCGCGGCTGATATCTTCATCGCGAGCAGGCTCGCTCCCACACTGGATGTGCATCGTTCACAAACCCCTGTGGGAGCGAGCCTGCTCGCGATAGGGTCGACGCGGTCTAACGCCTTAAACCGGCTTGGCCCCCATCAACCCCGCAATGGCGACAAAGCAGACAAAACTGAACAGCGCTAAGGCAAAGGTAAATTTCCCGCTCCCTCCCGGCGCCTTGCGCAGTTTGTTCAATCGCACCAACAGCCAGAACCCCGCCAGCGCCGCCACGGTGTAGAGCACACTGGAAGCCAGCAACCAGGTCTGCCCCAGTGGCCAGCCGATCTGATGCACCATCCACCACCCCGTGAACGGCAGGCTCACCAGCGCCAGGGCCATCACCAGCCAGACAAACACCCGCGGGCGTTGCAATGTGCGCGCGGCCGCCGTGGCATCGCCGTTGCGGCGCGTCCTCCAGACCCAGATGGCCAGCCCCAAGGCGCCCGCCAAGAGCAATACTGTGGCGACGACATGGGCGATCTTCAGCGCGGTTAACGTTTCCATCGTTGGATTTCCTTGAGTCTTGCCGGGCAGTCTAGCTCTGCTTTAGCCCAGGAACAGCTGATACGCCGGGTTATCGCTTTCATCCCAGTACGGATAGCCGATTTCTTCCAGGGCTGCCGGTACCAGATGACGTTCATCGTGCGGTACTTGCAGGCCCGCAACCACACGACCATCCGCCGCACCATGGTTGCGGTAGTGGAACATCGAGATATTCCAGCGTCCGCCCAGCTTGTTGAGGAAGTTGAACAGCGCCCCCGGACGTTCCGGGAATTCGAAGCGCAGCACGACCTCGTCGATGACGTGGGCCGCATGCCCGCCCACCATGTGGCGAATGTGCAGTTTGGCCAGTTCGTTGTCGGTCAGGTCCACCACCGGGAAGCCTTGCTCGGTCAGGCTGGCGATCAGCGCGCTGCGCGGGTCGTTTTCCGGGTGCGTCTGCACGCCCACGAAGATGTGCGCTTCGCTGCCCGTGTTGTAGCGATAGTTGAATTCGGTGATCTGGCGCTTGCCGACGGCTTCGCAGAAGGCCTTGAAGCTGCCTGGCTTCTCGGGAATGGTCACTGCGATGATCGCCTCGCGGCCTTCGCCCAGCTCGGCACGCTCGGCCACGTGACGCAGACGGTCGAAATTGACGTTGGCGCCGGAGTCGATGGCCACCAGGGTCTGCCCGCTGACGCCGCGCGATTCCACATACTTCTTGATCCCGGCCACGCCCAAGGCGCCGGCAGGTTCGGTGATCGAGCGGGTATCGTCGTAGATATCCTTGATGGCCGCACAGATCTCGTCGGTACTGACGGTGATGACTTCATCCACGTAGTGCTTGCAGATGTCGAACGTGTGCTGGCCGATCTGCGCCACGGCAACGCCGTCGGCAAAGAGCCCCACGGTCGGCAGCACCACTCGCTCGCCAGCAGCCAGGGCGGCTTGCAGGCAATTGGAATCGTCCGGCTCGACGCCGATCACCTTGATGTCAGGCCGCAGGTATTTCACGTAGGCCGCGATCCCGGCGATCAGCCCGCCGCCGCCCACCGGGACGAAAATCGCATCCAGACGCCCCGGATGTTGGCGCAGGATCTCCATCGCCACCGTGCCCTGCCCGGCAATGGTGTGGGGATCGTCATAGGGGTGAATGTAGACGTAGCCCTTTTCGTCGACCAGTTTCAGCGAATAGGCCAGGGCTTCGGGGAACGAATCACCGTGCAACACCACTTTGCCGCCTCGGGAACGTACGCCTTCGACTTTGATTTCCGGAGTGGTCTTGGGCATCACGATGGTGGCTTTGACGCCCAGCACCTTGGCCGCCAGGGCCAGGCCCTGGGCGTGGTTGCCCGCCGAAGCCGTGACCACGCCGCGTGCGCGCTCTTCGTCGCTGAGCTGGGTCAGCTTGTTGTAGGCGCCGCGAATCTTGAACGAGAACACCGGCTGCAAGTCTTCGCGCTTGAGCCAGATGTTGTTGCCCAGCCGCTCGGAGAGCTGGCGGGCAGTCTGCAATGGGGTTTCCACGGCAACGTCGTAAACGCGCGAGGTGAGGATCTTTTTGACGTACTGTTCAAGCATCGGAAAGCATCACTGAGCGGGTTGGGCAGGGCCAAGGAGTCTAACCCGGCTTTTGGCTGGGCGACCACACGAATCCCAAGGTTTTGTTGGGTTATACTCGCGTCCCTCTTTACTCCCCGTCCGCTTTCGGAGCCCGCATGACCCAGGATCAACTCAAACAGGCCGTGGCCCAGGCCGCTGTCGACCTCATCCTCCCGAAACTGGATGACAAGAGCATCGTTGGGGTCGGCACCGGCTCGACGGCCAATTGCTTCATCGACGCACTGGCGCAGCACAAAGGTGCGTTCGACGGCGCGGTCGCCAGCTCCGAAGCCACCGCCGCGCGCCTGAAGGGCCACGGGATTCCGGTCTATGAGCTCAATACCGTGAGCGACCTGGAGTTCTATATCGACGGCGCCGATGAAAGCGACGCGCACCTGAACCTGATCAAGGGCGGCGGCGCGGCCCTGACCCGCGAGAAGATTGTCGCGGCCGTGGCCAAGACCTTCATCTGCATCGCCGACGCCAGCAAACTGGTGCCAGTCCTCGGCGCGTTCCCGCTGCCGGTGGAAGTCATTCCGATGGCCCGCAGCCATGTGGCCCGCCAACTGGTGAAACTGGGCGGTGACCCGGTGTACCGCGAAGGCGTGCTGACCGATAACGGCAACATCATCCTGGATGTCCATAACCTGCAGATCACCAACCCGGTGGAACTGGAAAGCCAGATCAACGCCATCGTCGGTGTGGTCACCAATGGCTTGTTCGCGGCTCGCCCGGCGGATGTGTTGTTGCTGGGGACGCCTGAAGGGGTGAAGACCCTGCGGGCTGAGTAAGCCGGCCAGATAACCTGCTCTTTCAGTGATTCAGCCCCTGTGGGAGCGAGCCTGCGGTTTCTTGAAAACGTAGAACAGGTTCGGTTCGCTCACCACATACAAGTTGCCATCATCGTCCATGGCAACGCCCTCGGCCTGAGGGACGGTTTTTTGCAGCCCTTGACGGCCCTTGCTCAACGACAGCGTGCTCAACGGGCGGCCGTCGATGTCCAGCTCGATAATCAATCGCGACTCATCGGACAGCGCCAGTAAATGGCCGCTGCGCTCGTCGTATTGCAGGCTAGAAAGATCGCGTACGAACAGTCCGGCATCGCGCTTGGGGTTGTTGATTACATGGACAGCGTAGGATTTGTCCGGTTTGTGATGGGGAAAGCCCCGCACTTCATAAATCAGCATCGGATCGCGCTCCTTGGCCACGAACAACCGTTTGCCCACTGAGTCGTAGGCCAACCCTTCAAACCCTTTGTTACCGTTCAGGTGCAGGCCAAGCGTCATTTGCTCTGCGTCGGCGCCGTCGAGGAATTGGGTATCGTCGTCCAAGTGAATCTTGATCAGCCGCTGCTGACGCTCGTCGGTGATGACGTAAATGTCCTCGCTGATGAACTCCACCGCCTCCGGGTCGCCGAAGCCAATCAGGGCGATGCGCCTAAGAATCTTGCCGTCCAATGACAGCTCGATCAGTTCGGCATTCTTGTTGGTAACGGTAAAGAGGCTCTTGCGGATCGGATCGTATGTCAGCGCCGAAACGTCATTGTCCAGGCCTTCAATCACCCGCGCCTCGACCGTCACCCGATAGTGGTCCAGGGCAATGGCCTGTTCGCTGGGGGGCTGCCAGAGGGCGTTGAGGTTGAACCAGGCGCGCTCGAACAGGCGCAGGTATTGAGCTGCTGCGATCAAAGCGATCAATACGATCATTATCAGCAGCAGGATCAAGGGCTTCGGGCGGGCAAGTCGACGCATGTGGGTGGGCTCGGATGAGAACAGGTGGTTGGAAATACCACGGCTGCCTGAACTGAAGCTTAATGGCCGGATGCCACACCCTACGGCGAAGGATGAATTACCTTACAGAGTTGCGCTATCAGCGTTGTTTTTCGAAACGATAGAACAGGTTCGGCTCGCTGACCATGTACAGGTTGCCGGACTCATCGAGGGCTACGCCTTCTGCGCGGGGGATCGTATCTTTGATGCCGTTGAAACCGCCCAGCAAGGTCATGAAGCTGACCTGTTCCCCTGCATCGTCCAGCTCCAGCAACAGATGGGAGTCGGCCGACAGCAGCAGCGAGTGCCCCGTGCGAGGATCGATCGCCAGCGCCGACAGGTTGCGCAGGTCCAGCTCGTCGCTGGCATGGATCTGTTTGTCGCCCTTGAGCAGTTGGCTGCCGTCGCTTTTCCAGGTGAACAACGCTGGCGGACGCTCTTCACCCAAGGCCAATTGCTGGTTGCGTGGATCCCAGGCGACGCCTTCGAAGCCCTTGTTCTGGTTCTTGGACGGGCCGAGATCGTAGTGGGGGAAATCCGTGCTGTTCAGTTCGCGAGTATCGGCATCGACCTGGATGATCGACAGCGTGTGTTTTCGTTCATCGGTAATAGCCATCAGGCCATTCTCCATGTAGGCCACGCCTTCAGGATTGCTCCAGCCCACCAACGGCATTTTGCGCAGCACGTCACCCTGCAGGGTGAGTTCCACCAGAAACGGATGCTTACCCATGATCGCGAACAGGGTTTTGGTCTGTGGGTTATAGGTCAGGTCGGACGCTTCATCCTCTTCCATTCCTGGCAGGACCTTGGCATCAATCACCGCGTGGTAGTCCGGCAGCCAGATGCTTTCCTGGCGCTGGGCGGGGCTCTCGAGACGTTCCGATGCCCACAGCAGGCCCCGGTCATCCCAGTGCATGGCATACGCCAGCCAGTAAAAGGCCCCGGCTGCTAACAGCGACCAGGCATACCAGGGCAGCGAGAAGCGAGCGCGGCGGACGGGGCTGGAGGAGGGCCGAGCTAGAGGAGTGGCCATCAGGGGATGTGTTCCAGGTATTCGGGTTAGGAAAATGAATGGCTCAGACGCCGTATTCCCTGGAATTATCCGGATGGCATGTGAAAAAAATGGTAAATGGCGAGAGCCGTCCATCCATGTGGACACGAGCCGGCTCGCGCCCACGCGGGACAGCGCCTTGCGGTTAACGAACGCTGCTTTCGAAACGGCTCGCGCCTGGCAATTCCAGTACCAGTTCATCCCCGACGTTCAACGGTCCTACGCCCGCCGGAGTGCCAGTGAGGATTACGTCGCCGGCCTGCAATGAGAAGCAGCCAGCCATGTATTGGATCATCGGCACGATGGGGTTGAGCATCAGGCTGCTGTTGCCGTCCTGGCGCACTTCACCGTTGATGGTCAGGCGAACCGGGATGTCGGTCAGGTCGGCAAAGGTGCCGCTGGACACGAAAGGTGCCAGCACCGCCGCACCGTCGAAGGATTTGGCGACTTCCCAGGGCAAGCCCTTGGCCTTGAGCTCGGCTTGCTTGTCCCGCAGGGTCAGATCCAGGGCCGGGGCGAAGCCGGAGATGGCATCCAGCACTTCCTCGGCACTGGGCCGGGTCGACAGTGGCTTGCCGATCAGCACGGCAATTTCAGCTTCGTAGTGCACCGCACCACGGTCAGCGGGGATGCTGAAACCGCCTTCCAGCGGCACCGCGCAGCTGCCGGGCTTGATGAACAGCAGGGGTTCGGTAGGTACCGGGTTATCCAGTTCCTTGGCGTGTTCGGCGTAGTTGCGGCCAATGCACACGATTTTTCCCACCGGGAAATGAATACGGGTACCGTCGACATACTGGTGCTGATAGCTCATTACCGACTCCTGCTTCTGGGATTCATCAGGTATTTTTTGCATTAAACCGCGAAAATCTTGCCCGGGTTCATGATGCCGTTCGGGTCGAACACTGCCTTGACGGCCTTCATGTATTCAATTTCTACCGGCGAGCGACTGTAGGTCAGGTAATCGCGTTTGGTCATGCCTACGCCGTGTTCGGCGGAGATCGAGCCGTTGTATTTCTCGACGGTTTCAAAGACCCATTTGTTCACGGTCGCGCACTTGGCGAAGAATTCGTCCTTGCTCAGGTTCTCTGGCTTGAGGATGTTCAAGTGCAAGTTGCCGTCGCCGATGTGGCCAAACCAGACGATCTCGAAATCCGGGTAATGTTGGCCGACGATAGTGTCGATGTCGCGCAAGAAGCCCGGGACTTTCGAAACGGTGACCGAGATGTCGTTCTTGTACGGTGTCCAGTGGGAGATGGTTTCCGAGATGTACTCGCGCAACTTCCACAGGTTTTGCAGTTGGGTTTCGCTTTGGCTCATCACCCCATCGAGCACCCAGCCCTGTTCGACACAGTGTTCGAACGTTTCCAGGGCGTGGTTGGCGACTTCTTCGGTGGTGGCTTCGAACTCCAGCAGGGCGTAGAAGGGGCACTCGGTTTCGAATGGCGCCGGTACGTCGCCCCGATCCAGGACCTTGGCCAGGGCCTTGTCGGAGAAGAATTCGAACGCCGTCAGGTCCAGCTTGCCCTGGAAGGCATGCAGTACGGGCATGATCGAATCAAAATCGGCGGTCCCCAGGACCATGGCGGTGAGGTTCTTCGGAGCCCGGTCCAGGCGCATGGTGGCTTCGACCACGAACCCGAGGGTGCCTTCGGCGCCGATGAACAACTGCCGCAGATCGTAGCCAGTGGCGTTCTTGATCAGGTCCTTGTTCAGTTCCAGCAGGTCACCTTTACCGGTGACGACTTTCATGCCGGCTACCCAATTGCGGGTCATGCCGTAACGAATGACCTTGATTCCGCCGGCATTGGTGCCGATGTTGCCGCCAATCTGACTGGAACCGGCCGAGGCGAAGTCCACCGGGTAGTACAGACCGTGCTCTTCAGCCTTGTTCTGCAGTTGTTCAGTGACCACACCTGGCTGGCAGACGGCTGTGCGATCGGTAAGGTTCACGTCGAGGATCTGGTTCATGTAATCGAATGACACGACCACTTCGCCGTTGGCCGCTACGGCCGCAGCGGAAAGCCCGGTACGCCCGCCCGATGGCACCAGCGCGACCTTGTGCTCATTGGCCCAGCGCACAATGGCCTGAACCTGTTCGGTGGTCTTGGGGAAGACGATGGCGCTCGGCGCCGGGGCGAAGTGCTTGGTCCAATCCTTGCCATAAGCGTTCAGGGAGTCGGCATCGGTCGAGACTTTGCCAGGCTCAACCAGGGTCTTCAGCTCATCTATCACGGCAGGATTGGTCATCGACAGAACTCTCGAACAATTCATGGTCATCCTGAGAACGCTTCACGTCGCAGGAATGAGTGTTTAGCGGGGTGCGTATGCTAGCATACCGACCCCGCAGCGTAGTGCCCATTGGCTGTTCTGCGGCGACGGCTGTCATGCCGGTCGGACCAGCATGCGCTGTCCGATTCCCTGCCATTTTTCTCCGGGACACAGGTTTACGCAGATGAGCAAGACTTCTCTCGATAAGAGCAAGATCAAGTTCCTTCTTCTCGAAGGCGTCCACCAATCGGCTGTCGACGTCCTCAAGTCGGCGGGCTACACCAGCATCGAGTACATCACCAGTTCTCTGCCGGAAGCCCAGCTCAAGGAAAAGATCGCCGATGCTCACTTCATCGGTATTCGCTCCCGTACCCAATTGACCGAAGAGATCTTCGACCACGCCAAGAAACTGGTGGCGGTCGGCTGCTTCTGCATCGGCACCAATCAGGTGGACCTCAATGCGGCGCGCGAGCGCGGTATCGCGGTGTTCAACGCGCCATACTCCAACACCCGTTCCGTTGCTGAACTGGTGCTGGCCGAAGCGATCCTGCTGCTGCGCGGCATTCCCGAGAAGAACGCTTCCTGCCACCGTGGCGGCTGGATCAAGAGCGCGGCCAACTCCTTCGAAATCCGTGGCAAGAAGCTGGGTATCGTCGGTTACGGCTCGATCGGCACGCAGTTGTCGGTGCTGGCTGAAGGCCTTGGCATGCAGGTGTTTTTCTACGACACCGTGACCAAGTTGCCGCTGGGCAATGCCACCCAGGTCAACGACCTGCACGAGCTGTTGGGCATGTCCGACATCGTGACGCTGCACGTTCCGGAAACCGCCGCCACCCAGTGGATGATCGGCGAGAAGGAAATCCGTGCCATCAAGAAAGGCGGGATCCTGATCAACGCCGCTCGTGGCACCGTGGTCAAGCTCGACGCCCTGGCCGAAGCGATCAAGGACAAACACCTGATCGGCGCCGCCATCGACGTATTCCCGGTGGAGCCGCGCTCCAACGACGATATCTTCGAAAGCCCGCTGCGCGGCCTGGACAACGTGATCCTGACCCCGCACATCGGCGGTTCTACTGCCGAAGCCCAGGCCAACATCGGCCTGGAAGTGGCGGAAAAGCTGGTCAAGTACAGCGACAACGGTACTTCGGTATCGTCCGTGAACTTCCCGGAAGTGGCCCTGCCGGCTCACCCTGGCAAGCACCGCCTGCTGCACATCCACGAGAACATCCCGGGTGTGATGAGCGAGATCAACAAGGTCTTCGCCGAAAACGGCATCAACATTTCCGGTCAGTTCCTGCAGACCAACGAGAAAGTCGGCTACGTCGTGATCGACGTCGATGCCGAATACTCCGATCTGGCGCAAGAGAAACTGCAGCACATCAACGGCACTATTCGTAGCCGGGTGTTGTTCTAAGCAGATCAGGCTTGCAATAAAAAACGGGAGCCTCGCAGGGGGCTCCCGTTTTTTTCTGTCGAACACATAACCTGTGGGAGGGTTTTGTGTTGTGTCGACCTGTGCCGGTTTATTTCACGTTTACCGTGATCTTCTCGGACACGATCGTCGGATCGAACGGCATATGGCCGCTGTCGCCCAGGATCAGCTGCAAGGTGTGCTTGCCCGGTGCCAGTTTGATCGTAGCCTCGGTTTGCGCCTTGCCGAAATGCATGTGGTTGGCATCGGTGGGAATCGGCGCGCCCGCGGCAGGCAGTTTGTCGACATCAATCAGCAAATGATGGTGCCCGGTATTTTTGGTTACATCACCCGCCGGGGCCAGCGCGATGTTCTTGACGCCGAACTTGACCTTGAACTCCTGGCCAACGGTGGCACCGTCTTCCGGGGAAACGATGAATACCTCTGCACCCTTGGGAGCAGGGGTTGCGGCGGATGCCAGCATCGAAGCTCCCAGCAACAGGCCGGCCAAGGCGGCACGTGACATAAAGCTTTTCATTTTTTTCTCCAGTTTTTCCATGAAATCCGCGTGGTCATGACAACTTCATGACCATTCGTTGTCGAAGCCTGCAACAACCATAGCAAAGCGAACCTGAAACGAGCGTCGCTTGTAACAATACAAAGGAGTGACCATGCGTTTTCTGCCTGGGCTGATCTGCCTGCTACCCCTCTTGAGCCCTCTGGCCCATGCCGAACTGATCGACGACATCAACGACCGTGGCGAATTGCGCATCGCTCTGGAAGCCAACACCAGCCCTTTCAACTTCAAGAAAGACGGCAAGCTCACCGGCTTCGAAGTGGAACTGGGTCAGATGCTGGCCGGCGAGCTCGATGTTCGCGCCGACTTTGTGGTCACCGATGCCAGCGATCTGCTGGCCGGTGTGGAAAGCGGCAAATACGATGTCGCCATCAACCACATAGCAATGACCCCGGAACTGGCCGAACGTTTCGACACAAGCACCGCTTATAGCCAACCGGATGCGCAACTGTTGGCGCGCAAGGACGACTCGCAACGCCCGATGGTCATGGCACAGTCGTTCCAGCCGGAAGAAAAGAGCGGCCCGCCGCCGAGCCTGGTGATTCCGTTCCAGAAGGGCAATCCGGCGTTCAAGGCCAGCCTGGACAACGCTTTGGCGCGTATCAAGGACGACGGGCGGCTTGAGCAGTTGTCACAGAAGTGGTTGGTCAAGCAGGAGTAACAATGGGGCGGTGGGCGACGGCGGTGTGTCAGTCGCATCAATGTTGCTGATCCGCCGTCATCGCGAGCAGGCTCGCTCCCACATTTGGATCATTGATGGTTCGCCATTTATGTTCGCAGTTGACCCGTGTGGGAGCGAGCTTGCTCGCGATGGCGCCCTCAAATCCTAAGCAGGTCTACGCCAGACACTCGCCAACCAAGGCTGCTGCTCTCGCGGCAGCCCAGCCGGTCGGTAGTAATGCTCAAGCTCTACAAAGCCCGCTTCTGTGAGCAAGGTGCGCCAGGCCGCAAGGTCGTGGTAGGCGCCGAAGCGCTGGCCGTTCCAGCCTTCCTGGTTTTCGCCCCGGGGGTTGGAACTGAACAGCACGCCGCCGGGCTTGAGGGTGGCGTGCAATTGCTTGAGCACCCGTGGCAGTTCCTGGACGGGGACATGAAACAGCACCGCGTTGGCGAAAATCCCGTCAAAGCGTTCGACCGGCAGGTCGAGTTCCAGGAAGTCCTGCTGCCACACCTCACAACCGCTGTCCTGGCGCGCCATCCGGGCAAATTCCTCTGAACCGTCGAGGCCGACCGCGACATGGCCCATGGCCGTGAATGTGCGCAGGTCGCGCCCCGGGCCGCAGCCGAAATCCAGGATGTGCAGCGGTGCCTGGCCCTGGATATGGCGCAGCAGGGCGTCGATGTTCTGGCTGACATCGTGGTCGCGGGTGCCGTCGCGAAAGCTCTCTGCCACGGCGTTGTAATGGCCCAGGGTCGTGGCGGTGATGGCGTGCAGGTCGTCGGTGGTGTGTTTCATGGGTGTGGGTTTGGGTGAGGAGTGTCAGCCGACTATACCGCAAGCCCGCTGATCTGCCTGTGGGAGCAAAGCTTGCTCGCGACTGCAGTCGTCCAGTTGGTATCCATGTTGGATGGAATACTGCTATCGCGAGCAAGCTTTGCTCCCACAGGTCAACTGCTCCCATAGGTCAGCGTTTATTCAAGCCGCGCGCCAGGCGGTCACCACCCAATTGGATCACGGCGACCAATGCCACCAGCAACACGATCACCGTGAGCATGATCTGGCTGTCGAAACGTTGGTAGCCGTAGCGGTAGGCGATGTCGCCCAGGCCGCCGGCGCCGATCGCTCCGGCCATGGCCGAGGAGTTGATCATGGTCACCAAGGTGATGGTAAAGCCACCAACGATGCCCGGCAGGGCTTCGGGCAGCAGCACATGCCAGACAATGTGCCAACGCCGGCAACCCATGGCCTGGGCCGCTTCGATCAGGCCATGGTCGACCTCGCGCAGGCTGACTTCGGCGATGCGGGCAAAGAACGGCGTGGCGGCAATGGTCAGCGGTACTACCGCGGCCCACACGCCATAGGTGGTGCCGACGATCAGCCGGGTGAATGGGATCAACGCCACCATCAGAATCAGGAACGGTATCGAGCGGAACAGGTTCACGAACGCGCCCAGGGCCCGGTTCAAGGCCGGCGCTTCATAAATTCCACCCTTGCCGCTCGTGACCAGGATCACCGCCAGCGGTATGCCCGCCAGCAAGGCGATCAGCGACGACACGCCAACCATCAGGAACGTGTCGATAAAACCCTGCAACAACCGGTCAAACCACATAACCCAGCACCTCTACCCGTTGTGCCCAATTGCCCGCCCGTTGACGCAATTCCTCGGCGCCCCATGACGAACCGCTCACGGCCAGCAGCAATTGCCCCAGCCCGTGGCCCTGAATGCGCTCGATGCCGCCGTGCAGCAGCCGCACCCGTCCACCGAGGGCACTGAACAAGGCGGCGAGATCCGGTTCTTCTCGATCTATGCCGCTGAATTGCAGGCGCAGCACGATAGCCGCATCCGCCGATGCCGGCTGCCCCTGCAAGCGACTTTGCAGCTCTTGCGGTATGGCGTGTTGCAACGGCGCCAGCAGCGTCCGACTGACCTCGTGTTGCGGGCTGCCGAATACTTCCCAGACCGGGCCCTGCTCGACCATGCGTCCTTGCTCGAGCACCACCACCCGGTCGCAGACTTCACGGATCACCGCCATCTCGTGGGTGATCAACACGATGGTCAGGCCCAGTCGCTGATTGATCTCGCGTAGCAAACCGAGGATCGATTGGGTGGTCTCCGGGTCAAGGGCCGATGTGGCTTCATCGCACAACAGGATCTGCGGGTCATGGACCAGTGCCCGGGCAATCCCCACCCGCTGCTTCTGACCGCCCGAAAGTTGCGCCGGATAGGCCTTGTGCTTGCCTTGCAGGCCGACCAGCTCCAGCAGCTCGCGGACTTTGCGCTGGCGCTGTTCCTTGGGCACGCCGGCGACTTTCAGCGGCAGCTCAACGTTCTGCCACACGGTCTTGGCCGACATCAGGTTGAAGTGCTGGAAGATCATGCCGATGCGCCGGCGCAATTCCACCAGGCGGTCCTCATCGAACTCGCCGATGTCTATCTGATCAATCAACACCCTGCCGCTGGTGGGTTGTTCGAGGCGGTTGATGGTGCGGATCAGCGACGACTTGCCGGCGCCGCTGCGGCCGATGATGCCGAACACCTCGCCGCGCTGGATCGCCAGGTCGATCCCTTGCAGCGCGGCCACCGGACCCTGGGCACCGTTGTAGGTCTTGCCCAGGCCGATGAAGCGCACAAGGGCGCGGTTCAACTCCGGATGCAGCTCGGTCTGGTCGGCGCTTTGGGGCGTGGGAGCTTCGTGTCTGAGTCGAGCATTGACGGCGTTCATGGTCAGCCTTCCCATCCGGCCTGGTAGAGCTTGCCATGGGCCTTGTCCAGGGCAGCGCGCACGACAGGTGAGTGCTGATAGATGTCGACGAATTTGATCAGCCTTGGGTCGGTTTTGCTCTTGGGTTGGATCACGAACTGGATGACGTACTCCTTGTGATCGAGGCCGTCGAACAGCAAGGCAGACGTGGCGTCGAAGGTCTTCGCCAAGCGGATGTAGGCGGGATAGCCCTGTACCAAGTCGGCGTCGTCATAGGCGCGCACCAGTTGCACGGCTTCGACTTGCAGGATTTTGATTTTTTTCGGGTTGGCGACGATATCGTCTTCGGTGGCCTTGTAACCCACTCCCGGCTTGAGGGTGATCAGCCCGGCTTTGGCCAGCAGTTGCAGGCCGCGACCGCTGTTGATCGGGTCGTTGGCAATGGCGACGCTCGCGCCTTCGGGCAGCTCGTCGAAGCTTTTGTATTTTTTCGAATAGAGCCCGACGTTGTTGATGATCCCCGGCGCAAAGGGCACCAGGTCGAACCCGGCGGCGGCCTTGGCATTTTCCAGGAACGGAATGTGCTGGAAGTAATTCACGTCGATATCACCGGAGGCCAGGCTGACGTTGGGCGCGATCCAGTCGCTGAACTCCACCAACTCGACCTTCAAGCCTTGCTTGCCGGCTTCTTCTACGGCGGCTTCCAGGGGAATGGCAAATGCGGCTGTGGTGCCGATCTTCAACGGTGCGTCGGCGGCAAACAGCGTCGAGCTGAACAGGCCGAGGGCCAGGGCCAGTGCTTTGACTGGCAGGGTCAGGAGTTGCTTGGTCATGTCGGATATTCCAGTCATTAATGGGCGGTGCATATTTTTTGTGGCGAACAGAGCTCTGTGGGAGCAAGGCTTGCCCGCGATGAAGTTGATGCGGTCGCTCAAAAACCGAGGTGTCTGCATCGCGAGCAAGCTTTGCTCCCACAAGGTCAGTGTCGGTAGGTCGAACCGGTGTGTCGTTCGGGCAAATGGGCCTCTGCGTGAAACAGCTTTTCGCGCAGGGTGCCGTTGTCGTATTCGGTCTTGTACGAACCGCGTCGCTGCAACTCGGGGATCACCAGGTCGATGAAGTCCACGTAGCTTTGCGGCGTGACGATGCGGGTCAGGTTGAAGCCGTCGAGGCCGGTTTCGGCGATCCACGCCTCCAGTTCATCGGCCACCTGTTCGGGCGAGCCGATCAGGGTGATGTAGCGACCGCCCAGGGCGTGTTGGTCCAGCAATTTGCGCCGGGTCCAGTCGTTGTTCTGCAGGATCTTGGTGGCAGACTGGATGGCGTTGCTCTTCACGTACTGGATCGGTTCGTCCAGTTCGTACGCGGAAAAATCGATTCCTGTCGAGGCGGAAAAATGCGCCACCCCGGCTTCGGCGCTGGCGTAGCTCAGGTACTCGGCATGCTTGGCCCAGGCGGCCGCTTCGGTCTCGCCGACGATCACGTTAAGGCCCATGAACACTTTGATGTCCCCGGGGTTTCGTCCGGCCCGGGCGGCGCTGGCGCGAACCTTGTCCACCTGGGCCTTGGTCGCGGGTTTGTTCTGGCCGCTGATGAACACGCACTCGGCATGCCGCCCGGCAAACAGCAGGCCGCGCTCGGAACTACCGGCCTGGAACAGCACCGGCGTGCGCTGGGGCGAGGGTTCGCAGAGGTGATAGCCCTCGACCTGGTAGAACTCGCCCTGGTGCCGAACCTTGTGCACTTTCTCCGGCCGGGCATAGATCCGCTGCTCGCGGTCGTTGAGCACCGCGTCGTTTTCCCAACTGCCTTCCCACAATTTGTAGAGCACTTGCAGGTATTCATCGGCCTGGTCGTAGCGGCGGTCATGCTCGACCTGCGCAGTAAGCCCCATGGCTTTGGCGGCGCTGTCCAGATAGCCGGTGACGATGTTCCAGCCGACCCGGCCGCGACTCAGATGGTCGAGGGTGCTCATGCGTCGGGCAAACAGGTAGGGTGGTTCGTAGGTCAGGTTGGCGGTGAGCCCGAAGCCGAGGTTTTTCGTCACGGCGGCCATCGCCGAGATCAGCAGCAACGGGTCGTTGACCGGCAGTTGGATCGACTCCTTGAGCGTGACGTCCACCGACTGTTGGTACACGTCGTAGACCCCGACGATGTCGGCGATGAACAGCCCGTCGAACAATCCACGCTCGAGCAACTGCGCCAGGGCGGTCCAGTATTCAATCGTGTTGTACTGGGTCGAGGTGTCCTGGGGATGAGCCCACAAACCATGGTTGATGTGCCCGATGCAGTTCATGTTGAACGCGTTGAGCAGGATCTTTTTCCTGTCGGCCGCCATCAGATAGTCCCCCGCAGCGGCGGTTTTTCATCGTTGAGGTAGAAGTTGCCCACCGCGTGGTATTTCCAGCGCACCGGGTCATGCAGGGTGTGCACCCGGGCGTTGCGCCAGTGGCGGTCGAGGCCATGTTCGGCCAGGGTCGCCTGGCTGCCGGCCAATTCGAACAGGGTGCTGCCGGCGGCCAGGGAAATCTCGGTGCTGATGGCGCGGGCTTCGGCTACGGCAATCGAGGCGGCGGCGACCGTGTCGGCCTGGGTGTCGGCCTGGGCCCGGTCGAGAAACTCACCGGCACGTTCCAGCAGGGCTTCGGCGGCGTGCAGGCGGATGCTCAGTTGGCCGAAACTCTTGAGGGTGTGCGGGTCTTCGGTGGCGACGTCGCTGGTGGCGTCGATCCAAGGCCGGGTTTTGCTGCGGACAAAATGCAGGGCGTCCTCATAGGCGGCGCGAGCGATGCCGGTGTCGATGGCGGCGTGAAGAATCTGCGCCAGTGGCCCCACCGGCGTCGGGCGTTCGAAGGCGCTATGGAAGGGCACGACGTCTTCGGCGGTGACATAAACGTCCTCGAACACCACCGATCCACTGCCGGTGGTGCGCTGGCCGAAACCGCTCCAGTCGTCGATCACCGTCAGGCCTCGGCTGTTGCGCGGGACGAATGCCAGTTGTTGCACGCCGTTTTCATCCACCACCGACGTGGGGATGCGCTGGGCGTAGATCGCCCCCGTGGCGTAGAACTTGCGACCGCTGATGCGGTAGCCCTCACCGTCGCGGCGCAGTTGCGTGATGCGGTCGTGGGCGGTCTTGGTGCCGAGCTCCGCCAATGCATTGCCAAAACGTTGGCCGGCCAGGACTTCGGCATACAGGCGTTGTTTTTGCGCTTGGCTGCCGTTTACCCGTAGCACTTCCAGGGCGTAGAAATGATTTTGCGGAATCTGCCCCAGCGAGCCGTCGGCCTGAGCAATCAGCGCGATGACTTTGGCCAGGGTGACGTTGGACACACCGGCGCCGCCATAGGCCTTGGGCACGCTGATGCCCCACAGGCCAGAGCGGGAGAAGGCCTCCAGTTCCGGGTACGGCAAGCGGCGCTCACGGTCGCGCAGGGCGCTGTCGCGCTTGAAGTCATCGGCCAGGTCGCTGGCCACGATCAGGGCTTGTTCATCGCTGGTGATCACCGCGACGTGTTGAGAAAACGTCATGTACTGCTCCAGAGGTCGGGTCGTCAGATCCAGGAATGCCGGGCCGGCAAGGTGCCGTTCAGGTGGTAGGCGCCTACCGCGTGATACTTCCAGCGCACCGGGTCGTGCAGGGTATGGACCCGTGCGTTGCGCCAGTGGCGGTCGAGATTGAATTCGGCGAGGGTGGCGCGGCTGCCGGCCAGTTCGAACAGTTTTTCGCTGGCTTGCAGGGCGATCTCGGTGGTGAGCACCTTGGCCTCGGCCACGGCAATCGAGGCGCGGGCAGCCGATTGCGCGGTGATGGGCGCGGCGCTGACCTGGTCCAGCACTTGTCCGGCCTTGCGCAACAACGCTTCGGCGGCGTGCAGTTCGATTTTCAGCTTGCCGATGTCGGCGATCACATAGAGGTCGTCACTGGCCCGGTCGACCTTGGCATCGATCCAGGGCCGGGCTCGTTCTCGGACGAAGGCGATGGCATCGTCGATGGCGCCACGGGCGATGCCCGCATCGATGGCGGCCTGGATCAGTTGGGAAATCGCGCCTTGCACGCTTGGCGTTTCGTTGATGCGCCAGTTCTCCAGCACCAAGTCGGCATCCACTCGCACATTGTTCAGCAACACGGTGCCGCTGGCCGTGGTGCGCTGGCCGAACCCTGACCAGTCGTCGACGATCCGCAGGCCCGGGGTGCCGCGCCGCACGAACGCCAGCACCTGCCGACCCTCGTCATTCAGCGCCTTGACCGCGACCCAGTGGGCAAACAGCGCGCCGGTGGAATAGAACTTCTGACCATTGATGACAAACCCGTCACCGTCAGCGGTGATCCGGGCCTTGAGTTCAAGGGTATTGCGAGTGCCACGTTCCGGCCCTGCGTTGCCGATGCGCCAGCCTTCGAGCACGCTCTGCAGCAGGATTTTTTTCTGCCGTTCGGTGCCGGTGCCGAGAATCAGTTGGAGTACGCCGAATTGGTTTTGCGGGATCTGCCCGAGGGCCGGGTCAGCGGCGGAAATGATCGCGAACACCTCGGCCAGGGTGACGAAAGAAACCTGCGGGCCGCCGTATGCCCGGGGAATGGCGATGCTGCCCAGTCCGCTACGGGTGAATTGCTCGATTTCTGCCCAGGGTAGCTTGCGTTGCTGGTCACGACGCGCGGCCTGCTGACGGGCGACCTGCGCCAGTTCATGGGCGGCTTTGATGGCCTCGGCATCGTTGCGCAACACCTGTGCGGGCAACAGCTGCGGTGCGATGTCCAGATCGCTCTGGATCTTTGCTTGCGCCAAATCCGACATTACAGCCACTCCGTGGCTGCAGGCAGTGCCCTGGCATACTGCGCTGGGGTGATTGTGTTCCGTTCCATACCCACCTCACATCTCAAGAAACGCCGCGATGAATGCGGCGAGCGAAAATCAAGAATGTCCGGTGGTCCGGTTTATATACCCTAAACGTGTGTAATTTATTTTTGAACTAACTTTTAGGAATAACAATAGAGGGCTTTGTGCCGAGCGATGTTGTGGCGAGGGGATTTATCCCCGTTGGGCTGCGCAGCAGCCCCAAAGCAGTCAACACAGCAACCTGCTGCACCGCGATTGCATAGTGGGGGCTGCTTCGCAGCCCAGCGGAGATAAATCCCCTCGCCACAACAGCTTGCTCAGAGTATTCATGTTCGGCGGCGCGTTTCGGCGGCCATGAGCGCCTCTTTCGGAGAAGTGCTCAGGTAGGGATTGGCGCAACCGATCTTTAACGTTCGTGGCGGCGCCCACTGGGAGTTGTTGCCCACGCGGTCGAGGATGCAGTAGGTCACTTCCAGGCGCAGGTCTTCCCCCGCCTCCAGAATGATCTGCGGCGGTACCCAGATGTTGATCGGCTGCCCAACCTCGCAGGGCTTGATGCGGGGCAGGTCCATGCGCACGTCGCCCCAGCGCAAGGTAATCGCATCGTCAGCAGCCATGTTCAGATAGGGCTCTATGGTCAGTGGTACACCGCGTTTGACCTGACTCGGGTTCACGCCGTTGCGGCGAATCGCATCAGGAATCCGCACTGGCGCCAGGCCCTGGTTTTCATCACCGCTCAGGGCCGACGGTTGGCCACCGGGACAGTCCAGCTTGACCTGCACCCGTTGCGTTGCTGACAGCGCCGGGCCGCGCCCTACTTGCATCACGCGGTAATGGATGCGCGAGGTCCCGTTTACAACGAAGCTCTCGGGTACTCGCAACGTAACGCTAGTTTGCACGTCGGCCTGGGACAACAGGCGGGAGCCGACGTAGCAGTTGTCCCAGAACAGCTCGATCAGATCGCCCGCGTCCATGCCGGGGTAAGGGGCAATTGCCACTTGCAGGTGCGCAGCGCTGGTGATGTTGATGCGGGTACGCAGAGCGTTGACCAGGGTAGGCGCAGCCAGTTCAGGAATATTCGACGTACATGTCATGGTGTTCTCCTTGATGCTTTAAAACGAAGTCCGTTTCGGGAAGATCAAAAGCGCTTAATCATCGCGATATATTTTTATTGCGCAGCATGGACCCTGTCTGCGGTTCATCGCGCAGAACTAAAATAGTTCGCATCGCCTGTGGGTCACTAGATAAGGGTTCAGCAGTTTCAGTGTCAATAGCGGAACTTGCTTAATAATTAATTGTATAAGGCTTCAGAAATGTCCTACGCATCGAAGTTAAGAATACGTTGCGTTGTGCGCCATTTTCCTCGGGTTCATTGGTTTGGAAGGGAGGTGCGGCAGGAAGTCGGATAAATAGCGTAGCCCAAAGAGAAGTGTTGCCGGAGATATGTATATACCGCACGTCAACGGGGTGGCTGTGTTAAGTCAACTGGAAGTTTCAGTTTGTTACGCTGGGCTGTTAGTTGTTCCACTTCCATCCTTGGAAGTGGGACAATATCAATAACTTACTGGTCGCCGTGTCCGGCCGAGAGGAACTTGCTGAGGAACTGTCGAGTGCGTTCCTCCCGGGGGGCTGCAAACAAGGCCTTGGCTTCGCCTTGCTCGACGATCACACCTTTGTCGAAAAACACCACGCGGTTCGCTACGTCCCGGGCGAAGCCCATTTCGTGAGTCACAATGACCATGGTGCGCTTTTCTTCGGCCAGGCCACGAATCGTCGCCAGCACCTCGCCCACCAGCTCCGGGTCCAGGGCCGAGGTTGGTTCGTCGAACAGAATCACCTCGGGCTCCATCGCCAGCGCCCTGGCAATCGCCACGCGCTGTTGCTGGCCACCGGAAAGACGCCGCGGGTAGGCGTCCTCCTTGCCCGCCAGCCCGACCTTGGCCAGCAGTTTACGGCCTAAAACCTCAGCGTCGGCACGGGGGATCTTCTTCACCACCAGTGGGCCTTCGATGACGTTCTCCAGCGCGGTGCGATGGGGGAACAGATTGAAGTTCTGGAACACAAAACCCACTTGCTGGCGCAAACGACGTACCAGGTTCTGTTGCTGGTTCAGCGGGCGACTGCCATCGATTTCGATGTCGCCGACCTTGATCCGGCCACTGCTGGGTTCTTCGAGGAAGTTCAGGCAGCGCAGGAAGGTGGTCTTGCCCGAACCGCTGGGGCCGATGATCGCCACCACTTCGCCTTCTTCGATCTTCAGGTCGATGCCATTGAGCACCACTTGACCCTTGAACTGCTTTGTCAGTTTTTCCACGACAATCATGGGTCAGGACTCCTGGTCATGCCGATTGACCCGGGCTTCCAGGACGTTCTGCAGGTGCGCCAGCACGCTGGCCAGAATCCAGTAGATCAGCGCGGCGGCAAGGTACATGGTGAAGATTTCGAAAGTGCGGGCAGTGATCAACTGCGCCTGACGGAACAGCTCCGGCACCTGGATGGTCGCCGCCAGTGCGGTGTCCTTGACCAGGGAAATGAAGCTATTGCCCAGAGGAGGCAAGGCCGTTCGCGCCGCTTGCGGCAGGATGGCCCGGCGCAGGGTCTGGGCGCGGGTCATGCCGATACTGGCCGCGGCTTCCCACTGGCCGCGCTCGATGGAGCTGATGGCGGCCCGCAGGATTTCACACGCATAGGCCGCCATGTTCAGCGAGAAGCCGATCAGCGCCGCCGGCAATGGATCCAGCTCGATGCCCAGTTGGGGCAGCCCGTAATAGATCACGAACAACTGCACCAGCAGCGGCGTGCCGCGAAAAAACGATACGTAGATGCGGGCGATCCAGCTCACCAGTTTGAAGCGCGACAGGCGCATCAATGCCAGGCCGAAGCCCAGCAGCAAGCCGAAGAACATGCCGCCCAAACTGAGGATGACCGTGTAATACGCGCCCTTGAGCAAAAAGGGCGCGGAGTCCAGCGCGAGTTGAAAAGCCTCTTCCATTATTGGGTGACGTCAGCGTTGAAGTACTTCTGCGAAATTTTCGCCAGGGTGCCGTCGGCCCGCAGTTTGTCGATGGCCTTGTTGATTGCGTCCAGCAGCTCAGGCTCGCCTTTGCGCAGGGCGATACCGGCTTCCTGGCGGGAGAACGGCTCGCCGGCTACAGCGGTGTCCTTGGCCTTGGCGGTCAGCTCCAGAGCAGCCAGCCGGTCTACCAGAATGGCGTCGATGCGGCCTACACGCAGGTCCTGGTATTTGGTTGGGTCATCGTCGTAGGTGCGGATAATAGCCTTTGGCTGGTTTTCCTTGAGCCATTGCTCATAGTTGGTGCCCAAGCCAACGCCGACTTTCTTGCCGGCCAGGTCATCGGCGGTCTTGATGGCGTCTTTGTTCTTGGTCAGAACCAGCGCCTGGATGCCGGAAACAGTGTAGGGCTGGGAGAAGTCATACTTCTTCTTGCGCTCCTCGGAGATGGTGACCTGGTTGATCACCGCGTCCAGGCGCTTGGATTCCAGCGCTGCGAGAATGCCGTCCCATTTGGTCGGTTGCAGTTTGACCTTCACGCCCAGCTCCTTGGCCAGGGCTTCGGAAAACTCCACTTCGAAACCGGCCAGCTTGCCGTCGGCGTCCACGAAACTGAACGGTGGGTAAGTGCCTTCCAGGCCGACGTTGATCACGCCCGCGTCCTTGATCTTTTGCAGCTGCTCACCGGCAACGGCCTGGCCCAGCAGGCCGGCGCTCAATGCCAGGCCCAGCGAACCCACCAACAGGTTGCGACGTAATGCGGAAAAATTCATGACAAGCCCCTGTGTTTTCTTATGAAGAGGTTATTTTGGCTGAGATAAGGCGTAGCCGCGATCCGAAAAGATTGCCACATCCTGCCTTAAAGCAGCCTGGGCGTCTCGCGGCAAATGCGCCTGTGGCGAGACTATAGGGTGGTGTTTATAGATTGGAAAATAATATTAAATCATTCAAATATTCGAGTATGGAATGAAAAAAGTCCCCTGTGAGAGCGAGCCTGCTCGCGATAACCAGTCAATGTTGTTTTGGCTGACACGGCGCTATCGCGAGCAGGCTCGCTCCCACATTGAGAACTTCACTACGCCTGGAACGCCGCGTTATACGCAAACAACGCCGGTGCGCCGCCGGTATGCAGGAAGATGATCGGGCCCTCGTCGAAGCGGTCGCGACCCACCCCATCGAGCAGGCCGGCCATCGCCTTGCCGGTGTAGACCGGGTCCAGCAACAGGCCCTCCAGGCCAGCCAGCAATTTGACTGCCGCCAGCGTACCGGCATTGGGTTCGCCGTAGCGGGGGGCGAAGTATTCATCCCACAGGTTCACCTTGAAGGCCTCTGGAAGCGATACATCGAGCAACTGGGCGGTGCGTTCGGCCAAGCCCTGGACCTTGGGGCGCTGGTCTTCTTCGCTGCGAGACACCGTTATGCCAATCACGGGAAGTTGCCCCAGCGTTTCACTGAGCGCCAGCGTCAGGCCGCTGTGCGTCCCGGCGCTGCCCGAAGCCAGCACCACGGCAGCGAAATTCAGGCCGGTGTCCTTGATTTGCTCGGCCAGCTCAAGCCCGGCGCGTACATACCCCAGCGCACCCAGAGCGTTTGAACCGCCAATCGGTACCAGATAGGGCTTCTTCCCATTGCTGCGCAGGCGTGCGGCGAGGGCTTGCAACTGCTCGTCGGCGTTATCCAGGTTTTCTACCAATTCGACCTTGGCGTCGAACAGCTCCAGCAGCAGCCGGTTGCCGTTGCTCAGGTAGTTGCTGTCTTCGGTGCCTATGGGATTTTCCAACAGGGCCACACAGCCCAGGCCCAGCTTTGCCGCCAGCGCGGCGGTCTGGCGCACATGATTGGACTGGATCGCCCCGGCGGTGATGAGGGTGTCGGCACCTTGAGCCAGGGCGTCGGCGGCCAGGTATTCGAGCTTGCGCAGCTTGTTGCCGCCCAGCGCTAGAGGCGTCAGGTCATCGCGCTTGATATAGATATCGCGACCGAGCCAGGAGGAAAGACGGTCGAGTTTTTCCAGGGGAGTTGGATGACCGAGCAGGTCGAGACGGTTAAAGCGCGCCAGCTGTTGTTTGATCATGGGGTCGTACTGGTTGCAGGAAATCCATGGACTATAGGCACGCCGATATTGATGGGCAACCGCCAATCCTTTGCCGGGGCGTAAATGGGGACGCATGAGAGGTGAGCAGCGAAAACCTGTGGCAGCGAGCTTGCTCGCGATGGCGGTGGTTCAGTGGGTACATCCATTCGCTGACACACCGCGATCGCGAGCAGGCTCGCTCCCACAGGGGCTGTGTTATGTCTGTTGAACACTGAACGAATGCTCTCCAGGCAACGTCATACCCTCCCGTAGGCTAGCGTAGGAAACATGCCATCCAGCCGTGCGATTAGTCCTTAGCTACCTATTCATGTTTAACTTGAACGTTCATTCAAGTTAAACCGTCGGTTTGCTGCCCGCTCACAACAGGAGGCTTGCCTTTGCCGAGTCCGTTTTCGATTTTCACGATTCCGCTTTCCGGGGTACATCGCTCATGAGTGCCTCGTCCCTTCCACCCAGCGGCCTGGTCCGCATGAATCCGCCGGTTTTTTACTTTGCCGCGACCTTCATTCTGCTGTTCGGCCTGGTGGTCATCGCCGTGCCGGAGCAGGCGGGTGCCTGGCTGCTGGCGGCGCAGAACTGGGCGGCCAATACGGTCGGCTGGTATTACATGTTGGCGATGACCCTGTATCTGGTCTTCGTGGTGGTCACCGCCTTGTCCGGCTACGGCAAGATCAAGCTCGGTGCCGACCACGACGAGCCCGAATTCAGTTACCTGTCCTGGGCTGGCATGCTGTTCGCTGCCGGTATCAGCATCACGCTGTTTTTTTTCTGTGTCTCCGAACCGCTGACCCATCTGGTTCAGCCACCGCAAGGCGAGGCCGGTACCGCAGATGCCGCGCGCCAGGCCATGCAGATCCTGTTTCTGCACTGGGGCCTGCACGGCTGGGGCGTGTTTGCTTTCGTCGGCATGGCCCTGGCGTACTTTGCCTACCGGCACAATTTGCCGCTGGCCCTGCGTTCAGCGCTGTACCCGCTGATCGGTAAACGTATTAACGGTCCCATCGGCTACGCGGTGGACGGCTTCGGCATCATCGCGACCGTGTTCGGCCTCGGCGCGGACATGGGGTTTGGGGTGCTGCATCTCAATTCCGGGCTCGATTACCTGTTCGGCATCGCCCATACCCAGTGGATTCAGGTCGGCCTGATCGTGCTGATGATGGGCGCGGCAATCATTGTGGCGGTGGCCGGTGTCGATAAAGGCGTGCGGGTCATGTCCGACATCAACATGCTGCTGGCCTGCGCATTGCTGCTGTTCGTGCTGTTTGCCGGACCTACCCAACATTTGCTCAACACGTTGATCCAGAACATCGGCGATTATCTCGGCGCCCTGCCGATGAAGAGTTTTGACGTGTATGCCTACGACGAGCCCAGCGACTGGCTGGGCGGCTGGACGGTGTTCTACTGGGCCTGGTGGATTGCGTGGTCGCCGTTCGTGGGGTTGTTCATTGCGCGCATTTCCCGTGGGCGCACTATCCGTGAGTTCGTGTTTGGCGTGCTGCTGATTCCCCTTGGCTTCACCCTGGCGTGGATGTCGATCTTCGGTAACAGCGCCATTGACCAAGTGCTGAACCACGGCATGAGTGCCCTGGGTATGTCGGCCCTGGAAAACCCGTCGATGAGCCTTTATTTGCTGCTGGAAACCTATCCATGGAGCAAGACCGTCATCGCGGTCACCGTGTTTATCAGTTTTGTGTTCTTCGTCACGTCAGCCGACTCCGGCACCGTGGTGCTTTCCACGTTGTCGGCCAAGGGCGGCAACCCCGATGAAGACGGGCCCAAATGGCTGCGGGTGTTCTGGGGGGCGATGACTGCCCTGGTGACCAGCGCATTGCTGTTCTCCGGCAGCATCGATGCCTTGAAGTCGGCAGTGGTGCTGACGTCCTTGCCGTTCTCGCTGATTCTGCTGCTGATGATGTGGGGCCTGCACAAGGCGTTTTACCTCGAGTCCCAGAAGCAGATTGCGCAGTTGCATTCGCTGGCGCCGGTGTCGGCTTCTCGACGGGGTACGGGCGGCTGGCGACAGCGCTTGAGTCAGGCGGTGCATTTCCCGTCCCGCGATGAGGTGTACCGTTTTCTCGACACCACGGTGCGCCCGGCCATCGAAGAGGTGAAGGCGGTGTTCGCCGAGAAAGGTCTGACAGTGGTGACCCAGCCAGACCCGGCCAACGACAGCGTCAGCCTGGAAATCGGCCACGGCGAGCAGCATCCGTTCATCTACCAGGTGCAGATGCGCGGCTACTTCACGCCGTCCTTCGCCCGCGGCGGCATGGGCTCCAAGGAACTCAACAACCGCCGTTACTACCGCGCCGAAGTGCACCTGAGCGAAGGCAGCCAGGACTACGATCTGGTGGGTTATACCAAGGAGCAGGTCATCAACGACATCCTCGACCAATACGAGCGGCACATGCAGTTCCTGCACCTGGTGCGCTGATCAGGCGAAACCTCAGACCAGGCCGCCGTTGGCTCGCAGGATTTGCCCGTTCACCCAGCCGGCGGCCGGGCTGACCAGGAAGGATATGATGCTGGCGATGTCCTCCGGCTGGCCGAGGCGTTCCAGGGGCGGCATTTTGGCGAAGTTCTGGATCTGTTCTTCGCTCTTGCCATGCAGGAACAGTTCGGTAGCAACCGGGCCGGGCGCCACGGCGTTGACCGTGATCTGGCGGTCGCGCAGTTCCTTGGCAAACACCTGTGTCAGTGACTCGACGGCGGCCTTGCTGGCGATGTACACCGAATAACCGGGCAGGTTCAGGCCAACGGTGCTGCTGGAAAAATTCACGATCCGGCCACCGTCGTTCAAACGGGTTGCGGCTTCGCGCAGGGTGTTGAAGGTGCCGCGGGTGTTGATGGCGAACGTCTGGTCGAACAACTCGTCACTGTGCTGGGCCAAGGGCATCACTTGCAGGGTACCCGCGTTATTGATCAGCACATCCACCTTGCCCAGTTGCGCTTCGGTTTCATCGAACATCCGCCGGACGTCGACGGCAGAGGACACATCTGCCTTGATCGCTATGGCTTGGTGACCGGCCTGGCGCAATTGCACCACCAGCTTCGACGCTTCGGCGGCGCTGTTGGCGTAGTTAATGGCGACGGCAAAGCCATCGAGGGCCAATTGCTTGGCGATTTCGGCACCGATGCCGCGGGAAGCGCCGGTTACGATGGCAACTTTGGCGGTTGGAGAGGGCATAGGAGGGCTCCTTTTGAAGTGGATGACGCCAGATTCACATGTTTACCCTCAGCGATAAATGCCCGACGGCTGCCTTGACTGTTCAGTAATTACAAACAATACCCGCGCTGCATGACGCCTCGTTGATTGGCCGATGCGTGGCCAATCTGCGGCAGATCACCTGCGCCGGCAGCCAGCCCCCACACCTGATATGCGAACTTTCGGCCTGACGAATGCGTCTGTGAGGTGTTAGCTTGCCCCTTGTACCAGCCACCCGAACAGAGAGCCTTTCGATGACCTACACCGCTGCCGAAAACCGCTACGAGTCCATTCCTTACCGCCGTGTCGGTCGCAGCGGGCTGGTGCTGCCGGCGCTGTCGTTGGGGTTGTGGCACAACTTCGGCGACAGCACGCCGATCGACACGCAGCGTTCGCTGCTGCGTACGGCGTTTGATCTGGGTATCAATCACTTCGACCTGGCCAACAACTACGGCCCGCCCTACGGCAGCGCCGAGATCAATTTTGGTCGGTTGCTGCGCGAAGACTTCAAGCAGTATCGCGATGAGTTGATCATCTCCAGCAAGGCCGGTTGGGACATGTGGCCGGGTCCTTACGGCCAGGGTGGTGGTTCGCGCAAGTACGTGTTGGCCAGTCTGGACCAGAGCCTGCAACGCCTGGGCCTGGACTATGTGGATATCTTCTATTCCCACCGCTTCGACCCCGACACCCCGCTGGAAGAAACCGCTAGCGCGCTGGCCACGGCTGTGCAGCAGGGCAAGGCGTTGTACATTGGCATCTCTTCGTATTCCGGGGTGAAGACTCGGGAAATGGCTGCGCTACTCAAAGAGTGGAAGGTCCCACTGCTGATCCATCAACCGGCCTACAACCTGCTTAATCGCTGGGTGGAAAAGGACCTGCTGGACGCCACCGATGAACTGGGCACGGGTGTGATTGCCTTTACGCCGTTGGCCCAGGGCCTGCTGACCGACAAGTACCTCAAAGGCATTCCGGCCGATGCGCGGGTCAATCGCCCGGGTGGTGGTTCGTTGCAGGCTTCGCACCTGTCGCAGGAGAACATCGCCCATGTACGCGCCCTCAATGAAATTGCCCAGCGTCGCGGGCAAAGCCTGGCGCAAATGGCCCTGGCCTGGACCCTGCGCGACGCACGGGTAACCTCTGCGCTGATCGGCGCCAGTCGGCCGGAGCAGATTATCGAGAACGTCGGGGCGTTGAAGAACCTGAGTTTTAGCGCTGAAGAACTGGCGCAGATCGACCGGTTTGCCCAGGAGGGCGGGATCAATCTGTGGGAGAAGCCTTCGTCGGCGGAGTAGTGACTTGAGCCAATCAGCCGATCCGCCAGAAATGGCCGGCTGTACACAAAACCCTGTGGGAGGGAGCTTGCTCCCTCCCACAGGTGTTCGCTCGTCGGCGAGGTGTGCCTAGTTACTGATCGCCAGGATGCTCGCCTGGTACGCCCCTACAAACACATCGAAATCCCCCACTTCGTTCTGCTCAAGCTCGGCTTGCTGAGCCAGGGATTGACGAGCGTTTTCTTCGAATGCGCTCTGTTCCTGGGCAGGCAACGGCTCGGCGCGGAAGAATTCGGCGTGGGCCTTGCTCTGGCGCAGGGAGAACTGGGCGAAACTTTCCTGGTGTTCTGCCATGGCCGCCAGCACTTGGGCGGAGGGGGTCAGTGACGGGTCCCGCACCTTCGCCAATTGCGCGTCCAGTGCCTGGCGGTGGGCGTCGCCCCCCTGGCTCTCGTCGAGCAGCGAGGCCAATGGCGCGATCTTCTCCAGAAGCTCGATAGCCCAGGCTTGCATGTCCACCGATTGCCCTTGGCGTTGCAATTGCAAACCTGGCCGACGGCCTTCCTTGACCACGGTCAGGAAGTTGTTCGTCGCATTGCTGCATTCGTTGTTTTCCAGGAGCGGACTGTCGTTCAGACCGCAATACAGCAGGAACGCATCGAGGAAGCGCGATTCGGTGAGGTCGATGCCCATCGGCAGGAAGGGGTTGATGTCCAGGCAACGGACTTCGACGTACTGGATGCCTCGAGCCATCAACGCCTGGATCGGGCGCTCGCCGGTATAGGTCACGCGTTTTGGGCGGATGTTGGAGTAGTACTCGTTTTCGATCTGCAAAATATTGGTGTTGAGCTGCACCCACTCACCATTCTTATGCGTGCCGACTTCGACGTAGGGCGCGTACGGTGTCGCCACCGCCTTGCGCAGGCTGTCGGTATAGCTTGCCAGGTCGTTGTAGCAGGGGGTCAGGCCGGCCTGGGCGTTGCTTTGGTAACCCAGGTCGCTCATGCGCAGGCTGGTGGCGTACGGCAGGTACAAGGTGTCCGGATCCAATTGTTCCAACTGGTGCGGACGGCCGCGCAGAAAGCCGGCATCCAGAGCCGGCGAGGCACCGAACAGGTACATCAGCAACCAGCTGTAGCGACGGAAATTACGGATCAGCGCGATGTAGGCCGATGACTGGAAATCACGATCGCTCGCTTCAACGGCTTCGGCCTGACGCAGCAGCGGCCAGAGTTTTTCCGGCAGGGAAAAGTTGTAGTGGATCCCGGCGATGCATTGCATGGTCTTGCCATAGCGCAGGGCCAGACCCTGGCGGTAGACATACTTGAGCCGACCGATGTTCGAGGTGCCGTAATACGCGATCGGGATGTCCTCCTCCGCTGGCAGCGGGCACGGCATCGAAGGGCTCCACAGGTACTCGTTGCCGAGTTTGCTGTAGGCAAACCGGTGGATCTTGTCGAGGCTGCGCAAGGTATCGGCCACGTCAGCCTGGGCCGGGGTGATGAACTCCAGCAGCGACTCGGAATAGTCGGTGGTGATCTGCTCGTTGGTCAGCGCCGAGCCCAGGGCCTCGGGGTGCGGGGTCTGCGCCAGATGCCCTGTGTCCGTGACGCGCAGGCATTCACGTTCGATGCCGTGCAGGCACTGCTCGAGCAGGGAGAGGTTGGCGCGCTCGCCGAGCAGAGCCAGGCGGCGGTTTAAAAGGTCGCTCAAGTTGAATTCCTTCACGCGTCAGTCGCCCCAATATGGGGGTGGTCACGACGGTCTACAAGGGTGAAGTTAAAACTGGCGTTTTCGCCTGGTTTTTGTGTGGCCAAAGACAATTCGTCGCGGCCCCTCTGTGGGAGCGAGCCTGCTCGCGATAGCGGTATGTCGGTCAACTTTACATTGACTGCTCCACCGCTATCGCGAGCAGGCTCGCTCCCACAGGGGATATCGATGCCGCATTCGCAGCGCCGAAATTAACCCAAATCGATGACAGGGAGCTATAGGACTGCGAACGTGCCTTGTGCTTTTGCGACCAGTTTGTCGCCTTGCATCACCTCGGCCTCAACCACCAGCGTGCGCCGACCCGGGTGGATGACCCGGGCCGTGCAGAGCACCTCACCGTCGGAGACGGCGCGGATGTAGTTGATCTTGCATTCGATGGTCGCACTCTGCTGGTCAAAACCGTGGACACTGGAACAAGCCAGGCCCATGGCGATGTCCACCAGGCTGAACAGCGCGCCGCCGTGCAGCTTGCCGCCACGGTTGCGTAGCGGTGGCTCAAGGCTCAGGGCGACTTGCGCCACCCCGTCCCCCAGGCTGTGCAGACGGCAGCCGAGCAGCTTGAAAAACGCGCTTTCCACCAACCCGGCTGGCGCGTCCATCAGCGTTTCTTCAACTGCTTGGCGTTGGCGAACAGCGAGGCCATGGCGTTGTTCGCCGGGGCCGCAGTGGCGGTTTCCTTGCGCGGCTCGGTGTTCTGCGACTGGCGCGGTGTCGAGCCCGGACGAGCGCCGCGGGCACCGTCGACTTTCTCGCCCGGTGTGTCACTCATGCGCATCGACAGACCGACGCGTTTGCGCGGGATGTCGACTTCCATGACTTTCACTTTCACCACATCACCGGCCTTCACCGCTTCGCGCGGATCTTTGATGAATTTCTCCGACAGCGCGGAGATGTGCACCAGACCATCCTGATGCACGCCGATGTCGACGAAGGCACCGAAATTGGTGACATTGGTCACCACGCCTTCGAGGATCATGCCCGGCTGCAGGTCCTTGAGGTCTTCGACGCCGTCCTGGAACTCGGCGGTCTTGAACTCGGGGCGTGGGTCGCGGCCGGGTTTCTCCAGTTCCTGAAGAATGTCGGTCACGGTGGGCAGGCCGAAGGTTTCGTCGGTGAATTTTTTCGGGTCCAGGCGCTTGAGAAACGCGGCGTCACCGATCAGCGAACGGATGTCGCGGTCGGTCTGGGCGGCGATGCGTTGCACCAGCGGATAGGCCTCAGGGTGGACAGCCGACGAATCCAGCGGGTTGTCGCCGTTCATGACCCGCAGGAAGCCGGCGGCCTGTTCGAAGGTTTTTTCACCCAGGCGCGGGACTTTCTTCAATGCGGCGCGGGTCTTGAACGCACCGTGTTCGTCGCGGTGGGTGACGATGTTCTGCGCCAGCGTGGCGTTGAGGCCCGAGATGCGCGCCAGCAGCGCTACCGAAGCGGTGTTCACATCCACGCCCACGGCGTTCACGCAATCCTCCACGACGGCGTCCAGGCCCCGGGCCAGTTTCAACTGGGAAACGTCGTGCTGGTACTGGCCGACACCGATGGATTTCGGATCGATCTTCACCAGTTCCGCCAGCGGGTCCTGCAGGCGACGGGCGATGGACACCGCCCCGCGAATCGACACGTCCAGGTCCGGGAACTCCTTGGAGGCCAGTTCCGACGCCGAATAAACCGAAGCGCCGGCCTCGGAAACCATGACCTTGGTCATCTTCATGGTCGGGTATTTCTTGATCAGTTCGGCGGCCAGTTTGTCGGTCTCCCGGCTGGCGGTGCCGTTGCCGATGGCGATCAGGTCCACCGAATGCTTGGCGCATAGCGCGGCGAGCACGGCGAGGGTCTGGTCCCACTTGTTATGCGGCACATGGGGGTAGACCGTGGCATGGTCCAGCAGCTTGCCGGTGGAGTCCACCACGGCCACTTTGCAACCGGTACGCAGGCCCGGGTCCAGGCCCAGGGTGGCGCGCGGCCCGGCCGGTGCGGCCAGCAGCAGGTCGTGCAGGTTGTGAGCGAAGACGTTGATCGCTTCTGTCTCAGCGTTGTCGCGCAGCTCGCCCAGCAGATCGGTTTCCAGGTGGGTGTAGAGCTTGACCTTCCAGGTCCAGCGCACCACTTCGGCCAGCCATTTGTCGGCGGCGCGGTTCTGGTTCTGGATGCCGAACTGCTGGCCGATCATGCCTTCGCACGGGTGCATGGTGCCGGGCAACTCATCGCCCACCTTCAGCGCGGAGCTGAGAATGCCTTCGTTGCGGCCGCGGAAAATTGCCAGGGCGCGGTGGGACGGCATGCTCTTGAGCGGTTCGTCGTGCTCGAAGTAGTCGCGGAACTTGGCGCCTTCCTCTTCCTTGCCGGCGATCACGCGGGCGCTGAGGGTAGCCTCCTGCTTGAGGTAATTGCGCAGTTTTTCCAGCAGGTTGGCGTCTTCGGCGAAGCGTTCCATAAGGATGTACTTGGCACCTTCCAGCGCGGCTTTCACGTCCGCCACACCTTTTTCGGCATCGACGAAACGCGCGGCTTCGGTTTCCGGGGACAGGGTCGGGTCGTTGAACAGGCCGTCGGCCAGCTCGCCGAGGCCGGCCTCCAGGGCGATCTGGCCCTTGGTGCGGCGTTTTTGCTTGTAGGGCAGGTACAGGTCTTCGAGACGGGTCTTGGTGTCGGCCAGCTTGATGTCACGCTCAAGTTGCGGGGTCAGCTTGCCCTGTTCCTGAATGCTGGCCAGGATGCTGACGCGCCGCTCGTCGAGTTCTCGCAAGTAGCGCAGGCGCTCTTCCAGATGACGCAATTGAGTGTCATCGAGGCTGCCGGTCACTTCTTTGCGGTAACGGGCGATAAAGGGCACCGTGGAGCCCTCATCCAGTAGCGCGACGGCCGCTTCGACCTGTTGTGGGCGTACGCCGAGTTCCTCGGCGATGCGGCTGTTGATGCTGTCCATAAAACCACCTGAAAAATTGTGAAATCAGACTCGTCACCGCAGAAACCGGGCTCGGCGAGACTGGTTGAGCGGCCTGGCGTGCGCCGCTGCCTGGGTCAAAAGGCTGCCTGTTGACCCGCGAAATTCAGAAAGTGCTGCCTGGCAAGGGAAAAAACGATGGGTCGGGATCACGATCCGACATTCCCTGGCACAAAAGGCCGCGCATTATAACCAGCGTTGCGTTCTTAGGGGGCGTCGTGGTCTGTAGGCTCGATACCCGGATGACTGGAGATAGAGGAAAAATCTGCTAACAATGCACACGGTGCGTATAACGGCAGCTAGGCCATAATGCGCGCCGAGATCAAAGGAGCTTCCTATGAGCAGCACTGCACAAACTGCTGAAGGCGAAAAAATTCTTATTGTTGACGACGATCCGGGGCTGAGCAGCCTGCTGGAGCGCTTTTTCGTCAGCAAGGGCTACCGTGCCCGCACCGTACCGAACACCGAGCAAATGGATCGGCTGCTGGCCCGTGAGGTCTTCAACCTGGTGGTCCTCGACCTGATGCTGCCAGGTGAAGACGGTTTGACAGCCTGCCGTCGCCTGCGTGGCGCGAACAACCAGATCCCGATCATCATGCTCACGGCCAAGGGCGATGAGCTGAGCCGTATCAAGGGTCTGGAACTGGGCGCTGACGATTACCTGGCCAAGCCGTTCAACCCGGACGAGCTGATGGCCCGGGTCAAGGCGGTGTTGCGTCGTCAGTCGGCCCCGGTGCCTGGCGCCCCGGGCAGCGAAGATGAAAGCGTGACCTTCGGCGACTATGAACTGTCCCTGGCCACTCGCGAGCTCAAGCGCGGCGATGAAATACACATGCTCACCACCGGTGAGTTCGCCGTGCTCAAGGCCCTGGTGATGAACGCCCGTCAGCCGCTGACCCGCGACAAGCTGATGAACCTGGCCCGTGGCCGTGAATGGGATGCGCTGGAGCGATCCATCGACGTGCAGATTTCCCGTCTGCGCCGGATGATCGAGCCTGATCCTTCCAAGCCGCGATATATCCAGACTGTCTGGGGCGTGGGTTATGTATTCGTGCCGGATGGCGCCGCCAGCAAGTGATCGGTGATTTGTAGGAGCGGGTGGCCTGGCGGGTTGAATTTCTTCCTGCAGGCGACTCGCGGTCCGTTATTGTGCGAGCATCGCTCGCTCCTGCAAGTGTGTAGCGGCTATTCATGAAAACCCCCGTTTGGTTCCCCCAGAGCTTCTTCTCCCGCACCCTCTGGCTGGTGCTGATTGTCGTGCTCTTTTCCAAGGCACTGACGCTCGTCTACTTGCTGATGAACGAAGATGTGCTGGTGGACCGGCAGTACAGCCACGGCGTTGCCTTGACCCTTCGAGCCTATTGGGCCGCCGACGAAGCCAACCGGGAGAAGATCGCCGAAGCGGCGACCCTGATCCGGGTGGTTGGCGCTGGCGTGCCGGAAGGCGAACAACACTGGCCTTACAGCGAGATCTATCAACGGCAGATGCAGGACGAACTCGGCGCCGATACCGAAGTGCGCTTGCGTATGCACTCGCCTCCGGCGCTGTGGGTCCGTGCGCCGAGCCTGGGGGATGGCTGGTTGAAGGTACCGTTGTACCCCCACCCGTTGCGCGGCCAGAAAATCTGGAACGTGCTTGGCTGGTTCCTGGCCATCGGCCTGTTGTCGACCGCTTCGGCGTGGATCTTCGTCAGCCAGCTCAATCAGCCGCTCAAGCGTCTGGTCTACGCGGCCCGACAATTGGGCCAGGGCCGTAGCGTGCGATTGCCCATCAGCGACACTCCCAGTGAAATGACCGAGGTGTACCGCGCTTTCAACCAGATGGCCGAGGACGTCGAGCAGGCCGGACGCGAGCGTGAACTGATGCTTGCGGGCGTCTCCCACGACCTGCGCACACCGTTGACCCGTTTACGGCTGTCGCTGGAGTTGATGGGCGAGCACACCGACCTGACCGATGAAATGGTCCGCGATATCGAAGACATGGACGCGATTCTCGATCAGTTCCTGGCGTTCATTCGCGACGGTCGGGACGAGTCCGTGGAAGAAGTCGATCTCAGCGAGCTGGTACGGGAAGTGGCCGCGCCCTATAACCAGAACTGCGAAAAAGTGCACCTGCGCCTGGAGCCGATCCAGCCGTTCCCGCTGCGCCGGGTGTCGATGAAGCGATTGCTGAACAACCTGATCGGCAATGCCTTGAATCACGCCGGCACGGGCGTCGAAGTGGCGGCTTATGTTTCCGGTGATACCAGCGCACCTTATGTGGTGCTCAGCGTCATGGACCGTGGTGCCGGGATCGATCCGTCGGAACTGGAAGCCATTTTCAACCCCTTCACCCGGGGCGACCGTGCCCGGGGCGGAAAAGGCACGGGATTGGGCCTGGCCATTGTCAAGCGCATCGCTTCGATGCACGGCGGCAATGTCGAATTGCGCAACCGCGCCGGCGGTGGTCTGGAAGCGCGGGTGAGGTTGCCGTTGGGGCTGTTGTTGCCTAGGGATGCGGTATAGGGATACACCCGTTTGCTCAAGAACTGATGTGGGAGCGAGCCTGCTCGCGATAGCAGTGGATCAGCAGCATTGATGTTGACTGACACGCCGCCATCGCGAGCAGGCTCGCTCCCACCTATGAGTTAACCCTTACCCTTGGTCCGGGTCATGTTCGGCCCGCCGTTTTTTTCCAGATGCTCGATGATGATCCCCGCCACGTTCTTGCTCGTGGTGGTTTCGATCCCTTCCAGGCCCGGCGAGGAGTTGACCTCCATCACCAGCGGCCCGTGATTGGAACGCAGGATGTCTACACCCGCCACGGCCAGGCCCATGACTTTAGCGGCGCGCAGGGCAGTCATGCGCTCTTGCGGCGTGATCTTGATCAGGCTCGCGCTACCGCCGCGATGCAGGTTGGAGCGAAATTCCCCGGGTTTGGCCTGGCGCTTCATCGAAGCGATCACCTTGTCGCCGACCACGAAGCAGCGAATGTCCGCGCCGCCGGCTTCCTTGATGTATTCCTGGACCATGATGTTCTGCTTCAGGCCCATGAACGCTTCGATCACCGACTCGGCGGCCGTCGCGGTTTCACACAGCACTACGCCGATACCCTGGGTGCCTTCCAGCACCTTGATGACCAGTGGCGCGCCGTTGACCATGGCAATCAGGTCGGGAATGTCGTCGGGAGAGTGGGCAAAACCGGTCACCGGCAAGCCGATCCCACGGCGCGACAACAATTGCAGCGAGCGCAACTTGTCCCGGGAGCGGGCGATGGCCACGGACTCGTTGAGGGGAAATACTCCCATCATTTCGAACTGGCGCAACACGGCGCAACCATAGAACGTTACCGACGCACCGATGCGCGGGATCACCGCATCGAACCCTTCCAGCGGCTTGCCACGGTAGTGGATCTGCGGCTTGTGGCTGGCAATGTTCATGTAGGCGCGCAGGGTATCGATCACCACCATTTCATGGCCACGTTCGGTCCCGGCTTCAACCAGGCGACGAGTGGAATACAGACGCGGATTACGCGACAGCACAGCGATCTTCATGCAACACCTGTGGCAGAGGTAGTGGACACCGGGAACACCGGCTTGTCTTGAACGTATTTGATGCCCGGATTGACCACCAACTGGCCGTCGATCAAGGCTTTGGAACCCAATAACAGGCGATATCGCATGGACTTGCGGCAGGCAAGCGTGAACTCGACTCGCCAGATCCGATCCCCCAGTGCCAGCGTCGTGCTGATCACGTAGCGAACCTGAGCGTGGCCGTTGGAGCTTTTTATCGTTTTGCGCGCCACCAATGGGGCTTCGCAGCGACGATGGCGCAACTGCACCACCGTTCCCAGATGCGCGGTGAAGCGCACCCATTTTTCACCGTCGCGCTCGAACGGCTCGATGTCGGTGGCGTGCAGGCTGGAGGTGCTGGCGCCGGTGTCGATTTTTGCCCGCAGGCCCGCGACACCCAGATCCGGGAGCGCCACCCACTCGCGTAGACCGACAACGGTCAGATGGTCAAAAGTCTTCAATAAAAAAACCTGCGATCAGTACATCGGATCGTGGAGCCCGCGAATCGCGGTATTCACGCAGAATAATCACAAAATGGCGACAGTTATCTACACACCTGTTTCCGCTCGTAACCGATACCGGCCCGCATCGTGCCGCAAGTCAGTTCGGTCGACATTCTATCTGTCGGACCGAATTCGTGCGCTCGACAAAAACGGTAGTACAGTTCTGACTATTGGCTGAAAGAGGAATTGCAGTGGCACAAAAAAAGGAAGAAGACGACAAGGTCCGTCTCGATAAATGGTTGTGGGCAGCGCGATTCTATAAAACCCGCGCCCTGGCCAAGACCGCCATCGAAAGCGGCAAGGTCCATCACCGGGGCGAACGTTGCAAGCCGGGCAAGGAGCCTCGCATCGGCGACGAATATGTCATTCGCACCGGGTTCGACGAAAAAACCGTGGTTGTCCAGGCCCTGTCGATCGTGCGCCGCGGCGCGCCGGAAGCGCAGGCGCTGTATCGCGAGACCGAAGCCAGTATCGCCCGGCGCGAAACCGCAGCCGCCCAGCGCAAGGCCGGCGCCTTGGGGGTCAGCACCGATGGCAAGCCCAGCAAGAAGCAGCGTCGGGATCTGTTCAAGTTTCATGGCAGCAATAGCGAATAAAAGATCGGCAATTTGAGGCCGCAGTGCCTGTGGCTCGGATGCGCAGTCCGCCCCATCCCGTCCGACAAACCCTGGCCTTGCTTGGAACCCACCCGGAATGTCCATAAAATGCCTGTCATCCTTTGTCATCACCTCAGATACCAGACCCTATGACTGATTTGCCGGATACCGACTACACCCAACGCTTCATCTTCGATGACAGCGACACTCGTGGCGAACTGGTAGCGTTGGAGCGTAGCTACGCCGAAGTTCTTGCCAAGCATCCCTATCCGGAACCGGTCGCCCAACTGCTCGGTGAACTGATGGCGGCTGCGGCGCTGCTGGTCGGCACCTTGAAATTCGATGGCTTGCTGATTCTCCAGGCCCGTTCCGAAGGCCCGGTGCCATTGTTGATGATCGAATGCTCCAGCGAACGCGAGATCCGTGGCCTGGCCCGTTATCACGCCGAGCAGATCGCCCCCGACGCGACCCTGGCCGACATGATGCCCGATGGCGTGCTGGCGCTGACGGTCGATCCAACCCACGGCAAGCGCTACCAGGGTATTGTCGATCTCGATGGCACGTCTCTGGCTGAATGCTTCACCAACTACTTCGTCATGTCGCAACAGACCAACACTCGCTTCTGGCTCTATGCCGACGGGCGGCGTGCCCGTGGTTTGCTGCTGCAGCAGTTGCCCGCCGATCGCCTTCGCGACCAGCAAGAACGTGACGCCAGCTGGCAGCACATCACCGCTCTGGCCAGTACCCTGAGCGCCGATGAGCTACTGAGCCTGGACAACGAAACCGTGTTGCATCGTCTCTACCATCAAGAGCAGGTCCGCCTGTTCGACGTTCAGCCGTTGCGCTTCCAATGCAGCTGCTCTCGTGAACGTTCCGGCAATGCGCTGGTCAGTCTGGGTCTGGAAGATGCGCAGCAATTGGTGATCGAGCATGGTGGCGCCATCGAGATCGATTGCCAGTTTTGCAACGAGCGCTACCTGTTCGACGCTGCGGACATCGCCCAATTGTTCGCCGGTGCGGGTGTCGACACACCGTCAGATACTCGTCACTAAAACGGTTCAGCGCAGGTAAATCTCCTGGCAAACGCCGGATTTACGCCGTACTGACGGGAGGGCCCTACTTTTTTTGGGCTTTTCTGGCATAATCCGGCCCACTTTTTTCGGGTAGTAGTGCGCGACTTCCTACTACAAAACGTTTGGAGCACTCGGCCACAGGCCGACGGGGAATCTCATGACGCAAGCCAATAACGCCGTGTACACCGATCTGAGTGTCGATGATCTGGTCAAAGAAGCCCTCAGTCGCGGTGAAGGCGAGCTTGCCGATACTGGCGCGCTGGTTGTTCGCACCGGTCATCGTACCGGTCGTTCACCGGTTGACCGTTTCATCGTTGAAGAGCCGACCACCCAGGACGCCATTGCCTGGGGCCCGATCAACCGCAAGTTCCCGGCCGACAAGTTCGACGCCCTGTGGGACCGCGTAGCAGCCTATCTGGGCGAGCGTGAGCGTTTTGTCTCCCATGTTCATGTAGGTTCCGACCCTGCGCACTACCTGCCGGTCAAGATGACCACCGAGACTGCCTGGCACAACCTGTTCGGCCGCTGCCTGTTCATCAACCCCGAGCAGTACAACGCCGGTGGCAAGGATGAATGGCAGATCCTCAACGCGCCGAACTTCGTCTGCGAGCCTGAGCGCGACGGCACCAATTCCGACGGCACCGTGATCATCAACTTCGCGGCCAGGAAAGTACTGATCGCCGGCATGCGTTACGCCGGTGAAATGAAGAAAGCGCTGTTCTCCGTCCAGAACTTCCTGCTGCCAGCGGTTGACGTACTGCCTATGCACTGCGCCGCCAACATGGGCGAAGAGGGCGATGTAACCCTGTTCTTCGGTCTGTCGGGCACGGGCAAAACCACGCTGTCCGCCGATGAAAGCCGTTACCTGATCGGTGATGACGAGCACGGCTGGGGTGTTGGCGTGGTCTTCAACATTGAAGGCGGTTGCTATGCCAAGTGCATCGACCTGTCCGAGAAGAACGAGCCGGTTATCTGGAAAGCCATCCAGCACGGCGCCGTACTGGAAAACGTCGTTCTGGACCCGGTCACCAAGAAAGCCGATTACGCCGACGACAGCCTGACCCAGAACAGCCGCGCCGCGTACCCGCGTGAACTGATCGAAAAACGCGCACCGAAAAACCTCGGTGGCGAGCCAAACGCAGTGATCTTCCTGACTTGCGACCTGACCGGCGTACTGCCGCCGGTGTCGATCCTCAGTGAAGAACAAGCGGCCTACCACTTCCTGTCCGGCTACACCGCACTGGTGGGCTCGACTGAAATGGGTTCGGGCAGCGGCATCAAGTCGACGTTCTCCACCTGCTTCGGCGCTCCATTCTTCCCACGTCCTGCCGGTGAATACGCTGAGCTACTGATCAAGCGTATCCGCGGCTTCGGCTCCAAGGTCTACCTGGTCAACACCGGCTGGACCGGCGGTGGCTACGGCGTCGGCAAGCGCTTCAACATCCCGACCACCCGTGCGGTGATCGCGGCAATTCAGAGCGGCGCGCTGATCGGTGCTGAAACCGAGCACCTGGACATCATCAACCTGGACGTGCCGTTGGCTGTTCCGGGCGTTGAGACTGGCCTGTTGAACCCACGCAACACCTGGACCGACAAGGCTGCCTACGACGAAGCCGCCAAAGCATTGGCTGGCTTGTTCATCGAGAACTTCAAGAAGTTTGAAGTGAGCGACGCGATCAAGGCCGCTGGGCCGCAGCTGTAAGGCTTGGTTCGCGAATGAAAAAACCGCCCTTTTCAGGGCGGTTTTTTTATGGACGGCTTTTGAGGGGGCGGATGCAATGCTGTGCTGCTCCCGGCTCGAAAGCAGCCATTATTCCACCTGGAATCACGGTAAACAGCCAGAATAATGCCACTTAATGCGTGCCGTTCGGCTACACTCCTTCCACTTCCTGCGTCTCCCAGCGCTGAGCCTTGATTGCCTTGTAGAGCATCCCAATGGTCAGTGGCACCTTGCTGCCACGGCCCTTGGCCCTGCGCTTTTGAAACACATCAAATCCTTCCGGCTGAAAGTAGCGGTACGCGTCGTAGTCAATGAGGTCGAGGGCGAACCGCTCCTCCAATGCTTCCATCAGATGCCGAGCGTCCGCGCCGTCACAGCCCAAGTCGAGATTGATGGCGGTGTCCAGACGGATTGTCTTGCGCTCCGGCAGGCCGATTTCTTCATGGAGCAGTTCCATGAGCTGGCGCATGGCGTGGTCGTCAGGAAAATCTGGGGCGAGGTACATGAAAAAATGTCCGGGCTGAGGGTGGCGTCTGTATAGGTGGAAAGTTTAGGGCGAAATCTTTGCCCGTTGGAAAAAGAAGAAATATCCCACGACCGTCTCGGAACTGTCCGGGAGGCTTCGACAGCCGCGAGCGGTAGCGGCTCTTGGTTCAGTCAGCCAGCGGTCCTGGGGCGCGTCGTGAGGCCGCCTCAAGGTCCATCAACCCTCTGCCGTAGGCTTCGCTGTTGGCGTAGATGCCAGTGCGGTTGGCTGTCGCCAGCAGATGTTCGCGCACTTGCTGTGCGTTGAGCTGCGGGTAGAGGCTTTGCAGCGCAGCCAGTGCGCCACTGACCAACGCGGCGGCCGGGGATGTGCCGGCGGTTTGCACGTAACGGCCATCCTTGCCCACGGTAAGCAGGCCTGCCTGTGGACCTGCGTCGCCGCCGGGTACGGCGATGCACCAGGCGGCTGCGACGCCGCAATAGTTGGATTTTCCATTGATGGTGCTGCCATCGTTTTTCAACGCCACGACCGCGATCCAGCCTTTCTCCAGTTCCGGCAATGCTGCCGGTAACCCAGGTTCGGCCAAGGGCTCGCGCTTGAGCTCATTGCCGGTCGGGAAGACAAATACGGCGCCGTCTTCCACCAGTTTTCGGGCAGCGGTCAGGGAGTCGGGCATCACCTGGTTGTAACGTGCTTCAGTGATTTCGGTGGCGGGGATGGCGTTGGCCCACGAGTTATTGAACAGGCGCGCGCCCTTGTCGAAACCGCTTTGCCAGGACTGTGCGATTTCGCTGTCGAAAAAAAACGGTTCGTTGTCGTCGCCGAAACGGAAGGGGATCAACCTGGCCTCAAACGCGATGCCATGCATGCCCTGATCGTCCTTGTTGGCGGCGAGGATACCGGCCATTTGCGTGCCGTGCCCGACCCGGTCAAGGGTACCGGGACGGTTTTCGACATGGTCGAATCCGGGGTCACCCAGCCTGCCCTCGAACTCCGTCAGCCTGCTGTTCAGTCCAGAGTCGATCAGCGCCACGGTCACGTTCCGGCCGGTGCCACCCCGGGCATACAGAGCTGAGGCTCTGACGATGGCCAGACCTTGCTGGGCGCGGTATTCCGGTGTTTCGAACACGGTGGTTCGCATGTCGGGTTGTGCTGGAATGGTCAAGCAACCGGCCAGCAGTGAGGCCGACGTTAGCGCCAGGGTGCGTAGCGCGGAAAATGGATGTGACATGGTTCAGTCCTTGAGCGGAGTCTTGAGCGCCAGGCTTCCAGGCCTGTAACGCATGAGTGGATGGCGCACCTTACCTTGCAAGCGAAACGGGAACGAGGCATCAAAGTGCCTGGATTTGTATCGCCTCGTGGCAAAGCACAAAGGCGCTGAGGCTGTATCATCCGGTATCGTTTTTCCCCCAAACCTTTTCTCGACTCCCTGCGCCGTCCGGCTAGGCTTTTGGCATCGCAGCAGTCAAGGAGTGACCGCCTATGCACAGCACCCTGGAACAGGTTTTCGGTTATCCGCAGTTTCGCCCCGGTCAGGAAGCTGCCGTCAGCGCAGTACTTGCCGGTCGGTCGGCAGCGGCCATTTTTCCTACCGGCTCGGGCAAGTCCCTGTGCTATCAATTGCCGGCCCTGCTATTACCGCATCTGACCCTGGTGGTCTCGCCGCTGCTGGCACTGATGCAGGACCAACTGGCGTTCCTGCATCGCCATGGCATTGCGGCGGCGAGTATCGATTCAGTCCAGCGTCGTGACGAAGCCAGCGAGGTCATGGCACGGGCCCGTTCGGGCGAGTTGAAGATTCTGATGATTTCGGTGGAGCGGCTGAAGAACGAGCGCTTTCGCAATTTCCTGCAGCAGGTACCGATCTCGTTGCTGGTGGTAGATGAGGCCCACTGCATCTCCGAATGGGGGCATAACTTTCGTCCCGACTACCTCAAGCTCCCCGACTACCAGCGTCAGTTCGACATTCCCCAGGTGTTGCTGTTGACGGCCACCGCAACGCCCAAAGTCATCGCGGACATGCAGGCGAAGTTCGCCATCGCCCCCGACGATGTGGTCACCACCGGCTTCTATCGACCTAACCTCAACCTGCTGGTGGAACCGGTACGCGGCGCGGATAAGCGGCGGCGACTGGTGCAATGGCTGGGCGAGCGAGCCGGACAGCCGAGCATCGTCTATGTCACCTTGCAGCGAACCGCCGAGCAGATTGCCGAGCACCTGAGCCAGCATGGGATTGAGGCCCAGGCTTATCACGCCGGCTTACCTCATGAACAACGCGAAGCCATCCAGCGCCGGTTCATGGGCGGGCAGTGCAATTGCATCGTTGCGACCATCGCCTTCGGCATGGGTATCGACAAGAGTGATATCCGCAACGTGGCGCATTTCGACCTGCCTAAATCCATCGAGAACTACAGCCAGGAGATCGGCCGGGCGGGGCGTGACGGGTTACCGTCCGATTGTCTGGTCCTGGCCAACCGTGACAGCCTCAACGTGCTGGAAAACTTTGTTTATGGCGATACGCCGGAGCTGGCGGGTATTCGGTGCGTGCTTGATGAGTTGAAGGCTGCAACTGCCGATGGCCAATGGGAGTTTTTGCTGGGGCCGCTGGCGGACAAGAGCAACATCCGGCAACTACCGCTCAAGACGCTGCTGGTGCAATTGGAACTGCGCCGGCTGATCGCGCCGCGTTATGCCTATTTCGCGGAGTATCGCTTCAAGTTTCTGATCGAGCCGCAGGCATTGCTCGAGCACTTCGAAGGGGAGCGTCAGGCGTTCGTCTCGGCCATCATCCAGACCTCCAGCCGTGCTCGTACCTGGGCCGCGGTGGATTTCGACGGGATGTACCAGCTGTATCACGCCGAGCGTAACCGCGTGGTCAAGGCGCTGGATTACTTTCAGGAAAAGGGCTGGGTCGAGCTGGAAAGCAAACAGATGACCGAGGTGTATAACGTGCTTGAAGCAGGGTTCGACGTTCAGGCGCTGAGCGCCGAGTTGCACGACTATTTCACCCGGCACGAGCGTGGGGAGATCGCGCGGATCCACGCGATGCTCGAACTGTTCGCCACCGATCATTGCCTCGGTTATCGGTTGGCCCAGTATTTCGGCGATGAAAGTGCACCGCAGCGCTGTGGTCATTGTTCGGTGTGCCATGGACGCGTTGCCCGTCTGCCGGAGCCACCACCATTACCAGTACTGGTGGACAGAGACTTCAACGCACTGTGTGGCGACTTTATCAACAGGCACGAGCAGCATACCGGCAGTGCACCCTCTGCGGAGCGGGTGACCCGGTTCCTCTGCGGCATCAGCGTGCCGTTGTTCACCAAACTGAAGGCACGGACGATTCCAGGATATGCGCAGCTGGAGGATTACCCGTACGCCGAAGTTCGCCACTGGGTTCAAGCGGCTTTGTAATCCGCATCCATCCGATGAATGCCCGCCATCACACGAATAAATTTCAAAAATATTCTGCGGCTGACTAAGGTGAGGGCTGTCTTTGGATCGCCAACAAGAGAGCAAACATGAGCCAGACACCCTTCGATATTCAGCGCGCCGCCGTAGTCGGTGCAGGCACTATGGGGCGGGGCATCGTGATGTGCCTGGCCAACGCCGGCGTGACGGTGCAGTGGGTCGACAACAACCCGCAGATGCTGGAACAGGCGTTGGCTGCCGTGGCCGATACTTATGCCCACAACGTGCGCCAGGGCCGTATCGACCAGGGTGAAGCCGATGCCCGAATCGCCAGGGTGACGCGGGCAGATGACTACGCGGCGATCCGCAATGTGAATCTGGTCATCGAGGCGGTTTACGAGAACCTTGAGCTCAAGCAGAAGATCTTCCGCGAGCTGGACGGCTTGCTCAAGCCGCAAGCCATTCTGGCGAGCAACACCTCGGCGCTGGACATCGATGCGATTGCCGCCGTCACCCGCCGCCCCACCCAGGTGTTGGGTCTGCACTTCTTCAGCCCGGCGCACATCATGAAGTTGCTGGAAATCGTTCGTGGGGCGCAAACCTCCAAAGCGGTGCTGGACGCAGCCCTGGTATTGGGCAAGCGCATGGGCAAGGTCAGCGTGGTGTCGGGCAATTGCCACGGGTTCATCGGCAATCGGATGCTTCACCCCTATGTGCTGGAGGCGCGCAAGATGCTGCTGGAAGGGGCGTTTCCCCATCAGGTTGACGCGGCATTGCAGGGTTTCGGCTTCGCCATGGGGCCGTTTCGCATGTACGACGTCGTCGGCATCGACCTGGAGTGGCGCGCTCGGGAACTGGCGGGCAAAGGTCAGGATGCACCCGAGGTGCAAGTGGACAACCGTTTGTGCGAACTGGGTCGGTTCGGCCAGAAAAGCGGCGACGGGTACTATCACTACGAAGCCGGCAGTCGCCAGGCCGAGCATGATGTAGAGGTCGATGCGCTGGTGCAGCGAGTCAGTGAAACGTTGGGTTTTCAGCGTCGCGAGATCGGCCCCGAGGAAGTCCTCGAGCGTTGCTTGCTGGCGCTGGTCAATGAGGGCGCGAAAATCCTGCAGGAAGGTATTGCCGAGTCGGCTCATGACATCGACCTGGTATATCTCAACGGCTACGGCTTCCCCGCGGACAAGGGCGGCCCGATGGCCTGGGCCGACCATCAGGGACTCGAAGACATCCATGCACGGTTGCTGGAACTCGAAACGAAGCAGGGGGACCACTGGAAGCCCGCGCGTCTGATCGGGGAGCTGGCGGCCCAGGGCAAGGGATTCGCACAACACCAGGCCTCAAAACCCTGAACAACGCATGACCCATTGAGCAACCGTAAAGGACACCTGATGCCCCAACGTAGCGAATACCCGCACCTGCAACCGATCACCACACGCTGGCACGACAACGACGTGTACGGTCACGTCAACAACGTGACTTATTACAGTTTTTTCGACACGGCGGTGAACACTTATCTGATCGAGGTCGGCGGCCTCGATATCCACGATGGGGAGGTGGTGGGGTTCGTGGTGAGTTCGGCTTGCGACTACTTTGCCTCGATCGCCTTTCCCGACCGGATTGAAATCGGTCTGCGGGTGGGGAAGCTGGGCAGCAGTTCAGTGCAGTATGAGCTGGCGGTGTTCAAGGCGGGGGAGGAGGAGGCCTGCGCGGCGGGGCGCTTTGTGCATGTTTTTGTGGAGCGGTCTTCGAATCGGCCAGTGGCGATTCCGGATCGGTTGCGCGCCGCTTTGGAACGGCTGGTGATTTAAACGAAAAATCGCAGTCTCCTGTCAGACGCTTGAGAAGCGCTGACGAAGACTGCGATTTTCTATCGACTACTGGTTAGAGCCAGTGATCAATCGTCGTGATAGCGATGTTTGTGCTTGTGCTTGCGATGCCCATAGGCATGGCCACGACCTGGATGGCCGTCACGGTAATAACGGCGATCACCACGGCGACCGTCATAACGACGATCGTCGTCATCGTCCTTGCCCATATAGTTGCCCAGTGCACCGCCAGCGCCGCCGCCTGCTGCTGCACCGATCAGGCTGCCGGTGGTGCCGCCTACGCTACGGCCGACCACGTTACCGCCGGCTGCGCCCAGTGCACCGCCAATCGCTGCTTCGCCGCGGCTGCGTTTGTCCGCACCGACCGCACTGCCACCCGCGCCACCCAAGGCTGCGCCGATGGTGGACCCGGTGTTGCCGCCCAAGGACTGGCCGACCACAGAACCCAGAACCCCGCCCAATGCGCCGCCCACGCCTGCTTCGGTGGTGCCACCGGCAGAGGCTGCGCCACTGATCAGGCCAAGGGACAACAAGAGAATCGAGGAGAACTTCATAGAGGAGCCTCAAAGGGATGACGGCGCGATCCTGAGGCTGGCTTCGCTTGGTTACAATCGAAATCCGACGAGTAACACGACTTGTGCACAATTCGATAAGTTATTGTTTTTTGGGCGGAACTTAACAGATTTTCGCCGGTCTTTAGCTACTTCGGATAGGCCGTTTTCTATGGAAAACGGCCTTTTTTGTGGGCGATTGAAAAGTAGGATTGTGGGAGCCAAGCCTTGCTCCCACACAACCTAATCGCCTGGCACGTTGTGTCAGGCCGACTTGGCCAGAATCAGCCCATTCTCGCTCGCCGCTTCCAGACGGATCGCCACGAATTTCGAAGTCGGGGTATGGCTGCCGTCGCCGGTGCTCTCCAACGGCACCAACGGATTCACTTCAGGGTAATAGGCGGCGGCCTGTCCGGCGGGAATGTCAAATGCCAACAGGGTAAAGCCTTTGACCCGTCGCTCGCGGCCGTCATCCCAGAGCGAGACGATGTCGGCCTTCTGCCCAGGTTTGAAGCCCAGTCGAATGATGTCCGCTTCGTTGACGAACAACACGTCACGCTGGCCCTTCACGCCGCGATAGCGGTCATCGAGGCCATAGATGGTGGTGTTGTACTGATCGTGGGAGCGCATGGACTGCATGATCAGGTCAGGCAACTGCCCGGTGGCGCGAGTGCGCTCATGCACCAGGTCGGTCGGCAGCCGGTTGGGCTTGAAGTTGGCGCGGCCTGAGGCGGTGTTCCAGCGACGTGCACCGGCGCTGTTGCCCAGATAGAAGCCGCCGGGGTTCTGGAGCTTTTCGTTGAAGTCTTTGAACCCCGGGATGGTATCGGCGATCAGGTCGCGGATGCGGTTGTAGTCCGCCACCAGCCAGTTCCAGTCCACCGGATGGTGGCCCAGTGTGGCGGCGGCGATGCCGGCAATGATCCAGGGCTCGGAACGCATCTGGTTCGACAGCGGCTGCAATTGGCCATTGGATGCATGGACCATGCTGAAGGAGTCTTCCACGGTCACCGCTTGTGCGCCTTCGACTTGCAGGTCGATGTCGGTACGGCCCAGGCACGGTAGGATCAGCGCCTCTTTTCCATGAGCCAGATGGCTGCGGTTGAGCTTGGTGCTGATCTGCACAGTCAGGTCGCAGTTGCCCAAGGCCTGGAACGTCCGATCACTGTCCGGGGTGGCCTGGGCGAAGTTGCCGCCCAGAGCGATGAAGACCTTCGCCCGGCCGTCAGCCATGGCGTGGATCGCTTCGACCACGTTGTGGCCATTCTCGCGCGGCACCTTGAACTGGAAGCGACGCTCCAGCGAGTCAAGGAACGCCGCCGGCGGACGCTCGTTGATGCCCATGGTCCGGTCGCCCTGCACGTTACTGTGGCCGCGAACCGGGCACAGACCGGCGCCCGGCCGGCCGATGTTGCCGCGCAGCAGCATCAGGTTGGCGATTTCCTGGATGGTCGCCACCGAATGGCGATGTTGGGTGATGCCCATCGCCCAGCACATGATCACGTTCTTGCTGATGGCGTACATGCGCGCCGCTTGTTCGATCTCGACCAGGGTCAAGCCCGACTGCTCAACGATCTGCTCCCATGGCGTGTCATCGACCACGGCCAGGTAATCCAGTACGTCGATGCTGTGTTCGTTCAGGAACGCGTGGTCGAACACTGCAGCAGCGCCGGTGTTTTGCGCCTCACGTTCCCATTGCAGCAGGAACTTGGCCATGCCCCGCAGCACGGCCATGTCGCCACCCAGGGCCGGACGGAAATAGGCGGAGTTGGTCGGTTTGTCCCCGTTGGTAAGCATCTCGATCGGGTTTTGTGGGTGCTGGAAACGCTCCAGGCCACGCTCCTTGAGCGGGTTGATGCACACCACTTGGGCGCCGCGTTTCACTGCTTCGCGCAGCGGTTCGAGCATGCGTGGATGGTTGGTGCCCGGGTTCTGGCCCCAGACGAAAATCGCGTCGGCGTGTTCGAAATCGTCGAAAGTCACGGTGCCTTTGCCTACGCCGACACTCTGAGACAGCGCCACGCCACTGGCTTCATGGCACATGTTCGAGCAGTCGGGAAAGTTGTTGGTGCCGTAGGCGCGCACGAACAACTGATAGAGGTAGGCTGCTTCGTTGCTGGCCCGGCCCGAGGTATAGAACTCAGCCTGGTTCGGGCTGGAGAGCCCCTGCAAGTGTTTGCCGATCAGGGCAAATGCCGCTTCCCAACTGATGGGTTTGTAGCGGTCGGTTTCGGCGTCGTAGCTCAGTGGCTCGGTCAGGCGCCCCTGGTATTCCAGCCAATAGTCGCTCTGCTCCAGCAGCGACGTCACACTGTGTTTGGCGAAGAATGCGCCATCGACACGGCGCTTGGTAGCTTCCCAGTTCACCGCTTTGGCGCCGTTCTCGCAGAACTTGACCATGCCGCTTTCCGGCGAGTCGCCCCAGGCACAGCCTGGGCAGTCAAAGCCGCCGTTCTGGTTGGTCTTGAGCATCATGCGCAGGTTCTTCAGCGCATTGTCGCTGGTCAGCCAGGCCTGGGCGACGCTGATCAGCGCGCCCCAACCACCGGCCGGACCCTTGTAGGGCTTGTAGCGCGGTACGGGTTTCTGATCGGCTTGTTGATGATTGCTCACGCTTGATTCTCCATCGCAGGGCTATAGACCCGCGGCGCACTTTTCTGCGGCAGGTGGATGAGATTGAGGTTGTGCTGGCGGGCCCACTGCACGGCAAGGCCGGTGGGTGACGACAGGCTGACCAGGGTCTGGATGCCGGCGCGCAACACTTTCTGGATCAATTCGAGGCTGCAACGACTGGTGACGATCGCCACGCCTCCGTTCACCGGGATCTGTTGCCGGATCAGCGCGCCGATCAGTTTGTCGAGCGCGTTGTGCCGGCCGATATCTTCGCGTCCCAGCAGCAATTGGCCTTGGGCGTTCATGAACAGCGCCGCGTGGACCGCGCCGCAATGCTGGCCCAGGGGCTGGAACTGGCCGATGCGTTGACGCAGGCCTTCGAGCCACTGGGCCGGTGGCAGTGGCGTGCCGGGCAGTGCCTTGAGGTTCGGTAATGCCTGCTCCACCGCTTCCACCCCGCAAAGCCCGCAGCCGCTGGTGCCGGCCAGTTGTCGGCGTTGTTGCTTGAGGTTCCAGAAGGCGCGGTTGGCGATGGTTACCTGGGCGTATTGCGCAGAACCGTCGCCGCTCAGTTGCACGTCATAGATGTCCGCAGGGTATTCAATGATGCCGCTGCCTAGGCTGAAGCCGACGATGAAGTCTTCAAGGTCAGACGGCGTGACCAGCATGACAGCCTGACTGATGCCGTTATAGGCGATCGCCAGCGCCACTTCCTCGGCCAGCGCGGTGCTGTCCGATTGGGAATGGTCCAGGTTGCAGTAGCGATAGCTCTGGCTGGCGGCTGGCGCGGGTATTTTCTCCGCAGGCGCAGAACAGACCGGAGGCTTGTCGTTCATAGGCATCACTGACAGTGGGAATAGTGATAAGACTAAATGCGGCAATCTGCCACGTCTAATCGCTATTACTGATCTATCAATAGATGACGTCGATCAAGATGTCGTTGATGATTTCTGATAGAGGGCGAAGCAAGCTTCCGCCAAAGCCGAGCGTGGAGCGCCGCGGCGCATGATCAGACCCAGCGGGACCAGAGTTTGCGCGTCTTCGATGGGCTGGATGCGCAAGTCTCGGGTCAGCATACCCAGGCCACTGTTCAGCGGCATCACGGCGCAACACAGTCCGCCGTGTACGGCTTGTAACAATTGATGCACCGCGTCGGTTTGCAGCAGAGGGCGGGGTGTGAGGCCCCGACTGTGGAAGTTGTGGTCGATGGACTGACGAAAATGCATGCCGCTGGTGAGCATGCCCAGGGGCAACTCGATCAGCGCTTCCCAGCTCAGCGGCTGCTCGCCGAAATAGAAGTATCGCTGGTCAAATAGCAAGCCCATGCGCGTATGGTTGAAGGGCAGGGCGTCGAAGCGCTCGGTGTCCAGGCGCTCCAGATAGGAAATGCCCAGGTCGATGCGGTTGTTCGCCAGTTGTTCGAGGATGCGTTCGGAGCTTAAGGATGACAATTCGAAATGCAGGTTAGGGTGCTCGCTGTGCAGCCGCTGCATCATCGACAACGGATCGAAGTCCGACAATGGCACCACTCCCAGGCGCAGGGTACCCACCAGGTTGCCACGGCAGGCCGCCGCTTCGGCCTGTAGACCGTCATAGGCCGCCATGACCGTGCGTGCCCAGGCCAACACCCGCTCCCCGGGAGCGGTGAAACCTTCAAAGCGCTGGCCTCGATTGACCAGCGGCAGGCCCAGCTCTTCCTCAAGGCTGCGCAGGCGCATTGACAGGGTCGGTTGGGTGATGTGGCAGCGCGCGGCCGCCTGGCCGAAGTGGCGGGTTTCGTCGAGCGCGATGAGAAATTTCAGCTGCTTGATGTCCATCTTCGTTCCAGGGCGCGGGAAGGTTGGGATTCTAGCGCTTTGTGCGCGGCAGGGTCATTGGTCGGCTGGGAACCGGGTTCGTTTGGCTTGGTCTAGGCTTTTGCGTCTGGACACTTAAACCTATGGAGAGAACACGATGAGCCTTTTCAGTTTTTTGAAAGATGCCGGTGAGAAAATTCTTGATGCACTGACGCCCGACAAGGCACAGGCCAACAGCGAAGCGCTGACCAATCACGTAAAGGAGGCGCTGACAGGCATTGATACTTCAAAGATCCAGGTGAAAGTCGAGGGCGAAAAAGTCATTGCCTCGGGTGAAGCCGCGACCCAGGAAGAGAAAGAAAAGATTTTGTTGGCGCTGGGCAACGTGCACGGTATCAGTGAAGTCGATGACCAAATCACCGTGACGGGGCCTGTGGCCACTGAGGCCAAGTTCGTTACCGTCGTAAAAGGTGACACCCTGAGCGCCATTTCCAAGCGTGTTTATGGTGATGCGAACAAGTACAACAAGATTTTTGAAGCCAACAAACCGATGCTGTCGCATCCGGACAAGATCTATCCGGGGCAGGTGCTGCGCATTCCCGAATAAAGCTTGAGGACCGCATTGTCTTCATCGCGAGCAGGCTCGCTCCCACACTGGATCTGTGGCGAACAAGGAACCTTGTGAGAGCGAGCCTGCTCGCGATGCAAACGGCCGGCTATCAAAGCCCGGCAATCAAATCCCGATAATCCCCCAACGCCTCGAACTCCCCCGTATCCTTCGGCCCTTTGCGGCTGTCCGGTACGCTGACCGCCAGCAGGTGTGCCACGCCGAATTCCCGGGCGCTGCGCAGCACTGGCAAGGTGTCGTCGATAAACAGGCTGCGGGCCGGGTCGAAGTTCAGATCGGCTTGCAGGGCATCCCAGAACTGCGGGCTTTCCTTGGGAAAACCGTAGTCGTGAGAGCTGATCAAACGTTCGAAGTAAGGGGCCAGTTCGATGCGTTCCAGCTTCAGGGACAATGAGTCGCGATGGGCGTTGGTGATCATTACCACCCGTTTACCCGCCCGCTGGATCGCCGCCAGGAACGTGTCGGCGTCCGGGCGCAGGGCAATCAGGTGCGCGGTTTCCAGCTTCAGTTCGCGCACCGGCAGTTTCAGCTCGGTGCTCCAGAAGTCCAGGCAATACCACTGCAATTGGCCGGCGTTGCGCTCGAACAGCGGCTGCAACTCCAGCTCCGCCATGGCCCGGCTCACGCCATGCAGTTCGGCGTAGCGTTGGGGCAAGTGTTCCATCCAGAAATGGTTGTCGTAATGCAGGTCCAGCAGGGTGCCGTCCATGTCCAGCAGCACCGTATCGATCTCGTGCCAGGGCAGCAAGGCCATAAAACTTCTCCAGCGGTAATCGGATATCCGACACAAACAATCAGAATAGGCCGGGTATAGTAGCCCGCTATCGCCCAGGGAGCCGTTTATGCGCCAGAAACCCACCATACTCGATCGACGGATCGTCGCCACCAGCCGCCTGTTTTGCGTGGAAGAACTGAAACTGCGGTTTTCCAACGGCGTGGAGCGCACCTATGAGCGTTTGGCGGGCAAGGGCGCAGGTTACGGCGCGGTAATGATCGTGGCGATGCTCGACGCCGATCACGCCGTGTTGGTGGAAGAATACTGCGGCGGCACCGATGCCTACGAATTGTCCCTGCCCAAGGGTTTGATTGAGCCGGGTGAAGACGTGTTGGCGGCGGCTGAGCGGGAGCTTAAAGAAGAGGCCGGCTATGGTGCACGTCAGTTGGAACACCTGACTGAACTGTCCCTGTCCCCCGGCTACATGAGCCAGAAGATCCAGGTGGTGCTGGCGACCGATCTCTATGAAGAGCGGCTGGAAGGCGACGAGCCTGAGCCGATGCGCGTGGACAAGGTCAACCTGCGTGAGTTGTCGGCCTTGGCGCAAAACCCTCAATTCACGGAGGGCCGGGCCTTGGCGGCGCTGTACCTGGCCCGTGACCTGCTGACCCAGCGCGGAGCGTTCCTGTCATGAATTTCCCCCACCCTCTAATGGCCCCTGTGGTCGAGCTGGCGCTCAAGGCCGGTGAGGCGATCCTGCCGTTCTGGCGAGCCAATGTGCAGGTCAACCATAAGGCCGACGCATCGCCGGTGACCGCCGCGGACATGGCCGCTCACGATGTGATCGTGGCCGGGCTGACCGCGTTGGCGCCGGATATTGCAATCCTCTCCGAAGAGGACGCCAATATTGCGCAAAGCGTGCGCGCCGGCTGGCAACGCTGGTGGCTGGTGGACCCGCTGGACGGCACCAAGGAGTTCATTTCCGGCAGCGAAGAGTTCACCGTCAATATCGCACTGGTCGAGCAGGGGCGGGTGGTGTTTGGCGTAGTGTCGATGCCCACCAATGGTCGCTTTTATGTCGGTGGCGCGGGGCTTGGTGCCTGGCGTGGCGACAAGGGGGGCGAGCCGTTGCCGATCGAAGTGCGTAACGTGCCGGCGCCGGGTGATGCTTTTACGGTGGTCGCCAGCCGTCGCCATACCAGCCCGGAGCAAGAGCGTCTCTTGGGCGGCTTGAGCGAGAGCCTGGGTGAGTTGCAACTGACCAGCATCGGCAGTTCGTTGAAATTCTGCCTGCTGGCCGAGGGCGCGGCGGATTGCTATCCGCGACTGGCGCCGACGTCCCAGTGGGACACCGCCGCCGCCCAAGGCGTGTTGGAGGGGGCAGGCGGCGAGGTGCTGGACCTACGCGGCGAGCCGTTCTGCTATCCGCCGCGGGAGTCGCTGTTGAATGAATCCTTCCTGGCGTTGCCGGCAAAGGCGGCGTGGCGTGGGAAACTGCTGGAACTTGCCCGCTCCTGAATCGACTGCCCCTTGCTGGACCTGGGACAGTTGTTGTGGCGAGGGAGCTTGCTCCCGCTGGGCTGCGAAGCGGCCCCAATGCGTCTGCTGCGCAGCCGAGCGGGAGCAAGCTCCCTCGCCACAGGGGTTTTTTGTGATGCTCGGGGGTCAGCGGTGCAACACGTACTGCCCCACAAATTGCACCGCTGGAGCTTCGCTCCCGGCATTTATCACCTGGGTCTGTAAGGTCAGTCGTGCGCGTCCGTAGCGCCGGTAGGTGGCCAGGAAGCGTTTCCAGACCTTTTCTTCGGGAGCCTGGCAAATGACTGTGGCGTCCCTCGTGACTGGCAGTGGATAGCTGATCTGCCCTTCCTGAATGACGATATGCCCGTCCTCAATGCCCTCTTCGCGCAAGGCCAGGTGCAGCCAGCCCCAGCCGCCCAGCACTGCGCCGCAGTACAGGCTGCCGCCGAACATGGTGCTCTTGTGGTTGACGTTGGCCTCCAGCGGTAAAAACAGGCGCAGTTGCCGGGCCTGCCAGTCGAGCACCTTCAGGCCCATGTCCCGCGTCAACGGGATGTCGTGGTGCAGGATCGATTCCAGGTAGCGGCTGTCGCGGTTCATGCAGGGCCTCTTTTGAAAGGGAAGATGGCAATCACTCAAGCAGACTCAGTCGGACTCATCGGCATGGCCCTGGCTGTCGCCGAAGTTCAGCCCATGCTTGCGTAACTTGTCGTGCAAGGTCTTGCGCGGAATGCCCAGGGCTTCGGCGAGGCTGCGCACCGAGCTGTGAGGGCGGGCCAGTTCGGCGGCGATCAGGGTTTTCTCGAAGTTCTCCACCTGCTCGCTCAAGCCGCCGCTGATCACTTCGACCGGCGCACCGGGGCTACCGTCGGGCGCGCTGTTGTCCAGGGCCAGTTCCAGACCCAGGGCAAAACGCTCGGCGGCGTTCTGCAATTCTCGCACGTTGCCCGGCCAGCTATGGCGCAGCAGCAATGCCCGTTGGGCCGGTTGCAACTCGTGGGGCGGCAGGCCGTGACGGGCGCTGGCTTCGTCGGCGAAATGCTGGAACAGCATCAGGGCATCCTCACCGCGTTCACGCAGCGGGGGGATACGCAACGGCGCGACGTTCAGGCGGTAATACAGGTCGGCGCGAAAACGACCCTGATCAGCGGCCTGACGCAGGTCTTCCTTGGTGGCGGCGATGACGCGGATGTCCAGCGGGATCTGTTGATTGCCCCCCAGTCGTTCCACTACCCGCTCTTGCAGCAGCCGCAGCAGTTTGACCTGAACGTCCAGGCTCATGCTTTCGATTTCATCGAGAAACAGCGTACCGCCGTTGGCGAACTCGAACTTGCCGATGCGGCGCTTCTGCGCGCCGGTGAAAGCGCCGGGCTCATGACCGAACAGCTCGCTCTCCACCACCGACTCGGCCAGGGCTCCGGCGTTGATCGCGACGAAGGGGCCGTTGCGCCGGCCCGACAGATCGTGCAGGGCTCGGGCGACTACCTCCTTGCCGGCCCCGGTTTCTCCGAGGATCAGCACATCGGCGCGGGTCGCCGCTAACGCACCGATCTGCTCGCGCAGGCGCAGTATCGAGGGTGATTGGCCGACGAGCCGGGCGCTGAGTTCATGGCGGTCGCTCAGGGCCAGGCGCAGGCTGCGGTTGTCCAGTACCAGGCGCCGCAAGGCCAGGGCCCGGCGCACGCTGTCGAGCAGGTGATCGCTGGGGAAAGGTTTCTCAAGGAAGTCATAGGCTCCGGCGCGCATGGCCTGGACTGCCAGCGGCACGTCGCCATGGCCGGTGATCAGCAACACCGGCAGCTCCGGGTCCTGGGCATGGAGTTCGCTCAGCAACTCAAGGCCGTCGATGCCCGGCATGCGAATGTCACTGACCACCACACCCGGCCAGTCGCGAGACAGTTGCCCGGCCACGCCTTTGGCCTCGGCCAGGGACAGGACCTTCAGGCCGGCCAGGTCGAGGGTCTGGCTCAAGGCCTGACGCAAGTGGGGATCGTCGTCGATCAACACCACCTCAATCCGGTTATCGATGGTCATACGCTACGGTCCTCGGACGGTTGCAGGCTCACACCGGGCGCGCCAGCGCGCAACTTCAGGGTAATCAGGGCGCCGCCTTCCTTGTGATTGGCGAACGACAGTTCACCGCCGAAGGCGCGCATCAGGGTGTCGCAAATCGCCAGCCCCAGGCCAAGGCCCTGGGTGCGGGTCTTGGTGGTGTAGAAGGGCTCGCCCGCGCGACCAAGGGCTTCCATGCAAAAACCCGGGCCGTTATCGCGGATGTACAGGTTGACGCCGCTTTCGGTGGCCTGGGCACTGAGCCAGAGTTTGCGCGGCGGGCCTTTTTCAGTCAGGGCGTCGAGAGCGTTGGCCAGCAGGTTGCCGAGCACCTGGCGCAAGCGCGTTTCCCCGGCCTCGACCCACAACGTGGCGGCCGGCAGGTCGCGGATCAGTTCCACTTCCATGCTGCGCCGGCGCTTGGCGAGCAGTGCCAGGGCATCGTCCAGCGCCGGTTGCAGGGCGACACTTTCCGGGGCGTGACGGTCGCGGCGGGCGAAGGCGCGCAAGTGGGCAATGATCGAGGCCATGCGAGCGGTCAGCTCACTGATCAGCTTGAGGTTGCCTCGGGCGTCCTCGGTACGCTGGTGATCGAGCAATATTTCGGCGTTTTCGGCATAGCTGCGGATCGCCGCCAGCGGCTGGTTGAGTTCGTGGCTGATGCTGGCCGACATGGTGCCCAGGGCTGACAGCTTGCCGGCTTGCACCAGGTCATCCTGGGCGCGGACCAGTTCCTGCTGGGCCTGCTCGCGTTCCAGCACCTCTTGCTTGAGTCGCCGGTTCAGGCCTTCCAGGTCACTGGTGCGCTCGGCTACCCGGCCTTCCAGCTCCTGACGGGCCTTGCCTTCGAAGGCGATGCGGTCCAGGTAATGCCGCCGGCGCTGCATCATCAACCCGAGCAACAGCATCAGGACCAGCAAGGCCGCACCGCCGATGACCACCACGGTGCGCACCGGACGGTCGATCAGGGTACGCGGGGCGAGAATGCTCACGCTCCAGCGGGTCTCCTCAATGGACTGGGTCTGGATCAGCCAGGCGTTCGCATCCAGATTCAGCGGCTTGGGGTCGCGGGTCGGGTAGGGCTGTACGGCGCTGATGGACTGGCGCTCCTCGTCACTTAAGGGGCGGGTCGCGCGAAATCGCCATTCTTGTCGCGAAGTGAGGATCACCACGCCGTTGTGGTCGGTCACCAGCAGTTGTTCGGGGGTTTTGCCCCAGAGGCTTTCGGTGTGGTCCAGATCCACCTTGACCACCAGTACGCCGATCACTTTTTCCCGGTCGCGCACGGCAGCGGCGAAGAAGTAGCCGCGCTTGGCCGAGGTGGTGCCCAAGCCGAAGAAGCGTCCCAGCCGCCCGGCCATTGCTTCAATGTAATACGGCCGGAAGGCAAAATTGCGTCCGACGAAACTGTCATGTTTATCCCAGTTCGATGCCGCGAGGGTCTTGCCGGTGGGGTCCATCAGGTACATGACTTCTGCGCCGGTCTGGGCGCTGATGTTTTTCAGCAGTCGATTGGCATTGCCCTGGATGATGCCGTCGTCCGGTGCCAGTAAAGTGGCGCGCAGGGCCGGCAGCTCACCGAGAATCTGTGGCAGCACTTCATAGCGATGCAGGGTGCCCAACAGGTTGGCGACGTAGAGATCGAGGGTCTGGCGGTTCTGCCCAGCCAGTTCACTGCGGTAGTAACGCTCGGCCAGATGTTCCAGCGGCCACAGCAACGGCGCCAGGCACAGCGCAAGCAAGGCCAGGCTGCGCCAGCGGGGTCTGCGGGGAAGAGTGGAATTCATGAGCATCAGGCGCCTGTGGGGACAGGCGCATTATGCCTAGTGTCCGGCGGCAAGGCACTGGTGCAGCGCGCTTTGCCAGTCTGGCTGACTTACACCCCATTGCTGAAGCAGGCGTGTGCAATCCAGACGCGAGTTCAGCGGGCGTGGGGCCGGGGTCGGGTAAGCACTGGAGGGGATGGGCTCAAGCACCGCGCAGGGTTTGTGCTGCTCGATCAGGTGCTCGCCGATGGCCTGGGCAAAGCCGAACCAGGACGTTTCACCCTGCGCCGTCAGGTGGTAAGTCCCCCAGGCGCCGCACCGGCCGGCCTGCCAACGTTCAATCAAGTGGGCGGTGCTGTCGGCGATAGTCCCGGCCCAGGTCGGTGCGCCGATCTGATCGTCCACCACCCGCAGGTGCGATTTTTCCTGCAGCAGGCGTTGCATGGTCAACAGGAAGTTGCGACCTTCGTTGGAGTACACCCAACTGGTGCGCAAAATCAGGTGCTGCCCGGCGACGTGGCGAATGGCGGCCTCGCCGGCCAGCTTGCTGCGCCCGTAGACACTCAGCGGGTTGGGCGGGTCGGTCTCGGTGTAGGGCTCAGGCTTGCGGCCATCGAAGACGTAATCGGTGGAGTAGTGGATCAGCGGGACACCCAACTCGACCGCCACTTGAGCCAGGACGCCCGGCGCCGTGGCATTGATGGCGAAGGCCCGTTCCGGTTCGCTCTCGGCCTGGTCGACGGCGGTGTGGGCGGCGGCGTTGATGATCAGGTCAGGCCGCAGGGCAGTGATGGGCGAACGAAGGTGATCGGGGCGCGCCAGGTCGAGTTGGTCGCTGCCGCGCACGATCAACTCAGCCATGCCGGCCAGGCGCGACTGGAGTGCTCGGGAGACCTGGCCGTTCTGGCCGATGATCAGGATGCGCAAGGAGGTACTCATGGGAACAGGTCGGCCTCGTGCAGAGCCTTGCCGGCCTGGTCCTTGGGTGAGAGGATCGGCGCACTCTCCAGTTCCCAGTCGATGGCCAGGTCCGGGTCGTCCCAGCGAATGCAGCGCTCGGCAGAGGGCGCGTAGTAGTCGGTGGTCTTGTAGAGGAAATCAGCGCAATCGCTGAGCACGACGAAGCCATGGGCGAAGCCTGGCGGGACCCACAGTTGCCGATGGTTCTGCGCTGACAGGCGTACGCCCACCCATTGCCCGAAAGTGGCCGAACTGCGACGAATGTCCACCGCCACGTCGAGCACTTCCCCGGCAATGACCCGCACCAGTTTTCCCTGGGCCTGTTCGATTTGATAATGCAGGCCGCGCAACACGCCCCTGGCCGAGCGCGAGTGGTTATCCTGGACGAACTGCAACGCGCAGCCGGTGGCCTCGGCGAACGCCCGAGCGTTGAAACTCTCATAGAAAAAGCCGCGGTCATCACCGAAAACCTTCGGTTCGATGATCAGGACTTCAGGCAGGCGGGTGGCGATGACGTTCAACGTGTCTCTCCAGCGATCTGGAACAGGTATTGGCCGTAGCCGGTCTTGCCAAAGTACTGGGCGCGCTCAAGGATGTGCTCGCGGCTGACCCAGCCCTGTTGGTAGGCAATTTCTTCCAGGCAGGCGACTTTCAAACCTTGGCGGTGCTCGATGGTTTGCACATATTGCGAAGCCTCCAGCAGGCTGTCGTGGGTGCCGGTGTCCAGCCAGGCGAAACCACGGCCGAAACGCTCGACGTGCAGGTCGCCGCGGTGCAGGTAGGCGTTGTTGACGTCGGTGATTTCCAGTTCGCCTCGTTTGGACGGTTTGATGGTCTTGGCGATCTGGATCACGTCGTTATCGTAGAAATACAGGCCGGTTACCGCGTAGCTGGATTTGGGCGCGGTAGGTTTTTCTTCAATGGAAATGGCCCGCCCTTGAGCATCGAAATCGATCACGCCAAAACGCTCAGGGTCTTTGACCCAGTAACCGAATACCGTTGCGCCCGTCTGCCGGGTGGCGGCCGTCTGCAGTTGTTCGCCGAAATGCTGCCCGTGAAAAATGTTGTCGCCCAGGATCAGGCACACCGGATCGTTGCCGATAAATTGCTCGCCGATCAGAAACGCCTGGGCCAGGCCATCGGGCGATGGCTGCTCGGCGTAGTGAAATTGCACGCCAAACTGACTGCCGTCGCCCAACAGATTGCGGTATTGCGGCAAGTCCTGAGGGGTGGAAATCACCAGGATGTCCTTGATGCCGGCGAGCATCAGCACCGAAATCGGGTAATAGATCATCGGCTTGTCGTAAACCGGTAGTAACTGCTTGGAAACCCCAAGGGTAATCGGGTGCAGTCGGGTGCCGGAGCCGCCGGCCAGAACAATGCCTTTCATCATGCAATCGCATCCTTGTTGTCGAGCGAGCCCAGGCGCTCGCCCTGATAGCTACCGTCCTGGACACGTCGGCACCACAGCAGGTTTTCGAGGTACCACTGCACGGTTTTACGCAGGCCGGTCTCGAAGGTTTCCCGGGGCGTCCAGCCCAGTTCACGCTCGATCTTGCCGGCATCGATGGCGTAGCGCAGGTCGTGGCCGGGGCGGTCTTTGACGAAGGTGATCAGGTCGGCATAGTGCTCCACGCCGTCGGGCTTGTGGGGCGCCAGTTCTTCGAGCAGGGCGCAGATGCCGCGCACCACGTCGATGTTCTTCTGTTCATTATGGCCGCCGATGTTGTAGGTCTCGCCCACGGCACCTTCGGTCACGACCTTGAGCAGCGCCCGGGCATGGTCTTCGACGTACAGCCAGTCGCGCACTTGCTGGCCGTCGCCGTATACCGGCAACGGCTTGCCGGCCAGGGCATTGAGGATCACCAGCGGAATCAGCTTCTCGGGAAAGTGAAACGGCCCATAGTTGTTGGAGCAGTTGGTCAGCAGCACGGGCAAGCCGTAAGTGCGTTGCCAGGCGCGTACCAGATGGTCGGAAGCCGCCTTGCTCGCCGAGTACGGCGAACTGGGGGCGTAGGCGGTGGTTTCGGTGAACAAATCATCCACGCCGTGCAGGTCGCCATACACTTCGTCGGTGGAAATGTGATGGAAACGAAACGCGCGCTTCTGCGGCTCGGCCAGGGTCTGCCAATAGGCGCGGGTGGCTTCCAGCAGGCTGTAGGTGCCCACGATATTGGTCTGGATGAAGTCCGCCGGGCCGTCGATGGAGCGGTCGACGTGGGACTCGGCCGCCAGATGCATGATGGCCTCAGGCTTGAACCTTGCCAGTATCGCGCTGACCCTCGGTTGATCGACGATATCGGCCTGGACGAACTCGTAGCGGCTGTCGTGCTCGATGCTGCTCAGCGATTCGAGATTGCCGGCATAGGTCAGCTTGTCGAGGTTCAGGACCTGATGTCCGGTATCCAGGATCAAGTGCCGTATAAGCGCCGAGCCGATAAAACCGGCACCGCCAGTGATGAGAATGCGCATCCGATCAAGCCTTTTTCCGTGGAACAACAAAGCATTGGAGCATAGCTTGTCGGCATGGCGAGGGCGGTGCAAGCAGGATATTTCCGGGCACGCTCACGCGCTTGGCAATTCACCTGCGGCAAAGGGGTTGCTTATCCCCCGACTCAATGGCGAGATAGACATCCGATAAAACCACCTCAGGGGTCGTTGTATGCCACTCGCTACGTTGGTTCACCGTGCCAGTTTGCCAAGCCCACAGATCAGTGCCGAACAGGCGCTGGTGCTGCTGCGCTCGAATTACGGACTCAGCGGTGACCTGCGACCCTTGGGCAGCCAGCAGGACCTCAACTATCGCGTCGACAGCGAGCGCGGACGGTTTGTGCTGAAGATTTGCCATGGTGACTATGCCGTCCAGGAACTCCAGGCCCAGCATGCCGCCCTCAAGCACCTGGCCGAGCACGGCGCGGTAAAAGTGCCGCGGGTGATCGCCGCCAATAATGGCCAGGATCTGTTGACCCTGGAGCTCGCAGGGCAAGCGGTTCATGTACGACTGCTGGAGTACATCGACGGCCAGTCGCTCACCCAGCTTAACCATTGGGGACCTGAACTGGTCACGGGGCTGGGGCGCTTGTGCGCACAAATCGACCTGGCGCTGGCCACGTTCGATCACCCTGGCCTGGAGCGCACCCTGCAATGGGACGCCCGCCACGCCAATGCACTGGTCGGCCATCTGCTGCCCGTCATCGACGATGATCAAGAACGCAACCTGATCGCCGAGGCGGCGCAACAGGCCGAACGCCGCTTGCAGCCGCTCAAGGCCAGCCTGCCGGTGCAGGCGATCCACATGGACATCACCGATGACAACGTGGTCTGGCAGCGCGATGCCCAGCGCCAATGGCAATTGCAGGGCGTCATCGATTTCGGCGACCTGATCCGCACCTGGCGCGTTACCGATCTGTCGGTGACCTGTGCAGCCTTGTTGCACCATGCCGACGGCGATCCGTTTTTCATCCTGCCGGCGATCAAGGCTTACAACGCGCTCAACCCGCTGCAATATGAGGAGCTGCTGGCGCTTTGGCCGCTGATCGTTGCCCGCGCTGCCGTGCTGGTGCTCAGCGGTGAACAGCAGGTATCCATTGACCCGGAAAATCAATACAGCCGCGACAACCTGGACCATGAGTGGGAGATTTTCCGGATTGCTCAGTCGGTCCCGTTCGAACTGATGGAAGCGGCGATCCTCACGTCCGTGGGCCACCATCTGCCACCCGTTGCCAGTGAAGGCTTTGTGCCGCTGTTGCCGACCTTGGTGGGCCGCGAGTTCGCCCTGATCGACCTGGGTGTCCTGAGCCCGCATTTCGAAGCCGGTAACTGGGAGCAGGAGGGGATCGACCAGCGTCTGCTGAGCGAAGCCGCCGCGGTCCATGGATTGGCCGCCAGCCGCTACGGGCAGTACCGATTGTCTCGGACTCGGCCGGACAGCGCCGTTGAACCGGATACTTATCCATTACACGTAGAATTGCAGGTGCCGCGGGGCACGCCGCTGGAATCGCCGTTCGCCGGGGTGGTGCACAAGGCTGCCGACGGCATGTTGCAACTGGACAGCGTGCAACTGAGCATTCGGCTGTGGGGCGTGACATCGCCGCTGCATTCCGGGGCTGCGCTGGTCAAGGGCCAGGTCTTGGGCGAAGTCGATGGACCGTTGCGGGTGCAGTTGTGTCGTGGCGCTCAGCTCAATCCGCCGTTGTTCTGCACGCCATCCAGGGCGCCGGCCTGGCAGGCGCTCTGCCCCTCACCAGCGGTGCTGCTGGGACTGGCCTGTGATGCCGAGCCAGAGATCGACCCCCAGCAGTTGCTGGCCCGTCGCGATGCGAGCTTTGCCCGTTCGCAGAAGCACTATTACGTTGATCCGCCGCGCATTGAGCGCGGCTGGCGCAATCACCTGATCGACATGCAGGGCCGCTCCTACCTGGACATGCTCAACAACGTCGCGGTACTGGGGCATGGGCATCCGCGCATGGCCGCGGTGGCCGCCCGGCAGTGGTCGCTGCTCAACACCAACTCCCGCTTTCACTATGCCGCGATTGCCGAATTTTCCGAGCGCTTGCTGGCGCTGGCGCCGCCCGGCATGGATCGGGTATTTCTGGTCAACAGTGGCACCGAGGCCAACGACCTGGCGATCCGCCTGGCCTGGGCCTACAGCGGCGGCCGGGACATGCTCAGTGTGCTGGAGGCCTATCACGGCTGGTCGGTAGCGGCCGATGCGGTCTCGACGTCCATTGCCGACAACCCTCAGGCCCTGAGCAGTCGCCCGGATTGGGTGCATCCGGTGACCGCGCCAAACACTTATCGCGGTGAATTCCGCGGCCCCAACAGCGCGCCGGACTACCTGCGCAGCGTCGAGCACAACCTGGCAAAAATCGCCGAACACAAGCGCCAGCTCGCCGGCTTCATCTGCGAACCGGTGTACGGCAATGCTGGCGGGATCGCACTGCCGCCGGGGTATCTGAAGCAGGTCTACGCGCTGGTGCGCGAGCGCGGCGGCGTCTGCATCGCTGACGAAGTGCAAGTCGGCTACGGGCGCATGGGAGAATTTTTCTGGGGCTTCGAAGAACAGGATGTAGTACCGGACATCATCACCATGGCCAAGGGCATGGGTAACGGCCAGCCGCTGGGAGCGGTCATCACCCGCCGGGAAATCGCCGAGGCGCTGGAAGCAGAAGGGTATTTTTTCTCGTCAGCCGGCGGCAGCCCGGTCAGTTGCCAGATCGGCATGGCCGTGCTGGACGTCATGGAAGAAGAAAAACTGTGGGAAAACGCCCGGGCAGTGGGTGGGCATTTCAAGGCCCGCCTGCAAGCTTTGATCGACCGATATCCGTTGGTCGGTGCGGTGCATGGCTCCGGTTTTTACCTGGGCGTGGAACTGATCCGCAACCGCGACACCCTCGAGCCGGCCACCGAAGAAACCACGGCGCTGTGCAATCGCCTGCGGGAGCTGGGTATTTTCATGCAACCGACCGGCGACTACCTGAACATCCTCAAGATCAAACCGCCGATGGTCACCACCCGCCAGAGCGTGGATTTCTTTGTCGATATGTTGGCGAAGGTGTTGGACGAGGGGCTTTGACTAACTGAGGCAAACGCTTTCCCTGTGGGAGCGGGCTTGCTCGCGATAGTGGTGAACCCGTCTCCAGCGATGTCAGATGGGGGATCGCATTGCGAGCAGGCTCGCTCCCACAAGGTTTTGCGTGGTTGATAGTTCGATTTTTGTCGGTATTTTTTGCGACTGGCGTGTGGTTTTAAATCTAGATCGCTTCTAAAGTCGATTTTTATCGGTTATAAAGTCGACACCACACATGCTCTGGAGCTCCCTTCATGAGTCGTATCGTCACCGTTGCCGCCACCCAGATGGCCTGTTCCTGGGACCTGGAGGCCAATATCGAGATCGCTGAACAGCAGGTTCGCGAGGCCGCTGCCAAAGGGGCGCAGATCATTCTGCTTCAGGAGTTGTTCGAGACGCCGTACTTTTGCCAGAAGCCCAACCCGGACTACCTGCAATTGGCGACTCCGGTCGAAGATAACGTCGCCATCAGGCATTTTCAGAAAGTCGCCAGGGAGCTTCAGGTCGTCTTGCCCATCAGCTTTTTTGAACGGGCCGGTCGTGCGCGTTTCAACAGTATTGCGATCATTGATGCCGACGGCCGTAACCTGGGGGTATACCGCAAGAGTCACATCCCGGACGGTCCTGGCTACCATGAGAAGTACTATTTCAACCCTGGCGATACCGGTTTCAAGGTCTGGAATACCCGCTACGCCAGGATCGGCGTGGGCATCTGCTGGGACCAGTGGTTTCCCGAGTGCGCCCGCAGCATGGCGCTGCAAGGTGCGGAAATCCTGTTTTACCCGACCGCCATTGGCAGCGAGCCGCACGACAAGAGCATTTCGTCCCGCGATCACTGGCAGCGCGTGCAACAAGGCCATGCCGGCGCGAACGTAATGCCGCTGGTGGCCAGCAACCGCATCGGCAACGAAGAGCAGGATGGCTACGACATCACGTTCTACGGCTCCTCGTTCATCGCCAATCAGTTCGGTGAAAAGGTCCAGGAATTGAACGAAACCGAAGAAGGCGTGCTGGTGCACAGCTTTGACCTGGACGAGCTGGAACACATTCGCAGTGCCTGGGGCACTTTCCGTGATCGTCGTGCGGACCTGTACGGCTCGATCAAAACCCTCGATGGCTCACTGGAGTCCTGATTTATGACAACGTTGCACAGCACTCCCCGCGCGGATGGTTTCCACATGCCTGCCGAGTGGGCACCCCAGACCCAGGTCTGGATGGTCTGGCCCGAGCGCCCTGACAACTGGCGCCTGGGCGGCAAGCCCGCGCAGGCCGCTCATGTGGCGGTCGCCAAAGCCATCGCCCGCTTCGAACCGGTAACCGTGGCGGTGTCCGCGAACCAATACGAAAATGCCCGGGCGCATCTCGATGTGCCGAATATCCGCGTGGTGGAAATGTCCAGCGACGATGCTTGGGTCCGGGACACCGGCCCGACGTTTGTCATCAATGATAGTGGCGAAGTGCGCGGCGTCGACTGGGATTTCAACGCCTGGGGTGGGTTTGACGGTGGCCTGTATGCGCCGTGGAACCGGGATTCGCAAGTGGCCAGCAAGATTCTCGAGATTGAACGCAGCCCGCGTTACCGCACCGAAGGCTTCGTGCTTGAGGGCGGCTCAATCCACGTCGATGGCGAGGGCACCCTGATCACCACCGAGGAATGCCTGCTCAACCGCAATCGCAACCCGCACTTGAGCCGCGAAGACATCCAGGCTGTGCTCAGCGCGCAGTTGGCGGTGGACAAGATCATCTGGCTGCCGGACGGCCTGTTCAACGACGAAACCGACGGGCATGTGGATAACTTCTGCTGCTACGTGCGCCCTGGCGAAGTATTGCTGGCCTGGACCGATGACCCGCAGGACCCGAACTACGCCCGCTGCCACGCCGCGATGGACGTCCTGCAAAACAGCACTGACGCCAAGGGACGCCCGTTCACAGTGCACAAAATGCCAATTCCGGGGCCGTTGTATGCCACTGAAGAGGAATGCGCCGGCGTGGACGCGGTGCAGGGTTCCCAGGAGCGCAATCCGACCGTGCGGTTGGCCGGTTCCTACGTGAATTTCCTGATCGTCAACGGCGGCATCATCGCACCGAGTTTCGACGATCCACTGGATGGTCCGGCGAAGGCGCTTCTGCAAGGGCTTTTTCCAGAGCACGAAGTGGTCATGGTGCCGGGGCGCGAACTGTTACTGGGGGGCGGAAACATCCACTGCCTTACCCAACAACAGCCTGCGCCGCGCACAAAATGAGTGGTGATGTAACAGCCAGGTAATAGCGCTGGCGGCAGCTCTGCGCCGGGCCTTTTGGATCCATTTTGCTTTGGCCCGCGGCCTGATTGGGGATGCGGGCTTTTTTATGTCTGCAGATCGGCAGTGCAGGCACATTGGCATAGCTCTTGTATCTGTATCCCGGCAGTTCTGGGGAGCGGAGCTGAGTTGTTTTGTCATAAACCTTGGATAAATTGGCCGCTCATCAACCAGGAGAGGGCGCTGGAATGAATATGATAAGCGAGCGCACATACCATCCCTTGGCCGTTGTCAATGGTGAGTCGCTTAAAGCTTTGGCACAGTGGTTGAAGTCCAACGGAACGCGTCAGACCAGAGAACCCGACCCGCGTCGGATGATCATGGAACGCTACCCGGATGGCCTGTTCAGTGAGGCTGAGCTGGAAGCACTGTGGGACGTGATGCAAGGATAGAATTCGACGGATTGAGAAAAGGCGCTGGCCAGGATGGCAGCGCTTTTTTTGTGGCTGATGGTTCTGTGTTGAACACTGAGCCCATTTGAAGGTTGTTTTTAGAAGTTTTTCGCCTGATTACAGACGATTCACGAAATTGACACATCATTGAAGGCGGGACTAGGATTCGTCCACGCCTGTGGCTAACAGCCATGACTCTTAAATAATAAAAAGGCCCGCCACGATCATTCGTGGGCGGGCCTTTTCATTATTTTCAGGAGCAAGAGTCCGAAAAAGAGCGCAAAAGCGCCGTTTCGGCTGCCGTCGCAGTGCGTATCAACCCGTATAAGGAAAATAATCATGTTGAACAAGCGCATTGCTCTGATCGCACTGGGGATTTTAAACACGACATATGCCATGGCCAGCGACCAGGCTGAGTCCAAGGGGTTCGTTGAGGACAGCAGCCTGAACGTGCTGTTACGCAACGCCTATATCAATCGCGACTACAAAAACGGTAATGAAGACAAAGCCGAATGGGGGCAGGCCGCCATCGGAACGTTCTCGTCCGGCTTTACCCAAGGCACTGTCGGTGTAGGGGTGGACGCCTTCGGACTGTACGCGCTGCGTCTGGATGGCGGCAAAGGTCGCAGCGGTGCGGGCGGCATCGACTTCTTCAAGCAAGGCGACAGCGGCAACGCGGCCGATGACCTGTCCAAGTTTGGTGCGGCGGTCAAATTCCGTGTTTCCAATACCGTGTTGGCCTACGGTGACCAGATGCCGGCGTTGCCGGTGCTGAGCTACGACAACTCGCGCCTGCTGCCGGAAAGCTATACCGGCACGCTGATCACCTCCAAAGAGATCAAGGGCCTGGAGCTGAACGCTGGACGTTTCACCGCCGAGTCGCGCAAGAGCGCCGAGGGTCGTGACAGCGGTGGCCTGAAGTCGATCAACGTATTGGGCGGCAGCTATCAGTTCACCGAGCAGTTCAAGGCTTCGCTCTACGCCTCGGATGTCGAGGACGTGTTGAAGAAGCAGTACGTGAACGCCAACTACGTATTCCCGCTGGCCAAGGATCAATCCCTGACCCTGGACTTCAACGGCTATCGCACCAAGCTGGACAACAGCTATGTTCGCGAAAACAACGTCACCGGCGACGACAACAAGATCTGGAGCCTGGCCGCCACCTTCGCCACCGGCCCGCACAGTTTCACCCTCGCTCACCAGCGCAGCACTGGTGACAGCAACCTGGGCTACGCCTATGGCGGTTATCAGCGCGGGCAGAATCGTGTAGGGGACGGCGGCAATACGATCTACCTGGCCAACTCCTACTGGTCCGACTTCAATGCTGAAGACGAGCGCAGCTGGCAACTGGGTTATGGCCTGGATTTCACCACGTTCGGGGTTCCCGGTCTGACGTATAACGTGGCTTATGTGCGTGGCGATAACATCACCACCTCCACCAGCGAAGGTGGCACCGAGCGCGAGATCTTCAACCAGTTCAAGTACGTAGTCCAGAACGGTCCCGCCAAAGACCTGAGCGTACGGTTGCGCAGTTCCTTCCTGCGTGTTTCGCAGAAATCCAGCGAGTACAACGTCAGCGGCAATGAGCTGCGGGTGTTCGTGGATTATCCGATCAGCGTCTTCTGATGCCTGATCACGTTACAAGCGTCTGATGAAAAACCCCGAGCGCAAACTCGGGGTTTTTTCTTTGGACGGCAAAAAAAACGTTGGAACAGTCTGTTTTCCCGAGAAAAAGTCGTACTAATGAAACATTGTCCACCGTTTCAAGCATGGCTTGAAATGCCTCAAATACTTTCTCATGGACGTAAATCCTGTACCTACTAGATTAGGCTGCTCAATGCAGTGGAGACCTATGAAAAATGATCGTTCTGAACAGGGAAGTAGGCGAAGCGCTGAGGCGTGACAAATACGTCAACGTCCGCGGTGGAGACTTCAATCTCTACGGTCATTTCGGCGACTTTGTCCGGCTGACCAAGAGCTGGGAAAACATGGAGCCCGACAGCTACTACGGCCAGGCCGAGTCAGGCATGCGTTTTCGCCGCTATAGCGACTTCGAATACAACCCCAGGACCCGCGACCTTACGCAGCTCGAGCATCGGGCCTACATTCAGTCCAAGGCCAACAACAGCTATGTCGGTGGACTGGAGCGGCACTTCCAGGACTTTTCCAACGAAGTGATCAACTCACCGGTGATGCGCAGTCTGATCGACACGGACTTTGAGGTGTACAAGAACGTCCTTCCCCAGGAGCTGCACGAGGAAATCTGGCAGTGCCAGATCCACCAGATCCGTATCGAGATCAAGCCGGGCAAGCAACTGGAAATCACCCCTGAAGGGATCCATTGCGACGGGTATCCGTTCAGCGGCGTGCACTTCTGGGGCCGTCATAATGTGGCCGGCGCAGAGAGTCGTCTGTACTCCGCCCAGGAAGAACAACTGGCGGCGATTACCTACGAGGACATTCTCGACACCACGTTTTTCCTCGACCGCGACATGCGCCATTACGTCACCCCGGCCCGGAACGTCCACAGCCATGAAATGGCTTTCAGGCAGATCCTGGCGATTTCCTTCTCGCGGCCCGGGACCGCTTTCGACATTGTTCGCTGAACAGCTCGAACCCATGGACGATCTGGAGCAACAGGTTCTGTTGCGCCGGGCAATGGTCAGGGACGCCGAACGACTGGAGCAGTTTTTTCGCGGTTTCGACGAAGTGTCGTTCTGCGAGTGGCAGGATGCCCGATTCTTGCGCGGGGTATTGTTGCAGGACACCACCACCGCGTACCTGGCCGTCGATGTCAGCGGTGAAGTGGTGGGGGCGGTGATTGGCGGCATGCTCGGCACCCGTGGCACCATCAATCACCTGGCCGTCAGCCCGGGGCATAGAACCCGAGGCTTGGGCCAGCGTCTGGTGGAGGCTGCATCGGCCGACATGAAACGGGTCGGCGTACTGCGCATGTTCCTGTTCGTCGACGATGCTAATCTGGCCGGCAAGCGGTTTTGGGCAGCCCAAGGCTTTTGTGAGCCTCGGGGTGAAATCACTTTCGAGAGGGATCTATGAGCAAGACTTCCAGCCAGCCGCTGGTGGTCGAACCACAAGCCTCGCGTACCTTTGCTGAAGCCAGTCCGGTGGTAGCGGGTTATTTTACGGTTTCGTTTGTGTTCGGTCTGATGGCGGTCAACGCCGGGTTGCCCTTGTGGCTGCCGGTGGCGATGTGCCTGTTCGTTTACGCGGGCGCTTCGCAATTCGCGGCACTGGCGTTGATTTCCAGTGGCGCATCGCTGACCACCATCGTGCTCACCACCTTTCTGATCAACGCGCGACACATGCTGATGTCGGTCTACATGGCCAAGGCATTGCGTGCGCTGGGGCTCAGTCGTTTCGAGCGCTGGTGCTACGCGGCGGGGCTCACGGACGAGTCATTCGCTTTCCACAGCGTCAAGCTCGGCACCGGTGCGCCGGTCAGCGTGCGTTACCTGATCGGCTTCAACCTCTTTTGCCACACCTCCTGGGTGCTGGGTGGCCTGTTGGGAGCGGTGTGCGCGCAATACGCGGCGCACCTGATCAAATACCAGCTCGACTACGCCTTGACCGCGATGATGCTCTACGTGCTGGTTTCGCTGTGCAATACCCGTAACAAACTGATCGCTGCCCTGGCGGCGGTCGTCTGCATGGGCGGGCTGAGCCTGCTGGGCAGCTCGCCGTTCAATGTCTTCATTGCCACGTTCGTTGGCTGCGGGGTGGGCGTATGCCTGACCAAACGTTCCTGATCCTGGTCGTGGCCCTGATGATGGCGGTGACCTTTCTGCCACGGGCCCTGCCGCTGCAGGTCAATACTGAAAACTGGCCACCGTTCGTCGCCCGCGCCCTGGAATACCTGCCGGTGGCGATCGTCGCTGCCATCAGCCTCACCCCGTTGTTGATCAAGGATCAGCAGATACAACTCGACCGCCCGGAATTCTATGCCGCGATTCCGACGCTGTTATGTGCGTATTTCAGCCGCAACCTGTTTCTCAGTGTGGCGGTGGGCACGGCGGCGTACATCGCGCTCGGTTCGTTCCTTTAGCGTCAGGTCCACAACATCGTGCAGCGCCTGGCCGGACAACTCTGGATTATTCACCGCCAGGCGGACCTCGAGGAAATCCTCGAAGTCCGGGAAAATCGTCAGGTCGTTACGCAGCGCCGCTTCCCGGGACACCAGCCCCAGGCCATCGAGTTGGGTAATCAACGACAATGTCAGCGTTTCACTGCAGGAATACACCATCCGCTGACTCGAGCCGTACTCGCCCAGGCCGGCATCCAGGAAGCGAAGGAAGCTGTGGGAATACGGACATTCCTCGGCCGGACGCACCTGAAACTTATCGCCGAGCAAACCGAGGGAGTCGTCCTCTTCGCCGCAATGGGCGCCGACCACCTGCACCTGGACGTCCGGCATTGTGATGCTGGAAAAGCCGCTCTGCTGCGGACCGATCAGGATCGCCAGGTCAAAATCTTCGTTCTTGAGCTTGCTCAGGTTCTCCATCGACTCGGCGTAGCTGAACTCCAACTGATACTGGGGAAACACGGCGATCAGCCGATCGATCATCCGCCGGTTGAACTCCGCCGGCAGCGTGGTATTGAGCGCCACTCTCAGCGTGCGCTGCCGAGGCGTCTTCAGCGCCGCGACCTTCTCTTCCAACTGCCGCGTGGCAACCAGCACCTGATCCATGAACGGCGTCAGTTCCGAGCCTTGGCTCGTCAACGTCAGGCCCTTGTTCGACCGCCGGAACAACCGGAAGCCGAACTGCTCCTCAACTTTGTTCAACTGTGCCGCCAATGCCTGCACCGTGAGGCACGAATGTTCCGCCGCCGCCGACAAGGAGCCGGTCTGCACGATGCGCATGAGGTTGCGTAAGGTTCTGCTATCCATGAGGTAATGCCCTCTGCTTAAGTGGGCTCGCTATTGTTGTGCACCTGGCCCGGTCAGGCAGTGCATGCCGGCTATCATCATGTACCTTGCCACGGTTGTCGCGGTTTTGTGGCGAAAAGCTCCGGCAGACGATGGTTGGAGCTTATGCGGGATTTGGGTTTTTTGCCTGATCAACGGTAATCGGGGCGGTCAGCGAGTCCGTAAGTGGCTGGAGCAGAGAAAATTCCTGCACACAGCTTGCTGAATGGTTCAGGTAGAGGGTGGTAAAAATCCGTTTGCGAATAAAAAATAATAATTTATCCGTATTTGTACTACTCTCTAGGTGTCACCCCCTAGCAATGGAGCCCAAATTTTATGGCAACCTCCTCCATCACCCTCAACGCGCAGCAACAATTGGACTCCCCGGACGCGGGTCGGGTCGCGTTGAAGTTTTTCTTCAATCTCATGGCGTTGTGGGGCTGCAGTGTCGAGCAGCAGCGCACATTGCTGGGCAAGGTAGGCAACACGACTTTCTATAAGTACAAGCAATTACCGGAAAACGTCAGGCTGCCTCACGACACACTGGAGCGCATTTCCTACCTCATGGGTATTCACAAGGCGCTGAGCATCATCTTCAGCAACAGCCGGGACCGCGCTTACCAGTGGGTCAACAGCCCTAATACCGCTGCGCCCTTCAACGGCCAGTCGGCACTGGCCTACATGCTTGCCGGGCGGGTGGTGGACATTGCCGACGTGCGGCGTTACCTCGACGGAGTGCGCGGTTGATGACGCCACCACTGGCGGACCCGCAATGGAAGCGTGCCTACCGGATCGTCAACAGCAGCTTCCCGCCGATTGCGCTGTTCGAAGACGTGCTCGATCCCGAGGACCTGCCCACCGCGTATGCCCTGGAAGCACTGACCAACGATAGGCTCATGGAAGAAGCCGGGGTGCTGTCCCGGGTACGCCCCGAGGACCGCATTTCCGGGCCCGGCTCCTCGCCGGTGATGGCCGCGTTTACCCATATCGGCAAAAGCAGCCGCTTCAGTGACGGCACCTTCGGCGTCTACTACGCCGCCAGCAGCCAGGAAGCGGCCATTGCCGAGACCTGCTACCACCAGGCGCGATTCCTCGGAGCGACTAACGAGCCGGATCTGGAATTGACCATGCGCACTTACGTCAACAAGGTCATCAAGCCGTTGCACGACATCCGCCAGGACTACCCGCACCTGCACGACCCGGACCCCACCGCCTACGGTCCGTCCCAGGTGTTCGCCCGGCAACTGCGTGAAACCTTGTCCTGGGGCTTGCTGTACAACAGCGTCCGCCTGCCCGGCCACGAATGCGTGGCGGCGTTTCGTCCACCGGCGGTTTCGATTCCGGTGCAGGGCAAGCATATCCGTTACGTCTGGAGCGCCCAGAAGCGGGAGATTTCGTTTGTGTTTGAGGTGAGCGAGGTGTGAGTCAGGTCTTTAGGGTGTTTTGGCTGGGCAATAATTATTGCCCAGCCAAAATTTTCAATAATTCGCGGGTATTGAAAGCACGGGCTGCTACACAGCCGAGCGAGAGCAAGCGGCCTCGCCACAAAAGTGGGTCCGGCCGATTGATCAAATCTTGAACTGCTGCACCGAAGACTGCATCGACCCCGCCGCATCGTTCAATTGATCCGCTGTTTGCGTCAGGTTGTGAATCGAGCGGGTGTTCTCGCGGGACTGCGCGGCAATCGACTCCACCCTCTGAGCCATTTCATCGCTGGCCTTCGATTGTTCGGCAATGGTCTGGGAAATTTCCTCCACCACTTCTGCCGCGTGCCGGGCGCCGGTGCGGATTTCGCTGATGGACACCCCGGCCTGCTGGGCCAGTGAGACGCCTTCGTCCACGCGGCTGACGCAAGCCTGCATGTTCGCCACCGCATCCCGGGCGCTGGTCTGGATGCGCTCGATCATTGCGGTGATTTCCTGAGTGGACTGGGTGGTGCGCGCTGCCAGGTTACGCACCTCATCGGCCACCACCGCAAAGCCGCGCCCCGCCTCACCGGCGCGGGCGGCTTCGATGGCGGCGTTGAGGGCCAGCAGGTTGGTTTGCTCAGCGATGCTCTTGATCACCTGAATGATGGAATGAATGTCTTCGGACGACGCATCCAGCGCGGTGATCTTGCTGGACGACTGATTGACCACCTCGGCGATCCGGCTCATGCCCTCTACCACCCCAAGAATCACTTGCCCGCCGCTGCTGGCCAGTTGTTCGGACTGCGCTGAAATCGTCCGGGCGCTGTCGGCGTGCTGATGGATCTGGCTGATGTTCGCCATCATCTGCTCCATGCTCGCCGCCATGCTGGTGGCGCTCTGAGCCTGCTGATCGGCGCTGGACACAATCTGCCGCGCCGTATCGCCCAATACGCGCGACGTGCCATGCAACTCGTCACTCTGGCTGCGGATCGTGGCGATCATTTGCCGCAGGTTGATCTGCATCTGCTCGATCACACCTTGCAACTGACCCAGCTCATCCTTGCTTTGAGCTCCCATCGAGCGCTGCAAATCCCCTTGGGAAATAGCCTGGGTATTGAGGATGATCTTGTTTAGCGGCGTGAGCACCGCCTTGAGCAGGCTCCAGGACAACAGCGCCAACGCCACGCAGGTGGCCAGCAATGTGAAAACCAACCAGCGCTCCGACGTTTGAATGCTGTGGTCCTGATGCTCGCGGGTGGCATGGGCCTGGCTCTCGATCAACTCACTCACCGCCTCGTTACGCTCCTCCAGCGCCGAAAACGCCCCGTCGAACTCCGTCCGCAGCGCCCGGCCATCCTGGGCACCCTCCAACGCCTTAGCGATCACCTGCTGAGCCGATGCAATATAGGTTTCCACTTGCGGCTTCAGCTCGGTAATAGCCTGAGCGATCGCTTGCGGCAACTGGGCCTCGGCATTCTCGGCGATGACCTTGCGCATCCGTTGCGCATGCTCATCGAACGCCTCCCTCACCTCCTTGGCTCCCGCGGCATCCCCCGGCGCCACCAACAAAGCGGCCAACACATCGCCACGAATGGCGTCGTGCATCATGTCCGCCTCCATGTGCTTGCGCATGGCCGAAATACTGGTCTCGCTACGCGCCAGGGCGCTGGTCATGCTGATATAGCCCCACAACCCGATACCGCCGAGCACGAGGGCAAAGAAAAGGCTGATCAACCCCGAGCCTATGATCTTGGTCCTGATCTTCATCGCCTACTACTCCAGAGGGGGCGGGATTTCAGGGCAAGTGTAGTTGAGGGCCGGCGGAGCGCTCGGAGGTTCGCTTTGATTGCTTCGGGCGCTCACGCCCGCTTGCCGATAACGCCAACGACCTGCGGGCCCGAAGACAAGCGATGGGAGCGATTGCACAATGGATGATCAATGCCAGCAGGTGTTTCTCGACGCCGGGCATCGAAATACCCCGTATGAATAAGGAGATCCTGATGGCCACTGCACATGTTTTCATCGCCACCAGCCTGGATGGCTTCATCGCCAGGCCCGACGGTGACATCGACTGGCTTTTACAGCGCGATGATCAAACCGAGGACCATGGCTACTCAGACTTCATCGCTGACAAGGACGTGATCGTGATGGGGCGCGGAACCTATGAGAAGGTCCGGACCTTCGACACCTGGTTCTACGAGCGCCCCGTGGTGGTGCTGTCTGAAAGCCTGTTGGATGCGCCAGTGCCCGAAGCGCTGAAGGGCAAGCTCCGGTTCTCTAGCCTCGCGCCCAAGGACGTGATGGAGGAACTGACGAGACAAGGCGTACGTCGGGTCTATGTCGATGGCGGACAGGTGGTGCAGTCATTCCTGCGCGATGGTTTAATCACCGAAATGGTGATTACCACTGTACCTGTGCTGATCGGCTCCGGAAGGCCATTGTTCGGGGCTCTTGGGCAGGACGTAGATCTGAAACTGGTATCCAGCCGCTGGTTTGCTTCGGGGTTGGTGCAGTCTACCTATCGCTTGGCGACATGATGCGCTTGCGTGGGTATTAGGCCCGCAGCGCCAGAGCGTTCTCGTAGGAAAGCGGGGGACAGACCATGGTTGATTTAGTGTCCGCCTATTCATTGCAGCCGGTAATCGTGCTCTGTCCGTAGCCCCCGTGGCGAGGGAGCTTGCTCCCGCTGGGCTGCGAAGCTGCCCTTCTTTAATCCGCTCCTGCAAATAAAATTCAATGCTGCCCCCTCGGAGCAGCATTGCCCCTGCGGCTCTTAAGCAGAATGACTCCCCGGCGCCTCCAGCACCTTCACCACGTCATCAATCACCGCTTTGCTCATATCCTGCAAATAACACGACGCCCAGGCGTACCGATCCGTGCTGCGAATCATCGCCGCGTCCTCGGCCAAGAGCTTGGCAACGTGGAGCAGGTCGGAGGCGTGGGATAAGGCTTCGCCGATGGGAATGCCGCTGTTGACGCGGAAGAGGGGGCGGTCGGAGTGGTAGGAGAAGGGGGTTAGGCCTGGGGTTTTGAGGTCTTGCGGGTTTGGCATTGTCTGGCTCCTTGACTGTGAGAGCCGCAACCTTCCTTTCCTACGGGATTGGGTGGCGGCCATGCACGGGGTAGGAAAACCGGGAATCAAGGCACCCGGCACACCCGAAGGTGTCCCGCGCACAGCCGCCATAACGCATATCGCAGACACAAAAAAAGCGCCTGCAATAGTAAGCGAGGCGCAGCTGATACGCCTTGATTTACTTCGGGTTTCCTACGCCCGGTCGCTGAATTGGCAGCGATAGTTGGAGGGTAGCGGTCGATTGGATAGGGGACAATCGTGGCGCCATGCTGGCGGGGCTAGAAATTATGTGTCTGGGATTAACGAATCTGGGGCGGACGGGGCGAGCTTGCGCCTGTATGGCAGAGTGTCGGTGGTGATGGCCTCATCGCGAGCAGGGTCGCTCCGACAGAATTCAGTGTGTGGATTGAAAGTAGACGTGCAGAAACAACAAAGCCCTCGCATTTCTGCGAGGGCTTCGTTTTTGTATGGTGCGGCACCAGGAGTCGAACAAGTAGCTAACATATTGAATTTATGAAAAATATTTCTAGTGGTTAGATTGACTATCTCATTCTTTACCCTTATTCAATTGTCTGGAAGTACCGACCATTACCTCCTCTTAAATAGATAAAGTTATGGCTGTGGCCGAGCTTCGCTTTCTAATACTGTGCGACATGCGGATTAGTGTTTTTATTCGATGTCTTAACGGTCTGCCGCTTTTGTTAAGGACAGGTGAGCGCTCAGCTGATTCGTGCTATTATACGTCCCTAATAACTTGTCCTTTCAGTAAGAGTTTGACTCGTAATGGAATACATAATATTAAAAAGCTTTGATCATGTTTCTTTGTACATAGATCAAGTTTCAAATATCGCCGATAATAATAAGGGAGCATTTGGATTTTTGGCTTCTTCAGCATATGATCAAATGGCGTCAAAAGGACAGTTGTGGGTAATAGTTAATGAGGTTAGAGAACTAAAAGGCTATCTGATGTTTGGCGGCACTATGCCGAGTATTAAAGTTTTTCAGATTTACTCCTGTCGCTCTGTAAGAGGGCATAGAATTGGTTCGCGTTTAATAAGTTCGTTGAAAGATTTTGCGAAAGAGCACGGCTACCATTCCATTGTGGCTAGGGTAGCTTCTGATTTGCCAGCAAACGAGTTTTGGAGCAAGTTAGGGTTTCAGGTTTATAAGCAGGTCAAGGGTGGAGAAACGACTAAGCGGATTATTAATGTCCGTGGATTCGTTGTGAATGATAATGACTTGTTCGGCTCATTAGGTAACGAACGAGTAGGCGTTAGACCAACAGGGCCTGTACTTAAGAAACGGATTTATGCTTTGGATCTTAATCTTCTCTTGGATGTTTCCAAGGCAAGGCCAGGCTATGAGCAGATAGTGAAAATCATGCAGGTTGGATTCCAAGGAGGATTTTCGATTTGCATAACTCCAGAGTTCAAAGCGGAGCTTGAACGGCAATCGTCACACTTTTCGGATGATCCGGTTTTGAGAATGGCTGGAGCATTTCCTGAACTAATGGCAAATACTGATGTTCAAGAAATAGCTGAATCATTGAGAAGAGATATTTTTCCGTCTAGAACAGCAGATAGAAAGTCAGCTCAGAATGATGAGTCTGATTTACGGCATTTAGCTTATTGCATATCTGCCAAAATAGATGGTTTCATAACTCGCGAGAAAGCACTTCTAAGATCTTGTAATGATATTAAATATAAGTATGGGTGTTCTATACTTTCTCCTGATGAGCTTATTACGGATAATGGGTTCTCAAGGTCTGATAAGCCGCTGAATTCTGATTTTTCGTTCTCTTCTTCTACTATGACTGATGAGTTAAGTGCTTTTTTAAGCTCTTTTTCAGTGCCAGAACTAGTGAGTGCAAGTCTTGATGCGGCCTCGCCTACTAAAGAGGGGACGAATGTATATGAGGCCCGGTTGGATGGGGAGTTATTCGGTATATATTATTTCCAAAAACCGGTTAAATCTTCAGGGCATGCATTAGCCGCGTTGTATATCGATGAGAGCCGTCCTCAAGCAATCGCAGCAATCGACCACTTTCTAGAAATGGCTTTGAGATATAAGTGCTCGTTCTCGCATCGCTTGGATTTGTATATCGGGAAAGATCAGGATATCACTGCAGAAACCCTTACTAAGAAAGGTTTTTTCAAATCCACAGATCATTTTGTAAAAATTATGAGTAGCGAATTTTTAGACCGTAAAAACTGGTCGGACTTCGCTCGAACCGTCAAAACTTTTTGCGAGTTCAGTATTCCAGAAAAGCTCCCTTCAAAGAAGGAACTTCAAAATACCGGCATATTTATCTCTGATGCATTTAATGAGTCTCAAGTATTTTCTTGGTTCGATTTCGAGACTGCTATTGGGCCTAAGTTTATTTTGAGCTCCGATAGGGATTGTATCATAGTGCCTATCCGTGAAAAATTCGCTAATGGGTTGATAGGTAACGTAAAGAACCAACTGTCTCTGCTGTCTAGTCATCAGCAAATATTTTTACTTGAGAAAGCGTATTTTAGGTCACCAGTTAGAGAGTCTATTTTTACACGGGGTGGGGTTATTGCTTTTTACGTTTCGGGGATAAAAAGCATTCAGGAAATTATAGGTTTCGCACGAATTACATTTTCAGATGTCATAGATATTGACGAGGCAGCCGTTAAGTTTGATCGACAGGGTGTTTTGTCAAAAAAAGAGTTACTTGATATTTCTGATGGGGCAGGGCGCGTTCATGTCTTCACGTTTGATAATTTTATTGAATTTGATCGGCGCGTATCATTTTCAAGGGCGAAAGAGTTGGGACTAATTAGTAATGCTAACTTAGTCTCCCCTGAGCGAATAGGCGTGGATAAGCTGAAGGTGTTAATTGGGGAAGCCTATAATGATTGAGGCGCTGGTGTCCATCAAGCCGAGGCATGTGGATAACATTATGCGAGGCAAAAAGAGTGTTGAGCTTAGAGTTAAGCCCATCAGTTTGCCACCTGGGTCCCGACTATGGGTGTATACAACTCTACCGGTGGGTAGGATAGATATGTCCGCGCAGGTAGACTTTGTAAAGAGTCTGCCTCCAGAGGAGATATGGACAAAGTATGGAAAAGAGATCTGTATTTCCAAACTTGATTTTGACCTATACACAGCTGGGCGTGATCTAGTAACGGCTATAGGCTTGAAAGACATAACCATTTTAGATCAAGGTGTATGCTTACCTTTGATTCGCATGAGGCTTGGCAAGTTTCAGCCCCCACAGTTTTTTTCCAAAATAGCCCCGAACAGTCCGCTGCTCACGCTTCTTTGTGGGGGTAATGAGGTGACTAGCGATTAGGTATGGCTATATAGGGTTTAAATAGTAACGAAAAATCGGGGACAGACCACAATTGATTTAGTACTTATGGTATTTCTACCCCTCCATGAGGATGAGCGGTGGTAGCGCAATTGGGACAAACACCGAGCATCACCCATCAAAAATCAAAACCCTTTCTGCTCGTATCATCACGATGAGCGTTGTTAATTTTATACTTTGAAAGTATTAACAAAAAGCTCTCCTTACTATAAAGCGCCTCATCTATAAGACCTCTTTTTTTGAGCGAAGAAAATAGCGCAATTGAGTAAGCCTGACAGTTGATAGACTTCTCAGGATTGAACTCGATGTCAGTAAATGCTGAGTAGTTGGCAAGTCCCGTCATTAGTTCTGGGTTTTTATTTAAGGCATTTAGATAAAGCCAATCATAAAATGCTGTTCGAGGCTCCGTCTCCCAGTGTGTTCCAAAAAAACGAAATCCGACAATTCGACCTGAATTTTTTAAACGTTCATCTCTTTTTGCCTCTTTAGAGGTTTTTTCGAAGATGTCTAAATATGGTCCGCCGTGCTCAAAGATCTTGCTGCCTTGAAAGGCACACTCAACACTTAATGTTCTACTTTGCTTTAATGTTGTGAATAGTAAATTAAACGCGCTCAGTTCTACGCCCAAGCTTTCAAGGGACTTGCTTGAAACCTCAAGTAGGTTATCTAGATCCAGCTTTTCCCGTGCCTGTGAGTGCAGGGATGCCACAGATTTTTGCTTTTGAGAGACGGCCATCCCTGGAAACCATTTAAAGTCAACGTACTCTGTTTTTACTAACAAAGGGCCGTCTGTTGAAGGAATAAATACAGGTCGAGAAGCCATAAAACTCTTTTTCCTATCGATTAAAACTACGTGTGCCGAAACAGCCAGTGTTGGTGCCGCACAGCCTTCCAGGGATCGTCCCTAGCTGCCCCATGTATGTGTTTCTAGTAGCAAGACTATTAAAGTCTACAGCAATGATGTATCGAGGTTCGATGATATCAAAAACCAACACTTCTGCTTGCACATCTGTCGGGTCATAAGCTCTAAGTCTTTGTTCTGCGCGAGTTTGCCAGTTCGGTATCTCGTTATACATGTCATAAAATGATTGAGGCTCCTGCAATGTAGCTTGTGGGATCGTACTAATGCGTCCGTCGGCAGCATTGTGCTTACAGAATCCGACATTTTTATTCCACAGTACTTCAGGGGCGAGGCTCATAACTATCCATTCGGTTGTTACATTCTCTTGACGATACCTATAAAACATCTGGCAGTTGGGAAAGGCAATAGAGATTGATGAGCTGTCAGGGTGCCCGTCAAGTCGGAGTTGATCATTGACAACCGGTTGAGCACCAATCTCATTAAGGCGAGATAGAGGATATAGGCCATGCCTCAGAATCATCGGAAGATTTTCAGCCTTGGTGAAGTGGACAAGCCTAGGAATTCCCAGATGCGTTGAGTAAGTCTGAATAGCTCGCTTAGGCATACGATTTCCGTCCGTTGGAGTATTGCACACTATTTGTGTGGTCGTAGGACTGAAGCTAGTTCACCAAACAGGCAGCTGCCTGTTAAAGAGTGATTGCATTTGGCTATCGAAAGTAGTGCGGCAATTACCAGCTTAAAATTTAGAGAGCGAAATCACGTCAACCGGTTGTTGGTTTGAGTTTTGCCAAGAGGGAAAAAGGGGCAGATTTATTTCCCCGATTGGGGAGCTGGCGCAGCCTGCAATCTTTTCCAAGGGCAACCGGTGCTTCGTTCATGAGTTTTGGCTCAGGAGAGAACGTGCCTTGGTGACCATTTAGAGCTGTCCATAGCGCAGCGCAACTCACGCTGCGAAGCCACTGGCAGACGAAGCTTGAGCGGCGGCAATGGTCGTTTTCTAACTCCCGCTTAGTGGTTGAAACCCCATGATTTTTCTAATCGATGAGTGAGCAGTTGCACGGTCAGTAAGTAGTAATAGCGCGTCGACTCACTGTGCCGGTTTAGGTGGTGATTGAGAAACCAAGCAAGGTGTTTTCTCTGCCAAGCCCACGGGGTGTCGCGTTGCCAGCGCTCCGAGATTGCGGATTGGATAGCCTTCGCCTGACGCAGGTGGCGTTGGCGCGTGGCATGTGACCCGGTCAAAACGCCTGCCAGGAACAGCTCCATATCGAATGGCTTGCTCATGTTCGACCACCAATGTATGCGGACACCACGTCGATACGACCGTGTCCCAGCTCATAGTTGATTTGCACTCGGGCCTGCTGATCGAGGTGTCGGTCGAGCTGATAGCAGCGGCCACCGTTGATGGGCGCGAGATGGTGGATGATTTGCTCGTAGCGTTCGCACGCATAGGTCGCCCGCAATTCGTGGAAGCCTTTAAGGTTGTGCTGATGGAGGATGTGTCGGGCGGGGCGAACGATTCCCCGTTGGAAATCGAGGTAGCTTTCGTTCGGCGCAAGCAGGTTGCGGCTACCGTCGGGCGAGACCTTTTCGGCAAACCTCAGTGCGTCACGAATATGATCATCTATCGTAATCCAACGAGGTGCCGACGCGCCTGAGCGACCACCTTTGGTGCCATCCTGGATGTTGATCTTCCCGTATTGTTCGGACTCACGCTTCAGGCGCGGAAGGTCGGCCAAAATGGCCTCGCGCAAGCGCATGCCGGTGGCTCGCGCTAACTGAGCGATGGCCGCCGCACGCGGCATTTGGTGTTCGCAGAGCTCGTCGACGATCCGCTTCACGTGTTCGCGGTCTTGGCCTTGTGGCACCGAATGACGAACACTGGTGCGCCGCATTCCCAATGCCTTGCTCGGACTCGGCACTTTCACATATTGATCACCACGAAGCGCAGCCATGGTCCGATTCACGCTGGACAATCGGTTTTGCGCGGTGGCGATGCCGATAGCGCCTAGTTCAACTTGCTGCCGCAGATGCCCGGCGTAGTCCAGCAAGGTCTGCCGATCAATCTGCCGCGCATCATTAAACCCTGGTCCATCCTCCGAGCGACACCAGCGCACAAATGACTGCCAGCGATCACTGTACGCTTTGACCGTGCCGTAATGCCCGCCGCCAAACAGATCTTTTAGCGCTTGCGGCCCGGCATAGCTGAGTTGCCGACCATAGCCAAAATTGCGCCCATCCCGTCTACCGACCAACGCCATGATCAAACTCCTCTCGAAGCCAAACCGTTTGAAGTCTTTCAATGTTGAGTGTTATCAGGGATCAAGGCCCCTGCGACCTGTGAGGGTTGTCCACTAACGCGGGACTGGCGGCTCTTTACGACCGGGAGCTTGGGCATCTCATGATCTGGCCTCCTGAACACTTCCAAGAAAGTGGGCGGGTGGAGACTGCATTGGCTGACGAGACCGGTGCCGCGAGATCCTGAGTCAGGTGAAGGCAGGGATGCGATGACCGGGGCATGCCTGACTGTCAGTCAGGTGCAGTCCATTCCGTGGGCTGCGGCACCATCATCTGCATCGCTGTTGCTGGTGATTTCGGTGTTTGTCACGCCGATTGTCACGAGGGGGAATGCCGCAAAGCCTTGTACGAGTTGGGCTGCAGTAGCGGTAGGAGCGCTCGTCTCTCTCCGGAAGAAGAGACGGGCGCAGGTTGGCGCAAGGAAATGGCCAGGCGGATAGGTTGCTGCAGGGCAGCTATGAAAGGGGGTGAGTTGCCGCAGTGGGCACACTGGTAAAAGTAGGCATCCATCACATCGCTGTGACCGTGCGAGCCGCCGGACGCTAATCGCACTTTGGGAGAACCACCACGGTGTGGCGTAGCCCTAAAGGTTCTGGGAATTTGTTGGGGCCGACCACGATTTTTGGCTGGAATGATGAAACAGGGAATTAACCGCAGTCTGTTTCTAGTTTCTCTACGCTAGGCGCCATTGCTGTTGATCTTTCCAATCATTTGGAAATCCCATGAGCCTCAAATAATCCAGTTCCTGCTGATCCATGATTTCGGCCAGGCGAAGCTTCCACTGGCTGTCTGGGCTGATCAAGTCGGTTAGGTAGGCCAGCATCGTCAATACGACGTAGAGCCGCTGTTTGGGCTGAGGCTGGTCGGCGGGGGCAGTGGGAATGGCCCATTCTTTAGGTAAGGATGGTCGAATCGAGAGTTCTCGGTTCCATAGCCGTGAGTGGTGGGCACAGCAGTTGCGAATGAAGGTCAGCGTGTGGAGCCAGGAGGCCAATACTTCGAAGGGCAAGCTGAATCTGGTGGCGATAGCTTTCTTGTCGGCGCTTTTGCCTATGGCATTGAAGAGGGTAGATACCGTCCCAAGGCTGAGCTCTTCCAGGACCGCCCAAGCGGGTGGCAGCTCAGGGGAGGCATAGGTTGCACCGTAATATCGGAAGTAGTTGTCACGCATGCGGTTTTCTATCCGCTGTTGTTGGAGCCCATCGGCTTGCCGACCCTTTTTGATGCGGTCGATATCACGTCTGAGTTTGCTGCGTTCCTTAATCAATTGCTCCCGCAACGGACGCAACAGATCGGGATGTGAGTATGACGAGGAGAAGACTGACGCGTCAGCTATCCAGTCAGGCCCGTACTTAGGGCACATATGATTGCTGATAGTCGCTCGTATGGCGACTTCGACACGTTCGATGGCATCCATGGTGATGCGCCGCAACGAACCATCGAAGCGGTAGATATCGACGATTGCCTTCAGTGTGCTGCCAGGCTTGAAAGTATGTTCAGGGTCTGGCTCCTGAAAGGGGCGCATGTAGGGACTCAGACGAAACAGCGTGACCACTTCGAGAAAACGCATGGCCCGATCATCGTTGGCGATGTGCAAACCTCGTTGCTTTAGCAGTTCCAATTGCTGTTCTACGCTGAGGGCCGGCTTGTCGAAGGGCCTCATGTAGTTTTCTCCGGGCAAAAAAAACCCGCACGATTTGAGCTTGCTGACTGGGTCAACCTAGGCTTGGCGGGTGTGTTGGGGTGCATTATAGGTCGGTGCAAGCGACCGTCAACGTTGTACTGACGTGAAATTGTAACGAGTAGGAGCGCAGGCAAGGTTTGGTCTGTGGATGCTGATAAGGCGATATTGGTCTTATCCAGCTCCTAGGAAGGTTCAACCTCCAGAAACAACAAAGCCCTCGCATTTCTGCGAGGGCTTTGTTTTGTATGGTGCCGGCACCAGGAGTCGAACCCGGGACCTACTGATTACAAGGAACCTCGTCACAACATAAGAATCAACGGGTTGCACGATTTCTTCCTACGCCCAGATGCGCGAAAGCCCGCTGTTTAGGCGGGCCTTCATAGGCTTATTACGTCCGGAATTGCTCAATCAGCTGAGGGGTTAACGAGCGGCAAACTAAGGTCATAGACATCCATCATCGACTCATCGCGGTGGCCACTAGCCTCTTGCTTATCGGCCCGGTTTCCGACGGTGTCTGTGATGCCTCGGCGCTTCAAGTCGTGGATCCCGAAGCGTTGTTCTGCCGTGATGGTGCCGTCTTCAATGGACGATTTGATGAACCGTTGCCAGGCGGTATCCAGGCTGGACTTGCGCAGGGGGCCTCCATGGCTTGCGACCACGATGTAGCGTCGATCGGCACGAATGGGTATCGCCGTTGCTCTGCGCTCCCATACCTGGGCGCGATACGCCTTTGCTCCGTCCCACGCAGCGCGCAGCCTCGGCGTCCATCGAACAATGTTGTCGCGGCTGCCTTTGCGCCTGTTGGTCATCACACCTTCCGGCAACTCATGGGCGTCGGTGAGGGTGATCGTCTCAATGCCTCGCAGCCGGCAGAGGTAGGAGATCTCCATCACATAGGCCAGGTACTCGGGGCAACCACCTTTTTCGTTCCTGGCCAGCCGGCCGAACGCCCGGGCGCGATCAAGAAGGTCTTCTAGCACCTGGTGCGCCGGCAGCCGACGGCGCTTTCGCTCGATCGGAGCTTCAATGCCGAGGGCCGGGTTTACGTCCAGAAACCCCCGGTTTCGACCCCATTGCAACACCCTCCGTAAATACCTGAGAGCATGAGCCGCTTTCGACGGCGTGCCTTCGTCAGCTAGCCGATCAACTATGCGTTGTACCAACGCCGGCGAGAACTTCCGGACCGTTAAATCGCCAAGTGGAACGCCCAGTTTGGTAGGAATGTTGAGCAGGACGTCGCGGGAGTAGCAGTAGTCGTCTCGTGTCTTCGGTGCCAGTTTCTTGAAGCGATCGCTTAGGTGGAACTGTTGGCAGATGTAGCGCAACGTTCCCCGGTCCACGTTGGAGCTTTCCTCCATGATTCGGTGCAATTCGGCGAGCGACACGTCTGCCGGCGCAATATTGCGGCGACGCTGCTTCCCGTTCTCATCCATATGAGAGGTGTACCAAAGGCCGGCGCCTTTTCTGTGGTCGAAGTAAACGGCCGCTGGAAGAGCGGCCTGGTCGATGTGGGTGGGAATGTGCGGATTATGTTTCCGCTTCCTTGCTTTCCTCATAATATTTGCGTGTCGTACCGCTCTGCTGCAGTGGACTTCATGCCCGCTGCCTGGTTGATAAGGTCCACGGTGGTCCATGGTCCGGTGCGTCCTCGGAACAGCTGGATGCCTTGGTCACGTAGCGACCGCTCGACATCAGAGCGGCGTTGGTAGCCAGTAATCCGCTGCAGGTCGGCAAATGCCAGGACATTGTCCGATCGGGAGTTCATAGTTTGCCCTCGAGCGCTTGAAGCACCCCAGGCAGTGTAGTACTGCAGCCGGGGCTGGAGTTATTAGAACTTGCCGAGCCAAATGCTAGGCTCACCGGCCGTTGACCAACGGCAATGTTTTTTGCGATTCGATGAATCCAGTGCTTTTACCATCACCATCCATAACCTTGAGGTACATCACCTCCACTTTCGCTGAGTCGACAAGTACTTTGCCCACTTCCGCGATAGCTTTGGCGCGATCAATGTCCATCGGTTTGCTCTCGTCCTGAAGAGCCTCCAGGGTGGCAAAGAGGTGGTCTCGCAGGTCAGTCATTTTATTTTTCATCGGTAGTCTCGATAGCGCGCTTGAGTTTGTTCAGCAGACGGATGGTGTCCTTGAGTTCAGGTGGATACCTATGGATGGTGTTCCGCCGCATTCGCTCTGCCCTGGTGATGAGCTCAAGGTTGTCGAGCTCGATGTTCTCCTTGTTGCCGTCCTTGAAAGACAGGCAGTGCCCGGGGGGCACGGGGCCGCGCTGTTCCTCCCAGAGCAGCGTGTGCAGCGCCACCCAATCACGGGGCGGATACCCGGTGTCTGTGATTTTCTTCTGCAAATAGCCATCTTTACTGAGTCGCGTACTTCCAATCGGGAGCCAGTTGCCAGGCTTCGAACCTTTCTTGAATTGGGTTTCAGCTGCACGGCCGCCAGCTTGCAAGCCCTTCATGCCTTTGTTCCATGGGGTGAAGCCTTTCTGAAATCTGAAGGCTGCGCCGGCATCGCTGTTTCGCCGCAGTCGGCAAGCGTGCTCGCTGGCCAGATATGCATCGCTCCGCTTCAGGCCCATGCTCGCGGCTTTCCCATATATCGCGTGATCTGGCCGTTGGAAGTACTTCATCAAACCGGGCATGGGGGTGTCCGGGTAGAGCTGTGCAAGATCGATCTCTTCCTGGTCGGTCCAAAACCTCCGCCGGGATTTAGCGTAGTGGCCGAGGCCCGCTGCTCGAGCACGGGCATTTTGAAGAGCCGCTTCAGCCAGAGCGCCCAGCTTACTAGCGCGCATATCGTTTCTCCCGGGCTGCTCGGGCTGCCGCTTTTTCTGCCATCAAGGCCGCCCATTCTTCCGTTTTGCGTTGCTGCCTTAACTTGCTGCAGCTCTGGTGTCGACGTGTCGATCGAGCAAAGCCACAAATATCGCAAATGCTCGGAAGATCCAGGCGCTTGCTGGCCATCGCAGGCCGGATTCGGTCAATAGTTCGCTTCAGGTTGGCGGGGGTGATAGCCTCGGCCTCGCTGCTACTGTTGGTTTGGGCTTGCATGGTTCTCTCCTTTCAGGGGTGGCAGGTGCCGTGGGGTTGCAGCCCCATGGCACCGACTTTTTCGGATGGTTAGCTGAGGATCCAGATCATCAAATCCGGCACCTGGACAGCAACGATGGCAATCAATGCCATCGTCACCACCGCGCCGATCAACTGCCCCAAAAGAGCATCACGTCCGGTTTGTTCAAGCTGTTCTGTGTCTCGCATGGTTCTCTCCTTTCAGGGGGCCGGTTGCAGCCGGCGTTATAGGTAGCTGTCTGGTAGTCGCACCAGGTACAGCACCAGGTCTTCAAATTCATTGGCGTCTTCGACGCATGACTGCCAATCCAGGACCGCCTGGATCTGGAGCCTTGAGCAGTTCAGCACCATGATTTCGCGCTGGCCGTCCGTAGCCCTTACCTCCAAAATGTCGATCAGACCGTTGGCGCCATAGGCGTCGGCTTGCACCGTTTTGCGATGGTCGTTTCCAAGCTCGCTGAGCAATTCGGATACGCGTTCTTGCAGTCCCTTCGCATCACTCCGATCAGTGCTGGCGATGATTTGAATCTGCATGGTTCTCTCCTTTTGGAGCTGTTCGACGTGGGTTGCAGCCCTACGCCTGAAAGATCCAGCACTTGACGGTGGGTGACTTGGTGATCGTGTTGTTTGTCCGCGTCGCCTGATACGCACGCACAGCGCTATCAACAGCCTTGTTCGATTCCAGGAATTTGCGGCAGCGAGATTCCTTCAGGCGATCGCGCAGCTCGCTGACGTCGGCCAGTTTTTGCCGGTGCTCTGCGGCTCGTTCTACGAACTCGTTGAGGTTGATGGCGATGATGTTGTCTTTTTTGCTGTGGTTGACCACCGGGCCGTCGGCGTCGAGGCCTTGCAGGTATTCGTAGACTTCCCAGAATTCGGCAACAACCGGGTGGTCTGCGCTGATCGAGCTCTGGCGCTCGATGGCCATCGAGACGATGCAGCGCTGGGTAGCACTGATCTGGGCGTCGCTCAGCGGTACCAGCGAACGAATGCAGTCGACCAGGCCGAGCAGTTGGGCGTGGTTTTTTACGATCCGCTCGACGCGGATGTAGCCTCTCAGCTGATTACCGCAGTGCTGGCAAGCGGCCTTTTCGTTGGTGGCTGGATATTCGGCGTTGCAACTGACGCAGTGCGTATGAAGCCGACGCAGGCGCGCCTCGTGGGCAGGGATTTTGTCCGCAAGCGTGGCCATGACATCGCTTTCACGCTTCACCGCCTGCAGCAGAAAGTGGCTGAGCTTATTGCCATCCAGGGCGGTGAGCTGGTCAGCCGCGGCTCTGCTTTCGGGAGTCACGTTCGGCCGCACAAAATGAAGCTTCACAATCCGCGTCATGATGGCTTCGGAGGCGATAACAGGCGCGTTCTGGCTGATTGCGATCGTGCCTCGGAACGGTGGCTCGTAGGTTTCGTTGCCGGCAGTTTTGACGCCCTTTGTAGCCAGGGTGCCGCCGCCGAAATAGTCCTTCAGTTCATCCCATTCGAAGTTCTTCGCGTGGGATTTGTCGTCACCGCTCCGATCGGACTCAAGCAGCACCACCGGCATGCCGGAAACCTGACCCATCAACCGGCTGCGGCCGGCCTTGGTGGACTTCGATGGGTCGAACCCTTCGTAGCCAGCACGACCAAGTAGCTTCCACAACAGGTTGAGCAGGGTGGTCTTACCGGCTCCGGCCTCGCCGGTGGCTTCCAGGAAGGGAAAGGACTGGTAGCGAGTGCGGATCTGCTCGGCGAACAGGGAACCGAACCAGAAGGTCAGCGCGACAACGCCCTGGGCCCCGAAGCAGGTCCACAGCAATTTCGCCCATTCGTCGCTGTACTCCTTGGGATCGCGCTGGATCCGCACCGGCACCGCGCGCTGCAGGGTTTTCAGGCGCAGCTTGCCGAACTCGAAAAACTCTTCGTCATTCACGTCGACCACCTGGCCATCCTTCACGGCCAGGTCACCGTACACGTAGCAGGCGTATTCCTTGCTGTACCCAACGAAGTCGATCGTCTGGACCGTTTTGATCGCGAACAGCTGGTCCTTCATGATCTTGTCGAGCTGCTGGCCGCTTCCGGTGAACACCGCGCCGGCGGCCATGCCGAGCAGGCGCTTTTTGAATTCGCTCGCCGCTGCGACTTGGCCACCGGTGAAGGTGTTTTTCACTGAGCCGCCATCGTGCGGGAAGTCGACTCGGAAGAAGTACCAGGACTCGTCGGTGATCTCGTTGCGCTGGAAATACAACGCTTGTGGGTAGCAGTTGGCGATTTCGACGACACAGCCGGACATACGTAACGCCTTCTCGCGTTGCGCCTTCTCGTTCAGCAGCTGCTCTTCGTGGTTGTCACTGGTCTCCAGTGCCTGCATGGCGTTATTGAACTTGCTGATGTCTAGCTTCCACCAGTACAACCGGGAATCGAAGCCAAAGTGGAACTCTTCGCGCTCGCGCCAGGTGTACATGAGCAGTGCTTTCTCGGACGCGCTCTCCGCAATAAGCAGTGCGCCGTGGTGCCTGGCTTCCTTTACATCCGCATCGATCCGCCGACGACGTGCATCCACGTCATCGATGAAGCCCCACCGCTGGTACAGGTCGTTCCAATCCACTTTGCGAGCATCGCGCTGGGGGATCTGAGCCGCTTCACAGGTAAAACCCATGGCCCTGGCCATAGCCACCCATTTACGCGTGTAGCGGTGCGCACCTGGCTCGTTATCCAGGGCCCAGACCAGCTTCGGCAGGTCGCCGGCCCGTTCGGTGGCCAGCGCACGCAACGACTGCTCCGGGAACTGGTTTGACGACATTGCAGCGACGGAATCTATGTCGTGATGGATCAAGGAAATGGCATCGAAAATACCCTCTACGATCCAAATTTCTTTCGTGTCGGACAGGTCTATACGGGGGTGGCACCACCAATGTCCCTTCGCGCCGCCGCCTTTCGTGAACCGAGCTTTTTTCTTGCCAAAGCGGTGAGGCTTATCAATAAGCCTCTCCCAATAGGTGCCGTTCGGCAGGGGGAAGCGCACGGTGGCGGAGCCGATCCCAAGGTCCGGATCGTAGAAGTGTTCCTGCGTGAATGTCCCTTGCACCAGGTCGAAACGAAAGCCCCTGGCAAACTCAAGATATGCGCGTGCTGTTGCGTTAGGGCTCTCGTCGGTGGCCGGGGCACGTTTGCTCCAATCATCAAACAGGTCGGGGTAGAGCTCTTTGGCATGCCACTGCTGACCGCATTTGCTCTCGCGGCCGCACTTGATGAACCAAGGATTGTTGAAGTTTGAATACAGTTCCTTCTTGTTGCAGGCAGGGCAGGTGCCACCTCGCATGAAGTCGGTGCCTACGCGGTGTTTCAGGCCGTAGTCGAATTCGAGTCGGGTCAATACGTCGGCCCGGATTTTCTGTTCCATCGTCATGCCTGCTTTCTGATGGCGACCTGGAGGGCGCCGAGTGTTGTCTTTTGAGCCGCCAGAGCGGGGTAGGCCGAGAGAATTGCGCCAGTGCGCATGCCATCAGGAACGCGGCGAAATTCATCCGAATACCAATGCTCCTGAATGCCCAGTCGCAGGCGCTCACGGAGCTCCTGTAGCAAGGCTTCGGCGAGGGTTTCGCTCAGGCTCATCTGGATGGAAAGTGCTGTGCTCATGGCTTTTTCCCTGATTTCGGGCGCAATTCACCCAAACCCACACGCAAACGGTGGAGCGATTCGGTCAGTTGTTGGGGGTTTTTGGTCGCGCCCCCGAGGCGTCGACCAGGTGTTGGAAGATCAGCGCGACGGGTATGGCGAACGATTTTCCGCTGGCGGGATCGGAAAGGACCGCAACCGTTTCAGTGCTGCTTTTCAGATTTAGGTGTCGCTGGCCTGCGCCGGTACGCAATTGTCCGTATGCCAAACCCGTTAGGTTTTCAGCGAGAAAGATTGGAACTTCCAGCGTTGTCTGCAGGTGGGCAACCGTCCTGACAAACAACTGCTGATCATTGCCTAGGTGTTCTGCCTGGTGGCGCTGCATGTAGCAGAGCGCGGCGTCTTGCATGGCGGCGCGGTACTCACGCTCGGGATTCTGCTCGCTGATCATGTGGTTCATCACGCCGTCTCCAGTCCAAGTAGGTCCATCTGTTGCTCGCCTTCCTTTTTCATCGCTTGCCGGCGAATGGCGACAGGGGCCACTGGCAAGCAAACGGATGGATTTGGCATACCCGAAGGGCTCATCTCATGGGTCATTTCGAACTGAGCTCGTACTGACCAACCGCAGGCTTCGTTGACGCATTGCAGGTAGGCAATACGCAAAAAGATATGCGTGCCTTCACTGGTGCGGATGCGCATTCGCCCCCGGCAGTGCGGGCATACCAGCTTGTAAGTGCTCACTTTTTCTCCCCGCCGCTAGTCGCGGCCTTCGGCTGATGCCGAGAAATGTCGACGCTTCCAGCGCCTATTTCGATTCCTGGCTGCCCGGGTTTTCCCGGTGCAGAACGATCACTGCGGTGATCTCTTCATGTCTGGCTGCTACGTGTGCGCGGTGCGCCGCAAGAATGGCTTGCACCTCGTCGTCCTGGATGACGCCGTCTTGCAGCGCCTTGGAAATGATGGCGTCGACGAGACCACGCTTTACTGCTGTGTTGATCGATCGGGCGTACAGGTCGAGGTTGTCGATCTGTCCTGCTTCAGCAACCGGAACGAACACCCCGCCGTAAAGGTTGCAGACGAAGTCGGGGAGGTGAGTTGTCCCGGTCTGTGACTCCAGTAAGCAGATCTGCTCATCGGTAAGCGGACGGCTGCCGGCGTTCTCGTAGGCGTGGTTATCGAATTTCTTCACCGACATACCCAAGCGCGGAGCAGCGCAATCACGACCACCCGGATAGGCGCAGATCACTGCGCTTACGACCTGCCTGCGGGTTTCTAGAACGGTGCGTTTCATCTTCTGGTTTCTCGCCGGGCCGACTGCCATTAATTTGAGATCACGCCGTCTTTGATTCTGAGGAGCACAGCTGCTCGTCGGGCCTCGCCTCGTACGCCCTTCTTGCGACCGTTCAACAAATCGCTGACCAAATTTTTGTTCAAGCCGTGTTCCCGGCAGAACTGCGCAATGGTTATGCCGTTGCGATCAAGTTCTGCACGGGCTTGCTCGGCTGTAAGGAGGACGGGCATAGTGTTCATGTGTGTTCAATCGTGTTGTGTGTGCCATCATTATGCCCAAGAATTTGGCTGTGTAAAGCGGCTTGTGCCAAAAATTTGTGTGAGCGGAGATTCCTTGGAAAAAACTTTGGGCGAGCGACTCCGGGAAGAGCGCGACCGACTTGGCATCAATCAGAACGACTTCGCCGACATAGGCGGTGTAAAACGCAATTCCCAGGGCAATTACGAGAATGATCGACAGAGGCCGGACACGGCTTACCTGTTGGCAATTTCGAAAATTGGTGTGGACGTGATGTATGTGCTTTTTGGTCGGCGGGATACGGCTACTGGGACGCATACCTCTATCGAAAATGAGGTGCTGAGCTGCTTCCGTTCGTTGAGTCCTGGTGATCAGGTTGTGGTTCATCGAGTGGCCACCGGCTTGGCAGAAGCGGCGGCAAGAGAATCTCAGGGCACGCTCCCGCTGGAGTGAACCTGCGTCACTTTCCTTGCCGCAGCCATACGAAAGAATGCTCACCTGAGGCTTCAGAAAATTGCGATCTAGCCGATCCTCTGCGACTTTTAGGAGTAGTGAGCATGTTGGATCGAGGCGCTTTGGAGCAGTTTGAACAGGACGTTCGGGAAAAGGAGCCTTCCAATTTTCAGCTGACGCAGCTGGAACGCATTTTGTTGAGCATGTACCGCAAAATGTCAGAGACGGATCAGAACCATTTACGCCGCATTGCGGAAATGATGGCGCAAACGGATTAACGTCCGGCCCACTCACCGCACCCCGGCTTATCACGTCGGGGTGCCTGTGTCAGCTGCCCCGTTCTTGGCTTGCAGCCGCTTGTACTCCCTTGCCAATGCTCGTTGTGCCGACGCCTTGCTTTCATACAGGTGTGTCAGGCGCTTTGGCCTACTTTGATCACCTTCGCTGAGCTTTTGCTGTTGCCCGGTTTTCTCGTCTCGATACCACGCCATAACCCCGGTGTGGTCGCCGCTGTCGTTCGCCAGTTCGGCGACTTCGTCCCCGTCCGGCAACATTGATTCCAGCTCCAAGCTCGTCGTGAAAGACTCAGGTGTGAAGCTGTGTTTCACGTTGCCGCCCAGCCAGACCACATCCGCTATTTCCTGCTTAATGCCGATCAGCGAGTAGGTGAGTTCTGGCGTCAGATCCGGACGGCCGCGTGCCAACGAATAGCTCAGCGTCGCATTTCCCCGCTGCAGCTTGTTCCACTCGGCCCGGGCAGCCACCAGAGCGCTTTTCTGGTCGGTGTAGGAGTGACGCAGATCCTTGATGTTGTCGCCGCCGCCGGAGATTGCCTCCTTTTTCTCGGCACTGTTGACGTCGTAATAGAACGCCCGTACGCCCGTGTAGCTGTCTCGATCCGCTTGCAGGAATCGGTGTTGATCGCCGTCCCGGCGGGTCAGGGTGATGTGTGGCAACGTCAGGCCGCTAGCGCTGGTGGCGTTGCCGATCGGCATGAACAGCAGCTTGCCCGCTTTCACCGTGGCGATCGCGTCATGCTCTTGTCCCAGGCGTGAGAGCAGGTTCGCATCCGATTCGTTGGCCTGGTCCAGATGCACCACCTGAATGGCGCTGAGGGCAGCGCTGACCAACGGACCCAACCCGTAGGCGCCGGCGATGGCTTGCACGACTGTTTCAATTGTTTCGTCGTGCCAGCTTCGCTCCCGCTTCACTTTCAGCCCCGCACTCAGATCCACGCTGCGAGCCCGGATGTTCAACTGGTCGGGTGCGCCGCTGTGCTCGGTTTCGTCGACTGTATAAGTGCCCTTGTCGACTAGCCCGGTATCGCTCCAGCCAAGCCACAGGCGCAGGGTTGCGCCTTTAGGTGGGATCACCAGACGCCCGTCGTGATCAGAGAGCGTGACATCGAGTTGGTCGGCCGTTAGCCCGCGGTTGTCCGTCAGCTCGATGCTGATCAAGCGCTTCTCGATAGCCGCTGTGATGTCGCGCCCGTCCACCTCGAGCCGACAGATCGGCCGGGGATAGGCCCTTGCTTCGCGTATCGAGGCCTGCGCGTCGCTCAGATAGCCGTCAATCCGATTCAGTACCTGGTTAATCACAGGATGTTCCTCAGAATGTTGCCAGCGGTACTTATGCCGGCACCTAGGAGGTCGACGCGGCCGTCATCAATCCGTTTAAGCGAGATAGTGAACTCAATGCGGCGCGCTGCGCCGTCCGGGAAAAATAGGGTCTTGGTCTCTGTGATGTTGTCGATCACCCATATACCCAGGATCCGGCCGGTGCCCTCGATCAGAGGCCATGCCTTGCCCGTATCGGCCATGGCGCGGAGTGTGTCGAGGCTGAGCGGGGATCCAGCGAGCGCAGGCAAGAGCAACCCGGGCAAACTGATGGAGTCCTCCCCTCGGCCAAGAAACTGCCGTGATGGGTTGGTACCGATACGCGAGGTCGTGCCGTGACGCCATTCTGTCTGCCGCTGCAGCTCCTGATAGGCCAGGGTTTCAAGGCTGAAAATGAACATGCCCAGTGACATCATCATGTTCGTTTACTCCTGGTCAAAAAGGGCGCTGCGGCCCTTGGCTTGTTTTGCATGCTGGCGCTTGTCGAGCTCGGCAGACACGGCGCGCGCGATCGCGGCGGCGTCCAGGCCCGGGGCGGCATGAATGTTGATGATGATTTGATCCGGCGCCATCTGCGCTGCAGCTGGCGCTGCTGCAGGACTGATTGGCGGACGATTATCAACGGCGATCGCGCCCTGAGCGCCCCCAATACCCACGGCCATTGCGCCTGCTTGGGCCAGGCGTTTGCCCGCTCCCATGATTGATTCGAGCATGCCGCCGCTTTCCGCTTTGGCACCGGCCCCGGTCGGGTTCAATGCAGCGCCTGCGTTGGTGATAGCGCCGATGGTCACGGTTCCCGCCTTAGTCATCAGCTCGCCTACGGCTTTGACGGCTTCCATTGGTCCGCTCTGACCTTCAGTCACGCCTTGCGCCAAACCGGCCATGGTGAAACCGCCCAGCTCGGCGAACACCCGGGACGGACTGTGTATGCCCAGTTTTTCCTTGAACCAGTCGACGGTGCTGCTGCCGGCGTCAGAAATGGCGGTCTTTACAGATCCCATGGCATTGGTGATGCCGTTGACCAGGCCGGCGATGATCATTCCGCCAAACTCGGTGAAGCGAGTCGGCAGCTCGACGCCCATGTAGTTCATCACCGCCGAGAAGGCCTGGTAGACCAGGCCGATGGGGCTGAAATTGGCCAGCGTCTGCAGGATGCCGCTGATCCCGCCGCTGAACCCCAGTTTGATCTCGGCCCAGGCGCTTGCGAAATAGGCCTTCACCTTGTCCCAGTTGGCATAGATCAGATACGCAGCGGCGGCGATCGCTGTAATCGCCAAACCGATCGGGTTTGCCATGAAAAGCCGACCAATCCACAAGAACGCCTGGCCGACCAGGGGCAACACCTTGGAGCCCAGATTGACCAACAGCCCGATCAGCGAAGGCAGGCGGATCCCGATTAGTGAGAGGCCATACCGGACAGCGAGAAATGGCCCGAGAGTGGTGGCCAGGGCGAGGGCGACCGTGCTGAAGCCGATCGACAACGCAGCGATGCCTGCACCAACCTTGAGGATTCCCAAAACCAGGCCTGGGTTCGCCGTCGCCCACGCGTTGACGCGCTCAAGGACCCCGTTGAACCCGGTGATCAGCTCAATCAGTGCTGGCCGTAGCGTGGCGCCCAGGGCGCTGCTCAGGTTGAACATACGGTTTTGAGACATTTCCCATCGAGCGGAGAGCTGGTCCGCACGAATATCGCCTTCGCGCTGCATGGACCCATCCCGCTTTGGCGCATTGTCCGCCCCGTTCACCAGCTCAAGCTGGCGACGGTACTCCTCCATGTTGGCGGCAAGTTTCGCGGCGTCGTCTCCGTATTCTTTGCCGAACAGTTGGGTCATCACCCCGAGCTGCTCGCCTTTTGGCAGTTTGTTGACGGCATCGAGCACGGTCTTGATCGTGCCCGTAGCGTCCTTAGACATGCCGTCCTGGACAGCCTTTGCTTCAAGACCAATGGACTTCAAGCCCTCGACAAACCGCTTCGGTTGCTGCGTTGCGATCGCGAGCTCGCGGATCATGGCGTTGGTTGCTGATGCCGCGATCTCCGAAGACGCGCCCAGAGTGAGGAAGGTCGAGCCCAAAGCGGCGGCGTCCTTGAAGGACATGCCGACCGATGCCGTGATGCCCGCCGTGCGCTGCATCACGTCAATGATGTCCGCGCCTTTCGACATGGCGTTGTCGTCGAGGAAGTTGATCGCGTCACCGAGCTGACTGACATTTTTAATAGGCAGCTTGTAGAGGTTCGCGATCCGCGCCAGGTTCTCGCCAACTTCCTCTGCCGGCAGGTCGAATGCCGTCGCGGCAGTGGCTGCGACCCGGGCGAATTCGAGTAGGTCATCCTTGCCCTGAATACCCATCCGGGCGCCGCCTTCCACCAGCGCCGCGATGTCCGTCGTGGCCATGGGGATGGTCTCAGACATTTTTTTGATGGCGGTGGCCATCTCGTAATAGGTCTGGGTGAGCTGGCCGTTTCCATCCCGGGCCCCCTCGACCTGTTTGGCTACGCCCGCCATCGCGTCTTCAAAACGGGAGTAGTTTTTGACCATCCCCAAGATGGGTATGCCCGTGGCAGCCCCCACGGCTCCAGCACTCGCACCGGCGACAGCGGCGTTGCCGGCAAGCTCTCGGCCACGGGAGTAGTTTTTCTGCGCGCGGGAAACGCGCTCCTGCTGTTTTGCGAGCGCGGTAAGGCGGTCTTTTTGCGACTGGATGGCTCTGTTGGCCGCCTCGATCTCCGTCTTCAACCGTCGTTCGGTGGTCCCCAGGTTTCGGGTGTCGGCGCCGGTCGATTTTATAAGGGGGATCAGGCGCTGCAGCTCCGATCGCTGAGCGTTGTGTTTATTCGTCAGCTTTTCAACAGCGGCAGTTGCGTTGACGAATGTCTTTTGGAACGCGGCAGAGGGGGCGTCCATCTTCTGCAGCTGCTCGCGCAATCCGCGTAACTTGTCCTGTGCCCGGGCCAGCTCCTCGGACGACTGACGGACGGCTTCTCGCTGCTTGGTAAAGCTGGAAATGTTGGACTGCTGGGCGTTGAGCTCTTTGAGCTGGTCCCGCGCTGCTTTCAAGGCGCGAGACGTGGCGTTGCTTCCAGCACTGATTTGCTTGAGTGGCGCGGTGACCTTGTCGATCGCCGACAGCAAAAATTCTAGCCGCAGCTTGTCAGTCATCTTTCGCCCCACTTCGCTTGCGAGCGCGTTCGCGCCAGTCCATCAGTTCGGTCAGGGGGAGCGGATCCATTTCCGCTGGCCCCCAGTGGAAAATCACGGCGATATCCGCCATGGCGTCATCTACGCAACGAGGGATGCATCCACCTTCGCCGACTTCGGCAGCAAAAAACCGGCGACCTCGGTGGCCATCTGCACCAGGTCGGCCGGGTCCATGTTCCCAATCTCGTGATCATTCAAAGTCGGTGTGGTGATTCGCGGCAAGACCTTGCGCAATGCGAGCACGTCCATCTGCAGCAGATCGGTCAGCGTGACGCCGCGCAGCTCCCCGGAGACCGGTTTGCGCAGCGTTACCTCTGTGATTTCGGTCGAGCCTCGGACAATGGGGGTGTCCAGTGTGATAACTGGACGGTTCGGGTTCTTCTCAACAGTGAGGGCAGCGGCTTCGTTTTTTTCGGTGGTTTTCATGTAGCGGTCCTTTCATATGAGCGAGTGTGCCGGACGTGCCGGCCGGGGAGGTTCGTTTACAGGCCGATCGCCTTGCGGTGTTCAGCCAGCATGTCGGTGCCGTTGACCTTGAAAATGAAGTTCAGCAAGTCGATCTCGATCTCTTCGTTTCCGTCGATGGTCAGCTTGTAGTAGCTGCAGGTGGTCGTGAACTTGTGCTCGGTGTCCTCGCCGCTTTCCGAGTCGCCCATGTCGATCTCTTCATGCCGGCCGCGCACGACCACCTCGACAGCCGAGACCTCGCCGGTGTCGTCGCGCTGGATGGAGCCTGCCCAACGCAGCATCACGCCGCTGGCCGACACGGCGCCGTACTGACGCAGCGCTGTCAGATCCCAGCCCCCGAGGGTCCATTCGAGCTGGATGCCGTCGTCACCATGGCCCAGGTCGACCTTAACCCCGCCGTCCATGCCGCCGCCCCGGAAGGCTTCGAGCTTCCGGGCGAGTTTGGGCAGGGTGACGCTTTTGCACTCGCCGACGTAGCTGACGCCGTCGTTGTACAAATTCATGTTCTTGAGCTTTTTGGGCAGAGCCATGTCGGCGCTCTCCTAAATGCGCGGCCGTCGCCGCGCGGATGAATGAATATCAGGCGTTGACGCGGCTGGCGAAGTCGACCAGGTAGCGATCAGTGATGCGCTGGCGAAGCCCCAGGTTCTCCAGTGGCGGCACTGGCGTGTAGTCGTAATCCAGGTACAGCTTGCCGGCCTTGAGGGTGTCCTTGTCGTTGGCGGCTTCGTCGTACCAGCACTCGCCGCCGATCAGGTAGCCAAGGCGTACCAGCTCGCGGAATTTGGCATTGATCCCCTCGACGATGTCGCGGACCAGGCTCGGGTGCATAGGCTTGTCCACTGCCCAGAACTGACCCTCGGCCATGGTGTCGGCCAGGACCTGGGCGGTGCGCGTGTAGTTTTCGAAGGCAAACAGCGGATCGTCGCTGCAGGTACGCGAGCCCCAGAAGCGGAAACCATCACGACGAATCAGCGTGGTCACGTCTGCCGCATTGAGCAGGCCGGCGTCGGTGGCCGGGTTCTGCAGATCCCAGTAAATATCCCGGCTCAGTCCGGTCACTCCGTTTACGGCCACGTTGGAGAGGGTCTTGTGCCAGCCAACCTGCTCGTCGAGCTTGGCGCGCAGGCCCAGGGCGCGTGCGATCGCCGACGCAGGCGCATCAGCATTCAGGGTGGTGTCCCAGTTCACGAAGTCGGGCCAGATGGTCATCAGCTCCCGCGCTCCGAAGTTTTCCCGATAAGCAATGACCTCCGAGACAGTGTTGCAGTCCCAGGCACTGGCGTAAGCGAAACCGCGCAGCTTTTGCGCAGTGAGCACCAGTTCAGAGGCCACCGGCAGGGAGTCGAGGCCCGGCACGCCAAGAATGCGCGGTCGTACGCCCAACTGCGCTTCTGCAGCCAGCAGAGCCTTGAGCCCGGTGTACTGGCCCCCGGCGGTCACGCCGCCGATCACGTTGGTGGTGGTCTCGGCCGCGTCCTGCCCTTGCTCAACACGAACGACGACGGTGACCGGGCTGGCCTGGTCAGCGATGGCGTCCAGGCTTTTCGCAAGCGTGCCTTTTATACCTGCCTTACCACTGGCGGTAAGAACGTCGGTCAATAGAACAGGGCGGTTAAGGGGGAATGCCACCGGATCCGCGTCTTCGGCGGTGCAGACCATGCCGACGACGGCGGTCGCGACGGTGCGGATGGGGCGGGTGCCTTCGTTGATTTCTACAACTCGGACGCCGTGGTGATAATCGACCATGGGTTTTGCCTGCGCAATGAATGGGATGACAGTGCACAGGCTGCCGCGCGCGCGGCGGTTGGGCGAGCATCGGAGCTTGTAGAGGGTAGGGTTACAGGACTAGGAATAAAAAACGCCCAGATAGGGCGTTATTGAGTTTGCTCAGCGATCCAGGGCGGTGCAATCGGCCGGAATTCCATGTCAGGAAACTCGTCCGACTGGGGCCAGTCGCGAAGAGCCTGCATGTACACCAGCAGCTCGCCGAACTGCTCGGCTGTGATGGCCGTTTCTCCACCGATTTCTTGTTGGTCACGGTGCCGCTCTCGCAGCCATTTGATCTGCTCGATTTCGCGATCCCGCCAGAGACGCTCGGCGACTGCAAGCTCCATCGGGGTTAGCGGCGACGGATCAACCCATGCGGGTAGTCCGTTCGCCGCGCCAAGCTGCTTACCCGTCGGGGGCTCCCGCTTCCAAAACTGGTCCTCCTGCTCGCCGTCCAACAGCACGGCATTTTCTGGCCATGTTTCTTCTGTATAGGTGCCGTCAGTTCGCCACGCTTCAGGGATAAAGCCGAGTGACACGGGATCGAAATAAACGCCCATTTTGTTACCTCAATTGCCGATCGCGACGCCAATGAATGAATTGTTTACAAAAGCACCTCCAGCGCTAGTTGCCACTGGAACCGTACTTTTGGTGACCTGGGAAAAGTTGAACAAAGGCACCACAGTTGTTGCGCCTGTGCCGGATTGCCCTGTAACTATCGCCAGGCAACCTGAAGGAAATTCCGTTGGAAACGTGGCGTTAACGTACCCTGCAGAACTTGTGGCTCGCTGGAACCATTGAATCAATAGCCCTCCAGGCTTGTCAGGAATTCGGACAAAATCGTTCGTACTGAAAGACCTCTTAGGAAACATGGCAGTCAGTAAAGCCATTACACCAGCAGGGTTGGCCATCACGGTTTCAAGAAGGCCAGCTACTTGCTCGGAGGCCGTACCAAATCGCGCAGTTCCTTGATTGATTTCGGTTGCTTGACCAGCTAATACAGCCAGCGCCGCGATATCAATGTTTCCCTGATTAATCGGTGCGTTCCAGGCCTTGATGCACCACATAACCGCCAAGTTGCGTGGGCGGGTTTCGGTGCCGCCGGACAGTTCGACTGCATCGGTCATGTAAGCATGATCAGTTGGGGTAATACTGTTTCTACCGAGATACCCACTAGAGGCAGTAATAGCGCCAGACCCGGTTGCAGGGGTAATGGATGCACTACCTGTAGTGGTTTTGTATCTCAGCTCGTGTCTGTGGCTCTCAAAGGCATCATCCTGATAGCTGCCGAGCAGACGGCCGGCGTCGATCCCGCGCCCATGGTCCCAGCCACGCAGGAACTCGCCGCGCGATTCCGGCAATCGGAAGTTACCGTCGCCCTCGTCGCCCTTGTTAAAGGCTGTACCGAGAAAAGCCGCCAAATCGGGATAGGCCGCAATGCTTTTAACGCTACCATCGACCTCCAGAAAACCGGGCGGAGTTTTGTTTACCGGGAAGCCCACCATCGTGCCAACCGGCAGGGCCGAAGCCTCAGCAATCATCGCCTCAACTTGCACCTTGGTGTAAGTATCCGTAATCCCCATCTTTGCCAGTGTGTCCGGGTTATCACCCGACACCACCACGCCGCGATTATTGACCTTGACGCGAGTGAATTCGCCGGCTGTTTTGTTCGCCGGCAGCACTTCCAGAATGGCCGCGTCGACGTAGGCCCGTGAGGCCAGGACAATCGCCGGGTCAATCTTGAGCTGAATGTTGCCGGTACTGGTGACGATGAAATTCATGCGCACGATTTGCGTGCGGCCCGAGCCTTGCGACAGTAGTGGCTTGAAGCTCGGCGCGCAGTTGGCCACCGCCACCAGATCGCCGTCCGCGTCGTAAAGGCCGATTTCGCGGATCCACTTACCGCCCTCGTCGGCCGGGATGATTTGCTCGGCAATGATCACCGCCGGATTGACCGGGTCGATTTTCAGTTGATTGAGCGGCTTGCGGCGCCACTCATTGAGCAGCTTGGTTTGACTGGCTGACGGGACCGGATTGGGCGGATCGGCCAGCCCGTTCGGGTTGGCATCACCCACGCCCATTTGTGTGATCAGCCAGGGAATGCCGAGCGCGTCGGCGTTCGCCTGCTTGGCCATCCCCACATTTGTAAGGATCGCGAAAAACTGCGAATTCGCATCAATCATAATAAACGTCCAGGGTGTCTATGGTGTGTTCACGGCCGACCACGCCAAAACTGCCAGTGATCTCAATGTCACGCATGACGGGCGGGTAAACGTCGATTTCGTCGCCTTCGTAGAGGGACGCGGCGATATTCAGATCGCCTTGGGCTTCCAGGCTGATCGCCAGCCCGGTCAGGTGCCGGGTAACAGGCTTGGCGTCGTCAATCAGGCGCTCAAGCTCCTGATACATTTCTTCGGTGATACCTGTATCGAGCACCCCAACCTTCAGCGCGAAGGTGCCCGGCACGCCCTCGGGTACGGTCTTGAACCACTCGATAATCTCGATTAGATAACCCAACGGCTCGACTACGCGCCTGAGTGCTCCGATCGTTCCTTTACGAGAGTGGAGGAAGTAAGAGCCTTTGATGACCTGGCGCTTGGTGGCCTCCGACCAGGTGCTATCCCAGCGGTCGACGGAGAATGCCCAGGCGAGGTAGGGCAGCAACTGCACCGGGCATCGATCGGGGTTCAGCAGATCCCTGATCGGGACCGGCACGCGCTCCAGCTGGGCGAGCGCATCGGCCGCCAGTCGCTCAAGCTGTTTGGCGTTTGGTGGCAGCAGGCTCGTCATGTCAGTGCACCAACGGTAACGCTATACCCAGTGCAAAAGGCGGCCTCGGCTTCATTCGGGGTGATATCCACCCAGTTGTGCAAGTCCACCTTGCGCACGCCCTCGACGTGCAGTGCAGCGTGAATGGCTGACTCGGAAATCTCCACGCCAAGGCGCCGGCGTTGGCTGATGAATGAAACCAGCCGGGCTTGCGCCGCTTCGCGTATGGGCTCCGCTTCTGGCCCCGTTGTCGCGAGATAAAGAACCGCGTCGACCTGGTATGGCAGAACAGTTGCCGATTGCACTGTCAGGCGATCGGCAACCGGGCGGCGATCATCGTCGCTGAGGTATCGACTGACGACGTCCAGCAGTTCCTGGTCGACGCTGCCATCTCCTACCAAACCTTGAACGGTGACGACGACAACCGCTGGCGACGGGCTCTCAGCCGTCGCATCGGCGATGCGGCCGTCTGCGCTGCGCGCGTGGAGGATGTAACTGTTACGGGGCCCCGCTGTGGAAAGACCCTCCCACGCCATCTGTGCCCGTTCGCGTAGCGAGTCGTCCGATTCCATCACCGCGATGATCGGCGGGATGGCTGAGCTGTTACCCGGCGTCACGACCAAGCGTTGGACGTTGACGTTGCCGGCGAGCTGCTCCAGGTCTTTGCCCTTGGCTTTCGCCAGCATATTGGCCAGGGATGCTTCGTTCACGCGTTGGCGCAGCAGCATTTCGCGGTACGCGTTCTCCTGCAGGAGCTTGGTCAGGGGCTCCGACTCCACGGCCAATGTCGCGGCGACTTCGGCCTGCTGCTCGGCTGGCCAGAGACTGATGGCGTAGGCCTTGCGATCGGCGAGGATCTGCTCGTAGTCGATCTGCTCGACGACATCGGGATCCGGCAACTGAGCCAGATCGATGGGAGTGAACGTTTTCATGCTGTTGCTCCCAAACTCAGAGGAACACGCAGGCTCAACGGCTCGTTGGTGTCCACCAGGCTGCCTTCAATGTCGAGAACTGCCTGGCCAGCTACGTCGCCCAGCGTGAGCTGCACGCGGCTCAGACGAATCCGCGGTTCCCAGCGCATCAGGGCAATGGCGGTGGCCGCATAAGCCTGCAGGCGGGTTGCGTTGTTGAGCGGCCAATCGATCAGGTCTGCAAGCTGACTGCCGTATTCGCGCCGCATAACGCGGGTTCCAATGGGGGTAGTCAGGATGTCGGCGATCGATTGCACCAGGTGATCGTTCCCGATGATGTTGCGGCCGGAATTGCTGTTCATGCCGATCATGGGATCGGTCCCTGTGAGGTGCCGTTACCTGCCTGAACACCAGAAGTCCGGTGATTGACCAGGCTGATCTTCTGGGCGCCGGCGACGACGTCCTGGGTGACGGTCACCAGGCCATCAATCACGACATCACCGGTGACATGTACGCCACCAGGTGCGATGAGATTGGCTTTGCCGCCCCCGGGCAGCGTGGCGGTCAGCGTGTGGCTCGCGGTGTCATAGTCGACAATCGCCCCGTCGCGGTACTTGCGCCGGCGTCGAGTTGGCGCGTTGTCCGGAGCCGGGAAGCGATCGCTGTACACACCAAAGATGACGAAACCATGAGCCGGATTGCCGGAAGGCGAGAGCACCAGGCACTGCTCGTCGACGCTTGGCGGATCCCATTCGCTGTCCTCGCCGGCCCGCAGGGCGAAGAACGGCAGCCAGCCAGTCAGCAGCCCACCGGTTTTTACTCGGCAACGTGGTTTCACCGGATCGAGCTCGGCGATGGTGCCGGCTCGAATCAGGTTTTCAAGGCGTCGGGTCAGTTCAGTAAGAGAGTCCATGCCGCCGATGTTGCAGGTCGCGCGTGCGAGCTGCATCGGCGGCGGGCTGTAGCGTGGCTGTCTACAGGGGAAGGTCAGGCGGTGAGGTGGTCGATCAACATATTTCGGATGTTATCCAGCTCGTCGCCGCTAAAGCCCAGCAGCTGGCGTGCTTCGTATTGCACATCCGCTTGACCGCGCTCCGGCCGATCCTTCAGGCCGTATTGGTGAACCCGTGCAATGCGGCTCACACGCCCAACAAACCCGACCGACAGGCCGCTCGCTGTGCTTTGGGTACGCATGTAACGGGCCGATTTCAGCTTCGTGAACATCTTGCTTTTGATCCGGCCCTGTTTCCCGCGCAGATCCTTTGGCTTGCGTGGTGCGAATGCCGAGCCGTCTGGATTGCGCTGGGTCGTGATGCGCTTGGACTGGCTACGGCGCAGATCTCGTGCCACGGCGCCCAGGAGCTTGCGGCGCTCGCCCTCGTCCAGCTTGGCCAGCAATGTGGCCGCCCATGTCTCCAGAACTTGCAGATCGTTGCTCATGGCGCCTCCCAGCGCGCAATAAGCTCGCCACCAGCAGTCCGCAGTTCAAGTTCGGGTATGGCGAATGGATTGTCGTCGACCAGCGGCTCAGGTGGATGAGTGACGGTCAGATTGCCGTCGTCCTGGCGCTTGACGATCACACGCTCAGTGAGCGGCAGCTTTATAGAAAGATCGACCTTGCTGTTGTCCAGGACATCGGCTTCGAACGCAACGGCCGTTTTACTTCGTTCGACGTTTTCCATCAATTCACGTTGGTTTACCAGGATCCAGGCGAACAGCGGAATGGCGATCGCGTCGGGGTGGCCAGCGTAATCCGTAAAAATCAGGTTCAGTGTGTAGCTGTATTCGAAGGACAACCCAAAGGCAGCAGTGCTGCGCATCGTGCCGTTGTCGATGAATACCATCAGGCGGTCGGGGTTCTTCTTTAACTCTGGTACCGAAGCGAGAAGGTGGGCACGTAGTGATTCTGGTTTGTTCACTGTTTGCCCGCCTTCGCCTGCTGATGCTGGTAGACCATATCCACCTGCGCAGCGCATTGAGCCCAATCGCTCTCGGTGGCCTCCTGGTCGTCTAGCAGGGCGCCGTTCTTGTCCGGGTTAGTCGCCGATAGGGTGCAGGGCACCACGGCCGGACAACCAGTCGCGATAAGCAGCGGCTCCGGTGATGGCGGGGCGCTCGCGCATCCGGCGAGCAGCGTCAGGCAAAGGCTGGTCAGCCCATAGGCGAAGTTCGGCATTTTCACGTTTCAAGTCCTCGATCATTCGTTGACGGGCGGCAAGCCCCTGGCGCAGTTGGTCCTGCACGCTGCGCAACTTGGCCTGAGCGGCACGTTCTTCCTGCAGGGACGCCTGGAGCTGAGCGGCCGTCTCCTCGCTGCGCGTCGCTCGAGCGCGGGCGGTTGAGGCCGCTTGACCGGCCAGATCGGCCTTTACATCGGCGACCTCGATCCGCTGAGACTGGCCCCAGATCAGAAGCGCGATCGAGGCGAGCAAGGCGAACCCGTAGAGCGCCTGGCGCAACGTGCTCATGCGCGGTACCAGCCTGCCGCGTTCATCTCCTCCAGGGGGAGCCTGCGTAAATCACCCCGGAACACCACGGCCTTGACGCCTGGGCTCGCGACAGCGATTGCCTCGGCCAGCGCCTTAGCCAAGTCGCACGGAGTGTCCTCTGGCACCACGAAAACATCGCCATCGGCGGGGCTGAGCTTGCGGATCTGTTCGTAGTCAATCATGCGGCCTCCGGGATAGGGCAGCCCGCAGCGTGACGCTGATAGGCGCGCTCCAGCTTGGTGTCGTACAGGTTGCGGGCATAGTTGGGGCCGTTGTAGGCCTTGGCGAATGCCGCCCATTTCTTGCCTTTCAGCGCTTTGAGCAGCGTCGGGTCAGCTTCGATGAACCGCACGAACGCTTCGAACTGCTCGTTCTCGTCCCGCGCCATCCGATCGGCGAAATCCGTCACGCTTTCGTATCCGAGGCGAACGGCGTGATAACCCATCACCTGGAAGGCGCCCCAGCTGGCCGACTCCAACGCGCAGAGGTCGTCGATCAGGCGAGCATTCGCCAAGCGCTGGTGCTCTGCTGTTCCGCCGGCGTAACCACCTGGTTTTGGATTGACCAGGTTGGGCTGGACCAAAGCCAATTGGTCGGTGTGGGCCTTCAGATCCGCGGCATCATCACCAGGTGCGCGCGGCGTGCTGAGCAGCCGATACATGATGTGCCGCTCGAACAGAATCTTTGGCTTGTCGTTGTCCAGGAAGCCGCTGCCTAGGCTTTCGACTTCGTTGACAGCCATGATTGCGGCGAGCTCAACGCCCAGGCGTGCGGCAGCGTTCACCAACAGGGCGTGCTGCAGCAGGTTCGCACAGTCAGCCCCGGCCAGTGCCAGAGCGGTTTTCCTGCCCGCAATACCGTCAATTACCAACCCAACCTGACGCTGGTAATTTCGGACCGCAGCCTCGGTGGCGTCGCCGTAGTCGCCGTCCGTGTCCAGGCCGGCGCCGTGCTTGTTCAGGCGCTGCTGCAGGTTGCGGACCTCTTGCCCGCGATCGCCGTGGCGCAAAACACTCATAGCTGATCCACCTTGCGGTTGAAGAATTGCTTGGCCAAAGCGCGGGTTCCCTCAACGCCCAGCAGCCCGATCACGCCACCGAAGAACGGACCTGTGGTCGCGGGAATGCCTACCAGGAAGAGCCCATGGCTTGCCGAAAGCGCGAGGGCGCCGCACAGGGGGGCTTCAAGTAAAACCCGGCGCCAGGTGCCGCCGCCGTAGATGATTCGCAGAGCCGCGATCACACAGGCAAGCCCGCCGGCGTAGAAGGCAGGCCAGTTCAGTTCGAGCCAGGCAGCTAACCAGGCCCATGTATCCGGTTTGTCAGGCATGCGCGTGATTCCGCTGTCCAAGGTTGAAGGTGATGAAAAATCCGCTTGTTTGGTTCGGTGACTCAATCCCATAGGTTCACCATTTGCAGTTCCGGGGCTTGAGGCGCGATATCCGGCAGCGCCACCAGGGTGCCGTGCGGAATGATCGTGCCGAAATCCGACAGTCCTGGGTTTGCCTCGAGCACCGCCTCTGTGATGCCGGCGGTGCGGCCGTATACACGCCAGCAAATGGCGTCGACGGTGTCGCCCTGGGCGGCATACACAGAGGTCGTCATCAGATGAGCTCCACGGTGGAATGACCTACGCCCAATAGATCGCGGATGGCGAACCGGGCATCGCGGCGGTATTCATCGACTGAGGGCGTCAGCTCGTCGGCGTTCTTGTTGCCTTCGACACTGGTGTCGTAGCTGCGATAACGCTCAGCGAGCTCAGCGCCGACGCTGCAGTAGATCGAACGGCGGTACAGGTGGATGAAGTTGCTTTCGCCCTTGATTTTCGGTGCAGGCACAGCCGCGAGGGTGCTGTACCCGTCGGCTACATGTTCCAACTTCACGCTGGCCAGCTCGCCGTTCACCTGGATCAGCGCGTTGACGGTCACAACTTCAATGCGTGCGTCTGTGATGCTGCCGTCCAAGCGAATGGATTCGCGCAGGTGGACGACATCGATGTCAGGCCAGAAACCGTCGTTGGTGATCACGAAGGGTTCGTTGGTGCTGCCGGTGGCAATAAATCCGCTCATGGTTCAGCCCTTAGTCGGCGGTGGCCGGGGCGTCACAGCAAGGAAAGGAGAGAACCTGCTGTTCAGCCCCGGGCCGCCGGGGTTGCGGGGTACGCTCTGTCAGCTCCCTGGCGGGGGAGCAATTTTTTTCAGGAGACGCTCAGCGCCTTCCAGATCCTTTTTGCCGCCGCAGCTGCCGTTGAGCTCGATGGCGCGTTTGAGCAGTTCGATACCGGCCATTACCTGACCGGGTTGGCCAGGGTTATCGACCGTCAACCCCGCCACGGTGGCGCGTCCGGTGGCCAGGTACAGCTTGGCCCTGACTTCGTCCGGCATGTCCTGTTCAGCGGTCAGCTCCATGGTCCGGTGCAAAATGGCCAAGTCGAACCCGCCGCTGGCTTTCTGGGAGATCAGAGCGCCTTCGGCAATTTCCTCGGCCACCAGGCAGCCGGTGGTGCGTTCGAAGCGATCGGGCATCAGCAGGTTGTGCTGCAACACATACGCTGCGATATCGAGCGCGCCGGTGTAATCGCCGGCGTCGACGCGCCAGATCATGATGGTGGTGAGTACTTCATCCTGGGCGCCGTTGCCCGCAGCCAGGACCCCATCGATGTAAGGCACGTAGGCCGGCAGAAGCTGCAACTTCAGCGCGGCTTTGCCTTCGTTCGACTGGATCTGTTTCAGGCGCAGGCGATCCTGGAGCAGTTGGGCCAGCTGCATTTCGTAGGCCGTCCCGCCCGCCATGGATACGGCGGGCGAAGCAGCGGCGGCCTCCTGCGAGGCAAGCGCTTGCAGCCGGTGACGTTGGGCGAGCGAGAGGGCCATGGTTACGCGGCCTCTTCGATGTTTTCGACCAGGGCGCCGAGACCGAAGTCCTCGATCACGTAATCCTCGTTCGACGACTGATAGTCGGCGATGCGATCGCGCTCCGGCTCGTCCTTGGTCATGCGGCGACGGCTGCTGATCTGGAAGTAGATCGACAGGTTTTTCAGCGTGGTGATCATGATGCCGCCGTCGATGAAGAACGGCGCGTCCTCGATCGGCAAGCCGCCCAGGGTGCCGTTGGCGATGATTCGCGCGGCTGCCAGCTCGTTCTCGTTGTCGGCCGCTCCTTCGATGTTGGCGAGGAACTTCGCGTGCAGCAGGTTGCGATCGACCAGGACGACCAGATCGGGCCGCTTGCGATGCCATGGGTCCAGTAGCTGGATAGCGTCGTACACCAGACCGTCCAGGGTCTTGTAGTCGCCGGTCGGTCCGATGGTGACCTTGCCAGCGACCTTGCCGCTGCTCAGCACTCGCTCAGGAGCTTTGGTGCGGTATTTCTCCAACCAGCCCACGTTCACATCTTGCAGCAGCTGATTGGTTGCCCGATCGGTCGTCGGCGCAGCGCTGGTGCCGTTGAAACCGATCATGATGCGGTCAAGCGCCTGGCGCTCGACGATCGCACCGGACAGCCGAGCCTGGAAATCTGGGAATTTTGCCCAGGCATCCAGCAGCGCATAAGGAATGGCTGTGTCAAAGTCGGTTTTTTTACAGCTGTAAGTGTCGTTCTTCAGCGAGCTGACGCCGCGAGGGTTGCGTGCGGCCTGGCTGGTGTCAGTCCGGCCTGCGATGGTCGAGCCAACGCCCAGAACAACGGCTTCGCCGTCTTTCTCGTCGACGCCCAGCACATTGATCTTTTTCAGAAAGGCGCTGGATTCCTGGATCGCAGTTTCCAGCTTCTGCTGAACAGAAGGGGTGACGGTGAATTTCTCCGCCACCGACGGAACGGCGTTGATCGCTGCAACCTGTTTGGTGAAGCCGTTGAAGGCAATCCGTGTTTCGTTACGCATGGTGTTCTCCTGTGGAGCTTGTAGGGGCCGACTGAATCAGTAGGCGGTCAGGACGGCGCCTTCGCCGCCAGTCGCCGGCGGGCGTTTGGTTTGGCTGTGGTCCTGGGTCTCGCCCAGTCGCGTGATCAGTTCGTTGAAGTCATTACTGAGCTTGTCCACGCTGGTTTTCAGGTCTGCGGAGAATTTTTTCTCCGCCGCCAACTGGTCGGGCAGATCCTTGACGTGCTCGGCGACAGCTTCGACGGCCTGGCTGATATGGGCGAACTCGCCGTCATCCTTAGCCTGCTTGCCGGAGAGCAGCGCTTGAACCTTGCTGAAGAGCTGGGCGCCGAGACCGGGCTTGTCTTCGATTTCTTCGAAGGTGAGCTCGGTTTCCACTGCCTCGGTAAACATTGAGGTCGCGGAGTAGTGGCGGTCTTTGAACGGGCTGGATTCGGGTTTTTGAGCTGAGAACGCGAGTACGTCGGTACCGAGACTCGCCGGGGAGTCGGTGACAGCGAGACCGACGATGTAGGCTTCGCCGGTGTCGGAAAAGCTGTCGTCGATTTCGATGGATGTGTAAATCTTCTGCTTCGCCTTGTTCAGGGCGATGAGATCGGCGGTCGGCTCGATCTGAGCAAAGAGCGCCAGCTTGGTCTGGCCGTTGATCTCCACTTCCTCGGCCTTGACTGCCGTCACGTCGCCGTAGGCCTTGAATGGGCCATCAGGCAGCAGGCTGCGGAAATGCTCCAGCCAGATCCGAGCGCCGTAGGTGGTCGGATTGAAGTTTTTGGCAGCCTGTTCCAGCCAGCTGCGTTTGATGGTGCGCTTGTCCGAGGTAGCGCCCTCAACGGCGACACGGAACCAGTTACTGCGAAATTTCTTCATGTCGGGAATCCCTCAAAGCTGTGCTGCTGGGTGCAGTTACGTTGAGGTACATCCTCGGCAGTCGCGTGATTCCGGGCAATCAGCGGCAGTTGTAAGCCCTTGAACTACATGGCACATCGCTACGCCTTCACGCGCGCGAGGCGTCAGCATCGCCGCCATGACTACAACCGAAGCCACTCCCATCCGCGATAACCGCCGCCAGGCCAAGTTCCTTTACTGGACCGGCCTGCGGATCTGCGCGATTGCAGAAATGCTGGGTGAAAAGGAGAAGACCGTTCATGCGTGGAAAACGCGGGATGAATGGGACCGGGCCGACAACGTCGAGCGAATCGGTGGTGCGCTGGAAGCGCGCCTGGTGCAGCTGATCCTGAAGGAAGGCAAGACCGGCGGTGATTTCAAGGAAATCGACCTATTGCACCGCCAGCTGGAACGGCAAGCCCGGATCGAGCGATACAAGGCCGGCGGTACCGACACTGATCTGAACCCCAATCTGGCGAAACGCAACGAGGGGCCCAAGAAGAAAGCGGCCCGCAACGAATTCAGCGAAGAGCAGATCGAGCAGCTGACCGAGGCGTTCAAAGACGGATGCTTCGGCTATCAGTTGGATTGGTACCGGGCGAGCAATCAGCGCACCAGGGCAATCCTGAAAAGCCGGCAAATCGGTGCCACTTACTACTTTGCCCGCGAGGCATTCATTGACGCCCTGGTCACCGGGCGCAATCAGATTTTTCTGTCAGCGTCGAAAAACCAGGCGCACATCTTCAAGGCATATATCCAGGGGTTCGCCCGCGAGGTTTGCGGCGTTGAGCTCACCGGTGACCCAATCATTCTGGCGAACGGCGCCGAGCTGCATTTCCTCGGTACCAACGCCCGAACCGCTCAGGGTTACCACGGTAATTTCTACTTCGACGAATTCTTCTGGACGTTCAAGTTCAACGAGCTGAACAAGGTCGCCAGCGGCATGGCGATGCAGAAGCAATACCGTCGCACCTATTTCTCGACGCCGTCGAGCATGGCGCATGAGGCTTACACGTTCTGGACCGGCGAGCGCTTCAACAAGGGCAAACCGGTGGCCCAGCGCCTGAAGCTGGACGTCTCGCACGATGCGCTGCAGCAGGGCAGGTTGTGCGAGGACCGGATCTGGCGGCAGATCGTCACCATTCTGGATGCCGAGCAGCGCGGGTGCGATCTATTCGACCTGGAAGAGCTCCGCCTCGAGTACAACGCGGAGGCCTTCGCGAACCTGTTGATGTGCCAGTTCGTCGACGACGGGGCGAGCATCTTCCCGCTCAACGTCCTGCAACCCTGCATGGTCGACAGCTGGGTCGAGTGGTCAGAGGACTACAAACCCTTCGCCGCACGGCCGTTTGCCGATCGGCAGGTGTGGATTGGCTACGACCCAGCGGAAACCGGCGACAGCTCCGGTCTGGTGGTCGTGGCCCCGCCAGCTGTTCCAGGTGGCAAATTTCGTGTGCTCGAACGTCATCAGTTTCGCGGTATGGACTTCGCCGCCCAGGCCGAGGCGATCCGCCAGGTCACGATGCGCTACTGGGTGACGTACATCGGTATCGACATCACTGGGATGGGCTCTGGCGTGGCCCAGCTGGTGCGCCAGTTCTTCCCCAACGTGACGACCTTCAGCTATTCCCCGGAGGTCAAGACGCGCCTGGTGCTCAAGGCCTACGACGTGATTCACAAAGGGCGTCTGGAATTCGACGCTGGCTGGATCGACATGGCCCAGTCGCTCATGGCGATTCGCAAAACCATCACGGCCAGCGGCCGGCAGTTCACTTACACGGCAGGCCGAACCGACGAGACCGGACACGCGGATCTCGCCTGGGCGCTGTTCCACGCATTACAGAACGAACCGCTTGAGGGCCAAACCTCAACGAATACCGGCTTCATGGAGATTTATTGATGAGCAAACGCCGCAGCAGTACCCAGCAGTTGGCTACGTCGACCCAGCCCGCGATCGAGGGAGAGTTGCTGTCGGCAACCGGCGGCAAGATGGAGGCCTTCACCTTCGGAGACCCCACGCCGGTGCTCGACGAGCGGGGGATTCTCGATTACCTGGAGTGCTGGCTGAACGGCCGTTGGTATGAACCGCCGATGTCGCTTGACGGGCTGGCCAAGTCCTCCCGGGCCAGTGTGTTCCTGCAATCGGGTTTAAATTTCAAGCGCAACATGCTGGCCCGCACCTTTATCCCTCACAAGTTGCTGTCACGGCAGACCTTTGAGCAATTCGCATTGGATTTCCTCTGGTGCGGCAACGGCTATCTGGAAAAGCGCGAGAACATGCTACGCGGCACGCTCGGGCTGCAGCCTGCCCTGGGCAAATACATGCGGCGCGGCGCGGATCTCGAAACCTATTACCAGGTGCGCGGCTGGCGGGACGAGCACGAATTTAAGCGTGGGACGGTTTACCACCAGCGCGAGGCTGACATTAACCAGGAGATTTACGGCCTCCCTGAGTGGCTGCCAGCGCTGCAAAGCGCGTTGCTCAACGAATCCGCCACCTTGTTCCGGCGCAAGTACTACAACAACGGCAGTCACGCCGGTTTCATCATGTACATGACCGATACCGCGCAGAACGAGACGGACGTCGCCGCGTTGCGCAGCGCGCTGAAGTCCGCGAAAGGGCCTGGAAACTTCCGAAATCTGTTCATGTACGCCCCGGGCGGCAAGAAGGACGGCATTCAGCTGATCCCAGTCAGCGAGGTCGCGGCGAAGGATGAATTCGGCTCGATTAAGAACATCAGCCGCGATGACATGCTCGCAGCGCTGCGTATTCCTCCCCAACTGATGGGCATCGTTCCGCAGAACGCCGGCGGATTCGGTTCGATCAAAGAGGCCGCGCAGATTTGGGCGATGAATGAGCTCGAACCGATACAGGCACGCCTTCAGCAACTAAATGAATGGCTGGGTGATGAGGTCGTGCGCTTCAACCCAATGGAACCGGTATCCATAAGTTAATTGCTCAGCGGCAGATTACTGCCGCTTTGCATTACTTAGTTTTTTATGTTCTGAAGGTAGTCAACTAGTTCGTGCACATTAGTCAATGGGTCAATGATGCCGCTTGTCTTCGATGAGCTTAATATCTGTCCGGCCCAAATTTTTGCCCGAGACAGTTCGTTAATGCGGGTCTTGAAACAGTTCGACGCGTTTTTTTTGTACTCTGGCCAGTAGTTGGATCTGAGATGGTCCTCCAGCTGTTCCGCAGCGCTTTTCTTTTGCGTCGCTCTGAAGGGCTGTTGTGTATAGAGAAAATGAAGTAAGAACCAGTACTCAAAACAAGGCGTCGAGGTTATTGCGTTAAAAGTTCCCTTTGGATTTTGACCGTTCACCAAGTCAACCGCTTGGTCAAATGTACTGTGTGTGTCTCTGTCGAATACGCAGAACACTTTATCATATGCATCCTTGCGGGCTCTGAGTTCGTTTTTGTACAACTCTATGGCATGTCTTACCACGTTAATCGGCGCTGAGCCGCATTCGGTATTAATCTCAATATTGGTTGAGCTTAATTCATAGTGATTCTTTATTTCTTCAAAATAGTTTTTTTCCGTTTTTTTTCCTTCGCACACTATTAGCACTTTGGAATAGGGGGCGCGAACAGCTTTCGCTCGCTTGATAACTTGAGCGCTGGCTTTTTTTCTATGAAACAGGTTTTCTTTATCTCTACCCATGATCAGCCTGCAAAACTCTTTATAAAAGGCAATGCACCGTAGCGCCCAGTAAGGTAGCCCTCCTCAAGATTTTCCCGACCTTTACGAGGACTGAAATCAGTCAAAGGGTATAGGTGGGTGGCTTGTTCTCGGTCCTTTTCACAGAACCAGATTTGATCTCTACGGAAAAATTCTTGATCCAGAATTGAGGTTTCGTGAGTAGTGAAAACTAGTTGTGCATTATTAGGGTTCAGCGTGCTGTCGTGAAAGAATCGAACCAGAAATTTAACGATTGTCGGGTGCAAACTGTCATTCAATTCGTCAATGAATAGGACCTTCCCCGTCCTTAAAACGTCCAGCCACGGACCGGAGAAAGAGAATAGTTTTTGAGTTCCATTTGATTCATCAAAAAAATCAAACTCTACCGGGGTTCCACTTGCAGATTTGTGCACAGTCTTGATTTTGAAAATTTCTCGATCTTTTACTGATGCTAAAATCTGGTTCTTTACTTCCGTGGGCATCTCATCAGGCAGATGTTCAGCGGAAAATTTTTCTGTCTCCACAGTGATGTCGTCAATGTCCAAATCTGCGGATTTCAGAAAGCGAAGTACTTCATCTTTGGTTTGCTCTTCTGTGCAGAGTTTTGCGGAATAATTTTCCGTAAAACCATTGATAGAGGCAATTTTCAAAGTGTTTTTGAACCAGTTATGAATAGGTTTTAATTGCTTGCTGTTGAGTTTTACGGCTGTGGAAAGAAATAGCGAGTCGTCCCTCGTCGCGTCCTGCCACATCTTTTTGTGTCCGGTCAAAGCCGGGCCAAAATCCCAATTATAAGTATTGGATGATTCCTGCCACTCGCGGAAAAACCACTTTTGGGCGCGTCCACTTGGGTATGCAATCAACCATTCGTCATGAAATCTGACCGAGTCGGAGGTGAATCCGTACACATATTTGACACCCGCGATGACGAAGATCACTTCAAATTCAGACGGGGTTTCACCTGTATACCCATCCAACATGAATGGATCCGACAGGACGCCGTCAGTACTGTCGCCCGATCCAAGGATGAGGTCCCTCATGGCGTCGATGCTGCGAATGACATTCGTCTTTCCGGCGGCATTGGCCCCATAGATGACTGCTGATCGGAGCAAATTCATGTTGCTCGGAGCACCCGTTGTAAAGGTGTTTGTGTCGGTCAGTTCGTCCCCCTTGGCCTGCACCATGATCAAGCTCTGCTCGTCACGGATGGAACGCCAGTTCCTGACTTTGAATTGAACCAACATGGTACTACCCCATCCTGAGTCGCGTTTTTTGACAAAAAACGTCGAAATATTGATTGAGATGACTGTAGCACGGTTTTTTAGTGATACGCCTACTTTCTATAACGCCCGTTTGGGTGAGCTGATCGCGCCACATTAAACGATAGGAGATTCTTTTCACTCTTCAGTTGGAGTTATGAGATTTGACCCCTGATTTCGGACGTTCCCCACGGCTTTGCTCACCGTATACCAAGTGAAATCTGCGGTAGGCCGACAGCCCTCCACAGCAATTTTTACAGCGCGGTCGGTTGAAGTTTCAGGATCGATCCATTCCCGCGCGAGCTCCGGCGTCAGTACAAGCGGTCGGCGATCATGGATGTCGACCATGCCGGCATCACTGGCCGCAGTGATAATCACAAACCCGTCGCTGTCGATCGGCTCGAGCCCGCGGTGGACCTCCCCCAGCGCGGCGAAGAACATTGGCCGCTGGTCTTTCAGCGTTATGAAATAAGGCTGCTTTTTCTTCGGATCGGTTGCGTCCTTCACCCATTCGAACCAGCCATTAGCCGGCGCCAGGGCACGGCCGTTTGGCCACAGCTGCTTGAAAAACTTACCTGTCATCACCGTCTCAACCCTGGCGTTAATCGGGTCGGGACGCTTCCCTTTTGCCCAGAAGGGTGACCATCCCCATCGCACTTTGTCGACGCTCAGTTCGTTGCCCACCTGCTGGATGATCTCAACCCGGGTTGTCGGAGCGACGTTGTACCGTTCGATCGGCCAGAGGTCATAACCGTTGATCACCAGCTGCTGGGGAGCAAGCTCCTTCAGGTAGTGATCCATTGGTTCATAAATTGAGTACCGTCCGCACATGCTGTCACCCGTCGAATGTTCTGCCTTTGAGATTGACCACGATCGGACTTGATCGTTTACTGTATGCACGTACAGTAATATCGTAGGGTCTTGCATCATGAGTTTTACAATCGTTGGCCCATTGTCGGCAGGTGTTGAAAGGCTTCCGCTCTGTTCTTTTCAAGTGCCGGCGGGGTTTCCGTCCCCGGCGGCGGATCACATCGAACAACACATTTCGCTGGATGAGCTCTTTGACATCCGTGCGCCTCATGTCTACCTGGTAAAGATAGAGGGCGACAGCATGCGTGGAGCGGGAATTTTCTGGGGCGACCTGGTGATTGTTGATCGGAGCCTTGAGGCAAAGCATGGCGACGTTGTGATAGCGACGATCAACGCCGAACCCGTTTGCAAACGGCTGCACCTGCGAGAAAGCACGATCATTCTGATGTCTGAAAACAGTAAGTTTCCCCCTCGCCATGTAATGGAGGGCGATGAGTTGCTTATCTGGGGCGTAGTGAAATACAGCGTGCGCAACCATGAAAAAACCTGAGCCTGTTTTTGGTTTGATCGACTGCAATAGCTTCTATGCGAGCTGTGAGCGCGCGTTTCGCCCGGATTTAGCTAAGACTCCGATCGTGGTGCTGTCGAACAATGACGGTTGCGTCATTGCACGGAGCTATGACGCTAAGCCGTTCGTGAAGATGGGTGCACCGTATTTTCAAATTAAAGACGATCTTCGCCGCCATGGCGTGGTGGCGTTCAGCAGCAATTATGCTTTGTACGGCGATATGAGCCAGCGAGTGATGTCCATCATCGAATCCATGGTGCCAGCCCTGGAGGTTTACAGCATCGACGAGGCGTTCGCCGACCTGACCGGTATTCCCGGGGAGCTGACGCGGTTTGGCCGTAACGTCCGCGCGACTATTTACAAACGCACGGGCATTCCGGTCGGCGTCGGCATTGCACGGACAAAAACACTCGCAAAACTGGCGAATCACACCGCAAAGCGGTTGCTCGACGTCACGGGTGGGGTGGTCGACTTGTGCGATCCGTTCAAGCGTGACTGGACGTTGCGTAACACCGACGTCGGCGAAGTCTGGGGCGTAGGCAGGCGTATGAAGGCACATCTGGAGACCATGGGAATCAAGACAGCTATGGACTTAGCCCAGTGCGATCCCTGGACACTTCGAAAGAAATTCAGCGTGGTGATTGAGAAAACGGCCCGGGAACTGGCTGGCACACCTTGCCTGGAGTTGGATGAGGTCGAGCCGCCAAAGCAGGAAATTTGCTGCAGCCGGATGTTCGGCAAACGTCTGACCGAGATCGAGCCGATCAAAGAGGCGGTGGCCAGCTACATGCACCGCGCTTCGGAAAAGCTTCGAGCGCAAAACTCCCTCTGCAAGAAAGTCCGCGTGAGCATCCGCACGGGTATGTTTAACCCGGAGGAAGCGAAGTACGCCAACGGGGCAATGGTAGAGCTACCGTACCCAACTAATGATGTGCGTCTGTTGACCAAAGCGGCGACCGAGGCAGTCCACCGGCTGTTCCGATCGGGTTTCAAATACAGTAAAGCTGAGGTGCTATTGATGGACCTCCGACAACCAGGTGAGTTTACGGACGATTTGTTCGCCCAGTCGCAACCTGTCGCCGCCGAGAAGGTTATGGCTGTCTTGGATCAGATCAACGGACGGTGGGGAAGGGGAACGCTCCGTGCTGCAAGTGTGCCTGGTGATCCGCAATGGGCGATGCGACGCGATCTGATGAGCCGCAGTTTCACGACGAAGATCGACCAGCTCTGGACGGTCAGCGCCAAGTAAACGGTTCGTGCGGATTTACCGGCTTCCATGACCGCGCAAAAGCCCGATCGCGCTGCTGATGCCTTGAGCGTTTGTATCCAGGGTGGTCAGCGCGCATTTGATGTTTGCGTGTAGCTCGGTCGCACCAGTTTTCATTAAATGGAGGGCAAGCTCATCGATGCATGCACTCAAAGCTTCCTGGTTCAACGTGAGCAGCTCTAACACATCAGCGACAGTTTCCGCGTCCTGTTCTCGCATTGCCAATCTCCTTGTCAGCTGTTGGAGGGGGGGCCGTTAGTGTAGGTGATGGAAGCCCTTACCGTTCGCTTACCTGGACGGTAAGGGCGCCATGTCACTGAGCTTGGATTTGGGCCGGCTTCTTGAACACCCAGCACTTGGTCGTGGTTTTGCGAATGATGCTGTCCACCGCCTTCAACCCCAAAAACTGCGGGTCGGTGCAGCGCTTCAGGGCATTCGTGACATCGGTGCTGATGACTGTCTGGATACCATTCGCCGCAAACAGTTCGACCAGGTGCGGCATGTTCAGGCCGATCAGCTGCGGATCCTTGGAGTGGTTATAGGCAATTCCCTTGGAATCCAGCTGCAGCAGCGCGGCCCAGAAGTCGGCGACAAGGTCGGCCTGGGGAGGCTCGACGGTGCCGAGGCCATCCAGATCCGGTACCGGCAATCCCATGGATCCTGACAAACGCGTGATCTCCGCTCCTAGCGCTTCCCGCATGACTTTGTTGCGGCTGCGCATCAGCTCCTTCATCAGTCCCAGGCGGTGCTTCGACATGCTGATCTGTTGGCTAACGGTGAGCTTTTCACCGAGGGAGTAGCTGCCAGTCTTTCGCAACGACGGCAGGACGTCGTGGGTGACCCACCGCTTGAAGCGTTTCGCTTGGGGCTTTCGACTGCTGAATAGCAAGCTGTAAAGGCCCGCCTCGTTGACGATCATCATTTCCTGCTGTCCGCCAAGGGTGTCCATAGTACGGACCCCCTTTTCATCATCTTCCAAGCGGCCATATGCGTTGCGCGGATTGGCGATCTCCAAAACCCTGCATACATCTGCGGCAACAAACCACGTCTCTCCATCTTGCTCATCAAGGATCCGGACTGGCTGCGTTTCGAATTCAAAAAGCGACGGCGTCTTCATTGTCTTTGGCTCTGTTCAATAGTTTTAGAAGGGAGCGAAAAGGGGGGGCGTACTGCCCCCCCCTTTCGAGATCAGTTCGAACGTTGCTGGACGGTCGCCGAGCGGATGATCGCGCTGAGATCGTCACAGATCCGGTCCAGGAAACCCGCCAACATCTGAGGGGTGTACAAGCCAGGATGGTCGGCCTGCTGGGCGAGCGCGTGCACCAGGGCAAGCGAATCCCGCACCCGTTCCAAATCAAACAGATCAGTATCGGTAAGACCGTAGGGCCTTCTCATTGGGCACCGCCGTGCGTTTCCAGAACGCGCACCTGGTGCATGTGATGGTTGTAGCGCTTGAGGCGAGTGGCGAGGGAGGAGTTGGCATGCAACGCGGCGAGGGCCATGCGGCGGTGGGCGAGTGCCCGGATTCTGGACGGAATGAGAGCGGTCATATGGAGCTCCTAACGTTATCTGGAGCTGCCACGTTCGTTACCAAGCGAATGGGTGGCAGCTGTACGCAGGTTGGTAAACCGGGACGTTAGGAACCCGGCAGACCCGAAGGTCTCCCACGCACAGCCGCCATAACACGAAGCTGCGGGCACAAAAAAAGCGCCTGCTTTCGGATGGGGGCGCTGTTGCGCCTAACGTATACGGGTTACCAAGCCCGGTCGCTGAATTGGCAGCGACAACCAAAGCCTACTGAGGAAGGTAAAACCGGTCAAGGATTCCTTTACTTGTTTTACAGGATTCATGTCGGCACGACGATGATGCACCGGGCCAGCGGTGACGTCACGCGGACGCCGGAGACGAACAGGCTGGCGCGCACCGTGTTGGGGCAAGACCGGTCGGGCGGGGTGGGGCTTCACCTGGCGCGCGCCGTCGTCCCCCCGCCACGCCTGCGGGCTAAATCGGTCTTAATTTCTGCACTCCTGCACCCACTCTCAGACAGCGCCCGCTGGGCCTCTCCTGGCCGAACAGGCGCCGAGAAGACCCTACAGAACCCTGCGCCTATCCCCTGTTTTATGAGCGGCTAGGAGCGATGCATGAAGGCTCCGTTTTTAGGTGACCCACGGGAAACAAGTAATTTAGGTATGGAGGGGTAAGGAACCAGCTGGAGCCCGCGTGCGATGCGGTTTTGAGCACTTACTTTGCACTAGCTTTTTGGAGTAAGGAGGCGAGTAATTTTTCTGTAACAGTCTGATTTATATAGATATTTTATTTCCGATTTCTGACCTAGGTAAAAGGTAATGTTATTACTAGATATTACTTAAAACTTACCTAATCAAATCCTCTACAACCTTGTATTTCCTAGCTTTCAGAGGGGGGAGTAAAAAACTTACCAAAAATACCAGTTTCCCGTGGGTCAACCTAAAACGGGCATGGCTATAGCGGGAGGGCGGCGGCAGGTTCTCGCTCCCGTAGCTGCTCGCTTAAACGCAAATTGTCACCGGACTGTCAGCAACCACGCTAAGGCTCAAACCGACACGTCTGGAGCCCTTGAAAACAGTGGAGCGGGTGAAGGGAATCGAACCCCCGTTATTAGCTTGGGATATTCAGGGGCTAATTTTTAAGCTCGGGAAAATAATTCCGTCGCAACATTGTGGCCCCGTAGCCGGAAAGCGTAATAGAACTTAATAGGATCGTTAAGCCGAGCCACTTATTTAAATCAAGAATCTCGACGAAATAACTTATGCACAAGGTATAAGCGCCTATGGATAAAGCGTAGATTACTGTCGTGAAACAAGATAGCGTTATTTTGGCGATTTTGGAGGGCTGTAGAATGACGAACCAAAGATTTAGAAGTGTTCCGATTAATAAAATGTTAGCTAATGCGAACACAATCCAAAATGGAATGTTGTTGAAAGGGAGGTTCGAAGAGTTCTGTGTAAAAGCTAGCGAGGAAAGTCCAACGTAAAAACCAGTGCGAGGTTCTGGAACCGTCTGGCTAAGGTTTGGAATCCCCACGATGCGGCTCGTGACGTCGACAATCTCCAAAGGAGCTTTAGAGAATATTTCGACGACAAACCGGTCTCCTGGATTCAGAAGCATTGGCGCAATTGAGATTCCTTCCTTAACCTTCGATAAGGCAATATCCAGATTGGCTGGATTGGAATAAGTAATTTTGTAAGATAACACCGGTACTGAATCAACTACACGAGCGATGATCGGACTATCGAAGTCTTCTCTTTTAATCGGGACCTTCCCCGTGTTGGTTATTGCAAGAGTTAGAAAAGATCCGGTACTTACGTCTTGATCCTCATACAAAATCTTAATCCCGGGCCAAGCACTTTCTATTGAGCCCAGGTTTGTTAGTCCCCGTTTACCTAGCAGTTCATAGCTCAGTTGTTTTTTATCAGAGAAATATGCGCCCCAGTAGGGGCTGAAGATGAACAACGCTATTGGCAGTATGAAGGTAGCCAGAATGCTGAAAATTTTATTTTTCATTTGTCGCTCCCTGCATGATGGCACCCTGACGAAGCTAGGTCGTCTCGTCCGACTGTCAGCCCATCGCCGGAGTCGCAGGGGTATACCCACACGCAGCCCGCCGCGATGATCCTTATTACGCCTGTTGTTACGTTTTGCGCATAAACAAAAGGCTTGCATCGCTGCAAGCCTTTGTTTTGTATGGTGCCGGCACCAGGAGTCGAACCCGGGACCTACTGATTACAAGTCAGTTGCTCTACCAACTGAGCTATACCGGCGTGTGGGCGACGATTATAGCGATTGGGTGCGTTCTGTAAACCCCTGAATTCTGACTATTTTTGCAGGGCCTCGGCTCAGGCGCGGCGCACGAGGTTGCGCACTTTCTGCAAGGTTCGCCAGGTACGGCTGTTTTGCAGGGCATGGAGTTGGGCTTCGGCCCGTTCGGCGCGTTGCAGGGCGGCGGTGAGTTGCTGGTCTGGTTCGCTCAGGGGGTGGCTGAATTTGTGGCCTTTGCAGAATTGGAACCCGTCGAGGTTGCACGGGGGGATGTCGAAAGCGGGTTTGAGCGCCAGGTGTTCTTCGGCGAGGTAAAAGGTGTTGAGGCCGTCGAACAGGATGGAGTGATAGCCGGCTTCGGTGACGAGGGTTTCCCAGGTCTGGTCGCGGGCCCATGGGGTTTCGATGAGGATGATCCAGGGGCGCCAGCGGCTGAAGTCCATGCCGCGCAGCACGGTTTCTTCGTGGCCTTCGACGTCGATTTTCAGAAAGTGGATGGGGCGGTCCTGGGCGTATTGCTCGCAGATCGAAGTCAGGGTGCGGGACTGGACGGTCTGCTTGCTTACCTTCATGCCCGCGTCGCGGTGCTGTTGGGCGACGCTGGCTTCGACGGTGGACAGGCCCGTGTCGGCGATGGTGTAGAAGGTCAGGCTGGCGGCGTTTTCGCCGGCTACGCATTGCAGGTTGATGTCGTTTGGCCGTTCTTGGCAGAGAGCGTCGTAGTAGGCCTGCACCGGTTCGATGTTGATCCCGTGCCAGCCGTGATCGTAGAACGCCCGGGTCACGGAATCATCTGTTGGATGATTGGCGCCTACGTCCAGATAAAAGCCGTTTTCCACCGATTGAAGGGCGCGCCACAGGCGTATGTCTTCGAAGTTCTGTGCGTAGGAAATGAACGTCACGGCCAGTCCTTGTGTGTGTCGGCATTGTGTCAATCACGATACGAAAGGCTGTTGTACTGCACAGGCGCGATGGGCGCAATTGCTGGCGTGTGGGAGCACTGAGTTCGGCGGTTATGTCGTTTTGCTTGAACGCTTATGCACAACGGGCGGGGTGGGGCGACTGCCATCTTGCGATTTTGTGACAGCTTTCTCGTTTGCTCGCAAATGCCTGTTTTAATGGTTTTTTATCCATATGAACAAAAAATGACCAGCCTCGCTTCCAGCAGAAAATCGCGGATTAATTGGATCCAAGACAATTTCATCAACAGAGTTATCCACAGGCTGTTTCATGTCAGCGACGTTCGGCCAGCAGCATCAGATTTCGCGGCGTGAGGGGCGTTTCGCAGAAGGTGCCGAGGCGGACGTGGTAGTTTTTCTGGCTGAGGAAAAGCGCCCGATCCAGCACCAGCCACAGCTCAAGAGGCCGCCGGAAAAGGCCTCGGACCAATTCCAGGTTGCGCACTTGGGCCAGACGTTGATGGCCGGCCGCTTCCAGTGCCGACCAGTCAGGCGAGCCGACTGTGGATAAGTCTTTCAGGGCTGCCAGATCGGTGCAGTACTCGATGAAGGATTTTTCCAGCCAGGCGCTGGGGAGCGAGGGGGTGGGCAGATAGTCGTCGCGGCCCCGGATCTGTCGTTGCAGCAGGTCAAAACTCAGGCGCCGAGCCATGGACTGGTCCCGTTGCCGCCGGATGCGGGCGCCGGCGGTGACGGTTTCGGTCAGTGGCAGGCTGAGATCATCGAGCGTTAGCTGTAGGACCGAACCCTTGGCGACGTCGGACAGCGGTTGATAACGTTCAGCACTGATGCGGTTGTAGCAGCACGGGGCGATTGCCAGTTGAGTGCAGCCAGCGGCGCTCGCCAACTGCATCAGGCGCACATGCAGGTCGCCGCAGGCGTGCAGGGCTACCGGCGTGTGTTCAGGGCGGATCGCCAGGCCTGCCTCTGCCGCCAGCACGTCTTGCTGCAAGTGCGTGGCGGGCAGACGGTGGCGTTGGCTTAGTTGCTGGCCGCTGGCGACCAGGGCTGGGTCGTATTCCAGGCAAGTCAGTTGTTGTTCAGCCTGCAGCAAGCGTCGGCCAAGATGACCTTTGCCGGCGCACCAATCGAGCCAGTGGGTCGGTTTGGTAGCGAAGTGCAGGCGGCTGGCGAAGGCTTCGATTTGCTGCCATTTGCGCCCTGGCACGTCGACGCTGAGGCGATGGGCGGTGGTTTCGAGCTCTTTGCCCGGCAGTTCTGCGACGACGCTCAACGCATGGGAAATGCCCGCCAGTTCTGGGAATGGCGCGGGTGCATGTTGAATCAGCCAGGGTTGGTGATGGTCGTTTTCCGCGTCTTCCAGCGAACGCTGGCGTAGCCATTGGGCCAGCTCAGGGTAGGACCGTTCCCATGGCAGCTGCAGATGGGTGAACGGACGCGGTTTCCACAATGCCTGGTGCGTTGTGAGAAAAGCATCCAGCGCGGTGAAACGGGCGAGTAACGCCTCGCCCGTCAACACGCCGCTGTCAGCGTCCTTGGCAGGCATCGACGCGCAACCAGCGCTCCAGCTGCTTGAAGCCCTGCACCAGCATGAACGCCATCAGCAGGTAGAACATGCCGGCCGCGAAGAAGATTTCCACCGGCAGGTAGGTCCGGGCAATGATGGTCCGGGCCATACCGGTCAGCTCCAGCAGGGTCACGGTGCTCGCCAGTGCGCTGGCCTTGAGCATCAGGATCACTTCGTTGCTGTAGGCCGGCAGGCCGATGCGCGCGGCGCGAGGCAGGATGATGTAGAACAACGCCTTGGGTCGGGACATGCCCAGGGCTCGCGCGGCTTCGATTTCACCACGAGGGATGGCCTGGATCGCGCCGCGCAGGATCTCGGCGATGTAGGCGGCGGTGTGCAGGGTCATGGTGGCCGTGGCGCACCAAAACGGATCCCGCAGATAGGGCCACAGCGAACTGCTGCGCACGGCGTCGAACTGCGCCAGACCGTAGTAGACCAGGAACAGCTGAACCAATAACGGCGTGCCACGGAAAAAGAAAATGTAGGCGTAGGGTAACGCCCGCACGTACCACAGGCGTGAGGAGCGGGCGATGCCCAGCGGAATCGCCAGCAGCAGACCGGCGATCACGGCGATGGCGACCAGCTCCAGGGTCAGTGTCGCGCCTTGGGCCAGTTTCGGCAGCCACTTGATGATGACTTCCCAGTTCATTGGGTGCTCCTGGCAAAGCCGCGAGCGGCACGTCGTTCCAGAAAATGCATGCCGATCATGGCGAGCACGGTAAGGCCCAGGTACATGAACGCGGCCACCATATAGAAGGTGAACGGTTGCTTGGACACGGTCACGCCGATTTGCGCGTGCCGCATGATTTCTTCCAGGCCGATCACCGACACCAGTGCGGTGTCTTTCATCAGGATCATGAACAGGTTGCCCAGCCCGGGCAGGGCGATGCGCCACATCTGCGGCATGATCAGTCGAGTGAAGATCCGCCACTTGGACAACCCCAGCGCCACGCCAGCTTCGCGATGGCCCTTGGGAATGGCCAGGATCGCGCCGCGAAATACTTCCGTGGCGTAGGCGCCAAAGCACAGGCCCAGGGCGATGACGCCAGCGGCGAAGGCGTTGAGGGAAAGGTCCGGGTTACCGAAGTATTCGCCCAGGGCACGCATGAGATTGACGGTGCCGAAGTAGATCAGCAGCACCCAGAGCAATTCGGGGATGCCGCGAACCAGTGTCGAATAAGTGCCGCCCAGCCATTGCAGCGGCTTGTACGGGGAAGTCTTGGCCAAGGCGCCGAGCAAGCCGAGCACCAGCCCCAGGCAGAGGGCCGAGAGCGCCAGTTTGACGGTCATCAGCGCGCCAGCGGCGAGCGCCGGGCCGAATCCGTAGAGATCGATCATCATGGGTGTGTGTTCATATCGCGGCAGGCTTTGCTAAGGGCCGGCGTCGCAATGAAGCGGCGCCGGCCAGGCACGTCAGTATCAATAGATGCTGAACGGGAAGTACTTGTCGTTGATCTTTTTATAGGTGCCGTCGGCAACGATTTCCTTGAGCGCGGCGTTCAGCTTGTTGCGCAGTTCGTCGTCACCCTTGCGCACCGCGATACCGATCTTGTCGCTTTCCACCACCGGGTCGCCTTTGAATTCGAAGGCGGCGCCGTCTTTGCTCTTGAGCCATTCGTATTGCACGTATTTGTCCGCCAGGATGGCGTCAACGCGGCCCGAGAGCAGGTCCAGGTAAGCGTTTTCCTGGGTATCGTAGAGCGTGACCTTTACGTTGTAGTCATCTTCCATGTTGCGGTCTTCCAGCCAGGTGCCGGCCAGCGTGGCGCGTTGTGCGCCAATGGTCTTGCCGCTCAGGTAGGCCTTGTCGGTCTTGAAGTCTTCGGTGGCCTTCGGTGCGATGAATTGCAGCTTGTTGGAGTAGTACGGTTCGGTGAAGTCCACGGCCTGCTTGCGTTCCTCGGTAATCGACAGCGAGGAGATCAGGAAGTCGAACTTCTTGGCGTTCAGGGCCGGAATGATGCCGTCCCAGTCGGAGGTCACCACGCTGCATTCGACTTTCATCTTGGCGCACAGGGCGTCGCCAATGTCCTTGTCGAAGCCGACCACGTTGCCACTGGCATCTTTGTTATTGAACGGCGGGTAGGCCGCTTCGATGCCCATCTTCAGTGTTTCCGCGGCCATGGCGCTGGCCGAGAAGACCAGACTGGCGGCAGCGGCCAGGAGAAATTTCTTGTAGGTCTGCATATGTACTGCTCCGTTAGCGGTTGCTGGACATGAATTGTTTGCAGCGCGCCGAAAGCGGGTTTTCGAAGACCTGCTGTGGCGATCCTTGCTCCTCGACCAAGCCTTGATGAAGGAACACCACTTCGCTGGAAACCTGACGGGCGAAGCCCATTTCGTGAGTCACCAGCAGCATGGTGCGGCCTTCTTCGGCCAGGGCGCGGATCACACTAAGTACTTCCTGGACCATTTCCGGGTCAAGGGCAGAGGTGGGTTCGTCGAACAGAATCACTTTAGGCTGCATCGCCAGCGTGCGGGCGATGGCGGCGCGCTGCTGCTGACCACCGGAAAGCTCGGCAGGGTAGGCATGACGCTTGTCGGCGATGCCGACCTTGGCCAGCAGGGCTTCAGCCACTTCCACGGCCTCGGCCTTGCTCTGGCCGAGCACCCGGCGCGGGGCTTCGATGATGTTGTCGAGCACGCTCATGTGCGGCCAGAGGTTAAAGTTTTGAAACACAAAACCGATTTCGCTGCGCATGCGGTTGATCTGTTTGCCATCGGCGGCCACCAGTTCACCGTTTTTCGCGGCCTTGAGCTTGAGTTCTTCGCCGGCCACCAGGATCTGGCCCTGGTTGGGATTTTCCAGCAGGTTGATGCAGCGCAGGAATGTGGACTTGCCGGAACCGGAGGAACCCAGGATCGAGATCACATCGCCGTCGCGGGCGGTCAGCGAGACGCCTTTGAGCACCTCCAGCTTTCCGTAGCGTTTGTGCAGGTTGCGGATTTCAAGCGCGGGCGTGGCCTGGGCCATGTGCGGTCCTCATGGTGTGTGCTCCCTTGCTGTTGGCGGCCTTCCTGGCGAGGCGGCCAAGCTAGCATAGCGTCCGAATGGCAGCCAACAGCGCTACGGGTGGTAAACCGCGAATGTGCGGCAGGTTGTCGCATCGGCGCAGCAGACTGTCGCGCCATCAACAACCGAACGGCCGTTCGAACTCTGTTTACCGGTAAAAATCCCGGGGAGTCGCGTAAAAAAAGGCGCGATGGTGCCAGCTTTGGCTGGGGGTTGGAAGGGTTAATCGGATGAGTGTTGCCGTTGTGCGTTTTTATCGTCCATAGGAAGTTTTAGCTGGCTGTCCTCTTCTCCGTGAGGCTGATCGCGTTCTATTCGCCGGCGGGCTCTTCCATCAACTGACGATAACGATCCAGCGCCTCGCTGAAGTCCTTGATGAACTCCGGGGTGCTGAGCCAGCGCTGGGCCGTCTCGCGGTCCATGTCGTCAGCCCACATGCGGTAGTCGACCAGCATGTCCGCAGCCAGGTTGGTGGCGGCCATGCTTTCGTTCTCGGCGTTTTTCAGGTCCAGCAGGCCGGGGCGTTCGCTGATCATCACGCTCAGGGACGCGAGCAGCGTGTCGAGCATTTCGCTACGGCTGATGGCCTCGGCTTCGCGTAGCTTGGCGAACAGCTCGAGCACGTAGACCGGTGGCTGGGCGGTGGCGTGGGCCGGGTCGCCATACATGGGGATGGATTTACGTCCGCTCATGCGGATTTGCTTGGCTTTGTCTTTGGCACGCTTGGCGCGTTTTTGCTGTTTGTTCAGTGAGGCCATTGGGCTTCGGTTTCCAGTTTGTTAGGGGGCGATGCCCGGCTCAGTTGATTTTCGGCACGGTAAAGCTGAATTCGCTGCCCTTGCCTGGCTGGCTTTCGGCGTGCAGTTTACCGCCATGGGCCTGGACAATCCCCTTGGAAATATACAAACCCAGTCCGGTGCCGTTCGGGTTGCCTTCCTTGACTGTCCAGTAGCGGTCAAACACGTGAGGCAACTGCTCCGGTTTGATTCCTTCGCCGGTATCACGAACGCTGAACACGATCTCGTCACCCACCGACATCGCGCTGATGCCCACGCTGCCTTGCTGGGGGGTGAACTTGATGGCGTTTCCGATCAGGTTCGACAGCACCTGGAACAACCGCTCGGGGTCGGCATTGATCTTGAGATTGGGTTCGGCGTGGAACGAAATATCGATGGCCTTGGCGGTTGCCAGCGGCGTCAGCAGCGAGCAGGCGTCTTCGAATATCTGGCTGACGTCCAGCGGCTGGGGATGGATGGTGTAGCGCCCGGCGTCGATGCGCGAAGTGTCCAGCAGGTCTTCGAGCAGAACGTTCATGCGGCTGGCGGCCTGTTGCATGGTGTCGATGGCTGAAGCAATTCGCTTGGAGCTATGGGAGCCGTCGGAGCTGAAGGACTTTTGCATCATGCCGCAGAGCATGGATATGACCGTCATCGGGTTGCGCAGGTCATGGGACACCACCGCCACCAGCTCATCACGCGCCTGCACCGCCTGACGCTCCTTGTGGACTTGCCGGGCCAGATCGTTTTCCAGCGCTGAGCGGCGCAGGTCGTTGGCGGCAAACAGATCGCCGTGGGTCCATTTGGTACTGATGCCGGCCATTTCGACTTTCCAGATTTCGAAAGACGTTCGCGGTCGCAGGCGCAAACCTGTCTCGCTGCTTTCCAGGTCCAGGGGTTTTTGCGGGTCGCCGCTCCACTGGATGGTTTGCTTCACCTCGGGGCGGAACCACAGCACGCCATTTTCCACAGGCTTGGGCAGGTGGATCGCCAGCACACCGCTCGCCACGTCCTGATAGGCCTGGGCTGGAGCGAAAACGCTGCTCAGGTTGTGGTGGGAGAAAACGGGCTGGTCGGTCTCCAGCATCCATTTATGCAGCTCGCGGATCTGCTCCGCTTCCGGGCACTGGCCATGGCGGTGCAGCTTGTTGTCCTCGAGGATCGCGACGCCGGTGGCGCCGGTCAGGTCCATCAGCCTTTGGGGTTCGCGGGACAAGCCGTCAAAGACATTGTCGCTGGACTCGGCCATGGCCGTGGCGAGAACCTTGAGGTCCTCAAGCTTGGCATCCCGTTGACGGGTCAGATCCAGTGCTTCCATGGCGCTGATCTGCAGCGACAGCACTTGGCCGATGGTCTGGCAGGCCATGCGCATTTCATGGGGCACGAGCAGGGGTTGACGGTTGCCGCAACTGATCAGGCCCCACAGTCGGTCGCCTTCCATCAGGGAAATGCTCATGGACGACAGCACACCCATGTTTTTCATGTATTGGCGGTGGATCGGCGAGACGCTACGCAGGGTGGAAAAGCTCAGGTCCAGGGGTGTCTGAGTGTCGGGACGCAACTGCGGGACCAGCGGTACCGGCGTGTAGTCAGCGTTGGGGATGATCCGCAGCCAGTTGGTGCGATACAGCTCCCGGGCCTGTTCAGGGATATCCGATGCCGGAAAAAACAGGCCTTTGTAGAGCTCCATCGACGGCGCGCTGGCCTCGGCGATCACCTGGCCATGGCCTTCTTCTTCGAAGCGATAGATCAGCACCCGGTCGTAACCGGTCATGGCCTGAATTTCCCGAACGCTGATTTCGTACAGAGCCTGGAGGCTTTTCGCGCTTTGCAGGCGTTGCAGCATGCGCCCCAGGTTGGCTTCGCCGCTGACACCTTCGGGACGGTAGTCGCTCAGGTGCTGTTCCAGTTCGACGATCAGGGCGCCTTGATGGCGGTGGACCAGGGCGTCAAAACGCAACTGGTTCACGACAATCTCCACGGGCGCGTTGTCCCCGTCCGCATCGGCGCGACAGGCCTTGAGGACGGCTTGGGCCTGCTGCTGCCCGAACAGTGCGTCCAGCGTCTGGCCGGGGAGACCGTGAGGATCGTGCCCCATCAATTGCAATACGTTGGCGCTGACCTGTCGGATGACGAAGTCGGGTTCGGACAGCATCAGTAGCACGCCATGAGGCTGGATGGCCCCGGGGAAGCGAATCGGTTCGTCTGCACAATTGGCCAGCAGTTCTTCGAAGGCTTCCTGGTTTTCCGGGGTCATAACAATACCTTTTGGCTGTCCAGCCAGTGTTCAAAATGAGTAAACGTCGCTTTGGCGGCACGTGTGACTTCGAGCGTTTGGGCGTCGCCAAGGTTCCTGTCGCCCAGATACTGAAGGAAGTCCTTCCAACGCCGACCGGTGAGTTCGCCATACACATTGAGAAACGCCGCGCCGCTGGAGGCATCAAGGCCGAGCTGTTCGGCGACTCTGCGCCGCAGGATCTGACCCCCGAGGGTTGCACCTTCCAGCACATAGGAAACCCCCAGGGCGGCGGCACGGGAATCGATCTGCGGCAGGTCCCGGCAGGTGGGCAGTGCCTCGATAGCGTGGTCATCCAGGCCCAGTGCCGTGAGATCCGCCTGCAGTACGGGAAGCTTGATCCGCAGGGATTGGTCCAACCCCGTCGGTGTCAGCGTCAGGACATGAAGTCGCTGTTCCAGCGGTTTATAAAAACCGTAGTAGGCGGCCATCAGGCGCCGGTACAGGTCGAGGTCCAACTGTTCGGAGAAAAACGGCAAGCGTTTTTCCAGGGCGACGTGCAGCTCAGCGGTTTCGGTCCGCAATGCCTGAATCAGAGAAGGGGGAGGCGCGGCCGGTGACATGCGGGATAGAGCTCGTTGACTGGAGCGTTGCTGGAAAAAAAGCGCATCAATCTTACACAGATTTTTTACCTTCGAGCGGTCATCAGCTGTCGGCTTTCAATTTGCCCGTCGTCAGGTACCAATGACGGGCGTTTGGGTCTTCTACCCGCAGAAGTGTGCGGTAATGGGGCCAGCTCAATTCGGAACGCACTGCGTTCCAAATGCTCCTCCCTGTTCGAATTCGATGATGTGCCGCCCGATCTGCCAGCAGGTCTGAACCTGAAGTGTATCGACGGCACGCAGCACCTTCTGGCGAGCCTGGCAGATCAGTTCACCTAGCTCATTAATCAGAGGAGCAAGCTTTGGGTCGTCTAGGGGGAGAAGTGAGGTCATCGAAATGTCAGCCGTGAGAATGGGAGGACCAAAAGGATGCTCTGGACGACGTTTCGATGATGCAGGGCGAGTCTGATTAGGTGGGAGGAAAGCCGTCCGATTCTTGCAGGACGGGTTTGACGCCGCCTGATCTTGGCTGACCCTGGCTTGTAGGAGCTATCCCGGGATGGCGTCATCCACTGCCGACGTCCTCATAGTGAGGACGATCATCAGATCGGATCTTGGGCTAGCGCCTTGGACGCGGCGACATAATCGGCCTGGAACTGCTCACTCTCCACCCAATCCAGTGCGGTCTGCTCATCGACGCCTTTGGTCAGGCGACGGTATTCGATCAATGCAGTAATGATGAAGTCGGTCGCTTCGTCCTCACCTTCCTGTTCCAGCACCAGCGTCAACAGTGGATAGGCCAGGAACGCTTCGCACATCGCCTTCTGGCTGACCTTTTCAGCTGAGCTCATGATTTGGAACAGCTCCGTCAGGTCCACGGATTCCAGATCGATGCGCTCATCGTTCGGGTCCAGGAAATCGTTCGGCGCAGCAGCACGCTGAATGCGGTTCTTCTTGGCTTTCGCCTTGGCGCGCTGGTTTCGTTTCTGCTGTTTGTTTGCCGATGACATGGGGGGGCAGACTCCTGGCATGAAAATAAGGCGATCTATCCTACAGCTTCAGGGCAACCACTTCGAATCTCAATCCACCACAAACAATGTGGCACCCAATGAGGTTGAAGAGCTCGACGCGCCGTCACAGCTCCCGTAAATCCCAGGCAATAAAAAACCCCGATCAATTTCTTGATCGGGGTTTTCGGTATTTGGTGCCCAGAGACGGAATCGAACCGCCGACACGGGGATTTTCAATCCCCTGCTCTACCGACTGAGCTATCTGGGCAACGGGGCGCATTAAACGGGTTTTTCAGGGGGGCGTCAAGCACGTTATCAAAAAATATTTAATTATTACCGTCGCTTACGATCCGCCCCGGTTCTGGGTGGCCTATTCGGACGGCGGCACGTAGCCTTCGGCCTTGGCGTATTCTTCGCCGGAAAAGAACTTTTCCATTTCGCCTTGAAGGTATTTGCGGTCTTCGGCGTTCATCATGTTCAGGCGTTTTTCGTTGATCAGCAGGGTCTGGTGTTTTTGCCAGTCCGCCCAGGCCTTGGCCGAGACATTGTCGTAGATGTCCTGGCCTTTGACGCCCGGGAACGGCGCGCGCTCCAGGCCTTCCAGTTGTTCTTTGTACTTGCGGCACATCACGGTGCGGATCATTGCAACTCTCCTGCGTTCAATACGGCGGCCGCGCGTTCGAGCAAGGTCTTGACCGGGGCGGCGAGGCCCAGGCGCGGCGGGGTGGCGAGGTTATACCAGAGCCAGTCGGCCTCGGCCACGTGATGGCCGGTTTCCCGGACCCGGACCAGCCAGGGTTCGATCGCCAACTGGAAGTGGCTGAAAGTGTGCACCAGGCTTGGCATCTGCTGATGATTGCCCAGCTCCAGCGAGTGTTGCAGGGCCAGGTGTTGCAGGTCGTCGAGGTCGTCGAGTTCCGGCAGGCTCCATAAACCGCCCCACAGGCCCGTGGAGGGGCGACGATAAAGCAGAATCGCGCCTTCGCGGTTGGCCAGCATCGGCATCAAGGTGCGTTTTTTGGGCACGTCCTTGCGTGGCTTGGGGATCGGGTAGCGGGTCTCCAGGCCAAGCATGTGGGCTTGGCAGCCTTTTTTAAGCGGGCAAAGCAGGCAGCTGGGTTTGCTGCGGGTACAGAGCGTGGCGCCCAGGTCCATCATCGCCTGGGTGTAGGCGTTGACCCGGTCTTGAGGCGTGAAGCGCTCGGCAGTCGCCCACAGTTGCTTCGCGACCTTCGGTTCGCCCGGGTAACCTTCCTGGGCGGTGAAGCGCGCCAGCACCCGCTTGACGTTGCCATCGAGGATCGGTGCCCGCAGGCCCATGCTGATGCTGGCGATGGCGCCGGCTGTGGACAGGCCGATCCCCGGTAATTCGGTGAGTTTTTCCACGTCGCGGGGGAATTCACCGCCATATTGGTCGACTACGATCTTCGCGGTTTTCTGCAGATTACGGGCGCGGGTGTAGTAGCCCAGGCCGGTCCACAGGTGCAGCACTTCGTCTTCCGGCGCGGCGGCCAGGGCTTGCACGGTGGGCAGCGAGGCCATGAACCGGTCGAAATAGTTGAGCACGGTGCTGACCTGGGTCTGTTGCAGCATGATTTCCGAGACCCACACCCGATACGCCGTGATGTCCTGCTGCCAAGGCAGGTCGTGGCGCCCGTGGCGGTCGAACCAGTCCAGTACGGCGCTGGAAAACTGCTCGGCTGTCATCGCTTGAACAACCCCTTGAGCGCGTCCTTCAGCTCGGGGCTGACCTTGTCGCCGAGCTTCTCGTCGATCTTCTCATTGAGCTTGTCACCGAGGCGGTCGCCGGCCAGTTTCGCGGCAACTTTGCCCAGCCCCTCGTTGTCCAGCCGGCATGCCTTCGCGCCCAGCTCCAGCGGACCGCGGCAGCGTAACGGCCATTCGACATCGACGTAACGTTCGTTGACCTGGCAAGCCGGGTCGGGCATGTCGCTCTTGTCGCCTTCGATGATGATGCCGACGCGGTAGTCCATGCCCAGCACACGCAGGTCGATATCGCCGTTGCCGTTGACGGTCATGCCAGGGATACGGACTTTCAGGTCCGGGTTGCTGGCCACGCCGCTGCGGAAGGTGAGATTGCCGTTGAGTTGCTCGAACGGGGTGTCCTTGCCCCGGGGCTCGCCACTGAGGGTTTTACGATTGAGGGTGGCGATGCCTCGGCACAACTGCTGCTCGAGGTTGGCATTGAGCAGGACGCCGTCGTTGATGACGAACCCGGCAGTACCGTTGAGGCTGTCGATCAGGGCCTTTTGGCTGTTGCCACTGGCGGTCACGGCGCTGTTGAGTGTCACCAGGCCTTTGACGGGCGGATTCTTGCCCTGGCTTTCGATGATTTTCTCGGCCGGTACCCGGTTGATGCGGGTTTGCAGGCTCAACTGCGGCGTGGGCTGGCGCACGTCCAGCGTGCCTTTGACTTCGAAGTTGCCGTTGTACAAATCGCCCCGCAGGTTTTCCAGGGTCAGCAGGCCGCCCTGGCCGGTGGCCTTGAGCGCGGCATTCTGGATCGGCAGTTTATCGAGGGTCAGTTGGCCGAAGGTCAGGTCGGCATCCAGGTCCAGTTTGCCCAGGCGTTCGACCGGAAACAGCCGGTCGTTGCTCCAGGCGCCCTGGGTGGGCGCGCTCGGCAACGGTGTGCTGCCGGCGCCCGCCATGGCACTGGCTTCGGTGTTGCTGACCTCCGCCTCTCGGGCCGCCTTGGAACTGTCGGCCTCGGCGGATTTTGGCGGCAGGTAGCGGTCAACGTTGAAGGTATCGGCCTTGAGCTGCGCACGCAGTGACTGTTTGGCAAAGTCTTCCACGGCGATACGACCGCTGAAGGTGCTGTCGTCGATTTTCAGATTGATGCTATTGAATTCGGCGCTGGTCGGCGTGGCCGCAATACGGGTGACCAGTTCGACTTTGCTCAAGCTGCCTTCGGCCATGGCCGGCAGTTTCTGACCGACGCCGTCGACGAATTTCGCCAGGTCGAATTGGGCGATCGACATGCCGCCGCTCAGTTGCGGGGTCTTGTCCAGATCATTGACCTTCAGTTCGCCCAACGCCCGCAGTTGATTGATGGAAAGCTTGATGCCGGTCCATTCGGCGACGTTCGCCGCTTTATCCAGGAGTAGCTGCCCGTGTGCCGCGAACGTCACGGTCTTGCCTTGCAAAGGGTCGCCCGTGGCTTCGCCGGACAGCTTCAGGTCTTCGAACTTGTAGCGCTGCAAGGCGCGCTCGAAGCGCAGCTCGCCCGTGACCTCGGTGCGCACCCGCACGGCTGGCTGGTTGCTGGCCAGGAATGCGGTGAGCGTGACCGGAATGTTGGTGGAATCATGGATCGGGCCAGTGCTCAGTTGGATGCTTTCGGCGGTGAACTGCCGGCCGGCCTGCTCGTCGGTGTATTCGACCCGGGCGTTGTTCACGGTCAGGCTGTCGATGTCCAGGCGGGTTGGCTGGGCCGGTTTCTGCGCCGGGGCGCTGTCCCCAGGGGCAGGCTGTTCGGCCGGTGCCGGGGCGTTTGCCGTGGTTTTAGAGGCGGCGGGAGCCTTGCCGATGTCTTCCCAATTGCCGTGGCCGTTCTTGTCACGGTTGAGTCGCAGGTTCAGGCCTTCGACCCGCACGTCGCTCATCTGCACTTCGCGGCGCAGCAGTGGAATCACGCGCACGGAAAGGCCGAGCATCTGCAGGTCGGCGAACGGTTGTGTCGGGTTTGCCAGGGTGGCGACACTGGCTTCGTGCAATTCCAGACCCAGCCACGGGAAAAGGCTCCAGCCGATGTCGCCATTGAGGGTCAGCTCAATGTGGGCCTTGTCGCGGGCTATCTGGCGGATCTCTTCTTTATAGTCGTTGGGATCGAAGAGGTGGGTCAGGGCAAAGCCCAAGGCCACAATGACCAGCAACAGCCCGAGAAGTACCAGACCCAGGATTTTGCCGAACGCTTTCATGGGCGAGTCCTTGTAGGTTGAGTTCAAAATTTAGCCTGGGAGTATAACGCCCTGACCTGATGGCGCGTTGGGTGATCGTTCTTTCTGACAGGCCTGTGGGCCATGGAACCGTGGCGAGGGTCGCGCTGAGCTCCCGGATCTAGGCCTGCTCCAGTGCCAGTTTCAATTTGGCCGCCAGCGCCTGGGCTTCCAGATGACCGGATGGGGCCAAGAGCTTCAGCTCAGCACCGTGTTGCGTAGCCATTTTCCGTGCTTCGCTGACCAATCGTTCCGCCACCCCACGACGACGGGTGACGTTTCGCACGCACATTTGGGACAAATGCCAGACGTCCTGGTGCCGTTGCAGCCGTGCGGCACCGAGCAACCGGTCATTGAAGCGGGCTGCGATCAACGCGCCGTCCTCCAGGCATTTGTGTATCAATTGTGTGCCGTCAGTGAACGGCTCGAACAGCCAGGCCGGGGCATCCTGGTAGATTTTGTGCAGGTCCTGCCGGTCCCGACAGGTGGCGTCATTCAACTGCTCGACAACGATGGGCATATAAATTCCTGAAAAATAAACGATTCACGCCCTACAGAAAACGTGCAATGGCGCGATAAGACAGAAGATGTAAAAAAGGTGATAGCACTTTGGCTTTTCTGTCATAAGCAAATGGTAACCTTTACCCGTTCGCCCGTCCTTCTGCGACTCAATGTCGCACCAAAATGAAGCTTCACCAGAAAATACAGTCGCGCTTTGCGTGCAATAAGGCTGAGGGTGATGCATGGCTGGCGAGCCATACCAATAACTGGGGGATACATAATGAGCACGAGCATCACGGCGGACGGCTTTGCCGCCCAGCCTGCGTTCCTCTCCAAGGAACGCATTATCGCCAAGCCCGGATTCAACCGGTGGCTGGTTCCACCGGCCGCACTGGCCATCCACCTTTGCATCGGCATGGCCTACGGCTTTTCGGTGTTCTGGTTGCCGTTGTCCAAGGCACTGGGCGTCACCAAGCCTGTAGCCTGTGCACCGGACATGAGCTTCATCGCACAAGTCTTTTCATCCCAATGTGACTGGCCGATCTCGATGCTCGGCTGGATCTACACCCTGTTCTTCATCTTCCTGGGTTGCTCGGCAGCCATCTGGGGCGGCTGGCTGGAACACGCCGGGCCGCGTAAGGCTGGCGTTGTATCGGCCTTGTGCTGGTGCGGCGGTCTGCTGATTTCCGCGCTGGGTATCTACACTCACCAGATATGGCTGATGTGGGTCGGCTCCGGGGTAATCGGTGGTATCGGCTTGGGGCTAGGCTACATCTCCCCGGTTTCGACGCTGATCAAGTGGTTCCCGGACAAGCGTGGCATGGCCACCGGCATGGCGATCATGGGCTTCGGCGGCGGCGCGATGGTAGGTGCACCGCTGGCTGCAGCGCTGATGAGCCATTTCTCTTCGCCGACTGAAGTGGGCGTATGGCAAAGCTTCCTGGTCATGGCCGCGATCTACTTCGTGTTCATGGTCGGTGGCGCCCTGTCGTACCGCGTCCCGCCGACCGGCTGGAAGCCTGAAGGCTGGACCCCGGCACCGAAGAAAGCTGCGAACGCGATGATCACCCATCGTCACGTTCACGTGAACGTGGCCTGGAAAACCCCGCAGTTCCGTCTGGTATGGCTGGTGCTGTGCCTGAACGTATCCGCCGGTATCGGCATCATCGGCATGGCATCGCCACTGTTGCAGGAAGTGTTCGGCGGCAAGTTGCTCGGCAATGACTTGCCTTTCGGTCAGTTGGATGCTGCGCAACTGGGTCAGATCGCGGCCATTGCGGCCGGTTTCACTGGTCTGCTGAGCCTGTTCAACATCGGTGGGCGGTTCTTCTGGGCATCCTGCTCGGATTACCTGGGTCGCAAGAACACCTACTTCGTGTTCTTCGCCCTGGGCTTTGCCCTGTACGCGCTGATCCCGAACCTGGGTCATCTGGGCAGCGTCGCGCTGTTCGTGGCGGCGTTCTGCATCATCCTGTCGATGTACGGCGGCGGTTTTGCCACCGTGCCGGCCTACCTGGCGGACCTGTTCGGTACGCAAATGGTCGGCGCGATCCACGGTCGGCTGCTGACCGCCTGGGCCGCGGCAGGCGTGCTGGGTCCGGTACTGGTGAACTACCTGCGTGAATATCAGTTGAGCATCGGCGTTGAACGCGCTGCGGCCTATGACATCACCTTGTACATCCTCGCCGGCCTGCTGGTGCTGGGCTTCCTGTGCAACCTGATGGTTCGTCCGGTCGCCGACAAGTACTTCATGACCGACGCCGAACTGGCCGCCGAACAGGCGCTGGGCCATGACAAGGGCGCTGACAGCACCACTTCGCTGGAGTGGAAAGCCGCGCCGGGCACCAAGCCTTTGGCGATCGCCGCCTGGTTGGTGGTGGGCATTCCGTTGGCGTGGGGTGTCTGGGTAACCCTGCAGAAGACGGCGGTGTTGTTCCAGTAATGCGCTAGCCCGAACCCGCTGGGGTGAGGGCGAATCTTGTGGGAGCGAGCCTGCTCGCGATGAGGGAGGGTCAGCCGGCATCATTGTCGGCTGATCCACCGCTATCGCGAGCAGGCTCGCTCCCACATTTGTTTTGGGTGATGGCCACAATTGCTTGTACGGACATGTCTATCGCCGACAACCCGTCAGGGATATCACCTCCCGTGTTTCTGTTTGCCGCTCGCGCCCCTATAATGGCTGCCTTTTTCGCCCAATGATTTTGCGGAGCTGGTGATGGCCGAACGTAAGGCGTCTGTCGAGCGCGACACTCTGGAAACCCAGATCAAAGCCTCGATCAACCTGGATGGCACCGGAAAGGCCCGGTTTGATATCGGCGTGCCTTTTCTTGAGCACATGCTGGACCAGATCGCCCGTCATGGGCTGATCGACCTGGATATCGTCAGCAAGGGCGACCTGCACATCGACGACCACCACACGGTGGAAGACGTCGGTATCACCCTGGGGCAGGCCTTCACCAAAGCCATCGGCGACAAGAAAGGCATCCGTCGCTACGGCCACGCCTACGTGCCGCTCGATGAGGCACTGTCGCGTGTGGTCATCGACTTCTCCGGTCGTCCGGGCCTGCAAATGCATGTGCCGTACACCCGTGCCACCGTTGGCGGCTTCGACGTGGACCTGTTCCAGGAATTTTTCCAGGGCTTCGTCAACCACGCCAATGTGACCCTGCACATCGACAACCTGCGCGGGCACAACACCCACCACCAGATCGAAACCGTGTTCAAGGCTTTCGGCCGCGCGCTGCGCATGGCCGTGGAGCTCGATGACCGCATGGCCGGGCAAATGCCCTCCACCAAGGGCGTCCTGTAATGCAGACGGTCGCGGTTATCGATTACGGCATGGGCAACCTGCACTCGGTGGCCAAGGCCCTCGAGCACGTGGGCGCCGGCAAGGTACTGATCACCAGCGATGCCGACGTGATTCGCGAAGCCGACCGGGTGGTCTTTCCCGGTGTTGGTGCGATTCGTGACTGCATGGCCGAGATCCGTCGCCTGGGCTTCGATTCGCTTGTGCATGAAGTCAGTCAGGATCGTCCGTTCCTCGGCATTTGCGTGGGCATGCAGGCCTTGCTCGAGAGCAGCGAGGAGAACGACGGCGTCGATTGCATCGCGATGTTTCCAGGCCAGGTGAAGTTTTTCGGCAAGGATCTGCACGAAGACGGCGAGCACCTGAAAGTCCCGCACATGGGCTGGAACGAGGTGAAGCAGACGGTGGATCACCCGCTGTGGCACAACATTCCGGACCTGGCGCGCTTCTACTTCGTGCACAGCTACTACATCGCGGCCGGTAACGCCCGGCAGGTGGTGGGCGGCGGTCACTATGGCGTCGACTTCGCCGCGGCCCTGGCCGACGGTTCGCGCTTCGCCGTGCAGTTCCACCCGGAGAAGAGCCATACCCATGGCCTGCAGTTGCTGCAGAACTTCGCCGCGTGGGACGGGCGCTGGTAATGGCCCGCAAGAAACCGCCAATCCTCACCCTCACGCCCGAGCAGGAAAGTGAGGCGAACCTCAAGATCCAACGGTTCATGGAGGATCGTTTCGAACTGGACCTGGGTTCGTTCGAAGCGGCGGAAATTCTTGAGTTGTTTACCCGCGAAATTGCTCCGCACTATTACAACAGGGCGATTTTCGATGTGCAGGCGCACCTTAAAGAAAGGTTCGAAAGCATCGAAAGCGACTTGTGGGCGCTCGAGAAAAACTGATTTCCGAGTCAAGCTGAACATTCGAATTTGAAGGTTTGCCAGATGCTGATTATCCCCGCTATCGATCTCAAGGACGGCGCTTGCGTACGTCTGCGTCAGGGCCGGATGGAAGACTCCACGGTGTTCTCCGATGACCCGGTGAGCATGGCCGCCAAGTGGGTGGAGGGCGGCTGCCGTCGCCTGCATCTGGTTGACCTGAACGGTGCCTTCGAAGGGCAGCCGGTGAACGGCGAAGTGGTCACGGCCATTGCCAAGCGCTACCCGAACCTGCCGATCCAGATCGGCGGCGGTATCCGCTCGCTGGAAACCATCGAACACTACGTCAAGGCTGGCGTGAGCTATGTGATCATCGGCACCAAGGCGGTGAAAGACCCGGCGTTTGTCGCTGAGGCTTGCCGCGCCTTCCCAGGCAAGGTCATCGTTGGCCTCGATGCCAAGGACGGTTTCGTCGCCACTGACGGTTGGGCTGAAGTCAGCACCGTGCAGGTGATTGACCTGGCCAAGCGTTTCGAGGCCGACGGGGTGTCTGCCATCGTCTACACCGACATCGCCAAAGACGGCATGATGCAGGGCTGCAACGTTCCGTTCACCGCCGCCCTGGCCGCCGCTACGAAGATTCCGGTGATCGCCTCCGGCGGCATCCATAACCTGGGCGACATCAAGGCGCTGCTCGACGCCAAGGCGCCAAGCATCATCGGCGCGATCACCGGTCGCGCGATCTACGAAGGCACGCTGGATGTCGCTGAGGCCCAGGCCTTCTGCGATTCCTACAAAGGCTGAGGACTGACCATGGCGCTGGCCAAACGCATCATCCCTTGCCTGGACGTGGACAACGGCCGGGTGGTCAAGGGCGTCAAGTTCGAGAACATCCGCGACGCCGGCGACCCGGTGGAAATCGCCCGTCGCTATGACGAGCAGGGCGCGGACGAGATTACCTTTCTCGACATCACGGCCAGCGTCGACGGCCGCGATACCACGCTGCATACCGTCGAGCGCATGGCCAGCCAGGTGTTCATCCCGCTGACCGTGGGCGGTGGCGTGCGCACCGTGCAGGACATCCGCAACCTGCTCAACGCCGGTGCGGACAAGGTGTCGATCAACACCGCCGCGGTGTTCAACCCGGAATTCGTCGGCGAAGCGGCCCAGCGTTTTGGTTCGCAGTGCATTGTCGTGGCCATCGATGCCAAGAAAGTGTCCGGCCCGGGCGAAACCCCGCGCTGGGAGATCTTCACCCACGGTGGGCGCAAACCCACCGGCCTGGACGCCGTGGAATGGGCGAAGAAGATGGAAGGCCTGGGGGCCGGTGAGATCTTGCTGACCAGCATGGACCAGGACGGCATGAAAAACGGTTTCGACCTGGGCGTCACCCGCGCCATCAGCGATGCCTTGGGCATTCCGGTCATCGCCTCCGGCGGCGTCGGCAACCTGCAGCACCTGGCCGATGGCATCCTTGAAGGCCATGCCAGTGCGGTATTGGCGGCGAGCATTTTCCACTTCGGCGAATACACCGTGCCGGAAGCCAAGGCTTACATGGCGCAGCGCGGAATCGTCATTCGATAAGCGGGCACAACCGAGCCCCGATGCTCACCTCAGGGGGCGACGGGGGTTGCGTTTTGCGCCCCTGTCGCAGGGCTCAGTACGTCAATCCTCGGCTCGGATGCCTGGCCTGATTTGTCGTAGGCGATTGTGCAGAATTTCAGCGGCAGTTCTGCATCTGGAAACCAGAAATCCATATAGGTGTGGGTCAGATACTGCTCATCCCTTGAGCAATCTGTGGTGTCCAGCGGGCCAAATTTGACGGCGTAGGTCCGGTACTCGCTACCGCGTGCCAGCTCCACGCCGACTCCGCTGCTGATCGACAAATCGGGCTGCGCCGTTGGCGTGTCATCAAGGACTTCCACCACAAGGGACAGCCCATTTTTGATGAGTCCGATCTGCGCTCCTTGAGTCGCGGAATCAACGCCAAGAATGCAAAGGAAATAGAAACCGGGCTGGGCGCCGATCTCGCTGTTGATAAACGCGTCGTTAGAACTTATTGCGTCGCTGTAGTAATGGCCACTTTCGCAGTCCTTCGCAGTGCGCACGGTCTTGTGGCGATAAAAAGCGGTGCTGATGGAGAAATGGTAATCCCATGTCGGAATTTCCATCGTCCCGTCATCCCGTTTTTTGAGCCTCTTGTACCTTGCGGGCTCGTTGGCATCAGCACTCACGGTAAACGCTGGATAAAGCGGACAAGAGGAAGTTGCCTCATTGGCAATGTGGCCTTGTACAAAGCATCCGTTGAGAAAGATCGTCGGGTTCCCATAAACGTTTTTGGGAATGGCCTTATAGACATCCCCAACCCGCGTACAGGGTGCATGTTCGTCGCATGGAGCGAAACCGGCCGCCAGGTTACCGGTGCCTATTACGCCTATTATCTCGTTGGAGTGACGATCAAGAATCGGCCCCCCTGAACTGCCGCCGGCTATATCCTGACAGCGCGTCATCACGTTGTTTCGCCATACCCATGGGCCTTCCACTATTTCCCGAGCAGGCTGCAAAGTGCAGGCAGCCATGCGCAATGTGGCTTTGTCGAAACCCAGCGGGGCACTCACGATCAGCACATCGGTCCCGTCGGCAGGCTTTTGCCGGGCCAGTTCCAGGGGCTGTATACCTTCCTCAATGAGTTTCTGAAGGCTGACGTCCAATTCTATGATCGCCAGATCAACGCCTTGCATACTGCGCCATGCCACCTTTTTCAGCGCGTAGGTTTTGAATAATCCGGTGTCGGCGAAGTAATCGAACTGCATGACCCCGCTGACCGGTTTATCCGTCACGATGTTGCCGTTGCCTTTTTCGATACAGTGTCCTGAAGTGAGTACATAGGCGGGTGTTGGTTGGGGTACCGAGGCATCCTGAGTGTCGAGAAGCGTCGCGGTACAAGAGCCGTCGATAAACAGGCGTCCGACGCCCCGCCAGTGGTTGTGTGATCCATCCGCGTTTTCAAGAACCTTTGAGGCCGTAAAATTTTGCATGCCTTCGCCAAAGTCCTGGCTGTGGGCGATACCCTGCAAACTCAGCGAGCAGAGCAGGCCGGTCAGCAGAAAGGAGATCGATTTCATCGAGTAGTACCTTTGGTTAGTTGAATGAAAACCGGCAGTGGCCGGTGTTCTCCAATTAATCAGGTAGGGGCTGACGGTTGGCGGTAAATAGTTACCTCAACGGTGAGAGTGCTCTTTTATATTTTGAGTCGTTGAGCCGCCTGGGCAGCAAAGGGCTGTGGACATGCTCGCAGGCCCGAGGCACTCTTGGGCACGCCATGGATTCGGGTAGCAGACATGTTCAGACGCATTCTTTTGGTTATTGCCAGTGCCTCTTTGTTGTTCGTCAACGGGGCACAAGCTCAAGATCGCCGTGACGTCGGCCTGGTGTTGCTGACGGAAAACTTCCCGCCCTACAACATGGCCAAGAATGGCAAAAACTTCGCTCAGGACGAGAACATCAATGGCATCGCGGTGGATATTGTCCGCGAGATATTCAAACGTGCCGATATCAGCTACAGCCTGACACTGCGTTTCCCGTGGGAGCGAATTTATAAACTGGCCCTGGATAATCCCGGCTACGGCGTGTTTGTCACGGCGCGATTGCCCGAGCGTGAAAAACTCTTCAAATGGGTCGGCCCGATTGGCCCGGACGACTGGATCATGCTCGCCAAGGCCGACAGCAAGATTTCCCTGGACTCGTTGGAGCAGGCGCGTCAATACAGGATCGGGGCTTACAAGGGTGACGCGATTGCCGAGACCTTGGCCAAGCAAGGGCTGAACCCGATTGTCGTGTTGCGCGATCAGGACAACGCCAGGAAGCTGGTCAATGGTCAAATCGATCTGTGGGCCACCGGGGATCCGGCCGGGCGCTATCTGGCGCGTGAGGAAGGGGTGAGCGATCTCAAGACCGTGCTACGGTTCAACAGTGCCGAGTTGTACCTGGCGTTGAACAAAAACGTGCCCGACGACGTGGTCGCCCGCCTTCAAGCGGCCCTGGATGAACTGCGCAAGGAAGGTGCGGTGGACGCGATCATGGCGCGGTATCTCTGAAGACTGCGCCACCGCCATCGCGAGCAGGCTCGCTCCCACACTGGATCTGCGGTGGGCACATGACTTGCGAACAACCCGAGACCCTGTGGGAGCGAGCCTGCTCGCGATAGCGGCGGCGCGGTTTAACCGCTACCGATAAACCCCATCTTTGCCATGCCCAGCCATCGCCCGATTGCTGCGCAAGCTGATCATCGACTTGATGTCGATCCATTCGATGCCCTGGGCCTTGAGCCTGGGCAGTTCGCGTTCGAGCACGGCCAGGGTCTGCGGATAGGGATGGCCGATCATCACCGCAGAGCCCTGCTGGCGAGCCAGCTCTATGGCGACCTGAAGCTGATGGGCGATGGCCGCTTCGGTGCGCTCATCGTCCAGGAACACATCACGTGACACGCTGGCGAGGCCGATTTTTTGCGCCTCGGCGGCGGCGACTGTCTGGGCGCTGGTGCGGCTGTCGACAAAGAACTTGTGTCGCTGCTGCAAGTTCGCCATCAACCACGCCATGGCCCGCGGCTGGGAAGTCATGCGGCTACCCATGTGGTTATTGATCCCGCTGGTGAAGGGCACGGCGGCGAATGCGGCGTCGAGGCGTTTTCCCAACTCTTCAAGGGGCAGTTCCGGATGCCAGGCGAACGGCCCGGTGGCCGGGTCCATGGGCATGTGCAGCATGACGACCTTGCCGGCGCGATGGGCTTCGCGGGCGAGTTCGGCAGCGTGTGGCGTATCGGGCATGATCGCCGCAGTGACCGGGCCGGGCAGGGCCAGCACGCGGCGATCCCGAGGCAGGTTCTGCCCCAGGTCATCGATGATCAGGCTCAGGTAGGCCTTGTGCGGTGCCGGTGCCGGTGTGGCGGGCGCGGCAAAGGCCGCGCCAGCCAGGCAGCACACCAGGCCCAGGATGAAGCGCAGGCCCATCTCAGCGGCCGGAGGTGATGTTCAGTCCTTTGAGCAGGCTCAGGGCCTGAGCCAACTGATAGTCATCATCCTGCGGCATGGGCTTGGCCTTGGCGCCGGAACCGGTCGGTTTGTCGGCGCCGCCGTTGCCATTGCCCAAGTGACCCTGCAAGTCAGCTTCCTTGAAGTACTCGCTGTCCTGCTCGCTGGTGATCTTGGCCTTGCGCACCTCGATGTCCGGGACGATGCCCTGGGCCTGGATGGATCGGCCGTTAGGGGTGTAGTACAGCGCAGTAGTGATCTTCAGGGCGCGGTCATTGTTGAGCGGCAAGACGGTCTGCACCGAGCCTTTGCCAAAACTGGTGGTGCCCATGACGACACCGCGTTTCTGGTCCTGCAGGGCGCCGGCGACGATTTCCGATGCCGAAGCGCTGCCACCGTTGATCAGTACCACCAGCGGCACGGCTTCGCTCAGGTCGTTGCCGGTGGCCGAAAAGCGCAGCTCGGAATTGGCGATGCGGCCCTTGGTGTAGACGATCAGGCCCTTGGTGATGAAATGGTCCACCACCTCCACGGCCGATTGCAGCACGCCGCCGGGGTTGTTACGCAGGTCCAGGACCATGCCGTTGAGCTTCTTGCCGTTGTCCTTGCGCAGCTTGGCCAGGGCCTTGGCGACTTCTTCGCCGGTCTTGACCTGGAACTGGGTGATGCGGATGTAGCCGTAGCCCGACTCCAGCAACTGGCTCTTCACGCTTTTGACCTGGATGATCGCGCGGGTCAGGGTCACGTCGAACGGCGTGCCGCCATCGCGCACCAGGGTCAGGGTAATCTTCTGGCCGATCTTGCCGCGCATCTTGTCCACGGCTTCGGTCATGCTCTGGCCGCGAGTCGGCTGGCCGTTGATCTTGACGATGAAGTCACCGGCCTGGATGCCGGCCTTGGAAGCAGGCGTGTCGTCGATGGGCGAAACCACTTTGACGAAGCCGTCTTCGCTGCCGACCTCGATGCCCAGGCCGCCGAACTCGCCGCTGGTGCTTTCCTGCAGCTCGGCGAAATCTTCCGGCCCCAGGTAGGCCGAGTGGGGGTCAAGGTTGCTGAGCATGCCCTTGATGGCGTTCTCCAGCAGCAGCTTGTCGTCCACCGGTTCCACGTAGGCGGCCTTGATCCGGTCCATGACTTCGGCAAAGGTGCGCAGTTCGTCCAGCGGCAGCGGGGCCTTGGTGGTCGCGGCCGTAGCGGCGGTCGACGAGGGGGCCGGTTCAGCGGCGAACGCCAGGGGCGCACCGATCACCAGGGCGATCGTCAGGGCCAGCGAGGTGAGGCGGGACAAATGCAGCATGTCGAACGAACTCCTGAGTTGGATGGGCGCGCTTATCCTTGCGCACGACACCATTGGGTCGGGTCACTGGGGCGACCCTGCTGACGAATAGCGAAATACAGCGCTGGCGTATCCTGCCCGCCACTGTTACCAACCGTAGAGATGGACTCGCCGGCCTTGACTACATCGCCGGCCGCCTTGAGCAGCGTCTGGTTATGGCCGTACAGGCTCAAATAGCCGTTACCATGATCCAGGATCACCAGCAGGCCGGCGCCGCGAAGCCAGTCGGCGAACACCACACGACCGCCATGCACGGCATGCACCTGGCTGCCGGCAGTGGCGCTGATCATCACGCCGTCCCATTTGGTGCGGGTATCATCGCCGCGGGTTTGGCCGAAGCGTGCAAGCAATCGACCATTGACCGGCCATGGAAGTTTGCCCCGTGCCGAAGCAAAGGCGCCGCCGAAGGTTTCACCCCCTGCCGAAACCAGGGGGCCAGGGCTTGATCGGGCAGGTTTGCGCGGTGCATCGCTGGCGTCGGCCTGGGCCTCACGCAAGCGCTTTTTTTCGGCTTCCTGCTGGGCGATCAGCGCCTTCTGGCGCGCTTCTTCCGCCTCTCGAGCCTGGCGTGCCAGGGTTTCTTCGATGGTCTTCAAGACTTTTGCCAGTTGAGCCTGGTCCTGCTCGCGAGCCTTGAGCTTGCTGTCGCGGGCCTTCACGTCCTCATTGAGCTTGGCCAGGGCGACCTGACGCTCCTTGCGAACCTTCTCGAGTTCTTCGCGCTGGGTGTCGAGGCTGCTTTTCTGCACCAGCAACTGGGCCTGCTGCAATTCAATCTCTTTTTCGACATTGGCCAGCTGGCGCAGGGTTTCGTTAAAGCTCTTGAGTTGCTCCAGGCGTGCCTGGCTCAGGTAATCGTAGTACGTGAGTGTGCGAGCGAATTTCTCGGGGTTCTGCTGGTTGAGCAACAGCTTGAGGTACTCCTGACGGCCGTTCTGGTAGGCCGCGCGGGCCTGGATGGCGATCAGCTTTTGCTGTTCAGTGCGCGCGCTCTGGAGTTTTTTTTTCTCCGTATCGAGTCGCTGCAACTCGGATTCACTTTTCTTCAGCTCTTGTTGCAGGGCGTCGACCTGCTTTTCCAGCTTGCCCATCTCGGTCTCGGTACCGCGCAGATCTTTCTGCACGCCGGACTTCTCTTCCTGCAACTTGCCCAGCAGCTTTTTCAGCTCGGCAATGTCCTGACGCGTGGCGTCCAACTGCTGTTGGGTTTGTGCGCGCTCGTCAGCGAAGGCCGGTTGGAGCAGGCAGGTCAGAGCGAGGGCTATCAGAACGCGAAGCATAGAGGCGGGCGACACCAGGGAAAGGGACGGCCTAGTATGCCCGCCCCACGCTGCAAAAAAAACGCCCATTTGGGGCTGTGTGATAACTGGCCCAAAAAACACCTTGACCCTGTGGGAGCGAGCCTGCTCGCGATGAGGCCATAACATCCAACATAGATGTTGACTGTAATACCGCTATCGCGAGCAGGCTCGCTCCCACATTGGTAAGTGTTGGGTCAGACCAGGATCGACGTCCCGGTCATCTCCGCCGGCTTCTCCATCCCCAGCAACATCAGCATCGTCGGCGCCACGTCAGCCAGTACGCCGCCATCGCGGACCTTGAAGTCACGCTTGCCGACATAGATGAATGGCACCGGCTCGGTGGTGTGGGCGGTGTGGGCCTGGCCGGTGGACTCGTCGGACATCTGCTCGACATTCCCATGGTCGGCGGTGATCAGCGCTTCACCGCCGACTTTTTCCAGCGCCTCGACGATGCGCCCGACGCAGGTGTCCAGGCATTCCACCGCTTTGACCGCGGCGTCGAACACCCCGCTGTGGCCGACCATGTCGCCGTTGGCGTAGTTGACCACGATCACGTCGTAGCGCTGGTGCTCGATGGCATCGACGATGCGGTCGGTGACCTCCGGTGCGCTCATCTCCGGTTGCAGGTCATAGGTGGCGACTTTCGGCGACGGGATCAGGATGCGTTCTTCGCCGGGGAAGGGCTCTTCACGGCCACCGGAGAAGAAGAACGTCACGTGGGCATACTTCTCGGTTTCAGCGATGCGCAGTTGGGTCTTGCCGTTCTTCGCCAGGTAGTCGCCCAGCACGTTTTCCAGGCTGCCGGCGGCGAAGGCCGACGGCGCGGGGATGCTGGCGGCGTATTGGGTCAGCATCACGAAGCCGGCCAGTTTCGGCTGGCGGGCGCGTTCGAACTCCTTGAAATCGTCTTCGACAAACACGCGGGTCAGCTCGCGGGCACGGTCGGCGCGGAAGTTCATGAACACCACGGCATCGCCGTCCTCGACTTTGACCGGTTCACCGATGGTGGTGGCCTTGACGAATTCGTCGCTTTCACCCCGCTCGTAGGCGGCTTGCAGGCCTTCCTGGGCCGTGGCGGCGTTGAACTCGGCGTTGCCGTCGACGATGAGGTTGTAGGCCTGGGACACCCGGTCCCAGCGGTTATCGCGGTCCATGGCGTAGTAACGGCCGACGATGCTGGCGATACGGCCCTTGCCGAGAGCCTGGAAGGTGCTGTCGAGCAGTTCGATCGACGAAGTGGCGCTTTTTGGTGGAGTGTCGCGGCCATCGAGGAACGCGTGCAGGTAGATTTTTTCGGCACCGCGCTTGAAGGCCAGTTCGGCCATGGCGATCAGGTGGTCCTGATGGCTGTGCACGCCGCCATCGGACAGCAGACCCATGAAGTGCACGGCTTTGCCAGCAGCTACGGCTTTATCCACAGCAGCGCAGATGGTCGGGTTTTCAAAGAATTCGCCGTCGCGGATCGCTTTGGTCACGCGGGTGAAGTCCTGATACACCACGCGGCCCGCGCCGAGGTTCATGTGGCCGACTTCGGAGTTGCCCATCTGTCCGTCGGGCAGGCCGACGTCCATGCCGCTGCCGGAGATCAGGCCGTTCGGCACGGTGGCCCACAGACGGTCCAGCACAGGCTTGCGGGCCGCGTACACGGCATTGGATTCGTGGCTGTCACTGTGACCGAAGCCGTCGAGAATCATCAGGACCAAAGGTTTAGGCGTGGTAGTCATGGAATCCACTCGTGGCTGATTAAAAGAAGGCGATGGAAAAGGGACGGGCAGTTTAAAGGTAAGTTCCGGTGCCGTCACCGCCGGGCGGGGTTTGGCCGGCCTTGTGTGCTGTGTATACTGGCCGACATTTTAACGCCCTGGAACCTCCTTCGATGGTTGCTCACCTGATTGAATTTGCCACTAACCACTACCTTCTCGTCGGTATCTTCGTCGTACTGCTGGCGTTGCTGGTTGCCCATACGATGCAGGGCGGCGGTCGCAGCCTCAGTACTGGCGAGCTGACGGCACTGGTCAACAAGGACACCGGCGTGGTGGTAGACATCCGCCCGAGCAAGGATTTCGCCGCTGGTCACATTGTCGGCGCGGTGAACATTCCCCAGGACAAACTGATCGCTCGTATCGGTGAACTGGAAAAACACAAGGCCAAGACGCTGATCCTGGTGGATGCTCAGGGCCAGCACGCAGGTACTCATGCCCGCGAGCTGATGAAGTCCGGCTTTACCGCCGCCAAACTGTCCGGTGGCGTTGCAAGCTGGAAAGCCGACAATCTGCCCCTGGTGAAGTGATATGACCCACGTTGTTGTCTATTCCAGCGATTACTGCCCCTATTGCTCCCGAGCCAAGTTCCTGCTCAAGAACAAAGGTGTGGCTTTCGAAGAGATCAAGGTCGACGGCAAGCCGCAACTGCGCGCCGAAATGACTCAAAAGGCCGGACGTACCTCCGTGCCGCAGATCTGGATCGGCAGCACCCACGTGGGCGGTTGCGATGATCTGTTTGCCCTGGATCGCGCCGGCAAGCTCGATGCGATGCTCAAGGCCTGAATTCCCCACTAAGAACCTGAAAGTAAGAAGGATCTGCGATGACTGACCAACAGAACACAGCTGCCAGCGAAGAAGAAACCGCACCGCAATTCTCCTTGCAGCGTATTTATGTGCGTGACCTGTCCTTCGAAGCCCCGAAAAGCCCGGCGATCTTTCGCCAGCAGTGGGAGCCGAGCGTAGGCCTGGACCTGAACACTCGCCAGAAAGCCCTGGAAGATGATTTCCACGAAGTGGTGCTGACCCTGTCGGTGACCGTGAAGAACGGTGACGAAGTGGCGTTCATTGCCGAAGTGCAGCAAGCCGGGATCTTCCTGATCAAGAACCTGGATGCCGCTTCGATGAGCCACACCCTGGGTGCCTTCTGCCCCAACATCCTGTTCCCGTACGCCCGCGAAACCCTGGACAGCCTGGTGACCCGCGGTTCGTTCCCGGCCCTGATGCTGGCCCCGGTGAACTTCGATGCCCTGTACGCGCAAGAACTGCAGCGCATGCAGCAAGAAGGCGCCGCGACCGTTCAGTAAGCGGTATCGCGGCTGTAGCACAAGGTATAAACCTGTGGGAGCGAGCCTGCTCGCGATAGCGTCATGTCAGTCAGTATTAAGTTGACTGGTACAGCGCTATCGCGAGCAGGCTCGCTCCCACAGAAGTTTCTGGCCAGGGTTACCGGAAACCGTTCTGCCGCCAGGCCTCGTAAACGGCCACTGCCACGGTGTTGGACAGGTTCAGGCTGCGACAGCCTTCGCGCATCGGCAGGCGCAGACGCTGGTCGGCGGGCAGGGCGTCCAGTACCTCGGCCGGCAGGCCACGGCTTTCCGGGCCGAACAGGAACGCATCGCCCGCGACGAAGCTGGCATCATGGAATGGCCTCGACCCCTTGGTGGTGAAGGCAAACAAGCGCGGATGCCCCAGGCTCTCCAGACAGCTGGCGAGATCGGCATGGCGTTGCAGGGTGGCATACTCGTGGTAGTCGAGACCGGCACGGCGCAGGCGCTTGTCGTCCATCTCGAAGCCCAGTGGTTCGATCAGATGCAGGTGGCAGCCGCTGTTGGCGCACAGCCTGATGACGTTGCCGGTGTTCGGCGGAATTTCCGGTTGAAAAAGGATGACGTGAAACATGCACGGCTCCGCAGATAAAGATGAGCGGCATTCTACGCCGCAAACCGATCAGCGTTCGAAGCTATTACCTCGAGTGATGGGGTCTTTGGCGATCTTCGGTCTGATGGTCGGCCTGATGATCGGTCGCCTGACCACGCCCGAGCCGAGCGTGCTGCAACAGGTCGAAGTGATCGACGGGACGCTGGTGGCCTGGTTCAACAACGAGCCCAAGCTGCACGGGGAAATCATCGACGGCTCAGTGGCGCTGTTGCTCCAGGCAGAGGGCCGTCCGCAGAAGGGCCAGCTCAAACTCAATGGCAAGGACGTGAACTGGCGGGTGCGTTTGAGTGACAAAGGGTTGTTGCTGACGCTGGTGGCGGCGCGTCCATTGCGGGGGGAGTGGGCCGGTAGCGAGGTCGATGACCGCTGGCGGCTGGAGATCCGTCTCCAAGAGCAATAAAAGAGGGAATCCCCGGCCTGCCTGTACCAAGGTCCCCAAACGGGAGGGGCTTGCGTTAAACGCGCAGCCCCGGGTGTAAAGAAGGGAAACCTTGACCTGCCTGTATCAAGGCCCCCAAAACAGTGGGCTCGATGAGCCCGATGTAAAATGGGGAATCCCCGGCCTGCCTGTACCAAGGTCCCCGAAACTGGGTAGTGATTGAGTTATTGCAGGGGGCGTGCCAGTTTTAAATGGCTTGTCACAAAAAATCTGCTGATGATGCGCAAAGCCCCGTATTTCGGGGCTTTTGCTTTTGTTTGTGCGGTTTCTTCGAGTTGGGCTGATTGGTTTTGACGGGTGGGCGCATGTGCCATTGCGGTTCTCAGTGCATCGATGCGGTGCATCAAGCCTTCAAAAGCATCGCGAGCAGGCTCGCTCCCACAAGATAGTCGCGACACCGCAACCTTTGTGGGAGCGAGCCTGCTCGCGATTGGCCTTCAAGATCAGTGAAGGGCTAAAGGCTGCTCAGCCCTCATCCCCCTCATCATCATCCCCGCCATCAACCTTCATCCCCAATTCCTTGATCTTGCGGGTCAAGGTATTGCGGCCCCAGCCCAGCAGCACCGCGGCGTCGCGACGGCGGCCGGCGGTGTGCTTGAGGGCGGTCTCGATCATGATGCGTTCGAAACTCGGTACGGCGCTGTCCAGCAGGTTCGATTGGCCGCGGGCCAGGGCCTGGTCGGCCCACTGGCGCAGGGCCTGTTCCCAGTTGGTCACCGGGGCCGAGTCCTGCGGCAGGCTGAGCAGCTCCGGTGGAAGATCGCTGATGTGCACTTCGCGACCGGACGCCATCACCGTGATCCAGCGGCAGGTGTTCTCCAGCTGGCGCACGTTGCCGGGCCACGGCAGGTTCTTGAGGTATTCCTCGGTTTCGCTCTTGAGCAGTTTGGGCTCTACCGCCAGCTCCTGGGCCGCGCGGCTGAGGAAGTGCCGGGCCAGGGTCGGGATGTCTTCGCGACGGTCCGCCAGGCGCGGGATATGAATGCGGATCACATTCAGGCGATGGAACAAGTCTTCACGGAATTTTCCAGCGTGGACCAGGGTTTCCAGGTTCTGGTGGGTCGCGGCGATGATGCGTACATCGACCTTGACCGGTGTATGGCCGCCCACCCGATAGAACTCGCCGTCCGCCAGCACGCGCAACAGCCGGGTCTGGGTGTCAGCCGGCATGTCGCCGATTTCGTCGAGGAACAAGGTGCCGCCGTCGGCTTGTTCGAAGCGCCCGCGCCGCAGGTTGGCGGCGCCGGTGAACGCGCCTTTCTCGTGACCGAACAGCTCGGACTCCATCAGGTCCTTGGGGATCGCCGCCATGTTCAGCGCAATGAACGGTGAGGCCGCCCGTGGACTGTGGCGGTGCAGGGCATGGGCGACCAGTTCTTTACCGGTGCCCGATTCGCCGTTGATCAACACGGTGATGTTGGAGTGGCTCAAACGCCCAATGGCGCGAAACACTTCCTGCATTGCCGGCGCTTCACCGATGATTTCCGGGGTGCGCGCCAGCGCAGGCACCTCTTCCATGCCCTGTTGCTCCTGGGCGTGCTGGTTGGCGCGCTTGACCAGTGACACGGCCTCATCGACGTCGAAGGGCTTGGGCAGGTATTCGAAGGCGCCGCCCTGGTAGGACGCCACAGCGCTGTCCAGGTCCGAATGGGCGGTCATGATGATCACCGGCAGCCGTGGGTGCTGCTCGCGAATCCGCGCCAGCAGGTCCAGACCGCTAGCGCCGGGCATGCGGATGTCGGAGATGATGACGTCCGGTTGCTGACGGGCCAGGCGGCTCATCACTCCGTCGGCGCTGTCGAAGCTCTGGGTGGTCATGCCTTCCTGTTGCAAGGCTTTTTCCAGGACCCAACGGATAGAACGGTCGTCATCGACGATCCACACGGTTTCACTACGGCTCATGTCGATGTGGCTCCTTGTTCCAGTGGCAGGAAGATCGAAAAGGTGGTGTGGCCGGGATGGCTCTCACATTCGATCAAGCCCTGATGCTGACTGATGATGTTTTGGGTAATGGACAGGCCCAGCCCGGTACCGTCAGGGCGGCCGCTGACCATGGGAAAGAAGATGGTTTCCTGCAACTCCGCGGGAATGCCCGGGCCGTTGTCGATGATTTCGATCTTGGTCACCAGGCGATGACGCACATGGCCGATGGTGAACTGGCGCATGGCGCGGGTGCGCAGGCTGATGCGGCCCAGGCGCAGCTCGTTCTGGCTGCTGATGGCCTGCATGGCGTTGCGCACGATGTTCAGCACCGCCTGGATCATCTGCTCGCGATCGATCAAAACATCGGGAATGCTCGGGTCGTAGTCGCGCACCAAGGTGATGCACCCCTGGCTCTCGGCTTCCACCAGGCTGCTGACGCGCTCCAGCACTTCGTGAACGTTGCACATCGCCAGGGACGGCAACTTGTTGGAGCCGAGCATGCGATCCACAAGATTGCGCAAGCGGTCGGCTTCTTCAATGATGACGTTGGTGTAGTCCTTGAGACTTTCTTCGGGCAGCTCCCGGGCCAACAGTTGCGCCGCGCCGCGAATCCCGCCGAGGGGGTTCTTGATCTCATGGGCCAGGCCGCGCACCAGCATCTTGCTGGTTTCCTGCTTGGACAACTGAGCCTCTTCCTTGGTGATGCGCAGCAGGCGATCACGGGGATGCACCTCCAGCAGCAACAGCGTGGCACCGTTGTTCAGGATCGGTGTTACCGCGTAATCCACGGTCAGTGTCTGGCCGGTCAGGGCGGTGAGCATCGCTTCGCGCTTGGTGAACGGGTGCGCCTGTTCCACTGCCTGGCGCAAGGAGTTGAGCGCCTCGGCCGATTCGGTGAACAGCTCGCTGATGAACTGCCCGTGGCTGCGCTGGCCGCTGACGGCCAGCAGCATCTCTGCCGCCGGGTTCATGTACTCGAGCCGCAGTTCGGCATCGAGCAGGATGGTTGCGGTGGTGAGGTTATCGAGTAGCAAGCGGTGTAGTGCGTCGCTAATGGTCATCAGGACCTCTTTTGGAGCGTAAGCAAGCACGCGTATGACGCGCCGATACAAGGAAAATGCAAAAACCAAACCAAGGCTCCGAAAAGAAGCGTTTAGAGCCTCAAACGAACCTTTTTCGCCCGATTGCGTGGCGTTCTGCCAGCTTTTTCGGGTACTTTCGAACCAAAATGGGCTGGAATTTGAGTAGGGTGCAGACACTTGCACCAATATAGTGCGCCATCCAGGCGGGCGTTAGAAGAACGGCAGGATGCTGCTTTGCTCTTCTGCGGGCTTGTCGGTGAGGGGGCATTCGGGACGCTGGCCGTAGTCGGCGGTGGCGCAGGGTTTGATGCGGCGTTTCTGCGCCAGGGAAATGCGCTGCATGTGGAAGGGCTGGTTGGCGGTACGTTCGACGATGCGGCCCTGCTCATCGAGAATCTCTACCGCCAGATGATGGCTGCCCCGATCAATGTTGCTCAGCGCGAACACTGGGCTGGGTCCCGGTTCGCCTGTGGGGTTGCCATCCAGTAGCAGGCGGTAGCGGTGGCCTTTTTGCAAACCGGGTTCGCTGGTGACCGTGACGATCAGTTCCCCCGCTGTGCTGCGTATCGTGGCATCCGGTTCAGGGATCAACAGTCGCAGCATTTCGTAACGGAACATGGGATCGGGCTTTTTTTCAGGCGCCGACGCCGAGGCTGCGCCGGAGGGCGGTGTCGCCATCCGGTTGGCGGGCGGCAGTTGGACTTTCTGGGCGTTGCCGGGACGCGGTTGATCGGTGAAGACGCGATTGCCCTGGGCATCGATGTAGGTATAGACCTGCGCTGCCCCCAGCCCCGGCAGCACGGCCAGGCACAGCACGAGCAGCCAGCGGATCATGGGCGGTGCACCCGTTGCACGGTGAAGATGACGGTTTCGCTCTGTTGCACAAGATGTTCGCCGTCGATGACCTGTACCGCCAGGCTGTGCTCGCCCCGGTCGATATTCACCAATTGCAGGCGCGGCACGTTGCTCGGCTGGCCATAGGGCTGGCCGTCCAGCAACAACCTGAACAGATGGGGGCTTTGCAGACGCGGCCGAGCCAGGACGCCAACGGTGAAGGTGCCGTTGTTGGCGCGCAGGGCCTCTTCGCTGGGGATGTCTGTCAGCTCCAGAGTTTCGTAGGCGTTGCCTGGCTCGTCCCGGTTCGCGGCGGGCGCAGCAGCGTTCGGGTTGGTCGGGGGCTGGGGTTCGACACTGTTGAGTGGCGGCAGCTCCACTGCCTGGGCCGGTATGCCATCGGGCGGCTGGTTGCTATAGGCGGTGTTACCGTCGGCGTCGGTGTATTTGTAGATCTGTGCGGCGGCTGGCAGCGCCAACAGCAACAACAGCATTCCTGGAAAGCCACGACCCATAAAATCAACCGAAAACCGAAAGTGTTGGATTGCAGCATAGGTCAGGGGAGGCGGTTGGCCCAAGTTGTTGCACGCCATCCCTTGTGGGAGCGGTGTTCACAGCCTCCAGGTTCGACACTGGACCCCTGTGGGAGCGAGCCGGCTCGCGATGACGGAGTGTCAGTCACACAAGTGGTAGATGGGCTGGCCTCATCGCGAGCAGGCTCGCTCCCACAGGGGAAAGATGTGTGGGCTCAGGATTTTGTGAGGACGCATAGCTCTGCGGTCGCCCGAACCAGCGCCATTTGCCGCAACGGGTCGTTACTGACGGTATGGGTGGCCTGGGCCAGCCATTGCGGGCATTGCGGGTCGGTGCGGTAGGGGCTGAAGTCGGCCAGTTGTTGCAGCAGGCGTTTTTGCAGTTGATCCAGTTGCGGGCGGATCTGCCCAACCAGGTCCGGGCGCGGTGCGTCCGGGGCTTTGCCTTGCAGTTGCCAGTCGGACAGATGCGCGTATTGCACCAGTTTGTTGGCTTCTATTTGTGCGGCGAAAAACGCCTCTACCGCTTCACTGCTCAGTTTGTAAGCTGGTGCCTGGGCGACGGCAGCGGCGATCACCTCGCGTTCGCGCTGGCGATCTTCCACCGGTTTGCGGCTGTCCCACTTGCTCAGAGCGACCTGATCGGCAATGGCCAGGCGCTCGCCTATGGTGCCGAGCAGTGGGGCGAGGGTGGTGGGTGCGGTGGCGGCCTGGGCGGCGGTGCCCAACAACGCGGCAGACAGAGCAAGGCAGAATGAAACGCGCGAAGTCATGGGTGATCTCGTCTTCGAATAGTGGAGGGCGCAGACAATCATGCACGTAACCTGCGCCCATAAAAAAGGCCTCCCGAAGGAGGCCTCTTTTTATTCACGCCCCGTGGGGCGACGCTACCGGATCAGCAGCTGTAGTACAGCTCATATTCCAGTGGGTGTACGAAGGTGCGAACCTTGATTTCTTCTTCGCTTTTCAGTGCGATGTAAGCGTCGATGAAGTCATCGCTGAATACGCCGCCCTTGGTCAGGAACGCACGGCCCTTGTCCAGCTCTTCCAGGGCTTCTTTCAGGCTGCCACAAACCTGTGGGATTTCCTTGGCCTCTTCAGGCGGCAGGTCATACAGGTTTTTGTCGGCGGCATCGCCAGGGTGGATCTTGTTCTGGATACCGTCCAGACCGGCCATCATCAGTGCAGCGAAGGCCAGGTACGGGTTGGCAGCCGGATCCGGGAAGCGAGCTTCGATACGGCGAGCCTTAGGGCTGTTGACGTAAGGAATACGGATCGAGGCGGAACGGTTACGAGCCGAGTAGGCCAGCATGACCGGTGCTTCGAAGCCTGGTACCAGACGCTTGTAGGAGTTGGTCGACGGGTTGGTGAAGCCGTTCAGGGCCTTACCGTGCTTGATGATACCGCCGATGAAGTACAGAGCGGTGTCCGACAGGCCGGCATAACCTTCGCCAGCGAAGGTGTTCTTGCCGTCTTTGGAGATCGACATGTGCACGTGCATGCCCGAACCGTTGTCGCCGTACAGAGGCTTCGGCATGAAGGTCGCGGTGCGGCCGTATGCATCAGCAACGTTGTGTACGCAGTACTTCAGGGTCTGGACTTCGTCAGCTTTCTTGACCAGCGTGTTGAATTTCACGCCGATTTCGTTCTGGCCGGCAGTCGCCACTTCGTGGTGGTGAACTTCGACGGTCTGGCCCATCTCTTCCAGTGCGTTGCACATGGAGGTACGGATCTCGTGGTCGAAGTCGAACGGTGGAACCGGGAAGTAGCCGCCCTTGATACCAGGACGGTGGCCTTTGTTACCGCCTTCCACGTCCTGATCGGACATCCACGAACCTTGTTCGGAGAAGATCTTGAACATGGAGCCGGAGATGTCGGACTTGAACTTGACCGAGTCGAAGATGAAGAACTCAGGCTCAGGGCCGAAGAAAGCGGTGTCGCCGATACCGGTGGACTTCAGGTATTCCTCGGCACGGTGGGCGATGGCGCGTGGGTCGCGGTCATAGCCTTGCATGGTCGAAGGTTCGATGATGTCGCAGACCAGGATCAGGGTCGGCTCTTCGGTGAACGGGTCCAGGACGGCAGTTTCGTCGTCCGGCATCAGGATCATGTCGGAGGCTTCGATGCCTTTCCAGCCAGAGATGGAGGAACCGTCGAACATCTTTCCGATTTCAAAGAATTCGTCGTCCAGCGCATCACGGGCCGGCATGGTCACGTGATGTTGAGTGCCTTTGGTGTCAGTGAAGCGCAGATCAATCCACTTGACGTCATGATCTTTGATGAGTTGAACCGACTTCGACATATGTCCTCCGGGTGGCTTCGGGCGGGTAATGGTGTGCCCTTAGATATGGGTGATGCCGGCGCGAATACTCTGCCAAGGCAACCTGCCTCACAAGGGAGCAATTTGCATGCCAGTGCCCCAGCATGGGTTTTTTGCACCAAATCCACGCTTTTATAGCCTGTATTCGCGGATTGTCGAACAATTGCGCACTGCAATGTGGCGTAACTTGCGAGAGATGACCTGTTTTGGTGCGTTGAAAACCGAGTGCACATTAACTGGTTAAACCTTGAGCAATTTCCGCTATAATCCGCGCCCCCCTTTTTCGGCTGGCCGTTCGCGCGCTGTTTTCATGAAACTAATCGTAAAAGTCTTCCCCGAGATCACCATCAAGAGCCGCCCGGTACGGATGCGTTTCATCCGCCAGTTGGCCAAGAACATCCGTGCCGTGCTCCGCGATCTGGACCCGGCTGTGGTGGTGAACGGCGTGTGGGACAACCTCGAACTGGAAACCCGCGTCAGCGAACCCAAGATTCTCAAGGAAATGACCGAGCGCCTGAGCTGCATGCCGGGCATCGCGCATTTCCTGCAGGTCGACGAATACCCGCTGGGGGATTTCGACGACATCCTCGCCAAGTGCAAGCTGCATTATGGTGATGCCCTGGCCGGCAAGATTTTCTCGGTGCGCTGCAAGCGCGCCGGCAAACACCCGTTCAGCTCGATGGACGTGGAGAGATACGTCGGCAGCCAGTTGCGCAAGCAGTGTGGCGCCGCCGGAATTTCATTGAAAGACCCGCAAATTGAAGTGCGCATCGAAATTCGCGACCAGCGGTTGTTCGTGATCCACAGTCAGCACGACAGCATTGGCGGGTATCCGCTGGGTTCGCTGGAACAGACCCTGGTGCTGATGTCCGGCGGTTTCGATTCCACGGTCGCGGCCTACCAGATCATGCGTCGCGGGCTGATGAGCCATTTCTGCTTCTTCAATCTTGGCGGGCGCGCCCATGAACTGGGCGTGATGGAAGTGGCGCACTTCATCTGGAAGAAGTATGGCAGCTCCCAACGCGTGTTATTTGTGAGCGTACCGTTCGAGGAAGTCCTGGGCGAGATTCTCGGCAAAGTCGATAACAGTCATATGGGCGTCATTTTGAAGCGTATGATGTTGCGTGCCGCGTCGAGCATCGCCGATCGGCTGCACATCGATGCGCTGGTCACCGGCGAGGCGATCTCCCAGGTGTCGAGCCAGACGCTGCCGAACCTGTCAGTGATCGACTGCGTCACCGAAAAGCTGGTGCTGCGCCCGCTGATCGCCAGCCACAAGCAGGACATCATCGACACGGCCAACGAGATCGGCACCGCCGATTTTGCCCGGCACATGCCGGAATACTGCGGGGTCATCTCGGTCAATCCGAAGACTGCGGCCAAGCGCGGGCGTGTGGAGCATGAAGAGAAAGAATTCGACATGGCGGTGCTCGAGCGTGCGCTCGAAAACGCCAGGCTGGTGCCAATCGATCGGGTGATCGATGAATTGGGCCAGGACATACAGATTGAAGAAGTCGGCGAAGCGCTGGCCGGTCAGATCATCATCGACATCCGTCACCCGGACGACGCTGAAGACGACCCGCTGAGTATCGCCGGTATCGAGGTACAAACGATGCCGTTCTATGCAGTGAACGCGCGTTTCAAGGAACTGGACCCTACTCGCCAGTACCTGTTGTATTGCGACAAAGGCGTGATGAGTCGCCTGCATGCCCACCATTTGCTCAGTGAGGGGCATGCCAATGTGCGCGTTTATCGACCGAGCTAAGTGCCCGGGGCTGTTTGCCTGTGGCCTGCGTCACCGGCCCCCCGACGCCGCCGACAGGCTGTAACGGCTTTGTCGGACTCAACGTAAATCGCTGCCACGACCTGTCAGCACACCGAATCCTCTGATCGAGATACACAAGTGATCGAAAATCTACGCAACATCGCCATCATTGCTCACGTTGACCATGGTAAGACCACCCTGGTAGACAAACTCTTGCGTCAATCCGGCACTCTGGAGCGCAACGAGCTCAACGACGAGCGCGTGATGGACTCCAACGACCAGGAAAAAGAGCGCGGTATTACCATCCTGGCGAAAAACACCGCCATCAACTGGAATGGCTACCACATCAACATCGTGGACACCCCGGGCCACGCCGACTTCGGTGGTGAAGTAGAGCGCGTAATGTCGATGGTCGACTCCGTGCTGCTGCTGGTCGATGCCCAGGACGGCCCTATGCCGCAAACCCGTTTCGTGACCAAGAAGGCTTTCGAAGCCGGCCTGCGTCCGATCGTGGTCATCAACAAGGTTGACCGTCCAGGCGCGCGTCCGGACTGGGTTCTGGACCAGATTTTCGACCTGTTCGACAACCTGGGCGCCACCGAAGAACAGCTGGACTTCAAAGTCGTCTACGCCTCGGCCCTGAACGGTATTGCCGGTCTGGACCACACCAACATGGCCGAAGATATGACCCCGCTGTACCAGTCGATCGTCGACGACGTACCTGCGCCGAAAGTCGACCGTGACGGTCCGTTCCAGATGCAAATCTCGGCCCTGGACTACAACAGCTTCCTGGGTGTGATCGGTGTTGGCCGTATCGCCCGTGGTCGCATCAAGCCGAACACGCCGGTCGTGGCTATCGACGCCGACGGCAAGAAGCGCAACGGTCGTATCCTCAAGCTGATGGGTCACCACGGCCTGCACCGTATCGACGTTGAAGAAGCAGCTGCCGGCGACATCGTCTGCATCAGCGGCTTCGAGCAACTGTTCATCTCCGACACTCTGTGCGACCCACTGAACGTCGAAGCGATGAAGCCGTTGACCGTCGATGAGCCAACCGTTTCCATGACCTTCCAGGTCAACGACTCGCCATTCTGCGGTAAAGAAGGCAAGTTCGTGACCAGCCGTAACATCAAGGAGCGTCTGGACAAGGAGCTGCTCTACAACGTGGCACTGCGCGTTGAAGAAGGTGACTCGGCCGACAAGTTCAAGGTTTCCGGCCGTGGTGAGCTGCACCTCTCGGTTCTGATCGAAACCATGCGTCGCGAAGGCTTCGAAATGGGCGTAGGTCGTCCTGAAGTGATCATCCGTATGGTTGATGGCGTCAAGCACGAACCGTACGAAAACGTGACCATCGACCTGCCGGAAGAATCCCAGGGCGCGATCATGGAACAAATGGGCCTGCGCAAAGGCGACCTGACCAACATGGTTCCGGATGGCAAGGGCCGTGTGCGCCTTGAGTACAACATCCCGGCCCGTGGCCTGATCGGTTTCCGTAACGAGTTCCTGACCCTGACCTCCGGTGGCGGCATCCTGACTTCGATCTTCGATCGTTACGACGTGATGAAGTCCGGCGACATGTCCGGCCGTCAGAACGGTGTTCTGGTATCGGTTGCGACCGGCAAGGCACTGACCTACTCGCTGGAAACCCTGCAAGCGCGCGGCAAGCTGTTCGTCGAGCACGGCCAGGACATCTACGAAGGTCAAATCGTCGGCCTCAACAGCCGTGACAACGACCTGGGCGTGAACCCGACCAAAGGCAAGAAGCTCGACAACATGCGTGCTTCGGGCAAAGACGAAACCATCGCATTGGTTCCGCCGGTCAAGTTCACCCTGGAGCAAGCGCTGGAGTTCGTGCAGGAAGACGAACTGTGCGAAGTGACGCCTAAGTCGATTCGCCTGCGTAAGAAGATCCTTGGCGAAAGCGAGCGTACCCGCGCTGCCAAGAAAAGCGGTAACTGAGTTTCGACTTAGTTAATGGCTGAAAAAAACGCCCCTGATTGTGAGATCAGGGGCGTTTTTTTATGCCTGGAGTTTGTGCGTCGCTTCTTAGGGCTCTATCGCGAGCAGGCTCGCTCCCACAGTGGATTTTCAGCGGATACAGATGTTGTGTCCGGCATCAATCCAGTGTGGGAGCGAGCCTGCTCGCGATGACAATGGTTCAGGCCCCGCTGAACCATCTGTAGATCAGAATTTGTCCAACGTCCGCGGATTACGCTCGCGCTCCACTTCCTTGGGCTTGTAGGCGCAATACCCCGGGCGCGGCCCGACCCGCGGATGGTTGCGGCAGGTATCCGGGCGCTTCTCATAAATGGTGCACAACCGGCTCTTGCGATCCAGATAAAGGCAATCGTTGTTGCTCATGCGCTGGAGCGTGAAGATTTCGGATTTCTGGTTATAGCGCTCGACGATCCCTTCCTTTTGCAGGCGCTTGGCGATGTTTTTCGGCGGGTCGCCCAGTTCGAATTCATCGACGATACCGATTCGGATCAGGTCCTTGATCTTGACCTCCACCGGCAGTGTGCAGCAGCTCGACACGCAGGAACCGCACATTGGCGCGGAGTACTTGGCCCAGGTATCGATTCGGTCGATCTCCGCGGCGGCGATCAGGTTGGGCTTCATCATCAAGGTTTACCAGCATGCATCAGGGCGCGCGATCATACCGGGACTGGTGAAATTTTGAACGACCATCTGCCGGTTTTTTTTCGAGCCCGGTAAAACTCTCCCAGGACCGGCACGGCCCCTGCATTCATTCGCCCATACGGCAATTCCCTGGCGGCGATTCTCCGTCGCCATGGAAAAACCAACGAACCTGCGCCTGTAGTGCCTGTCAGACCGTCTAGGCTCAGACAATTTCATGCTCGTTCGAGGTCTCATCAATGACTCAAGAACCACTTGTTCGCGAAGCCGAAGTGGCTGCATTTCGCGATGCCGTGTTGACCAAACTCACTTACGCCGTCGGCAAGGACCCGGATCATGCGTTTGATCACGACTGGTTCGAAGCCATTGCCCTGGCCGCCCGCGACCATATGGTCGAGCACTGGATGGACCACACGCGGCAGATTTACCGCAAGGGCCAGAAGCGCGTTTATTACCTCTCCCTGGAATTTCTCATCGGCCGCTTGCTCTATGACAGCCTGAGCAACCTCGGCCTGCTGGACACTGCGCGCGAAGCCTTGACCGAACTGGGTGTGGATCTGGAGCGCATTCGCCTGCTCGAACCCGATGCGGCGTTGGGCAACGGCGGCCTCGGCCGGTTGGCGGCATGTTTCATGGAAAGCATGTCCACCTTGGGCATTGCCGGCCATGGCTACGGCATTCGTTACGAGCACGGCCTGTTTCGCCAGGCCATCGTTGATGGCTGGCAGCAGGAGCAAACCGAACACTGGCTGGATTTCGGCAACCCCTGGGAGTTCGAGCGGCCGGAAGTGGTTTACCCGATCGGCTTCGGCGGCAGCGTCGAGACCGTGACCGACGCCTCCGGCAATACCAAGCAAGTCTGGTCTCCGGGTGAAACCGTGCGAGCCATCGCCTATGACACCCCCGTGGTGGGTTGGCGCGGTGCCAGCGTCAACACCCTGCGTCTGTGGCGCGCCCGCGCCATGGAAGAGCTGCACCTGGAACGCTTCAACGCCGGCGACCATTTGGGTGCCGTGGCGGAAGTGGCCCGGGCCGAAAGTATCTCCCGCGTGCTGTACCCGGCCGACAGTACCGAGGCGGGCCAGGAATTGCGCCTGCGCCAGGAGTATTTCTTCGTCGCCGCCTCGCTGCAGGATTTGTTGCGCCGTCATCGCAACATGCACACCTCGGTATTGACCTTGGGCGACCACGCGGCGATCCAGCTCAACGACACTCACCCGTCGATCGCCGTGGCCGAGTTGATGCGCCAATTGGTGGACGTCTACGACGTGGCCTGGGACGCCGCCTGGCAGATCACCCAGGACACGCTCTCCTACACCAACCACACGCTGCTACCCGAAGCCCTGGAAACCTGGCCAGTGGGGCTGATGGAGCGCATGTTGCCCCGACACATGCAGATCATTTACCTGATCAACGCCCAGCACATCGATGCTCTGCGGTCCAAGGGGGTGCACGATTTCGACGTGCTGCGCGCGGTGTCGCTGATCGAAGAAGACAATGGCCGCCGGGTGCGCATGGGCAACCTCGCCTTTCTCGGTTCCCACAGCGTCAACGGTGTGTCCGGGTTGCACACGCAACTGATGCGCAGCACGGTGTTCTCCGAGCTGCACAAGCTCTATCCCGAGCGGATCAACAACAAAACCAACGGCATCACGTTCCGCCGCTGGCTGTTTCAGGCCAACGCTGAACTGACCTCGATGATGGTCGATGCCCTGGGCCCGAGCGTGCTCGACAACCCCGAGGAACGCCTGATCGAGCTGGAGCCGTTCGCGGATCAACCGGCGTTCCGCAAACAGTTCGCCGAACAGCGCCTGCACAGCAAAAAGGCCTTGGCGCATCTGATTCACGAGCGTTTGGGGGTTGCCGTGAACCCGGCGGCGATGTTCGACGTGCAAGTCAAACGGATCCATGAATACAAGCGCCAGTTGCTCAACCTGATGCACACGGTGGCGCTGTACCAGGCGATCCGCGCCGAACCGGAAGTGGACTGGGTGCCACGGGTGAAAATCTTCGCTGGCAAGGCCGCCGCCAGTTATCACCAGGCCAAGCTGATCATCAAGTTGACCAACGATATCGCCCGTGTGGTGAACAACGACCCGACCGTGCGTGGCCTGCTCAAAGTGGTGTTCCTGCCCAACTACAACGTCAGCCTGGCCGAGAGCATCATCCCGGCGGCGGACCTTTCCGAGCAGATATCCACGGCCGGTTTTGAAGCGTCAGGCACCAGTAACATGAAGTTCGGTCTTAACGGTGCGCTGACTATCGGCACCATGGACGGCGCCAACGTGGAGATGCATGAGCGCGTGGGCGGTGAGCACATGTTCATTTTCGGCCTGACGGCCGAGCAGGTGGAGGCCCGCAAGCAGAACGGCGAGTTCAGTGCCGCGCCGGACATTGCCGCGTCCCATCGCCTCAACGATGTGTTGCAGGCTATTCGCGGCGGGGTGTTTTCGCCGGACGATCCGATGCGCTACACCGGGCTTGTCGATTCGCTGGTGGATTACGATCGCTTTCTGGTCTGCGCCGACTTCGACTCTTACTGGGATGCCCAGGCCAGGGTCGAAGAACGTTGGCACGACGCCCAGCACTGGTGGCGTTCGGCGGTGCTCAACACCGCGCGCATGGGCTGGTTTTCCTCCGACCGGACCATTCGGGAATACGCCACCGACATCTGGAAAGCCCTGGAGTAGCAGTTGCAGGAAATGTGAGCGAAGCCCAACGGTGGTTGGGCTTGGTCGATATACTAAGCGCCAGTTTCGCCGGGCTGTGTGGCCGGTTTAGTGCTTGAGGCGCCAGCAATCCATTGTGGGAGCGAGCCTGCTCGCGATAACGGTGTGTCAGCCAACCTGTTTGGTAACTGACGGACCGCTATCGCGAGCAGGCTCGCTCCCACAAGGTTTGTGTGGTTCCACTAGACTGAACCAGGCACCGCTTCACCCCGGTTACGCCCGCAAAGGGCCGCTTAGGGATATCGACCATGCAATGGATTTTGATGCTGTTGGGCCTGGCATTTGGCTGGGTGGTGGATGAGTCGTTCGCCGATGCGCTGATAGGCGCGTTGCTGGGCCTTGGCATCGCTCAGGGGATTGGTCTGCGTCGCCTCGGTGCCCACGCCGCCGAACAGCAGAACCAGTTGCAAACGGCCCAGCGCACCTTGAGCGCACTGGAGCAGCGGCTGATCGCGCTTGAGCGCAGCACGGTCGCAGCCTCCGAACCGCCGCCATCGCCCGAGATCGTCGTGGCCCAGGCACCGGAATCCGAAATTCCACCTGAACCGGAGCTGGTCTGGGAACTGCCGCCTGACCTTGAAGCCCTTCCGGCGATGACCACACAAGCCAGCCAGCCGTTGCCCGACGACGTATGGAAGTCTGCGCCGGCCGCCCCCAAACCGGTCCAGCCGGAACCGGCTGCCCCTCGTGGTCCGAATCTGTTCGAGCGTGCCGTCGCGGGGGCGCGTAACTGGCTGTTTGGCGGTAATACCGTATTGCGGGTCGGGGTGGTGCTGTTGTTCCTCGGCCTGGCGTTTCTGCTGCGCTATGCCACTGAAGGCATGGTCGTGCCCATCGAGTTGCGTTATGCCGGCGTCGCGGCCAGTGCGTTGGGCCTGTTAGGCCTGGGCTGGTGGCTGCGCCAGCGCAACAGCAACTACGCGCTGATGTTGCAGGGCACCGGGATCGCCGTGCTGTACCTGACCGTGTTCGCCGCCATGCGCCTGCATCCGCTGCTCGACTCGAAAGCGGCCTTGGGCTTGCTGGTGGCGGTCACGGTGTTCTCGGCGATTCTGGCGGTCACCCAAAATGCCCTCGGCCTGGCTGCGGTGGCAGCGTTGGGCGGGTTTGCCGCGCCGATCCTGACGTCCACCGGCAGCGGTAACCATGTCGCGCTGTTCAGCTACTTCATCCTGCTCAATGCCGGCATTCTGGCGATTGCCTGGTTCAAGGCCTGGCGCCTGCTCAACCTGATTGGTTTTGTCGGCACCTTCGGCATCGGTTTCGCCTGGGGCTTGCGCTCTTATGGGCCGGAACTGCTCTGGAGCACCGAGCCGTTCCTGATTGTTTTCTTCCTGATGTACCTGGCGATCGGCTTGTTGTTTACCCGACGCAAGCTGCTGGAAATGGGCGACGGGCCCGAGGACGAAGGCCGCGATGCGCTATTGCGCTGGTCGGCCCGCAAGGGCGACTACGTGGACGGCACCCTGTTGTTCGGCCCGCCCCTGGTGGGGTTCGGTCTGCAGTTCGCGCTGGTGCAGCATCTGGAGTTCGCTGCAGCGTTCAGCGCCCTGGCCCTGGGCATCATCTACATGGGACTGGCGCGGGTATTGATGGGGGGGCGCGCCGTCCTGTTGGCCGAAACCTGCCTGGCCTTGGGGGTGATTTTTGCCAGCCTGGCGATTCCCCTGGGCCTCGATGCTCGGTGGACCGCGGCGGCATGGGCCGTGGAAGGGGCGGGGATTTTCTGGCTGGGCCTGCGTCAGCAGCGGCCTTTGGCTCGGGCTTTTGCCTTGCTGCTGCAACTGGGCTCGGCGCTGGCTTTTGTCAGCGAGTTGCGTCAGGGCGACAGCAGCCTGATCGATGGCGCCCCGCTGGGGGCGTTGATGCTGGGTGGCGCCTTGCTGTTCAGTTTCTACCAGTTGCGCAAGACCGCGCCTGAGCACGCCACACGCTGGGAGCGCCAAGGCCTGCCGGTGCTGGCAGTGCTGGGCTTGAGTTTTCTCTATCTGCTGGCGCCGTTGTTCTTCTTCACTCACGGCACTGCCATCGCTTGGGCCTTGGCCGGTCTGGCGACGCTGTTCGCGGGCCTGCGCCTGCAATCGCGCAGCTTCCTGTTTACGGCGTTCGCAGTACAACTGCTGGGTGGCGCGTTGTTTCTGTTGCGTTTGCAGGGGGCCGAAGGGGATTCGACCGCCGTGTTCAGCGCTGGCTGGAGCGGTTTGCTCAGCGCCTCCCTGATCGGCCTGGCGCTGATTGGCGGCATGCTGTTGGCGGCACGCGATGACATGGTGCGCAACGATGTCCGATTGCTGCGCGGGCTGTCGGTGGTGCTGCTGGCTGGGTTGGTGCTGATCAACCTTGCCGTGCTCTTCGTCCTGCCCTGGCAAACGGCGAGCGGTGTATGGGCGGCCAGCGGCCTGCTGATCATCTGGCTGAGCCTGTACCTGAAGCAGCGCGTGAGTTTCGTGTTTGGCCTGTTGTTGCAGTTGATCGGCGGCGCGGCGTTCCTTGCCGCCGGATCGGCGCTGCTCGGGCCGCTGAGTGCCGAGGATCTGCGGCCCCTGGCCCACAGCGGGTTCTGGACGCCGCTGGTGCTGGGACTGGCGGCACTGGTGGGCGCATGGCGATTGCAGCGCGGCCATCCGTCGGCGGTGTTCCAGGCCTTGAGCTTGCAGCGGTTGTCCGAGTTGCTGCTGGTCTGGGGCGCAGGCTGGTGGGCACTGGCGTGGGGCAGCGAAGTGCTGCGCTTTGCACCGCAGCACCTGCAAGGTCATTTGATGCTGATCGTCGCGGCAATCAGTGTAGCGCTGTGGGCATTGCTGGCCCTGCGTTTGAAATGGCCGGCGATGGGGTTGCTATGCACCTTGCTGATACCTGTGGCCGGCTGTGTGCTGGTCGCGACCGGGCACAGCCGTTATCACCCGGCGGCGGATTTCGGCTGGCTGGCCTGGTTGGCCGTGTTCGCCGTGCATTTGCTTTCCCTGAAACGTCTGGCACCGCTGCTACCGACCCGGGCGCGCAGCACCGCCCATGTGCTCGGTTGCTGGCTGCTGATCGGTGTGCTGGCGCTGGAGGTGCGCTACGGCCTGCTGCTGTTGTCCGAGCAGTACAACGCCTGGCGCTGGCTGGGTTGGGCGATTCTGCCGAGCCTGTACCTGGTGCTGATGGCCGCGCCACGGGCCTGGCCGTGGCCGGTCTCGGCCCATTCGCGCGAATATCGTGTGTACGCGGCGGCACCCCTGGCCCTGTTGATGCTGGGCTGGTTCTGGCTGGCCAACACCTTCAGCGACGGCAGCGCCGAGCCGTTGCCCTATGTGCCGCTGCTCAACCCGTTGGAGCTGGGCTTGCTGTTCGCCTTGTTTGGCGTCTACGCGTGGGCCCGCAGCGCGGTGGCGCAACTGGCAATCCGGTGGGGTCATGCCGGACACGTCGCCCAGTTGATCGCCGGCGTGTCGCTGTTCGCGTTCTTCACCGCCGTGGTGATGCGCAGTGCCCACCATTGGATCGGCGTGCCGTTCGAGCTGGATGCGTTGCTCGAATCCATGTTTGTGCAGGCCGGGCTGTCCATCGTCTGGACCCTGATTGCCCTGGGCCTGATGATCGGCGGGCATCTGCGCCATCGTCGTGAGGTCTGGCTGATCGGTGCGGCGTTGATCGCCGTGGTGGTGGCCAAGCTGTTCTTTGTCGAATTGAGCAACCGTGGCGGTCTGGCGCGGATCGTGTCGTTTATCGGCGTGGGTGTATTGCTGTTGGTGGTGGGCTACTTCGCGCCGCTGCCGCCAAAACGCCCGGAAGGGGGCTCGCGGACCGAGTCGCCAATACCTGTCAGTGAGGGAGTGTCGTCTTGAGTCACAAGTTGAGTCGCATCGGGTTGGGCGTGGTGGGGTTGTGGGTGGCCTTGTCGGTGACGGCCCAGGAACAGCCGGCGGACTTTGCCCATCAGGTGCCATTGGCCTTGAGCGGCGAGGGACCTTGGTATCGCCTGGCGTTGCCCCTGGAGATTCAGTTGCAAGCGCGCCAGACCGATCTGAGCGACCTGCGGGTGTTCAACGCCGCCGGGCAGGCCCAGGCCTACGCATTGGTTCGCGAGACGGCCCGGAGCCGGGAAAACAGCACCACCGACGTGAAGTGGTTCCCGTTGTACAACGCCGCCGATGACAACGAGCGCGCGCCCAGCGTACGGGTGCAATCGAGCGCCAACGGCACGCTGGTGCAGGTGCAACCGTCCAGCCGGCTCGAGGCGGGGGAGGAGGAACTGCGCGGCTGGCTGCTGGATGCCAGTGCGATCAAGGCGCCCTTGCAGCAGCTGATCCTCGACTGGACCAGCGAGCGCGACGGCTTCCAGCGCTTCACCATCGAAGCCAGTGACGACCTGCAACACTGGCAGGCGTGGGGCGAAGGCCAGGTGGCGCGGCTGACCTTTGCTGATGAGCGGGTGGAGCAGCATGAGGTCAGCTTGCCAGGACAGCCGGCGCGTTATCTGCGGTTGTTGTGGGAATCGCCGTCATCGGCGCCGGTGTTGACCTCGGCCCAGTTGCAGAGCGGCAGTCGCGAAAGCCTGCCGTTGCCGTTGGTCTGGTCGCAGCCTTTGGCCGGTAGCACCACGAAGGCTGGGCAATACACTTGGCAGTTGCCCATGGGGTTGAATGTCGAACAGGTGCAGGTCGAACTGAGCCAGGCCAACAGCCTGGCACCGGTGACCCTGGCCGGACGGCGTGAAAGCAGCCAGCCGTGGCAATCGCTGGGCAGCGGCTTGCTGTATCGCCTGACCCAGAACGGCCAGGATGTGCTGCAAAACCAACTGCAGCTGTCGGGGCAGACCGTGCAGCAATTGAAGCTGACGGTGGACGAGCGAGGCGGCGGCCTCGGTGCCCAAGCGCCAGCCTTGCGTTTTGCCGTGCGCCCGACCCAGGTGGTGTTCCTGGCGCGGGGCGAGGGGCCCTACAGCCTGGCGCTGGGCAATGCGACGATGAAAGCGGCCAGCCTGCCACTGGCCACGCTGGTGCCCGATTACAAGCCGTCACGCCTGGCGACCCTGGGTACGGCGACGCTGAGCGGTGCGGCCACCTCGACACCGGTTACTGCCGCCACGCCTGCGACCGTCGAGACCAACTGGAAGAAAATCGGCTTGTGGGCGGTGTTGCTGATCAGCGTACTGGTCCTCGCGGCGATGGCATTGAGCTTGCTGCGTAAGCCGCCGGTCAAAAACTGAGGTGCTGCGCACCCATCGCGAGCAGGCTCGCTCCCACACTGGATTTATGTCGTATACAAAAACTGTGTCCGCAGAAGATCAAATGTGGGAGCGAGCCTGCTCGCGATAGCGTCCTCTCGACAACAGAAATACCCAAGCGAGGCGCGACCCCGTGAACTCAATCCTCCATTCCCCGTCTCATAGGAGGAATTAAGTCCCGACTCGCGCTAAACTGCGCAGGTTTTTCCGCCCCCTATTCTTCGGAGCCGTCCATGTCCCGCGTTACCTTGAGTCGCTATTTGATTGAGCAGACCCGCAGCAACAACACCCCTGCCGATCTGCGCTTTTTGATCGAAGTGGTGGCGCGTGCATGCAAGGAGATCAGCCACGCCGTATCCAAAGGCGCCCTGGGTGGTGTCCTGGGCAGCATGGGCACCGAAAACGTGCAGGGCGAAGTGCAGAAGAAGCTCGACGTGCTCTCTAACGAAATTCTGCTCGAAGCCAACGAATGGGGCGGCCACCTGGCCGGCATGGCGTCCGAGGAAATGGACAACGCCTACCAGATCCCAGGCAAATACCCCAAGGGTGCTTACCTGCTGGTGTTCGACCCACTGGACGGTTCGTCGAACATCGATATCAACGCGCCAGTGGGCACCATCTTCTCGGTATTGCGTTGCCCGAACGAATACCTGAGCCAGAATGAAGCCTTGAATGAAAAGGCGTTCCTGCAGCCAGGCACCGAACAGGTCGCCGCCGGTTATGCCATCTATGGCCCGCAGACCATGCTGGTGCTGACCCTGGGCGACGGCGTCAAAGGCTTCACGCTGGACCGTGAGATGGGCAGCTTCGTTCTGACCCACGAAGACATCACCATTCCTGAAACCACCCAGGAATTCGCCATCAACATGTCCAATCAGCGTCACTGGGAAGCCCCGGTACAACGCTACGTGGGCGAATTGCTGGCCGGTGAAGAAGGTCCGCTGAAAAAGAACTACAACATGCGCTGGGTCGCCGCGATGGTCGCGGACGTACACCGCATCCTGACCCGTGGCGGTCTGTTCATGTACCCGCGCGACAGCCGCGAGCCGTCCAAGCCGGGCAAACTGCGTCTGATGTACGAAGCCAACCCGATGTCGTTCCTGGTGGAACAGGCTGGCGGTGCGTCCACTGACGGTCACCAGCGTATTCTCGACATCCAGCCCGAAGGCCTGCACCAGCGTGTGGCGGTGTTCCTTGGCTCGAAGGAAGAAGTCGCCCGCGCCACGGCCTACCACAAGGAATAAATCATGGCCCAGCCCTGGCAGCCGTTGCTCGATTGGTGGTTTGGCTCAGCCAAATCGCCGGACGAAATAGCCGCTGACAAGGGCAAGCTGTGGTTCGGCAAACGGCATGATCGCCAAGCGCACGAGCGCTTCGGCGATCAGGTCGAGCAGGCACTGGCCGGCGGATTGACCGACTGGGCGCAACGCCCCGAAGGCTGGCTGGCTCTGGTGCTGCTGCTTGATCAGCTCCCGCGGATGATCTTTCGCGACTCTCCCAAGGCTTTTTCCGGTGACCTGCGTGCCCAAGCGCTGGTGGCCCAAGGCATGGCGGCGGGTTTCGACCGGCAACTCGAACCTATTCAGCGGGTGTTCATCTACCTGGTGCTCGAACATTGCGAAAACCTGGCAGTGCAGAATGAAGCGGTGTCCCGTTTCATCGAACTGACCCGCGAGCAGCCCGAGGCGGATCGGGCGGTGTTCGAAGACAACCTGGATTACGCCGAGCGGCATCAGAAGATCATTGCGCAGTTTGGACGTTTCCCCCATCGCAATGCGGTGTTGGGGCGTGAGTCCACGGCTGAGGAAGTCGAGTTTTTGAACAGGCCTGGGTCCAGGTTCTAGATTGCGTTGCGGCTACTATCGCCATCGCGAGCAGGCTCGCTCCCACAGTTGATCTTTGGTGATCGCGGATTTTGTGTCCGACAGAGATCGGTGTGGGAGCGAGCCTGCTCGCGATGGGGCCAGTCCAGGCACTAGATCCGGAAACTACCCACCAACTGCTTCAACCGCGCCGCTTGCTGTTCAAGGTCGGCACAGGCCCGCAATGTCGCTTGCAGGTTTTCCACGCCTTCCTGGTTCAGCGTGTTGATTTCGGTGATGTCGACGTTGATCGATTCCACCACGGCGGTCTGCTCTTCTGTGGCGGTGGCCACGGACTGGTTCATGCCGTCGATTTCACCGATGCGCTGGGTCACGCTGCCCAGGCGTTCGCCGGCCTGGTTGGCGATGCCGACGCTGCTTTCGCTCTGGCGCTGGCTGTCGGTCATGGTCAGGACCGCTTCCCGGGCGCCGACTTGCAGCTCCTCGATCATCTTCTGCACCTGCTGCGCCGAATCCTGGGTGCGATGAGCCAGGTTGCGCACTTCATCGGCCACCACCGCGAAGCCGCGACCGGCTTCACCGGCCCGGGCGGCTTCGATGGCGGCGTTCAGGGCGAGCAGGTTGGTCTGCTGGGAAATGCTGGTAATCACCTCAAGGATCTGGCCGATGTTCACCGTATTGTTGTTCAGGGTTTCGATGTTGCCGCACGAATCGCTGATCTTGGCGGACAACTGCTGCATGGCGGTGATGGTTTTATCCACCACGTGTTGACCGTCTTCGGCCAGGCTGCGGGCATCGCTGGAATGTTGCGAGGCGAGGGCGGCGTTCTGGGCGATTTCCTGGGCGGCGGCACCGAGCTGGTTGATCGCCGCGGCCACGCTGCTGGTGCGTGAAGCCTGCTGATCGGAATTGACCATCGACGAGTTGGACGCGCTGACCACACGCAGCGCGACTTCGTTGACCAGACCGGTGGCCGAGGCCACTTCGCGGATCGACGTGTGAATACGCTCCACGAAACGGTTGAACGACGTGCCCAGAGCGCCGAATTCGTCCTGGCCATGGATGGTCAGGCGGCGGGTCAGGTCGCCTTCGCCTTCGGCGATGTCATGCATGGCGCGGCCCATGGTCAGCAGCGGTTGCATCAGCACGCGGATCAGCATGCCCAGCAGGGCGATGATGAATACCACGGCAATCACCATGGCGATCAGCGCCGAGGTACGGAACTCGCTGAGCATCGCCAGGGCAGTGTTCTTGTCGAGCACCAGCGCCACGTACCAGTCGGCCCCCGGTACGCCATTGACCCGCGTGAAGGAGAGGTATTGAGTCTTGCCGTCGAGCTCGACTTCTTTCATGCCTGGGCTGACGTGCAGTGCACCGTCAGGGTAGGCCTCGGCCAGGGTCTTGAGTACGCGCTTGCTGTCGGGGTGGATGAGGATCTTGCCGTCGGCGCTGACGATGAACGCATGGCCGTGGCCGCCGAAATTCAGCGAGTTGATGATGGCGCTGACGCTGGACAGGTCGATGTCCGCACCGGCCACGCCGATCATCTGGTTCTGATGTTGTACCGGGGTGGCGACGGTTATTACCAGTTTGCCCGACGAGGCGGCGATGTAGGGTTCGGTGACGATGGTTTGTTGGGCGCTGTTGGCGGCCTTGTACCAGCCACGGGCGCGGGGATCGTAGTCGGCCGCACGATTGCCGGCCGGTACCGAGAACATCACGCCGTCGGTGCCACCGAAATAGCTGAGCTGGAAGTTGCCGGTGTAGGCCGGTAGGCCCACGGCGCGCTTGAGACTATCGGCACTGCTGCCGTCCACGGCAATCTGCTGGGCCAACGATTGCAGCAATTGGGTGCGGCCTTCGACCCAGGTTTGAATGTTGCGGCTGGTCAGGCTGCCGAGCTCCTGCATGGAGGTCTCGGTGCTGGCTTGCAAGCCCTGGCGCTGACGGTAGTCGTTGAACAGGATGAAGCAAGCGAATGCAACGGCTACCACGAGCGCAGCAGCCAGCAGGATTTTGTGGCTGAATTTCATGTTTCTGGTCATTAAGAACGCTACCGCAGAGGAGCTGGTCAGGAAGGGGCGTCAATTTGCCATAACACCTGGCATCGCGCTGCTCTTTTTATCGGCTCCACAGCGCTTTGAATCAGGTGCGCGCAGGCTAAACCCGACGAAATACACGACGGCGTCACAAACGGGTTGATTCATCCATGAAACACCTGCCCAAAGCCCAACAAATACTGGGTCTGTCGGGGAACCAGATAGGGGTTTTCTCTTCTAAGGTTCTGGTTGGCACCCTGCCACCCCCTTCCGTTCCAGGAGTTACACCATGTCGCTGCGATCTATCGCCCTGTTGTCCTTGTGCGTCTTGTTGACGGCATGCAGCAAGGTCAACCAGGAAAACTATTCGAAACTGTCTGCCGGCATGCCCAAGGCCGAAGTCGAAGCGTTGTTGGGGAAACCGACCGATTGTTCGGGCGCGCTCGGCATGTCCAGTTGCACCTGGGGCGACCAGAAGAGCTTTATCAGCGTGCAGTACGCCGGTGACAAAGTGTTGATGTTTTCCGGCCAAGGCCTGAAGTAAACCGGGGCCACCGGCCCGCGGGAGAAAAATAATGATGCGGTTATTGTTAGTGCTTTTTGCCGGCCTGGTATTGGCTGGCTGTGCCACTTCTGGCGAAGACCCGTTGGCGCCAAAGACTGTCAACAGCGTCGACCTCAAGCGTTACCAAGGGACCTGGTACGAGTTGGCCCGTCTACCGATGTACTTCCAGCGCAACTGCGCGCAATCGGAAGCCCACTACACCCTCAAGCCTGACGGCAATGTGGATGTGTTCAACCGCTGCCTGACCTCGGACTGGCAGTGGGAAGAAGCCAGGGGCACTGCAACGCCTCAAGTGCCGGGCAAGACCGACAAGCTCTGGGTCGAGTTTGATAACTGGTTTTCGCGGATCGTGCCGGGTGTGGCGAAGGGGCAATACTGGGTCCTGTATGTCAGCGATGATTACAAGACCGCCATCGTCGGTGACCCGAGTCGTCGCTACATGTGGTTGCTGTCCCGAACCCCGACGGTCAATGGCGTTGTGCGCGAAGAACTGCTGAGCAAGGCGCGCCAGCAGGGTTACGACACAACACGGTTGATCTGGCGTGCCTCGGATCGGCAGATGGCCAAGACTTCGGATTGATAGTCACCGATCAAATGTGGGAGCGAGCCTGCTCGCGATGAGGTCGTCACATTCAACACAGATGTTGACTGATAGACCGCCATCGCGAGCAGGCTCGCTCCCACAGTTTTGTGGTCAACCCAACAGTTCGCGCAAGACTTGAGTAAACGCCCGCGCACTGTCCTCCTCCCCGGCATGATGCCCGTCACGCACGACCCATTGCCCGCCAACCATCACATCCCGCACCTGACGATCTGCGCCGGCAAACAGCCAGCGATTGAGAATCCCATCGCCGTTGGCGGTGGCCAGGTATGGATCGTTGCCATCGAGCACCAGCCAGTCGGCGCGCTTGCCCACTTCGAGGGCGCCGACCGGTTGTCCCAACGCCTGGGCACCCCCTTGCAGCGCGGCATCGAACAAGGTGCGCCCGACCATCGGTTGATCGGCCCGATACAAGCGGTTGCGCCGTTGATCTCGCAGGCGCTGGCCGTATTCCAGCCAGCGCAGCTCTTCCACCACGCTCAACGACACATGGCTGTCGGAACCGATCCCAAGACGTCCGCCCTGGGCGAGGAAATCCACGGCCGGGAAAATCCCGTCACCCAGGTTGGCTTCGGTGGTCAGGCACAGGCCGGCAATCGCCTGGCTCCTGGCCATGAGGCTGACTTCGTGAGCATTGGCGTGGGTGGCGTGGACCAGGCACCAGCGCTGATCCACCTCGGTGTTTTCGTACAGCCATTGCAGCGGTCGGGCGCCACTCCAGCTCAGGCAGTCGTCGACTTCCTTTTGCTGCTCGGCAATGTGGATGTGCACCGGGCAATGGCGGTCGCTGGCGGCCAGCACTTCCTGGATTTGCCCGGGGGTCACGGCACGCAGCGAGTGGAAACACAAACCCAGCGCCTGGGCTGGTTGCCCGGCCAGGATCGGCTGCAAGCGTGACTGAAGCTTCAAGTAGTTTTCGGTGCTGTTGATGAATCGACGTTGCCCGTCATTGGGGGCCTGGCCACCGAAACCGGAATGGCTGTAGAGCACCGGCAGCAGGGTCAGGCCGATGCCGGCGGCGCTGGCGGCCTGGCTGATGCGCAGGGCCAGTTCCGCCGGGTCGGCGTAAGGCGTGCCGTCGGTGTCGTGGTGTACATAATGGAATTCGGCGACCGAGGTGTAACCGGCCTTGAGCATTTCAATGTACAGCTGTCGGGCGATGATGCCGAGCTGATCGGGGCTGATTTTTCCGACGAGGCGGTACATCAGGTCGCGCCAGGTCCAGAAACTGTCGTTGGGGTTGCCCGCCACTTCCGCCAGCCCGGCCATGGCTCGCTGGAAGGCGTGGGAGTGCAGGTTCGGCATGCCAGGCAACAGTGGCCCGCCCAGCCGTTCGGCGCCGTCTGCCTGGGAGTCGGCCTGGATATGAGTCAAGACGCCGCTGGCGTCGACTTCAAAACGTACATCATGGGCCCATCCACTAGGCAGCAGCGCGCGTTCGGCAAAGAAGGCGGACATGGTTCAACCTCATCGTGCGTAATTTGTATATACATATACAGACGTTTGCCTGCCCGGTAAACTCCGGCAAGCTAGCACCCTTCTTTTGCAGAACAAGGAACCGCCGTGCCGACTCCGCCTGCCAAACCGCCGCTGGCCGCAAACATGGGCGACAGTCCGGCGCCCTTGTACGCCCGCGTCAAACAGATGATCACCCAGCAGATCGACAGTGGAAACTGGCCGCCGCATTACCGCGTGCCGTCGGAAAGCGAACTGGTCAGCCAACTGGGTTTCAGCCGCATGACCATCAATCGTGCCCTGCGTGAGATGACCGCCGACGGCCTGTTGGTGCGCATGCAGGGCGTCGGCACCTTCGTGGCCGAGCCCAAGAGCCAGTCGGCGTTGTTCGAAGTGCATAACATTGCCGACGAGATCGCCTCCCGAGGCCACCGCCATACGTGCAAGGTCATCACGCTGGAGGAGGAGGCCGCCGGTTCCGAGCGCGCCCTGGCCCTGGACATGCGCGAAGGCCAGAAGGTATTCCATTCGCTGATCGTGCATTTCGAAAACGACATCCCCGTGCAAATCGAGGACCGTTTCGTCAATGCCCTGGTGGCCCCGGACTACCTCAAGCAGGATTTCACCCTGCAAACGCCCTACGCCTACCTCAACCAGGTTGCGCCGCTGACCGAAGGCGAGCACGTGGTTGAAGCGATTCTCGCTGAGGCGAGCGAGTGCAAGCTGCTGCAGATAGAACGGGGCGAGCCATGCCTGTTGATTCGCCGCCGCACCTGGTCGGGGCGTCAGCCGGTAACCGCCGCGCGCCTGATTCACCCCGGTTCCCGTCATCGTCTGGAAGGACGCTTTCATAAATGATCAAGCAGATGAAAGTTCTGCGCGCCGCCGATTATCCACGCATGCCATGGAAAAACGGCGGCGGCAGCACCGAAGAAATTACCCGTGATGCGGGTACCGGCCTGGACGGTTTCGGCTGGCGCCTGTCGATTGCCGATATTGCTGAGTCGGGTGGCTTTTCCAGCTTCGCCGGTTACGAGCGGGTCATCAGTGTCTTGCAGGGTGACGGCATGACGCTGAACGTCGATGGTCAGGTTACGCGGGCTTTGCATCCGCTGGACCCTTTTGCATTCAACGGCGAGAGCCATGTGCACTGTACGTTGCTGGGCGGGCCGATTCGTGATTTCAACCTGATATACGCGCCACTGCGTTACCGCGCGCGGTTGCAGTGGATGGGCGGCCAGCAGCGGTTTTTCAGTGAGGCGGGGACGGTGTTGGTGTTCAGTGCGGCTCCGACGCTGAGGGTCAAGATTGATACGGCTGTCGAGGCACTGGGGCTTTATGACTGCCTGCAACTGAGCGGTAACACCGGATTGCTGGAGATATCAACTGCTGGCCAGTGCTGTGTGATCGAGCTGACTGCTCACTGACCTCAGACGTGTAGGCCATTGTGGCGAGGGAGCTTGCTCCCGCTCGACTGCGCAGCAGTCGCAAAAAATATAGGGCCGCTTCGCACCCCAGCGGGAGCAAGCTCCCTCGCCACAAAAAGCCTGAACGTTGTTCTTTCTACTCGCACCAACTTGTTACCGAATGCCCCAGCGTGGCGCAACGCCACGCTTTATTGGCCCTTCCTTCCAGTACCAAAAATCCCCTTCAGAAATTTCATTTTCCGCTAGAGCCCTTTAATTACGGGACTCACAACCATGCTCGTCGTTTTCCTTGGGCGCGCATTCATCAAGTTGGCCGCCTGATTGCATATGCTTGTACATACAAGTAAAGACGTATGCGTATGAGTCGCCACTGCTCAACGTAACGTGCCTGGAAATCGCGCCCATTGCCTGGGCTGGTCTGGATTGATCGCTGAGGAGTTCTTGCTGTGACCGACGCTACCCGCAAACCCGAAAAATACCGTGACGTTGAAATCCGTGCCCCACGCGGTAACACCCTGACCGCCAAGAGCTGGCTGACCGAAGCGCCGCTGCGCATGTTGATGAACAACCTCGACCCGGAAGTGGCCGAGAACCCCAAGGAACTGGTGGTTTACGGTGGCATCGGCCGTGCGGCGCGTAACTGGGAGTGCTACGACAAGATCGTCGAAAGCCTGACCAACCTCAACGACGACGAAACCCTGCTGGTGCAATCCGGCAAGCCGGTGGGCGTGTTCAAAACCCACAGCAACGCTCCTCGCGTGTTGATCGCCAACTCCAACCTGGTGCCGCACTGGGCCAGTTGGGAACACTTCAACGAACTGGACGCCAAGGGCCTGGCCATGTACGGCCAGATGACCGCCGGCAGCTGGATCTACATCGGCAGCCAGGGCATTGTCCAAGGCACCTACGAGACCTTCGTCGAGGCCGGTCGCCAGCATTACGACGCCAACCTCAAGGGGCGCTGGGTCCTCACGGCCGGCCTGGGCGGCATGGGTGGTGCGCAGCCGTTGGCCGCGACCCTGGCCGGTGCTTGCTCGCTGAACATCGAATGCCAGCAGGTGAGCATCGATTTCCGCCTCAAGACTCGTTATGTCGACGAACAGGCCACTGATCTGGACGACGCCCTGGCCCGTATCGAGAAATACACCGCAGAAGGCAAGGCGATCTCCATCGCGCTCTGTGGCAACGCCGCCGAAATCCTGCCGGAAATGGTCCGTCGCGGTGTGCGCCCGGACATGGTCACCGACCAGACCAGCGCCCACGACCCGCTCAACGGTTACCTGCCGGCCGGCTGGACCTGGGACGAGTACCGCGCCCGCGCCAAGACTGAGCCTGCTGCCGTGGTCAAAGCGGCCAAGCAATCGATGGCCGTCCACGTCAAAGCCATGCTGGCCTTCCAGAAAATGGGCGTGCCGACCTTCGACTACGGCAACAACATCCGTCAGATGGCCCAGGAAGAGGGCGTCGAAAATGCCTTCGATTTCCCAGGGTTCGTGCCGGCGTATATCCGTCCGCTGTTCTGCCGTGGCATCGGTCCGTTCCGCTGGGCTGCGCTGTCGGGCGACCCGCAGGACATCTACAAGACCGACGCCAAGGTCAAGGAACTGATCCCCGACGACGCCCATCTGCACAACTGGCTGGACATGGCCCGCGAGCGCATCAGCTTCCAGGGTCTGCCGGCGCGTATCTGCTGGGTCGGCCTGGGCCAGCGTGCCAAGCTGGGCCTGGCGTTCAACGAAATGGTGCGCAGCGGCGAATTGTCGGCCCCTATCGTGATCGGCCGCGACCACCTGGACTCCGGTTCCGTGGCCAGCCCCAACCGCGAAACCGAAGCCATGCAGGACGGTTCCGATGCCGTGTCCGATTGGCCGTTGCTCAACGCCTTGCTCAACACCGCCAGCGGCGCGACTTGGGTGTCGCTGCACCATGGCGGCGGCGTCGGCATGGGCTTCTCCCAGCATTCGGGCATGGTCATTGTCTGCGACGGCACCGACGAAGCGGCCGAGCGGATTGCCCGCGTGCTGCACAACGATCCGGGTACTGGGGTGATGCGCCATGCTGATGCGGGTTACCAGATCGCCATTGATTGCGCGAAAGAGCAGGGGCTGAACCTGCCGATGATCACCGGCAAGTAACCCCGGAGCCCATGTGGGAGCGAGCTTGCTCGCGATGTGGCCGGCACATTCAACACTTGTGTTGGCTGATAGGCCGCCATCGCGAGCAGGCTCGCTCCCACAAAAAAGCAACGCTCGAACTAGGACAATCCACAGAGGTTGAACCATGGCCGTCACCCGCACACGCGCAAGCAGCAAGCCGTTGATCGAGAGGCGTTCGATCGACTACATACCGGAAGCGGAGAGACACGGCCGATTGTTGAGCCAGTTCACCCTCTGGATGGGTGCCAACCTGCAAATCACTGCCATTGTCACCGGCGCATTGGCGGTGGTGCTGGGTGGTGATGTGTTCTGGTCGTTGATCGGTTTGCTGATCGGCCAACTGCTCGGCGGTGGCGTCATGGCGTTGCATGCCGCGCAAGGGCCCAAGCTTGGCCTGCCGCAGATGATCTCCAGCCGGGTGCAGTTTGGTGTGTACGGCGCGGCTATCCCGATCGTGCTGGTGTGCCTGATGTACCTGGGTTTCACCGCAACCGGAACCGTGCTTTCCGGCCAGGCGCTGGGCCAGTTGTTTGGTGTCAGCGACAGTGTCGGCATCCTCATTTTCGCCAGTACCATCGTGCTGGTCACGGTGCTCGGTTATCGGGTGATTCACTTCATTGGCCGTGTCGCCAGCGTCATTGGTGTGATCGCCTTTGTTTACCTGTTCGCTCGCCTGATGAGCCAGACGGACGTTGGCGCACTCCTGCAAATCCGCCATTTCAGCTGGAGCAGTTTCCTGCTTGCGGTGTCGCTCGCGGCTTCCTGGCAGATCGCCTTCGGCCCCTACGTGGCGGACTATTCGCGTTACCTGCCGAGCAAGACTTCCTCGGTGAAAACCTTTTTTGCCGCAGGCGCAGGTTCAGTCATCGGCGCGCAGGTGGCGATGATCCTCGGCGTGTTTGCCGCCGCCTCGGCCAATGGGCAGTTCGCGGGTCACGAAGTGGCCTACATCGTTGGTCTGGGTGGTACCGGTGCCACCGCTGCGCTGCTGTACTTCAGCATCGCGTTCGGCAAGGTCACTATCTCCACGCTGAACTCCTACGGCAGCTTCATGTGCATTGCGACCATCATCAGTGGTTTTCGGGGTCACCTGAACGTCACGCGCTTGCAGCGTCTAGGCTTCGTGCTGGTCATCGTCGGCGCGGCGACCCTGATCGCGCTGCTCGGTCAGCACTCGTTCCTCGGTGCGTTCAAGTCTTTCATCCTGTTCTTGCTGGCGTTCTTTACGCCTTGGAGCGCGATCAATCTGGTGGACTACTACTGCATCACTCGCGAGCGCTATGACGTGCCGGCGCTGGCCGACCCGAACGGTCGCTACGGTCGTTGGAATGCCCTTGGTATCAGCGTCTATGTCTTCGGTGTACTGGTTCAACTGCCGTTCATCGCCACCAAGTTCTATACCGGTCCGCTGGTGGAAGCCATGGGTGGTGTGGATATTTCCTGGATCATCGGCCTGGTGGTTCCGGCGGTGCTGTATTACCTCGCCGCCAGGAAGTGGCACAGCGCTGTACCCGATCAATTGATCCTGCCGGTCGAGCAGGACGCGGTTGACGCACAACCGAGCAGGGCGGGTCGCATCCAAGCGGCCTGATGGGATGTTGACAGGGCTGGATGCCTCTTGACTGCCGTAAGCCAATTCACTGATTAGGAGCGTCACATAATGAAATCGAACAAGACCCTGCTGACCACATTGCTTTGCATGGGCCTGCTGGCCAGTGCCGGCGCCACGCAAGCGGCGGGTTGGTGCGAGTCGGGCAAGCCGGTGAAATTCGCCGGTCTGAACTGGGAAAGCGGCATGTTGCTGACCGACGTCATGCAAGTGGTGCTGGAAAAAGGCTACGGCTGCAAGACCGACAGTCTGCCAGGCAACTCCATCACCATGGAGAACGCCTTGAGCAGCAACGATATTCAGGTGTTCGCCGAAGAATGGGTCGGTCGCAGTGAAGTCTGGAACAAGGCCGAGAAGGCCGGCAAGGTCGTCGGTGTCGGCGCCCCGGTGGTGGGTGCCATCGAAGGCTGGTACGTGCCGCGCTATGTGATCGAGGGTGACGCCAAGCGTAAGCTTGAAGCCAAGGCGCCGGGCCTGAAGAACATCGCCGACCTGGGCCAGTACGCCGCTGTGTTCAAGGACCAGGAAGAGCCATCCAAGGGCCGCTTCTATAACTGCCCGGCCGGCTGGACCTGTGAGCTGGACAACAGCGAAATGCTGAAAAGCTATGGCCTGGAAAAAACCTACACCAACTTCCGCCCCGGCACCGGTCCGGCCCTGGATGCGGCGGTGCTGTCGAGCTACAAGCGCGGCGAGCCGATCCTGTTCTACTACTGGTCGCCAACCCCGCTCATGGGTCAGGTGGACCTGGTGAAACTGGAAGAAAAACCGGGCGTGGACAAAAGCGTGACCATCAAGGTCGGCCTGTCCAAGACCTTCCACGACGAAGCACCTGAACTGGTGGCGGTGCTGGAAAAGGTCAATCTGCCCATCGATATCCTGAACCAGAACCTCGGGCGCATGGCCAAGGAGCGGATCGAGTCGCCGAAACTGGCGAAGATCTTCCTGAAGGAACATCCTGAAGTCTGGCACGCCTGGGTCAGTGAAGACGCGGCCAAGAAAATCGACGCGGCTCTGTAGGTCGAATACACCCGGCCAACCCTAGGGCTGGCCGGGACGTTCACTGCATCCACTTGATCGAGAGTCTCTTATGTTTCCCGAAAGCTTTACCTTCTCCATCGCCGACTGGGTCAACAGTTGGGTCGACTCCCTGGTGACCAACTACGGCGATGTGTTCCGGCACATTTCCGACACCTTGCTGTGGGCCATCGTCAACCTCGAAGGCCTGCTGCGCATGGCACCCTGGTGGTTGATGCTGGCCATCGTCGGCGGCATTGCCTGGCACGCCACCCGCAAGGTCGCGACTACGGCGGTGATTGTCGGCCTGCTGTTCCTGGTGGGCGCGGTGGGCCTGTGGGACAAACTGATGCAGACCCTCGCCCTGATGCTGGTGGCGACATTTATTTCGGTGTTGATCGGCATTCCGCTGGGCATCCTCTCGGCCCGCAGCAATCGCCTGCGTTCGGTGTTGATGCCGTTGTTGGACATCATGCAAACCATGCCGAGCTTCGTGTACCTGATTCCGGTATTGATGCTGTTTGGCCTGGGCAAGGTCCCGGCGATTTTCGCCACGGTGATCTACGCCGCGCCGCCATTGATTCGTCTGACCGACCTGGGCATTCGCCAGGTGGACGGCGAAGTGATGGAAGCCATCAATGCCTTCGGCGCCAACCGTTGGCAACAGCTGTTCGGCGTGCAACTGCCCCTGGCCCTGCCAAGCATCATGGCCGGGATCAACCAGACCACCATGATGGCCCTGTCGATGGTCGTCATCGCTTCGATGATCGGCGCCCGTGGCCTGGGCGAAGATGTCCTGGTGGGCATCCAGACCCTCAACGTCGGACGCGGCCTGGAAGCCGGGCTGGCGATCGTGATTCTCGCCGTGGTCATCGACCGCATTACCCAGGCCTATGGTCGTCCTCGGCATGAGGTGAGCAAATGAACAACGCAGCCATCAGCAAGATCGAAGTCAAGAACGTCTTCAAGATTTTCGGCAATCGTTCCAAAGAGGCTTTGGAGCTGATCCGCCAGAACAAAACCAAGGACCAGGTGCTGGCCGAAACCGGTTGCGTGGTCGGTGTGAACGACTTGTCGTTGAGCATTGGCACCGGTGAGATCTTCGTGATCATGGGGCTTTCCGGCTCCGGCAAGTCCACTTTAGTGCGCCACTTCAACCGGCTGATCGATCCTACCAGCGGCGCGATCCTGGTGGACGGCGAAGACATTCTGCAACTGGACATGGAAGCCCTGCGCGAATTTCGCCGGCACAAGATCAGCATGGTGTTCCAGAGCTTCGGCCTGTTGCCCCACAAGAGCGTGCTGGACAACGTCGCCTATGGCTTGAAAGTGCGTGGCGAGAGCAAGCAGGTCTGCACTGAGCGGGCACTGCACTGGATCAACACCGTGGGCCTGAAGGGCTACGAGAACAAATACCCGCACCAGCTCTCCGGCGGCATGCGCCAGCGCGTGGGCCTGGCCCGTGCCTTGGCGGCGGATACCGACATCATCCTGATGGACGAAGCCTTCAGCGCCCTCGACCCGCTGATCCGCGCGGAAATGCAGGACCAGTTGCTGGAACTGCAAAAGACCCTGCACAAGACCATCGTGTTCATCACCCACGACCTCGACGAAGCCGTGCGCATCGGCAACCGCATCGCGATTCTCAAGGATGGCAAGCTGATCCAGGTCGGCACACCCCGAGAGATCCTGCACTCGCCGGCGGATGAGTATGTTGATCGGTTTGTGCAGCGCAGGGCTGCGGTGGTTTGAGGGATTTGTGGTGGCTGGGCTGCTCCCATCGCGAGCAGGCTCGCTCCCACAATGGGGTCTTTTTTGTTCACCCCATTTTGTGTCCAAAGCAAATCCCTGTGGGAGCGAGCCTGCTCGCGATGGCGCCGGTAAAGCTGCATCAATGTTCAGGTTATAGGCATGAGGTTGAAGATGTCCCAGGCTGAAAAAATCGTAATCGCCGACGCGCCGTTGCGTTGGCAGGATGTGGTCGCGGTCGCCCGCTTCGGTGCCGAGCTTGAGCTGTCGGCCCAGGCCTGGGCGCGGATCGACAATGCCCAGGCCATCGTCCAGCGCATCGTCGAAAGCGGCGAGCGCGCTTATGGCGTCAACACCGGCCTGGGTGCCCTGTGCAATGTCTCGCTCAAGGACGAACAGCTCAGCCAATTGTCGCGCAACACACTGCTCAGCCATGCCTGTGGCGTTGGCGCGCCGCTGGCCGATGAACAGACCCGGGCGATTGTCTGCGCGGCCATCCTCAACTACAGCCAGGGCAAGTCCGGCATTCATCGCCGGGTGGTCGAAGCCCTGCTGGCGCTGCTCAATCGCGGCATCACCCCGCAAGTGCCGTCCCAGGGTTCGGTGGGCTACCTGACCCACATGGCCCATATCAGCATCGCGTTGTTGGGCGTTGGCAATGTCAGCTATCGCGGGCAAATCGTCTCGGCGCAACAGGCTCTGGCCGCAGAGGGCTTGCAACCGGTGCAACTGGGGGCCAAGGACGGTTTGTGCCTGGTCAACGGCACGCCGTGCATGACCGGCCTCAGTTGCCTGGCCCTGGCCGATGCGACGCGGCTGCTGCAATGGGCCGACGTGATCGGCGCCATGAGCTTCGAGGCCCAGCGCGGGCAGATCGCGGCGTTCGATGCCCAGATCATCGCCCTCAAGCCGCACCCTGGCATGCAACAGGTCGGCGTCAACTTGCGGGCACTGCTGGACGGCAGCGAAGTCATCGCTTCGAGCCTGGGCATTCGCACCCAGGATGCGTTGAGCATCCGCTCGATTCCTCAGGTCCACGGTGCCGCTCGCGACCAACTGGCCCATGCCCGGCAACAGATCGAAACCGAACTCAACGCCAGCACCGATAACCCGCTGTTGTTGGGCACGCCCGAGAGCTTCCGGGTCATGTCCCAGGCCAACCCCCACGGTCAGTCGGTGGCTTTGGCGGCGGATCTGCTGGCGATTGCCATGGCCGAAATCGGCTCCATCGCCGAACGTCGTCTCGACCGTTTGATCAACCCCCACGTCAGCGGCCTGCCGGCCTTTCTGGTGGCCAACCCCGGGGTAAATTCGGGGATGATGATCGTGCAATACGTCGCCGCGTCGCTGTGTGCGGAAAATCGCCAGCTGGCCCAGCCGGCGGTGCTCGACAACTTTGTCACCTCGGGCTTGCAGGAAGATCACCTGAGCATGGGCACCAACGCCGCCCTGAAGCTGCACCGGGCGTTGGAAAACTGCACGCAGATCCTCGCCATCGAATACCTGCTGGCCGCCCAGGCTTTTGAGTTTCTCAAGACGCAACGCTTCGGTGCCGGCACTGACGTTGCCTGGAAACTGCTGCGTGAGCATGTGCCGGCCTACGACCAGGACCGCTGGCTGGCGCCGGACATCGCCAGCGCTGCCGCGCTGCTTAAAGATCCAGCCGTGTTGCACAACGCCTTACCGAATTTGAATTGATCAAAAAACCGCCAGCGTGCCAAGGCATCCACCGCCCAAAAGGCGAGGGTGACGGATAACGGAACATTCCGGAGCGACTGGCGGGTGAAAACAAAACTCTCAAAAGGAGCAATACATGACTGCCTTAAACCTGATTCCCGGCCAATTGAGCCTGGCTCAATTGCGTGACATTTATCAGCAACCCGTGACCCTGAGCCTCGACGCCAGCGCGTCGGCGCAGATCGAAGCCAGCGTCGCCTGCGTGGAGCAGATTCTCGCCGAGAATCGCACGGCCTACGGCATCAACACCGGTTTTGGTTTGCTGGCCTCGACCCGCATCGCCAGTGAAGACCTGGAAAACCTGCAACGCTCTCTGGTGCTGTCCCATGCCGCTGGCGTGGGCGAGCCGATCAGCGATGCGCTGGTGCGCTTGGTCATGGTGCTCAAGGTCAATAGTCTGAGCCGGGGTTTTTCCGGCATCCGTCGGCAGGTGATCGATGCGCTGATTGCGCTGATCAATGCCGAGGTCTATCCACACATTCCGTTGAAAGGCTCGGTCGGCGCTTCGGGTGATCTGGCGCCGCTGGCCCACATGTCCCTGGTGCTGTTGGGCGAAGGCAAGGCCCGTTACAAAGGTGAATGGTTGCCGGCTGTCGAAGCGCTGAAAGTGGCCGGCCTTGCGCCGCTGACCCTGGCTGCAAAAGAAGGACTGGCGCTGCTCAACGGCACCCAGGTGTCCACGGCGTTTGCCTTGCGTGGCCTGTTCGAAGGCGAAGACCTGTTCGCCGGCGCCCTGGCTCTGGGCAGCTTGACGGTAGAAGCGGTGCTCGGTTCGCGTTCGCCATTCGATGCGCGTATTCACGCCGCGCGCGGCCAGAAAGGCCAGATCGATGCCGCCGCTGCTTATCGCGATCTGCTGGGCGAGCGCAGCGAAGTCTCCGCTTCCCACCAGAATTGCGACAAGGTCCAGGACCCGTATTCCCTGCGCTGCCAGCCACAAGTGATGGGCGCCTGTCTGACCCAGTTCCGCCAGGCCGCCGAGGTGCTGGTGATCGAAGCCAACGCCGTGTCGGATAACCCGCTGGTGTTCGCCGCCGAGGGCGACGTGATTTCCGGTGGCAACTTCCACGCCGAGCCGGTGGCAATGGCCGCTGACAACATGGCCCTGGCAATCGCCGAAATCGGTTCGCTGAGTGAGCGGCGTATTTCGCTGATGATGGACAAGCACATGTCGCAACTACCGCCGTTTCTGGTGGCCAATGGCGGGGTGAACTCCGGCTTCATGATCGCCCAGGTCACCGCTGCTGCCCTGGCCAGTGAAAACAAGGCGCTGTCCCATCCCCATTCGGTGGACAGCCTGCCGACTTCGGCCAACCAGGAAGACCATGTGTCCATGGCCCCCGCCGCCGGTAAGCGGCTGTGGGAAATGGCCGAGAACACCCGGGGGATTCTGGCGGTGGAATGGCTGGCGGCGTGCCAGGGGCTGGATCTGCGCGGCGGTTTGAAGACCTCTGCCAAGCTGGAGCAGGCCCGCGCCCTCTTGCGCGCAGAAGTGCCGTTCTATGAGAAAGACCGGTTCTTCGCGCCGGACATCAATGCGGCGAGCGAGTTGTTGGCCAGTCGTTGCCTGAATGAACTGGTCACGGCGCAGTTGTTGCCGAGCCTGTAAGGACCTCATCGCGAGCAAGCTCGCTCCCACAGGGGGTGGTGTAGAGCCCCCGGTACACCAGAAGTCCTTGTGGGAGCGAGCCTGCTCGCGATTCGATCTTCAATAATTCGAGGAAACCGGGATGAAAACCCTCTGGCAAAACTGCCACGCCGCCACCATGGCCCAGGGCGTCTACTCGATCATCGAAGACGCCGCCATCGTCACCCACGGCGAGCTGATTCAATGGATCGGCCCGCGCGCCGAGCTGCCGGTCGGTGACTATCCGGCCGTCAACGACCTCAAGGGCGCCTGGGTCACTCCTGGGCTGATCGACTGTCACACCCACACGGTGTTCGGCGGCAACCGCAGCGGTGAATTCGAACAGCGCCTGCAGGGCGTCAGCTACGCCGAGATCGCAGCGGCCGGCGGGGGCATCGCCAGCACCGTGCGCGCTACCCGGGCCGCCAGCGAAGATGAACTGTTCAACAGCGCCGCCAAACGCCTGAAAAGCCTGATGCGCGATGGCGTGACCACGGTGGAAATCAAATCCGGCTACGGCCTGGACCTGGCCAGCGAACGCAAGATCCTGCGGGTCATCCGTCGCCTGGGTGAACAGCTGCCGGTCAGCGTGCGCAGCACGTGCCTGGCGGCCCACGCCTTGCCACCGGAATACGCTGATCGCGCCGATGACTACATCGAGCACATTTGCACCGAAATGCTCCCAGCCCTCGCCGCCGAAGGGTTGGTGGATGCGGTGGATGCATTTTGCGAGTACCTGGCGTTTTCCCCGGCGCAGGTCGAACGGGTGTTTATCACCGCCCAACAACTGGGCCTGCCGGTGAAGCTGCACGCTGAACAATTGTCGTCGCTGCACGGTTCAAGCCTGGCGGCCCGTTATCAGGCGCTGTCGGCCGATCATCTGGAATTCATGACCGAGGACGACGCCAGGGCCATGGCCGAATCCGGCACGGTGGCGGTGCTGCTGCCGGGGGCATTTTATTTCCTGCGCGAAACCCAGCTGCCGCCCATGGATGCCCTGCGCAAGCACGGGGTGAAGATCGCCGTGGCCAGCGACCTCAACCCCGGTACATCGCCGGCGCTGTCGTTGCGCTTGATGTTGAACATGGCCTGCACCTGCTTTCGCATGACCCCTGAGGAGGCCCTGGCGGGGGCGACGATTCATGCGGCCCAGGCCTTGGGCATGGCTGCCACTCACGGTTCGCTGGAAGTCGGCAAAGTCGCGGACTTTGTCGCCTGGCACATCGACCGCCCGGCCGACCTGTCGTACTGGCTGGGTGGCGATCTGGAAAAACGCGTCGTGCGTCACGGCGTGGAAATCGATTAAGGAGAACGGTTGTGGAGAAGGTCCTGAATTTCAAGCAAGGGCGCGTGCCGCTGTTGATCAGCATGCCCCACGCCGGCCTGCGCCTGACCCCGGCGGTGAAGGCTGGTTTGATCCCTGAGGCCCAGAGCTTGCCGGACACCGACTGGCATATTCCCAAGCTTTACGAGTTCGCCGCCGAACTGGGCGCCAGCACCCTGGCCGCTGAATATTCACGGTTCGTGATCGATCTGAACCGCCCCGACGATGACAAACCGATGTACGTCGGTGCCACCACCGGTTTGTATCCTTCGATCCTGTTCGATGGCGTACCATTGTTTCGCCAGGGGCTGGAGCCGTCCGCCGCGGAGCGGGCGAGTTATCTGCAACAGATCTGGGTGCCTTACCACCAGACCCTGCGGCAGGAACTGGCGCGGCTCAAGGCCGAATTCGGCTATGCCTTGCTGTTCGACGCCCACTCGATCCGTTCGGTGATCCCACACCTGTTCGACGGCAAGTTGCCGGACTTCAACCTTGGCACCTTCAACGGCGCCAGTTGCGACCCGACCCTGGCCAGCCAGCTCGAAGCCATCTGCGCCCGCCACGGCGAATTTACCCACGTGCTCAACGGACGTTTCAAGGGCGGACATATCACCCGGCACTACGGCAACCCGGCTGAGGACATCCACGCGGTGCAACTGGAACTGTGCCAGAGCACCTACATGGAAGAGTTCGAGCCGTTCAACTACCGTGCGGATCTGGCGGAACCGACCCAGGTGGTGCTCAGGGAATTGCTGGAAGGCTTGCTGGCGTGGGGGCAGCAGGCCTACAAGAAATAATGCCTGTTTCCTGGGGCTAGGGGGGGGTGGGAGCAAGCCTTGCTCCCTCAGATAGATGTGGCCTTGAGCCTCGCAGGGGAACGGTCGCCACCGTGCAAAACCGGGTCGCCACAGTTCATCTTCAGCCCCTCGACGCTGCGTAATGTTCCGGTCACGGTGCACCAAGACACCGACCTACAATAATCGCTGCCGCACGAGACCTTCCCGATGAAAAGACTGTTCAAACGCTGTCTGTCGATCCTCTGCGGTACCGCCATCCTGAGCAGCGGGGCAATGGCCGCCGAGCCGGCGTCCTGCCAGACGGTGCGCATGGGCGTGGTCAACTGGACCGACGTGATCGCCACCAGTGGCATGGCCGATGTGTTGCTCACCGGTCTGGGTTATGAAAGCAAACAGACCAGCGCCGTGCAGCAGATCATCTTCGCTGGCATTCGTGACAAGCGCCTCGATATCTTCCTGGGCTACTGGAAACCGGCGATGGACAACAACATCGCTCCGTTCCTGGCGGCCAACCAGGTGAGAGTCCTGGACCAGCCAAGCCTTGCCGATGCCCAAGCCACGCTGGCGGTGCCGGACTACGTGGCCGCAGCGGGCCTCAAGACTTTCGCCGACATCGCCCGGTTCAAGGAGCAGCTCGGCGGAAAAATCTACGGCATCGAGCCGGGCAGCGGCGCCAACACCACCATCAAGACCATGATTGAAACCAATCACTTTGGCCTCAAGGACTTCAAGCTGATCGAGTCCGGTGAGGCCGGGATGCTGGCGGCGGTGCAGCGGGCGGTGAATCGCAAGGAGTTCGTGGTGTTCGTCGGCTGGACCCCGCACCCGATGAACATCAATATGAACATCACCTACCTGACGGGCAGCGAAGACGTCTACGGCCCGAACGAAGGCGCCGCGACGGTCTCCACCGTCACCGCGCCGGACTACGCCCAGCGTTGTCCGAACGTGAACCGCTTGCTGGAAAACCTCACTTTCACCGCCGCCCAGGAAAGTCAGTTGATGGTGCCGATCATGGCGCGCAAGACACCCCAGGACGTCGCCCGGCAATGGCTGCGTGAGCACCCCGAGGATCTTCAGCGCTGGCTCACCGGGGTGACCAGTTTTGACGGCAAGGATGGCGTGGCGGCGGTGCAGGCCAGTCTCAAGAATTGACGATTAGATGATCGTGGCGAGGGGATTTATCTGTAGGAGCAAGGCTTGCCCGCGACGGCGATATGTCAGTCGACACTGATGTTGAATGTACCGCCGTCATCGCGGGCAAGCCTTGCTCTCACTTAGATCCCCTCGTCTCATAATCAGCGCCCATCCCGATCCTCTATGTTGGCGTCGTTCCATGGCTACTTATCCACTCTCCCAGGCAATGTCCGCCTTCATCGACCAAACCCTGAGCTTCAACGCCCCGGACAACAGCCTCCCTGGTCTGCGCCAGGCCTACAGCCAGATGTGCCGGGCCTTCACCCCGCCATGCCCGCAAGCGCTGGCAGTCGAGGATCTCGAGCTGGCCGGGGTAGCCGTGCGGGCTTACTGTCCTCGAAGCGCGCCGCCGTCCGAAGGCTGGCCATGCATCCTTTATCTGCACGGTGGCGGCTGGGTGGTGGGTGATCTGGACTCCCACGACTTCATCTGCATGGAACTGGCCGCGACCCTCGGCGTGCTGGTGCTGGCGGTAGATTATCGACTGGCGCCGGAGCATCCGTTCCCCGCCGGCTTTGAAGACTGCCTCGCCGTGTGGCATCACCTGGCGGCCACCCCCTTTGCCATCGACCCTCGCCGTCGGCTGGTGGCCGGTGACAGCGCCGGAGGCAATCTCGCCGCCGCGTTATGCCTGGCCTTGCGCGATGCCGGGCAAGCGCTGCCACGGGGTCAGGTGCTGATTTATCCCGCCCTCGGTGGCCCGGCCCATCTGCCCTCGCGGCGCGAATGTGCCGATGCGCCACTGTTGAGCAGCAGCGATCTGGACAGTTATCACGCCCTCTATCTGAGCGACGCTCAACCGTCTTCCCTCGCCATGCCGTTGCTCGCCGATGACCTGAGCGGCCTGCCGCCAGCGCTGGTCGTCGTGGCGCAATGGGACCCGTTGCGCGACGACGGCGTCCTTTATAGCGAGCGGCTGAACAGCGCAGGTGTGGATGCTGTGCTGTATGTCGGGGGAGGATTGGTTCACGGCTGTTTACGTGGCCGGGGCCAAGTGCCGGAGGTCGATCAGATGTATCGCACACTGCTGGCGTATCTGGCTGACACGCTTTGACTGCGCAGGGGACATGCTCATTCGGGTAATTCGGGTTTATGATGCCGGACGGCAGATTAAATAGAAGTCCCCCCAGGGATGACTCGACCCCTTACGGAGCGCGCAATGCAGACTTTGTACCCGCAGATCAAACCTCATGCCCGGCACGATCTGGCTGTCGATGACACCCACACGCTCTATGTCGATGAAAGCGGTTCCCCGGAAGGCCTGCCTGTGGTGTTCATTCACGGTGGCCCGGGTGCCGGTTGCGATGCCCAGAGCCGTCGCTACTTCGATCCGAACCTGTACCGCATCGTTACCTTCGACCAGCGCGGCTGTGGCCGCTCCACCCCTCATGCCAGCCTTGAAAACAACACCACTTGGGATCTGGTCGAAGATCTGGAGCGCATCCGCAAACATTTGGGCATCGAAAAATGGGTGCTGTTTGGCGGCTCCTGGGGCTCGACCCTGGCCTTGGCTTACGCCCAGACCCATCCCGAGCGGGTACACGGCCTGATTCTGCGTGGGATCTTTCTCTGCCGTCCGCAGGAAATCGAGTGGTTCTACCAGGCCGGCGCCAGTCGCCTGTTCCCCGATTACTGGCAGGATTACATCGCACCGATCCCCCTGGACGAGCGCGACGACCTGCTCGCTGCTTTCCACAAACGCCTGACAGGCAATGACCAGATCGCCCAGATGCACGCGGCCAAGGCCTGGTCGACCTGGGAAGGCCGTACGGCGACCCTGCGCCCGAACCCGCTGGTGGTCGATCGCTTCTCCGAGCCGCAGCGCGCGCTGTCGATTGCCCGGATCGAGTGCCACTACTTCACCAATAACGCATTCCTTGAACCCAACCAGTTGATCCGAGACATGGGCAAGATCGCCCATCTACCGGGCGTCATCGTGCACGGGCGCTACGATGTGATCTGCCCGCTGGACAATGCCTGGGAACTGCATCAGAACTGGCCCAACAGCGAACTGCAGGTGATCCGCGACGCCGGTCACGCCGCTTCGGAGCCGGGTATTACCGATGCGTTGGTGCGCGCCGCCGCCCAAATGGCCCGGCGCCTGCTCGACCTGCCGCCCGAAGAAGCATGAAGGGGCTGTTGCAACGGGTCCGCGGCGCCCGGGTCGAGGTCGCAGGGGAAGTCGTTGGCGCGGTGGACCAAGGCCTGCTGGTCCTGGTAGCGGTCGAGCCCGAGGACACCCGGGCCAGCGCCGACAAGCTGCTGCACAAGCTGCTGAACTACAGGGTGTTCAGCGACGCTGATGGCAAGATGAACCTGTCCCTGGCAGATGTCGGCGGTGGCTTGCTGTTGGTGTCGCAGTTCACCCTGGCGGCGGACACCAAAAGCGGATTACGCCCGAGCTTTTCGACGGCCGCACCTCCGGCCTTGGGCGAGGAACTCTTTGACTACCTGCTCACCCACGCGAAACAGGTGCATGGCACTGTGGCATCAGGTAGATTCGGCGCCGACATGCAGGTGCATCTGGTTAACGACGGCCCGGTAACCTTCCTGTTACAGGTCTGAAAGTGTTTGAAACATCTTTTCGGTCCTGTTTCGAGGCAAAACAGGGAGTTTTCTCGATAAATACTTTGTTACCCCTGATGCGTTGTCACGCGGGCTACTAGATAATCGCGCGCTACGGGGGACCAGCGTTCGCTGGTCCATTTGACTTAGGTAGAGACTTGTCCTGGGCCGTTTGGGGAATCATTTTGTCCCATCGGAGTCGGAACAATGCTCGCCAACTTGGCAAGAGTGGCCTGCAGGTGCGGATTTCAATGCCGATACCTTGCAGATACTTTATCTGGCCGTTGGTTTTTTGATCTGTTTTCGGCGAGGGTTGCTCGTGATTGTTAGTCCCTGTAATGCACCAAAAATGACTGCCAAACGGTTTAGAAACGCTCTGGTAGCGGGCTCGGCCCTGCTGTGCCTGTTTGGCGCGGGCCAACTGTGGGCATTCAGCCTGGATGATGTATCGGCGAAGGCTCAAGAACTGGCCGGGCAAAAATTCGAAGCCCCGCGCAGCAATCTGCCGAACGAATTCCGCGAAATGAAATTCGCTGACTATCAAAAAATCCGTTTCCGCACCGAAAAAGCCGAGTGGGCCGATCAGAAGACGCCGTTCAGGCTGTCCTTCTATCACCAAGGCATGCATTTCGACACGCCGGTGAAGATCAACGAGATCACCGCGACCACCGTCGATGAAATCAAGTATGACCCGACGCGCTTCGATTTCGGTGACGTCAAGTTCGATCCCAAGTCCACGGAGAAACTGGGCTACGCGGGTTTTCGCGTGCTGTACCCGATCAACAAGGCTGACAAGCAAGACGAAATCATGACCATGCTGGGCGCGAGCTACTTCCGCGTCATCGGCAAGGGCCAGGTTTATGGTTTGTCCGCCCGTGGCCTGGCCATCGATACCGCCCTGCCATCGGGTGAAGAATTCCCGCGCTTTCGCGAGTTCTGGATCCAGCGTCCGAAGCCGACCGATAAGCACCTGGTGATCTTCGCCCTGCTGGATTCGCCACGGGCTACCGGTGCCTATCGCATGATCCTGCGTCCGGGCACCGACACCGTCGTCGACGTGAAGTCGCGCGTGTTCCTGCGAGATCGCGTCACCAAGCTGGGCATTGCTCCGTTGACCAGCATGTTCCTGTTCGGCGCCAACCAGCCGTCCAAGATCCTGAACTACCGTCGAGAGCTGCACGACTCCAGCGGCTTGTCGATCCATGCCGGCAACGGCGAGTGGATCTGGCGCCCGTTGAACAACCCGAAACACCTGGCCGTGAGCAATTTCTCGGTAGAAAACCCGCGTGGTTTCGGCCTGCTGCAACGCGGTCGTGACTTCAGCCACTACGAAGACCTCGATGACCGCTACGACAAGCGTCCAAGTGCCTGGATCGAACCGAAAGGCGATTGGGGCAAGGGCTCCGTCGATCTGGTTGAAATTCCGACCGCTGACGAAACCAACGACAACATCGTGGCGTTCTGGAGCCCGGAAAAGCTGCCTGAGCCAGGTCAGCCGCTGGACTTCGCCTACCGCCTGCACTGGACCCTCGACGAAGCCAACCTGCATTCGCCGGACAGCGCCTGGGTCAAGCAGACCCTGCGTTCGACCGGTGACGTGAAGCAGTCCAACCTGATCCGTCAGCCGGACGGCAGCGTGGCTTATCTGGTGGACTTCGAAGGTCCTTCTCTGCAAGCCCTGCCGGAAGACGCCGAAGTGCGTAGTCAGGTGAGCGTCGGCGAAAACGGCGAGATCGTCGAGAATAATGTGCGTTACAACCCTGAAACCAAGGGCTGGCGCCTGACCCTGCGACTGAAGATCAAAGACCCGAAACAGTCCACTGAATTGCGCGCCGCGCTGGTCCGTCCGTTGGTTCCGGTTGAAGCGCCGGCCGCGTCCCATGCGGTGACCACGACCCTTGCCAAGGCTGACAAGGTCGCCAGGCAGCAGAGCGATAAGGAAACCGCGCAAGAGAAAGAGCAGGAAAAAGAAGCCAAGGCCGACAACGCGTCCACTGCCGCTGAGTCGACCCCAACCCCGCAGGAACCGGAACCGACTGAACAAGTCCTGACCGAGACCTGGAGCTATCAGTTGCCAGCCGATGAGTAATACTCCAGTACAGCCAGAGACGCTCAGCGAGTATCTGGCCCATTTGCCCATGACCGATGCGCAGCGTGCCGAGCTGGCGGGCTGCAAGTCTTTCAGCGAGTTGCACGAGCGCCTTTCGTCGTCGACTTTCGATGCACCTACCGAAGCGGCGCAAGCCTCGGTGGGCCGTCGGCTGACCCTGAGCACCGCCGAAGAACTCGAAGACGCCGAAATGCTGGCGCTCGACGCCAGCGGGCGTGTCTGTCTCAAAGCCACGCCGCCGATTCGTCGGACCAAGGTGGTACCGGAGCCGTGGCGCACCAATATCCTGGTGCGCGCCTGGCGTCGCCTGACAGGTCGCACCAACCCGCCGAAGCCACCCAAGGACGAGCGCGTGCTGCCGCACGCACGCTGGCGCACCGTGGGTTCGATCCGTCGCTATATCCTGCTGATCCTGATGCTCGGCCAGACCATCGTCGCCGGCTGGTACATGAAGGGCATCATGCCGTACCAGGGCTGGTCGTTGGTGGACTTGGACGAAGTCCTGCACCAGCCGCTGTTGCAGACCGCTACCCAGGTGCTGCCCTATGCATTGCAGACCAGCATCCTGATTCTGTTCGGGATCCTGTTCTGCTGGGTATCGGCCGGTTTCTGGACGGCGCTGATGGGTTTTCTCGAGTTGCTGACCGGTCACGACAAGTACCGCATCTCCGGTGCCAGTGCCGGCAACGAGCCAATTCCCAAGGACGCCCGCACCGCGCTGGTGATGCCGATCTGCAACGAGGACGTGCCGCGAGTGTTCGCCGGTTTGCGCGCCACGTTCGAGTCGGTTGCGGCCACCGGGGACCTGGATCGTTTCGACTTCTTCGTACTCAGCGACAGTAACGAAACCGATATCTGTGTCGCCGAGCAGCAAGCCTGGCTGGACGTCTGCCGTGAAGCCGGGGGCTTTGGCAAGATTTTCTATCGCCGCCGTCGTCGTCGCGTCAAGCGCAAGAGCGGTAACCTCGACGACTTCTGCCGTCGCTGGGGCAGTGACTACAAGTACATGGTCGTGCTCGACGCCGACAGCGTGATGAGCGGCGAGTGCCTGACCAGCCTGGTGCGCCTGATGGAAGCCACGCCGGATGCTGGCATCATCCAGACCGCGCCACGCGCCTCGGGCATGGACACGCTGTATGCGCGCATGCAGCAATTCGCCACTCGGGTGTACGGTCCGTTGTTCACCGCCGGCCTGCACTTCTGGCAGTTGGGGGAATCCCACTACTGGGGTCACAACGCGATCATCCGCATGAAGCCGTTCATCGAGCACTGCGCCCTGGCGCCGTTGCCTGGTAAAGGGGCGTTCGCCGGGGCCATCCTGTCCCACGACTTCGTTGAAGCAGCGCTGATGCGCCGTGCCGGCTGGGGCGTCTGGATTGCCTATGACTTGCCGGGCAGCTATGAAGAGTTGCCGCCGAACCTGCTGGACGAACTCAAGCGTGACCGTCGCTGGTGCCACGGTAACCTGATGAACTTCCGGCTGTTCCTGGTCAAGGGCATGCACCCGGTGCATCGCGCGGTATTCCTGACCGGCGTGATGTCCTATCTGTCGGCACCGCTGTGGTTCTTCTTCCTGGTGCTATCCACCGCGCTGCTGGCGGTGAACACGCTGATGGAACCGCAATACTTCCTCGAGCCACGCCAGTTGTACCCGTTGTGGCCGCAGTGGCATCCGGAAAAAGCCATCGCGCTGTTCTCCACCACCATCGTGTTGCTGTTCCTGCCCAAGCTGCTGAGCATCATCCTGATCTGGGCCAAGGGCGCGAAAGAGTTTGGTGGCAAGTTCAAGGTAACGATGTCGATGCTGCTGGAGATGTTGTTCTCCATGCTGCTGGCGCCGGTGCGGATGATTTTCCACACCCGCTTCGTGCTCGCCGCCTTCCTGGGTTGGGCCGCTACCTGGAATTCACCCAAGCGTGACGACGACTCCACGCCCTGGAGCGAAGCCGTCAAGCGCCACGGCCCGCAAACCCTGCTGGGCTTCTTCTGGGCCTTGCTGGTGATCTGGCTGAACCCGAGCTTTTTGTGGTGGTTGGTGCCGATCGTCGGTTCGCTGATGCTGTCGATTCCGGTGTCGGTGATCTCCAGCCGAGTGGGCCTTGGCTTGAAGTCCCGTGATGAAAGCCTGTTCCTGATCCCCGAGGAATACGCACCGCCACAGGAACTGCTGTCGACTGACCAGTACACTCATGAAAACCGTTGGCACGCGCTGAACGACGGTTTCATCCGCGCAGTGGTCGATCCGCAACAGAACGCCCTGGCCTTTGCGCTGGCCACCTCGCGTCACGGCCAGGCCGAGCCGATCGAATGGCTGCGGATCGAACGGGTTCGTCATGCCCTCAAGGTTGGCCCGGCGGGCCTGAACAACAGCGAGCGACTGGCGCTGCTGAGCGACCCGGTGGCCCTGTCCCGCCTGCATGAGCAGGTCTGGAGCGAGGGGCATACCGAATGGCTGTCGGCGTGGCGTGCATCGGTCAAGGCCGATCCCCACGCTCCGTTACTGCCGCTTCAGCCCATGAGCGCACAGCCTCAACTGGCCTGATACGCAAAAAGCCCCGCTTCTGAAAGGAAGCGGGGCTTTTTGTTGGGGGCTGTTTGAGTATGTGAATACCGCCCGAATGGACCCTATGCGCAGACCATTACCCTAACCGTAATAGTTCGCCACTTAGCTTGATTGATGCCCGCGCCACAACACTCCTAATGTGACCCCCACGACAGCGAACCCGTGGAGTGGTCATGACAACAACAATATCCCCCGACTCGCGCTGGACGCGGCGGCGTTGCGAAAAGCAGCGGCGTCTCGAGCTGGTGAAGGGGCTTGCCGACGGTGTGGTGTTGCCCACCGACAAGATCGTCGCGGCGCTGGAGGCGTTGATCCTTCCGGGCGATCGCGTGGTGCTGGAAGGCAATAACCAGAAGCAGGCGGATTTCCTGTCACGCTCTCTGGCCAAAGTCGACCCGGCGAAGCTGCACGACCTGCACATGATCATGCCCAGCGTCGGTCGCTCCGAACACCTGGACCTGTTCGAACGCGGCATTGCCCGCAAGCTGGATTTTTCCTTCGCCGGCACCCAGAGCCTGCGCATCAGCCAGTTGCTCGAAGACGGTCTGCTGGAAGTCGGCGCGATCCACACCTACATCGAGCTCTATGCCCGGTTGGTGGTGGACCTGATTCCCAACGTGGTGCTCTCGGCCGGGTTCATGGCCGACCGTGCCGGCAATATCTACACCGGCCCCAGCACCGAAGATACCCCCGCGCTGATCGAGCCGGCGGCCTTCAGCGATGGCATCGTCATCGTCCAGGTCAACCAATTGGTGGACGATGTCAGCGACCTGCCACGGGTTGATATCCCGGCGTCCTGGGTCGATTTCGTGGTGGTGGCCGACAAGCCGTTCTACATCGAACCGTTGTTCACTCGCGACCCGCGCCATATCAAGCCGGTGCATGTGTTGATGGCGATGATGGCCATCCGTGGGATCTACGAAAAACACAACGTCCAGTCCCTCAATCACGGCATCGGGTTCAACACCGCCGCCATCGAGCTGATCCTGCCGACCTACGGCGAGTCCCTCGGCCTGAAGGGCAAGATCTGCCGTAACTGGACCCTCAATCCTCATCCAACCCTGATTCCGGCCATCGAAAGCGGCTGGGTCGAAAGCGTGCATTGCTTTGGCACCGAACTGGGCATGGAAAACTACATCGCCGCGCGGCCGGACGTGTTCTTCACCGGTCATGACGGCTCGCTGCGCTCCAACCGCATGGTCTGCCAACTGGCCGGGCAATACGCGGTGGACCTGTTCATCGGCGCCACTTTGCAGGTGGACGGTGACGGACATTCTTCGACGGTGACCCGTGGCCGACTGGCCGGTTTCGGCGGTGCGCCGAACATGGGCCACGACCCGCGGGGGCGCCGTCACGGCACGCCGGCCTGGCTCGACATGCGCCACGGCGATGGTGAGGCGCCGCTGCTTGAGCGCGGCAAGAAACTGGTGGTGCAGATGGTCGAGACCTTCCAGGAGGGCGGCAAACCCACCTTCGTCGAAACCCTCGACGCGGTGGAGGTGGCGAAAAAAGCCGGCATGCCCCTGGCACCGATCATGATCTACGGCGACGACGTCACCCATTTGCTCACCGAAGAAGGCATCGCCTACCTGTACAAGGCCCGCTCGCTGGAAGAGCGTCAGGCAATGATCGCGGCCGTGGCCGGGGTCACTGCCATCGGTTTGCGCCATAACCCGAAAGACACTGCCCGTATGCGCCGCGAAGGCTTGATTGCCCTGCCTGAAGACCTCGGCATTCGTCGCACCGATGCCACCCGCGAGTTGCTCGCCGCCAAGAGCGTGGCCGATCTGGTGGAGTGGTCCGGTGGTCTCTACAACCCGCCCGCCAAGTTCAGGAGTTGGTAAATGCACGCCTTCAACCTGCAACCGAAAAAATTGTCCTTGGCCGAGCGCTTGGCGGATATGGCCGTGGACGCGCTGATCGACGAAGCCGACCTGTCACCCAAACCGGCCCTGGTGGATCGGCGCGGCAATGGCGCCCACACTGATCTGCACTTGGGGCTGATGCACGCTTCGGCGCTGTCGCTGTGGCCGGCATTCAAGGAAATGGCCGACGCCGCCCTTGAATGCGGCGAGATCGGCCTGCCGTTGCGCGAAGCCCTTGGGCGGATCGGCCGTGAGGGGGAAGCGGCGATGCTCGCTACCACCGATGGTGTGAACACCCACCGCGGCGCGATCTGGGCGTTGGGGTTGTTGGTAGCTGCGGCCGCGCTGGAACCTGAATCCAGCGTCGCCAGCGCCGTCACTTTACGTGCCGCCCGCCTGGCCTTGCTTAACGATCGCTACGCCCCCAAACCTTTCAGCCATGGCGCTCAAGTGGCCCAACGCTACGGCGTGCGCGGTGCCCGGGAAGAAGCGCAACTGGCGTTCCCGGCCGTCACCGGCCTGGGCCTGCCACAACTCAAGCGCAGTCGCGCGGCGGGGGCGGGAGAACAGAACGCCCGGCTCGATGCCTTGTTGGCGATCATGACGACGTTGGCCGACACCTGCGTGCTCTACCGCGCCGGTGAGCCGGGTTTGCAGGCCATGCAGCACGGTGCCAGAGCGGTGCTCGACGCCGGTGGCAGTGCCAGCCTGGGCGGTCGTCGCCAGTTGCATGCGCTGGACCAACAACTGATTGCCATGAACGCCTCGCCCGGCGGCGCTGCTGACTTGCTCGCCGCCTGCCTGTTCCTCGACCGTATCGAGCGCGGCGATGGCCTCTTCCCAGGAGTGTGCTGATGCAAACCTTATCCTTTGAATTTCCCGCCGGGCAGCCGCCACGGGGCCGGGCGCTGGTGGGCTGTGTCGGCTCGGGCGACCTGGAAGTGCTGATCGAGCCGGGCCTGGCGGGCAAGTTGACCATTCAGGTGCAGACCTCGGTCAACGGCAGTGAACAACGCTGGCAACACCTGTTCGCCCGCATGTTCGACGGCCAGATGCCGCCGGCCCTGGCGATCGACATCCACGATTTCGGCGCCACCCCCGGGGTGGTGCGTTTGCGCCTGGAACAGGGCTTCGAGGAGATCGGCCATGACTGACAGCGCCGCGTTGCTCAATAAACACAGCTTCGTCGAGCTGGGTGCCCGGCAACGGGCCAAGGCCTTGCTGGATAACGGTTCGTTCCGTGAACTGCTCGACCCCTTCCAGCGAGTCATGTCGCCGTGGCTGCTGCGCCAGGGCGTGGTGCCGCAAAGCGACGACGGTGTGGTGATCGCCAAGGGTTTGCTGGATGGCCTGCCGGTGGTGATCGCGGCCATCGAAGGCGCGTTCCAGGGCGGCAGCCTTGGCGAAGTCGGCGGGGCGAAGATCGCCGGCGCGCTGGAGCTGGCCGCTGAAGACAACCGCAAGGGCATCCCGACCCGCGCCGTGTTGCTGCTGGAAACCGGCGGCGTGCGTCTGCAAGAGGCCAATCTGGGGCTGGCGGCGATTGCCGAGATTCATTCGGCGATTGTCGACTTGCGCCAGTACCAGCCCGTTATCGGTGTGGTGGCCGGCAGCGTCGGTTGTTTTGGCGGCATGTCCATCGCCGCCGGGCTGTGCAGCTATCTGCTGGTGACCCAGGAAGCGCGACTGGGCCTGAACGGTCCGCAAGTGATCGAGCAGGAAGCCGGGATCGACGAGTACGACTCGCGTGATCGGCCGTTCATCTGGAGCCTGACCGGCGGTGAGCAACGCTTCGCCACCGGGTTGGTGGACCGCTATGTGGCTGATGACGTGGCGCAGATCCGCGAGCAAGTCAGCCAGTTGTTGCAGTTGGGTGTACCCGCCGAGCACCGCAGCGGTCAGGCCGAAGTGTTCCTGCAACGTTTGGCCCGACTGGACACTGAAGTGCAAATCGAACCGGCCGCGGTTCGCCAGCTGTATCAGGGAGAACGCCCATGAATTCGTATTCGTTGAGAGGCTTGCGCTGGTTCGAGGCTCTGAGCGACGGCGCCACGCCGTTGGCAGGATTGCCCGCTTCTCTGAAAGTGGCCGACGTCACGCTGGGCGAGCAGAACGTGCGGCTGTTGGCCGTCGTGGCCGATCCCGATAGCCGTTTCCCTCGTGCCCGCAACGGCGAAGTCGGTTTGCTGGAAGGCTGGGGCTTGGCCAAGGCCGTGGATGAGGCTATTGACGCCGACCGTGATGCGTCCAGCAAGCGCGCGCTGATTGCCATCGTCGATGTGCCGAGCCAGGCCTATGGTCGTCGCGAAGAAGCCCTCGGCATTCATCAGGCCCTGGCCGGTGCCGCAGACAGTTATGCCCGAGCGCGGCTGGCCGGGCATCCGGTGATTGGTTTGCTGGTGGGCAAGGCGATGTCCGGGGCGTTCCTGGCCCACGGTTATCAGGCCAACCGGCTGATCGCCTTGCGTGATCCGGGCGTGATGGTCCACGCCATGGGCAAGGCCTCGGCGGCGCGGGTAACCCTGCGCAGCGTCGAAGAGCTTGAAGCCCTGGCCGCCAGCGTGCCGCCGATGGCCTACGACATCGACAGTTTCTCCAGCCTCGGTTTGCTCTGGGAAACCCTGTCGGTGGAGCAGATCGAACAGCCAAACGCGGCGGATCTGGCACGGGTCAGGGATTGTCTGCAACAGGCGATCAACGAAGTGGCAGGTGCGCCTCGGGACCTGAGCAGCCGTCTCGGGGCGACGCATCGTGCGGCTTCCAGCACCGTTCGCCAATTGTTGAGAGCGCAGTGGTGAGCACCTTCCTGGCCCACGACCTGCTATGGGGAATGACTCCACAGGCGTTGCCTGCGGATGCGCCGGCGTGGGTCATTGAGTCCTTGAGCCTTGAGCAGCCGGTGGTGGTGCGGCGAGCGATCACCGCGCCGGGACAAATTGCCGTGGGCGTGCGAGGCGTCTCGCGGGAACAGCGTTACGCCACGTCGATGCCGGTGGCGGCGATCCAGCGCCGGGTGCGCCCGGAGGACCTTTGCCATGTCGCATTGCGCCGTGAATTGCCGGCGTTGCAGGCGCTCGCTCAAGTGCGGCCGATGCTGGATGCCAGCGGCTGGATCTGGGGCGTCAGCGGCAGCGCCGGATTTGAACTGGCCAGTGGCATCCAGGCGCTGCATGCACGCAGCGATCTGGACTTGATCCTGCGCACACCGGATCCGCTGGATCGTATCCAGGCCAGGGATTTGTTGGCACAACTGGACGGTTCGACGTGCGCCGTGGACATGCAACTGCAAACCCCCTTCGGCGCCGTCGCCCTGCGCGAGTGGGCCGGCTCGGCGCGGCGGGTATTGCTCAAGGATAATCTTCAGGCGCGTCTGGTGACCGATCCATGGCAACCGGCGCTGGAGCAAGTGGCGTGAGCAGCCTTTTGGTATTCCCCGGCCAGGGTGCGCAGCGAGCGGGCATGCTCCAGGGCGTGTCGCCGCAACTGCTGGAACTGGCCTGTGAAGTGCTGGGCGAAAACGTACGACAGCTGGACAGCACCGAGGCGTTGCAATCGACCCGAGCCGTACAACTGTGTCTGTTGATCGCCGGTGTCGCGGCGGCCCGGCAATTGTTGGAACAGGCACCTGTGCCGGATTACGTCGCGGGCCTGTCCATCGGCGCGTACCCGGCGGCGGTGGTGGCTGGTGCGCTGGGGTTCGATGATGCATTGCGCCTGGTCAGCCTGCGTGGCGAACTGATGCAGCAGGCGTATCCGCGAGGCTACGGCATGACGGCGATCATCGGCCTTGATCTGGCGACAGTGGAGGCGTTGCTCGCGCAGGTACACAGCGCCATGACGCCGGTTTACCTGGCCAACATCAATGCCGATAACCAGGTGGTCATCGCTGGCAGTGACGAGGCCATGGCCAGCGTTGCCGAGAGAGCACGCCGCCAGGGCGCCGCGAAAGCGTGTCGGCTGGCGGTGAGCGTACCGTCCCACTGCCCGTTGCTGGAGGTCCCGGCCCGGGCGTTGGCCCAGGTGTTTGCCGACGTGTCGTTGAAAGCGCCCGCTTTGGGTTATCTGAGCGGCAGTCGTGCCCGGCCCGTGGTGAACACCGACGCCTTGCGTGAGGACCTGGCCTTCAACATGTGCCGCGTGGTGGATTGGCGCGGCACCGTGCAAAGCGCCTACGAGCGAGGCGTGCGGTTACAGATCGAACTGCCACCCGGTGCGGTTTTGACGGGACTGGCGCGTCGGGTGTTCGAGCAGGGCACCGTCATTGCCTTCGACGGTGCGCGCCTGGACACCTTGCAGACGCTGCTCAGAGAGGAGGGACGCCGCCGACCCTAAACCACCGACTCAAGCTGGCGAAGCACAAAAACAACAACTTCGACGATGCACTTTGAGGACTACAACAATGATTATTTACGGTGTGGCGTTTTTGGCCTTTTGTACCCTGGCGGGTATTTTCATCGGTGAGCTGCTGGGCAAACTGATCGGCGTGCCGGCCAACGTCGGCGGTGTCGGCATTGCGATGCTGCTGTTGATCGGCCTGGGCAGTTACCTGAGCAAACGCGGCCTGTTCAAGGGCAAATCCGAAGCCGGCGTGGAATTCTGGAGTGCGATCTACATTCCTATCGTGGTCGCGATGGCGGCCCAGCAAAACGTCTATGGCGCGCTCAAGGGCGGGCCAATGGCGATTCTGGCTGGGACCCTGGCGGTGGTGATTGCCTTTGCGATGGTGCCGGTGCTGGTGCGCATCGGCAACAAAGGGCCTGAAACCGATGTTTCCGCCAAGACAGTCGGGTGATTGCCATGTACGAATCAATGATGAAAGTGATCACCGGCTACGGTCTGCTCAGTGGCTTTGCGATTGTCGGCATCACCATGTGGGTGTCGTACTGGATCAGCGACACGTTCACCAAGGGCCGCCTGCACGGTTCGGCCATCGCGATTCTCCTGGGGTTGGTGCTGTCGTACATCGGCGGTGCGATGACCGGCGGGCAGAAGGGTGTAGTAGACATTCCGCTGCTCTCGGGCATCGGCCTGCTGGGCGGCGCCATGCTGCGTGACTTCGCCATTGTCGCCACGGCGTTTGGGGTGAGTGTCGAGGAGCTCAAGCGCGCTGGTTTCGTCGGGGTGCTGGCGTTGTTCGTCGGGGTGGCCACCTCGTTCATCGCCGGTGTCGGAGTGGCGATGGCCTTCGGTTACACCGACGCGGTGAGCCTGACCACCATCGGCGCCGGAGCGGTGACCTACATCGTCGGGCCGGTCACTGGCGCGGCGATCGGTGCCAGTTCCGAGGTGATGGCGCTGTCCATCGCCGCCGGTTTGATCAAGGCGATCCTGGTGATGGTGGCGACGCCGTTCGTGGCACCCTTTATTGGCCTTAACAATCCGCGCAGTGCGGTGATCTTTGGCGGGTTGATGGGCACTTCCAGCGGCGTGGCCGGCGGCCTGGCGGCCACCGATCCGAAACTGGTGCCGTATGGTTGCCTGACGGCGGCGTTCTACACGGCGCTCGGGTGCTTGCTCGGGCCTTCGCTGTTGTATCTGATCATGCGGGGGTTGTTGGGCTAAGGCTTTGAATTTTCGCTGAGCGGGCTGTCCTCATCGCGAGCAGGCTCGCTCCCACATTGGATCGGTGTTCACCATCCTGTGTGGGAGCGAGGCTGCTCGCGATGAAGGTGACTGGGTCTCAAGTCTGGCGATTGGCATACATCCGGCACTCCGCCAGCAACGCCAGCAAATTCGGATCGCGCTCCTTGGCCTTCAGGAATACCACGCCGATGTGCTGCTGCAGCCGATACTTTTCCTGCAACGGGATCAGTTTCACCCGGTTTTCATACACCGCCGCAATCCGTCCCGGCAGCAAGGCATAACCGACCCCGGAGCTGACCATGCTCAGCAGGGTGAAGATGTCGTTGACCTGCATCGCCACCTTCGGCTCGAACCCCGCCTGCTTGAACACTCGATTACCATCCTGATGGGTGGCGAAGCCCTGGGTGAGGGTGATGAAGGTCTCGTTGCACACTTCGGCCAGGTCCACTTCACTGCGTTGGGCGAAGGCGGAATCGGCTGGCGTGGCGAGAAAAATGTCGTCTGAAAACAGCTCGATATGCTCGCAGTCAGGGTCGTTCACGCTGTCGTCCAGGGAGATCAGGATGGCGTCCACCTCCATGTTCTTGAGCTTGTACAGCAGGTCGATGTTCGAGCCCAGGATCAGGTCGATGTTCAGTTCGCTGCGGCGGATCTTCAGGCCCATGATCAACTGCGGCACGGTCTTGACCGTCAGTGAATACAGCGAGCCGAGCTTGAACCGCTCCGCGGAAAACCCGGCGGCTTCACGGGTCAGGCGCACGCTTTCGATCACGTCCTGAATCAGCTTCTGTGTGCGTTCTTCCAGCACGTAAGCGCTTTCCAGGGGGGTGAGGTTGCGGCCCTCGTGCTTGAACAACGGGCAACGCAAGGCGCTTTCCAACGAGTGAATGGCCCGGTGTACGCTGACGTTGCTGGTCTGCAACTCGGCCGCCGCCCGCGCAAGATTGCCGGTGCGCATGAACGCCAGGAACACCTCGAGTTTTTTCAGGGTCAATTCTTCGTCGATCAGCATGGGGTGGACTCTTATTCGTATCGCCCGATTGTGCCCCAATCGGTAGGAGGATGTTGATCTGTGGGAGCAAAGCTTGCTCGCGATGCAGGCGACTAGGCTCCTGAGGCACCGCGTTATCTTCATCGCGGGCAAGCCTTGCTCCCACAGAGAGCTAAACATTGCACTTTGTAGCGCCAAGCCTGAGCCTTGGCGTCTGTTTTGGAATGTGAGGTGGGACTGGATGTATCACGGAGAGCGACTCAACGCCTGGACCCACCTGGTCGGGGCGGTGGCGGCTTTTATCGGGGCGGTGTGGTTGCTGGTAATTGCCGGGATGACGGGCGATGCGTGGAAAATCGTCAGCGTGGCGATCTACGGTTTCACCTTGCTGGTGCTGTACAGCGCTTCGACGGTTTACCACAGTGTGCGCGGGCGCAAGAAAGCAATCATGCAGAAGGTCGATCACTTTTCGATCTATCTGCTGATCGCCGGCAGCTATACGCCGTTCTGCCTGGTCACCCTGCGCGGGCCGTGGGGCTGGACCTTGTTCGGGATTGTCTGGGGGCTGGCGCTGATCGGGATCTTGCAGGAGATCAAGCCGCGCTCTGAAGCACGAATCCTGTCGATCGTGATCTACGCGGTGATGGGCTGGATCGTGCTGGTGGCGGTCAAACCGTTATTGGCCGCCTTGGGCAGCGCCGGCTTTGCCTGGCTGGCTTCGGGTGGTGTGTTGTACACCGTCGGCATTGTCTTTTTCGCGCTGGACCATCGGTTGCGGCACGCCCATGGCATCTGGCATCTGTTCGTGATCGCCGGCAGTTTGCTGCATTTTGTGGCGATCTTGTTCTATGTGCTCTAGCTCATAACCACCGCTGGTCCTGTGGGAGGGAGCAGGCTCGCTCCCACACGGCTTCTTCATTCGACTTTAGAAATCCCCCCACAGCTGCTGTGCCACGGCCAGTGCCACCACCGGTGCGGTTTCAGTGCGCAGCACGCGCGGGCCGAGGCGGGCGGCGTGGTAGCCGGCGGTCTTGGCCTGTTCAACTTCGGCATCCGACAAACCGCCCTCGGGGCCGATCAGGAAGGCCAGGCTCGACGGTCTGGCATGGCTGACCAGCGGCTCGGCCACCGGGTGCAGCACCAGTTTCAGTTCGGCGTCGGTTTGCTTCAGCCAGTCGGCCAGTAGCAGCGGCGGGTGGATCACCGGCACGGTGGAGCGCCCGCACTGCTCGCAAGCGCTGATCGCCACCTGGCGCCAGTGCAGCAGGCGTTTGTCGGCGCGTTCGTCCTTGAGGCGCACTTCGCAGCGCTCGCTGAAAATCGGCGTGATCTCGTTGACGCCCAGTTCGGTAGCTTTCTGGATCGCCCAGTCCATGCGCTCGCCCCGGGACAGGCCCTGACCGAGGTGGATGCGCAAGGGCGATTCAACCTGCCCGGCGAATTGTTCGTTCAACTGCACAAGCACGCGTTTTTTGCCGACTTCGGCCAGGGTGCCGCGAAACTCCTGGCCAGAGCCGTCGAACACCTGCACCGCATCGCCCTCGGCCATGCGCAGCACCCGACCGATGTAGTGGGCCTGGGCTTCGGGCAGTTCGTGAGCGCCGAGGCTGAGGGGGGCGTCGATGAAGAAGCGGGACAGTCTCATTTCGAATCTCTGAAAAAGTTAAACCTGTGGCGAGGGGATTTAGCGAAACGTCGCACCGCCCCGCTGGGCTGCGAAGCAACCCCAAATGCTTACAACGCGATTTGCCTGAAGTATCGGAGTGTCCGGTTTTAGGGCTGCTGCGCAGCCCAGCGGGGATAAATCCCCTCGCCACAACAGTATTCCAACAAGAACACCGGGGTTTAACCCGGATCACGGAAACCGGGATGAAAATCCTTCGGCACCGCCACGCTGACCTTGTCCCGGGTGGCGATGTCGATGCCCTCGCTGGCCACTTCAGCCAGGAAGTCGATTTGCTCGGGGGTGATGACATACGGCGGCAGGAAATACACCACGCTGCCCAGCGGCCGCAGCAATGCGCCGCGCTCCAGAGCATGCTGGAACACCGTCAGACCGCGACGTTCCTGCCATGGGTAAGCGGTCTTGCTCGCCTTGTCCTTGACCATCTCGATGGCCAGGACCATGCCGGTCTGGCGCACTTCGGCCACGTTCGGGTGATCGGCCAGGTGCGCGGTGGCGCTTGCCATGCGTTGGGCGAGGGCCTTGTTGTTTTCGATGACGTTGTCTTCTTCGAAGATATCCAGCGTCGCCAGGGCCGCTGCGCAGGCCAACGGGTTGCCCGTGTAGCTGTGGGAATGCAGGAAGGCGCGCAGGGTCGGGTAGTCGTCGTAGAACGCGCTGTAGACCTCATCGGTCGTCACGCACGCCGCCAGCGGCAGGTAGCCGCCGGTCAGGGCCTTGGACAAACAAAGGAAGTCCGGGGTGATACCGGCCTGTTCACAGGCGAACATCGTGCCGGTGCGGCCGAAGCCGACGGCGATTTCGTCGTGGATCAGGTGCACGCCATAGCGGTCGCAAGCCTCGCGCAGCAGTTTCAGGTACACCGGGTGATACATGCGCATGCCACCGGCGCCCTGGATCAGCGGCTCGACGATTACGGCGGCCACGGTGTCGTGGTGTTCGGCCAAGGTCTGTTCCATGGCCGCGAACAGATTGCGCGAATGCTCTTCCCAGCTCATGCCTTCGGGGCGGAGGTAGCAATCGGGGCTCGGCACTTTGATCGTGTCCAGCAGCAACGCCTTGTAGGTTTCGGTGAACAGCGGCACGTCGCCCACCGACATCGCGGCGATGGTTTCGCCGTGGTAGCTGTTGCTCAGGGTGACGAAGCGCTTCTTGGCCGGCTGGCCACGATTGATCCAGTAGTGAAAGCTCATCTTCATCGCCACTTCGATGCAGGACGAGCCGTTATCGGCGTAGAAACACCGGGTCAGGCCTTCAGGCGTCATCTTCACCAGGCGCTCGGACAGTTCGATCACCGGCTGGTGACTGAAGCCGGCGAGGATCACATGCTCCAGTTGATCGACCTGGTCCTTGATGCGCTGGTTGATCCGCGGGTTGGCATGGCCGAACACGTTGACCCACCAGGAACTGACGGCATCGAGGTAGCGCTTGCCTTCGAAGTCTTCCAGCCACACGCCTTCACCGCGCTTGATCGGGATCAGCGGCAGCTTTTCGTGGTCTTTCATCTGGGTGCAGGGATGCCATAGCACCGCGAGATCGCGTTGCATCCACTGGTTATTCAGGCCCATATACAGTCTCCTCGAGGCGGCTCGCGGCGGGCGCGGGCAAAACAATCGGGCAAGCCTATGCAATGGCAGCCCCGGGGACAACCCATTGTGTCATTCCTGCTACCTTGAGTAAGGCGATAGACGCCGCTGGCGGCGCTGGGGTGGCTGACGTATTCTTCGCCGTTCTCTGAGCCGTCTGGCTCGAAAAACTGATCGTTCCTGCGTTTTATTCCGGAGTTCGCTGAATGTCTGCTGGTTGGCTGCGCGCCTGTGCGCTGGTGGTGATAGGGCTGTTCAGCGTGTGTGCGCTGGCCAAGGACAAGCAACCGACGGTGATCGTCATCGGCGGCGGCCTGGCGGGGCTCACGGCGGCCTACGAGCTGCAGAACAAAGGCTGGCAGGTAACCCTGCTGGAAGCCAAGCCAAGCCTGGGCGGTCGTTCGGGCATGGCCACCAGTGAATGGATCGGCAACGAAAAAACTCAGCCGGTACTGAACAAGTACATCTCGACCTTCAAGTTGAGCACCACACCGGCCCCGGAGTTCGTGCGCACCCCCAGCTATTTGATCGACGGCACCTACCTCACCGCCGCTGACCTGGCGACCAAGCAACCGGCCACGGCTGAGGCCCTCAAACGTTACGAAACCACCCTGGACGACCTGGCCCGTTCCATTGAAGACCCACAGAACCCGTCGGCCAACAACACGTTGCACGCACTGGACCAGATCAGTGTCTCCAACTGGCTCGACCGTCTGCAATTGCCGACCACCGCGCGGCAGTTGGTGAACCAGCAGATCCGCACCCGCTATGACGAGCCGTCGCGACTGTCGTTGCTGTATTTTGCCCAGCAAACCCGGGTCTACCGTGGTGTGTCCGACCGTGACCTGCGCGCCGCGCGCCTGCTGGGTGGCAGCCCTGTGTTGGCCCAGGCTTTCGTCAAGCAACTGAAAACCATCAAGACCAGCTCGCCCGTCTCGGCCATCTCCCAGGACAAGGACGGCGTTACCGTCAAGGTTGGCAGCGTCGGCTATCAAGCTGACTACGTAGTGCTGGCGGTGCCGTTGCGAGCCCTGAACAAAATCCAGCTGACCCCGGCCCTGGACGCCCGGCATCAGGGCGCGATCAAGGGCACCAACTACGGCTGGCGCGACCAGATCATGCTCAAGTTCAAGACCCCGGTCTGGGACAGCAAGGCGCGCATGTCGGGTGAGATCTACAGCAACACCGGTCTGGGCATGATGTGGATCGAGCCGGCCATGAAGGGCGGCGCCAATGTGGTCATCAATCTGTCCGGCGACAACGCCCGGGTGATGCAGGCCTTTGGTGACAAGCAGATGGCCGATCAGGTGCTGATTCGCTTGCACGCGTTTTACCCGCAGGCCCGGGGTGCTTTCACCGGTTATGAAATTCGCCGCTACAGCACCGACCCGTCCATGGGCGGCGCGTACCTGGCCTTCGGACCGGGCCAGATCAGCAAGTACTGGCGCCTGTGGGAAATGCCGTTGCAGCGCGTAGCCTTTGCCGGCGAACACACCGATACCTTGTATCCGGGCACCCTGGAGGGCGCGTTGCGTAGCGGTCAGCGGGCAGCCAGCCAGGTTGAAGACCTGGCGGCGGGCAAATCGTTTGAACCGGCCAAGGTCGTGCCGGTGGCAGCGGCAGCAGCTGCCGGTGCGGTGGCGGCGAAGAAGGGTAATTTTTTCTCCAACCTGTTTGGTGGCTCGGATGACGACAAGAAGCCGGAGCCGGTCAAGGCTCCGGAGCCGGTAGCGCCTGCTCCAGTGCCGGCACCCGCCCCAGCGCCCGCACCGGTGGCACCATCCGCGCCAGCCCCGGCGAAAGTTGAGCCCGCCAAGAAAGCAACCACCAAACCAGCGGTGAAAAAACCAGCCGCCAAGACCCCGGCCAAAAAAGCCCCGGCCAAGGCTCCGGTGAAAAAGGCCCCGGCCAAGGCTCCGGTGAAAAAGGCCCCGCCGGCGAAGAAGCCGGCAGTCAAACCGACGACGACTACTGAAACCAAGGCTCAGTAACGATCAGGTGGAAAGAACGCGGCTCAAGGGCCGCGTTTTTTATCCAGTATCAAGCGTACCGGCGGCGCCACTCAAAGCCCGGCGTCGCTTAATAAGCGCTACGTCCTACACGCCTTGGCGATATATCGGAAACTTCCCACCCTTTAACCAGAAGCAGGCTATAGCGCTTACCAAGCCATAAGTCTAGGCTCCTCGAAAAACAGGAGCGCGTATGAAAATACTAATGGCAGTGGTTGTATTGGTTTCGATATATGGATGTGTGTATGGCGAATGCCGGGATCCTTTGACAATTCCGATGATTCCAAAAAGAGATCCGCAGTTAGCACACAAATGCTCCATCGATCCATATAAGCCTGAGTGTTCGGTAAACTAATTCTTCAAGTTTCAGGCTCGTAAACTGGAGCGACCATGAAACCGATAGAAGCTTTGATGTTCTTTATAATGCTCGCCAGTAGAGGCTTTACTGACGGTCGTATGACGCTTAAAAATACGACCCTCAATTGGCGTACAGATGCGATATGGATCCACAGGTCCGAGTACCCCATTAAGTAACATTACCTAAGAGAATTTTTAGAGGGGGGGTAACGAAAATGACCACGTATGAATTGGCACGTCCTCAAACAGGATCCTGACCCGCTTCGGCTTCGACATACGTCCCGGAACGAAGCCAAAGCGGGCCCAGCAGAGGTTGCCTGTTCGCATGTCAAAAATGACTAGGTTTCCATCGTCCTGCATGGTCATACAAGTGTTATACCAAAGTGACTTATCAGTACTGTGGGTGCTTTCGGCGATCCACAATCGCCGTCTGGACGGATCATAAAGAAAGCCGCTGTTGCTGACGACGAATTGTAGAGGTTCACGCATTCTCCTTGGATACAACGTGACGCTGTGAGGTTGTTTATCACCAGCGGTCCAGATAATTGCCTCGCGGTCCTTGATTACCAAGTTTCCATCGGCCTGCAATATCAATCGGAACCGCCCATTACTGGATTTTAGGTATTGCCCCGGGGACATCGTTTGATTAGGGGGTAATTGCGGCGAGCCGTTAGCTTTAAAATGGGTATAACGAACAGCCATTTTGTTCACCTTGTTCAATGAGTTGTGGAGCGCTCATTTGATCAAGGGTGAAAGTGAAAATGGCGATAGATATATATTGAATGGAACAAATAGTTGGACGGCGGTGACGGCTCCGGTGCGGTCCCCTGTGGGAGCGAACCTGCTCGTGATGAGGTCCATACAGGCCCCAAAGGCTGCCTGATCGCCTCGCCATCACCCGCCGTTTCCCCTTTAATCTTTCCTTAACCCACCCCCTCCAGACTGATGATCGTATTTCTCGATATTTCAAAGCAAAATTTTCCGCTTTAAATCGATAGATAACTCGCTAGTCTTGGTCGCAGTTTTCACAGGATATGAGCAATGCAGCTACGCAACTCTTCTTCTCGCTATGGCTGGGTCAGCATCGTTTTGCACTGGGGCATTGCACTGGTGGTGTACGGGCTGTTCGCGCTGGGGCTGTGGATGGTCGGCTTGGATTACTACAGCACTTGGCGTAAAGACGCGCCGGACCTGCACAAGAGCATTGGCTTGGTGCTGCTGGCAGTCATGTTGCTGCGGGTGATCTGGCGGGTTGTCAGTCCGCCACCACCGACCTTGTCAACCTATGGCCGCCTGACCCGCGTCGGCGCCAAGCTTGGCCATAGCGCACTGTATCTCGGGTTGTTCGCCGTGATGATTGCCGGTTACCTGATTTCCACCGCAGACGGTGTCGGGATTCCGGTGTTTGGTCTGTTTGAAGTACCCGCGCTGGTGTCCGGACTGCCCGATCAGGCAGACGTTGCCGGCCAGATTCACTTCTACCTGGCATGGGCGCTGGTAATTTTCTCCGGCCTCCATGCGTTGGCAGCATTGAAACACCACTTTATCGATCGTGACGCGACCCTCAAGCGCATGCTGGGACGCCAAGCCTGATGTTCAACCTCGACTCCAAAGGAATAGAAAGCATGTTGAAAAAAACGCTCGCCGCCCTGGCAATCGGTTCTGCCCTGCTGTCGGCCGGTCAGGCCATGGCTGCCGACTACGTGGTCGACAAGGAAGGCCAACACGCCTTCGTCGACTTCAAGATCAGCCACCTGGGCTATAGCTACATCACCGGTACCTTCAAGGACATCGACGGCAAGTTCAGCTTCGACGCCGCCAAGCCTGAAGACAGCAAGATCGAGTTCAACGTGAACACCGCCAGCGTGTTCACCAACCACGCCGAGCGCGACAAGCACATCGCCAGTGCTGACTTCCTGAACGCGAGCAAATTTGCCAAGGCCACCTTCGTGTCCACCAGCGTCAAATCCACCGGCAAGAACGCTGATGGCAAGGAAACCGCCGACGTGGCTGGTGACCTGACCCTGCTGGGCGTGACCAAGCCTGTCGTGGTCAAAGCCACCTTCCTGGGTGAAGGCAAGGACCCGTGGGGCGGCTACCGTGCCGGCTTCGAAGGGACCACCAGCATCAAGCGTTCCGATTTCGGCAAGCAGAAAGACCTGGGCCCAACGTCCGACGTGGTCGAGCTGTACGTTTCGTTTGAAGGTGTCAAAGCGAAATAACATTCGCGCCTGACAAAAAACGCCCCTGATCTTGGATCAGGGGCGTTTTTTATTGCCGTATGGAATCTTGTGAACCGCACATGACCCCTTGTGGGAGCGAGCCTGCTCGCGATTGCCATGGGTCAGTCAACCTCTGTACTGGCTGAACCGACGCAATCGCGAGCAGGCTCGCTCCCACAGGGTGAAGTCGGCGTCACTCAAAAAAATCTATGGTCACCCCCATTTTTGCAATACTGATTAATGGGTGAAGTGGTTGGCTTGCTTAAATCTATCCGGCGTCGATCCAGGGCATGCCCCGCGCCACGATGAGAGTCGCGCCTGACGATCCTGAAAAATGCCGCGGCTTCTGAAGCCGATTTTTATGTCAGGTTCTTCGTCAGGCCGGTGGGCCGTTCACGTCATCCGTTGTTCAGCTATCGCAAAACCTGAAGGGTGATTCGTGGTACTGCAACAACCGCAGGGTCAGGCGTTCAGCGCGTCTGGCCCTGCTTCATATTGCGTATGGTGAGCCGCTAGCGCCCACGCGATCCGCGCCAGCTTGTTAGCCAGGGCGCAGGCCACCACGTTCGAGTGTCGTCGCCCAAGCAATGAGCGCACCCAGTCGGCCAGAGCCCCTTTCTGGTGTTCTAGCCTCTGCATATAGACCCGAGCACATTGAACCAGCAACTGCCTGAGGTGCTTGTCGCCGCGCTTGCTGATACCCAGCAAATTAGCCCTGCCGCCGGTGCTGTACTGCCTGGGTACCAAGCCCACGGAGGCGGCGAAGTCACGGCTGCATCGGTACTGCCTGCCGTCCCCCATCTCTACAGCCAGCAGGCTGGCGGTGATCGGCCCGACACACGGCAAGCTCAGCAAGCGGCTGCCGAGATCATCGTCGGCCAGTTGGCTTGCCAGCTCTTTATCCAGCGCCTTGATCTGTTCATCCAGATAACAGAAATGCTCATGCAAGCGCTGTAACAGCACTGTCAACCGAACGGGCAACTCATGCTCAGCCAAAATACTCGCCAACCGCTTCATGATCGCCAGGCCCTTGGGCAGGCTGATGCCGAACTCCAGTAGGAAACCATGCATTTGATTGGCGGTTTTGGTGCGATCGCGTACCAGCGACTCGCGCAGGCGATGCAGAACGGAAAGCGTCTGCTGTGCCTCGGTTTTAGGCGAAACGAAGCGCATCGATGGACGCGAAGCCGCCTCGCAAATGGCTTCGGCATCCACGAAGTCATTTTTGTTGCCTTTGACGAAGGGGCGGACGAATTGCGGGGAAATCAGTTTGGCTTCATGCCCCATGGCCATCAGCTGGCGAGCGACGAAATGCGCCCCGGCACAAGCTTCCATCACCACGGTACAGGCCGGCAGATTGCCGAAGAGCGTCATCATCTGTTGACGCGAGAACTTCTTGCGAAACACCTCTCGGCCCAATTTGTCTTGGCCGTGCAGGTGGAAACTGTGTTTACCGAGATCGATCCCGATCAGCGCTGACTCGCTCATAATGATGGCCTCCGAAAACAAAACACCCTGCGAAAGCGTAGCCCTCGCAGGGTGTGGGGGTGACCATCTCATTAATGCCCCTGATCGCGAGATCAGGGGCATTTTTACGGCTTGGAGAAACTCAGCGATTGCGGGTCAGCAGTGCCGGCTTCTCGCCCCGTGGACGGCTTGGCAGTTGATCCAGCTGTTCAGGCGTCGGGAATCGATCGATCTTCGATTCCTTGTGCATGATCTTCGGCTGGTTACCACGAGGGGCTTGCACGGCAGGTTCCTGACGAGGCTGCTCGTCACGTGCCGGGCGGCGAGGGCGGGAGTCTTCGCGGCGGGCCTGGCCGTCACGAGGTGCGCCGTTGCGCGGGCCGCTGCGCTTGGCCGGCGGGGTGCCGGTGGACGAGCCGTTGCTGTTGCGCGGGCCGTTCTGACGCCCCTGGGATTGGCCACGAGGAGCACCTGCGCCCGCCGCGCCCTGTGCCGGTGCGCCAGGACGACGTCCGCGACCCTGGGCGGGTTTCTGCTGCGGCACGTAATCGACGCGGTTGCCGAAGTTATCGATATCGTCGTCCAGGAACTCGTCCGGTGCGCGATCGGCAGCGGCACGTGGTGCCGGGCGTTGCTGTTCACGGGCCGGGGTACCTTCGCGAGGCTTGTGCTCGCGAGCTGGGCGTTCGCCGCGACTGGTGCTGGCCGATTTTTCCTTGCCCTTGTCCTTGCCTTTGTCTTTACGGCCACCACCACCACCGCCGCCGCCATTTGGACCGTCACCGCGAGGGCCACGGGCATTGCGTGGGTTGCGCACGTCCGGACGTTCACGCACTTCAGGCTTCTCGGCCTCGATGGTGCTGGCATCGAAGCCCATCAGGTCGCCATCGGCGATTTTCTGCTTGGTCATGCGCTCGATGCTTTTGAGCAGTTTCTCTTCGTCCGGCGCGACCAGCGAGATCGCTTCGCCCGAACGGCCGGCCCGGCCAGTACGGCCGATACGGTGTACGTAGTCTTCATCGACGTTCGGCAACTCGAAGTTGACCACGTGGGGCAACTGGTCGATGTCCAGACCGCGAGCGGCGATGTCGGTGGCAACCAGAATGCGCACTTCGCCGGCCTTGAAGTCGGCCAAGGCCTTGGTGCGGGCGTTCTGGCTCTTGTTACCGTGGATCGCCACGGCCGGCAGGCCATGTTTGTCCAGGTACTCGGCCAGACGGTTGGCGCCGTGCTTGGTGCGGGTGAACACCAGGACCTGTTCCCAGGCGCCGGCGGTAATCAGGTGCGCCAACAGGGCACGCTTGTGGCTGGCCGCCAGGCGGAACACACGTTGTTCGATGCGCTCGACCGTGGTGTTTGGCGGTGTGACTTCAATGCGTTCCGGGTTGTGCAGCAGCTTGCCGGCCAGGTCGGTGATGTCCTTGGAGAACGTCGCCGAGAACAGCAGGTTCTGACGCTTGGCGGGCAGGCGGGCCAGCACTTTCTTCACGTCATGGACAAAGCCCATGTCGAGCATGCGGTCGGCTTCGTCCAGCACGAGGATTTCCACGTGGGACAGATCGACGCTGCCCTGGCCGGCCAGGTCGAGCAAACGACCCGGACAGGCCACCAGCACGTCGACGCCACGGGCCATGGCCTGGACCTGAGGGTTCATGCCAACGCCGCCGAAAATGCAGGCACTGACGAATTTCAGGTCGCGAGCATAGATCTTGAAGCTCTCGTGTACCTGGGCCGCCAGTTCGCGGGTAGGGGTCAGGACCAGGACGCGCGGTTGGCGCGGGCCGTGACGCTGGGATTTGTCTGGGTGACCGTTGGGGAAAAGCCGCTCCAGGATAGGGAGGGCAAAACCACCGGTTTTACCAGTGCCTGTCTGCGCCGCGACCATCAGATCGCGACCTTGCAACACGGCGGGGATGGCCCGCTGTTGCACCGGGGTAGGCTGGGTGTAGCCGGCAGCCTCGATGGCGCGGACTAAAGCCTCGGAGAGACCGAGGGAAGCAAAGGACATGAGTAATCCTGTTTTAGTGAGGGCCTGGCCCAATGGGATAGTCTTGCCGGGCGCGAATGACGTTCAACAAAAAGACGTCATCCCGTCCGGTCCTGCCGAGTCTGGAAGGCAGGTCCGGACAGGGCTCGCGCGGGCTGGAAGCTGCGCTGTAGCGGTGTCGGGATGCCTTTTGCAAGACCGGGCGTCCGGGCGTGAGCCTGGCGGGAAGGCCGGAGTATAACAGAGCAAACGCCGTGCGCCGCTTTCCTGCTGCTCAACGGTTTATTTCAACGCTGCACCGGGCTGGACGGTTCGGTCCTGGCAGACGGAACGGCGCCATAGCGGGCGATCAGCTCGGCATAGGCCGGTTCGCGCTTGAAGCGCTTGAGCTCGGCGCTGAAGCGCTGCACCAGCAGATCCATCCCGGCGTTGCGCCGCACCGCCAGGTATTGGCTTTGACGGCTCACAACCACGGGGTTTTCGGTGATCTGGTCGCCCAGTTGCATTTGCTTGAGTACGTGCCGACCCACCCGGCGGTCGGTGATGAGCAGGTCAATCCGGCCCAGTTGCAACTTGCCAAAGTTGGCTTCATGGGTGGGTGCCGTCTCACGTTTGAACAGGGGCGATTCTCTGAAGGCCTGGCTGTACAGATAACCGGGCGAGGTGCCCACGGTCAGGCCGACCAAGTCATCGAGCGTGCGAAAGGGATGGGGGCGGGCGTTAGCGTAGAACATCACGAACTCCACGTCCGAGAGCGGTTCGCTGGGGTAAAGCAGCATGGCGTCGCGTTCGTTGCTGTGGAAAATGTCCAGCGCACCGTCCGCCAGGCCCTGCTCAAGCATCGCCAGGCAACGTTTCCACGGCAGCAGTTGCCATTGCACATCAATGCCCAGGCGCTTGAACACAATGGCGGTGGTTTCGTAGTCGAGTCCCAGGACCTGGCCGTTCTCTTCGTAGACATAAGGCGCCCAGGGTTCGGTGACAATGCGCAACTTCTCGGCCCGGGCATCCATGCTCAGGTACAGGAGGACAAAGGTGGTCAGTAACCGGGTGATGAAGGGCATGGCCTGAGGTTACGACGAGAGCTCATCAAATAGCTAGAGCCCTCTGGCCCGCGGCTTAATTGCCTTTTGCCTGCATTAGGTGCCGATAGATGGCTTCGCGGCGCTCGCCCAGCACCCAGCGAATCAGTGGGTGGTTGAGCCATCGTTTGAGTTCATGGTCTTTCAATGGCTCTTTCAGGCGATTTTCAACGTTCTCCCTGGCCTTTTCCCACCAGACCGGCGCGCAGGCCTGGTCGAACGGGTTGGTGTGACGGTAGCAGCCGTAGAGAATTTCGCGCATGAATTGCCGTTTATGGCTGGGTAACGCCACGGTAATCAATTTATAAGCCAGACGTTGCAATGTGGGCGGTCGGGGTAACGTCGCGGTGACTTGTCGGGTTTCATCCAGGGCCGATTGGCACATGGGCGCGGCATGATGTTTGTCGAGCCAAGCCTTGGTTTTGGCGCGGAACAGCTGTTTGCGGCTCCAGTAATGGTGAATCAGGTCCGGACATTCGCGCACGTGTACCGAACGATAGGCCGCAACCGAAAGGCAAAACTCTTCCAGCGTGTAGGCTCCGTTCGCCATGGGATAAAACTCGTCCATCAGGGCAATCGAGCGATCCAGAACTGATGCGTCGGTCCAATGAAGACCAATCACGCCCGAGTTCAACTGCGGCATGTTGTCATCCGCCAGTTGCCGTCGTTGCAGGGCTTGCGCCAGCGTTACGTAAAGTACGGCATCCTTGTTGGCGCCATAGTTCAGATCTACCGCGTTGCAGAGCAACGTGCCGGGCTGAATGCGCCGAAACAGCTCCAGAGGAGAGCAGTGGAAGAAGGTGTCGGTGTCGATCAGCAGTGCCAGCTCGACTTCCTCAAGCACCTTTTGCATGACTACATGCTTTGCGCGAAAGTGATAGCCATGCGGCTCGATCCAGGTCTGACGGGTTTCGTTGTCGAGGTGGCGTACGCGCACCGGGAGTCCAGCGTAGGGCATGGGATTGTCGGTAAATACTTGGATGTCCAATGCCTCACCCGGGCTCTCGCGCAGTCCGGCCAAGGCGCTGGCAATGCTGAACACGGCTTCTTGATGATAGGTCTCGGCCCCGTAGACCAGATAAATGAGTTGTGGGGTCGTTAACCTTTGACCAATAGGCATCTACTGCATCCCTCCAGATATTTCGGGTAGAAAAAAGGCCTTGGTTTTTCGCCAAGGCCTCTTTGTACCGCCCAATTAAGACATTAACGCGGCAGCTTGAGGTTATTCCATACTGCGAGGCTGGGCTCGGCCTGGTTCAGGGTATAGAAATGCAGCCCCGGTGCCCCGCCCTGTAACAAACGTTCACACATTTGTGTGATGACTTGCTCTCCGAAGCTTTGGATGCTGGATGTGTCGTCGCCGTAGGCTTCCAACTGCTTGCGGATCCAGCGTGGGATTTCTGCCCCGCAGGCGTCGGAAAAACGCGCGAGTTTGCTGTAGTTGGTGATCGGCATGATCCCCGGCACGACAGGAATGTCGACGCCCATCTTGCGTACGCGGTCGACAAAGTAGAAGTAGCTGTCAGCGTTGAAGAAGTACTGGGTGATCGCGCTGTTGGCGCCGGCGTTGGCCTTGCGTACGAAGTTGAGCAGGTCGTCTTCGAAATTGCGTGCCTGGGGGTGCATCTCTGGGTAGGCCGCCACTTCGATATGGAAGTGCTCACCGGTTTCTTCACGAATGAATTCAACCAGGTCGTTGGCGTGGCGCAGTTCACCGCTCGCCATGCCCATACCCGAGGGCAGGTCACCGCGCAGGGCCACGATACGGGTGATGCCGGCAGCCTTGTACTGGCTCAACAGGCTGCGCAGATCGGCTTTGCTGTCACCCACGCAGGACAGGTGCGGGGCGGCGGGGATTTTGACTTCACTTTCGAGCTGCAACACGGTGTTGATCGTGCGGTCACGGGTCGAACCGCCAGCGCCATAGGTGCAGGAGAAGAAGTCGGGGTTGTAGCTCGCCAACTGACGGGCAGTGGCGATCAGTTTTTCATGCCCAGCATCGGTCTTCGTCGGGAAGAACTCGAAGCTGTAGCGACGGTCTTGGGACATGGTCATATCCTTGGAAACTCGTAGGCCGGTGAGGCTTGCATATCCCTCGCGGGAGCGGACTCATGTGGGAGCGAGCATGCTCGCGATTGGCATCACCTCGGTCTGACAGTCAGATCAAGGTGTCTGCATCGCGAGCAGGCTCGCTCCCACAGGTCCGCTCCACCAAGGAGGCAGCGCCGATCAGTACCGGTAGGCGTGCGGCTTGAACGGGCCTTCGACGGTCACGCCGATGTAGTCAGCCTGTTGCTTGGTCAGTTTGGTGACCACGCCGCCGAAACCGCGGACCATTTCCAGGGCCACTTCTTCGTCGAGTTTCTTGGGCAGCACTTCCACGGTCAGGCGCTCGGCTTTCTGGGCTGGCGACAGGTCGGCGTATTTCTGGCCGAACAGGAAAATCTGCGCCAGGACCTGGTTGGCAAACGAGCCGTCCATGATGCGGCTTGGGTGGCCGGTGGCGTTGCCCAGGTTCACCAGGCGGCCTTCGGCCAGCAGAATCAGGTAGTCATCGTTCTGTGGGTCGAAGCTGCCGGCGCCGGTGCGATGCACCTTGTGGACCTGTGGCTTCACTTCTTCCCACGCCCAGTTCTTGCGCATGAAAGCAGTGTCGATTTCATTGTCGAAGTGGCCGATGTTGCAGACCACGGCGCGCTTTTTCAGGGCCTTGAGCATGTTCGCGTCGCAGACATTGACGTTACCGGTGGTGGTCACGATCAAGTCGATCTTGCCCAGCAGCGCTTTGTCGATGCTTGCTTCGGTGCCATCGTTGTTACCGTCGATGAACGGCGAAACCAGCTCGAAGCCGTCCATGCAGGCCTGCATGGCGCAGATCGGGTCAACTTCGGACACCTTGACGATCATGCCTTCCTGGCGCAGGGACTGAGCCGAGCCCTTGCCCACGTCACCGTAGCCGATCACCAGCGCCTGCTTGCCCGACAGCAGGTGGTCGGTACCGCGCTTGATGGCGTCGTTGAGGCTGTGACGGCAGCCGTACTTGTTGTCGTTCTTGCTCTTGGTCACCGAGTCGTTGACGTTGATGGCCGGGATTTTCAGTTCGCCCTTGGCCAGCATGTCCAGCAGGCGGTGTACGCCGGTGGTGGTCTCTTCGGTCACGCCGTGGACGTTGTCCAGTACGGCTGGGTATTTCTTGTGCAGCAGTTCGGTCAGGTCGCCGCCGTCGTCAAGAATCATGTTGGTGGCCCATGGCTGGCCATCCTTGAGGATGGTCTGCTCCAGGCACCATTCGTATTCCTCTTCGGTCTCGCCCTTCCAGGCAAATACCGGGATACCGGCAGCGGCAATGGCGGCAGCGGCCTGGTCCTGGGTCGAGAAGATGTTGCAGGACGACCAGCGCACTTCGGCACCCAGGGCAACCAGGGTTTCGATCAGCACGGCGGTCTGAATGGTCATGTGGATGCAGCCGAGGATCTTCGCGCCCTTGAGCGGTTGCTCGCCGGCGTATTTGCGACGCAGACCCATCAGGGCTGGCATTTCGGATTCGGCGATGATGATTTCGCGACGACCCCAGGCAGCCAGGGACATGTCAGCGACTTTGTAATCGGTAAAATCTGCAGGCGTGATAACAGCGCTCATGAAGAGCCTCCATTCGTAATGTATGCGAATGGGCGCCGTTGTGCGTTTAGTGTCCGTGCGGGGAGCCCCGTACAAACAACGCCCCATCCGAGCCTGACAGGTCGAACCTGCTGCAGCGCCCCTCGGACAGGTGGCGGGAACGGTCCAAAGCGAGGACCGAGGTAAAGCGGTGGCGATTATAACGGGCTAATCGGATCTTCCAAAGGGTTTCTGTCGGCAAATCAAAATTGCCGATGATCGTTATTGGGACCCCGACATAGAGCCACGCTGCCCGGTCTGCCATGATGCAGGCATCTATCGGCCAGACGCTCAGGAGTGAACATGAATTTCCACACCCGCAAGTGGGTCAAGCCCGAAGACCTCAACCCCAACGGCACGCTGTTTGGCGGCAGTCTGTTGCGCTGGATCGACGAGGAAGCGGCGATCTATGCCATTGTCCAGCTCGGCAACCAGCGTGTGGTTACCAAATACATCTCCGAAATCAACTTCGTCAGCGCTTCGCGCCAGGGCGACATCATCGAACTGGGCATCACCGCCACCGAATTCGGCCGCACCTCGATCACCCTGACCTGCGAAGTGCGCAACAAGATCACCCGTAAAAGCATCCTCACCGTGGAGAAGATGGTCTTCGTCAATCTTGGGGAAGATGGCCTGCCGGCGCCGCACGGCCGGACCGAGATCAAGTACGTCAAGGATCAGTTCCAGGACGATATTGCCAGTGCATGAGATCGGCGGCGTCGCCAATCGCGCGCAGGCTCGCTCTCACATGGACTTGCGGTCGGTCGCAGCATTGTTGTCTACCACCCATCCCTTGTGAGAGCGAGCCTACTCGCGACGGCAGTGCTTCAAGCTCCTGGATTTCATCCGCCACTGAACAGCTCCGAAGGCCGCGTGTCGTAGGTACATCACGCCACCGGTTCAGGAGCTCCATGGACACTCGTAAAGACGGCAAGACACCTGATCTTTCGGCACAGGAAAAGCACGAAGTCGACCGCAATCAGCCACCGCGGGCCGCAGTGCTGCATGAAATTATCCGGACCCAGGGCAATCAGGAACTGGAGCGCAGTGTCGCCGCGCTTTGGTGGTCGGCCCTGGCCGCCGGGTTGACCATGGGCCTGTCGCTGATGGCGATGGGGCTGCTCAATTCCCGCTTGCCCGAGGGTGAAGCCTTCAAGGTGATCGCCAGCTTCGGCTACTGCGCCGGTTTTCTCGCGGTGATTCTTGCCCGCCAGCAGCTATTCACCGAAAACACCTTGACCGCCGTGCTGCCCATCATGAGCAAACCCACCTTGGGCAACTTCGGCCGTCTGTTCCGCCTGTGGGGGGTGGTGCTGGTGGGGAACCTGTGCGGGACCTTGCTGGTGGCCTATGTGATGCTGCATCTGCCGATTTTCGACCGCCGCACCGATATGGCTTTTCTGGAGATCGGTCGCAAGGTCATGGAAAACGACACTGGCCAGATGTTCGCCAAGGGCATCATTTCAGGCTGGATGATCGCCACCATGGTCTGGATGATCCCGTCCATGGAGAGCGCCAAGATGTGGATCATCATCCTCATCACCTACCTGATGGCGCTTGGGGATTTCACCCACATTGTCGTCGGCTCGGCCGAAGTGTCCTATCTGGTGTTCGCCGGCCAGCTGTCGTGGGCGGACTTCTGGATGGTGTTTGCCGGGCCGACCCTGGCAGGGAACATCATTGGTGGCAGTTTCATCTTTGCGCTGCTGAGTCATGCCCAGGTGCGGAGCGAGACCGGCCAGCCTAGTCGGCCACACCCACCAGGGCGTCCTGACGACGCTGACGATAAATAAAATACAGTGCTGTCAACACGGTCAGCCCGCCCACCAGAGCGCCGGTCCATGGCAGGTCCGCCAGGTCGGCGCCGCTGGCCACCACCAGGCCGCCAATCCAGGCACCAGATGCGTTGCCAAGGTTGAACGCGCTCTGGTTCAGGGTCGAGCCCAGGTTCGGCGCTTCTTGGGCCTGGTCGATGATCAGCAATTGCAGGATCGGACACAGTGCGAAGGCGAACACACCCCATAGGACCAGGGTAATAGCTGCAGGAACCACCGACCGGCTGGTCTGGCTGAACGCGGCCAGCACCAGCACCACTGCCAGGGCCATGGCTACCAGCGAAGGCAGCAGGCGCCGGTCCGCCAGCCGCCCGCCGAGGAAACTGCCCGCTGTCAGGCCGACACCGAACAGCAGCAGCATGAGCGTGATGCCGTGGGGGCTGACTCCCGTGATGTCCTGCAGGATCGGCGCGATGTAGGTGAACACGCTGAACAGGCTGGTGGAGGCCAGCACGCTCATGCCCAGGGCCAGCAGCACGTTGGCCTTGCCCAGCACTCTGAACTCGCTGGCCAGATTGGCCTTCTCCATGGGAATTTCCCGGGGCAGCCAGACCCATTGGGCAAGGGCGGCAATGATCCCGATGACCGATACCGCCCAGAAGGTCGAGCGCCAGCCGGCATATTGGCCCAACGCAGTGCCCAAGGGCACGCCCAGTACATTGGCCAGGGTCAGTCCTGTGAACATCATCGCAATGGCTTGGGCCCGTTTGTTCGGTGCCACCAGTCCGGCCGCGACCACCGAGCCGATCCCGAAGAATGCCCCGTGGCACAGTGCGGTGATGACCCGGGCGGCCATCAGCGTGGCGTAGTTCGGCGCCAGGGCGCAGAGCACGTTGCCGACGATGAACATCAGCGTCATGCCCAGCAGCGTTGCCTTGCGCGGCATGTTGGCGGTGCCGATGGCCAGGATCGGCGCGCCGAACACCACGCCCAGGGCGTACCCGGTAATCAGCAGCCCGGCCTGGGGAATGCTCACGGCCAGGTCACGGGCGACATCGGGCAACAGCCCCATGATGACGAATTCGGTGGTGCCGATGCCAAAAGCGGCGACGGCCAAAGCAAGCAAGGCGAGTGGCATGCGCAAGGTCTCTGTCTGTAGTCTTGACGCTCTGATCAGGCATACGCATGCCGATGCGCCGGTTCGGATGAAACGGGGCAGCAGCAAAATTATTGGAATTGGTTTATGCGCAACTGAGTGCGGCGTGGTCGTTTGCAGTATAAACGGGCGCTGATGGATGGCGAATCAATTCTCTGGACGCAATAAGGAGCTTGCTGTGCTGGCAACGGCCTTGGTATTGGTCGCCGCGCTGTTGCATGCGGCATGGAATACGCTGATCAAGTTCAGTGGCGAGCGTTTGCTGGTGGTGGCGTGCATGGACAGCGTCGCGTTGCTGTTCGTGGTGCTGGTGCTGGGCTTTGTGGCGTTGCCACCGCTGGAGATCTGGCCGTGGATCCTGGCGTCGGCGGCATTCGAGCTGTTGTACCGCTATCTGTTGATTCAGGCGTATCGGGTGGGTGACCTGGGGCTGGTCTATCCGCTGATGCGTGGTCTGTCGCCATTGGTGGTGCTGGCTTTGACGTTGATCTTCGCCGGAGAAGTGCTGACAACCCATCAGATCATCGGCATCTTGCTGATCCCGTTCGGCATGCTGTGTCTGTTGTGGCAGGGCGGTGGTGGCGAACGGTTGCCCTGGTCGATGCTACCGGTGGTGGCGCTGATCGGCCTGTGCATCGGCTGCTACACCTTTATTGACGGCCATGCCCTTCGGCGCTGGCCCCGGCCACTGGATTACCTGGCCTGGGTCACGCTGCTCAGTGCCTGGCCCTTTCCGTTGCTGGCGCTGGTGCGCAAACGACCTGCGTTCATGCTGTTCTGGCGTGAACAGTGGCGGCTGGGGCTGGCGGTCGGGTTTTGCGTATTGTTGAGCTACGCTCTGGTGCTGTGGGCCATGCAACTGGGCTCGATTGCCGAAGCGGCTGCGCTGCGGGAGATCAGCGTGATCCTGGTGGTGTTGTTTGGCATGCGCTACCTGAAAGAACCTTTCGGCCGGCCGCGGCTCTTAGCCTGCGGGCTGGTGCTGATTGGCATGTTGGTGATGAAATTCTGACCAGTGCCTCGATTCTTGTTTTTCTATAACACTCAAAGAAGGAACTGCTTCATGACGGTTGCCCTGTGGTGCATTTTGATTGCCTTTCTCCTGCCTTACCTGTGCATTGCGATCGCCAAGGCCGGTGGAAAGTACCGGTTGAGCGACAACCACGACCCTCGGGATTTTCTGGACTCGCTCGAAGGAGCCCCCCGGCGTGCATACGCCGCGCAACTGAACAGCTTTGAAATCGCCCCGTTTTTCGCCGCTGCCGTGATCGTCGCGCACCTGGCCGGCAATGCCGAGCTTGTGACCATCAACGTGCTGGCGGTGCTGTTTATCACCAGTCGTCTGCTGTACATCATCTGCTATCTGGCGGACTGGGCGATCTTGCGTTCGCTGGTGTGGTTCGTGGGGGTAGGGTTGGTGTTGAGTTTCTTCTTCGTTTCGGTCTGAGCCTGGCGGTTGAGTCCCGTTGTCTGTGCTGGCCCCATCGCGAGCAGGCTCGCTCCCACAGTTGATCTCCAGTGGACACATGTTTTGTGTACGACTAGATCCAATGTGGGAGCGAGCCTGCTCGCGATGGCGCCGGTACAGTCAGCCCACTTCTCAGGGATTGGCGGTGACCGTATTGGCAACCTGCGGCACCTGCGGCAATGCCATGCCCTTGGGCCACAGCATCCAGATCTGCCCCTGTTGTTTCATATCCCCGGCCAGGTTTCCCGCTGCTTCGCCGGTGCCCCAGAACAGATCCGCCCGTACTTCGCCGGCAATTGCGCCGCCGGTGTCCTGAGCCGCGACCGGGCGGTTCAATGCACTGCCGTCAGGGCGGGTGGTGGACAACCACAACAGGCTTCCCAGAGGAATCACCTTGCGATCCACCGCCACGCTGTAGCCGGCGGTCAGCGGCACATTCAGTGAGCCCCGCGGCCCTTCGTTGCTGTCGGGGTTGCGGTTGAAAAACACGTAGCTGGGGTTGCTGCCGAGTAATTCGGGAATCCGGTTCGGGTTGGCTTTTGCCCAGGCACTGATGGTGCCCATGGTCACCTCTTCTTTCTTCAGTTCGCCCTGTTCGACCAGCCAGCGCCCGATGGGCCGGTAGGGGTGGCCGTTCTGGTCGGCATAGCCGATGCGCAACTGGCGGCCGTCATCGAGTCGAATGCGGCCCGAGCCCTGGATTTGCAGGAATTGCAGGTTCATCGGGTCTGTCAGCCAGGCGATCACCGGAGCCTTCACCCCGTTGGTTTCGATGGTGGCCGCGTCGTCGTAGGGCTTGAGCACTCGGCCTTCGAGGCGACCGCGCAGGCGCTTGCCCTTGAGCTCGGGGTAAATACTGTCCAGCGACACGATGATCATGTCCTCCGGAACCCCGTACACCGGGATGTTGGCGCTGGCAGTCTGGGTGAGGCTGCCGGGGTAGACCGGTTCGTAGTAACCAGTAATCAGACCGTTGGGGCTGTTGTCACCCGACCGCAGGCCGTAGACATCCAGGTTCTGCTTCAGAAAGCTGCGCACATCTACAGCGGTCAGCGGCACATTGGCCGCCGCCGCGCAGGTGGCACCCCACACCGCGTCGGCCTTGAGCCGGTTGCAGGCGCTGCGCCAGGAGCCAAAGCCCGCCAGCAGGTCTTCGTCGGACACCGATGGCAAGGCTTCCCACGGTGCGCTGACATAAGTAGCGACGGCGTGGGTCTGGGGCTCTTCGGCTTTGTCGCCGCGATTGCAACCGGCCAACAGCGCGATAAGCGGTAGGGTCAGCGCCAGGCCTTTGTGCCAGGTCTTGAAACTGTGCATGAGATTTCCTTGCCGGTCGTACGGACGCTCCAGGCGTCCAGACAACCCGTATTGATAATAGGGCTATTGGTCTTTGCCGATGACCCGAGGATACTAACCGCCGTTTCCTGCTCCGAGGCCAAGATGTTTGTAAAACGATTTTCCATGGCCGTGCTGGCCTGCCTGATGTTGTCCGCCTGTGGCGGTGTCGATCCCAATTCCCCGCTGGGCCAACGCAAAGCGATCTTCAAGCAGATGCTCAAGACCAACGAAGAGCTCGGTGGCATGCTGCGCGGTCGCATCCCGTTCGACGGCCCGCGCTTTGCCGAGGGCGCGGTGCAACTTGATCAACTGTCCCGCGAGCCGTGGAAGCATTTCCCGCAAGTGCGTGAAGAAGACCACACCAGTGCCCGGGATGAGGTCTGGCAAAAACAGGCGCGTTTCCAGGAACTGGCCCGCAGCCTTGAAGCCGCCACCGGTGAGTTGGTAACCGCCAGCAAGGTCCAGCCGTACAGGGCCAGCAACCTGGGGCCTGCGGTGCAGAAAGTAGAGGACGCGTGCAGTGCTTGCCATAAAGAGTTTCGGGATTATTGAGTAGGGGCAGCTGCAAGTTTTTAGCTGCAAGCTGCAAGTGTGAAGCTTGGGGCTTGCAGCTTGAAACTTGCCGCTTATTTATCCAACTCATCCACCGCTTCCTGCAACTCTTTGCGCGAAGCCGCCAGCTTGTCCTTGCGTTTGTTGATCCGCTGCGCGTCGCCTTTTTTCATGGCTTTGTCCAGATCGGCCTGACGCTGGTTGACTTCGTGCTTGGCTTCAAGAACCTTGTTTTCACGTTCCTTGCGCAGGGACGCGTCGGTGCAATGGGTGGTGACCTGGCTTAATGCTGTTTCCAGGCCGGCTTGCTGGTCTTTGTTGTCGCGGGACTTGGCCAGCTCGATTTGATTGATGATGCCCTGGCGCTTGGCTGCGCAGCCGGTGAGCTCCGGTGTTTGCTCGGCTGCCATCAGGGGGGCGGCCATAGCGCTGCATAGTGTCAGCAGTGCGATAGGAGACAGGAAATTCATAGCAACTCCGTGAAAACTCGCGAACGGTTGGTATAGATGCGCTGTTGGAGCGCATGTTTACCCCTTGGGTTCAACTGTGGGACCTGGATTAAAAACCGTCGACCCCGGCACCCCTTAGTACTTCACTTAACGCCAGCACCTGTGGGTCGCGAAAAAAAGCCCTCAGTTGCGCGGCGCGTCCCGGGCCGATACCGGCTTCGGCTTGCCAATGTTCGATGTCGCGCTCGGCAAGCACCTGCCATGGCCCCTCCAGCCGGACCTCGCCAGCGGGTGGCAGGCCAAGAGCCTTGAGCCACTGCCCAAAAGGACGTTGCCGGGCGCTGTGCAGGCTGTCGAGCAAGCGGGCGCTGCTGCGTTCGCCGAAGCCGGCAATGTTAGCAAGCTCGTCGGCATCGAGGGTCATCCAATCCAGCAATCCATTGAGTCGACCGGCGGCCAGGAGTTTTTCCCAGGTGCCCGGGCCGACATGGGGCAGGGCTAACCCGTGCTTGCCGCTGAGCCAGCCCAGGCGCGCCAGAAACTGGCTTTCGCAGCCGGGTGTCGGCTGCCAGCAACTTAAAAAGTGATAATCGGCTGCCGCTGGGGCGTTCACGTCCTGGCGCTCGACACTACGCAACACGACGCTGTCCAGGCGTGGAATGGTCAGCCCGGCCAAGCTGATGGCGACCCGGTCGCCAGGACGAATGTCCATTTGCTCCCAGCGTTTGAGGGTGCTGACGCTCACGCGGCGGATTCGTCGGTCGTCGAGCATGGCAGGTTCAAGTTCCAGCACGGGCGTGATGCGCCCGGTACGACCGATCTTGAAGCGCACGTTGCGCACCTCGGCAAGGGCCTGGGCATAGGGGTACTTCCAGGCCACGCTCCAGAACGGCGCCCGGGCTTGCCAGCGGTCAGCCGGTGGGCGGCGGCTTTGGCGCAAGACGATGCCATCGCTGGCAAAGGGCAGGGGCGTGCGATACCAGTGGTTGCGCCAGTGCTCGATGTCGGCCAATGCCTGAACGGGCTGGCTGTAGCCGATGGTATCGGCGAAGCCCAGCGCCTGCAGGGTCGCCTCCCGTTCGGTCAGCGTGGCCGGTCCGTCAGGCCAGTCCCAGACAAACAGGCCGATGTCCGCCCCTTCTTGCGCGGTCAAATTCGTGCGCGCCATCAGCCCCGCCACGGTCGCCCGGGCGTTGAGACTGCCGTTGCTGGCCTGGACATGGGCAATCAGCCGCCAGTACAGCTCACCCTGAACGACCAGGTCCAATGGCTGATTCAGCCGTTGCGGGATGGCGTTGATTTTGTGCGCAGCCCAGGTCCAGTCTTGCCCCTGGACACCATCACCGCGGCTGATCGCCTGATGCAGGCGCCCCCCGCGATAGATCAGAGTCACGGCCACGCCATCGACTTTCGGTTGGACCCAGAGGTCTTCTCGGCCTTGTAGCCACGCCTTGACCGCGGCGGCATCCTTGAGTTTGTCCAGGCCGGTGTGTGCAACCGGGTGTGGCACTTTCCCGCCCGCCGTACGCAGGGGGAAACTGGGTGTCACAAGGTCAAAGCAGTCGCGCCAATGGCCCAGCTGGATGCGGGATTGATCGTAGAGCTCATCGGCTACCAGTGATCGGCCGAGACGGTGATAGCTGTCATCCCACGAATCGATTCGCTGTTGCAGGGCGGTGATTTCCGCCTGGGCGCGTCCGAGGGGCCAGTCGGGACAAGGCGCGGCGATGACAGGGGAGCAGATGAATATAAAACAGGCCAATAGGCGTGATAACGGCAGCATCGAAGCATCCTTGCTTGGTGGTGTGCTTGAAGGCTAGTCACTGCCACAGAACATGCGAGGCTGGGAGCGTTACCGGATTTTGCAGGGGGCGATAGCGAAGTCGTGGCGGTACAGTGCAGCGTGATTTGGTTGCGCAACTGTGCCTTGAACCCATCAGGGGCGAGTGCAGAATGGGGGCTCGATCCGCTCTGCCAGGCGTGCATCCTATGGACCTGACGACCCTCGCTGTTTTCATCCCGGCCTGCTTCGCGCTGAACATGGCGCCGGGGCCGAATAACCTGCTGTCCATCAGCAACGCCTCGCGTTATGGCTTCGTCCGGGCGTGCAGCGGTGGCATTGGCCGGTTGCTGGCGTTTGCGCTCATGATTGCCCTGGCAGCGGTGGGATTGACCGCTGTGCTGCATACCTCGGAACTGTTGTTCCTGGGGATCAAGTTCGTGGGTGCCGCTTATCTGTTCTACCTTGCCGTGCAATTGTGGCGGGCGCAGCCAGAAGCCGGAGCTGAAACGGCGGTCACTTCGATGAGCGTGACCCGCCTGGCACGCCAGGAGTTTCTGGTGGCGATCGGCAACCCGAAGGCGATCCTGTTGTTCACCGCCTTCCTGCCGCAGTTCGTCGACCGCGCCAGCACTGTCACCCAGCAGTTCGCCGTGCTGGGCGGCCTGTTCCTGGCGCTGGAGTGCATTGCCATCGGGTTGTATTGCTACATGGGGATTTATGCGCGGCGGCTGTTTGCCCGGCCGAGCGGCAAACGTCTGTTCAATCGCCTGTGTGCGGGGCTGCTGGCCAGTGCGGCTTCGTTCTTGCTGGTGGCGCGACGGTCCTGAGTTCGATGCTACCGTGTGGTGATAGCGTACGGACGCAGGTCGAACACTTCACGAACCAGCTTGATGATCTTGTCATCGCCGATCTCGCCGGTGCCGAAGGTGTTCAGCGAGATCGAGGTAGGCTGGGCAACGCCGATGCGTAAGAAACCTGGATCTCGCTTGAATCGCCCCCGTCGACAGCTTAAAGAACGCAGATTAATTAAATGAACCTTTGATTCCGCAAGTTATTTAAGTAGTCTCATGACCATGAACGCCTCCGCGGCCGCCACACCCATTGACTGTCCGCGGTGACGAGCAAGGTATTCAAGGTGTTCCATACTGCGTGAGTGAGGTGCAGCACGCATCTCCAGTTCATAGGCTTCCAGCGCCTCTAACTTTGTTGCCAAGTAATCACTAATATCGACAAAGCAAGAGGGTAAGAAAGGAGTGTTGTCCGGGCTTGCCCACTCGGTGCTGGACATTACCTCGAATGTATAAATTTCTCGGACACTACTACCTGGCATGGGTCGGCAGGCGGTCATTACTGCTTGGTGTGTTATGCGATGGTCGATATTTAGATCGCCAGAGTGATGGGTATAAACAATCTCTGGCGCAACGTTCCTAATAACGCATTCTAATGGCTGTACGATATCGAGCAGTCCCATGCTGTCGAGCCTGTTATCAGGCAGTCCCAGATAAGTAACACCGGAAATCCCCAGTCGAGCGTGAGCGATTTCTGCTGCAGCTTCACGAGTTTTAAGTTCATCAGTACCTAAATCCGAACGTGAACTCACCCCATCCGCTAAGAAAACAGCATGAACCGTATCACCTTCCGCGACATGTCGAGCAATGGTTCCGCCACACCCCAGGGCTTCATCGTCTGTGTGTGCAGCCACTACGAGGATGCGTTTATTCATCGAACAAATCCCATGACGTTGGGGTGCCCCGGGAAACGGCAACTTTGAGTTTCTTGCCAACGATGTCGTCAAAATATTTTGGAGCCAAGCCCAAGCCGGGGCGGATACGGCGAATATCGCTAGCAGAGACAGGTGCCCCCGCAGCAACGTCATTAACAAAATAAACGGAGCGTCGGAAAATTTTGTTACCTTCTTCAGCTTGTTGGCGCTGGTAACCCGTTTTTCCCAACGCCGACCACGCGTCGTAAGCATCGCTACACAACCGTTTTAGTTCTTCCGGTTCTAGCGAGAATTCACTGTCAGGTCCTTTGTCTGCTCGGCTCAATGTGAAGTGCTTTTCAATAAGGCAGGCTCCCAATGCTACAGCCGCTACGGATGCTGTGGTGCCCATGGTGTGATCGGATAGGCCTGGTATGGTCTCGAACCGACGTTCCAATTCTGCCATTTGACGCAAGTTAGCTTGGTTCATGGGGGCTGGATAACTGCTGATGCAGTGCAACAGAACGAGATCTCTCGCCCCTGCGCTTCTGGCAGCTTCAACAGCCTCTTCAATCTCTCTTTCATTGGCCATGCCAGTTGACATGATAATGGGTTTTCCTGTAGCGGCTACGTAACGTATCAGTGGAAGATCTGTTACTTCAAAGGATGCGATCTTGTATGCTGGTGCGTTCAAACTTTCCAGGAGGTCAACAGCGGACTCATCAAAGGGGGTAGAAAATATAGTGATTCCACGCTTGCGGGCGTGCTCGAAAATAACGGGGTGCCACTCAAAAGGTGTTTGTGCCCATTTATAGAGATCGTGGAGTTTGTAACCGTCCCACAAACCACCTTTGATCATGAATTCCGGACGATCGCAGTCGATAGTCATGGTGTCGGCTGAGTAAGTTTGAAGCTTTATAGCGTGCGCACCACAACGTTGAGCAGCATCAATAGTCTCCAGCGCTCGCTCCAAGTTTCCATTATGGTTGGCCGAAAGCTCAGCAATTATATAGGGTGGTTCGTTGTGGCCGATTTTCCGGCCATCGATAACAAAACTCATAGTGACTCCTGATCTGTAGAGGTGCGCTTATGAATAGTGACTTGAGCCTTTAGCTGGTCACCATCGAGCCGAGCATGATAAAACTCAAGGACAAACTCTCCATGCTGGACAAAGCCCAAGGGATAGGTAGGGGCATCAAGCATTCGAATGTGGTCGTAAAGTTTTTCTAAAGTACCTTTCTGAGGAAGTTCACTTTGCGCCGGCTTTCGACGTTTGAAAATGGTCACTTCCCCTTCTTGCGGCGTTGGTGCCGGTGCCGCTTGAGTCATCCAGCGTATAATTTCAAAGCTGAGATCGCCTGCACGCTTGTAAATTTCTTCGGCGCGTCCAGCCAGAGAGAGGGGCTGCTTTATATAAACCGGGCCAGCATCCATGGTCTCGATCATGCGAAGGGCCGTCAGTTTTGTTTCTTTATGACCGTTGGCAATTAGATTTTGCAAAGGGCTGCCACCGCGACCATATGGTACATCTGTCATATGAAAGCATACGCACTCAAATCGTGACCAGATTTCGTCGGGTACCAGCCAGTTCCAATGCAGAAAGAAAATATAACGCGGTGTATCTAAAGTGGTCGCTTCAGCCAGCTCTTCTGCGGTTGATACCCAGATCCATTTTGCTGGACTTTCAGATTTGAGTATCTCAAAATTGACCTTGTGCCAAGGTTTAGCGCTGGCAACAATGTAGCAGTCAGTGCTCGTTGCTTTTGTCTGGTTGGATGTTGATGGTTTAAAACTATCCATGCGCCGTTGAATTTCAATTTTGTGGGCGGGCCACTCAGCGGCGAGTATGCCAAGTCGAACGACATCTATGTAGCAGTTGCCATCGAAGTGAGAATCTCGAAAGATGCCTTCATGTACAAATCCAATCTTCGTATGAAGTGCAAGACTTTTCTTGTTTGTGATTAATACTTCGGCATTTAGTTTGTGAAGGCCTAAAGTGTTGAATGCTTCATTGAGCGCATCAAAGCCTAATTTCGTACCTGTACCGGCTGCTGCGTCCGGAGCGGCGTAAAATCCCCAAAAAGCGCTTCTTCTCTTTACGTCATATTGTGTGAAGTACACCACGCCATCGGCTATACCATCACATGAGTGATGTACGTACCAGCGTGAGCTTGAGTCATTTCTAATCCGTTCAAACCAGGCACGGTGCTCCGTTTCACTTATTTCGTGGGTGGAGTACATGCTTTTACGTACTTCTGGCGCGTTACGCCATGCTCGAACCATCGCCAGGTCAGATTCAACCAGTAAACGAAGTGACATTATCTTCACCTGGAGGACAAAATAGTGTGGTAAAGCTGGCTTGTATCATCGCCTTGAAACCAATTTTTGCGTGTGCTCATGCATATTACTCTCAAGAAATCAGCACTTTCAAATCTTGCAAATTAAAATGTCTACTACCTGCAACACTCCCAAGCCATCTGTGATTGAGGCGGCCGAGGCGCTCATTGCGGAAAGCGTGGCAGGCTCAATTTGTTGCATAGTTATCAGCGGGCGAACATCAAGAGTTAATAAATCACTTAGAAACGCAGCGCCTACGGCATCCAGGGCCTGAGCTATGGTTCTCTGATTGTCGGCTAATACTAGCATGATAGTGGGCAGTCCGAGGCAGCAGCGCTCCCAGGATGTCGCCCCCGCAGCCCCGATGGCAAAATCGCTGTCGGCCATTAGCTGCGCCATATCGCGGACATCAACCTTGATCTCTACGGTCCAAGGTAGCTGCTCGGCACACCGTTGCACATCGCTCAACCAAGGAGCTGTTGCTCCCATCACTACAACGATGCGGCAATCTGCTGGCAGCTCGCATGATTTCAGCTTCTCCAGCACCTTGCCAGTTGCATTGTGCCTGTCGACCCCTCCCATGGTAATCAGTAGCTGCCGCAGGTGCGAATTAGCACGACGTTGCAAACTGTATGAGCGGATTTGTGCAAACTCTGGCCGTAGCAAGGCATAACGAGAGCCACATAGTAAAATGCAGTCCTCAGGCACCCACGGTAAGTAATCAGCAGGTGCACGACTATAAGTCTGATCTAGCAGTAAGTGACAGACATGCGACCTGTCGGCAAGATCATCGATCACCATGAGCTTAGAATAATTGTTTTTTAGAGCTGACTCCCATCGGCTGTCGAGTGCGTAGTGGTCGACGATCAACCAATCCGTCTGCTTCTTTGTCAATATGGCGGCACACTCGTCAGCATCCTGTTGCCAACGGACACCAAGCCAATCAGCATGTGCGAGCTGTGGCTCGACAGATGCAGGCGCACGCTCAGGCTCGAATGCAGAAACTGGTAATACAGATACACCATAGCCCTTACTGCGGATAAACTCGATCAAGTGGCCGGGATGTTCGCGACAGATGAAATGACACTCTGCTCCCCGTGTGCTCAGCGCATCGGCCAAAGTCAAGCAGCGCATGACATGGCCGGTGCCTATTTGCAGAGAGGCGTCAGTCCGAAATACAATATTCAAGAAATTATCTTCAAGTTGGTAGGCTCAATGACGTTGCAATACTCTTCAATTATTTGCTTGAGTTCACATGCAACCTGTTCTGCAATTGTCGACCAAACATTTATAGGTGGTGGCTTCATATAGCCGTACTGTACATGACCCCCGAACAATCCGCCTAGTGCTGCTGATTTCCGGTCCTTAGTCACCAGTCCTCCACTGACCTCAACCTCGCGCCGCGCTGATTGGTGTTGCTGTAGCGGAATGTCCAGCGTTTCGAAGTGGCGTCATTGAACACCCATCGGATGTTCGGATAATCGTTAATGCTGGCCTGATCGTCGCTGGGCTGCTTGCCAGTGCTACACCGTTTTGCTGATGGCGCGGGGCGTAGCTCCAATGAAGCTCCCTCGCCAGGGTGATCTTCAAGGTATGAAAAAGCCCCTGACGACCCAGTCGCCAGGGGCTTTTCGTACCCGCAGTTTTTACAGGCCGGCAGCGGCGCGCAGGGCGTCGGCGCGGTCGGTTTTTTCCCAGGTGAAGGTGGTGAAGGTGTCGTCACCGACCGTCTTGGTTTGCGGCGTGCGGCCGAAGTGGCCGTAGGCAGCCGTGTCCTGGTACATCGGGTGCAGCAGGTCGAGCATGGTGGTGATGGCGTACGGACGCAGGTCGAACACTTCACGAACCAGCTTGATGATCTTGTCATCGCCGATCTTGCCGGTGCCGAAGGTGTTCAGCGAGATCGAGGTAGGCTGAGCAACGCCGATGGCATAGGAAACCTGGATCTCGCAGCGCTCGGCCAGGCCGGCGGCCACGATGTTCTTGGCCACATAACGACCGGCATAGGCTGCCGAACGGTCGACCTTCGATGGATCCTTGCCGGAGAACGCGCCACCGCCGTGACGGGCCATGCCGCCGTAGCTGTCGACGATGATCTTGCGACCGGTCAGGCCACAGTCGCCTACCGGGCCACCGATGATGAACTGGCCGGTCGGGTTGATGTGGAACTGGGTGTCCTTGGACAGCAGCTCGGCAGGCAGTACGTGCTTGACGATCAGCTCCATCACGCCTTCACGCAGGTCTTTATAGGACACTTCGGGGTTGTGCTGGGTCGACAGTACGACGGCATCGATACCGACAACCTTGCCGCCTTCGTAACGGCAAGTCACCTGAGACTTGGCATCCGGGCGCAGCCAAGGCAGCAGGCCGGATTTACGGGCTTCAGCCTGGCGTTGAACCAACTGGTGCGAGAAGGTGATCGGTGCTGGCATCAGCACGTCGGTCTCGTTGCTGGCGTAGCCGAACATCAGGCCCTGGTCGCCGGCACCCTGGTCTTCAGGCTTGGCGCGGTCAACACCCTGGTTGATGTCGGGGGACTGCTTGCCGATGATGTTCATCACGCCGCAGGTCGCGCCATCGAAGCCGACGTCGGAGCTGTTGTAGCCAATGCCCAGGATGACGTCACGGACGATCTGTTCCAGGTCGACCCAGGCTGAAGTGGTGACTTCGCCAGCGATGATCGCCACGCCCGTTTTCACCAGAGTTTCGCACGCCACGCGGGCGAACTTGTCTTCAGCAATGATGGCGTCCAGCACCGCATCAGAAATCTGGTCGGCGATTTTGTCCGGATGCCCTTCAGACACGGACTCGGAGGTGAAAAGGGAGTATTCGCTCATCTCGATGTTTTCCTACAAGTTACCGATGGTGAGTGTCGCCAGCCGGTCGCTGAAAATGGCGGACCTGGATCTGGAAACCATTACGTAAGCCCACATAGAGGCTTTCCCCGGGCACGAGGCCCGCAGCGGTGGCCCAACGGGCCAGATCGTCCTGTTCAAACCCCAGCCAGAGATCACCGCAGGCCTCCTTGGCCCAACTCTGGTTGTGGCTGCATAACTCTGTCACTAACAGGCTACCGCCCGGTTGCAGCAAGTCGGCCATGTGCTTGAGCGCATCGGCCGGCGCGGCGAAATGGTGAAGCACCATGTTCAATACAACACAATCGGCCTGCAGGCTCACACCATTCAAGGCATCGGCCAGTTGCAGGCTGACATTAGCCAGTGTTTCACGTTCGCACACCTGGCGTGCCAGCTCGAGCATGGCCGGGCTGTTGTCCAGCGCCGTCACTTGGCTGAAACGCCGCGCCAGCTCCGGCAGAAACGCGCCGTCGCCAGGGCCGACTTCAATGGCCGTGGCGGTGGGCTCGAATCCCAGTTTGTCGAGCAGCGCCACGACGCTTTCACGGTATTGCGGCAACCCGGCAATCAGGTCCTGCTGGGCGCGAAACTTCTCGGCCACCCGGGCAAAAAAATCCTGGCTGGCAGCGGCTCGCTGCCCGTGTACCTGGGCGATGCGGGCCTGCACGTCTGCCGGCAGGTCCAGCTCATCCACCTCTTCGAGCAACGCGGCATGCAGCTTGCCGCCCAGCAGATCGGTATGGGGCAGGGCGCGGCGGTAAAAAATCGCATTGCCTTCACGACGGGTCGCCACCAGGTCGGCCTGGGCCAGGACCTTGAGGTGGTGGCTCATGCCGGATTGACCGATGCCGAAGATCTGCGCCAGTTCCAGCACGCCGAACGAATCGTTGGCCAAGGCGCGCAATACATTGAGCCGCAGCGGATCGCCGCCGGCCTTGCAAAGGGCCGCCAGCTCATCGCAATCGTCATGGCGAATGGAAGGCACGCGTAAATTCATAGGGCGGCAGTCTAGTGAGGGGTATGGATCACCGCAAGGTCAATATCAAAAAGTTTTGATATTGCTCGATAAATGGCACTTCCCAAGGCGTGCTTGACTCTACAAACCTTCAGCGGAAAGGTTTCACCTGGCGAATGCGACTTTATCCACCGGAAAAAAGCCTCTGGATGACTATCTGTCATTGCCCCGGGGCGGGTGGGTGAGGGAAAATGCTCGCCTTTTTTCAGTTTCACAATTCAAAACCCAGGAGATCAGCGATGCCCAGCCGTCGTGAGCGTGCCAATGCCATCCGTGCACTCAGCATGGATGCCGTGCAAAAAGCCAACAGCGGCCATCCCGGTGCCCCTATGGGTATGGCGGATATCGCCGAGGTGCTTTGGCGCGACTACCTCAAGCACAGCCCGAGCAACCCCTCGTTTGCCGACCGTGACCGCTTCGTGCTGTCCAACGGCCACGGCTCGATGTTGATCTATTCGTTGCTGCACCTGACCGGTTATGACCTGTCGATCGATGACCTGAAGAATTTCCGCCAGTTGCACAGCCGCACTCCGGGCCACCCGGAATATGGCTACACCCCAGGCGTGGAAACCACCACCGGTCCACTGGGCCAAGGCCTGGCCAACGCCGTGGGCTTTGCCCTGGCGGAAAAAGTCCTGGCGGCGCAGTTCAATCGCCCAGGCCATAACGTTGTCGATCACCACACCTACGTGTTTCTGGGTGATGGCTGCATGATGGAAGGCATTTCCCACGAAGTCGCCTCCCTGGCCGGCACCTTGGGCCTGAACAAGCTGATCGCTTTCTACGATGACAACGGCATTTCCATCGACGGCGAAGTCGAAGGCTGGTTCACCGACGACACCCCCAAGCGTTTCGAAGCCTACAACTGGCTGGTCATCCGCAATGTCGACGGCCACGACCCGGAAGAAATCAAGACCGCCATCGAGACGGCGCGCAAGAGCGCCCAGCCGACCCTGATCTGCTGCAAGACCACCATTGGTTTCGGTTCGCCCAACAAACAAGGCAAGGAAGACTGCCACGGCGCGCCACTGGGTGCCGAGGAAATCGCCCTGACCCGCGCTGCGTTGAAGTGGGAACACGGTCCGTTCGAAATCCCGGCCGACATTTATGCCGAGTGGGACGCCAAGGAAAAAGGCCGTGCCGCCGAAGCCGAGTGGGACCAGCGCTTTGCCGCCTACTCCGCGCAATTCCCTGAGCTGGCCAATGAACTGGTGCGTCGCCTCAGCGGCGAGCTGCCTGCCGATTTCGCTGAAAAAGCCTCGGCTTACATCGCTGAAGTCGCCGCCAAAGGCGAAACCATTGCCAGCCGCAAGGCCAGCCAGAACACCCTCAACGCTTTTGGCCCGCTGCTGCCGGAGCTGCTCGGCGGTTCGGCCGACCTGGCCGGTTCCAACCTGACCTTGTGGAAGGGCTGCAAAGGCGTCAGCGCCGAAGATGCCAGCGGCAACTACATGTACTACGGTGTTCGTGAGTTCGGCATGAGCGCGATCATGAACGGTGTGGCTCTGCACGGCGGCCTGGTGCCTTACGGCGCTACCTTCCTGATGTTCATGGAATACGCCCGCAACGCAGTGCGCATGTCGGCCCTGATGAAGAAGCGCGTGCTTTATGTGTTCACCCACGACTCCATCGGCCTGGGCGAAGACGGCCCGACTCACCAGCCGATCGAGCAACTGGCAAGCCTGCGCTGCACGCCGAACCTGGACACCTGGCGCCCATGTGACGCCGTGGAATCGGCAGTGGCCTGGAAATACGCCATCGAGCGTAACGACGGTCCATCGGCGCTGATCTTCTCCCGCCAGAACCTGCAGCACCAGAACCGCGATGCCGACCAGATCGGCGACATCACCCGCGGCGGCTACGTGCTCAAGGACTGCATTGGCGAGCCTGAACTGATCCTGATCGCCACCGGCTCCGAAGTCGGCCTGGCCGTCCAGGCCTACGACAAACTGACCGCGCAGGGCCGCAACGTACGTGTGGTGTCCATGCCGTGCACCAGCGTGTTCGATGCCCAGGACGCCGGCTATAAGCAAGCGGTATTGCCGTTGCAAGTCAGCGCCCGGATTGCCATCGAAGCCGCTCACGCCGATTACTGGTACAAGTACGTCGGCCTGGAAGGTCGTGTGATCGGCATGACCACCTACGGCGAATCGGCGCCTGCGCCGGCGTTGTTCGAGGAGTTCGGCTTTACCCTGGAAAACATCCTGGGTCAGGCTGAAGAGCTGTTGGAAGACTGATCCGAAGTCGCGTCGTCCGGGCTGACGCCATCGCGAGCAAGCTCGCTCCCACAAGGATCTCCACCGACCCTGTGGGAGCGAGCTTGCTCGCGATGGCGATGGCTCAGGCAACGCTGCCCTGATGGATTCACCCAAGTCAGAGAACCCCATGCCCCAACCGCGTCCCTACAAAGTTGCACTCAACGGCTACGGCCGGATTGGTCGTTGCGTCTTGCGTGCGTTGTTCGAGCGAGGGGCCAGGGCCGGGTTCGAGATTGTGGCGATCAACGATCTGGCCGACATGGCCAGCATCGAATACCTGACACGCTTTGACTCCACCCACGGCCGGTTTCCGGGCGAGGTGCGGGTCGAGGGCGATTGTCTGCACATTAATGGCGATTGCGTGAAAGTCCTGCGCAGTGCCACTCCCGAAGGTATCGATTGGGCATCCTTGGGTGTCGACCTGGTGCTTGAATGCTCGGGCGCCTACAACACCCGTGAAGATGGCCAGCGCTTCATCGCGGCCGGCGCTCCGCGGGTGTTGTTCTCCCAGCCGATGGCCAGCGAAGCGGATGTCGACGCGACCATTGTCTACGGCGTGAACCAGGATTGCCTGAGCGGCGACGAGCTGTTGGTGTCCAACGCGTCCTGCACCACCAACTGCGGCGTGCCGCTATTGCGCCTGCTGGACCAGGCCATTGGCCTGGAATACGTGTCGATCACCACCATTCACTCGGCGATGAACGATCAACCTGTGATCGACGCCTATCACCATGAAGACTTGCGGCGGACCCGTTCGGCGTTCCAGTCGGTGATTCCGGTGTCCACTGGTCTGGCGCGCGGCATTGAACGGCTGCTGCCGGAACTTGCGGGGCGAATTCAGGCCAAAGCCGTGCGGGTGCCGACGGTCAACGTGTCCTGCCTCGACATTACGATGCAGACCGTGAGCGATACCGACGCCACCGAGGTCAACCGGATCTTGCGCGAAGCCGCCACCAGCGGTCCGCTCAAAGGCCTTCTGGCTTACACCGAGTTGCCCCATGCCAGCTGTGATTTTAACCATGACCCACATTCGGCCATCGTCGATGCCAGCCAGACCCGGGTTTCCGGGCCACGGCTTGTGAACATCCTGGCTTGGTTCGACAACGAATGGGGGTTTGCCAACCGAATGCTGGACGTTGCCGAGCATTACCTGCAAACCGCTTCTAAAAAACCTGCTCTCTAAACAGTTACCCAGGAATTGCGACCCATGACCGTGTTGAAGATGTCCGACCTCGATCTGCAAGGTAAGCGCGTACTGATCCGCGAAGACCTCAACGTCCCCGTCAAGGACGGTGTTGTCACCAGCGACGCGCGTATCCTGGCTTCGCTGCCGACCATCAAGCTGGCCCTGGAAAAAGGCGCGGCCGTGATGGTCTGCTCCCACCTGGGCCGTCCGACCGAAGGCGAGTTCTCGGCGGAAAACAGCCTCAAGCCGGTCGCCGATTACCTGAGCAAAGCCTTGGGCCGCGACGTACCGCTGGTGGCTGACTACCTGGGCGGTGTGGACGTGAAGGCCGGCGATGTCGTGCTGTTCGAAAACGTGCGCTTCAATAAAGGCGAGAAAAAGAACGCTGACGAACTGGCCAAGCAGTATGCAGCCCTGTGCGACGTGTTTGTGATGGACGCGTTCGGCACCGCCCACCGCGCCGAGGGTTCGACCCACGGCGTGGCGAAGTTCGCCAAAGTGGCCGCTGCTGGCCCGCTGCTGGCCGCCGAACTGGACGCACTGGGCAAGGCCCTGGGCTCCCCGGCCCAGCCGATGGCTGCCATTGTTGCCGGCTCCAAGGTCTCCACCAAGCTCGACGTGCTTAACAGCCTGAGCCAGGTGTGCAACCAGTTGATCGTCGGCGGCGGCATTGCCAACACCTTCCTTGCTGCGGCCGGTCACCCGGTCGGCAAATCCCTGTACGAGCCGGACCTGCTGGACACCGCCCGGGAAATCGCCGCCAAGGTCAGCGTGCCGTTGCCGGTGGACGTGGTGGTTGCCAAGGAATTTGCCGAAGGCGCCACCGCCACCGTCAAGCTGATCGCTGACGTGGCCGAAGACGACATGATCCTCGACATTGGCCCGCAAACCGCAGCCAATTTCGCCGAACTGTTGAAATCTTCCAAGACTATCCTGTGGAACGGTCCGGTCGGCGTGTTCGAGTTCGACCAGTTTGGCAACGGCACCAAAGTGCTGGCCCAGGCCATCGCCGAGAGTGACGCTTTCTCCATCGCTGGCGGCGGCGACACCCTGGCGGCGATCGATAAATATGGCGTGGCCGAGCAGATCTCCTACATTTCTACCGGCGGCGGTGCGTTCCTCGAATTCGTCGAAGGCAAAGTACTGCCAGCCGTGGAAGTCCTGGAAAGCCGGGCCAAGGCCTGAGGTTCGTTGACCAGGCAAAGGAGTGTTGTGATGGTCAAGACGTTCACGTTGCTGTTGACGACGACGCTGTTAGTGGCCTGTTCGAGCAGCCCAAAGGCCACGGCTCCGGAAACCGGGACGCCAACGCCTGAAGGCGGCTGTTACCAGGCCGACTGGCAGGCCGAGACCAATCCGGTGCTGAACAAGCGTTCGGGGCCGGATGGCCTGGATAAATATGAGACGCAAAACCCGGCCAAGGAACATGGTTGTCCTTGACGGGTCAGACTCTTTAACTCATGGCTGGCGGCACGGGTCGTCAGTCGAGGAACACGGATGAAAGGCTTTATCGCCGTTGTGGCGCTGGCAATGCTGGCCGGTTGTGCGCAGCTGGATCGGTTTCGTTCGTCCGAGCCTGTCGTAGAGGGCTGGACAACCTGGACCTGTGACAGTCAGGCCAAGGTGCTGTGGCGCTATACCGATGATACCCGCAAGGAAGTCGACGTTCGCCTCGGCGGTGCCGAGCAGGTCTATCACCTGAAGGAAGAGCCGGGCGCATCGGGTACGCTGTACAGCGACGACATGCTGGCGTTTCACGTCAAAGGTGAGGAAGGCCTGGTTTACTGGGTCGCCACCAATGACTTGATTGGCCGGGGCTGCAAGGCTGACTGATTCAATAGAGATCCAATGTGGGAGCGAGCCTGCTCGCGATAGCGATGTATCAGGCATCAGTGATGTTGACTGTCGGGCCCTCATCGCGAGCAGGCTCGCTCCCACAGGGGCCTCTTATAGTTTCGAGATTTTGTTTCACCGAACACACAGGGCGGACCCACCCCCGACCTGCAATGACTTGAATAGCCGCCGCCGCTCCGGCAGGCTGGCACGATTAACGACCCTCGACCGGGAGAGACACACTAATGGCACTTATCAGCATGCGTCAGATGCTGGACCACGCAGCCGAGTTCGGCTACGGCGTCCCAGCCTTTAACGTCAACAACCTTGAGCAGATGCGCGCCATCATGGAAGCCGCTGACAAGACTGACTCCCCGGTGATCGTCCAGGCTTCGGCCGGCGCCCGCAAATACGCCGGCGCGCCATTCCTGCGTCACCTGATCCTGGCTGCCATCGAAGAATTCCCGCACATCCCGGTGTGCATGCACCAGGACCACGGCACCAGCCCTGACGTCTGCCAGCGCTCCATCCAACTGGGCTTCAGCTCGGTCATGATGGACGGCTCGCTGGGCGAAGACGGCAAGACCCCGACCGACTACGAATACAACGTTCGCGTCACCCAGCAGACCGTCGCCATGGCCCATGCCTGCGGCGTGTCGGTGGAAGGCGAACTGGGTTGCCTGGGCTCGCTGGAAACCGGCATGGCCGGTGAAGAAGACGGCATCGGCGCCGAGGGCGTGCTGGACCACAGCCAGATGCTGACCGACCCGGAAGAAGCCGCGGACTTCGTCAAGAAGACCCAGGTCGACGCCCTGGCCATCGCCATCGGCACCAGCCACGGCGCCTACAAGTTCACCAAGCCGCCTACCGGCGACGTGCTGGCCATTGACCGCATCAAGGAAATCCACAAACGCATCCCCAACACTCACCTGGTGATGCACGGTTCTTCCTCGGTTCCGCAAGAGTGGCTGGCGATCATCAACCAGTACGGCGGCGACATCAAAGAAACCTACGGCGTGCCGGTTGAAGAAATCGTCGAAGGTATCAAGTACGGCGTGCGCAAGGTCAACATCGACACCGACCTGCGCCTGGCCTCTACCGGTGCCATGCGTCGTTTGATGGCGACCAATCCGAGCGAGTTTGATCCGCGTAAGTTCTTCGGGGCTACCGTGACGGCGATGCGTGATGTGTGTATTGCGCGTTACGAAGCTTTCGGTACTGCGGGTAATGCTTCGAAGATCAAGCCGATCTCTTTGGAGGCGATGTATCAGCGGTATTTGAAGGGTGAGTTGAACGCCAAGGTTAATTAAGATTTCAGCGTTTTGAGAAAACCCGCAGTGATGCGGGTTTTTTTATGTGTGGGATTTGTGTGTATATCCGTTTTTTGGGTAACGGCTGCTTATGGTTCCGCCCTTACGGCGGGTCACTTTTGGCAAACGCCCCAAAAGTAACCAAAAGGTCTTGCCCCACCACTCGGTGCCTCGCCTAGGCTCGGCATGCCCGAACGCAGGCATTGCTCCGTGGGCCCGCCGCGAAGGGCCATCCATGGCCCAGCGCGGCTATCCCGGCATCCATGCCGGGATGCCCACTCCACAATACCTACGTTCGGCCAGCGTGGTTAACGGGGCCCCCAGATCAAAATCAAAAGCGAGGCGGCCTGATAGCCGGCCTATTTGTCACGGCTGTCCTCCGATCCAATTGTGGGAGCGAGCCTGCTCGCGATAGCGGTAATTCAGTTGCACAGAAGTTGGATTTACTGCCGTCATCGCGAGCAGGCTCGCTCCCACATTTCGATATTTAACAGACATAAGTTTGTATATGCCACACGTCCATTGTGGGAGCGGGCTTGCTCGCGAAAAGGCCAGTACATTCAACACATCCTCATTGGCTGTTGTACCGCCTTCGCGAGCAAGCCCGCTCCCACAGGAGAAACGCGATCAATCAAAAAACAGGTCGGCTATCAGGCCGCCTCGCGGAGGACTTTGATCTCGGCGCCCCGTTAACCACGCTGGCCGAACGCAGGTGTTGCGTAGTGGGCACCTCGGCATGGATGCCGAGGTAGCCGCGCTGGGCCATGGATGGCCCTTCGCGGCGGGCCCACGGAGCAATGCCTGCGTTCGGGCATGCCGAGCCTAGGCGAGGCACCGAGTGGTGGGGCAGGAGCGTTTTGGTTACTTTTGCGCTCTTCAAAAGTGACCCGCCGTAAGGGCGGAACCCTAAGTAGCCGTTACCAAAGAAATGGATATACACACAGATCCTGATAGCGCTGTGTCAGTCGCCATCCATGCTGCTGACCCAGCGCTATCGCGAGCAAGCTCGCTCCCACAGGGGATCATCTCCCGCCGGGAGGGCTTTATTGGTCTTCGAGGCCGCGTTGTTCAATGACGCCAAACACATCGGTGACATCCTGAACCAGGATCCGGGCGACATTGGTGAGGGTATTGAGGTCGCTGGCGGCCGAATCGCGCAGGGTGGCGCAGGCCATGAGCGTCAGGTAATCAAGGGTAGCGTGCAGGCGTTCACTGGCGCAGGCGTGGAGTTCAGTCAGTGGGGCAGTGCTGTCGATGAACAGGATGGGTTGGGTGGTGGCGATTGGAGTGAGCGGGGTGAAGCGGCTGAGTGATTGAGTCGTCGTCATAAGGTTTGGGCTCTATTAATAAAAATTAATTGCCACCTTCTTGCTGCGAAACAAATGGGTGGCAGTTGCGCGCGGGTTCGCAGACCGAGATAGAGACCAAACCCGGCAGACCCGAAGGTCTCCCGCGCGCAACCGCCATAAAATGAACGCAGGCGAGTTTGCCTGAATTTTCATTTGACGGTGCAAAGTCTCTGTTCTGTCAGTGGGCTGCGAAACCCGTGCCCCGCTGACCAAAGCCAGCAGACGAACCCGAACTATAGAGGAGATTTTCGAGGCCAAAATCGACCTGTAGGACGCACCGCGCCCACGTGGCGAGGGAGCTTGCTCCCGCTCGGGGGCGCAGCCGCTGCAAAACCGGCGCATGCGGTTGGTCTGACGAAAGGAGGGGGCTGCTGCGCAGCCCAGCGGGGATAAATCCCCTCGCCACAAAGGTAAATTCCTACGAGATTTTCGGAGCTGAAAATCTCAGGTGTTGTGATCGATATCCAGCTTGCTGAACGTCACTTTCCCGCCTTCGCTGGTATAGCCCGTATTGTCCTGCACATACACGCCAGCCTTGAAATACAGCGGCTTGACCTTCCATTTGGCGCTCATGGTGGTGTACCAGCTACGACCCGCCGCGGTGATACCCAGGTCGCCGGTACGATCAAGATGGAGCCGATAAGAGAAAGACTGATTGAGTTTTACACCCGAGGCGACGGTGATGACCCGGCCCTCGTCGTCATCGGGGCGCATGCGCACTTTGGCGACGATGTTGCCGGTCTTGCTGTCGTCCTTGTACTGGTATTCCAGCTTAACCATGGGTTTGCTGCTGTCCTTGGCATGAATCTGACCGATCACGATCTTGCCGGTGCTGGGTACCTGGTTGACCACCAGGGTCGCACTCAATTTGTTGTCGGCGTCGGGGTATAGCCAGTTGCGCAAGGTGCCGTTTTTGTAGGTCTCGCGCAATTCGCTGCGCGGGTAGATCGCGTTTTCAGTCTTGGTGCCGGTGACCGGTGACCAGAAATACACCGTGCTGCCTTCAGAGTTGAAGTATTTGTTCTGGAAACCGTCCACCAGTCGAGGGGTTTCGATGGTTTTGGGTGGGCTTCCCTCGGGGATGCTCAAGTTCCAGGTTGCAAGATCGACCATGTGCGGGCCCTTTCTACGGAATGAATATGTTGCAAGATCCAGCCGGAGGCTCTAGCCAGCGCTTTATGACGCGTCCCGAGAAACGCGGGGATCGAATTTTCATATCCGTCCGGCGGGGGGTTGGCGTCAACTGTCCGTCAGAGTGGTGTTTGCCGCTTTGGTGCCCGAGGACGACGACCGTTAGTCGGGCAATTCGAATTTTTTTTGAACGATGGCGCTATGGCATCGGCGTCGATGTGGGTCACGTTCGCAGGGAGCAGCGTCCATGCTGCGGTATGCCAGGGGAAATACGCTTATAGAACGGTGTGATGAATTTCCAGCATGCTGAACGTCACTTTTCCACCTTCAGTGGTGTAGCCGGTGTTGTCCTGCACGTAGACGCCGGCTTTGAAATACAACGGCTTGTCCTTCCAGTCCGGGCTTACCGTGGTTCTCCAGTTGTAACCCGCCGCGCTGATGCCCAGCGCGCCCTTCGGACTGAGGTGAATCTGGTAGGAAAACCTGCGATCAAGTTGCACGCCCGTGGCGATGGTGATGACCTGGCCCGATTCGTCGTCGGGGCGCAGTCGGACCTTCGCGACGATGTTGCCGGTGGAGCTGTAGGCCTTGTATTGGTATTCCAGTTTCACCATGGGCCGGGTGCTGTCTTTGGCGTGGATCTGGCCGATCACGATCTTGCCGGTGCTGGGCACCTGGTTGACGGTCAAGGTGGCGCGCAGCTTGTTGTCTGCCGCTGAGTAGAGCCAGTTGCGAAGGGTGCCGTCGCTGTAGGTTTCCCGCAGTTCGCTGCGCGGGTAAATGGCGTTTGCAGTCTTGGTGCCGGTCACCGGCGCCCAGAAGAACAGCGTGCCGGTGTCGGAGTGGAAATAGTCGTCCTTGAAGCCCTGGGCTAGCCGCGGTGTTTCGATGGTGATGGCGGGGCTGCCTTCGGGGATGCTCAAGTTCCAAGTGCTGAGATCGATCATGGTCGGATCCTGCGTAACGGGCGTAAAAGTGCTGAGGACCAAAGCGGGAGGCTCTACTCCAAGCATTTGGGGTGTGTTGATCACGCAGGAAGGAGTTTTTTGGATAACCATCCGGCGGATGTTTGACGTCAATTGTCCGTCGAATGGATCTTTTGCAGCATCTGTGCCTGGATGGGGAACCGTTAGTCGGCAGTTCGAATTTGCCCTGAACTATTTCGCATTGATGGGGTCGCCAGGGTGGGCAGCGCTGCGTTGCTGCCATGGCGCCATGCAAAGCGTCTAGATGTGATCGATATCCAGCAGGCTGAACGTCACGGTCCCTCCTTCGGTGGGATAGCCGGTGTTGTCCTGCACGTACACGCCCGCCTTGAAGTACAGCGGCTTGTCGCTCCAAGTGGAGCTGATGGGGGAACTCCACTGGTAACCCGCACCATTGATGGTCAGGACACCGGCGGGGCTGAGGTGGATCAGGTAAGAGAAGGACTGATTGAGCTTTATGCCTGTGGCGATGGTGATGACCTGGCCCGATTCGTCGTCGGGACGCATGCGCACTTTGGCGACGATGTTGCCGGTGGAGCTGTAGGTTTTGTACTGGTACTCCAGTTTCACCATGGGGCTGGTGCTGTCTTTGGCGTGGATCTGACCAATGACGAGCTTGCCAGTGCTGGGGACTTGGTTGACGGTCAGCGTGGCGGCCAGCTTGTTATCCGCCGCTGAGTACAACCAGTTGCGCTGGGTACCGTTGCTATAGGTTTCCCGCAGTTCGCTGCGTGGGTAAATCGCGTTGGCAGTCTTGGCGCCGGTGACCGGTGCCCAGAAAAACACCGTACCGGAGTCGGCGTGGAAATACTGGTTCTGGAACCCCTGCACCAGTTGAGAGGTTTCGATGGTCGTTGGTGGGCTGCCTTCGGGGATGCTCAGGTTCCAGGTGGCGAGATCAATCATGGTCGGATCCTACGTAACGGAGTGAAAATGCTGAACGCCCAGCCAGAGGCTCTAGCTCAAGCTTTTTGGGCGTGTTAATCACGCAGGGAGAAATTTTTTAATGACCGCCCAGCGGATGATTGACGTCAATTGTCCGTCGAAGGTGTCATTGCAGGTTTTGTGCCCGAGGTGGGTGACCGTTAGTCGGCTATTTTGGGCTTTGTCTGGATGATGGCGGGATGACACCTACTGCTTTTCAGAATCACGGTCTAGAGTGAGATCACAGTATTTGTCCGCCTTGCTACGTCAGGTCGGACGTGACGCCCGATAAGAGAAGCAGCATGGAATGCGTGCAACCACCGCTTGGCGAAGACAGTTCCGTCCTTTTGATAGTTGATGATTACCCTGAAAACCTGCTCAGCATGCGAGCGTTGTTGCAGCGTCAGGACTGGAAGGTGATGACCGCGTCCTCGGGTGTCGAAGCCCTTAACCTTCTACTCGAACATGACATCGACCTGGTCCTGCTGGATGTGCAGATGCCCGACATGGACGGTTTTGAAGTGGCGCGTCTGATGCGCGGCAGCCAGCGGACACGGCTGACCCCGATCATTTTCCTGACCGCTAACGAGCAATCCCAGGATGCGGTGATCAAGGGTTACGCCAGCGGCGCCGTGGATTACCTGTTCAAACCATTCGATCCGCAGATTCTCAAGCCCAAGGTTCATGCCCTGCTCGAACACCAGCGCAATCGCCGGGCCTTGCAGCGCCTGAGCCAGGATCTGGAAGCCGCCAGGGCTTTCAACGCCTCGGTGCTGGATAACGCCGCCGAAGGCATCCTCGTGGTGGACGAAAGCGGGTGTATTCGCTTCGCCAATCCGTCTACCTGTCGCCTGCTTAATGCCACCGCCGAGCAGTTGCAGGGAATGCCGCTCCTGGATTTCCTGCAAAAACCCCACATCCCCGAGTGGGCCGGCTCCGATATCCATGTCGCCTACTGCCGGGGGCAGACCTGGCGCCTGCACGATGCGGTCTTGCGCACCGCGCCCGGCCAGCAGGTGTCGGTGGCCTTGTCTTGTGCGCCCCTGCCTGCGGAGCAGAAGGCCATGGTGGTAACGCTTCAAGACATGTCGGTGGTGCGTCACTTGCACCAGCAACTCGAATACCAGGCCGTCACTGACCCGCTGACCGGTCTGCTCAACCGCAGGGGGTTTTATCAGACAGCCGAAAACCTGCTGATGCGCAGCGAGCGGCTGGAAAGCAACTGGGTGCTGCTGTACCTGGATCTTGATGGCTTCAAACGGGTCAATGATTCGTTGGGCCATGATGCCGGTGATCGCGTGTTGCGCTGGGTGTCGGAACAACTGAAGGCGTGCCTGCGCCCGTTCGACATTCTGGCGCGTCTGGGCGGCGATGAGTTCACCGCCCTGCTGGATCTGGAAGTGCCCGAGCAAGCGGCCAAGATTGCCGAGAAACTCATCGAACGAGTGTCTATCTGCCAACAGATCGAGGGCATGGATGTAGCGCTGGGGGCCAGCATCGGCATCGCGACCTACCCCGACTGCGGCGCCAATCTCGACGGTCTGCTGCGCGCGTCCGACATCGCCATGTACGAGGCCAAGCGCGCTGGCCGTCAGCAATACCGGTTTTACGATCACGAAATGAACGGTCGAGCCCGTTCACGGCTGATGCTCGAAGAAAGTGTGCGCTCGGCCATCGAAAACCGCGATTTCAATATGGTCTACCAGCCCCAGGTGGGGGTGGGCGACGGGCGCATCCGTGGCTTCGAGGCGCTGTTGCGCTGGCAGCACCCCAGCGTCGGTGATGTGCCGCCGGGGTTGTTCCTGCCATTACTGGAAGAGGCCCGGTTGATCAGTCGGCTGGGGAGCTGGATTTATCATCGCAGCGCGGCCCAGCGTAAAGTCTGGGAGCGCTTGTTCGCTGATGATCTGGTACTGGGGGTGAGCCTGAGCAGCACCCAGTTCGGTTTGCCCAATCTGGTGACCGAATTGCGCCAGGTCCTGGAGCGACATGCCCTCAAACCGCGGCAACTTGAGGTCGAGGTGACTGAAGATGCACTGATGCGCAACCCCGACGAAACCCATAAACAACTGCGGTTGCTGCATAACCTCGGGGTGCGAGTGGCGTTGGATGATTTCGGTTCCGGGCCTTGCTCGCTGGCGCACCTGCGCGACCTGGAACTCGATACCCTCAAGCTTGATCGACACCTGATCGCCCGTCTGCCGGATTCGCCCCGGGATGCGGCACTGGCGGCGTCGGTCATCGATTTGTGCAAGCAATTGGGGTTGCGGGTGATCGCCGAGGGCGTAGAGACGCCTGAGCAATATAAGTGGCTCAAGGCCCACGGCTGCGAATATGTGCAGGGGTTCCTGGTAGCGCGGCCCTTGATGGCCGAAGACACCGATGCCTTTGCCCGGCCATTTGACTGGAGCGCGATGCAGGTCTGAATTCGCTACACTGGCGGCTTTTGTGACTGTGTTGCCGCCGATGATCGCGCTCAAATACCTCCAGGCTTACCCCGCCGCCCTGCAAGCCCAAGTGCAGCAACTGATTGCCCAGGATCGGCTGGGCGACTACTTGCAGCAGCGCTATCCCGACCGGCATTCGGTCCAGAGCGACAAGGCCCTGTACGGTTATGCGCTGGATCTCAAGCAACAATACCTGCGTAACGCGCCCGCTATCGACAAGGTGCTGTTCGACAATCGTCTGGACCTGACTCACCGCGCCCTGGGCTTGCACACTGCCATTTCACGGGTGCAGGGCGGCAAGCTCAAGGCCAAGAAAGAAATTCGTATCGCTGCGCTGTTCAAGGACGCGGCACCTGAGTTTTTGAAAATGATCGTGGTGCACGAACTGGCCCACTTCAAGGAGTCGGACCACAACAAAGCGTTCTACCAACTCTGCGAGCACATGCTGCCGGGGTATCACCAGTTGGAATTCGACTTGCGGGTGTACCTGACCTGGCGCGATCTGCAACCCCCCAAGGAATGACCGAATGGACGTCAGCAAGACCAAAAGCAGCTTCTATCGTCGTTTGTATGTGGCTTACCTGATTGATAGCGGCGTGGCCAGCAACATTCCCTCGCTCACCGAAGTCACCGGCATGCCGCGACGCACCGCCCAGGACACCGTGGCAGCGCTGGCGGACCTGGATATCGTGTGTGAATTCGAGCAGCTAGAGGGCGCCCGTAACCATGCCGGGCATTATCGGATCCGTGATTGGGGGGCGATTGATCGGCGCTGGATCGAGGGGAATTTGCCGCGCATTAAAGCGGTGTTGGAGTATCCCTGAACATTGGCGGCTTCTGGGGAGGCGTTATCGCGAGCCTGCTCGCGAAGAGGGCATCAAGGCCGGTGCATGCCAATGTGTGGAATCCCGTCTTCCATGTACTCGATACCCACCACTCCAAACCCATACCGCGAGTAATACCCCTGCAGATGCGCCTGTGCCGACAGTGAGATCGATGTACCGGGCCAGTGCTTCTCGGCCTGCTTGAGACCCTGTTCCATCAGTTTGTGGCCCAGCCCCTGTCCCCGTGCTTGGGGGGCGATGACCACGCGCCCGATGACCACGTCACTGTTTTGCGAGTGCGGATCGAGCAAGCGAAGGTAAGCCACCAGACGATTGTCCTGCCAGGCCATCAGGTGGCAGGTGTCGCCCTCCAGGTCCAGGCCGTCGACGTCCAGGTAGGGGCAATTCTGCTCCACGACGAATACTTCGGCGCGCAATTTGAGGATGGCGTACAGCTGTTCCTTGCTCAGGTCACTGTGATGTTTGCAGACCCAGTCGATATCCATTTTTTGAATTTCCTGAAGAACCTGATGCCGATATTAAGCGGGCTGGCTGCGGAAGTCTCTTTCTTGGACAACTGTAAAAATCTGTGACAAAGGCCAAAATGCCATCATCGAATTGTCGCGGCGTGGCCTTCTTTGTGTAATCTTCGATTCAACGCTGCGCAGCGGTTCCACTGAGCTAATGTTAGGACCGGATGTCTGACGACATCTCTTGAGATTCGGCTAAAAACAAACCGGGCTTTGAACCCGTCAAGGATGTTTGGCATGCCGCGATTGCATCGAGCTCTTGCTTTGGTCGGGTTGCTGTTGCTGAGCCACAACGCCTGCGCGCAAAAGTTGCGTCTGGTGGCAGATGGCTGGCCACCCTTTACCGACACCACGCTGGTCAATGGTGGCCTGGCGACCGATATCGTCAGTACCGCTCTGGCGCGAGCCGGTTATGCCAGTGACTTTGAGCAGGTGCCTTGGGCCCGGGCGATGCTGGGCATCGGTGAGGGGCGCTATGACGTGCTGATCAATGCCTGGTACAGCGAAGAACGTACCCATGTGGGCCGTTTCTCGGCTGAGTACCTGCTCAACCGCGTGCGCTTCATCAAGCGCAAGGACGCACCCATCCAGTACGAGAACTTGCAGCAGCTGCATGCCTATCCCATCGCCGTGGTCCGCGGATACGCCTACTCCAAGGCGTTCGATGAGGATCAGCAATTGCAGAAAGTCCCTGTGCATAACTTTGCAATGGCCGTGCGCATGCTCGCTGCCGGTCGGGTGAAGCTGACCCTGGAAGATGAGTTCGTCGCCCGTTATTACTTGTCTCGTGAGTCGGCCAAGGTGCGCAACGCCGTGGAGTTCATGCCCAAGCCACTGAGTGAAAACAGCCTGCACATCCTGGTCAGCCTGAAGAACCCGCAGCACGAGCAGATTGTCGCGGGATTCGATCGGGAGATTGCGGCGATGAAGGCCGATGGTAGTTATGCGCGGTTATTGAAGGCGCACGGGATGTGATCTTGCGGTGCCTGGACTGGCGCCATCGCGAGCAGGCTCGCTCCCACAGTTGATCTAGAGCGGACACTTAAATTTTGTACGGCTGAGGTCCACTGTGGGAGCGAGCCCGCTCGCGATGGCTGTGGTGCGAGCACCATACTCCTCAAGCCTCGCTAGTATCCTTGACCAGATGCGCCGCCAACGTGCGCAGCGGCCCCAACTGACGGCAGATCAACCCCAGTTGCGTCTGCACCAGTCGCTGACCCTCGTCGATTTCATCGGGCATCTGCTCAAGCTCACTGGCCAAGGCTTCTTCCTCGTCGCTTTGGACCGCTATCGGTTGTTTGCTCGCCAGGCCCTGGGCAATTTCGTCGATGCTCGCGGCCAGTTTCACCCCTGCGCCGTCGATCAGGTGTTCGCGCACGTCTGCAGGCAATGCGGTGTCCCGATGGGCGCCCAGACCTGACAAGTAGCTGAGCAGGGTGTGGGACAGCACCAGGAAGCGGAACCCGACATCGGCTTCCTTACGGAAATGCCCCGGCTCCATCAGCATGTTTGCCAAGGTGGTGGACAATGCGGCGTCGGCGTTGTGGGCGTTGCGTCGGGCCAGGCGATAGGCAAGGTCATCGCTTTTGCCGGCGGCGTATTGCTGCATGATCTGGCGCAGGTAAATGCTGTTGCAGGTCAGCGTGTTGGCCAGCACCTTGTTCAACCGGCGGCCTTGCCAGTCCGGCAGGAACAGGAATACCGCAAGGCCGGCGATCAGGCTGCCGAGCAGCGTATCGAACAGGCGTGGCAGCAGCAGTCCATAGCCGTCGCCCACCTGGTTGAAGCAGAACAGCACCATGATCGTGATCGCGGCGGTCGCCAGGGTGTAGCGGGTCGTGCGGTTGGTAAAGAACACCACCCCGGCGGCGATGGCGAAAGACGATTGCACCAGCGGGTTGGGAAACAGATCGAACAGCGCCCAGGCCACCGTCAGGCCGATGGCGGTGCCGATGATCCGTTGGCCGAGCTTGCGCCGGGTGGCGCCGTAGTTGGGTTGGCACACGAACAGCGTGGTGAGAATGATCCAGTAGCCTTGGGACGGGTGGATCAGATGCACCATGGCATAACCCACACTCAGCGCCAGGGGCAGGCGCAGGGCATGCCGGAACAGCAGCGAGGTGGGCGTGAGCTGTGTGCGCAAGCGGACCCAGACGTCCTTCAGGTTGCGCGGCGAGCGATCCAGCAGGCTGCTATCGGTGGCGTCGGCCAGGGCGTCGGGGTTGCTCGCGTCGCTGAGCAGGCGGTCCATGGTGCCAAGGTTCGCCGACAAGGCCCGTAGCGAACGCAGCAATCCGCGCCAGGCCGGGTTGCTCTGAATCCGCAGGTGTTCGAGGGAGGCATGCAGGTCATTCAGCGCCTCGGCGAAGCTGGCGTCATAGACGAATGGCTGGCGCAGTTGGATCGACTCGGCCAACGCTTGGCAGGCTTTACCTTGCTGGCGCAGCAGGCGTTGGCAGCGGAACAGCACGTCGCTGTGAAAGAACGCCTCGGCCAGTGCGTTGTAGGGGTAGTGGGAAGAGCTGGCGCGCTCGTGGATATCCTGGGCGAGGAAGTACAGCTTCAGGTAGCGGCTGACCTTCGAGCCTGGTCGCCCATTGCCTACGCGGTGCAGGATGATTTCCTTCGCCGCGTTAAGCGCGGCGACGACCCGGCCGTTCTGCTGGGCCAGTTCCAGGCGTCGGGCTTCGACGTCCAGTTGACGGATCGGCTCGAAGAGCGATGATTTGAGCTTCAGATAGCGTCCCAGCTCGCGGAACAGCCGCGCCAGGCTTTGCTGCACCGGCTGGTTGGAAAACAGCGCCTGCCACAGCACCGAGAGCAGGCCGTACCAAGCCGCACCGGCCACCAGCAGCAAAGGTTCGTGCCAGAAATCGGTGACCGCGCCACCGCGCTGGTCTACGCCGATCATGGTGTAGACCGAGAGAATCAACGTGGCCGAGGCAATCGCGCCATAGCGCTCGCCCAGCGCACCGAGCATAGTCAGGGCGAAACTCGCCAGCGCCAGGGCAACGATGAACAGAACCGGATAAGGGAACAGCAATTCCACCGACAGCGCTGCGATGGTGAAGCACACCAGCGTCACGGCCAGCGCGTTGAGGCGGCCCTGCCAGCTGTCATCGGTCTCGGCCAGGGCGCTGGCGATGATGCCCAGGAACAGCGGGATCAACAGCGCCATCTCATCCAGATACCAACACAGCGCCATGCTGCCGGTCAGGGCGATGAACACCCGCACGCTATAACTGAATTTATCCAACGCCCAAAGGCGACGCAGAGACTGACTAAACGAGGTCGATGACATGAAGTGCACGGGCCTGACGGGCAATGACGCTAAATTGAGGCAGTAATGACGCCGACGCAATGGCGGCGATCACATCCGGCAGCAAAAAGTGTTCCGGGATGCTCCAGCAAACCCCAGTGGGAGCGAGCCTGCTCGCGATGAGGCCGGTACATTCAACATTGATGTTGTCTGATAGTCCGCCATCGCGAGCAGGCTCGCTCCCACAGGATCATCATCCCCATTGGATTCAATGCATCCCTTCAATCAGACGTATTGCGCAGCCGCATACCCCGACGCCCAGGCCCATTGGAAGTTGAACCCGCCCAGGTGCCCGGTGACGTCCAGTACTTCGCCAATGAAATACAGGCCCGGGCTTTTCAGTGATTCCATGGTCTTGGACGAGACTTCCCGCGTATCGACACCGCCCAGGGTCACTTCGGCGGTGCGGTAGCCTTCGGTGCCGGCCGGGACGACATTCCAGCTCGACAGTTTCTCGGCAATGTCTGCCAGTTCGGCGTGGGTGTATTGCTTCATGGGTTTGGAGACGAACCAAGTGTCGGCCAGCAGGGTGGCCATCTTTTTGGTGAACAATTCGCCCAGCAGGGTTTTCAGTTCGCTGTTGGGGCGTTCGGCCTGTTGCTGTTGCAGCCAGCTCGGCACGTCGTGGTCCGGCAGCAGGTTGATCTGCACCGTGTCACCCGGTTCCCAGAACGAGGAAATCTGCAGGATCGCCGGGCCGCTGAGGCCGCGGTGGGTGAACAGGATGTTCTCGCGAAAACTCTGCTCGTTGCAGCTCACCAGGCAATCCACTGAAGTGCCTGAAAGTTCGGTGCACAACGCCTTGAGCTGGTCGGTGATGGTGAACGGTACCAGCCCAGCGCGGGTGGGCAGCAGTTGGTGGCCGAACTGTTTGGCCACCTGGTAACCGAAACCGGTCGCGCCCAGCGTCGGGATCGACAGCCCGCCCGTGGCAATCACCAAGGATTGGCAGGTGATGGCCCCGAGGGTGGTTTGCAGCAGGTAGCCGCTCTCGGTTTTCTCGATGCGCTCGATCGAGGTGTCCAGGTACAGGTTGACACCGGCCTGGTCGCATTCGTCCAGCAGCAGGCCGAGGATGTCGCTGGACTTGTTATCACAGAACAACTGGCCGAGTTTTTTCTCGTGATAGGGCACGCCGTGCTTGGCCACCAGGGCGATGAAATCCCACTGGGTGTAACGGGCCAGGGCCGACTTGCAGAAATGTGGGTTCTGCGAGAGGAAATTGCCCGGTTCGCTGTACATGTTGGTGAAATTGCAGCGCCCACCGCCGGACATGAGGATTTTCTTGCCGGCTTTGTTGGCGTGGTCCAGCAACATCACCTGCCGTCCGCGCCCTGCGGCGGTCAGCGCGCACATCAACCCCGCGGCGCCAGCGCCAATGATCACGACTTCGGTAGAGCGCAAAACGGTGTCCCTCTAAATGTCACCACAAAACCCATTGTGGGAGCGAGCCTGCTCGCGATGAGGCCGGTACATTCAACATTGATGTTGTCTGACAGTCCGTCATCGCGAGCAGGCTCGCTCCCACAGTTTGATCTCTGTTGGAGTTACAGGATCCGCACCCGCAACGAACGGCCCTTGATCTTGCCATCGTTCAGGCGTTGCAGCGCCTGTTTGGCGATTGCGCGCTCCACGGCGACATAGGCCTGGAAGTCGAAAATCGCGATCTTGCCGACCTGGGCGCCGGGGATGCCGGCCTCGCCGGTCAGGGCGCCGAGGATGTCGCCGGGGCGGACTTTGTCTTTGCGCCCGGCACCAATGCACAGGGTGCTCATGGCCGGCAGCAGCGGGCCGCCGCCCTGGGGCTTGAGGTTGTCCAGTTGGTCCCAGCTCAGTGGCGACTTCTGCAACTGCTCGATCGCTTGGGCGCGGTGGGCTTCGGACGGCGCCACCAGGCTGATGGCGATGCCTTTTTCACCCGCACGCCCGGTGCGGCCGACGCGGTGAATGTGAATCTCCGAGTCGCGGGCCAGTTCGACGTTGATCACCATGTCCAGTGCGTCGATGTCCAGGCCACGGGCCGCCACATCGGTGGCGACCAGCACTGAGGTGCTGCGGTTGGCGAACATCGCCAGCACTTGATCGCGGTCGCGCTGTTCCAGATCGCCATGCAGGCCGACCGCCGAGATACCTTTGGATGTCAGATGGTCGACGGTTTCCTGGACTTGCTGCTTGGTGAAGCAGAACGCCACGCAGGAAGCCGGACGGAAATGCGCCAGCACCTTGACCACGGCGTCCATGCGCTCTTCGGGGGAGATTTCATAGAAACGCTGCTCGATCTGCGCGTCGGAGTGAAAGGCTTCGGCCTTGACCTGCTGCGGGTTGCGCATGAACTTGGACGACAGTTGCTTGATGCCCACCGGGTAGGTGGCGGAGAACAGCAAGGTCTGACGGCGTTCCGGGGTCTGCTGGATGATGTCTTCGATGGCGTCGTAGAAGCCCATGTCGAGCATGCGGTCGGCTTCATCGAGGATCAGCGTGTTGAGGCCGTCCAGCACCAGCGAGCCCTTGCGCAGGTGCTGCTGGATGCGCCCTGGCGTGCCGACGATGATGTGGGCGCCATGCTCCAGGGAAGCGATCTGCGGGCCAAACGACACGCCGCCACACAGGGTCAGGACCTTGATGTTGTCTTCGGCGCGGGCCAGGCGCCTGATTTCCTTGGCAACCTGATCGGCCAGCTCACGAGTCGGGCAGATCACCAGTGCCTGGCAGCCGAAGAAGCGCGGGTTGATCGGGTTCAGCAGGCCGATGCCGAAGGCCGCGGTCTTGCCGCTGCCGGTCTTGGCCTGGGCGATCAGATCCATGCCCTTGAGGATCACCGGCAAGCTCTGCGCCTGGATCGGCGTCATCTGGGCATAACCGAGGGATTCGAGGTTAGCCAGCATGGCGGCGGACAGCGGCAGAGTATTAAAAGCGGTGGCAATGGTGGTCACGGGACTGGCCTGCAAAACAAAATGTCGCGCAGTGTAGCAGCCTCGTGCCACTTTTCTCGAAAGTTCTGGACGAGCTGTGAGGGCCACGCTTGTGTTGGGGGCTGGTGGATCCAGAAACTGTGGGGCTCTGGAACTGTGGGAGCAAAGCTTGCTCGCGACGAAGGTGGCGCGCTATTTCAGGAAACCGAGTCGCCTGTATCGCGGGCAAGCCTTGCTCCCACAAAAAGCGCCAAGCCACGACGCCTCTTAGTCAGTGCTCGATATGCTCATCCGGCCGCTTGGCCCGCCGCCCATCCTCTTTCGACAGCTGCGAAAAAATCGTCGCCGCCAGCATCGCCATGATGCCCACCGTCAGGAACGTCAACTGGAACGCGCCAAGCACGGTGTCCACCCCGTCGTTGCCGACCTGGGCGGTAAAGCCGCCGAGCAGCGCACCAGCACAGGCCACGCCCAGGCTCAGGGACAGTTGCGCCACCACCGACAGCAGGCTGTTGCCGCTGCTGGCGCTGGCGTCGTCCAGGTCAATCAGGGTCACGGTGTTCATCGCGGTGAACTGCAACGAGTTGATCGCCCCCAGCACCGCCAGTTGCGCCAGCAGCAGCCAGTACGGCGTCTGTTCGCTGACCAGGCCCATGCTCGCCAGCATCAGGCCCAGGGCCAGGGTATTGGCGGTCAATACGCTGCGGTAGCCGAAGCGCTCGATCAACGGCCGGGCCACGGACTTGGCGACCATCGCCGCCGCGGCCAGAGGTAACATGCTCATCCCGGCCTGGGACGGTGAATAGCCCAGGGCTACTTGCAGCAGCAACGGCACCAGGAACGGCAGGGCGCCGCTGCCCAGGCGCGCGAACAGATTGCCGAGAATCCCCACGGCGAAGGTCCGGGTCTTGAACAGCGAGGGTGCGAACAGCGGGTTTTCGATGTGCCCGGCCCGTAGCCAATAAGCGGCCAGGCAGGCCATGCCGCCGAACAGCAGCAACATCACACGCAAGTGCGGCAGGTGCAGTTCACCGAGGCCTTCCATGGCGATGGTGATCAGCACCATCGCCGCGCCAAACAGCAAAAAGCCCAGGCCATCGAACCGGGTACGCTCGCTGCCGCGCAGGTCCGGGATGAATTTCCACACCGCGTAGCAACCCAGCACGCCCACCGGCAGGTTGATAATGAAGATCCAGTGCCAGGTCAGGTACTCCACCATCCAGCCGCCCATGGTCGGCCCGATCAGTGGGCCGAGCAGGCCGGGAATGGTGATGAATCCCATGATCCGCACCAGTTCCGAGCGTGGGTAGGCCCGTAGCACGACCAACCGGCCCACCGGCAGCATCAGCGCGCCGCCAAGGCCCTGGATCACCCGGGCGCCGATCAGCATGGACAACGAATTGGACAAGGCGCAGAGCAACGAGCCGAAACTGAACAGCAGGATCGCGCCGAAGAAAATCTTCTTGGTCCCGAAGCGGTCGGCGATCCAGCCAGAGGCCGGGATTAGCAGCGCCACGGTGAGCATGTAGGCAATGATCACGCCCTGCATGCGCAGCGGGTTTTCCGCCAGGTCGCTGGCCATGGCGGGCAGGGCGGTGTTGAGGATGGTCCCGTCCAGGGACTGCATGAAGAAGGCAATCGCCACGACCCAAGGAAGCCAGCGGGCGGTGACAGCGTCGAGCGGTGCACGGTTGGGCATGGGACCTCTTGTACGGAGTGTTGATCAGGAACAGATGCCGCTGTTGTGGCGAGGGGATTTATCCCCGCTGGGCTGCGAAGCAGCCCCAGAACTGTCGCCTCGGTGAGTCAGGCAGAACGCATTTACCCTTTGGGGGTCGCTTCGCAACCCAGCGGGGATAAATCCCCTCGCCACAGGTCCTGTGTTTGGTTGGCTACAACGTCAAGGTCAAGCGCTTGACCAGTGCCCCCGGCAACAGCATCGAAGCCGTGGCCCGCTGGCTGTAGGTGCTGGCCGAGAGCAGCAGTTCCCGCTCCCGGGTCAGGCCTTCGAGTTGCGAGCCGAGCAGGCTGTAGACGCTGTCGTCGAAACGCATGGTGCTGACCGGCGCGACGATCTGGCCGTTCTCGACCCAGAACGTGGCGAAGCGGGTCATGCCGGTCATGCGCGCGGCCGGTTGGTCCGAGTAGTTCAGGTACCAGAGGTTGCTGATGTACAGCCCGGTGCCAAGGTGTTCGAGGATGTCTTGCTGCTCGAGCTGGCCTTCGTTCATCACCAGCGCCGTGGGGTATTCGTAGCTGCTGGCGCCGTTGGCGTTCAGGCCGTGCTCCGCGGCGCTACGGGAGTTGATCAGCTGTGCACTGGCCATGCCTTTGACGATCAGGCCCAAGTCATCGCGCGGATAACCTTCGTCGGAAAACGCCGGGCTCAAAGAGCCGCTGACCTGCTCACTCAGCCATACGTCGGGGCTCAAGCTTGCTTCGTTCGCGTAGAACTTCTGCAACGGACTTTGCTTGCTGGCAATCGCCCGGGCCGAAAACCCGCCCCAGCTGAGCATGCCCATGATTTCTTCCATCGCCGCTGGTGCCAGGTAGGCGCGGTATTCACCGGGCGGCAGGGTGCGCAAGGGGCGGCCCAAAAACGCCAACTGCTCGCGGGCCTGTTCAAAGCGCCTGGCAAAGCCTTCGCTGCTCCATTCGTGCCCGGCGTAGCTGGCTTTTACCGCCTGGCCGTTTTCATGGAACAGGCTGAAATCGAAGTTGAAGCTGTTGGCCTGATGCCAGCCGAACGCCCCCGAAGAACTGGCGAAGCCCCGGCTGATGGGGCCGGCGGCATAGAAACCGACCAAATCCAGACCGTCGGCGGCGCGGGTGATTTCGGCCACGGCCTGGTCAGTGTCCGGCAACGGATGGTCCTGCACGTTGTGGCTCTGCCAGTGGTTGTGGTTGAGCAGCAGGTACGGATCGGGCGGCAGCAGCGGCAGGGTTTCGCGCAACTGTTGCAGACCTTCGGCCAGGCGTTGCAGGTCGGTTTCGACTTCTCCGGACAAGGTGATCTGCAAGTCGGCGTGGCGCCCGTCGTTGATCAGTTTGAAGCCGACGCTGGCCTGCTGCACCTGCCCGGCCTGACGGACCTTGCCATGGTTGAAACGCACAAAAGCAGAGGATTCGGCGGCGTAGCCGAGGGTGAACTGCTCGGCTTCGCGCAGTGCATTGCGCAGCCAGTCCACCAGCGTCTTGAAGGCCTCGGCCTGATGATTGCCGGTGCTCATATTGACGGTGCTCATCAGGCATCTCCCCCAAACACTGCGACATTGCTGAACACGCACGCCGGCGAGGCATGGCCGACGCGGATGACCTGGTTCGGTTCGCCCTTGCCACAATTTGGCGTGCCCAGTACCTGGGCGGTACTGGCATCGCCCACCGCCCGCAGGCTTTTCCAGAATTGCGCGGAAATGCCTCGGTAGTTGGGGTTTTTCACCACGCCCTTGAGCTCGCCGTTTTCGATCAATTGGCCCCACTCGCAACCGAACTGGAATTTGTTTCGGGCATCGTCGATGGACCAGGAGCGGTTGGTGCGCATCAGCACGCCGTGTTCGATGCCCTGGATCAGTTGCTCCAACGATTGGTCGCCGGGCTCGATGTTCAGGTTCGCCATGCGGTCGATGGGCGGGCGATTCCAGCCACAGGCGCGGCTGTTGGCGACCCCGCTCAGGCCTGCGCGAAATTGCGACAGCGCACCACCCAGGGGGCGCAGCAACAGCCCTTCACGAATCAGAAATTCTTTGCTGGCGGCGGTGCCGTCGTCGTCATGGCTGTAGCTGGCCAGCTCTTCGGGAACGTTCGGGTCGAAGGTCACGTTCAATAGCTGGGAGCCGTATTGCAGATGCCCGAAGTCGCCGGTCGTGACGAAGCTGGTGCCGGCGTAATTGCGCTCGTCTCCCAGGATGCGGTCCAGTTCCAACGGGTGACCGATGGACTCGTGGATCTGCAGCATCATCTGATCGGGCATCAATAGCAGGTCACGGGGGCCTTGCGGGGTGTTCGGCGCCAGGAGCAATTGCAAGGCCTGGTCAGCGATTTTTGGTGCGGCACCGATCAGGCCGCAGCGGCGGATGACATCGAAGCCGCCTTGCTGGCCGAAGTTCTCTCGGCCCAGGGTGCGGGTCTGGCTGTCGTGGCCGTCGAAGGCGGTGACGTCCAGGGCCGGATAAACAAAACGTTGGGCCTGGCGCAGTTCGGCGCCGGCGCTGTTGAGGTAGATCTGCTCGACCTGGGTCAGGCCGATGCTGACCTGCCAGTTCACCAGGCGCTCATCCTTGGGCACCGCGGCGGATTCGTCGCCCAGTAACTGATAGCAGTCGTTGAGGGACGGGAACGCCTGGTCGAAGTGAGGCGAGAAGTAATCGGCGCGGTCGCTGGAGACCGCCTGCTCGCGCAAGTCGAGCAGGGCGTGTGGCTTGAGCCGGCGGGCTTGTTGCTCGGCCCGCTCCAGCGCCGCTTGCAGGCCGTCCTGGGACAGGTCGTTGGTGGCCGCATAGGCCTCGACACCGTTGACCCGCACGGTCAGCATCGCCCCTTCGTCACGGCCCAGGCTGGGCGGTTCGGCAATGTTCTTGCGCACCGACAGATGCTGGCCGGACTCGCGCACGTAGCGCAGGGAAAAGAACTCAGCGCCCGTGCGCAAGGCAGCAAACCGCTGCTTGAGCTGGGGGTGGACATCGAACATGGAACCTCCTTGTCTGGAGTGGCGGTGCAGCGAGGTGCGGCGCATTGACGCGACGGCTCTAGATTAGGCCTGGGCGGGGGAGGGATCAAGGCAGATGGGAATATGGAGTGTCAGGCCGGACGCCATCGCGAGCAAGCTCGCTCCCACAGTTGACGGTTGTCGGGCACAAGATCTGTGTCCGCCGCAGATCCACTGTGGGAGCGAGCCTGCTCGCGATAGCGGTGTAATGCCTTACTGCGCCAGAGGCCCGACCTCGCGCATTGGCTTGCCGCGCACCGGCGCGTCGCCGGCCACGTAGTACGGCGCGGTGCTGCGTGGCAGTGGCTGGCGGCCACGGATCTTGTCGGCGATTTTCTCGGCGATCATGATCGTTGGCGCATTCAGGTTGCCGGTGGTGATGATCGGCATGATCGAGGCATCGACCACGCGCAGCCCTTGCATGCCATGCACGCGGCCTTCGCCGTCCACCACCGCCATGTCGTCGGTGCCCATCTTGCACGAGCAGGACGGGTGGAAAGCGGTTTCGGCGTGCTCGCGGATGAACTGGTCCAACTGCTCGTCAGTCTGCACCTCGATGCCCGGACTGATTTCGCGACCGCGGAACGGGTCGAGCGCCGGCTGCTGCATGATCTCGCGGGTCAGGCGGATGCCGTCGCGAAACTCCTGCCAGTCCTGCTCGGTGGCCATGTAGTTGAACAGGATGCTCGGGTGCTGGCGCGGATCCTTGGACTTGGCCTGGATCCGGCCACGGCTTGGCGAACGCATGGAGCCCATGTGTGCCTGGAAACCGTGTTCCTTCACGCCGTTGCTACCGTTGTAGTTAATTGCCACCGGCAGGAAGTGATACTGGATGTTCGGCCAATCGAAGTCCGGGCGGGTGCGGATGAAACCGCCGGCTTCGAACTGGTTGCTGGCGCCGATGCCGGTGCCGTTGAACAGCCATTCGGCACCGATGGCCGGCTGGTTGTACCAGAGCAGCGACGGGTACAGCGAAACCGGCTGGGTGCAGGCGTATTGCAGGTACAGCTCCAGGTGGTCCTGGAGGTTTTCACCGACGCCTGGCAGGTCATGGACCACCGGGATGTCGAGGCTTTCCAGCAGTTTGGCCGGGCCGACGCCGGAGCGTTGCAAAATCTGCGGCGAGGCGATGGCGCCGGAGCAGAGCAATACTTCCTTGCGGGCGCGGGCCTCGACGCGCTCTTCAGCAGCGCCCACCAGATAACGCACGCCGACCGCACGTTTGCCTTCGAACACGATCTTGTCGGTCAGGGCATGGGTGACGATGGTCAGTGTCGAGCGCTTCTTGGCCACGTCCAGGTAACCGCGCGCGGTGCTGGCGCGACGACCATTGGGCGTGACGGTACGGTCCATCGGGCCGAAACCTTCCTGCTGATAACCGTTGAGGTCTTCGGTGCGCGGGTAACCGGCCTGAACGCCGGCTTCGACCATGGCATGGAACAGCGGGTTGTTGCCGGCCTTGGGCGTGGTCACGCTGACCGGGCCGTCACCACCGTGGTAGTCGTTCGGGCCGATGTCGCGGGTTTCGGCTTTGCGAAAATACGGCAGGCAGTCCAGGTAGGCCCAGTCTTCCAGGCCCGGCAGCTTGGCCCAATTGTCGTAGTCCAGGGCGTTGCCGCGGATGTAGCACATACCGTTGATCAGCGAAGAGCCGCCCAGGCCCTTGCCGCGACCGCATTCCATGCGACGGCCGTTCATGTGCGGCTCAGGGTCGGTCTCGTAGGCCCAGTTGTAGCGACGACCCTGCAGCGGGAACGCCAGGGCGGCGGGCATTTGCGTGCGGAAATCCAGGCGATAGTCCGGCCCACCGGCTTCGAGCAGCAGGACGGTGACGCCTTCGTCTTCGGTCAGGCGGGTGGCCAGGGTGTTACCGGCCGAACCGGCACCAATGATGATGTAATCGAATTCTTGGGACATGAAATGCACCCTCTTTTTGAATTGGGGTCAGGTCGCGATTGCCTTGACGCCGCGCAACCTGTGGCGAGGGGATTTATCCCCGTTCGGCTGCGCAGCAGTCGTAAATCAGCGACTGGGTTTGTCTGAAGAATGGGGGGCCTTGGGGAGGGGGCTACTACGCAGCCCCACGGGGATAAATCCCCTCGCCACAACGGCGTTCACTCAAGGCCTCATGTCAGATCAGAACACCGACGCGTAATCGCCCAGTTCGACCTGTACCGATTTGATACGGGTGAAGTTGTTCAGCGAACTGATGCCGTTCTCCCGGCCCACGCCCGATTGCTTGTAACCGCCGACCGGCATTTCGGCGGCCGATTCGCCCCAGGCGTTGATCCAGCAGATGCCGGCTTCGAGCTGATGAATCACCCGGTGCGCGCGGTTCAGGTCGCGGGTCACGACGCCGGCGGCCAGGCCGAAGTCGGTGTCGTTGGCGCGGCGGATCACTTCTTCTTCGGTTTCATAGGTGAGGATGCTCATCACCGGACCAAAGATTTCTTCACGCACGATGGTCATATCATCGGTGCAATCGGTGAACACGGTCGGGGCGACGAACGCGCCCTTGGCCAATTCGCCTTCAGTCAAACGACCGCCGCCGCACAGCAGGCGCGCGCCCTCGGCCTTGCCTTTCTCGATGTAGCCCAACACGCTTTCCATGTGGGCGAAGCTGACCAGCGGCCCGAAGTTGGTGTTTTCATCTTCTGGATTGCCGATGCGAATACGTGCCACGCGCTCGGCGATCTTGGCTTCGAAAGCTGCCTTGAGATGGCTCGGCACGAACACCCGGGTGCCGTTGGTGCAGACCTGGCCGGAGCTGTAGAAGTTGGCCATCATCGCGGTGTCGGCAGCACGATCCAGGTCGGCGTCGTCGAAGATGATCAGCGGTGACTTGCCGCCCAGTTCCATGGTCACGTCCTTGAGCGACGAGCTCGAGGCGCTGGCCATGACTTTCTTGCCGGTGTCGGTGCCGCCGGTGAACGAGATTTTCTCGATGCGCGGGTGCTCGGTCAGCCAGGTGCCGACTTCACGGCCGCTGCCCGTCAGCACGTTGAACACCCCCGCTGGAACGCCGGCTTCGGTGTAGATCTCGGCCAGTTTCAGGGTGGTCAGCGAGGTGACTTCGCTCGGCTTGAAGATCATCGCGTTGCCAGCGGCCAGGGCCGGTGCCGATTTCCACAACGCGATCTGGATCGGGTAGTTCCACGCGCCGATGCCGGCCACCACGCCCAGGGGTTCGCGACGGGTGTAGACAAACGAAGTGGTGCGCAGCGGCACCTGCTCGCCTTCGATGGCGGGCACCAGGCCGGCGTAGTATTCCAGCACGTCGGCGCCGGTGACGATGTCGACGTAGCGGGTTTCGGAATAGGCTTTGCCAGTGTCGAGGGTTTCCAGAGCGGCCAACTCATCGTTGCGCTCGCGCAGGATCTCTACGGCGCGGCGCAGGATGCGTGAACGCTGCATGGCGGTCATGGCGGCCCAGGCTTTCTGGCCTTTTTCGGCGCTGACCACGGCGCGCTCGACGTCTTCTTTGGTGGCCCGCTGCACCTGGGCGAGTACTTCACCGTTGGCCGGGTTGATGGCTTCGAAAGTGGCGTCGCCGCTGGCATCGCTGTACGCGCCATCGATGTAGAGTTTTTGCAGTTCGAAACGGGCCATAAAGTCCTCGCAAGTGCATGAGTGGTTGGCTGACCACCGGGGCGTGTCGTCTACAGCTGACTACGCGGTTCGGTGGCGGTTCAGGAGCCGAGCGGTTCTGTGTGCTCTGTTACCCCTGCCTTGGCCAATTGGAAATCCATGTATTCGTAAGCGATCCGGTGCGCCTGGGCGGTATCGAACGCGTCTCCCGACAGCGCCCCGCGCAGCCACAAACCGTCAATCAACGCGGCCAGGCCCCGTGCCGCGCTACGTGCCTCATCGAGGGGCAACACGCGGCGGAACTGGCAACACAGGTTGGAATACAGACGGTGATCGTTGATCCGCTGCAACCTGTGCAAAGACGGGTGGTGCATGCTGGTGGCCCAAAAGGCCAACCAGGTTTTCATTGCCGGGCCATTGACCTGGCTGGCGTCGAAGTTGCCTTCGATGATCACCTGCAGGTGAGCCCGTGGGCTTGGGTCCTCCAGCGCCTGACGGCGTGCAGTGACGTTCTCGCTCAGGACACTCATCAGGTACTGGGCCGTGGCCGCGATCAGGCCATTCTTGTCCTTGAAGTAGTGGCTGATGATGCCGTTGGAGACACCGGCCAAACGGGCGATCAGCGCAATGCTGGCGTCCCCCATCCCGACCTGATCGACCGCTTGCATAGTGGCTTCGATCAATTGCTGGCGGCGGATGGGTTGCATACCGACCTTGGGCATCTGGTACATCTCCTTAGGCCATCCGATGGATGAGTGTTGTCTATCGGAATGAAGGCCAGTCTATTTTGTTTTGATTGAACGTTCAATCAACAAAAATAAGTTCTATGACAAGTCGTCGCTATTTGCCGGGGCGAGGACTTTTGGGGATGTCTTTATAACACTCGTCGGTTGGCATGTAGGCCAAATGCGCTTGATAGCTGGAATACTGTTGTGGTGAGGGGATTTGCATTCCAAGTCAAGCTGGTCAGCAGTTCAGAATCACCCAAACAAAAACGCCGCGATCGTCTCGCGGCGTTTTTGTCGGTTTCGCTTAGCCCAGGTTTTTACCGAGCAGTGCGTGGTACAGCTCACTGTCGCCAAGAATCCCGACGACCTGCTGGTTATCGTGAAGTACCAGCTTGTTGCCGGTCTGGTAGCGAATCTGCAGCGCGTCGCGCATGCCGATGTTGGAGTCCACCAGGGTCGGACGACGGCCCAGGCCTTCGACGGCTTGGCCCGGGGCCCAGTTTTGCAGGTCCAGCACCGCTCCGTTCTGGCGGGCGCCCTTGATGGTGTTGCCTTCGGCCAGATCGAGCCAGGAGTCGCCGCCCGGATCCAGGCACACCGAACCGTTGATGCGCTTGCAGTTGTCCAGGGTGCGCATCAGGCTGCGGCCACAGAGCACGTTGAGCGGGTTGGTGTGGGCGACGAAGGTGCGCACGTAATCGTCGGCCGGGTTCAGCACGATTTCTTCCGGCTTGCTGTACTGGATGATCCGGCCGTCTTTCATGATCGCGATCCGGCTGCCCAGCTTCAAGGCTTCGTCCAGGTCATGGCTGACGAACACGATGGTCTTGCTCAGTTTGCGTTGCAATTCCAGCAATTCGTCCTGCAAGCCCTGGCGGATCAGTGGGTCGAGGGCCGAGAAAGGTTCGTCCATCAGCAGGATATCGGCGTCCATCGCCAGGGCGCGGGCCAGACCGACCCGTTGCTGCATGCCGCCGGACAACTCGTCCGGTTTCTTGTTGCGCCACTGGGTCAGGCCCACCAGCTCAAGTTTTTCATCCACCAGCTTCTTGCGTTCCTTTTCCGGCCGGCCCTGCATTTCCAGGCCGAAGCTGATGTTTTCGCGCACCGTCAGCCAGGGCATCAGGGCGAACTTCTGGAACACCATGGCAATGCGCTTGGTGCGCATCATCTTCAGTTCGGCCGGGCTGCAGGAGGCGATGTCGATCTGCCGGCCTTCATGCTCGACGAACAACTTCCCGCGACTGACGGTGTTCAAGCCGTTGATGCAACGCAGCAGGCTGGATTTACCGGAGCCGGAAAGCCCCATCAGTACGCAGATTTCGCCTTTTTCAATGTCCAGGCTGGCTTTTTCCACACCGACGATTTGCCCGGTTTTCTTCAGGATTTCGTTGCGTGTCATGCCTTGGTCGAGCAGCTTGAGGGCTTCACGTGGATCTTTGGAGAAGATCACGTCGACCTCTTCGAAGCGGATTATGCTCATGCGTCACCCCCTACTTTGGCGTCGGGTTGCTTGCAGATTCGGTCGAGCATGATTGCCAGCAATACGATCGCCAGGCCTGCTTCGAAGCCCAGGGCGATATCAGCGGTGTTCAGTGCGTTGACCACGGGTTTGCCCAGGCCGTCGGCACCCACCAGCGCGGCGATGACCACCATCGACAACGACAGCATGATGCATTGGGTGATACCGGCCGCGATGCTGGGCATCGCATGGGGCAGTTCGATACGGGACAGCAGTTGGCGACGGGAGCAGCCGAAGGCTTTGCCGGCGTCCATCAGTTCGTCCGGAACGTCGCGGATACCCAGGTAGGTCAAGCGGATGGGCGCGGCAATCGCGAACACCACCGTCGAGATCAGACCGGGGACCACACCCAGCCCGAAAAGGGTCAGGGTAGGAATGAGGTAAACGAAGGTCGGTACGGTCTGCATCAGATCGAGCACCGGACGCATCATGGTGTAGAACAGCGGCTTGTGCGCGGCAACAATGCCCAGCGGCACGCCGATCAAGACACAGACCAGGGTCGCGAACAGCACCTGGGCCAGGGTTTCCATGGTTTCCTGCCAGTAACCCAGGTTCAGGATAAGCAGAAAGGCTGCGATAACGAAGACCGTCAGGCCCCACTTGCGCTGGATAAAATGCGCCAGTAGAGCGATGAGGCCGATCAAGACAAGCGGGTTGAACCAGGTCAGCGCAAACGTCACGCCGTGAATCATCGTTTCCAGTGACAAGGCGATGGCATCGAATGTGTTGGCGCCGTGTTGCGTCAACCAGTCGACAAAGCCCGCAATGTACTGGCCCAAGGGTATTTTCTGATCAATCAGCATGGTAGTGAACATCCGCATGCAAGGAATAAACAGCCCGGACGAGCGAACCCGCCCGGCATAAAAGCATTACTGCGCAAGCTTGGCTTTCACGGCTTCCAGGCCGGGTTTACCGTCAATGGTGGTCACGCCAGCGAGCCAGGTATCGAGTACCTGTGGGTTTTTCTTCAGCCAGGCCTTGGCGGCTGCGTCAGGCTTCATCTTGTCGTCAAGCACGTTGCCCATCAGCGTGCTTTCCATGTCCAGGGTGAAGGTCAGGTTTTTCAACAACTGACCTACGTTGCTGCATTCCTGGACGTAGCCTTTGCGGGTATTGGTGTAGATGGTTGCCTGGCCGAAATTCGGACCGAAGTACTCGTCACCACCGGTGAGGTACTTCATTTTGAAGCGGGTGTTCATCGGATGAGGTTCCCAGCCCAGGAACACCACGGCGGTGCTGCGGCGCTCGGCGCGATCGACCTGTGACAACATGCCGGCTTCGCTGGACTCGACGATCTTGAAGCCGGCGTCCTTCAGGCCGAAGGCATTCTTGTCGATCATGCTCTGGATCAGGCGGTTGCCGTCGTTACCCGGTTCGATGCCGTAGATCTTGCCGTCCAGTTCCTTCTTGAACTTGGCGATGTCGGCGAAATCCTTCAGCCCTTTGTTATAGAGCTCTTCGGGCACCGCCAGGGTGTACTTGGCGTTCTCCAGGTTGGCCCGCACCGTATCCACGGTGCCGGCTTCGCGGTAGGCCTTGATGTCGTTTTCCATCGTCGGCATCCAGTTGCCGAGGAACACATCCATGTTCTTGCCGTCGGCCAGGGACTTGTAGGTCACCGGTACGGAAATCATGGTGGTCTTGGTTTTGTAGCCCAGGGCCTCAAGTACCACGCTGGTGGTGGCGGTGGTCACGGTGATGTCGGTCCAGCCGACATCGGAGAAGTTGACGGTGCTGCACTGCGCGGGTTCAGCAGCGTTGGCCAGCATCGGAAGACTCAGCATGGCGGCCAACAACAACGGCGTGGAACCTTTCATGGGTGGACTCCTGGTGTTTTATCGGCGGTGTCCGGTCAGGACCACCGCGCTTATTGGGGTTGCGGTTGGTGGCGCGTGGGCACTCTTCGACACGCGGCCTTGCAAACGAGCCGTAACCGATCATGTACCAGTGCAAATCTGTCGCCTACAGGGTGCGTCGTATCCAGTACAGGGAGGGTCGCATCCAGTGTCAGTGACGTCGTTTACAGATTTTTTTCACCCTTGGCTGGCCTCTGATACGCAAAAAACGTCGTAAAACCGGGGCAAAGGGCGGGCGACGTCGGTGGGCATGATTGCGTCGGTGTCAGACGTCGAACGCCCTGGCAAAAGCCGGATGATGCGGGCATCCCGGCGTTGAGCGTAGCAGCTCCGCCACCGGGCGCTCCTGCGCCCGGATGTGCCTGTTCTGGAGGTTCTCGGCAATGGCAATCAGCGTGTTCGACCTGTTCAAAATTGGTATCGGCCCGTCCAGTTCCCACACCGTGGGGCCCATGCGCGCTGCAGCGTTGTTCGTTGAAGCGATGCGCGCGAAGTCGTTGCTGCGCGATGTGCGTCGGGTCGAGGTGCAGCTGTTCGGCTCGTTGTCAGCAACAGGCATCGGCCATGGCAGTGACAACGCGGTGATCATGGGTTTGATGGGCGAGTGGCCAGACGCGATCGATCCGTCGCAGATTGGCCCGCGCATCGAGTTGTTGCGCCAAACCCAGACCCTACTGCTGGACGGTCGCCTGCCGGTGCCTTTCGTCTGGTCCCGGGATATGCGCCTGCTCGACGAAAACCTGCCGTTCCACCCCAACGCGATGACGCTGGTGGCCGAGGGTGACCACGGCGAGTTGCACCGCGACACCTATTATTCAGTCGGCGGTGGCTTCGTCGTCGATCAGGCCCAGGCGTCCAGCGGCGTGGTGGATCTGGACGTCACTGAACTGCCTTACGATTTTTCCAGTGCCGAAGAACTGCTCCAGTTGTGTAGCACCCACAACCTTCGGGTGGCCGAGCTCATGATGGCCAACGAAAAGGTCTGGCGCTCGGAGGAGGAGATCCGCAGCGGCCTGATGAAACTCTGGCGGGCGATGCAGGATTGCGTCGAGCAGGGTCTCAAGCATGAGGGCATCTTGCCCGGCGGTTTGAATGTGCGCCGGCGAGCGGCCAAGCTGCACCGCAGCCTGCAAGAGCTGAACAAGCCCAATGTCATCGGCTCGACTCTCAGCGCCATGGAATGGGTCAACCTGTTCGCCCTGGCGGTCAATGAAGAAAACGCCGCCGGTGGGCGCATGGTCACGGCCCCGACCAATGGTGCGGCGGGGATCATTCCGGCGGTGCTGCATTACTTCATGAAATTCAGCGAAGCGGTCACCGATGCCAACGTCGTGGATTACTTCCTCGGCGCGGCGGCGGTGGGCATCCTGTGTAAAAAGAACGCCTCTATCTCCGGTGCCGAAGTCGGTTGCCAAGGAGAGGTGGGCTCGGCCTGCGCCATGGCGGCGGCCGGCCTGGCGGAGATCCTCGGTGCGACGCCTGAGCAACTGTGCAACGCGGCGGAAATCGGCCTGGAGCACAACCTTGGCCTGACCTGCGATCCGGTGGGCGGCCTGGTACAGGTGCCGTGTATCGAGCGCAACGCGATAGCCGCGGTGAAAGCCATCAACGCCGCGCAGATGGCGCTGCGCGGAGACGGCCAGCACTTCATCTCTCTGGACCGGGTGATCCGCACCATGCGCGATACCGGCGCCGACATGCATGACAAATATAAAGAGACATCGCGCGGTGGACTGGCGGTCAGTGCGGTGGAGTGCTGATCGCCTCGCCCGAGGCGATCGCATATCGCTCACAAAATGCCCACCGATCCACAAACGCGCCACCTTTTAGCGCGTCGCAAACAGACATGACAGCGTTTGTCGGACCCACCGCTGTTCGTCCCTCGACCGTTCGTCATTCGCACCTGTGGTGATACCGGTTGCGCAGGTGGCGCAGCCCAGTTCCCACAAGTGCTACCGTTCTGCTCACGGCCAACGGTGGCGGGTGCCTGCCGCCCCTGATGGCACCTATAACCCACACTCATTGCGTGCCTTATTTAGACTGGCCGCAATGTCGTTTTCAGGATTTATTGAACACGCATTCAATTTAGGCATGGCAATTGCTCTATCGATGCAAAGCCCGTCTCTTGCGTAGAGACCGAGGGCAACAACCAATAAAAAGAGCCTCCGCCTGAGGCCATCACTTGCTTTGTGTGAGGAGATACCGCGATGACGACGTCCAACTCAGGGGCCCAACCCCAGAACCGTGCGCCTCAATCCATCGGCTTTTTGCTGCTGGACAATTTCACGCTCATTTCCCTGGCGTCCGCGGTGGAGCCGCTGCGCATGGCCAACCAGCTGTCCGGTCGTGAGCTGTATCGCTGGACCACCCTCACTGTTGATGGCGGCCAGGTCTGGGCCAGTGATGGCTTGCAAATCACGCCGGACGCGGCCATGCACAAAGCGCCGCCCATCGACACCGTCATTGTGTGTGGCGGCGTGGGCATTCAGCGCACCGTCACCCGTGAACACGTGTCATGGCTGCAGAGCCAGGCCCGTCAGTCCCGGCGCCTCGGCGCGGTCTGCACCGGCAGTTGGGCCTTGGCCTGCGCGGGTCTGCTGGATGGCTTCGATTGCAGTGTGCACTGGGAATGTCTGGCGGCGATGCAGGAAGCCTTTCCGCGGGTATCGATGAGCACCCGTCTGTTCACCCTCGACCGCAACCGCTTCACCAGTTCCGGCGGCACCGCGCCACTGGACATGATGCTGCACCTGATCAGCCGCGATCACGGCCGCGAGTTGTCGGCAGCGATCTCCGAAATGTTTGTCTATGAGCGCATTCGCAACGAGCAGGATCACCAGCGCGTGCCACTCAAGCACATGCTGGGCACCAATCAGCCGAAGTTGCAGGAAATCGTCGCGCTGATGGAAGCCAATCTCGAAGAGCCGATCGACCTGGACGAACTGGCGGTGTACGTCGCCGTCTCCCGGCGCCAGTTGGAGCGCTTGTTCCAGAAATACCTGCATTGCTCGCCGTCGCGCTATTACCTCAAGCTGCGGCTGATCCGGGCGCGGCAACTGCTCAAGCAGACGCCGATGTCGATCATCGAAGTGGCGTCGGTGTGCGGTTTCGTCTCCACGCCGCACTTCTCCAAGTGCTACCGCGAATACTTCGGCATTCCACCGCGCGACGAGCGCGTCGGCTCCAACACCGCGCAGCAGGTGGCGATGATGCCGCTGCCACAGGCGCTGGTGCTGTCGCCATTGTCTGGCCCGTTGTCAGCGTTGAGCCAGGCACGTAATGAGTCGACGTTTGCCAGTGTGAGGCTTTAAGACCGAGGCGCCGTCAATCGCGAGCAGGCTCGCTCCCACAAGTTCTGTGATCGACACCGAATCACTGTGGGAGCGAGCCTGCTCGCGATAGGTTTTTCAGACGTTCTGGTTTTTCTGATACTCCGCCAAAGCCGGCAGCAGCTGCAGATCAATCGCCCGGCGCACGGCGGGCAGGATGGTGGCGCCGCTGATGTACATGTCCTTGACCATCTTGCGCAGTTCATTGGCGCGGGCCGTGTCCAGCCCGCGCACCGCACACTCGCAGGCCTGTTCGGCGGTGGAGCCGCTGGGTATTTGCAGCCCCAGGGCCTTGAGCTGGCCCAGCAGGTCTTCCTGGTCGATCAAATCGGCGTACATCATGACGCTTTTCCTTGTTCAGGGATTGGGGTCGTGACTCGATTCTGGTAGCCGGCCGAAGCGGCGGCAAGGGCAAATGGTCGCGATGTCATGAATGACTATGGGGGCGTCGTTTTCGGCTAACTTGCCCAGGCCTGGACTGGGCACACTGGCCCCAAGCTGAATCACGACGGTTTGGTCACCCTCGCGCAACAGCTCCTCCAGTAACGCAACTGCCCCGATCCAGTCACGGCTTGATCGGGGATTTTTTTGCCTGGGTGAATCAGAGGGTGATGGGGTGTTGGACAGACCGCTATCGCGAGCAGGCTCGCTCCCACAGGGGCTCTGTGTCGTGCACAAGGTCTGTGGGAGCGAGCCTGCTCGCGATGAACGATGACGCGGTCTACCGTTGCAACACCAGAATCTTCGACAGCAACTCATCGCGATCCACATAGCACCCTTGGAAATGTCGAGCTCCGGTGGCCGGGTCGAAGGCATTGCGGGCGTGCAGGGTACGGCGGTTGTCGAAACACCACAGTTGGCCGGGTTCAAGCCTTTGCATCAGGCGGAACTGCGGCTCGCGAGTCAGCGCTATGAAGCGGCGGTAGGCGCGATACAGCCTGGGCATCTGCTCGACCGAGGTGTCGAACGGCCCGCGCAGAAAGTTCGCCATGCGGATCTCCGAGACCTGTCCCAGGGCATCCAGCGCGATAATGGGCGCCAGGCAGCGGTAAGCACTGTGGCGGTCCTTGTTGCGAAACTCCACCGGGATTTCACACAGCGCGGCAAAGGCCTCGGGGTCTTCCTGGCGCAGCGCCTCGGCGATGGCGAAACCGTCGACAAATAGGCTCTCGCCGCCGTCGGCGTCATTCACCAGGCAATGCAGAAACTGTAATCCTGGTTGCAGCTCCCGGGTGGGTAGGTCGCTGTGCAGTGGCAGGTTGAAAGCGGTGTAGGCGTTACTGTCGGCATCGGCCTTGGATTGCACGTTGAACAGCACGCCGAAGTTGCTCTGGCGGATGAACGAAATCTGCTGGGCGATCAGTTTCAGCGAGCCGGGTTCGGTGGGTACGCCGCGCACCTGGGTCAGGCCGATGTCGCGCACCGCCAGCAACCATTGCAACAACGTATCGGTGTCGTCCATCAGCGCCTGGTAATCAAACACCGGCAGTTGCAGGTCGTGCCGCCAGAGCTGGCGCTTGGGCTTGCTCGCCAGGCGTTCAGCCCTGGACTGATCATCGTAGGCATGGGCACGCAGCCAGCCTGGGTCGAAACGGCTTTGGTGGCCGTCCTGCCAATCCACGCACAGGCAGCCTTCACTGTCGAGACGGGTCGCACGGGGGGCCAGGTCTTCAGGTACATCGACGATTTCCAGCACCTGCTCGCGGGTCACGGTGTAGACGCACTGTGGGCAGGGGCAGTTGTCCCGCAGCCACTGATGATGGAAGGGGCTGATCCGACCGTCGGCCCAGGTGACCTGCACCCGGTCGGTCAAGGGCGTCACTGCGGTCAATGCACAGATCAGGGGATAACGGCGGAAGTCGGCAAAAGCGGCGGCGGTGTTCATGGCGATCTCCTGTTCGGGTTTTATCGGGCCGGCGGCAATGCGATGACCCGGCCGATATAGGCCGGCGGCGACAGGTCGGATTGCTCCGTGAGCAGGGCTTTGAGCTTGCCCAGGGTCTGTTCCGTGAAGGGCGCCGAGCGCGGGCCAGCCAGGTCGACGTGCAGCAGCATCTGCTCGTTTCCGGCCAGTTCCTTATCGCCGCCGACCAGGTGCAGGCTGTGGTAGAGATGCAGGCGTTTGGCGTCGTGGCCGATGATCTGTGTACGCACCTCGACCTGGGCGTCGAGCTTCACTTCGTGCAGGTAGTTCAAGTGCAGTTCGAGGGTGAACAGCGAGTGGCCGCTGGCTTCGCGGTTCTGGCTGTCCATGCCCAGGTGATCCATCAGTGCGTCGGTCGCGTAGCTGAAGATCAACAGGTAAAAGGCATCGCGCAGATGGCCGTTGTAATCGACCCATTCGGGGAGGATGCGGGTTTGGTAGGTGGTGAGGGTGGGCATGTTTCTGGTTCCGACAGTTGTGGTGACTGGGCTGGCGTTATCGCGAGCAGGCTCGCTCCCACAATGAACTTCTGGGTGAGACAGATCGCATTCACACCTCAAATCCTGTGGGAGCGAGCCTGCTCGCGATGGGGCCAGACCTGCTGATCCAAAAAACCAAGGTTTACTCGCTGAAGGCCATCCCATGCTTTTCTTTGGTGGTCTTCACCGCTTCCAGCACTGCCAGCAGGCAATCATCACGATAGCGCTCCAGGGCCGAGATGCTGCGGCTGCCCAGTTGCTCGCTCGTGCCGTCCACCACATCGTCGATCAGCTTGTCGGTCAGCTCCGGCGCCGGCAGGTAGGTCCACGGCAACTGCAACGCAGGGCCGAATTGAGCCATGAAATGGCGCATTCCGGCATCGCCACCGGCCAGTGTGTAAGTCAGGAACGTGCCCATGAACGACCAGCGCAAGCCGGCGCCAAAACGGATGGCATCGTCGATTTCGCCGGTGGTAGCCACACCGTCGTTGACCAGGTGCAGGGCTTCGCGCCAAAGCGCTTCGAGCAACCGGTCGGCAATGAAACCGGGCACTTCCTTGCGTACATGCAGTGGGCGCATGCCGAGGGATTCGTAGACTTTCATCGCCGCTTGCACCGCTTCGGGCGCGGTGTTTTTGCCGCCGACGACTTCCACCAGCGGCAACAGGTAGACCGGGTTGAACGGGTGCCCGACCACGCAGCGTTCCGGGTGGGTGGAACCTTCATAGAACTCGCTTGGCAGCAGTCCCGATGTGCTGGAACCAATCAGCGCATTGGGCTTGGCGGCGGCGCTGATCTGGCCGTGCAGCTCGAGCTTCAGCTCCAGGCGCTCGGGGGCGCTTTCCTGGATGAAATCGGCGTCGCGCACGCATTCTTCGATGGTCGCGACAAAGCGCAGCCGATCCTGGGAGGCACCGGGTGCCAGGCCTTGTTTCTCCAGTGCGCCCCAAGCGTTGGCCACGCGTTTGCGCAGCGCTGCCTCGGCACCCGGCGCCGGGTCCCAGGCCACGACGTCCAGGCCATGGGCCAGGGCGCGACTGACCCAGCCGCTGCCGATAACACCGCTGCCCAGGGCGGCGAAGGTCTTGATGTCGGTGATAAAGCTCATGGTGATTTCCTGAAAAGGGTTCGCTGATCTAAATGTGGGAGCGAGCCTGCTCGCGATGGCGCTGTGTCAGTCGGCACATCAGTCGCCTGTTTCACCGCTATCGCGAGCAGGCTCGCTCCCACAGGGGAAGGTGTCGGTTGGGTTTAGCCGCGGGTGGTCAGACCCATCTTCTTGCGCCCCTCCGCCGGCGTGAGCACGCGCGCGCCGAGGCGGCTGAGGATTTCGCTGGCGCGTTCCACCAGTTGGCCATTGGTGGCGAGCACGCCTTTGTCCAGCCACAGGTTGTCTTCCAGGCCGACCCGCACGTTGCCCCCCAGCAGCACCGCCTGGGCCGCCATCGGCATTTGCATGCGGCCGATGCCGAAGCCGGCCCACACGGCGTCCGCCGGCAAGTTGTCGACCATGGCTTTCATGGTGGTGGTGTCGGCCGGCGCTCCCCACGGGATGCCCAGGCAAAGCTGGAACAGAGGGTTGTCCAACAGGCCTTCCTTGATCATCTGCTTGGCGAACCACAGGTGGCCGGTGTCGAAGATCTCCAGCTCGGCCTTGACCCCCAGTTCGGTGATGCGCTTGGCCCCGGCCCGCAGTTGCGCCGGGGTGGAAACATAAATGGTGTCGCCGTCGCCGAAGTTCAGGGTGCCGCAATCCAGAGTGCAGATTTCCGGCAGCAACTCCTCGACGTGGGCCAGGCGGGTCAGCGGGCCCACCAGGTCGGTATTGGGGCCGAACTCCATGGGATTTTCGCCGCCGCCGATCTCCAGATCGCCGCCCATGCCGGCGGTGAGGTTGACGATGATGTCCACGTCCGCCTCTCGGATGCGCTCCATCACTTCGCGGTACAACGCCACGTCACGGCTGAACTTGCCGGTCTGCGGATCGCGAACGTGACAGTGGACCACCGTGGCGCCGGCCTTGGCGGCCTCGACGGCGGCTGCGGCGATCTGTTTCGGGGTGACCGGCACGTGTGGGCTTTTGGCGGTCGTGTCGCCAGCACCGGTGAGTGCGCAGGTGATGATGACGTCGTGGTTCATGGTGCAGGTTCCTTACAGGCGTGATGAGTCACTGCGCAGCCGATTGGCGCTGCGCAGATGGATGGCGTTTGTTCAGTTGCTGGTCAGTTTCAGGTTGTCGGCGGCAGGCTTGCCATCGAAGGTGGTAACGCCTTCGAGCCAGCGTTGCTTGTCTTGCGGATTATCCTTGAGCCATTGCTTGGCCGATTCGAGCGGGTCCTTGTGATCCAGCAGTGGCTGCATCATCCGGCTCTCGTCTTCGGCGGTGAACGTCAGGTTGCTCAGCAGACGGCTGACGTTCGGGCATTTTTGCGCGTAGTCCGGCGCGGTGACGGTCCATACGGTGGCCATGCCTTCGTTCGGGCCGAGGGCGTCTTCGCTGCCGGTGAGGTAGGTCATTTGCACGTTGACGTTCATCGGGTGCGGCGCCCAGCCGAAGAACACCACGGCTTCCTTGCGGCGCACGGCGCGGTCCACGGCGGCGAGCATGCCGGCTTCGCTGGATTCCACCAGTTGGAATTTGCCCAGGCCGAACTGGTTCTTGGCGATCATCGCCTTGATCTGGGTATTGGCGCCGGAGCCAGGCTCGATGCCGTAGATCTTGCCGCCCAACTCTTTTTCGAATTTGGCGATGTCGGCGAAAGTCTTCAGGCCCTTGTCGGCCAGATAAGTCGGCACGGCCAGGGTGGCGCGGGCGTCCTTGAGGCTGGGTTGCTCCAGGACCTTGACCTGCTTGGCCTCGACGAACGGGGTGATGGTCTGGGTCATCAGTGGGTTCCAATAGCCCAGGAACATGTCCAGGCGCTGGTCGCGGATGCCGGCGAAAATGATTTGCTGGGAGGCGCTGGTCTGTTTGGTCTTGTAGCCGAGGCCGTCGAGCAACACTTGGGTCATGGCGCTGGTGGCGATGACATCGGTCCAGTTGACCACACCCAGGCGCACGTTCTGGCACGCGGCGGGATCGGCTGCCATCGCAGCGGAACTCAGGAAGGTGGTGGTGCTGAGTGCAAGAACGCAGGAGCTGATCAGTCGTTTCATGTCGGGTTCCTCGGCAGTCTTTGTTATGGGTTCCGGCATCTGCGCGCCGGTGATGCCAAGTTACGCAGCCAGTCCGCCGGCAAAACGCACAGCGGCGACTCGCTCTTGCACTGCAGCGACCTGTGGCGTATCAAGGAGCGCACGCTACCCGCCAACCGAGTGCGCTACATGTCCCAGGATTTCTACTTCTTGTTGATGCCGGGTTTTTCGGCCATCGGTTTCATTTCGGCCATCGAACCGTTGCGGGTCGCCAACCGCTTTCGCGGTGAGTTGTACCGCTGGCATGTGTTGAGCGCCGATGGCGGGGCGGTGCTGGCAAGCAATGGCATGTCGGTCAACGCCGATGCCGCGTTGGAGCCATTGAAGAAAGGCGCGACCCTCTGGGTGGTGGCGGGGTTCGAACCGCTCAAGTTCGTGACCCCGGCGTTGGAGCGCTGGCTGCATCGGCTGGACAACGAGGGCGTCACCCTGGGCGGCATCGACACCGGCAGTGTGGTCCTGGCTGAGGCGGGGCTGCTGGAAGGCCATCGCGTAACCCTGCACTGGGAAGCGATCGAGGCGTTCAAGGAATCTTATCCACAGCTGAGTGTGACCCAGGAACTGTTCGAAATTGACCGCCGGCGCATCACCTGCGCCGGCGGCACTGCGTCCATCGACCTGATGCTGGACCTGATCGGCCAGGCCCATGGCCCGCAACTGGCGATTGAGGTCAGCGAACAATTCGTGCTCGGCCGCATCCGTCCGCGCAAAGACCACCAGCGCATGGAAATTGCCAGCCGCTATGGCATTCGCAACAAGAAGCTGGTGCACGTCATCGGCGAGATGGAAACCCACAGCGAGCCGCCCCTGAGCACCTTGGCCCTGGCCGAATCCATCAACGTCACCCGCCGCCAGCTCGAACGCCTGTTCCGCCTGCACCTGAACGACACTCCCAGCAACTTCTACCTGCGCCTGCGCCTGGAAAAGGCCCGGCAACTGTTGCGCCAGACCGACATGAGTGTGCTGGAAGTGAGCATCGCCTGCGGTTTCGAGTCACCGTCGTACTTCACCCGCAGTTATCGGGCGAGGTTTGAACGGTGCCCGCGGGAAGATCGGCGGCGCCAGGGGGATGGGCGGGAGGTGGTTTGACAGGCTTTTATACCCAATTATGTTCGCGACTATAAATTACACCTGTCGCCATAATTGAGTATGAAAGCATGCGTTGACCACCGAGGCAGGGGGCAACGCCATGTTCACCGGCTCCAATCGCGACAAGCTCGTTCGGACCTCTGTGGGAGCAAGGCTTGCCCGCGACGAAAGCGGCGCGGTGCATGGGAGAGCGAGGCGCCTGTATCGCGGGCAAGCCTTGCTCCCACACACAAAACTGCCGCAAGTCCAGTGTTTGGCTGAAAGAGGCTTACTTCTTCACCAACGCCGAACACGCCGCCTTATAAGCCTCATGCTGATACTTGTTCAGCGTCGCGGGCAATGCGAAGTCGTGTTTCTTGTTCTGCGCATTGATAGTCTGCGGCGACAGCAGCGTCACCTCACAACCCTCAAGCAACTGGAAAACCCCTTCGATCTTGAACGTGGTCGGCCCGCCAGCGAACTCGCCTTTCTTGCTGCGCTTCTTGATGGCGATGCGGTCGATACCGTTATCCACCACGAACGCCCGGACCTGGGCGGCGAACGCCTTGACGTTGGCGGCCTCGTCATCATCGTCCAGGGCGATTTTCTTGGTATTCAGCGCGACGTGACTCAACGCCTGTGGATCCAGCGAGGCAACGGCAATGATCGCTTCGCTGCCTTTGATTTCGATGCCGCAGATTTTCATGTGAATTCCTTTGCTCGATAGTGGCGTGCAGCTTACAGCTCCAACTGATCGGCATGGATACCAAAGGCGGCGGCAATTTTTTCGCGAGTTGCCCGGCGAGGTTTGGCGACTGATTCCTGCTGGGCAAACGCCGGTTGAGAAATACCCAGGCGCCTGGCGACCTCATCCTGGGTCAAGTTCAGATGTTCGCGCCATGCGCGGATGGGCGTGGCGCCGTCGACGATACGACTGACCACTTCATGAGGAATCAGATCAGGTTCCAGTTTTTTTTGCGCAACGTATTGGGCATACGGAATGACCACGAATGCAGGATTCCCGTTTGCGTCGTTTATGATCTGAATATCAGTAGGTACGTTCATCGCGTTTCTTGACCTCTTGAATGCTGACGACCTTGATCGCCCCGTCCCAATCGAACATGACCCGATAGCTACCCACCCGTAGGCGGTACGCGTAGTCATGGCCGACAAGTGCTTTGACATTCACCACGTCAGGCATCTCGGCGAGCGCCGTAACGGCGTCCCGAACCTGGGCCTGATGCAGAGAGTGCATTTTCAGAAGCTGCTTAACGGCCTTTCTGGTCCAGTGAATAGTGTTCATGGAAGAATATAAGTCTTTTATAAGATTTGCTAATCCTGACTTATATTTTCTCTAGGACCAACGTATGAACGGTGTCTGAATATTGCTCCGTAAGCGGCCCTTTATTCCTGCCCAATCGACTCCAAAAACTCCGACCGGTCATCACTCACCTGGGCCATGCAGTCGTTTTCGGCGATTTTGTAGGCTTCGCTGCCGGGTTTGGCCGGGAAGACGGCGATGGCGCAGTCGGCATCGCGTTGTTTTTGCCACAGTTGCTGGGCAACTCTGATTTTGCTGGTGATGTCGTTGAGCTGGGCCTTGTTGTCGGCGTAGAGGGTTTGCAGGCGTTCGTTGAGGCTCTGCAGGTTGTCGGCGAGCAGTTGTTCGGCGGCGGCTTTGCCGTAGGCCGAACAGGCCAGGGTCTGGACGTCGTTTTCCACGGCGTCGCAGGGGTTGTGTTCGGTGTCTTCGGTCGCGTGGGCGACGGTGCTGATCAGGGCCAAAGCCAGGATGATTGATTTCATTGCGTTGCCGCTCGAGTCCAGTGAAAACCAGTGATGCGGCGGATTCTGGCGTAAGCCTCGGGTAAAGAACAGACGGGTAGGGTGGCCCGCTCATAGCCCTTTGTCGTGGATTGACGCTTTCGGCAATTCCCCTGTCGTTTTTGCACCCGGTCGCCAATGCACCGAGGCATATGCTGGCCCCAAAGCGCCGGCACACGATTCGGCGCATGAATCGCTGACAAAAGGGGACTGCCTGATGAGCCCAGCCGAATTGCACGCCGACAGCATCGTTATCGACGGGCTGATCATTGCCAAGTGGAACCGTGACCTGTTCGAAGACATGCGCAAGGGCGGCCTGACTGCCGCCAACTGCACGGTGTCGGTGTGGGAAGGTTTTCAGGCCACCATCAACAATATTGTGGCCAGCCAGAAACTGATCCGCGAAAACAGCGATCTGGTGATCCCGGTGAAAACCACCGCCGATATCCAGCGCGCCAAGGCTCAAGGCAAGACCGGCATCATCTTTGGCTTCCAGAACGCCCACGCTTTCGAAGACCAGCTTGGCTACGTCGAGATCTTCAAGCAGCTCGGCGTTGGCGTGGTGCAGATGTGCTACAACACCCAGAACCTGGTGGGCACCGGCTGCTACGAGCGTGACGGCGGCCTGTCGGGCTTCGGTCGTGAAATCGTCGCCGAGATGAATCGGGTCGGCATCATGTGCGACCTGTCCCACGTCGGCTCCAAGACCTCCGAAGAGGTCATCCTCGAATCGAAGAAACCGGTCTGCTACTCCCACTGCCTGCCCTCGGGCCTGAAGGAGCACCCGCGCAACAAATCCGATGAAGAGCTGAAGTTCATCGCCGACCACGGCGGTTTTGTCGGCGTGACCATGTTTGCGCCGTTCCTGGCCAAGGGCATCGATTCGACCATCGACGACTACGCCGAGGCCATCGAATACACCATGAACATCGTCGGTGAGGACGCCATCGGCATCGGCACCGATTTCACTCAGGGTCACGGTCAGGATTTCTTCGAAATGCTGACCCACGACAAAGGCTATGCCCGTCGGCTGACCAGCTTCGGCAAGATCATCAACCCCCTGGGCATCCGCACCGTGGGCGAGTTCCCGAACCTCACCGAGACGCTGCTCAAGCGCGGCCATCCAGAGCGGGTGGTGCGCAAGATCATGGGCGAGAACTGGGTCAACGTCCTGAAAGACGTCTGGGGCGAATAAAGCCGCCGCATCACTGAATCCTTAACCTGCGGCCATTAGCGCCGCAGGCATACCACGAATTTTCGGAGTTAAGTTTCCATGGCCAAAATCGCCCCTCAATTGCCTATCGAAGTCGACAGTGAAACCGGTGTCTGGACCTCTGATGCCCTGCCGATGCTCTACGTGCCGCGGCACTTTTTCGTCAATAACCACATGGGCATCGAAGAAGTGCTGGGCGCCGACGCCTACGCCGAGATTCTCTACAAGGCCGGCTACAAATCCGCCTGGCACTGGTGTGAAAAAGAAGCCGAATGCCATGGCCTGGAAGGCGTCGCGGTGTTTGAGCATTACATGAAGCGTCTGTCCCAGCGCGGTTGGGGCCTGTTCAAGATCCAGGACATCGACCTGGATAAAGGCACCGCCAGCGTCAAGCTGGAACACTCGGCGTTCGTCTACGTGTACGGCAAGGTCGGGCGCAAGGTCGACTACATGTTCACCGGCTGGTTTGCCGGCGCCATGGACCAGATTCTCGCCGCCCGTGGCAGTTCGATCCGCACCGTGGCCGAGCAGGTCTACGGCGGTTCCGAAGAAGGCCACGACGACGGCCTGTTCATCGTCAAGCCGTTGTAAGTCGAGGATCGCGCCATGGCTTTTGAAGCAATGTTCCAGCCGATCCAGATCGGCAAACTGACCATCCGCAACCGCGTGCTCAGCACCGCTCACGCCGAGGTCTACGCCACTGACGGCGGCATGACCACCGACCGGTACGTGAAGTATTACGAAGAGAAGGCCAAGGGCGGCATCGGCCTGGCGATCTGTGGTGGATCGTCGGTGGTTGCCATCGACAGTCCGCAGGAATGGTGGAGTTCGGTGAACCTGTCCACCGACCGCATCATCCCGCACTTCCAGAACCTGGCCGACGCCATGCACAAGCATGGCGCCAAGATCATGATCCAGATTACCCACATGGGGCGTCGCTCGCGCTGGGACGGCTTCAACTGGCCGACCCTGATGTCGCCGTCCGGCGTGCGCGAGCCGGTGCACCGTGCGACCTGCAAGACCATCGAGCCGGAAGAAATCTGGCGGGTGATCGGTAACTACGCCCAGGCGGCACGGCGTGCCAAGGCCGGTGGCCTGGACGGCGTCGAGCTGTCCGCCGTGCACCAGCACATGATCGACCAGTTCTGGAGCCCACGGGTCAACAAGCGTACCGACGAATGGGGCGGCAGCTTCGAGGGGCGGATGAAGTTCGGCCTGGAGGTGCTCAAAGCCGTACGCGCCGAAGTGGGCGACGACTTCTGCGTGGGCATGCGCATCTGCGGTGATGAGTTCCACCCGGACGGCCTGTCCCACGAGGACATGAAGCAGATCGCCAAGTACTACGACGACACCGGCATGCTGGATTTCATCGGTGTGGTGGGCTCGGGTTGCGACACCCATAACACCCTGGCCAACGTTATCCCGAACATGAGTTATCCACCGGAGCCGTTCCTGCACCTGGCCGCCGGTATCAAGGAAGTGGTCAAGGTTCCGGTGCTGCACGCGCAGAACATCAAGGACCCGAACCAGGCCACGCGGATCCTCGAGGGCGGTTACGTCGACATGGTCGGTATGACCCGTGCCCACATCGCCGACCCGCACCTGATCGCCAAGATCAAGATGGGCCAGATCGACCAGATCAAGCAGTGCGTCGGCGCCAACTACTGCATCGACCGCCAGTACCAGGGCCTGGATGTGCTGTGCATCCAGAACGCTGCAACCTCCCGTGAATACATGGGCGTGCCGCACATCATCGAAAAATCCACCGGGCCCAAGCGCAAAGTGGTCGTCGTCGGTGCCGGCCCGGCCGGGATGGAAGCAGCGCGTGTGGCCGCCGAACGTGGCCACGACGTGACCCTGTTCGAGAAGAAGGAATTCATCGGCGGGCAGATCACCACCGCTTCGAAAGCCCCGCAACGGGACCAGATCGCCGGCATTACCCGCTGGTTCCAGCTGGAACTGGCCCGGTTGAAAGTCGACCTGCGCCTGGGCGTGGCGGCGGACGCGGCGACCATCATGGACCTGCGTCCGGATGTGGTGGTGCTGGCCGTCGGCGGGCATCCATTCCTCGAGCAGAACGAACACTGGGGCGCCGCCGAAGGGCTGGTGGTCAGCAGCTGGGACGTGCTCGATGGCAAGGTTGCACCGGGTAAGAACGTACTGGTCTACGACACCATTTGTGAATTCACCGGCATGTCGGTGGCCGACTTCCTCGCCGACAAGGGCAGCCAGGTCGAAATCGTTACCGACGACATCAAGCCGGGCGTGGCCATTGGCGGGACTTCGTTCCCCACTTACTACCGCAGCATGTACCCCAAGGAAGTGATCATGACCGGGGACATGATGCTGGAGAAGGTCTACCGCGAAGGCGACAAGCTGGTGGCGGTGCTGGAGAACGAATACACCGGTGCCAAGGAAGAGCGCGTGGTGGATCAGGTGGTGGTGGAAAACGGCGTGCGGCCGGATGAAGAAATCTACTACGCGCTCAAGGAAGGTTCGCGCAACAAGGGCCAGATCGACGTCGAAGCCTTGTTCGCGATCAAGCCCCAACCGTGCCTGGAGCAGAGCGGCGATGGTTACCTGCTGTTCCGCATCGGTGATTGCGTAGCGCAGCGTAATACCCACGCCGCCATCTACGACGCGCTGCGGTTGTGCAAGGATTTCTAACGGCTTGCACATAGCCCTGTGGGAGCGAGCCTGCTCGCGATGAACGATAACGCGGTCTGCCTGAGGCACCGCGGCGCCTGAATCGCGAGCAGGCTCGCTCCCACGGGAACCGAGTAAGGCATCTCGACCTGCAAGACCTGAGGTCTTTGGGAGCTTCACCATGCTGAACACCCTTCTTCCCATCCTGCTGTTCGCTGCCCTGGGCCTTGCGGTCCTTGGCGCTTTGCGGCGGGTGAACATGTGGCGCCGGGGGCGACCGTCCAAGGTCGACCTGATCGGTGGTCTTTTCGCCATGCCCAAGCGCTACATGGTGGATTTGCACCATGTGGTGGCGCGGGACAAATACATCGCCAACACCCACGTCGCCACGGCGGGTGGTTTTGTGCTGGCGGCGCTGCTGGCGATTCTGGTGCATGGTTTCGGCCTGCAGAACCGCATTCTGGGCTATGCCTTGCTGTTCGCCACGCTGCTGATGTTCAGCGGCGCGATCTTCATTGCCCTGCGTCGTCGCAATCCACCGTCACGGCTGTCCAAAGGGCCGTGGATGCGTTTGCCCAAGAGCCTGTTCGCGTTCTCCATCAGTTTTTTCCTGGTGACCTTGCCGGTCGCCGGGATCTTGCCGGCCGACTTCGGGGGCTGGGTGTTGGTGGCGCTGTTGGGCCTGGGCGTGCTTTGGGGTGTGTCGGAAATGTTCTTCGGCATGACCTGGGGCGGGCCGATGAAACATGCCTTTGCCGGGGCCCTGCACCTGGCCTGGCACCGCCGCGCCGAACGCTTTGGTGGCGGCCGCTCAACCGGTCTCAAACCTTTGGACCTGAACGACCCCGCAGCACCGTTGGGCGTTGAGAAACCCAAGGATTTCACCTGGAACCAGTTGCTCGGTTTCGACGCTTGCGTGCAGTGCGGCAAGTGCGAAGCCGCGTGCCCGGCCTTTGCCGCCGGCCAGCCGCTGAACCCGAAAAAACTCATCCAGGACATGGTCGTCGGCCTGGCCGGCGGCACCGATGCGAAATTCGCCGGCAGCCCCTACCCATCCCTTGACGGCAGGGGTAAACCGGTGGGCGAACACAGCGGCAACCCACACCAGCCGATCGTCAACGGCCTGGTGGATGCCGAAACGCTGTGGTCCTGCACCACTTGCCGGGCGTGCGTCGAGGAATGTCCGATGATGATCGAGCACGTCGATGCCATCGTCGACATGCGTCGTCACCTGACCCTGGAGAAAGGCGCCACGCCGAACAAGGGCGCTGAAGTACTGGAAAATCTCATCGCCACCGACAACCCTGGCGGCTTCGCCCCGGGCGGGCGGATGAACTGGGCGGCGGACCTGAACCTGAACCTGCTCAGCGAGGTGAAGTCCACCGACGTGCTGTTCTGGGTCGGCGACGGTGCCTTCGACATGCGCAACCAGCGCACCTTGCGCGCCTTCGTCAAAGTCCTCAAGGCGGCGAACATCGACTTTGCCGTGCTCGGTCTCGAAGAGCGCGACAGCGGCGATGTGGCCCGGCGCCTGGGTGATGAAGCGACCTTCCAGCTGTTGGCCAAGCGCAACATCCAGACCCTGGGCAAATACAGCTTCAACCGGATCGTCACCTGCGACCCCCACAGCTTCCACGTACTGAAAAACGAATACGGCGCCTTCGATGGCAACTACCGGGTGCAGCACCACAGCACTTACCTGGCAGAAGTCATCGAGGCCGGCGCCCTGAACCTCGGCCAGCACAAGGGCGACAGCGTGACCTATCACGACCCCTGCTACCTGGGCCGTTACAACGGCGAATACGAGGCGCCACGCCAGGTGCTGCGTGCGCTGGGCATCGAGATCAAGGAGATGCAGCGTTCCGGTTTCCGCTCCCGTTGCTGCGGCGGTGGCGGCGGCGCGCCGATCACTGACATTCCGGGCAAGCAGCGTATCCCCGATATGCGCATGGAAGACATCCGCGAAACCGGCGCCGAACTGGTGGCAGTGGGTTGTCCACAGTGCACCGCGATGCTTGAGGGTGTGGTTGAGCCACGCCCGATGATCAAGGACATCGCTGAACTGGTGGCCGACGCTCTGCTCGAAGACGCGGTTGCGAACAAACCAGCGGCTCCGGCCAAACGTGAACCTGCGGAGGTGCACTAATGAGCGACATCATCCGCCGCGACCCTCGCGCCGAGTGGATCGCCCGTAACCGCCTGCACCCACTGCACGCGGCCATGCAACCGGTCCAGCACAGCTGGATGGGTCCCAACGGTGTCATCCGCAAGAACGTTCATGGTGTCGGATTCATCGGCCCAAACGGCATCAAGCGTATCGACCGCAGCGGCGCCCAGCAGGGCGGCGCGACCAAGCGTACCGCGGCAACTGAAGTGCAATTGCCGCTGCATCAGGTGCCGCAACCGGCGTTTTATATCTGCGTGGTGCCGGACATGGTGGGCGGTCGTCTCAGCAGCCACGACCGCGATCTGCTGGGCCTGGCCCATCAATTGGCCGGTACCGACGGCGCGGTGCTGGCAGTGGTCTTCGGTGAGCACAAGGAAAGCACCTTCGCCACGGCCGGTGTCGACCGCTTGCTGGTACTGGAAGGCGAAGCGTTCAGCGGTTATTCACCGGAACAGCGAGTCCAGGGCCTGCGGGCTGTGGATAACCAATTCAATCCACGCCATTGGCTGCTGCCTGACAGCCGCACCGGTGGCGGCGAACTGGGCCGGCGGTTTGCCGCAGCCCTGGGCGAGCGCCCGGCCACACGGGTCTGGCAGGTCAAGGGTGAGGAGTGCATCGGCCGGGCCGGTGCCGGCCTGCAAGATTTGGCGCGGCCTTTGGCGCGGTTGATCCTGGCCGCGGCCGAATGCGCCGAACCGGTGAGCGAAACCCGCCACGAAGCCTTGCCGGTGGAGTTATCCACAGGCGTGGCCCGCAGCTTGTCGCGCATCGAAGACCTGGGCGCGGTGGCGGTGGACCCGGGCGCGATCCCGATGGCCGAAGCCGAATTCATTTTTTCCGGCGGCAACGGGGTCAAGGACTGGGCGCTGTTCCACCAGACCGCTGCGGCCCTGGGCGCCACCGAGGGTGCTTCGCGGGTAGCGGTGGACGATGGCTTCATGGCGCGGGATCGCCAGGTTGGCGCGTCCGGCACCTGGGTTACGGCGCGGGTCTACGTCGCGGTGGGGATTTCCGGGGCTATCCAGCACCTGCAGGGCATCGGCGCCTGCGACAAGGTGGTGGCGATCAACCTCGATCCGGGCTGCGACATGATCAAACGGGCAGACCTGTCGGTGATTGGCGACAGCGCGGCGATTCTCCAGGCCTTGATCGCGGCGGTAGAGGCGTACCGCAACGAAGCCAAGCGCGATGCGGCTTAAGCTAAGGATTCAACCATGAGTACTCAAGTGATCAGCCTGGTGTCCATCGGCGCCCACCCCACCTCCGGTCGGCCCCGGCGCGCCGAGCAGGATGCGCGGGCCGTGGAACTGGGCCTGCAACTGGCCGGCAACGACCTGCAAGTGCTGCACGCAGGCGACGTGGCTGAACCGGCCCTGCGCGCCTATCTGGGCATGGGTCTGGACGAACTCTACGTACTGGATAACCCCGCAGGTGCCGACGCACTGCCGGCCCTGACTGATTATCTGCGCGACGCGGGAGCCCAAGTGGTGCTCACCGGCAGTCAGGCGGAAACCGGCGAGGGTTCCGGCATGTTGCCGTTCCTGCTGGCAGAAAATCTCGGCTGGCCGCTGGTGGTGGGGTTGGCCCAGGTCGAATCCATCGACAGTGGCGTAGCCTTGGTGCTGCAAGCCTTGCCCCGCGGCCAGCGGCGACGTCTCAAAGTGCGCCTGCCGTTCCTCGCCACGGTGGATAACGCGGCCCCCAAACCCCGGCAAAGCGCCTACGGCCCGGCCCGACGCGGGGCGTTGCACGCTGAAGAAGTCGAGGTGATCGACGACGCCCTGTTGGCGGTGGCGACCCTGCAACCGGCCAAACCACGGCCCAAACGCCTGAAAGTGATCAAGGCCAAGAGCGGCGCCGACCGCATGAAAGCCGCCACGGCCAAGGCCAGCGGCGGAGGTGGGCAGGTGCTCAAAGGCGTGAGCCCGGAGGCGGGCGCCGAGGCGATTCTCAAGCTGCTGATTGAGGAAGGGGTGGTTCGCTAAATCCAGGCTCACCTTGTCCCTTGTGGGAGCGAGCCTGCTCGCGATAGCGGTCTTCCATTCACCTCGATGTTGACTGGCATGGCCCCATCGCGAGCAGGCTCGCTCCCACAAGGGCTGAAGTTTACCCACAATCCCTGTGCGCGCCTCTGTGGATAACCTGTTCGATCCTATCCAGACACCGCGCAAATCAGGCCTTTCAAGCCTTCGCTCAAAAAACGTCCAATCTGACCCGCTGCAACATCCAGCCATAAAACCGCTGCCCTGGCATGTTGTCGTGACTCAAACCTGCGCCTAAAAAAAGCTGTTTGACAGCTAATGGAGCCACATCAATGGAAGTTGAATTTCGTCCGGCGTTGCCCACGGATACACGGGAGATCGCTCGTCTGTTCCGGATTTCCTCAGAGGGCGCGTCGGATTACATCTGGAGCCAGCTGGCGGAGCCCGGGCAGGATCTGCTGGAGGTCGGGGCTGCTCGCTATGCCCGTGAGGATGTCGATTTTTCCTACCAGAACTGCCTTATTGCAGAAGCCGGCGGACAGGTCATCGGCATGATGCATTGTTACGTGACGCGTGAGGATCCGCTGGCGACTCCCGTCACTGATCCGATCCTGGCGCCCTACGCCGACATGGAAGTCCCCGATACCCTCTATATATCGAGCCTGGCCCTGCATGAAGGTTGGCGTGACAAGGGGCTCGGCGTGCGCTTTCTCGAGCGAGCGCAACAACGTGCCGATCAACTGGCGCTCAAAGGCCTCAGTTTGATCGACTACGCAGCGAACACCGGCGCCCGGCGCTTTTATGAGCGCCATGGCTTTGGCATCGTCAAAACCTGCCAGGTCGTCCCGCATCCGCTGATTCGGGTGGCGGGGGAGGCGTATCTCATGCATCGGCCTTAACCATTACGACGGCCTCACCAGACACCCTTGTGGGAGCGAGCCTGCTCGCGATAGCGGTCTTCCATTCACCTCCATGTTGACTGGCATGGCCTTATCGCGAGCAGGCTCGCTCCCACAAGGGGCTGAGGTTTACCCACAATCCCTGTGCGCGCCTCTGTGGATAACCTGTTCGCCCCTCGCCACACCCCACGCAGATCAAGCTCCCCAAGCCTGCGCTTAAAAAACAACCAGCCTAACTCACGGTTTTTCCTCGATTTTGTTTGTGAATAAGCGTGAGCGCAGGACGCTACTTGCCCCCAATCTCTGTTGGCGCTTCTGTGGATAAGATGTTCGCTACCCTCTACAGGCCATACGGAACGGGGCTTTCATGGGGTTGATCATAAAATGATCAATTGGTCGTTTTTATCCGGAAAATTCCGCTAAAACCTCGATTTACCGGCCATAGTCGCGGTTTTCCACAGAACCGTCAGAATTACCCCCAAACACTGTTGGCGCTTCTGTGGATAAGGTGTTCGCTCTCCTCCAGAAGCCAGGCTAGATAAGGCTTTCAGGTGGCTGATCAGTTTTTGACCTATATGGAAAGGAAACGCTCTTTGTTCATAAGTCACGGTTTTTCTTTAGCTTTTACTTAAAAAAATCAGTCGCAATGATGCACTTGTCCCCATTAGCTGTGGGTGGACATGTGGATAACTTGTTTGCGAAAGCGTAGGGGCCACGGCGGGTATAGGCCCAGACGCTATAGATCAAATTTCATACAGTTCTAAGGATCCACCTTGACGTGGCCCTGGCAGCTGTCTTCACTCATGGCACAAGGACACCGCCACTTTATCCACATCTGGTTCAGGGAGAACGCATGATGGATAGCAAGCCCCCCTGCTGGTACCCGATCTCGGCTGCGACCTGTACTCCGACCTGTACACCGACCCCTCCCACCCGGTTACCCAAACGCAGACGTCGTCGTGCCACCAATCAGCGTGCGCGTCTATAGCGCCTCGTTGAGCCCTGAGTTTCCCCTGTAACACCGTTGACTGCCGCTCCAACCCGTACGGGATAGTGGCCAGGCGTTCGTGCGCCTGTCGATTTGCAGGCAACCGCAGAGTTGCCCCATCTGCCTGAGAGGACTTGAACATGACACGGATCTCGACCCCCATTAGCGAAATCAAGGAGCATTACGACGTTATCGTCATTGGTTCCGGCTACGGCGGTGGCATTGCTGCGTCACGCCTGTCCCGGGCTGGGCGCAAGGTTTGTCTGCTGGAGCGGGGCCGGGAGATCCAGCCCGGCGAATACCCCAACACCATGCTTGCGGCCACCGAAGAGTTGCAGGTGCATGACCCGGACGGTCACATCGGGTCGCGCACCGGACTGTTCGACCTGCACGTCAACGCCCAGCAGAACGTGGTGGTCGGTTGCGGCCTGGGCGGCACTTCGCTGATCAATGCCAACGTTTCGCTGGAGCCGGAGCCCGGTGTGTTCGAGGACTCCCGCTGGCCGCAGGCGGTGCGTGACCATTGCGACACGCTGCTCAAGGACGGTTATGCGCGGGCTCGGGAAATGCTCAAGCCCAACCCTTACCCAGATGCGGCGCCGAACCTGCCCAAGCTCGACGCCAACCGCAAGTCGGCGAGTTATCTCAAGCAGGACGCACATTTCTACAAACCGCCCATCAACGTGACATTCGACAAGTTGCCCAACAACCTCAACCACGTCGGCGTCGAGCAGTTGCCGTGCAACGGCTGTGGGGATTGCGTCTCGGGCTGTAACAACAAGGCCAAGAACACCACGCTGATGAATTACCTGCCGGATGCCTGGAACCATGGTGCGGAGATTTTCTGTCAGGCCCAGGTGCGGCACCTGGAGCGCGACGGCGACGGCTGGATCGTGCATTTCCAGTACCTGGACAGCGGTCGCGAGTTGTTCTCGGCGCCAACCCTGTTCGTGCGCGCCGACATCGTGGTGGTGTCCGCCGGCACCCTGGGCTCTACCGAGATCATGCTGCGTTCCCGGGACAAAGGCCTGTCGATGTCCAGTCAACTGGGCGAGAACATGAGCGGCAACGGCGACATCCTCGGGTTTGGCCACAACTGCGACCAGACCATCAACGGTATCGGTTTCGGCGCCCACTCGGCCAAGGAGCTGGAGCCGGTGGGACCGTGCATCACCTCGATCATCGACATGCGTACCGAGGGTGACTGGCGCAGCCGCATGGTCATCGAGGAAGGCTCGATCCCCGGCGCACTCGGTCGGCCCATGGTGCCGAGCATGGCGGCGTTCGCCGGGATGATCGGCGTGCCCACCGACACGGGCCTGGGTGCCAGCCTCAAGTACAAGGCCCGGGAAGCCGAGAGCTTTCTGCGCGGCCCGTACTACGGCGCGCTGCATAACATGCAGACGTACCTGATCATGAGTCACGACAACGGCAAGGGGCGCATGGTGCTCGACAACAAGGACCAGTTGCGCATCGACTGGCCCGGCGTCGGCGAGCAGGAAAACGTGACCCTGGGCAATGAGCGTTTGCACCAGAGCACCAAGGCGTTGGGCGGGATCTGGGTCGAGAATCCGATCTGGACCAAGCTGCTCAAGCACAGCATCGTTTCGGTCCATCCCTTGGGCGGCTGCGTGATGGGGGAAGACGCGACGCAAGGCGTGGTCAACCACAAGGGCCAGGTGTTCAGTGGTGCCAGCGGGACGGATGTCTATCCCGGTCTGTACGTGACGGACGGTGCGGTGATCCCGACTTCCCTGGCGGTGAACCCGTTGTTGACCATCTCGGCGGTGAGCGAGCGCAACATGGGGCTGCTGGCGGCCGATCGTGGCTGGATCATCGACTACACCCTGCCTTCGGCCCCGCGCAAACCGGTGGCGGCGCCGACCCTTGGCGTGCAGTTCACTGAAACCATGAAGGGCTACTTTTCCACAGCCTTCACCCAGCCTCAGGGCACTGATCTTTCGCTTTACGAAGCCGCGGCCAAGCGCGGCAAAGCCGATAACTCGCCCATCGAATTCACCCTGACCATCACTGCCGCCGATCTCAATCGCCTGATCAAGGAACCGGAACACGCCGCCACCCTGGTGGGTACGCTGGATGCGCCGATGCTTTCGCCCAAGCCGCTGGTCGCCAGCAACGGAGTGTTCAACCTGTTCGAGCAATACCAGGAACAGGTGGATGTGCGGCACATGAACTACGACATGAAACTGACCGCCGAGGATGGCAGCGATTATTACTTCAGCGCCTTCAAGACCGTGCCCGAGGACAACGGGGTACTGAACATCTGGCATGACACCAGCACGCTCTATGTCACTCTGTATCGCGGGCCGGACAAGAGCGGCGAGGTCATCGGCTCGGGGGTGATGCACATTCTGCCGGCCGACTTCGCCAAGCAGATGACCACCATGAAAGTGCTCAACGCACGTAACGAGCGTGAGCGAGTGGAAGCGTTGGCCCGCTTCGGCAAGTTCTTCGCCGGCATTTTGTGGGAGAGCTACGGCGGGGTGTTCGCTGGCGATGTGTACTTCAATCCGGACGCGCCGCCTCGCAGCAAGCGGCCGCTGGACGCACCGGCGCCGACCGTGCATTTCTTCCAGACCGAGGACAACGTCGAGCTACGCCTGACTCGCTATCAAGCGGGCAGCAAAGGCCCGGTGATGCTGGTGCATGGCCTGGGGGTGGGGTCGAATATTTTCTCCACCGACACCATCCAGACCAACTTGCTGGAGTACCTGTGCAAGCACGAGTACGACGTCTGGTTGCTGGACTTGCGGGTGAGCATCCTGCTGCCGGCCAGCAAGCATGAATGGAACGGCGACCAGGTGGCCCAGTACGACTTCAAGGCTGCTATCGAGCAGATCCAGCAGGCCACGCTGGCCCGTGACGTGCAGTGCGTGGTGCATTGCTACGGTGCGACGACGTTCTTCATGTCGATGCTGGCGGGGCTGCAAGGGGTGCGCTCGGTGGTCTGCTCGCAGATCGCCGCCGACACGGTGGTCGCCACCGCCACCGGACTGAAGGCCGGTTTGCATTTGCCGGGGATGCTCGATGCCATCGGCATCAAGTCCCTCACGGCCTACGCCGACACCAAGGAAAGCTGGTTCAACAAACTCTACGACAAGGCCCTCAACGGTTATGCCCGGATCGAGGCCCAGGGCTATTGCACCAACCCGGTCTGCCACCGCATCACGTTCATGTATGCGTCGCTGTACCGCCACGACACCCTCAACGAAACCCTGCACGACAACCTGCATGAATTGTTCGGTGAGTCGAACATCCAGACCTTCGAGCACCTGGCGCTGATCGTGCGCAAGGGGCACCTGGTGGACTTCAAGGGCAACGACGTCTACATGCCGCATTTCGATCGGTTGAAATTGCCGATCTGCTTCATCAGCGGCGCCGAGAACCAGTGCTACCTCCCTCAAAGCACCCTCAAGACCTACGAGCGACTGTGCGATATGCACGGCCCGCAACTGTTCAGCCGTCACGAAGTGCCGGGCTACGGCCACATCGACTGCATTTTTGGCAAGGATGCGGTGGTGGATGTGTACCCGATCATCCTTGAACACCTGGAGAAGACGGCGCTGGGCTAGTTCTAGATCGCATCGCGAGCAGGCTCGCTCCCACACGGGGTTTGTGCCGTACGCAGGTTCGGTGGCCCACACCGTTCAATGTGGGAGCGAGCCCGCTCGCGATGCGATCGTCTGGACGCTGCATCTCGTGAGTCAGGAATAAGGAAAAAGGATGCCATGAACACTTACATCCGTTGGTTCCAACGCATCATCTGGGTGGGCATTGTGATGAACATGGTCTTCGCGATTCCGGCGCTGTTCGCGCCGGCGTTGCTGACGTCCATGCTCGGCCTGCCGCCCGTGCTGTCCGATCCCTGGCTGGAAAACACCGGCATGTTGCTGGTGGGGATCAGCCTGTTCTACATGCCCTCGGGGTTCAACGCGCCGCGTTTCGTGGTGCATTCGTGGTTGTGCGTGCTGTCGCGGCTGGTGGCGGTGGTGTTCTGGATCTACCTGATCAACACTAACAACCAGGGTCAGTTGTTCGTGCCGATGTTGATGGGCGACTTGAGCATGTTCCTGATTCTGGGCGTGCTGCTGTACCTGGGCAGCCCGGTGGCCCATCGTCCACTGGCCTTGCTCTGCGCCGGTTGGCGGGAGTGGCGCGCCGGCTGGGCGCGGCGCTGGCACAGTCATGGTTTCAAGGTCGGCACGCTGGTGGTGGTATTGCTGCTGGGTTTCATCGGCTACCAGACCTGGTACCAGATGATACGAGAGGTGCCCCAGCCAGACTTCGCTTCCGACGAGGACCACTACAAATACGCCGCCATCGGCCTGGGCATCGAAGCGCGGATCCCTTATTACCTGTTCGCCGTGCTGCCGCAGATGTGCCCGGAAAAACTGCCCAAGCCCGGCGGTTACGAGGTGTTCGGGTTTCTCTACGAGAACGGCAACGACCTGCCGATCGGCATGGCCAAGCGGCAACTGGGCTACCCCACCGTGGAGCCGAACTGCGCGCTGTGCCACACCGGCTCGTACCGGGCCAATGCCAGTGACGTAGCGGTTCCGGTCGCCAGCGCGCCGGCCAACACCCTGCAACTGCAGGCCTTCCAGTGGTTTGCCTACGATTGTGCCAGCGACCCGAAATTCACCCCAGATGCGGTCATGGCGGCGATCAACAGCAAGTTCCAGCTGGGCTTTTTCGAAAAACTGTACAACCGTTACCTGATCATCCCGATGGCCAAGAGTGGGCTACTCAAGCAGAAGCAGGCCTACGCCTGGCAGAAACTGCGCCCGGCCCAAGGTCCGGGGCGGACCGATACCTTCAACCCGACCAAAATGGTGGTGTTCGGCTTCCCGGATGACTCCACCATCGGCACCGTGGACTTGCCGCAGGTCTGGAACCAGAAACCCCGTGAGTCGATGTATCTGCATTGGGACGGCAATAACAACAAGATTCACGAACGCAACTACGCGGCGGCCATGGCCGTGGGCGCGACACCGCAATCGGTGCTGCCGCCGAGTTTCAACCGGGTGACCAATTGGCTGCTGGGCCACAAGGCGCCGGCGTGGCCGTTCGCCCTGGACCAGGCGAAAGTCGCCCAGGGCAAACCGATCTGGGAGCAGAACTGTGCCGCTTGCCACGACTTCGGCCGTGCCGACACAGGACAGGTCACTACCAACATCGACCAGTTGGGCACCGATCCCCATCGCCTGAACTCCTTCACCGTCGGGCTGGTGACGGCGTTCCACGGCTTCAAGAAACCGCCGTTCGACTTCGGCGCGTACCGCAAGACCCAGAGCTACAGCAACACCCCCACCGACGGCATCTGGCTAAGGGCGCCGTACCTGCACAACGGCTCGGTGCCGACCCTGTGGGACTTGTTGCAACCGCCCGAGTTGCGGCCGCAAGTGTTCTACACCGGCTCCGATATCTACGACCAGGAGAAGGTCGGCTTCATCACCAGCGGCGCGCAGATGAAGGCGTCGGCGGATTTCAAATACGACACCCGCCTGGAAGGCAACCACAACGGCGGCCACCTGTATGGCACGCAGTTGTCGGATGTCGACAAACGGGCCCTGATCGAATTCATGAAAACCCTGTAGCCCAGGGCACTGCGAAGGAGCGTTCACATGTCATTACTGCACCATTGGGAACATGAGTTCGACAAGGTCAAAGTCCGCCTGCACGGGTTGGTCACGCGGCTGGAGATGTCCTGGAAAAAACTCGTCAACGACCTGGAGCCCGAAGAGTTCGAGGCCATCGTCAAGCTGCTCCAGCGTGGCCACGATCAGGCCCGGCACGTCATCGATCACGGCGACCTGCCGGATGACGAACCGGCCGTGCCGTGGGAGCTGGCCCACGGTCTTTCGATCCTGAAGATTGGCAATGCCAGCGCCTTGCCGCAAACCGAGGACGAGCTGCCGACCCGCGTGCTCAAGGACGGCACCTTGCTCGGTTGCCGCAAATGGGAGTTGCTCGACCTGTTGTGGAGTGAGGCGTTGCTCAAGTGGATCGAGAACCTGCGCCATCACGCGCCGTTCGCCACTAACCCGGCGCTGGTGAAAATGGACAGCGACGTGGTGTTGGCGATTGCCGGCGACTGGGGCACCGGACCGTTCGACAGTCATGCTCCGGCCGTGGCTGTCGCCAATCAGATGCAACTGGCCGAGGCCGACTTCACCATCCATCTGGGCGATGTGTATTACGCCGGCACCCATTCCCAGGAGGACGTCGACATGGTCGGCTGGCCCCAGGGCAAGCACGGCTCGTTCACGCTCAATTCCAACCACGAGATGTACAGCGGCGCCCACGGTTATTTCAAGGAGCTGGCCAAGCGTTTCCCGGTGCAACAGGGCACCAGTTACTTTGCCCTGTACAACGACGATTGGCTGGTGGTCGGCCTCGACAGTGCCTACGCCTCGGACGCGATGAATCTGTACATGGATGGCACCCTCAACGCGCAACAGATCGACTGGATGAAAAACCTGCCCAAGCGCAAAAAGCTGATGGTGCTCAGTCATCACCAGGGCTTCGATATTTCCGGGCACCACAAGACCGCGCTTTACCAACCGGTCTGCGATGCACTGGGGCGTGAGCCGGACTACTGGTATTGGGGGCATCTGCACAATGGCATCTGCTACGCGCCCCAAGGCGGGCTGCACGCACGCTGTGCCGGGCACGGAGCGATTCCCTACGGCACCACCAGCGAGTTGAACGGACATGCCGGGGTGTTGTGGTCGGAAACGCAACTGGCGGGGGATGAGGCGTACCCGGAACGGGTGTTGAACGGGTATGTGAAGGTGCGGCTGGTGGGGGAGGAGATTGTCGAGACGTTTTATGGGGAGGATGGGTCGGTGCGGTGGTCTTCACAGTAATCGGGTGAATGTGAGGCCGCTATCGCGAGCAGGCTCGCTCCCACATTTGATCTTCGGTGCGCCAAAGATCCTTTGTGGGAGCGAGCCTGCTCGCGATGCTTTTGCTGTCAGCCCTGGACCGGAACGCCCTTGAGGTACGGCGCAGGTTCCGCCCCCAGGTTGTTGAGCATGCGCTCGCTGTACCAGTCGACGAAGTTCACCACGCCGAACTCATAAGTCTTGGAGTACGGGCCTGGCTGGTAGGCGGTGGAGTTGATGCCGCGCTGGTTTTCTTCGGCCAGGCGACGGTCCTGGTCGTTGGTGGCGTCCCAGACCTGGCGCATGCGTGCCACGTCGTAGTCCACGCCTTCGACCGCGTCCTTGTGTACGATCCACTTGGTGGTGACCATGGTCTCCTGGGCGCTGATCGGCCACACAGTGAACACGATGATGTGGTCGCCCATGCAGTGGTTCCACGAGTGGGGCAGGTGCAGGATACGCATCGAGCCCAGGTCCGGGTTCTTGATGCGGCCCATCAGTTTGGCGCAGCCCTGCTTGCCGTCCATGGTCATCGACACGGTGCCCTTGAGCAGCGGCATGCGCACGATACGGTTGCGCAGGCCGAAACTGGCGTGAGCGTAAGGGATTTTCTCGGCTTCCCAGGCTGCGGCGGAGGCCGCTACATGGTCCTTGAATGCCTGGTCGGCCCGTGGGTCGGTGACGTCGTCCCATTCCAGCAGGGTCTTGAGCAGTTCCGGGTGCGCGCCGCCGCAGTGGTAGCACTCGCGGTTGTTTTCCAGCACCAGCTTCCAGTTGGCCTTTTCCATCAAGGTGGTTTGCACCGCCACCTTGGTGTTTTCCATGTCATAGGGTTCCATGTAATGGGTCAAGGTCGCCAGGAAGTCGTCGATGGCCGGTGGGTTCTCCGCCAGGCTGATGAAGATGTAGCCACCGGCGGTCTTCACGTTCACTGGCTTCAAGCCGTACTGGTTCATGTCGAAATCGGCGCCCATTTCGGTGCCGGCGAACAATAGGCGACCGTCCAGCTCGTAGGTCCACTGGTGGTAATGGCAGACCAGCTTGGCGACCTTGCCCTTGTCGCTGGTGCACAGCCGCGAGCCCCGGTGCCGGCAGACGTTGTGGAACGCATGCACCACGCCGTCGGCGCCGCGAATCACGATGATCGGGTTCTTGCCAACCTGCAGGGTCAGGTAGTTGCCCTTGGTCGGAATTTCGCAGGTCATGCCGGCGATCAACCATTCCTTCTGGAAGATTTCCTGCATGTCGATATCAAACAGGCGCTCATCGGAGTAGAACGGCTGCGGCAGCGAGAAAGTGCGCTCGCGTTCCTGCAGCATTTGCGCGGTGGCCTTGCGTGCGGGTTCCAGCGGATCGCCCAGGCTCAGGGTTGCGGTGACGTCCATCGTTTTATCCTCATGGCCCTCTACGTGGCCGGCGAAAGTGGCTAATCAAATGTGCTACGCAAGGCAGAAAATATTATTTATCTGTTGGGGCGAGTGTGGGGCCGCGCAGGGGGCGAACCTTATCCATGGGCGACATGGCCCAATCTGTTCCCGACGCGCAAGGTCCGGTCGTTGGGGGCTGGTCGCGGTAAGCATGTGAATGTCGCAGATAGGTAAATGGGCGATTCGCGCTATACGCAGAATCGCCTCATAAGAGGCCGACAGTCGGCCGTGGAGATCAGCATGTCCAACAGCTTCCTGAACCCGGTAACCACCCAGACCTGGGCCAATGGTCGTCACATTGTCCGTTGCGTCAAAGTCATCCAGGAAACCTGGGATGTGCGCACCTTTTGTTTCATGGCTGATCAGCCGATTCTGTTCTTTTTCAAGCCGGGGCAATTCGTCACCCTGGAGCTTGAAATCGAAGGTCAGCCGATCATGCGCTCCTACACCATCTCCAGCTCGCCGTCGGTGCCCTACAGTTTTTCGGTGACCATCAAGCGCGTACCGGGGGGCAAGGTTTCCAACTGGCTGCACGACACCCTGCACGAAGGCCAGGAGCTGGCGGTGCACGGGCCGGTCGGCCTGTTCAATGCCATCGACTTCTCCAACCCCAAGGTGCTTTACCTCAGTGGCGGTGTCGGCATCACGCCGGTGATGTCCATGGCGCGCTGGTACTACGACACCAATGCCAACGTCGACATGGTGTTTATCCACAGCGCCCGCTCGCCCAAGGACATCATCTATCACCGCGAGCTGGAACACATGGCGTCGCGGATCGATAACTTCAACCTGCACCTGATCTGCGAAAAACATGGGCTGGGCGAGCCTTGGGCCGGGTATCGCGGCTATCTGAACCACAAGATGCTGGAGCTGATGGCGCCGGACTTCCTGGAGCGCGAAGTGTTTTGCTGTGGCCCGACGCCCTACATGAACGCGGTCAAGCGCCTGCTGGAAGCCGCTGGCTTCGACATGACGCGTTACCACGAGGAGTCCTTCGGCGCCACGCCACCGGAAGCCCGCGCCGACGCGGTGGAACAGGCCGAACAGGCTGCCGACGCCCCGGAAGTCGATGTGGCGGACCTACATCTGGTGGAGTTCACCGCCTCTGGCAAGAGTATTCGCGTGGGGCCGGGAGAAACCGTCCACGCCGCCGCCGCCAAGCTCGGCATGATGATTCCCAAGGCCTGCGGTATGGGCATCTGCGGCACCTGCAAGGTTTTGAAACTGGGCGGGGAAGTGGAGATGGACCACAACGGCGGTATCACCGAAGACGACGAGGCCGAAGGTTACATCCTGTCGTGCTGCAGCGTGCCGAAGGGGGATGTGCGGATCGAGTTCTGACACATGCTCGGCGCAAGGGGAGCGCGGAGCGTCCCGGGCTGCATTCCCACGCAGAGCGTGAGGAACGATCGATTTCACAGCCATCGCGACCTGATCGTTCCCACGCTCCTGCGTGGGAATGCAACCAGGGGCGCTCTGCGTCCCAGCTTCGTCGCAGTCTGCTGTCTATGGGCTAATACCACCGCTGAATCTCAATCAACCCTTCCATTCCCGCATAATTACGCGCACTGGAATAGCGCCAATGTTCCGGTAATTCCACATATCCACGTTTCACCGGGTTGAAATGGATGTAGTCCAGCTTCTGGCGCATTACCGTTTCGCTATAAATCTGCTCCGCGTGTGAGCCTTCTTGCCAGAGCTGATAAACCCTGTCCTGCTTATGGGCTCGTTTGCTGAACCGCAGGCGTTGCAAAGCTCGCTCAGCGCCTTTGCTTTGCAGGTCGTCGATAATCTGGCGTGCCGTAAAGGATTTGAACTGACGCAGACACTTGCTCAGGTTCGGAGCCTGGGCAACGAAATGCAGATGGTTTTCCAGAACGACATAGCCGAACAGTTGCAAATTCTGATGGGTTTGCTGATAGCGCCAGCACCCGAGCAAGTGATCGACGAGGTAGGGGCGAATGAACAGCGGCAGCCATTCCATCAATGTGCAGGTGAGAAAGTGGGGCTTGTCGGGTTCGGTGATGGCGTAGCGGCTCCGGCCCATGGGATGCATTCCTTTGCTGCGGGGAATGACCATGTTGCAGTCTTCGAGACGTTTGGCGATAGACGAAGAGGGCACGAGGCGGGTGGGAATAGTCCGCACACCCTCGATGATCATTCCCGCGCTCCTGCGTGGGAATGCAGCCAGGGACGCTCTGCGTCCCCAAGAGCCGAACGCGGAGCGTCCGTAGAGGCGTTCCCACGCAGAGCGTGGGAACGATCATCATGTCAGTCGTTGCCTCAGGCGCTCATCACTTCCCGAATATCCACCGCCAATTCCCGCACTCGCGCTTCTTCGGTGTCCCACGAGCACATGAACCGCGCGCCGCCCTTGCCGATGAAGGTGTAGAAGCGCCAGCCCTTGGCGGTCAGCGCGGCGATGGCCGGTTCCGAGAGTTGCAGGAATACGCCGTTGGCCTGGACCGGGAACATCAGTTCCACGCCTGGGATGTCGCTTACCAGTTGCGCCAGCAGTTGGGCGCAGTGGTTTGCGTGCCGGGCGTGCTTGAGCCAGGCGTCGTTTTGCAGCAGGCCGACCCAGGGCGCCGAGAGAAAGCGCATCTTCGAGGCCAACTGCCCGGCCTGTTTGCAGCGATAGTCGAAGTCTTCTGCCAGGTCGTGGTTGAAGAACAGGATCGCTTCACCCACCGCCATGCCGTTTTTCGTCCCGCCAAAGCACAGCACATCCACCCCGGCTTTCCAGGTCAGGTCTGCCGGTGAGCAGCCAAGGAAGGCGCAGGCGTTGGAGAATCGTGCGCCGTCCATGTGCAGGTTCAGCCCCAGTTCCTTGCAGGTGGCGCTGATGGCGCGGATTTCTTCCGGGGTATAGACGCTGCCAACTTCCGTGGCCTGGGTCAGGGTCACAACGCGGGGCTTGGGGTAGTGGATGTCCTGGCGCTTGAGGGCGATCTCGCGGATCGAGTCCGGGGTCAGCTTGCCATTTTCGGTGCGCGCCACCAGCAGCTTGGAACCATTGGAAAAGAACTCCGGCGCGCCGCATTCGTCGGTTTCGACGTGGGCGGTTTCCGAGCAGATCACGCTGTGGTAACTCTGGCACAGCGAGGACAGCGCCAGGGAGTTGGCCGCGGTGCCGTTGAACGCGAAGAATACTTCGCAGTCGGTTTCGAACAAGGCACGGAAATCATCCGCCGCGCGGTGGGTCCACTCATCATCGCCATAGGCGCGCTGATGACCCTGGTTGGCTTCTTCCATGGCCGCCCAGGCTTCGGGGCAAATGCCGGAATAGTTGTCACTGGCGAATTGTTGACTCTTGTCGGTCATGGCCTTGCTCCTGAAATAGAGAGTCCTGGGTAAGAGATCCCTGACAGAATTCCCGGATGGAGAATTCCGTGGTCCGACGTGCTTTGAGTCCGGCACGCGGTGGTCGATAGTGGTGCGCACTTTACCCAAGATTCGCGGGGGAACACACTGGATGTTTCTGTCAGAAACTCACAACACCCTAGGGCGGCTGTACCCATGAACCGACGTGACGGAGCCTTGGACCTGCTCAAGTGGTTGGCTCTGTTGGCGATGGTGCTCGATCATCTGCGATATGTCGGTTACTCCGCCGATTGGTTGTATGTGCCGGGACGTCTGGCGTTTCCCTGGTTCTGCCTGGCGATGGCGGCGAACCTGGCGCGCAACGGGGCCAGTGCGAGCTCGTGGCGTTACCTCGGCTGGCTGTTGCTGTTCAGCTCAGTGAGCGAAATTCCTTATCGGTTGTTTATTCCTGTGCCGGCTACCTTGAACGTGCTGCCGACCCTGACCCTCGGGTTGCTGGTGGCGCGTAGTTGGCAAACCCATACGCTGGAAGCGCGTTTGCTGGCGGCGGGGGCGTTGCTGCTGGCGGCGCTGTTTTCCTCGCGGCTGATGTTCGGTTTTTTCGGCGTCCTGCTGCCGCTGGCGATGTTGCTGGTATTTCGCCGGCCCTGGTATTTCGCGTTGTTGCCAGGCTTGGTGTGCCTGGCGGCCAACCAGTGGCGGGTGCTGTATGGCGCGGCCTGGCTGGGGGATGCGGTGGCGATCGGCGGGTTGGTGGCGTGTCTGTTTGCGCCATGGCTTGGGCTGGTGCTTTTGCGACACGCTGGTCGTTTTCATCCGCCGCCCATGCGGCGCTGGGCCTACGGTCTGTATCCCGCGCATTTCCTGCTGTTGCTCGCGGTTCGCCAGATCGCCGCATAGCCCTATGGGAGCAAGGCCTGTGGGATAACACAGTGCTATCCCACAGGCCTTGCTCCCCGACTCTTTGAGCGCATGTCGTAAACGCACCTTTGCGTGGCGTCCATAGGCATTTGACCTGCCTGCGCCGGCCATACCATCGCTTCCAAAGGGCACGACCGAACGGTGGTCAGTGCCTCACCGAGACGAAAGGCGCACCGCCGCCGCTGGGAGAGACGCGATGTTCAGCAAGCAAGACCAGATCCAGGGTTACGACGATGCACTGCTGGCGGCGATGAATGCCGAGGAGCAACGCCAGGAAGATCACATCGAGCTGATCGCGTCAGAGAACTACACCAGCAAGCGTGTGATGCAGGCCCAGGGCAGCGGCTTGACCAACAAATACGCCGAAGGCTATCCGGGCAAGCGCTACTACGGTGGCTGCGAACACGTCGACAAAGTCGAGGCCCTGGCTATCGAGCGCGCCAAGCAGTTGTTCGGCGCCGACTACGCCAACGTCCAGCCGCACTCCGGGTCTTCGGCCAACAGCGCCGTGTACCTGGCCTTGCTGCAGGCCGGCGATACCATCCTGGGCATGAGCCTGGCCCACGGCGGTCACCTGACCCACGGTGCCAAGGTGTCGTCTTCGGGCAAGCTCTACAACGCGGTTCAGTACGGCATCGACACCACCACCGGCCTGATCGACTACGACGAAGTCGAGCGCCTGGCGGTCGAGCACAAGCCGAAGATGATCGTCGCCGGCTTCTCGGCTTACTCCAAGACCCTGGATTTCCCACGTTTCCGCCAGATCGCCGACAAGGTCGGTGCCCTGCTGTTCGTCGACATGGCCCACGTCGCCGGTCTGGTCGCTGCCGGTCTGTACCCGAACCCACTGCCTTACGCCGACGTGGTCACCACCACCACTCACAAGACTCTGCGCGGTCCGCGTGGTGGCCTGATCCTGGCCAAGGCCAACGAAGAGATCGAGAAGAAGCTCAACGCTGCGGTATTCCCCGGTGCCCAGGGCGGCCCGCTGATGCACGTCATCGCCGGCAAGGCGGTGTGCTTCAAGGAAGCGGCGGAGCCAGGCTTCAAGGCCTACCAGCAGCAAGTAATCGATAACGCCCAGGCCATGGCTGGCGTGTTCATCAAGCGCGGCTACGATGTAGTGTCCGGCGGTACCGATAACCACCTGTTCCTGGTCAGCCTGATTCGTCAGGGCCTGACCGGCAAGGACGCCGACGCCGCCCTGGGCCGCGCGCACATCACTGTCAACAAGAATGCCGTGCCGAACGACCCGCAATCGCCGTTCGTGACCTCGGGCCTGCGCATTGGCACCCCGGCGGTGACCACGCGCGGCTTCAAGGTCACCCAGTGCGTGACGCTGGCCGGCTGGATCTGCGACATCCTCGACAACCTCGGCGACGCCGATGTCGAGGCCAATGTTGCCCAGCAAGTGGCGGCGCTGTGCGCGGACTTCCCGGTTTATCGCTGAGTCGGTTTTGGAGTAATCACTATGCAACGCTATTCGGGCTTCGGCCTCTTCAAACACTCTCTCAGCCATCATGAAAACTGGCAGCGGATGTGGCGCACGCCGACCCCGAAAAAGGTCTACGACGTGGTCATTGTCGGCGGTGGCGGGCATGGTCTGGCGACCGCCTACTACCTGGCCAAGGAACACGGCATCACCAACGTGGCCGTGGTCGAGAAGGGCTGGCTGGGCGGCGGTAACACCGCGCGCAACACCACCATCGTGCGCTCCAACTACCTGTGGGACGAATCGGCCCACCTGTACGAACATGCGATGAAACTCTGGGAAGGCCTGTCCCAGGACCTGAACTACAACGTGATGTTCTCCCAGCGTGGTGTCTACAACCTGTGCCATACCCTGCAGGACATTCGTGATTCCGAGCGTCGCGTCAGTGCCAACCGCCTCAACGGCGTGGACGGCGAGCTGCTCAACGCCAAACAAGTGGCCGACGAGATTCCGTACCTGGATTGCTCGAAAAACACCCGCTACCCGGTGATGGGCGCCACCGTCCAGCGTCGCGGCGGCGTGGCCCGTCACGATGCCGTGGCCTGGGGCTTTGCCCGGGCGGCGGACGCGTTGGGCGTGGACCTGATCCAGCAGACCGAAGTGATCGGTTTCCGCAAGGAAAACGGCGTGTGCATCGGTGTGGAAACCAACAAGGGCTTCATCGGCGCCAAGCGCGTCGGTGTGGTCACCGCCGGTAACTCCGGACACATGGCCAAGCTCGCGGGCTTCCGCCTGCCGATCGAATCCCACCCGCTGCAAGCGCTGGTGTCCGAGCCGATCAAGCCGATTATCGACAGCGTGATCATGTCCAACGCGGTGCACGGCTACATCAGCCAGTCCGACAAGGGCGACCTGGTGATCGGTGCCGGTATCGACGGCTACAACGGCTACGGCCAGCGTGGCTCGTACCCGGTGATCGAACACACGGTTCAGGCCATCGTCGAGATGTTCCCGGTGTTGTCCCGTGTACGCATGAACCGCCAATGGGGCGGCATCGTCGACACTACGCCGGACGCCTGCCCGATCATTTCCAAGACCCCGGTGCCGAACATGTTCTTCAACTGCGGTTGGGGCACTGGCGGCTTCAAGGCCACCCCGGGCTCGGGCAACGTCTTCGCTGCAAGCCTGGCCAAGGGTGAAATGCACCCGCTGGCCGCGCCGTTTTCCATCGACCGTTTCCACAACGGTGCACTGATCGACGAACACGGCGCTGCTGCCGTCGCCCACTAACAGGAGAAATCCCTATGTTGCACATCTTCTGTCCTCACTGCGGCGAACTGCGCTCCGAAGAGGAATTCCATGCATCCGGCCAGGCGCACATCCCGCGTCCGCTGGATCCGAATGCCTGCACCGACGAGCAGTGGGGCGACTACATGTTCTTTCGTGACAACCCGCGCGGGTTGCACCATGAGCTGTGGGACCACGTCGCCGGCTGCCGCCAGTATTTCAACGTGACCCGTGACACCGTGACCTACGAGATTCTGGAAACCTACAAGATCGGCCAAAAGCCGCAATTCACCGACAAGGCTGACAGTCCGAAAGCGGCCGCGCAGGCTCTGGGAGAGAAGGTATGAGCCAGATCAATCGCCTGTCCAACGGCGGACGGATCGACCGCAACAAAGTGCTGAGCTTCACCTTCAACGGTCAGACCTATAAAGGCTTCGAGGGCGATTCCCTGGCCGCTGCACTGCTGGCCAACGGCGTTGACATCATCGGCCGCAGCTTCAAGTATTCCCGTCCGCGTGGCATCTTTGCCGCCGGCGCCGAAGAGCCGAACGCGGTACTGCAGATCGGCGCCACCGAAGCCACGCAGATCCCTAACGTGCGCGCCACGCAACAGGCGCTGTATCAAGGGTTGGTCGCCACCAGCACCAACGGCTGGCCGAACGTGAACAACGACATGATGGGTATTCTCGGCAAGGTCGGCGGCAAGCTGATGCCGCCGGGCTTCTACTACAAAACCTTCATGTACCCGCAATCGTTCTGGATGACTTACGAAAAGTACATCCGCAAGGCCGCGGGCCTGGGTCGCTCGCCGACCGAGAACGACCCGGACACCTACGACTACATGAACCGTCATTGCGACGTGCTGGTTGTCGGCGCCGGCCCTGCTGGCCTGGCCGCCGCATTGGCCGCGGCCCGCAGCGGTGCGCGGGTGATCCTGGCCGACGAGCAGGAAGAGTTCGGCGGCAGCCTGCTCGATTCCCGCGAGAGCCTGGATGGCAAACCGGCGACCGAATGGGTGGCTGCTGTTGTTGCTGAGCTCAAGTCGATGCCAGATGTGGTGCTGTTGCCGCGCGCCACGGTGAACGGTTACCACGACCATAACTTCCTGACCATCCACGAGCGCCTCACCGACCACCTGGGTGATCGCGCGCCAATCGGCCAGGTCCGCCAGCGCATCAACCGGGTCCGCGCCAAGCGCGTGGTGCTGGCGACTGGTGCCTGCGAACGGCCGCTGGTCTACGGCAACAACGACGTACCGGGCAACATGCTGGCCGGCGCGGTCTCCACCTACGTGCGCCGCTATGGCGTGGCACCGGGCAAGAAACTGGTACTGAGCACCAACAACGACCACGCCTATCGCGTGGCGCTGGACTGGCTCGACGCCAGCCTGCAAGTGGTGGCCATCGCCGACGCCCGCAGCAACCCGCGTGGTGCGCTGGTGGAAGAGGCGCGTGCCAAAGGCATCCGCATCCTCACCGGCAGCGCCGTGATCGAGGCTCGTGGCAGCAAGCGCGTCACCGGGGCCCGCATCGCCGCCATCGACGTCAAGGCGCACAAGGTCACCAGTCCCGGCGAATGGCTGGACTGCGACCTGGTGGCCAGCTCCGGCGGCTACAGCCCAGTGGTTCACCTGGCTTCGCACCTGGGCGGCAAGCCGATCTGGCGCGAAGACATCCTTGGTTTCGTACCGGGCGAAGCACCGCAGAAGCGCGTGTGTGTCGGCGGCGTGAATGGCGTCTACAGCCTGGGTGACACCTTGGCCGATGGTTTCGAAGGTGGCGTGCGCGCGGCCAACGAAGCCGGTTTCAAAGCGGTGGAGGGTGTGTTGCCCAAAGCCCTGAGCCGCCAGGAAGAACCGACTCTGGCGCTGTTCCAGGTGCCGCATGAAAAATCCACTGCACGGGCGCCGAAGCAATTCGTCGACCTGCAGAACGACGTCACTGCCGCCGCCATCGAACTCGCCACCCGCGAAGGCTTCGAGTCGGTCGAACACGTCAAGCGCTACACCGCACTGGGCTTTGGTACTGACCAGGGCAAGCTGGGCAACGTCAACGGCCTGGCCATCGCGGCTCGCTCGCTGAACGTGAGCATCCCGCAGATGGGCACCACCATGTTCCGCCCGAACTACACGCCGGTCACCTTCGGCGCGATAGCCGGGCGGCACTGCGGGCACATCTTCGAACCGGTACGCTTCACCGCGCTGCATGCCTGGCATGTGAAAAACGGTGCTGAATTCGAAGACGTCGGCCAGTGGAAGCGCCCTTGGTACTTCCCGAAGAACGGCGAAGACATGCACGCTGCGGTCAAGCGCGAATGCAAAGCCGTGCGCGATAGCGTCGGCCTGCTGGATGCCTCGACTCTGGGCAAGATCGATATCCAGGGCCCGGACGCCCGCGAGTTCCTTAACCGCGTATACACCAACGCCTGGACCAAGCTCGACGTGGGCAAGGCCCGCTACGGTTTGATGTGCAAGGAAGACGGCATGGTCTTCGACGATGGCGTGACGGCCTGTCTGGCGGACAACCATTTCGTGATGACCACCACCACTGGCGGCGCGGCGCGCGTGCTGCAATGGCTGGAGATCTATCACCAGACCGAATGGCCGGACCTGAAGGTGTACTTCACTTCGGTTACCGACCACTGGGCGACCATGACTCTGTCGGGCCCCAACAGCCGCAAGCTGCTGAGCGAAGTCACCGACATCGACCTGGACAAGGACGCTTTCCCGTTCATGACCTGGAAAGAAGGCCTGGTGGGTGGTGTACCGGCGCGGGTGTTCCGTATCTCGTTCACCGGTGAACTGTCGTACGAAGTCAACGTGCAGGCCGACTACGCCATGGGCGTGCTCGAGCAGATCGTCGAGGCCGGGAAGAAATACAACCTGACCCCGTATGGCACCGAGACCATGCACGTATTGCGGGCCGAGAAGGGCTTCATCATTGTCGGTCAGGACACTGACAGCTCGATGACCCCGGACGACCTGAACATGGGCTGGTGCGTAGGCCGGACCAAACCGTTCTCGTGGATCGGCTGGCGTGGCATGAATCGCGAAGACTGTGTGCGTGAGGACCGCAAGCAACTGGTGGGCCTCAAGCCGATCGACCCGAATGTCTGGCTGCCGGAAGGTGCGCAACTGGTGTTCAACACCAAGCAGGCGATCCCGATGACCATGGTCGGTCATGTGACGTCCAGCTACGCCCACAACTCCCTGGGTTATTCATTTGCCATGGGCGTGGTCAAGGGCGGCCTCAAGCGGATGGGCGAACGCGTGTTCGCGCCACTGGCCGACGGCAGCGTGATCGAGGCAGAGATTGTTTCTTCGGTGTTCTTCGATCCGAAGGGGGATCGGCAGAATATTTGATACCTGATCGTTCCCACGCTCCGCGTGGGAATGCATCCCGGGACGCTCCGCGTCCCAAAAGCGGACGCAGAGCGTCCATGGCGGCATTCCCACGCAGAGCGTGGGAACGATCAATCTACGAGACAGGTGCTCCATATGACCGCAGTCAACGTGTACCAACAACGCCCAACCACCGGGGCCAAGGCCGAGTCGTCGCTGCACCATGCCGACCTCGCCAGCCTGGTGGGCAAGGGTCGCAAGAACGCCGGCGTGACCGTGCGCGAGAAGAAACTCCTGGGCCACTTGACCATCCGTGGCGATGGTCATGACCCTGCGTTCGCTGCTGGCGTGCACAAGGCCCTGGGCCTGGAGCTGCCGGGCGCGCTGACCGTCATCGTCAAGGGCGAAACCAGCCTGCAATGGCTCGGCCCGGACGAGTGGCTGCTGGTGGTGCCCAGTGGCGAAGAATTTGCCGCCGAGAAAAACCTGCGCGAAGCCCTGGGCGATCTGCACATCCAGATCGTCAACGTCAGCGGCGGTCAGCAGATCCTCGAACTGTCCGGCCCGAATGTGCGCGACGTGCTGATGAAATCCACCAGCTATGACGTACACCCAAGCAATTTCCCGGTGGGCAAAGCCGTGGGCACGGTGTTCGCCAAGTCGCAACTGGTGATCCGCCACACGGGCGAAGACACCTGGGAACTGGTGATTCGCCGCAGCTTCTCCGATTACTGGTGGCTGTGGTTGCAGGATGCCGCGGCTGAGTATGGGTTGAGCGTGCAGGCCTGACTAGGGTTGGACGCTGTCCTTTTGTGGCGAGGGGATTTATCCCCGTTGGGCTGCGCAGCAGACCCCAAACCTGCCACCTCAGTACGTCAGGCCGATCACATCAAGCTTTTTGGGGCTGCTTCGCAGCCCGACGGGGATAAATCCCCTCGCCACAGGAGTCACTGCAATGAGCCGCGCCCCAGACACATGGATCTTGACTGCCGACTGCCCCAGCGTGCTCGGCACGGTGGACGCGGTGACGCGCTTTCTGTTCGAGCAGGGCTGCTACGTCACCGAGCATCATTCCTTCGACGACCGGCTCTCAGCGCGTTTTTTCATTCGTGTGGAGTTCCGCCAACCCGACGGTTTTGATGAGCAAAACTTCCGGGCCGGCCTGGCCGAACGTGCGCAAGCCTTTGGCATGGTCTTCGAACTGACGCCACCCAACTACCGGCCCAAAGTGGTGATCATGGTCTCCAAGGCCGATCACTGCCTCAACGACTTGCTCTACCGTCAGCGCATCGGCCAGTTGTCCATGGACGTCGTGGCCGTGGTGTCCAACCACCCGGACCTCAAGCCGCTGGCCGACTGGCACCAGATTCCGTACTACCATTTCCCCCTGGACCCGAACGACAAGCCCTCCCAGGAGCGGCAGGTGTGGCAGGTGATCGAAGACACCGGCGCCGAGCTGGTGATTCTCGCCCGCTACATGCAAGTGCTGTCGCCGGAGCTGTGTCGCAAGCTCGACGGCAAGGCGATCAACATCCATCACTCGCTGCTGCCGGGCTTCAAGGGCGCCAAGCCGTATCACCAGGCCTACAACAAAGGCGTGAAACTGGTCGGCGCCACGGCGCACTACATCAACAACGACCTGGACGAAGGCCCGATCATCGCCCAGGGCGTGGAAGTGGTGGACCACAGCCACTATCCCGAAGACCTGATCGCCAAGGGCCGGGACATCGAAGGGCTGACCCTGGCCCGGGCGGTGGGGTATCACATTGAGCGGCGGGTGTTTCTCAATGCCAACCGAACCGTTGTTCTTTAGATCGCCATCGCGAGCAGGCTCGCTCCCACAGTGGATCTGGGGCATGACTGGGTTCTATGTACTGTGGGAGCGAGCCTGCTCGCGATGAGGCCCTTACAGACAACAAAGAAACAAGACACAAGCACTACCCGAGCAATCAACGCGCTGCCTGCCTGGGCAACGCAGTTTCATAAAAACAACAGCGAGGTGAAAGCATGTCTGGCAATCGTGGTGTCGTGTATCTCGGCAACGGCAAGGTCGAAGTACAGAAAATCGACTATCCAAAAATGCAGGACCCGCGTGGCAGGAAGATCGAGCACGGCGTCATCCTGCGCGTGGTATCCACCAACATCTGCGGCTCCGACCAGCACATGGTGCGCGGCCGCACCACCGCTCAGACCGGCCTGGTCCTGGGCCACGAAATCACCGGGGAAGTGATCGAAAAGGGCAACGACGTCGAAAACCTGAAGATCGGCGACCTGGTGTCTGTTCCGTTCAACGTGGCTTGCGGGCGCTGCCGTTCCTGCAAAGAACAACACACCGGCGTCTGCCTGACCGTCAACCCGGCCCGTGCCGGCGGTGCCTACGGTTATGTGGACATGGGTGACTGGACCGGCGGCCAGGCCGAATACGTGCTGGTGCCATACGCGGATTTCAACCTGTTGAAGCTGCCGGACCGCGACAAGGCCATGGAGAAAATCCGCGACCTGACCTGCCTGTCCGACATCCTGCCGACCGGCTACCACGGCGCCGTCACCGCCGGCGTTGGTCCTGGCAGCTCCGTCTACATCGCGGGTGCCGGTCCGGTTGGCCTGGCGGCTGCCGCTTCCGCCCGCCTGTTGGGTGCCGCTGTGGTCATTATCGGTGACGTCAACCCGATCCGCCTGGCCCACGCCAAGGCCCAGGGTTTTGAAATCGCCGACCTGTCCAAAGACACTCCGCTGCACGAACAGATCGCCGCGCTGCTGGGCGAACCGGAAGTCGACTGCGCCGTTGACGCGGTGGGCTTCGAAGCCCGTGGTCACGGCCATGAAGGCGTCAAGCACGAAGCTCCGGCCACCGTGCTCAACTCGTTGATGGGTGTGGTTCGCGTAGCCGGCAAGATCGGCATCCCCGGCCTCTACGTCACCGAAGACCCGGGCGCGGTCGATGCCGCGGCAAAAATGGGTAGCCTGAGCATCCGTTTCGGTCTGGGCTGGGCCAAGTCCCACAGCTTCCACACCGGCCAGACGCCGGTGATGAAGTACAACCGCCAACTGATGCAAGCCATCATGTGGGATCGCATCAACATCGCAGAAATCGTCGGCGTACAGGTCATCAGCCTGGACGACGCGCCTAAAGGCTACGGCGAGTTCGATGCAGGCGTACCGAAGAAGTTTGTGATCGATCCGCACAAGATGTTCAGTGCGGCCTAAGCGGTAGGCAAGACGGAAAAAGGGCGACAGTGATGTCGCCCTTTTTATTTGATAGGTTGCCCTCAAGGTTGTTTATTGAGTGTCAGCTGTTTATTCCTCCAAGCCTGCTGAGGAGGAGGGCCCTCATCCACATACTGCTCCCGGTAACTATATAAGCAGGTGTTTGCTACAGGCGTGGGCGTTGTTAACGTCATTTGGTACATCGGTTGTAGAAAGTTAGGGCCCACGGCCTCGCCCCGCCAAATAACTTTTCCAGAGGAGTCCTTCACAGAATACTCCTCGTAGACCGGTCGGCCAGGAATGGTCTCTGGCATTAAACGAAACACAATTTCCCCTACGGCGGGACAGCTTGTTGCGTTCGCAGCATGGGTCACGCCCAGGAGTCCAGTGACGGAAAGTATGCAAACTATTAAACCGCGCATTTCAGGTACTCGCTTGTTGATTGGAGCAACGATGATCGCTGAGCGTCGTGCTTGGGCCTACTGTCAGAAATGACAGTGGGTCAGACTAAAAGGAAATAGCCTTGCGGGTTTTCATGCGACGTTTCAGGGAAAGGATCTGAGTGAGCCGAGGGTTATTCCGGCGTCACTCTCAGAGCCTGCATGCCTTTATCACCCATCTCGATTTCAAACGAAACAGTCTGTTTCTGTTTCAATGTTTTATAACCCTCGCCAGCTATTGCCGAGTAATGAACGAACAACTCCTCGCCTCCTTTGCCGCAGGTAATGAAGCCATAGCCCTTTGCATCGTTAAACCATTTAACGGTTCCTTTGATTCGGTCGTTCATTTTTATTCTTCCTGCTTGCCCGAATGAAGAAAGGCACAGGGACTGTGGTTTGCCCATAGCCTTGTTTTTCGTTGTCACGGCTGCAGCTTAGAGTCCGTATGAACAGCTGCCTACTGTCAACATTGACAGTAGGCAATACCGAAGTCGTGGAGGACGTCGAGGGCTTGGGGGCGATGAGCAGGGCAGCAGGGAACAATCCCCCTGGACCCCAGTCCAACGCACGCTTTACGCCGCTCTTTATGAGCGGTTTTTTCATGCTCAAGAGGATGTCCCGGATGAAGGTTTCACGAGGTTTTGCACTGTCTTGCCTGCTCGCGCTGGCAAGCAGCCCGGCCTTCGCGCAGTTCAGCCTCAGTGATGCGGCCAATGCGGTGGCGGCGATGCAGGGCGATCAGCCGGGGGAGGGCGCGGTGGCAGCTGCGCCGCAAGCCGCCGGGTTGCTCAATACCCTGGGCTCGGAGCTCAAGATCACCCCGGAACAGGCCATCGGCGGTGCTGGTGCGATGCTGGGGCTGGCGAAGAACCGACTCAGTGAGCCGCAGTTTTCCGAATTGAGCAAAAGCGTGCCGGGCCTGGATCAGATCGCTGGCAACAACGCTATCGGTGGGCTGAATGGCTTGGGTGGCCTGGGCGGTTTGCTCGGTGGCGGGTCGGACAAGAACGCCTTGCTCGACGGCCTGCTGGGTAACGTCAAGGACACCCACGACCTGAACAACGCCTTCAGCGCGCTGGGCATGGACAGCGGCATGATCGGCCAGTTTGCCCCGGTGATCCTTGAATACCTCGGCCAGCAGGGCGTGGCCAGTTCGCTGCTGCAGAACCTGGGTGGCATCTGGGGGGCAGGCGCGGGTATCTGATCAGCCGCGCTCGTTGCGCAAGGCAGCGATGCGCTGATCTTTTTCGATCCAGAGCTGGTTCACCCAGTTCTGGACATGCTGGCGAAACACCGGATCGTTTTCGTAATCGCCCTGCCACAGCGCCGGGTCCAGCTCGCGGGTCTGGATGTCGATAATGACCTTCGGCACCGCACCGCTGATTAAATCCCAGAACCCCGGCGTCCGTTCCTGGGGGTACACCACCGTCACGTCCAGCACCGCGTCCAGTTGCTCGCCCAGCGCCGCCAGCACGAATGCCACGCCACCGGCCTTGGGTTTGAGCAGGTGTGTGAAGGGAGACTGTTGCTGTTGGCTCTTGGCGGCGGTGAAGCGTGTGCCTTCGAGGTAATTCACCACGGTGACTCGTTGGCGCTTGAACAGCTCGCAGGCCTGACGGGTGATTTCCAGGTCTTTGCCTGCCAGCTCCGGATTTTTTGCCAGGAAGGCCTTGGTGTAGCGTTTCATGAAAGGGTAATCCAGCGCCCACCAGGCCAGGCCCAGGAACGGTACCCAGATCAGCTCTTTCTTGAGGAAAAACTTGAAGAACGGCGTATGCCGGTTGAGGGCCTGGATCAGCGCGGGGATGTCGACCCAGGACTGGTGATTGCTGATCACCAGATAAGAGGTGTCGCGGCGCAAGTCGCCGCCGCCGCGTATGTCCCAGCGGGTGGGGATGCACAGGGCGAAGATCAGTTTGTCGATTTCGGCCCAGGTTTCGGCGATCCACATCACTGCCCACGAGGCGCAGTCGCGAAGACGCCCGGGCAGGACCAGTTTGAGCAACGCGAACACCATCAACGGCCCGAACAGCACCAGGGTGTTGAGTAACAGCAGAAGGGTGACAAAACAGCCGGTGAGCAGGCGGCGCATAAATAACTCTTGCAAACAGGTGGGCGGGCCATGATAAGCAGCTTCGGGCGGCAGGCCAAATCGAGGTGAAACGAGCAACCTGTGGCGAGCGAAGTGATCTGTGGGAGCAAAGCTTGCTCGCGATGAAAGTAACGCTATTTCTCTGGAACCGTGGTGGCCGTATCGCGAGCAAGCTTTGCTCCCACAGACCCCCTTTCCCCGGCAGAGATGTTCTTGACGCCAACCGAACGAATTCACAGCCCACGGTCTAAAATCCCGCTGCCCACCCATACAAAGGAAGTCCATTACGTGAAATCCCTTCTCGCTCTGCTTTCCCTGGTGGCCCTTCCAGTGCTGGCCGCCGAACCGACTCTTTACGGGCGCTACGAATACATCGCGCTGCCGGAAATCGGCGGTGAGGTGCTCAAGGCCAAGATGGACACCGGCGCCCTGACGGCCTCGCTGTCGGCCAAGGACATCGAAACCTTTACTCGCGACGGCGAGGACTGGGTGCGTTTCCGCCTGGCGACCAAAGGTGCGAGCAACAAGCTCTTTGAGCACAAGGTCGCACGCATCAGCAAGATCAAGACCCGTTCGGAAGAAGATGAAGACGACGAATCGGCTGCCCCCAGCAAACGTCCGGTGGTGGAGCTTGAAATGTGCCTGGGTGATGTCAAGCGGACCGTTGAGGTCAACCTGACGGACCGCAGCAGCTTCAACTACCCGCTGCTGATCGGCGCCAAGGCCCTGCGCGAGTTTGATGCGGCGGTGAACCCGGCCCGACGTTTTACCGCTGACAAGCCCGACTGCTGATTTCCCTGATTGACGTGCCCCCGGGGTTGGGGCACCGTTCCGGCAACTTTACTGTCGGGCGCGGACGCCATGCCTCACATTCTGATTGTCGAAGACGAAGCCGCCATTGCCGATACGCTGGTGTTTGCCCTGCAAGGGGAGGGTTTCGGCACCACCTGGCTGAGCCTTGGCGCGGCTGCGCTTGAGCATCAGAAAAGCACCCCGGCGGACCTGATCATCCTCGACGTGGGCCTGCCGGATATCAGCGGATTCGAGACGTGCAAAAATCTCAGACGTTTCAGCGACGTTCCGGTCATCTTTCTTACAGCCCGGGATGCTGAGATCGACCGGGTAGTGGGGCTGGAGATCGGGGCCGACGATTATGTGGTCAAACCGTTCAGCCCTCGGGAAGTGGCGGCGAGGGTCCGCGCCATCCTCAAGCGGGTCGCGCCGCGACCGCCCACGGATCTGGGCGCCGGGCTATTTCAGGTCGACACCGAGCGGGTGCAGATCCACTATCGTGGCAGACCGCTGAACCTCACCCGTCACGAATTCCGCCTGTTGAACTGTCTGCTGGAGCAACCCGAGCGTGTGTTCAGCCGCGAACAACTGCTCGACGCCCTGGGTGTGGCCAGTGATGCCGGCTACGAGCGCAGCATCGACAGCCACATCAAGAGCGTGCGCGCCAAATTGCGCCTGGTCAGGGCCGAGGCTGAACCGATCCAGACTCACCGTGGCCTCGGCTACAGCTACAGCCCGGGACATAGCTGATGTCGCTGGGCATCCGGATTTTCCTGGTGTATGTGCTGTTCATCGGTTTGACCGGGTATTTCGTCCTCAACACAGTGATGGAAGAAATACGCCCCGGCGTGCGCCAGTCCACCGAAGAAACCCTGGTGGACACCGCTAACCTGATGGCCGAGATCCTGCGGGACGATTTCAAGGCCGGCACCCTCAACCAGAACCGCTGGCCGCAACTGCTCAAGGCTTACGGTGAGCGCCAGCCTGCAGCATCGATCTGGGGGTTGCCAAAGAACCAGGTCAACCATCGCATCTACGTCACGGACGCCAAGGGGATTGTGGTGCTCGACTCCAGCGGTGTGGCGGTGGGCCAGGATTATTCGCGCTGGAACGATGTCTACCTGACCCTGCGCGGGCAATACGGCGCACGCTCGACCCGCAGCGTTGCCGATGATCCGACGTCTTCGGTGATGCACGTTGGCGCGCCGATTCGCGACAACGGCCGGATTATCGGCGTGGTCACCGTGGCCAAGCCCAACAGTTCGCTGCAACCCTATGTCGACCGCACCGAGCGGCGCCTGTTGGCTTACGGCGCCGGGTTGATCGGCCTGGGGCTGCTGTTGGGCGCCTTGTTGTCGTGGTGGCTGAGCGCGGCGCTACGGCGTTTGACTGTTTATGCCGAGGCCGTCAGCCAAGGGCAACGGGTAGAGGTGCCGCATTATCGCGGTGGCGAGTTCGAGCAACTGGCCGGTGCGGTGGAACACATGCGCACCCAACTGGAAGGCAAGGCTTACGTCGAGCGCTACGTGCACACCCTGACTCACGAACTCAAGAGCCCGCTGGCGGCAATCCGTGGTGCCGCCGAGTTGCTGCAGAGCGACATGCCGACGGCCCAGCGTCTGCGTTTCGTCAGCAACATCGACAACGAAAGCGTGCGCATGCAGCAGTTGATCGAGCGTTTGCTCAACCTGGCCCAGGTCGAGCAGCGACAGGGACTGGAAGAAGAGGTTGCCGTGCCGCTGGCGGCATTGATGGACGAACTGCTGGAGGCCCGCAGTGGCTGGATCGAAAGCCGGCAGTTGCAGATCGAGCGGCACATTGCCGTGGACCTGACATTGACGGGGGAGCCGTTTCTGTTGCGTCAGGCCCTGGGCAATCTGCTGGAAAACGCCCTGGACTTCACGCCCGTCAACGGGTTGTTGCGCATGAGTGCCGAGCGTGTCGGCAACCGCGTCGAGATCCGGCTGTTCAATCAGGCCGAACCGATTCCCGCCTACGCCCTGCCGCGTCTGAGTGAACGCTTCTACTCCCTGCCGCGCCCTGACAGCGGTCGCAAGAGCACCGGGTTGGGCCTCAACTTTGTGGAGGAAGTGGTGCAGTTGCATGCCGGGGAGTTCAGTATTGGCAATGTCGAGGGTGGGGTTGAGGTGGTTTTGCGGTTGCCTTGAAACCGCCTCTGCCGCCTGACAGAACACAACCCTGTGGGAGCGAGCCTTGGGCAGTCTCCACACAATCTCCACAATCTCTCCATAACCCCAGCACACAGCCGGCTCAAGCTCTCCCTCATTCGAACAGGGAGAGCCCCACATGAACCGCAGCCTCGCCGTAAAACTGGGCATGATTGCCCTATTGATCCTCCTGCTGATGATCCCGTTGTTGATGATCAACGGCCTCATCGACGAGCGTCAGGAACTGCGCGACGGTGTACTGCAGGACATCGCCCGCAGTTCCAGTCACAGCCAGCAACTCATCGGGCCGATGATCGTGGTGCCGTTTCGCAAGGATGTGCGGGTCTGGAATACCAACGAGAAGACCGGCGCGCGTTTCCTGGAAACCGTCGAGCAAAGCGGTGAGTTATATTTTCTGCCGGAGCAATTGGACGTCGACGGCCAGATCCGCACAGAAACCCGTGCACGCGGGATCTACGAGGCGCGGTTGTTTCATGCCGACAACCGGATCGACGGCCACTTCAAGGTGCCTGAGCGTTTCGGCGTGGCCACCAAGGATTTTGCCGACTACCGCTTTGACGAGCCCTATCTGAGCGTGGGCATCAGCGACATCCGCGGTATCGAGAATGCACTGACCCTGAAGCTCAACCAGCAGACCGTCGATTTCCTGCCCGGCTCGCGGATCGGCTGGCTGGGGCAGGGCGTGCATGTGCCGCTGCCAATGGTCACGGCCCAGGGCAGCACTGAGCTGACCTTCGGTTTCGACCTGCGGCTGCAAGGCACCGGTCAATTGCAGATTCTGCCGGTAGGTAAGTCCACCCAAGTGCACCTGTCGGCCGACTGGCCGCACCCCAGCTTCATCGGCAACTACCTGCCTACCCAGCGCGACATCAATGAGCAGGGCTTCAGTGCCGACTGGCAGACCTCGTTTTTCTCTACCAACCTGCTGGAAACCTTGCAAGCCTGCGAGCCAAGCGATGGCTGTGAAGCGTTCCGCAGCCGTGCCTTTGGTGTGAGTTTCATCGACCCGGTGGACCAATACCTCAAGAGCGACCGGGCGATCAAATATGCACTGCTGTTCATAGCGTTGACGTTTGCCGGGTTCTTTCTCTTCGAAGTGCTCAAGAGCCTGGCGGTGCATCCGGTCCAGTACGCCTTGGTGGGCGTGGCGCTGGCGTTCTTTTACCTGTTGCTGTTGTCCCTGTCGGAACACATCGGTTTTGCCCTGGCGTATTTGCTGTCAGCCAGCGCCTGTGTGCTGCTGATCGGGTTCTATGTCTGTCATGTGTTGCGCAGCGTGAGCCACGGCCTGGGGTTTTCGGCGGGGTTGGCGGGCTTGTACGGTTTGCTCTATGGATTGTTGAGTGCCGAGGACTACGCCTTGCTGATGGGCTCGCTGTTGCTGTTCGGTCTGCTCGGTGTGTTCATGGTATTGACCCGTAAGCTGGACTGGTACCGGGTGGGAGCGAAGCCGGCGGCTGTGATGACGTTCGATCTGGGAGAGGTGAAATGAGCCGGTCGCTGGGGTTGCGCGAGGACCGGCAATGGCGAGCAGTGCTGGTGACGCGCATAGGGCAGTTGTTTCCCTTGGATCCGCTGCGCTGCCATCACGGGCAAGCCTTGCTCCCACAGGCGGAGCAAGGTCTATGTGGGAGCAAGGCTTGCCCGCGACAAGGCCAGTATGGCTAACGCAGGGCTAGATTCTAGGCACTGTCTCGACCATCGAAGGCCGCAAGCTCACTTCGGCAAACCACGCTGCCAATTGTGGATTGGCCTTGCGCCATTCCAGATCGGGATGGCGCAGGTCCAGGTAACCCAGGGCGCAGGCCACGCTGATGGACGCAATGTCGAAATGGCAGGCCAGTTCGGCTATCGCCTCGGCTTCGAGCATGCCCAGGGCGCGGCGGATCTTGTCCCGTTGCGCATCGAGCCACTCGGCCCAGTGTTTTTCGACGGGTCGCAGGGCGGTTTCGTAGCGAATCATCACCGCGGCGTCCATGATTCCGTCAGCCAGGGACGCCAGGGTCAGGCGTCGCCACCGGGCTGCGCCGTCGCGGGGAATCAGCGGATTGCCGACGTGCTGGTGGTCGAGGTAATCAAGAATGACGCGACTGTCGTGGAGCACATTGCCATTGGCCAGGCGCAAGGCCGGGATCTTGCTCAGGGGGTTGTCATCAATGAGTGCCTGGTCTGGCCTGACCGGCGTGAGCTGGCTGAGCTGCAACGCCACGCGGTCTTGCTGGCCGGTTTCGTGCAGCAGCACCAGGACCTTGCGCACGAAAGGCGAAGCGGGGTTGTGGAACAACGTCATGCTGGGGGCCGACATGCAGGTATCCTCGATTAACGGGCAAGGGCTTAGCCTAGACAGTTCCAAGGCGGCTGGCGAGGCCGATTGGAAGCCAGTGTGGGAGCGAGCCTGCTCGCGATAGCGCAGTGTCAGTCGATATCAATGTGACTGGTTCACCGCCATCGCGAGCAGGCTCGCTCCCACATTGGGTCCGCGTCGGGCTGAAGTTATCTGCGTTTGATCAGCCCCCAGGTTCCCAGCACCGTCGGCACGCCCAAACCCACCCAACTCACGGCATCCCAGGCCCCATCGCCGAGCAATGCCGAAAACAACCCCGCCGCGCTCAGCACGCCGATTGCCACGGGAATACCAAACACTTTCCAGAAACTCGACTGCCGGGGCCTCACGAGACCACCTGCGCTGCGACCGCTGCGCGCTTGGCCGCTTTTCGCCGCACGAGCCACAGGTAGACGCCGCTGCCGAGGACGATGATGGTCAGCACGTCCAGGGTCGCCCAGAAAATCTGCATCGGCCGACCGCCGTAGTCGCCGAAGTGCAGCGGCAGGGACAGGCTCATCATATCCATGTACCACGGCCGTTCAGCCACGGCGGTGACGTCCAGGGTGCTGGCGTCGATCAATACGGGTGTCAGCAGATGGGAGGTCAGGTGGGTGTCACCTTTCATGAACACGCTGTAGTGGTGTTCGCTGGAAAACAGTGTACCGGGGAAGGCGATGAAGCTGGGCTCCATGCCCGGCGCAACCTCTTTGGCGATGTCCAGCAAGCGGGTCGCCGGGGCCAGTTGCGTCAGCGGCGGGGCGTCGCGATAGGGCTCGACCATGGCGCTGAGGCTGTCATTGCGCCAGGCGGCGATGATCAGGTCGGCGCACGCCGCGATGACGCCGGTCACGCCCACCGTCAGCGCCCAGACCAGCGTGACCACGCCGATCAGGTTGTGCAAATCGAGCCAGCGCAGGCGCGTGGATTTGTCCTGGCGCACCGTGGCGAATTTCAGGCGGCGCATGAACGGCAGGTACAACACCACACCGGAAACGATGGCGATCACGAACAACAGGCCCATGAACGCCAACAGCAACTTGCCTGGCAAGCCGGCGAACATGTCCACATGCAGGCGCAGCATCACCATCATGAAACCGCCGTTGGCCGAGGGCATTTCCAGGGCCTCGCCGGTGCGGGCATCGAGCATGAACGTGTGGGAGGAATTGGGTTCGGTGCCCGGCGTCGGCGCCATGATGGTGATGACACCGTTGGGATCATCCTCGTCCCAGCCAAAATACTGGACCACCTCACCGGGGCGATGGGCCTTGGCTTTTTCCACCAGTTGCGCAAGGTCCAATGGCGGTGTGTCGGCCGGCATTTCGCGAAGCTCGGGGGCGTCGCCCAGCAGATGCTCGATTTCGTGATGAAAAATCAACGGCAGCCCGGTGATTGCCAGCATCAGCAGAAATACCGTGCAGATCAGGCTGGTCCAGGTGTGGACGAAGGACCAGCGACGGATGGTTTTGCTTTTCATGATTGATCCGAATGCAAAAAGGGCCACAGGTGGCCCTTCAAAAGGTTTACGCAAATGCTAACCGTTTACCATTTGTAATTCACGCTGGCGACGACGCTGCGTTGATCGCCGTAGTAGCAGTAGAAACCGTCACACGTGGACAGGTAGTCCTTGTTGAAGACGTTTTTTGCATCCACCGCCACCGATACCCCTTTGAGCGAGTTGTTCAGGCGACCCAGGTCGTAATGGGCCGAGGCGTCATACACGGTATAGGAACCGACATGGCCCCAGTCGGTGTTGGTGGTGTTGCCATAGGTGTCGCCGACGTAACGCACACCCGCACCGACACCAAAGCCGTCCAGCGGGCCGTTGTGCCAGGTGTAGTCCGCCCAGGCGGTGGCTTGGTTACGCGGCACCTGGGCCATGCGCTTGCCTTTTTCCGCCGTCGTGCCTTTGGTGATTTCACTGTCGTTGTAGGTGTAGGAGCCGATGAGCTTCAGGTTGTCGGTCACGTCGCCCGAGGCCTCCAACTCCAGGCCACGTACCTGTACTTCACCCACTTGGCGGGTGACGTTGTTTTCGGTGACAGAGTTGTTTTTCTGGGTCAGGTCGAACACCGCCGCCGTCAGCAGGGTTTTGGTGCCGGGTGGCTGGTACTTGATGCCCGCTTCGTACTGTTCGCCTTCGGTCGGCTTGAATGCATCGGTGCTGTTGACGTTGGTACCGGCCGCTGCCTGGAAGGACTGGGCGAAAGAAATGTACGGCGTCACGCCATTGTCGAAGACGTAGCTCAGCGCCGCGTTACCGCTGAATTTCTTGTCGCGCTGGGTGTTGGTCGCGCCGGCCTGGTTGTGGAACTCGGTGCCGGTGTGGATCCAGTCTTCACGACCACCGAGGGTCAGACGCCAGTTGTCCAGGGCGATCTGGTCCTGGATGTAGAGACCGGTTTGCTGGGTCTTCTGGTTGTAGTCGTACATGGTGAAGTACTGGACGTTGGAGAAATCCTGTCCGTAGGTCGGGTTGTGGATATTGCTGGCCGGTACGCCAGTCGAGCCCCACAGCCAGCGCGAGTTGCTGTTGGAGCGCTGGTGATCCAGGCCCAGCAACAAGGTGTGGCTCAGGGCTGCGGTTTGGAAGTCGGCCTGGAAGTTGTTGTCCACGGCGAACTGGCTGACGTCTTCATCGACGATACCCGCTGTTCGCTGCACGGTTCCGTCGGCGCTGACCGCTTTGTCGGGGCCGGCCGGCCAGATCTGCCCGCCCGCAGTGACACCCTGAAACTCCAGGTCGCTCTTGGTATAGCGCAGGTTCTGGCGGAACTGCCAAGTGTCGTTCAGACGATGTTCAAACGCATAGCCGAGGGCGTAGTAGGTGCGGTCGTAGAATTCCCAGTCCGGGTCACCCAGGTTTTTGTGGTGGGAAATCTTGCCGGCCGGCGACGACAGCTTGGTGCCTTGCAGCGGCAGGAATTGCCCGGTGATGCCGGTGTCGTCGCGGGTGTACTGAGACAGGAAGGTCAGACGGGTGTCGTCGTTGATGTTCCAGGTCAGGCTGGGGGCGATGTTGTAGCGTTTGTCCGGGATGTGATCGACCTGGGCGTTGCTGTCGCGCACCGTGCCGCTGACCCGATACAGGAACTGGCCTTCGTCATCGACCTTGCCGGTGCTGTCGAAGTTGATCTGCTTGTGTTCGTAGCTGCCGGCTTGCAGTTCGACCTCGTGGCTGCTTTCAGCTTGCGGGCGACGGCTGACCATGTCCAGCATGCCGCCGGGTGGCGTCTGGCCGTAGATCGAAGACGCCGGACCACGCAGCACGGCGATGCGTTCGAGGTTCCAGGGCTCGATTTTCGGCGTGACGTAGTTGCCCTTGGGCAGCGGCAGACCATCGAGGAACTGCGTCGGTACAAAACCGCGCACCAGCAGCCAGTCGTTGCGTGAGTCCGAGCCGTAGCCGCTGCTCTGCACGCCAGCGGTGTAGCGCAGGGCGTCATTGAGGTTGAGGACCGAGCGATCTTCCATCTGCTGGCGTGTGACCACGGAAACCGAGCGCGGCAGTTCGACAATCGGCGTATCGGTCTTGGTGCCGGCTGCCGTGCGAGTGGCGACATAGCCAAAGGTCGGACCCCACGCGGTCTCGCTGAGGCCGGCGCCGATCACGCTGGTTTCCGGCAAAGCCATGACGCCTTCGGGCACGGCCACCAGGCTGTAGGTGCCGGCGCTGCTTTGTTGCAGCTGAAGACCGGTGCCGCGCAACGCCTCACGCAATGCGCCAATGGCATCGAACTGGCCCTGGACCGGTGCCGAGGTTTTGCCCGAGGCCAGGGACGGGGTCAGACTCAGGGCGAGCCCGGCCTGACTGGCGATCTGGTTCAGGGTGCTGGCCAATGGTGCGGCGGGCAGGTTGTAGGTGCGCACGCTCGAGGCTTGTTCGGCGGCCAGCAACGGGCCGCTGACCAACGGGGCGGCAAAAGCGATGGCAACGGCCAACAGACTGGGGCGCAACAGGGTGTCTAGCGGGCGGGACATACGGCGGCTCCTGAATGGAAATATTTCTCAATTGCCTTGGTGCCGGATGAAAATTCAAAAGTGATAGGGCTGGATGAAAATAATTTAGATTCAGATTGAGGTGAGGTGTCCAACGGGTCTTCGGATCGGGACGGCTTCATCGCGAGCAGGCTCCGCTCCCACAGGGGATCACTGAAGATCAAATGTGGGAGCGAGCCTGCTCGCGATGGGGCCTCAAGGCTTGGTCTCGGCCCTCGGCCCCACCATCACCCACCAGCGCGTGTGATGCTCGACCTGTACCGGCAAGGTCGGGAGCAGGGCGCTGAGTGCCAGATCGGTGTCGTGCAGCGGGAAGCTGCCCGTGATGCGCAGGTCGGCTACCTGTGGCTCGACGCCCAGGTAGCCGCGACGATAGCGTCCCAGCTCATGGACCAGGTCTTCGAGGCGGGCGTTGTCCACCACCAGCATGCCGCGGGTCCAGGCATCGGCGCCCGGATTCAGGGCCATCGTCGGCCCGAGACCGTCGCGGCGCATCAACACCTGCTGGCCTTCACGCAGGATCTGCTCTTCATCGGTGGCCTGTGGATGCGCCGCCACCGCCGACTTCAGCACGCTCAAGCGCGTGCCTTCAGCTTCTCGCTTGACCAAAAACCGGGTGCCCAGGGCGCGCATGTTGCCTTCGCGGGTTTCAACGATAAACGGACGCGGATCGTTGTGGCCGGTTTCCACCAGGATCTCGCCTTCTTGCAGGACAATGCGGCGCTGCTTGTCATCGAAACGCACGTCCAGCGCACTGTGGGTGTTGAGGTTGATCAGCGTGCCGTCGGCCAGGCGCAGGACGCGTTGCTCGCCGGTGGCGGTGCGCTGGTCGGCCAGCCAGTAATCCAGCGGCAAGTAACGATCTCCGGCAAACAACGCCAGGCCGATCACTGCAACAATGCTGGCCAGGCTGCTGCCGAGCTTGCGCACCCGGCGACGGATGTTTGCTCTGGATTGCAACAACGCGGCTCGCCCAGGGCCGTTGGCGACACTGAAGCGTTGGTCAAGCATGCCCAGTTGCCGCCAGGCCCGGGCGTGTTCTTCGTCGGCGGCATGCCATTGGGCGAACGCTTCCCGCTCCTGGGCACTACCGCCGCCTGAGTCCAGGGACAGTTGCCAGGCAATGGCCGCATCCAGAACCCCGGTCGAGACGGGTTTGGAAGAGGGCGTGCTCATGTCGGCTCACCATAAAGCGCGATGTAGCACTGGCGCATGCCCTGGGCCAGGTACTGCCGCACCCGGGGCACGGAAACCCCCAGGCGCTCGGCGATTTCTGCATGGCTGAGGCCGTCGAGGCGGTTGTAGAGGAAGGCGGCGCGGGCCTTGCTCGACAATTTGCCAAGCAGCCGATCGATAGCCTTGAGGTCTTCGAGGATCAGTTGCTGCTCTTCCAACGACGGCTGTTCGTTTTCCGGGATCAGCATCAGCTCGGTGAGGTAGGCCTGCTCCAGCGCCGCCCGACGGAAATAATCGAACAGCAGTCCCTTGGCGATCGCCACCAGAAACGCCCTGGGCTCTCGGGGCGCTGTCAGTTCCTCCCGGCCCAGCAGGCGCACGAAGGTGTCCTGGCTCAGATCTTCGGCCCGTTGCGGGCAGGCCACGTTGCGGCGCAGCCATGCCAATAGCCACCCGCGATGGTCACGGTACAACGCACCAACCAGATCACTGTGGGGGCTTGGGGCTGACGACACGAAGCATCACCGACGTTTTAAGTAACGAGAATTGTTCGCGATTGTCGCAGAGGCGGGGGAGAGAAAGCAATTGGCGCTGGTCGGAGCACGATCCGCGGGTTCAGGTGAGTCTGTAGGAGCAAGGCTTGCCCGCGATGGCATCGCCGGGACTGGCAGCCTGGCCGAGTCGCCTGCATCGCGGGCAAGCCTTGCTCCCACAGGTCAACCACCTTGGGCTAAAGCGAAGGCGCCCGTTGCCGTCGCTTCCATTGGCTCAGGTGCTGTTGCAGCTCAAGCGGGCTATGGATCTGCTGCTGACGGGCACGGCTGAACAGAATGAGCGCCAATTCGGCGGTGGCCAGGGCGTCGGCGCTGGCGTTATGACGGTCGAAGACTTGCAATTTGCACCAGTCGATCCAGTCGTCCAGGCCGGCCTTGCGCAGGTGCGCTTGAGGGCAGAGCATCGGCGCCAGGTCAGCGACATCCAGAAACGAATGCTGCAAGCGATAACCGAGGTAATCCTTCAGTGCTCGCCCCAGCATGTGGGAGTCGAACGGCGCATGAAATGCCAGCAGAGGGCTGTCGCCGACGAATTCCATGAACGCCAGCAGCGCCTCGGCGGGGTCGCTGCCGGCGGCAATTTCACTCGGCGCCAGGCCATGGATCAATACGCTGGGTCCCAGCTTCTGCTTGTCGCACTGCAAGGTGCGTTCGAACTGTTGGCTGAAGTCGATGGCGCCGTCTTCTATGACCACCGCACCGATGGACAGCACCTGATCCTTGTTCAGGTTCAACCCCGTGGTTTCCAGATCCAGCACCACCCAGCGTTGCTCCCTCAGGCTGCATTCACCCAGGGGCGCGGGGGCCGGCAGGCGCTCCAGGCGCTGTTGCACGTCTTCAGGCAACATCGGTTGGACCGGGCGTAACCAGGAAAAAATGCTCACAACTGGTACCTCAGCGTCAGGCTGCTTTGCAGCCGTTGGGCCTGGCGCAGGGATTCGCGCAGAATGCGCCGGTCCAGATGATTAAGGCTGTCGGGGTCGACCCGGTTGGAGTAGGGCAGGTTTTCGCGGGTCTGCAGTTGATGTTGTTGCATGCGGGTTTGCTGGATGAAGTGGTAGGCCTCTTCATAGGCCGCGCCATCGAGCGGTTGGATCACGTCCTTGATGACCAGTTGCCGCAAGCGCTCCAGGGTATTGTTGGCTTCGATGCCATTGGCCAGGGCCAGCAGGCGAGCGCCGTCGACAAAAGGCGTCAGGCCTTGCACTTTCAGGTCCAAGGTGGCTTTTTCGCCGTTCTTGCGGCTGAGCACGAAATCCCTGAAGCGTCCCACCGGTGGACGATGACGCAGCGCGTTCTCGGCCATCATGCGCTGGAACAAACGGTTATCGGCCACCTGTTCGAGCACTTGCTGGCGCAACTGCTCACAGCCTTGCTCATCGCCCCAGACCACCCGCAGGTCGAAATAGATACTCGAGCTCAATAGGTTTTCCGGCGTCGCTTCACGAATGAATGCGGCAAAGCGTCGGGCCCATTCGGCGCGGGACAGGCACAGCTCCGGGTTGCCGGCCATGATGTTGCCCTTGCACAAGGTGAAACCACAGAGGGCCAGGCTCTGGTTGATCTGTTGGGCGATGGGCAGCAGCAGCCCGCGGATCTGCGCCGCATGGGCGGCGTCCCGGGCTTCGAACAGGATGCCGTTGTCCTGGTCGGTGTGCAGGGTCTGCTCGCGCCGGCCTTCACTGCCGAAACACAACCAACTGAACGGCACGCCCGGGTCACCCTTGTCGGCCAGGGTCAGTTCGATGACCCGGCACACGGTGTGGTCGTTGAGCAGTGTGATGATCTGGGTGATCTGCGTCGACGACGCACCATGGGCCAGCATGCGCTCGACCAATTGACCGATCTCGCCGCGCAGGGCCACCAGGGTCTCGACTTTCGGGGCGCTGCTGATGGTCCGTGCCAGATGCACCAGGTCGACCCGCTGCAGGGAAAACAGATCGCGCTCGGACACCACGCCGCACAAGCGATGGTCCTTGACCAGACAAACATGGGCAATGTGGCGCTCAGTCATGGCGATGGCCGCGTCGAAGGCGCTGTGGTCCGGCGAGAGATAGAAGGGTGTCGGGGTCATGTGCGCGGCGATGGCTTCGGAAAAATCCCCGGAGCCGTCGGCGACCACATGCCGCAGGTCGCGCAGGGTAAAAATCCCTACCGGCGCTTTTTGCTCGTTCACCACCACAATGCTTCCGACCTGCTGTTCGTGCATCAGTTTCACGGCTTCGCGCAGGGGCATGTCGGGGTTGCAACTCACCGGATGACGCATCGCCAGCTCGCCCAGCCGGGTGTTGAGCGAATATTGGGTGCCGAGGGTTTGCGCGGACTTCTGCTGGACTTGCTGATTGAACTGGTCGAGCAGGCTGCTAACTCCACGCAGCGCGAAATCACGAAACGGGCTCGACAGGGCGAATAGCTTGATGAATGCCTGCTTGTTCAACTGCAGGCAGAAGGTGTCCTCGCCGGCACGGTGTTCGGTGCGCGTGGCCCGCTCGCCCAGCAGCGCGGCAAGGGGGAAGCATTCGCCGGTGGTGATTTCGAAGGTGGTTTCGGTGCCACCTTTTGCCGAATGCGGACGCTCGCCCACGACCCGGCCCTGCTTGACGATATAAAAGTGTTCCACCGTGCCGTCGGCCGGTTTGATGATGGTGTCCCCCGGTGCGTAAAAACGCAGCAGGCATTGCTCCACCAGATAAGCCAGGTGAGCGTTTTCCATTTGGTTGAACGGGGGAAAACGCTGAAGGAATTGCAGCGTTCCCTGGATGTTCTGCAACACCGCGGTTTTCCCAGCCTGGGTAAAGGCGTCCGTTTTTTTCATAACCATGGCGCAGTCTTTTTTGAATTGTTGTGGTCGGATCTGTCCCCATGGTCAACCCCTGAGGGTAGGGTGCCCATTGGACGTAAGTCTAGGTCAACGCAAAAGGCTGGGAACGATAGAAAAATCCCTCGTGTGGTCTATCCGAAGCCTGCAATAAATGTACTTGGAAAAAAATCCGACGAAGTGCACATTGAAGCGACGCAGAACGATGTCTGACCACTGTGCCAGGGGATCGATTAAAGAACGTAGAGAGCATCATGTCCGACCACGATATTTTGAGTGACGCCGAGCGCGAGGCGCTGAGTGCCGTCATGCTGGAACCCGACCTGCCGCCGCAACGAGTCTTGATTGTCGATGACGACAAGGACGCCCGTGAGCTGCTATCGGAAATTCTGGCCCTGGACGGCATTCACTGCATGACCGCCGCCAGCGGTGAAACGGCGCTCAAGTTGCTGGAAACCAAGCCGTCGATTGGCCTATTGATCACTGACTTGCGTATGGGCAATGTCGATGGCCTTGAACTGGTCCGCCTGGTCCGTGAGTCGGAGCGGGCAGCGCTGCCGATCATCCTCGTCTCCGGCGATGCCGACGTGAAGGACGCCATCGAAGCGATGCACCTGAGCGTAGTGGATTTTTTGCTCAAGCCTATTGATACGGAAAAATTGCTGGGTCTGGTCAAGCATGAGCTGGGGATGGATCTTTAAAATTGTCTGTGGGAGCCAATGAATCCCACAATGACTAGAGCATCAGCTAGGGCTTGGTGATTTTGCAATGAAAAAGCCCTGATCTTTCGATCAGGGCTTTTTCTTGTGCTGCGTTTTACCCTTCAATCACAGCCCATTGGCTGCCTTGAACTCGCGACGACGACGGTGCAGCACCGGCTCGGTATAGCCGTTAGGCTGCCGGGTGCCTTCGATCACCAACTCCACTGCCGCCTGGAAGGCGATGTTGCTGTCGAAGTCCGGCGCCAGTGGACGGTACAGCGGGTCGCTGGCGTTCTGGCGGTCCACCACCGGCGCCATGCGCTTGAGGCTTTCCATCACCTGGTCCTGGGTGACGATGCCATGGCGCAGCCAGTTGGCGATGTGCTGGCTGGAAATACGCAGCGTCGCACGGTCTTCCATCAGGCCAATATCGTTGATGTCCGGCACCTTGGAGCAACCTACGCCCTGGTCGATCCAGCGCACCACGTAACCGAGGATGCCCTGGGCATTGTTGTCCAGTTCGTTCCTGATCTGCTCCGGCGTCCAGTTCGGGTTCACGGCCAACGGGATGGTCAGGATGTCGTCCACCGAGGCGCGGGCACGTTGGGCCAGTTCGGCCTGACGGGCGAACACGTCGACCTTGTGATAATGCAGCGCGTGCAGCGCTGCAGCGGTCGGCGACGGAACCCACGCGGTGTTGGCACCGGCCATGGGATGAGCGATTTTCTGCTCCAGCATCGCTGCCATCAGGTCCGGCATGGCCCACATGCCCTTGCCGATCTGTGCGCGACCCTGCAGGCCGGTGCTCAGGCCGATATCGACGTTCCAATTCTCATACGCGGCGATCCACTTCTCGGCTTTCATATCAGCCTTGCGCACCATCGGGCCGGCTTCCATGGAGGTGTGGATTTCGTCGCCGGTGCGGTCCAGGAAGCCGGTGTTGATGAACACCACGCGTTCACTGGCGGCCTTGATGCAGGCCTTGAGGTTGACCGTGGTCCGGCGCTCCTCGTCCATGATCCCGACCTTGAGGGTGTTGCGCGGCAGGTTCAGCACGTCCTCGACGCGACCGAACAGTTCGTTGGTGAACGCCGCTTCTTCCGGCCCGTGCATCTTCGGCTTGACGATGTACACCGAGCCGGTACGGCTGTTGCGGCGCGAAGTATTGCCGTTGAGGCTGTGGATTGCCGCCAGGCTGGTGACCAGGCCATCCAGGATGCCTTCCGGTACTTCCTGACCGTCCTTGTCCAGGATCGCGTCGATAGTCATCAGATGACCGACGTTGCGCACGAACAGGAGCGAGCGGCCATGCAGGGTCAGGCCCGAACCGTCGACCGTCGTGTACGCACGATCGGGGTTCATGGTGCGGGTAAACGTCTGACCGCCCTTGGCGACCTGTTCCGACAGATCGCCCTTCATCAGGCCGAGCCAGTTACGGTAGATCATCACTTTGTCATCGGCATCGACGGCGGCGACCGAGTCTTCGCAGTCCATGATGGTGGTCAGCGCCGCTTCCATCAGGATGTCTTTGACGCCGGCGGCATCGGTCTGGCCGACGGGGGTGCTGGCGTCGATCTGGATTTCAAAGTGCAGGCCGTTGTGCTTCAACAGCACGGTGGTCGGTGCCGAAGCGTCGCCCTGGAAACCGATCAGTTGCGCGTCGTCACGCAGGCCGCTGTTGCTGCCGCCCTTGAGGGCAACCACCAGTTTGCCATCGACGATCTTGTAAGCGGTGGAATCGACATGGGAGCCGGCGGCCAACGGCGCGGCTTCGTCGAGGAAGGCGCGGGCAAAGGCAATGACCTTGTCGCCGCGTACCTTGTTGTAGCCTTTGCCTTTCTCCGCGCCGTCGGCTTCGCTGATGGCATCGGTGCCGTACAGCGCGTCGTACAAAGAACCCCAGCGGGCGTTCGAGGCATTGAGGGCGAAGCGGGCATTCATCACCGGCACGACCAGTTGCGGGCCGGCCATGCGGGCGATTTCGTCATCGACATTTTGCGTCGTGGCCTGGAAATCCGCCGCTTCTGGCAGCAGATAACCGATGTCTTGCAGGAAGGCTTTGTAAGCCACGGCGTCGTGGGCCTGGCCGGCACGGGCCTGGTGCCAGGCATCGATCTGTGCCTGGAAATCGTCGCGTTTGGCGAGTAGGGCTTTGTTCTTCGGGGCCAGGTCGTGGATGACTTTGTCGGCACCGGCCCAGAACGCATCGGCGGTGAGGCCGGTTCCGGGGATAGCTTCGTTATTCACGAAGTCGAACAGGACTTTGGCGACCCGCAGGCCACCGACTTGAACGTGTTCAGTCATTGCTTGCCTCACTCTGCTCAGCTATTTCGCTTTTCAGCTCTTCGATTTTGACAATGAAGCCTCGGGACATTTAAACCACAAACCCCGGAACCAGTACATGCCATCGCTGGCGGCTGGGTGGGACCTGTCACGGGCGTTAAGCCTTGCTGACGGGGCTTTCAGGGATGCGACCGCGCCTTGAACAGTCATTGGTCCAACATTATGTAGTGCGCGCTGCGGCATACTACATGATCAATTGCGGTTGTGAAAATTAGACTAATTGCGTCGTTCCGCGACCCACTAAAGTGTTACGGTCACGACGAGGCACGGGATGTTCTCAAAAAACGTATGGATTGTTCCATATAAATCTTGATTTTTGTACACGATGTATCTGGTGTCATCCTGTGGGAGCAAGCTTTGCTCTCACAGGAGCGAGGTATATATCTTTAGGCCATCAGTCTGCTCGCGACCACCTGCCTATACTCTTCTTTCCACAACAAGAGGGCTCGCGCCATGGACCATCTCGTCATCACTGTTTTCGCCCCGGACAAGCCCGGGTTGGTCGAGCAGATCGCCCTTTGCATCGCCGAGCACGGCGGTAACTGGTTGGAAAGCCGCATGTCCCGTCTGGCGGGACAATTTGCCGGAATCCTGCGCCTGAGCGTTCCGGCTGAATCCCATGATGAATTGATCGAAGCCTTGCAAGGCCTGTCGGCCCACAACATCCGCGTGCTGATCGCCGAGGGCATCGTCGAAGAGTCCTGCACTTGGAAGCCTATCGCGATGGAGCTGGTGGGTAATGATCGCCCGGGGATCGTGCGCGACATCACGCGCTTGCTGAGTGAGCAGGGCGTCAACGTCGAGCGACTGGTCACGGACGTGCGACCGGCGCCGATGAGCAGCGAGTTGCTGTTTCATGCCGAAGCGATCCTCGGGGTGCCAGTGACCTTGTCCCTGGACACTTTGCAGGAGCGTTTGGAAACCCTGGCCGATGAACTGATGGTGGAGCTGAAACTCAGCGACGAGAACTGATAAGGGTTATCCAAGGAAAAACTGCGCCTGCCTGTGGATAACCTGTAGAGACACCTCGCCAGCCCACGTCCGCCGGGCGCTGGCGGGATATGATTAAAAAATCACCAGTTTTCAAGGGCTTGTGCACAAACGGCGGGGATCACGCTGTGGATAACCTTGGGAAGGATAAGCGCAGGCCACGCCAGGCGTGGCCTGTGGAGGTTCGTACGTTTTTTGATCAGTTGCGCCGGCGCATGCTGATCACGGCATCGACGCTATACACCGCAAGCCCAGCCCAGATAAACAGGAACGCCACCAATGTGCTGGACGACAGATGCTCACCGAACAGCAGTACGGCGAGCAACAACACCAGCGTCGGTGCGATGTACTGGAGGAACCCGAGGGTGGTGTAGGGCAAATGCCGCGCCGCAGCGTTAAAGCACACCAACGGCACCAGCGTCACGGGCCCTGCCGCCACCAGCCACCAGGCTTCGGAGGTGGTCCAGAAAACGGCTTGGGCGCTGGTAGCCGCCGGGTTGAACAACAACCAGGCAATGGCGATCGGCACCAGCATCCAGGTTTCCACTACCAGTCCGGGTAAAGCCTTGACCGGCGCCTGCTTGCGGATCAGCCCATAAAAGCCGAAGGTCAGCGCCAGCACCAGCGACACCCAAGGCAGGCTGCCCACTTGCCAGACCTGCTGCGCCACACCGACCGCGGCCAACCCCACCGCCAGCCACTGCATGCGTCGCAACCGTTCACCCAGGATCAACATGCCGAGCAATACGTTCACCAGCGGGTTGATGTAGTACCCCAGGCTCGCTTCGAGCATGCGCTCGTTGTTCACCGCCCAGACATAGGTCAACCAGTTGGCCGCGATCAACGTACCGCTCAGGGCCAGGATTGCCAGCCGCTGTGGATTGTCCCGCAGTTCGCGCCACCAGCCCGGGTGTTTCCAGACCATCAGCAACGCCGCGCCGAACAGCGCTGACCACAGCACCCGGTGGATGATGATTTCCACGGACGGCACGTTGGCGATGGCTTTGAAATAGATCGGGAACAGACCCCAGATGATGTAGGCACTCAGGCCCAGGATATACCCGCGACGCGGGTTGGCGGCTTGCATGCAGAATCCTTGCTTAGGCAGCTAACAAAAGAGTGATTGTAAGGAGATTTGTCAGATTGTGCTGTGAACCTTTATGCGCGTTTCAGCGCAATCCCTTTGTGGGAGCGAGCTTGCTCGCGATAGCGGTATGTCATTCGACACAGGTGTTGAATGTTCGATCGCCATCGCGAGCAGGCTCGCTCCCACAGGGGGGCGGCAGTGGCAAATCAGAACAACTTCAACGGCTCTTCATTGAGCGCCGCCAATTGCTCGCGCAACGCCAACACCTGGTCGCCCCAGTAGCGTTCGCTGCCGAACCACGGGAAGCTGCGCGGGAACGCCGGATCGTCCCAACGGCGCGCCAGCCAGGCGCTGTAGTGCATCAGGCGCAGGGCCCGCAGAGGCTCGATCAAGGCCAGTTCACGCGGGTCAAAGTCATGAAACTCGCGGTAGCCGTCCATCAATTCCGACAACTGCCCCAGGCATTCCTGGCGATCACCGGCGAGCATCATCCACAAATCCTGTACCGCCGGGCCCATGCGGCAGTCGTCCAGGTCGACGATATGAAAAACCTCGTCGCGGCACATCATGTTGCCGGGGTGGCAGTCGCCGTGCATGCGGATGTTCTGGTGAGGCGTGGCGGCATAAACCTCTTCGACCCGTTTGAGTAGGTCCCGGGCCACCGACTCGTAGGCCGGAAGCAGGCTGCGGGGTACGAAACCGCTTTGCAGCACGGTGGCCAGCGAATCGTGGCCGAAGTTTTTCACGCCCAACGCTTCACGATGCTCGAACGCACGGGTCGACCCGACCGCGTGCAGACGCCCGAGCAATTGCCCCAGGCGATAGAGTTGGTCGAGGTTGCCCGGCTCAGGCGCGCGGCCGCCGCGCCGGGGAAACAGGGTGAAACGAAACCCGGCGTGTTCGTGCAGACTGACGCCGTTGTGAATCAGCGGCGCCACCACCGGCACGTCGCATTCGGCCAGTTCGAAGGTGAAGCGGTGCTCTTCCAGAATCGCTTCGTTGGTCCAGCGCTGAGGGCGATAGAACTTGGCGATCAGCGGCTCGGCGTCTTCGATACCCACCTGATAGACACGGTTTTCATAGCTGTTGAGGGCCAGCACACGGGCGTCGCTGAGCAAGCCCATGCTTTCAACGGCATCGAGCACCAGGTCGGGTGTGAGGGTTTCAAACGGATGGGACATGCTGACTCCTGCGCAGCGGCAGGGCTGCCGCGTCCGGCCCAGCATGGTAGCGCAGACGGAGGGAGATAGGTGACGGCTGTCGGTGATCGTTCCCACGCTCTGCGTGGGAACGCCTCATGTGACGCTCCGCGTTACTCTTTGGGACGCGGAGCGTCCCTGGCTGAATCCCCACGCAGAGCGTGGGAACGATCAGCGTGAGGGCTATCAGGCGCCGATGACCCCGCCATCCTCACGGGTAATCACCATCACCGACGACCGCGGCTTACCGTTGGGCAGGTGCTCGGGGAACGTCGAGCCGCCGCTGGGATGCTGGATGCCGACGAACAGGGTTTTGTAGTCTGGCGAGAAGCTGATGCCGGTCACTTCGCAACCCACCGGCCCGACCAGGAATCGACGGATTTCGCCGCTGTCGGGGTCGGCGCAGAGCATCTGGTTGTTGCCCATGCCGGCGAAGTCCCCGGTATTGCTGAAATCACCGTCGGTCTGAATCCACAGCCGCCCGGCCTTGTCGAAGCCCAGGCCATCGGGGCTGTTGAACATGTTCTGGGCGTTGATGTTGGACGAGCCGGCTTTCGGCGTGCCGGCGTGTACCGCCGGGTTGCCGGCGACCACGAACAGATCCCAGGAGAAGGTCTTGGAGGCATGATCGTCGCGGTCGGTGCGCCAGCGCAGGATCTGCCCGTAGACGTTCTTGGCCCGAGGGTTTGGCCCTTCCACCGGTTGACCGGCATCACCGCGCTTGGAGTTGTTGGTCAGGGTGCAATAGACCTGGCCGTCCTTGGGGCTGACCACGATCCACTCGGGGCGGTCCATGCGCGTGGCGCCAACGGCACTGGCGGCCAGGCGCGCATGGATCAGCACTTCGGCCTGGTCAGCGAAACCGCTGCTGGCGTCGATGCCGTTCTTGCCGTGGGTCAGCTCGATCCACTGGCCCTTGCCTTTGGGGTGGTCCGGGTTGCCGTCGCCGGCATCGAAGCGCGCCACATACAAGGTGCCGTGGTCCAGCAGGTTGCGGTTGGCTTTGGCATTGCGATGGTTGATGCGCTCGCGGCTGACGAACTTGTAGATGAATTCGCCGCGCTCGTCATCGCCCATGTACACCACGGCGCGACCGTCATTGGTCTGCGCGAGGGCGGCGTTTTCGTGTTTGAAACGGCCCAGAGCAGTGCGTTTTACCGGGGTGGATTGCGGGTCGAACGGATCGATTTCCACCACCCAGCCATGGCGATTGAGTTCGTTGGGGTTCTTCGCCAGATCAAAACGCGGGTCGTGCAGGTGCCAGTTGATTTCACTGCTGGTGACAGTGGCGCCATAGCGTTTTTGTGCCGCGTCGAACTGCAGGTCCGCCTTGCTGCTGCCGAAGCAGTCGGTGAAGTTCTCTTCGCAGGTCAGGTACGTGCCCCACGGCGTCATGCCGTTGGCGCAGTTCTGGAAAGTCCCCAGCACTTTTTTGCCGCTCTTGTCGGCGCTGGTTTTCAGCAGATCGTGGCCGGCTGCCGGACCACGCAGGCGAATCGGCGTGTTGCCGTGGATCCGGCGGTTGTAGCGCGATTCCTGGACGAACTGCCACTGGCCGCGACGGCGCTGGATCTCGATCACCGACACGCCTTCGGCGGCTTGGGCCTTGCGCACGTCTTCGGCCGACTGCGGCTGGCCGCCGTGAGGGAACAGGTATTGGTAGTTGGTGTACTCGTTGTTGATCGCCATCAGCGCCCGGTTCTTGTCGCCGGGGAATTCGAACAGGCTCATGCCGTCGGTGTTGTCGCCAAACTGCTCTTCCTGAGCGCGGGCTGTTCCATTGCCACTGGGGTCGAACGCCGGTGCATTTTTGCGCAGTGGCTGGCCCCAACTGATCAGCACCGAGGCTTTGTAGCCCGGTGGCAGAGTAATGGTGTCGGCCGTGGCGGCGGCGATGCTTTTAAAGCCCAGCAGCTTGCTGTTGCCTTCGCTCACGGCGGCGGCCAGCACGCTGCGGCTCAGCAGGTTGCCGCCCAGAAACATCGCCGCGCCGCACAGGGCGCCGGCGCTGATGAAGCTTCGACGGCTCAGGCCGACGATCTTTTCCAGGTCGGTGGATTGGTTTTCTTCTAATAGGCTCATCATCAGGCTCCCTGCTGGTTTTGGCAGTCACCTTAAAGCGGGTCGATGAAACTATTGTTGCAGCGCGCTACAGCGGTGTGCCGAGCAGCACATTTGTCGGTGAAAACGCGACGTGCACCGCAGAACCGGTAGCCAGGTTTCGCTCATGCAATTGGAGCGGATCGGCCAGGGCGCACAATGTCTGGCCGTTGGGCAGGCCGATACGCACTTCACTGGGGCCGTCTTCGGCGGCGGCAACCTGCTCGATCACGCCGCGCAACGTGTTGATTCCCGATTGCTCCGCTGACTCGATGGGGTGCAACTCCAACCAGCCGGCCTTGATCAGGGCCACCACTTCGGTGCCGATAGCCAGCTCCAGGCGTAAGGTGCTGTCATGGGTGATTTGCGCCTCGATGACCAGACCCCGGGCCAGTTCCAGGCGTACCCGGTCATTGTGGCCCTGGGCCTCGATCCCCAGGACTTTGCCATGCAGTTGATTGCGCGCGCTGGTGCGCAGCATCAAGCGACTGAGCAGGCCCAGATCCCCGGCGTCCTCGCTGGCTTCCAGTAACTGCGCCTGCAGCGCTTGCAAGCGCTGATACAGACGCAGCACGCGTTGCCCCTCCTCTGACAGCTTGGCGCCGCCACCGCCCCTGCCGCCGACGCTGCGTTCCACCAGCGGCTGGTCCGCCAGGTTATTCAACTCGTCGATGGCATCCCACGCCGCCTTGTAGCTCAGGCCCGCGCTCTTGGCGGCGCGGGTGATCGAGCCTTGTTCGGCAATGTGCTGCAACAAGGCGATGCGTTGTGGGCGCCGGACGATGTGCTGGGTCAGGAGCGGGGGCAATGACATGATGGAGAACTGCGCCAAGGAATCATGAGCGGACGTTGGCGCCTCGCAGGCGGCGCGTCAAGCCGGCTCACCGGGTTTCGGCGTGCGGGCCAGGCAATACACATCGACCCGGGCGGCGCCGGCATCCAATAGTAGGCGAGCCAGCGCCTGGGCTGTGGCGCCGGTCGTGAGCACATCGTCGACCAACGCCAGATGACGGTTGCCGAGCACGGCGTCGGGTGTGATGGCAAAGGCTTGACGCAGGTTTCGGCGCCGGGCCCTGGCATCGAGTGCCTGCTGGGCGGGGGTGTCCTGGACGCGCCGCAGCAGTTGTTCTTCGCAAGGGATCTTCAATGTCGCGCTGAGCCAGCGTGCAAGCATCGAGGCCTGATTGAAACCCCGTTGACGCAAGCGCCGATTGGCAAGCGGTACTGGCACCAGTGCGTCGGGTGGCTCCAGTCCTTCATTGAAGTGATGCTGCAGGGACTGCGCCAGCAGTTCGCCCATCAACCGACCGAGCGGCCATTTGGCCTGATGTTTGAAACGTGCGATCAGGCTGTCGATAGGAAAGTCGTAGGCCCATGGCGCCAGGACCCGCTCGAAGGCTGGCGGTTGAGTGGCGCACTGGCCACAACGCAGCCCGGCCATGGGCAGTGGCAAGGCGCAGATACTGCACTGGTCACCGAGCCAGGGTAGTTCGCTCTCGCAGGGGGTGCAAATGGGTTGGGGCGTATCGGTGGTTTCGCCACACAACAGACAAGATTGTTTGTTTTTTAACCAGATGTAAACCGGTTCATCGTATCGTGGTTGACAGCGCATGACTCTTCCTTAAATATGCCGAACATCCGTGTCGCGCCTGTGGGTATTCCATGTCCCCAGGTGCCAGCCAAGCATAATCAAGGAAATGCCCATGAGCGCCAGCACCACTGCCAACCTGCGTCATGACTGGTCTTTGGCCGAAGTCAAAGCTCTCTTCGTCCAGCCCTTCAATGACCTGTTGTTCCAGGCGCAGACCGTGCACCGCGCGCATTTCGACGCCAACCGCGTCCAGGTGTCCACGCTGCTGTCGATCAAGACCGGCGCCTGCCCGGAAGATTGCAAATATTGTCCGCAGTCCGGCCACTACAACACCGGGCTGGAAAAAGAAAAGTTGCTGGAAGTGCAGAAAGTCCTCGAAGAGGCCGCCCGTGCCAAGGCCATCGGCTCGACCCGTTTCTGCATGGGCGCGGCGTGGAAGCATCCGTCGGCCAAGGACATGCCTTATGTGCTGGAGATGGTCAAAGGCGTGAAGGCCATGGGCCTGGAGACCTGCATGACCCTGGGCCGCCTCGATCAGGACCAGACCCAGGCCCTGGCCCAGGCCGGCCTGGACTACTACAACCACAACCTCGACACGTCGCCGGAGTTCTACGGCAGCATCATCACCACTCGTACCTACAGCGAGCGTCTGCAAACCCTGGCTTACGTGCGAGATTCGGGGATGAAGATCTGCTCCGGCGGCATCCTGGGCATGGGCGAGTCCCTGGACGATCGCGCCAACCTGCTGATCCAGCTGGCGAACCTGCCGGAGCATCCGGAATCGGTGCCGATCAACATGCTGGTAAAAGTCGCCGGCACGCCATTGGAAAACGCCGAAGACGTCGACCCGTTCGATTTCATTCGCATGCTCGCCGTAGCGCGGATCCTGATGCCCCAGTCCCATGTACGCCTGTCCGCCGGCCGCGAAGCGATGAACGAACAGATGCAGGCCCTGGCATTTTTCGCCGGTGCCAACTCGATTTTTTATGGCGACAAACTCCTGACCACCGCCAACCCGCAAGCCGACAAGGACATGCAACTGTTCGCTCGCCTGGGCATCCAGCCGGAGGCCCGCGAAGAGCATGCTGATGAAGTGCATCAGGCGGCTATTGAACAGGCGCTGGTGGAGCAGAAGAGCAGCGAGCAGTTCTACAACGCCGCCCTCTGAGCTGACGCAAAAAAAATGTGGGAGCGAGCCTGCTCGCGATGGCGATGGAGCATTCAACATTTATGTTGACTGGCACGCCGCTATCGCGAGCAGGCTCGCTCCCACAGGGGGATTTCCTCCAGTCTTTAAATAGCGGTTCACCCCGAGGCCTGCATGCCCTTCGATCTCGCCGCACGCCTGACTGCCCGTCGTGCCGAAAACCTCTATCGCCAGCGCCCGCTGCTCGAAAGCCCACAGGGGCCAGAGGTGGTGGTGGACGGCCAGCCGCTGCTGGCGTTCTGCAACAATGATTACCTGGGCCTGGCCAATCATCCGCAAGTGATCGAAGCCTGGCGCGCCGGTGCGGCGCGATGGGGCGTGGGTGGCGGTGCTTCCCATCTGGTGATCGGCCACAGCGGGCCTCATCATGCCCTGGAAGAAGCCCTGGCTGACTTGACTGGCCGCCCGCGGGCACTGCTGTTCACCACCGGCTACATGGCCAACCTTGGCGCTGTCACCGCACTGGTGGGGCAGGGTGATACGGTGCTGGAGGATCGACTCAACCACGCTTCGTTGCTCGACGCCGGGTTGCTGTCTGGCGCGCGCTTCAACCGTTACCTGCACAACGATGCCCAGAGCCTGGCCAACCGTCTGGAGAAAGCCACCGGCAATACGCTGGTGGTCACCGATGGTGTGTTCAGCATGGACGGTGACATCGCCGATCTGCCGGCCCTGGCCCGTGCAGCCAGGGCCAAGGGCGCCTGGCTGATGGTCGATGATGCCCACGGTTTCGGCCCGTTGGGGGCCAATGGCGGCGGGATCGTCGAACATTTTGGCCTGAGCCAGGATGACGTGCCGGTATTGGTCGGCACCCTGGGTAAAGCCTTCGGTACTGCCGGTGCTTTTGTCGCCGGCAGTGAAGACCTGATCGAAAGCCTGATCCAGTTCGCTCGTCCCTACATCTACACCACCAGTCAACCGCCGGCTCTGGCCTGCGCTACGCTCAAGAGCCTTGAGCTGCTGCGCAGCGAGCATTGGCGGCGCGAACATTTGCAGGTGCTGATCCGCCAGTTTCGCCACGGTGCCGAGCAGATCGGCCTGCAATTGATGGACAGTTTCACGCCGATCCAGCCGATCCTGATCGGCGATGCGGGGCGGGCGATGCGCTTGTCGCAGATGCTGCGTGAGCGGGGACTGATGGTCACTGCGATCCGCCCACCCACCGTGCCGGCCGGCAGCGCTCGTCTGCGCGTGACCTTGACCGCCGCTCACAGTGAGGCTCAGGTGCAGCTACTGCTGGAGGCATTGGCCGAGTGTTTTGCACAACTGGGACCGGAGCCAAGCCATGCGTGATCGACTGATATTGCTGCCTGGTTGGGGCTTGGGCGTTTCCCCGCTGGAGCCTCTGGCGGCTGCGCTGCAAGGGCTCGATGAACATCTGCGGGTCGAGATCGAGCCGTTGCCGGCACTGACCTCAAGCGACCTCAATGAATGGCTCGATGAGCTGGATGCCACATTGCCCCAGGATGCCTGGTTGGGTGGCTGGTCGCTGGGCGGCATGCTGGCCGGCGAGCTGGCGGCGCGTCGGGGCGAGCGCTGTTGCGGCTTGTTGACCCTGGCGAGCAACCCTTCTTTCGTGGCCCACGATCAATGGCCGAGCGCGATGGCCGGTGAAACCTTTGATGGGTTTCTCGCCGGGTGCGCCGCCGACCCGCGCCAGACCCTCAAGCGCTTCAGTTTGTTATGTGCCCAGGGTTGCAGCGATCCGCGCGGCTTGTCGCGATTGTTGCTGGCGGGTGCGCCAGTCACTTCGCCCGATGTGTTGATGGCCGGGCTCGAGCTACTGGCGCAACTGGATACCCGCGCCGCCTTGCAGGGCTTCGGCGGCCCGCAGCTCCACGTGTTTGCCGGGCTCGACGCCCTGGTACCGGCTGAGGCAGCGGGTGAATTGCTGGTGTTGCTGCCCGATGTTGAAATCGGTCTGATCGAACAGACCGGCCACGGATTCCCTCTGGAAGACCCTCACGGTGTGGCGGGGGCGATTCAGGCTTTTTTGCATGAGTCCGATGATGACTGATTTGTCTGTTGCCAAATTGCCCGGTGCCTTGCCGGACAAGCGCCAGGTGGCGGCCTCGTTTTCCCGGGCGGCGACCAGTTACGACAGCGTGGCCGAGCTGCAGCGCGACGTAGGCCAGCAGTTGCTGGACCGGCTGCCTGCTTCGATCATGCCTGAGCGCTGGATGGACCTGGGTTGTGGCACCGGCTATTTCACGAGGGCGCTGGGTACGCGCTTCGGCGAGGTGACCGGGTTGGCGCTGGATATCGCCGAAGGTATGCTCAACCATGCTCGCCCTCAGGGCGGGGCTGCGCACTTTATAGCCGGTGATGCCGAGCGGTTGCCCTTGCAGGCCTCCAGTTGCGATCTGGTGTTCTCCAGCCTGGCGGTGCAGTGGTGCGCGGATTTTGCCTCGGTGTTGAACGAAGTCCATCGGGTTTTGAAACCCGGTGGCGTGTTTGCCTTTACAAGCCTTTGCGTCGGCACGTTGTACGAACTGCGCGACAGCTGGCGTCAGGTGGATGGCCTAGTGCACGTCAACCGTTTTCGCGGGTTCGAAACGTATCAACAGCTATGTGAGGCCAGCGGGCTGAACGTTATCAGCTTGGAAAACCGTCCCCATGTGATGTATTACCCGGACGTGCGCGGTCTGACCCATGAATTGAAAGCCCTCGGCGCCCACAATCTGAACCCCGGCCGGCCCGGCGGGTTGACGGGTAGGGCGCGGATCCTCGCACTGGTTGACGCTTACGAACAGTTTCGTCAGGTACAGGGTTTGCCCGCGACCTACCGGGTGGTTTACGCCGTGCTGGAGAAACCGCTATGAGCCAGGCTTATTTCATCACCGGTACCGACACCGACGTGGGCAAAACCACCGTCGCGGCTGGCCTGCTGCATGCTGCGCGACAGGCTGGCATGTGCACCGCCGCGGGTAAGCCCGTGGCCTCTGGTTGTGAAGTAACGCCCAAGGGCCTGCGCAACGCCGATGCCTTGGCGCTGTTGGCCGAATGCTCGGTGCCGCTTGAGTATGCCCAGGTCAATCCGGTGGCGTTCGAGCCGGCCATCGCGCCTCACCTGGCCGCTCGGGAAGCCGGCGTGGCCTTGACTGTGCAATCGTTGCTGGGGCCGATGCGTGAAGTGTTGGCCTTGGAGGCCGATTTCACTCTGATCGAAGGCGCGGGCGGCTGGCGCGTTCCGCTGGCCGATCAGGACAACCTCTCGGACTTGGCGATGGCGCTGGGGCTACCGGTGATCCTGGTGGTGGGCGTGCGCCTGGGCTGCATCAGCCACGCCCTGTTGACCGCCGAGGCCATCGCCCGGGACGGCCTGCAACTGGCGGGTTGGGTGGCCAATATCATCGACCCCAAGACATCGCGGCTGGAAGAAAATCTGGCGACCCTGGCCGAACGCCTGCCGGCGCCGTGCTTGGGGCGTGTGCCGAGAATCAAGGGCATCACCGCCGAAGCCGTGGCTGCGCATCTGCACCTGGATTTGCTGGACTACTAAGGTTTTCACTATGACAAGGCACTGTGCCATTAGTGTTTTTGTCGGGCCTTTTCCCCAGGCTTCTGTTTCAATGTCCGCTGTCTACCCTTCCAGAAGACGAGTTCTGCCATGGAAATCTCAGGAAATACCGCGTTCTATGCCGGTCTGAGCACTATTCAGACAGGGCAGAACCGTGTCGATCAGGCCTCTAGCCAGATTGCCAACAATACGATCGAGCGTTCGGTCACCAGCCAGTCGTCCGAACTGCAAGTCGATCGTTTGCGGTCGGTGGATCGCAGCCAGCAATCGGACTTGGCCAGCAACATGGTTGAAATGTCCCAGGGCAAGTTTCAGGTCGAACTGGGCGTGAACGTGGCCAAGGCTTCCGATGAAATGCTCGGTACGTTGATCGACACTTTCGCCTGATTCTCTACCTCAGGTTTGCCTGAACGCCGCGATTATTCGCGGCGTTTTCGTCTCTAACTCCTTCTGGCTCAACTAATCTTTTCCTACGGACGCTGTGAGTGTTTCGCTGCGGTGAATTGCTGTGCCTGGGATTTTTTCCGGGACGATGACGAACGGCAAAAGATCGACGCTTGACAAGATTTAGGCGTAAACGTATGTTTCAAACAACTGTTTGACCGTCACAACAAATCCATGCGGTCGTTCATTCCCGGTTACATCAGCAGAGGTTTATCGCTATGCCTGACTACAAGGCCCCCTTGCGTGATATTCGCTTCGTTCGTGACGAACTGCTTGGCTATGAAGCGCACTATCAGAGCCTTCCGGCTTGCCAGGACGCAACGCCAGACATGGTTGACGCCATTCTCGAAGAAGGCGCCAAGTTTTGTGAGCAGGTGCTGGCACCGCTGAACCGTGTGGGCGACATTGAGGGCTGCACCTGGAGCGAATCCGGTGTGAAGACTCCGAGCGGCTTCAAGGAAGCCTACAAGCAATTCGTCGAAGGCGGCTGGCCAAGCCTGGCCCACGACGTTGAGCATGGTGGTCAAGGCCTGCCGGAGTCCCTGGGCCTGGCGGTCAGCGAGATGGTCGGCGAAGCCAACTGGTCGTGGGGCATGTACCCGGGCCTGTCCCATGGCGCGATGAACACTATTTCCGAGCACGGTACGCCCGAGCAGCAAGAGGCCTACCTGACCAAGCTGGTTTCCGGCGAATGGACCGGGACCATGTGCCTGACCGAGCCGCACTGCGGCACTGACCTGGGCATGCTGCGCACCAAGGCCGAGCCTCAGGCCGACGGTTCGTATAAGGTCAGCGGCACCAAGATCTTCATTTCGGCCGGCGAACACGACATGGCCGACAACATCGTCCACATCGTTCTGGCACGCCTGCCAGACGCACCGGCCGGTACCAAAGGTATTTCGCTGTTCATCGTTCCTAAGTTCCTGCCTAACGCCGACGGCTCCATCGGTCAGCGCAATGCGGTGAGCTGCGGTTCGCTGGAACACAAGATGGGCATCCACGGCAACGCCACTTGCGTGATGAACTTTGACGCGGCCACCGGTTTCCTGATTGGCCCGGCGAACAAAGGCTTGAACTGCATGTTCACCTTCATGAACACCGCACGCCTGGGCACCGCGCTGCAAGGCCTGGCTCACGCCGAAATCGGCTTCCAGGGCGGCCTGAAGTACGCCCGTGACCGTCTGCAAATGCGTTCCCTGACTGGCCCGAAAGCGCCGGACAAGGCTGCCGACCCGATCATCGTGCACCCCGACGTGCGTCGCATGCTGCTGACCATGAAGGCCTTCGCCGAAGGTAACCGGGCGATGGTTTACTTCACTGCCAAGCAAGTGGACATCGTCAAGTACGGCGTCGATGAAGAAGAGAAGAAAAAAGCCGATGCACTGCTGGCGTTCATGACGCCGATCGCCAAGGCGTTCATGACTGAAGTCGGCTTCGAATCGGCCAACCACGGCGTGCAGATTTATGGCGGTCACGGTTTCATCGCCGAGTGGGGCATGGAGCAGAACGTTCGCGACAGCCGCATTTCGATGCTGTACGAAGGCACCACCGGCATCCAGGCCCTCGACCTGCTGGGCCGCAAAGTGCTGATGACCCAGGGCGAAGCGCTCAAGGGCTTCACCAAGATCGTTCACAAGTTCTGCCAAAGCAACGAAGGCAACGACGCGGTCAAAGAGTTCGTAGAACCTCTGGCTGCGCTGAACAAGGAATGGGGCGAGCTGACCATGAAGGTCGGTATGGCGGCCATGAAAGACCGCGAAGAAGTTGGCGCGGCCTCGGTGGATTACCTGATGTACTCCGGTTACGCCTGCCTGGCCTACTTCTGGGCTGACATGGCGCGCCTGGCGGCGGAAAAACTCGCCGCCGGCACCATCGAAGAAGCTTTCTACACCGCCAAGCTGCAGACCGCGCGCTTCTACTTCCAGCGCATCCTGCCACGCACCCGCACTCACGTGGCAACCATGTTGTCGGGCGCCAACAACCTGATGGACATGAAAGAAGAAGACTTCGCACTGGGCTACTAAGCCTTACGCGGTTCTTCTAAAAAAGCCGCTGCTTCCTTCGGGAGCAGCGGCTTTTTTGCGTCTGACCGCAACCCCTGTGGGAGCGAGCCTGCTCGCGATGACGGCGGCATATCCAACATCATTGTGGGCTGACCCACCGCTATCGCGAGCAGGCTCGCTCCCACAGGAATTGTTGGCAATCGTGGAACAACATTCATCCAACAAAACCCTAAGAAAACATCCCCCCCTGCCGTTACAAGGATGGCAGTGTGACATCTGTCACATCTCGCGTGCCTTAATGCCCCAGTAGCAGGCACAATGCCATCTTTGATCAGCCGGGTCGGAGCTTTACCCTTGCCGCGTTCTTCCGCTGTACGTTTCAGTCATTTCCTACCGTCATTGGTGCTGTTGCTGGCGGGGCTTGCGGCTGCCTACGTCAAGGATCTCAATGTCTTTTTCACCTCCCTGTTCAACGTTCTTCCTACATTGGTGTTGTTGCTCGGAGGGGCGTACTGCGCCGTTTACCGACGTCAGCGTGAGCTGTTTCTGATGATCACGGTGTACATCGCCTATTTCCTGCTGGACACCCAGACCGACTTCTATCGCGACAACGGCAAGGTGCGCGATGACGCAGCGGTGGTGTTTCACCTCGTCTGCCTGTTGTTGCCGCTGTTGTTTGGCCTGTTCGCCGCGTGGCAGGAGCGGACTCATTTGTTCCAGGACATGGTGGCGCGGTTCGCGGTGCTGCTGATCTTTGGAAGCGTGGCGCTGGCCCTGGAGCAAAGTTTTCCCCAGGCACTGCTGTTGTGGCTTTCGGAGATCCGCTGGCCAGCGTTGCACGGTGCCTGGATGAGCCTGATCCAGTTGTCCTACCCGGTGTTCATCGCCGCCTTTGTGTTGCTGGCCTGGCAATACTGGCGCCATCCGCGACCGTTGCATGCCGCGCAATTGGTGGGTTTGCTCGGCGTGTTCTGGATGTTGCCCAAGACCTTCATCCTGCCATTCACCCTGAACATCATGTGCAGCCAGGTGATGCTGATGATCGCGGCGGCGGTCGCCCACGAGGCTTATCAGATGGCGTTCCGTGACGAACTGACCGGCCTGCCGGGGCGTCGGGCGCTGAATGAGCGCATGCAGCGCCTGGGTCGCAATTATGTCTTGGCGATGAGCGACGTGGACCATTTCAAGAAATTCAATGACACCCACGGCCACGACGTGGGCGACCAGGTGTTGCGTCTGGTCGCCAGCAAACTGTCGAAAATCAGCGGTGGCGGTAGGGCTTATCGCTACGGTGGAGAGGAATTTGCGCTGGTATTCGCAGGAAAAACCATCGAAGAGTGCATGCCTCATCTGGAAGTCATTCGCGAATCCATCGCGAACTACAGCATCCAGCTACGCAATCCCGACAGTCGTCCCCAGGATGATCAACAAGGTCGCCAGCGTCGTGCCGGTGCCGGGGCATCCAGTGTATCGGTGACGGTCAGCATCGGTGTGGCCGAGCGCATCGAACAGCGCACCCCCGAAGAAGTGCTCAAATCCGCTGACCAGGCTCTCTACAACGCCAAGGGAGCCGGGCGTAACTGTGTGATTGCCTATGGGCAGAACCGTCGCGGTGCGGTGCGCATGGAAGCGGCCGCGGGTTGAGTGATGATGGCGCATTCAGCGTCTGGACTGTGATTGTGAGCCTCGGTGGCCGGCAGTAGGTTTCAACGACCTGTTACCGGAGAAAACCACCATGCCCGAGTACAAAGCCCCGCTGCGCGACATGCGCTTTCTGATCGATCACGTCTTCGATTTCCCTGGCCGCTATGCCGAACTGGGCGCCAGCGATGCCAGCCCGGACATGGTCAGCGCGATCCTCGAGGAAGGCGCCAGGTTCTGTGAGAATGTGCTGGCGCCGCTCAATCGCTCCGGTGACGAAGAAGGCTGCCATTTCGACAACGGCGTGGTCACCACGCCTACAGGCTTCAAGCAGGCTTTCGCACAGTACGTGGAGGGCGGCTGGCACGGGCTGGCGGCGGACCCGACTTACGGCGGCCAAGGATTGCCCAGTTCCCTGGGCCTGGTCATCAGCGAAATGGTCGGCTCCAGCAACACCTCCTGGGGCATGTACCCGGGCCTGACCCATGGTGCGATGTCGGCCATTCATGCCCACGGCACCGAAGAGCAGAAACAGGCCTACCTCACCAAGCTCACGGCCGGTCAATGGACCGGCACGATGTGCCTCACCGAAGCCCATTGCGGCACGGACCTGGGCATCATCAAGACCCGAGCCTTGCCTCAGGCCGATGGCAGCTACGCGATTACCGGCAGCAAGATTTTCATTTCCGCCGGCGAACACGACATGAGCGACAACATCATTCACTTGGTGCTCGCCAAACTGCCGGATGCGCCTGCCGGGACCAAAGGTATCTCGCTGTTCATCGTGCCCAAGTTCCTGCCGGACGCCAGTGGCGAAGCGGGACCGCGCAATGGCGTCTCCTGCGGCTCGATCGAGCACAAGATGGGCATCAAGGCGTCCGCCACCTGCGTGCTTAATTTCGACGGGGCCAAGGGATTCTTGATCGGCGAGCCGAACAAGGGTCTGAACTGCATGTTCACCATGATGAACCATGCCCGGCTGGGCACCGGCATGCAGGGCCTGTGCCTCGGGGAAGCGAGCTTCCAGGGCGCGATCAAATATGCCAACGACCGTTTGCAGATGCGCTCGCTGACCGGCCCCAAGGCGCCGGAAAAAGCCGCCGATCCGATCATCGTCCACCCCGATGTGCGCCGGATGTTGCTGACCATGAAAGCCTTCAACGAGGGCAACCGGGCACTGACTTACTTCACCGCGCAACTGCTGGATATCGCACACCTGAGCAGCGACGAAACCGCCCGCCAGGAGGCCGAAGACCTGCTGGCGTTCCTCACCCCGATCTGCAAGGCTTTCATGACCGATACTGGCCTGGAAGTAACCAACCACGGCATGCAGGTGTTTGGCGGCCATGGTTTCATTCGTGAGTGGGGCATGGAACAGCTGGTGCGCGACTGCCGTATTGCGCCGATCTATGAAGGCACCAACGGCATCCAGGCCTTGGATCTATTGGGGCGCAAGGTGCTGGGCAGCCAGGGCAAGTTGCTGCGAGGGTTCACCAAAATCGTCCATAAGTTCTGCGCCGCCAACGCTGAACATCCACAGCTCAAGGATTACGTCGCGCAACTCAACGGGCTCAACCAGCAATGGGGCGAACTGACCACCCGGGTTGGCATGGCGGCCATGAAGAACCCCGATGAAGTCGGCGCCGCTTCGGTGGACTATCTGATGTACAGCGGTTACATCATCCTGGCCTATCTGTGGTTGCGCATGGCGTTGGTGGCCCAGGCGCAACTGGATGCAGGCGAAGGTGACGCTGATTTCTGCCGGGGCAAACTGGCGACCTGTGAGTTTTACTTCAAGCGCCTGCTGCCAAGGACCGCTGCCCATCGGGCCGCGGTGGAGGCGGGGAGCGATTGCTTGATGAAGTTGCCGGCGGAGTTGTTTGCCCTTTGATGTGAGGGGGACAAAGATCGCAGGCTTCGCCAGCGCCTACAGACGTGCGCATATTCCCTGTAGGAACTGGCGAAGCCTGCGATCTTTTCTGCGGTGACTAAAAATAACAAAACAGTCACTGGCTGACCCTATGTGTCGCAAAAGTTGTTGGGGTACACTCAGGCCACTGCAAAAACCGTTTTCTTACGAACCAATTGTTTAGATCTTGCGAGGTTTGCCATGGCTGACTACAAAGCGCCCCTGCGCGATATGCGCTTCGTCCTCAATGAAGTGTTCGAGGTCGCGAAGCTCTGGGCTCAACTGCCGGCGCTGGCCGAGACCGTAGACGCTGAAACCGTCGAGGCGATCCTTGAGGAAGCCGGCAAAGTCACCAGCAAAAGCGTTGCCCCCCTCAGCCGTGCAGCTGACGAAGAAGGTTGCCACTGGGCTGACGGTGCCGTCACCACGCCAGCCGGTTTCCCACAGGCCTACAAGACTTACGCTGAAGGCGGCTGGGTCGGTGTCGGTGGTGATCCGACCTACGGCGGCATGGGCATGCCCAAGGCTGTTTCGGCTCAGGTCGAAGAAATGGTCAACTCCGCCAGCCTGTCCTTCGGCCTGTACCCCATGCTGACCGCCGGGGCTTGCCTGTCGATCAATGCTCACGCCAGTGAAGAGCTGAAAGCAGCCTACCTGCCGAACATGTACGCCGGCGTCTGGGCCGGTTCCATGTGCCTGACCGAGCCGCATGCCGGTACGGACCTGGGCATCATTCGCACCAAGGCCGAACCTCAGGCCGACGGTTCCTACAAGGTCAGCGGCACCAAGATCTTCATTACTGGCGGCGAACACGATCTCACCGAAAACATCATCCACCTGGTGCTGGCAAAGTTGCCGGACGCACCGGCAGGCCCTAAAGGCATCTCGCTGTTCCTGGTGCCCAAGTTCATGGTTAACGCCGACGGCAGCCTGGGGGCGCGTAACGCGGCCAATTGCGGGTCGATCGAACACAAGATGGGCATCCAGGCGTCCGCCACCTGTGTGATGAACTTTGACGACGCCGTGGGTTATCTGGTCGGCGAGCCGAACAAAGGCCTGGCGGCGATGTTCACCATGATGAACTACGAGCGTTTGGGTGTGGGTATCCAGGGCCTGGCCACCGGTGAGCGCTCCTACCAGAACGCCATCGAATACGCCCGTGACCGCCTGCAAAGTCGTTCGCCAACCGGTGCGCAGAACAAAGACAAAGTCGCTGACCCGATCATCGTCCACCCGGACGTGCGCCGGATGTTGCTGACCATGAAAGCTTCGAACGAAGGTGGCCGGGCATTTTCCACCTACGTGGCGATGCAACTGGACACCGCCAAGTTCAGCGAAGACCCGGCCACCCGCAAGCGTGCCGAAGATCTGGTGGCCTTGCTGACCCCGGTGGCGAAGGCGTTCCTGACTGATCTGGGACTGGAAACCACTGTCCATGGCCAGCAGATTTTCGGCGGCCACGGCTACATTCGCGAATGGGGTCAGGAGCAACTGGTGCGTGACGTGCGCATCACCCAGATCTACGAAGGCACCAACGGTATCCAGGCGCTGGACCTGGTAGGGCGCAAGATCGTCGGCAGTGGCGGGGTGTTCTACAAGCTGTTCGCTGACGAAATCCGCCACTTCACGGCTACCGCGAGCAGTGATCTGGCCGAGTTCACCAAGCCGTTGAACGACGCTGTCGGTACGCTGGATGAGCTGACCGAATGGCTGCTGGACCGGGCGAAAAGCAACCCGAACGAAATCGGCGCGGCTTCGGTGGAATACCTCCAGGCGTTCGGCTACACCGCCTACGCCTATATGTGGGCACTGATGGCCAAGGCGGCCTTGGGCAAAGAAGCGCAGGATGATTTCTATGCGAGCAAACTGGGCACGGCGCGGTTCTACTTCGCCCGTCTGCTGCCGCGCATCCACTCCCTGAGTGCCTCGGTGAAGGCGGGTAGCGAGTCACTGTTCCTGCTGGACGCTGGGCAGTTTTGAAATCTGACGGCGTGTAAGCAAATGCTTACACGCCGTGCTGGCGTTTTCCCTCTATCGGCTGATTGGATCCAGAGCTAATCTACTTCACATGGACGTCGCGCAGGATGCGCAAAGCAAAAACACGGACACGTAGGATTCTGCCAGGATGGCGGAGCGAAATGGATGTCAGGGAAACAGTCTGCAAAGCCCCGCTTCGGCGGGGTTTTCTTTTGTCCGCGTTTTTATCTTCCCGCGCTTTATCCCTTCTGGATGGCTTCTCACTGAACCCTGACGAGCGGTCGGGTGTCCATGTGCTATATGGCAATGTGGCCATCGCCAATCAGGAGTCATCCATGGATATCATTCGAATCATCATCGCCATCCTGCTGCCGCCGTTGGGTGTGTTTCTGCAAGTGGGCTTCGGCGGGGCATTCTGGCTCAACATCCTGCTGACTCTGTTGGGTTACATCCCGGGTATCGTGCATGCGGTGTACATCATCGCCAAGCGCTGAATTTGTTGGTTTGCACAAATCCCCTGTGGGAGCGAGCCTGCTCGCGATAGCGGTAGATCCAGTCAAAATCTCCATGGACTGATCCACCGTTGTCGCGAGCAGGCTCGCTCCCACATTTGGTTTTGCATTTGCCCTATAGGGGGCCATCCATCACCCTGCGATAGAACAACCATTCATGTTCCAGCGCATGAGCCTGGTTGATCGCCTTGCGAAAGCCATGGCGCTCATCGGCGTAGTAATGCGCTTCTACCGCGATTCCGTTGTTCTGCAATGCCTCGACCATATCGCGTGTTTGCTGCGGCACGACCACGGCATCCAGTTCACCCTGGAAAAATATCACCGGGGTGCGGATCTGATCAGCGTGCAGCAGTGGCGTGCGGTCCCGGTAGCGTTCGGCGTCCTGTTGCGGGTCGCCGATCAACCAATCCAGATAATCGCCTTCGAATTTGTGCGTGGCATGACCCAGGGCGACGGGGTCGCTGACACCATAGAGACTGGCGCCGGCGCGGAACACGTCATGGAACGCCAGGGCGCAAAGAGTCGTGTAGCCGCCAGCACTGCCGCCACGAATGAACGCGCGACGGCCATTGATCAAGCCTTGTTCCTCAAGGTACGTGACCACCGCGCAGGCATCCTCGACGTCCACCACCCCCCAATTCAAATACAGCGCCTGTCGATAGGCCCGGCCATAACCGCTGCTGCCGCGGTAATTGAGATCGGCTACGGCAAAGCCGCGCTGGGTCCAGTACTGGATGCGCGGATCAAAGATGGGATAACACGCCGAGGTCGGTCCGCCATGGATGAACACCACCAATGGCGGCTTCTCTTCGGCGTTCATGGCCGGGTAAAAGAACCCATAGGCTTGGCTGGAAGCCGAGGGATAGCGCAGGGTCCGGGGGCGACTGATGTGTTCGATGGGCAACGGCGCAACGCCACCGGCGAGCACCACCACTGCATGGTTTTGCCGCTCAATGGCTATCACCGCCGACGGGCTGATTGGCGAAGCGGCGATGGCATAAATGAACCGCTCATCGAGTGCCAGGCTGCGAAAACGCGAATAGGAGCCGGTGAAATCCTCGGATACGCCGTCACTGCGGCAGAGGCCCAGTCGCCCGAAACCCGCCTCGGTCCAGCTCGCCAGGTAAGCGCTTTCGCCCAGCGGCAGCCAGGTACAGCCGCCCAGTTGCCAGGGTGCTGGGGCGTGATCGGCTTCGGCGGCGGGCAGTGGCTCCAGGTCGTCGGCGGATTCAATCCAGGGCTGCCAATAACCGCCACGATCGCTCAGGCAATAAAGGCGACCGGAATCATCAAAACGCGGTTGCTGAATAGACTCCTCGTGACCGCTGCCCGCGACGCAACGCGGCTCGTCCCAGGTGCCAGCGTTGCGCTCGGCCAGCATCAGTCTCGTTGACGTCCACGGTTGATGGGGGCGGCTCCACTCAATCCAGGCCAGTCGTCGACCATCCGGACTCAAGGTCGGCGCGGCATAGAAGTCCGCACCTTCGGCCAGCAGATGTCGTTGATGATCTGCCAGGCCGATCGAGACCAGGCGATGCTGATTGGCCTGCTCCTCCACCGCCAGCACCTGGCCGCAAGCGAAGTGAAGATCGCCATATCGACAATCACTTGAGGTCAGCGCCACGGGTTGTTCGCCGGCCAGCGACTGGTGATACACCTGCTGATCGGCCTCATTGACGAACAGCACACCGTCGTCGCTCAGGCAGAACGAGCCGCCGCCGTATTCATAAACCCGGCTGCGGACACTGAACCCGTCCGGGGTCAGGCATCGGGCCTTGGCATCCTGCCAATGCCAGATCCGGCAGGCACCGTCTTCGGGACGGTATTGATTCCAGAACAGTCCAAGGGGCCCGGCTTGCAGCTCAGCGAAGTCGATGCCTGCCGCAACGGCCTGGGCTGCGCTGAAAGAATCAGCCTTTGGCGATGAGGCGTGAGTTTCGTTCATTGCGAAAGGCCAGTTGTTCAATCGTCTGAGTGGCATGCTCGGCGTCTTCCCGAGCCTGAAGAATCATCCCGTGATGCTCGGATTTGCTGCACACCGGGTCGGCATTGCTCGCATCGCCCGTGAGCATGAACGCCTGGCAGCGACAGCCGCCGAAGTCCTTTTCTTTTTCATCACACGAGCGGCACGGCTCGGGCATCCAGTCATAGCCGCGGAAACGATTGAAGCCGAACGAGTCGTACCAGATGTGCTGCATGCTGTGGTCACGCACGTTGGGAAATTGCACGGGCATCTGACGGGCGCCGTGACAGGGCAATGCGGTGCCGTCCGGCGTGACGGTCAGGAAAATGCTGCCCCAGCCGTTCATGCAGGCCTTGGGGCGTTCTTCATAATAGTCCGGGGTGACGAAGATCAACTTGCACGGATGCCCTTGGGCTTCCAGTCTGGCGCGGTATTCGTTGGTGATACGTTCGGCACGCACCAGTTGTTCCCGGGTGGGCAGCAGGCCGACGCGGTTGAGCTGTGCCCAACCGTAGAACTGGCAGGTGGCGAGTTCGACGAAGTCGGCTTCAAGGGCGATGCACAGCTCGATAATGCGGTCGATCTTGTCGATGTTGTGTCGATGGGTGACGAAGTTCAGCACCATCGGATAGCCGTGGGCCTTGACCGCCCGGGCCATTTCCAGTTTTTGCGCGAAGGCTTTCTTTGAACCGGCCAGCAGGTTGTTCACCTGTTCGTCGCTGGCCTGGAAACTGATCTGGATGTGGTCGAGGCCGGCCTTTTTGAAATCGCTGATTTTCTGCTCGGTCAAGCCGATGCCAGAGGTGATCAGGTTGGTGTAGAAACCCAGCCTGCGCGCCTCGGCGATCAGTTCGGCCAGGTCCTGGCGCACCAGCGGCTCGCCGCCGGAAAAGCCCAATTGCGCGGCGCCCATCTCACGCGCCTCGCGAAACACCTTGAACCACTGCTCGGTACTCAGCTCCTTGCCCTGTTCGGCGAAGTCCAGCGGATTGGAGCAGTACGGGCATTGCAACGGGCAACGGTAGGTCAGCTCGGCCAGCAGCCACAGCGGCAGGCCGACTTCAGGCTTGGGCGGCAGGCTTGTGGCGTCAGACAAGTTCGATCCAATGCTCTGCACGGGCGACCTCCATGAATTGCTCGATGTCGTCACCGAGTTCCGGCACGTCGGGGAACTGTTTGGCCAACTCGCCAATGATGGCGGCCACATCCCGTTCACCGTCGATCAGGCCGCCAATCAGCGAAGCGCTGTCGTTGAGCTTGATCATGCCTTCAGGATAGAGCAGCACGTGGCCCTTCTGTGCCGGCTCGTACTGGAAACGATAGCCGGGGCGCCAGCGTGGGGTCTTGCTGCGATCGAAACTCATAAGGTAATTCCTTTGTGCCACACCCGTTGCCCGGTCACGCTGTGATAGGGCGGGCGGTTCAATTCGTAGGCCATGCTCATGGCATCGAGCATGCTCCAGAGGATGTCCAGTTTGAACTGGAGAATCTCCAGCATGCGCTCCTGGCCTTCGCGGGTGGTGTAATGCTGCAAGGTAATCGCCAGGCCGTGCTCCACGTCACGCCGGGCCTGGCCCAGGCGGGTGCGGAAATATTCGTAGCCGGCGGGGTCGATCCAGGGGTAATGCTGCGGCCAGCTGTCCAGGCGCGACTGATGGATCTGCGGTGCGAACATTTCGGTCAGGGAGCTGCTGGCGGCTTCCTGCCAAGAGGCGCGGCGGGCGAAGTTGACGTAGGCATCCACCGCGAAGCGCACGCCCGGCAGCACCAGTTCCTGGGAGCGCAGTTGATCGGGATCCAGGCCAACCGCCTGACCCAGCCGCAACCAGGCTTCGATGCCGCCGTCTTCGCCGGGCGCGCCGTCATGGTCGAGCAGGCGCTGGATCCACTCGCGGCGGATTTCCCGGTCCGGGCAGTTGGCCAGGATCGCGGCATCCTTGAGTGGGATGTTCACCTGATAGTAAAAACGGTTCGCGACCCAGCCCTGGATCTGCTCGCGAGTGGCGCGGCCCTCATACATCGCCACGTGATACGGGTGATGAATATGGTAATACGCACCCTTGGCGCGCAGGGCCGCTTCGAACTCGGCGGGGGACAGGGGGGTGTCAGTCATTGCGGTTCTCCGGGCAATTCCCGTGGATTCTGTGGCGTCAGGGTTGGCCCCATCGCGAGCAGGCTCGCTGCCACACTCGATCTGTAACGCATGAAATATCCGGTACGACTCAAACTACTGTGGGGGCGAGCCTGCTCGCGATGGCGTCTCATCAGCCAGCAGCGATTGGCTGAAACAGCGCACACCCACGCCCACAATCGTCGCGCCCGTCCTACAACTCAATACTCATTCCGTCGTAAGCCACTTCAATCTTTCGACGTACAAGCTCGGCCCGCTCGGGCGAGTCTTCGTCGAGGATCGGGTTGGTATTGTTGATATGAATAAGGACCTTGCGCGGCTCGGGCAGTTGCTCCAGCACTTCGATCATCCCGCCAGGCCCGTTCTGTGCCAGATGGCCCATCTCGCGGCCAGTGCGGCTGCCGACGCCACGACGCTGCATTTCATCGTCGTCCCACATCGTCCCGTCCACCAACAGGCAATCGCTGCCGGCCATGATCTCCAGCAAAGGCTCGTCGACTTTGCCCAGGCCAGGGGCGTAAAACAGCTTGCCGCCGGTGCGCAGGTCTTCGACGATCAGGCCGATGTTGTCGCCTGGGTGCGGATCGAAACGGTGCGGTGAATAGGGCGGCGCGGCGCTGCGCAGCGGCAGGGGAGTGAAGCGCAGGTTCGGGCAGGCCGGGATGGTGAACGGCTGGTCGAGTTCGATGCGGTTCCAGCTCAGCCCGCCGTTCCAGTGGGTCAGCATGTTGAACAGCGGAAAACCGGTGCTCAGGTCTTCATGGACCATGTCGGTGCACCAGACTTGATGCGGGCAGCCTTCGCGCAGGCTGAGCAGGCCGGTGGTGTGGTCGATCTGGCTGTCCATCAGAATGATGGCGCCGATACCGGTGTCCCGCAGTGCCCGACCCGGTTGCATCGGGGCGAATCCTTGGAGCTGGGCGCGAATGTCCGGGGAGGCATTGCACAGCACCCAGTTCACGCCATCATCGGAAATCGCGATGGACGACTGAGTGCGTGCCTGGGCTCGCAGGCTGCCGTTGCGAAAACCTGCGCAATTGGCGCAGTTGCAATTCCACTGGGGGAAACCGCCGCCGGCGGCGGAACCTAGAATCTGGACAAACATGGCCGCTCCATCTGCAAACCGAAATAAAAAACGCCCCGGCTGACCGAGGCGTTGTGCTGCGCGTTCAACCGCCTGCAGCAATCAACGGCTGGCGAAGTACATGGTGACTTCGAAACCGATACGCAGGTCGATATATGCGGGTTTGGACCAAGACATGGAAATACTCCTTTAGGTGGGATGCTGTCATCAGGATGGGTCGGTTGAGACCTATACATATAGTCCACCTCCGAAGGGAGATGTTCAGATGCTTAGGCGGCTATGTTACTAAATCTGACATATTCGTTGGCTGCAATTCTCCAAGAAAGCTCATTGCACAGACTGTAATGATCACGGCACCGCGTGCCAGGGCTCTCCAGGGCAGGCTCCATTGGTCAGGCAGTAGCGTGCACTTTCGGCGCTAGTCAGATGCCCCACGGCGTCCATCAGCTGTTCTCGATTCACACGCATGATGGCGTCGGACAATTGCTCTAGATAATCCGACGGATGGCCAGCGAGTTTGCGCTGCCAGAGCAGTTCGGCCGCTTGGGCGCAGGGTAGGGCGGCGCTCTGGAACTGGGCGGCGAGGGCCTGCTGCTGACTGGCCAGCGTCGAATCGTCGAGCTGCTGGAGACGGTCCGGCAGGCCGCTCAGGAACTGGTCGATATGGGCGATCAACTGGGCCGCCGAGGCGCTGGGTGATTGGACACCGAACAACAAACCGGTCTGCCCATCGATCTGCTTCACACCGCTGAACACTGCGTAACCCAACTGCAACTCGACCCGCAGGCGCTGGTAAAACGGTGTTTGACACAGCTGTGCCAGCAACCGCCATGCGGCTTCGTCGTGCAGGGCTCGGGTAGGCGTGGGACAAAACAACAACACGGCCTGTTCGTCGCCGTGGGTCTGAAGGGTGTGCCAGATCGGCTGCCGGCAAGGGGAGGTCGGTTGGGCTTGCTGGCCGGCAATGCCGGGCACCCGGGCCAGCACCGGGCCCATTGCTCCCTGGGTGGCGGCCGAGAGACCGATGGCCAGTGCGTCCCAATGCGCCGTCGTCCACACGCTGTTGTCGCGATCGGGCAGCGCCAAGGCTGACGATGAGGAGTTTTGCTGGCAATGAATCGGCAGCTCCTTCAACAGGTGTCGAATCGGTATCAGTGCAGGTTCGCTCTTCGCTGGCGCCGGCGGCAGTGGTTGTCCCAGCTTCGTCAGGATGTGCTCGAGCACCAAGGGCATCGGTGCCTGCAGGCCAACCAGCTTCAGCAGCCATTGGTCGGCGCAGGGCTCAAAGGTGACTTCCACGCCGGCCTGCTGCGCATCTTCACGCAGATCCTGCAGGTGCCGATCAAGCCTGGCCGAGAGGTCGAGCGGGGGCAGCGTCGCCAGGCGCCAGCGCAGATACACCGCGCCTTGCGAGGTGTTGTCCGCCAGCCCTTGGCTGAACTGCATGGGGGAACGTTCCCGCCGGCCCCGGGAGCGGTCCTGGGCGAAGGTGCGCAGACCGCGATGGGCGCTGGTCTGGCCGCGTATCAACCCGGTACGGGGTGGTTCGCTTGCCGTTTGCAGGAACGGGTTGGGCGCGGGCAGTTGCCATTGCCCGGTGACGTGCTCCGCCGGGTGCAATTGCTTGAGAATTTCCCTGAGCCGCGACAGATCGTTTTCCGACAGTTGAACATCACGTTCTTCATTGTCCCAACGGGCCAGTTGCAACGCCGTCGCGGTCTCCTGCCGACGTTGCAGGCGGGCGCTGAACTCATCGCGCAAGGGCGCCCAGTCGTCCTGGGCGGCGAAAAATCCCAACCAATCGTGCAGCAATGGCTGAATGTCGTTCAGTGCGTGATCGTTGTCGAGTTTGAACTCGATGTGCAACAGCGCCTGCTCGGCAAACTCGTACAGCGCCGATGCCTTGAGGCTGTCAGCCAGACCGCGTTGACGCAAGGTGGCGAGCAGGCCCCCCGGTTTGCTGTTATTCAGCCATGTGCAGAGAAAATCCATGGTTTGCGGCGAGGCGACGGGCAAACCTTCGAAGGCGTACAGCAGATCGAGACGTCCTGGGCTGACCTGTTGATAACCGGACTGGTGCGATGCCATCAGCTCTGGCGCCGGCTGTCGGGTGACCGCTTCACCCGCAGGCACATCGCCGCTGAACTGCTCGGCCAGTGCCTTCATGGCTTCGATGCTTTGCGGGCCCGCCAGACTCAGCGTCATTTGGCCGCTCTGGTAGAACCTTCGATAAAAGTCTTGCAGTGCCATTTGGAACTCGGCCCGCTGCACCGCGAGGCTGTCGCGATTACCCGCATGGAAACCTCGCAGTGGATGAGCTGCGGACAGTCCTTCGTGCAGGGCCACTTGTCGCTGGGCCGTGGGGTCCTGAGACCAGGCGATGAATTCCGCGTGCAGCACTTCTCGCTCGCGCAATTGGACAGTTTCATCCAGGCGCGGATGGGAGAGCATGTCCCCGAGTCGCTCCAGACCGCCGGCAAAGGCAGCCGGTGGTAATTCGAAGAAGAAATCGGTGGTGCGATCGCTGGTGCGGGCATTGACCTGGCCGCCATGCCGTTGCACGTAGGTCATCAGGTTCTGCTCTGTGGGAAACCGCTCAGTGCCGAGGAAGAAAAGATGTTCGAGCAAGTGCGCCAGTCCCGGCCAGGCGAGCGGCGCATCATGGCTGCCGACCGCCACTCGCAGCACCGCAGCGCTGCGCTTGAGGCCGGGGACATGGCGCAATGTCACTCGCAAGCCGTTGGCCAGGGTTTCAGTGTAGGGGCAGAAGGAATCGACGGCCGACATGAGCGTTTCCAGAACAGAGAAGCGCTCATGCTAGCGGATTAGGGAGCGTTCTCAATCAGTGTTTGTTCAAGTCGTCGTAAAGCTCAGGGCGGCGGTCATGCAGGTAGTTGTAGGCCGCACGGCAATCCTCCATCAGTTGCCGATCCAGGTCACCGACGATCAAGGCCTCGTCCAGCCCGGCCAGGGCAGGGCGGCTGCCATCCGGGGCGGCGATGCTGCTTTGCCCGCAGTACTGCAATTCACCTTCATGACCGCAATAGTTGGCGTAAGCCACAAAACACTGGTTCTCGATGGCTCGGGCGCGCACGGTGACATCGGCGATGAACTCATAGGGCTGCATGTTGGCGGTGGGCACCAGGATCAGTTCGGCGCCGGCCAGGGCCAGGCGCCGGGCGTTTTCCGGAAACTCCAGGTCATAGCAGATCAGAAAGCCGAGCTTCCAGCCGTTAAGCTCGACGATGGGCAGCTCGCTATCGCCAGCGCTGAACATCGCGTGGTCCAGATCGCCAAACAGGTGACTCTTTCGATAATTTGCCAGGCGTTCGCCGTGGGCGTCGATCAGTTGCACCGCGTTGTAAATCTGCCCATCTTCGCTGCGTTCCGGGTAGCCATAGGCGATCGCCAGACTGGCCGCCTTGGCGATGCGAGCGATCTGCTGCGCCCATTCGCCGTTGTAGACCTCGGCCAATACATTCACCGCGTCGACGCCAATGTTGTAGCCGGTCAGGAACATTTCCGGCAACACCAACACATCGGCGCCCCTGGCCTCCAGCGCCACCTGATGCAGGCGTTGCAGGTTGGCGGCCGGGTCCAGCGGCAGCGGTGAACATTGGTAAAGGGCTACACGCATCAAAAACTCCTTTTATTCGGGCAGGGCGATCGGACCGATTTCGTCGAACACGTCACCTGGCCCCGGGTTCTCGGGGTGAGTTTCACCGCCGAAGTGCTTCATGATTCCCCACACGGCATTGAGTGAGGTTTGTACCGCGCCCTCAACCCAGGCCGGTGTCCATGAGACGTCATCGCCGGCGATAAAGATCCCTCGCTGTTCGGCCGGCATGTCGTCCTGCATGAAATGGGCGTACATGCGCTGGTTGTAGCGATAGTGGCCGGGCAGAGCACCTTTGAATGCGCCGAGGAAATGCGGGTCGGCTTCCCAGGAGACGGTGATCGGATCGCCGATGATCCGTGCGGCGATGTCCACCTTGGGGTAAATCTTCTTCAAGGCGTCGAGCGCCAGCTTCACGCGTTTTTCCACCGGATGGGGGAGCATTTTCAGCGCATCGCTCATCCACGAGTACGACAGGCAAATGACCCCCGGCTTGTCATCGCCATTGTCGAACAGATAGGTGCCACGGGTGAGGCGGTCGGTGAGGGTCATGCTCATCAGGTCGCGGCCGGTTTCCGGATCCTTGTCCTTCCAGAAGGGCCGGTCGACCATCACGAAAGTCTTCGACGATTGCATGTAGCGGGTGCGGTCCAGGGCCATCCACATTTTTTGCGAGAACAGCGCCTCTTCGCATTCGATCTGAGTGGTCAGCAGCCAGCTTTGGCAGGTGACCAGCACCGCGGCATATTCGCGGGTGTTGTCCCACACGTCGGTCACGCTGAACCGGCCATCGTCGGCGCGTGCGATGCGCTTCACACCGCTGCGCGGGGCGCCCAGGTGCAAGGAGTTGAGGCTGGTACCTTCTGGCCAGTGCGCGCAGCGCTCCGGCACATGCTTCCAGATGCCATGGGGCACCTGCTCGACGCCACCGACCACCAGATGCTGATGATCGTCGCAATTGGTCATCACCACGCGGAAAATTTCCAGCATCGAATTGGGGAAGTCCGAGTCCCAGCCGCCGGTGCCGAAACCCACCTGGCCGAACACTTCACGGTGCTGGAACGAGAGTTTGGCAAACGCCTTGGACGTGGCGACGAAGTCGTAGAAAGTGCGGTCGTCCCACAGGGGGACCAGGGTGTTCCACAGTTCCTTGAGGCGTGGCACGTCGCGGTCGCGAATCGCCTGCTGGATATCGCCGAAGCGCGAACCGTCCTCCAGCGCATCCGCCCAGGCGTCGGCCACTTCCTGGAACAATGCTGGCAGGTCGGCCAACTTTTGTGCGTAGTAGGTCTGGCCTTCCAGATCGATGACCGTGCTGCCCGAGGCCGGGGTCAAAGGGTTGGGAAACGGTTTGGTCTCCAGGCCCAGTTTGTCGACGTAGTGATAGAACGCCGTGGACGACACCGGAAACCGCATCCCCCCCAGCTCGGCAATGACACCCTCGGCGCCGTTGAACGCTTGTGAGCGCAGGCGCCCACCCATTTTCGACGCTTCGTAGACCACCGGCTTGAGGCCCAGCTTCATCAACTCGTAGGCCGCCACCAGACCGGCGATCCCGGCACCGACAATCGCGACTTCTGCCCCGTGGTTGTGGGCGGGAATACTGCCCAGGCCGGCGGGATGCTCGATCCAGTCGTCAAAAGCGAAAGGAAAGTCCGGCCCGAAAATGGTGATGGGCTTCTTGCCGTCTGCTGGGTGGCGATTGTTCTTGTTCATGGCTGACCTTGATTGGGCGACTCGACGCGGCTTTCGCGTCTGAGTATAGGAAAGATGCCAGCCATTCTAGAGAGGGTGAAACACGTTAATAAGACGCAATGTGTCGTCGTTCTGGATTGTTATCAGTCATTTTGATGTGTGGGTTGGTCGTAGTGACGAGGCGGAATCTGCTGGGCATGGCCTTCTGGTGAAGGGCAGTGGGCGGTTCCCTCTAGACCGGCTGCCCTCGATCGATCTTGCTGCTGAGAATGATCGAAGTGGTGGTTTTCTCCACCCCATCCACACTGCCAATCTGATCCAGTAACTGATCCAGTTGCTCCGGTGAATCCGTGCGCAGCCAGGCCACATAGTCGAATTCGCCGCTGACCGCACACAGTTGCTGGACCTGGGCCATCGCACTCAAGCGCCGCAGCACGTCCTTGCCGGAGCGCGGTTGAACCTTGATGCCGACGTAAGCCTGTAACCCGCCGTCTATCACCCGCTGCCCCAGACGCACGCCGTACCCGGTGATGACCTTGGTTTTTTCCAGCCGCGCCAGCCGCGAAGTCACGGTGGTGCGGGCGATGCCCAATTGTCGGGCGAGCATGGCGACGCTTTCCCGGGCATTGATTTGCAGGGCGGCAATCAGTTGGCGGTCGATTTCGTCGAGGACGGGAGGGCGGGTGTCAGACAAGATGGGCTCCGGCGTGGATATCGGTGGCTGGCATGTTACAGGCTCGCATGCCTTTGCCACCTACTCCATTGGGATGCGCTCGGGAATGCCTGCCACCATGACGTTGGTCATGGTGGCAGTATCCGCAAATTTGACGATGCTGGCATCAGCCCGTTTCAGATGCGGCCACAGCCCAATCCAGGCTGCGACCGGGCCGGGATCATTTCCAGCGATTGGTATCCCATGCCTTGCGGTCGAGATCGAGGTCGGGGAAATTTTCCGGATCGAAGACCGGCCTTGCCACACCGGCTTTCAACTGCGCGCGGAAGTCGTTGATCACCCGTATCGCGGTAGGGAACAGCATCAAAATCGCAATCAGGTTCACCAGTGCCAGAATGCCCATCATCGGATCTGAGAAGAAGAACACCGAGGTGGCGTTCGGGGCCGCGGCGCCGAGGAAAATCAAGCCCAGGATAAACACGCGCAGCACCAGCAGGGCCGGTTTGGATTTGGTGATCGCCGCCAGTGCGTTCTCACCCAGATAGACGTTGTAGATGATGGACGAGAAGGCGAAGAGCAGGATCGCCAGAGTCAACGCGTAGCGCGACCACTCACCAAAATGGCTGGCCAGTGACTGTTGTGTCAGTACGACACCGTCGATACCTGTAGCACCGGCAACATAGACATCACCCAGCAGGATGATGAAAGCCGTGCACGAGCAAATCACGATCGTGTCGATGAAGACCGAGAACGATTGGGTGATGCCCTGGCTGACCGGGTGATGTACCAGCGCTGTGGCTGCAACGTTCGGTGCGGAACCAAGCCCGGCCTCGTTTGAGAACAGCCCGCGGCGCAAGCCTTGTGCAATCGCAGCCCCCATGCCACCGGCGATGGCTTCTTCATAGCCGAAGGCGCTAGAGACGATGCGTACGAAGAGCGCCGGAATTTCACCGATGTTCATCACGATGACGATCAGGGCAAGCGCCAGGTAACCCAGCGCCATGACGGGCACCACGACATCGGCCGCCTTGGCGATGCGCTTGATTCCACCAAAGATCACAAAACCGGTGACAAGCACCAGGAGTGCCCCGGTCACAAGGCGGCTGATCCCGAACGAATCCTGCATCGCGCCGGCCACAGTGTTGCCTTGGAAGGCATTGAAGCCAAGGCCGAAGGCTGCCAGCAGGCAGACTGCATAAACTATCGCCAGCCAGTTGTAGTTCGAGCCGAGGCCGTGCCGGATATAGTCGGCTGGGCCGCCACGGAAGGAGTGCTCCCCGTCGGTGCGCTTGTAGATCTGGGCAAGCGTACATTCGACGAGACTTGTCGCCATGCCGACGAGCGCGATGCACCACATCCAGAAAACCGCGCCGGGCCCACCGAGCGTGATCGCGACGGCTACACCGGCAATGTTTCCGCCGCCCACGCGGCCGCCCACGGATACGAGTAGCGCCTGTCGCGCGCTGAGGTTATTGGGGTCGCTGTTCTGGTTCTTCCCTGACAGCACGCGGAACATCCGGCCGAAGAATTCGAACTGGACGAAACCCGACATGATCGTGATGAACACTCCGAAGACCACGAGAATGGGTATGAGCGACCACCCCCACGTGAGGCTGTCGACATACCCAAACAGCGTTTGCAGGAATTCCATCTGTTTCTCCTATATTTCTTATTATCGGCGGAATCGCTCTCTTGAGCGTCCCGCGATCAGTTTATGCCTGGTTTTACATCCGATTTCGCGTCTTCGGACGTTTCGGTGCCGCCGATCGTTCCCGATCCGAAAACCCGCCATATGGCACCGTCGAGTCGTTCGAGGGCTAAACCGACCTTTATCGCTGGCAGTGGCCGGGCCCTGGCGGGCGCAACTGTACTACAGAGCGGTACTTTCGGCGCCCTGAGAGTTGTGCTTAATCAGCCTCAGGGGCTGCCCAATGTCTGTTCAGTTGAGTGCTACTGCCAGTTTGATCTTCTAAACGTCCGGTATAGGCGAAATTCACTATAGCTGGGCGGGTATACATCGCATGGATGACGTGCTTATTGCGCAGCGGTTGTTTATGAAGACCTTTGGCCAGTGCGCCCAGTCTCGCCGCTCAAAAACGCAAAAGCCGCGCAATGCGCGGCTTTCAAGATGGTGGGCCCACACGGACTCGAACCGTGGACCAAAGGATTATGAGTCCTCTGCTCTAACCAACTGAGCTATAGGCCCTCAGTAGGCCGCGGATTATAGCGACGGTTTCTCGGCTGTGCTATCCGAAAAATCCGATACGGTCATACGAAGAAACGTTGCGGCGAACTCTTCGGCGCACAGGGGCAGGCTGACGATGTAGCCCTGGATCTGTTCGCACCCTTCTTCAGCCAGGAATTGTTGTTGGGCCAGGGTCTCGACGCCTTCGGCGATGATGGTGAATTGCATACTGCGGCCCAGCGCGATGATTGCCCGCACGATGGCCACGTCGTGCGGGTCATCGGGCAGGCCACGGACGAAGGACTGGTCGATCTTGAGGAAGTCCAGTGGCAAACGCTTGAGATAGCTCAGGGAGGAGTAGCCGGTGCCGAAGTCGTCTATCGCCAGTTGCACACCGAGTTTTTTCAGCTGGTGCAGCACCGCGAGGGCTTCTTCGGCCTGGCTCATGATGAAGTTTTCGGTAATTTCCAGTTGCAACAAGCCGGGCTTGAGGTGGTGCTCACGCAGCAACTGTTCGATACGCCCCAGCAGGTTGGGTTGGCGCAATTGGGCTCCGGCAAGGTTGACCGACAGCGGGCCGAGGCTTTCGTAGGCGTCGTTCCATTCGGACAGTTGTCGACAGGCATGTTCCAGTACCCAGTCGCCAATCTGCAGGATCATGCCGTTTTCTTCGGCCAGCGGGATGAAATGCTCCGGCGGTACGTCGCCAAATGTGGGGTGGGTCCAGCGAATCAGCGCCTCGGCGCCCACCAGGCGATTGTCGGCAAGGCTGAATTTGGGTTGGAAGGACAACGATAATTCGTTGCGCTCGATGGCGCGTCGCAACTCGTGTTCCAGTGCCACCCGCTCACTGGCCTGGGCGGTGAGGTCGCGGGTGTAGCTTTCAACCCGGTTGCGGCCCTTGGCCTTGGAGCGGTACATCGCCGCGTCGGCATTCTTGACCAGCGTGGCGACGTCGCAGCCATCCTGTGGGTACAGGCTGGTGCCGATGCTGGCGCTGATGAAAAACTCATGTTCACCGGCCTGGAACGGTGCGGCAAAGCAATTCAACAGTTTTTGGGCAATGTGTTCGGCGTCGCTGGGTTGTTGCAGGCCTGGCAGCAGGATGATGAATTCGTCACCCCCCAGGCGCGCCACGGTATCGATATCGCGCAACTGCTCGCGCAGGCGCACGGCGATACCCTTGAGTAGCAGATCTCCCACCGGGTGTCCCAAGCTGTCATTGATGTGCTTGAAGCGGTCCAGGTCCAGGAACAGCACCGCACCCTGGCCGCCATCTTCCTGCTGGCTGTTGAGCGCCGTCAGTAATCGGCTTTCGAACAATGTGCGATTTGGCAGGCCGGTGAGCGGGTCGTGGTGCGCCTGGTAATCGAGTCGGGCCTGGGCGTGCTTGAGGCTGGAAATATCGGCAAAGACCGCAACGAAATGGGTGATTTCCCGATCCCGGTTACGCACCGCGCTGATGGTCAGCCAACTGGGATACAACTCGCCGTTTTTACGCCGGTTGGAAATCTCCCCCTGCCAGTGTCCCTCGGCGGTCAACTGGTGCCACATCGCGGCATAGAACGCACTGTCATGCAGGCCGGAAGCCAACAGCCGCGGCGTGTGACCCAAGGCTTCGGTTTCGCTATAGCCGGTGATCTCGCTGAAGGCGCGGTTCACCGCGCTGATGTGCTGTTGTGTATCGGTGATCAGCACGCCTTCGGCAGTGCTTTCGAACACGGTGGCTGCCTGTTGCAGTTTTTCCTGCATCAGGTGGCGTTCGGTGATGTCCCGGGCGATGGTCAGCATGCAGTCTTCGTTGCCGATGGGCAGAGGGCGGCTGGACACTTCGCAGAGCCTTATCTGCCCATCGTTACGGCGTATATGACATCTGAAGTCCCTGACATAACCGTCTCGTTGCAATTGGTCGAGCATCTGTTTGCGCTCATTGAGGTTGACCCAGATACCCAGGTCCAGGGTGGAACGGTCCACCGACAAGGCGCTATTGAAACCGGTAATACGGCTGAAGCCTTCGTTGACCTCAATCAGCAGGCCGTCGCTTTGCCGGGACAGTAGCAGGCCGTCGGGCGAGGCATGAAAGGCCTTGGCGAACTTCTCTTCGGAAGTCTGCAACTGCTGCTGTGTTTCCTTGAGCTGGCTGATATCACGCACTACCACGACCAGGGCTGGGGTGGTGTCGAGGTCGAAGGGTTCGGCCGAGATCAGCCCGGTGAACACCTGGCCATTGCTGCGACGGAAAGGCATCTCCAGATTGCGGATACTGCCGGCCTGTAATCGTTGCAGCAGGCCCGGGCCGACGTCCTGGATGCCCCAGATGTTCAGTTCGGTCGCGGTTTGGCCCACCACCTCTGCGGCGCTCAGGCCAATCTGCTCCTCGAAGGCTTTGTTGACCTCCAGCAGGCAACCGTCCATCAGGCGCGCTATCACCAGGATGTCCGGACATTGACGAAATACCGAGGCGAATTTTTGCTCGGAGAGGCGCAGGGCTTCCTCGGTGCGTTTGGCTTCGCTGATGTCGATCATCAGCCCGCGCATCACCGGTTCGTGGCCGTGTTCGATCAGGCTGACAATATCGCGCACCCACAGGCAGCGGCCGTCAGCAGTGATCACGCGGTAATCAATGCAATGGTCCCGGCCCGCCAGCACTTCATGCTCACAATAGCTCTGGGCGCGAATCAGGTCGGCAGGATGAATGATGTTGCGCCAGAACCCTGGAATCAGCCAGTGGGAGAGGGGATAACCGAGCAGATCTTCGGCGTGAGGCGACACGTAGCTGTAGGTGAAGTCACTGACCCTTGCCTCCCAGGCAATTGCTGAAAGGCTCTCCACCAGCCCGCGGTAGTGGTATTCGCTGCTGCGCAGTTCTTGTTCCAGATCGACTCGTCGCGCGATCTCTGAGCTGAGGCGGCGATTGATGCGAATCACCGCCGCAAGGACACCGCTCAAGAGGAGCAGCGCAGGCAAGCCGTAAACCAGCAGGTCTGACCAGAACCTTCGGTAATCTCGGACATTGCCGACCCATTTCTCCTGGATTTCGCTGATCTGGGCCGGGCTCATGTCCGCTATCACCTTGTCCAGGATACCCACCAGTATCCTGTTCTCCCGGGGGACGCCCATGGCCAGTTGATAGCGATAGGGTGTTTCTCCGCTGACATAGAGCCCGTCAAGCTTGAGTTGGCGCAGGCTCCAGACACTGGAAGCCAGGTCGCCCACCACCGCATCCACTTTATCTGTGGCCAAGGCTTGCAAGGCTGAGCTGACATTGGGCAGCGCCACCAGATTCAGGTCTGGATGGTGGTTGCGCAACAGTTCGTGGGGCGCATAGTTTTCCACCACGGCGATTTTCAGCCCGTACAAATCCTCAAGGTTATGAGGTTCTGCACCGCCATGATGGGCCAGGATGACGATGGGAAAGTCCAGATATGGGCGGGTGAAGGCCAGGTAGTTCTGACGTTCGGGCGTGGACATGATGCCGGGTAAAAGATCGATTTTGCCCTGTGCGACCTGCTCCAGCACCATCGTCCAGCTGACGGGCTCGATAGGCGTGAGCGTGACAGCCAGCCGCTCGCGGATAACATCCACGTAGTCGGCGGCCAGGCCCTGATACCGCCCCTGATCGTCGCGAAATTCGAACGGTGGCCAGGAGGCGTCGACACCCAGGCGCAGGTCGGGGTGGTCCTTGAGCCAGCGGCGCTCTTCGTCGGTGAGCGTCAGCGCGCCAGCCGTTGCGGTCCAGCTCATCAATGACAGCAAAATCACGGCCGTCAGTCTGGGCATCACGGTCTCGTCATGGCTTGGGGAGGATGTTTCGAGTGTAGACGGGCAATAGGGCGGGGGGGCGTAGCGGGGGGATTTTATCTGCACATAACAAAACCCCCGGCAGGGCCGGGGGTTTTTAACATCACTCGTCGAGGAAGGAGCGCAGGTGCTCGCTTCGCGTCGGGTGGCGCAATTTGCGCAAGGCCTTGGCCTCGATCTGACGAATCCGCTCGCGGGTTACGTCAAACTGCTTACCGACTTCCTCAAGGGTGTGGTCGGTATTCATGTCGATGCCGAAACGCATGCGCAGTACCTTGGCTTCACGGGCAGTGAGGCCGGAGAGCACTTCGCGAGTCGCTTCCTTGAGGCTCTCAACGGTGGCGACATCGATCGGCGACTGCATGGTGGAGTCTTCGATGAAGTCACCCAGATGGGAGTCTTCGTCATCACCGATCGGGGTTTCCATGGAGATCGGCTCTTTGGCGATCTTCAATACCTTGCGGATTTTGTCCTCAGGCATTTCCATGCGTTCGCCCAGCTCTTCCGGAGTCGGTTCACGACCCATCTCCTGCAACATCTGCCGGGAAATGCGGTTGAGCTTGTTGATGGTCTCGATCATGTGCACCGGAATACGGATGGTGCGGGCCTGGTCGGCGATCGAGCGAGTGATCGCCTGACGGATCCACCAGGTGGCATAAGTCGAGAACTTGTAGCCGCGACGGTATTCGAACTTGTCCACCGCTTTCATCAGGCCGATGTTGCCTTCCTGGATCAGATCGAGGAATTGCAGGCCGCGGTTGGTGTACTTCTTGGCGATGGAGATCACCAGACGCAAGTTCGCTTCGACCATCTCTTTCTTCGCGCGGCGGGCCTTGGCCTCACCGATCGACATGCGACGGTTGATGTCCTTGATCTCGGCGACGGTCAGGCCGGTTTCGGCCTCCAGCGCGGTCAGCTTCTGCTGGCAACGAATGATGTCCGGTTGCAGGCGGGCAATGGCTTCAGCGTATTTGCTTTTGCCTTTGGCCAGTGCATCGGTCCAGCTTTCGTCGACTTCGTGGCCAGGGAACTGACGCAGGAAATCAGCACGTGGCATGCGGGCATCACGCACGCACAGTTGCATGATCGCGCGCTCTTGCTGACGCAGACGATCCAGGGCGCCGCGGACACGCTCGACCAGGCCTTCGAATTGCTTTGGCACCAGTTTGATCGGCATGAACAGCTCGGCCAGTGCCAACAGCTCGGCAATTGCCTGCTTGTTGTTGCGGCCATGCTTCTTCAGCGCCTTGCGGGTGATTTCCATCTGGTCGGCCACAGCGCCGAAACGCTGGGCAGCGATGACCGGATCCGGACCGCTTTCGGCTTCTTCTTCGTCGTCGCTGGCTTCGGCGTCGTCGTCATCGGTGTCGTCGTCGGCCTTGGCGGCTTTCGCGTCGATCGGCGGCGGCACTTCGGCTGCAGGCGGCGCGATACCGTCGTCCGGGTCGATGTAACCGCTCAGGACGTCGGACAGGCGGCCACCTTCGGTGGTTACGCGGGTGTACTCGGAGAGAATATGGTCAACCGTGCCAGGGAAGTGCGCGATTGCGCCCATCACTTCGCGGATGCCTTCTTCAATGCGCTTGGCGATTTCGATTTCGCCTTCACGCGTGAGGAGCTCTACCGTACCCATTTCACGCATGTACATGCGCACGGGATCGGTGGTGCGACCAATGTCGGTCTCGACCGCTGCCAACGCTGCGGCCGCTTCTTCAGCGGCCGCCTCGTCGGTATCGGCGTCGGCCAGCATAAGGGCATCCTTATCTGGAGCAACCTCGAATACGTTGATCCCCATGTCGTTGATCATGCGGATGATGTCTTCCACCTGTTCCGGATCTGAAATATCCTCCGGCAGGTGGTCGTTGACCTCCGCGTAAGTCAGGTAGCCCTGCTCACGACCCAATAGGATCAACTCTTTGATACGAGACTGCTGTTGCGCTTTTCCGGACATAACACCCTATCCACTGAAGGTCTTGGCGGGCAAAAAACAAGCCGAGGATTATACCTGAGCTGTGACCTCACGCGCCAGTTGAGGTCGGGTTTGATGCGCAAACATTGCGGCTGAGTAAATCGCGCAATTGGTTTTTCTCTTCGCTGGTCAACTCGCTCTGGCGAGCTTTTCGCAGAAGTTGTTCCAGATTTCGCTCGCGTTGGCGGGCGGACAAGCTAGTAATGGTGTCGAAAAACTGTTGTTCAAGGTTGTCTCCATCAATCAACCATTCCTTCTCGGCCAGGGCCTTCAACAGGCGCCCTTGTTCGGTGCCGTGCCACCGGGCGATCAACTGGAAAGAGTTAAGTTTGGGGTTCTTCTGCACGGCTTCAAGGAGTGCGATCAGCAATTGCGTATTGCTGTGGTCCTCGGCGGCGAAGTGCCCAGCGTCCTCGACCTTTTCAGCCAGTTGCGGGTGGTGCAGCAAAGTCCGCAGGGCGGCCAGTGTTGGTGGTTCGACGGCGGCCGGCACGCGCGGGGCACGTGGCTGGTCGCGATCGCCGCGCTTACCGTTCTTGTCCCAGGGTTTTTTGTCCCATTTCTTGCCGCCGCTGCCCGGTTTCTTGGGTGTCCATTCCTGCGCAGGTGCGTAGTCCTGCTGAGGTTGATGATAGTCGGCGAAATCCGGCATCGCGTCGTAATCAATGCCTGGGTCGTAAGCCGGCGGTGCTTCCTGGGGGGCGCTGTGGACCAACTGATTGACCGCTTCGCTGTTCAGGCCGGTGATTTCGGTCAGACGCTGGCGCATCAGTGTGCGCAAGTTGGCGCCGGGTACCTTGTCGATCAGCGGTGCCGCGAGGGTGGCCATATGAGCCTTGCCTTCGAGGGAGCGTGGATCGGCTTCTTCGGTCAACTGCTGGAAAAAATAATCGGCCAGCGGTTGCGCGTGCTGGTTGATCCGCGCACGGAAAGCATCGGTGCCTTCGGAGCGCACCAGGGTATCCGGGTCCTCGCCCTCGGGTAAAAACAGAAAGCGCGCTCGCCGCCCATCCTGCAGGCATGGCAATGTCGCTTCCAGTGCTCGCCAGGCGGCATTGCGGCCGGCCTGATCGCCGTCGAAGCAGAACAGCACGCTGGGCACGACGCGAAACAGGCGCTTCATGTGCTCTTCGCTGGTGGCGGTGCCCAGGGTCGCAACGGCATTGCGCAAACCTTGCTGGGCCAGGGCGATCACGTCCATGTAACCTTCGACGACGATGATTTCGTCGAGGTTGCGGTTGTTCTTGCGCGCTTCGTACAGCCCGTAGAGTTCCTGTCCTTTATGGAATACCGGGGTCTCCGGGGAGTTCAGATACTTGGGTTTGTCGTCGCCCAGGACCCTGCCGCCAAACGCGATGATCCGTCCGCGCGTGTCACGGATCGGGAACATTACCCGGTCGCGGAAGCGATCATAGCGCTTGCCGGTTTCGGCATTCTCGATCAGCAGGCCGGCGTCGATCATCGCGCGCTGCTGCAAGGTGTCGCTGCTTAAGTGCTTGTACAGATTGTCCCAGCCGGGTGGGGCAAAGCCGAGGCCGAAATCCCGGGCGATTTCCCCGGTCAGGCCGCGGCCCTTGAGATAATCCACGGCTGCCTTGCGGGCAGGATGGCTTTTGAGGGCCTGGCGATAAAAATCGGCCGCCGCAGTCAGCAATGGGTAGAGCGGCGAGTCGGTGGGTTGGCGCGGTTTGTGCGCTCGGCCACTTTCCTCGCGGGGAATTTCCATGCCGGCGGCTTTGGCCAGTTCTTCGACAGCCTGGGGGAAGTCCAGGTTGTCGTGGTCCATGATGAAGCCGAGGGCATTGCCGCCAGCGCCACAGCCGAAACAGTAGTAAAACTGTTTGTCGGGGCTGACGCTGAAGGACGGGGTCTTTTCCTTGTGGAACGGGCAGCAGGCCGTGTAATTCTTGCCGGCTTTTTTCATTTGCAGGCGAGAGCTGACCACATCGACGATGTCGGTGCGGTTCAGGAGGTCGTCAATAAAGCTCTGGGGAATCAGCCCGGCCATGGCGTTCTCATCATCACTGCGCGAAATATGGACCCGAAATCAGCAGGCGTAACCGACTCTTGGTCTTGAGGCACGGTAAAACGGTGGCTCGACCGGGTCGTCTGCATCATCGCTGTCGGGAAGTGTATCTGCCGATAGTCCACTGACGTTAATCACTAATCAGTATTCGACTGTTTGAATATGTTGCGCTGAGTCCGGTAACGGCCGTTCAGGCCACGGATCATCAGGCGGGCACGCAAGCAGGTGCCTTGGGCTGATCGTCGTTAGAGGAATCAGGGTGTGCTCGTCAGTAGCCTTGGAAGGCTCGTCAGAAGAGACGTGCACCGCTGGCAAAAGAGCCAGGTCTGACGTGGTAAAGCAGGTTGTCTCGGTCGCATGTGCGACTTTGACAGTGAAGCATCAAGCGTTTTCCGCAAATGCCATAAGCCCGGCTTGAGGGCCGGGCTTGGCAGAAGCTTGCTACGGACGTCTGTGTATTAGTACAGACGTACGGCGCGGCGCTGTTCGCGCTGAACTTTCTTGGCGTGACGCTTAACAGCGGCTGCTGCTTTGCGCTTACGCTCGGAAGTCGGCTTCTCGTAGAATTCGCGGCTACGAACTTCAGCCAGAACACCGGCTTTTTCGCAGGAGCGCTTGAAACGACGCAGAGCTACGTCGAAGGGTTCGTTCTCTTTTACTTTGACGGCTGGCATCCAGAGCTACCTTCATTCATTACCGGGGTCAACATCCTCGCGGCAAAAGAGCACTTGAAGACGTCGGTTTTTAAGGGTTGCGGATGTTAACCCCTCATCGCTCGGAATGCAAAGCCTCTGATCGAAAACCGCTGGTCGGGGCACAACGCGACGACTATTATGCGCGCCTTCGAATTCAGCCTCTACAAGGCGCAAACCCATGCTAGTACTGGGATTAGAAACCTCCTGCGACGAAACCGGTGTCGCATTATACGACAGTGAACGCGGCCTGTTGGCCGATGCGCTGTTCAGCCAGATCGACCTGCACCGCGCCTATGGCGGCGTGGTGCCCGAGCTTGCGTCCCGCGATCACGTCAAGCGCATGCTGCCCTTGATTCGCCAGGTCCTGGCCGAGGCCGGCTGTGTGCCGACCGAGATCGACGCCATTGCCTACACCGCCGGGCCGGGCCTGGTGGGCGCGCTGCTGGTGGGTGCTTCCTGTGCCCAGGCGCTCGCCTTCGCCTGGGGTATCCCGGCCTTGGGTGTGCATCACATGGAAGGTCATTTGCTGGCGCCGATGCTGGAGCCGCAACCGCCGGAGTTTCCGTTCGTCGCTTTGTTGGTCTCTGGCGGTCATACCCAGTTGGTTCGGGTCGATGGCATCGGCCAATACGAACTGTTGGGGGAAACCCTGGACGACGCTGCCGGTGAAGCCTTCGACAAGACCGCGAAGATGATGGGCCTCAATTACCCGGGCGGACCGGAAATCGCACGGTTGGCGGCCCACGGAGTGGAAGGGCGTTTCGTCTTCCCGCGGCCGATGTGTGACCGCCCCGGCCTGGATTTCAGCTTCAGCGGCCTGAAAACCTTCGCCCTGAACACCTGGCAGCAATGCGTCAGCGCCGGAGACGACGGCGAGCAAGCCCGTTGCGACATCTCGCTGGCGTTCCAGCAGGCGGTGGTGGAGACTTTGACCATCAAGTGCAAGCGCGCCCTGAAACAGGCCGGACTCAAGCGTCTGGTGATCGCTGGCGGAGTCAGTGCGAACAAGGCTTTGCGCGTGTCACTAGAGAACATGCTTGGCAGCATGAACGGCGACGTTTACTACGCCAGGCCGGAGTTCTGCACAGATAACGGGGCGATGATTGCCTTCGCCGGATGCCAGCGTTTGCAAGCCGGCCAGCACGAAAGCCTGGCAATCAGCGTGCAGGCGCGCTGGCCCATGGAGCAGTTGTCACCGCTGTAGGGCGTATGGATTAAAAATGCCGTTCGCGCCCGGCAAACAGGTCGCGTAGATTGCCCCGGTGGCGCCAGACGATCAGTGCAACGAGTGCCGTCACCGGCAGCAAGGCCGCCGGCTCCTGCCAGGCCAGCAATGGCAGAATCAGTGGTGTGGCGATCAGGGCGGCCAGGGAGCTGGTGCGGGTCAGGTAGAACGTCAGCAGCCAGGCAGCGACGGCCAGCAGGGCGGCGGGGGGATACAGACCCAGCAGCATGCCGGCGGCGGTGGCGACGCCCTTGCCGCCGCGAAAGCGAAAGTACAACGGGAACAAGTGACCGAGGACGGCGCAGACACCGATCCAGGCCTGTTGCTGCAACGAAAGTCCTGCAAGATTGGCGAGCAGAACCGGGACAAGGCCTTTGCAGAGGTCGCCAAGCAAGGTCAGGATGGCAAGTTTGCGTCCGGCCAGGCGCAGCATGTTGGTGGCGCCGGCATTGCCCGAGCCACTCATTCGCGGATCCGGGCGACCGGTCAGGCGGCTGAGCAAAATGGCGAAGGACAGCGAGCCAAGCAGGTAGGCGAAAGTCGCCAGTAACCAAAACATGCTAACTATTCCGGGCGAGGACGCCCTGATTCTAACGGCGCATTGCGCCCTTGTCGTGCTGCGGAGAAGAGTGCTTGGACAGAGTGTTTATCGAAGGCCTGGAAGTCGACACGGTCATTGGTGCCTACGACTGGGAGCGCGGCATCCGCCAGTGTCTGCGGCTGGATCTGAGTTTCGCCTGGGATAACCGTCCGGCCGCCACCGGCGATGACCTGACCCTGGCGCTCGATTACGCCAGCGTATCGTCGCGCATCCAGGCATTTGCCGAGCATGCCCAGTTCCAATTGGTCGAGACCTTTGCCGAACGACTGGCCCAGGCGCTGATGGACGAGTTCAAGATTACCTGGCTGCGTCTGAAAGTGACCAAGCCCGGCGCTGTGCCGGCCGCCAGTGGCGTGGGCGTGGAGATCGAGCGCGGATGTCGCTGACTCAGGTTTTTCTCGGGCTCGGCAGCAATATCGAGCGCGAAGCCCACTTGTGCGCAGGTCTTGAAGCCCTTGCCGGTTTCCTGGTGGACATACGCTGTTCGGCGGTGTTCGAGAGCCAGCCGGTGGGGATCAAGAGCGGGCCTTTTTTCAATTTCGTCGTAGCTGCCTACACGGATCTGCCGCTGATGGAGCTGGACCGTCGCCTCAAGTTCATCGAAGCAGACAACGGTCGTTATGCGCCGGACCGTAAAGGGCTGCCGCTGGATATCGACGTGTTGTTGTATGGCGAGCAGGTCGGCAATTTCGACGGCTTGATCCTGCCCCGCGCCGAAATTCTCAAGAACGCCTTTGTCCTGTGGCCATTGTCGTTGATTGCACCCGATCGGATACATCCTGGCGTAGGCAAAAGCTTCGCGACTTTGTGGGATGAGTCGCAGATTGACCAGGTGTTGGCTCCGGTGGCTTTTGAATGGCGGGGTGTACCGCTCACGCCTTTGGAGCTGCTGTCAGGCCTCTGACGTCATCGCGAGCAGGCTCGCTCCCACATTGCGCCTGAGCGGCCCGCGATGCCTGTGGGAGCGAGCCTGCTCGCGATGGCCGAGATGCAAGCCGACACAAAGCTTTCTCAGCTCGCCGCGTCTTTATACGCTTTCAATGCCCGAAGACGCTCACGCTTGATCGCCTCGCCCAATTCAGGTCCCTTGAAGCCTTTTTCCAGCAAGGGCTGCACCGCTACTCCGCGTGCGGCCGCTGCCGCTCCACGCAGGTAATCCGCCTGTGGATAACTTCGACTCTCCAGGCCCTTGCGGCCGCGCGCATCCATCTCGCACGCGGCGATGAACTCCTCGAAGCGCTGAGGGCGGCGATACACGTCAAAACTCTGCAACAGCTCAAGCAAAGTGGATGCCTTCAGCTCAAGCGCACGATGGCCGTGGGTATGGTATTGACCGACCAATAAAGCCAACTCCTGACAGTCGCGCGGCGCCTTGAAACGTTCATTGACCGCCTTGATCAGCTTCAGGCCCGTGTGTTCATGGGCGATATGCCGGGGCCATTCGTGCGCGGGCGTCAGGCCTTTGCCCAAGTCATGCAGCAGGCACGCCCAACGAACTGTCAGGGGCTGTTCATGCAGCGCGGCCTGCTCCAGCACGCTCAGGGTGTGGACGCCGGTGTCGATTTCAGGGTGATGGGCCTCGGGTTGCGGCACGCCGAACAGTGCATCCACCTCGGGCATCAAGACTTTGAGGGCTGTGCAATCGCGCAGGACCTGGATAAACACCTGCGGTTGTTTTTCCATGAGAGCGCGGGAAATTTCTTTCCAGCTGCGTTCGGCGGTCAAGGCTTGCAGTTCGCCCGAGTCGCTGAGCTGGCGCATCAGTTCCAGGGTTTCGTCCGCCACTTTGAAACCGAGCGGAGCATAGCGCGCGGCAAAGCGGGCAACCCGCAGGACCCTGAGTGGATCTTCGGCGAACGCGGGGGAAACATGACGTAGCAGGCGGGCTTTGAGATCGCGTTGGCCGTGATACGGGTCGGTAAGATTGCCATGGTCATCTTCGGCCATGGCGTTGATCGTCAGGTCCCTGCGGATCAGGTCTTCTTCGAGGGTCACTTCAGGGCTGGCATGGAACACGAAGCCGCCATAACCGCGGCCACTTTTGCGTTCTGTGCGGGCGAGGGCGTATTCCTCCCCGGTCTTGGGATCAAGGAATACCGGAAAGTCAGCTCCCACCGGGCGAAAGCCCTTGGCGAGCATATCCTCGGCCGTAGCCCCCACCACGACCCGATCAATGTCGGTGACAGGAATGCCCAGCAGGCGATCGCGAACGGCGCCGCCGACTTTATAGATCTGCATAAAAAACCTCCGTTGGTCTGACAGGATAACCTTTGCGCCAGGCCTTCGGAGGTGAAAACGGGTTCAAAGATGAATGACAGCCAAGTCCAACCGGCCATAATCTCCTTCGGTTTGCTCGGTTCTGGGGGGCACGTGATGGGTTTTCATCACCTGCTCGCCTTGCAGGGTTTCGAGATGGATGTCGAAACCCCAGAGGCGGTGCAGGTGCTTGAGGACTTCATCGGTTGAGTCGCCCAACGGTTTGCGATCATGCGCCTGATGGCGCAGCGTCAGCGAGCGATCGCCCCGGCGATCGATGCTGTAGATCTGAACGTTGGGTTCGCGGTTGCCCAGGTTGTATTGCGCCGCCAGTGTCTCGCGGATGACGCGATAACCGCTTTCATCGTGGATGGCAGGCACCAGCAGGTCATCTTTCTGGTCATCATCGAGGATGCTGAACAGTTTCAGGTCGCGGATGACCTTGGGCGAGAGGTACTGGAGGATGAAGCTCTCGTCCTTGAAGCTGCTCATGGCGAATTTGATAGCGGACAACCAGTCCGAGCCGGCGATGTCCGGGAACCAGCGCCGATCCTCCTCTGTGGGGTTTTCACACATGCGCCGGATATCGCGGTACATGGCAAAGCCCAGTGCATAAGGGTTGATGCCGCTGTAATACGGGCTGTCGAAACCGGGCTGGAACACCACGCTGGTGTGGGACGTGAGGAACTCCATCATAAAACCGTCGGTGACCAGGCCTTCGTCGTACAGGTCGTTCATGAGCGTGTAATGCCAGAACGTGGCCCAGCCTTCGTTCATGACCTGGGTCTGGCGTTGCGGATAAAAATATTGAGCGATCTTGCGCACGATGCGCACGATCTCCCTCTGCCACGGCTCCAGCAGCGGAGCGTGTTTTTCAATGAAATAGAGGATGTTTTCCTGAGGCTCGGCAGGGAAGCGCGCGTTGTCTTTCTCGCTGTACTTGTCGGCCCCTTTGGGAATGGTGCGCCACAGATCGTTGATCTGCTTTTGCAGATGTTCTTCGCGATCCTTTTGACGCCGGCGTTCTTCTTCGGCGGAAATCGGATACGGTCGTTTGTAGCGGTCCACGCCGTAGTTCATCAGCGCGTGGCAGGAGTCCAGCAGGTCTTCCACGGCATCGATGCCGTGACGCTCCTCGCATTGCATGATGTATTGCTTGGCAAATACCAGGTAATCGATGATCGAGCTGGCATCGGTCCAGGTGCGAAACAGGTAATTACCCTTGAAGAAGCTGTTGTGGCCGTAGCACGCATGGGCGACCACCAAGGCCTGCATGCAGATGGTGTTTTCTTCCATCAGGTAGGCGATGCAAGGGTCGGAGTTGATCACGATCTCATAGGCCAGCCCCATCTGGCCGCGGCTGTAAGACTTCTCTGTACTGAGGAAGTGCTTGCCGTAGGACCAGTGGTGATAGCCCAAAGGCATGCCGACCGACGCGTAGGCGTCCATCATCTGCTCGGCGGTGATCACCTCGATCTGGTTCGGGTAAGTGTCCAGGGCATAACGGTCCGCGATACGGCTGATTTCCCGGTCGTAGGCCTGGATCAGCTCGAACGTCCATTCGGAGCCGGTGGAGATGGGTTGACGCTTCTGCTCTTTTTTGGCGGTCATGTCACTAACCTGCGCTGGAAGAGTTCACGGAAGACCGGGTAGATGTCCCCGGCCGAGACCAGTTGCTGCTGGGCAAATGTGTCGGAAAACGCTTCGGCAATGCGTTCATATTCGTACCACAAGGCCTGATGTTCCCGTGGAGTAATTTCCACATAGGTGTAGTACTGGACGAACGGCATGATCTGGTTGATCAGGATGTCGCGGCAAATGGGTGAATCATCGTTCCAGTTGTCGCCGTCGGACGCCTGGGCGGCGTAGATGTTCCATTCATTGGCCGGATAGCGTTCGGCCATGATTTCCTGCATCAGCTTCAGGGCACTGGAAACGATCGTGCCGCCGGTTTCCCGGGAATAGAAGAACTCCTCTTCGTCGACTTCCCTGGCGCTGGTGTGGTGGCGGATGAACACCACATCGATCTTGTCGTAGTTCCGTTTGAGGAACAGGTACAACAGGATGAAGAAACGCTTGGCAATATCCTTGGTGGCCTGGGTCATGGACCCCGACACGTCCATCAGGCAGAACATCACGGCCTTGGAGCTGGGGTTGGGTTGTTTCACCAGCAGGTTGTACTTGAGGTCGAAGGTATCGAGAAATGGCACACGGTGAATCCGCGCGCTAAGTTTTTCGATCTCCGCTTCCAGCTCCTGAATATCGCCAAAATTGTCGGGTTCTTCGCGCTTGAGGCGGGCGAGCTCCTCCTTTGTCTCGCGCAACTTTGCCCGGCTGCTGCCAGACAGCGCGATGCGCCGGGCATGGGCCGAGCGAAGCGTACGGATAATGTTGATACGCGAAGGATTGCCTTCATTGCTGATGCCGGCGCGCACCGTCTTGAACGTATCGGTGCCGGTCAGGTTGCGCTTGACCAGATTCGGCAGCTCGAGGTCCTCGAACATGAACTCCAGGAATTCCTCCTGGGTAATCTGGAACACGAATTCGTCCATGCCCTCGCCGGAGTTACCGGCCTTGCCCGGACCTCTCCCGCCACCTCCGCCTTGCGGACGCGGAATGTGTTCGCCGCTAGTGAATTCCTTGTTGCCGGGGTGCACGACAGTCTGTTTGCCGCCACGCCCGTGGTGAAGCACCGGCTCGTCGATGTCGCGTCCGGGGATGCTGATCTGCTCGCCATGTTCCATGTCGGTAATGGAACGGCGACTGACCGCCTCTTCGACGGCCTTCTTGATATGGTCGCGGTAACGCCGCAGAAACCGCTGGCGGTTCACCGTGCTTTTGTTCTTGCCATTAAGGCGTCGGTCGATCACATAGCTCATAGGTGGCCCTCTGGGCAGCTTCAAGTTCTCAGCTTCAAGCTGCAAGCCGCAAGCGCAGGGACGGTGAGCGCCCCTGCAGCTCAAGGCTTGAAGCTTGCCGCTGCTTCACTGCCTCACTGCGATTTCCGGACCCGCAGGTACCACTCGGAGAGCAGTCGTACCTGTTTGTCGGTGTAGCCACGTTCGACCATGCGTGTGACGAAGTCGTTGTGTTTTTGCTGGTCCTCCTTGCTGGCCTTGGCGTTGAAACTGATGACTGGCAGCAGGTCTTCGGTGTTGGAGAACATTTTCTTCTCGATGACCACCCGCAGCTTCTCGTAGCTGAGCCAGGTCGGGTTCTTGCCGTTGTTGTTGGCCCGGGCCCGCAAGACGAAGTTGACGATTTCGTTGCGGAAATCCTTGGGGTTGCTGATCCCGGCCGGTTTCTCGATTTTTTCCAGTTCCTCGTTCAGCGCCACGCGGTTGAGGATTTCGCCGGTTTCCGGATCGCGGTATTCCTGATCCTGGATCCAGAAGTCCGCGTAAAGCACGTAGCGATCGAAGATGTTCTGCCCATATTCGCTGTAGGACTCCAGGTACGCGGTCTGGATTTCCTTGCCGATGAACTCGATATAACGCGGAGCCAGATACTCCTTCAGGAAACGCAGGTAACGCTCGCGGGTTTCCGCCTGGAATTGTTCCTGCTCGATCTGCTGTTCCAGCACATACAGCAGGTGAACCGGGTTGGCTGCGATCTCGTGTGGATCGAAGTTGAAGACCTTGGACAGAATCTTGAAGGCAAACCGTGTGGACAGACCATTCATCCCTTCATCGACTCCCGCGTTGTCGCGGTATTCCTGGATCGACTTGGCCTTCGGATCAGTGTCCTTGAGGTTCTCACCGTCATAGACGCGCATCTTCGAATAGATGTTGGAGTTTTCCGGCTCCTTCAGGCGCGACAGCACCGTGAACTGGGCAAGCATCTTCAGTGTGTCGGGGGCGCAGTGGGCCTTAGACAACGAGCTGTTGAACAGCAGCTTGTCGTAGATCTTGACCTCATCGGTGACTCGCAGGCAGTAGGGCACCTTGACGATGTAGATCCGGTCGATGAAGGCTTCGTTGTTCTTGTTGTTGCGGAAGGTGTGCCATTCCGATTCGTTGGAGTGCGCCAGCAGGATGCCGCTGAACGGAATCGCCCCGAGGCCTTCAGTGCTGTTGTAGTTGCCTTCCTGGGTTGCGGTCAGCAGGGGGTGCAGCACTTTGATGGGCGCCTTGAACATTTCGACGAATTCCATCAGGCCTTGGTTGGCCCGGCACAGCGCACCCGAATAGCTGTAGGCGTCGGCGTCGTTTTGAGGAAACTCTTCCAGCTTGCGGATATCGACCTTGCCCACGAGGGCCGAAATGTCCTGGTTGTTTTCATCCCCCGGTTCGGTCTTGGCCACCGCGATCTGGTTGAGGATCGAAGGGTAGAGCTTGACCACCCGGAACTGGCTGATGTCACCGCCGAACTCGGCCAGGCGCTTGGTGGCCCATGGCGACATGATGGTATTGAGGTAGCGGCGCGGAATACCGAAGTCTTCCTCCAGAATCGCGCCATCTTCGGTAGCGTTGAACAGCCCCAGGGGGGATTCGAACACGGGAGAACCCTTGATGGCGTAGAAGGGCACCTTTTCGATCAGTTCCTTGAGCTTCTCGGCCAGGGACGATTTACCGCCGCCGACGGGACCAAGCAGGTACAGGATCTGTTTCTTTTCTTCCAGACCCTGAGCTGCGTGGCGGAAATAGGACACGATCTGGTCGATGCACTCTTCCATGCCATGGAAGTCCTGGAAGGTCGGATAGCGGCGAATCACCTTGTTGGAAAAGATCCGCGAAAGCCTCGAATTGGCCGAGGTATCCAGCAGTTCCGGTTCTCCGATTGCCAGCAACAGGCGTTCCGCAGCCGATGCGTAGGCGCTGCGGTCCTGCTTGCAGAGATCGAGGTATTCCTGCAGCGAGTATTCCTCCTGCCGCGTGGACTCGAAACGTTGCTGGAAGTGGCTAAAAATACTCATGACGTCACCTCGCTCGATACGTGGAGCCGGTGTCGGATCAATCAGTCGATGCTGGTCGGCCGCTGGGAACCCAGCTGCCGTTTACCCCCCCAGAATGCTTTCAGAAATGCCGTCTCCTGAAAGCTGTCTCCCGATGAACCCGCGCGCCGGTGTACCGGCTCTCCCCTGTTTTGGATGGCCTGAGGCTAAGGATAGTTCGGAATCGGAGAGGTAAAGGTTGAATGCGTAATTAGTTGTGGCAGACCGTTCGTCCGCCATCACCCAAACCCGCGGTTCACGTGGGCTTGGGCGTCATAAAAATTATTCCGGGTTACCTGGGGCTGTTTCTGCAGGATAAGTCGTGCGCCACAGCTCAAAACCGCCGTCCAGGCTATAGACATCGGAGAAGCCTTGGCTGACCAGGTAAGCGGCTGCGCTCTGGCTGGAGTTGCCGTGATAACAGACCACCACCACGGGGGCATCGAGGTCCGCATTGCGGATGAAATCGGAGAGGGAGTGGTTATCCAGATGGGTCGAGCCGCTGATGTGCAGGGCGGCGAAGGTGGCCGGGTCTCGAACGTCGACGACAACCGCGCCTGTTTCACGCAGGGCCTGGGCCTGCTCTGGGGGGATGCGTTTAAAAGCGGTCATTTGGGACTCCTGTAGCCTGACGCGTGGCACCGTTCAAACGATGGTAGCGGCCGTTACTGATGCAATGGTCGGATGATGAAGGGATTTGGCGTGACCCTGTTCGTCACACTCGCAACGCAGTTGCTCGCCAGAGTCGACGTTCATCAGCGTCATCGCGCTACCCCATACGCATCCGGTGTCGAGGGCGAAAACCCCAGGTTCGTCGGATTGGCCTTCCAGTGCCGCCCAGTGCCCGAAAATGATCTTCAGATTACGGGTCTTGCGCTCTTTGTGTTTGAACCAAGGGGCGTAGCCAGGTGGCGCGGTCTCGATGCCTTCCTTGCCCTTGAGGTCCAGCTTACCGTCGCGGGTGCAGAAGCGCATGCGGGTGAAATAATTGGTGATGACTCGCAGACGGGCGGTGCCGGTGAGATCGTTGTCCCATTTGACCGGTTCATTGCCGTACATGCCATCCAGGTAGGGGCCGAACAGGTTGTCGTCGCGCAGCGCGTGTTCGACTTCGTCGGCGTACTTGAGCGCCTTGCGCAAGGACCACTGGGGTGGGATGCCGGCGTGCACCAGCGCCAGGTTGCGCTGCTCGTCGTAGTGCATGAGCTTTTGCAGGCGCAGCCATTCCAGCAGCTCGACGCAATCGGGAGCATCGAGGATCTCGCTCAAGGTATCGGATTTTTTCAGGCGCTCGATGTTCTGCCAGGCGGCCAGCAGGTGCAGGTCGTGATTACCGAGCACGCAGACCAGCGAATCGCGGATGTTGTAGAGAAAGCGCAAGGTCTCAAGCGATTGTGGGCCGCGATTGACCAGATCGCCCACCAGCCACAGCGTGTCTTTCTGTGGGTCGAAGGCGACCCGTTCCAGCAGGCATTTGAGCGGGTCCAGGCAACCTTGCAGATCGCCGACCGCATACGTCGCCATCAGTGCAGGGCTCCGGGTACCGCCAGGCGAAACGGCTTGATGATCGCGTCGAAACGCGTGCCGTCCTCCGCCAGCATCTGGTACGTGCCCTGCATGGTGCCGACCTTGGTCGTCATCACCGTCCCGCTGCTGTAGCTGTGGCTTTTTCCAGCGTCGATCAGCGGTTGCTGACCGACCACACCCTCGCCCCGCACGTGCTCAACATGACCATCGCCGTCGGTGATGACCCAGTGGCGTGATAGCAGGCGGGCTGGCAATGAGCCGTTGTTGCTCACGGTAATGGTATAGGCGAAGGCGAAACGGTTGTGCTCAGGTTGCGACTGTTCTGCCAGAAAGCGGGTGGCGACGCTGACGTCGACCTGATAACGAAGATCGGACATGCAAAAAGGCCTTAAAAGCGAAGCGGGACGCGGGCGTAGCTGAGAAGATCAGTCTAGGCCATGTATCGGGTAGTAGACCAGACGTCCCACCCGATAGCGATGAGCTTGTCAGATGGCGTCGGCTTTGGGCGTTACCTGTTCGCTGAGTTTGTCGGCCAGGCGCACGAACGCCGCCAGGTCCAATTGCTCGGGACGCAGGCTGCCGTCAACGCCGGCGGCTTCGATTTCGGCGCTGCTGAGCAATAGCTTCAGGGTGTTGCGCAGGGTTTTGCGACGCTGATTGAAAGCTTCGCGTACGACGCGCTCCAGCAGGCGATGATCCTTGGCCGGGTGCGGCAGGACGGCATGGGGTACCAGGCGGACGATGGCCGAGTCGACTTTGGGGGGCGGGTTGAATGCCCCAGGGCCTACGTTGAACAGATGTTCGACCCGGCAATGGTACTGAACCATGATCGACAGGCGACCCCAGTCACCGCCGCCAGGGCCAGCAGCGAGCCGTTCGACCACCTCTTTTTGCAACATGAAGTGCATGTCGCGGATCAGGCCAGCGTTGCTCAGCAGATGAAAGATCAGCGGCGTGGAGATGTTGTACGGCAGATTCCCCACCACCCGCAGGCTATTGGGCGCAGCCTCCAGGCTATTGAAGTCGAACTTCAGCGCGTCGCCCTGGTGCAGGTTGAAATTGCTCATGCCAGCGAACTGCTGGTTGAGGATCGGGATCAGATCCTTGTCCAGTTCCACCACATCCAGTTGCGCACCGCTGCCGAGCAGGCCTTCGGTCAGCGCGCCCTGGCCCGGGCCAATCTCCAGCAGGCGATCGTCGGGTTTGGCATTGATGGAGCGCAGGATGCGATCGATTACGCCAGCGTCATGCAGGAAGTTCTGGCCGAAGCGCTTACGCGCGCGGTGTTGGTATTGCTCGGTCATAAATGGGTCTCGGCCATCTGGTAGGCGGTTTCCAAGGCGACCTGCAGGCTGCCGGTATCGATCCTGCCACTGCCGGCCAGGTCCAGGGCGGTGCCATGGTCCACCGATGTGCGGATGATCGGCAGGCCCAGGGTTACGTTGACTGCCGCGCCGAAGCCTTTGTACTTCAGTACGGGCAGGCCCTGATCGTGGTACATCGCCAGCACCGCGTCGCAGTGCTCCAGATATTTGGGGGTGAACAGAGTGTCGGCAGGCAGCGGGCCACGCAGGTCCATGCCCTCGCTGCGCAAGCGCTCCAAGGTGGGTTCTATGGTGTCGATTTCTTCATGGCCCAGATGTCCGCCTTCACCGGCATGGGGGTTGAGCCCGCACACCAGGATACGGGGCCGGGCGATGCCGAACTTTTCCTGCAGGTCGGCGTGCAATATCCGCGTGACCCGCTCCAGGCGTTGGGGGGTGATGGCATCGGCGACGTCCCGCAAGGGCAGGTGCGTGGTCACCAGTGCCACGCGCAGGCCGCGGGTGGCGAGCATCATTACCACCTGCGTGGTGTGGGTCAGGTCCGCCAGGAACTCGGTATGTCCGGAAAAGGCAATCCCGGATTCGTTGATCACACCCTTGTGCACCGGAGCGGTGATCATGCCGGCGAAACTCCCGTCCAGGCAGCCCTGGCCAGCGCGGGTCAGGGTTTGCAGGACGAATGCCGCGTTGGTCTTGTCCAGTTGCCCGGTAACCACCGGGGCGCCCAGTGGCGTATCCCAGACATACAGGCTGTTGGCGGGTGCCGGGACATCCGGCCAGGCCCCCGGTGTCACCGGCAGCAGGTCGACGACCACCCCCAGCTGCGCAGCCCGCTCGAGGAGCAGATCGCGGCTGGTGATGGCTATCAGGGGATGTGGCTGGGGTTGCGAGGCGAGCAGCAGGCACAGGTCGGGACCGATGCCGGCAGGCTCGCCGGGTGTCAGCGCGAAACGCTTGGGTTTCACTGCGCTGCCTGGTCTGCACCAGGGAGTTTGATTTCGACGTAGGCTTCATCGCGAATCTGACGCAGCCAGGTTTGCAGCTCTTCGTCGTATTTGCGGTTGCGCAGCACGGTCATCGCCTGTTGTTCACGAGCCTGGGTGGTGCTGTCGGTGGCGCGGCGGCCAAGGACTTCCAGTACGTGCCAGCCATAAGGGCTCTTGAACGGCTTGGACAACTGGCCTTGTGGTGTCTCGGCCATCACCTGGCGGAACTCGGGCACCAGTGCGTTCGGGTCAACCCAGTTCAGGTCGCCGCCGTTGAGGGCTGAACCCGGGTCTTCCGAGAAGCTCTTGGCCAGCTCGGCGAAATCTTCACCCGCTTCGATGCGCTCATAAAGCTTTTGCGCCAGACGCTGGGTCTCGGCTTCGCTGCGGATCTCGCTTGGCTTGATCAGGATATGACGAACATGCACTTCGTCACGCACCTGAGCACCGCCACCGCGCTTTTCCAACAGCTTGAGGATAATGAAGCCGCCGGGCGTGCGGGCTGGTTGGGTGATGTCACCCACGGCCATGCTGCTCAGTTCGCGATCGAACGGAGGGGGCAATTGGGCGGCTTTGCGCCAGCCCATATCACCACCTTCCAGGGCGTTGTCACTGCCAGACCTGGCAATGGCCATCTGACCGAAGTCGGCGCCTTGCTTGAGTTGCTGGTAGATGTCCATCGCCTGGCGGTAAGCATTCTGGATGGCTTCGGAGTTGGCGCTTTCCGGGGTAGGAACCAGGATGTTCGCCAAGTGCAGTTCCTCGGAAAGCTGCATCTTGCCCAGATCGGAGGCGAGGAAGTTTTTCACTTCCTGCTCGGACACCTGGATGCGTTCGGCTACACGACGCTGGCGCACACGGCTGATGATCATCTCGCGGCGGATCTGATCGCGAGCGTCCTCGTAAGAGAGGCCGTCGCGAGCCAGGGCGGCGCGGAACTGGTCGACGCTCATGTTGTTGCGCTGGGCAATGGTGCCGACGGCCTGGTTCAATTCTTCATCAGTGATGCGAATGCCCGAGCGTTCGCCAATCTGCAATTGCAGGTTTTCGACGATCAGGCGTTCGAGCACCTGTTGATCCAGTACGCCCGGAGGCGGCAGGCCACCACCGCGCTTGGCGATGGTCTGCTGCACTTCATGGACGCGCTGGTCCAGCTGGCTTTGCATGACCACGTCGTTGTCGACGATAGCCACCACTTTGTCGATGGGCTGTACCGCGGCGTTGGCCGCAGTACCCAGGAACAGTGCGCCCAGCATCAGCGGGCGCAGACAATCAGAAAGCTTGGTCTTCACGTTCACGATAACCTTGGATGCCTTTGTCGAGGAAGCTCTCTACCTTGGCGCCGGTGAGGCCGCCGAGTCCCTTCAGGACAATTTGGAGGAAGATGCCATGGTCGCCCTTCTCGTTTTCCGGGGCGGCTTGAGTGAACTCTTCATAGTCGACCCAGTAACGGTTGATCAGGCGCAGTTTCCAGCAGCAATTGTCGTATTCGAAACCACCGAAGGCTTCCAGGGTACGGTTGCGGTTGTAGTCATACTGCCAGCGGCTGATGAGATTCCACTGCGGCACGACCGGCCAGATGACCGAGAAGTCGTGCTGCTGGATCTTGTAGTAGTCCTTCACGTAGCCCGGAGTGCCCGGAGTGCCATAGTCGCCACCACCCACGGACCATTGGCCAGTAGTCTGGTCGTAGCGCACCTGGTCGTTGCGGTAGCGGTAACCGGCGTTGATGACCTTGTTCGGGTTGTCTTCAGGCTGGTAGTGGAACATCGCGCTGCCCGAGCGGGGGCTGCGGGTGTCCGGGTCCCAGTTGTAGGTAGCCGTGGTTCGCCAATCGCGGTTCCAGCGGAACTCGTACTCCAGTGCATAAGGAGATACGTCTGATTTGGCGTCTTCACGCGTGTTGAAATCGATGCCTGGCAGTTGAACTTCGCGGTCCTTGAAGTAAAAGGCCTGGCCAACGCTGACACGCTGGCGCTCGAAACCGTTTTCCTGGATCCAGCGGCTGGTCACGCCCAGGGAGAGTTTGTTCTCGTCGCCGACACGGTCGGAGCCGGAGAAACGGTTGTCCCGGAACAGCGAGGAGTAGCTGAAGGTGGATTCGCCAGTGTCGAAAACCGGGATGTCGCTCTGATCTTTCTCCGGAACATAGAGGTAGAACAGGCGCGGCTCCAGGGTTTGACGGTAGTTACTGCCAAACCACTGGGTGTCCCGGTCGAAGTACAGACCGCTATCGATACTGGCGATTGGGACGCCGCGGCTCTGGCTGCCACTATAAGTACCCCGCAGACGATCAGCCTCGGCAGACTGTGCGGCAATTTGCGACTTGCCCGTGCCATCCAGGTCCAGATCGTATTGGGTGTACTGGTATTTAAGCGACGGCTTGATGAAGCCATAGCTTGCTTCCATTGGTAGGCTCACAACCGGCGCCAGGTTCAGGCGATTGCCGTTAGCCCGTGCCAGGCCGCGAACGTTGGTGTCCAGCCATGCCTCGTCGGAGTTCCCGTCTTTATCAGTATAGTTACCGGTCCGCAAATCCCGATCAAACCGCACCAGTTCCGTCTTGTAGGCGAAATCCAGACCATACGGGTGCTGCGGCAGTTCGCCGTTGAAGGTGATCTGCGGCAGGCGGTTATACGGCGTGATCTTCGAAATCGTCGCCATCTGGTAAGCCTGGGCATTCACACGTGCAACGTAGTTGTCACCCCGATAGCTGACGGCGCCCTGCTGGTTTACATAGTCATTGGACTCGACACCAATCTGGTCGGACTCCAGATCCTGGAAGTAATAAGGGTCGCTGATCTTGGTGTAGTCGACTTCCGTCAGCACGCGCGAGTCGAGCCCGCCCTTGTGCTGCCAATTGTACATGTAACGGGTCTTACTGTAGTCGGACTGCTTGCTACGTTCGTCCTCTTCATCGTTGAGGTACGCCGCACCGAACTGACCTTCGCTGGACTTGGTCAGGTAGCGGAATTCGCCTTCCATCAACAGGCCGCGCTTGCTCATGTAACGTGGGTACAACGTGGCATCGTAGTTGGGTGCCAGGTTGAAGTAATACGGGGTGACCAGCAAAAAGCCGGTATCGCTGCCAGTGCCGATGGTCGGCGGCAGGAAGCCGGACTGGCGACGGTCATCGATCGGGAAATAGATGTACGGCGTATACAGGACCGGGAAGTCCTTGACCCGCAGCGTCACGTTGGTGGCGGTGCCGAAGCCGGTAGCCGGGTTCAGGGTGATGTTGTTGCCCTTGAGCGTCCAGGCGTTGCTGCCCGGCTCGCACGTGGTGTACGTACCGTCCTTGAGACGGATGATCGCGTTTTCAGCACGCTTGGCGTACAGCGCGTTACCGCGGATGCGCGACTTGTGCATCACGTATTCGGCGTTGTCGACCTTGGCTTCGCCAGTGTCCAACTGCACATCGGCGTGGTCGCCGACGATGAGCGCACCGTTATCGCGAACGCGCACGTTGCCGCTCAGCTCGCCGCGGTTTTCAGCCTGGTACAGGTTGGCCTCGTCGGCCTCGACCTGCATGCTGCCTTGACGCATGACCACGTCGCCGGCCAGCGTTGCCACCTGCTCTTCCTGCTGGTAGCGCGATGCTTTGGCGCCAAGGAAGGTCGGAGCGTCGCTTTTGTCCGTCTTGTCATTCATGCCAGGACGAACGGGCTCGATATAGGCGCCGGCGCAATAAGGACCGGTTTCGGCCAATTGGGCAGGGGTGAGGTTCTCCCGTGGAACCCAGTCCAGGTGACTGTAGTCCGCACTGCGAGACTTCAGGCCGCGGCCTTTGGCTTCGGTGACGAGCACGGGCTTGTCGCCGGCTTCTTCGCCCGAGCTGCTGTCGGCCGGGGCCTCGCCGCTGGCGGAAACCGCACTGCCGTCATGCACCGGACGTGGCGGCAATGCAGCAGCCGGCGTCTTGGGCGAACAGTCCCAGGCACCCGAAGCGGAGACGGAGCAGTCATACTGCTCTACCGCGACGACGAATGAAGAGGCCAAGGGTTGCAGGGCCAGCAGACTGCCGGTGACCAGCAACGGAAATTTTTTACGAAACGCGGGGGATTTCAATGCCATCTTATTAGTCCGGGCTTCCTGCGTGCCATCTGCCCGCGGTGTGGGCCGCACGCCTCTCGATGGTCTGAAAAAGATGCTGGATAATAAAGCATGACCCGCTTGACGGCTAGCGCCGTCGGAGACCCTTGCAATGCCTGACCAAGATGTACGCCTGCAACACCTGAAAGTTTGGCTCGATGAGCAGCTGCCGATCCTTTTTGTTCAGCAGGGCTGGGGCGCCGTACCCCCGGCCACGTTGACTGCGGCCAGCAGCGACGCGAGTTTTCGCCGTTATTTCCGCTGGGAAGGCGAGGGCCGCAGTTTGATCGTTATGGATGCGCCACCGCCCCAGGAAAACTGCAAACCCTTCGTGGACATTGCTTTTTTGCTGGCTAAATCCGGCATCAACGTGCCAAAAATTTATGCCGAAGACCTTGAGCGCGGTTTTCTTTTGCTCAATGACCTGGGCAATCAGACGTATCTGGATGTGATCAACGGCGACAATGCCGACCCATTATTCCGTGACGCCCTCCAGGCCCTGCTGGCTTTCCAGCAACTGCCGATGGTCGCGCCACTGCCCAGCTACGACGTCGCTTTGCTGCGCCGGGAGCTGGAGCTGTTTCCTGAGTGGTACGTCAAGCATGAGCTGGGTATCGAATTCGATGCTGCTCAACAAGTGCTCTGGCAGCAGGCCAGCGACCTGCTGATCAACAGCGCGCTGGCTCAGCCGAAAGTGCTGGTTCATCGCGACTACATGCCGCGCAACCTGATGCTCAGCGAACCGAACCCCGGCGTACTGGACTTTCAGGATGCGGTCTACGGCCCGGTGACCTATGACGTCACGTGTCTGTTCAAGGATGCCTTTCTCAGTTGGCCCGAGGAGCGCGTGCGTGGCTGGCTCGAGGATTACTGGCAGCAGGCCGGTGCGCTTGGCATCCCGGTCCAGCCGGACTTCGAGGATTTCCTGCGGGCCAGCGACCTGATGGGCGTGCAGCGCCATCTCAAGGTCATCGGGATTTTCGCGCGTATTTGCCACCGCGACGGCAAGCCGCGCTATCTGGGCGATGTGCCGCGCTTCTTTGCCTATATAGAAGCGGTCATTGCCCGTCGCCCTGAACTGGCGGAACTGGATCAGTTGCTCTCCAGCCTGCGTCAGTCGGCCGGAGCGACGGCATGAAAGCGATGATCCTGGCGGCGGGTAAAGGGGAGCGGATGCGGCCCTTGACCCTCACCACGCCCAAGCCGCTGGTTCGTGCCGGCGGCGTTCCCTTGATCGAATACCATCTGCGTGCCTTGGTTCGGGCCGGGTTCAAGGACATTGTGATCAATCACGCCTGGCTCGGTCAGCAAATCGAAGATTATCTAGGGGACGGTTCACGTTTTGGCGTGAGCATTCATTTCTCGCCCGAAGGTGAGCCGCTGGAAACCGGCGGTGGCATTTTCCGCGCCCTGCCGTTGTTGGGCGACGAGGCGTTCCTGGTGGTCAACGGCGACATCTGGACCGATTACGATTTCAGCGCCTTGCGCCGACCTCTGGACGGCTTGGCGCACCTGGTACTGGTGGATAATCCCGAACACCATCCGGGCGGCGATTTCCTCCTGGCCGACGGACAGATTCATGATGGCGGGGCGGCTGCCGACAAACTGACCTACAGCGGCATTGCCGTCTTGCATCCGCGGTTGTTCGAGGGTTGCCTGGACGGCGCGTTCAAACTCGCACCGCTGCTACGCAAGGCCATGGCCGAGGGCCAGGTCAGCGGCGAGCACCTGAAGGGACACTGGGTGGATGTGGGGACTCATGAACGTTTGGCGCAGGTTGAAACCTTGATAGAAGCGAGCCGTTGATATGTGGTGGCCAGGGACTCTGATTGGAGCCGGGGCGGGCTTTGCCATAGCCAGCATTCCGGGGGCCATGCTGGGAGCGTTATTAGGACAGGCGCTGGATCGGCGACTTAATCTGCAAGGCTGGGCGCAGCTGCGCGAGCGTTTGGGTGGCCGTCCGGCATTACGCAACGATGAGTTGCTGTTTGTATTGCTGGGCCGGCTGGCCAAGAGCGATGGACGAGTGGTGGATGGGCACATCCAGCAGGCGCGTCAGGAGATGCGCGCGCTGGACCTGAGCGAGCCAGCGCAACGCCGGGCCGTCGCCGCATTCAACCGGGGCAAAACCGGAAACGACCATTTGCGCGGTTATTTGCGTCGCCTTGCGACCCAGCCCCATGCGGCTGAGGGTGTGCTGCGCGCCTGCTGGCGGATGGTCTGGGCCGACGGGCGCGCGGGCATAGCCGAGCGTGAGTTGCTTGCTCAGTGGGGCAAATGGCTGGGGTGGACGCCGCAACAGGTCCAGGCACTGGCGGCGGATTACGAACCACACAAACAGTCGTTGCCCAACAGCGGCGCGACCTATCAGGAGGCGTTACGCTTGCTGGGAGTTTCGGCCACCAGCGAGCCGTCGCAGATCAAGCGGGCTTATCGCCGTCTGCTCAGTCGTCACCACCCGGACAAGATTGCCGGCAGTGGGGCGACGCCGTTGCAAGTGCGTGACGCCACCGACAAGACCCGGGAGTTGCACAACGCCTATCGGTTGATCCGCGAGCGCCGGGACTTTCGCTAGAAGGGGATCGCCACGGTGGCTGGCTTGGGGCTTGTCTAAGCCTCACTCCCCCGGCTTCTGCGGGTTCAACCAACCCCGTACCCGACGAAACAGCTGTTCTTGCTGCGCCGATGAGTTGGGCACCGCTTTGAGTGACACCTGACTGAAGCTCGACCCTTTAAGACGCTTACTGGCCTGTAAACGCTCCAGCGCTGCATTGCGATCCTGCGGTTTGTCCATGTAGAAGATGTCGGCGGTGGCCAGCTTCAAGGTGGGGGTCAGTTCGGCCAGGGCGGGCTTGACTGCGAGCGGGGTCTGGGCGGCGACCATCACGAAACGCTCGATCTGCGAGGGCTGTTTTTCATTCAGGTAACGTGCCGCCCAATAGGCGCCGGTGCCGTGGCCCAGCAGAACAATGCTGCGGGCGCCCTGCTGTTCGGCGTAGGCCAGTGCCGCATCGATGCGGGCAAAGATACGTTCGGCATCGGCCAGGAGGTGTTCCTCGCTGGTTTGGGCAACGACCGGATCCACAGCGTCAGCCTCGCCGCCCGCCACTTGTTCAATCGGTGCTGCGGTCGTGGCGTCCGGTGCCGCGCCAGCCACGTCGGCCGGTTTGGTCTCGGGCGGTGTTTCCACCACGCGCGGTGCGATGACGTCGCTTTGCAGGTCCGGCAGGGTGATACTCAGGCTGCTCCACTCGATATCCGGTAACTTTTTGCGCATCGGGCCGATCACTTGAGGCCAGTCAGCGGTTTCGCCGGCGCCGGGGACTATGATGACCGCACCCTTGGGTTCGCTGGTGTTGGCTGGTTTCCAGAGAGCCAGGAAGGTGTCGCTGCCGGTTTGTAGCTGTTGTTGCTCCTGGACCGGGATCTCCCGTTCAAGCGCTGTCGCTTCTTCCTCGCTGCGCTCGAGCAAAGGCGGACGCTCGACCGGTTTTTCCTCGGTGGCTTGATCCGCCGCCGCGGGGGCCGGTTCTTCAGCCTGTACAGAAAAGGCACTCGGCAGGATCAGCGACAGGCACAATGCTGGCAATGCCAGGCGATAAACAAAGGGCATCGGATATTCCATGACCAGAAGTATTTCCGGCAGCCTAATGGGTTGGTCAGTATTTGTCAGTGCATGAGACTTCGATGATGCGTTTTTGCTGCCTGTGGGTTATCGGCTGTTTATGGCTTCCCTTGATGGCGTGGGCCGCGCCCGCACCGTCGTTGACTGGGGTGCAACTGGACGCGGGCCAGCGACAATGGCTGCTCCAGCATCCGCAACTGCGCGTCGGCCTCGTGTTGCAGGCGCCCTATGCGCAATATGACCGGCGCTTGCAGCGTCTGTCCGGCACCAATGTCGAGCTGATGCAGTGGTTGGGCAAGGCGTTGAATGTCGAACTGACCTGGCGCAATTTCCAGGACGTGGTGCAGTTGGAAGCCGCGTTGCGCTCCGGTGAGGTGGATATTGCCCCAGGGCTGAGCCAGACCCCGGCCGGGCTGCGACTCTGGCGGTTTTCCGACCCCTACATGCGCGTGCCGCAATTGATCGTGGGCCAGAAGAAGGGCGCCGAAGGGGTCGAGCTGGAAAAGCTCGATGCTCAAGTGCGGGTGGCGGTGCGCATGCCCAGTACCACGGCCGATTATTTGCGTAGCAACTACCCGACGTTGAATCTTCAAGGCGTACCGTTGGAGCGTCAGGCGTTGCAACTGTTGTTGAGCCAGCAGGCCGGTTACGCGGTGGTCGATGAGGCGCAGCTGGGGCGACTGATGGTCGAGCCTGAGTTCTCCGGGCTGGTGGTCGTAGGCGATATCGGCCTGCCGCAATTGTTGCGCGTCGCCACTCGCCGGGATTGGCCGGAGTTGGCCGACATCATCGAGAGCGGTTTGCAGGCGATCCCGGCCAAGGAACTTGAGCAACTGCACAGTCGCTGGCTCAAGCCCAAATATCCGCGGCTGACCGACACCCCAGGTTTCTGGCAAAACCTGACCCTATTACTGCTGGCCCTGCTCTTGAGCTGCGTGGCGATCGTGTTCTGGCAGCGCCGCGAGCAAAGGGCGCTGGAGCGGCGCCTGCGCAATGCGCGAAATGACATCGCCCAGCGGGCCGCCAGCGAGGAAGCCCTGCGCCTGACACAATTTTCCATCGACCAAAGCACTGTCGGCATTCTCTGGGTCAATTGGGATAGCCATGTACGGTATGCCAACCGCGCCGCCGAAATCATGCTGGGCTATGCGCCGGGCGCGATCATTGAACGCCCCTTGATCGACTTCGAACCGGGCCTGCACATGGATCGCTGGCTGAACCTGTGGAAACGCGCCCGGGCCAGTGAGGAGGGGCCACAGAGTTTCGAAACCGAATGCGTGCGGGCTGATGGAAGTATCCTTCCGGCCGATGTTTCCTTGAGCTTCCTGCGCTTTCGCGATGCCGAATACCTGGTGGTCTACATAAACGACGTCACCGAGCGCCGTCGCGCGCTGGCGGCGCTGCGCGAAAGCGAGGCGCGCTTGCAGGGGATCGCTGCCAACGTCCCGGGCCTGGTCTTTCGCCTGGAGCGGGCGCCGGTAACCGGGCAGATCGACTTTGCCTACATCAGTGAGGGTAGCGAAAGCCTCGTGGGGTATTCGCCCGCGACCCTGGCCCGTAGCGACACCGGCCTGCGCAGCCTCGTACACCCCCAGGACAAGGCCAGTTATCACCGCACTCAGGATCAGGCGCTGGACAGCGACAGCGACTGGTCGTGGCAGGGGCGCATCCTGACCCGCGAAGGCCGGGAGCGCTGGGCCGAGATCAAGGCCATTACCCGTCGTCTCGAAGACGGCGCTTACGTGTGGGACGGTATCGTCTGGGACATCACCGAAAGCAAGCGCATCGAACTGGAGCTGGCCAGCTCCAGGGAGCAACTGCGCGAATTGTCGGCGCACCTGGAGAGCGTGCGGGAAGAGGAAAAGGCGCGCATAGCTCGGGAAGTCCACGACGAGTTGGGGCAAATGTTGACCGTCTTGAAGCTGGAAACGTCCATGTGCGAACTGGCCTATGCGCAGCTCGACCCGGGCCTGCAAGAGCGGCTCAACAGCATGAAGCGCCTGATTGCCCAGTTGTTCCAGTTGGTGCGGGACGTGGCGACGGCATTGCGACCTCCGATCCTTGATGCGGGCATCGCCTCGGCCATCGAATGGCAGGCGCGGCGTTTCGAGGCGCGCACGCAGATCCCATGCCTGGTGCAGGTGCCGGACAATCTTCCGCCCTTGAGCGACGCCAAGGCCATCGGTCTGTTTCGAATTCTCCAGGAAGCGCTGACCAATGTGATGCGCCATGCTCAGGCGCATACTGTAGAACTGACGCTGGTGCAGGAAGACGACCAGCTTTGTCTGACGGTGAGCGACGACGGTGTAGGATTCGTTCCCGCCACGGGTCGGCCGACCTCCTTTGGTCTGGTCGGCATGCGGGAGCGGGTGTTGATCATGGGCGGGCAGTTATCGTTGGAAAGTGAGCCAGGGGAGGGGACGACCCTGGCGGTGCGGGTACCGGTGAATGAGGCCTGATGATTTTTGTTTGGCTTGGCTTGGCTTGGCTGACGCTATCGCGAGCAGGCTCGCTCCCACATTGATTGAGATGCACACACGCACAACCCTGTGGGAGCGAGCCTGCTCGCGATGAGATTCTGAATCTGGAGAAAAACGTGATCCGTGTACTGGTAGCCGAAGACCACACCATCGTGCGCGAAGGCATCAAGCAGTTGATCGGCCTGGCGAAGGACCTGGTGGTCGTGGGGGAGGCGAGCAATGGCGAACAATTGCTGGAGACCCTGCGGCATGTGCCCTGCGAAGTGGTGCTGTTGGATATCTCCATGCCTGGCGTCAATGGTCTGGAGGCGATCCCGCGGATCCGTGCGTTGAACAATCCGCCGGCCATCCTGGTGTTGTCGATGCACGACGAGGCGCAAATGGCGGCGCGCGCGCTGAAGGTCGGTGCCGCCGGCTACGCGACCAAGGACAGCGACCCGGCCTTGCTGCTCATGGCGATTCGCAAGGTCGCGGCCGGCGGACGTTACATCGACCCGGAACTGGCCGACCGCATGGTTTTCGAAGTGGGCCTGACCGACAGCCGACCGCTGCACTCGCTGCTGTCCGAGCGCGAATTCTCGGTCTTCGAGCGCCTGGCCCAAGGGGCCAACGTCAACGACATCGCCCAGCAATTGGCCCTGAGCAGCAAAACCATCAGCACTCACAAAGCGCGGCTGATGCAGAAACTCAACATCACTTCCTTGGCGGAACTGGTGAAGTATGCGATGGAGCATAAGTTGCTCTAAGCCCACCACAATCCCCTGTGGGAGCGAGCCTGCTCGCGATGGCGGTGTGTCAGTCAACCACGATGCTGGTTGATCCGCCGCCATCGCGAGCAGGCTCGCTCCCACAGGGGCAGTGTGTCGGCATATCCATTTGCGACACGCCCCAACACCGCTTTTGTCCTTGCTTGCAGCTTGCAGCTCATAACTCACGACTGTCCTTATCCAATCCCGCCATCCTTGTAGGGAAATCCCTACACCGACTCTTCCATCCGGCTGAGGCGATTCTCTCCTGCGCCCCGATTTGCGCAGGCCCCAGGCTCCACTAGGCTTGATTCACAAGCAGTCATCAATACAAAAGGTGCGGGTATGAGCCAGGTCGATTCAAGCGCGGGGGCCAGTGATGTACTGGTCAGCTTTCGTGGTGTGCAAAAGAGCTACGACGGCGAGAACCTGATCGTCAAGGACCTCAACCTGGACATTCGCAAAGGCGAATTCCTGACTCTGCTCGGGCCGTCCGGTTCCGGCAAAACCACCAGCCTGATGATGCTCGCCGGGTTTGAAACACCCACTGCCGGTGAGATCCAGCTGGCCGGACGCTCCATCAACAACGTGCCGCCCCACAAGCGTGACATCGGCATGGTGTTCCAGAACTACGCTTTGTTCCCGCACATGACCGTTGCCGAGAACCTGGCCTTCCCGCTGACCGTGCGCGGCTTGAACAAAAGCGACGTGAGTGATCGGGTCAAGCGCGTCTTGAGCATGGTCCAGCTGGACACGTTTGCCCAACGCTACCCGGCACAGTTGTCCGGCGGCCAGCAACAGCGCGTGGCCCTGGCCCGGGCGCTGGTGTTCGAGCCGCAACTGGTGCTGATGGACGAACCCCTTGGCGCCCTGGACAAACAACTGCGTGAACACATGCAGATGGAGATCAAGCATCTGCATCAGCGCCTCGGTGTCACCGTGGTCTATGTGACTCACGACCAGGGCGAAGCCTTGACCATGTCCGACCGGGTAGCGGTGTTCCATCAAGGCGAAATCCAGCAGATTGCCCCGCCACGCACCCTCTACGAAGAGCCAAGGAACACCTTCGTCGCCAACTTCATCGGCGAGAACAACCGTCTCAACGGCCGCCTGCACAGCCAGACCGGCGATCGTTGCCTGGTGGAGCTGGGGCGTGGTGAAAAGGTCGAGGCCCTGGCGGTGAACGTCGGCAAACCCGGCGAGCCGGTGACCCTGTCGATCCGCCCGGAGCGGGTGAGCCTCAACGGCGCAAGCGAACAATGTGTCAACCGCTTCTCAGGGAGGGTGGCGGAATTCATCTATCTGGGCGACCACGTCCGGGTTCGCCTGGAGGTCTGTGGCAAGAATGACTTCTTCGTGAAACAACCGATTGCCGAACTCGATCCCGGGCTCGCTGTTGGGGACGTGGTTCCGCTTGGCTGGCAAGTCGAGCATGTGCGTGCGCTCGATCCCCTTCTAGAGGCGAATTGATCGCCCCCTGCTGTACCAACACCAACCCTGCACGTGGAGAGAACAATAAATGTTGAGATCCCTGAAGTTCACAGCCCTGACCCTGGGCATGATGGGTGCGGCAAGCGCGATGGCGGCGGGCCCGGACCTGACTGTGGTGTCTTTCGGTGGGGCGAACAAGGCGGCTCAGGCCAAAGCCTTCTACGCGCCGTGGGAAGCAGCCGGCAACGGCAAGATCATCGCTGGCGAATACAACGGTGAAATGGCCAAGGTCAAGGCCATGGTCGACACCAAGAGCGTTTCGTGGGACTTGGTGGAAGTCGAGTCCCCGGAGCTGTCCCGTGGTTGTGACGAAGACATGTTCGAGCAACTGGACCCGGCTCTGTTCGGCAAGGCCGAAGACTACGTCAAGGGCGCCATCCAGCCTTGCGGCGTGGGCTTCTTCGTGTGGTCCACCGTGCTGGCCTACAACGCCGACAAACTGAAAACCGCACCGACCAGTTGGGCGGATTTCTGGGACACCAAGCAATTCCCAGGCAAGCGTGGCCTGCGTAAAGGCGCCAAGTACACCCTGGAATTTGCCTTGATGGCCGACGGCGTCGCGCCGAAAGACGTGTACAAAGTGCTGGCCGGCAAAGATGGCCAGGATCGTGCCTTCAAGAAGCTCGACGAACTCAAGCCGAACATCCAGTGGTGGGAGGCCGGCGCTCAGCCGCCGCAGTACCTGGCTTCCGGTGACGTGGTCATGAGCTCGGCCTACAACGGTCGGATCGCCGCGGTGCAGAAGGAAAGCAACCTGAAAGTGGTGTGGAACGGCGGCATCTACGACTTCGACGCGTGGGCAATTCCACGCGGTCTGGACAAGACCCGCGCCGAAGCTGCGAAGAAATTCATCGCTTTCTCGGTGGCACCGCAGCAGCAAAAGATCTACTCGGAAAACATCGCCTACGGCCCGGCCAATACCCAGGCTGTACCGCTGTTGTCCAAGGATGTCTTGAAAGACATGCCGACCACCCCGGAAAACATCGCCAACCAGGTGCAGATCGACGTCAGCTTCTGGGCTGACAACGGTGAGCAACTGGAGCAGCGCTTCAACTCCTGGGCGGCGAAGTAACCGCTGACAGAGATCGTTCCCACGCTCCGCGTGGGAATGCCGCCCAGGACGCTTCGCGTCCTTTGTGACGCAGAGCGTCATTGGATGCATTCCCACGCGGAGCGTGGGAACGATCGGCTCAGAGGCCAACGTTTCAAAAGAACAGAAGCGGCACGCCGCTTCTGTAACGATCAAAAAGATTTGCGGAGTTCGCCATGGCCATCGCCGTTCCACTGAACGCGGGCACCAGCCCCACCCTGAAGCAACGGCTCAAGCGCGCCGAGCGGGTCAACCGCTGGAAGGCCCAGGCCTTGATCGCGCCGCTGGTGTTGTTTCTGTTGCTGGTGTTCCTGGTGCCAATCGTGGCGCTGCTGTTCAAAAGCGTCAGCAACCCGGAAGTGGTCAACGGCATGCCGCGCACTGTCGCCGCGGTCGCTGCCTGGGACGGACGTGGGTTGCCAGGCGAGCCAGTATACAAAGCCGCCAGCGAAGACCTGGCCGAAGCGCGCAAGAATCAGACCTTGGGCGATTTGTCCAAGCGCCTGAACATGGAGCTGGCCGGCTATCGCAGCCTGCTGACCAAGACCGCCCGTGCGCTGCCGTTCGCCACCGAGCCGGTTTCCTATAAAGAAGCGATGGAGAGCCTCGACGAACGCTGGGGGGATCCGGCGTATTGGCAGGTGATCCGCCGCAACACCAGTGATGTCACCCCGTATTACCTGCTGGCGGCCGTCGATCATCGCATTGATGATCTTGGCGAACTGGCTCCGGCCACCCCCGACCAGGCGATCTACCTGGATATTTTTGCCCGTACGTTCTGGATGGGCCTGGTGATTACCGCGATCTGCCTGGTGCTGGCCTATCCGTTGGCCTACCTGCTGGCGAACCTGCCGTCGCGCCAAAGCAACCTGCTGATGATTTTGGTGCTGTTGCCGTTCTGGACGTCGATCCTGGTGCGGGTGGCGGCGTGGATCGTGCTGCTGCAATCGGGCGGGCTGATCAACAGTGGCCTGATGGCCATGGGCATTATCGATAAGCCTCTGGAGTTGGTGTTCAACCGCGCCGGTGTCTACATCTCCATGGTCCATATCCTGCTGCCGTTCATGATCCTGCCGATTTACAGCGTGATGAAAGGTATCTCTCCGACTTACATGCGTGCGGCGATTTCCCTGGGCTGCCATCCGTTCGCCAGCTTCTGGCGCGTGTATTTCCCGCAGACCTATGCCGGTGTCGGCGCCGGTTGCCTGTTGGTGTTCATCCTCGCCATCGGCTACTACATCACTCCGGCGCTGCTGGGCAGCCCGAGCGATCAGATGGTCAGCTATTTTGTCGCGTTCTACACCAACACCAGCATCAACTGGGGTATGGCCACGGCGCTCGGCGGGTTGTTGTTGCTGGCAACCGTCGTGCTGTATCTGATTTACAACTGGCTGGTGGGCGCCAGCCGCCTGCGCCTGAGCTGAGGGGAGATTGAAATGCTGAGTCCTTACATGTCCCCCGTCGAGCGGGTGTGGTTCTACAGCTTGCGCATATTCTGCGGGCTGATCCTGTTGTTCCTGATCCTGCCGGTGCTGGTGATCATTCCATTGTCGTTCAACTCCGGCAGCTTCCTGGTGTACCCGTTGCAAGGCTTTTCGTTGCAGTGGTACCACGATTTCTTCGCTTCGGCGGAGTGGATGCGGGCGCTGAGGAACAGCGTCATCGTCGCCCCGGCGGCGACGGTACTGGCGATGGTCTTCGGTACCCTGGCGGCGATTGGCCTGACCCGTGGTGATTTCCCAGGCAAGGCGCTGGTGATGGCCCTGGTGATCTCGCCGATGGTGGTGCCGGTGGTGATCATCGGGGTGGCCAGTTACCTGTTCTTCGCGCCGCTGGGAATGGGCAACAGTTTCTTCTCGCTGATCGTGGTCCATGCCGTGCTGGGCGTGCCGTTCGTCATCATCACGGTATCGGCGACTCTGCAGGGCTTTAACTACAACCTGGTTCGGGCCGCCGCCAGCCTTGGGGCTTCGCCGTTGACGGCGTTTCGTCGAGTGACCTTGCCGTTGATCGCCCCGGGCGTGATCTCCGGCGCACTGTTCGCCTTCGCGACCTCGTTCGATGAAGTGGTGGTGACGCTGTTCCTGGCCGGTCCCGAGCAGGCAACTCTGCCAAGGCAGATGTTCAGCGGTATCCGCGAGAACCTCAGCCCCACCATCGCCGCCGCCGCGACGCTGCTGATCGCCTTTTCGGTGATCCTGTTGCTGACTCTGGAGTGGTTGCGAGGGCGTAGCGAGAAGCTGCGTACTGCGCAGGTCTGACGGTCAGTGCTGTACCCTGTGGGAGCGAGCCTGCTCGCGATAGCGGAGTGTCAGTCGATAAAAATGTCGAATGTTCTACCGCCATCGCGAGCAGGCTCGCTCCCACAGGGGATTTGCGGTGTATTCATGGGCTGAATGGAAGACAACCTTAAATACCGAGCTATCCTTGTGCCAGCCCATACGCGAATAAGAGGCCGCGCACATGAGTCTTTCCTCATTCAAGATCGCCCACAAACTGATCACCGGTGCGGCTGCCATCGAGCAACTGGCGGCCGAGCTGACGCGGCTGGATGTCGATAACCCGCTGATCGTCACCGACGCTGCGCTGGTCAAGTCCGGCACCGTGGAGCTGGCGCTGCAGCATCTGGGCGGGCGCGACTACGAAATTTTCGACCGGGTCATGCCGGACCCGGAAATCGCCATCGTTGAAGACTGCATGCAGGCCTACCGTGACGGCGGCCATGATGGCTTGATCGGCCTGGGCGGCGGCAGTGCCATCGACATTGCCAAATGCGTGGGGGTCTACGCCGGTTACCACGGCGAGCTGCAGGATATGTTCGGGGTCGATCAGGTCCCGCGCAAAGGCGCGCCCATGATCGCCATCCCCACCACGGCCGGGACCGGCTCTGAAGTCACCAACGTGGCCATCCTCTCCGACAAGGCCGCGCAACTCAAGAAAGGTATCGTCAGCGATTATCTGCTGCCGGACGTGGCGCTGGTCAGCCCGCAGATGACCCTCACCTGTCCCCGGAGCGTGACCGCCGCCAGTGGCGTCGATGCACTGGTGCATGCCATCGAGTCCTACCTGTCGCTCAATGCCTCGCCGATCACCGATGCCTTGGCTATCGGCGCAATAAAACTGATCACCCGCGCCTTGCCCAAGGCCTACGCCAACCCCGCTCATTTGCAAGCTCGCGAAGACATGGCCACTGCAAGCCTGATGGCCGGCATGGCGTTCGGCAATGCCGGGGTCGGGGCGGTACATGCGCTGGCGTATCCGCTGGGGGGGCGCTTTCACGTGTCCCATGGTGTGGCAAACGCCTTGTTGCTGCCGTATGTCATGGCGTGGAACAAGATGGCTTGCGTCGAGCGCATGCGCGACATTGCCGAAGCCATGGGCATAAAGACCGCGCACCTGAGTGACCTTGAAGCCGCTGACGAAGCCGTGGAGGCCATGGTTGCGCTGTGTGCTGCCGTGGAAATCCCCCAGGGCCTGAGCAGCCTTGGGGTGACGGACGAAGTGATACCGTCCATGGCGGTGGAAGCAGCCGGGATCGAGCGACTGATGCGCAATAACCCACGCAAACTGAGCGCCAGCGATATCGAGAAGATCTACCGCGCGGCGTATTGATCGTCTGCCACGGTGGGCGCGCCAAACCTTGAGGTATACAATGCGCGCCATCGTGATTTCGCTCAAAACAGGTGCGTCATGCAGCCCTTCGCTATTGCTCCGTCGATTCTCTCCGCCGACTTCGCCCGCCTTGGCGAGGAAGTGGACAACGTTCTGGCCGCCGGCGCCGACATCGTGCACTTCGATGTCATGGACAACCATTACGTACCCAACCTGACCATCGGCCCGATGGTCTGCGCAGCGCTGCGCAAGTACGGCGTCACGGCGCCGATCGACGCGCACCTGATGGTCAGCCCGGTGGATCGCATCGTCGGCGACTTCATCGAGGCCGGTGCCACCTACATCACCTTCCACCCCGAAGCCACCCAGCACATCGACCGCTCCCTGCAGTTGATTCGCGAAGGCGGATGCAAGGCCGGCCTGGTGTTCAACCCGGCCACGCCCCTGGACGTGCTCAAGTACGTGATGGACAAGGTCGACATGATCCTGCTGATGAGCGTCAACCCCGGCTTCGGCGGGCAGAAGTTCATTCCTGGTACCCTCGACAAGCTGCGCGAAGCCCGCGCGCTGATCAAGGCATCGGGCCGTGATATCCGCCTGGAGATCGACGGTGGCGTGAACGTCAATAACATCCGCGAAATCGCAGAGGCCGGTGCCGACACCTTTGTCGCAGGCTCGGCCATTTTCAATGCGCCGGACTACAAAGAGGTCATTGAAAAGATGCGTGCCGAACTGGCCCTGGCCCGTCTATGAGCGGCTTTGAGCAGCTGTTCCCCGGCAGCCTGCCGCGTCTGGTGATGTTCGACCTCGACGGCACGCTGGTCGACTCGGTGCCGGACCTGGCGGCGGCCGTGGACAACATGCTGCTCAAGCTCGGTCGCCCGGCCGCCGGAATTGACGCCGTGCGCCACTGGGTCGGCAACGGCGCGCCCATGCTGGTGCGGCGGGCCCTGGCCAACCATATCGATGCCCAGGGCGTCGATGACGCCGAGGCCGAGCGGGCGCTGGAGTTGTTCAACGAAGCCTATGAAGGCAATCACGAACTGACGGTCGTCTACCCCGGTGTGCGTTCCACCCTCAAGTGGCTGCACAAGCAAGGCGTGGAAATGGCCCTGATCACCAACAAGCCGGAGCGCTTTGTCGCGCCGCTGCTGGATCAGATGAAAATCGGTCGTTATTTTCGCTGGATCATCGGTGGCGATACCCTGCCACAGAAAAAACCTGACCCGGCCGCGCTGTTTTTCGTGATGAAAATGGCCAACATCCCGGCCTCTCAATCGCTGTTCGTCGGCGACTCGCGCAGCGATGTGTTGGCGGCGAAAGCCGCCGGGGTCAAATGTGTGGCGCTGAGCTACGGCTACAACCATGGCCGGCCGATCGCCGAAGAGTTTCCCGCGCTGGTGATCGACGATTTGCGCCTGTTAATTCCCGGTTGCCTGGACCCGGCCGCTGAGATAACGTTGCCCGACGCTGTTCAATCCTCTTCTGGAAACGCCATCGTGGTGGTCACTCGCAAACTCTGGATGAAAGTCATGAAGGCCCTGGCCCGCTGGCGTTGGCGCGCCTGACCTGATCCTGGCCGGTTATCCGGCGCGTTTGCATACCTGACTGTCAGCTCCTCCTGCCACGAGGCACACCATGATCCGCGAAGAATTCCTGCGTCTAGCCGCTGCCGGCTATAACCGTATCCCGCTTGCCTGCGAAACCCTGGCCGACTTCGACACGCCGCTGTCGATCTACCTCAAGCTGGCCGATGAGCCCAACTCATACCTGCTCGAATCGGTGCAGGGCGGTGAGAAATGGGGCCGTTATTCCATCATCGGCCTGCCGTGCCGCACGGTGCTGCGGGTCCATGACCATCGTGTCAGCGTGACCCATGACGGCGTCGAGATCGAAAGCCTGGAGGTCGACGATCCGCTGGCCTTCGTCGAAACCTTCAAGGCTCGCTACAACGTGCCTACCATCCCCGGCCTGCCGCGGTTCAACGGTGGCCTGGTGGGTTATTTCGGCTACGACTGCGTACGCTATGTGGAAAAGCGTCTGGGCACCTGCCCGAACCCGGACCCGCTGGGCGTGCCGGACATTTTGCTGATGGTCTCTGACGCAGTGGTCGTCTTCGATAACCTCGCCGGCAAGATGCACGCCATTGTCCTGGCCGATCCGTCCCGGGAAGACGCCTACGAGCAAGGTCAGAAAAGTCTTCAGGCGCTGCTGGAAAAACTCCGGCAGCCGATCACGCCGCGTCCTGGCCTGGATTTCAGCAAACAGTCGGCGGCCGACCCGGTGTTCCGTTCCAGTTTCACTCAGAACGATTACGAAAGGGCCGTCGATACCATCAAGGAATACATCCTGGCCGGCGACTGCATGCAAGTGGTGCCGTCGCAACGGATGTCCATCGACTTCAAGGCCGCGCCCATCGACCTGTACCGGGCACTGCGCTGTTTCAATCCGACGCCTTACATGTACTTCTTCAATTTCGGTGACTTCCATGTTGTGGGCAGTTCACCCGAAGTGCTGGTGCGGGTCGAAGACAACCTGATCACTGTGCGGCCTATCGCTGGCACCCGCCCTCGTGGGGCCACGGAGGAAGCCGATCGGGCGCTGGAAGAGGACCTGCTGTCGGATGACAAGGAAATCGCCGAGCACCTGATGCTGATCGACCTGGGCCGCAATGACACCGGGCGCGTCTCGGAAGTCGGTTCGGTGAAGCTCACCGAAAAGATGGTCATCGAGCGTTATTCCAACGTGATGCACATCGTCTCCAACGTCACGGGCCAGTTGAAGGCCGGGCTGACGGCGATGGACGCCCTGCGGGCCATCCTGCCGGCAGGAACGTTGTCTGGCGCCCCGAAAATCCGCGCCATGGAAATCATCGACGAACTGGAGCCGGTCAAGCGTGGGGTGTACGGCGGGGCCGTGGGCTATTTTGCCTGGAACGGCAACATGGACACTGCCATTGCCATCCGCACCGCCGTCATCAAGGACGGTGAGCTGCACGTGCAGGCCGGCGGCGGGATCGTGGCCGACTCGGTGCCGGTGCTGGAGTGGGAAGAAACCCTGAACAAGCGCCGGGCAATGTTCCGTGCCGTGGCGCTGGCCGAGCAGACCCCAGGCGACTGAAGGGAAGCTGATCAACTGTGGGAGCGAGCCTGCTCGCGAGGCGATGCATGTGTCGAACATGCCGGCCTCATCGCGAGCAGGCTCGCTCCCACACAGGGTTATCTCGATCAGAAATCCAGGCTGACCCCGACATTCACGCCCTGCTGGGTAAAGTCATCGTCCTTGCGCAGCGTATAACCGCCCCGCAGGGCCAGATCGTTGGTCAACTTGTGGCTGACCCCCAGGCTCAGGCGATTCAAATGACTCTGCGGCGTATAGCCTTCAAGCGTGAAATCATTGGCCGGCAGACTGTTGAGGGCGATGTTCACTTTTTGGGTGTCGTCTTCGTACTCGCGTTCGTGGGCATATTCGCCATACACCTGGGTCTGACGGGTGAAGTTGTATTTGCCTTGCAAGCCAATGCCCAAGCGTTTCGAGTCGCGGGTCTGGTCATCGAAAGTCAGGGCGGTGGAGCGGCTGCTCTTTTCTGAATACCCGTCGACTTCCACCTTCGCATAATCGGCGCTGATAAACGGTGACAGGTGCCACTGACTGCCCGGCTGGGCGATGTCGTAGCCCAGGCGCGTGCTGAAGGCCCACAGGTGACCGTCGGTGTCACCTTTCTCTTGCGCCTGGTTGACGCCCAGGTCGAACTTGCGCTCCAAGTTGTCGTAGTCGAGCTTGCCGCCGGTCAACGCGGCATCGGCCCACCAGCGGTTCTGCTGGAACTGGGCGAAAGCGGTGGCCAGGTAGCTGTTGAGTTTGTAGTCCGAATCGGCGCTGCCTGCCTCCATGTCCTGGCGGTAGAAACCGGCGGCTACACCCACGCGCCAAGCCTCGTTGAGACGATAGCTGCCACCGACGTTCAGGCTGTAGCCGCTGCCGTCGGCGCTGGCGCCACTGCTTTGGCTGTCGATGTCCAGGTGCTGGCCGCCGCCTGCGACGATCGCCCGCCATTGGCCGACGGCTTGCCAGTTCTCCCAGTCCGATTGCCACTGGCTGCGTAATTCATCCTGGTGGGCGCGCAGGGTCGAGTGGGCCATTTCCGGCAGCAATGTCAGCTCCCATGGCGCCGCGAGCAGGGAAAAGGCGTAATCGGCGATCAGTTGCTGTCCGGTCTCGGTGGGGTGGACCGAGTCGTTATAGATCAGCTTGGTGGGGTCTGGCGTCGCGCTGTTGATGCCATAGGTGGGGTTTTCCGTGCAGCCGTTGCCGCTGAAGCAGGTGGCGGTGAGGTTCTCGCCGGTGGCGAGGCCGAATCGTGCTGGATCGGCGAAACTTTCCTGCAGCAGTAGCGGAACGTTCAGTGGAATGATTTCGGCATCAATGCCTTGCAGCCGCGTGACCAGTTGCTGGTTGAACTGGTTGCTGAGCTGCGAAACGGCGTCTTGCAAAGGCGTGCCATTGAGCGCAGGGGTCAGGCCCAGGTCGGGCAGCAGCCAGACCATCACATAACGGGCTCCGGCGGTTTGCAGCACCTGGACACTGTCGGCCAGGCGGTCCGCGGCGGCGTTCGCCTGGGCGGGGGTCAGTACCAGACCCTGGAGGAAGTCGTTACCGCCCCCGGAAAGGTAGTACAGCGCGTTCGGGTCGGCACGCAGGCCGTTGGACAGCAGGTATCCGTCACGGCTGCGTTCGCCAGTGTCGGAAACGCCGGTAATCGACTCGAGGATCTGGTCGGTACGATACCCGCCCACGGCCCAGTTGTTGCCATCGGCCTGGCCTTCGCTGGCACGAACCGCCGAGGTGGATGCCGCGGTTTCATCATCGGAAAAGCCCAACCGTCCGCCCAGCAGTTGGGTGGAATTGAGGGAATAGGATTCGCCGCTTCCGTCGAGATAGAGCGGGCCGGTGCGGTTGGTAAAGCGTTGCGTGGCCCCGGACGGACCGTTCGGGTCGGCAAACTGGCCGGCATCGTTGAGGCTGTCGCCAAACACGATGAAGCTGGAGTAGGGATTGGGCGCGGCGCTCGCCTGGGCGCAGGCCATTGCCAGCAGACAGCCGGCCATTGGTACGAATAACGTTTTTCTTAGCATGAGAAAGTCCGTTTTTATCTTATTGTTGTTAGAAAACGAAACGACAGTACCAAAAACTTCCGGCGTTTTGCCATCCATCAGGTTCGTCGCGATTGTTTCAAAGCCCTTCGGGGGTCGTCATATTGCGTGCACCGTCCAGCTAAGCTACTGTGCCGGAACGTATGAACGAGACTTCCCCTGTGTCGATTGTCAGCAAACTTCTGGATCAATTGATCAAGGCACACGCCCGTTGGCGTTGGCGCGCCTGAACGTTCTCTGCCGGCCTGGCCGGACCTGTACCGATTTGCCTTCTTTACCCGCTTGAAAGTCGCTTCGCTGGCCCATCACACGCCTCGCCAAGCGCAACACCGCGCGGGTCACTCTCCGAAGGCTGTATTTCAAGTCAGTGAATTCAATAGGTTGCTTACGCCATGTTGCTGATGATCGATAACTACGACTCTTTTACCTACAACGTTGTGCAGTACCTGGGCGAGCTGGGCTCCGAGGTCAAGGTCGTGCGCAACGACGAACTGACCATCGCCGAAATCGAAGCCCTCAAGCCCGAGCGCATCGTGGTCTCTCCCGGTCCTTGCACGCCGACCGAAGCGGGCATTTCCATCGAAGCCATCAAGTATTTCGCCGGCAAGCTGCCGATCCTGGGTGTCTGCCTGGGGCACCAGTCGATCGGCCAGGCCTTTGGCGGCGACGTGGTGCGCGCCCGGCAAGTCATGCACGGTAAGACTAGCCCGGTATTTCACGAGAACAAGGGCGTGTTCGAAGGTCTGAATCTTCCGCTGACCGTCACCCGCTACCACTCCCTGATCGTCAAGCGCCAAACCCTGCCAGATTGTCTGGAACTGACCGCCTGGACTCAGCTCGAGGACGGCTCTGTGGATGAAATCATGGGGCTTCGTCACAAAACGTTGAATATCGAAGGCGTGCAATTTCACCCCGAGTCTATTCTCACCGAACAGGGTCACGAGCTGTTCGCCAACTTCCTCAAACAAACCGGCGGCACGCGCTAAGGACTTTTCATGGATATCAAGACAGCCCTGAGCCGTATCGTCGGCCATCTCGACCTGAGCACCGACGAAATGCGCGATGTGATGCGCGAAATCATGACCGGCCAATGCTCGGATGCGCAGATCGGCGCATTCATGATGGCCATGCGCATGAAGAGCGAGAGCATCGATGAGATCGTCGGCGCGGTTTCGGTCATGCGCGAGCTGGCGGACCAGGTCGAACTCAAGACCCTGGATGGCGTGGTGGATGTGGTGGGCACCGGCGGTGACGGCGCCAATATCTTCAACGTTTCCACTGCCTCGGCCTTCGTCGTCGCCGCGGCCGGTTGTACCGTTGCCAAGCATGGCAATCGTGCGGTCTCCGGCAAGAGTGGCAGCGCCGACCTGCTGGAGGCGGCCGGGATCTACCTGAACCTGACGCCAGTACAGGTGGCGCGTTGCATCGATAACGTGGGCATCGGTTTCATGTTCGCCCAGACCCACCACCGCGCCATGAAGTACGCCGCCGCGCCGCGTCGTGATCTGGGCCTGCGGACGATGTTCAATATGCTCGGCCCGCTTACGAATCCGGCCGGCGTGAAGCATCAAGTGGTCGGTGTGTTCAGCCAGGCATTGTGCCGGCCCCTGGCCGAGGTCTTGCAACGTCTGGGCAGCAAGCACGTGCTGGTGGTCCATTCGAAGGATGGCCTGGACGAATTCAGCCTGGCTGCACCCACGTACGTGGCTGAATTAAAAAATGATCAGATCAGCGAGTATTGGGTCGAACCTGAAGACCTGGGCATGAAGAGCCAGAGCCTGCATGGGCTGGCGGTGGATGGGCCGGCCCAGTCGCTGGAGCTGATTCGCGATGCCTTGGGGCGCCGCAAGACTGAAAATGGCCAGAAGGCCGCCGAGATGATCGTGCTCAATGCGGGCGCCGCGTTGTATGCGGCGGATCACGTCAGCAGCCTCAAGCAGGGCGTGGAACTGGCCCATGATGCGTTGCACACCGGCCTTGCCAGGGAAAAACTCGAAGAGTTGGGTGCATTTACCGCCGTATTCAAAGTGGAGAACGAAGGATGAGTGTGCCAACGGTTCTGGAAAACATTCTGGCTCGCAAGGCTCAAGAGGTTGCCGAACGCAGTGCTCGGGTCAGTCTGGCAGAGCTGGAAACCTTGGCGCGGGCAGCGGATGCGCCGCGTGGCTTTGCCAAGGCGCTGATCGATCAGGCCAAGAGAAAGCAGCCAGCGGTGATTGCCGAAATTAAAAAGGCTTCCCCCAGCAAAGGCGTGATTCGTGAACACTTCGTCCCCGCCGACATCGCCAAGAGCTATGAGAAGGGCGGTGCGACTTGCCTTTCGGTGCTGACCGATATTGATTTTTTCCAGGGTGCCGATGAATACCTCAAACAGGCGCGGGAGGCGTGCAAGCTGCCGGTGATTCGCAAGGATTTCATGATCGATCCTTACCAGATCGTTGAAGCCCGAGCCCTGGGCGCAGATTGCGTGCTGTTGATTGTGTCCGCCCTGGACGATGTGAAAATGGCCGAGCTGGCGGCGGTCGCCAAAGGCGTGGGCCTGGATGTCCTGGTGGAGGTCCACGATGGCGAGGAGCTGGAGCGGGCCTTGAAGACCCTCGATACTCCGCTGGTCGGGGTGAACAACCGTAACCTGCATACTTTCGAAGTCAGCCTGGAAACGACTCTGGATTTGTTGCCGCGTATTCCGCGTGATCGCTTGGTGATCACCGAGAGCGGGATCCTGAACCGGGCCGATGTCGAACTGATGGAAGTCAGCGATGTGTATTCGTTCCTGGTGGGCGAAGCGTTCATGCGCGCGGAAAATCCGGGTACCGAGTTGCAACGTCTGTTCTTCCCTGAACGCGGCGTTCCGATAAGCGGTTCGACGCTGGATTGATTCAATGTCGCCGGTGATTTCCCTGACCGTCGAAGCCGGTCTGCAAGCCGAACAGGATTTGCTGGCCAGCATCTGTGCAGGCGACGCTGAGTTCGGCTTGTTGTTCTGGCAGCCCAATGATCGCGCGCTGGTCATGCCTCGTCGTTTGAGTCGTTTACCGGGGTTCGAACACGCCTGCCAAATCTCGGCGGCCCACGACTGGCCAGTGCTGCTGCGCGAAACCGGCGGTGAGCCGGTGCCGCAGTCTGCCGCCACCGTCAATATCGCCCTGGTTTACGCTCCGCCGCGTAGTGAAGGCGACCATGGCCGCATCGAAACCGGTTATCGCCTGTTGTGTGATCCGATCTGCCAGTTATTGGATGAGCTGGGTGGGGTGGCTTCGTTGGGTGAAGTCGAGGGTGCGTTCTGCGACGGTCGATTCAACGTCAATCTCGACGGCCGGAAAATGGTCGGCACTGCTCAGCGCTGGCGTCAGAGCAAGGGCGGCCAACGCCCGGTGGGTCTGGTGCATGGAGCCCTGTTGCTGGAGAACGAACGCGAATCGATGGTTGCCGCGGTCAATCGTTTCAATGAAGCCTGTGGCCTGGCGCAGCGAGTGCGCGCCGAGAGTCATATTGCCTTGCATGAAAAATTCCCGGCGCCTCACGCGTTGCAGCGGCTTGAGGCGCTGTACCGGGAACTGCTGACCAGGCTGCTCGCCTAGCGCGTCCCAAAGACCACCATGGTCTTGCCTTTGACGCTGACCAGGTTGCGCTCTTCCAGATCCTTGAGCACACGACCGACCATCTCCCGCGAGCAACCCACAATCCGGCCGATTTCCTGGCGCGTCACCTTGATCTGCATGCCGTCCGGGTGGGTCATGGCATCGGGTTGCTTGCACAGTTCCAGCAAGCAGCGGGCGACGCGACCGGTCACGTCGAAGAAGGCGAGGTCGCCCACCTTGCGGGTAGTGTTGCGCAGGCGCTGTGCGATTTGTCCGCTGAGGACGTAAAGAATGTCGGGATCCTGCACCGACAGTTCCCGGAACTTGCTATAGCTGATCTCCGCGACCTCGCATTCGACCTTGGCCCGTACCCAGGCGCTACGTTCCTGTTCTTTGCCTGCCTGTTCAAACAATCCAAGTTCGCCGAAGAAATCCCCGGCGTTGAGATAGGCGATGATCATTTCGCGACCGTCATCATCCTCGATCAGGATCGTGACCGACCCTTTGATGATGAACGACAGGGTGTCGGAGCGATCGCCCGCGCAGATGATGTTGTGCTTGGCTGGATAGCGGCGACGCTGACAATGCATCAAGAGTTTGTCGAGATTCTTGATCTTGGGTGTGGGAGTAATGGCAACCATGGTTGTATCCCGAAAGACTGCGCGGTGTATTGATTTGGATTTTTTGTGGGGCGCGAATGGCAATCGCTATAGCTGGCCATACGCCAGCTAATTGGCGCCAGCTTAACAGAGGCGTCCTTAATTGATTTGAGAATTTACCTACACGTATTTGTCATGCGTCCTAAGGCAGAAGCCGCCGTGGCGGGGGGCTGTGCTAAGCTGGCGACCCTTTTTTCAGACAGTGGAGTCTTGGCGATGAAGGCACGCATCCAATGGGCTGGCGAAGCCATGTTCCTCGGTGAGTCAGGTAGCGGTCATGTGGTCGTCATGGATGGCCCGCCAGAAGCCGGAGGTCGGAACCTGGGTGTAAGGCCGATGGAAATGCTCCTGCTGGGCGTGGGTGGTTGCAGTAATTTCGATGTGGTCAGCATCCTTAAAAAATCGCGCCAGGCCGTCGAAAGTTGCGAAGCCTTCCTGGAAGCGGAGCGCGCCACCGAAGACCCGAAAGTGTTCACCAAGATTCACATGCATTTCGTGGTGAAGGGGCGTGCCTTGAAGGAAGCCCAGGTCAAGCGCGCCATTGAGCTGTCAGCCGAGAAATATTGCTCGGCTTCCATCATGCTCGGCGCCGCCGGTGTTGAAATCACTCACGATTATGAAATCATCGAATTGGGTTGAATCGACATCCAACCATCATAAAAGCAGTGCAAGCTCTGGCGATCAGAAGCCGACCTCTGCATAATGCGCCACTTTTTTCAGGGCAGTGATCGGTCCTCCGGCCGGTCCCTTGTCTGGACAGACAACCAAAATCGCCATCGCGAAGAGGTGTTAACCGTCCTACGCAGGTGCGTCGTTCGCATCTGACGGGCATGCTTGATCACGCGGCCAGGCCGCAATACATAGAGAGTTTTCAAACGGTGAAAAGCAAACTCAAGCTCCATGGGTTCAATAACCTGACAAAGACCTTGAGCTTCAACATCTATGACATCTGCTATGCGGAAACCCCGCAGGACCAGCAGGCCTACGTCGAGTACATCAATAAAGAGTACAACGCCAAGCGCCTCACGCAGATCCTCACGGAAGTTGTCGATATCATTGGTGCCAACATCCTGAACATCGCCAGTCAGGACTATGAACCCCAAGGCGCCAGCGTGACCATTCTGATCTCGGAAGAACCGGTGACACCGACCGACAGCCAGATCGAAGAGTCCCCGGGCCCATTGCCGGAAATCATCCTGGCCCACCTCGACAAGAGCCACATTACGGTACATACCTACCCGGAAATCCACCCGGTGGATGGCATTGCGACGTTCCGTGTGGACATTGACGTGTCGACCTGTGGCGTCATTTCACCGCTCAAGGCACTCAATTTCCTGATTCACCAGTTCGACTCGGACATCGTGACGGTGGATTATCGCGTGCGTGGCTTTACCCGCGACGTTGAAGGCCACAAGCACTTTATTGATCACGAGATCAACTCGATTCAGAACTATCTCTCCGAAGACACTCGCGACGCGTATCAGATGACCGACGTGAACGTGTATCAGGAAAACCTGTTCCACACCAAAATGCTGCTCAAGAACTTCGAGCTTGATAACTACTTGTTCGGGGACGCTACCAGCAACCTCTCTGCTGAACAGCGGGATCAGGTGGAAGACCGTGTGAAACACGAAATGCTGGAAATTTTCTACGCGCGCAACATGCCACGCTGAAGGTTTCAGCTACAAAAAAGGCGGCTCCCCATGGGAGTCGCCTTTTTTAGTTTCTGTAGAACGTGGATGAACGCACAGGCCTGCAACGCTGTGGCGTGGGTATAACCCCTTCGCCACCCTTGCACGATCAGATTCGATAGGTGCTCTTGGTCATGACCTTGGCCAGCAGGCTCATGCCGAACTTCACCGGCGCTGGAAAACGAAACCCTCCGGCCTCGAGCGCACTTTCGGCGTGCTGCTCTTCATCCTCGCGCATCTGCTTGAGAATCGCCCGGGACTTTTCGTCCTCGGCCGGCAACTGCTCCAAGTGCTCATTCAGGTGTTTGCACACCTGATGTTCAGTGGCCGCCACAAAGCCGAGGCTGACTTTGTCGCTGATCAGCCCGGCCACTGCGCCGATTCCAAATGACATCCCATAAAACAACGGGTTCAGGACGCTGGTATGGCTGCCCAGTTGGTGAATGCGTTGTTCGCACCAGACCAGATGGTCGATTTCTTCCTCGGCGGCATGCTCCATCGCCTCACGTACCTGGGGCAGCTTCGCCGTCAGCGCCTGGCCCTGATACAGCGCCTGGGCGCAGACTTCACCGGTGTGGTTGATGCGCATCAGCCCAGCGACATGGCGGGTTTGCTCGTCACTCATTTGCACGTCTGGCTGCACGATAGCCGGCGATGGACGGTAGGGCTGACCACTGAAGGGCAGCAGCGTACGCATCGCGGTATCAGCTTGCAGCAGTAGACGGTCAATCGGTGAGTAGTGACGTTGGGTAGTCATGCTTACCTCCGGGAAAAATCTCGGCGGCCAGTTTAACTCAATCGGCCGCTCAGGATTTGCGTTGGGTCAGGGTATCAACCCGGCGGCCAGTTCATCTGGCGCTGCCCAAGCACATGCATATGAATGTGATAGACGGTCTGTCCCCCAAGTTCATTGCAGTTCATCACCACACGAAAACCTTCTTCGCAGCCCAGTTCAAGCGCCAGGCGCTGGGCAGTGAACAGGATATGCCCGGCCAAGCCTTTGTCTTCTTCGGTCAGATCATTGAGCGTGCGGATCGGTTTCTTTGGGATGACCAGGAAATGCACAGGTGCTTGAGGGGCGATGTCGTGGAACGCCAGAACTTGATCATCTTCGTAAATGATCTTGGCCGGAATCTCCCGGTTGATGATCTTGGTAAACAGAGTATCCACAGCTGTTTCTCCATTGGGTTAGTCGAGCTTGAGTGTACTTAAGGCGCGATTGGCGAGCCCGGTTTTTCACGGGAAAAGGCATTCAGCGGGGGCAGCAGGCCTTGTTGGTCATGCCGGCAATCGTGCGAACCAGCCATCGCGGGCCCAGCCGCGGCAACGCTGCCAGCCAGCGATTGCGGCGCCCAGGAATGATGATCGCCCGGTTTTTTTCCAGTGCGCGCACGGCATACAGCGCGACTTCCTCCGGGCTCATCAGGGTTTGACTGTCGTTGAATTTCTGTTCATTGAGCTGCGCCCGGGCGAAAAAGCCGGTTCGTGTCGGGCCAGGGCAAAGCACCGATACCTTTATTGCGCTTTTTTTCAGCTCGACCCGCAGGGCTTCGGAGAAATGCAGCACGTAAGCCTTGCTGGCGTGATAGGTGCTCATCCAGGGGCCAGGCTGGAACGCGGCGATCGATGCAACGTTCAGGATCTGGCCACCGCCCTGCAGCGCCATGCTGTTGCCCACCGAGTGACAGAGCCGCGTCAAGGCGAGGATATTGACTTCGATCAGGTCCTGCTCGGTCATCCAGTCCTGGCCCAGGAACGGCCCGCTGGTGCCGATACCGGCACAATTGACCAGCAGGTCGATCTGTCGCTCGCCTTCTTCCAGCTCGAGCAGAAAGCCTGAAAGCCTCAGCGGTTCTCCCAGGTCACAGGCCCGGAACAACACCTCCACGCCAAAACGCTGAGTCAGTTCGATTGCAATACTTTCCAGCCGATCACGCTGTCGAGCCACCAATATCAGGTCGCGACCGCGGCGGGCGAGTGCTTCGGCCATTGCCAGGCCAATGCCACTGGAGGCGCCAGTGATCAGAGCGTAACGGGTCATGCAGTTCTCCATCGCAACGGCCCGTCACCAGTGTACTGAGCTGTCACCGGCACGAAGCGCGCTTATTGTTCCTCTTCATAGTCTACAGAAGGCGCAGCAGGCTCGGCTGCTTCGACGGCTGGTTCTGCAGTGTCTTCATCAATGAGCTCGCTGCTCTCATAGCTGCTCAAGGAACTGCTGTCGTATTCCTCTGTGATGCCGCTGAATGCACCGGCCATTGCGGCAAGGAAAGCCACCACGATCATGACAATCCACAGTGACGAAAGTACCTTGACCGCAGTGCTGTTGGGCGGCGGCGGGGGGCCATAGCGATTGGCGCCGGTGTTGCCGGGCAAGGCCATGAGTACGAAGGGGAAGACACTGCCCACGAACGGCACCAGGTTGAGCAGCCACAACCACCCGGACCAACCCAGGTCGTGCAGGCGCTGGACGCTGAACTGGATGCTTACATAAGCAAAGCCCAGTGCGATGATCAGTCCCAGCAGGCCGCCGACGATCATTGCCGCTGTGGAGCTGGAGGCGAGGAACCAGGTCACGCCCAATGAAAAGGCTGTGCCCACCACAAACAGCATGACCAGCGTCAAGGCCATGGTCCAGCCCAGGAAGCGCAGTCGTCCGATGCGCCCATCGAAGCTGAAGGGCTTGAGCGTGCTGTACTCGGCCATTGCCTCACCCACCTCGGCTCGGGGTGGCGCGTAGGGCGATACCGGGTCGATGATGGAGTCCGGGTGGCGTCCGTTCGACGGCGGCGAATGCTGTACCTCGTCCAGGTTCAGTTCGAGGGAAGGTTCGGCTTCGATTCGTGCATCGATCCCGCTCTTGTTGAGAGCCTCCAGGTACTTCTGCGCTTCGGCCTGGGACAGGTTGCTTTTAAGCGCCACCTTGCGCCCGCTGAACAACCGCTCAATGGCACTGACATCGCTTTTGAACAGTTCAGCCAGGTTGAGCTTGGCTGTGGTGGTTTCGACACCCGGCAGCAGGGCTCCATCGAATACGATATTGAAACGGGTTTCGCTCATGCCAGGCATCCTTGTCTCATAAGGTTAAGCAATGGTTTTGATCCGGTTGATTTCAGCGGGGCCATTGGCCGCCGAGTTGTGTCGCGCGGGCCAGCGCTTGCCGGTATTCTTCATCCAGGCGTGTCACTAGCTGATCGACACTTGGCAGATCATGGATTTCACCCACGCCCTGGCCTGCGGACCATACGGTTTTCCAGGCCTTGGCTTCGTCGTTCAGTGGCTTGAGTTTGGAACCGAAATCCACCTCGCCCTTGCCCTGCAGGGCGGCCAGGTCGAAACCGGCGTTTTCCAGGCTTTGGCGCATGAAGCTGGCCGGCACTCCAGACACCGCAGGAGTATGCACGATGTCTGCGGCTCTGGATGTGAGCAACATCTCTTTATAAGCGTCAGGCGCATGGCTTTCGGTCGTGCCGATGAAGCGTGTGCCGAAGTAGGCCAAATCCGCGCCAAGCAGTTGGGCGGCCAGAATCTGATGGCCGTGGTTCAGACATCCCGCAAGCAGCAGGGTTTTGTCGAAGAACTGGCGGATTTCGGCGACCAGTGAGAAAGGGCTCCAGGTCCCGGCGTGGCCACCTGCGCCGGCGGCGACCGCTATCAAGCCGTCGACACCGGCTTGGGCAGCTTTCTCAGCATGACGGCGCGTGGTGACATCGTGGAATACCAGCCCACCATAGCTGTGAACCGCATCCACCAGTTCTTTCACGGCGCCCAGGCTGGTGATGACAATCGGCACCTTATGTTCGATGCAGATGGCCAGGTCGGCCTGAAGTCGTGGGTTGCTATGATGGACGATCAGGTTCACGGCATAGGGTGCCGGGTTTTCCATTGTTGCCAGGCCCGCTTCGATTTCTTCCAGCCAAGCCTTGAAACCACTGCTTTCGCGCTGGTTCAGCGCCGGAAAGCTGCCGACGATTCCGTTGCGGCAGCAGGCCAGTACCAGCGGTGGATTGGAAATCAGAAACATCGGCGCTGCCACGACGGGCAGGCGCAAACGTTGTTCAAGCAGAGCGGGCAGCGACATCGGAAGTACCCCGGATAAGGTGGTGCTGATTGAAAGTTAGAACGGCCGAACCACGACCAGAATTACGATAGCCAGCAATATCAGAACCGGCACTTCATTGAACCAGCGATAAAAGACATGGCTGCGGGTGTTTTCGCCACGGGCGAAGCGCTTCAATTGCGCGCCGCACATATGGTGATAGCCGATCAGCAATACCACCAGGGTCAGCTTGGCGTGCATCCAGCCGCCTTGAGTGAAGTAGGCACTGGCGTTGAGACTCAGCAGCCAGATGCCGAATACGAGGGTGGCGATCATCGCCGGCCCCATGATGCCGCGATACAGCTTGCGCTCCATGACGATGAAGCGTTCTTTGCTGACGCTGTCTTCGCTTTGGGCGTGATAGACGAACAGGCGAGGCAGGTAGAACAGGCCGGCGAACCAGCAGACCATGCTGATGATATGAAGTGCTTTGAGCCATAGATAGAGCATTTTTTTGTATTCCCAGATTCACGGTAGCCCGATAGTAGAGGCTAGAGCGGCCACACGTCACCTTGGCGGTTGTCGCCGGGCCGCGCGGCCCCTATCATCGACAGCTTTCCAGTGGGTTCGTTGAGGGCAGGTATATGGTCAAGGTCGGTATCGTCGGCGGCACGGGTTACACCGGTGTCGAACTGCTGCGTCTGTTGGCACAGCATCCGCAGGCTGAGGTGGTGGTCATTACCTCCCGATCCGAGGCTGGACTGGCCGTCGCCGACATGTATCCGAACCTGCGGGGCCATTACGACGGCCTGGCGTTCAGCGTTCCGGACATCAAGACCCTCGGGGCCTGTGATGTGGTGTTCTTCGCCACGCCTCACGGTGTTGCCCATGCCCTGGCAGGCGAGCTGCTGGCCGCCGGGACCAAGGTCATCGACCTGTCGGCAGATTTCCGTCTGCAGGACGCTGAAGAGTGGGCCAAATGGTACGGTCAGCCACACGGTGCGCCAGATCTGCTGGACGAGGCGGTCTACGGCCTGCCGGAAGTCAATCGCGAGAAAATCAGGCAGGCACGGTTGATCGCTGTCCCGGGCTGCTATCCAACGGCAACGCAACTGGGTTTCCTGCCGCTGCTCGAGGCGGGGCTTGCTGATGCGTCGCGTCTGATCGCCGACTGCAAGTCGGGTGTCAGCGGTGCCGGCCGTGGTGCCAGTGTCGGCTCGTTGTACTCCGAGACGTCGGAAAGCATGAAGGCGTATGCCGTCAAAGGCCACCGTCATCTGCCGGAAATCCGCCAGGGGCTGCGTCGCGCGGCAGGCAAGGATGTCGGCCTGACTTTTGTGCCGCACCTGACGCCGATGATTCGGGGCATTCACTCCACGCTGTACGCAACCGTCGTCGACCGTTCCGTAGACCTGCAAGCGTTGTTCGAGAAGCGTTACGCCAACGAACCGTTCGTCGATGTGATGCCGGCTGGCAGCCACCCTGAAACTCGTAGCGTACGCGGCGCTAACGTTTGCCGGATCGCGGTGCATCGCCCACAGGATGGCGATCTGGTAGTGGTGTTGTCGGTCATCGATAATCTGGTCAAAGGCGCGTCCGGCCAGGCTGTGCAGAACTTGAACATCCTGTTCGGGCTGGATGAGCGTCTGGGTCTGTCCCACGCTGGGATGTTGCCTTAACTCCAATCTGAGGCTGCAAGCTTGAAGCGCCAGGCTTGCAGCTCATAACGTGTAGTTTGCGCCTGCCTCTCAAATAGTTGACCGATTTTCTAGGAGAAGCGGATAATGCGCGTCATCACGCATTATGGCGGCGTAAGCGCCGGGAGATATTCAGCATGAGCGTCGAAACCTTCACCCCCACGGCTTTGCAATTCACCCACGGTGCCGCGCACAAGGTGAAGAGTCTGGTCGATGAGGAGGGGAATGATCGTTTAAAGCTGCGCGTTTTTGTGACGGGCGGCGGTTGTTCGGGTTTTCAATACGGCTTCACTTTCGATGAGGAAGTGGCTGATGACGACACCATCGTCGAACGCGAAGGTGTCAGCCTCGTGGTCGATCCGATGAGCTTCCAGTACCTGGCGGGTGCTGAGGTGGATTATCAGGAAGGGCTGGAAGGGTCGCGCTTCGTCATCAAGAACCCTAACGCCACCACAACCTGTGGATGCGGTTCTTCGTTTTCGATCTGAGGCTTTAAATAAGAACGCCGCAGCGCCTTACGGCTCTGCGGCGTTTTGCTGTGCGGCGAAAAATGGATTCAGGCGGGATAGATTGCGCCGAGTATGCGCAAACCCCGTGCGCCGGTGACACTTGGGCGATTCGCTGAAATGCCTTCAAGGCAGCAATGGGCCAGCCAGGCAAAGGCCATGGCTTCGACCCAATCCGGGTCTACACCGTAAGTGGCCGTGCTGCTGACTTGGGTGTTTGGTAGTAAGTCGGCCAGTCGCTTCATGAGTGTGCGGTTATGCGCGCCGCCGCCGCAAACCAGCAGCTCTTGAGTGTTGGTCTGGGCATTCTGCAGTGAGTGGACGATGGTCAGGGCCGTCAGTTCGAGTAGCGTTGCCTGCACGTCTTCAGGGGCGAAGACCGGTAGGTGCGACAGGTGCTGGGTCAGCCAGGACAGGTTGAACACTTCGCGCCCTGTGCTTTTAGGGCCTTGAGTGACAAAGAAAGGGTCGCCAAGCAGAGCCTTTAGCAGAGCCGGTTCGACTTTTCCGCTGGCAGCCCACAGACCATCGCGATCAAAGTGCTCGCCCCGTTGCTGATGTATCCAGGCGTCCAGCAATACGTTGCCAGGGCCGCAATCGAAACCGGCTACGGGCTTTTCGGGTTCTATCAGGCTGAGATTGCTGAAGCCGCCGATATTCAGTACGGCGCGATTGCCGGCCCGTTCTTCAAACAGTGCTTCGTGAAACGCAGGAACCAGCGGGGCGCCTTGCCCGCCAGCAGCGACATCGCGACTGCGAAAATCGCTGACGACGGCAATGCCGGTCAATTCGCTCAACAATGCGGGGTTGCCGATCTGCACGGTAAAGCCACGGGCCGGCTCGTGTCGTATGGTCTGACCATGGCTACCGATTGCCCGGATACCTTCAGGTTTGAGCTTCTGTGCGTCGAGCAGCGTGTGGACGCCCTGCGCAGCCAGCCTTACCCAGTTTTGTTGGGCAATGGCTGAGCGAGCGATCTCATCGGGCCCGCTGCTGCATAACTCGAGCATTTCGGTGCGCAGGGAGGCGGGCATGGGGATGTAGTGCGTGGCGATCAACTTGATCGCCGGAGTCAGTTCGATCAGCGCGATATCCAGTCCATCCAGGCTGGTGCCAGACATCACGCCGATATAGTGCGCCATGGTTTAGCGCTTGCTTGAGGCGAGCATGGTGGCTTTTTCCTGGTCCATGCGAGCCATCAAGGGTTGGCTCTGAGCCAGGAAGCGTGAGCGCTCGGACTTGGCAATCGGATCGGCCATGGGGAGCTTCTGGCCCAGCGGATCAACGTGAACGCCGTTGACCTGGAATTCATAATGCAAATGCGGCCCGGTGGACAGACCGGTAGTGCCAATATAGCCAATCACCTGGCCTTGCTTGACGCTGCCGCCGGTTTTCACGCCTTTTGCGAAGCCCTGCATATGGCCATACAGCGTACGGTAAGTGTTGCCGTGCTGGATGATCACGGTGTTGCCATAGCCACCCCGGCGTCCGGCCAACAGCACTTTGCCGTCTCCGGCGGCCTTGATTGGGGTGCCGCGGGGAGCTGCGTAGTCGACGCCTTTATGGGCGCGGATCTTGTTCAGGATTGGATGTTTGCGGCCTACGGAGAATCTTGAGCTGATGCGGGCGAAATCAACCGGCGTACGGATAAATGCCTTGCGCATGCTGTTGCCGTCGGCAGTGTAATAGCTGCTGTTGCCTTGTTTGTTGGTGTAGCGCACCGCCGTGTAGGTCTTGCCGCGATTGGTGAAGCGGGCGGAAAGAATAGGGCCGTTGCCGACGCTTTTTCCGTTGACCATTTTCTGTTCGTAAATGACGTCGAACTCGTCGCCCTGGTGAATATCCTGAGCGAAGTCGATGTCGTAGCCAAACACGCTGGCCATGTCCATTGTCAGGCTATGGGAAAGGCCGGCGCGTGCGGCCGATTGCGACAATGAGCTGTTAATGACGCCGTGAGCATAGGCTGAGCGCACGGTTGGTTTGGTGATGACGCGGTTGAACGCATAACCCTTGTCGTTTTTGCTCAGGGTGATGCTTTCCAGGTCACTTAGTTTGGTATGCAGGCTGGTCAGTTGTCCGTCTGGGCTGAGTTCGAACTCGAGTTTCTGACCCCTCTGGAGCCGAGCGAACTGTTTGGCTTTCTTGTCGCTGGCCAGGACCTCGTGGACCAGGGTCGACGGCAGCCCAACCTTTTCGAAGAGAGTGGAGAGCGTGTCGCCTTTGGCAACTATGACCTCATGGTGGCCCGGGTCTTTCTTTTCTTCGATCGCAGGCTCCGCTTGGGCGGACGCGGGCGTGTCTTCAGCGTTGTTTTCGATCTGCGCGAAGGGGGAGGCTGCGGCCTCGTTTGTGGCTTGGACGGCTTCGGCAGCGTCTTGATCTTGTGTCAGTTGTTCAGCAGGGCTTTCCAGTTCGAGACTTAGGGTCGTCTTTTTGGCTTCAACATCGCTGGAGGGAAACACCAGGAGCGCCAGGCTAAGAAGGGCGGCAATACCACTTGCAGCGAGCAGGTGGGTCTTGGGGTAAAGCGGCGGCGCTTTGGATGGTTCTGTGGTCATAGGTAATTTGACTTTTGAAGAGATGAATTGGAAAAGATGAATGACATGATGAAGATGAAATAACTGTATAAAATATAACCAAATCACCTGCGAAGCAAGCCCGCGGACACTCTGTCCGTGGATTGGTGTCCGCGCACCCGGCAAACCTTGTATTTGGTGCGCGATCTTGTATGGTTGGGTCCCTTTGAATCTGAGCCTTGCGGGTCTGTTATGAAGTCGGTTGAAGAGCAGCTAGCGCTGATCAAGCGTGGTGCAGAAGAGTTGTTGGTCGAGTCCGAGCTGATTGAAAAGCTCAAGCGTGGGCAGCCGCTGCGTATCAAGGCTGGTTTCGACCCGACGGCACCCGATCTGCACCTGGGTCATACCGTGCTTATTAATAAGCTGCGTCAGTTCCAGGACCTGGGGCATCAGGTCATCTTCCTGATAGGTGACTTCACTGGGATGATCGGTGATCCTAGTGGCAAGAGCGCGACGCGCCCACCGCTGACGCGCGAGCAGGTTCTTGATAATGCCGAGACCTACAAGACTCAGGTCTTCAAGATCCTTGATCCGGCCAAGACCGAAGTCGCTTTCAACTCCACCTGGATGGATCAGATGGGGCCGGCGGATTTCATTCGCCTGACCTCCCAATACACCGTGGCTCGTATGCTCGAGCGCGATGATTTTGACAAGCGCTATAAAACCAGTCAGCCGATCGCCATTCATGAATTCCTCTATCCGCTTGTTCAGGGCTATGACTCGGTGGCATTGCGTGCTGACGTCGAGCTCGGCGGTACGGATCAAAAGTTCAACCTGCTGATGGGGCGCGAGCTTCAGCGTGGTTATGGTCAGGAAGCCCAGTGCATTCTGACCATGCCTTTGCTGGAGGGGTTGGATGGTGTGAAGAAAATGTCCAAGTCGTTGGGTAACTATGTGGGTATCCAGGAAGCGCCGGGTGTTATGTACGGCAAGCTGGTTTCCATTCCTGACGTGCTTATGTGGCGTTACTTCGAATTGCTCAGCTTCCGTTCCATGGATGAGATCAACGCATTCCGTGCGGATGTTGAGGCTGGGGCAAATCCGCGGGACATCAAGATCAAGCTGGCTGAAGAGATTGTTGCTCGTTTCCATGGTGAGGAAGCTGCGGCCAATGCTCATCGTGCGGCGGGCAACCGCATGAAGGATGGCGAATTGCCGGATGATCTGCCTGAGATCGAATTGACTGCGGCCGAGGATATGCCGATTGCGGCCGTCCTTAATAAAGCAGGCTTGGTCAAGAATGCTGCAGCAGCGCGAGATCTTCTTGGTTCGGGCGGCGTGCGCATCGATGGTGAAGTGGTGGATCGCGCCTATATATATAAGCTGGGCGCTACCCATGTCTGTCAGGCTGGCAAGAAGGCTTTTGCGCGTATCGTGCTGAAGCCGGAATAAAAGCCGAAATTAGTGCTTGACGGCAAATTCTGGAAGTCTATAATTCGCCCCACTTCCGGCGCAGTCGAAACGAAAAACTCCTTGAGTTTCAATGAGTTAAACGATTTTCGGCAGCGCAGGGCTTCAGGTCATCGAAGCTTGGGAAGCAGTTGGTGGGGCGGTTTTCCTGGCTCCGTTAACGATTCGATCTTCTCGATCGAAAGCGTCAAAAAGAGGTGTTGACAGCAGCGAGTAACGCTGTAGAATTCGCCTCCCGCTAACGAGAGATCGGAAGCGCAAGTGGTTGAAGTTGCAGAGGAAACTTTGAAAACTTCTTAAAATAACCGCTTGACAGATACACCGGGCGCTGTAGAATGCGCGCCTCGGTTGAGACGAAAGGCTCAACCCACCGCTCTTTAACAACTGAATCAAGCAATTCGTGTGGGTGCTTGTGGAGTCAGACTGCTAGTCAACAGATTATCAGCATCACAAGTTACTCCGCGAGAAATCAAAGATGTAACCAACGATTGCTGAGCCAAGTTTAGGGTTTTCTCAAAACCCAAAGATGTTTGAACTGAAGAGTTTGATCATGGCTCAGATTGAACGCTGGCGGCAGGCCTAACACATGCAAGTCGAGCGGTAGAGAGGTGCTTGCACCTCTTGAGAGCGGCGGACGGGTGAGTAAAGCCTAGGAATCTGCCTGGTAGTGGGGGATAACGCTCGGAAACGGACGCTAATACCGCATACGTCCTACGGGAGAAAGCAGGGGACCTTCGGGCCTTGCGCTATCAGATGAGCCTAGGTCGGATTAGCTAGTTGGTGAGGTAATGGCTCACCAAGGCGACGATCCGTAACTGGTCTGAGAGGATGATCAGTCACACTGGAACTGAGACACGGTCCAGACTCCTACGGGAGGCAGCAGTGGGGAATATTGGACAATGGGCGAAAGCCTGATCCAGCCATGCCGCGTGTGTGAAGAAGGTCTTCGGATTGTAAAGCACTTTAAGTTGGGAGGAAGAGCATTAACCTAATACGTTAGTGTTTTGACGTTACCGACAGAATAAGCACCGGCTAACTCTGTGCCAGCAGCCGCGGTAATACAGAGGGTGCAAGCGTTAATCGGAATTACTGGGCGTAAAGCGCGCGTAGGTGGTTCGTTAAGTTGGATGTGAAATCCCCGGGCTCAACCTGGGAACTGCATTCAAAACTGTCGAGCTAGAGTATGGTAGAGGGTGGTGGAATTTCCTGTGTAGCGGTGAAATGCGTAGATATAGGAAGGAACACCAGTGGCGAAGGCGACCACCTGGACTGATACTGACACTGAGGTGCGAAAGCGTGGGGAGCAAACAGGATTAGATACCCTGGTAGTCCACGCCGTAAACGATGTCAACTAGCCGTTGGGAGCCTTGAGCTCTTAGTGGCGCAGCTAACGCATTAAGTTGACCGCCTGGGGAGTACGGCCGCAAGGTTAAAACTCAAATGAATTGACGGGGGCCCGCACAAGCGGTGGAGCATGTGGTTTAATTCGAAGCAACGCGAAGAACCTTACCAGGCCTTGACATCCAATGAACTTTCCAGAGATGGATTGGTGCCTTCGGGAACATTGAGACAGGTGCTGCATGGCTGTCGTCAGCTCGTGTCGTGAGATGTTGGGTTAAGTCCCGTAACGAGCGCAACCCTTGTCCTTAGTTACCAGCACGTCGTGGTGGGCACTCTAAGGAGACTGCCGGTGACAAACCGGAGGAAGGTGGGGATGACGTCAAGTCATCATGGCCCTTACGGCCTGGGCTACACACGTGCTACAATGGTCGGTACAGAGGGTTGCCAAGCCGCGAGGTGGAGCTAATCCCACAAAACCGATCGTAGTCCGGATCGCAGTCTGCAACTCGACTGCGTGAAGTCGGAATCGCTAGTAATCGCGAATCAGAATGTCGCGGTGAATACGTTCCCGGGCCTTGTACACACCGCCCGTCACACCATGGGAGTGGGTTGCACCAGAAGTAGCTAGTCTAACCTTCGGGGGGACGGTTACCACGGTGTGATTCATGACTGGGGTGAAGTCGTAACAAGGTAGCCGTAGGGGAACCTGCGGCTGGATCACCTCCTTAATCGACGACCGCAGCTGCTTCATGAGCTCCCACACGAATTGCTTGATTCATTGAAGAAGACGATTGGGTCTGTAGCTCAGTTGGTTAGAGCGCACCCCTGATAAGGGTGAGGTCGGCAGTTCGAATCTGCCCAGACCCACCAATTTCATGGTGTTCCCTGTAGAAATACGGGGCCATAGCTCAGCTGGGAGAGCGCCTGCCTTGCACGCAGGAGGTCAGCGGTTCGATCCCGCTTGGCTCCACCATTACAGATTGGCACCAACGTTTAAAGCTTAGAAATGAGCATTCCACCAAGACGGTGCTGAATGTTGATTTCTAGTCTTTTGATTAGATCGTTCTTTAAAAATTTGGGTATGTGATAGAAAGATAGACTGGACGTTACTTTCACTGGTAACGGATCAGGCTAAGGTAAAATTTGTGAGTTGCTCTTAGAGCATGCGAATTTTCGGCGAATGTCGTCTTCACAGTATAACCAGATTGCTTGGGGTTATATGGTCAAGTGAAGAAGCGCATACGGTGGATGCCTTGGCAGTCAGAGGCGATGAAAGACGTGGTAGCCTGCGAAAAGCTTCGGGGAGTCGGCAAACAGACTTTGATCCGGAGATGTCTGAATGGGGGAACCCAGCCATCATAAGATGGTTATCTTGTACTGAATACATAGGTGCAAGAGGCGAACCAGGGGAACTGAAACATCTAAGTACCCTGAGGAAAAGAAATCAACCGAGATTCCCTTAGTAGTGGCGAGCGAACGGGGACTAGCCCTTAAGTGGCTTTGAGATTAGCGGAACGCTCTGGAAAGTGCGGCCATAGTGGGTGATAGCCCTGTACGCGAAAATCTCTTAGTCATGAAATCGAGTAGGACGGAGCACGAGAAACTTTGTCTGAATATGGGGGGACCATCCTCCAAGGCTAAATACTACTGACTGACCGATAGTGAACTAGTACCGTGAGGGAAAGGCGAAAAGAACCCCGGAGAGGGGAGTGAAATAGATCCTGAAACCGTATGCGTACAAGCAGTGGGAGCCCACTTTGTTGGGTGACTGCGTACCTTTTGTATAATGGGTCAGCGACTTATTTTCAGTGGCGAGCTTAACCGAATAGGGGAGGCGTAGCGAAAGCGAGTCTTAATAGGGCGTCTAGTCGCTGGGAATAGACCCGAAACCGGGCGATCTATCCATGGGCAGGTTGAAGGTTGGGTAACACTAACTGGAGGACCGAACCGACTACCGTTGAAAAGTTAGCGGATGACCTGTGGATCGGAGTGAAAGGCTAATCAAGCTCGGAGATAGCTGGTTCTCCTCGAAAGCTATTTAGGTAGCGCCTCATGTATCACTGTAGGGGGTAGAGCACTGTTTCGGCTAGGGGGTCATCCCGACTTACCAAACCGATGCAAACTCCGAATACCTACAAGTGCCGAGCATGGGAGACACACGGCGGGTGCTAACGTCCGTCGTGAAAAGGGAAACAACCCAGACCGTCAGCTAAGGTCCCAAAGTTATGGTTAAGTGGGAAACGATGTGGGAAGGCTTAGACAGCTAGGAGGTTGGCTTAGAAGCAGCCACCCTTTAAAGAAAGCGTAATAGCTCACTAGTCGAGTCGGCCTGCGCGGAAGATGTAACGGGGCTCAAACCATACACCGAAGCTACGGGTATCACTTAGGTGATGCGGTAGAGGAGCGTTCTGTAAGCCTGTGAAGGTGAGTTGAGAAGCTTGCTGGAGGTATCAGAAGTGCGAATGCTGACATGAGTAACGACAATGGGTGTGAAAAACACCCACGCCGAAAGACCAAGGTTTCCTGCGCAACGTTAATCGACGCAGGGTTAGTCGGTCCCTAAGGCGAGGCTGAAAAGCGTAGTCGATGGAAAACAGGTTAATATTCCTGTACTTCTGGTTATTGCGATGGAGGGACGGAGAAGGCTAGGCCAGCTTGGCGTTGGTTGTCCAAGTTTAAGGTGGTAGGCTGGAATCTTAGGTAAATCCGGGATTCTAAGGCCGAGAGCTGATGACGAGTTACCCTTTGGGTGACGAAGTGGTTGATGCCATGCTTCCAAGAAAAGCTTCTAAGCTTCAGGTAACCAGGAACCGTACCCCAAACCGACACAGGTGGTTGGGTAGAGAATACCAAGGCGCTTGAGAGAACTCGGGTGAAGGAACTAGGCAAAATGGCACCGTAACTTCGGGAGAAGGTGCGCCGGTGAGGGTGAAGCACTTGCTGCGTAAGCCCACGCCGGTCGAAGATACCAGGCCGCTGCGACTGTTTATTAAAAACACAGCACTCTGCAAACACGAAAGTGGACGTATAGGGTGTGACGCCTGCCCGGTGCCGGAAGGTTAATTGATGGGGTTAGCTAACGCGAAGCTCTTGATCGAAGCCCCGGTAAACGGCGGCCGTAACTATAACGGTCCTAAGGTAGCGAAATTCCTTGTCGGGTAAGTTCCGACCTGCACGAATGGCGTAACGATGGCGGCGCTGTCTCCACCCGAGACTCAGTGAAATTGAAATCGCTGTGAAGATGCAGTGTATCCGCGGCTAGACGGAAAGACCCCGTGAACCTTTACTATAGCTTTGCACTGGACTTTGAATTTGCTTGTGTAGGATAGGTGGGAGGCTTTGAAGCGTGGACGCCAGTTCGCGTGGAGCCATCCTTGAAATACCACCCTGGCAACTTTGAGGTTCTAACTCAGGTCCGTTATCCGGATCGAGGACAGTGTATGGTGGGTAGTTTGACTGGGGCGGTCTCCTCCTAAAGAGTAACGGAGGAGTACGAAGGTGCGCTCAGACCGGTCGGAAATCGGTCGTAGAGTATAAAGGCAAAAGCGCGCTTGACTGCGAGACAGACACGTCGAGCAGGTACGAAAGTAGGTCTTAGTGATCCGGTGGTTCTGTATGGAAGGGCCATCGCTCAACGGATAAAAGGTACTCCGGGGATAACAGGCTGATACCGCCCAAGAGTTCATATCGACGGCGGTGTTTGGCACCTCGATGTCGGCTCATCACATCCTGGGGCTGAAGCCGGTCCCAAGGGTATGGCTGTTCGCCATTTAAAGTGGTACGCGAGCTGGGTTTAGAACGTCGTGAGACAGTTCGGTCCCTATCTGCCGTGGACGTTTGAGATTTGAGAGGGGCTGCTCCTAGTACGAGAGGACCGGAGTGGACGAACCTCTGGTGTTCCGGTTGTCACGCCAGTGGCATTGCCGGGTAGCTATGTTCGGAAAAGATAACCGCTGAAAGCATCTAAGCGGGAAACTTGCCTCAAGATGAGATCTCACTGGGACCTTGAGTCCCCTGAAGGGCCGTCGAAGACTACGACGTTGATAGGTGGGGTGTGTAAGCGCTGTGAGGCGTTGAGCTAACCCATACTAATTGCCCGTGAGGCTTGACCATATAACACCCAAGCAATTTGTTGACCCGATACAGGGCACCAGATTGCGGTGTGTGAAGACGCTATGAACCGAAAGTTCGCACAACACACAAACCTATCGCATACCCATTTGCTGGAACGTGACCGCAAGGCACGCGCTGGCTACCGAATTTCTTGACGACCATAGAGCATTGGAACCACCTGATCCCATCCCGAACTCAGCAGTGAAACGATGCATCGCCGATGGTAGTGTGGGGTTTCCCCATGTGAGAGTAGGTCATCGTCAAGATTAAATTCCGAAACCCCTATCTGCTGACGCAGGTAGGGGTTTTGTTTTGCCCGCAGGAAAGACCATTTGTGTTTCTATGCAACGGTCTTGCGCATCGCTATCATGCGGGCCTCATTATCAGGTGCAGTTTGCATGCTCACGTTGCTTAAACTTCTGAAAGATGGCCGCTTCCACTCGGGTCAGGCGCTGGGTACTGCGCTGGGTATCAGTCGTAGTGCTGTATGGAAGCAGTTGCAGCACCTGGAGGCGGAGTTAGGGCTATCTGTTCATAAGGTTCGAGGTAGAGGTTATCAGCTGGCTAAGCCGCTGCTGCTTTTGGACTCGGCTGAGATTAGCGCCAAAGAGTCCTGTGAGTGGCCCATCCATATATTTGACTCCATTGATTCGACCAACGCTGAAGCGCTTCGCGCCATAGAACGTGGAATGGGCGCGCCATTTATGATTTTGGCCGAGCGACAGACAGCCGGTCGTGGTCGTCGTGGTCGCAAGTGGGTGAGTCCGTTTGCCGACAATCTTTACCACAGTCTGGTGCTGCGAATTGATGGTGGAATGCGCCAAATTGAGGGGCTCAGCCTGGTTGTGGGGCTTGCGGTTATGCATGCCTTGCATGATATGGGGATCGCGGGGGCTGGGCTGAAGTGGCCTAACGATGTCCTGGTAGGTGATAAGAAAATCGCGGGCATCTTGCTTGAATTGGTGGGGGATCCAGCAGACGTTTGCCACGTTGTCCTCGGCGTAGGGATTAATGTGAATATGCGGTCGACCGATGAGGTCGATCAGCAATGGACGTCCATGTGCCTTGAGGCGGGCAGGGATTTTGATCGAAACGAGCTGGTTGGACGGTTGGCCGCGAAGTTTCAGCATTACCTCAGGCTCCACCAGGTGTCGGGTTTCTCCGCAATCCAAGAGGAATGGGAGCGATACCATCTGTGGCAGGGGCGGAATGTTTCCCTGATTGCCGGTATCAACCAGGTTGACGGGGTTGTGATGGGCATTGATCGTCAGGGCGCGCTGCGTTTGAAGGTAGATGGCGTGGAAAAAATCTTTAGCGGTGGTGAGCTCAGTTTGAGGTTGCGTGATGATTCTTGAGCTCGATTGCGGCAATAGCTTTATCAAGTGGCGTGTCCTTGACTTCGACGGCGTAACACCGATCGAAGGAGGGGTGGTTGGTACCGATAGTGCCCTGCTGGCAAGCTTGAGTGACGCCGATAAATTTAAGCTCAAGAAATGCCGTCTCGTTAGCGTGAGGACTCCGCAAGAGACGGATTCGTTGGTTGCTCTACTAATTGATGTTTTTGGAGTGTCTGTCTCACGCGCTGTGCCTGTTCGGGAGTTGGCCGGTGTTAAGAACGGTTACAACGATTACGAGCGGCTAGGGCTCGATCGATGGTTGGCTTTGCTTGGGGGCTTCCATCTCGCTTCGGGAGCCTGCCTGGTGCTCGATTTCGGTACGGCCGTTACAGCGGATTTCGTGGCCGCGGATGGTGAGCATTTAGGGGGGTTCATTTGTCCTGGTATGCCTTTGATGCGTAATCAGTTGCGCACTCATACCCGGCGGATTCGCTATGACGATACGGCTGCCGAGCGGGCTCACGAGAGCCTCGCCCCTGGTCGCGAGACTGTAGAGGCGGTGGAGCGCGGTTGCATGCTCATGCTCAGAGGATTTGTCCTGACTCAGCTTGAACTGGCTAAAGAATATTGGGGGAACGACTTCGTAGTATTTCTCACGGGAGGAGATGCCAATTTGGTATCCGGTGTTGTGCCTGATGCCAAGGTAGTGCCTGATCTGGTTTTTGTTGGTTTGGCGATGGCCTGTCCTTTGTCTTGAGGTTCCTATGCGGTGGCTTTTTCTGCTGTTGGTGGTTTTGAATGTCTTTTATTACGTCTGGCATCAACAGGAGGCTCCGCTTCGGGCAAAAGATGTGACTCCGTTGAGTTTGTACCGGGGCTCGCAGCAGGATATTCATCTCTTGAGCGAAACGGCAGATGCGCTTGTAAGGCGGGATTCAGGCAAGTCTGCTGGCCGAGGCGCATGTGTTTATCTTGGTGGCTTCACCCGGATTGAAATGGCGCGCCAGCTGGAGCAGCGGCTCGCGGCATCCGGGATCGCGGCTCGCTCCATTGCGCAGGGCTCACCGAATCTGCCTGAGGGAGAAGGATTTTGGGTTCTGATTTCGCCAGATAGCGCGATGAAGGTGAATGAAACGCTGCTTCAAAACCTTTCTAAAGAATTCAATGAGTTAAAACATAAAATAATGCCCTGTGAGGGGGTTGCACCCGCAGGGTAGTTTGCATAGAATGGCGCCCGCTTCGCAGCGAAGGCCTTTAATGGCTAGCGCCACGAAGCGGCGTCAACGCAGCTAACCTCAGGTTTTTTATGAGAAAATGCTTGACAGAAGGCTGGCATGATATAGAATGCCGGCTCGCTTAGGAGGGGTTCCCGAGCGGCCAAAGGGATCAGACTGTAAATCTGACGTCTACGACTTCGAAGGTTCGAATCCTTCCCCCTCCACCAGTTTTAGCGTGAGCTGCAAGCTCCGCGGGTATAGTTTAGTGGTAGAACCTCAGCCTTCCAAGCTGATGATGCGGGTTCGATTCCCGCTACCCGCTCCAAGTTTGCAGGTTGTGCATAGTGTTTCGCTCTTGTAGCTCAGTTGGTAGAGCACACCCTTGGTAAGGGTGAGGTCAGCGGTTCAAATCCGCTCAAGAGCTCCATATAACAAGGCAGATATGAAAATATCTGCCTTTGTTTTAATGGTTTGTGTGACTTGCTAAATTCTTCTCCTAGGGGTGATTTCGATGGCTAAGGAAAAGTTCGAACGTAATAAGCCGCACGTCAACGTTGGTACCATCGGTCACGTCGACCACGGTAAAACCACGCTGACCGCTGCTCTGACCCGTGTCTGCTCCGAAGTTTTCGGTTCGGCCAAGGTTGACTTCGACAAGATCGACAGCGCCCCGGAAGAGAAAGCTCGCGGTATCACCATCAACACCGCTCACGTTGAATACGATTCGGCCGTGCGTCACTACGCACACGTTGACTGCCCAGGTCACGCCGACTACGTAAAAAACATGATCACTGGTGCTGCCCAGATGGACGGCGCGATCCTGGTTTGCTCGGCCGCTGATGGTCCGATGCCACAAACCCGTGAGCACATCCTGCTGTCCCGTCAGGTAGGCGTTCCGTACATCGTTGTCTTCCTGAACAAGGCTGACATGGTTGACGACGCTGAGCTGCTGGAACTGGTTGAGATGGAAGTGCGCGATCTGCTGAGCACTTACGACTTCCCAGGTGATGACACTCCAATCATCATCGGTTCGGCTCTGATGGCTCTGAACGGCCAAGACGACAACGAAATGGGCACCACCGCTGTCAAGAAGCTGGTGGAAACTCTGGACAGCTACATCCCAGAGCCAGAGCGTGCTATCGACAAGCCGTTCCTGATGCCAATCGAAGACGTATTCTCGATCTCCGGTCGCGGTACTGTTGTGACTGGTCGTGTTGAGCGTGGCATCGTCCGCATCCAGGAAGAAGTTGAGATCGTCGGTCTGCGCGATACTCAGAAAACTACCTGCACCGGCGTTGAAATGTTCCGCAAGCTGCTCGACGAAGGTCGTGCTGGCGAGAACTGCGGCGTACTGCTGCGCGGCACCAAGCGTGACGACGTTGAGCGTGGCCAGGTTCTGGTCAAGCCAGGCACCGTTAAGCCGCACACCAAGTTCACTGCAGAAGTTTACGTTCTGAGCAAGGAAGAAGGCGGCCGTCATACTCCGTTCTTCAAAGGCTACCGTCCACAGTTCTACTTCCGTACAACTGACGTGACCGGTAACTGCGAGCTGCCAGAAGGCGTTGAAATGGTAATGCCAGGTGACAACATCCAGATGACTGTCACTCTGATCAAGACCATCGCGATGGAAGACGGTCTGCGTTTCGCTATCCGTGAAGGCGGTCGTACCGTCGGCGCTGGCGTCGTAGCCAAAGTCATCGAGTAAACAGTTGTAATGTCTTTTTCGGGCCGGCATAATGGTCGGCCTGATTTTGTTTTAGGTCAGTAGCTCAATTGGCAGAGCGACGGTCTCCAAAACCGTAGGTTGGGGGTTCGATTCCCTCCTGACCTGCCAGATTCACTTGGTGTGTCTGGCTTTCTTTTCACAGGATCTTCATAGATGACTCCTAAAGCTGAAGCTCAAGGCTCTCGCTTCGATCTGCTCAAGTGGCTAGTGGTAGTCGCTTTGGTGGTTGTTGGCGTTGTTGGCAATCAGTATTACTCTGCTTCGCCGATCCTGTACCGTGTACTTGCATTGCTTGCCATTGCCGCTGTTGCTGCCTTTGTGGGGCTGCAAACGGCTAAGGGCAAGTCTTTCTTTGTACTCGCTAAGGAAGCTCGCACCGAGATTCGTAAAGTCGTATGGCCGACTCGCCAAGAAACCACGCAGACCACGTTGATCGTTGTGGCTGTTGTTCTGGTAATGGCGTTGCTGTTGTGGGGGCTCGATTCCCTGCTCGGCTGGCTTGTTTCCTTGATTGTTGGCTAAGGGTGTCCCGTGGCTAAGCGTTGGTACGTTGTGCATGCTTACTCGGGTTACGAGAAGCATGTAATGCGCTCGCTGGTAGAGCGCGTAAAGCTGGCTGGCATGGAAGATGGCTTTGGCGAGATTCTGGTCCCCACTGAAGAAGTGGTTGAGATGCGTAATGGCCAGAAGCGCAAAAGTGAACGCAAGTTCTTTCCAGGCTACGTGCTGGTACAGATGGATATGAACGAAGGGACTTGGCACTTGGTCAAGGATACCCCTCGGGTGATGGGCTTCATCGGCGGTACCGCTGACAAGCCTGCACCGATTACAGATAAAGAGGCAGAAGCGATTCTGCGTCGCGTCGCTGATGGTAGCGATAAGCCGAAGCCAAAAACACTGTTTGAGCCAGGTGAAGTTGTTCGGGTCACTGACGGCCCATTCGCTGACTTTAATGGCACGGTTGAAGAAGTTAACTACGAAAAGAGCCGGATCCAAGTGGCAGTGCTCATTTTCGGTCGCTCTACTCCGGTAGAGCTAGAGTTCAGTCAGGTCGAAAAGGTCTGATTGAACAGGCATCCCAACCCCGCAGCCCTAGGCTGTGGGGTTTTGTCGTCACTGGGATAAACGCGCAAGTAACCGGGGAGCCTTTCGAGGCGCTAGAACCCGTAATTGGAGTGCCTCATGGCCAAGAAAATTACCGCTTACATCAAGCTGCAAGTGAAGGCCGCTCAGGCTAACCCAAGCCCACCTGTTGGTCCTGCCCTGGGTCAGCACGGCGTGAACATCATGGAATTCTGCAAGGCCTTCAACGCCCGTACTCAGGGTCTTGAGCCAGGTCTGCCAACTCCAGTGATCATCACTGTCTACAGCGACCGTAGCTTCACCTTCGAAACTAAAAGCACCCCTGCTTCGGTTCTGCTGAAGAAGGCTGCAGGTTTGACCAGCGGTTCCGCTCGTCCAAACACCGTTAAGGTTGGCACCGTTACCCGTGCCCAGCTGGAAGAAATCGCGAAAACCAAAAACGCGGATCTGACTGCAGCTGATATGGATGCAGCCGTGCGTACTATCGCCGGTTCTGCTCGTAGCATGGGCCTTAACGTGGAGGGTGTGTAATGGCTAAGCTGACCAAGCGTCAAAAGGCTATCGCCGGCAAAATCGAAGCAGGCAAGGCCTACAACTTTGTAGACGCCGCCGCTCTGCTGGCCGAGCTGTCGACTGTCAAGTTCAGCGAGTCGTTCGACGTTGCTGTAAACCTGGGTGTTGACCCGCGTAAATCCGACCAGGTCGTTCGTAGCGCTACCGTGCTGCCACACGGCACTGGCAAGACCGTTCGTGTAGCTGTTTTCACCCAGGGCCCAGCAGCTGAAGCTGCTCTGGCTGCTGGTGCTGATCGCGTAGGCATGGACGATCTGGCTGCTGAAATGAAAGGCGGCGACCTGAACTATGACGTAGTTATCGCATCCCCGGATGCCATGCGCGTTGTGGGTCAGTTGGGTCAGATCCTCGGTCCACGTGGTCTGATGCCTAACCCTAAAGTCGGCACCGTAACGCCAGACGTAGCTACCGCGGTTAAAAACGCCAAGGCTGGTCAGGTTCGTTATCGCACCGACAAGAACGGCATCATTCACACCTCCGTTGGCAAGATTGGCTTCGACGCCGTCAAGCTGAAGGAAAACGTAGAAGCCCTGATCGCTGATCTGAAGCGTATCAAGCCAGCTTCTTCGAAAGGCATCTACGTCAAGCGCGTTACCCTGAGCACCACTATGGGCCCAGGTCTGGTCATCGATCAGAGCTCGCTCGACGCGTAAGACTCAGATTGGCGCAAGCGATTGCGCCAATCGAAAAATTGGGGTCCCTGCCTGGCGGGGGCTGTCCAAGACCGTAGGCGACGCAAGTCTTAAACCACAAGCCTACGCAGATGGTGCTCCCGGTTCCTTACCGAATCAGACACCAAAACGACATTCGGTTTCGACCGAATGAAACGGTAACAAGCAGGAGTTAAACCCGTGGCAATTAATCTCGAAGACAAGAAGGCCATCGTCGCTGAAGTCAACGAGGCTGCCAAAGTCGCTCTGTCCGCTGTCGTGGCTGATGCCCGTGGCGTAACAGTAGGCGCAATGACCGGACTCCGTAAAGAGGCCCGTGAAGCTGGTGTTTACGTACGTGTCGTACGTAACACCCTGCTCAAGCGCGCAGTTGCTGACACTGAATACAGTGTTCTCAACGACGTGTTCACCGGCCCGACCCTGATCGCGTTCTCCAAAGATCATCCAGGCGCTGCTGCCCGTTTGTTCAAGGAATTCGCCAAGGGTCAGGACAAGTTCGAGATCAAGGCAGCTGCGTTCGAGGGCAAGTTCCTCGCAGCTAATCAGATCGATGTACTGGCAACACTGCCGACCCGCGACGAAGCCATTTCGCAGCTGATGAGCGTGATTCAAGGCGCTACCAGCAAGCTGGCTCGTACTCTGGCTGCAGTTCGCGAGCAAAAAGAAGCTGCCGCAGCCTAAGGCTGAGCACTTCCTCTCGCGCTTTTTTGTTTATTTCGATGGCCGCGTAGGCCGTCCCCCAATTCAGGAAATACAGTAATGTCTATCTCCCAAGACGATATCCTCAACGCCGTAGCTGAAATGTCGGTTCTGCAGGTTGTTGAGCTGATCAAAGCTTTCGAAGAGAAATTCGGCGTTTCCGCTGCCGCTGCTTCCGCTGGTCCAGCTGCTGCTGCCGCCGTTGTTGAAGAGCAAACCGAATTCAACGTCATGCTGACCGAAGCTGGCGAGAAGAAAGTAAACGTGATCAAGGCAGTACGTGAACTGACCGGTCTGGGCCTGAAAGAAGCCAAGGCTGTAGTTGACGGCGCTCCTGCCATGGTTCTGGAAGCTGTTGCCAAAGACGCAGCTGACAAAGCCAAGGCCGCTCTGGAAGAAGCAGGCGCTAAAGTCGAGCTGAAGTAAGCATCGACTTTGCGTCTCCAGCCCGAGCGTTAAGCGACAGGCTGATGGCTGGTGGCTTTTGCCACCGGCCTTTTTCCGTTATTGGCAGCCGACTGGGTCGGTGCTTATAGCGCGCTGTATCCACCCGATGTGGTGGCGCAAACCATGGGGTTTGCACGATTTTCTGGCTGCTCCCGTCGGGAGGGGCCAAACAAGCAGGTGACCAAGCTGGGGAACGCTGATGGCTTACTCATATACTGAGAAAAAACGTATCCGCAAGGACTTTAGCAAGTTGCCGGACGTCATGGATGTGCCGTACCTCCTGGCCATCCAGCTGGATTCGTATCGTGAATTCTTGCAAGCGGGAGCGACTAAAGATCAGTTCCGCGACGTGGGCCTGCATGCGGCCTTCAAATCCGTTTTCCCGATCATCAGCTACTCCGGCAATGCTGCGCTGGAGTACGTCGGTTATCGCCTGGGCGAACCGGCATTTGATGTCAAAGAATGCGTATTGCGCGGTGTGACTTACGCCGTACCTTTGCGGGTAAAAGTGCGCCTGATCATTTTCGACAAAGAATCGTCGAACAAAGCGATCAAGGACATCAAAGAGCAAGAAGTCTACATGGGTGAAATCCCCCTGATGACTGAGAACGGTACCTTCGTAATCAACGGTACCGAGCGTGTAATCGTTTCCCAGCTGCACCGTTCTCCGGGCGTGTTCTTCGACCACGACCGTGGCAAGACGCACAGCTCCGGCAAACTGCTTTATTCCGCGCGCATCATTCCTTACCGCGGTTCGTGGCTGGACTTTGAGTTCGACCCGAAAGACTGCGTATTCGTGCGTATCGACCGTCGCCGCAAGCTGCCTGCATCGGTACTGCTGCGCGCGCTCGGCTATACCACTGAGGAAGTGCTGGACGCGTTCTACACCACCAACGTTTTCCATGTGCAGGGTGAGAATCTCAGCCTGGAACTGGTGCCTCAGCGCCTGCGCGGTGAAATCGCTGTCCTCGATATTCAGGACGACAAAGGCAAGGTTATTGTCGAGCAGGGTCGTCGTATCACCGCTCGCCACATCAACCAGCTGGAAAAAGCCGGGATCAAAGAGCTGCAGGTGCCGATCGACTACGTTCTGGGTCGCACCACGGCCAAGGTCATCGTGCATCCAGCTACCGGCGAAATCCTGGCAGAGTGCAACACCGAGCTGAACACCGAGATCCTGGCAAAAATCGCCAAGGCCCAGGTTGTTCGCATTGAAACTCTGTACACCAACGATATCGACTGCGGTCCGTTCATCTCCGACACGCTGAAGATCGACTCCACCGGCAACCAGCTGGAAGCCCTGGTCGAGATCTATCGCATGATGCGTCCTGGCGAGCCGCCAACCAAAGACGCAGCCGAGACCCTGTTCAACAACCTGTTCTTCAGTCCTGAGCGCTATGACCTGTCTGCGGTCGGCCGGATGAAGTTCAACCGTCGTATCGGTCGTACCGAAATCGAAGGTTCGGGCGTGCTGAACAAGGACGACATCGTTGCGGTGCTCAAGACCCTGGTCGACATCCGTAACGGCAAAGGCATCGTCGATGACATCGACCACCTGGGTAACCGTCGTGTCCGCTGCGTAGGCGAGATGGCCGAGAACCAGTTCCGTGTTGGCCTGGTGCGTGTAGAGCGCGCGGTCAAGGAACGTCTGTCGATGGCTGAAAGCGAAGGCCTGATGCCGCAGGATCTGATCAACGCCAAGCCAGTGGCTGCTGCGGTGAAGGAGTTCTTCGGTTCGAGCCAGCTGTCTCAGTTCATGGACCAGAACAACCCGCTGTCGGAGATTACCCACAAGCGTCGTGTATCTGCACTCGGCCCGGGCGGTCTGACCCGTGAGCGCGCAGGCTTCGAAGTTCGTGACGTACACCCGACTCACTACGGTCGTGTATGCCCGATTGAAACGCCGGAAGGTCCGAACATCGGTCTGATCAACTCGCTGGCAGCCTATGCTCGCACCAACCAGTATGGCTTCCTCGAGAGCCCGTACCGTGTGGTGAAAGAAGGTCTGGTGACCGACGAGATCGTGTTCCTGTCCGCTATCGAAGAAGCCGATCACGTGATCGCTCAGGCTTCGGCGACCATGAACGAAAAAGGTCAGCTGATCGACGAGCTGGTAGCTGTTCGTCACCTGAACGAGTTCACCGTCAAGGCGCCAGAAGACGTCACCTTGATGGACGTTTCGCCCAAGCAGGTTGTTTCGGTGGCGGCATCGTTGATTCCGTTCCTCGAGCACGACGACGCCAACCGTGCGTTGATGGGCTCGAACATGCAGCGTCAAGCTGTACCGACCCTGCGTGCCGACAAGCCGCTGGTAGGTACCGGCATGGAACGTAACGTTGCCCGTGACTCCGGCGTTTGCGTCGTGGCTCGTCGTGGTGGCGTGATCGATTCCGTCGACGCCAGCCGTATCGTGGTTCGTGTTGCCGATGACGAAGTTGAAACTGGCGAAGCTGGTGTCGACATCTACAACCTGACCAAATACACCCGCTCCAACCAGAACACCTGCATCAACCAGCGTCCGCTGGTGAGCAAGGGTGATCGGGTTCAGCGTAGCGACATCATGGCCGACGGCCCGTCCACCGATATGGGTGAACTGGCACTGGGCCAGAACATGCGCATCGCGTTCATGGCATGGAACGGCTTCAACTTCGAAGACTCCATCTGCCTGTCCGAGCGTGTTGTTCAGGAAGATCGCTTTACCACGATTCACATTCAGGAACTGACCTGTGTGGCTCGTGACACCAAGCTTGGCCCAGAGGAAATCACTGCGGACATCCCTAACGTGGGTGAAGCTGCACTGAACAAGCTGGACGAAGCCGGTATCGTTTACGTAGGTGCTGAAGTAGGCGCAGGCGACATCCTGGTTGGTAAGGTCACTCCGAAAGGCGAGACTCAACTGACTCCGGAAGAAAAACTGCTGCGTGCCATCTTCGGTGAAAAAGCCAGCGACGTTAAAGACACCTCCCTGCGTGTGCCTACCGGCACCAAGGGTACCGTCATCGACGTACAAGTCTTCACCCGCGACGGTGTAGAGCGTGACGCTCGTGCACTGTCTATCGAGAAGACTCAACTCGACGAGATCCGCAAGGACCTGAACGAAGAGTTCCGTATCGTTGAAGGCGCAACTTTCGAGCGTCTGCGCTCCGCTCTGGTCGGCCACAAAGCCGAAGGCGGCGCCGGTCTGAAGAAAGGTCAGGAAATCACCGACGAAGTTCTCGACGGTCTTGAGCATGGTCAGTGGTTCAAACTGCGCATGGCTGAAGATGCTCTGAACGAGCAGCTCGAGAAGGCCCAGGCCTATATCGTTGATCGCCGCCGTCTGCTGGACGACAAGTTCGAAGACAAGAAGCGCAAACTGCAGCAAGGCGATGACCTGGCTCCAGGCGTGCTGAAAATCGTCAAGGTTTACCTGGCAATCCGTCGTCGCATCCAGCCGGGCGACAAGATGGCCGGTCGTCACGGTAACAAGGGTGTGGTCTCCGTGATCATGCCGGTTGAAGACATGCCGCACGATGCCAATGGCACCCCGGTCGACGTCGTCCTCAACCCGTTGGGCGTACCTTCGCGTATGAACGTTGGTCAGATCCTTGAAACCCACCTGGGCCTCGCGGCCAAGGGCTTGGGCGAGAAGATCAACCGTATGATCGAAGAGCAGCGCAAGGTTGCTGATCTGCGTAAGTTCCTGCACGAGATCTACAACGAGATCGGCGGACGCAACGAAGAGCTGGATACCTTCTCCGACCAGGAAATCCTGGATCTGGCGAAGAACCTGCGCGGCGGCGTTCCAATGGCAACTCCGGTGTTCGACGGTGCCAAGGAAAGCGAAATCAAGGCCATGCTGAAACTGGCAGACCTGCCGGAAAGCGGCCAGATGCAGCTGTTCGACGGCCGTACCGGCAACAAGTTCGAGCGCCCGGTTACCGTTGGCTACATGTACATGCTGAAGCTGAACCACTTGGTAGACGACAAGATGCACGCTCGTTCTACCGGTTCTTACAGCCTGGTTACCCAGCAGCCGCTGGGTGGTAAGGCGCAGTTCGGTGGTCAGCGTTTCGGGGAGATGGAGGTCTGGGCACTGGAAGCGTACGGTGCCGCATACACTCTGCAAGAAATGCTCACAGTGAAGTCGGACGATGTGAACGGCCGGACCAAGATGTACAAAAACATCGTGGACGGCGATCACCGTATGGAGCCGGGCATGCCCGAGTCTTTCAACGTGTTGATCAAGGAAATTCGTTCCCTCGGCATCGATATCGATCTGGAAACCGAATAACACGTGACGCGAATCGAGAGCGGGGCTGTTTTGCCCGCTCTCTGCTCCGCCAGGAGGAAAGGCCTTGAAAGACCTACTGAATTTGCTGAAAAACCAGGGTCAAGTCGAAGAGTTCGACGCCATCCGTATCGGATTGGCCTCGCCTGAGATGATCCGTTCGTGGTCGTTCGGTGAAGTTAAAAAGCCGGAAACCATCAACTACCGTACGTTCAAACCCGAGCGTGACGGCCTGTTCTGCGCCAAGATCTTTGGCCCGGTAAAGGATTACGAGTGCCTGTGCGGTAAGTACAAGCGCTTGAAGCACCGTGGTGTGATCTGCGAGAAGTGCGGCGTTGAAGTCGCGCTGGCAAAAGTTCGTCGTGAGCGCATGGCGCACATCGAACTGGCCTCGCCGGTTGCCCACATCTGGTTCCTGAAATCGCTGCCGTCCCGTATCGGCTTGCTGATGGACATGACCCTGCGTGATATCGAGCGCGTTCTCTACTTCGAGAGCTATGTCGTTATCGACCCGGGCATGACCACCCTTGAAAAAGGTCAGCTGCTCAACGACGAGCAGTACTTCGAAGCGCTGGAAGAGTTCGGCGACGATTTCGATGCCCGCATGGGTGCCGAAGCTGTCCGTGAGCTGCTGCACGCGATCGACCTGGAGCACGAGATTGGCCGTCTGCGTGAAGAAATTCCGCAAACCAACTCCGAAACCAAGATCAAGAAGCTGTCCAAGCGTCTGAAGTTGATGGAAGCCTTCCAGGGTTCCGGCAACCTGCCAGAGTGGATGGTGCTGACCGTTCTGCCGGTTCTGCCGCCAGACCTGCGTCCACTGGTTCCGCTCGATGGCGGTCGTTTCGCGACTTCCGACCTCAACGATCTGTATCGTCGAGTGATCAACCGTAACAACCGCTTGAAGCGCCTGCTTGATCTGTCCGCTCCGGACATCATCGTGCGCAACGAAAAGCGTATGTTGCAGGAAGCTGTCGACGCATTGCTCGACAACGGTCGTCGTGGCCGCGCTATCACCGGCTCCAACAAGCGTCCTCTGAAATCCCTGGCTGACATGATCAAGGGTAAGCAGGGTCGTTTCCGTCAGAACTTGCTCGGTAAGCGTGTTGACTACTCCGGTCGTTCGGTAATTACCGTAGGCCCGACCCTGCGTCTGCACCAGTGCGGTCTGCCTAAGAAAATGGCTCTGGAGCTGTTCAAGCCGTTCATTTTCGGCAAGCTGGAAATGCGTGGTCTCGCGACCACCATCAAAGCCGCCAAGAAGATGGTCGAGCGCGAGCTGCCAGAGGTTTGGGACGTTCTCGCCGAAGTGATTCGCGAACACCCAGTGCTGCTCAACCGTGCACCGACCCTTCACCGTCTGGGTATCCAGGCGTTTGAACCGGTACTGATCGAAGGTAAGGCCATCCAGCTGCACCCTCTGGTCTGTGCTGCGTACAACGCCGACTTCGACGGCGACCAAATGGCCGTGCACGTACCGCTGACGCTGGAAGCCCAGCTCGAAGCGCGTGCGCTGATGATGTCGACCAACAACATCCTGTCGCCAGCCAACGGTGAGCCAATCATCGTTCCGTCGCAGGACGTTGTATTGGGTCTGTACTACATGACTCGTGAAGCGATCAACGCCAAGGGCGAAGGTCGTGTGTTCGCGGATCTGCAGGAAGTTGACCGTGTGTTCCGTGCCGGCGAAGCCGCACTGCACGCCAAGGTCAAAGTGCGGATCAACGAAACCGTGAACGATCGTGATGGCGGCAGCGTGACCAACACCCGTATCGTCGACACCACCGTCGGCCGTGCGCTGTTGTTCCAGGTTGTGCCAAAAGGTCTGTCCTTCGACGTCGTCAACTTGCCGATGAAGAAAAAGGCGATCTCCAAGCTGATCAACCAGTGCTACCGCGTGGTTGGTCTGAAAGAGACCGTGATCTTCGCTGACCAGTTGATGTACACCGGTTTTGCCTATTCGACCATTTCCGGCGTTTCCATCGGTGTTAACGACTTCGTTATCCCGGACGAAAAAGCCCGCATCATCGGTGCTGCTACCGAAGAAGTGAAAGAGATCGAAAGTCAGTACGCCTCCGGCCTGGTAACCCAGGGCGAGAAGTACAACAAGGTGATCGACCTCTGGTCCAAGGCGAACGACGAAGTATCCAAGGCGATGATGGCCAACCTCTCGAAAGAGAAGGTCATCGACCGTCATGGCAACGAAGTCGACCAAGAGTCCTTCAACTCGATGTACATGATGGCCGACTCGGGCGCACGGGGTTCTGCTGCGCAGATCCGTCAGCTCGCCGGTATGCGTGGCCTGATGGCCAAGCCGGACGGTTCCATCATCGAGACCCCGATTACCGCGAACTTCCGTGAAGGTTTGAGCGTACTCCAGTACTTCATCTCCACTCACGGTGCTCGTAAGGGTCTTGCGGATACCGCGTTGAAAACGGCGAACTCCGGTTACCTGACTCGTCGTCTGGTAGACGTTGCGCAGGATCTGGTCGTGACCGAGATCGATTGCGGCACCGAACACGGCCTGGTAATGACTCCGCACATTGAAGGCGGTGACGTTGTAGAGCCGCTGGGTGAGCGCGTATTGGGTCGTGTCATCGCCCGTGACGTATTCAAGCCGGGTACCGAGGACGTAATCGTTCCTGCCGGCACCCTGGTTGACGAGAAGTGGGTCGAGTTCATCGAACTCAACAGCATCGACGAAGTGATCGTACGTTCGCCGATCAGCTGCGAAACCCGCTACGGCATCTGCGCCAAGTGCTACGGTCGCGACCTGGCTCGTGGTCACCAGGTGAACATCGGTGAAGCGGTCGGCGTTATCGCTGCCCAGTCCATCGGTGAGCCGGGTACCCAGCTGACGATGCGTACGTTCCACATCGGTGGTGCGGCCAGCCGAACCTCCGCAGCTGACAGCGTTCAGGTGAAGAATGGCGGTACTGTCCGTCTGCACAACCTCAAGCACGTAGAGCGCGTGGACGGTCACCTGGTGGCTGTATCCCGTTCCGGTGAGCTGGCGATCGCTGACGACTTCGGTCGCGAGCGCGAGCGCTACAAGCTGCCGTACGGTGCTGTGATTTCGGTCAAGGAAGGTGACAAGGTCGACGCTGGCGCTATCGTGGCCAAGTGGGATCCGCACACCCACCCGATCGTGACCGAAATGAAAGGTACCGTGACCTACGTGGGCATGGAAGAAGGCATCACGATCAAGCGTCAGACTGACGAATTGACCGGTATGACCAACATTGAAGTACTTGACGCGAAAGATCGTCCAGCTGCTGGCAAGGACATCCGTCCGGCCGTGAAGATGGTCGACGACAACGGCAAGGATCTGTTGCTGCCAGGCACTGACGTAATCGCTCAGTATTTCCTGCCAGCCAACGCCCTGGTCGGTGTTGCGGACGGTGCGCGGATCGCGATCGGTGATGTTATCGCTCGTATCCCGCAGGAAACTTCGAAAACCCGCGACATCACCGGTGGTCTGCCGCGTGTTGCCGACTTGTTCGAAGCCCGTCGTCCGAAAGAAGCCTCGATTCTGGCTGAAGTCAGCGGCACCATCGCGTTCGGTAAAGAGACCAAGGGCAAGCGCCGTCTGGTCATCACGCCGAACGACGGTAGCGATCCGTACGAAGAGCTGATTCCGAAGTGGCGTCACCTGAACGTCTTCGAAGGCGAACAGGTAAACCGCGGCGAAGTTATCTCCGACGGCCCGAGCGATCCACACGACATCCTGCGTCTGCTGGGTGTGAGTGCGCTGGCCAAGTACATCGTGAACGAGATCCAGGACGTTTACCGTCTGCAAGGCGTGAAGATCAACGACAAGCACATCGAGACCATCCTGCGTCAGATGCTGCGTAAAGTTGAGATCGCTGAATCCGGCGATTCGAGTTTCATCAAGGGCGACCAGATGGAGCTGACTCACGTACTGGTGGAAAACGAGCGCCTGGCGACGGAAGACAAGTTCGTCTCCAAGTTCACTCGCGTGCTGCTGGGTATCACCAAGGCGTCGTTGTCCACCGAATCGTTCATCTCGGCGGCTTCCTTCCAGGAAACCACCCGTGTACTGACCGAAGCGGCGGTAACCGGCAAGCGCGATTACCTGCGCGGCCTGAAAGAAAACGTGGTCGTGGGTCGTCTGATCCCGGCTGGTACCGGTTTGGCCTATCACAGCGAGCGCAAGCGTCGTCGTGATGCAGACAAGCCGTTGCGCGTAAGCGCCAGTGAAGTGGAAGCTGCACTGACCGAAGCACTGAACTCGAGCGGTAACTGAGTTCTGCGGTAATTAAGTGCCTGGCCCTGGTCATCCCGTTTGCTGGATCGAGACAAAATGTCGAGATCCGGCGGGCGGGGAGGTCGGGGCCTTGCCTTGACTGGGAACAAGATCCTCTTTAGACTCTTGATCCCCTAAATTTGGCGGGAATTCGTTCCTGCCATTTTGCTTTTCTTGTAAGACAATAGCGTCGCAAGACAACAGTGGAGCTAGTAGATGGCAACTATCAACCAGCTGGTACGTCAGCCGCGTAAGCGTATCGTCGAGAAATCCGACGTGCCTGCGCTGCAGAACTGCCCGCAACGTCGTGGCGTATGCACCCGTGTGTATACCACCACGCCGAAAAAACCTAACTCGGCACTGCGTAAAGTATGCCGTGTGCGTCTGACCAACGGTTTCGAGGTTTCCTCGTACATCGGTGGTGAAGGCCACAACCTGCAAGAGCACAGCGTGGTACTGATCCGCGGTGGTCGTGTAAAAGACTTGCCAGGTGTTCGTTACCACACCGTTCGCGGTTCTTTGGATACTTCCGGCGTTAAAGGTCGTAACCAGGGTCGTTCGAAGTACGGTACCAAGCGTCCGAAGTAATCGGCCGTTTTGCAGTTTTTCATTTTATTGAGTCGATAAGAGTAAGGTCGGGCACGCATTAGCTGTCCCGGGCTAACCTGAAGACCGTTTGAGGGCTTATCAATGCCAAGACGTCGCGTAGCAGCCAAACGTGAGATTCTGGACGATCCGAAATACGGAAGCCAGATTCTCGCCAAGTTCATGAACCACGTAATGGAAAGCGGCAAGAAAGCCGTTGCCGAGCGTATTGTTTATGGCGCACTGGACAAAGTTAAGGAACGCAAGAACAGCGATCCCCTGGAAATCTTCGAGAAAGCTCTCGACGCCATCGCTCCGCTGGTCGAAGTGAAGTCGCGCCGTGTAGGCGGTGCTACTTACCAGGTTCCGGTCGAAGTTCGTCCGTCCCGTCGTAACGCCCTGGCAATGCGCTGGTTGGTAGACTTCGCCCGCAAGCGCGGTGAGAAGTCCATGGCTCTGCGTTTGGCTGGCGAACTGTTGGACGCTGCTGAAGGTAAAGGTGCTGCAGTTAAGAAGCGTGAAGACGTGCACCGTATGGCTGAAGCCAACAAGGCTTTCTCGCACTACCGCTTCTAATTCTAGCGTCACTCAATTTGCGAGGGCTTTATGGCTCGTACTACACCGATTAATCGCTACCGTAACATCGGTATCGTTGCCCACGTGGATGCTGGTAAAACCACCACCACTGAGCGCGTCCTTTTTTACACTGGCAAAAGTCACAAGATGGGCGAGGTGCATGATGGCGCCGCGACCACCGACTGGATGGTGCAGGAGCAGGAGCGTGGTATTACCATTACTTCTGCTGCCATTACCGCCTTCTGGAAGGGTTCCGAGAAGCAGTATCCGCACGAGCATCGCTTCAACGTTATCGATACCCCGGGTCACGTGGACTTCACCATTGAAGTTGAGCGTTCCCTGCGTGTACTCGACGGCGCTGTCGTTGTGTTCTGCGGTACCTCGGGTGTTGAGCCTCAGTCGGAAACCGTATGGCGTCAGGCCAACAAATACGGTGTTCCACGTCTTGTTTACGTAAACAAGATGGACCGTGCTGGTGCCAACTTCCTGCGCGTGATCGGTCAGATCAAGCAGCGTCTGGGTCACACTCCGGTGCCGATCCAGCTGGCTATCGGTTCCGAAGACAACTTCCAGGGTCAGATCGATCTGATCAACATGCAAGCTGTCTACTGGAACGATTCTGACAAGGGTATGGTTCCTGTTCGCAAGGACATCCCGGCAGAGTTGCTGGAAGAAGCCGAGAAGTGGCGCGGCAACATGGTTGAGGCTGCGGCCGAAGCCAACGAAGAACTGATGAACAAGTACCTTGAGGGTGAAGAGCTCACCAACGAGGAAATCAAGGCCGCTCTGCGTCAGCGTACCATCGCTGGTGAGATCGTTCTGGCTGTTTGCGGTTCTTCCTTCAAGAACAAGGGTGTTCCCCTGGTTCTCGATGCTGTGATCGACTTCCTGCCTGCTCCAACCGACATTCCTGCTATCAAGGGTTCCAACCCTGATAACGAGGAAGAGGAAATGGAGCGTCATGCAAGCGACGACGAGCCTTTCGCGGCCCTGGCGTTCAAGATCGCTACCGACCCATTCGTGGGCACCTTGACCTTCGTTCGGGTTTACTCGGGCGTGTTGAACTCCGGCGACGGCGTGATCAACTCTGTTAAAGGCAAGAAAGAGCGTGTGGGTCGTATGGTGCAAATGCACGCAAACGCCCGCGAAGAGATCAAGGAAGTGCGCGCTGGCGACATCGCGGCCTTGATCGGCATGAAGGACGTCACCACCGGTGAAACCTTGTGCAACGCTGACAAGCCGATCATCCTGGTTCGCATGGACTTCCCGGAGCCGGTTATTTCGGTTGCCGTTGAGCCAAAAACCAAGGATGACCAGGAAAAAATGGGTATCGCTCTGGGCAAGCTTGCTCAGGAAGATCCATCTTTCCGCGTCAAGACTGATGAAGAGACCGGTCAAACGATCATCTCTGGCATGGGCGAGTTGCACCTGGACATCCTGGTTGACCGGATGCGCCGTGAGTTCAACGTCGAAGCCAACATCGGCAAGCCTCAGGTTTCCTATCGTGAGCGCATCACGAAGAACTGTGAAATTGAAGGCAAGTTCGTTCGCCAGTCCGGTGGTCGTGGCCAGTTCGGTCACTGCTGGATTCGTTTTGCGCCGGCTGACGAAGGTCAGGAAGGTCTGCAATTCGTGAACGAAGTCGTAGGTGGTGTGGTTCCTAAGGAATACATCCCGGCGATCCAGAAGGGTATCGAAGAGCAGATGAAGAACGGCGTTGTTGCCGGCTATCCGCTGATCGGCCTGAAGGCGACTGTGTTCGATGGTTCTTACCACGACGTCGACTCCAACGAGATGGCGTTTAAGGTGGCTGCTTCCATGGCGACCAAGCAACTGGCCCAGAAGGGCGGTGGTGAGTTGCTTGAGCCGATCATGGCGGTAGAGGTTGTTACGCCTGAAGACTACATGGGTGATGTCATGGGCGACCTTAACCGTCGTCGTGGCATGATTCTGGGTATGGAAGATACGGTTTCCGGCAAGGTCATTCGTGCCGAGGTTCCGTTGGGTGAAATGTTCGGTTACGCAACCGACGTTCGTTCCATGTCTCAGGGTCGCGCGAGCTACTCTATGGAATTCAAAAAATACAATACAGCTCCGTCGCATATCGTCGAAACTGTTACCAAAAAGCAAGGCTGATTCAGCCCTTTAAGCTAGGAGTTAATTGTCGTGGCTAAAGAAAAATTTGAACGGAACAAACCGCACGTCAACGTTGGCACCATCGGTCACGTCGACCACGGTAAAACCACGCTGACCGCTGCTCTGACCCGTGTCTGCTCCGAAGTTTTCGGTTCGGCCAAGGTTGACTTCGACAAGATCGACAGCGCCCCGGAAGAGAAAGCTCGCGGTATCACCATCAACACCGCTCACGTTGAATACGATTCGGCCGTGCGTCACTACGCACACGTTGACTGCCCAGGTCACGCCGACTACGTAAAAAACATGATCACTGGTGCTGCCCAGATGGACGGCGCGATCCTGGTTTGCTCGGCCGCTGATGGTCCGATGCCACAAACCCGTGAGCACATCCTGCTGTCCCGTCAGGTAGGCGTTCCGTACATCGTTGTCTTCCTGAACAAGGCTGACATGGTTGACGACGCTGAGCTGCTGGAACTGGTTGAGATGGAAGTGCGCGATCTGCTGAGCACTTACGACTTCCCAGGTGATGACACTCCAATCATCATCGGTTCGGCTCTGATGGCTCTGAACGGCCAAGACGACAACGAAATGGGCACCACCGCTGTCAAGAAGCTGGTGGAAACTCTGGACAGCTACATCCCAGAGCCAGAGCGTGCTATCGACAAGCCGTTCCTGATGCCAATCGAAGACGTATTCTCGATCTCCGGTCGCGGTACTGTTGTGACTGGTCGTGTTGAGCGTGGCATCGTCCGCATCCAGGAAGAAGTTGAGATCGTCGGTCTGCGCGATACTCAGAAAACTACCTGCACCGGCGTTGAAATGTTCCGCAAGCTGCTCGACGAAGGTCGTGCTGGCGAGAACTGCGGCGTACTGCTGCGCGGCACCAAGCGTGACGACGTTGAGCGTGGCCAGGTTCTGGTCAAGCCAGGCACCGTCAAGCCGCACACCAAGTTCACTGCAGAAGTTTACGTTCTGAGCAAGGAAGAAGGCGGCCGTCATACTCCGTTCTTCAAAGGCTACCGTCCACAGTTCTACTTCCGTACAACTGACGTGACCGGTAACTGCGAGCTGCCAGAAGGCGTTGAAATGGTAATGCCAGGTGACAACATCCAGATGACTGTCACTCTGATCAAGACCATCGCGATGGAAGACGGTCTGCGTTTCGCTATCCGTGAAGGCGGTCGTACCGTCGGCGCTGGCGTCGTAGCCAAAGTCATCGAGTAAGTCTCTTGTAGAGTCAGCTTGATGAGTTGAAGAGCCCCCGCCTAGCGGGGGCTTTTTTATTGGGTTGACACCTATCAGGGGCGTCTATAGAATTGCGCCTCCTTTTAACGGGCGTATTGCGCTCGGTGGGAATAGCAGCCGGAGTCTGAAATCCAATGCAAAATCAGCAAATCCGTATCAGGTTGAAGGCTTTTGACCATCGCCTGATCGACCAATCCACCCAGGAAATCGTGGAAACCGCGAAACGTACTGGTGCTCAAGTGCGTGGTCCAATTCCACTGCCTACCCGTAAAGAGCGGTTCACCGTTCTGGTCTCCCCGCACGTCAACAAAGACGCGCGTGACCAGTACGAGATCCGTACTCATAAGCGCGTTCTGGACATCGTCCAGCCAACGGATAAAACCGTTGATGCACTTATGAAGCTTGATCTTGCGGCCGGTGTGGAAGTGCAGATCAGCCTCGGCTAAGACTCGGTCTTGGTCGTGTAACGCTCTGAAATGGGCGGCCATAGCGGGTGAAAGCCCCGTACACTCATGAGGTTTACAACATGACTATTGGTGTAGTCGGTCGTAAATGCGGTATGACCCGTATTTTCACCGAAGAAGGTGTCTCCATTCCGGTCACGGTCATTGAGATCGAGCCGAATCGCGTCACCCAGTTCAAAACTGAAGAGACCGATGGCTATCGTGCAGTGCAAGTCACTGTCGGCGAGCGTCGTGCTTCGCGTGTAACAGCTGCTCAAGCTGGCCACTTCGCCAAGGCGAACGTTGCCGCTGGTCGTACCGTAATGGAATTCCGCCTTGAAGAAGGCGAGTACCAGGCCGGCGATCTGATCAACGCTGAAATCTTCGCTGCTGGTCAACTGGTTGATGTAACCGGTCAGTCCAAGGGTAAAGGCTTCCAGGGTACGATCAAGCGTTGGAACTTCCGCGGGCAAGATAACACCCACGGTAACTCCGTATCCCACCGCGTTCCAGGCTCTATCGGCCAGTGCCAGACTCCTGGTCGTGTATTCAAGGGCAAAAAAATGTCCGGTCATATGGGCGCTGAGCGCGTGACCGTGCAGTCCCTCGAAGTAGTGCGCGTGGACGCTGAACGCAATCTGTTGTTGGTCAAGGGCGCTGTTCCTGGCGCTACTGGCGGCAACTTGGTTGTACGTCCAGCAGCCAAGGCTCGCGGTTAAGGGGAAGCTGACATGCAATTAAATGTAAATGACGCTCAAGCGATCGAAGTTTCCGAACTGACATTTGGCGGCGAATTCAACGAGACGCTGGTTCACCAAGCAGTCGTGGCCTACATGGCTGGCGGCCGTCAAGGTAGCAAGCAGCAAAAGACCCGTTCCGACGTTTCTGGTGGCGGTAAGCGCCCATGGCGTCAGAAAGGTACTGGCCGTGCTCGTGCCGGTACTATCCGTAGCCCAATCTGGCGTGGCGGCGGTACCACTTTTGCAGCTCGTCCTCAGGATCACTCCCAGAAGCTGAACAAGAAGATGTATCGCGCAGCAATGCGTTCCATCCTTGCTGAGCTGGTGCGTACTGATCGTCTGGTCGTGGTTCAGGACTTCGCTGTTGAAGCACCGAAAACCAAAGATCTGCTGAACAAGCTGAACGGCATGGGCCTGACTGACGTCCTGATCGTGTCTGACGCTGTTGATCAGAACCTGTACCTGGCTGCTCGCAACCTGCCACACGTTGATGTTCGTGACGTGCAAGGTTCCGATCCGGTCAGTCTGATCGCATACGACAAGGTGTTGATCACCGTGTCGGCCGTGAAGAAATTCGAGGAGCTGCTGGGATGAACCAGGAACGCGTATTTAAAGTTCTGCTTGGCCCGCACGTTTCCGAGAAGGCTACGGTTCTGGCAGACAAGAAAGGCCAGTTCGTTTTCAAGGTTGCTACCGACGCAACCAAGCTGGAAATCAAGAAGGCCGTCGAAAGCCTGTTCAGCGTGAAAGTAGAGCGCGTTACTACCCTGAATGTTCTGGGTAAGAGCAAGCGCACTGCTCGCGGTCTGGGCAAGCGTAATGACTGGAAGAAGGCAGTTATCTCCCTTCAGCCAGGCCAAGATCTCGATTTCAGCAGCAGTGCTGAGTAAGGAAGGGGTGCATCATGGCAATCGTTAAATGCAAACCGACTTCCCCTGGCCGCCGTTTTGTGGTCAAGGTGGTCAACCAGGAGCTGCATAAAGGCGCTCCTCACGCACCGCTGCTCGAGAAAAAATCGAAGTCTGGTGGTCGTAACAACAATGGCCGTATTACCACTCGTCACATCGGTGGTGGTCATAAGCAGCATTATCGTCTGGTCGACTTCCGTCGCAACGACAAGGATGGCATCGCTGCCACCGTCGAGCGTATCGAATACGATCCAAACCGTACTGCTCACATCGCTCTGCTGCTGTACGCAGATGGCGAGCGTCGCTACATCATCGCCCCTAAAGGCGTGAGTGCTGGCGACCAGCTGATCGCAGGTGCTTTGGCACCGATCAAGCCGGGCAACGCTCTGCAGCTGCGTAACATTCCAGTTGGTAGCACCGTACACGGCATCGAATTGAAGCCAGGTAAAGGCGCACAGATCGCTCGTTCCGCTGGTGCTTCGGCTCAGTTGATCGCTCGTGAAGGTGTCTACGTGACCCTGCGTCTGCGTTCTGGTGAGATGCGTAAAGTACTGGCTGAGTGCCGTGCGACCCTGGGCGAAGTCTCGAACTCCGAGCACAGCCTGCGTTCGTTGGGTAAAGCTGGTGCCAAGCGCTGGCGTGGCGTTCGCCCAACCGTTCGTGGTGTTGCCATGAACCCGGTTGACCACCCACATGGTGGTGGTGAAGGTCGTACCTCTGGTGGTCGTCATCCGGTATCGCCATGGGGCTTCCCGACTAAGGGCGCGAAGACTCGTGGTAATAAGCGTACCGACAAAATGATCGTCCGTCGTCGCAAGTAAATAGAGGGATACGACAGTGCCACGTTCTCTGAAAAAAGGTCCTTTTATTGATCTTCACCTACTGAAGAAGATCGAAGTGGCGGCGGAAAAGAACGATCGCAAACCAGTTAAGACCTGGTCGCGTCGTTCGATGATCCTGCCACAAATGGTCGGTCTGACCATCGCAGTACACAACGGTCGCCAACACGTCCCAGTTCTCGTTAACGAAGACATGGTCGGCCACAAACTGGGCGAGTTTGCCGGTACCCGCACATACCGTGGGCACGTGGCTGACAAGAAAGCCAAGCGTTAAGGGGTAAGGAAATGGAAGTAGCCGCTAAGTTGTCGGGCGCTCGAATCTCCGCCCAGAAAGCCCGCTTGGTCGCCGACCAGATCCGCGGGAAGAAGGTGGGCGAAGCGCTCAACCTGTTGGCTTTCAGCAGTAAGAAAGCCGCCGAGATCATGAAGAAAGTGCTGGAGTCGGCCGTAGCCAACGCCGAGCATAACGAAGGCGCAGATGTTGATGACCTGAAGGTCAGCACCGTTTTCGTCAACGAAGGGCGTTCGCTGAAGCGCATCATGCCACGTGCCAAAGGCCGTGCTGATCGCATCGTCAAGCGGTCTTGCCATATCACTGTCAAGGTTGCTGACAAGTAACGGAGTCGAAGAGATGGGTCAGAAAGTACATCCCATTGGCATTCGCCTGGGAATCGTCAAGGAGCACACCTCCGTCTGGTACGCAGACGGTCGGACTTATGCGGACTACTTGTTCGCTGATCTGAAGGTGCGTGAGTATCTCCAAGACAAACTAAAAAGCGCGTCCGTAAGCCGTATCGATATCCATCGTCCGGCGCAGACTGCACGCATCACCATCCACACTGCTCGTCCAGGTATCGTTATCGGGAAGAAAGGTGAAGATGTTGAGAAGCTGCGTCAGGACCTGACCAAGCAAATGGGTGTGCCTGTGCACATCAATATCGAAGAGATCCGCAAGCCGGAGCTCGACGGTATGCTGGTTGCGCAGAGCGTAGCTCAGCAGCTGGAGCGTCGTGTAATGTTCCGTCGCGCTATGAAGCGCGCTGTACAGAACGCAATGCGCATTGGTGCCAAAGGCATCAAAATCCAAGTGAGCGGTCGTCTCGGCGGTGCTGAAATCGCACGTACTGAATGGTATCGCGAAGGTCGTGTGCCACTGCACACCCTGCGTGCCGACATCGACTATGCCAACTACGAAGCTCACACCACCTACGGTGTGATCGGTGTAAAGGTTTGGATCTTCAAAGGCGAAGTAATTGGTGGTCGCCAAGAAGAGCTGAAGCCACAAGCACCAGCGCCTCGTAAAAAAGCTGCTAAGTAAGGGGTACGCCAAATGTTGCAACCAAAGCGTACGAAGTTCCGCAAGCAGATGACCGGTCACAACCGTGGCCTGGCATTGCGCGGTAGCAAAGTCAGCTTCGGCGAGTTCGCGCTGAAGTCTGTTGCTCGTGGTCGTCTCACCGCTCGTCAGATCGAGTCAGCGCGTCGTGCTCTGACCCGTCACGTAAAACGTGGCGGCAAGATCTGGATCCGTGTATTCCCGGACAAGCCTGTCACCAAGAAGCCACTCGAAGTTCGGATGGGTAAAGGTAAGGGTAACGTGGAGTACTGGGTTGCCCAGATTCAGCCAGGCAAAGTCCTGTATGAAATCGAGGGTGTTTCTGAAGAGCTGGCGCGTGAGGCTTTCGCCCTGGCTGCTGCAAAGCTGCCGCTCGCCACCTCCTTTGTTAAACGGACGGTGATGTGATGAAAGCGAATGAACTTCGTGAAAAATCAGCACAGCAGCTGAACGAGCAACTGCTCGGCCTGCTGCGCGACCAGTTCAATCTGCGTATGCAGAAAGCAACTGGCCAGTTGGGGCAGTCTCATCTGCTCTCGCAAGTTAAGCGTGACATCGCTCGCGTGAAAACTGTGCTCAACCAGCAGGCAGGTAAGTAATCATGGCTGAAGCCGAAAAAACTGTCCGTACGCTGACTGGCCGTGTTGTCAGCGACAAGATGGACAAAACCATCACCGTTCTGATCGAGCGTCGCGTTAAGCACCCGATCTACGGTAAATACGTTAAGCGTTCGACTAAGCTGCACGCGCACGACGAAACCAATCAGTGCCACATCGGCGACAAAGTCACTATTCGTGAAACTCGTCCGATGGCCAAGACCAAGTCTTGGGCGCTGGTTGATGTTCTCGAACGCGCTGTGGAAGTCTAAGGGCTAGGGGTCGGAGAAATTATATGATTCAGACTCAATCCATGCTCGATGTGGCCGATAACAGCGGCGCTCGCCGTGTTATGTGCATCAAGGTGCTGGGTGGCTCCCATCGTCGTTACGCTGGTATTGGTGACATCATCAAAGTTACCGTCAAGGAAGCAATTCCTCGCGGTAAGGTGAAAAAAGGCCAAGTGATGACTGCTGTTGTAGTCCGCACTCGCCACGGTGTTCGTCGCGCTGACGGCTCCATCATCCGCTTTGATGGCAACGCTGCTGTTCTGTTGAACAACAAGCAAGAGCCAATCGGCACCCGTATCTTTGGGCCAGTGACCCGTGAGCTTCGTACTGAGAAGTTCATGAAGATCGTCTCGCTCGCCCCAGAAGTGCTGTAAGGAGATCCGACATGCAAAAGATTCGTCGTGACGACGAGATCATCGTGATCGCCGGCAAGGACAAGGGTAAGCGCGGTAAGGTGCTGAAGGTTCTCGCTGACAACCGTCTGGTTGTTGGTGGCTTGAACCTGGTCAAGCGCCATACCAAGCCTAACCCGATGTCGGGCGTACAGGGCGGTATCGTCGAGAAAGAAGCGCCACTGCACGCTTCCAACGTCGCCATTTTCAACGGCGAAACCAACAAGGCTGACCGCGTTGGTTTCAAAGTAGAAGACGGTAAGAAAATTCGTGTCTTCAAGTCGACCCAAAAAGCGGTTGATGCTTGAACACTGCTAGGTAGAAGACCATGGCACGACTAAAAGAGATTTACCGGAAGGAAATCGCACCGAAGCTTAAGGAAGAACTTAAGCTTTCGAACGTGATGGAAGTTCCGCGCGTTACCAAAATCACCCTGAACATGGGTCTGGGCGAAGCGATCGGCGACAAAAAAGTCATCGAGCACGCTGTTGCTGACCTGGAAAAGATCACCGGTCAGAAAGTCGTTGTGACTTACGCTCGGAAATCCATCGCTGGCTTTAAAGTCCGTGAAGGTTGGCCGATCGGCGTCAAAGTGACCCTGCGCCGTGAGCGTATGTACGAGTTCCTGGATCGTCTGCTGTCGATCTCCCTGCCTCGGGTTCGCGACTTCCGCGGCCTGAATGCCAAGTCCTTCGATGGTCGTGGTAACTACAGCATGGGCGTTAAAGAGCAGATCATTTTCCCGGAAATCGATTACGACAAGATCGACGCTCTCCGCGGTCTGGACATTACCCTGACCACCACTGCTCGGACGGATGACGAAGGTCGCGCACTGCTGCGCGCTTTCAAATTCCCGTTCCGCAACTGATTGGAGTAGGAAAATGGCCAAGAAGAGCATGAAAAACCGTGAGCTGAAGCGTCAGCTCACCGTTGCCAAGTACGCCACCAAGCGTGCAGCGCTGAAAGCTATCATCGTTGATCTGAACGCAAGTCCAGAAGCGCGTTGGGAAGCTACCGTAGCACTGCAGAAGCAGCCACGTGACGCAAGCGCTTCGCGCATGCGTAACCGCTGCCGCCTGACTGGTCGTCCGCACGGCGTGTACCGCAAGTTCGGCCTCGGCCGTAACATGCTGCGTCAAGCTGCAATGCGTGGTGACGTTCCAGGTCTGGTTAAAGCCAGCTGGTAAGCACTGTCAATGTCTCGGTGTTCGGGGTCGCAAGATCCTGACCGCCGGTGACCTTGAACTTGAATCAAGCCCCTTTTGGGGCTTGATTCATTTGTGGGGTGTGTCTAGAATACCCGGCTCGCCTGAGCCCGTGCTTTTATCGCGCGGATGTACTCGGCGACACGTAGTAGCCGAAAGGCTAATTTTTTGTGTATTAGGAGCGTCTAGCCCATGAGTATGCAGGACCCGTTAGCGGACATGCTAACTCGTATCCGTAATGCCCAGATGGCTGAAAAGTCCGTCGTAAGCATGCCATCTTCTACTTTGAAGGTAGCTGTTGCCAAAGTCCTGAAGGACGAAGGTTACATTGCGGGTTATCAGATCAGCAGCGAAATCAAGCCACTGCTGTCCATCGAGCTGAAGTACTTCGAAGGCCGTCCGGTCATCGAGGAAGTGAAGCGCGTTAGCCGTCCAGGCCTGCGTCAGTACAAGTCCGTCGAGGATCTGCCAAAAGTTCGTGGCGGTCTCGGTGTGTCTATCGTCTCCACCAACAAAGGTGTGATGACGGATCGTGCTGCGCGCGCTGCCGGTGTCGGCGGCGAAGTTCTTTGCACTGTGTTCTAAGGGGGGATAAGCATGTCACGCGTCGCTAAGAACCCCGTTAAGCTGCCAGCCGGTGTCGAAGTCAAATTCGCAGGCCAACAGCTTTCGGTGAAGGGTGCCAAGGGCACTCTGCAACTGAACATCCATTCGTCCGTTGAGATTGTTGAAGAAGCTGGTGAGCTGCGTTTCGCTGCTCGCAATGGCGATCAACAGACTCGCGCAATGGCTGGTACCACTCGTGCGTTGGTAAACAACATGGTCCAAGGCGTAAGCCAAGGCTTCGAGCGCAAGCTCCAGCTGGTCGGTGTTGGTTACAAGGCGCAAGCAAAAGGCACAGTGCTGAACCTGGCTCTTGGCTTCTCGCACCCAGTGGATTATGAACTGCCGGAAGGCATCACCGCTGAGACTCCTAGCCAGACCGATATCCTGATCAAGGGCATCGACAAGCAGCTGGTAGGTCAAGTGGCCGCCGAGATCCGCGACTTCCGTCCACCAGAGCCGTACAAAGGCAAAGGTGTGCGCTACGCGGACGAAGTCGTCCGTCGTAAAGAAGCCAAGAAGAAGTAGGGCATAGCAAATGACCGACAAAAAAGTTACTCGACTGCGTCGCGCTCGCAAAGCACGCCTGAAAATGCACGAACTCGAAGTCGTGCGTCTCTGCGTGTTCCGCTCGTCGCAGCACATCTACGCCCAGGTCATTTCGGCCGACGGCAACAAAGTCCTGGCGAGTGCCTCGACTTTGGATAAAGAACTGCGTGATGGCGCCACTGGCAACATCGACGCGGCCACTAAGGTTGGCCAGCTGGTCGCTACGCGTGCTAAAGCCGCTGGCGTCTCGCAGGTGGCTTTCGACCGCTCTGGCTTCAAGTACCACGGCCGCGTCAAGGCGCTGGCTGATGCTGCTCGTGAAGCTGGGCTGGAGTTCTAAGTTATGTCAAATAACGACCAAAAGCGCGACGAAGGCTACATCGAGAAGCTGGTTCAAGTTAACCGCGTAGCCAAAACCGTTAAAGGCGGCCGTATCTTCACTTTCACCGCGTTGACCGTGGTTGGTGATGGTAAAGGGCGTGTTGGCTTCGGCCGTGGCAAGTCGCGTGAAGTGCCTGCTGCGATCCAGAAGGCAATGGAAGCTGCTCGCCGCAACATGATCCAGGTTGATCTGAACGGCACCACTCTGCAGTACGCAATGAAGTCCGCCCATGGCGCTTCGAAGGTGTACATGCAGCCTGCTTCTGAAGGTACCGGTATCATCGCTGGCGGCGCTATGCGTGCTGTCCTCGAGGTTGCTGGCGTTCAGAACGTTCTGGCCAAGTGCTACGGCTCGACTAACCCAGTAAACGTGGTTCACGCCACTTTCAAGGGTTTGAAAGCAATGCAGTCTCCTGAATCCATTGCCGCCAAGCGTGGCAAAAGCGTCAAGGAGATCTTCTGATCATGGCTACCGTAAAAGTTACGCTGATCAAAAGCATGACCGGCCGCATCCCTAACCACAAACTGTGCGTTAAGGGTTTGGGTCTGCGTCGCATCGGTCACACTGTAGAGGTCCTGGATACTCCCGAGAATCGCGGGATGATCAACAAGGCCTACTACATGCTGCGTGTAGAGGGTTAATCGATGAAACTCAATGATCTGAGTCCAGCGCCGGGTTCCCGTCGCGAAAAGCATCGTCCGGGCCGTGGTATCGGTAGTGGTTTGGGCAAGACCGGTGGCCGTGGCCACAAAGGTCAAACATCCCGCTCCGGTGGCACCATTGCTCCAGGCTTTGAAGGCGGTCAACAGCCGCTGCATCGTCGCCTGCCGAAGTTCGGTTTCGTTTCCCTGAAGGCCATGGATCGCGCAGAAGTGCGTCTGTCCGAGCTGGCTAAAGTGGATGGCGACATCGTCACCGTGCAGTCCCTGAAGGATGCCAACGTGATCAACCAGAACGTACAGCGTGTGAAAATCATGCTGTCGGGCGAAGTTGCTCGCGCTGTCACCATCGGAAAGGGAATCGGCGCCACCAAAGGTGCGCGTGCGGCTATCGAAGCAGCTGGCGGCAAGTTCGAGGAATAAATGGCTAAGCAAGGTGCTCTCTCTGCGCTCGGCAAAGGCGGTATGTCTGAACTCTGGGCTCGTCTGCGTTTTCTGTTCCTGGCGATTATCGTCTACCGAATAGGCGCACACATCCCGGTTCCAGGTATCAACCCGGACCGACTCGCGGACCTGTTTCGACAGAATGAGGGGACCATTCTTAGCTTGTTCAACATGTTTTCCGGCGGTGCGCTGGAACGGATGAGTATCTTTGCTCTGGGGATCATGCCGTACATCTCGGCATCGATCATCATGCAACTGATGACCGCCGTCAGCCCACAGCTGGAACAGTTGAAGAAGGAAGGTGAAGCTGGCCGTCGCAAGATCAGCCAGTACACCCGCTACCTCACCGTCGTCCTTGCTCTTGTCCAGGCTGTTGGCATGTCCATCGGTCTGGCAGGGCAAGGCGTAGCGTTCACTGGTGACTTTGGCTTCCATTTCGTCGCAGTAACCACGTTTGTGGCGGGTGCGATGTTCATGATGTGGCTGGGTGAGCAGATTACTGAGCGTGGTGTTGGCAACGGTATCTCGATGTTGATTTTCGCAGGTATCGTCGCCGGTCTTCCGAGAGCGATCGGGCAGTCTTTCGAGTCTGCGCGTCAGGGTGACATCAACATTTTTGCCCTGGTTGCGATCGGTTTGCTGGCAGTAGCGATTATCGGTTTCGTGGTGTTCATTGAGCGTGGTCAGCGTCGTATTGCTGTTCACTACGCCAAGCGTCAGCAGGGCCGCAAGGTATTTGCTGCGCAGACTAGCCACTTGCCGCTGAAGGTGAATATGGCCGGTGTTATCCCGGCTATTTTTGCGAGCAGCATTTTGCTGTTCCCGGCTTCGCTGGGTGCCTGGTTTGGTCAGTCTGAAGGTATGGGCTGGCTGCAGGACATCTCGCAGTCGATCGCTCCTGGTCAGCCGTTGAATATTCTGCTGTTTAGTGCAGGGATTATTTTCTTCTGCTTCTTCTATACGGCGTTGATGTTCAATCCGAAAGACGTAGCGGAAAACCTGAAGAAGTCCGGTGCCTTTATTCCGGGTATCCGTCCAGGCGAGCAGTCGGCGCGCTACATTGATGGCGTTTTGACTCGTTTGACCTTGTTCGGTGCTCTCTATATGACGGCCGTCTGCTTGCTTCCCCAGTTCCTGGTGGTTGCGGCAAACGTTCCGTTCTACCTTGGCGGGACCTCGTTGCTGATCGTGGTCGTGGTTGTGATGGACTTCATGTCCCAAGTACAATCGCACCTCGTTTCGCACCAGTACGAATCCCTGATGAAGAAAGCCAACCTGAAGGGCTACGGCAGCGGCATGTTGCGCTGAGTAGCGTCCATAAGGTTCGAGGAGTTGGTGATGAAAGTTCGTGCATCGGTGAAAAAGCTGTGCCGTAACTGCAAGATTATTCGCCGCGAAGGCGTTGTTCGGGTAATTTGCAGCGCGGAACCGCGTCACAAACAGCGCCAAGGCTGAGTGTGATTGTGCTTTAAGCCCGGCAGCTAGTGCGCTGCCGGGTTGATTATTTGTTATTACAGCGATATTATCTCGCGCCCTATTTCTTGGCTTCCGGGGCGTAGGTAGCTGTCAATTGGAGTCCCACTGAATGGCCCGTATTGCAGGCGTTAACATTCCAGATAACAAGCATACTGTTATCTCGCTGACCTACATCTATGGTGTTGGTCGCACTACTGCACAGAAAATTTGTGCAGTGTCTGGGGTAAACCCAGCGGCAAAGATCAAAGATCTGAGCGACGAGCAGATTGAACAGCTGCGTGGCGAAGTGGCGAAGTTCACCACTGAAGGTGACCTGCGTCGCGAAATCAACATGAAAATCAAGCGCTTGATGGACCTCGGTTGCTATCGCGGTCTGCGTCATCGTCGTGGTCTTCCAGTACGCGGTCAGCGTACCAAGACCAACGCGCGTACCCGTAAAGGTCCGCGTAAGCCGATCCGCAAGTAATCGCCCCAGCGAATCGACAGGAATTTAATCATGGCAAAACCTGCTGCTCGTCCTCGTAAAAAAGTTAAAAAGACAGTGGTTGATGGCATCGCCCACATCCATGCTTCTTTTAACAACACCATCGTGACCATTACCGACCGTCAAGGTAACGCTCTTTCCTGGGCAACCTCCGGTGGTTCGGGTTTCCGCGGTTCCCGCAAGTCCACCCCGTTCGCTGCTCAAGTAGCTGCTGAGCGTGCTGGTCAAGCTGCGCTGGAATACGGTCTGAAAAACCTCGACGTTAACGTCAAGGGTCCAGGTCCGGGTCGTGAATCCGCAGTCCGCGCTTTGAACGGCTGTGGCTACAAGATCGCCAGCATCACCGACGTGACGCCAATCCCGCACAACGGGTGCCGTCCGCCGAAGAAGCGCCGCGTGTAATCCAGGAGATTGTAAAGAATGGCTCGTTACATTGGTCCAAAATGCAAACTCGCTCGTCGCGAAGGCACCGATCTCTTTCTGAAGAGCGGCGTGCGCGCGATCGAATCGAAGTGCAACATTGAAGCAGCACCTGGTATCCACGGCCAACGCCGCGGTCGCCAGTCCGATTACGGCACCCAACTGCGTGAAAAGCAGAAGGTCCGTCGTATCTACGGCGTTCTCGAGCGTCAATTCAGCGGCTACTACAAAGAAGCAGCTGGCAAGAAGGGCGCAACCGGCGAAAACCTGTTGCAACTGCTCGAATGCCGTCTGGACAACGTTGTATACCGTATGGGTTTCGGTTCTACTCGTGCCGAATCCCGTCAGCTGGTATCGCACAAGTCGATCAGCGTTAACGGTCAGACCGTAAACGTTCCGTCCTACCAGGTTCGTGCTGGTGACGTGGTTGCTGTTCGCGAGAAAGCAAAGAACCAACTTCGCATTGTCCAAGCTCTCGATCTGTGTGCCCAACGTGGCCGCGTAGAATGGGTAGAAGTAGACACTGAGAAGAAGTCGGGCGTTTTCAAGAACGTTCCTGCTCGCAGTGATCTGTCCGCCGACATCAACGAAAGCCTGATTGTCGAGCTCTACTCCAAGTAAGGGCTAGAAAATAGGTGCATCCATGCAGATTTCGGTAAATGAGTTCCTGACACCCCGCCATATTGATGTGCAGGTTGTCAGTCCAACCCGCGCCAAGATCACACTCGAGCCTCTCGAGCGTGGTTTCGGCCACACCCTGGGCAACGCGCTGCGCCGCATCCTGTTGTCCTCAATGCCCGGCTGTGCAGTAGTCGAGGCCGAGATTGACGGTGTGCTCCATGAGTACAGCGCCATCGAAGGTGTACAGGAAGATGTAATTGAAATCCTGTTGAACCTTAAAGGTCTGGCTATCAAGCTGCACGGTCGTGACGAAGTTACGCTGACCTTGTCGAAGAAGGGTTCGGGGGTGGTTACCGCTGCCGATATTCAGCTGGATCATGATGTCGAGATCGTTAACCCCGATCACGTAATCGCTAACCTGGCGTCTAACGGCGCCCTGAACATGAAGCTCACCGTAGCTCGTGGTCGTGGTTATGAACCGGCAGACTCGCGTCAGAGCGATGAAGACGAAAGCCGCAGCATCGGTCGCTTGCAGCTCGACTCTTCGTTCAGCCCGGTTCGCCGTATCGCATACGTGGTGGAAAACGCCCGTGTCGAACAGCGTACCAACCTGGACAAGCTGGTTATTGATCTGGAAACCAACGGTACCCTGGATCCTGAAGAGGCCATTCGCCGCGCTGCAACCATCCTGCAACAGCAGTTGGCTGCGTTCGTCGACCTCAAGGGTGACAGTGAGCCAGTGGTTGTCGAGCAGGAAGACGAGATCGATCCGATCCTGCTTCGCCCGGTTGACGATCTGGAACTGACTGTACGTTCGGCTAACTGCCTTAAGGCGGAAAACATCTACTACATCGGCGACCTGATTCAGCGCACCGAAGTAGAGCTGTTGAAGACTCCGAACCTTGGCAAGAAATCCTTGACTGAAATCAAGGACGTTCTGGCCTCCCGCGGTCTGTCCCTCGGCATGCGCCTCGACAACTGGCCGCCTGCAAGTCTTAAGAAGGACGACAAGGCGACTGCCTGATCGTCGTAATCACCGAACGTTGTGTTTGGTAAGGAATGAACCATGCGTCATCGTAAAAGTGGTCGTCACCTGAGCCGCACCAGCTCGCACCGCAAGGCCATGTTCCAAAACATGGCGGTGTCGCTGTTCGAGCACGAGCTGATCAAAACTACACTGCCGAAAGCCAAAGAACTGCGCCGCGTTGCTGAGCCGCTGATCACTTTGGCCAAGACAGATAGCTTGGCTAACCGCCGTCTGGCTTTCGACCGTACTCGTTCGAAAGCTATCGTTGGTAAGCTCTTCAACGACCTGGGCAAGCGTTACGCTACCCGTGAGGGTGGCTACCTGCGCATCCTCAAGTGCGGTTTCCGCGCTGGCGACAACGCGCCTATGGCGTACGTCGAGTTGGTTGATCGTGCTACCAGCGGTGAAGCTGTATCCGCTGAGTAAGTCGGCAACATACAAATAACCGGGCCTTGTGCCCGGTTTTTTGTGCCCGGTCAAAAAGTGGCAGTCACCTCTGATGGCTGGCTTGCGCTTGGCAATGCGACAGCATTAGATAATGACTATCGATGTCCATGATTTAATGAATTTGGATACTGTCATTAACATGATCAATACTCCTTTCCAGCCGATTAGCCGGCAGTTTGAAGACCGACCTAGGAAGATTGAGCATGAGCCAGACCAAAACGCTTACGACCGCCAGCGGCGCTCCTGTCGCCGATAACCAGAACTCTCGCTCCGCTGGCCCGCGTGGCCCGCTGTTGCTCGACGACTTCCACCTTATCGAGAAGCTCGCTCACTTCAATCGCGAGAACATTCCCGAGCGCCGTGTACACGCTAAGGGATCGGGCGCTTACGGCACATTTACCGTAACCCGGGATATTACCCAGTACACCAGCGCCAAGCTGTTTGAGTCGGTCGGCAAACAGACCCCGACGTTCCTGCGTTTTTCCACCGTGGGTGGCGAGCGTGGCTCTGCCGATACTGAGCGCGATCCACGCGGTTTCGCCCTGAAGTTCTACACCGAGGAAGGGAACTGGGACATCGTGGGTAATAACACCCCTGTGTTCTTCATCCGCGATCCGCTGAAATTCCCCGACTTCATCCATACGCAGAAGCGCCTGCCCCAAAGCAATCTGAAAAGTGCCCAAATGATGTGGGATTTCTGGTCGCATTCGCCCGAGGCTTTGCACCAGGTCACCATTCTGTTCTCTGATCGTGGCATTCCCGATGGCTACCGTCACATGCACGGCTTCGGCAGCCACACATATAGTCTGATCAGCGCCGAGGGTGAGCGTCACTGGGTGAAATGGCACTACAAGACCAAGCAAGGGATCAAGAACCTGACGCCGGCTGAAGCTGCACGCCTGGCGGGCACCGACCCGGATTACGCTCAGCGTGATCTGTTCAATGCGATCGAGCGTGGCGATTTCCCGAAGTGGAGCGTCTGCATCCAGATCATGACCGAGGCCCAGGCGGCGGCCCATTACGAGAACCCGTTCGACGTGACCAAGACCTGGTCGCAGAAGGAGTTTCCGTTGATCGAGGTCGGCGAGTTGGAACTCAACCGTAACCCGCTGAACTACTTCGCTGAAGTTGAGCAGGCGGCGTTCGGGCCGAGCAATATGGTTCCAGGGGTTGGCCTTTCGCCAGACCGCATGCTGCAAGGTCGTGTGTTCGCCTACGCTGATGCACACCGCTACCGTGTGGGTACCAATCACCAGCAATTGCCAGTCAACGCCCCGCGCAGCCCGGTCAACACTTACCAGCGCGACGGAGCCATGGCGTTCGGCAGCAATGGCGGTGCAGCACCGAACTACGAGCCCAACAGCTACGTCGAGGCCCCCAAGCAGGCTCCGCGTTATGCTGAACCGGCGCTGGCGCTCGGTGGTTCGGCAGACCGTTACGATCACCGCGAAGATACCGACTACTACAGTCACGCCGGTGCGCTGTTCCGCTTGATGAATGATGCCCAGAAAGCGCTGCTGATCAGCAACATCGCGGGTGCGATGGCCGGTGTATCGGCGGATGTCGTCGATCGTCAGTTGCAGCACTTCTTCAAAGCGGATGTCGCTTACGGTGAAGGCATCGCGAAAGCGTTGGGCGTACAGCTTAACTAAGTCTAAACGAGAAGCAGAACCGCCCTCAATTGGGCGGTTTTTGCGTTATTTAACCGGCTTTTCTCGGATTTTCTTCGCTTTTATCGCGATAGGCGAGTGACCTTGCGGTCAGCTTGGTTCAAACTAGAGCCTTCAAAGCTTGTGGAGATGTAGGGCGATGCAAGGTCACCCAGACGTAATCGATTACCTCAACACGCTGCTGACAGGCGAACTGGCAGCCCGTGATCAATATTTCATCCACTCGCGGATGTACGAGGACTGGGGTTTTACCGAGCTCTACGAACGTATCAACCATGAGATGGAAGAAGAGGCCCAGCACGCCGATGCGTTGATGCGCCGGATCCTCATGCTCGAAGGTACGCCACGCATGCGCCCTGATGATCTGGACATCGGCACCACGGTGCCAGACATGCTCGCGGCCGACCTGCGCCTGGAATACAAAGTCCGTGCCGCGCTGTGCAAGGGCATTGAGCTCTGCGAACAGCACAACGATTACGTGACCCGCGAGATCCTGCGCATCCAGCTCAACGACACCGAAGAAGACCATACCTACTGGCTCGAGAAGCAGCTGGGCCTGATCAAGTTGATAGGCCTGGAAAATTACCTGCAGTCGCAGTTCTGATTGCAGGGAAAGGGAACGCAGAGCGTCCCAAGCTGCATTCCCACGCGGAGCGTAGGAACGATCAAACAAAAAAGCCCCTGTCATTGATGAGATGACAGGGGCTTTTTCGTGGCCGGGGAAAAATCAGTCCCGGTCACGCTCCAGCAACGGCTTGAGGTAGTAGCCAGTGTACGACTGCTTCATCTCGGCCACTTCCTCGGGGGTACCCACCGCGATGATCTGACCACCCTTGGAGCCGCCTTCCGGCCCCAAGTCCACCAGCCAGTCCGCCGTCTTGATCACATCGAGGTTGTGCTCAATTACCACCACGGTGTTGCCATGGTCGCGAAGGCGATGCAGGACGTCGAGCAATTGCTGGATATCAGCGAAGTGCAAGCCCGTGGTCGGCTCGTCGAGGATGTACAGGGTCTTGCCGGTATCACGCTTGGACAGCTCGCGAGACAGCTTGACCCGCTGGGCCTCGCCGCCGGACAACGTGGTTGCCGATTGCCCAAGCTTGATGTACGACAGCCCCACATCCATCAGCGTCTGGAGCTTGCGCGCCAGGGCCGGCACCGCGTCGAAGAACACCCTGGCCTCTTCGATGGTCATCTCGAGGGTTTCGTGGATATTCTTGCCCTTGTACTTGATCTCCAGGGTTTCGCGGTTGTAGCGCTTGCTCTTGCACACGTCGCACGGCACATAGATGTCCGGCAAGAAGTGCATCTCGACCTTGATCAGGCCGTCGCCCTGGCAGGCTTCGCAGCGCCCGCCCTTGACGTTGAACGAGAAACGCCCTGGGCCATAGCCGCGTGAACGGGACTCCGGCACGCCGGCGAACAGCTCGCGAATCGGCGTGAACAGCCCGGTATAAGTCGCCGGGTTGGAGCGCGGTGTGCGACCGATGGGGCTCTGGTCGATGTCGACGACCTTGTCCAGATGCTCCAGGCCCTTGATGCTGTCGTGGGCGGCGGCCTCCAGGGTCGTGGCGCCGTTCAGGGCCGTAGCGCTGAGGGGGAACAGGGTGTTGTTGATCAGCGTCGATTTGCCGGAGCCGGACACACCGGTCACGCAAGTCAGCAGCCCAATCGGGATGTCCAGGTCAACGTTGCGCAGGTTGTTGCCACGGGCGCCCTTGAGGCTCAGCGACAGCTTCTTGTTGCGCGGCGTACGCTTGGCCGGCACCTTGATCTTCACCCGGCCCGACAGGTATTTGCCGGTCAGGGAGTCGGGATGCGCCATGACTTCGGCGGCTGTGCCTTGGGCAACGATATGCCCGCCATGCACCCCCGCACCCGGACCGATGTCCACGACGTAATCCGCCAGGCGGATCGCATCCTCGTCGTGTTCGACCACGATCACCGTGTTGCCGATGTCCCGCAGGTGCTTGAGCGTCCCGAGCAGTCGATCGTTGTCCCGCTGGTGCAGGCCAATGGACGGTTCGTCGAGGATGTACATCACCCCCACCAGGCCGGCACCGATCTGGCTGGCCAGGCGAATACGCTGGGCTTCGCCGCCGGACAAGGTATCTGCGCTGCGATCGAGGGTCAGGTAGTCCAGGCCAACGTTCACCAGAAATTGCAGGCGCTCGCGGATTTCCTTGAGGATCTTGTCGGCAATTTCGCCCCGGCGGCCGGTGAGCTTCAAGCCGCCGAAGTAGTCGGTGGCGTCCCCAATCGGCAGGTTGGTCACCGCCGGCAGGGTTTTCTCGCCGACCCACACATGTCGCGCCTCCCGACGCAAGCGGGTACCGCGGCAATCGGGGCAGGGCTGGGTGCTGAGGAACTTGGCCAGTTCTTCGCGCACGCTGGCCGATTCGGTCTCGCGATAACGCCGCTCCAGGTTCGGCACGATACCTTCGAACGGGTGGGAGCGTTTGACGATATCGCCACGGTCGTTCAGGTATTTGAAGTCGACACTTTGTGAGCCGCTGCCGTGCAGGATGAATTTCTGCTGGTCGGCGGGCAGTTCATTGAAGGGTTTGTCCAGGCTGAACTTGTAGTGGGCCGCCAGCGACCCGAGCATCTGGAAGTAGTAGACGTTACGCCGGTCCCAGCCGCGAATCGCGCCCTCGGCCAGGGTCAGTTCGCCATTGACCAGGCGCTTGGTGTCGAAGAACTGCTTGACCCCCAGGCCATCGCAGGTCGGGCACGCGCCGGCCGGGTTGTTGAAGGAGAACAGCTTGGGTTCCAGCTCGCTGATGGCGTGGCCGCAGATCGGGCAGGCGAAGCGCGCCGAGAAGATGATTTCCTCGCCGGGCTCGTCGTCCATCGGCGCTACCAGGGCGATGCCGTCGGCCAGCTTCAGCGCGGTCTCGAAGGATTCGGCCAGACGCTGTTGCAGGTCGGCCCGGACCTTGAAGCGGTCGACCACCACATCGATCGAATGCTTTTTCTGTTTATCCAGCTTCGGCAGTTCGTCCAGCTCGCACAGCTTGCCGTTGACCCGTGCCCGAACGAAGCCTTGGGCGCGCAGTTCTTCGAAGACCATCAGGTGCTCGCCCTTTCGCTCGCGGATGACCGGCGCCAGCAGCATCAACTTGCTGCCTTCGGGCTGGGCCAGCACCAGGTCGACCATCTGGCTGACGGTCTGGGCTTCCAGCGGGATGTCGTGGTCGGGACACCGCGGAATACCGACCCGCGCATACAGCAAACGCAGGTAATCGTAGATCTCGGTGATGGTGCCGACGGTTGAGCGTGGGTTGTGGGAAGTCGATTTCTGTTCGATGGAAATCGCCGGCGACAGGCCTTCGATGGTGTCGACGTCGGGTTTTTCCATCATCGACAGGAACTGCCGGGCGTAGGCCGACAGCGATTCGACATAGCGCCGCTGGCCTTCAGCGTACAGGGTGTCGAAGGCCAGGGATGATTTGCCGGATCCGGACAGGCCGGTGATGACGATCAGCTTGTCCCGTGGCAGGGTCAGGTCGATGTTCTTCAGGTTGTGGGTACGGGCCCCACGAATCAGGATCTTGTCCAAAGTGGCCTCGCTCGGCGGGCGTCGAAAACGTAGGAGTATACGGGCAAATACTGGATGGATGCACACTATTGAAAGTGAGTTTGCAGTCATACATGAAGACTGCGCGGCAAACGGTCGCGATATACCCCCTCAATCGATGGGACTGGTAGAATCGCCGCCGGTTCACACGAGGTTTTTCCATGCACGATCCCCACAGCGAACGCATGAGCAGCGGCGAGACACGCGCAGCAAGCGGTCTGGCTCTTGTGTTCGCCTTCCGTATGCTGGGCATGTTCATGGTGTTGCCGGTGCTGGCGACCTATGGGATGGATCTGGCAGGCGCGACCCCGGCCCTCATCGGGTTGGCGATTGGCGCGTACGGCCTGACCCAGGCGATTTTCCAGATCCCGTTCGGGGTCATTTCCGACCGCATAGGCCGGCGTCCCGTCATCTACCTGGGCTTGATTGTCTTCGCCCTGGGCAGTGTGCTGGCGGCCAATGCCGATTCGATCTGGGGCGTGATCGCCGGACGCATCCTGCAAGGCGCCGGGGCGATTTCCGCAGCCGTCATGGCTTTGCTGTCGGACCTGACCCGCGAACAGCATCGGACCAAGGCCATGGCCATGATCGGCATGACGATCGGTCTGTCGTTCGCCGTCGCCATGGTCGTCGGGCCGTTGCTGACCCGCGCCTTTGGCTTGTCGGGGCTGTTTCTGGTCACGGGGGGCATGGCGCTGGTGGGCATCCTGATCGTGGCGTTCATGGTGCCGCGCTCCACCGGGCCGTTGCAGCACCGCGAATCAGGGGTGGCTCGCCAGGCGCTGATGCCGACGCTCAAGCACCCGGACCTGCTGCGTCTGGACCTGGGCATCTTCGTGCTCCACGCCATGTTGATGTCCAGCTTCGTTGCCTTGCCGCTGGCGCTGGTGGAGAAGGCCGGCCTGCCCAAGGAGCAGCACTGGTGGGTTTACCTGACTGCGCTGCTGATTTCGTTTTTCGCCATGATTCCGTTCATCATCTACGGCGAGAAGCGACGCAAAATGAAACGAGTTTTGCTCGGCGCCGTCGTGACGCTGATGCTCACTGAGCTATTCTTCTGGCAGTTCGGCGACAGCCTGCGGGCCCTGGTGATCGGCACAGTGGTGTTCTTCACCGCGTTCAATCTGCTGGAGGCGTCGCTGCCGTCGCTGATCAGCAAGGTTTCACCGGCGGGTGGCAAGGGCACGGCGATGGGGGTTTACTCCACCAGCCAGTTCCTCGGTTCGGCGTTGGGCGGGATCCTCGGCGGCTGGTTGTTCCAGCATGGCGGTTTGTCGGTTGTGTTCCTGGGATGCGCCGCGCTGGCTGCACTTTGGCTGGTCTTTGCTGTTACCATGCGCGAACCTCCGTATGTGACGAGCCTGCGCTTGCCGTTGTCGCCCGAAGCCATCCGCGAAGCAGGCCTGACCGAGCGCCTTAAGGCCGTCGTTGGAGTAACCGATGCAGTGGTGGTCGCCGACGAAGCGGCCGTTTATATCAAACTGGACACCGAATTATTGGATCGCGCGACGCTCGAGCGCCTGGTGAACAACCCGGCCCCGACCACGTGCGAAGCCTAGGAGAACGTTATGGCCCGTGGGGTTAACAAAGTCATATTGGTCGGTACTTGCGGCCAGGATCCCGAAGTTCGCTACCTGCCCAATGGCAACGCTGTGACCAACCTGAGTCTGGCGACCAGCGAACAGTGGACCGACAAGCAGACCGGCCAGAAGGTCGAGAAGACCGAATGGCACCGCGTGTCGATGTTCGGCAAGGTGGCCGAAATCGCCGGCGAATACCTGCGCAAGGGTTCGCAGGTGTACATCGAAGGCAAGCTGCAGACCCGCGAGTGGGAAAAAGACGGCATCAAGCGCTACACCACCGAAATCGTGGTCGACATGCAAGGCACCATGCAACTGCTGGGCGGTCGTCCACAGGGTGACCAGCAGCAAGGTGGCAACAACTACCAGCAGGCTGCTCCGCGTCAGCAAGCACCTCGCCCGCAGTCGGCGCCTCAGCCACAGCGTGAACGTCCAGCGGCTCCGCAACAGGCCGCGCCACAACCGGCTCCGGACTTCGACAGCTTTGATGACGATATTCCGTTCTAAAGCCGCTGGAAGCTCCAGGCAGCGAGCTTCAAGCTAAAAACAAAACCGCGCTTCGGTTTACGAGGCGCGGTTTTTTTTTAGCCTTGAATTTGCCGCTTGGGGCATCACTCAGTGGCGGGCAGCCAAAAACTGTTCAGTGCTCACCACATCCGCATAGGCAAAACCCAGGGCCGACATGAAGGCCGCATGCACTTGAGCCGCCGGGACGACGAGCCCATTGAACTCCAGATCGCGGCTGGCACAAGCATCGTGAATCACCGTGACCTCATAGCCCATGTCCGCCGCCGCCCGGGCGACCCCGTCGATGCACATGTGGCTCATGCTGCCGACGATCACCAGGTGCTTAATGTCGTGGCGGTCAAGGATGGCTTGCAATTGGGTTTCGCGAAACGAGTTGACGAAGTGCTTGAGCACCACCGGTTCGTCGGCGCGGTTGAGTACTTTGGGATGCAGTTGCGCACCTTCAGAGCCTGGGGTGAAGAACGGTGCGGAATCGGAGGTGAATTCGTGACGAATGTGCACCACCTGATCCGCGGCCTGGCGAAAGGCTTCGATCAGTCTGGCGGCGTTATCGGCGGCCGCTTCGGCACCGACCAATGGCCATTTTCCCTGGGGGAAGTAGTCGTTCTGGATATCGACTACGATGAGCGCTTGCTTGGACATAAGGCTTCCTCGATCAGTGGGGTCTGAAGCCAGTATTGGCTCATGCCACCGGTTTCAGAATGGGCCGTAACGACAATAAGCGAGGGAAAACTGACAATGACGCAGCAAAGGGCAGTCGCTGAGCTCGGGGTGCTCATCTACCCCGGCGCGCAACTGGCGGCGGTGCATGGCTTGACCGATCTGTTCGCCGTGGCGCAGCGGATTGCCGACGAGCAAGCCAGTTCTCAGTTGCCGCGCCTGCGGGTCAGTCATTGGCGAGCGCAGGAGGGAGAAGTGCCGACCCGGGTGTTCGAGAGTTTCGCCGGTCCTCAGGGCAGGCTGGTTGCGCTGCTGATTCCACCGTCCATCGCCGGTTTCAGTGAGGGGCTGGTGTCGCAGGCGCTGATGACCTGGTTGCGAGCGTGGCATGCCGACGGCACGGTGCTGGGTGGGGTGTGTGTCGGTTCGATTCTGTTGGCCGAAAGCGGCCTGCTCGATGGGCGCAGCGCCACGACCCACTGGACCTCGGCCAAGACCTTTGCCGCGCGTTATCCGAAGATCAAGCTCGACGCTGATAAACCCATTGTCGACGATGGCGACCTGATTACCACGGCCGGGCTGATGGCCTGGTCAGAGCTGGGGCTACGACTGGTGGACCGCCTGCTCGGCCCCAGCATCGCCACGCGCACGGCGCAGTTTCTGGTGATCGAACACAGCGACAGCGCCAGCCAATGTGGCAGTAACTTCGCGCCCATCCTCGGACACGGTGACGCGGCCATTCTCAAGGTCCAGCACTGGTTGCAAGGCAGCGGAGCAGTGGACGTTTCCCTCGGCGCCATGGCCGAACAGGCCGGGCTTGAGGAACGCACCTTCCTGCGCAGGTTTCGCGCCGCCACCGGGCTCAAACCTACCGAATACTGCCAGCACCTGCGCGTCGGCAAGGCGCGGGAAATGCTGGAGTTCACCAATGGCACCATCGACCACATTGCCTGGACGGTGGGTTATCAGGACCCGGGGGCTTTTCGCACGACGTTCAAGAAAATTACTGGGTTGGCGCCCAGTGATTATCGGGCGAGGTTTGGGGTCAGCCCGATGAATGCGCCAAAGTAGTCATCGATCTCTTCGCCACCGTCGCAGTCGTCGTGCAATTTGCCGGATGTCCTCAGGGTGTCGTGCAGAATGAAACAGGCCCGGTGCTATCAATTATGCCTCCGACGCCCGTTTCGCTGCTCGTCCTGGCTCGCAACACCGTTGGCCTGATCTCTGCACCCCTTTATCTAAAGCCATCGAGCGCAGTTAAAAGGGCACCGCATGACGACGGTCAATCGTAACAAACTGGTAGTGGACCATTCGATCAACCCCCACGCGCCGCTTCATGAGGTCGAAACCAATCGGGCGCTGGCCCGTTGGCTGGCGCAGATTCTCGGCCTTGAATACGGCGGCAGCTATGACCAACAGCATCATGCGGGTCATGATCTGTACTTGCTGCCCACGCAAACCGTCATAGGTGCCGAAGCCGCCCTGCGCTTGGGCGTCAAAGGGCCGGAGGATCTATGGGGCGGTTACGTCGAGCATGATTTTATCTGCACCAAGGCAATCACCCACGGTCTGCTGAACAGGCACGCGGTCGCGCCCTTGGGCTGGTCGCCGTTGTTTGCCAAGTTGACTCGGGGGGCGGTGCTCGATGGCGTGACTGTGTTTGCGCTTCAGGATGCGCGCCAGGCGGCTGAGCACCTGCTGTACTCCGGAACGATCCGCTTCAAGCCTATCCATGCCTGTGCCGGACGCGATCAGCGGGTGATCAAGAGTCTGGCGCAATTCGATGAAATCGCCGCCGGCCCCGAGGCTCAAGCGCTGTTTCGCGACGGTGTGGTGCTTGAGCAGAACCTCGAACAGGTCAAGACCCAGAGCGTCGGCCAGAGCTTCATCAACGGCAAGGTCTTGAGCTATTGCGGTGTGCAACATTTGACGCGGGACAGTGAAGGGCTGGAGGTTTACGGCGGCTCGGACCTGTTGGCGGTGCAGGGCGGCTATATTGAATTGCTTAAACTTGAGCTGCCCGACGATGTGCGTGAGGCGGTGCGGTTGGCGCAGGTGTTTGACGATGCCGCCAATCAGGCTTTTCCAAAGTTCTTTGCCTCGCGGCGCAATTACGACATCGCCCAGGGCATTGACGTCAGCGGTCAGCCTCGCGGTGGTGTGCTGGAGCAGTCATGGCGCATGGGCGGGGCCAGCAGTGCTGAGCTCGCGGCGTTGCAGGCGTTCATTGAGGATCCTACGTCCAGCGCGGTCCGTGTGTCCTCGGTCGAGACCTACACTGAGCAGCCGCTGCCCCCTGGGGCCAGGGAGGTCTATCGCGGCCCCGCGCACAATGGTGACTTTCTTCTTAAATACGTAACGGTTCATTCCTATGACGGCTAGAAGCGAAACCATTCAGATCGAGATCGACGACGAATACATGAACGGCACCTTTCTGAGCCCTAAATCGAAGGTTCCAGGGGTGTTGTTCGTCCACGGTTGGGGCGGTAGCCAGGAGCGTGACCTGGAACGCGCCAAAGGCATTGCCGGCCTGGGTTGCGTCTGTCTGACCTTTGACTTGCGCGGGCATACCGGCGGGGCTGGCATTCCGTTATCCCGGGTAACCCGGGAAGATAACCTGCGGGATTTGCTCACCGCCTATGACCGGCTGCTCGCCCATCCAGCCTTGGACACCTCGGCGATCGCCGTGGTGGGCACCAGCTACGGCGGTTACCTGGCGGCGATCCTGACGTTGCTGCGGCCAGTGCGCTGGCTGGCTTTACGAGTGCCGGCGCTGTATCGCGACGAGCAATGGCACACGCCCAAGCGTGACCTGGACAAGACTGACCTGCTGGATTATCGCAGTACCCTGGTGCACGCCGACACCAATCGCGCCTTGCATGCGTGCTCGCAGTTCACCGGTGATGTGTTGCTAGTGGAATCGGAGACCGACGACCATGTGCCCCACGCGACGATCATGAGCTACCGAGCGGCGTGCCAGCAGACCCATTCGCTGACGCACCGGATCATCGACGGCGCCGACCATGCCTTGAGCGACCCAGTGTCCCAACAGGCCTACACCTCAATCCTGGTGGACTGGATCACCGAGATGGTAGTGGGTGAGCGGTTGAGCATTATTCAGGCGCGGTGATTGCGCTGTGTTCATGCGGGCCTTATCGCGAGCAGGCTCGCTCCCACAGGAGATCTTTGGTGGACAGGAATCCTATGTTCGCCGCAGATCAATTGTGGGAGCGAGCCTGCTCGCGATAAGGCCCGCTCAGACAACCCATAACTCAGAACCCCGTCACTTAGGGCCCGGCTTGACCCGCAACGCCTTGGCCTTCGCCTCGATCACCAGGTACATCACCACCGTGATCAACAACGGCAAGATGAAGTAGATCGCTCGATAGGCAATCAGCCCCGCCAACAGGCCTCCGCGAGAAACCTCGTGCTGCAGCAGGGCAATGAACACCGCCTCCAGCACCCCCAATCCCGCCGGAATGTGCGTGATGACCCCGGCAATGCTGCTGATCATCAGCACCCCGAGCACCACCGGATAATCCAGCTTGCCCGGCAGCAGGGTGAAGATCACCGCCGCCATCAGCGACCAGTTCAACGCCCCCAGCGCCAGTTGCAGCCCCGCCATGCGCAGCGACGGCAGGTTGATTTCCATGCCGCGGATGGTCCAGGCCCGACGTTTGGAAAACCGACAGGCCACCAGGTAACCGGCACTGATGCACAGCAGCAGCACGCCCACGCCTTGCAGCGCAGTGCTGCTCAGTTTCCACCCCGGCGGCATCGTTACCAGGCCACTGCTGAACACCACCCCGGCCAACGTCATGTAGCCAAACCAGTTCGTGGCCAGGCTCAGGCCGAGGATCTTGGCGATGTTCCCGTTGCTGACCCCCAGCCGTGAATACAGCCGGTAGCGCATGGCGATGCCGCCGACCCAGGCACTGAGGTTCAGATTGAAGGCGTAGCTGATCACCCCCACCGGCAATATCTGCCGCCAGCCCAGTTTCTGCCGTATGTAGGTGCGGCCGATCAGGTCGTAGCAAGCGTAAGTGATGAAACTGGTAACGGTGAGCGCAGCGGCAATGAGCAACGTGCGCAGTTTGAAGTCCGCCAGGGTCGCGAACACTTCGGCCCAGTCAATGCGCCGGGCCAGGGCAGTGAACAACACGATCAGCAGCAGGAAGAAGGCCAGGGTCAGTGGGCGTTTCCAGCGGCTCCAGCGTGATTTGGGTTTGCTGTGTTCGGCCGCGTGGGCATCAGATGCGTGGGCATCACTTGGCGCCGTGTGCGCGTCAGAGTGGTTCATGGGGTTCGCTCCGAACCGCCGTGGGCGGCGAAAAAGGTTTCAGGCGCGGCTTATGGGCTGGCAGCCAGCCGGCCCAGGCCGGAAAGTGGCGCAGGAAGTGAAACACCATGAAGCCGATGGTCATGCGCCACAGCAGGCCCCGAGGGGCAGGGTTGGCCGGCATGACGGTGCAATGGTTGCGGCTCAGATCATCGAGGCGCTCGAACAATTCACGGTTGAAGGCCCGGTCGCGGATCAGCACATTGGCTTCCAGGTTCAGGGACAGGCTCAGGGGGTCGAGGTTACTTGAGCCCACCGTGCTCCAGTCCTCATCCACCAAGGCGACTTTGCCGTGCAACGGCCGTTCGCAATACTCGTAGATCACCACGCCGGCCTTGAGCAGATAGTTGTACAGCATCCGCGCTGCGAGCTTGGCGATCATCATGTCCGGCTGGCCCTGCAGGATCAGTCGTACTTCCACGCCACGCCGCGCGGCATTGCGGATCTCGCGCAGCAGCCGGAAACCGGGGAAGAAATAGGCATTGGCAATGACCACGCGTCGCTGGGCGCTGCGCAATACTTGCAGGTACACCTCTTCGATGTCGGTCTGATGCTCATGGTTGTCGCGATAGACCAGCCGCACCTGACCATCATGATCGTTGAAGGCCAACTCGTTGCGGCGGCTGCGGCGGCGTTGCCACCAATATTTGGCCCGGCTGGGCCGACCGCTCTGCAACAGCGCGAAGTGATGGATATCCACCACCGCCGGTCCTTTGACCTCCACGGAATAATCCTGCTTGGCCTCGGGACCGAAGTCGCCCAGATGGTCTGCGGAAAAATTGATCCCGCCGATAAACGCGATCACACCGTCCACCACGACGATCTTGCGGTGCAGGCGCCGGAACCAGTTGGTGCGGATGCCCAGGTGCCGGGGTGCGGGATCGAATATCTGCAAACGCACCCCGGCGTCGCTCAATGTCGCCAGAAATTCCGGGGTCAGCTCGCCGCAGCCAAAACCGTCCAGGCTGACGGTGATGCGCACGCCACGTCCGGCCGCGTCGACCAACAGGTCCCGTAGTTCGATACCGACTTTGTCCTCGAACAGAATGAAGGTCTCAAGGAGGATTTCCTTTTCGGCCCGGCGTATGGCCTCAAAGACCCTGGGAAAATATTCCTCGCCGTTCTCCAAAAGCGTGACCCGGTTATTGCCGTGCCAACCGTACTCGATGTCCACCAGCGCCGGATTGCGCTCGGTCGGCGGAACCTCTACCTGTTCCACCGTCGCCTTGTTCATAGTCGCGCTCATAATTCGATCTCCACCGAAAGCGGTGCATGGTCGGAAAGGTGCGACCAGGGGCGTACGTTCAATACCTTGGGATGACGGGCCTTGAGGTTGCGCACGTAGATGCGGTCCAGACGCAGGACCGGCAGGCGCGCCGGAAAGCTGCGGGCCGGCTTGCCCCATTGCTCGGCGAACACCTCCCGCAGGCCGCTGGGTTCAAGCAGCTCGCTGGCTTTGCCGCGCCAGTCATTGAAATCCCCGGCGACGATGACCGGCGCCTCGGGCGGCAGTTCGCTCAAACGCTGGCAAAGCAGTTTCAATTGCTCGACACGATGCCCCTCGCGCAACCCCAGGTGCACGCAGATGGCGTGGATTTCCCGCTCATCGCCGCCCGGCAGACGCAGCACGCTGTGGAGCATGCCGCGGCTTTCATGGCCGCTGATAGACACGTCCAGGTTGTCGTGGCGAATGATCTGGAATTTGGACAGCAATGCGTTGCCATGGTCCCCCGCCGGGTACACCGCGTTGCGCCCGTAGGCGAACTGTGGCCAGAGGCTATCGGCGAGGAATTCGTATTGCGGCATGCTCGGCCAGTTGGAATAGCGCTGCGGGTGGTGCTCGTGGGTGCCGTGGACTTCCTGCAAGAACACCACGTCGGCGGACACACTGCGCACCGCCTCGCGCAGTTCCGGGAGGATGAAGCGCCGGTTCAGGGCGGTGAAACCTTTATGGGTGTTGACCGTCAGGACGGTGAAGCGATTGATCCGGTCGAGGTCTTGCGTCCGTTCCTGGGTTGGATCGCGGGTCGTTTCGGTGAACTCCGGGATGCTCATGGCAATACCCCCTCGGCCGGGCGCTCGCCGGGCGTGGTGGCCAGGTCCTTGTCCAGGTCGAAGTGCTCCAACAAGTGACGCGCGTCATAGGGCGCACGGACTTTGATGTCATTGTCGAAATAGCAGAACACCTCCCGGCTCTTGCGGGCGCGGGGTTTCTTTTTCGGGTCGATCAAATGGGCATCGCGCGGTTGTGTGCCGTGGCTCCAGGCCTCGATCCGCTCGCCCCAGCGTTTCAAGGCCGCATCGGTGTAGCCGCTGGCGTATAGCTCCTCGGCTCCGTGCAGGCGCAAGTACACGAAGTCGCTGGTAACGTCTTCGCGATACGGCCATTTTCCCGCGGTGTCAGCGATCACCAGTGCCACGTCGTAGCGTTTGAGCAAGGTGATGAAGTGTGGATCGATAAAGCTTTCATGACGGATCTCCACCGCGTGACGCAGCGGCCGCTTCTTGTCGGCCTGGGTGCTGGCGTGGCCGTTCAGGCGCGGTTCGTGCTCCCGGGCCAGGGCGGCGGCATCTTCGGTGTTGTGGGGCAGTTGCTTGAGAAAGTCTTCGAACAACTCGGGATCGAATTTGAAACTGGGAGGAAACTGCCAGAGGATCGCGCCGAGTTTCTCCTTGAGCTCCAGCACGCCGGAAGCGAAGAAATTGGCCAACGGCTTGTGAATGTCCCGAAGACGTCTGATGTGGGTGATGAAACGCGGCGCCTTGACGCTGAAGACGAAGCCGGGCGGGGTCTCGGCGTACCACTGGGCATACCGTTCGGGGCGTTGCAGGGCGTAGAACGATCCATTGATTTCGATGCTGTTGACCGCTCGCGAGGCGAATTGCAATTCCCGTTTCTGGGTCAGCCCCTTGGGGTAGAAATCCCCCCGCCAAGGCGTATAACGCCAACCGGAAATGCCAATGTGGATCGCCGTCATGTGTCCCTCCCGTGCCAATGACCTCGTACCGCCTGTGTCTTTTGATGACTGTCGCGCGGGGTAGAAAGTTTCGATGGAGTTACCGACGGTGAGGGCAGGTGAAGTCCTGCAGTCTTGTTCGCTGTGTTTCAGTAGTTGCTGAATGGGCCCCCAGCGCAGATCAAATGTGGGAGCGAGCCTGCTCGCGATGAGGTCCGTCCAGACACCCTCAACTTCTCTGGATCAGCTTGTTCCTTACCTCAGTCATGCCCTGCGCATCCAGCTCCAGCCACACATGCTGTTTGCCCGCGATCTGCGCCGCCGCCGGCAGGCCATCGCGATACACCAGCCGATTGCTCGCCAGCGCCGGTACTTTCGCTCCCGGCAACAAGGTGCCGGCCAGGTTCAGCGGGTCGACACCGCACACCGCGACCAGGGCGCCGTCGCTGGGGCGGCGGCGCACTTCCCGCAGCAATGGAATGGCTTCGGGCAGGGCGAATTGCTCGCCCGCCAGGCCGCTGACAAAACGTCCGCCACGAATTTCTCCCCGCGCCTCCAGGCGATGAAACGTGCGCAGTAACTCGCGCCAGCTCGGCAACCAATCCGCCTCCCGCTCCAACAGGCGCCAGAACACCACGCCATAACGGCGCAGCAAGGTCATGGCGATGTGTTCGAGGGTGTCGGGCGGTATCGCCGTTGGCCGGTTTCCTTCCTCGGGCACTGGGGCGCTACGGCGTAACAAGGCCCAGCGTCCGGCATCGTCCATGCCGCCAACGAATGCCCCGCGCCCGCGCCGACTGCTGCGCGCCTGGCGCTTACTGGCAGGGGTGATCAACGCGCGCAACCCGGCGAAGCTGTCGGCATTCACCAGCCCGGCGCCTACCAGTTCCTGTAGCGCGATTTCCAGTTCGCTGCGCAGCAAGTGCGCCTCGTGCAACAACTCATCGAAAAACAGCGCGCCGTGTTCGCTGAGGGCCTTATGGACTTTTTGCGTCTTGGGTGACAGCTCGCTGGGTGGGGTCTGTTCAGTCAGGCTGCTCCAGAGGGCGACATGATTGCGCGGCAGCAACACAATCGGCGTGCTGCGCAAGGCGCTGGAAGATTGCTTCTGACGAGCGCTCAGGCGCGTCCACACCAGCTTGCCGCTGCGGCACAGCTCATCGAGCCAGCTCGGGGAATAGTCCTTGATCCGCGCCGGCAACAGGTCGCTGTCCCACGCCGAGGCGGCGGCCGGATAGCCTTCGAACTGACTGATGATCGACGGCAGCACCGCGTTGCCCCGGCCTTGGGTGGACGGCGACAGATGCTGCCAGTCGAACAGGAACCGCATGAAATCCTGCAACATCACCGGCTCGATTTCCCGGCGCAGGCGCTTGACGGTGTAGCGGTGGATACGCGCCAGCAAATGCCGCTCGCACCATTCTTCCTGTCCGCTGCCGGGGGTGAATCGGCCACGCAGCACGTAGCCTTGCTGTTCCAGTTGCGCCAGGGCCTGGGTGATGGGCGGGGGCGTTAGCCCCAGCGGGTAGGCGATGGCCTCCAGCGGCAGTGGACCAAAGGCGCTGAGCCGCGCGCGCAGTACCTCCACCATGGCCTCATCGCGGTCCCAGGGTTCATCGAAACCCGCCAGCGGCGTCAGCGGCGGTCGCCATTGAGCCTGTGGATAAATGGCTTGCAGACACGTCAGTCGTTCCAGCGCCACCCACACACCTCGTTCGGCGCTGATCTGTACATGACTGGCGCGGCCGCGCTCGGCCAGGGCCTGCAGCCAGTCCAGCCACGACGGCTGAGCACCTGCCTCGCTGTCGGCGATGCAGGCCAGGCTCATCAGTGCTTCGTGCATTTCATCGAGGTTGGTGGGGGCCGGCCAGGCTTCGTCCCGTACCGCCTGGATGGCGTCGGCGTCGAGTGCACCGAGGTCGTCGGTAGACTGCGGGTCGCTCCAGCGCCGGTTGATCACCGCTTGAGTGCGGCGTTCTTCCAGCGGGGCGTCGTCGAGAAAGGTGTAGGGCCGGGCGCTGAGGATTTCCGCCGCCAGGGGCGAGGGCGCCGGCAGATCGCGGCTGATCAGGCGAACCTCGCCGGCTTCCATGCGCCGCAACAGCGTCAGCCAGCCTTCGCTGTCCATGGCTTCGTGCAGGCAGTCGTCGAGGGTCTGTTCCACCAGTGGGTGATTGGGGATTTCCCGTTCGCCGGCGAGGTTCTCCAGGCAGGCGATCTGGTCCGGGAATACGCTGGCGATCAGGTCTTCGCTTTTCATGCGCTGGATCTGCGGAGCGACTTTGCGTCCGCCCGAATAGCGCGGCAAGGCCAGGGCGACACTGGCATTCCAGCGCCAGCGCACGCCGAACAGCGGCGCATCCAGCACTGCCTGGATCAATATCTGTTCGGCACTATGGCTATTGAGATAGCGCCAGACCTCGTCCAGCTCGAAGCTGTGGCTGGTGGACAGCGACAGCACAATGGCGTCTTCGCTGGCGGCGGCCTGCAATTCGAAATTGAAGGTGCGGCAGAAACGCTTGCGCAGGGCCAAGCCCCAGGCGCGGTTGATGCGGCTGCCGAACGGCGTATGGATGATCAGTTGCGTGCCGCCGGACTCGTCGAAAAACCGCTCCATCACCAGTGTGTCCTGGGACGGCAGGGCGCCGAAGGCCAGGCGTGCCGGGGCCAGATAGTCCACCAGTTGTTCGGCACTGGCCAGGTTCAGTTGCAAGGTGCCGGTCAGCCAGTCGAGGGCCGGTTGCAAGTTGCCCGGCGTGGCACCGAGCAGTTGGTCCAGTTGGGCTTGCAGGCGAGCTACCGCCAGGGACAACTCGGCGCTGCGGCCAGGGGCTTCGCCAAGCCAGAACGGAATGGTCGGCGGCTGGCCCTGGGCGTCCTCGACCCGCACCCGACCGGTCTCCACGCGAATGATGCGGTAAGAGGTATTGCCCAGTTGGAACACGTCGCCGGCAATGCTCTCCACGGCGAAGTCTTCGTTGACGCTGCCGATGTTCAATCCTTGGGGTTCGAGCAGCACGCTGTAGTCGGCGTTGTCCGGGATAGTGCCGCCGCTGGTCACGGCGGTCAGCTTGCTGCCCCGGCGCCCGCGCAGGGTGCGGGTGACGGCGTCGCGATGCAGGTACGCACTGCGCACGCCCTGACGACCATTGAGGCCCTCGGCGAGCATGTGCAGCAGCGCCTGATAGTGGCCGTCGTCCAACTCGGCATAGGGCGCGGCGCGGCGAAAGGTTTCCAGCAGCGCCTGTTCCGGCCATTCCTGGCAACTGACCTCGGCGACGATCTGCTGGGCCAGCACATCCAGTGGCGCCTTGGGGATGTGCAGAATGTCCAGCTCGCCACGGCGCACGCAATCGAGCAGGGCGACGCATTCGATCATGTCGTCGCGGGTGGTGGCGAACAGGCGTCCCTTGGGCGTGCCGCCAACCTGATGGCCCGAGCGGCCGACCCGTTGCAAAAACGCCGAGATCGACCGCGGCGAGGCGATCTGACACACCAGGTCGACGTCGCCGATATCGATGCCCAGTTCCAGGGACGCGGTGGCGATCAACACCTGCAACTCGCCGCGCTTGAGCCGTTGTTCGGCGTCGAGGCGAAACTCCTTGGCCAGGCTGCCGTGGTGGGCGGCCACGGCGTGCTTGCCCAGGCGTTCGCTCAAATGACGGCTCAGGCGTTCGGCCAGTCGCCGGGTGTTGACGAAAATCAGGGTGGTGCGGTGTTCCCGGGCCAGTTCGGCGAGGCGGTTGTAGACCAGTTCCCACACATCATTGGCCATCACCGCCGAGAGCGGCACGGGTGGCACTTCTATGTCCAGGTCCCGGGGGCGGGCGTGGCCGATGTCGACGATTTCACAGCTGCGCCCCTGGCCAACGAGAAAACGCGACACCGCTTCGATGGGTTTTTGCGTGGCGGACAGACCGATGCGCATCAGCGGTTCGGCGCACAGCGCTTGCAAACGCTCCAGGCTCAAGGCCAGGTGACTGCCGCGTTTGCTGGCGGCGATGGCGTGGATCTCGTCGACAATGACGGTGCGGGTGCTGGCGAGCATTTGCCGGCCGGAATCGGAGCCGAGCAGCACGTAAAGCGATTCGGGGGTGGTCACCAGAATATGCGGCGCGGTCTTGCGCATCGCTGTGCGGTCTTTTTGTGGCGTGTCTCCGGTGCGCACGGCGGTGGTGATGTGCAACGGCGGCAGGCCCATCTGCCGCAATTGTTCGGTAATGCCGGCCAGCGGGTTTTGCAGGTTGATCTGGATGTCGTTGCTCAGTGCCTTGAGCGGCGAGACGTAGACCACCAGGGTCTGGTCCGGCAGACCGCCTTGTTCCAGGCCTCGGTGTACCAGGTCATCCAGTACGGCAAGAAATGCTGTGAGGGTCTTGCCCGATCCCGTGGGCGCAGCCACCAGGATCGAACGGCGCTGCCCGATCAACGGCCACGCCCGGGCCTGAGCGGCCGTTACCGCCGGGAATGTCTGGCTGAACCAGGCGCGAACGGCGGGATGAAAGCCTGCCATGGCGTGGTCGGCTGGGAAGGGCAGATTCATGTGGGCAGTTATGCGGGTGGGATGGGGAAGATGCAAGTACCTCTGAGCGATGCCTGGCCTGGGAGGGCCTCATCGCGAGCAGGCTCGCTCCCACCGCATTCTTTCTGAAGAGACTCGCTCCATTGTGGGAGCGAGCCTGCTCGCGATAGAGCCTGTGAACCTTACACAAATACCGGATCTGCACTTTACGGATGACGGTTGCGCACTAAACCCGCAAAATGCAACGATTCCGACAACGCCTGCGGGCGTTGTCGACCCAATTCTTTTGCCAACAGACCGGGCCTGCTGACTTTATGCGAATGCGCCTTATGTTACTGGGCGGCGGAAATGCCCTTGGGCAGGCGCTGATTCGCCTCGGTGCGGAAGAAGACATCGGTTTTCTTGCCCCCCGCCCCCCCGAAGACGGCTGGGATGCCGCGAGCCTGACGCAGCTGCTGGACGACACTCGACCGGACGCCTTGATCAACCTGGCGTACTACTTCGACTGGTTCCAGGCTGAGACAGTCAGCGAGCAGCGCCTGGCCAGCCAGGAGCGCGCCGTCGAGCGGCTGGCCGAATTGTGCCAGCATCACAACATCATTTTGCTGCAACCGTCGAGCTATCGCGTGTTTGATGGATCCCGCGCTACGGCCTACAGCGAAAAGGACGAACCCGTGCCCTTGGGTCTGCGCGGTCAGGCCTTGTGGCGGATCGAGCAGAGCGTGCGCGCCACCTGTCCGCAACATGTGCTGTTGCGTTTCGGCTGGCTGCTGGACGACAGCGCCGACGGCATCCTGGGACGTTTCCTGGCCCGGGCCGAACAACCCGAAGACCTGCTGTTGGCCGACGACCGTCGGGGCAATCCGACGCCGGTGGACGACGCGGCGCGGGTGATCATCTCGGTGCTCAAGCAACTCGATTGCGCCGCGCCGTTGTGGGGCACCTACCACTATGCCGGGCATGAGGCGACCACGCCGCTGGCGTTGGGGCAGGCGATCCTCACCGAAGCCCGGGCCCTGCATCCCCTGGCAATCGAATCGCCTACCCCCCAGGCACACGCCGCACGGCCGGACGCCGCGGAAGAACCGCAGCATGCGGTGCTGGCCTGCAAGAAAATTCTGCACACGTTCGGGATCAAGCCCCGCGCCTGGCGCGCTGCACTCCCGGGCTTACTGGATAGGTTTTATCGACATGGCTGAAGGTCCTGTTTTAATCACCGGCGGCGCTGGTTTCATTGGTTCGCACCTGACCGACGCCTTGCTCGCCAAGGGCCATTCGGTGCGCATCCTCGATGACCTGTCTACCGGCAAGCGCAGTAACCTGCCGCTGGACAACCCTCTGGTTGAACTGATCGAAGGCGACGTGGCCAATGCGGCGCTGGTAGCCCGGGCCGTGGCCGGTTGCAGCGCCGTGGCGCACCTGGCAGCAGTGGCTTCGGTGCAGGCCTCGGTGGACGACCCGGTGCGTACGCACCAGAGCAATTTCATCGGCACCCTCAATGTCTGCGAAGCCATGCGCCAGGCCGGGGTGAAGCGGGTGCTGTTCGCCTCCAGCGCAGCGGTCTATGGCAACAACGGCGAAGGTGAGTCCATCGACGAAGACACGCCCAAGGCTCCGCTCACGCCATATGCTTCGGACAAGCTGGCCAGCGAGTTCTACCTGGACTTCTACCGCCGCCAGCACGCACTGGAGCCGGTGGTGTTCCGCTTCTTCAACATCTACGGCCCGCGCCAGGATCCGTCCTCGCCCTATTCCGGGGTCATCAGCATCTTCAGCGAACGGGCACAGAAAGGCCTGCCGATCACGGTGTTCGGCGACGGCGAGCAGACCCGGGATTTTGTCTACGTCGAAGACTTGGTGGACCTGTTGGTGCAGGCTATCGAAACACCTGAGGTGCAAGTGGGCGCGGTGAACGTCGGCTGGAACCAGGCCACGACCCTCAAGCAATTGCTCCAGGCCCTGGCCACGGTGGTGGGCGATCTGCCGCCGATCAGCTACGGCCCGGCGCGCTCCGGCGACATCCGCCATTCCCGGGCTGACAATCGCCGGCTGTTGGAGCGCTTCAGCTTTCCACAACAGACGCCGATGAGCGTGGGGCTGGCGCGGCTGCTGGGACGCTGAATCCTACGCCACCAAAAACTGTGGGAGCGAGCCTGCTCGCGATAGCGGTTTGTCAGCTGGCATCATGCCGGCTGATCCAACGCAATCGCGAGCAGGCTCGCTCCCACAGGTTTTTTCTTACTCTCAAGAATGATTTAGAACTTGTAACCCAACCCCACCATGTAGATCCAAGGGTCCACATCGACATTCACCTTGGCCCGGGTTCCGCTGGCCACGGCGTTGTTGTCCACATAGGCGGTGGTGTCGATGTCGATGTAGCGAATCTGGCCGTTGACCATGATGTTGTCGGTCAGCATGTAGTCGGCGCCCACTTGCCACGCCATGCCCCAACTGTTGCTCGCCCGGAAGTTGCTGAAGCCGTTGGCGCTGGCTTCGCTGCCGACGTGTTCATCGTAGATCCAGGTGTAGTTGATGCCGGCGCCGACATAAGGCTGGAAGGCCGACTTGGCGTCGAGCGGGTAGTAGACCAGGCTCAGGGTTGGCGGCAGGTGCTTGAGGGTGCCGAGCTTGTTGTTGGCCGCACCCAGGGCGGTGCCTTTGATCTTCACATCGTGCTCGAACGGCGATGCGGCCAGCAGTTCGATGCCCAGGTTGTTGGTGATCATGTAGGCGAAGTTCAGGCCCAGCTGTGTGTCGCTGCTCATGGTTGCCTTGCCGCCAAGGTCGGCGCCGGCCAGCGGGCCACGATCGACCTTGACGCTGGAACTGTCGGCTTCCGGGTTGACGGTGATGGCGCCGGCGCGAACGATGATGTCGCCAGCGGTATGAGCCTGGGCGAGCGGGGAGGCGAGCGCGAGGGCCACGAGGGAAGCGCTGAGCAGAGACTTTTGCATGGGAGCTCCAGAGGGCATCTAAAATTGATGTCTCATGGTACGCAGCGCTCTAGGGCGGTCTTTTGACTCAGCTCAATGAGTCTGGGTCTATTAATTGACTCAGCTCAATAAAATGATGATGAGGAAATCTTGAGGGCCCCATCGCGAGCAGGCTCGCTCCCACATTGGACCGGATTCCTTCTGAAGCAACTCGGTCAACTGTGGGAGCGAGCCTGCTCGCGATAGCTATTCCATTGCCAACACATCACCACCAGATTCACTCCGGCAGTTCATACACATAAATCTTCTCAGCCGCCATCTGATACCCGGCATCGGCCAGTTCACTGGTGGACGGCTTGACCTGCATCGGCCCTTCGACCCAGTACGGCTGGTACAACTCGTCGAGCTTGACCCCGATTTCACTTTTCACATGCACGATCTGATTCGACGGCGGTGGCGGTACGTGGATGCAAGCGCCGAAATACGGCACCAGCAAAAAGTCCGTGGTGCGGCCTTCTTCGCTGACTTCCAGCGGCACGATGTAACCCGGCAAACGAATCTGCTGGCCGTCGAGTTCCTTGACCACCGGCGCGTTGGGCAGATCCTGCTTGGCCGCGGGGGCCGCTTCGGCGGCCAGGGCATCGCTCATCTGCGACAGGTCGTGCAGCGGCGTCATGTTCGGCACTTCCGGCGGTGCGTCCGGCGGGATCATTTCCTGCCACGACAAGTCCCTCGGTTCGGCCGCCCACAGCGGTAGGGCGACCGTCATCAACAGCGCAAGCAAAGCGCGGGGCATCTTCAACGTCCTCATAAACGGATCGACAGGCCATCGGCCAACGATTGGCGATAGGCGCGCCAGGCCGGCACGCTACCCATCAGTAGAGCGGCGACCAGAATGCCAGCCATCAGCGTCCATTCATATTCACTTGGCCAGGCCAATGGCAGATACAACCCATAGGCCGACTGCACATAACCCTGCGCGGCGGCGATGCCGATGTACAGCAGGGCCAGCCCGGCGGCGACCCCGGCCAGCGCCAGGGCGAAGGCTTCGAGCACCAGCAGGGTCGCGATGTGCCACGGCCGCGCGCCCACCGAGCGCAGGATCGCCATCTCCCGCCGCCGCTCGTTGAGGCTGGTGAGAATCGCCGTGAGCATGCCGATCAGACCGGTCAGCACCACGAACAGCGAAATCACGAACAAGGCTTTTTCCGCCGTGCCCATCAGGCTCCATAACTCCTGCAACGCCACGCCGGGCAGGATCGCCAGCAACGGCTCGCCGCGGAACTCGTTGATCTCGCGCTGCAGGGCGAAGGTGGAAATCTTGCTATTGAGGCCAAGCATGAACGCGGTAATCGCCTTGGGCGTCAGGTCCATGTTGCGGGCCTGGTCGGCGCTGATGCGGCCCTTGCCCTGGGCCGGCACACCGTTTTTCCAGTCGATGTGGATCGCTTCCATGCCGCCGAGGCTGATGTGCAGCGTGCGGTCCACCGGGGTGCCGGTGCGCTTGAGAATACCGACCACGGTGAAGGGCTTGTCATCGTGCTTGACCAGGCTGACCACCGCCACGCCGTGGGCCAGCACCAGTTTGTCGCCCAGCGTGTAATGCAGCGCCTCGGCCACTTCGGCGCCGAGCACCACTTCGAATGGATCGGTGGCGAAGGCGCGGCCCTCGGCCAGCGCCAGGTGTTGCCGGCGACCGTATTGGTAATGCTCGAAGTAGGCCTCGGTCGTGCCCATCACCCGGTAGCCGCGATGGGAATCGCCCAGGGACATGGGGATCGCCCACTTCACTTTCGGGTTACTGGCGAACTGCTCGAAGCTGTCCCAGCGGATGTTGTTGGTGGCGTTGCCGATGCGAAACACCGAATACAGCAGCAGGTTCACCGAACCCGAGCGGGCACCGACGATCAGGTCGGTGCCACTGATGGTGCTGGCGAAACTGGCCCGCGCCTCGGTGCGTACCCGCTCTACCGCCAGCAGCAGGCACACCGAAAGGGCAATGGCGAATGCGGTGAGGATCGCGGTGAAACGGCGGTTCGCCAGGCTGGCCATGGCAAGACGGAACAAATACATCTCAGACCTCGAGTGGCGTGGCGGCGCGATTGAGATCGGCCAGCGAGAGGTTGCGGTCGAACAGCGGCGCCAGGCTCTGGTCATGGCTGACGAACAGCAGGCTCGATCCGGCCTCGCGGCATTCAGCGAACAGCAGCCGCAGGAAGTTTTCCCGGGCGTCGTAGTCCAGTGCCGAGGTGGGTTCGTCGGCGATCACCAGTTCCGGCTGGCCGATCAATGCCCGGGCGGCTGCTACCCGTTGCTGCTGGCCGATGGACAGCGAGTCGGCGCGGCGCCCAAGCAGATTCGTGTCGGTCAGGCCCAAGTGCGCCAGCAGCGTGGCAGCAGCTTGATCGACGCTGCCGTGACGCTGGATCGCCCGTTGCGCACGCAGTTTCGAGAAGTGACAGGGCAGTTCAACGTTCTCGCGCACCGAGAGAAACGGCAGCAGGTTGAATTGCTGGAAGATGTAGCCGGTGTGGTCGACGCGAAAGCGGTCACGGGCCCCGGCGCCCAGTTCGGTGAGTTCCTGGCCGAGCAGGCGAATGCTGCCCCGGTCCGGTGTCTGCACACCGCCCAGCAGCCCCAGCAGCGTGGTCTTGCCGCTGCCGCTGGGGCCTTTGAGAAACAGCGTCTCACCGGCCTCCAGGCGAAACGCCGGGATATCCAGCAAGGGTGGATGTCCGGGCCAGCTGAAGCCCAGGTCGGACAGCTCGATGAGTGCTTGAGTCATGTTTGCGGGTTCAAAAGATGAATACCTGTGGGAATACCGGTGGGAGCAAAGCTTGCTCGCGATGAGGCCGTCACATTCAACTTGGGTGTCGACAATAGAACCGCCATCGCGAGCAAGCTTTGCTCCCACCAGGCTCGCTCCCACATTGGTTTTGCGGTCAATCAGAACTTCAGGGTGGGTGCCTTGGCCGTCACTTCCACGCCTTGCTGGCCGCTCGGGCTGATCAGTTGTACCTGAATTTTCTGGGTGGCCGGGAAGGTTTTGAACAGGGTCGCCAGGTCCAGGTTTTTCAACTCGCCCGGGGTGGCGCAGGTGAACTGGTAGTGGGCATGGATTTCACTGTGTTCGCCGTGGTGTTCGTCGCCATGCTCATCTTCGTCGTGGTCATCGTGGTCCGGTTCATCGCCAAACAGCGGACTCTCCAGTTCCTGCTGGGCCACGGTGCATTTGGCGGCGGCGGGCAGGCTGAACAGCGCCAGCGGCTTGTCCAGTTGCGCACGCACGGCGGCGACCTTGGCCTTGTCGGCATCGCTGGTGGCGGCGTGTTCGAAGCCCACCAGGTTCATCGCTGGGCTTTCCAGCTCCAGTTCCAGGGTTTGGCCATCCAGGGCGGCATTCAGCCGGCCGACACCGTGTTCATGGGCGCCGAGGCTGCCGTGCTCGTGATCATGATCGTGGTCATGCTCGACCGCCGCATGGGCGACAGCCAAGGGCAGCAGGGCGAACGGCAGGGCGAGAAGCAGACGGCGCATGACGAGTCTCCAGATAAAATGAGTGTTCTGTTATGTAATCTTATAACGAAAGTGCGCAGAGTTTGACCGGCTGCTTGGCGTCGCGCAAGGCCCATGGGAGCATGGGCACATGAAATTTTCAGGAGCACGGTAATGTTGCGGATACGCGGAACCGTCGGTGATTGGCCGGTAGACTTGTCGATCGACATGGATGAGGGCGACTGGGCGCAGCTCGGCGCGCAGTTGCAAACGGTCAGGCCCGATAACACGGCGACGGCTGCGGCCAGGCCGGCCAACCAGGACGATGCCTTGTGGCAGATCGCCAGGGAATTGCTGCGCAAGGCCGGGCAACTGAGCGGTCCGGACCTGCTGGAACAGCTCGAAGGCCTGACCGGCAGCGCCCCGGCCGGCAAACGCCTGTTAGTGCGCTTGCGCCATAGTCCGGACGTGAAAGTCATCAGCGGCGGCGATACACCGCTCTACAGTTGGCACGCAGATTGAGCCGCAAGCCCCAAGCTGAAACGAATCGCCGCTTGCAGCTCGAAGCTTGCAGCTTGCAACGGCTCCTCTAGTACAACGCCGCAAACAGCTTGCGGCGATAGGTCGTCACCAGCGGATGGTCGTTGCCCAGCAATTCGAAGACTTGCAGCAACGTCTTGTGGGGTAGGCCTTCGCTGTAGCTGCGGTTGCGGATGAACAGCTTGAGCAGCGCGTCGAGGGCCGGCTCGTACTGCTGGCGGGCCAATTGCTGGATTGCCAGTTGATACACCGCTTCGTCGTCCTGCGGATCTTTCGCCAGGCGGGCCTTGAGATCGGCGGCGTCCGGCAGATCCTTGGCCAGGCCGAGGAACTGGATCTGCGCCTTGGCCCCGGCCAGCGCGGCCTTGTGCTCGTCGCTTTTCACCGCGTCGAGCACGGTTTGTGCCTCAGTCAGCTCACCGCGCTCGGTCAGGCAGCGGGCATACAGGATCAGCGCCTTGGCGTTGGTATTGTCTTCCCCCAGCAGTGCAGTGAGCACGGCCTCGGCATCAGCGAAACGCCCCTCGTCGAACAGCGCCTGGGCCTGTTCAAACGGGTCGGCGGCGGCCGGAGGCGGCATCTGTACATGAGGTTCGAGCATCGCCCGCACGGCGGACTCCGGCTGGGCGCCGGCGAAACCGTCGACGGGCTGGCCGTCCTTGAACAGCACCACGGTAGGCAAGCTGCGAATGCCGAAGCGGGCGACGATGTCCTGCTCGATGTCGCAGTTGACCTTGGCCAGCAGCAGTTCGCCCTGATAGCTCTCGGCAATGCCTTGCAGCATCGGCATCAACGCCTTGCACGGTGCGCACCACTCGGCCCAGAAATCCACCAGCACCGGTTTGTGAAAAGAGTTGGCGATCACCGACTGGTCGAAGTCGGCGGTGGTGGCGTCGAAGATGTACGGGGTGTCCTGGGTCATGGGGAATCTCGTAGAACGCTTGAATGGGGCAACTATACGGCTTGGTGGGGGGCGGCTGAAAGCGGGGGGTTGCGGTGCCTTATCGCGAGCAGGCTCGCTCCCACATGGGATTTGTGATGAACACACATTTTGTATTCGACACAAAACCCTGTGGGAGCAAGCTTGCTCGCGATGCTCTTGAGGCTAACGCCGCGCGTGGTACAGGCTCACATGCCGAAACTCCTCGGGCTCGGCCAGATCCGGCAAGGTCATGGCTTCGAGCATTTCGATGCGCCGGTACAGCGGATGCTGGAAATCCCGCACCCGGGAGTCGGCCACCAGGGCCTCGCGGCCGCGACTGAGGAACTGGTCGAGCAACGGCAGGTTGGCGCGGTCGTAAAGCACATCCGCCACCAGGATCAGGTCGAAGCGATCGTCCTCGGCGAAAAAATCCTCCGAGTACCCAAGCGTTACGTCATTGAGCAGGGCATTGGCCTGGCACGCAGCAAGCGCCAGAGGATCCAGATCACAGGCCACCACCTCCAGCGCCCCGGCCTTGAGCGCGGCAATACCCGCCACGCCGGAACCGGCGCCGAAGTCCAGCACTCGCTTGCCTGCGACCCAATGCGGCTGTTCGACCAGATAGCGTGCCATGGCCAGGCCGCTGGCCCAGCAGAAGCTCCAGTAAGGTGGCTCGTGGAGAATGCGCCGGGTTTCTTCCGGGCTGAACGCGCGGTCCATGTTATCGCCGTCGATCAGCCACAATTTCAGCTCAGTCTCAGGCAGTGGGCAAGCCACTAGGCGCGCGTCTCCAAGCAACTGGCCCAACGCGTGTTGCAGGTCTTGCGGTGAATTCATGGCGCTTTGACAAATTGCAGCGCGCCCAGCGCCTGAGTGGTCGGCTGGCTGATGCGTTGCTCCGGCAGATGCAGGATCAACTGGCCCGACTGGCTGGCGCGGCCGCGCAGTTCCACGCGGGCGCCAACCGGGAAGGCTTCGGGGTTGAAGCGCAGGCGAAAGGGCAGGGCCTGGTTGGTGCCGATCAGGCTCGAGCTGGCGAGCAATTGTTGCGGACGATCCTTGTCATCGATCACCAGCAGCGCCAGTTCGACCTCGGCCCCGGCCGGTATCCCTTGCAGGGTGCCGCTCAACTCCCGCTGGTGCGCCGGTAGCGGCCCCAGTTCGGCGGCCTGGCGGGCTTTTTCCTGGGCCTGTTTCGGCGCAGGGGTCTTGGCCGGGGCGGGGGCATCGGGTTTGGGGGCGTCGCTGCTGCACGCCATCAGCAGGCTGAATAGACTGAGCAAAACGAGCGATCGTAGCGGCATGTGTGGCTCCAGCAAGGTAAATTCCAGGGGGCTGACGGTAACCCCGTCTGTATACCGTAAACCCTATGGCTTGTCTTGCCAGTGGGATGCGCTACCATGGCCCTCCCTTTTTTTGTTGCCTGCCACCATGCACTGTCCCTTCTGCGGTGCCAACGACACCAAGGTCATCGACTCGCGACTGGTCGCCGAGGGCGAACAGGTCCGCCGCCGGCGCGAATGCCTGGCCTGCGGCGAGCGTTTCACTACGTTCGAGACCGCTGAACTGGTGTTGCCGCGCCTGATCAAGACCGACGGCAGTCGTCAGCCGTTCGACGAAGACAAACTGCGCGCTGGCATGCAGCGCGCCCTGGAAAAACGCCCGGTGAGCGTCGAGCGCCTGGAAGCGGCGCTGGTGCACATCAAGCACAAGCTGCGCGCCACTGGCGAACGCGAGGTCAAATCCCTGGTGGTCGGTGAACTGGTGATGGCCGAGCTGCAGAAGCTCGATGAAGTCGCCTACATCCGTTTCGCCTCGGTCTATCGCCGTTTCCAGGACTTGAACGAATTTCGCGAAGAAATCGACCGCCTGGCCCGCGAACCGGTGAAAGAATGACCAGCCCGGCGCAGCAGGCGGTCCTCGACGCCCAACACATGGCCCGTGCCCTGGAATTGGCGCGGCGCGGTCACTACACCACGCATCCCAATCCCCGGGTAGGTTGCGTGATCGTGCGTGACGGTCAGGTTGTCGGCGAAGGCTGGCACATTCGCACCGGCGAACCCCATGCCGAAGTCCATGCCCTGCGCGCCGCCGGTGAACAGGCTCGGGGCGCCACGGCTTACGTGACCCTCGAACCCTGTAGTCATCACGGGCATACGCCGCCCTGTGCCGATGCGTTGGTCAATGCCGGCGTGGCGCGGGTGGTGGCGGCGATGCAGGACCCGAACCCGGAAGTCGCCGGGCGCGGCCTGCAGCGGCTGGCCCAGGCCGGTATCGCCACCGAAAGCGGCGTGCTGGAAGGCGAAGCCCGCAAGCTCAATGAAGGTTTTCTCAAACGCATGGAACACGGCTTGCCGTTCGTGCGGGTCAAGCTTGCCATGAGCCTCGATGGCCGTACCGCCATGGAAAGCGGCGAAAGCCAGTGGATCACAGGTACCGCTGCACGTTCGGCGGTGCAACGCCTGCGCGCCCAGGCCAGTGTGGTGCTGACCGGTGCCGATACGGTGCTGGCCGACAACGCCCGGCTGACCGTGCGCGCCGATGAACTCGGCCTGGATGCACAGCAGACCGCGCTGATCATGAGTCGTCCGCCGTTGCGGGTACTGGTGGACGGTCGTCTGCGCGTGCCGTTGGACGCACCTTTCTTCAAGGCCGGCCCGGCGCTGGTCGCTACCTGCATGGCGGTGGAAGAACAATACGCCAATGGCCCAGAATGCATGATCGTGGCGGGCGACGATGGCCAGGTCGATCTGCGTCGCCTGCTGATGGAGCTGGCGGGCCGCGGCGTCAATGAAGTGCTGGTGGAAGCCGGCCCACGCCTGGCGGGGGCTTTTGCCCGGCAAGGATTGGTGGATGAGTTCCAGATTTTCATCGCCGGCAAGTTCCTCGGCTCTTCGGCACGACCGTTACTGGATTGGCCGCTGGCGCAGATGAAAGATGCCCCGGAGCTGAAAATCACCGAAATCCGTGCCGTGGGCGATGACTGGCGAGTCATCGCCGTTCCCGTTTCGCAGGCCCGCGTATAATTCCCGGCTTTCGCTCAAGCGGCGGCCCGTTCTCGAGGAGGACTCCATGTTTACCGGCATCATCGAATCCATCGGCAGCATCCGTGCACTGACCCCCAAGGGCGGCGACGTGCGGGTTCATGTCGAAACCGGCAAGCTCGACCTGAGCGACGTCAAACTGGGCGACAGCATCGCGGTAAACGGCGTGTGCCTGACCGCCGTCGAACTGCCGGGCAATGGTTTCCTGGCGGACGTCAGCCGCGAAACCCTCGACTGCACCGCCATGAACGATCTCAAGAGCGGCAGCCCGGTCAACCTGGAAAAAGCCCTGACCCCTACCACCCGCCTGGGCGGACATCTGGTCAGTGGCCATGTCGACGGCGTGGGTGAAGTGGTTGCGCGCAGCGATAACGCCCGGGCCGTGGAGTTTCGCATCCGCGCCCCGAAAGAGCTGGCCAAGTACATCGCCCATAAAGGCTCGATCACCGTCGATGGCACCAGCCTGACGGTCAATGCGGTGGATGGCGCCGAGTTCCTGCTGACCATCATTCCGCACACCTTGAGCGAAACCATCATGGCCTCGTATCGGCCCGGTCGCCGGGTCAACCTGGAGGTTGACCTGCTGGCCCGTTATCTGGAGCGCCTGCTGTTGGGCGACAAGGCCGCAGAGCCTGCAACCGGTAACATCACTGAAAGCTTTCTGGCCGCCAACGGCTACCTCAAATCCTGACCCAAGGGGGTGCCGCGTGGCGCTCAATAGCATCGAAGAACTGGTTGAAGACATCCGCCAAGGCAAGATGGTCATCCTCATGGATGACGAAGACCGCGAGAACGAAGGCGACCTGATCATGGCCGCCGAGTGCTGCAAGGCCGAACACATCAACTTCATGGCCAAGCACGCCCGTGGCCTGATCTGCATGCCCATGACCCGCGAGCGCTGCGAGCTCTTGAAGCTGCCATTGATGGCGCCGCGCAACGGTTCCGGTTTCGGCACCAAGTTCACCGTGTCCATCGAGGCCGCCGAGGGCGTGACCACCGGTATCTCCGCCGCTGACCGTGCCCGCACTGTGCAGGCGGCCGCCGCGAAAGACGCCAAGGCCGAAGACATTGTCAGCCCCGGCCACATCTTCCCGCTGATGGCCCAGGCCGGCGGCACCCTGGCCCGTGCCGGCCACACCGAAGCGGCGTGCGACCTGGCGCGCATGGCCGGTTTCGAAGCCAGCGGCGTGATCTGCGAAGTCATGAACGACGACGGCACCATGTCCCGTCGCGCGGAACTGGAAGCCTTTGCCGCCGAACACAACATCAAGATCGGCACCATCGCCGACCTGATCCACTACCGGATGATCCACGAACGTACCGTTCAGCGGATTGCCGAGCAGCCGCTGGACAGCGAACTGGGCCAGTTCAACCTGGTGACCTACCGCGACTCGGTGGAAGGTGACGTGCACATGGCGCTGACCCTGGGCACCGTGTGCGCCGAAGAACCGACCCTGGTGCGCGTGCATAACATGGACCCGCTGCGCGACCTGCTGATGGTCAAGCAGCCCGGCCGCTGGAGCCTGCGGGCCGCCATGGCCGCGGTGGCCGAGGCCGGCAGCGGCGTGGTCCTGCTGCTCGGACACCCGCTCGATGGCGACGTGTTGCTGGCGCACATCCGTGAAACCGGCGATAACACCATCGTGAAAAAACCGACCACCTACAGCATCGTCGGCGCCGGTTCGCAGATCCTGCGGGACCTGGGCGTACGAAAAATGCGCCTGATGAGCGCACCGATGAAATTTAATGCGATATCCGGTTTCGACCTGGAAGTTGTAGAATACGTGCCCTCCGAATAATGGCCCGGGATTTCCGGCTCAGTATTCGCGGCTAATATCACTAAGGAGCGCGTATTCGAACGCGCTCTGGCTCTTTAAGAGATCTGACGAATGACCCTGAAGACCATCGAAGGTACCTTCATCGCCCCTCAAGGCCGCTACGCTCTGGTAGTGGGCCGTTTCAACAGCTTCGTGGTTGAGAGCCTGGTTGGCGGTGCGGTCGATGCCCTGGTTCGCCATGGCGTGAGCGAAAGCGACATCACCATCATCCGTGCGCCTGGCGCCTTCGAAATTCCGCTGGTTGCGCAGAAAGTCGCTCAAAAGGGCGAATATGCGGCGATCATCGCCTTGGGCGCGGTCATTCGTGGCGGTACTCCGCACTTCGAATACGTGGCTGGCGAATGCACCAAGGGCCTGGCCCAGGTGTCCATGGAATTCGGCGTGCCGGTCGCCTTCGGCGTGCTGACCGTTGATTCCATCGAGCAAGCCATCGAACGTTCCGGCACCAAGGCCGGTAACAAAGGCGCCGAAGCTGCCCTGTCCGCCCTGGAAATGGTCAGCCTGCTGGCGCAGTTGGAGGCCAAGTGATTAGCGACGAAAGCGATCGTTTCAACCCGCGCGATCCCAAGCCAGCCGATGCCGGCAAGCCTTCGAAGAGCGTCAAGCGTCGTGAAGCCCGTCAGCTCGCGACCCAGGCGCTGTATCAATGGCACATGGCCAAGCAATCGCTGAACGAGATTGAAGCGCAGTTTCGGGTCGACAACGACTTCAGTGACGTTGACGGCGCGTACTTCCGCGAGATCCTGCATGGCGTCCCGGCCCACAAGACCGAAATCGACATTGCCCTGGCCCCTTGCCTGGACCTGACCATCGAAGAGCTGGACCCGGTTGAACTGGCGGTGTTGCGCTTGTCCACCTGGGAGCTAATGCAGCGCGTCGACGTTCCTTACCGCGTAGTGATCAACGAAGGGATCGAGCTGGCGAAAGTCTTCGGGTCCACCGATGGGCACAAGTTCGTCAACGGTGTACTCGACAAGCTGGCCCCGCGTCTGCGTGAAGCTGAAGTGAAGGCGTTCAAGCGCTGACCGGCGTTTGCAGCGACTATGGGCGAATTTGAGCTGATCCGTCATTACTTCGCCGCCGCGTCTTGCGCGCAGGGCGGCGAGGGCGTTGCGCTCGGGATCGGCGACGACTGCGCCTTGCTGGCCGTTCCACCCGGGGAGCAGTTGGCGGTGTCCACCGATACCCTTGTGGCCGGTGTGCATTTTCCAGACCCTTGCGACCCGTTCCTGCTCGGCCAGCGCTCGCTGGCCGTGGCGGTCAGTGACCTGGCCGCCATGGGCGCTACTCCTTTTGCATTTACCCTGGCCCTGACCTTGCCGACGGTGACCGCCGATTGGTTGCAAGCCTATGCCCGTGGTTTGAACCAGATGGCCCAGGCGTGTGATGTCGCGCTGGTGGGCGGTGATACTACGCGTGGGCCGTTGAGCATGACCCTGACGGTGTTCGGTCGCGTGCCGTGCGGCCAGGCACTGACTCGCGGCGGCGCGCAGCCTGGTGATTGGCTATGTGTCGGTGGCGAGTTGGGCAATGGCGCTGGCGCATTGCCGCTCGTGCTGGGGCAGCGCACCGCCGAACCTGATATCGCCGAGCCGCTGTTGGCGCATTATTGGTCGCCACGCCCGCAAATCGACCTCGGCCTGGCGCTGCGGGGCAAGGCTGGCGCGGCGATGGATATCTCTGATGGCCTGCTGGCCGATTGCGGGCATATCGCCCTGGCGTCAGGTGTGGCGTTACACGTTGAACGTGACCGCCTGCCATTGTCCAAGGCTTTGGTAGCGTTCCTGGGCCGAGCGAATGCCGCGCACGCCGCGTTGAGCGGTGGTGACGATTACGTGTTGCTATTCACCTTGCCATCTGTCCGACTGATGGCGTTGCAGGCCGAGGGCTGGCCGATCCATGTGATCGGTCGCGTGGTGGCCGGGCAAGGTGTTGCGCTGCTCGACAGCGATGGACACGACATCACCCCGAAAATCCGGGGCTATCAACATTTTCGGGAGACACCGTGACAGATCATCCCAACCAGGTCCCGGCGGAATTCGTTCCGCCCTCGGTCTGGCGTAATCCCTGGCATTTCCTCGCGTTCGGCTTCGGTTCGGGCACTTTACCTAAAGCTCCGGGCACCTGGGGCTCGCTGGTTGCGCTACCCTTTATACCGTTGTGGCAGATGTTGCCGGACTGGGGCTACTGGCTGATGCTCGGCATCACCATGCTGTTCGGCTTCTGGCTGTGCGGCAAGGTGGCGGATGACCTGCGGGTGCACGATCATGAGGGCATCGTCTGGGACGAAATGGTCGGCATGTGGATTACCCTGTGGCTGGTGCCTGAAGGGTGGTATTGGCTGTTGGCGGGTTTTCTGATGTTCCGCTTCTTCGATATCCTCAAGCCATGGCCGATCCGCTGGATCGACCGCAAGGTGCATGGAGGCGTAGGCATCATGCTTGACGATGTATTGGCCGGTGTCTTCGCCTGGCTGGCGATGCAAGGATTGGTGTGGTGTTTCTCCTGAGGGATTCAGGCATGGGCGCAAGCCGCGCACTCTTACTGCTGTTGTGTCTGGTGGGCTGCTTCGGCGCGCGGGCGGCCGAGCCGACGGCGCTGCCCGACAAGGTGCGCGCGGCCAGCGAGGAATGGGCGGATTACTCCCAGGCTGATGGCAAGGGCATGGCGTGGGACATCTTGCGTGAAGTGTTCGAGCCCGCAGGCGTGAGGCTGGAAACCCGCAGCGTGCCGTACACCCGTTCAATCGGGCTGGTGCAGCGCGGTGAGGTCGATGTGCAGGTGGGCGCTTATCTCGATGAGTCGGAGGGGGTGCTTTATCCTCAATGGCACTACGATGTCGATCACATCTACGCCTTGGGGCTGGCCTCCAAACCGTCTCCTACATTGGCGACGGTCGGCAACTATCGGCTGGTGTGGATGCGTGGCTACGAATACGACAGCTACCTGCCTAACATCCGCAAATTCAACGAAATTCACCGTGCCGTGGGCATCCTGCCGATGCTGGTCCATGATCGCGCCGATTTTTATATCGATGCGTTGATGGAAATCGAGAACGTACTTGCCAAGGCCGAGAATCCCCAGCAATTCAAACTTTCGCCGCTGATCAATCTGCCGCTCTATCTGGGGTTTGCCAACACCGAAAACGGTCGGGTGCTACGGGGCCTGTTTGACCGGCGCATGGCTGAGCTGGTGAAGAACGGTCGACTGAAGCCGATTTTTGCACGCTGGAAACAACCCTATCCCTTCGACGAGCACGGCAGGCCACCAAAGCCGTAATCAATCTTTTCGATGTTTATGGCCGATAATTCAGCCTGAGCGTCGGTCGGGACGTGCTGTTACAATGCCCGCCTCTGCGAATCTCCAGTAATAGATCAGGAGCACACCGGTGCCTGTCGTTTTTGTTGCCGCTTCCAAGCTGCCAACGCCTTTTGCGCAATTCACCATGCATGGTTTTCTCGATGAAGCCACTGGCCGCGAGCACGTCGTGCTGAGCCTGGGTGATTTCGCCGACGGTGCCCCGGTACTGGGCCGCCTGCACTCTGAATGCCTGACGGGCGATGCCTTGTTCAGCCAGCGCTGTGATTGCGGCTCGCAACTTGAGGCCGCGCTGCGGGCCATTGCCCGCGAAGGGCGTGGCGTGCTGCTTTACTTGCGCCAGGAAGGCCGCGGCATTGGCCTGCTGAACAAGATTCGCGCCTATGAGCTGCAAGATGGCGGCGCCGACACGGTCGAAGCCAACGAGCGCCTGGGGTTTGCGGCCGACCTGCGTGACTACAGCATCTGCCTGCCGATGCTCGAACATCTGGGCGTCAAGTCGTTGCGCTTGATGACCAACAACCCGCGCAAGGTCAAGGCGATGTCCGATATGGGCATCGTGGTGGCCGAGCGCGTGCCACTGCACACCGGGCACAACCCCCACAACAAGCTTTACCTGGCGACCAAGGCCAGCAAGCTCGACCACATGATGGGCAACGAGCACCAGGGCGAGGTTGATCGGGCGTGACGCGCGGTCAGGTTCGGCGGCGACTGTCCGTCAGTTGGTGGCAATACCTGGCGCTGGCCTTGCTGCCGCTGTTCGTGATCAACGCGGTATTCGGCCAGGGCGAAGCGATTCTGCCGGTGCTGGCGATGCCGCTGTTTATCGCTGGCGTGGCCTCGATGTTTGTCAGCCTGCGCTTCTTTGGCGCTTACAAACACGCCTTGATCGCCACCCAAAAAGCCCTCGACACCCCCGAAGAGCCTCAAGCCTGGATCGCCTTGGCGGCCCGGCGGCGTGTGGCCTTTCTCGCTGCTGGCCTGCCGGCCTGGATCGGCGCCCTGGCGGTGTTCGTGGGCCTGGAAGCGGTGCCGTTGATGCTGCTGGCATTGTCCACGACGGTCTTGTTCTACCTGTATCGCATCCCGCGTCAGCTCGGTTGATGATCCGCTGGCTGGCGGTCCTGCTGTTGGCCGTCAGCGCCTCGACGGTGGCGGCCCAGCGCGTGGTCAGCCTGGCTCCATCCCTGTCTGAAATCGTGGTTGAACTGGACTCCGCCGACCTGCTGGTGGGCGTGCTGGATGGCGGCGATCGGCCCTTGGTGTTGAAAGACCTGCCTTCTGTGGGGCGTTATGGCCAATTGGACATGGAGCGCTTGCTCAGTCTCAGGCCCGATCTACTCCTGCTCTGGCCCGGCAGCGTCGGCAACGCCCAACGCCAGCAGCTCAAGGGATTGAAGATTCCTGTCTACGTCGCCGAACCCCACAGTCTCGACCAGCTCATCACCCAAATCGAAGCCATCGCCACGCAACTCGGCCGCCCGGAACGGGGCGTGGAGCGAGCGGCGCAGTTGCGCGGGCGTCTTGAGGCGTTGCGTCAGCGCTACCGGCGCGACACGCCGTTGCCGGTGTTCTATCAGGTCTGGGACCGGCCGCTGTACACCGTTGGCGGCGAGCAGATCATCAGTGATGCGCTGGCGGTTTGCGGGGCACGCAATGTGTTTGCCGACCTGACCTTGCCGGCGCCGCAGGTGAGTGTGGAGTCAGTGTTGCAGCGCAATCCGCAGATCATCCTGGCCACGGACCAAGCCCAGCTCGACGCGTGGAAAGCCTGGCCGCAGCTGGCGGCGGTGGCGCAGGGGCGGCTGCTGTTGGTCAGTGACAAGGGGCTGGAGCGACCCAGTGGGCAGATGATCGAGGCGACGGCGCGGTTGTGCGGGCTAATTGCGCCGGACAGATAAACCGCGGTGCTCCCAATCGCGAGCAGGCTCGCTCCCACAGGGATTTGTGGCACCGCTGATTTTTTATTCACATCGGATCAAATTGCGGGAGCGAGCCTGCTCGCGATGAGGTCAGTCCCGGCACCACAATCTCTGGATCAGAGCGCCGGCGTCCAGGTCACCCCAAACAACCAGGCCCGGCCCTCCTCACGATACCCATACTGCCCACCTTCATGGCTATACAGCGCCCGGCTGTAGCCCTTGTCCAGCAGGTTATCGACCTTCATCTCCAGCTTCACCTCGCGGTTCAACGTCCAACTGCCGCGCAACCCGAGCAGGGCGTATCCGCCCAGGGTGTTGCGGTTGTTCTCATCGTCGTAGCTGCTGCTCACTGCTTGCCAGGTGGCGCCCAGGCTCAAGCGGTCAAATTGGCGATCCAGGTCCAGGCTCAAGGTCCGGCGGGCGCGGCGGGCCAGGGTGTGGCCGCTGTCGCGGTCCCGTGGGTCGATGATGGCCAGGCCCAAATTGCCCTGCCAGCCGAATAACTCTTGGCTCAGGGCTGCTTCGAAACCGTTGATTCGTGCCGAGGCGACGTTTTGTGGGCGTGAGTTGCTGCCGAAAATAATCGCGTCTTCCAGGTCCGTGCGGTACAGCGAAGTCTCCAGGCGGGCGCTGTCGCTCAGTTGGCTGCGCCATTGCAGTTCGTAGCTTTTGGCGGTTTCGGGTTCAAGGTCCGGGTTACTGAAGTCCGGGTAGTACAGGTCGTTGAAGGTCGGTGCGCGGAAGCTTTCGCTGTAGGTCAGCAGTACATCATTGTCCGGATTCACCGGCAGGGTGAACGTGCCGCTCCAACTATTCTGGGCGCCGAATTGCTGGTTCTGGTCGCGGCGCACGCCCAGTTCGGTGGAGAACGTTTCGCCCCGGAAACGATGCTGGATAAACGCCGCACGGTTCCAGCGGCTGTCTTCGTCATAGGGCGTGCTGCTGCTGATCCGATCCTCATACCAATCACCACCGACAATCAGGCTGTTGCGATCGTCCAGCGTTACATCGTTCTGCCAGGTCAGCGAGTCGCGGTAGGTGTTGAACACTTCCCGGACATCGCTGAGTTTGTCGAAGGTTTTTTCGCGGTTTTCGCTGTGGCCCAGTTCCAGGCGCGATTTCCACGCGTCGTTGATGCGCCCATCGACATAAGTGCTGAAACTGCTCACCGCAAATTCACTGTAGGGCTGCTGGGGCAACGACTCGAAGGTGTTCGGGTCGAAGCGGCCGAACGGGTTGTCGTATTCGCTTTTGCCGCGGTTATCCAGCAGGTTCAGGCCCACTTCCAGGTCAGCGTTGAGCTCATGACTCAAGCTCAGGCTCAAGGACTGGTTGCGGTTGGCATCAAGGTCACGGTCGCTGGCGTAGGACTCATGGGTGCGATTGGTCCCATCGCTTTCATCCAGGCTGGCGCCGAGGCTGAAGCGTGTTCGATCATCACCGCCGGACAGGCCCAGGCTGCGCTCCCAGGTCTGGTGGCTGCCGAAACCCAGGTGCAAGCGCGGTTGCAGGCCTTGTTCGTTACCGCGACGGGTGAAGATCTGGATCACCCCGCCCACCGCGTCGGCGCCGTAGATCACTGAGCGCGAACCGCGCAGCACTTCCACCCGTTCGATCTGGTTGATGTTCAGGCGTTGCAAGTTGCTGTCGCCGGAGGTGGAGTTGCCGATGCGCTGGCCGTCCACCAGCACCAGGCTCTGGGCCGATTTGGTGCCACGAATGTAAATCCCCGGCAGGCTGCCACGCCCGCCCAGCGGCGCCACCTGAACCCCCGGCACACGGCTGAGCAGGTCGGTCACGCTGGCCGGTTGCAGGCGTTCGATGTCGTCACGGGTGAATACCGTGTTGGCGGCGCTACTGTCGTTGCGGGCCTCGACCTGGCGGTTGGCGCTGATGACCACGTCGGGGAGCTTGAGGGCCTGGTCGCGTTCGAAGGTGTCGGCCAGCAGCTCGGTGGTTGGTAGCAGTGAGAAGGTCAGGGCGAGGCGCAGTTTCATGGGTGTTCCGAGAAATATGGCTCCACGCATACCCCTGTGGGAGCGAGCCTGCTCGCGATGGCGTAAGACCAGTCGACATCTATATTGACTGACGCACCGCTATCGCGAGCAGGCTCGCTCCCACAAGGGTTTTGTGGTCTGAAGATTACCGGCCCAGCACCTGCAACCGCTGGCGCACGGCCGCTTCGATCCCGGCCTCGTCCAGCCCGCATTCAGCCAGCATCTGCGCCGGTTTGGCGTGTTCGACGTAGATGTCCGGCAGGCCCAGGTGCAGCACCGACTTGAGGATGTTTTCCCGGGCCAGGAACTCGCTGACCGCCGCTCCGGCGCCGCCCATGATGGCATTTTCCTCGACGGTCACCAGCAGTTCGTGACTGCCGGCCATCTCGCGCACCAGGGTTTCGTCCAGGGGTTTGACGAAGCGCATGTCCACCACGGTGGCGTCCAGGGTTTCGGCGACCTTCAAGGCCTCGGCCAGTTGCACGCCAAACACCAGCAGGGCGGTCTGCTTGCCCTGGCGGCGAATCACGCCCTTGCCGATTTCGATCGGCTCAAGATCAGCTTCAATGGTCGCATTCGGGCCGCTGCCGCGAGGGTAGCGCACCGCCGCCGGGCCATTGAACAGGTGACCGGTGGTGAGCATTTTGCGCAACTCGTTTTCATCGCTCGGCGTCATCAGCAACATGCCGGGGATGCAGCGCAGGAACGAAAGATCGAAGCTGCCGGCGTGGGTCGGGCCGTCTTCGCCTACCAAACCTGCACGGTCGATGGCGAACAGCACATCGAGGTTCTGCACCGCGACGTCATGAACAAGCTGGTCGTAGCCGCGTTGCAGGAAGGTCGAATAAATCGCCACCACCGGTTTTGCGCCTTCACACGCCATGCCGGCGGCGAGGGTGACAGCGTGCTGCTCGGCAATCGCCACGTCGAAGTAGCGCTGCGGGTAGCGTTCGCTGAAGGCCACCAGGTCCGAGCCTTCCTTCATCGCCGGGGTAATGCCCACCAGGCGTGGGTCGGCGGCGGCCATGTCGCACAGCCATTGGCCGAACACAGCGGAATACTTCGGTCCGCTGGCCTTCTTCGGAGCGGTGGCCGGGGCGTCCACTGGCTCAAGCTTGGTGATGGCGTGGTAACCGATCGGGTCGACTTCCGCCGGGGCGAAGCCTTTGCCTTTCTTGGTGACCACATGCAGGAACTGCGGGCCTTTGAGATCGCGCATGTTGCGCAGGGTGGCGATCAGAGTGGGCAGGTCATGGCCGTCGATGGGGCCGATGTAGTTCCAGCCCAGCTCCTCGAACAGCGTACCGGGCACCAGCATGCCCTTGGCGTATTCCTCGGTGCGGCGGGCGATTTCCCAGGCGCCTGGCAGGCGTGAGAGCACCTTTTTACTGCCTTCACGCATGCTGGCGTAGGTGCGGCTGGAAAGAATCTTCGCCAGGTAGTTGGACAACCCGCCGACGTTGCGCGAGATCGACATGTCGTTATCGTTGAGGATCACCAGCATGTTGGCGTTGACTTCCGGTGCGTGGTTCAGCGCCTCGAAAGCCATGCCTGCCGTCAGAGCGCCATCACCGATCACGGCAATCGCCTTGCGCTCGCTGTTTTGCAGACGGGCGGCAATCGCCATGCCCAGGGCGGCGCTGATGGAGGTGCTGGAATGGCCGACACCAAAGGTGTCGTACTCGCTCTCGGAGCGCCGGGGGAACGCTGCCACGCCGTCCTTCTGGCGCAGCGTGCCCATGCGCTCGCGACGGCCGGTGAGGATTTTGTGCGGATAGGCCTGATGACCGACGTCCCACACCAGCCGGTCGTCCGGGGTGTCGAATACGTAATGCAGCGCGATCGTCAGCTCGATGACGCCAAGGCCGGCGCCAAAGTGGCCACCGGTCTGGCCGACCGTGTAGAGCAGCTCCAGGCGCAACTCATCGGCCAGGGTTTCCAGCTCGGCTTCACCCAGGCGACGCAAGCCGTCCGGCGTGTTGGCGCGGTCCAGCAGCGGCGTGGTCGGGCGTTTGCGGGGAATCTCTTGAAACGTCGTGGGCATCAGGCGAATCGTTATAGGTATAGAAAGAGGCGGCAGTTTACCTTATGCATCGCAAGCTGCCCACGCGTAGGCCGGAACTTGGCCGATACGCAGTCTGACCCCGTATCAGCTACGGCGTTCGACGATATATCGGGCCAGCTCGCGCAACGGCTCGGCCGCCGCGTCAAAGGGTCGCAGCGCGCTCAAGGCCTGGTCGCGCAACTCCAGGGCATAGGCCTTGGCAGCGTCGAGGCCGAGCAGGGCCGGGTAGGTCGGTTTGTCGCGAGCGATATCGGCGCCCTGGCGTTTGCCCAGGGTCTGGGTATCGCTTTCGACGTCAAGGATGTCGTCCTGCACCTGGAACGCCAGGCCAATGGCCCGGGCGTAGGTCTGCAAGGCTTGCAATTGGTCAGGCGTGGCCCGACCGCTGGCCAGGGCACCGAGTTTGACGCTGGCCTCGATCAAGGCGCCGGTCTTGTGCCGATGCATGTATTCCAGCGCGCTCTGATCCAGCTTGAGGCCCACCGAACCGAGGTCGATGGCCTGGCCGCCGACCATTCCGGCCGGGCCTGCCGCCAGCGCCAGGGCGCTGACCATGTCCAAGCGAATCTGCGCCGGGCAATCGTTCAGCGTCGGCTCCAGCAGGGCGCTGAACGCCAGGCTCTGCAAGCCGTCACCGGCCAGGATCGCGCAGGCTTCGTCGAATTTCTTGTGGGTGGTGGGTTGGCCGCGACGCAAATCGTCGTCGTCCATGGCCGGTAAATCATCATGGACCAGCGAATACGCGTGGATCAGCTCCACGGCGCAGGCCGCGCCGTTGGCCTGTTCAGGCGCACCGCCCAAGGCTTCGCACGCCGCGTAGGCCAGCAGCGGACGCACGCGCTTGCCGCCGTTCATCACGCTGTAGCGCATGGCCTCGTACAGCCGCGCCAGCTCAGGGCTTGGGGCGGTGAACAGGGTGTCCAGTGCCGCGTTGACCCGGGCCTGACTGCCGGCCTGATAAGCGCCGATCATTCAGGCTGGTCCGCGTCGAAAGGCTCTTCGGTCAGCTCACCATCGCGTTCGAGCAACAGTTGTACCTTTTGCTCGGCCTGGGCCAGCGCCGCCTGGCAGTCGCGAGTCAAGCCGATACCCTGCTCGAAGGCGGTCAGCGAGTCTTCCAGCGACAACTCGCCGTTCTCCAGCCGCTCGACCAGCGTTTGCAGGTCGGCCAGAGATTGTTCGAAGTCCAGTGCAGCTTTTTTGCGGGCCATGGCGGCGATTCCGGTTGACTGTTAAACGGGCGCGACACTAGCAGACATGGGGTATTGGGGCAATCAGAGCAGGACCTGCGCGGTCTGTGAAACACTGCTTTTTGGTAAGGGGCAAGCTCCTGCTGGACTTGTAGGAACTGTCGAGTGCAACGAGGCTGCGATCTTCCCCCTGCCAATTGAATCTTGAGCGAAAGTTAAAAGATCGCAGGCTTCGCCAGCGCCAATAGAGGCAACGGGATTACCTCCGAAGCTACGTCAGTTTCCGTATTCGGCTCATTTCGTGAGCCGAATAGCCGCGCTAATCGGCTCACGCCCCCCTCAGTACGTGATTTCCCACACAGATTCGCGCGTTCCCTGATTGTGAATAATCCGCCGAATCGCTAACCTTCGCCGCATCTACGGGCCCCTTGTGGCGGGGCCTTCAGACGTAACCCGAATAATGACAGGCAGCGCCGAGGAAGGGCGCCGGGTTGGGTCATGCATGGCAGGAGGCAGACATGCGTTTTCTTTCATTGTTGATCGTGCTGGCGGGCGCGCCACTGGCGTGGGCCGAGCCTGCCGCCGAGCTGTCGGAACCGGTGGGCGGCTGGCGCTACAGCGGCTTGCTCGATCGCACTGAAAACCCACGCGTGGCCTATCCCACGCCGCCCATCGACCGCGGCGTGCAGCGCAATCGCACGATGATCGAGGGTCGGCTCAAGGCCATGGGCACGGCCCGGGCGCCCCACAGCCTGGCCGTCAACGGCAATCCACTGAATCTCTATACCGACGATGAAGGGCGTTTCGCCCGCCCGTATGCCTTTGGTGCTGGCTCCAACAGCGTCGAGGTACGCAGTTCCGCAGGCCAGTCCCTCAAGCGCGTGCAGTTCTATGAAGCCAACAATCAGCGAACCCCGGCGCAGATCCGCGTGGTGCTGGGCTGGGACGATCCCAAGGCCGAGCTGGACCTGCACATCGTCACCCCCGACGGCCAGCATGCGTTCTTCGGCCGGCCGGCGCTGAGCAACGGCGGCGGCCTCGACCCCGATGGCGTCGATGGCCCTGGCCCTGAGATGTTCACCATGACCGCGCCGATGCACGGTACCTACCTGGTCTACGTGAACTACTGGGGCAACTACAGCAACGGTGGCTACAACTTCGAAGAAACCAGCAACCAGAACGAGGTGATCACCTCGCAGATCAACCTGGTGCTCAACGAAAACACCGTCGATGAAAAACGCGAAACCTTTGTCGTGCCCCTGCGCGCCATCGGCGATCTGTTGCTGGTCAAGACTTTCAACTACTAAGTATCCGCTCCACGGATGAACAGGCCCTTGTGAATATGAGCGACAACACTGCTTCCCCGACCGCGCCGGCCCCCGCCACCAAACCTGTGCGCCGCTGGCCGGCGCTGCTGATCGGGCTGTGCCTGGTGGCCGGTGTCGCCGCCGGACTGGGTTGGTTCATGACCAAGCCCAAGGCACCGCCCATGGAACTGGCGTTGGAAAAACTCGGCCTGAGCCGCCCCGACGGCCTGCTCGAGGCCCACTCCCTGAGCCAGTTGCCCAAGGACTTGCTGGCGGTGCCGTTCCTCAAGGCCACGCTCACCGAGGATTTCGTCTTCTATTACGAAACCCATGCCGACCGCCTCGGGCTGATCGGCAGCCTGCGGCGGATCATCTACGAGCATGATCTCAAACTGCAGGACAGCCTGATCGAGCAGCTTTTCGACCAGCCGGCCGATGTAGCGCTATGGCGCGGCGCCGACGGGCGGCTCAAGGATTTTCTGCTGGTGATGGATCGCGGTGGCCTGGCCAAGGTGCTGGAGCCGCTGGCAAAAGTGGCGCTGGATGATTCACAGCTCAGCCAGCTCGGTGAGATGAACGTGGCCGGCGACGTGGTGCCGGTCTATCAACTCACCTATAACGCCAGCAAAGCCCTGGTATTCGCTTCCCATGGCGACAAGCTGGTGGTGTTGTCCAATCCGACCAGACTCTACGACCTGGGAAGTGGCCCCACCGACGAACCCGGCATGGTCTCGACCCAGGCCCTCGAAGCGCTGCTGGCCGGTGAAAAACTCTTCCCCGAAGCCTTTGGCCTGCTGCCCAAGGCGCCTGAGGTCAAGCAACGCATCTCGGTCAATGCCAGCGTGCTCGCCATGGGCTACCAGCGTTTCATCCCGAACTTCGCCGGGTTGCGTTTCGACATGGACGACAAGGGCTGGCACAGCTTCCTGGCCATGGACGAGCTGGAAGACCAGCCAGACTTCGACTTCAAGCCAATCTGGCAAGCCATGCCCATGGGCGCCAGCGCCTGTGTCGCTTTGCCCCTGGCCGCCGAACAACAGAAGCCATTGCTGGTGAAACTCGGTGCCGACGACAACGCGGCCCAGGCCATGATCGAGCACATGGCCGGCGCGGCGGGGCTGTGCTGGTACGCCGATTCGCGGCTTTACACACCACTGCTGGTGGCGAACCTGAACGATGACGGCGGCAAGCTCGATGCCGACCTGGGCAACCTGTTCGGTTCGATGGTGGGCGCCTACGAAAACAACGTGGCCGAACATGCGTTTCCCGTTGTTGAGACACAGGAAGGCCCGATGCACCGCTGGCAACGCCAGGTCAGCTCCAACTTCGGCCCTTACCCGGCCAAGGACGCCGCGCAGCCCGAGTCGATCACCGGCAAGGCGTTCATGCAAGTCAGCCTGGCGCGGCACGGTTCGACCCTGTTGTTTTCCCTCGACGACAAACTGGTAGACAAGGCCCTCGGCACCCTCGACAAACGTTTCCCGCCCATGGCCGACGTGGTGCCCAAGGACCTGCTGATGCCGGTCTACTTCGGCCCGGATGCCATGGCGCAACTGATGCAACGCGAAACCCTCGACAGCTTGCCCCAGGACATGGAGCCGGTGTTCTACAACGCCGCGCAAACCTACCTGATTCCGAAGCTGCGCACCCTTGGCGGCTACGGCAAATACGCACTGACGTTGCCTGAAGGCAGCGAACCGGACGGCCACTGGCAGTGGTTGCCACTGGAATGGAAAGCGCTGTGACCGGGTTGATCCGCCGCCCCGGATGGGTGTTGATGCTGGCGCTGCTGCTGGGCGGGCAGGCGTTTGCCGCTCAGACACCCACGCTGGATGTGCAGCAATCGAAGGTCTTTCGTGCCTGGTTCGTGCGCATTGCCCAGGAACAACTGACCAAAGGCCCGAGCCCGCGCTGGTACCAACAGGACTGCGCCGGGCTGGTGCGCTTTGCGGCCAATGAAGCGCTGAAGGTCCACGACCAGAAGTGGTTGCGCAGCAATGGCCTGTCCAATCGCTACCTGCCGCCAGAGCTTGAACTGAGCGATGCCCAGCGACGTCTGGCCCAGCAGTGGCAACAGGGCGGCGGCAAGGTCGGACCCTACGTCAACGCCATCAAGCTGATCCAGTTCAACAGCCATCTGGTGAGCCGGGATGTCACCCAGGCCCGTCCGGGCGATCTGATGTTCTTCGATCAGGGCGATGACCAGCACCTGATGATCTGGATGGGCCGCAACATCGCCTATCACACCGGCACCACCACCCCAACCGACAACGGCATGCGCTCCGCAAGCCTGCAGCAACTCATGAACTGGAAGGACACCCGATGGATACCCGACGCAGCCAACCCCAACTTCATCGGCGTCTATCGACTCAACTTTCTCTCCCAATGACCGGTGCCCGCATGCTGCGCTTGTGTTCAAAATTGCCCCTGCTGTTGGCCCTGTTGCTGGCGCCGATCGTTCATGCCGAAGACACTGTGCAGCCCAGCGGCTACACACCGTTGGCCGGTGAAAGCTTCTTCCTGCTGGCCGACAGCAGTTTTGCCAGTGACGAGCAAGCCATGGTCCGCCTCGAAGCGCCGGGGCGCGACTATCGGAAATTCCGCATGGAGCCGTACGGCGGTGCCGATATCCGCGTTTATCGCATCGAAAAACCGCTGGATTTCCTCAAGCGCCAGAAGAACCTGCACCGGGTGGTCAGCGACGGCCAGTTCAAGGGCGAAGGGCTGTCGAACACCCTGGCGTACCTGTGGGACAATTGGTACCGCAAATCCCGTCGGGTGATGCAGCGGGCGTTTTCCTACGAGTCGCGTCAGCAAGTCACCGAGCAAGTGCCGGAACTGAAAATGGGCAGCGCCATCGCCGCGCCGACGCCGTACGACGCGCAACCACAGTTCGCCCTGATTCCGGGTTTGCCGGTGGTCAGCCAGTTCCGTTATCCGCTCTGGCAGGCCAAGCCGATCCAACCGCCAGCGGGGGTCAACCTGGCGGGTTCGTCGAGTGAATTCATCAGCGTCGCGCCAGGCAACGTCTACGTGCCGCTGGGCCAGTTGAAACCGGGGCTGTATCTGGTGGAAGCACTGATCGGGAAATACCGGGCCACCACCATGGTGTTTGTCTCCAACACCGTAGCGGTGAGCAAGATCGCCGGGGACGAGCTGCTGGTCTGGGCCGCGCGTAAACACGAAGGTCGTTCGGTGCCCAAGGTCAACGTGCTGTGGACCGACGGCCTGGGCGTGATGAGCAGCGGCGCCACCGATGAAGACGGCTTGCTGCGCCTCAAGCACGTCAGCCCGGAGCGTTCGTTTGTCATCGGCGAGGACGAGGAGGGCGGGGTATTCGTCTCGGAAAACTTCTACTACGACAGCGAAATCTACGACACCAAGCTGTTCGCCTTCACCGACCGGCCGCTGTATCGGCCGGGGGATTGGGTGTCGCTGAAAATCGTCGGCCGTGAATTCAAGAATGCCCGGGACTCGGTGCAGCCGACGGCCGCCGACGTCAATGTCAGCGTGCTGGATGCCACCGGCACCGAGCTGCAGACCCTGGCCCTGAAGCTGGACTCCAAGGCCGGCACCCAAGGCCGTTTCCAGCTGCCGGAAAACGCCGTGGCCGGTGGTTATGAGTTGCGCTTTGGCTACAAGGACCAGCTCTACAGCAGTGCCTTTCGCGTGGCCGAATACATCAAGCCACACTTCGAGATCGCGCTGAACCTCGCCAAGCAGGATTACCGCACCGGCGAGCCGGTCAAGGGCGCTCTCGTGCTGCTGTACCCGGACGGCAAACCGGTGGCCAACGCCAAGGTGAGCCTGAGCCTGCGGGCCCAGCAACTGTCGATGGTGGATAACGAGCTGCAATATCTGGGGCAATTCCCGGTGGAGCTGACCAGCAGCGAAGTGACCACCGATGCCAAGGGCAGCGCCACCCTCGAACTGCCGGCCGCCGACAAGCCGAGTCGCTATACGCTCACTGTGTTTGCCAGCGATGGCGCGGCGTATCGAGTTAAGACCACCAAGGAAATTCTCATCGACCGTGGCGCGGCGAACTTTCGCCTGAGCGCGCCCCAGCGTTTCAGCGCCGCCGGCGAGAACGTCTCGTTCAGCTACACCAACGAGGGTGGCAACGCGCAAAGCAACGCCGTGACGCCGGGCAGCTACGCCTGGGTGCGGCTGGAAGACCAGACCACCGGCGAAGGCAAACTGGCGGCCAAGGACAAGGGCTTCAGCCTGACCTTCGAGCGTCCGGGCACCTACAACCTGACCCTCAAGGATGACCACGGTCGAGTCATTGGCGCCACTGGCCATTCGGTGACCGGCGAAGGTATCAAGGCCGTGCCGGGCACGGTCGAGATCGTCCTCGACAAAGCCCAGTATCAGGCCGGTGACGAAGCCCTGGCGCTGATCACCTTCCCGGAGCCGGTCAGCGATGCGCTGCTGTCACTGGAGCGGGACAAGGTCGAGGCCACGGCGCTGCTGTCCAAGGGCGGCGACTGGCTGAAAATGGAAAAGCTCAGCGACACTCAATACCGCGCGCGCATCCCGGTGAAAGACGCTTTTGCGCCAAACCTGACCTTCTCGGTGCTGTACACCAAGGGCGGCCAATACAGCTTCCAGAACGCCGGTATCAAGGTGGTCGCGCCGCAGATCGACGTCGCCATCGTTACCGACAAAGCCACTTATCGGCCTGGCGACACGGTGACCGTGGACCTGAGCACCCAGTTCGTCGGCAAGGCGATCCCGGCGCACCTGACCGTCAGTGTCGTGGATGAAATGATCTACGCCCTGCAACCGGAAGTGGCGCCCACCATCGATCAGTTTTTCTACCATCCGCGCCGCAACAACGTGCGCACCAGCGCCAGCCTGTCGTTCATCAGCTACGACGTCGCCCTGCCGGGCAGCCCCGGCGCGCCGGGCAAGGCCAACCGCAGCGAGCGCGGGGTCAAAGTGCTGGAGCGGCCTCGTCGTGAAGATGTCGACACTGCCGCGTGGCAACCGGAGCTGGTCACCGACGCCAACGGCAAGGCCCGCTTCACCTTCAAGATGCCGGACTCCCTGACTCGCTGGCGCATCACCGCCAGGGCCATCGCCGACGACGGTCAGGTGGGGCAGAAAAAGCAATTCATCGGTTCAGAGAAACCGCTGTACCTGAAGTGGAGCGGCCCGACCCGGTTCCGCAGTGGTGACAAACCGCAAATGGGCCTGTTCGCTTTCAGCCAGTCCGAACAGCCGTTGAAGGCCGAACTGCTGATCCGTTACGCCGGTACTGAACAGCGCGTGGTGGCGGACCTGAAGCACGGCATCAACTATGTGGCGCTACCGTCTCTGGAGTTGAGCAACGGCGACTTGAACGTGCAGTTGCAGGTCAATGGCGAAACCCAGGACACCCTGGCCGTGCAACTCAATGCCATTGGCAACGGTTGGCAAGTCACCCAGAGCCAGCGCCTTGACGTGGCGAGCGGTGACACACCGCTGAGCCTGCCGCTTGATGCCAGCGATATCCGCCTGCGCCTGGACGACAGCCCGCAAGCGCTGTTCCGTTCGGCCCTGGATGACTTGTTGAGCTACCCCTACGGCGGCGTCGAGCAAACTGCCAGTCGTCTGCTGCCGCTGAGCATCGCCTACCCGACCCTGGCGGCGAACCCGCAGATTCGCGATCGCTTGCGGCTGATCATGCAAAACAGTCGCCTGCGCCTGGTGCAAATGGCCGGGCCTGCGGCGAGCTTCACCTGGTGGGGCCAGGCTGGCGAACCGGATGCGTTCCTCACGGCCTACGCTTATTACGCCGACTGGCACGCCAGCCAGGCCCTGGACCTGAGCCTGCCGCCGGAGCACTGGCAGCGGGTGCTGGAGGTCTACGCCAAACAGGCCGGCGATACGCCGTTGCTGCAGCGTGCGCTGATCCTGTCGTTCGCCAAACAGATGCAACTGCCGGTGAACACCTTGCTCAGCGGCTTGATGGACGACCTGGCGAAAGCCGGCGAGGGCGGCGATTCGAGCGTGATGGACAGTGGCGAAGACAGCCTGGTCATGAGCGCGCCGGATTCGGCCCTGGGCTTGGCCAGCGCCCGCATGCTGACGGCGTCCCTCGCCAGGCAGGTGAAGGTGCCGCTGCCGGAGGCCTTCAGCCGGCAACTCGACGCCGCACAACAGCAACTGGACGTCAGCTCCCAGCCGTTCGTCGAGGCCTTGAGCCTGTCACTGCAAAGCTTCGATCAGGCGCGTGCCAAGGCATTGCTCGAACGTCTGCTGCCGCAGCAATCGACCCTTGAACGGGCCCTGGCCTTGACCTGGCTGCAACGCAGCATCGAGCAGGCCGCGCCCGCCGTGGCCCTGACCCCGGGTGAAGGCTGGAAGGCCCGGCAAGGGGCCACCGGTGAAACCTACTGGCAATGGCAGGGCGCGCAGCTACCGACCCTGCTGACCTTAAGCGGTGCCGAGGAGCGCCCGTTGCAGGCGGCACTGAGCTACCAGAGCCAGCAAGCGCCCGTGACGCCGATGGCGGTGACCATTACCCGGCGCTTGTCCCGTCTGGTGCCGGGCGACGAGGCCTTCACCTTCAAGCTCGAAGCCGTGGGCAGCAAGCCGCTGTCCAGTGACAGCCTTTATCTGGATGAAGTGATCATCAACAGCAAGGCCTCTACGCCGCTGCGCTACGGCATGCTCGAAGTGCCGCTGCCGCCGGGTGCCGATGTGGAGCGCACCACCTGGGGCATCCAGTTGCTGGGCAAGGCCGGCAGTGAGCCGACTTCCCTGGAGAAGGCGCGCTTCGAGCCGGGTCAGATGGGTTACGCGGTGCCGCTGGACGCCCTCAGTGGCGAGCTGCGCCTGCGGCATCTGGTGCGCTTCTCCCAGAAGGGCCAGTTCAGCTTGCCGCCGGTGCGTTTCACCCAGGTCTATGCACCGCAGCATCAGGCTCGGGAACAGAAACCGGCGCTCGGTCAGGTCACGGTCAACTGACATGCGCTGGCAGCGGCTTGGGTGGTTGTTGTGCTTGATCCCTGCGCTGGCCACAGCGCAGGAGGAACCGTTGCGCCTGGCTTTCGACGGTCAGTTGCTGCGGGTGAGCCAGACCCAGGTGCTGGACCGACAGCCCTTGCCCGATGCCCTGCAGGCGCCGCTGGGCAGTGTGTGGAAGCTATTTGTCTACGCTTGGCTAGTGGACACCGGCGCTCGCGAACCGGCATATGAATGTCGCGGTGAGTCCAAAGAGGAAGTCTATTGCTGTAGCGCCGGGCAGAACATCGGTCGCGATCAGGCGTTGGTGAAGTCCTGCGGCCTGTATTTCGAACCGCAGCGGCTTGGGCTTTCGGCTTCGAACTGGCGCGATTACTGGCAGGCCCGCCAAGCGCCGTCGTGGCTGCTGGACCTGCCGAGCCTACAACCGCAAAAACAGGTACGCGTGGCTGAACTGCTCAAGGCACTGGCGATGCTGCCGGCTCAGGATCAGGCCCGTCGGGTACTGCTGGACGTGGTGCTCAACGCGGCGGATGGGCGTCTCGTCGGCCAGTTGGGCAGTCGTCTGCGGGTCAAGACCTGGAGTTGGCTGGGTGAACAGGATCCTTCATCGCGCCAGGGCGGCTTCGCCGGTTGGCTGGCCGACGGCACGCCGGTGTGGGCTGGTGGGCGTGGCACCAGCGAGCAGATATTGAAGGCATACGGTGATGGATTGGCGGCGGCGCTGCCGTCCCGTTGGCCGGCGGAAACGGGGCGATGTGTGGAAGTTGACCTGTTCGCCCGGTATCCCTTGCTGCGGGTGATGGCGAGTGACGGGCCGGCCACCCCAGGCCCGTTGCGCGGCGATTACCGTGTCGAATTCGCCAATGGCAACCAACTGGATATCCACAGCGACGGCGAGCTGTTTCTGCTGCCCGGCAAACTGGTGGCGCGACTGGATCGGGAAGAGTACGTCGCCCGGGTCCTGCAGCGCGAAGCCAAGGCTGAACCCGCCGAAGCCGCCAAGGCCCTGGCCGTGGCGATCCGCAGCTACCTGCTGCAAAACGCCCAGCGTCACGGCGATTGCCTGAGCATCGATGACAGCAGTCATCGCCAGCGCGTCGCCTCACGTCCGGCGGCGCCGCAATCCCGCGCCATCGCCGCCTGGACCAGCGATCTGGTGCTGGCGGGCACCGACGTGACCTACCACTCTGACCAATCCGCCCCGGACAAACTGTCCTGGGCGCAAGCCGTGGAGCAGGCCAGCGCCGGCCAGCGCTACGACGCCATCCTGCTGCATGCCTACCCGCGCGCCAGCCTCAGCCGCTGGGACAATCCGGTGGCGTCCTGTGAAGCGCTGCCCGCCGCCCAGGACTGGTTGTTGAAACAGCGACGCGGCTGGCGCCCCCGTCTGGCAGATGAAGTGGGTTACAACGAAATCAGCGCGTTTGCCGTCTGCCGTGTCGCCTTCGGCCGGCCCTATGTCGACCGCGAACGCCGGCGCATCTATGTGCGCGGTGTGCTGTCGCTGCAAGACCGCCTCGACCTGACCCACGAATACTTGCACCTGGCCTTTGAAGCCCACCCCAACGGCCAGGACGAAACCTACATCGAAGGGCTCGCCCGTCACCTCTTGCTGGAATAGACCATGACACTCCGTTATCCACAGGCCTTGCTGTTGTTCTGCGCTTTGGCCGTGTTGCCGCCGGCCATTGCGGGCGAGGGCATCAAACTCGACACCCCGGTTGGCGGCTGGCGCAGTGGCGCGCCGGGCGGTGAAGGCGAAAGCTTCAGCCAGACCGTCAACTACCCGGCTTCTTCGGTCAACACACCTCAGGGCCAGGCCAGCACCGCCCGCATCAGCGGCCAGATCAAAGGCACGCCCAAGGACAGTAACGAGCCGGGCAAACTCATCATCAATGGCGTGACCCTGCCGCTGAAACTCGACCCGCAAGGGCACTTCGACCGGCCGTTCTCGTTCCCCAATGGCAGCAACAGCATCGAAGTGCGCAGCCCCGACGGCCAGCAACGCCACCGTACGCAATTTCTCAACACCAGCGGCGGCGCCACCCCGGCCAAGCTGCGGGTCTTGTTGACCTGGGACAGCGACGGCACCGACCTGGACCTGCACCTCGTCACCCCGGACGGCGCCCACATCTGGTACGGCGACCGCGTCGTCCCCAACGGCGCCGCGCTCGACGTCGATGTCACCACCGGCTACGGCCCGGAAATCATCGCCATGCCCGCGCCGATCAAAGGCCAGTACCTGGTGTACGTGAACTACTACGGCGGCGGTTACCGCAGTGACGAGGACGGCGAGCAACAAGCGGCACAAGCCCTGACCACGGCGCAGATCACCGTCATCACCGAAGAGGGCACGCCAAGCGAGAAGATGGAAACCTTCGTGGTACCGATGCGCACGGCGGGGGAGTTGATGTTGGTCAAGAGCTTCAGTTACCCCTAAGGCAGCGCCAGAGTCGTTTGTGAGTGTGGGAGCGAGCCTGCTCGCGATAGCGGTATGTCAGACACCCTGATGCTGAACGTGCTGTCGCTATCGCGAGCAGGCTCGCTCCCACAGGGGGTGTCCGTGGTTTGTGACAATTAGAAATCTCACGTCGGGGAGTTGTCGGAGTCGGTTGGCTTCGACGCGAGGGTTTTCAAGAATTTCGATGAGCTTCTTTTTGAACTGCTGTCGCAGTGTTTCGCCTAGCTTGTTCCACTCCTTCAATGCACGTCGATCAAATTCAAGGCTATAGGTCATCCAGGCTGACCTTCACTCGTTGAGGGTTGGCGAGGCGCTCTGTGACCACCGCAATGAGCGCTTCATCTTCCTCACTGATTAACGCGGCCTTGAAAGGCAACTTGCCTCGCTCCGCTACGTATTGAAGTGTCTGGCGTAGCAGTTCGGAAGGCGTAACACCGAGCTTTTCCAGTTCGGCAAATGACCGCCGCTTAAGGTCATCGTCAATGCGGATGTTGATGGAAGCCATGGAGTAATAGCTGTAATGACGTTTGGCGTTACGTTAGCAACTACTCCTCCCGTCCGGCACCTTTGGTTTGCGGGTTTAGCTGTTTTCAGACGAATCGGCCCCTTGTTGAGTGAGACAAAATTCATCCGGGAGCCGGGGAGTTGTGATTGACCTCGCCGCTGTGACCACCACAAAACAGTGTGGGAGCGAGCCTGCTCGCGATGGCGGTGTGTCAGACACCCTGATGCTGAACGTGCTGTCGCTATCGCGAGCAGGCTCGCTCCCACAGGGGCGTCCGTCGTTTGTGACAATTAAAAATCTCACGCGTGAGCTATTGAGGGGCCTGGGTATTCCCTGTAGTGTTTCTCACGCGTGAGTTTTTTCGCAGTGAGGTCAGCACCATGAACAGCCGCTCTCCAACAGATCCTGCGGGGTCTGCTACCGATTCAGCGAGCCGCAAGGGAGAGCGCTCGAAACCGTCCGTGAAAAAACCATCCAGCTTTTACATGAAGCAGATGCGCGCGGGCTTGAGTGCCGCCGGGTATGTGAAACACGAAACTTGGGTGCTTCCCGAAAACCGGAGCCTGCTCAAGCAGATGGAGAAACAGCTACGCCAACCGATTCTGGCTGGCTCATTCATGTCGGAGAATTACATGAGCGCAGGTAACAACTGGAACATTGATCGCCTCTTCAGTGCCCTTCAGGCCCTCGACGAAGTGGTGGCGAACGACATCACGCTTTCCCTTGTTCAAGGCTCCGAGTCCAGCATCAAGTTGGAAATGAACGATTTTGGCGGCTTGCCGATTTACATCGCAGTGGTGGGTGATCAGATCATCGTCGACACCGTTCTGGTGGATGTCGAATCGATCAACGACGTCGCGGCCTTCAATGATGCCGTGCTGCGCAGCCGGGAAATGTTCCCGCTGTCCTCGATCGGTATCGAGTCCATGCCCAACGGGCAGATTGTCTACAACATGTTTGGCGCACTGAGTTCCGACTCCAGCCTGACCAACGTCGTGACCGAGGTCAAAACCCTCGTCGACAACGTCCAGCGCGCCAGCGAAGCCTTCGAACGTTTCTTCATCTAATTTTTCGGGAACAGGAAATATCCAATGACTCAGTCCATCTGGAGCAAATTGTTCACCGCGCTGCGTGGTGGTGCCAACGAAGTCGGCGAATCGATCGTCGATCAACAGGCCCTGCGCATCCTCGACCAGGAAATTCGCGATGCCGACAGCGCGCTGGCCAACGCCAAGCGTGAGCTGGTCACCATCATGGCCAAACACAAACTGTCGACTGACCGCGTCAGCGAGTACAACGCCAAGATCCAGGACCTGGAGTCCAAGGCGCTGGCGGCCATCCAGGCCAACCGTGAAGACCTGGCACTGGAAGTGGCCGAAGCCATTTCGACCCTGACCTCTGAGTTGGACGCCGAGCAAAAGCACGCGACCGAGTTCGGTGGTTACGCTGAAAACATGCGCAAGGACATCGTCAAGGCCGAGAACCGCATCAAAAGCCTGCGTCAGCAAGTGGACATGGCCAAGGCCCGTGAGAGCGTGCAGAAAGCGCAGGTCAGTGCTTCGATTGCCAGCGGCGGCGCCAATGGCAAGCTGGAAACCGCCGTCGGTACGCTCAACCGCCTGCAGGCCAAGCAACAGCAACGTGCCGCTGAACTGCAAGCCCAGGACGAACTGGCCGAGGCTTCGACCGGCAACGACCTGGAGCGCAAACTGCGCGATGCCGGCATCACGCCGAACGAAGGCAGCGCCAATGCGATTCTGGAACGCCTGAAGAAAAAATCGGCGGAGTAATCGGCTGGGCTTTGCCTTGGTGAGGACCGGCCAAGGCAGCCAGGCACAGACCTTGTGGCGAGGGGATTTATCCCCGTTGGGCTGCGAAGCAGCCCCAATAACAGCGAGCTCGACCCAGCTGACACACCGAGGGTGTCAGGTTTCAGGGCTGCTCCGCAGCCCAGCGGGGATAAATCCCCTCGCCACAGGGTTTTGTGTTCAGCTTCAGGTTTTGTGTCTTAGTCCTGTTTTCCTGAAAATTCCCGGATTTATTGTCACCAAAGCTCTTCTATCCACGCCGCGCAGCAGGTTTAATGCTGCCCCGTGACCGCACTTGAGCACTCCGCTGCCCGTGCGATGACGTCGCCAGGAATGAACCCACGGAGTCAGGGACGAAATGTCGATTTTCCTTTTGCTGCGAACCTACGCCTCGTCCTTCTTCCATCGGTTCGGCTGGGCGGGCCTGGCCATTGCGTTGGGCGTACACCTGGCCATCGCCTGGATCGGCCTGGTGCTTCTGGGCGAACAGCACCTCATCGCTGCCGCCACGTTTATCTACTTCTATCTCACCACCACGCTCACCGTCGGCTATGGCGATCTGTTGCCACAGACATCCGCCGGGCGAATTTTCGTGGCCACCTGGATCATGCTCGGGGGCATTGCCCTGTTGACGACGGTCATCGGCAAAACCACCAGCAGCGTCATTGATGTATGGAGAAAAGGCATGAAGGGCAAAGGCGATTTCACCGGCAAGACCGGCCACACCGTTCTCATCGGCTGGGAGGGCGCCTCCAGCGAACGGGTCATCGAGTTGCTCCTGCAGGACGAGACGTCCAATGACAACCTGATTGTCATCTGCGATTGCGTGCTTGAAGAAAACCCCATGCCCGGCAAGACGACTTTTATCAAAGGTGAAAGCCTGTCCTCTGTCGCACTTTTGCAGCGTGCCGGTGTGCCGGGTGCCGAACGCGTCCTGGTGCGCACCCACTCAGACGATCTGACCCTGTCCACCGTGCTGGCGGTCAATCAACTGAACCCGGTCGGGCATGTGGTCGCCCATTTCAATGACAGTGAAGTGGCCGCCCTCGCCAGCGCCTACGCGCCCAGCCTGGAATGCACCTCCAGCATGGCCATCGAGATGTTGGTGCGTGCTTCACAGGATCCGGGTTCGTCAGTGGTCATCAATGAATTGCTTTGCGTGGGCGAGGGCGCCACTCAGTACCTGATGAAACTGCCCGAAGCGTTTGATGCCGCGTTCGGCGATCTGTATGTGCAGATGAAAGAACACCACAACGCCATTCTCATCGGCTACCGCGCCAAAGGCGCCCGGCACCCGTCGATCAACCCGCCCTGCGACACGCGCGTCGGGGGCGGCGGCGACCTCTTCTATATCGCCTCCGCGCGTCTCAAGGAAATCTCCAATGGGCTGGTTTAAACGGTTGATGGGCATGGAGGCGCCGAACTCGGGCAAGGACTCCAAATGGGTCGCCAACCCAATCCCGGCCTCCGTCGGGCCGCTGGGCCTGGCATCTGGCAAAGAACTCAGGTTCGATAGCACGCTGAAGTTGTTGCTCGACGGCAACACCGGCGTGGTCATCCCGGATGCCCAGCAGATCTGGAGCACCGGCATCGTCGACCTCGGGCAATCGAACTGGCTGACGCGCTGTTACATGAACGACGAGGACTACTGGCTGCAAGTGCACACCAGCGGCGATGTCGCCGGGCAGGTCGAGTCGGTGATCCTGTTCAATTACCTCAGTTACGTCACCCTCAACAGCGAAGCGGAGTTGCGACGGCTGGCCGGGCCCGAAAGCCTGATCGGCCTGCCGACCTACAACCACGACGGTGTCGAGTACAGCCGCGAATGGGGCACCGAGGAAGGCCAGACAGAACTGGTGGCGTTGAGCGAGCGCGTGAGCAATCCGGATGAGTCCTACAGCGTCGAGCACCGCTCAATGCTGTATGCCCGCGAAACCGGCCTGACCGATCGCCGGGAGTTCCTGCTGTTTTCCGTCGAAGAAGATGCCGAAGGCACCATCAGCTTGAGCACGTCGCTGGGCATTTCGCTGTACACCACTGACCTGAACACTTTTTAAAAAAGGAAGAAGTCCATGCTTGAAGCGCTCTCCATTTCCCTGAACAAAGCCGCCGTGCTCGGGTTTGTGCTGTACATCCTCGGTGCGGCCGTGCTGTTCGCGCTGTACCAGTTCATCTACACCCGGATCACGCCGCACAAAGAGTTCGAACTGATCCGTTCGGGCAACGTGGCCGCCGCCATCGCGCTGGGCGGCGCCATCATCGGTTTCGCCATCCCGGCCAGCAATGTGATTGCCTATTCCATCAGCCTTCTGGACTTCGTTGTCTGGGCCGTGATCGCCGCGTTCGTGCAACTGCTGGCGTTCCTGGTGACCAGTCTGGTGCTCAAAGGCGCCTCTGAACGCATTAAAAAGGGTGAAATCGCCGCGGGCATTTATATCGCGGCAGTGGCCATCAGCGTCGGCATGCTGAACGCCGCGTGCATGACGCCTTCCACGAACTGATTGCGCCACGGAGATCCCGATGAAACGAAGCAAGTACGTCCAGCTTTCGCTGGCCGCGTCGGTCGCCATGGCGATATCAGGCTGCGGCCCGACGGAAAAAACCTACCCGGTACAGAAGAAGTACAACTTCCAGTCCGTGCAGCAATGTGCCGATGAAAAACTCCCGGTAGACGTGTGCTCCGACGCCTACATGACCGCCATGGCCGAGCATCGCCGCATCGCGCCGACGTACAGCAACCAGGCCGATTGCGATGCCGACTTTGTTGCCGATTGGTGCCAACAGGATTCCACCGGCCAGTTCATCCCCAGGCTGGGTGGTTTCGAACTGACCGCCGATGGCCAGGTTACCCAAGCCCAGGTGGACGCGGCCAAGGCGCAACTGCCGGCCTCCGAAGCCAACGCGCAAGGCTCAGGGTTCTCCGGCACCAGCCTGCTGACCGGGCTGCTGATCGGCAACATGCTGAGCAGCAACCGCAACAGCTATTACTCCCAACCGGTCTACCGCTATCGCGATGATCGCGGCAACTACGCGTCCTCAACGCTCGCTCAGCGGATTTCCAAAGGCTCGACCTTTACCAAGTCCAATCAGGCGAGGTATGGCAACTACACCGACACGGTCCGCTCCGCCAGCAAGCCGATCTCTGTTGCTTCCTCCACCTCCCGTGGCGGTTTCGGCAGCAAAGCCAGCGCCCGCAGCGGTTGGGGCGGCTCGAGCAGCTCCGGGCGATCGAGCAGTTAAGGAACGCGCGTCATGAAGAAAGTCCATTGCGCCGAACGTCATGACTGGAAACAGACCGCCGAGAGTCTCGGCTTTCTGTTCCACACCATCGACGACGAACCCTATTGGGACGAGAGCGCGTACTACCAGTTCACGCTCAAGCAGATCGAAGACGATCTGGAGGACCCGACCACCGAGATCCATGAGATGTGCATGGACCTGGTGGCCCGAGTGGTTCAGAGCGAGGAGCTGCTGGAGCGCCTGAGCATTCCCGCGCCGTTCTTCGACATGGTTCGCACCTCATGGCTCGAAGGGCATCCGCACCTGTATGGGCGCATGGACTTCTCCTACAACGGCAGCGGCCCCGCCAAGCTGCTGGAACTGAACTACGACACGCCGACCAGCCTGTACGAGGCGTCGGCGTTTCAGTGGGGCTGGTTGGAGCAATGCATCGAGCGCGGACTGTTGCCCGGGCATGCCGACCAGTTCAACAGCATCGACACCAAGCTGCATCAGGTCTTTGCCCAACTGCAACTCAAGCAGCCTTTTTACTTTGCGTCGATGAAAGACTCGATCGAAGACAAGGGCACCACCGACTACTTACGCCTGATCGCGGAAAAAGTCGGCATCGAATCGCGGCACATCGATATCGAGGACATCGGCCTTACAGGCGAAGGCCGTTTCGTCGATCTGGAAGATCGCTGGATCCCTCACCTGTTCAAGCTGCATGCCTGGGAGTTCATCTTCCACGAGCCTTTTGGTGCGGCGATTGCCCAGAGTGACACGCAGTTTTTCGAGCCGGCCTGGAAATCGATCATCTCCAACAAAGGCATCCTGCCGTTGCTGTGGGAATTCAACAAAGGTCACCCGAACCTGTTGGCAGCCCATCTCGACAGCGACTCGAGCAAAGCCGTACCCAAGGGCTGGGTACGCAAACCGTTCTTTTCCCGGGAAGGCGCCAACATCGAGCTGCAAACCGCTGATGGCCTGATCGTCAAAGAAGACGGCCCCTACACCGACGCCCCCTTCATCCTCCAGGAATTCGCCCCGTTGCCGAAGTTTGGCGACAGCTACACATTGATCGGCTCCTGGGTCATCGGCGACCAGGCCGCCGGCATTGGCGTGCGGGAAGACAACAGCCTGATCACCAAGGATTCGAGCCGGTTTCTGCCGCATTTGATTCTCGACTGATTGCGATCAGTCCATCGAGGATCAAGCGACGAGAATCCCATGTGGGAGCGAGCCTGCTCGCGATGGCGGTGGATCAGCCAACATCAATGTCGACTGACTTTCCGCTATCGCGAGCAGGCTCGCTCCCACAGGTCAGGTGTTCACCAAAGATTCTTCAGGTCCACCAGTACCGCACCAGATGAAAGAAGATCGGTGCGGCGAAGCACACCGAATCCAGCCGATCCAGCATGCCGCCGTGGCCTTCGATCATGTGCCCCCAATCCTTGACGCCACGGTCACGCTTAATCGCCGACATGACAATCCCACCGGCAAACCCCAGCAAGTTGATCAGCAAGGCGATGAGGAACGACTGCCACGGATTGAACGGCGTGATCCACCACAACGCGCCACCGATCAGCGAAGCCAGCAGAATGCCGCCAACAAAGCCCTCGACGGTTTTCGACGGTGACAGGTTCGGGGCGATCTTGTGTTTGCCGAACAACTTGCCGCACACGTACTGCAGTACATCCGACAGCTGCACCACGATCACCAGGTAAGCGATCAGCAACAGGTTGCGCCCTTCGAAACCGGCGATGTCCAATGTCAGCAGCGCCGGCACAAACGAGATGCAGAACACCGCGATCATCAGCCCCCACTGGACCTTGGAAGCGCGCTCCAGAAAGTGCGTGCTGTCGCCGCCCAGGGACGCCAGGATCGGCAGCAGCAGGAACACGTACACCGGGATAAAGATCGAAAACAGTCCGTACCAATCAAAATAAATCAGCAGGTATTGCAGCGGCAGCGCCAGGTAGAACGCCGCCACCAAGGCCGGGTAGTCGCTGCGCCGGGTCGGTGTCAGGGTCAGGAATTCCCGCAGGGCGTAAAACGACACGGCGTAGAACAACAGGATGACCGCGGCGTTGCCCAGCCAGAACGCGGTGCCGATCACCAGCACCATCACCCACCAGGCGTTGATCCGCGCGTTGAGGTTATCGATGACCGAATTCGGCGCGCCTTTTGTCCGCAGTTTGAGAATGAAACCAATCACAGAGGCCAGCAGCAGAATCGCGCCGATCCCGCTAAACAGCATCAGGGTATGTCTATCCATGTCAGACGTGCTCCGGGGCCAGTGCCAGCAGCGCGGCCCGGCTGCGTTCAAGAAATTGCTCTTTGCTTTCATCTTCTTCGATGCACAGCGGCGCGCCGAAACTGGTGGTGCACAACAGCGGCAACGGCAGTACCCGACCTTTGGGCATGACGCGGTTGAGGTTGGCGATCCACACTGGAATCACCTCGACTTCAGGGTGGCTTTTCATCAAGTGATAGATCCCACTCTTGAACGGCAGCAGGCCGTCCTCCGGGTTGCGCGTGCCCTCGGGGAAGATGATCAGCGAGTCGCCGTTTTCCAAGGCATCGAGCATCGGCTGCAAAGGGTTGTACGAAGGGTCCTTGCGCTCGCGGTCCACCAGCACGCCGTTGAACACCCGGTTGATGATGTAGCGCCGCAGCGGGCTGGTCTGCCAGTAATCGGCGCCCGCCACCGGCCGGGTAAGCTTGCGCAGCGCCGGCGGCAACGAGGCCCACAGCAGCACGAAGTCGCCGTGGCTGCTGTGATTGGCGAAGTAGATCCGCTGCACCGGTTGCGGCGCGCAACCGAGCCACAGGCTACGAGCCCCCGTGACCATGCGGGCGGCGGAGGTGATGAGGCTGGCGACCACGGGTTCGAACATGAGGATTCCTTGTCCTGAGAAACATAAGCGTAACTGTGGCGAGGGAGCAAGCTCCCTCGCCACAAAAGCTATCTAGATACCTGAAGTTAGCCAGGGACTTGCGAGGATCACGCCCAGCGTCAAGACAACTTGCGTGGCCAGCAACAACGACTGGCGGCGCAGCAGCAACAACGCGCCATGCCGGCGCTCGGTCCAGAGCCGACCGCTGCGTTCGACCGGTTGCAGGCCGAGGGCGGTGAGGGCTTGATCCAATGTATAGGTTCGTTCGGCCAGCGATTGGGTGCTGTCCGCCATGCGCTGGAACAGGTCGGCATCAAACGCCACGCGCTGCGCCCAGTACTTTTGCAGCACGCCAAGCATGAATATCACGACGCTAAAGCACAGCAGCCAAGGATTGACGCTACCGACCAAAAATTGAGTCAGCCCCAGCAGCGCCGCCAACAGGGTCAGCCCCGTGGAAAGCTGATCCAGCGAGTGACCTCGGCGCAACAGGCTCGCCACCGTGTGGAGTTCCATATCACTGATCATGGTCATTCCTCGTGCTTGTGGATAACCGTTCCAACGCCCGCCGGTGCGCCGGATGCAAAACAACCTGCGGGCGGACCCGCTGGATTTGGACGATGGCCGCATCGACGCTGGCGGCCCGGCCAGTGTGCAACAACCACGCTGCCACAGCGCTGGCGCTGCGTGAATAACCCAGGGCGCAGCAGACCAGCAGCGGCCCATGCTGACGCAGGTTCTCGATCATCCGTGCAGCTTCCAGGCACTGCTCGGCACTGGGCGCGGTCAGGTCAAGCACCGGCAATGCGCGATAGGCGATGCCGGTGCTGTCCATGGACATTTCGGCGCAAAGGTCGAGCACGCCGGTAAACGCACTGTCCTTCAATTCCATCGGCGTGGGAATGCGCCCCAGCCAGACGTTATCGGCCACCTGATCGGCCTGCGGATGCTTGCGCGTCCACCATCGGGAATTGATCCACGCCGCCGCCAGGTAAGGCGCCAACAGCCAGCGCACCGCCGGGCTCAATCGGCCATCCGCGCGCTTCTGAAAGCCATCGGCACCGAACACCAGGTAATTCAGCGTCACCCCCAGCACCGCCACTGCCGGCCAGATCAACCAGAGCCACGCGCCACCCAAGGCAAACGCCGGAACAAAAAACGCCGCAGCCCCTAAACCATAGCGCAAAGCCAATCGCAGACGAGCCGGGTCTGCGGTCACACGTGCATTTTTCAGCGGGCTGGGCCGATCCAGCGGCCACAACCAGACACACAACCACCCGGCCAACGCACCTGTGGGCAGGTCAATAAAGTGATGTTGATACGTGGTCAGCACCGACACGCCAATCAGCGCGAACCAACCGTGCATCAGCCAACGCCAGAGCCCTTGCAGGTGCCGCTGATAACACACCCACAGCACCACCAACAACGCGATGTGCAGCGACGGTGCCTGATTGAACGGCTTGTCGAACCCGGCCAGCACGTCGAACAGCCAACCAAACACCCCATCCATTTCCGGCCGGGCGAAGGTGAAGCGCAACGGCCAGATCAGAAAACAACTGACCGCAATCGCCTGGGCCGTGAGCAGACGTAAGGCGTGGCGTTTGAGTTCTTCGCGGCTGTTGGGCAACAGCAGGGACAGGCCGTACAGCAGATCAATCGACCAATAGGGCACGATGGTCCAGGCCATGAACGGCATGTAGCTTTCCCAACCAAACACCAAACTGCCCACGTCGTCCCGCTGGGACGTCACCCAAGTGGCGAAGCCATAGGTGCTGAAAAACAACGGCGCCAACAGCAGCAACCACAGCACCGCCGGTTTCAGCAGGCCGGGCTCGCGGGCCGGGGCGATGACGGCGCTCATCACTGCACTCGCTGAGCCAGCGAAACGCTGAAGATGCCCCACTCATCGACCCGCAAAGTGATCTTGCGGAAACCCGCCGCCTCCACCAGTTGATCCATCTCCGCCTGCGTGCGCCGGCGCATTACCCAGGCCTGCCCGGCGCGGTGGCTGGTGAGGGCGCGGGCGATCAGTTCCAGTTGCGGGTGCCACGGCTGCCCGGTGTAGACCAGGAACCCGCCAGGCTCCACCGCTTCGGCCAGGCCGGCGAGGGAGTCACCGACCATCTGATTATCGGCAAACAACTCATACAACCCGGACACCACCGCGAGCGTCGGTTTGGGCTCCAGCGCCGCCAGATCCGAGCGATCAAAGGCATCACCTTTGACGAACCGAGCGATATCGCCCAAGCCCTTCTCAAGAATCAGCGCACTGCCGTCCCGCACGTTGATGTCGCTGTAGTCGCGCAGCAGGATCGACTCCGGCAACGGACTGACACCTTGCAGCGCTTCGAGAATGTAACGGCCATGACCGGCGGCGATGTCGACAATGCGCACCTCGCGGTCCTGCTCGCGCAAACTGCCCATGGCCAAACGCAGCAGCTCCTCGACGTGCAACTTGCGCTGACGAATCCCGCGCCAGCCGATGGAGTTCAGGTAATTCTGGTCAATCATCCGTCCCACGGCCGAGGTGCCGGTGGGGCGATTGCGGTAGACGTAATCCAGCGTGCTGCCGGAGTCGAAGCCGGTGTCGAAACCCAACTTCACCCCAGCCGACAACTTGCTGCCAAAGCGCATGCTGGCGCGGGTCATGCGCCAGTACAGGTCGCGCAACGAATTGTGCGGCAGCGGCGTCGCCAAGGCTTCGGACTCGGCGCAGGTCGCGCCCAGGCGATCAGCGTCCAGCAGGGAAGGGCGGTCCAGCGGGCGGGCAAAGTTTTGCAGAATGAACCGACGGGCACTGGCGATGGCCGGTGCACGGTTCTTCTCGCCGAGGGTGTCGTGGAAGAACCCCGGCAGAATGTGTTTCTCCTTGTGCACACTGCCCAACCGCTCGAAGAACTGCTCCTGGGGTTTGCGCTGCACCACAAAGTCGGAACCTGAGATCAACAACTGCGTCGGCACCTGAATCGCCTGGGCATCGGCCACCACGCGGTCGGCGGCTTCGTAGAGACCCAGCAGCACGTTCACCGAAATCGCCTTGGTGATCAGCGGATCGCTGTCGTAGGACGCCACCCGCTCCGGGTCATGGCTGAGGAATTTTGCCTTGACGTAACTGTTGACGAAAAAGTTGCCGCGAAACCGACGCATCAGCGCCAGGCCCGGACGAGCGAAAGGCACGTAAAGCTTGACCTTGAACGCCGGCGACGCCAGCACTAGCGAACGAATGCGCGGCGCGTAATCGTGAACCCAGGTCGACGCAATCACCGCCCCGACACTCTGCGCCACCACGGCGATGTTCTGCTCGTCGATCTGATGCGTTGCGCCGATGTGATCGCAAAACGTCTGCACATCCCGCGCACTGGTGGCAAAACTCGGACTGTCGCCGCGCGCGCCCGGCGACTGGCCATGGCCGCGTGCATCCCAGGCAAAGAAGTCGAACCCGGGCAAATCCAGCTCATCCACCAGATGCGCAATGCGCCCGGAGTGTTCATGACCCCGATGAAACAACAACACCGCCTGACGAGGCTCACCCGGCGCCGCATCGACGGCCGGCCAATGCCGGTAAAACAAATCCACGCCGTCAAAGGTGGTAAACGTCAGTTCCTGGGCTTCGCGCATTGCAACTTCCTTATGCTGAGGGAGCGTTTTCCGTCACTTGATTCAGGCCATGACGCACCCGATTGACCAAGGTATAAACCAGCAGGGCGGCTACCACCGCCATCACACCATCAACCCAGCGTGTCTCGAGCCAACCCAGGGCAATCCCGGTCGCCAACACGCCCAACACAAAGGCGCGATCACTCTTGCCCATCGGCCCGTCATAGCGCCGCGAAGCCCCGACCATCGCCCCCAGCACACCGGCGTATTCGCTGAACAACGCCAACAGCGTGACCAACAACACCAGCAACAGACTGGCGTCGGCAAACAAGGCAAAAGGCAGGATCAAGGCAGCGTCGGCGATGATATCGCATAGCTCATTGAGGTAGGCGCCCAGATGCGATTGCTGCCCGAACTCCCGCGCCAACATGCCATCCACCGCGTTCAACGCCATGCGCAGAAGCATCCAGATCGGCACCAGGATAAACACCCCCGGATGATTGGCGAACCACGCCACCACGGCCCCCACCAGCACAGAGACAACGCCGGCGAGCAGGGTGACCTGATTGGCGGTGATGCCCTTGTCGTAAAGGCGCTGAACCATGGGGCGCAGCAGGTTCTGGAAGGCGGGTTTGAGCTGGTAGATGGAGGGCATGGGAATGAATCTCGGCCGGTTGCAGGGCTGGGCTTGTTCAGCTGCGAGATTACGATAGTTGGGGTTTGGCTGGAGGGGTAATTCTCGAGAATGCGCGCGGGTAGGCATCTGGCAACGAATTCACCGGTGAATAAAGAACCCCTGTGGGAGCGGGCTTGCCACAAGCCTCTGTGGGAGCATAGCTTGCTCGCGATAGCGGTTCATCAGCCAAACAGGTCAACACCCTGTTGTCCCAAACATAAGGAGCGCTCCAAATTCCGCAAATGGATTGGCTCGAAAACCACATGGACAAATGCGACCAGATGGCCGAGTGGCTTCACCAGGAATTCAGCTATGAATTCGCCCAGCAATCCCTCGCCAGTTGGCAGCAAGAGTTCGCTGCGGGCCAACGTGATGGACACTGGAAATGCCTGATCGCCACGGAGCAAGACCAGTTGCTAGGCGGCGTCTCACTGGCCAGCGACGACCTGCCCGACCGACCAGAACTCGGCCCATGGCTGGCATGCGTCTTCATCACCCCAACCGCCCGCCGCAGAGGCCTTGCCGCGCAACTGATCGAAGGCATCTGCAACCATGCCAGAGAAGCGGGATTCACCACCTTGTACTTGCACACCCACAACCAGCGCGACTACTACACCGGGCTTGGCTGGGAAGTGCTGGAGCGCTTTGAGGCGTGGGGGAAAGAGCAATGGCTGATGTCGCGGCAGCTGTAGCCACCGCCGTGCCGCACACCAGCGAGTCGATTGTTCCTACGCGGATCTTGGGCATCGGCAACCCCCCGACACAACCCCAACACCCATCAAGCATCTGACCCACCGCCATAGCAGTCCTTTCGCCCACCCCCTGTGGGAGCGAGCCTGCTCGCGATAGCGATACACCAGTCAACCTCAGCGCCACTGATTCGCCACCTCGCGAGCAGATCACGGCGATCCGCTCCCTCCATGCATTGCCTCCCATTGCGCAGTTACGCGCGCCTTCCACCAATCAGCGATTCAAAGCACCGAGCGTGCAGGCAACGTCGCCGATCTCCCTTGGAACTAACTTCTGCAAACGTTCATGGCTGAAACGTATCAGCTCGAACAAAAAACCAAAATATGCACAAATGCATTTTTTCGCTTGACCCACATGGGTGAGCCTCTATAAGGTGGTTTCACTGTATGTACATACAGTATTTCTAAAGCGTTATTTATTTGAATCCATTCATGGACGAGGCACTACCTTATGAAAACCAACACTGAAAAATTCGGTGTAACACCCCATCAACCCAGCCTTTGGACCCGCGCTGATGCGTTGAAAGTCCGGGCGGACGATCCCACCACCACTCAGCCGCTGGTCAGCGCGGATTTCCCGGTATTGAACAACGACGTGTTCATCTGGGACACCATGCCCCTGCGCGACTTGGACGGTAACGTGACGTCCGTCGATGGCTGGTCGGTGATCTTCACCCTGACGGCCGATCGTCATCCAAACGACCCGCAGTACCTCGACGAGGACGGTAACTACGACATCCTCCGCGATTGGAACGATCGTCACGGTCGGGCAAAGATGTACTACTGGTTTTCGCGTACCGGCAAGAACTGGGAATTCGGTGGCCGTGTGATGGCCGAAGGGGTTTCGCCGACCGCTCGCGAATGGGCCGGTACGCCGATCCTGTTGAACGACCGAGGCGAAGTGGACCTGTATTACACCGCCGTCACCCCAGGCGCGACCATCGTCAAGGTGCGCGGTCGGGTGGTGACCACTGAACACGGTGTCAGCATGGTCGGCTTCGAGAAGGTCAAGCCGCTGTTCGAGGCCGACGGCAACATGTACCAGACCGAAGCACAAAACGCGTTCTGGGGTTTCCGCGACCCATGGCCATTCCGCGACCCGAAAGACGGCAAGCTGTACATGCTGTTCGAGGGTAACGTGGCCGGTGAGCGCGGCTCGCACAAAGTAGGAGAGGCAGAAATCGGCGATGTGCCGCCGGGTTATGAAGATGTCGGCAACTCGCGCTACCAGACCGCCTGCGTTGGCATCGCCGTAGCCCGCGACGCGGACGGTGACGACTGGGAAATGTTGCCGCCACTGCTGACCGCCGTGGGCGTAAACGACCAGACCGAGCGCCCGCACTTCGTGTTCCAGGATGGCAAGTACTACCTGTTCACGATCAGCCATACCTTCACCTACGCCGACGGCGTGACCGGGCCGGACGGCGTGTACGGTTTCGTCGCGGACTCGCTCTTCGGCCCTTACGTGCCGCTGAACGGTTCCGGCCTGGTACTGGGCAACCCGTCCTCCCAGCCATTCCAGACCTACTCGCACTATGTGATGCCAAACGGCCTGGTGACCTCCTTTATCGACAGCGTACCGACCGACGAAACCGGCACGCAGATTCGTGTCGGTGGCACTGAGGCACCCACGGTGGGCATGAAAATCAAAGGGCAGCAGACCTTCGTGGTGGGCGAGTACGACTACGGTTACATCCCGCCGATGCTCGACGTCACGCTCAAGTAATAGCAGTACGGGGCATTCAGGTAGCGGGTTTGCGGTCGATGACAAAACCGTTGTGGATATGATCGAGATATCCCGCTTGATTCATTGCGATGTTGCTCGCAAGCCCCATTGAACAACGAGTCGTAACCTCTTCGCGACTGGCTGCAAGGATGCAGTCGGTCGCGAATGCGTTCCCTCGAGCAAACCCGCTCTGCCATTCCTATGTTTGAAATGCCTGACGTGTCGCCATTTTTGGATTTCAGCGACACGTTCTATCGTCATGTCGCCAGCAGCGACACATGCATACACGTCCCTCTGTGGGAGCGAGCCTGCTCGCGATAGCGGCTCATCAGCCAAATAGATCAGCAGCCTACAGACCAATCTGCAGCCCCGACACAACCCCAATATCCAGCTGACATCGCCTTGCGCCATTGCCTACAACTGCGCCAGAATCCGCCGGCTTGTGCGCCCTTGGCCGCGTCGGTAGTTTTGATCCTGTCACTGCTCATCAGTGATCGGGTTTAGTCGCCCGTCTCAACCTAAGGCGTACCAAGTCTCCGTCGGACAGGCTTTGCTGTTCCTGTATTGATGGTGGCTGTGCGCAGGGCGCCCCCGGGCGCGCCGGGATTCTTAGGTTCACCGGTCGACTAACCTGCGCACAGCTGCCGCCCTCTCGTTTAGTCGCGAGGTGGTTGCAGCATCACTTACAGGAACCTAAGTCGATGGCAAAAATTACACCGAACCCTCCGACCACAGATGAGCATGTATCTCGCGCTCAGTCTGCTCGTAACAATAAGCTTGATGACGCTGCCAACCGAGCGTTGGATTACTACCTGAAGCCTACGCCGAAGAGCGAAACGTCTGACAAGCCCAACACCATCCTACGCATCGCACCTGATGTTGATTCGGAATGTCTGCTTGCCAGTCTCAGTGAAAACCTGGCTGCGGCCAATGCCATGATCAACGATCTGGCGTTTGACCTTGAGGGTTCGCGGCGGCGTGTTGCGATGGGGATCTTGCAGGTGATTGAGGTGAGTGAGCTGTTGGCGAATCGGGCTTTGGATATTGTTGAGGTGAGGTAGAAGGGCGAGGCATTCGCGCTTTGAGAGGAAAAAAGGTCTTGCTCAGCAAGGCCTTTTTTCGTGAGAGCTCGCGGCAATGGGCGTCGGGTATGGGAGCGCCGAGGGGTCGTCGCTCAATTTTGGCTGTGAATTTCATTTAATCGCTAATGTAGATCATGACCACGGCATCGCCCTAAACCGGTAACTATGCGGACTGGTTTATTAAATCGCTATTGTCGGTAGCGCTTGCTGCAGTGTGCTTTGCTTCCATTTTGAATCGCCGGCCCGTGTTACCTGAGCTGGGCATGTGCCCAGGAGTGCCTAAGGCTGGCTTTCTGAAAGCTTTGATTCACACGGTGCTATCACCATTGCTACATTCACTTTCCGATTCCGTGGACAGGATGAGTACCACTATGCCAACGATGTGGATGGTTCGAGGTGATGGCGGTCGTCTCTATGACGACTTCAGGGATCGCAATCTGGCAGCCATTGGTTGGGCTCAGTTAGCGCTTGCCGCAAAGCCTGGCGTTTCCCGGAAGGTCTTGATCCAAGCTTATAAGGAACTCCAACCTGGTATTAAGGACGCTAGCGCCGTATCGGGTGCTTCTCAGGTGTTCCGTTTCGTTAACGAAATCAAAGAAGGCGATACGGTCGTCACTTACTCGCCTGCGAACCGGACCTACTTGGTAGGTCGCTTCACTGGCGCATGCCAGCTTCGTCCCGATCTGGCAGACGATGGAATGTCGTTGACCAGGCCTGTTGAGTGGTATCCGCATGAGGTTGATCGCGACAAGCTAAACAGCGTCAGCAGAAATAGCTTGGGGTCCACGCTAACCATATTTAACGTCGCGGAGGTTGCTCAGAAGGAATTGCTTGCTCTTGCTACCGGTAAAGACGTATCTGCGCCACCTAAGGACTTAATCGACGATCCCGAAGCTCTTGAAGATCCGCTGAAAGGTGTTCAGGAAATTGCTTTCGAGCGCATCAAGGACCAAATCAATAGCCTGGACTGGTCTGAAATGCAGGAGCTGGTTGCTGGCATCTTACGAGCGATGGGCTACAAAACGCTCGTCTCCCCAGCCGGTGCTGATCGTGGCAAAGACATCATTGCTTCGCCCGACGGCTTTGGATTTGAGCCGCCGCGCATTGTTGTCGAGGTTAAGCATCGAAATGTACGGATGGGGAGTAATGAGATCCGCAGCTTTCTTGGTGGGCGGCATAAGGAGGATCGAGGGCTGTATGTGAGTACTGGAGGGTTCACAAAGGAGGCGCTTTATGAGGGTGAGCGGGCTAACGTGCATCTGACAATGTGGACGCTGGATGAATTGGCTCGCACGTTGATGGCGCATTATCCAGCTACCGATCCAGAGACTAAGCGATTGGTGCCGTTGAGCTACTTTTACGTGCCTGCGTAGAGAAGTGTGCCGACTCCCCCGATCTCCTCAGGTGAGTCTGCTATATGCGCAATTCAACTCGGTTTTTGCTCACTTGAGCTTTTGGATTTCTGTGCACTAGAGAACCTATTTGGCCCGCAAGCAGCTGACTCGGACCCGACCTGTGGCTACAATTGGTCGGCGAACGATGAACTCTCAAAATTGTGCAGTAGGTTGCTGCACAGTTGCCGGATAGGACAGTCTCCAACCTCCGTGTTTGGGCTTCAGCCGATCATGTGCCTAGCCCGAGTGAACGTAGGCCGAATCAAAAGGATTTAAGGTCCGGCTGGAGGCTTGCCGGAGCTGGTCTTTCTGGCTTTGTTCGTAGGTCCTCTTGACTTGACTTTTTTTGCCGGAGGCTTGGGCGTCAACTTCTCGATGATTTCCTTACGGATGTTCATTCCAGTGCGTCTAAGTCTATCGCAGGCGGCCATCAGACTGACCTTACTAAAAAACGGAATGCCGATAGTCCCGTCAACATACCTATGACGCATGATTCCATAGACAACGGTGTACTCGCCCCGATCCACCTCTCGCTTGCGCCCGTCCGGAAGGGTTCCGACAAAGGCCGATCCGCCTTTCGTCGCTGTGACCGTATCCTTTAGCTTTCGGCGAAACTCGCTGTCGGCAACAAAAGCCTCAGCACTGACAACACCCTGCATCCACAAGTGACTGATCGGCCCAGAGGACTCCCCATCTTTAAGGTGAATAAAGTATTTGTCGTTTGAGTAGAAGTCGCAGGGCTCCAGGTTAGCGGCGACGACGCCTTCCGGATTGATCTTTGTACGATCAAGCTTGATCAAATCAGGCCGATTTTTTAGTAAGTTTTCGATTAGCTCCTCTTCGTTAAGGCATTTGGTTGGCCCGATGACTACGATGTCCTCAATTTTGTCAAAGTGCTCATCGACCCTGTCCTTAAACTTTTTCGAAACTTTGTACCATTTTCCTGCGAACAATACGTAGTTTGTAGGTGTTGGTGTAGTGAGGGTTACCTCCCAGTTGAAGCAATCATAAACTTTCCATCCGGGCTCAATAGCGCCTGTCTTCAGGTTTTCAGCGCGGATTTTGTGAGACGTTTTTATCTCTTGAATCGTGTGTTTGCAACTCAATCGATTAAGCTCAGCAGCGTAATCCTCGATTGAAAGCTTAGTGAATTCAGGCTTACGGCTGTTGAAGCCCGAATATTGAATGGCCGCTCCCTCAACGTAGTTCTGAATCTCCGGAGGAGACATATGTAGCAAGCTGTTTGAGCCACTTCGGATGGCTTGAATTTCCTGGAAGAGAAGTTTGTCCAGTTGTTCCAGGCGAGAGGAAGTAGTCTCAACTTTGACATTGTCAAACCAGGCATAATCTTGTTTGTATGCCCTGGATTTGAAGGCTTTCAGAATCTCGACGCACTTGCTGTGGAACTGCGAAGGGGTGAGTGGTGTATCCAGGCTGAGGGCATCTTTTCCCGCAACGAATTTGGCGAAAGCCTCATTTTCGGGTTTGCCTCCTGCAACTCTTGCGAGATCTCGCAGGGTGTCTACCCCGAATTGGCTAAAGTCGGACAGCTTGCTGGCTTGTACCCGCCGCTGAAACGTGACCGCATCCGGAGTCGCGAGGTCGAGACTCAGAAGGCTCCCTCGTCTTACGGTATTTAAGGCAACCTTCAGCCCGAACTGATGCACGAAAGCATCCTCGTTCAGCGCGATATGTGCATATCCGAAGCACAGCGCCATCCATCTCTGTTTAACGCTCAAGAACAAAATTGCCGCTGAACCACTTGAGTGAAGCGCGTCGAAAGGATCGCTGACGAAGTCCTGAAGAAGGCTCAGCCACTCAGGTACGGTGTCGTAGACCTGGCCATAGTAGACAATGCCCTCACCGTCGCCATCCCAGTCCTGATCTTTCAGTGCTCGGGCGCCACCTGGCCCGTAAGTGGAACTGATTGCATCTGACGGTTTTTTTGTAGGCTTGAGTAGCCTCACGGTGATCGAGTTAACAGCATTCCGTGCCATTCTGGATCTCTACTGAAATGTGAATGCCAATATCTTGCGGTTGATCAGATTCTGATGGTCGTGGTGGCTAATTGCAATGCCGTCTCAGGCGCGTTGCCTTTGTCGACCCTGAGAGAGGAGATCAACGGTTCTGATGGGCGAGAAACGGATAGAATGATGCCCATTTCGAGCAAGCGGTCGAACCCCATCCCACCGTGGAAAGCTCTTCCGCTTTGTTGTCACTCTGACGGTGCAACTGCTAAGGCTCCCGCAAAAAAGACGAATAGATATGCCATCGGGCCATGCCTGATGGTTCAGACAGCTACGGAAAAATCAATTACACATGGCCATCAAAAAATCAGAGCTCTACTCCTCCTTATGGTCTTCCTGCGACGAGTTGCGCGGCGGCATGGATCCGAGCCAATACAAGGATTACGTATTGGTGTTGTTGTTTATCAAATACGTCAGCGATAAGTATGCTGGCCAAGCCTTCGCCCCTATCACCATACCGGGCGGTGCCAGTTTTGCCGATATGGTCGCGCTCAAGGGCAAGCCGGATATCGGCGACCAGATCAACAAGAAGATCATCGCGCCCCTAGCCAGTGCCAACAAACTGTTTGACTTGCCGGACTTCGACGACGCCAACAAGCTCGGCTCCGGTCAGGAAAAGGTAGAGCGTCTCACCAATCTGATCGCTATCTTCCAGAATCCTGCGCTCGACTTCTCAAAGAACCGTGCTGCTCACGATGACATTCTGGGTGATGCATACGAATTCTTAATGCAGCACTTTGCTAAGGATTCAGGCAAGAGCAAGGGCCAGTTTTATACCCCGGCCGAGGTGAGCAAAGTCATCGCCAAAATCATTGGTATCGGGCAGGCAAAAACCAGCAGTGATACCAGCGTATATGACCCCACGTGCGGCTCGGGTTCGCTGTTGCTCAAGGTTGCCGATGAAGCAGGAACGCCTGTGACCCTTTACGGCCAAGAAAAAGACTCGGCCACCAGTGGCTTGGCGCGCATGAACATGATTCTGCACGATAACCCCACGGCACTGATCGCCCAGGGAAACACCCTGACCAACCCGGCCTTTACGCTTAAAGCGGGTAATCATGACCTGCTGAAAAACTTCGATTACGTTGTGGCCAATCCACCGTTTTCAGACAAGCGCTGGAGCACCGGGCTGGATCCGCTGAATGACCTTTTTAATCGTTTCGAAACCTTTGGTGCGCCACCGGCCAAGCAGGGTGACTACGCCTATTTGCTGCACATCATCCGATCACTGAAAAGTGAGGGCAAGGCTGCCTGCATCTTGCCACATGGGGTGCTGTTTCGCGGTAATGCCGAGGCCGAGATACGGCGTAAGCTGATTCGTCACGGCTACATCAAAGGCATCATTGGCCTGCCAGCCAACTTGTTCTATGGCACCGGTATTCCGGCCTGCATTATTGTGATCGACAAGGAACATGCGTCGGGTCGCAAAGGCATCTTTATGCTCGACGCCAGCGCAGGTTTCATCAAGGAAGGGCCCAAGAACCGCCTGCGTGAGCAAGATGTTCACAAAATCGTCGACGTCTTCATTCGTCAGGACGCCAGCGACCCTTGTTACGCCCGTATGGTCAGTTTCGAAGAGATCGAAAAGAACGACTTCAACCTTAATCTGCCGCGCTATATCGATAGCTCCCAGGTCGAAGACAGGCAGGATATCGAAGGCCATCTCAAGGGTGGGATTCCGGCTGCGGATATCGAGGCGCTGGCCGGCTATTGGGCGGTGTGCCCGCAGCTCGAGGCTACTCTGTTTCGCGCCAACCGCCCTGGCTACTTCGATTTGAACGTGGACAAGGCTGAAATTAAAAACTGCATCTATGGACACCCGCAATTCGTCGATTTTATTGCCGGTATGAGCACGCATTTTGACGATTGGCGTGTGCCGGTGACGAAAAACCTCAAAGCATTGCGGCCAGGCTTCCATCCCAAACAGTTGATTCATGAGATTGCTGAAAGCCTGCTGCTGCATTACCGGAATCAGCCGCTGATCGATGCCTATGATGTTTACCAGCAACTGATGGATTACTGGGCCGATGTGATGCAGGACGACGCCTATTTGATCGCTGCGGACGGTTGGAAGGCCGAGACTTATCGCATTATCGAGAAGGACAAGAAGGGTAAGGAAAGGGACAAAGGCTGGACCTGTGATCTTCTGCCCAAAAAACTGATCATCGCCCGCTACTTCGGTGTCGAGCAGGCAAAGATCGACCAGATCAGCGCCGACCTAGAAGCAACCAGTGCAACCCTGGCCGAGATGGAGGAGGAACACAGTGGCGATGAAGGCGTATTTGCCGATCTCGAGAAGATCAACGCCGCCACTGTAAAGGAGCGCATCAAAGATCTCGGTAAGGGGGCGGCCGAGGAACTGGCTGTGCTCAAGCAATGGCAAGTGCTGACTGCCCAAGAAGTTGCGCTGAAAAAGCAGCTTAGGGAGCTAGAGGGTGATTTGGACGAAAAGGCGTATGCCAAGTATCCGCAACTGACCGAAGTGGGAATCAAGCAGTTGGCCGTCGATGACAAATGGCTGGGTACCTTGATGGCCGCCATTAATGGTGAGATGGATCGCGTCAGCCAGACACTGACTCAGCGCGTAAAGGAACTGGCTGAGCGTTATGAAACCCCGCTGCCGCAACTGACACGTCGCGCTAGCGAGCTGGAAGCTAAAGTGGCCGAGCATCTGCAGAAGATGGGGTTTGTATGGAGCTGAAATCGGGGTACAAGAAGACTGAAGTTGGGATAATTCCGGAAAGTTGGTCTGTAAAAGAGTTGGGCGATTTTGCTCCTTTCATAACCAGCGGCTCACGTGGCTGGGCTAATTACTATTCAGAGTTTGGTGCGATTTTTCTACGAATTACAAATCTTTCGAGAGGTTGGTTGTACCCACAACTGGATGATTTAAGATTCGTTTCACTTCCCAAAGATGACTCCGAAGGTGCGCGCACTCAACTGAAGGATGGTGATTTACTTATTTCAATCACTGCTGATATTGGGGTTGTTGGTTATGTCGATGCCAAGGTCCCAAAGCCAGCGTATATTAACCAGCATATTGCCTTAGTCAGGCTTGACCCTTCCGCTGTTAACTCTCTCTATACAAGTTATTTTCTCGCGTCAGCGAATGGCCAGGCGCTCTTTCGAGCATTGACGGATTCCGGCGCCAAGGCCGGTATGAACTTATCAACGGTCAGGAAGATTTTGGCGGTATTCCCGCCCTCACTAGATGAGCAAATGGCCATTGCTGAGGCGTTGAGCAATGTGGATGCTTTGATCGAATCCCTGCGGCAATTACTGAACAAAAAGCGTCAGATCAAGCAAGGCACGATGCAGGGGCTTCTTACCGGTCAGCGTCGCCTTCCGGGATTTAGCGAGGAGTGGAAAGTAAGGCGATTAGGTGCCATTTGCCATATGAAAAGTGGCGTCGGAATAACTCGTGCAAATATAAATGAGTACTCTCTTTTTCCATGTTTTGGTGGGAATGGTTTGCGCGGCTTTACCAATAGTTTTACACATGAAGGTACTTATGCTCTTATAGGTAGGCAAGGGGCGCTGTGCGGAAATGTCCAGATCGCCGAAGGACGGTTCTTTGCCTCTGAACATGCAATTGTTGTGTCCGCAGAAAAAGAGGTGGATATTAATTGGATCTCCAGAGTACTGATTCGGATGAATTTGAATCAGTACGCAGAATCATCCGCACAACCAGGGCTTTCAGTGTCTAAAATATTGAAACTGGAGTGCGAGGTTCCTCCGTATGCAGAGCAAATTGCTATCGCTTGTGCTCTATCAGCAATGGACAATGAGCTCGCCACCTTAGAAAGCAAATTGCAAAAAGCCCGCAACCTTAAGCAAGGCATGATGCAAGAACTCCTTACCGGAAGGATTCGATTGGTATGAGTGAGCACCAGCAGCGGGAATGGAAGGCCGTGTGGCGCGACGAGTATCTGAAGTGGATATGCGGTTTCGCCAATGCTGAGGGCGGCGTGTTGGAAATTGGCCGTAGCGATGCCGGCGAGCCGGTGGGCGTGGTCGATGCGGCCCGCCTGCTGGAGGAGATCCCGAACAAGGTACGCGATGTGCTGGGGATCATGGTGGATGTGAATCTGCGTAAGGAAGCGGACAAAGCGCTGCTGGAGATTGTGGTGCCGGCATACCCCAGTCCGGTCAGCTACAAGGGCGAATACCATTATCGTAGCGGCAGCACTAAACAAGAATTGAAAGGCGCGGCACTGTCGCGCTTTTTACTGCGTAAGCAGGGTCTGCACTGGGATGGTGTGCCATTACCCGGTCTCACCCTAGATGATTGCCAGCCTGCCGCACTGCAAGGGTTCCGAATCCGGGCAGCCAGAAGCGGGCGGGTGGACGACGCGGTGCTGGAAGACAGCGACACTGCCTTGTTGGCCAGCTTGCAATTGGAGGAAGGTAACTATCTGAAACGCGCCACCGCGCTGCTGTTTGGCACCCAGCCCGAACGTTTCGTACCGGGTGCCTCTATCAAGATTGGTTTTTTCGTCACCGATGACGATCTGCGGTATCAGGACCAAATCCACGGCGATCTGTTCTCCCAAGTGGAAAAGACCCTGGAGCTGCTGCACAGCAAATATCTCAAAGCATATATCCGCTATGAAGGAATCCAGCGCATAGAGCGTTATCTGTTCCCCTTGCAAGCCTTGCGCGAGGCACTGCTCAATGCGGTGATTCACAAGGATTATGCCAGCGGTATCCCTATCCAGATCAGCGTCTATGACCACCAGGTCGTGATCTGGAACCCTGGCCATTTGCCGGAGCATTGGACGCAGCAACAGCTGCTCGCCAAGCATCCGTCTCATCCTTTCAATCCGCTGCTGGCTTCGGCATTTTTTCGTGCTGGTTATGTGGAGTCCTGGGGACGCGGTATCGAGAAAATCCTTAGTGAGTGCCGCAAGCACGGTATACCTCCGCCGCTGTTCGACACCAGTCTGTCGGGCTTGATGCTTACCTTTCGAGCTGATCCTGCGCAACTCGCCGATGCCTTGGGTGAGGAACGATGGATATTGAGGGAAACACCAACGGCAATACGGCTGATTACCCAAGAAGCTACCCAAGAAGCTACCCAAGAAGCTACCCAAGAAGCTACCCAAGAAATCAGCTCGGAAACGGTGCCGGGAAAAATTCTGGCCCTATTACGTCAGCAACCGACGACAACCAGGCGTGAATTAGCGACGCAACTCGGCCTGAGTGCTGATGGGATCAAATATCATCTAAACAAGCTGCGAGCGGCCGGGGTGATCCGGCATGTTGGCCCAACCAAGAATGGACGCTGGGAAATACTCAAATGACTGATATCGGCAAAGCAGAACGCGTGACCCAAAATCGTGTGGCTAAGTTGTTTGTCGAGGCGTTGAGTTACAGGCATCTCGGCGACTGGGCGGAGCGCGTCGATAACAGCAATATTGAACAGGGGATACTCGGTGCCTATCTGAGCGGCGCGGGATATTGCCAGGCGCAGATCAATGCCGTACTGCACAAACTCAACACTGAGGCCAACAAATCCGATCGCACGCTCTATGGCACCAATCAAGCGGTTTACCAGTTGCTGCGCTACGGTGTGCCGGTGAAGACCGACGTTGGCAAGATGACCGAAACGGTGCACCTGATCAACTGGGCTGAGCCGTTAAAAAATGATTTCGCTATCGCCGAGGAGGTGACGCTCAAGGGCAAGCTGGAGCGTCGGCCAGATATCGTGCTGTATGTGAACGGTATTGCTATTGGCGTGCTGGAACTGAAAAACAGTCGCATCAGTATTGGTGACGGTATACGCCAGAGCCTGTCCAACCAACAACCGGAATTCAATGAGTGGTTCTTCAGTACGGTGCAGTTCGTCTTTGCTGGCAATGACTCTGAGGGTTTGCGCTATGGCACAACAGGCACTCAGGAAAAATACTTTTTGACATGGAAGGAAGATGAGTCCGACAACGATGGCTACAAGCTGGACAAGTACCTTCTGAAAATGTGCGACAAGGCCCGGCTGATTGAGCTGATGCACGATTTTGTGCTGTTTGACGGTGGTGTTAAAAAGTTGCCGCGGGTGCACCAGTACTTTGGCATCAAGGCAGCGCAAACGCACGTGAAGCAGCGCCAGGGCGGTATTATTTGGCACACTCAGGGCGCAGGCAAAAGTATTTTGATGGTGCTGCTGGCAAAGTGGGTTTTGGAGAATAACCCGCACGCCCGCGTGGCTATCATCACTGACCGCGACGAGCTGGATAAGCAGATTGAAAGGGTGTTCCGCGACGCTGGCGAAACCATTTGCCGCACTGGCAGTGGTCAGGAACTGATGCGCCAGCTAAGCCAGCCAAGTCCGCGCCTGTTGTGCTCGCTGGTGCACAAGTTTGGCGGCTCGACTAAAGGTAAGGACGATAAAGCCTTCGAGGCTTTTATCAAGGAATTGCAGGCCCAACCAAGCCAGACATTGGGCGAGCTGTTTGTATTTGTCGATGAGTGCCACCGGACCCAAGGCGGTCGGCTCAATCGAGTGATGAAGGCGCTGATGCCCAATGCGGTGTTCATAGGCTTTACCGGCACGCCGCTGCTCAAGCAGGACAAAGCCACTAGTCTGGAAGTGTTTGGTGGTTACATTCATACCTACAAGTTCAGTGAGGCGGTGGAGGATGGGGTGGTACTGGACCTGCTCTACGAAGCCCGTGATATCGATACGAGGCTTGGGTCTTCAGACAAAATTGATCAGTGGTTCGAGAACAGCACCAAGGCATTGAACAAGTGGCAGAAGGACGAGCTGAAGCAGAAGTGGGGCACCATGCAGAATGTGCTTAGCTCCAAGTCGCGTATGGACCGGGTGGTGGCGGATATCATCTTCGACTTCAGTACCAAACCGCGTCTGTCGAGTCAGCGCGGAAACGCTATTTTCGTCGCCTCCAGCATCTATGAGGCCTGTAAGTACTTCACGCTGTTCCAAAAAACGCTGTTCAAGAACAAATGCGCGGTTATTACGTCCTACAACCCGCTAGCCAAGGATGTGACGTTGGAAGAAACCGGCGCCAATACTGAAACCGACAAGCAGTTTATCTACAGCACCTACATGGACCTGCTGGAAGGTATACAGGCAAAGCCTGGTATGACCAAAACTGAAACCTATGAGGAACGGGCCAAGGCGCTATTTATCAAAGAACCCGCCAGCATGAGGCTGTTGGTGGTGGTAGATAAATTGCTCACCGGCTTTGACGCCCCCCCATGCAGTTATCTGTATATCGACAAGTCGATGCATGACCATGGCCTGTTTCAGGCCATTTGCCGGACCAATCGTCTGGATGGCGAGGACAAGGAATTTGGCTACATCGTCGACTATAAGGATCTGTTCAAGAGCGTGGAGAATGCCATTGCGGTCTACACCTCAGAGTTGGATCACAGCGCTGGCGGAGTAGATCCAGAAGTGCTGTTGCACGATCGTCTGGCGCAGGGCAAGGAGCGTTTGGACGATGCCCTAGAGGCGCTGGCGCTGTTGTGTGAACCTGTTGCTCCGCCAAAGGATGAGTTAGCGCATATTCATTATTTCTGCGGCAATACCGAGATAGCTGACGATCTGCAGAGCCGCGAACCGCTGCGAGTGGCTTTCTATAAGGCCGTAGTCGTGCTGCTGCGCGCGTATGCGAATTTAGCTGATGAGATGGAAGCGGCGGGTTACAGCACCACGCAAATTGAAGAGATCAAGCGTAAGCGGGATCGCTATCTGATGCTACGCGAGATCATCCGCATGGCCAGTGGTGAAACGCTCGATATCAAGCCGTTCGAAGCGGACATGCGACATCTGATCGACACTTATATTGATGCCAGTGAGCCGCGCAAGATTTCTCCCTTTGACAATATGGGGCTACTTGAGCTGATTGTGAAGACGGGCATTGGTCAGGCCATTGCCGAGAAATTGGGTGAAATGAAAGGTAATCAAGGAGCTGTGGCCGAAACGATTGAGAACAACGTCCGCAGCAAGATCATCAAGGAAAACCTGACCGACCCGGCCTACTTCGCAAAAATGTCTGCGCTGCTCGATGAAATTATCAAACTGCGTAAGGAAAAGGCCATCGAGTACGAGGAGTATCTCAAACGTATTGGTGAACTGGCTGCCAAAGTGCAGGCAGGCAAGGCACAGGGAACGCCGCAAGCGCTGAACACCCCTGGTAAGCTGGCACTCTATAACAACCTGACGCCAAAGAACTCGGTGTACGAGCCGCCAATGCCCTATGGTCAGTCAGGGGGGGATGCCGTTTTGGACCTGGCGCTGAAGATCGACAAAGCAGTGAAGCAGGCGCGACCGGATGGTTGGCGTGGCGTCCAGGCTAAGGAAATGATGGTCAAGCAGGCTATGTATGGCGTGTTGAATGCCGTAGAAGAAGTCGAACGCCTATTTCCAATCATTGTTGCTCATCAGGAATACTGATGCCCGAACATATTGACCTTGGTGACATCCGTGTCGAGGTTCAAAGGAAGAACAATAAGCACGCACACCTCTATGTGTATCCGCCGGAGGGTCGAGTGCGTATCTCCGCTCCTATGCATATGGGGCTGGATACTCTGCGCGCATTTGCTATTTCTCGGCTGAGCTGGATCAAAGCGCAGCAACGGCAAATGCGTGTCCAGCCCCGCGAGACGGAGCGTGAATATCTGAACCGGGAAAGTCATCAGGTATGGGGCAGGCGCTACCTGCTAGAGGTGATCGAAGTCGACGCCCCGCCCGCTGTCGAGTTGAAGCATTCCACGCTGGTTTTGCAGGTACGGCCAGGCAGTGACGAAGCACGCCGGGGGGAGTTGCTTGAAAGTTGGTATCGTCAACAGCTTCGGGCGAGGCTGCCGGTACTGTTGGAGAAGTGGCAGTTTCGGATGGGTGTTAACGTTCGGCGGATCTTGGTGCAGCGGATGAAAACCCGTTGGGGGGGGTGTAACCCGAGCACCGGCAATATTCGGCTGAACACCGAGCTGGCGAAGAAGCCGCCGGAATGTCTGGAGTACATTCTGGTGCATGAACTGGCGCACCTGATTGAGTCTACCCACAACGCCCGGTTTATAGCATTGATGGATAATTTCATACCCCACTGGCGACAGATAAAGGATGAGCTGAACCGCTTACCAGTCCGGCATGAAGAGTGGGAGCACTGATAGTCTCTTGACGTTTATCTTTATCCTAGGCCACGCAGCCATCTAATGGAGACTGAGGGCACGACTGGCCTTGTAGCCAAGAACTGCTTTGCACGTGGCACACCCTAGCGAGTGTTTGTTTGCTAGCTATCGGATATTAAAAAGCCGGCTTATGGCCGGCTTCTCGTTGACTAACTCAGTTCGTTTTTGACAAACCTCACCAGCCTTCAAAACGTACATCCGGCTCTTGCGGCCGGCTGTGGGACTTGGTCAGAAAGTGATCTGCCTTGTCGGTGCGAGGTGTGGGCTCGCAAATGTGGGGCGGAGGATACGCGGGTTTGCTTCAGAATCCCAGTGGTAAGTGGTGTGGAATCATTGGGTTAGGGGTGATTCAGGGGGAAAGCAGGGGGCTGCTGCGCAGCCCAGCGGGAGCAAGCTCCCTCGCCACAAAGGCTTCTGCCACAGCTCCGGCTACAGCTCCTGCCACAATTCCCGCCACCGTTTCTGGTCTTGGGTGGGTTAGTCGAACACCGGCGGTCGTTGTTTGTTCAGGGTGGACCACCAGAACACCCAGCCAATCACCCGTATGTTCTGCGCATCAATCTGTTCGGCGCTGAAGACTTCGTCGGGGTAGGCGGTGTTGTTGTGGCTACGTAGGCGTAGCCGATTACCGGGAATGCGATGCAGGTATTTGATACGCAGCATGCCGTCGTGCTCAAGCGCATAGATATGGCCGTCGACGATTTGGGTCAGGCCGCGGTCGATGGCGAGGGTGGAGCCGTCTTCGATGCGTTCGGCCATGCTGTCGCCGACCATGGTGGTGCAGATGGCGTCGCCGGGGTCGATTTCCAGGGATTCTAGGTGGCTGCGGGGCAGGCGGATGGTTTGGTCGGGGATTTCGATGATGTGGGTTTTGGTTTCGCCGGGGGCGATGGGGGCTTCCTTGTAGAGGGGCAGTTCGATGTCCGTGGTTTCTTGCACGCTGTAGACGCCATCGTTTTCGGCGGCTTCATAGGTGATGCCCGGGCCCAGGCCCAATGGGGTCTGCGGGCCTTCGCCGGTGGCGAGCCATTGCGGGCTGACGGTCAGCAGGCTGGCGATGGAGTAGATGCGCCCTGGCGGGATGCCACGGTTGAACCAGTTGTTTATGTGCTGGGATTTCACGCCGTATAACTTCGCGAAGTCGGCGGATCGGATGTTCGCTTCTTTTAGAAGGGCTCTGAAGCGGTCGCCACTGGAAAGTATTTTCATAAACGGAAAGTTTAGGGGCGACGGTGTTTTCGGCAATAAACAAGTCGTGCAAATATATAAGACGATCTTTCCGTTTGCAGGATTTGAAAGGGGCGGGCTAAACGGGGTTAAACGGTATTAATACAACTTCGTATTTATCATTATTAAGACATAAAAAACCCCGGTGCAAACCGGGGTTTTTCTTTACTTCAGTCTCAGCCTTTGTAGGCGGCAACCGACTTGGTGATCGCTTCGCGGGCGGCGTCAGCACCGGCCCAGCCTTCGATCTTGACCCACTTGCCTTTCTCGAGATCCTTGTAGTTCTCGAAGAAGTGTTCGATCTGCTGGATCAGCAGGGCTGGCAGGTCGGTGTATTCCTTCACGTCGACGTACAGTTGCGACAGTTTGTCGTGCGGTACGGCGATGACTTTGGCGTCGCCGCCGCCGTCGTCGGTCATGTTCAGGATGCCGACCGGACGGGCGCGGATGACCGAGCCTGGGGCGACTGGGTAAGGGGTCACGACCAGCACGTCGAGGGGGTCACCGTCGTCGGCCAGGGTGTTGGGGATGAACCCGTAGTTGGCCGGGTAGAACATTGGGGTGGCCATGAAACGGTCAACGAACAGGCAATCGCTGTCTTTGTCGATTTCGTATTTGATCGGGGCGTGGTTGGCCGGGATTTCGATCGCGACGTAGATGTCGTTCGGCAGGTCTTTGCCAGCCGGAATCTTGCTGTAACTCATTGGGCGGTGCCCCCGTTAATTGACCAAATGACTGGTCGGATTGACCAAAAAGTGGCGGCGATTATAGGCATATTCGGCCGTCGATGCCACGTTACAAGGGTCTTAGAGACCTTAGTATGACGCCTGATAGACCGGATCTTCGGCTTGAAGTTGCCGCAGCCGGGCCAGCGGGTCCTGGCGGTAGAACGCCTTGAGCTGTTCATAGACCCGCGGGTACGCCTGGTGCAGCAGGTCTGGGGCGCTGAAGAAGTATTCGCTGGTGACGGCGAAGAACTCCGCCGGATTCTCTGCGGCGTAGGGATCGATGACGGTTTCTGCCTCCGGATCCTGGTCCAGTTGGCGGTTGAGGTCGTCGAAAGCCTGTTGCATGGCGTCGGCCCAGTCTTTGACCCGCATGTCGGCATGCAGCGGTGGCAGGCCGTTGGCGTCGCCGTTGAGCATGTCGAGTTTGTGCGCCAGCTCGTGGATCACCAGGTTGTAGCCGTCCCAGCCGCCGCTGGCGAGCACGCCGTCCCAGGCCAGGATGATCGGGCCCTGGGGCCAGGCTTCGCCGCTGTGTTCGCCGTCCCATTCGTGCTCGATGCCGCTGGCGTCGCGGTAGCGCTGGGGGCTGAGGAAGTCGTCGGGGTAGAGCACGATTTCGTGGAAGCCCTGATACCAGTTCAAGTCGCCGAGGTGCATCAGCGGCAATTGGGCCTGGGCGGCGAGCAGCAGGCGTTGTTCCTGGTGCAGTTCGACGCCGGGCAGGGCGCTCAGGTGTTTGTCATGCAGAAACAGCACGCAGGCTTCGCGCAGCCATTGGTCCTCGGTGGCGCTGATGCCGTCGAGAAAGCTCAACTGGTGACGCACCCGCTGCCAGGTTTCCTCGCTGACGGGATGTTTGGCGAGGGTGCGTTGCCGGCGCCAGCCGCTCAGGGACCACATGGGCGATCAGCGCGGATGGGCTTTCGAGGCGCTGGCGGCGAGGCGGCTGCGGATCACGCCGACGATCATTGGTACCAGCGACAGCAGGATGATGCCCAGCACCAGCAGCGACAGGTTCTGCTTGATGAATGGCACGTTGCCGAAGAAGAACCCGAGGGTGACCAGGCCGCCGACCCACAGGATGGTGCCCAGGACGCTGAAGGCGAAGAAGCGCGGGTAGGGCATTTTTGCAACGCCGGCGACGAAGGGGGCGAAGGTGCGGATGATCGGCAGGAAGCGCGCCAGGGTCACGGTTTTGCCGCCGTGTTTGTCGTAGAAGTCGTGGGTTTGTTGCAGGTAGTCGCGGCGGAAGATTTTCGAGTTCGGGTTGCTGAACAGCCGTTCGCCTGCGGTGCGGCCAATGATGTAGTTGGTGCTGTCGCCGAGGATCGCCGCCAGCATCAGCAGGCCACCGAGTAGCACCGGGTCCATGCCGCCACCGGCGGCTACCGCGCCGGCGATGAACAGCAGGGAGTCGCCCGGCAGGAAGGGCATCACCACCAGGCCGGTTTCGCAGAAGATCACCAGGAACAGGATGGCGTAGATCCACGGCCCGTAGTTGGTCACCAGCAGGTCGAGGTACACATCGAGATGCAGAATGAGGTCGAGGGGGTTGAAATCCATGCAAAGCACCTGTGGTCGCGGCCTGACTGGGTGGGGCCTGTGGGTCGGGCTTCGAGTAAGGCTACAGCGCGTGTAGCTTTTTCTTACAAGCCGGGAAGAGCGGCATTATACGAGGTCGAGGGTGGTGTGCGTGGTGAGTTTGTAGCGGGGGATGTCGGGAGGCTTCTGGCTGGGTGAAGAACTCTGCGGCGAGGGAGCTTGCTCCCGCTGGAGCGCGAAGCGGTCCCAAATGCAGCCAACCCGGTCTGCCTGATGCACCGCGTGCTCAGGTTCTGGGGCTGCTGCGCAGCCCAGCGGGGATAAATCCCCTCGCCACAACGTTTCACCCAACCACAGGGGTTATCGATCGTTCCTACGCTCCGCGTGGGAATGCATCCCGTGACGCTCTGCGTCAAGCGGAACGCGGAGCGTCCCTGGCGGCATTCCCACGCGGGAGCGTGGGAACGATCAGTCCGCGGTAATCGGGTCAGAGCTCTTCGCTGATCGGCAACACGTAGTTCTTGAACTCGGTGTCTTCCTTGAAGCCGATGGACTCGTAGGTTTTCTGCGCCACCTCGTTGTTGCTGCTGGTGGAGACGCGCATGCGTACGGCGTTGGTTTCCTTGGCCATTTTTTTCGCGGTGCGGATCAGGTTGTCGGCCACCAGTTGGCGGCGGGCGTCTTCGGCGACGTAGATGTCGTTGAGGATCCACACGCGCTTGAGCGACAGTGACGAGAAGCTTGGATAGAGCTGGCAGAAGCCCAGCAACCGGTTGTCATCGTCATCGGGCAACGCCAGGTAAATCACCGATTCCTTGCGGCGCAGGCGTTTTTCGAGGAAGGCTCGGGACGAATCCGGGTAGGGCAGCGAGCCATAGAATTCCCGGTATTTGACGAACAATGGGGTCAGCAGGTCCAGGTGTTCCAGGGTCGCTTGGATAATCCGCATAGTAGGTCTCGTCTGCAAAGGTCGACAGATACTCGGACAACAACGGCGTTCTGCCGTGCTTCGATGCTGCCTGAAAGCGGATCAAAAACGCAAACTTGTAAACGGATCAGCTTCGGGGCGGCATCAGTAGGAAGTTACCTTTCATATCGGCGGTGTTTTCCGAGTCTAGAGTTTGGACCTGGGCTTCGTCCTTCAGGTTGACCCCCGAGAGCTGTCTGCGGCAGGCCTCGCGCATCAGGTAGATCAGGCGATGGGCGGCCATGCCGTAGCTCAAACCTTCGAGCCGGACGTTGGAGATGCAGTTGCGATACGCATCGGTCAGGCCGACCTTGGGGTTGTAGGTGAAATACAAACCCAGGCTGTCGGGGGAACTGAGGCCGGGGCGTTCGCCGATCAGGATCACCGACATTTTTGCGCCGAGCCGCTGCGCCACCTCATCAGCCACCGCGACGCGGCCCTGTTCCACCAGAATCACTGGCGAGGTTGACCAACCATCCGCGGCGGTCTGTTCTTCCAGCCGCGCCAGGAACGGCAAGGTATGCCGATGCACCGCCAGCGCCGACAGGCCGTCGGCCACCACGATGGCCAGGTCTACGCCGCCGGGGTGGGCCGCTGCGTAGTCCTCCAGGATTTGTACGGAGGACTCGTCGAGCCGACGGCCCAGGTCCGGGCGCTGCAGGTAGCTGTTGCGGTCGCTGGCGGCGCTGTGCAGCAGCAGGCTTTGGCGGCCGCGTTCAGTCAGTTGCGCGCGAATGCCTTCATGGTCGAAGGCCAGGTGCACGGCGTCCCGAGCCTGGGCATGGGCGTACTGGAAGTCCAGTTGCGCCGAGGTTGGCAGGCTGGTGCCGGTGCGTCCCAGGGCGATGCGCGCCGGGGTGAGGTTGCGCAGATTCAGCCAAGGGTTTTGTGGATCTACAGGTTTTTTATCCATGGGCAGTTCTCTCATCCCAAATGCGGCTTATCCCAAATGAGCTAATGCGTGACGAAACGCCGGTGGCAGGTTGTCGCCGAACCGCACCCGGCCATCGGCCTGGGTGAAAATGCCCATGTTCGCCAGCCACGTCTCGAATTCCGGCGCCGGCTTCAGGCCCAGGGTCTGGCGGGCGTAGAGGGCGTCGTGGAACGAAGTGGTCTGGTAGTTGAGCATGATGTCGTCGGAGCCGGGGATGCCCATGATGAAGTTGATCCCGGCCACGCCCAGCAGGGTCAGCAGAGTGTCCATGTCGTCCTGGTCGGCTTCGGCGTGGTTGGTGTAGCAGATGTCGCAACCCATCGGCACGCCCAAAAGCTTGCCGCAGAAGTGGTCTTCCAGGCCGGCGCGGATGATCTGTTTGCCGTTGTACAGGTATTCCGGGCCGATAAATCCTACGACCGTGTTCACCAGAAACGGCTTGAAATGCCGTGCGACGGCGTAGGCCCGGGTTTCGCAGGTCTGTTGATCGACGCCGTGGTGGGCGTTGGCTGACAGGGCGCTGCCCTGGCCGGTTTCGAAATACATCAGGTTGTTGCCCAAGGTGCCGCGATTCAGGCTCAGCCCGGCGTCGTAGCCTTCCTGCAAGACGTTCAGGTTGATGCCGAAACTGGCGTTGGCCGCTTCGGTGCCGGCGATGGACTGGAACACCAGGTCCAGGGGCACGCCACGGTTCGCCGCTTCAATGGAGGTGGTGACGTGGGTCAGCACGCAGCCTTGGGTCGGGATGTCGTAGCGCTGGATGATGGCGTCGAGCATTTCCAGCATGGCGCAGATCGACGCTGTGCTGTCGGTGGCCGGGTTGATTCCGATCATGGCGTCGCCATTGCCGAAGAGCAGGCCGTCGAGGATGCTTGCGGCGATCCCGGCGGGCTCGTCGGTGGGGTGGTTGGGTTGCAGGCGGGTGGAGAGCCGCCCACGCAGGCCGAGGGTGCCGCGAAATTTCGTCACCACGCGGATTTTCTGCGCTACCAGCACCAGGTCCTGCACGCGCATGATCTTCGATACGGCGGCGACCATTTCCGGGGTCAGGCCCGGGACCAGCGCCCGCAGGCTGTGTTCGTCGGCCGCATCGCTGAGCAGCCAGTCGCGAAAACCGCCGACGGTGAGATGGCTGACGGCGGCGAAGGCCTGTTTATCGTGGGTGTCGACGATCAGTCGGGTGACTTCGTCGTCCTCGTAAGGAATCAGCATTTCTTGCAGGAAATGGCTGAGGGGCAGGTCGGCCAAGGCCATTTGCGCTGCGACGCGTTCGCCATCGTTGAGCGCCGCGACCTCGGCCAGGAAATCCCCGGAACGCGCCGGGCTGGCCTTGGCCATCAGGTCTTTGAGGCTGTCGAAGCGGTAGGTCTGGGCGCCGACCGTGTGTGCAAAACTGGCCATACAGGTTCTCCGTGACGGCGCCGCTGGGCGGCGCCGTGGTTTTCGGCGTTTTACAACTTAGTGCAAGGCTTCTTCAGCTTTCTGAATGGCCGCGAATTCTTCTTCGGGCGTGCCTGCTACCAAGTGATGCCGACTGTAGAACGCGAAGTAAGCAATTAACACTCCATAGATGATCGCCGCGCCGATGACCACCCGCGGATCCACCAGAAAGCCCGCTACTACGGCGATGCACGCCAGCACCAGGGCCACGCCCGAGGTGAAGATGCCGCCCGGTGTGCGGTATGGCCGGTCCATTTTGGGGCGGCGGATGCGCAGGGTGATGTGCGCGGCCATCATCAGCACGTAGGAGATGGTGGCGCCGAACACCGCCACCAGAATCAGCAGATCGCCCTGGCCGGTCAGGGACAGACCGAAACCGATAATGCCGGGGATGACCAGCGCCAATACTGGTGCTTTGCTTTTATTGGTTTCGGAGAGCTTGCGTGGCAGGTAACCGGCGCGAGACAACGCGAAGATCTGCCGCGAGTAGGCGTAGATGATCGAGAAGAAGCTGGCGATCAGGCCCGCCAGGCCCACGAGGTTGACGAAGTTGCCCATCCAGGTCGAGCCGCCGTAGGCCTTGGTCAGGGCTTCCACCAGCGGGTTGCCCGAAGCCATCAGCGCATTGGAACCCGCGCCGCCTGGGCCGATCACCAGAATCAGCAGGGCAAACGCCACCAGCACCAGCATGGCGCCGATCAGGCCGCGCGGCAGGTCGCGCTTGGGGTTCTTGGTTTCTTCAGCCGCCAGCGGTACGCCTTCCACGGCCAGGAAAAACCAGATGGCATACGGAATGGCTGCCCACACGCCGACATAGCCGAACGGCAGGAATGGGCTGGCGCCCGTGGCTGTGGTGACCGGGATGTCCAGCAGGTTGGCGACGTCGAAGTGCGGCACCATCGCTACCAGAAACACGCCCAGTGCCAGGGCGGCGACGGCGGTGATGATGAACATCAGTTTGAGCGCTTCACCCACGCCGAATATGTGGATGGCGATGAAGATGATGTAGAACGCCAGGTAGATCATCCAGCCGCCAATGCCAAATAGCGATTGGCAATACGCGCCGATGAACACGGCAATCGCCGCCGGGGCGATGGCGTACTCAATGAGGATCGCCGTGCCCGTGAGAAACCCGCCCCAGGGCCCGAATGCGCTACGGGCAAAGCCATAGCCGCCGCCAGCGGTAGGAATCATCGAGGACAGCTCGGCCAGGGAAAAGCACATGCACAGGTACATCGCGGCCATCAGCAGCGTGGCAAGAAACATCCCGCCCCAACCGCCCTGGGCCAGGCCGAAGTTCCAGCCGGCATAGTCCCCGGAAATGACATACGCCACCCCCAGGCCCACCAGCAGGACCCAGCCCGCCGCGCCTTTTTTCAGTTCACGTTGTTGGAAGTATTCGGAGCCGACTTTTTCAAAGTCGACCGAGGACGTTGCCGGTTGCGGGTTTGCTTGATCGCTTGGCATAAGGGGTTACCTGTTTTTATTGTTTTTTGGCCCTGTTGGAGCGGGGCTGCTCTTGGAACCGGTGTGTTGCATACAGCAGGGATGCAAGCTTGATTGTTCCCACGCTCTGCGTGGGAACACAGCCAGGGACGCTCCGCGTCCCAAAGAGCCGAACGCGGAGCGTCCGTAGAGGCGTTCCCACGCAGAGCGTGGGAACGATCGGCCGGGCACAAATTTCCCGCAGGTTAGAAGAACCCCAACGGATTGATGTCATAGCTCACCAGCAGGTTCTTGGTCTGCTGGTAATGATCGAGCATCATCTTGTGGGTTTCACGACCCACGCCGGACTTCTTGTAGCCACCAAACGCCGCATGGGCCGGGTAGAGGTGGTAGCAGTTGGTCCAGACGCGACCGGCCTTGATCGCCCGGCCCATGCGGTAGGCGCGGTTGATGTCGCGGGTCCAGAGACCGGCGCCGAGGCCGAACTCGGTGTCGTTGGCGATGGCCAGGGCTTCGGCTTCATCCTTGAAGGTGGTGATGCTCACCACTGGGCCGAAGATTTCTTCCTGGAACACGCGCATCTTGTTGGTGCCCTTGAGCAGGGTGGGCTGGATGTAATAACCCGTGGCCAGGTTGCCCTCGAGTTTTTCCACCCGGCCGCCGGTCAGCAGTTCGGCGCCTTCGCCCTTGGCGATTTCCAGGTACGAAAGAATCTTGTCGAATTGCTGCTCGGACGCCTGGGCGCCGACCATGGTGTCGGTGTCCAGCGGGTCGCCGCGCTTGATCTGCAGGACTTTGTTCATCACAACTTTCATGAACTCGTCGTAGATCGACTCCTGCACCAGGGCGCGGGAAGGGCAAGTGCAGACTTCACCCTGGTTGAAGAACGCCAGCACCAGGCCTTCGGCCGCTTTCTCAATGAAGCTCGGCTCGGCCTGCATGATGTCTTCGAAGAAGATGTTCGGCGACTTGCCGCCCAATTCCACGGTAGACGGGATGATGTTCTCGGCCGCGCATTTCATGATGTGCGAGCCGACCGGGGTCGAGCCGGTGAAGGCGATCTTGGCGATGCGCTTGCTGGTGGCCAGGGCTTCACCGGCTTCCTTGCCGAAGCCTTGCACCACGTTCAGTACGCCAGGTGGCAGCAGATCGCCGATCAGCTCCATCAGCACGCAAATGCCCAATGGGGTTTGCTCGGCGGGCTTGAGCACCACGCAGTTACCGGCGGCCAGGGCCGGGGCGAGTTTCCAGGCGGCCATCAGCAGCGGGAAGTTCCACGGGATGATCTGCCCGACCACGCCCAGCGGTTCATGGATGTGATAGGCCACGGTGTTGCCGTCGATCTCGGCGGCGCTGCCTTCCTGGGCGCGCAGGCAACCGGCGAAGTAGCGGAAATGGTCGGCGGCCAGGGGGATGTCGGCGTTGAGGGTTTCGCGCACGGCCTTGCCGTTGTCCCAGGACTCGGTGATCGCCAGAACCTCAAGGTTTGCTTCGATGCGGTCGGCGATTTTCAGCAGGACCAGCGAACGGGCCTGGGCGGACGTGGCGCCCCAGGCATCGGCAGCGGCGTGGGCGGCGTCCAGGGCTTTTTCGATGTCTTCGGCGGTGGAACGCGGGAATTCGGCAATGGGCTGGCCATTGACCGGGGAAGTATTGGTGAAGTACTGACCTTTGACAGGCGCGACGAACTCGCCGCCGATGTAGTTACCGTATTTGCTCTTGAACGAAACGATAGCGCCTTCAGTACCGGGGTGAGCGTAACGCATGATGAGTTCTCCTTGGCTTTTGTGCTTATACGGGAGGCCGCGCAAAATTGAGCGCTGGTAATTAAGCCTAGAGCAAAGGTCGGGCCACTGCCTTGCAGGGCCCGTAAATCAAGACTTTAGGAGCAGTTCGTCGGACAAACGGATGCCCTGCGTGACGATAGCGGTACAGCGGGTGTGACAGTTTGTGCCAGATGCGAGACAGTCTTTGACTGACAGGTCGCGCCAGCATTGCAAAGGTGGGTGGGCTGGAGGATGCTGGGCCTCACCAGTTGGCCTGCCCAGCAAAGTTGTGGTGAGGGGATTTATCCCCGTTGGGCTGCGAAGCAGCCCCCTAAGCAGCCAACTCGATCAATCTGATACACCGCATGCTTAGGTTTCAGGGCTGCTTCGCAGCCCAGCGGGGATAAATCCCCTCGCCACAGGTTAAGTGTTGAACATTGGTTAAATGTTAAACAGTTGCTCCAGTGAGGCAGGTCCTTCGGGGAGAAATAATAAGAAATGCACAGCAACCACTTGAGTCGCCATGCCCAACAAGTCCTGACGGTCACCCAGGGCAAGGCCCATTTGCAGGGCCCTGGCAGCGATCCGTCGATTGCCCGTTCCTGGCTGCGCTGCCTTGAGGACTATCACCTCGACCCGGCGCAAAACCTGGCGCCGACGGTGCTTGAGCATGGCCGGGTGCTGGAAAGCCGCGAGCGCCTGCAACAGGTGTTGCACATCGCTGGCACGGAAATGACCAGCCTGCATCAACAGCTCTCCGGCGCCGGTCACGCGGTGCTGCTGACCGACGCGCGCGGCGTGATCCTCAACTGTGTCACCGCCCCCAGTGAGCGCAAGATTTTCGAACGGGCCGGCCTCTGGCTCGGCGCCGACTGGAGCGAAGCCTGCGAAGGCACCAACGGCATCGGCACCTGCCTGGTGGAGCGCCAGGCCCTGACCATTCACCAGGAAGAACACTTTCGCGGCCGCCACACCGGCCTGACCTGCTCGGCCAGCCCGGTTTTCGACCCCCACGGCGAACTGCTCGCGGTGCTGGATGTGTCATCGGCCCGGCCGGACGTGTCGCGCCAGAGCCAGTTCCACACCATGGCCCTGGTCAACCTCTCGGCGAAGATGATCGAGAGCTGCTATTTCCTGCGCTGCTTCGACAATCAATGGCTGCTGCGTTTTCACTTGCAGGCCGAGTCCGTGGGGTTGTTCAGCGAGGGGCTGCTGGCGTTCGACGGCGAAGGGCGGATCAGCGCGGTCAACCAGAGCGCGCTGAACCTGTTGGGGCATATTCGCGGTGGCTTGCTGGGTCAGCGGGTGGAAGACTTTTTCGATTGTTCACTGGATGAGCTGCTCGGACGGGCCAGCACCCAGGCCAGCGCCAGTTGGCCGTTGCGCACCCGTGACGGGCGGCATTTGTTTGCCGTGCTGCGGGGGCAGCCGCGCAGTGTGCCGGTCCCGGTCGTTCCTGCGTTTAAAGCCATCGAGCCCGCCCGGTTACCGGGCATCTGCCTGGGGGATGCGGCGTTGCAAGAGCATTTTCGCAAGGCGCTGCGAGTGTTCGAGCGCGATGTGCCGCTGCTGATCCATGGCGAAACCGGCTCCGGTAAAGAAGCCTTCGCCAAAGCCGTGCATCACGCCAGCCAGCGTGCTGGGAAAAACTTCGTGGCGCTTAACTGCGCAGCCATCCCGGAAAGCCTGATCGAGAGTGAGCTGTTCGGTTATCGCGGCGGCAGCTTCACCGGCGCGCGCAAGGAAGGCATGCGCGGCAAGCTGCAACAGGCCGACGGTGGCACGCTGTTTCTGGATGAGATCGGTGACATGCCCCTGGCCTTGCAGACCCGTTTGCTGCGGGTGCTGGAAGATCGCCAGGTGGTGCCCATCGGTGGCGAACCCGAAGCGGTGAACGTGCGCATCATCAGCGCCACCCACCGTCAGTTGCTTGATCGGGTGCGCGACGGCAGTTTTCGCGAGGACTTGTACTATCGCCTCAACGGCCTGGAGATCCCTTTGCCGGCGTTGCGCGAGCGCAGCGACAAGTCCCAGTTGCTGGATTTTCTGTTGGCCGAAGAAGCGGGCGCCGAAGCGGTGGCGATCGACGAACCGGCGCGCCAGGCATTGCTGAGTTTTGATTGGCCGGGCAACGTGCGGCAACTGCGCAATGTGCTGCGCACCCTTGCTGCGTTGTGCGACGGCGGGCGGATCGGGTTGGAGGATCTGCCGGCGATGATTCGCCAGTGTCCGGTGGCGTTGGTTGAAACCGTGGCGGAACGCCCGCTGGAAGATGCCGAGCGGTTGGCGCTGCTCGATGCACTGGAGCGCCAGCGCTGGCACATGACCCACACCGCCGAACAACTGGGCATCAGCCGCAATACCCTCTACCGGAAGCTGCGCAAGCACGCCATCGCCCGCTGAACCGCGTCGCGGCCATTTGCGAGCAAGCCCGCTCCCACATTCTGACCGCATTCTTCCTGAAAGAGCTCGGTCAACTGTGGGAGCGAGCCTGCTCGCGATGGCGGCAGCACATTCAGCATCAATGCAAACTGACCCACCGCTATCGCGAGCAAGCTCGCTCCCACAGAGGATTTGCGGTGTTCTGATGGTTGCAGTTCGAAACACAAGGTGCGATTTCCCCCTCCCTACGCTAACCTGCGGCCATGTTTACGAGGTCGACTATGCACATCCATATTCTCGGTATTTGCGGCACTTTCATGGGCTCGATGGCGGTATTGGCCAAGGAGCTGGGCCATCACGTGACCGGTTCCGACGCCAACGTCTACCCGCCGATGAGCACGCAGCTGGAGGCCCAGGGCATTGAACTGACCCAAGGCTACGACCCGGCGCAACTGGACCCGGCGCCGGACCTGGTGGTCATCGGCAACGCCATGTCCCGTGGCAATCCGGCGGTTGAATACGTGCTCAACAAAGGCCTGCCTTACGTGTCCGGCCCGCAATGGCTGGCCGATCATGTGTTGCAGGGCCGTTGGGTCCTGGCCGTGGCCGGCACCCATGGCAAGACCACCACCAGCAGTATGCTCGCCTGGGTGCTGGAGCACGCGGGCATGAGCCCGGGCTTCCTGATCGGCGGCGTGCCGCAGAATTTCTCGGTGTCGGCGCGCCTGGGCGGCACGCCGTTCTTCGTGATCGAGGCCGATGAATACGACAGCGCGTTCTTCGACAAGCGTTCGAAATTCGTCCACTACCGCCCGCGCACCGCGATCCTCAACAACCTTGAGTTCGATCACGCCGACATCTTCCCCGATCTGCCGGCCATCGAGCGGCAGTTCCACCATTTGGTGCGCACCATTCCGAGTGAAGGCCTGGTCATCCATCCGACCACCGAGCCCGCGTTGCAGCGGGTGATCGAAATGGGTTGCTGGACCCCGGTGCAAACCACCGGCGCCGGCGGGCAGTGGCAAGTGAAGTTGCTCAAGGACGACGGTTCGCAGTTCGAAGTCATGTTCGAAGGCGTGGCCCAAGGTGTGGTCGATTGGGACATGACCGGCCAGCACAACGTCGCCAACGCCCTGGCCACCCTGGCGGCGGCCCGTCATGTCGGCGTGGTGCCGTCGATGGGCATCGCCGCGCTGAGTGCGTTCAAAAGCGTGAAGCGGCGGATGGAAAAGGTCGCTGAAGTGCGCGGCATCACCATCTATGACGACTTCGCCCACCACCCGACGGCCATCGCCACCACCCTCGACGGTTTGCGCAAGCGCATCGGCGATGCACCGCTGATTGCCATCATCGAGCCGCGTTCCAACTCCATGAAACTCGGCGCCCACCGCGACGGCCTGCCGGAAAGCGTGGTGGATGCCGATCAGGTGATCTGGTACGCACCGGCCAACCTGGGCTGGGACCTGGGCGCCACCGCCGCGTTGTGCACGGTGCCGTCGATTGTCAGCGATTCCCTGGAGGGCATCATCGAGCGCGTGAAGAGCCAGGCCCAGCCTGGTACTCACGTGGTGATCATGAGCAACGGCGGCTTCGGCGGCCTGCACGGCAAACTGGCCGAGGCACTGAAATGAGCACGCGCCTGGAGAGCAACGGTCCCGACCGCATCACCCTGGCCATGACCGGTGCTTCCGGCGCCCAGTACGGCTTGCGCCTGCTCGATTGCCTGGTGCGGGAAGACCGCGAGGTGCATTTCCTCATCTCCAAGGCGGCGCAATTGGTGATGGCCACCGAGACCGACGTCACCCTGCCGGCCAAGACCCAGATGATGCAGGCCTTCCTCACCGAATACACCGGTGCGGCGGCGGGGCAGATACGTGTGTATGGCAAGGAAGACTGGATGTCGCCGGTGGCTTCGGGCTCCGGGGCGCCGGCGGCGATGGTGGTGGTGCCGTGTTCCACCGGTACGCTCTCGGCGATTGCCACCGGTGCCTGCAACAACCTGATCGAGCGCGCCGCCGACGTGACGCTCAAGGAGCGCCGCCAGTTGATCCTGGTACCGCGTGAGGCGCCGTATTCGAGCATTCATCTGGAGCACATGCTCAAGCTGTCGAACATGGGCGTGACGATTCTGCCGGCCTCTCCGGGTTTTTATCACCAGCCACAGACCATCGATGACCTGATCGATTTTGTGGTCGCGCGGATTCTCAATCTGCTGAACATCCCCCAGGACATGCTGCCGCGCTGGGGCGAGTACCATTTGAGCAGTGATGAATAAGCTGCTGGTGGTGCTGCTGGCGCTGCAACTGACCGGCTGCGCCACCGCCCGTACCCTGGACGCCGCGAAACCCGGCGCGCCGGTGGTGTATGCGGGCACGCGCCTGGATCTCTACGCCCTCAATGGCGGCTGCTGCGCGATGGACCGCTTCGGTGCCGAAGCCCCGAGCTATCCAGGCCTGGATCTGCCGGGCAGTGCGTTGCTCGACACCCTGTTGTTGCCCTTGTCATTGCTGACGGCGTTGGGCGTGGGGTTTCAGGCTACGGGTGGGTTGTAGCACCAACCCTGGCTGAAGAAGATCTAACTGTGTCGAGGGGTTTATCTGTGGCGAGGGGATTTATCCCCGCTGGACTGCGAAGCAGTCCCCAAAGACTGGGCTATTACTCCTGAGCAACAGCATGACACTGGGTTGTGCCAGTTGGGGCCGCTTCGCGGCCCAGCGGGGATAAATCCCCTCGCCACAATGATCGCGCTGTCCCAGGTGTCACTTTATTTGCCCAACTTACGCAACTCATCCGACTCCACCACCCGCACCCCTTCCTGTTCTTCCAGGGCCAGGCGCCACATGGCGCGGGCCAGTTGGCAGGCTTCGATGCCGTGGTACTTGCCGGGGATCAGCCTCGACAAGGGGCCGGCCAATTGTTCGGCCAACCGCGGTTCGGTGCGTTCGCCCAGTAGCAGGGAAGGGCGGCAGAGGGTCAGTTGTGGCCAGTCCTGGGCCTTGAGGGCGGCTTCCATTTCGCCTTTGACCCGGTTGTAGAAAATCGAAGAACTCGGGTCAGCCCCCAGCGCGCTGATCACGATCAGGTGCCTTGCGCCCAGCTCCCGGGCGCGCTTGGCGAAGGCCACCACCAGGTCCAGGTCCACCGCGCGAAACGCCTGTTCTGAGCCGGCCTTCTTGATGGTCGTGCCAAGGCAGCAAAATGCGATGTCCACCTGGCCACTGAGGCGGGGCAGCAGTTCAGCTGTTTCACCGACCGGGTTTTCCAGGTGTGGATGCTCGGCCAGCGGCCGGCGTGAAGGCGCCAATACACGTGTGATGGTCGGCTCGTTGAGCAGCCGGTCCAGTAGATGTTCCCCGGTCAACCCGGAAGCTCCGGCAAGCAAAACATGCTGAGGCGTCAAGTACATAGTGTTTCCCCCTTGATACGATTCAGCTTAGTTGCTCTTTTGGGCCTCGTCGTTCAATGCCGTACTTTGTAATGCTTTTCGCGCCTGTTGCTTGCGCAATAGCTGCCAATGGGAAAGGACGGTCCTGGGCGCCCAGATCTGCGGCTCGGAGGCTTCGAAATTGTCCGCCTGTTCCCGCTCGGCCACGGTGGCCTTGGCACGCTTGAAGGCTTGCTCAAGATCGTCGGTCTGGTTCAGTGCCTGGGCGAACAGCGCGTCGCCGAAGTAGGTGAAGTTGGCCTCCTCGGAGCAGCCGAACGACACCCGATCGGCGCGGGAAGCGGTCATGATCAAGGTGCGTTCATCCTTGAGCGCCGGGATGAAGCCGCCGGAGTAACAGGCTGAAATCACCACGATCTTGTCGCGATCCTTCAGCGGCGCCAGCACCACGGCCAGTTCATCGGCGGGCAGGTCGGCCAGTTCCATGCGCGGCTGGTCGAGCACCAGTTCGTGTTCGCTGGTGCCGTGGCTGGTCAGGTAGATGAAGATCAGGTCTTCCGGGCCGCTGCGTTCGGCCAGGGCGCTGGCGGCGCGGCGCAGGCTTTCGCGAGTGGCCATGGGCCGGTCACCGAGGTGATCGCGGTGGTTGACCAGGCGGATCTGGCCGAACGCGCCAAAACGGCTGGTGAGCATATTGGCGACGTAGTCGGACTCGCGCAGGAACACACTCTGCTTGCCGTCGCCGCCCACCGTCAGGCTGTACAGCTCCACCGCAGGGGTCGAGGCCGGGATATTGGCCAGGGCATTTTCCAACAGGCGACCCTGGGCCAAAAGGCCGAGCTCGAGCACATCCGGCAGTAGCCGCCCGCCAGCGTCGCGTACTCGCAGGCCGTTGGCCCAGGTGCCGCTTTGCACGGTGCCATCGGTCAGCGCCAGGGTGCCGCGCCCGTGGTAGGTGTCGTTCTCGAACTGGCCGATATAAAAGCTGCCGTCGGGCAGGTTCAGCCGGCCCTCGCCGCTAAAGCGCCAGTCATTGAATTGACCGAGGTAGTGGCTGCCGTCGGCACCGATCAGTTGGCCCTTGCCAGTGAGCGCGCCTTCCTTGAACTGGCCGATCCAGACATCGCCGTCGGCATTTTCATAACGACCGCGACCGCTGAGCTGGTTGTTCTTGAACCCGCCGATGTAGACATCGCCCTCGGCGCTGTTGAAGGTGCCTTTGCCCTGGAGCTGGCCGTCGACGAAATTGCCGGTGAACTGGTTGCCACTGGCATCGAAGCGCTGGCCTTCACCGTTGGGTTTGCCGTTGACGAACGGCCCCTGGTATTGGCTGCCGTCCTCAAGCTCCAGGCGCCCGAAACCGGAATAGCGGTCGGCCTTGAATTCGCCGCGGTAGATCATGCCGTGTTCTTTGAGCGTGCCTTCACCGTCGCGCCGGCCTTGCTTGAAGCCGCCGGTGTAGCTGCTGGTGGGCGTGGTCAGGCTACCCTGGCCGTTGAACAGGCCCTGCTGGAACTGGCCGCGATAGACCTCGCCATTGCTGCCGTGCCATTCCCCGGTGCCGTGCCACTGGCCTTTGTCGAACTGCCCGGCGTACCAACTGCCGTTGGGGTAGTCGACACGCCCCTGGCCCTGCAGCAAACCGTCCACCAGGTCGCCGCGATAGCGTCCGCCGTCGGGCAGGCGCGCGTCGGGAGGCAACAGCGATTCGCCGTCGCCGCAAGCGGTGAGCAGCAGGGTCAGGGCCAAAGGGAGAAATGAGCGCATAACGGGATCCAGATAATCAGGTCACGAGTATGCCGTAGCAATGCGCGTCAGGAGAAGCGATGCGAAACTGCCGCAGCGGCTTCGCATCCGCGAGGGGCTACACGAAGCAGAGCGACAGGGGCTCAGCGATGTAGGCCGGTTTGTCCGAACCTTCGATTTCCAGGGTAGCGGTGGCCTTGAGCAGCCATTGGCCGGGTTTCTTCTCGGTCACGTCCACCAGGTCGACCTTGAGGCGGACCTTGGAGTCGACTTTCACGGGCTGAATGAAGCGCACGCTGTCCAACCCGTAGTTGACGACCATCTTAACGCCTTCGGGCAGGATCAGGATGTCTTCCATGAGTTTGGGCATCAGCGACAGCGACAGGAAACCGTGGGCGATGGTGCTGCCGAACGGTGTCTGCGCGGCCTTGACCGGATCGACGTGGATGAACTGAAAGTCGCCAGTGGCTTCGGCGAACAGGTTAATGCGATCCTGATCGATGGTAAGCCATTCGGAACGTCCAAGTTCCTTGCCGACATAATCTTTGAGCGCTGCAACGGGAACGTAGGGCATTGAGACTCTCCTTGGGTTCATCGGTTTTGTCTTTTTTGGAACGGGGATCGGCGTCCCCGGAGAACCACTGTAGATCAACATGACGGGCAGGGCAGGTCATCGACCATGCTTTTTACGAATGCCGACCCATAGCGCGGGCGTGCTTATAATGCGCGCGCATTGTTTGCGTACGTGTTGCTGGGGAGGATGAAGGATGTTGCTACGGGGCCTGACCTGGCTGGTGCTGTTCCAATTGCTGGGCACCGCCATCAATCATTTGTTCCTGCCGGTGCTGCCGGGGCCGATCATTGGCCTGCTGTTGCTGCTGGGCTATCTGGTCATCCGTGGTGAAGTCGGCGAGCCATTGAACCTGGCGGCCGGCAGCCTGCTGCGCTACTTGCCGTTGCTGCTGGTGCCGCCAGCGGTGGGGGTGATGGTGTACGCCCGGGCCATCGCTGCCGATTTCTGGGCCATTGTCGGTGCGCTGGTGCTGTCGTTGATCCTGTCCATGGCGTTTACCGGTGTGCTGATGCAACGCCTGGCCCGGCGTCACGCCCCCGAGTCGGAGGATGGGCAATGATGCTTGATTGGCAGGGCGCCTGGAGTTCGGTGATCCATCATCCGCTGTTTGGTATCGGCATCACCCTGGGCGCCTATCAACTGGTGCTGGCGGCGTTCGAAAAGACCCGCTGGGTGTTTCTGCAGCCGGTGCTGATGTCGATGTTGCTGCTGATCGGTGTGCTGGTCGGCTGCGGCATCAGCTACGCCGAGTACCGTGAGAGCACGGAAATTCTCAGCGTTCTGCTGGGGCCGGCCACCGTCGCGCTGGCGGTGCCCTTGTACCTGAACCTGCGACGGATCCGGCAATTGTTCTGGCCGATTTTTACTACGCTGGTGATAGGCGGGGTGTTCGCCACGGGCTCTGCGGTGGTGTTGGGCTGGGCTTTTGGCGCCGAACACATGATCCTGATGACCATGGCGCCCAAGTCGGTGACTTCACCGATCGCCATGCTGGTGGCCGAGCAGATCGGCGGCGTAGCGGCCATGGCGGCGGTGTTTGTGTTGATCACCGGGGTGCTCGGGGCGATTCTGGGCCCGAGCATTCTGACTAGGCTTGGGGTCCATAGCCCTGAAGCCCGTGGCATGGCCCTGGGCCTGACCGCTCACGCGGTCGGCACGTCCGTGGCGTTGCAGGAAAGCGAAGAGTCCGGCGCCTTTGCGGCGCTGGCGATGAGTCTGATGGGCGTGGCCACGGCGGTGTTGCTGCCGTTGGTGGTGTCGATGACGGTTTAAGGAACTGCTTATGAGCTTGCCGCTTTTCCCGTTGAACACGGTACTGTTCCCCGGTTGCATCCTCGATTTGCAGATTTTCGAGGCGCGTTACCTCGATATGATCGGTCGCTGCATGAAAATGGGCGAGGGGTTCGGCGTGGTGTGCATCCTCGATGGCGAGGAAGTCGGTATCGCCCCCGACGGCTTTGCGCGGGTGGGCTGTGAAGCGCGAATCACCGATTTCTCCCAGCAGGACAACGGGCTGCTGGGCATTCGTGTGCAGGGTGGACGACGTTTTATCGTACACAGCAGCAGTGTCCAGGCCGATCAACTGACCGTCGCTGAAGTCGAGTGGCTGGAGGATGAGCCGGAACAGCCGCTGCAGGATGAGGATGCCGATCTGGTGGCGCTGCTCAAGGCCCTGGCCGAACACCCGATGGTCGAGGCCCTGAACATGGGCACCGAAGCCACCGGCCAGCAGTCGCTCGCCAATCAACTGGCCTACCTGCTGCCCTTCAATGAACTGGACAAGCTCGACCTGCTGCAACTCGATGATCCTCAGCAGCGGCTGGATGCAATCCAGGCGTTGCTTGATGAGTTGCAAGGCGAACTGTTCGCCTGAGGCGCTCATCACTGACCAGGCTGATCTCTTGTGGGAGCGAGCTTGCTCGCGATAACGGTGGCTCAGTTTGCATCAATGCTGAATGTACCGACGTCATCGCGAGCAGGCTCGCTCCCACAGTTGATCTTCAGTGACCACAAAGGGGCGTTTCACGGCCGATTCCCTGTGGGAGTGAGCCTGCTCGCGATAGCTGGCTGCCGGCCTCAATAGGCATACCGCAGCATCCCATTGGACAGGTGGCGCAGTGCGAAGAAGCTGAATGCCGCCACCATCGCCGGCAGAATCAACCACCAGATTTTCGGCGGCATGGCCGGCAGCGGGGTCTGGCGCTGGCTCAGCCAGAGCATCGCTGCGCAGACACAGGCAGCGAGCATGGCGCCGGCGACGATGTCGCTCGGCCAATGGGCACCCAGGTACACCCGCGACAGGGCAATGGCCAGCGCTGGCAAACAGCCCAGCAACAGCCAGGTCAGGCGCAGGCGTGGCGGTTGCCCGCGACCGGCCAGGATGGCCAGCGCCAGGAACAGGGCAAAGGCGCCGGAGGCATGACCGCTGGGCATGCTGTAGCTGGTCAGCGGCTCGCTCAGGACTTCCGGGCGTACACGGGCGAAAAAGTGCTTGGTGCCGGTATTGGCCAATGCGGTGAACAGCATCGTGGCCCCGGCAAAGATTGCCTGGCGCCATTGGCGCGCCAGCAATAGCAACCCGGTCAGCAGGGCGCTGAAAATCAGCATGTAGTGGAATTCGCCGATCAGCGTGAAGGTCACGGCGATTTCGTCCATTGTCGGGCTGCGATGTTCCTGGACCAGAGCCACCAGCCCCTGATCGAAAGCTGTGAGGTAGCGAAAGCCGATGAACAGCCCGATCAGGATCACCAGGCCCAGACCTGCGATCAGCGCTGAGGCATGTCGATGGCGCCGCAGGCTGCTGTTGACGCTCAATGCGATCATCACCGCGATGCTGCCAATCACGACACCGGCCTGTGGCCAGAAACCCTCGGGCAACGGCAGGCGGATCGCTGCGCCAGTGGCCCAGCCGGGCAGCAGGTACGCCACGCTCCAGCCGGCGGCGGCCAACAGGCTGACGGCGGCGAAGCGCGGGAAGGGCATGTCGAACATCCCGGCCACCATCGGCAACATGGGCCGCAGCGGGCCAATGAAGCGTCCCACCAGCAGGCTGGCGATGCCGTAGCGCTGGAAATAGCTTTCCGCCGCGCTCATCCACTCCGGGTGATGCCGCAGCCCCGGCAGGCGCCGGATGTTCTGGTGAAAATGCCTGCCCAGGAAATACGACACCAAGTCCCCCAGCAAACCGCCCAGCAGGCCCAGCAGCAAAGTCTCGCCCAGGGACAACGCGCCGCTGCCGGCCAGGACCGCGACCGCAAACAACAGCACCGTACCTGGCACGAGCAACCCGGCGATGGCCAGGCACTCTACACAGGCAACGATAAACACCGCCGCCGCCAGCCATTGCGGGTTGGCGGTCAGCCAGCCAGTGATGCTATCGAGCCATGGGCCCATAAAAACAACTCCATTTCCATTGAGCATTAAGCGGCATGCATTTTTTACTGTGGGAGCGAGCCTGCTCGCGATAGCGGTGTATCAGCCAACCTCTGATTCGACTGACCTGGCGCCATCGCGAGCAGGCTCGCTCCTACAGGGTTGGGCAGTGTGGCGTTCAGGAAAGCAAAAAATAATCCCGCCCTTCGACCTGTCCGCGACGCAGCGGGTTCCGCGTGCACCAGGGTGCGTAGGCCGCGTCGACGAAGCGGTAGAGCAGGTGTTCATCCCGTCCCAGTGGGATGCCCAGGCGGGTAGTCTGGATCACGTTGACTGTCGGCACGCCCACGTCTTCCACCAGCAAGCGTTCCGGGTCGAAGCGTTTGGCATCCCACTGCGGCACTTTCAGCCCCAGGGCCTTGCACAACAACGTCTGGCCGGCGCAAAGCTTTTGCGAGGGGCGCGGGCGGCCTTGGGCGTCGGGGTTGTTGAGCAGCATCTGCGCCAGGCTCGCCGGGCCGGAAACAGTATCGACCCACGGGTATGCCGATTTGATCAGCACCGCATTGCCGGGGCCATGGGCGCTGAAATTCAGCGAATCGCCACCCCGGGCGTAATACATATAGATGTGGCCGCCATCCAGAAACAAAGCCTTACGTTTTTCCGTGTAGCCCAGCGAGGCGTGGCTGCCCTTTTCAGCGAAGTAATAGGCTTCGGTTTCGATGATCCGCGCGCTGAGCCACAGGTCACCGACCTTGTGGCGAATGACTTTGCCCAGCAGGTCCCGGGCGAGCACTTGGGCATCGCGATCAAAAAAACCGTCGGGCAGGGCGTTTGGCAGTGGGGGCGAATCGGTCATGGCGTGAGACGAAGGGAGGCCAAAGGAAGCGCGATGATAGCAATGGAAAGCTTAATCGGCGCTGAACAGCGACTATTTGCACAGGTTTTGCTCTTCCGCCGGTCACCACTGTGAGTCCACGCTGTTAGTCGAGGGATACGACAGCTATAATCTGCCGCTTTCCCCTTGGCAAGACCACACAGACCATGACTGAGTCCGTTCTTGACTACATGACCCGCCTGGGTCGCGCCGCTCGCCAGGCGTCGCGCATCATCGGCCGTGCCAGCACCGCGCAGAAAAACCGCGCCCTGCTGGCCGCCGCCAATGCGCTGGACGCCGCTCGCGCCGAGTTGTCCGCCGCCAATGAGCTGGACCTGGCCGCCGGCCGGGCCAACGGCCTCGAGCCGGCCATGCTCGAACGCCTGGCGCTGACCCCGGCGCGCATCGACGGCATGATCGTCGGTCTGCGCCAGGTCGCGGCGCTGCCGGACCCGGTCGGGGCGATCCGGGACATGAGTTATCGGCCGTCGGGTATCCAGGTCGGCAAAATGCGCGTGCCCCTGGGCGTGGTCGGCATCATCTACGAGTCGCGACCGAACGTGACCATCGATGCTGCGAGTCTGTGCCTGAAGTCGGGTAACGCGACCATCCTGCGCGGTGGTTCCGAGGCCATTCATTCCAACCGCGCGATTGCCGCCTGCATCCAGCGCGGCCTCGCCGAAGCCGATCTGCCGGCGGCCGTGGTGCAAGTGGTGGAAACCACCGACCGCGCCGCGGTCGGCGCACTGATCACCATGCCCGAGTTCGTCGACGTCATCGTGCCCCGTGGCGGCAAGGGCCTGATCGAACGGGTCAGCCGCGACGCCCGCGTGCCGGTGATCAAGCACCTGGACGGCATCTGCCACGTTTACGTCAGTGCCCACGCCGAGTTGCCCAAAGCCCAGCGCATTGCCTTCAACGCCAAGACTTACCGCTATGGTATCTGCGGCGCGATGGAAACCCTGCTGGTGGACCAGGCCGTTGCCCAGGACTTCCTGCCGGCGATGGCCGCCCAGTTCCGCGAAAAAGGCGTCGAGCTGCGCGGTTGCCAGCGTACCCGGGCAATCATTGAGGCGGCCGAGGCCACCGAAGAAGACTGGAACACCGAGTACCTGGCGCCGATCCTGTCGATCCGCGTGGTCGACGGGCTGGACCAGGCCATCGAGCACATCAATCGCCATGGTTCCCACCACACCGACTCCATCGTCAGCGAACACCAGGGCGAAACCCGGCGTTTCGTGGCCGAAGTGGACTCGGCGTCGGTGATGATCAACACCCCGACCTGTTTCGCCGACGGCTTCGAATACGGATTGGGTGCCGAGATCGGCATTTCTACTGATAAGCTGCACGCCCGTGGCCCGGTGGGCCTCGAAGGCTTGACCTGCGAGAAGTACATCGTGGTCGGTGACGGCCAGTTGCGCGGACAGGAGCCGGTCTGACTTGGGCGACCTTGACCCGTCAGCCGCAGTGACGACGACAACTGCGCCCCAGCGCATCGGTATCCTGGGCGGCACGTTCGACCCAGTGCACATCGGCCACTTGCGCGGTGCGCTGGAAGTCGCCGATGCCCTGGCCCTCGATGAGCTACGCCTGACGCCCAGCGCCAGGCCGCCTCACCGGGATACGCCGCAGGTATCGGCCCAGGACCGTCTGGCGATGGTCGAGTGCGCGGTGGCCGGTGTGGCGCCGTTGGTGGTGGACGCCCGCGAATTGCTGCGGGACAAACCGTCCTACACCATTGATACCCTGGAGCTGATGCGCGCCGAACTGGCCGCCGATGCCCAGGTTTTTCTGCTTTTGGGCTGGGACGCATTTTGCGGCCTGCCCACTTGGCATCGCTGGGAAGAGTTGCTCCAGCATTGCCACATCCTGGTGTTGCAACGCCCGGATGCCGACAGCGAGCCGCCGGATGCCTTGCGCAACCTGCTGGCGGCGCGTTCGGTGAGCGACCCGCTGGCCCTGAAAGGGCCGAGCGGACAGATTGCATTCGTCTGGCAGACGCCGCTCGCGGTATCCGCCACCCAGATCCGTCAACTGCTGGCCAGCGGTAAGTCGGTACGTTTCCTGGTGCCCGACGCGGTCCTGGCCTACATCGATGCGCACGGGCTGTACCGTGCGTCGAACTGAAAAAAGGGCGCGCTTCAAGGCACGTGAATGCGTGTAGCGAAGCGCCCGAACATACGAGCAAAACGAGTTTTATATGACTGACAAAGACGTAAACAAAGTAAAGCGCAAGGGCACATTCAAGAGCGCCCCGCTTCCCGTAGAAGCCCATACTGGCGTGGTACTGGCAGGCGAAGAGCTGGTCAAGGTTGCCGTGGCGGCCCTGGAAGACGTCAAGGCCCAGGACATTCAGGTGATCGACGTTCGCGAGAAGCAGAGCATCACGGATTACATGATCATCGCCACCGGTACCTCCAACCGCCAGATCGGCGCGATGCTGGATAAGGTTCGCGAAGCGGTCAAGGCCCAGGGCGTCAAGCCGCTGGGTGAAGAAGGCAAGGGCGACAGCGACTGGGTGTTGCTGGATATGGACGACGTCATCGTGCACATGATGACCGCCTCGGCGCGCCAGTTCTATGACCTGGAGCGCCTGTGGGCCGGTGCCGAGCAAAGCCGTTCGGCCAGCGCCGCGCACCACAGCCCGGAAAATACCCATGAGCATTTCACCAAGCTCAACAAAGACCAGCAATAAGGGATCGCTGTGCGACTGCGCCTGATCGCCGTCGGTTCCCGCATGCCCAAGTGGGTGGAAGAAGGCTGGCATGAATATGCCAAGCGTCTTCCTTCCGAGCTGGCCCTGGAACTGGTGGAAATTCCGCTCAACACCCGCGGCAAGAACGCTGATGTGGCGCGCTTTATCCGTCAGGAAGGCGAAGCCATGTTGGCCAAGGTCGGGCCGAACGAGCGGATCGTCACGCTCGAAGTGCACGGCAAGCCTTGGAGCACCGAGCAACTGGCGGTCGAGCTCGATCGCTGGCGGCTGGACGCGCGCACGGTCAACTTCATGGTGGGTGGCCCGGAAGGGTTGGCACCGGAAGTCTGTGCCCGGGCCGATCAACGCTGGTCGTTGTCGCCTTTGACGTTGCCGCACCCGCTGGTGCGGATTCTGATCGGCGAACAGTTGTATCGTGCCTGGACAGTCCTGTCCGGGCACCCTTACCACAAGTAATCCTGCCCTCATGCCTCAGCCGATTCGCATCAAGGACCACGAAAAAGACGCCCGCCTGGTGCGTGGTCGCGTCGTGTTCGGTGCAATTGCGGTCGTGGCGCTGATTGGTGTGCTGATCGCGCGCCTGTATTTCCTCCAGGTGATTCAGTACGAGTACCACTCGACCCTGTCGGAAAACAATCGCGTGCATGTGCAGCCGATTCCGCCGACTCGCGGGTTGATTTTCGACCGCAACGGCGTGGTGGTGGCCGATAACCGGCCCAGCTTCAGCCTGAGCATGACCCGTGAGCGGTCCGGGGATTGGCAGAAGGTGCTCGACGTGATCGTCGAAGTGCTGCAACTGACCCCCGAGGACCGGGCGATTTTCGAGAAGCGCATGCGCCAGGGCCGGCGCCCGTTCGAGCCGGTGCCGATCCTGTTCGAGCTGACCGAAGAGCAGATCGCCCTGATCGCCGTGAACCAATTCCGCCTGCCGGGCGTTGAGGTGGTGGCGCAGTTGGTGCGTCACTACCCCCAGGGCGCGCACTTCGCCCATTCGGTGGGCTACATGGGGCGGATCAACGAAAAAGAGCTCAAGAACCTCGACCCGGTCAATTACAGCGGTACCCACCACATCGGCAAGACCGGCATCGAACGCTTCTACGAGGCCGAGCTGCACGGCCAGGTGGGCTACGAGGAAGTCGAGACCAATGCCCGTGGCCGCGTGTTGCGGGTGCTCAAGCGCACCGACCCGATCCCCGGCAAGGACATCGTCCTGAGCCTGGACATCAAATTGCAGGAAGCCGCCGAAGCGGCGTTGGGCGGCCGACGCGGCGCTGTCGTGGCGCTGGACCCGAACACCGGCGAGGTCCTGGCGATGGTCAGCCAGCCGAGTTTCGACCCGAACCTGTTCGTCACCGGCATCAGTTTCAAGGCCTACGCCGAGTTGCGCGATTCCATCGATCGGCCACTGTTCAACCGCGTGTTGCGCGGCCTCTATCCGCCGGGTTCGACCATCAAGCCGGCGGTAGCGATTGCCGGGCTGGACGCGGGTGTGATCACCGCTTCCAGCCGGGTCTACGACCCCGGTTATTACCAACTGCCGAACTACGACCACAAGTACCGCAACTGGAATCGCTCCGGCGACGGGTACGTGGATCTGGAAACGGCGATCATGCGGTCCAACGACACCTACTTCTATGACCTGGCCCACAAGCTGGGGATCGACCGGCTGGCGTCCTACATGGGCAAGTTCGGTCTCGGTCAGAAAGTGTCCCTGGACATGTTCGAAGAGTCGCCGGGCCTGATGCCATCCCGCGAGTGGAAGCGGGCGACCCGCCGCCAGCCGTGGTTCCCGGGTGAGACGCTGATCCTGGGGATCGGCCAGGGCTACATGCAGGCGACGCCGCTGCAACTGGCCCAGGCCACAGCCCTGGTGGCGAGCAAAGGCAAGTGGTATCGCCCGCATCTGGCCAAGACCATCGAGGGCCAGAAGCCCGTGGACCCCAACCCGGTGCCGGACATCATCCTGCGTAATCCGTCGGACTGGCAGAAGGTCAATATCGGCATGCAGCAGGTGATGCACGGCGCCCGGGGCACCGCGCGCAAGGCTGCCATCGGCGCGCAATACCGGATTGCCGGCAAGAGTGGTACGGCCCAGGTGGTCGCGATCAAGCAGGGCGAAAAGTACGACCGTTCCAAGGTTCAGGAGCGCCACCGCGACCACGCCTTGTTCGTTGGTTTCGCGCCGGCCGAGAACCCGAAGATCGTCGTGTCGGTGATGGTCGAGAACGGCGAGTCCGGCTCCGGCGTTGCCGCGCCGGTGGTGCGCCAGATCATGGACGCCTGGCTGCTGGATGAACACGGCCAGCTCAAGCCCGAATACGCAAGCCCCATCACTGCGGAGGCTACGGCCCGTGAAGAATAATTTCGACCGGATCCTCTCCAGCGAAGATGTGATGCGTCGTCGCGCCACTCTGTTGCAGCGCATGCACATCGACGGTCCGTTGTTGATCCTGTTGCTGACACTGGCCGCCGGCAGCCTGTTCGTGCTGTATTCGGCCAGCGGCAAGAATTGGGACCTGCTGGCCAAGCAGGCCACTTCATTCGGCATCGGCCTGGTATCGATGATCTTTATCGCCCAACTGGAGCCTCGGTTCATGGCGCGCTGGGTGCCACTGGCCTATGTGGGCGGCGTGGTCTTGTTGGTGATCGTGGACATCATGGGCCACAACGCCATGGGGGCGACACGCTGGATCAACATCCCCGGGGTGATCCGCTTCCAGCCTTCCGAGTTCCTGAAAATCATCATGCCGGCGACCATCGCCTGGTATCTGTCCAAGCGCACCTTGCCGCCACAGCTCAAGCATGTGGGCATCAGCCTGCTGCTGATTGGGGTCCCGTTTATCCTGATCGTGCGCCAGCCCGATCTCGGCACCTCGTTGCTGATCCTGGCCGGCGGCGCCTTCGTGCTGTTCATGGGCGGGTTGCGCTGGCGCTGGATCCTCAGCGTGATCGCTGCCGCCGTGCCGGTGTCCGTGGCCATGTGGTACTTCGTGATGCACGACTACCAGAAGCAGCGGGTCCTGACGTTCCTCGATCCGGAGAGCGATCCGCTGGGCACCGGCTGGAACATCATCCAGTCCAAGGCCGCCATCGGCTCCGGCGGTGTGTTCGGCAAAGGGTGGTTGCTGGGTACCCAGTCGCACCTGGACTTTCTGCCGGAAAGCCACACCGACTTCATCATCGCCGTGTTGGGCGAAGAGTTCGGTCTGGTGGGTATTTGCGTGCTGCTGCTGATCTACCTGTTGTTGATCGGCCGTGGCCTGGTGATTACCGCCCAGGCCCAGACATTGTTCGGCAAATTGCTCGCGGGCAGTCTGACCATGACGTTTTTTGTTTATGTTTTCGTCAATATCGGTATGGTCAGTGGCCTGTTGCCGGTCGTGGGGGTGCCGTTGCCATTCATTAGCTACGGAGGAACTTCGCTGGTGACGCTACTGTCAGCGTTTGGGGTTTTGATGTCGATCCATACCCATCGCAAGTGGATCGCGCAGGTTTGAATAAGGTGAAGAGTTCAATGCAAGCAATGCGTGGCTGGTCGACGCGATTTGCGCCGTGGGTCGGCCTGTTCGGCCTCCTGGGCGGTGCGTCGCACGCCCTGGCCGGCGAATATGAAGGCTCGCCGCAAGTGGCCGAATTCGTCGGTGAAATGACCCGCGACTACGGTTTTGCCGGTGAACAGCTGATGGGGGTGTTCCGCGAGGCCCAGCGCAAGCAGTCGATTCTCGACGCGATCTCCCGGCCCGCCGAGCGGGTCAAGCAGTGGAGCGAGTATCGGCCGATGTTCATCTCCGAGGCGCGCATCGCCCGGGGCGTGGACTTCTGGCGCCAGCACGAGGCCGTGCTGGCTCGCGCCGAGCAGGAGTATGGCGTGCCGGCTCAGGTCATCGTGTCTATTATTGGTGTCGAGACGTTTTTTGGTCGTAATACCGGGAATTTCCGGGTGGTCGATGCGCTGTCGACCCTGGGCTTCGACTATCCGCCGCGCGCCGAGTTCTTCCGCAAGGAGCTGCGCGAGTTCCTGCTGCTGGCTCGTGAGGAACAGGTCGATCCGTTGACCCTCAAGGGCTCCTATGCCGGAGCCATGGGCTTGCCACAGTTCATGCCCAGCAGTTTCCGCGCCTATGCGGTGGACTTCGACGGCGATGGCCACATTAATATCTGGACCAACCCGACCGATGCCATCGGCAGTGTTGCCAGCTACTTCAAGCGCCACGGCTGGGAGCCTGGCGAGCCGGTGGTCAGCCGTGCAGACGTGCGTGGCGACCAGGTAGACGAAGGCCTGACCACAGGCATCGAGCCGACGAAGACCGTCGGGGAGTTGCGGGCGCTGGGGTGGTCGAGTCATGATGCGCTGCGTGACGACATGCCAGTCACCGCGATTCGCCTGGAAGGCGAACAAGGCCCTGAGTACTGGATGGGCCTGAAGAATTTCTACGCGATTACGCGTTATAACCGCAGTGTGATGTACGCCATGGCCGTGCATCAGCTGTCTGAAGAGCTGGTCAAAGCACGGGGCGTCAAATAATGCAGGCATTGCCTACCTATCAACCCCTGAAAGCCGGACCCCTGAAGCTGGTAGCGCTGGCTGCGCTGTCGTTGCTGGTCGTCAGTTGCTCCACCAGTCGCCCGCCGGCCCAGAAAACCTCCACTGCCGTGCGCGCCACGCCAGGCCTGGACATCAACCGGGCCCACAAGGACGGCGCGCCGTGGTGGGACGTGGATGTTTCGCGCATTCCCGACGCCACGCCAACCCTGCACACCGGCCCGTACAAGGCCAACCCATACACGGTGCTGGGCAAGACGTATTTCCCGATGGCCGAATCCAAGCGTTACGTCGCTTCGGGCACGGCGTCCTGGTATGGCACCAAGTTCCACGGCCAGAACACCGCCAATGGCGAGGTTTATGACCTGTATGGCATGAGCGCGGCCCACAAGACCTTGCCGCTGCCCAGTTATGTGCGGGTGACCAACCTGGACAACAACAAGGCCGTGATCCTGCGGGTCAATGACCGCGGGCCGTTCTATTCCGACCGCATCATCGACCTGTCGTATGCGGCGGCAAAAAAACTCGGTTACGCTGAAACCGGCACCGCGCGAGTCAAGGTCGAAGGCATCGATCCGCAGGAATGGTGGGCCCAGCGAGGCCGTCCGGCGCCTTTGATGCTCAACGAGCCAAAAGTGGCGCAAAATGCCGCGCCGACCGTGACGGCTTCCACCGGTACGGTCGAGCAATGGTCCCCGCCGCCGCAGCAACATGCCGCCGCCGTGGTGCCCGTGCCGCTCGACGCAAAAAAAAACGCTTCTGCAACAGCGTCTGGCCAGTATCTGCAAGTCGGCGCGTTCGCCAACCCGGACGCTGCCGAACTGTTGAGATCCAAGCTCAGCTCGATGGTCAGCGCGCCGGTGTTCATCAGCTCCATCGTGCGCAACCAGCAGACACTGCATCGGGTACGCCTGGGGCCGATCGGTTCTCCGGATGAAGTCCAGCAGGTGCAGAACAGTGTGCGCCTGGCCAATCTCGGTTCGCCGAGCCTGGTCAGCGCGGAATGATTTGATTGAAGGCCCGCTAGCGGTTGGAGCGGGCCAGGTTGTTGGCTCTACGAATAACAAAAGCCCGGCAAGGGATGTGAGTGAGCAACTTAAATACGCGGCGACCCGTTAGAAGGTTGCCTGTTTAGTTTTGCCTTCGGGCAGTTTCCATTAGCGATTTCGAGAGACGGATGAACATCACCACCTTTGCCAAACGCCTTTGCCTGCTAGTCCCGCTGCTGCTCTCACCTGCCGCGTTCGCGGTCGAGATGATGCCCGCGCCCCCTCAACTGGCCGCCAAATCCTTTGTGCTCATGGATGCCAGCAGCGGTGAGGTCCTGGTGGAGAGCAATGGTGACCAGCGCCTGCCACCGGCCAGCCTGACCAAACTGATGACCGCCTACATCGCCACCCTGGAAATCCGTCGTGGCCAGATCGGTGAAAACGATCCGGTGACCGTCAGCGAAAACGCCTGGCGCACCGGCGGTTCGCGGATGTTCATCAAGGTCGGTTCGCAAGTGACCGTCAGCGACCTGCTGCACGGCATCATCATCCAGTCCGGCAACGACGCCAGCGTCGCCCTGGCCGAGCACATCGCCGGCAGCGAAGATGCGTTCGCCGACATGATGAACAAGACTGCCAGCGACCTGGGTCTGACCAACAGCCACTTCATGAACCCGACCGGCTTGCCGAACCCGGAGCACTACTCTTCGGCTCACGACATGGCGATTCTGGCGCGAGCGATCATTCACGAAGACCCGGCGCACTACGCCATCTACTCCCAGAAGGAATTCTTCTGGAACAACATCAAGCAGCCTAACCGCAACCTGCTGTTGTGGCGCGACAAGACCGTCGATGGCCTGAAGACCGGCCACACCGAAGAGGCCGGCTATTGCATGGTGTCTTCGGCCGTTCGTGACGGCATGCGCCTGATCGCCGTCGTTTTCGGCACCAACAGCGAAGTGGCCCGTGCCGCCGAAACCCAGAAGCTCTTGACCTACGGTTTCCGCTTCTTCGAAACCCAGACCTTCTACCAGAAGGGCACCGAACTGGCCCAGGCCCAGGTGTGGAAAGGCACCACCAATCAGGTGAAGGCCGGTCTGGCTCAGGACCTGACCATGACCCTGCCAAAAGGCCAGCTCAAAAAGCTGGTCGCGACCATGACCATGAATCCGCAAATGATCGCGCCAATCGCCAAGGGCGACGTGATCGGCAAGGTGGAAGTCAAACTGGACGACAAAGTGGTGCACAGCGCCGACCTGATTGCGCTGGACGCGGTCGAGGAAGGTGGTATCTTCCGCCGCATGTGGGATAGCATCCGTCTATTCTTCTACGGCTTGTTCAACTGATTGAAGTGTTGACCTGCATGGCCCCGTTCCTTTCCGGTGCGGGGCCATGTGCGTTATCACGGCTTACGAGGCCGTTACGCCATGACAGACTCAGAAGTAAAGGCGCCAAAGATCGAGTTTCCTTGCGAGGATTATCCGATCAAGGTAATTGGCGACACCGGTGTGGGATTCAAGGACAAGATCATCGCGATTCTTGAAAAACACGCCACCGTTGATCACAAGACCCTGGCCGAACGCCAGAGTACCAACGGCAAGTACACGACGATTCAGTTGCACATCATTGCCACCGGTCAGGAGCAGCTGTACGACATCAACAGCGAGTTGCGAGCGACCGGGTTCGTGCACATGGTGTTGTGATGCCGGGCACGCTGGGCTTTCGCGAGCTGGGCCAGATGGCTTACGAGCCGGTCTGGCATGCCATGCAACGCTTCACCAACGACCGCGGCACCACCGCCGGTGACGAAGTCTGGCTGGTGCAACACCCGCCGGTGTTCACCCAGGGCCAGGCCGGCAAGGCCGAACACCTGTTGCTGCCGGGGAATATCCCGGTGGTGAAGACCGACCGCGGTGGCCAGGTGACCTACCATGGCCCCGGTCAATTGGTGGCCTATCTGTTGCTGGACGTACGCAAGCTGGGGTTCGGTGTACGCGAGCTGGTCACCCGCATGGAGACCTGCCTGATCGAACTGCTGGCCAGCTACGGTGTGATAGCAGCGGCCAAGCCGGATGCTCCGGGTGTCTACGTCGACGGAGCGAAAATTGCCTCTCTGGGTTTGCGCATCCGCCATGGTTGTTCGTTTCACGGCCTGGCGTTGAACGTGGACATGGACATGGAGCCGTTTCGACGGATTAATCCCTGTGGCTATGCAGGGCTGGCGATGACCCAGCTGTGCGATCACACAGGATCGATTGAATTTGCCGAGGTAAGTGCCCGGCTGCGCGCGCAGCTCGTCAAACACCTCGACTACGCTGAGCAGACGACCCTCACGGGCGGAATCGACTGATATGACTACTGATGCTGTGCAAACCATGATCCCGACGCTGGATGTTACCGAGCGTCCGGCCCCGCGTGCCAAGGTCGAGGCCGGCGTAAAGCTGCGCGGCGCCGAGAAAGTTGCACGTATCCCGGTCAAGATCATCCCGACCACCGAACTGCCGAAGAAACCTGATTGGATCCGCGTGCGCATCCCGGTTTCGCCGGAAGTCGACCGCATCAAGGCGCTGCTGCGTAAACACAAACTGCACAGCGTCTGTGAAGAAGCGTCCTGCCCGAACCTGGGGGAATGCTTCTCCGGCGGCACCGCCACGTTCATGATCATGGGCGACATCTGCACCCGTCGCTGCCCGTTCTGTGACGTCGGCCATGGTCGGCCGAAGCCATTGGACGTGAACGAACCCGAAAGCCTGGCCATCGCCATTGCCGACCTCAAACTCAAGTACGTGGTCATCACCTCGGTGGACCGCGACGACCTGCGTGACGGTGGTGCCCAGCACTTTGCCGATTGCATCCGCGAAATCCGCAAGCTGTCACCGAACGTGCAGCTTGAGACGTTGGTGCCGGACTATCGCGGTCGCATGGACATCGCACTGCAAATCACCGCCGCCGAGCCGCCGGATGTCTTCAACCACAACCTGGAAACCGTACCGCGCCTGTACAAGGCTGCGCGTCCGGGTTCGGACTACCAGTGGTCGCTGACCTTGCTGCAACGCTTCAAGCAGATGATGCCGCACATTCCGACCAAATCCGGCTTGATGCTGGGCCTGGGGGAAACTGACGAAGAAGTCATCGAGGTCATGAAGCGCATGCGTGAGCATGACATCGACATGCTGACCCTGGGTCAGTATCTGCAGCCTTCGCGTAGTCACCTGCCGGTGCAGCGTTTTGTGCACCCGGATACCTTTGCCTGGTTTGCTGAGGAAGGGTACAAGATGGGCTTCAAGAACGTTGCTTCCGGGCCGTTGGTGCGGTCTTCGTATCATGCGGATGAGCAGGCTAAGTTGGTCAAGGCTGAGTTGCTCGGGTCTTGATCCTTTAGTTTTTTGGGGCGGGTACATATCCGTTGCTGCGGTAATGGCCTCTTATGGTTCCGCTCTTACAGCGGGTCACTTTTGGAAGAGCGCCAAAAGTAACCAAAAACGCTTTGCCCCACCACTCGGTGCCTCGCCTAGGCTCGGCATGCCTTCACTCCGGCATTGGTTCGTGGGCCCGCCGCGAAGGGCCATCCATGGCCCAGCGCGGCTAACCCGGCATCCATGCCGGGTTACCCACGAACCAATGCCTGCGTTCAGCCAGCGTGGTTAACGGGGCGCCCCAGATCAACGTCCACCGCGAGGCGGCCTGACAGCCGGCCTGGTTTGGGGGTATCGCGTTTCCCCTGTGGGAGCGGGTTTGCTCGCGAAAGCGGTGGTTCAGATACATGGATACTGGCTTTGCTGGCCTCATCGCGAGCAGGCTCGCTCCCACAGTGGGTCTGCGGTTTACATGAGTTTTGTGGCTGCTGAAGATCAAGTGTGGGAGCGAGCCTGCTCGCGATAGTGGTGGTTCAGCCACATAGATGCTGGACATGCCCAGCTCTTGCTTTGCTTTGCTTTAGATCTTGATCTTGATCTTGACGCCCCGTTAAACCACGCTGGCCGAACGCAGGTATTGCGCAGTGGGCATCCCGGCATGGATGCCGGGATAGCCGCGCTGGGCCATGGATGGCCCTTCGCGGCGGGCCCACGGAGCAATGCCTGCGTTCGGGCACACCGAGCCTAAGCGAGGTGCCGAGTGGTGGGGCAAAGCGTTTTTGGTTACTTTTGGCGCTCTTCCAAAAGTGACCCGCTGTAAGAGCGGAACCGCCAGCCGCCGTTACGCAAAAAAACGGATATACACCCATAACCATGCCTAAAAACCGGGAGACTCATGGAACCCACTCACACCCTAAATCCACATCACCCCGTCCCAGCACTCCCGACCGAAGGCCTGATCGCCGTGATCGCCCCCGCCGGTCCAGCAAACCTGGAAACGGACAAAGCCATCCAATGGATGCGCGCCCGGGGCCATGAGCTGCGTATATTCCCAGGTGTGTACGAAAAGGACGGCTACCTGGCCGGCAGCGACGAAGTACGCCTCAACGACCTGCATGCCGCCTTCGCCGACCCAGAAGTAAAAGCGATCATTTGCCTGCGCGGCGGCTACGGCACCCCGCGTTTGCTGGACCGCATCGATTTCGACCTGTTGCGGCGCAACGCCAAGCCCTTCGTCGGCTACAGCGACATCACCGCCTTGCACCTGGCCATCAGCCGATATGCAGGGTTTGTCACCTTTCATGGCCCGTTGCTCAACGCCGATCTTCTCGGCGACAAGGAACCCTCCACCGTCACTTCTTTTTTCAGCCTGTTGCGTGGGCAGTTGAAGGCCGGCAGTGTGCTGAGCCATCCCGCAGCTTATCCATTGACTACCGTCGCACCCGGCATCGCCTGCGGGCGTTTGCTGGGGGGCAATCTGTCGATGATTGCCGCGACCATGGGCACGCCCTACGAAATCGACGCCGAAGGCGTGATCCTGTTGGTGGAAGACATCAACGAGCCGCTTTACCGCATCGACCGTCTGCTGACCCAGTTACGGCTGGCTGGCACGCTGGCAAAGTTGCGGGGTGTGTTGCTGGGGGATGTCGCCGGGGTGGACCTTGAGGCGTTGAACAAGCTGTTCCAGCAGACCTTCGAGCCGTTTGGCATCCCGGTGTTGTCCGGTTGGCGCAGTGGGCATTGCGATCCGAACCTGACGTTGCCCATGGGCGCGTTGGTGACGCTGGATGCGGGGGAGAAGAGGTTGGTGCTGGAGCAGGATGTGGTGGTCAGCCGAGCGCTTGTTGCCTGAAAGTCCCTCATCGCGAGCAGGCTCGCTCCCACACTGGACCGCGTTTGGTAGTCAGCTGTGGGAGCGAGCCTGCTCGCGATGAGGGCAGCGGCCATAAGGCGATCTAGCGGTTACGCAACCCTTCCAGCAGCTTGTGCGTCGGATAACCATCCGCGGGCCAGCCGAACGACTGCTGGGCGCTGCGTATGGCCTTGCGGGTGTTGGCGCCGATGATGCCGTCGGGCGTGCCTGCGTCGAAGTTGTGTTTGCCCAGCAAGGTTTGCAGTTCAAAGCGTTCGCTACGGCTCAAGGGCAGATCGTCCTTGGGCCATTGCCCGCTGATCAGCCCCGCGCCGGCGAAGCGTTCTGACAGCAAACTCACCGCCAGGGCGTACGACGAGGAATTGTTGTACTTGAGGATGGCGCGGAAGTTATCGAGCACCAGGAAGGCCGGCCCGCGATAGCCGGCCGGCAGCAGCAGGGCTGCCGACAAGTGTTCGGCGCCGGCTGGGACCTGGCTGCCGTTGGGCAGGCTGACGCCCAGTTGCAGCCATTCGGAGACGGGTTTGCGGATCGCGCCATCGGCCAGCGGGTAGTCGAACCCTTCTCTGAGTCGTACCTCGAAGCCCCACGGCTGTCCGCGCTGCCAGCCAGAGCTTTGCAGGTAGTGTGCGGTCGAGGCCAGGGCGTCGGTGGCGCTGCCCCAGATATCGCGGCGGCCGTCACCATCGAAATCCACCGCGTGGGTGTTGTACGTGGTGGGAATGAACTGGGTCTGGCCCATGGCTCCGGCCCAGGAACCGAGCATTTTTTCCGGAGCGATGTCGCCGTCTTGCAGGATCTGCAGTGCGGCGATCAGCTGCGCATGGGCAAACCCCGGGCGTCGCCCTTCATAGGCCAGGGTCGCCAGGGAGTTGATCACCGACTTGGTGCCCTGGAACTGACCGAAGTTGCTTTCCATGCCCCACACCGCAACCAAGGCCTGGCGGTCGACGCCATAGCGCTGCTCGATGCTTTGCAGGATGTCGGCATGCTGTTGGACCAGTGTCTGGCCCCGGCGTACTCGCAGCGGCGACAGCGCTCCATCGAGGTATTCCCACACCGGACGGCTGAATTCTGGCTGGCTGCGGTCGGCTCTGATGACGCTCATGTCCGGGCTGACGCCGATAAAGGCGCGATCAAACAGGTCGGCACGGATTCCCGCGGCCAGGGCTTGCTTGCGAAACCCGGCTTGCCATTCGGCGAAAGTTTGCGTGGGGGCGATGACCAGGTTGTCACCGGTCGGGACCACGGGCGGCACGATGGCAGGAGCAGGCACGGCAGGGACGGTCTTGAGCGGTTGGGCGTCGGCGGCGGTAGGTTTTTCTGCGCAGGCGACAAGCAGAACGACGCTTGTGGCTGCAATCAATTGGCGCAGGGGCCAACGACGGGAAAGACAAAAGGGCATGCACGGGTCCAGATAAACAAATCAGATGCTGACCTTATCATGCGCAAAGGAGAATAGGGCTGGTCCGGGTGTTTCAAGCCGCCACAAAGCAAGAAGCCTCCCAGTTGTCAGACTGGAAGGCTTCGCGGCGGTAGCTGCCTTTGCCCTTGGCGGGTCGTTCCTGGCGGCTGCGGAACAGGGGCTGGGCGATGATGGATTTGGCCTTGTTGGGGCCATGCTTGGATGGCTTGTTGCTCATGATGGGATCTCTCGTGGGGTGGTTTTGCGGAGCAAATCATGGGACAGAGTCGGGAGGTTGTCCAGTCCCTGGGGTGTGCAAGAAGTGTCATCAGACGGACACGCAACTTGTGGTGGAAGATGACCCGTGGCGAGGGGATTTATCCCCGCTGGGGCGCGAAGCGTCCCCATTACAAACTGCCTGACACTCCACGGCGCCTAGTTTTGGGGTTGCTTCGCAACCCAGCGGGGATAAATCCCCTCGCCATAGGTATGCAGTGTGCTTCTGCCGAGTGACTACTCAGCGGGCAAAGGGAGTCGCTGCCCAGCCATCAACAGCGACAAGCGGCTCAGGCTCATCCATGGCGACCCTGCCGCCTGACCTTTGATCTGCGCATCGATGCGCTGGGCTTCGAGCAGCAGTTGTGCCCAGCGCGGTGCCGAGTAGCGTTGCAGGGCCTTGCTCATCAGCGGCTTGCGTTTGTCCCACACCGGCGGACGGGCTTGGCTGAAAGCCTTGTCCAACGGTACACCCTGGCTGTATTGCAATGAGAGGTTGGCCAGCAGGCGCAACTCTCGGGCCAGGGCCCAGAGGATCACCGGAGGCTCGACGCCTTCGCCCCGCAAGCCCTCGAGCATGCGCAGGGCGTGGGCGGCTTCACCGTTGAGGATCGCATCGGTCAGCCCGAACACATCGAAACGCGCACTGTCGGCCACGGCGGCCTGTACCGTTTCCACGGTGATCTGCCCGCCCTCGGCCATCAGCTTGAGCTTTTCGATTTCCTGAGCGGCGGCCAGCAGGTTGCCTTCGACCCGGGCGGCGATCAGTTCCACCGCATCCTGGCTGGCTGATAAGCCGGCCTGGGACAGGCGCTGGCGGATCCAGCTGGGCAACTGGCTGACGTCCACCGGCCAGATCTGTACGAACTGGGTCTGCTGACCTTCAACCAGGGCCTTGCCCCATTTGGTTTTTTGCGCGCTGCCGTCGAGTTTTGGCAGGCTGATGAGCAACAACGTGTCTTCAGCCGGTCGTGAGCAATATTCGATCAGCGCGGCGGCGCCCTTGTCACCGGGTTTGCCGGATGGCAAGCGCAGTTCCAGCAGGCGTTTTTCCGCGAACAGCGACATGCTCGCCCCAGCCTGCAACAGCGTGCCCCAGTCGAAACTGGCGTCGGCGGCGAACACCTGGCGTTCGTCGAAGCCTTGCTGACGGGCGGCAGAGCGAATGGCGTCGGCGGCTTCCTGGCACAGCAGCGGATCATCGCCACTGATGATGTAGACCGGCGCGAGGGCGCCTTGCAGGTGTTTGCCGAGTTGGGCGGGAGCGAGCTTCATAAGAGAAGGCGAGCGGGGCGCCGGAGCGCCCCGCAAGGCTTATTCAGAGGGGATTTGCATCGGCGACTGTTGCGGGGTTTCCGCTTCAGCCTTGCGTGCCGCTTCCAGTGCGTCGGCTTCTGCCTTGGCGCGGGCGTCGGCGGTCTGCTGCAACTGGTCCAGTTGGGCTGGGCTCAGTTGTTGCAGGCGCAGCATCATGCGTTGCACGAGGTCACGACGCATTTCGACACGTACTTCGCTCGACTCCTGGTCGGAACTGGTGATGTTGTTGCCATCGTGCAGGTAGACCTTCTGCACTTGCAGTTTGTCGTCCAGCAGTACCAGGTTGTTCTGGCCGCGGATCTCATAGCTCAGGACGTTGTTGAGTTCGTACTCGGCCGAGCGACCGGCACCGGCGTAACTCAGACTGCGCTGGCTTTGCTGTTCACTGGTCAGCACCAGTTTGTACGGCGCGCCGTTGTAGACCTTCACGCCGCTGTTTTCCAGTGAGTCGCGCAGCATCTTCACGGTCTCGCCATAAGCGTCCCGGGCGCTGAGGTCCAGCTCCGTGATGGCCAGCTCGGTGGTGCCGGTGCCGCGCAGCTGGAAGCCGCAGGCGCTCAACAGGACCGCCAGGCCCATTACCAGCAGATTACGTTTGATCATCTTGTTGCTCCCCTTGAAACCCTATGGCTCGACAGTGCGGCCCCGCAGGTTATATTCGGCGCCCGGCCCAAGCCGGCGCCCGATCCAATTAGCTTGCGACGATGTTGACCAGTTTGCCGGGCACGACGATCACTTTGCGGATCGTCAGGCCATCGACGAAGCGCAACACGTTTTCATTGGCCCGTGCGGCGGCTTCGATTTCTTCACGAGTGGCGGCGGCCGGCATTTCGATCTGGCCGCGCAGCTTGCCGTTGACCTGGATGACCAGGGTCAGGCTGTCCTGCACCAGCGCGGTTTCGTCCACCACCGGCCAGCTGGCGTCAATCACCGGGTCAGCGTGGCCCAGGCGGTTCCACAGCTCGTGGCTGATGTGCGGCGTGATCGGAGCCAGCAGCAGCGTCACGGCTTCCAGACCTTCGTGAACCAGTGCGCGATCCTGTTCGGTGCCTTGCGCGGCTTTTTCCAGGACATTCATCAGCGTCATCACCTGGGCGATGGCGGTGTTGAATTTGTGGTTCTGGCCGACGTCATGGCTGGCCTGCTTGATGGCCAGGTGGATCGAACGGCGAACGGCTTTCTGCTCGTCGTTCAGGCCGGCGACGTCCAGTTTGCCCGGCAGGCCCTGAGTGACGTGGGCTTGAGCCAGACGCCAGACGCGCTTGAGGAAGCGGTGCGAACCTTCGACGCCGGAGTCGGACCATTCCGCGCTCATGTCGGGTGGCGAGGCGAACATCATGAACAGGCGGCAGGTGTCGGCGCCGAACTGGTCGATCATCGACTGCGGGTCGACGCCGTTGTTCTTCGACTTGGCCATCTTCTCGGTGCCGCCGATTTCCACCGGCAGGCCGTCGGCGATCAGTTTGGCGCTGATGACCTTGGCTTTGCTGTCGCGTTCGAGTTCGACGTCGGCCGGGTTGTACCAGGTGTAGGCACCGTTGGCTTCGCGACGATAGTAAGTCTCGGCGATCACCATGCCTTGGGTCAGCAGGTTCTTGAACGGCTCGTTGGAGCTCACCAGGCCTTCGTCACGCATCAGCTTGTGGAAGAAACGCGCGTAGAGCAGGTGGAGAATGGCGTGTTCGATGCCGCCGATGTACTGATCCACCGGCAACCAGTGGTCAGCCGCGGATTTTTCCACCAGGCCGCCTTCATAGTGCGGCGAGGCGTAGCGGGCGTAGTACCACGAGGACTCGACGAACGTGTCCATGGTGTCGGTTTCACGCCGGGCCGGCGCGCCGCATTTCGGGCAGCTGCATTCGTAGAACTCGGGCATGCGCGCCAGGGGCGAGCCGGCGCCGTCGGGTACCACATCTTCGGGCAGGACCACGGGCAGTTGATCTTCCGGTACCGGTACGTCACCGCAAGTATCGCAGTGCACGATCGGAATCGGGCAGCCCCAGTAGCGCTGGCGGCTGATGCCCCAGTCCCGCAGGCGGAACTGGGTGCGGGAGGCACCGAGGTTTTTCTTGATCAGGGCCACTTCGATGGCGTCGAACGCGCCGGGGAAGTCCAGGCCGTCAAACTCGCCGGAGTTGATCAGTTCGCCGTGTTCGCCATAAGCGTCCTGCCATGGCGCCGGGGTCTGGTCACCGGCGCTGGTACGCACCACGGCCTTGATCGGCAGGTTGTACTTGTGGGCGAATTCGAAATCGCGCTCGTCGTGGGCCGGAACAGCCATGACGGCGCCGTCGCCGTAGTGCATCAGCACATAGTTGGCGACCCATACCGGGAGTTTTTCGCCGGTGAGCGGATGCTCGACGAACAGCGAGGTCGGCAGGCCTTTCTTCTCTTGAGTGGCGACATCGGCTTCAGCGACGCTGCCACCTTTGCATTCGGCAATGAACGCCTGCAGCTCGGGGTTGTTGCGGGCGGCCAGGGTCGCCAGCGGATGCTCGGCGGCCACGGCGACATAGGTGGCGCCCATCAGGGTATCCGGACGGGTGGTGAAGACTTTCAGATTGCCCGCTTCGCCAATGGAGGCGACGTCGTAGGGGAACTGCACTTCCATGCCCCGGGACTTGCCGATCCAGTTGCGCTGCATGGTCTTGACCTGTTCAGGCCAGCCGGTCAGCTCGTCGAGACTCTCCAGCAGTTCATCCGCGTAGGCGGTGATCTTGAAGTAGTACATCGGGATTTCGCGCTTTTCGATCAGCGCGCCGGAGCGCCAGCCGCGACCGTCAATCACCTGCTCGTTGGCCAGTACGGTCTGGTCCACCGGGTCCCAGTTCACGGTGCCGTTCTTGCGGTAGATCACACCTTTTTCGAACAGGCGGGTGAACAGCCATTGTTCCCAGCGGTAGTAATCAGGCTTGCAGGTGGTGACCTCGCGGGACCAGTCCACCGCCAGGCCCAGGCTGCGCAGCTGGGTCTTCATGTAGGCGATGTTTTCGTAGGTCCACTTGGCGGGGGCCACGTTGTTCTTCATCGCGGCGTTTTCCGCCGGCATGCCGAAAGCGTCCCAACCCATGGGTTGCAGGACATTCTTGCCTTGCATGCGCTGGTAGCGGGAGATCACATCGCCGATGGTGTAGTTGCGCACATGCCCCATGTGTAGCTTGCCGCTGGGGTAAGGGAACATCGACAGGCAGTAGTAAGTCTCCTTGCCTGGCTGTTCACTGACTTCAAAGGACTTTTGCTCGTCCCAGAACGACTGGGCGGCGGCTTCGATTTCACGGGGCTGATAGTGTTCGTGCATGGCTACTTTTGTACTGAATGGGGTGGCCCAATCCTCTTCGTTGCCATGCTGGACGCAGACGACGCCTGATGCGGCGTTTTCGATGCCCAGCCGAGCTGGAAGTGGAGTTACAGGAAGCGCCGTAGCATACATGACCGTGCTCTGCCGAGGGAAACCCTGATTGCGTGCCGGGGCATTGTCGATATCCGGTGACGGCCGCTGTTCAGGGCCGTTGGTCGCGGCGCCCTGCCGGTTTGCCCAGCGAAGCTAAGCTTCTCAATGGGGAGTGAGTCTTATCTTCAATGAGGTGAGGGATGGTTGAATCACAACGTAAAGTAACTACACCTGAGTTGTACGAAAAACTGATCGATCGTCTCGGGGTGGCCCTGGACGCTGCAAGAACCGCCGGTCGCTTGCGCGATGAACGTCCGGCAGAGCTGGAACTGCGTGGCTTGACCCCCGCAGAGTTCGAGCTGGTCAAGGCTTACCTTGAGCAGGTCGGGCATCAAGCCCCCACAAGTGGGGCTCAGCTACTCAAGCGCCTCGATACGCCCCGTTCGGCCAAGGTTGTATGGCTCAAGGATCGGACGCCCACCAGGGATGCTGTAAAAGTCCGGTCACTGCAGTTCAAGTAAAGCCGGATTCACGCTTGTCGCTTTTTTTGATTCAAGATTATTTCGAATCTGTTGTCGCTTTGCGTCAACCCACCTAGGCTTCGGGCATCTATGGAGATGCCCGATGCCGTTTCGCTATTTCATCAAACAACTTTTATTGCCGCCCGGCATTCTTTTGCTGCTGTTGGTGCTTGCCTGGTGGTGGCGCAACTCCCGGCCGCGCCTGGCTCGCCTGTGTTTCATTGCAGGGGTGGGCGGTTTCTGGCTGATGAGTTTGCCTGTGGTGGTGCAATGGAGCGCCAAGGCGCTGGAGCGCGAGCCACCGCTGCCTCGCAGCGAATGGGGGACGCTGGCGCAACGTGCCGATGCCATCGTGTTGCTTGGTTCGGGCCGCGATCGCGGTGACCTGGCCTGGGGTACCGACCAGCCCACCGGCATCGGTCTGGAGCGCCAGCGGTATGCGGCGCGACTGGCCAAGGCATCGGGATTGCCGGTGCTGACCAGCGGCGGCTTGCACTATGGCTCCCCGCCGAGTGAAGCGAAATTGATGGCCGATTCGATGCTCGATGATTTTGGTGTCACCGTGCGCTGGCAGGAAGGGCGCAGTCGCACGACCTGGGAAAACGCCCAGATGAGCGCCGAGATGTTGCTGCCGCAGGGCATCAGACGAGTCGTGGTGGTGACCCATGCGTCGCACATGCCACGGGCAGTCTGGAGTTTCGAGCGCTCGGGGTTTGAAGTGGTTCCTGCACCGGTGGGCTTTCTGGGGCAGGACAATGCCCGCCCGCTGGGCGGTTGGATGCCGGAGTTCAAGTCGATCTGGCAATCGGGGCAGTTGATGAACGAGGCGGTGGGGCAGGTGGGGTATAGGTTGTTTTATCGTTGAAGTGTTCCCGGATCGTTCCCACGCTCCTGCGTGGGCACGCCTCAAGGGACGCTCTGCGTTCCAAGGCGGGCTGGCGTCGGCCACCAATGACGCGGAGCGTCACGGGCTGCATTCCCACGCGGAGCGTGGGAACGAGCAACCTTAAACCGTCTTGGCCATCCGTCCCGCCATCAACGCCCAGCCCAGCAGCAACACGCACACGATGATCAACGGCCACGAGCGCCATTGCAGGTAGGGCGTCAGCCCGTGCATCGGCACGACTTCGCCGTACAGTACGCCACGCTCGAATTGCGGGATCTGTACGGTGATCTGGCCGAAGGGGTTGATCAGGCCGGTGACGCCGTTGTTGGTGGAGCGGATCATCCAGCGACCGGCTTCCAGGGCGCGCATCTGCGCCATTTGCAGGTGTTGCAACGGGCCGATCGAGGTGCCGAACCAGGTGTCGTTGCTGATGGTCAGCAGCAGGTCGCTGCGCGCCGAGAGGCCGGCGGCGAACTCCGGGTAGACCACTTCATAGCAGATGAACGGCGCGATCTGGTAACCCTTGGCTTGCAGCAAAGGCTGGTCGGCCGGGCCCCGGGCAAAGTCCGACATGGGGAGATCGAAGAACGCGATCAACCCCCGCAGAATGTCCTGCAACGGCACATATTCGCCAAATGGCACCAGTTTTTGCTTCAGATAAGTGCCGTCACCTTCACCGGTCACGGTGATGCCGTTGAAGTAACGCTTCTGCTGGTGCACCAGTTGGCGAATCGGAACGCCGGTAATCAGCGCCGAATTTCGCTCGGCGGCGAAGGTGCCCATCATGTCCAGGTAGCCCTGGGCAGATTCCTTGAGCACCGGCACAGCTGTTTCCGGCCAGATCAGCAGGTCGACCCGTTTGGAGGCAAAGCTCATGTCGCGGTACAACGCCAGTTGCGCGTTGAGCTGCTCGGGGTCCCACTTCATGCTTTGTTCGATGTTGCCCTGGATCGCCGCGACGCTCAGCGCATCACCCGAAGGGCTGGTCCAGGCATGGTCTTTGAGCGCCATGCCGGCGACCCACGGGCCGATCAGCAGGATCACGCCCGCTGCGATAAAGCCTTTGCGCCCGGCGCGGATCAACCGTGGCGCGTTGTACAGCAGCGCGGCGGTCAGGGCCAGGGTGAAGGAAATCAGCCACATCCCGCCCAGCGGCGCGAGGCCGGCCAAGGGGCCGTCAAGTTGGCTGTAACCGGAATACAGCCACGGAAACCCGGTGAGGAACCAGCCGCGAAAGGCTTCCTGGCCCAGCCACAGGGCGGCGAAGGCCAAGGCGTCGGCCAGCGGGGCTTCGTTACGCCGCAACCATCGGGCCCAGAGCCAGGCGGGCAGGGCGAAAAACCAGGCAATGGCGGCGATGAACAGCAGCATCAAGAAACCGGCGAGCAGCACCGAGGCGCCGCCGAAGTTGTGAATGCTGACGTAGATCCAGCTGGTGCCGGCGCCAAACAGGCCGAAACCGAAGCACCAGCCACGGCCGAGGGCCTGGCGCGGTGAAAGCTCGCGCAGACCGGCATAGAACAGTCCGACCGCCAGCAGTGCCAGCGGCCAGATGTCGAACGGCGCCAGGGCCAGGGTGGTGATCGCGCCAGCCGCCATGGCCAGCAGGTTACCGGGCCAGCCGGGGCGGGTTGTCCAGCGCATGTGTGTCCTTAGCGGGTCTCGCAGGGTTTATCGGGCAATGGGTGACAGGCGCAGCAAGTGAATCCGACGGCTGTCGGCGTTCAGGATGCGAAAGCGCCAGGAACCGATTTCCGTGGTTTCATTGCGCTTGGGCAGGTGCCCGAAAGCACTCATCACCAGGCCGCCGACGGTGTCGAACTCATCGTCGGAGAATTGACTGTCGAAAAACTCGTTGAAGTTCTCGATCGGCGTCAGGGCCTTGATCAGGAAGTCGCCGCTGGGCAGCGGTTTGATGTAGCTGTCTTCCTCGACGTCGTGCTCGTCTTCGATGTCGCCGACGATCTGCTCGAGCACGTCTTCGATGGTGACCAGCCCGGCCACGCCGCCGTATTCGTCGATGACGATGGCCATGTGGTTGTGATTGGCGCGGAATTCACGCAGCAGCACGTTCAGGCGCTTGGACTCGGGCACGAAGGTGGCCGGGCGCAGCAAGTCCTTGATGTTGAAACTGTCGCCGTTCTCCTGAAGGATCAGCGGCAGCAGATCCTTGGCCAGCAGCACGCCCATGACGTCGTCATGGCTCTCGCCGACTACCGGGTAGCGCGAGTGAGCGGAATCGACCACGGCGGGCAGGAATTCGCGAGGTGTCTGGGTCGCCTTGATGCTGACCATCTGCGAACGGGGGACCATGATGTCCCGCACTTGCAGGTCAGCGACCTGGATGGCGCCTTCGACGATGGCCAGCGCTTCGCTGTCCAGCAGTTTGTTCTGGTGTGCATCGCGCAGCAGCTCCAGCAGCTCCTGGCGGTTTTTCGGCTCATGGGCAAAAGCCTGGGTGAGCTTGCCCAGCCATGACTTCTGCCCGTTGCTCGATCGATCTTCGCTCATAGCGATTACTCTGAATCCTTTGTCGTTACAGGTTGATGTATCAGTGTTCGTCGCCGGCGTAGGGGTCGGGGTGACCCAGCTCTGCAAGCAACGTTCGTTCCAGCGATTCCATTTCCTCGGCTTCGTCATCTTCTATATGGTCGTAACCCAATAGATGCAAGCAGCCGTGAATCACCAGATGGGCCCAGTGGGCCTCAGCGGTCTTGCCTTGTTCGGCCGCTTCGCGCTCCACCACCGGGATGCAGATCACCAGATCGCCCAGCAGCGGAATGTCGAGCAGTTCGTCGGGCACGTCGGCGGGGAACGACAACACATTGGTGGCGTAGTCTTTCTGCCGCCAGGTGTGGTTCAACTCGCGGCCTTCGGGCTCGTCCACCAGGCGGATGGTCAGTTCCGAGTCGGCGCTGCGCTGGCGCAGGGCCAGCTCGCACCATTGGCGTAACTGAGCCTCGCTGGGAGCGGGGCGTTCGCTGGCCAGTTGCAGGTCAAGTTCAAGCATCGTGGCGATTGCCCTTCTCAGCGGTCGCCAGCTCATCCTGATGATTCTCGAAGCGCTCGTAGGCTTCGACGATGCGCTGCACCAATGGATGGCGCACGACGTCCTTGGGCATGAAATGCGTGAAACTGATGCCCGGCACGTCCTTGAGCACCTGGATCACATGGTTCAGCCCGGATTTGGTGCCGCGGGGCAGGTCGACCTGGGTGATGTCCCCGGTGATCACCGCGGTGGAGCCGAAGCCGATCCGGGTCAGGAACATTTTCATCTGCTCGACCGTGGTGTTCTGGCTTTCGTCGAGGATGATGAAGCTGTTGTTCAGCGTACGGCCACGCATATAAGCCAGCGGTGCGACCTCGATGACCTGGCGTTCGATCAGCTTGGCGACGTATTCGAAGCCGAGCATTTCGTACAGTGCGTCATACAGCGGACGCAAGTACGGGTCGATTTTCTGGGCGAGGTCGCCGGGCAGGAAACCGAGTTTTTCCCCCGCTTCAACCGCCGGACGCACCAGCAGGATACGGCGCACCTGTTCGCGTTCCAGCGCATCGACGGCGCAGGCCACGGCCAGATAGGTCTTGCCGGTACCGGCCGGACCGATGCCGAAGTTGATGTCGTTGCCCAGGATTTCCTTCACGTAGCGCTGCTGATTCAAGCCGCGAGGGCGAATCATGCCTTTTTTCGTGCGCAAGGCCACGGCAGGTTCCGACGGAGCGTGGTTCTCGAGTTCTTCGAGGGCCGACTCCTGCAGGAACAGGTGGACGGTGTCCGGCGACAACTCGCTTCCCTTGGTTTCCCGATAGAGGCGGCGCAGCAGGTTTTCCGCGGAGGAGGTGTGCTTGGGTTCGCCGATCAGTTCGAACTGGTTTCCGCGGTTGCGGATCTCGATGGCCAGGCGCTGTTCGATCAAGCGCAGATGCTCGTCGAATTGCCCGCACAGATTGGCGAAGCGGCGAGCCTCAAAGGGCTCGAGAATGAAACGATGTGGTTCGATGGGTGCGTTCAAGGTCGTTTTTAGCCGCCCTGGGGCAATTAAGATGAAATCAAGGATAACGCCAGTAGGCTGGGTGCGAAAGCTCTTAAAGAGGCGAATCTGATCACAGGGCATGGCACGACCACTGTGGGAGCGAGCTTGCTCGCGATGGGGGCTTCACATTCAACATAAGTATTGACTGTCATGCCGCTATCGCGAGCAAGCTCGCTCCCACAGGAAGTGCGGGGTCACTGGACCAACGAGCCGCGCAACGAGTGCGGTTGCGCGGCATCGATGTGGACGTCGGCGAACTGGCCGATCAGGGCCGGAGTGTCGCAGCGGAAGTTGACGATGCGGTTGTTTTCGGTCCGTCCTTGCAATTCGCCCGGGTCTTTTTTCGAGTAATCGGTCACCAGAATCCGCTGGACGGAGCCGACCATCTGTCGGCTGATCTCGAAACCTTGCTGGTTCAAGCGATGTTGCAAGGCGTTGAGCCGTTCTTTTTTCACTTCTTCAGGGGTTTCGTCCGCCAAATCGGCCGCCGGAGTGCCGGGACGCTGGCTGTAGACGAAGGAATAGGAAAAATCGAAACCCACGTCTTCGATCAGCTTCATGGTCTGCTGGAAATCTTTCTCGGTTTCGCCGGGGAAACCCACGATAAAGTCTGAACTGATGCAGATCCCCGGCACCGCCGCCCGCAGTTTGCGCAGCTTGGATTTGTACTCCAGCGCCGTGTGGTTGCGCTTCATGGCCGCCAGGATCCGGTCGGAGCCCGATTGCACCGGCAGGTGCAGATGCTTGACCAGCTCAGGCACTTCGGCATGGGCCTGGATCAGGCTGTCGGAGAACTCCAGTGGGTGCGAGGTGGTGTAGCGGATACGGTCGATGCCCTCCACGGCCGCCACCACGCGGATCAGCTCGGCGAGGTCGGCCAGGCGCCCGTCGTGGGTCAGGCCGCGATAACCGTTGACGTTCTGCCCCAGCAGCGTCACTTCCCGCACGCCGTGTTCCGCCAGGTGGATGATTTCGGCGATGACGTCGTCGAACGGCCGGCTGACTTCTTCGCCACGGGTATAGGGCACCACGCAGAACGTGCAGTACTTGCTGCAACCTTCCATCACTGACACGTAGGCGCTCGGGCCGTCGATACGGGGTTCGGGCAGGTGGTCGAATTTTTCGATTTCCGGAAACGAAACGTCGACTTGCGGCAGTTTGGTGATGCGCGCCGCGTCGATCATCTCCGGCAGGCGGTGCAGGGTCTGCGGGCCGAAGACCACGTCTACGTAGGGCGCGCGGTCACGAATGGCAGCGCCTTCCTGGCTGGCCACGCAACCGCCCACGGCGATGACCATTTCCGGGTTGGCCAGTTTCAGTTCACGCCAGCGGCCGAGCTGGGAGTACACCCGGTCCTGGGCGCGCTCGCGAATCGAACAGGTGTTGAGCAGGATCACGTCGGCGTCTTCGGCACGGGCGGTGACTTCCAGGGCCTGGTGTTCACCCAGCAGATCGACCATGCGCGAGCTGTCGTACTCGTTCATCTGGCAACCGTGGGTTTCGATGTAAAGCTTCTTGGCCATGGACGGAGTCATCACGTGATTCAAAGAACCGCGCATTATAGGGAACAAGTCACCCGGTTCCTACCGCTGCGCGAGCAGTGGCTATGCTATAGTTCGCGCCCTCATTTTTACCCGCCGATGTGTTTCGCCTGCCATGACCAAACGTGAAGCTCCAATCTACAAGGTGATTTTCCTCAACCAGGGCCAGGTGTTCGAAATGTACGCCAAGCAGATCTATCAAAGTGATCTGTGGGGCTTCCTGGAAGTCGAAGAATTCGTCTTTGGCGAGCGCACGCAAATGGTCGTCGATCCGAGCGAAGAAAAGCTCAAGGCGCAGTTCGAAGGCGTGGTGCGCAGCTTCGTGCCGATGCATTCGATCGTGCGTATCGACGAGGTCGAGCGCCTGGGCACCCCGAAAATCAGCGAAGCCCGCGGCGCGGTCGGCAATGTCATGCCGTTTCCGATGCCGATGCCTGAGAAGTAAGCGCCAAGACAGAGTTGCCCCCAATCGCGAGCGGGCTCGCTCCCACACTGGATCTTCTGTGTGCACATTATTTGTGAACACCCGGGATTAACTGTGGGAGCGAGCCTGCTCGCGATTAGGCTCTCAAGGCCGTGGTGGATTCAGGGCAGTGGCGAGAAGGGCGTGCGCCCGTCGGCGTTTTGCAATTCCATCAGGTATTTGCGGAAGATCTGCCCCAGCACCTGGGTCGCGACTTCCAGTTCGTCGCGGGGCATCTGTTCGGCGACTTCGTCGGCGGTGTCCAGGGCTTCTTCGGCGCCATTGACCGCCGCCATCTTCAAGACAATGTAGGCCTGCACGTTGTTGGCCGGCACGCCTTCGCCATGGAAGAACATGCCGCCCAGCTTGTATTGCGCCTGGGCATGGCCTTGCAGTGAGGCTTTTTCGAAGTAGCTGAGGGCCAGTTTGAGGTCGCGCGGCGCAGCCTTGCCGTCGTAGTAGAACTCGCCCAACTCGTATTGCGCTTGTGCATCGCCCGCGTCCGCCGCTTTTTGACAGGCGTCGAGTGCCGGTGCGAGATCTTGTGGCTGGGTGTTGAGCGTGCAACGGCCCATCGCCGGGATCAACAACGAGTTGCCGCCTCCTTGTGCGTTCGCCAGCAGCGGCTGAAGGAGCAACAGGCAGCCCAGGGCAAGGGTGCGGCCGGTGCGGTTCATGGGAATCGACTTACCTCTGAGGGGCACGCGGACCCTCCGGGGGATCCAATAAGCGCGCATTATGAAATAAGCAGGGCCATCCTTACAAAGTCTTTACTCGTTTTTCTGCTGCGAGGGAGCGCTAACGGCAGCTTCGGGGGGTAATACGTAGGAAAAGGGGCAAGAGGTTGTCGTCAATCACTGACGCCAGCGTCAGCCAGCGTCAGTTATCCACAGGCTTACTTCAACGCGGCGAAGGCCCGCTCGGCGGCGTCGAGGGTGATCTTCAGCTCGGCCTCGCCATGGGCGATGGAGGTAAAGCCGGCTTCGAACGCGCTCGGTGCCAGGTACACGCCACCGTCGAGCATCAGGTGGAAGAAACGCTTGAAGCGGTCAGCGTCGCTGGCCATCACATCTTCGAAGGTCACGATGTCATCGGCGCCACTGAAGTACAGGCCGAACATGCCACCGGCCTGGGTGGTCACGAACGGAATGCCCGCTGCGTCGGCACGAATCTGCAAACCGTCGAGCAGACGGGTGGTGTAGTCGGTCAGCTCGGCGTGAAAGCCCGGGCGGCTGATCAGACGCAGGGTGGTCAGGCCGGCGGCCATGGCCAGCGGATTGCCTGACAGCGTACCGGCCTGGTAGACCGGACCTAGCGGCGCGATGCATTCCATGATGGCACGCTTGCCGCCGAAGCAACCGACCGGCATGCCGCCGCCGATGATCTTGCCGAAGGTGCTCAGGTCCGGTGTCACGCCGTAGTGGGCCTGGGCGCCGCCGAGGGCTACGCGGAAACCGGTCATCACTTCGTCGAAAATCAGCACCACGCCGTGCTGGTCGCACAGGCTGCGCAGGCCTTCGAGGAAACCCGGCGCCGGCGGTACGCAGTTCATGTTGCCAGCCACAGGCTCGACGATGATGCAGGCCACTTCCTGGCCGACTTCGCCGAGCATCTTCTCGACTTCTTCGAGGTCGTTGAACGGCAGGGTCAGGGTGTGCTTGGCAAACGCTGCGGGCACGCCGGCCGAACTTGGTACACCTTGGGTCAGCGCGCCGGAACCGGCCTTGACCAGCAGGCTGTCGGAGTGGCCGTGGTAGCAGCCTTCGAACTTGATGATGCTGTCGCGACCGGTGAAGCCCCGCGCCAGGCGAATCGCACTCATGGTTGCCTCGGTGCCGGAGCTGACCATGCGCACCATTTCCATCGACGGCACGATCGAGCAGACCAGGTCGGCCATCTCGGTTTCCATGGCGGTCGGGGCACCGTAGGACAGGCCATGCTGCAACTGGTTGCGCACCGCTTCCAGCACGTCCGGATGGCTGTGGCCGAGGATCATCGGGCCCCACGAACCGACGTAGTCCACATAGCGCTTGTCATCTTCGTCCGTCACGTACGCGCCTTCGGCGTGTTTGAAGAACAGCGGGGTACCGCCAACGCTCTTGAACGCACGAACGGGGGAGTTCACGCCGCCGGGGATGTGCTTTTGGGCATTGGCAAACAGGGTTTCGGAACGGGACATGGTTGGGCTCTCGAAATCGAAAAATTATTTGATCTGCAACAGATCGTTGAAGGCACGGGCGCGGCGCGTCACTTCCTGAGGGCTGTCGGCGCCGAACAGACCATGGACCACGGCCAGCAGGTCGACACCGTGAGCCACCAGCGGGGCGGCGTTGTCCAGGGTGATGCCGCCGATGGCGCACACCGGTATATGCAGTTTGATCCGGGCCTGGTCGAGCAGTTCAAGGTTTGCACTGGGTGCGCCGGGCTTGGTGTTGGAGTTGAAGAAGCGTCCGAACGCGACATAGCTGGCGCCCTCGCTGGCGGCCTGTTCGGCCAGTTCCAGGCTGGAATGACAGGTGGAGCCGATGATTGCGTCGCGCCCCAGCAGCGCCCGTACTGGCGCCAGAGGGCCATCGGTCTGGCCCAGGTGAACGCCGACGCCCAGGCGCGCGGCCAGTTCGGCGTCGTCGTTGATGATCAATCGGGTCTTGTAGCGCTCGCACAGATTGCGCAGCGCTTCGGCTTCGCGCAGACGGCGGGCTTCGTCGCTGCTTTTATCACGGTATTGCAGCAGGGTGACGCCACCTTCCAGTGCCGCTTGCACATACGCGAGGAATTTGCCGGCCAGCAGTTGGCTATCGGTGATGGCGTAAAGGCCACGTAGTTTCATTCCACAGCCTCCGGGGCTACGAGCAGAAATCCAGCGGCAGGCGACGCGGGACGAACTGGCCTTTGCCCAGCTGTTCGGCATCGCGCAGGGTGCGCCAGGTGTAATCCAGTGCTGTCTTGACCGCGCTGGCGAGGTGTTCGCCCTGGGCCAGTCGTCCAGCCAGGGCGCTGGCCAGGGTGCAGCCGGAACCATGGTAGCTGCCGGGCAAGCGCTGGCAGGTGAAGGTTTCGCGGCGACCATCGCGGCTGTACAGGCGATTGTGGACTTCATGTTCGTCGCCGTGACCACCGGTGATCAACAGGTGCTTGACGAAGGGCAGCAGTTTTTCGGCGCATTCATCGGCGCTGCCCTCTGGCAGTTCGGCGAGGATGCGTGCTTCCGGCAGATTGGGGGTGGCGATGATTGCCAGGGGTAACAGGCGTTCGCGCATGGCGTAGCCGACTTCATCCTTGCCCAATCGTCCGCCGCCACCGGCACGCAGCACCGGGTCGCAGACCATGGGCAAATGCGGGTGCGCCTGCAGCAGTTCGACTACCGTGTCGACCATTTCCAGTGAGCCGAGCATCCCCAGCTTGACCGCCGCTACCTGCGAATCGTTGAGCACGGCATTGGCTTGCGCCAGCACCCACTCCCGATCGAGCACGCGGAAATCGCTCACGTTAACCGTGTCCTGCACGGTCAATGCGGTAACGGCCGGGGCGGCATGACAACCCTGGGCGAGCAGGGCTTCGATATCTGCCTGCAAACCGGCGCCACCACTGGGGTCGTGGCCGGAGAGACAGAGGACAACGGGGCGAGAGCTGTAGATATTCATGGTGCGCGAGCTTACCACCAAACCTGTTTTGTCGGTGGTCGGACTCTGAGGGTTTTATGCTGGACTGCTTGCTCTGATGATTGCTTTTGATCCACCCGTTGCCGACCTGACCAAAGCAACAGCTCTATCTCAATGCTTGGCGCTGGAACGCCCGTTCTAGAGCCATCTGTAGGAAAAATTTCAATGGTGCAAATTGGCCATCAGCGGCTATGCTAGAAATGGATCCAACCAATAACAGGTAATGCCGGTTTTACGTCTACTCAGGGAATGGGGGGCTTCCTGATTCAACCGGACAGGCCACGCTGGGGCTTAAATGCGCTATTTGCTGATGTTGCTGCTGTGCTTGCCCGCTTTGGCAAGCGCCCTCGAATTCGATGAATTCACCCAAAGCCTGCCCTTGGGCCATGCCCTGCAGGTGTTCGAAGACACCCACGGTACGGCCACCATCGACGACGTCCTGGCAGAGGCTGCGGCGGGTCACTTCAAGCCCCATGACAAAGCCACGCTGAACGCTGGTTATTCGCGCTCGGCATTCTGGCTGAAAATAGACCTGCACTACCGTCCCGGCAATCCGGACGCCCAACGCACCTGGTTGTTGGAGCTGGCCTATCCGCCGCTGGACCATCTGGACTTGTATCTGCCTGACAGCGCCGGGGCGTATCGCCTGGTTCGCCAGACCGGCGATGCCTTGCCGTTCGCCAGCCGTGAAATTCGCCAGAACAACTACCTGTTCAGCCTGGACTTCAAACCTGAACAACGTCAGGCCGTGTACCTGCGCCTGCAAAGCCAGGGGTCGATCCAGGCGCCGCTGACGTTATGGTCGAGCACGGCCTATCTTGAGCAACAACCTGTGCGCTTGTACGTGTTGGGCACCATCTATGGCGTACTGCTGGGGATGCTGGTCTACAACCTGTTCATTTACCTGAGCGTGCGGGACACCAGTTACCTTTATTACATCGTTTATATCGCCTCGTTCGGCTTGTATCAGTTGTCGGTCAACGGAGCGGCCGTGGAGTATTTCTGGCCGGACAACCCCTGGTGGGCCAATGCCGCAACCCCCTTTTTCATCGGCTGTGCGGGTCTGTTCGGCAGCCAGTTTGCGCGCAGCTTCCTGCAAACCGCGCAACACAGTCGTTGGCTTGACCGGCTGCTGCTGGCGCTGATCGCCTACAGCGCGGTAGTGGTGGGCCTGTCGCTGATGACCAGTTACGCCTTGGCCTTGCGCCTGGCGACGGCATTGGCGCTGGTATTTACCGTGGTGATTTTCGCCGCTGGGCTGTTCGCCTGGTGGCGTGGCCTGCGGGTGGCGCGTTATTTCATCATCGCCTGGTCGGCGTTTCTGCTGGGGGGCGTGGTCAACACGATGATGGTGCTCGGTTATCTGCCGAACGTATTCCTGACCATGTACGCCAGCCAGATTGGCTCGGCCATCGAAGTAGCGCTGTTGTCCCTGGCCCTGGCCGACCGTATCAATGCCATGCGCGAGCAGCAGGCCCAGACGCTGTTTGACGCCGGGCAGAAACTTGAAGTGCTCAACCAGCAATTGGCCCATGGCAACAAACTCAAGGATGAATTCCTCGCCACCTTGACCCATGAGCTGCGCACGCCGATGAATGGCGTGATCGGTTCGCTGGAGTTGATGGAAACCGTCGAAATGAATGAGGAGCTGACCCAGTATCAACAGACCGCCGCAGGTTCTGCGCGGGACATGATGCGCATGGTCAACGGCATCCTCACCCTTACCGAGTTGCAGGCCGGCAAGCTCAAGGCCTACCCGGCGCCGTTCAGTCTGCGGGCGATGGTCGACGCCTTGCAGGTGCAGTTCGGTGCCAATGCGGCGGTCAAGAGCCTGGATTTCAAGGTCGACGTGGCACCCGGCCTGACGGACCGGCTGATCGGTGACAGTGGCAAGCTGGCTCAATGCCTGGAATGCCTGCTGGACAACGCCGTCAAGTTCACCCGCACAGGGGGCCTGGCGCTGCGGGTCAGTGGCAGGCCGTCGGGGCTCGATCGGCTGGTGCTGTCCTTTGCCGTGATCGACACCGGTATTGGTTTCACGGACCTCGGGGAGGCGAGCTTGTACCAGCGCTTCTTCCAGCTGGACGGTTCCATGACCCGGGAATACGGCGGCCTCGGTGTGGGGCTGGCGATCTGTCGGCAGCTGGTGGAGTTGCTGGGCGGACGCCTGACTCACACCTCCGAACCCGGTCGCGGCAGCCGATTCCAGTTGGATGTCGAGGTGGAAATGGCCGTGCCCGTGGAGGCGCCCACGCCATTTTCGTTCAGCCCGCGAGAAAGCGCGCGGTTGCCCCAGGATTGCACGGTGTTGCTGGCTGACGACAACAGCATTGATCTGCTGGTGATGCGCGGCATGTTGCTCAAGCTCGGTTACCGGGTGCGTACCGCCGACAGCGGCCGCGCGGCACTGGATATGCTGCAGGGCGAGAGTGTTGATGCCGTGCTGCTCGATTGCCAGTCGCCACCGCTGGACGGGGTGTCGGTCTGCTGTCAGATCCGTACGCTCGCCGGCTGCGAGGACCTGCCGGTGTTTGTGGTCAGTCCCAATCCGAATCACGAGCGCTGCACGTCGGGCGCGTTGACCGATTACCTGAGCAAACCGGTGAAATTCGAGGTGTTGCGCACGATTCTGCAACGGCGGGTACTTTGTCCAAAACAGGGTGAAAGCGCCGATATTTAGGCGGGTATGACACTTTGTTCGACCTTGGGGCGGTGCTTAACTGAACCTCTGCTGGCCGACCAAGGAGCCCTGTCATGAACCTGCACCAGTTCGCCGAGACCCACGAGGTCACCAATCAGCCACCGTCCCTGGATGGCGCCAACCTCTATCGCATCGACCTGCCGCTGCAACAGTGGTCGCAGCGTTTTGGTGCGGGTTGGGCGCAAGGGCGGATCGATGCGTATGGCGCACTGGCCGGCGGGCCGCTGATGGAAGCGGGGTTTCTGGCGAACCAGAACAAGCCGGTGTTTTCCAGCCACGACCGCTACGGCCATCGCATCGATCTGGTGGAATTCCATCCCGCTTACCACCAGTTGATGCGCACCGCCGTCGAGCATGGCTTGCCCAGCCTGCCATGGGCCCAGCCGCAACCCGGCGCCCACGTCGCCCGAGCCTCGATGACTTATCTGCACAGCCAGGCTGAAGCCGGCACCGGTTGTCCGCTGACCATGACCTTCGCCAGCGTCCCGGCGTTGCGTTTGCAACCGGACCTGGCCGAGCTCTGGGTGCCCAAAGCGCTCGCCACCGAGTACGACCCGCGAAACGTCGGCATGGCCCACAAGGCCGGGGTGACCCTCGGCATGGCGATGACTGAAAAGCAGGGCGGCACCGACGTGCGGGCCAACACCACCAAAGCTTATCCGGTGGGCGCCAGCGGTCCGGGCCAGGCCTATGAGCTGGTGGGCCACAAGTGGTTCTGCTCGGCGCCGATGTGCGATGCCTTCCTGACCCTGGCCCAGACCGACAAGGGCCTGAGCTGTTTCCTGCTGCCGCGCCATCGCCCGGACGACACCCGTAATCAGTTCTATATCCAGCGGCTGAAGAACAAGCTGGGCAACTGTTCCAACGCCTCCAGCGAAGTTGAATTCCGTGGGGCGCTGGCCTGGATGGTCGGTGAAGAAGGGCGAGGCGTGCCGACCATCATCGAGATGGTCGCCATGACCCGCTTCGATTGCATGGTCGGTTCCAGTGCTCTGATGCGCCAGGCCCTGACCCAGGCCAGCCATCACTGCGCGCATCGCCAGGTCGGTGGCAAGTTGTTGAGCGAGCAGCCACTGATGCAAAACGTATTGGCTGACCTGGCGCTGGAAAGTGAAGCCGCCCTCGCCCTGAGCCTGCGCATGGGCCGGGCGCTGGACCACTTGAGTGACGAACACGAGGCCAAGTTCGCGCGGCTGGTGACTGCGGTGGGCAAATACTGGATCTGCAAACGCGCCCCCGCGATGATCAACGAAGCCGCCGAATGCATGGGCGGCGCGGGTTATGTCGAAGACAGCATCCTGCCGCGCCTCTATCGTGAAGCACCAGTGAACTCGACCTGGGAAGGCTCCGGCAATGTGCAGTGCCTGGATGTGTTGCGGGCGCTGTCCAAGGAACCGGGCGTGCTTGAAGTGCTGTTCACCGAGCTGGGTGACGGCCACGGCGACAAACGCCTGGCTGCCCACATCGATCGGTTGCAGGCGGCGTTCAAGGATACCGCTGACATCCAGTACCGCGCCCGGCAATTGACTGAAGAGATCGCCATCGGCCTGCAAGCCAAGCTGCTGCTGGAAGCGGGCAACAGCGACGTCAGCGACGCCTTCATCGCCAGCCGCCTGGGTTCGGCTGGCCGGGCATACGGCGCCTTACCCCGAGGCCTGAATGTCGAGGCCATCGTGGCACGCTCCACGCCCCAAGGTTTCTAAACGCCGAACCTGTGGGAGCGAGCTTGCTCGCGAAGGCGTAGGCACATCCAACATCTCTGGTGACTGATACACCGCTATCGCGAGCAGGCTCGCTCCCACAGGGGATCTGCGGTGAATGAAGAATCTGCGGCTGGCGGCGATCAAGGGTGGGAGCGAGCCTGCTCGCGATGGCGGCGGCACATCCAACATCTCTGGTGACTGATACAGCGCTATCGCGAGCAAGCTCGCTCCCACAGGGGATCTGCGGTGAATGAAGAACCTGCGGCTGGTGGTGATCAAGGGTGGGAGCGAGCCTGCTCGCGATGGCGTCGGCACATCCAACATCTTTGCTGACTGATACACCGCTATCGCGAGCAAGCTCGCTCCCACAGGGGATCGGCGGTGAATGAAGAATCTGCGGCTGGCGGCGATCAAGGGTGGGAGCGAGCCTGCTCGCGAAGGCGTAGGCACATCCAACATCTCTGGTGACTGATACACCGCTATCGCGAGCAGGCTCGCTCCCACAGGGATCTGCGGTGAATGAAGAACCTGCGGCTGGCGGCGATCAAGGGTGGGAGCGAGCCTGCTCGCGAAGGCGTAGGCACATTTAACATCTCTGGTGACTGATACACCGCTATCGCGAGCAGGCTCGCTCCCACAGGGGATCTGCGGTGAATGAAGAACCTGCGGCTGGCGGCGATCAAGGGTGGGAGCGAGCCTGCTCGCGATGGCGGCGGCACATCCAACATCTCTGGTGACTGACACAGCGCTATCGCGAGCAAGCCCGCTCCCACAGGGAAGCTGCGGTGAATGAAGAATCTGCGGCTGGTGGTGATCAAGGGTGGGAGCGAGCCTGCTCGCGATGGCGTAGGCACATCCAACATCTTTGCTGACTGACACAGCGCTATCGCGAGCAGGCTGAACTGGTCAAGTAATTCTGGACACCAGTTAAGGTTTCACGCCGCCAGTTTCTCCATGGCTACCGGCGACCGGTAGTCGTTGTAGCTATGGAGCCTGACGTTGTTGTATCGCATCACATAACGTTGCACATCCACGCGGGCTTCATGCTCCGAGCTGTAGCCATCGTCTGGCACCCACTCTGATTTCAGGCTCCCAAAGAAACGCTCCATCGGGGCGTTGTCCCAGCACTCACCTTTACGACTCATGCTGTGCAGGAGTCCATGCTTGCGCATCTCATTCCTGAATTTGTGGCTGGTGTATTGGCAACCTTGGTCAGAATGAAACAGCACCTCTTTTGGACAGCCTCGCAATTGAACCGCCATTCGCAACGCTTCGCAGGTCAGCGTGGCATCGGAAATCATTGAAAACGACCACCCCACGATCCGGCGAGCAAACAAATCCAACACTGCCGCGAAATACATCCAGCGCTTACCCACCTTGATGTACGTCACATCTCCACACCACACCTGGTTGATCGCCGTGACATCAAACTTGCGCTTGAGCACATGCGGCGCTACCAGCGCTTCCACGCCGGAAGATTTGTACTTGTGCCGCCGCCGCTGATGACTGGCAACACCGGCTTCGCGCATCAAACTGCGAGCCAGATGTCGCCCGACACGATGCCCCTTTGCTTGCAGTTCCTTGGAAAGGGTGCGAGACCCGGCGGATGCTCTGGATTCCTTGTGATGCTCGACCAGCACGGCTTTGAGTTTCTCCCGCTCAGGCTTCACCTTGCCTTGGCGCTGACGCCAGGCGTAAAAGCTGCTGCGGTTGACCCCAAACGCCCGACAGCAATTGTTAACGCCGTACTGCTCGTCCAGCTCGTTGATCAACGAGAATGATCTTTGGAGTCCAAAAGCAGGAGAGCACTGGCCTTTTTTAGGATTTCAATGTCCAGGTCTTTTTGCCTGAGCAACGCTTTGAGCTGCTGAATCTCTCGCTGATCGGCGGTAATCGCCTTAGCCCCCTCGGGGGTCGAACCCAAGCGCTCTTTGCGAACCTGGTCGACCCAACGGCGCAAGGCGGTAGGGCCAATATCCAGGCTGGCACAGACTTCGGGAACGGACTGGCCCTCGTCCAGCACCATGCTGGCAGCCTTGAGCTTGAACTCACTGGAATAAGATTTGCGCATATCCAAACACCTCAGATTTGGGCGCCATCATAGCGCCCGATTGAAGTGTCCAAAATCATTAGGCCAGTTCAGGCTCGCTCCCACAGGGGATCTGCGGTGAATGAAGAATCTGCGGCTGGCGGCGATCAAGGGTGGGAGCGAGCCTGCTCGCGATGGCGGCGGCACATTCAACATCTCTGGAGACTGACACAGCGCTATCGCGAGCAAGCTCGCTCCCACAGGGGATCTGCGGTGAATGAAGAATCTGCGGCTGGTGGCGATCAAGGGTGGGAGCGAGCCTGCTCGCGATGGCGGCGGCACATTCAACATCTCTGGTGACTGATACAGCGCTATCGCGAGCAAGCTCGCTCCCACAGGGGATCTGCGGTGAATGAAGAATCTGCGACTGGCGGTGATCAAGGGTGGGAGCGAGCCTGCTCGCGAAGGCGTCGGCACATTCAACATCTTTGCTGACTGATACACCGCTATCGCGAGCAGGCTCGCTCCCACATGGGGATTTGTGGTGGATGATTGATCGCGCCCAATACGCCACTGTTCCCGTCGGCCGACGATGCAGGCAAGATGAAGGCCTGCAAGTCAGAACACAGGAAGCTGATCGTGACCGAAGCGTTTATTGTCGTTCAAACCGCCGAACAAGCCGTGGATCGTCTGGCGGCCCTGCACGAGCGTGCGACCACTGCGCTGAACCAGGCGCTCAAGCGGTACCTCAAGGATCGTATCGAGCCGGATGCCGAACAGCGGGCGTTGTTTCGCTATCCCGCCCTGCGCCTGACCTATCACTGCCATGGCGAAGTCCCGCAAACCACCCGCGCCTACGCCAAGGTCCAGTTGCCGGGCACTTACAGTGTCACCGTCACCCACCCGGCTGCGTTCCGTAAATACCTGCTGGAGCAGTTGGTCCCGCTGATGCACGACTTTACCGTCACCGTCGAAGTGGGTGTCAGCGAGCAGAACATCCCCTATCCCTACGTGGTGGAGCAGGGTGATGAACTGGCCGGCTCCGGTGTGACTGCCGCGGTGCTGGCGCGAGTGTTCCCCAGTACCGACCTGTCGGCCGCCACCGATGGCATTGCCGACGGCCTCTACGACTGGGAAAACACCGACCCGCTGCCGCTGGCGTTGTTTGATGCGGCGCGGGTGGACTTTTCCCTGCGTCGGCTGGTGCATTACACCGGCAGCGACTGGCGCCATGTGCAGCCGTGGATCCTGCTGACCAACTATCACCGTTATGTGGATCAGTTCATTGTCCATGGCCTGGAGCAACTGCGCAGTGACCCGCGTTTTGTGCGCATGGTCCTGCCGGGCAACGTGATCATCGAAAAGAGCATGGACCACGGTGAAGCCTCGGCGATCGCCGCGGGCGTGGTCTGGCACCGCTACCAGATGCCGGCCTATCACCTGCAGGCCAGCGACGGCCACGGCGTGACGCTGGTGAACATCGGCGTCGGGCCGTCCAACGCCAAGAACATCACCGACCACCTCGCCGTGCTGCGCCCCCACTGTTGGCTGATGATCGGTCACTGCGGTGGGTTGCGGCAGTCCCAGACCATCGGCGACTACGTGCTGGCCCACGCTTACATGCGTCGCGACGGCATCCTCGACCGGGTCGTGCCGCCGAATATTCCGATCCCGGCCCTGGCTGAAGTGCAGATGGCCTTGCAGCAAGCGGCGGCCAATGTCACCGGTGAAAAGGGCGACGAGCTGAAGAAACGCCTGCGCACCGGCACTGTGCTGACCTACGACGACCGCAACTGGGAATTGCGCTGGGCCCAGGAGCGTCCGTTGATCAACCTGTCCCGCGCCGTGGCGGTGGACATGGAAAGCGGCACCATCGCCGCTCAGGGATACCGCTTGCGGGTGCCGTACGGCACGTTGCTTTGTGTCTCGGACAAACCGCTGCACAGCGAGATCAAATTGCCGGGTTCGGCCAACGCGTTTTACGAACGGGCGGTCAACCAGCACCTGAAGATCGGCATCGCGGCGCTGGACCTGTTGCGCAACGAACTCAACTCGCTGCACTCGCGCAAGTTGCGCAGCTTCGACGAGCCGCCGTTCCGCTGATGAACTGATCCCGGTTGAAGGGGCAGTGGTTATTTAACGGTCGGGCCACTAGCATGGTCGGCCCAGACCGTTAGATGTTGTGTTTGCCATGCCTCGTCCGCCACGTCCCGCTTCCCGCCGCCCTGGCGCGAAACCTCCCGCATCCGCCCCGCGCCGTGTGGCCAAGGCCCCGCCGGCCGAGCCGAGGCTGATCCTGTTCAACAAACCCTTCGATGTGCTGACGCAGTTCAGTGACGATCAAGGGCGGGCGACGCTCAAGGACTTTATCGACGTGCCCGGCATTTATCCCGCCGGGAGGCTGGATCGCGACAGCGAAGGGTTGCTGCTGCTCACCAACGACGGGCAGTTGCAGGCCCGCATCGCCGACCCCCGACACAAACTGGCCAAGACCTATTGGGTGCAAGTAGAAGGTGAGCCCAGTGCCGAGCAATTACAGCGACTGTGCGCTGGCGTGGAACTGAACGACGGCATGACCTTGCCCGCACAAGCGCGGCAACTGGATGAGCCGCAGCTATGGCCGCGCAACCCGCCGGTGCGCTTTCGTAAAAGCGTGCCGACCAGTTGGCTGGAACTGGTGATTCGCGAAGGGCGCAACCGTCAGGTACGGCGCATGACCGCCGCGGTGGGCTTGCCGACATTGCGTCTGGTGCGGGTCAGGATCGGTGACTGGACGCTTGAAGGGCTGGATCAGGGACAGTGGAAGGAAGTGCCGGCGCGTTTATAAGGTGCCCGTCTCGATCAGGCCGATCACCACGCTCTTGATGACGAATGCCGCCACGCCCAGTCCCAGCACAAAAAACAGGATGAACGAGCCAAAACGCCCGGCCTTGGACTTCTTCGCCAGATCCCAGACGATGAAACCCATGAAAATGATCAGGATGCTGACAAGGCCAGTCATCATCCACTCTTCGAAAACCACAGGATCCATCGAAACACTCCGGCGTGGGCGAGGTTGAAAAGGCGGGGCGAGTATACGGCATGGAAAGAGGGCGAAGGATTGGGCTGCGACGGTGTGTCGCAGCTATTCATCGCCTGGGCTGACGCAGCGGTGTTCTCTTCAGTCGTGGTGGACACCGGCCCGCTTGAGCATCTGTTTGCAGCGTTCGGACAAGTGAAACACCCGCAGGTGCTTGCCGGCCTTGCTATAGCGTTCACGCAGGGTCTTGAGCGCCGCGATGGCCGAATAGTCGACAAAGCTCAAGTGACGGCAGTCCAGGGTCACCTGGGACGGATCGTTGGCCGGGTCGAACTGGTTGAGAAACGGCGTGGTCGAGGCGAAGAACAGGGTGCCGTGCAGGCGATAGAGCTTGCTGCCGTCCGCTTCCAGATGCGTATCGGCGTACAGTTCCCGGGCCTGTTGCCAGGCAAAGTTGAGCGCCGCAATGATAATGCCGCACAGCACCGCGGTCGCCAGATCGGTGAACACCGTGATGGTCGTCACCGCGATGATCACCAACACGTCATTGACGGGCACTTTGTTGATCACCCGCAGCGAGGCCCAGGCAAAGGTCTGCTGGGACACCACGAACATCACGCCTACCAGCGCGGCCAACGGAATGCGTTCGATCAACGGCGACAGAAACAACACGAACAGCAGAACCATCACCCCGGCCACCACGCCGGATAACCGGCCGCGCCCGCCCGAACTCAGGTTGATCACGGTCTGGCCGATCATTGCGCAACCGCCCATGCCGCCGAACAGTCCGGAGGCCATGTTGGCCGCGCCCAACGCTACGCACTCGCGGTCCGGGTAGCCGCGGCTCTCGGTGATCTCGTCGGTCAGGTTCAGGGTCAGCAGGGTTTCCAGCAGGCCGACCATCGCCATCACCACCGCATAGGGCGCGATGATCCGCAAGGTATCCAGGTTCCAGGGAATGTCCGGCCAGACAAAAGCCGGCAGGCCGCCGGCGATATGCGCCATATCACCCAGGGTGCGGGTCGGCAGCCCGAAAAAGTACACCGCCAGGCCAACCCCCAGGATCGCCACCAGGGCCGGCGGAACACTGCGGGTCAGGCGCGGCAACAGGTAGACGATGGCCATGGTCAGCGCCACCAGGCCGATCATCAGGTACAACGGGCCGCCACTGAGCCAGGTCTCGCCGCTCTTGAAGTGTTCCAGTTGCGCCAGGGCGATGATGATCGCCAGGCCGTTGACGAAACCGAGCATCACCGGGTGCGGCACCATGCGCACCAGTTTGCCCAGCCGCAACAGCCCGAACGCCATCATGATCAACCCGCCCAGCAGCACAGTGGCCAGCAGGTATTGCACGCCGTGTTGCACCACCAGCGCGACAATCACCACGGCCATCGATCCCGCCGCGCCAGACACCATGCCTGGCCGCCCACCGAACAGCGCGGTCAGCGTGCAGATGATGAAAGCGCCATACAACCCCATCAACGGGTTGAGATGGGCCACCAGGGCGAACGCGATGCATTCGGGCAGCAAGGCAAAAGAAGTGGTGAGGCCGGCGAGGGCGTCGGCGCGAAGACGTGCTGGTTTCATGATTGTCCTGGCGGGGCAGCGCCTGAGAGTCGACTGCCGTGGGCGTGGTGCAAAAACAGGGTGGGGATGGTACGGAATTGAGTGCGGTGCGGCCAGTGGTTGGTCGTCGTATGGATGATTGCGGGGCGGCTTCGCAGCCCGGAAGGCGCACGCTTCCTCGCCACGGGAGACGGCCAGGGATGAAAATCCTGCGCTGAATTTACATGGCAGGTGGTGAGCGATGTCCGTCAGCGACATTTCTTGTCTGTGTACGAAAATTACTTTCAGCGCGTTTGAAGATTAATCCTCGAAATGATTTATGAGTTTCACAAACACAACGACGTGACCCCATTCGAGGAGTAACGCATGGCCCCTGCATTCGGTTATTGGCTGTTGGTCTACGCGGCCATCGCCATCATTGCGCTGATCGTTTTGATCGCCCGATATCGGCTTAATCCGTTCATTGTCATTACGCTGGTGTCCATTGGCCTGGCGCTGCTGGCCGGGATGCCGCCGTCCAGTGTGGTCGGGGCGTATGAGGCGGGCGTGGGCAAGACCCTGGGGCACATCGCGCTGGTGGTGGCCTTGGGCACGATGCTCGGCAAGATGATGGCCGAGTCCGGCGGGGCCGAGCGCATGGCGCAAACGCTGATCGAGCGCTTCGGCGAGCGCAACGCCCATTGGGCGATGGTGTGCATTGCCTTCCTGGTGGGGCTGCCGTTGTTTTTCGAAGTCGGTTTCGTGCTGCTGGTGCCCATCGCGTTCACCATTGCCCGGCGCGTGGGCGTGTCAATCCTGATGGTGGGGTTGCCGATGGTCGCCGGTCTCTCGGTGGTGCATGCCCTGGTGCCGCCGCACCCGGCGGCAATGCTGGCGGTGCAGGCGTTCCAGGCCTCGGTGGGGCAAACCTTGCTGTACGCGATCCTGATCGGTATTCCTACCGCGATCATTGCCGGCCCTGTGTATGCCAAGTTCATCGTGCCGCGCATCCAACTGCCGGACGATAACCCGCTGGAGCGCCAATTCCTCGACCGCGAGCCCCGCGCCAATCTGCCAGGTTTCGGGATAACCCTGGGGACCATCCTGCTGCCGGTGGTGCTGATGTTGATCGGCGGTTGGGCCAACCTGATCTCCGAGCCGGGCAGCGGCTTCAATCAGTTCCTGCTGTTCATCGGCAACTCGGTGATTGCCTTGCTGCTGGCGACCCTTCTCAGCTTCTGGACGCTGGGCCTGGCCCAGGGCTTCAACCGTGAGTCGATCCTCAAGTTCACCAATGAATGCCTGGCGCCAACGGCCAGTATTACGTTGCTGGTGGGCGCTGGCGGTGGTTTGAACCGGATCCTGGTGGACGCCGGAGTCACTCAACAAATCGTCGGCCTGGCCCAGGAATTTCAATTATCGCCACTGGTCATGGGCTGGCTGTTCGCCGCCCTGATGCGTGTCGCCACCGGCTCGGCCACGGTGGCGATGACCACGGCCTCCGGTATCGTCGCCCCCGTGGCGATCGGTCTGGGCTATCCCCATCCCGAGCTGCTAGTGCTGGCCACCGGCGCCGGGTCGGTGATCTTTTCCCACGTCAACGACGGCGGCTTCTGGCTGATCAAGGAATACTTCAATATGACCGTCACTCAAACTTTCAAGACCTGGACCGTACTCGAAACGCTGATCTCCCTGGTTGCGTTCGGCCTGACCCTAGGACTTGCGCGCTTGCTTTAATCGCAGCGCTCCAACACAGGTGCCGTCATGGACATCCTTTACCAGATTCGCTCCCGTCAGGATTCCTTCAGCGCCGGCGAAGGAAGAATCGCCCGGCTGATGCTCGACGACGTAGGGTTCGCCGCCTCGGCCAGCCTGGATGAACTGGCCCAGCGGGCCGAAGTGAGCAGCGCCACGCTGTCACGGTTTGCCCGTACCGTTGGCTGCCGCGACCTGCGGGACTTGCGCCTGCAACTGGCCCAGGCCAGTGGCGTCGGCAGCCGGTTTCTCGACCCCGCCGGCGCGCCCGAGCAGTCGGCGTTTTATGGGCAGATCGTCGGCGATATCGAGACGACCCTGCGTCAGCACCTGTCGGCATTCGAAGAGTCTCGGTTCAGCGACGCGGTGCGGATGCTCGGCAAGGCGCGGATGATTCACGCGTTCGGGCTCGGCGGTTGGTCGGCGTTGTGCGGCGAGGAGTTGCAGGTACGGCTGGTGCGTTTCGGCTACTCGATTGCCGCCTGCCGGGATCCGGTGATGATGCGCATCACCGCCACCTCATTGAGCCAGGAGCATTTGGTCATCGCCTGTTCACTCACCGGCATCACCCCGGAACTGCTCGGCGCGGTGGAACTGGCGCGCAGTTATGGTGCGCCCATCCTGGCCATCACCCGCGCCGACTCACCGTTGGCCCGACTGGCCGATGTAGTGTTGCCGCTGCAAGGCGCGGAAACCTCGTTCATTTATAAGCCCACGGCGGCGCGCTACGGCATGTTGCTGGCCATCGATGTGCTCGCCACCGAGCTTGCGCTGGCCCACCCCGAAGACAATCAAGAGCGTCTGCGGCGAGTCAAACTCGCCCTGGACGATTACCGCGGCGGCGACGATCACTTGCCGCTGGGAGACTGAGATGCTGTACGACACGCTTATCCGCAACGCACGGGTCATCGATGGCAGCAACACCCCCGGTTACAGCGCCGACGTGGCGATCCGTGCCGGTCGCATCGAGCGCATCGCCGAGCTGCGCGATGCCCGGGCAATCGAAGAAATAGACGCCGCCGGCCGGGTGCTGGCTCCAGGGTTCATCGATGTGCACACCCACGACGACACGGTGGTCATTCGCCAACCGCAGATGCTGCCCAAACTCAGCCAGGGCGTGACCACGGTGATTGTCGGCAATTGCGGCATCAGTGCTTCACCAGTGAGCCTGCGGGGCGAGCCGCCGGACCCGATGAATTTGCTCGGCACCGCCCAAGCGTTCGTCTATCCGCGTTTCGATGATTATCGTTCGGCGGTGGAGGCGGCCACGCCGGCGGTCAACGTGGCGGCGCTGGTGGGGCACACGGCGCTGCGCAGCAACCACATGGATGATTTGTTGCGCACCGCCAGCGTGAGAGAAATCGCCGCCATGCGTCAGCAACTGCGCGAAAGCCTGGAGGCCGGCGCACTGGGGTTATCCACAGGCCTGGCCTACGCCAACGCATTTTCGGCCTCCACCGACGAAGTCATGCAACTGACCCAAGAGCTGAGCGCATTCGGTGCGGTCTACACCACCCATCTGCGCAGCGAATTCGAACCGGTGCTTGAGGCCATGGACGAAGCGTTCCAGATCGGCCGTCACGCTCGCAGCCCGGTGATCATTTCCCACCTCAAATGTGCGGGTGCCGGGAATTGGGGGCGCAGTCCGCAGGTGCTCGCGGCGCTGGAGAATGCGGCGAAAACCCATCCGGTCGGTTGTGATTGCTATCCCTATGCGGCCAGCTCCTCGACTCTGGATCTCAAGCAGGTGACCGATGCCCATCGCATCACCATCACCTGGTCGACGCCTCATCCGCACATGGGAGGGCGCGATCTGGCTGACATCGCCGCCGAATGGAATGTGCCGCTGCTGGATGCTGCGCGGCGCCTGCAACCGGCCGGCGCGGTGTACTACGGCATGGACGAAAGCGACGTACGACGAATCCTCGCCCACCCGTTGTCCATGGTCGGCTCCGACGGTTTGCCGGAGGATCCGTTTCCGCATCCGCGCTTGTGGGGGGCTTTCCCGCGGGTGCTGGGGCATTTCAGCCGAGACATCGGGCTGTTTGCGTTGCACACCGCCGTGCACAAAATGACCGGCCTGTCGGCGGCGCGCTTCGGCCTGAAGGACCGTGGGGAAATTCGGGAAGGGCATTGGGCGGATCTGGTGTTGTTCGATCCTCATACCATCAGGGATGTCGCCGATTTCAACGAGCCGCAACGGGCCGCCGACGGTATCGATGGGGTTTGGGTCAACGGCGTCTTGAGCTACCGCGAGGGCCGGGCGAATGGGCGCAGGCACGGGCGGTTTCTGGCGCGAGAAGGGGATCTACGCCGTGGATTCAGTTCGTCACCCGGCGCTTGAGAGGTGGAAACACAATGGAATGCCCTTGTGATCTGCTTCTCAGTGGTGGCATTGCGATATTAAAGAAGCCGCTGATATAGCCGAAGCAATGAGTTCAACCCATCTAAACTGGGTCTTTTCAGCCAGGGAGCAACCCATGAGCTTCGGTAAAACCACCCCGATCCTGCGGATCTTCGATGAAACCAAGGCATTGGCGTTCTATGTCGACTTCCTGGGATTTACCGTCGACTGGCAACATCGCTTTGGTGACGATTTTCCGCTGTACCTGCAAGTCTCTCGCGACGGATGCGTGCTGCACCTGTCCGAACACCATGGCGACTGCACCCCGGGCTCGGCACTGCGCATCGAAACGGATGAACTGGAAGCTTTCCAGGCGCAACTGCTGGCCAAGCAATACCCCTTCGCCCGCCCTCAGATTCAGGCCATGCCGTGGGGTAGCCAGGACATGACGGTGGTGGATCCGTTTGGCAATCGGTTGGTGTTTACCAACGGGATTAGTGTGTAACGAGGTTGGACACATTGATGGGCGAGCGGGGGTGTTGGACTAGATCTGCCGCCACGTGACGAAAGAGCCAAGGTGATGGATCTTTTTGACTGATTGTAATGACATTGCGCAAAGCGCCCATTTCTTCCGGGAAATGGGCGCTTGTCATGATCAGACCCGGAAGTGACTCACCATCATTTGCAATTGATTACCCAAACGTGCCAGTTCAACACTGGACGCTGCGGTTTCTTCGCTGGCGGCGGCGGTCTGTTCGGACACGTCGCGTACGTTGATGATGCTGCGGCTGATCTCCTCGGCCACGGCGCTTTGCTCTTCGGCGGCGGCGGCGATCTGCTGGTTCATCGACTGGATGTTCGACACCGTGCGGGTGATGTTTTCCAGTGAGACGCCGGCCTTGCGAGTCAGGGCTACGCTGCTGTCGGTGAGGCTGCGGCTGTTGTTCATCACGGCGGCCACTTGTAGGGTGCCGTTCTGCAGACCGGCCACCAGGCCTTCGATTTCCTCGGTGGACTTTTGGGTGCGCTGGGCCAGGCCACGGACTTCGTCGGCAACCACCGCGAAGCCACGACCGGCTTCACCGGCGCGCGCCGCTTCGATTGCCGCGTTCAGGGCCAACAGGTTGGTTTGTTCGGCGACGGCCTTGATCACGTCCATGACACTGCCGATCTTGTCGCTTTCCTGTTGCAGCACGGTCATGGCGTCGGTGGAGCGCTCCACTTCACTGGCCAGGCGCTCGATCTGGGCGATGGCTTCGTTGACCACCTGGTCGCCGGCACGGGCTTCACCGTCTGCCGCGGCGGCTGCCTGGGATGCCTCTTCGGCGTTGCGGGCAACTTCCTGAACCGTGGCGGTCATCTCGTGCATGGCGGTCGCCACCTGATCGGTCTCGACTTTCTGGCTGTTGACGCCGGCGCTGGTCTGCTCGGTTATTGCGGACAATTGTTCGGCAGCACTGGCGATCTGGGCCACGCCATCACGGATGCCGCTGATCAGATCGCGCAGGGTCACGCCCATGCGTGCGATGCCCTGTTGCAGTACGCCCAGCTCATCGCGACGGGTAACGATGAGGTTGTGCGAGAGGTCGCCACTGGCGATGCGATCGACCACCGCCAGGGTTTCGCGCAGCGGTCGGGTGATCTGGCGAGTGATGATGACCGCCGCGATGATGCCTACCAGCAACGCCAACAACGTGCTGACCAATTGCAGGGTGCGGGCCTGGGCGCTTTCGGCATCGCGACGGTCGAGCTGGATCTGATACAGCTGTTCGCTCAGGGAGACGATGGTCGTGCCCTGGTCGGTCATTTCCTTGCGGGCCTGCACCGCCTCGGCAATGGCCTGGGTGAAAGCCTGGACGGAGCTGCGGTATTGAGTCAGGGCAGCTTCGAGCTGACGCAGCTCACCTTGCCGGGTGCTGGCGAAATACGCATTCAGCGGTTGGAGCGAAGCGAGGGCGGCATCCAGTTGGGCGACGGCCTTGCGTTCGTTTTCGGGGTTGCTGTTGGCGGTGTAGCCGCGCACTTCATAGCGGGCCAACATGAACGCCTGCTTGGCCTCGGTGATGGCCTGGTACTGTTCCAGGCGCTGGTCGCTCGAGAGCATTTGCTGAACGTCGGTATTGATCGTCTCGATCAGCTGGTAAGCGGTCCCGGCGTTGGCAGTCATCGCGTCGCGGGCGGTGTTGGCGCTGCGGTAGGCGTTGCGCATTTTGTTCAGGGACACCTGATAGGCGCTGATCGTCGCGCTCTGCTCCTTGAGCAGCTTGACGTTTTCCGGGCTCTTGAAGCTGCTCAGCAGCGCGTTCTGTTGTGCAACGAAACTATCGAGGGTGGTTTGCACATTCTGTGCGGCGGTCTCGTCGCCATTGGTGAGCATGTATTGCAGGCGCACGACCCGAAGCTTGGTCAAGCCGGCATTGAGCTTGGTGATGTCGCTCATCCAGTTGCTGCGGTCGATCAGCCCTCCCAGGCTGGTCCAACTGGTCAGTGCCAGGACGCAGGTCAGTACCAGCACCAGGCCAAAGCCCAGGCCCAGTTTCATGTTGACGCTAATGTTGCCAAACCAGCTATTCATCATATTCCTCCAGGAACGTTGTGCTGCTTGATCGTCGGTACGCTGGAAGATTGTTGTTTTTGAGCCAGCTAAAACGTGTAACAGGGCTGTATCGGCTGCCGACTCTGGATCTGAAAGGATTTTTTTGGAGTGTCAGGCATTCGCTGGAGAACTTGCTGCGCGCCTCAGGGTTATCCTGAATTCCAGGCAAAAAAAAGCCCGCGGGAGGGCGGGCTAAAACCTTAGTTTCTTGAATGAGCGAGGGGACTTTACCCAATCACGCGAACGCGTGGGGTGAAGAAAAGTTCATGAGAGGCGGGTAGCAATGAGCAGAGAACGAAGCCCTCAACCTGGATCAGATTGAGGGCTTCTCTCAGCGCCTGACAACCTCACCTCAGATCAAACCGATCCAGGTTCATCACCTTGACCCACGCAGCGATGAAGTCGCTGACGAACTGCTCCTGCGCATCTGCGCTGGCATACACTTCGGCCAGGGCCCGTAGTTGGGCGTTGGAGCCGAAGACCAGATCGACACGAGTGCCGGTCCATTTGACCTGACCGGTCTTGCGGTCGCGGGCTTCGAACGTTTGCTGGTCGTCTGAGAGCGGTTTCCATTCCACGCCCATGTCCAGCAGGTTGACGAAGAAGTCGTTGGTCAACGCACCTGGCCGTTGGGTGAAAACCCCATGCCGGGTTTGGCCGACATTGGTATCGAGCACACGCAGGCCGCCGATCAGTGCGGTCATTTCCGGTGCACTGAGGGTCAGCAGTTGCGCCTTGTCGATCAGCAGTGCCTCGGCGGATACGCGATACCTGCCCTTGAGGTAGTTGCGAAAGCCATCGGCGATGGGTTCAAGAAAGCCGAACGACTCGACGTCGGTCTGCTCCTGGCTGGCGTCCATACGCCCCGGCGAGAAAGGCACCGTCACGCTGAGCCCGGCATTCTTCGCCGCCTGTTCAATGCCGGCGCTGCCAGCCAGCACGATCAGGTCCGCCAGGGAGATTTTTTTACCACCGGACTGGGCCCCGTTGAACTCGTCCCGGATTTTTTCGAGAGTCGCCAGCACCTGCGCCAATTGTTCCGGCTGGTTGGCCGGCCAATCTTTCTGCGGGGCCAGACGCAGCCGGCCACCGTTGGCACCGCCGCGCTTGTCGGAGCCACGGAAGCTGGACGCGGCCGCCCAGGCGGTGGACACCAGTTGTGAAACCGACAGGCCCGAGGCCAACAGTTTGCCTTTGAGGGATGCGATGTCGCTGTCGTTGACCAGGGCATGGTCCACTGCCGGGATAGGGTCCTGCCAGAGCAGCTCTTCGTTGGGCAGTTCCGGGCCGAGGTAGCGCGAGAGCGGGCCCATATCGCGGTGGATCAGCTTGAACCAGGCCCGGGCGAAGGCGTCGGCCAATTGGTCCGGGTTCTCCAGGAAGCGCCGTGAGATTTTCTCGTAGATCGGGTCGAAGCGCAGCGCCAGGTCAGTGGTCAGCATGGTTGGATTGCGACGCTTGGACGGATCATGGGCGTCCGGAATGATGCCCGCGCCAGCACCGTTTTTTGGGGTCCACTGATGCGCACCGGCCGGGCTCTTGGTCAGCTCCCACTCAAACCCGAACAGGTTCTCCAGATAATTGTTGCTCCAGCGGGTGGGCGTGGTGGTCCAGGTCACTTCCAGGCCACTGGTGATGGTGTCGGGGCCTTTGCCGGTGCCGAATGCGTTCTTCCAGCCCAGGCCCTGTTGTTCCAGGCCGGCGGCTTCAGGCTCGGCGCCGACATTGTCCGCAGGCCCTGCGCCGTGGGTCTTGCCAAAGGCATGGCCGCCGGCAATCAGGGCCACGGTCTCTTCATCGTTCATCGCCATGCGGCCAAAGGTTTCGCGGATATCCAGCCCCGCAGCGACCGGGTCCGGTTGACCCTCGGGGCCTTCCGGGTTGACGTAGATCAGCCCCATCTGCACGGCGGCCAGCGGGTTCTCCAGATTGCGCCCCAGATCGGTACGGCTTTCTTCATTGCCCGGCTCGGCCACCAGTTGTCCTTCGCCGGGATCTTGCATCGCGGCTTTATCCGGCTTGCCGTAGCGGGTGTCGCCGCCCAACCATTTGTTTTCGGAACCCCAGTAGACGTCTTCATCCGGCTCCCAGACGTCGGGACGACCGCCGGAAAAGCCGAAGGTCTTGAAGCCCATGGATTCCAGCGCGACGTTGCCGGTGAGCACGATCAGGTCGGCCCAGGATATGTTGCGACCGTACTTCTGCTTGATCGGCCATAACAGCCGGCGCGCCTTGTCGAGGCTGACGTTGTCCGGCCAGCTGTTGAGGGGCGCAAAACGCTGTTGGCCGGAGCCTGCGCCACCGCGCCCGTCGCCGGTGCGGTAAGTGCCGGCGCTGTGCCAGGCCATACGGACAAAGAGCGGGCCGTAGTGCCCGAAGTCCGCCGGCCACCAGTCCTGGGAGTCGGTCATCAACGCATTCAGGTCATTTTTCAGGGCCTGGAAATCCAGGCTTTTGAATGCTTCGGCGTAGTTGAAATCCTCGCCCATGGGGTCGGACAGCGGGGAGTGTTGGTGCAGGATTTTCAGATTCAGCTGGTTGGGCCACCAGTCACGGTTTGTGGTGCCACCACCCGCAGCATGATTGAACGGGCATTTCGATTCGTTTGCCATGAGGAGCTACCTTGGTCGTATTCATCCAGCTATCCAGCCCGAGCGGGCTCTATAGCGACAGGTGAAAATCAATACGTAGATGCAGGGCTCACAGTTCGCTCATTGATCGTTCGGCCTTCCGGCAATCGACGTCGATTGACCGCATCGTGGCCCACGGCAAGCCCAGTACGTTTCGAACGCTTTCGTATCTCTTATCAGGTCTGATCCGGCCAGCTTACGCTGGCGCTGAATCAAGGCTAGTCCTTCTGTGGCAGATCGCTAATAGCCGCAGTATTAATGGTTAATAGGCAGATTCTTTTACCCGGCTTGCCGGTCGAGGCAGATGATAGGGCCAGCGCTTGGTTACGGGAGAGGACCGGACCATGAACGAACGCCCCCGCAGCACGGCCATCCACGAAGCCGGCCACGCCTTGGCTTTTTGGTGGAACGGCCAGCCTATAAAACGCGTCACCGTACGCACCCGGGCTGAAGCCCGCGCGGGACCGATGTTCGACCTGCTCGGTCACCCGCAATACGCCGAAGGGTTAGTGGAGGCCGATTACCTCGTCCTGCGCCCGGCCTTCACCGCCCGGGGAATTGCTGAATATTTGCCATCGATGGTCGACTTTATTGAACGCGACCTGATCCATTGCTTTTCAGGGCCTGTGGCCGAAGCGATCTACCGACATCGCCAATCCGACCGGCTGTTCCGAAGCAGTGGCCGCGCAGACCTCGTCCGCGGGCATGAACTGATCAGCCTGCTGCCCCCACGCCTGTTGCTCGACGCCGAATCCCGAGCCATCGCCCGTAGCAGTTGCCTTGTGCATCGTTACTGGTTTGCCGTCCGCGCGGTGGCGGACCTTTTGCAGGAGCAGGGGGCGATCGAGGGAGAGACCGTCACCGCACTGCTGCACGAGATTACTGGGGAGGCGCCGGTGCGGTTGGGGAATGAGGTGAGGAGTCTTGATCTTTGATCGAGGGACTCACTGAAGGTTATATGTGCGAAATTTATGAGAGTAGGTGGATAGTTATTGATTTCTGTTGGGGTTGCGCTGCTGGCGACAGCGCGAAGTTGATTGTTTGCTTTACCAAAGTGTGGAAGCTGAAAGGGCTGATCTTTCAGTTTCAACTAGCAGAGCGAGCTGGTTTACTGATTCCAAAAGCTCTTGGTGATTGTTGGTTGAGTTGTATTGCAAAGCTTTTAAGTTGTAATTGCTGGATAGAAGTCTCTTGTACTCGGGTGTGATTGTTCCGCCTAAAGTAACAAAGTGAGGTGGCGCGGCGCCGAATGAGCGAGCGTACTGTTCCAGTATTAATGATAGATCTGGATCATTCATCCCGCAGCCAATGAATATGAATGTGTGGGTGAAAATTAGAGAGTCAATGGCGCGATAAAAATTCGCATGTTCATTGCGGATGTCTGCGTAATCCTCTCTGGTGAATATCAGCTTGTCTGGAGTGTCTATGCAGCCGTGTACTTTCAAAATTAAACGCTGGTGGCCAGTGCCGCGAAGTACTCTGGGAATATCCTCGTCGTAATATTTTTTTTATCTTTAGCAAATTATGATTTTGAGTGGATGCATAGCTATCGAAAATTTTATCAAAGTTAGGTGTTAGTACAATGGATGAGTCTAGAGAAAATATGGCTCTGTGGAGTTCGTTAGGTCTAAACTGTGGGGTTAGAAAGTTGCTCTCTACAAATGGTACCCAGTCTTGGTCAAGCTTGTATTTTATTATCTGGCAGCAGCTTAAATAATCTCCGTTTTTGAGGAGTCTGTTTAGCTCGGTTTTAGGCCCTGTGCAGCGAGCTATCCCCGCAGTCAAAAATGCTTTCCAAGATGGAGGGCTTAAGCCTGCTGCATTAACGGATGTCATAGAACATCCTGCACCCATAAATATTACTGATCTTCTTCGGGCTATGGACGAAACTACTTCTTCAGGCCATGCGATCATTGGAAAGCCTTCACGTTGGAGGTGAAGTTCTCAGCGATCCTTTCAAAAATATCTGCTGACTCTTTAACCTTCATGAAGTGTGCTCCAACAATACCGTCAGAAGCTTTTAAGTCAAAAATAGGTTTTCGACTATTTTGAGACATTGGTATTAAGCTGTGGAGGTTGGGGATGGATCCGAGCTTGTAATCCAGTCCCGCAGGACTATTTTGTTGCTCGATTAGACTGTTTTCAATCGCTTTTGGAACTTCTGACATGATTTTTTCATACGCTTTAACTGCACGTCTCTCACCAGTCGCGTCTTTCTTAGCCGTGTACTGTTGATTGACATATCCGAGAAGTTTAAGCCTGAATTCTAGGTCATCTACTTCCGTCTCTTCTGGCTCTGATAGGCCCTGAAGATGCAGGTCCAGCCGTTTTTTCCATTCTTTGAGCCATGCAGATATGTTTTCTGTTGCTCGAATGCTGAAAATATCCATCGAAAGTGGAAGTATAAAATAGTCGCATGCTATCAATACAGCTCTATTTATCGATCCCAGCGATGGTCCCATGTCAAAAAAAACGTAGTCATAGTCATCGCAGTGCGATAAGAATTCGCGGAACATATAAGTCGTTCGTACACCGCGAATCCCACCTGAATTCCAGTCGGAGGCCAAAGTGTCTTCAATTAGTGCTAGTCGGGGGTCACCTAATAGTACATCAATGCCAAATGACTCTGATCTGCGGTACTGATTCCCTACTGAGTATCCTTTGCCTTGGGATAGCGGGCGTGCCATTGAATAAATTGTAAAGGCTGTTTTTTTATCATAAATTTCCTCTAGTACATTATCGTCGAATGTGTACTGGGTTGCATTTGTTTGCGGGTCAGCATCTACTAAAAGTATTTTTTTATGCTTTACGTTGGCTAAGTATGCTGCGAGGTTGCATACAAGTGTGGTTTTTCCTACACCACCTTTATTGGTAAAAAAAGCTACGGATTTCATAATTTCCCTATTAAGTGGTGGATGCTGATAACAAATACTGGGCAATGATGGCCTAATGCCGTCTATTTGTCGATAGGATCCTATCCTGCGTTACGGCCTATAGAAACTCTGACCAAACCTTGGGAAAGGGAACAGATCTATTTACTATGATTTATAAATAACTCTATCTCCTTTCCTCTTTCTCTCAGACACATTTCAAGTGCCCGTCAACCGCGCATATTCCGCATCCAGATAGGCATCCACCGCTTCCACATCCAGCGACCCCGCCATGTAGTAGGCTTTGACTTCCTTGATCGCCAGCGTCCCGAACCGGGTCCAGGCCACTAGGTTGCTGCGCAACATGAAGGCGACGATGTTGCCGCCCGAACGCAGGGCCGCATCGGTGGTATCGACCAGGCACAACGTGCCGTGGCCGATCAGCAGCATCCGGCGTAACTCCGGATTGTTGGCGGAAGGGACGCAATCGCGCCAATCCTGTTCATGATAAAAGCGCTGCTTCACAACCCACATCATTCGGGTGAGCAGTTCGGTGATCAGTACGGGGATCGCCATCGCCAACCCGTGGCGTAAGTCGTAGCCCGACTCGAAGACTTTCACCGCTATGGTCGAAAATGTCTGGCGATGCTGTCCGAAAGAGCCCACATTGATAAATTGCAGCAGCGAGTAGAAGGGCATTGGAATGCCTGAACCGCGCCCGGCGTTCACTTTGCCGCGCCCGCCCGACGAGCCGGCCATGTCGGAAAACAAATGCCCCAACCAATTCATAAAACCGGCAAATACCTTGGCGACTACGTTGCTGCCGCTGAGCTCGAAGGTGTCAGTATTGATGCTGATCAGCTTCCCCTTGTCGACGAAGTGCGCTGTGTTGCTGAACTGATCGAGGATGGAAAAAAACATTCCGACCAGATCCGGGGAATGGCCGAGGCTTTTGACGTGATGGTTGCTGAGCGACATATTCTTCACAGCTCCGCCCGTGTCATGGCTGGTGCCGTGGTCGTAATTGATCTTGAACTTTTTCTCGAGAAAACCTATGGCGCTGGCGGTCTCTTGGCCAGGCTTGCCCGGACCTTTCCAGCCGTTAAACTTGGCAAACCGCTGCACCGCGTTGTCGGTCTGGTTGTCTGCCCACTTGCTCAGCGCCCCTTTCCCGGGGACTCCGACGAACAGCACATCCACCAGGCCGCCGATCAGGCCGCAGGTGCCGGCAATCATGTAGTCGTATTTGTCGCAGGCCGCCGCTTTTATCGAAAATTCGTCCTTGATGCGTTTCTCCAGCGCAATGCGCTGGCTGTCGGTCATCAAGTCGCGGAACGGGTCTTGGGCGAAGGCGAGGTCGTGCCGCGTGGCGTAGTTCTCCAACTGCGACAGGTAGGACGGCCAGTCGGTGTCGGCATCGATGTCAATGGTGTCGAGCAGGGCTAGGGGTTGCAGCGTCGTTTGATAGTCCGACGGTGCATCCAGCAAGTATTCATCGAAGACCACCAGGTCCTGCTCTTCGACGACGAACACTGTGTCCTGCTCGTTGACAATGCTCTGCGCCTGGGCCAGCAGACTGTCGAGCAGTGTGTCGTTGCTGCGCTGGTCCTGGCTCAAGCTGTTGAGAGAGCTGAGCATACTGTCCAGATGAGCATTGGTCTTGTCGAGCTGGTGCTGCTGGACGAGCATGGCCTGCGCCTGATCGTCCAGAAAGCGCTTCTGCGTCATGAGAACAGACCGCTCAGTTTCTCACGCGCCTTGCCGGCAACGTCTGCCGCCGTGCCTTTGAGAACGTCGCTTACGTTGAAGTAACCAACGGCCTCGAAGGCCCTGGCAAGGCTTTCCAGATCCTTGCTGTTTTTATAGCGTTTAATACCGAGTTTGGTCACCGTTTGTTCTTCGGCGTCCTTACTGGTGACCACGACCGAGCGTTCCTCATAGAAGCCGCGGATGAAGTCATAAAGTTCGGCTTTGGTCGGTTCGCGAGTCAGCGACTTGAGCTTGCCTTCGTCCAGGTACTGGGCGCAGCGCAATTTGGTCGCGCTGGCCTGGGCGGAGTTGGATTTGTCGGTCAGTACCGTGCCGGCGCCGGTCATTTGCGTCATCAGGCCCAGTAGCTTCTTGATTTTCTCGTCCTGAGCGCCGTGGGCCAGGATGTATTCGTTGAGTTTGCCGGTGATGAAATTGATGTCTTTCATCACTAGGGAAATGGTCAGTTGGGTTTGTTTGATCACTTCATTGAGCATCAGCTCACGACGCTTGGAGCGGGTCAGCTCGTTGGCGCCAGTCAGCTTGCGCACGCCGGCATAGGTCCCTACGCCGATCAACACTGCGACGCCTATGCCCGTCATCATTCCTGACATTCCGAGCAAACCACCCATGCCCAAGCTAGCCAGACCAGACGTCAGCCCGGCGGCGGACATGCCCACCACCGACCCCGACAAGTACACCGCCGCCAAGGGAGTGCCTACGGCCGCAGCCTTGGCGGACAGTAGTTTGAGGGCCGAGACAATCTGGTCATCGGTCATGTCATCGCGAAGCATGTCGTGGTCGTTTTTGATTGCCAGCACGGCCAGTTCGATCTCTTCATCGCTGACTAATAACAGCCCGCGGTGTTTTTGCAGAAACCCGAATGCGCCAATATCCCGGCCACCGGTGCTGTAGAAGAGATTGATCAGATCCTTGACCAGGGAAATATGCAGCGCCTTGATTTGACCGCCCGGGCTGTGGTTATCGATTCGGGCCAGCAAGGTTTCCAGGGGGATTTGCGCATTGCTGGAGCCCATGTAGGCCCTCAGGGTAAAGCGAGTTTCGGGGCTCAGGTCCAGACGCGTCATCAACTGCAGGATTTCAGCGAATTCCTTGTCATCGATTATGTCGTCGTTGTCATAAGCCATATTGATGACAGCCTGGACGTAGGCCACTTTCAGCGCTTCGCTCAGTTCATCGATGGAAACTAGTTGGCGCTCTTCCCTGTACTCGCCGAAGTCCTGCACACAGGCTTGTAGCGTTTCCGCCAGTTTGCGGTAGTTACAGTTCAGTAGGCCGGTAATGGACAGGCTGCTACCTTCGTTGCGGTGGATCAGCAGCGACACTTCGATTTTGTCACTCTTGCTGCCGGTGACAGTTTCAACGTATTCCGCCGAGGCAATCGAAGCATAGGGAACACTGACTGGATCGGAGAACGAAGCGCGATAGATGAGCTGTTCACCAGTGAACAGAATGCCGTCCTTGCCGCTGCCCAGCAGTGTGTTATCGAGCAGGGCGACCACGTTGGAAGGGTTGCCACCGAAGGCGAATGATTTGACTGCGTTGTTGAGTTTTTTTTCGTCGATCTGCGGAGCGATGGACATTTTGTTCGAAACGCTGCCGAGGTTCTCGCGCAGGTAAACGTTAACGTTGGTCATCTCACGTCCTTGTCAGTAGTGATCAGTGGCTTTTTGCCATTAAAGGAATCTAACAAGATGTGTCGTCCGGGTACAGACCTATCGATTGTTGACTGACGATGGCAGCCACAAAAAGTCCCCGTCTTTTTTGTCATTGCGGCGCTGTTCTTCGAGCACGTTCATTGGGCACGAGAGTATCCACGCTGCAACAGATGCAGACGGGTAAGCGAGGCTGAAAAGTTGCCTGTCCAGAATTCGAGCGATTGATCAGCATTCTCGGTCATTCCCTAATCTCTTCCAGACCGATAGAGCGGTGAAGGTCACCATGGCTGAGGACGAAATCCTTGTCTTTATCTCGACCGGCTTGAGCTGACGGCCGGAGAGGCGGAGGCAGGCATGAGAGCTACCTCTGTCAGCGTTTTGGTATCCCAAAACAATGACTCGGATGGCTTGGAATACCATGGGAATACTCAACCGGTGAGAACTCACGACTCCTCTGCTGAGCTCAATGGCCCTGAAACCCCCGTATTTACTGGATTTCAGGCACAAAAAAAGACGTCCGTGGACGTCTTTAGATGATGAAGTGGTGGAGCCGGGGGGATTTGAACCCCCGTCCGCCAGTACTCCGCTGTCGGTACTACATGCTTAGCCGTGTCTATTAAGTTAACCCTCAGCGACCCGACGGGCAGGGTGCTTTGGGCGAGTTGTGTAAGTTTTAGCCGATTCGTCCACAACGTACTGCACGGCGATTCCGTTCTATATGACAATCACTTTGGGTTTACGGACATCCCCTGGTGATTGCTGGACCCGAAGGTACCAGAAGGGAAGGGCTAAGGCTGCTTACGCAGCGAGAGCGTATTCCCCGTAGGTTTCGTCATTGGCAACTATAGGAAGTTGCAACAGTGGATTTACGAGTTCTGTTACCAACTCGGCATGCACCTAAAGTTTCGCAACCGGCGTCGAATCCTAAACGGCCCCGAGCCTGTAGCTCCGTGAATCAGCTGGAGCGACAAGCCTGTGCAGTGTACGCCAATACGCGGCTGAGGCCAACCCGAAGGTTGGCCTGACGCGAGGTTACTACTGATCGCCTTTGGTGTTGTTCTGCAATTTCTGAATGGCCTGAGTGGTCAGCGAGATGCAGTTCTTGGTGCCTTCCTCGGTGCCTTTGGCCTGTTCCGCCGTGGCTTGTCCGACGGTGGCGTCAATTTCGGTTTTCATGCCTTCGCTCATCTGCTCGGTGCTGACCTGGGCGTCTTTGATTTTCTGCAGATTGATCTGGCAAAGGTCTGCCTGGTTATCTGCGAACACCGGAGAGGCCAACAGCGCAGCGGAAATGAACAAGCCAGCAAATGCAGTGTGCTTCATGTGTATCTCCTTGAACGTTTGGTCTCGGTGCTGCCGGACATCGCCGCCAGGCCCGAGTCAATAAAGGGCCCGACGGCGTCGGGCCTATTCAAGTGACTACAGCGAAACGCAGGAATTCGATTTTTCTTCGGGTGCGATGGGGAGCCCCTCAGCATCAGCAGATTTGGGCCGGGTGACGCGATCCACCAGATACACCAGGCCGTGGTAGTCGATTTCGCCATGGCGCGTCAGACCGATCTCGCAGGTGCGGCTGGTGGAGACGCCTTCGCTGCAATACTGCACCGCGTCCTTGAGGGTTCGCAGTGAGTGGGCGTTGAGCTCCGGTGTGGTGAAGCCTTTGTCTCCGGCAAAACCACAGCAGTGGATGCCTTCGGGGATCACGACTTGCTTGCTGCATTTGCGCGCCAGGTCGATCAGCGCCTGGCTCTCGCCCAGGTGCTGGGTACTGCACGTGACGTGTACGGCAATCGGTGCATCCTGCGGGGTGAATTCGAGACGGTCCATTAAGTGCGTACGAATGAAACGTACCGGGTCGTACAGGTCCAATCGAACATTTCCCAAGTCCTGGACCAGGCGCAGCGTGCAAGGGCTGGTGTCGCAGTAGATCGGGTCGATCCCGCCGCGGCTGGCGTGGAGCAGGGCGCCGATCAACTCCTGGCGTTTGTGCTCGGCCTGTTCCGCGTAGCCTTTGGATGCGAAAGGCTGGCCGCAGCACAGGCTGTCCACGTTGTCCGGAAAGACCACCTGATAACCGGCTTTTTCCAGCAGTCGTTGAGTTTTTTCATACAGCGACATCTGTTCTTTGTCACCCGCCGCCGGCGCCATGGCGCGCGACACACACGCGGCCAGATAGACCACGCGCGGGCGTTCGTCGCAGACGGCCGGGCTGAAGCGGATGGCTTTTTCCGGCTGCGGCATGGCGTTGTCCCACTGGGGAACCTGACCCTTCGACAGTCGGGTCAGGCCGGCTGACAGGCGGGCCAGTCGCGGCGCGCCCAGCAGCATTCGGGCACCGTTGGCGACGTGCAGGGTAAAGCGTGCGCCTTGCAGGGCGATGGCGAAATTGCTTGCCAGCCAATCGGCGGTTTTCGTACGTGTTGCGCTGCGGCTACGGAGTTTTTTCACCAGCTCGCCGGTGTTGATGCCGACCGGGCAACGTTGTGCGCATAACCCGGTGGCGGCGCAGGTGTCGATGCCGTGGTATTGGTAGGCCGTTTCCAGCGCTGAAGTGTCGATGCCTGCGCGCTTTTTCGCCTGGATGTCCCGCCAGATCACGATGCGCTGGCGCGGGCTTAAGGTCAGGTCTTTGGACGGACAGACCGGCTCGCAGAAGCCGCACTCGATGCACTTGTCCACTATCTCGTCGGCCGCCGGCAGCGGCTTGAGGTGCTTGAGGTGGATTTGTGGATCTTCGCTGAGCACCACGTCCGGGTTGAGGATGCCGTTAGGGTCGAGCAGGCGTTTGAGTTGCCACATCAACTGGTAGGCGTCGCTGCCCCACTCCAGTTCGACGAATGGCGCCATGTTGCGGCCGGTGCCGTGTTCGGCCTTCAACGAACCGCCGAACTCCACCGCCACCAACTGCGCCACGTCATCCATGAATGCTTGATAGCGCGCAACTTCTTCGGCGTTGTTGAAGCCTTGGGTGAAGACGAAATGCAGATTGCCTTCCAGGGCGTGTCCGAAAAGAATCGCCTCGTCGTAGTGATGTTTGTCGAACAACTCGATCAGGCGGTTCACGCCAAGGGCCAGTTGCTCGACCGGGAAGGTCACGTCTTCGATGATCACCGTGGTCCCGGTTTTGCGTACCGCGCCCACCGCAGGGAAAGTGTCTTTGCGGATGGCCCAGAGTCGCGCGTTTTCTCGCGGGTCTTCGGTGAAGTCGACCTGTTTTTCCACAGGGAAACCGGCCAGCGATGCCATGATCCGGGCCAGTTGCTCTTGCAGCAAAGATGACGAAGCCGCGCGGGATTCAATCAGCAGGGCGCAGGCATTTGTCGACAGATGCTGTACGAAATCCGGCATGCCCGGTTTGTCCTGCACCGAACGCAAGCTGCGCCGGTCCAGCAACTCCACCGCCGATACCGGCTGGCTTTTCAACACCGTGACCGCGTTGCAGCAGGTTTCCACGTCCGGGAAGACGATCAGCGCCGAGGCTTTGTTCGGGTGATCGATGACGGTGTTGTAGGTCACCGCGCTGATGAAGCCGAGCGTGCCTTCGGAACCCACCAACAGGTGGCTCAAGATATCCACAGGCTCGTCGTAATCCACCAAGGCATTGAGCGACAGGCCAGTGGTATTTTTCAGACGGTATTTGTGGCGAATTCGAGCCGCCAGCTCGGTGTTGGCGCGGGTCTCGCGGCCAAGGGTTGCCAGACGTTCCAGCAGTTCGCCATGGCTTGTACGAAAGGCCGCCACGCTGGTTTCATCTTCAGTGTCCAGACGGGTGCCATCGGCCAGTACCAGGCGGATGCCGGCGAGGGTGTGATAGGTGTTTTGCGCTGTGCCGCAGCACATGCCGCTGGCATTGTTGGCGACGATGCCGCCGATTTTGCAGGCGTTGATCGATGCCGGATCGGGGCCGATCTTGCGGCCGAACGGTGCCAGCCAGGCATTGGCCTGGGCGCCGATCACGCCGGGCTGCAAGCGGATCTGCATGCCTTCTTGGCGAATCTCGCGAGCGTTCCAGTTATCCCCCAGCACGATCAGCACCGAGTCGCTGATGGCTTGCCCGGACAGGCTGGTGCCGGCGGCGCGGAAGGTGACCGGGACCTGGTCCCGTTGGGCCAGTTTTAGCAGGGCGATCACTTCATCTTCGGATTCGACGCGTATCACCAGTTTCGGAATCAGCCGATAGAAACTGGCGTCGGTGCCGAAGGCCAATGTCGACAGCGGGTCGTCGAAACGGCGCTTTGGCGGGATCAACTGCTGTACGTCGCGCAGGAAAGGGGCCGGAAGCGTCATTGGTCCTCCAGAATCAGAACCACCAGATCCTTCGGACCATGGGCGCCATAGGCCAGCACCTGTTCGATGTCGGCCGTCTTGGAGGGCCCCGAGACCAGCAGGGCGTTGGTGGGCATGCCTTGGGCCCAGGCGAATTCCTGTTGCACTTCATAGAAGTTGTCGCGGATTTCGCTGGCCTTGAGCAAAGCAAAATGCACCGGCGGAACCAGGCTCATCAACCGCGGTTCTTCACGCGTCGGCCAGAGAATCAGGCTACCGGTTGCCGCGATGGCACCCAGGGTCCCGGTCAGGCTGGCGGGGGTGTCGTTGAACAGTTCGGCTTTCCATTGCTCGACAGGCCGGTCGTAGGCCTTGAGCGTTGGCAGCTCGGGATTGTTCGCCCAGAACTGTGTGATTTTTTGCCCGTGAGGCGTCGTCGGGGCGATGAGCAGGCTGGGTAATTGACGGTCGCGCAGCAACTGCGCCAGCAGCGCCGGCCAACCTTCGCCAGACGTCAGGTGGATTTCAGTGTGCACCGCTTCCATCAGTTTGCGCAGTTGAGCGATGCGCTCCTCAGGGGCGTAGCGATAGGTTTTCGTCACCAGGTCGACATCGAAGTTGTCGGCCACTGGTGTGGTGCCGGTCAGACTTTTACGCAGCTTGGCGAGGATATTGTCCTTGGCGCTCATCGACGGTCTCCCTGCTGGTTCAGGTGTTCGCGGGCCAGGTCATGCAATGAGCGGGCGGCGGGTTTGGGGGCGCTGTGGTTCTGCGTCCATGGGCCGACGTTGTCGGGCGTCAGGGCGCGCAGGCGCGTGGCGAGGAAAGCGAACAGCCGATACAGGCGCGGCGAACTGTTGAGTCGGGCCCAGGCGTTCCAGATGAAGCGCTCCTTGGGCGAATACTTGCTGCCCTGGCCACGCATCACCGGGTTCGGACTGTCCGGTGCCTTGACGTTTTCTTCGCGCAGGCGCCGCAACAGCGCCGGAATTGGAATCTTCACCGGGCACACTTCGCCGCAGGCACCGCACAGTGAAGAGGCGCTTGGGTGGTCCGGCACTTTGGCCAGGCCCACCATGTGCGGCGTGATGATTTTTCCGATAGGCCCCGGGTAAACCTCGCCGTAGGCATGACCACCGATTCGGGTGTAGACCGGGCAATGATTCATGCAGGCGCCGCAACGAATGCAGTTCAGGGTCTGGCGCAGTTCGCTGTCGGCGAATGCCTGGCTGCGCCCGTTGTCCAGCAGGACCAGGTGCACTTGCTGAGGGCCGTCCAGTTCGTCGGCCTTGCGTGGGCCGGAGATCATGTTGACGTAGGTGGTGATCGGCTGGCCGAGGGCCGAGCGGGTCAGCAGCGAGAGCAGCGGCACCACGTCCCGCAGGTTCTCCACGACTTTTTCGATGCCGGTCACGGCAATGTGAACCGGTGGCACGGTGGTGGACATCCGCCCGTTGCCTTCGTTTTCCACTAGCAGCAATGTGCCGGTTTCAGCCACGGCGAAGTTGACGCCGGAGACGCCGATGTCAGCCTCGAAGAATTTCTGCCGCAGGACCTTGCGACCGATCTGAATGAGTTGGTCAACGTCCTTGGTGTACTCCACGCCAAGTTTGTCGTGGAACAAGGACGCGACCTGACCGGCGTTCTTGTGGATCGCCGGCATAATGATGTGTGAAGGCTTCTCGTGGTCGAGCTGGACGATGTATTCCCCCATGTCGGACTCGAGACATTCGATGTCCCGACCCTCGAGGAAATGGTTCATCTCCATCTCTTCGCTGACCATCGATTTGCCCTTGATCACTTGCCGCGCCTCGTGAGCGCGGATGATCGAGAGGACGATGCCATTGGCTTCGTCCACCGTTTCCGCCCAGTGTACTTTCACACCGTTGCGGGTCAGGTTGGTTTCAAGCTGCTCGAGCAGGTCGGGCAACTTCGATAACGCACGAGCGCGGACGGCATTGCCCAGCACTCGCAGATGTTCTCTTTCGTGGGCATCGCTGAAGGACGCTGCCCGCTTGGTCATCAGTGAATCCATCGCTGTGCGAAAGTTGTTTCGCAGTTGCGTGTCGTCCAGCGCCTTGTGGGCCCGGGCGCGAAAATCTTCCTGCACCTCAACGGTCGGAATCAGCGTCGGTGTGCTCATACGACACCCCCGGTGCGCTGCCAGAGGAAGCTCGCCAGGTGCTGCCCGCGTAATGCTTGCCGCTGTTTCTCCAGGGCGCCATTGATATTCATCAGGCAACCGCAGTCGGCACTGACGACCTGGTGCGCGCCGGACTCCTTCAGCGCGCGGGTCTTGTCGGCCACCATCGCGCCGGAAATATCCGGCATGCGAACGCTGAACGTCCCACCAAACCCACAGCATTCACTTTCATGGCTGTGTTCGACGCGCTCCACGTTGTCCAGCTGCGCCAGCAAGGCGCGGCCATGCAAGTGGGTGTTCATTTCCCGTCGTGCCGAGCAGGAGGTGTGCAGCGCGACCTTCACCGGTTCGCCCCTGTCGTTCAACTGCACCTTGCAGACAAACAGCAGAAACTCGGCCAATTCATAGGTTCTGGCCGCCAGGGCCTGGACCTGTTTGAGCGTATCGGGCTCGTCCTTGAACAGGTCGGCATAATGCTCGCGCAGCATGCCGGCACAGGAGCCCGACGGCACCACCACCGGATAATCTCCGGCAAACAACGCCAATTGCGCCCGCGCTACCGTCCGGGCCTGCTCGGTGTAACCGGAGGTGTACGCCGGTTGCCCGCAACAGGTCTGCCCTTGCGGGTAGTCCACCCGTATCCCTTCGCGCTCCAGAAGATGAATCGCATCCATCCCGGCTTCGGGATAGAACAGGTCCACCACGCAGGTTCCGAACAGGTAAACCCGTTCGGGCTTGTTGCTGGGGTACTGCCGAGGCTCGGGCAATGGCGGGGCGACACGGGTCGCATTCGGCACGGCGTTGTAAAAAAGCTCGCTCATCAGGCGTGTCTCCGGGTGGTCCCGGTTATCCGTCCGCTGAGGCTGCTGAATATAGATAAGGAATCTTTCAGCAGCCTTGCAGACCCGGTTATCAATAGCAGACGCCGAATCGTGGTTCGGCGTCGTTCTTTTTCGGTGTTAGCTGTCGTGCTTAGTGCACCAGCATGCCGGTGAACCAGTAGGCCTGGGCCAAGGTGATCAAGCCCACGATCGTTGCAAAGAATAGGCTGTGTTTCAGGGTGAAACGGAACAGATCCGATTCCTTGCCCACCAGGCCGGTCGCAGCGCAGGCCACGGCAATGGACTGTGGCGAAATCATCTTGCCGGTCACGCCGCCACTGGTATTGGCTGCGACCAGTAATGTGTCGTTGACGCCGATCTGGTGCGCGGTGGTGGCTTGCAGTGAGCCGAACAGCGCGTTGGACGAGGTATCGGAACCGGTCAGGAATACTCCCAGCCACCCCAGGAAGGGCGAGAAGAACGGAAACGCCGCGCCCGTGCCGGCCAATACCAGGGCCATGGTGGACGACATGCCCGAGAAGTTGGTGACGAAGGCGAACGCCAACACCATGCCAATGGACAGGATAGGCCAACGCAGCTCGTAGAAGGTTTCTTTTAAAGTGGTAAGACCAGTTCTGAGGTTGATCTTCAGCACCAGCATCGAGATCAATGCGGAAAAGAAAATCGCTGTGCCGGTGGCGGAAATCGGATCAAGTTTGAAGATCGCCGGGATGGCTGTTGGATTGGTCACGATCGGCGCGACCTTGATCACCATCTGATCCAGGTGCGGGATGGCGAAATTGAACACCCAGCCGTACATCGATCCGCCCGGGGCGAACATCGCCTTGAACGGTTTGAGCGTCCAGATCGTCACCAGCACGGTGAGGATCAGGAACGGTGACCAGGCCTTGAGGATTTCTCCCAGGCTGTAAGGGGAAGCCACGGTGCTGCGTGGCTGGCCGAAACCGCCGACGCTGGCGGTAATGGCTGCGCTGGAGGTGGCGCCGGCAATCTGGGCGCCTGCGGTGCGTTTTGGCTGCCAGATTTTCAGGAACAGGGTCAGGGAAACCAGGCTGGCAAGGGCCGACGTGATGTCCGGCAGTTCCGGGCCGATGAAGTTGGAAGTGAAGTATTGGGTGATGGCGAAGCTCAAGCCTGCCACCAGCGCCGCCGGCCAGGTTTCCCGAACGCCGCGCAGGCCATCCATCATGAACACCAGCCAGAACGGTACAAACAGCGACAGCAATGGCAATTGACGGCCCGTCATGGCGCCGATCTTGAACGCGTCGATCCCGGTGACCTGGCCGGCCACGATAATCGGAATGCCCAGGGCGCCGAAGGCCACGGGGGCGGTGTTGGCGATCAAGCAAAGGCCGGCGGCGTACAGGGGATTGAAGCCCAGGCCGACCAGCAGCGCCGCGGTAATCGCTACCGGCGCGCCGAAGCCGGCGGCACCTTCCAGAAATGCCCCGAAGCAAAAGCCGATCAACAGCACCTGCAGGCGCTGGTCATCGGTGATCGACAGCACCGAGCTGCGGATCACTTCGAACTGGCCGCTCTTGACGGTCAGTTTGTAGAGAAACACCGCCGCGACGATGATCCAGGCGATAGGCCACAGGCCATAGGCAAAACCATAACCGGCAGCAGCGAACGCCATGTCCGCCGGCATTTGAAACGCGAAGATTGCCACGGCAATCGCCAAGGCCAGGGTGATGCTGCCGGCCACATGTCCCTTGAGGCGAAACACCGCCAGGGCCAGGAAGAAAAATACGATGGGAATAACGGCCGCAAGTGCGGACAAGCCGAGGCTGCCGAGCGGGCTGTAGAGCTGTTGCCAGGTTTGCATAGTGGGTGGGCCCCTAATTGTTGTTGGTCAGGCACTGGTCAGCGATTTTGGATAATTGGTAAGACCAATTTACAAGCGCTGTCGGCTAGGGTAAAAGCCTTGGTTGTCGCATGTCAATTTGCCGCTCTGAAACTTTCGTCGAATGAGTGCGGCCGATGGCATCTGATCTGTGGGTCGAAGTGGCTTCTGGAGGGTGTCGGCGGGGCGCGGATAGGCGAGAATAGAGAGCCCGGCGAGCCGTCGGGATCGTGGAGAGTCGAGTTATGGGGTTTGATCAGATTCGTCAGCGCCGTTTGTCTGACGATATTGTCGAGCGGCTTGAAGGAATGATCCTTGAAGGCACGCTGAAGTCCGGCGAACGCCTGCCCGCCGAGCGTGCCTTGGCCGAGCAGTTCGGCGTGTCACGCCCTTCGTTGCGCGAAGCGATTCAGAAACTGGCGGCCAAGGGTTTGCTGGTCAGTCGCCAGGGCGGTGGCAACTATGTGGTGGAGTCGCTGGGCTCAACCTTCAGTGATCCCCTGTTGCAGTTGTTGGAAAGCAATCCTGAGGCGCAACGTGATTTGCTGGAGTTTCGCCATACGCTGGAAGCTTCCTGCGCTTACTACGCGGCACAGCGGGCCACGGACGTGGACCGCGAGCGGCTGACGGCGGCGTTCGAGGAGCTTCAGGATTGCTATTCACGCCATGAAAATGTGAGTCGGGCTGAGGAGGGCGCGGCGGATGCGCGGTTTCACCTGGCCATCGCCGAAGCCAGTCACAATGCAGTGTTGCTGCATACGATTCGGGGTCTGTTCGATCTGCTCAGGCGCAACGTCGTCACCAACATTGGCGGCATGTACAAACAGCGCAGCGAAACCCGAGACATGCTGATCAGTCAGCATCGGGAGTTGTACCAGGCCATTATGGGCGGCCACGCCGAGCAGGCGCGGGAAGTCTCCAGTCGGCATATTCTGTATGTGCAGGAAGTGTTGGAAGAGGTGCGTCAGGAAGTGCAGCGGGTGGCGCGGGCAGAGCGGCGCAAGGGGATGTAGTCAGTGGGTTCTATAGTGATTGGACCCCTGTGGGAGCGGGCCTGCTCGCGAAAGCGGTTTGTCTGACACATCAAGGTTGCATGTGCCTCCGTCATCGCGAGCAGGCTCGCTCCCACATTGGATCTTCAGCGAACGCATAACCCAGGCGAAAGAATCAGTCTTCCTTGCCCTTGTTGCGTACCGCGCGTTGCAGCTCGCGACCGGCGTCGCGTTCGCGCTCGGTATCACGCTTGTCGTATTCCTTCTTGCCTTTGCCCAGCGCAATTTCGCATTTGATCAAATGCTTGCTCCAGTACAACGACGTGCAGACGCAGGCGTAGCCTTTTTGCTGCACGGACGCGAAGAGCTTTTCCAGCTCGCGCTTGTTGAGCAGCAGCTTGCGCGAACGTGTCGGATCGGCGATCACGTGGGTGCTGGCGGTGGTCAGGGGCGTGATATGGCTGCCCAGCAGCCAGGCCTCGCCGTCCTTGAGCAGCACATAACTGTCGACCAGTTGCGCCTTGCCTGCACGTAAGCTCTTTACTTCCCAGCCGGCCAGGACCATGCCAGCCTCGAAACGTTGTTCGATGAAGTAGTCGTGTCGCGCTTTTTTATTTTGCGCGATGGTCCCTGTGGGGTGTTTCTTCTGTTTAGCCATAGGGGCGGCATTATAGGCAGTTGCGGGCGTGTCGGCTACGGTGAAGCTACGTGCTTGAGCAGGTTGAATGAATCCCGGACAATGCGGCCTCTTTTTCGAACGCTTGGGCGTGATCACGATGTCGACAGACAAGGTTTCTGTCCACGGCAGTTGGGCTAGCCGCTGGGTCTTCATATTCGCCGCAACCGGTTCGGCCGTGGGGCTGGGCAGTATCTGGAAGTTTCCCTACATGGTCGGCGTCTATGGCGGCGGTGCCTTTGTATTGATGTTTCTGGCGTGCATCGCGCTCATCGGCGCGCCGGTGATGCTGGCCGAAACCCTCATCGGTCGTCGCGCCCGGCAAAGCCCGGCCAATGCCCTGAAGGTGCTGGCAGTGGAGGCCGGGCACTCGGCCAAGTGGTCGTGGGGCGCGTTTGCCGGAATGATCACGGCGCTGCTGATCCTGTCTTTCTACAGTGTGGTCGGCGGCTGGTCGCTGGACTACATCATCGATATGGGGCGTGGGGACTTTCAGGGGGTGACACCCGATCAGGTTGGCGCCTACTTCGGCGATGTGATCTCCGATCCCTGGCGGCTGACACTTTGGCATACGATTTTCATGCTGCTTTCTGCGGTGGTGATTGCCCGCGGGGTGGTTGCGGGGCTTGAGCGCAGCCTGCGAATCATGATGCCGCTGCTGTTCGTGATGATCCTGGTATTGCTGGGCTACAGCATGACCACCGGGCACTTCATGGAGGGCGTTCACTTCATGTTCGATTTCCAGCCGGAGAAAGTCATGGATGGCCTGCTGCCGGCCATGGGGCATGCGTTTTTCTCCCTGAGCGTGGGGGTGGGCTCGATCATGATCTATGGCGCCTACATGCCCAAGAGCGCCTCGCTGACCAAGACCGTTGTAGGTGTCGCGCTGCTGGATACCTTTGTATCGTTGCTGGCCGGGCTGGCGTTGTTTCCGATTGTCTTCGCCGCCGGCCTGAACCCCAGCGAAGGGCCGGGGCTGATGTTCGTCAGCCTGCCATTCGCCTTCGGCAACATGGCATTTGGTCAATTCATGGGGGTGGTATTTTTTCTCCTGGTGGCCATTGCTGCCTGGAGTTCGGCCATTTCCCTGCTGGAACCCATGGTCGCTTATCTGGTGGAGCGAACCCGGCTCAGTCGCGCCTGGGTGACGTTCTGGCTGGCCTTTACCTGTTGGTTCGTTGGCCTGGGGACGGTGTTTTCCTTCAATATATGGAAGCAAGCGAAGTTTTTCGTGAACGAAGGAGGGATGTTCCATCTCTACCAGTGGGGAACAACCGGAGGGCTGGATTTCTTCGGCGTGATTGATTTCTTCACATCACGGATCATGCTGCCGCTGGGTGGTTTGTGTTTCGTGGTGTTTGCAGGATGGGTCATGGGGCGTGAGGCGGTGCGTGACGAATTGTCGTTGCGCAGCCCTGTACTATTTACCTTGAGCCTGTTCTTGATGCGCTATGTAGCGCCCATCGGCATTCTTGTAGTGTTTGCCGCCCAGCTGTGGAAGTGACGCTTACATGACGACACATATTCAACGCTCGGCCTTGCTGCCCTATCCGGCGCAGGCGTTGTACGACCTGGTCAACGATGTGGCAAGTTACCCGCAATTTTTGCCTTGGTGCTCGTCCGCCGAAGTGCTCGAAAGCTCTGAAGCCCATATGCGCGCCAGGCTCAATGTCGCCAAGGGCGGATTGAGCCAGCACTTTGTCACGCGCAACACCCTGGTGCCTGGACAGTCCATTGAAATGAACCTGGAAGAGGGGCCTTTCAATCAGCTCCACGGCGTCTGGGTGTTCAAGGCGCTGGGAGAGAAGGCCTGCAAGATCAGCCTGGATCTGTCGTTCGACTATGCAGGTCCGTTGGTGCGGGCCACGTTGGGGCCGTTGTTCAATCAGGCGGCCAATACCCTGGTCGACGCGTTCTGCCAGCGCGCCAAGCAAAACGCCGAGCTTGCCCGGTGATTGAGCTGGAAGTGGTGTATGCCGGCGTCGATCGTCAGGTCTTGCGCGTATTTTCCGTGCCGGAAGGCACGAGTGTTCGGGCGGCGTTAGAGGCGTCCGGCATTGCTGCTGAGTTTCCGCAACTGGATCTGGCCACTTGCCCGGTGGGGATTTTTGGCAAGGTGGTTGCCGATCCGGATCGCCAGGTGGTGCAGGCGGCTGATCGACTTGAAATTTATCGACCGTTATTGGCAGATCCAAAAGAGATTCGGCGGCTGCGCGCCGCCAAGGCCGCCCAGGCGCGCCAAGCTGATCAATAGTCAGCTCTGAATTGCAGGCAATAAAAAACCCGGTAAGCCGGGTTTTTTATTGAGCAATTTATTGCGGCGAAGTATCCAGTGGTTCTGGCGTCGGGACCGGTACGGTCTCGACGTTGTCCACGTCCTTCTGGATCTGATCGAGCAACGAGCCTGGCTTGACCGGTTTTTCCGGTTTCGGCTGCTCGGCATTCTGGGTTGGGTCGGTCACCGTAGTGCCGCTGTCCTGGCCCATAATGGCCTCGTCGCGGCTCACGCCGGGCATGAAATCGCCAGACAGGCTGACAAGTTGGTCATTGGCGTTGAAGATAACGCTGATGCGTTCCTGTTGGCGTTCACCACCACCTGGTTGCAGGCTGTACAAATAATCCCAGCGATCGGCATGGAACGTGTCGGTCAGCAGAGGGTTACCCATGATAAACCGTACTTGCCGACGGGTCATTCCCGGGCGTAACTGGTCTATCATGTCCTGCGTGACGACATTGCCCTGCTGGATGTCGATTTTGTAAACCCCGGGGAATGAACAACCGGCGAGTGCGAGCAGTCCCACAAAGGTGAAACTGGTTAGCAAGAGCTTGGTGTTTTGCATCGGTGGGCGACTTCCACTATCTTGGCTGGGACAACGTAAACGCCGATCATACCCGCATTAAGAGAAGCTGCGAAGCAGCATCGCGAGAAAGCTGACCATGGTTGAAAATAGCGAACTACGCAAAGCCGGCCTCAAAGTGACCCTGCCACGGGTCAAAATTCTGCAGATGCTCGATTCCGCCGAGCAACGCCACATGAGTGCCGAGGATGTCTACAAGGCGCTTATGGAAGCTGGCGAGGACGTCGGTCTGGCCACGGTTTACCGTGTCCTGACTCAGTTCGAGGCGGCGGGGCTGGTGGCTCGTCACAATTTCGATGGCGGTCATGCGGTCTTTGAATTGGCCGATGGGGAACATCACGACCACATGGTGGACGTGGAAACCCGTGAGGTCGTCGAATTCACTTGTCCGGCAATCGAAAAGCGCCAAAAGGAAATTGCTGAAGAGCATGGCTTCGAGTTGATCGATCACCATCTCGTCTTGCATGTGCGCAAGAGAAAGCCGGTTTAAAGCTGTTGAAACGCAAAAAGGCGACCCCAGGGTCGCCTTTTTGCGTTTGGGCTGTTCAGATTTTTGCCGCGACGACCATTTTTTTCGCGTGAGCCAGGGACTCCTTGGTGAGGTCGATGCCGCCCAGCATCCGTGCCACTTCTTCCACGCGCTCGTTCTTGTTCAGCTTGGACACGGCGGTGCGAGTGGCGTCCTCGTCACGCACCTTGTGCACAAATAAATGCTGGTGTCCTTGGGCTGCGACCTGGGGCAGGTGAGTCACTGTCAGCACTTGGCCGCGCTCCCCGAGTCGACGCAGCAACTGGCCGACAATTTCCGCCGTAGGGCCGCCAATACCCACGTCCACTTCGTCGAATACCAGCGTCGGCACACGCGAGGTCTGTGCGGTGATGACCTGGATGGCCAGGCTGATGCGTGACAACTCGCCGCCGGAGGCGACTTTGGCCAGGGCCTTGAGCGGTTGGCCAGGGTTGGCGCTGACCAGCAACTCCACCTGCTCCAGCCCGTTGGGTTGAAGCTCGTCCCCCGCGTTGGGGTGCAGCTCGATGGTGAAGCGCCCGCCGGGCATGCCCAGGCGCTGGATTTCCTGCTCAACGGCACTGGCCAGCCCGGTCGCGGCCTGCTGACGCAGCTCACTGAGCTCCCTGGCTTTTTCCTGATAATGACGGGCATAGGACGCCAGTTCGTCTCCCAGGCGCTCAATGGATTCGTCGTTGGCGTTCAGGGTTTCCAGCTCTTCAAGCAGGCGCTGCTGCAGTTCGGCGACATCGGTTGGCTGGACGCGGTGCTTGCGCGCCAGCGTATAGATAGTGTCCAGGCGTTCTTCCAGATATTGCAGGCGCGCCGGGTCGGCGTCGAAATGATCCAGAAACCGGTTCAGTTCCCCGACGGCCTCCTCGACCTGGATCTGTGCGCTCGTGAGCAGATTGGTCGCTTCGCTCAGGGCGCCTACCGAATTGTTGACGCTGGACAGCCGGTTCAGGCTGGCGGTCAGCGCATTGAGCACGTTCCCCGAGTCGCTTTCACTGCATTGCTCGACCACTTGCCGGCAAATGCCCAGCAGGGTTTCGGCATTGGTGAGGTTCTTGTGTTCCTGTTCCAGTTCCGCCAGCTCGTTTTCGCCCAGGGCCAGGTTCTCCAGCTCTTCGAGCTGATAACTCAGCAACTGGTGGCGGGCACGTTGTTCGTCGCCGGAGTTGGAGAGGCGATCCAGTTCCTGGCGGGTCTGGCGCCATCGCTGGGCGGCCAGTTGAACCTGGCGGGCCAGATCGGTGGCGCCGGCGTATTCGTCGAGCAGGCGGCGATGGGTCTCGGTCTTGAGCAGGGACTGGTGTTCATGCTGGCTGTGAATGTCGATCAGCAGCTCGCCCAGGGCCTTGAGGTCGCCGAGGGGGCAGGGCGTACCGTTGATGTAACCCCGGGAGCGGCCTTCGGCGGTGATGACCCGGCGCAATATGCACAGGCCGTCGGTATCCAGGTCACGTTCCGCCAGCCAGGCGCTGGCCTCGGGGATGTCGATCAGGTCGAAGGTGGCCAGGATGTCGGCCTTGTCCGCACCGGGGCGTACCACGCCGCTGTCGGCGCGATCGCCCAGCGTCAGGCCCAGCGCGTCGAGCATGATCGATTTGCCGGCACCGGTTTCACCGGTGATCACGCTCATGCCCCGATCGAGCTCGAGGTCGAGGTGTTCGACGATGGCGTAGTTGTGTACGGACAGGTGCACCAGCATAAAGGCCGCTCCCAGGCTTAGGTCTGGTTATTTATACAGTGTTTTGTTTCGGCCTGACAATGCCTTCGCTTAGCTCGATTTGCTTGGGTGGAAGACTTTCTTAGCGCCGGGAGGAATGAATATGCAGGGGTTTTTTGTAAGGTTAATTCGTCGGACCGCCCTTGAAGCTGGAAAACACGGCCCCATATACCGGGGCAGAAGCGCGAGTTGAGCTCGCGGACGAAGTTGAAAGGAGAAATCTATGGCTGACGAACAGACGCAGGACACGCAAAATCTAGACGCCAATCAGGCTCCCCAGGATTCGGGTGACGACCTGGCGGCACGTGTACAAGTGCTCGAAGAGCAACTGGCCGGTGCGCAGGATCAGGCGCTGCGTGTAGCCGCCGACCTGCAGAATGTCCGCCGTCGCGCCGAGCAAGATGTTGAAAAAGCTCATAAATTCGCCCTGGAGCGGTTCGCAGGCGACCTGTTGCCGATCATCGACAGTCTGGAGCGCGGCCTGGAGCTGTCCAATCCGGACGACGAAAACATTCGTCCGATGCGTGAAGGCATCGAGCTGACCCTGAAGATGTTCCAGGACACGCTCAAGCGCTATCAGCTTGAAGCCATTGATCCGCATGGCGAGCCCTTCAATGCCGAGCACCATCAGGCCATGGCGATGCAGGAAAGTGCGGACGTCGAGCCCAACAGCGTATTGAAGGTTTTCCAGAAGGGCTACTTGCTCAACGGTCGCTTGCTGCGCCCGGCCATGGTTGTGGTCAGCAAGACGCCGGCGCCGGTTTCGCCTTCTATTGATGAGCAGGCTTGAAATTTAGCGCAGCGGCCCCATTAAGAAGTCAAGCGTTTAAGTGCTACCGCAGTTAGCCACCACTGCTGCGGCAACAAAATCCAAGTTCCGGGAGAGTTAACATGGGCAAGATTATCGGTATCGACCTGGGGACCACCAACTCGTGCGTCTCCGTGCTGGAAAACGGCAAGGCCAAAGTAATTGAAAACGCTGAAGGCGCGCGTACTACGCCGTCGATCATCGCGTACGCCAACGATGGCGAAATTCTGGTTGGCCAGTCGGCCAAGCGTCAGGCAGTGACCAATCCGCATAACACCCTCTACGCGGTGAAGCGTCTGATCGGTCGCAAGTTCGACGAAGAAGTCGTTCAGAAAGACATCAAGATGGTGCCTTACAAAATCGCCAAGGCTGACAATGGCGACGCCTGGGTTGAAGTGAACGGCCAGAAAATGGCGCCGCCACAGATCTCGGCGGAAATCCTGAAGAAAATGAAGAAAACCGCCGAAGACTATCTCGGCGAAGCGGTGACCGAAGCGGTAATCACTGTTCCGGCCTACTTCAACGACAGCCAGCGTCAGGCGACCAAAGACGCCGGCCGCATCGCGGGCCTGGACGTCAAGCGCATCATCAACGAACCAACCGCGGCCGCTCTGGCTTACGGTATGGACAAGGCCAAGGGCGATCACACCGTGATCGTTTATGACCTGGGTGGCGGTACCTTCGACGTCTCCGTGATCGAGATCGCTGAAGTCGATGGTGAGCACCAGTTCGAAGTACTGGCCACCAACGGTGACACCTTCCTCGGTGGTGAGGACTTCGACATTCGTCTGATCGACTACCTCGTCGACGAATTCAAGAAAGAAAGCGGCATGAACCTCAAGGGTGACCCGCTGGCCATGCAGCGTCTGAAAGAAGCTGCCGAAAAAGCCAAGATCGAGCTGTCCTCGAGCCAGTCGACCGACGTGAACCTGCCGTACATCACTGCAGATGCCACGGGGCCGAAGCACCTGAACGTGAAAATCTCCCGCGCCAAGCTCGAAGCGCTGGTGGAAGACCTGGTTCAGCGCACCATCGAACCTTGCCGCATTGCAATGAAGGACGCCGGTATCGACGTTGGCTCGATCAACGACGTGATCCTGGTCGGCGGCCAGACCCGTATGCCGCTGGTTCAGAAGCTGGTAACCGATTTCTTCGGTAAAGAAGCGCGTAAAGACGTGAACCCGGACGAAGCCGTTGCCATGGGTGCCGCCATCCAGGGTGCTGTTCTGGCCGGTGACGTGAAAGACGTTCTGCTGCTCGACGTCAGCCCGCTGACCCTGGGTATCGAAACCATGGGTGGCGTGATGACTGCGCTGATCGAGAAAAACACTACGATTCCTACCAAGAAATCCCAAGTGTTCTCGACCGCCGATGACAACCAGAACGCCGTGACCATTCACGTGCTGCAGGGTGAGCGCAAGCAAGCCGCGCAGAACAAGTCCCTGGGCAAGTTCGACCTGGCCGAGATTCCGCCAGCTCCACGTGGCGTGCCACAAATCGAAGTGACCTTCGACATCGACGCCAACGGCATCCTGCACGTTGGTGCGAAAGACAAGGCCACCGGCAAGACCCAGTCGATCGTGATCAAGGCCAACTCCGGTCTGTCCGAGGAAGAAATTCAGCAGATGGTTCGCGATGCTGAAGTCAACGCCGAAGAAGACCGCAAGTTCGAAGAGCTGGCCAGTGCCCGCAACCAGGGTGATGCCCTGGTGCACTCGACTCGCAAGATGGTCGCTGATGCTGGCGATAAAGTGACCGCTGAAGAGAAAACCGCCATCGAGGCAGCTGTGGTTGCTCTTGAAGCGGCTGTCAAAGGTGACGACAAGGCGGCCATCGAGGCGAAGATCGAAGAACTGTCCAAGGTCTCCGCTCCAGTGGCTCAGAAGATGTACGCCGAGCAGGCTCAGCCGGCTGAAGGCGCAGCGCAGCAAGGCGAGTCGGCCGAAAAAGCCGATGATGTCGTTGATGCCGAGTTCGAAGAAGTGAAAGACCACAAGTAATCGCTTGTTGGTCGGCCGGTTGACTGCATTTGTGCGGTGACTGGTAGGATGTCGCCGCGCGGGAGCTTGCTCCCGCGTTGGCGTGTCTGGAGTCAGTGAATTTTTACAGCATGCGACAGCGTTCGGATGTTGGCGGTGTGATCGGGAATGCTCCTGCTTTCCGAGCGAGAGACGCCGCGTTTTGGCCGGTTCCCTGGCTGAAAGATGTGGGTTTGTACGAATCGTCGCTCAGCCACTTTTCGTACAGGGCCCAAGACCAGGATCGTTGAATTGACGTGAGTTGGGTCCGGGCCTGTATTGGGGCTCAACGAGTTTGGCAAGGTTCAGGAGAGGTTTGCCGGACGTCCTATAAGAGTGCAAAGACTAATGGCAAAGCGTGACTATTACGAAGTATTGGGTGTCGAGCGTGGTTCAAGCGACGCGGACCTGAAAAAGGCCTACCGTCGTCTGGCAATGAAGCACCACCCGGACCGTAATCCCGACGACAAAGCGTCGGAAGAGTTGTTCAAGGAAGCCAACGAGGCTTACGAAGTACTGTCCGATTCCAGCAAGCGTGCGGCTTACGACCAGTACGGTCATGCCGGTGTCGACCCGAGCATGGGCGGCGGCGGTGCCGGTTTTGGCGGGCAGAACTTCTCCGATATTTTTGGCGACGTGTTCAGCGACTTCTTCGGTGGCGGTCGCGGTGGTGCTCGTGGCGGCGCCCAGCGCGGCAGCGATTTGCGCTACACGCTGGAGTTGAACCTGGAAGAGGCGGTGCGCGGTACCACCGTCAACATCCGCGTTCCCACGCTGGTCAATTGCAAGCCGTGTGACGGGTCGGGCGCCAAGAAGGGCTCCTCGCCCGTCACCTGTCCGACTTGCGGCGGCATCGGTCAGGTGCGCATGCAACAGGGTTTCTTCTCTGTGCAGCAGACCTGTCCGCGTTGCCATGGCCAGGGCAAGATCATTTCCGATCCGTGCGATTCCTGCCACGGCGAAGGGCGCGTCGAAGAGTACAAGACGCTGTCGGTGAAAGTGCCGGCCGGTGTCGATACCGGTGACCGCATACGTTTGTCTGGCGAAGGCGAGGCGGGTGCCCAGGGCGGTCCGACTGGCGACCTGTACGTGGTCATCAACGTGCGTGAGCACGCGATCTTCCAGCGCGACGGCAAGCATCTGTTCTGCGAGGTGCCGATCAGTTTCGTCGATGCGGCCTTGGGCGGTGAGCTTGAGATCCCGACTCTCGATGGTCGCGTGAAGCTGAAAATCCCCGAGGGCACGCAAACCGGCAAGCAGTTCCGGATTCGCGGCAAGGGTGTTGCGCCGGTGCGTGGCGGCGGTGCGGGTGACCTGATGTGCCGTGTTGCGGTGGAGACTCCGGTCAATCTGAGTCGGCGCCAGCGCGAATTGCTGGAAGAGTTCCGCAGCTCGCTGGCGGACGATAACAGCCACTCCCCGAAAACCACCGGTTGGTTCGAAGGCGTGAAGCGCTTCTTCGGCGATCTGTAAGGAGCTCGCATGCGACGTATAGCTGTGATGGGCGCTGCCGGGCGCATGGGCAAGGCGTTGGTCGAGGCGGTGCAGCAGCGCTCGCCGCTCTCGGGCCTGACAGCTGCTATCGTCCGGCCCGACAGTACGCTGGTCGGTGCTGATGCGGGCGAGCTGGCCTCCCTGGGGCGTATCGGGGTGCCGATGTCCGGTGGCCTGGAAAAGGTCTTGGATGAGTTCGATGTCCTGATCGATTTCACCCTGCCGCAAGTGATGCTGAAAAATCTGGCCATTTGCCGCAAGCATGGCAAGGCCATGGTCATTGGCACGACCGGGCTGGATGCTGCGCAAAAGCAGTTACTGGCCGAGGCTGGCAACGATATTCCGATCGTTTTTGCGGCGAACTTCAGCGTGGGTGTGAATCTGTCGTTGAAGCTGCTGGAGATGACGGCTCGGGTTCTGGGTGACGATGCGGATATCGAAATCATCGAGGCTCACCACCGGCACAAGATCGACGCGCCTTCGGGCACGGCCCTGCGCATGGGCGAAGTGATTGCCGATACCTTGGGTCGCGATCTGCAGAAGGTGGCCGTCTACGGACGCGAAGGGCATACCGGTGCCCGTGAGCGCGACACCATCGGTTTCGCCACGGTTCGTGGTGGTGATGTGGTGGGGGATCACACCGTGCTGTTCGCCACAGAGGGCGAGCGTCTGGAGATCACTCACAAGGCGTCAAGCCGCATGACCTTCGCCAAGGGGGCGGTGCGTGCCGCGTTGTGGCTGGATGGTCGCGAGGCTGGTCTGTACGACATGCAGGATGTTCTCGACCTGCGTTGATGTTCCGGTGTGCTGTCTGGCAAACCTTTTGCCAGACGCAGCGCCAGAAAGCGGGGTTCAGGTTATACTGAGCCCCGTTTTACACCGCCTCGCGACGACCTGTCGCATTCCCCTGCCTTTAAGGCTCATTAGCGGTGGACCAAAAAAGCCTTTTTCTGTAAGCTACAGCTTTAGTGTGTCCACTAAAAGCGCGCAGAATAATTCAGTGAACAAGCGGGGTGACGTGTCCATACGTCACTCCGCTTTTTTACAACCTGCGATCGCCCTTTCAGGCTTTATTTACGGGAGGTCTTCTTGACTAAGCCAGCCATACTCGCCCTTGCTGATGGCAGCATTTTTCGCGGCGAAGCCATTGGAGCCGACGGCCAGACCGTTGGTGAGGTGGTGTTTAACACCGCAATGACCGGCTATCAGGAAATTCTTACCGATCCTTCCTACGCCCAGCAAATCGTTACTTTGACTTACCCGCACATCGGCAACACCGGCACCACGCCGCAAGATGCCGAGTCCGATCGTGTCTGGTCCGCCGGCCTGGTCATCCGTGATCTGCCGCTGGTAGCGAGCAACTGGCGTAACACCATGTCCCTGTCCGACTACCTCAAAGCCAACAACGTTGTGGCAATCGCCGGTATCGACACCCGTCGCCTGACCCGCATCCTTCGCGAGAAGGGCGCGCAGAACGGCTGCATCATGGCTGGTGAAAACATCACCGAAGAAGCCGCCATCGCCGCTGCCCAGGGCTTCCCTGGCCTTAAAGGCATGGATCTGGCGAAAGTCGTCAGCACCAAGAAGCAGTATGAGTGGCGCTCCACGGTCTGGGACTTGAAAACCGACAGCCACGCGACGATCGAGGCTTCCGAGCTGCCGTACCACGTGGTTGCTTACGACTACGGCGTCAAGCTGAACATCCTGCGCATGCTCGTGGAGCGTGGTTGCCGCGTGACCGTGGTGCCGGCGCAAACTCCGGCGGCAGATGTCCTGGCCCTCAATCCTGACGGCGTGTTCCTGTCCAACGGCCCGGGTGACCCCGAGCCTTGCGACTACGCGATCCAGGCGATCAAGGACGTGCTGGAAACCGAGATCCCGGTGTTCGGCATCTGCCTCGGTCATCAGTTGCTGGCCCTCGCTTCGGGCGCCAAGACCTTGAAAATGGGGCACGGCCACCACGGCGCCAACCACCCGGTCCAGGACCTGGATACTGGCGTGGTGATGATCACCAGTCAGAACCACGGCTTTGCGGTGGATGAGGCGACCCTGCCGGCAAACGTGCGGGCGATCCACAAGTCGCTGTTCGACGGCACGCTGCAAGGCATCGAGCGTACCGACAAGAGCGCATTCAGCTTCCAGGGCCACCCTGAAGCGAGCCCTGGCCCGAACGATGTAGCGCCGCTGTTCGATCGCTTCATCACCGAGATGGCCAAGCGACGCTGACCGCGTGAAGCCTGAGGGCGGCCCCGAAACCGGTGGTCCCCTTGGGCGCTGCAAAGATTGTTCGACGGCCTAGCCGACTGACCTGCGGATTTGAGTGACAAACCCATGCCAAAACGTACAGACATAAAAAGCATCCTGATTCTCGGCGCTGGCCCGATCGTGATCGGCCAGGCCTGCGAATTCGACTACTCCGGCGCCCAGGCCTGTAAAGCCCTGCGCGAAGAGGGCTATCGCGTCATCCTGGTGAACTCCAACCCGGCCACCATCATGACCGACCCGGCCATGGCCGACGCCACCTACATCGAGCCGATCAAGTGGCAGACCGTTGCCAAGATCATCGAGAAGGAGCGCCCGGACGCACTGCTGCCGACCATGGGTGGCCAGACTGCATTGAACTGCGCCCTGGACCTGGAGCGTGAAGGCGTCCTGGAGAAGTTCGGTGTGGAAATGATCGGCGCCAACGCCGACACCATCGACAAGGCCGAAGACCGTTCGCGCTTCGACAAGGCGATGAAGTCCATCGGTCTGGACTGCCCACGCTCGGGCATCGCCCACAGCATGGAAGAAGCCAACGCTGTCCTGGAACGCCTCGGCTTCCCGTGCATCATCCGTCCGTCCTTCACCATGGGCGGCACCGGTGGCGGCATCGCTTACAACCGTGAAGAATTCGAAGAAATCTGTGCCCGTGGTCTGGATCTGTCGCCGACCAAAGAGCTGCTGATCGACGAATCCCTGATCGGCTGGAAAGAATATGAAATGGAAGTTGTCCGCGACAAAAAGGACAACTGCATCATCGTCTGCTCCATCGAAAACTTCGACCCGATGGGCGTGCACACCGGTGACTCCATCACCGTCGCACCCGCCCAGACGCTGACTGACAAGGAATACCAGATCCTGCGGAACGCCTCCCTGGCGGTACTGCGCGAGATCGGCGTGGAAACCGGCGGCTCCAACGTCCAGTTCGGCATCTGCCCGAACACCGGTCGCATGGTGGTCATCGAGATGAACCCGCGGGTATCCCGTTCCTCGGCCCTGGCCTCGAAAGCCACCGGCTTCCCGATCGCCAAGGTCGCGGCCAAACTGGCTGTGGGTTACACCCTGGACGAACTGTCGAACGACATCACCGGTGGCAAGACCCCGGCGTCTTTCGAGCCGTCCATCGACTACGTCGTCACCAAGCTGCCACGTTTCGCCTTCGAAAAATTCGCCAAGGCCGACGCCCGCCTGACCACTCAGATGAAATCGGTCGGTGAAGTCATGGCCATCGGCCGGACCTTCCAGGAATCCCTGCAGAAAGCCCTTCGCGGCCTGGAAGTGGGTGTTTGCGGCCTCGATCCGAAACTGGACCTGAGCCACCCGGACGCCATGAGCGAGCTCAAGCGTGAGCTGACCGTGCCAGGCGCCGAGCGGATCTGGTACGTGGCGGACGCCTTCCGTGCCGGCATGACTGTCGAGCAGATCTTCGGCATGAACATGATCGACCCTTGGTTCCTGGTGCAGATCGAAGATCTGATCAAGGAAGAGGAGAAGGTCAAGACCCTGGGCATGTCCAGCATTGACCACGACACGATGTTCCGCCTCAAGCGCAAGGGCTTCTCCGACATGCGCCTGGCAAAACTGCTGGGTGTGACCGAGAAGAGCCTGCGCAGTCATCGCCACAAGCTTGAAGTGTTCCCGGTCTACAAGCGCGTGGACACTTGCGCCGCCGAATTCGCCACCGACACTGCTTACCTGTACTCCACGTACGAAGAAGAGTGTGAAGCCGCGCCGTCGACGCGTGACAAGATCATGATCCTGGGTGGCGGTCCTAACCGGATCGGCCAGGGCATCGAGTTCGACTACTGCTGCGTGCACGCGGCACTGGCCCTGCGCGACGACGGGTACGAGACCATCATGGTCAACTGCAACCCGGAAACCGTGTCCACCGACTACGACACCTCTGATCGCCTGTATTTCGAACCAGTGACCCTGGAAGACGTGCTGGAAATCGTCCGTGTCGAGAAGCCAAAAGGCGTGATCGTCCAGTACGGTGGCCAGACCCCTCTGAAACTGGCGCGTGCCCTTGAAGCGGCCGGTGTGCCGATCATCGGGACCAGCCCGGATGCCATCGACCGTGCAGAAGACCGTGAGCGCTTCCAGCAGATGGTTGAGCGTCTGAACCTGCGTCAGCCGCCTAACGCTACCGTGCGCAGCGAAGACGAAGCGATTCGCGCCGCCGCCAAGATCGGTTACCCGCTGGTGGTGCGGCCGTCCTATGTGCTGGGCGGTCGGGCGATGGAAATCGTTTACCAGGAAGACGAACTCAAGCGCTACCTGCGCGAAGCGGTTCAGGTGTCCAACGACAGCCCGGTGCTGCTGGACCACTTCCTCAACTGCGCCATCGAAATGGACGTGGATGCGGTCTGTGACGGCAAGGACGTGGTGATCGGCGCGATCATGCAGCACATCGAGCAGGCCGGTGTTCACTCCGGTGACTCCGCTTGTTCGCTGCCGCCTTATTCGTTGCCGGCCCACATCCAGGACGAAATGCGCGAGCAGGTCAAGAAAATGGCCCTGGAGCTGGGCGTGGTCGGCCTGATGAACGTGCAACTGGCCCTGCAGGGCGAGGACATCTACGTCATCGAAGTCAACCCGCGCGCGTCCCGTACCGTACCGTTCGTCTCCAAGTGCATCGGTGTGTCCCTGGCGATGATCGCTGCACGGGTCATGGCCGGTAAGACCCTGAAAGAGCTGAATTTCACCAAGGAAATCATTCCGAACTTCTACAGCGTCAAAGAAGCGGTGTTCCCGTTCGCCAAGTTCCCTGGCGTGGACCCGATCCTTGGCCCTGAAATGAAGTCCACCGGCGAAGTCATGGGCGTGGGCGATACCTTCGGCGAAGCTTTTGCCAAGGCCCAGATGGGCGCCAGCGAAGTTCTGCCAACTGGCGGCACGGCGTTCATCAGCGTGCGTGATGACGACAAGCCGCTGGTTGCAGGCGTGGCCCGTGATCTGATCAACTTGGGCTTCGAAGTGGTCGCCACTGCCGGTACCGCCAAGCTGATCGAGGCGGCTGGCTTGAAGGTGCGCCGCGTGAACAAGGTGACCGAGGGGCGTCCGCACGTGGTCGACATGATCAAGAATGATGAAGTCACGCTGATCATCAACACCACCGAAGGTCGCCAGTCGATCGCCGATTCGTATTCCATTCGTCGCAACGCGCTGCAGCACAAGATCTACTGCACCACGACCATTGCTGCGGGCGAAGCTATCTGCGAAGCGCTCAAGTTCGGTCCCGAGAAGACCGTGCGTCGCTTGCAGGATCTACATGCAGGATTGAAGGCATGAGCATAACCAAGTACCCGATGACGGTTCAGGGCGCGAAGGCCCTGGAAGAAGAACACGCTTTCCTGACCAAGGTCGAGCGTCCGCGCTTGAGCCAGGCGATTGGCGAAGCGCGTGAGCTGGGCGATCTCAAGGAAAACGCCGAATACCACGCTGCCCGCGAGGAGCAGGGTATGGTCGAGGCGCGAGTCCGTGATATCGAAGGTCGCATGCAGAATGCCGTGATCATTGATGTCACGACGATCCCGCACACTGGCAAGGTCATTTTCGGCACCACAGTGGAAATCGCCAACGTTGAGACTGATGAAAGCGTCACTTACCAGATCGTTGGTGAGGACGAGGCGGACATCAAGCTTGGCAAGATTTCCGTCGGCTCCCCCATTGCTCGCGCCTTGATTGCCAAGGAAGAGGGCGATGTAGTGGTTGTGAAGACGCCGGGTGGTGTCATCGAGTATGAGATTGTCGAAGTCCGTCACATCTGAGCGAAGGCGTCCGCTGCGAGCCGGCGCCATGATCTGGCAGCTCACCCAGATGTTGTGGGTGGGCGGCGTCTGGTTGTTGCACGTCGGTTTGCTGCCGGTGCTGGGTCGAATCGGCCTGGCACCGCTGCTCATCGATGAAATCGCAGCTATGCTGACGTCGCTTCTGGTGGGTTTTTCCTCGGCATGCGTAGTGTTTCAGGCTTTGGTGCTGGTTCAGGCCGAGGGCCTTGACAGTCTATGGCGCGACATTCGTGGGCAGTTGCTGCTCATGTCGTTGTATGCGTGCGGGATGTTTCTTGCTGTACGTCTCGGCTGGCCGGATGCGAGCCTGTGGCAGGTATTCAGCTACCTGGTGCTGGGTTTTTCCGGGTTGGTGCTGGTGTTGCAACCGGTACCCGGATGGAGCAGCAGGGTGCGCGAAGCACACCCTTGACCCTTTGGCATTACTTGAAGCGGTGAACGTTCGACAGTTGCTTGTTGACGCTGAAATTCTTGCGATAAATCAGTGCCATCTTGCCGATGACCTGCACCAGGTCTGCCTTGCCGGTCTTGCACAGTTCGGCAACGGCAGCCAGGCGGGCTTCGCGATCGAGAATATTGAGCTTGATCTTGATAAGCTCATGATCGCCCAAGGCGCGTTCCAGCTCAGCTAGAACACCTTCAGTCAAACCGTTGTCAGCCACAGTCAAAACCGGTTTCAGATGGTGGCCAATGGATTTGTATTGTTTCTTCTGCTCTTGAGTGAGCGGCATAATCTGACCCCTGCGTCTGATCTTGTAAAAAGCGGCGGCCAGTTTACCCGAGCGAGTCCGGGACCGCCCAGTTAATCACGACCCGTTTTATTTTTTAGAGGTGGCCCGTGGCCCGTTCCAAGACTAGCCAGAACTGGCTCAGAGAGCATTTCAACGATCCGTACGTCAAAATGGCGCAAAAAGACGGCTATCGTTCTCGTGCCAGCTATAAATTGCTCGAAATCCAGGAAAAGGATCGTCTGATCCGCCCTGGCATGACCGTGATCGACCTTGGCGCCGCACCGGGGGGGTGGTCTCAGGTGACCAGTCGTCTGATCGGCGGTCAGGGGCGATTGATTGCTTCCGACATCCTGGAAATGGACAGCATCCCCGACGTGACCTTCATCCAGGGCGATTTCACCGAAGACGCCGTGCTGGCGCAGATTCTCGAGGCTGTCGGAAATACGCAGGTTGACCTTGTGATTTCCGATATGGCCCCCAATATGAGTGGATTGGCGGCTGTCGACATGCCTCGAGCAATGTTCCTCAGCGAGCTGGCCCTGGATCTTGCCGGGCGGGTGTTGCGCCCAGGTGGTGATTTTTTGATCAAGGTCTTCCAGGGTGAAGGTTTTGATGAGTACCACAAGGGGATGCGCAAGCTGTTCGACAAAGTGCAGATGCGCAAGCCATTGTCGTCGCGCGATCGCTCTCGTGAGCAGTATCTGCTGGCGCGGGGCTTCCGGGGAATTGAAGGCGCAGCCAGTGATGAGCGTCTTTGATAAAGGCCGATAGTTTTTTTTGTCTCGCCTTGCAAGAGCCGTGTTACGAAAATTACGCGGTCAGAGTTTCACAAAGGGTTACAGACGGCGCCTGCCAGAGTCGTAGGTAATGTAGTAAGTTAGGCCGGTGAATATCATGCGAAGCGCGCGCCAGTAGCGGAGCTTGCTTCAGAGGGTAGTTAATTGAACGATATGGCAAAGAATCTGATCCTGTGGTTGATCATCGCCGCTGTCCTTGTGACCGTGATGAACAACTTCTCCAGCCCTAACGAGCCGCAGACCCTCAACTATTCCGACTTCATCCAGCAAGTCAAGGATGGCAAGGTCGAGCGCGTTGCCGTCGATGGTTATGTGATTACCGGCAAGCGCACCGATGGCGACAGCTTCAAGACCATTCGTCCGGCGATTCAGGACAACGGCCTGATCGGCGACCTGGTGGACAATCATGTCGTGGTCGAAGGCAAGCAGCCTGAGCAGCAGAGCATCTGGACCCAGCTTCTGGTGGCCAGCTTCCCGATCCTGGTGATCATCGCGGTGTTCATGTTCTTCATGCGCCAGATGCAGGGCGGTGCCGGTGGCAAGGGCGGGCCGATGAGTTTCGGCAAAAGCAAGGCCCGACTGCTCTCTGAAGACCAGGTGAAGACCACCCTGGCCGACGTCGCCGGGTGCGATGAGGCCAAGGAAGAGGTCGGCGAGCTGGTTGAATTCCTGCGTGATCCGGGCAAGTTCCAGCGCCTGGGCGGCCGTATCCCACGCGGCGTGCTGATGGTTGGTCCTCCGGGTACCGGTAAAACCTTGCTGGCCAAAGCGATTGCCGGCGAAGCCAAAGTGCCGTTCTTCACGATTTCCGGTTCCGACTTCGTGGAAATGTTCGTCGGTGTGGGCGCCAGTCGTGTGCGTGACATGTTCGAACAGGCCAAGAAACACGCGCCTTGCATCATCTTCATCGACGAAATCGACGCTGTCGGTCGCCATCGTGGCGCCGGCATGGGTGGTGGTCACGACGAGCGCGAGCAGACCCTCAACCAGTTGCTGGTCGAGATGGACGGTTTCGAAATGAATGACGGCATCATCGTGATTGCCGCCACCAACCGTCCGGACGTGCTCGATCCTGCGCTGTTGCGTCCAGGCCGTTTCGACCGCCAGGTCGTGGTGGGGCTGCCGGACATTCGTGGTCGCGAACAGATCCTCAAGGTTCATATGCGCAAGGTGCCGATGGGTGACGACGTCGCTCCGGCAGTGATCGCTCGTGGTACACCGGGTTTTTCCGGTGCCGACCTTGCGAACCTGGTCAACGAGGCGTCGCTGTTCGCTGCTCGTACCGGCAAGCGTGTCGTTGAGATGAAAGAGTTCGAACTGGCCAAAGACAAGATCATGATGGGCGCGGAGCGCAAATCCATGGTCATGTCCGAGAAAGAAAAGCAGAACACGGCGTATCACGAGGCGGGTCACGCGATCGTTGGTCGTGTGGTGCCCGAGCATGACCCGGTCTACAAGGTCTCGATCATCCCGCGCGGTCGTGCCTTGGGTGTGACCATGTTCCTGCCGGAAGAAGATCGTTACAGCCTGTCCAAGCGTGCGCTGATCAGCCAGATCTGTTCGCTCTACGGCGGCCGTATTGCCGAAGAAATGACACTGGGCTTTGACGGTGTAACCACCGGCGCGTCCAACGACATCATGCGTGCCAGCCAGATCGCCCGGAACATGGTCACCAAGTGGGGCCTGTCCGAAAAACTGGGCCCACTGATGTACGCCGAAGAAGAGGGTGAAGTGTTCCTCGGTCGTGGTGGCGGTGGCCAGCACGCAAGCTTCTCTGGCGAGACGGCAAAGCTGATCGACTCTGAAGTGCGCAGCATCATCGACCAGTGCTATGGCACCGCCAAGCAGATCCTCACGGATAACCGTGACAAGCTCGACGCCATGGCTGATGCCCTGATGAAGTATGAAACCATTGATGCCGAGCAGATCGACGACATCATGGCAGGTCGCGAGCCTCGCGAGCCTCGTGACTGGTCGGGCGGCGGCACCGGTACGTCCGGTACGCCTCCGGCGGTACAGGGCGAGCGTCCGGAGACACCGATTGGCGGTCCGGCTGCTGACGTTTAAGGCTTGAAATGACTTCTGTTCAGTCCTCAACCCGGTTGCCTTGCGGCAACCGGGTTCTTGATTTGTCCCATGTCCATGTCATGGGCATTCTCAATGTCACTCCCGATTCCTTTTCCGATGGCGGTCGATTCAGTCAGCTTGATGCTGCGTTGCGGCATGCCGAGGCTATGGTCGCCGCCGGCGCGACGTTGATCGATGTCGGCGGTGAGTCGACCCGGCCAGGCGCGCGGGCAGTCTCGCCCACCGAAGAGCTGGAGCGGGTGGCGCCGATTGTCGAGCGCATTCATCGCGAACTTGATGTCATCATCTCGGTGGATACATCAACGCCCGCGGTCATGCGTGAGACTGCACGGCTTGGAGCGGGGTTGATCAACGACGTTCGCTCCTTGCGGCGCGATGGTGCCCTGGATGCCGCAGCGGCTACGGGGTTGCCGGTGTGTCTGATGCATATGCTGGGCGAGCCCGGAACGATGCAGGACGACCCGCACTATCATGATGTGACCAGGGAAGTCGGAGAGTTTTTGGTGGAGCGCCTGGATCAATGTGCCGCCGCAGGTATTCCTGCGCAGCGGATCATTCTTGATCCCGGGTTCGGCTTTGCCAAGACGCTGGCTCACAATCTGAGCCTGTTCAAACATATGGAAGCCTTGCATACCCTGGGGCGGCCCCTGTTGGTCGGGGTTTCGCGAAAGAGCATGATAGGCAATGCCCTGGGTCGTCCCGTGGGGGAGCGCCTGTACGGCGGTCTTGCGCTGGCGGCCCTGGCTATTACAAAAGGCGCACGCATATTGCGGGTGCATGATGTGGTCGAAACGATGGATGTTGTGCGGATGATCGCAGCAGTGGATTCAGCCGAATAAGAATGACGGAGCACTTATGAGCAAGAAATACTTTGGCACCGACGGTATTCGTGGTCGGGTCGGCGAATACCCCATTACCCCTGATTTCATGCTCAAGCTCGGCTGGGCTGCCGGTATGGCATTCCGCAAGATGGGCGCCTGCAAAGTGCTGGTTGGCAAGGACACGCGAATTTCCGGCTACATGTTCGAATCGGCGCTCGAGGCCGGCCTGACTTCGGCGGGCGCCGATGTGATGCTGCTCGGTCCGATGCCGACGCCGGCCATTGCCTACCTGACGCGTACGTTCCAGGCCCAGGCAGGCATCGTAATCAGTGCTTCGCACAACCCGCATGATGACAACGGCATCAAGTTCTTCTCCGGCCAGGGTACCAAGCTGCCGGATGATATCGAGCTGATGATCGAAGAGCTGCTGGACGCGCCGATGACTGTGGTTGAGTCGAGCAAGATCGGTAAAGTGTCGCGGATCAACGATGCGTCAGGTCGTTATATCGAGTTTTGCAAAGGCAGCGTGCCCACCGGTACGAGCTTTTCGGGTCTGAAAATCGTCGTCGATTGTGCTCATGGTGCGACCTATAAAGTCGCGCCAAGCGTATTTCGCGAATTGGGAGCAGAGGTTGTCGTGCTCTCCGCCCAGCCTAACGGGCTGAACATCAACCACAACTGCGGCTCCACTCATACCGAGGCGCTGCAAGCGGCCGTGCTGGCCGAGCAGGCTGATCTCGGGATTGCCTTTGATGGTGACGGTGACCGGGTTCTGATGGTCGATCACACCGGCACTGTCGTCGATGGTGATGAGCTGCTGTTCATCATTGCTCGCGATCTGCACGGGCGCGGCAAGCTGCAGGGCGGCGTGGTGGGGACGTTGATGAGCAATCTCGGGCTCGAGTTGGCCCTGGTGGACCTGGATATTCCCTTCGTACGGGCCAACGTCGGTGATCGCTATGTGATCTCGGAGCTGCTGGAGCGCAATTGGGTGATCGGTGGCGAGAACTCCGGGCATATTGTTTGTTTTGACCACACCACCACTGGCGATGCGATTATCGCTGCTTTGCAAGTGTTGATGGCACTCAAGGCGCGCAATGAAGGGCTTGCGCAGTCGCGTCAGGCATTGCGCAAATGTCCGCAGGTGCTGATTAATGTGCGTTTCGGCGGTGGTGCGAACCCTCTTGAGCATGCGACGGTCAAGCAAGCCAGCGAGCGCGTAACGCAGGCTATGGCCGGGCGTGGGCGCGTGCTATTGCGCAAGTCTGGTACCGAGCCGTTGGTGCGGGTCATGGTCGAAGGCGAGGATGAAGCACAGGTCCGCGGTTATGCTGAAGAGCTGGCGAAGCTTGTTAGTGAAGTTTCTGCCTGAATTCGGCTTGCCAGTCATCAATCGGTTGGGTAACATCTGCGCCCACTTTGACCGACGAGGTACAGCATGCGTCGCCCTATGGTAGCTGGTAACTGGAAGATGCACGGTACCCGCGCCAGCGTCGCTGAGCTGATCAAAGGCCTTCGTCATCTGGCCTTGTCAAGCGGTGTTGACGTCGCGGTATTCCCGCCTTGCCTGTATATCAATCAAGTGGTTGATGGTTTGAAAGGTAAGTCGATTGCGGTTGGTGCGCAGAATTCCGCGGTGGAATCCATGCAGGGCGCGTTGACCGGTGAAATTGCGCCGAGTCAGCTGGTGGATGCAGGTTGTTCCCTGGTTTTGGTCGGGCATTCCGAGCGCCGCATGATCATGGGCGAGCAGGACAAGACCTTGATCCGCAAGTTTGCTGCGGCCCAGGCCTGTGGTCTGATTCCGGTGTTGTGCATAGGTGAAACCCTTGTGCAGCGTGAAGCCGGTAAGACCCTTGAAGTTGTCGAGCGTCAGCTGGGCAGCATCATCGAGGAGCTGGGTGTCGGTGCTTTTGCAAAGGCGGTCATTGCTTACGAGCCGGTCTGGGCCATTGGCACCGGGCTGACTGCTTCGCCGCAACAGGCGCAGGATGTGCACGCCGCCATCCGCGCGCAGTTGGCGGCAGAGAATTCTGAAGTGGCACGAGGTGTGCGGCTTCTATACGGCGGCAGCGTGAAGGCGGCCAATGCGGTCGAACTGTTCGGCATGCCGGATATCGATGGGGGGCTCATTGGTGGAGCGTCCCTGAATGCAGATGAGTTCGGTGCGATCTGTCGCGCCGCGGGAAACTGAAAAAATGCTGGAAACAGTCGTAGTCGTTTTTCATCTGCTGGGTGCATTGGGTGTAGTTGCCCTGGTATTGCTGCAGCAGGGTAAAGGTGCGGATGCTGGTGCGTCTTTCGGTGCAGGTGCTTCAAATACTGTGTTCGGAAGCCAAGGTTCCTCTACCTTTCTTAGTAAGTTTACTGCTATACTTGCCGCCGGTTTCTTCATAACCAGCTTGGGGTTAGGTTACTTTGCTAAAGAGAAGGCTCAAGAGCTGACTCAAGTAGGTTTGCCAAATCCAGCAGTGTTGGAAGTACCAAAGCAACAACCGGCTTCTGATGATGTACCGGTGCTTCAAGAGCAACAGTCGGCCAATCCGGCGACTGACGTGCCTCCAGCTCAAGAGCAGAAGTAAGAAGGTTTCAAACGCTGTATTGCCGAGGTGGTGGAATTGGTAGACACGCAACCTTGAGGTGGTTGTGCCCATAGGGTGTAGGGGTTCGAGTCCCCTTCTCGGTACCAATTATCAGGAGAGCCCGCGATTGCGGGCTTTCTTGTAGGTGGAAGGGTTACATTGACCCTGTAAGGGATCGGTCGTATACTTCCGCCCCAGCTTTGTCGCGGGATGGAGCAGTCTGGTAGCTCGTCGGGCTCATAACCCGAAGGTCGTCGGTTCAAATCCGGCTCCCGCAACCAGTTTCAGGGGCCCCTTCCAAGGGGCTTTTTGTTAGCTGGACACTTTATAACGCCGCTGTTCAACGGCGTTTCAGGGATGGGCTATTCGCCCATTTTTTTTTATTTGCACAGCATGCACAAACATGCACGAGGGGGTTCAGGTGTCGAGCAAGCTAGAACAGTTGCAGGCCTTGTTGGCCCCGGTGGTCGTGGCCCTTGGCTATGAATGCTGGGGTATTGAGTTTTCGGCTCAAGGTCGCCACTCACTGTTGCGCGTTTATATCGATAAGGAAGGCGGCGTATTGGTGGATGACTGCGCCATCGTCAGCCGTCAGATCAGCGGTGTATTGGATGTCGAAGATCCAATCACTTCCGAATACACCCTTGAAGTTTCCTCGCCTGGCATGGAACGCCCTCTGTTCACCCTTGAACAGTTCGCTTCGTTTGCCGGTGAACAAGTGAAGATCAAGCTGCGCTCGCCCTTCGAGGGTCGACGCAACTTTCAAGGCCTTCTGCGCGGTGTAGAAGAGCAGGATGTCGTGGTGCAGGTAGAAGACCATGAGTTCCTGTTGCCGATCGATATGATCGACAAGGCCAACATTATTCCCAGTTTTGACTGATACGTGCCAGATACTGCGGATCCCGCGGATCCAATGGCTTGCGAAAGGCGAGGCGTACGATGAGCAAAGAAGTACTGCTGGTTGTTGAGTCGGTATCCAATGAAAAGGGCGTACCGGCTAACGTTATTTTTGAAGCGCTGGAGCTGGCTCTGGCCACTGCTACCAAGAAGCGGTTTGAAGACGAAGTTGATTTGCGTGTGGAAATCAATCGCCACACCGGTGCCTATGAGACTTTCCGTCGCTGGACGGTCGTCGAAGAAGCCGACCTGGACGATCCGGCTATCGAAACCTGGCCAAGCAAGGTTGCAGAAACGCATCCTGGCGCCAAGGTAGGTGATGTAGTCGAAGAGAAGATCGAATCCATCGAGTTCGGTCGTATTGCTGCGCAGACCGCCAAGCAGGTCATTGTGCAGAAAGTTCGCGAAGCCGAGCGTGCGCAAGTCGTCGATGCTTATCGCGAGCGCCTGGGTGAAATCATCTCCGGCACCGTGAAGAAAGTCACCCGCGACAACGTGATTGTCGACCTGGGCAACAACGCTGAAGCGTTGCTGGCTCGTGAAGACATCATTTCTCGCGAAACTTTCCGGGTTGGCGTGCGACTGCGTGCGCTGCTCAAGGAAATCCGCACCGAGAACCGGGGCCCGCAGCTGATCCTGTCGCGTACCGCGCCGGAAATGCTGATCGAGTTGTTCCGCATCGAAGTGCCGGAAATTGCTGAAGGCCTGATCGAAGTAATGGCCGCCTCCCGTGATCCGGGTTCGCGTGCCAAGATCGCGGTCCGCTCCAAGGACAAGCGCATCGACCCGCAAGGTGCCTGCATTGGCATGCGTGGTTCGCGTGTCCAGGCCGTATCCGGCGAGTTGGGCGGCGAGCGTGTGGATATCGTCCTGTGGGACGACAACCCGGCTCAGTTCGTGATCAACGCCATGTCGCCTGCTGAAGTGGCGGCAATTATCGTCGACGAAGATGCCCATGCAATGGACATCGCCGTTGGCGCAGACAATCTCGCTCAGGCCATCGGTCGCGGTGGTCAGAACGTGCGTCTGGCTAGCCAATTGACTGGCTGGACACTGAACGTGATGACCGAATCGGACATCCAGGCTAAGCAGCAAGCTGAAACCGGCGATATCCTGCGCAACTTCATCGAAGAGCTTGAAGTCGATGAAGAGCTGGCGCAGGTGCTGGTGGATGAAGGCTTTACCAGCCTGGAAGAGATTGCCTACGTACCGGTGGAGGAAATGCTCAACATCGACGGCTTTGACGAGGACATCGTCAACGAGCTTCGCGCTCGGGCCAAGGATCGTTTGTTGACCAAAGCCATCGCTACTGAGGAAAAGCTGGCAGACGCCCATCCGGCCGAAGACCTGCTCTCGCTTGAGGGCATGGACAAGGATTTGGCGATGGAACTGGCGGTGCGCGGCGTAATTACCCGCGAAGACCTGGCCGAGCAGTCTATTGACGATCTGCTCGACATCGACGGCATTGACGATGATCGTGCCGGCAAGTTGATCATGGCCGCCCGAGCCCACTGGTTCGAGTAATTAGGCGCGGCCTGAGGAGAGAAGTGCATGACGCAAGTCACGGTGAAACAACTGGCCGATGAGGTCAAAACACCGGTAGAGCGCCTGTTGCAGCAGATGCGTGAGGCAGGTCTGCCGCACACCGCCGCCGAGGAACATGTGACCGACAGTGAGAAGCAGTCCCTGCTGACTCACTTGAAGAGCAGTCACAAGGCGAAAGTGGAAGAACCGCGCAAGATCACTCTGCAGCGTAAAACCACCAGCACCCTGCGTGTTGCCGGTAGCAAAAGCATCAGCGTTGAAGTACGCAAGAAGAAAGTCTTCGTACAGCGCAGCCCGGAAGAAATCGAAGCCGAGCGCAAACGCGAACTGGAAGAACGTCGCGCAGTAGAAAATGCTGCACGTCAGAAGGCTGAAGAAGAAGCCAAGCGTCGCGCCGAAGAAGAAGCGCGTCGCCAGCCTGCTGCTGCGCAATCCGCTCCGGCCGAAGCCGTTGCGGCTCCAGCCCCGGCAGCCGAGCCTGTGCGTGAAAGCGCGCCGGTCCCGGCACCCGCTCCAGCACCTGCGGCCGATACCCGCAAGCGCGACGAACAGCGTCGTCCGGACAAACCACGTGCCGACGACAACCGTCGGGGCAGTGGTGATGGCGAGCGCAAAAACGCTCCTCATCGTGCTTCGGTCAAGGAAAAGGCGCCAGCGCCACGCGTTGCGCCACGTACCACCGACGAAGAAAGCGATGGCTTCCGTCGTGGCGGTCGCGGCAAGGCCAAGCTGAAGAAACGCAACGCCCACGGTTTCCAGAGCCCTACCGGCCCTGTCGTGCGTGAAGTGAAAATCGGCGAGACCATCACTGTGGGCGATCTGGCCCAGCAGATGTCGGTCAAGGCTGCTGAAATCATCAAGTTCATGTTCAAGCTGGGTACGCCGGCCACCATCAACCAGGTACTGGATCAGGAAACTGCCCAACTGGTTGCTGAAGAGCTGGGCCACAAAGTGACCCTGGTCAGCGACACTGCCCTGGAAGATTCCCTGGCCGAGTCCCTGAAGTTTGAAGGCGAGGCGGTTTCCCGTGCTCCGGTCGTGACCGTAATGGGCCACGTTGACCACGGTAAAACCTCCCTGCTCGACTATATCCGTCGTGCGAAGGTTGCGGCAGGCGAGGCGGGTGGTATCACCCAGCACATCGGCGCCTACCACGTTGAAACCGACCGCGGCATGGTGACGTTCCTCGACACCCCGGGTCACGCTGCGTTTACCGCAATGCGTGCCCGTGGTGCCAAAGCGACCGACATCGTGATCCTGGTGGTAGCAGCGGACGACGGCGTGATGCCACAAACCATCGAAGCCGTTCAGCATGCCAAGGCAGCTGGCGTCCCTCTGGTGGTTGCGGTGAACAAGATCGACAAGCCGGGCGCCGATCTCGATCGCATCCGTAGCGAACTGTCGGTTCACGGCGTGACTTCCGAAGAGTGGGGTGGCGACACTCCATTCGTACCGGTCTCTGCGAAGATGGGTACCGGCGTTGACGAACTGCTCGAAGCCGTTCTGTTGCAAGCCGAGGTTCTGGAACTGACTGCTACACCTTCGGCTCCTGGCCGTGGCGTGGTCGTCGAATCGCGTCTCGACAAGGGCCGTGGCCCGGTTGCGACCGTTCTGGTTCAAGACGGTACCCTGCGCCAGGGCGACATGGTGCTGGTCGGTTCGAACTATGGCCGCGTGCGCGCCATGCTCGACGAGAACGGCAAGCCCATCAAGGAAGCAGGTCCTGCTATCCCGGTCGAGATCCTCGGCCTGGACGGCACTCCGGACGCTGGCGACGAGATGAGCGTTGTGGCTGACGAGAAGAAAGCCCGTGAAGTGGCTCTGTTCCGTCAAGGCAAGTTCCGCGAAGTCAAACTGGCTCGTGCTCACGCCGGCAAGCTGGAAAACATCTTCGAGAACATGGGTCAGGAAGAGAAGAAGACGCTCAACATCGTCCTCAAATCCGACGTCCGTGGATCGCTGGAAGCGTTGAACGGCGCCTTGAATGGCCTGGGTAACGACGAAGTGCAAGTGCGCGTGGTCGGTGGCGGTGTCGGTGGTATCACCGAATCCGACGCCAACCTGGCACTGGCCTCCAACGCTGTACTGTTTGGCTTCAACGTGCGTGCCGATGCCGGCGCTCGCAAGATCGTCGAGCAGGAAGGTCTGGATATGCGTTACTACAACGTGATCTACGACATCATCGAAGACGTCAAGAAAGCCCTGACCGGTATGTTGGGCAGCGATGTTCGCGAGAACATCCTGGGTACCGCTGAAGTGCGTGACGTGTTCCGTTCGCCGAAGTTTGGCGCGATCGCCGGTTGCATGGTGATCGAAGGTGTCGTTCACCGTAACCGTCCAATCCGTGTACTGCGTGAAGACATCGTTATCTTCGAAGGCGAGCTGGAATCCCTGCGCCGCTTCAAGGATGACGCTTCGGAAGTCCGCGCTGGCATGGAATGCGGTATTGGCGTCAAGAGCTACAACGACGTCAAGGTCGGCGACAAGATCGAAGTCTTCGAGAAGGTCCAGGTTGCTCGCAGCCTCTGACTCGCGTACTTCAAGAGCCGCACCGGGCAGTCGCATGAACATGCGCTGCCTCTCAGGCGGACTCTAAACGCAACGCCCGGTCTGGCTTTTGTCAGGCCGGGCGTTTGCCGCTTTCAGACCTCACGGGATTGACCGTGGGGCAGTAACAGGTAACAAGACATGGCAAAAGAATATAGCCGTACCCAACGAATCGGCGATCAGATGCAGCGCGAGCTGGCCCAACTGATCCGTCGCGAAGTCAAAGACCCGCGCGTCGGCCTGGTCACCATTACCGCAGTGGAAGTCAGCCGTGACGTCGGTCATGCAAAGATTTTCATCACCGTGATGGGGCAGGACAGCGCCGAAGAAATCGCCCAAAGCATCAAGGTGCTCAACTCGGCTGCCGGTTTTCTGCGGATGCAGTTGGCCCGTGAGATGAAGCTGCGCAGCGTTCCACAGTTGCACTTCCACTACGACGAAAGCGTCGTGCGGGGCGCGCATCTGTCGGCCCTGATCGAGCGCGCCGTGGCTGAAGACAGTCAGCACCCGGTTGCGGCTGAACCCGAAGACACCAAGGAGTAATCGGTGGCTCAGGTCAAACGTATCCGCCGCAACGTCAGCGGCATCATCCTGCTCGACAAACCGCTGGGATTCACCTCCAATGCGGCGCTGCAGAAGGTTCGCTGGCTGCTCAATGCCGAGAAAGCCGGGCACACCGGCAGCCTTGATCCGCTGGCTACCGGCGTGTTGCCACTGTGTTTTGGCGAGGCGACCAAGTTCTCTCAGTATTTGCTCGATTCGGACAAGGGCTACGAAACCCTGGCGCAACTGGGCAAGACCACCACCACGGCGGACGCCGAAGGTGAGGTGTTGCTGGAGCGGCCGGTGACCGTTGGTCAGGCTGATATCGAGGCTGTGTTGCCGGGTTTTCGCGGACAAATCAGCCAGATACCGCCGATGTACTCTGCTCTCAAGCGTGATGGCCAGCCGTTATACAAACTGGCCCGTGCAGGCGAAGTAGTGGAGCGTGAACCGCGTTCTGTTACTATTGCGCGCTTGGAATTGCTGGCCTTTGACGGTAATACTGCGCGGCTGGCAGTCGATTGCAGCAAAGGCACCTATATCCGCACCCTGGTGGAGGATATTGGTGAAAAGCTCGGCTGTGGTGCGTACGTGGCCGAACTGCGACGGACCCAGGCCGGACCTTTCACGCTGGCCCAGACGGTCACGCTGGAAGAGCTCGAAGCGGTACATGCCGAAGGCGGCAACGAAGCGGTTGACCGTTTCCTGATGCCATCGGACAGCGGCCTGCTGGACTGGCCACTGTTGCAGTTCTCCGAGCACAGCGCGTTCTACTGGCTCAACGGCCAACCGGTACGTGCTCCGGATGCACCGAAGTTCGGCATGGTACGGGTACAGGATCACAATGGCCGCTTCATCGGTATCGGTGAAGTGAGCGAAGACGGGCGCATTGCGCCGCGTCGACTGATTCGGTCGGAATGACCGGAACCAGCCTGTGTAACAGCAGGTTGGCGAGTGTGGCTGTTAACAGGCACGGTCACTACTCATTTATAGATACAGGGATTTGTCCCTGGCCTGTTGGTACGGTTTCCTTGGGAACGGTACCTTACAAGAGGAAAGCCACATGGCACTCAGCGTTGAAGAAAAAGCTCAGATCGTGACCGACTACCAGCAAGCTGTTGGTGATACTGGTTCGCCAGAAGTGCAAGTTGCACTGCTGACCGCCAACATCAACAAACTGCAGGGTCACTTCAAGGCCAACGGTAAAGATCACCACTCCCGTCGTGGTCTGATCCGCATGGTAAACCAGCGTCGTAAGCTGCTGGATTACCTCAAGGGTAAGGACGTAAGTCGTTACAGCACCTTGATCGGTCGCCTGGGTCTGCGTCGCTAATCAGCGATTGCGCTATGAGGTTGGTTGTCTGCCTGTTGCCTGCGTTTTGCGCCGGCAGCCGGCAGGCTCCCAGCCTCAAGTTTTATCTGGACAGTCGTTGGGCCGATTCCCCGCACTGCCCAAGAATTTCGCAAGAAGACAAGTTCCCCAAGAGCCACAAAGAAGGTAGGACACCGTGAACCCGGTAATCAAAAAATTCCAGTTCGGTCAGTCGACCGTTACCCTCGAGACTGGCCGTATCGCCCGTCAGGCCTCCGGCGCAGTGCTGGTCACCGTTGACGACGACGTCAGCGTATTGGTGACCGTTGTCGGTGCCAAGCAAGCCGATCCAGGCAAGGGCTTCTTCCCTCTGTCTGTCCACTACCAGGAAAAGACTTACGCTGCCGGTAAGATCCCTGGCGGTTTCTTCAAGCGCGAAGGCCGTCCTTCCGAGAAGGAAACCCTGACTTCCCGACTGATCGACCGTCCGATCCGTCCGCTGTTCCCAGAAGGCTTCATGAACGAAGTGCAGGTTGTCTGCACCGTCGTTTCCACCAGCAAGAAGACTGATCCGGACATCGCTGCGATGATCGGTACTTCGGCCGCGCTGGCGATCTCCGGCATTCCTTTCGATGGTCCGATCGGCGCTGCCCGTGTTGCGTTCCACGAAAGCACCGGCTACCTGCTGAACCCGACCTACGAGCAACTGAAAGCTTCGAGCCTGGACATGGTCGTGGCCGGTACTTCCGAAGCCGTGCTGATGGTTGAATCCGAAGCCAAAGAGCTGACCGAAGACCAGATGCTGGGCGCTGTACTGTTCGCCCACGACGAGTTCCAGGTGGTGATCAACGCCGTCAAGGAACTGGCCGCCGAAGCCGCCAAGCCAACCTGGACCTGGGCTCCACAAGCCGAAGCCACCGAACTGCTGGGCGCGATCCGTGCCGAGTTCGGCGAAGCGATCTCCCAGGCTTACACCATCACCGTCAAGGCCGACCGTTATGCGCGCCTGGGTGAGCTGAAAGACCAGGTAGTTGCCAAGCTGTCCGGTGAAGAAGGCCAGCCGACTGCCGCTGAAGTCAAAGCCGCTTTCGGTGAAATCGAATACCGCACCGTTCGCGAAAACATCGTCAACGGCAAGCCACGTATCGACGGTCGCGACACTCGCACCGTGCGTCCGCTGAACATTGAAGTCGGCGTTCTGCCAAAGACCCACGGTTCGGCGCTGTTCACCCGTGGCGAAACCCAGGCCCTGGTCGTTGCAACACTGGGCACCGCCCGTGACGCGCAACTGCTGGACACCCTGGAAGGCGAGAAAAAAGACCCGTTCATGCTGCACTACAACTTCCCTCCGTTCTCGGTGGGCGAGTGTGGTCGCATGGGTGGCGCCGGTCGTCGCGAAATCGGTCACGGCCGTCTGGCCCGTCGTTCGGTCCAGGCCATGCTGCCAGCCGCTGACGTGTTCCCGTACACCATTCGCGTGGTATCGGAAATCACCGAGTCCAACGGTTCGAGCTCCATGGCTTCGGTCTGCGGCGCTTCCCTGGCCCTGATGGACGCCGGTGTGCCGATGAAAGCTCCGGTTGCCGGTATCGCCATGGGTCTGGTGAAAGAAGGCGAGAAGTTCGCCGTCCTGACCGACATCCTGGGTGACGAAGACCACCTGGGCGACATGGACTTCAAAGTGGCCGGTACCGCCAAAGGCGTGACCGCACTGCAGATGGACATCAAGATCAAGGGCATCACCGAAGAGATCATGGAAATCGCCCTGGGCCAAGCCCTGGAAGCGCGCCTGAACATCCTCGGCCAGATGAACCAGATCATTGGTCAGTCGCGTACCGAGTTGTCGGAAAACGCTCCGACAATGATCGCGATGAAAATCGACACCGACAAAATCCGTGATGTCATCGGTAAAGGCGGCGCGACCATCCGTGCGATCTGTGAAGAAACCAAGGCTTCGATCGACATCGAAGACGACGGCTCGATCAAGATCTTCGGCGAAACCAAGGAAGCGGCAGAAGCAGCACGTCAGCGCGTCCTGGGCATCACCGCAGAAGCCGAGATCGGCAAGATCTACGTGGGCAAGGTTGAGCGTATCGTCGACTTCGGCGCGTTCGTCAACATCCTGCCGGGCAAGGACGGTCTGGTTCACATCTCCATGCTGAGCGATGCTCGCGTCGAGAAAGTGACCGACATCCTCAAAGAAGGTCAGGAAGTGGAAGTGCTGGTACTGGACGTGGACAACCGCGGTCGTATCAAGCTGTCCATCAAGGACGTAGCGGCAGCCAAGGCGTCGGGCGTTTAATCACCCCCTCGCTTAGCCGCTGAACAAGCAAACGCCCCGACTGGTTCGGGGCGTTTTGCTGTGTGCGGGAAATCACCGTGTCGCAGGTTGCCTGGCCATAAGCTCAGTGCTAGGTTTAGCCCACCGCCCGTGTAGCTCAGCCGGTAGAGCAGCGCACTCGTAACGCGAAGGTCGCAGGTTCGATTCCTGTCTCGGGCACCAGGTTCTTCTCACTTGCGGTTGTTGCACAGGCTTGTGTCTCTGTTAGGATTCCCCTGTCCCAAAAAGCACACACATTTGTTTTCAGATGATCCCCGAATGGTTCTGAAGGCCAGATAAACCGGGCTTCACACGGTTTTTTGCGTCAGAGAGATCCTTGATGATCCAGATCCATCTTCCATTCCCCAGATCAACGAGAACGCCATGACTGCTAAAGCATTGACCCAGGAAGCCAGACACGAAGAAGCACTGAAGAAGTACGTGCTGGATGCGCCCCAGTTGCTCGAAGAGATCAAGGACCTGAGCGCCGACGATCAAAAAGACCAGATCCAGTGGGCGTTCGAGGATGAGGCCGAAGCCCAGGGATTACAGCCTTGGGAGTTGACGCTCAAGTACACCAGCACACCTGAAGAGTTCGAGGAACAGCGCCTTGCCTTGCACAAGGAAGCGGCCGAGGTACTGGGTGTGGAATGGGATGAATACTGCGAGATGAATAATCTGGTGGTCTGATAAAAACGCCAGCCTTTTGAGGCTGGCGTTTTTTGTTGTCAGAGACTGAGCCGCATCGACAGGTCCACCGCTTTCACATCCTTGGTCATTGCCCCGATCGAGATGTAATCCACCCCGGTCTCGGCAATCGGGCGCAACGTGCTTTCGTTGATCCCGCCGCTGGCCTCCAGCTTCGCCTTGCCGCCGTTCAGGCGTACGGCTTCGCGCATGTCATCCAGGCTCAGTTCGTCGAGCATGATGATGTCGGCATTGGCCGCCAGCGCTTCTTTCAATTCAGTCAGGCTTTCCACTTCGATTTCCACCGGTTTGCCCGGTGCGATCTTGTGGGCGGCGGCAATGGCCTGGGCGATGCCGCCGCAGGCTGCGATGTGGTTTTCCTTGATCAGGAAGGCATCGTAGAGGCCGATGCGGTGGTTATGGCAACCGCCACAGGTGACGGCGTACTTCTGGGCCAGGCGCAGCCCAGGGAGGGTTTTGCGAGTGTCCAGCAGCTTGACCTGGGTGTCGGCCACAAAGTCGGCCAGGTAGCGGGCCCGGGTGGCCACGCCAGAAAGCATCTGCAGAAAGTTCAGCGCGCTGCGTTCGCCGGTCAGCAGCGAGCGGGCCGGGCCTTCGAGGTGGAACAGCGCCTGGTCGGGGCTTGCCCGGTCGCCATCGCGTACTTGCCAATGCACGGCGACGCGCGGATCCAGTTGCCGGAACACGGCATCGACCCAGGCCGTGCCGCTGATGACTGCGGCTTCCCGGGTAATGATGGTGGCTTTGGCCAGGCGTTCGGCGGGGATCAGTTGCGCGGTGATGTCGCCGCTGCCGATGTCTTCGAGCAACGCGCGGCGCACGTTGGCCTCGATTTCGGCGGTCAGATCGGCGAGACGTAGATTCGGCATAACGGGCTCCACAAACAAAGTGGCCCGATTATAGGGCCAGTGGCTTGTCTCACAAACAATGTTCCTTATGGGGGACGGCGCCGGACGTCTGCGCCAGGCATCGAAACCTGCATTTGGTCGCATCCTCGCAACATTTCCCCGATTGTCCGGTCACTTATTGCGGAGTATTTCGACCTGGGTCACAGAGTCTGCTGGCATGACCGGGTTCTTTTACCAGATAATCCGCCTTTCGATTGACGTCATGGCTTTGACGTTTCGAGCGCAAGAGCACCCTTTCAGGAGACCAGGATGCACAACGACGGGAATGTAGTGCCCTTGCACAAGGTTTCTACCGATCAGGCGAACCGTTCGCCGCTCGCCCGCCTGCCTGTGATTCTGCTTCAGGTGCGCGACAAGGCCGCCCAGCAGTTGCGCCTTGGTTTGCAGGGGCTGTTCGACAATGCCGACGACACGCTGTTTGAAATGGCCGATCGGGCGCGCAACGATGTCGATCAGAACCTGTTCTTCGAAGCCATGCGGGACTTGCGCCTCAAGCGCAAAAGCATTGAGCGCGAATTTATCGAGCAGTTTTTCGAAGCCTTTGTCAGCCTCGCCCAATACGATCCGACCCAAGCCACCTTGGCGCCGGCGCAGGCCTCCGGCCCTCAGGTTCAGCGCACGCATGATGACCTGGAGCGTCATCTGGCGGTGGAGGCCATGGTCACCCGTGTGCTCAGTCGCGATAGCGTGGCTCTTGAGCAACTGACGGCGCGGCTCAGCGTCCTGCTCACCAGGCCGCTGGCAAACCAGCAGAACCCTTTGAGCCCGGCGCTGCTGTGTGAAAACTTTCTACAGGCCGGTCGCAACCTGGGGGTGGAGATCAAGGTCAAGCTGATCTTGCTCAAATTGTTCGAGCGCTATGTGCTCAGCGAGTGCGATCAACTGTATACCGAGGCCAACCAGTTGCTGGCCGCTACAGGCATCCTGCCGGATCTCAAGATTTCACCCTCGCGACGAGCGTCGGATCGCGCCGATGAGGCCCCGCGTACCAAGACTGAAAGTGCCGGCCCCAAGGCCGCCGAAGTCGATGACAGCGTGCAGGAAGTATTTGCTGCGTTGCAGAAACTATTGATGCAGGTGCGTGGCAGCGTGGCGCCGACCCTGGAGGCCAGCGCACCGGCCCAACCGATCTCGACCCGTGATTTGCTGCGCCTGCTTTCCCATTTGCAGCAGTACGTGCCGGCGCCTGCCATCGAGGATGAGTTCGACCTGCGCAGCCAACTCGAACAGCTGCTGACCCGGGTCAGCGTCAGAAGCGGCAAGTCGCGGGTGGTCGACGACGCCGATGAAGACGTGATCAACCTGATCTCGATGATGTTTGAATTCATCCTCGACGACCATAACCTGCCGGACTCCTTCAAGGCGTTGATCGGCCGTCTGCAGATTCCGATGCTCAAGGTTGCGGTGCAGGACAAGAGCTTTTTCAGTCGGGGCAATCATCCGGCCCGACGGCTGCTCAATGAAATCGCCGCTGCTGCCACCGGCTGGGGCGATTGCGACGACCATCAGCGCGACAGCCTCTATCTGCGCATCGAACAGGTGGTGCAGCGGTTGTTGAATGATTTTGTCGATGACCCGGCGATCTTCTCTGAATTGCTGGCCGATTTCCTGGCCTTCACCAGCGATGAAAGACGTCGCAGCGAATTGCTCGAACAGCGTATTCGTGACGCCGAAGAAGGTCGGGCCAAGGCCGAACTGGCGCGCCTGCGCGTCGAAGGCGTGCTGAACCAGGTCATGCTGGGCAAAGTGTTGCCGCAAGCGGTGGTGGAGTTCGTGCAGCACGCCTGGAGCCAAGTGTTATTGCTGACCTGCTTCAAGCACGGCAAATATTCAGCCGAGTGGCAGGCCGACGTTTTGACGCTGGAAGAACTGATCTGGAGCGTCCAGCATCACGAAGAACCGGATGCCGGCCTGCGCTTGCTGACGATAGTGCCGCAGCTGCTCAAAGCCTTGCGTGAAGGCCTGAGCCGTTCGGCGTTCGACCCGTTTGCCACCAGCGAGTTTTTCAGCGAGCTCGAAACCCTCCACGTGCTGGCCCTCGAACGCATGGGACAGGCAACGGAACAAACCCAGTCGTTCAATTCGCCGGTCATGGTCCAGGTCTCGGAGAAAATTGTCCTGCGCACCGCTCAAAAGGCCCCGGAAGACAGTGCGGCGGTGCACTTGCCGGCCGATGATGTGGGCCTGCTTCAGGTCGATCAGTTGCGATTGGGAAGCTGGGTTGAGTTCCAGGAGGACGATGACAACAGCCTGCGTTGCAAACTGGCGGCGATCATCGAGGCCACCGGCAAATATGTCTTCGTCAACCGCACTGGCCTCAAAGTGCTGGAGCACAGCCGCACCAGCCTGGCCCTTGAATTTCGCCGGGGGACGGCGCGTCTGTTGGACGACACCTTGCTGTTCGACCGGGCGCTGGAATCGGTGCTGGGCAATCTGCGTCAGCTCAATCGCGGCAAGTGATCGCACAGCCAGGGCCGATCGCGGCATACTGGCGGCATTCACTGACGTCATCGAAGGAACCTGTATGCAGTTGGACCCCGCCAGTGGTTGGTGCGATGGCGTGCGGCATTGCCCATCACCCAACTTCAATGCGCGCCCCGAAGGCGAAATTTCACTGCTGGTGATCCACAACATCAGCCTGCCGCCGGCACAGTTTTCCACGGGCAAGGTGCAGGAGTTTTTCCAGAATCGTCTGGATGTCACGCAACACCCCTATTTTGCCGGTATCGCCGATCTGCGTGTGTCTGCGCATTTTCTGATCGAGCGTGACGGCGCGATTACCCAGTTTGTCTCCTGTCTGGATCGTGCCTGGCACGCGGGCGTTTCGTGCTTTGAAGGGCGGGAGACGTGTAACGATTTTTCCCTGGGCATCGAGCTGGAAGGCACCGACGATCTGCCCTTCACTGACGCGCAATATGCCGCATTGGTCTGCCTGACCCGGCAGTTGCAGGCGGCGTTCAAGGCGATCACGCTGCAGCGCATCTGCGGGCACAGCGACATCGCCCCGGGTCGCAAGACCGATCCGGGACCGGCATTCGACTGGGCGCGCTACCGCGCTGCCTTGATAGAAGGGGAAGGGCAATGAGTTTTCTGGTGCTGCTGCTGGCGATCTGGATCGAGAAGTTCTCGGCGTTGCGCCATCGGGTCCAGCGTGACGGAGGTTGGCTGCGCGAACTGAACAAACTCGAGACGAACCCACGCTGGGTCAACCGGCCCTGGCTGGTGCTGGTTGTGCTGGTCCTGCTGCCCGTGGCGCTGCTGGCCTTGTTACTGTGGGTATTGGAGCCGGTGGCCTATGGTCTGCTGGCACTACCGGTGCATCTGCTGGTGGTGATTTACAGCCTCGGTCGAGGGGATCTGCTCGCTGACCTGGGGCCGTTTCGTGACGCCTGGCGACGGGAAGACCTGCAGGCGGCCGACCATGTGGCCAAGCGCGACCTGAATATCGAGGCCGATAGCGGCGAGCAGTTGCTGGAGCGGGTCCAGGGGCATCTGCTGTGGCAGGCCTATCAGAGTTTTTTCGCGGTGATTTTCTGGTATTTCCTGCTGGGGCCGGTCGCGGCGCTGAGCTATCGCCTGCTGGCGCTGGCCGCCGAGCACAGTCAGAACCCCGGCGTGGCCGAGCGGGCGACGCAGTTGCGCCATGCCTTCGATTGGGTGCCGGTGCGGTTGCTGACCGCGAGCTTCGCCCTGGTGGGCAACTTCGTGGCAGTCAGCCGGGTCATGCTGCATGAGTTGCTGAACTGGAACATCAGCGCAGCAGACCTGATCGGCAAGGTCGGGCTGGTGGCCGGCGAGATTCCCGACCCTGTCGCGGGCCCGGACGGCATCAACAGCCTGGATCGGCTGTGGGAGCTGTTATTGCGTGCGGCGGTGCTCTGGTATGCCGGGTTTGCATTGTGGACAGTGCTGGCTTAGGCAAACGCACGCTCTGTGGCGAGGGGATTTATCCCCGCTGGGATGCGCAGCAGCCCCCATTGATTGCGGGCTTTAAGATAGCTAGGGGCCGCTTCGCGCCCCAGCGGGGATAAATCCCCTCGCCACAAGAACCGTGCCACGGCTCGTCGTTAACCTTAAGTTACAAATCTTCCCGCCGATTTAGGCTATACAGGGACAGCGCCCAAATAGTGGCTATCTGCTGTCTCTGTGCGCCTGCCCATAAAAACAAGAAATACAACCGGGAGACTTCCTTGTGAAGAGTTTGCTCTGGCCCGCCGTCGCGCTGATGAACCGCCTGAGCTTCGGCATGAAGTTCAGCCTGATCAGCGTGTTGTTCCTGCTGCCGATGCTGGTGACCAATTTCTTTTTGGTGCGCGATTCCTATCGCGAATTCCAGGGCACGCAAGTGGAGCTGCAAAGCCTCGATCTGCTGGGCAACAGCCTGACCCTGCGGCGCGACCTGGAAACCCTGAACAATCTGGTGCAGATCAATGCCAGCCTCGGTCAGTCCGGCAAGGCCGGGGACGTGGAGGCGAAGATCGGCGCCCTTGAAAAGCAGGTGCTGGCGCGGTTGCAAAGCTTGAAAGCCATGGCCGTCGATCCTGAACAGGTCAGCGCGTTCGATGCCAAGCGCGACGAAATGATTGCCGCTTTCAAGGCCCAGCAGGCCGAGCGCTCCCTGCAAAGCAAAAGCGCACTGATTGGCAAGCTGCTCAACAGCGCGCAGATGTTCAGTCAAATCATCGCCAGCCAGGCTGGCCTGAGCCGCGACAACCAGGGCGACATCCGCCAACTGAGCGAATTGATCATCAGCGTGACCCCCAACGTGACCCAAACCCTGGGTGAAGGCCGTGCGCTGGGCGCTGCGTCCCTGGGCCTGGGCTTTCTCAATTCGGCGTCGAGCACTCGGTTCGACGAGTTGCTGGGGCAAATCGAAAAGCTGCAGGGTGAATATGACCTCAAGCTTCAGGACGCCCTGGGTTCCAGCAAGGCGGCCGAGCAGGCGCTTGCCAGTCAGGCCGAAGGCAGCAAGGCAACCTTGAAGAAAGCCGGTGAACTGATCGAAGAACAGGTGGTGATGGCTGACACGCTGGATGCTCCATGGCTGCCGTTTTACGAGCAGGTCAGCAGTCTGATGGAGCAAACCTACCGACTGAACGACGTAACCCTGGGTTTTCTGGATGTTCAGTTGCAGCATCGCCTGGAGCAGAACCGCAGCCACATGGTGCTGCAAGCCGTTGCGCTGGTCGCCGTATTTCTGCTGATCTTTTACCTGTACGCCGGCTTCTACGCCTCGACCCGCACCACACTCAAACATCTCGGCGAGATGATGGACAAGGTCGCAGCGGGCGACATGACGGTCAACTTCGTGGCGCGCAGCAAGGATGAGTTGGGGGAGTTGGGTGAAGTGTTCAATGGCACGGTGGCGAAGATCCATGACCTGATCGAACAGGTCGGCCGAACCGTTGCCGAGGTCGAGCGCCAGGCCGGGCAGGTGGAGGCGGTGTCGGCCCAGAGCAACCAGGCCGTGTCCGGGCAGCGCAGCCAGATCGAACTGGTCGCCACGGCGATGAACCAGATGTCGGCCACCGCCCAGGAAGTGGCTCGTAGCGCCGCCGCGGCGGTCAGTAGCGCCCACAGCGTGAACGACGAAACCCTCAGCGGGCGCGGGCTGGTGGAGTCGCAACAGAGCAGCATCGTGCGCTTGGCCAGCGAGATCGATCAGTCGGTGCAGGTGATCAATCAACTGGCGACTGACAGCCAGGCCATCAGTCGTGTGCTGGACGTGATCAAGAGCATTGCCGAACAGACCAACCTGCTGGCGCTCAACGCCGCGATCGAAGCCGCACGGGCCGGAGAGCAGGGGCGCGGTTTCGCGGTGGTGGCTGACGAAGTGCGGACCCTGGCCAAGCGCACCCAGCAATCGACCGAAGAAATCGAAGAAATGATCACCCGCTTGCACGGCGGCGTGGGCGCTGCCGTCAAAGCCATGGGCACCAGCCATGAGATGGCCAGTGGCACGGTGGGGCAGTCGGAAAAGGTCCAGCAGGCGCTGGAAAATATCCTCGGCGCCGTCGGCATGATCGTCGACCAGAACCAGCAGATCGCTGCAGCGGTGGAGCAGCAGACGGCCGTGGCCCATGACATCGACCAGAACATCGTCGAGATCAATCGCGCCGGTGAACGCACCGCCGAAGGGGCGCACCAGACCGAGGACGCCAGCCGTGAGTTGTCCGCCCAGGTGGTGCAGCTCAAGCAGTTGATCAATGCGTTTCGGGTGTAGTTAAAGGATGGTGCTCACCACCGATCCAATGTGGGAGCGAGCCTGCTCGCGAAGGCGTTGCGTCAGTCAACGATGAGATCACCTGATACACCGCCTTCGCGAGCAAGCCCGCTCCCACAGGGGGTCACCAATTGAACAATTGGCGGGCGTTGGCCGTGCTGGCCTCTGCCAGCTGCTCAGGGCTGATCGTCATGATCCCAGCCAGTGCTTCACAAATGGCCGGTAAATGCGCCGGGCTGTTGCGTTGGCCGGGGAACATCGCCGGGGCCATGTCCGGCGAATCGGTTTCCAGCACCACCGCGTCCAGCGGCAGTTTTGCCAGTACCCGATGCATGCGCAGGGCCTGAGGCCAAGTGGCGGCGCCACCAAGGCCGAGCTTGAAGCCGAGCTTGATGTACTCGCGAGCCTCCTCAAAACTGCCGGCGAAGGCGTGGATAATCCCCCCGCGCTTGAGGTCAATGCGCTTGAGGGTGGCGATCACGGCGGCGTGGCTGCGGCGCACGTGGATCAGCGCCGGCAATTGGAATTCCGCCGCCAGTTGCAGTTGCGCCTCGAACAATGCCTGCTGGTGCTCCCGATCCAGGGTTTGGATGAAGTAGTCCAGACCGATTTCCCCCACCGCACACAACTGCCGATGCCCAGCCAGGCGGATCAGCCATTGGCGCAATTGCCCCAGATCATCGGGGCGATGCTGGTCGAGATACACTGGATGCAGGCCCAGCGCGGCGTGCAGGTCCGGGTCGCTTTGCACCAGATCCCACACCCGTTGCCAGTTATCCCGATACACCCCCAGCACCACCATCTGCCGCACGCCCAAGGCGCGGCTTTCGGCCAGCAGCGCCGGGCGATCCGCATCGAAGTCGGGGAAATCCAGATGGGTGTGGGTATCGATCAGTTCCATGCTTCAATCCTGAAGAATGCTCAGCCCTGATGAATGCGCTGCTTGAACGTGCGTGGGATGGCCTGCACACCGGGTTGGTAATCATCGTTTTCGATGGCGGCCAGGGCCAGCGCCAGGGCTTTGTCGGCGATCAGTTGGTGCTGCTGGGACATGGCGTTGACCGGCAGCGGCAGGAAGTCCAGCAGTTGCGTATCACCAAAGGTGCCCAGCCGTAGTGGGCGCGACTTGAGCGGGAAGTCGTGCAGGGCGTCGAACACCCCTTGCAGCAGCACATAGGAGGTGGTGATCAACGCATCAGGCAGGTGCCCCAGTCGCGCGAGCAATTCGTCCATCAACTGGCGACCGCATTCACGGCTGAACGACTCGCCGTGCTCGATCAGCACCTGGCCTTCGAACCCGGCCAGGGCTTCGTTGAACCCGGCGGTGCGTTCCTGGCTGATGCTCAATTCGGGCCGGGCGCTGATCAGCGCGATCTGGCGGGGATTGGTTTCCAGCAGGCTACGGGTCAGTTGCAGGCTGGCCTGGCGGTCATCGCTGATCACCGAGCAGAAGTGCGCAGGCTCCATCACCCGGTCGATGGCGATGATCGGGATACCCTTGGCCTGTAACTGGCGATAACTGTCGTCCCCGGCAGGCAGGCAACTGGCGACAATCAGCGCATCGCAACGTCGGGCGCGGAACAGTTGCAACAGTTGCCGTTCGCTCTCGGGCGCATCGTCGGAGCTGGCGATCAGCAATTGATAGCCCCGCGCTCGGGCACCCTGTTCCAGCAGTTTGGCGATGCGGGCGTAACTGGGGTTTTCCAGGTCCGGCAGGATGAAACCCAGCGTGCGCGTATGCCGGCTGCGCAACCCGGCAGCCTGGGGGTTGGGCGTGAAGCCATGCTCCTCGACCACGGCGCGTACACGTTCGACGGTGGCGCTGCTGATGCGTTGCTGTTCGGCCTTGCCATTGATGACATAGCTGGCGGTGGTCACGGACACACCGGCCAACTGGGCGATATCACTGAGTTTCAACCCGGTTTTCCTTGTTTTTTCGAGTTTGCCCCGACAATGAGGGGCATCCTACCCGATTCAGGACGACGGTTACTGTCGCGACAGCGGCGACAAGTTGCACTTCAAGGATGAGAGATTATCGAGTAACGTGCCAATCTTTCTAGATTAAACGTTTCAGCAGGCGTATTTTCAAGGTTAGCAGGATTTTTTGGCCCGTCTGCCGCGATAGCGCCAAATGCCGTCCTGTAACGCTAAGCTGATTCATTCAAAACAATACCTGGCGCCAACCCGACGCCAAAAAGGAGAAAGCATGCTCGAGCTCACTCTAGAGCAGATATCCATGGCCCAGACGGCTGTGGATAAAGACGCCGCGCTGCAATTGCTCGCTGACAAACTGGTGGCCGATGGCCTCGTAGCCGAGGGTTACCTGGCCGGCTTGCAGGCTCGCGAGGCCCAGGGCTCGACCTTTCTTGGCCAAGGTATTGCCATCCCCCACGGCACCCCGCAAACCCGCGATCTTGTGTACTCCACCGGTGTGCGTCTGTTGCAGTTCCCCGACGGTGTGGACTGGGGGGACGGGCAGATCGTTTACCTGGCGATCGGTATCGCGGCCAAGTCCGACGAACACTTGCGTCTTTTGCAACTGCTGACCCGCGCCCTCGGCGAGACCGACCTGGGCCAGGCCCTGCGCCGCGCAGGTTCGGCCGAAGCGCTGTTGAAGCTGCTGCAAGGCGCGCCACAGGAACTGGCCTTGGATGCGCAGATGATCGGCCTCGGCGTGTCGGCCGACGATTTCGAAGAGCTGGTCTGGCGCGGTGCCCGTCTGCTGCGCCAGGCCGACTGTGTGAGCAACGGCTTTGCTGGAGTGTTGCAGCAGGTCGAGGCGCTGCCATTGGGCGATGGCCTGTGGTGGCTGCACAGCGAACAGACGGTCAAGCGTCCGGGCCTGGCCTTCGTCACGCCGGACAAGCCCATCCGTTACCTCGGTCAGCCCTTGAGCGGTCTGTTCTGTCTCGCCAGCCTCGGCGAGGCTCACCAGGCTTTGCTCGAAAGGCTCTGCGCGTTGTTGATCGAAGGCCGCGGCCATGAACTGGGTCGCGCCACCAGCAGCCGCAAGGTGCTGGAAGTGTTGGGCGGCGAACTGCCCGCCGATTGGCCCAGCGCCCGCATCGGTCTGGCCAATGCCCATGGTTTGCACGCGCGTCCGGCGAAGATCCTCGCGCAACTGGCGAAAAGCTTCGAAGGCGAGATCCGCGTGCGCATCGTCGACGGCCAGGACAGCGCCGTGTCGGTCAAGAGCCTGAGCAAATTGCTGAGCCTGGGCGCTCGTCGCGGCCAGGTCCTGGAGTTCATCGCCGAACCGAGCATCGCCGCTGACGCCTTGCCGGCGCTGCTGGCCGCCATCGAAGAGGGCCTTGGCGAAGAAGTCGAGCCGCTGCCGCCACCGAGTGCGCCACAGCAAACCACCATGGCCGAGGTTGCTGCCGTCGTGCTGGCGCCTGAATCCGGCAGCTTGATCCAGGCCGTTGCCGCCGCTCCGGGCATTGCCATCGGCCCGGCCCACATCCAGGTGTTGCAGGCCTTCGAGTATCCATTGCGCGGCGAATCAGCGGCCATCGAGCGTGAGCGCTTGCAAAACGCCTTGAACCAAGTGCGCCGCGACATCGAAGGTCTGGTCGAACGCGCCAAGGCCAAGGCCATCCGCGAAATCTTTATCACCCATCAGGAGATGCTCGACGACCCGGCGCTGACCGATGAGGTCGACACTCGATTGAAGCTGGGCGAGAGTGCGCAAGCGGCGTGGATGGGCGTGATCGAAGCGGCTGCCAAAGAACAGGAAGCGCTGCAGGATGCACTGCTCGCCGAACGTGCCGCCGACCTGCGGGACGTCGGTCGGCGTGTGCTGGCGCAATTGTGCGGCGTCGAAACCCCGAGCGAACCCGAGCAACCTTACATTCTGGTGATGGACGAGGTTGGCCCGTCCGACGTCGCCCGTCTGGATCCCGCCCGCGTAGCGGGGATTCTCACCGCGCGCGGCGGCGCCACCGCCCACAGTGCCATCGTCGCCCGAGCCCTGGGGATCCCGGCGCTGGTGGGGGCCGGTGCGGCGGTGTTGCTGCTGGCGCCGGGCACTTCACTGTTGTTGGACGGCCAGCGCGGTCGCCTGCACGTGGACCCCGACGCCCCCACGCTACAACGGGCCACCGAAGAGCGCGACACCCGTGAGCAACGTCTCAAGGTCGCAGCCGAACAACGTCATCAACCGGCGCTGACCCGTGACGGTCACGCCGTGGAAGTGTTCGCCAACATTGGCGAGAGCGCCGGTGTCACCAGTGCGGTGGAGCAGGGCGCCGAAGGCATTGGCCTGTTGCGCACCGAACTGATTTTCATGGCTCATACCCAGGCTCCCGATGAAGCGACTCAGGAAGCCGAATACCGCAAGGTGCTCGATGGCCTGGCCGGGCGACCGCTGGTGGTGCGTACCCTCGATGTGGGCGGCGACAAACCGCTGCCGTACTGGCCGATCGCGAAAGAGGAAAACCCGTTTCTCGGCGTGCGAGGCATTCGCCTGACCTTGCAACGTCCGCAGGTCATGGAAGCGCAATTGCGCGCCTTGTTGCGTTCTGCCGACAACCGTCCGTTGCGGATCATGTTCCCGATGGTGGGCAGCGTCGATGAGTGGCGTCAGGCCCGGGACATGACCGAGCGCCTGCGCCTGGAGATCCCGGTGGCGGACCTGCAACTGGGGATCATGATCGAGGTGCCGTCCGCGGCACTGCTGGCGCCGGTGCTGGCCAAGGAAGTCGACTTCTTCAGTGTCGGCACCAACGACCTGACGCAATACACCCTGGCCATTGACCGCGGTCACCCAACCCTTTCGGCTCAGGCTGATGGCCTGCACCCGGCGGTGCTGCAACTGATCGACATCACCGTGCGTGCCGCCCATGCGCATGGCAAGTGGGTCGGCGTGTGCGGTGAGCTGGCGGCCGACCCTTTGGCGGTGCCGGTGCTGGTGGGCCTGGGCGTAGACGAGCTGAGTGTTTCGGCCCGCAGCATTGCCGAGGTCAAGGCGCGGGTACGCGAAGTGAGCCTGGCGCAGGTAAAAATCCTCGCCCAAGAGGCCTTGGCCGTGGGCAGCGCCAATGACGTGCGCGCATTAGTGGAGGCGCTGTAATGGCCAAGATCCTTACCCTGACCCTCAACCCGGCGCTCGACCTCACGGTGGAACTGGCGCGCCTGGAACCCGGTCAGGTCAACCGCAGCGATGCCATGCACAGCCACGCCGCCGGCAAGGGCGTGAACGTGGCCCAGGTGCTGGCTGACCTCGGCCACACTGTGACCGTCAGTGGCTTTCTCGGTGAAGACAACGCCCAGGCGTTCGAAACGCTGTTCGCCCAGCGCGGTTTTGTCGACGCCTTTATTCGCGTCCCAGGGGAGACCCGCAGCAACATCAAGCTGGCCGAGCAGGACGGACGCATCACAGACCTCAACGGTCCAGGGCCGGTGGTTGATGACGCCGCGCAGCAAGCGTTGCTTGAGCGACTGGAACACATCGCCCCGGGCCACGATGCCGTGGTAGTGGCGGGCAGCCTGCCCCGGGGCGTCAGCCCGCAATGGTTGCAGGCGCTGATCATTCGCTTGAAGGCACTGGGCTTGAACGTGGCCCTCGACACCAGCGGCGAAGCCTTGCGCGTCGCCCTCGCGGCGGGGCCGTGGCTGATCAAGCCAAACACCGAGGAACTGGCCGATGCGCTGGGTTGCGACGTGGTGAGCGAATTTGCCCAGGCGGAAGCGGCGCAACGATTGCACGCCCAAGGCATCGAGCATGTGGTGATTTCCCACGGTGCCGACGGCGTGAACTGGTTCAGTGTCGGTTCGGCGCTGCATGCCTCGCCGCCCAGCGTCACTGTCGCCAGTACCGTGGGGGCCGGCGATTCGCTGCTGGCCGGCATGCTGCATGGCCTGCTCAACGCCGACACGCCGCAACAGACCCTGCGCACCGCCACGGCCATCGCCGCCATGGCCGTGACGCAGATCGGTTTTGGCATCCATGACACCGCGTTGCTGGCGTCGCTTGAACAGGGCGTGCGCGTGCGCCCCCTGACCGAACAATAAGAGGGTTCGCAAGAATGAAATTAGCCATTGTGACGGCCTGCCCGAACGGCATGGTCACCAGTGTGTTGTGCGCCCGCCTGCTGGACGCGGCAGCCCAGCGCCAGGGTTGGAGCACCAGCGTGGAAGTCCATGACACGGCCCATCCGGAGCGCCAGTTATCGGCGGCGACCCTGGAAGCGGCCGAGTGGGTGTTGCTGGTGGCCAGCGGCCCGGTGGATATGTCGCGGTTCGTCGGCAAACGTCTGTTCCGCAGCACCCCGGCCCAGGCCTTGCAGGATGTCGATTCGGTGCTGCGTCGCGGCGCCGAAGAGGCCAAGGTTTTTGTCGAGTCGGATGTGCTGGAAGAGGCACCTGCGGTTTCGGCTGAGCGGGCTCCTCGTCTGGTCGCCATCACTGCTTGCCCAACCGGCGTGGCCCATACCTTCATGGCCGCCGAGGCGTTGCAGCAGGCAGCGAAGAAGCTCGGTTACGACTTGCAGGTGGAAACCCAGGGCTCGGTGGGCGCCCGTAATCCGTTGAGCCCCGAGGCCATCGCCGAGGCCGACGTGGTGCTGCTGGCCACCGACATCGAAGTCGCCACCGAGCGTTTTGCCGGCAAGAAAATTTATCGCTGCGGCACCGGCATTGCCTTGAAGCAGGCCGAAGCTACCCTGAACAAGGCGCTTGCCGAAGGCCGCCAGGAAAGCGCGTCGGGCGGTGCCAGTGCTGCGGCAAAAACGGAGAAGACCGGTGTCTATAAGCACCTGCTGACCGGCGTGTCGTTCATGTTGCCGATGGTGGTGGCCGGTGGTCTGTTGATCGCCTTGTCGTTCGTGTTTGGCATTACCGCGTTCAAGGAGCCCGGCACGCTGGCGGCGGCGCTGATGCAGATCGGCGGTGACACCGCGTTCAAACTGATGGTGCCGTTGCTGGCCGGCTACATCGCCTATTCCATCGCCGACCGTCCCGGCCTGGCGCCCGGCATGATCGGCGGGATGCTCGCAAGCACCTTGGGCGCGGGGTTCATCGGCGGGATCATCGCCGGTTTCCTGGCCGGTTACGCGGCCAAGGCGATCAACCGCTACGCGCGCCTGCCCCAGAGCCTGGAAGCGCTCAAGCCGATCCTGATCATCCCGCTGCTGGCGAGCCTGTTTACCGGTCTGGTGATGATCTACATCGTCGGCAAACCGGTGGCGGGCATGCTGGATGGCCTGACCCATTTCCTCGACAGCATGGGCACCACCAACGCGATTCTGTTGGGTGTTTTGCTGGGGGCGATGATGTGTGTCGACCTTGGCGGGCCGATCAACAAGGCCGCCTATGCGTTTTCCGTGGGACTGCTGGCGTCGCAAAGTTATGCACCGATGGCGGCGGCCATGGCCGCTGGCATGGTGCCGCCGATTGGCCTGGGCATCGCAACCTTTATCGCCCGTCGCAAGTTTGCCCAGACCGAACGCGAGGCCGGTAAAGCGGCGCTGGTGCTGGGGCTGTGCTTCATCTCCGAAGGGGCGATTCCGTTCGCCGCCAAGGACCCGTTGCGGGTGATCCCGGCCAGCATCGCCGGCGGCGCACTGACCGGTGCGCTGTCGATGTACTTCGGCTGCAAACTGATGGCGCCTCACGGTGGGCTGTTCGTGATGCTGATCCCCAACGCCATCAACCATGCGTTGTTGTATTTGCTGGCGATCGTGGCGGGGAGCCTGCTGACGGCGGTGTCCTATGCGCTGCTCAAGCGGCCGGAAGTGGTGGAGATGGCGTTGGAGCCGGCCAAGGCCTGATCACTTAAGTTTGAACAATGAAAATTCCCTGTGGGAGCGAGCCTGCTCGCGATAGCGGTGTATCAGTCGACAATGGGTTGCCTGATACTCTGCAATCGCGAGCAGGCTGCTCCCACAGTGGTTTTGGGGTGTTCACAAGATCCCTGTCACGCCTGATTAACACTGCCATGCTTAAGTTTCCCCATTTGGGGGAAACACCATGAGCGAATTTGACCTGGGCCGTCGCCGTGTGATGCAAGCCGTGGGGGCGGGGTTGTTGTTGCCGGGGCTGGCGCCGGCGGTGATTGCCTCAGTCAAGGATCGCCCGGTGCTCACCGATGGCGTGCAGTCTGGCGATTTGCAGGGCGACCGGGCGATGATCTGGAGCCGCTGCGACCGCCCGGCCCGGATGGTGGTGGAATGGGACACCCGCAGCCAGTTACCCAACCCGCGGCGTTTTGTCTCGCCACTGGTCGACAGCCGCAGCGATTTTACCGCTCGGGTCGAGCTCACCGGGCTGCCGCCTGACCAGGCGATTTTCTACCGCGTGCATTTTGAAGACGCCCAGACCGGTGTCGCCAGTGAGCCCTGGCTCGGTCACCTGCGCAGCGTGCCGCAGTTCAAGCGCAACATCCGCTTTGTCTGGAGCGGCGACACCGTCGGCCAGGGCTTCGGGATCAACCCGGACATTGGCGGCATGCGCATCTACGAAGCCATGCGTTTGCGCCTGCCGGATTTTTTTATCCACAGCGGCGACACCATCTATGCGGACGGTCCGGTGCCGGCGCAGATCACCACCGAAGGCGGGCGCATCTGGCGCAACCTCACCACTGAAGCCAAGAGCAAGGTCGCCGAGACCCTGGACGAATATCGTGGCAACTACCGCTACAACCTGATGGACGAGAACGTGCGCCGCTTCAACGCCGAAGTGCCGCAGATCTGGCAATGGGACGACCATGAGGTGGTCAACAACTGGTCGCCGGGCAAGCAACTGGATGAACGCTACCAGACCAAGGATATCCACAGTCTTGTGGGCCGTGCGCGGCAGGCCTGGCTGGAATACGCCCCCCTGCGCTTGCAGAAGGCCGACGGCGGCGGGCGGATCTACCGCAAGCTCGCTTACGGGCCGATGCTGGATGTGTTCGTGCTGGACATGCGCAGCTACCGCGAAGCCAACGATGCCAACCTCGGCGGGGCCAAACCCTTTCTCGGTCGCGAGCAGTTGGACTGGCTCAAGGGCGAACTGAAGCGGTCCCGTGCCCAGTGGAAAGTCATTGCTGCCGACATGCCCATCGGCCTGGGTGTGCCCGACGGCGAAGTCAGCCCCGGCGTGTCGCGCTGGGAAGCGGTCGCCAACGGTGATCCGGGGCCGGCCCAGGGCCGTGAACTGGAGATCGCCGAGTTGCTCGGCTACCTACGCAAACATCAGGTGCGCAACTACGTCTGGCTCACCGCTGACGTGCACTATTGCGCCGCCCACCATTACCACCCGGAACAGGCCGCGTTCCAGGATTTCGAACCCTTCTGGGAGTTTGTCGCCGGGCCGTTGAATGCCGGCAGCTTCGGGCCCAATCCTCTGGACAAGACGTTCGGTCCCGAAGTGGTGTTCCAGAAAGCCCCCCCGGCGCAGAACACGTCGCCGTTTGCCGGATATCAGTTCTTTGGCGAGGTGAACATCGACGGCCAGAGCGGGGAGATGAGCGTGGTGTTGCGGGACTTGGAAGGTCTGGCAGTGTTCGAGAAGAAGTTGCAGCCGGTCTGAGTTTCAAGTACGCCACCAATCAATGTGGGAGCGAGCCTGCTCGCGATGCGCTGTGTCAGTCGACAAAAGTGCCGTCTGATACTCCGCCATCGCGAGCAGGCTCGCTCCCACAGAGGGCAGTGTTTTAGCGGGTGGCTTGTCAGTAGACATCCCGCCGGTACCGGCCCTGTTCGATCAAGCGCTCCACTGCCGCGGCGCCGAGCACGTCGTTGAGCACCTGATCCACGCCCGACGCCATGCCCTGCAAGCTGCCGCAGACATAGATCGCCGCACCGTCGGCCAGCCATTGCTTGAGCAGGGCCGAGGATTCGCGCAGGCGGTCCTGGACGTAGATTTTCTGTTCCTGATCCCGAGAAAACGCCAGGTCCAGGCGTTCCAGATCGCCGGATGTCACCCATTCCTGTAACTCATCACGGCAGTGGAAATCATGCTCGCGCTGGCGCTCGCCGAACAGCAGCCAGTTGCGCTGCATGCCCTCGGCCACGCGCGCCTTGAGCAGGCTGCGCAGGCCGGCCAGACCGGTGCCGTTGCCCAGCAATATCATGGGCACGCCCTGAGGCGGCAGATGGAAGCCGCTGTTGCGGCGTACCCGCAGGCTGATGGCGCTGCCCAGCGGCGCATGTTCGGTGAGCCAACCGGAGCCGATACCCAGGTTGCCGTCGGCGTGACGTTCCTGGCGCACCATCAGTTCCAGCAGGCCATCGGCGGGAATCGAAGCGATGGAGTATTCGCGCAGTGCCAGTGGCGCCAGGGCATCCACCAGGGCCTGGGCATGCATGCCCACCAGATGGGCGCGATTTTCCGGCAGTTGGCGGTTGGCCAGGGCCTGATCGAGGCGCTGGGGCAAGCCATCGACCTGCACGCGAGCAACGCCGGCGATGCCCAGGCCCTCCAGGAAATGGTCGATGGCCGACAGGTCATTGCGCGGCAGGATTTCCACCAGGTCACCGGCCAGCCAACTGCTCGGGCCGGGCGCGGTGAGGCCCAACAGATACACGCCTGAGCCGCTGCTCTCGGGGTTGAGCAAGGTGCGCTGGTGCAGGGTCCAGTTCTCGAAACTGGGCGCCTGCCAGGTGTCCGGCGGAGCCTGGCCGGTCAGTTCGGCCAGTTGCTGTTGCCAGTGACGCAAGGCGTAAGGGTCGCCACTGTCGACTTCCACCGGAGCGAACAGGGTCTTGCCGCCGTGCTCCGACAGCCAGGTGTGCAGGCGTCGGGCGAAGCCGCAGAAGTTTTCGTATTGCCGATCGCCCAGGCCCAGCACCGAATACTGCAGGCGCTCCAGGCTCATGGTCCGACCCAACACGTTGCGCTCGAAACCCCGGGCGCTGTCCGGTCCTTCGCCGTCGCCAAAGGTGCTGACGACGAACAAGGCGTGGCTGCAATTGCTCAGCTCCTGCTCGCTGACACCGGCCAGCGGCTGGACCTTCACCGGCAAACCGGCAGCCTGGAGCTGGCCGGCGGTCTGCCAGGCCAGTTGCTCGGCGAAACCGCTCTGGCTGGCGAACCCGATCAGCCAGGCGGGCGCATCGCTGCGGTTGGCACCCAGCTCCTGGCGGGCATTCTTGATTTGGCGCTTCTTGCGGCGACGGTCCAGGTACAGCAACCAGCCGGTGATGAAGAACAGCGGCATGGTCAGCGCGGCGACCGTCACCAGGATCCGCCCGATCAGGCCGAAATAGCTGCCGATATGCAAGGCGTAGACGCTGGTCAGCAACTGCGCCTTGAGGCTCTTGTCGCTGTAGCGGCTGTGACCACTGATGACACCGGTGGCCGGGTCGAGGATGAGCTGGTTCAGCGCCCGGTCATGAGGCGAGTTTTTCAGCAGGTAGAACACCGTTGCCGGTTGCCCGGCCACCGGCGGCATGCGCACGTTGTAGGCGATCAGGCCAGGGCCCGCGGCGCTGTAGATGCTGCTCCACATGGCCCGATAGTCGGCCACCGGCGGCGGGCCGCTCGGCGCTGGGCCGCGGTTGCGCACCCGTTCTTCTTCGGGGGAATCGGAGAGCAGGTGAGTCACGCCTTTGTTGTACCAATCGTAGGACCAGGTCAGGCCGGTCAGGGCCGCCAGCAGATAGAACGCCAGGCACCAGGTGCCCGCCACCGAGTGCAGGTCCCAGTTGAAGCTGCGGCCTTTTTTCGCCCAGTCGAGGGTTAGCCAGGCACGCCAGCTTTTCCATTGGCGTGGCCAGCGCAGGTACAGCCCGGACAGGCAGAAAAACACCAGGATCAGCGTGCAGGCACCGGTAATCTGTCGACCCACATCCTCCAAGGCCAGGACGCGATGCAGCCTGAGTATCAGAGCGAAGAGATCCTGGCCCACCACATCGCCCATGAATTGTGCGTTGTACGGGTTGAAATAGCGCATGGGCCCGCGCTTTTCCCCAGGCGGGGCGGCGAAAATTGCCCGTGCGGCGTGGCCGCTGTCGGTCTCGACCCAAAGCATGGCGACGGTTTTACCGGAAGCGGCCTCGATCTGTTGCACCAGCTCGGCAGGCGGCAGGACGCCTTCCGGTTGTTTCGGGACCATCAACACCTGGGGGTTCAACGCCCGCAGGATTTCGTCCTGAAACGACACCGCGGCACCGGTAATGCCCATAAACGCCAGGACCAGCCCGGCGCTGATGCCGAAAAACCAGTGCAACTGGAACAGGGTTTTCTTAAACACGTCACTCGCCTTTCAGTCATTGCTGTTCATCATGGCGCGCATGTTATCGAGAACCATTCATAAACACACATAAAAGCCACATGATTCAGACAAGCCTGAAGTCAATAGCATTGCGCTGATGGGCGCGTTTTGCGCTATTGCAAAAAAGCCCGTGACACAGTCACGGGCTTTCGGGTCCAGCGACCAGCGAATTACACGTAGAACGACTTCAGCGGCGGGAAGCCATTGAATTCCACCGCGCTGTAGCTGGTGGTGTAGGCACCGGTCGACAGCCAGTACAGACGGTCACCGATGGCCAGGTTCAGCGGCAAACCGTACTTGTAGTTTTCGTACATGATGTCGGCGCTGTCGCAAGTAGGGCCGGCGATGACCACTTCTTCCATCTCGCCTTTCTTCTCGGTCCAGATCGGGAACTTGATGGCTTCGTCCATGGTTTCGATCAGGCCGGAGAACTTGCCCACGTCCGTGTACACCCAGCGCTCGACGGCGGTACGGGATTTACGGGCCACCAGCACCACTTCGCTGACCAGGATGCCGGCGTTGGCGATCAGCGAACGGCCCGGCTCCAGGATGATCTCCGGCAGTTCGTCGCCGAAGTCTTCCTTGAGGAAACGGATGATTTCCTCTGCGTAGGTTTCCAGGCTGTTGGTGCGGGTGATGTAGTTGGCCGGGAAGCCACCGCCCATGTTGATCAGCTTCAACACGATGCCGTCTTCTTCTTTCAAGCGCTCGAAGATGACCTTGACCTTGGCGATGGCCGCGTCCCAGACGCTGATGTCACGCTGTTGCGAACCGACGTGGAAGGAAATGCCGTACGGCACCAGGCCCAGGTCGCGGGCCAGGATCAGCAGGTCCATGGCCATGTCGGTCTGGCAGCCGAACTTGCGCGACAGCGGCCAGTCAGCGGTGGTCGAGCCTTCGGTAAGAATGCGCACGTAGACTTTCGAGCCCGGCGCGGCCTTGGCGATGTTGCGCAGGTCGGCTTCGGAGTCGGTGGCATACAGGCGCACGCCCTTCTCGTAGAAGTAGCGGATGTCCCGGGATTTCTTGATGGTGTTGCCGTAGCTGATCTGATCCGGGCCTACGCCACGGCTCATGACTTTATCCAGCTCATAGATCGAAGCGATGTCGAAGTTCGAGCCTTTATCCTTGAGCAGGTCGATGATTTCCACTGCCGGGTTGGCCTTGACGGCGTAATAGACCTTGGCGAATTCGAAACCTGCGCGCAGGTCATCGTAGGCCTGGGAGATCATCGCGGTGTCGATCACCACGAACGGGGTTTCCTGCTTGTCGGCGAACGCCTTCATTTTCTGAAAGGTCTCGCGCGCGAAATAATCTTCGACCTGGATCGACATACTTGGGACTCCTACTGGCAAACATCAGGATCAATGGGTGTAAGGGCAAGCAGCCCTCGTGAACGTCCTCCGTATCCCCACTTTGGTTCGCCTACTTCCCAAGGCATGTCGCCGAAAGCAAAAAGGCCACGGGATGCTTGATTCCCTTGGCCTTGCTGTCTCGTCGTCAGTACTTGAGCCGGATGGATCGTTTCCAGCATGGACGTTCGGCGCGAACTTTAGGGCGTGAGGGGCCTGAGATCAACAAAAAATGTCGCGTTTTTGCACTCATTCGTCGTGCGGCCCGCGACAGCTCCTGATGTAACCGACCTGTGTGACAGTCAGATGTTCCTCGGCAATGCGACACAGGCCTCCAGGCTGGCCATTTGCACATGGCAGCTTGGAAGGGCGTTTCATGGCAGATCATTTGTTGACTGATTGGCGGCCGGTTATGAGGAAATCGTTTAAACAGATCTAAAAAACTGTAAGTGTCGACAGTGGGCGCGACGAAGCGATCATCGAATACTCAAGACTCCAGTTGTACTCGCCGCTGAATAAAACCGGTGTTGGGTTTATGCCGGGAACGCAGGTTATTAGGCGGGATTGCATAACTGATTGAGCTGAGCGATGAAAAGCTCTAGGAGAGAGTCATGCGCAGGCGTCGGGTCATACGGATATTAAACATTTCTTTGTTTCTCGGTTTTGTATCGGGCTCCAGCCTGTTGCAGGCAAGCCCTGGCACCGATACGGCCAAATTGATGGAGTACTGGTATCGATTGACCGCACGGGATTGTGGAAGTGGCAGGTTGGCGTCTGATTGCTCTGGATTGATACTTAGAGGGATCGCCAGTAAACAGAGTTATTTGCCGTGGGATCCCAGTCCGTTATCGCAGAGCCTGGAAGCGGGGGGCACCGGTATAGCGGCCGGAGGTACATCGGTTTCATATTTAAGAAAAGATGTTGAGTACAATGGGCTGGGTATGCTCAGGTTCAATGGTTTTGCCTTGGTGCCCAATGATTTTGTGAATGAAAAGACGCAATTCAAAATCAAAGTATTGTGTGCCTTTCCTATTGATTCCTGGACGAATTATCGAAACAACAGCGGCTGCGGCGATTATCAGGAGAACGGGAACTCCCTCGGCGTTGTCGAGGACTATTGCCAGAAGCTGGGCATCAGCAATGCCAAGGCGTGGATGGAGCACTATGACCGTCAAACCCGAGACCCTGAAGCCACGAAAGCGCACAGGTTTCAATGCGGCTTTGATACCACGAGAGACTACTTCGGTACCTACAACAAGGCTGATGCATTCAATACGTTTGTCGAAGCACGAAAAATTTTGGCCAATGATCCTGAGGAAAAGGACGATGCGATCCATACCCAGTCGGAGCTGCGAATTGAAACCTGGCCACCTAATAAACACTGGAGAAGGGACTGGGGCAGTCAGGCACGGGTGAAGTTTGATGCGCCTGTCGCCAGTGACAGCGACTCAGCAAAAGCCACGTACCTGGAGCTCCCTATCGCTGCTTTTATTTATGAGAGTGGTATTGATTACATTGACAGAACTACAAAGACTTTTACGTCCCGTGAGCTTGCTCGAGATGATCAGCGCCGATGGGTAGAGCAAGACAATACGTGGAAGCCGATCATAAAAATACAATTTCCGAACTCGATCGCTGAGGACGCGAAATTTGCTTACTACCCCGCCGATCAGCATGTTCAACCCCCGGTGGATAGTCGTTCCTGCGATAACTACATAGAAAAGATCGAGTGGGATAACAATTATGTAGAACCCGTATTGGGAAAAATTTCATCGCTTAAGGTCACGCCCACGGCCTGCGGAAGAAAAGCCGGCGTAGGGAAAACCAATGTCGTGCTGGCCGAGTTGGCGATCAAGGCTGCTGCCCTTGAACCGAATCGCAAGGACTGGAATTTCGATAACATGGGCAGCAGCATGCGCCGTCAGTTGGCCTGCCATCTTGATTCCCCCGATATCGCCGAGAATAAACCTACGTGGAGCCTTGAGCCCGCTCGTCCCTATGTGGCCCACGATGTGATTATTAAATTGCCGGGTGATAACCGGTGTAATCCTCATTGAAAGGGTCAGATCAGCCTGCTGACCCGACCGGGATACTCAAGACGACGAACATGGCAACTCTCACGCTTAAAAAATCAACAAAGCTGCTGATTCTACTGGGCAGTCTTTGTGTTTCGCCGCTGTCCTTTAGCGAAGCGCTCGTGGCCACGAGCGTGCAATCAGGAGAAGCAACCGCAGCCGCCTTGACCCGCAACTACTACGACACCGCGGTCAACTGTGGCGCTGCCACGGCACCGGCTTTTTTATGCACGGGTGTCGTGGCACGCACAACCAACGCAGGAAACTTCGATCCTTGGGACCATAGCGAATTTTCCAGGACCAGCGGCGCGGTTTCATTTTCCTACCTGAGGGCCGACGCCAAGTTCGGTGGTGCGCCATGGGGCAACAACGAAGCCCGGCATGGCTATATTTTTTATCCCACCCTCCGGGCTCCGCAGGGAAAAATAAGGCCCTCGATCATCTGTTATTTTCCCTACGATGGCGCGACGATCTATCGCAGCAAACCGGGCGCCCGCGGTTGCCGTGACAGCATTACTCAGTTCGTCTATCCCCTGAGTAAACCCTGTAATGAACAGAATATTTTCACTGCCAGGGCTTGGCTGACCCATTTTCGAAGGGTCAGTTACGGAAATCCTGCCAGTTGCGCGTGGATGCTCAACGATGCGTTGAATGAGCAAGCCGTGGCTAACTTCAATGCGGGATTGCAAGTCAGAAAACTTGTTGAGCTTGAGGCAGGGGGCGCCGATTTTAATTTCAAGAATCACAACGAGCTTCGCATCGAAGCCTGGCCAGAAAAAAATCCGGCTGCGCTGCCCATCCAGGCGTTTTTCTGGATCACCGGCTCAAACGATCTGGAAGCCTCCCGAATCGACCAAAAAAAATATCATGAGCGCACCAACGGTCTTTTTATCCCCATCGTTCGCGTCACATTGCCTCCCAGCCCACAAGGTCATTTCAGTTTCCAATATGTGAGTGCGGACCAAGCGATCTCCCCGGTTATCCCGATGCCCGCTTTTGCTGCACCCACCATTCCCAAGGCTTACAGCACAGTCTCTGGCGACCGTCTGAACACTCAGGATATCTATAGGGATGAATACCTCATCGTGCAATTGCCCACCGAAGCAATTGCCGCCTCCGATATCTTGAGCGTTCGGTGGGGAGGCCGGGTGCCATACAGCAGTCCGCCGGTCGCATACGGCGAGCTTCCCGCGAACAAACAGGTGCTGATTCCCCGCACTGAGGTCGTCGATAGCATCGGGCTCACCGTACCGGTGAGCTACACCATCAAGAAAAGCGGTGCCGGTGAAACCCTGGAGTCTGGGGTGCGGTTTCTGACCATCGATCCCCAGGCGCTGGTGCTTCCGGCACCCAGTTATGCCTCGGGGACAGTCACAGTCAACTCTCCAGCTCCGTCGGGCTCGACCCTGCGCGTACGTGTCATAGGGGAAACCTTCCTTGATACGGCCCATCAGCTGGTTACGGCCGGTAAGCCCAATTCTTTCGTTCTTGACCCGACCTGGGTCTCGAAACACAAGGGAAAAACGGTGCTGATCAATTATTCGGTGTTTACCAAACTCAGCCCGCAGTGGTTGTTTTCCCAAGTGCTCCGGGTCCAGCTATAAACGTCAGGCCAACGCTGTCTCGGCTGGCGAAACAATACTGGTCTTACCCCACGGGACTTGCCGGAGCTTAGGTACTCGGCATCGATTCATTCGCTCAGGTACTGCGAGCAGGCGCCGTTCTGACGGTGCAAGTCGCGGCCTCGTACAAAACCCTGGGCCTTGTTCTGATTGCTCTCGCTGATCACTTCTTCTCTGGTGGATTAAGAAGGAACACTCGGTTCTTTATTTCAAATAAGTATTGAGCACTGTGAAAGTTGACAGGTGTTCGAAGGGGTGCGCTCTTGTAGCGTAGATAAAACTGTTAACGGAAAAAGCCTGAAAAAGACATAGCTTACTTAGAGCCTTGTCTGTTCATGTATGGGAGTCTGAAATGAAAAGACAATTTTGCATTGTGCTGTTTTTATTGTTGACGGCTGGCTGTGCAACACATGAATTGGATAGGAGCACTATTGATGAGCCGTCAGGACAGGCTGTTGGCGTCCAAGGCGCAGGTACCGGTCCAGAAATAGCGGCCTATCTCACGGAAGCCTATAACAACGTCTTGACCATGTGTCGCAACAACCCCTCGGCGCCGTCGTTTTTATGCACAGGGGTGACGCTACGGGCAACCCAACACTCCACGCAGTTTCATTTTTGGAATCCCAACCCAGCATCGACGGGCGTTTCTTTTTCCTGGCTGCGTAAAGACGCGAAGTTCAGCAAATTAGTATTTGGCTACAATAACGGCTTTATTCTTTATCCCGATTTTTTTAAACCGACAGGAAAGATCGCATTGGCGGTGCTGTGCTTCTTTCCAGTCGACGGCGCCACTGACCATCGACCTGACGAAGGTTGTGGTCAATATCCCAATCGCCCCAACAGCCGACCTTGCCAATCCCAAGGTATTACCACAGCCGCGCACTATATTGCCCATTTCAACGCTAACGCAGGTATGTACGGTGCATTGTGTGGCTTCGATGTTCGTGACGAGCTGGATGAACGAGGCGCCGTTGCGTTCACCGAGGGCGTGAAGGCCCAGGGGCAACTTCCAGCCTCCGCATTTGGTACGCAGAATGAATTTCGCGTGAGAAAGTGGGCTCAGAATATTGGTCAGACCCTTCCGATTGAGGCCGTTTTTTACATCAATGATACGGGTAAGGTTGGCGCTCAATATGATCAACGGGACTTTAAAACGCAGACCGGCATTTGGATCCCCATGATCAAGATTACGCTTCCCCAAACGGCCGCAAATGACGCGAGATTTGAGTTTATTCCCGCTGATCAGGCTATCTCATCCTGAACCTCTGGGGCTGGGCAGCGGTGATGAAGATGTCTGATTCTTGCGTTGGACGTGTGCCGTCGATGGGGGGCGAGTCGTTAGGCTGCTCTTGCGCAGGTGGTCCATAGAGGGGGTTCTGGGCTATAATCGCCGCCCTTTTTTGAATCACCTGCCAGGCGATTTCCCATGACCAAACAGGCCGCCGAAGTCGCGAAACGCCGCACTTTCGCCATTATTTCCCACCCCGATGCCGGTAAGACCACCATCACCGAAAAGCTCTTGCTGATGGGCAAGGCGATTGCGGTGGCCGGCACGGTGAAATCTCGCAAGTCCGACCGCCATGCCACCTCCGACTGGATGGAAATGGAAAAACAGCGGGGTATTTCCATTACCACGTCGGTCATGCAGTTCCCGTATCGCGATCACATGATCAACCTGCTCGACACCCCGGGCCACGAAGACTTCTCCGAAGACACCTACCGCACCCTCACGGCGGTGGACTCGGCGCTGATGGTCCTCGACGGCGGTAAAGGCGTCGAGCCACGGACCATCGCCCTGATGGATGTCTGCCGTCTGCGGGACACGCCGATCGTCAGCTTCATCAACAAACTCGACCGTGACATCCGCGACCCGATCGAACTGCTCGACGAGATCGAAGCGGTCCTGAAGATCAAGGCCGCGCCGATCACCTGGCCGATCGGCTGCTATCGCGACTTCAAGGGCGTGTACCACCTGGCCGACGATTACATCATCGTCTACACCGCCGGGCATGGTCATGAACGCACCGAAACCAAAATCATCGAGAAGCTCGACTCCGACGAGGCCCGCGCCCACCTGGGCGACGAGTACGACCGTTTTGTCGAGCAGTTGGAGCTGGTGCAAGGCGCCTGCCATGAGTTCGACCAGCAGGAATTCCTCGACGGCCAACTGACCCCGGTGTTCTTCGGTACGGCGTTGGGCAACTTCGGTGTCGACCATGTGCTCGACGCCGTGGTCGATTGGGCACCGCGCCCGCTGGCCCGCGTCGCCAACGAGCGCACCGTGGAACCGGTGGAAGAGAAGTTCACCGGCTTCGTGTTCAAGATCCAGGCGAACATGGACCCCAAGCACCGCGACCGCATCGCCTTCATGCGCATCTGCTCGGGCAAATACGAAAAAGGCATGAAGATGCGCCACGTGCGCACCGGCAAGGACGTACGCATCGGTGACGCCCTGACGTTCTTCTCCTCGGAACGCGAGCAACTGGAAGAAGCCTTTGCCGGTGACATCATCGGCCTGCACAACCACGGCACCATCCAGATCGGCGACACCTTCACTGAGGGCGAAGCCCTGGGTTTCACCGGCATCCCGCACTTCGCCCCGGAGCTGTTCCGCCGCGTGCGCCTGAAAGACCCGCTCAAGTCCAAGCAACTGCGCCAGGGCCTGCAGCAACTGGCCGAGGAAGGCGCCACCCAGGTGTTCTTCCCGACCCGCAGCAACGACATCATCCTCGGTGCCGTCGGTGTGCTGCAGTTCGACGTCGTCGCCAGCCGCCTGAAGGAGGAATACAAGGTCGAGTGCTCCTACGAGCCGATCACCGTGTACTCCGCTCGTTGGGTCGAATGTGGCGACAAGAAGAAATTCGAAGAGTTTTCCAACAAGGCCGTGGAAAACCTCGCCTTGGATGGCGGCGGTCACCTGACCTACCTGGCCCCGACCCGTGTCAACCTGGCGCTGATGGAAGAGCGCTGGCCGGATGTGAACTTCCGTGCGACGCGTGAGCATCACTAAGCGCTGAGCTTTACACCCAGAACCCCGCACCGAAAGCTGCGGGGTTTTTTATTTCCACTTAACGACTAGGCACCACCAACCCCCGGTGGGAGCGAGCGTGCTCGCGATGGCGCAGTGTCAGTCAATCTCAAAGCTGCTGACCCACCGCCATCGCGAGCAGGCTCGCTCCCACACTGGAACTTCAGCGGGCAAAAAAATGTGTTCGGCCTAGATTCCTCTGTGGGAGCAAAGCTTGCTCGCGATAGCGGTGGTCAGGTTGCGGGGGTGTTGAATGTGCCTTCGCCATCGCGGGCAAGCCTTGCTCCCACAAGGTTTGTGGGGTGAGCTGATAGTAGGTCTACTTCATAACCGTTCGGGATAAACGTTATGCGAAACCATTCTGTCAGCGGACGGCATTTCTTCCTGTGCATAGGCGTCTTATCTGAGGAACCGACCGTTCGGAAGCAGTGTTTCTTGAACGCCGTCAGGCTTAGGGCTTTAACCAGAGAAAAAAGGAATCGGCTATGAACGCATTTCTACGCGCGATGATTTTGTTGAAGGTTTTGCTGATGCTGTCCCTCGGTTCGTCAGCGGCCTGGGCCGAATGCGATGAGCATGAAAAACAAGCGGTGAACGGACAGGTGGCGCAGGGCGAATGGATGCTTGCCGCCAACGAAGAACAGCAACCTGGTGATCAGGATGATGACGATTCGACGATTGATGATCCTGATGCCGGTGATGGTGATGGTGATGAGGGTGATAGCCAGACGTAGGGTACAGACAACAAAAAACCCCTTCCGGCCGATTGATGTTGATCGGAGGGAAGGGGTTAGTTGTGTTCCGGCCTCATAGACCGAGGCGGTCGATTTAGGGCCGCTACGCGCCCCAGCGGGGATAAATCCCCTCGCCACAGGGGCGCGCCTAGTCCTTGACGGGTTTACGCCGCGCCGTCGAGGAATTGCTCGGCGTAGTGACACGCCACCTGCCGGTTATCCAGCAACCGCAAGGCCGGTTCTTCGGTCTGGCAGCGCTCGGTGGCGTACGGGCAGCGCTTGTGGAAGGCGCAGCCGGACGGTGGGTCGAGCGGGTTGGGCAGTTCGCCGACGATTTTGATCTTCGGCTTGTTCGGGTCCGGGTGGATGGTCGGGGTGGCCGAGAGCAGCGCCTGGGTGTACGGGTGCAGCGGACGGCTGTAGATGGACTCGTTAGGGCCCATTTCCACCGGACGGCCGAGGTACATCACCATCACGTCGTCGGCCACGTGCTGCACCACCGCCAGGTTGTGGGAGATAAACACGTAAGCGGTGTTGAACTCCTGCTGCAGATCCATGAACAGGTTCAGCACCTGGGCCTGGATCGACACGTCCAGCGCCGACGTCGGTTCGTCCGCCACCAGCACCTTGGGTTGCAGCATCATGGCGCGGGCCAGGGCGATGCGCTGGCGTTGGCCGCCGGAGAACATGTGCGGGTAGCGCTGGTAATGCTCGGGGCGCAGGCCCACCTGCTTCATCATCGCCTGGACTTTCTCCCGCCGCTCGGTGGCCGACAGGTTGGTGTTGATGAGCAAGGGCTCGGCCAGTTGATCACCGACTTTCTGCCGTGGGTTGAGGGACGCGTACGGGCTCTGGAACACCATCTGCACGTCTTTGCGCAACTGCTTGCGCTCGGCCTTGTTCGCGCCGGCCACTTCCTGGCCGGCGATCTTCAGGGAGCCGGTGGACGGTTCCTCGATCAGCGTCAGGGCCCGGGCAAGGGTGGATTTGCCGCAACCGGATTCACCCACCACGGCGAGGGTCTTGCCGGCTTCCAGTTCGAACGACACGCCGTTGAGGGCGCGCACGGTCGCATGGCCCTTGAACATGCCACGGGACACTTCGTAATGACGGGTCAGGTCACGGGCGGTAAGTACGACGGCCATCACGCCACCTCCTGGTTCAACGGGTAGAAGCAGCGGGCGAGGCTGTTGGATTTCGGATCGAGGGCCGGGCGTTGTTGACGACAGTTGTCCTGCACATAAGGGCAGCGCGGCGACAGCAGGCAGCCTTGCGGACGGTCGTAGCGACCGGGGACGATACCTGGCAGCGTCGCCAGGCGCTCGGCGCCCATGCTGTGTTCCGGAATCGCCGCCAGCAGCGCTTCGCTGTACGGGTGGGCCGGGATGTCGAACAGCTCGGGGACCTTGCCTACTTCCACGGCCTGGCCTGCGTACATCACGCACACGCGCTGGGCGGTTTCAGCCACCACGGCCAAGTCGTGGGTGATCAGCACCAAGCCCATGTTCTGCTCTTTCTGCAGGGCCAGCAGCAGGTCCATGATCTGCGCCTGAATGGTCACGTCGAGGGCGGTGGTCGGTTCGTCGGCGATCAACAGTTTCGGCTCGCCGGCAATCGCCATGGCAATCGCCACACGCTGGCTCATGCCGCCGGACAGTTGGTGCGGGTAGGCGTTCATGCGGCTGGCGGCGCCCGGGATTTCGACTTTCTCCAGCAGTTCGATGGCGCGCTGGCGGGCGGCCTTGCCGGACATCTTCAGGTGCAGGCGCAGCACTTCTTCGATCTGGAAACCCACTGTGTAGCTGGGGTTGAGCGCGGTCATCGGGTCCTGGAACACCATCGCCAGGTCCTTGCCGACGATCTGCCGACGCTGGCGGTTGCTCAGCTTGAGCATGTTCTTGCCATCGAAGTTCAGCGCGTCGGCGGTGACGATGCCCGGGTGCTCGATCAGGCCCATCAGCGCCATCATGGTCACGGATTTACCCGAGCCTGATTCACCGACGATGGCCAGTACTTCACCCTTTTCCACGCTCAGGTCCAGGCCGTCGACCACCGGCACGGCGGTGGCGTCGCCGAAGCGTACGTTGAGATTCTTGATTTCTAGCAGTGACATGGGAATCTCCTCAGGCGGCATTCTTGAGTTTCGGGTCCAGCGCATCGCGCAAACCGTCGCCCATCAGGTTGATTGCCAGCACGCTGAGCAAAATGGTCAAGCCAGGCAGGCTCACCACCCACCAGGCGCGTTCGATGTAGTCTCGGGCCGAGGCCAGCATGGTGCCCCACTCCGGGGTTGGCGGCTGGACGCCCAGGCCGAGGAAGCCCAGGGCGGCGGCGTCGAGGATCGCCGAGGAAAAGCTCAAGGTTGCCTGCACGATCAGCGGCGCCATGCAGTTGGGCAGCACAGTGATGAACATCAGGCGCGGCAGGCCGGCACCGGCCAGGCGGGCGGCGGTCACGTAGTCACGGTTGAGTTCGCCCATCACCGCGGCGCGGGTCAGGCGCACGTAGGACGGCAGCGACACGATGGCGATGGCGATCACGGTGTTGATCAGGCCAGGGCCGAGGATGGCGACAATCGCCACGGCCAACAGCAGCGAGGGTAGGGCGAGCATGATGTCCATCAAACGCATGATGGTCGGGCCGAGCAGACGCGGGAAGAACCCGGCGAACAGTCCCAGCAGGATGCCCGGGATCAGCGACATCACCACCGACGACAAGCCGATCAGCAGCGACAGACGCGAACCCTGGATCAGCCGCGACAGCAAATCGCGCCCCAGTTCGTCGGTGCCCAGCAAAAATTGCATCTGACCGCCTTCGAGCCAGACCGGCGGTGTCAGCAAAAAGTCGCGGTATTGTTCGCTCGGGTCATGGGGGGCGACCCACGGGGCGAAGATCGCGCAGAACACGATCAGGGTCATGAACATCAGCCCGGCCACGGCGCCCTTGTTGCGGGAAAACGCCTGCCAGAATTCTTTGTAGGGGGACGGGTACAGCAGGCTTTGATCGACTGCTACCGAGGTAGTTGGAGTACTCATGGTTTTGATCTCAGCGCTGGTGACGGATACGTGGGTTGGCAAAGCCGTAGAGCACGTCCACGACGAAGTTGACCAGAATCACCAGGCAGGCGATTAACAGGATGCCGTTCTGCACCACGGGATAGTCCCGGGCGCCGATGGCTTCGATCAGCCACTTGCCGATACCTGGCCAGGAGAAGATCGTTTCGGTCAGCACCGCACCGGCCAGCAATGTGCCGACTTGCAGGCCGACCACGGTCAGCACCGGGATCAGCGCGTTGCGCAGGCCATGCACGAATACCACTCGCGAAGGCGACAGGCCCTTGGCGCGTGCGGTGCGAATGTAGTCTTCACGCAGCACTTCGAGCATCGAGGAGCGGGTCATGCGGGCGATCACCGCCAGCGGAATAGTACCCAGCACGATGGCCGGCAGGATCAGGTGGTGCAGGGCGTCGAGGAATGCCCCCGGCTCATCGGCCAGCAGCGTGTCGATCAGCATGAAGCCGGTTTTCGGCTCGATGTCGTAGAGCAGGTCGATCCGTCCCGACACCGGCGTCCAGCCCAGGGACACCGAGAAGAACATGATCAGGATCAGGCCCCACCAGAAGATCGGCATCGAATACCCCGCCAGGGAGATGCCCATCACCCCGTGGTCGAACAGGGATCCTCGCTTGAGTGCCGCGATCACCCCGGCCAAAAGGCCCAGGATACCGGCGAACAACAGGGCGGCCATGGACAGTTCCAGGGTCGCGGGAAACAGGGAACTGAACTCGGTCCAGACGCTTTCGCGGGTGCGCAGCGATTCGCCGAGATCGCCCTGGGCCAGTTTGCCGATGTAGTCCAGGTACTGGGCATACAGCGGTTTGTTCAGGCCAAGGCGTTCCATTGCCTGAGCGTGCATTTCGGGATCGACCCGACGTTCGCCCATCATCACTTCCACGGGGTCGCCGGGGATCATGCGAATCAACGCGAAAGTCAGCAAGGTGATGCCGAAGAACGTGGGGATCAATAATCCCAGTCGGCGGGCAATAAAACTAAACATCTTAAGGTGTACCTCATCAGCCGGTTAGGCGTGCCCGACAGCTCCTGGATAAGAGTTGTCGGGCGTTTTCTTATCTACTTCACCTGGGTGGTGGCGAAGTTATTGGTCGTAAGCGGGCTAATCACATAGCCCTCTACGTTCTTGCGCATTGCGGTAAACATTCGGGTGTGGGCCATGCTGATCCACGGCTGGTCCTGGTTGAAAAGCACCTGGGCCTGTTCATAGAGCTTGGTGCGCTCCTCGGGGTTCACTGTGGCGCGGGCCTGGTCGATCAGCGCCTGGAATTGCTCGTTGCACCAGCGCGCGTAGTTTTCGCCGTTCTTGGCCGCTTCGCAACTGAGCATAGGCGTCAGGAAGTTATCCGGGTCGCCGTTATCGCCCGCCCATCCGGCGGAAACCATGTCGTGCTCGCCGTTCTTGGCGCGCTTGAGCATTTCGCCCCATTCCATCACGCGGATGTCGACCTTGATCCCGACTTTGGCCAGGTCGGCCTGCATCATCTGCGCGCCGAGCATCGGGTTGGGGTTGGTCGGGCCGCCGCCGTTACGGGTGAACAGGGTGAACACGGTGCCTTCAGGTACGCCGGCTTCCTTGAGCAGTTGACGGGCTTTGTCCAGGTCCCGGGGCGGGTTTTTCAGATCATGATTGAAGCCCAGCAGCGTCGGTGGGTACGGGTTGACCGCCACGGTGGCATTGCCCTTGCCGAACAGGGCGTTGACGTAGGCTTCCTTATCGAAGGCCAGGTCGATGGCTTTGCGCACCCGCACATCGCTCATGTATTTGTGACTGGTATTCAGGGCGGTGTAGGAAACGGTCATCGCGTCCAGTTCCGTCACCTTCAGGTTCGGGTCTTTCTTGATGCTGGGGATGTCATCGGGTTTTGGATACAGCGCGATCTGGCACTCGTTGGTCTTGAGCTTTTGCATGCGCACGTTGTTGTCGGTGGCGATGGCCAGGATCAGCGCATCGGCCGGTGGCTTGCCACGGAAGTAGTCCGGGTTGGCCTTGAAACGAACCTGGGCATCCTTGTTGTAGCGCTGAAAAATGAACGGGCCGGTGCCAATCGGCTTGCTGTTGAGGTCGCCGGTCTTGTTTGCCTTGAGCAACTGGTCGGCGTATTCGGCCGGGTAGATCGAGGAGAAGGCCATGGCGATGTCCGCCAGAAATGGCGCCTCGCGGCGGGTCAGGCTGAACCTGACGGTGTGCTCGTCGACTTTCTCGACGCTCTTGAGCAGCTCTTTGAAGCCCATGCTTTCAAAGTAGGGGAAGCCTACGCTCGACAGTTTGTGCCAGGGATGATTCGGGTCCAGCTGGCGCTGGAAACTCCAGACCACGTCGTCGGCATTCATGTCGCGGGTCGGCTTGAAATAATCGGTGGTGTGAAACTTGACGCCTTTGCGCAGATGAAACGTGTACGTCAGGCCGTCGTCACTGATGTCCCAGGATTCGGCCAGGGCCGGAATCACTTCGGTGGTGCCGGGCTTGAAGTCGGCCAGGCGATTGAAAATGGTTTCTGCCACGGCGTCGGCAGTGACTGCAGTCGTGTACTGGACCATGTCGAAGCCTTCCGGGCTGGCTTCTGTACAAACCACCAGGGGTTTGGCCGTGGCGCCTACGGCGACACTCAGCAACGCAGCGGCGATGGCTGCGCGTAGGGGATTCATGTTCATCGGCAATCCTCTGCAATCGGTTAAATGGCAAAAACCGAACGACCGACCTCGTGAGTCGGCCGTTCGGTGGATGGTTTAGAGAATGTTGAACGGGATGGTGGTGACCAGGCGGAATTCGTTGATGCTGCCATCAGACTGGTTTTCGCTGGCACGGTGAGCGGTGTAGGTCGCACGGATCGCGGTAGCTTTCAATGGGCCGCTTTGTACGGCATAGGACGCGCCGATGCCGTATTCGTAGTGATGTTCACCGTCTTGAATCTGAATGCCATCGTAGCCTTTGTCGATCACACCGTTGTTGCCTTTGTAATGGGTGCCGTCGATGCCCCAGCCGCGCGCTTGGTAGATGTTGAACTTCAGACCTGGAACGCCATATTCAGCCATGTTCAGGCCGTAGGCGATCTGGAAGGATTTTTCGTTCGGGCCATTGAAGTCCGACAACAGGGAGTTGGCCAGATAGATGCCGTTAGTTTCGTTCAGGTAATCGAAATACTCGTTACCGTTCACTTGCTGGTAGGAGAGTGTCAGGCTGTGGGCCTGGTGCGCGAGGCCAAACGATAAGGAGTAAGTGTCGTTGTCGATGTCGCCGATTAGCGCCTTGCCTTCCTCCTGGGTTTTGTAATAGTTCAGCCCGGTGGTCAGGCTCAGTACCGAACTGTCGCCCAGCACATGAGTGGCGCCGAAATAGTATTGATTCCAGAGATCTTCGGCCTTAGTGGCCCAGAGGCTCGTGGTCAGGCTAGCGAGTGGCGTGTAAGTGATGCCGGCGGTGTTAATGTGATCGGACTCTTGCCGACCGTTAGCATACTCGGCGCGGAATTTACGCAGGCTTTGTTCCGAACGAGGAGATACGCGGTCGAAAGTTGCTACGTCAAAAGTCAGGTTTTCCAGCTCCGCGACATTCAGGCTCACCCCTTGAAAGCTCGACGGCAGGGCACGGTTGCCGATGGTGTCGACTTGCGGGCTGCTATAGCTCTGGCGACCGGCCGTCAGGGTGGTGCTGGAGACCCGCGCCTTTACGTTGGCCAAGCCCAGTTTGCTCCACTGGCCTACCGCGTCACCGCCTTTTTCGGTCAGGGTGCGGTTGTTGCCCGAAGCAGTGCCCGTCTTTGGCGCGCCACCGTTGCCGGCGGCCAGGTTCTCGCGATCCCGCTCTAGTGCAATGGCGTTGTAGGCAGCGATTTCAGTGCTGAAACCAACAGTGCCTTCAGTGAAGCCCGAATTGTAATTGACGATAGTGCCCTGAACCCAGTTGATACGACGATCAGTTTCGGCCGGAGCGCCATTTTTGATGTAGCCAAACTTGGCACCGCGCTTGAGCTGCTCGTTCGCGTACCAGTTACGCGTAGACCCCGTCACCGACTGGCCTTCCAGAAAGCCGGTGGCTTCGCTCTGGGCGTTTTTTTCTTTCACGGTCACCGGAGTGAACGCCTGGCTCTGTGATTCTGCGTACGCCGTGGCCGTAACGCTGCTGATGGCCAAGGCCAGTAACGCGGTGTTGCTCAGTTTCATCGGTAACGCTCCTTTTCTTTCTTTTTAATGCCGGTCTTTTTTAGTGATACGGCTATCGGTTTTTACAACTCATCTTGGCTTCGCAAACGTTTGCACTACGCCTGAACGGTGAATTTCGGCAAGACGTCTGCGTGAGGGCCCCAAATGGGGCCCTGCTGTACGGCTAATCAGTTATGGGTTCAGGCTGACGCCCGAGAACACGTTGCGACCGAAGGGGCTGACCTTGAACCCTTCGACTTTGGTACTCAGCGGCTGGTTGACCGTCGAGTGGGCGACAGGGGTGATCGGCACTTGCTGCTTGAGCAATTGCTGGGCCTGTTTGTAGAGCACGGTGCGCTGGTCGCGATCGGTGACGACCTTGGCCTGCTTGATCAGCTTGTCGTAGTCCTGATCACACCACATGGAGTAGTTGTTGCCGCCAATGGCATCGCAGCTGTACAGCGTGCCCAGCCAGTTGTCCGGGTCCCCGTTGTCACCGGTCCAGCCGATCAGGCTGACATCGTGCTCGCCGTTCTTGGTGCGCTTGATGTATTCGCCCCATTCATAGCTGACAATCTTCACCTTCAGGCCGATTTTCGCCCAGTCGGCCTGAAGCATTTCGGCCATCAGCTTGGCGTTGGGGTTGTACGGGCGTTGGACCGGCATGGCCCAGAGGGTGATTTCGGTGCCTTCCTTGACCCCGGCAGCCTTGAGCAACTCCTTGGCTTTTTCCGGGTTGTAGGCGGTGTCCTTGATCGTATCGTCGTAAGACCACTGGGTTGGCGGCATGGCGTTGACCGCCAGTTGCCCCGCGCCCTGGTACACGGCGTTGAGGATGCTCTGCTTGTTCACCGCCATGTCCAGCGCCCGGCGCACTTCGACCTGATCGAACGGTTTGTGACGGGTGTTATAGGCGATGTAGCCGAGGTTGAAACCGGGTTTCTCGATCAGTTGCAGTTTCGGGTCGTTCTTCAAGGCCGGCACATCGGCTGGACGTGGATGCAGGGTGACCTGGCATTCGTTGGCCTTGAGTTTCTGCACCCGTACCGAGGCATCGGTGTTGATGGAGAAGATCAGGTTGTTCAGCTTGACCCGCTCCGGCGCCCAGTACTGTTTGTTGGCGACATAGCGGATGTTGGAGTCTTTCTGGTAGCTCTTGAACTCGAACGGCCCGGTGCCGATCGGCTTCTGGTTGATGTCGCTGGGCTTGCCGGTCTTGAGCAACTGATCGGCGTATTCGGCCGACAGGATCGCGGCGAAACTCATGGCGATGTTCTGGATGAACGCGGCGTCCACGCTGTTGAGCGTCATGACCACGGTCAGCGGCCCGGTGGCCTCGACCTTGGCGATGTTCTTGTTCAGGCTCATGCCGTTGAAGTACGGAAACTCGGTCGGGTAGGCCTTGCGGAAGGGGTGCTGCGGGTCAAGCATGCGGTTGAAGGTGAACAGCACGTCGTCGGCGTTGAAATCCCGGGTCGGCGTGAAGTAATCGGTGGTATGAAACTTCACCCCTTCGCGCAGGTGAAAGGTGTATTTCAGGCCGTCTTCGGAAATGTCCCACCTAGTCGCCAGGCCAGGTACGACGTTGGTCGCGCCCTTTTCAAATTCGGCCAGGCGGTTGTACAGCGGTTCGGCGGCATCGTTGTCAGTGGCGGTGGTGTATTGCGCGGTGTCGAAACCGGCGGGGCTGCCTTCGGAACAGAACACCAGGCTGCCGCCGGCGGCCTGGGCCATGGAAGTGGCGGCCAGCAGGCCGGTGCCCAGCAATGCGGATAAAACCAAGGTATGGCGCATGACGCTCCCTCTCTCTATGGGGTGTTTAACAGTGACCGGCGCCCTTGCAGGACCTGTCCGGGCACTGAGTTCAATCCATTGCGAACAGCGATGCCGCAGCGCCAGCAGATCGACCTGGCTCCCGACGGTATGGGCCGCGGGCCAGGCAGTAAATGCGTAACGCCTGAAAGACTTGTGGGAAAAGGCGATACGTCCTAAACCAGCTGCTGTGGTACGCAGTGCTTTTGGATGTAGGCGTTTTCCTGAGTCTTGGCCTAAAGCAACGGTATGCCGTGGGAGCGAGCCCTGCTCGCGATGGCGTTGTTGGTACACCGCCATCGCGCTTAAAAAGGGGCTGCTACGCAGCCCAGCGGGAGCAAGCTCCCTCGCCACAGGTCACTTTATTTGCTGACGCTGACGCCGTAGAAGGAGTTCAAGCCAAACGGGCTGATCTTGAAGTCCTGCACATTGGCGCGCATGGGTTGATACACCGTCGAGTGAGCGATAGGTGTCATCGGCACAGCGTCCTTGAGGACGTGTTGCGCCTGTTTGTACAGTTCGGTGCGCTTGGCCTGGTCGGTCGTGCGCTTGGCCTGCTTGACGAGGTCGTCGAACTTCTTGTCGCACCATTTGGAGAAGTTGTTACCGGCCAGCGAGTCGCAGCCGAACAGCACGTTGAGCCAGTTGTCCGGGTCACCGTTGTCACCGCTCCAGCCAATGATCATGGCCTGGTTCTCGCCGCCCTTGGAGCGCTTGATGTACTCGCCCCATTCGTAGCTGACGATGTTGACGTTCAGGCCGATCTTCTTCCAGTCGGACTGCAGCATTTCAGCCATCAGCTTGGCGTTCGGGTTGTACGGACGCTGTACCGGCATCGCCCACAGGGTGATGTTGGTGCCTTCCTTGACGCCGGCTTCCTTGAGCAGCGTCTTGGCTTTCTCAGGGTCGTACTTGGCGTCCTTGATGGTGGTGTCGTAGGACCATTGGGTCGGCGGCATGGCGTTGACCGCCAGTTGGCCAGCGCCCTGGTAGACCGAGTCGATGATCTGTGGCTTGTTGACCGCCATGTCCAGCGCCTGGCGAACTTTCAGGTCGGCCAGAATGTTCGGCTCGTTGCTGCCCTTGATCTTGTCCATCACGTTGTAAGCGATGTAGCCCAGGTTGAAACCCGCCTGGTCAGGCATCTTCAGTGCCTTGTCTTCTTTCAGCGCCTTGAGGTCGGCTGGGCGTGGGAAGAGGGTGACCTGGCACTCGTTCTTCTTCAGCTTCTGGATGCGTACCGATGGGTCGGTGGTGATGGCGAAGATCAGGTTGTCGATCTTCACGTCTTCAGGCTTCCAGTAATCCTTGTTCCCGGTGTAGCGGATGTTGGAGTCTTTCTGGTAGCTCTTGAACACGAACGGGCCGGTGCCGACCGGTTTCTGGTTGATGTCGGGGGCCTTGCCTTCCTTGAGCAGTTGGGCCGCGTACTCAGCGGACTGGATCGAGGCGAAGCTCATGGCCATGTTCTGAATGAACGCGGCGTCAACATCCTTGAGGGTGAACTTGACGGTGTGGTCGTCGACTTTATCGATCTTGGTGATGTTGGTGTCCATCCCCATGTCGGTGAAGTACGGGAATTCGGTCGGGTAGGCCTTACGGAACGGGTCATCCTTGCTGATCATGCGATTGAAGGTGAACAGCACGTCGTCGGCGTTGAATTCACGAGTCGGCTTGAAATACGGGGTGGTGTGGAACTTGACGCCTTCACGCAAGTGGAAGGTGTAGGTGAGGCCGTCTTCGGAAATGTCCCATTTGGTCGCCAAGCCAGGAATCACAGCGGTGCCGCCGCGTTCGAACTGGGTCAGGCGGTTGAACATGGTTTCTGCAGAGGCGTCGAAGTCGGTTCCGGTGGTGTACTGACCAGGGTCAAAACCGGCCGGACTCCCTTCGGAGCAGAACACCAGGTTAGTCGCCGCATGGGCGAAAGGTGCGCTGGCTAACAAGCCTGCGCCGACTAAAAACGGAATGACCGCGTGTTTAAGCATGTTGGCCTCATGATTTGTTGTCATTTTTGGATTTGAGGGCGACCTCGTGAGTCGTCCTGCGGATACTTATGCAGGCCCCATACCCAATGCAAGATCCAGAGCGGTTACAGGCCTGAAACAGTGGCACGAACGTACCTTAATGTCGCATCTGTGTAACTTCTGACGCATTTGATCGTTTGCGGGGCCGTTTTTGATACAAGTTGCGCCCGATTCCTGTGCGCCTCGAAGGTATTTGTGCACCGCATTGGGGCAGGTATCACCCCATGAAACCCGCGAGATAGAGGGGTGCAACCAAAGGGGCCTTGTGTGTTTAACCACGCGGCCTTTGTGTGTATTGCGCGCTACTGCATGTGACTGATCCTCTGTGGGAGCAAAGCTTGCTCGCGATGGCAGCCTGACAATTACCCCTCCATCTCCAGACCGGTGGTCCGTACAGCCCCTTGTTTGCGCATTCATTCATTGACGCCAGAATAATGGCTATCTAATATCGCGCCACTATTTTGATGTCACTTTCTGGCCCGGGGGTAAGCACCAGCCTTCACCCACCCCTGGAGCAAAGTCGTGTCTGGTTTTGCCGCCGCTCGACATTCGCATGGAAGTGCTTCTTTAAATTCCTGCTGCAACGAGACTCGATCATGGACGACCGCCAACACGCCTTTCTGGCCTGCCAGCCTTCTGCTGCCTTGCAAACCCGCGAGCACTTCTGGGGCATGCCCAAGCGCGGCCTGGCGTTCCTGTTGGCCAACGTCATGTTCTGGCAACCGCTGTGGGCCCAGGCTGACGGCATCGTGGTCAGCGCGCCGGGCACAGGCCTGGACCGGGCCGGCAACGGCGTGCCCATCGTCAACATCGCCAAGCCCAACGGCAACGGCCTGTCCCACAACCAGTTCAAGGATTACAACGTCGGCAGCAACGGCGTGATCCTCAACAACGCCACCTCGCGCACCCAGTCCACCCAGTTGGGCGGGATCATCCTCGGCAACCCGAACCTCAATGGCACGGCGGCCAAGACCATCCTCAACGAAGTCAACGGCGGCAACCCGAGCCAGTTGCGCGGCTACACCGAAGTGGCGGGGCAATCGGCCCACGTCATCGTTGCCAACCCGTACGGCATTACCTGTAATGGTTGCGGTTTTATCAACAGCCCGAAAGTGACCTTGAGCACCGGCAAGCCGGTGGTGGAAAACGGTCGGCTGGATCGTTATCAGGTGGATAAAGGCAGCGTCGCCATCGAAGGCGCAGGCCTCAACGCCAACAACGTCGACCACTTCGAAATCATCACCCGCAGCGCCAAGATCAACGCCGAGATCCAGGCCAAGAACCTGACGATTATTGCCGGACGCAATGACGTCAACGCCGACACCTTGAGCGCCACCGCCCGCGCCGATGACGGCAGCGCTAAACCGGAACTGGCCATCGACTCCTCGGCGCTGGGAGGGATGTATGCCGGGGCGATCAAGTTGGTGGGCACCGAGGCCGGTGTTGGCGTGAAGCTGGACGGCAAGTTGATTGCCAGTGGTGGGGATATTCAGCTTGATGCCAACGGCCACCTGAGCCTGATTGACACCTCGGCCAGCGGCGCCGTCAAGGTCAAGGCTGCCAGCCTCGACGCCCGTGGTCCGGTCTACGCCGGCACCACGTTGAACGCGCAAACCCAGGGCAACCTGACCAATCAGAAAACCCTCGCGGCGCGCAACTCCATCACCCTGAATGCCGGTGGGCAGTTGAGCAACAACGGCATCATTGAGGCCGGGGTCAATGCTGATAACTCGCGCAATGCGGCGGGGGATGTGAGCCTCACGGCGCAAAACCTCAGCAACAACGGCAAGAGTGTGATCGCCAGTCGCAATCTGACGGCCAATGTTGCGCAGACGTTGAACAACCAGGGCGGGACCTTGAGTGCGGGGCAAACCGGCACGGTAAAAGCCGGGACGTTGGATAACCAGAGCAAGGGGCGGGTGCTGAGCAGTGGTGCGTTGAGCGTGACGGTCAGTCAGGTGTTCAACACCAATGGAGTAATCAACAGCACCGGGAATCTGACCGGGACGATCGGCCAACTGAATAACAGTAACGGCGAAATCTCCAGCGCCGGCATCACGCGCCTCAACGGCACCGCACTGAATAACCGTAGCGGTCAGATCCTCGGCGACCTAGGCCTGAGCATCGACCTCAGCGGCGCGCTGGACAATCGCGATGGTCTGCTGGGCTCGGGCAAAAACGTTGACCTACGCGCGGCCAGCCTCGACAACCGTGACGCTGGGGTGGTGGTCAGTGACGGCACCCTTACCACTCGTATCAGCGGTTTGCTGGATAACCAGAACAAAGGTGAGATCACCGCCAAAGGCGTGAGCGATGTGCGTAGCGTCAGTCTCGACAACCGTGGCGGCGTGATCAGCGGCAAAGACACTCTGACTGTGACGGGTGGTTCGACTGATAACCGTGGTGGTGTGATCCAGGCGGACAAGCAGCTAAAACTTCAGGTTGGCCGATTGGATAACCGCGATAAAGGTTTAATCAGTAGCAAGGCTGGTATCACCTATGAGGGCGTGCGCCTGGATAACGCTGGCGGCCTGCTCAGTGCCGTAGGTCCGGTCGCCCTCAATGCTGATGAAGTGCAAAACGCGGCCGGACGGATCTCGAGTCAGAACGACCTCACCGCCACCATCGGTCTGCTACAACAGCAGGGTGGTGAACTGGTCGCTCAGGGCAATCTGAAGCTGACCGGTACTAGCCTTGATAACCGCAATGGCGGGTTGATCGGCACCACTAAAGCGCTGACGTTGAAGGTCGAGGACATCGACAACCGCGCCGGCGAGCTGTCCAGCAGTCTGTTGTTGGACATCGACGGCCAGCGTCTGGACAACAGCGACGCAGGGAAAATTCTCGCCGCTACCGATCTGGAAGTGACCGTTGCCAAACTGATCAACCAGAACAAAGGCCTCATCGTTGCTCAGGGTTCGACGGTTCTCAGCGGTGCAACGCTGGACAACAGCGGTGGCAGCCTTAACAGCCTAAAAGGGCTGGACATTACCCTCGACGATGCCTTGCTCAATACCCAGGGGTTGATCAACAGTGAAGGGGCGCTGACCGTCAACGCTCAGAGCCTGGACAACACCGGTGCGACCCTTGGCAGCGCCGGTGCGTTGTCCGTAACCAGTCGTGGCGCCTTGCTCAACCGCGGCGGCTCGATCAGCACCGACAGCACATTGATGGTCGACAGCGTCAGCCTGGACAACAGCCAGAAAGGCCTGATCTCCGGCAAAGACACCACCACCGTCACCACCGGCGATATGAATAACAGTCAGGGCGGTCGGTTCATTAGCGGTACCACCCTGGATCTCACCGCCAAGCAGGTCAACAATGCCGCCGGACGTATTGCCAGCCAAAAAGCCTTGACCGCTTCGGTCACGGGGCTTGATCAACAGGGCGGTGAGCTATTCAGCCAAGCCAGTCTCAGCCTGGACCTGAACAACGGTCAACTGAACAACCAGGGTGGGCTGATTAACGCGCCGTTGCTGATGCTGAAAAACCTCAACGGCGTTAACAACCAGAACGGCGAAATATCCAGCCAGCAGGCGTTCAACGTAACCGCCAGCGACCTGAACAATAACGGTGGCAAGCTGCTGAGCAGCCAAGGCCTGACCCTGCGCATTACGCAGGCCCTGGATAACATCAAGGGGGTGATCTCCGCCGCTTCCCTGGACAGTCGCAGCGCAAACCTCAACAACAATGAAGGCCTGATCAGCAGCTTTGATCGACTGGAACTGCGAACTGACAAAACTCTGGATAACCAGAGCGGCACCGTGGTCGCTGACGGTGAGCTTCTGCTGGTCGCCGAAACCCTGAATAACCGCACCGGTGAAATCGCCGGCAAGGCTGACGCCATTGTTCAGGTTACGTCTCTGGACAACAGCAAAGGCCAACTGATCACGACCGGCACCTTGCAGGTCACCGCCGACACGCTCGATAACCGCTTGAACGGTCTGTTGGGCGCAAGCAAAGCCATGACCCTGACGGTTGATGACGTCGATAACCGTGGCGGCGAACTCACCGCTAATTCTGACTTGTCGATCATCGGTACGAAATTTGATAACCGCGATGGTGGCAAGGCCTTCGCCGGCCAGGCTATGAAGCTGACCGTCGATCAACTGCTCAACGGCAACAAAGGCCTGCTCAGCGCCACCACCACCCTGAACGTTGAGGGGCGTTCGCTGGATAACACCGGCGGCAATCTGTTGAGTGTGCAGGGCATGCACCTGGACCTGACCGACGCATTCGACAACAGCCAGGGCCAGGTCAGCAGCGAAGGCACCTTGACCGTCGAGACCGGCGAACTGATCAACACCCAAGGCAGTCTTTCCAGTGCGGCCGATCTGAAACTCACCAGCGACACGCGCATCAACAACCAGGGTGGCAACCTGATCACCGATGGCACGCTCACGCTGAACAGTACCAGCCTCGACAACCGCCAGGGTGGCAGCATCAGCGGCAAGGGCGCGGTAACGGTCACCACTGGCGCGTTCGACAACAGCCAGGGCGGTCGTGTGACCAGCGCCGCCACGCTGGACCTCGTCGCGGGGCAGGTCACTAACCAGGAAGACGGCCGTATCGGCAGTCAGGGCGCCTTGACCGCGTCGGTCACAGGCCTTGATCAGCAGGGCGGCAAGTTGTTCAGCAATACCCGCCTCAGTCTGGACATGCACAATGGCCAACTCAACAATCAGGGCGGGTTGATCAACACACCGGGCGCTCTGCTGCTCAAGCAACTCAACGGCATCAACAACCAGGGCGGTGAAATTTCCAGCGCCCAAGCATTCACCCTGACCGCACAGAACCTGGACAACAGCGGCGGCAAACTGCTGAGCAACCAGGCGTTGACTTTGCGCATCACCAACGTGATGAACAACCTCAAGGGTCAGATCGGCGCGGCGGCCCTTGATGTACGGGCCGCCAGTTTGAACAACAGCGGCGGTAGCTTGGTCAGCCGAGGCAATCTGGAACTGACCTCCGATGGCTTGTTGCGCAACGACACTCAGGGTCTGATCAGTGCGGCCCAGACCCTCACGCTCACCAGTGGTGATTTCAATAACCAGGGCGGCACGGTGCTCGGCGTCGACGCTGTCACCCTCGACACCCAGGCGCTGAACAACCGTGAAGGCGGATTGATCAACAGCCAGGGCAATCTGACGCTGACCGGCACCCAACTGGACTCCAGCAACGATGGCGAAGTCTCGGCCAAGGGCGATATCAACCTGACGCTGGTCGGCCTGACCCAGCAGGCCGGACGCTTACTCGGGGACAAGGCCGTCACCGTGGACCTTGCCAACGGCGACTTTGACAACAGCAATGGGCTGCTGACCGCCAAGGGACCGCTGACCTTCAACCGTCTGCGTGACCTCAACAACCAGAAAGGGGAAATATCCAGCAGCCAGGGGTTCAATGTCATCGGCCGCGCCTTGAACAACAGTTCTGGCAAGCTGATCAGCAGCCAACAATTGGGCGTCGCTGGCACGACTCTGATCAACCAGAAAGGGCTGATCTCTGGTTGGCAAGGCCTGACCGTTGAAGGCGGCAGCCTGGATAACCGCGACAACGGCACGCTTTCGAGTCGCAGCGGTGATGTTGCCGTGGACCTCAAGGAGGCGCTGCTCAACAGCAATGCCGGTGCGTTGGTCAGCCAGGGCGAGCTCAGCGTCAAATCAAAGAGCCTGGACAACAGCAACAAAGGCATCCTCAGCAGTGGCGCGGGGCAGACACTAGAGCTTGAAGGCGAGCTCAAGAATGGCCAAGGCGGCCTCATCGACAGTAGCGCGGGGCTTGATATCACCGCCACCGGGTTGACCAACGTCGGTGGTGCCGTCAACGCGCAACAGTCCATCAATGCCGATGTGAACTCCCTGGATAACCGCGCTGGGCAGATCGTTGGCAATGCTGCACTGACGCTGAGCCTGCTCGGTAGCTTGAACAACAATGACGGCAAACTGGCCGGCGCCGGCCCGATGCTGATTAAGGGCGTGACCGATCTCAGCAACCAGAAAGGTCAACTCGCCGGCCAAAGCACACTGACCTTGCTGACCCAAACCCTGGACAACAGCCTGGGCGGGACTGTCGCGGCCAACGATGCTCTGCTGGTCACAGCCAGCGGTGCGGTGCTCAACAACGCCAACGGACTGATCTACAGTCAGAAGGCCGACGTGCAGGTCCAGGCGGGCAGCCTCCTCAACGGCAAAGGCACGATTCAGAGCGAGAACGGCCTGACCCTCGATATCAGCGGCGACTTTGATAACCAGAGCGGCAAAGTCATCGCTCAAAGCGGAACGACCTTCGTCAAGGCCGCCAATATCGACAACCGTGGTGGCATATTGTCGAGCATCGCGGGCGCGTTGGAAGCTCGGACCGTTGGCGTATTGCGCAACGGTTATGACCTCAATAACAGCAATCAGCGCGGTATCATCCAGGGCCAGGCATTGAAACTCACCGCCCTGGCCGGCCTGAACAACATCGGCGGACGGATCTCGGCGCAAGGCTCCGACGCCAGCGTCACCAGCGCTGCCTTCGAAAACCGAGAGGGCGCGCTTTACGCCAAGGGCTTGGCCGCAGTGACCGGCACAAGCCTGAACAACGCCAGCGGTCAGATTGCCGGTGACACTGTCAATCTGAGCCTCACCGGAGCCTTGAACAACCGCGCCGGTATCATCGAAAGCGACACCCAACTGACCACCAAGGCGATCAGCCTCGATAACCAGGCCGGACAGCTTCGTTCACTCGGCAGCACAGGCAAAACCAGCTTCCAGATTGGCGGCCTGCTGGACAACCGTAATGGTGTCCTGGAAACCGCCAACACCGACCTCACACTGGCCGTCGGCAGCTTCCTCAACGGCGGCGGTCAACTCAACCACGTAGGCCTTGGCACGTTCGATATCTCCACCGCCAACGTGATGGGTGCCGGCGGCGGTATCACCACCGGCGGTACGTTGGCTCTGAATGCCGACACCTGGACCAACTCCAGCGTGATCCAGGCCGGGCGGTTGAACGTCAATGTCAACAACTTCACCCAGACGGCCAGCGGCCAACTGTTGGCCACCAGGCATTTGCAAGGCCGCGGGACAAACTGGATCAACAACGGACTGATCGCCAGCGACGCCAGCCTGGATCTGCAACTGGGCGGTAGCTATGGCGGCAACGGTCGGGTGTCGAGCCTTGGCGACCTGTACCTGAGTGCTGCGCAGTTGAACCTCAATGCGGCCTCCAGCATTGCCGGTGGCGGTGCCACCACGGTCAAGGTTGGCGGACAGCTAAGCAATGCGGGCAGGTTGACATCCAATGGGGGGCTGACTGTTGAGGCGGGGAGCCTGAACAACACCGGCACCCTGGGCAGTGCGCAGTCGTTGCGGGTAAAAACGCCTTCTTTGATGAACGACCATGGGCTGATTTTTAGCGGGGATGACACCGCGCTGGAAGTCGGCAGTGTGACCAACAGCTATGGCGACTTCTACAGTCTGGGTGATCTCACTGTTAAAGGCTATAACGGCGCGGCGCGGGCCAATGTGCTGGAAAACATCTCCGGAGTCATGGAAAGCGCCGGGGACATGTCCATCAATGCCACCACCCTGAACAACCGTGGCGAAAAATTCGAAGTTGCCCGCAAGCTGATCTCGTCGTTCATTGCCGTGCATTGCAATGATTGCAGCGGCGACACCTATTACGTCGACTACGGGTTGCGTGAAATCTACGAAGGGTCGGTGGTCGACCAGTCGCCAACGGCCAAACTGACCGCCGGCGGTAACTTCACCTTCAATGGTGGGGACTTCCTCAACAGCCGCGGCGAAGTGACGGCGGCTCGTAACATCACCATCGCGGCCAACAACTTCAGCAATATCGGTGCGGCGAGTGGGACCATCGAGCGCACCCGGATTTTCAGTGCTCCGGGAATTACCGACGGTACGCATAACCGGTTTGCCCTTGGGGCGATGTGGGAGTTCAACAAGCGCAACGACAACGGGCCGTTGACCTTTCACTACATCGATGATGTCGGGCAATTCCGAACCACCGACTACGCGATGGAAAGGTACTACCAAAAAGGTAGTGAAGAGGAGCGCATGATCCTGGTGGATAGCGTAACCAGGCGCAAACTGGATAGATATGGCGCATGGCATAAGCCTGAGCGCTATGAAACGTCCGAATACGACCCCGACAACCTGCTGCCTCTTCCTGCCCAGCTCACCCGCTTTAACGTGAGCAGCGACGTGGAAGTTTCCCGGGACGGAGGTTCTGTTCAATCGGCTATCGTCCAGGCGGGTGGCAAGGTCAGCATTAGCGCGGCGCAAACCCTGAGCAACAGCGTCGTACACGAAGATTATGCCTTCAGTGCGGGTGTTGATCGTCGGCAGAACACGCTGGGCGGTGGTACCGGTAAACCCTTGCTGGTGCATCTCAACAGCCAGCTCCCCCCCGATCTTTCCAAACAACAGGTCAATCCGCTAAGCCTGCCGGGATTCGTATTGCCGACGGGGCAGAACGGTTTGTTTCGCCTCAGTGACCAGGGTGGGACGTCCAAACCGATCCCCTTGGCTCCGACTGGGTCGCAGGGCTGGAGTCTGAATAGCGCAGGCGTCGATGCGCTGCAACATACGGCGGTTGCTGCCCTCGGCCCACGCACCCTATCGGTGGACGGCCCAGTATCCGTCTCTGACAGTCAGCGGGCCGTCGACCCGGTAAGGCGTCTGCCGTTGCCGGTCACGGAGAATGCCAGCGCTGTTGACGTCTCGGTTCTTTCGACCGCGATCGGGGCAGGTCCACGCGCCGACATCAAGGCGGCGTTGGTGACGCGGCCTGTCAATCGCGTCACCGGTCTCCCGGATGTCCAGGCACCGTCCAATGCGCACAAGTACCTGATCGAAACCAATCCGGTGCTTACCAACCTCAATCAGTTCATGAGTTCGGATTATCTGCTGGAAAACCTGGGCTACGATCCAGACACTGCCGCCAAACGCCTGGGTGATGGCTTGTATGAGCAACGCCTCGTTCAGCAGGCCGTTGTCGCCCGCACTGGCCAGCGTTTCATCGACGGCCAGACCTCCGACGAGGCGATGTTCAAATACCTGATGAACAATGCCATCGCCAGCAAGGAGCAACTGAACCTGGCAGTGGGCGTAACCCTCACCGCACAGCAGGTCGCCGCCCTGACCCATGACATTGTCTGGCTCGAAGAGCACCAGGTGAATGGCGAGAACGTGCTGGTGCCGGTGCTGTACATGGCCAACGCCAACAACCGGTTGGCCGCCAATGGCGCGTTGATCCAGGGCTCTGATGTCACGCTGATTGCCGGCAAGGACCTGACCAACTCCGGAACGTTGCGAGCCAGTAACAATCTCTCCGCCACTGTGGGCAATGACCTGGTCAATAGCGGGTTGGTGGAAGCGGGGAATCGGCTGGACCTGCTGGCCGGCAACAACTTGGTGAACAAGGCCGGCGGGATTATCGCCGGGCGTGATGTGAACCTCGTGGCGGTCAGTGGCGACGTGATTAACGAGCGTACCGCGACGACGCTGGACTCACGGTACTCCAGCACCACGCTACACCGCGATTATGTCGACAGCGCCGCCCGGATCGAAGCGGCCAATGAGCTGACGATCTCGGCCGGCCGTGATGCCGTCAATGCCGGTGGGGTGATGAAAAGTGGTGGCGATACTTACATCGATGCCACTCGCGACATCAGTGTCCTTGCCGTGCAAGAGCGCGACTCTGGCAAACAATCTCGCTTCCGCAACGAAACGATTACGCAGCACAGCGCCAGTATCGACGCCGGGCGAGACCTGACGCTCAAGAGCGGACGCGACATAGCGGTGGTCGCCAGTGACATCGCGGCCAAGCGCGACGTGTCGATGACCGCGGCCGGAAACCTGCTGCTGTCTTCCGCTGCCGATGAAAGTCACAGCTATTCCAGAATCCGCAAGACAACCCGTCAGCAAGACAAGGTCACTCAAGTGGCTGCCACCGTCGAGGCGGGGGGCGATGTATCGCTTAGTGCCGGCGGTGACATGGCGTTGGTGTCCAGCCGGATAACGGCGCGGGACGAAGCGTATCTGGTGGCGGCAGGAAAAGTCGAACTGCTTGCGGCGCAGAACAGCAGCTATTCGCTGTACGACATGAAGAAAAAAGGCAGTTGGGGTAGCAAGAAAACCCAACGCGATGAAGTCACCCACATCACCAATATCGGCACGCAAATCAGCACCGGTGGTGATCTGACGGTGCTCAGCGGCGGTGACCAACGCTACCAGGTGGCCAAGCTTGAAAGTGCCCAGGACATCAACCTGGCCAGCGGCGGCGCTATCACCTTTGAAGGTGTTAAGGACCTCCATCAGGAGAGCCATCAGAAAAGCCGCAACAGTATGACCTGGAACTCCGCCAAGGGGCGGGGTAACACCGACGAAACCTTGCGCCAAAGCCAACTGATCGCCCAGGGCGACCTGGTCATCAACGCCGTCAATGGTTTGAACATTGATATCAAGAAGATCAACCAGAGCACCGTCAGCCAGACCATCGACGCCATGGTCAAGGCCGACCCGCAACTGGCCTGGCTTAAGGACGCCGAGCAACGCGGTGATGTGGATTGGCAACTGATCAAGGAAACCCACGAGTCGTTCAAGTACAGCAGCTCGGGTATGGGTCCGGCGGCGATGCTGGCGGTGATTATTATCGTCACTGTTCTGACGGCCGGCACGGCAAGCGCAGCGGTGGGAACAGCAGCCAGCGCGACGGCGGGTTCAGGCACGGCGATGGCGGCAAGCGGGATCGCATCCGGTGCAGCGCTGACGGGGGGAGCTGCCGTTGGTTCCACTGTTGGGGCCGGGCTGGGGAACATAATGGCCTCCGCTGTGCTGACCTCAATGGCCAGCGGCGCAACGGTCAGTGCGATTAATAATCAAGGTAACGTGGGGGCAGTCTTCAAAGACGTCTTTTCATCCGAGAGCCTGAAAGGCTATGTGCTGGCAGGTGCATCAGCGGGGATCGCATCGCAGTTCGGGTTTAGTGCTACGGATCTGAAGTTTGATCTCGCCAGTGCGAAGAGCGTGGCGATCAAAGTGGCCGCTGACGCTGCAGCCAAGACAGCAATCATGGGGGGGAGTCTGAAGGACAACCTGGTGGCTTCTGCGTTGGGTTCGGCCATCAGTATTGGTGGGGCGGTTTCGGCCAATAAAATTGGTGACATTACTGTCTTTGACGACGGCAAGCTTTCCAAAGTCGTGATGCATGCGGCTTTGGGTGGTTTGATGGCTGAGGCGATGGGAGGGGACTTCCGCACAGGTGCGCTTGCTGGTGGGGCGAATGAAGCGCTGGTAGATGTCCTTGCCGATAAATTGTTACCAGTTGGAGTTGATAGAAACAGCCTGGAGTACCAGCAAGGGATGAGCAAATTGTTGGCTGCCTCTCAGCTGATAGGGGTGTTAACGGCAGCCCTAACCGGTGGGGACGCATCCGCGGCTGCTGCGGTGGCGGCAAACGCAACGCAGTACAACAACCTCGACCATCCTTCGGCAGAGCGCCTGCTCAAAGAACTTCAAGGCTGTCGGACGACAGGAGGTTGTAGCGCAGCGAACATCCGCGAAATTGTCGGGCGCTATGAAGAACTATCTGCTCAGCGTTCCATGGCCATCAATGCCTGCGAAAGTAGAGCTTGCGTAGAAGGAATCCAGAAAAGCGCGGTTTCGCTGGAGGCTCCCGTCGCCAAGGATCTAATGGACTTCCTGCGGCGTAACGTCTCTTACGATATGGCTGGGTTGCTTACAGGAAACCCTGGGGCTGTTGCCGTTCCATCGCAGGGCGTGGATGGCTGGGGCGCGCTGTTTACCTCAGATAAGCAAATGGCTTTTGCGAAAAACCTTAAGGAAGGTTGGCTGACACCAAGCGAATTGGCAGGGGTCGATCAATGGGTTAAGGAAACCAGTTGGCTTGATCAACAGGCCGGACGGCAGTTGTCGCTGAATGAGCGGGCGACGTTGTTGACTGAGCTGAAGATTACACTGGGTATGGCTATCCTGGGTAAAAGTCCGGTAGGTGCGGGTAACGGTAATGCAACGAATCCGCGCGTCAAGGTCGAGCCAATTTACAAGACAAATGCAGAGGCCCAGCGAGCGGCAAAAGTGTTAGGGTTCTCAAAAATAAATGAAACAGTACATGGTGGACAGGCGGTATTTAAGCTAGGGAATCGCTACATAACCAGGGATCTTGATGGGCATAATGGTGGTGCTTGGAAAATGGCCGACTCCGTTAAGGCTCTTGGTCGTAAAGAAACACGCTCAGGAACATTTGATGTGAATTTAAATCGTATTGGAGATTGATATGAAAGATCAGGAGAAGTCGGACTGGGTCAGTCGAGGAAAAACTATTAGGCAGCTTGTTTTGGAACTGCAGTCTTTTGAGGATCAAAATTTGCTAGTTGAAATTTCAGTTGATGATGGTGTGACCAAGAAACCTATTAGTCTGGTTGTTAAGTCTGGAGGTGTTTGTGTGTTGGTAAATTGCGCGCAGTAAAGAAGCGTTGAGGTATGTTTGGTCGATGTGTGATTTAAATACATTGGGAGAGATCATTCAAAGCCAGGGTGGACCAAAATGGCGCTTGCTTAATAGCTAACTAGCTGATGCGCCGGAAAAAATTAAAAAAGGTTGGCCTTGGTTTCTTAGGTGAAAAACTTGCTCCAAGAAGAATGCTTTTTTTTATTTTGAAGAAAACGGGGGCAGACCACGTTTTTTGTAATGTATTTTGAGGGGCTGAAACAGTAGGAAATATAAGGAGGTGATGTCTTTTTCTGGGTTGACTAAGCTTTTGAATCGACTTGTATGAGAAGGACTCTCCCTATATGCCACGTAGAGCGCGCGTCTTGATACCGGGTGTACCCTTGTGGATAACAGGGGCAGAGATTTACTGAATGGATATTCAAATAGATAGCCCGATTCGGGTTGCTATAAATTTAGTTGAGTTTGATGAGCACATTTATTCGATAAAGTTTTTTGTAGAAATTGTTGTCGATAAGTTTGAGTTTTCTTTCTCAGTCAGCATGGGTTGCTGGGTGGAGTGTGCTGTATTTGATGCGTTTGTTGATATGCTTAAACGGGGGAGGGTAGCGCGGATTGAAGATATGAATAATGACTTTTCGTTGTTGGTTGATGTTGAAAATAAAAATTGGTCTGGTCATGCGTCAAGAGGGATGTTGCTGGTAATGCGATAGGCGCTGGTGGGGAGGAGGTTTTAGTTGATGGTGCCGCGAACCGAATTCTACAGGCGTTTGAAAGTTATCCGAAATGGTGGTGACTGAAATGGAGAGTTAAATATTGGTCGATTTTTAAATGGGATTTGTAAAGTGGGTTGGCGACTTCCTGGGAGTAATAAAGGTCTGCTGTTTTTGGGGGGCTTGGCTTGGCGATAGAAGGGGATTTGCTACGCTGAAAGCTTCCACGGGGCAGGAATAAAATATGCCCAGGATGGGACGTATTATTTTACCGATTACCCACTCCATGTCGTACAAGGCGCCATAACCGTCAGGTGGTGTTTGCCGTTGCCGGGAAGTAACGGGCACAGACCACGTTTTCTGTGAGGCAAAAACGTGGTCCGTCCCCGTTTTTACGCAAGGGTATATTTCACCCAGAACAACAGTCTATCCTGTGTACAAGCCTTAAATGTGAGGGACGTAACGTGGAATTGAAGTTTTATCATGCGGCAATGGGATTCCATCCGGTAGCTGGAGATGTATTTCATCCGGTAGCCGAAGTTATTCCAGGACAGGAAAATATGGAGCGCTATGAGCTTTATATCTGTAGTGTCCTTGGTGCTATCGCCCAAACCCCGAAACGTTGTGACCAGTTACTGGCCTATCTCGCTTCGGTTGAAGAGGGTTCGCAGGAGCCGACAAGTATAGGGGGAAATGATGTCCTATTAAACATGGACGCCTCAGGTGTACAGGTTGATATTTTGGTCAACGAAGAATGGACCGGTCAGCCTGAAAGCAGGTTTACCTTGCAAGAGTGGCGCAAGATCTTAGAAAAATGGAAGTACCTTCTGGAACTGCCCAAAGGTTCTGATGAGGTCGTTATAGTGAAGTTGCCGTAGGCGGAGGGCGAGCAGAATGAGTTTCGAGTTGGTGGGTTTTGGTGATGTTGGATCAATGCACACCGGCGTGCACCGTGACCAATCGAGAGCGGTATTGGGAGACGAGTTCGAGGAATTTTACAAAGCTCCAGAGTCTACAGTTCCAACTGACGCCTACGATGATCTAGGGGTTCACGTTTATTTTGATGAGCAGTACACCGTCATTGGCATGGAGTTTTTGAAATGGAGTGATCTCCGTTGGCGTGGACAGCACTTGGTCGGTGCTCCTGTACTCGAAGTTCAGCAGTTCCTGATGGAGCAGGGGCAAGCCCTGGACTTTAATTCATCGGGATTTGAAGCAGGTGAGTTGAGGCTTGGGCTGTATGCGCCCGATATGGGCGAAGATGATGCAGGGGGGGATACGGGGACAGACCACGTTTTTGGGCGGTAACGTGGTCTGTCCCCGTTTCTTCACCTAACGGTCAGACAGTATGGGTGCATGGGAACGCAACCGAACACATGGCCGAATATGCGGCTTCGAAGGCTGTCACTCATACCCCAGAAGCAGTACGGTTGACTAGCCAGGTTCAGCTGGAGAGCTTCCAATCTGCGGTGAATACGGCTACCAAAAGCAAAGTGCCGTATGGTGAGAGGGTTAGCGTGGATGGTTGGCAGTTAGAGTTCAAACCACCTAGGGCCGAAGGCGAATTTCCAGCAATAATACATGCCAGGTATACAGGGGCTTACTGAATGGATATTCAAATAGATAGCCCGATTCGGGTTGCTATAAATTTAGTTGAGTTTGATGAGCACATTCATTCGATAAAGTTTTTTGTAGAAATTGTTGTCGATAAGTTTGAGTTTTCTTTCTCGGTCAGCATGGGTTGCTGGGTGGAGTGTGCTGTATTTGATGCGTTTGTTGATATGCTTAAACGGGGGAGGGTAGCGCGGATTGAAGATATGAATAATGACTTTTCGTTGTTGGTTGATGTTGAAAATAAAAAATTGGTCTGGTCATGCGTCAAGAGGGATGTTGCTGGTAATGCGATAGGCGCTGGTGGGGAGGAGGTTTTAGTTGATGGTGCCGCGAACCGAATTAAACAGGCGTTTGAAAGTTATCCGAAATGGTGGTGACTGAAATGGAGAGTTAAATATTGGTCGATTTTTAAATGGGATTTGTAAAGTGAGTTGGCGACTTCCTGGGAGTAATAAAGGTCTGCTGTTTTTGGGGGGGCTTGGCTTGGCGATAGAAGGGGATTTGCTGCGCTGAAAGCTTCCACGGAGGAGGAATCAAATATGCCCAGGATGGGACGTATTATTTTACCGATTACCCACTCCATGTCGTACAAGGCGCCATAACCGTCAGGTGGTGTTTGCCGTTGCCGGGAAGTAACGGGCACAGACCACGGTTTCTGTGAGGCAAAAACGTGGTCCGTCCCCGTTTTTACCGCAGTCGGGCGGAGGGAAAGACTCGATCATAGACTTCAGGCCGGATCTATCTAAACCATTGGCCCCCCAGATTAATACAGCATTCAAACGACTGCCCCAGTCAGCAAGAGATCAACTGATCAAAAATGCTGAGAAAGGCCTGAAGCGTTTACAAGAGACAGGAAATATGTAATGAGAAATAGATACGCTGTTGTTTTGGATGCGGGATCTATCTTGCCTGACAGAGCATTCTTGATCAGTCAAGCTTGGGGTGATGTGCCTGTCTCCTATGTCCAAGATCATGAATTTATCAATGAGTGCAGTTTTCTAGACTTGAAAGTCAACAAGTGGGAAATAGATAGTCGATGGAGTATCAAGCAGGAAAGTGAGCCCTGGATAAGAATTGAAGTATTGAAAGGGCAAGCGCTGGAGGAATACTTGCTGAATGAAGGCTGTCCTTTGTCTATAGAGGCCGCACGCGAAACCCTTATCATCTTTGGGTTGGACGAGGGTGGTACGTCGGTAGACGACATGCTGTTACTGCGTCTGGTGTCAGTTTTTTATGGCCGCTTCAGGGTCTACAGATGGTCTGATTGTATTGAGGAGGTGAGCGAAAATACAATTGCCTATCTACCGGCGCTAGACGTTGTTCGCGAGCGACTGCATAAGTGTGAGTAGGCCGTAAAGAGACACGGTCAGGAGCATTTTATGGGGGCGGTATGGGGTGAGGGAGGCGACTAATTAGCTGACTACCTGATACTTTTGTAAAAAAATGAAAAAGTTGGCCTTGGTCTTAGGTGGAAAAACCTGCTCCAAGAAGAACTCCATTAGTTTGTTTTTTTGGTTTTTTAAGGATTATTCAATGCACTATTTCGGCACGTCTCTCTTACTGTCCATGATATTGCTTCTGTCAGCCTGCAACACTACCCCCTACGACAAGGCTACCATCTACTACGACCGAACACAGTTTCCTGCACAACTTGTCAAGGACCACCCAGGACTGAACAGCCCTGTTTTGCAACATGGCCGTTGCTCTCTGATCGTATCTACCCCGGGTTCGAATACCGGCACCTACTATTTCTGCACCTACGCGTTGACCGCCAATGATCTGTACGTTCAGGGTTGGGACGCCAAGGCGTTGAAATACGTAGAGATCGCTCATGTGGATATATCGGCGCTTAAAAATATTGCCCTGCATACGATTTTTCGGACCAGTCAGCTCCAGATGACGGAAGAACGGCGTCAATTGGCGTTGAGCGCGTCTATAGATGAGGGGGGCTATATCGACTCGGCAGCTACCAAGGAACTGTTTGAGGCAATTAAACGCAAGGGTGTGCCGGTGGTGAAAAGCGAAGGCATGATTAACCCGCCCGCGCCGCCTTCACCGATGATCATTCCAATCATTATTCCAAAGTAAAAAGTAGTCAGGGCTAGGTAGGCGGGAGCAGGGCTAAGGAACCCCCACAAATCTACCCAAGTTCTGGGCCTGCTATGCACTTCAGCCCGCATTGGAAAAGAGACTTTATTTGTACAACCTGACGCACCGAGGTGTCAGGTCAGGGGCTGCTGCGCAGCCCAGCGGGAGCAAGCTCCCTCGCCACGGGGTTTGCGGCGTCAGGAAGCGAAGCGGCACGAGTCATTCATTTGTGTCGGAAGGATCACTGGCCCCGAACCGAAACATCCCACAGCTTTTTAGGGTTGCCGCTCGGAAATGCGCTCTCTAACCTTTTCCTGTCGCTGCGATTCAGCGACCGGGAGTGGGAACCCGAAATTAATAGGTCGTAAGCCTCACGACCATAACGGCAAGTGATGGCTCCAATTTCATCAGGAGCATGCACATGAACGAAGGAAAGACTGAACCGAACTTCAACAGAACGAATCCATTAGCGGATTTCGACGCGATCGAAGACCTACTCAAAGACCGAGCCGCCGCCGAGCGGGCACTCAATCATTACCTCAATCCAAAAAAACCAGAGCCAAGCACCGACCCCCGTATCGACAGCCTGTTCTCCGTCACCGCCAAAGCCGACGCTGACACGCTGCTGACCAGCACCTCCGAAACCCTGGCCTCGATAAAAGCCATGGCCGAGGACCTGGCCTTTGAAGTGGAGGGCACGCGGCGCAGCGTGGCGTTGGGGATTCATCAGTTGGTGGAGTTGTGCCAGTTGCTGGTGGACAAGGCGTTGGATCAGCTTGAAGTGCCGGCCAGTCCGGCACCTTGATCCCCTCGCCACGGAAGTTGATCGTTCCCATGCTCCGCGTGGGAATGTAGCCCGGGACGCTCTGCGTCCCTTTCCAAAGCCGAACGCGGAGCGTCCGTGGAGGCATTCCCACGCGGAGCGTGGGAACGATCGGCAACGATCAGGCGGGTTACTGCATCAACACCTCAACCACCCCATCCGCCGTCATGTTCACTTTGCTGGTGCCTGCTTCGACTTCCGGCGTGACGGATTCAGCATCCATGGACGCCGCTTTCATCATCATCTGCGGGCGCATGTAGGGCTGTGGGTAGCCGTTGCTGTTGAGGTTCAGGTTGACGATTTTGTAACCCTTGCCGCCCAGGGCTTCGGTGGCCAGTTGGGCGCGGGCTTTGAAGGCGTTGACGGCGTCCTTGAGCAGGGCGTCTTCGCTGGTCTGGCGGGTGGCGGTGGAGATGGTGAAGTCCATGCCGCCCATTTTCAGGTCGGTGAGTAACTCGCCAGTGAGTTTGGACAGGGCCGCGAAGTCGGCGCTTTCCAGGCGCAGTTCAGCGCGTTCGCGCCAGCCGGTGATTTTCTGGCCTTTGTTGTCGTAGACCGGGTAGCTGTTGCGGCTGCCCTGGCGCAGGGTGATGTCCTTGACCTGCTTGGCCTGGCCGATGGCTTTGTTCAGCGTGGTGGTGACGGCCGCAGCGAGTTTGGCCGGGTCGGTGTTTTGTTCCTCGGTGTAGAGGGTGACGATCATCAGGTCGCGGGCGACTTCCTGGCTGGCTTCGGCGCGCAGGGAAATCTGGTTGTAGTGAAGCTCATCGGCGGCCAGGGCCGGCAGGCTGGCGACGGTGCCGAGGCTGAGGGCGAGCAGGGCGGCGTGACGACTGAACGTTTGCATGAAAGCTCCTTGGGATGAGGCGCAGGGGTGAGATCCGGGCCTGCGTGAACGGTAAGACTCTAGCTTTTATGGGCGGGTTCGCACAGTTACAACTTCTATACAGATTGCGGGTGAGAGGCTTTTTGTGGCGAGGGGATTTATCCCCGCTGGACTGCGCAGCAGTCCCAGAATTGTCATGATCTAGCTCAGCGTGGTGCCCGACCTTATTTTGGGGGCCGCTTCGCGCCCCAGCGGGGATAAATCCCCTCGCCACAATGGTTAGTGTGTCATTTCGGGGCTGTGGCGCTTTGCCGCATAGCTGCCTGTGCACGTCGCGCCTTGGTTATACTCCGTGCGATCCGCCTGGAGCGCTCATCAGGAGAGCTCATGCTCGCCCCTTTGCAAATGACTTCCGCCTCTCGCCAGAACCTCTGGCGTCTGACGTTTATCCGAATTCTGGTCCTGGCCGCCCAGGCCGGGTCCGTGGGGCTCGCCTATTGGTTCGAGCTGCTGCCGCTGCCCTGGCTGCAATTGGCGATCACCCTGGCCTGCTCTTCGATACTGTGCGCGCTGACCGCCATTCGTCTGCGCACCTCGTGGCCGGTGACTGAGCTGGAATACGCCGTGCAACTGGCCTGCGATCTGTTTATCCACAGCGCGTTGCTGTATTTCTCCGGCGGCTCCACCAACCCTTTTGTGTCCTATTACCTGGTGCCGCTGACCATCGCCGCGGTGACGTTGCCGTGGCGGTATTCGCTGATCCTGTCCGGCATCGCCCTGGCGCTGTACACCTTGTTGCTGGCGCGCTTCTATCCGCTGGAAACTTTCCCTATCGCTCGGGAAAACCTGCAGATCTACGGCATGTGGCTGAGTTTCGCCCTGGCGGCGGCGGTCATTACGTTTTTTGCTGCGCGCATGGCCGAAGAGTTGCGTCGTCAAGAAGAGCTGCGGGCCATTCGCCGTGAAGAGGGCCTGCGGGACGAGCAATTGCTGGCCGTGGCGACCCAGGCCGCGGGTGCCGCCCATGAGTTGGGCACGCCGTTGGCCACCATGAGCGTACTGCTCAAGGAGATGCGCCAGGATCATCACGACCCGGCGCTGCAGGAAGACCTCGGTGTGTTGCAGGATCAGGTCCAGCTCTGCAAGGAAACCCTGCAGTACCTGGTGCGTGCCGCCGAGGCCAATCGCCGGCTGGCCATCGACATGCAGGACGTCACCGACTGGCTCGACGAGGCCCTGAATCGCTGGCACCTGATGCGCCCAGAGGCCAGTTATCGCTTCCAGCGTCTGGGTCAAGGACCGGTGCCGCGCATGGCGCCGCCGCCGGACCTGACCCAGGCGTTGCTCAACTTGTTGAACAACGCCGCCGACGCCTGCCCCGAAGGCCTGGAAGTGGCGCTGGACTGGAATGCCTACGAGCTGACCATCAGCATCCGTGACCATGGCGCCGGTGTGCCGCTGGCGATTGCCGAGCAAATCGGCAAGCCGTTCTACACCACCAAGGGCAAAGGTTTCGGCCTGGGCCTGTTTTTGAGCAAGGCCAGCGTGACACGCGCCGGCGGCTCGGTGAAACTCTACCCCCATGAGGAGGGCGGCACGCTCACCGAGCTGCGCCTGCCCCATGCCGACCGAGGAGACGAACATGAGTGACGAGATCCAAGTCGACGGCGAAGAACTGCCGCATCTGTTGCTGGTGGACGACGACGCCACCTTCACCCGCGTCATGGCCCGGGCCATGTCCCGTCGGGGCTTTCGCGTGAGCACCGCCGGTTCCGCCGAGGAGGGCTTGAGCATCGCCCAGGCCGACCTGCCGGACTACGCCGCGCTGGATTTGAAAATGGACGGCGACTCGGGCCTGGTGCTGTTGCCCAAACTGCTGGAGCTGGACCCGGAAATGCGCGTGGTGATCCTCACCGGTTACTCGAGCATCGCCACCGCGGTGGAGGCGATCAAGCGTGGCGCCTGCAATTACCTGTGCAAACCGGCCGACGCCGATGACGTGCTGGCGGCGCTGTTGTCCGAGCACGCCGATCTGGACACCTTGGTGCCGGAAAACCCCATGTCGGTGGACCGCCTGCAATGGGAGCACATCCAGCGGGTGCTGACCGAGCACGAAGGCAACATTTCCGCCACTGCCCGCGCCTTGGGCATGCACCGGCGCACCTTGCAGCGCAAATTGCAGAAGCGCCCCGTGCGTCGCTGAACCTGCGCTGAACAGATGTTGTCCACCCTCGCGGCAAATCGGGCCGTTGTTCTATGATCGGCCCGAGTTTTTTTTCTTTACAGAGCCTTAACCATGAATCAGAACGCTGAATATTCCGCGGTCAATGATGCGGTGCGCGGGCAGTTTTTCCGCCGTGTCTGGCAAATGACCACGCCGTACTGGCGCAGTGAGGAGAAGGGCAAGGCCTGGACGCTGTTGATTGCCGTCATCGTGCTGTCGCTGTTCAGCGTGGCGATTTCGGTGTGGATCAACAGTTGGTACAAGGATTTCTATAACGCCTTGCAGGAGAAGGACAGCGTCGCGTTCTGGCGGTTGATCCTGTATTTCTGCGGCATCGCTGCAGTGGCGATCCTGGGCGCGGTGTATCGCTTGTACCTCACGCAGATGCTCACCATTCGCTGGCGGGCCTGGCTCACGGAGAAACACTTCGCCCGTTGGCTCAATGACAAGAATTACTACCGGCTGGAGCAGGGCGGTTACACCGATAACCCGGACCAGCGGATTTCCGAAGACCTCAACAGTTTTACCAGCAACACCTTGGGCCTGGGCCTGGGGCTGCTGCGCACCGTGGTCAGCCTGGTGTCGTTCTCGATCATTTTGTGGGGCGTGTCGGGCAGCATCCAGGTGTTTGGCTACACCATCCCCGGCTACATGTTCTGGTGTGCGCTGGTGTATGCGGCGGTGGGCAGTTGGCTGACGCACCTGATCGGCCGTCGCTTGATCGGCCTGAACAACAACCAGCAACGCTTTGAAGCCGACCTGCGCTTTTCCATGGTGCGGGTGCGTGAGAACGCCGAGAGCATTGCCTTGTACAACGGTGAACCCAACGAGAACCGCCGCTTGAGTGGCCGCTTTGGTCTGGTCTGGCATAACTTCTGGGACATCATGCGGGTGTCCAAGCGCCTGACCTTCTTCACTTCCGGCTACGGCCAGATTGCGATCATCTTCCCGTTCATCGTCGCCGCGCCACGCTACTTCGCCGGCAAGATCCAGCTGGGCGAGCTTATGCAGATCAACTCGGCGTTCGGCAATGTGCAGGAGAATTTCAGTTGGTTCATCAGCGCGTACACCGACCTCGCCGCGTGGCGCGCCACGTGTGACCGTCTACTGAGCTTCCGCCAGGCCATGAGCGACAACGAAGACCGCGTGCCGGCCATCGATGTGCAGAACCAAGGCCATGCATTGAAAGTGCAAAACCTGGGATTGGACCTGGCCGACGGCCGCCATTTGCTCAGCCATACCGACATGACCGTCGAACCGGGCGAGCGGGTGATGCTCAGCGGGCGTTCGGGCAGCGGTAAATCCACCCTGTTCCGGGCAATGGGGCATTTGTGGCCGGATGGCCACGGCGCGATCCGGTTGCCCGCGGCGCGTTATCTGTTCCTGCCGCAAAAACCCTATCTGCCCATTGGCACCCTGCGCGAAGCGCTGAGTTATCCACAACCGGGCGACACGTACCCGCCAGAGCGTTATGCCCAAGTGCTGGAAACCTGTCGCCTGCCGCATCTGGTGGCGCGACTGGACGAGGCCAACCACTGGCAGCGCATGCTCTCGCCCGGCGAGCAGCAACGCCTGGCGTTCGCCCGCGCATTGCTCTACGCACCACAATGGTTGTATATGGACGAAGCCACGTCGGCGATGGACGAAGAAGATGAAGCGACGCTGTACCAGGCGCTGATTGACCAGTTGCCGGGGCTGAGCATTGTCAGCGTTGGCCATCGCAGCAGTTTGAAACGGTTCCATCCGCGACATGTGCGTATCGAAAATGGCCAACTGGTGGAGCAAGCTGTAGTCGCCTGATTGTCATTGCCGAACACCGTTGTGGCGAGGGGATTTATCCCGTTGGGTGCGAAGCGCCCCTTCAAAATCAAAGGTCAACGATATTGATCTGCTGGTAGATCAAGAGGGCTGCTCCGCAGCCCAGCGGGGATAAATCCCCTCGCCACAACGGTGCATGGCGGCAAACTTTGCCAAGACCGTCAGGGAGCACGGTGATCGTACAACCACGTTGCGCTATCATGATGCGCATTCAGCCGCTTGCCGAGACACAGACACATGGAAAGACCGATCGACGTACCACGCCTTCCCCGCAAGCGCCGCAGCCTGGCGCAGGAGCTGGTGACGGTGTTGACCGAGCAGATTCGCGACGGTCTGCTCAAGCGTGGCGATAAATTGCCCACCGAGTCGGCGATCATGGAAGCCCATGGCGTCAGCCGCACCGTGGTGCGCGAGGCGATTTCCCGTTTGCAGGCCGCCGGCCAGGTGGAAACCCGCCACGGCATCGGCACCTTCGTGCTGGACACGCCCAGCCCGAGCGGCTTTCGCATCGACCCGGCGACGGTGGTCACTTTGCGTGACGTGCTGGCGATCCTGGAGTTGCGCATCAGCCTGGAAGTGGAATCGGCAGGCCTTGCAGCCCAGCGCCGCAGCGACGAGCAACTGGCTGCGATGCGCGCAGCCCTGGATGCGCTGAACGAAAGCGCCGCTCACGCCAGCGACGCGGTGGCCTCGGACTTCGCCTTCCACCTGGAAATCGCCCTGTCCACCGGCAACCGTTACTTCACTGACATCATGACCCACCTGGGCACCAGCATCATCCCGCGCACCCGGCTGAATTCGGCGCGCCTGGCCCACGACGACCACCAGCACTACATGGATCGCCTGAGCCGCGAACACGAAGAAATCTACGAAGCCATCGCCCGCCAGGACTCCGACGCGGCCCGTGCGGCCATGCGCTTGCACCTGACCAACAGCCGCGAACGGCTGCGCCAGGCTCATGAAGAGGCGCAAGCGCAGGGCTGAATCGCTCACTGCTCTGCTGGCAAGGATGCTGTCGTGGCGAGGGAGCTTGCTCCCGCTGGGCTGCGAAGCGGCCCCTCAGCTCTTTCGGTCGATCGCCGTTCAACAGGTTGGCGACTGCTTCGCAGTCGAACGGGAGCAAGCTCCCTCGCCACAGCGGTCCCGTGTTTGGTTCGAGTGCAATAAGCCCTATACCTTAATCCGCAACTTGAAGAGCGGTCCGCTGCCTCGCAGGGCAAGATTCCTCAGTTTGCCAGCAAACCTCAAAGGCCCGATCTCAAAGGCTTTTCGCCAAACTCCGCGCACCTGACCCCCGACAAAAGACGAAATGCAGTTGACGTTCGTATTTTAAGTTGTACGATGACTTACAACTTCTCTTGAAGCTGAACCGTTTCCTACAACACAACATTTGCGTCCAGGGTGTTCGAATAATGAATCCACAAGAACTGAAGTCCATCCTCTCGTCTGGCCTGCTGTCTTTCCCGGTCACCGATTTCACTGCTCAAGGCGATTTCAATCGCGACAGCTACGTCAAGCGCCTCGAGTGGCTGGCCCCGTATGGCGCCTCGGCACTTTTCGCAGCGGGCGGCACTGGTGAGTTTTTCTCCCTGGCGGCCAGCGAGTATTCGCAAGTCATCAAGACAGCTGTTGATACCTGCGCCACCAGCGTGCCAATCCTCGCCGGTGTTGGCGGTGCTACCCGCCAGGCCATCGAGTACGCTCAGGAAGCCGAGCGTCTGGGCGCCAAGGGCCTGTTGCTGCTGCCGCACTACCTGACTGAAGCCAGCCAGGACGGTGTAGCCGCCCACGTTGAAGCCGTGTGCAAATCGGTGAAGATCGGCGTGGTGGTTTACAACCGCAACGTCTGCCGCCTGAACGCCACGCACTTGGAGCAACTGGCCGAGCGCTGCCCGAACCTGATCGGCTATAAGGATGGCCTGGGCGATATCGAATTGATGGTGTCGATCCGCCGTCGTCTCGGCGATCGTTTCAGCTACCTGGGCGGCCTGCCGACCGCAGAAGTCTATGCCGCGGCCTACAAGGCCCTGGGCGTGCCGGTCTACTCCTCGGCGGTGTTCAACTTCATTCCGAAAACCGCGATGGATTTCTACCACGCCATTTCCCGTGAAGATCACGCGACCGTTGGCAAGATCATCGACGACTTCTTCCTGCCTTACCTGGACATTCGTAACCGCAAGGCCGGTTATGCCGTGAGCATCGTCAAGGCTGGCGCGAAGATCGTCGGCTACGACGCAGGTCCTGTGCGTACGCCGCTGACCGACCTGCTGCCGGAAGAATACGAAGCCCTGGCCGCGCTGATCGACAAGCAAGGCAAGCAGTAACAGACCCGACAAAGCCGCTGAGCAATCAGCGGCTTTTTGCGTAAGGCTTGATCGTTCCCACGCTCCGCGTGGGCACGCAGCCAGGGACGCTCTGCGTTCCTAGACAGCTATTGTAGAAGGAGTAGCTCCGTGGCAGATTCAAAGCGTTTCGATAACTACATCAACGGTCAGTGGGTGGCCGGTGCCGACTATTGCACCAACATCAACCCGTCTGACTTGTCCGATGTCATTGGTGAATACGCCAAGGCTGATGCAGCTCAAGTCAATGCCGCCATCGAAGCCGCCCGCGCCGCGTTCCCGGCCTGGTCGACCTCGGGCATCCAGGCCCGTCACGATGCGCTGGACAAAGTCGGCAGCGAGATCCTCGCCCGTCGCGAAGAACTCGGCCAACTGTTGGCCCGGGAGGAGGGCAAGACCCTGCCCGAAGCCATTGGCGAAGTGACCCGCGCCGGCAACATTTTCAAGTTTTTCGCTGGCGAGTGCCTGCGCCTGTCGGGCGATTACTTGCCGTCGGTGCGCCCGGGCGTCAACGTCGAAGTCACCCGTGAAGCGTTGGGTGTGGTCGGTTTGATCACGCCGTGGAACTTCCCGATCGCGATCCCTGCCTGGAAGATCGCCCCGGCGCTGGCCTACGGCAACTGTGTGGTGATCAAGCCCGCCGAATTGGTGCCAGGTTGTGCCTGGGCCCTGGCGGACATCATTTCCCGCGCCGGTTTCCCGGCCGGTGTGTTCAACCTGGTGATGGGCAGCGGCCGTGTGGTCGGTGAAGTCCTGGTCAACAGCCCGAAGGTCGACGGTATCAGCTTCACCGGTTCCGTGGGCGTGGGGCGGCAGATCGCGGTCAATTGCGTGGCGCGCCAGGCCAAGGTGCAACTGGAGATGGGCGGCAAGAACCCGCAGGTCATCCTCGACGACGCCGATCTCAAACAGGCTGTCGAACTGGCGGTGCAGAGCGCGTTCTACTCCACTGGCCAGCGTTGCACGGCTTCGAGCCGCCTGATCGTGACCGCCGGCATCCACGACAAGTTCGTCGCTGCCATGGCCGAGCGCATGCAGTCGATCAAGGTCGGTCATGCCTTGAAGGCCGGTACCGATATCGGGCCGGTGGTTTCCGAAGCCCAGCTCAACCAGGACTTGAAGTACATCGACATCGGCCAGAGCGAAGGTGCGCGGCTGGTCAGCGGTGGCGGCCTGGTGACGTGTGACACCGAAGGTTATTTCCTGGCGCCGACACTGTTCGCTGACAGCGAAGCCTCGATGCGCATCAGCCGCGAAGAAATCTTTGGCCCGGTGGCCAACGTCGTGCGTGTGGCCGATTATGAAGCGGCGCTGGCGATGGCCAACGACACCGAGTTCGGGCTGTCCGCCGGTATCGCCACCACCTCGCTCAAATATGCCAACCACTTCAAGCGTCATTCCCAGGCGGGCATGGTGATGGTCAATCTGCCGACCGCCGGCGTGGATTACCATGTACCGTTCGGCGGCCGCAAAGGTTCGTCCTATGGCTCGCGCGAGCAAGGTCGCTATGCGCAAGAGTTCTACACCGTGGTGAAAACTTCTTACATCGGATCGTAATTGCGACACCGGCCGGAGCGGGACAACCCGCCTGGCCGTACAACCAGATTTCCCGTATAAAAATAAATAGTGGAAGTAGATTTAAATGCAAGAAACCAAGCCGACTCGCGTCCGCTATTTGATCCTGCTCATGCTGTTTCTGGTGACAACGATCAACTATGCCGACCGCGCAACCATCGCTATCGCCGGCTCCAGCCTGCAGAAAGACCTCGGCATCGATGCCGTTACCCTCGGTTATATCTTCTCCGCCTTCGGCTGGGCCTACGTGGCCGGGCAGATCCCGGGCGGCTGGCTGCTTGACCGGTTCGGGTCGAAAAAAATCTATGCCTTGAGCATTTTTACCTGGTCGCTGTTCACCGTGCTGCAAGGCTATGTCGGTGAGTTCGGCGTCTCCACCGCCGTGGTGGCGCTGTTCATGCTGCGTTTTCTGGTGGGGCTGGCCGAGGCGCCTTCCTTCCCGGGTAACGCCCGCATCGTCGCGGCCTGGTTCCCCACCGCTGAACGCGGCACCGCTTCGGCGATTTTCAACTCCGCCCAGTATTTCGCCACGGTGTTGTTTGCGCCGCTGATGGGTTGGATCGTCTACCGCTTTGGCTGGCAGCACGTGTTCATCGTGATGGGCGTGGTCGGTATCGTGTTCTCGCTGGTCTGGCTGAAGGTTATCCACAGCCCGCGTCAGCACCCGATGATCAACGAGGCCGAGTTCAATCACATCGCCGCCAACGGCGCGATGGTCGACATGGACCAGGACAAGGGCAGGGGTAAGAAGACCGACGGTCCGAAGTGGGATTACATCCGCCAACTGCTGACCAACCGCATGATGCTCGGCGTGTACCTGGGCCAATACTGCATCAACGGCATCACCTACTTCTTCCTGACCTGGTTCCCGGTGTACCTGGTGCAGGAACGCGGCATGACCATCCTCAAGGCTGGTTTCATCGCCTCCTTGCCGGCGATCTGCGGCTTCATCGGTGGCGTGCTCGGCGGGGTGATTTCCGACTACCTGCTGCGCAAGGGCCACTCGCTGACCTTCGCTCGCAAGGCGCCGATCATCGCCGGCCTGCTGGTGTCCAGCAGCATCGTGGCGTGCAACTACGTGGACATCGAATGGATGGTGGTCGGCTTCATGGCCCTGGCCTTCTTCGGTAAAGGCGTGGGCGCATTGGGTTGGGCCGTGGTGTCCGACACTTCGCCAAAACAGATCGCCGGTCTGAGTGGCGGCCTGTTCAACACCTTCGGCAACCTGGCATCGATCACCACGCCGATCGTCATCGGCTACATCATCAGCTCCACCGGTTCGTTCAAATGGGCGCTGGTGTTCGTGGGCTGCAACGCGCTGATGGCGGTGTTCAGTTACCTGGTGATCGTCGGGCCGATCAAGCGTGTCGTGCTCAAAGAGCCCGCGGCCCGGGATGATCAACTTTCCAGCCTGTCTGAAGCGAAATCCTGAAGGAGCGATGTCGATGCAACTGATTGAACATGCCGATTCGCCCCGTTACATCCGCCTGAATGAGCGGGACAACGTGGTCATTGTGGTGAACGACCAGGGCGTGCCAGCCGGGACTGAGTTCCCGGATGGCCTGGTCACCGTAGACTTTGTACCGCAGAGCCACAAGGTCACCCTGGAAGATATTCCCGAGGGCGGCGAGGTGATTCGCTACGGCCAGGTCATTGGCTACGCATTGCAACCAATCCCCCGTGGCAGTTGGGTCAAGGAAGACCAACTGCGCATGCCCACCGCGCCGCCGCTGGACAGCCTGCCGCTGTCCACCGACGTGCCGGCGGCCGAAGCGCCGTTGCAAGGCTACACCTTCGAGGGCTATCGCAACGCCGACGGTACCGTGGGCACGCGCAACATCCTGGGCATCACCACCACGGTGCAGTGCGTGACCGGGGTGCTGGACCATGCGGTCAAGCGCATCAAGGACGAATTGCTGCCCAAGTACCCGAACGTCGATGACGTGGTGGCGCTGACCCACAGCTACGGCTGCGGCGTGGCGATCACCGCCACCGACGCTTACATCCCGATCCGCACCGTGCGCAATCTGGCACGCAACCCGAACCTGGGGGGCGAAGCGCTGGTAATCAGCCTGGGCTGCGAGAAATTGCAGGCCGGGCAGGTGATGCATGAGAACGACAGCTCGGTGGACCTCAGCGAGCCATGGCTGTATCGCTTGCAGGATTCCAGTCACGGTTTCACCGAAATGATCGAGCAGATCATGGAACTGGCCGAAACCCGGCTGAAGAAACTCGACCTGCGCCGCCGCGAAACCGTGCCGGCCTCGGAGCTGATCCTGGGCATGCAGTGCGGCGGCAGCGATGCGTTTTCCGGCATCACCGCCAACCCGGCCCTGGGCTATGCCTCGGACCTGCTGCTGCGGGCCGGGGCGACGGTGATGTTTTCCGAAGTCACCGAAGTGCGCGATGCGATCTACCTGCTGACCTCCCGGGCGCAAACCCGGGAAGTCGCCCAGGAGCTGGTACGCGAGATGGACTGGTACGACCGTTACCTGGCCAAGGGCGAGGCCGATCGCAGCGCCAACACCACGCCGGGCAACAAGAAGGGCGGGCTGTCGAACATCGTCGAAAAATCCCTGGGCTCGATCGTCAAGTCCGGCAGCAGTGCGATCAACGGCGTGTTGGGGCCGGGCGAGCGCTTTAAGCAAAAGGGCCTGATCTTCTGCGCCACGCCGGCCAGTGATTTTGTCTGCGGCACGTTGCAACTGGCGGCGGGGATGAACCTGCACGTATTCACCACCGGCCGTGGCACGCCGTACGGCTTGGCCATGGCGCCGGTGGTAAAGGTCTCGACCCGCACCGAACTGGCCCAGCGCTGGCCGGACCTGATCGACATCGACGCCGGCCGGATCGCCACCGGGCGCGCCTCCATCGAGGAACTGGGCTGGGAACTGTTCCATTACTACCTGGACGTGGCCAGCGGCAAGAAACAGACCTGGGCCGAGCGGCACAAGCTGTACAACGACATCACCTTGTTCAACCCGGCGCCGATTACCTGATGTACTTGTGATCGCTGGAGATCCAGTGTGGGAGCGAGCTTGCTCGCGATGACGGCGGTACATTCAGCATTTATGCAAGCTGACACACCGCTATCGCGAGCAAGCTCGCTCCCACAGGGGTTGTGGTGAATATGGATTTTGTGTTCACCCAGGAACAAATGTGGGAGCGAGCCTGCTCGCGATAGCGGTCTACCAGACGCCAGTGTCGTTAGTGGCTATCATTAGCCACCTAACGACACCCTTCTCAAGGTCCCCGGCATGCTGGCAATTTTCCTCGAAACCCTGAACATCACCGCACCGGTGTTTGCCATGTTGTTTCTGGGGACACTGCTCAAGCGCATTTACTGGATCAACGACAATTTCATTCACATCGCCTCGTCCCTGGTGTTCAACGTCACCATGCCGGCGCTGTTGTTCCTCGGCATCCTGCATGCCGATCTCCACGCGGCATTGCAGCCGGACCTGCTGATCTATTTCTCCATTGCCACCCTGGTGTGCTTTGCCGTGGCCTGGGGCTGGGCGATCTGGCGTTGCCCGCGTGAGGACCGTGGCATCTATACCCAGGGCGCCTTTCGCGGCAACAACGGCGTGATCGGCCTGGCACTGGCGGCGAGCATGTATGGCGACTACGGGATTTCCCTGGGGTCGATACTCGCGGCGCTGGTGATCCTGTTCTACAACACCCTGTCGACCATCGTGCTGGCGGTCTACAGCCCAGTGATCAAGTCCGACCCCTGGAGCATCTGCAAAAGCGTGGTCAGCAACCCGCTGATCATCAGTGTGGTCGTAGCCGCGCCGTTGGCCTATTGGCAGATAGGCCTGCCGAACTGGTTCGAAACCTCGGCCAAATACCTTGCCCAGATGACTTTGCCGCTGGCGTTGATTTGCATCGGCGGCACGCTGTCGCTGGCGGCGCTGCGCAAAAGCGGCAAGATGGCCCTGAGTTCGAGCCTGGTGAAAATGATCGGCCTGCCGTTGCTGGCGACCCTGGGGGCCTGGCTCTGGGGCTTTCGCGGGGCGGAGCTGGGAATTCTGTTCCTGTACTTTGGCAGCCCCACCGCCGCCGCCAGTTACGTCATGGCCCGCGCGGCCGATGGCAACCATGAACTGGCCGCGGCGATCATCGTCATCACCACGCTGATGGCGGCGATTACCACCAACCTGGGGATTTTTGTGTTGCAGTGGGGTGGGTGGATCTAGGTTCTGGGTTGTGGTGTTCTTGAGGGCCCATCGCGAGCAGGCTCGCTCCCACAGTAGATGGCGGTGTACACAAGTTTCCAGTCCGCCTGCGATCTCTGTGGGAGCGAGCCTGCTCGCGATAGCGATCTAACAGTCACTCAGATTTCTGATAACTATCGATCACTTCCTGCGCCGCCCGAAACGCATCAATCGCCGCCGGCACCCCCGCATACACCGCGCAATGCAGCAACGCCTCGCGAATCTCTTCCACTGTACAGCCGTTGTTCAAGGCCCCGCGCACGTGGCCTTTCAATTCCTGCGGGCATTTGAGAGCGGTGAGGGCGGCGAGGGTGATCAGGCTGCGGGTTTTGAGCGGCAGGCCTTCGCGGCTCCAGACGCTGCCCCAGGCATGCTCGTTGACGAAATCCTGCAGCGGCTGGGTGAATTCGGTGGCGTTGCCCAGGGCACGGTCGACGAACGCGTCGCCCATCACCTGGCGGCGCATGTCCAGGCCGGTCTTTGGAGTGTCGGTCATGGCAAATCCCTCTTGTGGTGTTGGCGGCGCCAGGCGCGCAAGGAACTGAACAGCAAAAACGCGAGCAGGGCCGGCAGCACATAGAACAGCATCAGTCGTTCCAGTTGGCCGGCCAGAGGCATGCCGGTAGTGAACGACACCACATGCAGCCCATATGCCAGGTACAAGCCCAAAAACAGCAGGCCTTCGGCGCGGGTGACGCGGTAGCCGGAATAGAACACCGGCAGGCACAACACCGCCACGCCGAGCATCACCGGCAGGTCGAAATCCAGAGCATTGGGGGACACCGAGAGCGGCGAGGGCGCGCCGAGGGCCGTCACCCCCAGCACGCCCAGCAGATTGAACAGGTTGCTGCCGATCACGTTGCCCACGGCAATGTCTCGCTGGCCCCGCAGGGCGGCGATCAGCGAGGTGGCGAGTTCCGGCAGCGAGGTGCTGACGGCGACGATGGTCAGGCCGATGATGCGTTCCGACAGCCCCAGGTCCGTCGCCACTTCCACCGCCGCGCCCAACAGCAAGTGCCCGGCGAAAATCAGCATCGCCAGGCCCACGACCATCATCGACAGGCTTTTGGGCCATGACACTTGCGCCACGTCCACGCCGATCCCATGCGGTCGCCCCGAATGCCGCGACTGGCGCAGCAACAGGCCCAGGTACACCGCCAGGGCCATCAACAGCAACGCGCCGTCCAGTTGCGTCAGTTCCTCGTTCCAGGCCAGCACGAACACCAGCAGGCTGGCGCCGATCATCAGCGGGATGTCCAGGCGCACCAGTTGACGCGAGACGCGCAACGGAATGATCAGGGCCGACAACCCGAGGGTGACGAGGATGTTGAAGATGCTGCTGCCGATCACGCTGCCCACGGCGATGTCAGCGTTCTGCGCCAGGGTCGCTTGCAGGCTGACAGCCATTTGCGGGGCGCTGCTGCCAAAGGCGACCACGGTCAGGCCGATGATCAGCGGACGCACCTGCAAACGTGCCGCCAGGCCCACGGCGGCGCGCACCAGCAGCTCGGCCCCGGCGATCAACAACAGCAGGCCACCGAACAGTTCGATCAGGCTCAGCAGCGGGATGGCATTGAGTAGGGAAATGTCCGGGCTCCGTCTATCAATCGTCGAGGGCTTGCACACGCACCCGTGCGGTGCCGCTGCGTAGCATGCCCAGTTGCTCGGCGGCAGCGCGGGATACATCGATCAGGCGGCCACGAGTGTAGGGGCCACGGTCGTTGATGCGGACCACGACACTGTCGTTGTTTTTCAGGTTGGTGACTTTCACCCGTGTGCCGAACGGCAACTGGCGATGGGCGGCGGTCAGGCCATGCTGGTTGAAGCGCTCGCCGCTGGCGGTGCGCTTGCCATGGTGCCTGGCACCGTAATAAGAGGCGACGCCGGTCTGGTCATAGCCGTGTGGATCGACCGTCCCGCTCTGGCTGGCACAACCGGCCAGCAGGGACAGCAGGGCGCAGGCGGCGAGGAGACGCTTCATGTAGGGGTTTCCAACTACAGATAGGGGCGCTGGCCAGTGAGAGAAAAGCCTGTGGGAGCAAAGCTTGCTCGCGACGAACGATAACGCAGTCCACTGATGGATCAAGGTGTCTTCATCGCGAGCAAGCTTTGCTCCCACAGGATCTCTCCCACAAGGGAGAGTGGAGCCAGGCTTGAAATCTGGCTCCATGGTCATCAGCCCTCGAGCTTGCTTTTAAGCAGTTCGTTGACCTGTTGCGGGTTGGCCTTGCCCTTGGAGGCTTTCATGGCCTGGCCGACGAAGAAACCGAACATCTTGCCGCGCTTGGCTTCGTCTGCCGCACGGTATTGCTCGACTTGCTCGGCGTTGGCCGCGAGCATTTCATCGAGTACGGCGCTGATCGCACCGGTGTCGGTGACTTGCTTCAAGCCGCGCTTCTCAATGATCTCATCAGCGCTGCCTTCACCATTGGCCATGGCTTCGAAGACCATTTTGGCGATCTTGCCGGAAATGGTGTTGTCCTTGATCCGCAACAGCATGCCGCCCAGTTGCTCGGCCGATACCGGCGACTGGTCGATCTCCAGGCCCTGCTTGTTCAGCAGACTGCCCAATTCCACCATCACCCAGTTGGCCGCCAGCTTGGCGTCGCCGCCGATGCTCACGACTTTTTCGAAGTAATCGGCCTGTTCGCGGCTGGTGGCCAGGACGTTGGCGTCATAGCTCGACAGCCCGAACTGCGCCTGGAAGCGCTCGCGTTTCTGGGGTGGCAGTTCCGGCAAGGTGGCACGCACGTCATTGAGGAACGAGTCCTCGATCACCACCGGCAGCAGATCCGGGTCGGGGAAGTAACGGTAGTCGTTGGCTTCCTCTTTACTGCGCATCGGACGGGTTTCGTCCTTGTTCGGGTCGTACAGGCGAGTCTGCTGGATGACCTTGCCGCCGTCCTCGATCAGTTCGATCTGGCGCTGGATCTCGCTGTTGATCGCTTTCTCGATGAAGCGGAACGAGTTGACGTTCTTGATCTCGCAGCGGGTGCCGAATTCAACCTGGCCCTTGGGCCGGATCGACACGTTGCAGTCGCAACGCAGCGAGCCTTCGGCCATGTTGCCGTCGCAAATGCCCAGGTAGCGCACCAGAGCGTGGATCGCCTTGACGTAGGCTACGGCTTCCTTGGCACTGCGCATGTCCGGTTCAGAGACGATTTCCAGCAACGGCGTGCCGGCACGGTTCAGGTCGATGCCGGTGGCGCCGTTGAATTCTTCGTGCAGGCTCTTGCCGGCGTCTTCTTCCAGGTGCGCACGGGTGATACCAACGCGCTTGACCGTGCCGTCTTCCAGGGCGATGTCCAGGTGGCCCTTGCCGACAATCGGCAACTCCATCTGGCTGATCTGGTAGCCCTTGGGCAGGTCCGGATAGAAGTAGTTCTTGCGGGCGAATACGTTGTGCTGGCCAATCTCGGCGTCAATCGCCAGACCGAACATCACCGCCATGCGCACGGCTTCGGCGTTGAGCACCGGCAACACGCCGGGCATGCCCAGGTCGACCAGGCTGGCCTGGGTGTTGGGCTCGGAGCCGAACGTGGTGGAGCTACCGGAAAAGATTTTCGACCGGGTGGTGAGCTGGGTATGAATCTCCAGCCCGATCACGACTTCCCATTGCATGTGTTTCTCCTCAGAAGCCGGTTGGGGTGCGGGTGTGCCAGTCAGTGTTCAACTGATACTGGTGCGCCACATTGAGCAGGCGGCCTTCCTGGAAGTACGGCGCGAGCAACTGCACGCCCACCGGCAGGCCATCGACGAAACCGGCCGGCATGGACAGGCCCGGCAAGCCGGCGAGGTTGGCGGTGATGGTGTAGACGTCTTCCAGGTACTCAGCGACCGGGTCGCTGCTCTTGGCGCCGAGTTTCCAGGCCGGGTTCGGCGTGGTTGGGCCAAGGATGATGTCGACCTCGTTGAAGGCGGCCATGAAGTCGTTCTTCACCAGGCGACGGATTTTCTGCGCCTTGAGGTAGTAGGCATCGTAGTAGCCGGCGGACAGCGCGTAGGCACCGACCATGATCCGGCGCTGCACTTCGGCGCCGAAGCCTTCGCCACGGGAACGCTTGTACAGGTCCATCAGGTTGTCCGGATTTTCGCAGCGATAGCCGAAGCGCACGCCGTCGAAACGCGACAGGTTCGAGGACGCTTCCGCCGGGGCGATCACGTAGTACGCCGGAATCGCGTGCTGCATGTTCGGCAGGCTGATTGGCTTGATCACCGCGCCGAGCTTCTCCAGCGCCTTGATGCTGTTGTGGGTCAGCTCGGCGATGCGCGGGTCCAGGCCGGCGCTGAAATATTCCTTCGGCACGCCGATGCGCAGGCCCTGCAACGAGCCGTTGAGGCTGGCGCTGTAGTCCGGCACCGGTTCATCGATGCTGGTGGAGTCGTTCGGATCGAAGCCAGCCATGCCTTGCAGCAGGATCGCGCAGTCTTCGGCGGTGCGGGCCAGCGGACCGCCCTGGTCGAGGCTGGAGGCGTAGGCGATCATGCCCCAGCGCGATACGCGGCCATAGGTCGGCTTGAGGCCCGTGAGGTTGGTAAACGCCGCCGGCTGGCGAATCGAACCGCCGGTGTCGGTGGCGGTGGCGGCCGGCAGCAGGCGCGCGGCCACGGCGGCGGCGGAACCACCGGACGAGCCACCCGGTACGTGTTCCAGGTTCCACGGGTTTTTCACTGCGCCGTAGTAGCTTGACTCGTTGGCCGAACCCATGGCGAATTCGTCCATGTTGGTCTTGCCCAGGGTCACGGCGCCGGCTGCGGCCAGTTTGGCGACCACGGTGGCATCGTACGGGGCCTTGAAGTTGTCGAGCATCTTCGAGCCGCAACTGGTGCGGATGCCCTGGGTGCAGAACAGATCCTTGTGGGCAATCGGTGCGCCGAGCAGGGCGCCGCTCTCACCGTTGGCGCGACGGGCGTCGGCGGCCTTGGCCTGGCTCAGGGCCAGTTCTTCGGTGAGGCTGATGAAGCTGTTGAGCTGCGGGTCGAGCTGGGCGATGCGCGCCAGCAGGGCCTGGGTCAGCTCTTCGGAAGAAAACTTTTTATCGGCGAGTCCGCGGGCGATCTCGGCCAGGGTCATGTGATGCATGAGAGGCTCTTTCCCTTTAGTCGATGACTTTCGGAACCAGGTACAGGCCGTTTTCGACCGCTGGTGCGATGGACTGGTAGGCCTCGCGGTGATTGGACTCGGTCACGACGTCGGCGCGCAGGCGCTGGCTGGCTTCCAGTGGGTGGGCCAGGGGTTCGATGCCGTCGGTGTTGACCGCCTGCATCTCGTCGACCAGCCCCAGAATGCTGTTCAGGGCAGAAGTAATGTGTGGAAGATCGGCTTCATCGAGGCCCAGACAGGCCAGGTGAGCGATTTTTTCCACGTCGGAGCGTTCAAGCGCCATGGGATTCTCCAGTGGAAAACAAAACGGACGCAATCTGTCCGTGTGTTAGATTGTCGGAACACTACCGCATTTCTACGGTCCAGTGCCCTGTATCACAAATACTGTTCCTTTTTGACGGCCTCTATTGTCGTCAACAAAGGAACGTATCTGCGAAACAGGGCATTGGCCGCGATTTCGGGGTTTGGTGCACAGAAAAGCGGCCAATTTAACATATTGGCGCCTTGCCCAAAATCCCTGTCGTTGTTAGAGTTTGCCGCACTTTTTTACCCACGCGTTGCCTAGGGTCCCTTTCCCATGTTCAAGAAACTGCGTGGCATGTTTTCCAGCGATCTTTCCATTGACCTGGGCACTGCCAACACCCTTATTTACGTGCGCGAGCGCGGTATCGTCCTGAATGAACCCTCGGTCGTGGCCATCCGCACCCACGGTAACCAGAAGAGTGTCGTGGCTGTCGGTACCGAAGCCAAGCGCATGCTGGGCCGTACTCCGGGCAACATTGCAGCCATTCGCCCCATGAAGGACGGCGTGATCGCCGACTTCAGCGTCTGCGAAAAGATGCTGCAGTACTTCATCAACAAAGTTCACGAAAACAGTTTCCTGCAGCCCAGCCCTCGCGTGCTGATCTGCGTGCCCTGCAAATCCACCCAGGTGGAGCGTCGTGCCATCCGTGAGTCGGCCCTTGGCGCCGGTGCCCGTGAAGTGTTCCTGATCGAAGAACCGATGGCCGCTGCCATCGGTGCCGGCCTGCCGGTCGAAGAGGCCCGTGGTTCGATGGTCGTCGACATCGGTGGTGGTACCACTGAAATCGCCTTGATCTCCCTCAACGGTGTGGTCTACGCCGAGTCCGTACGTGTGGGCGGCGACCGTTTCGACGAAGCGATCATCACCTACGTGCGCCGCAACTACGGCAGCCTGATCGGCGAATCCACCGCCGAGCGCATCAAGCAGGAAATCGGCACGGCCTATCCGGGCGGCGAAGTACGTGAAGTCGACGTTCGCGGCCGTAACCTGGCTGAAGGCGTTCCACGTGCCTTCACCCTCAACTCCAACGAAGTGCTCGAAGCACTGCAAGAGTCGCTGGCGACCATCGTGCAGGCGGTCAAGAGTGCTCTGGAGCAGTCGCCGCCGGAACTGGCGTCGGACATCGCCGAGCGCGGCCTGGTGCTGACCGGTGGTGGCGCGCTGTTGCGTGACCTCGACAAGCTGCTGGCTCAGGAAACCGGCTTGCCGGTGATCGTTGCCGAAGACCCGCTGACTTGCGTTGCCCGCGGCGGTGGCCGTGCATTGGAAATGATGGACAAGCACACCATGGATCTGCTCTCCAGCGAATAAGCCCGCCTGGATGGTCTATGTTGTTCGCTCCCCGGGCAGCACTTTGCAGTGCTGCCCGTTGACGTTTATCTTCTGTCATTCGTATCCAGGCCGGTTTGATGCCGTATGAATAAAGAAAACATTTGCCTGGGAGGAGCGGCTTATTAAACCGCTTTTCGCCAAAGGCCCCTCATTGGGTGTGCGCCTGCTGGTGCTGACCGTGCTGTCGGTCGCGCTGATGGTGGTCGATGCCCGTTTCACGCTGCTCAAGCCAGTGCGCAGCCAGATGTCGCTGGTATTGATGGAATCCTACTGGATCACCGATTTGCCGCAGCGCTTGTGGCAGGGTGTGGCCAGCCAGTTTGGCAGCCGGACCGAGCTGGTGGCCGAAAACGAAAAACTCAAGACCGAGAACCTGCTGTTGCAGGGACGCATGCAGAAGCTGGCGGCCCTCACCGAGCAAAACGTGCGGCTGCGCGAGTTGCTCAATTCCTCGGCGCTGGTCAACGAGAAGGTCGAAGTGGCCGAGTTGATCGGCATGGACCCCAATCCCTTTACCCACCGCATCATCATCAACAAGGGTGAGCGCGACGGTGTTGTCCTCGGCCAGCCGGTACTCGATGCTCGCGGCCTGATGGGGCAGGTGGTGGAGTTGATGCCCTACACCTCTCGCGTGCTGTTGCTGACCGATACCACCCACAGCATTCCCGTGCAGGTCAACCGCAACGGCTTGCGGGCGATTGCCAGTGGCACCGGTAATCCGGAGCGCCTGGAGCTGCGGCACGTCGCAGACACCGCCGACATCAAGGAAGGCGACCTGCTGGTCAGTTCCGGTCTCGGTCAGCGATTCCCGGCCGGGTATCCGGTGGCGACGGTCAAGGAGGTTATACACGACTCAGGTCAGCCGTTCGCTATCGTGCGTGCGGTGCCAACGGCTGCGCTGAATCGCAGTCGATACCTGCTGCTGGTATTCAGCGACAACCGCACCCCGGAAGAGCGCGCCAACGACGCCGCCGTGGCCCAGGAGGCCGAGGATCGGCAGAACATCGACTCGACCGCGACCCCGGTTACCCCGGCGACAGTCCCGGGCACAACACCGGCACCTGCCCCGGCTGCAACGACCCCGGCGCCAACGCCGGCCACCCAAGCCCCGGCGACTCAACCCGCAAGGCCCGCGGCCAAACCGCCTGTCTCCACGCCGGCCACCGCGCCAGCCACCAGGGGAGCACGAGAATAATGAGCAGTACACATTCCGGTAACGGCTGGATGGTCTGGCTGACGTTCGCCATCGGCCTGTTGCTCAGCGTTTCGCCGCTGCCACAATTCATGGAAATCCTGCGCCCGCTGTGGCTGGCGCTGCTGCTGGCATTCTGGGCGCTGGCGCTGCCGCACAAGGTCGGCATGGTCACCGCCTGGTGCCTGGGGCTGGCCGAAGACGTGCTTTATGGCACGTTGCTGGGGCAGAACGCGCTGATCCTGACGCTGATCACGTTCCTGGTGCTATCGCTGCAACAACGCCTGCGGATGTTCCCCATGTGGCAGCAGTGCCTGGTGATCCTGGTGATTTTCGGCCTGGCGCAGCTGGTGCAGCTGTGGCTCAGCGCGCTGACCGGCAATCGACAGCCGACCCTGGCGCTGGTGTTGCCGGCACTGGTCAGTGCCTTGCTCTGGCCGTGGGTCAGCTTCGGTTTGCGTGGCTTGCGCCTGCGTTTCAAAATCAACTGATTCGGTCAGGCATTGGCCCGCACCTTGAGAGGGAGATGTCTTGATGAAACCGCTTTACCTCGCCTCGGGCTCGCCGCGTCGGCGTGAGTTGCTCACGCAGATCGGTGTGCCATTCACCGCCGTCAGCGCAGACATCGACGAAACTCCCCTGGATGACGAAACCCCTTCGGCCTATGTCGAACGTCTGGCGCGCGGCAAGGCTGAGGCCGGGCGACGTGCTTTGCCCGCAGGCATGGACGGCTGCGTGCTGGGTGCCGACACCGCCGTGGTGCTGGACGGGCGGATTCTGGGCAAGCCGCTGGATCAGGCCGACTCAATGGCGATGCTTTTGAGCCTGTCCGGTCGTGACCATGAGGTGCTGACCGCCATTGCGGTACTGGACGGACAACGTTGTGAATCCTGTGTGGTGCGCAGCCGGGTCAGCTTTCGCTCCATCACTGAGCAACAAGCGCTAGCCTATTGGAACAGCGGTGAGCCCCGGGACAAGGCCGGCGGCTATGGTATTCAGGGCTTGGGGGCGGTATTCGTCGCCGGGCTTGAAGGCAGCTATTCAGCTGTGGTCGGCCTGCCGCTGTGCGAAACCTCGGAGCTGTTGGGCCATTTCGGCATACCCTGTTGGCAAACCCTGAGCGCGCGCTGAGCGCCGTCTGACTTGATGCGGCCATTATCGTGAACACGCCTGAACGAGACCCTGCCATGAGTGAAGAGATCCTGATCAACATCACGCCGATGGAATCGCGCGTGGCGGTGGTTGAAAACGGTGTTCTGCAAGAAGTTCACGTCGAGCGCACGCAAAAACGTGGCATCGTCGGCAATATCTATAAAGGCAAGGTGGTGCGGGTGTTGCCGGGCATGCAGGCGGCGTTCGTCGATATTGGCCTGGATCGTGCGGCGTTCATTCATGCCTCGGAAATATCCATGCGTGAAGGCCCGGCCGTGGAGAGCATCAGTGCCCTGGTTCATGAAGGCCAGAGCCTGGTGGTCCAGGTCACCAAGGACCCCATCGGTTCCAAGGGCGCGCGCTTGACCACGCAGCTGTCGATTCCGTCGCGCTACCTGGTGTACATGCCGCGTACCGCTCACGTCGGCATTTCCCTGAAGATCGAAGATGAAGCCGAGCGCGAGCGCCTCAAGCAGGTGGTCAGCGATTGCGTGGAGAAAGAGGGCATCAAGGAAGCTGGAGGTTTCATCCTGCGCACCGCCGCCGAAGGGGCCGGGGCCGATGAAATTCTCATGGACATCCGCTATTTGCGCCGGCTCTGGGACCAGATTGCCGATCAGATCAAGACCATCGCCACCCCCAGCGTGATCTACGAAGACCTCGGTCTGGCATTGCGGACCCTGCGGGACCTGGTCAGCCCCAAGATTGAGAAAATCCGCATCGATTCCCGGGAAACCTTCCAGAAAACCACCCAGTTTGTGGCGGAGCTGATGCCGGAAATCGCTGATCGTCTCGAGCATTACCCCGGCGAGCGGCCGATTTTCGACCTGTACGGCGTCGAAGACGAAATCCAGAAGGCCCTGGAGCGTAAGGTGCCGCTCAAGTCCGGCGGCTACCTGGTGGTGGACCCGGCCGAGGCCATGAGCACCATTGACGTCAACACCGGGGCGTTCGTCGGCCATCGCAACCTCGAAGAAACCATCTTCAAGACCAACCTGGAAGCGGCCACCGCCATCGCTCGTCAGCTGCGCCTGCGCAACCTGGGCGGAATCATCATCATCGACTTCATCGACATGGAGCATGAAGAGCACCAGCGCCAGGTGCTGCGGACCCTGGAGAAACAACTCGAGCGCGACCACGCCAAGACCAACATCATCGGGATCACCGAACTGGGCCTGGTGCAGATGACCCGCAAGCGCACTCGCGAGAGCCTTGAGCAGGTGCTGTGCGAACCGTGCAGCAGTTGCCAGGGCCGGGGCAAGCTCAAGACCCCGGAAACCGTGTGTTACGAAATCTTCCGGGAAATCCTCCGGGAGGCACGCGCTTACCAGGCCACAGGTTATAGAGTGTTGGCGAACCAGAAAGTGGTGGATCGCCTGCTCGATGAAGAGTCAGGGAACGTTGCGGAACTGGAGGCCTTTATCGGTCGCACGATTCGCTTTCAGGTGGAAACCATGTATTCCCAGGAACAATACGACGTGGTGCTGCTCTGAAGTGGCTTCATGAGCGGCAGCCCCGCGGATTTGAATACTTTTGCCAGGGGAGCCCGCTGACATGGAGCGTCTGACACGCATTTTGGCCGCGCTGACCCGTTGGGGCCTGGGCCTGTGCGCGCTGCTGTTGGTGCTGGTGGCACTGTATGTCAGCCTCGGGCGAGAACTGGCTCCGCTGGTGGCCGAATACCGCGCCGAGGTCCAGACCCGCGCCAGCGAAGCGTTGGGCATCCCCGTGCATATCGGCAGCCTGGACGGTAGCTGGAGCGCCCTGGCCCCCATCCTGCTGGCCCACGACGTGATGGTCGGCGAGGGCGCCAATGCCTTGCATCTGGATCAGGTGCGGGCCGTGCCGGACTTGTGGGGCAGCCTGGTGGCGCGTCAGGTGCGCATTGCTCACCTGGAACTCAGCGGCCTGAAGATCAGCCTCAAGGAAGGCGCCGACGGCAAGTGGGCCCTGGAGGGGCTGCCAGTGCAGGACGATCAGCCCTTGGATCCCCAGCAACTGCTCGAGCGCATGCAGATGATCTCGAAGCTGTCGGTGCTCGACAGCCAGGTGACCTTGCAGCCGCTGGAACAACCACCTCTGACCCTGACCTATGTTGGCCTGAGCCTGCGCACTGGTGTTGCCCGTCAGCGTCTGGATGCCCGACTGACCCTGCCTGACGGCCAACCCGTCGCGATCAACCTGCGCACCCGTATCCGTGCCAGCGACTGGCAGAACGGCCAGGCTGATGTCTACCTGAGTCTGCCGCAAAGCGATTGGTCCAAATGGCTGCCGGAACGCCTGACCCGACAATGGCATTTTTCCCGGATCAAGGCTGGCGCAGAGTTCTGGCTGAGCTGGGGCGCGGGCACCGTGCAAAGCGCGGCCATTCGACTGAACGCGCCGGACATCCAGGGCGCCTATGCCGAGCGCAAGCCGGTGCAGATCCATAACCTGGCGCTCAACGGGTATTTCCAGCGCAGCGACCAGGGATTCAGCGCAACCTTCGATTCCCTGGCAATGAGCCTGGGCGAAACCCGTTGGGAATCGCGCCTGCAGTTGCAACAGAACAACGCCACCGAAAAAACCGAAGAACTCTGGCACGTGCAGGCTGATCGCCTCGACCTCACGCCGCTGACGCCGTTGCTCCATGCCCTGGCGCCGTTGCCCGAAGGCGTTGCCACGGCAATCGACCGGCTCAAGTTCACGGGCGGCCTGCGCAACGTGCTGGTGGACTACCGCCCGCAGAACAGCGGTGATCAGAAAGTCAGCTTCGCCACCAACCTGGACACCGTAGGCTTTGATGCCTATCGCGGCGCCCCGGCGGCGCGCAACGTGTCCGGGAGCCTGAGCGGCGACCTGGGCGGCGGTGAGCTGCGCATGGACAGCAAGGATTTTTCCCTGCACCTGGACCCGATCTTCGCCAAGCCCTGGCAATACTTGCAGGCTAACGCCCGGCTGACCTGGAAATTAGACAAACAAGGTTTCACGCTGATTGCGCCGTACCTGAAGGTACTGGGGGAGGAGGGCCGGATTGCCGGTGACTTCCTGATTCGCCTGCATTTCGACCACAGCCAGGAAGACTACATGGACCTGCGGGTCGGCCTGGTGGATGGCGACGGTCGCTATACCGCCAAGTATCTGCCTGCTGTCCTGAGCCCTGCGCTGGATGAGTGGCTGCGCACGGCAATCGTCAAGGGCGCGGTGGATCAGGGTTTTTTCCAGTATCAAGGTTCGCTGAACCACGGTGCCGAAGACGCGGCACGCAGCATCAGCCTGTTTTTCAAGGTGCATGATGCCGAACTGGCCTTCCAGCCGGGGTGGCCTTCGGTGAGCAAGGTCAGCGGGGATGTTTTCGTCGAAGACAGCGGCGTGCGCATCTTTGCCAGCCAGGGGCAGTTGCTGGACACCCAGGTCAGGAATGTTTCGGTGAACATCCCCCATGTGCCCAGCGGCCAGAATTCCCATCTGCTGTTGGACGGCGAGTTCGCCGGTGGCTTGGGCGACGGTTTGAAGATCCTGCAGACGGCGCCGATCGGTACGGCGCAGACATTCGCCGGCTGGGAAGGCGAGGGCGACCTGCAAGGCAGTGTGAAGCTGGATATTCCTTTGGCGAAAGGCGAGCAACCGAAGATTCTGGTGGACTTCAAGACCGACAAGGCCCGGCTCAAGCTCAGCGAGCCGGTGCTGGAGCTGACGCAGCTCAAGGGCGATTTCCGCTTCGACAGCAACAAAGGACTGAGCGGCAAGAATATCGCGGCCCGAGCGTTCGACCGGCCCGTGACCGCGCAGATTTTTGCCGAAGGCCGTGCCGGTGAACTGACTACGCGGGTGGCCGCCTCCGGACAGGTGGAGGTCAAGAAACTCACTGACTGGCTGAAGGTTACACAACCATTGCCGGTGACTGGCGTGGTGCCGTATCAGTTGCAGGTGATCCTCGACGGTGCCGACAGCCAACTGTCGGTCAGTTCCAGTCTCAAGGGCGTGGCCGTGGATCTGCCCGCGCCCTTCGGGTTGGCTCCCGATGCCGGGCGTGACACGGTGTTTCGCATGACCTTGCAAGGCGCGGAGCGCCGTTACTGGGTGGATTATGGCGACCTGGCCAGCTTCACCTACGCGGCGCCGAACGGACAGGTTGCAGACGGTCGCGGTGAACTCTTGCTCGGTAACGGTGATGCGATTCTGCCGGGAGGCAAGGGCCTGCGCCTGCGCGGGACGCTGTCGCAGCTGGATGTGAGTCCGTGGCAGGAGCTGGTGGGCAAGTATGCGGGGCAGGATCCGGGCGGTAGCGCCAAACAACTGCTTAGCAGCGTCGATCTGAACATCGGCAAGCTCACCGCCATGGGCACGACCCTGGACCGGGCTTCGGTGCAACTGGACCGCAAGCCTGACGCCTGGGCTTTGCGACTTGCCAGCGAGCAGGCCAAGGGCACCGCCAGTCTGCCGGACGCGAAGGCCGCACCGATCGGTATCAAGCTTGACTACATTCGCCTGCCGGCCGCCGACCCGACGGTCCAGACCGACGAAAACGCGCCGGACCCGCTGGCTTCGGTCGATCCTCGCAACATTCCGGCCATGGATATTGTCATTGACCAGTTGTTCCAGGGGCCCGACCTCATTGGTGCCTGGTCGTTGAAGGTGCGTCCGACAGGCAAGGGCATTGCCTTGAACAACCTGGACATGGGCCTCAAGGGCATGGTCTTGAGCGGCAACGGTGGCTGGGAAGGCGTCCCCGGCTCCACCAGCAGTTGGTACAAAGGCCGCATCGGTGGCAAGAACCTGGCCGATGTGCTCAAGGGCTGGGGCTATGCGCCGAGCGTGACCAGCGAGAAATTCCGCCTGGACGTCGATGGTCGCTGGCCTGGCTCGCCAGCGTGGGTCGCCACGAAGCGCTTCTCCGGGAGTCTGGATGCGTCGCTGAGCAAGGGCCAGTTCGTCGAGTTGGAAGGCGGCGCCCAGGCGCTGCGGGTATTTGGCTTGCTGAACTTCAACTCCATCGGCCGCCGATTGCGCCTGGACTTCTCTGACCTGTTCGGCAAAGGCTTGAGTTACGATCGGGTCAAGGGGCTGCTGGTGGCGAGCGACGGTGTTTACGTGACCCGTGAACCCATCACCCTGACGGGACCGTCGAGCAACCTGGAGCTCAACGGCACACTGGACATGGTGGCCGATCGGGTCGACGCCAAGTTGCAGGTGACGCTGCCGGTGACCAACAACCTGCCGATTGCTGCGCTGATTGTCGGCGCGCCAGCGGTGGGTGGGGCGCTGTTTCTGATCGACAAACTGATTGGCGACCGTGTGGCGCGCTTTGCCAGCGTAAGATACGACGTCAAGGGGCCGTGGAAAGAACCGAAGATAACCTTCGACAAGCCGTTCTGACAGGCGATGACATCCCCCTTGTGGGAGCGAGCCTGTGGGAGCAAAGCTTGCTCGCGATTGCGGTGTATCAGCCAGCCTATATGTTGGATGTAACTGCCTCATCGCGAGCAAGCTTTGCTCCCACAGCCGCCTCGAGCGAGGATAAAAAAGAGGGAAGCACCATGCCAGTGGCAGTGATTCAGATGGTCAGTCAAAGCGATGTGCTCGCCAATCTGGCCCGCGCTCGTGTGCTGCTGGAACAGGCTGCCGCTGGCGGCGCAAGGCTGGCGGTGCTGCCTGAAAACTTCGCGGCCATGGGCCGGCGGGATGTGGCGGACATCGGTCGTGCCGAGGCCTTTGGTCAGGGACCGATCCTGCCCTGGTTGAAACAGACCGCCCGTGACCTCAAGTTATGGATTGTGGCCGGCACGTTGCCGTTGCCGCCGATGGAACAACCGGACGCCAGGGTGCATGCCTGTTCGTTGCTGATCGATGATCAGGGCCAGATTGTCGCGCGCTACGACAAGCTGCACCTGTTCGATGTGGACGTGGCAGACAATCGCGGTCGTTATCGCGAGTCTGATGACTATGCTTATGGCTACAACGTGGTAGTGGCCGATACACCTGTAGGGCGGGTTGGTCTGACGGTTTGTTATGACTTGCGTTTCCCGGAACTCTATAGCGAGCTGCGCGCCGCCGGGGCTGAATTGATCACCGCGCCTTCGGCGTTTACCGCAGTGACGGGCGCTGCCCATTGGGAGGTGTTGATTCGCGCCCGGGCCATCGAGACCCAGTGTTATGTGCTGGCAGCCGCTCAGGGCGGGCTGCATCCAGGGCCACGGGAAACCTTTGGCCATGCAGCGATAGTCGATCCATGGGGCCGCGTGCTGGCGCAACAGGATCAAGGCGAGGCCGTTTTGCTGGCCGAGCGCGACAGCAGCGAACAGGCGTCCATCCGGGCGCGTATGCCGGTGGCTAGCCATCGGCGCTTTTTCTCGCAGGGCGCTCGACAGCGGCCTGTCCAAGACGACGAATTCAAGGCGTAGAACATATGAGCGGGTTGTTATCCTCAGTCAGTGAACACCTTTTAGCCCCCGGTGGCGTCACCCTCGAAAGCCTGCAAGGGGTGCTGGGCGACTTGGCCGGCCCGGGCATCGATGCAGCCGACCTGTATTTCCAAGGGATGATCTCCGAGTCCTGGTCGCTGGAAGACGGCATCGTCAAGGAAGGCAGTTTCAACCTTGACCAGGGTGTGGGTGTGCGTGCCCAGTCCGGGGAAAAAACCGGCTTTGCCTACAGCAACGCCATCACCCTTGAAGCACTGGGCGCCGCAGCCCGTGCCGCTCGTTCGATTTCCCGGGCCGGGCAGAACGGCAAGGTACAGGCCTTCAGCAGCCAGGACGTGACGCAGTTGTATGCGCCGGACAACCCGCTGGAAGTCATGAGCCGCGCCGAAAAGGTCGAGCTGCTCAAGCGCATCGACGTCGCCACTCGCGCCCTTGATCCACGCATCCAGCAAGTATCGGTGAGCATGGCCGGGGTCTGGGAGCGGATCCTGGTGGCGTCCACCGACGGCGGTCTGGCGGCGGACGTCCGGCCGCTGGTGCGTTTCAATGTCAGTGTGATCGTCGAGCAGAACGGTCGTCGCGAGCGCGGCGGCCATGGTGGCGGCGGACGTACCGATTACCGTTATTTCCTCAGCGAAGATCGCGCCATGGGTTACGCCCGCGAAGCGCTGCGCCAGGCCCTGGTCAACCTGGAAGCGATCCCGGCGCCGGCCGGCACATTGCCGGTGGTGCTGGGTTCTGGCTGGTCCGGTGTGCTGCTGCACGAAGCGGTGGGGCACGGTCTGGAAGGCGATTTCAACCGTAAGGGCAGCTCGGCCTACAGCGGCCGCATGGGCGAAATGGTCGCTTCGAAACTCTGCACCATCGTCGATGATGGCACCCTGGCCGGGCGTCGCGGCTCCCTGAGCGTCGACGATGAAGGCACCCCGACCGAATGCACCACCCTGATCGAGAACGGCGTGCTCAAGGGCTATATGCAAGACAAGCTCAACGCCCGCCTGATGGGCGTGGCCCGTACCGGCAATGGTCGCCGCGAGTCTTACGCGCATCTGCCGATGCCGCGCATGACCAACACCTACATGCTGGGCGGTCAGAGCGATCCGGCGGAAATCATCGCTTCGGTGAAAAAGGGTATTTACTGCGCCAACCTCGGCGGCGGCCAGGTGGATATCACCAGCGGCAAATTCGTGTTTTCCACCAGTGAGGCTTACCTGATCGAAGACGGCAAGATCACTGCGCCGGTCAAGGGCGCGACCCTGATCGGCAACGGGCCGGAGGCGATGAGCAAGGTGTCGATGGTCGGTAACGATCTGGCGCTGGACAGCGGCGTGGGGACGTGCGGCAAGGATGGGCAGTCAGTACCGGTGGGTGTCGGTCAGCCGACCCTGAAGATTGATGCGATTACCGTGGGTGGCACGGGCGCATGACGGGAGCGCTGGGTGGAGTGCGAGGCCTCCACCCACGGTCGTTACTCAGCGCAGGCCGCGTTGGGTTTCGTCCAGCTCACGAATGTATTTGAAGATTTTACGGCTCGAGGCCGGTGGCTTGTTTTGCGCCAACTCGTGCTGGGCCTGACGGATCAGGGAGCGCAGTTGCTGACGGTCAGCCTCCGGGTAGTCGATGACGAATTTTTCCAGTACGCCGTCATCGCCTGCGATCAGGCGATCGCGCCAGCGCTCCAGGTTATGGAAGCGTTCGTTGTACTGCCGGGTAGAGGCATCGAGTTGATCGAGCAGAACCAGGATGGCGTCAGTGTCCTGATCGCGCATCAGTTTGCCGATGAATTGCAGGTGCCGTTTACGCGCGATATTCGCGGTGTGCTTGGGCGCATCGGCCAGGGCCCGGCGCAAGGCGTCGGTCAGAGGCAGTTTGGCCAGCAAGTCAGGCTTGAGTGTTGTCAGGCGCTCGCCGAGGTCAACCAGAGCATGCAGCTCGCGTTTGACCTGGGATTTGCTTTTTTCACCCTCGTAGAGGGAGTCGTCGTAAGAATCAACCATGGTGGCAGTCCGCAAAGAAACGCCGCCATGATAACCAGTCGGGGGCCGCTTGTCCGGCCCGGTCGCACGAAGGCCTCAGGTTTGTACGCAAAGTCGCAAAGGCACTATTCGTACAAACCCTGACCGAAAGCAGAATTTGAGTGGAGATACACCATGAGTGCAGTTCAGAGCGTCGGCCCGCAAGCATTGCCGGCACTGCAGGAACAAGTCGAGCAGATCCTTGCCGAAGCCAAGCGACAGGGCGCCAGTGCGTGTGAGGTGGCGGTCTCTCTGGAACAAGGTTTGTCGACATCGGTACGCCAGCGCGAGGTGGAGACCGTCGAATTCAATCGCGACCAGGGGTTTGGCATCACGTTGTACGCCGGCCAGCGCAAGGGCTCGGCCAGCACGTCGGCCAGTGGTCCTGACGCCATTCGTGAAACCGTTGCCGCTGCGCTGGCGATCGCCCAGCACACCTCCGAGGACGAAGCTTCGGGCCTGGCCGATGCTGCGCTGATGTGCAAGGAACTGCGAGACTTCGACCTGTTCCACGCCTGGGACATCACCCCGGAACAAGCCATCGAGCAGGCGTTGCGCTGTGAAGCGGCGGCTTTCGACGCCGACCCGCGAATCAAAAACGCCGACGGCACGACCCTCAATACCCATCAGGGCTGCCGTGTATACGGTAACAGCCACGGTTTTATCGGTGGTTATGCGTCGACCCGGCACAGCCTCAGTTGCGTCATGATCGCCGAAGCCAACGGCCAGATGCAGCGCGACTACTGGTATGACGTGAACCGCCAGGGCAATCGTCTGGCAGATCCGGTGAGTATTGGCCGCAAAGCCGCGCAGCGGGCGGCCAGCCGCTTGGGGGCGCGGCCGGTGCCGACCTGTGAAGTGCCGGTGCTGTTTGCCGCCGAACTGGCCGGCGGGTTGTTTGGCAGCTTTTTGTCGGCGGTCTCCGGCGGCAATTTGTATCGCAAATCATCGTTTCTCGAAGGGGCACTCGGCCAGAAACTGTTCCCGGAGTGGATGACCATCGATGAGCGTCCGCACCTGATGCAGGCCATGGGCAGCTCGGCCTTCGACGGCGATGGCCTGGCCACCTACGCCAAGCCATTCGTGGAGAATGGCGAACTGGTGTCCTATATTCTCGGCACCTATTCCGGTCGCAAGCTTGGCATGCCCAGCACCGCCAATGCCGGTGGCGTGCATAACCTGTTCGTGACCCATGGCGAAGAGGACCAGGCAGCCTTGCTGCGTCGCATGGGCCGTGGCCTGCTGGTGACGGAACTGATGGGGCATGGCCTGAACATGGTCACCGGGGACTATTCTCGCGGCGCGGCGGGGTTCTGGGTCGAGAACGGCGAGATTCAGTTTGCCGTCCAGGAAGTCACCATCGCCGGTAACATGCGCGATATGTTCAAGCAGATCCTGGCGGTGGGTAACGACCTGGAACTGCGCAGCAACATCCGCACCGGCTCGGTGTTGATCGAGCGAATGACGGTAGCGGGTAGCTGACCTTCAGCGCAGTAAAAAAGGCGCGTCATCCAAGTGGATGACGCGCCTTTTTTATATTTAGAGGAACCTTGTGGCGAGGGGATTTATCCCCGTTGGGGTGCGAAGCGCCCCATTCAAACTGCCTGACTCATCGCCGTGTCAGGTTTTGGGGCTGCTTCGCACCCCAGCGGGGATAAATCCCCTCGCCACAATGAATCTGCTTCAGAGCTTGAGGCTATTCGCCTTCATCGAAGTAGTTGTTGATCAGCCCCACCAACGCATCCAGCGCCTCCTGCTCCTGTTCACCTTCGGTTCGCAGATGGATTTTGGTGCCTTGGCCGGCTGCCAGCATCATCATGGCCATGATGCTTTTGCCATTGATCATTTTCTCGGGGTCACGGCCCACGAGGATCTCGCAAGGAAACTGACCTGCCACACCGACGAACTTGGCTGACGCGCGGGCATGCAAGCCCAGCTTGTTGATGATTTCAATTTCCAGAGCGGGCATCGCGATGTGAATCCTTTAGCTGAGGTCGCGGTGGCGAACCTGGACGTTCTTCAGGGACTGTTGCAGGAGCTGACCCAAACGTTCGGTCAGGTAGACGGAGCGGTGATGGCCACCGGTACAGCCAATGGCAATCGTGACGTAGGCGCGGTTGCTCGCGGCAAAGCGCGGCAGCCATTTGAGCAGGTAGCTGGAGATGTCTTGGTACATTTCCTCGACATCCGGCTGGGCGGCCAGGTAGTCGATCACCGGCTGGTCGAGCCCCGATTGTTCGCGCAGCTCCGGTTTCCAATAAGGATTGGGCAGGCAGCGCACATCGAACACCAGGTCGGCGTCTACCGGCATTCCGCGCTTGAAACCGAACGACTCCACCAGAAATGCCGTACCCGGTTCCGGCTGGTTCAGCAGACGCAACTTGATGGTGTCGCGCAGTTGATACAGGTTCAGGTGGGTGGTATTGACCTTCAGGTCCGCCAGGTCGGCGATCGGCCCCAGCAGCTGACTCTCGTCATGAATGGCTTCGGCCAGGGAGCGGCTTGCGTTGCTCAGGGGATGACGCCGACGGGTTTCGGAGAAACGCTTGAGCAGCGTCTCCTCATCTGCATCCAGATACAGCACATCGCACTGGATGTGCCGATTGCGCACTTCCGCGAGCAGCTCCGGGAACCGCGACAGGTGGCTCGGCAGATTACGTGCATCGATGGAGACAGCCACCAGCGGTTGCGCCAGTTCGGTATGGATCAGGGCGCGCTCGGCCAGTTCCGGCAGCAGGCCGGCCGGCAGGTTGTCGATGCAGTAGTAGCCGCTGTCCTCAAGCACGTTAAGCGCCGTGCTTTTACCGGAGCCGGAGCGTCCGCTGACAATGATCATGCGCATGTTTAATGACCGTTCTGCTCGTCCAGGACAACCTGATACAAGGCTTCGTTGCTCGGCGCGCTGCGCAATTTCTCGCGCACTTCCTTGCGGTCCAGCATGCTGGCGATCTGGCGCAGCAGCTCAAGGTGCGCATCGGTCGCCGCTTCCGGTACCAGCAGTACAAACAGCAGGTCGACCGGTGCGCCGTCGATGGCGTCGAAATCTATGGGTGCTTCAAGGTGCAGCAACGCACTGATCGGCGCTGTACAGGCCTTGAGGCGGCAATGGGGAATGGCGATACCGTTGCCAAAGCCGGTGGAGCCCAGTTTTTCACGGGCAAACAGGGCCTCGAAGACATCCTGCATTTCCAGATCCGGTACCTCTCGGTGGATCAGGTTGGCAATTTGTTCGAGGGCTTTCTTTTTACTGCCACCCGGCACGTTCACCTGGGAACGGCCGGGGGTCAGGATGGATTCTAGTCGGATCATGGATTAGGGGGGTTAACGACCGGTCGCGCCCTGGAGGAGGCTCTGGGTCTTTTCCTTATGCTTTTTGAGTTGGCGATCCAGCTTGTCGGTCAGCAGGTCAATCGCGGCATACATGTCTTCATGCGCAGCATTGGCAACCACCTCTCCGCCGGGGATATGCAACGTGGCTTCGATTTTCTGCAGCAGCTTCTCGACGTTCATCGTGACTTGCACGTTGGTGATCTTGTCGAAATGCCTCTCCAATCGTTCGAGTTTTTCGCCGATGTATTCGCGAAGAGGTTCGGTCACTTCCAGTTGGTGTCCACTGATGTTGACTTGCATACAGCTTCTCCTTCGTTGCCAGTGCATAAAGCGGCAGGCAGAAATGCCTGCCACTGGAACGCTGTGGCGTGGCCTGTTACATCAACCGCTTGCGTTCGCTCGAAGGTGCGATCCCGAGGGATTCACGGTATTTGGCGACGGTACGGCGGGCCACCTGAATGCCTTGTGCCTCCAGTAAACCAGCGATCTTGCTGTCACTCAACGGCTTTTTCTGATTTTCCGCGGCCACCAGTTTTTTGATGATCGCGCGGATGGCTGTGGACGAGCATTCACCGCCTTCGGAGGTACTGACGTGGCTGGAGAAAAAGTATTTCAGTTCATAAATGCCCCGGGGGGTATGCATGAATTTCTGGGTGGTCACCCGCGAAATCGTCGACTCGTGCATGCCCACTGCCTCGGCAATGTCGTGCAGGACCAACGGCTTCATGGCTTCGTCGCCGTACTCCAGGAAGCCGCGCTGATGCTCGACGATCTGGGTGGCTACTTTCATCAGGGTTTCGTTGCGGCTTTGCAGGCTCTTGATGAACCAGCGCGCTTCCTGCAACTGGTTGCGCATGAAGGTGTTGTCGGCGCTGGTGTCCGCGCGCTTTACGAAGCCGGCGTACTGGGCGTTGACCCGCAGCTTGGGCACCGATTCCTGGTTCAGTTCCACCAGCCAGCGGTCGTTGTGCTTGCGCACGATCACGTCGGGAACCACGTATTCGGGTTCAGTGGACTCGATCTGCGAGCCTGGGCGCGGGTTGAGGCTCTGGACCAGTTCGATCACCTGGCGCAGTTCATCTTCCTTGAGCTTCATGCGACGCATCAACTGGCTGTAGTCGCGACCGCCCAGCAAGTCGATGTAGTCGGTGACCAGTCGCTTGGCTTCGGCCAGCCAAGGCGTCTTGGCGGGTAACTGACGCAGTTGCAGCAGCAGACACTCGCCCAGGTTGCGAGCACCGATGCCGGCGGGTTCGAACTGCTGGATGCGGTGCAGGACGGCTTCGATTTCGTCCAGCTCAATGTCCAGCTCGGGGTCAAAGGCCTCGAGGATTTCTTCAAGCGTCTCGTCCAGGTAGCCCTGATTGTTGATGCAGTCGATCAGGGTCACGGCAATCAGACGATCGGTATCGGACATCGGCGCCAGGTTCAGTTGCCACAGCAAGTGGCTCTGCAGGCTTTCGCCGGTGGAGGTGCGGGTAGTGAAGTCCCACTCGTCGTCATCGCTGCTGGGCAGGCTGCTGGCGCTGGTCTGGTAGACGTCTTCCCAGGCAGTATCCACGGGCAGATCGTTGGGGATGCGTTCATTCCATTCGCCATCCTCAAGGTTATCCACCGTCGGGGCGGTTTCCTGATAGGACGGTTCCGGGATTTCGGTGTTGGTCTTTTGCTCGACGTTATCGGCCAGCGGATCGGTGTTGTCGAAGTCGTCGCCTTCTTCCTGGCGTTCGAGCATCGGATTGGACTCCAGGGCCTCCTGGATTTCCTGTTGCAGGTCCAGGGTCGACAATTGGAGCAGGCGGATGGCCTGTTGCAGCTGCGGTGTCATCGTCAGCTGCTGGCCCATTCTCAAGACTAGCGATGGTTTCATGGCTGGGGCTTAACACCTTATTCGCCGGCGCACATGCGCCATCCACTACAGGGCGCCGAAGCGCCAAACTTAAGCAAATTATATGCCTGAAACTGAAGTGTTTGCCTAGGGCGTCACGTAATAAAATTAGCGACGCCGAGGTGATTGACCAGACACTTTTCGCTTACAGGCGGAACTCATGGCCCAAATACACTTCCTTGACCAGTTCATTGGCCAGGATGGTCGCGGAGTCGCCTTCGGCAATCAACTGGCCATCATTGACGATATAGGCGGTTTCACAGATATCCAGCGTCTCGCGAACGTTGTGGTCGGTGATCAATACGCCGATGCCCTTGGCCTTGAGATGGTGGATGATCTGCTTGATGTCGCCGACCGAAATCGGGTCCACGCCAGCGAATGGTTCGTCCAGCAGGATGAATTTCGGTGCGGTGGCCAGGGCGCGAGCGATTTCCACGCGGCGCCGTTCGCCACCGGACAGGCTCATGCCCAGGTTGTCGCGGATGTGGCTGATGTGGAATTCCTGCAGCAGGCTTTCCAGTTCCTGGCGGCGACCGGCCTTGTCGAGTTCCTTGCGGGTCTCGAGGATCGCCATGATGTTGTCGGCAACCGACAGTTTACGGAAGATCGACGCTTCTTGCGGCAGATAGCCGATACCGGCCTTCGCCCGGCCATGCATCGGCTGGTGGCTGACGTCCAGGTCGTCGATCAGGACGCGGCCCTGATCGGCCTGAACCAGGCCGACGATCATGTAGAAACAAGTGGTCTTGCCCGCGCCGTTGGGGCCGAGCAGGCCGACGATCTGGCCGCTGTCGATGGACAGGCTGACATCACGCACGACTTGGCGGCTCTTGTAGCTCTTGGCCAGGTGCTGAGCTTTCAGAGTTGCCATTACTGGGCCTTCTGCTCGTCGGTTTTCTTTTTCGGCTGGATGACCATGTCGATCCGTGGACGCTGCTCGGTGACCTTGCTGCCAGTGGCGCGACCGGCGCTGGCCAGCTTCTTGACCGTGTCGTAGACGATTTTCTCGCCCTGGGTGATGTTGTTGTCCTTGTCGACGACCTTGGCGCGATCGATCAGCACCACGCGGTCTTTGGCGGCGTGGTACTGAATGGTTACCCCGTAGCCTTGAACCGGCTTGGTGTCGCCCGCGGTTTGCATCTGCTCGAAGTAGGCCAGATTGCCCACCGAGGTGACGACGTCGATGTCGCCGGACTGGGTGCGGGTGATGGTCACGGTGTTGCCGGTGACCTTCATCGAACCCTGGGTGATGATCACGTCACCTTTATAGGTGGCTACACCGTTCTTGTCGTCCAGTTGGGCGTCGTCGGCCTGGATGCGGATAGGCTGGTCGCGGTCGGTGGGGAGGGCCCAGGCGCTCGCGCTTCCCAGTGCTGCGCCCAGACTGAGCAAAATAGGGAGGGTTTTAGCGAGCTTCATACTGTCCTCTTACGTTCGATAGCAGGTGTATCCTGCTTTCCTTCAAATACGCTTTCATTCCCGTGCCGGTCGACACACCACCGGCGCCGTCGATTCTAACGGGTTGCTCGGTCTGCGCATATTCTCGCTGCGGGAAGACTGTCATACGACTGCTGGTAATGATGGTCGTACGGTTCTTCTCATCGGTCCGGGCGATGCGTACCGAATCAATCAGTTCCACTTCGGTGCCGTCGGGATTGACCTCGGCGCGTTCGCTCTGCACGTGCCACGGAAACTCGGTGCCCCTGAACATGTTCAGGTCTGGCTTGGTGACCAGTGTGATTTCGCTGGCCTTGACGTGGTCGACTTTGTCGGACGTCATTTCATACTGCACTTTGCCATCGGGCAGGTATTGCAGGGTATGCGTGTTGGTCGCATACCAGTCGATATCATTTTCCTGGACCTTGACCGCAGGGCGGTCGAGGAAGCGTTCCGGGCTGATGTTCCAATAGCCGACCGCCGCGAAAATCGCTGCGATGCAGCCGAACACCACGATGGTGCGAATTTTCTTGCTTAGCATAAATGGCTCACAGATACGCGGCGTTGGCCGCCTCGAGGCGGCCTTGGGCGCGCAGGATCAGTTCACAGAATTCACGAGCGGCCCCTTCGCCGCCTCGCGCCGTGGTGATGCCGTGGGCGTGCTCGCGCACGAAGCCGGCCGCGTTTGCCACCGCCATGCCCAGGCCGACCCGACGAATCACCGGCAGGTCCGGCAGGTCGTCACCGAGGTAGGCGACCTGTTCATAGCTTAGGTTGAGTTGCCCCAGAAGCTCGTCCAGCACCACCAGTTTATCTTCTCGTCCCTGATACAGGTGGGGGATGCCGAGATTCTTCGCGCGCCGTTCGACCACTGGGGTCTTGCGGCCACTGATGATGGCGGTCTGCACGCCGGCGGCCATCAGCATCTTGATGCCCTGGCCGTCGAGGGTGTTGAAGGTCTTGAATTCGCTGCCGTCTTCGAGGAAATAAAGGCGGCCGTCGGTCAGGACGCCGTCCACGTCGAACACGGCCAGTTTGATCGCTTTGCCACGTTGCAGCAGGTCTGTGTTCATTTACATGACTCCCGCACGCAGCAAGTCGTGCATGTTCAGGGCGCCCACTGGGCGGTCTTCGTCGTCGACCACCACCAGGGCGCTGATCTTATGGTCTTCCATGATTTTCAAGGCCTCGGCGGCGAGCATCTCGGCGCGGGCAGTCTTGCCGTGGGGGGTCATGACCTGCTCGATGGTCGTACTGTGAATGTCGATCGGGTGGTCCAGGGTGCGACGCAGGTCGCCGTCGGTGAAGATCCCGGCGAGTTTGCCGTCAGTTTCGAGAATGACCGTCATGCCCAGACCCTTGCGGGTCATTTCCATGAGTGCATCCTTGAGCAGCGTGCCGCGTGGCACCTGTGGCAGCTCCTGACCTGCGTGCATCACGTTTTCCACTTTCAACAGCAGGCGACGGCCCAGGGCGCCGCCGGGGTGGGAGAACGCGAAGTCTTCAGCGGTAAACCCCCTGGCTTCCAGCAACGCCACGGCCAGGGCATCACCCATGACCAGGGTGGCGGTGGTGGAAGAGGTCGGCGCCAGGTTCAGCGGGCAAGCTTCGTGCTCGACATGAACATTGAGATTGACCTCGGCGGCTTTGGCCAGGGGCGAATCCGGATTGCCAGTGACACTGATCAGTTGGATCCCCAGGCGCTTGATCAGCGGCAGCAGGGTGATGATCTCATTGGTGGAGCCAGAGTTGGACAGGGCCAGGATGATGTCTTCCCGGGTGATCATGCCCATGTCACCGTGGCTGGCTTCGGCCGGATGGACAAAAAATGCCGGAGTGCCGGTGCTGGCCAGGGTGGCGGCGATCTTGTTGCCGATGTGTCCCGACTTGCCCATGCCGACCACGACCACCCGACCCTTGCTGGCCAGAATCATCTCGCAGGCACGTACGAAATCAGCGTCGATATGGGGCAGCAAGCCTTGTACGGCTTCGAGCTCGAGGCGGATGGTACGTTGTGCCGATTGAATCAGGTCGCTGGTTTGGTTCATGTCAGAGATCGTATGGCTCGATGAAAAGGCGGCGATTATAGCGGCAATGAACAATTCCCTCACGTTAGTTCGTCATGCTTTGTTCGAGCGATTCACATGACTTGATACAAAGTCTCTTCTTTTAGCTGTATCCGGACTGAACGGGCGCGGGCTTGGGCCTTGGGCGCTTGGGTGTTGCAGTGATATAGTTCGCCGCCGGTTCGGGTGCCCGGCAGTCCGGCGTTTGTCGGTTGGCCAGGGCATTCGGATGTGAGGCTGCATCGCAAGGAGTTTAGATGAGTGCCGACAACGCCTACGCGGTCGAGCTGAAGGGATTGTCCTTCAAGCGAGGGGCGCGCAGCATTTTCAATGACATCGATATCCGCATTCCCCGTGGCAAGGTCACCGGCATCATGGGGCCTTCCGGGTGCGGCAAGACCACGCTGTTGCGGCTGATGGGTGCACAGTTGCGCCCCAGTGCCGGCGAAGTCTGGGTCAATGGGCAGAATCTTCCAAAGCTGTCGCGCAGCGATCTGTTCGATGCGCGCAAGCACATGGGCGTGCTGTTCCAGAGCGGCGCATTGTTCACCGATCTCGACGTGTTCGAGAATGTGGCGTTCCCCTTGCGGGTCCATACCGACCTGCCGGAAGAGATGATTCGCGACATCGTCCTGCTCAAATTGCAGGCGGTCGGGCTGCGGGGTGCCCTGGACTTGATGCCGGACGAACTGTCTGGTGGCATGAAGCGCCGCGTCGCCCTGGCCCGGGCGATTGCCCTTGATCCGAAGATCCTCATGTATGACGAACCCTTCGTCGGCCAGGACCCGATCGCCATGGGCGTGCTGGTGCGCCTGATCCGTCTGCTCAACGATGCGCTGGGTATTACCAGCATTGTGGTATCCCACGACCTGGCCGAAACCGCCAGCATTGCGGACTACATCTACGTGATCGGCGATGGCCAGGTGCTGGGGCAGGGTACGCCCCAGGAATTGAAGGCCTCGGACAGCCCGCGCATTCGTCAATTCATGAAGGGTGATCCGGACGGGCCTGTGGCGTTCCATTTTCCGGCCACGGATTACCGCACCGATCTGCTGGGGAAGCGCTGATGCGCAAGAAATCACTGATAGAAAGAGTTCGCCTGTTTGGTCGTTCCGGCATCGATGTGGTGGCAGTGCTGGGCCGTTCCTCGCTGTTTCTGATGCATGCCCTGCTGGGGCGCAACACGACGGGTGGCGGGTTTGGGCTGCTGGTGAAGCAACTGCACTCGGTGGGCGTGATGTCCCTGGTGATCATCGTGGTCTCCGGGATCTTCATCGGTATGGTCCTGGCGCTGCAGGGGTTCAACATCTTGTCCAGCTACGGTTCGGAGCAGGCGGTTGGACAGATGGTCGCGCTGACATTGTTGCGCGAGCTGGGACCTGTGGTGACCGCGCTGCTGTTTGCCGGGCGTGCCGGTTCGGCGCTGACGGCCGAAATCGGTAACATGAAGTCCACCGAACAGTTGTCCAGTCTGGAAATGATCGGTGTCGACCCGCTCAAGTACATCATTGCCCCGCGCCTGTGGGCCGGTTTCATTTCCCTGCCGGTGCTGGCGATCATTTTCAGCGTCGTGGGGATCTGGGGCGGCTCGTGGGTGGCTGTTGACTGGCTGGGGGTCTATGAAGGTTCCTACTGGTCCAACATGCAGAACAGTGTCGACTTTCTCGACGACGTGCTCAACGGCGTTATCAAAAGTGCCGTATTCGCTTTCGTGGTGACCTGGATCGCCGTGTTTCAAGGCTATGACTGTGAGCCCACGTCAGAGGGGATCAGCCGTGCCACAACCAAGACCGTGGTGTACGCCTCGCTGGCGGTCCTGGGCCTTGACTTTATTCTGACCGCCTTGATGTTTGGAGATTTCTGATGCAAAACCGCACCCTGGAAATCGGTGTCGGCCTTTTCTTGCTGGCTGGCATCCTGGCTTTGCTGTTGTTGGCCCTGCGGGTCAGTGGCCTGGCGCCGACCGCAAGCACCGACACTTATAAACTTTATGCTTATTTTGACAATATCGCCGGTTTGACGGTCAGAGCCAAAGTGACCATGGCTGGTGTAACCATCGGCAAGGTCACGGCAATCGATCTGGACCGCGACAGTTTCACCGGTCGGGTGACGCTGCAGCTGGAAAAGCGCGTGGATAACCTGCCGACTGACTCCACTGCATCGATCCTCACTGCTGGGCTGCTGGGCGAGAAATACATCGGTATCAGCGTTGGCGGTGAAGAAGCTTTGCTCAAGGATGGCGGGACCATCCACGATACGCAGTCGTCGCTGGTGCTTGAGGACCTGATCGGTAAATTCCTGCTCAATACCGTTAGCAAAGACGCCAAATGAGGAGCTTTTGAATGATCTCTATCTTGCGACGTAGCCTGTTGGTGCTGCTCGCGGCGCTGCCGCTGATGGCCAACGCCATGGCCGCGCCTTCGGCCCATGAAATCATCCAGGACACTACCACCCGGTTGCTGGCAGACCTGGCTGCCAACAAAGAGAAATACAAGCAGGATCCGGGGGCGTTCTACGACGCGCTGAACGGCATCGTCGGTCCCGTGGTGGATGCCGACGGTATTTCCCGAAGCATCATGACCGTCAAGTACTCGCGCAAGGCGACCCCGGCGCAGATGACGCGCTTCCAGGAAAACTTCAAGCGCAGCCTGATGCAGTTCTACGGCAACGCCTTGCTCGAATACAACAACCAGGGCATCACCGTTTCGCCGGCCAAGGACGAAAGCGGCAACCGCACCAGCGTCGATATGCAGGTCAAGGGCAATAACGGCGCGATCTACCCTGTGTCCTACACGCTCGAGAAAATCAACGGCGAGTGGAAGGTGCGTAACGTGATCATCAATGGCATCAACATCGGCAAGCTGTTCCGCGATCAGTTCGCTGATGCAATGCAGCAAAACGGCAATGATCTGGACAAAACCATAGACGGTTGGGCCGGTGAAGTCGCCAAGGCCAAGGAAGTTGCCCAGGATGCTCAAGAGAAGCAGGCGCAATGAGTGAGTTGGCGAGTGAGTCGGCCGTTCGTTTGGGCGAATCTGGCGAGCTGTTGCTCAGTGGCGTGCTGGACTATCGCACTGGCCCGGTCTTGCGCAAGCAGGGCCAGGCGCTGATCGGCTCCGCCGGCGCCGCAGAACTGGTCATTGACTGCTCGGCGGTGCAGAAGTCCAGCAGTGTCGGCCTGTCCCTGCTGCTGTGCTTCATGCGTGACGCCAAAGCTGCCGGAAAAACCTGGAGCATCCGTGGGATGCCCGAAGACATGCGCGAAATAGCCCAGGTCAGCGAACTGACCGAACTATTGGTGCACTCCTGACCCACATCCCTGAAAAAGCCCCCCGTCAGAGTCCTGCTTCGCGGGGTTCGCAGGCGCGGGGCTTTTTTGTATGATGTGCGACCCGTGCGCACAGGGCGCCGATAGAGGTTGAGCATGCAGGCCGTAGAAGTGAAGAGCTTCCTTGAAGGAAAGCTGCCCGAAACTGTCATTGAAGTTGAGGGCGAAGGCTGCAACTTTCAGCTGAACGTGATCAGCGATGAACTGGCGGCGTTGAGCCCGGTGAAGCGTCAGCAGCAGATCTATGCCCATTTGAACCCGTGGATCGCCGATGGCAGCATCCATGCGGTCACTATGAAATTTTTCAGCCGCGCGGCCTGGGCCGAGCGCACCTGAGCCCAAGGGCGTCGAGATTCTTATGGATAAACTGATTATTACCGGCGGCGTTCGTCTTGATGGCGAAATCCGCATCTCCGGGGCAAAGAACTCCGCCCTGCCGATCCTGGCCGCGACGTTGCTGTGCGATGGCCCGGTGACCGTGGCGAACCTGCCGCACTTGCACGACATCACCACCATGATCGAGCTGTTCGGTCGCATGGGCATTGAACCGGTGATCGACGAAAAGCTCAGCGTCGAGATCGACCCGCGCACCATCAAGACCCTGATCGCCCCGTACGAACTGGTGAAGACCATGCGTGCGTCGATTCTGGTACTGGGACCGATGGTCGCCCGTTTTGGTGAAGCCGAAGTTGCCTTGCCGGGTGGTTGCGCCATCGGCTCGCGTCCGGTGGACCTGCATATCCGCGGCCTGGAAGCCATGGGTGCGGTGATCGACGTCGAGGGTGGCTACATCAAGGCCAAGGCGCCTGAAGGCGGCCTGCGCGGCGCTCACTTCTTCTTCGATACCGTCAGTGTGACCGGTACCGAGAACATCATGATGGCGGCCGCACTGGCCAAGGGCCGCAGCGTGCTGCAAAACGCCGCTCGCGAGCCTGAAGTGGTCGACCTGGCGAACTTCCTGATCGCCATGGGCGCCAAGATCAGCGGCGCCGGCACCGATACCATCACCATCGATGGTGTTGAGCGCCTGCATTCGGCCACTTACAAAGTGATGCCGGACCGGATCGAAACCGGCACCTATCTGGTGGCTGCTGCTGTCACCGGTGGCCGCGTCAAGGTCAAGGACACCGATCCGACCATTCTTGAAGCCGTCCTGGAGAAACTCAAGGAAGCCGGTGCCGAAGTCACCTGCGGCGAAGACTGGATCGAAGTGAACATGCACGGCAAGCGGCCTAAAGCCGTCAACGTGCGGACCGCCCCGTACCCGGCGTTCCCGACCGACATGCAGGCGCAGTTCATCTCCCTCAACGCCATTGCCGAAGGCACCGGTGCGGTGATCGAGACGATCTTCGAAAACCGTTTCATGCACGTCTACGAACTGCACCGCATGGGCGCCAAGATCCAGGTCGAAGGCAACACCGCCATCGTGACCGGTACCGAGAAACTCAAGGGCGCGCCAGTGATGGCCACCGACCTGCGGGCTTCGGCCAGTCTGGTGATTTCGGCCCTGGTTGCCGAAGGCGACACCCTGATCGACCGTATCTACCACATCGACCGTGGTTACGAGTGCATCGAAGAGAAACTGCAGATGCTCGGCGCCAAGATCCGTCGCGTACCGGGCTAGGTCCGGCTGCATGGGCGCAGGGACGCGCCTGTTGATTTCGTTTCAGGTCGAGGGTGGTAACACCCTCGATGTGTGTCCGGCGCCGCTTGCGACCGGGCATGAGTACCTTGATAAGGACTGACGTTTCCCATGTTGACCATTGCACTGTCCAAGGGCCGCATCCTTGATGACACCTTGCCGCTTCTGGCTGAAGCGGGCATCGTGCCGACCGAGAATCCGGACAAGAGCCGCAAGCTGATCATTCCCACGACTCAAGCCGATGTGCGCTTGCTGATCGTGCGCGCCACCGATGTTCCGACTTACGTTGAACATGGCGCCGCCGACCTGGGCGTTGCCGGTAAGGACGTGCTGATGGAATACGGCGGCCAGGGCCTGTACGAGCCCCTGGACCTGCGGATCGCCCGCTGTAAGCTGATGACCGCCGGCAAAGTCGGCGCGCCAGAGCCCAAGGGCCGTTTGCGGGTGGCGACCAAGTTCGTCAACATTGCCAAGCGTTATTACGCCGAGCAGGGCCGTCAGGTCGATATCATCAAGTTGTACGGTTCGATGGAGCTGGCGCCGCTGATCGGCCTGGCGGACAAGATCATCGATGTGGTCGACACCGGCAACACCCTGCGGGCCAATGGCCTGGAGCCCCAGGACTTCATTGCCGACATCACCTCCCGGCTGATCGTCAACAAGGCTTCGATGAAAATGCAGCACGCCCGTATCCAGGCTTTGATCGATACCCTGCGCAAGGCAGTGGAATCGCGACACCGCGGCTGATTCACCTGCGCGACCTTGAGTCGCGCCCGTCTATCCGTGTCATAGCCAATTTTCTCAGGTGCCCACGCGAATGGACTGGTAGCTTAGGGCGCCTGAGCATTTGCCATTAATGAGGCCCTCGCTATGACCGCTCCCACTTCGATTCGCCGACTCAACGCTGCCGACCCGGATTTCGCACATCATCTGGATCATCTGCTGAGCTGGGAAAGTGTGTCTGACGACTCGGTCAATCAGCGGGTGCTGGACATCATCAAGGCTGTGCGCGAGCGTGGCGATGCAGCTTTGGTGGAATTCACCCAGAAATTCGATGGCCTGCAAGTGGCGTCCATGGCTGATCTGATCCTGCCGCGCGAGCGCCTGGAACTGGCCCTGACCCGGATCACGGTGCCGCAGCGCGAAGCCCTGGAAAAAGCCGCATCGCGGGTGCGCGACTATCACGAGAGGCAGAAACAGGACTCCTGGAGCTACACCGAAGCCGACGGCACGGTGCTGGGCCAAAAGGTCACGCCGCTGGACCGCGCCGGTCTGTACGTGCCGGGTGGCAAGGCGTCGTATCCATCCTCGGTGTTGATGAACGCGATCCCAGCCAAGGTCGCTGGCGTGACCGAAGTGGTCATGGTGGTGCCGACCCCGCGCGGCGAAATCAATGAATTGGTGCTGGCCGCTGCCTGCATCGCCGGGGTGGACCGGGTGTTCACCATTGGTGGCGCCCAGGCCGTGGCTGCGCTGGCCTATGGCACCGAGAGCGTGCCGCGGGTCGACAAGGTGGTGGGGCCAGGCAATATCTATGTCGCCACCGCCAAGCGCCACGTGTTCGGTCAGGTCGGCATCGACATGATCGCCGGGCCTTCGGAAATTCTCGTGGTGTGCGACGGCCAGACCGACCCGGACTGGATCGCCATGGACCTGTTTTCCCAGGCCGAGCACGACGAAGACGCCCAGGCGATCCTGGTCAGCCCGGACGCCGAGTTCCTCGACAAAGTGGCTGCCAGCATCGACAAGCTGCTGCCGACCATGGACCGCGCCGAGATCATCAACACCTCGATCAACGGCCGTGGCGCGCTGATCAAGGTCGAGAACATGGAACAGGCCATCGAGGTCGCCAACCGCATCGCGCCGGAGCACCTGGAGTTGTCGGTCGCTGACCCGCAAGCCTGGCTGCCGCAGATCCGCCACGCCGGTGCGATCTTCATGGGCCGCCACACCAGCGAAGCCCTGGGTGACTATTGTGCAGGTCCCAACCACGTCTTGCCGACTTCCGGTACGGCGCGTTTCTCGTCGCCGCTGGGGGTGTATGACTTCCAGAAACGTTCGTCGATCATCTTCTGCTCCGAGCAAGGTGCGTCCGAACTGGGCAAGACCGCTTCGGTGCTGGCCCGTGGCGAGTCGCTGAGCGCCCACGCCCGCAGTGCCGAATACCGCATCCTTGATGAGCGCTCCATTGAAGGGCAGGGGAAACTGAAATGAGTAAATTCTGGAGCCCGTTCGTCAAGAATCTGGTGCCTTACGTGCCGGGCGAACAGCCGAAGCTGACCCGCCTGGTCAAGCTCAACACCAACGAGAACCCCTACGGCCCGTCGCCCAAGGCCCTGGCGGCGATGCAAACCGAGCTGAACGACAACCTGCGCCTGTACCCGGATCCCAACAGCGATCTGCTGAAAAGCGCCGTGGCCCGCTATTACGGTGTGCAGAGCAACCAGGTGTTCCTGGGCAACGGTTCGGACGAAGTGCTGGCGCACATTTTCCACGGGCTGCTGCAGCACGATCAGCCGCTGTTGTTCCCGGACATCAGTTACAGCTTTTATCCGGTGTATTGCGGGCTGTACGGCATCCAGTTCGACGCAGTGCCGCTGGACGCGCAGTTCCAGATCGACCCGGCGGACTATGCCAAACCAAACGGCGGGATCATCTTCCCCAATCCGAACGCTCCCACCGGCTGCCTGCTGGCCCTTGAAGCGGTCGAGCAGATCCTCAAGGCCAGCCCGGACTCGGTGGTGGTGGTTGATGAAGCCTATATCGACTTCGGCGGCGAGACCGCCATCAGTCTGGTGGACCGCTATCCGAACCTGCTGGTGACCCAGACCCTGTCCAAGTCCCGCTCATTGGCAGGGTTGCGGGTGGGCCTGGCGGTGGGCCATCCGGACCTGATCGAAGCGCTGGAGCGGATCAAGAACAGCTTCAATTCCTACCCGCTGGATCGCCTGGCGAATGTCGGGGGCGCGGCGGCGTTCGACGATCGGGAGTATTTCGAGCAGACCTGCCGGTTGGTCATCGAGCACCGTGAATGGGTGGTGGCGCAGTTGCAGGCCAAGGGCTTTGACGTGTTGCCTTCGGCGGCCAACTTCATCTTCGCCCGTCACCCCCGGCACGATGCGGCAGGGCTGGCGGCGAAATTGCGCGAACAAGGCGTGATCGTGCGGCACTTCAAGCAGGAGCGGATTGCCCAGTTCCTGCGGATCAGCATTGGTACGCCGGAGCAGAACCAGGCGCTGATCGAAGCCCTGGGTGAACTCTAAAGCTAAGGAAGGGGGCAGATGGCCTTATCGCGAGCAGGCTCGCTCCCACAGTAGAGTTGTTGCGAATACAAATTTTGTAACCAGCAGAGGCACCCTGTGGGAGTGAGCCTGCTCGCGATGGCGTAGTGTCAGTCAACATCCATCTGGCTGATCCACCGCCATCGCGAGCAGACTCGCTCCCACAGTTGTTGGGCCTTACTCGTGATGCTCTTCACCCAGGAAGGTCAGCGAGGTGAACACCCCGCGCGTGGCCACGTCCTTGTTGTCCTTGAGCGCGATTTCCATCTGCGCGGCGATCACATTCAACCCCTCGTTACGCACCAGCACCTTGGCCCGGCCTTCGGCGTCGGTTTCTGCTGATACGGTGTCCGGTGCGCTGCGGTAATCACCCACCAGCTTCACCCCTGCCGCCGGTTTACCGTCCAGCAGCACCCGTACCGGCAGTGGCTGGCCCGGGCCTACGGTCAGCGGGTCGACTTCCGGCAGGATCAGGAACTTGACCTGATCAAGTTTCGGTAACTTCGCTCCCGGCTCGTAGATCGCCAGGCTGTACTTGAAGGTGTGGGTCGATTCAATCGCCCCGGGCACCTTGCTGCGGCCTTCGTTGATCCATTTTTTGTCAGCGGTCTGGGACCACATGCCATTGTCCAGTTCCACGGCCATCACGGCCGGTGGTTTGAGGGGTTGCAAGCGAGCATGGTCGGGCAAGCGTTCGACGGTGACCGGGATCATCTTGCCGCCCAGGTCATAGGCCCACGCACCGCTGATTTTCTGCGCCTTGAAGGCATTGTCCTCGGCGCCGTGGCCGTAGATCACTTCGATGTTGCCGCGCCGCTGTTCGGTCCACAGGCCATGGGCCGAGGCTTGTGTGGCCAGGAACAGGCTGAGAAGGGCGAAGGTCTTGGGGTATTTCATTGATTTTCCTTTTTACAGATCAAGGGTGAGGCTGACGGTAAAGTTGCGTGGCTCGCCGGGGTTGACCCAGTAGTTGCTGTACGAGCGCTCGTAGTATTTTTCGTCGAAGACGTTGTTCAGGTTCAGGCCCACGGTGACGTTGTCGCTGGCTTTGTAATGGGCCAGCAGATCCACGGTGTGGTAGGCCGGCAGTTCGAAGTCCTTGCCGGCTTCGCCGGAGCGATCTCCGACGTATGTGAATGCCGCACCCACGTCGGAGCCGCGCAGGTGGCCGTCCTGGAATTCGTAGACGCCGAGCAGGCTGCCGCTGTGCTTGGCGACGCCAAGAATCCGGCTGCCAGTGGGAATGGTTTCGTCACCCTTGGTCACTTCGGCATCGATGTAGGCGAAGGCGCCGATCACCCGGATGGCGTCAGTTACCTGCCCGGTGACCTGCAGGTCGAGTCCCTGGCTGCGGGCCTTGCCCATGGCGCGGTTGGAGTCTGTGGCCGGGTCCCGCGCCAGGACGTTTTCCTTTTCGATATGGAACGCCGCCAGAGTGGTGCTCAGGCGATCATCGAACAGCTCGCTCTTGATCCCCACTTCATAGCCAACGCCTTCCTCCGGATCGAAGGTTTTGCCCTCGGCATCCAGGCCATTGTTGGGCTTGAACGAGGTGGAAGCGTTGGCGAACAGTCCGACCTCGGGTGTCAGTTGGTACAGCAGGCCGGCCCGTTGCGTGAAGGTGTCATGACGCTGGCGGCTGGTGAGCTGCGTGGTGTGGTCGTCAATGCTCTGCTCGAAATGCTCATAACGCACGCCGAGCATGCCCCGCAGTTTGTCGGTGAAGACGATCTGGTCCTGAAGATTCAGCGCACGGCTTTTCACACGCTCGAAAAAATCGGTGCCGGTACGTTGACCATCAGGTTTCGGCTGGCCATAGACCGGTTGATAGATGTCGATGGGGTAAGTGCCACCGTTGATCGTGGTCACGCGCTCGTTCTTGCGATAGTCCTCGTATTCGGTGCCGATCAGCAATTCGTGCTGCCAGGGCCCGAGGTCAAACAGTCCGCGTAATTCAAGCTGGGTAATGCTGTCGTGCCAATTGTTGTCGCGCTCGCGGTAGCGGCGGTTCACCGTACGACCGTCGGCGTTCAGCGGCCGCGCTTCTGAGGCGAATCCCCAGAGTTCGCCCTGTTTGTAATGGCTGGCCAGGCGCAGTTGCCAGGCGTCGTTGAGCTGATGTTCGAGGGCCGCCTGGAGCATGTTGTTGTGGTTGTCGATGTCGCCGTCGTTGGGTTCGCCCAAAAAGGTCGAGCGGGAAACACCGCTCCAACGGTTGTTCGGCGCCACGATGCCGCGATCGAACGTTGAGCTGTGACGCACGATTTCGCTTTCCACCAGCAGGCGCGTATCGGGGCTCAGTTGCCAACTGAGGGAGGGGGCGACGAAGACGCGCTTGCTCTGGACGTGATCGCGAAAGCTGTGATTGTCCTCGATCGCCAAGTTGACCCGCGACAGCACATTGCCCTCAGCGTCCAGTGGCGTGTTGACGTCCAACGCGGTGCGGTAGCGATCCCAACTGCCGGCGCTGGTTTGCAGGGTGGTGAAGGCTTCGGGCTGGGGCTTCTTGGTGACGATGTTCACCGTACCGCCGGGGTCGCCGCGCCCGTACAGGCTGGCCGCCGGTCCTTTAAGCACCTCGATGCGTTCAATGTTGGCCGCATCCGGCGTACTCGGATAACCGCGGTTGGCGCTGAAGCCGTCCTTGTAGAACTCCGAAGTGGTAAAGCCACGCACGCTGTATTCGTAGAGCGTCAGGCCACCGAAGTTGTTTTGCTTTGACACGCCGCCGGCATATTCCAGGGCCCGTTCGACGTTGGTGCTGCCCAGATCATTGAGGACGCTGGCGGGGATCACACTGATCGATTGCGGGATGTCCCGCAGGGCGGTGTCGGTTTTGGTGGCGCTGGCGGAGCGAGTGGCGCGATAGCCCGTCACCGGCCCGGTAGGGGATTCGTAGTCGGCAGAGACGTTGATGGCGTCCAGTTCCATCGGCTGGATTTCCTCGGCGATCACCGGGTCACCCAGCAGACCCAAGGCCAGGCTGGCGAGGGAAATCCGTTTTAGAGATGACATGTTATCTTGTTCCAATTTTTAGTATTGAAACAATATAACACTACTAATGAGAATTTATGCTATTCCTGGCCGACTAAAATAACCGAGGCGAACACGGTTTTTGTGGCGAGGGAGCAAGCTCCCTCACCACAAGGGACTCTTGGCCAGCAAGGCCGTTGCTATCGCGCAGTTACTCTTCTTCCTTCACCACCACCGGTGCCGGCGGTGGGCGCAAACCGATTTCTGCGGTGAGCTTGAGCTCCTTGCCGTTGCGCATCACCTGGATGGCGACCTTGTCGGTGGGTTTGATCCGCGCCACCTGGTTCATCGAGCGACGGCCGTCACCGGCGGGTTCGCCGTCGATGCTCAGGATCACGTCGCCCAGTTGCAGGCCGGCCTTCTGGGCCGGGCCATCGCGGAAAATGCCTGCTACCACGATCCCAGGCCGCCCGGACAGGCCGAAGGATTCCGCCAGCTCCTGGGACAGCGGCTGCACTTCAATACCCAGCCAGCCGCGAATCACCTGGCCGTGTTCGATGATGGACTTCATCACTTCCATGGCCAGCTTCACCGGAATCGCAAAACCGATGCCCTGGCTGCCGCCGGACTTGGAGAAGATCGCCGTGTTGATCCCGGTCAGATTGCCGTTGGCATCCACCAGCGCGCCGCCGGAGTTCCCGGGGTTGATCGCGGCATCGGTCTGGATGAAGTCTTCGTAATTGTTCAGGCCCAACTGATTGCGCCCAGTGGCGCTGATGATGCCCATGGTCACGGTCTGGCCGACGCCGAAGGGGTTGCCGATGGCCAGGGTGACATCGCCGATGCGGATGCTGTCCGAGCGCCCAATGGTGATGGCCGGCAGGTTCTTCAGGTCGATCTTCAGCACCGCGAGGTCGGTTTCCGGGTCGCTGCCGATCACCCGGGCCAGGGTTTCGCGACCATCCTTGAGCGCCACCACAATCTGGTCGGCGCCGCTGGTGACGTGGTTGTTGGTCAGGATATAACCTTCAGGGCTCATGATCACGCCCGAACCCAGGCTCGACTCCATGCGTTTCTGCTTGGGTGAGTTGTCGCCGAAGAAGCGCCGGAACTGGGGGTCTTCGAACAGGGGATGGCTGGATTTGTTGACGACCTTGGTGGTGTACAGGTTGACCACGGCCGGTGCCGCGATCGTCACGGCATCGGCATAGGACACCGGCCCTTGTTGCAGTGCCTTGGTCTGTGGCGCCTGCTGCAGGTTGACGTCGAGGCTCGGTAGGCCGACCCACTCCGGATAACGCTGGATAATCAGTAGAGCGACAAGCACGCCGGCCAACAGAGGCCAGCCGGAAAAACGCAGCGCCTTGAGCATTAAGCACGTCCTACAAAGGTTGCAGGCGGTGTGAGACCGCCCATAATGTCGCGCATTATACGAGGCCGCGCGCGCCTCTGAACGGGATATTTAGGAGTCTTTTCATGGCCGTAGCCCTGAACACCCTGGTAGAAGAAGCGGATCGTTACCTGGCCGCCGCCAGGATTGCCGATTACTGCCCCAACGGTTTGCAGGTCGAAGGCGCCCCTCAGGTGACGCGCATAGTCAGCGGTGTCACCGCCAGCCAGGCATTGCTCGATGCTGCAGTGGAGGCTGACGCTGATCTGGTGCTGGTGCATCACGGGTATTTCTGGAAAGGCGAAAATCCGTGCGTCACCGGCATGAAGCAACGTCGCCTCAAAACCTTGCTCAAGCACGATATCAGTCTGCTGGCCTACCACTTGCCGCTGGATCTGCATGCCGAGGTGGGCAATAACGTGCAATTGGCTCGCCAGTTGGACATTACCGTCGAAGGGCCGCTGGACCCGGACAACCCCAAGGTCGTCGGCCTGGTGGGCTCCTTGTCCGAACCGATGACGCCTCGGGACTTCGCCCGTAAAGTGCAGGAAGTCATGGGCCGCGAACCTTTGTTGATCGAAGGCGAGCAGATGATCCGCCGGGTCGGCTGGTGCACGGGCGGAGGCCAGGGCTACATCGATCAGGCCGTGCTGGCCGGGGTTGATCTGTTTCTCAGTGGCGAGGCGTCCGAGCAGACCTTTCACAGCGCCCGGGAAAACGGCATCAGCTTCATCGCCGCCGGGCACCATGCGACCGAGCGCTATGGTGTGCAGGCATTGGGCGATTACCTGGCGCGGCGCTTTGCTTTGGAGCATATCTTCATAGATTGCCCGAATCCCATCTGACTAACGCTGAACTGAATGTGGGAGCGGGCCTGTGGGAGCAAAGCTTGCTCGCGATAGCGGTATTGCATGTGCCGACGTCATCGCGAGCAAGCTTTGCTCCCACGGAGGCCACCGCAACGCCCGAACCGGCAGGCATATCCATATGCTGTTTCGATCTAGTTGGCGCCCTGATTAGAAGAGGTCGCTGTGCTAGGATTCCCCGCTCGAACACGGCCCGCTGGCCGTTCATAAGAAAGTTTTCGTGAGTAGCCATGGTCGACAAACTGACGCATCTGAAACAGCTGGAGGCGGAAAGCATCCACATCATCCGCGAGGTGGCCGCCGAGTTCGATAACCCGGTGATGCTGTACTCCATCGGTAAAGACTCCGCCGTGATGCTGCACCTGGCACGCAAGGCGTTTTTCCCCGGCAAGCTGCCGTTTCCGGTGATGCATGTCGACACCCGCTGGAAATTCCAGGAAATGTACAAGTTCCGCGACCGCATGGTTGAAGAGCTGGGCCTGGACCTGATCACTCACGTGAACCCGGACGGTGTGGCGCAAGGCATCAACCCGTTTACTCACGGCAGCGCCAAGCACACCGACATCATGAAGACCGAAGGCCTGAAACAGGCTTTGGACAAGTATGGTTTCGACGCCGCTTTTGGTGGTGCCCGCCGCGATGAAGAGAAGTCCCGCGCCAAGGAGCGCGTGTACTCGTTCCGCGACAGCAAGCATCGCTGGGATCCGAAGAACCAGCGCCCGGAGCTGTGGAACGTCTACAACGGCAAGGTCAACAAGGGCGAGTCGATTCGCGTATTCCCGCTGTCGAACTGGACCGAGCTGGACATCTGGCAGTACATCTACCTCGAAGGCATCCCGATCGTGCCGCTGTACTTCGCCGCCGAGCGCGAAGTGATCGAGAAGAACGGCACGCTGATCATGATCGACGACGAGCGCATCCTCGAGCACCTGTCCGATGAAGACAAAGCCCGTATCGTCAAAAAGAAAGTGCGGTTCCGCACCCTTGGCTGCTACCCGTTGACGGGCGCGGTGGAGTCCGAGGCCGAAAGCCTGACGGACATCATTCAGGAAATGCTCCTGACGCGAACTTCCGAGCGCCAGGGCCGGGTCATCGACCACGATGGCGCAGGCTCGATGGAAGATAAGAAACGTCAGGGTTATTTCTAAGGGGTTGTCATGTCGCACCAATCTGATTTGATCAGCGAGGACATCCTCGCTTACCTGGGCCAGCACGAGCGCAAAGAGCTGCTGCGTTTTTTGACCTGCGGTAACGTCGACGACGGCAAGAGCACCCTGATCGGGCGCCTGCTGCACGACTCCAAGATGATCTACGAAGATCATCTGGAAGCCATTACCCGCGATTCGAAGAAAGTCGGCACCACCGGTGACGACATCGACCTGGCGTTGCTGGTCGATGGCTTGCAGGCCGAGCGCGAGCAAGGCATCACCATCGATGTCGCGTACCGCTATTTCTCCACGGCCAAGCGCAAATTCATCATCGCCGACACCCCGGGCCATGAGCAGTACACCCGCAACATGGCCACCGGAGCTTCCACCTGTGACCTGGCGATCATTCTGGTGGATGCCCGCTACGGCGTGCAGACCCAGACCCGTCGCCACAGCTTTATCGCCTCGTTGCTGGGCATCAAGCACATCGTCGTGGCCATCAACAAGATGGACCTCAAGGACTTCGACCAGGGCGTGTTCGAGTCGATCAAGGCCGACTATCTGAAGTTCGCCGAAGGCTTGAAGATGAAGCCCACCAGCATGCACTTCGTGCCGATGTCGGCCCTCAAGGGCGACAACGTGGTGAACAAGTCCGAGCGCTCGCCTTGGTACACCGGCCAGTCGCTGATGGAAATTCTCGAGACCGTGGAAGTGGCGGGCGACCGTAACTTCACCGACCTGCGTTTCCCGGTGCAGTACGTCAACCGTCCGAACCTGAACTTCCGCGGTTTCGCCGGCACCCTGGCCAGCGGCATCGTGCACAAGGGCGACGAAGTGGTGGTGCTGCCTTCGGGCAAGAGCAGCCGCGTGAAGTCCATCGTCACTTTCGAAGGCGAGCTGGAACACGCGGGCCCTGGCCAGGCAGTGACGCTGACCATGGAAGATGAGATCGACATCTCCCGTGGCGACCTGCTGGTGCATGCCGACAGCGTGCCGCCGGTCACCGACAGCTTCGAAGCGATGTTGGTGTGGATGGCCGAAGAGCCGATGCTGCCGGGCAAGAAATACGACATCAAGCGCGCCACCAGTTACGTGCCGGGCTCGATTGCCAGCATCGTCAACAAGGTCGACGTGAACACCTTGGAAGAAGGCCCGGCCAGCGCGTTGCAGCTCAACGAAATCGGCAAGGTGAAGATCGCCCTGGATGCGCCGATCGCCCTGGACGGTTACGAGAGCAACCGCACCACCGGCGCGTTCATCGTCATCGATCGCCTGACCAATGGCACTGTCGGCGCCGGCATGATCGTCGCCCAGCCGCTGGCTCACGGCACCAGCACGCACCACGGCAAACTGGCTCATGTGTCGGTGGAAGAGCGCGCCCAACGCTTCGGCCAGCAACCGGCCACGGTGCTGTTCAGCGGCCTGTCGGGTGCTGGCAAAAGCACGCTGGCCTATGCGGTGGAACGCAAGCTGTTCGACATGGGTCGTGCGGTCTTCGTGCTCGATGGCCAGAACCTGCGTCATGACTTGAACAAGGGCTTGCCACAGGACCGTGCCGGACGTACCGAGAACTGGCGTCGTGCGGCCCACGTTGCCCGTCAGTTCAACGAAGCCGGGCTGCTGACCCTAGCCGCGTTCGTCGCGCCGAATGCAGAAGGGCGCGAGCAGGCCAAAGACCTGATCGGCAAGGAACGTCTGCTGACGGTCTATGTCCAGGCCTCGCCAATCGTCTGCGCCCAGCGTGATCCGCAAGGTTTGTACGCTGCTGCCGGCGACAACATCCCCGGTGAGTCCTTCCCGTATGACGTGCCGCTGGACGCCGATCTGGTGATCGACACCCAGTCGCTGACCCTGGAAGAGAGCGTCAAGCAGGTGCTGGATCTGCTGCGCAAGCGTGGGGCGATCTAAGGAAGCCGCTGCAAGCTTCTAGCTTCAAGCGACAAGAAAAAGCCCGCAGATGAGCGATCATCTGCGGGCTTTTTCATTTCAAGGAACAACTCGGTCAACTGTGGGAGCGAGCCTGCTCGCGATAGCGGTGGGTCAGTCTCCATTTATCCAAGCTGAGACACCGCAATCGCGAGCAGGCTCGCTCCCACAAGGGATTCAATGGCGGTCTGGATACTCCCGATGCATCTGTTCCAGCAACGCATCTTTATCCTGCCACAACTGATTGATCCAGCCCTGGAACTCCAGGCGATAGGCGCCGTCCTGGTCGTAGTTCCTGCCGATGAACTGCGGCGGAATCTTCAGTTCCTGGAAATGCACCACCACTTCGTCAACTTTTCCGCAGAGCAAATCCCAGTACCCCGGTCGGCCGCCGGGATAGTGGATGGTCACGTTGATGATCGACTCCAGCTGTTCGCCCATGGCATCGAGCACAAACGCAATCCCACCGGCCTTGGGTTTGAGCAGGTAGCGAAAGGGTGACTGTTGCTGGGCATGCTTGCCTTCGGTGAAGCGTGTGCCTTCGACGAAGTTGAAGATGCCCACGGGGTTGTTGCGAAATTTCGCGCAGGTCTTGCGGGTGGTTTCCAGGTCCTTGCCTTTCTTTTCCGGGTACTTCTCCAGGTAAGCCTTGGAGTAGCGCTTCATGAACGGGAACCCCAGGGCCCACCAGGCCAGGCCGATCACCGGTACCCAGATCAGTTCCTGCTTGAGAAAGAACTTCAATGGGCGAATGCGCCGGTTCAGCACGTACTGCAACACCATGATATCGACCCAACTCTGGTGGTTGCTGGTGATCAGGTACGAGTGCTGGTAGTCCAGGCCTTCCAGGCCGCTGAGGTGCCAGCGGGTGCGGCGCAGCAGGTTCATCCAGGCCTTGTTGTTGCTGATCCAGACTTCATGAATGTGGCCCATCAGCCAGTCGGTGAAACGCTGGGCGGCGGGGAAGGGCAGCAACAGCTTGAAGATTGCCACGATGAACAGCGGGGTGCAGCAGGCGATGGTGTTCAACGCCAACAGCAGCGAGGCAATGACGCCGCGCACAGGAGCAGGCAGGAAATCCAGCATTTAAATATCCATGGGTCGGTTGGCGGCCTGGATCGCGGTCAGGGCGATGGTGTACACGATGTCGTCGACCTGAGCGCCGCGGGGCAAGTCGTTTACGGGTTTGCGCAGGCCTTGCAGCATGGGCCCGAGGCTGACGCAATCGGCGCTGCGTTGCACGGCCTTGTGGGTGGTGTTGCCGGTGTTCAGGTCCGGGAAGATGAACACCGTCGCCCGGCCGGCCACCTGGCTATTGGGCGCCAGTTGTCGGGCCACGGTTTCGTTGGCGGCGGCGTCGTATTGCAGCGGCCCGTCGATCAGCAAGCCGTGTTGCGCCTCGTGGGCCAGCAGGGTGGCTTCGCGGACTTTCTCCACCTCTTCACCGCTGGCCGACTCGCCGCTGGAATAGCTGAGCATTGCCACCCGTGGCGTGATGCCGAACGCGGCAGCCGAGTCGGCGCTTTGCAGGGCAATCTCCGCCAGCTCCGCGGCGCTGGGATGCGGGTTCATCACGCAGTCGCCATAGACCAGCACTTCTTCGGGGAACAGCATGAAAAACACCGAAGACACCAGCGAACATCCCGGGGCGGTCTTGATCAGTTGCAAGGCCGGGCGGATGGTGTTGGCGGTGGAGTGGATAACACCGGATACCAGCCCGTCGACTTCATCGAGCGCCAGCATCATGGTGCCGATCACCACGGTGTCTTCCAGTTGCTGTTCGGCCATCGGCGCGTTCAGGCTTTTGCTCTTGCGCAGCCGCACCATCGGTTCGACGTAACGCTCACGAATCGAATCCGGGTCGAGGATCTCCAGCCCCGGCGGCAGTTCGATGCCCTGGGCTCGAGCCACTGCCTCGACGTCCGCCGGTTTGGCCAGTAGCACGCAGCGAGCGATGCCTCGGGCCTGGCAAATGGCGGCGGCCTGGACTGTCAGCGGTTCACTGCCCTCAGGCAGCACAATGCGTTTGTCGGCGGCCTGGGCGCGCTGGATCAATTGGTAGCGGAACACGGCCGGCGACAAGCGCATTTCCCGTGGCGTACCGCAACGCTGATGCAGCCATTTGGCATCCAGGTGGCTGGCGACAAAATCGGTGATGATCTCCGCACGTTCGCGGTCGTCGATCGGAATTTCCTTGTTCAAGCCATTGAGCAGGTTGGCGGTGTCGTAAGACCCGGTACTGACCGACAGCACCGGAAGCCCCGCCTGCAAGGCGCCTCGACAAAGGTCCATGATGCGCGGGTCGGGCAGGGTGTCGCTGGTCAGCAGCAGGCCGGCCAACGGTACGCCGTTGAGCGCTGCCAGGCTCACGGCCAGGATGATGTCGTCGCGATCACCCGGGGTCACCACCAGCACGCCGGGCTTGAGCAGCTCCACGGTGTTGCGCATGGTGCGGGCGCAAATAATGATGTTGCTCATGCGCCGGGTTTCGTAATCGCCGGCATTGAGCACCTGCGCGCCCATCAGGTCGGCCACGTCACGGGTGCGTGGGGCGTTGAGTTCGGGGCGGAACGGGATGCAACCCAGCAGGCGGAAATCGCCGCTGCGCAACAGCGGCGAGTGCTCCTTGAGCCGCGCGGAGAAGGCCTCCATGCTTTCCTCGGTATGGACTTTGTTCAGGATCACGCCGAGGACTTTCGGGTCTTTGGGCCCGCCGAACAGTTGCGCCTGCAGCTCGACGCGACCGGAAAGCTCGGTCAGCACTTCGTTCTCCGGCGCCGACACCAGGATGACCTCGGCGTCCAGGCTCTTGGCCAGGTGCAGGTTGACCCGCGCGGCATAGCTGGCGTTGCGGGTCGGGACCATACCCTCGACGACCAGCACGTCCTTGCCGATGGCAGCCTGCTGGTAGAGGGTGATGATTTCTTCCAGCAACTCATCGAGCTGGCCGTCGCCCAGCATGCGTTCGACGTGCGCCAGGCCCAGCGGCTGCGGCGGCTTGAGGCCGTGGGTGCGGGCCACCAGTTCGGTGGAGCGTTCCGGTCCGGTATCGCCGGGATGGGGCTGGGCGATAGGTTTGAAAAAACCGACTTTCAGCCCGGCCCGTTCGAGTGTGCGCACCAGCCCGAGGCTGATGGAGGTCAGACCCACACCAAAATCGGTGGGCGCGATAAAAAAAGTTTGCATGCGGATTCTCTAAAGGTGCATGGCAAAGGCGAGGCTATAACTGCCGTCTACCGTCAATTCAGGCGCCAAGGTTATCGCTAACCGGGGCCTGTGCGCACCAGCCGCAGTCAAAGGACTGGCCTATTTTTTCAATACGTTGCGCCGGGTCCAGCACCCAGGCCCGGGACTGCCACGGCGGCAGGTGGCGCAGATGCTGGGTGTGGCCACAGGACAGCTCGGCCACCCAGTGCCCGTCCTCATCCTGATGAAAACCGGTGACCGTCGGTCTGTTCGAACAAGCCCGTTTGTCCGGGTTCCGTTCGCTTTCGGGCAAATCCTTGTTTAGACTTGTCCGTTCTTCATTCTTATGCAAAAGGTCTCGCCCCATGCTGATCGCCGCCAATAAGGCTGTCTCCATCGACTATACCCTGACCAACGACGCTGGTGAGGTCATCGACAGCTCTGCCGGCGGCGCTCCGCTGGTCTACCTGCATGGCGCAGGCAACATCATCCAGGGTCTGGAAAAAGCCTTGGAAGGTAAAACTTCCGGTGACGAGCTGAACGTTACCGTTGAGCCGGAAGATGCTTATGGCGAATACTCCGCCGAGCTGGTCAGCACCCTGAGCCGCAGCATGTTCGAGGGCGTGGATGAGCTGGAAGTAGGCATGCAGTTCCACGCTTCGGCCCCCGATGGCCAGATGCAGATCGTCACCATCCGCGACCTGGAAGGCGATGACGTCACCGTTGACGGCAACCACCCGTTGGCCGGTCAGCGCTTGAACTTCCAGGTCAAGATCGTCGACATTCGTGATGCCAGCCAGGAAGAAATCGCCCATGGTCACGTCCATGGTGAAGGTGGCCATCACCACTGATTTGTGCGCTACGCTCAAGTGAACTGGAAAGGCGCCTTACGGCGCCTTTTTAGTCTGTTGCTGTTAGCATCGTCCATGGCTGTTCGAAAAGATCCGCAAACCTGGAGTTCGTCATGAGTGCTTTCCACGACCTTAAACTTAAAGCCCTGGATGGTCAGGAACTTGATCTGGCGCCGTTCAAGGGGCAAGTCGTGCTGGTGGTCAATGTCGCCTCCAAATGTGGCCTGACACCTCAGTACGCTGCGTTGGAAAACCTCTATCAGCAATACAAGGCCAAGGGGTTCTGTGTGCTGGGCCTGCCTTGCAACCAGTTCGCCGGACAAGAGCCGGGGACGGAACAGGAAATCCAGGATTTCTGCAGCCTCAATTATGGTGTGACGTTCCCGTTGTCCAGCAAACTGGAAGTGAACGGGCACGACCGTCATCAGTTGTACCGTCTGCTGGCAGGCGAGGGGGCCGAGTTTCCGGGGGACATCACCTGGAACTTCGAGAAGTTCCTGCTGGGCAAGGACGGTCGGGTGCTGGCGCGTTTCTCACCGCGCACGGCGCCGGATGATCCGGCCGTGATCCAGGCTATCGAAAAAGCCTTGAGCTGAACCTCCGGAGCAACCATCACCCTGTTGTGTGCGGGCACACTCCTCTCGGCTTCCTTTTGATCCACAATCATTCAAATCAATAGTGCTACCCATTGCTTTCCACGGTCCATATTATCGCTGTCATATTCGACCTGCGACCCTGTTTCCGTGGAGTGTCCCATGCCTGTAAAAGCCTTGTTCAAACCCTTCCATCTCGGTGCGCTGGAGCTGCCGACCCGGGTAGTGATGGCGCCGATGACTCGCTCCTTTTCCCCAGGCGGCGTGCCGAACACCAAGGTCGTGGAATATTACCGCCGTCGCGCGGCGGCCGGCGTCGGTCTGATCATTACCGAAGGCACGACTGTCGGGCACAAGGCCTCCAACGGTTATCCGAACGTGCCGCATTTTTACGGCGAGGCCGCGCTGGCCGGCTGGAAACAAGTGGTTGATGCCGTGCATGCCGAAGGCGGCAAGATCGTTCCGCAGCTCTGGCACGTAGGTAACGTGCGGCGCCTGGGGACCGAGCCGGACGCGAGCGTGCCGGGCTATGGTCCTTCGGAAAAACTCAAGGACGGCCAGGTCGTGGTTCACGGCATGACCCAGGCGGATATCGACGAAGTCATCGCAGCGTTCGCCCAGGCGGCGAAAGACGCCCAGAGCATCGGCATGGACGGCGTGGAGATCCACGGCGCCCATGGTTACCTGGTGGACCAGTTCTTCTGGGAGGGCAGCAACCAGCGCACCGACGGTTATGGTGGAAGTCTGGCCAACCGATCGCGATTCGCCATCGAACTGATCCGCGCCGTGCGTGCTGCGGTAGGTGAAGGGTTCCCGATCATCTTCCGTTTCTCCCAATGGAAGCAGCAGGACTACAGCGCGCGTCTGGTGCAAACGCCAGAGGCCTTGGGCGAATTCCTCAAGCCTTTGGCAGAGGCCGGTGTGGATATTTTCCATTGCTCGACACGTCGCTTCTGGGAGCCTGAATTCGAAGGCTCCGAGCTGAATCTGGCGGGCTGGACCCGCAAGCTGACCGGCAAACCAACCATCACCGTCGGCAGCGTTGGCCTGGATGGCGAGTTCCTGCAGTTTATGGTCAACACCGACAAAGTCGCGCAGCCGGCCAGCCTGGAGAAACTGCTGGAGCGCCTGAACAATGATGAGTTCGACCTGGTGGCGGTGGGGCGTGCGCTGCTGGTAGACCCGGATTGGGCGCAAAAAGTGCGTGAAGGCCGGGAGCAGGAGATCTTGCCGTTCAGCCGTGAGGCGTTGATGACACTGGTTTAAGCGGCGCCTGCCATCGCGAGCAGGCTCGCTCCCACACCGGATTTGGGTTGTTCACCGAACGTGTGATCAACACAACACCCTGTGGGAGCGAGCCTGCTCGCGATGGCGGCCCCAGCGTCACTGAAAAAATCAGCGCACCGTCGGCGCAGCCGGCATCACCTGTTCACCGACACAAACCCCGCGCAACTGCGTCTCGAACTGCTCGATCACCGATGGCCAGCCCTGGCGACTGGCATGCTGGCGCGCATTGAGCCGCACACAACGCAAGGTTTCACGCTCCTCCAGCAGCCACCGGGCCGCGTCGCAGAACGCCTCTTCATCCCCCGGCATGGCCAGCACGCCGTTGTGACCGTGACGGATGTGTTGCGCCGCCGCGGCCTGATCATAGGCCACCACACCCAGCCCGGACGCCAGCGCCTCCAGCACGACATTGCCGAAGGTTTCGGTCAGGCTCGGAAAGACGAATACATCCCCGGACGCATAGTGGCAGGCCAGCGATTCGCCACGCTGGGCCCCACAAAAGATCGCGTCGGGCAGTTCCTGTTGCAGCGCGGCCCGTTGTGGACCGTCGCCTACTACCACCAGTTTCAGCCGCCGCTCCGGGAAAGCGCTGCACAGTGTGTTGAAACTACGTTTGAGCAGACCCAGGTTCTTCTCCGACGCCAGACGCCCGACGTGGATCAGCGCAATATCGTCATCGCCCAAGCCCCAGGCCTCACGCAGGGTTGTCGAGCGTTTGATCGGATGGAACAGTTGGCTGTCCACACCGCGGGACAACAGCGCCACACGCTCGAAATGCCGGCGTTCCAGCTCCATGCGCTGGCTGAGGCTCGGCACCAGGGTCAGGCTGGAGCTGTTGTGGAACCAGCGCAGGTAATGGGTGAGGGCCCGACTCAACAACCCGAGGCCATACTGCTGGGTGTATTGCTGGAAATTGGTGTGGAAGCCACTGACTACCGAGATGCCCAGGCGCCGGGCCGCCCGCAATGCCGATAAACCCAGCGGCCCTTCCGTGGCGATATACAGCACGTCCGGGCGATGACGTTTCCAGCGCCGCAGCAGCTTGTGCATCGAAGCCTGGCCCCACTGCAAGCCCGGATACCCCGGTAGCGGCCAGCCTCGGCACAGCAACAACTGCTCGTCGCTGGCCTGGCGTTGATCGCCAGCCTGACGGGGCCGTATCAATTCCACCTGATGCCCGCGAGCGCGCAAGCCGTCGCACAGGCGGCCCAGGGTATTGGCCACGCCATTGATTTCCGGCGGGAAGGTTTCGGTGATGAGGGTGATATGCAGGTGTGTGCTCATGACCCCAGTGTCGACCGGGGCCATTTCGCCATTGTGACGCTTGAATGATGGATTTGTGACGGGTCAGCCTTGGCGGGCCAACGCGGTCTCGGCGCCTTGCTCGCGCACCCAGAACAAGGTCGCGCCGGCTACCGCTGCCGGCATCATCAGGATGTTGACCACCGGGATCAGCAGCACCAGGTACACGCTGCCGCCAAAACCCAGGCTCTGCCAGCGTTTTTCCCGCAGCCAGGCGAGCATTTCGTTCCAGCCCAGCTTGTGGTTGTCCGCCGGGTAGTCGATGTACTGGATCGCCATCATCCACACCCCGAACAGCAGCCATAACGGCGCCGCGACGATATTGATCACCGGAATGAAGGACAGCACCAGCAGGCCCAGGGCGCGGGGCAGGAAGTAGCCGAGCTTGCGTGCCTCCCGGGCCAAGGTGCGAGGGATCATGGCGATCAACTCGCCCCAGCTGAAGGCCGGGAAGTCGTCGGTGCCACGGATCACCACTTCGACTTTCTCCGCGAGAAAACCGTTGAACGGCGCGGCGATGACATTGGCGAGCATAGTGAAGGTGAAAAACACCATCAGCACCACAAGCACCACGAACAGCGGCCACAGGACATAGTTGAGAAAGCTCAGCCAATCCGGTAACGACGGCATCAGCGTGTCGACCCATAGGCTGAACTGATGGCCGGCCAGGTAGATCAATCCGACGAACAGCACCAGGTTGATCACCAATGGCAACAGCACAAACAAGCGCAGACCCGGGCTTAAGACCAGTTTGAGTCCTTCTCGCAAATATTGCGGGCCGGACAGGACGGGGGCGGGCATAAGAGGCTCCGAGCGAAGATGAACGCGCCGACCATACCGGCTTTGCCGGGCTCGGGAAAGCATCGACATGGCGTGTAACAACGTTTGCCGAGTTTATTGAACTGACTGATCTGGATAGAGCTCACCTATGAGCTGGATTGTTAAACCGTATTTCCTTAATCTTCGCTCCCTCGATACGCTGCACCCATTCTTTTCAGGACTGTCGAACCCAAGCCTTCCCCAAGTGCGTCAACAGTCCCTTTTATTCGCGCCGCTCACCCGGCGTTCCGGCCCGCAAGGGCCGGTCAACAGGAGCAGGTCATGTCTGAAGTGCGTCATTCGCGAGTGATTATTCTCGGTTCCGGCCCTGCCGGTTACAGCGCTGCGGTGTATGCCGCCCGTGCCAACCTCAAGCCGCTGCTGATTACCGGCATGCAAGCCGGCGGTCAATTGACTACCACCACCGAAGTCGACAACTGGCCGGGCGACGTCCACGGTCTGACCGGCCCGGTGTTGATGGAGCGTATGAAAGAGCACGCCGAGCGCTTCGAGACCGAGATCGTTTTCGACCACATCAATGCCGTGGATTTCGCCGCCAAGCCGTACACCCTGACCGGTGACAGCGCGACCTACACCTGCGATGCCCTGATCATTGCAACCGGCGCCAGCGCTCGTTACCTGGGCCTGCCATCGGAAGAAGCCTTCATGGGCAAAGGCGTTTCCGCCTGCGCCACTTGCGACGGCTTCTTCTACCGCAACAAGCCAGTGGCTGTGGTGGGTGGCGGTAACACCGCCGTCGAGGAAGCCCTGTACCTGGCCAACATCGCCAGCACGGTCACCCTGATCCACCGTCGCGAAACCTTCCGCGCCGAGAAGATCCTGATCGACAAGCTCAATGCCCGTGTGGCTGAAGGCAAGATCATCCTCAAGCTCAACGCCACCCTGGATGAAGTGCTGGGCGACAACATGGGCGTGACCGGTGCCCGGCTGAAGAACAACGACGGCAGCTTTGACGAGATCAAAGTCGACGGTGTGTTCATCGCCATCGGCCACACTCCGAACACCTCGTTGTTCGAAGGCCAGCTGGAACTCAAGGACGGCTACCTGGTGGTCAAGGGCGGCCGCGACGGCAACGCCACCGCCACCAGCGTCGAAGGTATCTTCGCGGCCGGCGACGTGGCGGACCACGTCTACCGTCAGGCGATTACCTCGGCGGGTGCCGGTTGCATGGCAGCCCTGGACACCGAGCGTTACCTGGATGGTCTGCAGAACGCTTCGTTCTGATTCAACAGGTACAAAAAAACCGGCTTCGGCCGGTTTTTTTATGCGCGGGATTTTTCTGTTCAGTGGACAAGATGTTTTGTTCACCACAACCCCCCCTGTGGGAGCGAGCCTGCTCGCGATGGCGCCGGGTCAGCTTGCATCAGTGTTGGATGTGCCACCGAATCGCGAGCAGGCTCGCTCCCACAGTTTTTTGTGTGGTCAGGGGAATCTGTATTTCAAGACAACTTCGCCAAGCACGTCTCCAGAATATCCAACCCTTCCTCCAACACCGCCGCCTCGGTCGTCAACGGCGCCAGCAGCCGAATGATGTGCCGCGATTTACCGCTGGGCATCAGCAACAAACCAGACTCCCGCGCCAAGGCCAGCAATTGTGTCAATTGTGCCGAAGCCGGGCTGCCGTCGGCATGGGCCAGTTCGATGCCGCGCATTGCCCCGACGCCAGTCAGGCGGCCCAGGTAAGGGGACAGCCCGCGACTGCGCCATGACGCGTAGCGGCTGACTATCGCCTCTTCCTGTTGCGTGCCCCAGGCTTGCAGGTTTGCGTCGGTCATTTCCTCCAGGGTTGCCAATGCGGCGGCGCAGGCGATGGGATTGCCTGAGTAAGTGCCGCCCAAGCCACCTTTGGGCAGATTGTCCAGCAGCGCCTTGCGCCCCACCACGGCGCCCAGGGGGACGCCGCCGGCAATGCTTTTACCCAGCAGGATCAGGTCCGGCTCGATGCCCAGTCGCGAGAACGCAAAGCGCTGGCCGGTGCGACCGAAGCCGGACTGGATTTCATCGATGATCAGCACGATGCCTTTCTCGTTGCAGAACTGTCGGAGGGCCTGGGCAAAGGCAATATCCATCGGCAGGAAACCGGCTTCGCCCTGCACAGGTTCGACGATGAAACACGCCACGTCATTCACGTCGATTTCGACGCTGAACAACCGCTCCATGGCCTTCAACGCTTCTTCGCAGGTGACGCCGTTGTCCTTGCTGGGGTAGGGCAGGTGATAGACCGGTCCGGGCAGTACGCCGACTTTCTGTTTGTAGGGCGCGACCTTGCCGTTGAGATTGAGAGTGGCCAGGGTTCTGCCGTGGAAGCCGCCATCAAAGGCGATGACGGCCGTGCGCCCCGTGGCGCCGCGCACGATCTTCAAGGCGTTTTCCGCGGCTTCGGCGCCGCTGTTGGTGAGCATGCCGCTGACCGGGTAATCCACCGGGATAAATGCTGCCAGACGCTCCATCAATTCGATGTAGGGTGCGTGCGGGGCGGCGTTGAAGGCGTAGTGCGTCAGCCGGGTTGCCTGTTCGCGGATGGCTTCGACGACACGGGGATGGCAGTGGCCAAGGTTCAACACGCCGATGCCGCCCACGAAATCGATGTAGCGTTTGCCGTCGGTGTCCCAGACCTCGGCATTTTTGCCGTGGCTGAGGCTGACAGGGTGCACGGTGGAAATCGATTGGCTGATGGTTTCACTGCTCATGGATGACGGCTCGGAGGAAGGAAAGATTCCCTTTATCTAAGCCGCGAGCAGAGGTGGCCGGCAAACGAAATAAAGTTGCCGGGTCAATCTTAAAAGTCGGGATGTGAGATCAGTGAGTCTGGCGAGAACTGTTTCTGTGGCGAGGGAGCTTGCTCCCGCTGGACTGCGCAGCAGTCCCAAATCAGCACGCCTGGTGCATCAGTTCACATGCCGGGGCCGTCTGGGGGCTACTTCGCAGCCCAGCGGGAGCAAGCTCCCTCGCCACAGAAAAGCGGACCTCGGCACAGAGGGGAGGCGCGTTGGGTCAGCGCCGCCGCAACGGCTGAGTCTCGAACTTCACACCCGCCAAGCCATGGGCCATCAGCGCCCGGATATTGCCGTGGTCGCTGCCCTCAGGCGTGGCCAGTACCGACCGGTAATGTTCGCCGAACGCCAGCAGCGCTTCTTGATCGCTCAAGCCTTCGAGCAGCGCCAGGCCCAGGGTCTTGCAGGAACCTTCGTTCTGCCCGGCGGCGTTGTCGACGTCACCGTTTTTAAAAGGCTGAGGCTGGTAGTCGTAGCCATTGGCGATAAACGCCAGGGTGTCGGCAAAAATGTGTTCGCCGCTCTTGAGGCTGGCGCGCAGGGTGTTCAGGTCAGGCATCGGGTTTTCCTTTGGCGAACGCCGCTTGCTGTTCGGCGCTGGCTTCTTGCTGGTATTGGGCTTTCCACTCGGCGTAGGGCATGCCGTAAACCACTTCGCGGGCGTCATCGAGGCTGACCTCGATCTGGCGTTCATCGGCAGCTGCCTTGTACCACTTGGACAGGCAGTTACGGCAGAAGCCGGCGAGGTTCATCAGGTCGATATTCTGCACATCCTTGCGGCTGTCCAGGTGGGCAACCAGCCGACGGAAAGCGGCGGCTTCAAGTTCGAGGCGTTGTTGGTCGTTCATGGTGGTCTCTGCGAGACAGCTTCAAGTGGCAAGCTTCAAGCTGCAAGTGGGTTTGCGGTCATCAGGCTTGAAGCTTACAGCTTGTAGCTTTTAGCGGCTACGAAGTAGCCCGGCTGGCGGCGAGCGTAATCGATACTGACTCGGCAAATCGCAAGGCGTGGGGCTTGTCGACTTCGACTTCGGCATACAGCACCGATTCGTTGGCCATGACCAGATCGAGCAGTTCCTGGGTCAGGCGTTCGAGCAGGGCGAAACGGTTGCCTTCCACGTGGGCGATGATCGCCTTGGTGATGGTGCGGTAGTTCAGAGCGTGGTCGATGTCGTTGTCGCGCACCGCATCCTGGGCCGCGTAGAGGATGGTCAGGTTGATCAACACATCCTGTTTGTTGAGGATTTCGTCCTCGTTGATGCCAATGAACGTGCGCAAGCGCAAGTCCTTGACCTTGATGCGCGCCATGGCGGGTTGAAGTTGTGGCATTTACTTGCTCCGTCGAATCAATTGCAGGAACTCCTGGCGGGTGGTGCTGGATTCGCGAAAGACGCCGAGCATCACCGAGGTGTTCATGGTCGAGTTCTGTTTTTCGACACCGCGCATCATCATGCACATGTGCTGGGCTTCGATCACCACCGCAACGCCGGCCGCCTGGGTGACCTGCTGCACCGCGTCGGCAATTTGCCGGGTGAGGTTTTCCTGGATTTGCAGGCGGCGGGCGAACATGTCCACCAGCCGGGCGATCTTCGACAGCCCCAGGACCTTGCCCGTAGGAATATAAGCCACATGAGCCTTGCCGATGAAGGGCAGCAGATGATGTTCGCACAGGGAATAGAGTTCGATGTCGGCGACGATCACCATTTCATCGCTGTCGGAGGCGAACAGGGCGCCGTTGACGATCTGTTCGACGCTTTGTTCATAGCCGTGACAAAGGTACTGCATGGCCTTGGCCGCGCGCACCGGAGTATCCAGCAGGCCTTCGCGTTCCGGGTCTTCACCCAGGCCGATGAGGATCTCGCGATAGTTCTGGGGCGATAGCGCCATGGTGCATCCTCGAAGCAAGGCTATTTGACGTGCCGGCCGCCGTTGACGGTCAGGGTCGTGCCGGTGACGTAGGGGTTGTCCAGCAGATAACGCAGGCTCTGATAGATCACTTCACTGCCGGGCTCGATGCCCAGCGCGGACTTGGCCAGGGCCTTGGCACGGTAGGCCGCGTCGTCTTCGGGATTGAACAGTAGCAGGGCCGGGGCAATTGCGTTGACCTTGATGTGTGGCGCGTATTTCGCCGCGAACGACAGGGTCAGGCTTTCGAGCCCGGCCTTGGTGGCGCAATAGGCGATATGCCGGCTGCTGCCCTTGCGCGTGACGTCATCGCTGATGTGCACGATATCCGCCGGGGTTGAGCGTTGCAGCAGCTCGGCACACTGCAGGTTGATCAGGTAGGGGGCGAGCATATGCACGGCGAACATGGCGTTGAACGCAGCGGCTTCGTGGCCGGGCGTCTCGGTCAGCCATGCCGAGGCGTTGTGGACAATGGCGCGCAATCGGTCGGTGTGCTGCTTGAGCTGATCAATGAAGGCCGAAATCCCGGTTTCATTGGAAAAGTCAGCGAACAGCACGATCGCCCCCAGATCCCGCAACGCCTGCACGCCCGGGCGCTCGGTGCGGAAAGTGGCGATTACCGGATGACCGTCTTCGAGCAATCGACGGGCGCAGTGCAAACCGACGCGCTGGGCTGCGCCAGTGATCAGGATCGGAGCGGTGGCGCTGGGCATAGGAAGGCTCGGTTCACGGCAATCGTAAAACTATAACAGCGACGCAAGGTGGCGACGACTCTGTGGGAGCAAGCCCGCTCCCACAGTGACCCTTGTTGAACGCGAACGCTGCGGCCGACGAGAACGGCCCGGCATCACTGATTCTGCGTAGCCGGCTTGGCTGGCAGTGCTTTGGGCGCTGCACCGTTCAACCAACCCGCCAGCAGGTGAGTCGACATCGGAATAAACAGATAGACCATCAATGGCGTCAGAATGAGTGTGCTGATCAGCACGCGGCTCATCATTCCCAGCTCACTGAGCAATGGCCCCAGCAGAAAGTTGAACAGCAGCGACACCGGAAAGAACGCGAGCCAGATGGCCACGGCCTGTTTCCAGCGCGGTGGCCGTTGATCGCCGGCGCCAAACCAACCGTCGATACCGCGCACCCTGTGTTCCGAAGGGTGGGCAAACAGCTCGCTGCCTCGCGCCAGCCACGCCGTGCGCGAGGCCGAGTGCTCCCAGGCATGCAGGGTCTGCTCGTCGGCAAAGCGGAAAATAATCTGGAATTCATCGCTCTGAGGCGGTGGCGCGAGTACACCGGAACCCAGGTAGCCGGGAAAGTCGGTGGCCAATTGTTCGCCTTCGCGCAACCAGACGATCAGGTCCTGATAGCGCCCATTGGCGACACGACGGGCCACCATCAAGGTGACGGGTGAGGTAGACATTATGTATCTCCGTAAAACAGGTGCGGTACTCCGGGTAGGAGATTCGCGGGAACGCCCCAGGGTGGTGGGGCGCGTCCGTTCGCCAAAAAGCACGCAAGGTTTATTCCTTCTTGAGTGAAAAGCAACAAAATCGCGCATCAGTGGCGTTTGTTCTTGTCATCCTATGACTCAGAGGGAGTACACTGGGATCCAATTTGCCAGCCGGAATTGTCTGCCAAAATGAGCGTAATCACTGAGGATAACTTCGTTTTCCAGGCAACCACTGCCTTGAGGCAGGAGGAACTGTTCCCCATCCGCGAAGTAGCGCGGTTGACCGGCGTGAACCCCGTGACCTTGCGCGCGTGGGAGCGTCGCTACGGTCTGATTCAGCCCACGCGCACCGAAAGCGGGCATCGCTTGTACTCCGTCGGCGATATCGAAAAGGTGCGCAGCATCCTCGCCTGGATTGAGCGCGGGGTGGCCGTGAGCAAAGTGGGAAAGATCCTGACCAAGACCGAATCGGTGCAACCGGTTTCCGCGCTTATTTCCTCAGATCTGGTGAAAGCCGACTATGCCCAGTGGCAACAACAGGTGGCTGGCGCGGTTGGCAACTTTGACGATATAGAGCTGGACCGTCTCTACGGGCAGATATTTTCCACCTACGCCGTGCCGATCGTATTTCAGGACATCCTGATGCCGGTCTGGCGACAGTTGCAGCAACGCCAGCAGGAGTTCGGACAAACCAGCGAATGGGTGTTTTTCGATGGGTTCCTGCGCTCACGCATCATCCAGCGACTCCTGCTCAAGCGCGAAGCCCAGTCGCGACGGGTGTTGGTCGTGGGCATTGTCGGTCAATGTCGAGAGCTGGAGTTGCTGGTCACGGCGCTGTTCGTCTCCAAGGCGGAAGTCGGCGTCAGGGTGTTGACCATTGGGCTGCCATTCGACGAACTGACCCTGGTGTGCCAAAAGGTCCAGCCGTTGGCGTTGGTGCTGGTTTCCAACCATGCACCGCCTGCCGAGTTACCTAAGCGCCTGAACAAGTTGGCGATGGGCCTGGACTGCCCACTGATGCTGGCCGGTGACGCGTCCGATCTGCTTCAGGACAGCCTCGCCGGGTCGTCGATCGGTTGCCTGGGCAGTGAAGGGACCTTGATACATCAGCGGTTGCGACAGCTATTGGCGGGAAATCTGGATACCTGATAACCGGCAGGTCAAGCCGTGCACTAGATGTGCATGGCCGGATGGGTCAGACGGTGTTGCTGAAGGATGTATTGGCGCAGGCGCTCGGTCTCATCCTCGTCATTCTGGCTCAGGTGGTAGGCGTACAGGCCCTGATCGGTTTCCCGTTCCAGTGTGCCGCGCAAGGAAATCCTTTCATAACCTGATGGGCTGAACCACAAGGCAAATTGCTTTGGCGGCTTGGTCCGACTGCGGTTTTGCAACAGGATTCCTTTGCAGGACACCTCATGGGCCCAGAGCGGCCCGGGCAGGCCTTTGGCATTTTCCAGCGCCACCGGCTCGTCAAGCGTGAGGCGCCATGGCCGAATTTTCGGCCCATCTTCGTAGATGCTGGGCACACCCAGACGCAGGTGCATTGCGTGGAATTCGTCTTCCACCAGGTGCAACGGAAAAGTCATTTGCTGGTTTTCGAAGTTGGCTTGCAGCGTCACCTGTTCGTTGGCCGCCAGACGCGTCAGCAAGTCACGAATCTGCGACCCGCCGTTTACCAGCAAGCTCGACGTTACATCCCGCTCGTTGAGTTGCGGGTTGTGCTGCATGGTCCGGATGAAATCCAATTCATCCTGCGTCAGTAGGGCGTCGCGCTGCATGATGTGCTCGAAAAGAGGATTTACACTTTCACTGGTGATTGTAGTGACTGACCGCTAATTCGCCGGTTTGTTTGCGCCGTTCGTCGCTTCGAGTCGGGCAATGGTTGCTCGTGCTTCGGCCAGCTCCTTTTCCAGCTGGGCGACGCGTTGCTGAGCCTTGACCTGAGCGGTCACGTCTTTTTGCACGCCCACGAAATAAGTGCGTCCGTCAGCCTCGTTTTTCACCGTCGACAGAGACAACTCATTCCAGAAAGGGCTGCCGTCCTTGCGGTAGTTGCGCAGAATTTCCCGGCAGGCACCGTTCTGCTTGAGGGCCGTGCGAATCTGCTCCAGGGCCGGCTGGTCGCGATCACCTGACTGCAGGAATCGGCAATCCTGATAAAGAATCTCTTCACTGCTGTAGCCGGTCAGCCGTTCGAAAGCCGGGTTTACATAGATCAGGATATTGTCTTCATCGCCTTCTTTTTCAGCGATGACAATGCCGTCGTTCGAGGCGTTGATGACCAGTTGCATCAGTTGAGCATTAATCATGGGCGACATCCCTTGAACATCCCTGTGTGCGCTGCATTTTAGAAGAACCTACCGCGATGTCTACTGGCCATTATTGGATGTTGAGAGTCAATCGCAGCGTTGCGTCTGAGCCTGCTACTATCGCCGCTCTTTTTATTCAGGTTCAGGATCAGATTGATGAAAGTCGCCATCCTTTCGGGTTCCGTCTACGGGACCGCCGAAGAAGTCGCTCGGCACGCCGCCAAACTGCTCGGTGAAGCGGGTTTTGAAACGCTGCACAACCCGCGCGCAAGCCTTGCGGACATTCAGGCGTTTGGCCCGGCGGCCTTGCTGGCCGTGACTTCCACGACGGGCATGGGAGAGTTGCCGGACAACTTGATGCCCTTATATTCGACGATTCGCGACCAATTGCCAGCCTTTTTTCGTGACCTGCCGGGTGCCGTGATAGGCCTGGGCGACGCCAGTTATGGCGATACCTTCTGCGGCGGTGGCGAGCAGATGCGCGAGTTGTTCGCCGAGCTGGGCGTGCGCGAGGTATTGCCCATGTTGCGTCTGGATGCCAGCGAAAGCGTCACCCCGGAAACCGATGCCGAACCTTGGCTGGAGGCGTTGATCGACGCGCTGCGTCGCTAACGTAATGTGAGGTGAACGGTCACCCCCGGATGACTCGCTCGGCCAGTAAGCTGGCTGCCAATGCAACTACCGACCTCGCGGGAGCTGACTAGACTGGTTAGCTTGTTCATGACTGTTTCAGAACAAGCACCTATAACTAGAAAGCAGAGGTCAGAGCCGTGAGCGTAGCGCCCGTCCCATCGACACTCAGCATCAAGGATCAGGTCAGTGCCGCCGAATGGCAAACCCGCGTCGATCTGGCCGCCTGTTACCGGCTAGTCGCCCTGTATGGCTGGGATGACCTGATTTTCACGCATATATCCGCCAAGGTGCCCGGGACCGATGATTTTTTGATCAACCCGTTCGGGTTGATGTTTCATGAGGTCACCGCCTCGAGCCTGGTCAAGGTCGATCAGGCCGGCAACAAGCTGATGGACAGCCCCTACGAGATCAATCCGGCCGGTTATACCATCCACAGTGCGGTGCATGAGGTGCGGCACGATGTGGTGTGTGTGCTGCATACCCACACGGCGGCCGGCGTTGCTGTGTCGGCACAGAAGCAGGGTGTGTTGCCTATCAGCCAGCAATCGTTGTTCGTATTGTCGAGTCTGGCGTATCACGCCTATGAAGGCGTGGCCCTCAATCACGAAGAGAAGGCCCGCCTGCAGGCGGATCTGGGCGCCAATAATTTCCTGATGCTGCACAATCACGGTCTGCTGACCTGTGGCGGCACCATTGCCGACACCTTCCTGATGATGTTCACCTTCCAGCGAGCCTGTGACATCCAGGTCCTGGCGCTCAACGGTGGGGCTGAACTGATCGCCATCGAGCCGCAGATACTGGCCGGCGCCCGGGCGATGATTGCCGGGGTGACCAAAAGCGCCCAAGGCATGGGAGGCGCGCTGGCATGGCCGGCGTTGCTGCGCAAGCTGGATCAACAAGATTCGGGTTATAGATGCTGATGCCTCTGGTCCAGATTCCCCTGCGTATTTGGCGCCAGCGCGGCCAGACTTTGATGTTCCGTGGCCACGCTATCCGGTATTGGGTGGCGGGGCACGGCGAGCCGTTGTTGCTGATCCATGGTTTCCCCACCGCCAGTTGGGACTGGCATTACCTGTGGCAGCCGCTGGCACAGCGTTATCGGGTGATCGCCTGCGACATGCTCGGTTTTGGCGACTCGGCCAAGCCGACGGATCATGCCTACAGCCTGTTGGAGCAGGCTGACCTGCAGCAGGCTTTGCTGGCACATTTGAATGTGAAGCAAGCCGTGCATGTACTGGCCCATGATTATGGTGACAGCGTGGCCCAGGAACTGATCGCCCGTCACTACGAGGCGCGCATCGAACTCGCCAGTTGTGTCTTTCTCAACGGCGGTCTGTTTCCCGAAACCCATCGTCCGGTGCTGATGCAAAAACTGTTGCTCAGCCCCTTGGGCTGGCTACTGGGCCGAGCTTTTTCCCGAGAAGGCCTGGTCAAGAGTTTTCGCCAGATATTCGGCCCCAGGACTGGCCCGACCGAAAGCGAGCTGGACGATTACTGGAGCCTGGTCGAAACCCATAACGGACCGCGGATCATGCACAAACTCATTGCCTACATTCCCGAACGGCGTGTGCAGCGTGACCGCTGGGTGCAGGCCATGCAGCGCGGCGAGGTGGCGCTGCGGGTGATCGACGGCGCGGTCGATCCGATTTCCGGTGAACACATGGTGGCGCGCTACGAGGCGCTGATCCCCAACCCTGACACCGTACTGCTGCCCGACATCGGCCACTACCCGCACACCGAAGCCCCGGTGCAGGTACTCAAGCATTACCTGGAGTTTCGCGAAAACATGGCCGCACCGGTCAGGCAGGTGGTCTGCTCATAACTGTTGAAGGTTGGAGCACTATCGCGAGCAGGCTCGCTCCCACGGAGAGGCGAGTCTACGCAGGCCTGTGTGGGAGCGAGCCTGCTCGCGATGGCAGCGACTCGGTCCCGCCTCTGGTGAGGGTCACGGAGCCCACAGCAGATCCGGCTCGTATCATCCCCTCACCTTATTGGCCACCATTCACTTGCAACCCTGTTGATTGTGACCAACCGCCCTGTGCCCGACACTCGGGGCATTGTCCTATTGCCTGCTGGAGTTCTGCCCATGAGTGAATCTGTGCGCTTCGAAGATAAAGTCGTGATCGTCACGGGAGCTGGCGGTGGCCTGGGGCGAGCCCATGCCCTGTTGTTCGCCAGGCAGGGGGCCAAAGTGCTGGTCAACGACCTCGGCGGCTCTGCCCAGGGAGAAGGGGCCAACGCCTCGGCGGCGGATCGGGTGGTCGCTGAAATTCGCCAAGCCGGCGGCATTGCCGAAGCGAACCACGACTCCGTCACCGATGGCGACAAGCTTGTTCAAAACGCGCTCGACGTGTTTGGCCGGGTCGATGTAGTGGTCAACAACGCCGGGATCCTGCGGGACAAGACCTTCCACAAAATGGAGGACGCCGACTGGGATCTGGTCTACCGCGTCCATGTCGAGGGCGCCTACAAAGTCACCCGCGCCGCCTGGCCACACCTGCGTGAGCAGAATTACGGGCGGGTGATCTTTACGGCCTCCACGTCCGGCATCTACGGCAACTTCGGTCAATCCAACTACGGCATGGCCAAGCTCGGCCTTTATGGCCTGACGCGCACTCTGGCCATCGAAGGTCGCAAGAACAATATTCTGGTCAATGCCATCGCGCCCACCGGTGGCACCCGCATGACCGAAGGCCTGATCCCGCCGCAGGTGTTCGAACAGCTCAAGCCTGAACTCGTCAGCCCGTTGGTGGTGTACCTGGCCAGCGAGACCTGCCAGGAAACCTCCGGGTTGTTCGAAGTGGGCGGCGGCTGGATGGGCAAGGTGCGTTGGGAGCGCAGCCTGGGTGCCGGCTTCGATCCAAACAAAGGTTTCTCGCCCGAAGACGTCGCGGCCCACTGGCAGCAAATCTGTGATTTCGAGGGTGCGGTACACCCCAATGACAACCTTGAAGCGTTGAAGGAAATGATGGCGAACTTGCAGCGCTACACCGTTTGACCTTGCGGCCTCGACCCGTTGTCGTCAGACGCGGCAACGGTGGTCAGGGGACGTATTTCTTCACCAGCGCCGCCAGATTCGCGGCAGTCTCGATGTCCATCACACCGTCGTATTTCGCTGGACGAAAGTGCAGCTGAAAGGCTCGCACCAAACGCTGAAAACCCGCACTTGTGGCAGCTGCCGACGTGTCATACCCATATTTGCGGAACAAGCCGAGCAGCTGCTCGCGAGTCGGCAGGCCGTTGCATTGGTAGGCGCGGGTGTAAGCTTTCTGCGTGGGTTCATCGAACCATGCGCCGATGCCCTTCAGATACAGCGTATGCCAAGGGAACATCGGGCCGGGATCGCTTTTCCTGCCAGCAGCAATATCCGAGTGTCCCACCACATTGACCGGGCTGATGTCCGGATAGCGCTTGAGGATGTTCAACGCCAGGTATTCGATCGCCTCGACTTGCTGAGGTTGATAAGGCGGGAAAGTGAATTGCCCGTGGTTATCGGTGGCCAGGTTGACGATTTCAACACCGATCGAGGTGTCGTTCAGATTCGTGCGACCACCCCAACTGCTCACCCCCGCGTGCCAGGCTCGTTGGTTCTCGTCGACCAGATTGAAAATCTGCGGTTCCTGGAAACCTGCTTTCAAGTAACTCGGGTCGCTGAAGTCCGGGATGAGGTAGTGGGCGCTGACAGAGGAACCGGTCAGTGCGTTGATGGAGGATGAAAAGTTCGCGGCGGTGTAATGAAAGACTAGAAAACGAATTCTATTGTTGAAGCCTTTTACCGAGCGATAGCTGTTGTAGTTGATAAGTGTCATAAAAACTCACTGAGGTTTAAAGTCAAAACAGAATGCTGTGACTGACATTCAGCCTAACAGTGAGTTTTTGATGGGGCCGTAGTGGGATTCTTGCTTTGTTGTAGGAATAGGCCTTAGAAGGTTTGGGAGTCTGCTGTTGGTAAAAGTAAGGCGCAAAAATAATCTTGTAGCATTTAAAAAGTGTCGCTGAGATTTCAGCGGCCAAGTTGCTTGGGTATAGTATGTGTCAGGTGTATCTCTTCTCTAACATGAATTTAGGCGCTTTCCAGTTTGGACCTTTGATGCATAGCCCTTTATCACCGCTTATCAATACTCCTGCTTCGAAAAGTTTTATGTAAGCTTTTTCAAGTTCTCCATGCTGTACAAGCTCACGATTGTGACGTCTGATCAGCATGTCTAAATGTGGGTGTGCTCTCAGTAACGCAAATACCGTGACGATCTCTTCCAATGGCTCGTTCTTGACTATTTGCTCAACAGTGTTCATTGCGACATCTCCTTCAGAAGCTGCTGGTAATCTCTTTCGTCCTGTAGGTTTGCTTTTGCTAAGGCATCCGACGTATAAAACAATGTTCTCGCGATCTGAGATTTTATAATCTTCGAGCGTTGCGGTATGAGCATTATTCCAGTCAGGTGAGCCTTCTTTGGGTGAAAAGTTATCAGCCAGTCCCATAGCTCGAAATCTTTCGAGTTCCCTGATTTCGTGAGTGTAGTACCGTCGATCTGTATCGGTGACATCGACCTTGCCACTCACAATACTCTGAAGCCGTTCGACCATGACATCATTCGCATCAGACTGATTCAGTCGTGCGATATGCAGCTTCACGGCGTCTATCCCCTCCTGAGTAATCGTCGCTGTCCGCCAATCCAGCTCAAGAATAGGTCCACCTGCCTGCTCCGGATTAAAGTCGCGTCCACTGTGCTCACCCTTGGTAGTCGCGCCCTCATAAGGACTGTTGAAGACGGTATAGATCGGTGGAAGACCCGATTCAACGGGGAACACCGTGACAAACCCACCAAAACTGTAGAGATCAAACTCCGGGTGCGTATCGATTCGCCCGTCTACCGCCATCGGGGTAGGGCCTTTGTAGGCGGTCACGTTTGGCATGGCCGCCGGCAATACTGTGGACGCGCTACCCGGCTTCACTATGGGCGTCCAGATCATGCTGGTGGAAGTGGCGTCGGGGCTGTAGGACCTGTAAAAATTACCGTGGGGATCAGGCGTGGCGAACCGAACCGGTGCTTTGGAGCGCGCCGATGTACTGTTGCCACCTGTCACGACAAATTCCGTTCTGTTACCCACAGTTCTGGAACCAATAACGACCGGCAGGTTGACCTCACCTTGCGCAGCTGCGATGGCGTGCAGATCGTCGGAATTACCCGGTGCAAGTTCGGACAGCGGGACGCTCAAGGCATAGAGGTCACCGTTGCCCAGTTCCGATGGATAAAGCAGGGCCGCAAATCCTGCCAAAGCCGGTGCGGCTACTGCGATGGCCGATTCGATAGCCATGGCTATCGCAGTTCGTAACGCAGCCTGGATTGCCGAGGTTGTTGCCGGATTTGTGATCAGACTACTGCCAGCGAGTGTGAACACTGGACCGGCTGCGACTGCCGCGCCCAGTACGGGGAATGCTCCGTCAGCCAGAGCGTGGCGCAACGCTTGTTCCTGAGTTTGGCGTCGGGTCTCCGCCTCGGCTGCCTTACGTGCATGAGCAGCGGCACTGCGTTTGGCTTCAGCCTGAGCAGCGGCTTTTTCAGCCGCTGCCAGACGTTGTGCCTCTGCCGCAAACCGTGCTCGTTCTTCGGCAACGCGTTTAGCCTCGGCATCAGCTGCCTTGCGTGCCTTCTCAACAGCCGCACGTTTGGCTTCGGTCTGGGCCTTTGCCTGCGCTGCGGCTTTTGCTGCGGCTGCTGCTTTTGCCGCGGTGCTGGCAATGGTTTTGTTATGCGTGGCTAAGCGAGCGTCCAGTAGCTCTATCTGCGCAGCCAGGAACTTCGCTTGGAAGGCCGCGGCGTAAGAAATATTCCATTTGGCTATTGCGTTGTAATAACGCCTTTGCCCTCCGAGACGACCAAGAAGCTCAAAACCCTTATAGGAAGGATCTCGAGTTTTATGGGTTAGTGGGTCATGGCCATAATAAAGGTTGGCCGTTTCTATTTGTTGCTGAAAGTCTGTCCTTGCTCTGAAAATCTGTAGCTTCAGTGTCCGTAAGTCAATTTCGAGAGCATCGGTTTCACGGGGGACCACAGCACGAACGGCCGCTCGTGTTTTTGCGAGTTCGGCATCGGTTATGCGTTTGATATTTTTTATGTTTTCTTTGAATAGTGTCTCGGTGAAGTCATTGCTTTCAATCAGCCATTCAATGGCATAGTCAACTGCGTCGTATGCACGATCGGAGTGGTCGGGGCCTGACACGCCTCTAGCACTGAATCCGTATCCAGGAGACGACGAAGGCTTACGAGGTATACCTCTATTTACAAGTATGTTTTTTTCTTGTTGCATATCGATTTCCTTTTCGATACGTGCATTTCAAATGTCCCTGCCAGTACTCACTGTATGCAGCCGTGCCTGTTCATTTATTCGTCACCATCAAGGCGGCGAAAAAGACTATAAGTTCGATTGCATTGGCTGGGCAGGTGAGAGATTCCGACCATGTTGTAGGAATCGAGAAGTTTCACGCAGGAAATCAACCCACATAAAAAAAGGCCGCTGCAAAAAGCAGCGGCCTGAAAATGACGTTGCAAAGGAGCAGAAAACCAACGTCAGTGAACACGGGAGGTGATGGACCGATGCGCCAATCCATCCGAGTGACGGTGCGCCGGTCGCGAGGGACGCGATGGCGGCTTGTGCCTGCAGGCCCGTTGCCCTGAAAGCCCGGCCAGCATAGGGATTGGCCATCGTCGGAAACAGCCCGGATCCGGACATGCACCGTTGCAGGGCGCGCAACAGTTAACAGGCCCGATGAATATGCGCGGCGCTGATGACCCATCATCCAGTGCGTCCATGCGCGGCGCAAAGCCCCGTATTCCATGACCTGTAATCCTTTCGGGGTACAGCGCGAATACCTCCTTGGTGCGCTTATCGCCCATGTCGTGCGGCAGTAGGGTGAAGGCTCTGTCACTCACCGGGGAAGACGCATGACAACAATAACAATGCGCGCCATCTTCAAACCGCAGGCGCTGGCCGTCGCGGTGGCCTTGGGTTGCTCTGCCCAGGCGCAGGCCGTTTCATTCAATATTGGCGAGATCGAGGGGCAGTTCGACTCCTCGTTGTCCGTGGGCGCGAGCTGGGGCATGCGCGACGCCGACCGGGACTTGGTTGGCAGCGTCAACGGCGGTACGGGGCAGTCATCCACCGGTGACGATGGGCGGCTGAACTTCAAGAAGGGCGAGACCTTTTCCAAGATATTCAAAGGCCTGCACGATCTAGAACTCAAGTACGGTGATACTGGCGTGTTCGTGCGCGGTAAGTATTGGTATGACTTCGAACTCAAGGACGAAAGCCGCCCGTTTAAGGACATCAGCGACAGCAACCGCAAGGAAGGCTCCAAGTCGTCAGGGGCGCAGCTTCTCGATGCGTTTGTCTATCACAATTACTCCATCGCCGACTTGCCGGGTACGGTGCGTGCGGGCAAGCAGGTGGTCAGTTGGGGTGAAAGTACCTTCATCGGCAACTCCATCAACAGCATCAACCCGGTGGACGTCTCCGCGTTCCGCCGGCCGGGTGCCGAGATCAAGGAAGGCCTGATCCCGGTGAACATGCTGTTCGCCTCCCAGGGCTTGACCGACAAGCTCACCATCGAAGGTTTCTACCAACTGGAATGGGATCAGACGGTCGTCGATAACTGCGGCACTTTCTTTGGCAACGACGTGGTAGCCGATGGCTGCACCAGCGGCTACACCGTGGGCAGCCCGGCGATTGCGCCATTCGTACCATTGACTCAGGCCTTTGGCCAAGGCATCCAGGTGAATGACGAAGGCGTTGTCATTGCTCGCAGCGGTGACCGTGACGCCCGTGATTCCGGCCAGTGGGGCACGGCGTTGCGCTGGCTCGGTGACGACACCGAGTACGGCCTGTACTTCATGAACTACCACAGCCGCACGCCAACCGTGGGCACCACCACCGCCGGCCTGTCTACATTGTCGGCATTGCCGGGAATGGTCGCGATTGCAGAAGGGCTTGCCCCTGGCAGCGGTTCGGGGCTGGCGCAAAGCGTGATGCTGGGGCGCGGTCAGTATTACCTTGAATACCCCGAGGACATCCGTCTGTACGGTGCCAGCTTCGCCACCACGCTGCCTACCGGCACCGCGTGGACCGGGGAAATCAGCTACCGCCCCAACGCACCTGTGCAGCTCAACACCAACGATCTGACCCTGGCCTTGCTCAACCCGATCGCAGGCGGTGCAGCTTCGCCCATCGCGACCTCGCCCGGGGCCGATAACACCGGTTATCGTCGTAAGGAATTGACCCAGATCCAGAGCACCCTGACGCACTTCTTCGACCAGGTGCTGGGCGCTGATCGCCTGACCGTGGTGGGCGAGGCGGCGGTGGTGCACGTCGGTGGCCTGGAATCCAAGGACAAGCTGCGTTATGGCCGTGACTCGGTCTACGGCCAGTACGGGTTTGGCGGTGACACCGACGGCTTCGTCACCTCGACCTCGTGGGGCTATCGCGCCCGGGCAATTCTTGACTACTCCAACGTCGTTGCCGGTATCAACTTCAAGCCCAACGTCTCCTGGTCCCATGACGTAGCCGGCTACGGTCCCAACGGCTTGTTCAACGAAGGCGCCAAGGCCATCAGCCTGGGTGTCGATGCCGACTACCGCAACACCTATACCGCCAGCCTGAGTTACACCGACTTTTTCGGCGGCGACTACAACGTCCTCGAAGACCGCGACTTCCTCGCGTTGAGCTTTGGCGTGAACTTCTGATCTGGCTGACAAGGAAAAACCAATGCGCAAGATGATTCTGCAATGCGGCGCCCTGGCCCTGAGCCTGCTGGCCGCGAACGTGATGGCGGCAGTTTCGCCGGATGAAGCAAACAAATTGGGCACCAGCCTTACGCCGCTGGGCGCGGAAAAGGCAGGCAATGCCGATGGTTCGATTCCGGCCTGGACCGGCGGCATCGCCAAAAACGCCGGGGCGGTGGACAGCAAAGGCTTTCTGGCCGATCCCTTTGCCGGGGAAAAACCGCTGTTCACCATCACCGCCGAGACCGTGGACAAGTACAAGGACAAGCTTTCCGAAGGCCAGATAGCGATGTTCAAGCGCTATCCGCAAACCTACAAGATTCCGGTCTATCCGACCCATCGCAGCGTCTCGCTACCGCCCGAGATCTACGAGTCGGCCAAGCGCAGCGCCCTCAACGTCACCACCATCAATGACGGCAACGGCCTGGCCAACTTCACCGGTAACCGTTACTACGCATTCCCGATCCCCAAGAACGGCGTGGAAGTGCTGTGGAACCACGTCACCCGCTATCACGGCGGCAACGTGCGGCGCATCATCACCCAGGCCACCCCACAAACCAACGGCAGCTTCACCCCGATCCGCTTCGAAGAAGAGATCGCCGTGCCGTTTCTGATCAAAGACGCCGATCCGGAAAAGGCCAGCAATGTGCTGACCTATTTCAAACAGTCGGTCACCGCGCCGGCACGTCTGGCCGGTAACGTGCTGCTGGTGCATGAAACGCTTGACCAGGTGAAGGAGCCGCGCCTGGCCTGGATCTACAACGCCGGCCAGCGCCGTGTGCGTCGCGCCCCGCAAGTGGCCTACGACGGCCCGGGCACCGCCGCTGACGGGTTGCGTACCTCCGATAACTTCGACCTGTTCTCCGGCGCGCCGGACCGCTACGACTGGAAGTTGGTGGGGAAGAAGGAAATGTACATCCCCTACAACAGCTACAAACTGGATTCCCCCAGCCTCAAGTATGACGACGTGATCAAGGCCGGCCACATCAATCAGGATCTGACCCGCTATGAACTGCATCGGGTCTGGGAAGTGGTCGGTACGGTCAAGCCAAACGAACGTCACATCTACGCCAAGCGCCACATGTATTTCGATGAAGACAGCTGGCAGGCGGCACTGGTGGATCACTACGACGGTCGCGGTCAACTGTGGCGGGTGGCCGAAGGTCATGCCCAGTTCTACTACGCCAACCAGAATCCGGGCTACACCCTTGAGGCGCTCTACGACATCATCGCCGGCCGCTACATCGCGCTGGGGATGAAGAACGAAGAGAAGCGCAGCTACGAGTACGGTTTCGAAGCCAGGGCTGCTGACTTCACGCCCGCGGCGCTGCGCTCGACGGGGGTTCGTTAAGACCTGGCGGTTTGAAGCTGACTGTGGCTGCCGTTAGATAATCGTGAGGACCGGCAATCGATTTGCCGGTCTTTTTTTATGGGCGCCAATCAGCGCGCTGAATACTTCTCCAAAGGTGAGCGCCACAGGACTAGGGTGATGAAACAATAATAAACTGGACTTCGCACATGACCGCCATGACCCCGTGTCCGGACCGTCCTGGATTGCTGCCCCGCCTGTCTTCGACCCATGTGCCGCGCAGGTCCTTGAGCGAGCCCTTGCTGGCCTCCGAGGCGCGGGTAAAACTGCTTTGCGCACCAGCGGGCAGTGGCAAGAGTGCGTTGTTCGCTGAGTGTTTCCTGCAAGCCCCCGCCGCTTGCCGGTTGCATTGGTTGCCGCTTGGGGGCGCAATGCTGGACGCGGCGCAAATGTGCGAGCGTCTGGCGCAGACCCTCGGGCTGCCGTTGCTGGATGAAGGGGGGCTGCTGGCTCACCTGGCGGGCTTGCAAGCACCGACCTGGCTGTTCCTGGATGATTACTGTCGGGTACCCAACCCCGAGCTGGATCAGTTTCTCGATCGTCTGTTGAGCATCAGCAGTCCGGCGCTTCACCTTTGGTTGAATGGTCGCCGTCGTCCTCACTGTAACTGGCCGCGCCTGCTACTTGATGACGAACTGCATGAATTCGATGCCCAGGCGCTGGTCTTCACCCATGACGATGTCCAGCAGTTGCTCAAACATTTGCCCGGTCCCCAGGGCGCTCGCACCGCGCGCGAGGTGATACAGCGCAGTGGCGGTTGGTGCGCCGGGGTGCGCATCGCCCTGCTTGAACGTTGTGAATGGGCGCGCAGCCACGCGTCGCCGGGGCGGCCCGGGACCCTGCATGACTACCTTGAATATGAGCTGTTCAGTACGCTGACCCCGGACCTGGCGCAGGCCTGGCGAGTGCTGGCGCATCTGCCGCGCTTCAATGCCCGGCTCTGCGAGCATCTGTTTGGTGACACGGTAGGCGCCGAATGCCTGCCCTTGTTGTTGGACCTGGGCTGTTTTATCGAACCGTGGGAGCAGTCTTCGGACTGGTTGCAGATTTTCCCGGCGCTGGCCCGACTGGTGCGTGACGAGCCCTGGCCGCAGGGACGCTCCTGGCATCGCCGGGCTTGCCAGTGGTTTGCCGCCGAGCAGGATTGGCAAATGGCATTCGAGCAGGCCATGCAAGCGCAAGAGTTCGAGGCTGCCGTCAGTTTCCTGCAGCATCTGAATTTTGAACACGTACTGCAGCGCAGCAACGTGACGCTGTTGCTGAAGCTGCATGATCAACAAGGTGAAGCGCTGACACTCGGTACACCGCAATCGGTGGGGTTGGTCACGGCTGCGTTGCTGTTCGCCGGACGCTTCGATCAGGCATCGGTGTGCATCGACCAACTGGCCAGGTTCATGCCGCAACCTTCGGCCTGCCTGCAGCGGCAACTGCTGGCCCGGTGGCAGGTTCTGCTGGGCTGGCTGCTGCACCTTTCGGGGGATGGCGAGCAGTCCCGCGAGCACTTGCTCCAGGCCCAGGCGAGCCTCGACCCAGAGGCCTGGGCCTTGCACCTGTTGTGCCAGTTGGGGCTGACACAGCAGGCACTGCTCAAGGGGGAACTGGCCACTGCGCAATGGATCAATCGCCAAGCCCTGTGCCTGGCGCGCGCCCAAGGCTCACTGGTCTTCGAGGGCTTGCTGGAACTGGAGCACGCCCAAGTCCTGGAGCAACGCGGCGCTCCTCACCGGGCCGATCATCTGTTGAGCGCAGTTCAGGGGTTGCTCGATAAGCCTGGCCAGGACTTTTCTGCCTTGCTGGGACGTATTGCCTTGCGCCGTGGCCGTCTGGCTTTGCGCATGGGGTTGGCCGAGCAGGCTGCCGAGCAGTTCCAGGCGGGCCTGGAAACGGGCCTGCATTGCCAGGACAAACAAGTGCTTTATGGTTTTCTCGGCAAGGCCACCCTGGCGGCCAATGGTGGCGACTATGGCGAGGCTTTCCTGCAACTGCGCGATGCCGAGCGGATCATGCAACAGCGGCACATCCCCGACACGGTGTACCGTGGCGTGCTGTTGCAAACCAGTTGCCAGTTCTGGCTGCAACAGGGACGCCCGGAACTGGCTCACGAGGCCCTGACCCGGGTCTTGCGTCACTTTCACGGGCCGCAGGCCAAGCATGCCCCACCTGCGACCCTGGAGTTGATTCCGCGACTTGAGTACCTGTTGGTACTGACCGAAGTTTATCTGCATCGGGCGCAAGACCCGCAAGCGCAACTCAAGGCAATGATCGACCGGGCACAGCACTGTGAAATGCATGGCCTGGAGACCGAACTGTATCTGGCGCTGGCTGAAGTCGTCTGGCTGTCCGCTGATCGTTCCCAGGCACGATCGCTTGTGCAAGAGGGCCTCAAGCGAGTTGCCTGTTGGCGCGCCCAGCAAGCCTTGTGCGAGTTACGCGCGCGCCAGCCCGATCTGTTGGGCTGGGCGCAATCGGCTGAGCACATTGAGCAGCCGGCGGTGGCAGTCGAAGACACGTTGTTGAGTCATCGGGAATTGGAAGTGCTGGAGCTCATTGCGCAGGGCTATTCAAATCAGCAGATTGCCGAACGTTTGTTCATATCCTTGCACACGGTAAAAACCCATTCGCGGCGGATACACAGCAAGTTAGGCGTTCAGCGGCGCACGCAGGCGGTCGCCAAGGCCAAAGTCATGGGCGTGATGAGATAAAGAATTCCCAAGGGCAAGACGATTACCTGCCGCCGCTACGTATCACCGCTCACATCAATGGTGTGATCAGGATTGGCCCGTTGGCTGATCCGATCCTGCGCCTGCCTCATACCCCATCCGCCAGCTCACGGCCCGGGTCGCGGCCAACAGTCGTTGCGCCGCCGGGCCGTTTTCATCGGCATGGAACAGGGAAGTCGGGCCGACAATGGTCATCACCGCCGTCACTTGGCCGACAGCATTGAATACCGGGGCTGACAGGGCATCCACGCCGGGCATCAGCAAGCCATGCACATGGTGCAGGCCGCGACTGCGTATTTGCTGGCACAGGGTGGCATAGGCCTGGTCGTCGGCCAGGGCGTGGGCGGTGGAAGCGCTCACTTCCTGTTCGCGCAAGCCGATCGTTTCGCGCGTCGGCAGGTAGGCGCTGAACACCAGCCCCGTGGACGAGCTGAGCAGCGGCAATACCGACCCCAGTTGCGTCACCACGGTCACTGCCCGTATGGCGGGTTCGATCCGAACGACCGTGGCGCCGTGATTACCCCACACCGCCAGGAAACAGGTTTCGTTCAAGTCATCGCGCAGTTCGGCCAAGGGCAGGGCGGCCACTTGCAACACGTCCATGCCGTTCAACGCCGCCAGGCCCACGCGCAAGGCTTCGCGCCCGAGGCCGTAGTGGTTGGTGGACGTGTTCTGTTCAGCGAAACCGCTGGCGATCAAGGCCTGCAGGTATCGATGAACCTTGCTCGCCGGCATTTGCACGTGTTCGGCCAGGCGCGACAGCGACGTGGAGGGCGACAGTTCGGCCAGGGCCTTGAGGATGTCGGTGCCGACTTCGGCCGAGCGGACTTTCTGTTTACCGTTGCTGAGCGGGGTTTCCATGGAGGCGCTGAGTCCAGAGGCGAATGGGCGTCTTTATAGCTTGACGGTCGCTGTCGAGCAAATTACGTTATGCGTAATTGAATTACGATAAAAATAACCTGTGCGCCTGACGTTTCTTCGTGGAACGACGAGGTCGTACCCAGTCCTGTGTTCAGGAGGCTCCATGACCCTCGATTCCACAGTGTCGGACCTGGCCTATCAGTCAGGCTTTGGCAATGAATTTGCCAGCGAGGCGCTGCCCGGCGCCTTGCCCGTTGGCCAGAACTCCCCGCAAAAAGCCCCTTACGGTCTCTATGCCGAATTATTCTCCGGCACTGCCTTCACCATGGTTCGCAGCGAAGCGCGGCGGACCTGGATGTATCGCATCCGGCCGTCGGCCAATCATCCGGCCTTCGTCAAGCTTGAACATCAGATAGCGGGCGGTCCTCTGGGTGAGGTCACGCCCAATCGCCTGCGCTGGAACCCGTTGGATATTCCTGCCGAGCCAACCGATTTCATCGATGGACTGGTGCGCATGGCGGCCAATGCCGGCTCGGACAAACCGGCCGGTATCAGCGTCTACCATTACCGCGCCAACCGTTCCATGGAACGGGTGTTCTTCAACGCTGACGGGGAATGGCTGATCGTGCCGCAGCTGGGACGGCTGCGGATCGCCACCGAGCTGGGCGTGCTGGAACTGGCGCCGCTGGAAATTGCCGTGATCCCCCGGGGCCTGAAATTTCGCGTCGAGCTGCTTGATCCACAAGCCCGCGGCTATATCGCCGAAAACCATGGCGCACCGTTGCGCCTGCCGGACCTTGGGCCGATCGGCAGCAACGGCCTGGCCAACCCGCGGGATTTCCTGGCGCCGGTCGCTCATTACGAAAACCTCGCCCGACCGACTGCGCTGGTGCAGAAATTCCTCGGTGAGTTGTGGGGTTGCGAGCTGGATCATTCGCCCTTCGATGTGGTGGCCTGGCATGGCAACAACGTGCCTTACAAATATGACCTGCGCCGTTTCAACACCATCGGTACGGTCAGCTTCGACCACCCGGACCCGTCGATCTTCACCGTATTGACCTCACCCACCAGCGTCCACGGCCTGGCCAATCTCGATTTCGTGATCTTCCCGCCGCGCTGGATGGTCGCGGAAAACACCTTCCGTCCGCCGTGGTTCCATCGCAACCTGATGAATGAATTCATGGGCCTGATCCAGGGCGCCTACGATGCCAAGGCCGAAGGTTTCCTGCCCGGCGGCGCCTCCTTGCACAGTTGCATGAGTGCCCATGGCCCGGACGGCGAGACCTGCACCAAGGCGATCAACGCCGAGCTGACGCCTGCGAAAATCGACAACACCATGGCCTTCATGTTCGAAACCAGCCAGGTCCTGCGCCCGAGCCGTTTCGCCCTGGACTGCCCACAATTGCAAACTGACTACGACGCCTGCTGGGCCTCGCTGCCGGTCACGTTCGACCCGACCCGGAGATAACCCATGACTCAACTTTCCCCTGCCCGTAGCTGGGTCGCCTCCGCCAACGGCCATGCCGACTTCCCGCTGCAGAACCTGCCGCTGGGCATCTTCAGTATCGATGACGGTGCTCCCCGTAGCGGCGTGGCGATTGGTGAGCAGATTTTCGATTTGCAGGCCGCGTTGCAGGCGGGCTTGTTTGACGGCGCGGCGCGCGAAGCCGTCGAAGCCATGAAGGACGGCCAGTTGAATGCATTCTTCGACCTCGGCCGCAGCGCTCGGGTGGCCCTGCGTGAACGCTTGCTGGAGCTGCTGCGCGAAGACAGCTCGCTGCGGGGCAAGATCGAAGCCCAGGGCGCGAAACTGCTGGTCCGCGCAGCCGACTGCCAGATGCATTTGCCGGCCAGGATCAATGACTACACCGACTTCTACGTCGGTATCGAACACGCGCAAAACGTCGGCAAGTTGTTCCGCCCCGACAATCCGCTGTTGCCCAACTACAAGTACGTCCCCATCGGTTATCACGGTCGCGCCTCGACCATTCGCCCGTCCGGTACCGACGTGCGTCGCCCCAAGGGTCAGACGCTGCCCGCCGGCCAGACCGAGCCGACCTTCGGCCCGTGCGCGCGACTGGACTATGAGCTGGAACTGGGCATCTGGATCGGCAAGGGCAACGCCTTGGGCGAACCCATCGCCATCGGTGATGCTGCCGAGCACATTGGCGGTTTCTGCCTGCTCAACGACTGGTCGGCCCGGGATATCCAGGCCTGGGAATACCAGCCGCTGGGGCCCTTTCTGTCCAAAAGCTTCCTGACCAGTATCTCGCCATGGGTGGTGACGGCCGAAGCCCTTGAACCGTTCCGTCGCCCACAACCGGCGCGTCCGGCAGGCGATCCGCAGCCGTTGCCATATCTGCTGGACAAGCGTGACCAGGCCGGTGGGGCCTTCGACATTGAACTGGAAGTCCTGCTGCTGACCGAAGCCATGCGCGAGCAGAACCTGCCGGCCCATCGCCTGACGTTGAGCAACACCCAGTACATGTACTGGACCGTAGCGCAGATGGTCGCCCACCACAGCGTCAATGGTTGCCAGTTGCAGGCCGGTGACCTGTTCGGTTCGGGCACCTTGTCGGGGCCTGAGAGCGGTCAGTTCGGCAGCCTGCTGGAGATTACCGAGGGCGGTAAAAAGCCAATCGAGCTGGCCTCTGGCGAAGTGCGCAAATTCCTTGAGGACGGTGACGAGATCATCCTGCGGGCCCGTTGCCACCGCGAAGGTGTTGCGTCCATCGGCTTTGGCGAATGCCGGGGCAAGATCCTGCCGGCGCGGTGAGGGACAGGGCATGGAACTCTACACCTACTACCGCTCCACTTCGTCCTACCGGGTGCGCATTGCCCTGGCGCTCAAGGGCCTGGATTACCAGGCCCTGCCGGTCAACCTGATCGCTGCGCCTGGGGGCGAACATCGTCAGCCGGCCTATCTGGCGATCAACCCTCAGGGCCGGGTTCCGGCGCTGCGTACCGACGAAGGCGCGTTGCTGGTGCAGTCACCCGCCATCATCGAGTACCTGGAGGAGCGTTATCCACAGGTGCCGTTGCTCAGCGCCGACCTGACGGTTCGGGCTCATGAGCGAGGCGTCGCGGCATTGATCGGTTGCGATATTCATCCGCTGCACAACGTCAGCGTACTCAACCAGCTGCGGCAGTGGGGCCACGATGAAACGCAGGTGGCGCAGTGGATCGGGCATTGGATCAGCCAGGGACTGGCGGCGGTGGAACAGTTGATTGGGGATGACGGCTACTGCTTCGGTGCAGCACCCGGGGTCGCGGACGTGTATCTGATCCCGCAGGTATACGCGGCAGAACGGTTCAATGTCTCCCTGGAGGCGTATCCACGGATCCGTCGCGTTGCGGCGTTGGCGGCTGCGCATCCAGCGTTTCAACAGGCGCATCCGGCAAATCAGCCTGATACACCTTGAGCCCCCTGTGGGAGCGAACCTGTTCGCGATGGCGGTGGTTGAGCTTACAAACATGTTGTCTGACACACCGCTATCGCGAGCAGGCTCGCTCCCACCGAAGGAGAGGGGGCGAGCCGTTGGGTTACCACCTCGTCATCCGCGATCTACACCTGCTCAATGCACAATTGAATTGGGCGGCAGATGCCCCAGCCGTTCCGTCAGCCGGATTCGCTGGATCGGGTCTTCGCTGAGCATCAGCGCGTGCTCCAAGTCGAATCGTTCGGCGTTGGGACAGTCGAGCCGTTGGTACAGGCTGGCGCGGGCCAGGTAATCGGCGGCGCTGGCGTTGCCCAGTTCAAGCACCCGTTCGGCGTCGATCAGTGCAGCAATGTAGTCGTCGTTGGTCAGATGCAATTGGCGAAGATTGCGCGACAGGCGCTGGAGCATCTGCATGGGCTCGGCACTGACCAGGTGCTCGGCTTTGAGGGGCATGTTGGCGCCGTATTGGCGTTGCAGCAGTTCCCGACAGTCGTTGGGGTACAACCGGCGTCCGCCACACGGGTCGAGCAGATGATCGGCACCGGGGACCCGCAACAGGAAGTGACCGGGGAAATTGACACCGACCATCGGAATCTCCAGGCCACGAGCCAGCTCCAGGGCGATCAGGCCGAGGGCCAGGGGCTGTCCACGTTTACGCGTCAGCACCTTGTCGAGCAACGCGGCCCGTGGGCGCAGGGGCGTGAAATCGTCCTGGGCGAATCCAAGGTCATTGAGGCGGCGCAGCAAGGGTTGGCCCAGTTCGCTGACGGGCAGCATCGGCAGGTCATGGCTGACACGCTGTTGCAGATCCTTGAAATCGTTCAGCAACGCCGGTACGTCCACTTCGCGATCATGTTCGGCAGCAATCCACAACGCTGCTTCGAACAGCGCCGGTGGGGAGCGGTGCAGGCAATCAAAAAAGGCTTGGCGCGGTGTCATCACAGTCTCCGGGCTATGCCTCGTTTTTAGCTCTGCTGCGGGCTTTCGTCCAGTCTCGTCCGGGGAAGGAATCAGGTTATGCCCAAAAGACTGGCCGTCCGGTCGACTTATTCCGGCGCGCTCCAGCAAATTTTGAGCGCACGCCTATACTGGCGGAACAAACAAAAGTGATTCGGGAGCCTGTCGATGTTTGCTCTCATGCAAAGCTCCCGCCTTGAATCGCTGCACCTGAGCGTAGACCCGGCCACCGGGTTGAAGGCGGTGATTGCCATTCATTGCAGCCGTCCTGGGCCTGCTCTGGGTGGATGTCGTTATCTGTCCTACCCCGACGATGAAAGTGCCGTGGTCGACGCCGTGCGCCTGGCCCAAGGCATGAGCTACAAGGCCGCACTGGCCGGCTTGCCGGTGGGCGGCGGCGTGGCCGTGATCATGCGTCCGGCCCATGTCGAAAGTCGGGCTGCGTTGTTTGAGGCATTTGGGCGCTGCATCGAGCAATTGGATGGCCGCTATATCACCGCCATCGACAGCGGCACCTCGGTGGCGGACATGGACTGCATCGCCCAACAGACCCGTCATGTGACCAGCACCACGGCTTCGGGAGACCCAGCGCCTCACGCGGCGATGGGGGTATTCGCCGGCATCCGTGCCACGGCCATGGCCCGCCTGGGCAGCGATAACCTGGAAAGCCTGCGGGTAGCGATCCAGGGCCTGGGTAATGTCGGTTTCGCCCTGGCCGAACAGTTGCACGCCGCAGGCGCCGAACTGTTGGTCAGCGACATTGACCCTGGCAAGGTTCAACTGGCGATGGAGCAACTGGGCGCGCATCCGATCGCCAACGATGCACTGCTCAGTACCCCGTGCGACATCCTCGCCCCCTGTGGCCTGGGCGGGGTGCTCAATAGCCAGAGCGTGGCGCAACTACGCTGCTCGGCGGTTGCCGGGTCGGCCCATAACCAGTTGAGCAACCTGCAGGTGGCCGATCAATTGGAACGGCGCGGGATCCTCTATGCGCCGGATTATGTGATCAACTCCGGAGGCCTGATCTATGTCGCCTTGAAGCATCGCGGCGAAGAGCTGTCGACGATCACCGCGCATTTGTCGAAGATCGGCGCCCGGCTTACGGAAGTCTTTGCCCACGCCCAGGCAGAAAAACGCTCACCGGCCAGGGTGGCCGATGAATTGGCAGAGCGTTTGTTGTACCGATAAAAAAGATCGCAGCTTTCGGCAGCTCCTTGGTGGATTCCATGGAGCTGCCGAAGGCTGCGATCTTTTCAAGGCTTATTCAGCAGGGGCATTGAGCAGTTCGGACAAGGCGTCCGGTTGACTCTTGAACGCCTTGGCGAACACATCGCGATTTTTCGCCATGTAGATGCCGGCTTCCTCAACCTGTTTCTCGCTCAGCGAGGGAACGGCTTTTTGCAATACTTCGGCCAGCAATTCGGCGAGTTCCAGCATTTTGTCATGACGGTCAGCTTCGGCTTTATCCATGAACAAGCGCTCCAGATCTCGGCTGCTGCGGTATACCACTTCGACGGCCATTCACCACCTCACATGCCTTCACATTGGTTATCTTTGTGACTACTGTATTTATATACAGCCAAAAGGATAAGCGAATCCCTTCCCTTTGGATAGTGGCTTTTTAATGTAGACGTATTTGCACATTTGTCGCGAGCGCTGGTGTGTGAGCCAGCCTGCTCACGACAGGGCGGCATCAACATCGCAAAAGTGTCGGGTTGCGGCCCATCGCCATCTCACCCTCAGCCGCTGGCCTTTTTTCTGCATGCAGAACAACCGTCACGTCCAACCCGCATCATCCGGTCGAGTCGACCTAAGGAAACTACATCGTGAAAATCAACTGGGCCGAGAACCTGCGCCAGAACGTACATCAGTTGGCCGAATCCCTGGGCAATCTGTTCGTCGAGACGTTCCATTACCTGGCACTGTTTGCCATCGGAGCGGTGACCGCCTGGGCGGCGGTGATGGAGTTTTTGCAGATGCTCGAGCAGGGGCACATCAAGATCGATGACATCCTGCTGCTGTTCATCTATCTGGAATTGGGAGCGATGGTCGGGATCTACTTCAAGACCAACCACATGCCGGTGCGGTTCCTGATCTACGTGGCGATCACGGCGCTGACGCGCTTGTTGATTTCCAACGTCTCCCACCACAGTCCGCCTGACCTGGGCATCATCTACTTGTGCGGCGGCATCTTGCTGCTGGCGTTCGCGATCCTGGTGGTGCGTTACGCTTCCTCGCAGTTCCCTTCGGTGAAAATCGAGCACCCGCACCGCAAGGTTGGCGCGGGTTCCAGCGAGCACGCCGAAGTGGAGAAGGGCGAGATCTAGAAACCGGCGGGGGCGGATGTCGCGCCCTGCGTCTGCGGTGGTGGCAGCTTGACGTTGTCACCGCCGGTCATGGCTTCGAGGATCGCCACAGCGCTGTGGCCCTGCTCGATGGCGATGCCGAACTGGATGCTCTGGACCAGGCGCCGCAGGCGTTCCGGGTCATTGCGTTGCTGGGCGCTGATCATGCGCTTGGCGACGATGCGCCCGGCCTTGGAGAGGGTCAGCATGATGCTGCCGTCCAGGCCCTGGATGCTCAGATTGATTTGATACTGCGGCGCAAAAGCGTCGGTAATGAGCTGAAAAGGGTTGTCCATGATGCGTCACCGCCTGATTGAACGTGCAGTTGTTGACCGGCCGTGATCGGGATTAGTTCGCGATACCGGACCACCGGCCATTCCATGATCGTGCTTCATCCAGAGCCAGGCAGAGGTTGGATCGGAAGATCCCAACCTGCGACCGCTCCAGCAGAGAGGTAGCAAGGGGCATGCCGGAAAAACTGTCGGACAATGATCATGGCGCATAGGCGCTGAAGGCCTTGGCATGCGGCCCGGGAGGCTGCCCGTTTCTGTGCAGGAATGGGCGAATGGTCGCTGACGGTGCAGGGTGAGCGCAGAATTTTCGTGGGGTAAGCAAGGCGAGGCAACTCCCGACATTAACAGCGCTTTTGTCCGTTGTCCGGCTTTATTTGCGTATGAATATTTATCTTTTCGAAGGGGTTGAATTGTTCTGCCGCCAGCCCGACTCTGTATTCAAGGGGCCGTCGCGCTACCGTCGATTGGCCCCTGGCGAGCTAGCCGAAATAAGGGATGAACTATGCAAATCCAAGTCAACAGCGATAACCATATTCAAAGCAGCATCCGACTGGAGGAGTGGGTACGTACTACCATCGAAAGCACGCTCGAACGTTATGAAGAAGACCTGACACGGGTCGAGGTCCATTTGCGGGACGAGAACGGCGACAAGCCCGGTCCCCATGACTTGCGTTGTCAGCTGGAAGCACGGCCAAAGGGTCTGCAACCGGTCTCGGTGACACACAAGGCCGATACGCTGGAATTGGCCATCGAAGGGGCGGCCACCAAGCTTGAACATGCCCTGGAGCATCTGTTCGGCAAACTGCGCGTCAAACGCGCCACCGCTGAGAAACCGACCGAGTCGGTGGCCTTGGCCGATGCGATGCTGGAAGAAGAATTCCTGGAGAACGAACGGGCTGCACTCAACGGCTGAGCCCGATCATTTAAAATTACCCACCGAACAGACGGGCCTGCAATCGCAGGCCCGTCTTGTTTCAGCGATCCATCGCAGCCCCTGATCAGAACGCCACGGACGTCTGCACATACAGCGTGCGCGGTTCCCCTACGTATTTGCCCCGGTTGTTATCGTCGAACGAGCGGGTGAAATACTGGGTATTGAAGATGTTCTTCACACCCACCGCCACGTTCAGGTCCGACAGTTGCGGGCCGAAATCATAGGCGGCGCGGCTGCTGAACAGCATATAGCCAGGGATATTGCCGGTACTGCCGTCGGCGCTTTCGGCGCGGGTATTGGCGTTGTCGGCAAACTGCGCGCTCTGATAGGTGCTGTCCAGGTTCAATTTCCACGGCCCGTCCGTGTAACCCACGCCCAGTGTGCCTTTGTGCTTGGAAGAAAATGGCACGCGGTTGCCTTTGTTCGGTCCGTCTTCCCGAATGGTGGCATCGACGAAGGCATACGTGGCATATACGTCAAAACCGGCCAGCGCCGGACTCAGGCCGTCGAGGGCGTAGTTGATGCTGGTTTCGATGCCCTGGTGGCGGGTTTCGCCACGGGCAATCACCGAATCGTTGGTTTGGTTGCTTTCGTATTGGTTGTCGAAGTTGATCAGGAACGCACCGATCTCCGCCCGCAGGTTGCCATTGTCATAGCGGGTTCCAAGTTCCCAGGTGCGGGCTTTCTCCGGTTTCACTTCACCGCTGCTCACACGGTTGGGCATCTGGCTGTACTGCACACTGCCGAATGAACCTTCGGTATTGGCATACAGATTCCATTCATCGGTCAGGTGGTACAGCACATTCAGCGCTGGCAGGGCGGTGTTGTAGTCACCCTTGTATTTCACGTTGGTCAGATTGTTTGTCTGTTGCGATTCGATCATTTCGTAACGAATACCGGGCGTGATCGTCCATTTGCCAATATCGATCCGATCATCGATGAAAATTGCATTGGCTTCAGTTCCACCCCGTGTATCGCGGTCGTTTCGGCTGGAGGTTGTCGGCAATTCGTTGCTGGCGATCGGCGTGCGATAGCGCAGTTCATGGCCGGCCTCGTTGATGTAGCGATAGCCGACGCCGACCTCGTGGCTGGTCGGCCCGAGGTCGAAACCTTGGGCAAAACGGGTTTCCAGGCCGCGTACCCAATATTCGCGAGGCGACAGGGACAGGAAGGAGCCCTGGTCCAGGTAGCCGCTGCGCAAAGTCTTGGTGAAAAACGTGCTGGCGGTAAATTCGCGTCGATCCTGCTGGTAGCGGTAGCCGAAGTTGACCAGGGTGCGACGGCCCCAGAAGCGGTCATTCTGACGGGTGGACTGATACGGGTTGGCGTCGTAGTCGGCCACATTCAGGCCGCCGGGCATGTCGGCCTCGCCTTCGTAGTATTGGGCCATGGCATTAAAACTGTTGGCCTCGTCCAGTTGGTAGTTGCCCTTGAGGATCAAGTCGTCGATTTGTGTGTCGCTGTGTTCGCGCCAGTCGCCGCCGCGAGTGCCGGAGTACAACAGGGCACCGCCAAGGCCGTTGTCGGCGGTGCCGCCGGCCAGCAGGTTGGCGGATGTCTTGAAGCCGTCGTGGCTGGAAGACGGACTGGTCTCGGTCTGGAAGCCGCCCTTTACCGTCGGCGCCTCGGGAATCGCCCGCGTCACGAAGTTGACCACGCCACCGACGTTTTGCGGACCGTAGCGCACCGCGCCGCCTCCGCGCACGACATCCACCGCGTCCATGTTGCCCATGCTGACCGGCGCGAACGATAGCTGCGGTTGGCCGTAGGGTGCGAAAGGCACCGGGATGCCGTCCATCAGCACCGTGGAACGTGAGGCCAGGCGAGGATTGAGCCCGCGGATACCAAAGTTCAGCGCCATGTCATGGCTGCCGGTGCCGTTGTTTTCCGGTGCGTTGACGCCAGGAATGCGATTGAGCACATCCCGGGCCTGGGTCGCGCCCTGGCGTTCGAACGCCTCACGACGGATGACGTCTCGGGCACCGGCGTGTTCGAAGACATTGGTCGGCGCGGCATCGCCGAGCCAGTCACCGACCACGGTGGTGGTGCCGATGTCCAGCGCGGTGCTGGCGGCCGGTTGCAGGCTGAAGGCGTTGTCTGCCTCAGGGCGGGCTTGCAGGCCTGTGCCTTCGAGCAGCGCGCTCAGCCCTTGCTCTGGGCTGTAGCTGCCTTCCAGGCCACGACTCTGCAGGCCTGCGGTCGTCTGTGAGCTGAAGGAAATCAACACCCCAGCCTCGCGTCCGAATTGATTGAGGGCATTTTCCAGTGACGACGGCGCGATGTGATAGGGCTTGGCATCTGCAGCCTGTACGCAAGGCAGTACGACGAAACTCAAGCTGGCCCCCAGGAGCAATTGACGCACGGTACGGGCGAGCGGGGTGAGACGGGTGGGTTGTTGCGGCATGGATGAGAATCCCGAGAAGGTTGTATCGAAGTGCTTTCCTTCTCTGTCACCCCAGGTGTGGAAAACGGCTCACTGGTGCATCACTTTTTTTCAGCTGGGGTGGCCGTGGTTCAGGCTCGAGCTTCGACCGAGATCCAATAGCGGGTGAAACGACGCACTTTTACCGGCAGGCTGACTTCCAGCAGATCGAGGATTCGCTCGCTGTCGTCCAGCGGATAGGTTCCGGAGATCAGAAGGTTGGCGACCGCCTCGTCGCAGTGCAATTGGCCACGTCGGTAGCGGCCTAGCTCGTCGAGAAAGTCTGCCAGGCGCATGTGCGCCGCTACCAGCATGCCCTCTGTCCAGGCGCCGCTGTTGGCATCCAGGGCCGTGGCGGGCCCGGCGCCGTTGATGCCAAGGCTCAGTTGCCGTGACGTCGCCAGCAACAACGCCGGGCCGTGTCGGCTACGAATGTCCACCTGGCCTTCAAACACCGCCACCTGGGTGTGGTCCGGATACTCGCGTACGTTGAACCGGGCGTTGCGGCTTTCCAGCAGGCCATGGGCGGTCAGCACTTGCAGGGGCCTTGGGTCGCGGGCAGCGGTCAATAACAGTTCCCCCTCCAGCAGGTGGATCAAGCGGCGTTGAGCGTCGAAGCGAACGTCTACCGCACTGCCGCTGTTGAGCTGCAACTGACTGCCGTCATCCAGCGTCAGACGACGCCGTTCGCCTACCGGGCTGCGAAAATCGGCCATCAATGGGGGTAGCAGTTGGCGTTCACGCAGGCTCCAGGTCAACGCTGAACCGGCCCCAAGCACCAACAACATTTTGAGCGCTCGACGCCGCGCAGCGGACTTCGGTGCATTGAGGGCCGCATGGGCCAACGGAGAGGGCACGCTGCGCAGCCGCTGATTGACCCGCTGGATATGCTCCCAGGCGCGGCGATGTTCGTTGTGAGCATTGAGCCATTGCTCCCAGGCTTTCTGCCGGCGAGTATCGAGTGGGCCTTGCTGCATTTCCAAAAGCCAGTGCACGGCCTGTTCGGCCACTTTCGCACTGACATCTGGTGCGCTGTTCATCGCTGGGGTCATAAGGCGAAGTAGCAGCGCATCGCTGCCTTGTTCAAATGACGCTTGACCGTCGCCAATGAAATTCCCAGTTCACGGGCTATTTCGTTGTAGGTCAGGCCATCGACCTGGGCCAGCAGAAACGCCTGCTTGACCGCTCGCGGCAAACCATCGAGCAGTTGGTCCAGTTCCATCAGGCTTTGCAGGATGATTGCCCGTTCTTCCTCCGACGGCACCACCTGCTCCGGCAGTTGGGCGAGGGTATCGAGGTAGGCGCGCTCAAGGTCCTGGCGTCGGTAGTGGTTGAACAGTACGCGCTTGGCAATGGTCGTAAGAAACGCCCGGGGTTCCAGGACAGGCTGCGGGTCGCGCGCAGTCAGTACGCGCATGAACGTGTCCTGGGCCAGGTCGGCGGCACTGTCGGGGCAGCCGAGTTTTCTTCGCAACCAGCCGTTAAGCCAACTGTGATGGGCGTTGTAGAGCACTTCGACGGTGTGTGCAGGCGGCAACGAGGAGCATCCCGACAGCGATGAGCTGTGCTAGAGAACAAGAATTGTTCGCATTGTAGGGGCGCGGCGGTGGCTACGGCAATCGGGATCAGTACCTGCTTGTTTCATTTGACCGGGGCACGTTGATGCCTAGCGCAAAAACGCCTGTCGATACTCGCCGGGTGTTGCGCCGAGGGCCTGCCGGAAACGATTCGTAAAATGGCTGGCGCTGGCGAACCCGCAGGCCAACGCGACCTCACCCAGCGGTTTTGACGTGCTGCGCAGCCAGTGCCGCGCGTGGGCCAGACGTCGTGCCAGTACGTATTGATGGGGCGGCAGGCCGAAGCTTTCGCGGAACATCCGGGCAAAGTGATATTCAGACAGCGCACATAGGGCCGCCAGTTGGCCGAGGCTGATGGCGTCGGCCAGATGGCTGTCGATGTAGTCCACCAGCATTCGCCGCTGGTGAGCGGCCAGCCCGCCCTTGAGGCGAAGCCCCTGGCGCTGGCCGACCTGGCTCAATAGCAGATGGTTGAGCAAGTCATGGGCCAGGCTGGTGGTCAGAAGGCGTTCACCGGGCTCATCCCAGTTCAGGGCGATCAACTGGCGAAAGCGCTGTGCCTGTTGCGGGTCGTCGAGAAAGGTGGTTTCGCGCAGTTGCACTTGCCGCGGCTCGCGATCCAGTAGCGTGACGCAACCGAGGGCGAATTGCTCAGGGCTGAAGTACAGGTGCGCGAGGCGAATGTCGCCATTGATGACCCAGGCCGATTCATGCCCGGCCGGCAGGACGCAGAGTTTGCCGGGTGCCCCGGTGGTGTCGGGGCGTTCGCGGCGAAACGTGCCGGTACCACCGGCGATATAGCACGACAGCGTGTGGTGAGTCGGCGCCTCGTAGTCTTGGGCGTCGTGATGGTTGCTCCACAAAGCGGCCGCCATGCCATCTCCAAGCTCGGCACTGTGCTCAAGGCGAGCATTGGGCGAACTGTTGAGGGCTTGAAAGACTTGCAGGGTTTGCAGTGTGGGCATGATCGGGTCTCTCCAACGCCTTGCATCCTACTCCGTCGATCGGCTCATGCCAGCCTGCAAAGCGACAAAACCGCAAGTTTACGCAAGCGCCCGGTGGCGGGCGGCGCAACACTGGCGGTCATTGTCAGGAGTTGCCGTCATGAACCTCTCGTTGTATCTACTTACCGTGCTCATCTGGGGCACCACCTGGATTGCGCTGAAATTGCAGTTGGGCGTGGTCGCCATCCCCGTGTCGATTGTCTATCGCTTCGGCCTGGCGGCGCTGATTCTGTTTGTGATGCTCTTGCTCAGCCGACGTCTGCAAGCCATGAACCGGCGCGGTCATTTGATTTGCGTGGCCCAGGGCCTGTGCCTGTTTTGCATCAACTTCATGTGTTTCCTCACTGCCAGCCAATGGATTCCCAGCGGGTTGGTCGCGGTGGTGTTCTCTACCGCCACGCTCTGGAATGCCCTCAATGCCCGCGTGTTCTTCGGTCAAAGGATCGCCCGCAACGTCATGCTGGGCGGCGCCTTGGGCTTGCTGGGGCTGGCGCTGCTGTTCTGGCCGGAGCTGGCGGGTCATAGCGCAAGCCCGCAAACGCTGCTCGGGTTGGCCTTGGCGCTGCTGGGAACCTTGTGCTTTTCGGCGGGTAACATGCTCTCGAGTTTGCAACAGAAGGCCGGTCTCAAACCGTTGACCACCAACGCCTGGGGTATGGCTTATGGTGCGGCGATGCTGGCGGTGTGGTGCCTCTTCAAAGGCATCCCGTTCGATATGGAATGGAACGCGCGCTATGTCGGCTCGCTGTTGTACCTGGTGATCCCAGGTTCAGTGATCGGCTTCACCGCCTACCTGACGCTGGTGGGGCGCATGGGGCCGGAGCGGGCGGCGTATTGCACGGTGCTGTTTCCGGTGGTGGCGTTGAACGTCTCGGCGTTGGTCGAGGGCTACCAATGGACGGCGCCGGCACTGCTCGGGCTGGTGTTGGTGATGTTGGGGAACGTGCTGGTGTTTCGCAAACCCCGGCCCGTGGCGACGCAAGCCGCCCTGGGCGCACGCTGAGCCAGGGCATGGCAGGCCCGGACCCGGCGCCTGCCCGATGGTTTACTTCCAGACTTGTGGGTTGACCAGGTTCTTCGGTCGCTCGCCCAGCAAAGCGCTGCGCAAGTTTTCCACGGCAAGATTGGCCATGGCTTCACGGGTTTCGTGGGTGGCCGAGCCGATATGGGGCAGGGTTACGGCGTTTTTCAGCTGGAACAGCGGCGATTCGGCCAATGGTTCTTTCTCGTAAACGTCCAGCCCGGCGCCGCGGATGCGGTTGTTCTGCAAGGCTTCGATCAGCGCCGGCTCATCCACCACTGGGCCGCGGGAAATATTGACCAGAATGGCACTCGGTTTCATCAGGGCCAGTTCACGCTGGCCAATCAGGTGGCGGGTCTTCTCACTCAATGGCACCACGAGGCAAACAAAGTCCGCTTCGGCGAGCAACTGATCCAGATCGCGAAATTGTGCGCCCAACTGATCTTCCAGTTCGGTCTTGCGGCTGTTGCCGCTGTAGAGAATCGGCATGTTGAACCCCAGCCGGCCACGCCGGGCAATGGCGGCGCCGATGTTGCCCATGCCGACAATCCCCAGGGTCTTGCCGTGCACGTCAGTGCCGAACAGCTGCGGGCCGACCGTCGCCTGCCATTGGCCGGCCTTGGTCCAGGCGTCCAGTTCAGCGACGCGCCGAGCGCTGCTCATCAGCAGGGCGAAGGCCAGGTCAGCGGTGCTTTCGGTGAGCACGTCAGGGGTGTTGGTGAGCATGATTCCACGCTCATTGAAGTAGGCCAGGTCATAGTTGTCGTAACCCACCGACACGCTGGACACCACTTGCAGATTCGCGGCGCTCTGCAGTTGTTCGCGGCCGAGCTTGCGTCCGACACCGATCAGGCCATGCACGTGGGGCAAGGCTTCGTTGAACTGTGCATTGATGTCGCCGTTCGACGGATTGGGCACGATCACGTCGAAATCCTGTTGCAGTCGTTCGACCATCTTGGGTGTGACACGGCTGAAGGCAAGTACGGTTTTTTTCATCGCAGAAGGCTCATCAGGCAAGGAATACCAAGCACGCTAACATTCTGGATGTGGGTTAGGCGAGAGGGGAGCGTCGATTGAGGCGAGTCAGTGGCAGGAATGGAGTACTTATGGGCAGTACCTATGGGGGAGCATCTATGTTGGATGTGGGAGCGAGCCTGCTCTCGATGACGGCGGCACATCCACCATCACTGCAAACTGATCCACCGCTATCGCGAGCAGGCTCGCTCCCACAAGGGATTTCTATTTCATCCCTGGGGTGTTTACGCCGCCCGCAGCGAAATAAACGCGTAGTTGACCGGTGCCTCAGTGGCAACCCGTGCTCCACTGGCCAGGACCTGGCAGGCCACGTCATCACCGGACAAATGGAACTGCCATTCACTGGCCGCTTGCTCCAGTGGCTGCAAACGGACCTGATCAATGACTGCGGCGAATGCGCTCATGTCCGGCAGGTACGCGGTAAACCCGTCGCCCTTCAGCGCGGTGGTGAGGATGCCCAGCGAAGCGCAGATGCGCTCCTTGATCCGGATTTCCTCGCGATCGGCCTGACGTGAGCGTTCGATCAACTGCGCCAGTTCCCTGTCGACCAGTTCACCGCCGAGTATCAGTTGCGGTCCGGTCTCCCACGACTCTGGCGGGCATTCCTTTACGGCAATGTTGAGCGGGATGTGCGGGTTGATTTCCATCGGATAGATACGGCACACCAAGGGGCGGCGCTCGTAGATGCGGCACAGGTTTTCTTCGTCAAGATTGCGGCAGCGCCCGGCGTTATAGGCGGCGAAGGTGATTGCCACCAAGGCCTCGGTGGTGCCGCTGTGGACCCGCGCCGAACGGCGCTCAGCGTGTTCGCGTTGCGCCGCCGGCAGGCCGAGGCCGTTGGGCAGGAAGGCTTCCACCAGGACAATCAGCTGGCCGCCGTCGTCAGCCCACATCCGGGCCTCGTCGAGGGTCAGGGGGACATGGTGATCGGTGCAGCATTTGCCACAGCCTACGCAGGAAAACGTTGTGTTCATTGAGCGCCCGGTCAAAAGCTGGAAGGCGGCGACAGAAAAACGCCGCGATTAACCGATGCGAAGCAAGTTGTGCGCCATCACCGGCTGTTGTCGGCGGGGCGGATGGAGTCCCACTCGGTCACGTAGGCGGTCTTGGATTTCTTGCGGTAAAGGCACAGCTCGGTGCCCGTCGCGCCTTTCATGTGTTTCTGCGGATACTGGCCTTGCAGCAACAGCGCGGTATAACCCACCCGGTCATCGAACTGCGCGGCAGTGCCCACAGGCTCGGCGTTCTTCAAGCCGCTGGCCTTGATGCAACTGGCAAGCACGGTTTTGTCATGGGTGGCCCAGGCCTCTGGGCTGGAGGCGTGGGCCTGGGCGGCGAGGGCCGTGAAGCCCAAAAACATGAGTGCGTGGATTTTCATCAGCAAGATCCTTGTTCTGGGAAGCCAGGACAGGAGTATGCCTGAGGTGCCGGGATGATCATTCCCCTATACGCATGGGAATGATCATCAGGCATGACTCAGTGGCCTTGCTCGGCAACCGCCTTGGCGGCCGTGATCAGGCACTTGGTCAGCTCCGGTGAGGAGAACTTGGTCAGCACGCCATTGGCCCCGGATAGCCGAGCCTTCTCGCTGTTCATGGCGCTGTCCAGCGAGGTGTGCAGCAACACATAGAGGTGGGCGAAGTCCGGCGTTTCCCGCAGGGTCCGGGTAAGGGCGTAGCCGTCCATCTCCGACATTTCGATGTCGGAAACGATCAGGTTGATCTGCTGTGCAGTGCCTTGCAGGTCCAGCAGGCATTCGATGGCTTCCTTGGCGCTGCGAGCGGTGTGGCATTGCAGCCCGAGGTTGCGCAAGGTGTGTACCGATTGTTGCAACGCCACCTGACTGTCATCGACCACCAGGATCCGCGCGTTGCCCAGGACTTCGGCGTCTTCCATGCTCAGCTCGGTGGGCGCCGTTTCAATCTGCGCCGGGGCGATACCGTGGATGACTTTTTCGATGTCCAGCACCTGCACCAGCGTGCCATCCACCGACGTCACGCCAGTGATGAAGGCGCGTACGCCGCCTGAGCCGAAAGGCGGGGGTTTGATGTCGGTGGTCAGGCAATGCACGATCTTGCTCACCGCCTGCACATGCAGACCCTGTTTGGATCGACTCACATCGGTGACGATCAGGCAGCCGCCATCCGGATCTTCCAGAGGGCGTTCGCCGATGGCGCGGCTCAGGTCGATCACCGACAACGAGGCCCCGCGCAGGGTGGCGATGCCTTTGACGTGCGGGTGCGACTCCGGCAGTTTGGTCAACGGCGGGCAGGGAATGATTTCGCTGACTTTGAGCAGGTTGATTGCCATCAGCTTGCCGCTGCGCAAGGTAAACAGCAGAAGCGAAAGTGAGTCTGCGCGGGCTTTGTTGGAAGACATAAAAACCTTCTGTGGAAAAAGGTGGGGCGAGCGTGAAGAACGCCAAAACAGCTTTTGATATTGGGTTATCGACCCGATGGGGGCTGGCTTTAGGGCGAAACCCACAGACAATCGATTTCAGCTCAGTGGCCTGGGAATGCATACGCTATGGTCAGGCGATAAATGCCCTCGCCGCATGGGGCGTCGGTGGTACAGAAGGTTTATTTGAGTCCCAACCGCTTGGCCATCCGCCCCAGGTTTGCCCGATCCAGACCCAGTTCCCGAGCGGCGCTGGCCCAGTTGTGCTGATGCCGTTCCAGGCAGGCGATGATCAGCTTGCGTTGAAAATCGTCCATGGCTTCACGCAAGTCCCCCGTGACCCCCTCCAGGGCAGGTGCGGGGCTGGCGGATGAAGGTGGCGGGTGTTCTTCCGGGCTGCGGGGCAAGTCCAGGTCCTGGGCGCTGAGGCTGAGGATCTTTGGCCGCACCGGACACCGGCCCAAGGCTTTCAAGGCGCTTCGGCCGATCAGGTGCTCCAGTTCACGTACGTTCCCCGGCCAGTCATACGCCAGCAATGCGGCCTGGGCGTCACTGGTCAGGCGCAGGCTGCCCAGGCCCATGCGCGAACGGTTCTGCTCCAGGAAAAACCCGCTGAGCAGCAGCACATCGCGCCCACGATCCCGTAGTGCCGGCACCAGCAACGGGTACACGCTCAGGCGATGATAGAAGTCGGCCCGATATCGCCCGTTGCGCACTTCTTCGGCCAGATCGCGATTGGTGGCCGCAATCAGGCGTACATCGACACGATGTTCCTTGTCCGAGCCCAGCCGTTGCAACTGGCCGCTCTGCAACACTCGCAGCAGCTTGGCCTGCACGGTCAAGGACAACTCGCCCACTTCATCGAGGAACAACGTGCCGCCATCGGCCAGTTCGAATTTGCCACGCCGGTCGTTCGTGGCCCCTGTGAACGCGCCGCGTACATGGCCGAAGAGTTCGCTTTCCACCAGGGTATCCGGCAGTGCGGCGCAGTTGAGGCTGATAAGCGGCTGCTCGGCGCGCTTGGAGGCCGCGTGTATGGCTTGGGCGACCAGCTCCTTGCCAACCCCGGTTTCGCCAGTGATCAGCACCGTCAGGTCGCTGCCCCCCACCAGGTTGATTTCTTCCACTAATCGCTTGTGGGCCTTGCTCTGGCCGACCATGTCGCGAGGTTGCTGGCCGCTGGCCTGGCGGTAGACCTCGGCGCGGCGATGTTCGTCTTCGGCTTTCAAGGCCAGCCGATCGATGCGTTCGGCCGCGCTGACCGTGGCGGCAGCCAGGCTGGCAAAGGCCTGCAAGGCGCTCAGGTCGATGGGCTCGAAGCGTTCGGGGTTCAGCGCGTCGAGGGTCAGCAGGCCCCACGGTTGCTCGTCGACGAACAGTGGGCAGCCCATGCAGTCGTGGACCTCCAAGTGCTCCTCCAGACCTTCGACCAATCCGTCGTACGGGTCGGGCAGGTCACTGTCGGCGGCAAAGCGAGTGGGCTGCGGGCTGGCCAGCAGTGCCTGGAAGCGGGGGTGTTCGCTAATCCGGAAGCGTCTGCCCAGGGTATCGGTACTCAAGCCATCCACCGCCAGCGGCACCAGACAGTCTCCGTCCAGGCGCAACAGCGCGGCGGCGTCGCAGGGCAACAGGGCTCGCAGCGCGCCAAGCAGGCGACGATAGCGCTCGCCTTCCGGCAACTCGCGGGAGAGGTCGGCCACCAGCGGAAGCAGTGAGGTCAGCAGGGAGGTTGCGGTCATAATGACTCCATATGGTCCTAATGACTATAAGATGCCATATGTCTTTATGACTACTTAATTCGTAAGCAATTGAAAATGTTCAATAAATTTTATGGCATGAAACCTGATAGGCATAGGTATCAGTTTTTCGTAATACGCCAGGAGTCACCTTATGCTCAGCCGAGAAGAACGCGCCATCATCCGCTCCACCGTGCCCTTGCTTGAAAGCGGTGGTGAAGCGCTCATTACTCACTTTTATCGCATGATGCTGTCCGAATACCCGCAAGTGCGCCCGTTGTTCAACCAGGCTCACCAGGCCAGCGGTGATCAGCCCCGTGCCCTGGCCAACGGCGTATTGATGTACGCCCGGCACATTGACCAGCTCGATCAGTTGGGCGACCTGGTGGCCAAAATCGTCAACAAGCACGTCGCCCTGCAAATCCTGCCGGAACATTACCCCATTGTGGGGGCCTGCCTGTTGCGGGCGATCGCCGAGGTGCTGGGTGAAGAGATCGCCACGCCGCAAGTGATTGCCGCGTGGGGCGCTGCCTATAACCAGTTGGCCGATATCCTGATCGGTGCCGAAACCGGCATGTACGAGCAGAAAGCCGCAGCGCCGGGCGGCTGGCGGGGCGAGCGTGAGTTCATCCTGGCAGCCAGGGTGCAGGAGAGCTCGGAAATCACTTCGTTCTACTTCGAACCGGCGGACAAAGGCGCGATCCTGGTGGCGGAACCAGGCCAGTACATCGGCATGAAGCTGGTGTTGGATGGCGAGGAGATGCGCCGCAATTATTCTCTGTCGGCCCTGGCGGACAACGGTCAGTATCGCATCAGCGTCAAGCGCGAGCCGGGCGGGCGCGTGTCCAACCACCTGCACCATCATTTCCCGATTGGCAGCAGCATCCAGTTGTTTCCACCGTCAGGGGACTTCTTCCTGACCCAGAGCGACAAACCGCTGGTGCTGATCAGCGGCGGCGTCGGCATCACGCCGACCCTGGCGATGTTGCAGGCGGCGCTGCAAACCGAGCGGCCGGTGCATTTTATCCACTGCGCACGTAACGGCGGCGTGCACGCGTTCCGTGACTGGATCGATGACCTGGCCCAGCGGCATCCACAACTCAAGCGCTTCTATTGCTACGACGAAGATGACGGCTTGAGCCCGGCAGCTGACAAGGTCGGCTTGTTGAGCCAGGAACAACTGGCGCAATGGTTGCCGCAGCAGCGTGACCTGGATGCCTACTTCCTTGGGCCCAAAGGCTTCATGGCCGCCGTCAAGCGCCACCTCAAGGCACTGGGCGTGCCGGACGGGCAAAGCCGCTACGAATTCTTCGGCCCGGCGGCGGCGCTGGAGTAACGGCGGGGCGAGCCGGGGTGATCCGGTTCGTCTGCATCGCGAGCAGGCTCGCTCCCACAAGGGGTTTTGGTGGTGAACACGATGGGTGAACACCGCAGAAAACTGTGGGAGCGGGCTTGCTCGCGAAGGCGGTTTGTCTGAAACAGTGATGCTGGATGTGCTGGCCTCTTCGCGAGCAAGCCCGCTCCCACAATGGATTTGCGGCGGGCACGATTGGGTGAACAACGCAAAGACAACTGTGGGAGCGAGCCTGCTCGCGATAGCGGCGCCATGTTCACCCCATCCCGCCTGACTTCTCCAAGCAAAATTAATCCGTACTTAACCTCCCTCCTGTTTATTCCCCTCAATGTGGGCGGCAGCCGCTCGTTCTCTGTCATGGTCAGCGTGTAGACTTTGGCCATCCGACAGTGCGCCGGGTTTCTCCAGGCTGCGCGTCGATCCAATGCATACAAAGGGAAACGCAATGAATGAGCAAATGCTGCGCTTAGGCCGTGAACGGCGCTATCTGGTGCTGTTGGGGCTGATCTGTCTGGCGCTGATCGGCGGTGCGCTGTACATGCAGGTGGCGCTCGGCGAGGCGCCGTGCCCGCTATGCATCCTGCAGCGGTATGCATTGTTGCTGATCGCTATTTTCGCCTTCATTGGCGCGGCCATGCGTACCCGTCGCAGCCTGACGGTTTTCGAAGGCCTGGTGGTGCTCAGTGCCCTGGCCGGTGCGGCGGTAGCGGGGCATCACGTGTACACCCAGTTCTTCCCGGCGGTCAGCTGTGGCGTCGACGTGCTGCAACCGATTGTCGATGACCTCCCGCTGGCGAAGATCTTCCCGTTGGGCTTCCAGGTCGACGGCTTTTGCTCCACCCCGTATCCGCCGATCCTGGGCTTGTCCCTGGCACAATGGGCACTGGTGGCGTTCGTCCTCACGGCGATCCTGGTGCCGTTGCTGGTGTCGCGCAATCGCAAACAACTGCCCTAAAGCGCCTCAATCAGACGCCCCGGTTTTCTGTAGGAAGCCGGGGCGTTTTGCGTTTCAGTCTTACTGCGTGCCAGCCTTGATCCGAGACAATAATGAGCCGCGACAGCGTGCGACACGTTGTCACACATTTGCTGTCATCCGGCCACTTGCTGCGCGAATAAGCACCTCGTTCTGCAATGAAAAATCAGCCGTTGCAGGCTCCATCCGGCTAACTGCCTCCCCCCGTAGCAGGCATTTCTAACAATCGGGCGTCTTGCCGCTCAGCCCCCGAATGACGGGGGCTCTACGGGCGTAAAAACTCTCTTTAATCAGCGCAAGCTGTCTAAATCGGGCGTAGTAGACCTACGTTTTCTGGGGTTCTTGTTGAGAATGAATTTCGATAAGATGCCGGCTTGTTTCGAATTCTGCGAAAGATTGTTGCTCGATTTGATGAAAATTATTTCAGGATAAGACATGGTCTCCGGCGCCTCAGCTCACTACAATCGCCCGCACCGAATTTCCGACCCGGCTCAAGCTTGAGTCCGTGAGGTGGTCGAAGGGCTCAAGGCCCCATGCGACCCCAGGTGTCGGTGCCTTCCAACTACCCGCACCAAATGGAATTGGGCTGTAACAAGGCCTTTGACCTACGAATTCGAATAAGAACTCACTGCTGGCCCGGGATGTGTCGAACAGCGTCTGACGCTGCGACGGTCAGCCCTTATTCAATCCAAGAAAAATGCCAACCCTTGGCAGGGTGAAGTGTTGGCGATCAAAACCCAACTGCATTGCGCAAGCTGCTTTAGAGGTCGTGAGATGAGTAAAAACAGGTACCCCCGATTACTAGGCTTGTTGCCTTTGCTCGGCACGTTGTTGCTGGGAGGCTGCAACATGACCTTGCTCGATCCCAAGGGTCAGGTCGGCCTGGATGAACGTAATCTGATCATCACCGCTACGCTGTTGATGTTGCTGGTCGTCGTGCCGGTTATCGTCATGACCTTCCTGTTCGCCTGGAAATACCGCGCGTCCAACACCAGTGCCACGTACACGCCCAAGTGGTCGCACTCGACCAAAATCGAAGTGGCGGTGTGGACTATTCCGGTACTGATCATCATTGCCCTGGGTTACATCACCTACAAGTCCACCCATGCCCTTGACCCGTATCGTCCGCTGGACTCCGACGTCAAGCCGATCACCATTGAAGTGGTCTCGATGGACTGGAAGTGGCTGTTCATCTATCCGGAACAAGGCATCGCCACGGTCAACAAGATCGTGTTCCCGGCCCACACGCCGATCAATTTCAAAGTCACCTCCGACACCGTGATGAACTCGTTCTTCATCCCGGGCCTGGGCGGCCAGATCTACGCGATGGCGGGCATGCAGACCAAGTTGCACCTGATCGCCAACCAGAACGCCGAACTCGACGGTATCTCCGCCAACTACAGCGGCGCGGGTTTCACCGGCATGAAGTTCAAAGCAATCGCCACGACCCAGGAAGAATTCGACGCCTGGGTCAACGATGTGAAGAAGGCACCTAAACAGCTTGAAAAAGCTGAATACGAAGCCCTTTCCAAACCGAGCCAGAACAACCCAGTCGAGCTCTACTCTTCGGTCACGCCGAACCTGTTCCAGACCATCATCGACAAGTATGAAGGGATGAACCCGGGCAAGCCGATGCACCACGAGAAGAACGAAAAGGAAGTGGCCCACAACATGGAAGGGATGGACATGAGTTCGCATTCAGCTGCCGGGGCAGAGGAGTAAACGATGTTTGGTAAATTAAGTTGGGAAGCGATCCCGTTCCACGAGCCGATTGTCATGGTGACCCTCGCCATCATCGCGCTCGGTGGTCTGGCGTTGTTCGCGGGGATTACCTACTTCAAGAAGTGGACCTACCTGTGGACCGAGTGGCTGACGTCGGTCGACCACAAGAAAATCGGCGTGATGTACATCATCGTCGCCATGATCATGCTGCTGCGCGGTTTTGCCGACGCCATCATGATGCGTACCCAGTTGGCCATGGCCACCGAGGGTTCGCCTGGCTACCTGCCGCCTGAACACTATGACCAGATCTTCACCGCCCACGGCGTGATCATGATCATCTTCATGGCGATGCCATTCTTCACCGGCCTGATGAACCTTGCAGTGCCGCTGCAGATCGGCGCGCGTGACGTGGCCTATCCGTTCCTGAACTCCTTGAGCTTCTGGCTGCTGGTTTCCGGTGTGGTACTGATCAACCTGTCCCTGGGCGTTGGCGAGTTTGCCAAGACCGGTTGGGTTGCCTATCCACCGTTGTCGGGACTGCAATACAGTCCGGGCGTGGGGATGGATTACTACATCTGGGCGCTACAGCTATCGGGACTTGGGACAACGCTAACGGGGGTCAACTTCCTGGCCACCGTGCTGAAGATGCGTACCCCGGGCATGAAGCTGATGGACATGCCGATCTTCACCTGGACCTGCACCTGGGCCAACGTCCTGATCGTCGCTTCGTTCCCGATCCTGACCGCTACCCTCGCTTTGCTGACGCTTGACCGCTACATGGATTTCCACATTTTCACCAATGAACTGGGTGGAAATCCGATGATGTACGTCAACCTGTTCTGGGCCTGGGGTCACCCCGAGGTGTACATCCTGATTCTGCCGGCGTTCGGGATTTTCTCCGAAGTCATCTCGACGTTCTCCGGCAAGAAGCTGTTCGGCCACCACTCGATGATCTACGCCAGCGGCGCGATCTCGGTGCTGGGTTTCATGGTCTGGCTGCACCACTTCTTCACCATGGGTTCGGGTGCCAGCGTCAACGCCTTCTTCGGTCTGGCGACGATGCTGATTTCGATCCCGACGGGTGTGAAGCTGTTCAACTGGCTGTTCACCATCTACCAGGGCCGTCTGCGTTTCACCAGCCACGTGCTGTGGACCCTGGGCTTCATGGTGACCTTCGCCATCGGCGGCATGACCGGCGTACTGCTGGCCATCCCGGGTGCGGACTTCGTGCTGCACAACAGCCTGTTCGTGATCGCGCATTTCCATAACGTGATCATCGGCGGCGCTGTATTCGGCTACATCGCCGGCTTCGCCTTCTACTTCCCGAAAGCGTTCGGCTTCAAGCTGCACGAGGGCTGGGGCAAGGCTGCATTCTGGTTCTGGATCTCGGGCTTCTTCGTCGCGTTCATGCCGCTCTATGCACTGGGCTTCATGGGCATGACCCGTCGTCTGAACGCCACCACCAACCCTGAGTGGGTGCCGTACCTGTACGTCGCCATGTTCGGCGCGGTGATGATCGCCGTGGGTATCGCCTGCCAGCTGATCCAGTTGTACGTCAGCGTGCGTGACCGCAAGAAGCCAGAGAACATGTGCGAGCACGGTGACCCGTGGAATGCCCATACCCTGGAATGGTCGACCTCGTCGCCTCCACCGTTCTACAACTTTGCCGTGCTGCCAAAAGCCGACGTCATCGACCCGTTCACCGAAGCCAAGGAAAACGGTACCGCGTACCAGACTCCGGCCAAGTACGCGCCGATCCACATGCCCAACAACACCGCGACCGGTGTGGTCATGGGGGCGCTGTTGACCGTGTTCGGTTTCGCGATGATCTGGCACATCTGGTGGCTGGCCATCGCCAGTCTGGTCGGCACCGTGGTGTATTTCACCATTCATGCCGCCCGTGACGATCAGGGCTACATGGTGCCGGTGGATGTCATCGAGCGCATCGAAGCCGAGCAGCACAAACGTCTGGTCGCGGCAGGGAAAGTCCCAGCCACCGCCACCCGTGTTGAAACCTCGTTGGAACAGGCTTAAACCATGTCGAACTTAGTGACCAATGTTGGACACGCCCATGGTCATGACCATGGGCACGATGACCATCACCACGACTCGGGCGAGATGACCGTATTCGGTTTCTGGCTCTACCTGATGACCGACTGCATTCTGTTTGCGTCGATCTTCGCGGTGTACGCGGTGCTGGTTAACAACGTCGCCGGTGGCCCGTCGGGCCACGACATCTTCGAGCTGCCGTATGTGCTGGGCGAAACCGCACTGCTGTTGTTCAGCTCGATCACCTACGGCTTCGCCATGCTGGCGTTGTTCAAGGGCAAGAAAACCCAGGTACTGGGCTGGCTGGCGATGACCTTCCTGCTGGGCGCCGGCTTTATCGCCATGGAGATCAACGAGTTCCACATCCTGATCGCCGAAGGCTACGGCCCTAGCCGCAGCGGCTTCCTGTCCGGGTTCTTCACCCTGGTCGGCACCCACGGTCTGCACGTGACCAGCGGCCTGATCTGGATGGCGATCATGATGTACCAGGTCCACAAAAACGGCCTGACCGCCACCAACAAGACGCGCCTGAGCTGCCTGAGCCTGTTCTGGCACTTCCTGGACGTGGTGTGGATCTGCGTATTCACCGTTGTTTATCTGATGGGGACCCTGTAAATGGCTAACGCACATTCCCACGATGGCCACGACGCCGGCCACGGCAGCGTCAAGTCCTACGCCATCGGTTTCATTCTGTCGGTGATCCTGACGGTTATTCCGTTTGGCCTGGTGATGTACCCGACGCTGCCGAAAAGTCTGACCCTGTGGATCATCCTGATCTTCGCCGTGGTCCAGGTACTGGTGCACCTGGTGTACTTCCTGCACCTGGACCGCTCCGCTGCCCAGCGTAACAACGTGGTCGCGTTTGTCTTTGCCGCGATCGTCATTGTCCTGCTGGTCGGCCTGTCGTTGTGGATCATGTTCAGCATCCACACCAACATGATGGCGCACTGAGGAAAGTCCGGATGTCCTTAAAGCACTTTATCCAAATCACCAAGCCGGGGATCATTTTCGGTAACGTGCTTTCTGTGGCAGGCGGGTTTTTCCTGGCCTCGAAAGGGCATGTCGATCTGGCCATCTTTCTGGCGGCGATGATCGGCACTTCCCTGGTGGTGGCGTCCGGTTGTGTATTCAACAACTGCATCGACCGCGACATCGACATCAAGATGGAGCGCACCAAGAACCGCGCCCTGGTCCAGGGCCTGATCCCGGTGCAACTGGCCCTGGCGTTCGCCACGGTGCTGGGTGTCGCCGGTGTGGCGCTGCTGTACTGGGTGGCCAACCCGTTGGCGGCGCTGTTCGCGGTGATCGGGTTTGTCATCTATGTCGGTTTCTACAGCCTGTACCTCAAGCGCAAGTCGGTCCACGGCACGCTGGTGGGCAGTCTGTCGGGGGCGATGCCGCCAGTGATCGGTTACGTGGCGGTGAGCAACAGCTTCGACATGGCGGCGCTGACGCTACTGGTGATGTTCAGCCTGTGGCAGATGCCGCATTCCTATGCCATTGCGATCTTCCGCTTCAACGATTACCTGGCCGCCTCGATTCCGGTGCTGCCGGTCAAGCGCGGCATCCAGGTGGCCAAGAAGCACATCCTGCTCTACATCCTGGCCTTCCTCGTGGCGACCTTGATGCTGACCTTCAGCGGCTACGCCGGCATGAGCTACCTCGCCGTCGCCGCCGCCATGGGCATGTACTGGTTGTACATGGCCTGGACCGGCTACAAGGCGGTGGATGACACGGTCTGGGCACGCAAGCTGTTCGTGTTCTCGATCTTCACCATCACCGCCCTGAGCGTCATGATGTCCCTGGACTTCAAAGTGCCGAGTGAGTTGTTGCTGACTTACGCGCCTTAAGCTTCAGACACCACACAAAAAGCCCCGCCTTCGAGAGAAGTGCGGGGCTTTTTTGTGGGTGTTGCTTCGAACTGTCGACATTCCTGTGGGAGCGAGCTTGCTCGCGAAAGCGGTGGGTCAGCTGAGGTGATGTTGACTGACAGGGCGCATTCGCGAGCAAGCCCGCTCCCACAGGTGCTACGGCGAGCACATAATCTGCGAACGCCGCTGATCCATTGTGGGAGCGAGCCTGCTCGCGATGACGCCGGCCCATTCAACATCGATGCAAGCTGAACCACCGCTATCGCGAGCAAGCCCGCTCCCACAGGTTCTGGCGGCGGGCTGACAACCGCCGAACAAGAAGGCTTATTGCTGGGCGATGCTGTAGCCGTCGAACGCTTTGTGCTGTTGCAGGGCGGTGACGATGCTTTTGCGGGTGACCGGTTGTTCGGTGCCGTCGTTGTCCAGGAAGATGTCATTTTCCAGCTCGGCCTGGTCGCCTTCGCCGACGAAACTGAAGCCCAGGAATTCAAAGGCCTCGCGGTCGACGTTCGGCTTGGAGCGTGGGGTGCGCAAGGGCAGGGTGACGCTGATGCCGTCCTTGCTGATGACAAACACTTCGGCCTCTTTCTTGGGCCGCGAAGCCTTGCCTTTGCTGCCGCTCGGATTGCTGATGGCCTGGTGGGTCTGGTTCAGCACTTTCAGGGCCAGGCCATAAACCAGTTCCTGGAAGGTCGGGTCGTCCTTGTAGCTGGACAGGATACGGCTGATGGGGAAGCGGCTGCTCAGGTCTTCCAGTGCCGCGAAATCGGCGGCTTCGGCGTCCTTGAGCTGCTTGAGCTGGCCCATCAGTTCGTAGGCCTTGTCATCGTCGAACGCGTCATGGGCCTGGCGGATGGCGTTGCGCAGCTCGCGAATCTGATCGCTTTCGCGGTTCGACTGGAACGCATCGAGAACCATCTCACTGATGCTTTTGGCCTGAGGCAGATGCTGTGAAAGATTGATGGAGTTTTCGTATTCCGCTTTGGACGACAGGGTGACTACGGATTCAGCGGTATTGGAATCGGACATTGAAATTTCACTACTTCTGTTAGCTGGATGAGGCGAGAAAGGCGTTGAGCTTTTTTCCGGTCGCCTAATCTATTGGACCCGGGCGGCGTTGTCACGGTTGAACCGGTGGCAGGTCGGCATTTGTTGTTCAGATACGCATCATTGGCAGATCACATTCTTGCCGGCCACCTTGGAGCGATACAGCGCCTGGTCCGCCCGGTCCAGCAGCATCGTGTGCTGCTCATCCCCACGCCGCTGCACCACGCCAAAACTCATGGTGACCTGGAAATCGCCCACCGGCAGCAGATCGGACAGGCTACGGCGAATGGTTTCAGCCATCAGGCAGGCGTCGGCCAGGGAGGTATTGGGCAAAATCATGATGAATTCATCACCCCCCCAACGTGCGAGCAAGTCGCCGTCGCGTTCGCAGCGTTTAACGGCTTGCACCACTTGTACCAGCGCTGCGTCGCCGAAAGCATGACCGTAACGATCATTGATGTCCTTGAAGTCATCGACGTCCATGGCGATCAGTGACAACGGCTCGCGAAAACGCTGGGCACGCTCGCAGGCCAGCGGCAGGGCCTGTTCGAGACGATAGCGGTTGGCAACCCGCGTCAGGGCGTCGGTTTCGGCAAGCCTGCGGTTTTCGTCGAGCTGTATCTGCAACTGATGGTTGACCCGGGACAGTTCCAGGGTGCGCTCCTGGATAACGGCTTCCAGCGATTTGTTGCGCCGTTCCAGTTGTTCGAACAGACGCTTCTTGTCGTCAATGCTGCGATGGGCGCCGATCATCCGCGCCACCGTGCCGTCGGGGTTACGGGCGATCACATAGCCACGGTCCTCGATCCACATCCAGGAGCCGTCGCGCGTGCGACAGCGGTATTCGGCCTGGTAGTGATGGGAGCGTTGTTGCAGGTGGTCGTCGAACAAAGCCATCACCTGCGGGTAATCATCGGGATGGATCACGCTTTCCCATGTCAGCACGGTGTTATCGAGTGAGTGAGGCGGATACCCCAGCATCGTGTACCAGCCAGGGTTGCGGTAGACGAAACCGGTGTTGGCGTTCCAGTCCCAGATGCCATCGCTGACCAGCTCAAGGATGGTGTGCAGCACACCTTCGTCCAGACCGGACAGGTCGAGGCGCAGCATATCGATGTTCGAGGCGTCGCCCATCGTCGTTTCCTCAATCAGCCTTGATATCAAAATGCTCGTCCAAGGAAGAAGAGTAGCCGATGGGGCGGGGTGGCACTAGCGAGGTTACGCTCTGTTGGGGCGCTGACGAGGGCCGGGGGTGGACGGTCTGTGTGGGACTCAAGCGCTGGGGGGAAGATCGCAGCCTCGTTGCACTCGTCAGCTCCTACTTTGTCATTCGGGTTGGGTTTGGGGTTTGCCCCATTGCTGCATCGCAAATTCGACAAAGCTGCGCAGTTTGGGCAACCGATAGCGATCCTGGGCATACATCAGGTTCATTGGCCGGTGGGGAAGTTGATAGTCCTGCAGCAGCGCGACCAGATGGCCTTCTTCCAGGTCTTGCGCCACCAGTGCATCGGGCAGCATCACCACGCCCATGCCGGCCAGGGCCGCGCGATGCAGTCCTGAGGAGCTGTTGATCAGCATCGGCCCAGTCACCGGTACTTTGATTTCACCTTCCGGCCCGTTGATGGGCCAGTGATCCTGGGCGAAGCGCCACTCGTCGCCGGCGGAATAGGCGAAGGACAGGCAGTCGTGCTGCTCCAGGTCAGCGGGTTTTTGCGGTGTGCCGCGGCGCGCCAGGTAGGCCCTGGATGCGCAGATGGTCAGGGTGTAGTCCATCAACGGTCGGGCGATCAGCTTAGGGTCGGTGGGGCCGAGACGGATGGCGACGTCGAAACCATGATCCAGCAGGTCCAGGCGTTGGTTGGTCAGCACCACGTCGAGTTTAAGCTGGGGATGGAGCCGGCTGAATTCGGCCAGCGCCGGGGCAAGGCGCTCGGTGCCAAAGGTCAGTGGCGCGGTGATGCGCAAGGTGCCGGTGGGCTCGCCTTGCGTCTGCTCGGCCAGTCGTTCGGAGTCGGCCACCAGCCCGAGTACTTCCAGGCAGCGCTGGTAATAGGAAGAGCCGAATTCCGTCAGGCGCTGGCGCCGCGTCGTACGGTTGATCAGGCGCACGCCAAGACGTTCTTCCAGTGCGCGAAGGTGATTACCCACCATGGTGGTGGACATTTCGCACACCTGGGCCGCCGCTGTCAGGCTCCCGGTTTCCACCACTTTGACGTAAACCGTCATTGCCTGAAAAAGATCCATTATCAAGCCTGGCTTTAAAATGATTGAAGGAATGTAGCGTTTATCCAGCAAGGGTGGCTAACCATACTGGAAAAAACCACCTGATGGAGCTTGAAGCCATGACCGCCGCCTGCCTGATGACCACCTACCAACCCCTGGCGCTGAATTTTACCCATGGGTTGGGTACGCGCCTGTGGGATCAGGACGGTCGCGAGTACCTGGATGCGGTGGCGGGCGTGGCTGTGACCAACGTCGGCCATTCCCACCCTCGACTGGTGGAGGCTATCAGCGAGCAGGCTGGCCTGCTGCTGCACACCTCCAACCTGTACGGCATCGACTGGCAGCAACGGTTGGCGAAAAAACTCACTCAGCTCTCAGCCATGGATCGGGTGTTTTTTAACAACTCTGGTGCCGAGGCCAACGAAACCGCACTGAAACTGGCGCGCCTTTATGGCTGGCACAAAGGTATCGAGCAGCCACTGGTGGTGGTCATGGAGAATGCGTTTCACGGACGCACATTGGGCACCTTGTCCGCCAGTGATGGCCCGGCGGTGCGCTTGGGCTTCAATCGGTTGCCGGGGGATTTCATCAAGGTGCCATTCGGTGATCTGGCGGCGCTGGAAAATATTCAGCAGGTTCATGGCGAGCGCATCGTTGCGGTACTGGTGGAACCGATCCAGGGCGAAAGCGGTGTGCAACTGGCGCCGCCGGGCTATCTCAAGGCCTTGCGTCAACTGTGCACCCGGCGCGCCTGGTTGCTGATGCTCGACGAGATCCAGACCGGTATCGGCCGCACCGGCCAATGGTTTGCCTTCCAGCACGAAGGCATCGTGCCGGACGTCATGACCCTGGCCAAGGGCTTGGGCAATGGCGTGCCCATCGGCGCCTGCGTGGCCCGGGGCAAGGCGGCCGAACTGTTTACCCCTGGCAGCCACGGCAGCACCTTCGGCGGTAATCCGCTGGCCTGCCGGGTGGGCTGCACGGTGCTGGACATCATCCAGGAGCAAGGTTTGCTGGACAACGCCAGGCATCAGGGTGAACAGTTGCTCAACCGGCTGACGGCCGAACTGGCGGACAACCCGAACGTGCTGGCGATTCGCGGCCAGGGCTTGATGATCGGCGTCGAACTCAAGCAACCGGTCCGCGACCTGAGCCTTTGTGCCGCACGTGACCACGCTCTGCTGATCAATGTCACTCGCGGCAAGACCATCCGCCTGCTGCCCCCGTTGACCATTGATGGGCGGGAAGTGGAGATGATCGTCAGGGGGGTGAGCCGGTGCCTGGCGCAGGATTAAGGCAAGTGCGACACGGCTGGACGGAATTTTTGTCAATTGCCGTGTTCCAACGCCAGCCAGAGTCGATACTGGCACTTCAGAATTAAAATACCAGGAGCACCTTCATGTTCACCTCGCGTCGCTTGATTGTTGTCGCAACCGCTGTGGCCCTGCTGTCCGGCTGCGCGTCGCCTAATCCTTATGACAACCAGGGGCAGGCCTCCACAGAGTCCTCCGGCATGAGCAAGACTGCCAAGTACGGCGGCCTCGGTGCCCTGGCCGGTGCGTTGGCCGGTGCGGCCATCGGTCACGATAACCGTGGCAAGGGTGCATTGATCGGCGCTGCGGTCGTGGGGGCTTCCGCGGCCGGCTACGGTTACTACGCCGACCAGCAGGAAAAGAAACTGCGTGCCAGCATGGCCAATACCGGCGTTGAAGTGCAGCGCCAGGGCGACCAGATCAAACTGATCATGCCGGGCAACATCACCTTCGCCACCGACTCGGCGAACATCGCGTCCAGTTTCTACCAGCCGCTGAACAACCTGGCCAACTCCCTCAAGGAGTTCAACCAGAACCAGATCGAAATCGTGGGTTATACCGACAGCACCGGCAGCCGTCAGCACAACATGGATCTGTCGCAACGTCGTGCACAGAGCGTGGCGACCTACCTGACGTCCCAAGGTGTCAGTGGCGCCAACCTGACGGCCCGCGGTGCCGGCCCGGACAATCCGGTGGCCAGCAACGCCGACGTCAATGGCCGCGCGCAAAACCGCCGTGTCGAAGTCAACCTCAAGGCCATTCCGGGCCAGCAATACCAGACAGCGCCGCAGCAGGGGCAGACTTACCAGCAATACCCATAACCGCTGGGCGGTAAATGAAAGGGGGCCCCTGAAAACAGGGGCCCCCTTTTTTGCGGCTAGCGTTTGGACCTTTGCAGTGTTCACTTTAGTAGATAGGTTCAGTTAGCCTCTTTCACCGCACTCAAGAACGCGCACGTGCGCTCCTGCTGCGGGTTTTCGAAGATCTGCGCCGGAGTGCCCTGTTCGTGGATCTGCCCTTTGTAGAAGAAGCACACCCGATCGGCGAATTCCCGGGCGAAGCCCATCTGGTGGGTCACCATCAGCATGGTCAGGTTGTGCTCGGCCCCCAGTTTGCGGATCACATTCAGCACTTCGCCACACAGTTCCGGATCGAGTGCCGAGGTCACTTCGTCAAACAGCATCACCTTGGGTCGCATCGCCAGCGCCCGGGCAATCGCCACCCGTTGTTGCTGGCCGCCGGACAACTGCGAAGGGTAATGGTCGAGCTTGCTGCCCAGCCCTACCAGCTCCAGTAAATCGGCGGCGCGCTCCCGGGCTTCCTTCGGATTCATGCCCAGCACTTGCACCGGCGCCTCGATCACGTTTTGCAGCGCGGTCATGTGGGGAAACAGATTGAAGCTCTGGAACACCATGCCGATCTTGCCGCGCACACGGCGGATGTGCCGGTCGTTGGCCGGCACCAGCACGCCGTTGCGGTTGGGCATGTGGGTCAGGGAGTCATCTTCGATGCGGATCTGGCCCTGGTCGATGCCTTCCAGGGTCATCAACACCCGCAACAATGTGGACTTGCCCGAGCCGCTGGGGCCGATGATCGCGACTTTTTCACCGGGCGCGACATCCAGGTTCAGATGGTCGAGCACCGTAAAGCTGCCATAGCTTTTGGTCACGTCCTGGAAACTCACGATCGGCCGGGACGGTGTCTGATCTTGCATGGCCGGGGCCTCCTGCTGCGACGCCAGCGTGCTGCGCCGGGACAAATCGGTGGGCGAGGACAGGGGTAAAGTCATTAGCGTAGCTCCATGCGCGTTTCAAGGCGCCGTACCAGATAGGCCAAGGCGAGGCTCAGGGCGAGGAAGAACAGGCCGACCATGGTGATCGGCTCCAGGTAACGGAAATGCTCGGAGCCGATGTTCTTGGCCTGCTGCATGATTTCCACCACGGTGATCGCCGACAGCACCGGCGTGTCCTTGAGCATCGCCACCAGGTAATTGCCCAGCGGCGGTATGATCGGCCGCAGCGCCTGGGGCAGGATGATGTTGCGGTAAGCGTTGTACGGAGCGATGTTCAGTGCCGTCACCGCTTCCCACTGCGCCCGCGGCACCGCGTCGAGGCCGCTGCGATAGACCTCGGCGATGTAGCAGGCGTAGTGCAGGCCGATACCCAGGACCCCCACTTGCATGGCCGTCAGGCTCAAGCCGTAGTTAGGCAGCACGTAATAGAGGAAATACACCTGGATCAGCAGCGGCGTACTGCGGATGAACTCGATCACGGCGGTGGCCGGCCATGACAGCCAGACTTTTCGGCTGCGCCGACCAATTGCCAGGAACAGCCCCAGGACAATCGCAATCAGAAAGCCGATCAGGGTGATGCCCACCGTATTGAGCGAGGCGCGCAGCAAGTCCGGCAGGATCTGTGCGGCGTAGGACCAGTCGAACAGGGTCATGACAGACCTCCACGCATCCGGCCCCGGCTCAGTCGTCGTTCGACATGGCGCATGCCCAGGTTAATGGCCTGGGCGAGGATGAAATACATCACCAGCGCCAGGCTGAAGATCTCCAGGGTCTGGAAGGTTGCCTGATCCAGCTGCCGCGCGCGGAAGCTCAGGTCGGACAACGTGATCAACGACACCAGTGACGTGTTCTTGAGCAATTCGATCAGCAGGTTGGTGCCCGGTGGGATCGCCGCCAGCAGGGCCTGGGGCAGGATGATCCGCTTGAAGCGCTTGAAGCCGCTGAAATTCAGCGCCGTGCACGCTTCGTATTGCCCCTTGGCCACCGAGCTGATGGCGCCGCGCATGACTTCGGCACCATAAGCGCCGATGTGCAGGCCCAGGCCGACAATCGCCACAGCATAGGGGCTCAACTCAACGTTGAACGGCGGCAGTGGTAGCACGAAGAACAACCAGAACAACTGCACCAGCAGCGACGTGCCACGAAACACTTCGATGTAGGTGATGGAAAACCAGCGCAGCGCTCGCCACGGTGACAGTCGCCCCAAGGCCGCCAGGACCGCGGCGACGATCGCCAGCAGCGAGCCGAGAAAGGTCACCTGAAGCGTGACCCAGGCCCCTTGAATCAATAACGGAAGTAATTCGCCCATGGTTCAACCCGATATCCGATGAAGCAGGGAACAGGCATCACGCACTGCGCGTCATGCCCGTTTCGGCTATGGCTGAGCGCAGAGCTCGGCCGCGGTTTTGCTGGTCACGTTGGACTTGTCGAAACCGAACGGCGCAACGGCCTTGAGGTGTTCTTCAGAGCCTAGCCATTTCTTCAGCTCGGCATTGACCGCATCGCGCAGGTCTTTGTCTTCGGGGCGGAAGGCGAGGGCGCCGTAGCCGATGTGCGACGGGTCGTCCTTGAACTCGGTCATCGCCTCAACCTTGTCACCGCCCTTGCTGGCCAGGCCCTTCATGGTCAGTTGCGTCCCGACGGCAGCGTCCGCGCGACCGGCGCGCACCGCTTGCAACTGCGCGGTGGTGTCGGGGACCTGAAGGATCTGCTCATCCTTGACCCCGGAATCCCGGGCGTACGCCAGGTTCACCGTACCGGCCATGATTGCCAGCTTCACGTCCGGTTGTTTGGCGATGTCTTCATAGCTGTGCAGTTGCTTGGGATTGCCCTTGGCCACGAGCAGGGCATCGGGCAACTGGTATTGCGGATCGGTGAACAATACCTGCTTGCAGCGCGCCGGCGTGATGTACATCCCGGCGGCAATCACATCGAATCGGCCGGCGCGCAGGCCGGGAATCAGCGAGCCCCATTCGGTGAGCACGCCGTTGACCTGCTTGATGCCCATCTTGGCGAAGATGATCTTGGCGATTTCCGGTGATTCACCGGTAACGGTGCCGTCGGTTTCGGTAAAGGCGAACGGCGTTTCGTTGGCGTAGCCGATCCGGATGCTGCTGTTGCTTTTGACGGTATCGAGGGTGGCAGCGTGAACGCTGCCAGCCAGGCCAAGTACGGCACAAGTCATTAAGAGCCGACGCAGGGGCGCGCATGTGGCGGGAAGGAAATTGCTCATCGGTAAAATCTCCTGTTTCTTGTGGATCCGTCGTTTGACGGCTCTGTGGTAGGAGGCAGTGTTACAAGAGCAAAGCGTACAGCGGCTGATCCGGCCTTGGCCTGGAATCGGGAGCGGCGCCGGTACAGGTCGATCCGGCTTTTTTGTCGGGGTGGTGAACCCGCCTGGATGACAACCTTGGACCGAGCATACAAAAGCCCCGGCACCGATTGTATTGCACTAGGACAATTGCTTTGTCGCCGTTGCCGCGGGATGCTGTGCGCACCAGAACACACGCGGGTTGCAGCGTCATGGAAAAGTGGAAATCAGCCTTGGACGCGGCCCGTAGCGGTGAGTCCAAATACAAGATTCTGGTACAGGCCATTGCTGACGATATCGAGCAGGGCGCCCTGGCCAATGACCAACGTCTGCCGCCGCAACGGCAAGTGGCCGACGCCATGGGCATCAGCGTGCAGACCGTCACGAATGCCTACAAGGAGCTGGAGCGCCAGGGGCTGGTGCGCTGTGAAGTGGGGCGCGGCAGCTTCGTTTCGCGACGCATGAGTGATCGGGTCGCGACCTACATTCTCGACAGCCCCGAGCGCGCGCTGGTGGACTTTTCCATCACGCGAATCATGCACACCCGCGAGCACGACCAGTTCTGGCGCGACACCTGCCTTCAATTGAGCACCGAAGAAGATCAGCCGTGGATTCATGCTTTTCGTCCGATCGCAGGTTTTGAATCCCATCGCGAAGCGGCCGCCCAATGGATCGGCCGCCAGAGGTTGAAGGTTGATCGCAACGACATATTGATCACCAACGGCGCAGCCCATGGGATCTTCCTTGCTCTTGCTTCCCTGGCCGGCCCCGATGATGTGGTGCTCTGCGAAGGGGTGACCGACCACGGGGTGATCGGCAATTCCCAGGTGCTGGGTTTCACCCTCAAGGGCCTGGAGATGGATCGCTATGGCATCGACCCTGAACACTTCGAGGACATGTGCAGCAACGAGCGCATCACCGCGCTGGTGTGCACGCCGAACCTGAACAACCCCACCACCAGCCTGATGCCCGACACCCGCCGGCGGGAAATCGCCGAGATTGCCCGGCGCTTTGGTGTGCACATCATCGAAGATGACGTATACGGTCCGCTGCTGGACGAGCGCCGTGCGCCGCCCATCAGCCACTACCTGCCGGAGCTGTCGTTCTATTGCACCAGCATGACCAAGTCGGTGCTCACGGGGCTGCGCATCGGTTATCTGGTGGTGCCCAAGCGCCTGGCGCTACGCACCGAGAGCATCCTGCGGGTCAACAGCTGGATGGCCACGCCCATGGTCTCGGAGATCGCCGCCCGCTGGATTCGCGATGGCCGCGCCGAGTCGCTGGTGCAGCTGCAACGACGGCTGTTGGCCGGGCGCCAGGCGATGGTGACCGAGTACATGGGCGAGCATCTGCTGGGCCAGCATCCTCACGCCTTGAATGCCTGGATAGGCATCCCACCTCGGTGGGAGGTGGACAGCCTGGTGCGGGCGCTGCGGCACAAACACATCGCCGTGACCTCTCCCGACCCGTTCACCGTGCGCGGCACCCCCAAACCTCGTGCGGTGCGAGTATGCGTAGGCGCCGAATGCAGCGATGAGGAAATGCGCCATGCGCTGATCGGCATGCGCGAGATGTTTGACCAGTATCCGCAGGTGCATGATTTTTAACTGTGGGAGCGAGCCTGCTCGCGATAGCGGCGTAACAGCCAACAGAAACTGTGGCTGTACTGTCTCCATCGCGAGCAGGCTCGCTCCCACAGGGGATTTGTAGTGGTCGAGGATTTGGGGCCGGACAATCATTGATTAAATTGCCCTAGTACATTCATCACCACAATCCAGCCCTCTTAGACTGCGCCCAACACATCAGCTCGGGATGCGGTCATGGCAGTGTTGCAGCTACAGGATGTCTACCTCGCTCGCCAGCGCATCGAATCGCTGGTGCGGCGTACGCCCATGGAGCATTCCCCCAGCCTGTCACGGCTGATGGGGGTGGCGGTGTACCTCAAGCTCGAATCCCTGCAAATCACCGGCAGCTTCAAATTGCGTGGTGCGAGCAATGCCGTGGCCCAGCTCAGCCCCGAGCAAAAGGCCCTCGGCGTGGTCACCGCTTCGACCGGCAATCATGGTCGGGCGCTGGCCCATGCCGCTTCGCAACAAGGCGTCAAGGCGATTGTCTGCCTGTCGAACCTGGTGCCGGCCAACAAGGTCCAGGCGATCCGCGACCTCGGCGCGCAGGTGTGCATCGTCGGCCAGTCCCAGGACGATGCCCAGCGCGAAGCCGAACGCATCGCCAGAGAGCAGGGTGCGACCTTTCTGCCGCCCTTCGACCATCCAGCGATCATCGCCGGCCAGGGCACCCTCGGCCTGGAGATCCTCGAACAACAGCCGGATGTGGCCCAGGTGCTGGTGCCGTTGTCCGGTGGCGGCCTGTTCGCCGGCGTGGCGCTGGCGCTCAAAAGTGCGAATCCGGCGATTCAGGTGCATGGCATCAGCATGGCCCGAGGTGCCGCCATGGGCGCCAGCCTCGCCGCCGGGCATCCGGTGGAAGTCGAGGAGTTGCCCACTCTGGCGGACTCCCTCGGCGGCGGCATCGGCCTGGACAACCGCTACACCTTCGACATGACCCGGCAACTGAGCGATGACCTGCACCTGCTTTCAGAAGCTTCCATCGCAAATGCTTTGCGCCACGCCTATCACGAGGAACGCCTGGTGCTTGAGGGCGCTGCCGTGGTGGGTATTGCCGCTTTGCTCGACGGCCTGATCGAACCGCGCGGCCCCATTGTGCTGGTGATCAGCGGGCGCAACGTCGACACCGAACAACATGCCCGCGTGATCGCCGGGGACCCTCAATAACCTTCAGCCGCAACGGAGCCAGCCATGAGTGAAGTCACCCTATTGAGCGAAGCGGATCTGCGCAGTTGCGTGGCCCTCGACTTGCCCAGCATCGACGCCATCGAGCAGGCCTTTGTGCTGCTGGCAACGGCAGCCGTGGCGATGCCGCCGATCCTGCGGCTGGACATCCCCGAACATAACGGTGAGGTGGATGTGAAGACCGCTTACCTGCCGGGTCTGGAGCGGTTTGCGATCAAGGTCAGCCCAGGCTTTTTCGATAATCCGAAACTCGGCCTGCCCAGCCTCAACGGCATGATGATGCTGTTGTCGGCGCGCACCGGTTTGCTCGAGGCGCTGTTACTCGACAACGGCTACCTCACTGCCGTGCGCACGGCCGCGGCCGGGGCGGTGGCGGCGCGCTGCCTGTCCCGCCCGCAGAGCCGCAGTGTCGCGTTGATCGGCGCTGGCGAGCAGGCCGCGTTGCAGCTTCAGGCACTGCGTCTGGTGCGGCCCATCGAGGAGGTGCGGGTCTGGGCTCGCGATGCACAAAAGGCCCAGGCCTTCAGTGCCGAACTGGCACGTGAGACGGGGCTTTCGGTGACACCGTGCGCAACGCTCGACGCCGCGCTGGAAGGCGTGGACATCGCCATCACCTGTACCCCCAGTCGTGAGCCGCTGATCGAGTCCCGGCATCTGCATCCCGGCCTGCATATCACGGCGATGGGCTCGGACGCGGAGCACAAGAACGAGATTTGTCCGCAAGCCCTGGCGGCAGTCGACTGCTACGTCGCTGATCGCCTGAGCCAGACCCGCGTGCTCGGCGAATTGCATCACGCCCTGGCGGCCGGTGTCGTCGGCGATGAGTCGGCGTTGCTGGAGCTGGGCCAGGTACTGGCGGGGCAGCGGGCCGGGCGGACCGATGAGGCGCAAGTCACCTTGTGCGACCTCACCGGCACCGGCGCCCAGGACACCGCCATCGCCAACCTGGCCTTTGAGCGGGCGCGGGCGGCAGGCAAGGGTTTCCCATTCGGTCGTTGACCGATCTTTTATTCGTGCGTCATTGATCAGAGGGCAGGTGGATGTCAGAGATAGTCGTCAATCTTCCGTTCCAGCGGGAGGAATACGCCCAGCGCCTGGCGAAGGTCCGTGTGGCCATGCAGGTTCAGGGCCTGGAGCTGTTGCTGGTCACCGATCCGTCGAACATGGCCTGGCTCACCGGCTACGACGGTTGGTCGTTCTACGTACACCAGTGCGTGCTGCTGGCGCTGGACGGCGAGCCCGTGTGGTTCGGTCGCGGCCAGGATGCCAACGGTGCCAAACGCACGGTGTTCATGCAGGCCGAGAACATCGTCGGCTACCCGGACATCTACGTGCAGTCGCGCGAACGCCATCCCATGGACTACCTGTCCCGGGAAGTGATCAGCGCTCGTGGCTGGGGCGCGCTGACCATCGGCGTGGAGATGGACAACTACTACTTCAGCGCCGCCGCATACCTGTCGCTGCAAAAACATTTGCCGCAGGCCAAACTGGTGGACGCGGTGGGCCTGGTGAACTGGCAGCGGGCGGTCAAGTCCCCCCAGGAAATCGCCTACATGCGCATCGCCGCGCGCATCGTCGAGAACATGCACGGTCGGATTCTGGAGCGGATCGAGCCGGGTATGCGCAAGAACGAACTGGTGGCCGAGATCTACAGCAGCGGCATCCTTGGGGCCGATGGTCATGGCGGCGATTACCCGGCCATCGTGCCCTTGCTGCCCACTGGTGCCGACGCCAGCGCGCCGCACCTGACCTGGGACGACTCGCCGTTCGAGAAGGGCGCCGGGACTTTTTTCGAGATTGCCGGTTGCTACAAGCGTTACCACTGCCCGCTGTCACGCACCATCTACCTGGGCAAGCCGCCGCAGCATTTTCTCGACGGCGAAAAAGCCGTGGTCGAGGGCATCGCCGCCGGCCTGGACGCGGCCAAGCCGGGCAACACCACGGGCGACATCGCCGTGGCGTTTTTCAAAGTGCTGGAGAAGTTCGGCATCCACAAGGACAGCCGTTGCGGCTACCCGATCGGTATCAGTTACCCACCGGATTGGGGCGAGCGCACCATGAGCCTGCGCCCCGGCGACACCAGCGTGTTGCAGCCGGGCATGACGTTCCACTTCATGCCCGGATTGTGGATGGACGATTGGGGCCTGGAAATCACTGAAAGCATCCTGATCACCGAAACCGGCGTCGAGACGCTGTGCAACGTGCCTCGTCAATTGTTCGTGAAGGATTGAGCCATGACTGACTTGCCTGCCAATCCCATCAGCGCCACGGTCGATTTCACCCGCGAGGGCGTACAGCACGGTTTTCTCAAACTGCCGTACTCGCGAGACGATTCGGCCTGGGGCGCGGTGATGATTCCCATCACCGTGATCCAGCGCGGCAGTGGCCCGACGGCGTTGCTCAGTGGTGGCAACCACGGCGATGAGTACGAAGGCCCGGTAGCCCTGAGCAAGCTGGCACAACGGTTGACCGCGCAAGAGGTGAGCGGAAGGGTGATTATCGTGCCGTTCATGAACACCCCGGCGTTCCATGCCGCACGCCGGACTTCGCCCATCGACAAGGGCAATCTCAACCGCAGTTTTCCCGGCAAGCCGGACGGTACCGTCACTGAGAAAATCGCTGACTATTTCAACCGTACGTTGCTGCCTTTGGCCGACATCGTCCTGGACATCCACTCCGGTGGCCGGACCCTGGACTTCCTGCCGTTCGCCGCCTGCCACGTGTTGCCGGACAAGCAGCAACAGGCCCGTTGCGAGGCGGGGATGCTGGCGTTCAATGCGCCGTATTGCATGCGCATGCTGGAACTGGACGCCGGGGCGATGTACGACACCGCCGCCGAATCCCAGGGCAAGGTGTTTGTCACCACCGAACTGGGCGGTGGCGGCTCATCGACGGCCCGCAGCGTGGCGATTGCCGAGCGCGGCGTACGCAATCTGCTGATCCACGCCGGCATCCTGCGCGGCGAAATCGAGCTACAGCCATCGATGATGCTCGACATGCCCGATGCCAGTTGCTTCATCGCCAGCGAACACGACGGCCTGCTGGAAATGTGCCGCGACCTGGGAGAACACGTGACCCTGGGCGAGGTGGTGGCGCGTATTTACGACGCCACCCGCAGCGGCGTCGCCCCCATCGAATACCGCGCCGCCCGCAGCGGACTGCTGGCGGCCCGGCACTTTCCGGGGCTGGTGCGATGTGGCGATACCTTGGCAGTGATTGCGGATGTGTTGGCGTGAGTCGGGTTGGGCACTGAACTTGTGGCGAGGGGATTTATCCCCCGCTGGGTTGCGCAGCGACCCTACAACCTGACACTTCGGTATGGCAGACAGATTGAGTCAGTAACTTGGGGGCTGCTTCGCAACCCAGCGGGGATAAATCCCCTCGCCACAATTGATGTATGCCTTGAGTTTTTAATCACCGGGAGCCCGGCCCATGCACAAGCTCGACCGCTATGACCTCAAGATCCTGCAGATCCTCGCGGAGGATGGACGGATCACCAAGTCGAGTCTGGCCGAGGCGATCAACCTTTCGGTGACGCCGGCCTGGGAGCGGGTGCGCAAGCTGGAAATGGCAGGGCTGATCACCGGCTATCGGGCGCAGATCGACTGGGGCGCGGTGTTCAAGCGTCAACAGGTGCTAGTGGAAATCACCCTGGCCCGACACACCGCCCAGGACATGCGTCGCTTCGAGCAGCGCATGGCCACCGCCCCGCAAGTCGCGTTCTGTTACGCCACCGGCGGCGGGGTGGATTACCTGGCGATGATCCAGTCTCCGGATATCGATCACTACCAGCGCTTTGTCGATCAACTGCTGCTCGAAGACCTCGGCATCGAGCGCTATTTCACCTACATCGTCACCAAAACCATCAAGACCGGCGGCGCCTTGCCGGCGGAGCTGGCACCGTCAACCTGAGCACCGCAGAAATCACTTTTACAGCCCCTTGTTTCAGAAAAAACCAAGCAATGACCTACGGCAAACACCCGATTATCCAAGTGCCGCTGCCCTAGCATGGTTTCACGCACACGGTCTGGAGTGAACGTCATGACTTATCAACATCCGCTGCTGTTCAAAGCGCTTTGCTACATCGACGGCCAGTGGGTCCACAGCGACAGCGGCCAGAGCATTGCCGTGCACAACCCCGCCACCCGCACGGTGATCGGCCATGTGCCGATGCTCGATCAGCCGCAGATTGTCGCGGCGGTGGACGCGGCCCAGCAAGCATTCCCCGCGTGGCGTGAACAGAGCCTGGATGCCCGGGGCGAGATTCTACGACGCTGGGCGGCGTTGATCGTCGAACACAGTGAAGACCTGGCGCGCATCCTCAGCCTGGAGCAGGGCAAATCCCTGGCCGAATCCCGCGGCGAAATCGCCTATGCCGCAAGCTTCATTCCCTGGTTCGCCGAAGAAGCCCGGCGCTTGTACGGGCAGAATATCCCCAGCCACATTCCCAACGCCCACCTGGGCACCCTCAAGGAACCGGTGGGCGTCTGCGCGCTGCTCACGCCGTGGAATTTTCCGTCGGCGATGATCACCCGCAAGGCCGCCGCTGCCCTGGCTGCCGGTTGCACCGTGGTCATCAAACCGGCCCACGAAACGCCGTACTCGGCTTTGGCCTTGGCGCAATTGGCCGAGGAGGCGGGTTTTCCTGCCGGGGTCTTCAACGTGGTGTTGGGTGAGCCGCAGATGACCATGGAAACCCTGGTCAAGGATCGCCGTGTCCGCTCAGTGAGTTTCACCGGCTCGACTCGGGTCGGCAAACTGGTGCTGCAAGCCGCCGCCCATGATGTGAAGAAAGTCGCCCTGGAGTTGGGCGGCAACGCGCCTTTCATTGTCTGCGCCGATGCTGACCTGGCGCTGGCGGTAAAAGTCGCCGTGGAGGCGAAGTTCCAGACCTCGGGCCAGGATTGCTGCGCGGCGAACCGGATCATGGTCCAGCGCCCGGTTTATCAGGCGTTCCTCAGCCGTTTCGCCGCGGCGGTTCGGGCGTTGCGGGTCGGCCCGGCCATGGTCGATCAGCAGGAGCAGGATGTGGATATTGGCCCGTTGATGCACCAGGCTGCATTCGACGTAACTGCCGACCGGGTCGCCGATGCGCTGGCCCTTGGCGCCCAGCGCCTGGTCGGTGGCGAGGCCCATGCCTTGGGCGGCTTGTTCTACCAGCCAACGGTGCTGGCTGATGTCACGCCGCAGATGCGCATCTACCGCGAAGAAAATTTCGCGCCCATCGCCGGGGTGATGCCGTTCGACACCCTGGATGAAGCCATCGAAATGGCCAACGACACCGAATACGGTCTGGCAGCCTATATTTGCTCCAACCGCCTGGACCTCATTTATCCACTGATTCGCCGTCTCGACCACGCCATGGTCGCGGTCAACGGCGTCAAGTTCACCGGCCATCCGATCCCCTTCGGTGGCATGAAAGCCTCGGGCCTTGGTCGCGAGGGTGGCAGCGAGGGCTTCGAGCCCTTCGTCGAAACCAAATACTTTTGCCTGCACCATCAAGGCCAGTTCCCAGGAGAATCCGCATGAGCCAGGAATTCAACACGCTGTTCGAACAAGACCGTGCGCATTTCATGCACCCCTCGACCCACGCCCACGACCACGCCAGCGGTGCGCTCAAGGGCCGGATCATCAAGAGCGCAGCGGGCATCCGCATTCGCGACCATGAAGGCCGTGACTTCATCGACGCCTTTGCCGGCCTCTACTGCGTGAACATCGGCTACGGCCGCACCGAAGTGGCCGATGCCATCTACAAGCAGGCCAAGGAACTGGCCTACTACCACACCTACGTCGGCCACTCGAGCGAGGCGATCATCGAACTGTCCAGTCGCATCATGGACTGGGCACCGGAAGGGATGAAGAAGGTCTACTACGGCCTGTCCGGTTCCGATGCCAACGAAACCCAGGTCAAACTGGTGCGTTACTACAACAACGTGCTGGGCCGGCCGCAGAAGAAGAAAATCATCTCTCGCGATCGTGGCTACCATGGTTCGGGCATCATGACCGGCAGCCTGACTGGGCTGGCGACCTTCCACCAGCATTTCGACCTGCCGGTGGAAGGGGTCAAGCACACCGTGTGCCCCCATTGGTATCGCAAGGCCCCGGCGGGCATGGACGAAGGCACGTTCGTACGCTACTGCGCCGATGAGCTGGAAAAAATGATCCTGGCTGAAGGGCCGGACACCGTGGCGGCGTTCATTGGTGAGCCTTTGATGGGCACGGGCGGAATCATTGTTCCGCCGGCCGGTTATTGGGACGCGATCCAGGCGGTGCTGAAAAAGTATGACGTGTTGCTGATTGCCGATGAAGTGGTCTGCGCCTTCGGTCGCCTGGGCTCGAAGATGGGCAGCCAGCGCTACGGCATGAAGCCGGACCTGATAACCACCGCCAAAGGCCTGACCAGCGCGTATGCACCGTTGTCGGCGGTGATCATCGGGGAAAAGGTCTGGAGTGTGATTGAAAAAGCCTCCCAGACCGAAGGCGCCATGGGGCACGGCTGGACCTATTCAGGGCATCCGATCTGCGCGGCGGCGGCACTGGCCAACCTCGACATTCTCGAGCGGGAAAACCTCACCGCCAACGCCGAGGATGTCGGCGGCTACCTGAACCGCCGGCTGCGTGAGAGCTTCGAAGGCCATCCGCTGGTGGGTGAAGTGCGCGGTGATGGCATGCTTGCGGCGGTGGAGTTCATGGCTGATCGCGAGCAGCGCAGCGCTTTTGATCCGGCGCTGAAAGTCGGCCCCAGGGTCTCGGCCGCTTGCCTGGAACGCGGCATGATCGCCCGCGCCATGCCCCACGGCGACATCCTGGGCTTCGCCCCGCCGCTGATCCTGACCCGCGAAGAGGCGGACCTGATCGTCGACATCACCAAAGGGGCTATCGATCAGGTGGCGGGTGAAGTGTTGGGGTGAGGGCAGGGTGGCGCAGAACCTGTGACACCAGCTCCCACAGGAGATGGGTGCGGGCACAGACTTTGTGAACACCCCAATCAAAACTGTGGGAGCGAGCTTGCTCGCGAAAGCGGTGTGTCTGAAACGGTGATGCTGGATGTGCCGCCGACATCGCGAGCAGGCTCGCTCCCACAAGGCGTCGGAGTCAAAAAAAAGCCCGCCCGATCATGCGATCGGGCGGGCTTTTGGGTGCCGCTTGGAGATTACTTCTTCAAACCGTAATGCTCATCGAGCATGCCGGGTGAATTGGGGGCCTTGGGGGCGTAGTCCCGGGGCGGTTCCTGAACCTCTTTTGGCGGGGTCAGGCGTTCCCGTGGCGTCTGCGCCGCATCAGCGTGCAGGGCGGCCAGCAGGCGTTGGCGAGTCTGCTCGTCGAGGGCCAGGCGATTGGCACCCTCGGACAAATGATCCTGGACGTCCTGGTAGCTCTGAGTGAGTTTTTTCACCAGAGAAGCGGTGCTGTTGAAGTGAGTGACCACTTCATTCTGATAACTGTCGAAACGTTCCTGAATGTCGTCCAGCTGACGTTGCGTGCTGTTAGGCACCGCATTGGGCAGCAGTCGGGCAAGCAGGAATCCAATGGCGACACCGGCAACCAGGGCAAGAGTCGGCAACAGCCAAACTAAGAGCGAGTGTTCCACGAGTCCTTCCTCTATAAACGGCTTTGCTTTACGTTAACGGCTCGGACCTGCGCTGTATACCGCGAAGAACATCGCAATCATGCCAGGCACAGACTTTTAGCTAGACGAGTCGACCCTATTCGGGGTCACGGAGTTCTTTCCCTTGCTTATGCGCGAAACCCCTGTAGTCATTGATGGCCCCGTGGGCCAACTGGAAGCCTTGTACCTGGACAGCGAAGCGCCCCGTGGCCTGGCGCTGATCTGCCACCCCAACCCGGTGCAGGGCGGGACCATGCTCAACAAAGTCGTCTCGACCTTGCAACGCACTGCCCGTGATGCTGGCCTGGTTACGTTGCGTTTCAATTATCGCGGGGTCGGCGCCAGTGCCGGCAGCCATGACATGGGCACCGGCGAAGTCGACGACGCCCAGGCTGCAGCCGATTGGTTGCGGGAAAAATACCCGCAACTGCCGCTCACCCTGTTCGGTTTCTCGTTTGGCGGCTTCGTTGCCGCAAGCCTTGGCGGACGTCTGGAAGCCCAGGGCCAGCCACCCAAGCACCTGTTCATGGTGGCCCCGGCGGTGATGCGCCTGGACGCGCAATCGCCCTTGCCGATGAGCGGCGAGTTGACCGTGATCCAGCCGGAAACCGACGAAGTGGTCGACCCCCAGCTGGTTTACCAATGGTCGGACGCGCTCCAGCGCCCCCATGAGCTGCTGAAAGTGGCAGAATGCGGGCACTTTTTCCATGGCAAGCTGACCGATCTCAAGGATCTGCTCCTGCCGCGCCTCTCGAATTGACAGCAGTCTGACAAGCGATAACCCATGACGACTCGTACCCGCATCCTGACCGGCATCACCACCACCGGCACCCCGCACCTGGGCAACTACGCCGGCGCTATCCGTCCGGCGATCCTCGCCAGCCGCGACAGCAACGCCGATTCGTTCTATTTCCTGGCCGACTACCACGCCTTGATCAAATGCGATGACCCGTTGCGCATCCAGCGCTCGCGCCTGGAAATCGCAGCGACCTGGCTTGCCGGTGGCCTGGACGTGGACCGCGTGACCTTCTATCGCCAGTCCGACATTCCCGAAATTCCGGAACTGACCTGGCTGCTGACCTGCGTCGCCGCCAAGGGGCTGCTCAATCGCGCCCACGCCTACAAGGCGTCGGTGGACAAAAACGTCGAGGCCGGCGAAGACCCGGACGCCGGCATCACCATGGGGCTGTACAGCTACCCGGTGCTGATGGCCGCGGACATCCTGATGTTCAACGCCCACAAGGTGCCGGTCGGTCGCGACCAGATCCAGCACGTGGAAATGGCCCGCGACATCGGCCAGCGCTTCAACCATCTGTTCGGCCAGGGCAAGGAGTTTTTCACCATGCCCGAGGCGCTGATCGAGGAGAGCGTCGCCACCCTGCCGGGCCTTGATGGCCGCAAGATGTCCAAGAGCTACGACAACACCATCCCGTTGTTCAGCAGCGCCAAGGACATGAAGGACGCGATCTCGCGGATCGTCACCGACTCCCGCGCACCGGGCGAAGCCAAGGATCCGGACAACTCCCACCTGTTCACCTTGTTCCAGGCCTTCGCCACGTCAGCGCAGTCCGACGAGTTCCGCAGCGAACTGCTGCAGGGCCTGGGTTGGGGCGAAGCCAAGAACCGCCTGTTCCAATTGCTCGACAGTGAACTGGGCGAGTCCCGCGAACGTTATCACCAGTTGATCGAACGCCCGGCGGACCTTGAAGACATCCTGCAACTGGGTGCGAAAAAAGCCCGGGCCGTGGCCACACCGTTCCTCAACGAACTGCGCGAAGCCGTCGGCCTGCGTTCGTTTGTCAGCCAGGTTCAGGTGGCGACCAGCACGAAAAAGAAAGTGGCCAAAGCCGCACGTTTTGTGAGCTTTCGCGAAGACGACGGCAGTTTCCGCTTCCGTCTGCTGGCCGCCGATGGCGAGCAATTGGTGTTGTCGCGCAATTTTGCCGATGGCAAGACCGCGGGCCAGGTCACCAAGCAACTGCAAGCCGGCCAGCCACTGGACGTGCGCAGCGACGAGCTGAGCTTCAGTGTCTGGCTTGACGGCGCCTGTGTGGCCGACAGTCCGGCCTTTGCGGACAGCGCCGCTCGGGATGCTGCCATCGAGGCTTTGCGCGTGGCCCTGACGCCAGTTCAGGACTGAACCGGGGCTATTCCGACCATCGGCTCGAATAAGGGCCGATTGCCATTCCCGCGGGCCGTCGCTACAGTGACGGCCCGTTTTTGTTGCCTTGCTAACGAATATGACGCCCCTAGAACGATATCAAGCTGATCTGAAACGCCCGGAGTTCTTTCACGACGCAGCCCAGGAAACGGCAGTGCGGCATTTGCAGCGCCTGTACGACGATCTGGTCGCCGCGTCGAACAACAAGCCGGGCTTGTTGGGCAAACTGTTCGGCAAGAAGGATCAGGTCCCGGTCAAGGGCCTGTATTTCTGGGGCGGTGTCGGCCGTGGCAAAACCTACCTGGTCGACACCTTCTTCGAGGCGTTGCCGTTCAAGGAGAAGACACGGACGCACTTCCACCGCTTCATGAAGCGTGTGCATGAAGAAATGAAGACGCTGGGCGGCGAGAAGAATCCGCTGACCATCATCGCCAAGCGGTTCTCCGACGAGACCCGGGTGATCTGCTTCGATGAGTTTTTCGTTTCCGACATCACCGACGCCATGATTCTCGGCACCTTGATGGAGGAGTTGTTCAAGAACGGCGTGACTTTGGTCGCCACCTCGAACATCGTGCCGGACGGCCTTTACAAGGACGGCCTGCAACGCGCGCGCTTCCTGCCGGCCATTGCGCTGATCAAGGAACACACCGATATCGTCAACGTCGACAGCGGGGTGGACTATCGCCTGCGTCACCTGGAGCAGGCGGAGCTGTTTCACTTCCCCCTGGACGCCGCAGCTGAAGAAAGCCTGCGCAAGAGCTTCCGGGCCCTGACGCCGGAATGCACCCAGGCGGTCGAAAATGATGTGTTGGTTATCGAGAATCGCCAGATCCGCGCCGTGCGGACTTGCGATGACGTAGCCTGGTTCGACTTTCGTGAACTGTGCGATGGCCCTCGTAGCCAGAACGACTACATCGAGCTGGGCAAGATCTTCCACGCGGTACTGCTCAGCAACGTGGAGCAAATGAGCGTCACCACCGACGACATTGCCCGCCGGTTCATCAACATGGTCGACGAGTTCTACGACCGTAACGTGAAGCTGATCATTTCGGCCGAAGTCGAACTCAAGGATCTCTACACCGGCGGTCGCCTGACCTTTGAGTTCCAGCGAACCTTGAGTCGTTTGCTGGAAATGCAATCACACGAATTCCTGGCGCGGGCGCATAAGCCGTAATCCGGTTCGGATAAAAAAAGGCCTGCAATTGCAGGCCTTTTTTGCGCGTGCGAGCTCAACGGCGCACCGCATAACCCTGTGGGAGCGAGCCTGCTCGCGATAGCGGCGTATCAGTCAACATCTATGCTGGCTGCCACACCGCTATCGCGAGCAGGCTCGCTCCCACATTGGACTGTATTCAACCCTTGATTCACGCCGCCTGCTGAAATTGCTGTCGATACTGGTTCGGCGATAACTCGGTATGTTGGCGGAACAGCCGTGCGAAGAAGCTCGCATCGTCGTAGCCGACTTCATAGCTGATGGTCTTGATGCTTTTGCGGCTGCCGGACAACAAGCCCTTGGCGGTTTCTATACGCAGCCGTTGCAGGTAATGCAGCGGTTTGTCTCCCGTGGCGGTCTGGAAGCGGCGCATGAAGTTGCGGATGCTCATACCGTGCTCCCGAGCGACGTCCTCAAAGCGGAACTTGTCGGCGAAGTGTTCTTCGAGCCAGTGCTGGATCTGCAGGATGATCACATCCTGATGCAGTTTCTGGCCCCCGAAACCGATTCTTCCCGGTGAGTAGCTGCGCTGCACTTCATAGAGAATGTCTCGTGCCACGGCCTGGGCCACGTTGGCGCCGCAGAACCGTTCGATGAGGTAGATATAGAGGTCGCAGGCCGAGGTCGTGCCGCCGGCGCAGAACAGGTTGTCGGCGTCGGTCAGGTGCTTGTCCTGGTTGAGGTGGACCTGGGGGAAGCGCTCCTTGAAGGCGTTGAAGAACCGCCAGTACGTGGTGGCTTCCTTGCCATCGAGCAGCCCGGCCTCGGCCAGCCAGAACACCCCGGTCGCCTCGCCGCAGAGCACTGCGCCACGGGCATGCTGTTCCCGCAGCCAGGGCAGGACCTGCGGGTAACGTTGGCAGAGGGTGCCGAAATCATCCCAAAAAGCCGGGAGGATGATCACATCGGTATTTTCCAGGCCGCCGTCCACCGGCATGATCACGTCGCTGAAGCTGTTCACCGGTTTGCCGTCGGGACTGACCAGCCGGGTTTCGAACGCCGGTGTCAGGCCGTGGCCCAGTTGTTTGCCGTAGCGCAGGCTGGCCAGGTGGAAAAAATCCTTGGCTTGCATGAGGGTGGAAGCGAAAACCCGGTCGATAGCCAGGATGCTGACGCGCCGCAAAGGCGTGGAGACGTGTTTGGACATAATTGATCTTTATTTTTATAGGGGAAAGTGGTCACCAGACGGCTGGATCGTCTTATTTTTTGTCGGATGTGTCCAGTGTCCTGTCATCCCCCGCAGGCTTAGGCTCTGTTGGATAACCCCATCGAACAATAATGCAAAGGTGTCCCATGATCCCCAGAACCCTGTTCAGTTCCGAACACGAACTGTTTCGCGACAGCGTACGAACCTTCCTCGAAAAAGAAGCGGTGCCGTACCACAGCCAGTGGGAAAAGCAGGGGCATGTGGATCGTCAGCTGTGGAACAAGGCGGGGGAGGCGGGGATGTTGTGCTCGCATCTGCCAGAGGCTTATGGCGGGCTGGATGCCGATTTTCTCTACAGCACCGTGGTGATTGAAGAAATCGGAAGATTGGGGCTGACGGGCATTGGCTTCTCGCTGCACTCCGACATCGTTGCGCCCTACATCCTGCACTACGGCAGTGAAGCGCTGAAACACAAGTACCTGCCCAAACTGGTGTCTGGTGAGATGGTCACGGCCATCGCTATGACCGAGCCGGGCGCCGGTTCCGACCTGCAAGGCGTGAAGACCACGGCGGTGCTGGAGGGTGATGAGTACATCATCAACGGCTCGAAGACCTTTATCACCAACGGCTTTCTGGCCGATCTGGTGATTGTGGTTGCCAAGACCGATCCGAAAGCAGGCGCCAAGGGCACCAGTCTGTTCCTGGTGGAAGCGGGCACACCTGGCTTCGAAAAAGGCAAGCGCCTGGAGAAGGTCGGGATGAAGGCTCAGGACACTTCGGAGCTGTTTTTCCAGGATGTTCGCGTGCCCAAGGAAAACCTGCTGGGGCAGGCCGGGATGGGCTTTGCCTACCTGATGCAGGAACTGCCCCAGGAACGCCTGACGGTGGCTATTGGTGGCCTGGCGTCGGCCGAAGCGGCGCTGCAATGGACGCTGGACTACACCCGCGAGCGCAAGGCTTTCGGTAAATCCATCGCGGACTTCCAGAACACCCGGTTCAAACTGGCGGAAATGGCGACCGAGATCCAGATCGGTCGGGTCTTCGTCGACCGCTGCCTGGAACTGCATCTGCAAGGCAAGCTCGACGTGCCGACGGCGGCGATGGCCAAGTACTGGGGCACCGACCTGCAGTGCAAGGTGCTCGACGAATGCGTGCAGCTGCATGGCGGCTACGGGTTCATGTGGGAATACCCGGTCGCCCGGGCGTGGGCCGACGCGCGGGTGCAGCGCATCTATGCTGGGACCAATGAAATCATGAAGGAAATTATTGCGCGGTCGCTTTGATGTCGTAGTGACTGTTAGACCGCTATCGCGAGCAGGCTCGCTCCCACATGGGCTCTGTGTCGATCACAATGTTGTGGTCAGACATAAATCCAATGTGGGAGCGAGCCTGCTCGCGATGGGGGCTATGAACTGATCAAGGCGCCGGGTTCGGCTGATCCTTGTGAATCGCCTCGATCCCCGCCAGCACTTCATCGGACAGCTTCAGGTCGAAGCTGGCGATGTTGCTGTCCAGTTGCTCCAGCGTGGTGGCGCCAATGATGTTGCTGGTCACGAATGGTTGTCGGGTAACGAAGGCCAGGGCCATCTGTGCCGGGTCCAGGCCGTGTTCCCGCGCCAGGGCCACATAACGGCTGCACGCGGCTTCCGATTGTGGATTGAAATAGCGCATGAAGCGGCTGTAGAGCGTCAGGCGGCCCTTGGCTGGCCGTGCGCCGCCTTCATACTTGCCCGACAGGAAACCGAACGCTAATGGCGAGTAAGCCAGCAGGCCACACTGTTCGCGGATGGCGATTTCCGAAAGCCCGATCTCGAAACTGCGGTTGAGCAGGTTGTAGGGGTTCTGGATCGACACTGCCCGCGGCCAGCCACGGGCTTCGGCCAGGGCGAGGAACTTCATGGTGCCCCACGGCGTTTCGTTGGACAGGCCGATGTGGCGGATCTTGCCGGCCCGGACCTGCTCGTCCAGGGCCTCGAGGGTTTCCTCCAGCGGGGTGAAATCTTCGTCGGCCTTGTGCTGGTAGCCCAACTGGCCGAAGAAATTGGTGCTGCGTTCCGGCCAGTGCAGTTGGTAGAGATCGATCCAGTCGGTCTGCAGGCGCTTGAGGCTGGCGTCCACCGCTTCGACGATATGGCGGCGGTTGTGCTTGAGGTTTTTGTCGCGGATGTAGTCGATGGTGTTGCCGGGGCCCGCGATCTTGCTCGCCAGGATCCAGTCGGCACGGTCGCCGCGGCTCTTGAAGTAATTGCCGATGTAGCGCTCGGTGGTGGCGTAGGTCTCGGCCTTGGGCGGTACCGGATACATCTCGGCGGTGTCGATGAAATTGATCCCGGCACCCTTGGCGCGTTCGATCTGGGCGAAGGCCTCGGCCTCGCTGTTCTGCTCACCCCAGGTCATGGTTCCGAGGCACAGGGCGCTCACGTTTAGATCGGTACGGCCTAGCTGGCGATAATCCATCGGGAACTCCTTGGGCAAAACAATCATAAAAGCAGGTTGAATTATTTTTCGCAATCTGCATAATTGCGCACCTCTTTCTGCAGTGGAAGTGATGCGCCGCCGCCGAAGAATCTTGCCGTTGAACGGACGCGCCGACCCGAGCCCCCGAAAGCGTCTGTATCCGGCTGCCTTTGACTTGTCAAAGTACGCACTATTCAGTAAGATCCGCCGTCTAATTTACAGGGCGGCCCCTGAGGCTATAAAGAATGAAAACTTTTACTGCTAAACCGGAAACAGTAAAGCGCGACTGGTTTGTCGTCGACGCTGCTGGTCAGACCCTGGGTCGTCTGGCCACCGAAATCGCGAGCCGTCTGCGTGGCAAGCACAAGCCTGAGTACACCCCTCACGTCGACACCGGTGACTACATCGTCGTCATCAACGCTGAGCAAGTACGTGTTACTGGCGCTAAAACCACTGACAAAATGTACTACTCCCACTCCGGTTTTCCTGGCGGCATCAAGTCGATCAACTTCGAAAAGCTGATCGCCAAAGCCCCTGAGCGCGTGATCGAGACCGCGGTTAAAGGCATGCTGCCTAAAAACCCACTGGGTCGCGACATGTATCGTAAGCTGAAGGTTTATGCGGGCGCTGCTCACCCTCATACTGCTCAGCAGCCCCAAGAACTGAAGTTTTAACGGAATAGTTCATTATGTCGGCGACTCAAAATTACGGCACTGGCCGTCGCAAGACTGCAACCGCACGCGTTTTCCTGCGTCCGGGCACTGGTAACATCTCCATCAACAACCGCTCCCTGGATAACTTCTTCGGCCGCGAAACTGCCCGCATGGTAGTTCGTCAGCCGCTGGAACTGACCGAGACCGTCGAAAAATTCGACATCTACGTCACTGTTATCGGTGGTGGTGTAAGTGGTCAGGCTGGCGCAATCCGCCACGGCATCACTCGCGCCCTGATGGATTACGACGAAACTCTGCGCGGTGCACTGCGCAAAGCCGGCTTCGTAACTCGCGATGCTCGTGAAGTTGAACGTAAGAAAGTCGGTCTGCGTAAAGCGCGTAAGCGTCCGCAGTACTCGAAGCGTTAATTTCGCTTTCGCGTTCAAAAGGCGCCCAGTTCCTCACGGAGCTGGGCGTTTTTTTATGCGCGAAAGATTTATGCTGTGACAACTTGCCACATCCGTGAAGCCCCTATACTACAAGGCTTGGCGGTTGGGTCGCTTGGTAATTACCTTGTCAGAACTGGGGCTTTTCATTACCATTCGGCAAAATTTTTATAAGTTCAGATTTTTACTTAGTAGACGCCTGATTTAACAGGCCACAAAGCTGATGGGAGAGGACTGAATGAGCAATGACGGCGTGAATGCAGGCCGGCGTCGCTTCCTGGTAGCAGCCACATCCGTGGTGGGTGCTGCAGGAGCGGTGGGGGCTGCGGTCCCGTTCGTGGGGTCATGGTTTCCCAGTGCCAAGGCGAAAGCCGCAGGTGCACCGGTGAAAGTGGATGTCAGCAAGATCGAGCCAGGCCAGCAGATGATTGCTGAGTGGCGCGGTCAGCCGGTGTTCATCGTCCGCCGTACAGAGGAAATCCTGGGGAATCTGAAAAAGATCGAGGGCCAGTTGTCTGACCCTACCTCCAAGAACTCGACGCAACCGACCTATGTCGATCCGGAGACACGCTCGATCAAGCCGCAAGTCCTGCTGCTGATCGGGATTTGTACGCACCTGGGTTGCTCGCCAACGTTCCGTCCTGAGGTAGCCCCTGCCGACTTGGGCAAGGACTGGGTCGGTGGTTATTTCTGCCCTTGCCACGGCTCCCATTACGACCTGGCGGGTCGCGTCTACAAATCGCAGCCTGCACCTCTGAACCTGCCAGTTCCCCCGCATTCCTATGAGACCGACGACATCATTGTCGTTGGCGTCGATACGGAGACAGCGTGATGAGCAAATTCATGGATTGGGTTGATGCGCGCTTTCCCGCGACCAAAATGTGGGAAGACCATCTCAGCAAGTATTACGCTCCGAAAAACTTCAACTTCTTCTACTTCTTTGGCTCCTTGGCATTGCTCGTTCTGGTCAACCAGATCGTCACCGGTGTCTGGCTGACCATGAGTTACACCCCTTCGGCGGAAGAAGCGTTTGCCTCCGTCGAATACATCATGCGTGACGTCGAGTACGGCTCGATCCTGCGTCTGCTGCACTCCACCGGCGCTTCGGCGTTCTTCATCGTGGTTTACCTGCATATGTTCCGTGGTCTGCTCTACGGTTCGTATCAGAAGCCTCGTGAGCTGGTGTGGGTCTTCGGCATGCTGATCTACCTGGCGCTCATGGCGGAAGCCTTCATGGGCTATCTGCTGCCGTGGGGCCAGATGTCCTACTGGGGCGCCCAGGTGATCATCTCGCTGTTCGGTGCAATCCCGGTCATCGGTGATGACCTGACCCAGTGGATTCGCGGTGACTACCTGATCTCGGGCATTACCCTGAACCGCTTCTTCGCCTTGCATGTGGTGGCCCTGCCGATCGTGATCCTCGGTCTGGTGGTGCTGCACATCCTGGCGCTGCACGAAGTCGGCTCGAACAACCCCGATGGCGTGGACATCAAGAAGTACAAGGACGAAAACGGTGTACCGCTGGACGGCATCGCCTTCCACCCGTACTACACCGTCAAAGATATCGTCGGCGTGGTAGTGTTCCTGTTCATCTTCTGCTCCATCGTGTTCTTCTTCCCAGAGATGGGTGGTTACTTCCTCGAGAAGCCTAACTTCGAGCAGGCGAACGCCTTCAAGACCCCTGAGCACATTGCTCCGGTCTGGTACTTCACGCCGTTCTACGCGATTTTGCGGGCGGTTCCAGACAAGCTGCTGGGCGTCATCGCCATGGGTGCGGCGATCGCCGTGCTGTTCGTCCTGCCGTGGCTGGACCGCAGTCCGGTCAAGTCGATGCGCTACAAAGGCTGGCTGAGCAAAATCTGGCTCTGGGTGTTCTGCATCTCGTTCGTGATCCTGGGTGTGCTGGGCGTACTCGCTCCAACGCCGGGCCGGACACTGCTGTCGCAGGTCTGCACCTTCCTGTACTTCGCCTACTTCATTCTGATGCCGTTCTACACCAGGCTCGAGAAGACCAAACCGGTTCCGGAAAGGGTGACTGGCTGATGAAAAAGCTATTTTCTGTACTGATTCTTGCTGCTATGCCTGTACTGTCCTTTGCGTCCGCATCCGGTGGTCCTGAGCTGGAAAAAGTCGACATCGACGTTTCCGACAAAGCTGCCATGCAGGATGGCGCGCGTACGTTCGCCAACTACTGCATGGGCTGCCACAGCGCCAAGTTCCAGCGTTACGAGCGCGTAGCTGATGACCTGGGCATTCCCCATGAGTTGATGCTCGAGAAGCTGGTGTTCACTGGCGCCAAGCTGGGCGATCACATGAACATCGGCATGCAGCCGGCAGACGCCAAGACCTGGTTCGGGGCTGCACCGCCCGACCTGACCCTGGTGGCACGCGTGCGTGGCACCGACTGGCTCTACGGTTACCTGCGTTCGTTCTATGAAGATCCTGCGCGTCCTTGGGGCGTGAACAACAAGGTCTTCCCGAACGTCGGCATGCCAAACGTTCTGGTCGGCCTGCAGGGTCGCCAGGTGGTAGGCTGCAAACAGGTTCAAATCGTCGAGGACGGCAAGAAGCAATACGATCCGCTGACCGGCACCGCTTTGACTCACGAAGCCTGCGACCAGTTGACCGTGTTGCCTAACACCGGCAGCCTGACTGAAGAGCAGTTCGACGAGAAGGTCAAGAATCTGGTGACCTTCCTGGCCTACTCGGCCAACCCGGTGAAGCTGGAGCATCAGCGCATCGGTACTTATGTGTTGCTGTATTTGGCGTTCTTCTTCGTATTCGCTTACCTGCTCAAGCGCGAATACTGGAAAGACGTGCATTGATAAAGCTGTAAACCGTTGCTGTTAATCGTGCGCGCCCAAGGGCGTCTCTGGATGTAACGAACCTGGTCCGCCAGGTGTTACGGGAGGCGCCCTTTGGGCGCGCTCGTTTTTCCGTTTTTCGATAATTTCAACAAGCGAGGAGGATCGCCATGGGCGTGACCAATCGGTTGGCCTGTTACTCCGACCCCGCCGACCACTACTCCCACCGGGTACGTATCGTACTGGCAGAGAAGGGTGTCAGCGCCGAGATCATTTACGTCGAAGCGGGCCGTCAGCCGCCGAAGCTGATCGAAGTGAACCCTTACGGCAGCCTGCCCACGCTGGTCGATCGTGACCTGGCATTGTGGGAGTCGACAGTGGTGATGGAATACCTGGATGAGCGTTATCCGCATCCGCCTTTACTGCCGGTATATCCTGTTGCGCGGGCCAACAGCCGTTTGCTGATCCATCGCATCCAGCGTGACTGGTGCGGGTTGGTGGACCTGATCCTGGATTCACGAACCAAAGAACCTGCGCGGGTCGTGGCGCGCAAAGAATTGCGTGAAAGCCTGACTGGCGTATCGCCGCTGTTCATCGACAAGCCATTCTTCCTCAGTGAGGAACAAAGCCTGGTGGATTGCTGCCTATTGCCAATACTCTGGCGTTTGCCGATTCTGGGTATTGAACTGCCGCGGCCTGCCAAGCCGTTGCTTGATTATATGGAGCGCCAATTTGCGCGTGAGGCATTCCAGGCGAGTCTGTCTGGTGTCGAACGTGACATGCGCTAAGGCTTAGGGAGCCGCTATGAACTCCAGTCGACCTTATCTGGTCCGCGCGCTCTATGAGTGGATTGTGGACAACGATTGCACCCCGCACATGCTGGTCAACGCCGAGTATCCATCGGTGCAGGTGCCGCAGGGTTTTGCCAACGATGGGCAAATTGTCTTGAACGTATCACCGGCCGCCGTGCGTCACCTGCACATGGACAATGACGCGGTCAGTTTCGAGGGACGCTTCGGGGGGGTGCCACACACCCTGTACGTGCCTATCGCCTCGATCCTGGGGATTTATGCCCGGGAGAATGGTCAGGGTATGGTGTTCGAGCTGGAATCGCCGTTGGATGGCGAAGAAGAGTTCGAGGCTGATGATGACCTGCCGCCACCGGATGACGAGCCGCCGCGTCCTAGCGGGCGGCCTAGTTTGAAAGTGGTGAAATAGCTGGCAGACATGTGCCACAAGGCCATGTAGCCACAGGTTGTGTGAAGGCCTGGCAAGTTGGTTTAGAGAATGCCTGTGTCGCGAGATGCGGGCATTTTTTTTGTGTCGTTGGTGGGTGTGTATATCCGTTTCTGCGGTAACGGCTACTTATGGTTCCGCTCTTACAGCGGCTCACTTTTGAGAAGCGCAAAAGTAAGCAAAACGCTTCTGCCCCACCACTCGGTGCCTCGCCTAGGCTCGGCATGCCCGAACGCAGGCATTGCTCCGTGGGCCCGCCGCGAAGGGCCATCCATGGCCCAGCGCGGCTATCCCGGCATCCATGCCGGGATGCCCACTGCGCAATGCCTGCGTTCGGCCAGCGTGGTTTAACGGGGCGTCGAGATCAAGATCAAAAGCAGAGCAAGAGCAAGAGCAAGAGCAAGAGCAAGAGTGGGGTAGATGCCAGTATCTATTTAGCTGAACTACCGCTATCGCGAGCAGGCTCGCTCCCACATTGATTTGTGGGGGCTCACACATCTGCAAGCGACACAAAAACCTGTGGGAGCGAGCCTGCTCGCGATGACGCCGGTACATCCAAGCATCACTGCAAACTGACCCTCCACTTTCGCGAGCAAGCTCGCTCCCACAGGGGAAACCCGTTCGCTCCAGAACAGGCCGGCTGTCAGGCCGCCTCGTTTTTGATTTTGATCTGGGGCGCCCCGTTAACCACGCTGGCCGAACGCAGGTATTGCGTAGTGGGCACCTCGGCATGGATGCCGAGGTAGCCGCGCTGGGCCATGGATGGCCCTTCGCGGCGGGCCCACGGAGCAATGCCGGAGTGGGGGCATGCCGAGCCTAGGCGAGGCACCGAGTGGTGGGGCAAAGCGCTTTTGGTTACTTTTGGCGCTCTTCCAAAAGTGACCCGCTGTAAGAGCGGAACCATAAGCAGCCGTTACCGCAGCAACGGATATACACACCGATCAAACCTCCCCCCCCCCAAAAAAAAATGAAGCCAAAAAAACGGCGCTTTCCGTCTCGGAAGAAGCGCCGTTTTTCTTGAGTACCTGAAGTTCAGTATCAGTCAATGTACTCAAACAACTTGACGATCTTCTGCACCCCGGAAACCCCTTGCACCAGAGTGGTCGCCTGCGCAGCCTCCTGCTTGGTCAGCAGCCCCAGCAGATAGACGATGCCATTCTCAGTCACGACCTTGATGCGCGAGCCGGGAATGCTGGCGTCGGTGAGCATCTGCGTCTTGATCTTGGTAGTCAGCCAGGCATCGTTCTGACGCGCCAGCAACGAGGAAGGTGGCAGGACCTGCAGTTCGTTGTGCACGGTCTTGACCCGCTGCACGGCGCTTGCAGCCTGTTCGGCCTTGGCCTTGAGGTCCGCGCGTGGGGTCTGGCCTGCCAGCAGCACGACACCGTTGAAGCTGGTGACGACGATGTGCGAGTTGTTGTCCAGGTCCGGGTCGGCCTTGGCGATGTTCACGCCTGCCTTGGTTTCGATCAACGAATCGTCGATCTTGCTGCCGAAGGTGCGGGTGCCGCGGTCGTCTTCAATCGGCTTTTCCCGGCTGGCGTTAACCACCGATGTGCAGCCGCTGATGCCGAGGCACAGGGTCAGGGCCAGAAGGCCTAGGCGATTAGGGGTCATTCTTCACTCCCGAACAGTTGGCTGTCGATCAAGTCGCAAAGACAATGAATCGCCAGCAGGTGGACTTCCTGAATGCGTGCAGTGACATTGGCCGGTACGCGAATCTCGACGTCCTCAGGCAACAGCAGTGACGCCATGCCGCCGCCATCGCGACCGGTCAATGCTACGACAATCATTTCGCGATCATGTGCGGCCTGGATCGCCTGAATAATATTGGCCGAGTTGCCGCTGGTGGAGATCGCCAGCAACACATCGCCGGGCTGGCCCAGGGCGCGGATCTGTTTGGAGAACACTTCGTTGTAGCTGTAGTCGTTGGCGATCGAGGTGATCGTCGAGCTGTCGGTGGTCAATGCAATGGCCGGCAGGCTGGGGCGCTCGCGCTCGAAGCGGTTGAGCAGCTCCGATGAGAAATGCTGGGCGTCGCCGGCAGAACCGCCATTGCCGCACGAAAGCATTTTGCCTTCGTTGAGCAGGGCGTTGACCATCACTTGGCTGGCTTGCTCGATGTGCGGTGCAAGTACGTCCATCGCCTGTTGCTTGGTGTCGATACTGGCCTGAAAAAGCTGGCGAATTCGCGATTGCATGTCCATCTGTGTGACCTTAAGTAGCGCGGCTTATCGGCACAAGCATGTGCGGCGCGCAAAGCAAAGAGCAAAAATTGGGTGAAGGTGTCCGGCTCGGCTCGTCATGGGTGTTGACGTTCAACTGTCGAAGGCATTCTGCAACCAGTTCAACTGATCGGCGTTGCTGTCGATGGCAACCACGTCGAAGCGGCAGGGATGATCGGCCCAGCGAGACTCGATTTGCAGGAAATACTGCGCGGCGAAAACCAGCTTCTGGCGCTTGCGTGCATCGATGCTGTCGAGCGCGCCACCCCATTGAGTATTTTTTCTGTAGCGGACTTCGACGAATACTACTGTATCGCCGTCAAGCATGACCAGATCAAGCTCGCCACGTTTACACAGCCAGTTCTTCGCCAGCAGCCGCAGACCTTGTTGCTGAAGATGCGCGAGAGCCTGGCTCTCGGCATCCCGTCCGCTTTGCTGGCGAGATCGGTCAGGCATCAGCGCTGAGTGTCTGGCAGGCGCTGCACCTGACCGTTGACGAATTCGGCCCACGGCAGTTGACGTTGCACGCGCTGGGACTGCGACACTGCCAGGCTGCCCGACAACCCCTCGATGCGGGTGTCCGGTAATGTCTTTAGCTGACCCAGGCGCGGAGCCAGACGATAGGCATCTGCTCCCATCGCGTACAACCGACCCAGGCTACCGCCGGCCTGGGGCCACTGGGCGGTGACCTGCTTGCGCAGCGGGTCGTTGGCATCGAGCAGCCACGGGGTTTCGCAGAAGCGCACGCCGCTCATGTCGTTGTACTGATTCTCGTCGCCACTGGCGCTGAACACATGCGAGGTGGCGTACACAGGTACGTCGCCGGCGTACTGGAAGTTCAGGGTCGGCTTGATCTGCTGGGCCTGTTGCGGGGTCGAGGCCAGGAACAGGAATTCGATGTCCTGGCGACGGGACGGCTGGGCCGCGACGGCGGTGTCGACTGTGCTTTGCAGGCGCTTGGCGCGACCTTCGCTCTGGCGCAGATGGAACATGTCGGCAATCTGCTGGGCCAGTTGTACGGGTTGATCGATACGTTCGACAGCGATGATGGTGCCGCCATTGGCCTGCCAGTCCTCGCTGAAGGCTTTGAGGACGCGATCGCCCCATTCACCTTTTGGCACCATGACGGCGGCACGATGCAGGCCGTCAGTACGGGCGCGACGCGATACTTCGCGGGCTTCGTCTTCCGCGGCCAGGCCAAACTGGAACAGCTGGGCCGGGCCTTGCTCGCCTTCGCTGTAATTGAGCGCGAGGGTCGTGATCGGCAGTTGCGGGCGGGTGCTGAGCTGCTTGACCAAAGGTTTTTCCAGCGGGCCGACCACCAGTTGCACGCCGTCGGCCTGCGCCTTGCGATAGAAGTCATCCAGGGAGGTCAGGCGCGAGCTGTCATAAAACTGAATGCTCGGCGGGTTCTGCCCGGCTTGTTGGGCCTGATAGTGGGCAGCCATGAAACCTTCGCGCAGAGCTCTGGCGACCGAGGACAGCGGGCCATCCTGGGGCAGCAGCAAGGCGATCTTGCTCAGGGGCTGGCTCGCCAGTTCCTTGAGCTTGACCAGCGGCGTCGGCAACTGGAGCGCGGCCGGGTGCTTGGGGTTCTGCTCGCGCCAGCTGTCGATAGCCGCCTGTTGCTGTTCCAGCGTACCGGCAGTTTTTACAGCCTGGGCCAAACTCAGCCAGCCACCCAGGTCGTCGGTGGTGGTCGGTTGCAGTTGATCGGTGGGCAGCGAGGCGATCAACGACCAGATCGCCTCGTGGTTTTTCGCCGCCGCTTCGTTTTCAAGCAGGGGCGCAATGAAGATCCGTTCCTTGGCGGCGGCCAGGGTCTGGCCATCGGCCTCGAGGGCGCGGGCGTGGACGGTGCCGGTACGGACCTGCTGTTCCACCGGTAGCTCGCCCAGGTGCTGCAGGCTCGGGTGGCTCAGGGCGCTCAGCGCTGCTTTGGGTTGATTGCGCGTCATTGCCAGTTCGGCCGCCAGAGTGCTGGCGAAAATCTGCTGGCCGGGCTTGAGTTGCTCCATCGGCACCTGTTGCAGGATCTGCGCGGACTGGCCGGCATTGCCCTGGCGGTAGGCCAGGTCTGCTGCACTCAGGCGCAACAGGGCGGCTTTTTCCGGGGTTTTGCTTTGAGTGGCCTGTTCGAGCAACTGCTCGATACTGGCATCCGGGGTCCGTGGAAGTTCGCCAAGGCTGGAGGAGGGCGAGCTGGCGCAGGCCGCCAGAAGGGCAGCGAGGCAGAGGGCGGAGAGCAGCCGCAGGCAAGCGATCATGTAAATGTTCCTGATACGAGATCAAATTAGCGTCGAATTGTACCCAAGCACTGGCCGGGGCGCGATGTTAGTGGCGTGAATCGATCAATTTAGGTATTTCAAATGTTGCGGCGCAGCACGGCAGGTCGCCGGACAGCGAGGCGCTGCGGGCAGTCGTGACGCACACTACGCGCTACAATGGCGGTTTTACCGATCATGAGGTGTGCGCTTTGACTGCTCCAGGTGCTTTGAATTCCGCTGCCGGCTCGCTTTATGTGGTGGCGACGCCCATCGGCAACCTGGACGATATCAGTGCCCGGGCGCTGAAAATCCTGCAGGAGGTGGCCCTCATTGCGGCCGAAGATACGCGCCACTCTCAACGCTTGTTGCAACATTTCGGCATTTCAACGCCGTTGGCGGCCTGTCATGAGCACAACGAGCGGGAAGAAGGCAGTCGTTTTATCACTCGTTTGTTGGCGGGCGATAACGTCGCGCTGATTTCCGACGCGGGTACACCGCTGATTTCCGACCCTGGCTATCACCTGGTGCGCCAGGCTCGGGCGGCCGGTATCAGCGTAGTGCCGGTGCCGGGGGCGTGCGCCTTGATCGCAGCCCTTTCGGCGGCGGGCCTGCCGTCGGACCGTTTCATTTTCGAAGGTTTTCTGCCAGCCAAGGCGGTGGGGCGACGGGCGCGCCTGGAGTCTATAAAGGAGGAGCCGCGTACGTTGATCTTTTATGAGGCGCCGCACCGCATCCTTGAATGCCTGCAGGACATGGAGCTGGTGTTTGGTCCGGAGCGCCCGGCGCTGCTCGCCAGGGAGCTGACCAAAACCTTCGAAACCCTCAAGGGGTTGCCGCTGGCGCAGTTGCGCGCCTTCGTCGAAGGCGATAGCAACCAGCAGCGCGGTGAATGCGTCGTGCTGGTGGCGGGCTGGACGGCGCCGGACAATGAAGAGACCGTCAGCAGTGAAGCGATGCGCATCCTGGACCTGCTGCTTGAGGAAATGCCCCTCAAGCGCGCCGCCGCCCTCGCGGCGCAGATTACCGGCGAGCGTAAGAACGTCCTGTATCAGGTTGCGCTGGAAAAACAGAAGGGCCAGTGAAACCGGGGCGCGGCGCTGGCCAAGGGCTTTTAGCGCTTGTTCTTCGGCCGCTCTGCCGTTAACCTTCGCGGCGGAGAGTCGATCGGACAGTCGCTGCCCTCTATGAAAATTAGGGGGGGGAGGAAAGTCCGGGCTCCATAGGGCGAAGTGCCAGGTAATGCCTGGGAGGCGTGAGCCTACGGAAAGTGCCACAGAAAATAACCGCCTAAGCGTTTCGGCGCCGGTAAGGGTGAAAAGGTGCGGTAAGAGCGCACCGCACGGCTGGCAACAGTTCGTGGCTAGGTAAACCCCACTTGGAGCAAGACCAAATAGGGTCCCAAGGCGTGGCCCGCGCTGGGACCGGGTAGGTTGCTAAAGATGTCCAGTGATGGCCATCGTAGACGAATGACTGTTCAAGACAGAACCCGGCTTACAGATCGACTCTCCACCTTTTCCCCTCCTGCCAGAATCGCTGGCAGACGCAATTGCTAAGACCAAAAAAATCTTACTCTTAACAAATCACTTTAACTTCTGAGCGCAGCTTCCTGTGTTCGCTGAAGTTGTGGCGAAAAATCCTACGTCAGATTCCCATCGCCCCTCCAGATACGCTCCTAAATCTCCGATCTATAAGGCTTTTCCTTCACTCCGCGCCTTGACGGTGCGGTGGGCGCATTCCTATAGTGTGCGCAAGTGGCGGAAAGTGGCATGAAGTGGGTTTTTTGAGCGTAAAACGCAAAATTTTTGGAGAAACGCTGACGTGTTTCGCGGAGCTAACGCTATCAGTCTCGATGCAAAGGGCCGTCTCGCCATGCCGAGCCGGTACCGTGACGAGCTCGTTTCGCGTAGTTCCGGGCAGTTAATCGTCACGATCGACGCCGTTGACCCATGTTTGTGTGTTTACCCTCTTGATGAGTGGGAAATCATCGAAACCAAACTGCGCGCACTGCCTTCACTGCGTGAAGAAAACCGCCGCCTGCAACGCTTGCTGATCGGTAACGCCGTCGACCTCGAACTCGACGGCAGCGGTCGTTTCCTGGTTCCGCCGCGCCTGCGCGAATACGCCAAGCTGGACAAGCGCGCGATGCTGGTGGGCCAACTGAACAAGTTCCAACTGTGGGACGAAGATGCCTGGAATGCGGTCTCTGCCGCTGACCTTGCTGCTATTCAACAACCGGGCGCCATGCCTGATGAACTGCGTGATTTGATCCTGTGACTATTGATAGCGGCTTTAACCACATCACCGTACTGCTTGACGAAGCCGTCGAGGCTCTCGCCGTACGTCCTGATGGCTGCTATCTGGATGGCACGTTCGGGCGCGGCGGGCATAGCCGGCTGATCCTCAGCAAGCTCGGTCCGGACGGTCGGCTGCTGGGGTTCGACAAGGATCCTCAGGCGATTGCCACCGGGCAAGCGCTAGCGGCCGAAGACGGCCGCTTTGTCGTTGTGCAGCGCAGCTTTGCGGAGCTGGGATCGGAAGTCGCCCAGCGTGGCCTGGCTGGCAAAGTCAGTGGCGTCTTGCTTGACCTGGGCGTGTCTTCGCCGCAGTTGGACGACCCTGAGCGCGGCTTCAGTTTTCTCAATGATGGCCCGCTGGACATGCGCATGGATCCGTCCCGCGGAATCAGCGCCGCCGAATTCGTCAATACCGCTGCGGTGGAAGAAATCGCCCGTGTTTTCAAGGAATACGGCGAAGAACGTTTTTCCGGTCGCATGGCCCGTGCCGTGGTTGAGCGTCGCGATATCAAACCGTTCGAGCGCACCGGCGACCTGGCCGAAGTGCTCAAAGTCGCCAACCCGGCATGGGAGAAGGGCAAGAACCCGGCTACCCGGGCTTTCCAGGGTTTGCGCATCCACGTCAATAATGAACTGGGTGATCTGGAGGCCGGCCTTGAGGCGGCACTTGAAGCACTTGAGGTCGGCGGGCGACTGGTGGTGATCAGCTTCCATTCCCTGGAAGACCGTATCGTCAAACTGTTCATGCGCAAGCTCACCAAGGGTGAGGCCGATAACCTGCCGCGCAACCTGCCGGTGCGTTTCGAAGCCTTCGTGCCGAAAATCAAGATTCATGGCAAGGCGCAGTTCGCCTCCGAGGCTGAACTCAAGGCCAACCCGCGTGCCCGTAGCGCCGTCATGCGTGTTGCGGAGAAGTTGCGGTGAGCAAGCTCTTCGCCAAGCCCCTGCCTGGCGGCAGCTTTTTCATGCTGCTGTTGTTTATCGGCGTGCTCGTGTCGGCCATCGCCGTGTCCTACAGCGCGCACTGGAACCGGCAGTTGCTCAACACCCTTTACAGCGAACTGAGCGTGCGCGACAAGGCCCAGGCCGAGTGGGGCCGGTTGATCCTGGAGCAGAGCACCTGGACCGCCCATAGCCGCATCGAAGTACTGGCGACCGAACAGCTGAAAATGCGCATTCCCGGGGCTGCCGAAGTGCAGATGGTGGCGCCATGATGAAGCTCGAAGGGGCACTCTTTCCGTGGCGCTTCCGCCTGGTCCTGGGCCTGCTCGGGATCATGGTGGCGGCCATCGTCTGGCGGATCATCGATCTGCAAGTGGTCGACCGTGACTTCCTCAAAGAGCAGGGTGATGCCCGTAGCATGCGGCACATCCCGATCCCGGCTCACCGTGGCCTGATCACCGACCGCAATGGCGAACCGTTGGCTGTGAGCACCCCGGTGACTACCCTGTGGGCAAACGCCAAGGAAATGCAGCAGGCCAAGGAAAAGTGGCCGGCCCTGGCCGTCGCCCTTGGCCAGGACCCCAAGGCCCTGGCCGAACGCCTTGAAGCCCAGGCCAGCAAAGAATTCATCTATCTGGTGCGCGGGTTGACGCCCGAGCAAGGCCAGAGGGTGCTCGACCTGAAAGTGCCGGGCGTCTACGGCATCGAAGAGTTCCGGCGTTTCTACCCGGCCGGTGAAGTGACCGCCCACATGGTCGGCTTTACGGACATCGACGACCGGGGGCGAGAAGGGGTCGAGTTGGCCTACGACGAATGGCTCGCCGGGGTTCCCGGCAAGCGTCAGGTCATCAAGGATCGGCGTGGCAGGCTGATCAAGGATGTCCAGGTCACCAAAAACGCCAAGGCCGGCAAGCCCTTGGCGTTGTCCATTGATCTGCGCCTGCAATATCTGGCCAACCGTGAGCTGCGCAATGCCATCGTCGAGAACGGTGCCAAGGCCGGCAGCCTGGTGATTCTCGACGTGAAGACCGGCGAGATCCTGGCCATGGTCAACCAGCCCACCTATAACCCGAACAATCGCCGCAACCTGCAACCGGCGATGATGCGCAACCGCGCGATGATCGACGTGTTCGAACCGGGCTCGACCATGAAAGCCGTTTCCATGGCGGCGGCTCTGGAAACCGGGCGCTGGAAGCCGGGGGATACGGTCGAGGTGTATCCGGGCACTTTGCAGATCGGCAAGTACACCATTCGGGACGTCTCCAAGACCGAAGGTCCGGTGCTTGACCTGACCGGCATCCTGATCAACTCCAGTAACGTGGGCATGAGCAAGATCGCCTTCGATATCGGTGGGGAAACGATTTACCGTCTTGCCCAGAAAATCGGTCTTGGCCAGGGCACTGGCCTGGGCTTTCCTGGCGAGCGGGTCGGCAATCTGCCGAACTACCGTGAGTGGCGCAAGGCCGAAACGGCCACGTTGTCATACGGCTACGGTGTTTCCGTGACCGCGATCCAGTTGGCCCACGCGTTTTCGGTGCTAGCCAACAACGGCCGCATGACACCGCTGTCATTGATCAAAACCGACAAGGCCCCGGAGGCTACTCAGGTCATTCCGGAGGACGTCGCCAAGACCATGCAAGGCATGCTGCAACAGGTGATCGAAGCGCCGCGTGGGGTGTACCGCGCCCAGGTGCCGGCCTATCACGTGGGCGGCAAGTCGGGTACGGCCCGCAAAACCTCCGCGGGCGTCAAGGGCTATGCCGAGAATTCCTACCGTTCGCTGTTCGCCGGTTTCGGCCCGATGAGCGACCCGCGCTACGCCGTCGTGGTGGTCATCGACGAACCGAGCAAGGCCGGTTATTTCGGGGGGCTGGTTTCGGCACCGGTGTTCAGCAAAGTGATGTCCGGCACCCTGCGCCTGATGAATATCACCCCGGATAACCTGCCGCCGACCCAGCAAGCCAATACCGCGCCGGTCGTACCCTTGAAAGCCGAAGGAGGGCGTGGCTGATGTCCCTGAGCCTGAACAAGATTTTTGCCCATGCCGGCCACGATCTGCTGATTCGCGAATTGGCCCTGGACAGCCGCCATGTGCGCGCCGGGGATCTGTTCCTGGCCGTACCGGGTGCCCGGTTCGACGGTCGCGCTCACATCGCCGACGCCTTGAAGCGCGGCGCGGCTGCCGTGGCTTATGAAGTCGACGGTGCGACCGTGCTACCGATCACTGATGTGCCGCTGATTCCGGTCAAGGGCCTGGCGGCCCAGTTGTCGGACATTGCCGGGCGTTTTTACGGCGACCCGAGTCGTCACTTGAACCTGATTGGCGTGACCGGCACCAACGGCAAGACCAGCGTTTCCCAACTGGTGGCCCAGGCCCTGGATCTGCTGGGTCAGCATTGCGGCATCGTCGGGACCTTGGGTAACGGATTCCACGGCGCGCTGGAGAGTGGCCTGCACACCACGCCGAACCCGATCGCCGTGCAAGCAACCCTGGCCGACCTGAAAAAGGCCGGAGCCAAGGCTGTTGCGATGGAAGTCTCTTCCCATGGCCTGGATCAGGGGCGCGTGACGGCCTTGGCGTTCGACGTCGCGGTATTGACCAACCTGTCGCGCGATCACCTGGATTACCACGGCACCATGCAGGCTTACGGCGAAGCAAAAGCCAGGTTGTTTGCCTGGAATGACTTGAAGTGCCGGGTCCTCAACCTTGACGACGCGTTCGGCCGGCAATTGGCCGCCGATAAGCGCGAGTCCCGGTTGATCACCTACAGCCTGGAAGATGCCAGCGCCTACCTTTATGTACGCCAGGCGCAATTCGATGACGAAGGCGTGCGCGCGACCTTGGTTACACCTCAAGGCGAACACCACCTGCGCAGCACCTTGTTGGGGCGTTTCAACCTGAGCAATGTGTTGGCCGCCGTGGGTGCCTTGCTTGGCCTGGACTACGCCCTGGATGAAATCCTCAAGGTCCTGCCCAAACTCGAAGGGCCGGCCGGACGTATGCAGCGGCTGGGCGGCGGAACGCAACCGTTGGTGGTGGTCGATTACGCCCATACCCCGGATGCGTTGGAAAAAGTCCTGATGGCCCTGCGGCCACACGCCAAGGGCAAGTTGCTGTGCCTGTTCGGCTGCGGCGGCGACCGTGACCGTGGCAAGCGTGCGCTGATGGCCGAAGTGGTGGAGCGCTTGGCCGACGGTGTAGTGGTCACCGACGACAATCCGCGCACCGAAGACCCGTCGCAGATTTTCGACGACATCCGCGCCGGCTTCTCGGCGGTGGATAACGTCACCTTCGTGGCCGGTCGCGGCCAGGCCATTGCCCAGTTGATCGCCGGTGCGTCGGCGGACGACGTCATTGTCCTGGCCGGTAAAGGCCATGAGGACTATCAGGAAATCAACGGCGAACGCCACGCATTTTCCGATTTGGTGGAAGCCGATCATGCCCTGACCGCGTGGGAGGTGGCCCATGCTTAAGGCTTTGAAGCTCAGCGAGCTGACGAATGTCCTGCAGGCGCGGCTGATCGCGGCTGACGCCAGTTTCGATGGGGTGAGCATCGACAGCCGGGCGATTGCCCCGGGGCAGTTGTTCGTTGCCCTGGCCGGGCCGCGTTTTGACGGCCACGATTACCTGAACGATGTGGCCGCCAAAGGTGCGGTCGCGGCGCTGGTCGAGCGGGAAGTGACCAACAGCACGCTGGCGCAATTGCAGGTAAACGACACTCGCCAGGCCCTGGGCCAGCTCGGTGCATTGAACCGCGCCGCATACCGCAACCCGGTCGCGGCCATCACCGGCTCCAGTGGCAAGACCACGGTCAAGGAAATGCTCGCGAGCATCTTGCGCACCCGCGGTCCGGTGTTGGCGACTCGTGGCAATCTTAATAATGACCTGGGTGTACCCCTGACATTGCTGGAACTGGCACCGCAACACAGTGCCGCGGTCATTGAGCTCGGTGCCTCGCGGCTCGGTGAGATCGCCTACACCGTGGGCATGACCAAACCTCACGTGGCCGTGATCAACAACGCCGGGACCGCCCACGTCGGTGAGTTCGGTGGTCCGGACAAAATCGTTGAGGCCAAGGGCGAGATTCTCGAGGGGCTGGATGCCGATGGCGTCGCCGTGCTGAATCTTGACGACAAGGCCTTCGAAATCTGGAAGACCCGGGCGGCTGGGCGCAAGGTCCTGACATTTGCCTTGAGCAATCTGGCGGCGAATTTTTACGCCAGCGACCTGGACCGCGATGCTCGCGGCTGCCCGGCCTTCAACCTGCACAGCCCCGACGGTGCAGAGCGGGTCCAGTTGAACCTGCTTGGCACCCATAACGTCGCCAACGCCCTGGCCGCTGCGGCCGCGGCCCATGCTTTGGGCGTGTCATTGCCGGGCATCGTGGCCGGCTTGAACGCGGTGCAACCGGTCAAGGGGCGTTCCGTTGCGCAATTGGCCAGCAACGGCATGCGCGTGATCGACGACACCTACAACGCCAACCCGACGTCCATGTGCGCCGCGGTCGATATCCTCGCCGGTTTCCCCGGCCGTACCGTGCTGGTGCTGGGAGATATCGGCGAGTTGGGCGAATGGGCGCAACAGGGGCATCACGATGTCGGCGCCTACGCGCGCGGCAAGGTCGATGCACTGTATGCCGTCGGCCCGATGATGGCCCATGCGGTGGCCGCGTTTGGCGAGCACGCACAGCATTTCAGCACTCAGGCCGAGTTGATTCAGGCCCTGAGCGCCGAGCAGGACCCGAACACCACCTTATTGATCAAGGGCTCACGCAGTGCCGCGATGGAAAACATCGTCGCGGCGCTGTGCGGTTCCCGTATGGAGAAACATTAATGCTGCTGCTGCTAGCGGAGTACCTGCAACAGTTCCACAAAGGCTTCGCGGTCTTCCAGTACCTGACCCTGCGCGGGATCCTGGGTGTGCTGACCGCGTTGTCGTTGTCGCTGTTCCTGGGCCCGTGGATGATCCGCACCTTGCAGAACCTGCAAATCGGTCAGTCGGTCCGCAATGACGGCCCGCAATCGCACCTGTCCAAATCCGGTACTCCAACCATGGGCGGCGCGCTGATCCTGTCGTCCATTGGCATCAGTACCGTGCTCTGGGCCGACCTGGCGAACCGGTATGTGTGGGTGGTATTGCTGGTGACCCTGTTGTTCGGCGCCATCGGCTGGGTCGACGACTACCGCAAGGTCATCGAGAAGAACTCCCGGGGGCTGCCGAGCCGCTGGAAGTATTTCTGGCAGTCGGTATTCGGCCTCGGCGCGGCGATCTTCCTTTATATGACCGCAGCCTCCCCGGTGGAAACCACCCTGATTCTGCCGATGCTCAAGGATTACAGTATCCCGCTGGGCGCAGGCTTCATCGTGCTGACCTACCTGGTGATCGTCGGCTCGAGCAACGCGGTCAACCTGACTGATGGCCTCGATGGCCTGGCGATCATGCCGACCGTGATGGTGGGCGGCGCGCTGGGGATCTTCTGCTACCTGTCGGGTAACGTGAAATTCGCTGAATACCTGCTGATCCCTTATGTGCCGGGGGCGGGCGAGCTGATCGTGTTCTGCGGTGCGCTGATCGGTGCCGGCCTGGGTTTCCTGTGGTTCAACACCTACCCGGCGCAGGTCTTCATGGGCGATGTCGGCGCGCTGGCGCTGGGCGCGGCCCTGGGCACCATCGCCGTCATCGTTCGCCAGGAAATCGTCCTGTTCATCATGGGCGGTGTGTTCGTGATGGAGACGCTGTCAGTCGTCATTCAGGTTGCTTCCTTTAAATTGACCGGCCGCCGGGTATTTCGCATGGCGCCGATCCACCACCACTTTGAACTCAAGGGCTGGCCCGAGCCGCGTGTGATTGTCCGTTTCTGGATCATCACCGTGATTCTGGTCCTGGTCGGCCTTGCCACCCTGAAGCTGAGGTAGAACGAGTGTCCCTGATCGCTTCTGACCACTTCCGCATCGTTGTCGGCCTCGGCAAGAGCGGCATGTCCCTGGTTCGCTTCCTGGCGAACCGGGGCGTGTCGTTTGCCGTGGCCGATACGCGGGAAAATCCACCTGAGCTGGCCACGCTGCGTCGTGACTACCCGCAGGTGGACGTGCGTTGTGGCGAGCTGGATGTCGAGTTCCTGTGCCGCGCCGACGAGCTCTACGTGAGCCCCGGCCTTGCGCTGGCAACCCCGGCCTTGCAGGCCGCCGCCGCCCGTGGCGTGAAGTTGTCCGGTGACATCGAGCTGTTCGCCCGTCACGCCAAGGCGCCGATCATCGCCATCAGCGGCTCCAACGCAAAAAGCACCGTCACCACCCTGGTGGGTGAAATGGCTGCGGCGGCCGGTAAGCGGGTTGCCGTGGGTGGCAACCTGGGAACCCCGGCGCTGGATCTGCTCAGTGATGACGTCGAGCTGTACGTGATGGAGTTGTCGAGCTTCCAGCTTGAAACCACCGACCACTTGGGCGCCGAAGTGGCGACCGTGCTCAACATCAGCGAAGACCACATGGACCGCTACAGCGGTCTGCCGGCTTATCACCTGGCCAAGCACCGGATTTTCCGGGGGGCTCGGCAGGTAGTGTTCAACCGTCAGGACGCCCTGACTCGTCCGTTGCTGGGCGAGGGCATGCCATGCTGGTCCTTCGGCCTCGGTGTGCCGGATTTCAAAGGCTTCGGGTTGCGCGAAGAGAATGGCGAGAAATACCTGGCCTTCGAATTCCAGAACCTGATGCCGGTGCGCGAGCTGAAGATCCGCGGTGCCCACAACCAGGCCAATGCCCTGGCGGCGCTGGCCCTGGGACATGCGGTCGGTCTGCCGTTCGACGCCATGCTGTCGGCCCTGCGCACGTTTGCCGGGCTCGAGCACCGCTGCCAGTGGGTTCGCGATCTTGACGGGGTGGCCTGGTACAACGATTCCAAGGCCACCAACGTGGGTGCCGCGCTGGCTGCCATCGAGGGCCTGGGCGCGGACATCGAAGGCAAGCTCGTGCTGATCGCCGGCGGCGACGGCAAGGGTGCCGACTTCAAGGACCTGCGCGATCCGGTTGCGGCCAACTGCCGGGCCGTGGTGCTGATGGGGCGTGACCGCGAATTGATCGCCCAGGCCCTCGGTGACGGCGTGCCGCTGGTTCGCGTCGCTTCGCTGGACGAAGCGGTGCAGCAATGCCGCGCCCTCGCACAGTCGGGCGATGCCGTGCTGTTGTCGCCGGCCTGCGCCAGTTTCGACATGTTCAAGAACTACGAAGAGCGCGGGCAGTTGTTCGCCCGGGCCGTGGAGGGCTTGGCATGAACCTGATGAACATCATCAAGCCATACCCATCCCCGCTGATCACCGGGCGCGGCATCGACCTGGATTTCCCGATGCTCGTCGGTTGCCTGGCGCTGCTGGGCCTGGGCCTGGTGATGATCACTTCCGCATCGTCGGAAGTGGCTGCCGTGCAATCGGGTAACACCCTTTATCACATGATTCGTCACCTGATTTACCTGGTGATCGGTTTGGTCGCGTGCATTGTCACCATGATGGTGCCGATCGCCACCTGGCAACGCCTGGGCTGGATGATGTTGCTCGGTGCCTTTGGTCTGTTGGTGATGGTGCTGTTGCCGGGCATCGGTCGCGAGGTCAACGGTTCGATGCGCTGGATCGGCTTCAGCTTCTTCAACGTACAGCCTTCGGAGATCGCCAAGGTCTTCGTGGTGATCTACCTCGCCGGGTATCTGGTGCGTCGTCAGAAAGAAGTGCGCGAGAGCTGGATGGGATTTTTCAAGCCGTTCATTGTGTTGCTGCCGATGGCCGGCCTGCTGCTGATGGAGCCGGATTTCGGCGCCACGGTGGTGATGATGGGGGCCGCAGCGGCGATGTTGTTCCTCGGCGGTGTCGGGCTGTTTCGCTTCACCCTGATGGTGGCGCTGGCGGTCGGCGCGGTGACGGTGCTGGTGCAAGCGCAACCTTACCGGATGGCGCGTCTGATCACGTTCACCGACCCGTGGGCCGACCAGTTCGGTTCCGGTTATCAATTGACCCAGGCCCTGATCGCCTTCGGTCGCGGCGAATGGCTGGGCGTAGGCCTGGGCAACAGCGTGCAGAAGCAGTTCTATCTGCCCGAAGCCCATACCGACTTCGTGTTCTCGGTATTGGCCGAAGAACTGGGCGTGGTCGGTTCGCTGCTCACCGTCGGGTTGTTCGTCTTCGTCTGTGTGCGCGGCATGTACATCGGTTTGTGGGCCGAGCGGGCCAAGCAGTATTTCGCCGCGTACGTGGCGTATGGCTTGTCGTTCCTGTGGATCGGTCAGTTCCTGATCAACATCGGCGTGAACGTCGGCCTGTTGCCAACCAAAGGCCTGACGCTGCCGTTCCTCAGTTACGGCGGCAGTTCCCTGGTGATTTGCTGTGCCTGTCTGGGCTTGTTGTTGCGCATCGAATGGGAGAGTCGAACCCACCTGGGCAGCGAAGAGATGGAATTCCAGGAGAGCGACTTCGCCGAGGAGCCGACTCATGGGCGCTAACGTGCTGATCATGGCCGGCGGAACCGGGGGGCATGTGTTCCCGGCGCTGGCCTGTGCCCGGGAGTTCCAGGCGCGCGGTTACACCGTGCACTGGCTGGGCACGCCACGGGGCATCGAGAACGAACTGGTGCCCGCCGCCGGCCTGGAACTGCACCGGATCAGCGCCAGCGGCCTGCGGGGCAAAGGCAAGTTGTCGCTGCTCAAGGCGCCGCTGATGCTGCTCAAGTCGATCTGGCAGGCCCGGGCGATCATTCGTCGGTTGCGGCCGGTATGCGTGGTGGGCTTTGGTGGTTATGTGACCGGTCCTGGCGGTGTTGCGGCAAAACTGGCCGGTGTGCCGGTTATCGTTCACGAGCAGAACGCCGTGGCCGGTACCGCCAATCGGTTACTGGTGCCGTTGGCCGCTCGAGTCTGTGAAGCCTTTCCCGACACCTTTACCCTGTCGGGCAGCCGTCGTACCACCGGTAACCCGGTGCGTACCGAGCTGTTCCTCGATACACCGCGCCCGGCCCTGGCCGGACGCAAGGCGCGTTTGCTGATCCTGGGCGGAAGCCTGGGGGCGGAGCCGTTGAACAAATTGCTGCCCGAAGCCTTGTCGCAGGTCGCTCCCGAACTGCGGCCCGAGGTGTTTCACCAGGCCGGCAAAAACCACGATGAAGTCACCGCCGAGCGCTACCGCGCCGCAGGCGTCGAGGCGCAAGTGCAGCCTTTCATCAAAGACATGGCCCAAGCCTATGGCTGGGCCGACCTGGTGGTCTGCCGCGCAGGCGCGTTGACCATCAGCGAACTGGCCGCCGCCGGTCTGCCCTCGATGCTGGTGCCTTTGCCCCACGCCATCGACGACCACCAGACCCGCAACGCCGATTATTTGGCCCGTGAAGGCGCTGCCTTCCTGATGCCGCAAAGAACGACTGGTGCCGCGGATCTTGCCGCGCGCCTGACAGAGGTTTTGATGCAACCGCAAACAATCGAAGACATGGCCCGCGCCGCCCGTCGCCTGGCCAAACCCGACGCCACGGCCCAAGTGGTCGATACCTGCCTGGAGGTGGCCCATGGTTGAGAATCGCAAAGCCATGCCGCAACCGGAAATGCGCCGTATCCGCCGTATCCATTTCGTCGGTATCGGCGGGGTGGGCATGTGCGGGATCGCCGAAGTGTTGCTGAACCTGGGCTATGAGGTTTCCGGTTCCGACCTGAAAGCCTCGCCGGTTACCGAGCGCCTGGAATCCTTTGGCGCGCAGATTTTCATCGGCCACCGTGCCGAGAACGCCGCCAACGCTGATGTGCTGGTGGTCTCCAGCGCCGTGAACACCTCCAACCCGGAAGTCGCCACCGCCCTGGAGCGGCGCATTCCCGTGGTGCCGCGTGCCGAGATGCTGGCCGAACTGATGCGTTATCGCCACGGCATCGCCGTTGCCGGTACCCATGGCAAGACCACCACCACCAGCCTGATCGCCTCGGTGTTCGCTGCCGGTGGCCTGGACCCGACTTTCGTGATCGGCGGTCGTCTGAATGCCGCGGGCACCAATGCCCAGCTGGGCACCAGCCGTTACCTGATCGCCGAAGCCGACGAAAGCGATGCGAGCTTCTTGCACCTGCAGCCGCTGGTGGCCGTGGTCACCAACATCGACGCCGACCACATGGCGACCTACGACGGTGACTTCAACAAACTGAAGAAAACCTTCGTCGAGTTCCTCCACAACCTGCCGTTCTACGGTTTGGCAGTGGTGTGCCTGGACGATCCGGTGGTGCGCGAGATCCTGCCGCTGATCAAGCGCCCGACCGTGACCTACGGTTTTGGCGAAGAAGCCGACGTGCGCGCCATCAACGTGCGCCAGCAGGGCATGCAGACGTTCTTCACGGTGCTGCGCCCTGACCGCGAGCCGCTGGATGTGTCGGTGAACATGCCGGGCAACCACAACGTGCTCAATGCCCTGGCCACCATTTGCATCGCCACCGACGAAGGTGTCAGTGACGAAGTCATTGTCCAGGGCCTGTCCGGGTTCCAGGGCGTGGGACGACGTTTCCAGGTCTACGGCGAACTGCCGGTGGACGGCGGTAACGTGATGCTGGTGGACGACTACGGCCACCACCCGACCGAGGTCGCGGCGGTGATCAAGGCCGTGCGCGGTGGCTGGCCGGAGCGTCGCCTGGTGATGGTCTACCAGCCGCACCGCTACAGCCGTACCCGCGACCTGTACGACGATTTCGTCCAGGTTTTGGCCGACGCCAATGTGCTGCTGCTGATGGAAGTCTATCCGGCCGGCGAGGAGCCGATCCCGGGTGCCGACAGCCGTCAGCTGTGCCACAGCATTCGCCAACGCGGTCAGTTGGACCCGATCTACATCGAGCGCGGCGTGGACCTCGCACCGCTGGTCAAACCGCTGCTGCGCGCTGGCGACATCCTGCTGTGCCAAGGCGCCGGTGACATCGGTGGCCTGGCCCCGAAACTGTTGAAAAGTCCGTTATTCGCCGGGGCAATCGTGGCATCCAGCGAGGGGAAACTGAAATGACTGCTGCCTACGCCAACCTGGTTTCGACCCTGGACCCGAAAGCCTTCGGCCGCGTCGCCGTGCTGTTCGGCGGCAAGAGCGCCGAGCGCGAAGTGTCCCTCAAGTCTGGCAACGCCGTGCTGCAAGCCCTGCAAAGCGCCGGTGTCGACGCGTTCGGCATCGACGTAGGCGACGACTTTTTGCAGCGCCTGCTGAACGAAAAAATCGACCGCGCGTTCATCATTCTCCATGGCCGCGGCGGCGAAGACGGCAGCATGCAGGGCCTGCTCGAATGCCTGGGTATTCCCTACACCGGCAGCGGCATCCTGGCGTCTGCCTTGGCCATGGACAAACTGCGCACCAAGCAGGTCTGGCACAGTCTCGGCATTCCCACGCCCCGTCACGCCGTGCTGGCATCCGAGGCCGATTGTATTTCGGCGGCCACGGAACTGGGCTTCCCTTTGATCGTCAAACCGGCCCATGAAGGTTCAAGTATCGGCATGGCGAAAGTGACTTCGCTGCCTGAGTTGACCGCGGCATGGAAAGACGCCAGTTCCTACGATTCGCAAGTGTTGGTCGAGCAGTGGATCACCGGTCCCGAGTTCACCATCGCCACCCTGCGTGACCAGGTGTTGCCCCCGATTGCCCTGGGCACGCCGCACACGTTCTACGACTACGACGCCAAGTACGTGGCCAATGACACCCAGTACCGCATTCCATGCGGGCTGGACAGCGCCAAGGAAAAACAACTGATGGACCTCACGGCCAAGGCCTGTGAGGCGCTGGGTATTGCCGGTTGGGGCCGGGCGGACGTGATGCAGGACGCCGATGGGCAGTTCTGGTTCCTGGAAGTCAACACCGCCCCGGGCATGACCGATCACAGCCTGGTACCGATGGCGGCCCGTGCCGCCGGCCTGGATTTCCAGCAATTGGTGCTGTCGATCCTGGCCGCCAGTGTCGGCTCTCAAGAGCCAAGAGGTTAAGCATGCAAGGCGCATCGCTTCGTCATCAGCCATCCGCACCCGGTCGCAAGCCGGTGCCGCGGGGTGCCAGCCGAATGGTGGCCAAAGAGCCGATGTCGGCGCGCCTGCCGAAAGCCAACTTCGGTTTTCTCAAGAGTCTGTTCTGGCCGGTGTTGTTGGTGGCGTTGGGGTTCGGTACGTACGAAGGGGCTCAGCGGTTGCTGCCCTATGCGGATCGGCCGATCGCCCGGATCAATGTGCAGGGCGACCTGAGCTACATCAGTCAGCAAGCAGTGCAGCAGCGGATCGCCCCATTCGTGGCGTCGAGCTTCTTCACCATCGACCTGGCGGGCATGCGCAAGGAACTGGAGCAGATGCCCTGGATCGCTCATGCCGAAGTACGGCGGGTATGGCCTGACCAGGTATCGATCCGCCTGGAAGAACAACTGCCCGTGGCCCGCTGGGGTGACGAGTCGCTGTTGAACAACCAGGGTCAGGCGTTCACGCCGCGGGAACTGGCCAACTACGAACATTTGCCACAACTGTTCGGTCCTCAGCGGGCCCAGCAGAAAGTAATGCAGCAGTACCAGGTGTTGAGTCAGATGTTGCGGCCGCTGGGCTTCTCCATCGCGCGCCTGGAGTTGCGTGAGCGCGGCAGCTGGTTCCTGACCACTGGCGCGGGCAGCTCGGGGCCGGGCATCGAGCTGCTGCTCGGGCGCGGCAACCAGGTGGAAAAGATGCGCCGCTTCATTGCCATCTATGACAAGACGCTCAAAGACCAGATTACGAACATCGCGCGCATCGATCTGCGCTACGCCAACGGCCTGGCTGTTGGCTGGCGGGAACCTGTAGCGCCCACGACGGCTGAACCCGCCGTCGCGAAGAATTAAGAAGAGGCAGGACCCATGGCAAACGTGCAAAGCGGAAAAATGATCGTCGGTCTGGATATCGGCACTTCCAAGGTGGTTGCGCTGGTAGGCGAGGTCGCGGACGACGGCACGCTGGTCATCGTCGGGATCGGTACCCACCCGTCCCGTGGCTTGAAAAAAGGCGTGGTGGTGAACATCGAGTCCACCGTGCAATCGATCCAGCGCGCCATTGAAGAAGCGCAGCTGATGGCCGGTTGCCGGATCCACTCGGCGTTCGTCGGTGTGGCAGGTAATCACATCCGCAGCCTGAACTCCCACGGCATCGTGGCGATTCGTGACCGTGAAGTCAGCTCCGCTGACCTTGAGCGCGTGCTCGACGCGGCGCAGGCCGTGGCGATCCCGGCCGACCAGCGTGTGCTGCACACCCTGCCGCAGGATTATGTGATCGATAACCAGGAAGGCGTGCGGGAGCCCCTGGGCATGTCCGGCGTGCGCCTGGAAGCCAAGGTCCACGTGGTGACCTGTGCCGTGAACGCCGCGCAGAACATCGAGAAATGCGTGCGCCGTTGCGGCCTGGAAATCGACGACATCATCCTCGAGCAACTGGCCTCGGCCTACTCGGTACTGACTGACGACGAGAAGGAACTGGGCGTGTGCCTGGTGGACATCGGCGGCGGCACCACCGACATCGCGATCTTCACCGAAGGCGCGATCCGCCACACGGCAGTGATCCCGATTGCCGGTGATCAGGTCACCAACGACATCGCCATGGCCTTGCGCACTCCGACCCAGTACGCCGAAGAAATCAAGATCCGCTACGCCTGCGCCCTGGCGAAACTGGCCGGTGCCGGTGAAACCATCAAAGTGCCAAGCGTTGGCGAACGTCCTCCGCGCGAGTTGTCCCGCCAGGCGTTGGCCGAAGTGGTCGAGCCGCGTTACGACGAGCTGTTCACGCTGATCCAGGCTGAGCTGCGTCGCAGTGGCTACGAAGACCTGATCCCGGCCGGCATCGTGCTGACCGGCGGTACGTCGAAGATGGAAGGCGCGGTCGAACTGGCCGAAGAGATTTTCCACATGCCGGTGCGCCTGGGCGTGCCCCATGGCGTCAAGGGCCTGGATGACGTGGTCCGCAACCCGATTTACTCCACCGGCGTGGGCCTGTTGATGTACGGCCTGCAGAAGCAGTCCGACGGGGTTTCGTTCTCGGGCATCGGCAGCCGCGACAGCTACAACAGCGACGAGCCGAAGGCGCCGCTTTTCGAGCGGCTCCAGGCTTGGGTGAAGGGCAATTTTTAGCAACAGGTTTAAAGCTTCAAGCGACGAGCCTCTGGCTTGGCACTGGAAGATGCAACAAACGCAGTAGGCGAAAAAACTAGAGAATGAAAGGAGAGGGAAAATGTTCGAACTCGTAGACAACATCCCCGCTAGCCCGGTTATCAAGGTAATCGGTGTCGGCGGTGGCGGCGGCAACGCTGTCAACCACATGGTCAAGAGCAACATCGAAGGCGTCGAATTCATTTGCGCCAACACTGATGCTCAAGCGCTGAAAAACATCGGCGCGCGAACCATCCTTCAACTGGGTACCGGCGTGACCAAGGGCCTGGGTGCCGGCGCCAATCCCGAGGTTGGCCGTCAGGCTGCCCTGGAAGACCGCGAGCGCATCGCTGAAGTCCTGGCTGGCACCAACATGGTGTTCATCACCACTGGCATGGGCGGCGGTACCGGTACCGGTGCGGCGCCGATCATCGCCGAAGTAGCCAAGGAAATGGGCATCCTCACCGTTGCGGTGGTGACCCGTCCGTTCCCGTTCGAAGGCCGCAAGCGCATGCAGATTGCCGATGAGGGCATCCGCGCGCTGAGCGAAAGCGTCGACTCGTTGATCACCATTCCCAACGAGAAGCTGCTGACCATCCTGGGTAAGGACGCAAGCCTGCTGTCGGCTTTCGCCAAGGCCGATGACGTACTGGCCGGTGCCGTTCGCGGTATCTCCGACATCATCAAGCGTCCAGGCATGATCAACGTCGACTTCGCCGACGTACGCACCGTGATGTCCGAAATGGGCATGGCGATGATGGGCACTGGCTGCGCCAGCGGTCCGAACCGTGCTCGCGAAGCCACCGAAGCGGCTATCCGCAACCCGTTGCTCGAAGACGTCAACCTGCAGGGCGCCCGTGGCATCCTGGTGAACATCACCGCCGGTCCGGACCTGTCCCTGGGCGAGTACTCCGACGTGGGTAGCATCATCGAAGCGTTCGCTTCCGACCACGCCATGGTCAAGGTCGGCACCGTGATCGATCCTGACATGCGTGACGAGCTGCACGTGACCGTGGTTGCCACTGGCCTGGGCGCGAAAATCGAGAAACCGATGAAGGTGATCGATAACACCGTTCAGACCTCCCTGGCATCGCAGCCGCAGCAACAAGCAGCCGCTCGTCAGGAACAACCCGCGGTGAACTACCGTGACCTGGACCGTCCGACCGTCATGCGCAACCAGGCTCAGGCCGGTGCTGCGACTGCCGCGAAGATGAATCCGCAAGACGATCTGGATTACCTGGACATCCCGGCATTCCTGCGTCGTCAGGCCGATTGATGAAATGTATCAGGGGGATACGGGTGATTGGTGTTCAGCAAAGGTCTGGTCTGCTATTATCGCCAGCCTTTGTTGATACCAGTTCGCAATTTGCGCTGAAGCGGCCCATGCCATGATTAAACAACGCACCCTGAAGAATATTATCCGTGCCACAGGTGTCGGCTTGCACTCCGGTGAGAAGGTCTACCTGACCCTCAAGCCCGCGCCTGTCGATACTGGCATCGTGTTTTGTCGTGCCGACCTCGACCCTGTGGTGCAGATCCCTGCTCGCGCGGAAAACGTTGGTGAAACCACTATGTCGACCACACTGGTCAACGGTGACACCAAAGTGGATACGGTGGAGCATTTGCTCTCGGCCATGGCTGGCCTGGGCATCGATAACGCCTACGTCGAGCTCTCCGCGTCCGAAGTCCCGATCATGGATGGCAGTGCCGGACCCTTCGTATTCCTGATTCAATCGGCTGGCCTGGAAGAGCAGGACGCAGCCAAGAAGTTCATCCGTATCCTGCGGGAAGTGACAGTGGAAGACGGCGACAAACGCGCCACTTTCGTGCCTTTCGAAGGTTTCAAGGTGAGCTTCGAGATCGATTTCGATCACCCGGTTTTCCGTGACCGCACCCAGAGTGCAAGCGTGGACTTTTCCAGCACTTCGTTCGTAAAAGAAGTCAGCCGCGCCCGTACCTTTGGTTTCATGAGTGACATCGAGTACCTGCGCAAGCACAACCTCGCACTCGGCGGCAGTGTTGAAAACGCGATCGTGGTTGATTCCGATGGTGTGTTGAACGAGGACGGCCTTCGTTATGAGGACGAATTCGTCAAGCACAAGATTCTCGATGCAATCGGCGACCTCTACCTGCTGGGCAATAGCCTGATTGGTGAGTTCAAAGGCTTCAAGTCCGGCCACGCGCTGAACAACCAGCTGCTGCGCAAGTTGATTGAGCAGAAAGATGCTTGGGAAGTCGTGACGTTCGAAGACGCCAGCACCGCACCAATCTCTTACATGCGCCCTGTAGCGGCCGTGTAAGCATAAAAACCTCTCTAGTTTTTAAAGGCTGCCTTCGGGTGGCCTTTTTTTATGGCTGCTTTCTGGGACGTTTGTGGCAATAGGGGTAATGCTGTTTTTTGAGTTGAGTTGAGTTGAGTTGGGGTACATATCCGTTTCTGCGGTAATGGCCACTGGCGGTTCCGCCCTTACGGCGGGTCACTTTCGAAAAGCGCGAAAGTAACCAAAGCGCTCATGCCCCACCACTAGGTGCCTCGCTTAGGCTCGGCATGCCCTCACTCCGGCATTGCTCCGTGGGCCCGCCGCGTAGGACCATCCATGGTCCAGCGCGGCTATCCCGGCATCCATGCCGGGATGCCCACTCCACAATGCCTGCGTTCGGCCAGCGTGGTTAACGGGGCGCCGAGATCAACGTCCACCGCGAGGCGGCCTGACAGCCGGCCTGGTTCTTTCGGTCGTACACCTGTCAGATCTGTGGGAGCAAAGCTTGCTCGCGAAGGCGGCCTGACAGCCGGCCTATTTCTTGTGGTAGTACTCCGATCCAATTGTGGGAGCGAGCCTGCTCGCGAAGAGGCCGGCACATTCAACATCCTCATTGACTGAACCACCGTCATCGTGAGCAGGCTCGCTCCCACAGGATGAACGCGGTCATCAAAAAACAGGTCGGCTGTCAGGCCGCCTCGCGGAGGACGTTGATCTCGGCGCCCCGTTACCGCAGCAATGGATACACACCTACCCAAATCGGTCGAATAGCCACATGGAAGGGGCCATTACATCGCACAAACCACACGATTGCGCCCACTGGCCTTGGCCTGGTATAGCGCCTTGTCAGCAGCGAACATGAGCTGCTCGAGTTCGCCATAAGGTCCTTGGGCCCAGGTGGCAATGCCAATGCTGACGGTCATGGGGGCTGCGCCGGTAATGAAGGGGGGCAACTGTTCCACCGCTTCGCGAATGTTCTGGGCCATGGTAAAGGCTCCGGCGGTGGTGGTTTCCGGCAGTACCACCGCGAACTCCTCACCGCCGTAGCGCGCTGCCAGGTCGGCCGGTCGGCGGACATGCCTGCCGATCAGATGCGCAAGGGTGCGCAAGGCCTCATCACCACTTGGGTGGCCGTGGCGATCGTTGAATGCCTTGAAGTGATCGGCATCGATCATCATGACTGACAGCGGTTGGCCCGAACGCTGGGCCCGCAGCCATTCCTGTTGTAGCGTTTCGTCCAGAGTCCGGCGGTTGGCCAGGCCCGTCAGCGAGTCGATGGACGCCAGTTGCGCCAGTTCCCGTTCAGCATGGTGGCGCCGCCTAAGTTCATGACGCAGCAGCCAGGTGAGCCAGAGCAAACCGATGCACAATGCCCCCGTAGCACCGCTGACCAGCAGCGCCGTGCGTTTCCAGGAGGCGAAGACTTCATCGGAGGAGAGCGCTACCACCACTATCAAAGGCAGGTCGCCCACTTGGGAGAAGGTGTACAGGCGCGGCTTCTGGTCCTGACCGGATACGCTGGTGAAGCTGCCGTTGCCTTCGCGCAGGATGCGCATGAAGTTCGGGCGGTTGCTGAAATCCTTGCCAATCAGGTCCTCGGCCAGGGGCGGCTCCTGGGCCAACAGAAAGCCTTCGCTGCTCACCAGATTGACTGTGCCGCCATGACCGATGTTCAGGCTCTTGAACAATTGGTTGAAATAGTTCAAGCGCATCGCGGCTTCCGCCACGCCCAGGAACTCCCCTTGTTCGTCGTTTAGTCTGTAGCTGAAACTGATACGCCAGTCCTGCGCGGCACTTCTGGAGCGAAACGGGCGACTGATCATCATGCCCGGGCTCGGGTTCTGGACATGGGACTGGAAATATTCCCGGTCGGCGTAGTTGCCCTTTCGTGGCTCGATCGAGGCGGAGTCGGCGACTACATTGCCGCGCTTGTCGAGCAGCAGGATGTCGCCTTTATAGGGGGCGGCGGTGGCACGGTCGAAGAGGGCCAAGTGGCGAATCGTCGGCGAAACGTCTTTCAGGTCGTTGCGTTGGGCGGCGGCGACCAAACCTTGTAGCGACAGATCGTAGAGCTCCACGTTGCGCAGCACGTCGGCATCAATCAGTTGCACGATATTGGTCGCCGAACGTGTCGCGGCCTGTTGGGCAGCGGCGTATTCGCGGATCAGCAGGAAGGTCACGATGCTCAGGATGGCAATGACAACCAACGAACTGGCCAGTACGAGTACCCGTTCCGAGCGTATCGAAAACGGGGTATTGCCGGGTGTCGCACTGCTCGCGCTCATGGTTCCGATGTCTGCATTTGTCATGTGGCTGGGATCCGTCCCAAAGGGTTGCATAACCGGCAATGCACCAGATGCTGGCCTTTTGCTGATTGTGCTTGGATCGGTGAGAGCGGGCAATCAGTGTTCGCGCAATAACGCGTGAGCGCTGCCGAAGGCGGAGATCTTTTTACTTTGCTTGATATGGCTTTCATCCAGCATTCAATCGCCTGGAATTCATCCCAATACGATCTAAACAGCGTGGGGTGTCAGGCCGGCAAGCGGATCCCGAAGGTATTCACGCCCCGGTCACTGCGCACGAAGACATCCCCGCCGTGCATCAGCGCAATCGCCTTGACGATGGCCAGCCCCAACCCGTGGTTGGCGCCACTGTTGCTGCGGGAGGCATCTACCCGGTAGAACCGTTCGAACAGGCGTGGCAGGTGTTCATCGGCAATCGGTTCGCCGGGGTTGGTGACGGCGAGGGTGATCTGGTCGCCCAGGGCCTCGATGCGCACATTGATCACTTGCCCCGGGGCGGTGTGTCGCACCGCGTTGCTCAGCAGGTTGATCAGTGCGCGGCGCAGGTGGGCGATCTCGATGTTGGCCTGGGCGTCACCGCTGACCCTGACCTGGACCTGGGCGTCTTCAAGGATGAAGTCCAGGTAGTCGAGGGTGGTCGCCACTTCGCCGGCCAGGGAGGTGCTGGTGAGTTTGGTGGCTTTGTTGCCCTGGTCGGCGCTGGCGAGGAACAGCATGTCGTTGATGATCGAGCGCAGTCGCTCCAGCTCTTCGAGATTCGATTGCAGCACCTCGAAGTAATGTTCGGCCGAGCGCCCACGGGTCAGCGCCACCTGGGTCTGGCCGATCAGGTTGGTCAGGGGCGAGCGCAGTTCATGGGCGACGTCGGCGTTGAACGACTCCAGTCGCGAGTACGCCTGTTCGACCCGGTCGAGGGTGGCGTTGAAGGAACTGACGAATTGACTGAGCTCCGGCGCCAACGGTGACATCTGCAAGCGCCCGGACAAGCGCGGTGGTGTCAGGCGTCTGGCCTCATCGGACAGTTTGATCAGCGGCTTGAGGCCGATACGCGCTACCCAGTAGCCCAGCAAGGAGGCCAGGATCACCCCGACAATCGCCAGGCTCACCAGTGCCACCAGCAAATAGTGTTGGGTCTGGTAGAACGTCTGGGTGTCGATGCCGATCATGAAGCGCAGCGGCGGACGCTGTTCCTTGGCCGGAAATTGGCTGACGAGCACTTTCATCGGGTATTGCTGCGCCGCCAGCTTCAGGTCGCGCTTGCCCAGCGAACCTTCGGCGAAGGCACGAATCTGTGGATCGGGGTTGCCATATTCAAAGCGCGGGTCGCCACTGACGATCCAGAAGTGGATGCGTTTGTCTTCCTCTCCCAGCAGGCGCAACTTGTTATTGATCTTCACCCAATGCTCGGGTGTGCCGTAGCGGCCGACCATGGATTCGAGCACGCTGTAGCGCGCATCGAGTTCGGCTTCCGGCAACAGACCCAGACCCTTTTCGACTTGCTGGTACAAGGCCCCGCCGATCAACAGGAACACCAATGCCGCCACCAGCGTGAACATGCCGCTCAGGCGCAGGGCGATACTGTCAGGCAAAGTCACTCTCTGCTCTCCAGCACATAACCCATTCCACGAATCGTGTGCAGCAGTTTCTGTTCGAACGGCCCGTCGAGCTTGGCACGCAAGCGTTTGATGGCCACTTCCACCACATTGGCGTCGCTGTCGAAGTTGATGTCCCAGACCATTTCGGCAATGGCGGTTTTCGACAGTATTTCGCCCTGGCGACGTGCCAGGACGCTGAGCAGCGAGAACTCCTTGGCCGTCAGGTCCAGGCGTTGGCCTGCTCGGGTGGCCTTGCGGCTGATCAGGTCGATCCACAGGTCGGCGATGCTGACCTGCACCGGTTCATGACTGCCGCTGCGGCGGGTCAGGGCTTGCAGGCGGGCCACCAGCTCCAGGAAGGAGAACGGCTTGCCCAGGTAATCATCGGCGCCGTCTCGCAAGCCCTTGATGCGATCTTCGACCCGTTCACGGGCGGTGAGCATGATCACCGGGGTCTGTTTGCGGGCGCGCAGGGCCCGCAGGACGCCGAAGCCGTCCAGGCCTGGCAGCATGACGTCCAGCACGATCACCGCGTAATCGCTTTCCAGCGCCAGGTGCAGCCCCTCGACGCCGTCCGGCGCCACATCCACGGTGTAGCCCTGTTCGGTCAGGCCGCGATGCAGATAGTCCGCGGTTTTTTCTTCGTCTTCGATGATCAGAACGCGCATGGCCCCGCCTCAGTCTGTGGTCGCCAGCGTCGTCGGCGCAGGTCCGGGCTGCTGGACGGGCCGATGAAACAATCGCTCGAGCCATAAGTATATGACCGGTGTGGTGAACAACGTCAGCGCCTGGCTCACCAGCAGGCCGCCGACCACTGCAATGCCCAACGGCTGGCGCAGTTCTGCGCCGGGGCCGGAGCCGAGCATCAGCGGCAGGGCGCCCAGCAGGGCGGCCAGGGTGGTCATGATGATCGGGCGAAACCGGGTCAGGCACGCCTGGAAAATCGCTTCCTGGGGCGTCAAACCACCTTTGCGCTGGGCGTCGAGGGCGAAGTCGATCATCAGGATGCCGTTTTTCTTGACGATGCCGATCAGCAGCACCAGCCCGATCAGCGCCATGATCGAAAAATCCTGGCCCAGCAACCACAGCATGACCAGCGCGCCGAGGCCGGCCGAGGGCAGGGTGGAGATGATCGTCAACGGGTGTACGAAACTCTCGTAGAGCACGCCGAGGATGATGTACACCGCCAACAGCGCGGCGAGGATCAGCCATGGCTGGCTGGCCAGGGAGCTTTGGAACGCCTGGGCCGCGCCCTGGAAGTTGCCGGTAATGGAGGCCGGCATGCCGACCTCGTTCTTGGCCTGGTCGAGCATGCGCACCGCATCCCCCAATGCCACGCCAGGCGCCAGGTTGAACGACAGATTGGCGGCCGGGAACATGCCGTCGTGGGCAATGGACAGCGGGCCGTTGGTCGGCGCATCGAAGCGGGCCAGGGCCGAGAGCGGGACCATCTCTCCACTGAGCGGCGAGCGCAGGTAGAAATAGGCCAGGCTTTCGGCCTTGCCGCGTTGCGCGGTGTCGAGCTCCAGGATCACGTTGTACTGGTTGGTTTCAGTCTGGAATTCGTTGATCTGCCGCTGGCCGAAGGCGTCGTACAGGGCCTGGTCGACATCGCTGGCGGTGAGGCCAAAGCGCGCCGCCGCGCTGCGGTCGATGTTGATGTGGGTGATGCTGCCGCCCAGTTGCAGGTCGTTGGAGATGTCCCGGAACGCGGGGTTGCCGCGCAGCCTGTCGGTGAGTTTTTGTGTCCAGGTGTTCAGCGTCGGTCCGTCGTTGCTCTTGAGCACGTATTGATACTGGGCGCGGCTCGGACCCGGGCTGAGGTTGATGTCCTGCCCGGCCCTCAGGTACAGCACCACGCCGGGGACGCCCAGCAGTTTGGGGCGGATCCGGTCGATGAACGCGCTGGCCGACACGTCACGCTGATCCTGGGGCTTGAGGGCGATCCAGAAGCGACCATTGGCGATGGTCTGGTTGGAACCCGAGACGCCGACAGCGTGAGAAAAGCTCTGCACCGCCGGGTCGGCGGCGACGATCTCGGCCAGGGCCTTGTGTTTGGCCACCATGTCCGGGAATGACACGTCGGCGGCGGCTTCGCTGGTGCCCAGCACCAGGCCGGTGTCTTGTACCGGGAAGAAACCCTTGGGAATGAATACGTAGCCCGCCACTGCCAGCGCCAGGCTCACGCCGAACACGCCGATCATCAGCCTCTGATGGGCCAGGGCCCAGCGCAGTGTCCGTTCATACCCACCCAGCAGGCGTTCGCCGAAACTTCGCTTGCCATGGGCATGAGGCGTCGGGGCGCGCATGAACAGCGCGGCCAGGGTCGGTGCCAGGGTCAGGGACACCACCACCGAAATCAGGATGGTCGAAGTGGCGGTCAGGGCAAACTCCTTGAACAGACGCCCGACCACGCCGCCCATGAAGAGCAAGGGAATGAACGCGGCTATCAGCGAAAAACTGATGGAGATCACCGTGAAGCCGATTTCGCCAGCTCCTTTGATCGCCGCTTCGCGCATGCCATCACCCGCCTCCAGGTGCCGGTGAATGTTCTCCACCACTACAATCGCATCGTCCACCACGAACCCGACCGAGATCACGATAGCCACCAGGGTCAGGTTGTTCAGACTGAAGCCCATCACATACATCAGGGCGAAACTGGCGATCAGCGACACGCCCAGGACCGCTGAGACAATCAGGGTCGCCGAGAGCTGGCGCAGGAACAGCGCCATCACCGCCACCACCAGCAGCACCGCGATCAGCAAGGTGATCTCCACCTCATGCAGCGAAGCGCGGATAGTCTGTGTACGGTCGTTCAGTACCTTGACTTGCACGGCCGCAGGCAGCATGGCTTCCAGGGTCGGCAAGGCTGCCTGGATGCGGTCGACGGTGTCGACGATGTTCGCCCCCGGCTGACGGAAAATCACCAGGTTGAGCCCCGGTTGCTCATCGGACCAGGCCTGAATGTAGGCGTCTTCCGAACCATTGATGACTTTGGCGACGTCCTTGAGATGAACCGGTGCCCCATCCTTGTAGGACACGATCAACTCACCATATTCCTCCGGCTGGAACAGCTGATCGTTGGTGGACAGGGTGGAAACGCTCGACTCGCCGTAAAGCGCCCCCTTGGCCAGGTTGAGGCTGGCCTGCTGGAGCGCCACGCGAATGTCGGCCAGGGTCAGACCGATGGCGGCGAGTCGGTCCGCCGAGGCCTGTACCCGGATCGCCGGACGTTGCTGGCCGGTGATGTAGATTTGTCCCACGCCATCGATCTGGCTGAGTTGCCGGGCGAGCAGGGTTTCGACGTAGTCGCTCAATTCGGTGCCGGGCATCAGGCTGGAGCTGATGCTGAGGATCAACACCGGGCTGTCGGCCGGATTGACTTTGCGCCAGGTGGGCAGATTCGGCATGTCCTGGGGCAGTTTGCCGGAGGCGGTATTGATGGCCGCTTGCACTTCCTGGGCGGCGGTGTCGATGCTTTTGTCCAGGCTGAACTGCAAGGTCAGGTTGGTCGAGCCCAGGGCACTGCTTGAGGTCATCTGGGTAATGCCGGAAATGGCGCTGAATTGCACTTCCAGTGGGGTCGCCACCGACGACGCCATGGTTTCGGGGCTGGCGCCGGGCAACAGAGCCCTGACCTGGATGGTCGGGAATTCCGCTTCAGGTAACGGCGCGACAGGCAGGCGAGGAAAGGCGATCAATCCCAGCAGTATCAGGGCGAAGGTCATCAGGACCGTGGCGATGGGATGGTCGATGCACCACGCCGAAACCGAACCGCGGCCCTTCATGGTTTTGGCTCCGACACATTGGCCTGGGCCACTGGGTCACCGAGCACCTGGATGCGGCTGCCCGGCTTGAGCCGTGACTGACCGTCGCTCACCAGTTGATCGCCCGCGCTCACCCCTTTGATGATGTGCAGGTCACTGTCCTGGTAGACCATCACCACCGGTACGCTCTCTACCCGGTCGCCGGTGATTCGGTACACGAAAGGTTGCTCCAGGCCGCGCTGAACCACGGTCGGTGGAACCACCAGGGCGTCCTTGTCGAGTGCGGTCTGGATTTTCAATGTCACCAACTGCCCTGGCCATAGCCGTTGCGCGGCGTTGCTGAATTCAGCCTTGGCCCGCAGGGTGCCGGTGTTGGCGTTGATCTGGTTGTCGATCAGGCTCAGGCGGCCCTCGCCGAGCATTTCACCGGAGGTCCCATCAGCGCCTATGTAGGCCTGGACCAGCGCTTGCTCGGGGGCGGCCATCAACCGTTGCAAGGTGGGCAGCATTTGTTGGGGCAGGGCGAACTCCACTGCGATCGGGTCGATCTGGGTCACGGTGAACAAGCCCTCGGTGTCGCTGGTGCGCAGGAAGTTGCCTTCGTCCACGTTGCGAATGCCGACGCGACCGGTCACCGGGGAGCGGATCCGGGTGTAGGACAACTGCACCTGGGCGGCATCGATGGCCGCCTGATTGCCCTGGGCGGTGGCCTTGAGCTGGTTGACCAGTGCCTGTTGCTGGTCGTAGGTCTGTTTCGATACGCCGTCGTCGACACTGAGCAATTTGTAACGCTTGAGATTGACCTGGGCGACCGCCAGTTGTGCCTGGCTTTCACCGAGTTGGGCCCTGGCCTGGTCAAGGCTGGCGCGGATCGAGCGGTCGTCGATGGTGGCCAGCAGTTCCCCCTTCTTGACCTGTTGCCCTTCCTTGACCAGCAGTTGAGTGAGGATGCCGTCGATCTGCGGGCGGATCACCACGCTGTGCAGTGACAACACCGTGCCGATGCCACTGGCAAAGCGCGGCACATCCTTTTGCACCACGCTGACGACCCTTACCGGCACGGCCACGGGCGCGCCGGGCTTGGCGGTGACAGGCTTCATGACATACCAGAGGGCGACAGCTGCCAGAGCGACCAGGAGCGCGACGAGCAAGACGGTTTTTTTCTGGATGTGCATGGATGTGGGAGGCCGGTTCAGGACAGAGGGATTTTTATCTTTCTTATATAGCGTTGTGAGGTGGTCAGGAAGGTGACGCCTAACTGACGGGCTTGTCAGTTTTGTCCCGACTTGCTGTCAGACGAGTGAAGGGCCGATTGAATCCGCCCTGCGCGCGCTGGTATCGGGCGGGTATACTGCCGACTTTCGCGGCTCGCTCTCCGGGCCCGACTTGCACGCATTACCCGGAGCTTTACATGACTTCCCCAACACCTTCGCCCGCGGACGAACGCCCGAACGGCGAACAGGCCGACCGGCCCGACAGCGATGTTTCCAGCGGCGAGAGCGTCAACGCGATCCCGACCTTCAAGTTTCCGTTCAAGCCCGGTGAGCTGGCCGCGGCCAAAGGGGCCGGGCAGCAGCCTTGGTACAAGAACGGCGCGAAGAACGGTCATACCAAGACCCCTGGCGCCGCGCCTCCCGGCACGCGTCGCTCGATGGGCAAGCGCTGATATCACCCTTGGAGCACGGGCGCGAAACGCGAAATCAGTTCGCGACCCGTGCACCGGCCAGACTGCCACTCAACTCATAGGCAGTCAGTTCGGCCTGGTGCGCCGCGAGGATTTCCGGCAGCGAGCCGCGCAGGTACTCGACCCAGGTCTTGATCTTCGCATCCAGGTACTGGCGCGAAGGATAGATGGCGTAGAGGTTCAGTTCCTGGGAGCGGTAGTTGGGCATGACCCGCACCAGCGTGCCATTGCGCAAGCCCTCAATGGCGGCATACACCGGCAACACGCCCACGCCCATGCCACTGGTGATCGCGGTTTTCATGGCATCGGCGGAGTTCACCAGGAACGGTGAGTTGCTGATGGTGACCATCTCTTGGCCTTCGGGGCCGTCAAATACCCATTTCTCCAGCGGAATGACCGGGCTGACCAGGCGCAGGCAGGCGTGGTTGAGCAGGTCGCCGGGTTTCTGCGGGCAGCCGCTGGCTTTCACGTAGGCAGGTGATGCGCAGACGATGCTGTAGGTGATCCCCAGGCGCTGGGAGACAAAGCCCGAGTCCGGCAATTCGCTGGCCAGTACGATGGAAACGTCGTAACCCTCGTCCAGGATGTCCGGCACACGATTGGCCAGGGTCAGGTCGAAAGTCACATCGGGATGGGTTTTACGATAGCGGGCGATGGCATCGATCACGAAATGCTGGCCGATGCCGGTCATGGTATGGACCTTCAACTGCCCGGCAGGACGTGCGTGAGCATCGCTGGCCTCGGCTTCAGCCTCCTCGACATACGCCAGGATCTGCTCGCAACGCAGCAGATAACGTTTGCCGGCCTCGGTCAGGGCGATGCGGCGGGTGGTGCGGTTGAGCAGGCGGGTTTGCAGATGGGTTTCCAGGTTGGAAACCGCACGCGAAACGTTGGCTGTGGTGGTATCCAGTTGCACGGCGGCGGCGGTGAAACTGCCCGCTTCAGCAACACAGCTGAACGCACGCATGTTTTGCAAAGTGTCCATGGGAGGCTCTCTTGGGAGATGGCAAATTGTGACACGAAGTTACAGCGCAGCGGACCCCGACTAATGGATTATCGCAGTAACGGTAACAAAGATTCGCAGAAAGGTCGGCTTATCGCCGTTCGATGGGGTGCCTAGAATTGCGGCCAATCCTGGATCGCTGATTGCTGTGGGAGCGAGCCTGCTCGCGATGGCGGCATCACATTCCCCTCAATGTGTCTGCCTGGACGCTATCGCGAGCAGGCTCGCTCCCACAGTTGCGTCACCGGGCATTCAGCCTCTTCACGCCTCCCCATCTCAGGAATTTTGCGCAAGTGCCGCGTTGCATCAGCAGAGAGCTGAAGACTCTCAGTGTTTGGCTTTTAACGTTCACCATCAGCGGTTGCATCGGCACGGGAGGGATTGCGCCGCAAGGCCAGGCATTGTCGGCCAATCAACTGGCCACCGATGAAGCGATCCGCGAGGCTGCCCGTGATGCTCACTGGCCCACCGGCCAGTGGTGGAATGCCTATGGCGACCGGCAACTGGATCGCTGGATCGACCTGGCCGTGCATGACAGCCCGAGCCTGGCCCTGGCCGCTGCCCGCGTGCGGCAGGCCAAGGCCATGGCCGGTGTCGTCGAGGCTGCCGAGTCGCTACAGATCAATGGTCAAGCGACCCTCAAGCGCCACAACTGGCCCACCGATCAGTTCTATGGCCCTGGCGAGTTGGCCGACACCACCACTTGGGACAATAACGCGGGCCTGGGCTTGAGCTATGCGCTGGACCTGTGGGGCCGCGAGCGCAACGCCAGTGAGCGGGCCGTCGACCTGGCTCATGTCAGCGTGGCCGAGGCGCGGCAGGCGCAGTTGGAGTTGCAGAACAACATCGTGCGCACCTATATCCAGTTCGCGTTGCACTATGCCCAGCGCGATATCGTCGTGGCGACCCTCCATCAGCAGGAGCAGATTCTCGAACTGGCGCAAAAGCGTCTGGACGGCGGCATCGGCACCCATTTCGAAGTCAGCCAGGCCCAGGCGCCATTGCCTGAGACCCATCGGCAACTCGACGCCCTCGACGAAGCCATTGCCTTGAGCCGCAATCAACTGGCGGCGCTGGCGGGCAAAGGGCCAGGAGACGGGGCGCGGCTGCAGCGCCCGACCCTGGCCCTCGGTGCGCCCTTGAAGTTGCCGTCGGCCTTGCCCGCCGAATTGCTCGGCCAGCGTCCGGACGTGGTGGCCGGGCGTTGGCAAGTGGCCGCTCAGGCACGGGGTATCGATGTCGCGCGTGCCGGGTTTTATCCCAATGTCGACCTGGTGGGCAGTATCGGCTACATGGCGACCGGTGGCGGGGCGCTGGAGTTCTTGACCGGCAAGAAGCTCAACTACAGCGTCGGACCGGCCATCACACTGCCGATTTTCGACGGTGGGCGCCTGCGCTCACAGTTGGGGGAGGCGGCGGCCGGTTATGACATCGCCGTGGCCCACTACAACCAGACGCTGGTCGATGCACTCAAGAGCATTTCCGATCAGTTGATCCGCCGTGAGTCCATGGACAAACAACACGTCTTCGCTGCTGAGTCGGTGGCCGCCGCGCAACGCACCTACGACATCGCGATGGTTGCGTTCCAGCGCGGGCTCACTGACTACCTCAACGTGCTCAACGCCCAAAGCCTGTTGTTCAAGCAGCAACAGGTGCAGCAGCAAGTGGAGGCGGCGCGTCTGACGGCCCATGCCGACCTGGTGACGGCGTTGGGCGGTGGCCTGGACGCCGGCAAGGACATCCCTGACTTGAGCCATGTTGAGTAGTTCTATTGTGATGTCTTTATGCGCTCCTGCCCGCTGGCTGTACCGCCTCGAATGGCGCCGTGGTTTCTTCGACTGGGCTCGCAGCGACGGTGTGACGTGGGTCTACATTTTCAAAGTGCTGCTCGCCGCCTTCCTGACATTGTGGCTGGCGATGCGTCTGGAGCTGCCGCAACCGCGCACGGCCATGATCACGGTGTTTATCGTCATGCAGCCCCAGAGCGGGCAGGTGTTCGCCAAGAGTTTCTATCGCTTGCTCGGCACGCTGGCCGGCTCGGCGGTGATGGTGGCGCTGATTGCCTTGTTCGCCCAGAACACCGAACTGTTTCTGGGTAGTCTGGCGATCTGGGTCGGCGTCTGTTCAGCGGGCGCGGCGCGTTATCGCAACTTCAGGGCCTATGGTTTTGTGCTGGCCGGCTACACCGCGGCCATGATCGGTCTGCCGGCCCTGGCTCATCCGGAAGGCGCGTTCATGGCGGCGGTCTGGCGTGTGCTGGAAATTTCCCTGGGGATTCTCTGCGCAACCCTGATCAGCGCCGCGATCTTGCCGCAAACCGCCAGCGCCGCCATGCGCAACGCCCTGTACCAACGCTTTGGAGTGTTCGCCCTGTTTGTCACGGATGGCTTGCGTGGACGCAGCAAACGCGAGGCATTCGAGGCGCGTAACGTCGGTTTCATTGCCGAAGCCGTGGGCCTGGAAAGCCTGCGCAGCGTGACGGTGTTCGAAGACCCGCACATGCGTCGGCGCAACGGTCGGCTCAGCCGCTTGAACAGCGAGTTCATGGGCATCACCACCCGATTCAACGCCTTGCACCAGTTGCTCGAACGTCTACGCAGCCGCGGGGTGGATCATGTGGTGAATGCCATTAAACCGGGTCTGCTAACGTTGGCCGAGTTGCTGGACGGTTTTAGCGCCCGCGCCTTGACCGATAAAGACGCCGCGCGCCTGGCGGCGGAGCTGGCAACCTATAAAGCCGATTTGCCGGCACAGGTCCGCAGGCTGCGTGGGGTGTTCGAAGAAACAGATCCGAGCGAAGCGCAACGGCTGGACTTTCACACCGCCTACGAGCTGCTGTATCGCTTCGTCGATGACTTGCACGGTTACGCCCAGACCCATGCGTCGCTGGCTGATCATCGCCACGAACGCGAGCGATGGGACCAACCTTTCATGCCGCAGACCAACGGTCTGGCGGCTGCGGCGTCGGGGTTTCGGGCAGCGTTCATCCTGCTGGTGCTGGGCAGCTATTGGGTCGCCACGGCCTGGCCGAGCGGTGCGACCATGACGATGATCGCCGCCGCCACGGTGGGCTTGTCGGCCGCCACGCCAAACCCCAAACGCATGGCGTTCCAGATGGCGTGTGGCACGCTGCTCGGGGCCTTGATCGGTTTCGTCGAGATGTTTTTCATCTTCCCGCTGATCGATGGCTTCCCCTTGCTCTGCGTGATGTTGGCGCCGGTGATCATGTTGGGCTCATTCCTCAGCTCGCGACCGCAATACGCCGGGGTCGGGTTGGGGTTGTTGATCTTCTTCTGCACAGGCTCGGTGCCCGACAACCTGACGGTCTACAACCCCTACACCTTCATCAACGATTACCTCGCGATGATCCTTGGCATGCTGGTATGTGCCGCTGCCGGGGCAATCATTCTGCCGCCCAACAGTCGCTGGTTGTGGCGCCGGCTCGAACAAGACCTGCGCGAGCAGGTGGTGTTTGCCATCAGCGGCCGGCTCAAGGGCCTGGCCTCGGGCTTTGAAAGTCGCACCCGGGACTTGCTGCATCAGGCTTATGGACTGGCGGCGGGGCAACCTGGGGTGCAGCGGGATCTGTTGCGCTGGATGTTTGTGGTCCTGGAAGTCGGCCACGCGATTATCGAATTGCGCAAGGAACAGGCGATCTTGCCCGTGCATCCGGCCTATGCCCCAAGCCAGCCCTGGCGCCAGGCGATCCGCGTGATGGGGCGGGCGCTGGTGCGGCTGTTTCGTCAGCCCGGCCAGAGCAATCTGGAGCGCGCCCTTCTGGCGGTCGACCATGCCATCAGCCGCGTACAGGCCGGTGACGAACCCTTCGCCCCGCATTTCGACACCTCAGCCCTGCGCCGGGTGAAAAGCTACCTGCATTTCATCCGCACCTCGCTGTTGGACCCGCAATCGCCATTGGCGGCCTACGCCAGGCCGCTGCCCCAGGAACCCGAACATGCCTCGTGAAATCGCCTTCCATGGCGTGTACATGCCCACCATGACCTTGATGTTTTTCATCGCCGCCGCCCTGGCCTGGGCCCTGGATCGTTTTCTGTCGGGGTTGGACCTGTACCGCTTCTTCTGGCACCCGGCGCTGCTGCGCCTGAGTCTGTTTACCTGCCTGTTTGGCGCGCTGGCGCTGACGGTCTACCGTTGAGATCAATGCGATGAAAAAGTTTTTCAGCCTGCTTGCGACGCTGTTGGTGCTGGCCCTTGCCCTGTGGATCGGCCGGGTGTTGTGGGTGCACTACATGAACACTCCGTGGACCCGTGATGGTCGGGTGCGCGCCGACATCATCAACGTCGCCGCCGACGTCAGTGGTGAGGTGGTCGAGGTACCGGTGCGTGATAACCAGTTGGTAAAAAAGGGCGACCTGCTGATGCGCATCGACCCCGAGCATTACCGCATTGCGGTGAAACAGGCTCGCTCTTTGGTGGCCTCGCGCAAGGCGACCTGGGAAATGCGCAAGGTCAACGCGCATCGGCGTGCCGACCTGGACAGCCTGGTGATCTCCCGGGAAAACCGTGACGACGCCAGTAACATTGCCGACTCGGCCCTGGCCGATTACCAGCACGCCCAGGCGCAACTGGAGGCCGCCGAACTGAATCTGGCCCGTACCCAGGTCCGCGCGGCGGTGGACGGTTATGTCACCAACCTCAACGTGCATCGGGGCGACTATGCGCGCATCGGCGAGGCGAAAATGGCCGTGGTGGACATGAATTCGTTCTGGGTCTACGGCTTCTTCGAAGAAACCAAGCTGCCCAAGGTGCGGGTCGGTGATTCGGCGCAGTTGCAGTTGATGAGCGGCGAGGTGCTCAAGGGGCATGTGGAAAGCATCTCGCGGGGCATCTACGACCGTGACAACCCCGCAAGCCGCGAGTTGATCGCCGATGTGAACCCGACCTTCAACTGGGTTCGCCTGGCGCAGCGGGTGCCGGTGCGGATCCATATCGACGAAGTGCCGGACGGCGTGCTGCTGGCGGCGGGGATGACCTGTACGGTGGTGGTCGATCCCAAACCGAGCGCTGACGCCCACGGATAATTGTGGGCGCGAGCCTGCTCGCGATAGCGGTGTTTCAGTGGGCAGAGAGGTTGGTTGTGCCGCCGCTATCGCGAGCAGGCTCGCTCCCACAGGGTTTCATGCGTGTTTACCCTGTATTTTACAGCGCCCCACCCAACCCGAACCGCTTCATCAAGCCTTTTTCCAGCAACCCTTTGGGCAGCAAACCGGCCATCAACGGCAACGCCCGGCTGCCATTGCCCAAGCGCAGCAGGCGCGGGGGCCTGGGTTGCTGCACGGCCTTGAGCAGTCCTGCGGCAAAATCGCTGGCCGGGGTCGGGTTGTCCTGGGACGCCTTGGCGCGGCTGCGGATGCCGTCGCGCAGAGGCCACCAGGGTGACTGTTCGCTGATCAGTTGCTCGGCTTCATGGCCGGCATTTTTGGCGAAGCTGGAGGCAATGGCGCCGGGCTGGACTTCCATCACGCGGATGCCGAACGGTGCCAGTTCCATGCGCAGCGCATCGCTCAAGGCATGCACCGCCGCCTTCGAGGCGCAATAGGCGCCGGCAAATGGCGTCACCAGCACGCCGGAAACGCTGCCGATGTTCACCACCAATCCCTTGGCCCGGCGCAGCACCGGGAACAGTGCGCGGGTCACTCCGACGACCGCGAACACGTTGGTTTCGAACTGGCGCTGCATGGCCGGCACACCACCGTCCAACAAGGGACCCATGGCGCCGTAGCCGGCATTGTTGATCAGCACATCGAGACCGCCGTGTTGTTGGTTGATGCGTTCGCTCAACTGTTCCAAGGCCGGGCCATCATTGACGTCCAGTTGTATGGCGGTAAACCCGGCAGCACTGAGCAGCGCCACGTCCTCATCCTTGCGTGCACTGGCCCATACTTGATAGCCGGCGGCCTTGAAGGCATCGGCGAGGGCGCGGCCGATGCCGCTGGAACATCCGGTAATCAACGCAACGGGCATAGCCATTCCTTATGCAAACAGTGAGAGGGGATCAGTTGGAGAAGCTGCCTTGCAATCGTTCGGCGCGAAACTCCAGGGTTTGTGGGCGGTAGCCGGGACGCAGTGGCGGCAGGGGCAGGCAATCCTGCCAGTCCGCGCCGGGCTGCAACTCGCCTGGGCCTCTGTAACGAGGTGCGGTGTACTGATTGTCGGCCAGGTTGATGGTGTCGCCGGGTGCATACGCCGCGATTCGCCAGCGCAGTTCGATCAGCGGTACATCGTTGCCATTGGTCATGTTCAGCAACAGCGGACGGTCGGCCGGGCAGCGTTCGGGGGCGTAAGTGACGCGCAGATCCAGGCGCGCCAGTTGCCGGGTTTCGCGGCTGTCCTCCCAGAGTACCCACGCGGCCACCAGTCCCAGCCCGACGAACGCCGCCAGGGACACCGGCAACGCCTTGGCCGGATAGCGCAGCAGCAGGATGAGCCAGGTGATGACCAGCAAGACGCCGATAAGCATGGGTGAAGCCTCCGTTACCGTCACACCATCCTACCGGAGGGGGCGGGCCGTGGGTATTCATCCGTCTCGGGCCGTCGGTCGCCGCTGTCATATCTGACAGTAGGCAAGGGTTGTCTGCCCTTGTTAGATGCCGTTTACGACGCTGCGGTGCTACGACCAAGAGGTCTGATTAGATGGGCATGGATCAGAGAACCCCGAGGCTGATGGCCTTTGACCCAAGGAATTTACCGGTTCGTTCGGTCGACTATTGGCGCAACATCGAGAACGGGCCCACGCAAGAGCGCGTCACTCGCAGCCTTTTCGATGCCGCCGGTCGTTTGGCAAAACAGTGGGATCCTCGATTGTGGCGCTTGCAACCAGACGATCAGTCGGCGCCGGCCAACCTTACGACGGTTTATTCGCTGTCCGCTGCCGCGCTGCGTACCGATAGCGTCGATGCGGGCAGGCAGATCGATCTGCCTGGGCTCGCCGGCGAGGGTTTGCGGGCGTGGGACGGTCGGGGCACGCATCGCGAGGTGGGCTACGACGACCTGCTCCGTCCCGTGGTGGTGCTCGAACAAGGCGCCGGGCAACTGCGTCGGTGCATGGAGCGGTTGAAGTACGGTTCCCCGGGCCGGGGCGATCGCGACCATAACCAGTACGGGCAGTTGATCCGTCACGATGACCCGGCGGGTAGCGTGCTGCTGGAGTCGTTTTCCCTCACCGCGCAAAACCTTGTCCAGAACCGTCGCTTCATCCTTGATGCCGTCACTCCCGACTGGCCGGAGCCGGAAGCCGAGCGCGAAACACTGCTCGAGCCCGGCGAGGGCGCCCGGTCAACCTGGTGCCTTGGCCCCCAGGGCGACGTGCTGGAGCAAATGGATGCCCTGGGCCATCGACAAAGCAAGAGACTGACCCGCGATGGCCGGTTGCATGAAAATCACTTGTTATTAAACGGGCAGGACACATGGCAGCCGCTGGTCAGGGATATCCGTTACAGCGCCGAGGGGCAAATAGAGCAAGAAACGGCCGGGAACGGCGTGCAGACCACACTTCGATACAGTCCCGATGATGGCCGGTTGATGGAACGCCACGCCAGGTGCGCGGAACAGGTGCTGCAAGACCTGTTCTACACCTATGACCCCATGGGTAACGTGCTGAGTATCGAGGACAAGGCTCTGCCGGTGCGCTACTTCGCCAATCAGCGTATCAACCCGATCAGTCGTTTTATCTACGACAGTCTCTACCAATTGCTTGAAGCCAACGGCTGGGAGGCGGGCGCTGCCAATCAGGGACCGGAGTCCGTTGGTCGCGTCGACCCGGCGGCGGTGAGCAACTACCGGCAGACCTATCGCTACGACGAAAGCGGCAACCTGCTGGAGCTGACCCATGTCGGCGCTCAGAATCATGGCCGCCAGTTGCAAGCGGCCCGCTACAGCAATCGTTGTTTGCCGTACCGCAACGGCGTGCCCCCAACGGAAGATGAAATCTGCGCCGCGTTCGATGCGCGGGGCAATTGTCTGGAACAGGACGAGGGGCGTTTCCTGGCTTGGGATCTGCGCAACCAGTTGAGTTCGGTCACCCCCATCGAACGCGCCTCAAGGCTTAACGACGGTGAGATTTATGTTTACGACGGCAGCGGTCTGCGCGTTCGCAAATTGCGCACTCTGCAAGCCGGTGCCCGGACGCTGACCGCCGAGGTGCGTTATTTGCCAGGGCTGGAACTGCGTGCCGACAGCGGCACTGGGGAGTCTCTCCAGGTCATCATCGTCCAGGGTGGGCTCAACAGTGTGCGGGTATTGCATTGGGAAAGCCCATCACCTGCGGGGGCCAATGACCTCTATCGATACAGTTTTACCGACCAATTGGGTTCGACCAGTCTGGAGCTTGCCCAGGACGGGAGAATCATCAGCCGCGAGCACTTCTATCCTTTCGGCGAGACCGCGTACCTGGCCGGGGAAGATGTGATCGAGGTCAGTTACAAGACAGTTCGTTACTCGGGCAAGGAGCGGGATGCAACAGGGTTCTATTACTACGGCTATCGGTACTACATGCCCGGTCTGCAGCGCTGGCTGAATCCGGACCCTGCGGGAGATATCGATGGGCTGAATCTGTACGCGATGGTGAGCAATAACCCGCTGACTTTTCGGGACGCCGACGGGCTCAACAAGACTGGCAAGTACGAAATAGAAGTGGGCGTAAAAAACCGACTGAAGCTCACAGCGGCAGCGCTTACGAGCAGGGTTGGCGTGTTCAAGGAAGCCACAGGAAAGTTCAGCGATGTGAATGACTTCAAAGTGGTGGAGGTCGGTGCATTCAATGACTATCTGGTGGGAGGGGATGAGGTCAAACAGAATCTACAACGCTACAAGCAACGCTATAAAGCCCTCTCCAGCGAAACATCGAGTTCGAAGGTCGTTGGGCAACCTTCAAACTTCGGTCTGGGGGCAAGCATTTCCAGTTACATGTTGCGCAGTGCCAATGATGTATTCGTGGACGAGCCGATCGATCCGGACGCGTTGAACAGGCACCCTGATTTCGTCGTTGAGCGGCGCTTTTTCGCGGTCATGAAAAAATCCGACAAGTTGAAACCACCTGAAGAGCGACAGATTTATGGTCTGGCCGAATTGAACGCGTTTACAACGAAGGGAAAAACCGAAGTGGATGTTGTGCAAGTGGTCGTCCACCCTGAAACCCAGGATGGCGGGACCTTGAAGAAAGAGGCGTTGGCGCAGGCCACCTCAGTGGCGCGACTGCCGATCCTGAAGGGGGTGGGTACATTCTTGACGGTGCATGCAATCAAGGCCATTTCGAAGGGCGCGGACATCAGAAAAATCAGAACGGACGCGGTCAATCCGCGCTCGGCCAGGATTGCCGAAAAGTTTGATGCCAAGCGAGTGGTCAATCAATAAAAAAGCCCCCACCCAACCCACTGCGGATAGGGGACGCAGTGGGCTGGACGGGGGCTTCTTGTTCTGCTGATCGTTATTGGGCGATGGTTTTCACCGACACGCCGCGTTCGACCGGGGTGGAGCGACCGTAGATGTCTTCGAAGCGTTCGATATCGTCTTCGCCCAGGTAGCTGCCGGACTGCACTTCGATGATTTCCAGCGGGATCTTGCCCGGGTTGCGCAGGCGATGAACCGAGGCGATCGGGATGTAGGTCGACTGGTTTTCGCAGAGCAGGAACACGTTCTCGTCGCAGGTCACTTCAGCGGTGCCGCTGACCACGATCCAATGTTCGGCGCGGTGGTGGTGCATCTGCAGCGACAGGCATGCGCCCGGCTTGACCGAGATGTGCTTGACCTGGAAACGACCGCCCATGTCCACCGAGTCATAGGAACCCCATGGACGATAGACCTCGCAGTGGTTCTGGGTTTCGGTGCGGCCCTGGGCGTTGAGGGTGTTGACCATTTGCTTGACGCCTTGGACCTTGTCCTTGTGGGCGATCATCATGGCGTCCTTGGTTTCGACCACCACGATGTTGTCCAGGCCGATCACCGACACCAGCTTGCCATTGCCGTGGATCATGCAGTTGCGGCTGTCCTGGACGACGACGTCGCCCTTGGTGACGTTGCCGTTGGCATCCTTGGCGTTGACTTCCCACAGCGACGACCAGCAGCCGACATCGCTCCAGCCGGCCGACAGTGGCACCACGCAGGCGCGCTGGGTCTTTTCCATCACCGCGTAGTCGATGGAGTTGTCCGGGCAGCAGGCGAAAGTGGCTTCGTCAAAGGTGATGGTATCGGCCGTCTGTTCGCTGCGCTCCAGGGTCAGCAGGCAGGTGTCGTAGATGTCCGGATCGTGTTTTTTCAGCTCTTCGAGGAAACGGCTGGCGCGGAACAGGAACATGCCGCTGTTCCAGAAGTAACCACCGGCTTCGACGAACTCGGTAGCGCGCTTGACGTCGGGTTTTTCGACGAAGTGCGAAACGCGGCTCACCCCTTCAGGCAGCAGGGCGTCGTTGGTCGACTTGATGTAGCCATAACCGGTTTCCGGTTTGGTGGCCGGTACGCCGAACAGAACCATTTCGCCACGCTCGGCGGCCACGGTGGCCAGGGCCAACGCACGCTGCAAGGCTTTCTGGTCTTCCAGCACGTGGTCGGCCGGCAGGACCAGCATCAGCTCGTCGCGGCCTTCATTGACCAGCATCATCGCCGTCAGGGCCACGGCCGGCGCGGTGTTGCGCCCGAACGGTTCCATCAGGATGCGCTGGGCTTCCAGCTTGCGGTTGGTCAACTGCTCGTTGACGATGAACCGGTGGTCTTTGTTGCAGACCACGATCGGGGTGTCCATGCCTTCGAACACCAGGCGCTCGAGGGTCTGCTGGAACAGGGTATGTTCGCCGGTCAGGGCCAGGAACTGTTTAGGGAATTGCTTGCGCGAAAGCGGCCAAAGACGTGAGCCGCTACCACCTGACAAGATCACCGGAATCATGTTTGTTACTCCTACAAATCGAAATGGTTTTTAGAGCTACTGCGTTCTGTCGTTTCACTCTCTTGTTGTTGTTCCTGCGGCAGTGGCAAGCCTTGAGCTTCAAGCTGCAAGCAAAAGCTTTCCGCTTGAAGCTGGAAACTTGCCGCTGCTCTTATCGGGTCGACACCGGGCGTTTTACCCACACTGGCGACAGGCTGCTGCCGGAGCCGGTGACGTACAGCACGGCCGCTTCGCCGCGTTCCAGGGCCACGGGCTTGAGGTCGCCGACTTTCTTGTCGCCGTCGAACAGCGCCAGGCTCACTTTCACCGGGTTGATTTCACGCTCGCCACGGCTCTTGGCCGCTACGGTCTTGACCACTTCGGTCTTGCCGTCGGCGGTCTTGAGGGTCAGCGGCTTGTCGCTAAGGTTCTGCACGCGAACCAGGGATTTCTGCTTGTTCTTGAATGGCGGTTCTTCGATCAACTGAGGCTGGCCGCTGGCGTTGTTGACCAGGGTGTAATAGTGATCGGGAGCCAGCTTTACCGGGACGGTCTGGCTGCCGACCTTGGCACTGTAGTCGCCGCCAGGCATGAAGCTGAAGTCGGTGCTGGCCAGTGGTGCTACGTCGCTCAGGTTGGTGCTGCCGACGGTCGCGCTGACTTCGGCGTTGCTGGCGTTGTAGATCCGCACGAAGCTCGATCCTTTTGGCGCAACCGGGCCATACAGGGCCGAGTCACCTCCGGCAAAGGCAGACAGTGAAAGGGCGCTCATGCTGGCAACCAGGGCAACGGCCTTGAGGGAGCGAGCGGCGAGACGGCGAGGAGTTGTAGTGAAAGTCATGGTGGACCTCTCTTTCAGTTTTGCGCCCGGTCGGGCGTCTCGGATGGGGTGTTGGCGGCTACGTTCTGTTGGCGTGCGCCGGCTTGCTTGAGTTCTGCGACCCACTGCGGGTCGGCGTCACCGATTTCGTTGTTCACAGGCAGATAACGTTCAGGAAACTCCCAGATCAGCACCTGGGGCGGGCTGTTCTTGAAGGCGTCGCTCTTGAGGTAGCTGAGCATCGGCAGAATCGGGCCATGGCCGTCTTCGGCGTAGTTCACGACGTCGCTGTTCAGGGCCTGCTTGAGGGCACCGACGAAGTTCCAGGTGGGGTTGGCGCTGTAGCTGGTGCCGATCAGCGCCACGGGCACTTGGGCATCGGCAAACAGCGCGTCGCCTTCGGCCGGCTGATCGTCGGCTTCACGGGTGGTGCGCTTGACCAGCGGCTCCTGGGCTGGCATCAGGTTTTCGAACAGCGGGTCCAGGGGCAGGAACTGACGCAGGTCGCCCTTGTGGATGATTTTTTCCGCTGGCGTTGTCACGAAACGTTGTGGTTCGCCGTTGAGTGGGGTGCGCTCGGCAATCGTCTTCGCCAGCTTCTCGGCGGCGACCTGCGCGCCTTCGGGAGTCCAGTGGGTGTCGGTGCGCAGGAACACTTGTTGGCCGTTTTGCTTGGCCTGTTGCATCGGGCCGAGCAGGTCAGGGGCCAGGATCTTGTCTGCCGCCACACGGGCATGGAAATCCTGGTAGAGGTTGGCGTGAATGCTGGACGGCTTCACTTCACCCAAGTGTTCCGGGTAGAGGCGCGCCTTGGCTGGCACGATCGCCATCACCAGGGTAATGCCCTGTTCCTTGAGCTTCTGGCGCACGCCTTCGACCAGCGCGTAGTTGCCTTGCAGGTTTTGCTCTTCGTTGACGATCGGATTGAACTCTTCGTCGCTGTACAGCCACTGATCGCGACCCAGGACCACGCCTTTGCGGCCCTCGTTGAACAGCTTGTAGTCCAGTGCCGCCCAGATGTTGGTGCCCAGGCGCTTGATCGGGAACTCGTCGTCGTAGTGCGTCTCGACGGCTTTGCTCCAACGACCGTTGAGCACGGTCGCATCCGGGTTGGTGCTGAAGCCGAAGAAGCTGCGCACCGACCACAGGCCCAGGACCGTCAAGGTCAGCAGGAACAGTGCGATGTAGAAGATGCGTAATGAGCGGGTCATGTTCAGATCCCTCAGAACTGGAAGTAAAGGAACGGCGAGAAGCTTTGCGCCGAGAGTTTGAGAATCGAGGCGATGAACAGCACCAGCACCAGCGTGCGCATCACGTAGCGCGGCCAGTCAGCGACCCAGTACGCCGGTTGCACCTGGGCTTCGACGCCCACGGTGTAGCCCGGTTGATGAATGCTCGACGGGTTGTCGCCCGGTACAGCCTTGATCAGTCCCGGTTGTGCAGTGGCCGGGCCATCGGCCTCGGTGTTCACTTCAGGCTTGGTCTTGACCGGTGGACGATTGGTGTAGAGATCGCGCAGGCCAAAGAAGGCGAGGGTGGCGTAGGCCACCGCCAGCGTGGCGATTTGCAGGCCGGTGAGGTTGGCACGGGTCAGTTCCGACAGCGACAAGTCACCGAAGCTGAACATGGCGCCATACATGCGGCCGGCCACATGCAGGTTCTCGGCACGGAAGATCACCCAGCCCATCACCACCAGCAGGAACGTCAGTGCCCAACGGATCGGATTGATGCTGCGTGGCGTGGTGTTGATACCCACCGCTTTTTCGATGGCCAGCCACATACCGTGCCAGGCACCCCAGATCACGTAGGTGATGTTCGCGCCGTGCCACAGACCACCGAGCAGCATGGTCAGGAACAGGTTGCGATAGGTCATCAGCGTGCCTTTGCGATTGCCGCCCAGGGTGATGTAGAGGTAATCGCGCAGCCAGGTCGACAGGCTGATGTGCCAGCGCCGCCAGAACTCGGTAATCGACTGGCTGATGTAGGGCTGCTTGAAGTTCTCCATGAAACGGAAGCCCATCATCAAGCCCAGGCCGATGGCCATGTCGCTGTAGCCGGAGAAGTCGAAGTACAGTTGCGCGGTGTAGGCCAGGGCGCCGAGCCAGGCATCGCCCGTGGTCGGGTTCTCCAGGGCAAAGCAATGATCGGCCACCACCGCCAGGGTGTCGGCGATGAACACCTTCTTGATGAAGCCCTGCATGAAGCGCGTGCAGCCTTCGGAGAACTTGTCCAGGGTGTGGGTGCGGTTGTTGAACTGATCGGCCAGGTCGCGGAAACGCAACACGGGGCCGGCGATCAGGTGCGGGAAGATCGCCACGAACGCTGCAAAGTCGATCAGGTTGTGGGTCGCCGGGGTATCACCGCGATACACGTCGATGATGTAGCTGATGGACTCGAAGATGTAGAACGAGATCCCGATCGGCAACAACACGTGGGTCAGGATGAACGGATTGAGACCGAAGCCGGTAATGATCGCGTTGAGGCTGTCCACACCGAAGTTGGCGTACTTGAAGTAGCCCAGGATGCACAGATCCACACCCACGCCGAGCAACAGCCAGCGCTGGGCCGGTTTGGTGCGCACGCCGGCGGCGCCGACTTTCAGGCCGATCCAGTAGTTCCACAGGGTGACGCCGGCGAACAGCGCAAGGAAGTCCACGCGCCACCAGGCATAGAACACATAGCTGGCCAGCAATAACAGCAGGTTGCGATAGCGTTGCCCGCTCAAGTAGTACAAGCCGAGAAAGATCGGCAAGAACAGGAACAGGAACACATTGGATGAAAATACCATCCCGATCTCTCCATGTTGAATCAACAGTCAAGGGCCAGAGCCCCCCCAAACCCCCCCCATGAAAACCGGGAGGTTTTATTACATTTCAGACGCTTTGCTCCCACAGCTCCCCTGCCAGGCAGGGGATACGGCATCAGCTACCTTTTTCGCCTTTTTCCCATGACGGGTCGTACACCTTGGTCAAGTCCCCGCCGAGGCGGAACGTCTTGAACGGTTGCATTTCATGCTTGCGTTCCAGCACATCCTCGGGGCATGTGTAGAGGCTGCAGAACGGTTCCAGCCAGGCGAACTTGGAATCGATTTTCAGATCCTTCATGTCCTGCTCATCGCCGTTCTTGTCTTCGAATATCTCCGGGTCTTTCACCCCGGCCAGCACCTGGTCACCCAGGCGCTTGAGGGCGCCGTTGTTTTCCTGGCGCAGGTCCACGCCGTTGACCTGGGCGAAACTGGCGATCATCGCCAGGGGCGGCAGGGCATAGTTGTGATAGGACAGCGCCCGTTGCTTGCGCTTGAGTTCGTTGGGCAAGAAGCCCTCGGCGTCGACCTGGTTGACGCCGACCTTGTATTCCTTGACGGCCCAATCGAACAGGTCGCGGCGGTTGGTCGCCACGGCGGTGGCCATCACCGACCAGGCGGCCCAGTAGGAGTGGTTGTTGATTTTTTTCAGCGGCAGGTTGTCCCAGTCGCTCACCACCTGATCGGCCATCTTGCTGAACCAGCCTTCGATCAGTTGCGCCTGCTCCTGGTGATTGGCCAGTGGGCGAGACTCGGAGAACTTCAGGCGTACGTAGGCCGAAGCCATGCTTCCCAGGGCCCATTTGCGCATGGACTTGCCGGTGTGGTTGAAGTCCTTGGACATCAGCGCATCGGCCTTGGCCCAGGCGGTCAGCCAGTTCAGGGTGCATTCCAGCTGCTCGGGGCGGCCGTCACGCATGAATTGCATCACTTGTTTGCTGACGCCGCGTTCGATCCGGGTGATGTCGGAAGTGGCATCACGGAAGGCTTTTTCCGATTTCACGTTCAGCGTTGCGCGGGCCTTGTCGGAACCCTCGTACTTGCTGCGAAATTGCAGGGCGCCCGTGTAGGGCGTTGGTACTGCCTCGCAGCGCTCGTCAGAGCTGCCCGTCTTGAATTTTTCAATCGGTGCGAAGTAACCCTGGGGCGGGCGTAGCGGGGCCGCGGCCTGCGTCGCGCCGGCGAATATCGCCAGGGTCAGCAGGGACGGCGCCAGCAGCGTTTTCAACGTTCGGGTGCGCATGGTTCTAGTCATGAGACGAGACCTCATTGTCCGATTTGAGCCGTTTGTTGCCCGGCTTGCGGAGATGCGTTGCGTTTGCAGACTTTCGCTTCGATTTGCTGTGGCTCGGCACCGGCTTCAGGTCCCTGGACTTCTACAGCCAGCAGGTTCTGGGAAGCCCAGTCCTCGTCGGTGCGCAATTGGAAGGCGAAACGTCCGTCGGTTTCGGAAGTGTCCGGTTTTTCGATCTTGATATCCTCGTGGCGCCCATTCATGTACCAGAGGGTGGCTTGTAAGGTTTTCACCGACGTATCGGCGAAGCGGATATCGATCTGGTGGCTGCCGTTACGCAGGTCCATGTTCTTGCTGTTGACCATCAATTCGTTCTTGCCGGGCTTGAGGGCAGTCTTGCTGCTCATCAGCGCGGGCTTGCCTTCGCAACCGTTGTTGTCCAGCAGCGCCATCATCTGGCGATAGATGGTTTCCTGGTCCAAGCGATACAGCGGCGAGAATTCCCAGATGAGGATTTTCGGCGGGCTCTTCTGGAATTCTTCGCTGCCCAGGTACTGGATCATCGCGCCTTCCAGACCGCCGCCGGGGAAGGCGACGTTGAGGACGTCGGCGCCGATGGCTTCTTGAAGGAAGCCGGCGAAGTTGTAGTTCTTGCCGCTGTGACTGGTGCCCACGAGGGTGATTTGCGGATCACTGGAGTCGCCGAACAGGTCGCCGTCGCCGGCCTCGCCTTTAGGCTCGGTGGTGAACTGGTCCATGTACTGGACCGCGTAGCTGGTGCCGCACAGCTGGCCGGCCATGTTGTGCAGGGTGCCGGTCTTGCCCATGCGGCCGGACTTCTTGGTCTCGAACTCACGCTTGGGAATGTCGGCAAAGGCCGGGATCTGCTTGACCTTCTCGGCCACGATCTTCGCCGTGCGCTGGGCGCCGTACGGGGTCCAGTGCTGGTCGCCACGGAAGTAGAAATCGTGGGCCGGCAGGGTGTCGGGCAGGTTTTCGTTGGTCAACGGCGACAGGTCCGGCACTACATAACCCATCTGCGCGAAACGCCCGAGCATGCTCTTGTAGTTGGTCAGGGCCTTGTCGAAGTCGTAACTGGCCTTTTCCTGAGGGTTGAGTTTGTTGCGGTTCACCAGGCCCCGGGTCGGTTGATACACAAGCACCAGCTCAACGCCTTTTTTCTTGAACGCGTCGTGCAACTGCTGCATGCGCTTGTAGCCGGCCGGGGTGGTATTGAATTCGGTACGCAGGTCTTCCTGGGTACGGAACAGCCAATCACCCTGGGCCTGTACCAGCGTGGTGAAGTTCTGCTGATAGCGCGTGGTGTAGTTCTTCGCGTCATAAGCAGCCGGGCACAGGTTGCAGCACGGTTCGGCAGTGAACACAGGCGCTGTGGTTTCAGCGGCGCGCGCGCCGCTTGTGGCGGCGAGAATGCCGGCAGTCAGGGCGGACAGGCCCAGAAGTTTGATCATCTGTGGGTTCATAAAGGTCATCCTCAGTCCCGCAATTCAGTCTGGCGTTCGACAGGGTCGATCAGCACGGCTTTCTGCTGGCGCACCAGCAGGTCGAGAATTTCATCCTGGCGCTCGCCCAGGATCCCCGAGAAGCTGATGCCGCTGGATTTGGTCGGCGCGAGCATGGACACGCGGTAGAGCTCAACGCTCAACGGTGAGTCGATGGACAATGGGCCGCTGCCGTTGGCAGCCAGTTCACCGCCGACCACGATCAGCGAGACCTGGGCGTCGAACGGGTCGAGCTTGATGTCCCGGTCGGTGTCGGACAGGTCCTTGATGTGGCCGTAAAGACCGGTCAGGCCGTTGGCCATGGACACGTTTTCGTAAAGGCGGATGTTCACGCTGTTACGAATCCGGATGCCGTGGCGCCGGTTGCTGATCACTTTGTTGCCCCACAACAGGTTGTCACCACTCTCGTAAAGCGTGATGCCGTCGGTGTGGTTCTTGTAGATCTCGTTGTAGGCGATCAGGTTGTTCACGCTGTTACGGTCGATCACCAGGCCCGAGAGTTTGTTGTCGTAGCTGCGGTTGTTGAAAATGAAGCTGTCGTTGACCTCACGGGAAATAATGATCCCGTGCTTCTTCTTGGTCCCGTAGACGGTGTTGTCGGCGATGATCAGCCGATGGGAACGGTCGTGGGGGTCAATGCCGTAGACGATGTTGTCCTTGTAGGTGTTGCCCTTGACCACAAAGTCGTTGGTTTCGTAGCAATAGAAGCCGTACCACATGTCCGAGAACTCGGAATCGATGATCCAGCCGGTCGGTTCCGGGCGCTTGAGGACCTTGGCCATGTTGGGCGTGTACTGGGAAATACTGACCCCGTACGACTTACTGTTGGCGTAGCCGAAGCTGGCCATTTTGGTATTGACGATGTAAGTCTCGGTGCCGCCCCAGGACAGCAGGAACGGACGGAATTCGTTGGCCGAGCGGAACGTGGCGGGGCCATTGTCCTTTTCGCGCCAGCCAGTGACCTTGGTGTCGCGGATGAACATCTTTCCATCGTTGACCAGGAAGGAGCCGCCCTCTTGGGACAGGCGCAGTTCCTGGGTCTGTTGGTCGATTTCCAGAATGCCTTTTTCACCCACCACAATCGGAATCCTGGCCAGGAAGACACCTGGCGAGGTTTCCCTGAGGTACTGCTTGGGCACTTTCTTGGCCAGGTCCTTGAGGTTCATGTAGCCATCGTCGATGAAGATGGCCTGTGGGATGCCGTGCTGGCGCACCACCCACTCGGCCATCTTGTTGTCACCGCCGATGAAGTCCTTCAAGGCGTTTTCCTGCATCATCCGGCGCACGCTGACCTTGCCGGGCTTGCTGCGCACGATCTTGGCCGCGGCCGCTTCGGCGGTGAAGCCTGTGAGGTCGGGCAGGGTCGGCGCAGCCAGTTCCAGCGGAGCGGTCGGCGCGCTGCTGACGGTGTAGGTCTTGGCCTGCTGCAGTTCCTTGACCACGTTGCCCGGTTTGACCACCGGTTCAACGTTGGCGAACGCCGACGAGCCGGCCAGCAGCATCGCTGCGGCCAACAGGCTGATCGAACCTTTCATCGCCTGGCTGTTCCTGAGGTAGCGGTTCATATCGGGCACTCCCATGGTCATTCGCATCAGAAGCGCCAGATCACGTCGACAAAGGCGCGATGCATGTATGAATCGACCTCTTTGCCGTAGGCGTCGCCAGGCTTGAACACACCGCCGCGAAAGCGCACCAGCGCCGACGGCTCGTCGATGGACTGGCTCAGCGCTGCCGGCAGCAGGCCTTGCTTGAAGTACTTGGTGACCACAAGGTCGACTTCCTGGCCCAGGTCCTTGTTACCGTCGCGCAGTGGCAGGGACGAGGTGGACAGGATTGCGCCGGTCACATCGTCGGTGTTGTTTTCCACCGCGTTGATGCCGTTACTGCCCACGGGCTTGTTGCCGTCCACGCGCCAGAACTTGTGGTACACCAGGCTTGCGTCGTATTCGTCACGCAACTGCCAGGAACCGAACAGGCTGGCGCTCTGGGTGTTGGCCATTTCGCCACGGAAGGCTTCACCGAAACGGTGGACCCGCGAGCGGGTACCGGTGTAGTTCGAGCGGTTGCTTTGCAGACCGTTCTGTTCGTAGTCCTCGCTGGCGCGGGCATAGGCCGCACCGACTTGCCACTGCGGATCCAGGCGCAGACGGATGCCCAGGTCGGTGGCCCAGCCATCGACGTCGTCACTGCGCTTGAGTTGCGTGGGGCGCGTGCCATCGGCGTTGAGCGGGTTGACGGTGTCGCGATCGCCGGTCATGCCGGTCAGGCTGGCCCAGTAATTGACGGTGTTGGTGTTACGCCAGTTGTAGGCGTCACTGTTGGCTTCCAGGCCCAGCCAGGACAGGTCACCGTTCTGGGTCTTGTCCAGGGAATCGGTGGCTTCGCCCGGGGTCGGGTAATCGAGACTGCCATTGTCGTGGGTATGGTGGGCACGGATTCCGGCCCACTGGCCTGGCATCCACTGGTAGCCCACGTCACCGTAGACGTGCAGGCGGTCCTTGTCGTCAGGCGACAATTCCTTGAGGTCGGTGCGGTATTCGCTGAAGCGCTCGGCGACACCCAGGTTGGCCCGCAACAAGGTGGTATCGAAGGTCCAGTTCAGGGCTTCGATGTTGGTGTCGCGCCATTGGCCGTCTTCGTTGCGCAGGCGTTGGCGACCGAATTTCAGCTGTTCGCCCGGGTAAGGGGTCAGGCCCCGATAGCCAATCCAGAATTCGCGCATGGCCAGGTAGTTCTTCTTGACTTCGCGATCACCGCTGTCGGTTTGCGCGGTCGCGTCATCGGACTGTTGCAGGGTGTCGGTCTCGATGGTGTCGGTAGACGTCACGGCCTGGGCCATGGCGTAGGCGCTCCAGGCCCCGCGCTCACCGTAGATCCACGGACGCAGGTCCAGACCGATACCGTTGACGTCGCCGCCGCGCTGGGTGCCGAGGTCGCGATCGTCTTCGGACTGGGCGGTGATTTTCACGTCCAGGCCGAAGTTCTGGTCTTCAGTCAGGGCCGCCAGGGTCGGACAGGACCACAGCAGGGCAAACGACAGGCCAATACCGGCCTGCACAAAAGGATTGAGCTTCAAAGGCTTCATAGAGGTTCCTCGCCGTCATCTTCTTTTAGGGCTTGCAGTTCCAGCGTATCGGGGCTCATGGAGCCGCGAATGGCCTGCTCTTGTTGTAGCAGGCGCTGGGCTTGTGCAAGCTGGTTCGGCGGTAATTGGGCTTCGAGGGTCTGGGCAAGCTCGATGGCTTGCGGGGTGTTCTGGGCCTTGGCCAATTGACTGAACACATAGGCATTGACCGGGTCGGGCTTGGTGCCCTTGCCTTGGGAGAACAACTGGGCAATGGCGAAATCGGCGCTGTTCTGGCCGTTACGGGCGGCCTTGAGCAGATGGTCCAGGGCCTTTTGCGAGTACACCTGGCCCAGGTAACCACGGCGATAGATCTGGCCCAGGTAGTAATCGGCGGCCACTTCGCGGCCAACGGCTTTCTGGAAATGCGCTTCGGCGACCTTGGCGTCAGCCGGCACCCATTTGCCTTCGTAGTACAGCTTGCCCAGCAACAGATCGGCACGTGGCTGATCGGCGGCGCGGCCGTTTTCCAGGTACTGCATCATCTTGTCGACGTCACCCAACTCGGGGAAGTCGTAGAGAATCTGCGCCAGGCTGACCCAGGCAGCGGGATAGCCAGGGGCGATGCCTTCGAGCAACGACTGTGCGGTTTTTTCGTCGGTCTTGCCCAGGCTCGCATCGGCCAGGACACGGGCGACGCTGTCCACACGCTGGGCGGAGACGGTGCCACTCTGGTGACCGGCCTGCATTTGCTTGAGCAACTCGGCCTGCTGTTCAGGCTGGCCGCGTTTCTGATAGACCGTGGCCAGTTCGACGTAGCAGATGTCGGTGGTGGCCAATGCCGCCTTGCAGACTTTTTCCACTTCATCCAGATGCTGGTCGTAGGTGCCCTGGGTGCGATAGAGCAGAATCTGCGCCAGGCCCGCTTCCGGGTAACCGGCGCTGCGCCATTGGCTGATCTGCTGCTGAGCGTTGACGTTCGGGAAGCTTTGGGGATATTGCAGGTACAGCATCGCCAGCGGGATCAGGGTGCCGCCCTGACCGTTGGCGAAGGCTTTCTTCAACAGGCCTTCGGCTTCGTGCTTTTCCGCTTCGCTGGAGCCTGGCTTGGCCACCAGCAGGCGGCCCAGGCGAGCCTGGGCCCGTGGCGAGATATCGGCCGCGGCGCGGTAAGTCGCCTCGGCCTTTTTCATCTGCTCGGGGTCGCGGCTGTCCACCTGGATGTCGGCCAGGCCGACCTGGGCTTCGCTGTAGCCCAGGTCTGCCAGTTGCTGATAGTTCTGCTGCGCCAGCGTCGTGTCACCGCGCTTGAGGGCTTCGTTGGCCAGGCGCTGGTCGGGCAGACCGGCGCAGCCGCTGAGGCCGATTGCCAGCGCCAGCGCACACAACGCATACCCTGTGTGGGAGCGAGCCTGCTCGCGATGCGGGCGGCTCGATACACCAGGCACACCGCTTTGATCCCATCGCGAGCAGGCTCGCGCCCACAGGGTATGCGGCGTCTTGTTGTCTTGTGGAGTCGTCACGAGCATGTCCTCCGCTTAAATACCGACAGCCATGGCTTTGTCGATCAGCCAGTTCAGGTTCGGGCCACGGTCGCTGGTAACTTCTACCGGCCGGCCGGCCAGCGAGCTGTCCAGGGGTTCGTCAGGCTGGATCAGTACGCGGATATCGGACGACAGGTCGGCACTTTTCAGGCTGGTGCTGCTGACGATCTTGCCGGTACGGGTGGTGTCTTCGCCGGCAACCTGGAAGCTGACCGGAGTGCCTGGGCGCACGTCGCCGAACTGGCGATAGGAGAAGCGTGCTTCAACGTTGGCTTCGGTGCCCCGTGGGACTAGTTGGAAGATCACGTCACCCTTGCTGGCGTACTGACCGTCGGACACCAGTTGCTGGGACACGATGCAGTCGCACGGCGAGGTCAGGGTGCCGGTCATTTGCTTGCCGAACAGCTCCTCGACCTTGGCCGGTTGCAGCTGGTTGTCGTCCAGATGGCCCTTGAGCACATCGAGCATGCTGGTGCTGAACGTGGCCAGCGGGGCGCCTTTGGCGGCAACGCCGTCAGCCTTGACCAGACTCTGCACGGTGCCGTCGCGCGGCATGGTGATAGCCATGCCCGGTACGTTCACCAGGCCCGCCTGGGCGTGGCTGACGAAGTACATGCCGTACACCGACTTGAAGATGAAGCCGAATGCCGCCAGGCCGACGATAAAAATCGCCAGGCTGAAGGTCACGGCCCGCAGGCGGCCCAGGGCGGTCATGCCACCGTTGTCGTCCTTCTGCTTGCGCGCCTTGGTGAAGTTGTCGCGTTGCAAAGTCGCCAGCACATCGCCGACGCCGACGATGTCGCCGGCCAGGTGCGAGGTGATGATGTGACGCAGCGTCGAGATGTCCCGAGGCTCCAGATTCTGGAACTGGCAACCGGTACGACCGGTCTGGCGGTCGTAGGAGCGAACCTGCAGTTCCACGTCCATGGCCAGGCCAAGGTTGTCGATCACGAATTGCAGGCGGCCTTTGTACGCTTCGCCGACCTTGAGCGGCATCTGGCCGGCGTTGAAGCACAGGCCTCCGGCCGACAGGTCCAGGACCTTGACTTCCATGGGGGTACGGTCGGGACCGAAGAAGCGCAATTTGGCCGGGATTTTCACTCGGGCGTGTTGGCGCTGGGCTTCGGATTCATGCACTACGTTGACATTCACGGCGGTGTTCATAGGGGCGATTTCCTAGTTAATTCAGGCGAGTTCGGTCAGACCATCATCAGCAGCACGGCAACGAAAACGCTGCCGGCGGAGAAGGTCATGGTCCGAGACGACCAAGTGTTGAACCAACGTTGAAAGCTGGCGAGATCACGGGTCAGATGGGTGGGCTGGCGAGTCCAGGACTGTTGGTCGAGGCGGAAGAACACGTAGATCTTCACCAGCGCGCCAACGATCTGGTTGTAATACAGAATCGCCGGGTAGGCCGGACCGATCCGGTGTCCGGAGCACGACAGCAACAGGGTCAAGAGCAACCGGGTGATGCCGATCCACAGCAGGTACACCAGGATGAACGCGGTGCCGTACTTGAAGCTGGCAATCAGCGCCACGGTCAGGCCCAGCAGCGAGGTCCACATCGACACGCGCTGGTCGAACAGCACCACCGAGGTGAACAGGCCCAGACGCTTCATGCCCAGGCCCAGTGCCCGGGAGTTCTGCCGCAGGTTGTTGCCATACCAGCGGAACATCAGCTTGCGACTGGCCTTGATGAAGCTTTTTTCCGGCGGGTGCTCGACGGTGTTGATCGCCGCATCGGGTACGTAGAACGTGTCGTAGCCCAGGCGCATCAGGCTGAACCAGCTCGATTTGTCGTCGCCGGTGAGAAACTTGAAGCGGCCCAGGCGCCAGTGTTGCAGCGAGTCGCTTTCCACGTCGGCGATGAAGTCCGGGTTGGTGACCACGGTGGCGCGGAACACCGACATGCGGCCGGTCATGGTCAGCACACGCTTGGACAGGGCCATGGAGCACATGTTGATGTGGCGCTGAGCGAAGCGCAGTTTGTGCCATTCGCTCATGATGTAGCCGCCGCGCACCTCGCAGAACTCGTTGGTGGTCAGGCCGCCGACGTTGCCGAACAGCTGGAACCACGGCACGGTCTTGCGCACCACGCCTTCGCCGAGCACGGTATCGCCATCGATCACGGCGACCACTGCACGGTCGTCCGGCAAGTGGCGGGAGATGGCGCGGAAACCGAAGGCCAGGCCGTCACGCTTGCCGGTGCCAGGAATGCGCACGAAGTCCAGCTTGACGTGCTCTGGCGGGTTCATGCGGGCCCAGAGGCTCTTGACCAGTAGTTCATCGGACATTTCCACGATGGAGCAGACCACAGTGGTCGGCAGCCCGCAGTCGATGGCTTCGCGGATTACCGAACTGTAGACCTGGGCGGTCGTCAGCGCGTCGATCCGGAAGCTGGTGACCATCAGGTACACGTGGGACGGATCCGCCGCCTTGCCCAGCTTGCGTACCTTGCGGCGCAGATGCGGGTAGACGATGTACAGGAAGATCATGCCGCGCACGAAATGCGTCGCTCCCATGGAGTAACGCCAGATGCCCACGGCGCCGATCAGGAAAATGAAATCCTTGGATTCGGAATCGAACGTGGACGTGGGCAACGCCATGGCGATGCCCATCAATAAACTCAAGTAAAACAGCCAACCGGCGGCCTGAAGCAGGCCGTGCTTTAGCCTGTGCATAATCTGCATCCGTCTCTATCTCGGGCGGGCCTTGTGGGCGGCCCGATGGGTTAAGGCAGGCGAAAGGCCGGCCGGGCCTGGGCCCGGCCGGCAAACAGACTTACCAGCAGATGCCTTCGGTCCGGCCACTCGGGTTGGTGGCCTTGGACATGAAGCCAACCAGGTCGATGACCTGCTTGCCTTCCGGTACGTTCTCGGTCAGCGCGCGGAACTTCTCGTCGCGGTTGCCCAGGATGATGATGTCGGAGCCGTCGATCACCGAGTCGAAGTCGGAGTTGAGCAAGGACGAGACGTGAGGGATCTTCGACTCGATGTAATCCTTGTTCGCACCGTGGACGCGGGCGTATTCGACGTTGCTGTCGTAGATTTTCAGGTCGAAACCCTTGCCGATCAGCATTTCCGCCAGTTCCACCAATGGGCTTTCACGCAGGTCGTCGGTGCCGGCCTTGAAGCTCAGGCCCAGCAGGGCGACTTTGCGCTTGTCGTGGCTGGAAACGATGTCGAAGGCGTTCTGCACCTGGGATTCGTTGCTGCGCATCAGCGAGTTGAGCAGCGGCGCTTCCACGTCCAGGGAACCGGCGCGGTAGGTCAGGGCGCGAACGTCCTTGGGCAGGCACGAGCCGCCGAAGGCGAAGCCTGGGCGCATGTAGTACTGGGACAGGTTCAGGGTCTTGTCTTGGCAGACCACGTCCATCACTTCACGGCCATCGACGCCGACTGCCTTGGCGATGTTGCCGATCTCGTTGGCGAAGGTCACCTTGGTGGCGTGCCAGACGTTGCAGGTGTACTTGATCATCTCGGCGACAGCGATGTCCTTGCGGATGATCGGCGCATCGAGCTCTTCGTACAGCGATTGCAGAACGTCGCCGGAGGCTTTGTCGAACTCGCCGATAACGGTCATCGGTGGCAGGTCGTAGTCCTTGATCGCGGTGCTTTCACGCAGGAACTCAGGGTTGACCGCGACGCCGAAATCGACACCGGCTTTTTTGCCGGAGCAGTCTTCCAGAATCGGGATGACCACATTCGCCACGGTGCCTGGCAGCACGGTGCTGCGAACCACGACGGTGTGGCGGGTGGTCTTGTCGCGCAGAACAAAACCGATCTCGCGGCACACCGCTTCGATGTAGTTGAGTTCCAGATCGCCGTTCTTCTTGCTCGGTGTACCGACGCAAATCATCGACAGGTCAGTATCACGAATCGCTTCGGCGAAGTTGGTGGTTCCGCGCAGACGGCCTGTTTCAATACCTTGTGCCAACAGCTCGCCCAGACCGGGTTCAACGATCGGCGATTTACCGGCGTTGATCATGTCGATTTTGTCTTTGGCGACATCTACGCCAACGACATCATGGCCCCGTGCAGACAGGCAACCGGCACATACTGCACCGACGTAACCCAAACCAAATATGCTAATGCGCATCGCATTTACCTCTGTTTTTCACGCCATTAAATGGCCGGAGTTAATAGTGTTCAGCGGTCATAGTGCACTCGGAAGTGTGGAATGCAGGCGCCACAGTGCCGTGTGCAGGCATACTAAGTTCCGAGTGTCTAAATAAGTGCACTCAAGTTGTGCGCAATGCGGCCTAGTTGTTATGACCTGCCCTGTTATGCAGCCAGTCCTCGTATTCGGGAACGTTCGTGCAAAGGTCCTTCACCTCCGATCTCTGGCAAAAAGCCCACAAAATCAGAAGCTTGTGTGCTCTGGCGAGCACGTTATAGGGGCGCAGCCTTGGCCTTGTAGGGGATAGTAATGGTGCGTTATCTCCTGTCCTTTATAAGATGGATCCAAATAGGCGACCGTTTCGCTAAATTGCCATGACAACTTGGTTACTTGGATCGACGGCCTATGTAAGTCATCTCTTACACGCACGGCGAGAATCGTTACGGGTGGTATGAGCCGTGCAATTTCACATAGTTCCGATCCGCTCATCGCGATTTTCGAAATTTTTCGAAATATTATGAAAGATGGCACTGACCTCATGATGATGGCACTCACCGTTTTGACCTTTGATAACGGGGAGTTAAGGGGGGTAGATATTTTTGTGCCACTACCGAATAAAAAATTTGGTGCCACTACGTAAAAAACTGACAGGTGTCGAGTGAAACAAAAGTTAGCGAGGGAAGGGGGCGATTTATTGGCGTCATGGAACTGACGAAGTGGGCGGGGAAGTTGGATGACGTGTTCGGGTTTGATCAAGGCCCCTGATCAAGGGGCCATATAAAGATGTGCTTTATTCGGGGGCATGGTCACGCAGGAACACCAGTTTGTCCGCGCTCGATTGTTGAGCATTGAAACGGTAGCCCTGGGCATCGAACTGCTTGAGTGCTGCTGGATCGTTGATGCGTTCCTGAATCACGAAGCGGCTCATCAGGCCGCGGGCCTTCTTGGCGTAGAAGCTGATGATTTTGTACTGGCCGTTCTTCAGGTCCTTGAACTCGGTATCAATGACCCGCGCTTTGAGCGCGCTGCGTTTGACCGCCGAGAAGTATTCATTGGAGGCCAGGTTCAACAGTATGTCGTCGCCCTGGTCAGCCAGCGCTTCGTTCAGCCATTCGCTGATGCGTGTGCCCCAGAAGGCATACAAGTCTTTGCCGCGGGCATTGGCCAGCTTCGTGCCCATCTCCAGGCGATAGGGTTGCATCAGGTCCAGTGGGCGCAGCAAGCCATAAAGACCGGAGAGCATGCGCAGATGCTCCTGGGCATAGTCGAAATCGGCTTCGGCAAAGCTTTGTGCATCGAGGCCGGTGTACACATCACCCTTGAAAGCCAGCAGAGCCTGTTTGGCATTGGCCGGGGTGAACGCCGGCGTCCAGCTGCCGAATCGTGCGGCATTGAGACCGCCGATCTTGTCGGAGACGTGCATCAGCTCGCTGATCTGTGCCGGCGAGAGTTCGCGCAACTGTTCGATCAGTTCCTGGGAATGATCCAGGTACTGCGGCTGGGTAAAACGCTCGGTGGCCGGCGGTGTTTCGTAATCGAGGGTCTTGGCGGGGGAAATCACCATCAGCATGTAATCGTCTCCTTCAAAGGTGCGGCGATTCTAGGGGGTTGTCCGGGTGGACTCCAGCTATTGGGGTGATAGGTGATGGATGGGCAAGCCTTGCTCCCACCGAGTCCTCTGACCACAAGGGTATTGCGTCAGGATCGGCTATGATGCGGCGCGGGTTTCGTTATGGAGACATCCCTTTTGCGCATCGTCCTTCTATTGTCGGCCTGGTTCCTGAGTTTCGCGGCCATTGCCGCACCCAGCGACATCGCCACCCTGGACCGCAGCACCTGGCCGGAACAGCTCACCAGCCCGACGCTGTTCGACGTGGCCTCGCGAGCCGAGATCCTGATGTTCGCCCGGGTCCTGCTGGACACCGATGCCATGGACGAAATCGCCCTCAAGCAGCACCTGGGGCTGCGCACAATCAATATGGCGGCGATCGACACCCTGCGCGCGCGGTTGTGGCAGCGACTGCTGAGCAACTACAACTTCGCTCAGCAAAGCTGCGATCAGGACGCTTCGTTCTGTTTTCTGGTGGAAGACCTGGCGACGTTGCGCGAAGAGGCGGGCAGGCTCACGCTCGATGAAAACTCCTACTACATCAAGTGGGCTGAGCCGAGCCGGATCTTCCACGCTCAATATCTGGACGAGTTGCTGCGCAAGGCCGCGTTGTTTCCGCAGACCAGCAGCGAAATTGCGCGTTTCGGCGATTACGAGCGCAACGGTGATGATCTGAATGACCGGCTGTTCCTGCTGACCTTCGACAGCGCGGCCAACATCACGCCGGACAATACCCCGTGGCTGACTGAATACCTGCGCAAGTCGAACATGAACGGCACCTTCTTCGTGCTGGGCAAGGACATCCAGGCGCGGCTTGCAGAGCGCTCGGTCAACCACCTCCAGGCCTTGTATTCGGGGCAATGCGTCGGTGTCCAGGGTTGGGAGTTCCGCTCCCACAGCCATTGGCAGGATTGGCAGGACTCGGTGCGGCGCAGCGTCGATCTGGTCAAGGGCAAGCTGCCGGAAAACTACGTGCCGCTGTTTCGCCCGCCCCAGGGCCAGCGCCGTGGCGATGCCGGCGCATTTTTCCGCAACCAGGGCCTGCAGGTGGCGCTCTGGGATATCGACCCTCAGGACAGCGCCGGCCGGCTCAACCCCGAGCAAAGCGCCCAGCGCACACTGACCCTGATGCTGTTGTGGCGCCGCGGTGTGATCAATTTCAACGTCAAGCAGGATGCGCTGAAAACGGCGCTGCCCTGGCTCATTACGCAAACGGCGCAAAGCGGGATCGGCTGGGAAGATTGTCGGGTCGCGTTTCGCTGATTTGGCCAAAGGCCCGGAAACACTGGGGGAGGAGGAGAATTCGGCGCACTTTCATGGCGACCGGACTTCCGACTTTAACGGCGCAACGGCGCAACGCCAAGCGTTATTCGTCACTCTGAAAAATAAACTTCAAAAAAGCGTCAAAGTGCTTTTTCCTGTCATGTGTTTTGGAGTATCAAGAAGTCAGACCGCCGAAACCTGCAACACAGGTGGCGTCTTCCAAGACCCAGTTGTGTGCAGTTCACCTCAAGCCTTGCGGGTGAATTCGGTGGCTACTTCGAGGCGCAGCACTGTCACGGTATTGCGTCGAATGGCCCCCACAAAGGTGACCGAGTATGGATGACCACGGACGTAGCCCTTCCTCCAACCAGCCAATCCTCTATGTACTCGATACCAACGTATTGATCCACGATCCAAACGCACTCCTGAACTTCGAAGAACACCATGTTGCCATCCCGATGACCGTGCTCGAGGAGCTGGACAAGCTCAAGAGCGGGCATCACAGCGTCGCCGCCGAATGCCGGCAGGCGATCCGCCTGATCGACAAGACCCTGGGAGACGCGTCGCCCGAGGACGTTGAACTGGGTGTGCCGATCCAGCGTGGCAAAAGTGGTCCCAAAGGCCTGCTCTCGATCCTGATGAGCAAGCGCACCGAACCCAACCTGGTGCTGCCCGAACACCTGAACGACAACATCATCATCAACCAGTTGATCGACCTGCACGCGCGCAACCAGGATCAGGCCGTGGTTCTGGTGACCAAAGACATCAACATGCGCCTCAAGGCCCGCGCCTGCGGGATCGCGGCGGAGGACTACAGCACCGACCAATTGGTCGACGACGTATCACTGCTGCCCAACGGCTATCACACCATGACCGGCTCCTTCTGGGACCGGGTGAGCAAGGTCGAGACCCGTCAGGACCATGGTCGCACCTGGCACCAGGTGCAGTTGATCGACAATCTGCCGGCGGTGCACATCAATGAGTTCATCATCGACGAACAGGGTTTCGTCGGCTGGATCAAGGAAATCCAGGTCGACAAGCTGCTGATTCTCGATCTGCACCAGGAACCCCTGCTGCATCAGGAGGCCTGGGGCCTCAAGCCGCGGGATATCTACCAGAGCCTGGCCTTGTTCGCCTTGCTCGACCCGGATATCCACCTGGTCAACCTGTCCGGCGCCGCCGGTTCGGGCAAGACCATCCTGGCCCTGGCCGCCGCCATCGAACAGACCATGGTCAGCAAGCGCTACCGGCGCATCATCGCCACTCGCAGCGTGCAGGGCCTGGACCAGGAAATCGGCTTTTTGCCCGGCACCGAAGCGGAAAAAATGGAGCCTTGGCTGGGCGCCATCACCGATAACCTTGAAGCCTTGCACATGGATGACGAAAGCACTCATGGCAGCGTCGACTACATCCTCAGCAAGGTGCCGTTGCAGTTCAAATCCCTCAACTACATTCGCGGCCGCAGCTTCCAGCAGAGCCTGATCCTGATCGACGAATGCCAGAACCTCACCCCGCACCAGATGAAAACCATCATCACCCGTGCCGGCGCCGGTTCCAAAGTGGTGTGCCTGGGCAACCTGGCACAGATCGACACCCCTTACCTGTCCGCGACCAGTTCCGGGCTGACCTACCTGACCGAACGCTTCAAAGACTTCCCCAACGGGGTCCACATCACCCTGCAGGGCGTACCGCGCTCGATCCTGGCCGAATACGCCGAATCTCACCTGTAACTGACCATCAGAACCGGGCGACCTCAAGGTCGCCCGGTTTTTTTATGACTGTACGAAAACCCCTGTGGGAGCGAGCAGGCTCGCGATAGCGGTGCATCAGCCACCTATTTTTATCTGATACACCGCCTTCGCGAGCAAGCCCGCTCCCACAGGAGGATTTGCGGTGATTGGGCAATTGCGCTCGCCACAGGTGCGACAATCAGGCCTGCCGGAATCTGACTCACAGGTTTACAATCGATGCTCCCGATCAGGAGTAACCCTGTGCTGACTCATCTCGATTCCCAAGGTCGCGCCAACATGGTCGATGTGACCGACAAGGCCGTGACGTTCCGTGAAGCCACGGCCGAAGCCTTTGTGCGCATGCTGCCCGAAACACTGCAGATGATCGTCAGCGGTGGTCATCCCAAAGGCGATGTGTTCGCCGTTGCGCGCATTGCCGGCATTCAGGCGGCGAAAAAAACCAGTGACCTGATTCCGCTCTGCCATCCGCTGATGCTCACCAGCGTCAAGGTCGAGCTCAATGCCGAAGGCGAGGACCGGGTGCGCATCGTTGCCCGTTGCAAACTGTCGGGGCAGACCGGCGTGGAGATGGAAGCCCTCACCGCCGCCAGTGTTGCTGCGCTGACCATCTACGACATGTGCAAGGCCGTGGATCGGGGCATGACCATTGAAGGCGTGCGGGTGCTGGAGAAACTCGGCGGCAAGAGCGGCCACTTCCAGGCGGATGCACCATGAAAATTACCGTGAAGTTCTTTGCGCGTTATCGCGAAGCGTTGGGCGTTGATTCGCAGAAGGTCGAGGGCGATTTCTCCACGGTGGACGACGTGCGGATACTGTTGGCCGCGCGTGAAGGTTTCGATGTCTTGAAAGAACAAAACCTGATGTGCGCCCGCAACGAAGACCTGTGCCAGCTCGACGAGCCGCTGGTCGATGGTGACGAAGTGGCATTCTTTCCCACCGTGACCGGAGGCTGAGCCATGGCGATTCGGGTGCAAGCCGATCCGTTCGACCCGGGCGTCGAAGTCAACGCGATGCACGCGGCCAATGTTGGCGTGGGGGCGGTGGTGAGTTTTGTCGGCTACGTGCGTGACTTCAATGACGGCCTTGATGTGTCCGGGATGTTCCTGGAGCACTACCCGGGCATGACTGAAAAAGCCTTGGGCAAGATCGTCGCCGAGGCCGAGCAGCGCTGGCCGTTGCTCAAGCTGGAGGTCCTGCATCGCATCGGTGCCCTGGAGCCGGGCGAACCGATCGTCTTCGTGGCGGCCGCCAGTGCCCATCGCCAGGCGGCATTCGACGCCTGCGCCTTTGTCATGGACTACCTCAAGACCCGTGCGCCGTTCTGGAAAAAAGAAAACACCGCCGATGGCCCGCGCTGGGTAGAAGGGCGTGACAGTGATCATGCGGCGGCGGATCGCTGGAAGCGGTAGATAGCCTGTTGCTGATTCATTGCCTGCCAACCGCTATCGCGAGCAGGCTCGCTCCCACAAGGGATCCAGGTTGTACACAGTATTCGTGTTCGACGCAGGCCTCCTGTGGGAGCGAGCCTGCTCGCGATGAGGCCATTAGCCTCCCATCACTTTTCGCGGTTGCCCCAATTGACGATATGTACATTAAAGTCCAGTATGGATTTATAAGTACATAAAATCCGTCGCTTCACCTTTCTCTGCCAAAACCAACAACAAACCCGCGAGAGATCGATCATGAAAAAGCTCCCCCTCATCACCGGCTTGGCCTTGAGCCTGCTGGCCTCCAGCAGCCTGTTCGCCGCCGACAAGACCTTGCGTATCGGCATTGAAGCGGCGTATCCGCCGTTTGCTTCCAAGACCTCCGAAGGAAAGATCGAGGGATTTGACTATGACATTGGCAACGCGCTGTGCGCGCAGATGAAGGTCAAGTGCCAGTGGATCGAAAGTGAGTTTGACGGGCTGATTCCGTCGCTCAAGGTGAAGAAAATCGACATGGCGCTGTCGTCCATGACCATCACCGAAGAGCGCAAGAAGTCGGTGGATTTTACTCACAAGTACTACTTCACCTCGTCGCGGCTGGTCATGAAGGAGGGCGCGGTGGTCGATGACCAGTACGCCAGTCTCAAAGGCAAGACCGTGGGTGTGCAACGGGCGACCACCACCGACCGCTTCGCTACGGAGGTCTTCGAACCCAAGGGCGTGACAGTCAAGCGCTACAGCAACAACGAAGAAATCTACATGGACCTGGCGTCCGGTCGACTGGACGCGATATTCGCTGACACCATCCCGCTCGAGGATTTTCTGTCGATGCCCCGGGGCAAGGGCTACGCGTTTGTCGGGCCGGAGCTCAAGGACCCGAAATACGTCGGTGAAGGCGCGGGTATCGCGGTGCGCAAGGGCAATACCCAACTGGTGTCGGACTTGAACAAGGCCATCGACGGGATTCGGGCCAGTGGGGAGTATCAGAAGATCCAGGCCAAGTATTTCAAGTCGGATATCTATGGCGACTGATTGATCGTTATCGCGAGCAGGCTCGCTCCCACATTGGATCTCATTGAACACAAATAGCGTGTTCGACACAGACCCCCTGTGGGAGCGAGCCTGCTCGCGATGAGGCCAGGTCAGGCAAGAAAAACCTCAGCCCTTCAACTCCTTCAAATGCTTGTAAACCGTCGCTCGTCCCATGTTCAGCACATTCGCCACATAGTTGGACGCGCTCTTGCCCTTGAACGCGCCTTCGGCATGCAGCGCCAGCACCAGTTCGCGTTTATGGTCGCGGGTCAGCAGGTTCAGGCTCAACTGACGCTCGCGCATCCAGGCGTGGAGGAAGGTGTTGATCCGTTCCTGCCAGTCATCGCGAAACAGTGAGTCCGGTTGCGGGATCAACTTGCCCGGCGACAGGAACAGGTCCAGCGCGGCCTTGGCATTCTCGAACAGCGAAATATTCAGATTGATGCACAGCACCGCCAGCGGGCGCCCCCCTGCATCGCGCAGGACGCTGCTGAGGCTGCGGATTTTCTGCCCGTCCCAATTGAGTTTTTCGTATGGGCCGATGTTCCGTTCGCTGATCTCTTCGCTGAGCATGTCCTCCAGGGACGAGTCATCCCCTATCACGCGCTTGGACAGGTTGTTGGCGATGTAGTCGACTTTCTGCGTACGCAGGTCGTGCAGCACCACTTCGGCGTGAGGGTAGAACAGCGTGGCGATGGCGTCGGCGATGGTGCGGAAATTATCCAGTGTCGGATCAGGTTGCGGGGCATTCATGACAGGGCTCCGGGCAGCGTCAGCGCCCCGTGAAGCAGGGGCGCGCAGGAGTGTGCCGCAATCGTGGCGATGCGTCACCTGGGTGGGTTCAAGCCAGGCGTGCCGGCGACAGCTGGGTGGTGCTCAGGCCGAAACGGGTCAAGGTCTCGGGCAATGGCTCACCGCGCACCAGGGCCGCGCTGGCCTGACCCATGGCCGGGGACGTCTGGATGCCGTAGCCGCCCTGGGCCGCGACCCAGAACAACCCCGGTACCTGGGGATCGAAACCGGACAAGAGGTCGCCGTCGGGGACGAAACTGCGCAACCCGGCCCAGGTGCGGGTCGGACGGCGGATGGTCAGGGTGGTGGCTTCTTCGATCTGGTAGATGCCCATGGCAATGTCCAGTTCTTCAGGCTGCACGTCGTGAGGTTCCACCGGATCGGCATTTGCCGGCGAGCCGAGGAACATGCCGGCGTCGGGCTTCATATAGAACGACTCGTCGAGGCTCACCAGCATCGGCCAGTCATGAATGTCCACGCCCTCGGGGCCGGCAAAAATGAATGCCGCCCGCCGCTTGGGTTGCAGGCCCAGCTTGCGCGCGCCGGCCATTTCGGCAATGTGATCGGCCCAGGCGCCGGCCGCGTTGATCAGCACCGGAGCGCTGAAGGTCTGGCCAGCGGTTGCTACCTGCCACATCCCCTGATCGTCGCGGCTCAGGCCCAGCACTTCGGTGTCGGTGTGCACCTGACCGCCGTTGCGGCGGATACCGCGCAGGTAGCCTTGGTGCAGCGCATCGGTGTCGATGTCACAGGCGGTGGGGTCGTAGATTGCACCATGCACCTTGTCCCGTCGCAGGATCGGCAGTCGCACACAGGCCTCTTCGGCGCTGAGTAGCTGCATCTGCGGCACCGTGGCCTTGGCGCTGAGGTACTGGTTGTTCAGCTCGGCCGGGTCGCCGGTGAAATCCACGGTCATTTCGCCCCGTGGGGTGAGCAGCGGGTGTTCGCAGAAATCGGCCGGCGGGGCGTCGAAAAAGTCACGGCTGGCCTGGGTCAGCGCCCGCACCTGAGGCGTGCCATAGGCCGCGGTGTACAGCGCCGCCGAGCGCCCTGTGGAGTGGTAGCCCGGATGGGATTCGCGCTCGAGCACAATGACCCGACCGTGGGGGGCCAGCCAGTAACCGGTGGAAGCACCGGCGATGCCACCGCCGATGATGATGAAGTCTGCTGAGGTCATGAAGCTCTCCTGTGGAGCGCGGTGCCGGGAGTTAGTAAAACCTTCTGGGCAAATTGGCTGTGTCAGTTGTGCAACTGATAAAGCGCATTCGCCAGCGCAACGTCTTCCAACCCCAGGCCGATGGAGCGGAAAAACACATGGCGCTCATAGCCGGGACGCGCTACGTGTTCGCTGAGCAGTTCAGGCAAATCCCCAACCAGGCGTGACGCGTCCCAGCCGTGCTGTTCAGCGGCAATCAACATTTCACCGGCCGAACCGGGGGTGGTCTGACGATAGTCACAGAACACGTCCATGTCGTTGAGGCTCTGGGGGGGCACTTCGTGGGCGCGCGGAGCATTGGTGCTGATGGAGGTAATCAGGGCTGGCTTGCTCAGTGTCTGTGGGTCGAGCACTGCCTTGGCGGACGAGGTGCAGAGCATCACCACATCGGCGTCGTGCAGCGCCGCTTCAAGGCTGGCCGCGATTTGCAGGCGCGGATCCAGCTCGGTGAGCGAAGCACGCTCTTGCGCCGATTTATTCTGTAGGCTGGGCGAATAGAGGCTGATGCTTTGCCAGTCCCGCAGACCCTTGACGTATTGCACGTGGGCCCTTGCCACTGCGCCGCTGCCGATGACTGCCAAGCGCCGGGCCTGGAATGGGGCCAGGGCATCCACGGCGACGGCAGTGGTGGCTGCGGTGCGGGCGGTGGTCAGTTCGGCGGCGTCGCACAGCAGCAGTGGCTGGCCGGTCTGCATCGACATCAGTAGGGTCCAGGCGGTCACCAATGGACCTTGCTCGCGCACGATATACGGTGAGGTCTTGACCCCGTAGACCTGCTCTTCAGCCAGCACGCCCAGGTAGTTGATGAAATCCCCGGCGCCTTGGGGAAACGCCACAAGTTGCTGGGGCGGTTGGACGGCCTGTCCGGCGGCAAGGTCGTGGAACAGCTTGCGTAAAATCTGCGGTACGTCGACTTGGCCGAGCAGCTCTCGGGCCTGGGCTTGGGTCATCACGTAGGGCGTGCTGGACATCGGGACTCCGGGGTGCTTTGTGTAAACTAATTTGTCCATTATGGACTTATAGTTCTGTTGGGCAATATCCCGGACGAAAAAAAAGCGCAGCGTTTGCGGCTGCGCTTTCTGGTTCCTGACGACGGTTAAGGGCGTTTGCGCTCAACCGGCCGAAGCAGATGAGTCGGTGGGGTTTCGCAATTGATCTTCTTCCCCAGCAACGCTTCGATGGACGGCAACTGATAGGAGTCATCCTCACCGGCGAAGCTGATCGATACGCCAGCGGCGCCTGCACGCCCAGTACGCCCGATCCGGTGCACATAGTCATCCGGCACTTCCGGCAGGGTGAAGTTGATCACGTGGCTGATCCCGTCGATATGAATCCCGCGCCCGGCCACATCGGTGGCCACCAGCACACGGATCTTGCCTTCGCGAAAGCCTTCCAGCGTCTTGATACGCTTGTGTTGCGGCACGTCGCCCGACAACTGGGCTGCGTTGACGCCATCGCGTACCAGTCGCTCCTCGATACGACGTACTTCGTCCTTGCGGTTGGCGAACACCATCACGCGCTCCCAACCGTTGTCGTTGACCAGGTTGTAGAGCAGCTTGTACTTGTCGGCGCCGGCCACAGCGTAGATGTGCTGCTCGACGTTTTCGCTCGCGACGTTCAGCGCCTCGATCTCGACGATGGACGGGTCGGTGGTCCATTGCTTGGCCAGGTTCATCACGTCTTCGGTGAACGTGGCGGAAAACAGCAGGGTCTGGCGTTCGCTTTTCGGTGGGGTCTGGCGAATGATCTGGCGCACTTGCGGGATGAAGCCCATGTCGAGCATGCGGTCGGCTTCGTCCAGCACCATCACCTCGACCATGTCCAGGTGCACATCGCCGCGCTGGTTGAAGTCCAGCAGGCGTCCCGGTGTTGCCACCAGAATGTCGCAGTGACGGGCTTCGAGGTGCTTGAGCTGCTTGTCGAAGTCCATGCCGCCGACGAACGTCATGACGTTCAGTCCGGTGTACTTGGTCAGGTCGGCGGCGTCCTTGGCGATCTGCACCACCAGCTCGCGGGTCGGTGCGATGATCAGCGCCCGTGGCTCGCCCATGTAGCGTTCTTTGGGCGGCGGGGTCTGCAGCAACTGGGTAATGATGGAAATCAGGAACGCGGCGGTCTTGCCGGTGCCGGTCTGGGCGCGGCCGATGGCATCTTTACCTGCGAGGGTGAATCCCAGCACCTGCGCCTGGATTGGCGTGCAGTAGGGGAAGCCCAGGTCCTGGATGGCATGCATCAGTTCAGGGGCGAGTTTGAAATCATGGAAGCGGGTCTTGCCTTCCTGGGGTTCTACGACGAAATCCTCGAGCTTCCAGGCGACGACCGGCGGTTTTGGGGCGCGCTCGCGGCGCGGCTTGGGGGCTTCGTTGTGTGGCTGTTGCGGCGCGGGAGCGACAGGCGCGGTGGCCGCGTCTTTTTCTGTGTTCGCAACAGGCGTTGTCCGCCGCGGCTTTTTTTGCACCTCGGCACGACTCGGGCTGTGGGCAGGTGCGCTGGGGCCAGGCACGAGCTGCTCGGCCTCGCTTTTACCGAACATCTTCTTGAGTGCTTTGAGCACGGTCATCTCATCGATTGGTTAAGGAATGTACGCCGGCCAGTGTAATGCAAGAAACGGGCGCGGCGTAGTGTGATCGTCAAGGGGTTGACATGTCCTCACGCCCGCTTAGCGCAACCGCTCGCTCAGCCAGGTGCCGATGTCGCGAATCTCTTCGGGTAACACTTCATGGCCCATTGGGTATTCTTGCCATGTCACGGTGACACCATGCTGTTTCAAATACTCTTTCGCGGTCCGCCCCATGGGGTTGAGTACCACTTCGTCGTACTGGCCGTGTAGCGCCAATACCGGAATGCGCTGCTGGCTGGCCGACAATTGCAGTTCTTCGCTGAAAGTCGGTGCATAAGTGGACAGCGCGACTACGCCCCCCAATGGACCCTGCCATTTCACGAACGCGGTGTGATAGACCACCGCGCCGCCTTGGGAAAAACCTGCGAGGAAAATCCGCGAGGCGTCTATTCCAAGGGCTCGCTGGGCTTCGATCAGGTCGATGACCCGCTGCGCCGACACTTCCAGCTGTTGCTCGTCGATGGCCCGCGCGGGGCTCAGGGCGCGGATATCGTACCAACTCGGCATGGCGTAGCCGCCGTTGATGGTCACCGGCTGGGTCGGCGCTTGAGGCAGAACGAAACGTGTCGTGAGCAGGCTTTGCTGCAGCATTTCGGCCACCGGCAGGAAGTCGTAACGATCGGCGCCCAGGCCGTGGAGCCAGATGACGCACGCGTCGGCGGTGCCGCTGGGCTCGAGAATCAAGGGGTCGGTCATGGTCTGCTCCAAATCTGTGCGGGCGCGCTCATTCAGTGCGTTATTACAGTGCGGGCCCGGTGCCTCAGTTAATTAGATGTCGCAATCTTAAAAGTTTTTGTCTTGACGTGTCTCATAAGGGTCAAGCGCAGCGGTGTGGTACGGCGTTTGCTTTGAGGTAGCTTGAGTGATGATTCTTACGCTGCGCGGTAACACTATCAGCTTGACGCGCCGCATGGGATATCAGAAATCCGGTGATGGATGTTCGCCAATAGCCGCTACGGGCTTCGCGAACGTGAAGGGCTACAGCCCGTTCGGCCGATTGGTGAGAGATGAGGCAGGCGCCCTGTTTAGGGGCATTCTCATTATTAGACTCATAGCGAAGGTCCAGACGTCGGTTGACCCTAAAAAAAGCCAACAAGGGTCGGCAATGCCCCATAAGGGTGCGACAGGGCTCGAGCTCCGACACAACAAGAGCAAAACTGGAGGTTTGAATGAAGTTACTGAAATCCACCCTGGCCGTCGTGACTGCAGCAGCAGTGCTCGGCGTCAGCGGGTTCGCTCAGGCGGGTGCAACCCTGGATGCCGTACAGAAGAAAGGCTTTGTGCAATGTGGCGTGAGTGATGGCTTGCCGGGTTTCTCGGTACCCGATGCAAGTGGCAAGATTCTCGGCATTGACGCGGACTTCTGCCGTGCCGTGGCGGCTGCTGTGTTTGGCGATGCGACTAAGGTGAAGTTCAGCCAGTTGAACGCCAAGGAGCGCTTCACCGCGCTGCAGTCCGGCGAAATCGACATCCTTTCGCGCAACACCACCATGACCAGTTCCCGTGACGCGGGCATGGGCCTGAAATTTCCAGGCTTCATCACCTACTACGACGGCATCGGCTTCCTGGTAAACAACAAGCTGGGCGTCAAGAGCGCCAAGGAACTGGACGGTGCAACCATCTGCATCCAGGCCGGTACCACTACCGAGCTGAACGTCTCCGACTACTTCCGTGGCAACGGCCTCAAATACACCCCGATCACCTTCGACACCTCCGATGAAAGCGCCAAGTCGCTGGAATCCGGTCGTTGCGACGTGCTGACCTCCGACAAGTCCCAGCTGTTTGCCCAGCGCAGCAAGCTGGCCGCGCCGAAGGACTACGTGGTTCTGCCGGAAACCATTTCCAAGGAACCACTGGGCCCGGTCGTGCGTAACGGCGATGACGAGTGGCTGGCCGTTGTGCGCTGGACTGGCTACGCCATGCTCAACGCCGAAGAAGCCGGCATCACTTCGAAGAACGTTGAAGCTGAAGCCAAATCCACCAAGAACCCGGACGTCGCCCGTATGCTCGGCGCTGACGGTGAATATGGTAAAGACCTGAAGCTGCCCAAAGACTGGGTTGTCCAGATCGTCAAACAAGTCGGTAACTACGGTGAAGTGTTCGAGCGCAACCTCGGCAAAGGCACCCCGCTGGAAATCGATCGCGGCCTGAACGCGCTGTGGACCAACGGCGGCATTCAATACGCACCACCAGTGCGCTGATGGTTCTATCACCCGGTGGGCCAACCACCGGGTGATGTTCTGTTCCATTCTTTGCGGGGCACTTCATGCAAAATTCAATCGGCGCACCTAAGCAGAGGCTTAGCCTCAGCGATCCACGCGTGCGTGCCTGGGTATTTCAGATCGTCACCATTGTGGCGGTGGTTTCACTGGGCTGGTTTCTGTTCGACAACACGCAAACCAACCTAGAGCACCGGGGCATCACCTCCGGCTTCAGCTTTCTGGAGCGCAGTGCCGGGTTCGGCATCGCTCAAACCCTGATCGACTACACCGAAGCGGACAGCTATGCCCGCGTCTTTGTCATCGGGTTGCTCAACACTCTGCTGGTGACGTTCATCGGCGTGATCCTGGCGACGATTCTCGGTTTCATTGTCGGCGTGGCCCGACTGTCGAAAAACTGGATCATCGCCAAAGTGGCAACGGTGTATGTGGAGGTTTTCCGTAATATCCCGCCACTGCTGCAGATCCTGTTCTGGTACTTCGCGGTATTCCTCACCATGCCGGGGCCGCGCGCCGCCCATAACTTCGGCGACACCTTCTTTGTCAGCAGCCGGGGCCTGAACATGCCGGCCGCGCTGGTGGCGGACGGGTTTTGGCCATTCGTGATCAGCGTCGTGCTGGCCATCGTCGCCATCGTGCTGATGACCCGCTGGGCCAACAAGCGTTTCGAAGCCACGGGTGAGCCGTTCCATAAATTCTGGGTGGGCCTGGCGCTGTTCCTGGTAATCCCGGCGCTGTGCGCCCTGGTCTTCGGAGCCCCTGTGCACTGGGAAATGCCGGAACTCAAGGGCTTCAACTTCGTCGGTGGCTGGGTGCTGATTCCCGAATTGCTGGCATTGACGTTGGCACTGACGGTGTACACCGCGGCGTTCATCGCCGAGATCGTGCGTTCGGGCATCAAGTCGGTCAGCCACGGCCAGACCGAAGCCGCCCATTCCCTGGGCCTGCGTAACGGTCCGACCTTGCGCAAGGTGATCATCCCGCAAGCCCTGCGCGTGATCATCCCGCCGTTGACCAGCCAATACCTGAACCTGGCGAAGAACTCCTCGCTGGCGGCCGGTATCGGTTATCCGGAAATGGTTTCGCTGTTTGCCGGTACGGTGCTGAACCAGACCGGGCAGGCGATCGAAGTTATTGCGATCACCATGAGCGTGTACCTGGCGATCAGTATCAGCATTTCCCTGCTGATGAACTGGTACAACAAGCGCATTGCGCTGATCGAGCGGTGAGGAAAAACGCGCATGACATCCCATACTTTCAAACCTGACATGCCCCCACCGAGCAGTAGCATCGGCGTGGTGGCGTGGATGCGCGCGAACATGTTCTCCAGCTGGCTCAACACCTTGCTGACGTTGTTTGCGTTCTACCTGATTTACCTGGTCGTTCCACCGATCATCAGTTGGGCGATCCTCGACGCCAACTGGGTCGGCACCACACAGGCTGACTGCACCAAGGAGGGCGCCTGCTGGGTGTTCATCCAGCAGCGCTTCGGCCAGTTCATGTACGGCTACTATCCGACGGACCTGCGCTGGCGCGTGGACCTGACCGTGTGGTTGGCTGTCATTGGTGTGGCTCCGCTGTTCATCTCGCGCTTCCCGCGCAAGGCGGTCTACGGCCTGAGTTTCCTGGTGCTGTATCCGATCATCGCCTGGTGCCTGTTGCACGGTGGTGTATTCGGCTTGACCACCGTGCCGACCAGCCAATGGGGCGGCCTGATGCTGACCCTGGTGATCGCCACCGTCGGTATCGCCGGGGCTTTGCCGTTGGGCATCGTGCTGGCTTTGGGGCGGCGTTCGAACATGCCGGCGATTCGTGTGGTCTGCGTGACCTTCATCGAATTCTGGCGCGGCGTGCCGTTGATCACGGTGCTGTTCATGTCCTCGGTGATGCTGCCGCTGTTCCTGCCTGAAGGCATGAACTTCGACAAGCTGCTGCGGGCACTGATCGGCGTGATCCTGTTCCAGTCGGCCTACGTGGCTGAAGTGGTGCGTGGCGGCTTGCAAGCCATTCCCAAAGGTCAGTACGAAGCGGCCGCGGCGATGGGCCTGGGCTACTGGCGCAGCATGGGCCTGGTGATTCTGCCGCAAGCCCTGAAGATGGTGATCCCGGGTATCGTCAACACCTTCATCGCGTTGTTCAAGGACACCAGCCTGGTGATCATCATCGGCCTGTTCGACCTGCTCAACAGCGTGAAACAAGCTGCCGCCGACCCGAAATGGCTGGGCATGGCCACCGAAGGCTATGTGTTCGCCGCCCTGGTGTTCTGGATTTTCTGTTTTGGTATGTCCCGCTATTCCATGCATTTGGAACGCAAGCTGGACACTGGCCACAAGCGTTAGGAGCGTAGTTTATGAGTGAAGCGATCAAACAGCCTGTGAGCCCTGAAGGCATTATTCAGATGCAGGGCGTGAACAAGTGGTACGGCCAGTTCCACGTGTTGAAAGACATCAACCTGAACGTCCAGCAGGGCGAGCGTATCGTGCTGTGCGGCCCGTCGGGTTCCGGCAAGTCCACCACCATCCGTTGCCTCAACCGCCTGGAAGAACACCAGCAGGGTCGCATCGTGGTCGATGGCGTGGAACTGACCAACGACCTCAAGCAGATCGAAGCGATCCGCCGTGAAGTCGGCATGGTGTTCCAGCACTTCAACCTGTTCCCGCACTTGACCATCCTGCAGAACTGCACCCTGGCGCCGATGTGGGTGCGCAAGATGCCCAAGCGCAAGGCCGAGGAAATCGCCATGCATTACCTGGAGCGCGTACGCATTCCAGAGCAGGCGCACAAATACCCGGGCCAGCTCTCCGGCGGCCAGCAGCAGCGTGTGGCCATCGCCCGTGCCCTGTGCATGAAACCGAAAATCATGCTGTTCGATGAACCGACTTCGGCGCTCGACCCGGAAATGGTGAAAGAGGTTCTGGACACCATGATCGGCCTGGCCGAAGACGGCATGACCATGCTCTGCGTGACCCACGAAATGGGCTTTGCCCGCACCGTGGCCAACCGTGTGATCTTCATGGACAAGGGCGAAATCGTCGAACAGGCCGCGCCGAACGACTTCTTCGATAACCCGCAGAACGACCGCACCAAGCTGTTCCTGAGCCAGATTCTGCATTGATCCGGCCTTAGGCATTGAAATAGACCCGGACTTGTCCGGGTTTATTTTTGCCTGGGATTCAGGGTGTCAGAACGGTTGCCTGTTCCGGATGGCGGGTAGTCAACAACTGCTTCAAATCGGTGCCCTCGCTCAGTGCGAGTATTTCCGCCATCAGGTGGGGATGACGATCGAGCAGGCGCATCAGCATGAACAGTGGTTGCGGTGGGGCGACTTCGCCACGCTCGTAACGGGAAAAGGCGTTGTGTCCGCCGCCAGACAGCAGCTTCACCGCGTCTTTTTGCGTGAGGTGCAGTTTGCGGCGGATGCGTTTCATCTCCGCCGCCATCGCCTGGGCACAATCTTCGAGCAACTGATCGCTCGCCTGGGAATAACGTTGCGCGCTGTCGGTGTCGTGATCAAATTCGATTTCACCACAGACCCGGCACTCCCATCCGACGATGTCGTGCACCTGCCGTGCTACTTGCTTGTAGTCGATGGTAAAGCTGCGGCCCTCAAAGTGTTGCATGGCGTCTTGAGTACCGCAGTTGACACATTGCTGCGTTTTCATTGGTCTTTCTCCTTGAAGGAGACTACCGGATGCCCACCGCCAGGGCGGTAGGTCACCTTGATGTAAATCTCCCGATCCTGAAATGTGGTGTGATAAACGTCCTGCCAGATTCGATGATCGGCATAGGTCGTCATCGATTTGTGCAACATCCTGTACTCCAGCGAGGCCATGATTTGCAGCATCCGGGCAGTGCTTAACGACATTCTTCGAGCGCCTTGCTGAGCGCTCATTGTGAATGCCTTGTTCCCCAGCCTGAGGACTTCGGCCTTGACGACTGCCAGGTCGTCGTGGGGTGTGCTCTTTTCCATAGAACTGTATGCCTTGTCCTTAAAATTACCCTTAAGGGGTAATTTTGACCAATCGAAAATTTCGCTCCTTTTCCCTCGCATTGACCTTAGGCGGTTGCCGTCCTACAAGAAGCTGACTAATCTGTCAGAAAATTCAACCCATGCTGCCTACCCCTGCGCTCAGCGAACGCTATCGTGACTTCCCAAGCGTCATCGGCGCGCAGTGGCGCCAGAGCTTCGTCCTCGTCCTCAACCGGTGTTCGATCTGCACATCGAATCCTCGACGCTGTCGAACAACAGGTTCGGCAATGGGCCAAGGCCCTCCGTCGACAGTTGATCAATGAACCCTGAACCAGAGCTTTCCATGTCCCGCGATACGCTTGACCGCATGACCCCGACGACGCCCAAACGCGCCGCAGAGCTTGAACATTTGCTGATCGACGCCGAAACCGACGATGAGCAGACCCAGCAGGCCCCTCCATTGCTGCGCAAACCCTGGCTGTTACTGCTCGGGTTGATCCTGGTGGCGCTGAACCTGCGTCCGGCGCTGTCGAGCATGGCCCCATTGCTTAGTGAAGTTTCAAAAAGCCTTGGTTTGTCGGCTGCCCAGGCCGGCTTGCTGACGACGCTGCCAGTGCTTTGCCTGGGCCTGTTCGCACCGCTGGCGCCGGTGCTGGCGCGGCGCTTTGGAGCTGAGCGGGTAGTGTTGGGAATCTTGCTGGCCCTGGCCGGTGGGATCATTTTGCGCAGTTCTTTCGGCCAGATCGGCCTGTTTGCTGGCAGCATCCTGGCCGGCGCGAGCATTGGTGTGATCGGTGTGCTGTTGCCGGGCATCGTCAAGCGTGACTTCGCCAAACACGCCGGCGCCATGACCGGCGTCTACACCATGGCGCTGTGCCTGGGGGCGGCGATGGCGGCCGGGGCCACCGTGCCGTTGAGCGAGCATCTGAATCACAGCTGGGCGATGGGCCTGGGTTTCTGGGTGGTGCCGGCGCTGCTGGCCGCCGTGTTCTGGCTGCCGCAAGTGGGCCAGAAACACGGTGCTCATCAGGTGGCATATCGGGTTCGCGGTTTGCTGCGTGACCCGTTGGCCTGGCAGGTGACGTTGTACATGGGGTTGCAGTCGTCCCTGGCCTACATCGTGTTCGGGTGGCTGCCGTCGATCCTCATTGGCCGTGGCCTGACGCCGACCCAGGCCGGGCTGGTGTTGTCCGGCTCGGTCATCGTGCAACTGATCAGTTCCCTGGCGGCGCCCTGGCTGGCGACCCGGGGCAAGGATCAACGCCTGGCCATTGTGATCGTCATGGTCATGACTCTGGGCGGGCTGTTTGGATGCCTCTATGCGCCCATTGAAGGTTTGTGGGGTTGGGCGATCCTGCTGGGGCTTGGGCAGGGAGCAACGTTCAGCCTGGCGCTGACGCTGATCGTGCTGCGCTCGCGGGACGCCCATGTGGCGGCGAATCTTTCCAGCATGGCCCAAGGGTTCGGCTACACATTGGCGTCCATGGGGCCGTTCGCGGTCGGGGTGGTCCACGACTGGACCGGCGGCTGGAGTGCTCTGGGTTGGATCTTCGGTGTGATTGGCCTGGGCGCGATCATCGCGGGCATCGGGGCCGGCCGGGCGCTATACGTTGGGGTCAGCAGCGAAAGAGTCAGTGATCTTCGCTGATGTTATTTTCATGGCGAATGACGATAGTGTTCCTCGCCAGAGCAGATTATCGTGCAGCTCTACTGAAGATTTTCGGAGCTTGTCCATGAGTGATGCCCACAACGCCTTGATCACCCGCTTCTACCAGGCCTTCCAGCGTCTGGATGCCGACGCCATGAGCGCCTGCTACACCGACGACGTGGTGTTCAGCGACCCGGCGTTCGGTGAACTGCGCGGGCGCGATGCCGGCGACATGTGGCGCATGCTCACCACTCGGGCCAAGGATTTTTCCCTGACCTTCGATAACGTGCGCAGTGATGAGCGTACCGGCGGTGCCCACTGGGTCGCGACTTACCTGTTCAGCCAGACCGGCAACACGGTGGTCAATGACATTCAGGCACGGTTCGTGTTTCGCGACGGCAAGATTTGCGAGCACCATGACAGTTTTGATCTATGGCGCTGGTCCCGCCAGGCATTGGGCACCAAGGGCCTGCTGCTGGGCTGGACGCCGCTGGTGCGCAATGCCGTCAGAGCCCAGGCCCTCAAGGGGCTACGGGCGTTTCAGGCCAGTCGCTGATAAGATTGCGGCTTGTTTTCTACACGTCTGCTGAACATCCTGTGACGACCGCCAACCCATCCTCCGACCTGCCAGGGCAAGCTGCAGCCGAACCGGGCAAGCCCTGGTTCGTCTACCTGGTGCGGGCCGCCAACGGTTCGCTGTACTGCGGCATCAGTGATGACCCGGTACGGCGTTTCGCCAAGCATCAAAGCGGCAAGGGCGCGCGTTTTTTTCTTTCCAGCCCGGCGGTGGCGTTGGTGTACACCGAAGCCTGTCGCGACAAGGGTGAAGCCCTGCGCCAGGAGCGACTGATCAAGAAACTCAAGAAAAGCGCCAAGGAGTGCCTGGTGGCGAGCGCATCGATGTTCCATCAACCGCGCTGATACGGCTTCATCAGAAGGGTAGGCTGTCGGACCCTGGCACGCTAAGCTGCGGAACTTCCTCCCTGCAGTGGCGAACCTCATGTCAGAACTGATTCTTCATCATTACCCGACGTCTCCCTTCGCCGAGAAAGCCCGTTTGTTACTGGGTTTCAAGGGCCTGTCCTGGCGTTCGGTGAACATACCGCCAATGATGCCCAAGCCTGACCTGACGGCACTGACGGGCGGCTATCGCAAGACCCCGGTATTGCAGATCGGCGCGGATATCTATTGCGACACGGCGCTGATCGCCCGTCGGTTGGAGCAGGAAAAAGCTTCGCCGGCGCTGTTTCCCGAAGGCCGGGAGATGATTGCAGCGTCTTTTGCCGCATGGGCCGATTCGGTGGTGTTTCAACATGCGGTAAGCCTGGTGTTTCAGCCGGAGTCGGTGGCGGTGCGTTTCGCTAAGTTGCCGCCTGAAGTCATCAAGACGTTTATCAGCGATCGGGCCGGGCTGTTCAGTGGCGGTACGACCAAGCATCTGTCTGCCGAACAGGCCAAGCACCAATGGCCCACGATCATGGCGCGTCTCGAGCAACAGTTGCAGCGCGAGGAGGGTGACTTTCTGTTGGGCGATCCATCGATTGCCGACTTCGCCATGGCTCACCCTCTGTGGTTTCTCAAAGGCACTGCGGTGACTTCGCCGCTGGTAGACACCTACCCGGCGATCTCGGCATGGTTGGCGCGAGTGCTGGGTTTTGGCCATGGCGCGTCGAACGCGATGAGTTCCGAAGAGGCTTTGGAAGTGGCTCGCAACGCTGCGCCGGCAGCGCTGCCGGATGAGTCATTCGAGGAACCGAACGGGTTCACGAAAGGGCAGCAGGTGACGATTGCCGCAACCGATTATGGCGTCGACCCGGTGGCCGGAGAGTTGTTGTTTGCCGGTCGTGAAGAGCTGATCCTGCGTCGCGAAGACGCGCTTGGCGGTGTGGTGCATGTGCACTTTCCACGGCTGGGTTTTCAATTATCAACCTGATAAGAAAGTCAGGCGCTCGATTAAAGTCGATCTGTCGCCCGGAGCAGGCAATTCCGGGCGTTTATTCCAGAAGCGATCACCCGATATTACAGCTCGCATAGAACCAGGTGTGGCGCATTGGGAGGAATAAGGCCTTGCAGGTCGAAGATCGTTGTGGCGCGGCGGATTGCATCGCTCGTGCTGCTCCCGTTGAAAACGGTGGTGGTCTGTATGACGGTTTGATTCGGTGGCAGGAAGAGTTGGCAGGTGTATTGCGCGGCAGAGGCGGAACCGGCGTAGATCGCAATGAAAGACAACACCAGGGCGCGGTGGGTGTTTTTTATAACGCGGTTTCGGGCTGGGTAGTGCTGTATCGAGTTCATTTTATATGCTCCGTCTGTTCAGGCGTTCTCGCAAGAGGTTCGGCTCAGCGACGGCTTCGGCTGAGGGGGCATATAAAAAATGAACGCTATTTCAGGCATTGATACTGTAGGAGTCGACAGTCCCGACTAATGGGCGCTTACCGTCTACCCAGGGCTGGCGCTCTGACTGGACCACCGCCATCGCGAGCAAGCTCGCTCCCACACTGGATTTGCAGTGGTAACAGGCTTGGCGTCCGCCACGAATCCCTGTGGGAGCGAGCCTGCTCGCGATGAGGCCATCCGATCCAGCATCATCGCTAGCGGACAAACCTATTTCGCGGACAGTGCCTCAAGGATGTTCTGCGGCTCAAAACCACGAATCAGCGTGCCATTTACATCCAGAATCGGGATCCCGCGCCCGCCCAGCGCCTCATAGGCCTTGCGCGCCTGAGCGTCTTTCTCGATATCGAACTCGCGATAGGGCACGCCTTTTTCATCCAGGAACCGCCGGGTCGCCTTGCAGTAACCGCACCAGTCGGTGGCGTACAGCACGACCCGGGCATCGGCCCGGATCTGTTCTGGCAGCATCTGCGAGGGATTGAATACCCGCTCGATCTTGCCCCAGTTCTGGTACGCCACAACCACCAGCAAAATCAGCAGAAACTTCTTCAGGGCCTTTGCGAGCATCAGTTACGGCGCTTGAGCTGATCGGTCAGCGACGTGGGCAGGCCCTTGATGATCAGCGTGCCGGCTTCTTCGTCATATTCGATCTTGGAGCCCAGCAGGTGGGCTTCAAAGCTGATGGACAAGCCTTCGGCGCGGCCGGTGAAGCGGCGGAACTGGTTGAGGGTGCGTTTATCCGCCGGGATTTCCGGCGACAACCCGTAGTCCTTGTTGCGAATGTGGTCGTAGAAGGCTTTTGGGCGATCTTCGTCGATCAGTTCGGACAATTCTTCCAGGCCCATCGGCTCGCCGAGCTTGGCCTGGCTGCTGGCGTAATCCACCAGGGTCTTGGTTTTCTCCCGGGCGTCGTCTTCGGGCAGGTCTTCGCTTTCGACGAAATCACTGAAGGCCTTGAGCAGGGTGCGGGTCTCGCCGGGGCCGTCGACGCCTTCCTGGCAGCCGATGAAGTCGCGGAAATATTCCGAGACCTTCTTGCCGTTCTTGCCCTTGATGAACGAGATGTACTGCTTGGACTGTTTGTTGTTCTGCCATTCCGACACATTGATCCGCGCTGCCAGGTGCAGTTGGCCCAGATCAAGGTGACGGGACGGGGTCACGTCCAGTTCGTCGGTGACCGCCACGCCTTCGCTGTGGTGCAGCAGGGCGATCGCCAGGTAATCGGTCATGCCCTGTTGATAATGGGCAAACAGCACGTGGCCGCCCACCGAGAGGTTGGACTCTTCCATCAGCTTTTGCAGGTGCTCCACCGCTACGCGACTGAATGCGGTGAAGTCCTTGCCGCCGTCGAGATACTCCTTCAGCCAGCCGCTGAACGGGTGCGCCCCGGACTCGGCATGGAAGAAGCCCCAGGCCTTGCCTTGTTTGGCGTTGTAGCTCTCGTTGAGGTCGGCGAGCATGTTCTCGATGGCCGTGGACTCGCTCAACTCGGAGTCACGGGCATGGAGCACGGCGGGCGTGCCGTCGGGTTTTTTGTCGATCAGGTGGACGATGCAATGACGGATCGGCATGGATTTCTCGGCTGATGAAAGAGAGGAGGGCGCGCTCCCCCAAAAAGGCCCAGTGTACCGCAATCACTGGTTTTGGAACCCTGCAAAGCCCCTTTCAGACCCGTCCGACACGCCATATGCATTTTTTTACCGTTTTCGCGCAAGAAAGCTGACCAAATGGGTAGCTAGAGGCGGATATTTCACAGGCGTTGTGCTAGTTTTGCCCGGTCTTACGCGAAGTCACTGCGTTAAGCGTGCATTCAGCATTTGTCAGGTCGAACCAAACCCGGTTTTCGGCATCTATTACCCCGATCCGTCGTGGTGATTACCGAGGGTGTCTGATCCTCTGAGATCGGGCTCGATGGCTGACACTGCACTCTGCAATCCATATGAATTTGATAGGGAAGGAACACTACATGGCTCTTACTAAAGACCAACTGATCGCTGACATCGCTGAAGCTATCGACGCGCCTAAAACCACCGCGCGTAACGCTTTGGACCAACTGGGTCAGATCGTTGCCGATCAGCTGGAAAATGGCGGCGAAATCACCTTGCCAGGCATCGGCAAGCTGAAAGTCACCGAGCGTCCTGCCCGCACCGGCCGCAACCCTTCGACTGGCGCAGCCATCGAAATCGCTGCCAAGAAAGTTGTTAAGTTCGTTCCAGCCAAAGCGCTGACCGACGGCATCAACAAGTAAGATCGCGTTTAAAAGAAAACCGTGCTGCGGAGTGATCCGGGCACGGTTTTTTATTGCCTTGGAAAAAGTGGTCTGTGGTCAGGGCATTTGTGGCAGCAAGGCCATGCTCCCACTCAGCCCTTGCGAACCCAACGCGACTGGCGCCACGCCTGCTGCTGTGCCTCGGTCTGGAAGGTCCAGGCCACAAAGCGGCTCTGCTTCTGCCCCTGGGACATTTCCACCACCTGGCTGTGCAGCGCCCCGGCCTTTTTCAAGGCGGTTTGAATCGCCGGTAGATTCGACGCCTTTGACACCAGCGTGCTGAACCACAGCACCTGGCTGGCCACCTGTGCGCTCTCGCCGATCAGTTGCGTCACAAACCGGGCCTCTCCGCCCTCGCACCACAACTCCGCCGCCTGACCGCCAAAATTCAGCACCGGTAGCTTGCGCTTCGGGTCGGCCTTGCCCAGCGCACGCCATTTGCGCTGGCTGCCCTTGGTGGCTTCCTCCAGGGAGGCGTGGAAGGGTGGGTTGCACATTGTCAGGTCGAACCGCTCGGCCTCTTCCAGCAAACCCAACAGGATCTGCTTGCGGTTGGCTTGCTGGCGCAGTTGGATGGCTTTGTTCAGCCCGTTGGACTGGACAATGGCTTTGGCCGAGGCAATGGCCGTCGGATCGATTTCCGAACCGAGGAAATGCCAGCGGTAATCGCTGTAGCCGATCAGCGGGTACACGCAGTTGGCCCCCGTGCCGATGTCCAGCACCTTCACCGCCGCCCCGCGTGGAATCGTTCCTTCGTTGTGGCTGGCCAGTAAATCAGCGAGGAAATGCACGTAGTCCGCGCGTCCTGGCACCGGAGGGCACAGGTAGTCGGCCGGAATGTCCCAATGGGCGATGTCGTAGAAGGACTTGAGCAGCGCCCGGTTGAACACCCTTACGGCTTCCGGGCTGGCGAAGTCGATGCTTTCCTTGCCATAGGGGTTGATGATCACGAACTTCGCCAATTCGGGCGTGGACTTGATCAATGCCGGGAAGTCGTAGTGACCCTGGTGGCGATTGCGTGGGTGCAGGCTGGCTTTCTCCCGCGGCACTTTGGCCTCGATGGCGGGTTTGGGCTTGGAGCGTGCTGGCTTGGGCGTGCGAGGGGCGGTCATGTGCGGGTCGATTCGGGGAGGGTTCAAAAAAGTGGCGGGTATTGTCCCACATCCTGCCTCTGCGAACCCAACTGCAACGATCGGCGCGATCTACTGTGGGAGCGAGCCTGCTCGCGATAGCGGTGGGTCAGCTTGCACCAATGTTGGATGTACCGCCGTCATCGCGAGCAGGCTCGCTCCCACAGGGGGTAAGCGTGTTCACTAGAAAGTACCAGGCATAAAAAAGGAGGTCCATCAGGACCTCCTTCTTCATTGCAAATCCCCGTTACAGGCTGGAGATCCGCGCATGTTGCTCGGCCAGCTTGCCCAAGGCCTGTTCAGCCTCGGCCAGTTTGGCGCGTTCCTTCTCGATGACTTCAGCCGGCGCCTTGTCAACGAAACCGGCGTTGGACAGTTTGCCGCCGACACGCTGGACTTCGCCCTTCAAACGCAGGATTTCCTTATCCAGGCGCGCCAGTTCGGCAGCCTTGTCGAGCAGGCCGGCCATCGGCACCAGCACTTCCATCTCGCCAACCAAGGCGGTGGCGGACAGCGGCGCTTCTTCGCCAGCGGCCAGGACGGTCACCGATTCGAGCTTGGCCAGTTTCTTGAGCAGTGCTTCGTTCTCGTGGAGGCGGCGCAGGTCTTCGGCGCTGGCATTGTTCAGGAACAGGTTCAGCGGTTTGCCCGGGCCGATGTTCATTTCGGCGCGGATGTTACGCAGGCCCAGCATGAAGGTCTTGAGCCATTCAATGTCGTCTTCGGCGGCCGGGTCGATGCGGGTTTCGTTGGCCACCGGCCACGGTTGCAGCATGATCGTCTTGCCTTGGGCGCCCGCCAGCGGAGCGACACGCTGCCAGATTTCCTCGGTGATGAACGGCATGAACGGATGCGCCAGGCGCAGGGCGACTTCCAGCACGCGCACCAGGGTGCGGCGGGTGCCGCGCTGGCGTTCGACCGGGGCGTTTTCGTCCCACAGCACTGGTTTGGACAGCTCCAGGTACCAGTCGCAATACTGGTTCCAGATGAACTCGTACAACGCTTGTGCCGCCAGGTCGAAACGGAACTGATCGAGCTGGCGGGTCACTTCGGCTTCGGTGCGTTGCAGCTGGGAAATAATCCAGCGATCAGCCAGGGTCAGCTCAAAGGCTTCGCCGTTCTGGCCGCAGTCTTCGCCCTTGTCCAGCACGTAGCGCGCGGCGTTCCAGATCTTGTTGCAGAAGTTGCGATAACCCTCGACGCGGCCCATGTCGAACTTGATGTCACGACCGGTGGACGCCAGCGAGCAGAAGGTGAAGCGCAGGGCGTCGGTGCCGTAGCTGGCGATGCCGTCGGCGAATTCTTCGCGGGTGGCCTTCTCGATCTTCTTCGCCAGTTTTGGCTGCATCAGGCCCGAAGTGCGTTTCTGCACCAGGGTTTCCAGATCGATGCCGTCGATGATGTCCAGCGGGTCCAGGACGTTGCCCTTGGACTTGGACATCTTCTGGCCCTGACCATCGCGCACCAGGCCGTGCACGTAGACGGTCTTGAACGGGACTTGTGGCGTGCCGTCTTCGTTTTTCACCAGGTGCATGGTCAGCATGATCATCCGGGCGACCCAGAAGAAAATGATGTCGAAGCCGGTGACCAGTACGTCGGTGGAGTGGAATTTCTTCAGGAACTCGGTCTGCTGTGGCCAGCCCAGGGTGGAGAAGGTCCACAGGCCGGAGCTGAACCAGGTATCGAGTACGTCGTTGTCCTGTTGCAGAGCTACGTCAGGACCGAGGTTGTGCTTGGCGCGGACTTCGGCTTCATCGCGGCCGACGTAGACCTTGCCTGACTCGTCGTACCAGGCCGGGATGCGGTGGCCCCACCACAGTTGGCGGCTGATGCACCAGTCCTGGATGTCACGCATCCACGAGAAGTACATGTTTTCGTATTGCTTGGGCACGAACTGGATGCGGCCATCTTCTACCGCAGCGATCGCAGGCTCGGCCAGCGGTTTGGTGGATACGTACCACTGATCGGTCAGCCACGGCTCGATAATGGTGCCGGAGCGGTCGCCTTTCGGCACTTTCAGGCCGTGATCATCGACGCTGACCAGCAGGCCGGCTGCGTCGAATGCCGCGACGATCTGCTTGCGCGCTTCAAAGCGGTCCAGGCCGGCGTATTCGGCCGGGATCTGGCCGTCGACGCTTTCGTTCAGCGTGCCGTCGAGGTTGAACACCTGGGCCGCCGGCAACACGTTGGCGTTCTTGTCGAAGATGTTCAGCAGCGGCAGGTTGTGGCGCTTGCCGACTTCGTAGTCGTTGAAATCGTGGGCCGGGGTGATTTTCACGCAGCCGGTGCCGAATTCGGGGTCGCAGTAATCGTCGCCGATGATCGGAATGCGCCGGCCAACCAGGGGCAGCTCGACGAACTTGCCAATCAGGGCTTGGTAGCGCTCATCGTTCGGGTTCACCGCAACGGCGGAGTCACCCAGCATGGTTTCCGGGCGCGTGGTGGCGACGATCAGGTAATCCTTGCCTTCGGCGGTCTTGGCGCCGTCGGCCAGCGGGTACTTCAGGTTCCACAGGAAGCCTTTCTCGTCGTGGTTCTCCACTTCGAGGTCGGAAATGGCCGTGTGCAACTTGGTGTCCCAGTTGACCAGGCGCTTGCCGCGATAGATCAGCCCGTCTTCATGCAGGCGCACGAAGGCTTCCTTCACCGCTTCCGAAAGACCGTCATCCATGGTGAAGCGTTCGCGGCTCCAGTCCACGGACGAGCCCAGGCGACGGATCTGGCGGCTGATGTTGCCACCGGACTCGTCTTTCCATTCCCAGACTTTCTCGAGGAATTTCTCGCGTCCCAGGTCATGGCGGTTCTGGCCCTCGGCTTCGAGGCGACGTTCCACCAGCATCTGCGTGGCGATGCCAGCGTGGTCGGTGCCCGGCTGCCAAAGGGTGTTGCGGCCTTGCATACGGCGGAAACGGATCAGGGCATCCATGATCGCGTTGTTGAAACCGTGGCCCATGTGCAGGCTGCCGGTGACGTTCGGCGGCGGGATCATGATGGTGTAGGAATCGCCCGCGCCTTGCGGAGCGAAATAATTCTCGGACTCCCAGGTGTTGTACCAGGAAGTTTCAATGGCGTGCGGCTGGTAGGTCTTATCCATGCGCGGCGGGACCCTATTGGCATTTATTCAGGAAAAGCCGGGAAGTATAGCGGGCGGGGGAGATGCAAGCCACACGCAGCAAGCGAGAAGCCGGACACGGTTGAACCCTGTGGGAGCGAGCCTGCTCGCGATGAGGCCAGCAGATTCAACATCAATGGGGACTGACAGTCCGTTATCGCGAGCAGGCTCGCTCCCGCAGGATGTTCACAATGAGGCAGAGGGCGTTATTCGTACTGACTCAGCAATCGCTCCATCCGCGCATCCAGCCGGCGCTTGATCTCGGTCTCGATGTGCGGAGCGAAGTCGTCGATGACGTCTTGCATGATCAATTGCGCGGCGGCGCGCAGTTCGCTTTCCAGGTGCAACAGCGCATCGGGGCCTTTGGCCTCGGCCTTGGGCGCCGGCTTGGGTTCGGGCTGGCCGTTGATCGGCTCGAACAGCAGTGGAATCTGCTCGTCATGCTCGGGCTCGTGCTCCACCGTATCGGTCAACAGCGGTGGTTGCAGGTTGTCGTCGCCGAGCAGTTGGCGGATCGACTCGAGGTCGTCCAGCAGGTGCGTGGGCTTTTGTGGCGGTTTTGGAGTGTCCATCGTGGGCTCAGAGTCGCTGTAAACGGTGGTCTTGCAGAGGATAGCCCTGTTCGCGGTAGAAACGGAAACTCTCCCGCGCGGCTTGCCGGATGCCCGGGTCTTCCACCACCACTTCCGCCACACGGGCGAAGCGCTGGGCAAAAGGCGGCACTTTCAGGTCAAGGTTGACCAGCAAGTCCTGGTGCTGACCGCAGTCATCTCCCAGCCCGAGCACGATCAATCCTTCGGGTTCGTTTTCGGCCGGGCCATGGGGTACGAAGCTCTCGCCCTTGAAGGCCCACAGACGTGCATCGAGGTCATCGCGCTGGGCGGCATCGCTGCAATGCAGGTAGATGCGGTGGCCCATGCGCCAGGCCTTTTCGGTGAGCTTGCAGGCGAAATCCAGCCGCGCCGACGGATCGGCGCTGGGCAGAATGTAGAAATCGACTTTGGTCATTGCAGTTCCTGAGCCGCCATTGGCGCCGCCCGAAGGCGACGCCAACGCCGGTCATCGGTGTCAGGCCTTGGCGCGGTCCAGCAGGTATTGGGTCAGCAGGGGAACCGGCCGGCCGGTGGCGCCCTTGTCCTTGCCGCCGCTGGTCCAGGCTGTGCCGGCGATATCCAGGTGCGCCCAGTTCAGGTTCTTGGTGAAGCGCGAGAGGAAGCACGCCGCGGTGATCGTCCCGGCTTTCGGGCCGCCGATGTTGGCGATGTCGGCGAACGGGCTGTCCAGCTGCTCCTGGTATTCGTCGAACAGCGGCAATTGCCAGGCGCGGTCGTCGGCTTGCTGGCCGGCGCTGAGCAGTTGGCCGATCAGCTCGTCGTTGTTGCCCAGCAGGCCCGAGGTGTGGGCGCCGAGGGCGACGACGCAGGCGCCGGTCAGGGTGGCGATGTCGATCACCGCTTGCGGCTTGAAGCGTTCGGAGTAGGTGAGGGCGTCACACAGCACCAGGCGGCCTTCGGCGTCGGTGTTGAGGATTTCCACGGTCTGGCCGCTCATGGTGGTGACGATGTCGCCTGGACGCGAGGCGTTACCGCTGGGCATGTTCTCGGCGCAGGCCAGGATGCACACCAGGTTGATCGGCAGTTGCAGTTCGAGCACGGCGCGCAGGGTGCCGAACACGCTCGCGGCGCCGCCCATGTCGTACTTCATTTCATCCATGCCGGCGCCCGGCTTGAGGCTGATGCCGCCGGTGTCGAAGGTGATGCCCTTGCCGACCAGTGCGTACGGCTTCTCGGACTTCTTGCCACCGTTGTATTGCATGACGATCAGGCGTGGCGGCTGGGCGCTTCCCTGGCCGACGGAGTAGAACGAGCCCATGCCCAGGTCTTTGATTTTCTTTTCGTCGAAGACTTCGACTTTCAGGCCCTTGAATTCCTTGCCCAACGCCTTGGCCTGTTCACCCATGAACGTCGGGTGGCAGATGTTCGGTGGCAGATTGCCCAGGTCGCGGGTGAAGGCCATGCCGTTGGCGATCGCGGTGGCGTGGGTCACGGCACGCTGAACTTCAGCCTGGGCAGCCTTGATGGTCAGCAGGGTGATTTTTTTCAGGGCGCGGGGTTCGGCTTTCTGGCTCTTGAACTGGTCGAACTGGTATTCGCCGTCCACCAGGGTTTCAGCCAGTAGGCGGTTTTTGCCGTAGCTGTCGCGACCCTTGACCACCAACTCGTCCAGCGCCAGGACGGCATCAGCGCCACCCAGACCCTTGAGGGTGCCCAACACGCCGGCGATGATTTTACGGAACGGACGGTCGCCCAGTTCGGCGTCCTTGCCCACGCCCACCAGCAGCACGCGCTCGGCCTTGAGGTTGGGCAGGTTGTGCAGCAACAGGCTCTGGCCGACTTTGCCAGCCAGGTCGCCGCGCTTGAGCACAGCGCTGATGGCACCGCCGCTCAGGCTGTCGAGTTGGGTGGCGACGACGCCGAGCTGGCGGTTTTCACCGACGGCAACCACCAGCGTGGCGGTTTTCAACGTTTCTGGGCTGACGCTTTTTACAACCAGTTCCATGTCCGGATCCCTGAATGAATGGTCAAGATGCCAGGCGCCGACACAATGGCGCGCTGAGCGAGCTTCTTCTATATAAGAGAAGCGCCGGTGCTTGCCGGCGACAAAGGCCGCAGTTTGAACCCCGGCGCCAGGGCCTGACAACCCCACCGACAGCGCTAAATTGTGGCTTTAAGCACCGGGTTAAAGCGTGCGAAGTGACAGGCGCCCCCAATCACAGGATAATGCGGCTCTTTTTTCGGCGGCGCGCTGTGGCGGGCCGGCTCGATACATTTGCTTGTTTGGCCGCCTTAGGGTTTGTATGAAAAGTCGCCGAGCGGCGATCAGGCAAGGCGAAAACAGGCGAGGAAGCGGAGTTGACTGGTTGTCAATGAGCATTCCGAGCCTGTTTTCAACGCAGCATGATCGTCGCGCAGGCACTTTTCGTACAAATCCTAGCCTGACAGCCCTGGAGTGTCTGGTGTGATCGTCTTCCGTTATCTATCCCGCGAAGTCCTGCTGACCCTGAGCGCAGTCAGCGCCGTGCTGCTGGTCATCATCATGAGCGGGCGCTTCATCAAATACCTCGCCCAAGCGGCCTCCGGTGCCCTGGATCCAGGCTCGCTGTTCCTGATCATGGGCTTTCGCCTGCCGGGCTTTTTGCAACTGATCCTGCCGCTGGGGTTGTTCCTGGGCATTCTGCTGGCCTACGGCCGGTTGTACCTGGACAGCGAAATGACCGTGCTGTCGGCAACCGGCATGAGCCAGCAACGCCTGTTTCGCATGACCCTCTTCCCGGCCACTCTGGTGGCGCTGGTTGTGGCCTGGCTGAGTCTTAGCCTGGCGCCCCAGGGAGCCAACCAGTTCCAGATGCTGATCAATCAGCAAGACGCCCTGACCGAGTTCGACACCTTGGTGCCCGGGCGCTTCCAGGCCCTGCGCGACGGGACTCGCGTCACCTATACCGAAGAACTCTCGGAAGACCGGGTCGACCTGGGCGGCGTCTTCATTACGCAAAAGAACGTGTCTTCCGACACCAAGAAGGACCGCGGCATTTCGGTGCTGGTGGCTGAGAAGGGGCGTCAGGAAATCAACCCCGACGGCAACCGCTACCTGATCCTGGAAAACGGCTACCGCTACGACGGCAAGCCGGGGCAGGCCGATTACCGGGCCATCAAGTACGACACCTATGGCGTATTGCTGCCCAAGCCCGAGGTCAGCGACGAAGTCACCGACCGCGATGCCATGCCCACCTCCAGCTTGCTGGGCAACAACGACATTCGGGCGCGCACTGAATTGCAATGGCGCCTTTCGCTGCCGCTGCTGGTATTCATCGTGACCCTCATGGCGGTCCCGCTGGCGCGAGTCAATCCGCGCCAGGGCCGTTTCCTCAAGCTGCTACCGGCGATTCTTCTGTATATGGCTTACCTGACCATCCTGATTTCCGCCCGTAGCGCGCTGGAGAAAGGCAAGATCCCGCCCGCGCTGGGCCTTTGGTGGGTGCATTCGATCTTCCTGGCGATTGGCCTCGGGTTGCTCTACTGGGAACCACTGCGCCTGAAGCTGGCCAGTCGTCGCAGCGCGCTGGAGGTGGCCCGTGGTTAAACTCGATCGGTACATCGGCAGCAGTGTGTTCATGGCGATTCTCGCGGTGCTGGGGATCATTCTTGGCCTGGCGACCCTGTTCGCCTTCATCGATGAAATGGGTGATGTCAGCGACACCTATACCTTGATGGACGTGTTGAGCTACGTATTGCTGACCGCCCCGCGGCGGCTCTACGACATGCTGCCGATGGCGGCGCTGATCGGTTGCCTGATCGGGCTGGGCAGCCTGGCGAGCAACAGCGAGCTGACCATCATGCGCGCCGCCGGTGTTTCCGTTGGTCGGATCGTCTGGGCCGTGATGAAACCGATGCTGGTGCTGATGCTGGTGGGTTTGCTGGTCGGCGAATACGTTGCCCCGGCCACCGAAAACACTGCCCAGGCCAACCGTTCCCTGGCCCAGGGTGGCGGCGACGCACAAAGCGCCAAGCATGGCCTGTGGCACCGCCAGGGTGACGAGTTCATCCACATCAACTCGGTCCAGCCCAACGGTGTCCTGTACGGCGTGACCCGCTACCGCTTCGACGACCAGCGGCACATGCTGTCGTCGAGCTTCGCCAAGCGCGCCAAGTTTGTTGAAGATCACTGGCAGCTCAATGATGTCACCACCACGTTGTTCCATGACAAGCGCACCGAAGTGGTCGCTGCGCCGCAAGAGCGTTGGGACGTGGCGCTGAGCCCGCAGTTGCTCAGCACTGTGGTGATGGCGCCGGACTCCCTGTCGATTACCGGTTTGTGGGGGTATATCCACTATCTGGCGGATCAGGGCTTGAACAACGGTCGCTACTGGCTGGCTTTTTGGGTCAAGGTGTTGCAGCCGCTGGTCACCGCAGCCTTGGTGCTGATGGCGATTTCCTTCATCTTCGGCCCGCTGCGTTCGGTGACCCTCGGTCAGCGTGTGTTTACCGGCGTACTGGTGGGTTTCACCTTCCGTATTGCCCAGGATTTGCTGGGGCCGTCGAGCCTGGTATTCGGTTTCTCGCCGCTGTTTGCGGTGCTGGTACCGGCCGCCGTCTGCGCCTTGGCCGGGCTCTGGCTGTTGCGCCGGGCCGGTTGATCAGCGCACCGATGGCGAGGGGGCTGCGGGGGCAAGGCTGTGTGGGAGCAAAGCTTGCTCCCACTTGCGCGGTGTATCAGGTACAATTCCCGGCTATTTTTCGGCGGGCCATGCCTGCAGCCTTTTTGAGTGTTGATCCGTGAGTGATTTGAGTCATATCCGCAATTTCTCCATCATCGCCCACATTGACCATGGTAAGTCGACGCTGGCTGATCGCTTCATCCAGATGTGCGGCGGCCTGGCCGAGCGTGAAATGGAGGCCCAGGTCCTGGATTCCATGGATCTGGAGCGTGAGCGCGGGATCACCATCAAGGCCCACAGCGTTACGCTCTACTACAAGGCCCGCGACGGCATTACCTATCAGCTGAACTTCATCGATACCCCGGGCCACGTCGACTTCACCTATGAAGTCAGCCGGTCGCTGGCGGCCTGTGAAGGTGCATTGCTGGTGGTCGATGCCGGCCAGGGCGTCGAGGCGCAATCGGTTGCCAACTGCTACACGGCCATCGAGCAGGGCCTGGAAGTCATGCCGGTGCTGAACAAGATCGACCTGCCCCAGGCCGATCCGGACCGCGTGAAGGAAGAAATCGAGAAAATCATCGGCATCGATGCCACCGACGCGGTCACTTGCAGCGCCAAGACCGGCCTGGGCGTGGACGAAGTGCTCGAGCGCCTGGTGACCACCATTCCTGCGCCGACCGGCAATATCGAAGATCCGCTGCAAGCGTTGATCATCGATTCCTGGTTCGACAACTACCTGGGCGTCGTCTCCCTGGTTCGCGTGCGCCACGGCCGCGTCAAGAAGGGTGACAAGATCCTGGTCAAATCCACCGGCAAGATCCACCTGGTGGACAGCGTCGGTGTCTTCAACCCGAAACACACCGCCACCGTTGATCTGAAGGCCGGTGAAGTGGGTTTCATCATCGCCGGCATCAAGGACATTCACGGTGCACCGGTCGGTGACACCCTGACCTTGAGCTCCACCCCCGACGTCGATGTGCTGCCCGGCTTCAAGCGTATCCAGCCTCAGGTCTACGCCGGCCTGTTCCCAGTCAGCTCCGACGACTTCGAGGATTTCCGCGAAGCCCTGCAAAAGCTGACCCTGAACGACTCGTCCCTGCAATACACCCCGGAAAGCTCCGACGCCCTGGGCTTTGGCTTCCGTTGCGGATTCCTGGGCATGCTGCACATGGAGATCATCCAGGAGCGCCTGGAGCGCGAGTACGACCTGGACCTGATCACCACGGCGCCGACGGTAATTTTCGAGCTGCTGCTCAAGAACGGCGAAACCATCTACGTCGACAACCCGTCCAAGTTGCCGGATCTGTCGGCCATCGAGGATATGCGCGAGCCGATCGTGCGGGCCAACATCCTTGTGCCGCAGGAGCATCTGGGCAACGTCATTACCCTGTGCATCGAAAAGCGTGGCGTGCAGCACGACATGCTGTTCCTCGGTACCCAGGTCCAGGTGACCTACGACCTGCCGATGAACGAAGTGGTGCTGGACTTCTTCGATCGCCTGAAATCCACCAGTCGCGGCTATGCTTCGCTGGACTATCATTTCGATCGTTACCAATCGGCTAATCTGGTGAAGCTGGATGTGCTGATCAACGGTGAGAAAGTCGATGCCCTGGCATTGATCGTGCACCGTGACAACGCGCACTACAAAGGTCGTGCATTGACCGAGAAGATGAAGGAACTGATTCCGCGGCAGATGTTCGATGTGGCAATCCAGGCCGCCATTGGTGGGCAGATTGTGGCGCGTACAACCGTCAAGGCGCTCAGAAAGAACGTATTGGCCAAATGCTATGGCGGCGACGTCAGCCGTAAGCGCAAGCTGTTGGAAAAGCAGAAGGCCGGTAAAAAACGCATGAAGCAGGTTGGTAACGTGGAAATTCCACAGGAAGCCTTCCTTGCGGTGCTCAGGTTGGATAGTTAGGTCCTATGTCGCTAAATTTCCCGCTGTTGCTGGTTATCGCCGTGTTCGTCTGCGGCCTGTTGGCGTTGCTTGATCTGTTGTTCCTGGCGCCGCGGCGCCGGGCTGCCATCGCCTCCTATCAGGGCAGCGTCAGCCAGCCTGATGGGGTGGTGGTCGAAAAACTCAACAAGGAACCGCTGCTGGTCGAATACGGCAAGTCGTTCTTTCCGGTGTTGTTCATCGTACTGGTGCTGCGCTCGTTCCTGGTGGAACCGTTCCAGATCCCGTCCGGCTCAATGAAGCCGACCCTGGATGTGGGCGATTTCATCCTGGTGAACAAGTTCTCCTACGGGATCCGCCTGCCGGTGATCGACAAGAAGGTCATCGAAATCGGTGACCCGCAACGCGGCGATGTCATGGTGTTCCGTTTTCCTAGCGATCCGAACGTCAACTACATCAAGCGTGTGGTCGGCTTGCCGGGAGACAAGATTCGCTACAGCGCCGACAAGCGCCTGTTCGTCAACGGCGAACTGGTGGCCGAACGGTTGATCGGCTCCGAGCCGGGCACACTGGGCAGCGCCGAGCTCTACCAGGAAAAGCTCGGCGAGGCCGAACACCTTATCCGCAAGGAAATGAGCCGTTACCGCGCCGCACCGGACCATTCGTGGACCGTGCCGGCCGGGCACTATTTCATGATGGGCGACAACCGCGACAACTCCAACGACAGCCGGTACTGGGATGATCCGAACATTCCCAAGGACATGCTGGGCATGGTCCCCGACCGTAATATCGTCGGCAAGGCCTTTGCGGTCTGGATGAGCTGGCCGGAACCCAAACTCAGTCACCTGCCGAATTTCTCGCGGGTTGGCCTGATCAAGTAATCACACACGGCGCTGTTGAACACAGCGCCGAATGCATTTCTGGAGCCTGCACAAGGCTGCCCGAAGGCATGAAGCCAACGATAGTCAGGACGTCATTTTTGAACACAGCGTTAATTGTCCCAAGCCAACGGCGCTTCGCGGCCGTGGTGGTGGAATCCAGCCACGAACTCAGCGTGGGTAAACCGTGAGCGTTTCTCTAAGCCGTCTCGAGCGTCAGCTCGGCTACACTTTCAAGGATCAGGAGCTGATGCTTCTGGCTCTCACTCACCGCAGTTTTGCCGGGCGCAACAACGAACGCCTGGAATTTCTGGGTGATGCCATCCTCAACTTCGTGGCTGGCGAGGCATTGTTCGAACGCTTCCCGCTGGCTCGGGAAGGCCAGTTGTCGCGTTTGCGCGCGCGCCTGGTCAAAGGTGAGACCCTGGCCGTGCTGGCCCGCGGTTTCGACCTGGGTGAGTACCTGCGCCTGGGCTCCGGTGAATTGAAGAGCGGCGGTTTCCGTCGTGAGTCGATTCTGGCCGATGCCCTGGAAGCGCTGATTGGCGCGATCTATCTGGACGCCGGCATGGAAATGGCGCGCGAGCGCGTGCTGGCCTGGCTGACCTCCGAGATCGACAGCCTGACGCTGGTGGACACCAACAAGGACCCGAAAACCCGTTTGCAGGAATTCCTGCAATCGCGCAGTTGCGAGTTGCCGCGTTACGAAGTGGTGGATATCCAGGGCGAGCCGCATTGCCGAACCTTCTTCGTCGAATGCGAAGTGGTCTTATTGAATGAAAAAAGCCGGGGTCAGGGTGTGAGTCGTCGTATTGCCGAACAGGTAGCGGCCGCCGCAGCACTGATTGCCCTGGGCGTGGAGAATGGCAATGACTGATACAACCGTCACCCGCTGCGGCTATGTCGCCATTGTCGGCCGGCCGAACGTGGGCAAGTCCACGCTGCTCAATCACATCCTGGGCCAGAAGCTGGCGATCACTTCGCGCAAGCCCCAGACCACCCGCCACAACATGCTGGGTATCAAGACCGAAGGCGCCGTACAGGCGATCTACGTTGATACCCCCGGCATGCACAAAGGTGGCGAAAAAGCGCTGAACCGCTACATGAACAAGACTGCTTCGGCGGCGCTGAAAGACGTCGATGTGGTGATCTTCGTGGTTGATCGCACCAAGTGGACCGAAGAAGACCAGATGGTTCTCGAACGCGTCCAGTACGTGACAGGTCCCTTGATCGTGGCGCTGAACAAGACCGACCGCATCGAAGACAAGGCCGAATTGATGCCGCACCTGAGCTGGTTGCAGGAGCAACTGCCCAACGCCCAGATCATGCCCATCTCGGCCCAGCACGGCCACAATCTCGATGCGCTGGAGCGGGTGATCGCCGAGCACCTGCCGGAAAACGATCACTTCTTCCCCGAAGACCAGATCACCGACCGCAGCAGCCGCTTCCTGGCCGCCGAACTGGTGCGCGAGAAAATCATGCGCCAATTGGGCGCAGAGCTGCCGTACCAGATCACCGTGGAAATCGAAGAGTTCAAGCAGCAGGGCAAGACCCTGCACATCCATGCGCTGATCCTCGTCGAACGCGACGGCCAGAAAAAAATCATCATTGGCGACAAGGGCGAGCGTATCAAGCGCATCGGCACCGAAGCGCGCAAGGACATGGAGCTGTTGTTCGACTCCAAGATCATGCTCAACCTGTGGGTCAAGGTGAAGGGTGGTTGGTCCGATGATGAGCGGGCGCTGCGGTCGTTGGGTTACGGCGACCTGTAAAGCTCTTCCTGAGTGCATGAATTTCCATTGTGGGAGCGAGCCTGCTCGCGATAGCGGTCTGTCAGTCAACATTCCTGTTGAATATCAGTCCCTCATCGCGAGCAGGCTCGCTCCCACAGTGGTTTGTGGTTGTCAGTAATACTGCGTTTACTCATTGAGAGCTGCGATCCCATGCCGCCAACCCAACCCACCGCCCAACCCGCCTACGTTCTGCATTCGCGCGCCTACCGCGAAAGCAGCGCCTTGGTGGACTTTCTTACGCCCCAGGGGCGACTGCGGGCGGTGTTGCGGGGCGCGCGTGGCAAGGCCGGAACGCTGGCGCGGCCGTTCGTGCCGCTGGAAGTGGAATTCCGGGGGCGGGGCGAGTTGAAGAACGTCGGGCGCATGGAAAGCAACGGTGTTGCGGCCTGGCTTAACGGCGAGGCGTTGTTCAGCGGCCTTTATCTCAACGAGCTGCTGATCCGCCTGCTGCCCGCCGAAGACCCCCATCCCGCAGTGTTCGATCACTATGCCGCCACACTGTTGGCCCTGGCCGAGGGTCGCCCTCTGGAACCGCTGTTGCGTTCCTTCGAATGGCGGCTACTGGACGATCTGGGCTACGGTTTTGCCCTGAACACCGACCTGCATGGCGAGCCCATCGCAGCGGACGGTTTGTATCGGCTGCAGGTGGATGCCGGCCTGGAACAGGTCTACCTGCTGCAACCCGGGTTGTTCAATGGCACCGAACTTCTGGCCATGGCCGAGGCCGACTGGAGTGCGCCGGGCGCGCTCTCGGCGGCCAAGCGTCTGATGCGCCAGGCCCTGGCGGTTCATTTGGGCGGTCGGCCGCTGGTCAGTCGCGAGCTGTTTCGCAAGCCTTGATCAACCCGTATGCTGTGGGCCGAATCTCTGTCCATCTCAGGAGCGCTTTTCGTGAGCACCAGCAATCGCATTCTTCTCGGCGTGAACATCGACCATGTCGCCACCCTGCGCCAAGCCCGTGGTACCCGCTACCCGGACCCGGTCAAGGCCGCGCTGGATGCTGAAGAGGCAGGCGCCGACGGCATCACCGTGCACCTGCGTGAAGACCGCCGTCACATCCAGGAGCGCGACGTACTGCTGCTCAAGGACGTGTTGCAAACGCGCATGAATTTCGAAATGGGCGTGACCGAAGAAATGATGGTGTTTGCCGAACGCATCCGCCCCGCGCACATTTGCCTGGTGCCCGAGACGCGTCAGGAGCTGACCACCGAAGGCGGCCTGGACGTAGCGGGGCAGGAAGCACGGATCAGGGCGGCGGTGGAGCGTTTGTCGAAGATCGGCGCAGAGGTGTCGCTGTTCATCGACGCCGACGAGCGGCAGATCGAAGCCTCCAGGCGCGTCGGTGCCCCGGCCATCGAACTGCACACTGGCCGTTATGCCGATGCGCAAACGCCCACCGAGGTGGCTGAAGAGCTGCAGCGGGTAGCCGACGGCGTCGCCTTCGGTCTGGCCCAGGGCCTGATTGTGAATGCTGGCCATGGCTTGCATTACCACAACGTCGAGGCCGTCGCGGCCATCAAGGGCATCAATGAACTGAACATTGGCCATGCGCTGGTGGCCCATGCATTGTTTGTCGGGTTCAAGTCGGCGGTGGCTGAAATGAAAGCGCTGATCCTGGCAGCCGCCAAAGTTTGATGCATACGCAGGGCCCATGTGGGAGCGAGCCTGCTCGCGATAGCGGTCTGACATTCACCATTGATGTCGACTGACACACCGCTATCGCGAGCAGGCTCGCTCCCACAAGGGGGCCTCAGTGTATTGGGGATTCAGAGCGGCGGGGTTTCTGGATTTGGCTTGCTCTTGTCGACGCCCGGCACGTGCAGGTTGCCCTCGGCCACCTGGTCGCCTTCGAGCTGCGGCTGTGTGACCCAGGTCAGGATGTCGTAGTAGCGGCGGATGTTTGCCACGAAATGCACCGGTTCACCGCCCCGGGCGTAGCCGTAGCGGGTTTTGCTGTACCACTTCTTCTGGGAAAGGCGCGGCAGGATCTTCTTCACATCCAGCCACTTGTTCGGATTCAACCCTTCCTTGGCCGCCAGTTTGCGAGCGTCATCCAGGTGACCGCCACCCACGTTGTAGGCGGCGAGGGCGAACCAGGTGCGGTCCGGCTCCTCGATGCTCTCGTCCAGTTGTTCTTTTATGTAGGCCAGGTACTTGGCGCCACCCATGATGCTCTGCTTGGGGTCCAGGCGATTGGACACACCCATGGCCTGGGCGGTGTTCTGGGTCAGCATCATCAGGCCGCGCACACCGGTCTTGGACGTGACTGTCGGCTGCCACAGTGATTCCTGGTAGCCGATGGCCGCCAGCAGGCGCCAGTCGACTTTTTCCGCCTTGGCGTAGTTCTTGAAATGCTTCTCGTACTTGGGCAGACGCTGCTGCAAATGCTGGGCGAAGGTGTAGGCGCCGACATAACCCAGGACATCAACGTGCCCGTAGTAGCGATCCTTCAGGCGTTGCAGGGTGCCATTCTTCTGCACTTTGTCCAGGTAGGCGTTGATTTCGTTGAGCAGGCTGTTGTCTTCGCCAGGGGCCACGGCCCAGCTCTGGTTGCTGGCATCGCCCAGGTCGAAAGCGACCCGCACGTTGGGGAAGTACACCTGGTTCATTGCCACTTCGTTGGAATCCACCAGCGTCAGGTCGATCTGGCCTTCATCCACCATGCGCAGCAGGTCGACGACTTCTACCGCGTCGGACTCTTCGTATTCGATGCCGGGATATTTCTGTTTCAACTGCGCCAATTGTTCGGCGTGGGTGCTGCCCTTGAGCACCATGATCTTCTTGCCCGCCAGGGCGGCCGGGTCGGTGGGGCGTGATTGGCCGTTGCGGTAGATGATTTGTGGGGTGACTTCGAGGTAGGAGTGGGAAAATCGCACCTGACTCTTGCGTTTTTCGCTGCTGACCAGGCCGGCGGCAGCCAGTACCGGGCCGTTGGGCTTGCCCAGTTGGGTGAAAAGGTCATCGAGGTTGTCGGCGGTCTCGATTTTCAGCTCCACCCCCAAATCGTCGGCGAAACGCTTCACCAGCTCGTATTCGAAGCCGGTTTCACCATTGCGATCCTGGAAGTAGGTGGCGGGGCTGTTTCGGGTAACCACCCGCAGCACGCCATCCTCCTTCACGCGCTCCAGTGTGTTGGGTTTCTCAACACAACCACTGAGCACCAGGAAGAGTCCGGTTGCGATCAGCCACTTGGCGTACCGCGGACGCAAAGCCGTTGGGGAAAACATCTGCGCAGTATACGCAAACGGCCCCGACCGCCATATCTCGACAGCAGAAGGCCAGTCTGCTAGCGGTTGCAAAACGTGTCCGCAACACAGGCGGGCCGGGGGGCGCCGTGTTTTGCCCCGATGAAAAATATCTCGGTACGACCGTGCAAACGGGGGCCGGAAGAGCCATTCCTGCAAAGACCGACATTCGGCCAGCATCGTACGTGCCGTTTCGGGTGCCGTCGCCAGCGGTTTAGGCTAGAATGCACGGCCTCAAAGCACACCCCCTTCCCGAGGCTGTCCCGAAGATGTTGATCCTGCGCGGCGCTCCTGCCCTTTCTGCCTTTCGCCACAGCAAACTCCTTGAGCAACTGAGCCAGAAGGTTCCGGCTGTCAGTGGCTTGTATGCTGAATTCGCTCACTTCGCCGAAGTCACCGGCGGTTTGACCGGCGACGAACAGCAGGTGCTCGCGCGCCTTCTGAAGTACGGTCCCAGTGTTCCTGTCCAGGAGCCGACCGGTCGTCTGTTCCTGGTGCTGCCACGTTTCGGCACCATTTCGCCATGGTCGAGCAAGGCCAGCGACATCGCCCGCAACTGCGGCCTGGCGAAAATCCAGCGCCTGGAGCGCGGCATTGCCTTTTATGTCGCCGGTGAGTTCAGCGAGGCCGAGGCCCAACTGATCGCCGAGGGCCTGCATGACCGCATGACCCAGATCGTCCTGGGCAACCTGGAGCAGGCCGCGGGCCTGTTCAGCCATGCCGAGCCAAAACCGCTGACCGCCATCGATGTGCTGGGCGGTGGCCGTGCCGCACTGGAAAAAGCCAACGCCGAACTGGGCCTGGCCCTGGCCGAAGACGAGATCGATTACCTGGTCAACGCCTTCCAGGGCTTGAAGCGCAACCCCCACGACATCGAACTGATGATGTTCGCCCAGGCCAACTCCGAGCACTGCCGGCACAAGATCTTCAACGCCAGTTGGGACATTGATGGCCAGAGCCAGGAAAAAAGCCTGTTCGGCATGATCAAGAACACCTATCAGATGCACAACGAAGGTGTGCTCTCGGCCTACAAGGACAACGCCGCGGTGATCGTCGGCAACGTCGCCGGGCGTTTCTACCCGAACCCTGAGACCCGCCAGTACGGTGCGGTCCAGGAGCCGGTGCACATCCTGATGAAGGTCGAGACTCACAACCACCCGACCGCCATCGCCCCGTTCCCGGGTGCGTCCACCGGTTCCGGTGGCGAGATCCGCGACGAAGGCGCCACCGGTCGCGGTGCCAAGCCCAAGGCTGGCCTGACCGGCTTCACCGTATCGAACCTGCAGATCCCGGGCTTTGAACAGCCGTGGGAAAAGCCCTACGGCAAGCCCGAGCGCATCGTCAACGCCCTGGACATCATGATCGAAGGTCCTCTTGGGGGCGCGGCGTTCAACAACGAATTCGGCCGTCCGGCCCTGACCGGTTACTTTCGTACCTTCGAGCAATCCATCACCACCCCTCGCGGTGAAGAAGTGCGCGGCTACCACAAGCCGATCATGCTCGCCGGCGGCATGGGCAACATCCGCGCCGAACACGTGCAGAAAGGCGAGATCCTGGTCGGTTCCAAGCTGATCGTCCTCGGTGGGCCGGCCATGCTGATCGGCCTGGGCGGCGGCGCCGCTTCCTCCATGGCCACCGGCACCAGCTCGGCGGACCTGGACTTCGCCTCGGTCCAGCGGGAAAACCCGGAAATGGAACGCCGTTGCCAGGAAGTCATCGACCGTTGCTGGCAGTTGGGTGAACACAACCCCATCAGCTTCATCCACGACGTCGGCGCGGGCGGCCTGTCCAACGCCTTCCCGGAACTGGTCAACGACGGTGGCCGTGGTGGCCGCTTCGAACTGCGCAACATTCCGAACGACGAGCCGGGCATGGCCCCGCACGAAATCTGGAGCAATGAATCTCAGGAACGTTATGTCCTGGCGGTCGGCCCGGCCGACTTCGAGCGTTTCCAGGCCATTTGCGAACGCGAGCGCTGCCCGTTCTCCGTGGTCGGCGAAGCCACTGCCGAGCCGCAACTGACCGTCACCGACAGCCACTTCGGCAACAGTCCGGTGGACATGCCGCTGGAAGTGCTGCTGGGCAAGGCCCCGCGCATGCACCGTTCGGCCGTTCGCGAAGCCGAGCTGGGCGATGATTTCGACCCGTCGACGCTCGACGTTGCCGATTCCATCGAGCGCGTTCTGCACCACCCGGCCGTGGCGAGCAAAAGTTTCCTGATCACCATCGGCGACCGCACCATCACCGGTCTTGTGGCCCGTGATCAAATGGTCGGCCCGTGGCAGGTGCCGGTGGCCGACGTTGCCGTGACCGCCACCAGCTTCGACGTCTACACCGGCGAAGCCATGGCCATGGGCGAGCGCACGCCGTTGGCGTTGCTGGACGCTCCGGCGTCGGGCCGCATGGCGATTGGCGAGACCCTGACCAACATCGCGGCCTCGCGCATCGGCAAGATCTCCGACATCAAACTGTCGGCCAACTGGATGTCCGCCGCCGGTCACCCGGGTGAAGACGCCCGCCTGTACGACACCGTCAAGGCTGTCGGCATGGAGCTGTGCCCGGAGCTGGGCATCACCATTCCGGTGGGCAAGGACTCCATGTCCATGGCCACGCGCTGGAACGACGAAGGCGTGGACAAGAGCGTCACCTCGCCGCTGTCGCTGATCGTCACCGGTTTCGCCCCGGTCACCGACATCCGCCAGACCCTGACCCCGCAACTGCGCATGGACAAGGGCACCACCGACCTGATCCTGATCGACCTGGGCCGTGGCCAGAACCGCATGGGCGCCTCGATCCTCGCCCAGGTGCACGGCAAGCTCGGCTCGCAAGCGCCGGACGTCGACGATGCCGAAGACCTGAAGGCGTTCTTCGCGGTCATCCAGGGCCTCAACGCCGACGGTCATCTGCTGGCCTACCACGACCGTTCCGACGGTGGTTTGCTGACCACCGTGGTGGAAATGGCTTTCGCCGGCCATTGCGGCCTGAGCCTGACCCTCGACAGCGTTGCCGAGTCTACGGCTGAAATCCCGGCCATCCTGTTCAATGAGGAACTGGGCGCGGTGATCCAGGTTCGCCAGGACGCCACCCCGGACATCCTTGCCCAGTTCAGCGCAGCGGGCCTGGCCGACTGCGTCTCGGTGATCGGCCAGCCGATCAACAACGCCCACATCAACATCACCTTCAACGGCGACACCGTCTTCGAAGGCCAGCGCCGTCTGTTGCAGCGCCAGTGGGCGGAAACCAGCTACCAGATCCAGCGCTTGCGGGACAATGCCGACTGCGCCGAGCAGGAATTCGACGCGCTGCTGGAAGAAGACAACCCGGGTTTGAGCGCCAAGCTCAGCTACGACGTCAATCATGACGTGGCCGCGCCTTACATCAAGAAAGGCATTCGCCCACAAGTGGCGGTGCTGCGTGAGCAGGGTGTCAACGGTCAGGTGGAAATGGCGGCGGCGTTCGACCGCGCCGGTTTCAACGCGATCGACGTGCACATGAGCGATATCCTGGCCGGCCGTGTCGACCTGAACGACTTCAAGGGCATGGTCGCGTGTGGCGGTTTCTCCTACGGCGACGTGCTGGGTGCCGGTGAAGGCTGGGCCAAGTCGGCACTGTTCAACAGCCGCGCCCGCGACGCGTTCCAGGGCTTCTTCGAACGCACCGACAGCTTCACCCTCGGCGTGTGCAACGGTTGCCAGATGATGTCCAACCTGCACGAGTTGATCCCGGGCAGCGAGTTCTGGCCGCACTTCGTGCGTAACCGTTCCGAGCAGTTCGAAGCGCGCGTGGCGATGGTCCAGGTCCAGGAATCCAACTCGATCTTCCTGCAGGGCATGGCCGGTTCGCGCATGCCGATCGCCATCGCCCACGGCGAAGGCCATGCGGAATTCGAAAGCGAAGAAGCCCTGCTCGAAGCCGATTTGTCCGGTTGCGTGTCGCTGCGGTTCGTCGACAACCACGGCAAGGTCACCGAAACCTACCCGGCCAACCCGAACGGCTCGCCGCGCGGAATCACCGGCCTGACCAGCCGCGACGGCCGCGTCACGATCATGATGCCGCACCCCGAACGTGTGTTCCGCGCGGTGCAGAACTCGTGGCGTTCGGACGACTGGAACGAAGACGCACCATGGATGCGCATGTTCCGCAACGCCCGCGTCTGGGTGAACTAAGGGCGTGTACAAGCTCTGCTTCTTCGTCCCGGCCAGCCACCTGGACGTGGTCAAAAGCGCCGTATTCGCCGCCGGTGGCGGACGGATCGGCGCCTATGACCACTGCGCCTGGCAAGTGCTGGGCCTGGGCCAGTTCCGCCCCTTGGACGGCAGCCAGCCGTTCATTGGCGAAGCGGGGCAGGTCGAGCAGGTCGAGGAATGGAAAGTGGAGCTTGTCGTGGCCGATGAGTTGATTCGTGCGGCGGTGGCGGCGTTGAAGCAGAGCCATCCCTATGAGACACCGGCTTATGAAGTGTGGCGGTTGGAGGATTTTTGATCGTCCGGCCGTTGAATGAGAAACCCGCTGATTGATTCAGCGGGTTTTTTATTGGTCGCGATATAGGTTGAAACACAACTGTGGGCACGGACCTGTGGCGAGGGGATTTATCCCCGCTGGGCTGCGCAGCAGCCCTCAAGCCAGGCAATTCGGTGTTTCAGGCAGATTGAGTTGTTGGCTTAGGGGACTGCTGCGCAGTCCAACGGGGATAAATCCCCTCGCCACAGGGAACTCATGTGTGGTCGGGCGCTACGGCCGGATCTCGATCATGGTGCCATCCGGCACCAGGTTCCACACCTCGCGCATGTCCACATTGCGCATGGCAATGCAGCCGTCGGTCCAGTCCAGGGTGTGGAACAACTGCTCAGGGTTTTCTTCGGAATCAGGGGTGCCGTGGATCATGATCATGCCCCCAGGTTCCACGCCTTCGCGGCGGGCGCGGGCGGCGTCGCTGATGTTGGGGTAGGAAATGTGCATCGACAGGTAGAAGCGGTCGCTGGTCTTGCGCCAGTCGATCCAGTAGAAACCCTCGGGGGTGCGCTTGTCGCCTTCGATCAGCTTGGGGCCTTTTTTGGCGCCTTTGCCCAATGAAATGCGATAGGTCTTCAGTGGTTTGCCGTCGTTGATCAATTGCAATTGATGGGCGGACTTGAGCACCAGCACTTTTTCGATGGTCTTGCCGTTGTAGGTTCCCACCGCAGAAGCCTGGGACACCGCAGCGAACGACAAGCAGAACAGGACAAGCAACCAGCGCATTGAAACGATATCCCTAGAGGTGTCGCGGCTATTATGGATTTTTAGGTATTGGCAGGCTGGGCCAGCGGCGGGATCGATTCGGATCGCACCGGGTAGTCCTCGGTTCGCCGGTCAGCATAGAAGTATTCTAGGGTACGGCCCACCGTGCGGAAAGCCAGCTCGTCCCAGGGAATGTCCGCTTCGTCGAACAGTTTCACTTCCAGGCTCTCGGGCCCGGCGGCGAAATCTTCGTCCACCAGCTCGGCGCGGAAGAATACATGCACCTGGCTGATATGCGGAACATCGATCAGCGTATAAATGCTCAGGTTGCGCACGCGGGCGCAGGCTTCTTCGGCGGTCTCGCGCACGGCGGCCTGCTCGACGGTTTCGCCGTTCTCCATGAAACCTGCCGGCAATGTCCAGTAACCGCGCCGTGGCTCGATGGCACGTCGGCACAGCAGCACTTTGCTGCCCCAGGTCGGCACGCAACCGGCCACGATATTGGGGTTCTGGTAGTGGATGGTGTGGCAGGTATCGCAGACAAAGCGCAAGCGCGAGTCGCCTTCGGGGATACGCTGGGTTACCGGGTTACCGCACTGGCTGCAGAATTTCATGCTTGGGTTCCTGAATGCTGCGCCTATCTTGGCGTCTGCGGGCGGCTGTCGGCAAGTTGTCGTTTCGCGACACGTCGCAGTGCGGGGGTTGGGCGGCTTGCCTGATTGGTGCATGATGCAAGGTAGCGAATAAATCGAGAAGTCTCATGCTGGACGAGCTACTGCATCGAGTAAGCAACCATACCCCACGTGATCTGGAGACTGACCGACGTTTCCCTGAAGCGGCGGTGCTGGTGCCCATTACCCGCAGTGACGAGCCGGAACTGGTCCTGACCCTGCGCGCCAGCGGGCTTTCGACTCATGGCGGCGAAGTTGCATTTCCCGGTGGGCGCCGCGACCCGGAAGACCCGGACCTGATTTTCACCGCCTTGCGCGAAGCCGAAGAAGAAATCGGCCTGCCCCCCGGCCTGGTGGAAGTGATCGGCCCCCTCAGTCCCTTGATCTCGCTGCACGGCATCAAGGTCACGCCCTACGTGGGGGTGATTCCCGACTATGTCGAGTACCAGGCCAACGATGCCGAGATCGCCGCGGTGTTCAGCGTACCGCTGGAGTTCTTTCGCAAGGACCCGCGCGAGCACACTCACCGCATCGACTACCAGGGCTGCAGTTGGTACGTGCCCAGCTATCGTTTTGGCGAGTACAAGATCTGGGGCCTGACGGCGATCATGGTGGTCGAGCTGGTCAACCTGATGTTCGACGCCGGCATCGACCTGCACACTCCGCCCAAGACTTTCATCAATACCTGAAGCCCCGAGGAACCTCATGAAATACCGCCTGGGTGATGCCCGTGTCGAAACCCACCCACAGAGCTGGGTCGCCCCCAACGCCACATTGGTGGGCAAGGTCCGCCTCGAAGAAGGCGCCAATGTCTGGTTCAACGCGGTGCTGCGTGGCGATAACGAACTGATCCTGATCGGCAAAAACAGCAACGTGCAGGACGGCACGGTGATGCACACCGACATGGGCTTCCCGCTGACCATCGGCATCGGCGTGACCATCGGCCATAACGCCATGCTTCACGGTTGCACGGTGGGGGACTACAGCCTTATCGGCATCAATGCGGTGATCCTCAACGGAGCGAAGATCGGCAAGAACTGCATCATCGGCGCCAACTCGCTGATCGGCGAAGGCAAGGAGATTCCTGACGGTTCTCTGGTGATGGGCTCACCCGGCAAGGTTGTGCGGGAATTGACTGAAGCGCAGAAGAAGATGCTCGAGGCCAGCGCGGCGCACTATGTTCACAACGCGCAGCGCTACGCCCGCGACTTGGCCGAGCAAGAGCAATGAACCCGCCAGAACGCCCGGTTCCGTCGCCCTGCGTGAACATCTGCGCCCTGGACGATGACGACATCTGCACCGGCTGCCAGCGCACCGTGGCGGAAATCACCCGTTGGAGCCGGATGGACAACGATGAGCGACGCAGTGTTCTGGCGTTGTGTCATGAAAGGGCCAAGGCCAGTGGATTGGTGTGGATGTTGCCGGTGAGGCGCTGACGCCCACACAAGACTCTGTAGGAGCACATACCTGTGGGAGCAAAGCTTGCTCGCGATGCAGGCACCCAGGTCGTCAGGTGGACCGCGTGATCATTCATCGCGGGCAAGCCTTGCTCCCACAGGTTTGGCCTCCACAGATATTTTTCCTCAAAATCTTTATTTCAGCGACGCCACCGATCCAATCCCACCACCCCCAGCGCAATCGCGACAAACCCCGCCAATATCCCTGCGGCATTGATGAGCACCTGTGGATAACCCAGGTTCGCCACGTCAATGAAAGGGTAGGGGTACGCCGCCAGTAATTCCCCCCGCAGCAGGAGCCACGCGAAGTACACCACCGGGTAAATCATCCACAGCCCGATGTGCTTCATGCGCAAGGTGCCCTTGGGTACGCAGAACCACCAGTAGGTCATGAACAGCAACGGCATGACGTCGTGCAGCAATTCGTCGGCCACGAACTGCCAGCCTTCGGGTTGCCACAGATGTCGCAGCAGCAGGTTGTAGGCCAGGCCGACCAAGGTAATGCTCACGGTAATGCCGCTGCTGACCCCCGGCTGCAAGAACCAGCGCCGGGCCGGCGATTCTCGCTGGATCAGTTCCCAGGTCAGCACCACGGCCACCAGAGTGTTGGTCAGCACGGTGAAGAAACTGAGAAAGTTCACCAGGCCGCCGAGCAAGCTCGCGCCCAGTTCCCAGCGACCGAGCAGGATCAGGTACAACTGGATGCTCAACCCGGCCCAGCCCAACAGGGCCGCCACTGACACGAAACATTGTCGCAGCGCGGGGCGCCGACGGATCTGAATGTCCACAGCTCAGACCGGTCGTTTGGTGCGCATCAGCTTGATGTACAGCCGCTCGACTTTCTCCCGCGCCCACGGCGTCTTGCGCAAAAAGGTCAGGCTGGACTTGATGCTCGGGTCGCTCTTGAAGCAACGAATGTCGATGCGCTCGGCCAGACCCGACCATTCGTAGTGCTGCACCAGGGCGTTGAGGATCTGCTCCAGCGTCACGCCGTGCAGCGGGTTGTTGTTGGATTCGGTCATGGGAGGCCTTCGCGCAAAGAGGTGTAAAGCCGCGCACCTTAGCCGAGGTGCCCGCGTGGTGGAAGTATCACTGAAACGCTGCCTGTTTGTTTCGCGGCTTTGCGCAACGCCTACTGTTACCGAATCCGAAATGATTCATGTCAGTAAAAGGCCTTTCTCTATTTGTAACAGGACATTATCCTTGCGCCGCCTGCTGAAACGCTTCTTCTGCCGTGCCAAAGCCCCCGGCGTTCAGCGAATCCCCTAAAAAGATCAAGAATTCCTTCTTTATGTTCGATGTTCAGACTCTGCAAGACAGCGCTGTCCGGCACTGTATTGCCGCCAGAAACACCCTTCACCTGATGGCCGGTCTCGGCATCTTGGGCATTGCCATCGGCGCTCAGGCCGCTCCCGCGTTCGACAGCGACTCACCCTGGATGCTGGGTGACTGGAATGGCACGCGAAGCGAACTCGCGAAAAAAGGCTACGACTTCAAGTTCGATTACACCGGCGAAATGGGCAGCAACCTGCACGGCGGCTACGACCATGACCGCACCGCTCGCTACAGCGACCAGTTCGCCTTTGGCACGCACCTGGACCTGCAGAAAATCCTCGGTTGGCGCGCCGCCGAGTTTCAACTGACGGTCACCGAGCGCAGCGGCAATAACATCAGCAATGACCGGATCAACGACCCGCGCGTTGGCGGTTTCACTTCCGCCCAGGAAGTCTGGGGCCGTGGCCAGACCTGGCGGTTGACGCAGATGTGGTATCAGCAGGCATTTTTCGATGACCGGCTCGATATCAAGGCCGGTCGTTTCGGTGAGGGCGAGGATTTCAACAGCTTCCCCTGCGACTTCCAGAACCTGGCGTTCTGCGGCTCGCAAGTGGGCAACTGGGTGGGCGGCATCTGGTACAACTGGCCGGTCAGCCAGTGGGCGCTGCGGGTCAAGTATCACCTCACGCCTGAGCTGTACGCGCAGATCGGGGCTTATGAACAAAACCCCTCGAACCTGGAAACCGGTAACGGCTTCAAGCTCAGCGGCAGCGGCACCCAGGGCGCCGTAGTGCCGGTGGAGCTGGTGTGGTCGCCCAAGCTCAATGGTCTGCCGGGCGAATACCGCGCCGGTTATTACTACAGCAGTGCCAACGCCACCGACGCCTACAAGGATCGCAACGGCCAGCCGGCCGCCCTGAGCGGCGAGGCGTATCGCAGCGCGTCGAGCAAGCATGGCGTGTGGTTGGGGGCGCAACAGCAACTGACCAGTGTCGCCAGTGACCATTCCCGTGGCCTGAGTGTGTTCGCCAACGCCACGATGCACGACAAGAAAACCAACGCCATCGACCACTATGTCCAGGCCGGTCTCGTCTACAAGGGGCTGTTCGACGCCCGCGCCAGGGATGACATCGGTTTTGCCCTGGCTCGGGTTCACGTCAACCCGGCTTACCGCAAGAACGCCGAGGCCACCAACCAGGCCCGCGCCGTCCAGGGTTACGACAACCCGGCCTTTTTGCCACCCCAGGACACCGAGTACAGCGCCGAGTTGTATTACGGCGTACACGTGACGAACTGGCTGACCGTGCGCCCGAACCTGCAGTACATCCGCCATCCGGGCGGCGTGGACAAGGTCGATGACGCGCTGATTGGCGGGATCAAGATTCAGTCGTCGTTCTAGTCAGTGCACAAGACCCTTGTGGGAGCGAGCCTGCTCGCGATAGCGATTTCACATCCAACATTGAAGTCGACTGTCACGCCGCCATCGCGAGCAGGCTCGCTCCCACAGCAACCGCTTCAACCCAATTACCTCTTTCAACTGAACCATGCCCCCTCAAGATCGTCATCTACAGTGACTACTTGCGCGGGACTCCTTAAAACCTCACGGAGAATCACACTATGAGCACTGAGGGTGCTATGAGTCGAAGCCGTCTGCTACCGAGCCTGCTCGGCATTCTGCTTCTATTGATGGGCCTGGCCCTGTTGGCGGGGGGAATCAAGCTGAGCACGCTTGGCGGCTCGCTGTATTACCTGCTGGCCGGTATCGGCCTGGCGCTGACCGGCGTGCTGCTGATCATGGCCCGGCGTGCAGCCCTGGGCCTGTACGCGCTGGTGCTGTTCGCCAGCACCGTGTGGGCGCTGTGGGAAGTGGGCCTGGACTGGTGGCAACTGGTGCCGCGCCTGGCAATGCTGTTTGCCTTGGGCATCGTCATGTTGCTGCCGTGGTTCCGCCGTCCACTGTTGACCCCCGACGCTTCGCCCATGGGCACCCGTGCTTTGGGCGCCGCCGTGGTCATTGCCGGCATCACCGCGCTCGCCAGCCAGTTCACCAATCCGGGTGAAATCGAGGGCCAACTGGACCGCGACAGCGTGCCTGGCATGACCAACACCGCCCCGGCGATGCCGGACGGGGATTGGAACTCCTATGGCCGCAGTGCCCATGGTGACCGTTATTCGCCCCTGGCGCAGATCACCCCCGAGAACGTCAGCAAGCTGGAACCGGCCTGGACCTATCGCACTGGCGACCTGCCAGGGCCGAACGACCCGGGTGAGACCACGGCGGAAAACACACCGCTGAAGGTCAACGGCATGCTCTACGTGTGCACGCCCCACAGCCAGGTGATTGCTCTGGAGCCTGAAACCGGCAAGGAAATCTGGCGGTTCGATCCGAAGCTTTCCACGCAGAAAGCGGAAAACTTCAAGGGCTGGGCCCACATGACCTGCCGCGGCGTGACCTATCACGATGACGCGGTGTACGCCTCGGCCGAGCAGAGCCCGACCGGCGCGGCCAGCACCACGCCGGCGAGCACCGTGTGCCCACGCCGGATCTTCCTGCCGACCGCCGACACGCGCCTGATCGCGCTGAACGCCGACACCGGCAAGATGTGTGAAGACTTCGGTGACAAGGGCCAGGTCGACCTGACCGCCAACATTGGCGGCTTCACGGCCGGCGGTTACTACTCCACGTCGCCACCGGCCGTGACCCAGAACCTGGTGGTGATCGGTGGCCACGTCACCGATAACGTCTCCACCGACGAGCCAAGCGGGGTCATCCGCGCCTATGACGTGCACACCGGCGAGCTGGTGTGGAACTGGGACAGCGGCAACCCGGACGACACTACGCCGATTGCCGAAGGCCAGACCTACACCCGTAACTCGCCGAACATGTGGTCCATGTTCAGCGTCGATGAAAAACTCGGCATGCTCTACCTGCCGATGGGTAACCAGACGCCCGACCAGTTCGGTGGTTTCCGTACACCAGAATCGGAGAAATACGCCGCCGGCCTGACCGCGCTGGATATCGCCACAGGCAAGGTGCGCTGGTACTTCCAGTTCACCCACCACGACCTGTGGGACATGGACGTGGGCGGGCAACCGACGCTGATGGACTTGAAAACCGCCGATGGCGTGAAGCCGGCGGTACTGGCATCGACCAAGCAGGGCAGCATCTACGTGCTGGACCGCAGCAATGGTCAGCCGATCGTGCCGATCAAGGAGATCCCGGTGCCGCAAGGCGCGGTAGAGGGTGACTACACCTCGCCGACCCAGCCGATGTCCGACCTGAACTTCGTGCCGCCGGTCCTCCAGGAACGCGACATGTGGGGCGTGACCCCGTTCGACCAGATGCTGTGCCGGATCGACTTCAAGTCGCTGCGCTACGAAGGCATGTTCACGCCGCCGTCGCTGCAAGGCTCGATCGTCTACCCAGGTAACTTCGGTGTGTTTGACTGGGGCGGTATTTCGGTTGATCCGGTACGCCAGATCGCTTTCGTCAATCCGAGCTACATGGCGTTCAAGTCGAAACTGGTTCCTGCGGCCGAAGTGGCCGGCGGTCCGGGGCGCAAGAGCGAGACCGAAGGCGTGCAGCCGAACAAAGGCGCGCCGTATGGCGTGATCCTCGAAGCGCTGCTTTCGCCAATGGGCCTGCCTTGCCAGGCACCGGCCTGGGGTTATGTGGCGGCCGTTGACCTGACCAACAACAAAACTCTGTGGATGCACAAGAACGGCACCGTGCGTGATAGCTCGCCGGTACCGATCCCGCTGAGCATGGGCGTACCGAGCCTGGGCGGCGCCTTCACCACCGCCAGCGGCCTGGCGTTCCTGAGCGGTACCCTCGACCAGTACCTGCGTGCCTATGACGTGAAAAACGGCAAGCAACTGTGGGAAGGCCGCCTGCCAGCGGGCGCCCAAACCACGCCGATGACCTACACCGGCAAGGACGGCAAGCAATACGTGCTGGTCGTCGCCGGTGGCCATGGTTCCCTGGGTACCAAGCAGGGTGACTATGTGATCGCCTATAAACTGCCGGATTAAGCGGGAGTGATCGTTCCCACGCTCCTGCGTGGGAATGCATCCTCCGACGCTCTGCGTCACCGTTTCAGAAGCGGAGCGCGGAGCGTCCTTGGCGGCGTTCCCACGCTGAGCGTGGGAACGATCTGGGGTAAACTGGCGCTCATGAAAAAGGCGACACCTTTGCGGGTGTCGCCTTTTTCTTTAGCCCAATGTCATCCCAAGTTAGCTGTGGGAGCAAAGCTTGCTCGCGATGCTGGCGCCCTGGTCTTCAGTTGGACCGCGTTATCGTTCATCGCGGGCAAGCCTTGCTCCCACAGATCACCATGAGGCAAGCGATACTGCTTACAACTCGATCTTGACGGCCTGGGAAGCCCGGGTCGCCTTGGCGCGGGCGGCGTCGATGGACTCGTCTCGCGCCAGGGCCACGCCCAGGCGGCGCTGGCCGTTGACTTCCGGTTTACCGAACAGGCGCAGGGCGGTGTCCGGTTCGGCCAGGGCTGCGCCGAGGTTGGCGAAAGCGGTCTGGGTCGACTGGCCTTCCACCAGGATCACCGCCGAGGCCGATGGGCCGAACTGGCGGATCAGCGGAATCGGCAGGCCGAGGATGGCGCGGGCGTGCAGGGCGAACTGCGACAGGTCCTGGGAAATCAGCGTCACCAGGCCGGTGTCGTGTGGGCGCGGCGAGACTTCGCTGAACCACACCTGGTCACCCTTGATGAACAGCTCGACGCCAAACAGGCCGCGACCACCCAAGGCCTCGGTCACGGCTTTAGCCACGCGCTCGGATTCAGCCAGGGCCACCGGGCTCATGGCCTGGGGCTGCCAGGATTCCTGATAGTCGCCTTTTTCCTGGCGGTGACCGACCGGTGCGCAGAAGGTGGTGCCGCCAACATGGCGTACGGTAAGCAGGGTGATTTCATAGTCGAAATCGATGAAGCCCTCGATGATCACCCGGCCCTTGCCGGCACGGCCGCCTTCCTGGGCGTAGTCCCAGGCTTTCTGCACGTCATCGGCACTGCGCAGCAGGCTCTGGCCCTTGCCCGAGGAACTCATCACCGGCTTGACCACGCACGGGAAGCCCAGGGTTTCAACGGCCTTGCGGTAGTCTTCCACGGTGTCGGCGAAGAAATACGGCGAGGTCGGCAGACCCAACTCTTCGGCGGCCAGGCGCCGGATGCCTTCGCGGTTCATGGTCAGTTGCGCGGCACGAGCGGTGGGGATCACGGTGAAGCCTTCAGCTTCCAGTTCCACCAGCGTGGCGGTGGCGATGGCTTCGATTTCCGGCACGATGAAGTGCGGCTTCTCGGCCTCGATCACCGCGCGCAGGGCCGCGCCATCGAGCATGTTGATCACATGGCTGCGATGGGCCACTTGCATGGCCGGCGCGTTGGCGTAGCGATCCACGGCAATCACTTCAACGCCCAGGCGCTGCAGTTCGATTACCACTTCCTTGCCCAGTTCACCGCTGCCACACAACAAAACGCGGGTCGCGGTGGGCGACAATGGAGTTCCGATACGGGTCATCTGAAGGTCCTCAAACAGGAGCGGAGCATCGAGGGTCGCGCGCCGGGCGAGCTTCCCATGGGGAGAAAGCGCGGCATTTTACATGAACCGCAGGTTTTGGCTTCAGCCGGTGACGGCCTGTTTGCGCAAACGCCAGGCCATGATCAGCCACACTGCCGTGACCCCGGCAAATTTCGAGACCAGCGCGGTGATCACCACAGCCGGTGTCAGGGCATCGATCATGCCGAAGAAAATGAAGGTGTCCAGGGGAATGCTCAGGGCCGAACTGATCCACAACCGGTCATGCAGCGGACGCTTGGTGATGGAGAACACCAGCCAGTCAATGCATTCGGATACCGCGAACGCCGTGGCGCTGGCCAGGGCAATGGTCGGGTCGGAGGTGACGTAGGACAACACCAGCGCCACCAGCATCGCCACGATGGCGCCGTGGCCGAATCGAGTTTGCACCATGTCGCGCAGGACAAACACCAGCCCGCCCCAGGCCGACCAGATGATGTCCAGGTGCGGCGCGGCGGAAAACGCGAAGTTGATCAGCACGACGCTGCTGATATAGGCGATCAGGAAAAGCATGGATCGGGGTACCTGGTGGGGTGTAAATCAAGTATTCAAGAGCGACGAAAGCCCTGTGGGAGCAAAGCTTGCTCGCGATGCAGGCGCCTCGCTTTCTGAAAGACCTCATTGCCTTCATCGCGGGCAAGCCTTGCTCCCACACAGGTTGTGTTCGGTCAGTGGGTGCAGGGTACTTTAGCAGGCCAGCACGCCGCACCTCATTCCTCCTCGCTGTCATCCGCCTTCCAATACCCCACCGCCTTCACAAAATCCTGATCCAACCCTTTATCCTCCAACAACACCTTGCGAATCTGTCGCGACACCTTGCTCTCGGTGGCGACCCAGGCGTACAGCTTGCCGCCGGGCATTTCCAGGTGGCGCACGGTGGTCAGCAGATTGTTCTGGCGGCCTTCGCGCAGCACCCAAATCACGTGTACTTGCGCGGGGCTGTGAAGGATTTGCTGCTCGGCGCCGTTTTCCACTTCCACCACCACCAGCGCACGCCGGTTGGCCGCCAGGTTTTCCAGGCGACGGGCGATGGCGGGCAGGGCGGTTTCGTCGCCGATCAGCAGGTAGTGGTCGAAGATGTCCGGGACAATCATCGAGCCCCTTGGCCCGGCGATGTTGAGGTATTGCCCGGGCGTCGCTTGGGTCGCCCAGGTCGCGGCAGGCCCATCGCCATGCAGCACAAAGTCGATGTCCAGCTCCAGCGTCTGCAGGTCATAACGGCGCGGGGTGTAGTCGCGCATTTGCGGCATCGGGCCCTGATCCTTGCCAGCGCCGGGGGCGAAATTTTCCAGGGCGGCGTGTTCCTCGGCGTTCTGTGGGAACAGCAGTTTTACGTGATCGTCGCTGCCGAGGCTGGTGAACCCGGCCAGTTCCGGCCCGCCCAGGGTGATGCGGCGCATGCGCGGAGTCAGGTCCTGCACTCGCAACACTTGCAGGCGGCGGCGCTTGATCTCGTGGCTGACACGGTGAATGGTGTTTTGATCGACTTCAGTCATTGGCTGGACTCCGAAACAGGTGGACGGTCGGGACCGTCGATAATGGCTTTGGCGGTGTTGTTGAGCAGGTCGCGAATCCGCAGGGTTTCTTCCGGGCTCCACCGGCCATGGTGTTTGTGCAGCGCATTGCGCAGGTTATACACCGCTTCGTGGATTTCCGGGGGGCGGTCTTGGCCGCGCAGGGAGCGCTTGCTCGCTTCAATGCGCATGCGTACCTCATTCAACGCCGGGGCCTGGTCTTCAAGGAATAGACGTCCGGCGTCGGTCACGCTGTAGCGTTTTTTTCCACCTTCGGCGTTGCCGGCGATCAAAACGCCCATTTCCAGGAAGGTCAGCGTCGGATAAATCACGCCGGGGCTGGGGCTATAGGCGCCGTCGAACATGTTTTCGATCCGGCGGATCAAGTCGTAGCCGTGGCAGGGCTGCTCGCCAATCAGCGCGAGCAACAGCAATTTCAGGTCACCGGAGGCGAAGACCCGGGGGCCCCGGCTACCACGCCCACGGCCTGCGGGTCGACGTTCGAAACCATCGTGTTCATCGTGTTCATCGTGTTTTCGGCTGGGATGGGAAGGGGGGACTGTCATATGCCTGCTCTCCGTTCTGCATAAGATAGAACTGAGATACATCTTTATCCGTAGATATATCTTTGACCCTCGATATATCTTGGAACTAAGATATATCGAAGTCGGGTTCCAATTGTTTGAAAAAGATAAGACCTTACCCGAATCCCTTGCCTGTACGGGCGGCAAAGTAGGCAACTGTCTGCATTTGCAGTTTTAAATCCGGGGTGTGACTTGCAGGTGTGGGTTGTTTCTTACATCCAAACTTCGGTTTTATATAAAACAGTGTATTTTTCGTTATTGCGCATGGCGGTTTGGCTACGTGCTTTTGGGAATAGGCCTGCTTATTTTTAATTAAAGAGAGTGGATCATGCTCCGGCGTTGAGGTCAGGCCAGGCTGTAGTGGGTCTGCAACTTCAAGCCTTCTCTTTATGCTATGAACAGGTGTCAAACATGCTCAAACAAATCGTATCCGGTACTGCTCTGGTCGCCGCTGCCCTGAGTTCCTCGCTGGTCTTCGCTCTGGACGATGCTCGCTCCTCTATTCATATCACCGCGACGATCCCCACCAAGCAGTTCCATGTACTGCCACGCAACCCTGACTTCGGTAAGGATGAAGTCATGCACTACAACCCGGTGACCAACTCCTTGAGCCCTTTGCGTCAGACCTTCGACGTGAAGAACACCGACGGTTCGGTGCATGCCTATATCCTGGGCGGCCAGGCTTCGCTGACCAATGGTACGGACGCCATTCCGCTGCTGACCCGGTTCAACAATGTCACCCTGACCGAGTTTCCTCAGGAAGTGGTGACTGACGCGGCATCCACTCCAGGTACCCAGGCCGACATGCTCATCATGGCCTCGACCGTGCCTCTGGAGAGCCAGGTCGGTCAATACACCGCCGACTTCACCGTGATCTTCGACGCGGTGCCTCGCCCGTAAACCCTTCACTGCCCGATGAGGCTTTTCTCGTCCTGCGGGCATGAACGCAGGTCGGCCGCCCGGCCGGCCTGTACCTGGAACGTCCCGATAGTTTGCTGATATGAGAATCCATTGATGTTTGCGATGACACCCATCGTGGGTGCGCTGGCGCTGTTGTTGTGCGCCAGTGCATTGGCTGCGCCGACCGCCCCGGGTACGACGCCCAGAAGTCTGTTGTCCCAGGCCAAGGGGCTACCGGAGGAGTTTGAAGCCCACTTTTTCGATGTGCCTCTGGCGGTTCGTATGGAACTCGATCAACAGTACCTCGGCGAAGCCATGGTGGTGTTGACACGCGATGATCGTATTACCTTGCTCGAATTCACCGACACCCAGGACAGCCCGATCCCGCCCGTCGAGCGCGGGCAATGGGAGCAACTGCTCAAACAGGGGCGCGCCTTGGGTGCCTGCGAAGCCAAATGCACGGCGGGGCTGCTGGCGGTGCATTACAGCCTTGAACATTCACTGGTGTCGATCCTCACTGAAAAAGTGGAGCGCGGCAGCGTGGAGAAACGTTATTACGATCAGCCACAGGGGGGCAGTCTGGGCTTGATCGTCAATAACCAACTCAATCTCAACGGTGGTCAGGAGCAGGATACGGGCGGGCGTTATGGCCTCAATGCCAGTTCCAGCGTGGGTAACTGGACCCAGTCGTTCGATCTGCAGCTTTCGCGCCTGGGCGGGCCGGACGATAAGCTCTACCACGCCGTTCATGAGTTGCACACCCAGCGCGAGATGCAAGACAGTTTTTTGCGCCTGGGTTATTTCATGCCGGGCTCCGATGGTTTGAACCGTCAGATCCGTTCGTTCGGGGCCAACCCGGATACCGCGCTGGGGGTCATGTACGGCAGTTCCGACAGCCTGGTGATCAATAATCCCAAGCCCAGCGTGTACCCCATTTATGTCACCGCCAGTCGTCAGGCGGCGGTAGAGATCTATCGCAACGGCCTGTTGCTCAATACCCAGGCCGTCAGCGCCGGCTTGCAGAGCCTGGATACCCGGCCATTGCCTGGCGGCATCTATGAAGTGGAAGTGCGGCTGATTGAAGACGGGCAGACCACCGCCACGTCCCAGGAGCTGGTCTACAAGCCCAACAACTGGCGCAGCGCCGATGATCGCTGGCGCTACAACCTGTTTGCCGGCCGTGAAACCAAACTGCTGAGCAACTGGGACGATCAACCCTCGGGCTTCACGACTGCCGGGGTCGGTCTCAATTACTTGCTGCACCCGCGAGTGGTGTTGGGGCTTTCCACGCGCCAGGTGCAGGACAAGCTGCAGTACGGCACCTCGGTGGACTGGACGCTGCCCAACAACACCAGCCTCTTTGCCAACGTTTACCAGACCGAGCAATACGGCACCGGCATGGACCTGCAGGCGCTGTACAGCTACGGTCTGGGCAGTGTGGTAGCCAGCCATAACCGCAGTTGGCTGGACACGCGCAACACTTACGAAATCCTGCCTGACGGCACTCGTATCCGCCAGCGCGACGTGTTCGTCGGCCAGACCAGCAATTCGTCGCTGTCGGTCTCCCATCGACTGAGCAACAAGTCGTCGATCAACGGGCGGCTGTTCTACAGCGAAGGCAATGTCGAGGGCGCCGGTGTGGACCTGGGATGGACCCAGCGTGGCAAGCTTGGCGGCAGCGATGCCAACTGGCGGTGGTCGGTGTTCGACCGTCCGGGCACCTCCAGTACCGCCGATCGACGAAATCGCGGCGTGGACCTGAGCGTCAGCGTGGCCTTGGGCGGGCCGGGCGAGTATTGGTCAGGCAGTATCGGCACCCGCACATCCCGTGACGGAACGCGGGACAACAATGGGTCGCTGAGCTATCGCCGGGACCTGCAGGATCACGTGCTGCAAAGCGTGTCCGCCACGGTACTGGCCGATACCTATGGCGTGGGTCTGTCCGGCCTCGCCAGTTTCGACACCGATACGGTGTACGGCGACGGTTTCATCCAGCGCTCTTCCTACAACGACAACCTCACCGGTGGCTTGAACCTGAGCAGCACGGTGGCCGTGGGTGGCCAGAAAGTCGCCTTCACCGGCCTGCCCCAGAGTGGCGGCGCGGGCATGATCGTGGATGTGGAAACCGACCTGGACGACATCGTCCTGCTCGCCGACGACCTGACGGGTGGCACCACCACCTTGCGTCCCGGCCGCAACTTCGTGCCCATCACCGCCTATCAGAACAGCCTGTTGACCTTCGACTTCGACGGCGTGCATCCACCGGCGGCCAACATAGAGCCTTCACGCAGCCGCTATCACTTGAACAAAGGGGGCGTGGACTACCGCAAAGTCAGCGTGATGAGAAGCGTGACCGTGCTCGGTCGTCTGCTGGACGCGCAGGGCCAGCCGCTCAAGGGCCATCACGTGATCAACCACGCCAGCCGTGGAGTCAGCGAGGTGGACGGTTTCTTCTCCATGGAGATGAACGCCAGCTCCCCGACGCTTGAAGTGCGCTATGGCAATGACTTGCTTTGCCAGTTCCGCCTCGACCCGGATAACGCCAACAGCGAGGGCGATGTGTTGATGATCGGTGATTTGCGCTGCACGCCAGACACCCTGGCCGACAGCAACAACCCGATCGAGACGGCGGGTTGAACTTGATCCTGGCGCGCCGGCCAGCGCGGTGCGCCCTTCAACATTGCAAGCAGTGTTCCGTGAAACGGTCGCCATCGGCCGCCTTCCACTCATGAGGTTTTAGTAATGAAGCGCTTATTGGTTCTGTGTGGTTTGTCGCTGTTTTCGCTGATGGCCCAGGCCGGGCCGCAGATTAATGTCGGGGTGGTCTACGACTATCTCGAAGGCGACAAGAGCACCTACATGAAACGGATCTTCAACGGCGGAACGTCCACCGCATTCGTCAAGGTCGACATCCTCGAGATTCTTTACAGCGATGACGGCAGCTACCTGGAGGTGCCGCTGCAGGATCAGGACGGCGTACTCGCCAGGAATGGTCTGATGGCCAGCCCGGCACGCCTGATCGTGCCGGCCAACGGCATGCAAGGCACGCGTCTGCTGTTCATGGGCGACCGCAGCAAGGAGCGGTACTTCCGGGTTCGCTTCGTACCGGTGGTGCCGGAGGCCGAGGACGAGTTCGCCGTCAGCACCGAGGAACGCGAGCAATACAAGAAGGAACGGATCGCCGCCGGGGTGAAGGTGCTGGCCGGCTTCGGCACGGTGTTTTTTGTCAGGCCCAAGGAGACCCGTTTCGAGACCGCCATCGATGACAGCGCCGATCGCTACCTGGTGCGCAACAACGGCAACAGCGTGGTGGTGATCGATGAGTTCAAGGATTGCGCTGCGCAAAAAGACAACGATTGCCGGCCGACCACCAAGCACCACGTCATGGCCGGTCGCACCTTTTCGTTCGACAAGGAGCCTGGGCGTGAGTACCGCTTCAGCCTGATCGAAGGTCGCGAGGAAAAAGCCATTGAGATCAAAGGCTGACGGTATGCCGTCACTGAACCGCCGTTGGCGCCACAGGTAATCATCATGTTCAAGACGCTGTTACGTACTCTCCTGTTCACCGCCTTGACGCTGCCGGGTTTGCCCGCGTGGGCAGCGCTGGAGCGGGAAACGTTCGAACTCTTCGTCACCATCCCGACGATCGACTTCCACGTGCTGCCGGTCGACCCGCAACTGGTCGAGCGTGAACAGCCGATGCTGTTCAGCACCCTGACCTCCGGGCTCCTGCCGCTGCGGGCCAATTACGAAGTGAAGAACATCAACGGGGCCATTGGCGCCCGTCTGGGGCAAGAGGCTTACCTGTCCAATGGCCGTGAGCGCATCGACCTGCAGGTGACGTTCAACAACGTCCAACTGACCCTGGATTCGGCCCAGGTGGTCTCGGCCGCCGAGGCCCGGCCCGGTCGGCGTGTGGGGCTGGAAATCATCGCCGTCAAGACCGAGGAGGAGTATGCGCCTGGGGATTATTTCGGCACCGTGCACATGGTGTTCGATGCCATTGCGCCGTAGGGCAATTGCGGTTTATTGGAGTGGATCGAAATGAGTCGTTCAAACATCTTCGGGCGCGGTGTTTCGCTGTGCCGCGTTGCCACGGCTTTTGTCTTGTTGTGTATAGGCATGCCGACGGCCAATGCATTGACCCAGGAGATCAGTGCGCGTTTCCGGCCTGATCCGGCGAAGCCCATGGACAACAAGTTCACCAATACCACACCGGTGAGTGGGTATTGTTCCCAGCACCCCAGGGAATGTGAAATCACGGGCATGTTCAGTATTCGGATGCCCATTACCTTTGATTCGTCCGCGCCTATTCAGGCCAACCACCCCAGTAATCGGCAAGGCGCCATGTTCAAGGTGCCCGCCAACTGGCGTCCGGCAACCGTCTTCAATTCAAGCACCGGCGAAAGTGAAGAGGTTGAAGTGCGCGTATCCGGTATCGGTTCGCAATATCGCCTCAGCGTGAGTCCTGTCGAGCTGGTGGGAGGGGGTGAGGATCTCAAGACGGCCCATTACAGGCTATGGGGCGGCAGTTGGGTGTATGCGCCTTCGCCGTGCCGCTACAGTGGTGTTGCGACCTACAACACGCTCACGTACGCATTTTTTTGGAAAACGCCGCAAGAAAGCGCCTGCGCCAAACAAGCCAAATACCTGGTGCCCGATATGCGCTACACCTATCTGGATTTTGCCTACGAACTGCGCACCCCCAACCCCTTGAAGATGTCGGCCGGTCATTACACTGGGACGTTGAGCTACAGCGTCGGGCCGGGCCAGGACTTCGACATGGGTGACGTGATGATCCCGAACGATTCGGTGATTGCGCTCAATTTCAATCTCGAAGTCCAACACACGCTCAAGGTCGAAGTACCTCCTGGCGGCAACAAGGTCGTGCTCGAACCCCAAGGCGGCTGGCAGGCCTGGTTGAACCAAGGGCAAAAACCGACCCGGTTGTTCCGTGACCAGACCTTCCATATCTGGGCTTCATCGCGGTTCAAGATGCGTATGCAATGCCAATTCGCCGATACGAGCGATAACACCTGCCTGCTCTGGGCACCCAGCTCCGGCCTTCTGGTGCCGGTGAATGTCAGCGTGACCCTGCCCAACGGCTTGACTGACGCCGCCGGCCAACCGGTCAACCGCCGTCGGCTCTACCTCGACGGCAGCGGCACCGAACTGTTCCAGCCGGGGCACTACATCGACCGCAAGCCGGGCACCCTGCATTTCGAAGTCGGCCGCAATCAGGTTGAGGAAATGCTAGCTGGGGAAGCCAAGAGTTACATAGGCAATGTGACGGTGATCTGGGATTCAGAGGTTTAGGTGATCCCTTGTGGGAGCGGGCTTGCTCGTTGCAGTTTTATTGGAGTGAAAATGAGTCGTTCAAACATCTTCGGGCGCGGTGTTTCGTTGTGCCGCGCAGTCGCGGTTTTTGCCTTGTTGTTGACAGGCGTTCCGACGGCCAATGCGCTGACCCGGGAAATCAGTGCCGTATTCAGGCCAGACCCTGCTAAGCCTCAAGAGAATAAATTTCGCAATACCACTCCGACCACGGGTTACTGCGCGTCATTTCCAAATCAATGCAAGACGATGTTCAGCATTCGCTTGCCTATCACTTTCAGTTCGACCCTTCCTATTGAAGCGAATCATGGGGACGCTCGGCAAGGTGCGATGTTCAAAGTGCCTGCCGGTTGGCGCTCGCTACAAGTAACCCATGCAAGTACGGGTGAAACTGAAGTCGTTGAAATACGTTTGTCCGGCATAGGTTCGGAATACCGACTTCCTGTTAACGCAGCCGACTTGGTCGGTGGAGGTGTTGACGCTTTAAAGGCTCATAACCTGTTATGGGGTTCTAGCTGGGTCAGTGCGCCCTCGCCATGTCGATTCGGCGGTAATGCACCTTATAACGTCAATTGGTACGGTTTTTTCTGGACCACCCCGGTAGAAGGTGTGTGCGCCAAAAGGGCTCGTTACTTGATCCCCAGCATGACTTACCGTTATCTGGATTTTGCCTACGAATTGCGTACCCCCAATCCCTTGACCATGTCGACTGGTCAATACACGGGCTCGCTGACGTATAGCGTTGGTCCGGGGCAGGACTTCGATATGGGCGATGTGATGATCCCGAATGATTCAATAATCGCGTTCAATTTCAAACTGGATGTCGAACACACCCTCAAGGTCGAAGTGCCTCCTGGCGGCAACAAGGTCGTGCTCGAACCTCAGGGCGGTTGGCAGGCCTGGTTGAGCCAGGGGCAAAAACCGACGCGGTTGTTTCGTGACCAGACCTTCCACATCTCAGCCTCATCGCGTTTCAAGATGGGCCTGCAATGCCAATTCGCCGGTTCGAGTGATAACACCTGTCTGCTCTGGGCACCCAACTCCGGCCAGATGGTGCCGGTGAATATCAGTGTGACCCTGCCCAATGGCTTGACCGACGCTGGTGGCCAACCGGTCAACCGCCGTCGGCTCTATCTCGATGGAAGCGGCACCGAGTTGTTCCAGCCGGGGCATTACATCGAGCGCCGGCCGGGAACGATGCATTTCGAAGTCGCCCGCAACCAGGTCGAGGAAATGCTGGCCGGCGATGCCAAGAGTTACATAGGCAATGTGACGGTGATCTGGGATTCAGAAGTCTAGCGGCCTGCCACCCATCCCCGGTGGGAGCAAGCTTTGCTCCCACCGCCTGCGTTACCCAGTGCAGTGCCTCAATGGCGCGCCACCAACGGCTGGCACTGGGTATGGCTACCCGGTTGCAAGTACGGCGAGAGGAACGGCGCCATGCCCTTGAGCACCTGCACCGGCAAGGCCGAGGTGAATTTGAAGTTCTGCGCCGAAACCCCCGGCACATAGGCGGTGAGGGTGCCGAAATGGCTGTCGCCGATGTAGAACACAAAGGTCGCGGTGCGGTTGATCGACTTGGAACTGATGACCCGCCCGCCGGCGCCAACGGCTTCGATGCGATTGTCGCCGGTGCCGGTCTTGCCACCCATCGATAACGGCGTGCCATCGGCCAGGGTGAAACTGCCGGCCACCCGTTTCGCGGTGCCGGCATCGACCACCTGGGACAACGCACCGCGCAACGCCCGGGCCACTTCCACCGGCATCACGCGTTTGCCGTTATCCGGATCGCTGATCAGCCGTGTCTCATAAGGGGTATTGACGGCGAAGTCGAGGCTGTCGACGCGCAGCGCCGGGAGCCGGATGCCGTCGTTGAGGATGGTGCCCACCAGCTCCGCCAGCGCGGCGGGGCGGTCGCCGGAGCTGCCGATGGCGGTGGCCAGCGACGGCACCAGATGGTCGAACGGGTAGCCGACTTTCTGCCAGCGTTGGTGGATATCAAGGAAGGCCTCGACTTCCAGCATGGTGCGGATACGACTGTCGCGGGCGCTCTTGTGCCGGCTTTTGAATAGCCAGCTGTAGACCTCCTGGCGTTCGAACCGGCTGGCTTTGACGATCTGGCTGAACTTGGCATCAGGATTGTTCAGCAGATAACCCACCAGCCACAGGTCCAGCGGATGGACTTTGGCGATAAAACCCTGGTCGGGCAGGTCATAGTTGCCCGGGCCGTAGCTGCTGTAGAGCCGTTCCAGGCGTTCGTCGGTGAGCTTTTCGGCGCTCTTGGCCGACTTGAGGTGCGAACGCACAAAGTGGTTGAAGCTTTCCTGGCTGTCGCCGGGAAAGAAATAGCGGTGCACGGCGGCCAGGCGGATCGCCGTGGGGCGCATGCCGTCGAGGAAGGTTTCGAGACGCTGGCCGGTGTCCTTTTTCTGGTACTTCTTCCAGAACTTGAGCAGGAAGGTGGTGCCTTCGCGGTCGGCAAACTGGGCCAGGTACTCCTGGCGGCGCGGATTCTTGTCGTCCTTGAGCAGCTCCGAACTGTTGTCGGGACCCGCGTACGTGGCGTAGCGCACCAGGTCACGCATCAGGCGAATGAATGGCAGGTTGATCGACTCGCGCAGGGCGTCGCGCAAGGTAGGATTACGGCCGTTATCTTCCTTACGGAAATTATTGAAGGTGTGCAGCCCGCCGCCGGTGAAAAACGCCTCGCCGGGGCTGGCTGAATAGGTACGATCCAGCGCCGCCTCCAGCATCGTCGGCAGGTTGCGATCGCTGTGCTGGATCAGGTAGTCGACGGCCCAGCGGGAGAGGCGGTCCTGGTCGGCGATCTCGGCTTTTTTCAATGTTGCTGGGGTTTCGTGGGCATAACGTTCGTGCAGTTCGGCGATGATCTGCAGGTAGGTGGTGAGCACCCGCAACTTGGCGGTGGAGCCCAGTTCCAGTTTGCTGCCTTCGTTGATATCAAAGGGTTGGTCGGTGCTGTCGGTTTGCACGCGCACGCGCGAGCCGTCCGGGGTCAGTTCCAGCAGGGTGAAGCTGTAGCGCACCTGGGCGGTGCTGGTAGGCGTCAGAAGACGTTCGCCCATCAGGCCGATTTCGGCAGCGAACGCCGGGTCCGCCAAGCGCTTGAGGTAATCGGTGGCCTGGGTCTGCAAGTCGTTTTGCAAGGTGCTGGTGGCGGAGAGGTCCAGGCGATCGAGGTCGTAGAACGAGCGGTTGAGCAGCGTGGCCAGACGACTGCGGGCGGCGCTGATGCCCTTGTTGATTTCGTTGGGCTGAATGGTGGGTTGCTGCACCCAGTCGCGATAACTGACCTTGCTTGCCAGGGTCGCTTCGGCCAAGGAGGCGTCGATCACGCCGTTCTGGGCCAGCAGCCGGACGTGGCTGTCGGTCAGGCGCGCCAGTTCGTCCCGGCCTTTGGACAGGTAATAGGAGGGGCGGCGCTGGGCGATCATCAACGACAGCATTTCCCGCAGGGCCAGGCCTTTTTCCGCGAGGCTGGCGGGATCTGTCGCGGTGCTGGACAAACGTTCGTTGGCACGCTTGAAATCGGCGCCGTACCAGACCCGCAAACCTTCGGCCATGCCGTGGACTTCGCCATGCCCCGGTACGGCGGAGAGCGGCACGCTGTTGAGGTAATCGCGAATGATTTTCTGCCGGGCCTCAAGGGTCTGTGGGCCTGCCTGATAAGCCCGCACACTGGCGGAAATCATCTGGCGGATTTTCTCCGCCCCCGACCCGGTGAGGCCGTCGGCGGAGTGGCGATATTTTTCCAGCTGCGTAGCCAGTGTACTGCCCCCGGCGGACTGCCCCGGCAGACTCAGGAGCTTGGCGACTTGTGACCACGCCGCCATGCCGAAGCGCGGCCAGTCCACCGCCGGGTTGGCCTGGGGGTGCTTGGGGTCGAGCAGAAAGCGGTTCTCGATGAACAACAGGCTTTGCACCACCACGGGGGGGATTGCCTCGAAGCTGGCGTACAGTTGCTGCGGGTACTTGAACTGGTACAGCGGCGCGACGCGGCAATCGGTGATCGTCAGGCCGGCCTGGATCTTTTCCGCATAAGGGGCAAACAGGCCCTTGTCGACGTAGTTCATCAAGGCCGGGGAGAAACGTGCCTGGGCCTGGATCACATAATCGCGCTTGAGCAACCGCGGCAGGAATTCATCCAGCGAGCTGTAACCCAACCGCCGGTCGAACGGACCTGCGCCAGGGTAGACGATGGCGTCGCTGGGCCCCGGTTGCACCGAATAGGTCAAAGACGCGGCGTACCGGCTTAGCTCCTGGGCTTGAAACCTGGACGTGCGCATTTCCTTGGCCACCGCCAGGCCGACCACCACCACGATAATCAACAGCAACAACCAGAACGCTCGCCAGCCATGCCCTGCGCGGCGTTTTTTTTGGGGTAAAGGTGCTTCTTCCATACGTTCAGTCGGGCCCACAGGTTTACTCGAATCGGTTTGCCATAACGCGCCCATAGTCGACTGATCCATTCACGCATTGATCGGGACTTGCTTGAAGCTTAGACGGTGGCGGCGCGGGCGGCGGGGAAATTGTGGACACCGTATGTATAAGACGGTTGTTGTTCTCTATGGCTGAGGGGCTTTTGTGGCGAGGGAGCTTGCTCCCGCTCGGCTGCGCAGCAGACGCAACTGATGCATGGCTGAGCAGTATTCCAAGGTTGAAAAGGCCGGGGGCGGCTGCGCCACCCAGCGGGAGCAAGCTCCCTCGCCACGGGTACTACGTTGCTATCGGAAACGTCGTTCAAACATCAAAGTCTCGGGTCAGACCGGGCGGGGCTACCGTAAGTTGATACCCCAACGACAGGAAGCCAAGGAATGTATCCACCACGCCCAAACTCTCATCAATTGCGTCGCGGACGCTCTTCGGAACGGGGGCGAGGCTACCTCGTCACTACGGTCGTTCACCAACGCATGCCGCTCTTCAAGGACTGGCGATTGGGACGCTTGCTGGTTGCAGAACTGCGCCGGGCTCATGAACGAGGCCAGGTTAATTCGCTGGCCTGGGTTGTCATGCCGGACCATCTGCATTGGCTGGTGCAACTGGAGCAAGCCCAACTCACTCAGGTCATGCAAGCCGTCAAATCTCGCAGCACCCTGGCGATCAATCGAGCAATGAATAGAAAAGGTGCCTTCTGGCAAAGCGGTTTCCACGATCGTGCGATCCGCGACAACCAGGAGCTGCGGCCCTTCGCTCGGTACATCATCGCCAATCCGCTTCGCGCAGGGCTGGTGGATCGCATTGGTGATTACCCGCTCTGGGACGCGAAATGGCTCTAGTCGCTTTGGTTGCTTTGGTTGCTTTGGTTGCTTTGGTTGCTCTTGTGGCGAGGGAGCTTGCTCCCGCTCGGCTGCGCAGCAGACGCAACTGATGCATGGCTGAGCAGTATTCCCAGGTTGAAAAAGCCGGGGGCGGCTGCGCCACCCAGCGGGAGCAAGCTCCCTCGCCACAGGGGCTGTTCAGCCCAAGAACCCTGCGCTAGAGCCATCGGCATGTCCCCGGGCATGACGCTGCACCATCGCTGTGCAATACTCGGCGCCGTTTTACGAATTGACTGTAATCCCAGGCAATACGTCTCCATAGATGGGTATAGGGATGAGGTTTATCCCTGATTTTCCCTGGTTTTACAGTGAAACTCTCTGCCTCTGGCTTTTTATACTGCACGACCCGCTGATCCTGCGGCTTTTGTTCTACAGGACGGTCTGTCCACAAAACAGACCCGGTTTCGGCAAGGTGGCAGGCCTATCGGCTTGCGGCTTTGGAGACTCGGTGGTCAATCCAATAACAAAACGAGGTTGTATCCCTATGCCTGTCGGCAATCATCTGCCCCATGGCGAGACCGCTCAGGGTGGTCCGCTCAAACGTGAACTCGGCGAGCGGCATATCCGCCTGATGGCGCTCGGCGCTTGCATCGGTGTCGGGCTGTTCCTCGGCTCGGCTAAGGCCATCGAAATGGCCGGTCCGGCAATCATGCTGTCCTACATCATTGGTGGCCTGGCGATCCTGGTGATCATGCGTGCGCTCGGCGAGATGGCCGTGCACAACCCGGTGGCCGGCTCGTTCAGTCGTTATGCCCAGGACTACCTCGGGCCGCTGGCGGGCTTCCTGACCGGCTGGAACTACTGGTTCCTGTGGCTGGTTACCTGCGTGGCGGAAATCACCGCGGTGGCGGTGTACATGGGCATCTGGTTCCCCGACGTGCCCCGCTGGATCTGGGCCCTGGCGGCACTGATCAGCATGGGCTCGATCAATCTGATCGCGGTCAAGGCCTTCGGCGAATTCGAGTTCTGGTTCGCCTTGATCAAGATCGTCACCATCATCGCCATGGTCATCGGCGGCGTGGGCATCATCGCTTTCGGGTTCGGCAACGACGGCGTGGCCCTGGGTATTTCCAACCTCTGGACGCACGGCGGTTTCATGCCCAACGGCGTGCAGGGTGTGTTGATGTCCCTGCAAATGGTGATGTTCGCCTACCTGGGTGTGGAAATGATCGGCCTGACCGCCGGTGAGGCGAAGAACCCGCAGAAAACCATCCCTAACGCCATCGGTTCGGTGTTCTGGCGGATCCTGCTGTTCTACGTCGGCGCTCTGTTTGTGATCCTGTCGATCTACCCCTGGAACGAAATCGGCACCCAGGGCAGCCCGTTCGTGATGACCTTCGAGCGCCTGGGTATCAAGACCGCCGCCGGCATCATCAACTTCGTGGTGATCACTGCGGCGCTGTCGTCCTGCAACGGCGGTATCTTCAGCACCGGGCGCATGCTCTACAGCCTGGCGCAGAACGGCCAGGCCCCGGCTGGTTTCGCCACCACCTCGGCCAACGGCGTGCCGCGCCGCGCGTTGCTGCTGTCCATCGCCGCGCTGCTGCTGGGCGTGCTGCTCAACTACCTGGTGCCGGAAAAAGTCTTTGTCTGGGTGACCTCCATCGCCACCTTCGGTGCGATCTGGACCTGGGTGATGATCCTGCTGGCCCAGCTCAAATTCCGTAAAAGCCTGAGCGCTTCGGAACGTGCGGCCCTGAAATACCGCATGTGGTTGTACCCGGTCAGTTCGTATTTGGCGCTGGCGTTCCTGGTGCTGGTGGTGGGCCTGATGGCCTACTTCCCCGACACCCGTGTGGCCCTCTACGTGGGCCCGGCGTTCCTGGTGCTGCTGACGGTGTTGTTTTATACCTTCAAGTTGCAGCCCACGGGTGATGTGCAGGGGTCGATGGATACCGCTTCATAAATTGCCGGCAATAAAACGAAAAGCCCCGGTCGAATGATCGGGGCTTTTTCTCAAGGGGATACCCCTCGTACCGTGGAGGATCCTGTCTCATGCCTGATGGCACTGCCGTCAAGCGGCGGCGACTTCCTGCGGCTCAAAACTGTCCGCCCGCGCCATCTGCCACATCCGCGAATAAAACTCCCCATTGACCTCACCCGTCAGCAATTCCCCCGGTTTCAAGAACACATGCAACTGGGAAAACAGCTTGATTTCAGTGGCGGACATGCGGCGGACCAGATGTTTGGGTTGCAGTTGTGAAGGATGGTCGAGGCCGGCGGCGGCGAGCATTTCGGCTAGGGCCTTGAGGGTGTTGCGGTGGAAGTTGTAGACCCGCTGGGCCTTGTCCGGCACAACCAGGGCGCGCTGGCGCAGGGTGTCCTGGGTGGCGACGCCGGTGGGGCATTTGTTGGTATGACAGCTTTGGGACTGGATGCAGCCGATGGCGAACATGAAGCCCCGCGCGGCGTTGGCCCAGTCGGCACCGATGGCCAGGACGCTGGCGATGTCGAAGGCGCTGACGATCTTGCCGCTGGCGCCGAGCTTGATCTTGTCCCGCAGGTTCAGGCCCACCAAGGTGTTGTGGACAAACAGCAGGCCCTCGCGCAACGGCACGCCAATGTGGTCGGTGAATTCCACTGGCGCTGCACCCGTGCCACCTTCCTTGCCGTCCACCACGATGAAGTCGGGCAGGATGCCGGTTTCCAGCATGGCCTTGGCGATGCCCATGAACTCCCAGGGGTGGCCCAGGCAGAACTTGAAACCCACTGGTTTGCCACCGGACAGTTCGCGCAATTGCTGGACGAACTGCATCAGTTCGATCGGTGTGGAGAAAGCACTGTGGCGTGACGGTGAAACGCAGTCCTCGCCCATGAGGATGCCACGGGTTTCGGCGATTTCCCGGGTGACCTTGTGCTTGGGCAGAATTCCGCCATGGCCGGGCTTGGCGCCCTGGCTCATCTTGATTTCAATCATCCGCACCTGCGGGTTTTGCGCTTGGGCGGCGAAGCGCTCCGGGTCGAAGCGACCTTCACGGGTGCGACAGCCGAAATAGCCGCTGCCCAGTTCCCAGGTCAGGTCGCCGCCGTGTTCGCGGTGATAAGGGCTGATGCTGCCTTCGCCCGTGTCGTGGGCGAAATTGCCGAGCTTGGCGCCCTGGTTCAACGCCCGAATGGCGTTGGCGCTCAGGGAACCGAAGCTCATGGCGGAGATGTTGAACACCGACGCTGAATACGGTTGGGTGCATTGCGGTCCGCCGACCGTCACGCGAAAACCGCTGGGGTCGCTCAACGGAGCCGGACGCATGGAATGGCCGATGAATTCGAAACCGGTCTGATAAACATCGATCAGGGTGCCGAACGGTTTGTCGGCGCTTTCGTTCTTGGCCCGGGAGTACACCAGGGAACGCTGTGCGCGCGAGAAGGGCAGGGCGTCGCTGTCGGATTCGAGCAGGTACTGACGAATTTCCGGGCGGATGCCTTCGACCAGATAGCGGATATTGCCCAGGATAGGGTAGTTGCGACGCACGGCATGGCGGTTCTGCAGCAGGTCGAACAGTCCCAGCAGACTTAACAGCCCCGTGACCAGCGTGATCGGCCAGAGCCAGTCGTGTTGCAGAAACGGCAGGCAGGCGAGGGTAAAAACTACGCAGCCGGCAAAGAAGGCGTAACGGCTCAGTAAAGACAGGCTCATGCGGTTTCCTTCGGGTGAGCGATGGGGTGGGGCGGTGCAGGCATTCTGCGCTGGCAGCGAAAGGGCGGGCAACTGTGGCGAGGGGATTTATGCTCGCTGGGGTGGGGCAACCCCTGCTCGCTAAACAGGCGCCTCGGTTTCTGAAGACCGCATCGCCTCCATCGCGGGCAAGCCTTGCTCCCACACAGCGCGATCTCAGCTCGCCTGTTTCATCTGCCGCACCGGCAACTCCACGCGGAAGGTGGTTCCCACCCCGACCTCGCTGCGCACTGTGATCTCGCCGTTGTGTTTTTTCACGATGCCGTAGGACAGTGAAAGTCCCAGTCCCGTGCCCTGGCCGACAGGTTTGGTGGTGAAGAACGGGTCGAAGATTTTTTGCAGTGTCTCAGGCGGCATGCCCGAGCCATTGTCGGCGACTTCGATCCACACGGTGTCTTCTTCAATGCCGTTGCGCAAGGTGATGGTGCCACGCTCGGGGCCGATGGCCTGGGCGGCGTTGACGATGAGGTTCATGATCACCTGGTTGATCTGCGACGGCAGGCATTCGACTTCCGGCAACGGGCTGTATTGCTTGATCACGTCGGCCTTGTACTTGATTTCATTGGCGACGATGTTCAGCGTCGAATCCAGGCCTTGTTGCAAGTTGGCCATCTGCCATTCCTGGTTGGAGTCGACGCGGGAGAAGTCCTTGAGGTCCTTGACGATCTGCCCGACCCGGCTGATGCCGTCCTTGGACTCTTTGATCAGCAGTGGAATGTCCTCGACGAGGAAGTCCAGCTCCACCTGCTCGCGCAGCTTTCTCAGATTCACCACCAGTTCCGGCGAAGCAATGGCTTGCTCGGCACTGTCATAGGCCTGGAGCATCTCCTGGAGTTTGCCAAAGTAGCCATCCAGGGCCCCCAGATTGGAAGAAATGAAACCGATCGGGTTGTTGATTTCGTGAGCGACCCCGGCGGCCAACTGGCCCAGCGAGGCGAGTTTTTCCGACTGGACCAACTGGCTTTCCAGCATCTTGCGTTCGTCGATTTCCATCTGCAGCAAAGAACTGGCCTGTTTGAACGCCTGGGTCCGCTGCTCCACCAGCTCCTCGAGTTTGCTCATCTGCAATTGCGCGCGGGAAGTCATTTCCCACTTGGTGGTCAGGGTGTTGGCCATTTGCTGGACTTCGATGTTGTCGAAGGGTTTCTTCAGAATCAGCAACCGGTCATGGCCATTGAGGCGGTCCAGCAGTTCGTCCCAGGAATAGTCCGAGTAGGCGGTGCAGACCACCACTTGCAACAGTGGGTCGTGCTTCCAGAGTTCCTCGATGGTTTTGGCGCCATCCCAGCCCTCGGGCATGCGCATGTCGACAAAGGCCAATGCATAAGGGTGCTCCGTTTCCAGCGCTTGCAGCAGTTTGTTCAGACCTTCCTGGCCGCCATAGGCCGAGTCGAGTTCGAATACGGTGCCGGCCGGTTTCGGTGCGTCGCCGAACAAGGCGTTTTCCATGTCCAGCAGATCGACATTGACCTGATCCTCCGGCGTGAGGATTTTGCGGAAATCGTCATGGATGGCCGGTGTATCGTCGATCAACAGGATGCGGCGGTTGCTCAGATTATTCATGCTCACCTTCTGCGAGTTTCAAGGGCAGTTGCAACACGAACGTTGCTCCTGTGCCTGGTCCCTCACTGTGAGCGGTGAGGTGGCCGTTCATCTCAATGGCCGCGAGCGCGCAACTGTGCAAACCGAACCCGTGGCCCTCCTTACGGGTGGTAAACCCATGGGCGAAGATACGCGTCATGTTTTCCGCCGGGATGCCTTCGCCTTCATCCTTGACACTGATCTGCAGGGTGTCGTCATTGATCACCGTAGCCTTGAGGGTCATGTTCCGTGCGTGGTTGGAAACCCCCGCCATGGCGTATTTGGCGTTGCTGATCAGGTTGATCAGAATCAGCAGCAAGCGGTGTTTGTCGCCCAGGATCCGCGGCACGTCGCCGTATTCCTTGAGCACCGTCACGTGGTGTCGGGTCAGGGCGCCGGAGTTCATGCGCAGGGCGTCTTCGAGCAGTTCGCTGACCACCAAAGGCTCCACCAGGCTGTTGGCGCCGGCATAGGATTGCTGGGTGGAGACAATATCCTTGATGTGATCCACGCTCTTGCTCAACTGGGCCAACTCGTCGGTAAGGCCTTGCTGTTCGACCGCGATGGCCTCCACCAACTGGTTCAGATAGCCGGGCAACAGCTTGCCTTTTTCGTCTTCGGTAAGGAAGTGCCCCAGGTCGTGGGGGTGTTCATTGATCAGTTGCATCGCCTTGCCCAGTCCCAGGGCCTTGCTGCTGCGCAGTTTACGGCTGATCAGGTCGGCGGAGATGTTCACACTGTTGAGCACGTTGCCAACGTTGTGCAGCACGTTGGTGGCGATTTCCGCCATGCCGGCCTGACGGGCGGTGTCCATCAGTTCGCTCTGGGTGTCCTTGAGTTGGCGGGTGCGCTCTTCGACCCTTAGCTCCAGCTCGTCGTTGGCGGTTTGCAGGGCGTTGTTGGCGCGTTTGGTTTCGGCGAAGCTGCGCATCAGCCGGATGGCCAGCCAGATCAGGATCAACACCAGGAACGTGGCGAAAACCAGCAGAAGAATATGGTTGCGCTGATGCCTGGCGGCAGCTTTCTCCTGGTCTTTGTCCAGTAGGCTGGTGATGGTGTCCAGTCGGCCGGCCACGGGAACGGCTTCGATTCCCTGCAAGAGGTCATTGACCCTGGGTTGTTCGCGCAAGATCAGCGCGATGTGCCTGCTCAGGATATCGACGGATTTTTGCAGGCCTTCCGGCAGACGCTCCTTGTTGACGTCCAGCCGATTCAGGCCTAGCAGCACTTCGGCGGCTTGCTCACGGGTGGCCAGATGGGCGAACTCCATGGAACTGAGCAACAGGTCGTAGGTATCGATGGCAACGTTTTGCAGCTGCAGTTTGTCGGCGTCCGAAAGCTGGGCGAACTGGGCCTGGATGTCATCTTCGGCGGTGGGCAGGAAGGCGAGGGAATTGCGCAGTACCGCATTGTGGGATTTGAATCTTTCCACCAGGCGGGTTTTCTCCTTCACCGCCTTGAGGTATTCGTCGCGCTCCTGTTCCCAGCTTGACGGTGCGTGGCGAGCCGGTTCCGATTCGATGGCGTTGAGGCGCTGCCACAGACGTGCCATCTCATTGAGGGGCGAAACTAGGGGGTCATAGTTTTGGCTCAAAGCCATCCGGGATTTAAGGACTTCGTTGTCCCAGATGGCGTCCTGCTGTTTGAGCAGGCGGATCAGGTCCCGAGATTCAATGTACGAGGCGGCCTGCTGTGCACTCGACTGGATGTACATGAACAGCAGGATCGACACCAGCAAGAGGCCGACGAATGCCAGACCGAGGCGACGCAGGGCGGTCATAGCGGCTTGCCCTCCCGTTCGCCGGTGAGGGTCTTGAGGAATTCGACGATCAGTTCCGTGTCGTTCTTCAAGGGTTCACGGCCCAACTGGTACTTGAACATCACTTCCACCGCGTTCTCCAGGGTAGGCGCTGACCCGGCGTGAAAGTACGGGGCGGTGATGGCGACGTTACGCAGACTCGGCACCTTGAAAACCTGGCGGTCAGCCTCGTCGCCAGTGACGTTGAAGCGGCCCTCGTCGGCCCGGGTAGGGTTGCCCCGGTCCTGGATGTAGTCGCCCATCACGCCGAATTTCTGGAACATGTTGCCGCCGATGTTCACGCCCTGGTGGCAGGCGATGCAGCCGTATTCCTTGAAGCGCTGGTAACCGAACTTTTCCCGGGGTGTGAGGATGTCGGTGTTGCCCAGCAGGTACTGGTCGAAACGTGAATTTGGGGTCAGCAGGGTGCGTTCATAGTCGGCCAGGGCACCCTGGATGTTGGCCTGGGTCACGCCGTCGGGGTAGGCATCGTTAAAATCCCGGGCGTAGTCCGGGTCCTGGCCGATGCGCTTGAGCACCGTTTCCCAGGTACTGCCCATTTCCGCAGGGCTGGTCACGACGATGTGCACCTGTTCTTCCAGAGTGTCGACGCGGCCGTCCCAGAACTGATGGAAGTTCAGGCTGGCGTTGAACACCGTGGGTGTATTGAACTCCACTGGTTTACCGTCGAAGCCCAGGGAAAACTGTTTGTCGTCGGCGCCACCCTTGTCCAGGCGATGGCAACTGGCACAGGACAGGGTGTTGTTGACCGACAGCCGCGGGTCGTTGAAAAGCCGCAGGCCCAACTGGACGCGCTTGGGGTCCAGGGTCGGAATGGGGGGCAGCGGTTTGAGCGGTTCATCCAACGGCTCGGCGTGAACGGTCACGCTCAATCCCACCAGCAGGCCGAGGGCCAGAATCAGTCCATGTGACGCCATGGGATGCTTTCCTTGAAACTTTTGGTTGATGGAACTCAGGTGTGTTCACGCAAACGGGTTGTGGCGTTGTTCCCACTCGCTCATCCACAGGGCAAAGGCCTGTGGCTCCACGGCCTTGCTGAAGTAGTACCCCTGGGCTTCCTCGCACTGGTGAGCCTTGAGGAACTCCAGTTGCTCAAGGGTTTCCACGCCTTCGGCAATGATGTGCAGGTTCAGGCTCTTGCCCAGGCTGATGATGGTGCTCACCAGCTTTGCGTCATTACTGTCGATGCTCAGGTCGCCGACGAACGACTGATCGATCTTCAACACATCCACCGGAAATTTCTGCAGGTAGCTCAGGCTCGAGTAGCCGGTGCCGAAATCGTCGATGGCCAGCCGTATTCCCAGGCGTTTGACGGCCTTGAGGATGGCGACGGTGGTGTCGACGTTCTGCATCAGCACGCTTTCGGTGATCTCCAGTTCTAACTGTGTCGGGTCGAGACCGGTTTCCTTGAGGGTCCGGGCGATGCCTTCGACGAAACCGCGCTGGCGAAAATCGATGGTGGAGACGTTCACCGACAGGTAGAGCGGGCGCATGCCATCGGCTTGCCAGCGACAGGCCTGCTGGCAGGCTTCCTGGAGCACCCATTGGCTCAGCGGGACGATCAGGCCGCTGTCTTCGGCCACGGGGATGAAGTCCGATGGATAGATCAAGCCGATGTCAGGCCGGTTCCAGCGCACCAGCGCTTCGGCGCCGACCACTTTGCCACTCCTCAAATCGATCTTGGGCTGGTAGTGCAGCACGAACTCCTTGCGTTGCAAGGCCAAGCGCAGGCCCGATTCGATGGTTTGCTGCTGTCGCGCCCGACGGTTCATGTCTTCAGTGAAAAAACGGTAGTCGTTGGGGCCGGTTTCCTTGACGTTGCGCATCGCCGTTTCGGCTTTTTTGATCAACGCCACGGCATCGAAACCGTCGGCCGGATACATGCTGATGCCCAGGCTTGCGGTAACGGTCAGGTCGTGTCCGTCGATGGGGTGGGGCGTGCTGATGGCCGTCAGCAGTTTGTCGGCCACGCCTTTGGTCTGTTGCGAGTCGGTGATGTCTCCCAGTATCACCACGAACTCATCGGAGCCGTAGCGAAACACCGAGTCGGATTCACGCACCACCGTTGCCAGCGCCCGGGCCACCCGCTTGAGCATTTCGTCGCCCACCGGGTGCCCCAGTGCGTTATTGATACGCTTGAAACGGTCCATGCCGATGAACATCACCGCCAGTTGCCGGTCGTGGCGACGGCACTGGGCCATGGCCTGGGTCAGGCGATCACCGAGCAACATGCTGTTGGGTAACTCGGTGAGTACGTCGTATTGCAGCAAGTGGGAGACTTTCAGCAACTCCTGGACCCGTTCCTCGATGGTGCGCTCCAGACTGCGCATTTTTCTCGCCGCATCCTGGGCCAGTTGCCATTTCCAGGTCATGGCACTGGCCATCTGGCGGATTTCCAGGGTGTCGAAGGGTTTCTTCAGGATCAGCAACTGATCGTCGAACTCGATGCGTTCGGACATGGTTTCCCAGGAATAATCCGAAAACGCCGTGCACAGCGCGATTTGCAGCCGTGGGTCGGCCTCCCACAAACGCTCGATGGTTTGCAGGCCGTCCCAGCCCGGCGGCATGCGCATGTCGGCGAACACCAGCGCATAGGGCTGGCCTTCGGCCTGGGCGCGCTTGACCAGTTCCAATGCCTCTTCGCCCTGATAGGCCGAGTCGATCTGAAATTGCAGGCGGCTGACCTGGGGCGTGCCAAACAGCAGGCTTTCAGTGTCGTCCAGCGAGTCGTCGCTACCGGCGCCCGGGCTGAGGATCTTGCGGAAGTCCTGGTGGATCGCCGGGGTGTCGTCCACCACCAGGATTCGCCTGTTCGCCGGCACCGACATGGGGTTCATGGGTTGCTCTCCGATAACTGGCTGGCAGGCCGGGTCCAATGGTCCGTCACGGGAACGATGGTGCCGGCCTTGAGCAGTTCGCTGGCTTGCCCACTGTCTACGGCAGTGCTGAAGTAATGCCCCTGGGCCTGCATCGACCCGCCGCTGGACATCAGCGTGGTGCGTTGCTCCTGGGTTTCGACGCCCTCGGCAATGATCCCGATGCCCACATCCCGGGCGAAATTGATGATCGCTCGCAGCGTCATTGCGTTCTCGGGGTCGACGTTGGCGCTGTCGAGAAACCGTTGGGCGAGCTTGAGATGGTTGACCCGGTAGGTCTTGAGGTAATCGAACGAGGAGTACTCGGTGCCGAAATCATCGATGGCAATTTGTACGCCCAGTTCGCACAGACGTGGCAGCACGTCGTTGTGGGTCCACTTGGTTTGCGCCAGGGTGGCCTCGGTGACGTCAAAGCGCAGGTCCCAAGGGGCCAGTTCCCAGCGGGCGGTGGTGCGCAGCACGTCATAGATCAGCTCCGGACCGGTCTTGAGTTGCGTCAGGCAGAGGTCGATGGCGATCACCGGGGGCGCCATGCCCTGGTCACGCCACTGGCGCATCTGTTGACAGGCCTGGTCCAGCACCCAATGCCCCAGGCCAACGATGATCCCGGTCTTCTCGGCGGCCGGCATGAACGACGCCGGCTCCAGCCAGCCGCGCTCAGGGTGGTTCCAGCGCACTTGCACGCCCATGCCCAGGATTTTGCCGGTGCCCAGGTCGACCTCCGGCAGGTAGTGCAAATGCAGCTCGTTGTTTTCGATGGCCTGGCGCAGGTCATTGGCCAGGGCGACGCGGTCGGTGACTTCCTGATTAATCTCCTCGCTATGGAAATGGTACTGGTTGCGGCCCTTTTCCTTGGACCGGTACAAGGCCATGTCGGACTGTGCCATCAGGCTGTCGGCGCTTTGGCTCTGGGAGGAATACAGGCTGATGCCGATGCTCACGGAGATCCGCACTTCGTTGCCGTCCAGGGAATAGGGCGCCACCAGGGCATCCCGGATCTTGGCGGCCAGGGCGGCGCAATGGGTCGCTTCGTGGACATCCAGTTGCAGGATGGCGAACTCGTCGCCACCCAGGCGCGCTACCACGTCGTTTTCCCGGGTACAGCCCTTGATGCGTGCGGCGACCTCCTGCAGCAGCAGGTCGCCGATCGGGTGACCCAGGGTGTCGTTGATCCGCTTGAAATGGTCCAGGTCCAGGTAAAACATCGCAAACGGCGCCGCTCCCCGGCGAGCCGCGGCAAAGGCTTGATGCAGGCGCTCGATCATGGTGGCGCGGTTGGCCAGCCCGGTCAGGCCGTCGGTGCGGGCCAGCAGGGCGATTTTCTCCTCGGCCAGCTTGCGTTCGGTGATGTCAAGAATGATGCCTTCCACTTCCAGCAGCAGGCCCTGTTCGTTGCGCACCGGAATGTAGCGGTTTTCCACCCAGCGGAACGTGCCGTCGCCGGTGCGCATGCGGAACTCGATGGACGCCCCCGCCGTGTCGCGGTTCAAGACGCGGACCATGGCGTCGTCGATCTTGCTTTGGTCGTCGGGATGGATCAGGGTTTGCGCCCAGTCCGGCGAGTTGACCAGTTGCGCCGCCGCGTGGCCGAACTTGGTGATGTTGTGGGAAATGTACATCAGCGCGAACGGCGGCTCGCCACGCAGGCGATACAGGATGGTCGGGCTGTTCTGCACGATGATATTGGCGTCGGCCAGTTCCCGCGTGCGCTCCTGCACCGCGCGTTCGAGCATGTCCATTTTCAGCGCCGCGTCTTCGGTCATCTGCCATTTGACGGTCAGGGTACTGGCCATCTGGCGGATCTCGATGGCATCGAAGGGTTTTTTCAGGATGAGCAGGCGGTCGCCCAGTTCGAGGCGCTCGGCGATGTCTTCCCAGGAATAATCGGAATAGGCGGTGCACAGCGCCACTTGCAGCTTGGGGTCGACGCGCCATAGCCGTTCGATGGTTTCAAGGCCGTCCCAGCCAGGGGGCATACGCATGTCGATGAACGCCATGGCGTAGGGTTTGCCCTCGGCCAAGGCAGATTCGACCTTATTCAGGGCTTCCATGCCCTGGAAGGCCGAATCGAGCACGAAACTCTGGCTGGCAACCGCCACAGGCGCGCCGAACAGGGCTGCTTCAGCGCTGCTCAGGCTGTCCTCGGGGATAGCATGGGGGCTGAGGATCTTACGAAAATCCTCGTGGATCGTCGGAGTGTCATCGACGATCAGGATCCGCCGGTTGGCCCTTTCCGTCGGCAGGCTCATGGCCGTGCACCGTCGCGATGCTGACTGTTGAACCGTGGATACATCTGATATCCCTTCCGTTGGCATGAGTATTCTGGCCTGTACTTGGCCCTTCATGGTCTACAGCATAGCTGTCTCATTGAGATGCGCTCGGCCGGTCAAGGCAAAATCGTGTCTAAATTCACGCAATCTACTAGCCTCTAATTCGGGGGTAGCGTAGAACAGGTGTCGTTAACAGGAGGGGGGTCCAATGGAAGATCAATCGCAGGATGTACCGGTCAGGAAGCCGACGGTACTGTTGGTCGATGATGAAGAGTCGATTCTCAATAGCCTGCGTCGGTTATTGCGCAGCCAGCCGTACGAAATCCTGCTGGCTGACAGTGGCGCCAAAGCCCTGGAAATCCTCAAGGAGCGGCCGGTCGACCTGGTCATGACCGATGCCCGCATGCCCAACATGGACGGCGCCACTTTGTTGGCGCAGATTCGCAAGCTTTATCCGTCGACCTTGCGCATCCTGCTCACCGGTTATGCCGATGTGGACATGATGACCAAGGCCATCAACGAGGGGCAGTTGTATCGCTACCTCAGCAAACCCTGGAACGACGAGGAACTGGTGCAGGCCCTGCGTCAGGCCCTGGCGCACCAGCACTCCGAAAGCGAGCGCCAGCGCCTCGAAGCGCTGAACCGCGAACAGAACGAACAGCTGCGGATACTCAACACCACCCTGGAAAAACGCGTGGCGTCGCGCACCGCCGAGCTGCAGCAGACCGCCGACATGCTCGACCTGGCCTATGACGAGCTCAAGCGCAGCTATGTGACCGGCACCGAAGTGTTTTCGCTGATCGCCAACCTGCGCCTGCCCAAGGCCAAGCAGACCAACCGGCAGATCATCGAGCTGATCCGGGTCTACAGCAGGCTGCACTTTCTGGACGAGTCCACCGACCGCGACCTGACCATGGCCGCGGCGCTCTACAACATCGGCAAACTGAGCTGGACCGACAACATGATGGTCACGCCCGCCGACATGCTGCACCACACCGAGCTTGATCTCTACCGGGCCTATCCGAAGCAGAGCGAGTCGCTGCTGATGACCCTGGACCCGATGAAAGACGCCGCGCGCATCATCCTCCATCACCAGGAACGTTGGGACGGCAGCGGTTTTCCCGACCATCTGCGAGGCGAGGCCATTCCGTTCGGCTCGCGGCTGTTGAAACTGGCGGTGGACTTCATCGAACTGCAGCGCGGGTTGATCCTGGAGCGGCAGATGAACAGCGACGAGGCGCTGGTCTACATCCGCAAATACGCCGGCAAACTGTACGACCCGGGCATGGTGGAGGACTTCATCAAGGCGTGCGGTGAATACCTGGACGACGTGACCTTGTCGGATCCGACGGTGCAGGTCATGACAACCCGCGACCTGACGGCCGGCATGATCCTGGCGCGCAACCTCAACGCCGACAACGGCATGCTGTTGCTCAACGCCGGCAAGGTGCTGAGCGCGCCTCTGGTGGAAAAGCTCATTGCTTTCGAAGCGATGGAAGGGGCGCGCTACAGCGTGTTCGTCAAAATCCCCGAAGAGGCAGACCCTTCTGTGCCGAAGCCGATGTTGGGGTGATGCAGATCTGACTGAGAGTACAGTCATCCTGTGGGAGCGAGCTTGGCTCCCACAAAAACTGCTCCCACAGTGGTTTTGTGTGGCGTCTGAAGGCGGCGCCGGGCTTTGCTCCCGTCGCTGCGCTCTGTACCCTTGCGAGCATTTTCTGCCCAGGGCATTTCATCATGACCACTCCCATCATCCGCATCGCCGCCGCTCTGTTGATCGGACCGGACGGCCGGACCTTACTGGTGCGCAAGCGCGGCACCCAGGCCTTCATGCAGCCGGGCGGCAAGATCGAGGCCCATGAGCAACCGGTCCAGGCCCTGGCCCGTGAGCTGGACGAAGAGCTTGGGCTGACGATTGATCCGGCACAGGCCCGTTACCTGGGGGCGTTCAGTGCCCCGGCCGCCAACGAGCCGGGTTTTGTCGTGCAGGCTGACGTTTTTTTACTGAGCATCGATGCACCGGTTTCTCCCGCCGCCGAGATTGAAGAAGTGCGCTGGATCGACCCGGCCAGTGACAGCGATCTGCTGCTGGCGCCGTTGACAGGCGAGGTGATCCTGCCGTTTTATCGAGCCAGCCTTCTCGAGACGTGCTGACCCCAGACTCAAGGACTGACGCCCATGATTCCATTGCCGGACCTGCTGATTTTCGCCGCCGCCGCGTTGCTGATGGTGCTCACGCCCGGCCCGAACATGATCTACCTGATTTCCCGTTCGATCTGCCAGGGCCGCAAAGCCGGCGTCACCTCCCTGCTGGGGGTGGTGGCGGGCTTCTTCGTGCACATGTTTGCCGCGGCGGCGGGGCTGACGGCGGTGTTCCTGGCGGTGCCCATGGCCTATGAGGTGTTGAAATGGGCCGGCGCGCTGTACCTGTTGTGGCTGGCCTGGCAGGCAGTCAAGCCCGGCGCACGTTCGCCGTTCCAGGCCCAGCAACTGCCGGCGGACTCGACGCGCAAGCTGATCACCATGGGGTTCCTCACCAGTGCCCTGAATCCAAAGATTGCAGTGTTTTACCTGTCGGTGTTCCCGCAGTTCATCAGTCCGGAACACGGCTCGTTGTTCATCCAGAGCATCATCCTCGGGCTGACCCAGATCAGCGTCAGTTTCAGCGTCAACCTGCTGATTGCCTTGTTCGCCGCCGGCATTGCCTCCTGGTTCGTCCATAACCCCACCTGGTTGGCGGCGCAGCGCTACTTCATGGGGTTTGTGCTCGGCGCGCTGGCGTTGCGCCTGATGCTTGAACAGCGCAGGACGGCGTGAGCATGTGGATTGAGCGTTTGGATGCCAATCACGCCTTGGCCTACCGCGAGCTGATGCTTGAAGCCTACGATCGCCATCCGCAGGCGTTCACTTCCAGTGTGCGGGAGCGGGCGCTGATGCCGTTGAGTTGGTGGGAAGGGCGGTTGACCGGCAAGCTTGATGTGGTGCTGGGTGCGTTCGAAGCAGGAACATTGGCCGGCATCGTTGGCCTGGCTTTCGAACCGAGGGAAAAGGCCCGCCACAAGGCAACACTGTTTGGCATGTATGTGTCGGCCGAATTTCGTCAGCGCGGCTTGGGTTATGAGCTGGTACAAGCTGTACTGGCCGAAGCGCAAAGCCACCCTGCACTGAAACTCATCCAGCTCACCGTTACCGCCGGCAATGAGGCCGCCTTCAAGTTGTACCAGCGCTGCGGTTTCATCCAGTTCGGGCTTGAACCTTTAGCGGTGCGGGTGGGCGAGGATTATTTCGACAAAATCCACATGTGGCGCCAGATATCGATGCCTGAGATCAAGGGCGAAGAGGTCGATTCGCCCTTGTCCTGATAATTGGTCAAGGGTATTTGATCTCTGGCCGTGGACCGGTATAAACGGGCAAATCGGATTCCTCCGCAGGCGCGCTCATGCTTCCTGCTCCACTGTTCAAGCGCACGATTCTTATGTTTCGTATGCCGAAATCGTTGCCGTTACCGCTATCCTGGTCATTGTTTATATACATTCGTACCATCCCTCGTTCGGTGATGGTGAACTCGATTGAAAACAGGTACCAGACTCCATCCTTGGGGACATGACGGGGCACGCCACGCCATTGCGGCATGCCGGTGTCAGGGTAAAGGATCGGGTTGACCAGCCCTGGAATGTGGCTGCTGTCGGCAACATGGGTTCCTTCGAACGTGAATTGGTATTGTCCGGGAATGAAAAGGAAATCCTGATAGAGGATGACCCCGGCGAAGCCGTATGGGGCGCCTTGATCGGTGAAGTTGAAAAACGCGTTTACTGATTGATGGTTCATGACGTGCGGGCGGATAGATCCGGAACGAGCCGCCAGATAGGGAATCCAGCCGTTATAGGAGTCCGCCAGTGAAGTGTAGTGATCCTCCCATTCCACCGGTGCCGTGCCGATGATGATGGAGCTCGTCGTCGATATATTGCTGTTGCGCAACTGATCGACAATCCGGGCACTCACCGGATGGGTGCCGTCGCCGATCTGCTGAAGGTCGGCGGCCGACAACGTGTAAGTGATCGGGTTGGCAGGATGGACATAGGGGATTGTTTTACTCCAAGTCCCCACGGTCAGTGTCACCTCATCAAATTCGCGTGGGTAGCTGCGGGTTAAAGTAAATGTGCCTGGCTGTGCCGGGCTGACGCTGGCCGGATGGCTGACCGTGATCCCGGATGGCGGGTAATGGAACAGCAGGTCCAGGATCGGGGTCGAGTCTTCGTGATTCTGGCTGACCCGGGTCACTCGGTAAAACAGTGTATTGCCGCCGTTCACCAGCCACCCCCATGGCAACTCCATGTCTATGCGGTCGTTCTCCTCGCCTGCCTTGATGACCTTGATCACGGATGTCGGTTTGCCATTGACCCACAGCTCGACAGAATCACCGATATCCATTGGTTCAGAGAGTATCGTCACCGGATCAATCACCATGTACAGGCTGATGGATGGCGAATGAATGGTCAGGGGAATGCCGCCGTGGTAGGCGCCGGTCGGCAGCACGGGTGTCTTCCATCCGGGAATGTACATGGGCAGCAGCTCAAGAGCTGCGTCGGCCTGCGATGAGTTGCGCACGCTGTCCATCTTTCTCCTCGCTACGGTGCCTGAACTGACTCGGGGCTGGCACCATCAGAGCGCGAAAGGAGAAGGGTGTCACCTGTCAGACCTGACAGGTGAGTGTGATATTCAGACAGTTGGTCATTTTGCACACCGAATGAAAAAACACGCTGTGCTTCAGCGCACGGCACTGACGCCGTCGAGGGTCGAAAACGAAGTGTCCTTGGCCGTCAGCAGAAAGTCGCGCATGTAGGGCGCATCGAGCATGTCGGTGCGCACGGCGGCATACAGCGTGGCGAACAAACCTTTCTCTCCCAGTCGCTTGGCCTTCACGTAGCCCCGCGAGCTGTATTCATGCAGTGCCCAATGGGGCATGCCGCAGACGCCACGACCGCTGGCCACCAGTTGCATCATCATCACCGTCAGTTCAGACGTGCGCACCTGGGCCGGTTCGATGTCGGCCGGCTCCAGGAAACGGGTGAAGATGTCCAGGCGATCGCGCTCCACCGGGTAGGTGATCAGGGTTTCGCTGACCAGGTCTTCCGGCACGATGTAGGGTTTGTTCGCCAGTCGGTGCTGGTTGGCCACGGCGAGCATCGCTTCGTAGGTGAACAGCGGCACGTAGGTGATGCCCGCCAGTTCCAGCGGGTCGGAGGTCACCACCAGGTCCAGGTCGCCCCGGGCCAGGGCCGGCAGTGGGGCGAAGGCGAAGCCCGAGGCCAGGTCCAGCTCGACTTCCGGCCAGGCGTCGCGGAACTGGTCGATGGTGGGCATCAGCCACTGAAAGCAACTGTGGCACTCGATGGCCATGTGCAAGCGCCCGGCGGTGCCTCCGGCCAACCGACCGATGTCCCGCTCGGCGCTGCGCAGCAACGGCAGGGTGGCGTCGGCCAGTTGCAGCAGGCGCAGGCCGGCACTGGTGAAACGCACCGGTTTGGTCTTGCGCACGAATAGCTGCATGCCCAGGCGTTCTTCCAGTTCCTTGAACTGGTGGGAAAGGGCGGACTGGGTCAGGTGCAGGCGTTCGGCGGCTTCGACCAGGCTATCGGCTTCGCGCAGGGCGTGCAGGGTCTTGAGGTGGCGGATTTCAAGCACCGTGGGCTCCATGAGTAAAACTCGTGATCAACACGAAAAGGTTGAGTTTGTCTCATGTGGGGCTGGCTGTCGACAATGGCGCCATCTTTTACAGGAGGACACACACCATGGCCCTGGCCCACACCTTAGGTTTTCCCCGCATCGGCGCCGACCGCGAACTGAAAAAAGCCCTCGAAGCCTACTGGAAGGGCGACCTGGCACCGGCCGCGCTGCAAGCGGTGGGCCGTGAACTGCGGGCCCGGCACTGGCAACTGCAGAAAGAGGCCGGCATCGACCTGCTGCCGGTCGGTGATTTCGCCTGGTACGACCAGGTGCTCAGCCACACTTTGACCCTGGGTGCCGTCCCGTCGCGATTCCACAACACCCTCGACGCCCAGGCCAAGCCGACCCTCGACACCCTGTTCGCCATGGCCCGAGGCGCCACCGCTGCCTGCTGCGGAGCTGATCACGGGCAAGCCCAATACGCTCAGGAACTGACCAAGTGGTTCGACACCAACTACCACTATCTGGTCCCGGAGTTTTCCGCCGACCAGCGCTTCGCCCTGAGTTGGGAGCAATTGTTCGAGGAAGTGGACGAGGCCCATGCCCTGGGACATCGGGTCAAACCGGTGATCATCGGCCCTTTGACGTATCTGTGGCTGGGCAAGGCCAAGGGCGAGGACTTCGACAAGCTCGACCTGCTTGAACGTCTGTTGCCGGTCTACGGTGAAATCCTCAATCGCCTCAAGGCCCAGGGCGTGGAATGGGTACAGATCGACGAGCCGATCCTCACTCTCGACCTGCCCCTGGCCTGGAAAAGCGCGTTCGAGCGGGCCTATCACATCCTTCAGTATTCGCCGCTGAAAAAGCTGGTGGCGACCTATTTCAGTGGTCTGGAAGACAACCTCGGCCTGGCGGTGAGCCTGCCGGTGGACGGTTTGCACATCGACGCGGTACGGGCGCCGGAACAACTGGGCCAGGTGCTCGATCGCCTGCCGACCTACAAAATCCTGTCGGTGGGGCTGGTCAATGGTCGCAATGTCTGGCGCTGTGAACTGGAACAGGCGCTGGCGCAATTGCAGCCGGCCCAGGAGCGTTTTGGCGACAACCTCTGGGTCAGCACCTCTTGCTCACTGTTGCACAGCCCCGTGGACCTGGAGCGTGAAGACCGACTGGACCCTGAACTCAAGAGCTGGCTGGCCTTTGCCGTGCAGAAATGCGGTGAAGTGGCGGTACTGCGCGATGCGCTCAACGACCCCCAGGCACCCGGTGTGCAACACGCCTTGGCCGACAGCCGCGACGTGCATGCTCGTCGTGCCGGCTCGACACGCATTCACAAAGCCGAGGTTCAGGCCCGCCTCGCCGCGATAGGGCCACAGGACAGCCAGCGGCGCTCGCCGTTTGCCCAGCGCATGGAGCAGCAGCGCGCCCGGCTGAAACTGCCGGCCTTTCCCACCACCACCATCGGTTCCTTCCCGCAGACTCCGGCGATTCGCCTGGCGCGCCAGGCCTACAAGCAAGGCAAGCTGTCGGTCAACGATTATCAGGACGCCATGCACACTGAGATCCGCCATGCCGTGCAGATCCAGGAACGCCTGGGCCTGGATGTGCTGGTACATGGCGAAGCCGAACGCAACGACATGGTGGAATATTTCGCCGAACAACTGGACGGCTATGCCTTCACCCGTTTCGGCTGGGTCCAGAGCTACGGTTCGCGTTGTGTGAAGCCGGCAATCATCTACGGCGACATCAGCCGGCCGAAAGCGATGACCGTCGACTGGATCCGCTACGCCCAGAGCCTGACCGACAAGGTGATGAAGGGCATGCTCACCGGCCCCGTGACCATGCTGATGTGGTCGTTCCCTCGCGAGGACGTCTCGCGTCAGGTCCAGGCGCAACAACTGGCCCTGGCCCTGCGTGACGAAGTGCAGGACCTGGAAAAGGCCGGGATCAAAATCGTGCAGATCGACGAGGCCGCCTTCCGCGAAGGCTTGCCTCTGCGACGCGGGCAATGGCAGGCGTACCTGGACTGGGCCGTGGAGGCCTTCCGCTTGAGCGCATCGGGTGTAAGCGACGAAACCCAGATCCACACCCACATGTGCTACAGCGAATTCAATGATGTGATCAAGGCCATCGCCGACATGGACGCCGATGTCATCACTATTGAAACCTCGCGTTCGGACATGGAGTTGCTGGAGGCTTTCGAAGCGTTCGAGTATCCCAACGATATCGGCCCGGGTGTCTACGACATCCACTCGCCACGGGTGCCGGACACGGCCGAGATGGTGGCGTTGATGAGCAAGGCGGTGAAGCGGATTGCGGCGGACCGGCTGTGGGTCAACCCCGATTGCGGCCTGAAGACCCGGGCGTGGCCGGAGACAGAGGCGGCGCTGGTGAACATGGTGGCGGCGGCGCGGCAGTTGCGCAGTCAGTTGGCCTGAAGCCCGAATACTCTTACAGGCATGCACCTGACCTGTGGCGAGGGGATAAATCCCCTCGCCACAGGGGGAGTGCTCTGCTTTGCTTCATTTGACCGGGTGGAGCGACCATTTGGCAATCTTCATCAAACTGTCACGCAACTGTGGCAGCGCGCTTGAACAAACTTCATCAGACTCGCGCTCTACTGGGGTTCTGCGTTTTGGTGTTTCTTCATGCGTGTATTTATCTTTCTGGCCGCGTTGTTGTTCGGCCTGCCGTCGATTGCGGCTTCTCGATGTGATGTCAACGTTGCGACCCAACGGGTCGATCTGGATCAGGTCAGTCTGGCGTACCAGAGCATCGGCCGTGCCTCCGACCCGGTGTTGTTGCTGGTGATGGGCTTGGGCGGGCAGTTGATACATTGGCCGGACGAGGTGGTGGCGGCCCTGTGCGAGCAGGGCTTTCGGGTGATTCGCTACGACAACCGCGACGTGGGCTTGTCCGCCTGGCGTCAGGCGCCCGGCAGCGCCAACCTGGCCTTTGAAGCCTTGCGCTACAAGCTGGGCCTGCCCGTGGCCGCTCCCTACACCTTGACCGACATGGCCGACGACGGCTTGGGGTTGATGGACGCGTTGCAGGTGCAAAGCTTTCACGTACTGGGGGTGAGCATGGGCGGGATGATCGCCCAGCACATGGCGGCCATGGCGCCGCAGCGGGTGGAGAGCCTGACTCTGATCATGACCAGCTCGGGTGCCGAAGGCCTGCCGGCACCCAGCGAAACCCTGGTGCAGCTGTTGTCCCGGCGCAGTGCGCCGAATCGTGAAGTGGCCCTGGAACAACAGGCCGATCTGCTGGCCGCCCTGGGCAGTCCGATGGTGGTGGATGATCGTCAAGCACTGTTGCATCAGGCCGCCCAGGCCTATGACCGGGCCTTCAACCCCGAAGGCGTGCAACGCCAGATCATGGCGATCATGGCCGAGCCGAGCCGGGTGGCGCTGCTCAATCAACTGCGCGTGCCGACCCTGGTGGTTCACGGCACCGCCGACCCGTTGTTGCCGGTGATGCACGGTGTGCACCTGGCGGCGCACATCCGTGGCAGCCGCCTGAAGCTGATACCGGGCCTGGCCCACCGGTTTCAAGAAGCGTTCAAGGAACCGTTGCTGGGGGCGGTGTTGCCCTACTTGCAGCAGCATCGCGAAGACACCTCGCATTGGGCGCAGATCGAGCCGGTGCAGGTGCCGAATCTGCTGTAGCTTTTCCCGTGATAAGGGGACTGATCTGTGGCGAGGGGATTTATCCCCGCTGGGTTGCGAAGCGACCCCAAAACTGGCGCCTCGGTATGTCAGGCTGATCATGTTCGATTGCTTGGGGCCTGCTGCGCAGTCCAGCGGGGATAAATCCCCTCGCCACAGGGGGCTTGCGGTGAAACAGCTAGCGCGTCTGCGCCTGCTCCACCAACCACTCCATCAGCGCCTGCAACTGCTCCGACGCTCCGGGCTTGCGCGGATACACCAGGTGATAGGCCAACCCGGTCCTGACCTTCAGTTCGAAGGGCATCACCAGTCGCCCGGCGTTCAGGTCGTCGCCGATCAGCGACCAGTCGCCAATCGCCACGCCCGTGCTTTGGGAGGCCAGGGACATCGCCAGGTCCAGGGTTTCGAAATGCTGGCCTTTGCTGACGTTGCTCAGTTGCACCTGCGCAGCCTCCAGCCAAGCGTTCCAGTCGCGCTCGTCACTGGTGGGATGAAGCAGCAGATGGTGTTGCAGGTCGGCGGGTGAGCGCAGCGGCACCGGACCTTCAAGCAGTGGACGCGAACACACCGGTGTCAGTTGTTCGTCGAACAAGTGCAGGCTCGTCAATGAAGGCGCGGGCGGCGGCCCATAGACCACCGCGGCGTCGAAGGTTTCGCGCTGGAAATCCACGCCGTGGCGGACGGTGGTGGTCAACTCCACCGGTATGTCCGGTCGTACCTTTTGCCATTGCAGCAAACGCGGCATCAGCCAGCGCAGCACGCAGGTCGGCGCCTTGAGTCGCACGCTCTGGCGTTTCTCGCCGATCTGCTCCACCGCTTCCGCGATCAGGCCGAACACCTGTTGCGCCCGTGGCAACCACGCCTGTCCCTGCGGCGTCAGGCTCAGGCCCCGTGCCTGACGCAGGAACAGCGCGTAACCCAAATGCTCCTCCAGCCCGGCGATCTGCCGGCTCACCGCGCCCTGGGTGATGTGCAACTGTTCCGCCGCCCGGGTGAAGTTGCAGCACTGGGCGGTGATCAGAAACGTGTGCAGCGCCGGGAGCGGAGGAAGTCGTTTCATTTGGAATCGAGCCATGATGTAGGGACATGGCTAGTATGACTTTTTATCCATTGTTGCGGCTATGGCCTGGCCGTTCCAATAACGCCATTCCCCGAAAACAAGAAGGTCAGTGGCAATGGCGACGTGCGGCGAAGTATTGGTCAAGTTACTCGAAGGTTATGGCGTGGAGCAGGTGTTCGGGATTCCCGGCGTGCACACCGTCGAGTTGTATCGTGGGCTGGCCCGTTCCAGCATCCGCCATGTGACGCCGCGTCACGAACAGGGCGCCGGCTTCATGGCCGATGGTTACGCCCGCGTCAGCGGCAAGCCCGGTGTGTGCTTCATCATCACCGGCCCCGGCATGACCAACATCACCACCGCCATGGGCCAGGCCTACGCCGATTCGATCCCGATGCTGGTGATCTCCAGCGTGCAGTCCCGCAGCCAGTTGGGCGGCGGGCGCGGCAAACTCCATGAACTGCCGAACCAGAGCGCGTTGGTGAGTGGCGTGGCGGCGTTTTCCCACACGCTGATGTCCGCCGCCGAGTTGCCGGGAGTGCTGGCCCGGGCTTTCGCCTTGTTCCAGGCCGGTCGCCCGCGGCCGGTGCACATTGAAATTCCGTTGGACGTTCTGGTCGAAGACGCCGATGCCTTGCTCGCCACAAGGCCAGTGAACATCAGCCGTGCCGGGGCCGCGCCGAGTGCCGTGGCGCAGATGTCGGCGATGCTGGCGAAGGCCCGCCGGCCGCTGATCCTGGCCGGTGGCGGCGCCATTGATGCCGCCCGCGAACTGACCGAACTGGCTGAATGCCTCGGCGCCCCCGTGGCATTGACCATCAACGCCAAAGGCTTGTTGCCGTCGCGTCATCCTCTGCTGATCGGTTCCACGCAAAGCCTGGTGGCCACCCGCGCACTGGTGGCCGAGGCCGACGTGGTGCTGGCCATCGGCACGGAGTTGGCCGAGACCGACTACGACATCACCTTCGCCGGCGGCTTCGAAATCCCCGGTGCATTGCTGCGCATCGACATCGACCCGGACCAGACCGTGCGCAACTACCCGCCGCACCTGGCGCTGGTGGCCGATGCCCGCAGCGCTAGCCAGGCCTTGCTCGATGGGTTGAAGCAACAATCCCTGACCCAGCGCAACAGCGATTGGGGCCAGGTGCGTGCCGCGCGGTTACGGGCGGATCTGGACCGGGACTGGGACGTCGCGACCCGCGCGCAGACCTTGTTCATCGACACGGTTTTGCAGGCCTTGCCCGACGCGGTATTCGTCGGTGACTCCACACAACCGGTGTACACCGGCAACCTGACCTTCAACCCGGAACATCCACGTCGCTGGTTCAATGCTTCCACCGGCTACGGCACCCTCGGCTATGCCTTGCCGGCGGCCATCGGCGCCTGGCTCGGCGGCATCGATTCGGGTAAGGGGCGCCCGCCCGTGGTGTGCCTGATCGGTGATGGCGGCTTGCAGTTCACCCTGCCGGAGCTGGCCAGCGCCGTGGAAGCAGGCGTGCCAGTGATCGTGCTGCTGTGGAATAACCAGGGTTACGAAGAGATCAAGAAATACATGGTCAACCGCGCCATTGAACCGGTGGGCGTGGACATCTACACCCCGGATTTCATTGGCGTGGCCAAGGCCCTGGGCTGCTTTGCACAGGCGGTCGACGGCGTGGCGCCATTGCGCGCCGCATTGCTGGAGGCCCACGACCGCCAGGGTCCGACCCTGATCGAAATCGATCAGGCGCGCTGGATGGTGGGGGTGGCCCAATGAATTTCCCCACCACCCAGGACGGCCTGTACATCAACGGCCAATGGTCATCGGGCGATCAGCATTTGCGGGTGATCAACCCGGTCACCGAGGCGCTGCTGACCACGGTCAATGGCGGCGATGAGCGCGCCGTCGATCAGGCCTTGAACGCGGCGACCCAGGCTTTGGCGCAATGGTCGAACACCACCGGCGCCGAGCGCGGGGCGCTTCTGCGCCGTATCGCCGCCGGCGTGCGGGCTGCTCGTGAGCGCTTGATGCATCTGCAATCGAGCAATAACGGCAAACCCCTGTTCGAAGCGGCCATCGATGTCGACGACGTGGTCGCCACCTTCGAGTATTACGCCGAACTGGCCGAAGGGCTGGACGCCCGGCAGGACAGCCCACTGGCATTGCCCAGCGATGACTTCAGGGCACGCCTGCGCCGCGAACCCTGCGGTGTGGTGGGCTTGATCGTGCCGTGGAATTTCCCGATGGTCACCACCGCCTGGAAGCTCGCCCCGGCCTTGGCTGCCGGCTGTTGTGTGGTGCTCAAACCTTCGGAGGTGACACCGCTGCCGGAGTTGGAACTGGCGTCGATCATCGCCGAGTGCGGCTTACCCCACGGCGTGTTCAACCTGATCTGCGGCACGGGGCTGGCCGTGGGCGCGCCGCTGGCGACAGATCCGCGCGTGGCGAAGATTTCCTTTACCGGCAGCAATGCGGTGGGGGTGCAGGTGATGCAACGGGCGGCGGAAACGGTGAAGGGCGTGAGCCTGGAATTGGGTGGCAAGTCGTCGCTGCTGGTGCTGGCCGACGCTGATCTGGAGCTGGCGGTGGAGCTGGCCTGTGGTGGCGGTTTCTTCAACGCCGGACAAATGTGCTCGGCCACCAGTCGCGTGCTGGTCGCCGATGAGCTGGCCGACGAGTTCCTGCAACGGCTCAAGACTCGCGCCGAAGCGATTCGCGTGGCTGACCCGTTTGACCCTGACGTGGAGATGGGCGCGCTGGTCAACCAGGCGCAATACCAACGCGTGCTTGGGCATATCGACCGGGGCTTGAGCGCCGGGGCGACGCTGGTGTGCGGCGGACAACGCCCCGCGCATTTGCCGCGCGGCTATTTTCTACAGCCGACAGTCTTCACCGACGTGCCGGTGGACAGCGAGCTGTGGTGCGAAGAAATCTTCGGGCCGGTGCTGTGTGTGCGCCGTTTCACCTCCCTGGAGCAAGCGATTGCCCTGGCCAATGACAGCCGTTTCGGCCTGGTGGCCAGTGTCGTCAGTCGCGATACCGAAGTTGCCGAACAGGTGGCCAATGCACTGCAGGCGGGACTGGTGTGGATCAACGCCCCCCAAGTGATCTTTCCCCAGGCGGCGTGGGGCGGTTACAAGCAGAGCAGCATGGGCCGCGAGTTGGGGCCTTGGGGGCTGGCGGCGTTTCAGGAGATCAAGCATGTGGTGCGGGCGGTTTGAGCGCTAGAAGTGGGCTGTCTTTACTGGCCCCATCGCGAGCAGGCTCGCTCCCACAGTTGATCTGGGTGAACGGAGAATTTGTGTTCAACACAGAGCCCTTGTGGGAGCGAGCCTGCTCGCGATGAGGCCGGCACAGCCAACCCAAAAATCAGCTCAGACGGTCATCCGCAACCGCGCCAGATCCCGCAGCGGCGGCGCGCCGAACAGGCGGCTGTACTCGCGGCTGAACTGCGAAGGGCTTTCATACCCCACCCGATACCCCGCCGCCGAAGCTTCCAGCCCTTCGGCCAGCATCAGTCGCCGGGCTTCCTGAAGGCGCAGTTGTTTCTGGTATTGCAGCGGGCTCATGGCCGTCATGGCCTTGAAGCGGTGATGCAGGGTCGAGACGCTGAGGTTCACTTCCCGGGCCAGGTCATCGATGCGCAACGGTTGCTCGAAATGGCCATTGAGCCATTTGATCGCCTGGCTGATGCGATGGCTCTGACTGTTGGTAATGGCGATTTCGTACAGCCGATAGCCCTGAGGGCTGCGCAGCAGGCGGTACAGAATCTCCCGGCGCACCAGGGGCGCGAGCATGGCGATGTCTTTCGGGCTGTCGAGCAAGCGCGTCAGGCGCAACACGGCGTCGAGCATCGGCGTGTCCAAGCGTTCTACATACAGGCCGCGACCGGTGGGGCGCGTCGGTACGCCGAGGGGGCCTGCGTCGGCAATCAGCGCGGTGATTTCCGCCGGATCGATGTCCAGGCGCAGGGCCAGGATCGGCTGATCGGGCGAGACGCTGGCGATGCAACCACTCAGGGGCATCGAGACCGAGACCACCAGGTAATGGAGCGGATCGTAGTTGAACAACTCATCCGCCAGGCGCACCTGCTTGCTGCCCTGGGCCATGATGCACAGCGCCGGTCGCGCCAGCACCGGTGCGAATTGATGGGCTTGACTGTGGCGCGACAGATTCAGCGAGTCGATGGCCGTGGCGTAGTTGCCGTCTTCACTGGTATTGCGGGCGATGATCGACGCCAGTTCGGCGCGCTGTTGTTCCAGATACGTGTCCAGCGGGACGTGGGCGTGGTCAAGCGGCGACATGCCGGAATCCTCGGGAAAGGGGGAGCGATGAGCAGAGCTTATGTTTGTGCAAGTTGCAGTGGTAGCCACATCCTGTCGAAAGCTTGCCTGATCCTGCACGGTGCATCGATTCACCATGGCTTAATGTGACAAAAACTTGCTTGAAACCTTTTGTTTCAACTTTCCCGGATCCTCGCCGATGGAGGACCGATTGGGTCCCGCTCCCGCGCAGGATTGTGCAATGGGTCGGCAGGAATCGACTAACCAGGCTGGCGTGGTGGCGCTTAACCTTTGATCCTGTCGCAGCCTGTCCCGGGCTGCACAACGGATTACCTGGGAGGTTGAACATGTCTACACAGATCCCCGTCAGTCACATGGCCTTTGTGCGGGCCCGTTCCGGTTGCTCCAAGCCATTGGGTGCACGCCTGAGTACGCTGATCACGCCTTCGCGCCAGGCTCCCGGATGCCTGCATTTTGCCTTGCAGCAATCGCAATGCGACGCCGATCTGTGGCTGGTGTCCGGGCTCTGGGTCAATCAACAGGCGATGGATGCTTATTTCAACTCACCGGCCATGGCGATCTTCGCCGAGCTGGTACAGGACCTGGTGGTGAGCAGCCTGGATTTCCACACCTTCCGGGAAGTGTCCGCCGCCCAGGCGACCGAAGGGTGCCTGGCGAAGGTACACAAACTGGCGGGTTGAAGGTTTAATGAGCGTCATTTTCCATCGCCAGGATGCGCAATATGGCACGTAAAGCCTTTGAAACCTTCGAAGCTGTTTCCGCGGTCGTCCCCAAAGAGGGCGGCGGCTACTACGCGGCGATTGCCACCAAAGCCATTGGTGGTTCCGGTGCGCCGCGTTTTAACAAGGTGCTTGAAGATCAGACGTTCAAGACGGCCACTGATGCCGACTCGGCGGCGGCCATTGAGTTGACCCATCTCAAGGGTGTGGGCGATGAGGGCGAGCTGATCTGGAACCCGCGAGATTAACGTTATGGGAGCAAGGCTTACCCGCGATGCAGTCACCTCGGTTCAAAAGACAGGCTGCGTTGTCTTCATCGCGGGCAAGCCTTGCTCCCACAGATAAAACGCTTTGTCTGTGCACTGCTATTGAGGACGGTGCATCTTGAACAGCGCCTCGGGACCCAGCTGGAAATAATCCGCCGGCCCGCCGCCGCGCAAAATCGGCTCGGCGGCGGCGGTGTCGTATACCCCATCCTTCAACAACCATTTGGCGATATGCACGGCGACCACCTCGCCGAGAATCAGCCAACTGGGCACCAATGCCTTGTCCGCGCGCTGCAACTGGATGATCTGGGTGACCTTGCATTCGAAGGACACCGGGCTTTGCGCCACGCGTGGCACCTGGATCACCCGTGATGACGCTGGCGTCAAACCGGCCAGTTCGAATTCATTGACCTTTGGCGCGACCATGGCGCAGCTCTGGTTCATCTGCTCGGCCAACGGGCGTGTCGCCAGGTTCCAGGCGAATTCGCCGGTCTGTTCGATGTTGTTCAGGCTGTCTTTGCGCCCGACGCTGCAGAAGCCGATGATCGGCGGAATGTAGTTGAAGGCGTTGAAAAAACTGTAGGGCGCCAGGTTCAGGTGCCCTTCGGCGTCCTGGGAGGAAATCCAGCCGATGGGGCGTGGGCCGACGATGGCATTGAACGGGTCGTGGGGCAGGCCGTGGCCGTGGGCGGGTTCGTAGTAGTGGATGTCGTCGGGCATGAGGCGAGGGTCCTGGGGATGGATTTTGAGGATGTTGTGGATAGTGCAGGGGGCGACTGTTTTTGTCAGCACCTGGCAAGCCTGCTCACTCATTTGCTCTTCAGGGTTCACGGAACTTTCGTCTGCCACACAATCCTGTGGGAGCGAGCCTGCTCGCGATGACGGTGTAGCAGGGGACGTAGGGGTTGAATGTGCTGACCTCTTCGCGAGCAGGCTCGCTCCCACAATTTGTTCTTCAGTGAGACCACTTTTGTGTTGGGCTTGAGGCTGACCGTTTTCCTGTACCCCAAAAACAACTAAGCCCGGCCGAAGCCGGGCTGTGAGAGAGCCTCGTTGGGATTAGCTGAGAGAGGCGGTGTTGGTGCGGTCAAAGCCGTCTTCAGCGATAGCGTTCGAGCCAGTGCGGTCGAAGCCGTCTTCAGCGATAGCGTTCGAGCCAGTGCGGTCGAAGCCGTCTTCAGCGATAGCGTTGGAGCCGGTGCGGTCAAAGCCGTCTTCGGCGATAGCGTTGGAGCCGGTGCGGTCAAAGCCGTCTTCAGCGATAGCGTTCGAGCCAGTGCGGTCGAAGCCGTCTTCGGCGATAGCGTTGGAGCCGGTGCGGTCGAAGCCGTCTTCAGCGATAGCGTTCGAGCCAGTGCGGTCAAAGCCGTCTTCGGCGATAGCGTTGGAGCCGGTGCGGTCGAAGCCGTCGGCGGCAACGGTGGCAGCGCCGGTGCGGTCGTAACCGTCAGCGGCAATGGCCGACTGAGTGCGGTCGAAGCCATCGGCGGCGAAGGTGTTGGCGGCCAGTACGGACAGGGTCAGGGCGAGGATCAGTTTGGTTTTCATGGTCGTTCTCCGAAGTGGTTGGCGTTGATCGCCTTGGGTGTGGAATTCATATTACGCTTGTTAAATCGATTAAAAAGCGCAAAAAAACGCTCAAACAAATCGTATTTATCGATTGGTTGCTCGTTGTTACTGATCGGCGATAAATGTCATCACCGGCGTACCCGAACAGCGTTTTGGTGAGGATGAGGATGTAGGGCGGGCATTAACCAGAGATTAATGTCGGATAAATCTTCGGACACGAGGCACAAAAAAAGGGGCGAACCCATTCAGGTTCGCCCCTTTCGTTTTTGTGTGTGCGCAGGTCAGTCGGTCAAGATCCGCGAATGCTTGCGGGTGTCTTTCATGGTGATGTAGACCAGCAGCGACACGGCGATGCACGCCGTCACGTACCAGTAGTAGCCGGTTTCCATGCCGATGCTCTTGAACCACAGGGCGATGTATTCAGCGGTGCCGCCGAAGATCGATACGGTCAAGGCGTACGGCAAACCGACGCCCAGGGCGCGGATCTCTGTGGGGAACAGCTCGGCTTTGACCACGGCGTTGATCGAGGTGTAGCCGCTGACGATGATCAGCGCCGCCATGATCAGGAAGAACGCGCCCCACCAGGTCTGGATGGTGTGCAGGGTGGTCAGGATCGGTACGGTGAACAGCGTCCCCAGGATGCCGAAGGCGATCAGGATCGGCCGCCGACCGACCTTGTCCGACAAACCGCCGATCAAAGGTTGCAGGCACATGAACAGGAACAGGGTGGCGGCGGAAATGGTGGTGGAGTCGGAAATGCTCATGCCGACCGTGTTCACCAGGTATTTCTGCATGTAGGTGGTGTAGGTGTAGAACGCCAGGGTGCCGCCCATGGTCAGGCCGACCACAGTCATCAACTCTTTTGGATGGCGCATCAAGGTGCGCATGGCGCTTTCCTTGGCTTTTTCCTTTTTGGTGAACGACTCGGTTTCTTCCATGCCGCGACGCAGGTACAACGCCACTATCGCGCACAACGCGCCGATGGCGAATGGAATGCGCCAGCCCCAGGCATACAGCTCTTCGGTGGTGAGGAACCGTTGCAACACGATCAGCACGCCGAGGGCGATGAGTTGGCCGGAGATCAGGGTCACGTACTGGAAGCTGGAGAAGAAGCCGCGACGTTCCTTGGTGGCCATCTCGCTCAGATAGGTTGCCGAGGTGCCGTATTCACCGCCCACCGATAGGCCCTGAAGCAAGCGGGCCACTACCAGCAGGATGGGGGCACCGACGCCGATGGTTTCATAGCCGGGGCTCAGGGCGATGATCAGCGAGCCGAAGCACATCAGGTACACCGAGGCCATCAGCGCCGCCTTGCGGCCGGCGCGATCCGCGTACAGGCCCATCAACCAGCCACCGATCGGACGCATCAGGAAGCCCACGGCGAAGATCGCGGCGGTTTTCATCAGTTGCGCGGTGGAGGACCCGGCCGGGAAGAATACTTTGGCGAAGTACAGCGAGAAAGCGGCGTAGACGTACCAGTCATACCACTCGACCATGTTGCCGACCGAACCGCTGAAAATCGACTTGATCCGGCTGGCAGTGGTTCTTTCACGGGCGGGCGCGGCGGCCGACCCGAGGGGAAGGGCGTTGGAGTTATCCATTGAAGGATCCTTCGTTTAATTGTTTTTGTGGAGCGCGTGGGAACGCAGCCTGCCAGGGCTATAGCAGGAGCTGTGCCAGGTGGGAGAAGGCCGGTCTAGAGGGGTTTTGAATGCTGGGTGAGCGGATAGGCGCTCATTTTGGCGGTGGAATGAGCGGGAATCCGCTCATTCTGAAGGTCATCATGCTTGGCTGCTGGCCTCATCGCGAGCAGGCTCGCTCCCACATTGGACCTGCATACACAGAACCCTGTGGGAGCGAGCCTGCTCGCGATGGCGCCAGTACCGACACCCAAAGGCTCAGGGCGACGACGTTGAAGGCGTGAACTCCAGGTTCAGCTCTCCCCGATATTGCCCGGTATTCTTGTCGATCTGCCGGAACTGTGGTGTCTCCAGGGTGATCGGCCAGGGTGTGCACACGACCGGGAAGGGGACGTTGGGCAAGCGCACGGCGCGGATATCGGCATTGTTGATACCGGTAAAGGTCACCGGTTGACCTGAGACATGCTGTGTCTCGCCCAGGTTGGCGGTGCGGGTGCGAACCCGGTATTCGATACGGTTACGTTCGTCCGTCCCCCCGGAGGTGTGCTGCACGAAGAAGCGTCCAGCCATGCCAGGTACGGGGTTTTTGTCGGTGACGCGCATTTCGAAACGCTGGCTGTTGGAGTTGTAGCCGTCGTAGAGGCAGGCATCGACGACAGCCTGGCCGGAGACGATACCGCCGGGGCCATTGATCAACGGGCGGGTGCGCAGGTTCAGGTCCACCTGCGGGGTGCTGATGCCGTGGGCGGGCAGGTAGATCTGCACGTTATTGTGATCGGTCACGTCCAGCTTGAAATCGACGGTGTAGATATGGGCGTCTCCGATTGGCTGCGAGTAGAACCTCCTGAGCTTCATGACCAATTGCGCCGTCCAGATGCCACCGGCAGGCAATTTGGCGAGTTCTGACCGAGGAATCCAGAGGGTGGAGGCCGTACCCGTCGCATCCACTCCCTCGCAATTGCCATGTGATGTCGAGGTCAGCATCCAGGTGCTGGAACCCCACACCCCGCAGGGGCTGTGGATCGGGAGTCTGCGTGTAATGTTGCCTTTGACGGTCAGAACCACGGACAGTCGGCTGCGTTTCTCCGTGAAACGCAGCTTTATCTCGGTGGTGCCATATCTGCCTCCGGTGGTGGTCAGGCACTGGCCTGTTGCTGGATCGGTGTTGGACAGACAGACAAAATGCATTGTCTTATAGCCTGCGCCTGCCACGGGCTGTTCGTGCCAGCCATGGGTCATCCGCGTCCAGATGTAATGATCGGCGGGCGGGGTCGAGCGGTCGAATTGCAGCATCTCGGATTGATAGTGGTTGCTGGGATGGATGTCCCCGAGCGCCGGTAGCGCAGCGAACGCGCCAATCAGTGCGCCAAGGCGACGGGCCCAACGGTGAAAGATCAGATTCATGGCTGGTTTCTCTTGTCTGACGATAACGCGGCGCTGCGGCGCGCGGTCCAGCGTTCCAGTCGGTCGGGGTCGCGCAGGTCTCTGGGCAGAGCGTCCAGGGTGGTGCTCTGGCAGGTCAGCGTGCCGACCTGGCGCAAGCTGCTGCGAGCGGTGGCCGACTGCACGGCGCAGGCATGCACACCGTTCAGGTCCAGGGCGAACAACGGTTGCGGGGGTTTGTTGAGATCGACGACGAAGCTGCCGTCCTCGGCGGTTTCCATCATCGCTGCGTTGAGGATGGCCGCCTGTGCCAGCGGTTGTCCCCGGGCGTCCACCAGGCGTCCGATGTAGGTGTAGCTGAGGCTGGACTCGATGCGCTGTACCGCCAGCTTGCCGGGTGGCAGGAACCAGTCGCGGCTGCCGTTGCCGACATTCACCGAGCTCAGGTTCTGGCGCGAGGCATCGGCATCGCTGATGCGAGTCTGGGAGACCTCGAAGCCATTGATCGGAATCAGCCGTTTCTCGCCGAAGCCGATGCTGGTCTGGGCGCCGTAGCCGCCACTGACCTTGGCCGCGGCGCCGGTGGCGTTTTCCATTGGCGCAGCGACGATGCCGACGGCGGCACCAGGGCCTGTGCCGCCCTGGCCGGGGCCCCAGAAGAAACCTTCGCGCCCCAGTGCCAGGGAGGAAGAGTGGTTGCCGCTGAGCCCAGGGCGTGAATCATGCCGGTCACCGCCGCGCTGTGACATCGCCAGGCTCGTTTCGCCCCAGCTACGTTCGAGTCGCCCGGCCAGTTCGGCGTCCCAGCGGCCCAGGTCGTCGTAACCCAGCCCGGTATTCATCTCGTTGCGACCTTGCTCGCTGTCCCAGACACGGGTATGGGCCAGGCTGGTCCGGACGCTGTCGCTGGCGGCCTGCTCGCGGCGCGCGTCCAGGCCGACACTGGTCTGCCGGAAGCCACCGGATGTCGAGCGCTGGTTATGGGACAGACTGAGGCTCAGGTACAGGCCGTGGTCGGTCGGCCGATTGCCGCTCTGATTGCGAAACGCGCCCACGCGGTGCGTGAGGTGGAACTGGCCCAGGCGATGCCCGCGGGAGAACCCCACCTGCAGGGTGCGGGCCCAGGTGGCGGTGGTCAGTTCGTCGGTCAGGTCCGGCTCGCCGGGCAACGTGTTCCAGTAGTAGGACGGATTCACCTGGGCATAACGGTTGTAGCTATAGCCAGCGGTGAGGGCGCCGCCGGCCAACGGCAGCGATGCGCTGGCCGTCAGCGATTCGTTGCAGCCACTCTGCTGGTAGGTGCGGCGGTTGTGCTCGCAGGACGGGCTGCGCAGCGAGTAGCGATAGAGGTTCCAGGACAGGCCATGGTTGAACGTGAACTGCTGGCTGTTGCCGCTCGCCCCGTCGTTGCCCTCCAGGAGGGCGGCCGACAGCGACCAACTGCTGGCGCCCAGCGTGCCGGCCCAGTCCAGGCGGCTTTCGTTGTAGAACGCGGTGTCCAGCCAGGTGATCGCGCTGGTGAGCGCCAGGTTATCGAGCAGCGGTACCCGCAGGCCGGTCTGGGCCACGGCGGCGGGATCTTGTTCGTACAGGGAATGCTCGGCCGTGCGCCCACCCTGTAAAAACCATTGCACGGTGTCATCCCCCAGGCCGTTGCCGTCGGTGCGGCTGAAGGGCACGGTTTCGGTACGGGTTACCTGGCCGTTTTCGATCACCCGCAGGGTCACCGGATAACTGCCGTTGGGGAAGGTTCGGGTGTCGACGTTCTGCACACCGGCATCCAGATAAGAAGTGGAGAGCAGTTCTTCGCCGCGAAAGGCATCGACGCGGGCGCGTTGGGTCAGGATCAGGGAGATGGGCGTGCCCTGTCCGACGACGTCGCGATTGAGGTAGGCCAGGGTGGTGCCGACACGGGCGCCGTCGATCCGGCCCAAAGGCAGCAGGCTGAAGTTGAAGTTGCCGCCTTCGGCGCTGGACAGGTTGCTCATGTCCATGCGTCCCGCCTGTGCGTAGTGTTCACGGTCGAAGTCTCGCCGGTAGTAGGCGTTGTTGAATTCCAGGTTGCTGTCACTGCCGCGCTTGTTCTGGTTGGCCTGATAGGTCCAGGTGAACCCCAGGTGACTGTTTTCTCCCAGGCCGAGTGCGCCGAGGCCGCTGGCACCCAGGGCGCGGTAACTGTCGGACTGGGCGATATTGATGTTTTGCCGGTGGACGAGGGCATTCTCTGCCTCGCTCGGCGTGTGCAGCCGCAGGGCCGAGGCCTCGTTGGTCGGCAGCCAGTCCTTGCGCAGCAGGACCTGGAGACGGGCGCCGGCCTCATCGAGAATCACGGCCACTGCCTCGGTTTCGAGATAGCCGCAACTCGCCTCGCTGGCCAGGCCGTAGGAGCAGGCCAGCTGGCTATTGCTGGGCAAGGGCTGTGACAGTAATGGCAGCAGTTCCTGAGGCGAGGCCAGTACGCCGGCTTCCACCAGCAGGGCCGCGATGCGCTCAGGTTGCTTGAATTCGATCCGGCCGGGCTGGACCAGCACCGGGTGCACGCCGAGATTGCGGTTGAACAGTTGTAGTTCGAGCTGTTCCACCTGCCCTTCGACCAAGGCTTCGAAGCCGGCCGGCACCTGAGTCAAGGCGTCGGTCGCGGCCCAGGCGCCTTCGGCCAGCGCCCATGAAAGGGAGATGGAGATAGCTGTGAAGTGGCGTTTCATACGTGGCCTTGATGCAGGAAAGGGGGTACGACGACGCCGTACCCCCTTGGGAGGAACGGTTGTGTTTACGGTTGCTGAGTCAGCACCAGGCTGACGATGCCTTCATAGCGGCCAGCGTTTGCGATAGCGCCAACGGTGGTTTGCTTGATCTCCAGCATCTGCTCGATCGAGCCGCTGGTCGGGTCGCCACCGGGGAACAGGTCGGCCGCCGACAAGGCGACGCCGGTGGTGCTCAGCGTTCTGCCACCAAAGGTGACGGACAGGGGAACCGCGGTGGAAGCCGGGTTGGTCATGTTGGCCAGGACGGGGCTGGTGATCAGCCTGATGGTCATGTCCTTATCGGTGTCATTGCTGAAGACCCGCGTGCCCAGACGGGTGGGTTGCAGACCCGCACCCGGCAGGTAGCTCATCTCCATGGAGGGCGGCAGGGCACTGCCATCGGATTGGAGCAACTCCAGCGTCGGATCGACATCGGCATAGACCAGGATGCTTTTCTCAACCGCCAGGGCGGGCATCGAGACCAGTGCGGCCAGTGCCAACGGGGCGAATTTGAGCAGTTTCATGGGGTGTTTCCTCTTTTCTATGGGTGAACAGGAGCCCAGCCATGTGCAGGCACATGGCTCAGATTGAAAAATGTGAGGGGGGAGTGGGTTACGGCAGCACGGCCAAAGTGCGTGGCCGTTTGTCGTCGCTGGTCACAAAGCGCATGAGCAGGTTGCCGCTTGTGCCGGATGCCTGGACAGGGAGCGTGCTGCCCGGATACAAGCTGCGATTGACATCGTTCCAGAGGCAGTCTTTTTCGCCCTTGACGTCGGTGCAGCGTCCGACCTGCAATACACCGATGCGCACGTTGCCGTCATTGCGTAGCGCGTCACCGCTTTGTTGCAAGCCGACGCTCATTTGACGGTCATCGGGCAGCAGCCGCACCAGCGCGCCCCAGATCAGGTTTACGCCGATTCTGGGTTGCGTGCCTTGCGGGTCGTCGTCTTCTGCCGCCAGATCCTGTGGAGCGGCCACTGGCTCGAAATAAACCCGGTAGACGGTTTCCTCGCTGGGCATCGCCTGCGCGATAATCCGTACCGTGCGGCTGGCGCCGGGAGCGAGTACCGTGCGTTGTGGCGACACGACGATACCCTTCGTATCGGCCGCAGACACTGGGCTTTCGTGTTCATCCGGCGTGCCCGGGCGCTGGATCTGGACCACACTGACCTTGATGTACTGCACCTTGTCCGACTTGGAGTGCAGCTGGATCTGTCCAATGCCATCCTGCTCGGCGCCGATCGTGCTGGTCATCGGATAAACCACCAGATTGGCGGTCGCCGGCGACGATAAGCCGAACGCCAGCATCAAAAGCGCCAGCTTGCCCAAGGCAGCCCAACGGTGGGTAAACGTTTGATTCAAATCCATGTCAGACCTCAAGTAAAAAAGCTAAAAACTCAACGTTATTCAATGCGTCTGCTGAAGCGCTCTTGCCTTCGATGAAGGTCGGTGACGAGAGGGAAGAGTCTCACGACTAGAGGCGAGCTATATTTACGACACTTCCTTTTGTGCTACAGATGCTTCTCTGTTCCATGTAGGAAATTTCCAGAGTAGATTCCAGCCCTGACGCTCCGACACGCTTGCTCCCGTGATTTGAGGTGACTTCCCGGGTGTACAGCGTCGGTACGGGCTATGGTGGTGACTCCTGTGAGGCGAAGATGATTGCTGTTTGTCCGAATTATTTTGGTGGGATAGTTACACCATGTCAATAGATTTGGTGGGATATATCCACGTTCGTCTGCGCGAGGAGATTGACCGTTGTGGGTTGTCATTGGCCGCGGCATCCCGTGCCGCTGGTGAATCCAGCCCGCAGCGTTTGAAAGAAGTGGTATCGGGGCGGCAGAAATGCCCGGCCGATCTGGTGGCCAAACTGGTGGTTATCGGCGTGGACGCGCAGTACGTCCTGGTCGGTGAGCGCGCCCAAATCGCCAAACCGCCATTGACGCCTGATGAGGAAATGCTACTGGAGGCCTACCGGGCACTGGACGTGGCCGACCGGAAACGAATGCTCGCCGGCTTGATTTCGGGCTAGCGGGCAGCCTTATCGCGAGCAGGCTCGCTCCCACATTTCGACCTGTGTACACATCACTTCTGTGGGAGCGAGCCTGCTCGCGATGAGGCCAGTTCAGCCGCCACAAAAAACGCCAACCCTACAAAAACATCTCCCGACTCAACCCATGCCGCTGCATCTTTTCATTGAAGGTGCGACGCGGCAGCTGCAATTCCTCGAGCACTGCTTTCACATCGCCCTTGTGCCGCGTCAAGGCGGCGCGCAGGCATTGAGCTTCGAAGGCTTCCTGCTGGGCGGCTAGGGATTGGCCTGGCTCCGTGTCGAGGACGCGGGGTTGATCCAGTCCCAGCAGGTGACGCTCGGCGACGTTGGCCAGTTCACGCACATTGCCGGGCCAGTCGTGGCCGAGCAAATGGCTCAACTGCGCACCGCTCAAGGGCACGGCGGGGCGACCCAGGCGTTCGGCGGCGTTGTGGGTGAAATGATCGAACAACAAAGGAATGTCCTCGCGCCGTTCACGCAATGGCGGCAGGCGTAGCTCGGCGACGTTCAGGCGATAGGCCAGGTCTTCGCGAAAACGTCCGGCGCGGGCTTCGTCGAGCAGGTCGGGCTTGGTGGCGGCGATGATGCGCAGGTCCACATGGATGCTCTGGTTCGAGCCCAGGCGTTCGAGCTTCTGTTCCTGTAGCACCCGCAGCAACTTGACCTGTTGAGCCAGGGGCATGCTCTCGATTTCATCGAGAAACAGCGTGCCGCCGTCGGCGTATTCGAGCTTGCCGATGCGCTTGCCCTGGGCGCCAGTGAAGGCGCCGCTTTCATGGCCGAACAGTTCAGCCTCGAACAGCGGTTCGGGAATGGCCGCACAGTTCAATGCCACGAAGGGTTTGTCTGCCCTGGGACCGAAGTCGTGCAGGCAACGGGCGACCAGCTCCTTGCCGCTGCCGGTTTCGCCGCGGATCAACACGTTGACCGGCAGTGTCGCCAGGTCCAGCACCTGGCGACGCAGGTTTTGCAGCGCCCGTGAAACCCCAAGCAGTGTCCCATCGAGCTTGTCCTTGACGTCGGCCTGCTCGTGCAGACGACGGTTCTCCAATACCAGCGTGCGCTTGTCCAACGCCCGGCGCAGGCTGCCGAGCAGGGTTTCGGGCGTGAAGGGTTTCTCCAGGAAATCGTAGGCGCCGTCGCGCATGGCTTCCACGGCCATCGGCACGTCGCCGTGGCCGGTCAACAGGATCACCGGCAGGTCCGGGTCGCGTCGGCGCACTTCGGCCAGCAGCTCCAGGCCGCTGAGCCCGGGCATGCGCACATCGCTGACAATCACCCCCGGGAAATGTCCTGGCAATTGCGCCAGGCATTCTTCGGCGCGACTGAACAACTGCACTTCAAAACCCGACAGGCTCAACCATTGCTCCACGGCGCTGCGAATGCTGGCCTCGTCGTCGACGACGATGACCTTTTTCAATGTGCAAGGGTTAAGCATGCAACTGCGCCTCCTGATCGATCGGCAAGGTCACGCAGAACTGTGCGCCGTTTTCATGGTTGTCCGCCGTCAGTCGTCCACCCGATTCATGAATGATTGCAAAGGAAACCGCCAGGCCCAAACCCAGGCCGTCGCCCACTGCCTTGGTGGTGAAGAACGGATCGAACACCTGGCTCAGGTGTTCCTCGGCGATCCCGGTGCCGCTGTCACTGACCGTCAGGCGCCACAATTGCTCATCGGCTTCCAGGCGCACTTCCAGGCGTTTGAGCGGCTGGCCGGCCATGGCATCGAGCGCGTTGCGCAGCAGGTTGATCAGCACCTGTTCCAGACGGATTGCATCGCCACTCACCCACGCCGGGCGGGTCAGGTGCAGCACCGTACTGACCTGTTCGTCCCGCAGGCGTGTGTCCAGCAGTTGCAGTGCCTGATCCACCACCACCGCCAGGTCGAGGCGTTCGCGCAGGCCGCTGGGGCTTTTGCGGGCGAAGGTTTTCAGGTGGCCGGTGAGTGCAGCCATGCGGGTCAGCATGTCGTCCAGGGGTTTGATGGCTTTGTAGGCATCATCGACCCGGCCATGGTCCAGCAACAGGCGCAGGGTTGCCAGTTGCATGCGCTGGGCCGTCAGCGGCTGGTTGATTTCATGGGCCAGGGCCGCCGACATCTGTCCCAGGGCTGCGAGTTTGGCCGATTGCACCAGTCCGTCCTGGGCGGTGCGCAAATCCCGGGTACGTTCTTCTACCAGCCGTTCGAGTTCTTCACGACTGCGCTGGCGCAGCTTTGCCAGGCGCCAGCGCTGGTTGAGAAACAGCAACAGAAACACCAGGGCCAGCCATAGCCCGGCGGCGGCGAGCCCGGCGTTGCGACGGTCTTCGAAGGCGATCTGCGGGCGGCGCAGCAAGTGCAGCGTCCAGCCTTCGGTGGTCAATGGCAGGGACTCCCACAGGTAATCCACGGCACCGTCGGGGGCCTCGACCCGGGCCAGATGACTGTTGTCGTCAAAGCGTCGCAGCGGCTTGACGGCCAAGGGTTGCAGCGGTTGCTTGTCGTATTGGCGAGTGGCCTTGAGCTCGGCGTGGTCGCTGTCGGTCAACGGCTGCAAGTGGCGATAACGCCAGCCCTCTCGGTTGGCGATGAAAATGATGCCCCGGGCATCGCTGACCAGCAGGGTGTCGCTGCCCTGCCGCCATTCGCGTTCCAGCTCGGGAAACTCCAGCTTCACGACCATCGCCCCCAGGAACTCACCGTTGTCGTCGGTCACTGCGCTGGACAGGAAGTAGCCCGGAATGCCACTGGTCACACCCACCGCATAAAACCGTCCGGTGCCCTGGGTGCGGGTCTGGAGGAAATACGGCCGAAAGCCATAATTGTGTCCGACATAACTGCTGGGCAGACGCCAGTTGCTGGCCGCGACGGCCAGGCCGGTGTGGTCGAGCAATTCCAGTGTGGAAGACTTTGCGGCGCCGTTGATCTGTTCCAGTTTGCGATTCAGCGCGTCCTGTTGCGCGGTGCTGACCGGCCCCTTGAGGGCCGAGCGCAACTCGGGGTCCAGCGCCAGCACGGCGGGCAGGGCGCGGTAGCGCTCGATCAGGGTATGCAGGGAGTTGGCGTACAACGCCAGTTGCTGGTTCGCACGGCTGGCATCCTCTTCCAGTGCCTGGCGTTCGGCGTGCCGCACGGCCAGGGTTGCGGCAATGATGGCGCCGCTGAGGATCAGCAGGGTGTACAACGACAGACGCAAGGGACGAGGCATTGCCGGCATGTGACTGTTTCAAGGACTGGGCAGGGACAGGCACGATAGCATGCCGTCTGCCCGCGGTGATGCGCCTCGCTCCGGCGTTATCGGAGCATGCTTTGTGTCTTCCTCAAGCGGCCGATGGTTGCTTCCATCTCCCTTCTCAGGCTTTGAGGCGTGTCGCCACTGGACTGGCCGATTACTTTGCTGAGCGGTCGGTAGGTATTGACTGCGTCAAGTTCCGCCTCGGCAAACAGCGTCTCGATGTGGGCCATTTGTGCGTTCAATATTTCCACCATGCCGTTGATGTGCGCATCTGCCCGAGCGATTTTCTCCTCGGTCAGTTCATGGCTTGCGGCGCCAATTTCATGAATGATCTCAATGGTTCCCAAAACAATGCTGGTCACGGCTCCTATTTCGCTGGAGGCCACGGTTCCTGTCGCTTTCAGCGCGATCTTGGTGCCAGTGCTGGTCACTTCCTTTCCCGCTTTCAGGACGTTTTTCTGGGTGGGCGCGCTGACGGCGTGGGCCAGATCCCGGGCTTTTGCCTTGGCATAGTGAAAGAGGTCAAGATTCTTGTATTCGCCTTTCTTGACGATTTTTTCAGGGTCCAGTTTCCGGCTCTTGAAGTTGACCGCTGCGCTCAGGCTCAATCGTTCCAGCGCATAATCCAGGCCAACGCTCACCGCTTTGCTGGTGACGAACCCCAGCGCGGCGCCCATGACGATGCCGGGTGGTCCCGCCACGCTGCCCAGCGCCGCGGCGCCGAAGCCTACCGCGAGTCCCGTTCCGTAGCTGACAACCTGTGCACCGACGTGACTACCCACACGTACCGCAGAGGCCTGGGCGTGCGCTGTTGCCGAGCGATGGCTGGCCAGTTGAGTTTGCGCTTCGCTGGCTCTGCGTGAAGTCAGCTTCATGATGTCCGTGAACTTTTTGATCTCCCTGTCCAGCCGGTTATAGTTTTTCCAGCGTTGCCAATAGGCTGCGCTCTGCGCTTTTCTAGCGTCTCTCTGCGCCGGGGTCTCTAGTATCAACCCTTGGTAGTCGGTCAACGTCATCGGGTTATTGCCGACAAATCCATACAGATTCAACCCATCCACATCCCCCGCCGGGTCCGCACTGACCCAGCGCTGCAACCACGGGGCGTAGTAACGTGCGCCGTAGTAATACAGCCCGCTGCTGTCCATTTCCTTGCCTGAATAACGAAGGGTCTTGTAGTCGACTTCAATTCTGGAACGAGCGGCGTGCCAGGCGGTGCCGCCAAAGGGGTAGTAGTGCTCGAGGCTGATCAAGGCGCCGTGACGGTCCAGCTCCAAGGTGCTGGAACCCAAATGATCGTCGAGGGTGTAGCGCAATTGGTCGGCTTCGATGTCGCTTGGCTGGCCGGCTTCCCAATGCAGGCAACGAACACTGCCATGGGCCAATGCACAGGTGACCACGTGCAGTTGTTCGCCGTGGCTGCTGGTGCGGATTTCAAGGCCTGGCAAATATCGCGTTTCGTGGCGAGTGCTGGCGGTGGTGTGGGTCTTGCTGACCCGTTCGCCCTGGCTGTAGAGGCAGGTTTCGTCATCGTTCAGCAACCCGTTGTCGCGTTTGAGCAACGTGACTTTAGTGAGCTGGTCGCGGGCGTCCCACACCAGCGACTGCGTGCCGCGTTGCAGGTACAGCTGGTTGCCATGGGCATCGAACAGCGCGTCGAAATCCGGCTCCGGATCGCCTTCGGTCCACTGCACGCCTCGGTTGCTGTGAGGGTCGATGCGCAGTGTCCGGGTGTGGTTGTTGCCGTCGCGAACATGGCGCAGTCGGGTCAGGTTGTGGCTGGTGTCGTAGTCATACAGCTGGGTGTAGTTGAAACGGTGGCCGGGGTCGATGGGGACGATCGGCTCGGGTAAGCCGGGATGCAGATGAGGTGTCTCGCCCTCGAAACCGCTGGCGCTGATCAAACGGTAGAGCGAGTCGTAGGTGAAGTCGCGATGACCGTCTACGCGCTGGTTGGCAAAGTACAGGGGGGCGACGGTATGGTCTTCGATACGCAGCACATTGCCCATGGGGTCATGGAAGTACGTCAGGTTCTGGAGCAGGGCTTGTCCGGGTTTTCCGGTCTTGAGGCTGCTCAGTTGATCGTTGGCCGGGTCATAGGTCCAGCGGCTGGTCAAGCCGTTGGCCGTATCCTGGCGCTCGATCTGGCCCGCGGCGTTGTAGCGGGCGTCCAGCAGAATGGGTTGTGGCGTGTCCTGGTCCCTGAGTTGCAGGTCCACCTGTTTGAGTTGCCCGCCGATGTCCAGCCGCAAGTAATGCCGGTGGCCGGCGGCGTCGGTCCGGCTCACGGGCGTGCCAAGGGCGTCGAGGGTCTGCTCGCAGATGTGGGGGATGGCATCGGCAAAACGGCGGACCTGGCGTAACGGCTCGCCCGTCAACCCGTAACTGTCCAGATGCACCGTGCCGGAGGGATCGCTCTGCTCAAGCAATTGCCCGCGCAGGTTGTAATCGGCATCAGCCATGGCATCGGCGTAGATGAAGGTGTCGACTTCAGCCTGGCCGTTTTCCTCCAGGGCTATCGGGCGCAACTGAGGGTCATAAGTCACGCGCCAATGATGGGCGCGTTGATCCCAGCGCTGGCGGGATTCACCCGCCAGCCCCGGTAATGTCAGGCGCCATCCGGCATCGACGCTGTCGGTATGCAGCGGCTGACCGGTGAGGCTATGCAGCGTTGTCAGATTGGGTTTGGGCGCCTGACCGAAAAGGCGAGGGTCCCACTGCTCGACGAGGTGGCCGATGCTCTTGTGGTGCTGGCGCGATATCAGCGCGACGGCGGGCGTCGAGGCCTGGTTGCGCAAGTAAGTGGTTTGCCGCACAGGCAAGCCACGGCCATCCACGGCAACGACGTCTGGAGTGCGCAAATGCACGGTACTCATGGGGCTCTGGCCTCCAGAGGGGTGTTGTCAGTCTGAACCTTGATGCAACGAGGAACCGAGCTGCCTGGATCACGTGGTCATCCATTTCGGGCGGCCCTTGCCATGGCCGACAGGATGCGCATGCCAACTCGCCCACAAATTGTCCGTCGTGCCCATTTCCTTGTAAGCGGTGATTCCCTGCTGCGCGGCCTTGATGTTGGCCAGGGTGGCTTGGGTTCTTTTGCGCAAGGCGGCGCGACTGATCGGTGCCAGGGCTTCCTTGGACGTCATGAAGTTAACGTTGGGCAGCAGGTCTGCGGGGGAGATGACATCGGAGCCTAACGCATCGAAAGCATTTTCGGTCCAGGCAGCGCGTTGCTCCACAGCCGTTTTCCAGTCGGCGAGCAGCGTTTCGATTTTGCCGATCTTGACGGGGTCGAGGCGGTTTTTGATGTCTTCGCCCTCGATGGCCCGGGCGAACATATTGAGTGTGCCGCCGATGATCGGGATCCACGACCCCATCACCCGGTTCATCACGAAGCTGGGGTTGAGGACTGAGTTGAGCGCCGGGTGGATCACCTCATCTTTCATCTGCCGCCAATTCTTGATGTCTTTAACCGCACCCTCGATACCGAGTCTGCGATCGATCGCCTCAACGGATATTTTTGAGGTCTGCGGTATGAGCGCGCCCACCAACCCTGCGCTATTCACGAACGGATCGGCGATCTCGCCGGCCACATCGCCGCCGACGTTGCCACCGATCAGTCCACCCGTGGTGGTGTAGGGCGTTGTGAAAGGGGCATCAGGCAGCACCAGGTCGACCACCTCGCCGCCCAGCACGCCTGTCTCATAGCCGAAGACGCCTTTGACCAGCTCTCCCCCCAGATTCCCCATCAGGCTTCTAAACACGCCTTTTTGCTGGATGATGTTGTGAAGCTGCCCGAGCAGTTGGCTGGACTCTCCACTGAGTTCGGAGAGAAAGCCTGAATAAAGCACGATCACGCTCTCGGCTTTTGCCTGCCCGTCCGTATCCACATAACGCAGTGGATTGTTGGCCACGAACGCATACCTGTTCAGCCCGTCCACATCCCCTGCCGGGTCGGCACTGACCCAACGCTGCAGCCACGGCGCGTAGTAACGTGCGCCGTAGTAATACAGCCCGCTGATGTCCATTTCCTTGCCCGAATAGCGCACGGTCTTGTAACTGACCTCTACGCCGGGACGGGCTATCAGCCACGCCGTGGCGCCGAACGGGTAATAGCCTTCGTGACTGATCAGTTGCGCATGCTGATCGAGCTCCATCATGTTTGAGCCTGAGTGGTCCTCCAGGCTGTAGCGCAACTGATCGGTGTCGATATCTGCCGGCTTGCCCGTTACCCAATGCAAGCAGCGGACGTTGATCAAGCCCGTGTCGAGGATGATGATGTGCAGTTCTTCGCCATTGTCCCGGGTGCGGATCTCCAGGCCCGGGAGATAGCGCACGTCCTGAAAATGGTCGCGCTTGGCGGTATGGGTTTCGTGACGTTTGTAGACCCGGGTCCCTTGGCTATAGCGGTAATGTTCCTGGTCATTGGCGGCGTTTTCGCGGTCGATCAGGGTGACCATTTCCAGTTGGTCCCGAGCGTTCCATTGCAGGTTCTGCCCAGGCTGCAATGCCAGGAGATTGCCATGGCGATCGAACAGTGTGTCGAATGACGGGGCAGGATCTCCAGGCTGGTATCGCACCCCTCGATTGCTGCCCGGGTCGATGAACATCTGCCGGGTGTAGCCGGCACCCTCACGCACATGGGTGAGCTTGGTCAGATTGCCGCCCTCGTCATATTCATAGGTTTGCAGGTAGTTGAGCCGGTTGTTGGGGTCGGTTGGCTGGGGCAGGCCAGGTATATCCGAGGGCGGGCCATCGTCGTAACCGCTGGCACTGGTCAACCGATAGAGCGAGTCGTAGCTGAAGGCACGATGGCCATCGACTCGTTGGTTGGCGAAATGGGTAGGCGTATAGGTATGGTCCAGAATGCGGGTGATGTTGCCCATCGGGTCGTGGACATATTCGAAGTCCACCAGTGCGGTGGCCGGGGCTTTTTGTGAACGTTGTCTGAGCAGGCGAGCGGTGGCCGGGTCATAGCTCCAGTGGCTGATGACGCTGTTGCCTGCGTGCTGTTCGATGATTTGCCCGGCGGCATTGTATTGGGCATCGTGCAACACCGTCTGCCAGTCGGTTTGCCCCTTGAGTCGCAACTGCACCTGCTTGAGCTGCCCGGCCAGATCGTAGCGCGACTGTTGCTGGTGTTCACCGGCATCGGTCTGCTCAAGCACAGCCCCCGAAGGCCCGAAGAGACGACGGCTGGTAAACGCCTTGCTGTCGTGAAAAATACGCGTCTCACAGAGCGGCAGGCCGACCAGGCCATAGCTGTCCAGAAGCACAGTACCCGAGGGGTCGACCTGCTCGAGCAACCGACCGCGCAGGTTGTGATCGGCATCGGCCGTGGCGTCGGCGTAGGTGAAGGTGTCGACGTCGGCCTGGCCGTTTTCTTCCAGGGCCACCGGACGCAGTTGGGGGTCGTAGGCAATACGCCAATGACTGCCGCGTTCATCCCAGCGTTGCAAGGTTTCACCCGCCAGGCCCGGTAATGCCAGGCGCCATCCGCCATCGACGCTGCGGGTACGCAGCGGCTGACCGGTGAGGTTGTAGTCGTTGCGCAGGTTGGCCGTGTCCGTACCGTAGAAACGTGGGTCCCATCGGGCGATAAGGCGCCCGGCGACGTCATACGCCTGGGCCGTGACCAGCGTTTGGGTGTCGTCGTTCGGCGATCGGCGCCAGTAGTCCACTCGCCTGACCGAGCCTGCTCGTGCGTCAAGTACCGACAGGACCGGTGTACGGCCATGAGTTAGCCTGCTCACTCGTCAGCTTCCCGGGTCCGTGTCGTTGTAGTCGTGGTCGCACAAGTACCAGGGATGATGCACATGCCAGGCTTCATAGCCCTTGGCATTGATGACCTTGACCAGGCGTCCTGGTGGATCGTAGAACTGCTGGTCGTGGTAGCCGTGCAGACGCAGCGAGGCGTCGTTGATGTAGCGCCAGGCGTCGGCGAAATACGGCCGATAGACCCGCGTGACCAGACCCTTGTTGTTGTACTCGACCCGTTCGCTGACGCGCCAGCGCGGGTCGGCCAAGTGCTGCAACGGTTGCCCGCCCTGTAGCTCCAGCGAGCCGTCCTCGGCCACGGCATAGGCCTCCCCGGGTTCGATCCGCTGCTTGGTTTGCAAGGTGCGGCCGAATCCGTCGATGGCGCTGAGGGTGATGCGGACCTGTTGCAATGGATCGTCCGGGTAGCGATCGGCGCTCAGCACGACGCTGTGCACCGGCTCCCGGGCCGTGGCCTGGATCAGCGTCCACAACTGTTCTTCGGCGGCGCTGCGTTCGGCCAGCCGCGCCAGGTGAATGCGTGCCCTGGCGCGGACATGGCCGCTGGGCATCAAGTAGCGGGCGCTGATCCACTCGTTGCGCTGCGTAGGGGAGACTTGGGCGAGGTCAAGCGCGCCCATCCAGCTGAACTCGTCGGTGCGCACGGCACTGGCGATTCTGCCCAGGGTGGCTTCGGGGTGTTCGATGGCATAAGCCGGTGTCAGGTCGTCGGGCAGCTCGTAGGTGTCGATGGCATCGAAGCCTGCCGGCAGGCCATTTTCGCTGCCGAAAAACGTAATGCCCAAAGGCACGCCGTCGGGGCCATACAGCGCTTGCTGCACGTTGTCGTTGGCGTCGATGATGCTCTGCGGCAACAGCGAGTGATAGTCGTATTCGATCTGGGTCGTACAGCCGTCCGGCAGGGTAATGGCGGTGGTCATCAGGTGATAGGCATCGTACGTCAGGGTCGTAACACCATGACTCTGGGTTTCTTGCAGGGCGTGGATCTGGAAGAAGCCATCAAGCGAGTGGTAGGTGGCAAAACCGCTCTTTTTCGACCAGAGGTTTTCGGCGGTGTCTTCGTCCGGATCTTCAGGCAGAAACAGCGGCATGGGCTCAAAGCCGATTTCTTCCAGTTGCCCGCGGATGTCGAACGGCGGTGGCACGGCGTCGTAGGCGTCCAGTGCCTGCTTGTCGAACTCGGCCGTCTCCAGCGGGCCGAGCAACGCCTGGAAGGCAATATCGCCTTGGTCGTCACGCAGGTAGTTCTGTTCCTCAAGCGCAACCAATTGCCGTGCGGCTTGCCATTGCGGGGAGTCGTGATGTGCGAGGAAGGTTTCATAGCTGATCTGGCGAGGGTTGAGGCCTTGCGGCAGTTCGCCCTTGGGGCGATGCAAAGCGTTGGCTCGACTGCGCCAGGGCAGGCCCAGGCGCTGACGCCACCCGGTTTCGTCGAACAGGTGCAGGTGCTCGGCCCGGCTCTCGACAAGGTGGAACACCTGCTGCTGCTCATCATGGGCATCGAGCCACCAGGTGTTCTCGTCTTCATCGTCGAAGGGAGGCGGATCGAGCGGCGTAAGGCGTCGGGCGTAATGGACGATGAAGCCGTGAACAAGCTGGCCGTAGAGATTCCATTTCAGATTGATGCCGTGCTGGCTTTGCGGGTCATTGGTAAAACCGTCGTATTGATGGCTGAGCGCCTCCAGTTCCAGTACCAGCAGGCTTTTGTGATGGGGATGGTGCTGGCGCAGCAGATAGCGTTGTTGCGTCACGGTGTAGGGCCGGGCCGTATCGTCCGATTCGGCGGGATGGATTTCTGTGCGTAACACCTGGCCGCCCAAGGCATAAGCCATATCCCGGGCGGTCTCAGGGTCGGGCACGATAATCTCGTCGGCCTCGTCGCCTTCATGAAAACAGCTCAACAGCGCCGGGCCAAGCGGCACGGCGTCATCGTCGCCGTCGAAACAGTCCTTCAGAGGCTGGTTGACGGTTCGGCCGGTGTGGAACCAGGTCTTGACCAGTACCGGCGCGGTAAAGCCGCTTTGCACTTCAGCGTCGGGCAACTCGCTGTCCACCTGGTACAACCGAGCGAAGCCCCGGAACTCACGGTGATAGCCGTCGTAGTCGCCCTCGAAATAAGTGAAGCGCTGGGTCAGGCAATTGCCGGTGATTTCATCCAGCTGTTGCTGACGTGCCAACAACGGCAGGGCCATGGGCAGATAACAGTCCAATTGCTCGCCCTGCGCCCGGCGCTGTTGTTTTTCATCCAGCCAGTATTGCGCACTGCTGCGATAGGTCAGGGTGGTGCTGCAGCCCATGTTGTTATGGGTGGCGTTGAGCAGATAGGGCCGCGCCGCGACGAAGTCATAACGCCAATGCCTGGGCTTCATATCGGGGGACATGTGAGGCACGCTCAGAATCAGACTGGCGCAACCCAGCCCCTGCAGATCGGCCAGGCTGACCTGGCACAGATTGTCGTACCGCACGCCCACCGGCCATGGCACCTTGACGGGTGTTTGCTCAAGGCCGTTGCCGCCGTGGTTGAGGTAAATATCGAAACAGTCGCTGTTAAGGTAGATCAGCGCGGGCGCTCCAGCTCCGTCCAGATCGGCGATCCGCACCCGGTCAGCGTCGAATTGGCCGTAGCTGAAGGGCAGGGCGCTCATGACAAAACCTTCGCCGAAACGCCCGTGACCCAGGTTCGGCCAGCACTTGATTTCATCGAAGCGAATCCGGCACAGCTCGGTGCTGTCGCTGCCCAGCAAATTGCCGAACAACACCAGTTCGCTGCGCGAGTCGCTGAACAATGGCAGGGGGCTGTCCGGTTCATGGGGCACATTCACCCCCGGTGCGAACCCCTGCTCGCGGAGATTGGGGTACAACCGAACGCTTTTGGGCCCGACCATGGCCAGTGAGCGTAAACCGTCGCCGGTCAAATCGCCCAGTTGCGCGGCGGGGTGCAGGAACTCCGTCGGAAAACGATCAAACGGGGTGAAGGTCGACCAGCTACGGTCCGGGTTGAGGGTATGGAAGCCGCTCATGCCGGGTTGGGCAATGACCCAATTGAGGCGGCCGCTGCCGGTCAGGTCAGTCAGCACCTGCATCACGGCCGGGTTTTGGCTGGCGACCGGGATACTGTCCAGGCGAGACCACGGGCCATAACCGATGGCATCGTCATCGGGCCCGGCGCGCTCAGGCTCGCGGTAGTACCAGGCATCGGTGTAACGGCACAGAAACCCCGGCAGACCTTCGCCATACAGGTCCACGCATTGGTAATGCCGGTTGCCTTCGAGGGCGGGCATTGTCTCCAGATCGAAGAATTTTTCGGGTGTCAGGTTGAGGTCGAAATCGGTGTACTGCAATTCCACCGGAGGGCTGTAATCGACACCGCCTTCAGCGTCCCAGTCCTGATAGTGGGCGGCTGTCAGCAGGCTGTAACCTAGCGCAGTGGCGGTGTATTCCAGCACCAGCCGCCGGACCAGGGCAGGTTCAGTATCGGCCGCGGCAGGGAAGTGGTGGAACATCAACACCTGATGACACAAACGCCGCGTGCCGACCTCAAAACCGTATCGATAGGTGTGAAACGGGTCGCTGCGTAGCAGCCAGGGCGCCTCTTCGGGGGCTTGCCAGGAAGGTTGTTGCGCAAGATCGAGGGTGCGTTGCCCATAATCGAACAGCAGATGAAAGTGCCAGTTGCGCTGGGCCGGGTCGGGCTCTTCGAAGCAGTACAGGGTGTCACTGGCGCTGGCGTTGCCATAGCACACCCGCCGCAGGTAGCGCTGGGCGCGATAGTCGTGGGGGCCGTCCAGCGCGCCGGGGTCGGCTTGGTACTCATAATAGATGTGCTCGCCTGCCGGGCTGACTTCTTCGAGCAACAACCATTCGGCGATGCGTGGTGGTTTTGGGGGATCGGGCTCGGGTTCGGCTTCAGGTTCGGCAATGCGCGACGCTTCGGTTTTACCGTAGCAATACACATGGCCGTTGCTGCCCTGGACACGCCAGAAGGGTGCCTGGCCGTCGGTGGGTGTCCACAGCTCATAAATATCGAAGCTGCTTTCAGTCCTGGGGTAATAACGCACCACCGAGCACGTTGCACTGCCGGGGCCCGCCAGGGGGCGAATGAGCGGTTCGGCGTTGAATTCGGGCCAGCGGTCAACCCCATCGGCGTCGACCATGACATCCTCATCAGCGTAGTGCGGCACACCTCTGCTGGTTTTGCGCGTGATGCTGGCGATGGAAAGCTGCATGCCGATGCCGAAGATGCCGTTGCCGCCCTGGCTGCTGTAATTCAAGGTCAGCGCCGGCGTCAGGTGGCGGGCGGCGGACAGGGGTAACGGCAGTTCAAAAGAACTTGCCCCTCGCGTACCGACAGGGCCGAGGCTGTTACCGAGGGTGGCGATAGAAGCACTGCCGGCGATGGTCGGGGTCACGATCTGGAGGGGCGCTTGTTCTGCCATCGGGATCATCTCTGTTAGCCGACGCCAGGGCGAATACCCGGCATGACTTCAGGATGACAAGAGATGGTCCTTGGGTAACCTGTCAGATCTGACAGGTAGGCGGGCATGCCGATGAACGGCTCTACTCACGCCCGGCGGGGAGCATTGTGTGGGAGGCTTGGCTGAACATAGGTCGGGGTCCACTGAAGATCCAGTGTGGGAGCAAAGCTTGCTCGCGATGACTGAGGCACATCCAACATGGATGCAAGCTGACCCACCGCTATCGCGAGCAAGCTTTGCTCCCACAGAGGAGGCTTGGCTTGACATAGGCTTGGTCCCCCAATAGAGGCCTGGCTGAACATAGGTTTGGCCCCCCAGAAGAGGTTTGGCTGAACATAGGTTGGGGTCCACTGAAGATCCAGTGTGGGAGCAAAGCTTGCTCGCGATGACTGAGGCACATCCAACATGGATGCAAGCTGACCCACCGCTATCGCGAGCAGGCTCGCTCCCACAGGTTTTTTGCTGATAAAAAAAGGCCGGTGGGTTTGTCGCCCACCGGCCTTTTTTACGGCGTCAACGTGCGTGTTACTGTACTTCTACCGCCAGGCTGTCGCTGATTTTCTTCTGCCAGATCGCCGGGCCGGTGATGTGTACCGACTCGCCTTTGCTATCGACCGCAACGGTCACGGGCATGTCCTTGACCTCGAACTCGTAGATCGCTTCCATCCCCAGTTCGGCGAACGCCAGAACCTTGGACTTTTTGATCGCCTGAGCCACCAGGTAAGCGGCGCCGCCGACGGCCATCAGGTAGACCGCCTTGTTGTCCCTGATCGCTTCGATAGCGGTCGGGCCGCGTTCGGACTTGCCGATCATACCCAGCAGGCCGGTCTGCTCGAGGATCTGGCGGGTGAACTTGTCCATCCGCGTGGCGGTGGTCGGGCCGGCTGGGCCTACCACTTCGTCGCCTACCGGGTCGACCGGGCCGACGTAGTAGATGAAGCGGCCCTTGAGGTCCACCGGCAAGGTTTCACCCTTGTTCAGCATCTCGACCATGCGCTTGTGCGCCGCGTCGCGACCGGTGAGCATCTTGCCGTTGAGCAGGACGGTTTCGCCCGGTTTCCAGCTCTGCACGTCTTCAGGTGTCAGGGTGTCGAGGTTCACGCGGCGCGCCGATGGACCGGCTTCCCAGACGATTTCCGGGTAAGCGTCCAACGGTGGTGCCTCCAGCGACGCCGGGCCGGTGCCGTCCAGCACGAAGTGGGCGTGGCGGGTGGCGGCGCAGTTGGGGATCATGCACACCGGCAGGGACGCGGCGTGGGTCGGGTAGTCCATGATCTTCACGTCGAGCACGGTGGTCAGGCCACCCAGGCCCTGGGCGCCGATGCCCAGTTGGTTGACCTTCTCGAACAGCTCCAGGCGCATCTCTTCGATGCGGTTCTGCGGGCCGCGGGCCTTGAGTTCGTGAATGTCGATGGACTCCATCAACACTTCCTTGGCCATGACGGCGGCTTTTTCCGCAGTGCCGCCGATGCCGATACCCAGCATGCCCGGTGGGCACCAGCCGGCGCCCATGGTCGGTACGGTTTTCAATACCCAGTCCACGATGGAGTCGGACGGGTTGAGCATGGCCATCTTGGACTTGTTCTCGGAACCGCCGCCCTTGGCCGCCACGTCCACTTCCACGGTGTTACCCGGAACGATGGAGTAGTGGATCACCGCGGGGGTGTTGTCCTTGGTGTTTTTACGCGCACCAGCCGGGTCGGCGAGGATCGACGCGCGCAGGACGTTTTCCGGCAGGTTGTAGGCGCGACGCACGCCCTCGTTGATCATGTCGTCCAGGCTCATGGTCGCGCCATCCCAACGCACGTCCATGCCCACGCGCACGAACACGGTCACGATGCCGGTGTCCTGGCAGATCGGCCGATGGCCGGTGGCGCACATGCGCGAGTTGATCAGGATCTGCGCCATGGAGTCACGGGCCGCTGGCGATTCTTCGCGCAGGTAGGCTTCGTGCATCGCCTGGATGAAATCCACGGGGTGGTAGTAGGAAATGAACTGCAGGGCGTCGGCAACGCTCTGAATCAGGTCATCTTGCTTGATCACGGTCATGAGTCGCGCTCCTCTCTAAAGACGGGAACATTCAATAAGGTGCCGTCCGTTTGGGGGCATCGGTCGACGGACGGCACCTCTTAAGGCACGCCGGGCATGCTGGCGCGACACTAAAAAGGCGCGGCAGTATATCGCAGGCGAGCACCCTGTGGGAGCGAGCTGCCTTTGTGGCGAGGGGATTTATCCCCGCTGGGCTGCGCAGCAGCCCTGAAAGTCAGTCACCTCGGTGTGTCAGGTTGTTTGCCTTCAGTCATTTTCGGGCTGCTTCGCAGCCCAACGGGGATAAATCCCCTCACCACAAGAGGACCAGCCAGTCTCGAACAACTGCGTCAATTTAGGCCATTGCTTTGACGCCATTTTTCTGCTCCAGAATTGAATGGTCATTTGCCCTGCACGCCACTAAAGTGGCGTCTGGCCTGTAGCGTAGGACGCCTCCTGTCAGTTCCTTTCCCATGGTGAGTCAACGATTGACCCATAACGCCATTCAACGTCTTTTGCTGAAACGCTTCGCCTTGGCGGCCGCGACTTACGCGCTGGCACTGGTGTTGTTGTGGTTGGCATATTTCAGTGGTCATTACCTCGATTCGTTGCGCGATGTCATCATCGGCAGCGTGTTGGTGGTGTTGTGCCAGGCAGGGCTGTTCGCGCTGTTTATCACCGACCGCAATCTGCGGTTCGCCGACCCCAGTCTTACTGAAATACAGGTACTGATCGGCCTGGGCTGGCAGACCTGGATGATGGCGCATCTGGACCAGGCTCGGGGCGTGTTCCTGGTGTTCTATGTGCTGATCCTGCTGTTCGGGCTGTTCCACTTGTCCCGTCGGGCTTTCGTGCGCTGCGCGATGCTGGTGTTTTTCAGTTTCACCGCCATTACCCTCTGGGACGGTTACTTCTTCAGGCTTCCTGACCCCACGCTGGCCGCGTTACAGGTGTGCGTGCTATTTATCGTGCTGGTGTGGCTGGTGCTCTATGCCAGTTACGTACAGAACTCGCGCCAACGCATGCGTCAGCGGCGGTTTGCCTTGCAGGCACATCAGGACACCCTGCGCGGCATGATGCGTCAGCTCGAAGATCTGGTGGCCACGGATGAACTGACCGGCTTATTCAACCGCCGGCACTTCCTGCGCCTGGCGTCCCGTGAGCTCAACACACTCCGGCCCAATGTTGCGCATGGCCTGGCCCTGATCGACCTCGACCATTTCAAACGCATCAATGACCTGCACGGCCACGCCGCCGGTGATCAGGTGCTTCAGGCGTTCGCCAGCATCGCCACGGCCTGCCTGCGCGAAGGTGATGTGCTGGCCCGTTACGGTGGCGAAGAGTTCGTCATGCTGCTGCCGGCCTGCGACCCCTCGCGGCTGACGGCCTGTTGCGAGCGGCTGCGCCTGGCATTTACTGAAGTCGAGTTGATCGGCTTGCAGATCGGCTCCCTCAGCCTGTCGGTGGGCATGACGATGCTGGAGACCGGCGACGACCTGGACAACGCATTGCAGCGCGCCGACCAGGCCTTGTACCGTGCCAAGCGAGACGGCCGCAATCAGTGCGCCGCTGCCTGGGAGAATGTCGATGCCTGAAGTAAAAGTCGCCGACCGGCAGTGGACGGTGGCGGCGGGCAGCAATCTGTTGGACACGTTGAATCAGGGCGGCGTGGCCGTGCCCTACAGTTGTCGCGCCGGCAGCTGCCATGCGTGTCTGGTGCAGTGCGTGAACGGTGACGTGCGCGACAGTCGGCCCGACGCCTTGAGCCCCGCGCAGCGCGAGCAAGGCTGGCGGCTGGCGTGTCAGTGCCAGGTGATCGAGGATGTGCAGATCCACACCTTTGACCCGCAACGCGACGGCCGTGCCGCCCAGGTGACCGCCGCGGATTGGCTGAGCCCCGACGTGCTGCGCTTGCGCATTATTCCTGAGCGGGCGCTGCGTTATCGGGCGGGCCAGCACCTGGTGTTGTGGGCCGGCGATGTCGCCCGGCCGTATTCCCTGGCGAGCCTGCCCGAAGAAGACCGCTTCCTGGAGTTTCATCTCGATTGCCGCGAGCCCGGCCAGTTCATCAATGCGGCGCGACAGATGAAAGTGGGCGACCCGATTTTTCTCGGTGAATTGCGCGGCGGCGCCCTGCATTACGATCCCGAGTGGCACGATAAGCCGCTGTGGCTACTGGCGGCCGGCACTGGCCTGGCACCGTTGTTCGGTCTTTTGCGCTCAGCCCTGCATCAGCATCACCAAGGCACCATTCGTCTTATTCACGTAGCCCATGATGCCGCCGGGCACTATCTGGCCAAACCCCTGGCAGCGCTGGCGGCCAAGCATCAACACCTCACCGTGGAGCTGCTGACCACGGCCGAGGCGCCGTCTGCGTTGGCGCAACTGCGGCTTGTTTCCCGGCAAACCCAGGCCTTACTCTGCGGCCATCCCGACCGGGTCGAGGCCTTTGCCAAGCGCCTCTACCTGGCTGGCCTGCCGCGTAATCAACTGCTGGCCGATGTCTTCCTGACCCGTGGTTGAGCGCTGATCTTCAGACGCGAGACCGACCATGACCGATACCCTGCTGCTTGAGCGCGAACGCGGCCTGTTGACCCTGCGCCTCAATCGCCCGGAAAAGAAAAACGCCCTGACCCGGGCCATGTACAGCCAATTGGCCCAAGCCCTGGCGATGGCTGACGCCGACCCGCAGATCAGTGCGGTGCTGATCTGCGGGTCCCATGACTGCTTCACCGCCGGCAACGATATTGTCGACTTTCTCGAACAGCCGCCGGCCGATCTCGACAACCCGGTATTCGAATTCATGCTCAGCCTGCTCGATTGCCGCAAACCGGTGATCGCCGCCGTGGCCGGGCCGGCGGTAGGCATCGGCACCACGTTGCTGTTGCATTGCGACCTGGTCTACGTCAGCCGGGACGCGCGGCTGCGAACGCCGTTCGTCAGCCTGGGATTGTGCCCGGAATTCGGCTCCAGCCTGATTCTGCCGAGGCTGCTCGGCCAGGCCAGGGCTGCGCAGTTGCTGCTGTTGGGCGAGGGCTTGAGCGGCGAACAGGCGGCAGCCTGGGGCATCGCCACCGAGGCGCTGGACAGTGGCGAGGCGGCGTTGGCCAAGGCGCGGGACGTGGCACTGCGCTTCGAATCGCTGCCGGCTGAAGCGGTGCGCATCAGCAAACAACTGATGAAGGCCCCGGATCGGGAACAACTGCGCGCCGTGATCGAAGAGGAGGGCAGGCTGTTCACCCAGCGACTGCGCTCGCCAGAGGCGGTGGCGGCGCTGTCGGAGTTTATCAACAGGCATTAGTTTTGTAGCGCATGGGCTGGCGCTATCGCGAGCAGGCTCGCTCCCACATGGAGTTTTGTGTTGGACGCATGATTCATTCACACCACCGATCCCCTGTGGGAGCGAGCCTGCTCGCGATAGCGTCAGCCCAGGCAACACCTTTTTCAGATGGCAAAAACCAAAAAGCCCCACCATTCACATGGTAGGGCTTTTGTTTTCAGCAACCGGTCACTCAGACCATCGGGTCGCCAACGTGCAGGATTTTCATCCCGTTGGTGCCGCCGATGGTGTGGTAGCTGTCGCCCTTGGTCAGGATGACCCAGTCGCCGGTTTGCACCACGCCGCGCTTGACCAGTTCATCCACCGCCGCCTGGCTGACTTCGCCCGGTTGCAGGGCGGCCGGGTCGAATGGCACGGTGTAGACACCACGGAACATGGCCGCGCGAGCCTGGGTTTCGCGGTGCGGGGAGAACGCGTAGATCGGCACCGAGGAGCGGATGCGCGACATGATCAGCGGCGTGTAGCCACTTTCGGTCAGGGCGATGATCGCCTTCACGCCCGGGAAGTGGTTGGCGGTGTACATCGTCGCCAGGGCGATACTCTCGTCGCAGCGCTCGAAGGTCTTGCCGATCCGGTGGCTGGAGGTCTTGCTGGTGGGGTGCTTTTCAGCGCCGATGCAGATGCGTGCCATGGCCTGCACCGCTTCAAGCGGGTAGAGGCCGGCGGCGCTTTCGGCCGAGAGCATCACGGCGTCGGTGTAGTCGAGCACGGCGTTGGCTACGTCGGACACTTCGGCGCGGGTCGGCATCGGGTTCTGGATCATCGACTCCATCATCTGGGTCGCGACGATCACCGCTTTGTTGTGACGGCGTGCATGCAGAATGATCTTCTTCTGGATGCCCACCAGCTCCGCGTCACCGATTTCCACGCCCAGGTCGCCACGGGCCACCATCACGGCATCGGAAGCTTTGATCAGGCCGTCGAGGGTTTCGTCGTCGGCCACGGCTTCGGCGCGTTCGATCTTGGCCACCAGCCAGGCGGTGCCGCCGGCTTCGTCGCGCAGTTGACGGGCGTATTCCATGTCAGCAGCGTCGCGGGGGAAGGACACGGCCAGGTAGTCGACTTCCATTTCCGCGGCCAGCTTGATGTCGGCCTTGTCTTTTTCGGTCAGGGCCGGCGCCGTCAGGCCACCGCCACGACGGTTGATGCCTTTGTGGTCCGACAGCGGGCCGCCGATGGTCACGGTGCAGTTCAGTTCGGTGGCCGTGGCGGTGTCGACCCGCATCACCACGCGACCGTCGTCGAGCAGCAGCTCGTCGCCCACGCCGCAATCCTTGACCAGGTCCGGGTAGTCGATACCGACCACCTGCTGGTTGCCTTCGGTCAGCGGATGGCTGGTGGAGAAGGTGAAAGTGTCACCAATCTTCAACTCGATGCGCTTGTTGGCGAATTTGGCGATACGGATCTTCGGGCCTTGCAGGTCACCCAGCAGGGCGACAAAACGGCCATGCTTGGCAGCAAGGTCACGCACCAGCTTGGCACGAGCCTTGTGCTCGTCGGGGGTGCCGTGAGAGAAATTCAGACGGGCAACGTCCAGGCCAGCCAGAATCAGCTGTTCGAGAACTTCCGGCGAGTTACTGGCCGGGCCAAGGGTAGCGACGATTTTGGTGCGACGGACGGACATGCAAGACTCCTCAGGTTCAAGCGCCAGCGAAGGCTACTATGCTCTTTGGGTGTAGTCATTGTTCATATGCACTACTTTTTCGTTTCTTTTCGAAATGAACATTCCTGAAAATTTTTGCGCCTCTACGGCTTCACATTCCTTCTGTGGCGAGGGGATTTATCCCCGCTGGGCTGCGAAGCAGCCCCAAGATGGCAGATGCACATTAACCTGACACACCCAGGTGGCTGGCTTGGGGGCTGCTGCGCAGCCCAGCGGGGATAAATCCCCTCGCCACAAGAGCACTGCCAAGCTGCGTTTTCGGGTTGAAGATTTCCCCACCCAGGTCGATACAGAGCTCAAGACAGGAGAACCTCCCATGCGATTCGTGCTTTTTGTTGCCCTGGCCCTGAGCATCACGGGCTGCACCCGTTGGTCGATGAACCACCACATGAACCTGGCCTACAAGGCTTACGAGCGGGGCAATTGCGAGCAGGTGATGCTCGAGTTGTCCAAGGTCGACCGCGCCAGCCGTGCCCGGCGCTACATGCAGCCGGAAGTCTCGATGATGCGCGGCCAATGCCTGGAACGACAGAAGCTGTTTGTCGATGCGGCGCAAACCTACCAGTTCATCATGACCCAATACCCTAACAGCGAATACGCCTTCCGCGCCCGGGCCCGGCTGGAAACCTTGCAGAGCCTGGGTCATTACCCGCTCCGCAGCGCCCCGGTAATCCGCCCCACCGCGCTCTGATACCGTCCGTCAATATCATGGCCAGGGGCAATGCCTGGCCACCCCCACCTTGTACGATTGCACAGGATGAAACTATCGTCCCGGGGCTGGCTGTCGCCAAACCTTGAGCTATATTTTGTACAAGAAGTGATTAGAGCCAGGTCTCTAATTCAAGAGGCACCTGTGACCGGCAGAAGTAGAGCCAAGGCGCTTGCAAGCGTCTGGCACCGGGATCGGGGAGAGCGGGCCTGTTCGTGCCCGTTCCGAAGTATCGATAGCCCCTGGTAGAGGGGCGTTCAAAAAGCGATACAGGACATGTACAAAAAGAGGCGAATCGAGCGGCATCAGCTGCCGTATTTCCTGCGCGTGTTCAACGGTATGAACGACAAGCCCATCGGCTTTCTGGGCAACGTCTCTGAGGATGGCCTGATGCTGATCAGCCATTTGCCGCTGATGGTCGGCGCGGACTTTAATCTGCATCTCAAGATCCCTAGCGATGACGGACCGCAGATGGACATCGAATTGAAGGCCAGTTGCCTGTGGTGCCACGAAGATGTGACGCCGCAGCATTTCGACGCCGGTTTCAGCCTCAAGTGGGCGCCGCCGGAGTACGGGCAATTGGTGAGTGCGTTGCAGCAGTATTTCAGTTTTCATCCGTTGCCGGAGTCGGCTTGAAACCGCCTCTGCAGGAATCGGCCTGACTTTTGCGGGGTTGCCTCAATCCAACTTGTGGGAGCGGGCTTGTTCACGAAAACGGTGGATCAGCTTGCATCAATGCTGAATGTGCCGACTGACCCAGTGTGGGAGCGAGCCTGCTCGCGATAGCGATCTCAAGTACGCCATCGCGAGCAGGCTCGCTCCCACAGGTTCTTCATCGCATCTACGACATTATTCAGTCGGCTTAACCTTCAGCGTTGAACCTTCGTCTCGTTATCCAGCAACTTCTCCAGCAACAACACGCCCATCTCGCCCATCTGGTGAATCGCCAGGGCCAGGTTGCGTGGGGCGCCTTCCAGGTCTTCCGATAAATCCAGAATCAGCGTGCTTACCGAGCAGAAGGTTTCGTAGGTGTGGGCGAGCATGCCTTCGGGGTCGGCGTCGGGGGCGACGATGAAGTAGTCGAGTTGTCGTTCGGGTTTGTCCGGTTTGTCCGCGTTGGGCTTGAGGTAGTGGTCCAGGGCTTTTTGCGCGGCTTCGTCGAGCTTTTTGGTGTCGAGGGTTTTGTGAGCGGGTTGTGAATCGGTTTTCGGGGGATTGGGAGTTGGCTTGATCATATTCACTTCTCTTTGATAGCGCTGCCACCCGGTTCGCGACTAAACGATGGGTGGCGGCTGGACGCAGGTTAGTCGACCGGTGAGAAGTGAAACCGGCGCGCCCGAGAGCGCCCTGCGAACAGCCACCATCAAGTGCGGGGATAGGGGAGCCCGACTGGATGACGCTTGTGCACATCACTTCATTACCGGGCGACTAAACCCGATCGCTGGTTGTCAGCGACGCGAATCAAATTACGGGGCAAGGCCAAGGCGCACAAGCCGGCGGATTCTGGCGGATCTGTAGTCCGTTGCGCAAGGCGCTGTAGTCACCCGAATTTTCTTGCACCGGGGCCCCCGCCACTCGTCGGTACTGTCAGAACTAACAGGTGTTTAGGTAACCTGATTTGGCATTTACTGCGCTTAAGAAGGCTCTTGGCGTTTCTAACCAGTGCCTTTTTTTGCTTCAGTTAATAGTTGAGGAGTTAGTCATGGGCGCTGGCGACGACTTAGAAGAAAGCGAGCCAAAAGATGCTTCGCAGGGAGATGATAACGAGGGGGCGGTCAGTCACATTGACGATGCTCCTGATTCCGAGGATGTGTCATTTCCTGGTTCCTTAACGGGAGAAGTGTTTCTAGAGGCGATTGGTGGTTCTCTTTGGGCGAATTTTACTGCCTTGTATGCATGGTCGGCAGACGGCAGGTCTTTTCAATTGACGAGGCCGAAATACAGCGCGAAAGATAACGGTCGTAACAAGGGTAATGTTTACATCAAACTTAAGTCGGCAGCCGATACGGGTTGGCGCGAGCTAACTAGCGATAACGGGATTCAAGACGGGAAATGGCATGAAATAAACGCGACTTTAGAGGTGCAGGGAAATGCCCGTTTAGTAGAGGTATGGTTTGAGTACGTGTATGACATATACCTCGGGGACGATCCTCATATCTATGCTGATAAAACCTATAGGTTTGTGCCCAGCGCTCCTACCATCACAGGCCCGTCGGGTGAGATCGCCACGGCATCAATCACTGTTACAGGGTACGGTGGCATACATGGTGCCGGCTGGATCACTGTTCATAATGCTGACGGCGATGGTCTTTTGCGTGCTGCCGAAATCAAGATCGATGGTAGCTGGACCGCCATATTCGACATGCCGAGCGGGTTGGATACTCTGACCTATTACGCGATACAAAAAGTAGATACCGCGACATCCGCTAAATCGAATCAGAAGACCATTTACCGGGCCTCGACGACACTGACAGAGCCCGCAGCGAACGCCATCGTGCGCGCCGACGAGCTTGTCTTCAAGGGGCGAGGAGCTCCAGGCAATCAAATTTGGGCGGTTTTCCCTAACGCCGGCACTGAGCTGTCTGAAAGAGTCTCCGTCAACACCGAGAAAACGTGGGAGGCCCGGGGCAAGCTCCTGGCCAATGGACCCTGGTTAGCACAGGCTGCCTATCAGTCGGGGAGCGGACCCATTAGATATACCGAGGAACACCGTTCCTTCACTGTTTTGGGTAAACCGAGCATCACCCGGTCCACAGCCAATAAGGAGATGAGTTTCACGGTATATGGAAGAGATGGAATAGAGGGCGCCAGCGTCGAAGTGAGGCTCGATGTTATCGGTAGACCGGTCGGCCAAGGCACAGTAGCGTCGAATGGCTCCTGGAATGCCAGGGTTGAAGTACCGCCAGGGACGATTTCGTTGGTGGCGGAACAAACCTATCAAACCGTCCCGTCGGGACTGAGCACTGCCCAGGCGTTTAAAGTGCGCCCCCCCAAGTTGACCGACGTCACCGTCACCACGCCGACGGACACCTCGGTGAAGTTCGAAGGCAGCGGCTACACCGGTTCAACCGTCCAGATCACGGTCGTCAGCGGGCCCGATGCCCCTGCGCCGGGCCCTGTACCGGTGAATGGAGGCAGCTGGAACACAACCGCAACAAATTGGCCATTTGGTTCTTACAGCGTGAAGGCTGTCCAGCGGTTTCCCGACGGTGACAATGGCTGGATTGACTCGCAGCCGTACACGTTCCCGGTCAACCTGAGACTTCCAGACCCGACCGATATCACCTACACACCGGTCTACCGGCCCGTGTTCTCGGGTAAAGGTTTCAACGGTGCGACGGTGAAGATTCTGAATCCCGACGACTCCCCAGCGGCCCCCGAAAGAACGGTGTCCGGCGGTGTGTGGTCGAGCCCCGCCTCAGCGGAGTGGGGGCCGACGTTCAAGCGCCAGGTTAAAATCAGACAATTCAAGGATGGTCAGGAATCGCCAACCTGGCAGGAAATCGAGGTCACCATCCCACCGCTGGCACCGGTCATGCACGTGCCCGTGGAAAATGGTCTCTCGCCCAACCTCAGTGGCACCTGCTGGCCGGAGGCGGTGCTGACACTCACATTCAGTGACAGCGCCACCGAACACCCCGTCGAGAACAACAATGGCACCTGGAGTTTCCGGCGCACCGAGCCGTTTGCCCCCGAGGTCACCCACACCGCGACCCTGATCCAGACCGCCGCCCAGCAACCCTCACCGCCAGCGCAAAGGACCTTCACGGTTGCCACACCCATGCGCAAACCGGTGATCACGTATCCCGCTCCCAGTGCCGAGGTCGGTCGCGTGCTGACCGTCCGTGGGCGTGACGGCATGGCCGAGGCGTCGATGCAAGTGCGTGACGCGCAATTTCAAACGGAGCTGGGCGAACCCAAAGTGCTGACCGCCGACGGCGAATGGTCCGTCGAGCTGCCCGTGCTGGAGTTTCGTCCCTACACCATCGACGCGCAACAGACCCTGCGTGGGGAGCCGTCCGAGCGCAGTGAAACCCTGAGGTTCGAGGTGGTGGTGTTGCCACCGGAGTTTGACGTGCCGCAGCCGGGCGGCAACCTGCCGCGCAGCATGACGTTGTCTGGCAAAGGCATGCAGGGCGGTCGGGTTGATATCTGGCTCCAGGGCGCAAGTGAGCCGTTGATCGAAGATGTTTTTGTGGGCGCCGACGGCTGGAGCGCTGACGTGACCCTGCCGGTAGGCGAAACCACGATTGTGGCCCGGCAACGCTTCGAAGGTCGGCCCTCCAAGGACACTGCGCCGCTGACCTTCAACGTCGTGCCTGCAGCCCCGTTCATTGAAACCCCGGCCACCGACGAGCCCATCGGCCGGCGTGTGGTGGTGTCGGGTTTCGGTGTGCCGGGCGATACCGTGACGGTAAAACTGGGTGACGCCACGCATGCGGTGCTGGGCAGTAGCCCGGTGCTGGAGGATCGCACCTGGTCGGTGACGGTGGAGTTCGATCTACCCGGCGGCCTCTACGGCCTGATGGCCGTGGCGTCGAGCGAGGGTTTTGATTCCGCCGATTCGCCGGTGCGGTCGGTGGTGCTGGGCACCTATCAACCTTCCATCGACGTGCCCGTGACTGGAGGTTGGGTCGACAACCCGGTTCGCTTCGAAGGCGAGGGAAGACCGGGTGTTGGGCGAGTGGTGAGCTGGTTCAATCCGGATCAAGTCTGGGCTTCGGATCTCAACGTCGAAGCGGGTGGTTGGCAGGGAGGGGCATCGCAATCGCTGGCCGCTGGCGGCCACTGGTGCCGGTTCAGGCAGATCATCACCGACACGGCAGACGGCGCGACGGCCTCCGATTGGGTCGAGAGCGGGCGCTTTGAGGTTCGGCCTCATTAGTTGCCAGGCGGTCTCGTTATCCAGCAGCAACACATTGAGTCACCGCCACAACTCAACCCATTTGGAAATGCAGGTTCGCAAAGATCAATCCGGCGAAGCGTGCAGGCAGACCCACTTCTACCGTGCGGGATTTGGGGGTACTGCTGACCACTATCCCCGCTTCGATCAAGCGGCCCAGTTCTTCCGTTGCAAGCCGATCCTTCAAACCCGTGAACACCTTGAACTCTGCACGCGGCATCGCACCTTGGGTGAGAAGAGCCAACACCGCAGCTGCACTGGTGGGTCTGATACCGGCACGGCGAAGGTCGGGATCGGTTGAAAACACATGAACAACCTGCTCGCGCAGCCTGGCTGGGTTTAGCGACGTCGTCATGTATTCAATCTGGTCGTGGCAGACATCGAGCATGAACTCGATGAAGTTGAAGTAGTGACGCTGTGAGAGTTGTCCGCGCCCGTCATAGTCACCCTCGCGAGGGCGATCAGCCAAGGCCAGGAAGCGATAGTACTCATCTTGCCGGCGAGCCAGGCCACGAGACAGTGACCAGAGGAAAGGTTTTAGCCCAAGGTGAACAAGTTGCAGATGGGTGAGCATCCGAATCACTCGACCATTACCATCAAGGAAGGGGTGGACAAGCGCCACTCGGTGATGGGCTGCCAGGGCAGCGATCAATTGGCGCCGCGGATCCTTTATTCGTCCGTAATGCTGTTGCAGATGCTCAAGCATGGGCAATACAGCTGCGGCAGCTGGAGCGACATGTGCGCCAACCTGGACTTGCTCATTCTCTTCTGCCCGCAATCTGCCTGCTTCCATCATACGACCATCGCCTAAGGTCAGTTCCTCGATTGAAGCGTCCTTGAACAGCCGACGATGGATGGTCGCGATCAACTTGGGATCGAACATAGCGCAGAAGCTATCTGTTGGGCGCATTCGAAGCACCCGCTCCATCACCTCCTGCTGCGTCATGTGTTGCACGGCAAGCTCTTTGAGCTCCTTTCTTTCTCGTTTCGGTATTGTGCGCGCAGCCTGCAGGTCAGCGATCTCAGTTCGATGCCCTTCGATCAGATTCGAGTAGTAGGTATTGGTGATGCGCAACAGGCCCGCCAATTGCTTCGATGTCTCATCGGCGAGCCGTCCGGCAAGAAATTCTGCCTTACGCGGCAACTGATCGGCGGCCTGAATGATCGAGTCGGGCAGGTTTTCTGGCAGTACTGGGTCAAGGTACGTTTTCGAGATAATCATTTTTTTTGCTTCCAGAGAACACAAACGGCTATTTGTTTGGTGATTTCTGCGGAAATTTCTGCGGAAAATAAAACGGCTGATAGCGCCCGTATTTGCTTGGTTTAGTGATGTCGTACGATAGATGATTTCCGGTGCTTTTGCGGATTTTTGTGCGGAAACCCAAGATTGTTTAATCAGCACGTTCCCCAATTGGGACACTTGGAGCTGCCGAGTGCAACGAGGCTGCGATCTTTTTCCAGACGATTGAGTCCTGAACGAAAGATCGTCCGAACGCGGCCCGAGCCTTCGGCAGCTTCAGAGCTGCCTTAGCGCTGAACCTTCGTCTCGTTATCCAGCAACTTCTCCAGCAACAACACGCCCATCTCGCCCATCTGGTGAATCGCCAGGGCCAGGTTGCGTGGGGCGCCTTCCAGATCTTCCGATAAATCCAGAATCAGCGTGCTTACCGAGCAGAAGGTTTCGTAGGTGTGGGCGAGCATGCCTTCGGGGTCGGCGTCGGGGGCGACGATGAAGTAGTCGAGTTGTCGTTCGGGTTTGTCCGGTTTGTCCGCGTTGGGCTTGAGGTAGTGGTCCAGGGCTTTTTGCGCGGCTTTGTCGAGCTTTTTGGTGTCGAGGGTTTTGTGAGCGGGTTGTGAATCGGTTTTCGGGGGATTGGGTGTTGGCTTGATCATGATCGGTCTCCGTAGTGGGGCCGCCACCCGGCTCGCGACTAAACGAATGAAGGGAGGCGGCTGGACGCAGGTTAGTCGACCGGCGGAGACACGAAATCCGGCGCGCCCGAGGGCGCCCTGCGTACAGCCACCATCAAGTATGGGATAGGGAAAACCCCTCGAGATGACGCTTGTGCACATCGTGTCGAACCGCCGGGCGACTAAACCCGATCGCTGGTTGTCAGCGACACGAATCAAATTACGGGGCAAGGCCAAGGCGCACAAGCCGGCGGATTCTGGCGGATCTGTAGTCCGTTGCGCAAGGCGCTGTAGTCACCCGTATTTTCTGGCGCCGGCTCCCCCGCCACTCGTCGGTACTGTCAGAACTAACAGGTGTTTAGATTCGCGAGATGGATATTCAATGAGCCCATGACCGAACTAGTCATATCGCCAGCCTGTTAACCAGAAACTACGGAGTGCGTCATGGACACTGACGACGATACTGAAAACGACGAGTCTGGCGAAAACACACAGGACATGGAGACTCATGATCCTGCGTTTCAAATCTTGTCTCCGTCGGGTTATATCCCAGAATCAACATTTCTTGTTTCAGGTGTCGGCGCCAGACCCGGCATTGGCGTAATGATTCTGGATGCCAGCACGGCCGAGAGCCTGGGCGCGGGTTACGATGTCAATAGTGACGGTAGCTGGACGGTGCACGCCGCCATGCGAAACGAGTCGGACTTAAGGTACGTCGCCGCCCAAACTGCACATGGAATAACGCGGCCAAAGACCGTTGTCAGGCGTCCAACCACCCTCACCAAGCCCCAATCGGCCGGTTTTTTGAATCCCGCTCAGGTTGTTTTCGGAGGGGTTTGCTTTCCGGGTGAAACTCCGATTGATCCCGGCATGGGCATCAGAGTACTCGACGGCACAACTGAATTGGCTTCGATGACTGCCGTAGGGCCAGAGACAACATGGGAAGTCAGGCCATCGGTGCCATTGTCCAGTAAAACTTATACTGTGCGGGCCGAATACAAAGTGCAGAGCAGCCCGGTTCTCAGTTACACCAATTACTTATCTTTCGAAGTGATGGGGCCACCGGTCATCACCGCGTCCACCGCCATTCAAGAGATGGGTTTCACTGTATACGGAACACACGGGAGGCCGGGCGCCAGCGTCGAAGTACGGCTCGATGTCATCGGTGATCCGGTCGGTCCTCCAGGCAGGGTAGAGGCGAACGGTTCCTGGAATGTCGACGTGCAAGTGCGGCCAGGGACGATTTCGTTGGTGGCGGAGCAAACCTATCAGACCATCCCGTCGGGACTGAGCACTGCCCAGGCGTTTAAAGTGCGCCCCCCCAAGTTGACCGCCGTCACCGTCACCACGCCGACAGACACCTCGGTGAAGTTCGAAGGCAGCGGCTACACCGGTTCAACCGTCCAGATCACGGTCGTCAGCGGGCCTGATGCCCCAGCGCCAGGCCCTGTGCCGGTGAACGGAGGCAGCTGGAACACAACCGCAACAAATTGGCCATTTGGTTCTTACAGCGTGAAGGCTGTCCAGCGGTTTCCCGACGGTGACAATGGCTGGATTGACTCGCAGCCGTACACGTTCCCGGTCAACCTGAGACTTCCAGACCCGACCGATATCACCTACACACCGGTCTACCGGCCCGTGTTCTCGGGTAAAGGTTTCAACGGTGCGACGGTGAAGATTCTGAATCCCGACGACTCACCAGCGGCCCCCGAAAGGACGGTGTCCGGCGGTGTGTGGTCGAGCCCCGCCTCGGCGGAGTGGGGGCCGACGTTCGAGCGCCAGGTTAAAATCAGACAATTCAAGGATGGTCAGGAATCGCCAACCTGGCAGGAAATCGAGGTCACCATCCCACCGCTGGCACCGGTCATGAACGTGCCCGTGGAAAATGGTCTCTCGCCCAACCTCAGTGGCACTTGCTGGCCGGAGGCGGTGCTGACACTCACATTCAGTGACAGCGCCACCGAACACCCCGTCGAGAACAACAATGGCACCTGGAGTTTCCGGCGCACCGAGCCGTTTGCCCCCGAGGTCACCCACACCGCGACCCTGATCCAGACCGCCGCCCAGCAACCCTCACCGCCAGCGCAAAGGACCTTCACGGTTGCCACACCCATGCGCAAACCGGTGATCACGTATCCCGCTCCCAGTGCCGAGGTCGGTCGCGTGCTGACCGTCCGTGGGCGTGACGGCATGGCCGAGGCGTCGATGCAAGTGCGTGACGCGCAATTTCAAACGGAGCTGGGCGAACCCAAAGTGCTGACCGCCGACGGCGAATGGTCCGTCGAGTTGCCCGTGCTGGAGTTTCGTCCCTACACCATCGACGCGCAACAGACCCTGCGTGGGGAGCCGTCCGAGCGCAGTGAAACCCTGAGGTTCGAGGTGGTGGTGTTGCCACCGGAGTTTGACGTGCCGCAGCCGGGCGGCAACCTGCCGCGCAGCATGACGTTGTCTGGCACAGGCATGCAGGGCGGGTGGGTTGATATCTGGCTCCAGGGTGCAAGCGAGCCGTTGATCGAAGATGTTTTTGTGGGCGCCGATGGCTGGAGTGCTGACGTGACCCTACCGGTAGGCGAAACCACGATTGTGGCCCGGCAACGCTTCGAAGGTCGGCCCTCCAAGGACACTGCGCCGCTGACCTTCAACGTCGTGCCTGCTGCCCCGTTCATTGAAACCCCGGCCACCGACGAGCCCATCGGCCGGCGTGTGGTGGTGTCGGGTTTCGGTGTGCCGGGCGATACCGTGACGGTAAAACTGGGAGACGCCACGCATGCGGTGCTGGGCAGTAGCCCGGTGCTGGAGGATCGCACCTGGTCGGTGACGGTGGAGTTCGATCAACCCGGCGGCCTCTACGGCCTGATGGCCGTGGCGTCGAGCGAGGGTTTTGATTCCGCCGATTCGCCGGCGCGGTCGGTGGTACTGGGCACCTATCAGCCTTCCATCGACGTGCCCGTGGTCGGAGGTTGGGTCGACAACCCGGTTCGCTTCGAAGGCGAGGGAAGACCAGGTGTTGGGCAAGTGGTGAGCTGGTTCAATCCGGATCAGGTCTGGGCTTCGGATCTCAACGTCGAAGCGGGTGGTTGGCAGGGCGGGGCGTCGCAATCGCTGGCCGCTGGCGGCCACTGGTGCCGGTTCAGGCAGACCATCACCGACACGGCAGACGGCGCGACGGCCTCCGATTGGATCGAGAGCGGGCGCTTTGAAGTCCAGCCGCCCAGCAGCCCTAACCAGGCGCCCAACTCCCGATAGACGGTCATGAAACCTGTCGGTTCTGACAGTAGACGGCTTGGGCTCGCAAGCGCCAAATCACGTTAAGCAAACACTCGGCCTGACGGCTTCGTCGGGCCGCTTCGGGCCGTTATCGAATTCGAGGACTCGTCCATGGCTGACTCCCGCCCCGCTTTACAGCTGCTGAATCAGGTGTTCAGTGACCAACAACTCACCCACTACGCAACGCTGCACACGTACCTCGAAGAGGGCGGTTCGATCTTTACGCTGGTGGAAAAGGGCGTGCAGGGATTGGTGAGGGACTTTGGCGTGAGCGCCGATGACGCTCGTCAGCTGTTACGGCGCCTCAACAGCATGGCCATTTACCTGCGGCGTCAGTTCATCGAGCACACCCTGTACGGTTCGGCAAAAGAGCAGCGGCGGGCAAGCAGTGGTTTGCTGTCGATGGTTCAAGGCCCCAGTTTCGAGCTCTTGTTCAATCCTCAGTTCGACAGCTTGTGCCCACCCCAGGCCCTGGAGTCTTTCGCATCACCCGTGGCGTATTTGATTGAGTTGATGCGGTGGATCGAGCAACGCATCGAAGCGGTTTCAAGCGACGCAAGCAAGTTGCCCTTGCATGACCGGCGCAAAGACCTGAAGCCGCTGAGCATCGATTTCAACGCAGTGCATCAATCGGTGTCGTCGGTGGACATCATCGTCCCGGTGCTGGAAAAGTTTATCGGTTTGCTTCCGGAGGAACTGGAACAGGCCATGATCGAGGCGCGTTATCCCAACGGGCTGCCGTACTTCCAACATTGGGTCACGGTGGACACCGTTGCCCGCCACCATGGCCTGTCGGTGGGCAGTTTTGCCCAAAGCGTGAGCCCGTCCTTTCCGTATTTTTTCCAGACCCAGGCCTGGTACAGCGATGTGGGCCCGGCCCTGGCCCATGCGTCGCGGCTGGGGCCTTATCAGCGGCGGTTGCTGACGGAGCCGCCCGTAGAGTTTGAGGGAGAAGGGGAGGGAGGCGAATACGAACACATGATTTTTTATATGCAGAACTTCGGCGCCGACGCGCTGAATTGGCAGGACCTCATCGAGGTGCCGTTCTTCGGCGAACGGACCAAGCTCGACACCCAGGGGCTCGAGGCTTTGCTGTCGGTACGGGGCTTTGCGCCAGTGCGTTCGGCCAATGTGACGTACTCGTCGCAGGTGCCTGAAGAACCGGAAAGCGGGCGCTCCGGTTCGGTTTACCTCAACGCCAATGCCCACCCCGCTCTCCATATTACCGGTCGCGGAGAGGGCAATTTGTTTCTTCATAAACTCTCCGTGAGCCCAGGCAACGCGGCGGGACTTGCGCATTACGACCGAATGAATCGCAAGTTGCGCCTGGATCAATGGTTGGCACTGCCCAGCGAACAGGTGGATGCGCTGCTGGTGGCGGCCATCAAGGCTGAAGTGCGCGGTGGTGCGCCGGCAGATAACTGGTGGATCACTGAACAGGTCGTGCATGCCCTCGGGCTGTTTCAGTCGTTGCGCGAGCGCTGTGAATGCCCGGTGAACGACTTTGTCGTGTTTATCGACGAGTTGTCGATTTACGGTCGCGGTGAAGCACTGTCCCAATTCGATCAGCTCTTCAATGGCCAGGGCGATTACCGTGACCCCTTGAAGCTCGACGGCGGAACGTTTCCGATCGTGCCGGCACCTGAGGTGCCCGACCTGACCGTCAGCCAATTGTGCAGCGCGTTGGGCATCGACCTGCAGACCTACAACTACCTGGCCCTGGCGATTGCCAATGCCCATGGCATCGACGGCGACAGTCTGCCGCGTAACCTGGCGATCGTGTCCAGTTTCTACCGCATGGTGAAGCTGCCCCGGCTGTTGGGCATTACCCCGGTCGAAGGCGTGTTGTTGCTGACGGTGTTGGGTGGGGAGCTTTGGCTCAACGGTTTGGCGGGTGTGCCCCGGATCAACTCCACCACAAGCGATAGCCCGGATGTGCTGAACCTCATCCATGCCATGCAATTGTGTGTGGACTGGTGTGCCGATCACGACCTGCCGGTGCTTTGGATGGTGCAGCAGGTCTCGCCGCCTTCTGCGCTGGACGCTTCCCGGGACGCTGAGGGTCGGCTTTTTGAGCAGTTGCTCAATCTGTTGCCCGGCGCAATGCTCACCCACTCGGCGATCCTGATGGGCGGTGTGCCGGCGATGGCGGGCGCCAGTTGGCTGGAGCTGCTGGGGATGCAAACGACATTGGTCGAGTCCGATGGGCTGGTGATGTCGCGCACGGGAACCGAGGCTCAATACCTGGACTTTGCGCGAAGAGAGCTTGATTACGCCGTGACCATCGGCCTCGGTGAACAATATGAACTGGAGCGCCCCGCCATCGTCGATAGGCTCCTCGCCGTGGTGTTGGAGGCCAGGGACGCCCAGGTCTCGGTGGTCAAGGAATGCCTGGCGGTTTACACGGGTATCGGTTCCGAGCAAGCGCTCGAGGTGCTGGCGTGGGCCAATTCAACGGTGAGCCGGTTGCTGCGTCTGGTGCTCGAACGTGACCTTTCGCATCTTGAAGGCTCGGTGAAGCGACGCAACGCCTTGGCTGACCCATTGCTTGCGCTGCTGGCCGATGTGCGCCGTCGCAGTGCGGTGGTGGCGAAACTTGAGCTGAGCGCAGAGGTGTTGCGCGACTATCTGGATTACGGCCATAAAGCCTGGCTGGACCAGGACGACAAGCACGCGTTCACGGTGCGCACGCTTTATTACCTGACCACTCTCAACCGTGCGTTCGAGCTGAGCGACCAGCCGGCGCAGACGCTGCTCGACTACCTGCGCGAGGTCAATGCGCTGCCTTCTCCGATAGGGGGGCATGCACTGCGTCTGGCCGAACAAGCGGCGTCCATCCGGCTGGCCGGGTTTTTTGACTGGAGCGTGCAGGAGGTGCGCGAGTGCGTCAGCCGCTTCCAATCTGCGCAAAAAATCCTGAAAAACCTGCCCCAGCTCGATCTGTTGATGCGGGTCCGGGTGCTGGCGGCGCGCACCGGCATGGATGCCTTGACGATTTTCCTGATGGGCGGGCTGCCAGAAGAGATCAACAAACCCGCCTACAAGGCCGCCGCCGAACATGCCTTGCTGAGCCTGTCCGAATCCGATAGGCCGTTGGTGACCTTTACCGGGGATCTGAAGCAGCTCGTTACTGTGACGTGCAATCCGGACAAGTCCACGGTGGTGGCTGGGACTGATGAAACAATCACCTTCACCGTCACCCTTATGGACAGCGACGGGAACCCGTTGAGCGGCGTCAACGTTTACTGGAGCGCTGAACTGGGGACCGTTGAAACCAAGGCTACGGAACCCGACGGCGTGGTTGAGGCCGTGTACAAACCGGGCAAGGTGACGGGGTGGGACACGCCGCAATTCTGGCTCGATCTGTTTGAGCGCGAGTATGCCCCGACCGTCGAGGTCACTATCGATGCTAAACACATAGCCATACCATCACGGTACATGTCACCGGTACCTCTGGAAGCGGTACCTGCCGGTCAGGAAGTCGAACTCTACGCCACCATCAAGGACGTCCATGGAAACATTGCGAAAAACCATCTGACGCGCTGGTTAAGCAGGGACTTGGACGACGGGGGAGGCACGGTGGTTTATCGACCGGATCAGAGCTACACCAACCAGGAGGGCGTGGCCCGAACATTTGTTTCCAGCCCTACTGGCGGAAAGTTCCAGATCAGCGTTGCCCCTGAAGGTAGCGTGTTAGCTAATTTCCCGCCCATCATCTTTGAACGCGAGGAGCAAGTACCATGACTCTGAACACGTTGAGTGACTTGCTCGAAAAACGCCGGACCGCCCTGATCGAATACAGCCTCGGGCACGTTGAAAAAAGTGGTGAGAATCCTCCGAACAACTTCCTGCGGACCCCGGCGGACCTGTTCGAACTGCTGCGCCTGGATCCCCTGGACAGTTACCCGGTGCAAAGCTCCTGGGTCGCCGAAGCGACCAGTTGCGCCCAGCAGTTCATCCACGCCGCCTACCGCAAACTGGAACCCGGCTATGCCGACACCGAGTTCGACAAGCGGGACCTGGCCACCTGGGAGCTCTACAACAACTACCCGGATTGGTCGGCGCTGCAAATGATCGCGCTTTACCCGGAAAACTTCATCAACCCCTTCGTGCGGCAGCGCAAGACCAGCCTGTTCAAGACCCTTGAAAACAACCTCAACCAGGCACACTTGAACAGTGATTCGGTGCAGGTTGCCTTGCAGGAGTACCTGCAAACGTTCGAGCAAACCTGCAACCTGGACGTGCTCAGCAGCTACATGGACAGCGTCTCGCCGGCCCGGGCCGACTACTACTTTGTCGGTCGCCAGCGGGTGCCGCCTTACCAATACTTCTGGCGCAAGGCCGAGGTCGAGCTCTCTCCCACTTGCCCGGCCATCAACCCGGCGGCCTGGAGTGAATGGCTGCCGGTGGACACGCCCACGGGCGTGACGATACTGGATATCCGCCCGGTGTTCTGGAGCGGACGGCTGTGCCTGGTGTGGGCCGAATGGCAGTACAAGGTCGAAAGCGTGGACGAGGACGACGTAAGCCTGCCGCACCGGCTGGACATCAAAGTGGCGTTCATGGCCCAGAATGGCCGATGGTCGGCGCCGCTGAGCCTGCACAGCAGCGTGCATGACGACGACCTTTCCCAAGGCGCCCGGTTGATTGCGACGGTGTGGGCCGACCCCTACAACCCCAAGGGCAAGCTGGGCGTTTTTTTGACCAACGCTGAGGACTCCCTCAAGGTGTTTGCGGTGCGTGACGTGTTGTTCCGCCCCGTGGCCTGGGACGATGGCGGCTGGCTGGAACACGCGGCGCTCAAGCGATTTGTCACGGCTGAGACGGTGCAACATCCGCTGATGAATCAGCCGACCATGGTCACCTCCGTGGAGAGGACGGGCAGTTTGACACCGTACCTGAGCCTGCAGGCGGTGGTGTTTCGCGACGCCAGCACCGACATGGACAAGCTGTTTGTGCAGGGCTATTGCAGGCCAACGGGTTTGACCGGAGAGGCCACCTTTGACCTGACGTTGCAAAATTCGGCCGACGACCCTCCACCCATTTCGGGAAGTTTTCCCTTGGCCGGTGGCTGGAGTACCGAATGGCAGGAGTTTCAGCGTGAGAGTGGCTCATGGCCGGAGCCAACAACGTTTTCGTTCGGGCATACCGCAACCACGGGTGGATATGGCCGAAATAAATTCGAACTGACCATCATCAACGTCACGAAGTTTGCCCCTGTCTCACTGCTCAAGAACAGCCTCGATGCAGCGCAGTTTCTCTCCCTCAACCAACCCGAGCTGACCCTTAAGTACGCCCGCCTGAATTCGCTGTTCGGCCCCGAGCTGGTGCAGCGCTCGAATATCTCCGTCGAGGCGGTGCTGGATTGGGACACGCAGTTTCTGCCGGAGCCGCCCCCGGAAAGCCAAACGATCAGCGAGCCGAACGGAGCCTTCGACGGCGCTAACGGTCTGTTTTTCTGGGAGCTGTTTTTCCACCTGCCGCATCTGGTGGCCACACGTTTGCGCACCGAGGACCGCTTCCTGGAAGCGCAGAAATGGTTGCATTACCTGTTCGACCCGCAAGCGCCGGCCGACCCGGCCAACGACCCTCAGTACCCGAATCCCAAACCGAAGTATTGGCGCTGCCGCCCTTTGAATAGCAACGGCAACCTGGGCTGTGAAACCCAGGCGCCCACCGACCCTGACGCCATCGGCTATTCGGCGCCCCGGCACTTTCAGATTCTGGTGTTCTCGGAGTACGTCAAGAACTTGCTGGCCTGGGGCGACTGGTATTACCGCCAGCTCACCCGTGACAGCCTGGTGGCGGCCAAGCTGTGTTACGTGCAGGCCGAATTTCTGATGGGCAAGGCACCGGCGGTGCGCACGGTCAACCGCTGGGAAACCGACACGGTAGACAGCTTGATGAACAAAAGCAGGTCGCGACCGGCACTTGAGCAGTTCGAGCAAAGCCTGGCGTTCAGCCTCGCGGATTTCCCCGCGGCCGCCGAAGCGCCGCCGCTGCTGGGGCTGTTGGCCAACGAGCCTTTCAAGGCTCCGATCAATGAGCAGTTGCTCGCGCTGTACGACTTGCCCGGCCAGCGCCTGCATAACCTGCGCAACAACCTCACCCTGGACGGCAAGCCACTGGACACACCGCTATTCAGCCCACCCACCGATCCCAACGCGTTGTTGCGCGACCTGGCGGCCGGTGGTGTCGGTGCGCCAAGGCCCATGGGCGGTCGGTTGGTGGTGGGGGCTTTCCGCTGGCGCACGACGTTCGAGGTGGCATTGCGCGCCGTGCAGGCGCTCCAGGATCACGGCGCCCAGGTGCTGCGTCTGCTTGAACAACGGGACCAGGCCGAGCAGCAGGAACTGCAACAGAACCATCTGGTGGAACTGGGCAGCTACGCCCAGACGGTGCAGGAACAGAACATCACTCAGCTCCAGGCGAGCAGGACTGCGCTGCAGCAAAGCCGGGCGGTGGCAGAGGAACGGGCAACCGCTTATGAGCATCTCTACAACGAAAACGTGTCGAAGGTCGAATACGAGGTCATGGAGAGCTTGCAGCTTTCCAAAATCCTGGCATTGACCTCGGCAAGCATCAAACCCGCGGGCGCCGTGATTGCCTCGATGCCCAATATTTTTGGTTTGGCCGCCGGTGGGCATCGTCTCGAGAAAATAGCCGACGCGGTTTGTTTCGGTCTGGATGTTGCTTCGTCGGTGTTGCAAATGGACGCGGACAAACAGGCCACCACCGAAAGTTACCGGCGTCGCCGTGAAGAATGGCTACTGCAACGTAATCAGGCGCAGGCGGAGGTGCGTGCGCTCGATGCGCAAATCACCGCTCAGACCCACGCGGTGAGCGCCGCTCAAACCACGCTGGATCAAACCCTGCTGGCCAACAACCAGGCCTTGACGGTGTACAACTTCATCAAAAAGCGCGCGTCCAATGCCGAGCTGTATGGCTGGCTGCTGGGTCAGTTCAAGGCGTTGCATTACCAGGCCTACGATGCCGTCGTCAGTCTGTGCCTCAGCGCCCAGGCCTCGCTGAGTGCCGAAACCGGTGACTATGATTCGCAGATCCCCTTGCCCCAGGTCTGGCTGGACAACCGCCACGGTCTGACGGCAGGCGAACACCTGCGCGGGCATTTGATGCGCATGGAGCGTGAGTACCTGCAACGCTTTGAACGGCGGTTGGAGCTGGTCAAGACCATTTCCTTGCGCCAGTTGTTCGATGATGCGAGCGACCCGCAGGCCCCCAACAGCAGTTGGGCGAGCGCCCTGGATCAGTTGCGCACCAAGGGAACGCTGGAGTTCAAACTCTCTCAATTGCTGTTCGACCGCGACCACCCGGGGCATTACTGCCGGCAAATCAGCTCGGTCGAGGTCGACCTGCCTGTGCTGATCGGGCCTTATGAACATGTACGTGCCACCTTGCTGCAGATCAGCAGCATGACGGCTACCAAGGCATCCCTTCCAGCGGTGAAGTACTTGCATGATCCCGTGGGTAACGTGGCGCCTTCCGATGTGCAGATCAACCTGCGCAGCGGTCAGCAGATCGCCTTGTCGATGGGGCTTGGCGACCACGGCATGGTGGCGATGAAACCCGATGACAGCATGCTCAACCCCTTCGAAAACACCGGGGTGGTTTCACGCTGGCTGTTGAGTTTTCCAAGGGCGGTCCATGAGCCGCAGAAGAGCACGCTGCTGTCGTTGACGGACATCATCGTGCGCATCCGTTACATGGCCAGGGCCGGCGAGCCACCGTTCGTGCGAGCCGTCGAAGATCAGATCAGCCTGACTCCCCCCTACTCAACCGCCGAAGGAGCAGCTCGCCATGAATAAGCCGATTATCCTGGCCAATGAAAATCTGGTGCTCAATGGCGACTTCGAAAACTGGATCGAGCACTGGACACGGGGACCGATTCCGGGCGACCTGGGCACTGGGAAGGAGTGGTATGAGGGGGAGGAGGAGTTCGTTAGTTTTCTGACCATCGGCGATGAGGCTTCGGTCAGTCAGGCGCTGACGGCGCCCAAGGATCCAGGCGCTCCAGCGCGCTACGTCCTCACCTTTCTGTGCGAGACGAGGCATACCGAACCGGGCAGGCTGGTCATTAGCAGCGATAAACATCCGCAGGAGCAGGAAATCCTGTTGCCGAGAGGAGCAGCCCGGGATGTGGAGGAGGATCAGGCACGGCTGAGGGACGGTCAGCCGCTGGATTACAGACCTATTGCCTACAACGTACCCTTGGACCTGCCGTTCAACGCTCAAGACACCCTCACGCTGAATATTCAAAGCCCGCGAAACGCCCCCGAAGACGACATCGGGGCCATCCGCATTACGCGCATCAACCTCCAGGTGTACCTTGAGCCAGTGCTGATGCAAGCGTTCAAGCTTGACGAGCAGACACTGCCGGCAACCGGGCCTTTGTACGTGTGCCTGGGGGCCTCGGGTGACTTGGCTCATCAGCTTGAATTCAGGCCCGATCCGGACAATGCATGGGCCGGCACCCAAGCTGCGTTGACCAGCGATGACAACCCCCAGGGCGCGGTGCTCGCGACCCCGGCCTGGGGTGTGGATCACCCGTTGGATTCGGCCTGGGCCCTGGACTGTCCGGCGATCGGTGAAGACGGTCCCTATCTGTTTTCGATGGACCTGGTTAACCAGTACGCCGCCGATGCTTATCCGGTGCAGGTGTCCCTGGGGCATCATCGTCTGGCCTTTCGTGGCGTGCTCGAGGCGGCGTATTACCCGGTGCTTGAATACGACCAAAGTGTGCGTTTGGGGGTGCAGGTCACTTCCTATTACACCGGGCAACCCTTGAGCGACCGCACCGTGAACTGGACCTCCACGACCGGGCAGGTCACCGGCGTTGCCGTCAGCCGAACTGACGGCTGGGCCTACTTCGATTTTCAACCGACGCAGGCCGGTGATGTCGAGATCCAGGCGTCGGTCGAGAGCCTGTACTACGCCTCTGGCACGTTGACTCAAATCCTGACGGTGCGGGTGCTGGCCACGGATCCGTGGAAGGATGTGCTGACGGTGGTCGAGGGGGTTGAGTCGCGTTGGGAGGAAAAAACCGGTTACCCCAACCGCGGCTCGGAGTATCCCCTCGACGTGAAACTGCCCGCCGCCAGCCCCTTGCAGGGGACGCAGTTGTCGTTGCATTGGAGTGGTGATTCCCACGAGCAATTGGGCGTGGCCGTCAGCCCGGCCCTTGAAGCTCCGGTGCCGGTCACCGGCGCCGAACTGGCCTGGACCTTGACCAGCGAAGATCGGTCTGACGGTCGGTTCGACCTGCAACTGACCTGTTCGAAACTGTTGCTGCCTTCACCGAAAAAAAATATGTCGCTGGCGCGCAATCTGGTTCGGGTGGGTGAAGTCCGAGAGGCCAACAAGTTTCCCGTGGTGGACGAAAATGAAAGCGTGCTGTTGCGGGTGCAGGTGGTGCACTTCGTGGCCAGCGGCGACGGCGATCCGGTCATCAATGCCCAGGTCGAATGGAAAACCGGGGGCGAGACGCTATCCACCGTTACCACCGGCATCGGCGGTTGGGCCAGTGTGTTGTACACGCCGCAGAGTGCGGGGGACAAAGTGGTCATCGCCAGTATCAAGGCCCATGGCGAGGCCGTGGCGGTGGAGCGCCCGTTTGAGGTGAAGGCGATTGCCACCAGCCCCTGGAAAAACGAGGTCAGTATTCTGCTCGATGGCGAGGTGGTTGAGCGCAATGCGCTCGGTGTGCTCTGCCGGCGCGGGCAGACGCACACACTCAAAGTGCTGCCCAATTCCGGCAGCTCGTGGATCGGTAAGAACATCAGTCTGCATTGGCGCGGGACGGCGCCGGATATCGGGCTGGTGCCCAGTGACCTTGGAACGCCCAAAGCGCTGGTGGCAGCCGGTACGGAGTGGAATCTCGCCTCACAAGCGAATACGAGCACCAGCAGCCTGTTTGAGCTGGAGTTGCGCCTGGAGAGCGTTTCAATCGTTCGCGAGCTGACGGGGCGATTGGTGTCTGAGAATCTGACGGAAGAAGTCAGCCTGAGACTCGACCAGATAGCCGCCGCACTGGACGCCCAGGCGCTTTATCCGTGTCTGGGCGCGCTTCATCGTTTTAGCGTTTTACCCAATGCGCTGAGCCCGCTGGTGGGGTTGGAATCAACGTTGGCGTGGTCGGGGACACCCGCCGAGGAACTGGGGGCAACGGTGCGCCCTGCGTTGAATCTTGCGCAACCGATCAACGACGGCGGCGCGATCTGGACGCTGGACTTTTCCGCCAGTGAACAACCGGGCGAGTTTGCCCTGGCGTGGGCAGTGCCTGCGCTGGACTTCGTCGCCACGGCCAAGCCGATGACGCTGGCGCATAACAAAGTCAGGATCCAGGGCTGGCGCGAATCGCCGGTCGACCCAGTGGTCGGGCAGGATCCTGCGTGGCTGTGGGTCCAGGTGGTTTCCCACTTCACCGGGCGTGCCGTGGAGCAGGTGCCGGTGACCTGGACAGCGGGCAGTTCAAGCGCGCAACCCACCGACGCCGATGGCTGGTCGGGTTTTGCCGTGGCGCCGGCCGCCGCCGGCACCCAGACAGTGAAGGCCTCGGTGAGCAGTCGTTACGACGGCTACGAAGAGGAACGGCCCTTTGAAGTCACGGCGCTGGCAAGTGATCCGTGGGCGGGGCTGACGGTCCGGTTTGATGGCGCGCCCGCGCGACCCTGGGGTGAAAAAACCTACTTTCCGCGCCGCAAGGGCGAACATGTTTTTGAGCTGATGGCCTCCGAGAACAGCCCTTTGTTCGAGCGTGAGCTGACGCTTGGCATGACCGGAACCGGGCCCACCGAACTGGGCATCAGCTTTTTACCTGACCCCTTGGGAATGCCTCGCGAGTTTCCCAGCGAGGGCTTGCGTTTCACGCTCAAGGCCGGCGATCTGAAGGACGGCAGCTTTGCCTTGCGCCTGGCGTCCCAGCGTCTGGCCAGCCTATCCCCGGCGAATGCGATGTCGTTGGGCGAGGGCGAGCAAGTGCTGGAGATCCGCTGGGACAGCGGGGTTCAGCAAATACTGGAGTGGGAGCAGGAACTGGTCGAACAGGTCACCGTGATCTCCTCCATCAGTGGCAGGCCGATTGCCGGGGTGATCGTGACCTGGCGCGGTGATGACCTGGGGGAAGTGACCACCGTGACCGATTATTACGGGGTGGCGCGCGTGCGTTATGTGCCCACCACGCCCGGCGCGGCACAGTTGACTGCGACGGTGGGGGAAGGGCCGTACGCGGCATCGGTGGCGCTGTCGTACTTCTTGCACCAGCCCCGGGAAATCCAGTCGCTCACCAGCGACCAAGCCAATGGTCATATCGGCGAGCTGGTTTCAGCGCTCGTGACCGTGGTGTCGGCCATGACCGGCGAGCCCTTGGAAGACGTCGAGGTGCGGTGGGAGTACCCCCACATCACGATTGCGCCGACCCGGACAAATGCCGACGGGCAAGCCCCGGTGCAGTTCAGGTTGCCTGGCGTGCGGAAGGGGGTGCTATACGCCATTGTCACGGGGGGCTATGCGGGATGGGAGGTGGCAGGTCTGACCTTTGAGCTGCTGCCCAATGACATGACCTGGCTTCAGGAATTCAACCCCTACATCAATGGCCAACCCGTAAGGTGGCCTGACGTGGAACTGAATCTGGTCCCCGGAGAGGTTTGCACGCTGACGCTGGATTATGAGTACAGCTGGTTGATCGGCGATCCTGATGCGCAAGTCCTTCTGGAATATAAGCCGGGCGAACAAGCACAGGGTTTGATATTCGATCCGCCGTTGGGGCAGTTGGTGGCGATGGAGGCGGGGAGTACTGCGTTGAGCTGGTCTATTTCCACCCAGGAGACCCAGATTGACCCGTTTGTACTGCAATTCGATATGCCGCTGATGAGCGGGATGCCGAAGTCTCCGCCATTGCCGGGGCAAATAAGTCAGCCGGAGTTTGAGAACACATTTGACGAAATTCCAGTGAGTTTCGGAGGCAGTGCCTATCCCTGCCATGGCGCAAGGCACACTTTTACCGTGCGACCGCACTCCTCCAGCCAGTTTCTGAATAAAAATGTAAAACTGGTATGGAGCGGGGAGCCCGCCGCAGATCTCGGTGTGGTGATTACCCCCCCATTGCACACTCCCCAGTTGCTGGGCCCGGAGGGCGTGACGTGGCAGTTGAATTTCTTGAATACGACCCAGGATGCGGACTTTTCCTTGCACATGGAAGCCGTGGAGTCAGGGGAGACGACTGAGGTATTGGCCATGTCATTGGGCAATAACCTGGTAAAGGTTGAACGTTGGACGACGAGACTGAATATGGACAGCTCAACGACGAGTCCGCCACCTGATCGTATAAAGAGCATTCGTGCCCGTTCTCGATATTCGAATAAAGTCGCCGCCGGGATTGAGGTACTCGTCAACGGCGGGCCTTCCGGCATTCGCACCGATGAACGCGGTGAGGCTTCAATAGACGAATTTGGAGACGATAATTTTCATTTGTCGATCCGTAACCGTTACGACGGAAGTACGGTCTGACAACGCTTCTGAGGGTCTACAAATTCCCCGCCTTCTTCCACCCCAGATACAACGTCACCAGCTCGGCCCCCAATTCGCCGGGCCGGGCTTGCAGCACCGCCACCCCATGGGCACTCAAGCGCTCATGCAGTTCGGCCCGGGCGTTCAAATAATCCACTATCCCGCAATAGGTCAGGGCTTCGGGCAGGGTTTGCACCGGTGCCTGGCGTAAGCGGTCGAGTGCCTCTTCCCGCAGGCTCGCCACCAGAACCCGATGCTGTTGGCCCAGGCGTTTGACGGCGGCCAGCAGCTCCTCATCGTCTTCATCGCGAAGGTTGGTCACCAGCACCACCAGGGCTCGGCGCTTTTGCCGGGTCAGCAGTTGGGTGACGGCGGCCTGGTAGTCGGCCGGGCGTTGGCTGCTGTCCAGGTCGTACACGGTGTTGAGCAACACGTTGAGTTGACCGGTGCCTTTGACCGGTGCGAGGTAGCGTGGCTGTTCGCTGGCGAAGGTGCTCAGGCCCACGGCGTCACCCTGGCGCAGCGCGGTGTAGCTGAGCAGCAGGCAGGCGTTGAGAGCGTGGTCGAAGTGCGCCAGCTCGCCGTCCTGGCTGCGCATGCGCCGGCCACAATCGAGCATGAAGATGATCTGCTGGTCGCGCTCGTCTTCGTACTCCCGGGCAATCGGTGTGCGATGGCGGGCAGTGGCCTTCCAGTCGATCTGGCGCAGGCTGTCGCCTTCGCGAAATTCGCGCAGTTGATGAAACTCCTGCCCCTGGCCGCGCCGTTGGCGCTGGCGGATACCCAATTGGCTGAGCCAGTTGTCCACCGCCAGCAGTTGACCGTCGTAGAGCCTGGCGAAATCCGGGTAGACGCGGGTGTGGTCGAGGGCGTCCAGCAGACGTTTGCCGGCCCACAGGCCCAATGGGCTGGGCAGGCTGATTTCGCAGTGTTCAAAGCTGAAGTGACCGCGCTTGAGCGGGCGCAGGCGGTAGCCAACCTGGCTGTGTTGACCGGGTTGCAGCTCGACCGACAAGGGGAGGCTTTCGAAGTCCAGGCCGTCGGGGACGTGATCGAAGACCTGAACATTCAGCGGCTGCGCAAAGTCATGGCTGATCTGTAGTCGCACTTCGCTCCAGCGACCCAGTGCCAGGCTGCCGGGCATCTGCCGTTGCACCCGGGGCGAGGGCAAGCGCTTGAGGCGTACGGCATCAAGTATTGCCAGGGCCAAAAGGGCCAGCAGCAACCCCCAGTGGATCGACAGCAACATCGATGGAACCGCAACGCCCAGCGCCCGCAACGCGCCCAGCACGATGCCGAGGGCCAGCAGAATGGCGAGCCAGGTCAGCAGTAGGCGCGCGGGTTTCATGGGGGCGTTCCCTTGGAGAAGGTATTTGCTTTGGTAAAAGAGTTTGCCGCCAAGAGGTTTCCTGTGGCGAGGGAGCTTGCTCCCGCTGGACGCGTAGCGTCCCCTTGCGGTGTGCCAGGCAAAACCAGGGGGCTGCTTCGCAGCCCAGCGGGAGCAAGCTCCCTCGCCACAGAAAGCGGTCTTGCCTCAAGAAGTGCTCTTGGCACAGGCCGCCTCCTCACAACCGCGGCGCCGGCACTTGATCGAGCAGTTGCCCCAGCACCTGATCCACCGAAAGCCCTTCGATGTCCAGCTCCGGTGCCAGCCGCACCCGGTGGCGCAGCACGGCCAGGGCGCAGCCCTTGATGTCATCCGGCACCACGAACTCGCCGCCGCGCAACAATGCCCGGGCCCGGGCGCAGCGCACCAGGGCAATCGAGGCACGCGGCCCGGCGCCCAAGGTCAGGCCCGGCCAACTGCGGGTGGTGCGGGCCAGGCGCACGGCGTAGTCGAGCACCTGATCGTCCATCGGCAGGTCACTGGCGATGCGTTGCAGCGCTTGCACGTCCTTGGCCTGCAACACCGTGCGCAACGGTTGTACATCGAGCATGTCGGCCCGGGTCGAACGGCTGACCTGACGGACCATGTTCAATTCCTGGTCGGCGTCGGGATAGTCCATGCGCACTTTGAGCATGAAACGGTCGAGCTCGGCTTCCGGCAGCGGGTAGGTGCCTTCCTGTTCGATCGGGTTCTGGGTGGCGAGCACCATGAACGGTTGGGCGATGGGCAAGGCGCGACCTTCGAGGGTGACCTGGCGTTCCTGCATGGCTTCGAGCAGCGCCGCCTGGGTCTTGGCCGGGGCGCGGTTGATTTCGTCGGCCAGCAGCAGGTTGGTAAACACCGGCCCCTTGCGCAGCTTGAACTGCTCGGTCTGCAAGTCGTACACCGCGTGCCCGGTGACGTCGCTGGGCATCAGGTCGGGGGTGAACTGGATGCGCGCGAATTCGCCGCCGAAACAGCGGGCCAGGGCGCGCACCAGCAGCGTCTTGCCCAATCCTGGAACCCCTTCGAGCAAGACGTGTCCGCCGGCGATCAGGGCCGTGAGCACATCGTCGATCACCGCGGCCTGGCCGACCACCGCCTTGTGCAGCTCGGTGCGAATAGCCTGGGCCAGTTGACTGGCGCGCTGGCGCTGTTGGGCGGCGTGGGTCTGGCCGCCGGCAGGTTCGTTCTCTTCAGTCATAAGGCATTCCTGAGGGTTTGCAGATGGGCGACCTGACGGCAGAACTCAGCGCTGGACATGCGCTGTTGCGGTCGGGGGCTTAAGGCCTGGCTGATGGCCCGCGTGGGTTGGCGGGTCAGGCGGGCGAGCACTTGCCACTGTTCGGCCACGGCCAGTTGTTCGAAACCGGGATGCAGATGGCGTGCCCGGCGCAGCACGTCCTGTTGCAAGCTGTGCAGCAGATGCTGACGGCCATTGTGTCGTAGATGAAAACCGGCGCTGGCCTGCACGTGTTCCTCCAACTGGCGCCGCGCCTTGGGAGCCGGTTGTTGCAGCGGGCCCTGACGCACCGCCGAACGCCAGAGCCAGAGGGCGATCAAGGCCAGCAGCGCCACCAAGGCCTGGGGGAAATAACGCAGCAACAGGGCCAGCAAGTTGTCATGGTCGATGTCATACAGCAGCGTCACGTGGGTGTCGGCGCTCAAATACCAGAGCAGCCAGGCGTTGTCGTATTGGTCGATATGGTCGTTCTTCCACAGCTCGGCGTCGGTGAGCACGGTGATCGAGCCCAGGCCATGGTTGAGCTGCATCATGTGGGTCGCCAACGCGCTGTTGGCCCAAGCCTGGGCTAGGTTTTGCGGGTCTTCGAGGTGGAAATCGGTGTCGAAGCCGACATACGCGGGTGCTTCTTCGTCCTCCAGGTACAGCTTGGTCAGCTTGGGGTAGCGATTCTTGATGAGTTCGGGCTCCGGCGTCTTGAGGTCCTTGCTCAGGAATTGACGCAGGCGCACACGGTCCAGCAATAAGTCGCCGCTGCTGGCGGTACTGTTATCCCACAAGGCTTCGGCGACAAACAGCAATCGTCCACCGGCCTGGGCCCAGTTCATCAACTGATCGACTTCCCGTGGGGTCATGTGGGTGCGTTCACCCAACAACAGCAGGCTGCGCTGATCAGGCTCAAGGTTGGGCAGGACGTCCAGATTATTGGCGTGCTCGACGTTTATGCCCTGCCGGCGCAGGAAATGTTCGGCGGCCAGGTAGGGATTGGCCTGGGCCTCGGGGGAGGGGCCGTGATCGATGGTTTCCTGATAGGGCACTGCGTTCAGGAACAGATAGAGGGCCATGACGCAGAGCAGCGCGGCCACCCCGGCGCCGACCAACAGCCCTGCGCGGCGATTCATCGAGACGCCTCCGGCCCGAACAACCCGCGCCAGTCATCGCACAGTTGCTGTTGCAGGTGGGGCGGCGGCGGGCGATGGCCGTATGCAATGTTTTGCCAGTGCTGAGTCAGGTGTTGGCTGAAGGTCAGCAGGCGTTCATGCTCAAGCTGTTCGATGCGTTGCAGCACCTGGCCTTCGGTGTCGGCCGGTTTCAAGGGAAGCGCAAAGTCATGATGCAACCGGCTGAGCAAGGCCCGATACAGCAGCCCCAGGGCCTGGCGAGGGTCAGCGGCCCATAGTTGTTCCACGCTGGTGGCCACGTCGTCCGGCAGGCTCTCTTCGCGAATATCCAGACCGAACATCTGCGCCGGCATCGCTCGTGCCACGGGTGGGCGTTTTGTCGGTCGCAGATTCACCAAGGCCCTGAGCCTTTCCCGGTAGCGCCAGGCCAGCCAGGCAATCGCCGCCACCAGGCAGGCCCACAGTACGATCTGGATCAGTGCGGCGGCGATGTCGAAGCGTTGGCCGCTGATCCATTTGAACCATGCCTTGAGCCAGCCCGGCGCTTCGTCGGTCTCGGCCGATTCGGCGGTTTCTTCACCCAAGCGATAGCGGGTGACCGTTTCCGGGTTCTTGAACGGCGGAGCCTGGAGGATCGCCTTGATGCTGTCCTTGGAGGCTTCGCTGGTAAGAGGTTGGTTGAGCAGCCGCGGGCTGTCGGGGCCGGTGTTGTCTTCGGCGGCCCAGGCCGGCGGTGCCAGCGGCACCAGCAGCAGTGCCAGCAGCATCAGCGCGGGGGCGGTGCTGCTCAGGCGTTGGCGCAGGCGCCGGAACACCAGCTCAATGTCCCAGGCTTCGAGTATCGTGCGCCGGTTCAGGTAGAGGCTGAAACCGCAGGCGACATACACCGGCTCCCAGACGATCAGCAGCAGGGGATACAACAAGTTGATCAGGTGTTCGAGCCACAACCAGTCGTGCTCGGCGACGGCGATCAGCGTCTGCCAGTTCCATTGCAGCTCTACCTGCTGCGGCACGAGCAGGTAGAACAGGGCCATGAGGCCGAACCACAAGGCGATCTCCAGGTGGACACCGATCACGGTCAGCCATTGCGCGGCGCCACGGTTGCGTTGCAGCAGCACCCGCAAGCGCTGTTCACGCGCCTCGCCGTCGAGTCCTTCGAGTTGCACCACGGGCATCAGGAAGCTGCGACTCAGGCTCAGCCGTCGCCAGGTCAGGCTTGCCAGCAACTGGGGTTTGAGCAGTGTGGGCCACTGGCGCAAGGCCTGTTTCAGCGTCGGTGTTTCGCCGAACAGCGACTTGGACAAAATGTACAGGGGCAAACGGTCAAAGGCCGGTTTCAACCACCAGAACAGGAACATCGCCAGAGAGGGCGAATCCCACAGCAGCAGGGACAACAGCGCAAACACCGGCAGCGTGATAACGGCCCAGCTGGTCATCAGCAAACGTCGATGCTGCTGGCTCATCAACACGCCCAGGTCCATGGCTTCCCAGGTGGTGCGCGGGCGGATGACCACGGTGGCATCACTCAGACGCATGGCGGGCCCGTCCGGCAAACACCAGATAACTGATCACCAGAAGCCACAACAAGGCGCCGACCGTGTATTTGGTCGCGGCTGTCACGGCGCTGGAGGACCAGTAAGCTTCGATGAACGCGGCAATCAGCAGCAACAGCATCACGCCGCCGACCATCAGCACGCTTTTGCCGGCGGCGATCCGCAAGGCCTCGCCTCGGGTGAGGCGCCCCGGTGCGATCAACGCCCAGCCCAGTTGCAGGCCGGCGGCGCCGGCCAACGTGATGGCAGTGAGTTCGAAGGCGCCGTGGCCGATGACGAACGACCAGAACGTCCCACCCGAGCCTATCTGGGTCAGGTGCCCGGCCACCGCACCAATGGTCAGGCCGTTGAAAAACAGGAAGAACGCGCTACCCAGGCCAAACATCAAGCCACTGGCGAATGTCTGAAAGGCGATGCCGATGTTGTGCATGATGTAGTAGCCGAACATGACCCAGTCTTGGCTGGCGGCCCGCTCGATCGAACGCCCCAGGTGCCCGCTGGCCGGGTCGTACATGCCACGTATCTGGCTGACTTCCTCGACGCTCAACAGGCTGTAGACCAGCTCGGGAAACAGATAGACCAGCAGCCCGATGCCGATCAGGCTACCCATGAACATCGCTCCGGCGGCCAGTACGAAACGCCATTGTTCCCGCACGAGTCGGGGGAAACCGGCCAGGATGAAAGTCGAAAGGCCGGTCGATGGCCGGCTGCGATCCCGATAGAGTTGCTGGTGACCGCGCAGCGCCAACTGCTGCAGCGTGTCGACCAGCAGGCTGCTGTAACCTCGTGCCTGGGCCAGCGCCAGATGCTGACAAAGCCTGCGGTAGGCAGGAGGAAAGTCACTGCTTTGGGGCACGTTACGACTGCGCTCCAGTTGATCGAGTTGTCGGGACAGTCGGTCCCATTCGCCTTGGTGGCGGCTTTCGAACAGACTTTGTTTCATGTCGGCCCCAGCAGGCCACGGGCGATGCCATTGAGTTCGGCCACGGCTCTGGGGGCCTGGACGTTCAGTGGCGCGGCCAGGATGCTCGCCAGTTCGTTGACCCGCGCTTGGGACAGTTCAGCCTGGCGTTCAGCGAAACCCAGCACGGCGCGTTGCTCGTTCAGGCTCAGGGTAAAGGGCGGTCGTATCGACTGCGCCAGGGGCAGCGCGGGACGTTTGACCGGTTGCTCGCGATACACCACCAGGGTGCCGGCGGCCAGGTCTCCCAGGCGTTTGAAGGCAGGATGTTGCAGGCAACTGATTGCCCCGAAGGTGTAGCCGAAGGGTAGCATGTCGACAAAACGCAGCAGGTTGCGGATCAGTGAAGCGGACCAGCCGATAGGCCTGCCGTCGTCCTGCACCACTCGCAACCCCATGATCTGCTTGCCGGGGGAGCGCCCCTGGTTCAGCACCTCGAACAGCACCATGTACCACCAACTGACAACGAACAGCAGGATGGAGCCCAGGCCAATGCCCAGCTCACCAAAAAACGCCAGGATGATGAACACCAGCCCCAGGACCAGCCCGCGTATGCCCAGGTCGATGGCAAAGGCCAGCGCACGAGGCATCAACCCCGCCGGGCGTAGCGGCAGGTCGATGCCTTCGGGCGTTTCAACCTGATACCGCGTATCGAGTGGCGGGGGCAGCGTCGCGTTCCTTTGCAGTGCTGGTCTCTCGAGCATGGGCAACCTGAGTGATGGGCCGGTTCGAACGTTCAGTCTCGGTCCCGATGCTAGCAGTCTTCGTGCGGGCAAACGACATAACTATGTATGTCATTTCATGGCTTGCCACAGGATTCAGGGCCCGAACACAAAAGCAGAACCCCTGTGGGAGCGAGCCTGCTCGCGATGACCGCGGCACATTCAGCATTGCCGTTTCAGGCAGACCGCTATCGCGAGCAGGCTCGCTCCCACAGTTTTGATTGACGGTGTTCACGCATTTTGCACCCGCCACACATCCCTTGTGGGAGCGAGCCTGCTCGCGATGACCGCGGCACATTCAGCATTGCCGTTTCAGGCAGACCGCTATCGCGAGCAGGCTCGCTCCCACAGTTTTGATTGACGGTGTTCACGCATTTTGCACCCGCCACACATCCCCTGTGGGAGCGAGCCTGCTCGCGATGACCACGGCACATTCAGCATTGCCGTTTCAGGCAGACCGCTATCGCGAGCAGGCTCGTTCCCACAGTTCTGATTGACGGTGTTCACGCATTTTGCACCCGCCACACATCCCTTGTGGGAGCAAGCCTGCTCGCGATGACGGCGGCACATTCAGCATTGCCGTTTCAGGCAGACCGCTATCGCGAGCAGGCTCGTTCCCACAGCTCTGATTGACGGTGTTCACGCATTTTGCACCCGCCACACATCCCCTGTGGGAGCGAGCCTGCTCGCGATGACCGCGGCACATTCAGCATTGCCGTTTCAGGCAGACCGCTATCGCGAGCAAGCTCGTTCCCACAGTTCTGATTGACGATGTTCACGTATTTTGCACCCGCCACACATCCCTTGTGGGAGCGAGCCTGCTCGCGATGACCACGGCACATTCAGCATTGCCGTTTCAGGCAGACCGCTATCGCGAGCAGGCTCGTTCCCACAGTTTTGATTGACGGTGTTCACGCATTTTGCACCCGCCACACATCCCTTGTGGGAGCGAGCCTGCTCGCGATGACCGCGGCACATTCAGCATTGCCGTTTCAGGCAGACCGCTATCGCGAGCAGGCTCGTTCCCACAGTTTTGATTGACGGTGTTCACGCATTTTGCACCCGCCACACATCCCCTGTGGGAGCGAGCCTGCTCGCGATGACCGCGGCACATTCAGCATTGCCGTTTCAGGCAGACCGCTATCGCGAGCAGGCTCGCTCCCACAGTTTTGATCGGGGTGTTCACTGATCCGGTGTCCGCCTCAGATCCCCCTTTGGATTTCAAAACTCAGGCAGCGCTGGCCGCAGGTGGGCTCGAAGGCCTAGACTTCGCCAGTCTTCAACCCAGGAACGCCCCGTGACTTCTATCTTCTGGTACGACTACGAAACCACCGGCATCAACCCGCGTTGTGACCGGCCCTTGCAAGTGGCGGGGATCCGTACCGATTTCGAACTCAATGAAATCGACGAGCCGGTGAACCTGTATTGCCAGCCCAGCGAGGACATCCTGCCGCATCCGGCGGCTTGTGCGATCACCGGCATTACCCCGCAATGCCTGGCCGACAAAGGCTTGACTGAAGCCGACTTCATGACCCGTATCCACGGGCAACTGGCCGCGCCCGGCACCTGTGGCGCCGGTTACAACACCCTGCGCTTCGACGACGAAATGACCCGCTATAGCCTCTATCGGAATTTTTTCGACCCGTACGCGCGCGAGTGGCAGGGCGGCAATAGCCGCTGGGACCTGATCGACCTGGTGCGCGCCGCCTATGCGCTGCGCCCCGAAGGCATTGTCTGGCCGCAAGAGGAGGGCCGCGTGACCCTCAAGCTGGAGCGCCTGACCGCCGCCAATGGTATTGACCACGGCCAGGCTCACGATGCGTTGTCGGACGTGCGCGCGACGATCGCCTTGGCCCGTCTGATCCGCCAGAAACAACCCAGGCTTTACGAGTGGCTGTTCCAACTGCGCAGCAAACAGAAAGTCATGGATCAGATCCGCCTGTTGCAGCCTATGGTGCATGTTTCCGGGCGTTTCTCGGCCGCGCGCAACTACATCGGGGTAGTTTTACCATTGGCCTGGCACCCGAAAAATCGCAATGCCCTGATTGTCTGTGACTTGCACCTGGACCCGCTGGGTTTGCTGGACCACGATGCTGAAACCCTGAGGCAACGTTTGTATACCCGCCGTGAAGAACTGCTCGAAGGCGAGTTGCCGGTGCCTCTCAAACTCATTCATATCAACAAGTGCCCGGTGGTCGCGCCGCTCTCGGTGCTGCGTGCCGAGGACCAGCAGCGGCTGCAACTGGACATGGACGTTTATCAGGAGCGTGCGCTGCGGCTAACTGACGCACAGCAAGTTTGGCAGGACAAACTTCAGGCCATTTATGGTCGCGAGGATTTCACTGCCAGTGAGGATCCCGAGCAGCAGTTATACGCAGGCTTCATCGGCGACCGCGATCGTCGATTGTGCGAGCAAGTCCGCATGGCTGACCCTGCTCAATTGGCTTCAGAACACTGGCCTTTTGATGATGAGCGTTTACCGGAGTTATTGTTCAGATATCGCGCGCGCAACTTCCCTGAGACCTTGACCGGCGAAGAGCAGGAGCGTTGGAGACTTTTCTGTCAGCAGCGTTTGTCCTCCCCGGAATGGGGGGCGCCTAATACCTTGCAAAGTTTTGATGAGGCGATGGAGGAATGGATGGCCGTTTCCACGCCATTGCAGCGCGAGGTACTCATAGAGTGGCAGGGCTACAGCCAGCAATTGCGTAAACGTTTAAGCCTTTGAGTGGCGATGAAGTGGGTAAATCGCAGGCATAAAAAAACGCCAGCAATCGCTGGCGTTATTCTGTTCGCATAAAGCGGCGCGAACCGGTGAGGCTTAGCCCAGCAGGGTTGCCCAACCTTCAACCACGTCACCGCCCCACTTGGCTTTCCACTCTTTCAGAGTCTTGTGGTTGCCACCTTTGGTTTCGATGACTTCGCCGTTGTGCGGGTTTTTGTATTGCTTAACTTTGCGAGCGCGTTTGGTGCCGGTAGTTTTTACGGCGCCACGGGTTGCCTTGCTCGATTTGGCTTCTGGATCCAGCATGGCAATGATGTCACGCAGCGATTTCTGGTATTCGCCCATCAGCGTGCGCAGTTTGCCTTCGAATTCCAGTTCTTTCTGCAGCTTGTCGTCTTTAGACAGAGCTTTCAGGCGTTCTTGCAGTTCTTTGATTGCTTCTTCGGTGCTGCGGTATTCATTGATCAAGGACATGAGGACTACCTTATGTAGGACGCGGGTGACAAGGAGACAGTGAGGCAATAATAATCAGACAGTTTCATCAAGTAAACATTTAACCGATGTTTTATTTAATTAATTAGTGCAGCCTCGCAAAAACGGCGTTGCAGTTAAATACTGAAACACAGTCTTCACATCTGCTCACAAATATAGCGTGTTGCCAAAGGTCCGGCCCATTGCTGCCCGGGCAGACAAATGTGCGCGGCGTGTCATCGATACTGCAGTTTTGCCGCGCAATGGCTAGAATGGCCGCCTTTGTGAAGTTCTGGAGTTCCCCTAATGCGCACTTTTCGGCTGGTGATCGCTTGCCCGGACCGCGTCGGCATCGTTGCTAAGGTCAGTAATTTTCTGGCGTCCCATAATGGTTGGATCACTGAAGCGAGCCATCACTCGGACACTCACAGTGGCTGGTTTTTCATGCGTCACGAAATTCGTGCCGACTCGCTTCCCTTCGGCATCGAAGCCTTTCGTGAGGCGTTCGCACCGATTGCCGAAGAGTTTTCGATGGACTGGCGAATCACCGATACCGAGCAGAAAAAACGCGTGGTGCTGATGGCCAGTAAAGAATCTCACTGCCTGGCTGATTTGCTGCACCGCTGGCACAGCGATGAGCTCGATTGCGACATCGCCTGTGTCATTTCCAACCATGACGCCTTGCGCAGTATGGTGGAGTGGCACGGTATCCCTTATTACCACGTTCCGGTCGACCCACAGGACAAGCAGCCGGCGTTTGCCGAAGTTTCGCGGCTGGTCAAACAGCACGACGCCGAGGTGGTGGTGCTGGCCCGCTACATGCAAATCCTGCCGCCTTCCTTGTGCAGCGAATACGCGCACAAGGTCATCAATATCCACCACAGCTTCCTGCCGTCGTTTGTCGGTGCCAAGCCGTATCACCAGGCCTCGATGCGGGGTGTGAAGCTGATTGGCGCCACCTGCCACTACGTGACCGAAGAGCTGGACGCAGGGCCGATCATCGAGCAGGACGTTGTGCGCGTCAGCCACAGCGACAGCATCGAAGACATGGTGCGTTTCGGCCGTGACGTGGAAAAAATGGTACTGGCGCGCGGCTTGCGTTATCACCTGGAAGACCGAGTGCTGGTGCACGGCAACAAGACCGTGGTGTTCTGACTACACTGCAAAGGGCCTGGGCGAGTGATCACCAGGCCCTTTTTTCATGAGGTTCGCCATGACCGATCCATTGGACAAAGCCACCTCCCGAGCCCCGGCGACCCTGGGTGAGGGGTGCCTGAGCCGTTACGATCCTGAAGCGTTGAGCCCGGAGGATGGCACGGAGTTTCCCGACGCTGCGCAACTGTGGAAACAAATGCACCCCGAGGACGAACCAGCGCCTACCAAGCCTGAAAGCGGTGATTCCTAAAGGGGTGTCACGCCTGCCGCAGCTTGATCAACTTCTTGATCAACGGTCGCCCGACCATCAAAAAGAACACGGGTCCACCGGCGACCAGATAAAAGTAATAAGTCACGGCCCGCCAGATCAGAATCGCCGCTGCGGCTGTAGATTTGCCCACCATGGGCGCCAGCAGCGCCGCCGAGGTCAACTCTGCCGCCCCGGCGCCACCGGGCAGCAGGCTGAACTGCCCTGCGCTCAAGGAGAGCATCTGGATCAGAAAGCTCCAGGCCCACTGCAAATCCGCCCCCAGTCCTCTCAACGCCAGATACAACACGCTGTAGCGCAGGGCCCAGTGAAGGCAGGTCAGGCCGAAGACCTGGAACAGGGTCTGACGGGGCAATTTCAGGGTGTCGGTAAATGCCGCCAGAAAGTGCAGGATCTTGCGTCCCCAGCGTTGGCGAGTGGCGGTCTTTACCCGCAGATGTCGCAATAACCGAGCGCCCAGCAGAATCAGTTTGCGGTGGTAGCGGGCCACCAGCACGCAGCCGAACAGTCCGCCAAACAACGAGAAGGCACTCAATGCCAGCATCCATTCGATGCTCTGGCTGAGGTTCTGGAACAAGGCATAAAACAGGATGCCGACCAAGGCGCAGAGGAAAAACAGCAGATCGCTCAACTGATCCATGGCAAACACCGCGCTGCCATGGGCCGGACGCACGCCGTTGCGCGCCAGCAACGCCATCAGCGTCAGCGGCCCGCCACTGCCGCCGGGCGTGGCACACATGGCGAACTCGGTAGACATGACGATGCCAATGCTTTTCAGCCGGCCGATGCGCCCGCGGTGTTCACCCAGCAGCAAACGCAGGCGCACGGAGTTCAAGCCCCAGCACAGGACAATCATGCCGAGCATGGTCAGCAGCAGTGACAAGGGAAAGCGCTGCACCCGCGACCACATCTCCCCGCCACCCATCAACCACGGCACCAGTAGCGCCAAGAGCAAGGCGGCGCCCAGCCATATCAGCCGTTTCATGCGGCGTCGCGGACCTGCAGGCCCTGGGTCGCCAGCCATTGGACCTTGGTCATCGGTACGCGGCCGTCGTTGAGCAGGCGTTCGAGGGTGCGCAACCAATAATCCCGGGAGAACCCATGGCGCATGTCGACGGGATGCAGGCCGAGCCGAATGACTGGTGCCTGGCGCCAGCGCTGTTCACGTTGATCATTGATGACTTTGGAAAGGCCACGGCGCCAGGCGCTGCGGGCGCTCCATACCAGCCCTGGGGCGTCGATCGGGGTGAAGTCCGGCAAGCGATAGAGACGCTGGGGATCGCTGGTGTAACTCAGCGGCAACTGGCGCAGTGCCTGGCGCGTGCCTTCGCTCATGAGCCAGGCGGGCGCAACGAAACCCTCCAGCGGCCACTGGTAACGCTGGAAGGTTTCGACACCCGCGCGCAGGCGGGCGAGGGCCGCCTCCTCGGACAGGCTGTAAAACTCGCCTTCGTGGGTATACACCCGGCGCATGAACCAGTCCTTGGGATGAGTTGCCGGCGGACCGTCGTCGCAATGGTAGTAGCCGTGTAGCACCAATTCGTCGCCGCGCTCGACCCGGTTGTCGAGCAGGCGCCGAAAACCGGGGTGATCCTCCAGCGCGTTGGCGTGGTGAAAGTCCGGCACCACCAGCCAGGTCATTGGCACCTGGCCGAGGGCGTCGACAGCTTCGACGAAGGGCTGGTAGTCGGGCCAGGTTTGCGGCGCCACGTCATGCAGCACCAACAGTAGGCTGGGCGATTGATTCATCGACACGGACTTCACCTCAACCATTGGCCAACAGGGGCAGTTGTTCACCCAGGACGCTGTGGTAGTGGCCCAACAGGCTGTTGACCACCGAGTCCCAGGCGTAGTGACGCTCAACGTGCTGGCGCGCCAGCACACCGCGTCGCTGACAGCCTTCGGCAAACAGTTGCCGCACGGCGTTGGCCATGGCCTGTGGATTGTCGGGCGTGCACAGCAGGCCGCAGTCTTCGTGGACGATTTCGGTGAAAGCCCCGGCCGCCACCGCCACCACAGGGATACCGCTGGCCATGGCCTCGAGAATCACCAGGCCGAAGGTTTCCTGGTCACCGGCATGCACCAATGCATCGGCGCTGGCCATGAGCCGGGCAACTTGCGGTGCCGGACAGAATTCATCGACCACCGTAACGTTGTCCGGGACCACGGCGGGCATGGACGAACCCACCAGCAGCAGGTGATAACGTTCGCCCAGGCGTTTCATGCACTTGAGCAGCACCGGCAGGTTTTTTTCCCTGGAACCGCGACCGGCGAAAATCAGCAGGCGCGTATCTTCGGCGATGCCCAGCTCGGCTCGCAGTTCCGGGTCGCGGGCGGCGGGGTTGAAGGTTTGCAGATCCACGCCCAACGGCTGCACGTAGACGTTCTTGACCCCCAACCCGATCAACTTGTCGGCCATGACCTGGCTCGGCGCCAGGACCCGGTCGAAATTGCCGTACAACTTGCTGACATAGGCTTCGATGTTGGGCGTGAACCAGTTGCCCATGCGGTTGCTGACCAGCAGCGGCAGGTCGGAGTGATAGAAACCGATCACCGGCACATCGAGCTGACGCCGGGCGTCCAGGGCAGCCCATGCGGTGAGGTAGGGATCGCCGACTTCAATCAGGTCCGGTTGTAAATCACGCAGGACATTGCGCCAGGGCGCCAGGCGGAGCGGGAAGCGGTAGCCCTTGCCGAAAGGCAGCGCGGGGGCCGGAACCTTATAGATCCCGTCGTGCTCGCTCAAATGCGCGCCTGGGATCAACAGACTGTGACGAATTCCGGGCCGATCACTCAGGCGCCGGTGCTTGGCATCCAGATAAGTGCGCACGCCGCCGCTGGCGGGGGCGTAGAACATGGTTATGTCCGCTATGTGCACGATGAACATCCCTCCGGTCCGTATTCTCCTTTGTTGACCTTTAGTAAGAATAGATGTTCGGTTGGGGTTGTGGGCGGCGGGATGTCTGTCAGCAGTGTGTTGTTTGAGAGGGGCCTATCGCGAGCAGGCTCGCTCCACCGTGGATCTGTGTTGTGCACAAAACCCTGTGGAAGCGAGCCTGCTGGCGATGGCGTCAGATGCGGAAACTGCCCACCAGTTGCTTCAACCGCGCCGCTTGCTGCTCAAGGTCTGAGCAGGCGCGCAATGTCGATTGCAGGTTCTCCACGCCTTCCTGGTTCAGCGTGTTGATCTCGGTGATGTCCACGTTGATGGATTCCACCACGGCCGTCTGCTCCTCGGTGGCGGTGGCCACTGACTGGTTCATGCCATCAATTTCACCGATGCGCTGGGTCACGCTGTTCAGGCGCTCGCCGGCCAGGTTGGCGATTTCCACGCTTTCCTGGCTGTGGCGCTGGCTGTCGTTCATGGTCGTGACCGAATCCCGGGCGCCGACCTGCAACTCCTCGATCATGGTCTGCACCTGTTGCGCCGATTCCTGGGTGCGGTGGGCCAGGTTGCGCACTTCATCGGCCACCACGGCAAACCCGCGCCCGGCCTCACCGGCCCGGGCTGCCTCAATTGCAGCATTGAGGGCAAGCAGGTTGGTTTGCTGGGAAATGCTGGTGATCACCTCCAGGATCTGGCCAATGTTCACGGTTTTGCTGTTCAGCGATTCAACGTTGCTGCTTGAGGCACTCAGCAAGTCGGACAAGCGATTCATCGCGGCAATGCTGCGATCCACCACTTGTTGACCATCCTCGGCCAGGCCACGGGCGTCGCTGGCCTGATGGGAAGCTTGCGCTGCATTGCGGGCGATTTCCTGAGCAGCGGCGCCTAATTGATTGATGGCCGCGGCCACGCTGTTGGTGCGACTGGCCTGCTCGTCGGAATTGACCATCGAGGAGTTCGACGCGCTCACCACCCGCAAGGCGACTTCGTTGACGTGTTCGGTGGCGGAGGACACTTCGCGGATCGAATTATGGATACGCTCCACGAAACGGTTGAACGCCGTGCCCAGAATGCCGAATTCGTCCTGATTCTGGATCGTCAGACGTTTGGTCAGGTCGCCGTCGCCATCGGCAATGTCTTCCATCGCCCGGGTCATCACATGCAGCGGTTGGATCAGCAAGCGGATCAACATGCTCAGCAGCGCAATGATGAACGCCACGGCAATGACCGTCGCCACGACGGCCGAGGTGCGGAAATCGCTGAGCATCGAGTAGGCCTTGTCTTTGTCCACCGACACGCCGACGTACCAGTTCACCGAGGGCAGGCCTTTGATCGGCGTGAAGGTCACGATACGCGTTTGGCCATCGACCTCGACTTCGCTGATCTGGTCGCTGATCTTCGGGGTGTTCGTCGGGTAGGCTTCGGCCAGGGTTTTCATGACCAGGGCTTTATCCGGGTGTACCAGGATCTTGCCGTCGGCGCTGATCAGGTAGGCATACCCCATGCCGTCGAAATTCACGGTCTTGAGGTTGTCCACAATGGTCTGCAGGCTCAGGTCGCCGCCCACGACACCGACATTTTGTGTGGCGTTTTTCGAGGCGCTGGCGATGGAAATGATCAGCCCGCCGCTGGCAGCGTCAATGTAGGGTTCGGTCAGGGTCGAGGTGCTGCTGCTTTGTGCGCCTTTGTACCAAGGACGTACGCGCGGATCGAAACCGTCAGGCATCTTCGCATCGGGGCGAATGATGAAACTGCCCTGGGCATCGCCAAGGTAGGACGCCATGAAGGTCGAGGTCAGCGCTTTCTGTTCCAGCAGGTGGGTGACGCTGCTCGGGTCGGGGGTGACGGCGATGTTCTGGGCCAGGTTCTCGATAAGCAGGATGCGGCCGGTCAGCCAGGTCTGAATGTTGTTTGCCGTGACAGCACCCATTTCATGCAGGTAACTGTCCAGGTCGTCACGGATGGCGTTGCGTTGCAGGTAATCGTTGTAGGCCGTGAAGGAAGCGAAGGCCGCAATCACGATGAGCGCGGCGGCTATTAGAATTTTATGGCTAAAGCGCAGGTTTTTATTCATGGCACGGGGGTCCGCTAAGGTCTTGATACGCTAAGCGTGCTTATATATAAGCGCGCAAAAATGGCTTCATAGTGAAAAAAAGCTGATATTTCCTCCTCTCCTTAGGGAATTATCCGACCTTGTTTCAGTAGGGTCTGTCGCTTTAGATATCGGCCATGCAAGGCCATAGATTAACCACAGGTGACGAAATGCCTGACTCATCGCAACTTGTTATTGGCGCCGACCTTGCCGGCCAACCCATCGCCCAGGCCCTGCGTCTGGCTAACCGTCATGGTCTGGTGGCAGGTGCCACCGGCACCGGCAAGACCGTCACCTTGCAACGCCTGGCCGAGACGTTCAGCGATGCCGGCGTTGCGGTATTCGCCGCAGACATCAAGGGCGACCTGTGCGGCCTCGGCGCCGCCGGCAATCCCCAGGGCAAAGTCGCCGAGCGTATCGCCGGCATGTCCTGGCTCGGCCACAAACCCCAGGCTTATCCGGTGACCTTGTGGGACATTCATGGCAAGTCCGGTCATCCGCTGCGCACCACCCTGAGTGAAATGGGCCCGCTGTTGCTCGGCAGCCTGTTGGAACTCACCGACAGTCAGCAATCGGCGCTGTACGCGGCCTTCAAGGTTGCCGATCGCGAAGGCCTGTTGCTGCTGGATCTCAAGGACTTGAAGGCGCTGCTCAATCACCTCAGGGACAACCCTGAGCTGCTGGGGGACGACGCCGCTTTGATGACCACCGGTTCCAGCCAGGCTTTGCTGCGGCGCTTGGCCACATTGGAGCAACAAGGCGCGGATGCGCTGTTCGGCGAGCCGGCCTTGCAGCTTGAGGACATCCTGCAACCGGCCAGCGACGGACGCGGCCCTATCCATTTGCTGGACGCCAGCCGTCTGGTGCATGAAGCACCAAAAGTCTACGCAACGTTCCTGCTCTGGCTGCTGGCCGAGTTGTTCGAGCAATTGCCCGAGCGCGGCGACGCGGACAAACCGCTGCTGGCGCTGTTCTTCGATGAGGCCCATCTGCTCTTTGCCGATACCCCCAAGGCGTTGCAAGAGCGGTTGGAGCAAGTGGTGCGGCTGATTCGCTCCAAGGGCGTGGGGGTGTACTTCGTGACCCAGTCGCCAGGAGACTTGCCGGACGACGTGCTGGCGCAGTTGGGCCTGCGCATCCAGCACGGCTTGCGGGCCTTCACCACCAAGGAGCAGAAATCCCTGCGGGCGGTGGCGGACGGTTTCCGGCCCAACCCGCAATTCGATGCGCTGACGGTGCTGACCGAGCTGGGTATTGGCGAAGCCTTGGTGGGCACTTTGCAGGAAAAGGGCACGCCGCAAATGGTCCAGCGTGTGCTCGTGGCGCCGCCACAATCGCGGATTGGGCCGTTGACCGAAGTTGAACGCGCCGGGCTGATCGCCCGTTCCCCTTTGCAAGGGCGTTATGACAAACCCATTGATCGCGAGTCGGCCTATGAAGTGCTGATGGGGCGCAAGGGCTTGGAGCCGCAAGCCGAAGAGGCACAGGGCAAGGCGAGCGCTGAAGAACCGAGTTTCACCGACAAGGCCGGGGAATTTCTCGGTACGGCGGCCGGCCAGGCATTGAAATCGGCGATGCGCCAGGCCGCCAATCAGTTGGGACGGCAACTGGTGCGTGGGTTGATGGGGTCGTTGCTGGGGAGCAAAAAGCGCCGGTAACCGGCTCGGCACAGTTCAACATTGTGGGAGCGAGCCTGCTCGCGATGGCGATTCAACAGGCGCCAAATGTACCGACTGATCTGCCACTATCGCGAGCAGGCTCGCTCCCACAATTGATCTGTGTCGTACACAAAATCTGTGTTCACTGAAGATCTCCTGTGGGAGCGAGCCTGCTCGCGATAGCGATTCAACTGGCGACCTGGAAGTCAGTCCTTGGGCCGCGCATGTGCCGCCAACCGCTCCAGCGCCGCCCGCAGGTTGGGGTCGGTGATGCCATCGGCGGTGGCCTGGATGGTGGCGGCTGCGTCGGTGGACAAGTCCAGCGTGTGCCCCTTGACGGCGACTTGCACCGTGGGCGGTTGTACCTTGAACAGAATCCGCGTCAGGCCGGAAAATTCCTCGAATGCCTGCAATTGCCTCAGCAGGCGCTTTTGCTGATAGCGCAAGCGCGTAGCCCAGTGACCGTCCGTGACGATCAGCAGCAGGCTGCCTTCGCGCCAGGAGGCCACGTGGCAGTGCTCGCGAGCGGCGGGCTGTAGTTGGCTGTCCAGCAGGCGCTGCAAGTGACCCAGTCGTTTGGCGTGGCCGAAGATGGCTTTCAGCGGTTTGGCTTCGCGCAGCAGAACGGCGGGAACCTTGGCTGGAAGAGGGCGAAAGGCCATGAACGAATACCGCAAGTGACAGAGGCGCCATGGTAGCAGAAAGCGCCGAGTGCGCCGCGACCGCTCGCCGCGGGCGCCCTTGTCCGCGCAATCAATGAATAACTTCTCTCGTTTGTGGGTTGAAGTTCGCGCAAAAGCCCTTATTTTAGGGAGGCCCCGTCACAGCGCTGTGCCAGCATCGTGGAATAACGCCACTTTCCTCACCATCGTTTCCGGGTAGAATGCTCGTTCGCATGCGGCCATGAGGGCTGCACGGGCGACTCACGGGGCCGCCCTCCATCCCTTTAGTGTGGAAGATCCTGCCGATATGTTTGCGCCTTTGTTAAAGAAACTTTTTGGAAGCAAGAACGAGCGTGAAGTCAAACGCATGCTCAAGACGGTACAGATCGTCAATGCCTTCGAAGAGCAAATGGTGGCCCTTTCGGACGATCAGTTACGCGCCAAGACTGCCGAATTTAAGGACCGCATAGCCAAGGGGGAAACCCTTGACCAGCTCCTGCCCGAAGCCTTCGCGGTTGCCCGTGAAGCCGGCAAGCGGGTGATGGGCATGCGTCACTTCGACGTTCAGTTGATCGGCGGCATGACCTTGCACGAAGGCAAGATCGCTGAAATGCGTACCGGTGAGGGCAAGACCCTGGTGGCGACACTGGCGGTATACCTCAATGCACTGTCCGGCAAGGGCGTGCACGTGGTGACGGTCAACGACTACCTGGCCCGTCGTGATGCCAACTGGATGCGTCCGCTGTATGAATTCCTCGGCCTGACGGTCGGCGTGGTCACGCCGTTCCAGCCGCCGGAAGAAAAACGCACCGCCTACGCTTGCGATATCACCTACGGCACCAACAACGAATTCGGTTTCGATTACCTACGCGACAACATGGCGTTCAGCATGGATGAAAAATTCCAGCGTGAACTCAACTTTGCCGTGATCGACGAAGTCGACTCCATTCTCATCGACGAAGCCCGTACCCCGCTGATCATTTCCGGTCAGGCCGAGGACAGCTCCAAGCTGTACATCGAGATCAACAAGTTGATCCCGCAGCTGGAACTTCACGTCGAAGAAGTCGAGGGTGAAGTGACCAAGGCCGGCCATTACACGGTCGACGAGAAGACCCGTCAGGTCGAGCTCAATGAAGCCGGTCACCAGTTCATCGAGGAAATGCTCACCCGCGTCGGCCTGCTGGCCGAGGGCGAGAGCCTGTACTCGGCCCATAACCTGGGCCTGCTGACCCACGTCTATGCCGGCCTGCGTGCGCACAAGCTGTTCCATCGCAACGTCGAGTACATCGTCCAGGACGGCCAGGTCGTGCTGGTGGATGAGCATACCGGCCGGACCATGCCGGGTCGCCGTCTGTCCGAAGGCCTGCACCAGGCCATCGAAGCCAAGGAAGGTCTGAACATCCAGGCCGAAAGCCAGACCCTGGCCTCGACCACTTTCCAGAACTACTTCCGCCTGTACAACAAGCTGTCCGGCATGACCGGTACCGCCGACACCGAAGCGTTCGAATTCCATCAGATCTACGGCCTGCAAGTGATGGTGATCCCGCCTAACAAGCCGCTGGCCCGTAAAGACTACAACGACCTGGTGTTCCTCACCGCCGATGAGAAATACGCGGCGATCATCGCCGACATCAAGGAATGCATGGCCCAGGGCCGTCCTATCCTGGTGGGTACCGCCACGATCGAAACCTCCGAGCACATGTCCGCATTGCTCACCAAGGAAGGTATCGAGCACAAGGTCCTCAACGCCAAGTTCCACGAAAAAGAAGCCGAGATCATCGCCCAGGCCGGTCGCCCGGGTGCCCTGACCATTGCCACCAACATGGCCGGCCGTGGTACCGACATCCTGTTGGGCGGGAACTGGGAAGTGGAAGTGGCCTCCCTGGAAAACCCGACGCCCGAGCAGATTGCGCAGATCAAGGCCGACTGGCAGAAGCGTCATCAACAGGTGCTCGAGTCCGGCGGTTTGCAGGTGATCGCTTCCGAGCGTCACGAATCGCGTCGTATCGACAACCAGCTGCGTGGCCGTGCCGGTCGTCAGGGCGATGCCGGTTCCAGCCGCTTCTATCTGTCGTTGGAAGACAGTCTGATGCGTATCTTCGCCTCTGATCGGGTGAAGAACTTCATGAAGGCCCTGGGCATGCAGCCGGGCGAAGCGATCGAACACCGGATGGTCACCAACGCCATCGAGAAAGCCCAGCGCAAGGTCGAGGGCCGCAACTTCGATATCCGTAAGCAATTGCTGGAGTTCGACGACGTTAACAACGAACAGCGTAAAGTGATTTATCACATGCGTAACAGTTTGTTGGCCGCCGACAACATTGGCGAAACCATCGCAGATTTCCGCCAGGACGTGCTCAACGCAACCGTCAGCGCCCACATTCCGCCGCAGTCGCTGCCTGAGCAGTGGGATGTCGCCGGTCTGGAAGCTGCCTTGCAGAGCGACTTCGGCGTGGCGTTGCCGATCCAGCAATGGCTGGACGAAGACGATCACCTGTACGAAGAAACCCTGCGCGAGAAGCTGCTGGCCGAACTGATCGCCGCGTACAACGAGAAAGAAGACCAGGCCGGCGAAGAAGCGCTGCGCTCCTTCGAGAAGCAGATCGTACTGCGGGTGCTGGACGACTTGTGGAAAGACCACCTGTCGACCATGGATCACTTGCGCCATGGTATCCACCTGCGTGGTTATGCCCAGAAGAACCCCAAGCAGGAGTACAAGCGCGAGTCGTTCACGCTGTTCTCCGAGTTGCTGGATTCGATCAAGCGCGACTCGGTCCGCGTGTTGTCCCACGTTCAGGTTCGCCGCGAAGACCCGGCCGAAGAAGAAGCCCGTTTGCGTCAGGAAGCCGAAGCCTTGGCCGCGCGCATGCAGTTCGAGCACGCCCCGGCCCCAGGCCTGGAAGTTGCCCAGGAGGAGGGCGCCGAGGTGGATGTTGCCTTGGCGACCGCGCCGGTACGTAACGAGCAGAAGCTGGGCCGCAACGAGCTGTGCTATTGCGGTTCGGGCAAGAAATACAAGCATTGTCACGGGCAGATTCAGTAACACCCGTTTCAAGCGCTGAACGACCCGCGCCGCGACCGGCTTTCAGCCGTCGCGGCGTTTTGCCATTTTGATTCGCCGTCTCGATTAGGCGGTGTCGATTTATCTATTTAGGAGCGCATTCATGGCTGTTGGTCTTGGTCCGTTGCCAACGTTGCACCCGGTTGCCGGTTTTGAACTCGGTATCGCCTCGGCGGGCATCAAGCGCCCAGGGCGCAAGGATGTCGTGGTCATGCGTTGCGCCGAAGGCTCGACGGTTGCCGGCGTGTTCACCCTCAACGCCTTTTGCGCCGCGCCGGTCATCCTGGCCAAGCAACGCGTGCAGGGGCCGGTGCGTTACCTGCTGACCAACACCGGTAACGCCAACGCCGGCACCGGCGCGCCAGGCCTGGCCGCCGCCGAACGCACCTGCGCCAAGCTGGCCGAACTGACCGGCGTCGACGCCAGCCAGGTGCTGCCGTACTCCACCGGGGTGATCGGCGAACCGCTGCCGGTCGAGAAGATCGAAGGCGCGTTGCAGGCCGCTCTGGATGACCTGTCGGAAAACAACTGGGCCGCTGCCGCCACCGGCATCATGACCACCGACACGCTGCCCAAAGGGGCCAGTCGTCAATTCCAGCACGATGGCGTGACCGTGACCGTCACCGGCATCAGCAAAGGCGCCGGCATGATCCGCCCGAACATGGCGACCATGCTTGGCTACATCGCCACTGACGCCAAAGTCTCCCGGCAGGTGCTGCAAGACCTGATGCTCGACGGCGCCAACAAGTCGTTCAACCGCATCACCATCGACGGCGACACCTCCACCAACGACTGCTGCATGCTGATCGCCACCGGCAAGGCTGATCTGCCGGAAATTACCGAAGCCAGCGGTGCGCTGTTCGCCGCCCTGAAGCAGGCGGTATTCGAAGTCTGCATGGAAGTGGCCCAGGCCATCGTCCGTGACGGCGAAGGCGCGACCAAGTTCGTGACCGTGCAGGTCAACGGTGGCGGCAACCATCAGGAATGCCTGGATGTCGGCTACACCGTGGCGCACTCGCCGCTGATCAAGACCGCGCTGTTCGCCTCCGACCCGAACTGGGGCCGGATCCTCGCCGCCGTCGGCCGTGCCGGTGTGCCGGACCTGGACGTGAGCAAGATCGACGTGTTCCTCGGTGAAGTCTGCATCGCCAGCCAGGGCGCACGCGCCGCCACCTACACCGAAGCCCAGGGCGCGGCGGTGATGCAGCAGGAAGAAATCACCATTCGTATCGAGCTGGGACGTGGTGATTGCAGCGAAACGATCTGGACGACTGACCTGTCCCACGAGTATGTGAAGATTAACGCGGAATATCGGACTTAACAGTTCGGGACCGAGTTGCTGCCATCGCGAGCAGGCTCGCTCCCACAGGGATTGGTTGGGTGACCTGGACGTGTTCACACCACCGATCCATTGTGGGAGCGAGCCTGCTCGCGATGGCGCCAGTACAGCCTCCACAACACCCCAAGAAAGGATTCCAGACTTGAGCCTGCACCTGATCATCGGCGACAAACACCTTTCCTCCTGGTCCTTGCGCGGTGCGCTGGCCCTGGCGTTGACCGGCGCAAAGTACACCGAAGAGCTGGTCAGGCTCGACCAACCGGACACCCGTGAGAAACTGCTCAAGTATTCAGCCACCGCCAAAGTCCCGTTGCTCAAGACCGAATTCGGTGTGATCGCCGACTCCCTGGCGATTGCCGAATACCTGGCTGAACAGTTTCCCGATGCGGGCCTCTGGCCCAGGGACGTCGCGGCCCGGGCTCAGGCACGTTCGGCCTGTGCACAAATGCACAGCGGTTTTTTTGCTATCCGCAGCCACATGCCGTTTGACCTGCTGCGCGATGCGCCGCTAGTGCCCATGCCGGCGGAAGTTCAAGCGGAAATCCAGCGGATGCTGGCACTGTGGGCCGAATGCCGTGCGGCGGCTACTGAAGCCGGGCCCTACCTGTTTGGCCGCTTGAGCCTGGCCGATGTGTTCTTCGCGCCGGTGGCCGTGCGCTTGCGCACCTATCAGGTGGCGTTGCCCGAGGTCGATGCGGCCTATGTCGAAACTATCTATCAATGGCCGGCGTTCAAGGCGTGGCAACAGGCCGGCCTGGAGGAAACAGCGCGGTGAAACGAGTCCATGTAGCGGCGGCGGTCATTCGTGACGCTGCCGGCAAAATCCTGATCGCCCGACGGGCCGACACCCAGCACCAGGGTGGCCTTTGGGAGTTTCCCGGTGGCAAGGTCGAGGCGGATGAGTCCGTCGAAACCGCCCTGGCCCGCGAACTTCATGAGGAGCTGGGCATTGTCGTCGTCGCCGCCCGGCCGTTGATCAAGGTGCGTCACGATTACCCGGATAAACAGGTGTTGCTGGATGTCTGGGAAGTCTCGGCGTTCACCGGCGAGCCCCACGGTGCCGAAGGGCAGCCGTTGGCCTGGGTCACGGCCCGGGAGCTTTTGAACCATGAGTTCCCGGCGGCCAACCAGCCGATCATCGCGGCGGCTCGTTTGCCCGGCGAATATTTGATCACCCCTGAAGGCCTCGAAACGCCGCAGTTGCTGCGCGGCATGCAAAAGGCTATCGCCGGCGGGATCAAACTGGTCCAGCTGCGCGCGCCCAACGGCTACGACCCGAAGTACCGCGATCTGGCGGTGGATGCGGCAGGTTTGTGCGCCGGCAAGGCCCAGTTGATGCTCAAGGGGCCTTTCGAATGGCTGGGGGATTTCCCGTCCGCCGGCTGGCACATTACCGCCGCGCAATTGCGCAAGCATGCTGCGGCCGGTCGTCCTTTCGGCAAAGACCGTTGGCTGGCGGCGTCCTGCCACAACGCCGAGGAGCTGTCCCTGGCGCAGCAGATGGACGTGGACTTCGTGACGCTCTCGCCGGTGCAACCGACCCAGACCCATCCCGAGGCCCAACCGCTGGGGTGGGAAGAGGCTTCGCGGTTGATCGAGGGCTTCAACAGGCCGGTGTATCTGTTGGGCGGGGTGGGGCCTGACGAGCGGCAGCAAGCCTGGGCCGCTGGGGCGCAGGGTGTGGCGGGGATTCGGGCGTTTTGGCCTGGGCCTTGATTGGGTGGGATGACTGATCGTTCCCACGCTCTGCGTGGGAACGCCTCAACGGACGCTCCGCGTTCGGCTCTGGAGGGACGCGGAGCGTCCCGGGCTGCGTTCCCACGCAGAGCGTGGGGAACGATCATGCAGGTCATCAACTCTCGGGCTTGGCAGCCGCCACCCACAGCATCTCAGCCACCCCTTGCCGCCGGGCAATGACCCGCGCCGCGACGAATAACAGATCCGACAACCGATTGATATACGCCAGCCCCGGCCCGGCCAATGGCTCCACGGCGTTCAACTGCTGACAACGGCGTTCGGCGCTACGGGCCAGGCTGCGGCAGACGTGGGCCTGGGCGATCAGTGTCGAGCCACCGGGCAGGATGAAGTTCTCCAGCGGTCCCACTTCTTCGTTCCATGCATCGATGGCTGCTTCCAGGCGCTCGACTTCCAGCACGTTCAAGGCCTGATAAGCCGGCATCGCCAGTTCGCCGCCCAGGTCGAACAGTCGATGCTGACAAGGCGCCAAGACCTCGATCAGCTCCTGTAGCGCCGGATATTCAGCTGCCTCTACCGCGAGGCTGGCGAGCAACAATCCCAACTGACTGTTGAGCGTGTCCACCTCGCCAATGGCCTCGACCCGTGGATGGTCCTTGGCTACACGGCGACCATCCCCCAACCCGGTCTCACCTTTGTCGCCGGTGCGGGTGTAAATCTTCGACAGGCGAAAACCCATGTTCAGCGCTCCAATTGTTTGTGTTCCTGCGGCACCATTGAGGTGCCGGTCAATGGCAGGCGCAAGGTGAAGCAGGTGCCCTGGCCCGGCGCCGACTGCACTTCCATCTGGCCCTTGTGATTATTGGTGATGATGAAATACGACACCGACAGCCCCAGCCCGGTCCCTTGGCCGATTTCCTTGGTGGTGAAGAACGGCTCGAAGGTGCGTTTGCGTACGTTCTCGCTCATGCCGATGCCGTTGTCCTCCACCTGGATCTCTGCCCACGGTGGGTTCAGCCGCGTGCGCAGGATAATGCGCCCGGGTTCGCTGTCGTCCTGGCGTTGATGGATCGCCTGGGCGGCGTTTTTCAGCAGGTTGAGCAGCACCTGCTCCAGCTCGTTGGCGGTGCCGGGCACCGGGCCCAGGTTGGGGTCGAACTGCCGGATGATCGCCTGGCCCTTGAAATCGAAACCGATTGCCAGGTCGAAGTCGTTGCCGGCGATCTCCACCGCCTGGTCGATCAGTGCCGGCAGGTCGCAGGGCGCCATCTGCCGGGTGCTGCGCCGGCTGAAGCTGAGCATGTGGGTGACGATTTTCGCCGCCCGGGCGCCGGCCTGCTGGATGCCGTCGAGCAACTGCGGGATTTCCCGGCTTTGCAGGTAAAGGTTCACCCTTTGCAGTTCGATATTCAGTTGTTCGGCCTGTTCGATGTTCTTCGGCAGCTCCGGCGACAGGCGTCGGCGGATGTTTTGCACGTTGTGCAGGATGGCTCCCAGCGGGTTGTTGATTTCATGGGCCATGCCCGCCGCAAGACCGCCGACCGAGAGCATCTTTTCTGATTGCACCATCATTTCTTCCAGCGACAGGCGTTGGGTGATGTCATCGATGCGGATCACCACGCCGCGTCCGGCGCCGCCCATCAGTGGATAGAAAGTGAGGGCGTAGTGCCGGGCCTCGTCGTCCTTGGTCCAGGTGACGCGTTCGATTTTCGCTACCGTGTGCTGTTCGACCGTTTGCTTGAGCTGCGGCAGATAAGGCTTGAGCGGTTCGAAGGCGAGGAAGATCGGCTGGTTCAGCGCCTCGTCCAGGCGTGTGCCGGAGAGGGCGCTGGCTTCCTGGTTCCATTGGGTGACGTAGAGCTGTTCGTCGAGGGCGATCAGGGCCGAGGGCATGGAGTCGATAATGCTGTTGAGGTAGTTCTGGAAACCGGTGAGCTTTTTCTCGATCTTGCTGCGCACCTGGACTTCCAGTTCCAGTTTGCGATTGGTGTGGCGGGTTTCTTCCGCCAGGCCCTGGGCCTGGTCGTAGGCGGCCTGGGAGTCGTCACGCGCGCGCTTGAGTTGCTGCTCCCGGGCTTCGATCCGCGAGAGCATGGTGTTGAACGCCTCGGCCAGGCTGCCGATTTCGTCGTGGTTGCCGCGGGCGGCGCGCAGGGAATAGTTCTCCTCGCGGGTGACCTGGCGCGACAGTTCCTCGAGCTGATGAATCGGCTGGGTGATCAGGCGTTTGATCTGCTGGGCAATGACCAGCCAGAGCAACACGCTGAAAATAAGGATGCCGAGGCTGGCGGTCAGGGTGCCGGTGTAGAACGCCGTCGGCAGTTCGCTGCTGGCCACCAGCAACAGATGACCCGGCGCCGTCCCCGGGCGGGGCAGGGTGATGACCTGATTGCTGCGAAACTCACTGGCTTGCCACGCCTGCATGTGGCGGTAATGGTCCGGCAGCTTGAGCTTTTCGCCCTGTTGCAGTTGCGCCAGGCGTGCGCCCTCGCCGTCATACAACGCAGCGGCCCGCAACGGCGCGTAGCTGTTGAGTTCATCCAGCAGGCGCTGGGCGGTCTGAGGCGACTGCAGGGCATCGGCGATCAGGCTCGGGTTGGCCACCAGCCGACCGATGGTCTGCAGGGCCTGGGGCGCCATGCTTTCCTGGGAAATGTAATAGGCGGCGCTGATAAAGGTCAGGTTGGCCACCAGCAGGACGGTGGTCAACAACACCAGCAGGGCGGCCAGCAGTTTCTGGCCGACCGGGAGGTTTTCAAGGCGCTGGCGCAATGGCATCGGACTCTTCGTTTAAAAGGAACACGAGGGCCAGCGTAGCCGCTGCTCAGTCGCCGGGCAATCCGAGGTTGTTCAAGTGGGTAATCAGACGCTGCCGCAATTGTTCCAGGTGTGGCACCGGTAACCGGTGGCGCTCGGCAACCTTGCAAGCGTGGCCGAGCAGGTAGCTGATTTCGGTGCGGCGGCCATGGGCGACGTCCTGGTACATCGAGGAGTAGTTGGCGGCGGTGGCCTGTATGACCCGTTCGACTTCCGGCTGCAAGTCTTCGGCCGCCATGGGCTGGCCGCAGCGTTCCAGCAGGTCCGTGAGTTCCGCGCAGAGGGTCGCCACTTCGCAGTGATGCGCCTGCAGGCCGCCGTTCTTGCAGTGGTGCAGGACGGTCAGAGGGTTGATGGCACAGTTGAGCGCCAGTTTGCGCCAGAGCCGGGTGAGGATGTCAGCCGTCCATTCGTGGGGTATGGCGGCGGCGGTGAGGTCGTCCAGCCAGATCGGTGCCACCGGGTGCGCGGGGTCACCCAGCCAGGTGTAGCCGTGGCCGGCAAACACCACGCGCCAGTCACCGTCGCGGAATGCCCCTTCGGTACTGGAGGCACTGATGCAACGGGCCTGGGGAACACGATTGGCGACTGCGTCCTGACTGCCGAGGCCGTTCTGTAGCAGGATCAGTTCCGCGTCGGCGCTCAGGCGATGAGCCACAGAAGCCACGGCCGCTTCGGCGTCATAGGCTTTGCAGGCCAGGAGCAGGCGTTTGATCGGCTCGGGGGCGTCGGCTGTTTGCCCGGGGACCGGGTAATGTTGGGCCTGGCCCTGTTCCACCAGCGTCAGACCGCCGGCGGCCCGATAGGCCTGCAAGCGTTGTTCATTGCGCAGTACCAGCCGCACCGGCAAACCGGCCCGGGCCAGGCGCGTCGCCCACAACGTACCGAGGCTGCCGGCCCCCAGGACATGCCAGGTAGTAGGCATCAGTTTTTTACTCGGTTTGGCGCAGGCATCTGGGGGCTCGCAGTGTCGACAGGAAAAGACCCGTTATAATGAGCCCGATTTTAACCACAAGCCAAGCACGCGCCTTTGTTACGGGCGCGTCTTTTTTATTGGAGAACACTACATGCCGTCATTCGACGTGGTATCCGAACTGGACAAACACGAAGTCACCAACGCCGTTGAAAACGCCGTCAAGGAACTCGACCGTCGTTATGACCTCAAGGGCAAGGGCAGTTTCGAGTTCAAGGAGAAGGACCTGACCGTCAACCTGACCGCCGAGGCCGACTTCCAGCTTGAGGCAATGATCGAGATCCTCAAGCTGGCCCTGGTCAAGCGCAAGATCGACGTTCAGTGCCTTGAGGTCAAGGACGCCTATGCCTCGGGCAAGCTGATGAAGCAGGAAGCCGTGCTCAAGGAAGGCATCGACAAGGAACTGGCGAAGAAAATCGTTGCTCATATCAAGGACGCCAAGCTCAAGGTGCAAGCCGCCATCCAGGGCGAGCAAGTGCGCGTCACTGGCAAAAAGCGTGATGACTTGCAGGAAGCCATCGCGGCACTGCGGGGCAAGGAATTCGGCATGCCTTTGCAGTTCAATAACTTCCGCGACTGATACCCGGTGCACAGAGGCATTGTGGGGAGCGGGCAAACGCTCTTTCACAATGCTTCGCCCGGTCTTTCGTGGTTACGGCAATAGAAGGAGAGGTAGATGGACTTGAACGCTGAAGTGGACAACTTGATCAAGGCGTCCGAGGCCTGGATCCCCATGATCATGGAGTACGGCAGCCGGGTGCTGCTGGCGGTGGTTACGCTGGCCATTGGCTGGTGGCTGATCAACAAGGTAACCCGCAAACTCGGCGGGCTGTTGGCACTGCGCAATGCCGACCTGGCGCTGCAAGGGTTCATCAGCAACCTGGCGAACATCATCCTCAAGATCCTGCTGATCGTCAGCGTGGCGTCGATGATCGGCATTGAAACCACCTCGTTCATCGCGGCTATCGGTGCGGCAGGCCTGGCGATCGGCTTGGCATTGCAGGGCAGCCTGGCGAACTTCGCCGGTGGTGTGCTGATTCTGTTGTTCCGCCCGTTCCGCATCGGTGACTGGATCGAAGCTCAGGGTGTGGCCGGTACGGTCGACAGCATCCAGATATTCCACACCGTGATTCGCACCGGTGACAACAAAACTGTCATCGTGCCCAACGGCAACCTGTCGAACGGCATCATCACCAACACCAATCGCCAGCCGACCCGCAAAGTAATATTCGACGTGGGCGTGGACTACCAGGCTGATTTGCAAAAGGCTCGGGAAGTGTTGTTGGAACTGGCCAAGGACGAGCGTGTACTGGCCGATCCGGCGCCTGAGGCGGTGATTTCCACCCTGGGCGACAGTTCGATCACGGTGTCGTTGCGGGTATGGGTCAAAACGGCCGATTACTGGAGCGTGATGTTCATGTTCAATGAACAGGCCCGGGATCGTTTGAAGGACGCGGGAATTGATATTCCGTTTCCGCAGCGGGTTATTCGTATGGTCCACGAAGGGGCAGCGCAATAACGCTTTGAATGCATGAGCTGATTGTTAGTTAGCTTGCTAATTACGAAGTTGCTTTCAAGCTGACTTGTAATGGGCACAAAAAAACCGCTCACCTGGATCAGGTGAGCGGTTTTTTATTTGTTGCCGGTGTAACTATCGAATGACCGCTGAATTACAAGATGCTCAGAGGGTATTCGACGATGAAGCGGAAGTCGTTGTTGTCACGGCCAACACCGGTGCTCCCACGATAGAACGCGCTACGTACGCGGAAAGACAGGTCTTTGGCTGGACCGCTCTGCATAACGTACTTGGTTTCGATGTCCAGTTCGTGTTCTTTAGCGTCATCATTGGTGGCAGTGACAATGTTGTCACCAGTGATGTAACGGGTCATGAAGCTCAGACCAGGAACGCCGTAAGTCTTCATGTTCAAGTCGTAGCGAGCCTGCCAGGAGCGCTCGTCTTGATTGTTGAAGTCGGAGTATTGGACGGAGTTGGAGAGGAAGATAGTACCGCCGCCGTCAACGCCGTAAACGTAGCCAGTGTCACCGGTGGAGCGCTGGTGAGCCAGGGTGAATTTATGGGCGCCGATGCTATAGGCTGCTGCGAGGGACCAGATGCGGTTGTCGATGTCACCGCTGAGGTCTTGACCCTGGCTCTTGCTGTCGTAGCCGTTGAAGTCGAAGTTCAGGGACTGATCTTCGTTAATCGGCAGGGTGTAGTTCAGGTTGAGGTATTTCTTCTTGAAGTGGTCATCCACATCAGAAGCAGCCACGCCAGCTACGAAGTTGTCAGTGAACTGGTAGGTTGCGCCAGCAATGTTAGCGGAGGTCAGGCCAGGGTGTACACCGTCGGTAACGTCAATGCTATCGCGACCCATGCCAACCTGATCGCTCAAGGAAGTGAAGCGACCTGCGCTCAGTTCCAGGCCCTTGATTTCGTTGCTGGTGATCAGGGTACCGGTGGCAACTTCAGGCAGCAGACGACTGTCGTCGGTGGAGAATACTGGGCTGCTGGTGAACTGGTTACCGTATTTCAGAACGGTGTCGGACAGGCGGAATTTAACTGCGCCGCCAGCCTTCGATTGAGTTTCTTCCAGATTGCCATCGCTGTCCGCGGCGAACAAACCGTTACCGCGACGACCGCTGCCGCCGTCGAAGCGGACGGAGCCCAAAGCGAAAGCGTCAACGCCTACGCCTACGGTACCTTGGGTAAAGCCCGACTCGTAGATAGCGCGTACGCCAAGGCCGGCTTCTTCGCGATAACTTTGTTCGTCGCTGGCGTTGTTCTTCCAATCACGATTCATGTACAGCATACGGCTCAGAACGTTCAGGCTCTGATCTTCGAAAAAGCCCTTGGATTCTTCCTGGGAAGAGGCCATTGCGAACTGCGAGGTACTGGCCGAAACAGCCAGTGCGATCATGCTCCACTTCATCACGCGCATCGTGATTTGCTCCTTTGGTTTTTAGAAGAGTCTTGCCGTCCCACCTGTTTTTTTATCTGGGCGGCTCTTTCTTTTTGTGTCGGCGCGAACTTATATCACGACGACATTCATTGGCGATACTTGCCCATCCAATCTTTCAGCTTCTTTACGACCCTGTCGCCAATGGCTCGATCCATGTCGTATTTGGGCTGTTCCGGCGCAATCGGACTCACAACTCGAAGTTGCTTCTTTTTTTCCGGCGTCGGTGTAAAGAGTCCTTTGTTACTGCGCTTGAAGCTCCCTGTGGGCAACCTTGCCACTTTATTTATAGGCCAGCAGGTTTTCGCTTCCGGCGGTGCCCTGCAGGCGATATGGGGATGAATGCAACAAGCATGCTCAAACCCGGATTTTGTTCACGTTTTTTTCACATTCTCCATTTTTGCATGGTGAAACCTCATGAAACCGGGCTCCAAAGGCCTTGTTTTAAATGAGGTTGACTGCTGTGGCGCTCTCGTGTTTAGAACCGCTAAACGCTGCGAGACAACCAAAAACGTTACCGGTTCACCCTCTCAGTGAGTAGATCACGGATGCTTCGTGCACTGAGCGTAGACGCGTTGTGCTGTTTTGGTGCAAAAAATCTCTACCTTGTACGAAAATTTTACAGGCTCAGTGCAAGAGGCAGTGCTCGCAGCGCCCGTCTCAGGCCTATGTGTTACCGGCCGCGCTGAGTTGGTGCGCGTACTGGAAAAAAAGCATCGGACAGGGTCATGACAGTACGCAGTGAACCCTTCGACGTTCAAGGGTATGCTGCGGCTCTATGTCCCACTCAGGCCCGCTGAGTCGGGCAAAAACGATAACCAGCGAGGAGTGCGCGCGGTGTTTGCTTTAGATCCACAACTGCAACAAGACACGTTAGTCATGGGTGACTTCCCGCTGTGCCGGTTGCTCTTGTCCAACGATTCCAATTACCCGTGGTTCATCCTCGTGCCGCGACGGGAAAATATCAGCGAATTGTTTCAATTGGATGACGCCGACCAGCGGCAGCTGTGGAAGGAAACCACGGCCCTGGCCGAAACCCTCAAGGACTCCTTCAATGCTGACAAGCTGAACGTTGCAACCTTGGGTAACGTCGTCAGTCAGTTGCACATGCACGTCATCGTGCGCAAGCGTGATGACGCGGCCTGGCCAGCGCCGGTCTGGGGCAAACACCCGGCCAGGTCGTATACTGCTGAACAGGTGAAGGTCATTCGCGACCGATTGCGAGCGGCCCTGACCGATGATTTCAAGTTTCTGGAGGGCTGAAACCATGAACCTTGAAGAGCGTGTAACGGATCTGGAAAGCCGCCTGGCGTTTCAGGATGACACCATCCAGGCATTAAATGACGTGCTGGTGGAGCAGCAACGAGTGGTCGAGCGTCTGCAGCTGCAAATGGCCGCGTTGCTCAAGCGCCAGGAAGAGATGGCCGGGCAATTCGAAACCTTCGAAGAAGAAGCGCCTCCGCCTCACTACTGACCGACCGGAACGACAGGCAATAAAAAACCGCGAGCAGCCAGGCTGCATCGCGGTTTTTTTACGCTTGGGATCAGCGGCGCGGTAGCGCGGCGATCACATCTTCGGCCTGCAGGCCCTTGTCGCGGTTCATCACGGAGAACTCCACGCGCTGGCCTTCGACCAGAACGCGGTGGCCTTCACCACGAATGGCTCGGAAATGCACAAAGATGTCATCGCCGGAGTCGCGGGAGATGAAACCGAACCCCTTGGAAGTGTTGAACCACTTCACGGTGCCGGTATCGCGGTTGGACATGTCGTAGTTTTGCGGTGCGGCGGCCGGTGACGACTTCTTGTAGAAGCTGACAGCCAGGTGCAATGCCACGGCGAGCAGTGATGCGGCCAGGCTGAACAGCACGGCCGGTTGACCGGCGATTTGCGGCATGGGTGCCAGCAGGGTCAGGGTTTGCAGGGCAACGGCCAACACGAGCAAGGCGCTGACCAGGTTTTGCAGTTGATGACGTGGGCCTTTGTTCCAGTAGGGGATAACAGGTGCAAGGGTCAGGTTGAGCAGGCCGAAAAAGGCCAGGTAAAGCGCATCGGGATGTTGCAGGTAAGGCGTGGCTTCGGAACCCAGGCTAGGGATGAAGGACAGCAGCAGGGCAGCTGCGCCCATTAGCAAGTGGACGATTTTCAACATTTTGATTGACTCACGGTTAAGACGGATCACAAGGAAGAGCTGATCGGGGCGGTTCGCTTCGGAACAATAGAGAGGCGTTGGACACATTCCCGAATCAGCCTATGCGCCATGCCCGGAAAAATAGGCGTAGCGACACACTGCCTATTTAACAGCAAAGCCTCTACCTTCTCAAACCCGTTACGGGGGGCGGACCGCGCTGTTCGTCGGCGCAAGGTGTCAGGCAAGGGCGTGAAATCTCCCGCCTCGTCGGAACCCTCCGGTGTTGCGGCTTGTCGGTTCAGGAGGGCTGGCGATTTGTCGCAGGCTGGCGGCGGTAACACCGGCTAGAGTGCAAGGGCCGCTGTCGAATTCATCACCGCAGGAGATCAACCAACATGGCCATTGATATCGGGATCAGTGAAGAAGATCGCAAATCCATCGTCGAGGGGCTTTCACGGCTGCTGTCGGACACTTACGTTCTGTACCTCAAGACCCATAATTTTCACTGGAACGTCACGGGGCCGATGTTTCGCACCCTGCACCTGATGTTCGAGGAGCAATACAACGAACTGGCGCTGGCGGTGGACCTGATTGCCGAACGCATTCGTGCCCTCGGCTTTCCTGCGCCGGGCGCTTACGCCGTGTATGCACGCTTGTCTTCTATCAAGGAAGAAGAAGGCGTGCCTGGCGCCGAAGACATGATCCGCCAGTTGGTCGAGGGTCAGGAAGCCGTGACGCGTACGGCCCGTAGCATCCTTCCTTTATCGGACAAGGTCAGTGACGAACCGACCACCGATCTGCTGACCCAGCGCATGCAGGTCCATGAAAAAACCGCATGGATGTTGCGCTCGCTGCTGGAAGACCGGTAAGCGCCGGGCCGGGCGATGACGGAGGGGCTGGCATTATCGCTGGCTCTTTGTGTAGGACGTCGTAATTCGTCGCCTGCCTGCTGCTGGCTTGTCCTACGCCGATGGTCATAAAGTCATCTGGATCTGGCGATGCCGTTGAGCTTCCATAGAGCCACAGATTGGTTGTTCCAATTGAGAGGTTCGTATGGCAAAGGAGTGTCAACGGTATGATTCAAGGAAAGGAACCTGGGGAGGGTGTGCATGGGCGCTTTCAGCCCATTACCATCGACCCGTTCGTCCGGGGGTTCGACATGCAGCTGGCCCGGCCCCTGTCCCGATCGATCCGCCTGAACGGGTTCGCCACCTGTCTTCGGCTCGAGCAGGTCTATTGGGATATTCTCGGTGACATGGCCCAGCTCAACAGCTGTTCCATCAGTACTCTGCTGTCCCATGTGGACCGGGAAGTGCACCTGCGCCATGGCGGGGTACGCAACTTCAGCGGTTTAGTGCGCGTGGTTTGCGTGGTGCACAGTTTGAAGGAGGCAGGGACGGAGGTCGTGGGGCGTCATTGGCGCGATGAATGCGTGGCGCCTGTCAGTGGCTGAGACCGACCGGTAACGGCCTGTGCCGTCTTACGGCTGCACAGGCCGCATTTAATGGATATAATCCCGCTCTTTGCCGCAAAGCCCAGCCTTTGCGCGAGTAACCTGATCGCCGAGACAACCCCCATGCCGATGTACGACTATCAATGTGCTTCCTGTGGTCATCAGATGGAAGCCATTCAAAAGATCAGCGCGGCACCGCTGGTCGACTGCCCTGCCTGTCAGGCGCCGGAACTGAAAAAGATGCTGTCCATGCCAGGTTTCCGCCTCGGTGGCACCGGCTGGTATGAAACCGACTTCAAGACCGGCGCCAAGAAGAACCTGGCCGGTGGCGACAAAGCTGACTGAGTTGAACACGCGCGAGCTCTTGCACGGGCAGGGCCTCCAACCGAATTTCGAATTACGAGAAGTGAAACCACTACCATGATGCGCAGCCATTATTGCGGCCAACTGAACGAAAGCCTGGAAGGTCAGGAAGTTACTCTTTGCGGATGGGTCCATCGTCGCCGTGACCATGGCGGGGTGATTTTCCTCGATATCCGTGATCGTGAAGGCCTGGCTCAGGTAGTGTTCGATCCGGACCGCGCTGAAACCTTCGCCACCGCCGACCGCGTGCGCAGCGAATACGTGGTCAAGATCACCGGCAAGGTACGCCTGCGTCCGGCCGGTGCCGGCAACGCCAACATGGCCTCGGGCATGATCGAAGTGCTGGGCTATGAGCTGGAAGTGCTCAACGAAGCGGAAACCCCGCCGTTCCCGCTCAACGAATACTCCGACGTGGGCGAAGAAACCCGCCTGCGCTATCGCTTCATTGACCTGCGTCGCCCGGAAATGGCCGAGAAGCTGCGTCTGCGTTCGCGCATGACCACCAGCATCCGTCGTTACCTGGATGAAAACGGCTTCCTCGACGTCGAGACGCCGATCCTGACCCGCGCCACGCCGGAAGGTGCTCGCGACTACCTGGTGCCGAGCCGCACCCACCCCGGTAGCTTCTTTGCCTTGCCGCAATCGCCGCAGTTGTTCAAGCAACTGCTGATGGTGGCCGGCTTCGACCGCTACTACCAGATCGCCAAGTGCTTCCGCGACGAAGACCTGCGTGCCGACCGTCAGCCTGAGTTCACTCAGATCGACATCGAGACCAGCTTCCTCGACGAAAAAGACATCATGGGCCTGACCGAAGGCATGATCCGCAACCTGTTCAAGGAAGTGCTGGGTCTGGAATTCGGCGAGTTCCCGCACATGACCTTCGAAGAGGCCATGCGCCGCTACGGTTCCGACAAGCCGGACCTGCGTAACCCGCTGGAACTGGTGGACGTGGCCGATCAGCTCAAGGAAGTCGATTTCAAGGTGTTCAGCGGCCCGGCCAACGACCCGAAATGCCGGATCGCGGCCCTGCGTGTGCCAGGCGGGGCAAGCATGCCGCGCAAGCAGATCGACGACTACACCAAGTTCGTCGGCATCTACGGTGCCAAGGGGTTGGCGTACATCAAGGTCAACGAGCGCGCGGCGGGTGTTGACGGCCTGCAATCGCCGATCGTGAAAAACATCCCTGAAGCCAACCTGAACGTGATCCTCGATCGCGTGGGCGCGGTTGATGGCGACATCGTGTTCTTCGGCGCTGACAAGGCCAAGATCGTCAGCGAAGCCTTGGGCGCGCTGCGCATCAAGCTGGGTCACGATCTCAAGCTGCTGACCTGCGAATGGGCGCCGATGTGGGTCGTCGACTTCCCGATGTTCGAAGAGAACGACGACGGCAGTTTCTCCGCGCTGCACCACCCGTTCACCGCGCCGAAGTGCTCACCTGAGGAGTTGGAGGCCAACCCGGCCACCGCTCTGTCACGCGCTTACGACATGGTCTTGAACGGCACCGAGCTGGGTGGCGGTTCGATCCGTATCCATCGCAAGGAGATGCAACAGGCGGTCTTCCGTCTGCTGGGCATCAGTGAAGCGGAACAGGAAGAGAAATTCGGCTTCCTGCTCGATGCTCTGAAGTACGGTGCACCGCCCCACGGTGGCCTGGCCTTTGGCCTGGACCGCCTGGTGATGCTGATGACCGGCGCCCAGTCGATTCGTGAAGTGATCGCGTTCCCGAAAACCCAGAGCGCGGCCGATGTCATGACCCAGGCTCCGGGTGTAGTGGATGCCAAGGCACTGCGCGAGTTGCACATCCGTCTGCGTGAACAGCCAAAGGCTGAGTAAGGCCGACACCTGAAGGCGCATCTTCGGATGCGCCTTTTCATTGGGGTCGATATTTCTGGTTGCCGGCTACTGTGCGAGCGCAGGGCGGGCAATGTTGCAAAGAGAAACCGGAGCGAGTTATGGCAGGTCATTCCAAGTGGGCGAACATCAAGCACCGCAAAGAACGTCAGGATGCCAAGAGGGGCAAGATATTCACCAAGTGGATCCGTGAGCTGACGGTCGCTGCCCGCCAGGGTGGCGGTGATCCGGGCTCCAACCCGCGCTTGCGCCTGGCCCTGGACAAGGCGCTGGGGGCGAACATGAGTCGCGACATCATCGACCGCGCTATCGCCCGCGGCGCGGGTGCGACCGAAGCCGATAATGTGGAAGAGCTGACCTACGAGGGTTACGGCCCCGGTGGCGTAGCGGTGATGGTCGAGTGCATGACCGACAACCGCAACCGCACCGCCGCCGCCGTGCGTCACGCCTTCAGCAAATGCGGGGGCAACTTGGGCACCGACGGTTCGGTGGCGTACCTGTTCGAGCGCAAGGGGCAGATCAGTTTCGCGCCGGGCCTCGATGAAGATGCCCTGACGGAGGCGGCCCTGGAAGCCGACGCCGATGACGTGGTCAGTCATGAAGACGGTTCCTTCGACGTGTTCACCTCGTTCGCCAGCTTCTACGCCGTGCGCAATGCCCTGGAGGCTGCCGGTTTCAAGCCGGCCGACGCGGAAATCGTCATGCAGCCGACCACCAGCGCCGAACTGGACCTGGAGGGTGCCGAGAAGGTGCTCAAGCTGATCGACATGCTCGAAGACCTGGACGATGTGCAGAATGTCTACTCTAACGCGGACATTCCTGAAGCGGTCGCTGAACAGCTTGGCTGATAGCGTTGTTGGTACAGCGATCTTGTTCAGTTATGCGTAGGTGCTTTATGTGGGAGCGAGCCTGCTCGCGATAGCGAGGGTCCAGCTTGCAAAGATGTTGCAGTGATACCCCTATCGCGAGCAGGCTCGCTCCCACAGATTCAAACACTTCATCTCCAAACCGCAGGCGTTATGACTTTAATCCTTGGTATCGACCCCGGTTCGCGCATCACCGGCTACGGCGTGGTTCGTGATACCGGGCGCGGCTGCGTGTACGTCGCGTCAGGCTGTATCCGCACCGGTGCCGGTGAGTTGCACGAGCGCTTGCAGATCGTTTATCGCGGCGTGCGTGAAGTCATCCAGACCTACGGCCCGGTCACCATGGGCATTGAAAAGGTCTTCATGGCGCGTAACGCCGATTCTGCCCTGAAGCTGGGGCAGGCTCGTGGGGCGGCCATTGTGGCCGGTGCCGAGGAAAACCTGGAAATCGCCGAATACACCGCGACCCAGGTCAAGCAGGCAGTCGTTGGAACGGGCGCGGCGAACAAGGAACAGGTGCAAATGATGGTGATGCATCTGCTGAAACTGGTCAGCAAGCCGCAGATCGATGCCTCCGACGCCCTGGCCATCGCCATTTGCCATGCCCATACCCGTTCCAGCCTGTTGCCGCATGGCCTGGGAGCCGCACGCAGTCGTGGCGGGCGCCTGCGTCTCTGATAGCATCAGCGCAATCTTTCGTGAGCCCGAGCATTTTGCGCCTGTGTCGTCGGCCTCCATGCTCCGGCCGTTACTCGCCAGTCCACGGCTGGCCTACGCCCAAGGATCTGAAACGTGATTGGACGCTTGCGCGGCACCCTGGCTGAAAAACAGCCGCCGCACCTGATTCTGGATGTAAATGGCCTGGGTTATGAGCTGGAAGTGCCCATGACCACCTTGTATCGCTTGCCGTCGGTCGGTGAACCGCTGACGCTGCACACCCATTTGGTCGTGCGCGAGGATGCCCAGTTACTCTATGGCTTCGTCGGCAAGCGCGAGCGGGATTTCTTCCGCGAGCTGATTCGTCTCAACGGCGTCGGTCCGAAACTGGCCCTGGCCTTGATGTCGAGCCTGGAAGTCGACGAACTGGTGCGCTGCGTGCAGTCCCAAGACACTTCGGCCCTGACCAAGGTGCCAGGTGTCGGCAAGAAAACCGCCGAGCGCCTGTTGGTTGAGCTCAAGGACCGTTTCAAGGCCTGGGAAGCGGTGCCGGCCATGTTCGCGCTGGTGCCTAACCAGCCGGACGCGCCAGCGCCCGCGGCCAGCGCGGAAAACGATGCGGTCACCGCACTGATCTCCCTGGGCTACAAGCCGCAGGAGGCCAGCAAGGCGATTTCCGCTATCAAGGAAAAAGGCTTGAGCACCGAAGACATGATTCGTCGGGCCCTGAAGGGAATGATTTAAGTGATTGAAGCCGATCGTCTGATCGCCGCCACGGGTGCCCCCCGTGACCGTGAAGAAGTACAAGACCGTGCGATTCGTCCCGTCAGTCTGGCCGATTACATCGGTCAGCCGGCGGTTCGCGAGCAAATGGAACTGTTTATCCAGGCGGCCCGTGGGCGCAGCGAGTCTCTGGACCATACCTTGATCTTCGGCCCACCCGGTTTGGGCAAGACCACCCTGGCCAACATCATCGCCCAGGAGATGGGCGTGTCGATCAAGAGCACGTCCGGGCCGGTCCTCGAGCGTCCGGGTGACCTGGCGGCGCTGCTGACCAATCTTGAGCCCCATGATGTGCTGTTCATCGACGAAATCCACCGGCTATCGCCGATCGTCGAGGAAGTGCTGTACCCGGCGATGGAGGATTTCCAGCTCGACATCATGATTGGCGAGGGGCCGGCGGCCCGTTCCATCAAGCTCGATCTGCCGCCGTTCACCCTGGTGGGCGCCACGACCCGCGCCGGCATGTTGACCAATCCGCTGCGGGACCGTTTCGGTATCGTCCAGCGCCTGGAGTTCTACAACAACGCCGATCTGGCGACGATCGTCGGCCGCTCGGCCGGCATTCTCGGGTTGCCGCTGGACCCGGATGGCGCTTATGAGATCGCCCGGCGGGCGCGGGGTACACCGCGGATCGCCAACCGGCTGTTGCGTCGGGTCCGGGATTTTGCCGAAGTTCGCGCCAAGGGCCACATCACCAAACCGATTGCCGACCTGGCGTTGAACCTGCTGGACATCGACGAGCGTGGTTTCGACCACCAGGACCGGCGCCTGCTGCTGACCATGATCGAGAAGTTCGACGGCGGTCCGGTGGGCGTGGACAGCCTGGCGGCGGCCATCAGCGAAGAGCGCCATACCATCGAAGATGTGCTGGAACCGTACCTGATCCAGCAGGGCTACATCATGCGCACCCCTCGTGGGCGTGTGGTGACGCGTCACGCCTATCTGCATTTCGGCTTAAACATCCCGACACGAATGGGTGAGATGCCGGTGGTAGACGAATTCCTCGATGCCGTGGACGATTGAACGACCTCTGTGCAGCGACTTTTTTCAGGTTCGTGCTGTCCCAGACGACACCCGGAGCGTCATTGCATTTCGAGAATGAAAAAACAGTTGCCTGGCCGATTGGCAACCTGAGGAGTAAGCACTAGAGTATGCGCGCGCAAAACGGGCTGGAGTCGTTCGCACATCGCTGTCGCGTTTATTACGAGGACACCGATGCCGGCGGCATCGTTTACTACGTCAATTACCTCAAGTTTATGGAACGGGCTCGAACCGAACGGCTGCGGGAACTGGGTTTTGCCCAATCCGCGCTGGTGGGAGAGGACCTGTTATTCGTCGTGCATTCCAGCGAAGCGCGCTACCACGCGCCGGCGCGACTGGACGACGAGCTTCTGGTAAGTGCCGATGTCATCGAATTGAACCGTGTCAGCCTGCGCTTCAAGCAGCAGGTCAGGCGGGCTACGGATAATGCGCTGCTCTGTGAAGGGCAGTTTCTGGTGGCCTGTGTGCGCACCCATAGTTTGAAACCCCGGGCCATTCCCGAAGCTCTACGTGCGGCCTTTGCCGGCGTGAGCGGCGCCGGTACATACTCAGAGCAGGAGATAAAGCGTGGAAGCTAACGTCGTCGACCATTCCTCCATGTGGAGCCTGGTCAGCAATGCCAGCGTTGTGGTGCAGTTGGTAATGCTGATCCTGGTAGCCGCATCGGTGACCTCATGGATCATGATCTTTCAGCGCAGCAATATGCTGCGCGCCGGTCGTCGAGCCCTGGAGAGCTTCGAGGAGCGCTTCTGGTCCGGTATCGACCTGTCCAAACTCTACCGCCAGGCCGGCAGCAACCCGGACCCGGACTCGGGGGTCGAGCAGATCTTCCGTGCCGGCTTCAAGGAGTTCTCCCGTCTGCGCCAGCAACCAGGCGTGGACCCTGAGGCGGTGATGGAAGGCGTGGCCCGTGCCATGCGCGTCGCCATCTCCCGCGAGGAAGAAAAACTCGAGCAGGGCCTGCCATTCCTGGCCACCGTTGGTTCGGTCAGCCCGTATATCGGCCTGTTCGGTACCGTCTGGGGGATCATGAACTCCTTCCGTGGCCTGGCCACTGCCCAGCAAGCGACCCTGGCCACCGTGGCCCCGGGTATCGCCGAGGCACTGATTGCCACCGCCATCGGTCTGTTCGCGGCCATCCCGGCTGTTATCGCCTACAACCGCTTTGCTGCCCGCAGCGAAACGCTGACCAGCCGTTACTACACCTTCGCCGATGAATTCCAGGCGATCCTGCACCGCAAAGTGCACACCAGCGAAGAATAAGCAGGTATTTCCCAATGGCTTTAATCGCTCGAGCCCGAAAAAAGCGCAAGCCGGTTGCCGAGATGAACGTGGTGCCCTACATCGACGTGATGTTGGTGCTGCTGGTCATCTTCATGGTGACCGCGCCGATGCTCAATCAGGGCGTGAAGGTTGATCTGCCCAAGGTTTCCAGTGAAGCCTTGCCGCAGGACAACGACACCCAGGTCCTGACCATTTCGATCAAGGCTGACAAGACCTACTACTGGAACCTTGGCAGCGAAGTCGACACCGAGAAGCAGCAGGACCGGGCCATGACCTTGCCGCAGATGACCGATGCGGTGACCAAGATCATCAACGCCGGCAACAGCAACGGCAAACGCACCCAGGTCTTCATTCGCGGCGACAAGACCGTCGACTACGGTGCGGTGATGGGCGCCATGGGCGGCCTGCAGAAAGCCGGGGTCGGTAATGTTGGCTTAATCACTGAGGCGCCCTGATGCAGCAACAGCGAGAGCCGTCCGCCTCGGAAAGCTACTTCTGGCCTAGTGTCTGGGCAATTGGCCTGCATGTGCTGGTGTTTGGCATGCTGTTCGTCAGTTTTGCCATGACTCCGGAGCTGCCGCCGGCCAAGCCGATCGTGCAGGCGACCCTGTATCAGCTCAAGTCCAAGAGCCAGGCCACCACGCAGACCAACCAGAAGCTTGCCGGTGAGGCGAAGAAATCCGCCGCGCGCCAGACCGAAGTCGAGCAGATGGAGCAAAAGAAGGTCGAGCAGGAAGAGATAAAAGCTGCGGAACAAAAGAAAGAGCAAGCGGCTCAAAAGGCCGAAGAAGCCAGGAAGGCTGACGAAGCCAAGAAGGCCGACGAGGCGAAGAAAACCGCCGAGGCCAAAAAGGCCGAAGAAAAGAAACTGGCTGATATAGCCAAGAAAAAATCCGAAGAAGAAGCCAAGAAAGCCGCTGAAGAAGAGGCCAAGAAAGCGGCCGCTGAAGAAGCGAAGAAAAAGATTGTCGAGGACGCGAAGAAAAAAGCGGCCGAAGACGCCAAGAAGAAAGCTGAAGCTGACGAGGCGAAAAAGAAAATCGCCGAAGACGCGAAGAAGAAAGCCGCCGCCGATGCCGCCAAGAAAAAGGCTCAGGACGCAGCGCGTAAATCCGCCGAAGAGAAAAAGGCCCAGGCCTTGGCAGATTTGCTTTCCGACACGCCGCAGCGCCAGCAGGCATTGGCTGATGAGCAGGGCGATGAAGTCGCCGGCAGTTTCGATGATTTGATTCGCGCCCGAGCGGCAGAAGGCTGGGCTCGTCCACCTTCGGCACGCAAAGGCATGACTGTAGTATTGCAAATCGGCATGTTGCCCGACGGTACGGTTACCTCGGTCAGCGTGGCCAAGTCCAGCGGTGATGGCCCGTTCGACGCTTCGGCGGTCGCAGCGGTCAAGAACATTGGGCGATTGACGGAAATGCAAGGAATGAAACCGAGCGATTTTGCTCCCTATCGTTCATTCAAGATGACATTCACACCTGAGGATCTAGCCTTGTGAGAAACCTTCTTCGATCAATGCTGGTCGTTATCTGCTGCCTGGCAGGGATAGCGGTAGCAGAGGAAAAGAACATTCTGGTCACCAGCGGCAGCGATCGGGCGACCCCGATCGCCGTCGTACCGTTCGGCTGGCAGGGCGGTAGCGTCCTGCCGGACGACATGTCGGAAATCATCGGTAATGACCTGCGCAACTCGGGTTATTACGCGCCGATTCCGAAGCAGAACATGATCAGCCTGCCGACCCAGGCCAGCGAAGTCATCTATCGCGACTGGAAAGCCCTGGGCGCCCAGTACCTCATGGTCGGCAACATTGTGCCGGCCGGTGGTCGCCTGCAGGTGCAGTACACCCTGTTCAACGTCGCCACCGAGCAGCAAGTGCTGACCGGTAGTGTGTCGGGCAGCGTCGATCAGCTGCGTGACATGGCGCACTACATCTCCGATCAGTCGTTCGAGAAACTCACCGGCATCAAGGGTGCGTTCTCTACCCGCATGCTCTATGTGACGGCCGAACGCTTCTCTGAGAAAAACACCCGCTATACCTTGCAGCGTTCAGACTATGACGGTGCTCGTGCAGTGACCCTGCTGCAATCGCGCGAGCCGATCCTGTCGCCGCGTTTCGCCCCCGATGGCAAGCGCATCGCCTATGTTTCGTTCGAACAGAAGCGCCCGCGTATTTTCATGCAACACATTGACACCGGTCGCCGTGAGCAAATCACCAACTTCGAAGGCCTGAACGGTGCGCCAGCCTGGTCGCCGGACGGTACGCGCCTGGCATTCGTGCTGTCCAAGGACGGTAACCCGGACATCTATGTGATGAACCTGGCTTCGCGGGCGATTTCTCGCGTGACCAACGGTCCCGGCATCAACACCGAACCGTTCTGGGGCAAGGATGGCTCGACCATCTACTTCACCTCCGACCGTGGCGGCAAGCCGCAGATCTACAAGACCAGCGCCAGTGGTGGTGGTGCCGAACGCGTGACGTTCGTCGGTAACTACAACGCCAACCCTAAACTGTCGGCGGACGAAAAGACCCTGGTGATGATCCATCGCCAGGATGGCTTTACCAATTTCAAGGTGGCGGCTCAGGATCTGCAGCGCGGTAGTGTAAAGATCCTCACTGATAGCACTCTGGACGAGTCACCTACTGTTGCGCCCAACGGCACCATGGTAATCTACGCCACCCGCCAGCAGGGCCGGGGAGTCTTGATGCTCGTGTCCATTAATGGACGCGTGAGGCTCCCGCTTCCTACCGCACAAGGCGAAGTCAGAGAACCGTCCTGGTCCCCTTACCTGAACTGACGCGGCGCAATACGTTTTACTTAACACACTGGGGTTCATTAGGAGTTTCACGATGGAAATGCTGAAGTTTGGTAAATTTGCTGCGCTGGCTCTGGCCATGGCTGTAGCTGTAGGTTGCTCGTCCAAAGGCGGCGACAACGCCGGTGAAGGCGCTGTTGATCCAAACGCTGGTTACGGCGCTAACACTGGTGCAGTTGATGGCTCCCTGAGCGAAGAAGCTGCTCTGCGCGCAATCACCACCTTCTACTTCGAATACGACAGCTCGGACCTGAAGCCAGAAGCCATGCGCGCTCTGGACGTTCACGCCAAAGACCTGAAGTCGAACGGTGCTCGCATCGTTCTGGAAGGCAACACCGACGAACGTGGTACTCGTGAGTACAACATGGCACTGGGCGAGCGTCGTGCGAAAGCCGTTCAACGCTACCTGGTACTGCAAGGTGTTTCCCCAGCTCAGCTGGAACTGGTTTCCTACGGCGAAGAGCGTCCAGTTGCTACCGGCAACGACGAGCAGTCCTGGGCTCAAAACCGTCGCGTCGAACTGCGTAAGTAATTCGTCATGCGAACGTGCCGCCGTGCTGTAACTGTTCTGGCTCTCAGCCTCGCGCCGCTTGCGGTGTGGGCTGCGGTTCCCGTGGTCGATAATGATTCCGGCTATAACAATAGCGCAAGCAATTATCCGCCTGCAGGTTACGGTACGAGCGGCGCCTATGCCGGGGGAGGGGTTTCGGCCCCTGTCTCGGCACAGGGCCAGCTGTTCAACCAACTGCAGCAAATGCAAGACCAGATTTCACGCCAGCAAGGCGCGATTGAAGTTCTGCAAAATGAAATTTCGCGCATGAAGCAGGAAAACCTGGAGCGATACCAGGATCTTGATCGGCGCATAGGAACCGGCGTTGCACCTGCCGCGACTCCTGAGAATTCTCCAGCCGGTGGCGACTTGAACGCCCCTGGCGCAGCCGCAGGCGCGGGAGCAACTGCTCCGGCACCTGCAGCCGGCGGTGAGCCGGCTGATCCGGCGAAGGAAAAGCTCTATTACGATGCGGCCTTCGATCTGATCAAAGCCAAGGATTTTGACAAGGCCAGCTTGGCCTTTGCCGCTTTCCTTCGCAAATACCCTAACAGCCAGTATGCGGGCAACGCCCAATATTGGCTGGGTGAAGTGAACCTGGCCAAGGGCGACCTGCAAGGTGCCGGTCAGGCCTTCGCCAAGGTCTCGCAGCTCTATCCCAAGCACGCCAAGGTGCCGGACTCGCTCTACAAGCTCGCTGACGTGGAGCGTCGCCTGGGCCACACCGACAAGGTCAAGGGCATTCTGGAGCAGGTGGTGGCCCAATACCCGGGTACCTCCGCCGCCCAATTGGCTCAGCGTGACTTGCAGCGTATGTGAGGCTGTTTGATCCGTTTCGAAGAAACCCGCGCTTGTCGCGGGTTTTTTCGTTAGAATTCACGCCCTTTTTATGAAACACGCTTCTTGGGATCTGCGCGTTGGCGGGGTTGCTGGAAGTGCCTGACGGAGGCGGACAGCCTGTTTAGCTGTTACGCCCGTGGCGACTATGCAAGACACATTGAGAATTACCGAAGTTTTTTACTCGTTGCAGGGTGAAACGCGAACGGCCGGGCTGCCCACAGTATTTGTGCGCCTCACCGGTTGCCCGTTGCGTTGCCAATACTGCGACAGTGCCTACGCCTTCAGTGGCGGCACCCTGCGCAGCCTCGACGACATCCTTGAGCAGGTGGCCGGTTTTCGCCCGCGCTACGTCTGCGTTACGGGCGGCGAACCACTGGCGCAACCCAACGCCATCCCCTTGCTCAAGCGATTGTGCGATGCCGGTTACGAGGTATCGCTGGAAACCAGCGGCGCCTTGGACATCGCACCCGTTGATCCGCGAGTCAGCCGCGTCGTCGATCTGAAGACCCCAGGGTCCAAGGAAGCCCATCGCAATCGCTATGAGAACATCGAACTGCTGACGCCCAACGATCAGGTCAAGTTCGTTATCTGCTCGCGGGAAGATTATGACTGGGCCGTGTCCAAGCTGATTCAATACGGGCTCGACCAGCGGGCTGGCGAAGTGTTGTTTTCGCCAAGTCATCATGACTTGAACGCCCGGGAGCTGGCGGACTGGGTGGTGGCGGACAATTTGCCGGTGCGCCTGCAATTGCAGCTGCATAAATATCTTTGGAACGACGAGCCGGGGCGCTGATATGACTGAACACTCGAACATTGCAGAAAAACGTGCCGTCATCCTGTTGTCCGGCGGCCTCGATTCCGCGACGGTCGTGGCCATGGCGCGTGCCGAGGGCTACCGCTGCTACACCATGAGTTTCGATTACGGCCAGCGCCACCGCGCCGAACTGCACGCCGCCGAGCGGGTGGCCCGGGACCTGGGTGTCGTCGAACACAAGGTGATCGGCCTGAACCTCAATGGCATCGGCGGCTCGGCCTTGACCGACAGCTCCATCGACGTGCCTGAAACTCCCAGCGAAGGCATCCCGGTGACCTACGTGCCGGCACGCAACACGGTGTTCCTGTCCCTGGCCCTGGGCTGGGCGGAGGTGCTGGGTGCCCGTGATATCTTCATCGGCGTCAACGCCGTGGATTATTCCGGCTACCCGGACTGCCGTCCGGAGTTCGTCGAAGCGTTCGAGCGTATGGCCAACCTGGCGACCAAGGCCGGTGTAGAAGGGCAGGGCTTCCGTATTCAGGCACCACTGCAGAATCTCAGCAAGGCCGACATCGTTCGGGCGGGGGTGAAGCTTGGCGTGGACTACGGGCTCACCGTTTCCTGCTATCAGGCTGACGATCAGGGGCGTGCCTGCGGCAAATGCGACAGCTGTCGCCTGCGTGCCGAAGGCTTCGCGGCGGCGGGTGTGAGCGATCCAACCCCTTATTTTTGATTTATTTCAAATTAGGTGTTGAATAGTCCTTAGAAATCAGTATTATACGCGCCACCACACAGCGGGTCGTTAGCTCAGTTGGTAGAGCAGTTGGCTTTTAACCAATTGGTCGTAGGTTCGAATCCCACACGACCCACCATTTTTAGCAGTTTTAAAAGTCTGGAAGGCCCACGAAAGTGAGGATTTCCGGATTTTTTTTTGCCTGTAGAAAACTCGCCGCTTGAAAACCGGAACCACCCGACGATTCGAGTGGTTCCCTGGGTTGTTAAAGCAAGCCGTCCTCGGCGCATACCTTCACGATCTGTTCGCGAAACCAGATGTTGGCGTTGTCCTGGCCGGGTTTCTCGCTCCACATCATATCCAGCGTAAAGTTCGGTAAGCCCACTGGTGGCCTGCGATGGCTGTATTTGCCTTCATCGCAGGTCAACGCCTGGATACGCCGAGGCAACGTCAGGATGAAGTCGGTTCCCGGAATCATATTCAGTGCTGCCACGTAGCTGTTGGCCCGAGCGACAATCTGTCGGTTGTAGCCTTGCCGGGCGAGCCAGCCGTCCACCATGTTGGTGTCGGAGGTCCAGGGCGTCGGAAAAACATGCTGGCAGGCGACGAACGCCTCCAGATCAAATTCCTCCCTGGGCAGTGAAAAGTCTTTATCGACCACGCAGACCAGTTCATCTTCCAGTAATACTTGCGAGCGCAACCCTTTCGCGCCGCGATGAAAGTTGGGGCCAAAACAAACAACCAGGTCGAATCGACCCTCCATCAATTCGTCAACCGGAATGTCTTTGTGAAATTTCGTGATGTTAATGATAACGGGGAAACGGCTGCCAATGAATCGTTTCACTAGCTGGGGAAGTATAAGAAGTTCGAAGTACTCCGGGGCGCAAATATTGAATGTTATTTCTTTCTGCGTGGGGTCGAATGTTTGAATGCCGGAGTGGCATATATTTATGGTCTTGAGGATGTTGAGTACATGGCTGTACATGGCCGTGGCTTTGTTCGTGGGCCGCATGCCACTACGGGTATTGATGAATAACTCATCTTCGAAACTTGTGCGCAGCTTCTTCAGGCAGTAGCTCACGGTTGACTGGCTCACACAGAGGGTCTCGGACACCTCGGTGACGCTGCTTTGCTCGTACACCGCGACAAACACCATCAGGTCCTGCATGTCCAGCTTTCTAAGCAAATTACTATTGAGCATAAGATCCTTCTCGGCGCAATCCATCAGCTAGCGTCCCTTGTTTTTATGACAAAGGGGTTTATTTATATATTAGCGGAAGGCATTTATTTTTTAAATGGCTTGTGGGAATTTTCTTAAATATGCTCGCCTCGCTTTTTATAGAAATCCTGCACAAGGACGGAGGAGGACGATATGCAAATTCGCGTCGCAGAAACTAAGACACCGTTATGGGTGCAAGCCACTGAAGTAGTGAAAGAGAAATTTCGCCGTTCTTATTCGGCGTCGGTTGAACCGAATCCACAATACTTTGCGGTCACCCAGGATCCGTCAGACCGTATTCTTGCCTGTGCCGGTATTACATTCGCGGACCACCGCACACTGTTTTCCGAGCAATACCTGGCGCAACCGATAGAAGTGATTTTGTCCCAGCGCCTGGAGAAAACGATCGACCGCTCAAACATTGTCGAGATCGGCAATTTGATCTCCCATCACCTGACGGCCGGCATGATTCTGGTCAACATGATTCCCCTGTTGTCCTGGTGCATGGGTGGGCATTACTTGTTGTGTACGGTGACGCCCCGCGTTCGGCAAATGATGGAAAGTTGCCAAATCGATTTCGAGCCGCTGCTGACAGCAGACCCTGCGCGCCTGGGCGAGGAGGGTGGCAAGAACTGGGGGACTTATTACTCCAAATTGCCGGTCACCGGGTTCATCCGGGTAGACCCGCAGCGCTCGCGTTTCGCGGCCATGACGCTCAATACCTCGTTCACCCAACTGCCTGGCGATTCACTGGCGAGGGCGCAGCCATGAGCGGCGGATTTATCCATCACTTGCAAAGCGCGTTGCAAGACAATCGCCAGGCTGTCTGCGCGGTGGACTGGTCGGCGTCGGGCGGCGAGCCGGTGGCATTGACCTATGGCGAGCTGGAACATCGTGCCCTCAATCTGGCCGCCGAACTGCAACGGCGTTTTCCCAGCCCGGCCCATGGCGATCATGTGGTTTTGGGAATTGCCACGCGTAACAGCAGCGACTGGCTGGTGGCCGATCTTGCTTGCTTGTTTGCCGGGATTACCGCGTTACCGTTGCCATTGGCTTTCAGCCAGGCTCAGGCGGAGCACCTGGCCGAGCGTTGCGACGGGTTTGTAGTGGATGCCGCCGGGCAGCGGACACTGGCGCAGCGATGGAAGTTGAATTTCCCTGAAAGCCGTTTGCGCCACATCAGCGAGCCGGTCATCGAACAGCCTTTGTTGCATACGCCCGACGGTGATGAAGACTGGATCTGCAAAATCATTCACACCTCGGGCACGACCAGTCGCCCGAAGGGCGTGCAGTTGAGTACCCAGGCGGTCGGCGCCGTGCTGGCATCGCTGCGTCAACGTATGCCCGCCGATGCTCATCGCCGTTACCTGTCGCTGGTGCCCTTGAGTTTGCTGCTCGAACAGGTGACTGCCGCCTATCTACCGTTGCTGGCGGGCGGAACCGTGCATTTCTTGCCACCGAACGAAGCATTGCTCGGCGAGCCTGGGGCTTCGCCACAGCGTCTGGTCGAGTGGATCCTGCAGGTCCAGCCAACGGCCCTGACAGTGCCGCCGGTGATGGTCAACCGCTTCCTGGAACAAATGGACGAGGGCGGCGAGCAGGGCGAGAGACTGGCGCGCTATCTGCAATCGGGTGCGCATATTACCTGTGGCGGTGCGGCGGTCAGCATCGATGTACTGCACGGACTGGAAGAACGGGGCATTGCTGTGTACCAAGGCTACGGCCTGTCCGAGAACGCCTCGGTGGTCAGCATGAACACCTTCGAACAGCAGCGCCTGGGCAGCGTGGGCAAACCCTTGCCCCATGTCCAGGTGCGTATCGGCGCCGACCAGACCATTGAGGTCAAGAGCAGCTCACTGTTCAGTGGCTATTCCGGCACGGACCCCAGTGCCTGCTCCATGTCCGCCGATGGCTGGATGGACACTGGAGACCTGGGAATGCTGGACGACGATGGCTACCTCTATGTGCACGGGCGCAAGAAGAACGTGATCTGCCTGCCCAACGGGCGCAACGTCAGCCCCGAACAGGTTGAGCTGGAGTATCGCAAATACCCCGGCGTCAACGATGCCGCAGTGTTTTTCGATGAGCGCCATGGCCTGGTGGCGTTGCTGTGTGTCGAGTCGGCCCCCGCGCGCGATGAGCTGGTGGCCTGGTCCGCCCGGCGTTTTTCCGACATCGAAAGACCCAGCCGACTCTGGTTGTTGACCCAGGACGACCCGTTGATCGAGCAGCTTTACACCGTTACCGGCCGGCCAAAACGCGCTGACATCGCCACTGTTTTTTCCACTCTGCAAGGGACTGCATCCAATGACCACGCCTGCCTTTCACTTTGAAACCGCGGACATCTCCATCGTCGAGTCGCACCACTTCGCCAGCCTGGGCAAGAGCGAGCTGTATGAGCTGCTGGGCCATTACGGGGTCGTGCTGTTTCGTAACTGTATCCACAGCGCCGAAGATTTCAGCGCCTACGTCAAACAAAACAGTTCGCGGCTGAGCCTGGATCCGGCTCGCGTCATGGTAGGCGGCGCGGCACAGTTGGTGGACGCGGGACATCAGGCGGTTGGCCTGCACTGCGAAAACGGTAACTCGCCGTTCTGGCCGGACATGACCTGGTTCTATTGTCAGGAAGCACCACGCAAGGGGTCGCAAACGACGTTGTGTGACGGTGAGAAGGTGTTGGCGAAACTGTCTCCAGCCTGCCGCAGTTTTTTTGAAGAAAACCCTATCCGCTACAGCCGTACCGTTGCGGGGGAAAAGTGGCGTCGTTTGGTTTGCCACTATTCGCCAGCGTTGTCGGACCCGGCGGCCGTCGAAATCGAGGACCTGTGGCAAATCATCGGGGAGGACCCGCAGACGGTTATTTCCTTCAACCCGGCCGATGACTCCATTCACTACGCCTTCAGCACTCCGGCGATCCTCACGTCCGCGTTCAGCCAGCGTCCGGCCTTCGCCAACAGCATCCTGGGACCTTCCTTCAACTACGAAGCTCCGGTGATCGACACCGTGGGGGGGCAGCCGATTCCTGCCGGGTTTCAGCGGGAAATTGCCGAAGTGTCCGCCCAGTACACCTGCCCGGTTGGCTGGCGCGATCACGACGTGGTGATGATCGACAACCGTCGGGTCATGCACGGTCGTGAAACCATCGTCGACGAACGTCGACGCATCTTCAACGCCTTGAGCTATCGCTGAGACTCATCATGACGAACAACAACAAATACATTGTCAGCGGACAGTACGAGAGTTATCTCGATGGCGATGGCCGGCAGATTATCGACCTGAGCGGCGGGTTCGGTTTCCAGGTGCCGTCGGTGATCGAGGCGGTCAGTCGCCAAGCGGACATCATGGGGTTATCCAACCGGGTGCTGATGTCCCAACCGCTTATTGCCTTGTGCCGACGCCTGGCCGAGCTGCTGCCTGCGCCGCTCGTCAACTCTTATGTGTGCAGCTCCGGGGATGAGGCGTTCGAGGGCGCATTGAAGTTGTGCAAGGGCCTCAAGCCCAAGGGCAACACCATCGTGTTCATCCAGGGGGGGGATTATGGCGCGCTGACCTACGGACGTTGCCTCAGCGCCGCGCAAGATGATCTGGCCGTGCAGAGTTTTCTAGGGTTCAAGCGAGTGGCGATTCGGCATCTGGCTGACCTGGACACGGTGGACTGGAGCGATTGTTTCGCGGTGTGCCACAGCAACACCCGCGTGGATGCCAGCGGCCGATTGCAACTGCTCGATGCTGCACTGCTCGAGCAATTGCATGCCCGCGCAGCACAGGCTGGCGCGCCGGTCATCGCGGTCGACACCCACAGTTGCCTCGGTAGCCTGGGGACGCTGTTCGGTTTCCAGCGTTATCGTCCTGTCCCGGACATTGTCGTGCTTGGGGGCCCCTTGGGGGGCAGCGCGATTCCCATCGGCACCTATACCTGCAGCGAGCGCATGGCCTGGCAGGTCTATGGGCGCAGCAGTCCGGCCAAACACGGCAGCACCACCGCTGGTAATCCGATGGCGTGTGTAGCGGCCCTGGCAGCCCTGGATTATGTGCAGGCCCACGACTCGCCTCTGCATTGTCTGGAGAACGGTCAGCGGCTGGTGCAAACCCTGGCGCCATTCGGAGCGGTGGCCGTGGGTGGCTGGGTCAGCCTGCCGCTGGCCGATGATCTGCAGCCGTCCCTGCTGTGCGAAGCGCTTTACCAGCAAGGCGTTTATATCAGCCCACCCCGGGGCCGCGAATTGATCTTGCGCTGCCCGATCACTGCACGCCCCGAACAGATTCAACGTGCCGCCCACCTCATCAAGGAGACGCTAAGCCATGTCCTTACTCAGGCCGCATGAACAACTGCTGGATGATTGCCAGCGGCACTGGAGCGCCTCGGCGGCCAAGCTGTATCGCCTGGGCAAGACCAGCGTAGAACAGCAGACCGATGGCATCCATGTCACCGATCACACCGGCAAGCGCTTCATTGACTGCGCGTGCAGCTACGGGGTGTTTATCGTCGGGCATCGCAACCCGACGGTGCGTGAGCAGGTGCAGGCGCAATTGAATCAGTTGGCCTGGGTCCCGGAAGGCCGGCGCCATCCGCTTCAAGACAAGCTGTCCGAGCGGCTTTGCCAACTGGTGCCGGGAGAATGGGGCGACGTGCAATTCATGGTCTCGGGTGCCGAGGCCGTCGAGCAGAGCCTGCGTTATGTGCTGCGGATCCAGCCCCAGCGGCGCAGAATCGTCGTGATGAGCGGCTCCTATCATGGCAAGACTTTGGCGGCGATGAGCATTCTGGGCCAGCAACAGCACCACAGCAGTTATGGCATCGCTTGCCCCGAAGTGACCTGTGTCCCCTACGGCGATTTCGCCGCCCTGCAAAAGGCCGTGGGCGAGGGTGTCTGTGCGGTGTACGTCGAGCCGATTCTGGGCGGCGCTCATCTGCAGGTGCCCCCGGTGGGCTACATGGCCAACCTTCGCGCCTTGTGCGACGCCACGGGCACGCTGCTGGTGGCGGATGAAATCCAGACCGGTTTCGGCCGATGCGGCAAATGGTTCGCCGTGCAATATGACGACGTGGTGCCTGACATCATGATCCTCTCCAAGGGCCTGACCGGCGGCTACACCTCGTTCGCTTGCGCCATGTACAGCCGGCGCCTGGCCACCCAGTATCCGCTCAGCGAAATCGAGCCCGACACGCGAACCAATGGCGGGCATCCGCTAGCGTGTGCCTCGGCGCTCGCGGCCATCGACTACATCGAGCAACACAACCTGGTGGAGCTGTCGCGGGCCAACGGTGGGTTGCTGCGCCACGGTCTGCAACGGCTGGCCTTGCGTTATCCGCACATCATCGAGGATGTGCCGGGCGTCGGCCTGATGACGGGCCTGCGCCTGCGTGGTTCGGTCTATGAGGCGCTGATGAGCATGGAGCTGGGCAAGCGTGGCGTCCACGCCGGGCATTCCATGAATGAAAAGGCCGAACGCCCGGTGTTGCGTTTTTATCCGCCGCTGAATATCACGCCCGAAGCCTTGCAGCATGTCCTGGCGATGATCGAAGAGTCCCTGCAAGCCATCGATCGGCGCCCGGCGCTGGCGGTGAAAGCGTTTTCCCTGGTGGTGCGCAACATGTATCTGTTGCCCAACAAGTGGCTGCGCAGCAAGGAGGCGTCATGAGCCTGTTCAACCCCGATACGCTGACCCTGCGGGAAATGGCCGGTCTGCTGCGCCGTGGCGTGCTGACCAGCGTCACGTTGCTGGAGTTTTACCTGCAACGCATCGCTGAGCGTAACCGGCACATCAACGCACTGATCCAGCTGGCGCCAGTCGAGGAACTGCGGCGCCAGGCTCGCGAGGCTGACGAGATGGCGCGCGTTGGCCAGATCAGTGGCCCGCTGCATGGCATTCCCATCACCATCAAGGATGTCCTGCATGTGCGTGGTTTCAAGATGTCCCGAGGGCTGGGGGAGCTGTTGGGCGAACCCAGCGAGCAGGACGCAACGGCCGTTGCCCGGCTTCGACAGGCCGGGGCGATCATTCTGGGCATCAGCAATGTGCCTGAGCTGTGCATGGCCTTCGAAACCGAAAACCTGGTCTACGGCCGGACCCTGAACCCCCACGACTTGCAACGCTCCGCCGGCGGCAGCAGCGGCGGTGAGGCAGCGGCGATCGCTGCCGGGTGTTCCCCGGCCGGGCTGGCGTCCGATGCATGTGGCAGTGTGCGGATACCGGCGCACTTCAATGGCATCTGCGGCTTGAAACTGACCCAGGGACGGGTGCCGCTGACCGGCCAGTTTCCCAATGACCGTTCCGGGCTGTTCCACATGACCTCGGCCTTTGGCGTGATGGGCCGCTATGTCGATGACCTGGCGCTGCTCGGCCAATTGATCAGCGGTGCCGACGGACAGGATCCGGACACCGTCGACGTACCGTTCACCGCCAGCGAGCCGCTGGCCAGCCTGCGGGTGGCGCTGTTCTCGGCGTCGAGCCGCACGCCGGTCAGCGCGGCGGTGAGCCAGGTATTGCAGCACGTCGAACGATGCCTGGGGCCGGTGGTGGCCGAGGTGAGCACGGTCGCGCCGCCGATGCTCGATGAGGCCTGTGATGTGCTGTGGCGGGTGTTCATCACCGGCGCTGACGCCGGTCGCGGTTGGCGGCAATTGTTCGAGTCCATGAACAAGCGACGTTTTACCCCGGCCATCGCTCAATTGCTGGACATGAGCGAGGCGGTGGAGTTGACCGTGGATGAGGTCAAACGCGACTGGATCATGATCGATACGTTTCGCTATGAGTTGGCGAAATTCTTCAAGCAGCATGACCTGTTCATCTGCCCGGTATTTCCGGACGTGGCGTTCCGTCACGGGGAGTCCCTGGAGGATCGCGACCGGTATGCCTTCGTGTTCCCGTTCAGCCTCAGCGGTTCCCCGGCAGTAGTGATCCGCGCCGGAACGGACCCGGCTACCGGGATGCCCATCGGCATCCAGATTGTCGGGCCTCATTGGCAGGAAGAACGGTTGTTGGCGGTGGCTGCTTTTCTGGAGCGTGAGCTGGAGCGCTGGAGTCCGGTTACGCCCCGTCCGGCATCGACGTACTGACCGCCCTCAAGCCGTGACGGTTCTGGTGTTTCGGCTGCTGAGCACCAGTGCCAGCATGCCGATACCCACCAGGGCAGCACCGAGGATCTCGATCATCAGCGGTTGCTGCCTGAGCCAGAACCAGTGCAGTACGGTCACGAACAGGGTGCTGAGGTAGACATAGGAAACCACCGTGGACGGCGCGATTACCCCAATTGCCCGGTGCAACAGCCAGAAAGTGGCGAGGGTGCCGAACACGGCCAGGTACATCAGCCAGCCGATGTCCAGCGTCGACAACTGCAGAGCGCTGCGCCAGCCGCCGCTGAACAGGCAAAACACCAGCAGAAACAGCGCCCCGAACAGCATGTTCCAGAACGTCATCGTCACCGGGTCGCGGCCTTTCAGCGCGCGGACCTTGAACCGTTGGCTGAGGGGGGAATACAGCGCCATCGCCAGGCAACCGGCGCCGAAAACCAGCACGGGATAGAGCGCCGGCAATTGTCCCGGGGCCGAGCCCTTGAGGGTCAGCAACACTGCGCCGATCGCTGCGGTCGACATCGGCAGCAGGCGGGTCTTGAGGCTTGGGTTGGGCAGCAGAAATACCTCGAACAACAAGGTCATCAACGGCACCAGCGTGTACAGCGTCGCGGTATTGACCGCCGAGGTGTAGCGCAACGCTTCGAACAACGAACCGAAGTACGTTGCCAGCAACAGGCCAAGTACGGCATGGGCCAGCAGGCCTTTGCCGGAGACCGGCGAGGTGTTTTTCAGCAGTAACAGCGGCAGGAACATCAGGGCGGAAAACAGCAGTCGCAACCCGGTGAGCAGGATCGGATCGATTGACTGACTGACCTGCGCCGCGGCAAAGAACGATGCTGCGATCAGGATCGCCCAGATGAGCATGCCCCAGTGAGCGGCTGCGAAACCGACGTTTTTCATCAAGGTTCTATTCCTGCTTTCAAATACCGGAACGTCATGAGGGACAAATCGGCCGGCTGTCATGGTGAGTGTGAAAAACAGGGCCGCAGTCAACTGCAGCCCTTTGACGTCACTAGCTGATATGTCGCGCGTAGTGTTTGGGATTGAAGCGCAGGACCATCACGATCATCAGCGCCATGACCGCGGTGAGCGACCACCAGGCCCATTCGAAGCTGCCCAACTGATCGCGGATCATCCCGGCAATCAACGGCGAGAGGCCGGCGATCAGGTAGCCGATACCTTGCACGAACGCCGTCAGACCACCGGCCCGACGTGGGTTGTCCAAGTGATCGAGGGACACGATCAGGCTCATCGGGAACAGACCGCCAATGCCCAGCCCCAGCAGGCAAGGCCACAACAGGCTGAAGCGGTCCGGGCTGAGGATCAGGCCGCAGAACCCCGCGATGATCAGGGCCAGCAAAACCGCCAGGACCAGGCGCTTATCCTGGCTGCGGTTGGCAATCGCCGGGGTGACGAGGCCGGACAATACTTCCATTGCGGTGAGGAACCCCAGCAGCAGGCCGGCGTGCTGTTCGCTCCAGCCTTTCTCCACGTAATACGGTGCCAGCCACGCCAGCACGCAGGTGTAGGAGGCGGTGCCGAGGCCGAAGAAGATCGCCAGCAGCCAGGCCCGCGAATTGCTGAAAAACGATTCCTGGCGCTGCGCCGGGGCTGCGGGCAAAGGCGTGACGGCCGCGCGCTGGGCGTACCAGCAGCCCAGGGCGATCAGCGCCAGCAGTGCCCAGATCGCCAGGCCGATACGCCAGCTGCCGGTCTGCTCCAGGACGAACGGTGAAAACGACGCCGCAAGCGCCGCGCCGCCCATGATGGACGTGACGTACAGGCCCATGAACAACGAGACATTGTCGGCGAAGCGCGATTTGATCAGCGCCGGCATCACGGCCTGGATCAGGGCGATACCGATCCCCGCCAGCACCGCGCTGATAATCAGCTCGACGGCGCTGTCCAGGTACAGGCGCGATGCCGTGGCGATGCCGATGATCAGCAGCGACAGCACGATGGTGCGGTGCTCACCGATGCGCAGGGCAATGCGCATGCCCAAGAACATCGCCAGACCCATGGCCATGACCGGCAACATGGTCAGTAACGAAGCGGTGCTGAAACTCAGCGGCACCTCGCCGCGAATGGCTGATAACAATGGCCCGACAGCCGCCATAGAGGGGCGCAGGTTCAGTGCCACCAACACCACGCTGACCATCAGCCAGACGGCGTGGGTGCTTGAAGTTCGAACGTTTTCCATAACAGAGCCTTGCTGGATAAAGCTCCATTTAGGCTGGGATGTGAGGGGTGGGGCAAACTGAAATCTGGTGGGGGGTATTTAAAAATCAGGTGCACTCCAAACCCCTGTTCAGTGGAGTCAGTCGTGCTATTCCATCGCCGGACTCAACGTCCCGAGCCATGCCACCAACGCCAGTATTACCACCGCCACGGACAACTCCAGAGCCATGCTGCGCCGCAGGGCATTGACCGCCACGCTGTGCTCCCCGGTCTGCCGAGCCTGTTCCAGCAACGGGCTCAGATGAAAACGATTCAGCGCGGCAAACACCAGCATCGCCGCGAACAACACGACTTTAAGCACCAGCAATTGACCATAGGTGCTATCCAGCAGCCCGTCGACGCGAGGACCGACGATGAACAGATAGTTCACCACCCCTGTCACACTGATCACCACCACAATCACCGCCCCGGCTGTTTCAAACCCGGTCAGGGTTCGCGCCAGGACCGGCAGCCGGTGTTCAGCACGGCGAAGTAGCAGGGCAAACGCAGTCAGGGCGCCCACCCAGCCGCCCGCCGCCCACAGGTGCAGAAAATCGGTGATGAAGTGCCAGTTACGGCGCAGGCCTTCGTCCATGGCGCCATGCCCGGCCCAGGCCAGTGTCGCCAGGGCCACGGCACCGCTGAGGGTGACCAGCCACAAGCTGACGGTCGGTGCCGGGTGGTTCAGGGCCACAGCAATTGTCGCCAGCAACAGCGCCGCGATCCGAACACTCCAGCTCACACCCACGTCGGTCTCGAACACCATCATTTCAATGTGCGGCAACAGCTCGTTCCAGTCGGTGACGCCGCTCATGGCCCAGGCCATGCACAGCATGGCGGCCACCGACAACAGCACGCCAAACAGCGCTGTGGTCAGCACAAGTGCTTTGAAGTGCACCACCACGCCCGAGATCCGCTCTGGACCGCGCAAGCTATACAGACCGAACGCGGCCAGGCCGAACAACACCATCAGATCCAGGTACAGGGCCAAGCGCAGAACAATGTTGAGCAGGTCAATGTTGATCGAGGCGCTCAAGTCACTTCACCTTGAACGTGACATTGCCGGTGATCGGGTGAGTATCGGACGACACCGCGCGCCACTGGACCTGGTAGGTGCCGGTGGTGAGCGGAGCGTTCGGGGTAATGACCATGGTTTTGGGGTCATCGCTGCCGGAGACCTTGGCCTTCATGGGCATGGGCGAGTGCGCCGACATGCCGGGCATCCCGGTCATGACCAGCTTGGCGCCGGAGAACTTGGTCATCAGGTTCTCGGAAAAATGCAGTTCGATCTTTGCCGGCGCCGCACCTTCAGCACCTTCGGCGGGCGTGGAGGAAAGCAGCTTTGGGTGCGCTTGGGCCAGGCCACTGATTAACAGGCCTGTGGACAGCGCGACGGTGACTACAGCGGTTCTGATAAATGACATGCAAGGACTCCTACAGCTCAGGTTTCTAGTTTTTTAGTTGACTGCGATTACAAACACCCTCAGAACCACATGCGCACGCCCAGCACCAGGCGTGCCTCGCTGCGGTCTTCGTTCTCTTCCCGGGCGTAGTCGGCAGTGTTGCCGTAGACGCGGTTCCAGGTGACGCCGATATAAGGGGCGAACTCACGGCGGATTTCGTAGCGCAGCCGCACACCCACTTCAGTGTCCGACAGCCCGGAGCCGACACCGCGATCGGGATCGTTCCTGCCGTAAAAGTTGGCTTCGGCGGTGGGTTGCAGGATCAGACGATTGGTCAGCAGGATGTCGTAGTCGCCTTCCAGGCGCACCGCACTCTGACCGCCTTCGCCGATGAACGCGGTGGCCTCGGCTTCAAAGTTATACAGCGCCATGCCCTGTACACCGAAGGCGGCCCAGGTTTGCGGGTCGCCCGGCTTGAAATCCTGGCGCACGCCGGCGACCACGTCCCACCAGGGGCTGACGGCATGCCCCCACAGGGCCTGGAGTTCGGCTTCCTCGGTCTTGCCGTTGGTGCGTTCGCCTTCGGAGCGCAGCCACAAGCGATCGATGTCGCCGCCGATCCAGCCCGAGGCGTCCCAGCTCAGGGCACTGCCATCATCGGCGTCTTGCCATTCCAATTGGTCGATGAGCAAGAATGAATGGATGGCGCTGTCATGCACGGCATGGCCGCCATGGTCTTCGTAGACGGCGGCGCGGTCGGCGTCGGTCAGCTCGGGAATCGGCGTGCGGCTGCTGGTGGGGGCCGATTGCATCGGTTCCATACCCTGCATCGAGTCCATGCCTTGCATCTGGCTATGGTCCATCCCCTGCATCTGGCTGTGATCCATCTGACTGTGATCCATGCCTTGCATGGCATCGCTCGCGGCCCAGGCCGAGCCAGTGGCGCCCAGGGTGAGGCTGGCAAAAAGTGCCAGGGGGTAGTGAAAAATAGTGGTCATGGTCGGCTCCTCATTCCTGCACCCGAACTTCACGGAACATCCCCATCTCCATGTGGAACAGCAAGTGGCAGTGATATGCCCAGCGTCCGAGGGCGTCGGCGGTGACCCGGTAACTGCGTTTGGAGCCCGGCGGCACATCAATGGTGTGTTTACGCACCATGAACTGGCCATTCTCGTCCTCCAGATCGCTCCACATACCGTGCAGGTGGATGGGGTGAGTCATCATGGTGTCGTTGATCAGCACGATGCGCAGGCGCTCGCCGTACTTGAGCAGCAGCGGTGCGGCATCGGAGAACTTCACGCCGTTGAACGACCAGCTGAATTTCTCCATGTGGCCGGTCAGGTGCAGTTCGAGGGTGCGGCCCGGTTCACGCCCGTCGGGGTCGGGGAACGTGCTGCGCAGGTCCGAGTAGGTGAGGACCTTGCGACCGTTGTTGCGCAGGCCCATGCCCGGGTCGTCGAGCTTGGGGCTGACGCTCATGGCCTGCATGTCCACCAGCGGATTGTCTTTTTCGGAGTCTGGATGGGACAGCCCGGCGTCCATGCCTTGCATGGAACCGTGGTCCATCCCCGCCATCTGGCTGTGATCCATGCCCGCCATGCCTTGCATCGATCCGTGATCCATACCACCCATGCCCATGTCGTCCATGGTGACCAGTGGCCGTGGATCCAGCGGCGGCACCGTTGCCGAAAGACCGGAACGGGTCGCCAGGGTGCCGCAGGCGTAGCCGGTACGATCCATCGATTGGGCAAACAGCGTATAGGCTTCTTCGCTTGGCTCGACGATAACGTCATAGGTTTCGGCCACGGCGATGCGCAGCTCATCAACGCTCACCGGTTTGACGTACTGTCCGTCGGACGCCACCACGGTCATTTTCAGGCCGGGGATGCGCACGTCGAAATAGGTCATGGAGGAGCCATTGATCAAGCGCAGGCGAAGGCGTTCGCCGGGTTTGAACAGACCGGTCCAGTTCATGTCCGGCGTCTGGCCGTTCATGAGGTAGGTGTAGGTGGCGCCACTGACGTCGGCCAGGTCGGTGGGGTTCATCTTCATTTCGGCCCACATCTTGCGATCGGCCACGGTGGCGGCCCAGCCGTTCTTGCCCACATCGTCAATGAAATCACCGACGGTGCGTTTGTTGTAGTTGTAGTAGTCCGATTGCTTCTTGAGCTTGCGGATGACATCGGCGGGGTCTTCGTCGGTCCAGTCGGTGAGCATCACCACGTAGTCGCGCTCGTACTGGAAGGGCTCGGGCTCCTTGGCGTCGATCACCAGTGGGCCGTAGACCCCGGACTGTTCCTGGAAGCCGGAATGACTGTGGTACCAGTAAGTACCGTTTTGCCGGACCTTGAATTGATAGACGTACATGCCATCGGGCTCGATGCCCTTGAAGCTCAACCCCGGCACGCCGTCCATGTTGGCCGGCAGCAGAATGCCGTGCCAGTGGATGGAGGTTGGATCTTTCAAACGGTTGCGCACCCGCAGAGTCACGATGTCACCCTCACGCCAGCGCAGCAGCGGGCCGGGGATGCCGCCGTTGATGGTCTGGGCGGTGCGCGGATTGCCGGTGAAGTTGACCGGGCTTTCGCCGATGAACAGGTCGAACTCGGTGCCCGTCAGTACATTGGGTTGGCCGGGGCTGGTGACCGCCCAGACGGGCGCGCGCCACAAGCCCAGGCCAGCCAGGATGCCGCCGGCAGTCAGGCCTTTTACGAAGGTTCGCCGGGAAGTATTTGATTGCATGCCGTTTGAAGTCCGTCAGTCGATTTGCAGCGAGCACAGGGGCGTCCGTGTGCAGGGTTGAAAGAAAGATGACACAGGCGGGAACGCGAAGTGATTACATTTCAGTCAGGTTGACGCGGCTGTGAGAGCAAGGCTTGCTCGCGATGAAGGCCATGCGGTTTTTCAGAAATCGAGGCGCCAGCTTCGCGGGCAAGCCTTGCTCCCACAGATAGAGCGCTGGCCACAGGGCACAGGTCAGAATGATCTTTTGCAACGGCGGGTTATTCTGTAGCCTTGCCGGCTTCACGCTATACCGTGCCTGATTGATACCCACTTTCCCGGCGGTACCCGAGTGGTCCGGAGCCGGGTGTATACTCGACTTTCGCGCAAAACGCGCCTGCAGGTCTTGCGAACATGACGCAAATTTCCGAACGCCTTCTGGTTCAGGCCCATCTCGACGCCAAACAGCCCAAGCCGCTGACCGCCGAGCAAGAGGCCTGGTACCGCGCCGCCATCGCCGCCGAGCTCAAGGCTCAGGATGCGGTGCTGGTCGCGCACTTCTACTGCGACCCGATCATCCAGGCCCTGGCCGAAGAGACCGGGGGCTGTGTGTCCGACTCCCTGGAAATGGCCCGCTTCGGCAACGCCCATCCGGCCAAGACCGTGGTGGTGGCCGGGGTCAAGTTCATGGGCGAGACCGCCAAGATCCTCAACCCCGAAAAACGCGTATTGATGCCGACCCTGGAAGCCACGTGCTCCCTGGACCTGGGTTGCCCGGTGGAGGAGTTCTCGGCGTTCTGCGACCAGCATCCGGAACGCACCGTGGTGGTGTACGCCAACACGTCGGCAGCGGTCAAAGCCCGGGCCGACTGGGTGGTGACGTCCAGTTGCGCACTGGAAATCGTCGAGAGCCTGATGGACAACGGCGAGACGATCATCTGGGGCCCCGACAAGCACCTGGGCACTTATATCCAGCGCAAGACCGGCGCCGACATGCTGCTTTGGGACGGCGCCTGCATCGTTCACGAAGAGTTCAAGTCCAAGCAGTTGGAGGACATGAAGGCGCTGTACCCGGACGCCGCAATCCTGGTGCACCCCGAGTCGCCAACTTCGGTGATTGAACTGGCCGATGCGGTGGGCTCCACCAGCCAGTTGATCGCCGCGGCCCAAAGCCTGCCAAACAAAACACTGATCGTCGCCACTGACCGTGGCATCTTCTACAAGATGCAGCAGTTGTGCCCCGACAAGGTCTTCATCGAAGCCCCCACCGCCGGCAACGGCGCGGCATGCCGCAGTTGCGCGCACTGCCCGTGGATGGCGATGAATACCCTGGAGCGCACGCTCAAGAGCCTGCAGGAAGGCACCAACGAGATATTCGTCGACCCGGCGCTGATCCCCCAGGCCATTCGCCCGCTCAAGCGCATGCTGGACTTCACCCAGGCGGCGCGGATGAAGCTGGCGGGCAATGCCTGAAGGTAGCTCCAAGTTGCAAGCTGCAAGTCCAAAGCTTGCAGCTTGCGACCTATTTCTTTTTCTTGGGAATTCGCACCAGCTGCGTATCCGAGTAGATGTCATGCCAGGTGCGCTTGCGCTTGTCGAACAGCGACCAGATGAAGCCCAGTCCCACCAGCAGCAATGAGGCGATCGACACGACAAATCGCAACAGGGCCTGCCACAGGCTGATCGCCGTGCCATCGGCGTTCTGCACGCGAATGCACCACACCTGCATGCCCAGGGTCTGGCCGTTGTGGGTCCAGAACTTGGCGAAGAAGCCGAACAGCACGAAAAGCAGCACGGTGGACAGTAGCGGGTCGCCGTCCAGTGCGCCGGCGTCGGTGAGGGCGCGCATTTTTTCTTCGCCGATGATCGCCATCTGAATCATCTTGTAGACGCCGCCAGTGACGATCAGCAGGGCTGTGCACAGCAAAAAGTCATAGAACATCGCGGCCAGGCGACGGCCCAGGGTGGCGGGAGGGAACTCGCCTTGGGGGATGAGCAGGTGTTTGGGCATGACGGCCTCGGACGAAAAAGAGGCCATTTTACGGATTTACGCCCATAAAAAAGCCCCTGATATCAATCAGGGGCTTTTTTGTTTCTCGAAAGCTTAGCCTTCGGCTTGAACCTCGTCAGCCTGCATGCCTTTCTGGCCTTGCACAGCAACGAAAGTGACTTTCTGGCCTTCTTTCAGGCTCTTGAAGCCGCTGCCCTGAATGGCGCGGAAATGCACGAACAGATCCGGACCGCTGTCAGGAGTGATAAAACCAAAACCTTTCTCGTCGTTGAACCACTTGACGATACCGTTCTGACGCTCAGCCATTTTCTTATTTCCTTTGATGCTAAATTAATGACAGCCTCTTCCACATGAAAGAGTACTGGGGCTGGGTTGCAGGAAAGTAAGAGACGTCGAGCGGGATGTAGCGAACTTCATAAGCTACTGCCCAGGTCACGGTTCCAAGCGACCCATGCAAACACAGTGATCAAACTCTACGCCAACTATGAACAAAAAAACAACCCCCTCTGAAGGCCCCGTATTTGCTCGGCATTCTCGTATTTACAGGGGCTGCGGGCTGGGGCTTATTCGATAGGCTAGTTCAATTGTTTTCAACGTAATAGGTGCAATTTCAATATCGAGTAGATGCACCTTTTTATGGCGGTTGCGTTACACATTAGTGCACGTATAACGCAACCGCGTTACGTATAGAAACAGTCAATCAACCGCGGTAGTAGCGTTGTGGAACAAATGGCATTTTGCTTACAAGCAAAGGCACTTTTTTCCCACGCACGATGGCCCAGACTGGCGTATCCAGTGCGACATAGGCGCTGTCCAGGTAACCCATCGCCAACGGAGCGCCCAAGGTCGGGCCGAAACCGCCGCTGCACACCGTACCGATAATCTCGCCCGCTTCGTCGACGATCTCTGCACCTTCGCGCACGGGTGTGCGTTCCTGGGGCAGCAGGCCGACGCGTTTGCGCTTCACGCCGCCCTGTTGCTGGGCGAACACGGTTTCAGCGCCCGGGAAACCACCGGCCCTGACGCCATCGGCGCGGCGGGCTTTAGAGATCGCCCACAGCAGGCTGGCTTCGATCGGGGTCGTTTCGGTGTTCATGTCGTGGCCATAAAGGCACAGGCCGGCTTCCAGGCGCAGGGAGTCGCGAGCGCCCAGACCGATGGCGGCCACTTCCGGCTCTGCCAGTAGGGCGCGGGCCAGCTTTTCGGCCTCGGCGGCGGGCACCGAGATCTCGAAACCGTCTTCACCGGTGTAACCCGAACGGCTGACAAAGCAGTCCATACCCAGCAGCGTGACGCGCTGGAACTGCATGAAGGTCATCTTCGCCACGTCTGGCGCCAGTCGTGCAAGCACGGTGACGGCGGCCGGGCCTTGCAGGGCGAGCAAGGCGCGGGCTTCGAACAGTGGCTCGATGCTGCACGGGTCGCCGATATGGGCGCGCAGGTGGGCCAGGTCCTGCTCCTTGCAGGCCGCGTTGACCACCAGGAACAGCTCGTCGTTGCCCAGGTTGGCGACCATCAGATCGTCGAGGATGCCGCCGTTTTCGTTGGTGAACATGGCATAGCGCTGCATGCCCACCGGCAGGTCGATGATGTCCACCGGCACCAGGGTTTCCAAGGCTTTGGCGGCGTTTGCGCCGCTCAGGCGAATTTGGCCCATGTGGGACACGTCGAACAGCCCGGCCTGATCGCGGGTGTGCTGATGTTCTTTCATCACGCCCAATGGGTATTGCACCGGCATGTCATAGCCGGCGAACGGCACCATGCGGGCGCCGAGTTCGAGGTGCAGGGCGTGCAACGGGGTCTTCAGCAATGGTTCGGTGGACATATCAGCTCCTGGAAAAAATGTAGAAGTGAGGCAAGCGCATCAGCATTCGATGATGTTGACCGCCAGACCGCCGCGGGCGGTCTCCTTGTATTTGCTTTTCATGTCGGCGCCGGTCTGGCGCATGGTGCGGATGACTTTGTCGAGGGAAACGAAGTGATGCCCGTCGCCGCGCATGGCCATGCGCACCGCATTGATGGCTTTCACGGAGCCCATGGCGTTGCGCTCGATGCACGGCACTTGCACCAGGCCGCCGATGGGGTCGCAGGTCAGGCCGAGGTTGTGTTCCATGCCGATTTCGGCGGCGTTTTCCACTTGCTGCACGCTGCCGCCGAGCACTTCGCACAGGGCGCCGGCGGCCATGGAACAGGCCACGCCGACTTCACCCTGGCAACCGACTTCGGCGCCGGAGATGGAGGCGTTTTCCTTGTACAGGATGCCGATGGCGGCGGCGGTCAGCAGGAACCGCACCACGCCGTCTTCATTGGCCCCAGGGATGAAGCGCATGTAGTAATGCAGCACGGCCGGGATGATTCCCGCCGCGCCGTTGGTCGGCGCGGTGACGACGCGGCCACCGTAGGCGTTTTCTTCGTTGACGGCCAGGGCATACAGGTTGACCCAGTCCAGCACCGACAGCGGGTCGCGCAGGGCAGCCTCCGGGTTCTTGCACAACTGACGGTGCAGCGCCGCCGCCCGGCGCTTGACCTTCAGCCCGCCCGGCAGAATGCCTTCGTTGCGGCAGCCGGCTGCCACGCAATCCTGCATCACCTGCCAGATCTTCAGCAGGCCGGCGCGGGTTTCGGCTTCGGGGCGCCAGGCACTTTCGTTGGTCAGCATCACTTGGCTGATGGACAAGCCATAGGTGGTGCAGTGGCTCAACAAGTCCTTGGCGCTTTTGAACGGGAAGGTCAGGGGGGTGGCATCTTCGACGATACGGTCGGCGCCGGCAGCGCTTTCGTCGACGACAAAACCACCGCCTACCGAGTAATACTCGCGGCTGCGCACCTGCAGGCCCGCCGCATCGAAGGCGCGGAAGATCATGCCGTTGGGATGAAAAGGCAGCGGCTTGCGAATCATCGCCAGGTGCAGTTTTTCGTTGAATTCAATGCAGTGTTCACCCAGCAGGTTCAGGCGCCCGTTGCTGCGAATCTCTCGCAAGCGGGCGTCGACCGTTTCAGTGTCCACGGTATCCGGGTGTTCGCCTTCCAGACCCAGCAGCACGGCCTTGTCACTGCCGTGGCCTTTGCCGGTGGCGCCGAGTGAGCCGTAGAGCTCGACCTTGACGCTGGCGGTGGTGTTGAGCAGGTCATCACGACGCAGCCCTTCGACGAAACGGGCAGCGGCACGCATCGGGCCGACCGTGTGGGAACTGGAGGGGCCGATGCCGATTTTGAACAGGTCGAACACGCTTAACGACATGGTGTTTCTCCGGTTTCTTTTTATGAGGATCGACGGTTTAAGGTCTGGCATAGATCCTTGTGGGAGCGAGCCTGCTCGCGATAGCGGAGTGTCAGGCAACATCTCTATTGGCTGTTACGCCGCTATCGCGAGCAGGCTCGCTCCCACAGAGGATTCGGAGGGCTGGTAGATCGCCCTCCGCTCAGGTCAAGCGTAGCTTTCGATCGACGGGCAGGCGCAGACCAGGTTGCGGTCGCCGAACACGTTGTCGACCCGGCCTACCGGCGGCCAGTATTTGCCGTCGATCAACGACGCCACCGGGTACACCGCTTGTTCGCGGCTATAGGGGTGGGTCCACTCGCCGACGATTTCCGCGGCGGTGTGGGGGGCGTTTTTCAGTGGGTTGTCGTCTTTGTCCAGGCTGCCGTTTTCCACCGCGCGGATTTCTTCGCGGATGCAGATCATGGCGTCGCAGAAGCGGTCCAGTTCTTCCTTGGATTCGCTTTCGGTCGGCTCGATCATCAGCGTACCGGCCACCGGGAACGACATGGTCGGGGCGTGGAAGCCGAAGTCGATCAGGCGCTTGGCTACGTCATCGACGCTGATGCCGCTGCTGTCCTTGAGCGGGCGCAGGTCGAGGATACATTCGTGGGCCACCAGGCCGTTGCTGCCGGAGTAGAGCACCGGGTAGTGTTCTTCCAGACGGCGGGCAATGTAGTTGGCGTTGAGGATTGCCAACTGCGAGGCACGCTTGAGGCCCGCACCGCCCATCATGCGGATGTACATCCAGGTGATCGGCAGGATGCTTGCGCTGCCAAATGGCGCCGCGCACACCGCGCCTTCCTTGCGCGCCATGTTGGCGTGGCCCGGCAGGAACGGTGCCAGGTGGGACTTGACGCCGATCGGGCCGACACCCGGGCCGCCACCGCCGTGAGGAATGCAAAAGGTCTTGTGCAGGTTCAGGTGCGACACGTCGCCACCGAACTTGCCCGGGGCGCAGAGGCCGACCATGGCGTTCATGTTGGCGCCGTCGATGTACACCTGGCCGCCGTTGTCATGAATGATCCCGCAGATTTCGCGGATGCCTTCCTCGAACACACCGTGGGTGGACGGGTAGGTGATCATCAGCGCCGCGAGGTGTTCGCGGTGCTCGGTGGCCTTGGCCCGCAGGTCTTCGATGTCGACGTTGCCGCGAGCATCGCAGGCGGTCACGACCACACGCATGCCGGCCATGTTGGCGGTGGCCGGGTTGGTGCCGTGGGCCGACGATGGGATCAGGCAGATATCGCGACGGTCTTCGCCACGGCTCTGGTGATAGGCGCGGATCGCCAGCAGACCGGCGTATTCACCCTGGGAACCGGCGTTGGGTTGCAACGACACCGCGTCGTAACCGGTGGCAGCGCAGAGCATGGCTTCCAGTTCGTCGGTCAGTTGCTGGTAGCCGGCGCTCTGTTCGGCGGGGGCGAACGGGTGCAGGGCGCCGAACTCGGCCCAGGTCACCGGGATCATTTCGCTGGCGGCGTTGAGTTTCATGGTGCAGGAACCCAGCGGGATCATGGTGCGATCCAGGGCCAGGTCCTTGTCGGCGAGCTTGCGCAGGTAGCGCATCAGCTCGGTTTCGGAGTGATAGCGGTTGAACACCGGGTGGCTGAGGACCGCCGACTGGCGCACCAGCTCGGCCGGGATACGGCTGTGCACGGTGGCGGCCAGGGCGGCGAAGTCCGGCAGGGCCTTGCCGTCGGCCAACAGGCTCCACAGCGTTTCGACGTCCGCCTGGCAGGTGGTTTCGTCCAGGGACAAGCCCAGGCGTTCAGCGTCCACCACGCGCAGGTTGATGCGCTGGGCACGCGCCTTGTCGTGCAGGGCAGCGGTTTGCGCGCCGGTGTGCAGGGTCAGGGTGTCGAAAAAGCTGTCCTGCTCGACAGCCAGACCCAAGGCGCCCAAGCCCTTGGCGAGGATCGCGGTGAGGTGATGAATGCGGTTGGCGATCTGAGTCAGGCCTTTAGGGCCGTGATACACGGCGTACATGCTGGCGATGTTGGCCAGCAAGACCTGGGCGGTGCAAATGTTGCTCGTGGCTTTCTCGCGACGGATGTGTTGTTCGCGGGTCTGCATCGCCAGGCGCAAGGCCGGCTTGCCGAAACGGTCCACGGAAACACCCACAAGGCGGCCCGGCATATCGCGCTTGAAGGCATCCTTGGTAGAGAAATACGCCGCGTGTGGGCCGCCAAAGCCCAATGGCACGCCAAAGCGCTGGGCGCTGCCGATGGCCACGTCGGCGCCGAACTCACCCGGTGCCGTCAGCAGGGTCAGGGCCAGCAGGTCTGCGGCGACAGCAACCAGGGCGTTGGCGGCATGGAAGCGTTCGGTCAGTTCACGGTAATCGAACAGGTCACCGTTGCTGGCTGGGTATTGCAACAGCGCGCCGAAGAAACTGCCGACATCGGTCAGTTCGCGTTCGTCGCCCACGACCACGTCGATGCCCAAGGGCTCGGCACGGGTGCGCAGCACATCGAGGGTTTGCGGGTGGCAATGGCGGGAAGCGAAGAAGGCATTGCTGCCCTTGTTCTTGCTCAGGCGCTTGCAGAAGGTCATGGCCTCGGCGGCGGCGGTGGCTTCGTCCAGCAAGGATGCGTTGGCGATCGGCAGGCCGGTCAGGTCGCTGATCAAGGTCTGGAAGTTCAGCAGTGCCTCGAGACGGCCCTGGGAAATTTCCGGCTGGTAGGGGGTATAGGCGGTGTACCAGGCCGGGTTTTCCAGCAGGTTGCGCAGGATCGGCGCTGGCGTGTGGCAGTTGTAGTAGCCCTGGCCGATGTAGGTCTTGAACAGTTGGTTCTTGCTGGCGATGGCCTTGATCGAGGCCAGTGCATCGGCTTCGCTCTGGCCGTCGCCCATGTCCAGCACGCTGGTGCCCTTGATGCTTTCCGGAATGACGCTGGCGCTCAACGCTTCCAGGGAGTCGTAGCCCAGGCGCTCGAGCATGGCTTGCTCGTCGCTGGCTCGCGGGCCGATGTGGCGGGCGATGAATTCGTTGGCGGTGCCGAGATTAACGGTCATGTTGCGCTCCTCAGGCTTCGGCGTTGGCTTTGATCAGGCGGTCATAGGCGTCCTGATTCAGCAGTTGGTCAACTTGGGTGGCGTCGGCGGGCTTGAATCGGAAAAACCAGCCTTCGCCCAGCGGATCTTCGTTGACCAGTTCCGGATTGCTTTCCAGGGCCGGGTTCACTTCCAGCACTTCTCCGTCCAGCGGCATGTACACACCGCTGGCGGCTTTCACCGATTCCACGGTAGAGGCTTCGTCACCCTTGGCGTAGCTTTGCAGTTCCGGTAACTGAACATAGACCACATCGCCCAAGGCGTTCTGGGCAAACGCGGTAATACCGACGGTAACGCTGCCGTCGGCTTCAGTGCGCAGCCATTCGTGATCTTCAGTGAAACGCAACTCGCTCATGGAAACTCCTGGGGCCAGATTCTCTGGTGGACGCGAAGAAAGGCGCGGGGCTTGGCCCGGCCGAATGGTTATATCCTTAGCAAGAATGCGGCCAATGCTAATAAATACTTATATATCAATGGCTTACTTGGTTCTGTCGAGCGCAGGCTGTATTGAGCTGTAGCGAAAACGCTACAGCTATACGCCTGGAAAAAATCGTTGTGGGATCAAAGCCTTGCGCGGCGCAGTTTAGCGCCAAGTGTATCGATATCGTTCCGCTGTAGCGCTTTCAGTACAGGTGGAGGTCGTTTTTGAGCCAGGTTCCGGATACGCCGCAGGTCCCAATGTGGGAGCGAGCCTGCTCGCGATAGCGGTGGGTCAGCCAGCACGGATATTGACTGATACATCGCTATCGCGAGCAGGCTCGCTCCCACAGAGGGCAGCAGCGTGCTTACGGCTTGCCGGAAATCCCGTATTTACGCAACCGATGGGCAATCGCTGTATGGGAGGTTTGCAGGCGGCTGGCGAGCTGGCGGGTCGAGGGGTAGTTGACGTAGAGGCTTTCGAGCAGATGTTTTTCGAAGGCTTCCACCGCTTGCTCAAGGCTCTCGACTTCCACGTCACCCTGGCGCGCCACGGACGTGCCGGCAATGTCCAGGTCGCCAATGTCCACCAGGCTGCTTTCACAGATGGCGGCGGCGCGGAAGATCACGTTCTGCAATTGCCGCACATTGCCCGGCCAGCGGTTGCCCAGCAGCGCCGGGTAGGTGCCGGGGGCCAAGCGGCAGACCGGGCGCTGGATTTGCGCACAGGCCTGCTGCATGAAGTAGCGCGCCAGCAGCAAGATGTCCTGGCCACGCTCACGCAGCGGCGGCACTTCGACGTTGAGCACGTTCAGGCGATAGAACAGGTCTTCGCGGAACGAACCTTCGCTGACCATTTTTTCCAGGTTGCGGTGGGTCGCGCTGAGGATTCGCACGTTGACCTTGATTTCCCGGTCGCCGCCGACCCGACGGAAGCTGCCATCGTTCAAGAACCGCAGCAGCTTGGCTTGCAGGTAGGGCGACATCTCGCCGATTTCATCGAGAAATACCGTGCCCTGGTTCGCCAGTTCCATCAGCCCCGGCTTGCCACCCCGTTGCGCGCCGGTGAAGGCGCCGGGGGCGTAGCCGAACAGTTCACTTTCGGCCAGATTCTCCGGCAGCGCCGCACAGTTCAGGGCCAGGAACGGCGCGCCGTGGCGGGCACTGATGGCATGGCAGGCCCGGGCCACCAGCTCTTTGCCCGTGCCGGTTTCGCCCTGGATCAGTAACGGTGCATCCAACGCCGCTACCCGCTGGGCCCGGGCCTTGAGGGTGCGGATCGCCGGGGATTCGCCCAGCAACGCGTCAAACCCTTCGGCGTGGTCGTGGTGCAGCGCCGACAGGCGTTCGCCGATGCGGTTTGGCTGATAGAGGGTCAGCAACGCACCGGCGTTTGTAATGGGCGTGGCGTCCAGCAGTAAGGTCTGGCCGTTGAGGGTGATTTCCCGCAGCGGCAGGCGGAAACCATTCTCCAGCAGAGCGACCAACAGGGCTTCGTCACCGAACAGCTCGGCAACACTTTCCCCGGCCGGTTCACGCCCGTACAGGGCGATCAACGCCGGGTTGGCCAGCAATACGTGGCCGGCGCTGTCGAGGGCCAGTACCGGGTCGGTCATGGCCGCGAGCAGGGCGTCGAGCTGCAAATGCCGACGCTGGCCGGGCAGGATGTCCACCACGGTGACCGCCTGCACGCCCCGCACGCTGAACAGCGCCTCGCGTAATTCGTCCAGCACCTGCGGGCTGAGGGTCGGGGCATCGATGTAGACGTTGGGCGGCACCATCTCCACCGCATCCAGATTGAGATTGCGCCCACCGAGCAGCGCCAGGACTTCCTGGGTAATGCCGACGCGGTCGATGAAACTGACGTGGATACGCATGGGGCGGTTCTGGGTTCTGGAATACGGAGGGTGGCAAGTATGCCTTGGGGCGGGCTATTGGTGAAATCCTGGTGCAGGGTCAAGGATATACACCGATCTCTATTGTGGGAGCGAGCCTGCTCGCGATAGCGCAGGGTCAGTCCACATCTCCATTGGCTGTTGCACCGCTATCGCGAGCAGGCTCGCTCCCACAGGAAGTTGGCGGTGAGGCGGCTATCGTTTACAACCCAACATCCCACTCCGGCCTCTCGGGAAATTTGAGCACCAAAAAATCCAGCAGGCTGCGCAGCGCCGACGGCATGTGTTTGCGTGAGGCATACACCGCGTACATGTTCATCCGGCGGGGTTCGGCGTGGGGCAACAGGCGGATCAGTTCGCCGTTCTTGATGTGGGTGCCGGCCTGGTAGCTGGGCAGCATCGCCACGCCCGCACCGGCTATCGTTGCCTGCAGCAATGTGCTGGCCTCGTTGGCGCTGATGTTGCCCTGCACCGGCACCGAGACCTGCTCGCCGTCCTGCTCGAAATGCCACAGGCTCTTGCCGACGTAGGAGTGGGTCAGGCAGTTGTGCCGGCTCAAATCCTCGACCCATTGGGGCGTTGGGTGTTCACGCAGGTAGCCGGGCGAGGCGCAGATCACCGAGCGACAGACTGTGAGGCGCCGGGCAATCAGGTTCGGGTCCAGGTCGTTGCTCATGCGGATCGCCAGGTCGATGCGCTCGTCCACCAGGTTCACGGTGCGGTCGAGCATTTGCAGGTCGACGCTGACCCCTGGGTAGCGCACGACGAACTCGGTCATGGCTGCCGCCAATTGGGCCTGGCCGAACGAGGTGCTGGCGCTGATGCGCAGCATGCCCCGTGGCGCGTCGTCCGACGTACTGACGGCGGCCTGCATGTCGCCGGACAGATCCAGCATCTGCCGACAGCGCGGCAGGATCTCCAAACCCGCGGCCGTCAGGCTCAATTTGCGGGTGGTGCGATGCATCAGCCGGGCACCGACCCAGTCTTCCAGTTCCGCCAGATACCGTGACACCACCGGTCGTGACAGGTCCAGGTGTTCGGCTGCCGCCGACTGACTGCCCAGTTCCACCACGGCGACGAACACTTGCATTGCTTGTAGACGATCCATGATTTGCCCGATTTCAGAAACAAACTATGTCCAAGCATCGCATTTTTTGAAACGAGTCAGGTCCCTAAGCTGCGCTCATTCCCAATCGGGCTTATGCACAACGGAGCACAACATGACCGGATCCACCTTATTCAAGCGTCTGCTGCTGACCAGCGCTTCGATGATTTTTGCGGCCAACACCTGGGCAGCCGATCTTGCCCTGGAGGTCTACAACCCTGGCGCGGCGGCCGTTTTCCCGGTGACCTCGGTATTGGTCAGTGGGGAAAAAGAAGTGGTGTTGGTGGACGCCCAGTTCGGCAAGTCCCAGGCCGAACAGGTGGTGCAGAAAATCCGCGCCAGCGGCAAGCAATTGACCACGATCTACATCAGCCACGGTGATCCCGACTACTATTTTGGTCTGGAGACCCTGACCGCCGCGTTCCCGGATGCCAAGGTGCTGGCCTCTGCGCCGACCGTCGAACACATCAAGCACACCATGGACGGCAAGTTGAAATATTGGGGGCCGATCCTCAAGGGCGATGCGCCGAGCAAAGCGATCGTACCCCAGGTACTCAAGGGCGACAGCCTGACCCTGGAGGGCAAGCGCTTGCAGATCATCGGTCTTGATGGCCCGCAACCGGACCGCAGCTTCGTGTGGATCCCGTCGATCAAGGCGGTGGTCGGCGGCGTCGTGGTGGCCGAGAACATTCACGTCTGGATGGCCGACACGCAGACACCGCAGTCCCACAAGGATTGGCTGGCGACGCTGGAGGGCATTGAAAAACTGCAACCGAACACTGTGATTCCCGGCCATTACCTGGGTGATAGTGCCCGGTCTCTGGCTCCGGTGAAATTCACCGCCGAGTACATCAAGGCCTTCGACGAAGAAACCGCCAAAGCCAAGGGCTCCGCCGCCCTGATCGCCGCCATGAAGCAGCGCTACCCCGATCTGGGGGAAGACAGCTCCCTGGAGCTCAGTGCCAAGGTGGCCAAGGGTGAGATGAAGTGGTGAATACCGATCTTTGATCAGAGCACCGTTGTGGCGAGGGGATAAATCCCCTCGCCACAAGAGCCTGTATTTCAACATCGCTAACCAATGGAGAACATCATGAGCAAAATCGCAATCATCGGCGCCACCGGTCGGGCCGGCAGCCAGTTGTTGGAAGAAGCCCTGCGTCGTGGCCACAGCGTGACGGCCATTGCCCGTAACACGGCCAAGATCGGTAAGAGGGCCGGTGTGGTCAGCCAGCAGTTGGATGTATTGGACAGCGAGGCCTTAATCGCAGCGGTAGCCGGTCATGATGTGGTGATCTGCGCCGCCCATTTCGCCACCGTGCCGGCCGACAAGGTCATCGCCCCAATCAAGGCTGCCGGGGTCAAGCGCTTGCTGGTGGTGGGCGGGGCCGGTTCGTTGCTGCTGCCGGACAATAGCCGTGTGATCGACAGCGAAGGCTTCCCTGAAGAATACCTCGCCGAAGCCAGCGCCGGAGCATTGTTCCTGGACGTGCTGCTCAAGGAACAGGACCTGGACTGGACCTTCCTCTCGCCCTCGGCGGAGTTCGTCGAGACCGAGCGCACCGGTCAGTTCCGTATCGGCAAGGATCACCTGCTGTTCGACGCCGCCGGGCGCAGCTGGATCAGCTTTGCCGATTACGCCATTGCAATGATCGATGAAGTGGAGACGCCGCAGTTTTCACGGCAGCGCTTTACCGTCGGTTATTGAGCCACTGGTTAGGACAGGCGCTCCTACGGGGTCAGCTGTGGAGTCTCATCCACACGCTGACCAGCACCGTCGCCGCCATCAGCCACGCCACCGCCGCCACGGCCAGCGAAGCCTCCAGGCGCATCCGGTCGACCATCACATACAGCGTCGCCAGGTAGACGAAGTAGGGGATGATCGACCACATGCCAAACACGATGGTGGTTTTCAGATCGTCCACCGAGCGGCCCTTGCCGACAATGTAGTGGGCGATCAGGGCGAAGGTGGGAAACAGTGGCACCAGCCCGGCGATGTAATAGTTCTTGGTCTTGGCGAGCATCGCCAGAATGACCACCACGGCGGCACCGAGCGTTGCTTTGAAAATCAGGTCCACAGGTTTACTGTCCCAGGTTAATGGCTCAGGCCATATTTTTTGACTTTGTCGAACAGCGTGGTCTTGGCCATGCCCAGTTCGAGACTGGCCTGGGTCAGGTTGCCACCGCTGCGTTGCAGGGCGTCCACCAGCAGGTTGCGTTCGAAGGCTTCCACCGCTTCGGCGAAGGCCAGGCCCTGGCTGGCGCCGCTGGCACCCGACTTCTTGAAGGCCGGCAGGCCGAGTGCATAGCGCTCGGCGACGTTGCGCAGTTCCCGCACGTTGCCCGGCCAGTCGTGGCTCATCAGGTTGGACAGCGTCTGGTTGTCCAGCTCCGGCACCGTGCGGTCGAAACGCAGGGACGACTGCTGCAGGAAATGCTCGAACAGTTGCAGAATGTCTTCGCGGCGCTCGCGCAGGGGCGGCAGTTCCAGGGTCACCACGTTGAGGCGGTAATACAAGTCGCTGCGAAACTGCCCGGCCCGGCCCAGTTCATCCAGGTCGGACTTGGTGGCGGCGATGACCCGGCAATCCACGGCCACACTCTGGTTCGAACCCAGCCGCTCGAGGGTGCGTTCCTGCAACACCCGCAGCAACTTGATCTGCAAGGGCAGGGGCATGCTTTCCACTTCATCGAGAAACAGCGTGCCGCCGTCGGCGTGCTCGATCTTGCCGATCCGTCGTTTGCCGGCGCCGGTAAAGGCGTTGGCTTCGTGGCCGAAAATCTCGCTTTCGAACAGGTTCTCCGGCAGGCCGCCGCAGTTGAGCGCGACGAATTGTTTGCTGTGACGTCGGCTGAAGTCGTGCAGGCAGCGCGCGACCAGTTCCTTGCCGGTGCCGGTTTCACCTTCGATCAGCACGTTGGCCGAGGTGTCGGCTACGTTGGCGATCAGTTCTCGCAGGTGCTGCATGGCCGGTGAACGGCCGATGATCCGGCCTTCCAGGGAGTCGCGTTCGGCCAGTTGCCGGCGCAGCGATGAAACCTCCCGGGCCAGGCTGCGTTGCTCCAGGGCGCGGCGGGCGACGTCCACCAGGCGTTCGGGGGAGAAGGGTTTCTCCATGAAGTCATAGGCGCCTTTTTGCATGGCGCCGACGGCCATGGAGATGTCGCCGTGGCCGGTGATCAGCACCACCGGCAGGCTGCGGTCCCGGGCCTTGAGGCGGGTCAGCAGCTCCAGGCCATCGATGCCCGGCAGGCGAATGTCGCTGATGACGATGCCGGCAAAGTCATCGCCGACCCGCTCCAGGGCCTCTTCGGCGCTGCCCACGCCGATGCAGGGAATGTCTTCCAGGGACAGGGCCTGCTGGCAACCCAGCAGGACATGGGGGTCGTCTTCGACGATCAGTACGCTCAGGTCGTTATTCATGGCTGCTCGGCAGGTAAAGGGCTTACCAACGGTAAACTGAGGGCAAACGTGGTTCCACCTTCGGCCGGGTGTTCGACCTCCAGATGCCCGCCCGCGGCGGCGGCCAGGCTCGCCGAAAGGGTCAGGCCCAGGCCCAGGCCCTGTTCGCCAGGTTTGGTGGTGAAGAAGGGTTCGAACAAATGTTTGCGCGCCTCGGGATCGATGCCATGGCCGTTGTCCCGCACCCGCAGGCGATATTTGCCATCCGAGGCAGTGCCTTCAAGCCACAGCCGCGGCTCGGGTTGGCTCTGCATGGCGTCCAGGGCGTTGCCGATCAGGTTCACCAGGATTTGTTCAAGACGCGTCTGGTCGATCTGTACCTGCACGTCATCGTAACCGGCATGCACCTGGATCTTCAGGCTTTCGAGGCGGCCGCCCAGCAGTTGCAGCGCGGCTTCGACCGCCTTGCCGAGGCTGGCCCGGCCCTGATCGTCCCCGCGCCGGGCGAAGGAGCGCAGGCTGGCGGTGATCCGGCCCATGCGGTCGATCAGGTCGTTGATGGTCTTGAGGTTGGCGCTGGCGATATCCAGTTGGCCCCGCTCAAGAAAGCGTACGGTATTGCCGGACAGGGTACGCAGCGCGGCCAGCGGCTGGTTGAGTTCATGGGCGATGCTGGTGGACATCTGGCCAATGGCGGCGAGTTTGCCAGCCTGCACCAGTTCGTCCTGGGCCCGGCGCAACGTCTCTTCGGCCTGCCGCCGTTCGCGGATCTGGCCCTTGAGCCGTTCATTGCTGGCCCGCAGGTCGGTGGTGCGTTCGGTAATCCGACGTTCGAGCTGGTTGTTGGCTTCCTGCAAGGCCTCCCGGGCAGCCAGGCGAGTGGCGATGACCTTGCGCCGCTCGTTCCAGGCGATCAGCAGGAAAGCCACCAGGGCGAAGGCTACGGCCACCAGGATGCCCTGGTTGATTGCCTGGCGACGCAGGTCTTCAAGTGGCGTCAGCAGGGTGAAATTCCAGGGTGTGTCGCTCAGGGGGCGGGTCTGTGACAGATAGCTGATGGGCCGCTCGTCGGACACCAGTTCGGCATTGGCCGGGAAGGTCAGTTTTTCCATGCCTTCGGCCAGCCGTTCCCGAGCCAGGGGAACCAGCTCGTTCAGTGGGAACCAGTAATATTGCAGGCTGCGGGCCAGGCGCTCTTTGGTTTCGTCGCTCAGCGGTCGCACGGACTTGAGCCGCCGCGCCGGATCGCTGGACAAAATGATGATGCCATTCTCGTCGCTGACGAAGGCTTCCAGGCGCGCGCGCTGCCAGCGCTCTTCCATGGCTTCCAGGCGCACTTTGACCACCGCCACGCCGATAATTTTGCCCTGTTGTTCCAGGCCATGGGCCAGGTAATAACCAGGCTCGCCGCTGGTGCTGCCGATGCCATAGAAGCGCCCGGGCTGACCGCGTACGGCGTTCTGGAAATAGGCGCGAAAGGACAGGTCTTCACCCAGGTAACTGTCGACGTCGCGCCAGTTGCTGGTCGCCATGACCCGGCCTGTGGTGTCCATCACATAAATGGCCCGACTGCGGCTGCGCCGGTTCAGGCCTTCGAGGTATTCGTTGACGGTCTTGCGATGCTCGGGCGTGGGGTCGTCGAGCAGTTGCGATACGCTGGATTCAAGCTCCAGCAGGCTGGGCAGGTAGGTGTATTTGCTGATCTCGCTCTCGACCGCACGGGCGTGCAGCTCCAACTGGCGCTCGCCGTTCTCGCCCAGACTGCGAATGCCGTAGTGCTCACTGATCCAGAAGCCGAGGTAACCCAGGCCGATCATCAGGGCAATGATCAGCGGCGGCAGGAACAGATGGCGAATCAGACGAGGCTTCACGGCGAGTGATGGCGGCGCGGCGCGATAGAGAGTGGGGTCGCATTTCATCACAGAAGCCTTGGGTCAACCACAACACAAATCGACAAACCAACACTGCTCCCTTGTGGGAGCGAGCTTGCTCGCGATGACTGCTGATCAGTCGACAATAAGGTGACTGGCAGTCCGCTATCGCGAGCAAGCTCGCTCCCACAGTGGGGAGCGGTGTTGTTTAGTGCTGCAGGATTTTCTCAAGGAAATGCTGCGCACGTTCGGAGCGGGCGCTGATGTCGCCGAAGAACTCTTCCTTCTCGCAGTCTTCGATGATCTGGCCCTGGTCCATGAAGATCACCCGGTTCGCCACTTTGCGGGCAAAGCCCATTTCGTGGGTCACGCACATCATGGTCATGCCTTCGTGGGCCAGTTGCACCATCACGTCGAGCACTTCGTTGACCATTTCCGGGTCAAGGGCCGAGGTCGGTTCGTCGAACAGCATCACGATCGGGTCCATCGCCAGGGCACGGGCAATCGCCACGCGCTGCTGTTGGCCGCCGGAGAGCTGGCCCGGGTGCTTGTGGGCATGGGCCGACAGACCGACCCGCTCAAGCAGTTGCAGGCCTTTCTGGGTGGCTTCTTCCTTGCTGCGGCCCAGTACCTTGATCTGGGCGATGGTCAGGTTTTCGGTGATGGTCAGGTGCGGGAACAGCTCGAAGTGCTGGAACACCATGCCAACGCGCGAGCGCAGTTTCGGCAGGTTGGTCTTCGGGTCGGCGATGGACGTACCGTCGACCACGATGTCGCCTTTCTGGAACGGCTCCAGGGCGTTCACGCATTTGATCAGCGTGGACTTGCCCGAACCCGACGGGCCGCACACCACCACAACTTCACCCTTGCTGACCTCGGTGCTGCAATTGGTCAGTACCTGGAAGTCCCCATACCACTTGTTGATGTTCTTGATAGAGATCATACGGCGAACCTTTTTTGCAGACGCTTGACCAGCAGCGAGGCGGCAAAGCTGATTGTGAAGTACACGAGACCTGCGATGATCAGGAACTCATGGGAGCGGCCGATGATGTCGCCATTGGCCCGCGAAGCATTGAGGAAATCCACCAGACCGACGGTGTAGACCAGCGAGGTGTCCTGAAACAGGATGATGCTTTGTTGCAACAACAGCGGGGTCATCTTGCGAAACGCCTGGGGCAGGATGATCAGGCGCATGGTCTGGCCATAATTCATGCCCAGCGCCTGGGCGGCGCCCATCTGACCCTTGGGGATCGACTGCACGCCGGCCCGCACGATTTCGCAGAAGTAGGCCGCCTCGAACATCATGAACGCCACGACGCAGGAGCCAAACGCACCGATAGGGGTGTCTTCGCCGGTGATCCAGCGCAGAACGAACGGCACCGCCAGATAGAACCAGGTGATGACCAGCAGCAGCGGGATCGAGCGGAAATAGTTGACGTAGGCCCCGGCAATGCTGGAGATCAGCTTGTTGTGGGACAGGCGCATCAGCGCCAGGATAGTCCCCAGGATGATCCCGCCAACGACGCCTAGGGCCATCAGCTTGAGCGTCATCACCATGCCGTTCCACAAACCGGGAATGGCCGGGATGATGCCAGTGAAGTCGAGTTCCATTATTTACCCCCCACGGAAATCAGGCCGGGCACCGCGACTTTCTTCTCGACCATGCGCATGAGCAGCATCAGGCTCATGTTCAGGGTGAAGTAGATCAGTGTCGCCAGGGTGAAGGCTTCGAACAGGTTGGCGGAGAACTCGGCGGTCTGTTTGGTCTGTGCAAGCAATTCCATCAGGCCGATCAGCGAGGCCACGGAGGAGTTCTTGAAGACGTTCAAGAATTCCGAGGTAAGCGGCGGAATGATGATCCGGTAGGCCTGGGGCAGCAGGACGTTCCAGTAGATTTGCGGCAGCTTGAAGCCCATGGCCCGTGCGGCGGATTCCTGGCCGCGCGGCAGCGCCTGAATACCAGTACGAACTTGTTCGCAGACCCGCGCGGCGGTAAACAGGCCCAGGCACACGACGACGCTCAGATAGGCCGAGGTCGTGGGGTTCAGGTCCTGCTTGTACCACTCCTGCAGGTCCGCAGGCAGCAAGTCGGGCACCAGGAAGTACCAGATGAACAGCTGAACCAGCAGCGGTACGTTACGAAAGAGCTCCACGTAGCCGGTGGCGATACCCGACACCAGCCGGTTCGGCACGGTGCGCATCACGCCCAGGACCGAACCCAGCAGTAGGGCGATGATCCAGGCCGCGACGGCGATGGCGATGGTCCAGCCCAGGCCGGCCACGTACCAGTCGAGATAAATCTCGCTGCCGATGCCGGTGGACTTGAAGAACACGCCCCAGTCCCAGTTGTAATTCATTAGGGTCTCCCCTCAGATCGATCGATATGCAAATACCCGCCTGGGGAAGCTCCATTCCCACCTGACCCTTGAAGGGCAGGCACACACGATCGGCTCGACAGCCACCGGTTCGAGTGTTTCCAGATATGCCAGCAGGGAGTGACCATCCCCTGAAAGCGCAAAAGCACTTCCAGGGGACAAGGTTAGTCAGGAATCAGGATTTCTTTTCGTCGGCCGCTTTGTCGGTCGGTTCGGCGATCAGTTTCTTGAGCTCTTCGCTCATCGGGAAGTTCAGGTTCAGGCCTTTTGGCGGAATTGGCTGCATGAACCATTTTTCGTAGATCTTGTTGATTTCACCAGAAGCGTAGGTGGCCTTGATGGCGTCATCGACGGCTTTTTTGAACGGCTCGTCGCCCTTGCGCATCATGCAACCGTAGATTTCGAAGGACTGCGGGGTACCGGTCACGGCCCAGTCGCCTGGTTTCTTGGCCTTGGCCATTTCACCGGCCAGCAAGGCGTCGTCCATCATGAAGGCAACGGCACGACCGCCTTCGAGCATGTTGAACGATTCGCCGTGGTCCTTGGCCGAGATCACGTTCATGCCCATCTGCTTGTCGGCGTTCATGGACTTGAGGATGCGCTCGGACGTGGTGCCGGCGGTGGTCACGACGTTTTTGCCCTTGAGGTCGTCGAAGTCCTTGTACTTGGAGTCCTTCTTGGACAGCAGCTTGGTGCCGATCTCGAAGATGCCAACGGAGAAATCAACCTGCTGTTGACGCTCGACGTTGTTGGTGGTGGAGCCGCATTCCAGGTCGACGGTGCCGTTTTGCACCAGTGGGATACGGGTTTGCGAGGTCACCAGGTTGTACTTGACCTGCAGGTTCGGCACGTCCAGTTCTTTTTTCAGGGCTTCGACGACTTTCAGCTGAATGTCGTGGGAATAGCCGACCGGTTTGCCGGAGGCGTCCGCGATATAGGAAAACGGAATGGAAGCGTCGCGATGCCCGAGCGTGATGACGCCGGACTCTTTGATCTTTTTCAGCGTACCGGTCAGTTCGGCAGCGAAAACCGGGGTGCTGATCAGAGCGGCAGCAATGGCTGCGCCCAGGAGATGGGGAACGATGCGCATCGATATTTCCTCGACATTGTTTTTCTTATTCAGCCGGTTCGTCGGCCCTGAGTGCTTCGAAGTACCTGGCAGCTCCTGTTGTGTTGGCATGCAGGCATTCGTCTCGAAGGAGTGTAGAGCATGAGTCGTGCCAGACCAGTTGACTCAAATTAACTGTTTGTTTTTAAACGTAATTAATCTTTTTTCTGATGTTTTCCACAGGCTGTTTATCCGGTTGGCCGAATTGACTGGTGAGTCTTGTTCGGAAAACCGAATGCATTCCGGCCTCTCCATGTCTTGTGAGAGCGAGCCTGCTCGCGATAGCGGTCTGCCTGGCGAGACTTATGTTGAAGTTGATGGCCTCATCGCGAGCAGGCTCGCTCCCACAGAGGGCGGCGGTGTATGCCAGATAGCAAAAAGCCCCTGAATCGCCAGATTCAGGGGCTTTCGTATAAGCGGTTAACCGATCAGGCCGCTTCGATCTTGCGACGGTTGTGCTCCACCTTGTCCAGGTATTGCTGCAGCTTCTGCTGTTCGGCCGCGGTGGTGAACAAGCCAAGTTTGCTGCGGCGCCACAGGATATCGTGGGCATCGATGGCCCATTCATCGCTGCACAGGTAGTCGACTTCCCGGGTGTAGAGGCCCGCTCCGATGTATTCGCCCATGTCACCGAGGTTGTGCACGCCTTCAAGCATGCGCCAGGTGCGGCTGCCATAGGTGGTGGCCCAGCGACGGGCAAGCTCGGTCGGCACCCAGTCGAATTTGTCACGAATCGCCGAGCACAGCGCTTGCGGGGTGGTCATGTTTTCGCCGCCGGGGAGGGTAGCTACGGCAGTCCAGCTGGGGCGCATCTGGGTAAAATACGGGGCCAACTGCGCCATGGCCGATTCGGCCAGTTTGCGGTAGGTGGTCAGCTTGCCGCCGAACACCGACAGCAGCGGGGCTTCGTCCGCACTGCCCGACAGCGCCAGGGTGTAGTCCCGGGTGACGGCCGATGGGTTGTCGGATTCATCGTTGCACAACGGCCGAACACCGGAATAGCTGTGCAGGATATCGTCGCGGCTGATCTGCTTCTTGAAGTGCGCGTTGACCACTTTGAGCAAATAATCGGTTTCGCCCTCGGTGATCGCCACTTTGGCCGGGTCGCCGGTGTATTCGCGGTCGGTCGTGCCGATCAAGGTGAACTGGTTCAGATACGGAATGGTGAAGACGATGCGCTGGTCTTCGTTCTGAAGAATGTGCGCGTGCTCGCCTTCGTAGAGTTTCGGCACGATCAGGTGGCTGCCCTGGATCAGACGAATGCCGTAAGGCGACTCCAGCTTCAGGTCGTCGCGAATGAACTTGGCAACCCAAGGACCGGCCGCGTTGACCAGCGCCTTGGCGCGGATCGAAAACAGGCTGCCGTCGGCGCGTTCCAGATGCAAATGCCACAAACCTTTACTGCGACGGGCGTTCACGCAACGTGTGCGAGTGTGGACATGGGCGCCTTTTTCCCGGGCGGCCATGGCGTTGAGCACCACCAGGCGCGCATCGTCGACCCAGCAGTCGGAGTATTCAAAGCCTTTGGTAATCTCGCTTTTCAGCGCGCTGTCGGCGCCGAATTTCAGGCTTTTGGAACCGGCAAGTTGTTCGCGCTTGCCCAGGTGATCGTAGAGGAACAGGCCGGCGCGAATCATCCAGGCGGGGCGCAAGTGCGGACGATGGGGCAAGACGAAGCGCATCTGCTTGACGATGTGCGGAGCCTTGGTCAACAGCACTTCGCGCTCGGCCAGCGCTTCGCGCACCAGACGGAATTCGTAATGTTCGAGGTAGCGCAGGCCGCCATGGATCAGCTTGCTGCTGGCCGAGGAGGTGTGGCTGGCCAGGTCGTCCTTTTCGCAAAGGAACACCGAGAGGCCGCGACCCGCTGCGTCTGCGGCAATCCCCACGCCGTTGATCCCGCCGCCAATGACGGCGACGTCGTAAACCTCAGCGAGAGGGGGCGTAGGCGAGGTAGAAGTGGGCATCGGCTGGCCTCGGGCTTTTTTTCGAAATATTTGAATTCGAACATTAATGTTCATTTGCGAAAATACTAGCCCATAAACTCGGCAACAGCCAGCAGACTTCGATTGAAAATACTGATCAAAGGAAGCTGAAAGGAAAATTTTCGAACATGAAGCGGGTCGCTGATATGGTCGGAGATGCTTTTGTGGCGAGGGGATTTATCCCCGCTGGGCTCACAGCAGCCCTAAAGCCAGGCGACTCGGTATATGAGGCAAATTGAGTTGACTGTATTGGGGCCGCTGCGCAGCCCAAGCGGGGATAAATCCCCTCGCCACAGGGTTTCGGGGGGGGCTCAGACCACTTCCAACCGAATCTTGTGCTGGCTCAGCAATTGCGCCAGGGCCGGCACGGGTTGCTGATCGGTCACCAGGCAGTCGATCAGGCTGATCGGTCCCAGCCTGACCATGGCGTTGCGCCCGAATTTGCTGGAGTCCGCCGCCAGCAGCACCTGCCGGGCGTTGGCGATGATCGCCTGGGAGACCCGCACTTCCTGGTAGTCAAAATCCAGCAGGCTGCCGTCTTCATCGATCCCGCTGATGCCCACCAGGGCGAAGTCGACCTTGAACTGGTTGATGAAGTCGACGCTGGCCTGGCCTACCACGCCTCCGTCGCGTCTGACATTTCCACCTGCGATCAGGACTTCGAAGTCGTCCTTGGCGCTGAGGATCGAAGCTACGTGCAGATTGTTGGTGATGACCTTCAGGTGGTTGTGATTGAGCAGCGCCCGGGCGATGGATTCGGTGGTGGTGCCGATGTTGATGAACAGCGAGGCATGGTCAGGGATCTGGGCGGCAATGGCTTCGGCGATGCGTTGCTTCTCGTCGCGCATCTGATCGGCGCGCATGGCGTAGGCGGTGTTCTCAACGCTCGAATCATAGGCCGCGCCGCCGTGGTAGCGACGCAGCAGGTTCAATTCCGCCAATTGATTGATGTCGCGGCGGATGGTCTGCGGGGTGACAACGAATAGCTGCGCCATTTCCTCGATGCTGACGTAGCCGCGTTCGCGGACCAGTTCGAGGATTTGCTGCTGACGGGGAGGCAGATTCATGGGGCTTCCTTTGGGCTGCCATACAAAATTTGCCCATGATGCCGCAGGAATCCCCTCCCGACCAGTTTCACGACCCTCGTCGTACCCAGCTTCGGCTTATTCAGCGTCTTCGTGAGGTTCCCAGTCGCGGGTGCGGCTGACCGCTTTCTGCCAGCCGGCGTAGAGTTTTTCCTTGGCCTGCTCGTCCAGTTGCGGTTCGAATTCGCGCTCGATCACGGCCTTGCCGCGCAGTTCTTCCAGGCTGCCCCAGAAACCACACGCCAGGCCGGCCAGATACGCGGCGCCCAAAGCCGTGGTTTCCCGCATTTTAGGGCGTTCGACCCGGGTGCCGAGAATGTCCGCCTGGAACTGCATCAGGAAGTTGTTCGCTACCGCGCCGCCGTCCACGCGCAGGGCCTTGAGGCGTTCGCCCGAATCCTGTTGCATGGCGTCGAGTACGTCGCGGGTCTGGTAGGCAATCGACTCCAGCGCTGCACGAATGATGTGGTCGACCCGCACGCCGCGGGTCAGGCCGAACAGCGCGCCACGGGCATAGGGGTCCCAGTAGGGGGCGCCCAGGCCGGTGAAGGCCGGTACCAGGTACACGCCGTTGCTGTCCTTGACCTTGTTGGCGAAGTATTCGGTGTCGAGGGCGTCATTGATGATTTTCAACTCATCGCGCAGCCACTGCACGGTGGAGCCGCCGTTGAATACCGCGCCTTCCAGGGCATAGGCCACTTCGCCGCGAGGACCGCAGGCGATGGTGGTGAGCATGCCATGATTGGATTTGACGGCTTTGTCGCCGGTGTTCATCAACAGGAAGCAGCCGGTGCCATAGGTGTTTTTCGCCTGACCTGGCTCCACGCACATCTGGCCGAACAGGGCGGCCTGCTGGTCGCCGGCGATGCCACCGATGGCGATGCCGCTCTTGGTGCGGCCATAGACTTCCGAGGACGACTTCACTTGCGGCAACATTTCGCGAGGGATGTCGAGAATCTCGAGCATCTTCGCGTCCCACTCCAGCGAGTGAATATTGAAGAGCATGGTGCGCGAGGCGTTGGTGTAATCGGTGACGTGGACTTTGCCGCCGGTAAATTTCCAGATCAGCCAGCTGTCCACGGTGCCAAACAGCAGTTCGCCGTTACGTGCGCGTTCGCGGCTGCCCTCGACGTTGTCCAGGATCCACTTGAGCTTGGTGCCGGAGAAATACGGGTCGGTGACCAGGCCGGTGGTTTCGCTGATGTACGGTTCGTGGCCGTCACGCTTGAGTTGCTGGCAGATCTCGGTGCTACGTCGGCACTGCCAGACAATGGCGTTATAGATCGGCCGGCCGGTGGTCTTGTCCCAGACCACGGTGGTTTCGCGCTGGTTGGTGATGCCGATCGCGGCGACCTGGTCATGATGCAGGCCAGCCTGGGCCAAGGCTTCGACCATCACCGCGCTCTGGGTGGCGAAGATTTCCATCGGGTCGTGTTCGACCCAGCCGGCCTGGGGGTAATGCTGGGCGAATTCGCGCTGGGCGGTGCAGACCACATTGGCGTCGCGGTCGAAAATGATCGCCCGCGAGCTGGTCGTACCCTGGTCGAGGGCAATGATGTAGTTCTTGTTCTGAATGTCGGTCATGTCGATTGCCTTGGGACGTGAATAAGGGGTGAGGCCTGGCGCACGCTTGAGCGGGCAGAGTGTGCGCCGATTGTTTCAGGATGTTCTGGGTTTGCCGTCAATGGCCGGTTTTGCATCCTTTGTAACAGCCACGGCGCTGGGCAGATGGCGGGCAATCAACCCGCGATAGGCCGCAGCGCCCAGGCATGCACCCACGATCGGTGCAAAAATCGGAACCAGGAAGTACGGGATGTCGCGTCCACCCGTGAGGGAAATTTCACCCCACCCGGTGAAGAAAGTCATTAGTTTAGGGCCGAAGTCTCGCGCCGGATTCATCGCGAAGCCCGTCAGCGGTCCCATCGAGCTGCCAATTACCGCGATCAGCAGGCCGATCAGCAGTGGCGCCAGCGGGCCGCGGGGCAGGCCATTGTTGTCATCGGTCAGGGACATGATCACGCCCATCAGAATGGCGGTGATGATCACCTCCACCAGAAACGCCTGGCCAGTGGACAGCGCCGGGTGTGGATAAGTGGAGAACACCGAGGCCAGTTCAAGGCTGGCTTCTGAGCCACGAATCATTTGCCGGGACTGTTCGAAATCGAAGAATAGATTGCTGTACAGCGTGTAGACCAGCAGCGCGCCACAAAAGGCGCCGGCCACCTGGCAAATAATGTAGAAGGGCAACTTACGCTTTTCAAAGTCGGTGAAAATACACAGCGCGATGCTGACGGCGGGGTTCAGGTGTGCGCCGGAAACGCCGGCACTGAGGTAGATCGCCATGCTGACACCGACACCCCAGATGATACTGATTTCCCACAGACCGAAACTCGCACCCGCGACCTTGAGCGCTGCAACGCAGCCAGTGCCGAAGAAAATCAGCAGGGCAGTCCCCAGGAATTCGGCCAGGCATTGGCTGGAAAGGGGTGGCTGTTGTAAAGCAATTGTCATTCAAACCTCGGTTTTTGTTGTTGTCTGGCGCGTCCGGTAAAGCCCGATCGCGCGTTCAGCGCCGAGGTAGGATCCTCATCCTGAACTCGGGGTGTTGGTTGAGACCTGAATTTCTGTTTTCAGTTTCGAAAAAATATAGACAAGAAACGCTGGTGTCAAAGGTCGAAAGTGAACCATTGGTCACATTTAAACTATTCGTGGTGTGAATGACTGTTTCGCTCACGCTAAGTCACTGGGGTTGGCAGCCCAGTTCCAGCGCCTTTTGGCCGACGATGACTTAGAATCCGGCCACGCTTATTCGAATTTCCTCAGGAGCGATCATGACCCCGGCATTGGATCTGCTTAAAAAGGTGCGCGCCGAGCATCGCATTCACAGTTATGAACACGATCCCAAGGCAGCCTCCTATGGTTTGGAAGCGGCAGAAAAGCTTGGACTGGATCCGGCGCAGGTCTTCAAGACGTTGTTGGCAGCCAGCGAAAAACACGAGTTGTTGGTGGCGGTGGTGCCCGTGGTCGGCAGCCTGGATTTGAAAGCCCTGGCCCATGCCGCCGGCGTAAAGAAAGTCGAGATGGCCGACCCCGCGGCCGCCCAGCGTTCGACCGGTTATCTGCTCGGTGGTATCAGTCCATTGGGGCAGAAAAAACGTCTTCGCACTTTTATCGACAGTTCTGCCCAGCCGTTCGCCAGCATCTTTGTCAGTGCCGGAAGGCGCGGGCTGGAGGTAGAGCTGGCGCCTGCGGTACTGGCCGAGCATACCGGGGCGGCGTTTGCGGATATCGGGCGTGCTTGAAACCGGCGCAGGGCGTGAGCAAGTACCGTTGTCATAATGGTGTCGGGCTTAGGCTTGGGTGGCTGCCGGGGCCTTCGTCCTGGGCTGTAGGGTGAAAATTCGTCGGATCTGTCACTGGAAAAGCAGTAGCTGGGCACTCATGCTCATGCATCAATAACAAGGAGAAGTGCCATGCAGCTTGCGTTTCATCAAGTCGATGCGTTCAGTGATCGGCCGTTTGGCGGCAATCCGGCGATGGTCTATCGGCTCGACGCCTGGCTGGCCGATGACTTGATGCAAAGGATCGCCGCCGAACATAACCTGGCTGAAACGGCCTTTCTGGTGCGTGAAGGCCAGCATTGGCATATCCGCTGGTTCACGCCCACCACCGAGGTACCGTTGTGCGGGCATGCCACCTTGGCCAGCGCCCATGTGCTGTTCGAGGTCTATCACGAAACCGTCGAGCGACTGGACTTCATCTGTCGATCCGGGGCGTTGAGCGTCACTCGCGAAGGTGATCGGCTATGGCTGGATTTTCCAGCCATCGTCCCCAGCGAGTTGGGTGCATCCCTGGTGGTCCAGGCTGCCCTGGGCGTGGAAGCGGTGGACGTGTTGAGCTCCAACGAACTGTTCGTCGTGCTGGAGTCGGAGCAGGCGGTGCTCGATTGCAAGCCGGACATGGCGGCCCTGGCGAAGCTGCCGTGGCCGGGCGCAATCGTGACTGCGCCGGGAAGCCGGCATGATTTTGTCTCGCGTTATTTCGCCCCGGCGATTGGCATCAATGAAGATCCGGTCACGGGCTCGACCCATTGCAGCCTGATTCCTTACTGGTCTCGGCGCTTGGGCAAGCTGGGGCTGACGGCTTATCAGTGCTCGGCCAGGGGCGGCGAACTGTTCTGCCGACTTGAGGGAGAGCGGGTGAAGATTGGCGGGAATGCGACGTTGGTGGCCAGTGGGACGTTGATGTTGGGGGGAGCCGGTAACCTCATCTCAAATCTCTGAGGTCAAAATGTGGGAGCGAGCCTGCTCGCGATAGCGTTGGTTCAGCTTGCATCGATGCTGAATATGCCTACGCCATCGCGAGCAGGCTCGCTCCCACAATTGCTTCTAGCTGGCAGTACTGTAGCGCCGCACACCGCTTTCCACGGGGGGTATATGGGCCGCCGTGCTCCCTGACGCCTGGAACAACACCAAGTGTTCAGCCGCTACGCGGATGCCGACGTTGTCCCCCACCAGATGGTCGGCATGGCTCGGGAAAATGGATTCCAGCTGCGCTCCGGTCGGCAATTGCAGGCGATACAGGGTTGAAGCCCCCAGGAACGTCTTGCCGACAATCCTGCCTGTGAGCGGACTGTCCGGTGCGTAGACGATATCGTCCGGGCGCAGCAGCACATCCACCGCACCACCGATGGGCCAGGTGTAGGCCCGATTGCCGCGCAGGATACCCAGCTCGGTTTGCACCGATTCCGGGCTGTCGAGCTGGCCGCGAATGAAGTAACCCTGGCCAATGAAGCTGGCGACAAATGGCGTCAGCGGTTCATGGTACAGATTGTAGGGCGTATCCCACTGTTCCAGCCGACCCTCCTTGAATACCCCGACATGGTCGCTCACCGCGAAGGCTTCTTCCTGATCGTGGGTTACCAGAATCGCGCTGGTGCCGCGGACCTTGAGAATGTCCCGCACTTCATGGCTGAGCTTGCGTCTGAGCTCACCATCGAGATTGGAGAACGGTTCGTCGAGCAGCAGCAATTGCGGTTCCGGCGCCAGGGCGCGAGCCAGGGCCACACGTTGTTGCTGACCCCCGGACAGTTCATGGGGAAAGCGCTTGCCCAGGCTCTTCAGGTTGACCAGCTCCAGCAGTTCCTCGACCACGCGGTCCTTGTCCGGATGCTTGCGAATGCCAAACGCAATGTTCTCCGCCACGCTCAGGTGAGGGAACAGCGCATAGTCCTGAAATACCATGCCGATGCGGCGTTTTTCCGGGGCGAGGGTGAAGCCGGCGCGGGAGATGGTTTCCCCCGCCAGCTGGATCTCACCTTCCTGTACCGGTTCGAAACCGGCGATGGCTCGCAGCGTCGTGGTCTTGCCACACCCGGACGAGCCGAGCAGGCAACCGATATCCCCGGCATTGAGGTGCAGGTTGAGGTTCTGGACGACGCGCTGGTTTTGATAACCGCAAGTCAGGTTCTGCAGGTTCAGTAGCAGGGTATGGCTCATGCGTGGTGGTACGCCGGCTCGACCAGAAACTCGAGCAAGGCCTTTTGTGCGTGAAGGCGATTTTCTGCCTGATCCCATGCCACGGAGCGTGGATCGTCCAGCAGGTCGACGCTGATCTCCTCGCCGCGATGGGCCGGCAGGCAGTGCATGAACAGCACGTCAGCGTCCGCCAGGTCGAGCAGGGCGCGGTTGACCTGAAGTGGCGCGAACAGTTTCAGACGCTTGGCGGTTTCTTCTTCCTGGCCCATGGAGGTCCAGACATCAGTGCTCACCAGGTGCGCGCCGGCCACGGCCTGTTTCGGATCACGGACGATGGTCACCCGGCTCCCGGCCTTGGCCACCAGTTCGGCACTGGGGTCATAGCCTTCCGGGCAGGCGATGCGCAGTTGGAAGTCGAACTGGATCGCGGCTTCTATATAGCTGTTGCACATGTTGTTGCCATCGCCGACCCAGGCCACGGTCTTGCCCTGGATCGAGCCGCGGCGTTCGAGGAACGTCTGCATGTCGGCCAGCAACTGGCAGGGGTGCAAGTCATCGGACAGACCATTGATCACCGGTACGCGCGAGTGCGCCGCAAACTCAGTCAGCGTGCTGTGGGCGAAGGTACGGATCATCACCGCATCAAGCATGCTCGACATGACGATGGCGCAGTCGCCGATCGGTTCGCCACGGCCCAGCTGGGTGTCGCGGGGCGACAGGAAGATTGCCTGGCCGCCGAGCTGGATCATGCCGGCTTCGAAAGAAATACGGGTGCGGGTCGATGACTTCTCGAAGATCATCCCCAGCACACGGTTTTTCAGGGGCTCGAACAGTACGCCGCGATTACGCAGGTCCTTGAGCTCCACGCCTCGACGGATCACGCCGAGCAACTCGTCGGGCGTGAAATCCATCAGGGAGAGAAAGTGCCTTGCGCTCATGATTGACTACCTTTTGTCACTGATCGCAGATGCTCAAAGCCTTGTTTCATGAAAAAACGGGCGAGACCTGCGGCAAAAGCCGCACGGGGCGACGAAATAGGGGAAGGCGCGATCTTATAAGGAAATGTCGCGTCTTACCAATAGGGCTACAGTTTTAGGGGATTTCAGCGAGGTCATAGCAGGTTGGCGAAGACATGTATGAAGCCGGTTTCCTGACAGCAGCCACCCATTTGTACACCGGCCTTGCGCAGCTTGGCAATCAAACCGGGGCGTTATTGAATGATTTGGCCGGCCTGTTCCTGGGCGTGAATATTTCCTAATGCCAGGGCCTGGGTTATAAATGAACCTCAGACGCAGGAGCCCCGAAATGGATTCGAAAGAGCAACAACTGATGGAACTACTGGGGCTGACAGCGCGCTCCCTGACTCACCTGACCGCCTCGGTGACGTCCATGTCATTCGAGTTGCTGCGCAGCGATGACGAGGTGACCAAGGCTGCAGGTCGACGCATGATCGATCGCATGGCCACCATCAGCAGCGGGCTCGACGAGCATTGGCGATTGATCGGAGAGTTGACGGGCGTGCCCATTGCTCACGAGCAAGTGGAAACCATCGAGGAAATCCAGTTGCTGGCGCCGCCTTCCGAGCAGCCTTGAGCTCACTGCATCGGCGGGCCTGATGCACGGCAATTCACAGGACGAACGTCGCTGGCGCAGGGGTGGATCACGCGCCATAGTTTTGTTCCCGCGGCCGAAAGCGCCCGTTACGAATAAAATAGAGGCTGGCCATGACCAAGACTCTCCACCACCGTGCGTGCCATCTGTGCGAAGCCATCTGTGGCTTGACCCTTGAAACCACCGAGACCGAAGGCCAGGGCCTGGCGATCACCTCGATCAAGGGCGATCCACTGGACAGCTTCAGTCGCGGCCACATCTGCCCCAAGGCGGTAGCCCTGCAGGATATTCAGAACGATCCGGATCGCCTGCGCCAGCCCATGCGGCGTGTCGGTAGCGAGTGGCAGCCTATTGCGTGGGACGATGCCTTCGCGCTGGTGGCCGAACGTCTGGCGGGTATCCAGGAGCGCCACGGTCAGAACGCGGTAGCGGTCTACCAGGGCAATCCCAGCGTGCATAACTATGGGCTGATGACCCACAGCAACTATTTTTTGGGCCTGCTGAAGACGCGCAGCCGGTTTTCGGCGACTTCGGTGGACCAACTGCCTCACCACCTGACCAGCCACCTGATGTACGGTCACGGCCTGTTGTTGCCAATACCGGACATCGATCACACCGACTTCATGTTGATCCTGGGCGGCAACCCGCTGGCCTCCAATGGCAGCATCATGACCGTGCCGGACGTGGAAAAACGCCTCAAGGCGATCCAGGCCCGTGGCGGTAAAGTGGTGGTGGTCGATCCGCGTCGCAGCGAAACGGCGGCTATTGCCGACCAGCATGTGTTCGTGCGCCCGGGTGGCGATGCCGCTTTGCTGTCTGGTGTGCTCAATACCCTGTTCAGCGAGGGCTTGACCCGTGACAGCCACCTGCCGGTGGATGGCCTGGAAGACGTGCGCCAGGCCGTCGCGACCTTCACGGCTGAAGCGATGAGCCCGCTCTGTGCTGTGCCGGCTACGCAGATCCGGCAGTTGGCCCGGGACTTCGCTGCCGCGCCTTCAGCGGTCTGTTATGGACGGATGGGCGTCTCGACCCAGGCGTTCGGCACGCTGTGTCACTGGCTGATTCAGCTGATCAACCTGGTGACCGGCAATCTTGACCGGGTCGGTGGGGCCCTGTGTACCGAGCCTGCGGTGGACCTGGTTGCGACCACCTCGGGAGGGCATTTCAATCGCTGGCAAAGCCGGGTGTCCGGGCGTCCCGAGTACGCGGGCGAGTTGCCGGTTTCGGCTCTGGCCGAGGAAATGCTCACCGAGGGCGAAGGCCAGATTCGTGCGCTGGTCACCGTGGCGGGCAACCCGGTGCTGTCCACTCCCAACGGACGGCAACTGGAGCAGGCGCTGGACGGGTTGGAGTTCATGGTCAGCGTCGATCTGTACATCAACGAAACCACGCGCTACGCCGACCTGATCCTGCCATCCACCTCGGCCCTGGAAAACGACCATTACGACACCACGTTCAACCTGTTCGCGGTGCGCAACGTGACCCGTTTCAACCGGGCGATCCTGCCCAAGCCCGAAGGGGCGCTGCACGACTGGGAAATTTTCGTCGGACTGGCCAAGGCTTTCGCTGCCAGAACCGGCAAGGAACTCAAGCCGACCATGCCGCCGGCGCAAATGATCGATTTCGGCCTTCGTGCCGGCGCCTATGGCGATGCCTCGCCGCATAAGCTGTCCCTGGCGACCTTGTTCGACCATCCCCATGGCATCGACCTGGGCGCCCTCAAGCCCAACCTGGCGCCACGCTTGAAAACCGAAAACCAGCGAGTGCAGGCTGCACCGGCGGTCATTCTTGCCGACCTCACGCGCTTTGCCGGGTTACAGGCACCACAGGCGGATGAGTTGCTGATGATTGGCCGACGTCATGTGCGCAGCAATAACTCCTGGATGCACAATTTCCACCGCCTGGTGAAGGGCAAGCCGCGTCATCAATTGCTGATGCACCCGGAGGATCTGAGCAGTCGCGGGTTGAGCGACGGGCAGCGGGTGAAAGTCAGTTCGCGGGTGGGTATGCTTGAAGTCGAGGTGCAGGGTAGCCTGGACATGATGAAAGGCGTGGTCAGCCTGCCCCACGGTTGGGGCCATGCCCGGCCGGGCGTGCAGATGACCATTGCCAGCGCCCAGCCCGGTTCGAGCGCCAATGACCTGACCGATGACTGTCAGCTGGATGAGTTGTCTGGCAATGCAGCGCTCAATGGGGTTCCGGTGAAGGTGGTGGCTGCGTGAATTTGTCTCTCGGGGAGACCGAGCAGCGTGCTCGGCTTTCCGTTACAATGCGCCACCGTGTCGACAACTGAAGTCGCAAAGTTTAAGCCGAGGTGCTCCGTGGATATCATCGAAACGATTAAAGACCAGATTGCCAACAACACCATCCTGCTTTACATGAAAGGCTCGCCGAATGCGCCACAGTGCGGCTTCTCGGCCAAGGCTGCTCAGGCTGTGATGGCGTGTGGCGAGAAGTTTGCCTACGTGGACATCCTGCAGAACCCGGAAATCCGCGCCAACCTGCCCAAGTACGCCAACTGGCCAACTTTCCCGCAACTGTGGGTGGCCGGTGAGCTGATCGGCGGTAGCGATATCATGACCGAGATGGCGGCCGACGGCTCTTTGCAGGCCACGATCAAGGCTGCTGCCGAAAAAGCGGCTGCGAACAAGACAGAAGCCTGATTCACGGACAAACAATGTGTGAGCGAGCCTGCTCGCGATGAGGGCGTGTCAGTCAACGTGTTGGTGACTGATAGACCGCTATCGCGAGCAGGCTCGCTCCCACAAAGGTTTTGCGCTGTGGCCTGGAAATCCAGGCAGTAAAAAGCCCCGCCTCTGGAAAGAGGGCGGGGCTTTTTATTGGCTTGCTTTTGGGGAAGTTACTCTTCGCCCATCTGCGATTGCAGGTAGTTCTCAAGACCCACTTTGTCGATCAGGCCCAGTTGGGTTTCCAGCCAGTCGATGTGTTCTTCCTCGGACTCGAGGATGTCTTCAAGCAGTTCGCGGCTGCCGAAGTCGCCAACGCTCTCGCAATGGGCGATGGCGACTTTCAGGTCGGCGTGGCCGGCACGCTCGATCGTCAGATCGCACTTGAGCATTTCCTGAGTGTGTTCGCCGATGTGCAGCTTGCCCAGGTCCTGGACGTTCGGTAGACCTTCGAGGAACAGGATGCGCTTGATCAGCTTGTCCGCGTGTTTCATCTCGTCGATGGACTCGTGGTACTCGTGCTTGCCCAGCTTGTTCAGGCCCCAATCCTCATACATGCGCGCATGCAGGAAGTATTGGTTGATCGCGACCAGCTCATTGGCGAGGATCTTGTTGAGATGCTGGATGACTGTAACGTCGCCTTTCATGGTGAGGGCCTGCCCTGTAATAGCTGTGTATAGGGCTGAGTTTGAGCCGCGCACTGACGAGTGTCAAACCTAAGTTATTGAATAATAAATGAAAATTAATCGGAATAAGAATGTTTGTGTTCCGCGTCTAGAGGCTAAGCGCTTGATTTAAAGGCATAAAAAAACCGGACATTGAGCCCGGTTCTTCAAGAAGCTGGATTTAAGCGGCAGTAAATTCTACCGGATAGGGAATCGAGGCCTGGGCCGTTTGCATTTTGGCAAGGGTTTCGCGAACCACTTCCTTGGCCAGGCACGCACATTTGCCGCATTGGCTGGCTACGCCGGTGGCTTGGCGGACTTCGCGGTAGCTGCAGCAGCCTTCATAGATCGCTTCGCGGATTTGTCCGTCGGTGACGCCAGTGCAGAGGCAAACATACATAAGTAAGAACCGTCGCTGGTTGTGACTCAATTGAGACGGATCTTAATGTTAACGAGAATGATTGTCAAAGTTGTTTCTGAAACCCTTGGGCCAGAGCTGACGAACGGTTTTTTATCCAGGGCCAATGAGGGGGCATGCCAAGGGAAAGGATTTTTGGACTCGCCGAAAAACCGTTGAAGACAGTCCAAATTCGCGGTGTATGATGATCGGCCCTTGCAAGCGGGTTCGTGTCACAGGGCTGTCGCCTGAGGGTGGCAGGCTGGCCCGGACCTTGTTTTCACGTTATTCACCAGGAGATATCCAATGAGCGTACTCGTAGGCAAACAAGCCCCTGACTTCACCGTTCCAGCCGTTCTGGGCAACGGCGAAATCGTCGACAGCTTCACCCTGTCCTCGGCCATCAAAGGCAAATACGGCCTGGTGTTCTTCTACCCGCTGGACTTCACCTTCGTCTGCCCATCCGAGCTGATCGCGCTGGATCACCGCATGGACGACTTCAAGGCCCGCAACGTTGAAGTGGTTGCTGTTTCGATCGACTCGCACTTCACCCACAACGCCTGGCGCAACACCCCAATCAACAATGGCGGCATCGGCCAGGTGAAATACACCATGGCTGCCGACATGAAGCACGAAATCGCCAAGGCCTATGACGTTGAGTCCGAAGGCGGCGTGGCTTTCCGTGGCGCGTTCCTGATCGACGACAAGGGCGTTGTCCGTTCGCAGATCATCAACGACCTGCCACTGGGCCGTAACATGGAAGAGCTGATCCGTCTGGTCGACGCGCTGCAATTCCACGAAGAGCACGGCGAAGTTTGCCCAGCCAACTGGAAGAAAGGCGACAAGGGCATGACCGCATCCCCTGAAGGCGTTGCCGCCTACCTGGGCGAGCACAGCGACAAGCTGTAAGCGCAACAGGCACAAAAAAACCGGCCCTCGATGGGCCGGTTTTTTTATGGGGAAGGATTTATCCCAATTGTTTAAAAACACCAGAAACAGCTGTGGGAGCAAAGCTTGCTCGCGATACAGGCGCCTCGGTATCTCTGGGATACCGTGTCGTTTTCATCGCGGGCAAGCCTTGCTCCCACCGTCCTGATGCTTACTCAGCACATCAGTCGTCGAAATCCTGCCAGCCACCCATTTCTTTCCAGCGATTGACGATGCCGCAGAACAGCTCGGCCGTCTTCTCGGTGTCGTAGCGGGCCGAGTGGGCTTCACGGCCATCAAAGTCGATGTCGGCTGCCTGGCAGGCCTTGGCCAACACGGTCTGGCCGTACGCCAGGCCGGCAAGCGTCGCGGTGTCGAAGCTGGAAAACGGATGGAACGGGTTGCGCTTCATATCCAGGCGCGCCACCGCCGCATTGAGAAAGCCCAGGTCGAAGCTGCTGTTGTGGCCGACCAGGATCGCCCGTTTGCAACCGTTGGCCTTCAAAGCCTTGCGCACGCCTCGGAAAATGTCAGTCAGGGCCGTCTCTTCACTCACCGCCATGCGCAATGGGTGATCAAGCTTGATCCCGGTGAACTCCAGGGCTGCCGCCTCGATGTTGGCGCCTTCGAACGGTTCGACGCGGAAGAAATAGGTGTGATCAGGGAACACAAAACCTTTTTCGTCCATGCCAATGGTGGTCGCAGCGATTTCCAGCAGCGCATCGGTGGCGGAGTTGAAACCGCCGGTTTCTACGTCGACCACGACCGGCAGGTAGCCCCGGAAGCGGGCTGCCATGGGGTGACGGGCAGCGCCCGAACCACCGTTGCCGTCCAGCTCGTCGTCGAAATGATCTTCACTCACACACTTTCCTCCAGCAGGCGCCAGCGCAGTTTTTCACCGGCGCGCAGCGGGATAACAGTCAGCTCGCCAAAAGGCAGGCTGGCGGGGGCGGTCCACTCGTCGCGAACCAGGGTAATACGATTGGTGTTCACCGGCAGGCCATAGAAGCGCGGGCCGTGGAGGCTGGCGAAACCTTCGAGTTTGTCCAGCGCATTGCGCTGCTCGAACGCCTCGGCATACATCTCGATGGCGGCATAGGCGGTGTAGCAGCCAGCGCAACCGCAGGCCGCTTCCTTGGCGTGCCGGGCATGGGGCGCCGAGTCCGTGCCGAGGAAGAACTTGGCGCTGCCGCTGGTGGCAGCGTCGAGCAAGGCTTCTTGATGGGTGTTGCGCTTGAGGATCGGCAGGCAATAGAAGTGCGGACGGATCCCGCCCACCAGCATATGGTTGCGGTTGTACAGCAGGTGATGCGCGGTAATGGTCGCGCCAACGTTCGCCGGGGCTTCGTTGACGAACTGCACGGCATCACCGGTGGTGATGTGTTCGAACACCACCTTGAGCGTCGGGAAGCGTTCCACGACGCGACGCATGTGCTCATCGATGAAGATTTTTTCGCGGTCGAACACGTCGACGTCGCCACGAGTGACTTCACCGTGGATCAGCAACGGCATCCCGACTTCGGCCATGGCCTCCAGCGCCGGGAAAATCTTGTCGATGCTGGTGACGCCGGAGTCCGAGTTGGTGGTGGCGCCGGCGGGGTACAGCTTGGCGGCATGGACGAAGCCGCTGGCCTTGGCCTCGCGTATTTCTTCGGGCTGCGTACGGTCGGTGAGGTAAAGCACCATCAGCGGTTCGAAACGGCTGCCGGCCGGGCGTGCGGCCAGGATTCGCTGGCGATAGCCGTCGGCCTCGATGGCGTTGCGCACTGGCGGAACCAGGTTCGGCATGATGATTGCGCGCCCGAAGGTGCGCGCGACATCGGCGACGGTATGGGTCAACACAGCACCATCGCGAAGATGAATATGCCAGTCGTCGGGACGCAGCAGGGTCAGGCGGTCGGACATTGGGGGGCTTCCAGGCGGGTCAAACTCTGGGGAATGCTACCGGAAAAGACCGATTCAGGCACCCGCTATCAAGTTCTGGCGCAAGTTACCGATAGCTCCTACAGGTGTGCCACGAATCCGTAAGGCGCCCCGGACAGGCGTCATACTCTCAACGTGTGTCGATCTTTGTATAAAAGCCATTGGAGCCGCCCGTGCGCCAGCGTTATTTAGCCTTGCTCAGTGTGTTTGCCAGCCTTCCCGCCATGGCGCTCACTTTCCAGACCCGTCTGGAGAGCATTGAGTGGACGGTCGAAGGCGACAAGTTCGAGTGCCGGCTGAGTCAGCCGGTCACCGATTTCGGCAGCGGCGAATTCGTGCGCCGGGCCGGCGAGCAGGCGATCTTCCGGCTCAAGTCCCATAACCCGATGCTCGGTGGTGGTTCGGCCATCCTGCTGGCGGCCGCCGCGCCTTGGCAGCCGGGACGGGGCGACATCAACCTGGGCTCGGTCAGGCTCGGCAGCGGCGATGTGCTGTTCAACAGCTCTCAGGTCCAGGCGGGCCGCTTGATCAGCGGGCTGATGGAAGGGCGCAGCCCGGTGGTACGGCGTAACACTGGGGACGGGCGGGTTTCGGAAGTCCGGCTGCTGCCCGTGCGCTTCAACAAGGCCTTCAGTGATTACCAGGGCTGCGTGGCAAAACTGTTGCCGAAGAATTTCGAGCAGGTGAAGCAATCCCAGATCGGCTTTCCCGGCGAAGGCGTTGAGCTCGATGCCCGGGCCAAGGCTCAGTTGCAGGTGATGATCGACTTCATCAAGGCCGACCCGACCGTCAACCATGTCGAACTCGACGGTCACTCCGACAATAGCGGCAATCGATTGACCAATCGTGAGCTGTCTCGTCGCCGTGCCCTGGCGGTCCAGGACTTCTTCAAGGCCAACGGCTTTCAAGAGTCGCAGATCACCGTGCGGTTCCACGGCGAACGTTACCCCCTGGTGCCCAACACCAGTGCCGCCAATCGCGCCAAGAACCGTCGTGTGGCCGTGCGCCTGGAGCGTGTGGCGGTGCCTGAAGCGCCGGCACCGCAGGCTACACCCGCCGCGCCCCCTGCCAAGGCTCCGACGCCGACCGCGACACCGGCCCAGCCCACTGCAGCCACCGCCGCGCGGACATCCTGACCCGTGAGGATCGTCGCGCGCTCGACATAATCTGTCGCTTCGTCGTCATAAGCTGTCGCGCCCCTGTAAATTATCCGCGCTGGACGTTAAACTTCCCGGCTTTCCGTACAACCCGTGGAGTGATGGCATGGCGGACGTAAACAAGGTCGTTCTGGCGTATTCCGGCGGCCTGGACACTTCGGTGATCCTCAAGTGGCTGCAGGACACTTATAACTGTGAAGTGGTGACCTTCACCGCTGACCTGGGGCAGGGCGAAGAAGTCGAGCCTGCACGCGCCAAGGCTCAGGCCATGGGCGTCAAAGAGATCTACATCGATGACCTGCGCGAAGAGTTCGTCCGTGACTTCGTGTTCCCGATGTTCCGCGCCAACACTGTTTACGAAGGCGAGTACCTGCTGGGTACCTCCATCGCCCGTCCGTTGATCGCCAAGCGCCTGATCGAAATCGCCAACGAAACCGGTGCCGACGCCATTTCCCACGGTGCCACCGGCAAGGGCAACGATCAGGTGCGTTTCGAACTCGGTGCCTATGCCCTCAAGCCCGGCGTGAAAGTCATCGCGCCGTGGCGCGAGTGGGACTTGCTGTCCCGTGAAAAGCTGATGGATTACGCCGAGAAGCACGCCATCCCGATCGAACGCCACGGCAAGAAGAAATCCCCGTACTCGATGGATGCCAACCTGCTGCACATCTCCTATGAAGGCGGCGTGCTGGAAGACACCTGGACCGAGCACGAAGAAGACATGTGGCGCTGGACCGTCTCCCCGGAGAAGGCTCCTGACACCCCGCAATACCTGGAGCTGACCTATCGCAACGGCGATATCGTCGCGCTGGACGGCGTGGAAATGAGCCCGGCCACCGTGCTGGCGACCCTGAACCGTATCGGTGGCGAACACGGCATCGGTCGTCTGGACATCGTCGAGAACCGTTATGTCGGCATGAAGTCCCGCGGCTGCTACGAGACCCCGGGCGGCACCATCATGCTGCGTGCTCACCGCGCGATCGAGTCGATCACCCTGGACCGCGAAGTGGCTCACCTCAAAGACGAGTTGATGCCCAAGTACGCCAGCCTGATCTACACCGGTTACTGGTGGAGTCCGGAGCGTCTGATGCTGCAACAGATGATCGATGCCTCCCAGGTCAACGTGAATGGCGTCGTGCGCCTGAAACTGTACAAGGGCAATGTCATCGTCACTGGGCGCAAGTCTGACGACTCCCTGTTCGATGCCAACATCGCGACTTTCGAAGAGGACGGTGGCGCTTACAACCAGGCCGACGCTGCTGGCTTCATCAAGCTCAACGCCCTGCGCATGCGCATCGCGGCGAACAAGGGTCGCAAGCTGTTCTGATCCTGGCTCCATGAAAACGGCCTGCCATGTGCAGGCCGTTTTTTTTGGGGGACCCTTTCCCCTGTGCTGCTCATTCGTTGTGGCGCTGTTTTGCGCGTTTGGATCGATTTGCCTCGGCCAGGCCTTCCGGTGCCCGGGGGATAACCAAAATGAACAGTCGTCGCTGTTTTTTCTGTGGATGAACAGTGATCAGCCATCCTTTGCCCTTGGGCGCCCGGCGGGAAAACCGTGCGCGCCGACAGCTTGAATCATCCATGATTCTCATGAAGTGTTTGCTCTTGCGAAAATCCGAGGGTGAATATAACGAGCGATAGTTAAAGTTCAGGGTTATAAAAAAAAGAAATAATAGATAGAACGGAAAGCTGATCAGAAACCAAAGATAGTATTCACGGTCCTGATCGTCGAGGAAAGGCAGGGAGATGGCTGCCGAAGTCTCGGACAAAGTTGCGAATATAGCGATTAGCGTCATGGGGTTGGTGATGATTTTCGAAGGTTTTTTCATGGTGGATGCTCATAACATATTCAGGCTCGGTGATTGCATTAGGAAGGTGTGAGTAATTGATGAGTTCGCGGTTAAGGTATTGATCGTGGTGTTTTCTCATGAATAGGATTGAATAAATTTCGCTTATTCCTTATGTGAATTCAATTTTATTTAAATAAAACCTTTGTGGTTGTGTTGGTAAATAATTCAGTTACTTTTTATGAGGCGAGTGTTTTTTTTTGCTATTGGGGGACGGGGTGGATGCAGAAAAAAGCGCTTGTTTAGAGGGGCGCGGATCCCCTGATGCATCCATTTGCCTCTGTAAACAAATTTATGGCGCATTATTTCCAAGGGGATTTGTAGGATTTTTCTGTATCGCTTGTAGGTTGCGTCTCTCGGTGCGAGCGGTCAGGGGGGGCGGCATGCCAAGGTAGAATTGACTAGGCTATTGTGCGTGCTCTAAAAATTCGAACAGCGAAGTTGGATTTGCCCATGAATAAAGTGCTGATCGTGGATGATCATCCCGTCATTCGTCTTGCTGTACGTTTGCTAATGGAGCGTCATGGATATGAAGTTATTGCCGAAACCGATAATGGCGTCGATGCGTTGCAACTTTCCCGTGAACTTATGCCTGATATCGTTATTCTGGATATCGGCATTCCGAAACTGGATGGACTGGAGGTCATCGCCCGCCTGACCGCCAACCCTTCACCTTTGAAAGTTCTGGTGCTGACTTCCCAGGCACCTGGGCATTTTTCGATGCGCTGCATGCAGACGGGGGCAGCCGGTTATGTGTGCAAGCAGCAGGACCTCACCGAGTTACTCAGTGCAATCAAGGCGGTGCTGTCGGGGTACAGTTATTTCCCCAATCAGGCGCTGCATACGGTGCGTTCGAGTCTGGGTAACGCAAGCGAGTCCGATATGGTCGATCGACTGTCCGGGCGAGAGATGATGGTCTTGCAGCAACTGGCTCGCGGAAAGACCAACAAGGAAATTGCCGATGGGATGTTCTTGAGCAACAAGACCGTCAGTACATACAAGACACGCTTGTTGTTGAAGCTCAATGCCCGCTCGCTGGTTGATCTGATCGAACTGGCGCAGCGTAACGGGTTAGTGTGAGTTTTTCCGGCCGCGCGTACTCAGTAAAAAGCCTCCATTCGGGAGGCTTTTACGTGTCAGAGGTCAAAGTCGTAATCGGCCAGTTGTTTCTGCAAGCGGCGCTCTTCCAGCAGATTATCAATCGTGCGACGTTTGCTCAGATTGGTTTTCGCTGTTTCGACGACCACAGGTTCCACATCGTCGGCCTCAACGGCGATGAAATCGTCTTCTACATCCAGTTGTTCTTTGTCAGCACTCATGGGATCGACTCCAGGCTTAAACTGCCATTGGCGCTCCTTATATCGATAAACCACGGGCGGGTAAAAAAGATTTTTTCAATCGACAAATCAATAAAAGCAATAGCGCCTCAATCGTCGGAGGTCTTGTGCTTGTATTCGCATAAGTCCTCGATCCGGCAGCTGCCACAGCGGGGCTTGCGCGCCAGGCAGACGTAACGTCCGTGAAGGATGAGCCAGTGATGGGAATCGAGTAGAAATTCCTTGGGTACGAATTTCATCAGCTTTTTCTCCACCTCCACCACGTTTTTGCCCGGCGCCAGCCCGGTGCGGTTGCTGACGCGGAAAATGTGAGTGTCGACGGCCATGGTCAGTTGGCGAAACGCGGTGTTGAGCACCACATTGGCGGTTTTGCGACCGACCCCTGGAAGCGCTTCCAGCGCTTCGCGAGTCTGTGGGACTTCGCCGTTGTGGCGCTCGATCAGCAGGCGGCATGTCTCGATCACGTTTTTTGCCTTGCTGTTGAACAGGCCGATGGTCTTGATGTACTCGGACAGCCCTTCGACGCCCAGCGCGTGAATCGCCTGCGGCGTGTTGGCCACCGGGAACAGCTTGGCCGTGGCCTTGTTGACGCCGACGTCGGTGGATTGGGCCGACAGAATTACCGCGATCAACAGTTCGAACGGCGAGCTGTAGGCCAGTTCGGTCTTCGGTTCCGGGTTGTCTTCGTGCAAGCGACGGAATATTTCCAGGCGTTTTGCGGCGTTCATGGGCGCGGCGTTTCCTCGATCGTTGAAGGGGGGCTGGCGCCCGTCCAGGCCTGGTGCGCTGCCAGCAACAGACCGAGCAGAATAAACCCGCCAGGGGCGAGCAAGGCCAGTGATATTGCGTTGCCAATCAGCTCGCGCAGGGCGCCCAAGCCGATCATCAGCAGGCCGAACACGCCTGCCAGTCTGAGATGTTCGGGCAGGCGTGAGCCGACGAAGATGTCGTCATGCTCCAGCGCCACACAGCTCAAAGCGATCCAGCCAATGTAAAGGCTCAGCGGCTGATACATTTCCAGCATCCAGGCCTGCGCCACCAGGCCTGCGCAAGCCGTCAGGGTGGCGGCCAGCACAATGGAGGCGAGCAGTCGCTGAGGCGCTGTCAGGTGGGACCGTACCAGCCCCATGGCCAAGCCATGGCCGGCACTGATCAGTACCCAGGCCAGCCATAAGCCCAGCGCGTTTGCCAGCGAATCGCTGGCGCCGACCAAGGGCACGAGCAGCAGGCCGCGGGTCAGGAGCAATGGCTTATTCATCAATGATCACTCCGGTCAGTTGAGCCTGATGCTCGTCGAAGTAACGCAGTGCATCGTGAACAGCCTGCAGGACCGATCGGGAGGTGACGGTCGCGCCAGCCAGTTGATCGAACTGCCCCTGATCCTTTTTCAACGCCCAGCCGCTGTCGGTGGGCGCCTGGAGCGACTTACCGTTGAAGGATTGCAGCCAGGGATTTGGCCAGTCAGCGATGGCCGCACCCAGGCCGGGCGTTTCCGACTGGCGCAGGGTTTTCACGCCCAGCAACCGCCCTTGCGGGTCGATAGCGACCAGCAATTGGATGCTGCCTTCATAGCCCAGTACCTGACTGCGTAACAACACTGCGTTGGGCAGGCCGGCACGAGTCGCCAGGTATCCGCCCAGCAGCGTGCTATGGGCCAAGGTCACGGGGGCCGTTACGACAGGTTGTGCCAATGGCTGATTGTCGTATCGGTCGGTCGGCAGCACGTCGAGCAAGGTTCGGTTCGCAAGGTCTTGTTGCTGACCCTTGATGCGCCCTGCGGTGCTGAGCTGAGTCAGGTAAGTGGCCCCAATGCCGAGACCGATCAGCAAAGCCAGGATGGCAACGCCACGGTAGTTTTTCATAGGGGCTGCGACCTGTGTCGCGCCTCGGCGAAGCGCTCCAGTGCGGGCACGCCGAGGTTCATCAGCAGCACCGCAAACGCCACGCCGTCCGGGTAACCACCCCAAGTCCGGATCAAGTAAGTCAGCAGTCCCACGCCTGCGCCAAACAGCAGGCGAGCGAGGGGCGCTTTGGCGCCCGAGACCGGTTCGGTCACGATAAAAAACGCACCGAGCAGGGTCGCACCCGTGAGCAGATGAAACAACGGCGAGCCATTGGAGTCGGAGCCCGATCCGTTCCAGCACAACAAGCTGATGATGAACAGGCCGGCGAGCATGCCCACCGGCGCGTGCCAGCTGAACACCCGTTGGTGCAGCAGGAACAGTCCTCCGGCCAGAAACGCCAGGTTGACCCACTCGACGCCGCGCCCACCCCAGCGTCCGAACGCCGGGTTGGCGGCGAACAGCTCATCGATGGTCAGGCTTTTGTTGATTCGCAGGCTGTCCAGGGCCGTTGCTGCTGCCCATCCATCAGGCCCAGGGTGAACCGCGAACACCTGTTGCAGGCCGTCGGACAGGCTCATGCCGTGAAGTGCCGGCCATTGATTGAGTTGCTGGGGAAACGCGATCAGCACCAGGGCGTAGCCGAGCATCGCCGGGTTGAACGGGTTATTGCCGACGCCGCCCCACAGGTGCTTGCCGAACAGCAAGGCGCAAGCCGTGGCTGTGACGGTCAGCCACCAGGGGCAATAGGCCGGCAAGGCCAGCGCCAACAGCGTGGCGCTTACCAGCGCGCTGCCATCGTTGAGTGCCGGTTTGAGCGGTCGGCGCCGTAAGCGCAGCGCCAGTGCTTCGACGGCCAGTGCGCTAAGGCCCGCCAGCAACAGGTTGAACACCACGCCCCAGCCATAAAACCACGTCAACGCCAGAATGCCGGGCAGTGTCGCCAGTAGCACCCGCAGCATCGCCTGCCGCAGCCGTTCGTCCATGGGCTCAGGGAGCGACATGAGCATCCACCTGGCGTTCGGCGTCTTTCACCGCTTGCTCCAGGGGCTCTATTTGTTCATCCGACGCCCCTGCGGCCCTGGCCTTGCTGAGTTCGGCGCGACGCATGGCCAATTGGATCTTGGCCCGTTTCAGCTCGGCACTTTGAGGGGGGGCGGGGGTTGAAACAGTGGGCTGGACCGTCCCTTCCAATTGCGTCAAGGTTTGTTGCGCCGCTTCGAACTGGCGCTGTAGCACGATCAATTGCGACTGTTGTTCGAAGGTCGGCGGGTGGCCGAATGCTTTCAAGGATTTGTTCAACTGCGCCCGGCTCATGGCCAGGTCGACCTTGGCTTTTTTCAAGGCCGCATCGGCGTTGGCGGCTTTTTGCGCCCGTACCCGCTCCAGTGCCGCTTGCACGGGGTCGACGGACTGGGTTTGGGGCTGTGAGGCGCGCTGTGTACGGGCCAGACGCTCGGCGAGACGCTGCTCCTCTTCGCGGCGCAGACGTGCGTTGCGCTGTTCGAAGCGCCGCCGGGCATGGTCGCGCTTGGCGGTGCGCGCTTGCTGCTCTTCGACGCTGAAGGCCAAGCCACCGACCACCGGCACCACGGTTGCCGTGGGCAATGGGTGCATTTCGATGCAGTCGACCGGGCAGGGCGCCACGCATAGATCGCAGCCTGTGCATTCGTCGACCAGGACGGTGTGCATCAACTTCGCCGCACCGACAATCGCGTCTACCGGGCAGGCCTGGATGCACTTGGTGCAGCCGATGCATTCGGCTTCGCGAATAAAGGCGATCTGCGCCGGGGCTGAACCACGGCTGGTATCGAGCTCAAGCACAGGCACTTTCATCAGCTCGGCCAAGGCGGCGATGGTTTCACGGCCACCGGGCGGACACTTGTTGATCGGTTCGCCCTGGGCGATGCCTTCGGCGTAGGGCTTGCACCCGGGGTGGCCGCACTTGCCGCATTGGGTCTGCGGCAGCAGGGCGTCGATACGTTGAATCAGACTCATGCTTTGACCAGCCCGCGCAATCCAAGAAATGCCACCGCCATGAGCCCTGCGCCGATCAACTGGATCGGCAGACCACGAAAGGGTCTGGGGATATCGTTATCGAAGGTGCGCTGACGCAAATCATCGAACAGGCTCAACACCAGCCAGAAACCCAGGCCGGCGCCCAGGCTCGCGGCGACGGTGAGGCCCAGGCCGTGGTCATTCCGGCTGTTGATCAGCGTGATGCCCAGTATGCCGGCATTGCCCAGCAGCAGTGGCCACAAACCATCGAACGGCAGCGTCGGCAGCCAGCGCCCCAGCCAGTGCAGCAACGGTGCAATCAGCAACACACTCAAGGACAGCCATGCCAACAGGCGCAGCGAGGTCAGATTGGCCGGAACCAGCAGCCAGCGATCGATCAGATAACCCAAGGTGCCGACCATCAGCATCAGGCATGTCGTCGCCAGGCCCAGGGCGTGGACTTGCCTTCTTCCATTGGCCGCCAGCAGCGGATTGACGCCCAGCGGCCAATGCAACACAAGGTTGTTGATCAGGGCGGCGCTGAACAGTGTGAGAACGATTTCGGTCATGGGCGTGCTGGAACGAGAACCTGTCGTTAGAGGTTAGGCATTATCCGGCACACCGTCAGGGTGGGCCAGATATGAAAATCCCACAGTCGCCTGCCGGCGACTGTGGGATCGGTACCGCGCGTGGTCGCGTTATTTGATCCGCTGACCCGGCTTGGCGCCGCTATCGGGGCTCAGCAGGTAGATTTCTTCACCGCCGGGACCTGCCGCCATCACCATGCCTTCGGAGATGCCGAAACGCATTTTGCGCGGCTTGAGGTTGGCGATCATCATCGTCAGCCGGCCTTCGAGCTTGGCCGGGTCCGGATAGGCGCTCTTGATGCCGGAGAACACGTTGCGCTGCTCATCACCGATGTCCAGCGTCAGGCGCAGTAGCTTGTCGGCGCCTTCCACGGCTTCAGCCTTGACGATCAGGGCTACGCGCAGGTCGATGGCGGCAAAGGCGTCGAAATCGATCTCCGGCGACAACGGGTCCTTGGTCAGCTCGCCATTGCCGGCCGGGGCACCGGTGTCGGTCTGGCTGGCGGCCAGGTCTTCTTTCGAGGCGTCGGTCATGGCTTGCACCTTGGTGGCGTCGATGCGAGTCATCAGCGGCTTGAACTCGTTCAGTTGATGGTTGCTCAGCAGCGTCTGGTGATCGTCCCAGGTCAGCGGTGCGACGTTCAGGAAAGCTTCGGCATCGGCGGCCAGCAACGGCAGCACCGGCTTGAGGAAGATCACCAGTTGGCGGAACAGATTGATACCCAGGGCGCAGATCGCCTGGACTTCGTCCTGCTTGCCTTCCTGTTTGTTCAGTGACCACGGCGCCTTGTCGGCGATCCAGGCATTGGCGCGGTCGGCCAGGGCCATGATCTCGCGCATCGCCCGGGCAAAGTCACGGGCCTCGTAGGCTTCGGCGATGCTCGGGGCCGCCGCCAGAAAGGCCTCGGTCAGCTCCGGCGCGGCGTTACCGGCTACCAGTACACCGGCGTTGCCTTTGTGGATGAAGCCGGCGCAACGGCTGGCGATGTTGACTACCTTGCCCACCAGGTCGGAGTTGACCTTCTGCACGAAGTCTTCAAGGTTCAGGTCCAGGTCGTCCACGCCACGGCCGAGCTTGGCCGCGTAGTAGTAGCGCAGGTATTCCGGCGACAGATGGTCCAAGTAGGTCCGGGCCTTGATGAAGGTACCGCGGGACTTGGACATTTTCTGGCCGTTGACGGTCAGGTAGCCGTGGACGTTGATACCGGTCGGTTTACGGAAACCGGCGCCTTCGAGCATGGCGGGCCAGAACAGCGCGTGGAAGTTCACGATGTCCTTGCCGATGAAGTGATACACCTCGGCCGTGGAGTCCTTGCCCCAGAACGCGTCGAAGTCCAGCTCCGGCGTGCGGTCGCAAAGGTTCTTGAAGCTCGCCATGTAGCCGATGGGCGCGTCCAGCCATACGTAGAAATACTTGCCGGGCTCGCCGGGGATTTCGAAGCCGAAGTACGGCGCATCGCGGGAAATGTCCCACTCTTGCAGGCCGGAGTCGAGCCATTCGGCGAGCTTATTGGCCACCGCGTCGTGCAACGTGCCGCTGCGGGTCCAGGTTTGCAGCATCTCTTGGAAGTCCGGCAGCTTGAAGAAGAAGTGCTGGGAGTCCTTGAGCACTGGCGTCGCCCCGGAAATCGCCGATTTCGGGTCCTTCAGGTCGGTCGGTGCGTAGGTGGCGCCGCATTTTTCGCAGTTATCGCCGTACTGGTCCTCGGTGCCACATTTCGGGCAAGTGCCTTTGATGAAGCGGTCGGCCAGGAACATTTTCTTTTCCGGGTCGAAATACTGGGTGATCGAACGGGTCGCGATGTGCCCGGCGTCACGCAGCTTCAGGTAGATCTGGCTCGACAGCTCACGGTTTTCTTCGGCGTGAGTGGAGTGGAAGTTGTCGAAGTCCACCAGGAAATCGGCAAAGTCGGCGCTGTGTTCGGCCTGGACGTTGGCGATCAGTTGCTCCGGGGTGATGCCTTCCTTTTCCGCGCGCAGCATGATGGCCGAACCGTGGGCGTCGTCGGCGCAGACATAGATGCACTGGTTGCCGCGATGTTTCTGGAAGCGCGTCCACATATCGGTCTGGATGTATTCCAGCATATGGCCGAGGTGAATCGAACCATTGGCATAGGGCAGGGCGCTGGTGACGAGGATCTTGCGTGGCTCGGACATGGGGCTCGGCTACTTGATGAAACGGAGGTCGGCCACTATAAAGCGCTGGGAAATATATTTCACCCCACTGGCCTGTTTCCGGATGCATTGCTGGGGGCGGTATGGACACAACCTGTGGCGAGGGGATTTATCCCCGCTGGACTGCGCAGCAGTCCAAAATAGAGCACTCTGACACACTGTAGCCGCAGGTTTTAGGGCCGCTGCGCGCCCCAACGGGGATAAATCCCCTCGCCACAAAGGTGTTCGCGCGACAGTAATCAAGTCGCCACGCGACAGCGTGGGGCGTAGGATAGCGGCCTGTTTTTCAAGTCTTGCTATCGGAGTTGCCCATGAGCGCCGTCAATCGCGCAGCGGTGGAAGCCGTCCTTCGCCAGTACACCGACCCTTACCTGAACCAGGACCCGGTCAGCGCCGGATGCGTGCGCACCATCGACATCCAGGGCGATCGCGTCAGCGTCCAGCTGGAAATCGGCTACGCCGCCGATCTGTTCAAGAGCGGTTGGGCGCAAATGCTGCAAATGGCGATCGAGTCCCTGGACGGTGTAGCCAGCGCCAAAGTCGACGTCACCAGCGTGATCGCTGCCCACAAGGCCCAGGCGCAAGTGCCGGGGCTGGCGAACGTCAAGAACGTGATCGCCGTGGCCTCGGGCAAGGGCGGCGTGGGTAAGTCCACCACCGCCGCCAACCTGGCCCTGGCCCTGGCCCGTGAAGGCGCGAAGGTCGGGATTCTCGACGCGGACATATACGGCCCGAGTCAGGGCATCATGTTCGGCGTTGCCGAGGGCACCCGGCCGCAGGTCAAGGACCAGAAATGGTTCGTTCCGATCCAGTCCCATGGCGTGGAAGTCATGTCCATGGCCTTCCTGACCGATGACAACACGCCGATGGTCTGGCGCGGGCCGATGGTTTCCGGCGCCTTGCTGCAACTGGTGACGCAGACCGCCTGGGGCGATCTGGATTACCTGGTGATCGACATGCCGCCAGGCACCGGGGATATCCAACTGACCCTGGCGCAGAAAGTCCCGGTGGCCGGTGCGGTGATCGTCACCACGCCGCAGGATCTGGCCCTGCTGGACGCCCGCAAGGGTGTGGAGATGTTCCGCAAAGTGAACATCCCGGTACTGGGTGTGGTGGAAAACATGGCCGTGCACATCTGCTCGAACTGCGGACATGCCGAGCATCTGTTCGGTGAAGGCGGCGGAGAAAAACTGGCGAGCCAGTACGGCGTCGAACTGCTGGCCTCGCTGCCGCTGTCGATGCTGATTCGCGAGCAGGCTGACGGCGGCAAACCCACGGTCATTGCCGAGCCGGACAGCCAGATCGCCATGGTCTATCAGGAACTGGCTCGCCACGTCGGCGCGCGGATCGTGCTGCAAGAGGCTGCGTCACCGGCGATGCCGAACATCACCATGAGCGACGATTGAATAAGCCGTAACACAATCCATTGTGGGAGCGAGCCTGCTCGCGATAGCGGTGTATCAGTCACATCAAAGTTGACTGACCCGGCGCCATCGCGAGCAGGCTCGCTCCCACAGTGGTTGTGTGTCGGTTGTTAGATCCGCAACCCGCCATCCATCTCCAGGATCCGGCCGGTGTAATAGTCGTTCTCGAAGATGTACGCCGCCGAATGGGCGATCTCCTCGGGTTTGCCCATGCGCTTGAGCGGGATGCCAGAGGTCATTTTTTCCAGGGCTTCGGGTTTCATGCCCAGGGTCATTTCGGTTTCGATGAAGCCCGGCGCGATGCCGGCGACACGGATACCGTAGCGTGCCAGCTCTTTGGCCCAGGTCACGGTGGCGGCCGCCACGCCGGCCTTGGCCGCCGAATAGTTGGTCTGGCCGACGTTGCCGGCGCGCGAGATCGACGAAATGTTGATGATCGCGCCGCTGTTCTTCAGCTCGACCATTTTCGCTGCCACTTCGCGGGTACACAGGAAGACACCCGTTAGGTTGACGTCAATCACCGCCTGCCACTGGGCCAGGCTCATTTTGCTCATTTCGCCGTCCTTGACCTTGAGCAGCAAGCCGTCGCGCAGGATCCCGGCGTTGTTGATCAAGCCGTGGATCGCGCCGAAGTCCTCGGCGACCCGGGCGACCATGTCGCTCACTTGCTCCTCATTGGCGACGTTGCACAGATAAGCCCGGGCCTCGACACCCTTGGCCACGCAGGCGGCAACCGCCTGGTCGAGTTTTTCCTGATTGAGGTCCACCAGGGCGAGCTTGGCGCCTTTGCCGGCGAAATACTCGGCCATGGAGCGGCCCAGACCCTGGCAACCGCCGGTGATAATGATTACTTTGTCGGTGAGTTGCATTGGCATGTCCAGATTGCAGAGCGGTTGGAGGATGTCCTTTTACTGGCCTCTCGATCTGCGTCGGCGTAGCCCGGTTGCACACGAGAACTGCCTAAAGGCGCGCTGGTACTTTGCTCCAGTCGCCTGACCGTTTCCAGACGGATTTGATCAAAGGAGTCATAAATTGAGCGTTGAAGCTGCCAAGCATGCACGAGAATTGCTGCTCAAGGAATACCGTGGAGTGCTCTCCACCCATTCCAAATCCATGCCCGGTTTCCCGTTCGGCTCCGTGGTGCCATATTGCCTGGACGACCAAGGCCGTCCACTGATCCTGATCAGCCGTATCGCCCAACACACCCACAACCTGCAAAAAGACCCCAAGTGTTCAATGCTCGTAGGTGAGCGGGGGGCCGAGGATGTGCAGGCCGTAGGGCGCCTGACTTATCTGGCCGAGGCGCGCAAGCTGGAAGACAACCTCGCCATCGACGCCGCCGCTGAGCGTTACTACCGTTATTTCCCGGAGTCGCAGAACTACCACAAAGCCCATGACTTCGATTTCTGGGTGCTCAACCCGGTGCGTCATCGTTACATCGGTGGCTTTGGGGCCATTCACTGGATCGACCAGATCACCCTGGCCAACCCCTTCGCCGGCAAGGCCGAAGCCAGCATGATCGACCACATGAATGCCGACCATGCCAAGGCCATCGCGCATTACGTCGAGCTGGCCGGTCTGCCCGCCACCGAACCTGCGCAACTGGCCGGTATCGACAGCGAAGGCATGCACTTGCGGATCGGTCAGGCCCTTTACTGGCTGGCGTTTCCAGCGCCTTGCAATACGCCGACACAAGTGCGCGAAGCCTTGGTTTATCTGGCTCACGCCGAGCAATGGCCAAAAAATGCTGAGGCTGACGCTTGAATTCACGAAAGGGCGACGTCATTTAGGGTTTGATAGCAAGGCATTCTTGCGTTGAGGAACCTTTTGATGCGCCCTTTTTTGTTGCTCTTTCTGCTGTTCCCGGTGTTGGAGCTGTTCGTATTCGTCAAGGTCAGCGGGGCGATCGGGTTTTTCCCGGCGCTGCTGCTGGTCATTCTCGGCTCGATGCTCGGCGTGTTCGTGCTGCGCATCGCCGGCCTCGCCACGGCTCTGCGTGCCCGTGAAAGCCTGAACCGCGGCGAGCTGCCTGCCCAGACCATGCTCGAAGGCCTGATGCTGGCCTTGGGTGGCGGTCTGTTGATCCTGCCTGGCTTCATCAGCGATGTGCTGGGCCTGGTCATGCTGCTGCCGTTCACCCGTCGGCTGCTGGCCAATAAAATGCGCCAGCGTGCCGAAGAACAGGCGATTCGCCAGCGAGCCTTCGCCGACGACCTTCAGCCCCGTGGCGGGCCGCCTCCACGAGAACCTGTGGGCCGCGAACCGGATGTGATCGAAGGCGAGTTCGAGCACCGCGATACCAAGTAAAACCAGCGACACGGCACCTTCGGGTGCCGTGTTCGTTTTCGGCTTCGTGAAGTAAAAAATTTTCTACCCGACCCTTGAAATCGGCTTGTACGCCCTTATGTATGGGTCACCGCAAGGTTTCCGGTGGCGACACTGGACAGACTTCCGCGGTTCGCTTGACGAACCGCATCCGGCTCCGCCGGCTTTTGTTAAACCCGCCGGGACTACACCGGCCGATGAAAACCAAAATTAGGAGAGATCGACAATGAAGCTTCGTCCTCTGCATGACCGCGTCGTCATCCGTCGCAGCGAAGAAGAGAAGAAAACCGCTGGCGGTATCGTCCTGCCAGGTTCGGCTGCTGAAAAAGCCAACCACGGTGAAGTTCTCGCTGTAGGCCCAGGCAAGGCTCTGGAAAACGGTGAAGTACGTGCGCTGGCCGTGAAAGTGGGTGACAAGGTTGTGTTCGGCCCTTACTCCGGCAGCAACACAGTGAAAGTCGACGGCGAAGACCTGCTGGTGATGAGCGAGAACGAAATCCTCGCTGTCCTGGAAGACTGATTCCCCCGCTCATTTTCCCGTTACTACAAAGTATTTAAGGAATATCGATCATGGCTGCTAAAGAAGTTAAATTCGGCGATTCCGCCCGCAAGAAAATGCTCGCCGGTGTCAACGTCCTGGCTGACGCAGTAAAAGCGACCCTGGGCCCTAAAGGCCGTAACGTGATCATCGAGAAGAGCTTCGGCGCTCCGACCATCACCAAGGACGGCGTTTCCGTAGCCAAGGAAATCGAGCTCAAAGACCGCTTTGAAAACATGGGCGCGCAACTGGTCAAAGACGTTGCCTCCCGTGCCAACGATGATGCTGGTGACGGCACCACCACCGCGACCGTACTGGCTCAATCGATCGTCAACGAAGGCCTCAAGGCTGTCGCTGCCGGCATGAACCCGATGGACCTCAAGCGCGGCATCGACAAGGCGACCATCGCCATCGTCAAAGAGCTTAAAGCCCTGTCCAAGCCATGCGCTGATACCAAGGCTATCGCTCAGGTCGGCACCATCTCGGCCAACTCCGACAACTCCATCGGCGACATCATTGCCGAAGCCATGGAAAAAGTCGGTAAAGAAGGCGTGATCACCGTTGAAGAAGGCTCGGGCCTGGAAAACGAACTGTCGGTTGTTGAAGGCATGCAGTTCGACCGTGGCTACCTGTCGCCGTACTTCGTCAACAAGCCGGACACCATGGTTGCCGAGCTTGAGAGCCCGCTGATCCTGCTGGTCGACAAGAAAATCTCCAACATCCGCGAAATGCTGCCTGTGCTGGAAGCCGTTGCCAAAGCCGGCCGCCCACTGCTGATCGTGGCTGAAGACGTTGAAGGCGAAGCCCTGGCGACTCTGGTTGTGAACAACATGCGCGGTATCGTTAAAGTCGCTGCCGTCAAGGCACCTGGCTTCGGCGACCGTCGCAAGGCCATGCTGCAGGACATCGCCGTACTGACCGGCGGTACCGTTATCTCCGAAGAGATCGGCCTGAGCCTGGAAAGCACCACCCTGGAGCACCTGGGTAACGCCAAGCGCGTGATCCTGTCCAAGGAAAACACCACCGTGATCGACGGTGCTGGCGTCGAGGCTGATATCCAGGCTCGCGTTACTCAGATCCGCGCACAAGTGGCCGACACTTCATCCGACTACGACCGTGAAAAACTGCAAGAGCGTCTGGCCAAGCTGTCGGGCGGCGTTGCAGTGATCAAGGTTGGCGCCGGTTCCGAAGTTGAAATGAAAGAGAAGAAAGCCCGCGTTGAAGACGCCCTGCACGCAACCCGCGCAGCCGTCGAAGAAGGCGTGGTGCCTGGCGGCGGCGTGGCACTGGTTCGTGCCCTGCAGGCCATCAGCGAGCTCAAAGGCGACAACGATGACCAGAACGTGGGCATCCAGTTGCTGCGTCGCGCTGTTGAAGCACCGCTGCGCCAGATCGTTGCCAACTCCGGCGACGAGCCAAGCGTTGTGGTCGACAAGGTCAAGCAGGGTTCGGGTAACTACGGTTACAACGCTGCGACCGGCGAATACGGCGACATGATCGAAATGGGTATCCTGGACCCAGCCAAAGTGACTCGTTCGGCTCTGCAAGCGGCTTCGTCGATTGCCAGCCTGATGATCACCACCGAGGCGATGATCGCTGAAATCAAGGAAGACGCTCCAGCTGGCGGCGGTATGCCAGACATGGGCGGCATGGGTGGCATGGGCGGCATGATGTAAGCCAGCCTTACCCCTGTACTGAAAAACCCCGTCTGCGAAAGCAGGCGGGGTTTTTTAATGCCTCGGGTTTACCCCGCTCATTGAATTTGCACCAATCCCTGTGGGAGCGAGCCTGCTCGCGATAGCGGTGTAACAGTCACCCTCAATGTTGCTGATCCGACGCTATCGCGAGCAGGCTCGCTCCCACATTCAGATTGGTGTTCAAGCATTGACGGGTTGGGTTGTCGCCGCTCGCTTCGCTGTAGAGGCCGGCCGGTACAGCACGTAGTAATAACACCCCAGGCAAATCAGCCAACAGAACACCGCTGTCCACGCATTATGGGAAAAGAAATGCGCCCCTTGCATCATGCGGCTCACGGAGAACAGCATTCCCAGGGAGGCAGCGAATATGAAGGCCAGGCGGGCCAGGCGAGGGCGGCGGTCGCGCAGTACGAAGAACAACGCGAACAGCGTAAACCCGGTGGCAGCGTGACCACCGGGCCAGCATCGGCCGGGTTTGTCAGTTGCCGGGCGTGGGCTCAGTAGTTCGCTGTAGGTTTGCTTGCCTCCGAACTCCTTCAGGCTCCAGGGGCATTGCACTGCCGTTACGGCTTTCATCGGCGTGACGAATGAAGTAGCCAGCGCCAGGGAGAGCACCAGGCAGCCCAGTTCGCGTTTGAACGGTTTGAGTCGGGTGAGGAAGAACGTGCAGATGAACCCGAGAATCGACAGCACAGAAAACGCGATGACCACCTGTTTGGCCCGGTCATGCAGAATGTCTTCCAGAAAAAAACTGTGCCGACCGATGAACCCGTCGACTGGGTCGTAGAACAGCCTGGCCAGATCCATGTCCAGCGTGGTCAGTTCCAGCAGCACCAGGATCACCGCGATTGCAGCGGGCAGGCCCAGGGCGACCCGGAAATTCAACGGCCTGGAGACGGGACGGGTGGTGGTGGAAACCATGGCAGTACCTTTGGTGGAGTGTTCTTGAGCAGCGCGTTGCGCGCAGTCTGGCCCGGGCAGCGTGGGCGAGGCGTGAATGCCGGGTGAAAAACTCGTCAATGTCCGGGCAATCCACGCGCGACCCTTGCGGGAGCGGGCTTGCTCGCTACGACCGCCGATACAACCCTAGCCGTGATTCACACTTGGCCTTAAGCTGCGCGGGCCACGATGACCGTCCACGTGCGCAGAGGAGATGCCCATGCGAATTCTGTTGGTTGAAGACAACCGTGACATCCTGGCCAATCTGGCCGATTACCTGGGGCTCAAAGGCTATACCGTCGATTGTGCCCAGGATGGTTTGTCGGGGTTACACCTGGCCGCGACCGAGCACTATGACCTGATCGTGCTCGACATCATGCTGCCGGGCATCGACGGCTACACCTTGTGCAAGCGCCTGCGCGAGGACGCCCGACGTGATACACCGGTGATCATGCTCACCGCCCGGGATCAACTGGACGATCGCCTGCAAGGGTTCAAGTCCGGCGCCGATGATTACCTGGTCAAACCTTTTGCCTTGTCGGAGCTGGCGGCGCGGATCGAAGCGGTCATGCGTCGGGCCCAGGGCGGCGGGCGGCGCGCCTTGCAGGTCGGTGACCTGAGTTACGACCTCGATACCCTGGAAGTCACCCGCGAAGGCAAACTGCTGAAGCTCAACCCTGTAGGCCTGAAGCTGCTGGCGGTCTTGATGCAGAAAAGCCCCCACGTGCTGCGCCGGGAAATCCTCGAAGAAGCCTTGTGGGGCGATGATTGCCCGGACAGCGACAGTCTGCGCAGCCATGTTCACCAATTACGTCAGGTGATCGACAAACCGTTCGACAAACCGCTGTTGCACACCGTGCATGGCGTGGGTTATCGCCTGGCCGAGGGCCGAGATGGAGTTTAAGCAAAGCCTTGCCCAACGGATCATCATCGCCTTTGCGCTGATGAGCGCGTTGGTCGCCGGGGCATTCGCCATGGGCATCGTGGCGACGGTTCACTTGGTGGAAGAAAGGCTGATTTCCGCCGGGCTTGGGGGTGACCTGCAACGCCTGCTGCTGATGGACAGCGTTTCGGACTGGAGTCATCGTCCGGAACCCGACCAGTTGTTCTATTTCAGTGGCGGCCCGGGTGACTTCGATTTGCCCAAGGATCTGCGTCACCTGGATCGCGGTTTCCACGAGGTCTTTCGCGCGCAATTGTCGTATCACGCCATGGTCGAGATTGTTGACGGTCGACACTACGTGCTACTGCAGGACCAGAGCGATTTCGAAGAGCGCGAACGGGTGCTGTTCGCCGTGGTGCTGGTGGGCTTCGTGCTCAGCCTGGCGCTGGCGGTGTTCCTGGGTTGGGTCCTGGCTCGCCGGGTGATGGCGCCGGTCGTGCGTCTGGCCCGGCAAGTGCGCCATCGCGACCAGCTCCTCGGGCTGGCCCCGCCGCTGGCCCCTGACTATGCCGCCGATGAAGTGGGTGAGCTGGCCGTGGCGTTCGACGCTACGCTGGGGCGACTGCGCCAGGCCCTGACGCGTGAGCGGTTGTTCACCAGCGACGTAAGCCATGAGTTACGCACGCCGTTGATGGTCCTGGCCAGCTCCTGTGAGCTGTTGCTGGAGAACCCGGCCCTGGATCAGCGCGGTCGCAAACAGGTCGAGCGGATCAGTCGGGCCAGTGAAGAAATGCGCGAGCTGGTGCAAACCTTCCTGATGCTCGCCAGGACCCAGCGCGAAGACAGCGGCATGTCGCCCCGGTTGACGCTAGGGCAGGTGGCCGAGGACCTCGTTGGGCTGTGGCGTGCGCCGATCGAAGCCAAGGGCCTGACCCTGATCTTCGAGCCGGGGCAAACCGCCGACACCCCGTATAACGCCACGTTCCTGACCGCCGTCATGGGTAACTTGCTGCGCAACGCCTTGCACTACACCGATCAGGGCTTCATTCGCCTCACGCTGTCCGCGACCGGCTTCGTGGTCGAGGACAGTGGCGTGGGCATTCCCGAAGAAAAACGCGAGGCGATGTTCGAACCGTTCGTGCGAGGTAACGAAAAGCGCGGCGAAGGGCTTGGGTTGGGGCTTTCATTGGTCCAGCGGATTTGCGAGAACCAGGGCTGGACCGTGAGCCTCAGCACCATGGAGCCCAATGGCTGTCATTTTGAGGTTGAATTGCATCCTCGTAGCTGAGCGCTCTGCTCAAGATTGCCTGTTGGAAATATCCTGAAAACCCTCGAGTGCCTGCATGATGAAGTTTTCACAAAGGGATGACTTGGCGTGCACATGTCCATCCCTAACGTGGGAGCCATTACCTCATGGAGGCTCTCGCCAATGTCCAACCCTATCAAGCTCGACTTTTCCGAAAAATATGACGAACAGCACGCTCATCAATACCTGAATAAACATCAGGCTGGCCTGAGTCGGCGTCTTTCCCACCGCCGTGATGAACAACTGGCACGCATGGCTTTGGCGTTGGCAGGTGATCCTGGCCTGGTGCTGGACTTGCCGTGTGGTGCCGGGCGTTTATGGTCTGTTCTGGCCGAAAAACCGAACCGGGTGATCATCGGTGCGGACAATTCCGAAGCCATGCTCAAGACTGCGTTGAACGCTCAACCCGCCGATGTCGTAAAACGGGTACAACCCTTGCACGCTTCTGCGTTCGACATTGCCTTGCCTGATAACGCCGTCGACAGCATTTTTTGCATGCGCCTGCTCCACCACATCGGTGAACCTGCGCATCGACTGGCGATTCTGCGGGAATTCGAACGTGTCACTCGTGATAGCGTGATCGTTTCATTGTGGGTCGATGGAAATTTCAAGGCCTGGAGACGTAAGCGTCTGGAGCACACGCGTGGGCAGAAAGGCTACCAGAATCGATTTGTGTTACCGGCCGCTACAGTCGAGGGTGAATTTCGGCAGGCTGGTTTCCGCATTCAGGAACGACTGGACTTCCTGCCGCTCTATGCCATGTGGCGAGTTTATGTATTACGCAAGAGGTAACAGCATGGTTGTGGCAGTAGAGACAACAGCGGTCCCCCGCTGCGGCTTCGAACACTTCTGGAATCAGCAGGGTGAATGGGTGGAACAACCCAATGTGCGTCGTGGTGGTGAAAGCGGAGTGCAGCGGATCAACAACGGCGGCGATCTGCTCTATGCCAAGCGTCAGACAGGGCATATTTACCGTAGCTTGTTGCATCCGTTCGGCCGCCCAACCGTGTTACGTGAGCAAGATGCCCTGCTGGCATTGAGCCGACTCGACGTCAGCGTTCCAAAAGTCATCTTCTGTGGCGCACAGCGGGACCCGATTCACAAGTGGCGTGCGCTGCTGGTGACTCATGCGCTGGACGGTTTCGTGGAGTTGGATCACTGGTATGCCACAGGCGGGCGCGAGCGTCATGGCGAAGCGGGACATGACCGAATTCTCCAGGCATTGGCAGAGAACCTGGCTCGCATGCATAAGGGGCGTTGGCAGCATGGCTGCCTCTATACCAAGCATGTATTTGTGCGCGTGACCGGAGAGGGTGAGTCCGCTCGAGCCGAAGTGGCCCTGCTGGATTTGGAAAAGTCCCGTCAACGCCTGACTTCCCGGACCGCAGCGTCCCATGACATGAAGCAACTGCGACGCCATTCGTCGTTCAGCGATTCAGAATGGGAAAAACTCGTCTACTTTTACAAAGCGGCGTTTGGCAGCGCTATCAAAGGTTTATAGCGATGAAATTAGAAATTGCTAGAGGTTTGTTTCTCGTAGGAGCCCTGGCAGTTACCTCTATGGCGGTGGCGGTATGGGAGCAGCCCCGTTCGCAGATCCTCAGTGCTTCCCACCCGGACGCGCACTGCCCTTTGCCACGTGTGGCCAAGGCCAGCGAGGCGATCCGGCCGGACGACGATCTGTTGCTGTTCATGTTCAGTCTTTCCCAAGGCATGAGGCCCCAGAGTTGATGGACAGGAAGCCAAAAGAAAGGCCTCGCGTATGCGAGGCCTTTCTTTTTTGGATCGCAGCCTTCGACAGCACTTACAGGGCCAGTGGACGCACGTTAGGGTTTGTCCGGCTTGGCCAGCAACGTATACACGCAGGGCAATACGAACAGTGTGAACAACGTGCCAATCGACATCCCGGTGGCGATCACCAAGCCGATGTCGAAGCGGCTCACCGCCCCGGCCCCGGTAGCGAGGATCAATGGCACCATGCCAAATACCGTCGCCGCGGTGGTCATCAGTACGGGACGCAAGCGAATCGATGCGGCTTGCTCCACGGCCTCCCGTGGGGTTAGCCCCTGTTCCCTGCGCAGCTGGTTGGTGAACTCAACGATCAGGATCCCGTGCTTGCTGATCAGGCCGATCAGCGTCACCAGTCCTACCTGGGTGTAAATGTTCATGCTCGACCAGCCGAGGAACAGCGGAATCAAGGCGCCGCAAATCGACAGCGGTACCGTCACCAGAATCACCAGCGGGTCCCGGAAGCTTTCGAACTGGGCGGCCAACACCAGGAAGATGATCGCCAGCGCCAGGGCAAAGGTGACCCACAGCGCGCTACCTTCCTGGACGAACTGTCGCGAAGCCCCTGCGTAGTCGAAAGCGAACCCTACCGGAGCCTCTTCTTGGGCAATCTGGCGGACCGTCTCGATGGCCTCGCCCATACTCACGATGGGAAAACCCGAAATCGTCACCGCGTTGAGTTGCTGGAACTGATTCAACTGCCGTGGTCGCGCCCGATCGCTGACTTTGATCAGCGTCGACAGCGGCAGCAATTCACCCTGGGTATTTTTTACGTAGTAGTTGTTCAACCAGTCCGGATTGTCCCGGAACGGCCGTTCGACCTGGGCGATGACCTTGTAGCTGCGCCCTTCGATGGTAAAACGGTTGATCTCGGCTTCACCCAGCAGGGTGGCGAGTGTGCCGCCCAGGTCTTGCATCGAGACGCCCATCTGGGCGGCCTTGGCACGATCGATGTCCACGACGACTTCGGGTTTGTCGAAAGCCAGGTCAACGTCCATGAAAGCGAACTTGCCGGATTCCAGTGCGCGCTTTTTGACCCGCTCGGCGATCTGCAACAGCGTTGCGTAGTCCTTGGGCGAGTTGATGACGAACGCAAATGGCAAGCCTTCGCCGGTGCCAGGCAGGGAGGGCAGGTTGAAACCGAATATTTGCAGGCCGGGGATGTTCTCCAGCTTGGCCTGGACTTCAGGCAGGATTTCCATCTGGGTGCGGCTGCGTTCGTTCCAGGGTTTGAGCAGGAAGCCGCCGATGCCCGATTGCACGCCGTTGTATCCGTTGATCTGGAACGAGGAGTAGTACTCCGGGAACTCCTTGAAGATGGTGATGAAATGATCGGTGTAGGTGTTCAGGTAGTCGAGGTTGGTCGGCTGCGGGGCATTAGCCATCATGAAGATGATGCCCTGGTCTTCATCGGGGGCCAGCTCGGACTTGGTGAACATGATCAGCACCGGAATCAGCAGCAGCACGATCACCGCGAACACCAGCACCACAGGCCGGGTATTGAGCATGCCGTGAAGCATGCGCTGGTAGCGGTTTTTAAGACGTTCGAAAACCACGTCCAGTCTATGCGCCAGTCCCGAGGGGTTCTCTTCGTGACGCAACAGCAAGGCGCACATCATGGGCGAGAGGGTCAGTGCGACGATCCCGGAAATGACCACCGCGCCGGCGAGCGTCAGCGCGAACTCCTTGAACAGCGCCCCCGTGAGCCCCTCCAACAGACCGATCGGCGCGTACACCGCCGCCAGCGTGATGGTCATCGAGATCACCGGCATAGCGATCTCCCGGGCACCTTCAATTGCAGCGTCGAATGGGCTTTTGCCTTCCTCGATGTGCCGGTGGATGTTTTCCACCACCACGATCGCGTCGTCCACCACCAGACCAATTGCCAGCACCATGGCGAGCAGGGTCAGCAGATTCATCGAGTAGCCCATCAACTGCATGAAGAACATCACGCCAATCATCGACAGCGGGATGGTCACCACCGGGATGGCCACCGAACGCAGGGCGCCCAAGAACAGGAACACCACGACGATGACAATCAGCACCGCCTCGAAGAGGGTTTTGACCACCTCGTCGATGGAAGCCTGGATGAACAGGGTGGCGTCGTAGGCGATCTCGGCCTTGAGGTTGGCCGGCAGTTGGGCCTCCAGATCCGGCATGATCCTGCGCACTTCCTTGATCACGTCCAGCGGGTTCGCGCCGGGGGTGGCCTTGATGCCGATGTACACCGAGGGCGTGCCACCGAAGGAACTGATGGTGTCGTAGTTCTCGGCGCCCATCTCCACCCGGGCCACATCGCGCAACAGCACGCGGCTGTCGCCATCGGTCTTGAGCGGAATCGCCGCGAAGGCCTCGGCGGACTTGAGTTCGGTGTTGGCGTTGATACTGGTGACTACGTATTCGCCTTTCACCTCACCAGCGGCCGAGAGGAAGTTGTACTGGCGCACGGCATCGGTCACGTCGGCGGCGGTGAGGCCGAAACCGGCAAGCTTGACTGGATCCAGCCACAGGCGCATGGCGAAGACCTGGTTGCCGAGGATCTCCGCTTCGGCCATGCCCGGCAATGTCGCCAGCTTGGGCTGGACCACCCGTGACAGGTAGTCGGTGATCTGCGGGTTGTTCAGTTCCTTACTGAAAAAACTGATGTACATCAGTGCCGAGGCATCGGCGGCCTCGCGGCTGAGCACCGGGTCTTCAGCATCTTGGGGTAGCTGGTTTTTGACTTCGTTGGCCTTGGCCAGCAGCTCGGTAAAAAGTCGGTCGCTGTTGGAACCGATGCGGGCGTAGACCGATATCACCGAGAAATTCTGACGGCTGACCGAGGTCATGTAGTCGATGCCCTCGGCGCTGGCCAGACTCTGTTGCATCGGCTGGGTGATATAGCCCTGGATGGTCTCGGCGTTGGCCCCGGGGTAGGCGGTGGTCACCGTGATCAGGGCGTTCTCCATCTGCGGGTACTGGCGTAGGGGCAGCTTGCTCCAGGCCTGGAAACCCAGCAGCACGATCAACAGGCTGACCACGGTGGCGAGCACCGGACGGCGGATGAACGGATCAGTAAAAGCCATGAGGGTTCCTTGATCAGTCCGCAGGGGGCGGGCTGTTCTGTTCGGTCAGGGTCTTGTCGTCGCTGATGGCGATGGGCGTGCCGTTATCCAGTTTGATCTGGCCGGCGATCACGACCTGTTCGCCGCTCTGCACGCCTTTGGAAACCAGCACGAGCCCGTCGCGTCGCTCACCGGTTTCGACGAATCGCCGTTCGGCGATGAGGATCGGCTGGCCCTTGTCATCTTTCTCGACGGTGCCGTCGTCGGCTTTCTTCTGCGTCACGACGTACATGGAGTTGCCGTAGAGGGTGTAGGTCACGGCGCTTTCCGGCACGACGATGGCGTTGGCCTTGTCCGGCAAGATCACCTGCAGGCTGGCGAACATGCCGGGCAACAGCCTGCCGTCGGGGTTGCCCAGGGTAGCGCGTACCAGCACGTTGCGAGTGCTGTCTTCGATCTTGGGGTTGATCGCGCTGATGGCGCCGACGAAGGTCTGGCCGGGATAGGCCGAGACACTGACGTTGACTGCCTGGCCGACCGCGAGCTTGGGTACCGCTTGCTCGGGGAGGTAGAAATCCACATACAGGCTGCTCAGGTCCTGCAGGGTGGCGATCACCGTGCCGCTGGCCAGGTAGTCGCCGACGTCCACCTGGCGAATGCCGATGGTGCCGCTGAACGGCGCAACGATGTGTTTCTTGGCCAGCGAAGCCTTGAGCTGGTTGACTGTGGCCTGGTTCTTTTTCAACTGCGCCGCGAGCCGGTCGAATTCGCCCTTGGAGATCGCCTGGCTGCCCACCAGTTGCCGACCCCGGCCAAAATCCAGTTGCGACAGGTTAAGGTCGGCCACGGCGGTTTCCAGCAGCGCGCTTTCGACGTCACTGTCCAGTTGCACCAGTGGCTGGCCGGCCTTGACCTTTTGCCCCGACTGGAACTGCACCTTCTGCACCGTCCCGGCAATTTCCAGGCTCAGGTCTACGCCTTGCAGTGCGGTGAGGCTGCCGACGGTGGGCAGGCGGGTTTGCCAAGGCTGCTCGACAGCCGTGGCCACGGCGACGCTGACCGGCGGTTTGGGGGCAGAAAACATCTGGATCTGCTGGTAAACGGAGAAACCCTTGTAGCCGGCCAGTAGCAATACCACCAGCAGGACAACACCCAACATGATCAGCATGCGGCGTCGCAGCATGTTCCACTTCCTTGGAAATAAGCCGAGAGAAAATACAGACAGGCGGGCACATTACTCCGAGTACGCGACCGATTCAAAACGATGTTCATCGGTAATGTGTAAGGGTTTTTCCTGAAGGCCCGCCGCCCGCTTGTCAGATCAAATGCAAATGGTTGTCCCAGAGCCCTGCGGGCAGATCCAGTGGTTTTGCAACCAGTTGTGCCTGCCGGCAATCGTAAAAGCGGCAACGGCCCTGACCCGATGTCACGACGAAACCGTCGGCCACCGCACCCACACCGGCGCAGTCTGGCAGAGGCGCGTCCAGGCGTATTTCGCCGCTGTCCAGGTCCCAGATAAAAAAACGGTTGCCACGGGGCGCTGTCAGGGCCACCAGGCGCAGGTCGCTGTGTACGGCAACGCTGGCGGTGTAATGACCCATGGCCTGCAATTGATGCTCGGCCACCGGGAATGCCTGGAACGGCTGGCCCGGACGCTTGATTGCCAGCAGCTCGGAGGATTCGTGGGCATCGCCCATGAATTGCTGGCCGCAAACGATGGTGCCGTCGCTGGCGATGCCCATGTGGCGCACGCTGTTCATCGATTGGGCGAGGGTTTCCTTGCTCAGCAGTGTGCCATCGCGCTGCATCAGTACCAGGCTCGGCTCCATGGCATTGAGGTTCATCTCGACGCGGCTTTCGGCTTCGGTGCGGATGCCGCCGTTGGCGACCACCAGCGTTTCGCCGTCGGGCATCCATGACACCTGATGAGGGCCGATGCCGTGAGTCGACAGTTCGCCGCTGTGCACCAACCGTTCGCCTTCAAAACGGTACACGCCCAGCAGGCCGCGGCCTGGATCGGTCGTGTCGTTCTCGGTGGCGTACAGCCATTCGCCGCTTTTATGAATCACCGCGTGCCCGTAGAAATGCCGGTTCGGCAACGAGGTGAGGGTCTGCAGCAGCGAACCGTCGCGCAGGTCGATCAGGTAGCTTTCGGTGCCTGGGCGACGAGCGACGAACAGCGCAATCGGTTTTGTCGGATGGTCAATGATGTCGTGGCAGCGCTGCTTGACCTGGGTGGCGAACACCCGGCTGCCGTCCAGTCGATAGCCCACGGCGTAGTGCTTGCCGTCGCTATCGTCCCGTGCCGAAAGCAGGAGCGGATGCTTGTCCTGTTGCTTGAACAGCGTCCAGCCGCCCAGGGTAACGGCGCCGAGCAGCATGCTGCCCAGTGCCAGAGCCTGACGTCGAAACATGATCAGTCACCGTCGTTGGCATTGAAGCCCAATTGAATGCCCAGCGCCTTGGCCAATTCGCCTTCGTGCAGGCGATGGACAACGTTGAGGCTGTCGTACAGTTCGTTGAGTTGCTGGCGTCCGGCGTCGTCAGCGAGCATTTCGACCAGCGAGCGCTGGCTGTCGGCGAACAGTTTCAACGAGGTGTCGTAGGCCGCGTCGATCTTGTCGGCCAAGGGTTTCTGCTCGCTTGGCAACAGGCTGCGCAGGCCCTTGTTGTCCACGCCGACCCAGACGGTCCTGGCCGCGCTCAGACTGGCTTGCAGGCCTTGCAGCGACGACTGGCTGCGCCAGGCATCGGCCTGGAACGGTTGTGGTACGCCCTTGCTCTGGCGGCCCATCGGCGTGCCAAGTTTCTTCTTCAAGGTGTCCAGGGCAGTGACCTGGACCCGCAGCAAATCGGCGATCGCTTCGTGGGAATCAGCGTAGCGCTCGTTCGGAAACTTGCTCATCTGGGCGAGCATGCCGTCGTTGGTATTCCAGCGCGACAGGATATCTTCGGCCAATTGCTTCTGACGTTCGCCAATGGCGATCAGCAGCGGGCAATACTTGGCTTTTTGCGCGCTGTCGGCCATGTCGATCCTGGCGTCGAACAGCAGGTACTCATAGGCGGAGAGGCCTTGGACCACAACGCTGGACTTGGCCAGACCGGCAACGTCGATCTGCGGCTGGTTATTGACCAGTTGCTCGACCTGACGGCCCACCAGGTTTTTCTTGTCCGGCCAGAACTGCACCTGCCAGGCGCGATTGCCCTCGGCCAACGGGCCGATCAGCAGTGGTTGCAACTCGGCCCAGGCTTTTTGTGCCTTGAGAAAGTCGGCGCGGGCGGTCTCCAGGTTTTCCTTGCCCTGGCAGAAGGCCAGGGCGCTGGTTGCCAGTTGCCGGTCAGCCTCGACCCAGCGGCTGTAGGTGGGCAGGATCACTTGCTTGGCGATGGCCGCTGAGGTGACCGCTTGCGGATCCTGGGGCGAGCATGCGCCGAGGACGATGGCGGCGAGGCTGGTAAACAACAGCTTGGGACGGAACATGTCGGGCTCCCGTTTTTCGGAGAATGCGATTAAAGGGAATTCAGGAACGCCAGCAACGCAGCGCGTTGCTCGGCATTGAACGCTAGAACTTGTCGCTGTGCCGCTTGCGCTTCGCCGCCATGCCATAGCACGGCTTCGAGCAGGTTGCGCGCGCGACCGTCGTGCAAGAACTGGGTGTGACCACCGACGGCTTCGGTCAGACCGATGCCCCACAGCGGTGGGGTCCGCCAGTCACGGCCGCTGGCCTTGAATTCGCTGCGGTTGTCGGCCAGGCCTTCACCCATGTCGTGCAACAGCAGATCGGTGTAGGGGCGAATGACCTGATTCGCCAGTTCCGGTTCGGCAGCGTTGGCGGACGTGGTGTACTTCGGGGTGTGGCACGACTGGCAACCGGCCTGGAAAAACAGATTCTTGCCGGCCAGCACCTGGGGCGAGTTCACCTCGCGCCGGGCCGGTACGGCGAGGTTGCGGCTGTAGAACAGCACCAGGCGCAGAATGTTGTCGCTGACTTCCGGCTCGCCATCGGCGCCGTTGCCGTTCGGGGCGCGCTTGCAGTCGGCCTGGGCCTGGGTGCAATCGTCGAAGGGGCGCAGGCTTGTCGTCAGGCCCATGTCACCGGAGAAGGCGTGGACGTTCTGCTGATTGAGGTTCGGCTGGCCGGCCTTCCAGCCGAAACGCCCCAATACGGTCTTTTGCTGGACATCGTCCCAGACCTGGTTCGGCCGGCCGACGATACCGTTGTTCTCCCGTGCCTGGGCTTGGACGTTGGCCAGGATAGCTTCATCGGGGATGGCTTCGAGCAGCCCCAGGCCGATCATCGGCGGTGCGACGCGGGCCGAAAAGCGCGTGTCGGGGTGCATCGGGCCGTAGCCTAGTTGGGTGATCTGCAGTTGCGGCTTGCGCAATTCTACAACGGTGCCGTCGTCGAAGCGCACCGGGACCGGCGTGTAATCGACCCGCACCTTGCCTTCGGGGACAACGCCGGGCACGGACATGTCCTGCAATTGCCCGCCATAGGTCGGCTCCGGCACCACCCCCAGTTGTTCAATGACCTTGGCGTAGGCCGGGGCATCGGGAATCGACAGGCGCACCAGCATCGACACCGCGCTGGCCGCGTCCGGTGCCGGCGGATGGCCGCGACCGTCCTTGACGTGACAGTTCTGGCAGGCGTTGGTATTGAACAATGGCCCCAGACCGTCCCGTGCGGTGGTGGTCGAGGGCGCGATCACCCAGGGGCTGCGGAAAAAACTGTTGCCCACGGCGAAGTCCACGCGTCGCGAAGGTGGCAGGTTGGCCGAGGGCAGGGAAAAGGCGTTCTGATCACTCTTGCGTACCGTCGCAGCGCCACCGGACCGGGCTTCGCCGGGTTCGGCCTGGGTAAAACGCGGGGCGTCATCGCAGGCACTCAGGCCCAGGGCCATGAACAGAGCGCATAAGCGAAGAGGCAACGACGGCATCGGACTTCCTGGAAGAGGAGTGAAACGAGGGCGCAAAGTCTAACAGGGCGGGGCGGTTTGAATAAGAGGGATTATCGTTTGGTTTTTGAGCATCACTTTATCCAGATTACCTGGCTGCTTTTCTAAGGCTTGGCTCCAGCGTCCAGTCGTTTTCTCCCGCCGTTCGTCGGCAATCTGCTCTGACCTGTCAATCCTGACAGTAGCCGATCTTCCTTGGCTGGAGTTTGATGGCCCAACGCCGAAAAGCCACGCTACCCTCACTCGCCAGGAAAACATGATGGATACCGAATCGTCTGTCTTGAACCATCCGTTCGAACTATTCCCTGTTTACATCCCGGGATGGAAGACGCCGGTGCTTCCGGAAGGCCTTGCGCACGGCGGCATCCCACAAAGCATTTATGACGGTCGGCCCGAGGGATTGCAATGCGTGATCTATGCATGGACCGAGCTCAAGAGCGGCTCCTGGACAATGGCGGTCCTTGATCGAGTTGACTTGTATGTCAATGGCGAGCTCTCGGGGGCAGGCTTTACCGTCCAGCCGGGAGAGGAAAGTAAGGAGTACTTTCTCCTGGACCTTCCCCAGGGAAAACTGAGAGAAGGGGTCAACAGGCTGCATTACACAATAACCCGTCTCAGCGAAAATCCCGGTATTTCCAATGATTTGAATGTGCTGTACCACTTGCGGGCCCCCGGTGAGCCGGCGCCCCAGGGCCTGGATCTGGTGATCCCGCCGGATGTGCTCGGTGATGGGGTCAGCGCCGAGCGGGCGGCGCAGGGTGTGGCGTTTGGTTTTACCTATTCCTATCCGCGAGATTACGACAGCATCAGATTTTTAGTGGGCAATGTGACCGTTCCAGTTGACGGATTTGATGCCGCCAGACCGGTGACGCATACCCTGTTTACCGACACATTCAGACAGGCAGGGGACAACCCCAATACAGCGCTCCAGTTCACGGTGACTGACCAGTTGGGCAACTCCAACCGGTCGTTGATCAAGTACTTGGATATCCATTTGGACCGCGTGCTGATTGCTCCTACTCTTATCCATGTAAAAAATGCCGCCGGTGAGGAGATTCCCGACAAAGGCGAAACAACCAGCACCACCTTGGTGCTGTCGGGTGAGGCAAGCCATGGCAAGGAGATCGAGGTCTACGATGGCAGCGGTGCTGGTGCCGTCCCCAAGGGCACAGCAACTGCCGATGCGACAACCGGCCTATGGACCAAAGAAATTACCGTCGACGTCGGCGCTCGCCGCCTGTATGCAAAGTCGCTCTACCACCCTACGAACGTCTATTCGAACGTACGTATCCTGACTGTGATACCTGAACCCTTAAGCATCGATACCAGCGACGCGATTCTCGACCAGTTAATGTTTAGAGCCGATAAGTTTCCTGAACGTCCGCCAGTAGGGGCGTTCGTAGAGCGGATACCGTCGGGAGGTGTGCCTCCCTATATCTATACTTCCAGCGACCCAGAGGTGGCAGAGCTTTTTTCATCATCGCAACCACGGGTTGTATCGAAGCACTCAGGGACCGCTACGATAAACGTCCGAGATCAAATGGGTGCAAGCGTGTCTTACCAAGTCATTACTTCCAAGGTTTGGCTGCTGTTTGACTTAGGTAAAGACAATGAGTGGCAGACGTATTGGAATTGCTGGGGGACTGCGTGGAACGCCGGGGGGACGATCCCTGACCTGGTGACTTGGGGAGCGCTTCGAACCATCCATGACGGCGACCCAGGTTTGGGGGACTTGCGTGCATGGTCTTCGGACCAGGGTCCCGGTGAAAGGACTGTGTATACAATCAACCCCACAACAGGAGTCCGAGAGCTACTGTCCCAGGATAGCGACTATGCAAGGGGATGGATGATCAAAGAGGTATGACCTTCCCTTGGCATGGATGCGACGAGATTGGCGACGCTGTTCATTTCAGGTCTGGGGCCTGTGGCAAGGGAGCTTGCTCCCGCTGGGCTGCGTAGCAGCCCTAATAAAGCAGTGAGCTCAATCCTCCTGGCCGAGTTGGCTGGTTTTGGGGGCCGCTTCGCAGCCCAACGGGGATAAATCCCCTCGCCACAGAGCCAAGTTCACTGCGCGACAGCGCAGCGTCGAAGACGCGGCGGGCACTCTCTTGCCACAAGTTAATGTTTGATTTTAGGGTTGCACCACGGCCCCCGGTACCAATGGCAGTTCCAGCGTCGCGATAAATCCGCCATCGGAATGGTTGGCCAGCACCAGCGCGCCGCCATGACGCTCGGCGGCGCGGCGGGCGATGGCCAGGCCCAGGCCATGACCTGCAGTGGTCTGGCCGGGGGCGCGGTAGAACGGTTCGCCCAACTGGCCCAGGTGTTCGGCCTCCACCCCCGGTCCGTGATCGCGCACGCTGACCATGATCCGCTCTCCTTGGCGCAGCGCGCGGACTTCGATCGGTTGACCGACCGGATTGAAGCGCTGGGCGTTGCGCAGCAGGTTATCCAGGGCCCGTTCAATCATGGTCGGCCAACCTTTTAGGGTCAGGTTCGGTTCAACGTCCAATTGCACGCTTTGTTCTGGAGAGGCCAGCTGTGTGTCTTTTTGCAGGGTAACCAGCAGATCGTTGAGGTCCACCTCTTCAGCGCTGGCGTTGTCGGCATCGACCCGGGCCAACACCAGGATTTCGCTGATCAGCGCTTCCAGACGATCACATTCGCGGGTCAGGCGCGGCCAGAGTTTTTCCCGCTCCTCGGGGCTGGCTCGTTCAGCCAATGCCAGGGCAATGCGCAGCCGGGCCAGGGGCGAGCGCAGTTCGTGGGATACATCGCGCAGCAGTTGGCGCTGGCTGGCGATCAGGCTTTGCAGGCGCGCGCCCATGCGGTTGAAGTCGGTGGCCAGCACACCAAATTCATCCCGGCGATTGGCCAGTTTGGCGAGGCTGTTTTGCTGGTAGGTGGTCTGCCCCAAATCATGCACTGCACCGCGCAGGCGGCTCAACGGACGGGTAATGGACAGGGTCACCAGCAGGCTGAACAACGTCAGTACCACCAACGCGATCCCCAGCGCACTCAGAGGCCAGAGCAGGCTGCCGCGGTGCCAGGCATCCAGTTCGGGGTGGGGTATGCGGTAGATGAACAGGTAAGTGTCGCCGGTTTTGGCGCTGGTGAACTCGTCGGTCAAGCGCCGCCAGGGCAGGCGTCGGTCGTTGTCGTTCTGTCGCGCCTCGAAGGCCTGTGCTCGACGCGGGAAAGTGCCGCGTACCACTGGGGCACCGCTCTCGTTAAGCACCTGGACGTTGATGTGATACTGATGCTTGCGCTGTTGCAGGATCTGTTCGGCGGCGTCTTCGCCCTGGCTTTCGAAGGTTTGCGTCCACTCTTCGGCCAGGGTGTTGAGGCCCGGATGGCGGCTGAGGATCCAGGCGTCCTGGTTCAGCATGTGGCCCAGCAGAATCGAAAGCCCTGCAACCAGGGCGATGGCCAGCCAGAAACTGGCCAGGATGCGCCAAAACAGTGAACGCACGATCAATCCTCGAAAAACAAAGAAAGCCCAACGGCGATTGGCCGTTGGGCTGGGGTGCTTCAGCGCATTATTGCGCCTTTTGCGGTTGTTGCGCTTTCCAGGCCTTGAACTCGGCCCACTCGGCCCGACGCTCGGCCTGCTTCTTCTGAATGGCGTCAAACTCTTTTTGCTGCTCAGGCTTCAACAACCCACGGATCTGGGCGTCGACTTTTTCGTGCCGGGCGGCCATTTCATCTTTCATGGCTTTCTGATCGGCTGGCGACAGTTTGGCCAGGTACTTTTCTACCAGTTCGCGGCGCTCGTGGCGCTGTTCGCCCATGATCTTGCGGATCTGCTGGCGTTGTTCGCGGCTCAGGTCCAATTGGCTGTACGGACCTTTGTCGTGCATCTGGCCGCCATGACGCGGGCCATCCATCGGGCCCATTGGTCCCATCGGGCCGGCGCCTTCAGGCATGGCCATCGCGACGGTAGGCAGGGCAGCAGCGAACATCAGAGCGATGAGGGTCTTGCGCATGGTGTATCTCCTTGTCTCGTTCCCGGTCAGTTCCGGATGAGTTCAGGTTACGCAGATCAAGGTCAGCGGCGGTCAGGGGTGGGTAAAGCTTGGGTAAAGACGTTTTGGCGCAGGCCTGACAAATCTGCAGGACCGAGCACAAAGCCCTGTGGGAGCAAGGCTTGCCCGCGATGAAAGTAACGCGGTCTCTGAGGGAACCGAGGCGCCTGCATCGCGAGCGAGCTTTGCGCCCACAGCCCAGCGGCGCAGCGCTTAGGCGCAGCGCTTAGGCGCAGCGCTTAAAGGCTGTAGTAATAACCCCGGCTACGCAGGGCCACGATGCGTGGGCGACCGTCGGCGTGCGGGCCGATTTTCTTGCGCAGGTTGCTTACGTGCATATCGAGGCTACGGTCGTACAGGGTCAGCTTGCGTCCCAGGGCGATCTGCGCCAGTTCCTGCTTGTCCAGTGGCTCGCCCGGCTGCTTGAGCAGCGCTTCGAGCAGGCGGCTTTCGGAAACAGTGAGGGTCTGCTCCTGCTCATCGATGCTGACCACGCCTCGCACCGGGCTGAAGGTCAGGTCGCCCAGTTCGATCTGGCTGGACACCGCCGTCGGATGACTGCGGCGCAAGACCGCGCGCAGGCGGGCGGTCAGTTCCCGTGGATCGCAGGGTTTTGCCAGGTAATCGTCGGCCCCCAGTTCCAGGCCCAGGATGCGATCCAGCGGTTCGCCACGGGCCGAGAGCATCAGCACCGGCAGCTCCGGATGATCGTTGCGCAACTGCTTGAGCAGTTCCAGGCCGCTGCCGTCGGGCAGCATCACATCCAGCACCACCGCCGCCGGGGCGGTTTCGGCCAAGGCCTTGCGGGCGCTATGGCCATCGTGGCAGGCCCGGACCAGAAAACCTTCCTGACCCAGCCAACTGCCGAGGAGCTCACACAGCTCCTGGTCATCATCAATCAGTAACAGCTCGCTCATGACTCACTCAATTTAGCCATTGCCGACGTTGTCTACGTCCACCGCTGGCAAAGATACCGCAGAGCAGGGCCAATAGCGCTACCCCGGCACCAATGACGAACCACTGCTGCTGATCGGTCAGCAGGCGTGGCAGGGGGCTGGCCTGGGCTTCCTTGAGTTGCAGCTTCAGACGCTGGTTCTCCTGGCGCAATCGACTCACCAGCGCGCTCTCGCGTTCGCTGTTGGCGTTTTGCAGTTGCTGGGTCAGTTCCTCGCGCATGCGTTCGCTGTTTTTCAAGCGTTGCTGCAATTCGGTGATCTGACTGCCTGCGCTCAAGGACAAGGGCGTCGAATGACTGCCGTCGGTGCTTTCTTCCCCATGGGCGGGAGCCCCGATCACCAACATGACCCCTAACAGGCACAGCGGACCTTTGCGCATTGCAACTCCTGAATTCCAATCGAGATTAGACAGGTTGTCGGCAGGTAAACGAGAACAATGAGCGATTGAGCGCAATGAGCCGCGAAGGCTCATCACGCATCGGGTTGTTAAGGCAGGACTTGCTTGAACGGCTTGACCACGACATTGGCGTAGACACCGGCGGCCACGAACGGATCGGCTTCGGCCCAGGCTTGCGCCGCGGTCAGGGAATCGAACTCGGCGACGATCAGGCTGCCGGAGAAACCCGCCGCGCCGGGGTCGTTGCTGTCCACTGCCGGGTGCGGGCCCGCCAGCACGATTCGGCCTTGGGCCTTGAGCTGTTGCAGGCGCTCAAGGTGTTCAGGGCGGGCGGCCAGGCGTTTTTCCAGGGAATTGGCGACGTCGGTGGCAATGATTGCGTAGAGCATGTCAGTCCTCGGTTTTTGGCGTGGTGGTGTCGGCATCGTGCAGATGACGGGACAGGTAGATGCCTTGGGCGATCAGGAACAACAGCGTCATGCCCAGGCTGCCGAAGACCTTGAAGTCGACCCAGTAGCTCTGGAAGGTGAACGCGACGAACAGGTTGGCGGCGCCGCAGAACAGGAAAAAGCCGATCCAGGCGATGTTGAGCCGGGTCCAGATGACGTCCGGCAGGTTCAAGGCGTGGCCCATGATGCGCTTGATCAGCAGGCGATCGCCGACGAAGTGACTGCCGATAAACGCCAGGGCGAACAGCCAGTTGACCACCGGGGCTTTCCACTTAAGGAAAGTTTCGCTGTGGAAGGCCAGGGTCAGGCTGCCGAAGACGAGGCAGGCGATCAGGGTCAGCCACTGGCTTTTCTCCAGCTTGCGTTGGGCCACGAACAGGGCGCCATAGACCACCAGCGAACTGATGATCAGCATCGCGGTGGCGCTGTAGATACCGCCTACAGTCAAGGAGTGACCGGCAATGTCGACGGTCCGTGGGTCAAGTTTGTAGACGATGAAAAACAGCAGAAGCGGGATGAAGTCGATGAATTGTTTCACAGTGGCAGCCAGAAGCAGGATGTGGCGGCATAATAACAAACATCCTTGGCCGCGATAGGGCCAGCTGATTTGAGGTAACAAACTCTCGTGAATGTTGATTTGCACTGCCATAGCACGGCCTCCGATGGCGCCCTGGCGCCTGCGGTTCTGGTGGCGCGGGCGTTCGAGCACGGCGTGCGAGTCCTGGCCCTGACCGATCACGACACCCTCGAAGGCCTCGACGAGGCCCGTAGCGCGGCGACGACGCTGGGCATGCAACTGGTCAACGGGGTCGAGTTGTCCTGCACCTGGGGCGGCGCGACTATTCACGTGCTGGGTTACGGTTTTGATGTAAATGCGCCGTCACTGGTCCAGGCCATTGCGCAACTGCACGACGGCCGCTGGCTACGTTCCGAGGAGATCAGCCGCAAGCTTGCGCTAAAGGGCATGCCTGGTGCGCTTGAGGGCGCCCGGCAGATCCAGCAGGAACTGGGCGACAGTGGCAACGCCCCGGCCCGTCCGCACTTCGCGGACTGGATGGTGCGCGAAGGTTTCGTCAAGGACCGCGCCGAAGCGTTTCGCAAATGGCTGGGAGCCGGCAAGCTCGGGGACGTCAAGCAACACTGGCCGACCCTGGAAGAGACCGTCCAAACCCTGCGATCCGCCGGAGCCTGGGTCAGCCTGGCGCATCCGTGGCACTATGATTTCACCCGCAGCAAGCGCCGCCGCCTGGTGGCCGACTATATTCAAGCAGGGGGCCACGCCATCGAGGTGGTCAATGGCCATCAGCCTGCCGAGCAGGTCGGCAGCCTGGCGATTCTGGCCCGTGAGTTCGGCCTGCTGGTGACCGCCGGCAGTGATTTTCATGGCCCTGGAGGCTGGTCCGAGATAGGCGAATATCGCCCGTTGCCGGAAGATCTGCCACCACTATGGTGTAGATTCAAACATGATCCCGTTACCGCCACCGTCTGAACAGGTAGAACACGTGAGTCAATTTTTCCAGATTCATCCGGAAAACCCGCAAGCGCGCCTGATCAAACAGGCGGTGGAAATCATTCGGGGCGGTGGTGTGGTGGTCTATCCCACCGATTCTTCCTACGCCATCGGCTGTCAGATCGGCGACAAGAACGCTGTAGAGCGGGTAAGACGCCTGCGTCAGCTGGATGACAAGCACAACTTTGCGCTGATCTGCAGCGACCTGTCGCAGTTGGGCCTGTTCGCCAAGATCGACACCGGCACCTTCCGCCTGCTCAAAGCCCACCTCCCTGGGCCTTACACCTTTATTCTCAACGCCACCCGGGAAGTCCCGCGGCTGTTGCTGCACCCGAAAAAACGCACCATCGGCCTGCGGGTGCCCAGCCACCCCATTGCCCTGGCGTTGCTGGCCGAGCTGGGTGAACCGCTGATGAGCGTGACCTTGATCATGCCCGGCGAGACGGAGCCGATGAATGACCCTTACGAGATGCGCCAATTGCTCGAGCATCAGGTCGACCTGATCATCGACGGCGGTTTCGGCGGGATGAAGGCGTCCACGGTGATCAACCTGGCCGATGGCGAGCCGCAAGTGGTGCGTATCGGTTGCGGCGATCCAGCCCCGTTCCTGGTCGAGGCCTGAGTGTCCGCAGTGGAAACCGCCGTTGAGAGCGCCGACAGCCAGGCCGGCGCTCAGCAAGAGCTGCCGTTCGCCATGGTCTATGGCCAGGCGGTCATGGAAATGCCCCTGGACCTGTACATTCCGCCGGATGCGCTGGAGGTATTCCTTGAAGCCTTCGAAGGCCCGCTGGACCTGCTGCTGTACCTGATCCGCAAACAGAACATCAACATCCTCGACATCCCCGTGGCGGAAATCACCCGCCAGTACATGGGCTACGTCGAGTTGATGCAGTCGGTGCGCCTGGAACTGGCGGCCGAATACCTGGTGATGGCGGCCATGCTCGCCGAGATCAAGTCGCGAATGCTGCTGCCACGCTCGGCAGAGATCGAGGAGGAGGAAGACGATCCGCGCGCCGAACTGATCCGCCGCCTGCAGGAATACGAACGCTTCAAGGTGGCGGCCGAAGGCATCGATGGCTTGAGCCGGGTCGGGCGCGATGTGGTGGTGCCCAAGCTCGATGCACCCGAGGCGCGAGCACGTAAATTGCTCCCGGATGTCAGCCTCGAAGAGTTGCTGATGTCCATGGCCGAGGTGCTGCGCCGGGGCGACATGTTTGAAAGTCACCAGGTCAGCCGCGAAGCCCTGTCCACCCGCGAGCGCATGAGCGATGTGCTGGAGCGGCTCAAGGGCGGCGGCTTTGTGCCCTTCGTCGAGCTGTTCACCGCCGAGGAAGGGCGGCTGGGCGTGGTGGTGACGTTTATGGCGGTCCTGGAATTGGTCAAGGAATCCTTGGTCGAGCTGGTGCAGAATGAGCCGTTCGCAGCGATCCACGTGCGGGCACGAGCCGAATAACGAGCAAATCAATGAATCTGACTGAACCCCGCGAGCTGGCGCCGTTGCTTGAAGCTTTCCTGTTGGCCTCGGGAAAACCGCAATCGATGGAGCGCTTGTTCGAACTCTTCGAAGAAGGCGAGCGGCCCGAGCCGGCCGTGTTCAAGAAAGCCCTGGCGCTCCTGGGTAAGTCCTGCGAGGGGCGGGCGTTCGAACTCAAGGAGGTGGCTTCCGGCTACCGCCTGCAAATCCGCGAGAAGTTTTCGCCCTGGGTCGGGCGTCTGTGGGAAGAGCGTCCTCAGCGCTATTCCCGCGCCATGCTCGAAACCATGGCATTGATCGCTTATCGCCAACCGATCACCCGAGGTGAAATCGAAGATGTGCGGGGCGTGGCGGTCAACAGCCACATCGTCAAGACGCTGCTTGAGCGCGAGTGGATCCGGGTCGTCGGCTATCGCGACGTGCCGGGTAAACCGGCGATGTTTGCCACCACCAAGGCCTTTCTCGATCACTTCAACCTCAAGAACCTCGACGACCTGCCGCCGCTGGCCGAACTGCGGGAGCTGGAACCCGAGCCGATGCTGGAATTCGACGACGCCCCGGTGCCCCAAAGCTTGCAAGAGCTGGCCGACGCCAGCGCCGAGCCGGAGGAACCCAAGGAAGAAACCAGTTTCCATTCGTTGTTGCTGGAACTGGACACCATGGAGGAGGGGCTCAAGACCGATTTCGACGATCTGCTGCGTGAGGGGCCGGGGTCTGAAGGCGAAATGGATGAACCCGCGCAACCGGGCAGCGAAGTTGAACTTCAGGTCGAACCTGACCCCGAACCAGAAGAAGACATTCTTGGCGTAGCCGCGGCCCGGGAAAAACTGCTGGCCGCCGTGGCCGCGCTCGAACCACGCGAACCCGAGCCTGAGCTCAGCGATGAAGAAGCCGAAGCCCGCGCCCTGGCCGAAGCGATTGAAAACGAACGACGCCAGTTCGACGATTGATCACGGCTGACACAGCGCCGCCCCATTGTGGGAGCGAGCCTGCTCGCGATGGCGGTCTGTCAGCCAACATCATTTTTGAAGGTGAAATCGCTATCGCGAGCAGGCTCGCTCCCACATTAAGTCATGCGGTGCACCATGAGTTCCACCAAAGACCCCTGCATCAGCCTCTGCAAGTTCGACGACGACATCTGCATCGGCTGTGGCCGCAGCAAGCGCGAGATCAAGGCCTGGAAGAAACTCGACAAGGATGACAAGCGCACGGTGTTGGCCGAAGCGGCCCTGCGCCTGATCAAACTGGGCGCCACCGGTCGGCGGAAAAAGCGCTGAAGGTTCGTCGATCAGCTAGTCTCTGATGCGCAAATGCCTTAACGAGCGTATGATTCGCGACCCTTTGGCGATCCCTTCGTCATAGACCCGTTTTCAAAGTGTCAGGCCACGCCTGACCCGACCACACCGGGAGGTGCCCAGAATGAAAGACCAAGACCAGAACGACAGCCAGGAAATCGGCCCAGCAGGCGAGAAACTGCAAAAAGTCCTCGCCCGTATCGGCGTCGGCTCGCGCCGCGACGTGGAAACCTGGATCACCCAGGGCCGGATCAAGGTCAACGGCAAAGATGCCACCTTGGGCCTGCGTGTCGACATGCATGACGCCATCACCATCAATGGCAAGGTGATCAAGCGCGAAGAGGCCGCCGAAACGGTGCGCCGCGTGATCATGTACAACAAACCCGACGGCGAGATCTGCACCCGTGACGACCCGGAAGGCCGTCCGACCGTGTTCGACAAAATGCCGCGTCCGAAAGAAGGCCGCTGGATCAACATCGGTCGCCTGGACATCAACACCACCGGTTTGCTGATGTTCACCACCGACGGTGAGCTGGCCAACCGCTTGATGCACCCGTCCTACGAGATGGACCGCGAATACGCCGTGCGTGTACGTGGTGAAGTCGACGACGAAATGATCGAGCGCCTGAAGGCCGGCGTCGTGCTGGAAGACGGCCCGGCGCGTTTCACCGACATCAAGCAGGCTCCGGGCGGCGAAGGCTTCAACCATTGGTACCACTGCGTGGTGATGGAAGGCCGCAACCGTGAAGTACGGCGCCTGTGGGAATCCCAGGGGCTGGTGGTCAGCCGCCTCAAGCGCGTGCGTTTCGGTCCGGTGTTCCTCAACTCCGACCTGCCGATGGGCCGCTGGCGCGAAATGAGCCAGTACGAAGTCGACATCCTGGCGGCCGAAGTCGGCCTCAAGCCGGTAGCGATGCCGCAGATGACCGCCAAGAGCAAGGACAAGCTGGAGCGCATGCAGCGTAAATCCTCGCGTCCGATGGGCAAGACCGAGCGCGTGCGTACGCTGCGTCCTGCCGCTGATGGCCCGGCCGCAGGTCCGCGTCCGTCCCGCGAGCCGCAGATCGAAGGCGAACGCCCGGCCCGCAAGCCTGCGCCACGTCAGGACGGCGAACGCGGCCCGCGCACGCCACGTCCGGCCAACGGTCGTACCGAGCGCGGCGAAGGTCGCGGTGCTCCGGCCGGTCGTGGTACGCCGGTGGCGGATCGCCCGGCCGACACCAAGCGTCCGGCCAAACCCGCAGCGAAAAAGCGCCCGGGCATCGTCCTGGTCGACCGCGACACGCCATCGGGCAAACGTCGCGGTGCCCCAGCGGGTTCGGGGCAGCGTCCGGGGTTTGGGCGTCGTAAGCCGGAGTGAGGCAGTTGTGAGGTTCTAGCTGCAAGTCGCAAGAAAAAACGCCAACCGTTGGGTTGGCGTTTTTTTTGTCTGGCTTTAGTGATGCAGTGCTGGTGAGTCCGTCATCGCGAGCAGGCTCGCTCCCACACTGGGGCGGTGTCGACCACAAATTGTCTATTCACCAAAGATCAACTGTGGGAGCGAGCCTGCTCGCGATGGGGCCAGCAGCCCCACTACCATCCCAAGGTCGCCCGTCATCGCGAGCAGGCTCGCTCCCACACTGGGGCGGTGTCGACCACAAATTGTCTATTCACCAAAGATCAACTGTGGGAGCGAGCCTGCTCGCGATGGGGCCAGCAGCCCCACTACCATCCCAAGGTCGCCCGTCATCGCGAGCAGGCTCGCTCCCACACTGGGGCGGTGTCGACCACAAATTGTCTATTCACCAAAGATCAACTGTGGGAGCGAGCCTGCTCGCGATGGGGCCAGCAGCCCCATTACCATCCCAAGGTCGCCCGCCTTTTCTTGCCGCTTGAAGCTTGCCGCTTGAAGCTGCCCCTAAAGCACAAACCGCCCATCAAACATCGGCTCGTTATCCAACGCCAACACACCGCTCTCGAAAATCAGATCCAGATGATGGCTGCCCTTGGCCCCGCCACCCAGCCCCAGGTGCAGGCCGCAATGGCGCTCCTCGAAACCGGCATTGCGGGCATAGAGGCTCTTGACCCCTTCGTTGGTGCCGATGCCCAGTTCCTCGATACGCCGGTTGGACGGGTTGGCGTCCAGGTATTTATTGAAGTCGTGTTCCAGGCCCGGCACATCGCTGGCGATTTTCTGAATGGTGGAGTCTTCGATCCACAACTCCAGCGGCGATTGCAGTACGCCGTATTTGCGGGCGAACGGGATGGTGCTCAGGAAAGTGCCGACGAACTTCACCTGACCGTTAATGGTGTCGCTGTGGGTAGCGATTTCGCCGGGTGCCAGGTCGTAGTTGCCAACACCGTTGATGTCGGTCCATTTCTTGACGCTGTTGAGGGCCGTATCGAAATACGAACCGTGGTCATCCTGAAAACTCAACGTCGTTGCTTGGGACATGCGCCGGATCAGGTGACTGTTGAGCCCGGCGATGCGCTGAGGAATCACGCTGAAGGTGTCGTAGAAATAATCGCCGTAGTCCTTGAACAGCAGCGATTTCTTCCAGTTGTCCGCCATCACGCCTTGCAACGCGCGAACAAAGTCCGGGCCGTCGGGGCGTGGGTTGGGCAGGGTGGAAGAGTCGTAGAAGAAAATGTACAGATCGCTGTCGGCAATCGCCTTGGACAGTCGCTCCGTGGGTTCAAGGTCCAGGCGCATGGTGCTGAACCGGAAGGGTGAACCGCTGCCAGCCTGTTCGGCAATAGCCCCGGTCAGTGCTTCGTAGTCGGCGGTATGGCCGAGCAACACCTTGGCTGGCTGGATGCCGGCCAGGGCGGGATGATGTTCAAGGTAGTAAAGGAAATGTGAGATGGCTCGTTGTGTGTCCATGCTTATTCTTCCCTGACAGTGGTGTTTGGCTTCCCTGAAATCTGCAAAGTGGCGGAGCCGACCGGCCGGATCGCCTCCGCCGGGCGATGCTTACAGAGGCCACATCGCCGTGCCGAACGGAACAACGGCGTCGGCTTGCATCATTTCAACTGCGGCTTCGTGGGTCGGTGCTTCAAACCATTCGTCCAGTTGCAGTTCGGTTTCCAAGTCTTTGTCCAGTGCTTGCATAGTGAATCTCCTAGATGACTTTTACGGAAAATTGCGAAGTCGATTCCGCGATGGAGAACTGACCGGAAGCGGCTGCGCAAAACCTGCCGGCACGACGCCTTGGCAAGTCGCTGAAAACCTAGTCGAGGGTTTTTTGGAATGCAAAAAAATAATTTATTTTTTTTCGTTTGAACTTTTTATTCCATTTTTACCGAAGAAATTAGTTATTCAAAAACAGTTGGCTGTGTAGTTTTTTGCTTAGGTAGCTAGCTACCGTCAATTTGCAGTCAGCTTACAGAAAATTCCCACACGGAAAGTTTGCGTTACGGTTTGTAAAGAAATGCTGACGATTTTTGCCTATCAAATCGGTCTATACCGGCGTTTGGCTGCGCTGTAAGAAAAAACTGCCGAGAAGGTCGGTTTGACGGGGTTTCCGACACTTTGCAGCGCTTGTTTCAAACCGGCGGGACGGGTCAGATGCGCGGCAGACCTGAAGTACGGGGTGCGCGGGTGTCTGGTCGCAGTGGGGCAGCGGTGTACAATGCGCCGCGTTTTACTGTGACCCTTCGCGTACCCACGCATTTTCAAGGTTATCCGCCTTGTTCACTCCGCCACGCCACGAGCGTGTCGGGTTCGATTTCGTCACAGATAAAAACAAATAGGTGACGCATGACCGTTGTAGAAAATACGCATTCAGGCGAGCTGAAACGCGGCCTGAAAAATCGACACATTCAACTGATCGCCCTCGGCGGCGCGATCGGTACAGGCCTGTTCCTCGGCTCGGCGGGGGTGCTGAAGTCAGCCGGCCCGTCGATGATCCTCGGTTACGCCATTTGCGGCTTCATTGCCTTCATGATCATGCGCCAGTTGGGCGAGATGATTGTCGAGGAGCCAGTGGCCGGCTCCTTCAGTCACTTTGCCCACAAGTATTGGGGCGGTTTTGCCGGCTTCCTGTCGGGCTGGAACTGCTGGATTCTCTACATCCTGGTGGGCATGTCGGAACTGACCGCGGTCGGCAAGTACATTCACTACTGGGCGCCGGACATCCCGACCTGGGCTTCGGCGGCAGCGTTTTTCGTCCTGATCAACGTCATCAACCTGGCCAACGTCAAAGTCTTTGGCGAGGCCGAGTTCTGGTTCGCGATCATCAAGGTCGTGGCAATTGTCGGCATGATTGCCCTGGGCAGCTATCTGCTGGTCAGCGGTCACGGTGGCCCACAAGCTTCGGTGACTAACCTGTGGGCCCATGGTGGATTCTTCCCCAACGGCGTGAGCGGTCTGGTGATGGCGATGGCGATCATCATGTTCTCCTTCGGTGGCCTGGAAATGCTTGGCTTCACCGCTGCCGAGGCGGACAAACCGAAAACCGTGATCCCCAAGGCCATCAACCAGGTGATCTACCGGATCCTGATTTTCTACATCGGTGCCCTGGTGGTGCTGTTGTCCCTGACCCCATGGGACAGCCTGCTGAACACACTCAATGCCTCCGGCGATGCCTACAGCGGCAGCCCGTTCGTGCAGGTGTTCTCGATGCTGGGTAGCAATACGGCGGCGCACATCCTCAACTTCGTAGTGCTGACCGCCGCGCTGTCGGTGTACAACAGCGGCACCTACTGCAACAGCCGCATGCTGCTGGGCATGGCCGAACAGGGCGATGCGCCCAAGGCCCTGGCCAAGATCGACAAGCGTGGCGTGCCGGTGCGTTCGATCCTGGCTTCTGCTGCGGTCACGCTGGTGGCGGTGCTGCTTAACTACCTGATCCCGCAGCATGCGCTGGAGTTGTTGATGTCGCTGGTGGTCGCGACCCTGGTGATCAACTGGGCGATGATCAGCTATTCGCACTTCAAGTTCCGTCAGCACATGAACCAGACCCGCCAGACACCGCTGTTCAAGGCGCTGTGGTATCCGTACGGCAACTATGTCTGCCTGGCGTTCGTGGTGTTCATTCTTGGGGTAATGCTGCTGATTCCCGGCATCCAGATATCGGTCTACGCGATTCCGGTGTGGGTGGTGTTCATGTGGGTGTGCTACCTGATCAAGAACAAGCGCAGTGCCCGGCAGGACATGGCTGTGGCCGCTGCCGCCAAGTAAGCGTCCTTGAAATACAACAAACCCGGCACTTGGCCGGGTTTGTTGTATTCAGACTCATGCTGATCCCTGTGGGAGCGAGCCTGCTCGCGATGGCGCCAGCACATTCAGCATTGATGCAAGCTGACCCACCGCTATCGCGAGCAGGCTCGCTCCCACAAGGGTTGGTCGCTGTCTTGGGGATTCGCGGTATTCTGTGGGTCCTGATACCGGACCTCTTTTTCCATGCTGGCAATTTCCAACACTGTGCACATCCCGGACGCCGAGATCGAGCTGACGGCCATCCGTGCCCAAGGCGCCGGCGGGCAGAACGTCAACAAGGTGTCCAGCGCCGTGCACTTGCGTTTCGACATTGCGGCCTCGTCCTTGCCCGATTTCTACAAGGAGCGGTTGTTGGCGCTGCGCGACAGTCGCATCACCAGCGACGGCGTGTTGATCATCAAGGCCCAGCAATACCGCACCCAGGAACAGAACCGGGCCGATGCCCTGGAACGCCTGACCGAGCTGATCCTCAACGCCACCAAGGTCGAAAAGAAGCGCCGTCCGACCAAACCGACCCTGGGCTCGAAGAAACGTCGCCTGGAATCCAAGACCAAGCGCGGTTCGATCAAAGCCGGGCGCGGCAAGGTGGATTTCTAGTTTTTCTCCCGCTCCTGGCGATACTTCGGCGCCTGGCGGTACAGGTAGAGACTCAGCAACAACCCGCCCAAGGCCGCCAGCGCGGCGAACAAAAAGATCGAAGCAAAACCGAAACCTGCGGCAATCGCACCGGCCAACGGCCCGGTAATCCCCAGGGACAAGTCAATGAACAACGAATAGGCGCCCACCGCCGCGCCACGGCTGGAGGCGGGTACCAGGTTGACCGCTTCCACCCCCAGCGCCGGGAACACCAGGGAAAAACCGAAGCCGCTCAATGCCGCGCCGGCCAAGGCCCAGTGCGCATCCGGCGCCAGCCACAGCAACAACAACCCCAGGGTTTCCACCGACAGGCAGGCAATCGCCACCCGGAAGCCGCCCAGGCGGTTGATCAAATTACCGAACAGCAAGCGCGCGCCGATGAAGCTGGCGCCGAACAGGCTCAGGCACAGCACTGCGTTGTCCCACTGCTGCGTGGCGTAATACAGGGTGATGAACGTGGCGATGGTGCCAAAACCGATGGAGCCCAGGGCCAGGCCGCAGCCATGGGGCAGGACGCGTCCGAGAACATGCATGAAAGGCAGCCGTTCGCCAGTGACAATGGGCGCCGCCGTTTTCGGCCAGGCCAGCGCCAGCCCCAGCAACGCCAGCAAAATAATGCTGACGCCCATGCTCCACAGCCCCAGGGATTTCACCAGCCACACCCCCAACGGCGCGCCAATCGCCAGCGCGCCGTAGCTGGCGATACCGTTCCAGGAAATCACCTTGGCGGTATTCGCCGCGCCGACCCGGCCGATGCCCCAGCCAATCGATCCCGAGCCTACCAGGCTTTCGGCGCTGCCCAGCACTAGGCGGCCGATCAGCAGGCTGATCAGGCTCAGCGTCGGTAGGTTTGACGTCCAGGCAGACGCCAGCATGAACACACCGCTCAGCCCGCAACCGGCGAGGCCGAACATGACCGCGCGCTTGCTCCCCAGGTTGTCGATGATCCGTCCGGCATAAGGACGACTGAGGAGGGTGGCCAGGTACTGGACGCTGATTACCAACCCGGCGATCACCGCGCCAAAACCCAGTTCGCCGTGGACGAACCCGGGCAACACGGCGAGGGGAATGCCGATATTCAGGTAGCCAATGAAAGTGAACAGAACGATGGAAACGACTTGCAGCGTGACCGCCAAGGGGCGCTGGGTATCTGGCATGGGTAAAGAGTCCACGGAGCAGCAGGATAGATAGGCTGCTTATGATAGCGGTGCCTGCGACCGTGAAGCGTGGAAAAGTAAAACTATTTGCCGGATGGCGCTGGGGTGTCGTCTTGTCCGGCCACCAGGTGTGTGGTGACCAATGCAGCGAGGGCGTTTTCTTCAGTGCCAAATCGTGCCAGCAGGGCGGCTTGTTTCTCTGGGGAAAGGCGCGTCCAGATATCGACCATCTTTTCGGCGGTGCCGATCAGGACGCTGGCTTGGGCTTCGCTGAAGGTAGGGTCATCGGTCATGGGGGGCTCAGGATTCAGGCAGTGTGGAAAGCGCATCTTAGCGCTTTCCACACGGTCTGGTCGTGCGGGTGAATCAGTCTTCGCTGTCGGCCTGGCGGCGTTCAGTGGCTTCTTTGGGCTCGGGTTGCTGGGCGTCTGGTTGCCCCCCGGCTTGTAGCGTGGTCGTCTGCTCAGTTTCGTGCAGGCTAGGGAAGGGGAGATTAGGAATCTCGTGCATATCGCGCTCCTCGCAAAGTCTGTTGGTAGATCTGGTAGATCCGCGCTTTTACAAAGCTTGGGCAGGATACAGCAGAAGAAATGACAAAAAGACTTTTAAGTTCCGTTGCGGCGACAAAAGGGCTTGTCTGGACAGGACATGTCCAATCATCAAACGCCTGCTACCGGTCGTCGCGAAGGCTCAAGAATGCGCACGGCGGGTCGATGGCTTGTACATATCCCGCATTCGGTTGCGACACTGCAAACCACGAACATGGAGGTCGGGACGTGTCGTCCGTGAGCTTGGCTCTTTCTTCTTTTCAAGAGATTTCCCTCCATGTTTCTACAAAAATCCCTGAGAGCGCAGATTCTCGCCTTGCTCAGTGGCAGCCTGCTGGCGATGTTGCTGATTGCCCTGGCGTCTTTCCATTTCCTCTCCAACGGCGTCCAGAACTATCGCAACCTGATCGATGGCCCGTTGCGTGCGTCGCAGTTGATCGATGAGGCCAACCTGCAATTCAAGGTGCAGGTCCAGGAATGGAAAAACGTTCTGCTGCGCGGCAAGCAGCCGGCAGACCTGGCTAAATACTGGAAGCAGTTCGAAGATCGCCAGCATGATGTCCAGGGTATTCTTGGCCAGTTGATCGCCCTTGAAGGGGTTGCGACACCCATCAAGACTCGGATCGAGGGTCTGCGAGACGAACACCGTCAATTGGGTGCGGCCTACCAGAAGGGCCGTGATGCGTTTGTGACGGCGGGCGGCGATGCGGCGGCGGGTGATGCGGCGGTCAAAGGTGTGGACCGCGCGGCCAGCGAGCAAATGAGTGCGCTGGTGGTGGAGTTGCGCAAACTTGCCGGCGAACAATCGGCGCAGATCAGTGCCGGTGCCGATCGCACGATTATGCTGGGCACCGTGATCATGCTGGTTTCCGGCCTGCTGATCGGGCTGTTCAGCCTGTGGCTGGTCAATCGCAACCTGGTGCAGCCGATCCGCAACCTGATCGAATACGTGACCCAACTGAGTCGCGGCCGTTTCGCCGAGCGGGTAGTCAGCAACCGGCAGGACGAATTGGGTGACCTGGCGCTGGCCGCCAATACCCTGCGCGACTTTCTCGCCGAAACCTTCTCGCGTCTGCAGCGCAGTGCCACGGAACTGGACAGTGCCAGCGGCGAGCTTAATGCCATCGCCAGCCTGATGAGCCAAGGCACCAGCGAGCAATTCGAACGCACCGACCAGGTGGCGACGGCGATGAACGAAATGTCCGCCACCGCCCAGGAAGTCGCTCGCCATGCCGCCGACGCGGCACAGGCCGCCGATGACGCCGATCACTCGGCGCAGCAGGGCGAGAAGGTCATGCAAGGGACCATTCATACCATCACCCGCATGCGCGGTGAAATCGCCAACACGGCCACAGTCATCCGCCAGTTGGAAACCGATAGCGGGCGCATTGGCAAGGTGCTGGAAGTGATCCGCGGTATCGCCGAGCAGACCAATCTGTTGGCCCTCAACGCTGCCATCGAAGCGGCCCGGGCTGGCGAGGCTGGACGCGGTTTCGCGGTGGTTGCCGATGAGGTGCGCAGTCTGGCCCAGCGCACCGCCTCGTCCATCATCGAGATCAACCAGATTATCCAGACCGTGCAAACCGGTGCGGTGGATGCAGCCCAGGCCATCGAGAGCGGTCAGTCGCGCAGTGAAGAAAGTGTGGAGCAGGTGACTCAGGCCGGTGTGATGCTCGAACGCATTACCCAGGCCGTGGAAGCGATTCGCGACATGAATCGTCAGATCGCCACTGCCGCAGAAGAGCAGACCTCGGTGGCTGAAGACATCTCGCGCAACCTGACCGAAATCACCTGCATCGCCAGCACTAACCTGGACAATGTACAGCGCACCGAAGCCGCGAGTCGGAACCTGCACGGTTTGTCAGGGCAGTTGAATGAAGTGACGGCGCGGTTGAGTGCCTGACGGTCGACGGTCGTTAGCGGTAGTTGTCGATAGATGCAAAAAAGCCGCGCAACCCTGAGGTTGCGCGGCTCATTTTAGTGACCAATTAACGGTCTTGCTTGTCGCTCAGGACTTTGCCGGTAGTTGCGTCAAAGTCTACATCCCACTCTGTGCCATCGGCCATTCTCAGTTCAACTTCATATTCATAACCGTTGAAGTGGTTATCCAGGTCGGTGTCGGTGATGGTTGCGCCTGGGTGCAACTTCAGGGCTGCTTGGTTCATCTCTTCCAGCGGCTTGATTTTTCCGCTCTTGACCAACTCAGGAATCTGGTCGACTCGAACATCAGCCTGGGCCAGGCCGGCGGTGAGGGTCAGGGCTGCGGCGGTGAACAGGGCAGTCAAAGTTTTCATGTGTTCTTTCCTTGCTGTGATTAAGGGGTGTGTCGTTTAAGTGGGTTCAGATTAACTGTGGCAACTTAATTCACCCTTAATTCAGTAACCGTTGTTCTCCAGCACCTGCGCCACGCTGCCTGTTTCGGGACGCTTCAAGTATTTGAGCAGTTCGCTGGCGCGGTTGGTAAAGATGCCATCCACTCCGGCCTCCAGCACTTTTCTGAAGTCCACCGCTTCATCAACCGTATAAACGTGCACCAACAAACCCTGGTCATGGGTGTATTGGTTCATCCACGGCTGCACCAGATCCGAATAACTCTGGCTGCCGCCTTGAGTCAACGCGGCGGACGGCCCGGTGCCGATAGCGCCTTGTGCCTTGGCGAATTGAACCCATTGTTCAAACTCGGCGTTGTCCTTGGGCTGCTGTTTGGCGTAATAGGCCGCCTTGTCCGTTTCGCCGGACTCGGCAAACGTCACCTTCGACTTGGCCTCGATGTAGCCATCGCCCACCCACAACAGCAGGACTTTTGGCACGTTCGGCATTTCTTTTTGCAGCAGTTCGAGGCTGCTCTTTTCGAAGGTTTGCAACACCACCTTGCCTTTGCCCTGACCTACACCGGTGGCGCGTTTGGCGAGCTTGGAGCCCGACGGGCTCAACCAGCCGCGGTCATGCAGTTTATCCTTCAAGTCGCGCTCGATGCCGGGGAACAGCTTCGGCTCCTTGGTTTCGATGTACAGCCCCGGTTTGTGCAGCGGGTTGCCTTCGGCGATGTTGATGACTTCGTCGAGGGTGAGGATTTTCAGGCCCACGAACGACGGGCGGGCGCGGTCCGGGTAGGCGGTGTTGAACCAACTGCCGGCATCGAGGGTTTTGAGTTCCGCCATGGTGAATTCGTTGGCGGTGCTGTCCTTGCGCTCGGGGAATTTGGTCGCGACATCGGTGGTGCGCAGCAGGCTGTCGTCGTGCAGCACGAACAGTACGCCGTCCTTGCTGCGTTGCAGGTCCAGTTCCAAGTAGTCGGCGCCCAGGTCGCGGGCCAGTTTGTAGGCCGCGGCGGTGGTTTCCGGCGCGTCAAACGAGGCGCCGCGGTGGGCGATCACCGCTGGGTGAGGAATGCCCTGAAGGGCCGCGAGGGACTTGGGGGGCGCGGCTTCGCCGGCCTGTGTCTGGCCGAAGCCAAGCAGCAGGCTCAGCATCAGGGCACTACGGGTGAAGGTGACAGGCATGCTCGAGATCCTTTCGTGGGTTTCGCAAAGACCTATCTTTTAACAACTGAACGTTCCTGGCGCTATCGCTATACCGACATAAAAATGCGCAAAGCAGATTTTTCCCACGCTTTTTCAGGCTGCTTTGCAGTACGCTTGGCCGCACCAGTTTCCCCGGCAGAGGGAAACCCGAAGACAGCATCCACTTGCCCTGCGTGTAAACCATCGATCAGACGTCCTGCGGGACGCATCCATGAGGTTTACCATGCGCACCACTTCGACATTCATCTGCCAGGCCGCCGACCAGCTCAAGGGTTTTGTCGGCCTGAACCGCAAAACCGGCCAGTACATCGTGCGCTTCAGCGAAGATGCCTTTGGCATGGACGTGGCCGACGACGGCATCATCCCCACCTGCGAATTTGTCTGGACTCCGGTGGCAGACGGCACCATGGCCCTGAGTCGCCAGCGCATCCAGTTGCTGCTGGACCAGAACATCGACGACCGGATCAACCTCACCGAACCGTTGCGGGTTTACATGGCCCGTAGCGACCTGCCGGAGATTGTTGCAGTGCGTCAGTTGGTGGAAGGCTAAAGCCACGCCGACTATGAATGGGCTGAAAAAAAACTGTGGGAGAAAGGCTTGCCCGCGATGGCGGCGGCACATTCAGCATGGATGCAAGCTGACCCAGCGCTTTCGCGAGCAAGCCCGCTTCCACGAGGGATTTGAAGTGAACACCGAATCGGTTAGCCCTGAAAAACCACTGTGGGAGCAAGGCTTGCCCGCGATGGCGGCGGCACATTCAACACTGATGCAAGCTGATCTGCCGCAATCGCGAGCAGGCTCGCTCCCACAAGGGGTCTGAGGTGGACACCGAATCGGTTAACCCTGAAAAACCACTGTGGGAGCAAGGCTTGCCCGCGATGGCGGCAGCACATTCAACACTGATGCAAGCTGATCTGCCGCAATCGCGAGCAGGCTCGCTCCCACAAGGGATTTGCGGTGAACACCGAATTGGATAGCCCTGAAAAACCACTGTGGGAGCAAGGCTTGCCCGCGATGGCGGCGGCACATTCAGCATGGATGCAAGCTGACCCAGCGCTTTCGCGAGCAAGCCCGCTTCCACAAGGGATTTGAGGTGGACACCGAATCGGGTAGCCCTGAAAAACTAATGTGGGAGCGAGCCTGCTCGCGATGACGGCGGCACATTCAGCATGGATGCAAGCTGGCCCAGCGCTTTCGCGAGCAGGTTTTGTAGGCTGGCATCAGGTTTGGCGCTGGAAGGCATAGTCCCGTTCGACCTTGCACACCCGCGTGTGGCAATGGGCGTACCAGGTCGAGCGACCGCGTTCGCGGATTGCGCGGTGTTCGGGGTGCTGTTTCCAGGCCAGGATCGCCGCTTCGCTGCTCCAGTAGGACACGGTGATGCCCAAGCCGTCTGCGCCACGGGCCGACTCGACGCCGAGGAAGCCCGGCTGCTCTTGAACCAGAGTCAGCATGCGCTCAGCGGCTTGGGCGTAACCCTGGTCCCCCTCAGTGCGCAGGGAGGTGAAAATCACCGCGTAATACGGGGCGCTCATGATGCTGTCCTCCGGCAAGCCTCGACAAACGCACTGACCAGCGGCGGCACACGTCCTTCCAACGCTGCGCGCTCAGGCTGGAACAGGGTCGCGACAAAAAAAGGATGATCAGCCAGCTCCACGGCCCGTAAATCGCCAGCCGAATCCCGGGCCACGGCGTGCAAGCGGTCACTCAGCAAGTCCCGCTCAAACTGTGGATTGACCCCAAAGCTGCACCGATATCCTTCGAAAACCTTAAGGCGACCATAGGCCTTGGCAATCAACGAATCGGCGTCAAGCTCAAGACAGTCGATGGTTTCGATCAGCGCACAGCTTAACGGCGTCAGCAGTGCCCGTTCAGCCTCGGGAGCTGTTTCGCCATGGGCTGCGTCGGCCCAGCCCTTCACATTGCGCGCGTATTCCAGCACGGTATGCTGAAAACCGCCGCAGGTGCCGAGGAAAGGGCGACGCTGTTCGCGGGCAAAACGAATGGCTTGCAGCGCGCCATTTTCGTTTCGGTAAGGGCTGCCGGGCACGCACCAGACCCCGTCGAAACCATTCAGGACGGCGCTGTCGGTGATGAGGTCGGTGCCCAGCCATTGAAATCCAATGTGATGACCGGTTTGCTTGCTGGCCAGTTCGAGTGCGATGGGGATGGCCCGATGGGCCGTTATTTGAGGGTCATAGTCGCCGACCAGGGCGATGTGCAAAGAACGCTGGTTTTCCATGAGAGGCTCGCCGCTTGTTGATTCCTGGTCGCCACTATAGATTGGCGTTCACGCAATCAATATTGGCATTTGCCCAAGTGATCAATGCATCGACGCACTATCGTCTGGACTATCCCGATCTGTCCCTGATCCTGGCGCTGGTCCGTGGCGGTTCGCTGGCCCGAGCCGCGCGCTTGCTGCACGTGGATGTGTCCACGGTCTTCCGCTCGGTACGGCGGCTGGAGGCCGCCCTGGGCCAACCCTTGTTCGAAAAAAGCCGTGCAGGGTATTTGCCCACGAGCCTGGCCCAGGCGCTGGCTGAGCAGGCCGAGCGCGCCGAACAAGCGTTGGAGGCGGCGCGTATCGGGGTGGAGCAGGGCGGTGAGGTCGTCAGCGGCACGGTGCGCCTGACCTGCACTGACTCGGTCCTGCAAGCATTGTTGCTGCCGGCCCTGGCGCGGTTCATGCCTGCTTACCCGGCGCTGTTCCTTGAGCTGAGCACCTCGAACGACTTTGCCAACCTGAGCCGCCGCGACGCCGACATCGCCTTGCGACTGACCCGTACGCCGCCGGAACATCTGGTCGGGCGGCATCTGGGTAATGTGGTTTATCGGGTATGTGCCGACACCCGCTATCTGCGTTCGGTAAATACGGATGATCTGGCCGCCATGACCTGGATCGCGCCGGATGACTTTCTCCCCGATCACCCCACTGTGGCTTGGCGCCGTCAGCATCTTCCTGGCGTGGTGCCGGCCTATCGCTGCAACAGCATGCTTTCGGTCACCGAGTTGGTTCGAGCCGGGCTGGGCGTGGCGGCGTTGCCGGACTTTCTGATCGGCGAAAACAAGGGCCTTACCCCCATTGGCGAACCGCTGGTGGGGTATGACACGGCCCTTTGGCTGCTGACCCGGCCCGACTGTCGCGCCTTGCGCTCAGTGGTGACATTGTTCGATGAACTCAGGTGCAATCTGCGCTTGCACTGACTTTTGTCCAACAGGGCGTTGATGGCTCAATCGAGGAGGATCTCCCGGCGGTATAGTGACTTGAGCCCCAGCCTCAGGCAGAGAACATCATGATGACAGAATCGTCGCAGCCCACTTCCACAGCACCTGTTGATCACTTGCGTTTTCATCGTCCCCACGCGCATTTGGGGCCGACCTTTGGTAATGACCGCTTTGCGCTACGCGCGGAGGCATTCGCGCGTTTTTTCGGGACACCCATGTTCCTGGGGGCGCAGACCTTGATCGTGTTGATCTGGATAAGCCTGAACATGTTGGGTGTGGTTCATTTCGATGCTTACCCGTTCATCTTGCTGAATCTGGCGTTCAGCCTACAGTCGGCCTACGCCGCCCCGCTGATCCTGCTGGCGCAGACACGCCAAGCCGCGCGGGACAAGGCCCAAGCCGAAGCGGATGCTCAACATCGCGAAGCACTGGCCATTGCCAACAGTGAGCGCCAGGCCCAGGCAGCACAGAACACGGCGCAATTGCTCGAGTTGTTGGAGCAGAACACCCGCCTGACGGAAATGACCAAGGCATTGACCGAGCGCATCGACTGCCTGACTACCGAGATGCACGAGAAATTCGTGAGCAAGCCATCGATGCCGTAATCCGTTTCTGCGGTGGTAGCGACACTCAGACCTGATAGCGGGCCAGGAACATGTCGAGGGCCGATTCAACCACCTGAGTCTGTTCATCCTGGGTCAGGCACGGCTGGCCCATGGAAATTTGAGGCCAGAAGGCGAACGTCTTGATCAGCCCGTGCATCTGTTGCGCCGCAAACGCCGGCTCCACGGCTTTCAACCGACCGTCGGCCTGGGCCTGGCGAATCCACACGGTCAAACCTTCTTCGCGCTGACCCATGCGCGCAACCATATCCTGGGCTCGCTCGGGCGAATGAATCGTCGCGGCAATGGCGATGCGCGCCAGATCGAGAAAATTATCGTCTGCCAGCATGTGCAATTTGGCTTGCAGCAGCTTTCGAAGCTGCTCACGCAGGGGCTGCTCCGGGCTGTAGGCCATGTCCTGTTCGGCGGTAATGCTGTTCCACAATCGATTCAGAATTTCCGCAAACAACTCCTCTTTGCTGGGGAAGTGGTTATATACCGTGCGCTTTGACACACCCGCCGTCGCCGCGATCTTGTCCATGCTGGTGATCTCGAAACCGCTGCTACGGAATTCGGCAATCGCGGCCTGGAGGATGGATTCGCGTTTTCGCTCGGTGAGGCGCTGCGGCGGTACGGTCATGGTTAATCATCATCTGGAGAAGGGAAGTTACACTTGGCAGTTTACTTGCTCTCGGGATTGCTGCAATCTACAAACTACACCGAGTAGTGTAGTTTTCAATCAGGCGGCTGAGCGTGCATGCAACGGCCATTAGCGTCCCACAACGGCGAAGCGCAATTGCGACGACGTCCTTGGAGTTTTCGCATCATGACCATTTTTTCTTCGACTGACAGCCCTGCGGTGCTTCCTTCATCCCAGCAGGAGCAAGGAAAGTACCGTAACCACGCCCCTACACCGCGCCAAGGGCTCGGCCAGATGCTACGCATCATGTGGAACATGATCTTCCACAAACCGCGCAACACCCGTCCTGCGGGCACCATCGAGGTACAACCGCTGACGCGCGCCGACCTGCTGGCCGCGCCGAACAACAGCGTCTTCCGCCTCGGGCATTCCACGGTGCTGCTCAAGCTGCGAGACAAGTTCTGGCTGACCGACCCGGTTTTTTCCGAGCGCGCTTCCCCCCTGCAATGGGCTGGCCCCAAGCGCTTCCATCAGCCGCCCATCAGCCTGGAACAGCTGCCGCCAATTGAAGCGGTGATTCTTTCCCATGATCACTACGACCATCTCGATCATCAGGCCATCCTCCAACTTGCCGCCAAGACACGGCATTTCCTGGCCCCTCTCGGGGTGGGCGACACCCTGATCAAATGGGGCATCGACGCCAGCAAGGTGCGTCAGCTGGACTGGTGGCAGAGCACCGAAGTGGACGGCATTGAATTCATCGCCACACCCTCCCAGCACTTTTCCGGTCGCGGGCTGTTCGACGGCAACAGCACGTTATGGGCTTCGTGGGTGATGATCGATGGCGCCACCCGAATCTTCTTCAGCGGCGACACGGGCTATTTCGACGGGTTCAAACGCATCGGCCAGCAATACGGCCCATTCGACCTGACGCTGATGGAAACCGGCGCCTACAACGTCGAATGGCCGCACATCCACATGCAACCGGAGCAAACCCTCCAGGCGCATATCGACCTCAATGGCCGCTGGTTGCTGCCGATCCACAACGGCACGTTCGATTTGTCGATGCATGCCTGGTACGAACCCTTCGATCGCATCCTGGCCCTGGCCTGGGAGCGCAACGTCTGCATTGCCACCCCGCAAATGGGTGAAGCTTTCAGCCTCGCGCAACCGCAACGTGGCCGCGCCTGGTGGCTGGACGTGGAACCCTCGGCTTATCAAGACCAGCCCGATATGGCCTGACCCTCGACGCATCGATCATTCGATCATTGCGTAGTCTGGCCGCCCCATCGGATCCGGCGTGGCGCCTTTGATATTCATGCCGCGCCCAGGCGCAAAGCCCGGGAAGAACACCAGGCCTTCGGCTTCCAGCCGAAAGGCCAGGGCCAGGCGGGTGACATCAAGTAGCTCGCCCCCCGCTTCGAAGCGCCGGATGGCCTGGGTCGAGACTCCAGACTGCCGTGACAATTCCTCGACACTCCAGCCCAGCATGGCTCGAGCCTGCGCGCTGTGGGCAGGGGTGAATTGATAGACAGCGATGCGTTCCAGGGTGGTTTTGATTGCGAGCGAGGCCATGGGAGTTCTCCAAAGCTGTGGATTCAAAAAATACTGTGTTTTTGTACAGTTGTTTTGAATCCTGATCAATCTCATTTTTTTGATCAATGACCGGTGGTCTTTTCCAGCCAGGCACTCGGTGCGTGACCCAGCACCCGACGAAACATGGTGGAGAACGCTGCGGGGCTGTCGTAGCCCAGATCCAGGGCAATACGGGTTACCGAATCGCCTACGACCAATCGAGACAGCGCCGACATCACACAGGCCTGTTGTCGCCATTGGCTGAAACTCAACCCGGTTTCCCGGCTGAACAGCCGATTGAACGAGCGCAGGCTGATAGGCAACTGCGCCACCCATTGCACAGGTGAGACGTGGGCGTTGGGGCGTTTCAGAAACTCCTGGCACAGGCCGAGCAGGCGTGGGTCCTTGGGCAGTGGCAGGTGCAACGGCAAATGAGTGCTGCGCAACAGTTCGTGCAGCAACAGATTGATCAGCGCGCCGTCGCGTCCGGCCTCGTCGTATTCCGGCGCAAGCTCCACGGCTTCCAGCAGCAACTGGCGCATCAGGGGCGACACGCTGATGACTTGGCAACGGGCGTCCATGGCCGTCACCGCGGCCGGTTCGATGTACACGCTGCGCGTGCTGACCCCCAGCATCAGCACCTCATGGGCAACCCCGGGCGGGATCCATACCGCCCGTTGCGGCGGCACCACCCAATTACCGTCTTCGGTGCGGACGTGCATCACACCAGTGGCGCCATACAGCAACTGCGCCCGGCGATGATGGTGCGAGGGCAGTAAATGTCCGTGGGGGTAGTCGGTGCCAATGGCGACGACAGCCCTGGGGATCGCATCCAATAAATCGATCGAAGTGTTGCGCATCGAGGGGCTACTCATCATTGGCGTAAACGCAAACATTATTGGCCTGTTTGCTAGAGCGGGCCAAGCTTCGCTTATCTAACGTGGGGCGCCTCCCATTTCACGGATTCGCCTCGATGTTCTATGTATTGCTTGCGTGCTTCGGCTGCCTGAGTGGCGTAACGGCGGTGTTGTTCGGCTTTGGCGGCGGTTTCGTCGTGGTGCCTTTGATGTATCGCATGCTGATGGCCCATCACTCGGGTGACGCCATCGGTGAATCGGCCATGCACATTGCCGTCGCCACCTCGACCTGCGTCATGATCGTCAACGCCCTGGTCGCCACCGGAAAACACCAGCGTGCCGGTCAACTGATTCGTCATTACCTGTGGCCGTTCGGCGGTTTCATTGCGCTGGGGGCGGTCTTCGGCGCAGCGGCCGCCACTTGGCTCAATGGCGAGATTATCCGCTACGCCTTCATGGCTTACCTGGGCCTGACCATCCTGGACTGCCTGCTGCGGCGAGGTTTTCTGACACGCGCCAGCGATGCCGTCCTACGCCCTTTGGCGCCAATGGAGACCGCGTTGGGCGGCACAACCATCGGAATCATCGCCACAATGCTGGGCGTCGGCGGCAGCGTCATGACCGTGCCACTGCTGCGCCGTTGTGGCCTGAGCATGTCCCAGGCCACGTCGATGGCCAATCCACTGAGCGTGCCCGTCGCGTTGGCCGGCACCGTCACCTACATGGGCTTGGCCAGCTTCACCGGGACAGACTTCGGCCCGTGGTTTGTCGGTTTCGTAGACTTGCTGGCCTTTGTTGTGCTCACACTCGGCGCGCTACTGGGCATCCGCCTGGCAACGCCATGGATCGGGCGGATACCGGATCGGCTGCATGCGCGGGTGTATGTAGGGTTGTTGATGTTTGTGATGGTTGGGATGTGGCTAGGGTAGGGTAGCTATTGACCAGCCAACCCCGGCGCTTCCCGAATAATGAAGTGATCCAGGTTCTCGATATTGGCGCTGAACACCCCGAACGTCTGCTCGGGGTTTTTCTTGCTCGGCACCTGTTTCAGCTCCGGCGTCACGCCATAAAAGAAGCAATACAATGGCGCGTCACTCTCGATGGCGTGCTTGATCTCTTCCAGAAACGCTTTGCGTTTGCGGTAGTTGTCGATCAGCTTCTTGCTCAGGTAAACGTTCACCGAGTAAGGCTTCTTCTTCGCCTCGTCCGGTTGCTTGAACCAGACCTTTGCTTCGAAGTCGATGCGAAAGCTCTGGGTGTAATCCTTGATCTGCTTGATCTTGCCCCAGTAAATCAGCCCCTTGTTGTCCAGCAGGTATTCGATCTTCTTGAAGAACGATCCATAGGGCGCCGTGTGCTCGCCAATCTTCAGCGGCATGCGCTTGAGCAGTTCCCTGTCCGCGAAGTTCGACACAAAACACTCCACCGGATGGGCGAAGACGCTGGTCTTGTCCGGCGCTGAATCACGGCTCGGGTGCTCGACATGACTGGCGGCTGAAGGCTCTCGCTCATCGCGCAGAACGTCCGCCACCACCGTCGGGCTGGATGGCTTGCGCACATACTCACGCCGAGTCAGCAATAATTCCGACGGAAAATGCTCCTCCGGACCGTCATCCGTTTCCCCGCCCTCCGTCTCCAGGCCTGATGCCGGAGTCTTCAGGCTGACATAAGGACAACCCTCGATATGCCGCGTGCTGGGGATGTTCTTGAAGTGCGGCGTGCGCACGTAATTCACGTTCTTGGCGTTGAACGTCCCCAACACATTCGCCGCATCAAACGCCGCCCGACAGGCATCGTTGGGGCATTGAAACTGTTCCTTCGCGGAATCGAATGCCACCGTCTCGTCAAAATTCAAATCGCGCACGTCATAGATCGACAGCTTGTCGTCGAGGCTGAGGCAGTAGGCGAGGTCGAATTTCATCGGGGCTCGGGTCCATGAGGGGGAAATGTATTAATAGCGAAGGGCAGGGCCGGTTGCACTCAAAGTTTCAGCACACCACCAAAAAACTGTGGGAGCGAGCCTGCTCGCGATTCCCAAAATTCCCCGGCCATCAAGCTTGCCGCTAACCTGTGGTTTGACACCCCGTGGCGAGGGAGCTTGCTCCCGCTGGCTGCGTAGCAGCCCCAATTCCATATCACCAACAAAAAACCGCCGCCTGAACAACGGACGACGGCTTCTGATGGAATCTCAAAACCCTCGCAAAATCCGAGAAGCTTTCCGCCACCAATGCGCAACGATTCTGAGTTTTTCGTAGGGCAAAGGTTGCTTGGCTGCCCTGAAGTTAAACGCGATATCGGCTCTTATAGAAAACAAAAAACCCCGTTTTCACGGGGTTTTTATTTAAGCGTGCAGCCTAAGATTTTTCTTTCGAATCAATCCCAGCTAAGCGCCCCACCCGTCTGATACTCAATCACCCGAGTCTCAAAGAAGTTCTTCTCTTTCTTCAAGTCCATGATCTCGCTCATCCAAGGGAACGGGTTCGTCGTCCCTGGATACTCTTCCTTCAGACCAATCTGCGACAGGCGACGGTTAGCGATGAACTTGAGGTAGTCCTCCATCATCGCCGCGTTCATGCCCAGCACGCCGCGAGGCATGGTGTCGCGCGCGTATTCGATCTCCAACTGAGTCCCTTGCAGGATCATCTGGGTCGCTTCTTCCTTCATCTCGGCATCCCACAAGTGCGGGTTTTCGATTTTGATCTGGTTGATCACGTCGATGCCGAAGTTCAGGTGCATGGATTCGTCGCGCAGGATGTATTGGAACTGCTCGGCGACGCCGGTCATTTTGTTGCGGCGGCCCATGGAGAGGATCTGGGTGAAGCCGCAGTAGAAGAAGATGCCTTCCAGAACGCAGTAGTAGGCGATCAGGTTGCGCAGCAATTCCTTGTCGGTGTCCGGGGTGCCGGTTTCGAACTTCGGATCGGAGATCGAACGGGTGTATTTCAGGCCCCAGGCGGCTTTTTTCGCGACCGATGGGATCTCGTGGTACATGTTGAAGATTTCGCCTTCATCCATGGCCAGCGATTCGATGCAGTACTGGTAGGCGTGGGTGTGGATCGCCTCTTCGAACGCCTGGCGCAGGATGTACTGGCGGCATTCGGGGTTGGTGATCAGGCGGTACACGGCCAAGACCAGGTTGTTGGCAACCAGGGAGTCGGCGGTGGAGAAGAAGCCCAGGTTGCGCATCACGATGCGGCGCTCGTCGTCGGTCAGGCCTTCCGGGGTTTTCCAGAGGGCGATGTCGGCGGTCATGTTGACTTCTTGCGGCATCCAGTGGTTTGCGCAGCCGTCCAGGTACTTCTGCCAGGCCCAGTCGTATTTGAATGGCACGAGCTGGTTGAGGTCGGCGCGGCAGTTGATCATGCGCTTTTCATCGACGGCGACACGGGCGGAGGCGCCTTCGAGTTCGGCGAGGCCTTCGGCGACGTCGAGTTTGTCGAGGGCGGCCTTGGCGCGAATGATCGCGGCCGAGTCGCTGGCCGTCACGGCCCGGGCTTCGAGGGCGGCGGCACCGCCGGCGCTGTCGAGGCGGTCCATGTTGGCTTCAGAAGCGTGGCCGGCGTTGGCGCCTTTTACAGCGACTTCGCCGTCTTCTTTGTCGAATTCGTCCCAGCTCAGCATGACGTGTTGTCTCCTGCGTGAGGGCCAGATGCCCGTTGAAGGCCTACTGGCCGCGGTGGATCTTGGAAAATCGTTTGTTGCAGCAGCTGACGCAGGCAATAAACAGAAAAATGTACGGGTCGTTCTGAAGCGGCTGTGAGCGCGAGGAGGCAATGGGCCTCTGCGTGGGCTTCAGGCTGGTTTGACTCCCTGTAAGGGAATATTGCAGGCCCGTTTAAGGCGGCATTATAAGGACTTTTTTGCCTACGTGCTGCGGCGAAATAGCCCACGGAGGAGGTCGCGGGCGGTATATCCGCGTGGGAGCAAGGGTTTACAAGGCTTTGGCCGCTGAAGATTTTTTTTGCATGGGTCGGGTGACGGTATTTTTTGATCAAAAAACGAGCATTTTTTGAGGTTTTGCACTACATGTTGTGTTTGCAAGGGCTTTTTGATGGTTACAGACACAACCAAGCCCGATCAAAATCGGGCTATGGAAAATGCCATTTATGATCAACCGATATGTGCCGAACCGGTGTGGTCATAGCCATCTTCAGCGACAGTAGCGGAGCCGGTGCGGTCGTAGCCATCCTCGGCAACGGTGGCCGAACCGGTTCGGTCGTAACCGTCTTCAGCGACAGCGGAGCCGGTGCGGTCATAACCGTCGGCGGCAAAGGTCTGGGCGGCCAGGACGGACAGGGTCAAGGCAAGGATCAGTTTGGTTTTCATGGAGGTTGCTCCTGGTTCGTTTAAGTTGATCAGCCGTTGGAGCAGCCGGTGCCCATGACGCTGTAGCGCAGGATGTGGCGCTGGCCTTTGGAGTCGTCGTATTCCATCTTGGCCGGGACCACTTCGCAGACGTTCGGGATGTCGCTCATGGAGATGACTTTGGCGATGTCCAGGTGGGTGGAGTAGGTGTACTCCTCAATGGCTGGTTTTTGCTGTGCAACGTCGGTCGGGGCCTCATCTGCCATCGCGGTGACGCTAAGGCCAGCGAGGACCAGAACCCATAAAGCTTTCATCTGTTTCACCTTTTTTGAGGTCGAGTGGGGTCACGCAACCTTTTTGGGGCTGCGTGTGGAACAGGTTTTGGGAGTTGGATTAACGGCCTTCGTGGGGGCTGTGTTGCGTTAATCGTGTTTGCCGGTTGGCGAGGTGGATTTTAGGGGGTGGGGTTAATCGCAAAAAGACCGGGTTTTGATAAACACTGTTGGTTGATCTGGTAATAATCGTTGCAGAGTCCGGTGGCTGTCTGTGCCATCGATGTTGGATGTGCCGCCGCTATCGCGAGCAGGCTCGCTCCCACAGGGGAGCGGCGTTGGACACAAAGCAAGCGTTCAGTGGAGATCAATTGTGGGAGCGAGCCTGCTCGCGATGGCGGTGTGTCAGTCAATATCAATGCAAACTGATCCACCACCCTCAGGAGCAAGCCCACTCCCACACAGGAAAAGGCCTGCTGGCAGGGGTTTGCACGTTAGTACCGACATTTTGTAGGGACTTGTTACTACCATCGTCGAATGGTTCTATAGGCTCGCCCCGGCTACAACGGGTACATACAAAAACAACTATGTCACCGAGGTAAGAAAGATGAGTGCGGCTTCTCTGTATCCCGTTCGTCCCGAGGTAGCGGCTAACACGCTGACTGACGAGGCGACCTACAAGGCCATGTACCAGCAGTCGGTGGTCAACCCGGATGGTTTCTGGCGCGAGCAGGCCAAGCGCCTCGACTGGATCAAGCCTTTCACCACGGTGAAGCAGACGTCCTTCGACGATCACCATGTCGACATCAAGTGGTTTGCCGATGGCACCTTGAACGTTTCCTACAACTGCCTCGACCGTCATCTGGCCGAGCGCGGCGATCAGATTGCGATCATCTGGGAGGGCGATGACCCTGCCGAGAGCCGCAATATCACCTATCGCGAGCTGCATGAAGAAGTCTGCAAGTTCGCCAACGCCCTGCGCGGCCAGGACGTGCATCGCGGCGACGTGGTGACGATCTATATGCCGATGATCCCCGAAGCCGTGGTCGCCATGCTGGCCTGCACCCGGATCGGCGCGATTCACTCGGTAGTGTTTGGCGGTTTCTCGCCGGAAGCACTGGCCGGTCGGATTATCGACTGCAAATCCAAAGTGGTGATCACTGCTGACGAAGGTATTCGTGCAGGCAAGAAGATCCCGCTCAAGGCCAACGTCGATGATGCGTTGACCAACCCGGAAACCAGCAGCATCCAGAAAGTCATCGTGTGCAAGCGCACGGCTGGCAACATCAAGTGGAACCAGCACCGTGACATCTGGTACGAAGACCTGATGAAAGTGGCCGGTACCGTTTGTGCGCCGAAGGAAATGGGCGCTGAAGAGGCGCTGTTCATCCTCTACACCTCCGGTTCCACCGGTAAGCCAAAGGGCGTGCAGCACACCACCGCCGGTTACCTGCTCTATGCGGCCCTGACCCATGAGCGCGTGTTCGACTACAAGCCGGGCGAAGTCTACTGGTGCACCGCCGACGTCGGCTGGGTCACCGGCCACAGCTACATCGTCTACGGCCCGTTGGCCAATGGCGCGACCACGCTGTTGTTCGAAGGCGTGCCGAACTACCCGGACATCACCCGGGTGGCCCAGGTCATCGACAAGCACAAGGTCAATATTCTCTACACCGCGCCGACCGCCATCCGCGCGATGATGGCCTCGGGCACCGCCGCTGTCGAAGGTGCCGATGGCAGCAGCCTGCGCCTGCTGGGTTCGGTGGGCGAGCCGATCAACCCGGAAGCCTGGGACTGGTACTACAAGAATGTCGGCAAGGAGCGTTGCCCGATCGTCGACACCTGGTGGCAGACCGAAACCGGTGGCGTGCTGATCAGCCCATTGCCGGGTGCCACGGCGTTGAAGCCGGGTTCGGCCACGCGTCCGTTCTTCGGCGTGGTGCCAGCGCTGGTGGATAACCTTGGCAACCTGGTGGAAGGCGCGGCCGAAGGCAATCTGGTGATCCTCGATTCGTGGCCAGGCCAGGCGCGCACGCTGTACGGCGACCACGACCGCTTTGTCGACACCTACTTCAAGACCTTCAGCGGCATGTACTTCACCGGCGACGGTGCGCGTCGTGACGAGGACGGCTACTACTGGATCACCGGTCGGGTGGATGACGTGCTCAACGTGTCCGGCCACCGCATGGGCACGGCCGAAATCGAAAGCGCCATGGTTGCCCACCCGAAAGTCGCCGAAGCGGCGGTGGTGGGTGTGCCGCACGACATCAAGGGGCAGGGCATTTATGTCTACGTGACCCTCAATGCCGGCGAAGAAACCAGCGAGGCCTTGCGTCTGGAACTGAAGAACTGGGTGCGCAAGGAGATCGGTCCGATTGCCTCGCCAGACGTGATCCAGTGGGCCCCGGGCCTGCCGAAGACCCGTTCCGGCAAGATCATGCGCCGCATCCTGCGCAAGATCGCCACGGCGGAATACGATGGGCTGGGTGATATCTCCACCTTGGCTGATCCGGGTGTGGTGGCGCATCTGATCGAGACGCACAAGACCATGAACGTCGCCTGACGGTAACCCGTAACACCGAAAAGCCCCGCCCGGTTTTGCCGAGCGGGGTTTTTTTATGGTCGCTAACGCCAGGAGAGTTTGACGTGTGGTGCCTTTGTGGCGAGGGAGCTTGCTCCCGCTCGGCTGCGCAGCAGTCGTAAACCGGCCAATGCGGTATGACTGAACGACCGCTGTGCCTGGCTTTGGGGCTGCTGCGCAGCCCAGCGGGAGCAAGCTCCCTCGCCACGGGTTCGATGGATGAATAAATATCGGCGTTTAAAGTAGGAGGGGGCTGAACGTTACCGGTGTTTCGGAATGTGTAACCAAAGGCGCCACAACGGGGCGATGTGAAACGCGAAGCCCCGTTATAGGGCGGATCCAGGCGTCTTGGAAAACAAGGCGACACGCTGTGCTTGCCGGATTAGAAGGGTTTGCGAATAATGGGCCCGCAATTTGCAGCATAGATCGGTTTCCTTTCTTTTGCTCTTGCATGAATTTGCGGGGCTGTCAATGCGCTCAGGTCGCGTTTTCTGTGCTTCTGTAATTTGTTGTCGCATTGAAGAAATATCGGCTTCGGGCCTGTCGTTAGAATGCCGATCACTCGCTCGTCGTGAGCTGCGTTGAATTGACGCACGCTTTCTTAGGACGCAGCACTAAAGTTCGTTCCACCCATTCGCATATTGGGCTGTTGCTCACTCTGCCGTTTTTGCCCTTTCCCGATGGAGTCCCAAGATGAAGAAACTTGTGCTGCTTGGCGCCCTGGCACTGTCCGTGCTGTCCCTGTCGACATTCGCCGCAGAAAAGCCCCTGAAAATCGGTATCGAAGCGGCTTACCCTCCGTTCGCCTCGAAGGCCCCGGACGGCAGTATCGTCGGTTTCGACTACGACATCGGCAATGCACTGTGCGAAGAGATGAAGGTCAAGTGCGTGTGGGTCGAGCAGGAATTCGACGGCCTGATCCCGGCGCTCAAGGTGCGCAAGATCGACGCGATCCTGTCTTCCATGTCCATCACTGAAGATCGCAAGAAGTCTGTTGATTTCACCAACAAGTATTACAACACCCCGGCTCGTCTGGTGATGAAGGCCGGCACTCAGATCAGCGAGGGCCTGACCGAGCTCAAGGGCAAGAACGTCGGCGTGCAGCGCGGTTCGATCCACGAGCGCTTCGCCCGTGAAGTCCTGGCCCCGCTGGGTGCCGAGATCAAGCCGTACGGTTCGCAGAATGAAATCTACCTGGACCTGTCCGCCGGCCGCCTCGACGGCACCGTGGCAGACGCTACCCTGTTGGATGACGGTTTCCTCAAGACCGACGCCGGCAAGGGCTTTGCGTTCGTGGGCCCGGCCTTCACCGACGTCAAATACTTCGGTGACGGCGTAGGCATCGCGGTTCGCAAGGGTGATGCCCTCAAGGACAAGATCAACGGCGCGATTGCCGCCATTCGCGAGAACGGCAAATACAAGCAAATCCAGGACAAGTACTTCGCCTTCGATATCTACGGCCAGTAACAACGTCCCGCCACTCGTGCGAAATGGCGCAAGCAACAGGATCTCTGCGGTTTGCGCCATTTTTTCATCCCACTCTCGAGGACCTGAATCATGTTGAAAGGCTACGGGGCTGTCATCCTCGATGGCGCATGGTTGACGCTTGAGCTCGCCTTGTCGTCCATGGCCCTGGCCATTGTCCTGGGGCTGATCGGCGTCGCGTTGCGCCTCTCGCCAGTGCGCTGGCTGGCGTGGCTGGGTGACCTGTATTCCACGGTCATTCGCGGCATTCCCGACCTTGTGCTGATCCTGCTGATTTTCTATGGCGGCCAGGACCTGCTCAATCGCGTGGCGCCGATGCTCGGTTATGACGATTACATCGACCTGAACCCGCTGGCGGCCGGCATCGGTACCCTGGGGTTTATTTTCGGTGCGTACCTGTCGGAAACCTTTCGCGGCGCGTTCATGGCCATCCCCAAGGGGCAGGCCGAGGCGGGCATGGCGTATGGCATGAGTGGGTTCCAGGTGTTTTTCCGGGTGATGGTGCCGCAGATGATTCGCCTGGCGATTCCGGGGTTCACCAACAACTGGCTGGTGTTGACCAAGGCCACGGCGCTGATTTCGGTGGTGGGCCTGCAAGACATGATGTTCAAGGCCAAGCAGGCGGCGGATGCCACCCGCGAGCCTTTCACCTTCTTCCTGGCAGTGGCGGCAATGTACCTGGTGATTACCAGTGTCTCGTTGCTGGCATTGCGTCAACTCGAGAAGCGCTACTCGGTAGGCATAAGGGCGGCTGATCTATGATCTTCGACTACAACGTCATCTACGAAGCCTTGCCGCTGTACTTCAGCGGCCTGCTGACCACCTTGAAGCTGCTGGCCCTGTCGCTGTTCTTCGGTCTGCTGGCGGCGTTGCCCCTGGGGCTGATGCGGGTGTCCAAGCAGCCGGTCATCAACATGACCGCCTGGCTCTATACCTATGTGATTCGCGGCACGCCAATGCTGGTGCAGCTGTTTTTGATCTACTACGGATTGGCGCAGTTCGAAGCCGTACGCGAGAGCTTCCTCTGGCCGTGGCTGTCCAGCGCGACCTTCTGTGCCTGCCTGGCCTTTGCCATCAATACCAGCGCCTACACCGCCGAAATCATCGCCGGCAGCCTGCGCGCCACGCCTAACGGTGAGATCGAGGCGGCCAAGGCCATGGGCATGTCACGCTACAAGTTGTATCGCCGGATCCTGCTGCCATCGGCCCTGCGCCGGGCACTGCCGCAGTACAGCAACGAAGTGATCATGATGTTGCAGACCACCAGCCTGGCCTCCATCGTGACCCTGATCGACATCACCGGTGCCGCGCGCACGGTGAATGCGCAGTACTACTTGCCGTTCGAGGCTTACATCACGGCCGGCGTTTTCTACCTGTGCCTGACTTTTATCCTGGTGCGCCTGTTCAAGCTGGCCGAGCGCCGCTGGCTGGGTTACCTGGCCCCGCGCAAGCACTGATAACGCATCGATCCGATCGACTGCTCAACGACTGACGTTTTGTGAGAACCGACCGCATGTACAAGCTCGAAGTCCAAGACCTGCATAAACGCTATGGCAGTCACGAGGTGCTCAAGGGTGTGTCCCTCAAGGCCGCCGCCGGCGATGTGATCAGCATCATCGGCTCCAGTGGCTCGGGCAAAAGTACCTTCCTGCGTTGCATCAACCTGCTTGAGCAACCCCATGCCGGCAAGATTCTGCTCAACAACGAAGAGCTGAAACTGGTGGCTGGCAAGGACGGCGCCTTGAAGGCCGCCGACCCCAAGCAACTGCAGCGCATGCGTTCGCGGCTGTCGATGGTGTTCCAGCATTTCAACCTGTGGTCCCACATGACCGCGCTGGAAAACATCATGGAAGCGCCGGTGCATGTGCTGGGCGTAGCCAAGGCCGAGGCGCGCGAAAAGGCCGAGCACTACCTGAACAAGGTCGGCGTGGCGCATCGCAAGGACGCCTACCCGGGCCATATGTCCGGCGGTGAACAGCAGCGCGTGGCGATTGCCCGGGCGCTGGCGATGGAGCCGGAAGTCATGCTGTTCGACGAGCCGACTTCGGCCCTTGATCCGGAACTGGTGGGCGATGTGCTCAAAGTGATGCAGGCCCTGGCGCTGGAAGGCCGGACCATGGTGGTGGTGACCCACGAAATGGGCTTTGCCCGGGAAGTGTCGAACCAACTGATCTTCCTGCACAAAGGCATCGTTGAAGAAAGCGGCAACCCGCGCGAAGTGCTGGTCAATCCGCAATCGGAGCGGCTGCAACAATTTCTTTCGGGCAGCCTCAAGTAATCGTTCCCGTTACGCACCTGATTCAGGTCATGCTGCGCATCGCGCGCCAGATGGTCTAATTTGGTTGCAGCCGCTTTTGGCTTTAACACTGTTTTCGCTTCGGATTGCCCACCATGACTGCCCATCGAATTGGTTTCCTGATTTGGCCCAGCACTAAAGCCTTGACGCTGGCGCTGGCCGAGGAGGCCTTGCGTGTTGCTCAGCGGGTGCATCCGGATGTCGTCTACGAATTGTCGTTTTTGCAGGCCGAGCCGCAGACCGAAGGCGCCTGGCAGCTACCGGGCGAACCCTGGGCCGGCAAGCTTGAAGGTTTCCAGAAGCTGTTTCTGCTGGCTGATGAACCCCCGACCGCTCTTGCGCCACCCCTGAGCAGCGCGCTCAAACAGCTGGTGCGTGCCGGTTGTGTGATTGGCGGTTTGTCCGCCGGTGTCTACCCGTTGGCCCAACTGGGTCTTCTCGATGGTTTCCGCGCCGCCGTGCATTGGCGCTGGCAGGACGACTTTTCCGAGCGTTTCCCCAAGGTCATTGCCACCAGCCATCTGTTTGACTGGGACCGCGATCGCCTGACCGCTTGCGGTGGCATGTCGGTGCTCGATCTGCTGCTGGCTGTGTTGGCGCGCGATCACGGCGCGGAACTGGCCGGCGCGGTCTCTGAAGAGCTGGTGGTCGAGCGCATCCGCGAGGGGGGTGAGCGCCAGCGCATCCCGTTGCAGAACCGTCTGGGCTCCAGCCATCCGAAGCTCACCCAGGCCGTGCTGTTGATGGAAGCCAACATCGAAGAACCGCTGACCACCGACGAAATTGCCCAGCATGTGTGCGTGTCCCGTCGCCAGTTGGAGCGGATTTTCAAGCAATACCTCAATCGCGTGCCGAGCCAGTACTACCTGGAACTGCGTCTGAACAAGGCGCGGCAGATGCTGATGCAGACCAGCAAGTCGATCATTCAGATCGGCCTGTCCTGCGGCTTCTCCTCGGGGCCGCATTTTTCCAGCGCCTATCGCAACTTCTTCGGCGCCACGCCCCGGGAAGACCGCAACCAGCGGCGCAGCAGCAGCCCATTCGAATTGTCATCGGTGCCGTCCGAACGCGGCTAGGGCCGGCGCCTCCTCTGTAAGGGCGGGGGTATGTAACCCTGTGGCGAGGGGATTTATCCCCGTTGGGTTGCGAAGCAACCCCAAGACAGTCAACCCAATCTATCTGGCACACCGAATTGCCTGCTTTAGGGTTGCTTCGCAACCCAGCGGGGATAAATCCCCTCGCCACAAGGTTTTGCATGGCCAGGGAAATGTAGAAGCCAACGCCTAAAATCCCGCGACAACGTTTAAACTGCGCCTTTGCGACGCTATTTGTCGCATTGCCATAAACCCGCTAAAAACGGGGGTTGGCGCTATAAGAAGTTGTCGCTTGGCGACAAGGCCGGGCTGAAAACTGTCCTTACAATCCCCTCATCGCTCGCCAGTTCCAGGCGGGTGTTCCTCTTCAGGAGACTCCGATGTCCGTTGAGCAAGCCGCCGTACAACGCGCCGATTTCGATCAGGTTATGGTCCCCAACTATGCGCCTGCTGCTTTCATACCTGTGCGTGGCGCCGGTTCCCACGTGTGGGACCAGTCCGGTCGCGAACTGATCGACTTCGCCGGCGGTATCGCGGTCAACGTATTGGGACACGCCCATCCGAAACTGGTCGCCGCCCTGACTGAGCAAGCGAACAAGCTGTGGCATGTGTCCAACGTCTTTACCAATGAGCCGGCCCTGCGCCTGGCCCATAAACTGGTCAATGCAACCTTTGCCGAGCGGGCTTTCTTCTGCAACTCCGGCGCCGAAGCCAACGAGGCCGCCTTCAAGCTGGCCCGTCGCGTCGCGTTCGATCGTTTCGGGAGCGAGAAGTACGAAATCATTGCCGCGCTCAACAGCTTCCACGGCCGTACGCTGTTCACCGTGAACGTGGGCGGGCAATCGAAGTATTCTGACGGTTTCGGTCCTAAAATCACCGGTATTACCCACGTCCCTTACAACGACCTGGCGGCTTTGAAAGCGGCCATTTCGGACAAGACGTGCGCCGTGGTGCTGGAGCCGATCCAGGGCGAGGGCGGCGTATTGCCGGCCGAGCTGGGTTACCTGCAAGGTGCCCGTGACTTGTGCGATGCCCACGACGCGCTGCTGGTATTCGACGAAGTGCAGACCGGCATGGGCCGTAGCGGCCACCTGTTCGCCTACATGCATTACGGAGTGGTCCCGGACATCCTCACCAGCGCCAAGAGCCTGGGCGGTGGTTTCCCGATCGCGGCAATGCTCACCACTGAAGCGTTGGCCAAGCATCTGGTAGTCGGCACCCACGGCACCACTTACGGCGGCAACCCGCTGGCGTGTGCGGTGGCCGAAGCGGTGATCGATACCGTCAATACGCCTGAAGTGCTCGAAGGCGTGAAAGCCAAGCACCGCAAGTTCAAGACTCGCTTGGAGCAGATCGGCGAGAAATACGGCCTGTTCACCCAGGTGCGTGGTTTGGGGCTGCTGATCGGCTGTGTGCTGAACGACGCCTGGAAAGGCAAGGCCAAGGACATTTTCAACGCCGCCGAACAGGAAGGCCTGATGATCCTGCAGGCAGGTCCGGACGTGATTCGTTTCGCGCCGAGCCTGGTGGTCGAAGATGCCGACATCGATGCCGGCCTGGACCGCTTCGAGCGGGCCGCGGCGAAGCTGACGCAAGCCTGATTTTTAAAGGCCGGACCTGATCCATTGTGGGAGCGAGCCTGCTCGCGATGCAGGCGACTCGATCTGCCTGATGGGCCGAGGCGATCCTGATCGCGAGCAGGCTCGCTCCCACAGCAAGACCGTTTTACACGTGCGTTGAAGCGCTTGCCGGTCCGGTATTTTTTCTTTGTGTCGACCAATGGGTCGAACCATTTATTTCAAGTAAAGGAGTGACACCATGCTGGTGATGCGCCCCGCACAAATGGCGGATCTGGGCGAGGTACAGCGTCTGGCTGCGGACAGTCCGATCGGTGTCACTTCCTTGCCGGATGACGTGGAACGCCTGAGCGACAAGATCGCCGCGAGTGAAGCCTCGTTTGCCGCCGAAGTCAGCTTCAACGGCGAAGAAAGCTATTTCTTCGTCCTTGAAGATACCGCGACCGGCAAGCTGGCGGGCTGTTCGGCCATCGTTGCCTCGGCCGGTTATTCCGAGCCGTTCTACAGCTTTCGCAACGAGACGTTTGTTCATGCCTCCCGTGAGCTGAAGATCCACAACAAGATCCACGTGCTTTCCCAGTGCCACGACCTGACCGGCAACAGCTTGCTGACCAGCTTCTATGTGGTGCCGGAATTGGTCGGTTCGCCTTGGTCGGAACTCAATTCGCGTGGGCGCCTGCTGTTCGTCGCCAGCCATCCGGAGCGCTTTGCCGATTCGGTGGTGACCGAGATCGTCGGCTACAGCGATGAAAATGGCGACTCGCCGTTCTGGGACGCCATCGGTCGCAACTTCTTCGACCTCAACTACGCTGCCGCCGAGCGCCTGTGCGGGCTGAAGAGCCGCACCTTCCTCGCCGAGCTGATGCCGCATTACCCGATCTACGTGCCGCTGTTGCCGGACGCCGCCCAGGAAGCCATGGGCCAGGTCCATCCGCGTGCGCAGATCACTTTCGACATCCTCATGCGCGAGGGTTTCGAGACCGATCATTACATCGACATCTTTGACGGTGGCCCGACTCTGCATGCCCGTGTCTCGGGGATCCGCTCGATTGCCCAGAGCCGTGTGGTGCCGGTCAAGCTCGGCGAGCCCGTCAAGGGCGCCGGCCGGCAATACCTGGTGGCCAACGCCCAGTTGCAGGATTACCGCGCCGTTCTGTTGGAGCTTGACTACGCGCCCGGCAAACCGGTGACCCTGGATATGGAAGCGGCCGAAGCCTTGGGCGTCGGTGAGGGTGCCAGCGTGCGCCTGGTGGCGGTTTAACGCCTTACAGCGAAGTTTCGCGGGTGGCGCAAGCGGCCCGTTTGAGGAGATAGCATGATCGTTCGTCCCGTACGCAGCAGCGATTTACCCGCTCTGATTGCCCTGGCCCGCAGCACCGGCACCGGCCTGACCACCTTGCCGGCCAACGAGGAGCGCCTGGCTCATCGGGTCGGCTGGGCCGAGAAGACTTTTCGCGGCGAAGCCGGACGTGGCGATGCTGACTACCTGTTCGTGCTCGAAGACGACGACGGCCGTGTGGTGGGCATCTCAGCCATCGCCGGGGCCGTTGGGCTGCGCGAGCCCTGGTACAACTTCCGGGTCGGCCTGACGGTCAGCGCCTCCCAGGAGCTGAACATCTATCGGGAAATCCCGACGCTGTTTTTGGCCAACGACCTGACCGGCAACTCCGAGCTGTGTTCGCTGTTCCTGCATGCCGACTACCGCACTGGCCTCAATGGCCGCATGTTGGCCAAGGCGCGGCTGCTGTTCATCGCCGAATTCCCGAACCTGTTTGGCAACAAGATCATCGCCGAGATGCGTGGCATGTCCGATGACCGAGGCCGCTCGCCGTTCTGGGAAAGCCTGGGGCGACACTTTTTCAAGATGGAGTTCAGCCAGGCCGACTACCTGACCGGCGTGGGCAACAAGGCCTTCATCGCTGAGCTGATGCCCAAGTTCCCGCTGTACACCTGTTTCCTGTCGGAGGATGCCCGGGCGGTGATCGGCCAGGTTCATCCCGACACGGAGCCGGCGCTGTCGATGCTCAAGAGCGAAGGTTTCAGTTACCAGGGTTACGTCGACATCTTCGACGCCGGCCCGGCCGTTGAATGTGAAACCGGCAAGATCCGCGCGATCCGCGACAGCCAGGCACTGGTATTGGCCATCGGCACGCCGGGCGACGACGCCACGCCGTTCATCATGCATAACCGCAAACGCGAAGACTGCCGCATCACTGCTGCACCGGCGCGCTTGGCCGCGGGCACCTTGGTGGTTGATCCGCTGACTGCCAAACGTCTTCAACTCAACGCCGGCGATCAGGTGCGCGCCGTTGCGTTGTCCGCTGCTCGGGAGTCGAAATAATGAAGTCGCTGTACATCGCTGGAAGCTGGCTGGAAGGTCAGGGTGATCTCTTTGAGTCGTTGAACCCGGTGACCCAGCAAGTGCTGTGGTCTGGCAATGGCGCCACGGCGGCGCAGGTGGAGTCGGCGGTGCAGGCCGCGCGTCAGGCCTTCCCGGACTGGGCCCGCCGTTCGCTGGATGAGCGTATCCAGGTGCTGGAAGCGTTTGCCGCTGCCTTGAAGAGCCACGCCGATGAACTGGCCCACTGCATCGGTGAAGAAACCGGCAAGCCGTTGTGGGAAGCGACCACCGAAGTCACCAGCATGGTCAACAAGGTCGCCATTTCGATTCAGAGCTACCGTGAGCGGACCGGCGAAAAAAGCGGCCCCCTGGGTGACGCCATCGCTGTGCTGCGGCACAAGCCCCACGGTGTGGTGGCAGTGTTCGGCCCTTACAACTTCCCCGGCCATTTGCCCAACGGTCACATCGTACCGGCCTTGTTGGCGGGCAACACCGTGTTGTTCAAACCCAGCGAACTGACCCCGAAGGTCGCTGAGCTGACGGTCAAGTGCTGGGTCGAGGCCGGCCTGCCGGCGGGCGTGCTGAACCTGCTGCAAGGTGCGCGGGAAACCGGTATCGCCCTGGCGGCCAATCCGGGCATCGACGGGTTGTTTTTCACCGGCTCCAGCCGCACCGGCAACCTTTTGCATCAACAGTTTTCCGGGCGCCCGGATAAGATCCTGGCGCTGGAAATGGGCGGTAATAATCCGCTGGTGGTGGATGAGGTGGCGGACGTCGACGCGGCGGTCTACACCATCATTCAGTCGGCCTTCATTTCTGCCGGGCAGCGCTGTACCTGCGCGCGCCGCCTGTTGGTGCCCGAAGGGGCGTGGGGCGATGCCTTGCTGGCGCGCCTGGTGGCGGTCAGCTCGACGCTGGAAGTCGGCGCCTTTGATCAGCAACCGGCGCCATTCATGGGCTCGGTGATTTCCCTGGCCGCAGCGAAGGCGCTGATGGATGCGCAGAACCATTTGCTGGGCCTGGGCGCCGTGCCGCTGTTGACCATGACCCAACCGCAAGCCCAGGCGGCGTTGCTGACACCGGGCATCCTGGATGTGACGACGGTAGCCGAGCGTCCTGATGAAGAACTGTTCGGGCCGTTGTTGCAGGTGATTCGCTACGCGGATTTCGCTGCGGCAATCACCGAGGCCAACAACACCCAATATGGCTTGGCTGCGGGTCTGCTGTCGGATTCCCAGGAGCGCTACCAGCAGTTTTGGCTGCAGAGCCGTGCCGGCATCGTCAACTGGAACAAACAACTGACGGGAGCGGCCAGCAGCGCGCCGTTCGGCGGTGTTGGGGCCTCGGGCAACCACCGCGCCAGTGCCTACTACGCGGCCGACTATTGTGCGTATCCGGTGGCGTCTCTGGAAACCCCAAGCCTTGTCATGCCGGCTGCCCTTACTCCCGGCGTGAGAATGGCGTAGCCCCAATCGCGAGCAGGCTCGCTCCCACAAGGACCATGCAAGACCCTGTGGGAGCGAGTCTGCTCGCGAAGGCCGCGCTGCGGTCTTTACTGATGCCTATAAAAAACAGATTCTCGTGGAGCCTCGCTGATGAAATCCTATGAAGTCAACTTTGACGGTCTAGTGGGGCCGACCCACAACTACGGCGGGCTCTCGTACGGCAACGTCGCGTCCCAGAGCAATAGCCAGCAGTCTTCCAACCCCAAGGAAGCGGCGTTGCAGGGCTTGGCGAAAATGAAAGCGCTGATGGACATGGGCTTCCAGCAAGGTGTGCTGGCGCCACAGGAACGTCCCGACGTGGCGGCCCTGCGTCGGTTGGGTTTTGCCGGCAGCGATGCCCAGGTCATCCAGCAGGCTGCCAAAGAAGCGATGCCGCTGCTGGTCGCCAGTTGCTCGGCCTCCAGCATGTGGGTGGCCAACGCCGCCACTGTCAGCCCAAGCGCCGACACGGCTGACGGCCGCGTGCATTTCACTGCCGCCAACCTGAACTGCAAATACCACCGCAGCATTGAACACCCGACCACCAGTCGCGTACTGGGGGCGATGTTTGCCGATCAGCAGCACTTCGCCCACCACGCCGCGCTGCCGGCGGTGGCGCAGTTCGGCGACGAAGGCGCGGCCAACCACACGCGTTTCTGCCGGACCTACGGCGAGGCCGGTGTTGAATTCTTCGTGTTCGGCCGCAGCGCCTTCGATACCCGTTTTCCCGCGCCGCAGAAGTACCCGGCGCGCCAGACCCTGGAAGCTTCTCAAGCGGTCGCTCGTCTGCATGGTCTGAGGGAGGAGGGCGTGGTCTACGCCCAACAGAACCCATCGGTGATCGACCAGGGCGTGTTCCACAATGATGTGATCGCGGTGGGCAACGGCGAAGTGTTGTTCTATCACGAGGATGCGTTTCTCGAGACCGACCGGATGCTGGCCGAGCTGAGCAGCAAACTCGCCAAGGTCGGTGGGAAATTTCAGTCGGTATGCGTGCCGCGTTCGGCGGTTACCGTCGATGACGCGGTACGTTCCTACCTGTTCAATAGCCAGTTGCTGTCGCGTCCCGACGGCTCGATGCTGTTGATCGTGCCGGAGGAGTGCCGCGGCAACGAACGCGTCTGGCAGTACCTGCAAGGCCTGACGGGCTCTGGCGGGGTGATCGGCGAAGTGAAGGTCTTCGACCTCAAGCAAAGCATGCAGAACGGCGGTGGCCCGGCTTGCCTGAGGCTGCGCGTGGCACTCAATGAAACCGAACTGGCCGCCGTCAACCCAGGGGTTATCATGACCGCGCCGTTGTACGATTCGCTGACCCAATGGGTCGAGCGTCACTACCGCGATCGCATGACCGAAAACGACCTGGCAGACCCGCAGTTGCTGCTCGAATGCCGGGCGGCACTGGATGAGCTGACACAAATCCTTAAACTTGGCGCGGTTTATCCTTTCCAGATCAATTGAAAGCGCGCGCGACCTGACTACAGTCAAAGCAGGGCGCGATGCCTTTTTCCCCCGACGAGAACGTAAAAACATGAGCGATACCTTGCAACTGATCCTTGAAGACACCGACGGCACCCAACTGGAAACCTCCTGCACCCGCGTTGCGGTCATGTGGCAGGGCAAAGAGCTGTGGATCCAGCAGGACGGCCGCGGTCAGTTGCTGATCGGCGTCGATGTCGAAGAAGGCGATGAGGAATACGCCAACCTGTTGTTGCGCCCATTGGCGACCAACCTGGTGAGCCTGCAACTGGAAATGGAACCGGCCGACATGGGCGACGATGATCATGTCCATGGCCCGGATTGCGGCCACGACCATTAAGGAGCCGCGCTATGCTCGCCCTCGGCAAATTGCTTGAACTGACCCTCGCCGGCCGTGAACCGGCGGAGAAGACTCAACTGACTGTCGAGGGCGTACGGATGCGCTGGCTGAGCGAGGGCGCGCTGGAGGTCAAGCCGCCCCAGGCCCGGGACAATGGCCAGGACCTGTTGCTGTCAGCCGGTATCCACGGCAACGAAACCGCACCGATCGAATTGCTTGATCGGTTGCTGCACGACATCGCCCGTGGGGATCTCAAGCCACGGGCACGCATTCTGTTTCTGTTCGGCAATCCCGAGGCCATTCGTCGCGGAGAGCGTTTTGTCGAGCAGGACGTCAATCGGTTGTTCAATGGTCGCCATGAGTTGAGCGGCGGCGCCGAGGCGTTGCGGGCGTGCGAATTGGAGCGGTTGGCCGCCAGTTTCTTCAGCGTGCCGGACCGCAGTCGCTTGCATTACGACCTGCACACCGCCATCCGGGGTTCGAAGATCGAGCAATTTGCCTTGTATCCGTGGAAGGAAGGTCGCCAGCATTCACGCCGTGAACTGGCGCGGCTGCGCGCCGCCGGCATGGAAGCGGTGCTGCTGCAGAACAAACCGTCCATTGTGTTCAGCGCCTACACCTATGACCAGTTGGGTGCCGAGTCTTTCACCCTGGAACTGGGCAAGGCCCGGCCGTTCGGGGAAAACGACGGTGTCAACGTCAGCCTGCTGGAAACCCGTCTGCAACAGATCATCGAAGGCACCGAACCCGAATCGGACGAAAGTCTGGACGGCCTGCAACTGTTCAGCGTCGCGCGGGAAATCATCAAGCACAGCGACAGTTTCCGCCTGAACCTACCGGCGGACATCGAGAACTTCTCGGAACTTGGAAAAGGTTATGTGCTGGCCGAAGACATTGCCCAGACCCGCTGGGTGATCGAAGAAGAGGGCGCCCGGATCATCTTCCCCAACCCCAAGGTGAAGAATGGTTTGCGGGCCGGGATCCTGATTGTGCCGGCGACGGACGAAAACCTGGCCTGACCTGAATCCCAAACTGATACAAGCCTTTTGTGGGAGCGAGCTTGCTCGCGATGACGGAGTGCCAGTCGCCATTGCTGTCGACTGCTACATTGCTATCGCGAGCAGGCTCGCTCCCACATTTGGATCTGTGTCTGGATTTAGACCGCTACCGCCCGCTGCTCACTGCGCCGCAACGCCCGGGTCTTGTGCAGGGTATCGGCACAGGTCTTCGCCGCTTCCTGGCCCTTGTGCACGAAATGCTCAAAGAAGAACTTCTGATGTTCTTCCCCAGCGTGGAAGTGATGGGGAGTGAGTACGACCGAGAACACCGGCACCTCGGTTTCCAGCTGAACCTGCATCAGGCCGCTGATCACCGATTGGGCGACGAATTCGTGACGGTAGATGCCGCCGTCCACCACCAGGCCAGCGGCGACGATGCCGGCGTAGCGGCCAGATTTGGCCAGCAGCTTGGCATGCAGCGGGATCTCGAAGGCGCCGCCGACTTCGAAGAAGTCGATATCGCTTTCCTGATAACCCTGATTGATCATTTCGGCGACGAAACCTTTACGACTCTGGTCGACGATTTCCTTGTGCCAGCAGGCCTGGATGAACGCGACGCGCTCGCCCGGATGATGTTTGCTTTTGCTGTCGATTGCGGTGGGTTGCATGTTCTGGTTCCTGTTTGTGTAAAAAACAGGGCGTCATGAATCGAAGGGGATTCGAGGGTGCGTCGCGCGCAGACAGTCGCAGACGGCCCCTGGGTGCCGATCCCGTTCTCTCTTCATCCGGACTATGACCGTCGGCCCCGGAATCACACCGGGTCTGCTGACCTTGACGCTACACCGCAAAAGCCGTGTATCGCCAAGCGCTCGCGGGCTATGCACCTTGCGTGCAATTACCGCCGGTGGGGAATTGCACCCCGCCCTGAGAACGTTTCGCCGCCATGGTTTTTGGCGGCGCAGGATTTTTAACACATAACCCCTGTGGGAGCGAGCTTGCTCGCGATAGCGGTGGTTCAGATTGCATTGATGTTGGATGCGCTGGCGCCATCGCGAGCAAGCTCGCTCCCACAGGTGTTCTGAGTGATCTTCAGGTGCAGGTGATCTTTTCCTTCGACTGGTCTTGATTAATCGTCGCCATGACCGCAGTAATTGACCTTCGAAAGGGAATTCCCCCCACCCGCACCCGAGGCCAGATTCATGAGCGTTATCGATCTTCGCAGCGACACCGTCACCCAACCTTCCGCCGCCATGCTGGATGCGATGGCCAGCGCGCCGACCGGCGACGATGTGTATGGCGAAGATCCGACCATCAATCGCCTCGAGGCCGAACTGGCCGGGCGCCTGGGCTTTGCCGCGGCGCTGTTCGTACCCACCGGCACCATGAGCAACTTGCTGGGGCTTATGGCCCATTGCGAGCGTGGTGATGAATACATCGTTGGCCAGCAGGCTCACACCTATAAATACGAAGGCGGCGGGGCGGCGGTACTGGGTTCAATCCAGCCGCAACCCCTTGACGTGCAAGCGGACGGCTCTCTGGACCTGGAGCAGGTTGCTGCCGCGATCAAAGCCGATGACTTCCACTTTGCCCGTACTCGCCTGCTGGCGCTGGAAAACACCATGCAAGGCAAGGTCCTGCCGCTGGAGTATCTGGCCCGGGCCCGGCGTTTCACGCGCGAGCACGGCCTGGCGTTGCACCTTGACGGCGCGCGGCTGTACAACGCCGCGGTCAAGTTGAACGTCGATGCCCGGGAGATCACCCAACATTTCGATTCGGTGTCGGTGTGCCTGTCCAAGGGCCTTGGCGCTCCCGTTGGCTCGGTCCTCTGCGGCAGCGTCGAACTGATCGGCAAGGCGCGCCGGCTGCGCAAGATGGTGGGCGGGGGTATGCGCCAGGCCGGGATCCTGGCTGCGGCGGGGTTGTATGCCCTGGATCATCAGGTCCAGCGCCTGGCCGATGACCACGCCAATGCCCAGCGGCTTGCCGAGGGCTTGCGTGGGGCAGGTTACGAGGTCGAGCCGGTGCAGACCAACATGGTCTACGTGCAGATGGGCGAGCGGGCCGAGGCCATCAGGGCGTTTGCCGCCGAGCGTGGTATCAAGCTCAGCGCCGCGCCGCGCCTGCGAATGGTGACCCACATGGATGTCAGCGGCGCGCAAATCGACGAAGTGATCCGCTCTTTCGTCGACTTTTCCCGTAACTGACCCGCCAAGCGGCCCAATTGACAGTTTCTATCGCATAAACACGCTGTACCCCACGCGAAGGGCCGATATAATGCGGCCCTTTGCCGTTGCTTCGTCTGTTGACGTTTTGCACAGGCCTTTGGCCGCAGCCTCCGTGGAAGAACCTAATGAAAAGCGCAGAAATCCGTGAAGCCTTCCTTCGCTTCTTCGAAGAGCAAGGCCACACCCGAGTAGCCTCCAGCTCTTTGATTCCGGGCAACGACCCGACCCTGCTGTTCACCAACGCGGGGATGAACCAGTTCAAGGACTGCTTCCTGGGCCAGGAAAAACGTGCCTACACCCGTGCCGTCAGCAGCCAGAAATGCGTGCGCGCCGGCGGCAAGCACAACGACCTGGAAAACGTCGGCTATACCGCTCGTCACCACACCTTCTTCGAAATGCTGGGTAACTTCAGCTTCGGTGATTATTTCAAGCGCGACGCCATCACCTTTGCCTGGACCTTCCTGACCTCCGACAAGTGGCTGAACCTGCCCAAGGAGAAGCTCTGGGTAACGGTCTACGCCAGCGATGACGAGGCTTATGACATCTGGACCAAAGAGGTCGGTGTCCCGGCTGAACGCATGGTGCGCATTGGCGACAACAAGGGCGCGCCATACGCTTCCGATAACTTCTGGACCATGGGCGACACCGGCCCGTGCGGCCCTTGCACCGAGATTTTCTACGATCACGGCGCCGACATCTGGGGCGGCCCACCCGGCTCGCCGGAAGAAGATGGCGACCGCTACATCGAGATCTGGAACAACGTCTTCATGCAGTTCAACCGCACCGCCGATGGCGTGTTGCATCCGTTGCCAGCGCCGTCGGTCGACACCGGCATGGGCCTGGAGCGGATCAGTGCGGTGTTGCAGCACGTTCACTCCAACTACGAAATCGACCTGTTCCAGAGCCTGTTGAGTGCTTCGGCCAAGGCCATCGGTTGCAGTAACGACAACCAGGCTTCGCTCAAAGTGGTGGCCGACCATATCCGTTCCTGCGGCTTCCTGATTGCCGATGGTGTGTTGCCGTCCAACGAAGGCCGCGGCTATGTGTTGCGTCGGATCATTCGTCGCGCCTGCCGTCACGGCAACAAGCTGGGCGCCAAGGGCAGCTTCTTCTATCAGATCGTCGCGGCCCTGGTGGCCGAAATGGGCGAGGCCTTCCCGGAACTCAAATCCCAGCAGGCCCACATCGAGCGCGTGCTCAAGGGTGAGGAAGAGCAGTTCGCCAAAACCCTGGAGCAGGGGTTGAAGATCCTCGAGCAGGATTTGGCCGAGCTCAAGGGCAACGTGGTACCGGGCGATGTCGTGTTCAAGTTGTACGACACATACGGTTTCCCGATGGACCTGACGGGCGACATCGCCCGCGAACGCAACCTGACCCTCGACGAGGAAGGTTTCGAGCGCGAGATGGAAGCCCAGCGAGTGCGCGCGCGTTCCGCCAGCTCCTTCGGCATGGACTACAACAGCCTGGTCAAGGTTGACGTGGCCACCGAATTCACCGGCTACGCCGCCACGACCGGTTCGGCCAAGATCGTGGCTATCTATAAGGACGGGCAGTCGGTCGACATCCTGAGCGAAGGCCAGGAAGGGGTGATCGTGCTGGACCAGACGCCGTTCTACGCCGAATCCGGCGGACAGATCGGTGACAGCGGTTACCTGCAGGCCGGTAACTCGCGTTTCGATGTGCGAGACACCACCAAGACCGGCGGCGCATTCCTGCACCACGGCGTATTGGCCTCGGGCAGCCTGATGATTGCCGCTCCGGTAGCCGCGCATGTCGACGCCGAGGTTCGTCACGCCACCTCGCTGAACCACTCGGCTACGCACTTGCTGCATGCCGCGTTGCGTCAGGTACTGGGCGAGCATGTTCAGCAGAAAGGCTCTTTGGTGGACAGTCAGCGCTTGCGCTTTGACTTCAGCCATTTCGAGGCTATCAAGCCTGAGCAACTCAAGGCGCTGGAAGACATCGTCAACGCCGAGATCCGCAAGAATTCGCCGGTCGAGACCGAAGAAACCGACATCGAGACCGCCAAGCGCAAGGGCGCCATGGCGCTGTTTGGCGAGAAGTACGGCGACAGCGTCCGTGTGCTGAGCATGGGCGGCGATTTCTCCGTGGAGCTGTGCGGTGGTATCCATGCCAACCGGACCGGTGACATCGGCCTACTGAAGATCATCAGCGAAGGCGGTGTGGCTTCTGGTGTGCGTCGCATCGAAGCGGTCACCGGCGCGGCGGCCCTGGCGTACCTCAACGCCGCCGAAGAACAACTCAAGGAAGCGGCGAGCCTGATCAAGGGCAGCCGTGACAACCTGATCGACAAGCTCTCGGCTGTGCTGGAGCGCAACCGTCTGCTGGAAAAGCAACTCGAGCAGTTGCAGGCCAAGGCTGCCAGCGCCGCGGGCGACGATCTGTCGGCCCAGGCCGTGGACGTCAAGGGCGTGAAAGTGTTGGCCGCGCGCCTGGATGGCCAGGACGGCAAGGCACTGTTGGCGCTGGTCGATCAACTGAAAAACAAACTCGGCCGCGCAGTGATCCTGCTCGGCAGTGTCCATGAGGAAAAGGTCGTTCTCGTCGCAGGCGTGACCAAAGACCTGACTGGCCAACTCAAAGCCGGTGATTTGATGAAGCAGGCCGCTGCGGCAGTGGGCGGCAAGGGTGGTGGTCGTCCGGACATGGCGCAAGGCGGCGGCACCGACGCCGGCGCGCTGGACGCAGCACTGGCCCAAACCGTTGCATTTGTAGAGCAGGGTATTTAAGGCAGTGCTCCGGGGTCGTCGTCTAGTGACGACTCCGGTCGCTGTTGAGTGATTATTGGGCGCCCTTCATGGGCAGAGGCGGCTTTGAAATGGCTTTGATCGTACAGAAATTTGGAGGCACCTCGGTCGGTACTGTCGAGAGAATCGAACAAGTCGCCGACAAGGTTAAGAAATTCCGTGAAGCGGGCGATGACCTGGTGGTTGTGCTGTCGGCAATGAGCGGCGAGACCAACCGTCTGATCGATCTGGCCAAGCAAATCAGCGGCGACCAACAGCCGGTTCCGCGCGAACTGGATGTGATCGTTTCCACTGGCGAGCAGGTGACCATCGCCTTGCTGGCCATGGCGCTGATCAAGCGGGGTGTGCCGGCGGTGTCCTACACCGGCAACCAGGTTCGTATCCTGACGGACAGCGCGCACAATAAAGCGCGTATTCTGCAGATCGACGATCAGAAAATTCGCGGCGACCTGAAGGCCGGTCGCGTCGTGGTGGTCGCCGGTTTCCAGGGTGTGGACGAGCACGGCAATATCACCACTCTCGGCCGTGGCGGTTCCGATACCACGGGCGTGGCGCTGGCGGCGGCACTCAAGGCTGACGAATGCCAGATCTACACCGATGTGGATGGTGTCTACACCACCGACCCACGGGTGGTGCCTGTGGCTCAGCGCCTGGACAAGATCACCTTCGAAGAGATGCTGGAAATGGCCAGCCTCGGTTCCAAGGTGCTGCAGATCCGGGCCGTCGAATTCGCTGGCAAGTACAACGTTCCGCTGCGCGTTCTGCACAGCTTCAAAGAGGGTCCGGGCACCCTCATTACTATTGATGAAGAGGAATCCATGGAACAGCCGATCATTTCCGGCATCGCTTTCAACCGCGATGAAGCCAAGCTGACCATCCGTGGCGTGCCAGACACCCCCGGCGTGGCGTTCAAGATTCTCGGCCCGATCAGTGCCGCGAACATCGAAGTCGACATGATCGTGCAGAACGTCGCGCACGATAACACCACCGACTTCACCTTCACCGTGCACCGCAACGACTACCAGGCCGCTGAAGCGGTGCTGAAAAAGACTGCTGACGAGATTGGTGCCCGGGAAGTGGTGGGTGATACCAAGATCGCCAAGGTCTCGATCGTCGGTGTCGGCATGCGCTCTCACGCAGGCGTGGCCAGCCGTATGTTCGAATCCCTGGCCAAGGAAAGCATCAACATCCAGATGATCTCTACTTCGGAAATCAAGGTTTCCGTGGTCATCGAAGAGAAGTACCTGGAGCTGGCCGTGCGCGCCCTGCACACGGCTTTCGAACTCGACGCTGCTGCCCGACAGGGCGAGTAAGGCGTTGTCTTGGGGCGCGGTTTACCGCGCCCTTTGTTTTTCTGAAAGGCGCGCTCCAAAACTGTTCTTTTGCTCGCGCTGGTCAATACTAGGCTTGTAGGCTGCGACCGTTTCGGTTCGTAGGGCCTACGCCTTTTTTTGCAGACTGTTGTCCCTGAACTGAATTGCGTGAGGAGAAAGGTATGCTGATTCTGACTCGTCGGTGCGCAGAGAGCCTGATTATTGGCGATGGCGAAATCACCGTGACCGTGCTCGGCGTCAAAGGAAATCAAGTGCGTATTGGCGTCAACGCCCCGAAAGAGGTCGCGGTGCACCGAGAGGAAATTTACCTGCGTATCAAGAAAGAGAAGGACGACGAACCAAGCCATTAATTTTTATCGTTTTTTATGTTTGCAAACGGGGATGAAGGTGGTTAATATACGCCCCGTGTTGCGGAGAGCTGGCCGAGTGGCCGAAGGCGCTCCCCTGCTAAGGGAGTACACCTCAAAAGGGTGTCGGGGGTTCGAATCCCCCGTTCTCCGCCATTATTTATTTAGTGCGACGTAATCTGGCTTTATCGGTAAGTTATTGAAATTACTGAAAAAAAGCGCTTTACAAAAAGATTCGGCGACCTATAATGCGCGGCAACAAATGCACTCGTAGCTCAGCTGGATAGAGTACTCGGCTACGAACCGAGCGGTCACAGGTTCGAATCCTGTCGAGTGCACCATTTAAGAGTTTTTTGCAGTGATGCAAATAACTTGGCTTCAACCAGTTGTGATCTGGTATAAAACCACAACTTGCACTCGTAGCTCAGCTGGATAGAGTACTCGGCTACGAACCGAGCGGTCACAGGTTCGAATCCTGTCGAGTGCACCAAACACCAAAAAGCCCGCGTTTAACGCGGGCTTTTTGCTGTCTACGATTTGCCTTTCACGCACCCTTTCTCATCGAACACGATCTCTGCGCTGCGACCTTTTTTCGCTTTGTAGGTATATCGCGTGCTCGAATTCCTGATTTTGACCGAGTCGGGTCTGCCCAGGGCGCTTTCCACGTCCTGCTGGCTCATGCCACTGACGACTCGCTGGTTCATGATCGCTTCGCGGCGTTGTCTGGCATTGAGCAGGTTGCCACAGCGGTCTTCGAGTTGGCCGACAACAGTCGGTTCCTTGCGGTTGGCTTTGTTGCCGAATGTTTGCCGAAACTCTGCTTCGGGCAGCATGGCCTCTGTCATTGGCTCGGCCCTGCCCGGGCTGGTCGGATGGATCTGCTGAAGTGACAGGGTTTCTTCCGGTCGGCAACTCAGAGTGGTAAAGGTCACGTGCCCGGCGGTATTTTCGCAGCGATGCACGCTTTGCCCGGCAGCCCCCAAAGGCAGGCAGGGCAGGGCAGCGAGTAAAAACAGGTAGCGACTGACGAGCATCCTGACGTCCTCCTTGACGGTGAAGAAAAGAAGGTTAGCCGCTACATTTTTACCGGGGCGTGTGTTTTCTTTTCAGGATAAGTCGTCGTAGGCATAGAGGTTCAATCTGCGTTCAGGTATGTCTCGCAAGCGCTTGTTCTTGCCATGATTTTTTAACGTTTTAAAGCGTCAAGCGGTGTATGATTGCGCCCGTCAGCCCCGCCGGGGCTTGTGGAATATCCCATGGACTTACCCAGTAGTTACTCAATATCTCGTTTTACCAATCATGAACTGACTGATTGATCCTTCCGGCGTGCTCCACTGCTGGGAGTGGAGTTCGCCTATGACCGAAATAGAAGTAAAGAAAACGCAGGAAAGCCTTCAGGATCGCCTTGCTCAAGTCGTTGAGCTGCTGCATCGCCAGCGGGTGGTCGAAGACCTGACGCATCGCCAAGAAGGCCCGCATCACGACCTGGTCGAGAACCTGGTCCACCGGCAGAATCTCGTCGAGCTGCAACGCAAGCTCGATGACCTGCACTCCGCCGACGTCGCCTACATCCTTGAAGCCTTGCCGCTGGAAGAGCGTCTGACGGTCTGGCAGTTGGTCCAGGCGGATCGTGACGGTGACATCCTGCTTGAAGTGTCCGACTCGGTTCGTGAAACCCTGATCGCTGACATGGATGATCACGAGCTGCTGGCGGCGGCCAAGGAAATGGACGCCGACGAACTTGCCGACCTTGCGCCCGAACTGCCACGGGACGTTATCCACGAACTGATGGAAACCCTCGACGGCCAACAGCGCGAGCGCGTGCGTTCGGCGTTGTCCTATGACGAGGAGCAGGTCGGTGCGCTGATGGACTTCGAGATGGTGACCATCCGTGAGGATGTCAGTCTTGAAGTGGTATTGCGTTATCTGCGCCGTCTCAAGGAGTTGCCGGGGCATACCGACAAGCTCTTTGTGGTGGACTACGACGGTGTGCTTAAGGGCGTGCTGCCTATCAAGCGATTGCTCGTCAATGATCCGGAAAAGCAGGTAGCCGAGGTCATGGCCAGTGATCCGGTGAGTTTTCATCCGGACGAAGATGCCTACGATGCGGCCCAGGCGTTCGAACGTTACGATTTGATTTCTGCGCCCGTTGTCGACAAGAACGGCAAGTTGATCGGCCGTCTGACCATCGACGAAATGGTCGACCTGATTCGTGAGGAGAGCGAAAGCGAAGTCCTCAACATGGCCGGTCTGCGCGAAGAGGAAGACATCTTCGCCTCGGTCTGGAAGTCCCTGCGTAACCGTTGGGCCTGGCTGGCGGTCAATTTGATCACGGCTTTCATCGCGTCCCGGGTGATCGGCTTGTTCGAAGGCTCCATCGAAAAACTGGTGGCCCTTGCGGCGCTGATGCCTATCGTTGCGGGGATTGGCGGCAACTCCGGCAACCAGACCATTACCATGATCGTCCGCGCCATGGCGCTGGACCAGGTCAGTACCGGCAATACATCGCGATTGATGCGCAAGGAACTGGCCGTGGGCTTGATCAACGGTCTGGTTTGGGGTGGTGTGATCGGCGTGGTGGCATACCTGCTGTATGGCAGTTGGTCGCTGGGAGTGGTGATGACCGCCGCGATGACGCTCAACTTGTTGTTGGCGGCCTTGATGGGGGTATTGATTCCCATGACCCTGGCTCGAATGGGGCGTGACCCCGCCATGGGGGCAAGCGTGATGATTACCGCCATGACCGACAGCGGCGGGTTCTTCATTTTCCTGGGATTGGCGACGATTTTCCTGCTCTGATTCGCGCTTCAAGAAAGCCCGCCAATTTGGCGGGCTTTTTCGTGGGCGCCGGAAATCTCTGTCACCAAATTCCAGGCAAAAAAAAGCCAGCACAAGGCTGGCTTCAATATCTTGGATGCTATCAGGACGCGTCTGCGGTCATTTCTACGTCATGGGCAATCAGCGAAACGAGAGCGTTTTGCTGGCGATGAGAGAGTTGTCGGAATCGTTGAAGCAGCTCGCGTTCATGCAGTGACAGCTCTGGGCTGTCCAGTCGCATGCTGAGCTCTTCACCCAACGCACCTTCCTGAATAAGGCTTTGCTCAAGGCGCGCGATGATTTCGGAGTTCATGCTGCGGTGATGATTGCGAGCCACCTCGGCAATGCGTTCCCGCATTCCGTCTGGCAGACGTACGACGAACTTGTCAGCCGTACGGCTGGAATAAATTGCCTGTTTCATTGGGCGCATATATTTAACCGGTTAGTTCAGGGGAGCGGTTCTCGGGATTGGCCGCAGGATGTCGATAGGACAAGCCCCTTAGCCAAATGTTCAACCTGAATTGTTAAGAGGCCCGCATCATGCCTCAAAATTGCCAGATCATTGGCGCCAATTCTGTGACAAATATTGATCCGCGTAAAGGCGTTATGCCAGTACCCTTCGTCAAAAATGCGGACTGGTTGGAAAAATTTCCAGGTCCGCATCTTGTGACCACTGCATCGTGTCGATGTGCCATACCGTCTGGCGGATAACCATGACGCAGGCGGCGGCGCGATGCTGTCCTTGTATTGTATAGGATAGTGGCGATTTGCCGATTTACTAGAATGAGCAGGGTGGGGCCAGATGAGCGGCGGTCCGGTCCAGGCTCTTCGATGGGAGACTTGGCGAACGGTACATTTGCCTACACTTAAAAAGCCATGGGCGACATGACAAACGCCAGGCTGACCGTTAACATGCACGCCGTCCAACGCACCGCGTTTCTCGTGGTCGACTTGTGTCTCAGTAGCTCAATTGGATAGAGCATCCCCCTCCTAAGGGGAAGGTTGGCAGTTCGAACCTGCCCTGGGACACCATCATTCTCCAGCCCTCCAGTGGTTTGCCTCTCTTGCGCCAAATCCCCTTGGTCGGTACGGGCGTCGATTCCTTCATCGCGAAAAAATCCACCCCGTACAGGTCCGACCAGACGATTTCTGTCGGTGCTTTCTAATGCGTCCTGTGAGACACGTCTCTTTTTTGAGCAGAAAGTTTCCCCTCCTTTGAACCGAAGGCGATATGCCGGGTCTGGTGTGCGCGTAGTTTTGCGCATTAGTAGCGTGAGTATTTTCGGAGTCAGCCTGGACTTTCCGGCGTTCCCCGAAATGAGAAGACCGATTTCCGGTGCTTTGTCTGCTCGCCAGTTTGCTGCCATTTCCGTATCGAGGGATCGAACATGTTCTCACCCGCCCATTGGGCGAGGTCGTGCCTGGCTTTGCTGTGCCTTTCTCCGCTAACACTTGCCTACGCTGCGCCGACACCCGGCGACACGGACCTGATCCGCGAACGCCAGGATCGCTTGCTCGAAGAGCAGCGTCGACGCCTGGAAGAACTCAAGGAATTGCCTGGCAAGGCGGCGAAGCCGACTCAGCCAACTGCGCCTGTGGACACCCGTTGCTTCCCCATCAAGACCATCGAAATCAAGGGCGCCGACAGTCTTTCGGCCAGTGAGCGCGAACAACTGCTCAAGCCCTATATCAACCAATGCCTGGGCGTGCCACAGCTTAACGAGCTGCTCAAGGTCATCACCGATTACTACCTGGAAAAAGGCCTGGTCACCAGTCGTGCCTATTTGCCGCAACAGGACCTGTCCAGCGGTCACCTGCAAGTGCTGGTCGTTGAGGGCCGGCTGGAAGGGCTGAAGGGTGCCGAGGGCAGTGGCCTGTCCGAGCGGGAACTGGCCATGAGCTTTCCCGGCAAGGCGGGCGATTTGCTCAATCTGCGGGACATCGAACAGATGGTCGACCAACTGAACCGTTTGCCATCCAATCGCGTGCAGATGGAGTTGGCGCCGGGACAGGATCTCGGTGGCAGTGATGTGCTGGTCAAAAACACCCCGCAAAAGCCTTGGCGCGTTGGCCTGGCGCGGCATAACGATGGCCAGAAGAGCACCGGCGAACAGCAATGGGGCACCTCCTTCGACTGGGACAGCCCGCTGGGCCTGGCCGATCAACTGGCCTTGCGCGGCGGCCACGATGCCGTCAGCGATCACCAGAAAACCTCGCGCAATGCCATGCTCTATTACAACCTGCCATTTGGCTGGTGGAACCTGAACTACAGCTACAGTCAGAGCGAGTACCGCGCCCTGGGCCAGGCCAACGGCTTCAATTTCAAGCAGAGCGGTGACAGTCAGAGCCATCAGGTGCGCCTGGAGCGGGTGGTCCATCGCGACGCGGTGAGCAAGACTTCGCTCAACACCGGCTTGGCGTACCTGCGCACTAACAACTTCGTCAACGACAGCAAGCTCGGTAACAGCAGCAATCGCATCAGCGAGGCGCAGTTCGGCATCAACCATGGACGACGGGTCGGCAATGCATTCGTCAACCTGGACCTGGGTGTACAGCAAGGCATCGGCGCTTTCGATGCCCAGGGCGACGACGATCCGGGCCCCGGGCAGGCCGACGCCCGCTATCGCAAATACACCGCCACCGTCAGTTACCTGCAGCCCTTCATGCTGGGCGGTGAATCCTTCAGTTTCAGCAGCTTGATGACCGGTCAGCGCAGTGAAGATGCGCTGTTCAGTCCGCAGCGCATGAGCCTGGGCGGACTGGCGTCGGTCCGAGGCTACAAGGACCAGACGCTGTCCGGCGACAGTGGTGGTTACTGGCGCAACGACCTGCGCTGGAGCCGCCCGGTGACGCTGGAGTGGCTGCGCCCGGTGTTCGCCGAGTACGGCACCAGCCTTGGTTATGACGTGGGGGTGATTCGCGGTAATCGCTACAACGGCGACCAGCACGGGCGCATGTCGAGCAATTCGGTGGAGTTGTTCGCCCGCGGTGAGCACCTGACGGCCAGCGTGACCTTTGCCCACTCCTTGGAACGCCCGGATGCCCTGACCGAGCGCGAAGCGCCGATCTATTTCCGCGTGGATTCCTTTTTCTAAATACAGCCTTTTTAAAAACTGCTGCAACGAGACTTGATCATGGACGACCGTCAATACGCCTTCCTGGCCCGCCAGCCTTCTGCTGCCGTGCAAACCCGCGAGCACTTCTGGGGCATGCCCAAGCGCGGCCTGGCGTTCCTGTTGGCCAACGTCATGTTCTGGCAGCCGATGTGGGCCCAGGCGGGCGGCATCGTGGTCAGCGCCCCGGGCACCAGCCTCGGCCAGGCCGGCAATGGCGTGCCGGTGGTCAACATCGCCAAGCCCAACGGCAGCGGCCTGTCCCACAACCAGTTCAAGGATTACAGCGTCGGCAGCAACGGCGTGATCCTCAACAACGCCACCAACGCCGCCCAGTCCACGCAACTGGGCGGGATCATCCTCGGCAACCCGAACCTCAAGGGCACGGCCGCCAAAGTCATCCTCAACGAAGTCAACGGCGGCAACCCGAGCCAGCTGCGTGGCTACACCGAAGTGGCGGGGCAGTCGGCCCATGTCATTGTCGCCAACCCTTATGGCATCACCTGTAATGGTTGCGGGTTTATCAATACCCCGAAGGCGACCCTGACCACCGGCAAACCGATTATCGAAAACGGTCAGTTGAGTCGCTATCAGGTCGACCAGGGCAGCGTTGCGATCGAAGGCGCAGGCCTCAACGCCAACAACGTCGACCGTTTCGAAATCATCACCCGCAGCGCGAAGATCAATGCCGAGATCCAGGCAAAGAATCTGACAATTATTGCCGGTCGTAACGACGTCAACGCCGATACCCTCAATGCCACCGTCCGTGCCGACGACGGCAGCGCCAAACCGCAACTGGCCATCGACTCCTCGGCCTTGGGTGGCATGTACGCTGGCACCATCAAACTGGTGGGCACCGAGGCCGGGGTCGGGGTCAAGCTCGACGGCAAGATGGTCGCCAGTGGCGGTGATATCCAGCTTGATGCCAATGGTCATTTGAGCTTGGCGCAAACCACGGCGGCAGGCGCCGTCGAGATCAAGGCTCAAAGCCTGGACGCCCAAGGGACGATGTATGCCGGCAGCCATGTTCAGGTGACAACCAAGGGCGCTCTCAGCAACCAGCGCGCTATCGCGGCGCGCGAGAAGGTCACGCTGACCACCGACGGCCAGCTCAACAACCTTGGCATCATCGAAGCAGGCGTCAACGTCGATAACACCCGCAACCAGATTGGCGATGTCGTGCTGACCGCGGCGAACATCGACAATCGCGGGCAGAACGTGATCGCCAGTCGCGACTTGAAAGCCACGACCACGCAGACCCTCGACAATCGCGGCGGCACTTTTTCCGCCGGCAAGAGCCTGACGCTCGACAGCAAAGACATCGACAACCGCGCCGGCACGCTGGTCAGCCAAGACAACATTCAAGCAGTGGCCACTGGAGCCTTGGATAACCGCGATAAAGGGATCATCGTCAGCGACGGCGAGCAGACTCTGATCGCCGGGACGCTAAAGAACAGCGCAGGCGTTATCAGCAGCCACAACTTCCTGAAGCTCGAAGCGAAAACCCTGGATAACAGCGGCGGCAAAATTGCGTCCGACGCCGCACTGACCCTTGGGGGTGGTAGCGCTGAAAATAGCGCAGGACAAATCACCAGCCAGGGTGATCTCGTTGCCACGCTGAAAAGCTTCAACCAGCAGGACGGCAAGGTGGTCAGCCAGGGGAAACTTACCCTGACCGCAGACCGCATCAACAACAGCGACGATGGCTATATCGCCTCGGTCAAGGCCATGAGCCTGACCGCTCACCAGCAACTGTTCAATAACAATGAGGCGATCATCAGCACCGAACAGGGGCTGACGATCAACGGCGGTGGTCTCGATAACACCAAAGGTAGCCTGCTCAGCCAGGGTGACCTGAAGGTCGATATCACCGGGGATTTCGTCAACCGGGATGGCAGCGCCATTACCCAGGCCGGGAACGTGGATGTCGAGGCGAACAGTCTCGATAACCGTGGCGGTGTTCTTGCCAGTGTTGGCGGTTGGCTGAAAGCTGAGTTGAACAAGGTGTTGGATAACGGCGAGTCGCTCACCTCCGCTGGCGAGGCCGGGTTGATCCAGGCGCAGTCCGTCAATCTCGATGCGAAACAAGCGGTGCTCAACAATGGTGGGCAAATCTCGGCCTTGTCCGGGAGCGCCGAGCTCACTACCGCTACGTTCGAGAACCGCAACGGTGCAGTGCTCGCCAAACAGGCCCTGACGGTGCGTGCCCAGGATCTGGACAACAGCGACGGACGCGCCGCGGCAAACACCGTTGATTTCGGGTTGACCGGGGCGCTGAACAACCAGCTCGGTCTGGTCGAAGGTTCCAACGGCCTGCTGATCACGGCCGTATCGATTGATAACCAGGGCGGTAAGTTGCGCTCAGTGGGCAAGCTGGGGACCGCGACGCTAACGGTTGATCAACTGCTGGACAACCAGGGCGGCGTCATTGAAGCGGCTACCCAGGACCTGTCCTTGCAGATGGCAGGCTTCAAGAATGCTGACGGCAATGTTCGTCATGTGGGCACCGGCATGTTAGGCGTGGACCTGGCCAGGTTCAGTAACATCGGCGGCAGCCTGATGACCTCAGGCACCCTGACCGTCGACGCGGCGCGTTGGGACAACAGCTCGGATATCCAGGCCAATGTCCTGAACCTGAAGGTGGACCAGCTCAATCAGACCAGCAGCGGCAAGTTGGTCGCGGTGCAAAGCCTGCTGGCCACGGGCGGCACCTGGAATAACGCGGGCACCATCAGCAGCGACGTTGATTTGGATCTGAAGCTGACCGGCGCTTATGTCGGTACCGAAAACAGCCGCCTCAGCAGTGTCGATCAATTCGATCTGAGCGCCGCCAGTATCGATCTCTCCAGCGGCTCGCGCCTGGCTGGCGGTGGCACCACCACCGTCACCAGTCTCGGTGCATTGAACAATGCCGGACGGATCACCGGCGGCGGCAAATTCTCCCTGGCCGCCACGAGCCTGGTCAATACAGGCACACTGGGCGGCGCCGACACCGTCGAACTGGTTGCCAACGAGGCGCTCAACGATCGCGGTCTGATCTTCAGTGGCGCGGACATGGCCCTGCGTTTCAACCGCTTCACCAACTATCGTGCGGACGTCTACAGCCTGGGGGCGTTGAATGTCGCGGCACGAGATGGCGTCGCTCGCAGCACGTTGCTGGAGAACATCTCCGGCACCCTTGAATCGGCCAAGGACATGTCGCTGCGCAGCGACACCTTGATCAATCGCAAGGACGTTTTCTCCACCACCGATGAGCTGGTGTCGGGCTCCATCAGTGTCCAATGTTATGACTGCGGTGGTGACCACCACAACGTCGACTATATAGCCCGGGAGACCTACCAAAGCGCAGTGCTTGAAGACTCGGCCAGTGCCACCCTGATGAGTGGGGCGAAACTGACCGTTGATGGCTCTGCGGTGACCAACCAATACAGCGTGATGGCCTCGGCCGCCGACCTGCTGATTACCGCAGACAACTTCGCCAACGTTGGCGCCGTTTCCGGGACCAGCGTCAGAACGCGGACCTGGAATACCGGCCGGGTCACCGATGGCACCGATGAGCGTTTCCGCGCCAGGATCATCGTCCCTTACAACGCCCAGGCCAATCCGAAACAAGTGCCGGTAGATGCGCTCAACTCCTTCCGTCAGATAGGCGACATCACCACCGTGACGCCTGGGGAGTCGCTGGCGCCCGCGGTTGTTCAATCGGGCGGCGACATCAGCATCCAGGCTACCCAGCGGCTGGAGAACAGCAGCATCGTGCAGTTCCAGGCGCCGCAGGCCGGAGCGACCAAGTCAGCGGCCACCGATGTGGCCGACGCCGCACAGCCAGCAGTCGTAGTGCTCAACCCGCAGCTACCGCCTGATCTGGCCCAACAACAAGTCAACCCGACCACCATGCCCGGGTTCACCTTGCCGACTGGCGAGAATGGCTTGTTTCGTGTCGTCGACAGCGCGGCCGCAGCGCAAAACAGTCATGACCAAAGCCAGGCCACTGTCCAGGGTTCGGCCGCCAGCCGGGTCATCATCGGCCCGAAATACCTGATTGAAACCAACCCCGCGCTGACCGACCTCAAGCAGTTCATGAGCTCGGACTACCTGTTGGGCAACCTGGGTTATGACCCCGACACCAGTTGGAAGCGCCTGGGCGATGGCTTGTACGAGCAACGCCTGATCCAGCAAGCCGTGATCGCCCGCACCGGCCAACGCTTTCTCGATGGCCAGACCTCCGACGAAGGCATGTTCAAGTACCTGATGAACAACGCCATCGCCAGCAAGGAACAACTGAACCTGGCCGTTGGCGTGACCCTGACTTCGCAACAAGTCGCCGCGCTGACCCACGACATCGTCTGGATGGAAGACCAGGTCGTCAATGGTCAACATGTCCTGGTGCCGGTGCTTTACCTGGCCCAGGCCAACAACCGGCTGATGGCCGATGGCGCGTTGATCCAAGGCAAGAACCTCACCCTGATTGCAGGCACCGACCTGAAGAACGCCGGGACGCTGCGTGCCAGCGAGAACCTCTCGGCGGCGGCCGGGAACAATCTGGTCAACACGCGCCTGGCCGAGGCTGGTGAGCGGCTCAAGTTGGTCGCGGGCAAAGACCTGGTCAACATGCAAGGCGGCATCCTCAAGGGCAAGGACGTCGAGCTGTCGACCTTGACCGGCGACATCCGCAACGACCGGACCATTAGCACCATCGAAAACAGCGGCAAGGGCTTCAGTTCGAAGACCTCCGTTGTCGACAATGCTGCGCGTATCGAGGCCGGTAACAATCTCACCATGCGTGCAGCGGGCGATTTGCTCAACGTGGGCGGCGCGATTACCGCGGGCAACAACGCGGACTTGAGCGCGGGCAACGACGTTGTCATCTCCGCGGCTCGCGAAGAAAGCGGCTCGATGCGCCAGGACAAACGCCACTTCTGGGAGCAAAGCCAGACCGTTCAGCACGCCAGTGAGGTCAAGGCGGGTGGCAACCTGAACGTCACCGCCGGCAACAACCTCACTGTTGTCGCCAGCCATCTCCAAGCCAAAGGCGATATCAACCTGAGCGGCAACGATGTCGCCCTGATCTCGGCGGCGAACGAGGAGTCCAGCGAATACCGCTACAAGCGCAGCGGCAAGAAGATCAACAAGGAAGAGGACCATGTCTCGCAGCAGGCGACCACCCTCGATGCTGGGGGGGATGTAAGGGTTGCTGCGCACAATGATCTGTTGATGGTCGCGAGCAAGATTGCGGCGGGTAACGCGGCCTATTTGGTGGCGGGGAAGCAGCTGAGTCTGTTGGCTGAGCAGAATCGTGATTACTCGCTGTATGACATGAAGAAAAAAGGCGGTTGGGGCAGCTTGAAGATGCGGCGCGATGAGGTGACACAAATCACCCATATCGGCAGCCAGATCCAGACGGGAGGCGACCTGACGCTCAAGAGTGGCGATGACCAGCGCTACCAAGTCGCCAAGCTGCAAAGCGGGAAGGACCTGATACTGGAAAGTGGCGGCGCCATCGTCTTCGAAGGCGTGAAGGATCTGCACGACGAAAGCCATACGAAGACCAATAACAATGCGTTCTGGAACTCCGCTAAGGGCAAGGGTAATACTGACGAAACCCTGCGCCAGACGCAGATGGCGGCGGCGGGCAATATCACCATCAAGGCAGTCGAAGGTCTGAAGATCGACATCAAGCATGTCGATCAGAAAACGGTCAGCCAGACCATTGATGCGATGATAAAAGCCGATCCGCAACTGGCCTGGATCAAGGAAGCCGAGCAGCGCGGTGACGTGGACTGGCGGCAAGTAAAGGAGATCCATGAGTCCTTCAAATACAACACGTCGGGCTTGGGGCCGGCTTCACAACTGATCATCGCCATTGCCCTCGCGGCCGTTATGGGGCCGATGATGGCTGGCATGAATACCATGGTTCAGGCCGGAGCAATCAGCGTCGCGACCAAGGCGACGGTCAGTACCATCGACAACCGAGGAAACCTCGGCGCGATTGCCAAGGACGTTACTTCCAAGGAGAGCCTGAAAGGGTATGCCGTCTCGATAGCTACGGCAGGGGTTGCCCAAGGGCTTGGCTATGACGCTAGCACGGTTGGCTTCAATGCCGAGAGCGTAAAGACAGTCGCTATGAAAGTGGCTGCGGATGCTGCGATTAAAACAGCGGTGTACGGAGGCAGTTACCAAGACAACTTAGCAACTTCGTTGGCTGGAACGGCGGCCAGCATTGGTGGAGCGTATGGCGCCGGAAAAATCGGCGACTTCGGTCTGGCCGAAGGCAGCTTGGAAGCGATTCTGCTTCATTCGGCCTTGGGCGGATTGATGGCGGAAGTCATGGGAGGAGACTTCCGTACAGGAGCAATAGCGGGCGGGGCAAACGAGGTTCTTATCGGTTTGCTGGGGGATACGCTCCTGCCCTCGCATCTGGAGCCCGGTACACCTGAATACACTCGGGCCCAAGAGAATCTGGTCGCACTTTCAAAAGTTGTCGGCGTACTAGGCGCTGCGGCATCCAATGGAGATCTGGACGTTGCCGCGCAAGTGGCGGAAAACGGCACGCGTTACAACTTCCTCGGAGACCACTCCCAAGCGGAGCGAGACAGAGCTCTCAAGGAGTATGAAGAAACCAAGAGCCTGGACGCCGCCAAAAAGATGATGGTGCTCCAAGGCTCGGACCAGCGTAGCGATGCGTTGTTGGAGCGTTTTCACACCGATCCCGCGTCGCTTTCTCCGGCAGAGAAAACAGAGCTGGGCGCTTATCTTCAGGTCTACGGCTACGAGCAAAGCCAGGAACACGGGGTGGAGGCTGCTCGCACGAGCATCAATAATCTGCTTAAAAACGGACCGGATCCATACCGAGACTACCCGTATGCGGGCGGTACTACCCAGGAGCGAATTGCCTACGCCGACGACCTGAGAGCTCGGGACGGCGTGTCGGTGGCCAACATCTTTTGGTCCAGGGACCAGAGCGCTAGCGAAATGCTGTACCGCGATGCTGAGGGTTACCTGCGCATCAATCGTGAAATGCAGGCGATGAGTGACGTGGGGTCACCTGCTCTGTATTTCCTGACCGGAAATCTCGGCACTACGATTCGGGTCGCAGCTGCGGCGAATGGTGCACTCCAAGCAGGACACGGTGCGGGCCAGGTCTACGATGGTGATACGTGGAATGGCATCGGCAACATTGTGGTCGGCGCTATGAATGCGGCGAGTCTTGGGGTGCCGAGGATTGGGGCATCTGGACGGGGTAGTGCGAGTCAAGGTGCTAAAGACTCTGGCAGTTCCAGTGTGCCTAAAGTTCCAGCCGACCCTGTAGTAGTGCGCAGCGACAATGATTTTTCTTTATCTGTGGGGGGAAATGGAAAGCCAAAGGCCTACATTAAAGAGAATGGCGATTTGGTACCCCCTAATCTTGAGGGGACAGGCAGCATTCAGACACATGTGCGCGGAGGCGGTTCTGAAAATTCTCCGTACATTTCTGTGACCGACCCGAGAGTGTCATCCAATCCTAAAGATTACGGCTCTCAAAAAATAGAAATCGACGTCAAGCGATTGCAGCAGGATATAGATTCTGGTGTATTACCAGACACAAAGTTTTTGAGCAATCGTGAGGTCGTTGCTGAGCTTCAGGCTAGGGTAAATGCCGCGCGGAATAAATACACAAGCAACCCCAGCCCAAAAAATGAGACTTCATTGAGCAGGGCGGAGTCAGACCTGGTGAACGTGATGCGTGATGGTGAGTGCTTGATCAAGGGTTGTGTACCGGCCGGCTATATTAAATTCATTCAGAAATAGGGTTCATTGTGGATCGGAAAACCTACGACCTACTCCACGGCATACCGGATCATGCTGATTATGCCGCCGAGGCAGGTGAGCTGGATGCCGAAGATATACCGCAGGAAAGAATGACTGCAGTGTTGGATTTGCTTCGCAATTCAGATGATGATGTTGTGCGCTTCGAAGCTGCAAAATTGTTGACTAGCTGGGGGATTTTCGAGGGGTTGGTTGCATTAAGCGAAAGCATGGAAAAGCCGGAACTTATCAAAAATACCTACCCCCACAGGTTGCATGGATACGATGATACTTATCGCCAGATCCTCATGGCTGTAACCATGTACTTCGCAAATATGGTCGACAGGGGACAAAGGGAAGTCGCTAGGGCTCAAGTTTTTTTACCACTGTCTACTATCATCGAGTTGGCAGGAACGGAACCCTTTGAAATATCTGACGCTTTCGCCTTCTTAAAGCGTGAGCGGTATCCGGAGTACATCCCGTTTGTTAAACAGCACCTCAGCTCGATAATAGATCGCCCCGAAATACATCAATGGAAAATCTACGACGCTATGGAGTTTCTGATGGGGGTCGAGCCAGAATTCGTTATGTCTCTGCTGCAACTGAGAAACAAGAGCATCGAAGATTTTATGCCGCGGCAACGTAGCTGATTTAAGCGAGGCGTTGATGGCAGTAGAGGGGGCAGCTTGTTTGATAAGCGAAGGGGGGCGTGACATACCTATAGCGGCGCGAGGACTGCTTGCGCAGCCCTGCGGGAGCAAGCTCCCTTGCCACGAGAGCCAGTTGATTAATCAATTGGTGGAGGTTATAGCGGGCACCACGGGTCTTCCCCGTTTGCGCTTTCCAGGATCTTCGGAAAGTTTCGCGCGAATCCCCAGCCTGAAGCCACGGCGGTCATGGTGGTTTTGCAGGCGGGGTTCTTTTCCGAGACGATCAGGTTCATATAGAACTGGCTTCCGTAAATTGTTGGCGCCCACAGCACCATGTCACTTCTTTCGGCGTTCCGGTCGACTTTCAATTGAATGGTGTTGACGAGTCTTGCGCCGGTGTTGAGCTCGGTTACTTGGGGGTGGAAGCAGTGGTTCAGGTAGCCTTGCACGCGTTCTTCCACCACCGCCCGCTCTTGCGTCAGGCAATACTCGGGGCTGGTTGTGCCGGTGTTCAACAGCTCATCCTTGGAATATGGATGCAGCGAGCAGCCGCCCAGTAACAGAAAAACGACTCCTGTAAATCCCTTGTACAAATTCAAGCTCCTTCTAGAAACGGCGGTTTACCAAAGCGGATTGCGGCAAGGCGGCGGGCGGGACTATACGCAATTTTTTCGGCCTGGAACGACTAAACCAGCTCGCCGTAGGAACCGACGGAAAGAATATTCCCCATTGACTTGTAGGACATTTCCTAGAAAATTCCAGTCCCTTGCGCCTGCTGATTCCGGTGCCTAGTCTTTGTCCACCGCTGCCAATTAGCGGTCGGGTTTAGCAGCTCGGAATCACGTTAGGCGCATGGCAACTGCCTTCAATGCGGGCATTTTTGTTGCCCGAATTCTTATGGCAGCTATGCGCAGGGCATCCTCGGGTGCGCCGGTTTCCTAACGTACCGGTCTGCTAACCTGCGCACGGCTGCCACCCACTCGTTTAGCAGCGGACGTGGCGGCTCCCACTTACGTTAGGGGTATTCCATGGACAAACTCATACCAGACCCTCCCGTTCCCCCGCTGCATCTGGACATCGCAGCCGACGCCAACGCCGAGCGTGTCATCGATTCCTATCTGAACCCCAAGCCCGCCCAGCCTGACAAGAAGCCATCCCCCGACCAGCTATTCACTGTCGTGGAGGGCATTGATGCTGAGAGCCTACAGTCCCTAACCCAAGAGCTGGCCTTTTGTTAAGGGCTGAACCGCCCAACCAAGCTGTTCAAGGTCACGGCCAGGCAGAGGTTAACCATGTCCCCGGTCCACCTGTTCCATGCCCGGCAGGTAGCCGATGGGTCCCGGAACCACCTCACACAATCTCTTAACGGAACGCCATTTCCTGCCGATACCCTGATGAGCCCTGTTTTCTATCGCGTTTCGGCGCGCGAAAACGGCTAGCAATGCGCGCCACACCGGGCGGTGACACGGCGTTTCGTTGTTTTGCCATTGGGTGCATCTTTTTACTTGCCTGGACATCCTCGATGCTGGCGTACCACCAAAAAAGTTTTCTGATCGTCGATGATTTCTCGGATTTCCGCAGTTCCGTCCGGTCCATGTTGCGTGAGCTGGGCGTCAAGGACGTGGACACCGCTGACACCGGTGAAGTGGCGCTGCGCATGTGCTCGCAGAAGCGCTATGACTTTATTTTGCAGGATTATCACCTGGGCGACGGCCGCAAGAACGGTCAGCAGGTGCTGGAAGACCTGATGGTCGAGAAGCTGATCAGCCATGAAAGTGTGTTTCTCATGGTGACGGCTGAAAGCAGTCAGGCGATGGTGCTCAGTGCGCTGGAGCATGAGCCGGATGCGTACCTGACCAAACCGTTCAATCGCTCGGGGCTGGCTCAGCGGCTGGAACGGCTGGAGCAGCGCAAGACCCTGCTCAAGCCGATCCTGCAAGCCTTGGATCGTGGCAAGCCGATGGAGGTGCTCAATGCCTGTATCGCCCTGTGCAAGCAGGATCCGCGCTACGGGCCGTTGTGTCTGCGTTATCGGGCTGATGCGCTGCGGGACCTGAACCAGAACGAAGCCCTTGAGCGGTTGTACAACACCATCCTGGCTGACCGTCCTTTGCCGTGGGCTTATGCGGGGCTGGGGAAGTTGTTGTTCAAGCGTGGCCAGGTGGGGCAGGCCAAGGATGTTTATGAGAAGGCCTTGAAAGTATTCCCGATGATGCCGGCGTTGTATGACGGGATGGCTGAAGTGTTGGTGGCCGAAGGCGATACGAAGCAGGCGCAACACGTGCTGGAAGAGGCGGTTCGTCTATCGCCACTGGCGGTGCGACGGCAGTCGCTGCTGGGCAAGCTGGCAATGACCAACGAAGATTTCGAGACCGCGTCCAAGGCCTATCGCCAAGCGGTGGGGCAGGGCGCGCAGTCGCGCTTCAAGGACCCGGAAAGCAACCTGGGCCTGGCCCATGCACTGATCAGCAAGGGCAGCGAAAAAGGCCTGGATACCCGCACTCGGCTGGAAATCAACACCACCCTCAGCGCCGTGGCCAAGGAAAATCTCAACGATCCTGGGTTGCAGGTGCGTGCGCGGTTGATGAAGGCCACGAGCCTGTTGCTCAACGATGCCGAAACCGCCGAAAAGCTCACCGAGCAGGCCTTGCAGCGCCTCGACGGCATGGAGCAGTTCATGAGCGCCGAGGCCGCGTTGCTGGTGGCCAAGCAGTTGCAGATGCTCGGCCAAACCAGCGCCGGCGAGTCGATGCTCAAGAACTGCGCGGAGATCTATGGCGATGATCCGACGGTGATGCAAGGCATCGCCAAGCTGACCGACGATCCGAATATCCTCAATCAAGGCAATGCCGCCGCCGAGCTGAACCGTGAAGGTGTGCGCGTCTACAAGACCGGCGCGTTGCCCGAGGCGCGAGAGCTGTTCCGTCGAGCCCTGAAGATGCAACCGAAGAACATCAGTATTGCTTTGAACATGGCGCAGTCACTGTTGCATGGCACCGATACCAGCGTGGAATCGGAGCTGCTGCAGGAGTGCCGCGCCTGCCTGAAACTGGTGGGCATGATGCCCGACACCGATGCGCGTTTTGCGCGTTATCAGAAACTGCGAAGCAAGGCATTTGGCGATGAATGACAGCGAACAGGCTCTCGATTTTTCCACGGTGATCGCGTCTACCGTGCACGACATGAAAAACTCCCTGACCTTGCTCATGCAGGCTCATACCCAGTGGCTTGAGCGTTTGCCCGAATCCGAGCGGCAGACCTCGGAGCAGGGCGTCATGGAGTTCGAGTTCGCCCACCTCAATGGCCTGCTGGTGCAGTTGCTGGGGTTGTACAAGCTGGGGGTCAACCAGTTGCCGCTGCATCCGGCCTATCACGAGCTGGATGACTTTATCGAGGCGCAACTGGCCGGTCATCAGGATGTGTTCCGCAGTCGCGGGATCATGGTCACCTACGAGGTCGACCCGCTGAGCCCCCTGGGTTTTTTCGATCGTGAGCTGATTGCGTCGGTGCTCGATAACAGCATCAACAATGCCATCCGCCACGCGCGCCAGGCGTTGCTGATCAGTGCGAGCGACGAGGCCGGGCAACTGGTGCTGACCATCAATGACGACGGCGAAGGCTACCCGGCCGAGATGATCGAGCGTCAGGCCGAGTATGTGCAGGGCATCAATCACAGCAGCGGCAGCACCGGACTGGGCTTGTACTTCGCCGCGCGGATCGCCGGGTTGCATCAGCGTGGCGGCCTGTGCGGGCGTACCGAGATTGCCAATGGCGGCGCGTTGGGCGGGGGCGTGTTCCGGATTTATCTGCCCTGAGCCTGCCCGGCACTCATAAATCAGTCGACACAACCCCCTGTGGGAGCGAGCCTGCTCGCGATAGTGGTGTATCAGTCAACTCAGCATTGGCTGACCCGACGCTATCGCGAGCAGGCTCGCTCCCACCCAGTATTCCAGGGCTTATTGTTTATTGTCTTGGGCCGCTTGATATTCCGAACACCCGAAGCCTATTTTGTACGGGTTGCCGTTAGCGGCTCGCACATAACAAGGATTGCGTCATGACGACCGATGGCCAGTGTTCACTCGCGCAGCGACTGACGGGCATTGATGAGATTGAGTGTGTCACCCCGGATTTGAATGGCGTGCCACGAGGCAAGGTGATGACTGCCGAGGGCTTCCTCGAGGGTCGACGGTTGCAGATGGCGCGGGGTGTGCTGTTGCAGTGCATCATGGGCGGTTATCCGCCGTCGCGTTTTTATGGCAGCGACGACGGCGACCTGGCGCTGGTGGCCGACCCGAAACACATTCACCGCTTGCCCTGGAGCGAACAGCCGCGAGCCTTGGCGATTTGCGACGCTGATGAGCTGACTGGTGAAAGCTCCCGGCTCTCCACGCGCGGTCAGCTCAAACAGGTTATTGCTCGTTATGCCGCCCTCGGCTTGGCGCCCGTGGTGGCGACCGAGCTGGAATTTTTCGTGTTCGCCCCCAACCCGGACCCGACCCAGCCGTTCCAGCCGCCTGTGGGCCTGGACGGACGGCGTGAAGACGGTCACTCGGCGTTCAGCATCAGTTCCAATAACGGCCTGCGACCGTTCTTTAAAGAGGTCTATGCATGCATGGCGGCGCTGGGCTTGCCCCGCGACACCTTCATGCATGAAATGGGCGTGAGCCAGTTCGAGATCAATCTGCTTCACGGCGATCCTCTGTTGCTGGCCGACCAGACGTTCCTGTTCAAGCACCTGCTCAAGGAAGTTGCCCTCAAACACGGCCTGACCGTGGTCTGCATGGCCAAGCCCCTGGCCCATACGCCGGGCAGTTCGATGCATATTCATCAGAGCGTCGTCGAGCTGGACAGCGACCGCAATGTGTTCAGCGACGAAGCGGGCGAGCCGACGGCGGCGTTCCGGCATTTCATCGGCGGGCAACAGGCTGGCATGGCGGATTTCACTGCGCTGTTCGCGCCGAACGTGAATTCCTACCAGCGCCTGTGTCACCCTTTTGCGTCACCGAACAATGCCTGTTGGTCCCATGACAATCGTTCGGCCGGGTTGCGGATTCCCGCCAGTTCGCCGGCGGCCCGTCGGGTCGAGAATCGCTTGCCGGGTGCCGATGCCAACCCCTATCTGGCGATTGCCGCCAGTCTGGCTGCGGGGCTTTATGGCATCGAAAATCGCCTGGAGCCGAGCGCCGCGATCCAGGGCGAATTCCAAGTGCCGGACAATCTTTCGCTGCCATGTACCTTGCATGCAGCCCTGGAACGTCTGAAGCGTAGTCATCTGGCGAAGGAACTGTTCGGTACGGAGTTCATCGAAGGCTACATCGCTTCGAAGACCATGGAGCTGACCAGCTTCTTTGATGAAATTACTCCCTGGGAGCGGCGTGTTCTAGCGGCCCAGGCATAACCAAACGTCGCATTCGGGCTATCTTCTAAATAGCCCGTACTCATCTCAAGGAGCCGCTCGGAACGCCGATGCGCCAAATCTGGAAACCTTTTCGAGCGCTGTATTTCGCCTCGCTGATGATGTTGATCGGCTCGGGCCTGCTGAGTACCTACCTGGCCTTGCGCCTGGCTGCCGACAATGTCGACAGCCTGTGGGTCGGTGCGCTTATGGCCGCCAACTATTTCGGCCTGGTGCTGGGGGGCAAGATCGGCCACCGGCTGATCGCCCGCGTCGGGCACATCCGGGCTTATTCGGCCTGCGCCGGGATTGTCGGTGCGGCGGTGCTGGGCCATGGCCTGGTGGATTGGCTGCCGGCCTGGATCGTGCTGCGGGTAATTGTCGGCCTGGGCATGATGTGCCAGTACATGGTGATCGAGAGCTGGCTCAACGAGCAGGCCGATGCCAAGCAGCGTGGCGTGGTATTCAGTGGTTACATGATCGCTTCCTACCTGGGCCTGGTGCTGGGTCAGTTGATTCTGGTCATGCACCCGGCCTTGGGGCTTGAGTTGCTGATGCTGGTGGCGCTGTGCTTCGCCTTGTGTCTGGTGCCGGTGACACTCACCCGGCGGATTCACCCGGCGGCGCTGCACCCGGCGCCCATGGAGCCGCGCTTTTTCATCAAGCGAGTGCCGCAGTCATTGAGTACGGTGCTGGGCTCGGGGCTGATCGTCGGTTCGTTCTATGGCCTGGCGCCGCTGTACGCTTCTCAGCAGGGGCTGTCGACCGAGCAGGTTGGTCTGTTCATGGGTAGCTGCATCTTTGCCGGATTGCTGGTTCAGTGGCCCCTGGGCTGGCTCTCCGATCGATATGACCGGGCGCTGCTGATCCGCTGCTTTGCACTGGTGCTGACGGTCTGTGCGCTGCCCTTGGCGATATTGCCGACGGTGCCGTTGGAGGTGCTGTTCGTCGCGGGGTTCTTCTGTTCGCTGGTGCAGTTCTGCCTGTATCCGTTGGCGGTGGCGTTTTCCAACGACCACGTCGAAGCTGATCGAAGGGTATCCCTGACGGCCATGCTGCTGGTGACCTATGGGGTTGGCGCCAGTATCGGGCCGCTGGTAGCGGGGGTGCTGATGAAGATGTTCGGCAGCCAGATGCTCTATGCCTTTTTTGCCTTCTTCGCCCTGGTGCTGGTGTGGCGAATCCGGCCGAAGGCGGTGACCAACCTGCATCAGGTCGACGACGCACCGCTGCATCACGTGGCGATGCCGGACAGCATGTCGAGTTCGCCTCTGGTGGCGTGCCTCGATCCCCGGGTGGACGAACAAGTGGTGCAGGAGCAGATGCACGTCGATCCTGTGCCGACGGAAGAACCGGCCGACGAAGAACCCGTCATGGAGGAAGTTGCCGCCGAAGAGGCGAACGACGAGCCGTCGAGCCCCGATTTCACTCAGGCCAGGCCTTGAGCCAGTCATAAAAAAACGGGCAGTCACCGCAAGGGACTGCCCGTTTTTTTACGTGTCGAAAATCAGAGGTCGTCTTTGTCGAAACGACGGGCTTCGCGCTGTAGCTGATACACGAAACGCTCAACCTGCCGTTGCACCAGGCCGCTGATGTTGTGGAAACGTACGCCGGCGAAGGTGGTGTTGATCCTTTCTTCGAAATGCAGATAGCGCAGTTCGACCGGTGCGGTCATGTTGCCGAAGGGCAATGCCGCGATAAAGCGCTCGTAGACCTGGCCCAATTGCAGGCGTGCGGTAATGTCACCTTCGAAGCGCAACTTGCAGCCTGTGGCGGAAATATCCAGCAGCTTGCCGTCAACCGGTGACTTGAGTTTGTCACCGCCCAGCTCGACGCTTACCAGTTGCGCCAGCTTGAGGGCGGCGCGGAAGGCGTTGCGGCGTTGGTGGTAAACCACTTCGTCAGGCAAGGCGCCGCGATAGCAGCGGCCGTCGCTGGACTCATCGATGGTCAAAGGGCCGTTGCTTTCCCACGCGATGCGCACGCCATCATGGAAACCCTCGACACGAAACGGCTCGCCCGCCAACAGGAAGCGTTCGCCGTCCCGGGGGATCATTTCATCCAGGGCTAGGGCGTTACGCTCCCGGTCGACATCGACCAGATAGCTCTGGAAGCGCTGGCTGCGTTCGTGGAAGGTGATGATCAGCGGGTCATGGCTATCTTGCAGCATCCGCAGGTTGCCGGAAATTTCCAGGGGCGTGGCGAGGACCTTGGGCGGCTGCGGAGCATCATCCGCGTTTGAGGCATTGAACACGGTGGGTCAATCTCCAGGCAAAATACGACGAGTAGCCAGCATTTTGCCAGCATGTGTCGCGCGTTGATAGAGCGCCGGCACTGTTCGTTTCATGCCTGGCTGAGCGGGCGGTGCTTGACCATCTTGGCGGTCGAACCGCGAGCGTCATAGAGCGTCGGGATTTCACCGCCGTTGAGAATGCGCAACTGGTTGGCGGTGGCGGCTTGCTGAACCTGGATCGACTGTCCGTTGCGAATGTTGGCGGCCTGGCATTGAGCGAGCAGGTCGTTGAGCACTTCACTTTGGGACAACAGTTGATCGCCCACCGACGACTGGCTGGCCAGCTGCTCAAGGCCATCGCGATTGGCGGGCAGGTTGAGGCTGGCGAGGATCTCGCTGCGCTTGCGGCCATGCTGATCGAGCAGAATGATCAATGCCTGTTTCTGCGCCAGGATATTCTCCAGCGACGGCATGTCGCGACCGTGCAATGCCAGGGACTCGGCCTGCAATAGCTCCAGCAATTGTTGCGCCGGGGCAAAGTCGTCGGTGATCAGTTGCAACAAATTAGTGTCGTGCATGGCTGGCCTTAGGTCTTAAGCGTCCAAAAGCCTGGCGCAGGCGTTGGCCTAGCGCTGGGCTTCGAAGTTGAGCAGTTTGCTGGCTACACGGTTGCTGTCGACTTTATAGCTGCCATCGGCGATTGCTGCTTTCAACTCGGCCACACGGGCGTTGTCGACGACAGGTTGATCGCGCAGCTTGTCAGTGACCTTCTGCAACTGCTGAGCCTCATTGCTGAGGTGTACCGACTCCCCGTTGCTGACAGTGGCGGCTTGTTCGGCCGGCACGGATTTGTCGGTTTCGACGGTTTCCTTGCTGGCGTTAGGGCGCGTAGTGCCTGTTAGCGGTGAAGAGCTGTTTAAACGATTGAAATCGATGACCATGGTAAAAAACCTCTGGGTATTTGGACGCTTGCCATGTTTTCGGCCATCCCCAAAAAAACTTTAGGCTCATTTATTCAATGAACGTGCGCACGTCTGCGCTTGCCTTTGCGTAAGGCACAGTCTAGGGAACACCGTGGGCAAGCGCCAGCTCTCTACCCATTTCCACCCGATCTCTACATAGCCACTTCCACATGGCCTGGGGCCATTACCTGCGCCTTGATAACACGTTGGGAATTAAGGTTTTTTACCCGAATCTGTTCTCGCATGCCGCCGTTGGACAAAGCCTCGCCCGGCATCCGCACGGCCAGGGTCCCGCTGCGGGCGGTGATGACCACCTGATCGCCCTTGCGCACCACTTCGGCTTGTTCCAGGTGGACCAGGGTAATGACCTGGTCGGCGACCATTGGTCGGACAAGTTTCTGACCGATGGCCTGATCGACGGAGGTGAGGAAACCCTGGTTGATCTGGCTGACATCCCGTTCACGCAGTGTCACGTCCTGAGGCTCGACGATCCCGGCCCGCTTGAGCGGACGGGTGGTGGTGACGATTTCGCGAAACAGGCGCACTTGAGCGGGCACGAACACCGTCCAGGGCGCGGCGCTGTCGCACCGCAGCTTTACCGTGACCCGGCCCAGTGGTCTGGCCGGGCTCTCCAGAGACGCAGTCAATTCCTTGTCACACATGGGCATGCGCAGGCGCGGGTCGAGCTGGTTGACTTCGATTTCGTAGCGACCTTCGGTTTGACTGGTTGCCAGGTAGTCTTCTACGGTGAATTCAAGAAAGCCCTGAGTGACGCCGATAAGGAGATCAGGCAAGGTAACCGGAACAGCACCAAAGGCAGGGCCGCCCAAAGCGAGCAGGCAGGCAGCCAACAGTGCACCGAGCCAGTGGCGGCAGTGAGTGGTCAGGCGTCGAAAAAATGTCGTTTGTGCGTTCATGCCGGTTCAATAGCAAGCCCCGTGCCGTTTAGTGATGAATGCGCGTCGGACACATTAGCGTTAGGTAGGAGTCAGGGCATGGCGGGAGTAATGGATTCGGTAAACCAGCGCACTCAGCTGGTCGGTCAGAATCGCCTGGAGCTGTTGTTGTTCCGTCTCGACGGCCAACAGATGTACGGGATCAACGTATTCAAGGTCCGCGAGGTGCTCCAGTGCCCGAAGCTGACCCTGATGCCCAAGTCCTGCCCCGTCGTGTGCGGTGTGGCCAATATCCGCGGAGCGACCATCCCGATTCTCGATCTGGCGATGGCGACCGGTTCGGGGCGGCTTCTGGATCAGAGCAATCCGTTCGTGATCATCACCGAGTACAACACCAAGACCCAGGGCTTCCTGGTGCGCTCGGTGGAGCGCATCGTCAACATGAACTGGGAAGAGATCCATCCGCCGCCCAAGGGCACCGGTCGCGATCACTACCTCACGGCGGTGACCCGGGTCGATAACCAGTTGGTGGAAATCATCGACGTGGAGAAAATCCTCGCCGAAGTGGCACCGACCCCGGAAACGATTTCCGTGGGGGTGGTCGACGCCGAAACCCAGCACAAGGCGATTTCGCTGCGGGTCCTGACGGTTGATGATTCTTCGGTGGCACGTAAGCAGGTGACCCGTTGTCTACAAACGGTCGGTGTCGAAGTGGTAGCGTTGAACGACGGACGCCAGGCCCTGGATTACCTGCGCAAGCTGGTGGAAGAGGGCAAGAAGCCGGAAGAGGAGTTTCTGATGATGATCTCCGACATTGAAATGCCGGAGATGGACGGGTACACCCTGACGTCGGAAATCCGCAACGACCCGCGCATGCAAAAGCTGCATATTGTCTTGCACACCTCGTTGTCCGGTGTTTTCAACCAGGCGATGGTCAAGAAGGTGGGGGCCGATGATTTCCTGGCCAAGTTCCGGCCCGATGACCTGGCTTCCCGGGTAGTCGAGCGCATCAAGGCTGCAGAATAAAGGTCGGGCGCGTTGTGCGCCCGGCAAGTCAATACGATGAAAGAGGCGGTATTTTGTCTACGGGTAATTTGGATTTCGAACAGTTCCGGGTCTTCCTGGAAAAAGCCTGTGGCATTTTGCTTGGTGAAAACAAGCAATACCTGGTGTCGAGCCGTCTCAATAAGTTGATGGAGCAACAGGGCCTGAAATCGTTGGGCGAACTGGTCCAGCGCATCCAGACCCAGCCGCGCAGTGGGTTGCGCGAGATGGTGGTGGATGCCATGACCACCAACGAAACCCTGTGGTTTCGCGACACCTATCCGTTCGAGGTGTTGAAGAACAGGGTGCTGCCGGCGGCCATCAAGGCCAGTCCGGGGCAACGCTTGCGGATCTGGTCGGCGGCCTGTTCGTCGGGACAGGAACCCTATTCGCTGTCGATGTCCATCGATGAGTTCGAGCGGACCAATATCGGCCAGCTGAAAATGGGCGTGCAAATCGTCGCCACCGATTTGTCCGGGACGATGCTCAATAACTGCAAGACCGGCGAATACGACAGCCTGGCCATCGGCCGCGGCCTGTCGCCTGATCGCCTGCAACGCTACTTCGACCCCAAAGGGCCGGGTAAATGGGTGGTCAAGGCGCCGATCAAGAGCCGCGTGGAGTTCCGTTCGTTCAACCTGCTGGACAGCTACGCCAGCCTGGGCAAGTTCGACATCGTGTTCTGCCGCAACGTGCTGATCTACTTCTCTGCCGAAGTGAAAAAAGACATCCTGCTGCGCATCCATAGCACGCTCAAACCGGGCGGCTACCTGTTCCTCGGCGCCTCCGAGGCATTGAACGGTTTGCCGGACCACTACCAGATGGTGCAGTGCAGTCCAGGGATCATCTATCAGGCGAAGTGATTTGCTTGGGTTGGCAAAAAAACGGGAGTCCGCAAAGGCTCCCGTTTTTTTTGCCTGCTGATTTTTCCCTGTCACCCCTATCCCCTTGTGGGAGCGAGCCTGCTCGCGATAGCGGTATCACAGGCGATATCCATGGTGACTGACCCACCGTTATCGCGAGCAGGCTCGCTCCCACAAGGTCGTCGGTGTCGCAGAAGCGGCAGAAAAGCGGCAGCCAGCGGAAACCGATTGCCGCTTTTCTGGCATTGCCGCTTTGCCGATGCCCGCAAAGCCCCGGTTTATGGGCTTTTTGAAAGTGGCACGACGCTTGCTATGTCCATCGTACGTAAATTCTGGTCACCCGAAGGTTTCCAACATGAGCATCAGTTTCGATAAAGCGCTCGGCATCCACGAAAAGGCCCTGAGCTTCCGCGCCCAGCGTGCCGAAGTCCTGGCCAACAACATCGCCAACGCCGACACCCCGAACTTCAAGGCTCGGGACCTGGACTTCTCCAAAGTGCTCGCCGAGCAGAACGAGAAGGCCAAGAACGGCCACTTCGCCCTGAACATGACCAACAGCCGTCACATCGAAGCCGAAGGCCTGGGCAATGCCGATGAGTCGCTGATGTACCGCACGCCGATGCAGCCTTCGATCGACCAGAACACCGTGGACGCTCAACTGGAACAGTCCAACTACACGGAAAACTCCGTGAACTTCCAGGCCAGCTTCACCCTGCTCAATAGCAAATTCAAAGGGCTGGTATCGGCCCTGCGCGGAGAGTAAGTCATGTCGATTGCGAGCGTATTCAACATTGCCGGCAGCGCCATGAGTGCCCAGACCACGCGTCTGAACACCGTCGCCAGTAACATCGCCAACGCCGAGACCGTGTCGTCGAGCATCGACCAGACCTACCGTGCCCGTCACCCGGTGTTCGCCACCATGTTCCAGGGCGGCCAATCCGGCGGCAGCGACTCGCTGTTCCAGGAGCAGGACGCCGCAGGGCAGGGTGTGCAGGTGCTCGGCGTGGTCGAAGACCAGAGCAACCTCGACGCACGCTACGAGCCGAACCACCCGGCCGCCGACGCCAAGGGCTACGTCTATTACCCGAACGTGAACGTCGTTGAAGAAATGGCCGACATGATTTCCGCCAGTCGTTCGTTCCAGACCAACGTCGAAATGATGAACACCGCCAAAACCATGATGCAGAAGGTCCTGACCCTCGGTCAGTGATAAGGGGCGAGTCACATGAGCGTCACCAACACCACCAGTGGTTTGAGCCTCAACGAGATTCTGGCCAACTCCTCGGTCAAGACCAACACCACCACCGATGGCCTGGCCTCGGCGACGAATGCGGCTACCGGTTCCAAGGAACTGGGCAAGGATGCGTTCCTGCAACTGCTGGTCACCCAGCTGAAAAACCAGAACCCGCTGGAGCCGCAGGATAACGGCGAGTTCGTTGCCCAGTTGGCGCAATTCAGCAGCCTGGAAGGCATCACCACACTCAACGAAACCGTGAGCGGTATTGCCGGCAACTACAACTCGTCCCAGGCCCTGCAAGCCTCGTCACTGGTGGGCCGTTCGGTCATAGCCCCGGGTAACAAGGCTGTGGTCGATACCTCCAAGAGCCTCAACGGCACGGTGGTGGTACCAGCCTCGGTGTCCTCGCTCGCGATCAAGATCGCGGACAAGGACGGCAAGACCGTTCGTACGATCGAGCTGGGTAGCCAGAATGCCGGTAATTCGGCCTTCATCTGGGATGGCAAGAACGATGCGGGCACCACCCTTGAGTCGGGTACTTACACCTTCACCGCTTCGACCACTATCGACGACAAGCCCGTGTCGCTGATCACCAACCTGCCGGCGACCGTCAGCAGCGTGACGATCAGCCAGACGGGCGGTGAGCTGATGCTCAACCTGGCCGGGCTGGGCAGCATCGCCCTGTCCAAAGTACAAACTATTGGTATGTAGAGCCGACTAAACCGGCAAAAGGAGTGCAACATGTCTTTCAACATCGGCCTTAGCGGTCTCTATGCAGCCAACAAGCACCTGGACGTGACCGGCAACAACATCGCCAACGTGGCGACCACCGGTTTCAAATCGTCCCGTGCGGAATTCGAAGACGTCTACTCGGCCACCAGGCTGGGCAGCGGCACCAAGACCGTCGGTAACGGCGTGCGCCTGGCCAACGTCTCCCAGCAGTTCAGCCAGGGTGACGTCAACAACACCGGCAACGTGCTGGACATGGGCATCCAGGGTTCGGGCTTCTTTGTCCTGAGCAACGACGGTTCCCTGAGCTACACCCGTGCCGGTACGTTCAAGACCGACAAGGAAGGTTTCATCACCAACAGCGATGGCACTGCGCGTTTGCAGGGCTATGGCGTGGATGCCAATGGCAACATCCTCAACGGTATTCTGACCGACCTGCGCATCGACACTTCCAACCTGCCGCCGCAAGCGACCAGCCTGGTTTCGTCGACGATTAACCTGAATTCGACGGCAACGCCGATTTCCCAGGCGGCTCCCTACGTATTCGATCCAACCGATACCGCCACGTTCACCAAGCAATTCACCACCCCTGTCTACGATACCCAGGGCAACCAGCACTCGATGGACCAGTACATGGTCAAGACTGGCGCCAACACGTGGGATGTCTACACCCTGATCGATGGCCGTAACCTCAATGGCAGTGCGCCGGTTGCGCCGAACGCCCCCGTTCCTTCGACGATGACCTTTGACTCGAATGGCAAGTTGGTCCAGGTCAGCACCCCGCCTGCGACCATCAACAACGATCTGGTACTCACTGGCTGGGTGCCTGGCACCGTGACCAACGGTGTGTGGACCGCCAACGGCGCCGGTTCGTCGACTATCACCGTCTCCATGGCCAACACCACCCAGTTCAACGCCGACACCGCGCGTTCGATTCCTGCCCAGAACGGCTACGCCACTGGCCAGATCACCAACCTGACCATCGACGGTAGCGGTGTACTGCTGGCCAACTTCAGCAACAACCAGACCAAGCCGATCGGTCAGCTCGCCCTTGCCAGCTTCACCAACGAGCAAGGCCTGCAACCGGTAGGCGGCAGCGGCTGGAAAGAAACCTTCGCCTCGGGTATCCCGGGCTACGATGCTCCGGAAACCGGCACCCTGGGTTCGATCGTCTCCAACTCCCTGGAAGAGTCCAACGTCAACCTGACCAATGAACTGGTCGAGCTGATCAAGGCCCAGAGCAACTACCAGGCGAACGCCAAGACCATCTCCACCCAGAGCACCATCATGCAGACCATCATTCAGATGGCCTGATATCGATGGTTGCCTGAACGCTGCACAAGAAGCCCCTCGCAAGAGGGGCTTTTTTGTGGGTGGGTGTTTTCGGGGTGGCTGTCCCGGCCTCATCGCGAGCAGGCTCGCTCCCACAGGTGGACGCATTCCAATGTGGTCACTGGCTGAACCAAAGCCGCTCCCACAGGGATTTTCAGTGAGCGCAAATCTTGCGAACGAACCGGAACATATGTGGGAGCGAGCCTGCTCGCGATGGGGTCAGCCCAGTCGCTACTTTTCTCAAGGCAAAAGAAAACCCCCAATAAACCAGCGGTCTATCGGGGGCTTCTTTAGCAAGCGCCTTGCAGCGCCCACCCACTCAGCTTATTGGCAAGCTTCGCAATCCGGCTCATCGATCGCGCAGGCCTTTGGCACGGGTGCCGGGCCGGCTGGAGCCGCCAGGACCGAATCGTCACCGTGGTTGCCGCCGCTGGAAACAGCGTTCAGCTTGCCGGTGTTGATGGTCGACTTCTCGGTGCTGGTGGCGGCCAGGGCACGGAGGTAGTAGGTGGTTTTCAGACCACGGTACCAGGCCATGCGGTAGGTCACGTCCAGCTTCTTGCCCGAGGCACCGGCGATGTACAGGTTCAGCGACTGAGCCTGGTCGATCCACTTCTGGCGACGGCTGGCCGCGTCGACGATCCACTTGGTGTCCACTTCGAACGCGGTGGCGTAGAGCTCCTTGAGCTCCTGCGGGATGCGCTCGATCTGCTGTACCGAACCATCGTAGTACTTCAGGTCGTTGATCATGACCGAGTCCCACAGGCCGCGGGCCTTGAGGTCGCGAACCAGGTACGGGTTGATCACGGTGAACTCGCCCGACAGGTTCGATTTCACATACAGGTTCTGGTAGGTCGGTTCGATCGACTGCGACACGCCAGTGATGTTGGCGATGGTGGCGGTCGGAGCGATGGCCATGATGTTGGAGTTACGGATGCCTTTCTGTACACGGGCGCGAACCGGTGCCCAGTCCAGGGATTCGTTCAGGTCAACGTCGATGTACTTCTGGCCACGCTGTTCGATCAGGATCTGTTGCGAGTCCAGCGGCAACACGCCCTTGGACCACAGCGAACCCTGGAACGTCTCGTACGAGCCGCGCTCGTCGGCCAGGTCGCAGGAAGCCTGGATCGCGTAGTAGCTGACCGCTTCCATGGACTTGTCGGCGAACTCGACCGCAGCGTCCGAACCGTACGGGATGTGCTGCAGGTACAAGGCGTCTTGGAAGCCCATGATGCCCAGGCCGACCGGACGGTGCTTGAAGTTGGAGTTCTTCGCCTGCGGCACCGAGTAGTAATTGATGTCGATCACGTTGTCGAGCATGCGCACGGCGGTGTTCACGGTGCGTTGCAGCTTGGCGGTGTCCAGCTTGCCATCGACGATGTGGTTCGGCAGGTTGATCGAGCCCAGGTTGCAGACGGCGATCTCGTCCTTGTTGGTGTTCAAGGTGATCTCGGTGCACAGGTTCGAGCTGTGGACCACGCCCACGTGCTGCTGCGGGCTGCGCAGGTTGCACGGGTCCTTGAAGGTCAGCCATGGGTGGCCGGTTTCGAACAGCATCGACAGCATCTTGCGCCACAGGTCTTTGGCCTGGACGACTTTGAACAGCTTGATCTTGTTGTACTCGGTGAGGGCTTCGTAGTACTCGTAGCGCTCTTCGAAAGCCTTGCCGGTCAGGTCATGCAGGTCTGGAACTTCGGATGGCGAGAACAGGGTCCACTTGCCGTCGTCGAAGACGCGCTTCATGAACAGGTCAGGGATCCAGTTGGCGGTGTTCATGTCGTGGGTACGACGACGGTCATCACCGGTGTTCTTGCGCAGCTCGATGAACTCTTCGATGTCCATGTGCCAGGTTTCCAGGTAGGCACACACCGCGCCCTTGCGCTTGCCACCCTGGTTGACCGCGACTGCGGTGTCGTTGACTACCTTGAGGAACGGTACGACGCCCTGGGATTTGCCGTTGGTGCCCTTGATGTACGAGCCCAATGCGCGAACCGGGGTCCAGTCGTTGCCCAGGCCGCCGGCAAATTTGGACAGCATGGCGTTGTCGTGGATGGCGCCGTAGATGCCCGACAGGTCGTCCGGTACGGTGGTCAGGTAGCAGCTCGACAGTTGTGGACGCAGGGTGCCGGCGTTGAACAGCGTCGGGGTCGAGGCCATGTAGTCGAAGGACGACAACAGGTTGTAGAACTCGATGGCACGGTCTTCACGCTGCTTCTCTTCGATCGCCAGGCCCATGGCCACGCGCATGAAGAAAATCTGCGGCAGTTCGAAGCGGATACCGTCCTTGTGGATGAAGTAACGGTCGTACAGGGTTTGCAGACCCAGGTAAGTGAACTGCTGGTCGCGCTCGTGGTTGATCGCCTTGCCGAGCTTTTCCAGGTCGAACTCGGCCAGTACCGGGTTCAGCAATTCGAATTCGATACCCTTGGCGACGTAGGCCGGCAAGGCCTTGGCGTACAGGTCGACCATTTCGTGGTGGGTCGCGCTCTCGGCGACTTCCAGGAAGCTCAGGCCTTCGGCACGCAGGGTGTCCATCAGCAGGCGGGCGGTCACGAAGGAGTAGTTCGGCTCGCGTTCCACCAGGGTCCGCGCGGTCATCACCAGTGCAGTGTTGACGTCCTTGAGTGCGACGCCGTCATAGAGGTTTTTCAGGGTTTCGCGCTGGATCAGGTCGCCGTCGACTTCTTCCAGGCCTTCGCAGGCTTCGGTGACGATGGTGTTCAAGCGACCCATGTCCAGCGGCGCGAGGCTGCCGTCGGCGCGTGCGATGCGGATCGAAGGGTGGGCCTGGACCGGTGCGTCGGCCGGGGAGCGGGTGGCACGTTCCTTGGCGCGCGAATCACGGTAGATCACATAGTCACGCGCCACTTTCTGCTCGCCGGCACGCATCAGGGCCAGTTCGACCTGGTCCTGGATTTCTTCGATGTGGATGGTGCCACCCGACGGCATGCGACGCTTGAAGGTTGCGGTGACTTGCTCGGTCAGGCGGGCCACGGTGTCGTGGATGCGCGACGAAGCGGCGGCGGTGCCGCCCTCAACTGCGAGAAACGCTTTGGTGATGGCGACGGTGATCTTGTCATCGGTGTAAGGAACGACAGTGCCGTTACGCTTGATCACACGCAGCTGGCCAGGCGCGGTAGCGGCCAGATCCGAGTTCGAATCAGCGGCCAGCGGCGCGGTGCCCTGCGGGTTCTCGCGAGTTGTGTCGGTGTGCATGGGTGTCTCCACATTCTCTATGTTTGTTTGGGCACCATCACGGTGCCCACCGTTCCGTCCTGAAGCACTACAACCGACTGGCGCCGGGTATAACAACTTCGGGACAGTAGGAAGCAGGCCTGAATACCGCTTCCTTCCGAAGTTCTGGGCTTCGAGCCTGGGCTCGAAACCGGATTGCAGAGGTGCCTGCAATGGACTGCAACACCCGTACCGTTCTGGTCGTTTTGACCTTGAAACGATGGCCATCCGCAAGGGGCGGTCTGGTCTTGGGGGAATGCGGTGTTTCAGTCGGACAAAGGCAAGAAAAGCGCTTGAATTATCTGTCCGACTTGTGTTTGGTTTTTGGTCGAAAACCCTACATGTAGGGTTTTTTACGCGACGGGCTACAAGATAATGCGTTTTGGGGGATGAATGCAACGTGCTACCTGTGGATAAGCCTGTGCGTAATTTGTGTGCGAAACGTGGAACAGCTCTGTAGGCCGCGACCTTGCTGGAGTGGACCTTTTTTCATCGTTTTAACGATCCGAAAACAGCCCGATGGTTTTTGCGGGCGCGGACGTTACCATACAAGTCCCGCGCGACCGAACGCATTTGTCCGCTTGTTTTATGCAGGGCCGGCGTTTATACAATCGGCCCGTGCATGGGCATGCTTATCCTCCTTTAACATGACAAAAAGACGGGGGATCTGGATTCTATATTTGGAGCGGACGTCTTGTGGCAAGGGAGCAAGCTCCCTCGCCACAAGTCAGGTGCCTATCCTTTCTTCTATATACACAACAAGACGAGGCCCCCCCGTGGAACAAGAAGCCTGGCAGGTATTGATCGTCGAGGATGACCAGCGGCTGGCCGAGCTGACTCGCGAGTACCTGGAAAGCAACGGCCTGCGCGTGGCTATTGAAGGCAACGGTGCGGTGGCGGCGGCGCGGATCATTGCCGAGCAACCGGACCTGGTGATCCTCGACCTGATGCTGCCCGGCGAGGACGGCCTGAGCATCTGCCGCAAGGTGCGCGAGCATTACGACGGGCCGATCCTGATGCTCACCGCCCGCACCGACGACACCGATCAGATCCAGGGCCTGGACCTGGGCGCCGACGATTACGTCTGCAAGCCGGTGCGGCCACGCTTGCTCTTGGCCCGCGTCCAGGCTCTGTTGCGACGCAGCGAACCGGAACCGGCCACGTCGCAAAAGCCACGGCGTCTGCAATTCGGCCCGCTGGTAGTGGACAACGCCTTGCGCGAAGCCTGGCTGCAAGACCACGGCATTGAGCTGACCAGTGCCGAGTTCGATCTGTTGTGGCTGCTGGTGTCCAACGCCGGGCGCATCCTGTCCCGGGAAGAGATCTTCACCGCCCTGCGTGGCATCGGTTATGACGGCCAGGACCGCTCCATCGACGTGCGCATCTCGCGCATCCGTCCCAAGATCGGCGACGACCCGGACCATCCACGGCTGATCAAGACCATCCGCAGCAAGGGTTATCTGTTCGTTCCTGAAGCTTGCGTAGACCCGACGTCGTGAACTCGATCTTCCTGCGCATTTACGGCGGCATGTGCGCGGCCCTGGTGCTGGTGGCGGTGCTCGGCGTGCTGGCCCTGCATTTGCTCAACCAGACTCGCAGTGAGCAGTACCGCGAGCGTCTGGCCCACGGCACGTTTTCCTTGATGGCCGATAATCTGCGGCCCATGAACGACACCGAGCGACGCCGGGCCCTGGCGGTGTGGGAACGCCTGCTGGGCATTCCCCTGGCGTTGCAGACTTACGCCCAGACCGATCTGGATCTCGGCCAGCGCACCCGTGTCATGCGCGGCCAGGCCCTGGTGGAGCAGACCGGGCCCCATGCGGCGAAAGTTTATCGGCTGGTCAGCGACGCTGAAAAACTGATGCTGGTCGGGGAGGTCCGTCAGATCAGCGAGCAACTGGCCCGGGCAACTATCTACCTGCTGGCCGATGAGTTGGTGCGTTACCCGGTGGCCGAGCAGCCTGAACGCCTGGCGCAACTCAAGCAGGAAAAAGGCTTCGGGTTTGACCTGCGGCTGATGCCCATTACGCAGGCGGACATGGACGAAGACCAGCGTCGGCGCGTGGCCGAGGGCGACACGGTCATGGCGCTGGGCAAGGGCGGTGACTCGATCCGGGTGTTCGCCGGCATGGTCGGTACGCCGTGGGTGCTGGAAATCGGCCCGTTGTACCAGATGAACCCTTATCCGCCTGAGTGGCTGGTGCTGATCGCGGCGCTGGGGTTGAGCCTGATCGGGCTGATCGTTTACCTGTTGGTGCGCCAGTTGGAGCGACGCCTGCGTGGTCTGGAATCGGCCGCCACCCAGATCGCCCAGGGCAGCCTGGAAACCCGGGTGCCGGCTCGCGGTGCTGACTCGGTAGGGCGATTGGCCGCCGCGTTCAACGGCATGGCCGAACACTTGCAGCAGTTGTTGGCGATTCAGCGGGAGCTGGTGCGTGCGGTGTCCCATGAGTTGCGCACCCCGGTGGCGCGCCTGCGTTTTGGCCTGGAGATGATCGGCAGCGCTACCACGCCCCAGGCCCGGGACAAATACCTGGCGGGCATGGATCACGACATCGAAGACCTGGATCGGCTGGTGGACGAGATGCTGACCTATGCGCGACTGGAGCAGGGATCGCCGGCCCTGAACTTCCAGCGCGTGGATCTGGATGCGCTGGTCAATCAGGTCATTGAAGAGTTGGGACCGCTTCGGGCCGGGATTACGGTCGAGCGCGGCCTGTGCCTGTCTGCCGCTGATTGCGATGGCGCCTGGGTCGAGGCCGAGCCGCGCTTCCTGCATCGGGCCCTGCAGAACCTGGTGAGCAATGCGATGCGTCACGCCAGCTCCCGGGTGACGGTCAGTTACCAGGTGGGTCAGTTGCGTTGTCGGGTGGACGTCGAGGACGACGGGCCCGGCGTGCCGGAGGCGGCGTGGGAGCGGATCTTCAAGCCCTTCCTGCGCCTGGACGACAGCCGTGCCCGTGCTTCAGGTGGTCATGGGTTGGGGTTGTCGATCGTGCGGCGGATCATCCACTGGCACGATGGCCGGGCGTTGATCGGCAAGAGCAAGAGTCTGGGTGGGGCCTGCTTCAGCTTGAGCTGGCCGCGGCATCAGGACAGGTCTTGAAGGTGTGGCGCCTGTGCGGGCCTTATCGCGAGCAGGCTCGCTCCCACATTGAAATGCAGTCTCCTGTGGGAGCGAGCCTGCTCGCGATAAGGGGCTGAAAAACGCGACAAATCTCAGGCCTTGATCCCCACCAGACTCAACAACTGCCCATCCTTCACACCAAACTGCGCCGACAGTTCACTGCCATGACGCCACTCGGCCGACAGGTCGGTGAGCAACTGCAGCCGAACCTGTCCGCTGTGGGTCCATTCCAGCACTTGGGCATGTTCGAAATAAAAGCGCTGCCTGACGATCGGGTACAGCGCCTTGAACAGGCTTTCCTTCACGGAAAAGGTCAGGGTCACCAGCAATGCTCGGTCATCTTGCGCGGTCGCGGCCATGCGCAGCAGTTCCGGCGGGGTGAGGATTTCACCGGCCAGGCGCTCGGCCCGCTCGGGATCGAGCAGGTTTTCCAGGTCCATGCCCAGCCCTTGCCAGTGCTGTTTTCTGGCGACGATGGCCGCGGCCCGGCCGGTGCTGTGGGTGATTGAGCCACTGACATGGGCCGGCCATACCGGGGCGCGGTCGTCACCGATGGCCGGCACGCACGTCTGGCCGTCCAACTGATGAAGGGCCGCTCGGGCGCAGATCCGCCCGGCAAGAAATTCCGCCTGACGCTTGGCCACCGAACGCTGGATGCTCGCGGGCGGCTCGATGGCACTGTTCGGAAAATCATCAGCGCTTAGCAACAACGGATCGAAGCGGGTGCTCAGCAGCAGGGTATCGGGCAGGACTTGAGGCAACAGCCATTGATCGTCCAGGGGCGTGCAGCAGGCGGGCAGGGCGGGGAGAGCATTCATGCCCGGCATTTTGCCGGGTTGGCTTGAGGCTGGGTAGTGGGGCATAAAGATTGTGAGCGGGTGAAGCTTTGTGGCGAGGGAGCTTGCTCCCTCGCCACAGGGGGGTGTTTCAGCTGAAGGATGGGGTTCAGCCAAAAATCTTCTTGAAGAACTTCTGCATGTCCGCCCAGGACTTTTCATCGGCTTGCTTGTTGTAGCCAATATCCGGCCCGCCATGTTCGCCGTGACCCAGGCGGTCGGCGTCGGGGTTGCTGAAGCCGTGCTTGGCGCCTTCAAGGTTGACGAAGGTGTAGTCGGCACCGGCCTTGTCCATTTCGCTCTTGAACGCGGTGACGTTGTCCGGGGTGACCATGCTGTCCAGCGCGCCATGTTCGACCAGGACCTTGGCCTTGACGCTGCCCGGTGTTGCCGGGGTATTGGTGACCAGCGCGCCGTGGAAACTCACCACGCCGGCCAGTGGAACACCCTGGCGCGCCGCATCCAGCACCACTTTGCCGCCGAAGCAGTAACCGATGGCGGCGATTTTGTCCGGGTCGGTATGGGGTTGTTTCTTCAACAGGTCGAGGCCGGCCTGGAACCGCGCACTGGCCGCCTTGCCGTCCTTGAGAGCCGCCTGCATGAACGCCATGGCGTCCTTGGGGTGCTCGGTGTTCTTGCCGTCGCCGTACATGTCGATGGCCAGCGCGCTGTAGCCCAGGCCCGCGAGGTCACGGGCGCGGCGCTTGGAATAATCGTTCAGCCCCCACCATTCATGTACCACCACCACGCCCGGGCGCGGGCCTTTGACCGCGTCGTCGTAAGCGTAGTAACCCATCAGTTTGGTGCCGTCGGCACTGGTGTAGGGAATCTCCTGGGTCTGGATGGCGGCGTGGCTCGCGGCGCTAAAGGCCAGAAGTACAACAGCAAGCAACCTGTGCATGACGGATCTCCTTGATAAGTGCAGGGGGTGAGACAGAACACTTTAGCCGATTCATTCAGCGCAGGTTCAGAGAACGTTCAAGGGCCATTCAGGGACGGTTGGTTAACGTGGCTGTGACTTCACAAACCACCCACGTTGCACAGGAGCTTGAACATGACTCACATGAAAACTCTGCTGTTGGCTTTCACGGTGCTGGGCGCCAGCGCCATGGCCCACGCCGATGACAACTTCGCCAGCCTGACCCTCGGCCAGACCAGCGACAAGGTCAAGAAGTCCGACGCGCTGAACGCTAACCTCAATCACCCGAACGCCGACGGTATCATCGGCAAAGACACCACCTATGGCGTCCGACTGGGCCGGCAAAACGACCAGGGTCGCTACTACGCCACGTACGACAACGTTTCGGGCACTCACAATGGCATTAAATTGCGCCAGGAAAACCTGCTGGGCAGTTACGATATGTTCTATCCGGTCACCGGCAGCACCAAGCTGTTCGGCGGCGGTACGGCGGGCCTGACCAAACTGACCCAGGACTCCCCCGGCTATAGCCGTGACAGCGATATCGGCTACGCCGTGGGCTTGCAGACCGGCATCCTGCAGAAGGTTTCACAAAACACCTCGCTGGAACTGGGTTACCGTTATCTGCGCAGCAACGCCAGCACCGAGATGAGCCCCCACGCAGGTGGCAAGGTTGGATCGCTGGACCTGACCAGCAGTGCCCAGACTTATCTCTCGGCCAACTACACGTTCTAAGGCTGGAAGGTGAGCGTGGTCAGCCGGATCGGCCCAAGACGATCCGGCGCCGCTTCTCGTAAACCGATGTGCATGACTGGACTGTTCGATTTGCCTGGGAGAGCCCCATGAAATTACTGGTCGTCGAAGACGAAGCCTTGCTGCGCCATCACCTGCAGACCCGTCTGACCGACAGCGGCCATGTGGTGCAGGCCGTGGCCAATGCCGAGGAGGCCTTGTATCAGGTCGCGCAATTCAATCACGACCTGGCGGTGATCGACCTGGGCTTGCCGGGCATCAGCGGGCTGGAGCTGATCCGCCGGTTGCGCTCCCAGGACAAGACCTTCCCGATCCTGATCCTTACTGCCCGCGGCAACTGGCAGGACAAGGTTGAAGGTCTGGCCGCCGGTGCCGACGACTACGTGGTCAAGCCGTTTCAGTTCGAAGAGCTGGAGGCCCGCCTGAACGCGTTGTTGCGCCGTTCCAGTGGTTTCACCCAGTCGACCATCGTGGCCGGTCCGTTGCTGTTGGACCTCAATCGCAAGCAAGCGTCCCTGGGTGAGGAAGCGTTGGCGCTGACGGCCTATGAATACCGCATCCTTGAATACCTGATGCGCCATCATCAGCAGGTGGTCGCCAAGGACCGCTTGATGGAGCAGCTTTACCCGGATGACGACGAGCGTGACCCCAATGTCATCGAAGTGCTGGTGGGGCGTCTGCGGCGCAAACTGGAAGCCCCGGCCGGCTTCAAACCGATCGAAACCGTGCGTGGCCTGGGTTACCTGTTCAACGAGCGTTGCCAGTGATTCGTTCGCTACGGCTGCGGTTGATGCTGGCCGCCATGACCCTGGCGGTGTTGTTCATGCTGGCACTGCTGCCGGCCATGCAAGGCGCGTTCAGCCTGGCCCTGCAGGAGTCCATCGAACAACGCCTGGCGTCGGACGTGACCACGCTCATTTCCGCTGCCCGCGTGGAAAACAACCGTTTGAAGATGCCGGCGCAATTGCCCGATGAGCGTTTTAACCTCGCCGACGCCCGTCTGCTGGGCTACATCTATGATCGCGACGGGCGCTTGGTGTGGCGGTCCAAGGCCACTCGGGAAGAGAACATCAATTACACGCCGCGCTACGACGGCCAGGGCAATCAGTTCGCGCGTATCCGCGAAGACAACGGCCAGGAGTTTTTCGTCTACGACGTCGAAGTCAAACTGCTCGGTGGCCAGAGCGCGGCGTTCAGTTTCGTCACCCTGCAACCGGTGCGCGATTACGAAGTGACGCTCGACGGCCTGCGGGAAAAACTCTACCTGGGCTTCGGTGCTGCGCTGGCAGTGTTGTTGGCCCTGTTGTGGATTGGCCTGAGCTGGGGACTTCGCGCGTTGAGGCGCCTGAGCCAGGAACTGGACGAAATCGAAAGCGGCAGCCGGGAAAGTCTCAGCACCGAGCACCCCCGGGAGCTGCTGCGCTTGACCGGTTCCCTCAACCGCCTGTTGCATGGCGAGCGGGAGCAGCGCAGCCGCTATCGTGACTCCCTCGATGACCTGGCCCATAGCCTGAAAACCCCGCTGGCGGTGCTGCAAGGCGTGAGTGAAGACATGGCCCGGCGCACCGAAGATCGTGGACAGGCCTGGGTGCTGCAAAGCCAGATCGAGCGCATGAGCCAGCAGATCGGCTATCAGTTGCAGCGCGCGAGCCTGCGCAAAAGTGGCCTGGTGCGCCATCAGGTGCGCTTGCGCCCGGTGCTGCAAAGCCTGTGCGATACGCTGGACAAGGTCTATCGCGACAAGCGCGTCCACGTCAGCTTCGATCTGCCGGAGCAGTGCCATGTGCCGATCGAGCAGGGCGCCTTGCTGGAAATGCTCGGCAATCTGTTGGAAAACGCCTATCGGCTGTGCCTGGGCGAGGTGCGCATCAGCGTGCATCAGACCCTCGGCGGTATTGAATTGTGTGTCGAGGATGACGGGCCAGGTGTGCCGCCGGATCAACGCGCGCGGATTCTGCAGCGTGGTGAGCGGCTGGATCGCCAGCATCCGGGGCAGGGCATTGGGCTGGCGGTGGTCAAAGACATCATCGAAAGCTACGGCGCCCGGTTGACCCTGGGGGATTCAGAGTTGGGCGGGGCGGCATTTCGGATTCATTTTCCGGTGCTTTGACTGCTAACGGATACCTGCTGGAATCAGACCTGTGGGAGCATGGCTTGCCCGCGATGGCAGTCTCAGGGGCGCCATCGCGGGCAAGCCAAGCTCCCACATTTTGATCTGAGGGGCGCGCGGGTTGTGTGTCCACTGAAAATCAGCAAACCCTCCATCAACTCTCCTGCTCCCGATAAGCCCCCGGCGTCACCCCCGTCCATTTCTTGAATGCCCGGTGAAACGCCGACGGTTCAGAGAATCCCAGCTGTTCGGCAATCTGCTGCAACGACAGGTCCGCGCGTCCCAGATGGTAGATGGCGATATCCCGCCGCAGCTGATCCTTGAGTTCCTGGAAGCTGGTGCCTTCCTCCCGCAGATGCCGGCGCAACGTCTGCGGACTGATGTGCAGATGGGCGGCGACGGTGTCCAGATCCGGCCAGCGTGCGGCGTCGCGGCTGAGCAGGCGGCGTAGCTGGCTGCTCAGGCTGTTGCCATCGTCAGGGCGTGACAGCAGGTCGGCGGGGGAATGTTCGAGAAAGTGTTTGAGGGTTCGTTCGTCCTGCAGCAACGGCATATTCAGGTAACGACTGTGGAACAACAGGCTGCAACGTTGCGCCTGGAACACCAGCGGGCAGGGGAACAACAGATCGTACTCGGCCCCATGGGCGGGCTTGGCATAGCTGAATGTCGCCTGTTCCAGACCGATCCGCTGGCCGATCAGCCAACTGCCGAGGCGATGCCAGATCACCAGCAGGCTTTCGGCCAGGAAATGGTCGGGGTCGCGCAGTGTCGTTTCATCCAGGTTCAAACGCACCCGTTCCCCTTCGGCCTCAAGCGTCAGGCTCGGGGCGTCCGGGAAGAGGCTGTAGAACAACAACCCGCGCTGAAGTGCCTTGCCCAGGGTCCGGCAGTGGATCAACGCGTGACACATCATGGCAAACGTCCCGGGTTTACTGGGGGCCAGACCAAATCCCAGATACTCGTCCCCCAGTGCCAGCCGCAGGGCCTGCAACAGGCTGGCGAACTGCACTGGTGCTATGCGTGCTCGCGGCTCGTCCAACAGCTCGGGGCTGATGCCCAGCTGTTGCAACAAGGGAACGTAATCGAAACCTTGCCGGCGCGCACCACCCAGGGCGGCGCGGGCGAAGTGGCTGGCGATGGTGCGTTGGCGCATGGCAGGAATCCGTTTATTGAGCTGCCGATGGTAGCAGGGGCCTTCCGCTCGACAAGGCGGATATCCGCCAAATCCCGGAGCGAGAACGGCCTTGTGGGCGGGAATCCGCCATCTGCGTCTGGCTGTTCAGGTCTGTTTACTCGCGTGTAGCCCTTGTAGCTCAAGGGTTGTAGGCATTTTCCGGAAAATGGCATGGGCCTTGCGATAGGCATCCGCAGGTCTGCCGCCGTGCAGCCGCCAAAACAAATCCCTCCAGTGCAGGAGGGTTCGCAATTGAGGTTTCGTGGACGACAGGTGGATGTTGTCACACGGGACGCTTGAGGAAGGTTTGCCATGACGACTCGTCAGCCACTGTACAAATCCCTGTATTTCCAGGTGATCGTAGCCATTGCCATCGGCATTTTGCTCGGCCACTTCTATCCGCAGACCGGCGTTGCCCTCAAACCGCTGGGTGACGGATTCATCAAACTGATCAAAATGGTCATCGCTCCCATCATCTTCTGTACCGTTGTCAGCGGTATTGCCGGCATGCAGAACATGAAGTCGGTGGGCAAGACCGGTGGCTACGCGCTGCTGTACTTCGAAATCGTCTCCACGATCGCCCTGTTGATCGGTCTGGTCGTGGTCAACGTCGTGCAACCGGGCGCCGGCATGCACATCGATGTGACGACCCTGGACACCAGCAAGATCGCCGGTTACATCTCGGCCGGTAAAGACCAGAGCATCGTGGCCTTCATCCTCAACGTGATCCCGAACACCATCGTCGGCGCGTTCGCCAATGGCGATATCCTGCAAGTGCTGATGTTCTCGGTGATCTTCGGTTTCGCCCTGCATCGCCTGGGTGCCTACGGCAAGCCGGTGCTGGACTTCATCGATCGCTTCGCCCACGTGATGTTCAACATCATCAACATGATCATGAAACTGGCGCCCGTCGGTGCGTTCGGTGCCATGGCGTTCACTATCGGCGCCTACGGTGTCGGTTCGCTGGTGCAATTGGGCCAGTTGATGATCTGCTTCTACATCACCTGTGTGGTGTTCGTCCTGGTGGTGCTGGGCGCCATCTGCCGGGCCCACGGCTTCAGTGTCGTCAAGCTGATCCGTTACATCCGTGAAGAACTGCTGATCGTGCTGGGTACTTCCTCGTCGGAATCGGCCCTGCCACGCATGCTGATCAAGATGGAGCGTCTGGGTGCGCAGAAATCCGTGGTGGGTCTGGTGATCCCGACCGGCTACTCGTTCAACCTCGACGGCACTTCGATCTACCTGACCATGGCTGCGGTGTTCATCGCCCAGGCCACCGACACGCCGATGGACCTGACTCACCAGATCACCCTGTTGCTGGTGCTGCTGCTGTCGTCCAAAGGTGCTGCCGGCGTGACCGGTAGCGGCTTCATCGTGCTGGCGGCCACCCTGTCGGCCGTGGGTCATCTGCCAGTAGCCGGCCTGGCGCTGATCCTGGGTATCGACCGCTTCATGTCCGAAGCCCGCGCCCTGACCAACCTGGTGGGCAATGCTGTGGCCACCATCGTGGTTGCCAAGTGGGTCAAGGAACTGGACGTAGACCAGTTGCAGAGCGAACTGGCTTCCGGCGGTCGCGGCATCTCCGACACCCGTGAAGAAGACGACCTGGGCGTGGCCGAAGGCCCAACCCCTGCTGCTGTGAAGTAACCTTTCGCTGCAATAAAAAACCCGCTTCGGCGGGTTTTTTTATTTGAGGGATTTTTCAGTCGAGGATGCTGTTGCTGAGCGCAATGGTCAGCCAGACTGACACCTGCGGTAATTGCTCCACCGCCAACCCCTGCCTAGTCTTGAGGGCATCACCACGCGGAGATCGCCCATGCACGGCCCACTGGCATCGCTCAAGGTTCTGGACTTCTCGACCCTGCTGCCCGGCCCGTTCGCCTCATTGTTGCTGGCGGACATGGGGGCCGAGGTGTTGCGCATCGAGTCGCCGACCCGCCCGGATCTGTTACGGATACTGCCGCCCCATGATCAGGGCGTCTCGGCCAGCCATGCCTACCTCAACCGCAACAAGCGCAGCCTGGCCCTGGACCTCAAGCAGCCGGCGGCGCTGGAGGTGATCAAGCAGTTGCTGGGCGACCACGACATCCTGCTGGAACAGTTCCGCCCCGGTGTGATGGAGCGGCTGGGCCTGGGGTACGAAGCCTTGAAGGCGATCAATCCCCGATTGATCTACGTGTCCATCACCGGCTACGGCCAGACCGGGCCCTACAAGGACCGCGCCGGCCACGACATCAACTACCTGGCCCTGGCGGGACTGGCCAGCCACACCGGGCGTGCCGACGCTGGGCCATTGCCGCTGGGCATTCAGGCGGCGGACATCGCCGGTGGTTCCCTGCACGGGGTGATCGGGCTGTTGGCGGCGGTGATCGCCCGTCAGCAGACCGGGCAGGGCCAGCATCTGGACGTGAGCATGACCGACTGTGTGTTCAGCCTCAACGCTTTGGCCGGTGCCGGTTATCTGGCCTGCGGCGTGGCACCTGAGTGGGAAAACCAGATGCTCAACGGTGGCAGCTTCTATGACTATTACCGCACCCGGGATGGCCGTTGGATGTCGGTGGGCAGCCTGGAGCCGGTCTTCATGCAGGCGTTGTGCGAGACCCTGGGACGGCCGGAGCTGGCGGCCCAGGGGCTGTCGCCCCATCCAGATCAGCAACGGCAGCTAAAGCAGCAATTGCAGGCTGAATTCGAGAAGCATGATTTCGCTGAGCTTTGCCGGTTGTTTGCGGGGGTTGATGCTTGCGTCGAACCGGTGCTGAGCCTGGAAGAAACACTCAGGCATCCCCAGTTAGCGGCCCGGGATGTCGTGACCCAGGTGCCTCGTGGCGATGGCTCGAGCCAGGCGCAGATGGCCTGTCCGTTGAAGTTCTCGCACGGCTTGCCCGAGCCTCGGCATATTGGCGCGGGGCTGGGAGCGCACACGGATCAGGTGTTGGGGGAGTTGGGGTTTAGTGTTGAGCGGATTGCGCAACTGCGCGATGCCAGGGTGGTTGTGTAGTGGTCTTTTTGGCCTCATCGCGAGCAGGCTCGCTCCCACACTGGATCTATAGCACTCACAGAATTCCTGTGGGAGCGAGCCTGCTCGCGATGGGGCCAGCCCAGACGCAACAAAAACCTGCTACTCCACCCGAGTCTCGCCACTGAACACCAAGGTATTGCGGCAACTGCGGCACAAATAGCGGCGCCCCTGACGCACCAGGCTGTGACGCTGGGCCGAGAAGGGGAAGTCGCTGCCGTCGCAGGGGCATTTGTAGATGTAGCGGGTCACGCTGCGGCGCTTGATCTCGTAGGTATGGCAGCGGTTGGGCGGCAGTTCGTATACGCCGCGCATGATCAGTTGCCACTCTTCACCATGGGGCTGAATACGTTCGCCAAACAGCTGATGGGCAATCAGGTGCGCGACCTCGTGGGCGACGGTCTGCTTGAGAAAGTCTTCGGCGTTTTCCCGGTACAACTGTGGATTGAAGCGCAGCAGATTCTCATGCAGGTGCGCGACACCGGCCTTCTGGCCACGCAATTTGAAGCTGACCACGGGACGTTTGAAAGGACGTTTGAAAAAGGTTTCGGCTTGTTGGTAACACTCTTCGACGCGGGTATTGAGTTGCTCAAGCATGCTGTACGGGTCTCCAGAGGCTTGAGTATGCCGCAAGCGCCGGCCATTGCGAATCGCCCAGACGCCCAGTGGTCGTTTCGCCAGCACCAAACACAGGAAGGCCGCCTTGCGGCGGCCTGTATTGGCAGATATTGCTTTGTTTTCAGAAGGGAACCCTGAGCGGGTTCGACCCCTTCAGTTGGTATACACCGGACCGACGCCCAGCCCCCAGACAATCACCGTAAACGCCATGATAGCCACCAGCACCACCAGACCCACGGCGAGTACCGAACTGGAAAACAGAAAACCCTCGTCCTGAGGAATATTCATGAAAGTGGGCAAGCCCACATACAGCAGGTAGACGGTGTAGCAGATCGCTGCCGTACCGACGATCATCCCCAGCCACATGTGCGGATAGAGCGCCGCCAGGCCGCCGATGAACAAGGGGGTCGCCGTGTAGGTGGCGAACGCGACGCAACGCGCCAGGCTCGGGTTGGCGTCATAGGTACGGGCCATCCAGTGCACGAAGGCGCCCATCACCGCCACGCCGCCCAACATGGCGAGGTACGACATGATGGTCATCCACAGCGCACTTTCCTGGGTCAGCATCACCGGAGGCCGGTTGCCGATGACCCATCCCACCTGCGTGGTGCCGATAAACGCCGATACCGCGGGAATGGCCGCCAGGATCAGCGTGTGGGTGAGGTACATGTGGCTGATGCTTTCCTCCTGATCGCCACGGATTTCTTTCCATTCTTGATCAGGGTGGGTAAAGAGCCCCACGACATGATGGATCATAGTCAGTCACTCCTTTGTTATTGCCATCGCCCCCCAACGGAGCGCCTACGGGCCAAACGGCCGAGTAAGTACAGGTCTGTAAGTGTGTGCGACCTTATGTCGCAGTATAGAAAGGAGTTCTCGCCAGGGGGATGGGGGGCTTAGAGCAAATCGCGCTGTAGGCGACGGTGTTAATCGCCGATGGGTCTGTCTACATCGTCTTTGACGAACACACTGGCGTTGTGGCGAGGGGATTTATCCCCGCTGGGCTGCGCAGCAGCCCTCTGAGTCGGTCTGATGCCCCGCAGTAGTCTTTGGATAATGGGGCTGCTTCGCAGCCCAGCGGGGATAAATCCCCTCGCCACAAAAGGGCATGTCATCAGCCTTCGCCGACGGCGGATTTTTTGCGTAAAATGCCGGCCTTTCGTCACACCTCACGGATTTCGCGTCATGGGCACTCTTACGGTCAACCAGAACAAACTGCAAAAGCGCCTGCGCCGCCAGGCCGGTGAGGCGGTCGCTGATTTCAATATGATTGAAGACGGCGACAAGGTCATGGTTTGCCTGTCCGGCGGCAAGGACAGCTACACCTTGCTCGATGTGCTGATGCATTTGCAGAAGGTTGCGCCGATCAAGTTCGACATTGTCGCGGTGAACATGGACCAGAAGCAGCCCGGTTTCCCCGAGCATGTGTTGCCGGCCTACCTTCAATCGCTGGGCGTGGAATATCACATCGTCGAGAAGGACACCTATTCGGTGGTCAAGGAGCTGATCCCGGAAGGCAAGACCACTTGCTCGCTGTGCTCACGCCTGCGACGCGGCACGCTCTACACCTTTGCCGACCAGATCGGCGCGACAAAGATGGCCCTGGGGCACCACCGCGACGACATCGTCGAGACCTTTTTCCTCAACATGTTCTACAACGGCTCGCTCAAAGCCATGCCGCCCAAGCTGCGCGCCGATGACGGGCGCAACGTGGTGATCCGCCCGCTGGCCTACTGCAGCGAGAAAGACATCCAGGCCTATTCAGACTTCAAGCAGTTCCCGATCATCCCTTGCAACCTGTGCGGCTCCCAGGAAAACCTGCAACGCCAGGTGGTCAAGGAGATGCTGCAGGAGTGGGAGCGCAAGACCCCGGGCCGTACCGAGAGCATTTTCCGCGGCTTGCAGAACGTCGTTCCGTCGCAACTGGCGGACCGTAACCTGTTCGACTTCACCAACCTGCGCATCGACGAAAGCGCCACGCCGCGATTCGTCAACGTGGTGAACCTCTGACGAACTCAGCGGCTCCTATTCACGGCGCTCGTGGCCAGGCCACTTAGAGCGCCGTTTTCATTTCCGACCCCAGGAGAGGGCATGCGCGATTACAAGTGGCTGCACGAGTATTGTCTGAACCGCTTCGGTTCGGCGGCTGAACTGGAAGCCCACCTGCCTGTTCCCAAGACCCCGGCCCAACTACGCAAGATCAGCGACGACCGCTACCTTTCGACCATGGCGCTGCGGGTGTTTCGCGCCGGGCTCAAGCACAGCCTGGTGGACGCCAAGTGGCCGGCGTTCGAGGAAGTGTTTTTCAAGTTCGACCCGGAAAAAGTCGTGCTGATGAGCGCCGAGCACCTGGAGCGGCTGATGCAGGACGCGCGGATCATCCGTCACTTGGGCAAGCTCAAGAGCGTGCCGCGCAACGCGCAATTGATACTGGACGTGGCCCATGAAAAAGGCAGCTTTGGCGCGCTGATCGCCGACTGGCCGGTGACCGACATCGTAGGCCTGTGGACCTACCTGAAAAAGCACGGCCATCAACTGGGCGGTCTGTCGGCTCCGCGTTTCCTGCGGATGATGGGCAAGGACACTTTTGTGCCCAGTTATGACGTGGTGGCGGCGCTCAATGCGCAGGACATCATCGACAAAGTTCCCACCAGCCTGCGGGATCTGGCGACGGTGCAGCAGGCCTTCAACCAGTGGCATGAAGAGAGTGGTGGAAGGCCCATGAGCCAGATTTCGATGATGCTGGCGTATACCGTCAATCATTGAGGCCGCATCGCGAGCAGGCTCGCTCCCACAGGGGATCTGTGAACGCCACAAATCTCATGTGGGAGCGAGCCTGCTCGCGATAGCCATCTATCAGGCGACGGAAATCTCGCCTTCTCCAGCCAACCGCCGGTTCAACTGAAACCGCCAGCGCACATACAGCAGCGCCGAGCAGAACACCGCCACGCTCGCCGCCATTTCCAGCAAACCGAACACCTGTCGGTTCGGGTCATAGGCCGCCAGCGCGCCTTTGATGAAGTACAGGTTTACCACAAAGCACATCCACGAATGCCCGCGGGGGCTGCCGCTGATCATGCCTGGCGCCAGTATCAGCAGCGGCACCAGCTCGATCAGCAGAATCACCCAGGGGCGCGCGCCGTGCAGGTCGGCGATCAGCAGGTAATACACACAGAGCAACCCCACCAGCCCGAAAAAGCACAGCAGGCTCAGGACCCGGGCGATGCGTACCCGCGGTTCCAGCCACTGAATGGGCGGCAGGATTTTCGGCTTCTTAGCCACGGCCGTTCTCCAGCAGTAGGGCGGTTTTTGCCAGGCGCAAGCCCAGTGCCCGGCACAGCGCCACTTCATGTTCGTTCAAGCCGCTTTTACCGTCGGCCCCGGCGTGATGGCTCGGGCCGTACGGCGTGCCTCCGCCCTCGGTTTCGATCAAGGCTGACTCGCTGTAGGGCAGGCCGGTGATCAGCATGCCGTGGTGCAACAGCGGCAGCATCATCGACAGCAAAGTGGTTTCCTGGCCGCCATGCAGGCTCGCGGTGGAAGTGAACACACCCGCCGGCTTGCCCACGAGGGCGCCGGTCAGCCACAGGTTGCTGGTGCCATCGAGAAAGTATTTCAGCGGCGCGGCCATGTTGCCGAAACGGGTCGGACTGCCCAGGGCCAGGCCGGCGCAGTTTTTCAGGTCATCGAGGCTGGCGTACAGCGGGCCTTGTTCGGGAATGTCCGGCGATACCGCTTCGCACTCGGCGGAAATCGCCGGCACCGTGCGCAACCGCGCTTCCAGCCCGGCCTGCTCGATGCCCCGGGCGATCTGCCGGGCCATTTCGTTGGTCGAGCCACTGCGGCTGTAATACAACACCAGAATGTACGGTGTGCTCACGGCAGGATCTCCAGGATCTTCTCTGGCGGGCGCCCGATCACGGCCTTGTCAGCGGTTTCCAGAATCGGTCGTTCCATGAGTTTGGGGTGAGCGGTGATGGCGGCGATCAGTTGGGACTGGCTCAGGTTTTCATCGGCCAGGTTCAGGGTCTTGTATTCGTCCTCACCGGTGCGCAGCAGTTGCCGGGCAGTGATGCCGAGCTTGGCCAACAGGCGTTCCAACTGCGCTTCGTCGAGCGGGGTTTCCAGGTAGCGGACCACGGTGGGCGTCAGGCCACGGGCCTCCAACAGTTCCAGCGCACCGCGGGATTTGGAGCAGCGCGGGTTGTGATATAGCGTCAGATCGGTCATGAGCGGGTCGCATCTTGCGTAAGGTGGCGGCTATTCTACTGTGTCGCGAGGTACCAGGCACCTGAGACGGGCGCGTTCGAAAACGGTGGGCCGCGCCGACGTTCACATTCAATACAAGGATTGGCACATGGCAAGGCGATTGACGACGGCACTGGCATTCATGGGGATTTTATTGCTCGCCGGCTGCGGGAATGACTACGGAGTTGACCAGAACGGCCAGGCTATCGCCTCAAAACGGCTGGACAAACAGTGGGTGGTGCTCAACTACTGGGCCGAGTGGTGCGCACCGTGCCGTACCGAAATCCCCGAGTTCAATGCCCTGGCCGAACAGCTCAAGGGCCGTAACGTGGGGGTGTTCGGGGTCAATTTTGATCAGGTGCAAGGTGAGGAGCTCAAGAGCGCGAGCGAGAAAATGGGCATCCGCTTCACCGTGATGGCCCGTGACCCGGCCGACTTTTTTGATATCCCGCGCAGCGAAGGGTTACCGGTGACTTACATCATCGACAACCAGGGCAAGGTGCGCGAGCAGATGTTGGGGGAACAGACGGCGGCGGGGGTGATGGCCAAGCTTGAGGCGTTGCAGGCGTTCAAGTAACCCCTCTTTGTGGCAATGAGCAAGGAGGCAAGGAGGCTTTTGTGGCGAGGGAGCTTGCTCCCGCTGGGCTGCGAAGCAGCCCCAAAAGTGACCTGCCACCCGCGCAATCTCAGATAGAACAGAGGGGGCCGCTGCGCAGCCCAGCGGGAGCAAGCTCCCTCGCCACGGGTGCAACCTATGTCTGTGTTTTAACGGGTCTCAACCTTCCTCCAGCCACCACCGCAGGGGCTTGCCTTGGGCCGGCCAGAAGCGCATTTGCTCGATGGGCGAGATGTCCCAGCGTTCGACCTTTTCCAGGGCCTGCAAAAAGCGCGTCTCCTGCTCCATCAGCGCCGGGGCGCAGAGTTTGCGGGTGCTGCCGATCTTGCCGAAGCTCAATCGGTGGCCTTCCAGGGTGTAGGGCGCGAACCAGTGGTTACAGCCGCCGTTGCCGTAGGCCCGACCGTCGTCCCCGAGGGTGATGGTCAGGTTGCTGTAGTCCATCAAGGGCCGTTCGCCAATCCATTCCAGGATGTAGCTGCGGTTTTGCTGCAATTGCACCGGCTCGGCGGCGCAACCCATCAGGCCGGCGCCGATCAGCGCGGTCAGGGCCAGGCGTTTCATCAGGCGGCTTCCTGGCAGGTCGGGCACAGGTGTTTTTCACCGACGGTGGTCCAGCCCAGCTCGGCAATGCGCGCGGTGGCGGCCGGCTTCTGCGCCTTGACGCCGAGCTTGGCGTCGACGGCAAATTCAAAGCTCAGTTGCTTGGCGCAGCGGTCGCAGTTGACCTGCCAGGTGTGGATCGCCAGCTCCCCGAACACCGGGCCGGTGGTCATGGCGGTCCATTGACCCATGGGCTTGAGCAAGTGCCGAACGGTGTCCACGGTCAGGCGCATGGACAAATCCTTGCTGCCTTTGAGGGTGACGAGCAGCACATCGTTGGCCTGAATCGAACCGCCGTTGCCGGTGACCTGATAACGGCCCGGCGCCAGGGCGCGGACCTCGGTCAGGGTGTGTTGCGGGTTCATCAGGGTGTAGCGGAAATCGTGTTCGGCCATGGGTCCTCCAGATAGGCGCGATATGCTAGCACGGGCCATGGGTTGGGATGATCCAGGCGACGAAATCCCCTGTGGGAGCGAGCCTGCTCGCGATAGCGGGGCGTCAGTCGACGCCATGCTGACAGGCCCATCGTAATCGCGAGCAGGCTCGCTCCCACAAGGGTAATGCTCAGCTGTCCACCAGGTTTTGTGGGGTGCCGGCGGCCCAGGCGCCGATGTTGTCCAGGGTTGTCGCGGCGATGGCGGCCAACGCTTCATGGGTCAGGAAGGCCTGATGCGCGGTGACCACCACGTTGGGGAAGGTCAGCAACCGGGCCAGCACATCATCCTGCAAGGGCAGGTCGGAGCGGTCCTCGAAGAACAGTTGCGCTTCTTCCTCATAGACATCCAGCCCCAAATAACCCAACTGACCGCTTTTCAATGCCTCGATCAAGGCGGGTGTGTCCACCAGGCCGCCGCGTCCGGTGTTGATCAGCATCGCGCCACGTTGCATGGCAGCCAATGAATCGGCGTTGATCAAATGTCGGCTCTGCTCGTTGAGCGGGCAATGCAGGCTGATGATCTGTGCTTGCGCCAGCAGATCGGCCAAGGGCAGGTAGCGAGCGCCCAGGGCTTGGACCTGCGGGTTGGGGGACGGATCGTAGGCCAATAACCGGCAGCCGAAGCCGGCCATGATCCGCGCGAACGTCGCGCCGATCTGCCCGGTGCCGATCACGCCGACCGTCTTGCCCACCAGATCGAAACCGGTCAGCCCATGGAGGCTGAAATTGCCGTCCCGAGTGCGGTTGTAAGCGCGATGCAAGCAGCGATTGAGGGCCATGATCAGCGCCACGGCATGTTCGGCCACGGCATGGGGCGAATACGCCGGCACCCGGACGATACTCAACCCCAGCCGTTTGGCAGCGGCCAGGTCGACATGGTTATAGCCGGCAGAGCGCAGGGCGATCAGCCGCGTGCCGCCCTGTGCCAGCCGCTCCAGCACCGGGGCACTCAGGTCGTCGTTGATGAAGGCGCACACCACTTCATGGTGTTCGGCCAGGGCCACGGTGTCGAGGTTCAGGCGTGCCGGCTGATACTGCAGTTCAAGGCCAGCGGGCGCCGGGGTTTTGCTGAAACTGTCGCGGTCGTAGGTCTGGCTGCTGAAAAGAATCGCGCGCATGGCGGCCTCCTGGCACAAAAGATAAGCCTCTAGGCGTTTAGATTTTCCTTGATCCCGGGTTTTGGGCTATTGCCCTGGATCAGGCGCTGATGCGTGCCTCGTTAGCCAGGCGGTCGATGGCACGTTCCAGTTCCTGCAAAGCGGCCTCGGCCTTGGGGTCCTGTTGCTTGAGCAGGGTCTCGCTGCGCTGGCAGGCGGCGCGCAATTGCGGCACGCCGCAGTAGCGAGTGGCGCCATGCAGGCGGTGGACCCGTTCGATCAGGGCGTTGTGATCATTGGCCTCGCTGGCCTGGCGAATCGCTTCGCGGTCGGCTTCCAGGGACGCCAGCAACATCGCCAGCATGTCCGCCGCCAGATCGGCCTTGCCGGCGGCCAGGCGCAGGCCTTCTTCATGATCGAGCACCAGCAGTTCGCTGCCGCCCTGAGCGTCGGTGCTCCGGTCCGGCGCCTGGTTACGCAGGGCCAGGCCGGTCCATTTAAGCACCACCTGGGCCAGTTGCCGTTCGCTGATGGGCTTGGTCAGGTAGTCATCCATGCCACTTTGCAGCAGGGCGCGTTTTTCGTTGGCCATGGCGTGGGCGGTGAGGGCGACGATTGGCAGCGGCGTGCAATGACGCTCGCTTTCCCATTGGCGGATCGCCTCGGTGCTCTGGCGACCGTCCATGCCGGGCATCTGGACATCCATCAGCACCAGGTCGAAGGTTTCCTTTTGCACGGCCTTGACCGCCGCATAACCGCTTTCCACCGCCAGCACCTTGGCGCCCATGTCTTCGAGCAGCGTTTGCACCAACAGCAGGTTGGCCGGGTTGTCGTCCACGCACAGCACTTTGGGTGCGCGGCTGCCCACCGGTTCGTTGGGTTCGTTGCGGGGCGGGCGCGGGTTGACCAGGTCGGAAAGCGAGCGGCGCAACTTGCGCGTGCAGGCCGGCTTGGCCTGCAATTGGCTGTGGGGGTTGGGCACGGAGAGGTGGTACAGCGTCTGTTCAGTGGTGGGGCACAGCACCAGTACCTTGCAGCCCAGATGCTCAAGATCCCAGATGTGTTGGCTGAGGCGTTCCGGCGGCATGTCGTTGCTGGTGATGCCCAGCACCGCCAGGTCGATCGCCTGATCGGTCTGGTGGGCGACGGTCACACCGTTGGTCAGGTTTTCCAGGGTGTTGAACGGTGTCACCACCAGACCGCAGTCCTCGAGCTGGTGTTGCAGGGCCTGACGGGCCAGTTCATGGTTTTCCAGCACCGCTACGCGCCGACCCAGTAGCGGCGGGCCAGGCAAATCTTCGGCGTCGTCACGGGTCTTGGGCAGGCGCAGGCTGATCCAGAACTCCGAGCCTTCGCCCGGCGTGCTGTCCACGCCGATTTCGCCACCCATCTGCTCCACCAGCCGCTTGGAAATCACCAGGCCCAAGCCGGTGCCACCCGGTTGCCGGGACAAGGAATTGTCGGCCTGGCTGAACGCCTGGAACAGGGCCCGTACGTCCTGGTTCGACAGGCCGATACCGGTGTCCTGAATGCTGATGCGCAGTTGCACGCTGTCTTCGTGTTCGTCTTCCATCATGGCGCGGGCGATGATGGTGCCTTCGCGGGTGAACTTGATGGCATTGCTCACCAGGTTGGTCAGGATCTGCTTGAGGCGCAGCGGATCGCCCACCAGCGACAGGGGCGTGTCCCTGTAGACCAGGCTCACTAGCTCCAGTTGTTTGGCGTGGGCGGCGGGGGCGAGGATGGTCAGGGTGTCCTGCAACAAGTCCCGCAGGTTGAACGGAATGTTGTCCAGCACCAGTTTGCCGGCCTCGATCTTCGAGAAGTCGAGGATCTCGTTGATGATGCCCAGCAGGCTGTCGGCGGATTTTTCAATGGTGCCCAGGTAATCGAGCTGACGCGGGGTCAATTCGCTTTTCTGCAGCAGATGGGTGAAGCCGAGGATGCCGTTGAGCGGCGTACGGATTTCATGGCTCATGTTCGCCAGGAATTCGGACTTGATCCGGCTCGCTTCCAGGGCTTCCTTACGGGCCAGGTCCAGCTCGATGTTCTGGATCTCGATGGTTTCCAGATTCTGGCGCACGTCTTCAGTGGCCTGGTCGATGCTGTGCTGCAACTCTTCCTGGGCATTCTGCAAGGTGCTGGCCATGCGATTGATGCCCGACGCCAGCTCATCCAGTTCCTGGCTGCCCAGAGGCGGCAGACGGGTTTCCAGGTGACCGTCCTTGAGTTGCGCCACGGCTTGCTTGATCTGGCTCAGGGGTCGGTTGATCGTGCGACCCATACGCAACGCCAGCAGTGCGGTCAGGCACAGGCCGGCGCTGATCAACAGCAGGCTGGCGAACAGGCTGCGATAGCCGCGCAGCAACATGCCACTGTGGGACAACTCCAGTTCGACCCAACCCAGCAGTCGATCGGCTTCTTCGGGAATCAGCTCGCCGGCCAGGTTGCGGTGCTTGCCGAATACTGGCAGCAGGTAACGCGTGGCATCGTTGCCGGTGCGTTGCAGCAATTGGGCACTGTTGCCCTCCGGGGCTCGGTTGAGCATCGTCGGGCCGGCGTGGGCCAGCGATGTGCGATCGGGAGCCAGGAAGGTCACGGCGCGCACATCCGCTTGCTCGAGGGACTGGGTGGCGATCCGCTCCAGCAGATCGGTGTCCTGGTGGCTCATGGCCGGGGCGACCAGCGGCGCCAGCTGTTCGGCGATCATCTCGCCACGCTGCAGCAACTGGGCATGCAAGTCCGATTGCTGCATCCAGGTGAAGTAGCCGCCCAGGACCAGCGCCATCAGGCTGGTCGGCAACAGGGTCAGCAACAGCACGCGGCCTTTGATTCCCAGTTTCTTGAGCACACTTTTCTCCTGCATCCAGCGGTCTGTTTGAGCTTTGCGCGCATCCGGCACGCAATACCTGCGCAGTGTAGCGACTTGCGGGCAGGCAATCTTCGTAAAATTGATGTCGCCGTGCATCGGTCTCGCCGGTTGCCGTGCCTCGGCGATCCCTTCAATCAGGATTTCTGAGTGGCAGCTTGCAGCCCACTTTCGTTGCTTATTCCCATAAGCCATAACCACCACACTTTGCGTGATATGGCCTGGCAAGGTTTGCCGGTATGATAGGCGCCCCCGCAGTCCGGATTGCGAATACGCCATGACCGTGCAGTACCCCACTATCGCCGATTGCGTCGGCAACACTCCGCTGGTTCGTTTGCAGCGCCTGCCTGGCGTGACCAGCAACACGCTTTTGCTCAAGCTCGAAGGGAATAACCCGGCGGGTTCGGTCAAGGACCGGCCGGCGCTGTCGATGCTCACCCGTGGCGAATTGCGCGGGCAGATCCGCCCCGGCGATACGCTGATCGAGGCGACTTCCGGTAACACCGGCATCGCCCTGGCCATGGCGGCGGCGATCAAGGGCTACAAGATGATCCTGATCATGCCCGACAACTCCAGTGCCGAGCGCAAGGCCGCAATGACCGCCTATGGCGCCGAATTGATCCTGGTGAGCAAAGACGAAGGCATGGAGGGCGCCCGGGACCTGGCCGAGCGGATGCAGGCCGAGGGTCGCGGCAAGGTGCTCGACCAGTTCGCCAATGGTGACAACCCCGAAGCCCACTACACCACCACTGGCCCTGAGATCTGGCGCCAGACCGATGGCACCATCACCCATTTCGTCAGCTCGATGGGCACCACCGGCACCATCATGGGCACCTCGCGCTATTTGAAAGAACAGAACCCGAACGTGCAGATCATCGGCCTGCAACCGATGGAAGGCTCGGCCATCCCCGGCATCCGTCGCTGGCCCGAGGAGTATCTGCCGAAAATCTACCAGGCCGACCGCGTGGACCGCATTATCGACATGGCCCAGAGCGAGGCGGAGGACATCACCCGTCGTCTGGCCCGTGAAGAAGGCATCTTTTGCGGCGTGTCTTCGGGCGGTGCCGTGGCGGGCATGCTGCGCTTGTCCCAGGAAGTCGAAAACGCGGTCATTGTCGCGATCATCTGCGACCGCGGCGACCGCTACTTGTCAACCGGCATTTTCGACGCGCCCAACTGATGGCCAAGCAAGAAAGAGGTCTGCGCTTCCAGCCCAGCGGCGGAAGCCGGGCCCCGCAGGTGCCCACAGGAAAGAAGCAGCGCTTGACCATCGAACGCTTGGCCAACGATGGCCGGGGCATTGCCTTTCTGGACGGGCGCACCTGGTTCGTGATCGGCGCCCTGGCCGGCGAAGAGGTCGAGGCGCGGGTGCTGGGGGCCCATGGCAAAGTGGTCGAGGCCCGCGCTGAGCGAGTGTTCCTGTCCAGTGAACTGCGCCGTGCGGCGCCGTGCGTGCATGCCGGTCGCTGCGGCGGTTGCAGCGTCCAGCATTTGCCCCACAACGAACAGCTCGCCCTGAAACAGCGCATGCTCGCCGAGCAGTTGTCGCGGGTCGCCGGCGTGCAGCCGGATGAATGGGCTGCGCCATTGAGCGGGCCGGAACTGGGTTACCGGCGTCGTGCCCGCGTGGCGGTGCGCTGGGATCAGAAGGCAAAAAAACTCGAAGTGGGTTTTCGTGCCGTCGGCAGCCAGGACATCGTGGCCATCGGCGATTGCCCGGTACTGGTACAACCCTTGCAGCCGATCATGAGTCGCTTGCCGGACATGCTCCGTCGCCTGAGCAAGCCCCAGGCGCTGGGGCATGTGGAATTGTTTGCTGGCTCGTCCCTTGCGGTGTTGCTGCGGCACGTGTCGCCACTGTCGGCGCCTGACCTGACGATTCTCAAGGATTTCTGCGCCGCCCACCAAGCCCAGTTGTGGCTGCAGGGTGAGGGCGAGCCGCAACCGGTCGAACCGGGACAGACGCTGGGTTATCGCCTTGAGACTTGGGACCTGGAGCTGGCTTACCGGCCGGGGGATTTCATCCAGGTCAATGCCGGGGTCAACGAGGCGATGGTGGCCCAAGCCCTGGAGTGGCTCGCGCCCCGAGCCGAGGAGCGGGTGCTGGACTTGTTCTGCGGCCTGGGCAACTTTGCCTTGCCCCTGGCCAAGGCGGTGCGCCAAGTGGTGGCGGTGGAAGGTGTACAGGCCATGGTTGACCGCGCGGCGGCCAATGCCGTCAGCAACAATTTGAATAACACTGCCTTTTTTCAGGCCGATTTATCCCAGCCGTTGTCGGGTGCCGAGTGGGTCGGCGAAGGCTTTTCTGCGGTACTCTTGGACCCACCCCGCGACGGTGCTTTCGAGGTGGTGCGCAAACTGGCATCCCTGGGCGCCAGACGGTTGGTATATGTATCGTGCAACCCGGCAACTTTGGCCCGGGACACGGTCGAATTGATCAAGCAGGGCTACCGGTTAAAACGTGCCGGGATTCTCGATATGTTTCCTCAGACGGCACATGTCGAGGCCATGGCGTTATTTGAAGCGAGCCAGGATGGCTTGTCCGACTGACCCGTTCGTGCCAACCGCCACAGCCCTGGGCGGGGACACGGGCAACGAAGGTCAGCGTTATTGACGCATTGAATCTGCGTCATAGGGAAGGTATGTAAAGATGGTACAGGTGAGAGCACACCAGCCGATCAACACCGACGGCAGTATCAATCTCGAGGCTTGGCTCGATCACGCGGTCAGTATCGACACGGCACTGGATCGCGAAGCCTTGAAAGAAGCCTGCGAGTTCGCGCGTGAAGCGGAACAGCAGCACAACGCGGCGAAGAACCTCTGGTCCGAAGGCACCTCGAGTTTTCAGACGGGCCTTGAGATCGCCGAAATCCTTGCCGACCTCAAGCTCGACCAGGACTCCCTGGTGGCTGCGGTGCTATACCGCGGTGTGCGCGAAGGGCAGATCCAATTGCCGGTGGTCAGCCAGCGTTTTGGCACGGTGGTCGCCAAGCTGATTGACGGCGTGCTGCGCATGGCGGCGATCAGTGCCAGTCTCAGTCCACGCCAGTCCATGGTCCTGGGCACCCAGGGCCAGGTGGAGAACCTGCGCAAGATGCTGGTGGCCATGGTCGACGACGTGCGCGTCGCACTGATCAAACTGGCCGAACGCACCTGCGCGATCCGCGCGGTGAAATCCGCCGACGACGAAAAGCGCAACCGCGTCGCCCGGGAAGTGTTCGACATCTACGCCCCCCTGGCCCATCGCCTTGGCATCGGCCATATCAAGTGGGAGCTGGAGGACCTGTCCTTCCGCTACCTGGAGCCCGACCAGTACAAGCAGATCGCCAAGTTGCTGCATGAGCGGCGCCTGGATCGCGAGCGCTTCATCACGGATGTGATGACCCAGCTGAGGGAAGAATTGCAGGCCACGGGCGTGGAGGCCGACATCAGCGGCCGAGCCAAGCACATCTATTCGATCTGGCGCAAAATGCAGCGCAAAGGCCTGGAATTCAGCCAGATCTACGACGTTCGCGCCGTTCGCGTACTGGTCCCGGAAATGCGCGACTGCTACACCGCGCTGGGTATCGTGCACACCTTGTGGCGGCACATTCCCAAGGAGTTCGACGACTACATCGCCAACCCGAAGGAAAACGGCTATCGCTCGCTGCACACGGCGGTGATCGGTCCGGAGGGCAAGGTGCTGGAAGTGCAGATTCGCACCCACGCCATGCACGAGGAAGCCGAGCTGGGGGTTTGCGCCCATTGGAAATACAAGGGCACCGACGTCAAGTCGGGCTCCAACCACTACGAAGAGAAAATCTCCTGGCTGCGTCAGGTGCTCGAGTGGCATGAAGAGCTCGGTGATATCGGCGGTCTCGCCGAACAATTGCGGGTCGATATCGAGCCGGATCGGGTCTACATCTTCACCCCCGACGGCCACGCCATCGACCTGCCCAAGGGCGCCACGCCGCTGGACTTTGCCTATCGCGTCCACACCGAGATCGGCCACAACTGCCGTGGCGCCAAGATCAACGGGCGGATCGTGCCGCTCAACTACAGCCTGCAAACCGGTGAGCAGGTCGAGATCATCACCAGTAAACACGGCACGCCGAGCCGCGACTGGCTGAACCCGAACCTGGGCTACATCACCACATCGCGAGCGCGGGCGAAAATCGTTCACTGGTTCAAATTGCAGGCCCGCGACCAGAACGTCGCCGCCGGCAAGACTTTGCTCGAGCGCGAACTCAGTCGCCTGGGCCTGCCGCAGGTGGATTTCGACAAGCTGGCCGAAAAGGCCAACATGAAGACCGCCGAAGACATGTTCGCCGCCCTCGGTGCCGGCGACTTGCGCCTGGCGCAACTGGTCAACCTGGCCCAGCAACTGGTGGAGCCGGAACGCGGCAACGAGCAGTTGGAGCTGATCCCGCGCAAAGCCACCGGCTACAAACCGGGCAAGCGCGGCGACATCCAGATCCAGGGCGTGGGCAACCTGATGACCCAGATGGCCGGCTGCTGCCAGCCGTTGCCTGGGGATGCGATCGTCGGCTACATCACCCAGGGCCGTGGGGTGAGCATCCACCGCCAGGACTGTGCTTCGGTGCTGCAACTGGCCGGCCGTGAGCCGGAGCGGATCATCCAGGTCAGTTGGGGCCCGGTGCCGGTGCTCACCTACCCGGTGGACATCATCATCCGCGCCTACGACCGTTCCGGCCTGCTGCGTGACGTGTCCCAGGTGTTGTTGAACGAGCGGATCAACGTGTTGGCGGTCAACACCCGTTCGAACAAGGAAGACAACACGGCGCTGATGTCCCTGACCATCGAGATTCCGGGATTGGATGCGCTGGGGCGGTTGCTGGGGCGGATTTCCCAACTGCCGAACATCATCGAGACCCGGCGTAATCGCACGCCGGGTTAAGCGCGGTCCAAATGTGGGAGCGAGCCTGTGGGAGCAAAGCTTGCTCGCGATAGCGGTGGATCAGTTCCGACATACGTTGGGGCCACCACCTCAATCGCGAGCAAGCTGCTCCCACAGGCATACTCCCAGTGGATTATTTCCCACAGGGTGATTTGTGATGAGTTGGATTGATGTACAGCCTTGAAGACCTGCTCCATCTGATGAACCGTCTGCGCGACCCGCAGTACGGGTGTCCGTGGGACATCAAGCAGACCTACGCGACCATCGTCCCCCATACCCTGGAAGAAGCCTACGAAGTGGCCGATGCCATTGAGCGTGGCGACTTCGATCACTTGCAGGGTGAGCTGGGCGATCTGTTGTTTCAGGTGGTGTATTACAGCCAGTTGGCGCGGGAGGAAAACCGCTTCGAATTCGCCGGCGTGGTCGATAGCATCACCCGCAAGCTGATCCGCCGCCATCCCCATGTATTTCCTACCGGTGACCTCTACGCGCCCGTGGACATCCCGCGCCTGAGCGAAGAACAGGTCAAGCAGCGCTGGGAAGAAATCAAGGCCGAGGAGCGGGCCGAGAAGGCCTCGGCACCGGAGCAGCTGTCGTTGCTTGACGATGTACCCGTTGCCTTGCCGGCGTTGTCCCGCTCGGCGAAGTTGCAAAAACGTGCGGCTCAGGTCGGTTTCGACTGGCCAGGCCCGTTGCCGGTGCTCGACAAGGTCCGGGAGGAGCTGGACGAAGTCCTCGAAGCGATGGCTGACAACGATTCGGTGGCCATCAGCGATGAGATCGGCGACCTGCTGTTCAGCGTAGTGAACCTGGCCCGGCACCTGAAAATCGACCCGGAAACGGCCCTGCGTGACGCCAATGGGAAATTCGAGCGACGTTTCCGATTTATCGAACAGGCATTGCGCGACACCCACCGTCCCATGGAAGATTGCACCCTCGAAGAGTTGGACGCCTTATGGGGCGAAGCCAAACGTCAGGAAAAGAATTTGCCCAGCTGTGGCTGAGGCTGTTGCCTAAGTGAGTAAGCACCATGAGCCTTTCCCTTCGCGACCAGTTGCTCAAAGCAGGGCTGGTCAACCAAAAGCAGGCCAAGCAGGTCGGCAAAGAGAAACAGAAACAGCAGCGCCTGGCCCACAAGGGCCAGATCGAACTGGATGACTCCCAGCAGCGCGCCGCCCAAGAGGCCATGGCCGAGAAGGTCAAGCGCGATCAGGAACTCAACCGTCAGCAGCAGGAAAAAGCCGAGCAGAAAGCCCGGGCCGCGCAGATCAAGCAATTGATCGAAGTCTCGCGTTTGCCGAAGCTGACCACTGAGGATTATTACAACTTTGTCGACGACAAGAAGGTCAAGCGCATCTCGGTCAACACGCTGATGCGCAACAAGTTGAGCAGCGGCTCGCTGGCGATCGTCCATCATGCCGGCGGCTACGAAGTGATCCCGCGCGAAGCGGCCCTGAAGATCCAAGAGCGCGATCCCAAGCGCATCGTGCAGCTCAATACCCAGACCGAAGAAGTGGATGCTGATGATCCGTATGCGGCGTATCAGATCCCTGATGATTTGATGTGGTAAGGATGAACTGAACACTAAACTGTGGGAGCGAGCCTGCTCGCGATGGCGGTCTGTCAGCCAACATTGATGTCGCTGATCCACCGCTATCGCGAGCAGGCTCGCTCCCACAGAGATTCTTATCGTTCAGGATTCTGTCATTTCAGCCGAGCGCTGCCTTTCCTGGCATTCCAGCTCGGCTTTGTAGTTATGGGCATCCGTCTCGGAGTGGAACATCCCCACCAGCAGGTCCTGTTGGTGTACATCCCAGATGCGGATACCGGCGGCAATACCTTCGTGGGACATGTGAGCGTCATCGCGTTCAGTTACTTTCACAGTCATCTTGCAAGCTCCAATCTCTGTTATCTGCAGCAAGGCGTGTGCAGGACTTTGTTATAGATTTGGGTAGCCGGCTAAGTAAATGCCTGGGCCTGTTAAGAAAATTTCATGAAAAACTCAGCGATCCCGCAGGTCAGGCAATGCGCGGCATTCGGTCGCAGGGTGTTTTTCATGAAGAAGTTTTCATGTTTCGGGGGGGGGAAATGTCGGGCAGTCACCTTGTGGGAGCGAGCCTGCTCGCGATAACGGTGTATCAGTCAATACCGATGCCGGCTGACCTAGCGCTATCGCGAGCAGGCTCGCTCCCACCGATTCATCTTCCACAGGCTGACTTTGCGCGGGTGCAGTTTTAGTGTTCAGGAAATCCGCGCATAAAAAAGCCCCGCACTGGGCGGGGCTTCTCTTGATATCGGTGTGGATCAGCTGCCTTTGACAGCCTTGCCGTTGACCGTACCGTCCTGGAGCATGATGTTGTACTCCTTGCCGTCGGTCTCGACCTGTTGCAGGCGTACCAGCAGGTAATCCCAATCCTTGGCGAACCAGAGCACCGTGATGCGTTTGCTTTTTGTCGGGTCGCGCACGCGCTCGACCTTGATCGCGTCGATCTGGCCGGCTTTGGTATCGACCTTCTCCGGGCCCAGTACGCGGAAGTCGTAGGTGTCGATCTCGCCATCATCGACAACCTGATAACTCATGCTTTTCTTGCCGGCCGCCACGTCGTGCTGCAGGGCCAACTGATAAGTGGATTTATCGACCATGCCACGGTTGAGTGGCAGTTTGACCGGATCGCCGCGATCGGTGCCGGTGACCATCTTCGTGTTCCAGTCGAAATCCAGGTCGGCTTTCTTGGCCTTGCCCAAGCCGCCACGTTCAAAGTGGTAGGACTGTGGCAGCAGTGTGTCCTTGTCCAGGGTCAGGGTGCTTTCTTCCGTCAGGCTGGCGATCATCATCGAAGCCTTGAAGCTCAGCTTCCAGGTGCCGTTGGCCTCTTTGGTCAGGCTGCGCTCGGCGGTGCCGCTCATGGGCAACTGTTTCCAGTCGGCGGTGTAGCTGGCGGAGAACGGTTGAAGGTCTGCGGCCTGTGCCAGGGGCAGGGCAAGCAGAGCGCAAGCGAAGAGCAGGGCGCGACGCATAAAATCTCCTAGTATCGAATCAAATGGCCGCTGGCGGCGAGCAACTGGCCGTCCAGTGAGGCACCGCGATCGTCGAGGGTCAGCCGGCCTTCGGCAAACCAACGCACGGCCATCGGGTAGATCTGGTGTTCCCGGGCGTGAACCCGTTGGGCCAGGCTTTGCGGCGTGTCGTGCAACTCTACCGGTATTACTGCCTGTACGACCAGTGGTCCGCCATCGAGTTCCTCGGTGACGAAGTGCACCGAGCAGCCATGCTCCGTGTCTCCGGCCTCCAGCGCGCGCTGGTGAGTGTGTAACCCTTTGTATTTGGGCAGCAGCGATGGATGGATATTGAACAGGCGGCCCTGGTAGTGACGCACGAAGCCGGCGCTGAGGATGCGCATGAAGCCGGCCAGGACCACCAGTTGCGGATTGAACGTGTCGATCTGTTCGATCAGCGCGGCATCGAAGGCTTCGCGGCCATCGAACGCTTTGTGATCCAGGACGCGGGTGTCGATACCCGCATCCCTGGCGCGTTGCAGGCCGTAGGCATCAGCGCGGTTGGAAATCACCGCGCGGATGCGGACCGGGCTATCGCCGGTCCGCGTGCTGTCGATCAGGGCCTGCAAGTTGCTGCCGGTGCCGGACAACAGCACCACGACATCACAGGTTGCAGACTTCTGTTCTTGCATCAGTGAGCCTTAAGGTTTTTCAGCTCGACCTGGGCAGCGCCTTCGGCGGCGGTACTGATCTGGCCGATGACCCAAGGTTGCTCGCCGGCTTTACGCAGTACATTCAGGGCCGTTTCAACGTGCTCCTGGGCCACGCAGATCACCATGCCCACGCCGCAGTTCAGCACGCGGTGCATTTCGGTTTCATCGACGTTGCCTTTCTCTTGCAGCCAGTCGAACACGGCCGGACGGGTCCAGCTCGCCACGTCAACCACCGCCTGGGCGCCTTTTGGCAGTACGCGCGGGATGTTGTCCAGCAGGCCGCCACCGGTGATGTGGGCCATGGCCTTGACGGCGCCGGTGTCCTTGATCAGCTTGAGCAGCGGCTTGACGTAGATGCGGGTCGGGGCCATCAGCAGGTCGGCCAGTGGCTTGCCGTCGAGCTGGGTGTTCTCGATGTCGGCACCCGAGACTTCGATGATCTTGCGGATCAGCGAGTAACCGTTGGAGTGCGGGCCGGACGATGGCAGGGCGAGCAGGGCATCGCCAGTGGCGACTTTCGAACCGTCGATGATTTCGGATTTTTCCACGACACCGACGCAGAAGCCGGCCAGGTCGTAGTCTTCGCCTTCGTACATGCCTGGCATTTCAGCGGTTTCGCCGCCGACCAGGGAGCAGCCGGACAGCTCGCAGCCGGCGCCAATGCCGGTTACCACCTGGGCGGCGGTGTCGACGTTCAGTTTGCCGGTGGCGTAGTAGTCGAGGAAGAACAGCGGCTCGGCGCCGCACACCACCAGGTCGTTCACGCACATGGCCACCAGGTCGATGCCGATGCTGTCGTGCTTGTTCAGGTTCAGGGCCAGACGCAGCTTGGTGCCGACGCCGTCAGTGCCCGAAACCAGCACCGGTTGCTTGTAGCCGGCCGGGATCTCGCAGAGGGCGCCGAAACCGCCCAGGCCGCCCATGACTTCCGGGCGCGCAGTGCGCTTGGCGACGCTCTTGATGCGTTCGACCAATGCTTCACCGGCGTCGATGTCTACACCGGCGTCCTTGTAGCTCAGGGAGGGTTGCTTGCTCATGATCCAGGCCTTTAGGGGGGATTTCTGGGTAACGACCGACCGCCGGGGCCATTGAATAACCGTTGTACGAATTATTCCGGGTGCCCAGCCATTGCCGGTCTGCGAAGGCGCGCGATTTTATCAGGCTTGAGGGGCAGCGGCCATCCTCGCGCCGACGGGCAGGGACATATCCTTGGAAAAAAACCGATATTTCTCCTATTGGTGCTGCGCGATGCGTCTGTATAAGGTGTAGCGGTAACCGGCTATGGTTATGACAGTGCGAAACTTCCAGCGGGTGTGTGAATGTTTTGCCAGGTGCTGTGGTCACAGCCATGCTCAATTTTCTTCACACGGCCTGTTCCAGCCGTTATGTCCGGGAATCTTCCATGCGTTTTTTCAAACTCTTGTCTGTGGGCTGCCTGTCGTTGATCAGCGTGGCGAGCCATGCCGAAAACCTCAATAGCCTCTATCAGGTGCTCGAGCCGGTCAGCAGCCAGGCCCCGCAAGAGCGTGACCAGGCGACTTTGCGCGCCCTCGACACGCTGGTGCTGCGCCTGACCGGCGATGCCAAGGCCGCGCAGAATCCCGGTCTGGCGGCGATCCGCAAGGATCCCCAGCAGATCATTCTTCAATATGGTTACGACGCCGGGCCGCCGGAAAGCCTCAAGGTGGATTTCGATCCAGCGAGCACTGACCGGGCCTTGCGCTCGGCGGGCTTGTCGCTGTGGGGCGCGAATCGGCCTGCGATCCTGGGCTGGTGGCTGAACGACTCGGCTGAAGGTTCCAACCTGGTAGGCGATGGCCAGGGCAGTGCCGAGCCACTGCGCCGCGCCGCCCAGCACCGCGGCCTGCCGCTGCACCTGCCCCTGGCGGATTTGAGCGAGCAGATCGTTGCTACCGCACCAAACCTGGAAGGCAGTGATCCGGCCCCGCTGCGCGAGGCATCGCAGCGTTATGGTGCAGACGCCTTGCTGGCGGTCCATGCCAAGGAAGAGGGCGGCCAATGGCAGGCGACCTGGCGCTTGTGGCAGGGTGACCAGCGCGAGCAGGGCAATGCCCAGGGCGCCGACCCTGCCGCCCTGGCTGATGCGGTGATGCTGGCGGTGAGTCAACGCCTGGCGCCGCGTTTCGTTACCAAGCCGGGCGTGGCCACCGAGCAGCTGCTGGAAGTGCAGGGCATGAACCTGGAGCGTTATGCGGCGCTTGGGCGTTTGCTCGAGCCGTTCGGTGGGCAGTTGCAGCGGGTTGAAGGGGACCGGATCATTTATCGGGTCAACGGCAGCGCCGAACAGTTGAAAGCGCAATTGGCCCTGGCGAAACTGCAGGAAATTCCTGCCGGCGAAGCCGTCGCGCCAGTGCCTATGGCCCAGCCAGCCGCTGATGGCTCCATTCCGGCCGCCGCGCCAGCGCCAGCGCCGACCGCCAACCTGCGGTTTCGCTGGTAGTTTTTCTTTCTTATATAGCTAGGAGTGGTTCATGGGCGATACGCGGCGTTGGTTCTGGTTGGGTGGGGTCGCCCTGCTGTTTGTGTTCATCTATTTGCTGCATCCGATCCTCACGCCGTTCCTGGTTGCGTTGCTCCTGGCCTATCTGTTCGACCCACTGGTAGATCGCCTGGAAAAACTCGGCCTGTCCAGGACCTGGGGCGTGGTGTCGGTGTTTGGGCTGATCATCTTGATTGTCATTGCTCTGATGCTGGTGCTGATACCGATGCTGGCCAAGCAACTGATGCGCCTGTACGAGCTGGCGCCGCAGATGCTCGACTGGTTACAGCACACTGCCGTGCCGTGGGTGCAGTCGAGGCTGGGGTTGGCTGAAGGCTTCTGGAAGTTCGACAAGGTCAAGGCGGCCATCAGCGAGCATATGGGCCAGACCTCTGACATCGTCGGTGTGGTGTTGAGCCAGGCCACAGCCTCGGGGCTGGCGTTGATCGGTTGGCTGGCGAACCTGGTGTTGATTCCGGTGGTGGCTTTTTATCTGCTGCGCGACTGGGACTTGATGATGGCCAAGATTCGCAGCCTGCTGCCACGCCATCGTGAAGAACGCATCATGACCCTGACCGGCGAATGCCATGAAGTGTTGGGGGCGTTTGTGCGAGGGCAATTGTTGGTGATGGTGGCGCTGGGCTTCATCTATGCGGCGGGATTGATGCTGGTGGGCCTGGAGCTGGGGCTATTGATCGGCTTGATCGCCGGGCTGGCGGCCATCGTGCCCTACATGGGCTTCGTCATCGGTATCGGCGCGGCGTTGATTGCCGGCTTGTTCCAGTTTGGCGGTGATCTGTACCCGATGGTCGGCATCGTGGCGGTGTTCATGGTCGGGCAAGCGCTGGAAGGCATGGTGCTGACACCGTTGCTGGTGGGTGATCGCATCGGCCTGCATCCAGTGGCGGTGATCTTTGCGATCCTGGCAGGGGGTGAGTTGTTCGGTTTTACCGGGGTCCTGCTGGCGCTGCCGGTGGCGGCGGTGATCATGGTGCTGGTGCGTCATATGCACGATCTGTACAAGGATTCAGACATCTACAGTGGCGTCGAAGACCCCGAGCTATAGCGCCAATGGCGGGCGCGGCGGTTGTCCCAGCGTCAGGGAAACCGTCGCTCCATCGTTCTGTCGCTGCAAACCTTTGATTTTGCTCGTGGTCCGGCGCATTGTGCGGTCCGCGTCACGGGTATAAACTTTGCGCACTTTACACAGAGGCCACTAACGGTTCTTTTGGAACTGTTCAGTCAGCATGAAACCGATTCAGCTGCCCCTAGGTGTGCGTCTGCGTGATGACGCCACCTTTATCAACTACTACCCAGGCGCCAATGCCGCTGCACTCGGCTATGTCGAGCGGCTTTGCGAAGCCGACGCCGGCTGGACCGAGAGCCTGATTTATCTGTGGGGCAAGGACGGGGTGGGGCGCACGCATCTGTTGCAGGCCGCTTGCCTGCGGTTCGAGCAATTAGGTGAGCCGGCGGTGTATCTGCCATTGGCCGAGTTGCTGGATCGCGGCGTGGAGATCCTCGACAACCTTGAACAGTACGAACTGGTCTGCCTGGATGATCTTCAGGCGGTGGCCGGCAAGGCTGATTGGGAAGAAGCGCTGTTTCACCTGTTCAACCGGTTACGCGACAGCGGCCGGCGTTTGCTGATTGCTGCATCGACATCGCCGCGGGAGCTGCCGGTGAAGCTGGCCGATCTCAAGTCCCGTCTCACCCTGGCGCTGATTTTCCAGATGCGCCCGCTCTCCGATGAAGACAAGCTCCGTGCATTGCAGTTGCGCGCTTCCCGGCGTGGCCTGCACCTGACCGATGAGGTCGGGCACTTCATCCTTACCCGCGGCACCCGCAGCATGAGCGCGTTGTTCGAACTGCTCGAACGTCTCGACCAGGCGTCGCTTCAGGCCCAGCGCAAGCTGACCATCCCTTTTTTGAAAGAAACCCTTGGCTGGTAGAAGTCGCAGCAATAGTGGCTTATAGCCTGTTTCTACCACGGCACAGCCCGCGTCCCTTCTGGGCTGCAGGCTGCAGAGGGTTGAAAACGGTTGGGGCGCTTAGATGTAAACCTAAAACCGAGAAGTCACATTTGCATCGATTGAATTTGCAAATGAGCTTGATAGTGGGCATAGTCTCGCCATCTTTACAACTTCAGCCACGGTCGTGCCCATGCTAAGTCGCTTCGCACCCCTGGTGCCTCTCGCACTCGTTACCCTGTTGTTCGGTTGTGCTGCCCACTCTCCAGTGTCCCAGCAAGCGCAACAACCACAGGTTCAAAATTCCGTTACTGCCCAGTCTTCCTCTGTTGCACTTGAGGAAGAAATGGCCACCGACAAAGAGCTGGCAGACTTCGCCGGCAGCAAGCCTTATCAGCTTCCGGTGCTGGCTGACAGCATCCTGGAGCGGGGCATGTCCTTGATCGGTACCCGCTATCGTTTTGGCGGTTCCTCCGAGGCCGGCTTCGATTGCAGCGGTTTCATCGGGTATCTGTTTCGCGAAGAGGCTGGCATGAGCCTGCCGCGCTCCACTCGCGAAATGATCAACGTGAAGGCCCCGCTGGTTGCTCGTAACGAGCTTGAGCCGGGCGACCTGCTGTTCTTCGCTACCAACGGTCGTCGTGGTCGCGTCAGTCACGCCGGTATCTACCTGGGTGACAACCAGTTCATCCATTCCAGCAGCCGTCGCAGCGGTGGCGTGCGAATCGACAGCCTGGGCGACAGCTACTGGAGCAAGACCTTCATCGAAGCCAAGCGCGCACTCGCGATGGCACCGACCGTGGTCACTGCTCGCAAGTAAGCTCACAGTTTGTAAGGCAAACTTAAAGTCTTACTTGAAGTTTGCCTCATAGCCGCTAGAATCCATGATCATTGATTGATGGCAATCCGCCTGCGTACTCCGCAGGCGGCTTTGTTTTCATGCCCACGGCAGAAAAGCCGCATCCAGATCAGGATTGTTCTGCATATGTCGACGTCGGCCCGCCTCGCTCTCATGCTCCTTGCCGCGCTGCTCAGCGCTTGCGCCAGCCGTACTCCGCCACCTGCGCCCGTGCGGGCTCCGGTGGTATTCGCACCCGCGCAAAGCTTTTCCCCGGTTGCCGAAGACGTGCTGTTCCGGGCGCTGGGGTTGGTGGGGACACCCTATCGTTGGGGCGGTAATACGCCGGATTCAGGCTTTGATTGCAGTGGCCTGATTGGCTATGTGTATCGCGATGCGGCCGGTATCTCCCTGCCGCGCTCCACCCGCGAGATGATTGGTATGCGCGCCCCGAGTGTCGGTAAGGAGGCGTTGCAGACCGGTGATTTGATTTTCTTCGCCACCAACGGTGGCTCTCAGGTCAGCCATGCCGGGATCTATGTCGGGGAGGGGCGTTTCGTCCACGCGCCAGCGACCGGGGGTACGGTCAAGCTCGATAGCCTGTCTAAGGCTTATTGGCAGAAAGCCTATCTCAGTGCCAAGCGTGTGCTGCAACCGGCGCATCTGGCGCGTAATCCCTGACGATTCAAGTTCGCTTTTTGCGCCGGCTCAGCAGAGCTCTTGTGGCGAGAGAACAATCCCTCGCCACAGGTTCCAGTGTTCAGGTCAGCTTCTTCAGCGGTTATTTAGCCCAAACCCGCCAAATCTTGTTCCCCACATCATCTGCCACCAACAGCCCGCCCTGTTTGTCGATCACCACACCCACTGGTCGGCCTTGGGCTTTTTCATCTGCATTCAGGAAACCGGTCAGCACATCCACCGGTTGCCCCACCGGCTTGCCGGCGTTGAAGGGTACGAAAATCACTTTATAGCCGCTGTGGGGTTTACGGTTCCATGAGCCGTGCTGCCCGATGAAAGCCCCTTCGGTAAACGGCGCTGGCAAGGTGCTGCCTTCGGCGAATGTCAGCCCCAGTGACGCGGTGTGTGGGCCGACGGCGTAATCCGGGGCGATGGCCTTGGCCACCAGTTCCGGTTTTTGTGGCTCGACCCGCTTATCGACGTGCTGCCCGTAATAGCTATAGGGCCAACCATAGAAGGCGCCGTCCTTGACTGAGGTGATGTAGTCCGGGACCAGGTCGCTGCCGATCTCATCGCGCTCATTCACCGCGGTCCATAGCGCGCCACTGCGCGGCTCCCAGGCCAGGCCGTTGGGGTTGCGCAGGCCCGAGGCGAAGATGCGGTGATTGCCGCTGGCACGGTCCACTTCCCAGATGGCCGCGCGGCCTTCCTCGGCCTCCATGCCGTTTTCCCCGACATTGCTGTTCGAACCGGTAGTGACGTACAGCTTGCTGCCGTCCTGGCTGGCGATCACGTTTTTGGTCCAGTGGTGATTGAGCGTGCCACCCGGCAGGTCGACGACCTTGGTCGGCTGCGCCTTGATTTGCGTATCGCCCTCTTTATAAGGGAAGCGAATCAGTCGGTCGGTGTCGGCCACGTACAGATCATTGCCCACCAGTGTCATGCCGAACGGTGAATTGAGGTTTTCCAGAAAGACCGTACGGGTTTCGGCGATGCCGTCATGATTGGCATCACGCAACAGGGTAATGCGATTGGGGCTGGGCACCCCCGCGCCGGCGCGGCCCATGACTTTCTCCATGACCCAGCCACGAATGCCTTTGGAGTCGTCCGGTTTGGGCGGCGCGTTGGTTTCTGCCACCAGCACGTCACCGTTGGGTAGCACGTAGAGCCAGCGTGGATGATCCAGCCCTTCGGCGAATGCGCCCACTTGCAGGCCCTGGGCCGGGGTAGGTTTGGCGCCATCCGGCCAGCCGATAGCCTCGGCAATGTTGACGGTGGGGATCAGGGTCTTGTTCGGTTCCGGCAGTTTTGGCGAGGGGCCAGTGCCGTCGGAAACCTGCAGTGTGGAGGACTCGCCGCAAGCAACAAGCCCTGCGGCCAATGCGACGATCAGAAGGTGTGGTGGCTTGAGCATGCGGGCTTCCCTATGAGTGCATGGTGGTTATTCATAGAGAAGCTTAGACCCGCGATGGTTCAACCGGTCAGCCGTGGGCCTGCTTGAACAGCACGGCGATGCCCGGATGATACTGCCCGGCCTCATTGCGCAACTTGCGATAGGCATAAGGGAAGTACCAGGCCACGGCGCAGGTATTTTCCTTCTGCAGTTCATCGATCATGTCCTGCAGTTCTTCCGGCGTGGCGCTCTGCTGGGCCTTTTGCGGTGCGACGAACAGGCAGCCCAATCGCAGGTCACTGGAATAGCTGATACGTTTGGCATCGCTGGTGATGTCGAGCAGCGGCTGGGTGAGATTGAGGTTCTTGACCTTCGGCCAGCGTTGAGTGGCCTGGATGAACGCGCGCTCCTCGGTGCCGGCGATGAACAGATCGGCGCTGACGTTGCGTTCGCCTTCTTCATTCTGTTTGCGAGTGGGGGTGTTCTGCAGCGTGACCATCTCGGCCATCCAGGCTGCGGCCGAGAGCAAGCCAAGATTGGCTTTTTCATCGAACCAGTAAGGTGTGTCGTTATCGCCGCGCACGGCGTTGTAACGGTCGATACAGTCAAACCAGCGTTCCAGCACCGGGCGCAGGAATTCCAGTTTTGGATTGCTGATGATCATGCCTTGCATGCTTTTGCCCTCTTGTTATTGTGATATCGGGTCGTGATGCCTATTTGATATCACTTGCCGCAGCATGGCACAAGATTGGCGTCATTTTATTGATCAGGGCCAATGTCCGCTGTTGAACCTGTGCCGGCTTTAATTGACGCTCCACCCCCAACCCTCTAACCTTCGCGGCTTGTTTCAGGTGCTCTGTGACCGGGCGATCGTTGGGTCGACAGAGTGAAACAGGGAAGCCGGTGAGTGCATACGAACCCGGCGCTGCCCCCGCAACGGTAAATGAGTCAACGCTGCGCCTGGCACTACACAGGCCACCAGCCACTGTGTCCGTAGACATGGGAAGGCGCGCAGCCCGGCATCACGCCGCTCATGAGCCCGGAGACCGGCCTGATTCATCCAACGGCATCACGGTGGGCGATGCCAGGCTTGTTGCCGTCTTTTTTGTGCCCGCCCGCCGTTATCCAATCCCAACGGAGAGCTCCCATGACCCACACCCCCGATCGCGACGAACGCCACCTGGCGCGCATGCTGCGCAAGAAAGCCGTGATCGACGAGCGCATCGCCAACTCGCCCAACGAATGTGGCCTGCTGCTGGTGCTGACCGGCAACGGCAAGGGTAAGAGCAGTTCTGCGTTCGGCATGCTGGCCCGGTCCATGGGCCATGGCATGCAATGCGGCGTGGTGCAATTCATCAAGGGGCGTAACAGCACCGGTGAAGAGCTGTTTTTCCGTCGCTTCCCGGAGCAGGTGCGCTTTCATGTCATGGGCGAAGGCTTCACTTGGGAAACCCAGGATCGCCAGCGCGACATCGCCGCGGCTGAAGCGGCCTGGGCAGTTTCGCGTCAATTGCTGAGCGACCCGTCCATAGGCCTGGTGGTGCTCGATGAACTCAACATTGCCCTCAAGCACGGTTACCTTGACCTGGACCAGGTGCTGAGCGACTTGCAGGCCCGTCCGCCGATGCAGCATGTGGTGGTGACCGGTCGCGGCGCCAAGCCGGAATTGATTGAACTGGCCGACACCGTCACCGAAATGGGCATGATCAAGCACGCGTTCCAGGCGGGTATCAAGGCGCAGAAGGGCGTCGAACTGTGAGCGATGTTCCCTTGGCGAGTCGTCACTGCCCGGCGGTGCTGATCGCCGCTCCTGCTTCCGGGCAGGGCAAAACCACGGTCACCGCCGCCCTGGCCCGCTTGCACCGCAAGCAGGGCCGTAGGGTGCGGGTCTTCAAGTGCGGACCTGATTTCCTCGACCCGATGATCCTGGAGCGGGCCAGCGGCGCGCCGGTCTACCAACTGGACATGTGGATGGTCGGCGAGCAGGAGAGTCGTCGATTGTTGTGGGAAGCTGCTGCCGAAGCCGACTTGATTCTGATCGAAGGGGTGATGGGGCTGTTCGATGGCACGCCATCGAGTGCCGATCTGGCCCGGCACTTCGGCGTGCCGGTGCTGGCGGTGATCGATGGCACGGCCATGGCCCAGACCTTCGGTGCCCTGGCCCTGGGCCTGGCGCGGTATCAGCCGGACTTGCCTTTCGCCGGGGTACTGGCCAATCGGGTCGGCACCTTGCGTCATGCGCAGTTGCTCGAAGGCAGCCTGACCGAAGGCCTGCGCTGGTACGGCGCCCTGTCACGGGAAACCGGTATCGAGCTGCCAAGTCGCCACCTTGGGTTGGTCCAGGCCAGTGAATTGAATGATCTGGACCTGCGCCTCGACGCCGCCGCCGATGCCTTGGCTGGCAGTTGTGAAGTGGCGTTGCCGCCGGCTGTGGAGTTCGTCGCGCCAGCGGTGATTGCCGCGCAGCCGTGGCTGGAAGGTGTGCACATCGCCGTGGCCCGGGACGAAGCGTTCGCCTTCACCTATGGCGCCAGCCTTGATTTGTTGCGAGCCATGGGCGCGCAACTGAGCTTCTTTTCACCTATTCATGACAGCGAACTGCCGGCGGCGGACAGCCTGTATCTGCCCGGTGGCTATCCGGAATTGCACCATGTTGCGCTGGCGCAAAACGCGCCGATGCTGGCGGCGATCCGCGCGCACCATCAAGCAGGCAAACCCTTGCTGGCTGAATGCGGCGGCATGCTTTATCTGTTGGACTCGTTGACGGATGTGGACGGCACCCGCGCCGAGCTGCTTGGGTTGCTGGCCGGTGACGCGCAGATGCAAAAGCGTCTGGCGGCCCTGGCGCTGCAATCGGTGGAGTTGCCGGAGGGCACTTTGCGCGGGCATACCTATCATCATTCCCTCACCAGCACCGGGCTGGAGCCGATTGCCCGAGGCCATAGCCCCAATGGCGGGCGTGGCGCGGAGGCGGTTTTCCGGCAGGGTCGGATGACGGCTTCCTATGTGCACTTCTATTTTCCGTCGAATCCAAGGGCGATTGCCGCGCTGTTTGCGCCTGATCCTGAGGCCGCTATCGCCAACAGGCTCGCCCCCACCTCTGATCACCTGACCCCTGTGGGAGCGAGCCTGCTCGCGAAGCGGTCATGACAGACAACTCCTTCTCCCAGGCCGAACGCGATGCCGTCTACCGGGCCATCGCCGAACGCCGCGACATGCGCCACTTCACCGGCGGCACCGTTGAGCCAGCGTTGCTGCGCCGCCTGCTGGAAGCCGCGCATCAAGCCCCCAGTGTGGGTCTGATGCAGCCGTGGCGGTTCATTCGCATCAGCGACCGCGCCTTGCGTGGGCAACTCCGTCAACTGGTGGAACAGGAACGCATCCGCACCGCCGAGGCCCTGGGCGAGCGCAGCGATGAATTCATGAAGCTCAAGGTCGAAGGCCTCAACGACTGCGCCGAAGTGCTGGTGGCGGCGTTGATGGATGATCGCGAGCGCTATGTCTTCGGTCGACGAACCCTGCCGGAAATGGACCTGGCCTCGCTGTCTTGCGCGATTCAGAATCTGTGGCTGGCTTCTCGCGCCGAAGGGCTGGGGATGGGCTGGGTTTCTCTGTTCGAGCCCCAGGCCCTGGCCGAGCTGTTGGGCCTGCCCGCCGGCGCCAAACCGCTGGCAATATTGTGCCTGGGGCCGGTCGAGGGGTTCTACCCGGCACCGATGCTCGCTCTGGAAGGCTGGGCGCAGCCGCGTGCGCTGGATGAATTGCTCTACGAAAACCATTGGGGAGTAAGCCCATGAGTGTGGCGTTGCTCAGTGCTGCCGCGGTGGCGCTGGATGCGCTGTTGGGCGAACCCCGACGCTGGCATCCGCTGGTGGCGTTCGGTCGCTTTGCCGATCGTATCGAACAACGTTTCAACTCCGGCGGGCGTGGCTGGCGCAGCCATGGCGTGACGGCGTGGATCATCGCCGTGGTGCCGTTGACCCTGCTCGCGACGGCGCTGTCCTGGGCGCCGTTGGTGGGCTGGCTGGTGGAAATCCTGGCGCTGTACCTCGCCCTTGGCCTGCGCAGTCTCGGGGAGCATGTCGAGCCAGTGGCCCGGGCTCTGCGCGGCGGGGATCTGGATGAAGCGCGCCGGCGGGTCGGCTATCTGGTCAGTCGCGAAACCGCTGAACTGGATGAGACTGCCGTTGCCCGTGCCGCCACTGAGTCGGTGCTGGAGAACGGCAGCGACGCGGTCTTCGCCGCGCTGTTCTGGTTCGCCGTCGCGGGCGCGCCTGGTGTGGTGTTATACCGCCTGAGCAATACCCTCGACGCCATGTGGGGCTATCGCAACGAGCGCTTTGAACGTTTCGGTTGGGCAGCGGCCAAGATCGATGATGGGCTCAACTACATTCCGGCGCGCCTGGTGGCGCTGACTTACGCCGTGCTTGGAAAAACCCGCCTGGCGCTCAAGTGCTGGCGCACTCAGGGCCCGACCTGGGACAGTCCCAATGCCGGGCCCGTGATGGCCGCCGGCGCGGGTGCGCTGGGGGTCGAACTGGGTGGCGCGGCGGTGTATCACGGCCAATTGCATCAACGTCCGCCCTTGGGCGAAGGCGCGCCGGCGAACGCCGACGCCATTGATCGCGGCTGGCAACTGGTCCAGCGTGGCGTATGGTTGTGGTTGCTGATTCTCTGCCTGGGAGCTGAGTTTTATGCTTGAGCACGGTGGGCGCCTGCGCAACGCGGCCCGGCAATACGCGATTGCCGAGGCGCACTGGCTGGATCTGTCCAGCGGCCTGGCGCCCTGGCCGTTCGACGTGCCGGCGATTGCACCGCGGGCCTGGGCACGCCTGCCTGAGACCGATGACGGGTTGGAACAGGCCGCCTGCGATTATTACGGCGCCAAGCATGTGCTGCCGGTGGCGGGCTCGCAGATGGCCATCCAACTCTTGCCGCGCCTGCGTCGGGCCGGCAAGGTCGGCGTCCTCTCACCCTGTTACGCCGAACACGCCGAAGCCTGGCGCCGCAGTGGTTACATCGTGCGTGAAGTGCTGGAGCCGGAGGTAGACTTCTTCCTCGACAGCCTTGACGTGCTGGTGGTGGTCAACCCCAACAACCCCACGGGCTTGCTGTTGAGCCCCGAGCGCTTGCTGGACTGGCATGCCCGACTGGCCCAGCGCGGTGGCTGGCTGGTGGTGGATGAAGCGTTCATGGATGTTACGCCACAACTGAGCCTGGCCGCCCATGCCCATCAGGTCGGATTGATCGTGCTGCGTTCGTTCGGCAAGTTTTTTGGCCTGGCCGGGGTTCGCCTGGGATTTGTATTGGCCGAGCGCCATTTGCTCAAGTTGCTCGCCGAACAAGTCGGGCCGTGGGCCGTCAGCGGGCCGACCCGGGTGGTGGGCCAGGCGTGCCTGCTGGACAGCGACGCCCAGGCCCGCCAGCGCCAACGCTGCGAAGACACTAGTCAGCGCCTGGCGCTGACGCTCGAACGCCACGGCTTCAAGCCTCAGGGCGGCTGCGGGTTGTTCCAATGGCTGGTCACTGAGCACGCCCAGGCACTTTACGATTTCATGGCCCAGCGCGGCATTCTTCTGCGCTTGTTTACCCATACCAGCAGCCTGCGCTTCGGGTTGCCGGCCGATGACGGTGAATTCCTGCGCCTCGAGCAAGCTTTCGAGGCCTACGCCAAGGACATCCAATGACCACTGTAATGGTGCAGGGCACCACGTCCGATGCCGGCAAAAGCACTCTCGTCACGGCGTTGTGCCGCTGGGTCAGGCGTCAGGGGGTGAGCGTGGTGCCGTTCAAACCACAGAACATGGCACTCAACAGCGCGGTAACGGCCGATGGCGGCGAAATCGGCCGTGCCCAGGCCGTGCAGGCCCAGGCGGCCGGTCTCCAACCGCATACCGACATGAACCCGGTGCTGCTCAAGCCCAACAGCGACACCGGTGCCCAGGTCATTATCCATGGCCGCGCCGTCACCACCATGAATGCGGTGGCCTATCACGATTACAAAGCCATCGCGATGCAAGCGGTGCTGGCCTCCCACGAACGTTTGAGCGCGGCGTATCCGGTGGTGATGGTGGAGGGCGCGGGTTCCCCGGCGGAGATCAATCTGCGCGCCGGTGACATTGCCAACATGGGCTTTGCCGAGGCGGTGGACTGTCCGGTGCTGCTGATTGCCGATATCAATCGCGGCGGCGTCTTCGCCCACCTTGTGGGTACCCTGGAGCTGCTTTCGCCCAGCGAACAGGCGCGGGTCAAGGGCTTCATCATCAACCGTTTTCGCGGCGACATCGCCCTGCTGCAACCGGGCCTGGACTGGCTTGAGGCGCGCACCGGCAAACCGGTGATTGGCGTGTTGCCGTACGTGATGGACCTGCATCTGGAAGCCGAGGACGGTCTCGATCAACGGCAGGCCGACAAGGCCGAGCAGGTGCTCAAGGTAGTGGTGCCGGTATTGCCGCGCATCAGCAACCACACCGATTTCGATCCGCTGCGCCTGCATCCGCAGGTCGATCTGCAATTCATCGGCCCAGGCCAGCCCATTCCCGCGGCTGACTTGATCATCCTGCCGGGTTCAAAGAGCGTGCGCAGTGACTTGGCCTACCTGCGCGCCAACGGTTGGGAGACGGCCATCCATCGTCACCTGCGTTATGGAGGCAAGTTGCTAGGCATCTGCGGTGGTCTGCAGATGCTCGGCCAGCAGGTCCACGATCCGCTGGGGCTGGAAGGGGCCGCGGGCTCCAGCACCGGGCTGGGCTTGCTGGCTTTCGAAACGACCCTGGAACACGAGAAGCAGTTGCGCAATGTGCGCGGTCGACTGGCCCTGGAAGAGGCCGAGGTCAGCGGGTATGAAATCCATGCCGGTGTAACCTCAGGCCCGGCATTGGAAAACCCGGCGGTGCAGTTGGATGACGGTCGCTGTGATGGCGCCCAGAGTCTGGATGGGCAGATTTTCGGCACCTATCTGCATGGGCTGTTCGAGTCACCGGCGGCCAGCAGCGCCTTGTTGCGTTGGGCCGGGTTGCAGAATGTGCAGGCGGTGGACTACCACGGGTTGCGCGAGCGGGACATCGAGCGGTTGGCGGATCTGGTGGAGCGGCATTTGGATACCGGGCTGTTGCGTGAGCTGTGTGGGATCTAGGGTGGCTGCACTGGCCTCATCGCGAGCAGGCAGCAACACGGCCAATTTGAAAGGTAAAAAACATGCTGCAACTGATCCTCGGCGGCGCCCGCTCCGGTAAGAGTCGCCTGGCCGAAAAGCTCGCCACAGACAGCCGATTGCCCGTTACCTACATCGCCACCAGCCAACCTCTGGATGGCGAGATGAACGAACGGGTCGCCCAACACCGCGCTCGCCGTCCGGCCGAATGGGCGCTGGTGGAGGAGCCGTTGGCCCTGGCGCGGGTGCTGCGCGATAACGCCGGTTCAGGGCAATGCCTGTTGGTGGATTGCCTGACCCTGTGGCTGACCAATCTGCTGATGCTCGACAACCTCGAGCAGTTGAACGCCGAGCGTGACGCTCTACTGGAGTGCGTTGGCGCGCTGCCGGGCGAAATCATTTTTGTCAGCAACGAGACCGGAATGGGTGTCGTGCCGCTGGGCGAGTTGACTCGCCGTTATGTCGATGAAGCCGGTTGGCTGCATCAAGCTTTGGCCGAACGTTGCCAGCGCGTCGTGCTGACCGTTGCCGGCTTGCCCCTGACTCTCAAAGGTACTGCGTTATGAATCATCGCTGGTGGCTGGACCCGTGCAAGCCCCTCGACACCCAGGCCCTGGAGCAGGCTGCGGTCCGTCAGCAACAACTGACCAAGCCGGCCGGCTCCCTGGGGCGACTCGAGGCAGTGGCGGTGCAACTGGCGGGTTTGCAAGGGCAGGTCAAGCCGAGCCTGGATCAACTCTGGATCGCAATTTTCGCAGGTGATCACGGTGTGGTGGCCGAAGGCGTATCGGCCTATCCCCAGGAAGTCACCGGGCAGATGCTCCTCAACTTCGTCAGCGGTGGCGCGGCGATCAGTGTATTGGCGCGGCAACTGGGCGCCTCGTTGGAAGTGGTTGACCTGGGCACTGTGACGCCTTCGCTGGCGCTACCCGGTGTGCGGCATCTGAACGTGGGGCCAGGTACCGCGAATTTCGTGCAGGGGCCGGCGATGACCGTGACCCAAGGCGAGCAGGCATTGTTGGCCGGACGTGACAGTGTGCTGCGCGCGGTCGCCGCCGGAACGCAGCTGTTCATCGGCGGCGAAATGGGCATCGGCAACACCACGGCGGCCAGTGCCCTGGCCTGTGCCTTGCTTGACTGCCCGGTGACTCACCTGGTCGGGCCGGGCACCGGGCTGGACGCCGCGGGTGTCAGCCGCAAGGCTCAAGTCATCGAGCGCGCCCTGGCGTTGCACGGTGCACAGCGTAACGATCCACTGCAAACACTGTTCAACCTGGGCGGGTTTGAAATCGCAGCGTTGGCTGGCGCGTATCTGGCCTGCGCCCAGCAGGGCGTTGCGGTGCTGGTGGATGGTTTCATCTGCAGCGTCGCAGCACTGGTGGCGGTGCGTCTCAATCCTCAATGCAGGCAATGGCTGTTGTTCGGCCATCGCGGTGCCGAGCCGGGGCATCGGCACGTTCTGGAAACCCTCGGCGCTGAGCCGCTCATTGACCTGGGCCTGCGCCTGGGTGAGGGCAGTGGTGCGGCGTTGGCGGTGCCGCTGTTGCGCCTGGCGTGTGATCTTCACGGGCAGATGGCGACGTTTGCCGAAGCGGCTGTGGCGGATCGCCCGGCATGACTTTGCACCTGGACCTGCTGCGCCACGGCGAGACCGAACTGGGCGGCGGGCTGCGTGGCAGCCTCGACGATGCCTTGACGGACAGGGGCTGGCAGCAGATGCGCGAGGCGGTCGCGGCGCGCGGGCCCTGGGATCGGCTGGTGAGTTCGCCGTTGCAGCGTTGCGCCCGTTTCACTGAGCAACTCGGCGTCCAGCTCGATGTGCCGGTGCACCTGGACAAGGGGCTGCAGGAGCTGCATTTCGGCGCCTGGGAAGGCTGCAGCGCGGCGGCGTTGATGGACACCGACGCCGAGGCGCTGGGCCGCTTTTGGGCCGATCCCTACGCATTCACTCCGCCAGACGGCGAGCCGGTGCTGGAGTTTTCGAAGCGAGTCCTGGCGGCGGTTGAACGCCTGAGGACCGCGTATGCAGGGCAGCGCGTATTGCTGGTCAGCCATGGCGGGGTGATGCGCTTGCTGCTGGCGCGAGCCCGCGGTCTGCCTCGGGAGCAGTTGCTCAATGTAGAAGTGGCTCATGGCGCGCTGTTTTCTCTTCGGGTGTCGCCTGGTTCGGTGTTGAAGGAAGAGGGCTGAAGATGCTGGCGTTCTGGATCGCCTTGCAGTTCCTGAGCAGCCTGCCGGTTCGCTTGCCGGGCATGCCTGAGCCTGCGCAGTTGGGGCGTTCGTTGCTGTTTTATCCGCTGGTAGGTCTGTTGTTCGGAGGCTTGTTGTGGGGGCTTGATGCCCTGTTGCTTGGCACGCCGCTGCTGCTCCATGGAGCCCTGTTGCTCACCGCTTGGGTGCTGCTTAGCGGCGGCCTGCACCTGGACGGGCTGGCCGACAGCGCGGATGCCTGGCTTGGCGGTTTTGGCGATCGCGAGCGTACGCTGCTGATCATGAAAGACCCTCGCAGCGGGCCGATTGCGGTGATTACGCTGGTGTTGGTGCTGTTGCTCAAATTCGCCGCATTGCTGGCGCTGATCGAGCAGCGACAAACCCTGGCATTGATCATCGTGCCGGTGTTGGGGCGTGGCGCGTTGCTGGGGTTATTCCTGACCACCCCATACGTGCGTGCCGGCGGGTTAGGGCAGGCGCTCGCCGACCATCTGCCGCGCCACAGCGGCTGGCAGGTATTGCTGGCCTGTGCGCTGGGGGGCGTGCTGGTGGCGGGCTGGGTCGGGGTAACGGCGCTAGTCATCGCCGTGGCGGTATTTATCGGGTTGCGCCAGATGATGTTGCGCAGGCTGGGAGGGTGTACCGGGGATACGGCAGGCGCCTTGCTGGAGCTGCTTGAAATGGTGGTGTTGGTGGGGCTGGTGCTGATCTGGAATTGAGCGCTACCTGTCTGGCTGGGGATTCAGTTTGAAATTTCCTGAATTAAAATTTGCATTCACTTAATCGCGGGTATATACACGCACTATGCTTGCCTCCCAATGTTTGTGCATCAACCTGCGTCGCGCCGCTCGGGGCGTCAGCAGGTATTACGACGGCGCCCTCGACGGCTTCGGGATCAACGTCGCCCAGTATTCCTTGCTGAGCAACCTGGCGCGCCTGGACCAACCGAGTATCTCTTCCCTGGCCGAGGCCATGGGCCTGGACCGCAGCACCCTGGGGCGCAACCTGCGGGTACTGGAAGGTGAGGGGCTGGTGGCGCTGGCCGAAGGTGAAGACTTGCGCAATCGCATTGTCGAACTCACTGAAGCCGGGCATGCCCGGCTGGCGGCGGCGTTGCCAGCCTGGGAAGCGGCGCAACAACGATTGATCGATAAGCTGGGCGCCGAAAAGCGCGCAACGTTGCTGGCCTTGCTGGATGAACTGGCGTGAAGCCGGTTCGTTCGAAGATAAGCGGGTATATACCCGTGACCGGAGAATAATAATGACATCGATGTGGCGTACCTGTGGTTGGGTTCTGGTGGGCGGCGCGCTGATCCTGGCGTTGTCCCTGGGTGTACGGCATGGCTTCGGGCTGTTTCTGGCGCCGATGAGTGCCGAGTTTGGCTGGGGTCGTGAGGTGTTTGCCTTCGCCATTGCCTTGCAGAACTTGATCTGGGGCTTGGCGCAACCTTTTACCGGGGCGCTGGCCGACCGCTTCGGTGCCGCGAAAGTCGTGCTCATCGGTGGCGTGCTGTATGCCCTCGGTCTGGTCTTCATGGGCATGGCCGACTCGCCATGGTCGCTTTCATTGAGCGCGGGTCTGTTGATTGGTATCGGTCTGTCCGGCACGTCGTTTTCGGTGATCCTCGGCGTGGTCGGGCGTGCTGTGCCGCCGGAAAAACGCAGCATGGGCATGGGGATCGCCAGCGCTGCCGGCTCCTTCGGCCAATTCGCCATGTTGCCGGGCACGCTGGGGCTGATTGGCTGGCTCGGCTGGTCTGCCGCGCTGTTGGCGCTGGGGCTGCTGGTGGCGCTGATCGTGCCGCTGGTGAGCATGCTCAAGGACACCCCTGCGCCGCTGACCGGTCATGAGCAAACCTTGTCCGAAGCGCTGCGCGAGGCCTGCAGCCACTCCGGCTTCTGGCTGCTGGCGGTTGGCTTTTTTGTCTGTGGGTTCCAAGTGGTATTCATTGGCGTGCATTTGCCGGCCTATCTGGTGGACCAGCACCTGGCGGCCAGCGTCGGCACGACCGTGCTGGCCCTGGTCGGCCTGTTCAATATCTTCGGCACCTACACCGCAGGCTGGTTGGGCGGTCGGATGTCCAAGCCGCGCTTGCTGACCGGGTTGTACCTGTTGCGGGCGGTGGTGATTGGCTTGTTCCTGTGGTTGCCGGTGACGACTACCACGGCTTACCTGTTCGGGATGGCGATGGGCTTTTTGTGGCTGTCGACGGTGCCTTTGACCAACGGCACGGTAGCGACGTTGTTTGGTGTACGAAATCTCTCAATGTTGGGTGGGATCGTGTTCCTGTTCCACCAGTTAGGTTCGTTCCTGGGGGGCTGGCTGGGTGGGGTGGTATACGACCGAACCGGCAGTTATGACTTGATCTGGCAGGTGTCGATCCTGCTCAGTCTGCTGGCGGCGGCGTTGAACTGGCCGGTGCGTGAGCGTCCGGTGGCGCGGCTGCAAGTTCAGGCAGGTGCGGCATGAGCCGCGTAGGCCCGTGGTTGATTGCTGCCGGTGCCGGCCTGCTGCTGGTGGTCGCCTGGTGGGGGTGGCATCAGGGCGGGCTGGCGTTGATGCAACTGGGTATGGGCACCTGCTGAGCGGTGGACGGCGCCGGGCAGGGGGGAGTAACGTCGGGGTCTGACGTGCTTTCAAGGAGATTGCGACATGCTGATGCGCAGGTTTGCTGTACCCGCTCTGCTGCTGGCTTTGACCGGGCACGTATGGGCCGCTGACTGCCCACCCATGCTGGAGGGCTCGCTGCCCAAGTTGCGGGCCAAGGAAAACATCGATCTGTGCCAGCGTTTCGCCGGCCAGCCGCTGGTGGTGGTCAACACTGCCAGCTTCTGCGGTTTCGCCCCGCAGTTCAAAGGTCTGGAGGCACTCAACCAGCGCTATAAAGGTGACGGTCTGCAAGTGCTGGGGGTACCGTCCAATGACTTCAAACAGGAATCCAAGGACGGCGAAGAGACGGCCAAGGTCTGCTACGTCAATTATGGCGTGACCTTCACCATGACCGAGCCCCAACCGGTACGCGGCGCGGACGCCATCCCGTTGTTCAGGCATCTGGCCGAACAGTCCGGGGCACCGAAATGGAATTTCTACAAGTATGTCGTGGACCGCCAGGGTAAAGTCGTCGCCAGTTTCTCCAGTCGGACCAAACCCGACGATCCTGAATTCATCCAGGCGGTAGAAGCGGCCATCGCCTCCCGCCCCTGATCGCCAGTCACGAAAAAGCCCCGCCTCTTTGCAGAGTGCGGGGCTTTTTTCGCTTCAGATGGCGAGGGGTTCAGGCTCGCCGTGAATCATCAGAAGCGGTAGGTTGCACCTACACCGAAGCCATTTGCGCTGTTTTCGTATTCAGCGTTGTAGGACTGGCCCAGAGCGTTGCTGTGATTGACGCTGACTTTCTCTTCCTTGAGATAGGAATACGCCACGTCGATGGTCAGGTCTTCGGTCGGGCTCCAACCTGCACCCAGGCTGAAGATGGTCCGGTCGCCGGTAGGGATGCGTGGCGAGCGGTCGATGTTGTTGGTAGGTGACTGGTCGAAAGTCAGGCCGGTACGCAGCACCCACTGTTTGTTCAACTGGTAGGACGTACCGATGGCGTAGGCCCAGGTGTCATGCCAGTTCTGTTCCTCGGTAATGGTGCCAAGGAACGCAGGGGCCAGTGCACCACCGTTTGCAGGCGTGACGCCTTCATTGTCCACGGTGATTTCTTTCAAGCGGCTCCAGCGAGTCCAGGTGCTGCCGGCATAAAGGGTCCAGGCATCGTTGAGCTGCTGGGTGACCGAAAAGTCCACCGATTCAGGTGTCGTGATGTCCAGCGAAGCGTCATAACGCGCCCCGCTCAGGAACCCGGCGGGAGTGCCGGCACCCGGGCTTACCTTGGTGTGGCCTTCAAGCTTGTACTTGACCTTGGAGTGGTAGGTCAGGCCAACACGAGTGGTGTCGGTCGCCTGGACCAGCACGCCGATATTGTAGCCATAGCCAATGTCGTCGCCCTTGATCTTCACTTCGCCATCGTTCGGTGAAAGCGGCGTGGTCAGGGTCGATTCCAGTGCGCCGGAAATGTGGTTGATGGTCGGGCCGAAACCGATCGACACCTTGTCGTTGAAGGCGTAGCTGACGGTGGGCTGGAAGGCGACGACTTTCACTTCGCTCTTGCTGCCGAAGTTGCGACCCTGGAAGCTGCTTTCGTAATCGGTGATCAGGCCGAACGGTGCGTATACACCCAGGCCGAAAGCCCATTGATCATCGATAGGCTTGACGTAATAGCCCATCGGAACGGCAGTGAACGGCACCATGTCGCCCTTGTTGGTGCCCGATTGGCTACCGCTGGCGTCGTTGATGTCGGTGGACGCGTCGATAGCGGCCATACCGCCCGTAACTTGCTGGCGCTTGAGGCGCGACATGCCGGCCGGGTTGCCAAACACAGTGCTTGCATCATCGGCAGAGGAAGAACGCCCAGCGAAACCGGTGCCCATGCCACTGATGCTTTGTTCGTTCAAGGCAAAGCCACTGGCGAAAATCTGCGTGGATGCCAAGGTAACGGCAAGGCCAAGGGTGGTTTTGAGCATCATTTTTTTCATTGTTAGAACTCCAGGTGATCACCGGGGCGAAAATTACCAACATTTTCGTTTAAGCGCTATAGGCTGTATGGCTTGATTTAGAGCGGTTTTGTAGGACAATCAGACCAAATTCGCGGCTGTTGTAGGAACTTTCCAGATCTGACCTTAGCAGGCGACCTGATTCAGCGGCGAAACACAACTTTGCCAGGCGCAGGTGAAATCCCGCAGGCGCCCTTGAGGGTGAAATGTCTGGCGCCAGATCCGGGCCATGCCTAACAGGTCATCGGCTTCAGGAAGCGCGAGGTTCTGTTCCTCCACCAAAAGCCAGGCAATGGCGGTGGCGTAACGCAGATTGACGGTCAATTCCAGGTGCGGGCCGCTGAGAAAGGCGTGCTGGCTGGCCAGGCCCCGAACCAGGCTGGCTCGTTCCGGATCCAGAGCCAGGTAATGGTCCCAGAGCGCCCGGTGGCGGGGTTCGGGAATGCGGTACAGGCCGTGCCCGCGACGGTCATGCAGGGCTGATCCCAGGGCGGACTGGCTGGCGGCAATCCCCAGCAACAAGGATTCCGCCGTTGCACTGTGGCGCTCCAGGTACAGGAGCGTCGGGCGGATCACATATCGACACAGTTCGCTGGCAGCGATACCCATAAAACCCTCGAAACGTGAAAGGGGCAGAGCCTGAAATGGGTGTGGGCTTGGCAGCGGTGGTTCGGTTCAGGCTCCGCCGGAAGCGGATCATGCCGCTTGACTTGAAGTGTAGTGTCATATTCCCGCTGTAAAGGACTGTTTTTAAAACATCTTCGCCGAACGGTTATAACCGTTATATCCCCCGGTGCTTAAGCCGTTGCGCTTTATCGAGAAATTCTGGGCAATAAAAAACCCCGCTTTTGGGGCGGGGCCTTAGGGTTTCAGCCTTTGCGGCGTATCAGGCAACCAGTGCCTGACGGGTACGCTCGATCACGGCCTGCAGCGGTTCTGCGCTGGAGTACTGATCGGGGTACAGGCGTTCGCTGTGACGGGCGATGCCATGTTCGTTGACCAGCGTGAAGCTGAAGCAGCCTTTGCGAGCGGCCATGATCAGGCAGTTCATTGGGGCAAAAGCGTTGGTTAGGGTGCGGATGGCATCCTGTGTATGGATTTGAGTCGACATGTTATGGGTGTTCCTACAAATGACACGGTTAAGAACCGTGCAACGTTAAAACGTTCCAGTAACGTCGACCACCATTGGTCGAACGAAGAACCCGACTGGAACAAAGCAGCCAGTTTGAGCGCTATATAAAGTGCGCGCTTGGGCTGGCAGGTAGGTACTTAGGAGGGCAGGCAACACATCAAGGGCAAAGGTTCTGGGCCCGGGGTGAAGATCCTGATCAATTTTGCAGGCTGGTTCGGTCAGAGTAACGAGTCTGGCAACATCCTTTGCAATCGATCAAAGGCAGTGTTGACGCAAGAATTACCTGGAAACCATCGAGGGGGTCGGTCTCTTTTTGTCGGTGAGGCTTCTCTTGAAGAAGGCTGACCGTGGAGATGTATTCGACCCGGAATTGACTTTCAGCTTGGTACTAACGCCGCGGATAGTAACGGATCGAGTGGTCGAAGGGAAGGACGATGGGAAAAAATATCCTGCCTGGTCGCCGACTGATCGCTTGTTTGCCCATCGGTGATCGGCCATAGCACAGGAACCGATCAATGGTTTTGCGCTTAGCCGACGGACAACGGCCAGCACGTCGTCAGGTTATCCCCAGGTTTTACCGCGCAAATGAGCCAAAACGGCGCAACCATATAACCATTTCACGTGTTACTTGTGCACACTCGATGCGGTGGTTGTCACCGTATTGTCATGTGGAAACAATCTGGGGTGGGTGCCTGTATCCAAAATTTAAGTCAATGAAAAACATCGCTTTTTTTTACTGGTGAAAAAATCGTCAGTTTGAGCGCAGGCCCCGTTCCACAGGGCTTACGGCGACTTCAGGGGGGGTTGTCCACTGAGTTATCCACAGCTTCTGTGGATTGTCCCAAGCGCTTGCTCTAGCACGGGCGTGCCGGATTTTTTCGACTTTACCCGTGCGAAAAAAGGAGTAGAGTGGCGCGCCTTCCTGATCTGTCCCACAGTGCTTTATGAAGTTTCGCTCAGTATCAAATCCTGTTACCTCCACACCCGCCGGTGTTACCCCACCCAAACGCATTTCGATGCGCGTGGCCGAATGGCTGCTCGACAGCCCGCGCCTTGGGGAAAACACCAGTGTCAAACACTTGGCCGGCCGTTTACTCAAGCAACCAGCCCGGGAAGGCGTGGTAGCTGCGCAAAGTCGCCTCGGTCAGCTGATGTGCCGTGAGTGCGGGAACGCGCGCGATCGCCGTATTGGCCAGGATCTGCTGCGTCAGGCTGCCAGGGCCGGGGATCATCGTGCGCGCCAGGCGCTGGGTGAAATCGAAGACTGAGCTGGGCATCCCCTGGCCGCTTGGTTAACCTGCGGGCTTTATTTCATCGGCGGGAATTGTCATGGCTATGGATTTGACCAGCCTGTTGTTTGGCCTGGCGGGTGCTGCGGTGCCGTTGCTCGCCCTGGCCTGGCACCTGCAACGCCAGGCCAGCGCCGCGCAAACCGAACTCGCGTTAATGGAGGAGCGTCTGGCCACCGCCCACATGGCCCACGACGGTTTGAACGCCCAGCTCGATGCGTGCCGCGATGAAATCAGCGACCTGGGCCAGGCCAACGCCGCCCGGCAAGCCGAGCTTGCCGCCGCTTGTCGCGAAGTCGAGTTGTTGCAGATCGAACGCGACAATGCCCGAGACGCAGCCCACGCCTGGAACTTGGAGCGCGCCGCAAAAGAAGCGGAATTGCGGCGTCTTGATGCCCAGGCGGCTTCGTTGCATGCCGAACTGCGTGAGCAACAGGAAAGTCATCAGCAACGTCTGGACGACCTGCAAGGTTCGCGAGACGAGTTGCGGGCACAGTTCGCCGAGCTGGCAGGAAAGATCTTCGATGAGCGTGAGCAACGCTTCGCGGAAACCAGTCAGCAGCGGTTGGGGCAGTTGCTCGACCCGCTGAAGGAGCGCATCCAATCCTTTGAAAAACGTGTCGAGGAAAGCTATCAAGCCGAGGCGCGGGAACGCTTCTCCCTGGGCAAGGAGTTGGAACGGCTGCAACAGCTGAACCTGCGCCTGGGCGATGAAGCGACCAATCTGACCCGTGCCCTCAAAGGTCAGAAGACCCAGGGTAACTGGGGTGAGCTGATTCTGGAGCGGGTGCTTGAACACGCCGGCCTGGAGAAGGGCCGCGAGTATCAGACCCAGGTCAGCCTCAAGGGCCCGGACGGCGAACGGTTCCAGCCGGACGTGCTGATTTACCTGCCCGGCGACAAGCAGGTGGTGGTGGATTCCAAGGTCAGTCTTACGGCCTATCAACAATATGTGGCCGCCGAGGACGACAGCATCGGCCAACTCGCTCTCAAGCAGCACGTGGTGTCTTTGCGGGCCCACGTCAAAGGTCTGGCCGGCAAGGATTACAAGCGCCTGGATGGTTTGCACAGCCTGGATTTCGTGTTGTTGTTCGTACCGATCGAGGCCGCGTTTTCTGCCGCGCTGCAAGCCGAACCGAACCTGTTCCAGGAAGCCTTCGACCGCAACATCGTGATCGTCAGCCCGACGACGCTATTGGCGACGTTGCGGGTGATCGACAGCTTGTGGAAACAGGAGCGCCAGAGTCAGAACGCCCGGGAAATCGCCGAGCGGGCAGGGTGGCTGTACGACAAGTTCGTACTGTTCATTCAGGACCTGGACGAAATAGGCAGCCGTTTGCAGCAACTGGACAAAGCCTACAGTGCGGCGCGCAACAAACTCACAGAAGGGCGTGGCAATCTGATCAGCCGCAGCGAACAACTCAAATTGCTCGGCGCCCGGGCCAGCAAAAGCCTGCCAGCCGAACTGCTCGAACGGGCAATGACCGATGTCGATGGGCTGCCCGAACTGCCTGAAGAGACCGAAAAGCCTCAGGCTTGATGTAAAAACCTGGGCTTGATGCCAGGCAGTGTGTGCCTGACAGTGGGAAATCGATTCTCTACAACGGCAAATGCCGACTCAACAACGCCCTCAATGCGGCCGGTTTCACCGGTTTGGCCAAGTAGTCCAGACCCGCCGCATGCACCTGCGCCACCGTCTCGGGGCGGCCATCGGCGCTGATCACCACGCCTGGTATCGGTTCACCCATACGGCTGCGTAACCAGGCCATCAGCTCGGTTCCGGTTTCTCCATTGTCCAGGTGAAAATCCACCAGGGCCAGTTGCGGTCGGCCTCCCTCGCTGAGCAAACGCTCGCACTCCTGGCGGTTGCGCGCGGTCCACACCTGGCAGCCCCAGCGAGTGAGCAGGCTGTTCATGCCGATCAGAATGCTGTCTTCGTTATCGACACACAGCACCTGGGCGCCTTTTGGTAAATGACCGTTGAGTTCGGCTGCGGGCTTGGGCAAGGCAGTCTGCGCCTGGGCCAGCGGTACGCTGACGCTGAAGACACTGCCGCGCCCCGGCCAGGAACGCACCCGCAAGGTGTGACCCAGCACGCGGCACAGCCCGTCGGCGATCGCCAGGCCCAGGCCCAGGCCTTTTTCCGCACGGGTCTGATGGCTGTCGAGACGTTTGAACTCTTCGAAAATGACCTGCAGTTTGTCTTCGGCGATGCCCGGGCCGCGATCCCACACCTCCAGGCACAATTCGCCATTGCGACGGCGAACGCCCAGCAGTACCGGGCCTTTGGCATAGCGGAAGGCATTGGTGAGGAAGTTCTGCAACACACGACGTAGCAACTTGATGTCGCTGTCGACCCGTAGTCGTGAGCCCCGCACCCGGAATTTGAGGCCTTGTTCCTGGGCCAGTACCTTGAACTCGGCGCCCAGGGTATCGAACAGTTCGTTGAGGGCAAATGGATTGCGGTCAGGGTTGATCTTGCCGTTTTCCAGGCGGGAAATGTCCAGCAGATCGGTGATCAGGTCTTCGGCCGAGCGCAGCGAACTGTCCAGGTGGTGTACCAGTTGCCGGGCCTCGCTCGGCAAGGCGTCGTGCTGATGGGACAGCGCTGCGGAGAACAGGCGTGCGGCGTTGAGCGGCTGCATCAGGTCATGACTGACTGCTGCCAGGAACCGGGTCTTGGATTGGTAGGCCGACTCGGCGGTGCCTTTGGCTTCGGTCAGGGCCATGTTCAGTTGCGACAGTTCCCGGGTGCGTTCCGCCACCCGTTGTTCCAATCCTTCATTGGCTTCCGTGAGGGCCTGTTCGGCTTCGCGGAAAGCGGTGATGTCGGTAAAACTCATGACAAAACCGCCGCCGGGCATGGGGTTGCCGATCAGCTCGATCACCCGGCCATTGGGAAACAGCCGTTCAGAGGTGTGTGCACGGCCCTGGCGCATCCAGTGCAGGCGTCGAGCGACATGGACCTCTGCTTCGCCCGGGCCACAAAGGCCGCGCTCGGCGTTGTAGCGGATGATGTCGGCGATGGGCCGACCCACACTGATCAAACCGTCCGGATAGTTGAACAGCTCCAGGTATCGGCGGTTCCAGGCCACCAGCCTGAGGGACTGATCGACCACGCTGATGCCTTGGGTGATGTTTTCGATGGCACCTTGCAGCAGTGCACGGTTGAATTGCAGTACTTCCGAGGCTTCATCCGCAATTCGGACCACATCCTCCAACTGCATCTCCCGACCTTCAATCGCGGCTTTTACTACTGCGCGCGTCGACGAAGCCCCCAGCACGCCCGCCAGGAGCCGTTCGGTGTGGGCGATCCATTCGCTGTCGGCATTCTGGTTCGGGTTGAAGCCTTTGCCCTGGCGGTAGGCAAAGCGAATGAAACTCTGGCGCGCCCGTTCTTCGCCAACGAAGCGCGCGGCCAGTTGCAACAGGTCATCTATGTGCACCGCCAGCATCGAGCGGGGGTTGGGGCGGGCGCTGATTTCCTGGCCGATGAAGCGTCCGGCCTGCCAGTGTTCCGACACGCGGGTGCGCGACAGCACGGAGATCCAGGCAAACAGGGTGAAGTTACCGGCCAGGGATAACACGACCCCTTGGGTCAGCGGTGAAATCGGCAGGTTCAAGGGGTTGCCATGCAGCCACGCAAGCCCCGGGAAACTGTTCAGCGACCAGCCCAGGCTGTGGGCCGCGATCGGCAACACCAAGGTGTAGAACCACAGGAAAATCCCCATGGCGAGGCCGGCGAACACCCCGCGACGGTTGGCCTGTTTCCAGTACAGCGCGCCGAGCATGGCAGGCGCCAGTTGGGTCACGGCGGCGAAGGCTATCTGGCCGATGGTCGCCAGGCTCGCCGTCGAGCCCAGCAGGCGGTAGCTGACATAGGCCAGCAGCAGGATCACCACAATGCTCACCCGGCGAACCGACAGCATCCACTGGCGAAACACTTCAAAGGGCCGTTCGGCGTTGTTGCGGCGCAACAGCCAAGGCAGCAGCATGTCGTTGGACACCATGGTGGAGAGCGCGACACTCGCCACGATGACCATGCCGGTGGCCGCCGAGGCGCCGCCAATGAACGCAAGCACCGCCAGCGCCGGGTGGGCCTGGGCCAACGGCAGGCTGATGACGAATGAATCCGGCAGCACCGAGTCGGGCAGCATCATTTGCCCGGCGAGGGCGATGGGCACCACGAACAACGCCGCCAGGGCCAGGTAGGCGGGGAATACCCACTTGGCCAGGCGCAGGTCCTGGGGCTCGATGTTCTCGACCACGGTCACGTGAAACTGCCGCGGCAAGCAGATGATCGCCATCATCGCCACCCCGGTCTGCACCACCATGGACGGCCAGTTGATGGTTTCTTTCCAGTATTGCTCCAGCCGCGGCGCGAGCATCGCCTGGTTGAACAGATCGTCGAATCCGTCGTAGAGCCCGTACGTGACAAAGGCGCCAACGGCAAGGAAGGCGAACAGCTTGACCAGCGATTCAAAGGCAATGGCCAATACCATGCCTCGGTGGTGCTCGGTGGCGTCCAGGTTGCGGGTGCCGAACACGATGGTGAACAGCGCGAGGATCAGTGAAACGATCAGCGCCGTGTCCTGGGCGCGGGTGCCCGTGGTGTCGGCCCCGGCGCCGATGAGCAGGTTCACCCCGAGCACGATGCCCTTGAGCTGCAAGGCAATGTACGGCAACACACCCACCAGGCAAATCAGGGCAATCACAATCGCCAGGGACTGGGATTTGCCATAGCGGGCGGCGATGAAGTCAGCGATGGAGGTGATGTTTTCCTGCTTGCTGATCATCACCATTTTCTGCAAGACCCACGGGGCCAGCACCAGCAACAGGATCGGCCCGAGGTAAATCGGCAGGAATGACCAGAGTTGTTCGGCAGCCTGGCCCACCGCGCCAAAAAATGTCCAGCTGGTGCAGTACACCGCCAGCGACAGGCTGTAGACCCACGCCCGCACCCGAGGGGGTAAAGGTGTGCTGCGCCGGTCGCCGTAGAAGGCGATGGCGAACAGGATGGCCATATAGGCCAGGGCAACAACGGCAATCAGCCCGCTGGACAACGACATGGAAGCTCCTGAACGAAAGACCCCGGGGGCAGTGCCCGGCAGAACAGTCTCGCATGCCCGCTCGGGTTCGTCAGTGTCGACCAAGGTCGAGGCGTGTCGAGGTATCGCCGGTTGCGCTCAGCAATGGGGCATGGGGTGTGCTGGTCGGCCTCATCGCGAGCAGGCTCGCTCCCACACTGGATCTTCGGCGAAGATGGATTTTGTATTCACAACTGCTCAAATGTGGGAGCGAGCCTGCTCGCGATGGCGGTATTACTGGGCCAACGCGATATCCACCAACCGATACAACTCCTCAACCGCCAACGGCGCGGTGGCAAAGAGGATGCGAAACACCGTCGGCGCGACCACCACATTGATCAGTCGCTCGACCCCGGGGTTTGGCTCGTCAGGATAGCGATCCAGGATGGTCTGCAACTGGCCGCTGATGATTCCCACGCAATAGCCCGGCGTGGCGCAGGCCTGAATGTCGCGCATCATGTTGCGACCGGGCTCGGAGCTCATTTCGTCCAGGTACTGTTCGGCCCAGGCGCGAAGATCCCCGCGCAGGCTGCCGGTGTCCAGCGGTGCGCAGTCCGGGCGCATGCGGGCAATCGCGACGTCGCCCAGCAATGCCGGCAGGTCGCCCCAGCGCCGGTAAATGGTGGACGGGGTTACGCCTGCGCGGGCCGCGATTTGCGGCACGGTCAGGGTGGCGCGGTCCTGCTCCTGGAGCAGGCTGCGAACCGCCGAATGAATCGACTCTTGTACCCGGGCGCTTCTGCCGCCGGGACGTAAACCTTCTTTAATAGCCATGGATCGGACCTTAACACAAAGAATTTGCTTTAAGCGCGCGTCGATAGCACACTCCGCAAAAGCAAAAAATTAGCTTTTGTGGATCGCCTTGTGGAGTGTGCCCATGTCCCGTCCAGCTTCGACCCGTGCCAGTCTGATATTCCTGGCGATCACCCTGCTCGGTTTCCTCGCAGCGTCCAGTGCGCCAACCCCGCTGTATCACCTCTACCAGGAACAAATGCAATTTTCCCCTGGGGTCCTGACGCTGATTTTCGGTGTGTACGCGTTCAGTCTGTTAGCGGCGTTGCTGACCGTGGGTTCGTTGTCGGATTATCTGGGACGCAAACCGGTGATTTTCGTAGCGCTGTTGCTCAACATGCTGGCAATGCTGCTGTTTATCAACGCCGACAGTATCGCCTGGTTGATCGGTGCGCGGTTGATTCAGGGCTTCGCGACGGGCATGGCCACCAGTGTGCTTGGCGCTGCCTTGCTGGACTTCGATCGTCGGCAAGGTCCGCTGATCACCAGCGTCGCGCCCTTGCTGGGCATGGCTTGCGGAGCATTTGGCTGCGGCATGTTGGCCGAGTTCGCGCCGTTGCCCCTGCAACTGACGTACTGGATTCTGCTGGGATTGTTCCTGATCCAGGCCATTTACCTCTGGTTTCTGGCCGAGAGCGTCAGCCCGCAGCCCGGTGCCTGGCGATCTTTGCGCCCCACCTTGCATGTGCCGATCCAGGCACGGCGCGCCTTGTGGCTGATACTGCCCTTGAACCTGGTGGCCTGGGCGGTGGGCGGCTTCTACTTATCACTGGCGCCGTCATTGGTGCGGGTCGCAACCGGCACCACCTCCAACCTGATTGGCGGCGCGCTGGTGGCGGTGCTGACGCTCACCGGAGCGTTGAGTATCTACACGCTGCGCAACCAGATGGCCGACAAAATGCTGCGCCTGGCCGCCAGCCTGTTGATGGTCGGTCTGGTGCTGGTATTGCTCGCAGTGCACGCTGCTAGCTTGCCGTTGTTCTTCGTCGGCACGCTGGTCACTGGCAGCGGTTTCGGCGCGGGCTTTCTGGGAGCATTGCGCAGCATCATGCCGTTGGCCTTGCCCCATGAACGGGCCGGGTTGATGTCAGCGTTTTATGTCCTCAGCTATCTGGCTTTCAGCCTGCCGTCGCTGCTGGCGGGAAGCCTGACCCGGGTCTTTGGGCTGATCCCGACCACCGATGGCTATGGCGCGGTGTTGATTGTGCTGTCGACCGTCGCCTTGCTCGGGCTGTCGCGTCAGGCGCGGCCAGCGCCTGGTTTGGGTTAACCTTGGCGCCTGTGTGTTTCCTTTGGGGCGATCTGGGTTGAACATCATCCGCAGCAAATCCTTCACCGGCGACCGCGCCTGGGCGGCGTTGGATATCGCCGACATGAACGGCATTACCACGCGCCTGCACTGGACCGATCAGCCCTACAAATGGCACATCAATGAAGGTCAGGAAGTCTTCGTGGTGCTCGATGGGCAAGTGCAGATGTGCTATCGGGAAGACGGTATCGAAAAAGATACCTTGCTGAGTGCGGGGGATATTTTCTATGCATCGGTGGGCACCGAACATCTGGCCAAGCCATTGGGAGAGGCGAGAATTCTGGTGATCGAGACCAAGGGCAGTATCTGATCACTATTTGCATAATCGATAATATATAGAGATATTACCCGTTATATAGATATTCGATTTGAATCTAGCATGGCTCTATCTCGTCCCAGAGCAGGAATTCGCCATGCCATGCTGTGCTGCAACCAACCGTTTGCGCCCACTCAGTCATTTGCCCAGGCCATTGGAAGCCATTCGCCAGTTCACGCCTAACTGGTTTGCTGTCGTCATGGGCACCGGTGTATTGGCCCTGGCCCTGGCGCAATGGCCGGGGGATGTCCCAGGCCTGCGCGGCCTGGCCGAAGGGGTATGGTTGTTCAATGTCCTGTTGTTCGTGTTGTTCACTGGGCTGTACACCGCCCGTTGGGTGCTATTCTTCGACGAGGCCCGGCGGATTTTCGGTCATTCAACGGTTTCGATGTTCTTCGGCACCATCCCCATGGGGCTGGCGACCCTCATCAATGGCTTGTTGGTATTCGGTTTGCCACGGTGGGGCGAGGGCGTGGTGCCGCTGGCGGAAACGTTGTGGTGGATCGACGTGGCGATGTCCTTGGCCTGCGGCGTGCTGATTCCGTTTTTGATGTTCACCCGCCAGGAACACCGGATCGATCAGATGACCGCCGTGTGGCTATTGCCCGTGGTGGCCGCTGAAGTCGCCGCCGCCAGTGGCGGGTTGTTGGCACCGCACTTGGCAGACGCTCATTCGCAACTGGTGATGTTGGTCACCAGCTACATCCTCTGGGCATTTTCCCTACCCGTAGCGTTCAGCATCCTGACGATTCTGCTGCTGCGCATGGCCCTGCACAAACTACCCCACGAAAACATGGCCGCCTCGAGCTGGCTGGCCCTCGGCCCGATCGGGACCGGTGCTCTGGGCATGTTGTTGCTGGGAGGCGATGCGCCGCTGATTTTTGCCGCCAATGGCTTGCCGGGCTTAGGTGAAGTCGCCGCCGGCGTGGGCGTGGTGGCCGGTATCACCCTGTGGGGCTTCGGGTTCTGGTGGATGCTGATGGCGCTGCTGATCACCGCACGGTATTTGCGCACTGGCATCCCGTTCAACCTCGGGTGGTGGGGCTTTACCTTCCCCTTGGGCGTGTATGCGCTGGCAACGCTGAAGCTGGCGAGCTTGCTGAGCCTGGGTTTTTTTACTGTGTTCGGTTGTGTACTGGTGGCGATGCTGGCGGTGATGTGGCTGATCGTCGGCCGCCGCACGGTGCTCGGCGCCTGGCACGGTGAGCTATTCGTGTCGCCATGCATTGCGGGGCTGGCGAAATAATCGTTAAAGACAGGTAATGTGTGGCCTGGATCAAAAAACCTCATTCCAATAAGCGACCACGCCACTCAGGAACATGGAAGATGAGTCACCCCTCGCAGTTCACCTTGCTCCGCACGCGGCGTTTCCTGCCGTTTTTCATCACACAGTCCCTTGGCGCGTTCAACGACAACGTGTTCAAGCAGTCGTTGATCCTGGCGATTCTCTATCGGCTGACCATCGAGGGCGACCGCTCGATCTGGGTCAATCTGTGTGCGCTGCTGTTTATCTTGCCGTTCTTCTTGTTCTCGGCACTGGCAGGGCAGTTCGGGGAAAAATTCGCCAAGGATGCGTTGATTCGTCTGATCAAGTTCGGCGAAATCGCCATCATGGCGATCGGCGCGGTGGGTTTCCTGTTCGATCACTTGTGGTTGATGCTGGCGGCGCTGTTCGCCATGGGTACCCAGTCGGCGCTGTTCGGGCCGGTGAAATATTCGATCCTGCCGCAAGCGCTGCGCGAGGACGAACTGGTCGGCGGCAATGGCCTAGTGGAGATGGGCACATTCCTGGCGATCCTCTTGGGCACTATCGGCGCTGGGATCATGATGTCCTCGGCGCATTACGCGCCGGTGGTGGCGACGTCGATTGTCGTTATCGCCGTAGCCGGTTACCTGGCGAGTCGCGGCATTCCCCGGGCGGCGGCAGCTTCACCGCAGATGCGCCTGAACTGGAACATTTTCAGCCAGTCCTGGGCCACGCTTAAACTGGGCCTGGGACAAACCCCTGCGGTGTCCCGCTCCATTGTCGGCAACTCGTGGTTCTGGTTTGTCGGGGCGATTTATCTGACCCAGATCCCGGCCTACGCCAAGGACTGGATGCACGGTGATGAAACCGTGGTGACCTTGATCCTGACGGTGTTCTCGGTGGGGATCGCCGTGGGTTCGATGCTGTGCGAGAAGCTGTCCGGGCGTAAAGTCGAGATCGGCCTGGTGCCCTTCGGCTCGTTCGGCCTGACTGTGTTCGGGCTGCTGTTGTGGTGGCATTCCGGCGGAATTCCTGGCAGCACCGAGGGCTACGGCTGGCTCGAAGTGCTCGGTTTCGGCCACGCCTGGCTGGTGCTGATCGACATCCTCGGGCTCGGTGTCTTTGGTGGTTTCTACATCGTGCCGCTGTACGCACTGATCCAGTCGCGCACCGCCGAGAATGAGCGGGCGCGGGTCATCGCCGCCAACAACATTCTCAACGCGCTGTTCATGGTGGTCTCGGCGATTGTCTCCATTGTCCTGCTGGGCCTGCTGGAACTGTCGATTCCCCAGCTGTTTCTGGTGGTGTCACTGCTGAACATTGGCGTGAACACCTACATCTTCAAAATCGTCCCTGAGTTCAGCATGCGTTTCATGATCTGGCTGCTGAGCCATTCCATGTACCGCGTGGAACATCGCAACCTGGATGCGATTCCCGATGAAGGCGCCGCGCTGCTGGTCTGCAATCACGTGTCCTTCGTCGACGCGTTGCTGATCGGTGGCGCGGTGCGTCGGCCGATTCGCTTCGTGATGTACTACAAGATCTACAACCTGCCAGTGCTCAATTTCATCTTTCGCACCGCCGGGACGATTCCGATTGCCGGGCGCCAGGAAGACATTCATATCTACGAAAGCGCTTTTACACGCATCGCTCAATACCTGCAGAACGGCGAGTTGGTGTGCATCTTCCCCGAAGGAAAATTGACGGCCGATGGTGAGATCAATGAGTTCAAGGGCGGACTGACGCGCATTCTTCAGGAAACACCTGTGCCGGTGATTCCCCTGGCGTTGCAGGGATTGTGGGGCAGTTTCTTCAGTCGTGACCCGAACAAGGGGCTGTTTCGCCGGTTGTGGTCGCGGGTGACGTTAGTGGCGGGGCCGGCGGTCGCCGTTGAGGTGGCGGAACCGGCGAAGTTGCAGGCGTTGGTGGGGGAGTTGCGCGGGGCTGTCAGATAACGAGAGACGCCTTGTGAAAGTAGGTATGTGAGAGCAAAGCTTGCTCGCGATAGCGTCCTTGAGACCGCCTCGCGGGCAAGCCTTGCTCCCACAGGTCCAGCCCTACAAGCCTCTGTGTCTACAGAGATTGTTCCTGTAGGTGAGTTCAGGCGCTGGCCTTAAGTCCGATCAACCCGGCAACGATCAACGCCACACTGGCTAGCCGAACCAGCGCCATGGATTCACCAAACAGAATGATTCCGGCAATCACCGTGCCCACGGCACCGACACCGGTCCAGATGGCATAGGCCGTGCCCAGGGGCAACTCCTTCATCGCAAGGCCCAGCAGGCCAAGGCTGATAGCCATGGCCGCAACGGTCAATACGGTAGGGAGCGGGCGGCTGAAACCGTCGGTGTACTTCAGGCCGACAGCCCAACCGACTTCGAACAGGCCGGCAAAAAACAGAATGATCCAGGACATCACACACCTCCATCGATGGATGGGGTCGTCCCCGGATTTAGGTCGATCGAGTGGCGGGGTCGTCCCCGCGATGGGCATATAGATTGCCCATTATTGACCACTCGATCAAGTCTGTCTTTCAGTCCGCCGCTTGGCGGGCGAGCAGTTCACGGTCCTGCTTTTCGCTCATACGGCGGAAATACGTCGAGAGCAGCGCCCCGGAAATATTGTGCCAGACGCTGAACAGCGCGCTGGGCACCGCCGCCAGCGGCGAGAAATGCGCACTGGCCAGGGCTGCGCCCAGACCGGAGTTTTGCATGCCCACCTCCAGCGACAAGGTCTTGCGCTGGGCCAGTGGCAACCCGAACAGGCGAGCGGTGAAGTAACCCAACAGGTAACCGAAGCTGTTATGCAGCATCACGATCGCCATGATCAGCAGGCCGGACTCGGCGATCTTCGCCTGACTGGCCGCCACTACCGCAGCAACAATGATCACGATGCTCACTACCGAGATCAGCGGTAGCACTTCCACCGCGTGACGAACCCGCTCTCCCAACAGGCGTTGAGCAACGATGCCCAGCACGATAGGCAGCAGTACGATCTGCAGGATCGACCAGAAAAGCGCCGAGAACGACACCGGCAACCAGGCGGAAGCCAGCAGCCAGATCAGCGCCGGGGTCAGCAAAGGCGCGAGCAGGGTGGTAATGGCCGAAAGCGACACGGCCAAAGCCAGGTCGCCGCGGGCCAACCAGGTCATGACATTGGAGGAGGTGCCGCTCGGACAGCAACCCACCAGAATCACCCCGACGGCAATCTCCGGTGGCAGGCTGAATACTTGGCAGAGCAGCCACGCCACGCCGGGCATGATGACAAATTGTGCAATCACCCCCAGGACCACCCGCCCTGGATGACGGCCCACTTCGGCAAAGTCCTCCAGCTTGAGCGCCAGGCCCATGCCGAACATCACCAGCCCCAGCAAGGGGACGATGGCGACTTTCAGGTCGACGAACCATTGCGGTAGCAAGAATGCCAGCACGGCAAAAAACAGCACCCAGTAAGCGAAGGTATTGCCGACAAAACGACTCAATGCAACCAGTGCGCGCATGACCTGATCCTTATTATTAAGTAGCACCACAAAAACACTGTGGGAGCGAGCCTGCTCGCGATAGCGGAGTATCAGGCAACCTGTCGGTAACTGTCACTCTGCCATCGCGAGCAGGCTCGCTCCCACAAGGGTAATCATTGGGCTGTCAGATCCCCTGAGGCATCTCTTCACCACCCAACGCTTCTACCAGCGCCGGCAGGAACTCGCCAAACGTCAACATCATCAGCGTGAAGCTGGCGTCCAGTTGGCCGAGGGCCTCGTCGCCGCCGTCCTGTTCCGCCTGATCCTGCAGCAAGTCTTCGAATTTCAGGCGCTTGACCACCATTTTGTCGTCGAGCACGAAAGACAGCTTGTCCTGCCAGGCCAGCGACAGTTGGGTCACCACCTTGCCGGTGTTCAAGTGCAACTGGATTTCGTCGCTGGTCAGGTCCTGACGCTTGCAACGCACAATGCCGCCATCTTCATGAGTGTCGCGCAGCTCGCATTCATCCAGCACGAAGAAATCGTCGGCGGCTTTCTGGGTCTTGACCCAGTCGGTCATGATGGCGGTGGGTGCGGTTTTCACGGTCAGTGGGCGTACCGGCAGCGAGCCGAGGACTTCGCGCAGGGTGGAGAGCAGGTCTTCGGCGCGTTTCGGGCTGGCGGAGTTGACCAGGATCAGACCCTGTTTCGGTGCGATGGCGGCGAAGGTGGACGAGCGACGAATGAACGCGCGAGGCAGAAACGCCTGGATGATTTCATCCTTGAGCTGGTCCCGTTCCTTTTTATAGACCTTGCGCATTTGTTCGGCTTCGATCTCTTCGACCTTTTCTTTCAGGGCATCGCGTACGACGCTGCCTGGCAGGATGCGTTCTTCCTTGCGTGCGGCGATCAGCAGGAAATCCTGGCTGATGTGCACCAGAGGTGCGTCTTCGCCTTTACCGAACGGCGCGACGAAACCGTAAGTGGTCAACTCCTGGCTTGCACATGGACGCGCCAGTTTGCTGGCCAGTGCAGTTTCCAACGCCTCGGCATCAAAAGGCAGATCTTGGGTCAGGCGATAGATAAGCAGGTTTTTGAACCACATGGGGTGAGTCTCTCCTTTATACAAAGGGGGGCATTATTCTCTTCGCGGCGCCATAGGCCAACCCTTCGCTAAGCCTTTGGAAGGCCTGAAAAAATTAAATTAAAAAGTGCTTGCCAGCTTTGAGGACGCTCCGTAGAATGCGCGCCACACCGAAAGCGAAGGGTGATTAGCTCAGCTGGGAGAGCGTCTGCCTTACAAGCAGAATGTCGGCGGTTCGATCCCGTCATCACCCACCATTCGCTCCAAAGTGTTACGCGCAGCGGTAGTTCAGTCGGTTAGAATACCGGCCTGTCACGCCGGGGGTCGCGGGTTCGAGTCCCGTCCGCTGCGCCATATTCGGTAATCTGGAACACTGAACGCCAGATCACCACAGAAAGCCCGCTAACGCGGGCTTTTTGCTGTTTGCAGTTCCTGCGGTGCACGTTAATCACATTTTTTGCTGAATAGTTAATTAAATCAGCACGTTACGAAAATTTGTGAGAGAATGCGCCCCGCATCGAAAGTGAAGGGTGATTAGCTCAGCTGGGAGAGCGTCTGCCTTACAAGCAGAATGTCGGCGGTTCGATCCCGTCATCACCCACCAAGCTTTCAATGTTACGCGCAGCGGTAGTTCAGTCGGTTAGAATACCGGCCTGTCACGCCGGGGGTCGCGGGTTCGAGTCCCGTCCGCTGCGCCATATTCGCTTCCACTTAGGCCCACTGAACGCCTGGAAGCTACCGAATAAGCGGCCTTTGGCCGCTTTTTTCGTTTATGGCGTTTCATCGCAATCCATCAGCAGCCCAGCAAACGGCACGGCCGTGATATAGCAGGTGCTGCCCCTCGGCGGATATGAGCATCAAATGGGTATGTGGGTCGTCGACAAGACCTGGCGCAACCCCATGAACGAGCGGATCTGCCGAACACCGGGCAGGTAAAGCAACTGTTCGGCATGCAGTCGATTGAAGCTGTGGCTGTCCTTGGTTCGCAGCAACATGAAATAGTCGAATTCTCCCGTCACCACATGGCATTCCATACAGCCGGATACCTTTTGTGCGGCCGCCTCGAAATCTGCAAAGGATTGCGGTGTGGAGCGGTCCAGTACCACGCCGATCAACACCACCATTCCCGCGTCCAGCGCCTCACTGTCCAGCAATGCGACGATGCCCTTGATCAGGCCGGCCTGCTTGAGCCGTTCGACGCGCCTGAGGCAAGCCGGCGCGCTCAGTTTCACCTTCTCTGCAAGCGCCACATTGGAGATGGAGGCATCGCGCTGCAGGGTCTTGAGAATCGCTCGGTCGGTTCGATCAAGCGGTTGCGGCGCCGCAGCTGTTTCTTCAGGCTTCTTGTGATTATTTGTTGCGCTCATCTCTCTTCCCGAACAACTAAAGTATGTTCTGTAATTGTTTGCGTAAATAATAGTTCTTTAAGTACCTTAAACTTGCAACACATATTTTTCATATTCTTCTTAATATTGAACTCATCGAAGCCCCCCCTGAAATAGCCTGGAAGGCAGCCTTTGTCTTTCGGCCTGGTGCTTGGATATTCAATACACAAGGAGCAGAGTCATGAACCTGAATCGTTTCGAACGTTATCCGCTGACCTTTGGTCCCTCTCCCATCACCCCCTTGAAGCGTCTCAGCGAACATTTGGGCGGCAAGGTGCAGTTGTATGCCAAGCGTGAAGACTGCAACAGTGGCCTGGCTTTCGGCGGGAACAAAACCCGCAAGCTTGAATACCTGATTCCCGAAGCGCTTGAGCAAGGCTGCGATACCCTGGTTTCCATCGGCGGAATCCAGTCGAACCAGACCCGCCAGGTAGCCGCCGTCGCTGCTCACCTGGGCATGAAGTGCGTACTGGTGCAGGAAAACTGGGTGAACTACTCCGATGCGGTGTATGACCGGGTAGGCAATATCGAGATGTCCCGGATCATGGGCGCAGAGGTACGTCTGGACGCCGCCGGGTTTGACATCGGCATTCGTCCCAGCTGGGAGAAGGCCATGAGCGACGTGGTCGAGCGAGGTGGCAAGCCATTCCCGATCCCGGCGGGGTGTTCCGAGCATCCCTACGGCGGCCTCGGGTTCGTGGGTTTCGCCGAAGAGGTACGGCAGCAGGAAAAAGAACTGGGCTTCAAGTTTGATTACATTGTGGTCTGTTCGGTGACCGGTAGTACCCAGGCCGGCATGGTGGTCGGTTTCGCTGCCGACGGCCGCTCGAAGAACGTCATCGGTATCGACGCCTCGGCCAAACCGGAGCAGACCAAGGCACAGATTCTGCGCATTGCCCGGCACACCGCTGAGCTGGTGGAGCTGGGTCGGGAGATCACTGAAGAGGACGTGGTCCTCGATACGCGCTTCGCCTACCCGGAATATGGCTTGCCCAACGACGGCACGCTGGAAGCTATCCGACTGTGCGCGAGCCTTGAGGGCGTACTGACAGACCCGGTGTATGAAGGTAAATCCATGCACGGGATGATTGATATGGTGCGTCGTGGTGAGTTCCCTGAAGGCTCGAAAGTGCTTTATGCGCATTTGGGCGGGGTTCCCGCGCTGAACGCCTATAGCTTCCTGTTCCGCAACGGATGATTGCGCTTCAAGTCCGTAAAGCGTTGACGCTAGCGGTGAGTAAGTTGTGGCGGGGAGCAAACTCCCTTGCCACAGGTTCAATGTCGCACTTGCTGAGCAGCGCGGGACCCGGCCCCATCAGGCGCTATAGCGCTCTTGCAAGACACTTTTTGCCAGGTCCCTGGCCACCGACAAGATCTCCTCCACCTGCTTATCCATCGCAGCATCGGTTAACTCGACCTTACCCAGTTTAACGAAGCGCAATGTGTGGCCGCAGACAGATCCCAGCCAAGTCAGGCTAGGCAGCGGGCTGACTTCGACATCAAGCAGGTAGCAGCCTTTCGATACTGAGCGCAGCAATTGGCTGGCATGACACAGGCTGGATGGATTCGATTCCGATGCCTCAGACCCGGCTCTGAGCCAGTCGAGCATGAACTCATGCGACTGCTTGACGACCAGATAGGCCACCTGGTCCCAGTCCTTGATCGCCACCTGCAACGCGTCGATGAGGTATTTGGGCAGCTCGGCACTGGTCACAATAACGACACCCACATCCGTTAATGGCGCTTTTATCCAGACTGCGGATTGCGAAATCGTATGCATGAAAGTACTCCCGGTGATGGGTAGAGGCTCATTGCCTCAACGGTTCTCGCCGACGGCCAGAATGGTTGCCACCAAGGCCTGGGCGCGTGGAACCAGCGTGTCCAGTTCCAGGTATTCACGATCGGTGTGGACTTTGCCACCCACCGGCCCGAGGCCACACAGGGTTGGAATGCCCAAGCTGGCGGTGAACCCGGAATCGGCGCAGCCGCCGGTGAATTCGCCCTCGACACTGAAGCCTAGCGCCAGTGCTTGTTGTTGATAGATGTGCAGCAGTTGCTCGCTGTGCCGTGCTTCCATCGGCAGGAAGGTCGTCGCTTCCTTGAGGATGGCGCTCGTGCCGGGCAGTTCCTCTTCAGCGACGATGCCTTGGATGGCGGCGAATATCTGCTTCCAGTGTTGCGACTCGATAAACCGTACATCCAGCTTGGCCGAGGCGTTGGGCGCGACAGTGTTGCTGGAGGTGCCGCCGGCGATCAGCCCGATATTGGTGGTGATGCCTGCGGGGTAATCGGTCAGGGCATGCAGTTTGACGATCTTTCGGGCCAGCGCCTCGATGGCGCTGGCCCCGTCGGCATGGTTGACGCCGGCGTGCGCAGCGCGGCCACTGACTTCGATGACCAGTGTGGCCCCGCCTTTACGGGCGCTGACCACATTGCCGCTGGCCCGTCCCGGCTCGGTATTGAGTACGGCGCGGGCTGATTTGGCGGTGCTTTCGATATGGCTGCGGGCGCTGCCAGAGCCGATTTCTTCGTCACCGGTATAGAGCACCTGCACCGGGCAGGGCAAAGGACCGGCGCGCTTGAGTGCCTTGAGGGCGAAGCAGTTGAGCACCAACCCACCTTTCATGTCGGCTACGCCGGGGCCGTAGGCGAGGTCGCCATCGCGGCTGAAGCCACGGGTGGTGGTCGTGCCCTTGGGGAATACCGTGTCGCGATGGCCCAGCAACAGCACCGGCTTGCCAGCCTCGCCGGGCACTTGGGCAAGCAGTACGTCGCCAAAACCTTCGACCGGCATCCGCTTGAGCTCGATACCGTCGGCCTCCAGTTCCGCTGCGAGCAATGCGCCTACGGCATCGACCCCCGCCTTGTCATAGCTGTTGGAGTCGGTATCGACCAGACGCTGCAACAACGACTCCATGGCGGGGCGCTGGCCGGCGAGCCAGTCCAGTGCCTGTTGGTGGGTCTCGCTCATTGCGCACGCTCCCGTGCCCGATGCTCCTCGCTCAGACGTGCCGCATCGTTACCCAGGTCCCAGAACAGCCCGGCCATGATCTGCAGACTTTCTTTGACCACCGGTGCCAGCAAGTGCTCGTTGGGCGCATGTTGTGAACAGGCCGGGTACGAATGCGGCACCCACAAGGTCGGCAGGCCGAGCACGTCGGCAAACACGTCGTTGGGCAATGAGCCGCCAAGGTTGGGCAGCAGCGCCGGTTTCTTTCCGGTGGTTTGCGTCAACGAGTCGAGCGCCCAGTTGACCCATGGGCTTTGCGGGTCGAGCCGGGTGGCGTGCATGACATCGATGCGGCTTTGCGTGACCTCGACATTGTTGAAACCATGGGCGTCCAGGTGAGCGCGCACGGCGGGGATAAAGGTCGTGTAATCGCTGTTTACCACAAAGCGGATATGGCAATGAGCGTTGGCCTTGCCGGGGATTGCATGCACCGGGGCGTCTGGATTGCCAGTCTTGAAGGCAATGACATCGAGGGTGTTCCAGCCAAAGACTTTCTCGCTCAGCGACAGATCCGGGTGGCCCCAGTTGGCGTCGATTTGCGGATCATCCGGCCCGCCACCGACTTCGATGTCGGCCAGCGCCTGTCGCACCGAATCCGGCAGTGCGCTGGGCTGCAAGCCCTCGACTTTTACCCGGCCATGTTCGTCGATCATGCTGGCGATGGCGTTGGCCAGGATGATGCCGGGATTGGCCAGCAGCCCGCCCCAATTACCGGAGTGGTGTGCGCCTTCGCGCAGATTGACCGCCAGCTCGAAGTTGAACACCCCGCGTGAGCCTAGAAAAATGGTAGGCCGTGTTGCGGCCAGACGCGGGCCGTCCGAGGCGATGAAGATATCCGCCGCCAGCTCCTTGCGGTGGGCGGCACAGAACGCATTGAGGCCGGGGGAACCTTCTTCTTCGCCCATTTCCAGCAGCAGTTTGACGTTGAAGCCGAGCTTGCCTTCGCGGGCCTTGAGGGTCTGCTCCAGCGCGGTGATGTTGATCAGGTGCTGGCCTTTGTTATCGGCGGTGCCGCGCCCGTACCAGCGATCACCTTCGACGGTGACTTGCCACGGTGACAAGCCTTCACGCCATTGTGCCGCATAGCCGCGCACCACATCACCATGACCATAGCTGAGTACGGTGGGCAGCTGCGGGTGTTCAATGCGCGTGGCGATCATGAATGGTCCGCGTTCCGCTACCGGGTTGTCGTAGATTTTTACGCTGAAACCCAGCGCCTCGACATGCGGAGTGATGAACTCGTTGAGGTAGCGATACAACTCAGGTTGGCTGTCTTGCGCCTGGCTTTCGGTGGGCAGGGCGACACTACGTTCGAGCAGGTTGAAAAAAGCACCGTTGTCGAACTGTTCGAGGGTGTTGCTGATGGCCTGGGAACGACTCATGAGTGGACAAGCTCCAGTGTTTGGGTGGGACTGTCGTGCAGGTGGCAACGTACGTTGCCGCCGATAATTGGATCGTTGGCCGGATAGGCCGTTTTGCAACGGTCCATGCAGTTCGGGCAGCGCGGGTGAAAGGTGCAGCCGGTTGGCGGGGACATCGGGTTGGGGAAGGCGCCGTGCAGGCCGATGTCTGGAATGCCCAAGCGCGGATCGGGGGTCAGCACCGAATCGAGCAATGCGCGGGTATACGGATGGCCGGGTTCGGCGAACAGCGACTGGCGGGTGCGTTCTTCGACAATACGCCCCAGATACATCACGGCCACCCGGTCGGCGAGGTGCTCGATAACCGCCAGGTTGTGGCTGATCAGCAAATAGGTCAGGCCGAATTCGCGCTTGAGGTCTTGCAACAGATTGAGGATCTGCGCCTGCACTGACACGTCCAGCGCCGAAGTCGGCTCGTCGCAGATCAACACATCAGGACGCATGACCAGCGCCCTGGCAATCGCCACGCGCTGGCGCTGGCCGCCGGATAACTGGGCTGGATAGCTATCGATCACGCGCTTGGGAAGGCCGACTACATCCAGCATTTGTTCGGTTTTCTTGCGGCGCTCGGTGGCCGTGCCGATGTCGTGGACGATCAACGGCAGGGTGATGATTTCGCGCAGGGTCTTGCGGGGGTTCAGCGATGAATACGGATCCTGGAAGATCGGCTGGATACGCCGGGACATCTCCTTGCGATCTGTCGCTGCCAGATGTTTGCCATTGACCAGCACGTCGCCTTGAGTGGGCTGTAGCAGGCCGAGCAGGATCTTGGCCAGGGTGCTTTTGCCGCAACCGGACTCACCCACCAGACCGAGGGTTTCACCGCGCATCAGGCGCAGTGATACGCCATCAACCGCTTTCAGTGTGGCGGCAGGTTTGAAAAAGCCTTTGCTGATACGGAACTCGCGACGGATATCGCACAGCTCCAGAGCGATGTCTTTTTTCATGAGCGGGCACTCTCTTTGATCAGTATCGGTTTCGGCCCAGAAGCCGCCAGTAGGCAGCGCGCCATATGTCCGTCCTGGTGCACTTCGGGCACATCCCGGGCACACGCCTGGACGGTGTGCGCGCAACGATTGCGAAAGGCACACCCGTGTTGTTCACCCACCAGGCTCGGCACCAGACCGGGAATCGAACCCAGCGCTTCGCCCGGTTTGGTCCGCCCTGGAATCGGGATGCTGGCCAGCAGGCCACGGGTGTACGGATGCCGCGGGTTCTCGAAGAGTTGTCGGGCGGGAGCGCTTTCGACGATTTCCCCGGCATACATCACGGCAACCCGGTCGGCGATGCGGGCCACCAGGCCAAGGTCGTGGGTGATAAAGATCACCGCCAGCCCCAGTTCTTTCTGTATATCGCGGATCAGGCGCAGGATTTGCGCCTGAATGGTCACGTCCAGTGCGGTGGTCGGCTCGTCAGCGATGATCAGGTCGGGCTCGCACATCAACGCCATGGCGATAATCACCCGCTGGCGCAACCCCCCGGAGAGTTGATGCGGGTACTGACGCAGACGCTCGCCGGCATTGCTGATGCCGACTTTTTCCAGCATCTGCGCGGCGCGGGCCAGCGCATCCTTGCGCGACACCTTGCGGTGCCGGGTCAACACTTCACTGAGCTGGTCGCCAATGCTGTAGGCCGGGTTCAGCGCGGTCATGGGCTCCTGGAAGATCATCGCCAGGCGGTTGCCGCGCAGGTCGCACATGCTTCGCTCGCTCTGGCCGAGCAGGTCGATGCCGTCCAGTGTCAGTCGGCTGGCGGTGCGCTTGGCCTTGCGGGGCAGCAGGTCCATGAGTGCCAGCGAGGTCAGGGATTTGCCGCAGCCGGACTCTCCGACAATGCACAGCATCTCGCCGCGCTCGACCTGGAAATCCAGGCCGCGCACCGCATGCAGCATGTCATCCGCAGTCGGGTTATGGCCCATGGGAATGTCCACCCGCAGGTTTTCAACATGGAGTAGTGCCATGTCCGGTACTCCTCTATCAGTCTCAGTTGCGGCCATCGGGCAGGATCAGATCGCGCAGGCCGTCGCCGACCAGGTTGATGCCCAGCACCAGAATCATCAGGGCGATGCCTGGGATGGCGATGACCCACGGGGAAAAGAACATGTAGGGTTTGCCCTCTGCGATCATCAGTCCCCAGGACGGCGTCGGCGGTTGTACGCCCACCCCGAGGAACGACAGCGCTGACTCCAGCAGGATCGCGTGGGCCATTTCCAGGGTCGCGACCACGATCAGCGCGCCAACCAGATTGGGCAGGATTTCACTGACCAGAATGCGCAGGGTCGAACAGCCCAGGGCTTGTGCCGAGGCAACATATTCGGCATCGCGAATTTGTTGCACCGAGGCCCGAACCACCACGGCGAAGCGGTCCCAGAGCAGGCAACCGAGCAGAATGATCACCACCTTCAGCGAGCCGCCCATCAACGAGGCAGAGGCCAGGGCCACCATGACCACAGGCAGCGCCAGCCGAGTGGTGATCAGGTAGCTGATAAACGCATCCACCTTGCCACCGTAGTAACCGGCCAGCAGACCCATGACGGTGCCGATGACGCCGGAAATCAGCGCCGCCGCAACGCCGATAAACAGTGAAATACGGGCGCCGTAGAGCAACCGTGAGAGGTAATCGCGGCCCAGCTTGTCGGTGCCCAAGACATATTCCCAAGTGCCGTTAGCCATCCAGACCGGAGGCTTCATGCGCAACATCACGTCTTGCGCATAAGGGTCATAAGGCGCCAGCCATGGCGCGAACAGCGCACCAGCAAAAATGATCAGCAGCAACGCACTGCCGATGGCGAAGCCGCGGTGGCGAAAGCTTTTGCCAAGCACCCGGCTCAGGCTGCTTGGTGGGGGCAGGTAGTCGTTGATCGCCAGGGTAACGGGGGTACTCATGAAGGGCTCCTAGCGCACGCGAATGCGCGGGTCGAGCAGTGCGTTGAGCACATCGGCCAGCAAGGTGAGGATGATGTAGATCACCGCAATCAGCAGGACCACGGCCTGGACTACCGGGAAGTCGTCACGGGCGATGGCGTCCCAGGCGAGTTGTCCGATGCCTTGCAGGGAGAACACGGTTTCGATCACCACCGAACCGCCGAGCATGAAGCCGAACTCCACCGCTGCCAGTGCGACGACCGGAATCAATGCATTGCGCAATGCATGCTTGAACAACACCTGCGCAGGGCGCAGCCCCTTGGCGCGAGCGGTGCGGATGTAATCGCAACTGAGCACATCCAGCATGCCTGCGCGGGTCAGGCGCATGATGGCCGGCGTTGCGTAGTACCCCAAGGCAATGGCCGGCATGACGAAATGCAGCATGCTTGAGTTGCCGGAGACTGGCAGCCACTTGAGCGTCACCGCAAACACTACGATCAACATCAGCGCAAACCAGAAGCTGGGCATTGCCTGGCCCAGTACCGCGATGCTCAAGGCCAGTCGATCAACCCAGGTGTCGCGTTTGATCGCGGCCAGTACGCCCAGGGGAATCGCCACCAGCAAGGCGATTCCCAGCGCCATGGCACCTAATCCGAGAGTAATCGGCAAACGGCTGGCGACGAGGTTATAGACCGACTCCTGAAAGAAAAAGGAGTTGCCCAGGTCCAGCCGCAGCAAACCGCCCAGCCAGTTGACGTACTGGGTGGGAAGCGGTTTGTTCAAGCCGTATTGCACACGGATCTGTTCGATCTGTTCGCTGGTGGCTTCCGGCCCGCCAATGGCCGTGGCCAGGTCGCCGGACAGATGCAACAGAGAGAAGCTGATCACCGACACGGTAATGGCGACGCAAAAAGCGATGCCCAGACGGCGTAGAAGGAACCCAAGCATGGCAAGTTTCCTCATGTTCAATGGATGACAGGTGGAGGACGTGGCCGTGGGGGGCTGGCCCACGCGCCACGGAATCGCTCGCTCAATCCGCCCGGTTGCGGATTACTTCCAACTGGACTGAACGAAACGCGGCAGTTCATCCGGATACGGCGTGAATGCCAGTTCGGAGGTGTAGGCGTAGTTCATCGAGTAGTTGAACAGCGGGGCCCAGTACGCCTGTTCGCTGATGCGCTGCAACGCCTTGCGGTAGTTGTCCTTGCGCACTTGCGGATCGAGGGCGTTATCGGCGCTCTGCAACCAGTTTTGGACTTGCGGGTCTTTGATGTTGTCGTCCGGATTGCCCTTGAACCAGGTGCCGGCCGACGCCGAAGTGTCGAGGATCGAGAACGAGCCCCAGGCCTGGAACGACATGGGCACCTTACCGCCACGTTGCTGATCACGCAGGGCGGCGTACTTCAAGTAGCGCAGCTTGGCGTTGATGCCCACCGCGCGCAGGTTACCGATGATGGCTTCGACGTAATCACGGTCGCGATAAGCGAATATTTCCGTCTCGAAGCCATTTGGGTAACCGGCCTCGGCGAGCAGCGCGCGGGCTTTGGCCGGGTCAAAGTTGTAGACAGTGGCCGCAGAGGTATCGCAACCGAACTGGCGTGGATAACACGCAACCTGTAAGGGCTTGGCTTCGCCACCCACCAACTGCGTCGCCAGTGCCTCGCGGTTGATTGCATGGTTGATCGCTTGACGCACCTTGAGGTTTTTCATGGGCGAGTTTTCGCTGGAGGTGCCTCGAGCATCAAGAATCAGGAAACCGATGCGCATGGTTTCGGCGCTGGTCACGGTGAGGTTCGGTATACCTTTGAGGTCGATTGCCTGATCCGAGGTGACGCGCCAGATCCAGTCGACACCGCCGGTCATCAACTCCGCCAGGCGAGTTTCTGCATCCGGGATTACCCGAAACTTGAGGTGAGCGATATGTGGCTTGCCTTGTGGGCTGTCCGCAAAGTAGTCCTTGTTGATCGCCATGCTCACGCCTTCGCCGGCCACCACCGACAGGGCCTTATACGGTCCGGTGCCCACTGGCTTGCGACTGAATTCGGCCAGGCCGACCTTCTCGAAGTATTGCTTGGGGAACATCGGAACGGCGTTGGACAGGTATTCCAGCGCAGGAGGGAAAGGCTTCTTCAAATACAGGCGGACACTGTAGTCACCGGTTTTTTCGGCGCTCTTGATCCAGTCTACGTTTTGCACGGTCACGACTTTCGCTTCGGGCGACACCACGTAGTTGAGGGTGAACACCACGTCGTCGGCGGTGAAGGGGTCGCCGTTGTGGAATTTGACGCCTTTGCGTAGCTCAAGGTCGATGGTGGTGTCGTCGACCTGTTTCCAGCCGGTGGCCAGCATGGGCTTGTATTCGCCGCTGGTGGGATCGCGGTAGATCAGGTTGTCCCAGATCAGCCGGCCGAGAATCACTCCTTCGCGGAGATCGTTGTGATAGGGGCTGACGTTTTCAGGTTCGCTGTCGGAAGCGTAAACCAGGGTGTCGTTGGCTTTGTCGGCATGAGCCGCAAAGCTGTTGATCAAACCCATCAGCGCGATACTGCAGGCGAAACCTTTGATGCCCATGCCGTCGTCTCCGTTGGCGAGAGTGGTTGAATCAAAGGGCAGCGAATCGCAAATGCGGTAAATGAGGAGGAGAAGCTCAGGCGATGTTTTTTTTGGTCTGGACACGAATGTAGGGAAAGGCTATCAATGCCACAAGTACAATCTTTCGATACTTTCTTTGCCAAAAAGGCAATGCTCGGAGGTTCCGATGCAGCTGTATGGCGTGCAGTCCACGGCATTGCGCTATTTCCTGGAAGTAGCCAGGTGCGGATCGGTCAGTGAAGCTTCGCTGCGGCTCAATGTTGCGGCGTCAGCGGTGAGCCGACAGATTTCCAAGCTTGAGTTGGCTCTGGATGCCAGCCTGTTTGAGCGTCGTGCCCGAGGCATGGTGCTCAGCGAGGCCGGGACGCGATTGGCGGCATATGCGCGCAAGTCGCAACTTGAGGCAGAGCAGGTGGTGCTGGAAATTACCGAGCTGCATGGCTTGCAGCGGGGGCATGTGCATGTCGCCTGCTCGGAAGGTTTTGCATTGGAGTACATGCCCAGGAGCATCAGCGCATTCAGGCGTGAGTACCAGGGCATCCATTTCACATTGGAGGTTTGCGCGCCTGCGCAAGCGACTGAAAAAGTACGTTCCGGCGAAGCCGATCTGGCGATGACCTTCAGCTTGTCACCGCAGAAGGAAATCAAGGTTGAACATGTCTTGAGCGGGGCGATTTTTGCGGTGGTTTCCAATTCCCACCCCTTGGCCGGGCGTGAAGCGGTCAGCCTCGCCGAGTTGCAACCCTGGCCCATTGCGTTGCCTAAGGCCGATACCACGATACGGCAACTGTTCGACATTTGTTGTGGTGTACAGGGGTTGTTGTTCGATCCGGTACTGACCACTAATTACGTGGCCGCGCTTTACAGCTTCGTCCGCGAGGAAGGCGTCATTAGCCTGGCCAGCGAGATGACCTTGCACAAACAGGTGGCGGACAAGCAGTTGCAGTGCCTGCCAATCCTGGATGAAGGGATGCAGGCACGGCGCATCGAACTGCAAAGCATGGCTGGACGCAATTTGCCGGCGGCGGTTTCTGCGTTCAAGGATTTTCTGATTGCAGAACTGGTGAACACCAAGCACGGTTGAAGTGGCGAGGCAACGGCGCAAGGCTGTTCGCTTATCCCCGATGGGCTGCGCAGCAGCCCCAAAAAAAAGATTGAATCCCATGCTCCGTTATTTACTGCTCGGCATTGCGGCTATGACGGTAATCGCTGACCGCCTCATACACCGCTTTGCGCAAACGGTTGATGCCGCCGATGGGGCGATGGGCCTCAATGCCGAACCACGGGTTGAAGGACTGGTTGTCGCAGGCCAGGTTCAGCTTGGGCGTATCGAAATCCTGGGCCGGCACGGTGATTCGCGCCACTGTCTCGAACGGTGCGTCACTTTCTCGCCATTCAATACTGGTGTCTTCGATCGGCATGAACTTGCTCGGGTCCTGGCGCTGGATCTGCAGGACAAAACACGCCGGTATCCGGTCTGTGGATAACTGTTGCGTCAGTGCACTTCGCAAGAAATTCGGCAGTGCCTGGTTTTGTGCGGGCAGGGTGTAGCTCGGGCAGTTATCCGGGTCGGGCGCTACGCGAAATTTCGCGTTGGCCTCGCCAAACTTGTAGGGCGATACCGAAAAATACGTGGTCTGGGTCGGGCTGTCAGGGGCCGGTGAAAGTGTCTCCAGGGCGATGAACAGGTGGCGGATCTGCCAGCTCCGGGGATCCAGGCTCGGAAAGAACGCCATCGCCTTTTTTCCATCGGCCTGGGCGGCTACATTCTGACGATATTCGGCGACATCGCTGACGAAGAAGTTCGGATGATTGAACATCACAAAATCCTGTTCACCTTGTGACTGTCGGTCCCCCAGCAATTGTTTGCCCGGCACGCCCAGCAGCTTGATCGCCATCCCTCGCGCATCGCGCAGGCTGTCGAACTGTGGGTAGGCGTTGCCGTTGGACAAGCGAATCGTCGCTTGCCAGACCTTCCCCGGCTCGGCAAATACACCCTGGCGCAACGGTGCTGGCAGATTGTCCGGCACCTGCACTTGCGCCATGACGCAGCCGTGGGCTTTGGCATGGGCATCACGCAGGTAGCGCGTGCCTTCGCGGTGCTGATCGACGATACGGATGGCGGTCTGGATGATGTCCTGGGTCATGGCCGCTTCGCCGGGTGGAATCTGCTCTTTATCCGAGACCGGCCCGCTGTGTTGCCAGGCGAACCAGGCCGTGGCCAGCGCCCAGCCGAGCAGCCCGATGCCCAGCAACCACAGGAGCGTCTTGCCCAAAAAGGCGCCGAGGCGCAGCCAGAGCGTAATCAGCATGGGTCAATCCTTTTGCCTGAGGGGTTCATCATCACAGTTGCGACTCCAGCGGCCCGCCCAGTACCTTGAGGTACTCCAGCAACGCCCAGCGTTCCTGTGGCTGCAGCAGCCGACCGATCACGCCGTTACCCCGCTCACCAGCGCGAAACTCATGACCACTGTTGTGGTTGCCGGTAATCCGGGTGTCGAACAAAAAGCCATTCGTGAAGGCTTCTGTGCGATAGCCCAGGTGCCGTGGGTCGTATTCGAAGCTGCCTTTATAGAAGGTGATCGCCCGTTCGTCCTGGGGAGACAGCAATTGATAGATCGTCGGCACCGAGCCGTTATGCAGGAAGGGCGGCGTGGCCCAGACGCCAGCCAGGGGCCGGGCTTTGTAGGCGCGTAGTTCACGTACGCCGATGGGCAGGCCAAAACCGTCCAGCGCCGGGCGCTCCAGCGGTGTGACGCCCGCGTCACGGTAAGCCCGCTCTTCCACGAACGCGGTAACGTAGGCCAAGCCTTTGGCGACCGAAACCTGGCTCAAATCCAGCGGCGTCGTCGGGGTCGGATGCAGTTGTACGTCCAGTTTGGCCAGTTCGGCCGGATTCCATTGCAGGCTGGTCAGATCGAAACGGTGGTCGGCAATGTTGTTAGCGGTACCCGGATCGGTGCCGATCACCTTCACCGGCAACATGTTCAGGTGCTGGACGGGCCTGTCAGGACCTTGAACCACGTTGGGGACATGGCAGCCGGCACAGTTTTCGACGAACAGCGCCCGGCCTTGTGCGGCCAACGGCATATCGATAGGGCCAAGCAGTTCCTGAGGCCACTCCGGGGCCTTGAGCAACTGCAGGGTTTCTTCAATCTTGTGCAGATCGCGAACGCGCACGCTGGAGGGGTATCGCGCATCACCTTGTAATGGTTTGCCCTGGGCGTCGAAAAAATTCAACGTGGCGCCAACACCCAGTGCTTCGCCGACGTTGCGGGCCATCGGTTGCTGGGCCGAACCGTTCCACTGCACCCAGTCGAATGTCCATATGTCCCATAACTGCGGGTAATCCACAGGTGCGTTGGCGATCCGGTAATTCTTGTCGGAGATGGCATCGCCGAAGCTGGCATTGGCAATCCGTCCAAAGGCATCTGTACGGCCAGGTCCTTCTTCGGTGGGGTAGAGGCCGCGATGAGTGTCGTTCCAGGCCACGCGCAAGAATGTATCCAGAGAGGCTTTGAATGATTTGCGCAGCTGTTCATGGCGGGCGTCGTAGTCCTGCCCCAGTACCTGGCGGGCAAAGCGTTCGAATTTCCAGGGGTTGTAGTAGGTCGAGGCCAGGCTGGCGACCAATGCTTGTCCGAAACTGCCACCGCGTAATGTAGGAACGCTGGAAGGCAGGACGTGCTGGGCCGAGCCCCCGTCGATCCGTATCGCCTGGCCCTTGAAGCGCAGCTCACCGGTGTGACAGGCGGCGCAGGTGATATCCAGGAACTGGTCGGCGCTGCCCGGATTCTGGTGGCGGGTGAAACCTACGGGCAGATTGCCGGGATTGTCCGCCGAGGGTTTCTGCGCCGGGTCCACCAGAAAGCCGAATCGAGCCAGGTATTCAGGCGAAGCGAAGCGCTGTTGCGAGAACGGCAATTCGAGGGCGGTGAACCAGTCGTAGCGCAGGCCTTTGACTTGAGTGCCCTGAGGGGTGAAATAGTACGTCTGGCGTTCGGCGGCGCTCCATTGATCCAGATAATGCACCTGTTCCACCGGTGTATAGGTCGGCAGACGAGGATTGGCAACGTAATAGAGCACCACGGCCACGGCGATGACGAGCAGCGCAAGGAGCAACAAGAGAAGGCGAGATAGCAGGCGCACAGTAACGTCCTTGTTTTTTTTGATATGCCCTTATGCCTCAGTGCCGCGTGGCCGGCAAGTGGCCATTACCGATGGGGCTGCGGGGGAGTGGCAATTTGTCCCTGTACGTAATAGATGACAGATGCTTCATCCGCCCAGGATTAAAAAGCGTTTGGGACCGTGAACTTATCAGTGCTTTGCTGCTCACATGCCGGTAGCCATTGGTCGTGGCCGCCTGATAAGCTCGCGGCTTTACTCGATTGCCCTTTTGGCGCATGAACAAGGAAATAGCATGAAACAGCATCGGTTGGCGGCGGCGGTGGCCCTGGTTGGCCTGGTACTCGCGGGTTGTGACTCGCAGACCAGCGTAGAGCTGAAAACCCCGGCGCAGAAAGCTTCCTACGGCATTGGCCTGAACATGGGCAAAAGCCTGGCTCAGGAAGGTATGGATGACCTGGATTCCAAAGCAGTGGCCCAGGGCATCGAAGATGCCGTCGGCAAGAAAGAACAGAAGCTGAAAGACGAAGAACTGGTCGAAGCCTTTGCCGCACTGCAAAAGCGTGCCGAAGAGCGTATGGCCAAGATGAGCGAAGAGTCGGCAGCCGCCGGCAAAAAATTCCTCGAGGAAAACGGCAAGAAGGAAGGTGTTACCACCACCGCTTCCGGCCTGCAGTACGAAGTGGTCAAGAAAGCCGACGGCCCTCAGCCTAAGCCGACTGATGTCGTGACTGTTCACTACACCGGTAAGTTGACTGACGGTAAGGTGTTCGACAGCTCCGTGGAGCGTGGCAGCCCGATTGACCTGCCGGTCAGCGGTGTGATCCCGGGTTGGGTCGAAGGCCTGCAACTGATGCATGTCGGCGAGAAGTACAAACTGTACATCCCGAGCGAACTGGCCTACGGCGCCCAAAGCCCGAGCCCGGCCATCCCCGCCAATTCGGTTCTGGTGTTTGACCTGGAACTGCTGGGGATCAAGGATCCGGCAAAAGAAGACGCAGCCAAGTAACCGCGGCTGCTATAACGACAACGCCTCGCTTATGCGGGGCGTTGTCGTATCCGGGCGTTGGTAAACGGCAAAAAACCGAACGCTCGGCGCGGGTTATAGTCATAGGCAATACAGACGCTGTGCTAGACCCAGTCGGGCCGTCAAGTCAATGAAATATTGGGTTTTTTTATGTGAGTAAAAAACGCCCGATCTGACTGGGGGCCTTATTTGACGGGGGCTTCAGCGCGTAAATGCAGCTCTGTTCACAAGGTTATCCACAATTTGTGTGGATAACATTTCAGTGGGAGAAAACATGAAGGCTCCGTGGAATTTTGCGCGTTTTCTGCCGCTGGCAGGACGACTGCTGGCCCGCGGTCGATTGCCGACGTTGTTGTTTGCCGTCGCCAGCAAAGGCGCCCGAGAGGGCGGTCGGTTAGGCAAGCTCAAGGAGGATCTGCGTTTGCTGCAGGCCCTGTGCCTGGCCTACTGGCGTGGCGAATATCGGGCCGTCAGCGCCAAGTCGCTGCTGTCGATCGTGGCCGGGCTGATGTACTTCCTCAGCCCCCTGGACGCGATTCCGGATTTCCTGCCCATGTTCGGCATGTTTGACGATATCGCCGTACTGGCGTGGATCATGAAGACCCTCGACAGTGAACTCGAAGCCTTCCGCGCCTGGCGCTATCGGCAATCCCCCGAAAAGCTCGCTCAAGTCGAGCGGCTTCCCGACACCCCGGAACAGCTCCAGCTCCAAGGGCAGAAAAAGCACTGATCCGGTTCTGTTTGCCTTATGAGATTGATCGCCCCGCGACCTTAGCCGCTATTAGGATTACACTTCCAAGGAAAAAGCTGACTCGCTAAGTGTTGTTGTCCTACGGGGTAGACATGGATATTCAAATAATCACACGCGACGGAGAGCCCGAATACGCGGTTTTACCGTGGGATCAGTACCAGTCGCTATTGAAGGCAGCCGGCATCAATCAAGCTCCGCCGCAGGAAGCCACAGTCCGTCACGCGGCGGCACCCGGCCAGGTTCTTCCTGGTCTGGATCAACTACGCAGTTTGCGCGAAGGGAAGGGCATCGCCATTGAGGCGTTGGCCCGCACAGTAGGTATAAGCCCGTCTTATCTGGCCATGATCGAAAGTGGCGAGCGTCAGCCCGATGCCGCGATTCGGCGCAGTTTGGCCTGGGAGTTGACGGTGCCGGGTTGGAGGGATCAATCGTGAGTGTTCGTATCAGTCGGCAGCATTGGGATGGGTTGTTGGGTGAACTGGATCAGGCGCGCCGCCAGCGCCATTTGTTGACGTACCGGGCCTTGCTGGAGCGTTTGCAGCTTCCCAGCCCGGCCATGCAGACCTTGACTGCGGCCCTTGAACACTTGGCAGCACTGGATGCCCGGGCTGAACAGCCGCTGCGAAGTTCGTTGGTCATCAGCCAGGGGGCAAGCCGGTTGCCGCGTACCGGCTTCTTCGAGTGCGTTGAGCGTCTTGGGCGCTTTTCCGGGCCTTCCGATGGTGTCGCGGCCGCTTCCTGGCACGCCTCGGAAGTGGTCCGGGTATTCGAATACGAGTACCCCGAATCAGCGGAGGCCTGAATGCTCTGGCGCATCAAGGCGCGGGCCGGTTACTGGCTGGCGCGTCGATTGTTTCATTGGTCCTGGTTTGTTCGACAGCCCCGTGGCTGGTCCTGGCTGGAAGGTCAATTTGCCCGCATGGCGAACCTGGGGGACGTCGGCGCGCAAAGTTTCTATGGGCATATCCTGACGTTCCGCGGCCAGGGCTTGGGTGCCCGGGAAGAAGGTGTTCGCCTGTTGCGCCTGGCGGCGCTGGCCGGTGATGGCAAGGCTGCCTATCAAGTCGGTGTGATCAGCCTGGCCGGTTCCGCCAGCAAGGCGCCGGATCCGATAGAAGCGGCGCGCTGGTGGGGTTTGGCGGCAAAAGCCGGCCATCCGTTGGCGGAGGTCAAGCTCAAGGCGCTCGAAGGCTACGACCAGTAGTTTTATCCACAGGCATTTTTGAACCCTTCTTTCCTTTCGGCGGTTCGTTTGTCGAGTGGGGCTATTTAGCGAATCGCCCTACATTCACCGCCTCCTTACCTGACTTATTTCCCCAGGCATCCCCGGCAAAGTCTCGCGCTCCCTGAGTGCTGCGAGACGTCTGCCCATGTTCGATCGTTTTTCCCTGCCGGCCCCTGATCGAGCCGTGTCCTGATGGATCAGGTGCACCGTATCGAGCAGGAACTCGACAGCTTCAAAGACACCCTGACGCTCTACCGCGAGCAGCTCGACCGCTGGTACAGCCAGACGGCGGACCGCGCCAGCCATGCGGCCGACCTGCCTTCGCTGATGGGCATGGAGCGGCTGATTCGTTTCGGTGACAGCAGCTCCGCTGTCAGCATCGGCGACGATGATTTCCTCTCCACCGTTGTCCAGTGCCCCTCGGCCGGGCCGGTGACCATCGAGAGCAAACTGGAGTCGGTGTACGACATTCCGCTGGGCGGCATCGTGGTGGATGTGGTGGCCGTGGACAGCGGCGAGGTCACGCCCGTCACCCTGAATGCCGAGGGCCTGGGGACTTTCCAGGGGACGGCGGGTAAGTCCTATCGGGTTCACGTCCAGGACAAAGTATCCCCCCAGACAATCGCCGACCTGTTTTCTTCCTACGACGGCCTGAACAACGATCTGACGCAGTGGCTGCGCGGGCAGTGGCAGGGCTTCAAGCCGCAGTGGGCGCAGCAATCATTGGCGACTTCGGCGGCCGCGGTGGGCAATGGTTTGCTCGCAGGCAGTTGGGCGGCGATTGAGGGGGTGTGGGACAGCATCAGTCTGCTGTCGGACATCCTCAAGAACCCTGGCAAGTTTGTAGACCGGCTGGGCGAAAGTGCGGATCAGCTAAGCGCCATGGCGGAAAAAACGCCGTTGCTCATGGCCAGGCTGCAATTGCTGGCCAGCGACGAAGCGGCGTTGTGCCTGCTGGTGCGCACCGCCAGCCTCTGGCTGGAGATGCTGCCGCCCAGTGAGGTTGCCGGTGAAACCGCTGAAGCGCTCGCTACGGCGGTGGTGCAACTGGTGATCGACTTGCTGATCGGCGTCGTCCTGACCTTCGCCGGGGCGGGGACCGGTGTTGCTTACTTGGCCATGCGTCTAGGCCAGTTTGGCGGGCGTCTGCTGAGCGCCGCGCAGCGATTCATCAACGCGATCTTCGCGGTGGTCAACGGTTTCATGACCTATGTGGACCGCTACAAAACCGTGGCGGCGCGGGGGATCGCGGCTGGAGTGAAGAAGGGCCGGATGCAACTGCGCTGGGACGCGCAGCGCAATACCACGCTGAAAAAGGACGAATCCTACGACGACGCCCCCAACCAATCGAAAAACCCCAACGGTGACAGCGCCGACACCGCGGCCCTGACCCAGACCAGCGGCTGCCCGGTGTCGATGGTCACCGGCGAAGAACTGCTGACCCTGGACGACGGCACCCTCGATGGCCGGCTGCCGTTTGTCTTCACCCGCTTGTACCGCACCAGCGCGGTGGACCTGGACATCGGCCTGGGTCGCGGCTGGAGTCATGCTCTGGCGCATCGCCTGTTGCTTGAGGGCGAGCAGGTCATCTGGATCGACCAGGAAAACCGCCGTACGACGTTTCCGCTGCCCAGCGAGCAACGCCCGACGATCCACAACAGCCTGGCCCGCGCGGCGATTTACCTCGGAGTGGAACCGGACGAACTGATCATCGCCCAGCCGGGCGAAGACGCGCCTTTCCTACACTTTCGAGACGGCCATCTGACCGCCCTCAGCGACCGCTACGCCAACCGCCTGACGATCAAGCGCAACATCCATGGCGACATCAGCCGCCTGGACAACGGCGCCGGGCGCGCCCTGCGCTTGCGTTATGAGCAACGTCACCTGGTTGCCATCGACTACCAGAGCTTTCACCCGGCCCTGACTCTGGACGACGCCTGGCGCACCGAACAGACCCTGGTGGCTTACCGCTACGACGCCCGCTGGCGACTGATCGAGGCGACCAACGCCGCCGGTGAAAGCGAACGCTACGACTACGACGACCAGCACGTCATCCTGCAACGGCAACTGGCCGGCGGTGCGAGTTTCTTCTGGGAGTGGCAAGGGGCAGGCCGCGCAGCCCGCTGCGTGCGGCACTGGGCCTCGTTTGCGCAGATGGACAGCCGCTACACCTGGGGCGAGGACGGGCAGGTCACGGTCCAGCACCTTGATGGCAGCCAGGAGGTGTACGTCCACGACGAGCGGGCACGGCTGGTGCGCAAGGTCGAGCCCGATGGCGGCGAGCACCTCAAGGCCTATGACCCCCAGGGCCGGCTGATCGCCGAACAGGACCCGCTGGGCGCCGTCACCGAATACCGCTACGACGAAGCCGGACGGCTGGTGGCGCTGATTCCGCCGGACGAGGAACCGACGTCCTACGAATACCGCCACGGTTTCCTGCGTGCCCGTTCGCGCGGCAAGGCCGTGTGGCAATACCGGCGCAACGCCCAGGGCGATGTGATCGAGGCCATCGATCCGCACGGCCAGAGCACCGGCTATGACTACGATGCCCAGGGGCAGTTGCTGGCGATCCGTTACCCCGACGGTAGCGAGCATCGGTTTACCCGCAATCAACTGGGCCAACTGACCGAAGAAACCCTGCCTGACACGGGGCGCCGGTGTTTTTCCTACGACGCCCTGGGGCGTTTGCTGACCCGCCAGGACGAACACGGCGCCCTCACGCACTACCAGTGGGACGCGGTGGGCCGCCTGCTCGAAACCACCTTGCCAGGTGGTGCGACCCGCGCCTGGCACTACAACGCCTACGGCAAGGTCACCGCCGAGCGCGATGAGCTGGGGCGGACCACCCGCTATGAATACGCCGACGACCTGCACCTGATCAGCCGTCGCCTCAACCCCGACGGCAGCGAACTGAAATATCGCTACGATTCGGCGCGGCTGTTGCTGACTGAAATCGAAAACGAATCCGGCGAAAAATATCAGCTGGACTACACGCCGAACGGATTGATCCGACAGCAGATCGGCTTTGACGGCCAACGCACCGCCTACGCCTACGACCTCAATGGCCACCTGCTGGAGAAAACCGAGCACGGCGCGGACGGCGCCCAATGGGTCACCCGCTACCAGCGCGACGGGGCCGGGCGGCTGCTGGTCAAGACCTTGCCCGACGGCCAGGCCATCGAATACCGCTACGACGGGCTGGGCCGGCTGGTCCACGTCAACGACGGCACCGATCACCCGCTGGCCTTCGAATACGACGCCCAGGACCGGCTGATCAGCGAACACCAGGGCTGGGGCACCCTGCGTTATCGCTACGACGCCTGCGGACGCCTCAACCACCTGCGCCTGCCGGACAACAGCCAGCTCGACTACCACCACGCCCGGGGCGGCGCGCTGACGGCCATCGACCTGAACGGCTCACGCCTCACCGAACACCAGCTCAGCGGCGGGCGCGAACGCCAGCGCCGCCAAGGCCTGCTGCTCAGCCAGTACGACTACGACGAACAGGGTCGGCTCAAGGCCCAGACGGTGTGGCAGAACCAGCAGCAACTGTTCTGGCGCGATTATGCCTACAGCGCCAATGGCAACCTGCAGTCCATTTCCGACAAGCGCAACCGCCGTCATTACCAGTACGACCCGCTGGATCGCCTGATCGGCATCGACTATTCCCACAGCGAGCCGCCGGAACACTTCGCCCACGACCCGGCCGGCAACCTGCTGATGCAGGACCGCCCCGGCCCGACGACCCTCAAGGGCAATCGCCTGCTGATGGAGGGCGACCGCCACTACGACTACGACGCCTTCGGCAACCTGATCCGCGAACGGCGCGGCAAGGCCCAGTGCCTCGTCAGCGAATACCGCTACGACAGCCAACACCGACTGATCGGCGTCACCACGGCGCACGGGCGCGAAACGTCCTACCGCTACGACGCCTTCGGCCGACGCATCAGCAAGACCGTGGACGGCCTGACCACGGAATTTTTCTGGCAGGGCGACCAGGTCGTCGCCGAAAGCAGCCCGCGCCACCACCGCAGCTACGTCTACGAACCGGGCACCTTCCGCCCACTGGCCCTGCTCGACGGCAAAGGCCCGAACGCCTGCCCGTTCTACTACCACCTCGACCACCTGGGCACACCCCAGGAACTGACCAACTACGGCGGCACCATCGTCTGGTCAGCACGCTACAGCGGCTACGGCAAAACCACCGAACTGGTCCACGGCGGCGGCGAACAGCTGGAACAACCGTTGCGCTTCCAGGGCCAATACTTCGACCCCGAAAGCGGCCTGCACTACAACCGGCACCGCTACTACAATCCGGAAACCGGCCGCTACCTGACGCCTGACCCGAGCAAACTGGCGGGTGGCCTCAACGGGTATCGCTACACCCTGAACCCGACGGGGTGGGTGGATCCGTTGGGGTTGGCCTGTCGGTGCCCTGGCGATATCGAAGCTGATGGACCGTTCAGCGAGATTGTGCCGGGGGGAGGTTTGGCTGCGCATGAGGCTCGAGGAGGACATTTGATGAAAAAGCACATAGGTCGTTCTGAAGCTCAGTTAAGAGAGCGCCTTGATTCAGAGCCTTATGTGCCTACCGCATCGACATTCCCTGATAGAGCAACGGCTGAGTTATCGGTCTCCAGCGTGTTAAAAACAAAAAAAATAGAAATTGATGAGTTTCTGAAAAAACCGGAAAAGAAATTATTGTTGCAGCAGTCTTTTCCTGCTCCAGTTGGAGTCGGTGTTATACGGAAAAGCGGAGAACTGGAACCTCTATCTGTTGTGGTGTTGGTGCTTAAAAAATCCAAAGAATCACCTGTTGGATATAATTTGCTTACGGGATATGTTGAAAAAAATGAAAAATAATTATCCGGAACTCTTTCAATTCTTTGGCTGTTACTTTCATCAAGACTGGATGTGCGAATCATCCGAGCCTGATGATGTAGTGAATTTGTTTGTATCGGAGTCGGTGCCGCAAACTATTGAGGCGGTAAAGAAAGAGATTTTGGTATTGTTAATGATGAGTTTTGGAGAGGAGGAGCTTCGAGAGTTTCTTATGGATGAAATGCCGTGCAATTATTGTTATTGGCTGGACTGGGAATCCGCTGAAGCTTGGCTGAACCATATTCTTGAAATTCTTAGCAGTGATAATGTCGATCTTGACGAATGCTAGTTTGTCGTTGCAGCAGTGCTTGGCTTGGCGGTTGTCATAAAGCATGACATGTTAACTGTAGCACCAAGTTCAATAGTTTCAGAATGAAATATCAAGCTATAAACTAAGCTAATACACCACCAAACGGCTTTTCGTGGCGAGGGCGCTTGCTCTCATGGAATAAATTACAATCTGCTGATTAAAAAATAAAATTCTTTGCTAACCACAGTTCGGCAATGTGATCTCAGTTAGACGAGCCCCCCTTTGTGGTGAGGGGATTTATCCCCGTTGGGCTGCGTAGCGGCCCCCGAACCAAGCAACTCGGTGTGCCAGGAAGATTGAGTTCGTTGCTTTAGGGCTGCTACGCAGCCCAGCGGGGATAAATCCCCTCGCCACAGGGTTAACGCCAAGCGTTCGGGCCGTGGTGAATGGGGAGTCCGCTCACACCGACAACCCCACCACAACCTCCCGCCCAGCCAAACCATCAACCAAGTACACGCTCCCCCCCAAAATCTCCTTGGCATGATGCTTGGCCTGCGAAGCCAGTTCCGCCAACTGGCTGGCATCCAGTTCCCCACAGGCTTCAGCCCGCAAATGCACCACCCCAATCGACAGCGACAGCAAGGCAAATTCCTGTCGAACGCCCTGCCGATTCAGCGCGGTGAAGCAGCCGGCTTCCAGATGCTCGGGGCGGTAGAAGCGGCGGCAGTGGGTCTGGAAGTCGCTCAGTAATTGATTCAGGCGTTTGCGCCAGTCTTCCGGACCGAGGACCAGCAGGAAGTCGTCGCCGCCGATGTGACCGACGAAGTCGCGGCTGGGATCGATGCGTTCGTTCAGGCATTGGGCCAGGCACAGCAGGACTTCGTCGCCGCGACCGTAGCCGTAGATGTCGTTGAAGGGTTTGAAGCTGTCGATGTCTACGTAGCAGATCACTGATTCCTGTCGTTGTTGCAGCAGGCGTGTCAGGCATTGTTGGATCGGCACGTTACCCGGCAGCAGGGTCAGCGGGTTGGCGTAGCGGGCCTGTTGGATTTTCAGTTCGGTGATGAGCTTGAGCACGTCGATCACCCGGCCCAGGCCCAGGTAACTGCCGTTGAGGGTGATGATGAAGTCTTCTTCGATGCGTTGTCGGGCGCGGCTGGTGATGAGGCGGCTGACTTGTTGCAGCGACTGGTTCAGTTCCACCGCCAGGAAGTCATCGCTCATCAGGCGGCTGATGGGTTTGCGGGCGAACAGATCGGTGGCGAAGGGTTTGAGCAAGGCATCCGAAAGGGAGTGACGATGGACGATGCCGCAGGGTTGTTCCTGATCGTCCAGTACCGCCAGGGAGTTGAGGTTGGCCTGGCGCCGAAACGCCTCAAGCACGGTGGCCGTCGGCGTATCGTGGGCCACCGCCGGTTGTTCGTTGAGCAGCGCCCCGAGGTCGTTGACTTCGTCGGTCAATGCCACCGCGCCGGCGTCCTGCCGGGGCATCAGCGCCCTGGCGTCACGGGAGGGCTGCTCCTGTGGGCGAGCGAGCAGATAACCCTGAACCAGGTCGACGCCCATCTCTATCAATACCGCCAGTTCTTCCGGCAGTTCGATTCCCTCGGCAATCACCTGGGCGCGGGAAGCGCGGGCGATTTTCAGGATCGAGCCGACAAATTCGCGCTTGAGGGCATCCTGGTGAATACCATCGATGAAGTGCCGGTCGATCTTCACATAATCGGGGCGCAATTCGGACCACAGCCGCAGGCTCGAATACCCGGCGCCCAGATCGTCCAGAGCGATGGAGAAACCCATGGCCCGATAATGATGCAGGGCGGTTTGCAGGAGTTGGAAGTCGTCGATCGGTGTTTGTTCGGTCAGTTCGATCACCACCTGGCTGGGCGGGATGCCGAAATCTTGCAACAGTTGCAAGGTGCGTCCGGTCTGGTGGGCGGCTTCGAGCAGGGATTCGGGCGAGACGTTGAGGAACAGCTTGCCCGGCAGTTTCTGCTCATTGAAACGTTGGCAGGCGCTGCGTCGGCAGGCCAGTTCCAGCTCACTGAGGCGTCCGGCCTGGCGGGCCACGGAAAGCAGGGCGATGGGCGAGTGCAGCGGGCTGTTGGACGGGCCCCGGGTCAGGGCTTCATAACCGACGATGCGTCGTTCGGAAAGGCAAATGATGGGTTGGAACAGGCTGTGTAAACCGCTTTGAGCCAGGATCGAACTCAAGGCACTCAGCTGTTCTGTCGTGGTCATGGCAATCTCTGGCGATAAAAAAAGGACTGGGCGCCACCCGTTCAAGGGGGCGCCCGGTCCTGTATTTCACGACAGAATGATGTCAGTTTGATGACGCTCCGGGGAGCGTCAGCATTAAATGGCCATCATGTCAGTGCTTGGCAATCGCCGTGTTGAGTTTCAGGTAATCGATGAGGATACGACCGGTCTCGCTCAGGTAGGCATCGTCTTCCGGTTTGGTTTTTTCCGGCTCGGCGATCAGGTCTTCATCCTCTTTCTTCAGTTCCTTGAGCGGCTCTTCACCCTTGGCCTTGCGCCGCAGGTTTTCCATGGTCAGTTGCTTGGCTTCGATGTCGGCATGCTGTGCGCGACGCTCGGCTTCGTTGAGGGTGACGGTTTTCTCCAGCATCAACTTTTGCGCCAAAGCCAGCTTGTCGCGGATGAAGACAAACTCCGCGTCCTGGGACGTGCGAGCGTCATGATCGGACTTGAGTTGCGCCAGGAATGGCTTGAACGGATCCACCGCCGGCTTGATCGCAGGCCGGATGGTGTCCCACGGCATGGCCTCGGGCAGGGCGCTTTCACCGATTTCCTTGGTGTCGATGATCGACGGGTAATCGATGTCCGGCAGTACACCCTGGTGCTGGGTGCTCTGGCCGGAAACCCGGTAGAACTTGGCCAGGGTCAGCTTCAGTTCGCCATGGTTGAGCGGCTGGATGGTCTGCACGGTGCCTTTGCCGAAGGTCTGGCCGCCGATGATCAGTGCCCGGTGATAGTCCTGCATGGCGCCGGCGAAGATCTCCGAGGCCGATGCCGACAGACGGTTGACCAGCAAGGCCATCGGGCCTTTGTAGAACGCCCCCGGATTTTCATCCTCGAGCACATCCACGCGGCCATCGGCGTTACGCACGAGCACGGTCGGGCCCTTGTCGATGAACAGGCTGGTCAGTTCCGTAGCTTCCTGGAGGGAGCCGCCGCCGTTGTTGCGCAAGTCGATGACGACACCGTCGACTTTTTCCTTCTGCAACTCGGTCAGTAGCTTCTTCACATCGCGCGTGGTGCTCTTGTAGTTCGGATCACCGGCGCGGAAGGCCTTGAAGTCCAGATAGAAAGCCGGGATCTCGATCACACCGAGCTTGTAGTCCTTGCCGTCCTGTTTCAGTTTGAGGACAGATTTTTTTGCAGCCTGCTCTTCCAGCTTCACCGCTTCACGGGTGATGGCCACGACTTTGCTGGTCTGGTCGTTCGGCGCATTGCTGGCCGGGATGACTTCCAGGCGCACCACCGAGCCTTTCGGGCCGCGGATCAGCTTGACCACTTCGTCCAGGCGCCAGCCGACCACGTCGACCATTTCCTTGTTGCCCTGGGCGACACCAATGATCTTGTCCGCCGGGGCGACCTGTTTAGTCTTGTCGGCAGGTCCTGCCGGCACCAGGCGCACGATCTTCACTTGATCGTTGTCGCTCTGCAGCACCGCGCCGATGCCTTCCAGGGACAGGCTCATGTTGATGTCGAAGTTTTCCGCATTATCGGGCGACAGATAATTGGTGTGCGGGTCGTAGGACATGGCGAAGGTATTGATGTACGCCTGGAAGATATCTTCGGCGCGAGTCTGGTCCAGACGGGCCAGTTGGTTCTTGTAGCGTTTGGTCAGGGTTTCCTGGATCTGCTTGGAGTCCTTGCCGGCGATCTTCATGCGCAACACTTCGTCCTTGACGCGTTTGCGCCACAGGTCGTCAAGTTCAGCGGTGCTTCTGAGCCAGGCGGCGTCCTTGCGATCCACCTGCAAGGTTTCCTTGGTATTGAAGTCGATCTTGTCGACGCCTTTGTTCAACTCGGCAAGGGTGTAATCCAGACGCGCCTTCACGCGATCCAGGTAGCGCTTGTAGATGATGAACCCGGCGTTCAGGTCGCCGCTCTTGAGGAAATCGTCGAACTGGGTTTTCCACTTGTCGAATTCAGCGATGTCGCTGGCCAGGAAATAGCTGCGCGAGGGATCAAGCAGCTTCAGGTAGCTGTCGTAGATGATGACCGAGCGCGCGTCATCGAGCGGCGGCTTGCTGTAATGATGGCGCTTGAGCAATTCAACGACGTTGAGGCTGGCAATCACCTCGTCGCGATCGGGCTGAAGCTTGTCCCAGCTATTGGCTGCGAACGTATCGCTCGACAGCGGCAACAGACCGAGGCCAATGACAAGCGCGAGGGCGGTGCTGGGGAACAGGTGCTTCATGCTGATTCGACGCAGGGACAATTGATAACGCATATTAGGCCGTCTTTGAAGTCGCCGGTTCCATGTGGCCCGGGCGCATAATGCAAGAAAGCCCGGCGTTACAGCAGCGGGCCCAGTCGAGACTCACTATGGAGGCACCGTGAAAGCATTGCAAGGCGTTGAAGGCCAAGTGGTATGGGCAGATGAGCCAAGTCCGACGTGTGATGTAGGGCAAGTCCGCATCCGTGTGGCGGCCGCCGGTCTGAATCGAGCCGATTTGTTACAAAAGGCCGGACATTATCCGCCGCCGCCCGGTGCCAGTCAGGTGCTGGGCCTGGAGTGCTCCGGGGTGATCAGCGAGGTCGGAGCGGGCTCCTCGTGGCAGATTGGCGATCGCGTTTGCGCCCTGCTGGCCGGCGGCGGGATGGCAGAAGAGGTGGTGGTCGATGGCCGGCATGTCCTGCCGGTGCCCGAAGGGTTATCCCTGGCTGAGGCGGCCGCGCTGCCTGAGGTTTACAGCACCGCGTGGCTCAATCTGTTTCAGCTGGCTGCACTCAAGCCGGGGGAAAAAGTGCTGCTGCACGCCGGGGCCAGCGGTGTCGGTTCGGCCGCGATCCAGTTGTGCAAGGCCTTTGGCAACCCGTGCTGGGTCAGCGTCGGTTCGGCTGATCGTCTGAGTTATTGCGAGGCGCTGGGGGCCCAGGGCGGCGTGATACGCACCGATGGCCTCGAGAGCCTGAACGACTTCGCCCCCTTCGATGTGATCCTCGATCCGGTGGGCGCGAACTACGCTGCATTGAACGTGAAACTTTTGTCAGTTGACGGCCGTTGGGTGTTGATCGGCCTGATGGGCGGGCGCTCGACCGAACTCGATCTGGCGCAGGTACTGGGCAAGCGTATCCAATTGCTCGGCTCGACCTTGCGCAGTCGTGACGATCAGTTCAAGGCCGACCTGATCAGTGAGCTGGGGCACCAGGTGTGGCCGCTGTTCACCGACAAACGCCTGAGCCCGCAACTGGCCAGGACCTTTGCGATCAAGGATGCCGAAGCGGCGTTTGCCGAGCTGGCGAGCAACAAGGTGTCAGGAAAGTTGGTGTTGGTGATCGATGAAAGCCTGGGCTGATTCCGGGGAGTCGAACCCAGGCTTTGCGGTGCCGCCTGAATGTGGAAAACCACGTGCTGCTAAAGGGTTGACCTAGAGGTTAACCCTTAGGACCTGAGAGAACATCCGTTGCTCGTTGCTGTTTTTACGGACAATCGAGTAGTTGATCAGGACGGTTTTTCCGCTGTTTTCGGATACCCAGGCACTGGGAATGTCAAAAACGTTGGCTTGGCCGGACGTCACATCCTGGTTTTCAGTATCGTGGGTGGTGACACCGGCCCAACGAACCCTGACGGTGTAGCCTGTCTCACCGCCGTAGTTCACGCTAACCTTCAAGTTGGAATAACTCGGTGCCGGTAATGGATCCACCGCTTGCGGGTCGATATGCAGCGTCAACCTGTCTGACTCTATCGTCTCGCCAATCCCTTTTTCCTTGACGGAATAGCCGACCACGACAGATCGACCGATATTGTCGACGACTTCCAGACGAGGAATCGGGATCAGTCTTTTCCCGGGGGGATCACCCACTTCGATAATTGGACTGTTGTAGTTGACCCGACCCTGCCAGCGCGCCCGGATGGTATCGGTAGCATGCATACCGGTGTAGTGAGGTACTTCAACATCCACATACGTGTCGGTGTAGATATCACTCATTTTCAGATGGTCGCCCGCTGCGTTATAGGCTTTGGGAACCTTGGGTTTGAGTTTCCCCGGGGTGATGGGAAGGACAGCCTGGTCCGCGGCGTTATAGACAAACGTGGCATCTGCAGACGGGGTGCCGGGTATGGTCAGACGAATGATGGGGACCACCATGCCCCCGGTGCGGTCGTAATATTTCTGTTGGTCGATTTGGGCATTCGCCAGCCCTGTGTCGATGTAGAAGAAGGCCTGAATTGGCAATACTCCGGGCTCATTTTCAGGCCAGGCTTTGATGCGCAGCTCGTTGTGATCGGCAAAAGCCTCATCGGGGATCAATGAACGAACCCGAATGGCCTGGTTGAAGCCTTGGACTGCTTCTGCATCCAGGCTGCTCGTTACCATAAAGGCGCAGGAGTGCGCGGTTCTATATTGAGAGACCTTTCGATAATGGGCCACCCATTGTTCCGCGGTGGTAATGTTTTGTTCTCGACAAGGCGTGCTGTCAGCAAATACTCGCGGAGGCACGATACTGTCTCTGCATCCATACTGCCCCGCGGCATCGCGATAAAACGTAGCGCCGTCGAGTGGAAAGTAACAGATAACTTCGGGTTTTATTTTTCCGGCGGGGGCGTTGAGATAAGGATAGAAAATCAAGCCATTGACACCATACCAGGGGGTGCGAACAAACTTTGTATCGGCTCTCAAATAAGAAAATGAGACTGCGTCGGTTTTTCTTGAGAAGTCGCTATGATCCCATGGATCGTAATTATTGCTGGTTTTAGTGATGCGTAGCGTTACCCCTGAGCAGAGAAAGGCTGGTGTGGTGGGCGTGCCGCAGTTGGCGGCGGTATTGTGATACGCCGTGGTCAGCTTTCGGGCTGTTTCCTCACCGGAGCGTTCATAACTACTGGAAGACTGAATGTCGGGTGGTGGCGACGGCAGTTGAGTTGCGCAACCAAATAATACGGCGAGCGCGAGGGCCGTAAGTGCCTTTATGCTGGTGTGGGTAAAAATCCACTGTTCAAGGTACTTGTTCATGAGGGCTCCCGTCGCGGGGCGACTGTCTAGTAAAAACAGGGCGTGGAGTTATTAACCTGCGGATACAGCCATGCGTCTACTGTTAGAAATAACAGGTCAAAGGAAGAACACGCGCCATCTGTCGGTTAGTCTGAGCGACCTGTAAAGTCTGACAGTAGACATCGCATAAAAAACGCTTTAGAGAAGTTTCGAGAGTAATAGATGTCTCTCTGATTAGTGTCCTGACAGAAGAGATGTTGTGATGACTGCAAAGTGACTCCGCATGATCCATGAACATATTGGCTCAGTAAAAAACGCATGCCCCAGCAGGCTTGAATGGCACCCTCATGCCTATCGCCGGAGGCTTCCACCTCTGACCGGCGCACCCAGGCAAACCGACCTTTGGTCGGCAGCCCATAGCCGATGCGCGCACCCTGCTAGCGTTAACTAATGGAGGGATGGGGGTAACCGCAGCTTTCATTTCACCCGCCAGGTGAAGAGGTTGATCATGACCATCGCCGAATGGCGCATGCAGGGCGTCGAATTCATTGCCTGCAACTGCAATTGGGGCTGTCCCTGTCAATTCGACGCGCCACCGACCCATGGCCACTGCCACGCGGTGGCGTCGATGCGAGTGGAACGCGGGTATTTCAATCAAGTGGCGTTGGGAGGCTTGTGTTGGGCCGCCACCTTCGCTTGGCCGGGCGCTATCCATGAGGGTAACGGCAGTTGTCAGGTGTTCATCGATGAACGCGCCGACGAGGCGCAACGCCAAGCCCTGCTGACCATCCTCTCTGGCCTGGAGAGCGACCCCGGGGCCAACGTGTTTCAGGTGTTCAGCAGCACCATGAGTGAAATGTTCGAACCGCAGTTCGTGCCCATCACCCTGTCCATCGATGTCGATCAGCGTTTGGCGCACCTGGACATTCCCGGCGTATTGCAGGCCAGCGGCGAGCCGATCCGCAGCCCGATCGACGGTTCACCTCATCGAGTCCGCCTGTCCCTGCCCAACGGCTTCGAGTTCCTTGAGGCTGAAGTGGCCAGTGGCAGCTACCAGACGCATTCAGCGCTCAAGCTTCAATCCCAGGACAGCCATAGCCATCTCGCCCACGTGCATTTCACCGGTCATGGCATAGAGCCGTAAAGATGGCAGAACCCCAGGCGGCGGCGCAGAGCAAGCGACTGACAGGCGAGCAGTTGTTGTTCCTGCTCTGCCTGCTCGCGCTGACCGCCTTGGCCTGGCTGATACTGCTGCAGATGGCCCGTGACATGAGTGCGCCGGGCGGCATGGCCGATGCGGCAATGGCCGGTATGCTCATGCCCTGGAGCCTGGGCGATGCGCTGCTGATGTTCGCCATGTGGGCAGTGATGATGATCGGCATGATGTTGCCCAGCGCCTTGCCCATGCTGCTGATCTACCAGCAGATGCTGCGCAAGCGCATGCCGGCACCGCAGCGACACCTGGCCCTGCTGCTGTTCTGCAGCGCCTATGGCCTGGTCTGGGTTGGTTTCGCCCTGGGCGCCACGGCGCTGCAATGGGCGCTCGAGCGGCTGGCCTTGCTCAGTCCGGGGATGCGCAGCAGCAGTACCGCGCTGGGCGCTGGCCTGCTGCTGGTCGCAGGCATCTATCAGTGGTCGCCAAGCAAGGCGGTCTGCCTTGAGCATTGTCGCGGGCCGCTGCATTTTCTTCTCGGCTACTGGCGCCCCGGCGTGCTCGGCGGCTGGCGCATGGGGCTGGCCCATGGCGCTTACTGCCTGGGCTGCTGCTGGGCCCTGATGGGCCTGCTGTTCGTGGTCGGCGTAATGAACCTGCTCTGGGTGGCAGTGATCGGTGCCTTCATCCTGCTGGAGAAGAACCTGCGGCAGGGACTCTGGCTCAGTCGTATCTGCGGTGTGTTGTTGCTCGGCTGGAGCCTGTGGCTGCTGCTGGGCTAGGCTAAACCTGTGTGGGAGCGAGCCTGCTCGCGATTGCGATGGATCAGCAGGCATTGATTTAACTGACACACCGCAATCGCGAGCAGGCTCGCTCCCACAGGGGCTTATTTCCAGGTATGAATCGGCCACCCGGCCGATTCGGCATGGGCCTTCAACACCGCATCCGGGTTTACCACATGAGGGAAGTCCACCCGCTGTAGCAACGGCAGGTCGTTGCGCGAGTCGGAATAGAAACTTGCGCCCTCAAGGTTTTCTTCCTCGGCATCCAGCCAGTCCAGCAGCCGTGCGATCTTGCCTTCGCGATAGGTCAGGGTGCCGACGGTCTTGCCGCTGTACACCCCATGACTCACCTCAAGCTCAATCGCCAGGATCTCATCGATGCCCAGCCGTTCGGCAATCGGCTTGACCAGGTGCGTGCCGGAGGCGGAGATCACCAGGATCCGGTCACCGGCCTTGCGGTGTTCGGCGATGGTTTTGGTGGCGTCGCTGAAGATGATCGGTTCGATGAAGTCTTCCACCCACGGCGTCACCAGGTGTTCGATTTCTTCCGGGGTGCGGCCGATCATCGGTTCCAGGCTGAAGTCCATGTATTCTTCCATGCGCAGCTTGCCGTGGCTGTAGGCGTCCATCAGCTCATTGTTGCGACGCATGAACGACTCTGGATCGACCCAGCCCAGGCGCCCCATCTGCTCGCTCCAGAGGGTGGCGCAATCGCCGTGGATCAGGGTTTCGTCCAGATCAAAAATTGCCAGGGCCATCAGCGCATTTCCCTTTTCAAAATCAACTTCAAAATCAATAAAGCCATCAGGCTACCTCACACAGCGCCGTCGAATCGATGGAAAGTGACAGTCGTGTGCCATCGGGGTGCAAATCGGCGGCGGAACGATTGAGCACGTCGACCACCAGCTCTACGCCGCGAGCCTCGACCCGGTAGCGGATCACGTTGCCCAGCAGGCTGTGGCTGCGGATCAGGGCATCGGGCTCGCCGCTGCGGCTCAGTTCAATGGCCTCCGGGCGAATGGCGATGCGACCGGTCACTGGCCGTTGCAGCAGTTTGCTGGCGCTGTCGGCGTCCAGCAGGTTGTAGTTGCCGATGAAGCCGGCGGCAAAGACATCGACCGGCGCAGTGTAAAGGGTTTCGGCATCGCCGCTTTGTACGATCTTTCCCTGGTTCATCAGGAAAATCCGGTCGGACATGGTCAGCGCTTCTTCCTGATCGTGTGTGACGAAGATCGTGGTCAGGCCCAGTTCGCGTTGTATCTGTCGGATCTGCTCGCGCAAATGTTTGCGAATCCGCGCATCCAGGGCCGACAGCGGCTCGTCCAGCAGCAACAGGCGCGGGCGGGTCACCAGGGAGCGGGCCAGGGCCACGCGCTGGCATTGGCCGCCGGAAAGTTGATGGGGGTAGCGAGCGGCGAAGTCGTGCAGCTCCACCAGCCGCAAAATATCCAGTACCCGTTGGCGGCTGTCCTCGGTCGCAACCTTTTGCATGCGCAGGCCGAAGGCGACGTTCTGTTCCACGGTCATGTTGGGAAACAAGGCGTAGCTCTGGAACACCATGCCGATCCCGCGCTTCTGCGGGCTCAGCGGGACGATGTCCTGTCCGTCCAAAAGGATCTGTCCGGCATCCACCGCGGTCAGGCCGGCAATGCAGCGCAGCAGTGTGGACTTGCCGCAGCCGGAAGGGCCGAGGAGGGTGACGAACTCGCCCTTGTGGATTTCGCAATTTATGTCGCTGAACACCGGTGTGCCGGCATAGCTTTTTTGCAGGTGTTGGACGCTGACGTAGCTCATTGGCTTTTGTCCTTGTTCAAGATGTTGGCCGCCCAGGTCAGGACCAGTACGAAGAAGAAGTAGGAAATCACCAGCGCACTGGTGAAGTGACCGCTGCTGTTGCGCATGTTGTTCAGGTACACCTGCAGGGTTTCATAGCGAGTGCCGACGAGAATGTTGGCAAACACGAACTCACCGAACAGAAACGAGAAAGACAGCAGCAACGCCACCATCAAGCCCTTGCGCAAGTTCGGCAGTACCACCAGCAAAGCCGCCTGGAACGTGCTGGCGCCTAGCAGTTGGGCGGCGTCCATGAGGTCGCGCAGGTTGATGGCTTGCAGGTTGTTGGTGATCGCCCGATACATGAATGGCAGGGCAACGGTGAAGTAGCAACCGATCAGGATCCACGGCGTGCCCACCATCGCCAGCGGCCCGGAACCGTAGAGTTGCAACAGCCCCACTGAAGACACCACCGGCGGCACCGCGAAGGGCAGCAGGATGAGGATGTTCATCAGTGCGTCGAGCTTTGGAAAGTGGTAATGCACCACAAACAGCAGGGGCAGGATCAACACCACGGACAGCACCAGCGCCCCGACGCAGACGATCAGCGATTGGCCGAAGGCGTTGAGAAAGCGCGGATCGCTCCACAGCTGCACGTACCACTTGAAGGTGAAACCGCTGGGCAGCACGGTGGCCGACCAACTGCTGGCGATGGAGTAGATCAGCGTGCCGGCCAGGGGCAACAGCAGGATGGCGAACAGCAAATACACCACCAGCCGATGATAGAGCCCGGCAGAGCTCGATTCAGCGCGAGACATGGTAGCTCCTCTTGAGCAGCAACTGATGGACGACGGTCACCAGGGTCATCAGCGCCACCAGCACCACGGCCAGGGCGCTGGCCATGTTCGGGTCAAGGGAGATGTCCCCGGAGACCATGGCGGCGATGCGAATCGGCAGGACGTTGAAGTTACCGGTGGTTAGCGCATACACCGTGGCGTAGGCACCGAGCGCATTGGCCAGCAGGATCACGAACGTGCCCAGCAGCGCCGGGGTCAGCACCGGCAAGCCGATGTGCCGCCAGAACTGCCAGCCGTTGGCGCCCAGCAGCGCAGCGGATTCGCGCCAGTCCTCGCGCAGCGCGTCGAAGGCCGGGTAGAGCAGCAGTACGCCCAGGGGAATCTGGAAGTAGGTGTAGAGGATGATCAGCCCGGTTTTCGAGTACAGGTTGAAATCTTCAATGATCCCCGCCTGTTTGAGCATGATCGTGATGCTGCCGTTGAACCCCAGCAAAATGATGAAGGCGAAGGCCAGGGGCACGCCGGCGAAGTTGCTGGTCATGTTGGCGAAGGCGTTGACGAAGTTGCGCAGGCGCGAATCGACCCGACGCAGGGAATAGCTGCCGAGCACGGCGATGATGATGCCGAACACGCTGGACCAGAAACTGATTTCCAGGCTGTGCTGGATCGCTTGGCGGTAGAACTTCGAACTGAAAATCTTGCTGAAATTGGCCAGGCCCCAGCCGAACTCTTCCGATTCCAGGCTGTTGACCAGCACCCAAAGCAGCGGCGCGATCTGGAACACGATGAAGAAAATCGCGAAGGGCACCAGGCACAACGCTGCCAGCCATTTGCCGCGCGTCATGGCATTCACTTGAGCAACTCCTGGCAATAGGGTTTGTCGTGGGCAACGCCGAGCAACTGGCAAATGGTGCCGCACAGTTCGGTCTGTCGGGGTGCGGCGTCGGGGTTGAGGCTGAAGCCGTTGCCCAGCACAAACAGTGGCACTTCCCGTTCTTCAGCCAGCAGGCCGTTGTGGGAGCGGTCGTTGTTCATGCCGTGGTCGGATGTCACCAGCACCTGGTATCCGGCGTCGAGCCAGGCTTGCAGGTAAACCGCCAGGTTGATGTCGGCCGAGCGGGCGCTGTTGCGGTATTGCGGGGTGTCGAGGCCGTGCTTGTGGCCGGCATCGTCGATGTTCATGGGGTGCACCAGCAAAAAATTCGGCAGGTAGCGCTGACGCAGGTGTTCGGCGTCGGCAAACAGATGAGAGTCGGGGTAGTGGTCATTCCAGTAGAAATGCCCGTATTGAATCGGTAGCTCGGGGTTGTCGGTATGACGATCGCGACCGGCCACGAACGGCGAAGCGTTGTAGAGCTCGCTGACCCAGTGATAGGCCGCGGCTGCCGTACTCAAGCCGCCTGCGGTGGCGTAGTGGAAGATACTGCGCTGGTTCGACAGGCGCGAGACATTGTTGTGCACGATCCCGCTGTCGAGGGGCACGACGCCGGTCAGAATGCATTCATAGAGCGGACGGGACAGGGCGGGCAGTTCACATTCCAGTGTGTAGAGCGCCGCGCGTCCTGCGCCGACATAGGCCTGCAAATGCCCCATGGCATGCCGGGCGACCTCGTAGTTGAGGCCGTCGAGCACCACCAGGATGACGTTGTGCTTCATGGGTAGCGGGACTCCGGACAGATACCAGGAAACTCGGATTCACCAGGGACCTGATGTGGAAGCCAGCTTCTGTGGGAGCCCAGCTTGCTCGCGATGAAGGCGACACGGTTCAACTGCAAGACCGTGTCATCGTTCATCGCGAGCAAGCTGGGCTCCCACAGTGCTCGCTCCCACAATTGGATCTCCAGTGGATTTCCGAGCGGGAGCTAGCGCCTCACTCCATATTGATGATTACTTCTTCCTGCCACTTCTGCGGCAGTGTCTTGGAGGTTTTTTCCCACGCATCCGCATCCTTGATCGGGGTCACGCCTTTGTACTGCTCGTTGGGCAGCAGCTTGGCCTTGACCTCTTCAGGCAAGGTCAGGTGCTCGGCGCGGATCGGACGGGCGTTGCCCTTGGCCAGGTTGATCTGACCGGCGTCGCTGAAGATGTATTCGCGAGCCAGTTTGGCGGCGTTCGGGTGCTTGGCGTATTTGTTGATGATGGTGGTGTAGCCAGAGATGACCGAGCCGTCGGATGGAATCAGTACGACGTAATCATCCGGGTTGGCCATCTTGGCCTTGTAGCTCAGGCCGTTGAAGTCCCAGACCACGCCGACTTCGACTTCACCTTTTTCCATGGTGGCGATGGTCGGGTTGGCCATGGACAGACGCCCTTGCTTGGCGATCTCGGCGAACATCAACAAGGCCGGTTGAACGTTTTTCTCGTTGCCGCCATTGGCCAGGGCCGCTGCCAGCACACCGTTGGCGGCTTGGGCGGCGGTGCTCACGTCACCAATGGAAACTTTGTATTTGCCGGTTTTCAGGTCGGCCCATTTGGTTGGCACTTCGGAGCCGTGCAACAGCTTCTTGTTAACGATGAAAGCAATGGTGCCGGTGTAGGCCAGGGCCCAGTTGCCGTCCTTGTCCTTGGCCCAGTCCGGAACCTGTTCCCAGGTACTCGGTTTGTAGGGTTGAACCACACCCTGCTTGACCGCGATCGGGCCGAAAGCTGCGCCGACGTCACCGATATCGGCGCTGGCGTTGTCTTTCTCGGCTGCGAACTTGGCGATTTCCTGGGCCGAGCTCATGTCGGTGTCGATGTGTTTCAAGCCATAGATTTTGGCCAGGTCATCCCAGGTGGCTTTCCAGTTCGCCCAGTCATCGGGCATGCCGACGCTGTTCACGGTGCCTTCCGCTTTCGCAGCGGCTTCCAGTGTTTTCAAATCGGTGTCAGCGGCCATGGCAACAGTGCACATGGCAATGGTCGAGCCTAACAGTGATGCCAGGAAAAACTGTTTCATCCGAAGCTCCTATGGGCGTTTTCAACGCTGCGATTGCGGTTGTGTTGGTCTAGGTCAGCAATACCTGAGCCAATGTAGGCGAGCCCTGTGACATTTTGATGTCGGTGCAGGAGATGCCGGCATGTGCCAGGCGGGGGCAAAGTGGCTGCCAACTAAGCGTAGACCATGGTTAACCGGCTGATCTGCAAGGAGTTGGCCGCTAACTTGCAGGGATGGCAATGAACCGTTCGGCGGTTCTGTCATCTACCAGTCATGTGCAGTGCCTAGGCTTGCAAGCATGAGAAACGGATGGATGTTCCATCGATTTCGCCCCGAAAGAGTGCTGGTCTAGTCCAGATAGGTAACGTTGATGCGCATCGAGACAACCAAGGCGGTGACAACCATCGGGCAAGTCCTGCAGGAGCAACTCGACCACGGCTTGCTGGCGCCCGGTAGCAAGTTGCCGGCCGAGCGCAAGCTCAGTGAGTTGTTCGGCACTACACGCATCACCGTGCGCGAAGCGCTGTTGCAGCTCGAAGCCCAGGGGCAGATCTATCGCGAGGAGCGCCGTGGCTGGTTCGTCTCGCCGCCACGCCTGGCCTATAACCTGATGCAGCGCAGCCATTTCCACGCCATGGTGACTGCCCAAGGGCGAGTGCCTTCCACTCAAGTGATTTCGGCCCGTCTGCAGCCGGCTTCGGCAGCAGTGTGTGCCTGGTTGCAATTGCCGGCACTGTCCAGTGTGATCCAGATCTGCCGTGTGCGGCGTATCGATGAGCGGCTGGTGCTGTATGTCGAGCACTACCTGAACCCGCAGTATTTCCCGGACATCCTCGAATTCGACCTCAATCAGTCCATCACCGAGTTGTACGCCCGTCATTACGACTTGCACTACGGCCGGGTGAAGTTCGAGATTGTGCCGACCTCGCTACAGCCTGAAGCGGCGGCGGCGTTGAAAGTCTCGGTTGGCAGCCCTGGCTTGCGGATTGCCCGGGTCAATTATGACCAGCATCAGCGGTTGATCGATTGTGACCTGGAGTTCTGGCGTCACGATGCGATTCACGTGGGGGTGGACGTGCCGGAACAACCGTCGGCTGCCTGAGGTGAGGTCAGATCGACTCGTTGAGTTTGGCCAGGATCCTGAACACCACCGTGGCGAGGATCAACAACATGCCGATCCACATGGCAAACACCCCGACGTTCTTGTCTCGGAAGTTGAAGCCGATGGCCAGCAGAATCATGCCGGCGATGATGGGCACCAGCATGGCATTGAACGCAGACATCGGAATCATGGCGACGGCCTTGTCGGAGGGGATAAGGTCAGTCTAGTTGGGGTTTTGCCGGGGTGTGATGATGTATGTCATGGCTCCCCAATCCGGAGGCGAGCACTGTTGTGGCGAGGGGATTTATCCCCGCTCGGCTGCGCAGCAGACGCACTTGGGCCGTTACTGACATGTGAAGTATTGCGGTGACTGGGCAAAGGGCTGCTCTGCAGCCCTACGGGGATAAATCCCCTCGCCACAGGGGTAAGCATTTCCCGGTTCAAACAGGTGCTGCTGTGGTTACGGCAACTCACGACAGGCATAAAACGCGCTCAACACCTTCACCAGGTGCGCCAGGTCATGACTGCCGCACAGCTCGCGGATCGAGTGCATGGCGAAGGTCGGCAAACCGATGTCCACCGTGCGTACACCCAACTGACTGGCGGTGATCGGGCCGATGGTCGAGCCGCAGCCCATGTCGCTGCGCACCACGAAGCTCTGCACCGGTACTTCCTCGGCCATGCACAGGTGACGGAAGAACCCGGCGGTTTCGCTGTTGGTGGCGTAGCGCTGGTTGGTGTTGACCTTGATCACGGGCCCGGCATTGAGTTTCGGGCCGTGGTTGGCGTCGTGTTTGTCGGCGTAGTTGGGGTGCACGCCGTGGGCGTTGTCCGCGGAAACCAGCAGGGATTTCTGGATGGTCCGTACGAATTCTTCACCTTCAGGCAGCAAACGACGCAGGGTTTGTTCCAGCATCGGACCGTCGGCGCCACAGGCCGAGCAAGAGCCGACTTCCTCGTGGTCGTTGCACACCAGCACGCAGGTCTCTTCGGTGTCGGCGTTCAACAAGGCTTGCAGGCCGGCGTAGCACGACAGCAGATTGTCCAGGCGCGCGCCGGCAATGAAATCGCCATGCAGGCCGATGAGCGCGGCGCTTTGGGTGTCGTAGAAACTCAGCTCGTAATCGAGCACCACGTCCGCATTCAGGCCGTGTTCGCGGGCCAGTTGATCGGTGAGCACGGCGCGGAAGTCGACGCGCTCATCACCGGCGAACTGGGCGAGAATCGGTGGCAGCTCATTCTGTGGGTTGATCGCCCAGCCCTGGTTGGCTTCGCGATTGAGGTGGATGGCCAGGTTCGGAATCGTGGCGATCGGCGCCTTGAAATCGATCAGCTGGCTTTCGACCTTGCCATCGCGGCGGAAGGTCACGCGCCCGGCCAGGGACAAGTCGCGGTCAAACCACGGCGCCAGCAGCGCGCCGCCATAAACTTCCACGCCCAGTTGCCAGAACCCGTGGCGTTGCAGTTCCGGCTGGGGCTTGACCCGCAGGCAGGGGCTGTCGGTGTGGGCGCCAACCAGGCGGATGCCGTCGTGCAGCGGTGAGTTGCGCCCCAGTTTGAAAGCGATGATTGAAGAGTCGTTGCGCGTGACGTAGTAACGACCGTTGGCCTCGGTGGCCCAGGTCTCGCGTTCGTCAAGACGCTGATAACCCTCTGCCTCCAGACGTTGGGCAAGGCTGGCGGTGGCGTGGAACGGGGTGGGGGAGGCCTTGAGAAAGTCGATCAGGCCTTGGTTCAACTCTTCGCGCATAAATAACTCCAGACAGCAATGCGCGGGAGTTTACCGTATTGGGGGGCGATGGGGAGGGTGGCCAGTGATTGATATACGCGTTGAATGTGCCGTCCCCATCGCGAGCCGGCTCGCTCCCACAGGGGGCTCAGGGTGAACACAAAACTTGTGTACGCCTGTAATCCAATGTGGGAGCGAGCCTGCTCGCGATGGGGGGGACGCGATGTCTCAGAACGGCGCCGGGCACTCGAAGCGTAGGCGTTCGCCGCTTTGCGGGTGGGTGAAGCTGAGCATGCTGGCGTGCAGGCACAGCCGTGGCCACGCAGCGAGGGCCTGGGGGTGGGCGTAGAGGCCGTCGCCCAGGAGCGGATGACCAATGGACAGCATGTGCACGCGCAACTGGTGCGAGCGTCCGGTGATCGGCGTCAGTTCGACCCGGCACCAGTCGCCGCAACGCTCCAGCACGCGCCAGAAGGTCAGGGCGTGCTTGCCCTGCTCATGATCCACCACGTGGCGCGGTTTGGTCGGCGGGTCGTAGCGCAGGGGCAGGTCGATGCTGCCGCTGTCCAGCTCCGGTTGGCCCCAGCACAATGCTGTGTAGGCCTTTTCGGTTTCCCGGTCATGAAACTGCCGAGACAGTTCGCGATGGGTGTCCGGATCCCGGGCCAGCAGGATGATGCCAGAGGTTTCCCAGTCCAGCCGGTGCACGATTCGCGCTTCCGGATAGCCGTTTTCCTGCAGGCGGGTGATCAGGCAGTCTTTGTTGTCGTCGGCCCGGCCGGGCACGGACAGCAGCAGGGTCGGCTTGTCGACCACCAGGACGGCGGCGTCCTGATGGATGATGCGGATGTTGGACAGGGGCATTCAAACAGTCTCGTAACAAACGCCAACGGCGGCTCGGGCCCTTTTTCCTAACCCTGTGGGAAGGACTTTGGGACCCGGAGCCGCCGTGGGCACCTGCAGGATCGATCAGCGATCCGGCAGGGTGATATTGAGTTCCAGAATCGAGCAACTGCCCTGGCTTTCCAGCGCCACATGCACATCATCGGACCCGATGTTGACGTACTTGCGGATCACTTCCACCAGTTCTTTCTGCAAGGCTGGCAGATAATCAGGGGTACTGCGCTGGCCGCGCTCGTGCGCCACGATGATCTGTAGACGCTCTTTCGCGACCGAGGCGGTACTTGGCTTTTTGTTGGCACGAAAGAAGTCAAAAAGATTCATTACCTACCTCCAAACAGGCGCTCGAAGAAACCTTTCTTCGTTACATCGAGGAATCGATGCTCTACGGTTTTGCCCAGCAGGCGATCGACCGCATCGCTGTACGCCTGACCGGCGTCGCTCTGATCGTCGAGAATCACCGGCACACCCGAGTTGGAGGCCTTGAGTACCGCTTGGGATTCAGGAATCACACCCAGCAGGGTAACAGCGAGGATTTCCTTGACGTCTTCGACGCCCAGCATTTCGCCATCGCTGACCCGTTGCGGGTTGTAGCGGGTCAGCAGCAGGTGCTCCTTGATCGGCTCTTCGCCGTTCTCGGCGCGACGGGATTTGCTCGCCAGCAGGCCGAGCATGCGATCGGAGTCGCGTACCGACGAGACTTCCGGGTTGGTCACGACGATCGCTTCGTCAGCGAAGTACATCGCCAGGTGGGCACCTTTCTCGATACCGGCCGGGGAGTCGCACACCACGAACTCAAAGTCTTCCTTGAGCTGCATCAGCACTTTTTCCACGCCTTCCTGGGTCAGCGCGTCTTTGTCGCGGGTCTGGCTGGCGGCCAGCACGTACAGATTCTCAAGGCGCTTGTCCTTGATCAGGGCTTGCTGCAGGTTCGCTTCACCGTTGACCACGTTGACGAAGTCATAGACCACGCGACGCTCGCAACCCATGATCAGGTCCAGGTTACGCAGGCCGACGTCGAAGTCGACGATGACTGTTTTGTGGCCGCGCAGAGCGAGGCCGGTACCGATAGCGGCGCTGGTGGTGGTCTTACCCACACCACCCTTGCCGGATGTAACCACGAGAATCTTGGCCAAGGTGTTTCACCCCTAAGGAAAAAGGACTTTTTCAGCCCCTGAAAAACATCTCTTGAAACTGCTGCAATTGGACAGGCTTGGCTGGAATCGGATGCGGGACGGGGTCTACCTCCGGTAAACACTGCCTTATCCTTTTTCCTACGTCGTTTAAGCCGTTTTCGCTACGTTTTAGAGATGCTTGGAAAATGCGGCAGTATCCGTTAAAGCCGAATGATGTTCAACACGTCGCCCGACAGGCTGACCTGGACACCGGCCCCCCACAGCGGGTCGCGACGCAGATCCTCGGAAACCTTGTACTGCCCGGCGATAGAGACCAGTTCAGCGCTCAACTGCTGACAGAAAATCCTGGCTTTCGTATCGCCCTTGACACCGGCCAGGGCACGGCCACGCATCGGGCCGTATACATGGATGTTGCCATCGGCCAGAAGTTCCGCGCCCGGGCTGACCGAGGACACCACGACCAGATCGCCACCCTGGGCATAGATCTGCTGCCCGCCACGTACCGGAGAGGTGATGACTCGGGTCGGCTTGATGGTCGGTTCTGGTGGCTTTTCCGGCTTTTTCCTGGTCTCGACCGGGCTCAGTTCCAGCACCCGTTCCCGGGCGCCGGAGGGCGGCAGCACCGGAATGTCCACGGCGATGGCGGCGGCGATGTCTTCGATACGGCTGGCCCGGATCGCCAGGGTGCGCAGGCCGTGCTGGCGACAAACCCGCATCAGGCCCGGCAGATCCACGGCACCTTCGCCGGCCGGCAGTTTGTCCAGCGCCAGCACCAACGGGGCATTGCTGAAGAAATTCGGGGCCTGGGCGACTTTTGCCGCCAACTGCCGGTCAAGGCTCTCCAGGTCGTTGCGGGCCAGCTCCAGCACCGTAATGGCGAGCATGCTGCCCTTCAGCTGGAACACGGGATCTTGGTCTAGCGATTCGGTTTGGCTCATGGTCGGCGTACAACGGCTTGTCACTAAAAGTGCCGAGACTTATAACGAGATCGTCCCCGGGCCGCAAGCCGGGTCGAACGATGTAGAATGCGCGGCCCATGTCTTTATGGAAGCTGTAATGGATCGCCCGCGTTTTCGAGCTGCATTTTTTCATCCGCGTTTCTGGCTGCTGTGGTGCGGTCTGGGGCTGTTGTGGCTGATCGTTCAGCTGCCCTATCCGCTGCTGCTGCGCGCCGGTCGTGTATTGGGTGCGCTGATGTATCGTGTGGCCGGCGACAGACGGCGCATCGCCCAGCGCAATCTGGAACTGTGTTTTCCTGAAAAGTCCGCTGCCGAGCGCAAGCGCCTGCTCAAGGAAAATTTTGCCTCCACCGGTATCGCCTTCTTCGAAATGGCCATGAGTTGGTGGTGGTCGCGCTCGCGCTTGGCGAAGCTGGCCCATGTCGAAGGGCTGGAGCATCTCAAGCAGGCCCAGCGCGAGGGCAAAGGGGTGATCCTGATGGCGCTGCACTTCACCACGCTGGAAATCGGCGCGGCATTGCTCGGCCAGCAGCACACCATCGACGGCATGTACCGCGAGCACAAGAACCCGCTGTTTGACTACATCCAGCGTCGCGGGCGCGAGCGGCACAATCTTGATTCCCTGGCGGTGGAACGCGACGACGTGCGTGGCATGCTCAAGCTGCTACGGGCGGGGCGGGCGATCTGGTATGCGCCGGACCAGGACTACGGCGCCAAGCAAAGCGTCTTCGTGCCACTGTTCGGCATCCAGGCCGCGACGGTCACGGCCACCAGCAAGTTCGCTCGCCTGGGCAAGGCACGGGTGGTGCCATTCATCCAGGAACGCCTGGCTGATGGCAGGGGTTACCGTTTGGTGATCCAGGCGCCGCTGGAAGATTTTCCAGGGGAGACCGAAGAGGCCGATTGCATCCGTATCAATCGATGGGTGGAGCAGTCGGTCAGCAGATGCCCCGAGCAATACCTCTGGGCTCACCGGCGCTTCAAGAGTCGTCCGCCGGGCGAGCCGAAGCTGTATGACAAACGCGGTTAAGCCTGTAGTCCACTTAATGAACACGGAGCGTTGCGATGACCCCACTTGAACCGGTGACAGGTTTGATTCTTTCCGGCGGCGGGGCTCGGGCAGCGTATCAAGTGGGGGTATTGGCCGCGATTGCCGAACTGTTGCCGGACGGGGCGGATAACCCGTTCCCGGTGATTGTCGGCACCTCGGCCGGGGCAATCAACGCGGTCAGCCTGGCCAGCGGGGCGATGGACTTCAAAACGGCCATCGAGCGCCTGACTGCCTTCTGGCAGGCCGTGCGCAGCCATCAGGTGATGCGCAGCGACTGGTGGGGCGTGATTGCCCAGGCGACACGTTTTATCAGCCACAGCCTGCTAGGCCTGGGCGCCCGGTTACCGGTGGCGCTGATCGACAGTTCCCCGTTGCGTGAACTTCTCCAGTCTCAATTCCACGCCTCGGGCATCGAACAGGCGATCGCGCAGCAGCAACTGCGGGCCGTGGCGGTGACTGCGTTCGGTTATGAGTCCGGCCAGGCCGTGACCTTCTACCAGGGCCGCGGCACCATCGAATCCTGGCTGCGGCACCGGCGCATCGGCGTGCCGACCCAGTTGTCGGTGGAACACCTGCTCGCCAGTTCGGCGATCCCCCTGCTATTCGCGCCGGTCAGGATCGGCCCGGAATATTTCGGCGACGGCGCGGTGCGTCAATCGGCTCCCATCAGCCCGGCCCTGCACCTGGGGGCCAATCGCGTGCTGGTCATCGGGGTCAGCGGCAATCCGCGTGGACTTGGTTCGCCAGAGCCGTTGCAGCGCAGTTACACCGGCCAGCAACCGACGCTGGCGCAGATCGGTGGCCACATGCTCAACAGTACGTTCATCGACAGCCTGGAAAGCGACATCGAACTGCTGGAGCGTCTGAATGGCTTCAGTCATCTGCTGCCCGATGACGTGCCGGCTCATGCGCTGGGCGCGGCGCCGGTGGAGGTGTTGGTGATTTCGCCGAGCCAGCCGATCGACGAAATCGCCGCCCGCCATCGCCTGGAATTGCCCCGCGCGCTGCGCATGTTCCTGCGCGGGCCGGGCGCGACCAAGACCAGCGGCGCCGGGGTGCTGAGTTATCTGCTGTTCGAAGCGGGCTATTGCAGTGAACTGATCGAGCTGGGACGCCAGGATGCGTTGGCCCAGCGCGAGGAGTTAAGCCGGTTCTTGCGGGTGACGGCGGGGTGATGCAGTAGCCTCCAGCGCCATCGCGAGCAGGCTCGCTCCCACAAGATTCCCTGAGCATCGAGGATCGATGTGGATCAGAAATGATACTTCAGCAAGAAGCTGGTATTGCTCTGATTGGTCTTGAAGCCTTCGCTGTCTTCGATCCCGTATTTGTTCTTCCAGTAGTCGTATTCCACACCCACATACAACTGTTTGGCGCCCAGCTTCAGTGCCTTGCCCAAGTCATACTTGATCTGCGGGTTGATGTGCAGGTTGGCGTGGTAGGTGCCTTTGGAGTTGCTGTCGTTGTCCACCACCCAGTCGATGAAGCCGTCGATCAGGATGTCGGATGAGCCCACCGGGAGGGTGTAGGCCCAGGTCGGTGTAATCTGCCAGACGTTGTCGCCAGCGCGCGGACCTTCGGTCTGGCGGTTGTAGAAATTCAACTGGAAGTAATCGAAACCGGGAATCGCCAGGTCGAAGCCCGGACCGATCAGGTATGACTCGTTGTCACCCTCACCGAACTCATAGGTCATGGCCAGCAACACATCTTTGATCGGACCCAGTTCCAGCTTCTGGTCGAAGATTTTGCCGAACGACAGGCGTGGGCTGAACTCACCGTAGTAGGTGTTCGGGCCGGAATTGCTGTCGTCCTGGCCGTTGTAGAAAATCCGGTCGAGGAAGAAGAAGTTGTCGCCGTATTTCCAGGCATCGGCGTGCTCGAAGGTCACGGTTTGCTGGATGCGCGGGTTGACCTGGAAATCCTTGCCATAGAGGTAGGTCAGGCTGTTGTTCTGCCATTGGAACAGGTCGTCGGCCATCGCTTGGCCAGCGGTCAGCAAAGATCCCGCAAGTATCAGGCTGGTGCACGTATGTTTCATTCGGTTTGCTCCCAAAGGTAAGTGGTACTGCATTTTTTTTAAGATCAGCGCTCTGGTGTGGCGCTTTTTTCTACGGAAAAACCATCCGTTCGGTCAGCTTTTTGTTTGTGGCAAGCGCTGACAGCAAGAGCTGAGCCAAGACCGGGATAAATCGGAAAAATGGCTTGTTCAGTGGTTTGAAGCGCTCGAAAAAGTGTGTTCAGCGCAAGCCGATATCTGCCAACACTGCAATAGTTGGCGTATCGGTCAGGATCTGCTGGTTTTACGCGGCACCGGACTCAAACGGCCGCGCAGGATACGGCCCTGCATTCATGGGCTCAAGTGCCCTGCAACGGCGCATTCGTGGCGAATTTGGGGCGTGATGGCGGGGCTGGGTCATCTGGTGCTTTCCTCTTGTTTTTATTGTTGAGGCGCAGGCAGTCGCTGACGGGCGACCGGTCGTGTGCCGGTCTGCCTGTCAGCGGTATTACGTGTAGCGGGTGATGTCAGGTTTGATGTCGGCGGGACTCAGTTGGTCCGCGCCCCCTGGCTGATCCACGCGCCGATCAGGTCGCGTTCCTGTTGGGTCATCTGGGTGATATTGCCCAGGGGCATGATCTGCGTGGCCACGGCCTGGGCCTGGATGCGCGCGGCTTGTTGCTGGATCTGCTGCGGGGTATCGAACATCACCCCGCCCGGCGCGGCGCTGAACAACGGGCTGGTGGGTTTTGCCGAATGGCAGACCGAGCAGCGCTCCTGAATCACGCTGTGGACCTTCTCGAACGAGGGGCCTTGGGCATTGGCGGTCTGGGCCGGCGTCGATGCCGGTGCGGCCGCTGCCGTCGCCGGTTTTGCGCCGCCGCCCACCGCCGTTTCCGGCAACGGTTGGTACTCGATCACACCAGGGGCCTTGGCCACTTCCGGCGCTGTGGCCATGGGCTTGGGACCCGTGACATAAGCCAGGCAGATCATCGCCAGAGCGCCGACCGGCAGCGTCCAGGCATACTTGTTGCTGTCGTGGCGGGTATTGAAATAGTGCCGCACCAACACCGCCGCCACGGCGATCCCGGCCAGGATCAACCAGTTGTACTGGCTGCCATAGGTGCTCGGGAAATGGTTGCTGATCATGATGAACAGCACCGGCAGGGTGAAGTAGTTGTTGTGGCGCGAGCGCAGCAGGCCCTTGGCCGGCAGCGCCGGATCCGGCGTGCGGTTCTCGGCAATGGCCGCCACCAGCGCGCGTTGGGCCGGCATGATGATGCGGAACACGTTGCCGACCATGATCGTCCCGATGACCGCCCCGACATGCAGGTAGGCACCGCGACCGCTGAACACCTTGCTGAACCCGTAGGCCGCGGCGATCAGCAGCACGAACAGGATCAGGCCGAGCAGGGCAGGACGTTTGCCCAGGGCCGAGTCGCAGAGAAAGGAATACACGAACCAGCCGACGAACAACGAGCCGATGCCCAGGGCGACGCCTTCGAGCCCGCTCAGGCTGCTGCCCGGTGCCAACAGGTACAGAGTCGGGTTCCAATAGAACACCAGGCACAGCAGGGCGACGCCCGACATCCAGGTGAAGTAGGCTTCCCATTTGAACCAGTGCAGGTTGTCCGGCATGGACGGCGGCGCGAGTTTGTATTTTTCCAGGTGGTAGATGCCACCACCGTGGATGGCCCACAAATCACCGGCCAGACCGCTTTTGGGGTTGACGCGATTGAGGTTGTTTTCCAGCCAGACGAAGTAGAACGACGCGCCGATCCAGGCCACGCCAGTGATCATATGAACCCAGCGCACGCTCAGGTTCAGCCATTCCAGCATATGTGCTTCCACAGTCTTTACCTCTCGCCCGTCACGCTTGTTTTCGCGTGATCGGACGCTTCTCTTATTGGTGGGGGGCGAGGATCAACAACTCATCCTCTTTGAAAAAATGCTCATCGCAGTTATTGCCTGTGCCACTGCGATCAACCACCAGGAAGTCATCCCGCTTTTCGATCGTCAGCACCGGGTGGTGCCAGACGCCGCGATGGTAATTAATGCCCTGCCTGCCGTTGGTGACGAAGGCGCGGACCAAGCCTGATACAGGTACATCGCCAAGTGGCGCGACCACGATCAGAAAGGGGTTGCCGAGCAGCCCGATGAAAGCCTGGCTGCCCAGCGGATGGCGCTCCAGCATGCGTACGGTCAACGGCATCTCCAGCGCCTCGGCGCGGAAGATGCTGATGATCGCCTTGTCGTCCGGCTCGGCGGTTTCAACCGTCGCCAGGCGATGGAAGCGCATGGTCGAACCATTGTTGATCATGAAGTGATCGCTGCCGTCGGTTTCGATCACGTCACCGAACGGGGCGAAGGCTTCTTTGGTCAACGGTTCGATCTTGAGTGTGCGCATGCTGGTCTTCTTACCTTGAATTCGTTGTTGTCTGTTCTATTGCTATCGCGAGCAGGCTCGCTCCCACATTCGACCTCGTACCCCTGTGGGAGCGAGCCTGCTCGCGATTGGCCTCACCGCTTATTTAGCGACCTTGCCAAGCACCCGCAGGCGACTCACGCCACCGTCCGGGAACACGTTCAGGCGGATGTGGGTGATCGGCCCCAACGCCTTGATCTGCTCGGCGAAGGTGTGTTCAGCGTGCATCTCCAGTTTCTGACTCGGCAGCAGCTCGCGCCAGAACAGCGACTGGGTTTCGATCTGGCTGTCGGTGCCGCCCTTGACGAATGCGCCCTGGATCGAGCAGCTGTCCGGGTAGTTACCCTTGAAGTGCAGGGTGTCGACGATGACTTTCTCGACCTCACCGGCATGGCCCAGGGCAACAATCACCCAGTCATTGCCCGGGGTGCGACGACGGGCGGTTTCCCAGCCGTCGCCCATGTTCACCCCGCGACCTGGGTTGAGGATGTTGCTCATGCGACCGAAGTGTTCGTCGGAACAGGCCAGGGCGCGACCGCCATTGAGGGCCGCGGCGAGGTCGATCTGTTCGTTGTCGCCCACGGCCGACCAGTCGCGGTACGGAATGCCGTAGACCCGCAGGCGGGCCACGCCACCATCGGGGTAGATGTTGAAGCGCAGGTGGCTGAAGGCCTGGTCATTGCTGATTTCATGGTAGTGGTGGCTGTTGCCTTGCAGTTCCACGGCCGACAGCACTTCAGTCCATTGGGTATGTTCGTCTGGTTCGCCCGAGGCCAGGAAGCAGGCTTCCAGGGACGCCGACGGCGGGTAGTTACCGGTGAAGAATGAAGTGTCGATGTCCACGCCTTTGATCGAACCCGGCACGCCCAGGCGGATCACCGCGCTGTCGTAGCCTTCGAAGCGCTTGCGGCGCGACTCCCAGCCGTCCATCCACTTGCCGTTGTCATCGAACACGCCCTCCTTCCATACGGCCGGAGTCGGCTGGAACAGACGGTTGGCGTCGGCGAACCAGTCATCGGTGACCGAAATGATCTTGGTGCCCAGGCGGGCGTCGGCCAGGTTGACGAACTTCTCGAAGGGTACGGCGTAAGCTTTCATTCTTCTTGTCTGCCTTTAATAAGTTGGCTGGGGATGCTTGCAGGGGCCTGGGCCTCAGGGCTGCTTGCTAAAGAGTCAGTAATCGGAACAACGCGATCTTGTTGATCTCTGCCAGCGCGCATTTGAACTCGGTATCTGCCGAGTGGTGAATGCGCGTTTCGAACGCCTCGAGGATCTGATGCCGGTTGCTGCCTTTTACCGCCATGATGAAGGGAAACTTGAACTTGGCTTTGTAGGCCTCGTTCAGCTCGGTGAAGCGTTGGAACTCATCGCTCGAGCATTGGTGAATACCGGCGCCAGCCTGTTCGTTGGTGCTGGCCTCGGTCAGTTGGCCCTGGACGGCGGCTTTACCGGCCAGGTCCGGGTGTGCGTTGATCAGCGCCAGTTGGCTGGCGTGATCGGCGCACAGCAGGATGTCGCTCATGCGCTGGTGCAGGGTTTCGATCTGGTCGATCGATGGGTCCTGGCCCAGGTCGAAAGCCTTTTCGGCCACCCACGGCGAATGTTCGTAGATGTCGGCGAAGGCTTTGACGAACGCTTCGCGGCTCAAGGTCGAAGGCTTGAGGGTCTGGAATGCGGTCATTTCGAAGCCCCTGATTTCAAAGCGCCCGGATGTGGGTGGGTCTGCTGCCAGTGGCGGGCGATGTCGACGCGACGGCTGAACCAGACCTGCTCATGACCCTTGGCGTATTCAAGAAACCGCTTGAGGGCCGCGAGACGGGCAGGCCGGCCGATCAGGCGGCAGTGCAGGCCGATGGAAAGCATCTTCGGCGCCTCGCTGCCTTCGGCATACAGCACGTCGAAGGCATCCTTGAGGTACTGGAAAAAATCATCGCCCTTGTTGAAACCCTGGACCTGGGTGAAGCGCATGTCGTTGGTGTCCAGGGTGTACGGAATCACCAGGTGCGGCTTGCCGGTGGGGGTGTTCGGTTCCCAGTAGGGCAGGTCGTCGTCGTAGGTGTCGCTGTCATAGAGAAAACCGCCTTCTTCCATGACCAGCCGGCGGGTGTTGGGGCCTGTGCGGCCGGTGTACCAGCCCAACGGACGTTCGCCGGTGATTTCGGTGAGGATGCGGATCGCTTCGAGCATGTGCTCGCGTTCCTGGGCTTCATCCATGTATTGATAGTCGATCCAGCGATAGCCATGGCTGCAGATCTCGTGACCGGCGGCGACCATGGCACGGATCACGTCCGGGTGGCGCTGGGCAGCCATGGCCACCGCGAAGATCGTCAGCGGAATATCGAATTCCTTGAACAGCTTGAGGATCCGCCAGACACCGGCGCGGCTGCCATACTCGTAGAGCGATTCCATGCTCATGTTGCGCTCGCCCTGCAGCGGTTGCGCCGAAACCATTTCCGAGAGAAACGCTTCGGACTCCTTGTCGCCATGCAGCACGTTGCGCTCGCCGCCTTCCTCGTAGTTGAGCACGAAGGACAGGGCGATGCGGGCGTTGCCCGGCCACTGAGGGTGGGGAGGGTTACTGCCGTAACCGATCAGGTCGCGTGGGTAGTCAGCGCTCACTGCAGTTTTCCTTCTTGTTCGAACCATGTAGGTGGCGCCTGGGCGATGAATCACAGGCTGGCGTCACAGCGATGGGTTGATTGTATACAACTTTATGCGCGCTTTGTAAGCCTGATTTTTTGCATTTTTCACTGCCGTCTCTGGCTTGTCTACACTGCAAGAAACCTGCCCATTTGGTCAGCTAAGGCATGACAATCCTGTGTGTCTGCTGGTTTTATTGCTGATCGGGTCCGAACCCTTCTCGAATGTGGCAGGGGATAAATTTCTGTTTTTTATTGTGTACAATTTTTGTTTAAAGTGTCTTAATTCGCTCATCGCCGCAGCGTTTCGTGCTCCGAAACGGTGCGGCCTGTCTTTCAACTGATTCAGGAGGCGTCGGGCCGGACTGCTTGCAGCGAGGCGCGCACAATCAATGGGACGTTTGACTACTCACGTTTTGGATGCCGCGCACGGCTGCCCGGGCAGCTCGATCAAGGTCGAGCTGTACCGCGTCGAAGGTGCGCAACTGCAATTGCTCGCCAGCGCGCTGACCAACAGCGACGGCCGTTGCGATGCACCGTTGTTGCAAGGGGATGACTACCGTAGCGGCGTCTATCAGATTCAATTCCATGCCGGCGATTACTACCGTGCCCGTGGCGTCCAGCTGTCCGAGCCGGCGTTCCTGGATGTGGTGGTGCTGCGCTTCGGCATTTCGGCCGAGCAGGAGCATTATCACGTGCCCCTGCTGATTTCGCCCTACGCTTACTCAACGTATCGAGGTAGCTGATCCCCCAAGCAGTTGCCTTGTCCTGGAAGCGACTGCGCATGTAGCTTCTTTGGTTTTTCGCCCGCTCACACTGCGGGCTTTTTTTTGGGCCATGTATTTACAGCCTGGAATTGTCATCCCGGATGATAAAAATCGTGTCTGCAACGCCGGGACGGATTTCAGTACCGCCCTTGAGCCAGATGATTTTATTGGCACTGTGGGCATCGTTGACGGCTTTCGCAGCGACTCCGCCAACCTGGGTTTCCAGGCGCAGCTCGGCTGTCTTGGGATCCATATACATGGGGAGGGAAATCTTCGGAATTCTGGTGCGGTGCAGGCTCATGAAAAATACATAGTCATGCCCTGTGCGGCGAAATACCAAAGCGGGAAAACTGTTGAAAGAGTTGGGCTCAATGACTGTATAGCCATTACGCGTCAGAAGGGCGGCCATAAAGCGTTTGAATTCCACTGGCGAGTACGACGTCAGATAAAGAAGCCACTGTCGCTGGAACCGCAGGGGATCAAAATCCAACCGATTCAATATTCCTGTAGAGGAGGGGTTAGGCAAGGCTATCGAGCGGGCAGCGCCTCGGGACGCCGAAGAGGTTGGAAGAATCGGAAGCATCAACAGTGGATCGGACCATTGCGGATGTGGCGAGAAGGTCGCGTTTTCCCAACTGCTGTAAATCTGCCGGAGTGCGGTCAAACCCGCAGAGTCGGCGAATGGCGAGTCATTGCTGAGTTCAAATTGCCTTCTTGCGATATTTTCCAGGGTGATGGTCGTGACTTCTGGAAAAAAATCCCTGACGTAAGCGGTCAGTGGTTTTTCAAAGGGTAACCTGGCGTCAATTTCCCAATGGTTGTCCGGCGGAACTTGTATTGCGCCTCGGGGTTGCTCGTCAGGCATATGCCTGAGGGTGGCTTCCAACAGGTCAAAATCATAGATGGGATGAGCGGGTGACTGAATGTAGGTGATCGGGGATTCTCGCGCGTCGGTACGTGTCACCACCTTATAGTGAACATTGTTTATGGTGATCAATTCGGACAGCGTGAATCTTGGGTCAACCCCCCAGTTTTTCCTGAATGCCCGTGTAGGTGGGAGATTGGAATCACTGTGGTGCGTCACGTCGCGGTGCGCAGTTGGACGCCATAGAAGGCTGCCCTCCACTTGTTCCAGGCGTGGTCCGGAGGCAACAAGTTCAGTGCCTGATCGGGCTCTGTAGTTCTGTTCGGAGTCGCGACCAAGCAGCACCGTCCCTCCCTCTGCAAGCTCAACGTAGGTGCGTGTCTTGAACGTGCGGATCCCAGAGGTTGCGTCTGGCTCCGATAACAGGGGGACCAGCTCAGGGGAAAGGTAATAATTGTCCAGCGATACCGACAGGGAGCCATCACTGATGGCTGTCGCGGATGCGATTTCGGATACCTGAACGGTCGGGCGCTGCGATTCAGTCGCTTCAGTTTGTCGTCCGGTTGGCGAGCCGGACGCCTGATCGGTTTCTGCGCCTCTCAGGGGATTGCCGAGCATTGTGTCCAGTGACGTATCGCGACTGGAGTGAGGCGTATCAGGGGACGACTTTGTAAGCGTGGGTCGGGTGTTTCGTCTTGGACTCATTGAAAATGTCTGCTCTTGAGTTTGAATATTGATGATTCAAGTAGGTATCAAGCTAATGGCCTGTCGTAGAGCCGGAGGCTGACAGGCCCTGGGTTCCAGGATGTTCGTGGAAAACCAGCAGACAGGTGCACTACATATGTATGGCGTGTGAAAGAAACCGTCGAAGACGTTCTTCAAGGTCAGGTAGGTTCGGGAGACGCCTCAGCCAATGAGAGGAACCAGCTCAATTGCGAGAGCCTTATGCCGAAGACTGCGCTCAGCGCTAACGCCCGCGCAAACATCACTGAGTTGTCCAAAGTGAAGCCTTCTATCAGCTCCACGCATTTTTCCCGCAACAGACGAAGTGTGTCATCACCCAGGGGCGGTGTCTGATTGAGCCCCTCGCGGGCCAGATCCTGATAGATCTTGAGGGCGTGGTCACACAGGTCTGTTTTTCTCAGGTTCGCCGCCTCAATGACTCGGGACTTATCGGTGTCAAGGATCCATTTACGGGTTCTGAGGTTGTAGCTCAGTGTGCCGGGAGACCCATCTTTGACAGCAACGTGAAGAACCTTCAGTTCTTCGGATGTCAGGCTCGACAGTTCGCTGGGCAATGGGATGTTGGGGTCAGTGAGCGGGGCAAAATACCGGCCATCAAGCGCTTCTACATAAACCCGCTCAAACAGGCTGTCGACAGCATGAACAACGCCTTGTGCAGTGATGACTCGTATCGGGTCGACAAGGTCATCAGCTTCATAGACGGGAAGATGGATGGTCGTTCCACCTATTTGCAGCAGGTTGGAGGACAGTTTTATCTCGACTTGGCCCAGGCGCGTGGCATCCAACTCCCATAGGGAGGCACGGGGTAACCGAGGATTGGCGCCGGCCAATGCACCTGGCGTGGACAGGCGTAACGTCATGTTCGGGCTCAGGTGAACCAGGTAGGTGGCGCCTTCGCCAATCAGGACTTCGATACCCGTTTGTTCCGTGGGCGATGTCAGCAGGGCGCAGGTTGCCCAACTGCGCATGTAATAAGGTTTTTTGTCCAAGGGTTGTAGATAGGCGTACTTCTTTTTGGTAGGCGTCAATGGCAATGGAACGTCTGTTTTCCATTCCACCGGATCTTTCCCTATGAATGTTTCGTCCAGCAACAGGCCATAGTCGGGCGAGGGTTGGACCATACGGTACGACGAGCCGTCGTTCAGGGTGAGGATAAAAGTATGATGCGAACCGAGGGCGGAAAATGCACGCCGACCGGTCTTCGCGTTTTGCGCGCTATAGCGCTCATCGGAACTTGCCAGATTTTTCAATACGACTTGGCGAACACCAAAGTGCAAGGTCAGGCCACATTCGCCATATTTGATGCTGTCCCCTTCATCTTTCTGAGTGACATGAGCCTTGTAGTAGGCCTCGATACGGGTCAGCTCGGCGTTGGCGTAGTTAAGATGAAGGGTGGTGGAAAATTCGCTTTTTTGTTTGACCTTGAGTGTGGTCAGTTCATTGAGATGTGAAACATAGTAGCGGGTGTCTTTGTCATGGCTGATCGGCTGCTCGCTTCGATCAGGCAGGATAGCCGGGTTGCGGGGTGTGCCTGGCTGCACCACAACTGTTTCAATGTCGAGCGGGCTGCTGGATTCGATCGTATCGGGCAGGTCGGGTACCAAATGGTAGCCATCCTGGGTGATGAACGTCAGTCTGTTGTTTTGTAAGGCTCTTGGAAAAGCAGAGTCTTCATAGACTTCCCTGATGGTGACTTTGCGAAACTCCCGGTCGCTTGCATCAAAGCATGAAGTAATGACCAGATGACCGTCTTCAATTCGCCAGCTTTCAATCAGGTCAGCTCTCCAGTCCAGCGCGATGACGCTGTTGTCCACACCATCTTCGGTGATGGAAACGTGGCCGGGTTTATGAGCGATGGCATAGATATCCTCACCCGGTCCGCCGTCTGCGTTGCGGTTATTTCCATTGAGAATGAAAATTCGGTCATCTCCCGCGCCGGCATCGATTGAATCGTTGCCGCGGGACTTGATGATGTTTGGGCCGGCTGTCCCCTTGATGATGTTGGCACCACCCTCGGGAATTTCTACGTTTTCAATGCTTTCAAGGTCCGCATGGCGATGATGCTTGCTCTGCGTGTCATGACTTTTTTGAGTGATGATGGACACTTGCCCGGCGTCCAGGTCGACCTGGTAACCCAGACGCGGCTCCTGATGACTGCTGCTACGGCCCGACAACACCAGGGTGTCGTTGCCCAAGCCACCTACCAGGTTATTTGCTGACGTTTCACTGAGGGTTTCCATGGAGCCTTCAAAGATAAAAACGTCGTCTTTTGTGCCCCCGGTCAGTTTTTTAACGCCCGCCCCGTAGTGAAAGACGTTTGGCTTGTTTTCGACGCCTTCAACGATGTCGTTGCCGCCGCCGATGTACCAATGGATAGCTTTATGTTCGGCCGACGTTTCAATGACTGCGCCGGGCGTCTGAGCCGTAACGCCTTTACGTGCATCGACCCGGTCGTCGTTGTCTTTGATCTTCGGGCGGACTGTCGTCGCGCGGTACCTGGCACCGGTCCACCAGTTCCAGGTGTTATAAGGCACCGGTTCGAGTTCCACGCTGAATGTGCCGTTTACGATTGCCTCAGTGCTGTCTTTCAGTGGGCCTTTGAGTAAGTGCGAGGCATTGGCCTGCAGCTGCTTTGTATGTTCGGCGGTAGCCTTGGCGATGGTGTAGCGATCCTGGATATCTTTATCAGGGCCCATTGCCCAGAAGGCCAACCAACCGGTGCGCAGACGCTCGTGTACGGTGAGTTCTATGTAGTCGTCTATTTCATCGACTTGACGAACCGCGCCCCAGATTTGTGAGCCAACCACCAGGATAAGTCCGGCGGCAAGGCCCACAGGACCGGCTGAACCAAATCCCGCCAGCGCCGCTATGCCAATGGTTAAGGTCATCGCGGCGCTGGTGACGCTCAAGGCTGCGCTGACATAGTGATCGATGGCTTCTTTGCCAGTGGCGTGGGCGGCCGCCTTGAAAGAATCAACTGCGGCGATGATATCGAAAGGAAGTGTCAGGACGCTGGCAATCAGCCCACTTCCACGGGCGAGGCGCGTGGCAAAGGTCGTTTTGGCAAAGTCCTCAAGGGAGCGTTGGCCGGCCCTGATCATCTGAGAGGCTTGTCTGGTCACCGCAGCTTCGACACCGATTGAAGCGACTTCGGCGGCCACGCTGGTCCCATTGAAAATGGTCTGGTAGGAGTCCTTGTTACGGATGGCGTCTTGCAGGCCGCGCAGACCGCTATAGATTCCGAAGGCCTGAAGTCCAAGCCCTGTAGGGATGAGGATATTGCTCTTGGTTGTATTTGCCCAACTGAATGCTCCATGGCTAAGCCCTTGTATATCGAGCCTTTGGGCCGATTTCAGGAGTTTTTCCAGCGTTCTCCGATGGCTGGCGGGTTCGGCCTGTGTTTCAGGCGTTTGCCTCAATAATGGGCGCGCGGCGGGTGAGCGCTGGCTCGCCATTTCAAACAGCAACGTGGGCAGCCGATAGTCGTTGGCGTCGGCGGTCAGTTTGAGCCGTGTTTCAATGTTGTTTGCGTTGAACTGTAACGAGTTCACGAAAAAACGATTGGGGCTGCGGAAAAAAGTATTGTCGCCGTTCAGCGGCTGTCCATCGGTGGTTGCGCCTAACGCATCCAGGGCTGAACGGGTGACAGTCACGGAACCGATGTGCAGCGGGCCGTAAAGTCTATCGACGATTTCGAGTTGGGTTTGTCTATGTTCGTGCTCCGGACTCAGCTGCGTCCCATCGGCAGTCTTGAAATCGAGTGTTTCGATGGTGTGCTTATTTGTAGGCACGCCTAAGTCGGTAATGACTACGGCATAGTCCTCGGGCACCGGGCCGGGCTGGATAATCTGGGCCATTGTGAACGTCCTTGTTCAACGATGATTGAGTGGCCCTATATGTAAGATGCTTCCTGGCGGGGTGTATATCGATGGGTTGTTTCTACGTTTTGCGAAAGCCTCGAGTAAAAGATGAGGCTGTTTCGCAAAATCAGGGACTCAGTGAGTGGACATCAAAGAGGCTGCGCCCGCACCGCCAAAGAGTCCTGCACTGATGCGGTTGAACCAACTCTGGCCTTTACCCGTTCGCAGATACCGCGCCGCGCCGTGGGCGCCGAGGCCGTAAGCCAGCTTGCAGAGCAGATCAAGAACGGTCCAGGTGGCGATCATGATCAGCAGTTGCGGCAGGAACGGTTGTTCGGCGCTCAAGAACTGCGGCAGGAAAGCGGCGAAGAACAGAATGTCCTTAGGGTTGCTGGCACCCAGCACGAATGCCCGGCCGAACAGGGCGCGAAAGCGCGGGATGGTGGCGGCCTGGGGCACTTCGGCACCCTGGAACGGCTGGCGCGATTGCTGCCAGCTCTGCCAGGCCAGGTAAAACAGATACAACGCGCCGACCATCTTCAGGGCGCTGAACAGTTGCTCTGACGCCAACAACAGTGCGCCGAGCCCCAGCGCCGATGCGCTCAGCAGGCAAATCGAGGCGATCACGCCACCCAGGAACGCCGGATACGAACGGCGCAGGCCATAGTTCAGGCTGTTGCCGATCATCAGCAACGACAGTGGGCCGGGGATGAGGATCACCACCAGAGCGGCGCCGCTGAACAACAGCCAGGTTTCCAGATTCATTGCTTTGCTCCTGATGCAAGAACGCCTCACCCGACGAGGTGAGGCTGATGAATAATCCCGTGCCTACAAGAAGATGAACTTGGCGATGAAGATCGCGCAGAGCACCCACAGACTGACGGAAATTTCCTTGTGTTTACCCGTGCCGGCCTTAAGCACCACATAGGTGATGAAGCCCAGCGCAATACCGTCGGCGACCGAAAAGGTCAGGGGCATCATGATGGCCGTGACGATGGCCGGGATACTGTCGGTCGCTTCGTCCCATTCGATGTGGGCCATGCCCCCCATCATCAGCATGGCGACATAGATCAAGGCACCCGCGGTAGCGTAGGCGGGGATCATCCCGGCCAGTGGTGCGAAGAACATCGCGGCAATAAATAGCACACCAACCGTCACGGCGGTAAGCCCTGTGCGGCCACCCGCCGCGACACCGGCGGCGCTTTCCACATAGCTGGTCACCGGCGGCACGCCGACCATGGCGCCGAACACGCTGGAGGCGCTGTCGGCTTTCAGGGCCTTGGACAGATTCTCGATCTTGCCATCAGGTTTGACCAGCCCGGCACGCTGGGCAACGCCCATCAGGGTGCCGGCGGTGTCGAACATGTGCACGAACAGGAACGCCAGCACTACGCTGATCATGCTGACGTTGAATACGCCGACTACATCCATCGCCATCCAGGTGGGCGCCAGGCTCGGAGGCGTCGACATGACCCCGTTGTATTGCACCAGTCCCAGGCCCCAACCGGCCAGGGTCACGGCGATGATGCTGATCAGGATCGCGCCGAACACGCGGTGATAGCTGAGCACGGCGATCATCAGAAAACACACCGCAGCCAGTAACGGGCCGGGCTCGTGCAGGGAGCCGAGCTTGATCAGGGTAGCGGGGCTGTCCACGACGATGCCGGCGGTCTTCAGGCCGATCAGTCCAAGGAACAACCCGACTCCCGCACCCATGGCATAACGCAGGCTCACCGGAATGCTGTTGAGCAGCCACTCACGCACCCGCGACAGGGTCAGGAACATGAACAGCACCCCGGAAACAAACACCGCGCCCAATGCGGTTTCCCAGTTGTAGCCCATGGTGCCGACCACGGTGTAGGTGAAAAACGCGTTCAGGCCCATGCCCGGTGCCAGGCCCACCGGCCAGTTGGCGTACAGGCCCATCAACAGGCAACCCAGGGCGGCGGCGATGCAGGTCGCGACGAATGCGGCGCCGTGATCGATGCCGGCGTCGGCCATGATGTTGGGGTTGACGAAGATGATGTAGGCCATGGTGATGAAGGTCGTCAGACCGGCAATCAGCTCGGTCTTCACCGTGGTGCCATGCAAGCTGAGTTTGAAGATGCGCTCCAGCCAGCCAGTGCGTAGTGGCGGCGAGAGGTCCAGCGTCCGGGCTTCGGGTTTGCGGCTTTCCACAGCGAGTACTCCTCAAGAGTTTTATTGTTATTTCCAGCACGCCCGCCCCCTGAGGGTGGCGGCGTTGCTTTGAGGCAGGTAAGGCCGGCGAGGTTTTTTGACCTTATGGTCAAGAACTCGCACGAAGCGAATTATGCTTTTGTATACAAATAAAGCAAATAATGTTTTCTATGTTGTCGACGAAAAGTCTGGGAGGTAGGGATATATCGACTGTGAGGACGCCATCGCGAGCAGGCTCGCTCCCACAGGGGAGCTGCGTCGTTCACAAAATTTGTGCGCATGGGGGATCCATTGTGGGAGCGAGCCTGCTCGCGATGGCGCTGGTTCTGACGCTACAAATCCCTCAGCTCGCCGAACCCTTGCCCAATCCCAGGTTCACCGCCAACCACCCATTCACCGCTTCCTCCCCAGCCTCGGCAAATACCCGCTCGAGCAATTTCACCTGCTCGCGACGCAACGCCTGTTCGAAGCGCTCGCCCTCGGCCGTCAGTTCCAGCAGCCGCTTACGCTTGTCCGTCTCGGACGCGACGCTGTTCACCAGGTGCATTTCCATCAACTGCCGCAACGGCATGTTCAACGCCTGTTTGCTCACGCCAAGCAGCGTCAGCAATTCCTTCACGCTCAGGGATGGGTAGCGGGCGATAAAAAAAACGATGCGCTGATGCACCCGGCTCAGCCCGCGACGCTCAAGCATTTCATCGGCCTTGGCGGTAAACGCCTGGTAACCGAAGAAGAACGCTTCCATGGCCATTTGCTGGGAGGCCGGGTTTTTAAGGTCAAGCATGTTGACGTATCCAGAGAGGTCGGAGTAATTTCGGTCAACTAGTTTGACTCATTTTTCCAGTGACCCGCTACAGGTGACCCCCATGGCTTTTTCCGAACGTGTCTCGCGCCTCAAAAGTTCTTTGATTCGAGAAATCCTCGCCGCCGCGCAGCGTCCTGAAGTGATGTCGTTCGCCGGTGGCCTGCCGGCCGAAGCCATGCTGCCGAAAGTCGAATGGGCGGCCATGCCGGTGTCCATGGGCCAATACGGCATGAGCGAAGGTGAACCGGCCTTGCGCGAAGCCCTGGCGGCACAGGCGCGGTCATTGGGCCTGGCGTGTGAAGCCAGTCAGGTACTGGTGGTCAGCGGCTCCCAGCAAACCCTCGACCTGGCGGCCAAGCTGCACATCGATGTCGGCACTCAAGTCATGCTGGAAGCGCCGACCTACCTGGCCGCGTTGCAGATTTTCCAGCTGTTTGGCGCCGACTGCATCACGGTGCCCCTGGAGGCCGATGGGCCTGATCTGAAACAGTTGCGAGCCCGACTGGAACAGTATCGCCCCGCGTTCATCTACCTGATTCCCACCTTCCAGAACCCTTCGGCGGTGCGCTACAGCGAAGCCAAGCGCGATGCCGTGGCGGCGCTGCTGGATGAGTTCGGCGTGACCCTGGTGGAAGACGAGCCCTACCGCGAGCTGACCTTCGACGGCGGCAGCGCCACGCCGATTGCCAGTCGCTTGAAGAAAGCCAGCTGGATCTACACCGGCACTGTGTCGAAAACCCTGTTGCCCGGGCTACGTGTGGGTTACCTGATCGCCAGCCAGGATCTGTTCCCACACCTGCTGCGGCTCAAGCAGTCGGCGGACCTGCACACCAATCGCATCGGTCAGTGGCAGGCATTGCAATGGATCGGCACCGAGCAGTACCAAAGCCATTTGAGCGAGTTGAGGGATTTTTACCGGGATCGTCGCGACCGGTTCCAGGCGGCGCTGCAAACACATTTTTCCGATATCGCGCATTGGAACGTGCCTCAGGGCGGGCTGTTTTTCTGGCTGACCCTCAAGCAACCGCAGGACACCCGCACCTTGCTCGACGCCGCCCTGGCTGCCGACGTCGCGTTCATGCCGGGAGAGCCGTTCTTTCCCGAGCCGGACAAGCATCCGGGGCACCTGCGGTTGAACTTCAGCCACATTGACCCGGCGCGGCTGGATGAGGGGCTTAAGCGGTTGGCGGGGGTGGTGCGGGAGGCTTTGGCGGTAAAAGCAGCCTGACTTATGTGGTGACTGGACTGGCCCCATCGCGAGCAGGCTCGCTCCCACAGGGTTCAGAGTCGATCACAAAACCCAGTTATCCACAGTTCCATTGTGGGAGCGAGCCTGCTCGCGATAGGGCCCGCAAATACACCATAAAACTATCAGACTGCCGCAAACCGCTTATCCAGATAATCAATGATCACCTTGGACTCATACATCCAGGTGGTCTCGCCGTTCTCTTCGATGCGCAGGCACGGTACTTTGATCTTGCCGCCTTGCTCCAGCAGCGTCTGGCGATCCTGCTCGTTGTTTTTTGCATCCCGCAAGGCCACCGGCACGTTGAGGCGGTGCAGGGTGCGGCGGGTCTTCACGCAGAACGGGCAGGCGTGGAACTGATAGAGCGTCAGGCTGCGGGCGGCCTGATTGACTTGCGCCTGGGCTTCGGCCGGACGTTGCTTCTTGCCGGGGCGGGTGATGAAGTCGATGAAAATAATCAGCTGGCCCAGGCCAACTCGCAGCGCTTTGACGATCACGGTATTAAGCCTCACGACAGGGAAGAAGAGGGCGCGCAGCTTACCTGATTTTTCACGGGCGAAAAAAAACCGGCGATCAATGCCGGTTTTTTTCATGCGGGGGGTTACTTGATCAGGCTGAGGAACTCGCTGCGGGTCGCGGCGTTTTCGCGGAACTCGCCAAGCATCACCGAGGTGATCATCGAAGAGTTCTGCTTTTCCACACCGCGCATCATCATGCACATGTGCTTGGCTTCGATCACCACCGCCACGCCCAGGGCACCGGTCACCTGCTGGACCGCGTCGGCGATCTGGCGGCTGAGGTTTTCCTGGATCTGCAGGCGACGTGCGTACATGTCGACGATGCGTGCGACTTTCGAAAGCCCCAGCACCTTGCCACTCGGAATGTAGGCCACATGGGCCTTGCCGATGAAGGGCAGCAAATGGTGCTCGCACAGCGAGTACAACTCGATGTCCTTGACCAGCACCATTTCGCTGTTGTCGGAGCTGAACAAGGCACCGTTGGTGACTTCTTCGAGGGTCTGTTCGTAACCGCGGCAGAGGTACTGCATGGCCTTGGCAGCGCGCTTGGGCGTGTCGAGCAGGCCCTCGCGGGAAACGTCCTCGCCCAGTTGGCCGAGAATCGCGGTGTAATTCTGTTCCAGAGACATGAAACTACCTGTGGGATTTTACGCAAAGGGCAAGGGTACGGTGGCGGACACGGCGCTGCAAGCTCGGCAATCGGGTGCTACTCGTCGCGGCCTTCCATCATGGTGCGCTTGAGCATCACGTACACCGCCCCGGCGCCACCGTGTTTCGCCTGGCAGGAGGTGAAGCCCAGCACTTGCGGGTGCTGGCGCAGCCAGGTGTTGACGTGGCTCTTGATCATCGGCCGCTTGCCGTCCAGCCGCACGGCCTTGCCGTGGGTGACGCGCACGCAGCGGATTTCGAATTTGGTGGCTTCGGCCAGGAAGGCCCAGAGGGTTTCCCGGGCTTTTTCCACGGTCATGCCGTGCAGGTCGAGGCTGCCTTCGAAGGGAATCTGGCCAACCTTCAGCTTGCGCATCTGGCTTTCCTGAACGCCGTCGCGAGCCCACATCAGCTCGTCTTCAGGACCTACGTCGATCACGAACTGGTCGGACAAGCCATCCACGGTGGTGGCGTCGGTGCGCACCGTGGCGGCCTGGCGCAGCTTGGCGATTTGTGCGCGATCCGCCTTGGGTTTGCCGGTTTCGGCACGGTCGTGCTTGATCGGTTTAACACCCTGGATCGCACTTTTGAACAGGGAAAAGTCGTCGTCTTGCATGTCAGCCTCCGCGAAGGCCGGCCAGTTTACCCAACTCCTGCGGGATCCGGCGCGACAAAACGTCGGGCGGCGGGTCAGTCGTGCTTTTTCATCAAGTGAGGAGCCATGGCCAGCTCCAGGGATTGGCGGGCCCGACGGCGGCAAAGGCGCCACAGCCACACGCCCAACAGCAGTACCAGCAAGCCGATCACCAGAATGATCGTGGAGCCGAGCGGGGTTGCGTTCAACTCGCCCAGGGCGGGCGGGCGACCCAGCAGGCTGGCGGCGCCCGCCATCGACAGCAGTACACCGAGCGTTGCCAGGAGCGCCGCGAGCGCGGCACCGAAACGCAAGCGCCAGTTGCTCGGGCCTTTGGGCCGCAAGCGACGTGCGTCAAAACCATCGGATAACTTCATTCCGACCTTCCTCAATGGGTATCGGCCCTTCGACCGGAAGATGTTCGGGTTGTTCCTGACACTACGGCAATTGCGGCAAATGAGAGGCTTTTGCGGATAAGCGGCGCAACGGGCCGCTTATCGAAGGGGTGTCAGATGAAATCGCGGGTCAGGGCCAGGGTGGCGAAGTTGTCCGCCATGATCGCCATTTCGGTCTGGTGCACGTGTTCGGCACTCAGGACTCCGCCCTTGTGCGGCAGATCGCGAGTGGCGCAGGCGTCTTCGACCAGAGTGCAACGAAAGCCCAGGTTCTTGGCGGCACGCACGGTGGTGCTGACGCTGGAATGGCTCATGAAACCACAAACGATCAGGTCCAGGGGGCCGAGGTCCTCCAGGCGCTTTTTCAGTTCGGTGCCGTGAAACGCGCTGGGCAGCAGTTTTTCCACCACGGTTTCGTCGCCCTGGGGTTCCAGGCCGCTAATGAACTCCCCGCGTTCGCCCTGTGGGTCGAACAGCCCGCCATGGGTGCCCAGGTGACGCACATGCACGATCGGCCGGCCGGCAGCACGGGCCGCGCCGAGCAATTGCTTGATGTTCGCGACCGCCGCATCCATGCCACTCAACGCCAGGGGGCCGGCGAGGTATTCTTTCTGGGCATCGATGATGATCAGCGTCGCTTGACTCAGATTGGCCGCTGCGTAACCGCGACCGCTGAGTTGAAACATCGTTTTTGGAACGGACATTCTGGGGCTCCTTCGAGTGGGGCTTTTGCGACATTCTCCTCTGGCTGAGCGGTTCTGTGAATCGCTTCCATCGCAAGGGCCGTCGTTGCTGGCCTACAGCCTTGTCAAGATGTCTGTCTTGTTCAATAGTCAGCGCGAAAAACGGATAAATCCTACATCTGCCCCGTCCTTTTTCGTGCGCGTTTGAGGTGTGTTTGAGGCGTGCTTTGGTGAGGGGAGTGTTTGGCTGGTAGACTCGCCAGTCGTTTTTTCTGGAGTTTGCCGCCGTGATCACTTCCCGTCTCCGTACCCTGCGCGACCATATACGTTGGGCCGTCAGTCGTTTCCATGGAGAGGATCTGTTTTTCGGCCATGGCACCGACAATGCGTGGGATGAAGCCCGGCAACTGGTGTTGGGCGCGTTGCATCTGCCGTGGGAGATTGCCGATAGCTACCTGGACTGCCGTCTCGAAGATGAAGAGCTGGTCCATGTGCAACGCCTGCTGCGCCGACGCATCGCCGAACGCATCCCGGCGGCCTACCTGCTGGGTGAAGCCTGGTTCTGCGGAATGTCTTTCATCGTCGACGAGCGCGTGCTCATTCCACGCTCGCCCATTGGTGAACTGATCGAAAACCGTTTTGCGCCCTGGCTGGGTCAGGAACCGGCACGGATTCTCGACCTCTGCACCGGTTCCGGCTGCATCGGCATCGCGTGCGCTTTCGAATTCCCGGAGGCGGAGGTGGTGCTGGCTGACCTGTCGTTCGAAGCGTTGGAAGTGGCCAACCAGAACATCGAGCGTCACGGCGTCGACGAGCGCGTGTTCACTGTCCAGGGGGATGGTTTCGAGGGCTTGCCGGGCCAGCGTTTCGACCTGATCGTGTCCAACCCGCCCTATGTCGATGCCGAAGATTTCGCCGACATGCCCCAGGAGTATCAGCACGAGCCGGAGCTGGGCCTGGCCTGTGGCGATGATGGCTTGAACCTGGTACGCCGGATGCTGGCCGAGGCCGCCGACCATCTGACCGAGAAGGGTTTGTTGATTGTCGAGGTGGGCAACAGCCAGGTCCACGTCGAGGCGTTGTATCCGGAAGTCGATTTTGCCTGGCTGGACTTCGAACGCGGCGGGCATGGTGTGTTCATGCTCAGTGCCGAACAGTGCCGTCAGCATCAGGCGTTGTTTGCTTCGCGGGTTTGACGACAATTGATCTGACGGGCGCGCCCGGGTCTGTCACCGAGGATGCAAACCTGTGGGAGCGAGCCTGCTCGCGATGAGGGGGTGTCAGTCAGTTTGAAGACTGCTGACACGACGCCATCGCGAGCAGGCTCGCTCCCACAGGGGTTAGGCGGTGTTCAGTCTTAGCTACGCGTCGCAATCCAGATCAACAACCCGGCCTGGAACATGGCAAATGCGACCAGGCAGGTGATGGTGAAACGCAGGCCGTTGTCTTCGCGTTTGAACTTGGCGACCTTTTCTTCCTGCTGCTTGAGTTTGACTTCCTGCTCCGCCAGGTTCTGCTCGGCTTGCTGGAGCATCTGCGCGGCTTCGAGAATTTCCACGAACTGCAGTTTTTCGGTGTTCCAGTCCCCCAGCAGATTGCCAACCTCGGCTGGCTTGACGCTGCCTTTGAGGTGCTGGGCGTCGGCGTAGACCACTTCGAAACCATGGGCTTTCAGGAAGTGGTCGCGGCGCAGGCGGGTGTCTTCGTTCAGCGCGTCCTTGTTATTCAGGTCGCTGCCATCGACCCGGTAGCTCGACCAGCGCTTCTTGGCCCAGGTAATGCCCTGTGCGGCGAGGAAGCGGCCAATGCCACGGTTCAGCGGCTCGACCTGCAAGCTGTCCGGGGAAAAATACAGGCGTTTATCGACGTGGTCGGCCCAGACGTCCAGGTGATTCTGTTCCTTGCGCACCCGCTGGCCCGGCAACTGGATGCTCATGCGCAGCAAACTGCGCTCCTTGCTGTGGCGCTCGGCATAGCTGAATTCGACAAACCGCAGCGGCCGCGCACCCGTGGCACGGTCGGTCTTGAGCGGTGCCAGCCGGAGCATTTTATGGTGCTCGGCCTGCACATCCGCCCAAGGCAGCTCCGCCACTGGAGCGGCGGGCGTTTCGGCGGGGGTGTCGGGTGAAGTTTGAGTGTCAGTCATAACGGCAAAATCCTGTCCAGGCCGGCCCGTCGGCAGCCATGGCGCTGTCCGACACCGGTCTATCGGCCGTTTTTGCCAGGACTGGAGGGGAAAAACCGCTTATCGAGCGGGTAATGAGCTAATAAAACCCAGAATGTGCGTACCCAGTTCGGCCGCCAGGGGCAGGTTTGGATTTTTGTAGGAGGCCAATTGCCGCTCCATGTCGTTGGGGACGATGCGCATGACATGGTTCATGCCCTTGATCAGCGCCAGCTCGGCGTCGGGTTTGGCGGCTTGCAACTGCCTGGCGTCATCGACGCTGACTTGAATGTCATGGCTGCCCTGGATAATCAACGCTGGCATCTTCAGCGCCGCGAAAGCCTGGGCCGGCGTCTGGCGGAACAGCGATATCAGGTAGGGCTGCACGCTAGGGCGAAAGATGACCTGCAGTTGCGGCGGCACATTTGGGTCGAGCCGACCGGCCTTGAGGCTGTCCAGCAGCTCATTGGCGCGCACCATCAGGGGGGGAGGCAGGCGGCTGCTCAGTTGTTGACGCAGCACCTGGTCGATCGGCCGGGCACTGCCGGACAGCGAGATGACCGCAGCTGCATTGGCCTGGGGCGCGGCGAGACTGGCGATCAACGCGCCTTCGCTATGACCCAACAGGATCAACGGACCCATTCGCGGATCGGCAGCCAGTTTGCGGCTCCAGGCCACGGCGTCGGCCACGTAGGCTTCGACGCTCAGGTTGCGTTCGTCCGGGGTCGCCGCAAGGCTGGCGGCCACCCCGCGTTTGTCATAGCGCACGCTGGCGATGTTGTGCTTGGCCAGCACCCAGGCCAGGCGCTTGAGGCTATCGTTGCGCCCGCCGTCGGGGTTGTTTCCGTCACGGTCGGTAGGACCCGACCCGGATATGATCAGGACAACCGGCACCGGTGCGTCGGATTTGGGTAACAGCAGCGAGCCGAAAAGCTCGCCGTTGCCGGTGTCGAGGCTGATCGGTCGTTGCAGGACGGTGGCCTGGGCCAGGCTGGAAAGCAGGCCGGTCAACAGGGCAAGGCTCAAGGCAAGCAGTTTTAACATCATCACGCCATTAGTTACGAAGGTGCCGGTTGGACTGACAGGCATCGATAAGGTTCGAGGATGAACTCGTCGGGGAGCCTGCGTATACTGGCGCCCACTACGAATCCAAGGTTGAGTCTCTCAGCGTTTTTCACGGAGCACCCTGCATGTCCGGCAATACCTACGGCAAGCTGTTCACCGTTACCACCGCGGGCGAAAGCCATGGCCCGGCGTTGGTCGCCATTGTCGACGGCTGTCCGCCGGGCCTGGAGATTACCCTGGACGATCTGCAGCGTGACCTGGACCGGCGCAAGCCGGGCACCAGCCGCCACACCACCCAGCGCCAGGAAGCCGATGAAGTCGAAATCCTCTCCGGCGTGTTCGAAGGACGCACCACCGGCTGCGCCATTGGCCTGCTGATCCGCAACACCGACCAGAAGTCCAAGGACTACTCGGCCATCAAGGATCTGTTCCGCCCGGCCCACGCCGACTACACCTACCACCATAAATACGGCGAGCGCGACTACCGTGGCGGCGGCCGCAGTTCGGCCCGGGAAACCGCCATGCGCGTGGCGGCCGGCGCGATTGCCAAGAAGTATCTGGCCAGCCAGGGCATCGTGATTCGTGGCTATATGAGCCAGTTGGGTCCCATCGAAATCCCGTTCAAGACCTGGGAGTCGGTGGAACAGAATGCCTTCTTCTGCCCCGACCCGGACAAGGTGCCGGCCCTTGAGGCCTACATGGACCAATTGCGTCGCGACCAGGATTCGGTCGGCGCGAAGATCACCGTGGTGGCCGAAGGTGTGATGCCGGGCCTGGGCGAGCCGATCTTCGACCGTCTCGACGCCGAACTGGCCCACGCGCTGATGAGCATCAACGCGGTGAAGGGCGTGGAAATCGGCGCCGGTTTCGCTTGTGTCGCCCAGCGTGGCACCGAGCACCGCGACGAACTGACCCCGCAAGGTTTCCTCAGCAACAATGCTGGCGGCATCCTCGGTGGCATTTCCTCGGGCCAGCCGATCGTGGCGCACCTGGCATTGAAGCCAACCTCCAGCATCACCACGCCGGGGCGCTCCATCGACATCCATGGCAACCCGGTGGACGTCATCACCAAGGGCCGTCATGACCCGTGCGTCGGCATCCGCGCCACGCCAATCGCCGAGGCGATGATGGCGATCGTGCTGATGGACCACCTGCTGCGTCATCGCGGCCAGAACGCCGATGTGCGAGTCAGCACCCCGGTGCTGGGCCAGCTTTGATGGCTGACCTGCCGACCGCCGTGGCCTGACGACCATGGCGGCTCTGCCGTACTGGCGGCTCTCCAGTTTCTATCTGTTCTATTTCGCGCTGCTTGGTTCGACGGCGCCGTTTTTGGCGTTGTATTTCGATCACCTGGGGTTCAACGCGGCGCGCATCGGCGAGCTGGTGGCGATCCCCATGCTGATGCGCTGCGTGGCACCGAATATCTGGGGCTGGCTGGGGGATTACACCGGTCAGCGCCTGGCGATCGTGCGTTTTGGCGCCATTTGCACGCTGCTGACGTTCTCGCTGATCTTCATCGATCAGAGCTACGCCTGGCTGGCGCTGGTCATGGCGCTGCACGCGTTCTTCTGGCACGCGGTGTTGCCGCAGTTCGAAGTCATTACCCTGGCCCACTTGAGCGGGCAAACTTCGCGCTACAGCCAGATCCGCCTGTGGGGCTCCATCGGCTTCATCATTACCGTGGTTGCGCTTGGCCGGCTGTTCGAATGGCTGAGCCTGGACATTTACCCGGTGGCGCTGGTGCTGATCATGGGCGGCATCGTGCTCGCCAGCTTCTGGGTCCCCAATGCCCAGCCGACACAGGGGCCGCGAGTCGCGGGGGAAGGTTTTCTGCGGCAACTGCGCAACCCTGGGGTGCTGGCGTTCTATGGGTGCGTGGGGCTGATGCAGGTCAGCCACGGGCCGTATTACACCTTTCTGACGCTGCACCTGGAAGGCCTGGGTTACAGCCGCGGGTTGATCGGTATGCTCTGGGCCATTGGCGTGGTCGCGGAAGTCTTGATCTTCCTGCTGATGAGCCGGATCCTGGCGCGGTTTTCCGTGCGTCGGGTGCTGCTGGTGAGTTTCCTGCTGGCGGCGTTGCGTTGGCTGCTGCTGGGCTCACTGGCCGAATTTCTCTGGGTCCTGTTGTTTGCCCAGGTGCTGCACGCGGCGACCTTCGGCAGTTTTCACGCCGCTGCCATCCATTTCGTGCAACGTAGCTTCGGCCCACGCCAGCAAGGCCAGGGCCAGGCGTTGTACGCCGCCCTGGCCGGCATGGGCGGGGCGTTGGGCGCGTTGTATTCCGGCTACAGCTGGAACGCCCTGGGTGCCAGTTGGACTTTCAGCATCGCCAGCCTCGCAGCCTTCGCTGCAGCCGTTATCATTGCCACACGTATGCAAGAGGACAGGCCATGAGCCTTACCCGTGAACAGCTCGCCCGGGAAATCATCGACGCCGGGTGTTTTTTGTATGGCCGCGGCTGGTCCCCGGCCACCAGCAGCAATTATTCGACCCGGCTTGCCCCTGACCAGGCCTTGCTCACCGTGTCCGGCAAGCACAAGGGGCAACTGGGCCTGGATGATGTGCTCGCCACCGACCTGGACGGCAACAGCCTGGAGCGCGGCAAGACACCCTCCGCCGAAACCCTGCTGCACACCCAGCTGTATCGCTGGCGCCCGGAGATCGGCGCGGTGCTGCATACCCATTCGGTGAATGCCACGGTGTTGTCGCGCCTGACCCATCAGGCTTTCATCGACTTTGAAGACTACGAACTGCAAAAAGCCTTCAGCGGTGTGTCGACCCACGAATCCTGTGTCCGCGTGCCGATTTTCGACAACGACCAGGACATCGCGCGCCTGGCCGGCCAGGTGCAGCCGTGGCTCGAGGCTCACCCCGATTGCGTCGGCTACCTGATTCGCGGGCATGGCCTGTATACCTGGGGGCCGAGCATGAACGATGCCCTGCGCCAGATCGAAGCGTTCGAGTTCCTGTTTGAGTGTGAGCTCAAGACCCGCGCACTCCTGAACCGTTAATTTGCTGGAGCCCTAACCATGAGCAGCCTGTCCGTCTATCACGTCTCAAGCCCCGACATTCCGAACAAGGTGCTGACCCATTTCGAAGACATCGCCGCGACCCTGGCCGATAAAGGTGTTCGCTTCGACCGCTGGGAAGCGGCGACGAAAATCCAGCCAGGCGCCGGCCAGGACGAAGTGATTGCCGCCTACAAGACCCAGATCGACCGGTTGATGACCGAGCGCGGCTACGTCACGGTCGACGTCATCAGCCTCAACAGCGATCACCCGCAAAAAGCCGAACTGCGGGCCAAATTCCTCGATGAACATCGCCATGCTGAAGACGAAGTACGATTTTTCGTCGCCGGTCGTGGCCTGTTTACCCTGCACATCGACGATTACGTCTACGCCGTACTGTGCGAAAAGAATGACCTGATCTCGGTGCCTGCGGGCACGCCGCACTGGTTCGACATGGGCGAGCATCCACATTTCGTTGCCATTCGCCTGTTCAACAACCCGGAAGGTTGGGTCGCGAAGTTCACTGGCGACGACATCGCCAGCCGTTTCCCGCGCCTGGAGGACTGAGCCTGTGTCGATCAAAGCCATTCTCACTGACATCGAGGGCACCACCAGTGCGGTGAGTTTCGTGTTCGATGTGTTGTTTCCCTATGCCGCCAGACATCTTCCGGATTTCGTTCGTCAGCATGCCAACCGCGCCGACGTCGCCGAGCAATTGGTAGCGGTGCGTCAGGACAATGGTGAGCCGGGGGCTGACATCGAGCGCGTCATCGCGATCCTGCTGGAGTGGATCGCCGAAGACCGCAAGGCCACGCCGCTCAAGGCGTTGCAGGGCATGGTCTGGGAGCAGGGGTATCAGGCGGGGCAGTTGAAAGGGCACGTTTACCCGGACGCGGTGCAGGCACTGCAGCGCTGGCATCAGCAAGGTTTACGGCTGTTCGTTTATTCCTCGGGCTCGATCCAGGCACAGAAGCTGATTTTCGGCTGTTCCGAGGCTGGCGATCTGTCGCCGTTGTTCAGTGGTTATTTCGACACCACATCGGGACCCAAGCGGGAAGTCCAGTCCTACCAGCGCATCAGCGCGGCGGTGGGCGTAGCCCCGGAGGAGATTCTGTTTCTGTCGGACATCGTCCAGGAACTGGATGCGGCCCGTGATGCCGGCATGGCTACGTGCGGAGTGGCGCGCGAGGGCGGTGAGCTGCAAGGGCATGTCACGGTGGACAGTTTTGCCCGGATCGATCCTGCGCGTTTTTGATAGAGGAGTGTGGGAGCGAGCAAGCTCGCTCCCACAACACGATCAGGCGCTGTGATAGGTCGGCAGCGCAAAACGATGCTGGCTTTGCAGCATGGCGATCTGCGGCAACTCGCTGGCCTGTTCCGCCAGGTCGCGACGGATTGCGCTGATTGCCCAGGACAGTTGGTCCCCGGCGTGCAACTGGGCGTAGGAAATTGTGCGTTTAAACAGTTTGCCTTCGCTGTTGCGCAAGGTCAGCAGGATACCGCCATCCGGGCGGGCCTGAGTGGTCACTTCGTAGTTGGAGAAGAGGGACGCAAACTTTTCTTGAATCATGTTCATATTTGACTGCTCCATGGTGGTGGCAAACCGTGGAGAGGTAGTTGCAGTGTCTGTGCCAGCGTTGGGCTTGATTAAAAAACGTTATAAAACAATCAGTTAACAATTCCTCCTATTTTTGCTTTCGTGCAACTTGCATGAATGGCCATCGTGCATCCTGCATTTTGCGTGGTCGGCTGATCTTTTGTTGAACCAAATGGATTTCTGGCGCTCATGCTCCGCCTGTCCGGAACGGTGGATACAAAACATTGCAAAAACCGCATGTACAGCGCCGGAATCGCTGGCGTAATTTCGAGCGCAATTGAGCTCCAGCCCGACAACAAGAACCCAGACCCACGAGGTCGAACGGGAGTGACCATGAGTCGTACATCCAGCGACGCCATTACCTGGGGCAAGATGCTGCGCAAGCTACCCACTATTGCCAGAGCCATTCCCCGTATCGTCAAAGGCATGAAGCTCGCCAACGTCCAGGACCCGACCCAGCCTTGCGGCCTGGGCTGGTGTTTCGAACAGGCCACCCAGCGCAATCCCCAAGGGCCGGCGTTGTTGTGTGGCGACACGGTATTGAGTTACGCGCAGGCCAACGAACAGGCCAATCGCATCGCTCATTACCTGTTGGCACAGGGCATCGGCAAGGGCGACTGCGTGGCGATTTTCATCGAGAATCGGCCAGAGATGCTGGTGACGGTGCTGGCGGTGGCGAAGGTCGGTGCGGTCAGCGCCATGGTCAACACCTCGCAGACCGGGGACGCGCTGGTGCACAGCCTGGCGTTGGTCACGCCTATCGCGGTGGTGGTCGGGGCAGAACGGGTCGCGGCCTTCAACGACGTGCGAGCCCGCACCTCACTGTCCGGCCACCGAACCTGGTGGGTCGCCGACCAGGACAGCGCCGTCGTTCCTTCCGGTTTTGTCGATCTGATAAGTAGCAGCGCCAGCCATCCAGGTGACAACCCGGCCAGCAGTCAGCAGGTTTTTTTCAACGACCCATGTTTTTATCTCTACACCTCGGGCACTACCGGGCTGCCCAAGGCCGGGGTGTTTCGCCACGGGCGCTGGATGCGCACTTCCACCAGTTTCGGCCTGATCGCCCTGGACATGCAGCCCGCGGATGTCTTGTATTGCACGCTGCCGCTGTACCACGCCACGGGCCTGTGCGTGTGCTGGGGAGCGGCGATCTGCGGCGCCTCGGGGTTTGCGATCCGGCGCAAGTTCAGCGCCAGCCAGTTCTGGAGTGACGTTCGCCGTTACCGGGCCACCACCCTGGGCTATGTCGGTGAATTGTGTCGCTACCTGGTCGACCAGCCCGCCAGTGCCGAGGACCGGCGGCACGAGGTCCGGAAGATGATCGGCAACGGCTTGCGCCCCGGGGCATGGTCGGCCTTCAAGACGCGTTTTGGTGTCGACCATATCTGCGAGCTGTACGCGGCCAGCGACGGCAATATCGGCTTCACCAATGTGCTGAATTTCGACAACACCGTCGGATTTTCCCTGATGGGCTGGGAACTGGTGCAGTACGACCATGACAGCGGGGCGCCGTTGCGCAACCTGCAAGGCCGGATGCAGAAAGTACCCAAGGGAGAACCGGGCCTGCTGATGGCGCGCATTGACGACAAGGCGCCGCTGGACGGTTACACCGATCCGGCCAAGACCGAAAAAACCATCTTCAAGGACGTCTTCGTTCCTGGTGACCGTTACTTCAATACCGGTGACCTGCTGCGCAACATCGGCTTCGGCCATGGGCAGTTCGTTGATCGCCTCGGTGATACCTATCGCTGGAAGGGCGAGAACGTCTCCACCACGGAAGTTGAAAACGTATTGCTACAGCACGCGCAAATCGCCGAGGCGGTGGCTTATGGCGTCGAAATCAATGGCACCAATGGCCGCGCCGGCATGGCGGCGATTACTCCGTCCGAATCCCTGGCTACCCTGGATTTTGCTGAGCTGTTGCAATTTTTGCAGTGCAAGTTGCCGGCCTATGCGGTGCCGTTGTTCTTGCGCATCAAGGTAAAAATGGACACCACCGGCACCTTCAAATACCAGAAAAACCGCCTCAAGAGCGAAGCCTTCGACCCGTGCGCCACGGACGATGAGCCGGTCTACGCCTGGCTGCCCGGCACCGCGACCTACGTGCGGGTCGACCGGCAACTGGCGGCGCAGATTCAGCAGGGACAGTACCGTTATTGATTCTGACTATGCACGGTGCAGAGAAAAAAGGGATGACAGGCCTGGAGTCCCTCGGGAAACTAGCCGCTTTGCGAAGACTTAAGTGGAGTTTCCCATGTCCGATACAAGCCGCCAGATGACCCCGGAAGAGGCTGCGGAGTTTGCCGAACAGGTGTTCAATGTCGCACGCCAGGGTGACGCCGCCATGATGGCCGCCTTGCTGAGCAAAGGTCTGCCCCCCAACCTGCGCAATCACAAGGGTGACACCTTGCTGATGCTGGCCGCTTACCACGGGCATGTGGAGACGGTGAAGGTATTGCTGGAAAACAAGGCCGATCCGGAAATCCGCAATGACAATGGCCAGAGCCCGATTGCCGGTGCGGCGTTCAAGGGCGACCTGGCCGTGGTCACCGCGCTGGTAGACGGCGGGGCGCAGGTGGAAGGCTCGTCCTTCGATGGTCGCACCGCGTTGATGATGGCGGCGATGTTCAATCGTGTGGAGATCGTCGATTACCTGATCAGCAAAGGCGCCGACCCCAAGGCCAAGGATGCCAACGGCGTCTCGGCGCTGGATGCAGCCAGGACCATGGGCGCGGTGGATACCACGGCGCAGTTGGAGAAGTTGTTGGGTTGATCCCTATCTTTTGGGGCTGCTTTGCAGCCCAGCGGGGATAAATCCCCTCGCCACAAAAGCTCCCAGGCCACAGCTTTCTGACTCAATCAATGTGATGCGCTATCCTGCGCGCCCTCAAAACCCAATCGCCACAGGATTTTCCCCATGAAAGCCGCACTCGTCGAACTCATCAGCAAAATAAGCTCCGGCTGCCTGGGCGATGCGGACGTTGCGAAAATCGCTGACGAAGCGGCCCAGGCCTACGCCGACCCGGCGGCTTTTCTGGCGGCCAACCCGGACATCAACTACGACGACAGCTTCCCGATTCCACTGGGCGAGTGGGTGGTGGTGGGTAGCCTGCCGGACACCGTGTTGTTTCAGGCCGACACTTATGTAGAGCTGTTCGAACAAATCGTTGCCTCGTTCGGCCCCGGTGTGGCCTTCAACCTCAAGCCCAAGCAACTGGCGAAAACCGAAGCCCTGACGGCGCTCAATCGCATCCAGATCCAGATGAGCAGTCTGAACAAGGAAAACGGCGGTTATGTGCTGATGAATTTCAGCCAGTTGCTCGACGATGAACTGCAAATGGTTCTGGTGTATGGCAACGACGTGCCGCGCGTGCTGGAGCTGTGCGCCGAAGTCGGCATCGCCGCCGCGCCGGCTCTGGAAGCGCTCAAGGTTGCGATCCACGTCTGACGCAATAAAACGGAACCCTCGCCGGGCCCCCGCTATCCTAAGTGGGCATATCACCATCTGGGAGCGACACCATGGGTTCCACCTTCAATGGCCTGATTGGCCTGATCATCCTGGCGCTCGATATCTGGGCGATCATCAATGTGCTCAAGAGTGGCGCGGGAACGGGGGCAAAAGTCCTATGGGTGCTGTTGATCCTTCTGTTGCCGGTGCTGGGCCTGATCATCTGGGCGATTGCCGGGCCGCGAGGCAACGTGCGGATTTGACCGCTTTTTGATGTTGCCCGGCAGGCCTCGGCCGCCGGGCATTGCGACCCTGTCGCGACGGTATCAGGCCGTCGCCAGTGCGTGTTTTTTCGAGGTCTTCAGGAAACTCAGCAAGGCCAGCAGCGGGAAGCCGCTGCCGACGATCACCACCCATAACCAGCCGCCGTGCTCGTACACCGCGCTGGCAATCGATGAACCAAACGCGCCGCCGACGAAGATGCTGGTCATGTACAGCGCATTGAGACGACTGCGGCTTTTGGCATCGAGGGCATAGATGGTGCGCTGGCCCAGGACCATGTTCATCTGCACACAGAAATCCAGCACCACGCCCGTAACCGCCAAGCCGATGACGCTGTAGAGCGGATGGATGAACGCTGGCAGAAAACTCAGGCTGGCCAACAGCATTGCCAGCAACGAAGCGATGCGGGTATGACCGGCATCCGCCAGGCGACCGGCAATGGGCGCGGCGATGGCGCCAATGGCACCGACCAGGGCGAACAGGGCGATTTCAGTTTGCGACAGGCCATGATTGCGCGACAGCTCCAGCGGCACGGCGGTCCAGAACAGGCTGAAGGTGGCGAACATGCAGGCCTGGTAAAAGGCTCGTTGGCGCAACAATGGCTGCTGGCGCAACAGGGTGCCGAGCGAGCCCAGCAGTTGGCCATAAGAGGCGCTGTGGTCGGGTTGGCGCTTGGGCACGGTCAATGCGAGGACGATGCTGATCGCCGCCATCAAGGCGGCGGCGATCATGAACATCGCCCGCCAGCCGAAGTGATCGGCCACCACGCTTGAGATCGGCCGCGCCAGCAGGATCCCCAGCAGCAGGCCGCCCATGATCCCGCCCACGACCCGCCCTCTGGACTCTTCCGGGGCCAAGTGCGCGGCCAGCGGGATCAGGACTTGCACCGACACCGAACTGAACCCCACCAGCAGCGAGACCAGCAGGAACACGTTCGGCTGGTCGGTGAACGCTGCCGCCAACAGACTGGCAATCGCCACAACGGTGGTGAGGATCATCAGGCGACGGTTTTCCAGCAGGTCCCCCAGTGGCACGAGGAAAAACAGGCCCAGGGCATAACCGATCTGAGTCAGCGAGACGATCAGGCTGGCCATGGTGCTGCTCAGGCCGACGTCGGGTGCGATCAGTTCGATGATGGGCTGGGCGTAGTAGATGTTGGCGACAATGGCGCCGCAGCAGAAGGCGAAGAGCAGGACCATGCCGCGAGTCAGGCTTGTACCGGCGGGCACGGAGGAGGGATGGGCACTCATGGCAATCTCATTAGTAGCTTGAAAGGATGGCGTGAGGCTAAAGAGTTAGCGGGCTCTGGAACAGGCTTTGTGGCTGATATCGGACATGCTTGCTATTGATGATGAAACAGGCGTGATCGTTCCCACGCGGAGCCTGGGAACGATCAAATGTGGATAGGACGTTATTGCCCGCTGTAGATCTGGTCGAAAACCCCACCGTCATTGAAGTGAGTCTTCTGCACTGTGCGCCAGTCGCCGAAGGTTTTTTCCACGGACAGGAAGTCCACTTTCGGGAAACGGTCGGTGTATTTGGCGAGTACCGCAGGGTCCCGTGGGCGCAGGTAGTTGGCGGCGGCGATTTCCTGGCCTTCGGGCGACCACAGGTACTTGAGGTAGGCCTCGGCGGCCTCGCGAGAACCTTTCTTCTCAACCACTTTATCGACCACGCTCACCGGTGGCTCGGCTTCGGCAGAAACGCTCGGGTAGATCACCTCGAACTGGTCGCGGCCAAATTCGCGGGCGATCATCTCGGCTTCGTTTTCAAAGGTCACCAGTACGTCGCCGATCTGGTTGGTCATGAAAGTGGTCGTCGCGGCACGGCCACCGGTATCCAGTACCGGCGCCTGCTTGAACAGTTTGCCGACGAAGGCTTTGGCCTTGTTCTCGTCACCGCCATTCTTGAGCACATACCCCCAGGCCGACAGGTAGGTGTAGCGACCGTTGCCGGAGGTCTTCGGGTTGGGCACGATCACCTGCACGCCGTCCTTGAGCAGGTCGGGCCAATCTTTCAGCGCTTTCGGGTTGCCCTTGCGCACGATGAATACGGTGGCTGAGGTGAAGGGGGCACTGTTGTTCGGTAAGCGGGTGACCCAGTTTTCGGGCACCAGTTTGCCGTTATCCGCCAGGGCATTGATGTCGGTGGCCATATTCATGGTGATGACGTCAGCTGGCAGCCCGTCGATCACCGAGCGTGCCTGCTTGCTGGAACCGCCGAAAGACATCTGCACGATGATGTTTTCGTTGTGCTCGGCCTGCCAGTGTTTCTGGAAAGCCGTGTTGTAGTCCTTGTAGAAATCACGCATCACGTCGTAGGAAACGTTGAGCAGGGGCGGGGCGGCGTGGGCCAGGCTGCCAAAGGTCAGGCCAGCGGCGAGAAGGGAGGCACCAAAGAAGTTCTTCACTGCGAATTCCTTTTTATTTGAAAGGGGTTCCGGGCAATTAGCCGGCACACTAGCGGCAAGCCAATAGGCCATCAAGCATTAAAAAGTGCTTTGCTTATTCCAGTTTCTTAAACAGCGCATTGCCGCAACGGGAGCAGAACGCAGCTCCATGATCGTGGTTGTTTTTGCTGCAGACCGGACAATCATGCTTGAGCTGGTCACCGCGCATGGCCGTGGCCAGCTCAGCGGTGAAAATGCCCGTCGGCACGGCGATGATCGAGTAACCGGTGATCATCACCAGGGACGAAACCACCTGGCCCAATGCCGTCTTGGGCACGATATCGCCAAAGCCCACGGTGGTCAGTGTGACGATGGCCCAATAGATGCCCTTGGGAATGCTGGTGAAACCGTTCTCGGGGCCTTCAATGACGTACATCAAGGTGCCGAACACGGTCACCAGGGTCGAGACGCTGACCAGGAACACGATGATTTTCTGCTTGCTCCCCCGCAGCGCCGCCAGTAGGTAGTTGGCTTGCTTGAGGTAAGGGCTGAGCTTGAGCACGCGGAATATCCGCAGCATGCGAATGATGCGAACGATCAGCAGATACTGGGCGTCGCTGTAGTACAGCGCCAGGATCCCGGGCACGATCGCCAGCAAGTCCACCAGGCCGTAGAAGCTGAACGCATAGCGCAGGGGCTTGGGCGAGCAGTACAGGCGCAGGCCATATTCGACGATGAAGATGAAGGTGAACCCCCATTCGATGGCGGCCAGCAGGGAGGCGTAGTTCTGGTGCACGCTGTCGATGCTGTCGAGCATCACGATCACCAGGCTGGCGAGGATGATCAACAGCAGTGTGCTGTCGAAGCGCCGGCCGGCCACGGTGTCGGTCTGGAAAATGATCACGTAGAGGCGTTCACGCCAGTTGCTGCTATCCATAACCTTCGCCTGAACCAATAGTCAGCGAAGCCTAGGGTGATTGCCCCGCAAAGCGCAAGGCGCAGTGTCCCGACTGGCCTGTTGCCACACTCGGTGGGTGGCATGAACCAGCCAGCAGGCCAGGATGAAGGGCGCGGTCAGCGGCGCCAGACCGAGGGCAAGAAAGCCCGGTGTGAGTATGAGCGCCAGCACAATACCCGCCAGCGGCAACCATCGCTGGCGGCGTTGTTGGCTGAGGGCCAGCGCCACCAGGGCCGGGTTATAACCGCCGAGCCCCGACAGGGCTTGGGTCGTGTCGTGATGCAGCAGGGAGAACCCCAGGCCAGCGGCTGAACCCAGCATCGCCCACCCGGCGGCGCGTGGATTGGCAATCAACAATCCCACAGCGATCAGCGCACCGGCGAATGGCTGGTCGAGAAACATGACCTGACCGAGTCCGCTCCAACAAGCGGCCAGCAAATTGGCCATCGTCAGTTCAACCGAAACGGGTGATGGCTGTGCCGGGGCAAAACTCAGCAGCAACCAGCCCAGCGCCACGAACGGCGCGGTGTAGGCGGGCAGGCACTGAGGGCCACGGCTGCGCTTGAGCCATTGCTCGGTCAACATCGCGCTGAGGCCGCCGCTGGCAATAATCAATGGCGGCAACACGGCTGACCAGGGTAACGCGAGGCTCAATAGCAAGCCCAGCAGGATGCCGTTGTAACTGAACAGTCCGGCCTGTCGATCAACCTTGGCATAACCGCGTCGCTGGGCGGTGAGCAACCCGGCCACGCCGCCGAGCAACGCACCGCCAAACAAGGCGGGTGCGGTGAAGAGAATCGCCAGCAGGCACAGCAGACCGCACAGCGGATGACGCTGGAGGAAAATCTGGCTGAAGCCGTTGAGCAGGGCGGTGGCCCAGTCGGGGCAGTGGGTGTAGGGCATGGCTAGGCGTGTCTGAGAGACCGAGTGGGTTTCATCGCGAGCAGGCTCGCTCCCACACTGGATCTGTGGTGTTCACAAAACCCCTGTGGGAGCGAGCCTGCTCGCGATGAGGCCGATACAGGCGCTAAATCAACGTCTCAATGCGCAGCGAATTAGTCGACCCCGGCTGCCCGAACGGCACGCCGGCTGTGATCAGTAGGGTGTCGCCCCGCTGGGCCATGCCCTGGGCCTGGGCGATTTCCAGGGCCGTAGAGCACACTTCGTCCACTTGGCGCAGCCGATCGTTGACCACCGAATGCACGCCCCAGGCCACGGTCAGACGGCGGGCTGCTTGCAGGTTGGGCGTGAGGTTGAGGATCGGCACCGTCGGCCGCTCCCGCGCCGCCCGCAGGCTGGAGCTGCCCGATTCGCTGTAGTTCACCAGCACCGCTACCGGCAGTACATTGCTGATACGCCGGATTGCGCAACTGATGGCGTCCGACGCCGTGGCTTCGGCCTTCGGCCGGCTGACATCCAACTGCGCCTGGTAATCCGGGCCGTTCTCCACCTGGCGGATGATCTTGCTCATGATCTGCACGGCTTCGAGGGGGTAATCGCCCGACGCGGTTTCCGCCGACAGCATCACTGCATCGGCCCCTTCAGCCACGGCGTTGGCCACATCGGTGACTTCGGCTCGGGTGGGTGCGGGAGAAAAACGCATGGATTCGAGCATCTGCGTGGCCACCACCACCGGTTTACCAAGGGCGCGGCAGGTGCCGATGATGTTCTTCTGGATCTGCGGCACGCTTTCGGCCGGTACTTCGACACCCAAGTCACCCCGGGCAACCATGATCGCGTCGCTCAGTTCGGCGATCTCCCGAAGCTGGGTCACCGCCGACGGTTTCTCGATCTTGGCCATTAGGAATGCCTTGTCGCCAATCAACGCACGCGCCTCGCGGATGTCCTCGGGGCGCTGCACGAACGACAGCGCCACCCAGTCCACGCCCAGCTCCAGGCCAAAGCTCAAGTCGCGACGGTCCTTGGTGGTCAGCGGGCTCATGTCGAGCACGGCCTGGGGCACATTCACGCCTTTGCGGTCTGACAGTTCGCCGCCGTTGAGCACTTGGGTGTCGATGGCATCGGCGTGTTTGGTGGTCACACGCAGGCGCAGCTTGCCGTCGTCCAGCAGCAGGTCCATGCCCGGCTCCAGGGCCGCGATGATCTGTGGGTGGGGCAGGTTGACCCGCTGTTCATCGCCGGGCGTGGCGTCCAGATCCAGGCGCAGGGCCTGGCCGCGTTGCAGCAGCACTTTGCCGTCGGCGAATGTGCCCACGCGAAGTTTCGGGCCCTGCAAGTCCATCAGAATGCCCAGTGGGTAGTTGAGCTGCTGCTCGACGTCACGAATCCACTGGTAGCGCTGGGCGTGGTCGGCATGCTCGCCGTGGCTGAAGTTCAGGCGGAAAATATTCACGCCGGCTTGCACCAGTTCACGGATGTCATCGATCCCACGGGTTGCGGGGCCAAGGGTCGCGAGAATCTTGACCTTTTTATCAGGCGTCATGTTTGGGGTTCTCAAGAATCAGGATGGCGCGAAAGTCGTTGACGTTGGTGCGCGTCGGCTCGGTAACGATCAACGCCTCCAGCGCGGCGAAGTAGCCGTAGCCATTGTTATTGTCCAGCTCGTCGCTGGCGCTCAGGCCCAGTTCGGCGGCTCGGCGATAGCTGTCCGGGGTCATGATGGCGCCGGCGTTGTCTTCGGAACCGTCGATGCCGTCCGTGTCACCGGCCAGTGCGTAAATGCCGGGATGGCCCTTGAGGCTGTCGGTCAGGCTGAGCAGGAATTCTGCGTTGCGTCCGCCCCGGCCATTGCCGTGCACGGTGACTGTGGTTTCGCCGCCGGAGAGGATCACGCATGGCGCCGCCAGAGGCTGGCCGTGCAGGGCGATTTGCCGGGCGATACCGGCGTGGACTTTGGCCACTTCCCGGGATTCGCCTTCCAGGTCGCCGAGGATCAACGGGCTGAAACCGGCCTGGCGGGCTTTCACCGCCGCCGCTTCCAGTGATTGTTGGGGACGGGCGATCAATTGGAAGTGACTGCGGGCCAGGCGCGGGTCGCCGGGTTTGACGGTTTCCGATTCCGGGCTTTGCAACCAGTTGCGCACCGAGGCCGGTACTTCAATGTTGTAGCGCTTGAGGATCGCCAAGGCTTCGGCCGACGTACTGGGGTCGGCCACGGTGGGGCCGGAGGCGATGACCGTGGCGAGGTCGCCGGGCACATCGGAAATCGCGTAGGTGTAGACCGTCGCCGGCCAGCAGGCCTTGCCCAGGCGCCCGCCCTTGATTGCCGAGAGATGTTTGCGCACGCAATTCATCTCGCCGATGGTGGCACCGGACTTGAGCAAAGCCTTGTTGATCGATTGCTTGTCGGCCAGGGTGATTCCAGCTGCCGGCAGCGCCAGCAACGCCGAGCCGCCGCCGGACAGCAGGAAAATCACCCGGTCGTCTTCGTTGAGGTTGCTGACCAGCTCCAGCACCCGTTGGGCCACCGCCAGGCCCGCCGCATCAGGCACCGGGTGAGCGGCTTCCACTACTTCGATCTTCTGGCAAGGCGCGCCATGGCCGTAGCGGGTCACCACCAAACCGGTGACGTCGCCCTGCCAGCAGCGCTCGACCACCTGCGCCATCGCCGCGGCGGCCTTGCCGGCGCCGATGACGATCACCCGGCCGCTGCGATCGCTGGGCAGATACTGTTCAAGGACATGCTGCGGATGGGCCGCATCGATGGCTGTGGCAAACAGCTCGCGCAGCAATTGTTGCGGATCGACCGACATGGCGGACTCCCGATTTTTATTATTGGATGAAGCGACTCGATTCCCTGTGGGAGCGAGCCTGCTCGCGATGGCGTTAATCCAGTCACTTTATGTGTTGAATGTAAGACCGCTATCGCGAGCAGGCTCGCTCCCACAGGGGTTAGTGCAGGTTTACTTGTCGCGAATCGAGAAATTCGCCATGTGCTCCAACCCCTTGATCAACGCCGAGTGATCCCAGTTGCTGCCGCCGATGGCCGCGCAGGTGCTGAAAACTTGCTGGGCGTTGGCGGTGTTGGGCAGGTTGATGTTCAGCTCCTTGGCGCCTTGCAGGGCCAGGTTCAGGTCCTTCTGGTGCAGGCTGATGCGGAAGCCCGGATCGAAGGTGCCCTTGATCATGCGCTCGCCGTGTACTTCCAGGATCTTCGAAGAGGCAAAACCGCCCATCAACGCTTCGCGAACCTTGGCCGGATCGGCGCCGTTTTTCGCGGCGAACAGCAGGGCTTCGGCCACGGCCTGGATGTTCAGCGCGACGATGATCTGGTTCGCCACTTTCGCGGTCTGGCCGTCGCCGTTGCCACCCACCAGGGTGATGTTCTTGCCCATGGCCTGGAACAGCGGCAGGGCACGCTCGAAAGCGCCGCTGTCGCCGCCGACCATGATGCTCAGTGTGGCGGCCTTGGCGCCGACTTCACCACCGGACACGGGGGCATCGAGGTATTGCGCGCCTTTTTCATTGATCCTGGCCGCGAACGCCTTGGTGGCGGTGGGGGAGATCGAGCTCATGTCGATGACCACCTTGCCCGTGCTCACGCCCGCCGCGACGCCATCGGCGCGAAACAGCACGTCATCGACCTGCGGGGTGTCCGGGACCATGACGATGATGAACTCGGCTTCCTGGGCGACTTCCTTCGGGTTGGCCAGCGCCACCGCGCCGCCGGCCAGCAGATCGGCGGGGGCCGGGTCGTGGTGCTGGCTCAGGAACAGACTGTGCCCGGCCTTTTGCAGGTTCATTGCCATGGGATGGCCCATGATGCCGGTGCCGATGAATCCGATTTTAGCCATGAGAAAATCCTCTTGTTTTTATTGCTGCTTCAGCAAATGAGACTGCTTTCCTGTGGGAGCGAGCCTGCTCGCGATGTCGGTTTCACATTCAACGAATAGGTTGGCTGGACTACAGCTATCGCGAGCAGGCTCGCTCCCACAGGGGATTTTTTGGGTCAGACTGCGTTATGGCTTTTCAGCCACCCCAGACCCGCTTCCGTGCTGGTCAGCGGCTTGTATTCGCAGCCGACCCAGCCCTGGTAACCGATGCGGTCCAAGTGTTCGAACAGGAAGCGGTAGTTGATCTCGCCGGTTCCCGGCTCGTTGCGTCCCGGGTTGTCCGCCAGTTGCACATGGTTGATCTGACCCAGGTGCGCCGACAGGGTCCGGGCCAGGTCGCCTTCCATGATTTGCATGTGGTAGATGTCGTATTGCAGAAACAGGTTGGCGCTGCCCACCTGCTCGCGGATCGACAGGGCCTGGGCGGTGTTGTTCAAGTAGAAACCGGGAATGTCGCGGGTGTTGATAGCTTCCATCACCAGCTTGATGCCTTTGGCCTGCAGCTTCTCGGCAGCGTATTTCAGGTTGGCGACGAAGGTTTTCTCCACCAGGGCCTTGTCGCAGTTCTGCGGACAAATGCCGGCCAGGCAGTTGACCTGGGTGTTGCCCAGCACCTGGGCATAAGCGATCGCCAGGTCAACGCCCGAGCGGAACTCTTCAACCCGGTCCGGAAGACAGGCAATGCCGCGCTCGCCCTTGGCCCAGTCGCCGGCCGGCAGGTTGAACAGCACCTGGGTCAGGCCATTGGCCTGGAGCAGCGCCTTGAGCTCGGCGGAGCTGTAGTCATAAGGGAACAGGTATTCGACACCGGTGAAACCGGCCTTGGCGGCCGCTTCGAAACGGGCGAGGAAATCCTGCTCGGTGAACAGCATGGACAGGTTGGCTGCAAAACGCGGCATGGTGGTCTCCTATAAATAGTTGGCAGGCCCCCTGTGGGAGCGAGCTTGCTCGCGATAGTGGTGTGTCTGCTTGCATCCATGTTGAATGTAGCGCCGTCATCGCGAGCAAGCTCGCTCCCACAGGAGTGCGTCGGCATTCAATCGAGCAACGAAATCGCTGTCGGCGCATCGTTGCCCACCAGCGCCAGGTCTTCGAATTCGTTGACGGCGTTGATCTCGGTGCCCATGGAAATGTTGGTCACCCGTTCCAGGATGATCTCGACGATCACCGGCACCTTGAACTCCTCGATCAACTCCTGGGCCTTGCGCAGCGCCGGCTGGATGCCGGACGGTTCGAACACCCGCAGCGCCTTGCAACCCAGGCCCTCGGCCACGGCGACGTGGTCCACGCCATAACCGTTGAGTTCCGGGGCGTTGAGGTTGTCGAAGGACAGTTGCACGCAATAGTCCATGTCGAACCCGCGCTGGGCCTGGCGGATCAACCCCAGGTAGGAGTTGTTCACCACCACGTGGATGTACGGCAGCTTGAACTGCGCGCCTACCGCCAGCTCTTCGATCATGAACTGGAAGTCATAGTCGCCCGACAACGCCACGACCTTGCGGCTCGGGTCGGCCTTGACCACCCCCAGTGCCGCCGGAATGGTCCAGCCCAACGGGCCGGCCTGGCCGCAGTTGATCCAGTGGCGCGGTTTGTAGACGTGCAGGAACTGCGCCCCGGCGATCTGCGACAGCCCGATGGTGCTGACGTAGCAGGTGTCCTTGCCGAAGACCTGGTTCATTTCTTCGTACACACGCTGGGGTTTGATCGGCACGTTGTCGAAGTGGGTCTTGCGCTGCAGGCTGGCCTTGCGCTGCTGGCAGTCCTGCAGCCAGGCGCTGCGGTTTTTCAGTTTGCCGGCGGCTTGCCATTCGCGGGCGACTTCGATGAACGCCGTCAGTGCCGAAGCGGCGTCGGACACGATGCCCAGGTCGGGGGTAAACACACGGCCGATCTGGGTCGGCTCGATGTCCACATGAATGAAGGTGCGGCCTTCGGTGTAGACATCCACCGAACCGGTGTGGCGGTTAGCCCAGCGGTTGCCGATACCCAGCACCACGTCCGATTTGAGCAGCGTCGCATTGCCATAGCGGTGGGAGGTTTGCAGGCCGACCATGCCGACCATCAGCGGGTGATCGTCAGGGATGGTGCCCCAGCCCATCAAGGTAGGGATGACTGGGATGCCGGTCAGCTCAGCGAACTCCACCAGCAGCTCACTGGCATCGGCGTTGATGATCCCGCCGCCGGCCACCAGCAAGGGGCGCTCGGCCTGATCGAGCATGGCCAGGGCTTTTTCGATCTGCACGCGGTTGGCGGCGGGTTTGGCCAGGGGCAGCGGTTGGTAGGCGTCGATGTCGAACTCGATCTCGGCCATCTGCACGTCGAACGGCAGGTCGATCAACACCGGGCCCGGGCGACCGGAGCGCATCTCAAAGAAGGCTTTCTGGAAAGCGTACGGCACCTGGCCCGGTTCCAGAACGGTGGTGGCCCACTTGGTCACCGGTTTGACGATGCTGGTGATATCCACAGCCTGGAAATCTTCCTTGTGCAGGCGGGCGCGGGGCGCTTGGCCGGTGATGCACAGGATCGGGATCGAGTCGGCCGAAGCGCTGTAGAGCCCCGTCACCATGTCGGTCCCCGCCGGCCCCGAGGTGCCGATGCACACGCCAATGTTACCGGCCTTGGTGCGGGTGTAGCCCTCGGCCATGTGGGAGGCGCCTTCAACGTGGCGAGCGAGGACATGATCGATGCCACCCACCCTTTGCAGGGCAGAGTACAGCGGGTTGATCGCGGCACCCGGGATGCCGAAGGCGGTGTCCACGCCTTCACGGCGCATCACCAGAACGGCGGCTTCGATTGCTCTCATTTTGCTCATGATTTTGTGCCTCTTACGTTTTGTAATTGTATACAAGTGGCTTTGCGCTGAGTGTATTCACGGCGGACGGCGCAGGTCAATCCATTTCCTCAAGCACCTGTTTCATTCGTCGGAAGGCCGTAAATGCTGTGGCTTTTCGTCGATAAGGTTACGTTGTTGGATTTATTGTATACAAAAAATATTATCATTGTGTTCTATTGTTTGCGTCTGGTATTGCTGATGGCAATGCCAGGAACGCTTCCCACAACAAAAAAAGGACAGCACCTATGAGCGCTTTAACCTTGAAAGTCGCCGTCAACCTGACGGGGCAAGCCCTTGCCGCAGGCCGTGAAATCAGCGCTGCACCCCTGACCATTGCGGTCCTGGACAGCGGCGGCCATCTGATTGCCTTGCAACGCGAAGACGGCGCGAGCCTGCTTCGCCCTCAGATCGCCATCGGCAAGGCCTGGGGCGCCATCGCCCTGGGCAAAGGCTCGCGCCTGCTGGCCCAGGACGCCCAGCAACGCCCGGCGTTCTTTGCCGCTTTGAATGGGTTGGGCCAAGGCAACGTCGTACCGGCCCCGGGTGGGGTGTTGATCAGGGATCAGGAGGGGAGGGTGCTGGGCGCCATTGGCATCAGTGGCGATACCTCGGATGTTGATGAGCAGGTTGCGATCAGGGCCGTGGAGGGAGTGGGGTTGATGGCGGATGCGGGGGTGGCTTGATTTTGTATTGACTGACCTATTGCTATCGCGAGCAGGCTCGCTCCCACAGGTGGACTTGGGCGGACACAATATGTATGGGCACCGCAAATCCCCTGTGGGAGCGAGCCTGCTCGCGATAGCCATCCAGCAGACACATCCAGCTAAAAGTTTGCCTCCTATCCAGGCATGCACAGATCTAGCCTTCTTCATGAGTCAATCATCAAAGGGGCAAGGAATGCCTGGTTCACCTGCTTCACATAGACTGCGCCTCGGTCGCTACGCCGAATCCAGTCGGGTCTATTTACTGACCACCAACACATTTGGCCGCATACCAATTTTTAAGGACGTTATCCTGGGTAGATTGGTCGTTGAGCAATTTCGAAAAGCTCAGGAGCAAGGCTGGGCCGACTCATTGGCTTGGGTGGTCATGCCTGATCATTTCCATTGGTTGATCGAGTTGCGAAGGGGATCTTTGAGTGAGTTGATGCAAAGGATCAAATCATTGAGTACCAAAGCTGTAAATCTGCGCCTGGGTAATAAAGTCAGCCTTTGGCAGCAAGGATTTCATGACCGCGCACTGCGGCGGGAAGACGAGTTGATCATAATGGCGCGCTATGTCGTCGCTAACCCGTTGCGGGCAGGTCTCGTGAAGCGGCTTGGCGATTATCCGCTGTGGGATGCCATTTGGCTTTGACTCGAAATCGAGTTGCCGCTATCGCGAGCAGGCTCGCTCCCACAAGGGATTTAGGTTGCTCGCAGAATCTACATTCACAGCAGAACCCTGTGGGGCGAGTCTGCGCGAGAAAGCCCGTTCCCACAGGGTTTATGTGATGGACACAAAATGTCTGAACACAGAAAATCCCCTGTGGGAGCGAGCCTGCTCGCGATGGCCGCGGCACGGTTCTGAGCCTAGCGATCCACCTCACACCCCTTCAACACCAACCGAATAATCGTCTGCGCCGCCGCTTCGTAATCCGCCTCATCCAGCTTCGCCTTGCCGGTCACGGCGCTGATCTGCCAGTCGAAATCGGCATAGGTCTGGGTGGCGGCCCAGATGCTGAACATCAGGTGGTTGGGGTCGATGGGGGCGATCTGGCCGCGGTCGATCCAGGTCTGGATGCAGTCGATGTTGTGCCGGGCCTGGGCGTTGAGTTGTTCCACCAGGTCGGCACTCAGGTGTGGGGCGCCGTGCATGATTTCGCTGGCGAAGACTTTTGAGGCGAAGGGCAGGTCGCGGGAGATGCGGATCTTGGAGCGGATGTAGTGGCTCAGCACTTCGCCGGGCACGCCGTCCGCGTTGAACGGGGTCGAGGCCTGGAGGATTGGCTCGATGATACTTTCCAGCACCTCGCGGTAGAGATTTTCCTTGGACTTGAAATAGTAGTAGACGTTGGGTTTTGGCAGGCCCGCCTTGGCCGCGATATCGCTGGTTTTGGTCGCCGCGAAGCCCTTGTCGGCAAACTCTTCGCTGGCGGCACGCAGGATCAGTTCTTTGTTGCGCTCGCGGATAGTGCTCATAAACCCAGGGGTTCCTTGCCTGTTCTGGCGGTTGCGCATGGTAGCACCGGCCTCGCGAAGCGCTCAAGAATGCCCCGCGGCCACGTCGGGCGCGCTATGCTGCGCAGCATTATTGTTCAAGGAGTTCCTCCATGGCCGGAAGCAGTTTGCTGTTACTGATCGACGATATCGCCACAGTGCTCGACGATGTTGCATTGATGACCAAGATGGCCGCCAAGAAAACCGCCGGCGTGCTCGGCGATGACCTGGCGCTCAATGCCCAGCAGGTGTCAGGCGTGCGTGCCGAGCGGGAAATACCGGTGGTCTGGGCGGTGGCCAAGGGGTCGTTCATCAACAAACTGATCCTGGTGCCGTCGGCGTTGGCCATCAGCGCTTTCGTGCCCTGGCTGGTGACGCCACTGCTGATGGTGGGGGGCGCCTACCTGTGCTTCGAAGGGTTCGAGAAACTGGCCCACAAGTTCCTTCACAGCAAGGCGCAAGACCAGGCCGAGCATGCGCAACTGGTCGAGGCCGTGGCGAATCCGGCGGTCGATCTGGTGGCCTTCGAAAAGGACAAGATCAAAGGTGCGATACGCACCGACTTCATCCTCTCGGCGGAAATCATCGCCATCACCCTCGGCACCGTCGCTGATGCACCGCTGACCCAGCAGGTGATCGTGCTGTCGGGTATCGCCATCGTCATGACCGTCGGCGTCTATGGTTTGGTGGCCGGGATCGTCAAGCTCGATGACCTGGGGTTGTGGCTGACGCAGAAGCCGGGGCAATGGGCCAAGAGCGTCGGTGGCGCCATCCTGCGCGCCGCGCCCTACATGATGAAAGGCCTGTCGGTGATCGGCACGGCGGCGATGTTCCTGGTGGGCGGCGGCATCCTGACCCATGGCGTGCCGGTGGTGCATCACTGGATCGAAGGTGTGACGGCCAGTGCTGGCGGCGCCGGGTTCATTGTGCCGTTGCTGCTTAATGCGGTGGCCGGGATTGTGGCGGGGGCGCTGGTGTTGGCGGGAGTGATGGTGGTTGGCAAGGTCTGGAAGGCGCTGAAAAGCTGAATCTGACAACACATGACAACTGTGGGAGCGAGCCTGCTCGCGATAGCGGTCTACCAGCCAACATAAATGTTGAATGGCAGGCCCTCATCGCGAGCAGGCTCGCTCCCACAGTGGGTTTTGGGGTGGCCGGGAGTTACTCGGCAATCTGCAACTTGCGCGACTCGGTATACACGTAACGCACCTTCTCATATTCGAATGGCGAGTTCAGTTGGCCATAGCGGAAGCTGGTCTGGTGGCGCTTGTCCACGGCGCGCAGGAGCAGCAGTTCCGGGTGGTTGCCGCTGACTTCTGAAACGTTGAGGAAGTTGATCGCCGATTCAGCCGTGTAGTCCACCAGCAATCCCGAGGTGTCGCGAAGGTTCGAAGGGCCGAAGATCGGCAGTACGAAATACGCACCGCCGGGCACGCCATAGAAGCCCAGGGTCTGACCGAAGTCTTCGCTCTGGCGCGGCAGGCCCATGGCGGTGGCCGGGTCCCACAGGCCGGCGATGCCGACGGTGGTGTTGAGCAGCAGGCGTGCCGTGGTTTCCATCGAACGCTTGCCCTTGAATTGCAGCAGGCTGTTCATCAGGTTCGGCACGTCTCCCAGGTTATTGAAGAAGTTGCTCACCCCGGTGCGCAGGAAACCTGGCGTGATGTAACGGTAACCATCGACGACTGGCAGGAAGACCCACTGATCGAATCGATAATTGAAGTGGTAAACGCGGCGGTTCCAGGACTCCAGCGGGTCATAGACGTTCAGGGCGTTGAGGGTCGAGCGTTCGAATTCGCGCTGGTCCAGCCCGGGGTTGAACTTGAGCTTGCTCAACGGTTCCTTGAAACCGTCGGAGTCCACCACCACAGGCGCGTTGGCCTTGCTGTTATCGGCGTGGACCATGCCGGCACTCATTAACGCGGCGATAAGCAGGAGATATTTAGCCACGGAAGAACTCCAGCATGGCGTCGCTGTTGACGCGGTAGTTTAGGTTGCCGCAGTGGCCGCCCAATGGGTAAACCGTCAGGCGGTCGCCAAAGGTCTTGCGCAAGAAGCCCAGATCGCCCGGGCCGAGGATGACGTCGTCGGCGTTGTGCATGACGGCAATCTTCGGACTGTCGTGCAGGTAATCCTTGAGCGCATAAAGGCTGACCTGATCGATCAGTTGCAACAGGCTGCCGCCGTCGGTGCGCGCGCGCCACATCGGAATCACCTGCTCGGTGAGATAGCAGTCGAAATCGCATTGCAACGCGCGCTTGAGGAACGGCGTCAGGCTGGTGCTTTCGGTAATCGGGAATTTGGGCGGGATGATCAGGCCGCGACGGTTGATCAGGTCCGAGGTGAATGCAATGTCGGCCGCCGAGAAGCGGAACGAAGTGCCGATCAGCATCGCCATCTGCTCGTTGGTCAGGTGCTGCTTGGACTGCTGGAAATCATAGAGCAGGGCATCGTTGAGATCGATGTAGCCTTTTTGCTGAAAGTAACGAGTCAGCTTGTTGAGCACCAATTCATAAAAAGTGGTGGTGTTGTTGATGCCCTTGACCTCGGTCTGGACCAGTTTGTCCAGGTTGGTGATCGAGGTGTAGAGGTTGACCGGCGGGTTGAGCAGCAGCACTTTCTTGAAGTTGAAGCTGCGTCGGGTTTCATCCAGATGCGCGACGAAAGCCGCGTCCAGGGCGCCGAGGCTGTAGCCGGTGAGGTAATACTCGGTCACGGGCAACTTGGGGTTCTGCGCGCGCACGGCCTGCATCACCCGGTACATGTCTTCGGCGTCTTCCTTGGTGATGCCGGGTGTGGCGAAGCGCGAAGCGGCACTCATGAAGTCAAAGCTGGTGGGCGACGACAGCTGCACCACGTGGTAACCGGCCTTGTAATAGAGGCGCTTGAGGTATTCGTTGAGGCTGCTGTCGTATCGTGCGCCGGTGCCAGCGATCAGGAAGATCAGCGGCGCGGGCTTGTCCTGGGTCGCCATGCGGTAGGTGAGGCTTTTCACCGGCCAGAAATTGTCTGGCAGGATGAACTCGCGTTCCGGGCGCAGGGTCAGGCTGTGGTCCGCCTGGTCGATATCTTCGATCGGGGGCAGTTCCGGGCGCAGGTCCGGTGGCGTAGTGGCGATGGTCGCCTCGAACGGGTTGGTCAAGGGGTAGCCATAGCTGGCGGCATCGATGTCCACCGCCAGCGCGGACGCACTCAGAAAAAGGCCGCCGGCGAAGGCAGCGAAGCGCAAGGAATGGAGCATGACTGGATCCCTTAAAGGAAGATGCCGATTGAAGTTCGCAGGCTATGACCGCCGAAGTGAAGCCAAGTGCCATGATTGGCACAAAACAGGCACAAAACAGGCACAAACGGGGCGCGATAGTAGCGCGAAGATACACGGTCACGCGTGGTAGCGGCTAGTTATCTGGCGGTTTGCCGAATTCGGGCGTGACCGGCAGGAGAGCATTTTTGTTGGCCCGAATGGCGCAGGCAGGTAGCTGGCGTTCTGATGTCGTTTCTCGTTGCTTCAACGTCGCAGGCAGAGCAGGTTCCAGATCGGCGCAGGTTGATGATCAACGAGTCAGTACTCCACTGACGTTCGAACCGGTTTTGCAGGCGAGCGTGATGGGGGCGCTGTGCACCATAACAATACGTTGACGCCGCTCGGCATCCGTCGGGCGCAGCACTTTCGGGGAAGTAACGATGAGAATGCGACGACTCTTGGGCGCAGGTGCCGCACTGGTACTGGCGATCAGCTCCACACTGGCCAGCGCCGAAACCAAAACCCTGAGCATCGGTTATGTCGATGGCTGGTCCGACAGCGTCGCGACCACCCATGTGGCGGCCGAAGTCATCAAGCAGAAACTGGGCTATGACGTGAAGCTGCAAGCGGTTGCGACCGGGATCATGTGGCAAGGCGTAGCCACTGGCAAACTCGACGCGATGCTCTCGGCCTGGCTGCCGGTGACCCATGGCGACTACTGGACCAAGAACAAGGATCAGGTGGTCGATTACGGTCCGAACTTCAAGGATGCAAAAATCGGCCTGATCGTGCCGGAGTACGTCAAGGCCCAGTCCGTGGCCGACCTCAAGACCGATGACAGCTTCAAGAACCGCATTGTCGGTATCGACGCCGGTTCAGGTGTCATGATCAAGACCGAGCAGGCCATCAAGGATTACGACCTGACCGGGTATCAACTCAAGGCCAGTTCCGGCGCCGGCATGATTGCCGAGCTGACCCGTGCCGAGAAGAAAAAAGAATCCATCGCCGTCACCGGTTGGGTGCCGCACTGGATGTTCGCCAAGTGGAAACTGCGCTTCCTGGAAGACCCGAAAGGCGTTTACGGCGCGGCTGAAACCGTGAACAGCATCGGCAGCAAGGAGCTGGACACCAAGGCGCCGGAAGTGGTCGCGTTCCTGAAGAAGTTCCAGTGGAACTCGAAAGACGAAATCGGCGAGGTCATGCTGGCGATTCAGGAAGGCGCCAAGCCGGACGCCGCTGCCAAGGATTGGGTTGCCAAACACCCGGACCGCGTGAAGGAGTGGACCGGCAAGTAATCCGCCCGGTTTAACATCCTCGAAACCGCATGACGTGGCGTCATGCGGTTTTTTTATGCCTGCGTTTTTTAGCCTCGCCCACGTCCTTGTGGGAGCGAGCCTGCTCGCGATGGCGACGGTACATTCGACGGTGCACCCACAGACCCACCGCTATCGCGATCAGGCTCGCTCCCACAAGGGGTAACGGTGCTCGTCATCAATCGATAAACGTCATGTCGTTCTAATACTAAGGTCGTCTGGAACCTGGCCTTCAGCCGCATAGAGTAGAGCTGTTCCAATTAAATCTGTGCTGCGAGGATAAAAACAATGAACGACAGCATTTACCTCTCGATTCAAAACAGCCCGCGCTTCAAGGAGCTGGTGAGAAAAAGAGAAAAGTTCGCCTGGATTCTCTCGGCGATCATGCTTGGGTTGTATTCAGGCTTCATTCTTCTGATTGCCTACGGGCCGCATGTTCTCGGGGCCAAGATTTCGCCCGAGTCCACCATTACCTGGGGTATCCCCATAGGTGTCGGCCTGATCGTCTCGGCCTTCATCCTGACCGGTATCTACGTGCGACGCGCCAACGGTGAGTTCGACGATCTGAACAATGCGATTCTCAAGGAGGCTCAGCAATGATCCGGCGTCTAATGGCTCTGTTGAGCATCGCAGCTTTCGCACCGGGGGCCTGGGCGGCTGAAGCCCTGACCGGTGCCGTGCAGAAACAACCGCTTAACGTTTCGGCCATTGTCATGTTCGTGGCTTTCGTTGGCGCGACCTTGTGCATTACCTACTGGGCGTCCAAGCGCAACAACTCGGCAGCCGACTACTATGCTGCGGGCGGGCGGATCACCGGTTTCCAGAACGGCCTGGCGATTGCCGGTGACTACATGTCGGCCGCGTCCTTCCTGGGGATTTCCGCGCTGGTGTTCACGTCTGGCTACGACGGTCTGATCTACTCCATCGGCTTTTTGGTCGGCTGGCCGATCATTCTGTTCCTGATCGCCGAGCGCCTGCGTAACCTGGGTAAATACACCTTTGCCGACGTGGCGTCCTACCGCCTGGGGCAAACCCAGATCCGCACCTTGTCTGCCAGCGGCTCGCTGGTCGTGGTGGCGTTCTACCTGATCGCGCAGATGGTGGGTGCCGGTAAGCTGATCCAGCTGCTGTTCGGCCTGGATTATCACGTTGCGGTGATTCTGGTCGGTATCCTGATGTGCCTCTACGTGCTGTTCGGCGGCATGCTGGCCACTACCTGGGTACAGATCATCAAGGCGGTGCTGTTGCTGTCGGGCGCTTCGTTCATGGCGCTGATGGTCATGAAGCACGTCAACTTCGACTTCAACATGCTGTTCTCCGAGGCGGTCAAGGTTCACGCCAAGGGTGAAGCGATCATGAGCCCTGGTGGCCTGGTCAAGGATCCGATCTCGGCGTTCTCCCTGGGTCTGGCGCTGATGTTCGGTACCGCTGGCCTGCCGCACATTCTGATGCGCTTCTTCACCGTGAGTGACGCCAAGGAAGCTCGCAAGAGCGTGCTGTACGCCACTGGCTTCATCGGTTACTTCTACATCCTGACCTTCATCATCGGCTTCGGCGCGATCCTGCTGGTCAGCACCAACCCGGCCTTCAAGGACGCGGCAGGTGCCTTGCTGGGTGGCAACAACATGGCGGCGGTGCACCTGGCTGACGCGGTGGGTGGCAGCATCTTCCTGGGCTTTATCTCGGCCGTAGCCTTTGCCACCATCCTGGCGGTAGTGGCGGGTCTGACCCTGGCCGGTGCCTCGGCGGTGTCCCATGACCTGTATGCCAGTGTCGTCAAGAAAGGCAAAGCCAACGAAAAGGATGAGATCCGCGTGTCGAAGATCACCACCATCGCCCTGGCGGTGCTGGCGATCGGCCTGGGCATCCTGTTCGAGAAGCAGAACATCGCGTTCATGGTGGGCCTGGCGTTCTCCATCGCGGCAAGCTGCAACTTCCCGGTACTGCTGCTCTCGATGTACTGGAAGAAGCTGACTACCCGTGGCGCCATGATTGGCGGCTGGCTGGGCCTGGTCAGTGCCGTGGGCCTGATGGTGCTCGGTCCGACCATCTGGGTGCAGATCCTGGGTCACGAGAAGGCGATCTTCCCGTATGAATACCCTGCGCTGTTCTCGATGGCCATTGCCTTCGTCGGCATCTGGTTCTTCTCCGTCACCGACAAGTCGGCTGAAGGCGTGAACGAGCGTGCACTGTTCTTCCCGCAGTTTGTGCGTTCGCAGACTGGTCTGGGGGCGAGTGGGGCGGTTAACCATTGATGTAGCGAGAAGTGCTTGAAGAAATACCCCGGTCGAGAGGCTGGGGTATTTTTTTGTGTTGGGTTTAAGGGGCGGCAGGCCGGCCGCCAATCGCGAGCAGGCTCGCTCCCACAGGGGAGTGCATTTCCATGTGGGAGCGAGCCTGCTCGCGATGGCGCCGGACCGGGCGAAGAAGATGGGGAGGGGCACAAACAAAACGGCCCCCGCTCTTATATAAGAAGCGGGGGCCGTTTCGGTGCAGCTTGGGACCTATCGCAAGGCAGGTCTTACTTGCGGTCTTCCAGCTGGGTGATGTCACGCGACTCGTAGCCGGTGTACAACTGGCGCGGGCGGCCGATCTTGTACGGGCTGGAGAGCATTTCTTTCCAGTGGGAGATCCAGCCCACGGTCCGCGCCAGGGCGAAGATCACGGTGAACATGCTGGTTGGAATGCCGATCGCCTTGAGGATGATCCCCGAGTAGAAGTCGACGTTCGGGTACAGCGAGCGCTCGATGAAGTACGGGTCGGTCAGGGCGATCTCTTCCAGGCGCATGGCCAGTTCGAGTTGCGGATCGTTCTTGATCCCCAGTTCCTTGAGCACTTCGTCGCAGGTCTGCTTCATGACGGTGGCGCGCGGGTCGCGGTTCTTGTAGACCCGGTGACCGAAGCCCATCAGCTTGAACGGATCGTTCTTGTCCTTGGCCTTGGCGATGAACTTGTCGATGTTCGAGACATCGCCGATTTCATCGAGCATGGTCAATACCGCTTCGTTGGCACCGCCGTGGGCTGGGCCCCAGAGTGCGGCGATACCGGCGGCGATACAGGCGAACGGGTTGGCACCCGAGGAGCCGGCCAGGCGCACGGTGGACGTGGAGGCGTTCTGCTCGTGGTCGGCGTGGAGGATGAAGATCCGGTCCATGGCCTTGGCGAGCACCGGGCTGATCGGTTTGATCTCGCACGGGGTGTTGAACATCATATGCAGGAAGTTTTCTGCATAAGTCAGGTCATTGCGCGGGTACATCATGGGCTGGCCCATGGAGTACTTGTAGACCATGGCTGCCAGGGTCGGCATCTTTGCCACCAGGCGGATCGCGGAGATTTCGCGATGCTGGGGGTTATTGATGTCCAGGGAGTCGTGGTAGAAGGCCGAGAGGGCGCCGACAACGCCGCACATGACGGCCATCGGGTGGGCATCGCGACGGAAGCCGTTGAAGAAGGTCTTCAACTGTTCGTGAACCATGGTGTGGTTCTTCACGGTGCTGACGAACTGGGCCTTTTGCTCTGCGGTTGGCAGCTCGCCGTTGAGCAGCAGGTAGCAGGTTTCCAGGTAGTCCGACTTTTCAGCCAGTTGTTCGATCGGGTAGCCGCGGTGCAGCAGGATGCCGTTGTCGCCGTCGATATAGGTGATTTTCGACTCGCACGAAGCGGTCGACATGAAACCCGGGTCAAAGGTGAAACGGCCCGTGGCCGTCAGGCCCCGTACGTCGATTACATCGGGACCAACGGTGCCGGTTAAAATGGGCAGCTCGACGGGGGCTGCGCCCTCGATGATCAACTGCGCTTTTTTGTCAGCCATGTGGCCTCCTATTAATGCTTGGAATCATCAGACAGACCCCCCACGCAGGGCCCGCACCACTATAGTGAGATAAATTCGAATGTCAATTTGCCTAAAGTCTTGCTCCAGAAGGCTTTAACCGGACTTTTTCCGCGAAATTGCCTGCCGTTTACGCCTTTTGCTTCATATGTGCAATGCGCTATTAGGGGAAGGTGAACGCGTTGTCATTAGTAGCCTAACTGTCTATACTCGGCCACCGACCGCCAGGGGCTTTTGGGCCTGCTTTCTTGGGGGTCGTCACTCCCTGGGTGGTGAGTACCTGACCAGTGCGCGCCCCAACAACTTTGCCCTGATTGTTAGGGGCTCTTCAGTGTGAAAAAAAGCCGTGAAAAGCCAACGACCTGTAAACCTAGACCTAAGGACCATCAAACTCCCAGTCACTGCTTACACGTCCATTCTTCACCGTATCTCCGGTGTCATTCTCTTCGTCAGCCTGGCCATCATGCTTTATGCATTGGACAAGTCGCTCGACTCGGAAGAAGGCTTCGGTCAGGTGAAAGCGTGTCTGACCAGTCCGCTAGCCAAGCTAGTGATTTGGGGCATCCTGTCCGCCTTGCTGTATCACCTGGTTGCCGGTGTGCGCCACTTGATCATGGACATGGGCATCGGTGAGACGCTGGAAGGCGGCAAGCTGGGCTCGAAAATCGTTATCGCCGTTTCCGTGGTGGTAATCGTTCTGGCAGGAGTCTGGATATGGTAACCAACGTCACGAACCTTTCCCGTTCGGGCCTCTATGACTGGATGGCGCAGCGTGTGTCTGCGGTCGTTCTCGCGGCTTACTTCATTTTCCTGATCGGATATGTCGTAGCAAACCCTGGCCTTGGCTATGCCCAATGGCACGAACTGTTCGCAAACAACTGGATGCGTATCTTCAGTCTGCTGTCGCTTGTCGCACTGGGCGCTCACGCCTGGGTCGGCATGTGGACCATCGCGACCGACTACCTGACGCCGATGGCGTTCGGCAAGTCGGCGACTGCCGTACGTTTCCTCTTCCAGGCAGTATGCGGCGTCGCGATGTTTGCGTACTTCGTCTGGGGTGTGCAGATTCTTTGGGGTATCTGATTCATGGCTAACATTCCTACGATTTCTTTCGACGCCATCATTATTGGTGGCGGCGGTGCCGGCATGCGCGCTGCGCTGCAACTGGCACAGGGCGGTCACAAGACTGCCGTGATCACCAAGGTTTTTCCGACCCGTTCGCACACTGTTTCCGCCCAGGGCGGCATCACCTGTGCCATCGCTTCGGCTGACCCGAACGATGACTGGCGCTGGCACATGTACGATACCGTCAAGGGTTCCGACTACATCGGTGACCAGGACGCTATCGAATACATGTGTCAGGAAGGTCCGGCTGCGGTTTTCGAATTGGACCACATGGGCCTGCCGTTCTCGCGTACCGAAACCGGCCGTATCTACCAGCGTCCGTTCGGCGGTCAGTCCAAGGACTACGGCAAGGGCGGCCAGGCTGCGCGTACTTGCGCGGCGTCCGACCGTACCGGTCACGCACTGTTGCACACCCTTTATCAGGGCAACCTGAAAGCCGGTACCACGTTCCTGAACGAGTACTACGCCGTTGACCTGGTGAAAAACCAGGATGGCGCTTTCGTCGGTGTGATCGCGATCTGCATCGAAACCGGCGAAACCACCTACATCCGCGCCAAGGCTACCGTGTTGGCGACTGGCGGTGCCGGCCGTATCTACGCGTCCACCACCAACGCCCTGATCAACACCGGTGACGGTGTCGGCATGGCGCTGCGTGCTGGCGTGCCGGTACAAGACATCGAAATGTGGCAGTTCCACCCGACCGGCATCGCCGGCGCCGGTGTACTGGTCACCGAAGGTTGCCGCGGTGAAGGCGGTTACCTGATCAACAAGCACGGCGAGCGTTTCATGGAGCGTTATGCTCCGAACGCCAAAGACCTTGCCGGTCGCGACGTAGTTGCCCGTTCGATGGTGAAAGAAATCATCGCCGGCAACGGTTGCGGTCCGAATGGCGACCACGTGATGCTCAAGCTCGACCACCTGGGCGAGGAAGTGCTGCACAGCCGTCTGCCAGGCATTTGCGAACTGTCGAAGACCTTCGCTCACGTCGACCCTGTCGTTGCGCCGGTTCCAGTAGTTCCAACCTGCCACTATATGATGGGCGGCGTTGCCACCAACATTCACGGCCAGGCGATCACCCAGAACGCCGAAGGCGTGGACGAAATCATCCCTGGCCTGTTCGCAGTGGGTGAAGTGGCTTGCGTATCGGTTCACGGTGCCAACCGTCTGGGCGGCAACTCGCTGCTCGACCTGGTGGTATTCGGTCGCGCTGCCGGCCTGCACCTGGAAAAAGCGCTGACCGAGGGTATCGAGTATGACGATGCCACCGACGCCAACATCGAAGCCGCCCTGGCGCGTCTGTCCGCTCTGAATGAGCGTACCGAAGGCGAAGACGTGGCGACCCTGCGTCGCGAGCTGCAAAACTGCATGCAAAACTACTTCGGTGTGTTCCGTACCGGCGAGTACATGCAGAAGGGTATCGCTCAGCTGGCTCAATTGCGTGAACGAATCGCCAACGTGAAGATCAACGATAAGTCGCAGGCGTTTAACACTGCACGTATCGAAGCGCTGGAACTGCAGAACCTGCTGGAAGTGGCCGAAGCCACCGCCATCGCGGCAGAAGTGCGCAAAGAGTCCCGTGGTGCCCATGCCCGCGAAGACTTTGAAGACCGTGATGACGAAAACTGGTTGTGCCACACCTTGTTCTTCCCGGGTGAAAAACGTGTCGCCAAGCGTGCGGTGAACTTCTCGCCGAAGACCGTTCCGACGTTTGAACCCAAGATCCGGACTTACTAAGGGTGGCCGCCATGTTGCAAGTCAGTGTTTATCGCTACAACCCTGATCAGGACGCCGCGCCGTTCATGCAGGATTTCCAGGTCGATACCGGTGGTAAAGACCTGATGGTGCTGGACGTGCTGGCCCTGATCAAAGAGCAGGACGAAGGTTTTTCCTACCGTCGTTCCTGCCGCGAGGGCGTTTGCGGCTCCGACGGCATGAACATCAACGGCAAGAACGGCCTGGCGTGCATCACGCCGCTGTCCGCCGTGGTCAAGGGCAACAAGCTGATCGTTCGTCCGCTGCCAGGTTTGCCGGTTATTCGTGACCTGGTCGTCGATATGAGCATCTTCTACAAGCAATACGAGAAGGTGAAGCCATTCCTGCAGAACGATTCGCCGGCTCCGGCCATCGAACGTCTGCAGTCCCCGGAAGAGCGTGAAAAGCTCGACGGTCTGTACGAGTGCATCCTGTGCGCCTGCTGCTCGACCTCGTGCCCATCCTTCTGGTGGAACCCGGACAAATTCCTGGGCCCGGCCGCTCTGCTGCAAGCGTATCGCTTCCTGGCAGACAGCCGCGACACCAAGACGTCCGAGCGTCTGGCTGCACTGGATGACCCGTTCAGCGTATTCCGCTGCCGCGGGATCATGAACTGCGTCAACGTCTGCCCGAAAGGCCTGAACCCGACTAAGGCCATCGGTCACGTACGTAACATGCTGCTGCAAAGCGGCGTGTGATTCAGCTGCTGTACCCGTAGAACCGCTGTACCCGTACAGGTCGGGGCGTGGGCTTCAACCCGCGTCCTGGCTATAACCAGAACCGCCGCTCACAAAGCGGCAGTTCTTATTTTGAAGAAATGAGACAAGCAGGGGCATCCGGGCTGGTACCCGGACTATCAGCGTGATCCTAAGTGGCTTGTTTTGGTCGCTGCATTCGGACTTCTGCAAGTTTGCTCGGTGTTTTCGCCGATGGTGTTCCCCAAATCGAGGGTGACCAAGCATGCAAGAAAGCGTGATGCAGCGCATGTGGAACAGTGCCCACCTCTCCGGTGGTAACGCTGCCTATGTGGAAGAGCTCTACGAGCTCTACCTGCACGACCCTAACGCTGTGCCAGAAGAGTGGCGCACCTACTTTCAGAAGTTGCCGGCTGACGGTAACTCTGCCACTGATGTTTCGCACTCGACAATTCGCGATCATTTCGTGCTGCTGGCAAAGAACCAGCGCCGCGCTCAACCGGTGTCTGCCGGCAGCGTGAGCAGTGAGCACGAGAAGAAGCAAGTTGAAGTGCTGCGACTGATCCAGGCCTACCGGATGCGCGGCCACCAGGCAGCCCAGCTGGACCCGCTGGGGCTGTGGCAGCGTCCTGCACCTGCAGACCTGTCGATCACTCATTACGGCTTGACCAATGCCGATCTTGATACGACCTTCCGTGCCGGCGACCTGTTCATCGGCAAAGAGGAAGCGAGCCTACGCGAAATTCACGAAGCGTTGCAGCAGACATATTGCCGCACCATCGGTGCCGAATTTACGCACATCGTCGATTCCGAGCAGCGCCAGTGGTTCCAGCAGCGTCTGGAAAGCGTTCGTGGCCGTCCGACCTTCTCCGCTGACGTCAAGAGCCACTTGCTCGAGCGCGTCACTGCCGCCGAAGGCCTGGAAAAGTACCTGGGCACCAAATACCCGGGCACCAAGCGTTTCGGCCTGGAAGGTGGCGAAAGCCTGATCCCGCTGCTGGACGAACTGATCCAGCGCTCCGGTTCCTACGGCACCAAGGAAGTCGTCATCGGCATGGCCCACCGCGGCCGTCTGAACGTGCTGGTCAACACCTTCGGCAAGAACCCGCGCGAGCTGTTCGACGAGTTCGAAGGCAAGAAGAAGGTCGAGCTGGGCTCCGGTGACGTCAAGTATCACCAGGGTTTCTCGTCCAACGTGATGACCACCGGTGGCGAAGTTCACCTGGCGATGGCCTTCAACCCGTCCCACCTGGAAATCGTTTCTCCGGTGGTCGAGGGTTCGGTCCGTGCCCGTCAGGATCGTCGCAACGACCCGACTGGCGAAAAAGTCCTGCCGATTTCCATCCACGGTGACGCTGCATTCGCAGGTCAGGGCGTGGTCATGGAAACCTTCCAGATGTCGCAGACTCGCGGCTTCAAGACCGGCGGTACCATTCACCTGGTGATCAACAACCAGGTCGGCTTCACCATCAGCAACCCGGAAGACTCGCGTTCCACCGAGTACTGCACCGACGTTGCGAAGATGATCCAGGCACCGATTCTCCATGTGAATGGCGATGACCCGGAAGCCGTGCTGTTCGTGACCCAGTTGGCCATTGACTACCGCATGCAGTACAAGCGTGACGTGGTGATCGACCTGGTCTGCTACCGTCGTCGCGGCCACAACGAGGCCGACGAGCCAAGCGGCACCCAGCCTCTGATGTACCAGCAGATCGCCAAGCAGCGCACCACCCGTGAGCTGTATGCCGAGCGCCTGACCCAGAGCGGTGTGCTGGACGCTGAGCGCGTCCAGGAAAAAGTCGATGAATATCGCAATGCCCTGGACAATGGCCTGCATGTTGTAAAAAGCCTGGTCAAAGAGCCGAACAAAGAGCTGTTCGTGGACTGGCGCCCGTACCTGGGTCATGCCTGGACCGCTCGTCATGACACCCGTTTTGATCTCAAGACCTTGCAGGAACTGTCCGCCAAGCTGCTGGAAATTCCGGAAGGCTTCGTGGTCCAGCGTCAGGTCGCGAAAATCTACGAAGACCGGCAGAAGATGCAAGCCGGCGGCCTGCCGATCAACTGGGGTTATGCCGAAACCATGGCATACGCGACCCTGGCGTTCGAAGGTCACCCTGTGCGCATCACCGGCCAGGACGTAGGCCGCGGCACTTTCTCGCACCGTCACGCGGCGCTGCACAACCAGAAAGACGCCAGCACCTACATCCCGCTGCAACACCTGTACAAAGGCCAGCCACGTTTCGACCTGTACGACTCGCTGCTGTCCGAAGAAGCCGTCCTGGCGTTCGAATATGGCTACTCCACCACCGAGCCGAATGCGCTGGTGATCTGGGAAGCCCAGTTCGGCGACTTCGCCAACGGTGCCCAGGTGGTTGTCGACCAGTTCATCACCAGCGGCGAGCACAAGTGGGGCCGTCTCTGCGGTCTGACCATGCTGTTGCCACACGGTTATGAAGGGCAGGGGCCGGAGCACTCTTCGGCACGTCTGGAGCGTTACCTGCAGCTGTGCGCCGAGCACAACATCCAGGTGTGCGTACCGACGACCCCGGCTCAGATCTACCACTTGCTGCGCCGTCAGGTGATTCGCCCGCTGCGCAAGCCGCTTGTAGTGCTGACACCGAAGTCATTGCTGCGTCACAAGCTGGCGATCTCGACTCTGGAAGATCTGGCCGAAGGCTCGTTCCAGACCGTTATCCCGGAAATCGACGCTCAGGATCCGGCCAACGTCGGTCGCGTGGTTCTGTGCAGCGGCAAGGTCTATTACGACTTGCTGGAAAAACGCCGTGCCGAAGGCCGTGACGATATCGCCATCGTGCGTCTCGAGCAGCTGTACCCGTTCCCGGAGGACGACCTGGTCGAAATCCTGGCTCCGTACAAAAACCTGAAGCACATCGTCTGGTGCCAGGAAGAGCCGATGAACCAGGGTGCGTGGTACTGCAGTCAACATCACATGCGCCGCATCATCAGCGCTCACGACAAGTCGCTCGTACTTGAGTACGCCGGCCGTGACGCTTCTGCTGCACCTGCTTGTGGTTATGCATCGATGCACGCCGAGCAGCAGGAACAACTGCTGCAAGATGCCTTTACCGTTTAATGCCTTCGCGCACCTGAAACCGAATTTAAGGAACCACAGATAATGGCTATCGAGATCAAAGCCCCCACTTTCCCGGAATCGGTTGCCGATGGCACGATTGCCACCTGGCACAAAAAACCGGGCGACGCGGTCAAGCGCGACGAACTGATCGTCGACATCGAAACCGACAAAGTTGTCCTGGAAGTGTTGGCCGAAGCTGACGGCGTCCTGGGCGCCATCGTCAAGAACGAAGGCGACACCGTTCTGTCGGCCGAAGTGCTGGGCTCCATCGAAGCGGGCGGCGCTGCTGCCGCTGCTCCGGCTGCTGCTGCCGCACCGGCCGCCGCTCAGGCTGCTGCTCCTGCCGCTGGCGGCGAAGACGATCCAGTCGCCGCTCCCGCTGCTCGCAAGCTGGCTGAAGAGAATGGCATCAACATCGCTTCCGTTGCCGGCACCGGCAAGGGTGGTCGTGTGACCAAGGAAGACGTGGTTGCCGCGGTTGCCGCCAAGAAAGCCGCTCCGACCGCTGCGCCAGCCAAGGCTGCCGCGCCTGCCGCTGCCGCTCCGGTGTTCGCTGCCGGTGATCGCGTTGAAAAACGCGTTCCGATGACCCGCCTGCGTGCCAAGGTTGCCGAGCGTCTGGTTGAAGCCCAGTCGAACATGGCGATGCTGACCACCTTCAACGAAGTCGACATGACCGAAGTCATGGCCCTGCGTTCGAAGTACAAGGACCTGTTCGAGAAGAGCCACAACGGCGTACGCCTGGGCTTCATGTCGTTCTTCGTCAAGGCTGCCACTGAAGCACTCAAGCGCTTCCCGGCCGTCAACGCGTCGATCGACGGTTCCGACATCGTTTACCACGGTTACGCCGACATCGGTGTTGCGGTCTCCAGCGACCGTGGCCTGGTGGTTCCGGTCCTGCGTAACGCCGAACTGATGAGCCTGGCTGAAATCGAAGGCGGCATCGCCACCTTCGGCAAGAAAGCCCGTGACGGCAAGCTGTCCATCGAAGAGATGACCGGCGGTACGTTCACCATCACCAACGGTGGTACATTCGGTTCGATGATGTCGACCCCGATCGTCAACCCGCCACAAGCGGCGATCCTGGGCATGCACAACATCCTGCAACGCCCGATGGCGATCAATGGTCAGGTCGTGATTCGTCCGATGATGTACCTGGCATTGTCCTACGATCACCGTCTGATCGACGGTAAAGAAGCCGTGACTTTCCTGGTAACCATCAAGAACCTGCTTGAAGATCCGGCTCGTCTGCTGCTGGATATCTGATTCGCCGCAAGGGCCGGTCGGTTGACCGGCCTCTTGCTGAAATAACCGGTTTCGTCCCACGACGGTCTCCACAAGTGACCGTCCGGTTTGATTCGAGAAGGAATGACTCATGACTCAGAAATTCGACGTGGTAGTGATTGGTGCGGGCCCTGGCGGCTACGTAGCGGCCATCAAGGCTGCGCAACTGGGCCTCACCACTGCCTGCATCGAGAAATACACCGACAAGGAGGGCAAACTGGCCCTCGGCGGTACTTGCCTGAACGTCGGTTGCATTCCGTCCAAGGCGCTGCTGGACAGCTCCTGGAAGTTCCATGAAGCGCAGGATGGCTTGGCCATCCACGGCATTGGCGGTGTCAACCGGGAAAACGTCACCATTGACGTACCTGCCATGGTTGGCCGCAAGGCCAACATCGTCAAAGGCCTGACCTCTGGCGTTGCCACCCTGTTCAAGGCCAATGGCGTGACCTCGATCCAGGGCCACGGCAAGCTGCTGATGGGCAAGAAGGTCGAAGTGACCAAGCCAGACGGCTCGGTTGAAGTGATCGAAGCCGAGAACGTCATCCTGGCACCGGGCTCGCGTCCGATCGACATTCCGCCGGCTCCGGTGGACCAGAACGTGATCGTCGATTCGACCGGCGCTCTGGAGTTCCAATCCGTACCAAAACGCCTGGGCGTGATCGGCGCGGGTGTTATCGGTCTGGAGCTGGGTTCGGTCTGGTCGCGCCTGGGCGCGCAAGTAACCGTCCTCGAAGCACTGGACACCTTCCTGATGGCCGCCGACACCGCGGTTTCCAAGGAAGCGCTGAAAACCCTGACCAAGCAAGGCCTGGACATCAAGCTGGGCGCTCGCGTGACCGGCTCCAAGGTCAACGGCGAAGAAGTCGTGGTGAACTACACCGACGCCAACGGCGAACAGACCATCACTTTCGACAAACTGATCGTTGCGGTTGGCCGTCGCCCAGTGACCACTGACCTGCTGTCCGCCGATTGCGGCGTGACCCTCGATGAGCGCGGCTTCATCGCGGTTGACGAGCAATGCGCAACCGACGTTCCGGGTGTCTACGCCATCGGTGACGTGGTACGCGGCATGATGCTGGCGCACAAAGCGTCCGAGGAAGGCATCATGGTGGTCGAGCGCATCAAGGGCCACAAAGCCCAGATCAACTACGACCTGATCCCGTCGGTTATCTACACCCACCCGGAAATCGCATGGGTCGGCAAGACCGAGCAAACCTTGAAAAACGAAGGTGTTGAAGTTAACGTCGGCACCTTCCCGTTCGCAGCCTCCGGCCGTGCCATGGCAGCCAACGATACCGGTGGTTTCGTGAAAGTCATCGCTGATGCCAAGACGGATCGCGTATTGGGCGTTCACGTGATTGGCCCAAGCGCTGCCGAGCTGGTACAGCAAGGCGCGATCGGCATGGAATTCGGCACCAGCGCTGAAGATCTGGGCATGATGGTCTTCTCCCATCCGACCCTGTCCGAAGCCTTGCACGAAGCGGCCCTGGCCGTAAATGGCGGTGCCATCCACGTGGCCAACCGCAAAAAGCGTTAATAGACAATAAGAAACCACGGCGGTATGGCCCGTCGTGAGCCTTGCGAGCAAGACTCACCGCGGAATATCCGCTGGACGCAGCCTTGCGTAGCGGCACCGGTCAACCGGAACGCTACGCAAGCAGCAGTCACAGGTGGTGCGGCACCATAACGGTGCAGCACCGAATGCGCAGTACCTAACGAAGACGGTAATAAGCATGAATCTTCACGAGTATCAGGGTAAGCAGCTGTTCGCTGAGTACGGCCTGCCAGTATCCACCGGCTACGCGGTAGACACCCCGGAAGCGGCAGCAGAAGCTTGCGACAAAATCGGCGGCAGCGAATGGGTTGTCAAAGCCCAGGTTCACGCCGGTGGTCGCGGTAAAGCGGGCGGCGTCAAGCTGGTTCGCAGCAAAGAAGACGCCAAAGCCTTCGCACAGCAGTGGCTGGGCAAGCGTCTGGTGACCTACCAGACTGACGCCAACGGTCAGCCAGTCACCAAGATCCTGGTTGAATCGTGCACTGATATCGCTAAAGAGCTGTACCTGGGCGCTGTCGTTGACCGTTCGAGCCGCCGTATCGTGTTCATGGCTTCCACCGAAGGTGGCGTGGACATCGAGAAAATCGCTCACGATACCCCTGAGAAAATCCTCAAGGCCACCATCGATCCACTGGTTGGCGCCCAGCCATTCCAGGGTCGCGAGCTGGCATTCCAGCTGGGCCTGGAAGGCAAGCAGGTCACTCAGTTCGCCAAGATCTTCGTAGGCCTGGCCAAGCTGTTCCAGGACCACGACCTGGCGCTGCTGGAAGTGAACCCGCTGGTGATCAAGGCCGACGGCGATCTGCACTGCCTCGATGCCAAGATCAACATCGACGCCAACGCCATGTACCGTCAGCCTAAGCTGAAGACTTTCCACGATCCGTCGCAAGACGATCCGCGCGAAGCGCACGCTGCCAAGTTCGAACTGAACTACGTGGCCCTGGAAGGCAACATCGGCTGCATGGTCAACGGTGCTGGCCTGGCCATGGGTACCATGGACATCGTCAACCTGCATGGCGGCAAGCCAGCCAACTTCCTCGACGTGGGCGGTGGTGCTACCAAGGAACGCGTAACCGAAGCGTTCAAGATCATCCTGTCCGACACTAACGTCGCTGCAGTACTGGTCAACATCTTCGGCGGCATCGTTCGTTGCGACATGATTGCCGAAGGCATCATCGGCGCCGTGAAAGAAGTCGGCGTGAAAATCCCGGTTGTTGTTCGCCTCGAAGGCAACAACGCTGAGCTGGGCGCTAAAGTACTGGCAGAAAGCGGTTTGAACATCATCGCTGCTACCAGCCTGACCGACGCTGCTCAACAAGTCGTTAAAGCTGCGGAGGGCAAATAATGAGCGTCCTGATCAATAAAGACACCAAGGTTATCTGCCAGGGTATTACCGGTTCGCAAGGTAGTTTCCACACCCAGCAAGCTCTGGAATACGGCACCAAGATGGTTGGTGGCGTAACGCCGGGCAAAGGCGGCACCGAACACCTGGGCCTGCCTGTCTTCAACACCGTCAAAGACGCTGTTGCTGCCACTGGCGCCACCGCCAGCGTGATCTACGTTCCAGCTCCTTTCTGCAAGGATTCCATCCTTGAAGCAGCGTTCGGCGGCATCAAGCTGATCGTCTGCATCACCGAAGGCATCCCGACCATCGACATGCTGGAAGCCAAGGTCAAGTGCGACGAGCTGGGTATCACCCTGATCGGCCCTAACTGCCCAGGCGTGATCACTCCAGGCGAATGCAAGATCGGCATCATGCCAGGTCACATTCACTTGCCAGGCAAGGTCGGTATCGTTTCCCGTTCCGGCACCCTGACTTACGAAGCCGTCAAGCAGACCACTGACGCCGGTTTCGGTCAGTCGACTTGCGTCGGCATCGGCGGTGACCCGATCCCGGGCTCCAACTTCATCGACATCCTGAAGCTGTTCCAGGAAGACCCGAAGACCGAAGCGATCGTCATGATCGGTGAGATCGGCGGTTCGGCTGAAGAAGAAGCGGCGGCCTACATCAAGGCTAACGTGACCAAGCCGGTTGTTTCCTACATCGCGGGTGTGACTGCTCCTCCGGGCAAGCGCATGGGCCATGCTGGTGCAATCATCTCTGGCGGCAAAGGCACTGCGGACGAGAAATTCGCCGCTCTGCAAGACGCAGGCGTGAAAACCGTGCGTTCGCTGGCAGACATCGGCAAGGCCCTGGCCGAGCTGACTGGCTGGGAAATGAAGAAGTAAGCTTCGGCTGACTTTTTTGTTCCAGCAACAAAGGCCACCTTCGGGTGGCCTTTGTCGTTTTCGGATGAGGGAATTGCAATCAGCAACCCATTTAGATGCAAAAACGCGACACGGAAATGTCGTGTATCGGATAGTTCGCCCTGTAACAGTGCGTTATTCGCACTAATTCGTTAGGCTAGCCGCCATTTTTGCGACTGTGGCTCACAAGGACGCGGTGCGCTAAACGGGTTGGTCTTATACGGATCGGCAGCATTTCCCTCCACCCTCAAGGGAAGTCCCTCTCTAAATTCCGATTCAGCAGTGTGGTTTCCTTAAAATGAAAGTGTTGAAAGGCCAGGACATCCTGGCGCTTGGTTTCATGACCTTTGCCCTGTTCGTCGGGGCTGGCAACATCATCTTCCCGCCGATTGTCGGTTTGCAGTCCGGGCCCCATGTCTGGATGGCGGCGCTGGGCTTTCTGGTCACGGCGGTCGGGCTACCGGTCATCACCGTCGTTGCGCTGGCCAAGGTCGGTGGGGCGATGGATGCCTTGAGCAGTCCTATCGGCAAGGTGGCCGGTGGCCTGCTGGCGGCTGTGTGCTACCTGGCCGTCGGGCCGCTGTTCGCCACTCCGCGCACCGCCACAGTCTCCTTCGAAGTCGGGCTGGCGCCGTTGACCGGTGAAAGCCCGCTGGCGCTGTTTCTCTACAGTGCGGTGTATTTCCTGCTGGTGTTCTTCATCTCGCTCTATCCCGGTCGCTTGCTGGACACCGTCGGGCGATTCCTTGCCCCGCTGAAAATCATCGCCCTGGCCGTGCTGGGCATTGCCGCGTTTGCCTTGCCCGCCGGCGATATCGGCGTGGCGACACCGCAATACGTGGCCGCGCCATTCTCCCAAGGGTTCATCAACGGTTACCTGACCATGGATACCCTGGGCGCATTGGTGTTTGGCATCGTCATCGTCAATGCGATCCGTTCCCGGGGCGTTGAATCGCCTGCCTTGATCACCCGCTACGCCATCATCGCCGGGCTGATCGCCGGGGTCGGGCTGGCGCTGGTCTATGTCAGTCTGTTCCGCCTGGGGTCTGGCAGCCATGAAGTGGCTGCGGGCGCGACAAACGGCGCGGCTGTGCTGCATGCCTATGTGCAACACACGTTCGGCAGCCTGGGCAGCGGTTTCCTCGCAGTGCTGATTTCCCTGGCGTGCCTGGTCACTGCAGTTGGCCTGACGTGTGCCTGTGCCGAGTACTTCAGCCGTGTCTTGCCGCTGTCGTACAAAACATTGGTGGTCATCCTGGCGGCGTTTTCGCTGCTGGTGTCGAACCTCGGACTGACCAAGCTGATCGCTTTCTCGATCCCGGTCCTGACCGCGATTTACCCACCGTGCATTGCCTTGGTGGCCCTGAGCTTCTGCAAGGACTTCTGGCATGAGCAGGGGCGCATTGTCGGCCCGGTCATGCTGGTGTCGTTCCTGTTCGGCCTGATCGATGCGCTTAAAGGCGCCGGACTGGCGGATTGGATGCCGACGCAAATGGCCCACCTGCCATTGAGCGAGCAGGGCCTGGCCTGGCTCGTGCCGTCGGTGATGACCCTGGCGGTTGCGTTGGTGTGTGATCGTCTGCTGGGCAAGCGCAGCGAAGCCTTGGCCTGAGTTGCCGCGGCCTGCCACGAGTGGGCCCACCGGTAAAAAACCAATGCCCCGTATCCATCGATACGGGGCATTAATGAGATGGTCACCCCCACACCCTGCGAGGGCTACGCTTTCGCAGGGTGTTTTGTTTTCGGAGGCCATCATTATGAGCGAGTCAGCGCTGATCGGGATCGATCTCGGTAAACACAGTTTCCACCTGCACGGCCAAGACAAATTGGGCCGAGAGGTGTTTCGCAAGAAGTTCTCGCGTCAACAGATGATGACGCTCTTCGGCAATCTGCCGGCCTGTACCGTGGTGATGGAAGCTTGTGCCGGGGCGCATTTCGTCGCTCGCCAGCTGATGGCCATGGGGCATGAAGCCAAACTGATTTCCCCGCAATTCGTCCGCCCCTTCGTCAAAGGCAACAAAAATGACTTCGTGGATGCCGAAGCCATTTGCGAGGCGGCTTCGCGTCCATCGATGCGCTTCGTTTCGCCTAAAACCGAGGCACAGCAGACGCTTTCCATTCTGCATCGCCTGCGCGAGTCGCTGGTACGCGATCGCACCAAAACCGCCAATCAAATGCATGGTTTCCTACTGGAGTTCGGCATCAGCCTGCCCAAGGGCCTGGCGATCATGAAGCGGTTGGCGAGTATTTTGGCTGAGCATGAGTTGCCCGTTCGGTTGACAGTGCTGTTACAGCGCTTGCATGAGCATTTCTGTTATCTGGATGAACAGATCAAGGCGCTGGATAAAGAGCTGGCAAGCCAACTGGCCGACGATGATCTCGGCAGCCGCTTGCTGAGCTTGCCGTGTGTCGGGCCGATCACCGCCAGCCTGCTGGCTGTAGAGATGGGGGACGGCAGGCAGTACCGATGCAGCCGTGACTTCGCCGCCTCCGTGGGCTTGGTGCCCAGGCAGTACAGCACCGGCGGCAGGGCTAATTTGCTGGGTATCAGCAAGCGCGGCGACAAGCACCTCAGGCAGTTGCTGGTTCAATGTGCTCGGGTCTATATGCAGAGGCTAGAACACCAGAAAGGGGCTCTGGCCGACTGGGTGCGCTCATTGCTTGGGCGACGACACTCGAACGTGGTGGCCTGCGCCCTGGCTAACAAGCTGGCGCGGATCGCGTGGGCGCTAGCGGCTCACCATACGCAATATGAAGCAGGGCCAGACGCGCTGAACGCCTGACCCTGCGGTTGTTGCAGTACCACGAATCACCCTTCAGGTTTTGCGATAGCTGAACAACGGATGACGTGAACGGCCCACCGGCCTGACGAAGAACCTGACATAAAAATCGGCTTCAGAAGCCGCGGCATTTTTCAGGATCGTCAGGCGCGACTCTCATCGTGGCGCGGGGCATGCCCTGGATCGACGCCGGATAGATTTAAGCAAGCCAACCACTTCACCCATTAATCAGTATTGCAAAAATGGGGGTGACCATAGATTTTTATGGCGCGAGTGCAGTGTCTTTTTCCTTGGACTAACGTCGAAGCATTGTCTTGAAAGGCTTGTGCCGGCCCTGTGGACTGAGCAAGGTCAATCGCAAGCTGCTCCATGTTCTTCGTCAGATAAGGAATTACATGTCATTCATCCAAGCCAATCTGATCCATCTTCTGGCCGCGGTCTGGTTCGTCGTCTGCTGGGGCGGCTACACCCGTTATGCGTCGCTGAAAGCTCGCGATACGGCCTGTCTGGCCAGCGTCATGCACTTGTATCGCGAAGACTGGATGCGCCGCATGTTGCTGCGCGAAAACCGTATCGCCGACGCCAGCGTGATCGGCAACCTGGAGCGCAACGCGTCCTTCTTCGCCTCCAGCACGCTGATCATCCTGGCGGGCATCCTGACGGTGCTTGGGGCGTCCGATCGTGCGGTGTCGTTGTTGGCCGACTTGCCGATGGTGCAGCAGGCGTCCCAAGGCATGTCCGAGGCCAAGTTGCTGTGCCTGGCGCTGGTGTTTGTGTATGCCTTCTTCACCTTCAGTTGGTGCATGCGCCAATACAACTTCGCAGCGGTTCTGGTGGGATCGGCGCCGATGATCGGTGAGCGACATGTAACGGCGCAGGAGCGCAAGGCCTTCGCGCTCAGGGCGGCGCGGGTGATCTCCATGGCGGCCAACCAGTTCAATTTTGGCCTGCGCGCTTATTATTTCGGCATGACCATGTTGGCGTGGTTCGTCAGCCCCTGGTTGTTCATGTTGATGAGTGCAGGCGTGGTGTTGGTGCTGTACCGCCGGGAGTTTCACTCCGACGTGCTGCAGGTCATGGTTTACACCCCCACCGAGGCGCCATTGCCTGATGTAGGCAAAGATCCGGCCTGACAGAACGATCACTACCAAATCGCAGACAAAAGAAAACCCGCGCTAAGCGGGTTTCTTTATATGCCCAAACCGTATTAGTTGGTTGCCGGTGCGGTGGCGGGCGCTGTTGCAGGTGCTTGTTCCTGTGTAGCAGCTTCGTTCGATTCGGCCTGATCTTTGGCGGCTTCGGCGTTTTCTTTCGCTGCGTCGTTCACTTTATCCTGTGCTTCGCTCATTTTTTCCTGAGCTTGCTCAGCGTGTTCGTTGGCATCTTGAGCTTTGTCCTCGGATTTTTTATCGCAGGCAGCGAGACCGAGGGAGGCGGCCAACATCAAGGCAATAGCTAAAGTCTTACGCATGGGGTGTTTCTCCTTATGGAAATAACTACTGGCCTTTTGAACGCCCCCCCTTGGATTAAGTTCCTCTTTTGCTACAGATATATAACTTTGTATGGGAACGGAACTTTACAGGGCATGCTTGTTACCGCGACTGCTCATTAATAAAGGCGTTAAATCCAATGGCGCAAGACCCCGTTTTTGAGCGTGCGACACGCTTTCTGTCCGCACTGCGACATTGTCAGGTGCTGGGCTTGAAGTTGCACAGTGCCAGTCCCGAGGGGCTGACTGTGATCCTGCCTTACAGCCCCCAGATCGTCGGCAACCCCCTTACGGGCATCATCCATGGTGGCGCGTTGACGTCGTTGATGGACACGGCGTGTGGCATGTCTACGTTGTGCGTGTTGCCGCAGTTCGAGGTCTGTCCGACCCTGGATCTGCGCATTGACTACATGCACGCCGCTGAACCGAACAAGGACGTCTATGGCTTTGCCCAATGCTATCGGGTCACTCAGGACGTGATCTTCAGCCGTGGATTTGCCTATCAGGACGACCCCGAACAACCCATCGCCCATGTGGTGGGCACCTTCATGCGCCTGGGCCAGCACGCCAAGGGAATCAAAAGGGGTGGCCCGCTGGCTGCCGTAGACAAACCATGAGCGACATCACTCAGGAACAACTGCGCCACGCCTGCGAGCGGGGCGACTACGCGCTGCTGCTGGCCTCGATTCCTTATGCGCGGTTGATCGGCGTGGAATGCTCGCGTCAGGGCGAGGAGCTGCTGTTTCGCCTGCCGGCCAACAAGGACAACATTGGTAACCCTTTATTGCCGGCCATTCACGGCGGCGTCATCGCCGGTTTCATGGAGTTGTCGGCCGCGGTGTATCTGTTGATTGCCACCCGTGCGACGGGCGTGCCGAAAATCATCGATTTCTCCCTGGATTACCTGCGCGCCGGGCAGTTTCGCGACACTTTCGCCAGATGTCAGGTCTGGCGGCAGGGGCGCCGGGTAGCCAATGTTGCGATCACCGCCTGGCAGGATCTCGAGGCCGAACCCATTGCCACCGCCCGGGCGCATTTCAAGATTCAGGAGTCTTCAAAAGCGCATAGCCCTTGAAATCATCAGCGTTGCCCCCACCTTGAGGACATCCCGCCGCCAATCTCAGCGAGGCGGACACCACCATCCACTTGGAGTTTGATGACCATGAGCGTGGAAACTCAAAAGGAAACCCTGGGCTTCCAGACCGAGGTGAAGCAACTGCTGCACCTGATGATTCACTCGCTGTATTCGAATAAGGAAATTTTCCTTCGCGAGCTGATTTCGAACGCCTCTGACGCTGTCGACAAATTACGTTTCGAAGCCCTGTCCAAGCCAGAGTTGCTGGAAGGCGGCGCCGAACTGAAAATCCGCGTGAGCTTCGACAAGGACGCCAAGACCGTCACCCTCGAAGACAACGGCATCGGCATGAGCCGCGAAGAGGTGATCACTCACCTGGGCACCATCGCCAAGTCCGGCACCGCCGATTTCATGAAGAACCTCTCCGGCGACCAGAAAAAAGACTCCCACCTCATCGGCCAGTTCGGTGTCGGTTTCTATTCCGCGTTCATCGTCGCTGATCAGGTCGAAGTGTTCAGCCGCCGTGCCGGCCTCGCTGCGAGCGAAGGTGTGCATTGGTCGTCCAAGGGCGAGGGCGAGTTTGAAGTCGCCACCGTCGACAAGGCTGATCGCGGTACCCGCATTGTGCTGCACCTCAAGTCCGGTGAAGACGAGTTCGCCGATGGCTGGCGCCTGCGCAACATCATCAAGAAGTACTCCGACCATATCGCGTTGCCGATCGAGCTGCCGAAGGAAGTCGCCGCTGCCGAAGGCGAAGAAAAGCCCGAAGTGGAATGGGAAACCGTCAACCGCGCCAGTGCCCTGTGGACCCGTCCGCGCACTGAGGTGAAGGACGAGGAATACCAGGAGTTCTACAAGCACGTTGCACATGATTACGAGAACCCGCTGAGCTGGAGCCACAACAAGGTCGAAGGCAAGCTGGAGTACAACTCACTGTTGTACGTGCCGGCCCGTGCGCCGTTCGACCTGTACCAGCGCGAAGCACCACGCGGCTTGAAGCTGTACGTGCAGCGTGTATTCGTGATGGACCAGGCCGAATCGTTCCTGCCGCTGTACCTGCGTTTCATCAAGGGCGTGGTCGATTCCAATGACCTGTCCCTGAACGTTTCGCGGGAAATCCTGCAGAAAGACCCGATCATTGACTCCATGAAGTCGGCGCTGACCAAGCGTGTTCTGGACATGCTGGAAAAACTGGCGAAAAACGAGCCCGAGCAGTACAAGAGCTTCTGGAAGAACTTCGGCCAGGTGATGAAGGAAGGCCCTGCCGAGGACTTCGCGAACAAAGAAAAAATCGCTGGCCTGCTGCGCTTTGCTTCGACCCAGGGTGATGATGGCGAACAGATCGTTGGCCTGGCCGATTACCTGGCCCGCGCCAAGGAAGGTCAGGACAAGATCTACTACCTGACCGGTGAAACTTATGCACAGGTCAAGAACAGCCCGCACCTGGAAGTTTTCCGCAAGAAAGGCATCGAAGTGCTGCTGCTGACCGACCGCATCGACGAATGGCTGATGAGCTACCTCAGCGAGTTCGACGGCAAGAGCTTTGTCGATGTGGCCCGTGGTGATCTGGACCTGGGTAACCTGGATTCGGAAGAAGACAAGAAAGCCGCCGAAGAAGTCGCCAAGAGCAAGGAAGGCCTGGTTGAGCGGATCAAGACTGCCCTGGGCGATGCCGTCAGCGAAGTGCGGGTTTCTCACCGCCTGACGGACTCCCCGGCGATCCTGGCCATCGGTGAACAGGACCTGGGCCTGCAGATGCGGCAGATCCTTGAAGCCAGCGGCCAGAAAGTCCCGGACTCCAAGCCGATCTTCGAATTCAACCCGGCTCACCCTCTGGTGGATAAGCTCGACAACGAGCAGAGCGAAGAGCGTTTCGGCGACCTGTCGCACATCCTGTTCGATCAGGCCGCCCTGGCGGCGGGTGACAGCCTGAAGGACCCGGCGGCCTATGTTCGCCGCCTGAACAAGCTGTTGGTTGAACTGTCAGCTTAATCAAGTGCAGGAAAAACCCGCTTCGGCGGGTTTTTTCATTTCTGGTGTTCCGTTTCAAGAGGAGTCCGTCATGAGTCAGGTTACGGTTAGTTCGCTGGAGTATCAGATCGATGGTCGAACCTATGAGGGCCGCCTGGCCTTCGACGTTAGCCAGCAGGGCTCGCGCCCGGGTTTGCTGATGGCGCCCAATTGGATGGGCGTAGGGGCGGGGGCCGAGGAAATCGCCAGGTCAGTGGCGGCCAACGGCTATGTTGTGTTGATCGCCGATCTTTACGGCCAGGACGTGCGCCCGACCAATGCCGATGAAGCCGGGGCTGCGATGATGCCGCTCAAGAATGATCGTGCCTTGTTGCGCAAGCGCATGCAGGCGGCATTCGAGCAGCTGCAAAGTCAGGGTGAGGCGCAGGTCGATGCGTCGAGACTTGCTACGTTCGGTTTCTGCTTCGGCGGCTGCTGCTCCCTGGAGCTAGCACGCACAGGCGCACCGTTGAAGGCCGCTATTTCGTTCCATGGCACCCTGGACACACCCAATCCGGCGGATGCGCAGAACATCAAGGGGGCGGTGCTGGTCATGCATGGCGCCTCGGACCCATTGGTGCCCAAGGAGCAACTGCCGGCTTTCGAAGACGAAATGAACGCCGCCGGGGTGGATTGGCAACTGCTGAGCTACGGTGGTGCGGTGCATTCGTTCACCGATCCACAGGCCAATGTCCCGGGCAAGATGATGTACGACGCCAAGGTTGCCGCACGGGCGTTCCGGTCGATGCATAATTTGCTGGATGAAGTGCTCAGGGGCTGAGATCGGGCCTGGTGCTGAATAGGCTGTCGCCTGCCAGACTGCTATCGCGAGCAGGCTCGCTCCCACATTTGACCGAGGTGTTCGCGCCATTTGCGAATGGCAACGGTCCAGTGTGGGAGCGAGCCTGCTCGCGATGGCGGCCTGTCAGACACCGCTGAATTCAGGGCAATTCGATCCGCTCACTTTCCCCCGGCACGGTCGGCCAGTCCCCGGCCGCCCAGCGCCGGCGGGCTTCGTCTATTCGCGCCGGATCACTGGAGACGAAATTCCAGTTGATCCGACGTGGCCCATCCAGCGGCGCGCCGCCGAACAGCACCGCATGGCAGTCGCTGTCGGCGAACAGTGTCATTTGTTCCCCGGCCGGGAGCACCACCAACGAGTGGGGCTCCAGCGGTTCACCGTCCAGCTGCGCCTCGCCGCTGAGCACATACAGTGCCCGCTCTTCATGCTCGGTGGGAATCAGCAGGGTCGTTGCGGTTTGCAGGTTCAGTTCGGCGTACAGGGTCGGGGACAGCGTCGGCACCGGTGATTCCAGGCAAAAACCCGACCCGGCGATCATCCGGATCTTTACCCCCAGGTTATCGCTGACCGGCAGGGTGTGCGCCGGATGATGGCTGTAGTGTCCAGGCCCCTGTTCGTGGGATTGGGGCGAGGCCAACCAGACTTGCAAGCCGTGCATGACGAAGTCGCTGCCCAGCAGTGATTCGGGCGTGCGCTCGACATGGGCGATGGCGCTGCCCGCGGTCATCCAGCTGACGTCCCCGGCGTCCACCACTTGATCGGAGCCAAGGCTGTCCTTGTGCTGGAGCTGCCCTTCGAACAGATAGGTGAGGGTCGACAACCCGATATGGGGATGCTGACGAATGTTCATGCCTTGACCGGCCTTGTAGGAGGTTTGCAGCATGTGGTCGAAAAAAACGAACGGTCCGACGCTGCGACACTTGGCGGACGGCAGCGGGCGAAGAATCGGCTGGCCTTCCACATCTTCTGCGCGTGGGCGAATGGTCAGGGGCGTGATCATGATGTCTTCCAGGTTGAGCAACGGATGGGCAAAGCATAACCCGCCGTGACAACTGACGGCACATGCGCCGTGAACCCGGACGCGACGGTCGGGGTCTATCCTGTTCATAACTTTCTGGAGTCCGCCCGTGCCCATGACCCGTCTGATCTTCGCCTGGCTGCTGGCCGTTTCGAGCAGTGGCGTCATGGCCCGCGAATATGCCTACAGCGATGCACACCTGCATTACGTCGATTTCTTTCAGGAAACCGCCGGCATGCCCGAGTTACTGAAGGCGATGGCCGACAATCGCATCGAGCATGTGATGATTTCAGGCATACCGGTGGCCAAGAAATGGCATGAGGATGAGCCCAAGCGCCCGCGTTACTACGCCGGTGACGATGCGGACGCCTATTGGTACAGCGCCACCGATGTAATTGTCGCGGCGGCGGTGAGCAAGTTGACCGCTGAACAACGCCAGCACTTTCATCCTTTTTTGTCCGGTTTCAACCCCAACGACAAAAACTCCGCCATGCACATCCAGCGCATGCTCGATCTGTATCCGGGTTTGTGGCAAGGCATTGGTGAGGTGTTCACCCGCCATGACGACCTGACGGCACTGACGTCGGGGGACACCCCGCGGGCCAACAACGAGGCCATGACGCGGATCTATCACCTGGCGGCGGAGAACGATCTGCCGGTGCTGCTGCACTCCAACATCACCTCCAAGCGTGAGAAAAACGCGCTGTATTTGCCGGAAATTGAAGAGCCGTTGCGCAACCATCCCCACACGCGGTTCATTTGGGCCCATGCCGGCACCAGCATGGAGATCCATCGTCACCAGACGCGGCTGGATTTTCTGTTGCCGACACTGACCCGGATGCTGGAGACCTATCCGAACCTGTACATCGACCTGTCCTGGAGCGTGCTCACGCCTTACCTGCTGGACGAGGCGGGCAAACCCCGCGAGGCGTGGCTCAAGCTGGTGGAGCGCTTCCCGGAGCGTTTTATGTTGGGGTCGGATGTAGTGGGGCGTTTCGACAATGTCGGTAAGGAATTACGCAGCTTCGATCCGTTCCTGGATGCGTTGCCGGAAGAGGTGGCGAAGAACGTAGCTCGGGATAATTTCCTGGCGGTGTTGTGTGGGAGCAAGGCTTGCCCGCAATGAAGGTATTGCAATTTCGCAATTGAGGGCGCCTGCAGCGCGAGCAAGCTTTGCTCCCACAGAAGCTCTCAGTGCACAAGGTGACCATCGCCTTGTCATCAGCCTGTCACCGCCGCGTCATACCCTCGCGCTCATCACAATCAAGGAGCGCACTATGCACCTCACCCGTTCAAGCGCACTGGTCGCGCTGTTGTCGGTCTGCGGCCTGGCCCAGGCGGAAGTCCGTGTCGAAGGCCCGGTGGAGTACGGTATCTTCGAAGGGCCCCAAGCCGAACTGCAATCAGGGGAGCGGGTTCTGCGCCGCAGCAACGAGCAGATCCGGCAGACTGAAAGTGTACCGGCCAAGCTGGGCACCAAGTTCGGTCTGCGCTACCGCTTGGCGGACAAGGTGGCTGACGACCAGCCATTGACCTTGTTGTATTTCACCCCAGGCATTCGCACCCCCGATGGCGTGCGCCACGATAAATTCGAAGTCACCCAGAAACTGGTGCCCGGTGCACCGCAGGATGTGATGGCCTACGAGTTCACCGAAAGCCACGAAGTGGTGCCGGGGGAGTGGCGGTTCATGGTGTTCCAGGGCGATCGATTGCTGGCGCAGCAACGGTTTGTCGTGCGCTGAATCTGTGAGAGCGAGCCTGCTCGCGATAGCAATCTGTCAGCCAACATAGATGTTGAATGTCAGGGCCTCATCGCGAGCAGGCTCGCTCCCACAAGGGAATTATCCACAGGGAATGTGGTGTGCAGAGCAGACAAAAAAAACGCCCCGAACCAGTCGGGGCGTTTTTGTGTGTGGCGTTGCGGCGGGGCTTACTTGCCCTGCCAGCGCTTCAATACCAGGGTGGCGTTGGTGCCGCCGAAGCCGAAGCTGTTGCTCATCACGGTGTCGATCTTGGCGTCTTCGCGAGTCTTGGTCAGGATCGGCAGGTCGGCCACTTCCGGGTCCAGTTCGTCGATGTTGGCCGAGCCGGCGATGAAGTTGCCTTCCATCATCAACATGCAGTAGATCGCTTCGTGAACGCCCGCGGCGCCCAGGGAGTGACCCGACAGGCTCTTGGTGGAGCTGATGGCCGGGGCGTTGGCACCGAACACTTCGCGCACGCCTTTCATTTCCGCAACGTCACCGACCGGGGTCGAAGTGCCGTGGGTGTTCAGGTAGTCGATGGGCGTGTCGACGGTGGACATGGCCATCTGCATGCAGCGGATGGCGCCTTCGCCGCTTGGGGCGACCATGTCATAGCCATCGGAAGTGGCGCCGTAGCCGACGATTTCCGCGTAGATTTTCGCGCCACGGGCCAGAGCGTGTTCCAGCTCCTCGACCACCACCATGCCGCCGCCGCCAGCAATGACGAAGCCGTCACGGTCGGCATCGTAGGCGCGGGAAGCTTTTTCCGGGGTGTCGTTGCGCTTGCTGGACAGGGCGCCCATGGCGTCGAACAGGAACGACTGGCTCCAGTGTTCTTCTTCACCACCGCCGGCGAACACGACGTCCTGCTTGCCCATCTGGATCTGCTCCATGGCGTTGCCGATGCAGTGCGCACTGGTGGCGCAGGCAGAGGCGATGGAGTAGTTCAGGCCCTTGATCTTGAACGGCGTGGCCAGGCAGGCGGAAACGGTGCTGCTCATGGTCCGAGTGACGCGGTACGGGCCGACACGCTTGACGCCTTTTTCGCGCAGGATGTCCAGCGCTTCCATCTGGTTCAAGGTCGAGGCACCACCGGAACCGGCGATCAGGCCGGTGCGCGGGTTGGACACCTGCTCTTCGGTCAGGCCGGAGTCAGCGATGGCGTCCTTCATGGCCAGGTAGGCGTAAGCCGCCGCATGGCCGACGAAACGGTAGATCTTGCGATCGATCAGCTCTTCGAGGGGAAGGTCAATGGAGCCGGAAACCTGGCTACGCAGACCCATTTCGGCATATTCCGGATTGAACCGGATGCCAGGGCGACTTGCACGCAGGTTAGCGGAGACGGTCTCTTTGTCATTGCCCAGGCACGAAACGATGCCCAGACCAGTGATAACGACGCGGCGCATGCGGATAACCCTTAGAAGTTGTCAGTGGAGGTGAAAACGCCGACCCGAAGGCCTTCGGCGGTGTAGATCTCGCGACCATCCACAGCCACTGAACCATCGGCAATGGCCATGTTCAGCTTGCCCTTGAGGACGCGTTTGATATGAATGTTATAGGTAATCTTCTTCGCGCTCGGCAGAACCTGACCGAAGAACTTCACTTCGCCCGAACCCAGGGCGCGACCGCGGCCTGGCAGGCCTTGCCAGCCGAGGAAGAAACCGACCAATTGCCACATGGCATCCAGGCCCAGGCAGCCCGGCATCACCGGATCACCTTCGAAGTGGCAGGCGAAAAACCACAGGTCAGGAGTGATGTCCAGCTCGGCGACCAATTCACCTTTGCCGTACTTGCCACCCTCTTCGCTGATATGGGTGATGCGATCCACCATCAGCATGTTCGGGGCGGGCAGTTGCGCGTTACCTGGGCCGAACAGCTCACCGCGACTGCAGCGCAGCAGGTCTTCCCGAGTAAAGGCGTTTTGTTTGGTCATGCGAGCTCCTCAATAGTCCCATGCGGCAGGGTGGGGCAAATCTTCCCGGCCGATCGAAGCGTTCATGCCTCGAATCGACAGCCTACTCATAGACTATTGCGTTGTAGTGAAAGTCACAGCACACGGGAAATGAATGTACACCTGTGCACTGAAATTTTTATTCAAGCCCCAATCGGGACTTGTTCGGGTGGTTAAGACTGCCGCACTTTCGCCTTTCACGCCAGTCGCAGATGGTCGAAACGCCTGCACTAACGCACCCAGCGCTGCAGAATTTGCTGCAGGTCAGCTCTTTTGAACGGTTTGGCCAGGTAATCGTTCATGCCCGCCGCGAGACAGGCTTCGCGATCGCCCTGTAGCGCATTGGCCGTCAGAGCGATGATGGGCACCTCGCCGCAGCCGGGTAACTGGCGGATCTGTCGCGTGGCTTCGTAGCCATCGATGATGGGCAATCGGCAATCCATCAGAATCGCCTCGAAAATCAGACTTTCGGCACTGCGGATGGCTTGGGCGCCGTCGGCGGCGATGCTGACGGTGAAGCCCAGGCTGCGCAGCATGGCTTCGATCACGGTCTGGTTCACCGGATTGTCTTCTACCAGCAGCACGTTGCGGCCCTCGCCATGACCGCTGCCGATGCCGTCGGGGAGCTTTGGCGCCAGGGCTATCGGTGCCTTTTTCGACAGGGCCAGAGGGATCTCCAGGGTAAACACCGACCCCTGGCCTTCTTCGCTCTGGGCGCGCAATGTGCCCCCCATGCGCTCAGCCAGGGTGCGGGCAATCGGCAGCCCCAGGCCGGTGCCACCGTAGCGCCGGGAAATCGAACTGTCGGCTTGCTGGAAGGCATCGAACATGCGCTCCAGGCTTTCGGTCGCGATCCCGATGCCACTGTCGCGCACCGTGCAGGTAAACCACAGGAGTTCGTGATCCAGTGCCTGCCACTGGCATTGCACGGTGACGCGGCCTTGTTCGGTGAATTTCAGGGCATTGCCGATCAGGTTGACCAGGATCTGCCGGATCCGCGTCGGGTCGCCTTGCACCTGCAAGGGCTGCATGTCATCAGGGATCAGCAGGTCCAGGCCCAGCTTGCGTTGCGCGGCGCTGTGCTGGAACGACTGGGCGCAACTGGCGACCAGCTCCGCCAGATTGAACGGGATGTGTTCCAGCTCCAGGGCCGAGCGTTCGATGCGCGAGAAGTCGAGGATGTCGTTGATGACTTTCAGCAGGTGCTCGGTGGATTCGCTGGCCAGCGCCGTGTACTCGAATTGCTCCTCCGTCATTTCGGTGGTTTCCAGCAGTTGCAGCATGCCCAGTACACCGTTCATGGGGGTGCGCAGTTCATGGCTCATCATCGCCAGGAATTCGGACTTGGCGCTGTTGGCCTTCTCCGCTTCTTCCCGGGTTTTGATCAGTTGCGCCATGGCCTGGTGCTGTTCACGGCTGGCTTGCTCGAGACCGTCGGCCAGATTGTTGATATGCCGCGACAAGGCCCCCAGTTCGGCATCGTCGACGATGGGCAGCGGCGTGCCGTAGTCGCCTTGCTGGATCGCCATGACTGCGTTGCCGATGTCGCGGATCGGCCGGGACAGGTTGGACGCCAGGCGACGCGCCACCAGGAAGGTGAACAGCAGGGCGAACAGCGCCAGGATCGCGGCCTTGAGGAGGATTTCCTGCTGCCGCTGGCTGAAGGCGTCACTGGACATGCCGACGATCACCCGGCCCAGGTAATCCTCATCGGGCGCCTCGATGGTCATGCTGTTGCCTTGCAGGAAATCATTGTTCAAGGCAATGCGCTGCAGGCGAACCGGCGCCTGGAAAACTTCGATCTGCTGGGAATGCTTGCGGCCTTGCGCGGGCTGCTCGACATACACCACAACCCGGTCCGTGCTGTCTTGAACCTCCAGAAAACGCACATGAGGCGTGGCCAGGGTGGCGGTGAGCAGATTTTCCAGCACCTCGTTATTGCCCGATATCACCCCATATTCCGTGGCCGGGGCCAGCTGGTTGGCGATCAACTGCCCGGTATGGTTGAGTTCCTGGCGCAGGTCCTGGATTCGCACGAAGGTAAAGAAGCTGATCAACAGCACCGTCAGCAGCAAGGCCGGGCCGAGGGCGATAAGCTGGGTGCGGGTATTGATGTCCCAGCGGCGACGCAAGGTCATGGGCGTTGTTCTCCTTCGGCCAGCTGTGCAGCGACGGATTCGGCGTCAATCGGCTCGATCCCCAGTGAGCGGGCGACCTGCTGGTTGCTCAGGACTTTGAAGCGGGCCGGATACAGGGTGCGGGGCCAGGTGGCGGCGGGGCGGTCCAGCAAATCGTCGAGAATTGCCAGCCAGTCCTCCTGGTCGCTGTAGGTGCTGGCCAGGCTGCCGGCCTTGACGAAAGCGGCGTTGGGCCCGATCAGCGCACGTTGCCGGGCGTAGCTGCTGAGCAACAGATTCTTTACCGTCTTGGGGTTGTACAGATCGGGGTCGTCGAGCCCCAGCAGCACATCGCTGCGGCCCAACAGCTTTTGCAGAGGGCGACTGTCACTGGTGTCGTCCCAGCGTTCACTCACGATCTCCAGCCCCAACGGCGTCGCTGCCTGGCGGATTTCCTTGAGCAGGAACTCGCTGTGCCCGTCGAACAGCACGCCGACCCTGCGCATTTGCGGAAGGATCGCGCTAATCAGGCGCAATTGCCGCGTCAGCGGCGGATCGCTCCACAACAAGCTCAGGTGATCGGGTGTTGTCTCGCCCAGGCGATCCCTGGCTTGTTGGCGGCTGATTCGCAGTACCAGGGTGGCGGGCCCGTGGGTTTCCTGCAGGCGCCAGTCAAGGCTGGGCAGGTCAAGCAAGATCAGGCGGACATTGCGGGGCAGTTTGCCGGGCGCCGGCAGGCTGGCCAGCGGAGTAAACCTGACGTTATCCTCGGGGCGCAGGGCCTTCAGGGCCTGGGTGAATGACTGAGCGCCAGGGCTGTTATGGGCACCGGTCAATAGAATGTCGGCGGCGCGGGCCTCGATCGTTGCCAGCCAGCCTGCAAACACCAGGCACAGCGCCAGCGGCAGGCGGCCACGAAAGGGCGTCTTGCGCGATTGACCCCGGAACATCTAGAACGACAACTCCGCAGTGAAATACAGGACGTGACGGGAGTCGTAGTGGTTGTCGACAAACGTAGTGGGCTGGTTGTCGAGACGCTGCTGCAGGATGCCCGCCAGTTCCAGGTTGGCCTTGCCCAAAGAAATGCGTTTGGCCAGGCGGGTGTCGACTCGTTCAAAGCGATAGCCGTTAAGGTCGTCGGCGCCATAATAGAACACCGCACTGTTCCAGCCTCGGCCCCAGTCCCGCAGCCAGCCGGCCGAACCGCTATTGCGGGCGGTCGGCTGTTCGTCGAGAGCATTGCTGGCCAGCGCATCGACGTAGGCATAGGTCAGGCGCAGGCGGTCGGCGCTGGTGATGCGCCAGTCGAACTGGGTTTCGGCCCCGGAAAACTGTGATTCATTGGTGTTGCTGGCAATGTACTGATTGTTGCGCAGGGGTTCGCTGATCATGCCGGTGATTTCGTCATGGAACAGCTTCACATCGACGCTCAGCCCCAGGTTCATGAAATAACCGTTGTAGCCCAGTTCCCGGGAGCGCATGTGCTCCTGGTCCAGGTTTCCCGGCCCTCGGGTCTGGACAAAATAACGGGCACTGCTCTGGCCGAAGGCGGTGGGCTTGAGGTTGGTGACCTGATAACTCCAATTGACATTGTTCTCGAACATGTCCGGCGAGCGCACCGCCTCGGAGTACACCGCCCGCAGGCCATGGCGTGGTGTGATCAGGTAGTTGACCGCCACCCGCGGCGTCAGCGAGCTGCCGGTCAGGTGGGTGTCTTCGAACATCGCACCGCCCTGTACCAGCCAATGTTCGCTGGCCCGCCACTCCAGTTGGCCGAACAGGCGCCAAGTGGTGTCGTCCAGCGTGCCGTTGAAGTACGTCTCGGAGTCGGCCCGGTCGTAGCGATAGTTTGCCCCGGTGACCAGTCGCAGGCTGTCGGACAGGCTCAGGGTGTCCTGGATTTCCAGGTCGTAGCGCGACTCACGGGCGCTCTGGTCGATATCGCCGCACAAGGTTTGCGAGGCGCCGTTGCGCCATTGATCGAGCACCTGATTGGCCAGCGCCTGTTCTTGCGGGGTGCCGGGCGGCGCACCGGTGCCGGTGAAGCTGGGAATATTGCGCGCCAGCTTCTCGGCGTAGTTAGGGTTGAGCAACCACAGATCGGTCAACTGCGGGCTGAAGGAGACCTCGGCATCGCAGGCGCGCCAGGTCTGCTGGCGATCCCAATGCTGGAGCGAGCCTTGTACATAAAGGCTGTGGTTGGGGTTCAGGTCCAGGTTCCAGCGCAGCGAACCGGCGTAGTCCTTGGCGACGACATCGGAGTTATCCCCGGCGGCCGTAATCCCGGCGAACACTGGACGGTAGGTATAAGGCCGCTGATTGGTCCCGTCCTTGGCGTTCAGTTGCCAGTCGATGCTCTGCTGTTCGTTCAGGGTCTGGCTGACGGACAGGTTGAAACGGTTCAAGCGTCGACTGTCGCGGTAATCGGCGCCGGTGCGGTTGCTGTCAAAGCCGTCGTCTTCCTGGCCGGACAGTGACAGCCGCAGGTCACCGCTCTCCCAACCGCTGCCCTGGCTGGCGTACCAGTCGCTGATGCCACGCTGGCCTCGGGTGATTTTCAGGCGGGTGCCGTGGCTGTCGGCCGGAGCGCGGGTGATGATATTGACCACCGCCATCAGTGCATTGGCGCCGTAGCTGACGGTGTTGGGGCCGCGGAAAACTTCGATCCGCTCGATGTCTTCCATGGCCACTGGAATATCGCTCCAGTCCACCGTGGCCAGGCCGGCGCGATACACCGAACGGCCATCGATCAGCACCTGCATGCGCCGCGCTTCGGTGGCGTTGGTGCCGTGGTAGTTCACGGCGGCCTGGTTCCCGCTGATATTGCCGACCATCATGCCCGGCACCAGGCGCAGCAGTTCGCTGATGTCCCGGGCGCCACTGGCCTTGATCAATTCGCTGTCCAGCACGGTCATGCTGCCGGGGACCGCCGCCGGCGATTGTTTCAGGCGCGTGGCCGTCAACACTTGGGGCAGGGGCTGACTGTCGACGAACAAGTCGTCGGCCAGCACTGGCGGGCTGATGAACAGCGCCAATACGAGCGACGAACCTGAACGGGAAGGGCCAACGAACACGGCACAGCCTTTGATTAGGGAAAGGATGGCCGGCATGTTAACCGAGGTGAGTGACTTTTCCATTCACGTTGACAGCATTTTCCTAGGAATTGATGGTCAGCTTCCTACAACTGCCGGTAATTGTAGTCGGGGCTGGTCGCGGTGTGGCCGCTCCGTATAATGCCGGCATTGCCACTTGGTATGGATGAACGGATTGCATATGACTGAACAGCGCCCGATTGCGGTCCTGGGGGGCGGGAGTTTCGGTACCGCCGTGGCCAATCTGCTGGCCGAGAACGGCCACCCGGTGCGCCAATGGATGCGTGACCCGGAGCAGGCCGAGGCCATCCGGGTCAATCGCGAGAACCCGCGTTACCTCAAGGGCATCAAGATCCGCCCTGAAGTTGAACCGGTGACTGACTTGCAGGCCACCTTGCAGGACTGTGACCTGTTTTTCGTCGCCTTGCCGTCCAGCGCCCTGCGCTCGGTCCTGGCGCCCCATGCCGAACGCTTGAGCGGCAAATTGCTGGTGAGCCTGACCAAGGGGATCGAAGCCCAGACCTTCAAGCTGATGAGCGAGATTCTCGAAGAAATCGCCCCAAAGGCTCGAATCGGTGTGATTTCCGGGCCGAACCTGGCGCGCGAGATCGCCGAGCACGCGCTGACCGCCACCGTAGTCGCCAGTGAAGACGAAGAACTGTGCCAGCGGGTCCAGGCCGCGCTGCATGGGCGAACCTTCCGGGTCTACGCCAGTGCCGACCGTTTCGGTGTGGAACTGGGCGGGGCGCTGAAGAATGTCTATGCCATCATCGCCGGCATGGCGGTGGCGCTGGGCATGGGGGAGAACACCAAAAGCATGCTGATCACCCGGGCGCTGGCGGAAATGACCCGTTTTGCCGTCAGCCAGGGTGCCAATCCGATGACCTTCCTGGGGTTGGCCGGGGTCGGCGATTTGATCGTCACCTGTTCCTCGCCTAAAAGCCGCAACTACCAGGTCGGTTTCGCGCTCGGTCAGGGGTTGAGCCTGGACGAGGCTGTGTCGCGCCTGGGTGAAGTGGCCGAAGGAGTGAATACGCTCAAGGTGCTCAAGGCCAAGTCTCAGGAGTCCGGGGTCTACATGCCACTGGTCGCGGGGCTGCATGCGATTCTGTTCGAAGGGCGCACGCTGGAGCAGGTGATCGAACTGTTGATGCGTGGCGAGCCCAAGACCGACGTCGATTTCATTTCCACCAGTGGCTTCAACTGAGCCTCTATTGATCAGAAGCGGGAGCAAACCATGAGCGATCCAAAAGAGCAGGCCCGATACGAGTCCATCCTGCTGCGTGTGTTGTGGATGGTGATTTACCTGCTGGTCTGGCAGGTGGCGCAGTTCATCCTGGGCGCGGTGGTATTGGTGCAACTGATCTACCGGCTGATCTATGGCGCGCCCAGTGCCAGCCTGATGAACTTTGGTGACAGCCTGAGCCAGTTCCTGGCGCAGATCGGCCGTTTCGGCACCTTCCACAGCGACCAGAAACCCTGGCCATTCGCTGACTGGCCCACCCCGCGCACGCCGGAAGGTGAAGCGCCGCACGTGGTGGCGCCGGCTCCGCATCCGGTCCGGGACGAGGAGCCCAAGCTATGAAATTGTGGGTATTGCGTCATGGGGAAGCCGAGCCATACGGTGCCCGTCCCGACCCTGAGCGGGCGCTGACCGCTCACGGTCGCGAAGAAGCACTGCGCAGTGCCGCCGCGCTGATCGGCCAGCCGCTGAGCGCCATTTATGCCAGCCCGTACTTGCGCGCCCAACAGACCGCCCAACTGGTGCGCGAAGCCTTGGGCTTCGCGCCTGAGTTGATCACTGTTGATTGGCTCACGCCGGAAACCCGCCCGCAAAAAGTCCTGGAACAGCTGGTTGATCAGGGCGACGTGCTGCTGGTCAGCCATAACCCGCTGGTGGGCAGCCTGCTGGGCTTTCTGCAACACGGTCACCTGCAACAACCCGAACAGGTTAAAACGGCTGGCCTGGCCGAGCTGGAGGGTGACCTGCCGCTGGCCGGGGCGATGCAGCTCAAGGGCATTCAGCATCCCTGAGAGGTCTCTGGTCGCAGGGTTGAGCACAACAAAAAACATAAAGGAAGGACAACGATGAGTCTGTGGCGCACCACCCCCAACATCGAGCAACTGAACGCCGCCGGTAAAAACACCATCAGCGAAGTGCTGGACATTCGTTTCGAATCTTTCGACGACGAGTCCCTGACCGCCAGCATGGTGGTCGATCACCGCACCCACCAGCCATTCGGCCTGTTGCATGGCGGTGCATCGGTGGTGCTGGCTGAAACGGTCGGGTCCATGGCGGCCTATCTGTGCGTGGACACCAGCAAGTTCTATTGCGTGGGCCTGGAGATCAATGCCAACCACTTGCGTGCTGTGCGCAGCGGTCGGGTGACGGCCACGGCCCGGATGGTCCATCTGGGCCGCACCACCCAGGTCTGGGATATCCGCCTGACCAACGACGAAGGCAAAGTCAACTGCGTGTCGCGCCTGACCATGGCCGTGGTGCCGCTGGGTGAACAGCCGCCGGCGCGTTGACGCTCTAGCTGGACGCAATCCTGCGGTGAGGGATCTTCTGTGGGAGTAAGGCTTGCCCACGATGGTGTCGACGCGCAACACCTGATCCACCCCAGCGCCTGCATCGCGGGCAAGCCTTGCTCCCACACGTCTCCTTCGCCACATGGGGCAGTGCTTACAGCTAGATAGCCCCATAGCCCAAGCCCGACTGTCATCATTGCTGTCAGTTACGGTCATTGCCGCGCCACCGGGATGTGCGGACAATCGGTTCCAGTTTCCCCATGGATCCACTGTCATGTCGCAACAGGTGTTTTTCGCCCACGCCAATGGTTTTCCCTCGGCCACTTACGGCAAGCTGTTCGCCGCGCTGGCGCCGCAGTACGAGGTCGCGCATCTGGAATTGCACGGCCATGACCCGCGTTTTCCGGCAGACGATAACTGGCACAACCTGGTGGACGAGCTCATCCATCACCTGGAACAACAACCTGAACCGGTGTGGGGCGTCGGCCATTCCCTGGGTGGCGTTCTGCATCTGCATGCCGCATTGCGCTGTCCACAGTTATATCGTGGCGTGGTAATGCTCGATTCGCCCGTGCTGACCCGCGCCGATCAGTGGGTGATCCTGGCCGCCAAGCGCCTGGGGTTCATCGATCGTCTGACTCCAGCGGGACGGACGTTGGGCCGGCGTGAAGAGTTCGCAGACCTGAAGTCGGCCCGGCAGTATTTTTCCGCCAAGACGCTGTTCCGCGGGTTTGACCCGGAATGCTTCGACGCCTACCTGCAACATGGCTTGCAGCAAGTCGGCGACCGCTTGCGGCTGCGCTTCGATCCGGCCACGGAGATCAGCATTTACCGCGGCGTGCCGCACACCAGTCCCGGCCGGGCCCGTATGCTCAAAGTGCCGTTGGCGGTGGTGCGCGGCCGGCAGAGTCGCGTGGTGATGCGCCATCACACCCGTTCGGTGGGTCGAATGCCCCATGGCGAATCCCTGAGCATGCCCGGCAGCCATATGTTTCCCCTGGAACGTCCGCAGGACACGGCCAGGTTGCTCAAGGATCTCTTTCAGCGCTGGGAAGGGCGCAGCTTATGAGTGGGGTTGAAGAAGTCCGTCTGAGCCTGCCCCACATTGAACTGGCGGCCCACCTGTTCGGGCCGGAGGATGGCCGGCCGGTGATCGCCTTGCACGGTTGGCTGGACAATGCGAACAGCTTCGCCCGGCTGGCTCCACGGCTTGAGGGCCTGCGGGTCATTGCACTGGACATGGCCGGTCACGGTCACTCCGGGCATCGCCCACCCGGTGCTGGCTATGCCCTGTGGGACTATGCCCATGATGTGCTGCAAGTCGCCGAACAACTGGGCCTGGCGCGTTTCGCCCTGCTGGGGCATTCCATGGGCGCCATCGTCTCGCTGGTGCTCGCCGGAGCCTTGCCCGACCGGGTCACGCACCTGGGGCTGATCGACGGGGTGATCCCTCCCACGGACAAAGGCGACAACGCCGCCGAGCGCATGGGCATGGCCCTGCAGGCGCAGCTGGATTTGCAACAAAAACGAAAACCGGTCTACAAAACCCTCGACCGGGCCATTGAGGCCCGCATGAAAGGCCTGGTGGCGGTCAGTCGCGAAGCCGCCGAATTGCTGGCCCAGCGCGGCCTGATGCCGGTGCCGGGAGGGTACACCTGGCGCACCGACAATCGCCTGACCTTGCCATCGCCGCTTCGCCTGACCGATGAGCAGGCCATGGCCTTCGTGGCGCGGGTCGCTTGCCCCGCGCATCTGGTGGTGGCTGCTGACGGCATGCTTGCCCGACACCCCGAGTTGCTGGAGCGTCTACCCTTCAGTCATGAACGGTTGCCCGGCGGTCATCATTTGCACCTGAACGACGAGGCTGGCGCCGCGCTTGTAGCAGACTGTTTCAATCGGTTCTTCACCGTTTCTTGACTTGCGCCTGGCAACTGTCGAGGCTGGGCGGGTTGAAAAAGGGAGACAACCATGACAGATCTCTGTTTAGCGGCCTCGCAGTGCATCGATGACACCGGCCTCACCCCAGAGACCCAGGCCATGCCGATCCGATGAAATTATCCATTCATTCACTCGCCTTGCTTACGCTGGCCTGCTTCAGCCCGGCATCGTTTGCCGCCGATGTTCCCGGCAGCCGGGACCTGGAGCGGGTGCCCCGCATGCCCGACGCGCAAATTGTCGATTACCGGCAAACCACTGACCTGGAGCGGATTTATCCCCTGGGTTCGATCCGCAAGATCAGCGGCCAGTTGCGCTTCGATGGGCAGGTCGATGCCCGTGGCAACACCACGTCGGTGACTTACGAACTGCCGCCGGAACACTCCGCCACCCAGGCCTTCACCGCCGCCCGCGAAGCCTTGCAGAAGCAGGACGCGCAACTGTTGTTCTGGTGCCAGGCCCGTGATTGCGGCGAAAGCAGCCTGTGGGCCAACGAAGTGTTCGGCAATGCCAAGCTCTATGGTGCCGATAACGGTCAGTCTTATCTGCTGCTGCGCCTGGCGCCGCCCGCGGACAACACGCTGATTGCGCTGTATGGCATTACTCGCGGCAATCGCAAGGCTTACCTGCATGTCGAGCAGTTCGAGGCAAACGCCTCGCTGGGGAACCTGCTGCCCACATCGGCCACGCTGTTGCGCCAGCTCAAGGACACCGGCGTGCTGGACTTGCCGCGTCTGGTCGGCGAACCGGACGAAACCTGGTTGCGCCTGCTATCCCGGGCGCTGAACCTGGACACGGGTCTTCGAGTCACTGTCGCCGGACCCCAGGCCGAGGCCTGGCGGCAAGCATTGATCGATCAGGGGGTCCGGGCGGCGCGAATGGAGGCCGCCAGGGGCGATGCGGCGGGCCTGCATCTTGAGCTGCTGCGTTAAGCTGTTTCGGGTGACGTGCTTCACGCCGTCAGCCCGGCCCTGTTTTTATTTCGAGACCTGACATGCTCAATAACGATCGGCTGTTGGTGCAGATCCTGCTCCTGGTGTTGTTCGGTGCAAGCTTCTGGGTGATGGCTCCGTTCTGGTCGGCGCTGTTCTGGGGCGCGGTGCTGGCGTTTGCCAGTTGGCCGCTGATGCGCCTGTTGACCCGCTGGGTCAATGGTCGTGAGTCGCTGGCGGCGGCTTTGCTGACCGTGGGCTGGATGGTGCTGGTGGCGGTGCCGCTGGTGTGGCTGGGCTTCAACCTGGCTGATCATGTACGCGACGCCACGGCATTTATCAAGAACGTGCAGGTCGATGGCCTGCCTGATCCCCCGGTATGGCTGGCGGGCTTACCGCTGGTGGGTGGGCGGTTGGTGGGCATCTGGAACAGCATCGATCAGCAAGGTGCAGCCATGATGGTGTCCGTCAGGCCGTACCTGGGTCAGGTCGGCAACTGGCTGCTGGCTCGCAGTGCCCAAATCGGCGGTGGCATTCTCGAACTGACCCTGAGCATTGTGTTCGTGTTCTTTTTTTACCGTGACGGCCCGCGCCTGGCGGTGTTCGTGCACGGGTTGCTGGAGCGTCTGATCGGCGACCGTGCCGGTTACTACATCGAACTGGTGGCCGGTACGGTGCAGCGTGTGGTCAACGGCGTGATCGGCACCGCGGCGGCCCAGGCGGTGCTGGCGCTGATTGGTTTCCTGATCGCTGGCGTACCGGGGGCATTGGTGCTGGGCATCGTCACCTTCCTGCTCAGCCTGATTCCCATGGGGCCGCCCCTGGTCTGGATCCCCGCCACGGCGTGGCTGGTGTGGAAGGGAGAATACGGGATGGCGGTGTTCCTGGGGATCTGGGGCACCTTCATCATCAGCGGTGTGGACAACGTGCTCAAACCCTACCTGATCAGCCGTGGCGGAAACCTGCCGTTGGTGATCGTATTGCTGGGGGTGTTCGGTGGCTTGATTGCCTTCGGCTTCATCGGACTGTTCATTGGCCCGACCCTGCTGGCGGTGGCCTACAGCTTGCTGACGGACTGGAGCAAGAGCCAGGCGCGATAACCCCACTCCTGAGACCAGCACCAACCTTTTTGTAGTGAGGGGATAGATCCCCTCGCCACCAATGGGCTTCGATCCAGCAGGCAAGCCTGGCTCTGAAAAACCAGGCTTGCCGGTCAATCACGTCGCCACGTTCAGGTATTTCCCCACGGGGGCGACATCATCCAGCGAGTATTGTCGACTGAGGTTGGCGATCATCCTGTTCAGCGCTTCACTGACATTGGTCTGGTCGGTGGAGCTGTCGCTGGTGCGGTTGGCCTGTACCGCGCTGGTCAGTTCGCTGGTGCCGGTGTTGCTCTGACCATCGGCATCGAGCTGGCTGAACAACGCCTCACTGGAGGCCTGTTGTGGCGGTGGCGGGGGGAGGCTGGCGGCGAGTTCGTCGAGGCTGACGGTACCGTCTTCATTCTCGTCCAGAGCCGAGAACAGTTCCTGGCTGTCGGCAGCGCTGCCGGCGCTCGCCAGACCATTGCTCAGCTCCTCGCTACTGACCTCGCCATCACCGTCGGCGTCCAGGGCGCTGAGCAGCGCATCGGCCAGTTCAGTCGTCGGCGCCTGGTCCCGTGGCGGCGGAGGCGGTGGCGCCATCGCGGCTATCTCATCACTGCTCAGGTCACCGCTGCTGTCGCTGTCCAGGTCGCTGAAATTGTCGCTCAGGCTGACCAGGATGCCGTCGTCACTCTTCTGCGACAGGGCCGTGCTCAATTCTTCCTGATCGACCGAGCCGTCGGCGTTGCTGTCGAGTTTGCTGAGCAGCTCCTTTTGAAACTGCTGGCTGCGGGCACTGCTGGTCGCGGTACTGCTGGTGCTGGTATAGGGCGAGTAACTGCTGACGCTACCGATCATGGGCGCTCTCCTTGGGCTGGAATGCCGGTGGGTGCACCGGCTTATGCAGCGTCGGCGGGGCAGTTGTCGTGGGTGTGTGGAGTTTGTACCGGCGGGTGTACAAACTCAGCTCCCGGCGCGGCTCCCACATGGGATTGAGGTTGTTTCAGGCGCGGGGCAAGCGGATCACTGCCGTCAATCCACCCCCTGGCGTTTCTTCCAGGCTCAATTGCCCGCCCAAGCGTTCGGCGGCTTCCCTGGCGATGGTCATGCCCAGGCCGACACCGCCGGAGTTGCGGTTGCGTGAGCCTTCCAGGCGATAGAAGGGCTCGAACACTGCTTCGCGTTTATCCGCCGCAATCCCGGGGCCGTGGTCAATCACCCGAATCACTACCTGGTCGCGCTGGTCTTGCAGCGTAATCAACGCATGGCCGGCGTAGCGCAAGGCATTGTCCATGAGGTTGTTGATACACGAGCGCAACGCCATCGGCTGCACCTGTAACGGCGCGCAACCACCGCTGGCTTGCACGTCGGCACCCTGGTCCTGGGCGTTTTCGCTCAGCGATTCCACCAACGCCTGCACGTCCATCCATTGCAGCGCTTCGCTGGTGCGCTGCTCGTGCAGGTAGGTGAGGGTGGCGTCGAGCATGCCAATCATATCGTTCAGGTCCTGACGCATCTGGCCCTGCAGCTTGATGTCATCGATCTGTTCCAGGCGCAGCTTGAGCCGTGAAAGCGGAGTGCGCAGGTCATGGGATACCGCACCGAGCATGCGCGAACGCTGCTGCACCTGCTCGCGAATTCGCTGTTGCATGAGGTTGAACGTATGGGCAGCCTGGCGGGCCTCCCGAGGGCCGGTTTCTTCCAACGGTGGGCTGTCGAGGTTTTCGCTCAGGCGTTCGGCGGCATCGCTCAGGCGCTGGATTGGCCGGGTCAGCAGTTTGGCGCCGTACCAGGCGGCGACGATCAGGCACACAAACTGAAACGTCAGCGGTACCACCGGCCCACCGAACCATGGGCGCGCAGGGCGGTTGGGTGGGGGTCCCGTGGGCCCAGGGTGCTGGCCTTGCCGGGAAAATTCGGGGGGTGGCCCCAAAGGCGGTTTGTCGTATTGAGAAAACCAGGCAAAGGCCAACAGGTGCGCCAGGACGATCGCCAGTAACAGCACGCCAAACAGGCGGCCGAACAAGGTGTCGAGGCGCAAGCGCATCAGCCGATGTCCCGGGCGTCGAACAGGTAGCCTTCGCCGCGCACGGTCTTGATCAGTTGCGGCGCCTTGGGGTCGTCACCCAGCTTTTGGCGCAGGCGCGACACCAGCAGATCGATGCTGCGGTCGAACGCCTCGATGGAGCGCCCACGGGCGGCGTCCAGCAACTGTTCGCGGCTCAGTACCCGGCGCGGTCGTTCGATGAATACCCACAACAGCCGGAACTCGGCGTTGGACAGCGGCACCACCAGCCCGTCGGCGGAGATCAACTGGCGCAGTACGCTGTTGAGTCGCCAGTTATCGAAGCGAATATTGGCCCGTTGCTCGGTGCGGTCGTCGCGTACCCGGCGCAGGATCGTCTGGATCCGCGCCACCAGTTCCCTGGGTTCGAACGGCTTGGCCATGTAATCGTCGGCGCCCAGTTCCAGGCCGATGATGCGGTCGGTGGGCTCGCACCGGGCGGTGAGCATCAGGATCGGGATGTCCGATTCGGCGCGCAGCCAGCGACACAATTGCAAGCCGTCTTCGCCCGGCAGCATCAGGTCGAGCACAACCACGTCGAAATGCTCGGCCTGCATCGCCCGGCGCATGGCCGCGCCATCGTTCACGCCGCTGGCGCGTATGTTGAAACGGGCCAGGTAGTCGATCAGCAGCTCGCGGATCGGCACATCGTCATCGACGATCAACGCCCGGGTACTCCAGCGCTTGTCATCGTCGGGCGCTTTTTGATCGTCAGAATTTGCAACAGGGGTGTTCTGCATGGGTGCATCATCTGCCAGATAGGCTGCCAACCGCAAAGAAGGCGGCGAGGTTGAGGCTTCAGCATAGGCTTCGTGCCGCTAGGCGTGAAGCGCTGAAAGGACGGGGGTGCGGCGCCAGACGGTAGCGTGCCGGCGTGTTGTGCGCGTGTCATGAGTGTATCGACTTCGACACAAAGGCCGGCATCGTCCATGCTGTCCGGGCGCGATGAGGATTTACCGATCATCGGGTCCCGCACGGGCGCTGGTTCCGCTACAATGCGCGCCGATTTCGACTTGCCTGAGAGCCCACTCATGTCCGCCTGCCAGACGCCCATCATCGTTGCCTTGGATTTCCCTACCCGTGACGCCGCCCTGAAGCTGGCCGACCAGTTGGACCCCAAGCTGTGCCGGGTCAAAGTCGGCAAGGAGCTGTTCACCAGTTGCGCTTCGGAAATTGTCGGGACCCTGCGTGACAAGGGTTTTGAAGTATTCCTGGATTTGAAATTCCACGATATTCCCAATACCACCGCCATGGCCGTCAAGGCGGCCGCCGAAATGGGGGTGTGGATGGTCAACGTGCATTGCTCCGGCGGCCTGCGCATGATGGCGGCCTGCCGTGAAGTGCTGGATCAGCGCAGCGGGCCGAAGCCGTTGCTGATCGGCGTGACCGTGCTGACCAGCATGGAGCGCGAGGACTTGGCCGGTATCGGCCTGGATATCGAGCCTCAGGAACAGGTGCTGCGCCTGGCGGCGCTGGCGCAGAAGGCTGGCCTGGACGGTCTGGTCTGCTCGGCCTTGGAGGCCAGCGCCCTGAAAGCGGCGCACCCGTCGCTGCAACTGGTGACCCCGGGGATTCGTCCGGCGGGCAGCGCCCAGGACGATCAACGCCGCATCCTGACCCCGCGTCAGGCACTGGATGCCGGTTCCGACTACCTGGTGATCGGCCGACCGATCAGCCAGGCGGCTGATCCGGCCAAGGCACTGGCGGCCGTAGTCGCCGAACTGGCCTGATCAGACCTGAAGATCCCTTGTGGGAGCGGGCTTGCTCGCGAAAGCGGTGTGTCAGTTGGCAAAAATGGCGCCTGACAATCCGCCTTCGCGAGCAAGCCCGCTCCCACAGGTGTTTTTGTGACTAGACCTTCAATACCAACTTCCCGAAATTCTCCCCACTGAACAATTTGGTCAGCGTCTCGGGGAATGTCTCCAGTCCTTCAACGATGTCTTCCTTGCTCTTGAGCTGCCCCTTGGCCATCCAGCCGGCCATTTCCTGCCCGGCGGCGGCGAACTGAGAGGCGTAGTCCATGACCACGAAGCCTTCCATGCGCGCCCGGTTGACCAGCAGCGACAGGTAGTTGGCCGGGCCTTTCACCGCTTCTTTGTTGTTGTACTGGCTGATGGCACCGCAGATCACTACGCGGGCCTTGAGGTTCAAACGGCTGAGCACCGCATCGAGGATGTCGCCGCCGACGTTATCGAAGTACACATCCACGCCTTTGGGGCATTCGCGCTTGAGACCGGCATGGACGTCTTCATTCTTGTAGTCGATGGCGCCATCGAAGCCCAGTTCATCGATCAGGAATTTGCATTTGTCGGCCCCGCCGGCGATGCCCACCACGCGGCAACCTTTGATCTTGGCGATCTGCCCGGCGATGCTGCCCACCGCACCGGCGGCACCCGAGAGCACTACTGTCTCGCCGGCCTTGGGCGCGCCCACGTCCAGCAGGGCGAAATAGGCGGTCATGCCGGTCATGCCCAATGCTGACAAGTAGCGCGGTAATGGCGCCAGTTTCGGATCGACCTTGTAGAAACCTCGCGGCTCGCCGAGGAAATAATCCTGCACCCCCAGCGCACCGTTGACGTAGTCACCGACCGCGAAGGCCGGGTTGTTCGAGGCGACTACCTGGCCTACGCCCAAGGCGCGCATCACTTCTCCAATGCCTACCGGCGGGATGTAAGACTTGCCTTCGTTCATCCAGCCGCGCATGGCCGGATCCAGGGACAGATATTCGTTCTTCACCAGAATCTGGCCGGCTGCCGGCTCGCCGACCGGTACTTGCTGATAGGTGAAAGTCTCGCGGGTCGCAGCGCCTACCGGGCGTTTGGCGAGCAGGAACTGGCGATTGGTCTGGGCAGTCATGGCTGGCACTCAAGATGAATGAAGCCTTGTTGATAGACCTTAGAAGCGTTTGTCGCAAGGTTTGCTGATGCAGCGAATGCAGTTCGATCGAACCCAGTGATAATGGCGCCGGGGCCGTTATCACTGGCGCCCATGAATACTCAAACGGTAATTGGATAGTGCTGCCGCATCGTCCGGACCTGTGACTAGACTGGCGTCATCTCCCGCACTCTTCGAGGATTTGACAATGAGCATGACGTTTTCCGGACAGGTCGCCGTGGTCACGGGCGCAGCCGCGGGCATTGGCCGTGCGACCGCCCAGGCATTCGCGGCAGAGGGCCTGAAAGTGGTGGCGGCCGACCTGGACGTGGCGGGTGGCGAGGGCACAGTGCAGTCGATTCGTGAGGCGGGCGGTGAAGCGCTGTTCGTGCGCTGCGACGTAACGCTGGAAAGCGACGTGCAGAACCTGATGAGCGAAGTAATCAATGCCTATGGCCGCCTGGATTACGCCTTCAATAACGCCGGGATCGAAATCGAAAAGGGCAAGCTGGCCGACGGCACCCTCGATGAGTTCGACGCCATCATGGGCGTCAATGTGAAGGGCGTCTGGCTGTGCATGAAGTATCAATTGCCTTTGCTGCTGGCCCAAGGGGGCGGTGCCATCGTCAATACCGCCTCGGTGGCGGGTCTGGGGGCGGCGCCGAAGATGAGCATTTATGCAGCGTCCAAGCACGCGGTGATCGGCCTGACCAAATCGGCGGCGATTGAATACGCCAAGAAGAAAATCCGCGTGAACGCGGTTTGCCCGGCGGTAATTGACACCGACATGTTCCGTCGTGCCTATGAAGCGGATCCGAAAAAAGGTGAGTTCGCCAACGCCATGCACCCGGTAGGACGCATCGGCAAGGTCGAGGAGATCGCCAGCGCGGTGCTGTATTTGTGCAGCGATGGCGCTGCATTCACCACCGGTCATTCATTGGCGGTGGACGGCGGCGTCACGGCTTTCTGAAGAACGTTGTATTTAGCGTGTAGGACTAGGCCCGCACTCGTTGTGGGCTTTTTCTTTGGGGGTTAAAAATGCCCCGTGTCAGCCCCTGAATGTGTTTCAAAGGGTGAGAATCGACCGTTTTGGCGACGTTGTCGTACATCGTCCAGAGACGGCCTGTGCTTAACTGTTTCCAGAGATAAAACAGTTGCTTAGGAGCTTGGTTACTCATGGAGTTGAGAATCGACCGGCAGGCCCTGGTGCCTGTCGTGCAGCAAATTGTCGACGCGCTGGCCGGCTGGATTCGACAGGATGCGGTGCAACCGGGAACCCGACTGCCCTCCATTCGCCAATTGGCCCGGGAGAATTTGCTCAGTCAGTCCAGTGTCAACGAGGCGTGTGAACGCCTGGTGGCCCAAGGGGTGTTGGCGGCGCGCCATGGTTCGGGTTTTTTTGTCGCGCCGCCTCCGTCGTCCAGCTACGAGCCCTCCGACAAAGACTGGCTGGAAGACACGCAGATCACCCAGGAAAGCGTGCCCCATAGTTCGCAGTGGGAACTGACGCTGGGCTGTGGCGGGCTGCCCGAGAGTTGGCGCGAAAGCGATGATCTGGGCTACGCGATCCGTCAGGTCACCCGCACCGATATGGCAGGGCTGTTCAGTTACAGTACGCCGATGGGGCTGCCCGCTCTGCGGGAGCAACTGTCCAGGCGCCTGAAACAATTCAATATCCACGCCGATAAAAACCTGATCCTGACCACCACGGGCGCGACCCACGGTCTGGACCTGATTGTGCGCACACTGCTTGAGCCTGGATGCTGCGTTGTGGTGGAGAGTCCGGGGTATTCGAAGCTGTTCGACCTGCTCAGGTTTCATGGCATCGACATGATCGAACTGCCCAGGACTCCGCGCGGCCCGGACGTCGATGCACTCCAATGTCTCTTGGCGACGCATCGGCCCAGCGCTCTGTTCGTCAACAGCGCCTGCCACAACCCGACCGGCAGCAGCCTGGCCCCGGTCGTGGCCCAGCAACTGCTGCAACTGGCGAAAAAGCACGCCATGTTGGTGGTCGAAGACGATGTCTATGCCGACTTCCAGAACTCAACCCGGACCCGACTGGCAGCGCTGGATACCGACGTGGTGTACGTGGGCAGCTTCTCGAAAACCCTGAGCAGCTCATTGCGAGTCGGTTTCGTCGTGGCCGGATCGTCTGTCATCGCACGCTTGAGGGACGTCAAGGGCATTACCAGCATGGGCAGTTCACGCTTCTGTGAGTCAGTGCTGGCCAATCTTCTGGCCAGCGGCGCCTATCGCAAACTGGTCCAGCGTCAGCGCCAGCGTTTGAGTGCCGACATGGCAGCGGTGTTGCAGGTGCTGGAGGATGCGGATTGGGAAGTCTTTGGCCGGCCGGCCGGCGGGCTGTTCATTTGGGCGCGTCCACCGTTATGCGACTACGCTGCATTGCAGCGCTTGGCCAAGCGGTTCGGTGTGGTGCTTTCTTCTCGTACAGCGTTCAGCCCGTCGGGTGCTGTCAGCGACTGGCTGCGGATCAACGTGGCCCACGCCTGCGATTCGAGGGCCCAGGCATTCTTCCGCGCGGCGGCTCTGGATCGACCTCAATTGTCCTGAAAACGACGGCGCTGTAGCTTTTTGCCATTATTCCGACGCCAGCATCTTGTGTTACAGGGCATCTCGTTGCGAATCTGCAATCAACACACACTGGCAGAGGACTGGGCGCAATGATTTCGGCCGTGCAAAGACGTTTTGCCAACCTGGGTATGGCAAAGAAACTGGGCCTGGGGTTTGTCCTGGTGCTGCTGCTTACCGCCGTGGTGGCGGCCATCGGTGTCTGGTCCCTGCAGACCATCAGCTATCGTTTCGATGGCCTGAAACAGATGTCATCCCTCAATAGCGGCTTGCTCAAGGTCCGTCTGCTTGAGCAGGAATACGCCTTGCGCTCGGACCCGAAAACGGTCGATGCCTTGCGGCTGGGCGTGGACGGACTGATTGCCCAGGCCAACGAGCTCAAGGCGCAATCGGCGGCCAACGTGCCGGTGATGAACGACGTGGAGCAAGCCTTGGCGGCTTATCGCAAGGCGTTCGACGAATTCGTCGAGTTGAGCCAGAGCAAGGATCTGGCACTGGAAATGGCCAGTTGGTCAGTGTCCAGCGTTGCCAATAACCTGGATGTGCTGCAAGCGGGCCTGGCAGATGATGGCGCTTATACCCTGAAAGAGTCCGAAGGCAAGGAGGGCGGCGAGTTCATCGAGCAAGCCAATCAGGTCAGCGAAGTGTCACGGTTGATGTTGCAGGCCATGAACGAAGCGCGGGTACGCCTGGATCAAAGCCGCAAAGGTTCTGAAGAGGGCGGGCAGGGCACTATCGAACAGGCCGAGCAAGCCATGAAGCAGGCCGAGGTGCTCAAGACCGCCGTCAAGGACCCGGGATACCAGACCGTGCTTAACGAAGTGGCCGGGCATATCGCTGGTTTCAACGAAAAACTCGCTGAATACACCGGCCTGCTGGCCCAGGAGAAAATCGTCTACCAGCAACTGCACGAGCGTGCCTCCCAGGTAGTGGAGCGGGTTGACCAGGCTTACACCGCCGAGGATGGTGCCATGCAGACGGAACTGAAGAAGAATTCGCTGCTGATCATCGGCTCGTCGGCCCTGGCGCTGCTGGTGGGACTGATTGCGGCCTGGGTCATTACCCGGTTGATCGTCGGGCCGTTGCGCAGCGTCATCCGTGTTGCACAGCAGATTGCCTCGGGCGACTTGAGTGCAACGGTGCAGGTGACGCGCCAGGATGAGATCGGTCAACTGATGCTCGCCATGCAACAGATGGGGGCGGGCCTGAGCAGTATCGTCAGCGGTTTGCAGGCCGGTATCGAACAGTTGGCCAACTCCGCCCAATCGCTGTCGGCCGTGACCGAGCAGACCAACCTGGAGGTCAGCAGCCAGAAGGAGGAGACCGAACAGGTCGCCACGGCCATGAACCAGATGACCGCCACCGTGCACGACGTGGCGCGCAATGCCGAAGAGGCGGCCCAAGCGGCCCAGACCGCCGACGATAAGGTTGAAAGCGGTCAGCAGGTGGTGCGTCAGAGCATGGTGCGCATTGAACAATTGGCCGACTCGGCCACTTCAGCCAGCAGCAGTATCGAAAGCCTCAGCGCTGAGATCCAGAACATTGGCACGGTGTTGAGCGTGATCAAGAGCGTGGCTGAGCAGACCAACTTGCTGGCGCTCAATGCGGCCATCGAAGCGGCCAGGGCCGGTGAGCAGGGCAGGGGCTTTGCGGTGGTGGCCGATGAAGTGCGGGCCTTGGCCAAGCGCACGCAACAGTCCACCGAGGAAATCGAACGCCTGGTGAGCGCCTTGCGCTCAGCAGCCCAGACCTCCGTGCAGCAGATCCAGAGCAGTGGCGAGCTGGTGAAGATGGCGGTCAGTGATGCCCTGCAAACCGAAAGCGCCCTGGGGAGCATTGCGGCGGCGGTGTCGCTGATCCAGCAGATGAACCAGCAGATCGCGGCGGCGGCCGAGCAACAGAGTTCGGTGGCTGAAGAGATCAACCGCAGTGTCACCAGCATCCGCGCCAGTGCCGATCAATCTTCCCTGGCGATGCAGGGCAATGCCGCGTCGAGCATTGAGCTGGCGCAGCTAGGGGTTGAGCTCAAGGGGATGGTGGGGCATTTCAGGCTGTGAGCTGTCGACGGACCCTGTGTAGCGAGGGGATAAATCACCTCGCTACACAGGAGTCAGGCTTGAGAGCCTAACCCGAATATCAGTCGTAAACCTTCTTCTTCTTCCACTCGTCGTTTACTTCGGCGTCCTTCAGCCCTTCGGTCAACTGGTTGACTTCGCCTTCGACCGGCTGGGTGCTGGCCAGAACCATGGCATTGGCGCGGGCCAGGAGTTTTTCCAGGTAGTCCAGTTGTTCGGCATAGACCTGCGGTTCCTGTTGCTTGCGCAGGTACTGCACACCCCGTTCGAACGCCAGGCGGGCCTGCCCCGGTTGTTCTTGCTGCAAGGCGTGTTGGCCGAGATTATTGAAGAACTCGATGTGCAACAGCACCAGGATGTGTCGCACTTCGCGGATCCAGCGCTTGGCTTCGTTGGGCGGCAGGAAACCATCCTGGGCGGCGCGGGTAATCTGACCATGAAGGGCCTCGAGCAGAAACCGCACATCCTTGGCCTTGGCTTCGGTCTGGATCGGTGCCGGTGGGTTGTTCACCGGAATCGATTCACCCTGTGCGGCCAGCGCATTCAGTTCGTCCAGGCGCGCCTTGACCGCCGTATTGGTTTTCTCCAGGTTCAGCAGGCGCTGACAGACGTTGATCTCAAGACGCGTGATCAACAGCTTCAGGGCCGGGGTCATCAATTGTCCGGGAAAGGTCTCGGTGAGCTCGCCACAACGACGTAAACGGTCGTTGAGTTCAATCTTGGTACGGGCCTTTTCCAGCTTGTTGTTTTCCACCACATGGTTCATGTAGCCAATGGCGATCAACAGTGCGATCCCGGCTACGACGAGCAGGGTGATCATGAGTGGTGTCACCGGTAAGACCTCTTTATTGGGGTTCGCATATCAAGAGTGTAGTGGCTTGGCTTTTAAGCGCATAGGCCTGTGCGATGCGATTAGACAGGCGTGGCACTGCGTATGGAAGTACGGCGAATATGGATGCACATTGCCACTATTTGTCGGACACGACTATAACGTCTTGGCGGATGACAGAATATAGGCGCCAGAGACCGGACGGGCAAAATGTGCGAACAGCCCCTAAACCGGGCGAAGTCATTGATTTAAATAAATTTATATCTGGGGGTTGACGACCCAGCAATCCATCCATAGAATGCGCGCCACTTACAGCGTAAAGCACTTAGCCAAACGCGATAAGCAGTGAATGTTGTACGCGTGTCCCCTTCGTCTAGTGGCCTAGGACACCGCCCTTTCACGGCGGTAACAGGGGTTCGAGTCCCCTAGGGGACGCCAATGCGGGAATAGCTCAGTTGGTAGAGCACGACCTTGCCAAGGTCGGGGTCGCGAGTTCGAGTCTCGTTTCCCGCTCCAATTTTAAACAGCGTTGCCTTCGGGCAGGGCTGAGTGAAACCAGAATCGATATCTTCGGGTACGGATCTGGGCACTGGAACACACACCATGTGTTCCGGGCAGCGTGTCCCCTTCGTCTAGTGGCCTAGGACACCGCCCTTTCACGGCGGTAACAGGGGTTCGAGTCCCCTAGGGGACGCCATTTGCGGGAATAGCTCAGTTGGTAGAGCACGACCTTGCCAAGGTCGGGGTCGCGAGTTCGAGTCTCGTTTCCCGCTCCAAATTCAAAAAAACGCCGCTCATTGAGCGGCGTTTTTTTTCGTCCGTGAAAAAGCGCGCTTCAATCTTCGAGGCTCTCCACCAGGCTCTCAAGTGCGTCTGCACGCTCGTTTTCCGGCAGATCGGGAGCGGGAATCATTGTTCGCATCTGCCGCGCCAGGCGGTATTCACTGGGTGTGCAGTTGGCGTACTGCTTGAAGGCGCGGGCGAAATAGGAGGGATCCTTGAACCCGGCCTCATAGCCGATGCTGGTGATAGGCATCTGGCTATTGTCGAGCAGTTCCTTGGCAAAGCTCATGCGTTTGTTCAGTACGTAATCGGTGAAGCCAAGTCCGTTGGCTTCCTTGAACACGCGGCTGAAGCGAAACGTGGTCATACCGCATCGCTTGGCCAGGTCCCGCTGATCGATGCTGTCGCGAAAATGTTGGTCGATGTACAGCATGATATGGCTCAGGGCCTGGTGTTTCTGGTGCCCCGAGGTCAGGCGGATGCTGTCTGGCAGGGTTGGCGCGTGGTCGATCAACGAAGTCTTGCGCGGGCCACAGGTGTGGCGGCGTAACTCGCATAATTGCACCAGGGCAGTCAGGTAGCGCTTCCTCTCTGTGGCTGACAGGGGCAGTACCATGTATTCCCACACACTCGAGCGCATGGCCCAGACGGCCAGTTCTTCGGAGTGCTGCACGGTGAACATGGTGATGGGAGTGGCAGGGACGGTGCGTTTGATCTCCAGCAACCGCCTCAGGCCCGGCGTATCCGGGCGATCGAAATGGATGCAGATCATGTCCGCCTGTTCCCCGCCGGGCAGCAGGGCATCTTTTGCCTGGGTGCAGTCGCAAGTGTCCTCGAACTGGCTGACAAGTTCCGGGGTGGACCGATCGTGAGTCAGATCGAACCACAACAGCTTTGGCTTTCTGGTCAGATTCGATGGCATGTGCTTACCACTCAGCGTTGCGACTGCCCTTAAGCTAGCAGTATTGCCAATGTGCCATCACTTCGCCGAATAATTTTTTATAAAAAGCCGGTTTTTTAAGCGCCGTATGCTCAGAACGCCAGAGCGCGAATCGTTGCGAGTTGCAATCGCAAGGCATGCCTGGCTCCCCCCGCAAAATAATCCTAGCGATGTGCAAAATCCTCCTAACGGCTATCCCCACCCGCTGACTAGGGTTGCATCAGGCAGTTGCAAATGTACTGCCTCTGAAAACAACCCTGATGAGGTGCGCAAAATGACTCTTCAAACAATCAAGGCTTCGGTGCTGAAGTTCGCCAAAGATGAAGACGGCCTGACCATTGTGGAATACGCCGTGGCCGGTGGGTTGATTACGGTGTTGGTGGCCGCCGCCTTCGTTCTTCTGGGCGGTGCCGTGAATACCAAGATCCGCGCGCTGTGCCAGGCCGTCAACGGCAACGTTGCCTGCTGATAGCGATAACTGCGCGGGGACACGGCAGCTTTCAAGGAAGCCTCGCTTGCGACTCTTTTGCTGTGAGTACAACGATTCATTCAAATGGACTTGGCGTTGTCCCCGACAACTCAGTTCATGGCGTTACAACCTTTATTCAAAGGTGAGGTGAAAAAAATGACTCTGCACACAATAAGAACTTCGATCAGCCGGTTCGCCAAAGATGAAGATGGCCTGACCATTGTTGAATACGCCGTCGCGGGAGGTTTGATCACGGTGTTGGTGGCGGCAGCCTTCGTTCTTCTGGGCGGCGCGGTGGACACCAAGATCCGTGCGCTGTGCCAGGCCGTCAACGGCAACGTGGCCTGCTAACGATAACTGCAACAGGGAGACGCGCCATGTCCATGGAATTGCTGGTGTCGACGGTGCTGCTGCTAGGACTGCTGGGTGTGGCGGTGGTGAGCGATTTGCTTCGCCACCGCATCCCCAACACGCTGGTCCTGTTGGGCCTGGCCTTGGGTTTGGCCGGTCAGACTTATACAGGCGGGATCAGCGGAACGGGCGACAGCCTGCTGGGCATGCTGGTCTGTTTTGCGCTGTTTTTGCCCATGTATGCGGTGGGTGGCATGGCCGCCGGAGACGTCAAGTTGATGGCCATGGTGGGCAGTTTCCTGCCGGTTCATTACGCATTGTGGGCTGCGCTGTTCAGCCTGATTGCTGGTGGCGTGTGCGGTTTTCTGATCGTGCTGGCCCGCGGTCAGTTGCTCCAGACCCTCCAGCGTTACTGGCTGATTGTGCGGGCCCAGGCTTACCTGGCACCTACCGCGGATGAAGTGGCCGGCAAACCTTTTCCTTATTCGATCGCGATCCTGATCGGCACCTTGAACAGCGTCTACTGGCAGCTGATTGCCGATGGCTGGGGAGTCTAGTCATGCACGTCATCAACGATAGTGATGCCTACCCCAGTGAACGGGAAGCGGTGCAACGCCTGGCACCTCAGCCATGCACGATTCAAGACACCGGCCTGACCGACAGTTTTCTCGGCGAGCTGGTCTGCAAGCATCTGCACGACGCCGGTGTGTTGGACCTGCCGCGGCTGGTGGAACGCCTGGCGCTGACCGGCGCGGTACTGGAAGAAGTCCTGGCGTTCCTGCGCAAGGACGGTCGTGTCGAAGTGCTCGGCCAGCTCGGGCAAACAAGTGTGCAGGCCTTGCGTTACGGCCTGACCGAACGTGGCCGCAGTGCCGCCCGCGATGCCCTGTCTCGCAGTGGCTATATCGGTGCGGCACCTTTTCCGGTGAGTAGCTATCGGTCCCTGATCAAGATCCAGACCATTCACCATGGGCGTATCACCGCCACCGACATGCAACGGGCCCTGGCCGGCATGGTGCTGTCGCAAGGCATGCTCGATCAGTTGGGCGTGGCACTGAATTCAGGACGGGCGATCATGATTTACGGCCCGGCGGGCACGGGTAAGACCTATGTCAGCAGTCGTCTTATCCGTCTGTTCGCCGAGGCCATCTGGGTGCCCCATGCCATCGTCATCAACGAGTCGGTGATCGAGATCTACGACCCGCAGGTGCATCAGCGTCTGGATGACAAGAGCCAATCGAACAATCTGATGCTCAACGAAGGCATCGACCGTCGGCTGCTGTGCTGCAAACGCCCGATTGTCATCACGGGCGGCGAGTTGAACATGGAGCAGTTGGATGTTCGCTATGACCCTTTTACTCGCCAGTACCAGGCCGCGTTGCAGCTCAAGGCCAGCAACGGCCTGTTCATCATCGATGACATGGGACGCCAGCGCATGGCCCCGGCCGAATTGCTCAACCGCTGGATCGTGCCGATGGAAGAAAAGCGCGACTTCATCAACCTGGGCGGCGGTCGCCATTGCGAATTGCCGTTCGATCTGGTCCTGGTGTTTTCCACCAACCTCAACCCCCTGGAACTGGCTGACGAGGCCTTTCTGCGCCGCATTGGCTACAAGGTGCAGTTCGGTTACCTCAAGCCCGAAGAATACGAGCGCATCTGGCGCCAGGAGTGCGAACGTCTGGGCATTCCCCATGACCCGCTGCTGGTGCGCTATGTGCTGCAGCAGCTTTATGCCGGCGAGGGCATGCCGCTGGTGCCTTGCCATCCCCGTGACCTGTTGAACATGGCGCTCGACCGCCAGCGTTACCTGGGCGGTTCCGGGCCCCTGTTGCCGCAAGAGCTGGAATGGGCCTGGCACAACTACTTCGTTCAGCTCGACTTCCTTTGAATCGGAGATACCGACATGAGCTCTCGTACGCTTTCGCTGATTGGCGTTTCCCTGGTAATGGGCCTGGGTGCCGCATGGATGGCTGACTCCTGGCTGAGCGCACGACTTAACGCCAAACCCGATGACCACTTGCGAAGTGTGGTGGTCGCCACCGTACCAATTCCCTTCGGGCAGATGGTCGAGGCCCAACAGGTCACGACCGTGCGCATGCCCATGGATACGATCCCGGACGATGCCTTTGACTCCAGCGAACAGGCCGTGGGCAAGATCGCAACGTTCGACATTCTGCGCGGTGACATCGTGCGGGGCGCGCGTCTGAGTGAGCACCTGGGTGGCAGCACCCTGGCGTCCCTGATCGATCCTGACAAACGCGCCATATCGGTACGGGTCGATGATGTGGTCGGTGTGGGTGGGTTCCTGTTGCCGGGGAACCGGGTCGACGTGCTGGCAACCAAGACCACCAGCGCCGGCAGTAACAACGCCGTGTCCCGGACCATTCTTGAAAACCTGCGGGTGCTGGCGGTGGATCAGACGGCGGGCACCGACAAGACCCAGCCGGTGGTGGTAAGGGCCGTGACGCTGGAAATGTCGGCCACTGAAGCGGAGGCCCTGGTGACTGCGCAGACCGAAGGCAAGTTGCAACTGGCCTTGCGTAACCCGCTGAACCTGGAGAAAAAAACCGTGGTCGTGGCGCCCCCTCCGGCTCCGGTGATGGCGGTGGCGACTGCTGCGGTGCCAAAGCCCGTAGTGCAGCGCAGCCCCAAAGCGCAGGCCAGCGGGATCACGGTGATCCGTGGAGTTGAAAGCAGCGTCGTCAACGTTCACTGAAACGCGTAGAAAAATGCCTGGTCCCTTCGGCCATGGCGATGCCGATCCTCACGTGTCGGCAAACGAGGGCTCGATCATGAATCCCAGTATCCGGCAGCCTGTCACTGCGACGCCTCGGCGCCAGGAAGGAGCAGTGAGTGTATTGATGGTGATCGCGTTAATGGCGATTTCCATGATGGCGGCATTGGCCCTGGATGGCGGACACATGCTGCTGAACAAGACCCGTCTGCAAAATGCCGTGGATGCCGCGGCCCTGAGCGGCGCCAAGACCCTGAGCCAGGTGACGGGAGGGCTCAACATGGCCAGCACGACTCGGGCCGCTGCCCTGGACACGCTGACACGCAATGCCGACGCTGCGGGCAACGCTGAACTGGCAACCGCTGTCGCCGGCAACCCGGCTGCGTTCGCCGCAGTGGAGTTGGCCAGCAGCGTTTATGGCCCGTTCTCCTATCCCGGGCCGGCGGATGCCAAATACGTGCGAGTGTCGGTGTCCAGCTATCGGTTGAGCGGTTTTTTCTGGAGTTTCGTTCAAACGATGGGCAGTGCCGGCCTGGGCAACAAGGCCGTGGCGGCGATCGCCACCGCAGGCCCCAGCCCGACGGCTCCGTGTGATCTGGCGCCCTTGATGGTCTGCGGCGACACCAGCCAATACGACCCGGCTGCCGGAAATTTCTGGAGTTACCGCTTTGGCGACCTGACGGTGCTGAAGACGGCCGCGGGCAACACGTCGCCCATTGGCCCGGGCAATTTCCAACTGCTCGATTTCGGCTCCGGCGGCAGTGCTGTGCGCGAAGACTTGGCGGGCGGCGGTTCGGTCTGCCGCAGTGTCGGGGACAACGTCCAGACCGCACCGGGCAACAAAGCCGGCCCGACTTCCCAGGGCTTGAACACGCGATTCGGTATCTATAACGGTCCGGTCAGTTCTTCGGACTATCCACCCGACCTGATCACCACTTCGAGCAACCCGGCGATGACCTATAACGATTCGCTCTCCCAGGCGCAATACAAAGGACAGCCCATTACTTCGAGCAACGGCGATCTCTCGGCCGGCGGCGAGGCAATACTGGACTACAACGACTGGCGAACAGCAGTTGCCGCCTGTGTGGCCGGAGCTGGCAATGGCTGTGAGAGCAACGGGGTTTTCGAACGGCGGATGCTCAAGATCGTGATCGGTGACTGCACCGGCAAACTGAGCGGTTCTACCTCGATTCCCGTCCTGGGTTTTGGCTGCTATTTCGTCGTGCAACCGGTGAATGGCGGAGGTTCGGACTCCATCATCTTTGGCCAGTTCGTCCAGGAATGCGAAGGCGATAATGTGCCCGGCCCCACGCCGGTCAGCGATACCGGGCCGCAGGTCATTCAGCTCTACAAAACCTATCTCAACGGCAGCGGCACTCCGAGCACCGACTCGTAGGAGGCGTCATGAGACTTGCCCATTTCAAACCCGCGCAGGCCCAGCAAGGCGTGGCGCTGGTGGAATTCACCCTGGTGCTGCCGTTGTTGTTGCTGCTGTTGCTGGCTTTTGGCGAGTTCGGCCGCATGCTCTTCCAATACAACGTGCTGCTACAGGCCAGCCGTGATGCCAATCGATTCGTCGCCAGCCAGGCCTGGAATACCACCCTGGGCACCATTGCCCTGAACAACACGCTGCAGACCCAGACGAAAAACGTCGCGGTGTATGGCACCCCGAGCCAGGCCGGCACCGCTGTGGTGGCCGGGTTGACCACGGCTAACGTGGAGGTCGCGGCGGTGGGGGCTGACCATGTGCGTGTCACCATCACCTACACCTTTTGCCCGGTGATTGGAGCGGGCAATTGCGGCGGAACAATTCCCGGTTTTTTCGGCAGTGCCATTGCGCTGGGTATCCCACTGGTCGCGACCACCGTCATGAGGGCGTTGTGATGAACAACAAGCACATGCAAGGCACCTATATCGTGGAGTTCGCCTTCGTTGGCCTGCTGGTGTTCATCCTGCTGTTTGGCGTGGTGGAGATGGGCCGGCTGTATTTCACCGCCAATGCCTTGGATGAGGCCGCGCGGCGCGGTGCGCGTCTGGCGGCGGTGTGCAACATCAACGATCCGGTGGTGTTGCGCCGGGCCATCTTCAACGCCGCGACGGACGCAGGCACCAGCCAATTGATCAGCAGCCTCGCCACCTCGAACCTGGCGCTGACCTATCTGGATGTGAACGGCGCGGTGGTGGCGAACCCCGCCGACACGGTCAGCGCCAACGGCTTCCGCGCTATCCGTTACGTCCAGTTGAGCGTGCAGAACTTCGTTTTCAATCTGTTCATTCCTGGGTTTGGCGTGCCCATTACCTTGCCCACATTCAGGGCGACCTTGCCACGCGAAAGCCTTGGGCGTCATTCCGATTCCGGGGAGATCACACCATGCTGAATACCAGGGAAACTCCACTGTCGACCGTCACCGGCAAAGCCGGGCTGCGGTTACTGATCAGCAGCCGTGACGCTTCGTCCCTGCGCGACTTGCAATGCGTCTGCCAGCGCATGCCTTGCCTGGAAGTGAGCACGCGCCTGGTGAGCAACGGCCATGTCGATCCGCTCTATGGCCTGGAGCGAATGCCCGATCTGCTGTTGTTGCGGGTCAGTCACTTGTGGCGCGAAGAGCTGGCGGCGTTGCTGCAGCGGCCTGCCCATGAGCGTCCACCGATGCTGGTGTGCGGTCTGATGGGCGAGCAGGAAGGCATGCGGCTGGCAATGCAGGCCGGTGCCCGGGACGTGCTGCCCGAGCCTTTCGCCGAGACGGAACTGGTGGCCGCCCTGAATCGTCTGGTTGCGGAGGTCCGTGTCGGCCACGGCGCCGAAGGCAAGTTGGTCGCCGTGATCGGCGCCAAGGGTGGTTCCGGTGCAACGCTGGTGGCCTGCAACCTGGCCCAGCAACTCAGCGCCCAGGCAGGTACCACTCTGCTGCTGGATATGGACCTGCAATTTGGCAGCGTGACCCACTATCTGGATGTGGCCCAGTCCCATAGCCATCTGCAAGTGCTGCAACAGGTCGAGGACCTGGACAGTATCGCCCTGCGGGGTTTTTGCAGCCACTTCAGTCCGACCCTGCACGTGCTGGGTGGCCGTAGCGGCGAGTTGTGCCTGCCACAGGACGCCCAGCCGGAACAACTCGACGCCTTGTTGCAATTGGCCCGTGCCAGCTATGACTGGGTGGTAGTGGACCTGCCGCGTCAGATCGACCACCTCACCGGCTCTGTGCTGGAGCAGGTCGACCGGGTCTACGTGGTGGTTCAACAAAGCGTCAGCCATCTGCGCGATGCCAGCGCCCTGGTGCGGATTCTTCGCGAGGACCTGGGCGTACGTGGGGACCAGTTGCAGGTGGTGGTCAACCGCTATGACAAGGCGGCTGCGGTCAGCCTCAAGGATGTCGCAGAAGCCCTGCGGTGCACCAACCTGTCGAAATTACCCAATGACTTCAACCTGGTCAGCCAGAGTCAGAACACTGGCGTGCCGTTGGGGCTGCATGCGCCGAGGGCGGCCATCACCGTTGCCCTGCGCGATTTGACCGAAGACCTGGTCGGTCACCAGATGGCCGCAGACAAAGGCCTGCTCAAACGTGCCTTCAACCGTTTTTTCGGGGGATGACCCATGATCAGCGACTTCCGCAACCGCTTGCGTAAACAGTCCGGTAAACCGGCCATTGAACTGGCTGGCGACAGCCTGCCGGATCCGACAGAGCAATTGATGGCCTGGGAACATGCCATCCCCGACGTGCTCTACGAAACCCGTAGTCAGGTCACCCCGGTGGAAGCCCAATGGCGGGAAAAAATCTACCAGCAACTGCTCAAGGTCATGGACCTGTCCTTGCTCGACTCCCTCGAGCAGGCCGAGGCGGCGAGGCAGATACGCGATATCTGCCAGCGTTTGCTCGATGAGCATTCGGCGCCGGTAAGCTCCGCCAGCCGTCAGTTGATCATCAAGCAGATCACCGACGAAGTGCTCGGGCTGGGGCCTTTGGAGCCGTTGCTGGCCGACCATAGCGTGTCCGACATCCTGGTCAACGGTTTTGCCTCGGTCTATGTCGAGCGCTTCGGCAAGCTGCAAAGAACCGACGTGCGCTTTCGCGACGACCAGCATCTGCTGAACATCATTGATCGCATCGTCTCCAGCCTGGGCCGGCGTATCGACGAGTCGTCCCCTTTGGTGGACGCCCGGCTCAAGGACGGCTCGCGGGTCAACGCAATCATCCCGCCACTGGCCATCGACGGTCCGAGCATGTCGATCCGTCGTTTTGCGGTGGACCTGCTCAACACTGACAGCCTGATCCAGGTGGGCACCATGACCCCAGCCATTGCCTTGTTGCTCAAGGCGATTGTCCGTGGGCGCTTGAATGTGCTGATTTCCGGCGGCACCGGCAGTGGCAAGACCACCATGCTCAACGTGCTGTCCAGTTTCATCCCCCACAACGAACGCATCGTTACCATCGAGGACTCGGCCGAACTGCAACTGCAGCAACCTCACGTGGTGCGCCTGGAAACCCGTCCTTCGAACATCGAGGGGCGCGGCGAGGTCAGCCAGCGGGAACTGGTGCGCAACAGCCTGCGGATGCGTCCGGACCGCATTGTCATCGGCGAAGTGCGCGGCGCCGAAGCGCTGGACATGCTCACCGCCATGAACACCGGCCACGATGGCTCGTTGACCACAATCCACGCCAATACCGCGCGCGATGCCTTGGGGCGAATCGAGAACATGGTGTCGATGACCGGCGCGACTTTTCCGATCAAGGCCATGCGTCAACAAATTGCCTCTGCCATCGATGTGGTGATCCAGCTGGAGCGTCAAGAAGACGGCAAACGTCGTGTGGTGAGCATGCAAGAGATCAACGGCATGGAAGGGGAGATCATCACCATGACCGAAATTTTCTCTTTCACGCGCCAAGGCATCGGGGAAAACGGCGAGGTGCTGGGGGATTATCGGCCCAGCGGCATGATCCCGGCCTTTCGCGACGTGTTGGCCAGGCGCGGCATCGAGTTGCCGCTGACCCTGTTCCGCCCTGAGTGGATGGAGGCTCGGACGTCATGAACAACATCCCCAGTGAGTTCATCCTGATTTTTCTCGCCATGGTGTTCATCGCCGTCTTCCTCCTGTCCCAGGGTGTGGTGGTGCCGGTGTTCGGCGAGGCCGGCAAAATGCGCAAGCGCATCCGTGGGCGCCTGCATGTGCTGGAGAAAGCCAACCATCTGCCCAACATGCAGACCGTGTTGCGGCAGAAGTACCTGACGCGCTTGTCGCCCCTGGAAGCCCGGCTTGAACAATTGCCGTTCATGGCCAACCTGACCCAGTTGATCGAGCAGGCCGGCCACGAATACCGGGCCTATCGGGTAATGGCGCTCGGCCTGGCCCTGGGCGTAGCGGCCGGTGCCGTGGTGTTGATGTTCTGGCCGGTGTGGTGGATGGCGCTGCTGGCGGCCTTTGCGGTGACCTGGCTGCCGGTGCTGAAGATCATGCGTGATCGTAGCAAGCGCTTCGCCGCCTTCGAGGAAGGCTTGCCGGATGCGCTGGACGCCATGTGCCGGGCCTTGCGCGCCGGGCACCCGTTCAACGAAACCCTGCGCCTGGTTGCCGAGGAGCACAGGGGGCCGGTCGCCCAGGAGTTCGGCATGACCTTCGCCGACATCAACTATGGCAACGATGTGCGCCGGGCCATGCTCGGGCTGTTGGAGCGCATGCCGAGCATGACGGTGATGATGCTGGTGACCTCCATACTTATCCACCGCGAAACCGGCGGCAATCTGACCGAAGTGCTGGAGCGCCTGAGCCGCTTGATCCGCGGGCGCTTCCGCTTCCAGCGCAAGATCCGGACCTTGTCGGCGGAAGGGCGCATGTCGGCCTGGGTGCTGGTGGCGATCCCTTTCGTGCTGGCGATCGCCATTGTGCTCACCAGCCCCAGCTACATGCCGGTGCTGATCAACGACCCTATAGGCCACAAGCTGATCATGTTCGCGTTCGGCGCCATGTTGCTGGGGATTCTCTGGATCCGAAAAATCATCCGGATCCAGGTTTAAGCGCCCTTGCGGCGAGAGGTATCAGTCATGGATTTTCTGCTCGGGTTGTTCAGTCGGTTTACGGGAAACGAGGAGGCGGCACGGCTGTTGTTCATCGCCGTGATCGGTCTCAGTACGGTACTGGCGGTCGTCGCCATGATCTTGCTGATGCTCGGCCTGCAGGACCCGGTGCAACGGCGTCTGGCGCTGATCAAACGGGGATATTCCGGCAGCACGCAAGGGCAGGAGGCGCCAGGTAACCTGCAACTCTTGCTGGAGCGGGTCGGCCAGCGGTTCGCAGCGACTGACCCGGCCCAGGCCAGCGCCACCCTGACCCTGCTCACACACGCCGGCTACCGTTCCGCATCGGCGGTGCAGATGTACTGGGCCGTGCGCCTGATGCTGCCGTTGCTGCTGCTTGGCGTTACGTTACTGCTGCTGCCGCTGATCAAGGTGTCCTTGATTGTCGGTTTGCTGGTGGCGACCTTGATGGCGGGTATCGGATGGTTGCTGCCGGCGCTGTACGTCGGCAAGCGTAAGCAGGCGCGACAAGCGCGGCTGCGGGCGGCATTTCCCGATGCGCTGGACCTGATGGTGGTGTGCGTCGAGTCAGGCCTGGCTCTGCCCACCACCATAGAACGGGTGGCCGAAGAAATGTCGGTCAGCCAGGTTGAGCTGGCCGAAGAGCTGGCCCTGGTGAACGCGCAGATCCGCGCGGGTATCACCAGCACCGACGCTCTCAAGCAACTGGCCCTGCGCACCGGCCTGGATGATATCCAGGGCCTGGTCAGCCTGTTGGCCCAGAGCATCCGCTTCGGCACCAGCGTGGCCGACACCCTGCGTATCTACGCCGATGAGTTTCGTGACCGGCGCACCCAGGCGGCCGAGGAAATGGGGGCCAAAATCGGTACCAAGCTGATCTTTCCGCTGATCTTCTGCCTCTGGCCAAGCTTCTTCCTGGTCGCCATCGGCCCCGCCATGATTGGCGTGTTCAGGGCCTTTGGAAATATGTAGAGGGGCATACGGTCCCGGTTGTACAAGCCTGTGGCGAGGGAGCCTGCTCCCGCTCGAGCAGCGCTGCAGCCCCGGTTTGCGGCTGCTGCGCAGCCCAGCGGGAGCAAGCTCCCTCGCCACTCAGTCAGGCACACAAGGGTTATGATCGTTCCCACGCTCTGCGTGGGAATGCATCCCGTGACGCTCTGCGTCACCTTCCAGAAGCGGAACGCGGAGCGTCCCTGGCGACATTCCCACGCAGAAGCGTGGGAACGATCGAAGTCCATACCCAACCGAACTCCAACGCCCGTGGCGAGAGGGTTGATCCCCGCTGGGCCGCTTAGCGGTCCTGAAACCGGGGATTGGCGTCTCACCCATTGGCCGGACCCGCGCAAGACTCAGTTCGCATGGGCGGTTGCTTCCTGGAGGGCTGCGCAACCCGAGGGGATAGGGCCCCGCGCCACAAACAGGCGTGCTCGGCTTGATGCAGGGCAGAGCAAAAGATCGCAGCCTTCGAAAAGGCCTACACCGGATCGGATGTAGGTATTGTCGAAGGCTGCGATCTTTTGTTTTCCACTGTGTTTCAGTTGCTGCTGGTGATTTCCCCACCCGAGTCCTGTTCGAAGAATTCCGGGATCGGGTAATTGAAGCTATTGAGCCAGCGCTGCATGGCCAATTCCCGTTCGGTGGCCGAGGCAGTTTGCAGGTGGGTTGAGGCCACCACCCCGCGAATCTGCAGCTGCATCCAGCTCTCCGTGCCCTGTTGCGCAGCCGAAGAGGGGCCGGGTTCAATGGCCCAGGCGGTGGCGGACAGGCAAGTCATGCACACGATCAACAGTTGTCTGGTTTTCATCTCTTGGACTCCTCGTAAGGCGCTACTTGACCGCATCGGATGAGGCGTCGGCCACATCGCTCAAGCGGTTCGCGGGGGATGTCGCCCCGGCAGGGGCCGAGCCTCTGATTTTTTCCGCCCGGGCTTGAGCATCTGCCACTTGTTTGGGGCTCAGATTGGCCATGTTTGCCAGTTCGGCTGCCTGCTTCCAGTTGTCCTGGTAAATCAGCAGCGTCACCATGTTGAAGGCGGCCAGCGAGTCTGACTGTCTGAGCTCCATGGCGGTCATGAACTCGAAGCGGGCTTCAGGGATTCGTCGCTGATTGAGATAGACAACTCCCAGGTCATTGCGGATTTTTCCTTCGGTGGGGGACATTTTCACAGCGCGCTCAAGGTGTTCGGTGGCGCCAGCATGATCATGCCTGGCGGCAGCCAACTGGCCGAGGCCATGCTCGCCATCAGCGGCCAGGCAAGTGCCGAGCAGGCTCTGGTACAACGGCTCTGCCTCGTTACGTCCCATCAGACGCAGCACTCGCGCCTTGCGCAGGCGGACCTGGACCAGATCCTCCGGCAGACCTTCGAGGTTCGCCAGGCTGGCATACAAACGTCCGTCATTGGCCATGTCATCGGCCAGGTTCAGCGCCAGTTCCTGATCGGAGCCTGGCTTGGCGCAACTGGTCGGACGTGAAGCCACGCCGTTGCTGGCGCATCCGACCAGCAGCACCGTTGCGGCTATCGCGATCACCGCTTTCATTGAATGTCCCCTCGTATCAGGTTGAACACGTGGACGCTTGCACTTCAGGCCCCGGCTCATTGGGACAGCCCGTTACGGTTGTCGAACTCGCCGTTTTCAAGGAAGTACATGCGGTAGAAGTTCGGGTCGTAATTGCGCAGCTGTTCGCCCGGCAACGTCGGCAGTTGTGCGTCGGCGGCCAACGGTTGGACCAAGTGCGGCGTGACGATCATCAGCAGCTCGCGTTCTTCGCGATTGATGGAGTTATCGCGAAAGAACGCACCGAGAATCGGAACATCGCCCAACCCCGGTAATTTGTTCACCTGAGAGGCATTGCGCGTGCTGATCAGGCCGCTGATGACAAAGCTTTCGCCATCGGCCAGGGCAATACTGGTATCGGTACGGCGTACGGTGAGCGCCGGAACCAGCGTGCCAGCGATGTTCACCGCGTTGGTGAAATCCAGTTCACTGACTTCCGGTGCCACCTTGAGCATGATGCGGTTGGTTCCGACGACGGTGGGCGTCAAGGTCAGACGGATACCGAATTCCTTGTACTCGATGGACACGTTGTCGCTGCCGGCACTGGGCACCGGGATCGGCACTTCGCCGCCGGCCAGGAAGCTCGCGCTCTGCCCGCTCAGGGCCACCAGGCTCGGCCGCGCCAGGGTGTAGGCAAAGCCACTGCCTTCCAGCGCATTGATCATCAGCAGGGTTTGTCCGGTGGCAAAGGACAGGTTGAACATGTCGTTGTTGACCGGCAATGAAGGCCGCACCACGCCACCGATGGTGGGCAGGGTTCTCGGCGCGCCGAACAGGAAGTTGCCACGGCTGCCGAAAATAGAGGTTGAAGCTTCCTTGAGCTTGGTCCGACTGACTTCGACGAAACGGATGTCAGTCTGCACCTGGGCAAGCAGCATGGGGTCTTCGGAGGGTACGCTCGCGGCGCTGGTCAGTGCCGAGGTGGCTCTGCCTTTGACGAAGATCATGCTCTGGCGGGGGATTTTTGAGCAGGCCGTCCAGACCATCAGGCTGGTGGCCCCGGGCGCCAGGCCCGTAAGGATGAAGGCATCGCTGCCGCTGGGTTGCACGTCGGCAATTTTCGGGTCGCCCACTGCCAGCTTCGTTACGGGGGCCAGGATACGCAATTCGTTCTGAAGCCCTTGGCCAACCTCGAAGGTCGCCGGCAAATTGTCCAACTGAGCACAATTTGCCGTTGCGGCCTGGGCCGCTTCCAGGCCAAGGCCCATCCAGAACAGACCATGGATCAAGTGCTTTAAAGCGGGCGGGGTACGATAGCTCATGAAGTGATCCTCGACAGAGAGGCCGTCCCTAGGCTTAACAAATGCCTCGGATCACTTAAGGGGCCCGGGCTGCCCCTTGTATTGCACCAGACCATTGAGCGGCGGTGGTGAGCGCCTCGTCGCTACAAGCGAGCGAGCGCATCCCACCGGCCTGACTGAATGGCAGGCAGCTTTCGAAAAAACTGTTTGAGCCCCGCGATACCGGGGTGACGAGCAGGGTGACCGGTGTTGATCGGGTCGCCCTAGGGGTGATTTATTCACCGCCGTGCCCGCTTCTTTTTGAAGGTAGTTCATGCATGGCAAAGCGCCACGCCATAAACAAAAAAAACGACTAAAAAGTGACGGGAGGGAAATTCTCGGCAAAGTCGCCGTCAATAATTTGTCTTTTGTGCGATTTCGGGACGTATTTACAGCGAAAGGATCAACCGTCCGGCAAACAGAATCAGGATGACGCCCATGGTCCGTTCGAACCAATGACCCATGCGCATGAACACTTCCCGTACCCGGGCGCTGGAAAAAAACAACGCGACGACGACAAACCACAGGGCATTCACCAGGCACATCCAGACCCCGTACAACGCCTGGATCTGCAGCGGTGTGGTGGTGCTGATCAGGGTGGTGAAGATGGCCAGGAAAAACAGCGTGGCTTTCGGGTTGGTGGCGTTGGTCAGAAACCCGGTGACAAACGCTTTGAATGGCGTTTGCCGAGCAGCGTTTTGAGCGATGGGGTGTTCACCTTCAAGCGTGGATTTGGGTCTGCTGCGCAGCAGGCTGACGCCCAGGTAAAGAATGTAGGCACCGCCCACCACCTTGGCGACCATCAGCAACCAGGGGAAGGTGTGCATCAGCGCACCCACCCCGAGCAAGGTGTAGATCACATGCACCGAGATACCGGCGCCTATGCCCAACGCTGTGCAGATCCCGATCCAGCGGCCAAAACGGACGCTTTGACGGATCGTCACCGCGAAATCAGGGCCGGGTGCGACCACCGCAAGAAAATGAACGGTGGCCAGGGCCAGGAATTCGCCCAGGTAGCTCGATAGCATTTCAACTCCGAACGGTCAGGGGCGCGGCAACGCGGCGCTAACCGATTAAAAAGAGAAAAGGCTCAGGTGCGGATATTCCATACCCGCATCGGAATGTGTGCGGGATTATAAGTTGTGTGTAAATTGATGATAATCCGTTCAAATTTCACAGGGCTTTTGCTCCATGAGCACAAATCAATCACTGGCCTTGCTCGCCGAAATGGCCATTTTCGTCAAGGTTGTGGAGACCGGCAGTTTCTCCGAAGCGGCCAGGCAATCAGGCGTGTCACCGTCGGCTGTCAGCCGAAGCATCTCGCGTCTGGAAAAAGCCTTGGCGACCCGATTGCTGCAACGCACCACCCGCAAGCTGCGCTTGAGCGATGGCGGGGAAGAAGTGTTCAAGCGTTGTCGGGAAATGGTCGCCGCCGCCCGATCGGTGATGGAAATCAGTGGCCAGTTCGCCCATGAAGCCGAGGGGCGGATCCGGGTCAGCGTGCCCAAGGCGGTGGGACGCTTTGTCATTCATCCCCACATAGCCGAGTTCTTGCGTCGTTACCCCAAGGTCGATGTGGAGTTACTGCTGGAGGATCGACAGGTCGATCTGATCGACGATCACGTTGACCTGGCGCTGCGGATCACCGACCAGCCGCCGGTCGGGCTGGTGGGACGTCAGTTGTTGACCATTGACCACCTGCTCTGCGCCACGCCGCGCTACCTGGCCGAGCACGGCATCCCCGAGCATCCCCACGACCTGCTGGAGCACAGCTGCATCTACCTGGGAGAAACCCCACACGACGCTCGCTGGAAATTCAGGAAAGGCACCAGGTCCGTCCACGTGGGCGTGCGTGGACGTTATGCCGCCAATCATACGGGCGTGCGGCTGGAGGCTGTCTTGCAGCACATTGGCATCGGCAGCTTGCCGTATTTCACCGCCCATCATGCGCTGGAGCAAGGCTTGATCGTGCAGGTGCTGGCGGATTGGACGTTCCTGGCCTCTTACCAGGGTGGTTTGTGGCTGCTGCATTCGCCTACCCGTTACCTGCCACCAAAGTTGCGGGTGTTCATTGATTATCTGGTGGAATGCCTGGAGAAGGAGCCTACTTTGAACAAGGCGGGCCACAAAAAAGGCCCGCCGGATTAACCGTGCGGGCCTTTGCATGACTGATCGCAATCAGTGCTTGCTGTCCTGATCCGACATCGCCAGCAATTGCTTTTCCTGGTTCCAGTCGAAGGGTTCGTCGTTTTGCTCGGCTTCGAAACGACGTTCTTCCAGAGCCTGGTACAAGGCGATTTCTTCGTCGGGCATGTAATGCAGGCAGTCACCGGCGAAGTACCACAGCAGGTCACGAGGCACCAGGTGGGCGATCTGTGGATAACGGACGATGACCTGGCACATCAGGTCCTGGCCCAGGTACTGGCTTTCGATCGGATCAACGGGCAACTGCGCGCGCAATTCGTCGAAGCGCTCCAGAAACAGGGCATGGCTTTCTTCGGGAACCTGGTCTGCCTCACCCACGGCGACCAGGATGCTGCGCAAGTGGTCAAGCAAGACAAGGTGATCGGCAACGACGTTGGACACGAGATAAGTCCTCAAGAGCAAAACGGGCGCAGGAGTATAAAGCGCTTGCGCCCGTTTTTACATGGCACAGAGCACAGGGTCGCCAGGATCAGCGGACCTTGTCCTCGGCGAGCGTGAGTTCCTCCTTGTCGAAATCATCCACGTCGATCACTTTACGTCGGGCCGCTTCGGCCTCGCGCAGGGTCTGGGCTTCGCCGGCCTGTAGCACGCCGGCTTCAAGGGCTGCGTCGATGACCTGTTCGCCTGGAGCGGGGTTGAGCTGACCCTGTTTGAGCGCGCCGTGCAGTTTCTTGTGCAGCGGGTGGGCCGCGGCGAGCAGGTCGCAAGCGTGCTGCAGCGCACCCACCGGATCGTCGACCGATTGCGGGCGATAGCAACCCTGTAGCAGCTCCTCGAGGGTCGGGTCGCCCTTGCCCCGGCCGATCACTGCAGCCACTTCAGCGTCCAGCCTGTCGCTCGGACCTTTGTGGCGGCGGCCGAAGGGGAATACCAGCACGCGTAACAGGCCACCCAGCACCCGGTTCGGGAAGTTGTCCAGCAGTTCGTCCAGGGCCCGCTCAGCCTGGCCCAGGCTTTCTTCCATGGCCCAGGTGAACAGCGGTTCCATATGGTCCGGCGAGTCCAGGTCGTGGTAGCGCTTGAGCGCGGCGGAGGCGAGGTAGAGGTTGCTCAATACATCCCCAAGGCGCGCCGACAAGCGTTCGCGACGTTTGAGTTCACCGCCCAGCAGCATCATGCTCAGGTCCGCCAGCAGGGCGAATGCCGCCGCCTGCCGGTTGAGGGCGCGGAAATAACCCTGGCTCAAGGCGTTGCCGGGGGCTCTTTCGAAACGCCCCAGGCCCAGGTTCAGTACCAGGGTGCTGGCGGCGTTGCTGATGGCAAAACCGATGTGTTTGAGTAGCAACCCGTCGAATTCGATCAGCGCCTGGTCTCTGTCTTCACGCGTGGCCAAGGCCATTTCCTTGAGCACGAACGGATGGCAGCGAATCGCACCCTGGCCGAAGATCATCAGGTTACGTGACAGGATATTCGCGCCTTCGACCGTGATGAAGATCGGTGCACCTTGCCAGCTACGCCCCAGGTAGTTGTTGGGCCCCATGATGATGCCCTTGCCGCCGTGTACGTCCATGGCGTGGCTGATGCATTCGCGGCCGCGCTCGGTCAGGTGGTATTTGAGGATGGCCGACAGCACCGAAGGTTTTTCTCCCAGGTCCACCGCGTTGGCGGTCAGCATACGGGCGGCGTCCATCATCCAGGCGTTGCCACCGATACGGGCCATGGCCTCCTGAATACCTTCAAAGGCCGACAATGGCACGTTGAACTGCTCGCGTACCTGGGTGTACTGGCCGGTCACCAGGCTGGTGAACTTCGCCGCCCCGGTGCCCACAGCCGGCAGGGAAATCGACCGACCGACCGACAGGCAGTTCATCAGCATCATCCAGCCCTTGCCGAGCATGGGCTGGCCGCCGATGAGAAAGTCCAGCGGGATGAACACGTCCTTGCCCCAGTTCGGTCCGTTCATGAAAGCGGCGCCAAGGGGCAGGTGACGACGGCCGATATTGACGCCAGGGGTGTCGGTGGGAATCAGGGCGAGGCTGATGCCCAGGTCTTCTTCATCCCCCAGCAGGTGATCGGGGTCATAGGCCTTGAAGGCCAGGCCAAGGAGGGTGGCCACCGGTCCCAAGGTGATGTAGCGCTTTTCCCAGTTCAGGCGCAGGCCCAGGGTTTCCTGACCTTCCCATTCGCCCTTGCAGATGATGCCGGTGTCGGGCATCGCCCCGGCGTCGGAGCCCGCCAGCGGCCCGGTCAGGGCGAAGCAGGGGATGTCGTCGCCGCGGGCCAACCGTGGCAGGTAGTGGTTGCGTTGTTCGTCGGTACCGTAGTGCAGCAGCAATTCGGCTGGGCCGAGGGAGTTGGGGACCATCACGGTGGAAGCCAGATCGCCGCTACGGGTGGCCAGTTTCATCGCCACCTGGGAGTGGGCATAGGCGGAGAAGCCCTTGCCTCCATATTCCTTGGGAATGATCAGCGCGAAAAAGCCGTGCTCCTTGATGTGTGCCCAGGCGGCGGGTGGCAGGTCCATGGCCTGACCGATCTGCCAGTCGCTGACCATGGCGCAGAGTTCTTCGGTGGGGCCGTCGAGGAAAGCCTGTTCCTCCTCGGTCAGTTGCACCTTGGGATAGGCCAGCAGCGTGTCCCAGTCCGGCCGGCCACTGAACAGTTCACCGTCCCACCACACCGTACCGGCGTCGATGGCGTCGCGCTCGGTTTCTGACATGGGGGGCAGGGTCTTCTGGAACCAGTTGAACATCGGCGCGCTGAAATACTTGCGGCGCAGGTCCGGCAGCAGCAGTGGAGCCGCGACGGCGGCGAGCGCGATCCAGAAGATCAGCATCAGCCAACCGGGAGCGGGGCTGAACAGGCTCATGGCCAGCAGGTAGGCTGCGATGATGCCCAGCGCGGGCAGCGGGGCGGTACGCCGATGCGCCAGCCAGGCTTTCCCGACAACCAGAACCAGTATCCACAACAACAGCATATGTAATCCTCCGTGAACCAGGGCAAAACCGACCCTCAGAGCTTAGACGGCATCTGCAAAACCGGCGGTCGGCGCGATGTGATTGATTTCGTGGGAAACCCTGGATGCATTGCGCCAGTCTGGTTGGCAACATCCGTGGGAAATCGTTCGTTAACAAAGTGAGAAAGCGCCATTGTTTGGCGTAAACGCCGTTATTACCGAGGGTGGGCTTTGGATAGACTCGAAGCAAGCCCTATAGGCGCTGCCGAAGGTGCGGGCCGCGTTCGGACGATCTCTTGATCTGTCTATCTTTCTCTCAGGGCTCGATGGTCCGGGAAAGATCGCCGCCTCGTTGCACTCGGCAGCTCCTACGGACGCAGGCGTTTTCCGTGAGGTCCTGACCATGCAGCAATACCTGAACCCCAGCCGCTTCATCGACAGCGATCACCCTGCGGTCATTGAGTTCGCCGAAACTCATCGCGGCACTGATCGCGACCCGCAGGCACAAGCAATCAGCCTGTATTACGCGGTGCGCGAGGCCGTGCGCTACAACCCCTATACCTTCAGCCGCGATCCGCAGACCCTGCGTGGCAGTTACGCACTGGCCTGCGGTGAAAGCTATTGTGTGCCCAAGGCGACCTTGCTGGCCGCTTGCGCCCGCCATTGTGGTATCCCGGCGCGCATCGGCCTGGCGGATGTGCGTAATCACTTGTCCACTGCACGCCTGCTGGAGTTGCTCAAGAGTGACGTGTTCGCCATGCACGGTTATACCGAGTTCTATCTGAACGAGCGCTGGGTCAAGGCCACGCCGGCCTTCAATCAAGGCTTGTGTGAGTTGTTCGATGTGGCACCCCTGGAATTCGATGGCCGCGAGGACAGCGTTTTCCACCCGTTCAATCGACAGGGCGCCAAGCTGATGGAGTACGTCACCGACCACGGCCAATTCGCCGATGTGCCCGAAGCGTTCTTCTTCGAGCACCTGGAAAAATGCTACCCGCACCTGTTCGGCGAGCAACTGCCGCCCCTGCTTGGCGACATGCAGGGCGATTTGAGTCGCGGCTGATCCGGCGTATGCTGCTGCGGCATTTATCCATCGGAGCAAGCCGTGATGCTGAAGATCTGGGGTCGGAAAAACTCATCGAATGTGCGCAAGGCGCTGTGGTGCGCCGAGGAGCTGGGGCTGGCCTACGAGGCCATCGACGCAGGGGGTGCGTTCGGCGTGGTGGACACGCCCGAGTATCGCGCCAAGAACCCCAACGGCCGTGTCCCGATGATCGAAGATGACGGTTTCGTGCTCTGGGAGTCCAACACCATCGTGCGTTATCTGGCGTCTCGCCATGCTCCGGGTTCGGCCTGGTATCCGGCAGACCCCCAGGCTCGCGCCAGGGCTGAAAAATGGATGGACTGGACCACCTCCTCGTTTGCCGATCCGTTTCGCACCGTGTTCTGGGGCGTCTTGCGCACTCCCGCCGAGCAGCAGGACTGGGCGGCCATCCATGCGGCGATCAAGGTCTGCGATGGTTTGTTGGCGATGGCGGACCAGACGTTGAGCGAGCAACCCTACCTCTCCGGGGATGAAATCGGCATGGGCGATATTCCCTTGGGCAGTTTCATTTATGCCTGGTTCGAGATGCCCATCGAGCGGGCTGCGCTGCCTCATCTACAGGCCTGGTACGCCCGGCTGCAGCAGCGTCCGGCGTATCGCAAGGCGGTCATGACCGCGTTGACTTAATACTTACTATCGACACGCTTGACTGTACTTGTGCGGCGACGCCACGCACCATTGCCTTCGTGCGCCGTGGTTGTATTGCTCGCCGTGCGCCCTTATCTAATTGTTTCTTCCCCTTCTTGGTGCGTAATCCGATATGAGTTCCGCTCTGTCCATCCGGCAGCTAACCAAAACCTACGGCAACGGTTTCCAGGCCTTGAGTGGTATCGATCTGGACGTCGCCGAAGGTGATTTTTTCGCCTTGCTCGGCCCCAATGGAGCCGGCAAATCCACCACCATCGGCATTCTTTCAACCCTGGTGAACAAAACCAGCGGTACGGTGAATATCTTCGGTCATGATCTGGACCGTGAGCCCGCCGCTCTCAAGCGCTGCATCGGCGTGGTGCCTCAGGAGTTCAATTTCAACCAGTTCGAAAAGACCTTCGACATCGTCGTGACCCAGGCGGGTTACTACGGTATCCCGCCGAAGATCGCCAATGAGCGCGCCGAGAAGTATCTGACTCAACTGGGTTTGTGGGACAAGCGTGATGTGCCGTCCCGTTCATTGTCCGGCGGCATGAAGCGGCGACTGATGATTGCCCGTGCCCTGGTCCATGAGCCGCGCCTGCTGATTCTCGACGAGCCGACCGCGGGCGTCGACATCGAGTTGCGTCGGTCGATGTGGACCTTCCTGACCGAGCTGAACCAGAAAGGCATCACCATCATCCTCACCACCCATTACCTGGAAGAGGCCGAGCAGCTGTGCCGCAACATCGGCATCATCGACCACGGCACCATCGTCGAGAACACCAGCATGCGACAGTTGCTCAGCCAACTGCATGTGGAGACGTTCCTGCTGGACCTGAAGAACGATCTGAAGGCCGCGCCGCAACTGATCGGCTATCCGGCCCGGCTGGTGGACCACCACACGCTGGAAGTCCAGGTGGATAAAACCGTCGGTATTACCGGCTTGTTCTCCCAACTGGCGCTGCAAAACATTGAAGTGCAGAGCCTGCGCAACAAAACCAATCGCCTCGAGGAGTTGTTCGTGTCTCTGGTGGAGAAAAATCTGGCGAAGGTGGCTGTATGAGTTCCGAACTGCGACCCAACCTCATCGCCCTCAATACCATCGTTTATCGCGAAGTCCGACGCTTCATGCGGATCTGGCCGCAGACCCTGCTGCCGCCGGCCATCACCATGGTTTTGTACTTCGTGATTTTCGGCAACCTGATCGGTCGGCAGATCGGCGACATGGGTGGCTTCACGTACATGGACTACATCGTACCGGGGCTGATCATGATGTCGGTGATCACCAACTCCTACGGTAACGTGGTCTCGAGTTTCTTCGGCAGCAAGTTCCAGCGCTCGATCGAGGAACTGATGGTCTCGCCGGTTTCGCCCCATACGATCCTGATCGGCTACACCCTGGGCGGTGTATTGCGCGGGTTGGCGGTGGGCTTGATCGTGACCTTGCTGTCACTGTTCTTCACCGATCTGCAAGTGCACCATTTGGGCGTGACGATATTGGTGGTGGTGTTCACCGCCACGATCTTTTCGCTGCTGGGGTTCATCAATGCCGTGTTTGCGCGCAACTTCGATGACATTTCCATCATCCCGACGTTCGTGCTCACGCCACTGACTTACCTGGGCGGAGTGTTCTACTCGATTTCCCTGCTGCCACCGTTCTGGCAGACCGTGTCCCTGGCCAACCCGGTGCTGCACATGGTCAACGCGTTCCGCTACGGCATCCTTGGGGTGTCGGACATCCGGATCAGCGTCGCGATCACCTTCATGCTGGTGGCGACCGTGGTGCTCTATGTGGGGTGTGCACGGCTGTTGGTCAGTGGGCGAGGGATGCGTACTTAGAGCTCGGCAGGCGTGCTGACTGGTATACCGCTATCGCGAGCAGGCTCGCTCTCACATCGAAATGCAAAAAGGCCTCCATTCACTGGAGGCCTTTTTGCATTTCACATCCGGCTTTTCTTGCGCCGTTTCCATTGCCGCGCCACCCACCAGCGCCAATAGATCATGGTCATGAAATAGGCGAGGGCGCCGAGCACCAGGCCCGTCACCACCGACCCCAGCAGAAACGGCTGCCACAAGGTAGACAACTGGGTGGTGATCCATTCCCAGGTCAGTTCATCCGGTAACGTGCGGGCAGGCACATCCATCAACCAGGCCCCGGTCTGGTAGGTGCAGAAAAACACGGCGGGCATGGTGATGGGGTTGGTCAGCCAGACCAGGCTCACCGCAATCGGTATGTTGCCGCGTACGGTGATGGCCAGTGCCGCGGCCAGCAGCATCTGCAAAGGAATCGGCAAAAAGGCGGCGAACAGACCAACGGCCATGGCGCGTGCCACGGAGTGTCGATTGAGGTGCCAAAGGTTGGGGTCGTGCAGCAAGGAACCGAGAAAACGTAAGGACTTATGTTCCCGAATACTCGCTGGGTCAGGCATGTAACGTTTGAAAAGGCGCCGGGGCATAAGGCTTCTCGGTCGGTTCAAAGCGGTGAGGCCGCAAGTATGTCCGCATTCTACGGCTGACTGATTCAGACTTTGTGACAATTGTTAACGCGCACCGTGCCGTAGACCGACTATGCCTGAAGAGAAGACTCTCAAGGACAGGCTTATGCGCACAGGGATGGTCGCGCTTGCACTCGGGCTGCTGACCCCGGTTTTTTGCCCGGCGCTGCCGCCGCTGTGGCTGATTGCGGTCATGCCTGTGCTGGCGCTGATGGTTTTGCCGTTTCGAACTCATCCGCTGGGTTTTTTCCTGATCGGGCTGGCTTGGGCGTGTCTGTCGGCGCAACTGGCCCTGGACGATCGGTTGCCTGCCGCGCTGGATGGAGAAACCCGCTGGCTCGAAGGGCGCGTCGTCGGTTTACCGCAATATAACGAAGGTGTGGTGCGCTTTGAACTGGCCGATGCCCATTCCCGCCGCACACGGCTGCCGTCGTCGATGCGCCTGGCCTGGTTCGGTGGACCGCCTGTGAGCAGCGGCGAACGTTGGCGATTGGCGGTAAAGCTCAAACGCCCCACCGGGCTACTGAACCCCCATGGCTTCGATTACCAGGCCTGGCTGTTGAGCCGCGGCATCGGCGCGACTGGCACGGTCAAGGACGGTCATCTCCAGCAACCTGCCCAAGGTGCCTGGCGCGACGGCGTGCGTCAGGCGCTGGCGCAAGTCGACGCCCAGGGCCGCTCCGGGGCGCTGGCGGCATTGGTCCTGGGGGACGGAGCTGGGCTGAGTCGTGATGACTGGCAGGTACTGCAGGACACCGGTACGGTCCATCTGCTGGTGATCTCCGGGCAGCACATCGGCCTGCTTGCCGCACTGGTGTACCTGCTGGTGGCCGGTGCGGCGCGTTATGGCATGTGGCCGGTGCGTCTGCCGTGGCTACCTTGGGCCTGCGCGCTGGCCTTTATCGCAGCCTTGGGTTACGGCTTGCTCGCCGGCTTCGAGGTGCCGGTGCGGCGCGCCTGCGCGATGATCGGCCTGGTGTTGCTGTGGCGTTTGCGTTACCGGCATCCGGACCCCTGGTGGGCGTGGCTGCTGGCTTTCAATGGGGTGCTGGCGTTCGATCCATTGGCCAGTCTGCGGCCGGGGTTCTGGCTGTCGTTCGCCGCGGTGGCGATCCTGATGTTTACTTTCGGCGCACGCTTGGGGTCCTGGCGCTGGTGGCAAACCTGGACCCGTGCCCAATGGCTGGTGGCAGTCGGACTGTGCCCGATCCTGTTGATATTGGGTTTGCCGATCAGCCTCAGCGGGCCTCTGGTGAACCTGGTGGCGGTGCCTTGGGTCAGCCTGCTGGTGTTGCCGCCGGCGCTGCTCGGTACGGCGTTGTTGCCGATGCCGTTCGTGGGTGAAGGGCTGCTTTGGATCGCCGGCGGGTTGCTCGATCTGCTCTTCAAGGGGCTGGCGCTGGTGGCCGGGCGAATACCGGCATGGGTGCCTGCGGCTATCCCCCTGTGGGTGTGGTGCATGGCCGCTCTGGGGGCTTTGTTACTGTTGCTGCCCAAAGGCGTGCCACTGCGGGTACTGGGATGGCCCATGGTGCTGCTGGTGGTTTTCCCTCCGAGGGAGGATGTGCCTCCGGGGCAGGCCGAAATCTGGCAACTGGACGTGGGTCAAGGGTTGGCGGTGCTGGTACGCACCCGTCATCATGCCTTGCTTTACGACGCGGGGCCGCGCTTTGGCGAGGCCGACGCGGGTGAGCGCGTGGTGCTGCCGACCCTGCGCAAGCTGGGTGTCGCCGGGTTGGACCTGATGCTGCTCAGCCATGCCGACGCCGATCATGCCGGCGGCGCCCAAGCCGTGCGCAATGGCTTGCCAACGGTCCGGGTGGTCAGTGGCGACCCCGCCGCGTTGCCTGCCACCCTGCAGGCAGAGGCGTGCGACAGTGGCGCGCGCTGGGAGTGGGACGGGGTCAGGTTCGAGCTGTGGCAATGGTCATCTGCCCTTGAAAGCAATCAGAGGTCCTGCGTTCTGCTGGTCGAGGCCGGCGGTGAGCGGTTGTTGCTCACCGGCGACATCGATAGCCATGCCGAGCGCGCGTTGCTCGACGGGCCCCTGGCCGTGCCGGTCCAGTGGCTGGCGGCGCCCCATCACGGTAGCCGCAGTTCATCGTCGATGTTGCTGTTGTCGCGGCTCAAACCCCATTCGGTGTTGATCTCCCGCGGCCAGGGCAATGCGTTCGGCCATCCTCATCCGCGGGTGCTGGCTCGCTATCGCCGCTTGGGCATGGCGATCTACGACAGTGCCGAACAGGGTGCCATTCGTCTGCAACTGGGGGCTTTCGAAGCACCGCGCCTTCAGGCCGGCCAACGGCGCTACTGGCGCGACCCGCCGTCTGCGGGACCATGGCCGTAACCTTGACCCGGGTCATCCTCGACGACGGTGTTATCGGCGGGGCGGGCCTGCAAGGCGAGTCTGTATGATAAAGTGGCGCACTTTTTCGAGGGGGCTGTCACTGTGTGGGAATTGGTCAAATCCGGCGGCTGGATGATGTTGCCGATCATTCTGAGTTCCATCGTGGCGCTGGGAATCGTTGCCGAACGCCTGTGGACCCTGCGGGCCAGCCGCGTGACCCCGGAGCATTTGCTCGGGCAAGTCTGGGTCTGGATCAAGGACAAGAAACTGAACAAGGAGCGGCTCAAGGAGCTGCGGGCCAGCTCACCGCTGGGTGAAATCCTCGCCGCGGGGCTGGCAAATTCCAAGCATGGTCGCGAGATCATGAAGGAATGCATCGAAGAAGCCGCCGCCCGGGTCATCCATGAGCTGGAACGCTACATCAATGCCCTGGGCACAATTGCCGCCATGGCTCCGTTGCTGGGCCTGCTGGGCACGGTGCTGGGCATGATCGACATTTTCAGTTCGTTCACCGGCGCCGGCATGACCGCCAATGCCTCGGTGCTGGCAGGGGGGATTTCCAAGGCCTTGATCACCACGGCCGCCGGGTTGATGGTGGGGATTCCTTCGGTGTTTTTCCATCGCTTCCTGCAACGGCGCATCGATGAGTTGGTGGTGGGCATGGAGCAGGAGGCCATCAAGCTGGTCGAGGTGGTGCAAGGCGACCGTGACGTGGACCTGGCCGAGGGCAAGAAGTGAAATTCCGCCGCAAACCACGGGAAACCGTCGAGATCAACCTTGCGTCGCTGATTGACGTGGTGTTCATCCTGCTGCTGTTTTTCGTCGTGACCACCACCTTCACCCGGGAAACCCAGCTCAAGGTGGAACTGCCGGAAGCGGTCAGCGGCTCGCCTGCCGAAGACCAGCAACTCAAGAACCTGGAAGTCACGATCAGTGCCGAAGGGACGTTTTCGGTGAACAATCAGTTGCTGCCCAAGAGCGACCTGGCGAGTCTGATCGATGCGCTGCAGAAGGAGTCCGGCGGCGACACCAGCTTGCCGCTGTCCATCAGCGCCGACGGCAAGACCCCACATCAATCCGTCATCACCGCCATGGACGCGGCCGGCAAGCTCGGCTTCAGCCATCTGCGCATGACCACCGTCGAGGCGGCGCCGGCACCCTGATGGCCATGTCCGATCGATTGCTCGCCGCCTGGTACGAAGGTCACCCGGCCCTGACGCTGTTGCGGCCACTGGAGTGGTTGTACCGTCGGGTGGTGATGGGCAAACGCGAGCGCTTTCTGGCGGGCGAGGGTGAGATTTACCAACCGCCCGTGCCGCTGGTGGTCGTGGGGAACATCACGGTTGGCGGCACCGGCAAGACCCCATTGATCCTGTGGATGATTGAGCATTGCCAGCGCCGTGGCCTGCGGGTCGGCGTGGTAAGCCGGGGTTATGGCGCCAAACCACCCCATTTGCCCTGGCGAGTCGAAGCCGGGCAGGGCGCCGACATCGCGGGTGATGAGCCACTGCTGATTGTCCAGCGCAGCGGCGTGCCATTGATGATCGATCCGGATCGCAGCCGGGCGGTCCAGGCGCTGCTGGAGACTCAACCGCTGGACCTGATCCTGTCCGACGACGGCATGCAACATTACCGCCTGGCTCGGGATCTTGAATTGGTGCTGATCGACAACGCCCGCGGCCTGGGCAATCGACGTTGTCTGCCTGCCGGTCCGCTGCGTGAACCCGTGGAGCGTCTGCAATCGGTCGATGCCGTGCTATTCAACGGCGCCAGCGCCGACCGCGAAGACGGCTTTGCCTTCGAGCTGCGACCCACGGCCCTGGTGAACCTGGCCAGCGGCGAACGGCGTCCACTGGACCATTTCCCGCCCGGCCAGGCCCTGCATGCCGTGGCCGGGATCGGCAATCCCCGGCGTTTCTTCAACACCCTCGAAACGCTACACTGGCGACCTATACCGCACGGGTTTGCCGACCACGCCCAATACAGCGCCCAGGCATTGAATTTCACGCCGTCGTTGCCGGTGGTCATGACGGAAAAGGACGCGGTCAAATGCCGTGCCTTCGCCGAGCCCCACTGGTGGTACCTGGCGGTGGATGCCGCGCCGTCGCCCGCCTTCGCGGACTGGTTCGATACCCAGTTGATGCGCCTGTTGCCGGATCGGCTTTTGCCTTAAACCATTTATCCAGGGAAATGTTCATGGACACCAAACTGCTCGACATTCTGGCCTGCCCGGTCTGCAAAGGCCCCCTCAAGCTCAGCGCCGACAAAACCGAGCTGATCAGCAAAGGCGCCGGCCTGGCCTATCCGATTCGCGATGGCATTCCGGTGATGCTCGAAAGCGAGGCCCGTACCCTGACCACCGACGAGCGCCTGGATAAATGACCGCAGCCTTTACCGTTGTCATTCCGTCGCGCTTTGCCTCGACGCGCCTGCCCGGCAAACCGTTGCTGTTGATCGCTGGCAAACCGATGATCCAGCACGTATGGGAACAGGCCTGCAAAAGCAGCGCCCAGCGCGTGGTAGTGGCGACCGACGATGCGCGCATCGTGGAAGCCTGCAAGGGCTTTGGCGCCGAAGTGGTACTGACTCGCGAGGATCACAACTCCGGAACTGATCGCCTGGCGGAAGTCGCCGCCAAGCTGGGCCTGGAACCCGACGCCATCGTGGTCAATGTGCAGGGCGATGAACCGTTGATCCCGTCCAGTGTGATCGATCAGGTTGCAAACAATCTGGCAGCCCATCCCGAAGCGCGCATGGCCACCCTGGCCGAGCCGATCGAGGATGTGCAAACCCTGTTCAACCCCAACGTGGTCAAGGTCGTCAGCGATCTCAATGGCCTGGCGCTGACCTTCAGCCGCGCCACCTTGCCCTGGGCTCGTGATGCATTCGCGCAAAGTCGGGACGTCATGCCTGACGGCGTACCGTACCGCCGCCACATCGGCATCTACGCTTACCGCGCCGGTTTCCTCCAGGATTTCGTCGCCTGGGGCCCGTGCTGGCTGGAAAACACCGAATCCCTGGAGCAACTGCGTGCCTTGTGGCACGGCGTGCGAATCCATGTCGCCGATGCGCTGATTGCTCCGCCGACCGGCGTCGACACCGTGGAAGACCTCGAGCGCGTTCGTCGCCTGCTGGAGGCCTGATGCGGGTTCTGTTTGTCTGCCTCGGCAACATCTGCCGATCACCCACCGCCGAAGGCATCCTGCGGCACAAGCTGCGCGAGGCCGGGCTGGCCGAGCAGGTGGAAGTCGCCTCCGCCGGTACCGGTGACTGGCACGTCGGCAAGGCCCCGGACAAGCGCAGCCAGGCTGCGGCCCTACGACGCGGCTATGACCTGTCGGCCCAGCGTGCCCGCCAGGTCAGCCGGGCCGATTTCGCCACTTATGACCTGATCCTGGCGATGGACGGCAGCAACCTGCGCAATCTAAAAGTCCTGCAACCGAGCAACGGCAGGGCCGAACTGGATCTGTTCCTGCGCCGCTACGAGGCTGAACTCGATGACGTGCCGGACCCGTACTACGACGGCGAACAGGGTTTCGAGCAAGTGCTGGACCTGATCGAGCGTGCCACGGACCGCCTGGTGATCGAATTGAAGGGGCGGCTATGACCTTGCAGGTGCGGGCCGGCGTCAGCCTCAAGCCGTTCAACAGCTTTGGCGTGGACGTCACCGCCCGGTTATTCGCCGAAGCTCACAGCGACGCCGATGTCCGCCAGGCGCTGGCCTATGCCAGCGCCAATGACGTGCCGTTGCTGGTGATCGGTGGCGGCAGCAACCTGCTGCTGACCGGTGATATCGACGCGCTGGTGTTGCGCATGGCCAGCCAAGGGATTCGTCTGCTCAGCGATGATGGCGAGCGGGTGCTGATCGAAGCCGAAGCAGGCGAACCGTGGCACCCCTTCGTCCAGTACACGCTGGCGCAAGGCTGGTCGGGGCTGGAGAACCTCAGCCTGATCCCAGGCACGGTGGGGGCCGCACCGATGCAAAACATCGGTGCCTACGGTGTGGAGATCAAGGATGTGTTCGCCGGCCTGACCGCCCTGGATCGGCAAACCGGCGAGCTGCACGATTTCACCCTGGAAGAATGCCGTTTCGCCTACCGCGACAGCCTGTTCAAGCAGCAAGCGGGTCGTTGGCTGATCCTGCGGGTGCGCTTTGCCCTCAGTCGCGCCGCGCATCTGCACCTGGAGTACGGCCCGGTCCGCCAGCGGTTGACCGAACTGGGCATCGAACAGGCGACTCCCTCGGATGTCAGCCGGGCCATCTGCAGCATCCGCAGTGAAAAGCTCCCTGACCCGGCGGTGCTGGGCAATGCCGGCAGTTTCTTCAAGAACCCGCTGGTGCCGGCTTCGCACGTCGCGCAACTCAAGCTTCAATACCCGGATCTGGTGGCTTATCCACAACCCCAAGGGCAGATGAAAATTGCCGCCGGTTGGTTGATCGAGCGGGCCGGCTGGAAGGGCTTTCGCGAAGGCGACGCGGGGGTGCATAAGTTGCAGGCGTTGGTGCTGGTCAACTACGGCTGCGCCACCGGGCCGCAATTGCTGGATCTGGCCCTGCGTATCCAGAAAGACATTGCCGAGCGTTTTCAGGTCAATCTGGAAATGGAGCCCAATCGGTACTGAACCTGGCTTTCACCGAGCGCCCTGCACAACCTCGCACAAGGATCATTTGTGCAGGATTGTGCAGGGCGTTTTGCTTAATCCTGGGTTAATTTAGTGAGCTAACGATGCGACCATCGCATCATTGAAGGCCCGGTGCAGACGTCTGCGTGTTTGCACAAGAGAGCCCGATTAGCCTGAGTCAGTCTGCGCCAACCGAACCGTTGTCCAAACGGCAGATTGCTCGACCCCATAATTCGATCACCGTGCGGGCGTGCCCATGATTACCTTGAAACTCAATGGAAAAGATCACCAACTGGATGTGACCGAGGACATGCCGCTGCTCTGGGCCATCCGAGATGTGGCCGGTTACAACGGCACCAAATTCGGCTGCGGCATGGGCCTGTGCGGCGCCTGTACCATTCACATCGACGGCGCCCCGGCGCGCAGTTGCATCACCCCGATTGGCTCGGTGAAAGGCCAGAACGTCACCACCATCGATGCCCTTCATGTCGACCCGGTCGGGCAAATTGTCCAGAAGGCCTGGCTCGATACCGCCGTGGCCCAGTGCGGCTACTGTCAGGGTGGGCAGATCATGTCCGCGACCGCCTTGCTCAAGACCAATCCCAACCCGAGCGATGAGCAGATCGAAGAGGCCATGGTCGGCAACATCTGCCGTTGCGGCACTTATAACCGGATCAAGACTGCGATCCGCCAGGCTTCCACCCACCTGAAGGAGGCCAAGGCATGAGCCGCTTGCCCAATGATTTTGTGCTGAGCAACCTCAGCCGCCGTGGTTTCCTCAAAGGCGCGAGCGCCACGGGTGTGTTGGTGCTGGCCGCCAGTTGGGGCCTGCCGGACGCTTTTGCCGAGGACAAGAAGTTCGGCGGTGAGGGCATGCCCAATGGTGTGATCGACGACCCGCAGGTGTACGTGAGCATCGCCACCGATGGCAGCGTGACGGTGATCTGCAACCGTTCGGAAATGGGCCAGGGGGTGCGCACCAGCCTGACCATGGTGGTGGCCGATGAACTGGACGCTGACTGGGCGCAGGTCAAGGTGCGGCAGGCACCGGCGGATGAGGTGCGCTTCGGCAACCAGGACACCGATGGCTCGCGCAGTATGCGCCACTGGTACGAACCAATGCGTCGTTGCGGGGCCGCTGCCCGGACCATGCTGGAGCTGGCCGCCGCTGCCCAGTGGAATGTCCCGGCGAGTGAGTGTCGTGCCCAATTGCACAAAGTCGTGCACCAGCCTTCCGGTCGGGAACTGGGGTATGGCGCGTTGGCCGCCGCGGCCAGTGCCTTGCCAGTTCCCGCCCGTGACAGCCTGCGCCTCAAGCAACCTTCGGAGTTTCGCTACATCGGTAAGGAGTCGAGCCGGGCCATCGATGGCGAAGACGTCGTCAACGGGCGTGCCGTGTTCGGCGCCGATGTACATTTCGATGGCATGCTCTATGCCGTCGTGGCTCGCCCGCCAGTCTATGGTGGCAAGGTCAAGCGCGTGGACAGCAGCGCGGCGCTGAAAGTACCGGGCGTGGTCAAGGTGCTGCAGATCGAAGGACGTCCGCTGCCCTCCGAATTCCAGCCTCTGGGCGGCGTGGCGGTAGTGGCGAAAAACACCTGGGCGGCGATCAAGGGCCGCGAGGCGCTGAAAATTGAGTGGGATGACGGCCCGAATGCTGGCTATGACTCCGTCGCCTATCGCAAGGAACTGGAAGCCGCGGCCCTCAAGCCCGGGAAAGTCTTGCGCAACACTGGTGATCTGGACGACGCGCTGGCCAAGGCTGACGCAACCCTGGAGGCGTCCTATTACCTGCCGCACCTGTCGCAGTCGCCGATGGAGCCGATGGTCGCCGTCGCCCGGTTCAAGGATGGCCAGTGCGAAGCCTGGGCACCGAGCCAGGCGCCGCAGGTCACCCGTGAACGCGTCGCCGAACGGTTGGGGATCCCTTTCGACAAGGTTACCGTGCACATCACGCTGCTGGGCGGTGGTTTCGGGCGCAAGTCCAAGCCCGATTTCGTCCTCGAGGCGGCCGTGTTGGCCAAGGAGTTTCCAGGCCAGGCGGTGCGGGTGCAATGGACCCGCGAAGATGACATCCATCATTCGTATTTCCACACCGTATCGGCCGAATACCTCAAGGCTGGCCTGAACCAGGACGGGATGCCGTCCGGCTGGCTGCATCGCACCGTAGCCCCGAGCATTACCGCACTGTTTGCACCGGGCATGACCCACGAAGCGCCGTTCGAAGTGGGCATGGGCGTGACCAACATGGCCTACGCAATTCCCAACATGCGCCTGGAGAACCCTGAAGCGGTAGCCCATACGAGGGTTGGCTGGTACCGCTCGGTGTCGAATATTCCCCACGGTTTTGCGATTCAGAGTTTCATCGACGAATTGGCCCACAAGGCCGGCCAGGATCCACTGGCGTATCACGTCAAATTGCTTGGCCCGGACCGTAAGATCGATCCGCGCACCTTGAATGAAGAATGGAACTACGGCGAATCCCCCGAGCTTTATCCCATCGATACGGCGCGGATCCGCACCGTGCTGGAAACCGCCGCCAAGGCCGCCGGTTGGGGCCGCAAACTGCCCAAGGGCCGTGGCCTGGGGCTGGCGGTGCACTACAGCTTCGTCACCTATGTGGCGGCTGCGCTGGAGGTGGAGGTCAAGGACGATGGTACGTTGATCGTGCACAAGGCCGATATTGCCGTGGACTGCGGCCCGCAGATCAACCCCGAGCGTATCCGTTCCCAGTTCGAAGGCGCCTGCGTCATGGGCCTGGGCAATGCGGTGGTGGGGGAGATCAGCTTCAAGGACGGCAAGGTCCAGCAAGACAACTTCCACATGTACGAAGTGGCACGCATGTCCCTGGCTCCCAAGGAGGTCGCGGTGCACTTGGTCACGCCGCCGGGCGAGGTGCCGTTGGGCGGTGTGGGTGAACCGGGTGTGCCGCCGATTGCGCCGGCGCTGTGCAACGCGATTTTCGCCGCCACCGGCAAGCGCATCCGCGAGCTGCCCGTGCGGTATCAGTTGCAGGGCTGGCAGCAGGCCAAAACCTGATGGACAGCGTTGATCTGAACGTCCTGCGCAGCGTGCTTGAGTGGCGCCGCGCCAGGCAGCGGGTGGTGTTGTTCACTGTGGTCCAGACTTGGGGCACGGCGCCGAGGCCGCCGGGGGCGATGCTGGCCCTGCGTGAAGACGGCGTGGTGATTGGCTCGGTATCGGGCGGTTGTGTCGAGGATGACCTGATCGCCCGGCTGCACGACGGGCGTATTCCGGCGGACGGTCCACCCGTGCAGCTCATCACCTATGGCGTCACTCGTGAGGAGGCGGCGCGCTTCGGCCTGCCGTGCGGCGGTACCTTGCGCCTGACCGAAGAACGGGTCGGCGATCCGCAATGGGTCGCGCAACTGCTGGAGCGCTGCGATGGCCATGAGATTGTCGCCCGTGAGCTGACCGTCGCCACAGGCGAAGTGCTGCTGACGCCGGCCAGCAAAACCGACGCGCTGGTATTCGACGGTCAAGTCCTGCGGGCCATCTACGGCCCGCGCTGGCGGCTGCTGTTGATCGGCGCGGGGCAACTGTCGCGTTATGTGGCAGAAATGGCCCGGTTGCTGGATTTCGAGGTGTTGATCTGCGATCCGCGCAAGGAATTTGTCTACGGTTGGGAAGAGCAGCATGGCCGCTTCGTTTCCGGCATGCCCGACGAAGCGGTGTTGAGCATCCAGACCGACGAGCGCACCGCCATTGTCGCCCTGACCCATGATCCACGATTGGACGATATGGCGCTGCTCACGGCCCTGGACTCTAAGGCGTTTTATGTCGGGGCCCTGGGCTCTCGGGTGAACAGCCAGAAGCGCCGGGATAACCTGGCTCAGCTAGGCTTGTCTGCACAGGCTATCGAACGGCTGCATGGGCCGATCGGTTTGCACATCGGCAGCCATACGCCGGCGGAAATTGCCTTGTCTTTGCTGGCTGAAATCGTGGCGATCAAGAATGGCGTCGAGTTGCGTCAGAAAAAGCCGCTGTAATCGGCGGGCGAGGAGACGGGATGACTGAATCGATTGGCGTGATCATTCTCGCGGCAGGATCGGGCAGCCGTTTCCGTCAGGTTGCAGGCCAGGACAAAGATAAGCTGCTGGCCGATTGCACGGGGCGTGACGGCGCTGTCCGATCGGTCATCGAGCAGGTGCTGGTGAACTTGCCGCCTTCTCTGGAAAAACGCGTGCTGGTGACCCGTGAGGACCGTCCACAGGCTATTCGCATGGCCCAGGCTTACGGGTGCGATTTTGTACAACTGGACTCGCCTGGCTTGGGTGACAGTATCGCTGCGGGTGTCCAGGCTTGCCCGGACCTGGATGGCTGGTTGATCGTGCTCGGTGATATGCCGTTCATCCTGCCGTCAAGCATCGAGCAGGTAGTGGCGCAGATCAGCGAAGATGGCATCAGTGTGCCGGTCCTAGCGGGTGAGTATGGGCATCCCGTGGGGTTTGGTCGTGCGTTTGGCCCGCAATTGATGGCATTGACCGCTGATCGCGGCGCCAAGGGGTTGTTTACCGGGGCGCGGGTGGTGGAGGTGGCAGTGGACGATCCTGGGGTGGTTTGGGATGTGGACGTGCCTGAAGCGCTGATCTTCAAGTAACAGCCGACGCGGATTCCTGTGGGGCAGGCAACATTGATACAAGCCGGGCCCGCGCTATCGCGAGCAGGCTCGCTCCCACACTGAATTTCGATGGTCGCCAGATTTTATGCCCGCCGCCAATCTCCTGTGGGAGCGAGCCTGCTCGCGATAGCGCTGCGTCAGCTTGCATCAAGGGTGGACGCCGGGCCATGTTCGCCAGCAAGCCCGCTCCACACCATCGAGCTTCCAACACTCATGTAACTAAGTCTGAAGACATAAAAAAGCCCCGCCTGGCGTCAACCAGGCGGGGCTTTTTACTGGGCGGTGGAATCAGGCGTGAGGTTTAGGCTCGTGCTCTTTTTCCAGGGCTTCAGTGTGGCGAGGTGCGACTTCTTCAGCGGAGTGCTGAGGTTCGTCGATCACCGGCGCCGATTCAGCGGGAGCGGGTTCGCTGGTGGTTTCAGCGACCGGGGCAGGGGCTGCCTCGATTGCTTGCTCCACGGGTGCTGGCTCAGCGGCAGGCGCTTGAGCAGCGGCAGCGGCAGCTTGTTCGGCTTCCTTCTGCAGACGCTCGGCTTCACGCTTGCGACGACGCACTTCACGCGGATCGTTCGGAGCGCGACCGTTGGGGGTCAGGGCGCTGGCAGGGGCAGGCGCCTCCACCTCTACCGGGGCTGGAGCTTCGGCAACCACAGGCGCTTGAACCGCTGGAGCTGGCTCGACCACGACCGGCTCGGCTGCTTTCACGGCTTCTGCTGCCGGCTCGGCTTCGACGACGGCTGGCTCGGCGTGCCAGTTGAACGCGGTCTGTTCTTCGCGAACCGGCTCCGGCGCTTTTTCCTCGATCACAGCTTCGATCACAGGTTCAGCGGCAACCACAGGTTGCTCGATGACAGGTACAGGCTCGGAAACTGCTTCTGCCTGAGGTTCGGCTTCACGAACCGGGGCGAGTTCCACTTCTGGCGAAGCGGTGGTTTCTACCGGGGTAGTGGCTTCGACCACAGGCGCTTCAACCGGGGCGTTTTCCACCACAGCGGTAGCGCGTTCGGCCTGTTCGTGAGCCTCGGCTTCAGCGGGGGCGCTGATCGAGCTGCTGGCAACCGCGGCGGTGACGGCCAGGCCGGCGGCCAGGTCGGCAGCGCTTGGCGCTTCGGCGTTCTCGGCGGATTCGGAGGCTTCCGAACCTTCGATCACATTGCCGTTGGCGTCGCGTTGACGCTCACGACGGTTGCTGCGGCGACGCTGCCCACGGGAGCGGCGGCGTGGACGATCGCCTTCGGCGTTGTCCTGACCGTCTTCCTGCAGTTGCTCTTCGCTGTTCAGTACTTCCTCTTCGCTGGCAGCGGCAGCCTGCTCGGCGCGTGGTTGACGCTCTTCACGTGGCGGACGCGGTGCGCGCTCTTCGCGAGGCTGACGGGCCGGACGCTCTTCAGCGGTGCCGGCAGCAGCGGCGGGAGCGGCATCCAGCGGTTCGCGCAGCTCGCGAACACGTTCTTCACGCTCGCCACGTGGCTTGCGATCTTCACGAGGCGCGCGGGGTTGGCGCTCTTCACGCGGCGGACGCGGCGCGCGTTCTTCGCGGGCTACGGCTGGCACTTCCTCACGGGCTTCGCGAGGCTGGCGTTCTTCACGTGGCTCACGTGGTGCGCGCTCTTCACGCGGTGCACGTTCTTCACGGGGTTTACGCTCCTCGTCACGACGACCGTTGCGGTTGCGGGTCTGCTGACGACCATTGCGACGTTCTTCGTTGCGGGCTGGACGCTCGGTAGCCGCTGGCTTGGCGACAACGGTCGGCGCAGCCGGCTCTTCCTTGGTGGCGAACAGGCTGACCAGGGATTTCACCAGGCCTTTGAACAGGCTTGGTTCAGGTGCGGCGGCAGGTGCCGGTGCCGGCGCGGCTGCTTCGGTCGGAACCGGTGCATTGGCGCGGGCTGGAGCCGTCTTGACCGCAGCTTCCTGGCGAACCAGGGTGCGAGTGGCAGCAGCCGGCTGCACTTCTTCCACTTCGGCAGCGGCAGCAGCGATTTCGTAGCTGGACTGATTGGTGTGGGCTTCCGGGCTGTCATCACGCAGGCGCTGCACTTCGAAGTGCGGCGTCTCGAGGTGATCGTTCGGCAGGATGACGATACGGGCGCGGGTGCGCAGTTCGATCTTGGTGATCGAGTTGCGTTTTTCGTTGAGCAGGAACGCAGCCACCGGGATCGGCACCTGGGCGCGAACTTCGGCGGTGCGGTCTTTCAGGGCTTCTTCTTCGATCAGGCGCAGGATCGCCAGGGACAGCGACTCGACGTCACGGATGATGCCGGTGCCGTTGCAACGCGGGCAGACGATGCCGCTGCTCTCGCCCAAAGAAGGACGCAGGCGCTGACGGGACATTTCCAGCAGGCCGAAGCGCGAGATGCGACCGACCTGTACGCGGGCGCGGTCGGCTTCCAGGCACTCACGGACCTTCTCTTCCACGGCGCGCTGGTTCTTGGCCGGGGTCATGTCGATGAAGTCGATGACGATCAGGCCGCCGATGTCGCGCAGGCGCAACTGACGGGCGATTTCTTCGGCGGCTTCAAGGTTGGTCTGCAGGGCGGTTTCTTCGATGTCGCTGCCTTTGGTGGCGCGCGCCGAGTTGATGTCGATGGACACCAGGGCTTCGGTCGGATCGATGACGATGGAGCCGCCGGACGGCAGTTCGACGACGCGCTGGAACGCGGTCTCGATCTGGCTTTCGATCTGGAAACGGTTGAACAGCGGAACGCTGTCTTCGTAGAGTTTGATCTTGCTGGCGTACTGCGGCATGACCTGGCGGATGAAGGTCAGGGCTTCGTCCTGGGCTTCAACGCTGTCGATCAACACTTCGCCGATGTCCTGGCGCAGGTAATCGCGGATCGCGCGGATGATGACATTGCTTTCCTGATAGATCAGGAACGGCGCGGAGCGATCCAGCGAGGCTTCCTTGATGGCGGTCCACAGTTGCAGCAGGTAGTCGAGGTCCCACTGCATTTCTTCGCTGCTGCGGCCAAGGCCGGCGGTGCGAACGATCAGGCCCATGTCGGCTGGGGCAACCAGGCCGTTGAGGGCTTCGCGCAGTTCATTGCGCTCTTCGCCTTCGATGCGGCGGGAGATACCACCGGCGCGAGGGTTGTTCGGCATCAGGACCAGGTAACGGCCCGCCAGGCTGATGAAGGTGGTCAGGGCTGCGCCCTTGTTGCCACGCTCTTCTTTTTCGACCTGGACGATGACTTCCTGGCCTTCGCTCAGGACGTCCTTGATGTTGACGCGGCCTTCAGGGGCCTTCTTGAAGTATTCGCGGGAGATTTCTTTGAGGGGCAGGAAGCCGTGGCGCTCGGAGCCGAAATCGACAAAGGCAGCCTCAAGGCTTGGTTCGATGCGAGTAATCCGGCCTTTATAGATGTTGGCCTTCTTCTGCTCGCGTGCACCGGATTCGATATCCAGATCGTAGAGGCGCTGGCCGTCTACCAGTGCAACACGCAACTCTTCGGGTTGAGTTGCGTTAATCAGCATTCTTTTCATGTAGTACCGTCGGTTTCCGGGCTGCCGGAAACGGCGTTCGGCACACACGACTTCTCACGGTCGGTGTCAGGTGCGTCATGGAAGTGGCCGGGCCATTCCAGTGTCCAGCGAGTTCGACCCAATGATGGCGAAGTCGCGACGGACGCGTCCTGCTTGCTGGCTGTTCAAGCACTCAGTCAGGAGGAGGAATCAACCGGCGCCTGTGGACGAGATGAAGCGTCTAAATATAAGCCTAGTGCTACACAGTCCGACGGTTGTACATCTCCACCCTACACGTATCCCTGATAATCGGGTGCTGCCGCGCGCAGAATCCGCAGCGGGTTGGCATTTACCGTGAGCTCCGAAAGGGGAGGTCACGCATCATGGCTAATTTAGGCGTTGTTTCCGAAGCTCTCGCTCGGGGTCGTCTACCGGTGACTGCACTTTGTGAACTGGCCGTGAATGTGGCGCGCAAGGCGAGTCAAAACTCTGCTTTGCCGCGTATTTCAGGCCTCATGTCACCTGCGCTCGTTACACCTGCAAACTCTGCCGTTATCTAGCAAAAGCCCCGTAGGACGGCCTCTCGTCCTCGTGAATTGCGTTGGTCAGGGCCGGTTTTTGACCGTTAGTCCGCTGTCCGGCCGCTTTTGGCGGCGTTCGCGACTATAGCAGCAATGATTAAGTGCTTCAATTCCATAAAAAATTGTTATCATCGCCGCCATGACGACTACTGCCCCTTCGACCCCTGGCGTTCAACTGCTCGAGGTCTCGCCGGAATATGCCGGCCAACGAATCGATAACTTCCTTCTAGCCCGACTCAAAGGCGTGCCCAAGACCTTGATCTATCGCATTTTGCGCAAGGGTGAAGTGCGGGTGAACAAAGGTCGGATCAAGCCCGAATACAAGCTTCAGGCGGGCGATATCGTGCGCGTGCCGCCGGTTCGCGTGCCCGAGCGCGATGAGCCCGTGCCCCTGGCCCAAGGCCTGTTGCAGCGCCTGGAAGCCTCGATCGTCTTCGAAGACAAGGCGCTGATCGTGCTCAACAAGCCTGCGGGCATTGCGGTTCACGGCGGCAGCGGCCTGAATTTCGGCGTGATCGAGGCCTTTCGTCAGTTGCGCCCCGACGCCAAGGAGCTGGAGTTGGTCCATCGCCTGGATCGCGACACCTCCGGCCTGCTGATGATCGCCAAGAAACGCAGCATGTTGCGGCATTTGCATGAGCAATTGCGCGGCGATGGCGTCGACAAGCGCTACATGGCGCTGGTGCGGGGACGTTGGGATACCTCCATCAAGCAAGTTCGGGCGCCGTTGCTCAAGAGCAACCTGCGTTCCGGCGAGCGCATGGTGGAAGTCAACGAAGAAGGCAAGGAGGCCCTGACAGTGTTCAAGGTCCTGCGCCGCTTCGGTGATTTCGCCACCATGGTCGAGGCCAAGCCGGTGACTGGCCGCACCCACCAGATTCGCGTCCATACGCTACATGCCGGGCATTGCATCGCTGGGGACAGCAAGTACGGCGATGACGACTTCACCCGGGAAATCCGTGATCTTGGTGGCAAACGCCTGTTTCTCCATGCCTACATGTTGACCGTGCCGTTGCCCGATGGTGGTGAGCTGAAATTGCAGGCTCCGGTGGATGAAATGTGGGCCAAGACCGTGGAGCGGTTGAGTGCATCCTGAATACAAGCTGCTGATCTTCGATTGGGATGGCACTCTGGCGAACTCCATCGGTCGGATCGTGGAGGCAATGCATGCCGCCTCTGATCGTGCAGGTTTTGCCAGGTGTGATGATTTTGCCGTGAAGGGCATCATCGGCCTCGGCTTGCCGGAAGCGATCCGCAGTCTGTACCCGGAGATCAGTGACCCTGAGCTGCTGGTTTTTCGCCAGTATTACGCTGATCACTACATTGCGCTGGAGGCTGAGCCTTCGCCGTTGTTTGACGGTGTGGTAGACACTCTTGAAACCTTGAGGGGCGAGGGGTATCGCTTGGCTGTCGCCACCGGCAAGGCGCGTCGCGGGCTGGATCGGGTGCTGAAATCCCATGGCTGGGACGATTATTTCGATATCACCCGGGCTGCGGACGAAACGGCCAGTAAGCCGCATCCGCTGATGCTCGAGCAAATCCTGGCTCACTGCGGCATGCAGCCGGAACAGGCGTTGATGGTGGGGGATTCCTCGTTCGACCTGCAGATGGCGCGCAACGCCGGTATGGGGTCGGTTGCGGTGAGTTACGGCGCGCAGACGATCGCGGCGCTGCAAGCCTTCGAACCGCAGTTGGCGATCGATCATTTTCCTGAGTTGCACGCCTGGCTGAGCCGGCGGGCCAATTAAGTTTTTGCTGGGGATACTTGCATGACCGACGAATGGAAGGCACCGGCCAAGGCGAGCGCCGAGAACGGTGACGACAAAAGCTGGAAGCTGTTGGAGAAGACCTTGCTGGCCGGTGTGCAGGAGCAGCGTCGTTCCCGCCGCTGGGGCATTTTCTTCAAGCTGCTGACGTTCGTTTATCTCTTTGTCGCGCTATTGCTGTTCACGCCCCTGTTCGACATGGAAAAAAGCGCCGTGCGGGGTTCTGCGTACACCGCATTGATCGACATCGAAGGCATGATTGCCCATAAGGAGCCTGCCAGCGCGGACAATATCGTCGGTAGCCTGCGGGCTGCTTTCGAAGATCCCAAGGTCAAGGGTGTGATATTGCGCATCAACAGTCCGGGTGGCAGCCCGGTGCAGTCGGGTTATGTCTATGACGAGATCGTCCGGTTGCGCGCGTTGCACCCGAACACCAAGGTCTACGCGGTCATTTCCGATCTGGGGGCTTCCGGTGCTTACTATATTGCCAGCGCGGCCGATCAGATCTATGCCGACAAGGCGAGCCTGGTGGGCTCCATTGGCGTGACGGCGGCCGGCTACGGTTTTGTCGGGACGATGGAGAAACTGGGCGTGGAGCGTCGGGTGTACACCTCCGGCGAGCATAAGTCGTTCCTTGATCCGTTCCAGCCGCAAAAACCTGAAGAAACCGCGTTTTGGCAGGGTGTGCTCGACACGACCCACAAGCAATTCATTGCCAGTGTCAAAAAAGGCCGGGGTGAGCGCCTCAAAGACAAGGAGCATCCCGAGCTGTTCTCTGGGCTGGTCTGGTCTGGGGAGCAGGCCTTGCCGCTGGGCTTGATCGATGGCCTGGGCAGCGCCAGTTCGGTGGCGCGGGACGTGATTGGCGAAAAAGAGCTGGTGGATTTCACCATCGAAGAGTCGCCGTTTGATCGCTTCTCGAAGAAGCTGGGAGCGAGCATTGCCGAGCATCTGGCGATGTGGATGGGGTTCCAGGGGCCGGCATTGCGCTAGTTCGTTGGTTTGCGCGATCCCCTGTGGCTTGGCTGTGGGGGGCAAAGTTTGCTCGCGATGAGCGATAACCCGGCTGGTCTGCATCATCGCAGCGCCTGCATCGCGGGCAAGCCTTGCTCCCACAAATAAATGCCCTCGCTACACGTTGTATGTTGGCTTAGGGAACCTGCACGCCCTCGGCCAGCAACATATCCACAAGGCGAATCAGTGGCAGGCCAACCAGGCTGGTGGCGTCTGGCCCTTCCGTGCTCTGGAACAGGCTCACGCCAAGCCCTTCGGCCTTGAAGCTGCCCGCGCAGTCATAAGGTTGCTCGGCCAGCAGGTAGCGTTCGATGCGTGCAGGGTCCAGCGTGCGCATGTGGACGGTAAACGGAACACAATCGACCTGGCAGGTGCCGGTCTGGCTGTTAAGCACCGCCAGGCCGGTCAGAAAGCTGACCCGGGCCCCGCTCGCGGCCAGCAGTTGTTCGCGGGCGTTCTCGAATGTATGGGGCTTGCCCAGGATGCGCTCGCCGAGCACGGCCACCTGGTCCGAACCGATGATCAGATGCGCCGGATGGCTGCTCGCCAGGGCCTGGGCTTTTTCCCGGGCCAAGCGTTTTACCAGGTCGAGTGCTGGCTCGTCAGGTCGACGGCTTTCGTCGATGTCCGGTGAGCTGCAGACGAACGGTAGCCCCAGACGGGCAAGCAATTGCCGGCGATACACTGAGCTTGAGGCGAGTAATAAAGGCAGCATGGGCATCTCCAAAAGGCAGGGGCGAATTCTAGCGAGGCGCGCAAGTGACGGACAGGGCTGAATTTCCTTTGACATGGCCGGGTGCATCCCTATAATGCTGCGCCTATGTTGAATGACCCGATTCCACCTCACGTTGACCCGCGCAAATTGGCTGACCGTGGCACCACCCTTCAAGGTGAACTGCTGCTGGCCGATTTGAAGAGACTCTGCGACCCGCTTTCCGACGATGTCGGTACGGTCCAGGCCAAATTCGTTTTTGAACGAGATGAACGTAAATCTGTGGTAATCCACAGCTTTATCGACACTGAAGTCAAAATGGTTTGCCAGCGTTGTCTTGAGCTGGTCACCCTGCCGATCCACAGCGAATGCAGTTATGCCGTGGTGAAGGAGGGTGCGAATACCCAGTCGTTACCGAAAGGTTATGACGTGCTGGAACTGGGCGAAGATCCATTGGATCTGCAGTCACTGATCGAGGAGGAGCTTCTGCTCGCCTTGCCCATTGTGCCTGCTCATCATCCGGAAGAATGCCAGCAGCCGGCGGGAGCAGATGAGCCCGAACCGAGCGAGGACGAGGTAACGCGGTCCAACCCGTTCAGTGTATTGGCGCAGTTAAAGCGTGACCCAAACGTTTAGGAGTTAATCAATTATGGCTGTTCAGCAGAACAAAAAATCCCGCTCTGCCCGTGACATGCGCCGTTCGCACGACGCTCTCGAGGCTAGCACCCTGTCTGTAGAAAAAACCACCGGTGAAGTTCACCTGCGTCACCACGTATCGCCAGAAGGCGTATACCGTGGTCGTAAAGTGATCGACAAGGGCGCTGACGAGTAATCCTTGTCCGCTCAAGTCATCGCGATTGACGCAATGGGCGGGGACTTCGGTCCCCGCAGCATTGTTCAGGCCAGCCTTGCTTGTCTGAATGCTACACCCTCGTTGCACCTGACCCTCGTCGGTCAACCCTCCCTTCTAGAAGAAATGCTCAACGGCCAATCGGCTGTGGATCGTTCGCGCCTGACGATCGCACCTGCGTCCGAAGTCATCACCATGGACGAAAAACCTGCCCAGGTCCTGCGTGGCAAGCCTGACGCCTCGATGCGTGTAGCCCTTGAGCTGCTGCGCGATGGCAAGGTCCAGGCGTGTGTCAGTGCAGGCAATACCGGTGCACTGATGGCGCTGTCGCGTTACGTGCTCAAGACCTTGCCGGGCATCGACCGGCCGGCGATGGTTGCGGCCATCCCCACCCAGCGTGGTTTTTGCCAGCTCCTTGATCTGGGCGCCAACGTCGATTGCAGTGCCGAGCATCTACTGCAATTTGCAGTGATGGGCTCGGTAGCGGCTGAAACCCTGGGTATCGTGCGCCCTCGTGTAGCGCTGCTGAACATCGGTACCGAAGACATCAAGGGTAACCAGCAAGTCAAGCTGGCAGCCACGTTGTTGCAGGCTGCGCGAGGTATCAATTACATCGGCTTCGTTGAGGGCGATGGATTGTACCGGGGTGAGGCGGACGTGGTGGTGTGTGACGGTTTTGTCGGCAATATTTTGCTCAAGTCCAGCGAAGGCCTGGCGACCATGATCGGGGCGCGTATCGAGAAGCTGTTCAGGCAGAACCTGGCCTCGCGGATGGTCGGTGCCCTGGCGTTGCCGTTGATGCGTCGGTTGCAGGCGGACCTGGCACCGGCGCGGCATAACGGTGCAAGTTTTCTCGGGCTGCAGGGCATTGTGATCAAGAGTCATGGTTCGGCGGGCGTGCAGGGGTTTCAAAGTGCGATCAATCGCGCGCTGATCGAAATCCAGGAAAACCTGCCGGAGCGTCTTCATGGGCGCCTCGAAGATTTGTTAACTTAGGCGTTTTCGTCTGACAATGCTTAAATGTGACCGGTCGGTTCAAGCCGCCATCCAACTGTCAGTTTCCTAGCGCCCCCTGGGGCGTCAATTTTTGACGACAAGATCATTAGGGGCTTTGTTTTCATGTCTGCTTCTCTCGCATTCGTCTTTCCTGGGCAGGGTTCGCAGTCCCTCGGCATGCTTTCCGAGCTGGGCGCGCAATACCCGTTGATCCTCGAAACATTCAAAGAAGCTTCCGATGCTCTGGGCTATGACCTGTGGGCACTGACCCAGCAAGGGCCGGAAGAGCAACTCAATCAAACCGACAAAACCCAGCCGGCCATCCTGACCGCCTCGATCGCACTCTGGCGCCTCTGGCTGGCCGAGGGCGGTGCGCGTCCGGCGTTCGTTGCCGGACACAGCCTGGGCGAATACAGCGCTCTGGTGGCTGCTGGCAGTCTGAGCCTGGGTGACGCGGTGAAGCTCGTGGAGCGTCGTGGCCAGTTGATGCAGGAGGCCGTTCCGGCCGGGCAGGGCGGCATGGCTGCGATTCTCGGCCTGGAAGATGCCGATGTGCTGGCCGCCTGCGCCGAAGCCGCGCAAGGCGAAGTGGTCAGCGCTGTGAACTTCAACTCACCGGGCCAGGTGGTGATTGCCGGTGCCAAGGATGCTGTGGAGCGCGCCATTGAAGGGTGCAAGAGCCGTGGTGCCAAGCGTGCCATGCCGTTGCCCGTCAGCGTGCCGTCGCACTGCGAACTGATGCGTCCGGCCGCTGAGCGTTTTGCCGAGTCTATCGCTGCCATTGACTGGCAGGCGCCACAGATTCCAGTGGTACAGAACGTCAGTGCCGATGTGGCTGCGGATCTTGAGACCCTCAAGCGTGATCTGCTGGAGCAACTCTACAAACCGGTTCGCTGGGTCGAATCGGTGCAGACCCTGGCGGCCAAGGGCGCGACCGAACTGGTCGAGTGCGGTCCTGGTAAAGTGCTGGCCGGTCTGAACAAACGCTGCGCCGAAGGCGTATCGACTTCCAATCTCAATACCCCAGATGCTTTCGCTGCCGCCCGTGCAGCGCAGGCCTGAACAGGAGAAGCTTGCATGAGTCTGCAAGGTAAAGTTGCACTGGTGACCGGTGCAAGCCGTGGCATCGGCCAGGCCATTGCCCTGGAACTGGGTCGTCAAGGCGCCATCGTTGTTGGTACCGCGACTTCCGCTTCGGGCGCCGAGCGCATCGCCGCTACCCTGAAGGAAAACGACATCCAAGGCACCGGTCTTGAACTGAACGTCACCAGCGATGAATCCGTTGCGGCGGTGCTGGCAAGCATTCAGGAACAGTTCGGTGCGCCGGCAATCCTGGTCAATAATGCCGGCATCACCCGCGATAACCTGATGATGCGCATGAAAGATGACGAATGGTTCGACGTGATCGATACCAACCTGAACAGCCTGTACCGGCTGTCCAAGGGCGTTCTGCGTGGCATGACCAAGGCTCGCTGGGGTCGAATTATCAGTATCGGTTCGGTTGTGGGTGCCATGGGCAACGCAGGCCAAGTAAACTATGCTGCGGCCAAAGCCGGTCTGGAAGGTTTCAGTCGTGCGCTGGCGCGTGAAGTGGGTTCGCGTTCGATTACGGTAAACTCGGTAGCCCCGGGTTTCATCGATACCGACATGACCCGTGAACTGCCGCAAGCGCAACGTGAAGCCTTGTTGACACAAATTCCGCTGGGTCGTCTGGGGCAAGCTCAAGAAATCGCGTCCGTGGTCGCTTTTCTTGCGTCGGATGGTGCGGCATACGTGACTGGGGCTACAATCCCGGTAAACGGCGGGATGTACATGAGTTAAATGTGACGGATTGCTTCAAAAAAATGTCATACGAGCTGTCTAAAATCCGTTATAAAGCTGCAATCTATTTATAGGCGGCGGGCTGCAGGGTTTGAGGAGTGAAGCTTTCGGTTGAAAAACCGAAAAGTCTTTCTATACACTTACCCACCGGCCAGCTGCCTGAATTTGTCCATTAGGAGTGAAAACAAGGTATGAGCACCATCGAAGAGCGCGTCAAGAAAATCGTTGCCGAGCAACTGGGCGTCAAAGAAGAAGAAGTGAAGAACGAAGCTGCCTTCGTTGAAGACCTGGGTGCCGACTCCCTTGACACCGTTGAGCTGGTGATGGCTCTGGAAGAGGAATTCGAGACCGAAATCCCTGACGAAGAAGCTGAAAAAATCACTACTGTTCAGCTGGCTATCGACTACATCAATAAGCATCAGGCTTAATTATTTTTAGTCGTCGCTAGCTGTCATGGAAAAACCGCACTGCCATCATGGCGTGCGGTTTTTTCTTTAGGCCTGATGCAAAGTCGTCATTAGAATAAAGGAGAGTGCTGTGTCGCGTAGACGCGTCGTAGTCACCGGTATGGGTATGTTGTCGCCACTGGGCACGGATGTGCCGAGCAGTTGGCAGGGCATTCTGGCTGGCCGTAGTGGCATTGGTCTGATCGAACACACCGACCTTTCTGCCTATTCCACCCGTTTTGGCGGCTCGGTAAAGGGTTTCAATGTCGAGGAGTACCTGTCGGTCAAAGAGGCCCGCAAGCTCGACCTGTTCATTCAATACGGCCTGGCAGCCGGATTCCAGGCCGTACGTAATGCCGGTCTTGAAGTCACCGATGCCAACCGTGAACGTATCGGCGTGGCCATGGGGTCGGGTATTGGCGGCTTGACCAATATCGAAGAAACCAGCCGTACGCTGCACGAGTCGGGGCCGCGACGGATTTCTCCGTTCTTTGTGCCGGGCTCGATCATCAATATGATTTCCGGTTTCCTGTCCATCCACCTGGGTGTGCAGGGGCCTAACTACGCTATTGCTACGGCGTGTACCACGGGCACCCACTGCATTGGCATGGCCGCGCGCAACATCATGTACGACGAGGCCGACGTGATGATTGCCGGCGGCGCCGAGATGGCGGCCTGCGGGCTGGGCATGGGTGGCTTCGGCGCATCCCGTGCGCTGTCGACCCGCAACGACGAACCGAGCCGCGCCAGTCGGCCGTGGGACAAGGGCCGAGACGGCTTCGTATTGTCCGACGGTTCCGGTGCGCTGGTACTCGAAGAGCTGGAGCATGCCAAGGCGCGCGGCGCGACCATTTATGCCGAGCTGATTGGCTTTGGCACCAGTGGCGATGCCTACCACATGACCTCGCCACCCGCCGACGGTGCCGGTGCTGCCCGCTGCATCACCAACGCACTGCGTGACGCGAAGGTCAACGCCGAGCAGGTGCAGTACATCAATGCCCATGGCACTTCGACCCCGGCGGGCGATCTTGCCGAGGCCCAGGCCATCAAGACCGTGTTCGGTGAGCACGCCTACAAACTGGCGGTCAGCTCGACCAAGTCCATGACCGGCCACTTGCTGGGTGCCGCGGGCGCGGTGGAAGCGATCTTCAGCGTACTGGCGATCAACAGCCAGGTCGCGCCACCGACCATCAACCTTGACGAGCCGGACGAAGGCTGCGATCTGGACTTCGTGCCACACACGGCGCGTGGCATGGACATCGATGTGGTGCTGTCCAACTCCTTCGGCTTTGGCGGTACCAACGGCTCGCTGGTGTTCCGCCGGTTCGCTGGTTGATGGAAAGCTGGGTCGACGGTCAGCCTGCCGACGTTCTGTCGCTCAAGGACCGCGGCCTGGCTTACGGCGATGGGTTGTTTGAAACCATCGCTGTGCGCAATGGCAAACCGGTGTTGCCTGAGCGTCACCTGCAGCGTCTGGCGCTAGGTTGTCAGCGGTTGACGCTCCAGGTTGACATGGGGGCGTTGGAGGCTGAGTTGCGCGCCTACGCGCAATGCCTGGGTGACGGCGTGCTTAAGTTGATCGTGACCCGCGGTGATGGTCTTCGCGGTTATGGCGCTGATCCCTCGGCGCCGTCCCGGCGCATCCTGCAGGGCAGTCCGCCGGCCGCCTATCCTCCAGTGCATGCCGAGCAGGGCGTTCGCCTGTTTCCCTGTGCCACCCGCCTGTCCGAGCAACCCTTGCTGGCCGGTCTCAAGCACCTCAATCGTCTTGAACAAGTGATGGCCCGCGCCGAATGGCGCGATGCCGAGCACGCCGAAGGCTTGATGCTGGACACGTCCGGGCGAGTGATCGAAGGCGTCTTCAGTAACCTCTTTCTGGTGCGCGATGGTGAATTGGTCACGGCGGACCTGAGCCGTTGTGGCGTGGCTGGCGTGATGCGGGCCGAATTATTGTATCAAGCCGAGTCTCAAGGCATCGCCACGCACATCACCGACATCCGCCTCGAACAGCTGCACCAGGCCGACGAAGTCTTCGTCTGCAATAGCGTTTATGGCGTATGGCCGGTACGTGCATGCGGTTCGGCGCGCTGGTCGACCGGGCCGCTCACCCGTAAACTGCAGACCCTTGCCCGCACGCTATTGGATGTTTGATTCGTGAGACGTAAATTCTTGCTTCTGCTGGAAACCGGACTGGTTCTGGCGGTGCTGCTGTTGGGCACTTGCGCCTGGAAAATTCATTCGGCGTTGCAACAACCGCTGAACATCACCCAGGAAGAACTGCTGGACGTCCCCAACGGGACCACCCCCACCGGAACCCTCAAGCGCCTCGAAGCGGACGGCCTGATCAAGGACGCTTTCTGGTTGCGCGTCTATTGGCGCTTCAATCTGGCCGGCCAACCGTTGCATTCCGGTGAGTACCGGATGGTGCCGGGCATGACAATGGAAAGCCTGATCGAGGTCTGGAAGCGCGGGGAAGTGGTGCAGTACAGCGTCACCCTGGTGGAGGGGTGGAATTTTCGCCAAGTTCGCGCGGCGCTGGCCAAGGATGAAAAACTCCAGCAGACCCTCGCCGGTCTGAGTGACAGCGAAGTGATGGACCGCCTGGGTCATTCCGGGATATTCCCCGAGGGACGGTTCTTCCCGGACACCTATCGCTTCGTGCGTGGCACATCGGACGCTGACCTGCTGAAAATTGCCTACGACCGGCTCGAAGACGTGCTTGCCAAAGAGTGGGCGCAACGCGCCGCCGATTTACCTTACTCCCAGCCCTATCAGGCGCTGATCATGGCATCCCTGGTGGAAAAGGAAACCGGCGTGCCTGAGGAGCGTGGGCAGATCGCCGGTGTGTTCGTGCGCCGTATGCGCCTGGGCATGCTGTTGCAAACCGACCCTACCGTGATCTACGGGCTGGGCGAGCGCTACAACGGCAAACTCACCCGTGCTCACTTGCGGGAAGAAAACCCCTACAACACCTATCTGATTCCTGGCCTGCCGCCGACACCGATTGCGATGGTGGGGCGCGAGGCGATTCACGCCGCGTTGAACCCAGTTGCCGGCAACAGCCTTTACTTCGTCGCCCGTGGTGATGGTAGCCACGTGTTCTCCGATGACCTGGATGCGCACAATAACGCCGTGCGCGAATATCAGCTCAAGCGCCGAGCCGATTATCGCTCCAGTCCGGCCCCGACTGTGCCGGATGAGGAGCCTATCGACGAACCGAATGCCAGCGAGCCGCCGCGCTCGCAATGACTTTGTTTAAGGATCGCCCGTGACTGGCTTGTTTATAACGCTGGAAGGCCCTGAAGGCGCCGGCAAGAGCACCAACCGCGAATACCTGGCCGAACGCCTGCGAGCCGCCGGCATCGAGGTGGTGTTGACCCGCGAGCCCGGAGGTACACCGCTGGCCGAGCGGATTCGCGAGGTGCTGCTGGCGCCGATCGAAGAAGTCATGAACCCTGACACCGAGCTGTTGCTGGTGTTCGCCGCCCGGGCACAACACTTGGCCGAAGTGATTCGCCCGGCGCTGGCCCGTGGCGCGGTGGTGCTCTGCGATCGTTTTACCGATTCGACCTATGCCTATCAGGGCGGTGGAAGGGGCTTGTCCCTGGAGCGCATCGCCGCGCTGGAAACCTTCGTCCAGGGTGACCTGCGGCCGGACCTGACCCTGGTGTTCGATCTACCGGTGGAAATCGGCCTGGCCCGCGCCAGCGCCCGGGGCCGGCTGGATCGTTTCGAATTGGAAGGCCAGGCGTTCTTCAACGCGGTGCGCAATGCCTTTTTGAGTCGGGCCAAGGCCGATCCGGCGCGTTATCTGTTGATTGATGCCGCTCAGCCGTTGGCGCAAGTCCAGCAGGCGCTGGACGGTTTGTTGCCGCGTTTGTTGGAGCGTGCCCGTGGCTGAAGCCTATCCCTGGCAGGACGGACTCTGGCAGCAACTGGCCGGAAGGGCACAGCATGCCCATGCCTATCTGCTGCACGGCCCGGTCGGTATCGGTAAGCGGGCGTTGGCCGAGCGTCTGATGGCTAGCCTGCTTTGCCAGCGCCCGGATATCTCGAACGCGTGCGGTGAGTGCAAGTCCTGCCTGTTGCTCAAGGCCGGCAGTCATCCTGACAATTACGTGTTGGAACCGGAGGAGGCGGACAAGGCGATCAAGGTCGACCAGGTCCGGGATCTGGTCAGCTTCGTGGTCCAGACCTCGCAGATGGGCGGGCGCAAGGTGGTGCTGATCGAGCCGGTGGAATCGATGAACATCAATGCCGCCAACGCCTTGCTCAAGAGCCTTGAAGAGCCTTCCGGCGATACCGTGCTATTGCTGGTCAGTCACCAGCCGAGCCGCTTGCTGGCAACCATCAAAAGCCGTTGCGTACAGCAGGCCTGTCCGTTGCCCAGTGAGGCGATGAGCTTGAAGTGGTTGGCCGAGGCCTTGCCTGACAGCAGCGACGAAGAACGCGTCGAGTTGCTGACCCTTGCCGCCGGCTCGCCGTTGGCGGCCGTCAGCCTTCAGGCCCAGGGTGTGCGTGAACAACGGGCGCTGGTGGTGGATGGGGTGAAGAAGCTGCTTAAGCAGCAACAGTCTCCCACGCAACTGGCAGAAGGCTGGAACGCCATCCCGCTGCTTCTGCTGTTCGACTGGTTCTGTGACTGGTCGAGCCTGATCCTGCGCTACCAGCTCACCGAAGACGAAACCGGGCTGGGACTGGCGGACATGCGCAAGGTGATTCAGTACCTGGCGCAAAAAAGCAGCCAGGATAAAATCTTGAACATTCAGGACTGGATTCTTGCCCAGCGTCAGAAGGTGCTGAGCAAGGCGAACCTCAATCGGGTGCTGTTGCTCGAGGCGCTGTTGGTGCAATGGGCGAGTTTGCCTGGTCGAAACTGACAGACACTGCCTAAACTCAGCTCAATCGCAGCGGAGATCAGCATGAACGAACCTGTCAGTCCCGGGCCACGCAACGGCATCCTGTCCCTGACCATCAAGGACAAGTCGGTGCTCTACGCCGCCTACATGCCCTTCATCAAGAACGGCGGCCTGTTCATCCCCACCAACAAGAATTATCGCTTGGGCGATGAGGTGTTCATGCTCTTGAGCTTGATGGACGAAGCGGAGAAGATCCCGGTCGCCGGCAAGGTGATCTGGATGACGCCCAAAGGCGCCCAGGGTAACCGGGCTGCCGGTGTTGGTGTGCAGTTCAACGACGGCGACCATTCAGCCCGTAATCAGATCGAAACCCACCTGGCCGGAACCCTGAAATCCGACCGTCCCACCCATACGATGTAGCCCGGCCCTTTATGCTTGTAGATTCCCATTGTCACCTTGATCGTCTCGACCTCGCCGCCCACGACGGCTCCCTGGATGCTGCACTGGATGCCGCCCGCCAGCGTGGTGTGGGTCACTTCCTGTGCATCGGCGTCAGCGCCGACAATGCCGCCGACGTCAAAGCCCTGGCCGAACGCTATGCAGATGTCGATTGTTCAGTCGGCATCCATCCTCTGGACGTCCAGCCCGACGCTACGCCTGCCCTGGATTGGCTGTTGCGCGAGCTCGACCATCCACGGGTGGTCGCCATTGGCGAAACCGGCCTGGACTATCACTACGAACCGCAAGCCGCCGAGGTTCAGCAGGCTTCGTTCCGGCTGCATCTGGAGGCTGCGCAACAGACTGGCAAACCGGTGATCATCCACACCCGCGGCGCCCGGGCCGATACCCTGGCCTTGTTGCGTGACGCCGCGTTGCCACAGGCGGGGGTGCTGCATTGTTTCACCGAAGACTGGGACATGGCCAAGACCGCGCTGGACATGGGCTATTACATTTCCTTGTCCGGCATTGTCACGTTTCGCAATGCCGACGCGCTGCGGGATGTGGCCAGCAAAGTGCCGGCAGATCGCCTGTTGGTGGAAACCGACTCACCGTACCTTGCGCCGATTCCGTATCGTGGCAAGCCGAACCTTCCGCAATACGTGCGGGAAGTGGCGGAGTTCCTGGCGATGTTGCGGGGCGAGTCCTACGAGCGATTTGCCGAGCAGACTACGGAGAACTTCAAGCGGCTGTTTCCGCTGGCCCATGTCCGCGCGGTGTCTGCCTGAGTTTCAGGCAAAAAAAACCCGGGTTCTGGGGGGTGAATCCGGGTTAAGACCATTAGGAGTAAAACAAAGGCACGCGGTCCGTTGGTACCTTTACCGGCGCGTCACTTGGGGGAGATGTCGCGCCGACAGTTCAAGTATTGATCAGTATGCTGACGCGTCCAGTTTAGCCGGGCTGGTTTTTAAACAAATTTGGAATACGCTCGCTTCGGATAAGTTCTCACTGCCGTCAAAGCCAGTCGTTACGGTGCGGCGAAGCGAATGACAGGAAGCTGGAGCTGCACGGTTTTGTGAAGAACTGTGGTTGGGAACGGATGATCCGTGCATTTTTGCGTAAGTTAGGCATAATACTCGGCTTCGAATTTTGACCCTTCAGACCTTTTTCTTATGCACAAAGAACCCCGTAAGGTCCGTGAGTTTCGTCGCCGCGAGCAGGAAATTCTCGACACCGCGCTCAAGTTGTTCCTCGACCAGGGTGAAGACAGCGTCACCGTCGAGATGATTGCGGATGCCGTGGGTATCGGCAAAGGCACGATTTATAAACATTTCAAATCCAAGGCGGAGATCTACCTGCGCCTGATGCTTGATTACGAGCGCGATTTGAATGAGCTGCTGCATTCGGCCGATGTGGACAAGGACAAGGAGGCCCTGTCCCGGGCCTACTTCGAATTCCGCATGCGCGATCCGCAGCGTTATCGCTTGTTCGACCGTCTGGAAGAGAAGGTGGTCAAGGGCAACCAAGTGCCGGAGATGGTCGAGGAACTGCACAAGATCCGCGCCTCGAACTTCGAGCGCCTGACCCTGCTGATCAAAGGCCGGATCAGTGAAGGTAAGCTCGAAGACGTGCCGCCCTATTTCCACTACTGCGCCGCCTGGGCGTTGGTGCACGGTGCGGTGGCGCTGTATCACTCGCCGTTCTGGAGCAACGTGCTGGAAGACCAGGAAGGCTTCTTCCAGTTCCTGATGGACATAGGCGTTCGCATGGGCAACAAGCGCAAGCGTGACACCGACGTTCCGAGCAGCTAAGTCATTCAGCTGCCTGATTGCGCCATGTCCGCTTACATGGCGCAGTGTCCCAGGAATATACTCAGGCTTGGGCCTTGCGAAAACTTGAGTTCTGGGTCAAGTTTCGTAAGTCCGATTCTTCTTTCGCCGGAGTGATCCATGATCGTTGACCGTCAAGGCAGGCGTTTCCGCAATTTGCGAATCAGCCTGACTTCAGCCTGCAATTACGCCTGTACCTACTGCGTGCCCAACGGCAAGCGGCTGGTGGCTGCGCAGGATGAACTGTCGGCCGAGGCCATGGCGCGCGGTGTGGCCTACCTGATCGAAGCTGCCGGTATCGAGCGGCTGCGCATCACCGGCGGCGAGCCGCTGGTCAGCCCCAAGCTTGAAAGCTTCATGACGGCGGTGGGGCAGATGGGCCTGGAGGACATCAGCCTGACCACCAATGGTCAGTTACTGGCCAAAAAGCTGCCTTTGCTGGTAGATGCCGGCATTCGCCGCATCAACGTTTCCCTCGATACCCTGGACCCAGGGGCGTTTCGCAGTATCGCCCGCGGTGGCGATCTGGCAACCGTGCTCGACGGGATGGATCAGGCCCGTGCTGCGGGAATGAAGATCAAGGTCAACATGGTGCCGTTGCGCGGGCAGAACCTGGATCAGGTGATGCCACTGCTCGAGTACTGCCTGGAGCGCGGCTATGAGCTGCGCTTCATCGAGCTGATGCGCATGGGGCACCTGGCCAGCGACTCCAACGCGTTCCTGCAGCAATTCGTCAGCCTTCAGCAGTTGCTGAGCCTGATCGGCGACCAGTACGAGTACCTGCAAGCCGACGCTCCAGTGGATGCCACCGCAGTGCGCTATGAAATTCCGGGCCTAGGGCATTTTGGCGTGATCGCTAACGAAAGCGTGCCGTTCTGTCGTACCTGCTCACGGTTGCGGCTGTCCTCCACGGGTTGGCTGCATGGCTGCCTGTCGTCGAGTAACCGACACTTTGTCGGCGATCTGCTCGACAAACCCCGTCATCAGGCCTTGCCGGCTCTGCAGCGCTTGCTGGTCAAGGCGTTGGGGGATAAGCAGGAAGTGGCGTTCTCTGGCGGCGCAACCATCATGAAAATCATCGGCGGTTGACGAATGCTATCGCGGGCAAGCTTTGCTCCCAGGTGAACACCGTACCTGTGGGAGCAAGGCTTGCCCGCGATAGCAATTTCCCCTTCACTTGGATGTGTCTGACACCCCCATTTCGATGAGCTGGCGCAAAAGCTGCATCCAATGGCCATTCGCCGGTTTTCCGTCACCGGTTTTTGGAGGGTAGGATGCGTAGCCTGGTTTTGCTGCTGGCCGTTTTGGCGCTCGGTGGCTGCATGAATGTCAGCGACATGGGGGAGGGCGTTCGCTATCACATGAGCGACGCCGGTTTGCTGGACCACAGCGACAGCCGGCGTGTGAATAACCTGCGCATCCAGCCGGATTCGTTCATCTACATTGCTCAGGGTGCCTTCGCGCCTCCCGGCAGTGCCTACCCGCGGCCCAATGTCGTCGCCGAAGAGGCCTTCAACGGTTTCATCGAGTATTTCCCCATGGTGCGTCGTGCCCGGGTTCCCGAGGGTCTGGACCAGGCCATGGGCGAAGCCCGAGCCGCCGGTGCTCACTACTTGCTGTATACGCGGTTCGCCAAGGCCGACAACCGTATCGGCAACACCGACGAATGGCTGGATGAAGAGGCCGTGGACCGTTTGGGTGTCGACACCAGCGTCATTCAAATCATGTTGATCGAGACCAGTACCCAGTATTTGATTGATACTGCACGCATCAAGAGTCGTGGCGGTTTACTGACGTTGCACGACAAACAGCCAGAAGACCTGATCGCTCCCCCTTTGCGCGAGTATGCCCGCAGCCTGTTGGGAGTGAGCGACCAGTAACATTCAAGGAGTCACCATGAGCGGACCGCAAAAAGCCAATGACCTGCTGGGGCAGATCCCCAAGACCAAAGGTTTGCCGCCAGTCCACTTGTGGAATCCTGACTTCTGCGGCGATATCGACATGCGCATCGCCCGTGATGGCACCTGGTATTACCTGGGTACGCCAATCGGGCGCAAGCCGATGGTCAAGCTGTTCTCCACTATCATCCGCCGCGACGGCCATGATTACTTCCTGATCACTCCTGTGGAAAAAGTTGGCATCAAGGTCGACGATGCACCGTTTGTGGCGGTGACCCTGGAGGTTGAAGGGCAGGGTGAGCAGCAGCGACTGCGCTTCACCACCAACGTCGAGGAAACCACTGAGGCCGGCGGCGAACATCCGATGCGGGTGGTGATCGATCCGCAAACCCAGGAACCCGCGCCCTACGTGCACGTACGCAGCAACCTCGAAGCGCTGATCCATCGCAATGTGTTCTACCAGTTGGTGGAGCTGGCGGTCAGTCGCGAGATCGACGGGCAGAGGTGGTTGGGGGTATGGAGTGGTGGGGTATTTTTCCCGATAGGCCTGGAACCCTGATCCCTGTGGGGGCGAGCCTGCTCGCAGCATGGCCAACCTTGTCTTAACTGATCCACCGCTATCGCGAGCAGGCTCGCTCCCACCCGGGTGAAGCCGTAAAATTCAAATTGACACCCAATCATATGATGATTAGTTTGGGCCTCTATAGAAAGTGGCCCCGGGGTGTTCATGTCCAGCAGTTTTCACGCATCGACCGTCGATTGGCTGGGGGGCTGGATAGCCGCCGGTCAGGTCAAGCCTGGGCAGACCATCAAGGTTGAGGCCGACCTCGGCCAGCAATTGGGCGTCAGCCGCACGGTGATCCGCGAAGCGATCAAGACCCTGGTGGCCAAAGGCATGCTGGAAGTCGGCCCGAAAGTCGGGACACGGGTGCTGCCGGTGCGTCGCTGGAATCTGTTTGACCCGCAGGTGGTCGGTTGGCTGTCGCGCAGTGGGCTGCCGGAAAATTTCGTCGATGACCTGCTGGACCTGCGGCGTACCATCGAACCGATGGCGGTGCGCTGGGCGTGTGAGCGAGCGACGGCTGATCAGGTGCAGGCGATCCGCCTGGCCTACCATGCCCTGGAGCGGGCGGTGGACAGCGGGGCCGATTACAACCGTGCCGACCAGTTCTTCCATGAGTGCATCCTCGCTGCCAGCCACAATCAATTTATTGAGCAAATGGTCCCGGCCCTGGGCGCGCTGCTGGCGGTGTCGTTCGAGGTGTCCGCCGCCGACCCGGATGAGCTGCGCCGCACGTTGCCGATCCACAAGGATATCGCCGAAGCCATCGCTGCCCGTGACGCGGCGCGGGGCGTCTGGGCCTGCATGACCTTGATCGATAACGCTGACCTGGCGATCAAGCGTTTTTACCCTAACGTCATGGCCGGGCGGACAGAGATTGCCGGGCAAGCAGGAAACAGGAGTGTTCAATGATGTGGACGGCTGTGACGGAACACCGGGCGATATTGGGGGAGGGCCCCTTCTGGGACGAGCCGACCCAAGCGCTGTATTGGGTCGACATTGCCGGTAAACAGGCGTTGCGGCTGATCGGCGCGAATGTGCAAATCTGGCAGATGCCCGAGCATGTGTCCGCTTTCATTCCGACACAAAGCGGCGACGCCTTGGTGACCCTGAGCAGCGGTGTCTATCGACTCGATCTGGATTCGCCGGGACTGGAACCGAACCTGAAATTGCTGTGCATGGCCGATCCCCGGCCAGGGAATCGCGCCAACGAGGCCCGTTGCGATGCCCTGGGCCAGCTCTGGCTCGGCACCATGCAGAACAACATCGGCGAAAACGCAGAAGACCTGCCCATTGAAGGACGATTCGGGGGCCTGTTTCGCATTGGCGCCGATGGCCGGGTCATGCCGCTGCTGCGCGATCGGGGCATTCCCAACACGCTGTTATGGAGTCCTGACGGCACTACGGTGTATTTCGGCGAAAGTCTCGACGGCACGCTTTACCGACATTTCATTTATCCCGACGGCAGCCTGGCCCCCGCCGAGGTCTGGTTTGGCCCTCACCCGCGTGGCGGCCCCGACGGCTCGGCAATGGATGCCAGGGGCTATGTCTGGAATGCTCGCTGGGACGGTAGCTGCCTGCTGCGACTGGACCCGCAAGGTCAGGTTGATCGGGTGATCGAGCTGCCCGTCAGTCGTCCCACCAGCTGTGTGTTTGGTGGTGAGGACCTCAAGACACTGTACATCACCAGTGCGGCGAGCCCACTTAACCATCCACTCGACGGCGCGGTGTTGTCGATGCGAGTCGAGGTACCCGGTGTGGCTTGTACGCGGTTTGCGGGCTGAATCCCAAAATATGGGATGTAAATATATATATTGAGATTATTTGGCGAGCGGGTTTATAGTCGGTCCCATCAGCGACACGCACTCACACTAAAAAAACAAGACAGGTGAAGTGATGCAACGATCTTCCTCCGTACCGCCCGACGGCGTACGCGATTCCAAAAGCCTTTCGACCGGTCATCTCTGGATGTCCGGTTTTTGTCGTGCTTGCGGACAGGAGTCTTGAGTCATGGCCCACACCCTGTCCTTGTTACCGATGCCCGAACCCCCGAAAGGCGAACGCCTGAAAAACAAAGTTGTGCTGCTGACCGGGGCTGCCCAAGGCATTGGCGAGGCGATCGTCGCCGCGTTCGCCTCGCAGCAGGCACGCTTGGTCATCAGTGATATCCAGGCCGAGAAGGTTGAGACAGTCGCAGCCCTCTGGCGTGAACGCGGGGCGGATGTGCAGGCACTCAAAGCCGATGTATCCAACCAGCAGGACCTGCATGCCATGGCCCGTCGTGCCGTCGAACTGCACGGTCGCATCGACGTTCTGGTGAACTGCGCGGGCGTGAACGTATTTCGTGACCCGCTGGAAATGACCGAGCAAGATTGGCGGCGTTGTTTCGCCATCGACCTGGATGGCGCCTGGTACGGCTGCAAGGCTGTGTTGCCGCAGATGCTTGAGCAGGGCGGGGGCAGCATCATCAATATCGCCTCGACTCATTCATCCCACATCATTCCCGGCTGTTTCCCTTACCCGGTGGCCAAGCACGGACTGCTCGGCCTGACCCGCGCATTGGGTATCGAATACGCGCCCAAAGGTGTGCGGGTGAATGCCATTGCGCCTGGTTACATCGAAACCCAATTGAATATCGACTACTGGAACGGCTTCGCCGATCCACATGCCGAACGCCAGCGTGCGCTGGATCTGCACCCGCCACGCCGAATCGGCCAGCCGATCGAAGTGGCAATGACGGCGGTGTTCCTGGCCAGCGATGAAGCACCTTTCATCAACGCCTCGTGCATCACCATCGATGGTGGACGTTCGGTCATGTACCACGACTGAATATTTCGGGATTTCAGTCGGAAACTTCGCCTGTAATCCAATCATCATACGATATGACTATTTGGACCTATGCTGTACAGCAACATGTTTGACCGCCCAGCCTGCGCATTTCCACTGATGTTGGAGCAGGGCCCTGGACGTTTTGGCTTTCAATAAAAAAAACAAGGAGACAGCTATGAATCATCGTCGTGGGATCCGTTCCCTGTGCCGTGCCGCCCTGGCGGTTACTGCCGTCAGCCTCAGCAGCACCTTGCTGGCGGCCGAAGAAGTGAAGATCGGTTTTCTGGTCAAGCAGGCCGAAGAACCCTGGTTCCAGACCGAATGGGCGTTCGCCGAAAAGGCCGGTAAGGACCGGGGCTTCACGGTGATCAAGATCGCCGTGCCCGACGGCGAGAAGACCCTCTCGGCCATCGACAGCCTCGCCGCTAACGGCGCCAAGGGCTTCGTGATCTGCCCACCGGACGTGGCTCTCGGCCCGGCCATCGTGGCCAAGGCCAAACTCAATGACATGAAAGTGATTGCCGTGGATGACCGCTTCGTCGGCTCCGATGGCAAGTTCATGGAAGACGTGCCGTACCTGGGCATGGCCGCGTTCGAAGTGGGCCAGAAGCAAGGCGACGCGATGGCCGCTGAGGCGAAAAAGCGCGGTTGGGACTGGAAAGACACCTATGCCGTGATCAACACCTACAACGAGCTGGATACGGGCAAGAAACGTACCGACGGTTCGGTCGACGCCCTGAAGAAGGCCGGCTTTCCAGACGATCACATCCTTTATACCGCGCTGAAAACCCTCGACGTGCCGGGCAGCATGGACGCCACCAACTCGGCCCTGGTGAAACTGCCCAGCGGGGCGAAAAACCTGATCATCGGCGGCATGAACGACAACACAGTGCTGGGCGGCGTGCGCGCCACCGAAAGCGCCGGGTTCAACGCGGCCAATGTGATCGGGATCGGCATCAACGGCACCGACGCCATCGGCGAACTGAAAAAACCCAACAGCGGTTTCTTCGGTTCGATGCTGCCAAGCCCGCACATCGAAGGCTACAAGACCGCCGAGATGATGTACGAGTGGATCACCACCGGCAAAGAGCCACCGAAGTACACCGCCATGGACGAGGTGACGCTGATCACTCGGGAGAACTTCAAGCAAGAACTGGAGAAGATCGGCCTGTGGAACTGATGGTCGGTTGATTCAAAAGCGGCCCTGGCCTGACGAGTGCCGGGGCCGCTTGATCTCTGTGAGTTCGAGGTGGTTATGCAAGCGCAAACAGCGACACAGCAACACAACATGGGCGGCAGCTTGCGGTTCAACGGGATTGGTAAATCCTTTCCCGGTGTGCAGGCGCTGGCCAATATCAGTTTCGTTGCTCATCCGGGACAGGTCCATGCTTTGATGGGCGAGAACGGCGCGGGCAAGTCCACGTTGCTGAAGATCCTCGGCGGTGCCTACATCCCCAGCAGCGGCGACCTGCAGATCGGCGAGCAGACGATGGCTTTCAAAGGCACCGCCGACAGCATTGCCAGCGGCGTGGCGGTGATCCACCAGGAGCTGCACCTGGTGCCGGAAATGACCGTTGCCGAAAATCTGTTCCTTGGGCATTTGCCGGCCCGTTTCGGTCTGGTCAATCGTGGGCAACTGCGCCAGCAGGCGTTGGCGTTGCTCAAAGGCCTGGCCGACGAAATCGACCCCCAGGAAAAAGTCGGTCGCCTATCCCTCGGCCAGCGCCAACTGGTGGAAATCGCCAAGGCCTTGTCCCGTGGCGCCCATGTCATTGCCTTTGATGAACCCACCAGCAGCCTCTCGGCGCGGGAAATCGACCGCCTGATGGCGATCATCACCCGCCTGCGGGACGAGGGCAAAGTGGTGCTGTATGTCAGCCACCGCATGGAAGAGGTGTTCCGCATCTGTAACGCGGTCACGGTGTTCAAGGACGGCCGTTATGTGCATACCTTCGAGAACATGAGCGAGCTGACCCACGATCAGTTGGTCACCTGCATGGTCGGTCGCGACATCCAGGACATCTACGATTACCGCCCTCGCGAGCGCGGTGATGTGGCGTTGCAGGTCGAGGGGCTGCTCGGCCCGGGCCTGCGTGAGCCGGTGAGTTTCCAGGTGCATAAAGGTGAAATCCTCGGCTTGTTTGGGCTGGTGGGTGCCGGCCGTACCGAGTTGCTGCGGTTGCTCAGTGGGCTGGAACGCCAAACTGACGGGCGCCTGGTTCTGCATGACCAGCAGTTGAAACTGCGTTCACCCCGGGATGCCATTGCCGCGGGCGTATTGCTCTGCCCGGAGGATCGCAAGAAGGAAGGCATCATCCCGTTGGGCAGCGTCGGCGAGAACATCAACATCAGCGCTCGCGGCGCCCATTCCACCCTGGGGTGCCTGTTGCGGGGCGACTGGGAACGGGGTAACGCCGACAAGCAGATCAAGGCGCTGAAAGTGAAGACGCCATCGGCGGGTCAGAAAATCATGTACCTGTCTGGCGGCAATCAGCAGAAAGCGATTCTCGGTCGCTGGCTGTCGATGCCGATGAAAGTCCTGTTGCTGGACGAGCCCACGCGCGGTATCGACATCGGCGCCAAGGCCGAGATTTATCAGATCATCCACAACCTGGCGGCCGATGGCATTGCGGTGATTGTGGTGTCCAGCGATCTGATGGAAGTGATGGGCATATCCGACCGAATCCTGGTGCTCTGCGAAGGGGTTATGCGCGGCGAGCTGCCGCGTGACCAGGCCAACGAATCCAACCTGCTGCAACTGGCGCTGCCACGCCAACGCGTTGCCGACGCGGCGAACTGAGAGGTAAACATGACCATTCAAAACAATGCACTGCCAACGGCACGCAAACCCCTGGATCTGCGGCGCTTCCTGGACGACTGGGTCATGCTGCTGGCGGCTGTCGCAATCTTTGTGCTCTGCACCCTGATGATCGACAACTTCCTGTCACCCCTGAACATGCGAGGCCTGGGCCTGGCGATTTCCACCACGGGCATCGCGGCCTGCACCATGTTGTATTGCCTGGCTTCCGGGCACTTCGACTTGTCGGTGGGCTCGGTGATTGCCTGTGCCGGTGTGGTCGCGGCGGTGGTGATGCGTGACACCAACAGCGTGTTCCTCGGCGTCAGTGCGGCGCTGGTGATGGGGCTGATCGTCGGGCTGATCAATGGCATCGTCATTGCCAAGCTACGGGTCAATGCGTTGATCACGACGCTGGCGACCATGCAGATCGTCCGGGGCCTGGCCTACATCTTTGCCAATGGCAAGGCGGTGGGCGTGTCCCAGGAATCGTTCTTCGTGTTCGGTAACGGCCAGATGTTCGGCGTGCCGGTGCCGATCCTGATCACCATTGTCTGCTTTCTGTTTTTCGGCTGGTTGTTGAACTACACCACCTACGGGCGCAACACCATGGCCATTGGTGGCAACCAGGAGGCGGCGTTGCTGGCAGGGGTGAACGTTGATCGGACCAAGATCATCATCTTCGCCGTGCATGGTGTGATCGGTGCCTTGGCGGGTGTGATCCTGGCCTCACGCATGACCTCGGGCCAACCGATGATCGGCCAGGGCTTTGAACTGACCGTGATCTCGGCTTGCGTGTTGGGCGGGGTGTCGTTGAGCGGCGGTATCGGCATGATTCGCCATGTCATCGCCGGGGTGCTGATTCTGGCGATTATTGAAAACGCGATGAACCTGAAGAACATCGACACCTTCTACCAGTACGTCATCCGTGGCTCGATCCTGTTGCTGGCGGTGGTGATCGATCGAATGAAACAACGCTGAAATCTGCCCCGACCGGGCTGGACCCAATCGCGAGCAGGCTCGCTTCCACAGGATCTGTGCCGGATTCCGAACCCGAGCACGGCGCAGATCCCCCTGTGGGAGGCTCCGAACTCCGGCACAGCGCAGAACCCTGTGGGAGCGAGCCCGCTCGCGATGGCGTCATTCCTGACGCCCGCGATCAACCGACCTTGCGCAGCGCTTCAACCAATTCCTGCTTACGCATCTTCGAACGTCCGGGAATGTTCTTCGCCCGGGCCTCTTTCATCAGGTTATCCACAGTCTGGGTCGCGCGGGAGGCCTTGCTGGTGCGCGGCTGACCCTCGCGGGTCTTGGCTGCGCGACGGGCCGATTCCTTGCGGTCGGTTTTCTTTTCTGCTGCCGGTTTTGTCTTCCCCGACCCACCGGAGCGTTCGCCACCGCCAGACTGCTTGTTGACCGTCGCCCAAGCACGAGCCTCGGCCTTGTCCTCGGATAACCCCTTTTTCTCATAACTTGCTTCAATGTGTTCGGCTTTGCGCTTTTGCTCGGCTGTGTATTTTTCTTTGCTTCCACGAGGCATGGGAATCTCTCCTCAAGTGTGTGAGCAGAGCCACCCGCCAGGAGCGCGTCGCTCGCTCCCTGGGGGGTTACTGGCTGGCGCCGCCCTCGGAACCCGACCCGCCGGTGGTGGTTTTCGAGCCCGTGCCGGTTTCGGCGTTATCGGGGGTATTGGAGTCCGGCGTATTCATGCCGCCCTGACGACCCGCATCGTTGCCCTGCACCCGCGGATCGGTGCCGTTGGCGGGAGGCTGACCATTGTTCAGGCCGCCACCGGTGCCATCGGTGTTCAGCTTGGGCATGCCTTCGGTTGCGGGGGAATTGGGCGCCTGTACCGGATCGGTCGGACCGGTGCCGTCGGTGGTGGCTGCGAAAGCCGCCGAAGACAGCAGCGTGGCGAATGTGAATGCAGTCAGCCTTGATGAGATCATGGTGTCGCCTCCATTTTTTAGAATGCTTGCCTGATTTTGGGCTGTCCTGAATCCGGGTTGGTGCCTGACAGGCGACGAATGGTGCCGTAGGGACCGTCACTCAAAATTTGTCTTCGAGGTGTGACGAGCGCAGCGTGGCGGCTTAGTATGGCGCTTTCAATTGGCTACAAGGCCCGTTCATGTCGATCCAGATTCGTCCTGCGCAACCCAGCGATGCGCCTCAAATCCTTGCCTTCATCACTGAACTTGCCGATTACGAAAAGGCCCGCCACGAAGTCATCGCCAGCGTGACGGACATTCAGCGCAGCCTGTTCAGCGAGGGCTCCACTGCCCATGGACTGATCTGTCTGCGTGATGGCGTGCCCATCGGTTATGCGGTGTTTTTCTTCAGTTATTCCACGTGGCTGGGCAGCAACTGCCTGTACCTCGAAGACCTGTACATCACGCCTGACCAGCGCGGCGGCGGGGCAGGGAAGACGCTGCTGCGTCACCTGGCGAAAATTGCCTGCGACAACGACTGCGGCCGCTTCGAGTGGAGCGTGCTGGACTGGAACACGCCGGCGATCGAGTTCTACAAGTCCCTCGGCGCGCAACCCCAGGAAGAGTGGGTGCGCTACCGGATGGACGGCAAGGTGCTACGGGATTTCGCTAACGGCAATTGAGCACTTCATGAGTGGGCGTCGGATGCCCACTCGGCAAACCCCGGTCGTGGTTCGAGTCGTTTGCAATATGCGGCCACGGCCGGGTAGTCCGGGCGTTCCATGGGCGTCTGGCGCCAGCGATGCACCGACAGACCGATGAGCACATCCGCGAGGGAAAAATCCGCACCGGCCACGTAGGCGCCAGTGCGGCTCAACTGATCCTCCAGCAACCCCATCTTTTCGTTCCAGCCTTTGACCCCGGCGGCGATGCGTTGTGGGTCCTGAAACTCCGGGTTCTTGCGCACCAATGCATGAAACGCATAGCCCCATGACGGGTTGAGTTCGGTCGCTTGCCAGTCCATCCACTGTTCGATTCGGGCGCGCGCGGCCGGTTCGACGGGCAGTAGATCGTTGCCTCCATGCTTGCCCACAAGGTAGCGACAAATGGTGTTGGACTCCCACAGCACACCGTTTTCATCAATGATCACCGGCACTTGGGCGTTGGGGTTGAGCGCCAGAAACTCGGGGTCATGGGTCGAGGCAAAGCCGATGCCCCAGTCTTCGCGCTCGTAGGCGATCTCCAGCTCCTGACAGGTCCACAACACTTTTCTGACGTTGATCGAAGAAGTGCGGCCGAGGATTTTCAACTGTTGTCCCATCCCTTTTTCCCTGAGTTGTTTGGCGTCCGATCAGAAACGTAGCAGGGTCTTGGGCGAATGGCGATTGGCTTTGTCGTCGATGTATTTAATCCCAATATATGGGAGTGATATTTATATATTGAGATTTTGTTGCGCCCAGGTTTATAGTCCGTGCACTCACTGCCAAAAAACAAAACAGGTGAAACGGATGCAGGCGCAATTGATTGCGCTCGATTGGGGGACCACCTCATTACGGGCTTACAAACTCGCCGCCGGGGGCGAGGTGCTCGAACAGCGTTCGCTGTCGTCGGGGATCATGCAGTTGCCCTCCGGGCCGCGAACGGTGGCCGGTCAGGTGTGCATCGACGGTTTTGAACTGGCCTTCGACGAGGCGTGCGGCGATTGGCTCGACGCCCAGCCAGGCCTGCCCGTGATCGCCTGCGGCATGGTCGGCAGCGCCCAGGGCTGGCGCGAAGCGCCTTACTGCGACACACCCGCCAACGTCGCCAATCTCGGACATTCCCTACAAATCATTCGTAGTCTTCGCGGTGTCGATGTGCACATCGTGCCGGGGGTGATCCAGCGTTCGCGGTTACCCAATGTCATGCGCGGCGAAGAAACCCAAGTGCTTGGCGCCTTGCACAGCCTGCCGGATGAAGCGGTACTGATCGGCTTGCCCGGCAGCCATTCGAAATGGGTGGAAGTGGCCAACGGTTGCATCGTGCATTTCGATACGTTCATGACCGGCGAGATCTTCGCCGTGCTCAGTGACCACAGCATTCTGGGCCGCACCCAGCAACGTGGCACGGCGTTCGATAGCCTGGCTTTTGATCGCGGCGTGCAGGTGGCGTTGTCGGTGGACGGCCAGATCGGCCCGTTGTCCACCGTGTTCAGTGCCCGCAGTCTGGGCTTGACTGGCGAACTCAGTGGCAGCGCCCAGGCGGATTACCTTTCCGGCCTCCTGATCGGTCATGAGCTGACGGCCCTGGCTACCGTGCAACGCCGACGGCGCGACACCATTCATCTGCCGACGGTGGTGTTGATCGGCAATTCTCAACTCTGCGTCCGTTATCAACGGGCCCTCGATGCCTGCGGTTTTGCGCGGGTGTCCCTGGCCGAACAGGCCACCGAACGTGGTTTGTGGCAACTGGCCGTGGCGGCCGGGCTGCTCGATTCCACCGCATCGCGTTAAACGACTGGAGGTCTGACATGCTCACACAAGCACTGGCGCACAACGGGCTGATCGCAATTTTGCGCGGTCTGCGTCCGGAAGAGGCCGCCGCTATCGGCGAAGTCCTTTATGGCGCCGAATTTCGCGTCATCGAAGTACCGCTCAATTCCCCCGAACCGTACGAAAGTATCCGCATCCTGCGCAGTACCTTACCCGCCGATTGCCTGATCGGGGCCGGTACGGTGCTGACCCCGGAACAGGTCGAGCAAGTGAAAGCCGCCGGCGGTCAAGTCATCGTTATGCCCCATAGCGATCCTAAGGTGTTGCGGGCGGCGAAAGCCGCGGGCTTGTACCTCTCGCCCGGTGTTGCCACGCCCACCGAAGCCTTTGCCGCACTGGCCGAAGGTGCCCATGTGTTGAAGATGTTTCCGGCCGAGCAAATGGGCCCCGCGGTGGTCAAGGCCTGGCTCGCGGTATTGCCGGCCGGAACCGTGTTGGTGCCGGTGGGCGGGATTACCCCGGACAACATGGCGGTGTTCGTCGAGGCCGGCGTCAAGGGGTTCGGCCTGGGTTCCGGGTTGTTCAAGCCGGGCCTGACGGCTGACGAAGTGGCGGTGCGCGCCAAGGCCTACGTGGCCGCGTGGAATGCCTTGAACTGAAGACTTTTCCAGCGCCCCGCGCGCTGCATCTGATAAGAGAGACAACAAGATGAAAATCACCAAACTGACCACGTTTATCGTTCCGCCGCGCTGGTGCTTCCTCAAGGTTGAAACCGACGAAGGCGTCACTGGTTGGGGCGAACCCGTGGTTGAAGGCCGCGCCCACACGGTGGCGGCCGCCGTTGAGGAATTGTCCGACTACCTGATCGGCAAAGACCCACGCAACATCGAAGACATCTGGACCGTACTCTATCGCGGCGGCTTCTACCGCGGCGGGGCGATTCATATGAGCGCCCTGGCCGGTATCGACCAGGCGTTGTGGGACATCAAGGGCAAGGCCCTGGGCGTGTCAGTCAGCGATTTGCTTGGCGGGCAGGTACGCGACAAGATCCGCGTGTATTCGTGGATCGGCGGCGACCGCCCGGCGGACACCGCCCGAGCGGCGAAAGAAGCCGTGGCGCGGGGTTTCACGGCGGTGAAGATGAACGGCACCGAAGAACTGCAGTTTCTCGACACCTTTGAAAAGGTCGACCTGGCCCTGGCCAATGTCGCGGCGGTACGGGATGCAGTCGGGCCGAACGTCGGCATTGGCGTGGACTTCCACGGTCGGGTGCACAAGCCGATGGCCAAGGTGCTGATGAAGGAGCTCGATCCGTACAAGCTGATGTTCATCGAAGAACCGGTGCTCAGTGAGAACTACGAAGCCCTGAAGGAATTGGCGCCGCTGACCAGCACCCCGATTGCCCTGGGCGAGCGGTTGTTCTCGCGCTGGGATTTCAAACGGGTGCTCAGCGAAGGCTACGTGGACATCATCCAGCCGGATGCGTCCCACGCCGGTGGCATCACCGAAACCCGCAAGATCGCCAACATGGCCGAGGCCTACGACGTGGCGCTGGCACTGCACTGCCCGCTGGGCCCGATCGCCCTGGCGGCGTGCCTGCAACTGGATGCGGTCTGCTACAACGCGTTCATCCAGGAGCAGAGCCTGGGCATCCATTACAACGAGAGCAACGACCTGCTGGATTACATCAAGGATCCGCGGGTGTTCGACTATGACAAGGGTTTCGTGAAAATCCCTAACGGTCCAGGCCTGGGCATCGAGATCAATGAGGAGTACGTCATCGAACGCGCCGCCATCGGCCACCGCTGGCGCAACCCGATCTGGCGCCATGCCGATGGCAGTTTTGCTGAGTGGTGAGTGGGTTCTGATTTCACCCGATCCCCTTGTGGGAGCGAGCCTGCTCGCGATGGCGATTTGTCCGCTGCACATGAGTCAACTGACACACCGTCATCGCGAGCAGGCTCGCTCCCACATTTGATCTCCCATGCTGGGAGATCCGCTCAACGTCCCCGATTCCTCAATAAACATAAAAAGAGGCACCTCACATGCAAGCGCACACCCTGAGCGCGCAAGCGTCGTTGGTGACGCCCAGCCGCAAGCGTTTTTTCATCATGGTCCTGCTGTTTATCACCGTGGTGATCAACTACCTGGACCGCAGCAACCTTTCGATCGCCGCCCCCGCGCTGACCAGTGAGCTGGGCATCGATCCGATCCACGTCGGGCTGATTTTCTCGGCGTTCGGCTGGACCTACGCCGCCATGCAGATCCCCGGCGGCTGGCTGGTGGATCGGGTGCCCCCGCGTATTCTGTATAGCGTTGCACTATTGCTGTGGTCGGTGGCCACGGTGATGCTCGGTTTTGCCGCCAGCTTCATCGCGTTGTTCGTCCTGCGCATGGCGGTTGGCGCCCTGGAGGCACCGGCCTACCCGATCAATAGCCGCGTGGTGACCACCTGGTTTCCTGAGCGCGAACGGGCCACGGCCATTGGTTTCTACACCTCGGGGCAGTTCGTCGGGCTGGCCTTCCTGACGCCGGTATTGGCGTGGCTGCAACACGCCTTCGGTTGGCACATGGTATTTGTCGCCACGGGCGCGGTGGGCATCATCTGGGCGGTGATCTGGTACGCGGTGTATCGCGAACCGCGGGATTTCAAAGGGGTCAACGCCGCCGAGATCGAACTGATCCGCGAAGGCGGCGGGTTGGTGGATATCCAGGCCGATACAGCCAAGGCCAAGGCCAAGTTCAGTTGGGCGGACCTGGGTATCGTCCTGACCCAGCGCAAGCTGTGGGGCATTTACCTGGGCCAGTTCTGCCTGAATTCCACACTGTGGTTTTTTCTGACCTGGTTCCCGACCTACCTGGTGAAATATCGCGGCATGGACTTCATCAAGTCCGGCCTGTTGGCGTCATTGCCGTTCCTCGCCGCGTTTGTCGGTGTGTTGTGTTCCGGGTTCTTCTCCGACTGGTTGATCCGTCGCGGTTCCACGGTGGGGTTCGCCCGCAAACTGCCGATCATCGGCGGGCTGCTGATCTCTACGGCGATCATCGGCGCCAACTTCGTTGAGTCGACACCGCTGGTGATCGCTTTCCTGGCCCTGGCGTTTTTCGGCAATGGCCTGGCGTCGATCACCTGGTCGCTGGTCTCGACCCTGGCGCCCGCGCGGTTGCTTGGCTTGACGGGCGGGGTGTTCAATTTCATCGGTAACCTGGCGGCCATCGCCACGCCCATCGTCATCGGTTTCCTCGCCAGCGGCGATTCGTTTGCCCCAGCCATCACCTATATCGCCGTGCTGGCGTTGATTGGCGCGCTGTCCTACATCCTGCTGGTAGGGAAGGTCGAGCGCATCGAGTTGTAGTCCGACGGGGCGGGCGACCATAATGCCGCCCGTTCCCCGCTCACTGTTGAAGGCCGGATATGCAGCAAGACGATCCAAAAATCACCAAGGACGCGGCGCCCACAGGCACCCAGACACTGCTGCGTGGTCTGGGTGTGGTCCAGGCGGTCGCCAGCGGCGCCCGTGACCTGAAGGAAATCGCCCGGTTGATCGGCACCACTCGCAGCACCACCCATCGTTTGGCCAGTTGCCTGGTGGATGAGCGCTACCTGCGGGTGGTGCCGCAAGTGGGTTATCTGTTGGGGCCGAAGCTGATCGAGCTGGGTTTTCAGGCCCGGGAAGAGTTGCCGCTGGTGAGCCTGGCGGGGCCGTACCTGGACGAGTTGTCGGCGCTCACCGGTGACACTGTTCACCTGGCGATTCGCGAGGGCGACGAGGTGTTGTACCTGCTGAAAAATCCAGGGCGCAATGGCCCGGAAATGCGTTCGCGCGTGGGCCATCGCATGCCGCTGGCGCGTACCGGGATCGGTAAGGCGCTGATGCTCGATGATTCTCAGGAACAATGGAAAAGGCTGTATGAAATCAGCTTGCCGGCGGGAGGGAAGAATCAGTTCTGGCCCCAGCATCAGGAGCAATCCTGGGAGCAGTTCCAGCAGCGGATGGTGGAGTATGTAGCGGGTGGTTATGCCTTCGATCTGGAAGACAACGAGCCGTCGATTCGTTGCGTGGCGGCGCCGATCCGAGACGCCGGCAAGCGCATCGTCGCCGGTATCAGCATCGCCAGCACCGTACCGTATATGCCGCTGGAAAAAATGGCCGAGCTGATTCCCCTGGTCAAAGGGGTCACAGCCCGGCTGTCGGCGGAACTAGGCGCGAAGGTCTGACGAACGTCAGGCTTTGAGCGTCGCCATGTCGATGACGAAGCGGTACTTCACGTCGCCTGCGATCATGCGGCTGTAGGCCTCGTTGATCTGGCGGATGTCGAGCATTTCAATGTCGCAGCTGATGTTGTGTTCGGCGCAGAAATCCAGCACTTCCTGGGTTTCTGCGATACCGCCGATCAGCGAGCCGGCCAGGACCCGACGGCCCATGATCAGTTTGGCCGCGTGTACCGGCGGATCGATCGGCTCGACCAGACCCACCAGGATATGCACGCCGTCGAAACGCAAGGTGTCGAGGTAGGGATTGAGGTCGTGCTGCACCGGAATGGTGTCCAGCAGGAAGTTGAAATGTCCGGCGGCAGCGGCCATCTGTTCTGCGTCGGTAGACACGATCACGTGGTCGGCGCCCTGGCGTCGGGCTTCCTCAGCCTTGCTCGCCGAGCGGGTGAACAGCGTCACTTCCGCGCCCATGGCCTTGGCGAACTTGATGCCCATGTGGCCGAGGCCGCCCATGCCCAGCACGCCGACCTTGTCACCGGCTTTCACGCCATAGTGCTTGAGGGGCGAGTAAGTGGTGATGCCGGCACAGAGAATCGGTGCGGCGCCGGCCGGGTCGAGGGTTTCCGGGATGCGCAGCACAAAGTGTTCGCTGACCACGATGCTGTTGGAGTACCCGCCCATGGTGTGGCCGCCGCTGATACGGTCCGGGCTGGCGTAGGTCTGCGTCATGCCTTGGTAGCAGTATTGTTCCAGGTCCGCGCGACAGGCTTCGCACTCGCGGCAGGAGTCGACCATGCAGCCAACGCCCACCAGATCGCCAATCTTATAGCGGGTGACATTCGCACCGACGGCGGTGACTTTTCCGACGATCTCATGGCCGGGCATCAACGGATAAACGGCAATGCCCCATTCATTGCGGGCCTGGTGGATGTCGGAATGGCATACGCCACAGTAGAGAATGTCGATCGCCACATCGTCGGCTCGCGGGCTGCGGCGTTCGAACTTCATTGGGGCGAGGGGAGTGGTGGCCGATTGGGCGGCATATCCGATAGCAGTGTACATAATGGACCTCGCTAAGCAGTGAACGGTGAGGTGGACCATTGTGGGAGTCATGTCGCTTCGCGGCGATGGCGATTCCTACGCGTGTCGTGCCTATTCCTCCGACATTGACTATGGTTTGATCCTACGAAACATTAGACCTGCGATGATGCTTTCATCCCTTTTTTCGTGAAGTTTTTCCCATGTTGTTGACCCGTCATCTTGATGCCAATGCCCCTTTGGTCTCGCTGATTGAACCCCTGGCGACCCGCGACGGATTCGTGCCCACGCAGTTGCCGGGCGTACAGGTGCTCAGGGCCAGCCAGGACGTTGCCCGTGGTCCACAGCTCTACGAGCCGAGTCTGGTGATCATTGTCCAGGGCAGCAAACTGGCGTTCCTGGGGCCACGCACGCTGGAGTACGGTGCGGGGCATTATTTGATCCAGGCGCTGCCGGTGCCGTTCGAATGCGAAACCTACGCCATGCCCAATGCTCCGTTGCTGGGGGTTTCCGTGGCAATCGATCGGGCGATACTGGGGGAGCTGGTGCTGGCCATGGGACTGGTGCCGGGGCGCAGCCTTGCGCCGCAGACCCCGGAGTCGATGACGTGTGCGGTGCTCGATGACGCCATGCGTGGATGTGTCGAGCGCTTGTTGCACTGCCTGCACGATCCGTTGGAATGCCAGGTCATGGGTCAGGCGCGGTTGCGGGAGTTGCTGTTTGTTGCCTTGCGCGGGCCCCAGGCCGACGTGCTGCGCGCGCTGGTGGAGCAGCAGGGCCAGTTTGCCCGGATTGCCGCTGCCCTGAGCCATCTGCACGCGCATTTCACCGAGCCGTTGAACGTCGAGACGCTGGCCAGCTGCGCGAACATGAGTGCTTCGACCTTCCATGAACATTTCAAACGCAGCACGCTGTTGTCGCCGGTGCAGTACCTCAAACGACTGCGTCTGCTCAAGGCTCAGCGGTTGCTGCTGATCGAGGGCATGGGCGTGGCCCAGGTTGCGCACCAGGTGGGGTATCAGAGTTCGTCGCAGTTCAGCCGGGAGTACAAGCGTTACTTCGAGCGCAGTCCCGGGGAAGAGCGCGTCGCTTGATCACTCAGGATTCCTTGTGGGAGCGAGCCTGCTCGCGATAGCGCCTTGTCATTCAAGATGAATGTCGACTGACGCGCCGCTATCGCGAGCAGGCTCGCTCCCACATGGGTTCGGTGTGGTTGACAGAATCGCAGGCAACAAAAAGGCCCCCATGTCGGGAGCCTTGATGTTCAGCGAATCGGCTTACATATTCGGGTAAGTCGGCCCGCCGGCGCCTTCCGGCGAAACCCAGGTGATGTTCTGTGCAGGGTCCTTGATGTCGCAGGTCTTGCAGTGAACGCAGTTCTGGGCGTTGATCTGGAAGCGCTTCTCGCCGTCTTCCTGGGTCACCACTTCGTACACCCCGGCCGGGCAATAGCGTTGGGCCGGTTCGTCATACAGCGGCAGGTTCTTGCTGATCGGGATGCTCGGATCGGTCAGCTTCAGGTGGCAGGGCTGTTCTTCTTCATGGTTGGTACCGGAGATGAACACCGAGCTGAGTTTGTCGAAGCTGATCTTGCCGTCCGGTTTCGGGTAGTCGATCTTCTTGCAGTCAGCCGCCAGTTTCAGGCAGGCGTAGTCCGGTTTGGTGTCATGCAGGGTGAACGGCATCTTGCCGGCGAAGATGTTCTGGTCGAGCCAGTTGAAGCCGCCGCCGATGATAGCGCCGTACTTGTGAATCGCTGGGCCGAAGTTACGACTGGCGAACAGCTCTTCGTACAGCCAGCTGTTCTTGAAACTGTCGACGTAGGCGGTCAGTTCATCGCCGCCTTCGGATTCGGCGAACAGGCGATCGGCCACCGCTTCGGCGGCGAGCATGCCGGACTTCATGGCGGTGTGGCTGCCTTTGATCTTGGCGAAGTTCAGGGTGCCGAGGTCGCAACCGATCAGCGCGCCGCCCTTGAAGACCATTTTCGGCAGCGAATTCAGGCCGCCCTTGCAGATGGCACGCGCACCGTAGCTGACGCGCTTGCCGCCTTCCAGGTACTGCTTGAGCACCGGGTGATGCTTGAGGCGCTGGAACTCGTCGAATGGCGACAGGAAAGTGTTGCTGTAGGACAGATCGACGATCAGGCCGACGACCACCTGGTTGTTTTCCAGGTGATAAAGGAAAGAGCCCCCGGTATTTTCGGTGCCCATGATGTCCAGCGGCCAGCCGGCGGTGTGCACCACCAGGCCCGGTTGATGCTTGGCCGGGTCGATTTCCCAGATTTCCTTCAGGCCGATGCCGTAGTGCTGGGCGTCGGCGTCGCTGTCCAGGTTGAAGCGCTTGATCAGTTGCTTGCCGATATGACCACGGCAGCCTTCGGCGAACAGCGTGTATTTGCCACGCAGTTCCATGCCAGGGGTGTAGAGGCCTTCTTTCGGCTTGCCTTCACGGTCGACACCGAGGTCGCCGGTAATGATCCCGCGTACGACGCCGTTCTCGTCGAACAGCGCTTCCTGGGCGGCGAAGCCCGGGTAGATTTCCACGCCCAGGTTCTCGGCCTGCTGGGCCAGCCAGCGGCACAGGTTGCCCAGGGAAATAATATAGTTGCCTTCGTTGTGCATGGTCTTGGGCACAAAGAAGTCAGGGATTTTGCTCGCGGTCTCGGCGTTTCTCAGGACAAAAATGTCATCGCGCACGACGGGCGTGTTCAACGGTGCGCCGAGTTCTTTCCAGTCCGGGAACAATTCGTTCAGGGCGCGGGGTTCGAATACCGCACCGGAGAGAATGTGCGCACCGACTTCGGAGCCTTTTTCGACCACGCAGACGCTGATTTCCTTACCGGCTTCGGCGGCCTTCTGTTTCAGTCGGCAAGCGGCAGACAGGCCAGCGGGGCCGGCACCGACGATGACCACGTCGAATTCCATGTATTCGCGTTCCACAGGCTATCTCCTACTCAAGGCTCAACAGTTTTTTCTAATTGGAGGTTTGGCGTTGCATCCACGATCTGCTTCGCGAAATCGACGAAAGCGGCAATGAATGACCCGCGGTTCTCTCTTAAGCGGCGCATTATATCTACACCACTCTCAGGGTCCAATACAAACGTTTGTTTGAAATAGCCGCAGGCCAGATAAATCACTGACGTACGGCTTATGACTGACCATTTTGCCGTATTGACCGGAATGGGCGTTCCGGTCAATATACGGGCGGTTTTGCGCTCGCCGTAGGCTGACTGTTGGTTCCAAGAGCACCTCTAAAGACAGGGCGAAGGCAGCACAAAGTGACGTATTGCGTGGTTCGGACGCGCAGTTTACACGCCGCGATAATGAATGACTCGTCGGTCATCACTGACGAACGGTCTTCACTCCCGTGAGCAAGGTCATGTGTGGTTCATGCCGGCGTTTTTAGAGGTGCCCTTGCGCCCATGAGCATCAACCGCCAGGTTCGCCTAGGCGACTTTCTTTTCACCGGAGAGTAACGAGGAATCCATGAAGGTTCTTGTAGCTGTCAAACGAGTGGTCGACTATAACGTCAAGGTTCGCGTCAAGGCGGACAACTCCGGCGTCGACCTCGCCAACGTCAAGATGTCGATGAACCCTTTCTGCGAAATCGCCGTAGAAGAAGCCGTACGCCTGAAAGAAAAAGGCGTGGCGACTGAGATCGTCGTCGTCTCCATCGGCCCGACCACTGCCCAGGAGCAACTGCGTACCGCGCTGGCGCTGGGTGCTGATCGCGCCATCCTCGTCGAATCCGCCGAAGACCTGACTTCCCTGGCCGTGGCCAAGCTGCTCAAGGCCGTTGTCGACAAGGAACAGCCACAGCTGGTGATCCTCGGCAAGCAGGCCATCGACAGCGACAACAACCAGACCGGCCAGATGCTCGCGGCATTGAGCGGCTACGGTCAGGGCACGTTCGCGTCCAAAGTTGAAGTGTCCGGCGACAGCGTTGCCGTGACTCGCGAAATCGACGGCGGCGCGCAGACTGTTTCCCTGAAACTGCCGGCCATCGTCACCACCGACCTGCGTTTGAACGAGCCGCGTTATGCGTCCCTGCCAAACATCATGAAAGCCAAGAAGAAGCCGCTTGAAGTGCTGACTCCGGACGCTTTGGGCGTTTCCACCGCCTCCACCAACAAGACCCTGAAAGTCGAAGCGCCGGCTGCACGCAGCGCGGGTATCAAGGTCAAGTCGGTGGCTGAACTGGTCGAGAAACTGAAAAACGAAGCGAAGGTAATCTGACATGACTATCTTGGTAATCGCCGAACACGATAACAAGGCGTTGGCTCCGGCCACGCTGAACACCGTTGCTGCCGCTGCGAAAATCGGTGGTGATGTCCACGTTCTGGTGGCCGGTCAAGGCGTTGGCGCCGTGGCTGAAGCCGCTGCGAAAATCGCGGGTGTGGCAAAAGTGTTGTCGGCCGACAACGCTGTCTATGCGCACCAGTTGCCGGAAAACGTTGCACCGCTGGTGGCCGAGCTGGGCAAGGGCTACAGCCACATCCTGGCTGCCGCCACGTCCAACGGCAAAAACATCCTGCCGCGCGTTGCCGCTGCGCTGGACGTCGACCAGATCTCCGAGATCATCTCGGTGGAAAGTGCCGACACCTTCAAGCGCCCGATCTATGCCGGTAACGCCATTGCTACCGTGCAGTCCAATGCTGCGGTCAAGGTCATCACCGTACGTGCTACCGGTTTCGACCCGGTTGCTGCCGAAGGTGGCTCCGCTGCTGTTGAAGCGGTGGCTGCTGCTCACGACGCCGGTATCTCCAGCTTCGTCAACGAAGAACTGGCCAAGTCCGATCGTCCGGAACTGACCGCTGCCAAGATCGTCGTTTCCGGCGGGCGTGGCATGCAGAACGGTGACAACTTCAAGCACCTGTACGCCCTGGCCGACAAGCTGGGCGCCGCCGTCGGTGCTTCCCGCGCCGCGGTCGACGCAGGTTTTGTACCTAACGACATGCAGGTCGGCCAGACCGGCAAGATCGTTGCGCCACAGCTGTACATCGCCGTCGGTATCTCCGGCGCGATCCAGCATCTGGCCGGCATGAAAGACTCCAAGGTGATCGTCGCGATCAACAAGGACGAAGAAGCGCCGATCTTCCAGGTGGCTGACTATGGCCTGGTAGCGGACTTGTTCGAAGCCATCCCTGAGCTGGAGAAGCTGGTCTAATCCGGCGTCTTCACTTATAAAGAGCCCGGCCCTTTGGCCGGGTTTTTTATTATCTGCACGTTGTTGTCACTGCAAGGGGAGCATATCGCCATGGATCTTCGCCGTTTGGCTGGCGTGTCGTTGCTGTGGGCGCTGGCCGTCGTGCCAGGTCTGTCTGTCGCCGCCGGCAAGTGTGAACGTCTGATCGCCACCGGTAGCCCGGATGCGCCGCCCTACCTGTGGCAAGACCCCCAGGATCCCAAACACCTGATCGGCGCCAGCGCCGACCTGCTGGCGCAAGTGGCGACGGAGCTGGGGATCAAGATCGAATTGCTCTATGCCGGCAAGCGTGCTCAGGCCCTGGACGAAGTGCGCAGCGGACGCATGGACCTGCTCGTCGACGCCGCGCTGACCATCAGCGAGCTTGAAACCCTGGACTATGTTCATCCGCCCTTGCTGAATAACGATTACCTGGTGTGGACCCGCAAGGATTCGACATTGGTGATCGCTCAGCCCGAGGACCTTCATGGTCATCCCGGGGCATTGTCGCAAAAGGCGCGAATGACCCAGGCATTTGGCGTATTTGCCGAGCAGCAATTGTCCCTGACCCGTACCCCCAACCTGACTGAAGCCTTTCAGAAACTGCTGCTGGGGGAGGTGGAGTATGTCCTGGCAGGGCGTTACTCGGGCCTGGCGATGGCCCAGACATTGGGCATGGCCAATGACCTGCAGGCCGCGCCGCAACCAGTGGATACCCCGGGGCTGTTCCTCGCGGTTTCCCATAACTCCGCCTGCAATGACCCATGGTTGCGCGGACAGCTGGCGCAAAAGATGACAGAATTGGCCGCGTCCGGCCTGACGGAGGCTGTGTTGCAGCGCAATATCGAGCGTTGGAAAACACAGTTGCAGCCACCTGTTGGTGCCCCAAAACAGTAGGGAACATTAGTGACTATTCGACCTCTTTTCGCTGCCCTGGCCGTACTGGCTCTGGCGGGTTGCGCAGCCGATCCGGCGCCGAATGAACAGATTCGCCTGACTGAACAGGCGCTGGAGCAAGCCCGCGCCGTGGGCGCCACCTCCGAAGAAGTGCCCGAGTTGAAACTCGCCGAAGAAAAGTTCGCCCGCGCCCAGTCCAACATGGCCGACGAGTCGTTCAAGAAGGCCCGCATGCGCGCTGAGCAAGCCGAACTGGATGCACGCCTGGCCGAAGCGAAGGTGCTGACCCTCAAGGGCGAGGAACACCTGAACGTGCTTAACACCCGCATCGAGCGCTTGCGCAAACAGTTGAGAGATGATGCCCAATGAAGCAGTCCCAAGTATTTGGCGGCCTGATTCTCGCGGGCCTGGCCAGCTTGTACGGTTGCGCGGGTCAGCGCAGCGAAGTGGCGCTGGAAAAGGCAGGTGCCGACTTCCAGAAGGTCAAGGAAGACTCCAACGTATTGCGAGCCGCGCCCAAGGACGTCATCCGCGCCGGCGAATCCCTGGCCCGGGCCGATCGCTTGTCCAGCTACTGGGGCAGCAGCGAAGATGTGCTGCATTACGCCTACCTGAGCCAGCGCTACAGTGAGATTGCCCGTGAGCACAGCAATCAGGTGCTCAATGAAGAGCGCGCGGCGAAGCTCGAGCTGGAGCGCCAGCGCCTGCAATTGGCCCTGCGCGAGTCCAAGTTGCTGAGTGTCCAGCAACAGGGCAAGTGGCTGGAAGAGCAGATCATGGCAATGGCCACCACCCAGACCGATCGCGGCCTGGTGATGACGCTCGGTGACGTGCTGTTCGACACCGGCCAGGCGCAGTTGAAGAACTCGGCAAACCGGGTGGTGCTCAAGATCGTGCAATTCTTGCAGCTCAACCCCAAGCGTGTGGTGCGTATCGAAGGTTACACCGACAGCACCGGCGGCAAGCAGGAAAACCTCAAGCTGTCCCGTAACCGGGCCCAGGCGGTGGCGGACGTGCTGGTGGACCTGGGGATCGACGAAAAGCGCATTCAGGTCGAAGGCTACGGTGATGAGTTCCCGGTCGACGTCAACGCTTCCGAGCGTGGTCGGGCACAGAACCGTCGGGTTGAAATTGTGTTCTCCGACGAGAAAGGCCAGCTCGGCGCCGCCCGCTAAGGGCTGCGTTGCTGGAAAACCCGGCCCCTTCAGAGGCGCCGGGTTTTTTTGGGCCTGCGACTCAGTGATTCATGAGTACAGTTGGGGGCTGTCACTGCCCTCTAGGGTCGGGTAATCTGGCAACTGTCCCAGTACACTTCTAAACTGTTCCGGTACTATCTCTCACAAAAATAAAATGCCCGTGAAATCGAGTGCTGCGTCATGACCAACCTCTTGCTCTATCAACGTATTGCCCAACAACTGGCTGAAGACATCCGGCGCGGTGTGTATCAGCCCGGCGAACGTGTGCCTTCGGTGCGCAAGATGAGCTCGCAGCTCAACGTCAGCCATGCGACGGTGCTGCAGGCCTACGCCAACCTTGAAGATCAGGGGCTGATCCGTGCGCGGCCGCAGTCCGGTTACTACGTGCATCAAACCCCGGCCCTGACGGCGCCGACGCCGGACATCGCGCGGGTCGAGCGTCCGGGGCTGGTCACGCGCAGCAGCATCATCCAGCAGGTGTTGGTTGAGTCGCGCCGCGAAGGGGTATTTCCCCTGGGCGCGGCGGTGCCGAGCGTCGACTACCTGCCTGTACGAGCGCTGCACCAGCAACTGGCCAAGGTCACGCGCTTCCACAGCCCGCGGGCGTTCAGCTACATGTTCAGCCCGGGCTTCGAACCCTTGCGCCGCCAAGTGGCGATTCGCATGCGCGATGCCGGGGTCGTGGTGGATCCCTCCGAGGTGGTGATCACTCACGGTTGCGTGGATGCGCTGCAAATGTCCTTGCGGGTGCTGACCCGGCCAGGAGACCTGATCGCCGCCGAGTCGCCGACCTACTACGGCTTGCTGCAACTGGCGGATCTGCTGGGCCTCAAGGTCATCGAGATCCCCAGCGACCCGGTCACCGGCATGAGCCTGGAAGCCCTGCAACTGGCGGCCAATCAGTGGTCGATCAAGGCGCTGGTGCTGACCACGCGCTTGAGCAATCCCCTCGGTGGGACGATGCCCGAGGAGCGGCAAAAGCAACTGTTGCGCCTGGCCTCGGATTTCGACATCCAGATCGTTGAAGACGATATTTATGGCGAGTTGATGTTCGAGCAGGGACGCACCAAGGCGCTCAAGGCCTATGACCGGTTGGACCGAGTCATTTACTGTTCGAGTTTTTCCAAGACGTTGTCACCGGGCGTGCGCATTGGTTGGATGATTGCCGGTAAATTCCAGCAGGAAATCCAACGGCTCCAGACCTTCAGCACGCATTCGGCATGCAGCGTCACGCAGATGGGCATCGCGGCGTACCTGGAAAATGGCGGCTATGATCGGCACTTGCGTTATATCCGCCAGGAGTACCGCAAAAACCTCAGTGCCTTTCAGTTGGCAGTGCAGCAATACTTTCCCGAAGGTACGCAAATGAGCCGGCCTAATGGAGGCTTCATTCTGTGGGTCAGTCTGCCGGGGCGGGTCAACACCCAGGAGTTGCATGTACGGGCGTTGCAGCAAGGTATCAGCATTGCACCAGGGCTGATTTTCAGTAACACCGAACAGTTCAACCATTGCATCCGCCTCAATTGCGGTACGCCTTGGAACCGCGAAGCTGAACGGGCCTTGATGACGCTAGGCCTGCTGGCCACCCAACTGTGCCAGGAGACCGCCAGCGGTTTTTGATAGAAACTGGCGGCTCCTGCCTGATGTGCTTGTCAGCGGCTGAGTAACAGGCGAGCATGGGGATCTCTGCCGTAAGTGCCGTAGTGTCTATGAAAGCCATTGCTCCTGCCGCCTGGGTTTTGATCGGCCTGTTGACTGCCTTCCATTCGGAAGGTGTCGTGGCTGCGTCGGCGCAGGAGAAACCGGCCGCCAGTGCGACTAAAAGCGCCTCGAAGAAAAAACCGGCAGTTGTTAAAAAAGCGCCGGCTAAAAAAGCTGCGGTAGCGAAGAAAAAACGGGCCCCTGTCGCCTCCAAGAGTCAATCTGCCCGCGAGGTCGCCAAAACCCGGTTACCGCCGGCCAAGCTGGATTTGAGCCTGCCTCAAGACATGGTCGAGGATCTGCAGCCTCCGGGTGCGGTGCCGTTACCCAAGCATGAGCCTTTGCTGCCCTCCATGTTTGGGGAAAAGCCGGGCCCGTTCCAACTCAATGGCCGTTTGTTGAGCAATGAAATGCAGCTGCCGTTGCGCAATCAAGAGCGCAATGAAGTCGAAGGCGCGGCGCTGGATTTCGAATTCAAGCAGTAATCCTTCCTCTCGTCGCTGACTGTAGGGTCATCCTGGCGTACAAGAAAAAACACACGGACGGTAATTTAAAACGAGTGTTTTAGCCGTTACTCTGTGTTCTGTTACCAATCATTACTTGTCGTGAGGATGTTGTCGTCATGAAATGCCGCGAAGGCTGTGGCGCCTGCTGCATCGCCCCTTCCATCAGTTCGCCGATTCCTGGCATGCCCGACGGCAAGCCGGCGGGCGAACGTTGTGTGCAGCTGTCAGTCGATAACCTGTGCCAGATATTCGGCCAGCCGGAGCGACCGAGGGTGTGCTCGGCGTTCGAGGCCGACATCGAGGTCTGCGGCAACAGCTCTGAAGACGCCATCCGGCTGATCGGTTGGTGGGAGCAAATCACGGCAGCGTAATGGGCCAGTTCGGAACTTCGATAACAAGGAAAAAACTATGGGTTCGCTGCATCGTATGGCTGTGTTGTGTGGTTTGACCGTGCTGCTGGCAACGGCTACCGCCCAGGCAGAAGACTGGAAAGTCGCCAAGGAAGAGGATGGCATCAAGGTTTCCCTCAGTGAAGTGGCCGGTTCCAAGTACAAGGCCTACCAAGGCGTGACCGTCATGAAAACCACCATGGCCAAGCTGCAAGCGCTTCAGGAAGACGTTTCGGCTGCCTGTGCCTGGATTCACGAATGCAAGAGCCAGGAGCTGCTCAAGCATGAAGGGGACCAGAGCTGGACCTACACCCAGTTCAACACGCCCTGGCCGGTTACCCCGCGGGACTCGGTGTTGCAAGTGACCACCGTCAAAGGTGCCGATGGCAGCCTGACCCGCAACCTCAAGGGCGTGCCAACCTACCGGCCTGAAAAAAAGGGTTTTGTGCGGGTCACTCAAGTTGAAGGCTTCTGGAAATTCACGCCAAAGGACGCCGGTCAGGTCGAAGTGATCTATCAGGTCCACACCGAACCAGGTGGCGATGTTCCTTCCTGGCTGGCCAACAAGTTCGTGGTGGATGCGCCGTTCAATACGTTGAAAGCCTTGAAAGCACGTGCCGAGAAATAATCGCCGACGCTGCATGAAAAACCGCCCGTGAGGCGGTTTTTTTTATGGCAGCCGTCCAACGACTGAGCGGAACGATTGTTCAGCCCTGAATGTCGAGATAGAGGTAAGCCAGGCCCTGAATTGATCGAGGAGACACCGATGCAAAAGTGGGAAATCACTTTCGTTGATGATCACGGCGAAGCCATCGCCGAGCGGTTCGACTATGAACAGGAGCCCACAATGGAGCAGGCTGCGCAGTTGATTCGCCAAAAGCTGCTCCCCGTACCCGCCAAGCTTGATCTCAATGACCTGGAGGGCCGCACCGCAGACCCTACGGTCAAGAATCTCAAATCCCAGCACAGTATCGAAATCATCAGCATTACACCGATTTCATGAAGTCACTGCCTGGCCCCGCTTGGCAGTGACCACTACTTGCAGCTACTCTGCAATTGAGATCAGCGAAAGGATCGCTTAGGTCCGGTCTTGTCAGCTACATGCTTGTGTCCCGACGGTAATTTGATGCCGTATCGCTGCAACCCAAGGGTTGCCAGCACGGGAAGACGGAAAGTCTATCCATCGGTTTGAGGAGGACGTTTCATGAGCACAGCCTATCAAGAAGACATCAGCACCAGCGTGCTTCGCCGCATGAAAGAAGGCGGTTTCGATTTCTCACAATTCCATCCCATCGAGTTCTACGCCATTTTCCCGGATGAGGAGCGGGCGCGCAGGGCGGCAGGTCAATTTCGGGGTGAGTCATTGAATGCACAGATCAGCGCACGGGATGACGGCGCCTGGTCATTGGAGTTGAGCCGGGTGATGTACGCCACCTACGATGACATTGGAGACTTCGAACAAAACTTCGAGGCGGTGGTGGAGCCTTTGGGTGGCATCATCGAGGGTTGGGGTGTCAAACAGGAAATACGGCGCCTGCACGCCTGACCGTTCATTCACGCAACCCGAGCAACGGCTGACCCATGTGTCGGCCGTTTTCATAGGTGTGCTCCCACCAGATTACTTCAGGCACAAAACCGACTTCATGGGGCCAACGGCTGTTTACGCCCCGCCATGTGCTTGAGATACCCCACCAGCAGATCCAGCTCCGCATCCGGCAGCACCGTGGCCGAGAACCCCGGCATCTTCCCTTGGGGCCAGCGACGCAGGCTTTGTGGGTCGCGGATATAGCGCTTGAGGAAATCCCCGGAAAAGTACTCGGTAGGATTGAAGGGGATGTTCAGGTCCGGGCCAAACTGCGCGTCGCCTGCGCCGTTGAGCCGATGGCAAGCCAGGCAGTTTTTCTGGAACAGTTCAAAGCCCTTATAGACCGGGTCAGCCTGAGTCACCGTGGGCGCTGGCAGCAGGGCAGGGAAGCGCTCGGCTACCGCTGACAGGCGCTTGATCGTCGCCACCGCGTAAGGCCATTGTTCGGGGCTGATGTGGCCTGCCTGGGGGTTGGTCCAGACCAGATAGAAGGGCCCGGCGCTGCCCTTGCCTTCACCCAGTGGAGGCCAGGGGTGGGCCGGGTCTTCGATCGCCAGCCAGGCTCGCGCGCCGTTTGTGTTGAGTAACGGTGCCGCGGGCAATTCGGCGGCAAATCCGTCCAGCGCCACGGCCTGGAGATGGTCGTCGGGCTCGACGCCAGTCAACAGCGCTGTCAGCGGCACGGCGCGATAATTCATCGGCTTTTTGTAGGAAACGTCTTCAGCGATCTGGATCGTTCGGGCTTCAGGATGCTGGAGCAGTTCTTCGGTCTGCCAGGTGCGGGCAGTCGTGCCCAGCTCCAGCACCAGCTGCGCGGCAAACAAGGGCGTGCTGAGCAGCAGCGCGCCGAACACAATGAGAACTTTCACGAGGGTCGTCTTCCATGTCGAGGGAGTGCCGCAAAGGTTGGCACAGCCACCGCGACTCGAACAACGAACTCGTCACATTTTTTGATGATACAAGCGCTACCGCTTGCCGATGGTACAGGCACCCGCGCGCCGGATTCAGCCGATCACCTTGGTGATATTCGGCACAATCAACAGCAGCGTCGTGGCGAAGAGAATGAGTCCGGCTTGGCGAACTTTCGAATGTTTGAACATGGCTGACCCGCCTTTTTTGTTATTTCCTGAGGCCAGCCTGCATATCTCCTGACGGCTGGCGTTGCACTTCCTGTCTGACAAGCGCCTCGGCAAAACCCGACGACTATCTTGTACAAGGATTACATTAGGGGCCGCAGCCGCCTTGGCTTAGATCCAATTCGTATTAGTTTGCTGCCGTCCGCTCTTAAAGTGATATGAGGCCTAGTGCCACCTTCGTGAAGGCCCTTTTGCTAGACACTTTGCTCACCTGAATCGGTTAACCCGATAGCATGCTACCGTTCGTCTGAGCGTGGCCGTCAACGTGGTTGAGCACTGCGGTCATTGAATCTCGGGCCGCTGGGCTTATGGTTGGAGCCATTGCATTGTCCCAGTGGTTTGAGGATGTCATGACCGAAGCTTTGATTTTTGACGCATTACGCACCCCCCGTGGCAAGGGCAAGGCCGATGGCGCTTTGCACAGCGTCAAGCCGGTGAACCTGGTGGGCGGCCTGCTCGCCGCCCTGCAGCAGCGCATGGGCCTGGACACCAGTCAGGTTGACGATATCGTGCTCGGTTGCGTGACGCCGATAGGTGATCAGGGCGCCGACATCGCCAAGACCGCCGCGCTGATCGCCGATTGGGATGTCAGCGTGGCAGGCGTGCAGCTCAACCGGTTCTGCGCCTCGGGCCTGGAAGCGGTAAACCTGGCGGCGATGAAAGTGCGCTCCGGGTTCGAGGATCTGGTGGTGGCCGGAGGTGTCGAATCCATGTCTCGCGTGCCCATGGGCAGCGACGGCGGCGCTTGGGCGCTGGATCCTCAATCCAATCTGCAGGGCCACTTCACACCTCAGGGCATCGGTGCTGACCTGATCGCAACCCTGGAGGGCTTCAGCCGCGAGGACGTCGATGCTTTCGCGCTGCACTCCCAGCAAAAGGCGGCCCGGGCCCGGGCCGACGGTTCGTTCAACAAATCCCTGGTGGCGGTGCGGGACCAGAATGGCATCGTGCTGCTGGATCACGACGAATTCATCCGTGCGGACTCGACTCTGGAGGGCCTGGGCAAGCTCAAGCCGAGTTTCGAAGCCATGGGCCAGATGGGCTTCGACGCTACGGCGCTGCGGGTCTACAGCCATGTGGAACGGATCAATCATGTCCACACGCCGGGCAACAGTTCCGGCATCGTCGATGGGGCGGCGCTGATGCTGATCGGTTCCGAAGCCAAGGGGCAGGCGCTGGGGCTGCAACCGCGGGCGCGGATCGTCGCCACGGCTGTCACCAGCACCGATCCGACCATCATGCTCACCGGCCCGGCGCCGGCTACCCGCAAGGCTCTGGTCAAGGCTGGGCTGCGGGTGGAGGACATCGACCTGTTCGAAGTCAACGAAGCGTTCGCCTCAGTGGTGCTCAAGTTCATCAAGGACATGGCCATCGACCCCGCCAAGGTCAACGTCAACGGCGGCTCCATCGCCATGGGGCATCCCTTGGGGGCTACAGGCTGCGCAATTCTCGGCACCTTGCTCGATGAGTTAGAGGCGCGTCACCTGCGCTATGGCCTGGCGACGCTGTGTGTCGGCGGCGGCATGGGCATTGCCACCGTTATCGAACGTCTCTGAGCCCCGACTTCAAGGAATACTTTTCATGAGCGATGCCATCCGTTACGAAACCGGCCAGGACCGGATCGTCGTCCTGACCCTGGACATGCCAGGCCAGAGCGCCAACACCATAAATGCGACGTACCGCGAGGCCATGGCTGCCTGCGTCGCTCGGTTGACCGCCGAAAAAGACTCGATTGCCGGGGTGATCATTACCTCGGCCAAGAAGACCTTCTTCGCTGGCGGCGACCTCAACGAACTGGTCAAGGTCGGTAAACCCCAAGCCAAGGCATTCTATGAAATGGTGCTCGGGCTCAAGGCGCAACTGCGTGCCCTGGAAACCCTGGGAAAACCGGTGGTGGCGGCCATCAATGGCGCGGCCCTGGGCGGCGGCTGGGAAATCTGCCTGGCTTGCCATCATCGTGTGGCGCTGGATCACCCGTCGGTGCAGATTGGCTTGCCGGAAGTCACCCTGGGCCTGTTGCCAGGTGGCGGCGGGGTGGTGCGGATGGTGCGGTTGCTTGGCTTGGAGAAAGCCTTGCCGTATTTGCTCGAGGGCAAGAAGGTGCGCCCGCAACAGGCACTGCAGGCCGGTCTGATCGATGAGCTGGCGGTGGATCGCGAGGACCTGCTGAGCAAGTCCAGGGCCTGGATTCTCGCCAACCCCAGCGTGGTCCAACCTTGGGATGCGAAAGGCTATCAGATCCCGGGTGGCACGCCGTCTCACCCGAAAGTCGCGCAAATGCTGGCGATAGCACCTTCCATCCTGCGCAACAAAACCCAGGGTTGCCTGCCCGCGCCGGAGAAAATTCTCTGCGCGGCAGTGGAAGGTGCCCAGGTGGATTTCGACACCGCCCACGTGATCGAAACCCGCTACTTCACTGAGCTGACCACTGGCCAGGTGGCCAAGAACCTGATCGGCACTTTCTGGTTCCAGCTCAACGAAATCAAGGCCGGCGGTTCGCGCCCGCAGGGCTTTGCACCTTATCTGACCCAACAAGTCGGAGTACTCGGTGCCGGCATGATGGGGGCAGGTATCGCCTACGTCAGCGCCATGGCCGGGATTGCGGTGGTGCTCAAGGACGTCAGCCTTGCCGCCGCCGAGAAAGGCAAGGCCCGCACGGCGGCGCTGCTGGATAAGAAGATCGCCCGCGGGCAGCTTACCGTCGAGCAGCGCGAAGCCACGCTGGCGCGGATTCAAACCACTGACAGCGACGCGGACCTTGCCGGTTGCGATCTGGTCATTGAGGCGGTGTTTGAGGATCGCGCCCTGAAAGCCAGCGTCACAGCCGCTGCCCAAGCGGTTGTTGGGGCGGACGCGGTGCTCGCCTCCAACACCTCGACCCTGCCCATCACCGGCCTGGCGACGGCTGTACCGGATCAGACGAAGTTCGTCGGCCTGCATTTCTTCAGCCCGGTGGAGAAAATGCCTCTGGTGGAAATCATCAGGGGCGCCCGCACCAGCGACGAGACCCTGGCACGAGCTTTCGATTTCGTTCTGCAAATCAACAAGACGCCGATCGTGGTCAACGACAGTCGTGGTTTCTTCACCTCCCGGGTATTCGGCACCTTTACCAACGAAGGCATCGCCATGCTGGGTGAGGGCGTGAGCGCGCCAATGATCGAGACTGAGGCGCGCAAGGCCGGGATGCCGGTGGGGCCTCTGGCGATCTCTGACGAAGTTTCCCTCAGCCTGATGAGCCATATCCGCGCGCAAACCGCCAAAGACCTGCAAGCGGAAGGGAAAACACCGATCGAGCACCCGGCGTTCGCCGTGATTGACCTGCTGCTCAACGAATACAAGCGGCCAGGCAAAGCCGCCGGGGCCGGTTTCTACGAGTATCCGGCCGACGGGCAGAAACACCTGTGGCCGGAGCTCAAGCATCGTTTCGAGAAAGCCGACGGGCAGATCTCGCCACAGGACATCCGCGATCGCCTGCTGTTCATCCAGGCTCTGGAAACCGTGCGCTGCGTAGAGGAGGGCGTGCTCACCTCCACGGCGGACGCCAACGTCGGCTCGATTTTCGGTATCGGTTTCGCCGCCTGGACCGGCGGTGCGTTGCAGTTCATCAACCAGTACGGCCTGCGGGATTTTGTCGCCCGCGCTCAATATCTGGCCGAGCAGTATGGCGAGCGATTTTCACCACCGGCCTTGTTGCTGGAGAAAGCCGCCAGGCAAGAACTGTTCTGACTGACAGGGGAAGGGGCTTGCCTTGGGACGGTATTTCAAGGCACGCTCAGGGGGTGTGCAATATTCCCATCATCGTGTCAGGTATTTTTTATGTCGCTGCGCATCTGCATTTTGGAAACCGATACCCTGCGTCCGGAACTGATCGACCAATATCAGGGTTACGGGCAAATGTTCCAGCGCCTGTTTTCACAACAGCCCGTCGCGGCTGAGTTCATTGTGTACAACGTGATGCAGGGGCAATACCCCAACGATGATGAGTCTTTCGACGCTTACCTGGTAACCGGCAGCAAAGCCGACTCCTTCGGCACCGACCCCTGGATTCAAACCCTCAAGACCTTCTTGCTGGATCGCTACCAGCGAGGCGACAAGTTGCTGGGCGTGTGCTTCGGTCATCAACTGCTGGCGCTGTTGCTGGGCGGCAAGGCCGAGCGCGCCACTCAAGGCTGGGGCGTGGGCACCCACCGCTACAAGCTCGCGGCCAAGGCGCCATGGATGAGCCCGGTGATGGAAGAGCTGACCCTGCTGATCAGTCACCAGGACCAGGTCACCGAGCTGCCGGAAAACGCCACGGTGATCGCGTCCAGCGATTTTTGCCCGTTCGCCGCCTACCACATCAACGATCAGGTGCTGTGCTTCCAGGGCCACCCGGAATTCATCCACGATTATTCCCGGGCGCTGCTGGAGATCCGCCAGCAACACCTTGGCGAGCAGATCTACCGCCAAGGCATGGCCAGTCTTGAACAGGCGCATCACGGCACCACGGTGGCTGAATGGATGATGCGTTTCGTCGCGCACAAGCCTGAAACCGCAGCGGCCCAAGACTAAAACACCATCGCCCCCACACTTGATAGACAGGTAATCAAGTGTGGGAGCGAGCCTGCTCGCGATGAATGTCACGCCAGCCTCAACTGCCTACAAGCGCGCTTACAACCACCCCGAGCGCTTGAAGCTCCCCCACAACGCGGTACAGCCCACCGCGATAAACCCCAGCACCAGAAAGTACCCGTAGTGCCAGGTCAACTCCGGCATGTTCTCGAAGTTCATCCCATAGATTCCGGCTACCGCCGTGGGGAACGCCAGGATCGCCGCCCACGCCGCGAACTTGCGCTGCACCACGCTCTGGCGCGACGCTTCGAGCAGCACGCCGACTTCAATGGTCTGGCTGGCGATGTCCGCCAGAGTCGCCAGGTCTTCCATCTGCCGCGTGACGTGAATCTGCACATCGCGGAAGTACGGGCTCATGTTTTTGTCGATGAAGGGAAAGTCCAGTCTTTGCAGTTCTTCGCTGATTTCCACCATCGGTGCTGCATAACGGCGCAGGCGTAATACGTCACGGCGCAAGCTGTGCAAGTTCTGAATATCCCGCTCGTTCAGGGAGCTGCACAGTACGTTGCGCTCCAGTTCATCGATCTCGGCGTGAATGGCTTCACCCACCGGCTGGTAATTTTCAATGACGAAATCCAGGATGGCATAGAGAACGAAATCTTCCCCGTGCTCCAGCAGAATAGGCCGCGCCTCACAGCGTTGTCGCACGTGGGCGTAGGACGCCGAGTGGCCATTGCGGGCGGTGATGATGTAGCCGTTGCCGGCGAAGATATGAGTCTCGATGAACTGTAGCTTGCCGTCCTTGCGCACCGGCGAATACGTGACGATAAACAGTGCATCGCCAAAGGTCTCCAACTTGGGGCGACTGTGCTTCTCCATCGCGTCTTCAATCGCCAATTCATGCAGGTTGAATTGACGTTGCAGGTTGGTCAGTTCCTGGGCACTGGGCTCTTCCAGGCCGATCCATACAAAGTGGCCCGGTTTGGCTGCCCAGGCGCTGCCTTCGTCGAGGGTGATGTTGGTGACTTTCTTACCGGCGCTGTAAACCGCAGCAGCAACGACTCTACCCATGATGGTGGTTCACTTCTTCTTGGAAAATGGCAGTGGCAGGCAATCTGTAGCTTAGTGTGCCCTGCTGCTTGAGAGTCAGCAAAATCCACCGAGTTCGCCGGTAGAGTCAAATGCCCTACAGGTGGAATCAGAATCGTGCGGGTTTTTGTGGTGAGGGGATAAACCCCCTCGCCACAGGGTTATGTGCCCGGCTGGCTATTGTTTAACAGGCTCGTTAAACAGCCTGCACCTGCCGGTCCATTACCGCGATGCACTCGCGCATTTGCTCACGGCACTGGGCGATGAGCTGGGGCATGTCATCCAGGCTCAACCCCGCCGTGGGAATGGCCGGTAGCGAGCGTATGAGGATGTCGCCGCCTCGCCAGCGATTGAGGCGCATGTGCTTGATGTAGCTGCTGACGCACACCGGAACAATCGGTACCCCGGCGGCGATCGCCATCTGGAACGCGCCTTTCTTGAAGGGCAGCAGATCCTCGCCAAGATTGCGCGTGCCTTCCGGGAATACCCAGATCGATGTGTCCTCATGCTGCAACGTGTGAGTGGTGGTCAACATCGACTGGCGCGCCTTGATCGCGTTACCCCGGTCAATCAGCACATTGCCCGCCAGCCAGAACAATTGCCCGAACAACGGCACCCACTTCAGGCTCTTCTTACCGATGCACACGGTGCGGTAGGGCACCACGTTACCGAACACGAACAGGTCATAGTTGGACTGGTGGTTGGCAATGATCACGCAGCTCTGGGACTTGTTTACCAGCGTGTCGACCTCGGCTTTCACCCGCAGACGCAAAATGCACATGGCGGGCCACGCATACAACCTGGCGCATAAACGGCTGTTGTCTGGATTGAACGGCCGACACAACCCCAGGATCACCCCGAGCACACCCGCCAGCACAAAATGCACACCCATCAACAACATACGCAATAAAAACAGCATCTACAGGCCCCGTCGGGACAAAAGGTGGCGCAGTGTACGGATGTGCACTGTTTTCGGCAATTGCCGCTATAGAGGTAGGAGATGGGCGATGTTTGAGCGCATGTTTCCGATTAGCGTGTCAGAAGCAGGCTAGAGCGGTTGTCGGTTTTTAAACGGAGCATGTAAGAAAAAGCCCGACACAGCGGTCGGGCTTTTCGTTTTGCGCTGAGGCAAGTTAACCCATGTGCTCCTGATCCAGCAGGATTGCACTGTCCAGCGTCTCCAGCAGGGCCTTGCGCACTTTCAGCTTGGTGTTCTTGTGGGCGGTCATGTTGATTTTCTTCAACTGACGCGCGGCCTCCAGCGCCGCACCCTGCAGCTCATCGGTCGACACCACCTTGTCGAGGAAGCCGGCGTCCACCGCGCTCTGCGGGTTGAACATCTCGCCATTGATCACCGAGCGATGAAACGCGGATTTGCGCAGGCGATCGCGGGCCAGCTCGATACCGGCGTGGTGCATGGTCATGCCGATCTGCACTTCGTTCAGGCCAATGCTGAACGGTCCATCGACACCGATGCGATAATCCGCCGACAGCAGCAGGAACGCTCCCTTGGCCACCGCATGCCCTGGGCACGCGACAACGACGGGGAAGGGGTGCGACAACAGGCGACGGGCCAGGGTCGAGCCGGCCGTGACCAGACTCACCGCTTCCTTGGGACCGGCGGTCATCACCTTCAAATCATAACCACCGGACAGAATCCCCGGTTGCCCGGTAATGATCACCACCGCCCGATCCGTCACAGCCTGATCCAGCGCAGTGTTGAACGCGGCAATCACATCCGGCGAGATGGCATTGACCTTGCCGTTGTTCAAGGTCAGGGTCGCGATACCGTCTTCGAGATGGTAGGCAATCAGGTCGCTCATGGCGCTATTCCTTGTAAGAGAAGTGACGCAGACGTTACCCACCGCCGCAGGCCAGGTAAAGCGCTGTGACTGACTCACCGGTCAGCCCCCAGCCCCGACAAACCGCCTGACCGCCCCATCGCCCGCGCCTTGCTCCATGGAACACTGCACACACAAACCCGAAGATTGGCCGGTTTGCCATGCCCGGACGCGTTTGAAATGCCCGACCACCTTAACCGCATGAAAATTCTGAAAAAAACCTTTGCCATCGGAAAAGCTTTCGACTACATTAGCGCGCCTCGACAGACTGAACAGTTTGCCGAGACACGGTGAAGTGTCCGAGTGGCTTAAGGAGCACGCCTGGAAAGTGTGTATACAGGAAACTGTATCGAGAGTTCGAATCTCTCCTTCACCGCCACATTCTGCAAACACAAACCCCTGATTTTCCTAGAGAAAGTCGGGGGTTTGTGGTTTTTGGTGTCTGGAAAAGGGTGATATGGGAACGATATGGGACCGGCGGGCGACTCCCCGCGTGCTGGCGGCAACCCCGCATAGGAGCCAGGCTCAGGTGCCCACGCCGTTCCACCAAACAGCATCGGGCAATCTCACAGCAGTATCGAGCAAAAGCTTCCGAGCCCATGCCGTTAAGGTTCCTCTTGAAGAGGTTCCTATCAACGTATTGTTGTGAGAGAAAGATCATGACCCCATGGATGAGTTTGGCTGTGCGCCTTCAGGCTGTCGCGCTGTGTTTGGTGCTTTCAACGAACACGGTTTCAGCGTCGCAAGCCGCTGACCAAAACATCAATACCGACCTGGTGCGCCAAGCATTTACCAACTGGCAACAAGGCCAAGGCACGGTTTTCGATCTGCTGGCGCCCGACGCAACGTGGACCGTATCTGGATCAAGTCCGGTTTCTGGTGTGTATAACAGCAAGACGGATTTAATCGAACGAGCCGTACGACCGATCACCGCTCGGCTGGCAACGCCCATTTCCCCTACCGTGCAAAGCATTGTGGCTGAGGGCGATGTCGTGGTGGTTCTCTGGAAGGGAGAGGCCATGGCCCTTGACCGCAAGCCCTACAACAACACTTACCTGTGGCACATGACACTCAAGGATGGCCAGATCACAGAGGTAACAGCCTTTCTGGACACCTACGTGTTGAATGACCTTATGCGTCGGGTTGATCCTGTTCGGTAATAGCCCGCAAAAAGACGGCTCGTTGAATAAACGAGCCGTTTTTTTATGCCGGTGTTATCAAGGCAAGGGGCTGGCTATCAAAGATGATCCGCATCAATCACAGCCTTGGCAAACGCTTGCGGATCTTCCTGCGGCAAGTTGTGGCCGATGCCGCCGCTGATCAACCGGAACTCGTACTTGCCGGTGAAGCGCTTGGCGTAATCCTCGGGAGCTGGGTGCGGCGCGCCGTTGGCATCGCCTTCAAGGGTGATGGTCGGCACGCTGATGGAGGGCGCCGTCGCCAGTTTCTGTTCCAGCGCGTCGTATCGGGTCTCGCCCTGGACCAAACCGAGACGCCAACGGTAGTTGAATACGGTGATCTCGACGTGGTCGGGGTTTTCCAGCGCCTTGGCGCTGCGGTCGAAGGTGGCGTCATCGAATGCCCATTTGGGCGACGCCAGTTGCCAGATCAACTTGGCGAAGTCGTGGGTATTTTTCTCGTACCCGGCGCGGCCACGGTCGGTGGCGAAATAAAACTGATACCACCATTGCAACTCGGCCTTGGGTGGCAGCGGGTTCTGACCGGCGGCCTGGTTGCCGATCAGATAGCCGCTGACCGCGACCAGCGCCTTGACGCGCTCCGGCCACAGGGCCGCGACGATGTCCGCCGAACGTGCGCCCCAATCGTAGCCACCGAGCACGGCTTGCTTGATTTTCAGTGCATCCATGAAGTCGATCACGTCACTGGCCAACGCGGCTGGTTGACCGTTGCGAAGCGTTTTTTCGGACAGGAAATGCGTATCGCCGTAGCCCCGGGCATAGGGCATCAGCACGCGGTATCCCTTTGCTGCGAGCAAGGGCGCGACTTCGTCATAGCTATGAATGTCGTACGGCCAGCCGTGCAGCAGAATCACCACCGGCCCATCGGCGGGGCCGGTTTCGGCGTACGCCACGTTCAGCAGACCGGCCTTGATATGCTTCAGCGCACCGAACGGGGAGGGCGTTGTATGCGTGATGCCGGACTTGTTCGCGGTTGGCTGCGCGGCGCTGGTGGATTGCCCGTGGGCTACCCCGAGCGCGCCGAACAGACTGAGAGCGAGGATGGATGAGCCGAGCAGGCGGCGATGGGTTTTACCGGTTTTGCTGTGCTGCAGTGCCGTTTTCATGGTGATGCCTCCATTGCGAGCCATGGGTCAGGGGCTCTGGTTGATGCCCTTGAAACCTTGGGTGCATTTGAACGGGGCAACGTATCCGGGCTGTGTCGAATGGGAGGTAAAAGTGCAAGGTTATGTAGCGATGTATCCTCGGGATACACGAGGATACATCGCAGCAAGATTGCCGGCGGCTAACGATTTTGGCCGGCTGCAGGATCGTTCTGTCGCAGATAATAATTGTCGAACTCACCGCTTTCGATGAGTTGGAAACCGTGACGAATGTAGAAGCGATTCGACGCGCTTTCTTTGAGAGCGCCCACTCGTAATGGCAGCGCAGCGGCATCCGCCTCTTTGAATATTTGGCTGAGAACAGCAGAGCCTATTCCTGATCCCTGCGCGTCAGGGTGCACGTACAAGTGGTCAAGCAAGAGTTCATTGTCGTGACGTTTGATGACTACGAACCCCACCCTCTGTCCTGTTACCACGATGTGGCGTGTGCAGTCTGGTTTAAAACCGCCTAGAAATCGCTCGCGTGCGCGCACGGGATCAAATCGCCCGACACGCTCAAGACTTTCGCGCATGGCTTCGATTCTGACGGCTACCAGATCGTCCAGGTCGCTGTTTTGAGCGGGGACCAAGGTGACAAGCGAATGGGGTGTGAGGGGCATTATTTCGTGCTCTATCATTTTGCCGAAAGACGTTGATCAGTGTGAGATTGTTGCCTGCCGAGTGCGGCATCCTGGGCGCGCGAGGGGCCGGATAAAAACCGGGATCAGGCATATCCCGGTGGAAGCCGGGTCGCCACATGGTTCCAGCATCTGGCGATCTCCACGGCAATACTGCCGCTGGGTTTTCGGACCTCGAGTTGATCATTTATCGTGAGCTGCTCCAGCAGCCACTCATCCGTCCATCCCGCCCATTCGCCTGCGACGGACCTGAGGTTGGCTTCCAGGACCGGGAACACTTCATTCCATAGGATGCTGTGGATTACCTTAGGTGAATAGCCGGTTTCAAGGATCACGCGAGCGATGTAGTCGTAGGTTAATTCGTCGATCTCGGTGTCGAGAAACAGTGATGAAAGGGCTTGCCAGATTTTCAGGCGATTGGGGTCAGCGGTTTTCATGCTTTGACTCTTTTTGTTGATGGCAAGGCTGGGCGTGTTCGTTTGAGTAATCGGCAATAGCATCCGTGGTTCAGCCTTCGGCCTGGACGTCTTGAAACTATCTTTCTGTCGTGGTTTCTGTCCATTGTCATGCGTCTATGATCACTGATCACCCGGAGCGAGAACTTGAAATGGATGCCTACATTCGCCTCGCAACAGTCGAGGACGCGCAAGCAATAAGCAACGTTGTGATCAGCGCTCTGCGTCAGTCCAATACGAAAGATTATCCGGCCGATGTAATCGTCCGGGTAGAGCAGAACTTTTCTCCACTGGCGATTGAGCGATTGATGGTGCGGCGTCGGATGTATGTGGCATCTGTCGATCAGCGTGTCGTCGCGACTGCCAGCCTCGATGGAGATGTGATCAGAAGTGTTTTTGTAGCGCCGCGGTATCAAAGAGCAGGCCTTGGCAGACGGCTAATGTCGGTCATTTGTTCAGCCGCTCTCGACATGGGTCTGGTCACTTTGCATGTGCCATCCTCCATCACGGCAGAGAGCTTTTACACAGAGCTGGGATTTCAGAAGGTACGTGACGAATTTGACGGTGCTGAACGCACGATCATCATGCGTAAATCCATGATGGAAACCACCCCCACGATTCAGACCCGCCGTCTTATCCTCACGCCTTTACAACTGGCCGATGCACCAGCTATCCAACAGCTGTTTCCTCATTGGGAAGTGGTGCGTTATCTCGACAGTCGCGTGCCATGGCCCTATCCGGAAGACGGCGCGCTGACGTACGTTCGCGACCATGCGCTTCCCGCCATTGCGGCCGGGCGCGAGTGGCATTGGATGATCCGCACTTGCGAAGATCCGGCGCATTGCATCGGTAGCATCAGCCTGTACGATCAACCGGGCAACAACCGAGGCTTTTGGCTGGCGCCTCAATGGCAGGGAAAGGGCTACATGCGCGAGGCCTGTGAGGTTATCAACGCCTATTGGTTTGAAACCCTGGGGCGTCCCGTCATGCAAGTTCCCAAGGCGGTGGGCAATCATGCTTCGCGTAAAGTTTCGGAACACGAAGGCATGCGCATGATTGCAACACGGCAGGGCGATTTTGTCTGTGGGCCCTTGCTAAAGGAAGTTTGGGAAATGACGCGGGAAGCATGGCTCGAGAAAAAAGCGGCTTTGGGGCCATTGAGCAGGGAGCAATGAGTCTGGTCGCTTTTGACGACCATTAATTACAGTCGCCGGACCTGAATATGCCTACAGGGTAAAGGAGTGAAAAAAATGGATATTCCACAGGATTTCAAACCGTTATTTCGGAGCAGTCCTTTTCTTGATCTACTGGGCCCTTTCTACTATCGGGAAAACGCCGAAGGATTCACCGTTGGGATTCGGGTCGAGGAGAAACACACCAATGCGCGTGGACTCGCTCACGGAGGGTTGTTCATGGCGCTGGCTGACATTGCTTTGGGCTACAGCGCTGCCTTCTCGAAAGATCCGCCCCTCAAGCTCGTGACGACCACAATGACCACTGATTTCGCAGGCTCCGCTAAGGTCGGTGATTGGTTGGAGGCGGCTGTCGATATTCAAAAGTCCGGTAGCCGACTGGTTTTCGCCAATACCTATATAAGCGCTGGAGAGGAGCGCGTGGTACGAGCCAGTGCGTCTTTTCTTGTGGTTGGTTGAAAGCATCTGGAGACGCACTACAAACGTCGAGCTTTGCATCCAAGCCCCGCTGCGATGATGCACAGCGTGCTTAGTTTCACCGTCAGCAGTATCAAGGAAGAACACATGGAACCGACACTTAATCGAATCATGCTGTACGTACGGGACGTCCTGGCAACCTGCTCTTTTTATGAGCAACATTTCGGCTTTGTCAGTGAAAAGCATGCCGATGATCGCGTCACGGAATTGAGGCCTGCAAACGGTGGCGCGATTCTGATGGTTCATGCGGCAGGGAAGAGCGTTAAAACGGGACAAGTCACAGTCAAGCTGGTTTTTGATACCCGGGATGTTGAGGGCTTCAAGGAGAAGTGCATGGCCCAAGGCTTGAAGTTTGGCGCCACCCACAAGGCCGACGGCTATTCATTCGCCAATGCCAAAGACCCTGATGGCAACACCATCTCTATTTCCAGTAGAGCGTTTGCATGCCGCTGAACTTTCACAAAATGCACGCCAATGGCGATGATTTTGTTGTCGTGGACGCGCGAAACTCAGCAAATCTCCACCTGATAGCGAAAAGTGTCGGCTGCGCCGCGCGACAGTCGGTATTCCAGGGGTTGACGGTCGTAGCCCAGGGCCACCCGTTCGACTACCACCACTGGGCTGCCGGCGCTGACTCCCAGCGTGGCGGCCAGTGGCTCATCGGCCGAGGTGACGGTGAGGGTTTCCCGGGCTGATGCGACGCGCATGCCGCAGCGTTCTTCGTAGAAGGGGTAGAGCAGGGTGCCGAAGTCGTTCAGGTCGGTGTCGAGCAGGGCGCCGAATTGAGCGGCCGGTAGCCAGATCTGCTCGTGGAACAGCGGCCGGCCGTTGATGAGGCGCAGGCGCTCCAGGCGGATGGTGGCGTCGTGCTCGGTCAGATTCAGCGCCTGGCGCACGTGGGCGTCCGGGGTCTCCTGGGTGCGACTCAGGATGCGGCTTTGCGGCACTTGCGATTGACCGCTGGCATCGACCTGTCGAAAGAAACGAAACAGTGAACCGTCGAAGTTGGGTCGGCGCACGAACGTGCCACGGCCCTGGACGCGCAGCAGTAACCCTTCCCCGACCAGCGTTTCCACCGCTTTGCGTACCGTGCCTACCGCAACGCCGTAGTGGCGGGTCAGTTCTGCCTCGGTGGGAATGGCTTCACCGGGCAGCCATTCGCCTGCGGCGATTTTCGCCAGCATCTCTTCACGCAGTCGTTGATAGAGCGGCAGTCGCTCGTCATGTCCAAGGTGTGTAAGGGCCATACCGTCAATCCAAATCCAAGCAATGCGCCACTTTACCTCACTGGGCGCGTTGACAGGGATGGTTGTTTATAGATATGGTCATCCAGTCATGTATATGAATTTCAGGTCTGTAATCACCTTACATGCCTGGCGGGCTCCCACAAAAAATCAACAAAGGCAGCTTCCTGATGTCCCTGTCGTTCGAAGGTATAGATACTCACGCCCACATATTCCGACATGACTTGCCCATGGCGAGTGATCGTCGCTACAGCCCTGATTACGACGCCTTGGCCGAGCACTATCTGGGGCATCTGGATCGCTGCAGCCTTGCCCAGGGCGTGCTCATCCAGCCGAGCTTCCTGGGAACCGACAACCGTTTCATGGTCGAGGCCCTGCAACGTTATCCGCAACGTTTGCGAGGCATCGCGGTGGTCGAACCGGACATCGAGGATGCACAGCTCCAAGCTTTGGCCAAGGCTGGCGTGGTAGGCATTCGCTTGAATCTGATCGGCAAGGCGCCGCAGGACTACATCGATGCACGCTGGCAGACGTTTTACCAGCGACTGGCCCGACTTGGCTGGCAGGTTGAAATCCAGTGCGGCTTCGACGCCTTGGTCCTGGTTGTACCGTTCGTTCTGGCGAGCGGCGTCACGGTGGTCGTGGATCACTTCGGTCTTCCGTCCAACGGTATCGACCCGAGTAACCTCGCCCATCAGGGCTTCCTGGCCTTGCTCGGCGAGGACCGGCTGTGGGTCAAGTTGTCTGCCGCCTATCGCAGTCAGTCAGACCTGCCCCGCGCGGCTTGCGTGTTGGCGCAATTGCGCCAGGCATGTGGCGGTATCGATCGTTTTGTCTGGGGCAGCGATTGGCCCCATACCCAGTTCGAGTCGCGCACCGGCTATGACGCGCAATTGGCCTTTGTGCATGCCTTGTTTCCCGACCCGGTGGAGCGCCGGCAGGTGTTGGTGGATAACCCCACAACCCTGTTCGGCTTTGCTGCGTCGACGCGTTGAACTCCCCATAACAAAATAATACGGAACACACATCATGATGAGCCTGTACGTCGTCGCCGCGATCGTTCTTGCTGTCGCGCTGGGATACACCACCAAAATCAACATCGGCCTGTTCGCCATCGCCTTTGCCTATCTACTGGGCTGTTTCGGCATGGGCTTGAGTCCTTCCGAAATCATCGCCATGTGGCCGCTGAAGATTTTCTTCATCATCTTCTCGGTCTGCCTGTTCTACAGCTTCGCCATCGTCAACGGCACGCTGGAGAAACTGGCCGAACACTTGCTCTATCTCTGTCGTAACGTGCCGCACCTGTTGCCTTATGCGGTGTTCCTGACCGCTTGCCTGATTGCTGGGCTCGGCGCGGGTTACTACACGGTGCTGGCTTTCATGGCCCCGCTGACGCTGCTGCTGTGCCAGCGCACGGGCATGAGCCTGATACTCGGTGGCATGGCGGTGAACTACGGGGCCCTGGGCGGTGCCAATTTTGTGTCCAGCCAGAGCGGTATCATTTTCCGAGGTCTGATGACCGGCCTGGGTGTTCCCGAAAGTGAAGCTTTCATCAATGGCCTGGCCATCTTTGCCAGCACCATGGTCATTCCGCTGGTGGTCATCACCGCGTTCGTATTCTTCGCCGGCCACGGCCGTGCGCTGAAGAGCGCGGCGGTCGCGATCGAGACGCCGAGCCCGCTCAACCGTGAGCAGAAAATCACCTTGTGGCTGACCTTGCTGATGATGCTGATCGTGTTGGCCGGTCCCATCGCGCACATCCTGTTCCCAGGCAATGCGACGGTGACGTTCGTCAACTCGAAGGTGGACATCGGCCTGATCGCCAGCGTGTTCTCGGTGATTGCGCTGATGCTCAAGCTGGGCGACGAGCGCAAAGCCATCGCCTCGCTGCCCTGGGGCACGCTGATCATGATTTGTGGCGTGGGCATGCTGATCTCGGTGGCGATCAAGGCCGGCGCTATCGACGCTTTGGCATCGTGGATTGGCGGCAATATCCCACCGGTGCTGGTAGCCCTGGTGTTCGGTGTCGTCGCTGCGCTGATGTCGATTTTTGCCAGCACCTTGGGAGTGGTTACACCCGCGCTGTTCCCCATGGTGCCGCCGCTGGCCGCCGCCATGTCGATCGACCCCATGGTGCTGTTCATCAGCATCGTGGTTGGCGCCCAAGCCACCTCTATCTCGCCGTTCTCCTCCGGCGGCAGCCTGATCCTGAGCTCCTGCGCCGATGAGCAGAGCCGAACCCGGCTGTTTCCCCAATTGCTGCTGCGTGCCGCGCCCATCGGCTTCGTCGCGGCGATGCTGTTTAACCTTGCGCTGACTTTTATCTGAAGAGTTCGCTTTGGTAGGTCTGGGAAGTTGATCGTTCTCACGCTCTGCGTGGGAATGCATCCCGTGACGCTCTGCGTCATCTTCCAGAAGCGGAACGCGGAGCGTCCCTGGCGACATTCCCACGCAGGAGCGTGGGAACGATCGAGGTGCAATTCACTCAAGACCTGCCTGAACCACTGTGGCGAGGGAGCTTGCTCCCGCTGGGCTGCGCAGCAGCCCCACTTTCACCGCCATTGCTGATGCGACTGGCGCTTAAGATCGAAGACTCAGCTCTCAGGGGTTATGACTGACTCTGGAGCGGGTTCAGCAGCCAGTTTTAACCGGTCAGCCTTACTGATGTATTTGGATTTCTTCGGCGGGGCCAGTTTGGCACTCGCCTTTTTTGCGTGAGCTTTTAGTAACTGATTTATTTTTTTACGACGATTCATACTTTTCTACTCGGTTTGCAAAGTCTTGGATGATGGTGAAAGTCTGGTGTGAAGCCAGGCATTGATTTTGCGCTTCCCAGCCGGCCCCGCTACCCAGAAACCTACCCCCAACCCTCAAGCCGCATGGTCGCGCGTACCAGGCGTTGCTCTTCCTGTTCGATCTCCTTGAGGTTGTCGCGGATGCTGTGGATGTGTTCGCGCGCAGCGCGCTGAGCTTGTTCTGGCAGGCGCTCGATGACGGCGTGATAGAGCCGGGTGTGCTGGCGGTCGATCTGGCGTTTTTGCATCGGGCGATGGTAGAGGTTGTTGACCGAGGCGAACACCGTACTGAGCATCAAATCGGTCAACGACTGCAGGGTGTGCAGCAACACCGGGTTGTGCGAGGCCTCGCAGATCGCCAGGTGGAAGGCGTGGTCGAGGCGGGCATGTTCGCGCGGCTCGGCAGGTACGGGTTGGCTGTGGGCGGCGAGCATTTCTTCGTAGCGCCGGGTGAGCAGGACAAAGTCTGCATCGGTGCCGCGCAAGGCGGCCAGGCGTGCTGATTCGGCTTCCAGCAGTGCGCGCACTTCCAGAAGATCAAACAGGGTGCGCGGCTGCGAATTGAACAGGTGCATCAGTGGGCTGGCATCGCGGTTCCCGTTCAGCGTGGCCACCCGTGAGTCACGGCCTTGGGCGGTCTCGATAATGCCGCGCCCGCGTAGCACTTTCAGCCCTTCACGCAGGGCCGAGCGGGATATTCCCAGTTTTTCGCACAGGCGGCGCTCCGAGGGCAGTGCCTGGCCCACCTTGAGCACGCCATCGACGATCAATCGTTCGATCCGCTCGGCGACCACATCACTGACCTGGCGGCGAACGGCGGAAGTTTCTTCGAGCATGTCAGGGGCCTCGGCTAACTGGTAGTACCAGTTTTAAATGGTCATTCACGCTGCGCCCAATATAGCCACTAACCCCTTTATAAGTAAGGCCCTTGGCAAATACGGGTTAGAGGCGGGCTTGAATAAACTGGTCATACCAGTTCATCCGGTGATAGACGACCACCCTGCAAGGCTCTACATATAGCGCATAACAAGCAGCCCGGCTCGCTACCGGCGCGGCACAAAAGAACAATAAAGCGAGAAAGCCTGCCATGAGTATTTTGTACGACGAGCGCGTTGATGGGGCGCTGCCTGAAGTGGACAAGTCAGCGCTGCTGGCGGAACTGCGCCAGCAGCTTCCTGACCTGGAAGTGCTGCACACCCAGGAAGACCTCAAACCCTACGAGTGCGACGGCCTCTCTGCCTACACCACCACGCCGATGCTGGTGGTATTGCCGGAGCGCATCGAACAAGTCGAACGCCTGCTCAAACTCTGTTATCAACGCCGTGTGCCCGTGGTGGCACGCGGGGCAGGGACGGGCTTGTCCGGTGGTGCACTGCCATTGGTCCAGGGGATTTTGCTGGTGATGGCGCGCTTCAAGCACATCCTTGAAGTCAATCCAGAAGGGCGCTTCGCTCGCGTTCAGCCGGGCGTTCGCAACCTGGCCATCTCCCAGGCGGCCGCCCCTTACGACCTGTATTACGCACCGGACCCATCCTCGCAGATCGCCTGTTCGATTGGCGGTAACGTCGCCGAGAACGCCGGAGGCGTGCACTGCCTCAAATATGGCCTGACCGTGCACAACCTGCTCAAGGTGGAAATCCTCACAGTTGAAGGCGAGCGCATGACCTTGGGCAGCGAGGCCCTGGATTCGCCCGGCTTCGACCTGCTCGCCTTGTTCACCGGCTCCGAAGGCATGCTGGGGATCATCACTGAAGTCACGGTCAAGCTGCTGCCCAAGCCGCAGGTGGCCAAGGTGTTGCTGGCCAGCTTTGATTCGGTGGAGAAAGCCGGGCGCGCGGTGGGTGAAATCATTGCGGCCGGCATCATCCCCGGCGGCCTGGAGATGATGGACAACCTGGCCATTCGCGCCGCCGAGGACTTTATACACGCCGGTTATCCGGTGGACGCCGAGGCCATCCTGCTGTGCGAACTGGACGGTGTGGAGGCCGACGTGCACGACGACTGCGAGCGTGTCCGCGCGGTGCTGGGCGAGGCCGGCGCCACCGAAGTGCGCATGGCCCGCGATGAGGTTGAACGGGTCAAGTTTTGGGCCGGGCGCAAGAACGCCTTCCCGGCCGTCGGGCGTATCTCGCCGGACTATTACTGCATGGACGGCACCATTCCACGTCGCGAACTGCCCGGGGTGCTCAAGGGCATCAGTGAGCTGTCCGAGGCGTTCGGCCTGCGTGTGGCCAACGTGTTCCATGCCGGTGACGGCAATATGCACCCCTTGATTCTGTTTGATGCCAACCAACCCGGCGAGCTGGAGCGGGCCGAGTCCCTGGGCGGCAAGATTCTCGAACTCTGCGTCAAGGTGGGCGGCAGCATCACCGGCGAACACGGGGTGGGGCGCGAGAAGATCAATCAGATGTGCGTTCAGTTCAACAGTGACGAACTGACCCTGTTTCACGCGGTGAAGGCAGCATTCGACCCGCGTGGCCTGCTCAACCCCGGCAAGAACATTCCGACCCTGCACCGCTGCGCCGAATTCGGCGCCATGCACGTGCACCACGGCCAACTGCCCTTTCCTGAACTGGAGCGCTTCTGATGGTGATGCAGCACGACTGCGACGCCAGCGAGGCGTTGCTGGAACAAGTCAATCACGCCCTCAACAGTACTACGGCGTTGCGCATTCAGGGAGGTAACAGCAAGGCGTTTCTCGGTCGCAAGGTCGAAGGCGAAGTGCTCGATACCCGTGCCCACCGCGGCATCGTCAGCTACGACCCGACCGAGTTGGTGATCACCGCCCGCGCCGGCACGCCGCTGGTTGAGCTGGAGGCGGCGCTGGACGCGGCCGGGCAGATGCTCACCTGCGAGCCTGCGCAATTTGGTGGCGCCGCGACCCTCGGCGGGATGGTTGCGGCAGGTCTTTCGGGCCCGCGCCGGCCTTGGTCCGGCGCGGTTCGTGACCTGGTCCTGGGCACCCGCTTGATCACCGGAACGGGCAAGCACCTGCGCTTTGGCGGCGAGGTGATGAAGAACGTCGCCGGCTACGACCTGTCGCGGCTGCTGGCCGGGAGCTTTGGCTGCCTGGGAGTGATTACCGAGGTGTCGCTCAAAGTGCTGCCCAAGCCGCGCCAGTGCCTGAGTCTGCGGCTGGAGATGGACGCCGCGCTGGCCTTGCGCAAACTGGCCGAGTGGGGTCAGCAACCCATTTCGCTGAGCGCCGCCAGCCATGATGGTCAGGCTTTGCACCTGCGCCTGGAAGGTGGTGAAGGCTCGGTCGCAGCGGCCCGTGAGCGTCTCGGCGGTGAGCTGCTTGAGAGCTCGTACTGGGTTGACCTGCGCGAGCAGCGCCTGGATTTCTTCGCAGACCCGCGCCCGCTCTGGCGATTGTCGGTGCCGACCAACACCGGCGTGTTGGCGCTGCCCGGTGAGCAACTGATCGACTGGGGAGGCGCCCAACGCTGGCTCAAGTCCGATGCCGATGTCGCGCTGATCCGCCAGATCGCCGCCCAAGCCGGTGGCCACGCCACCTGTTTCACCGCCGGCCACTGCGACATTCCATTCCATCCGCTGGCCACCCCGTTGCTGCGCTACCACCGACAGCTCAAAACCCAGCTTGACCCCCAGGGCATTTTCAACCCTGGCCGTATGTATCGCGAGGTGTAGTTTGCAGACCCATCTGAGTGAACAGTCCAAGCACCTGCCGCGCGCCGAGGAAGCCGAACGCGTCCTGCGCAGCTGTGTGCATTGCGGCTTTTGCAACGCCACCTGCCCGACCTACCAGCTTATCGGTGATGAGCTGGACGGCCCGCGCGGGCGCATTTACCTGATCAAGCAAGTGCTGGAAGGCAACGAAGTCACGGCCAAGACCCAACTGCACCTGGATCGCTGTCTGAGCTGTCGCAACTGTGAGACCACCTGCCCGTCGGGCGTGCAGTACCACAATCTGCTGGATATCGGCCGCGCGGTAGTCGATGCCGCCGTTCCGCGCCCGCTGGCTCAGCGCGTATTGCGTCAAAGCCTGCGTGCCGTGGTGCCCCATGCGCGGCTGTTCAAAGGGCTGATTGAGGTTGGCCAGGTTTTCCGTCCGCTGTTGCCGGCCAGCCTCAAGGCCAAATTGCCGCGCACCGCCAGTGCCGCCAAACCCCGCCCCGAGCCACGCCATGCACGCCGTGTGCTGATGCTTGAGGGCTGTGTGCAGCCTGGCCTGGCACCTAACACCAATGCCGCCACGGCGCGGGTGCTCGATCGCCTCGGCATCAGCGTCACGCCGATCAATGAAGCCGGTTGCTGCGGCGCAGTGGACTACCACCTCGACGCCCAAGAGCAAGGCTTGCAGCGTGCGCGGCGCAACATCGATGCCTGGTGGCCCGCCATCGAGAAGGGCGCCGAGGCCATTGTGCAGACCGCCAGCGGCTGCGGCGCCTTCGTCAAGGATTACGGCCATCTGTTGGCGCAGGATCCGGCCTACGCCGAGAAAGCCAGGCGCGTCAGTACGCTGGCCAAAGACCTGGTTGAAGTGCTCAGCGTCGAACCTCTGGAGCAACTGGGTGTGCATGCCGACAAGCGCGTGGCTTTCCACTGCCCCTGCACTCTGCAGCATGCGCAGAAGCTGGGGGGCGCCGTGGAAAGCGTGCTCGCTCGCCTCGGGTTCGGTTTGACGGCTGTGCCCGACAGTCACCTGTGTTGCGGCTCCGCCGGGACCTATTCGTTAACCCAGCCGCAGCTGTCCAGGCAGTTGCGCGACAACAAACTCAATGCCCTGGAAAGCGGTAAGCCGCAGGCGATTGTCACCGCCAACATCGGCTGCCAGACCCACCTCGACGGCGCCGGTCGCACCCCTGTGCGGCATTGGATCGAACTGGTCGAAGAAGCCCTGAATTAACCGGAGAACAGCATGCTTAGCAAAGCCGTATTGAGCCAGACCGAAGTCAGCAAAATCCTCGCCGCTGCCCGCAGTGAAGCGGAGAAAAACCACTGGGCCGTGAGCATCAGCGTGGTCGACGACGGCGGGCATCCGCTGGCCCTGGAGCGCCTGGATGGCTGCTCACCGATCGCCGCCTACATCGCCGCCGAGAAGGCCCGCAGCGCCGCCATCGGGCGTCGTGAAACCAAAGGTTATGAAGACATGGTCAATGGCGGGCGTAGCGCGTTCCTGTCCGCGCCGCTGCTGACTTCGCTGGAAGGTGGTGTGCCGGTGATTGTCGACGGCCAGGTGATTGGCGCGGTGGGCGTTTCCGGGGTCAAGGCCGATCAGGACGCCCAAGTGGCCAAAGCCGGTATCGCCGCATTGGGCTGATTACAAGGGCTAGGCGCCTGTTCAGTGAGCCGCGCTGACATCTGACGCCGGCCACCTACTGTTTTTTGGAGAGTGAAAATGACTGATCGCGTGAACTGCCAGCGCCTGCAAGTGGCCGTCAACCTGCAACGTTTCGTCGACGAGCAAGTGCTGCCCGGCACCGGGATTGAACGCGAGGCGTTCTGGGCCGGCTTCGACGCCCTGGTGCATGACCTGGCGCCGCACAATCGTGCGCTGCTGGCCGAGCGCGATGCGCTGCAGGCGAAGCTGGACAGCTGGCACCGCGCGCACCCAGGCCCGATCAGCGACATGTCGGCCTATCGCGATTTTCTCGAGTCCATCGGCTACCTGTTGCCGCAGCCAGACACGGTGCGGGTCAGCACCGCCAACGTTGACAGCGAGATCACCCACCAGGCCGGTCCACAGCTGGTGGTGCCGATGATGAATGCCCGCTACGCGTTGAACGCCGCCAATGCGCGCTGGGGCTCTTTGTACGATGCGTTGTACGGCACCGATGCCATCGCTGAAGACGGTGGTGCTCAAAAGGGCCCGGGTTACAACCAGGTGCGTGGTGACAAAGTCATCGCCTTCGCCCGTGCGTTTCTCGATCAGGCCGCGCCTTTACGCATGGGCTCGCATGCCGACTCGGTCAATTACCGGGTCAGTGAGGGGCAACTGCAGGTGACCCTGGCTGACGGCACCCAGACCGGTTTGGCCCAGGCCGACAAGTTCGTCGGTTATCAGGGCCAGGCCAGCGCGCCGACAGCGGTGCTGCTGAAAAACAACGGCCTGCACGTGGAAATCCAGATCGATGCCGGGAGCCCGATCGGCGCCAGCGATGGCGCAGGGGTCAAGGATCTGCTGGTGGAGTCCGCGCTGTCGACCATTCTCGACTGCGAAGACTCCGTCGCAGCGGTCGATGCGGCCGATAAAGTGCTGATCTACCGCAACTGGCTCGGCCTGATGAAAGGCGACCTCAGCGAAGCGCTGGAAAAGGGCGGCAAGTCTATCGTGCGCCGTCTCAACCCGGACCGCGAGTACACCGCTGCCGCTGGTGGTGCGTTGAAGCTGCACGGCCGTTCGTTGCTGTTTGTGCGCAACGTCGGGCACCTGATGAGCAACCCGGCGATCCTCGACGGCGAAGGCCACGAGATCCCCGAAGGCATCCTCGACGGGGTGATGACCAGCTTGATCGCCCTGCATGACCTCCAGCGCCACGGTAACTCGCGTACCGGCAGTATCTATATCGTCAAGCCGAAGATGCATGGCCCGGCTGAAGTGGCCTTTGCCGATCAGTTGTTCACGCGCATCGAAGACCTGCTGCACTTGCCCCGGCACACCCTGAAGATGGGGATCATGGACGAAGAGCGCCGCACCAGTATCAACCTCAAGGCGTGTATCGCCAGCGCGGCGGCGCGGGTGGCCTTCATCAACACCGGCTTCCTCGATCGCACCGGTGATGAGATGCACACCGCCATGGAGGCCGGTGCGATGCTGCGCAAGGGCGACATGAAGAGCAGCGCCTGGATCCAGGCCTACGAGCGCAACAACGTGCTGGTTGGCTTGAGCTGCGGTCTGCGTGGTCGGGCGCAGATTGGCAAGGGGATGTGGGCCATGCCGGACCTGATGGCCGCCATGCTCGAGCAGAAGATCGCCCATCCCCAGGCCGGCGCCAACACGGCCTGGGTCCCGTCGCCGACCGCTGCCACCTTGCATGCCTTGCACTACCACCAAGTGGATGTGCAGGCGGTGCAGCGCGAGCTGGAAGCCATCGACCTCAACAGTCAGCGCGACGACCTGCTCAATGGCCTGCTCAGCGTGCCGGTGGTGGCCGAGCCTGACTGGAGCGCCAGCCAGATCCAGCAAGAGCTGGACAACAACTGCCAGGGCATCCTCGGTTATGTGGTGCGCTGGGTCGAGCAGGGCGTGGGTTGTTCCAAAGTGCCAGATATCCACAACGTCGGCCTGATGGAAGACCGCGCCACACTGCGTATTTCCAGCCAACACATTGCTAACTGGCTGCACCACAACGTCGTTAGCCAGACTCAGGTGCGCGCAAGCCTTGAGCGCATGGCCAAGGTGGTCGATCAGCAGAACGCCGGTGATCCGCTGTATCGCCCCATGGCCGATGACTATGCCGCCTCGATGGCGTTCCAGGCCGCCTGCGACCTGGTGTTCAAGGGCCGCGAGCAACCCAGCGGCTACACCGAACCGCTGCTGCACGCCTGGCGTCTGCGGTTCAAGCAACAGGCCTGAGGGAGACACGCTCTGCAATCGTCGAGGGGCTGCGGTGTGCGTCGTGACCGCAACCCCGAAAGCCCCTGCTTTAGCGGGGGCGCAATACAACAGGCCCCGACAGCCCATGGCTGCCGGGGCCCTTGAGCATGAGCGCGGCGACGGGTGATCCCCTGTCGACGCGGTTCGCGGAGCACCTGTGCTCTGGATGCGTGGCGCCGGATACCCCCGGCAAACTGTGGTTCACAACAATAAAAAGGAACCAAAACCATGAGTCAAACACTGCTGTCCATCCTGGCCTTCGTGCCGCTGGTACTGGCGGGCGTGTTACTGATCGGCTTTCGCTGGCCAGCCAAATACGCCATGCCCGTGGTCTTCGTACTGACGGCGCTGATCGGCCTCGGGGCCTGGGACATGACGTTGAATCGGGTCCTGGCGTCCTCGCTGCAGGGCCTCGTCCTGACGGCGGCGATTCTGTGGATTGTTTTCGGTGCCATTCTGTTGCTCAACACCCTCAAGCATTCCGGCGGCATCAGCTCCATTCGCCGTGGCTTTGCCAATATCAGCCCGGACCGTCGGGTCCAGGCGCTGATCGTGGCCTGGCTGTTCGGCTGCTTCATCGAGGGCGCTTCGGGCTTTGGCACACCTGCGGCGGTAGTCGCGCCGTTGATGGTCGCGCTGGGCTTCCCGGCCATGGCCGCGGTGGTACTCGGCATGCTGGTGCAGTCCACGCCGGTGTCTTTTGGTGCCGTCGGCACGCCCATGGTGGTCGGGGTCACAGGCGGACTTGACCAGACCGGTCTTGGCGCGCAACTGGCTGCTGTGGGCAGCAACTGGGACGTGTTCTTCCATTTGATCGTCTCGCGGGTGGCGATCATCCATGCCCTTTGCGGGATTCTCATGCCGCTGATCATGATCAGCATCATGACCCGCTTCTTCGGCAAGAACCAATCCTGGCGCGAAGGCCTGGTCATGGCGCCGTTTGCGATCTTCACGGGCCTCGCCTTCGTCATCCCTTACGCCGCCGCTGGGGTGTTCCTCGGTCCGGAATTCCCTTCGATGATTGGTGCCCTGGTGGGCCTGAGCATCGTGATCCCGGCTGCCAAAGCGCGCTTCCTATTGCCCAAGACCACCTGGGATTTTGCCCCGGCCAGCGAGTGGCCAGCGGAGTGGATGGGCAGGATCGAGATGAAGCTCGACGACATGGCCGGCAAAAAAGCGATTTCCGTCCCCATGGCCTGGGCACCCTATGTGCTGCTGGCCGTGTTGTTGGTGCTGTCGCGCAACATTCCACCGCTCAAGGCCTGGCTGCTGTCCCTGAGCTTCGGGGCCAAAGACATTCTGGGGGAGACGGGCGTGTCCGCCAGCCTGGAACTGCTCTACCTGCCAGGTGGTTTGCTCTGCGTGGTTGCGCTGATGACATTCTTCTTGCACCGCATGCGCGCCAGCGAATTGGTGGCGGCCGTGAGTGAATCGAGCAAAACCTTGCTGGGCGCCGGTTTCGTGTTGATCTTCACCATCCCGATGGTGCGTATCCTGATCAACTCAGGGGTGAACGGATCGGACCTGGTGTCGATGCCGGTGGCAATGGCGCGTCTCGTCGCAGACAGTGTCGGCAGCGTGTACCCGTTCTTCGCCCCGGCGGTGGGCGCACTGGGCGCATTCATCGCCGGCTCCAACACCGTGTCCAACCTGATGCTGGCGCAGTTCCAGTTCAACACCGCGCAACTGTTGGGCATCTCCGGCGCGCTGATGGTGGCGTTGCAATCGGTAGGCGCGGCGGCCGGCAACATGATCGCCATCCACAACGTGGTGGCGGCGTCGGCGACAGTCGGCCTGCTGGGTCGCGAAGGCATCACCCTGCGCAAGACCATGCTGCCGACGCTGTACTACATCGTCCTGGCCGGTATCATCGGCATGATCGGCTTCTATCTGCTGGGTATCAGCGATCCGCTGACGAAGTCCTGAAACCTGCAGGCTGCCCGCCGATGGGGCGGGCAGCTTCGGTCAGGCGAGTCCACCGGAGCTAAACCAGCGCATCTGTTGACAGGTTGTAAATGAAAGCCCCTGATTCGTGATGAATCAGGGGCTTTGGAGTGTCTGGCGTTTTATAGAAGGGTACCCGCTGGCGCCGCATCCAACCGCCTTGCAATCACATCCATCACGTCGCAACCGTCACGCAGCGGAATGCAGTAAAGCTGTGCCAAACCCCATCGCCATTTTGGGCGACGCTCAGACTATAGGCGCCACCACAAAAAATACGCAAGGGATTGATAGCGCGGAGGTTTCCCAATGACATGTGGGATATTTCCGTAGCTCAATCAGCCAATTCCGCCATTCCACCCCCATTTACAGCCCTACACGTCCCACAATCCAATCGCGCATTCCCCTCCGGCGCGGGATAATACGGCCCGGCTTGGGGTCACAACCGCTTCCCCCTGATTGTATTGGCGGCTGAGAAGGATCGATCGCAATGACAGACTGGCTGCAAAGCTATGGAGAGATGGCTGAACGGGTTCGCGGCCACGATTGGGACGCCAGCCCGCTCGGGCCGCCGAAACAGTGGCCCGATGTGCTGAAGACCACCGTAGCGTTGAGCCTCGCCTCGCATTTCCCCCAGGCCATCGTGTGGGGGCCGGAACTGATCACGTTGTACAACGATGCCTTCGTGCCCATCCTCGGCAATAAACCCCAAGCGCTGGGTCGGCGGTTCGATGAGGTGTGGAAGGAAGTCTGGAGCGACATCGGCCCGATTGTGCGGGCGGCCTTCGAGGGGCAGGCGACTTATATCGAGAATTTTCCCCTGATCATCGAGCGTGGCGGCGGCCTGGAACAGGCGTATTTCACGTTCTGCTACAGCCCCATCCGTGATCAGTTCGGCAAGGTCGTGGGCATGCTGGACACCGTCACCGAGACCACTTCCACGGTGTTCATGACCCAGCGCCTGGCGGTGCTGGATGCCATTGGCAATGCCGTGGCGAATGCCACCGACCCACAGGCCATCATGGCCACCACCACGCGGATTCTGGCGGCGCACCTGAACCTATCCAATTGCGCCTATGCGGATATGGATGAGGACGAGGATGGCTTCACCATTCGCGGTGATTGGGCTCGGGCGGGGTCACCCAGTATTGTCGGGCATTACCGGCTGGCGGATTTTGGTCGGCTGGCGGTTGCCAACCTGCGGGCCGGCAAACCCCTGGTGGTCAACGATAACCTCAAGGAGCTGGCGCCCGAGGAAGCGGCGACGTTCCAGGCGATCGGTATCGCCGCGACCATTTGCGTGCCGCTGATCAAGAACGGACGTTTGACCGCATTGATGGCCATCCACGACAAAACGCCGCGGGTCTGGTCCAGCAACGATCTGGCGCTGCTGATGGAAGTGACCGAACGATCCTGGGCTCACATCGAGCGGACCCGCGCGGACGCCGCCGTGCGCGAGGGGCTAGCGGCCCTGGCGGAACTGAACGCGACGCTGGAGGAGCGGGTCGAGGAACGCACCACGCGCCTGAAACAGACCGAAGCGGCCCTGCGCCAGTCGCAGAAACTTGAAGCCATCGGCCAGCTCACCGGCGGGGTGGCCCACGACTTCAACAACCTGCTGACGATCATTCGTTCCTCCGTCGACTTTCTGCGCATGCCTAACCTCTCCGATGAGCGGCGCAACCGCTACATGACGGCGGTTTCCGAGACGGTGGAGCGTGCCGCCAAGCTGACCAGCCAGTTGCTCGCCTTCGCCCGGCGTCAGCCGTTGAAACCGCAAGTCATCGATGTGGGCAAGCAGGTGCAAAGCCTCGGCGACATGCTGCAGACCGTCACGGGGGCGCGGATTCAGGTCAAGGTCGAGCTGAGCGACCGGCCTTGTTACATCCGCGCTGACTTGAGCCAGTTTGAAACGGCGCTGATCAACATGGCCCTCAATGCCAGGGATGCCATGGATGGGCAAGGCACGTTGTCGCTGCGGCTCATTGGCGGTGCTGGCATGCCGCCGATCCGAGGTCACGCGGGAGCCGGGCAGTCTTTTGCCGCCATTGCCCTGGCGGACACCGGCACCGGCATTGCGGCAGAAGTCCTGGAGCATATTTTCGAGCCGTTCTTTACCACTAAGGAAGTGGGCAAGGGCACCGGGCTGGGGTTGTCCCAGGTGTTCGGTTTTGCCAAACAGTCTGGCGGCAACGTGGATGTTTCGACCGTGGTCGGGGAGGGGACGGTGTTTACCTTGTACCTGCCGGAAGTCGAGCCTGAAGAGATTGATGAGCCCAACCGGGAGGAAACCACGCCCCTGCTGCTGGAAAAGGGCAAGCGTCGGGTGTTGATCGTGGAGGACAACCTGGAGGTCGGGCGTTTTGCCAATCAGATCCTGCAGGATCTGGGCTACGAAACGGCCTGGGCGACCAACGCCGAGGAGGCTCTGGATATGGTTGGCCCGGATGCGATGGCGTTCGACGCGGTATTTTCCGACGTCGTCATGCCCGGCATCAGCGGCATTGCCCTGGCCAAGGCACTGCGCCGGCGCCGCCCGGATCTGCCGGTGGTCCTGACGTCGGGTTATAGCGAGGAGCTGGCCCACCGTGGCCATGAAGATTTCGAGTTTCTATCCAAGCCCTATTCGGCCGATCAGGTTTCCCGGATCTTGAGCCGCGATGGCGGGGCGGATTGAATAAAGCGGTCCGTGGGCAAGTCACGCAGCTCCATTCGTCGGCCAGACGCTTGCCTGAATAATCAGTCCTTTGATGACCGACTAGTCTGAAAGTCGTGAAGGCCTATATTTTTCAGGCAACGGGTTGTTGCCGGTGTGGGCCTCGACGAAAAGGGGAAAGGCGATGGGAGCACCGTACAGCGAGGATAACGGAGCCGCATATCCGATCAATGAAGGTTTGCAGTGTGGGCAATCGGCCTATAGGGCGGACTTTGGCGACGAGCCGATCAAATCCATCAGGACCAAGGTGTCCAAAGTGCCGCGAGGGGAAAAGGCCAAGTTCCTGCCCAGGGTCCCGGTCAGGAAGTAACGTTGCAACTCTACAATTCAGTCCTGTCATCGTGGCGAGGGAGCAAGCTCCCCGCCACGACACCATTCCAGCCTCTGGCATAAATATTCTTCATCTTTTTTTTCACGACGGTTTCTTTCACGTTTCTTTCACAAGCGGGCGCGTAATCTTGGCTCATCCGTTAGAAAGCAGTAACCGCAGTACCTGCCCGTTTCCCCAGCGGGCTTTTTTTTGCCTGTCATAAAACTACCCCTCCGTTTGTTGTCCAAGTGACATGGCCCGACGCTATCTGGCGTAGACTGACGCCCGCGCGTACCGGCCATCTTTCCCCGATGCGGCATTCTTGAGGTTTCTATCATGCGTTTGACTTTATCCACCTTGGTGCTTGGGCTTGTGGTTGCTCAAGGCGCGATGGCTGCCGGTGACGGTACTGCTGCGGTTGGCGGTGGTCTGGGCGGTGCGTTGGGTAACGTAGTCGGCCAACAGATGGGCGGCAGCACAGGCGCGGCCATTGGCGCCGGTGTCGGTGGTGCAGCCGGCAGTGCGGTGGGGGCGCGTAAGGGCAGCCGTACGGAAGCGGCCATTGGCGGTGGTTTGGGGTCGGCCGGCGGTTCGATTGTCGGTAACAGCCTGGGCGGCTCGACGGGCTCCACCATTGGCGCAGGTATTGGTGGCGCGGCGGGTGGTGCATTGGGTAGCAACCTGTCCAATGACAACGATGGTCATTCGGGTGGTAAGAAGCACAAGCACAAACATAAGAACAAACATCGCTAAGCGCATGTTTGGATGAGAAAGACCCGGCCTGTGAGCCGGGTTTTTTGTTCGCCATGGGTTTGCGGTTTATCTGCTCACAGGGTTGTCTGGCCACAGGGCTGTCCGGCGTTTTCTTTACCGGGTTATTTACCCGGAACGTTTCCCCTCTGCGCACCTCGAATTCATACATCCATCAGCAATTGCGAGGTGCGTCATGACGCCGGAAACCGAAGGTACGGAAGAAAAAGGCCCGTCGGGCGTTCCTTTCGTCAATGATCCGGGCAATGAAGACCCCGGCTCGCTGATGGACGACGCCCAGGTGCCCTTGATCGAGGGTGAAGAGGTGGAAGACGCTGAGATCGAGGACGAGTCCTACGATTGAAGTCGCTCAAGCTGACCGCCCGTGTTCTCAAAACTGCATGACGTGTTGTCCCGTCATCAGGAGGTTGCCATGACTGCCGATTCGCCTGTCCCTGACGACGATGAAACCCCGGAATACCCGCTGCCCTCGCCAACCGACTCGCTGAGCCGGGACCAGCGCCCGCCTGACGACGACGCCGGGGTAGAGCAGGTGCCGAGTGAGGATGAGGATATCGAGGCGAGCCCGGACGATCCGGACATTGCCGGTAACGACGCCTCCGGCGAACCGAGCTGATTGCCGGTTCCGCCCGTCGATTTATCGGCACCATCGGCCAGTCACGATTGCCACACATCAGGTAGGTAACCTTAAAAAGGGAGACTCACCATGATGAAATCAAATGTGACCGCGCTGACCCTGGCCGGGATTCTGTCGGTCAATTCCATGGCGGTTTTCGCCCAGTCTTCGGGCGGCAATCCCCCCGTAGATAAGGGCGGGATGCCACCTTCCACCGAGATGGAAGCCGGCACGCCATCGGGCACGGGAGGCGCTTTGCCGCCGGGTTCCGTGGAGGGCGGTAATGGCAGCGACGCCAGTGGCAGCAGCACCAGTCCCGGTACGGGCAGCGGCTCAATGAGCGGCGGCAGTTCCATGGGGGGCGATGCCTCCAGCAGTGGAACCGGGGCCGGAACCAGCGACAGCGGTGGTAGCTCCGATGACGGCGGTTCGAGTGGTTCCAGCCAATAACGCATTGATCATCATCTGAACCTGATCCTTGTTGCGGCGAGGGGGCAAGTGCCCTCGCTGCAACAGTCGCCCACACAGATTTCCCGTTGCCTGTGCCAAGCCACTCTCGTTATTCTGCTGAATCCTTTAAGGTGAACACGTTGCTCTGGCCAAACCTGAGCCATTTCTGGAACCTTGTGATAACGGATCAGATGCGATGAAAGCACCGCTGCAAGAGCTTGGCCCGATCAAAGCTGTGATATTCGACATGGATGGGCTGTTGCTGGACACCGAGGGCATTTACACCGAGGTGACCTCCATCATCGCCGAGCGTTACGGGCGCACGTTTGATTGGAGCGTCAAGCAGAACATCATCGGACGTGGGGCCGGGGATCTGGCCCGCTATGTCGTTCAGGCGCTGGAGTTGCCGATCACCCCGGAAGAGTTCCTGGTGATCCGCGAGCCCTTGATGCGCGAACGCTTTCCGCACGCCCTGGCGATGCCCGGTGCTGAAGAGCTGGTGCGGCATTTGAAGGCCCATGACGTTCCGATTGCGGTGGGCACCAGTTCGTCGAGCCAGTCGTTTGCACTGAAAACCACGCTGCACCGGGACTGGTTTGCGTTGTTCGATTTCATCGTCACAGCGGATGACCCGGAGGTCGGCGCGGCGAAGCCGGCACCGGATATCTTCCTCACTGCCGCCCGACGCCTGGGCGTTGCACCCCGCGATTGCCTGGTATTCGAAGACTCACCGTTCGGGGTGACTGCGGCGAAAGCGGCGGGAATGACTGCCATTGCCATTCCGGATTCGGCCATGGCCGACGAAAAATACGCCCATGCCGACGCGATCATTCGTTCCCTGAAGATCTTCCAGCCAGGCCTGTGCGGTTTGCCAGAGCTGGAGTGGGCCTGACGACACATCGCGGCACAACAGAACGCCGTTCATGGTATTACCCATGAACGGCGTTTTTTATGGCCTGGATCAGGCGCCGAACCCCCCATCGATGGTCAGGCTGGCACCGGTGATGTAAGCCGCTTCCGGGCCTGCCAGGTAGGCGACGAAACTGGCGATTTCTTCGACGGTGCCGTAACGGCCGACCGCCATCAACGCCATCAGACTGGAGGCGAAGTCGCCGTCGGCCGGGTTCATGTCGGTGTCCACCGGGCCGGGCTGCACGTTGTTGACGGTAATGCCACGCGGGCCGAGGTCGCGGGCCAGGCCTTTGGTCAGACCCACCAGCGCGGACTTGCTCATGGCATAGGCAGCACCGCCGGCGAAGGGCATGCGGTCGGCGTTGGTGCTGCCGATGTTGATGACCCGTCCGCCTTCGCTCATGTGCCGAACCGCTGCCTGGGTGGCGATGAATACGCTGCGCACGTTGATGGCCAGGGTCTGGTCGAAATCTTCGAGCTTGAATTCTTCCAGCGGCGCCATCGCCAGCACACCGGCGTTGTTGACCAGGATGTCCAGCCGGCCAAAGGTCTCGACGGTAGCATTGACGGCGTTGCGGATGGCCTCTGCGTCGGCGCTGTCGGCCTTGATCGCCAGGGCCTTGCCGCCGGCTGCGATGATACTGTTTTGCAGTTCTTCGGACTTGGCCGCGGAGCTGACGTAGGTGAAGGCCACTGCGGCGCCTTCGGCTGCCAGCCGCTTGACGATGGCGGCGCCAATACCGCGGGAACCGCCCTGGATCAAGGCGACTTTACCGCTCAGTGTTTGAGTGCTCATGATGTTCTCCAAATCTGCCGGGGCGAGATGCCGCGGTTGATGGCGCGAGTATCGGGATTCGGTGTTGGGCTGTGTAGAGGCTTATAGATACAGTCTGTGTAAACCAAAAGTTTAGAGTGGTCCTTATGGAAACCTTCAGCAGTATCGAATGCTTTGTGCGCAGCGCCGAAGTCGGCAGTTTTGCCGAGGCTGCGCGTCGCTTGAGCGTGACCCCTGCGGCGGTAGGTAAAAGCGTGGCCAAGCTCGAAGCGCGGCTGGGGGTACGCCTGTTCCAGCGCAGCACCCGCCGCCTGACGCTGACCGAAGCCGGTCAGCTATTTCTCAGGGAAGTGGGCACCAGTTTCAATACGATCCAGAACGCCGTCGCCAACCTGGCCAGCGCCGGCGGGCAACCGGCTGGCACATTGAAAGTGAGCATGGGCACGGCGTTCGGTCGACTGTATGTGGTGCCGTTGCTGGGGGAGTTTTTGCAACGCTATCCGGCGATCAATCCGGACTGGCATTTCGATAACCGCCAGGTGGACCTGATCGGCCAGGGATTCGATGCGGCCATTGGTGGTGGCTTCGAACTGCCCCAGGGTGTGGTGGCGCGCAAACTGACCGTGGCTCATCGCGTGTTGGTTGCCTCGAAGGACTATGTGCAAAGCCATCTCCCGCTGATTGAACCGGAAGATCTGGCGCACCATCAGGGCATCCTGATCCGTTCACCCCAGACCGGACGTATCCGTTCATGGCAACTGACCAGCCGCACACGACAGCACAGCCCGCTCATGCTCAAAGCACGCATGACCATGAGCGACTCTGAAGCTGACTGTGCAGCCGCCGCCCAAGGGCTGGGCATCGGACTGGTGAGCATGCCGGTGGCCGTTCCTTATCTGCAATCGGGGGTACTGCAACGGGTGCTGCCGGACTGGTACGTCGATGATGGCAACATTTCCATCTACTACGCCGAGCACAAACTGCTGCCAGGCAAGACCCGTGCGTTTGTGGATTTCATCATCGAACAGTTTGCCGCGCAGGGCTTGGGGGAGCGGTTCAGTGCGGTTTGAGCTTGGCTCTGAACCGCGTGGGCCCCATCGCGAGCAGGCTCGCTCCCACAGGGATTTTTGGTGGACACAAAAGGTGCGGTCGCCACAAAACCAATGTGGGAGCGAGCCTGCTCGCGATGGGGGCGATGTGATTCAGAGCTGTGAATTCACCGCCCAAACCGCCCCGGCCAGCCAATAATGGTCTTGGGCCGAGGCGTGGCATAGGTGCGCACTTTCGAGGTGGACAAGCCCAACCGCACCAGGGCTTCGGCAATGGTCACCGCCGCCGTCACGCCATCGACCACCGGCACCCCGGTGCGCTGGCGGATCTGCTCATCGAGCCCGGCCATGCCACCGCAACCCAGGCAGATTACTTCGGCTTTGTCCTGACTGACTGCCAGTTCTGCCTGCTGCACGATGGCTTCCACCGCCCGTTGCGGGTCTTGCTCAAGCTCCAGCACTGCCAGGCCACTGGCACGTACCGAGGCGCAGCGATCGAACAGGCCGGAGAGCTTTAGGCGGTCCTCGATCAGTGGCACGGTGCGGTCCAGGGTGGTGACCACCGAATAGGCGTGGCCCAGGAACATCGCGGTGCTGGCGCCCGCGTCGGTGATGTCCACCACCGGTACATTGAGCAGTTCCTGCAAGCCTTCGCGCCCATGTTCGCCGTAACCGGCCTGGATCACCGCATCAAACGGCTGATCGTAGGCCATCACCCGATCCATCACCGCGATGGCGGCCAGGTAGCTTTCGAAATTGCCTTCGATGGAGTCGGCGCCGAAGTACGGCGTGAGCCCGACGATCTCGGTGCCCGGCGCGGCCACGGCCTGGGCTTGTTGGGCGATGGCCCGGGTGATGGATTCGGTGGTGTTGACGTTGACCACAAGAATTCGCATGAGCTGTCCTCTTCCATAAGCGCAAACAGGCGGCCCGGTCTGGCGGGCCGTTTTTACAATCAACGGCAGATGTTATCCATAGGAATGGACAAATGGCAGGTTCTTGCGGTCCGCATGGTTTTTATAGGCGCTGTGGTTTTTTTCAGGCCTTGGATTTGCTGATGATATTGCCGGCGTGCAGCCCGCATTCTTTCTGCGTGGCTTCTTCCCACCACCAGCGACCTTCGCGTTCGTGCTGGTTCGGCAGCACCGGGCGGGTGCAGGGTTCGCAGCCGATGCTGATGAAGCCGCGTTCATGCAGGCTGTTGTAGGGCAGTTCCAGCATGCGGATGTAGCCCCAGACTTCTTCGCTGGTCATCTGCGACAGCGGGTTGAATTTGTAAAGGGTGCGTTCTGGAGTGGAAAACGCCGTGTCGATTTCCAGTGCGGCCACCTGGCTGCGGGTGCCGGGGCTCTGATCGCGACGCTGGCCGGTGGCCCACGCGCGGACATCGGACAGCTTGCGCCGCAGCGGTTCGATCTTGCGAATGCCGCAGCACTCACCATGACCGTCCTTGTAGAAGCTGAACAGGCCTTTTTCCTTCACGAAAGGCTCGAGTTTCGCCGGGTCCGGCGAGATCAGTTCGATATCGATCTTGTAGTGTTCGCGCACCTGTTCGATGAACCGATAGGTTTCCGGGTGCAGGCGACCGGTGTCGAGGCTGAACACCTTGACGTTCTTATTCAGCTTCCAGGCCATGTCCACCAGCACCACGTCTTCGGCGCCGCTGAAAGATATCCACAGGTCATCGCCGAATTCGGCGAAGGCCAGTTTGAGGATGTCCTGTGGGGACTTGTTGGCATAGGTCGTGGCGAGTTCCACGACGTCAAACGATGGGCTCATCAGGGCGGCTTCCTACAGGTCGGTGGCGCTGGGCGCTCTATATGGGGCTGATGGTAACAAAAGCTGTCGGGGCTGGCGCGCTCCTGTGCGTTGCGTAGGCATCGGCGAATGGCTAGAGTCGGCAGTCCTTTTGTTCGCTCAACCGATAAACATCAAAAAAATGGGAGTGTCTTGTGGAAATTGCCTGTCTCGACCTGGAAGGTGTGCTGGTCCCGGAAATCTGGATCGCCTTCGCTGAAAAAACCGGTATTGAATCCCTCAGGGCGACCACGCGGGACATTCCCGACTACGATGTGTTGATGAAGCAACGGTTGCGCATCCTTGATGAGCATGGCCTCAAGCTCTCCGATATTCAGGAAGTCATCGCCACCCTCAAGCCGCTGGACGGCGCCATCGAGTTCGTCGACTGGCTGCGCGAGCGTTTCCAGGTGGTGATTCTTTCCGACACCTTTTACGAATTCTCCCAACCCCTGATGCGCCAGCTGGGTTTCCCGACGTTGCTCTGCCATCGTTTGATTACCGATGACAGCGGACGGGTAACCGGATACCAGCTGCGTCAGAAAGATCCCAAGCGCCAGTCGGTATTGGCCTTCAAGAGCCTGTACTACCGGGTGATTGCGGCGGGGGATTCCTACAATGACACCACGATGCTGGGTGAAGCCGATGCCGGGATTCTGTTCCATGCGCCGGATAATGTGATTCAAGAGTTCCCGCAGTTCCCGGCAGTGCACAGTTTTGCTGAGTTGAAGCAGGAATTCATCAAGGCCTCGAATCGAAATCTAAGCTTGTAAACCCAATCCCCCTGTGGGAGCGAGCTTGCTCGCGATAGCGTTGGGTCAGCAGCATTTGAGCCAACTGGCACACCGCTATCGCGAGCAAGCTCGCTCCCACAGGGTTCTGCGCCTGGTCAGGGGCTTGTTTGCGATGCTTTAAAGGTTCTGCAAAGTTTCGAGCAACACCCGAACCTTGGTAATCGACTCCTGATACTCCGCCTGCCAATCCGAATCCGCGACAATCCCGCCGCCGCCCCAGCAACATACCTGTCCATCCTTGACCAGCAAGCTGCGGATGGCGATGGAACTGTCCATCTCTCCGCGTACGTCCAGGTACAGCAACGAGCCGCAATACAGCCCGCGCCGGGTCGGTTCGAGTTCGTCGATGATCTGCATGGCGCGGATTTTCGGTGCGCCGGTGATCGAGCCGCCGGGGAAGCTGCCTGCGATCAAGTCCAGGGCGTCCTTGGCGTCGGCCAGCTCGCCGGTCACGCTGCTGACCAGATGGTGGACGTTGGGGTAGCTTTCCAGGCTGAACAACTCCGGCACGCGCACCGAGCCGATGCGGCAGGTACGGCCCAGGTCGTTGCGCAGCAGATCGACAATCATCAGGTTTTCCGCCCGGTCCTTGGGGCTGGCCAGCAACTCGGCGGCGTGTGCGGCGTCTTCGTCAGGGGTTGCGCCGCGTGGACGGGTGCCCTTGATCGGACGGGTCTCCACATGACCTTCGCTGACCTTGACGAAACGCTCGGGTGACAGACTCAGCACCGCGCCGCCGTCGGGCAAGCTCTGGAAGCCGGAAAACGGCGTCGGGCAAGCCGCCCGCAGCGCCTGATAGGCGGCCCAGGCATCGCCTTGGCACGGGGCGCGGAAGCGCTGGGCAAAGTTGACCTGGTAGCAGTCGCCGGCCTGGATATACGCCTGGATCCGCTCGAAGGCCAGTCGATAGGCATCGCTATTGAGGTCGGGCGCCATGGGCGCTTCGAGGCTGAAGGCGGTCACAGGCGCTGAGGTCGGCTGGTTGAAGAGCGCAATCAGGCGTTGGCGTTCGCTGTCGGCGCAGTGAGGGTGAAACACCAACTGGCTGGTCCCGGCCTGATGGTCGGTGACCAGCGCCCAGTCGTACACACCGAACCGCGCGTCGGGCAGGTGCAGATCGTCTTTGGCGTGGGACGGCAGGGTTTCGAGATGTCGGCCGAAGTCGTAGCTCAGGTAGCCGATCAGGCCGCCAGCGAAAGGCAATTGCACCGAGGCCGGCAGTACAGCACTCCCCAGTTGCGTCAGATGAATACGCAAGCGTTGCAGGAAATCGGCACCGCTCTCGTCTGACAGCACCGCCAACTGCTCCAGCGGCCAGGCACTGAGCAAATCATAACGCCCGCGTTCGGCACTCGGCCGGCCGCTGTCGAGCAACACACTGCCCGGGGCATGGCGGATCACCGCGAAATACTCGGCGGGGTTGGCGCGGTAAGGCAGCGGGTGTACAGAGCAGGTTGACATGGGCGGGGTGGGTCAGCCGTTCAGGCGGGGTGGCGATTGTAATCCCTCTGTAGGATTTGCTCCTAGAGGGATGTCGGAGATGAGTAAGTATGGGGCCATCGAAACATTTGGCTGTGAACACCTTGTGGCGAGGGGATAAATCCCCTCGCCACAAGGAGGGCTTCAACCCTCAACCGGCGGAATATGCCCAAACAACTCCTGGGCAAACGCCACGCGCTCCTCGACGGTTTCCACCACGCCACGGGCCTTGAGTTCTTCCAGGCGGGCTTCCACCGCGTGGGTGCGCAGAGTCAGGCCGCAGTCGTTGGCGATCTGGATGTTCAGACCCGGTCGGGCGTTGAGTTCCAGGATCAACGGACCTTTTTCCTGGTCCAGCACCATGTCCACGCCGATGTAGCCCAGCCCGCACAGTTCGTAGCAACCGGCGGCCAGTTTCATGAAACCGTCCCAGTAGGGCAGCTGCACGCCGTCCACCGCGTTGGTGGTGTCAGGGTGTTTGGTGATGATGTTGTTCAGCCAGGTACCGCGCAGGGTCAGGCCGGTGGCAAGGTCGACACCCACGCCGATGGCGCCCTGGTGCAGGTTGGCCTTGCCGCCGGACTGGCGGGTCGGCAAGCGCAGCATGGCCATCACCGGATAGCCCATCAGTACGATGATGCGAATGTCCGGCACGCCTTCATAGCTGATGCTCTTGAAGATCTGGTCCGGGGTCACGCGATATTCGATCAGTGCCCGGTCCCGGTGCCCACCCAAGGAGTAGAGACCGGTAAGGATGCTGGACACATGGTGTTCGATTTCTTCATGGCTGATGATCTTGCCGGACACCGTGCGATAGCGGCCCTCGAAGCGGTCGGCAATGACGATGATGCCGTCGCCACCCGCGCCCTGGGCCGGCTTGATCACGAAGTCGGTGCGCCCGCCGATGATCTCGTCGAGCTTGTCGATTTCCTTCTCGGTGGAGATCACCCCATACAGCTCCGGCACATGGATGCCGGCAGCGATGGCCCGTTCCTTGGTGATGATCTTGTCATCGACGATCGGGTACAGGCTGCGCTTGTTGTATTTGAGCACATAGTCGGCGTTACGCCGATTGATGCCCATGATGCCGCGGGCCTCCAGGGCCTTCCAGGTCTTCCACAGGCCGAACATTATGAGTCAGCCTTGACGAAGGCCTTGAACCGTACCAGCTCGGTCAGGCGGTAGCCGCGGTAGCGACCCATGGCCAGCATGAAACCTACCAGAATCAGCAGGATGGCCGGGAAGGTGAACACAAAGTACACCAGCTCCGGCACGCTCATGATCAGGTGCGCCAGGGCGGCGGCGAACAGGGTGCCGATGGCCACCTTCATGGCGTGGCTGGCGCCGCGTTCTTCCCAGGTAATGGACAGGCGTTCGATGGTCATGGTCAGAATCACCATCGGGAACAGCGCGACCGACAGCCCGCGTTCCAGGCCCAGCTTGTGGCTGAACAGGCTGATGGCGGCGATCAGCACCACCACGAACGTCAGCACCACCGAAAGCCTTGGCAGCATTTGCAGCTTGAGATGTTCCAGATAGGAGCGCAGGGACAGGCCCAGCGTCGTGATCACCGTAAACAGGATGATGCCGAAGCCCAGCTGGGTTTCGCGGAAGGCCAGGGCGATCAACACCGGTGTGAACGTGCCCAGGGTCTGCAGGCCGATCAGGTTGCGCAGCACCAGAATCACCAGCACGCCGATCGGGATCATCACCATGATCATGAACGTCTGCTGGGTTTGTAGCGGCAGGCCGTAGAGCGAGTATTCGAGGAAGTTGGCGTCGGTGTTTTCGTCCGTCAGCTTGGCCAGGCGAATGGCGTTCATTTCGCTGTTGTTCATGGTGAAGGTGACGGTGGCTTTTTTGCCGCCATCGACGGTGATCAGGTTTTCATCACCGGTCCACCACAGCAGACGGTCGCTGGGCAGGCCCCGCTCAGCGGTATCCGGGTTGAAATACAGCCAGTCGGTGCCGTTGAAACTGCGCAGCCACAGTTCAGGCGACTGCGGTTGGTCGGCAACCAGGCGGATGGTATGGACCTTCTCCACCGGCACGTGGGCGATAGACAGCACCAGTTCGACGACTCTGGCCTTGCTGGCTATGGACGGATCACCAGCCAGCAGCAACTTGACGTTGTCGTCGTTGGGGTTGTTGACCCGTTTGATCGCTTCACTGATGAAGGTCTCGACGTCGGCCGAGTGCTGGCGGATCGGCGCGAGCAGGGCTTCGGCGGCCAGCTTCTCGGGGCCCTCGACGGCGATGCTGTCGCGGAAGGTCGGGCCCTTGATCTTGGATTTTTCCGAGGTATAGCGCTTGGTCAGCACCAGGCGGTAATACAGGGTCTGGTTGCCCTTGGCCCGACGGGCCGACCACGTGACCTTGCGGTTACCGTCCACCCGGTTCACCGCCACACCGTAGTTATTGGAGATGAAGCTCTCGTTGAGGCTGACGTAGTCCATGCTCAGCGGCGGCACGAACATCTGGATCTTCACCGGATCCTTGGCATTGGGGACGAACTCGATCTTGGCGTCGATGTTCCACAAGTCGTCGGTGGCGTCTTCGGTCACCGGGATGCCGAGCACGAAAATCTGATAGGCCGTCACCGACAGGCCCAGCACCACCAGGATGGCGATCAGCATTTTCAAATGGAGGGTAAGAGAGCGCATTGGAATTACTCTGCGGTTTGAGCGGCATTGGCGCAGGCGGGTTTGCCGGCAGCGTATTTGAGACTGGGGTCGACCAGCGCGTCGAAGCGTTTGAGGGCTTCGGAGCCGATCAGTAGCGGGTATTGGAAAGCGCTGCGGTCGGTGAGGTTCACTTCGATGCTGCGCAGGGCCGAGCCCATGCAGATGTCCAGCTCGATGACCGGCCGAGCCGTGTAGTTCTTGCCTTCTTCGGGGTCATAGTCACCGGCGCGGCGTTTGATCTTGCTGACCCGGGCCAGGGGACGTTCGATAGGGTGCGAATGCGCCGCGTCGATGGCCAGGTAAAAACGCACCCAGGATTCGCCATCGCGTTTGAAGCGCTTGATGTCCCGGGCGCTGAGCGAAGCGGTTTTGGCCCCGGTGTCCAACTTGGCGGCAACCTCCAGGTCGATGCCCTGCAGGGCGGCGTATTCATTGAGGCCGTACACGGTCTTTTCACCCGCCAGGACAAGCCCCGGCAGGCACGTGAAACAAAGGACAGCAGTTAAGGGCTTGAGTGTCATAAATCCTGATGCACAGTGTTCCGTTCGTCGGTTCAGGCCCTGGCATTGCTGCACAAGCTCCCTGGGTTGCCTTCTCTTAATAGATGCAGAGCGGCAAATTGCGGCGGCATTCTAGCACGGTGGTTTTCTGACGCCACCGCCGCCCGGACGCAACTGCTTATCCGACGCACTTGGTTATGGAGGAGGCCCTTATTAGACAATTGTCGACAATGTCTAATTTTACTTTGACGAAAGCGCAGTGATTGGTTAGTTTTTGCCTTATAGATTTATAAGGTGTCGACAATATGTTCGATCAACTCGAATCACCGGTCTTGGCCCAAGAGGAATCGGAAACCCTTTCCGAGAACGTCTTCCGGCGTATCCAGGCCGCAATCGTGCGAGGCGATATCGCGCCTGGCAGCAAGATCTCCGAGCCCGAACTGGCACGCACCTACGGCATCAGCCGCGGCCCGCTGCGCGAGGCCATCCATCGCCTGGAAGGCCAGCGCCTGCTGGTGCGGGTGCCTCACGTGGGCGCCAGGGTGGTATCCCTGAGCCACGCCGAGTTGCTGGAACTCTATGAAATCCGCGAGTCCCTGGAAGGCATGGCCTGCCGTCTGGCGGCCGAGCGCATGACCGTGGAAGAAATCGACGAGCTGCGCCGGGTCCTGGAAACCCATGAGCGCGACGCGGCGTTCCAGGCCGGTGTCGGCTATTACCAGCAGGAAGGCGACTTCGATTTCCATTACCGGATCATCCAGGGCAGCGGCAACCGCACCCTGACGCAAATGCTCTGCGGCGAGCTGTATCAGTTGGTGCGCATGTACCGCATCCAGTTTTCCACCACGCCCAACCGTCCGCGCCAGGCCTTTGCCGAGCACCACAGGATTCTCGATGCCATCGCCGACCGTGACGGTGAACTGGCTGAATTATTGATGCGCCGGCACATCGGCGCTTCCAAACGCAACATCGCGCGTCATTTCCAGGACAGCGCCGCCACTGAACGAGGTGAGTCATGAGCAACAGCACTCCAGGCCAGCGTTTTCGCGATGCGGTCGCCAACGAGCATCCGCTGCAAGTGGTGGGCACGATCAACGCCAACCACGCGCTGCTGGCCAAACGCGCCGGTTTCAAGGCGATCTACCTGTCGGGCGGCGGCGTGGCGGCCGGCTCCCTTGGCGTGCCGGACCTGGGCATCACCGGCCTGGATGACGTGCTGACCGATGTGCGCCGTATCACCGACGTCTGCGACCTGCCGTTGCTGGTGGACGTGGATACCGGGTTTGGCTCCTCGGCGTTCAATGTGGCCCGCACGGTCAAGTCGATGATCAAGTTCGGCGCGGCGGCCATTCATATTGAAGACCAGGTCGGCGCCAAGCGTTGCGGTCACCGTCCGAACAAAGAGATCGTCTCGCAACAGGAAATGGTCGACCGCATCAAAGCCGCCGTCGACGCGCGCACCGATGACAGCTTCGTGATCATGGCCCGTACCGACGCCCTGGCCGTGGAGGGCTTGGAATCGGCCCTGGACCGCGCCGCCGCGTGCATCGAGGCCGGTGCCGACATGATCTTTCCGGAAGCCATTACCGAACTTGAGATGTACAAGCTGTTCGCCAGCCGGGTGAAAGCCCCGATCCTGGCCAACATCACTGAATTCGGCGCGACACCGCTGTACACCACCGAACAATTGGCGGGCGCCGACGTGTCCCTGGTGCTGTACCCCCTGTCGGCCTTCCGCGCCATGAACAAAGCGGCCGAGAACGTCTATACCGCAATCCGCCGCGACGGTACGCAACAGAACGTCATCGACACCATGCAGACTCGCATGGAGCTTTACGATCGCATCGACTACCACACCTTCGAGCAAAAGCTCGATGCGTTGTTCGCGGCAAAAAAATGAACAGAGCGCAGCCTCTACAAATCTAAAAAATGGAGACAGCAAATGGCCGAAGCAAAAGTACTCAGTGGCGCCGGGCTCCGTGGCCAGGTGGCCGGGCAAACCGCATTGTCCACCGTAGGCCAGTCAGGTGCCGGCCTGACCTATCGCGGCTACGACGTCCGCGAGCTGGCGGCTGACGCGCAATTTGAAGAAGTGGCTTACCTGCTGCTGTATGGCGAGCTGCCGACCCAGGCGCAACTGGACGCCTACACAGGCAAACTGAGCCAATTGCGGGACTTGCCCCAAGCCTTGAAAGAGGTGTTGGAGCGCATTCCCGCCGACGCCCACCCAATGGACGTGATGCGCACCGGCTGCTCGTTCCTGGGCAACCTGGAACCGGAGCTGAATTTCTCCGAACAGCATGACAAGACCGACCGCCTGTTGGCCGCGTTCCCGGCGATCATGTGCTACTGGTATCGCTTCAGCCACGAAGGCCAGCGCATCGAGTGTGTGACCGACGAGACCTCCATCGGCGGCCATTTCCTGCACCTGTTGCATGGCAAGAAGCCGAGCGAGCTGCACGTCAAGGTGATGAACGTCTCGCTGATTCTGTATGCCGAGCACGAGTTCAACGCCTCGACCTTCACGGCGCGGGTGTGTGCCTCGACCCTGTCTGACCTGTTTTCTTGCATCACCGCCGCCATCGGTTCGCTGCGCGGCCCGTTGCATGGTGGGGCCAACGAAGCGGCGATGGAGATGATCCAGCGCTTCCAGTCGCCGGAGGAGGCGATCAAGGGCACCCTCGGGATGCTCGAGCGCAAGGACAAGATCATGGGCTTCGGCCACGCGATCTATAAGGACAACGACCCGCGCAATGAGGTGATCAAGGGTTGGTCGAAAAAACTTGCCGACGAGGTGGGTGACACGGTGCTGTTCCCGGTTTCCGAGGCCATCGACAAGACCATGTGGGAGCAGAAAAAACTGTTTCCCAACGCCGATTTCTACCATGCCTCGGCGTACCACTTCATGGGCATCCCGACCAAGCTGTTCACGCCGATCTTCGTTTGCTCGCGTCTGACCGGCTGGGCCGCCCACGTCTACGAACAACGTGCCAACAACCGCATCATCCGACCGAGCGCCGAATACACCGGCGTCGAACAGCGCAAGTTCGTGCCAATCGAACAACGCTGAACTGGAGGGCGCTGACGCTGCAACTGAAGGAACCGAAAACCATTGTGGGAGCGAGCTTGCTCGCGATAGCGGTGGGCCAGACGACATCGATGTCGGCTGCGACTCAGTCATCGCGAGCAGGCTCGCTCCCACAGGGGAACAGGTTCACTTCAGTAGCTGCGACAACCCCTTCTGAAACCACCGTGACCCGAGTGCTGACGATGAACACAGAATTTCGCAAACCGCTGCCCGGCACTTCGCTGGATTATTTCGACGTTCGCGGGGCCGTGGATGCCATCCGGCCTGGCGCTTACGATGGCCTGCCGTATACCTCCAGGGTGCTGGCGGAAAACCTGGTGCGTCGCTGCGATCCGGCGACGCTGGGCGAGTCGCTGCTGCAACTGATCGAGCGCAAGCGCGATCTGGACTTCCCGTGGTTTCCGGCCCGGGTAGTGTGCCATGACATCCTCGGCCAGACCGCCCTGGTAGACCTGGCCGGCCTGCGCGACGCCATTGCCTTGCAGGGTGGTGATCCGGCGCAGGTCAATCCGGTGGTGCCGACCCAGTTGATCGTCGACCACTCACTGGCGGTGGAAAGCGGCGGGTCCGATCCCCAGGCGTTCGCCAAGAACCGCGCCATCGAAGACCGGCGCAACGAAGACCGCTTCCACTTCATCAACTGGACCAAAAAAGCCTTCAAGAACGTCGACGTGATTCCGCCGGGCAACGGGATCATGCACCAGATCAACCTGGAAAAAATGTCACCGGTGATCCAGCAGCGTGACGGCGTGGCGTTCCCCGATACCTGCGTGGGCACTGACAGCCACACCCCCCACGTCGATGCCTTGGGCGTGATCGCCATCGGCGTTGGCGGCCTGGAAGCCGAAAGCGTGATGTTGGGGCGTGCCTCGTGGATGCGCCTGCCGGAAATCATTGGCGTCGAGCTGACCGGCAGGCTGCAACCGGGCATCACCGCCACCGACATGGTGCTGGCGCTGACCGAATTCCTGCGCAAGCAAAAAGTCGTCGGTGCCTGGCTGGAGTTTTTCGGTGAAGGCGCCAGCGCCCTGACCTTGGGCGACCGCGCGACCATTTCCAACATGGCCCCGGAATATGGCGCCACGGCGGCGATGTTCTACATCGACCAACAGACTATCGATTACCTGAAGCTCACCGGCCGCGAAGACCAGCAAGTTCAACTGGTCGAGACCTACGCCAAGCAGGCAGGCCTATGGGCCGACACGCTCAAGGGCGCGCAATACGAGCGTGGCTTGACCTTTGATCTGTCGTCGGTGGTGCGCAACATGGCAGGCCCTAGCAACCCCCACGCCCGCGTCGCGGTGTCGGATCTGGCCGCCAAAGGTATCTCCGGTCAGTGGGACGATGTGCCCGGGCAAATGCCCGACGGCGCGGTGATCATCGCGGCTATCACCAGTTGCACCAACACCAGCAACCCGCGCAACGTGATCGCCGCCGGCCTGCTGGCGCGCAACGCCAACCGCCTGGGCCTGACCCGCAAGCCATGGGTCAAGTCGTCCCTGGCGCCGGGGTCGAAAACCGTAGCGCTGTACCTGGATGAAGCCGGTCTGACCAAAGAGCTGGAGCAATTGGGTTTTGGTGTCGTGGCCTTCGCCTGCACCACCTGCAATGGCATGTCCGGTGCGCTGGACCCGCTGATCCAGAAGGAAATCATCGACCGCGACCTGTACGCCACCGCTGTGTTATCGGGCAACCGCAACTTCGACGGGCGCATCCATCCGTACGCCAAACAGGCGTTCCTTGCCTCGCCGCCGCTGGTGGTCGCTTATGCCATCGCCGGGACCATCCGCTTCGACATCGAGAAGGATGTGCTGGGCGTGGTGGACGGTCGCGAGATCCGCCTCAAGGACATCTGGCCGAGCGACGAAGAAATCGATGCGGTGGTCAAGGCCTCGGTGAAGCCGGAGCAGTTCCGTCAGGTGTACATCCCGATGTTCGCCATCCAGGAGGACACCGGGCCAAAAGTGACGCCGCTGTATGACTGGCGCCCGCAAAGCACCTATATCCGTCGCCCGCCGTATTGGGAAGGAGCGCTGGCCGGTGCGCGGCCGCTCAAGGGCATGCGTCCGCTGGCGGTGCTGCCGGACAACATCACCACCGACCACCTGTCGCCATCCAACGCCATCATGCTCGACAGTGCCGCTGGCGAATACCTGGCGAAAATGGGCCTGCCGGAAGAAGATTTCAACTCTTACGCAACCCATCGGGGCGACCATTTGACCGCCCAGCGTGCGACCTTCGCCAACCCGAAACTGTTCAACGAGATGGTCCTGGAAAACGGTAAGGTCAAGCAGGGTTCTCTGGCCCGGGTCGAGCCGGAAGGCCAGGTCATGCGCATGTGGGAAGCCATCGAAACCTACATGGAGCGCAAGCAGCCGCTGATCATCATCGCCGGTGCCGACTACGGCCAGGGTTCGTCCCGGGACTGGGCGGCCAAGGGCGTGCGTCTGGCCGGTGTCGAGGCGATTGCCGCTGAAGGTTTCGAGCGTATCCACCGCACCAATCTGGTGGGGATGGGGGTGTTGCCGCTGGAGTTCCAGCCGGGCACCGATCGCAAGACCCTGGGCATCGACGGCAGCGAGGTCTATGACGTGATCGGCGAGCGCACCCCGCGTGCGACGCTGACTCTGGTCATCACCCGCAAGAACGGCGAGCGCGTCGAAGTGCCGGTGACCTGCCGTCTCGATACCGCCGAAGAAGTGTCGATCTACGAAGCCGGCGGCGTATTGCAGCGCTTTGCCCAGGATTTCCTGGAATCGGCGGTTGCCGTCTAAATCACAGCTGCGGGCACCCTTGCGGGCCCGCTTGAGGAGCATCATGGCTCACGCACCGCAAATCAGAATCCCCGCCACTTACATGCGTGGTGGCACCAGCAAAGGCGTGTTCTTCAGCTTGCAGGACCTGCCCGAAGCGGCCCGCGTTCCCGGCTCGGTCCGGGATGCTTTGCTGCTGCGGGTGATCGGCAGCCCCGATCCATACGAGAAGCAGATCGATGGCATGGGCGGCGCAACGTCGAGCACCAGCAAGACCGTGATCCTGTCCAAGAGCACCCGAGCCGATCACGATGTCGATTACCTGTTCGGTCAGGTGTCCATCGACAAGCCGTTCGTGGACTGGAGCGGCAACTGCGGCAACCTGTCGGCGGCGGTCGGTTCATTCGCCATCAGCAGTGGTTTGGTGGACGCCAGTCGCATCCCACAAAACGGCGTGGCCGTGGTGCGGATCTGGCAAGCCAATATCAGCAAGACCATCATCGCCCATGTGCCGATCACCGATGGCGCGGTGCAGGAAACCGGTGACTTCGAGCTCGACGGCGTGACCTTTCCGGCGGCTGAAGTGCAACTGGAATTCATGGACCCGGCGGCCGAGGAGGAGGGCGGTGGTGGCTCGATGTTTCCCACCGGCAACCTGGTGGACGACCTTGAGGTGCCTGGTGTTGGTACCTTCAAGGCGACCCTGATCAACGCCGGCATCCCGACGATCTTCATCAATGCCCGGGACGTTGGTTATACCGGCACCGAATTGCAGGGCGCCATCAATGGCGATCCCAAGGCCCTGGCCATGTTCGAAACCATCCGTGCCCACGGCGCCTTACGCATGGGCCTGATTCAGCATCTGGACGAAGCCGCCCAGCGCCAGCACACGCCGAAGGTGGCGTTTGTCGCACCGCCGGCGGACTACCTCTCCTCCAGCGGTAAAGCCGTGACGACGCGGGACGTCGACTTGCTGGTGCGAGCACTGTCCATGGGCAAACTGCACCATGCGATGATGGGCACCGCGGCGGTCGCCATCGGCACGGCGGCGGCGATCAGCGGCACGCTGGTGAACCTGGCGGCCGGCGGCATCGACCGCACCGCTGTGCGCTTCGGCCATCCCTCCGGCACCTTGCGCGTCGGCGCCGAGGCCAGCCAGGTCAATGGCGAATGGACCGTGAAAAAAGCCATCATGAGCCGCAGCGCGCGGGTATTGATGGAAGGGTTTGTGCGGGTGCCGGGGGATGTTTTGAACTGACACTTGACCCAGGCAAACCCGTGGTGAACGCGGCGTCTGCGAGCATCCGCGATCAAAACTGTGGGAGCGAGCCTGCTCGCGATAGCGATGGTACAGCCCGCAAAGAGGTTGGATGTGCCGGCCTCATCGCGAGCAGGCTCGCTCCCACAGTGGATTTGTGGTGAGCACAGAATCTGCGAACATCCGCGATTGAACCTGTGGGAGCGAGCCTGCTCGCGATGAGGCCGGCACAGTCAGCATTGATGTCGCCTGATACACCGCTATCGCGAGCAAGCCCGCTCCCACAGGGGCACGCATTCCTGCAATCAGCCCCCTGTCAACGCGGTGACGACCAGGTCCACATTGCTCTCCAGCTCCGCCACGGGGTCGGCGGCGTCGGTGCTCAGGACCAGTAACTGACTGCCGCCCTCAGTGATGGCTGCTTTCACGGCATTCGCGGGCTGGCGATGATGCAGCACCCGCTTCACATCGTTGTCTTTCAACGTGGCGGTCAATTGCTTGAGGGCTTCGGGTGTCCATTCGGCGTCGGGCCGGGCATCGGTGCTGATCCCGTCCAGATTCAAGCCGCTGATCAAGTAGCCAAAATGCTCGCTCAGGCTGACCACGCTCAGGTTGTCGGCACTGGCCAGGCGCTTTTCACTCTCGGCGCTGAGCTTGAGCAGGCGTTGCTTGAGCGCCGCCAGGTTGGCGTCGATCTTCGGTTTGGCCGTCGGTGCCAGGCGCACCAGGTCGGCGGCGATGACATCGGCCATCCGTCCCAGGTTATGGCTGGCCATCCACGGTTGGCTCGCCAGGCCATCGACCGATCCCGGTTGCACGGCGATGCCGGGCAGGGCGCCGTCCACCGGGCGGGCGGCATCGACTTCGACGATGCGGATGTTGCTGCGGCGGGCCATGGGGTACAGCGGATCATCCGGCCACAACGAACGCAGCCCGATCACCGCGTCGGCATCGCTGGCCAGCTTGCTCAGGGCCGGCGCGCCACGGCCGCTGAAGTAGGCATTCTGGCGCGTACCGGGCAGATTGGCCGGCGCGGCGCGCTCCAGGCTGACATCGGTGCCCTTGAGCAACGCTTCACCCAAGCCGTAGGTGACCGGCAACGAAGCAAGCAGGCGCACCGGTGTGCCTTCGGCGGCGAAAGAAGGGCTGTTTACCAGACCGCACAGGGCCACGGCCAATGCCAGTTGTCGCAATGAAAAAACCATTTATCCAAGATTCCCTTTGAGGCTGGGGACAACACCCCGGGCAATGGCGGCCAGGGCAAATGCGATGCCGGCCACGAGAATGATCGCGGCACCGGACGGGATCGGCAGGTCGAAGACAATCGGTGCGAGAATCCCGCACAGGGTGCTGACGGTTGCGATCAGCACGGAGCACCAGAAAAAACCTTTCAACGACTGGCTGAGCAGACGCGCCGCAGCCGCCGGAATCACCAGCAAGGCCCCCACCAGAATTGCGCCGATGACCTTTACCGCCGCCACGGTGATCAGCGTCACCAACACCACGAACAGGTAATCCAGCGTCTTGACCGCCACCCCGCGCACCGCCGCCAGTTGCGGATTGAAACTGGCGAGCATGATGCGGTTGTACAGCGGCAACGCCAAAGCCATCACCAGTGAACCGACCACCGCCAGCACCAGCAGGTCATTGCCATTGACCGTCAGCACCGAGCCGAACAGCACGTTTTCCAGAATGTGCACGTTGATCTTGCCCGCCAGGATCAGCAGCAGGCTGGCGCCCAGGGCCAGGGACACCGAGAGGAAAACGCCGATCAGCGTGTCCGGTGCCAGGCCGGTGCGGTTGCGCAGGTAATTGAGCAGGATGCCGAACAGCAGGCAATAGCCGAACAGGCTGCCGTAGGGCCCGGTGTAGGGTTCGCCGAGCAGGATGCCGACCGCCACGCCGGTCAGCGCCGCGTGGCCCACGGCTTCAGAGAAAAACGCGAAGCGCTTGACCACCACCAGGGTGCCGAGGCCACCCAGCACCGGGCCGATCAGCAGCCCGGCCAGCAACGCATTGACCACAAACCCATAAGCCAGCGCTTCGGGCAGATAGCCGGACGACGCCCAGCCCTGGACCATCAAACGAAAGGCTTCGTAACTCATCAGGCGGCGCTCCCGTTCGGGCGTGGATGGGTGGAAAACAGCGTCAGCAAGCGCTCCGGCGTCAGGGTCTGGCGCGGCGGGCCATCGAACAGCACGCGGCGGTTCAGGCCGGTGACGCGGTCAGCCAGGCGCCCGACGGCTTCCAGGTCATGTTCGATCCACAGCACCGTGATGCCGGCCTGGCGCCAGTCTCGCAGCAGGTGTTCAAACACCTGGATGCCGGCCTCGTCCAGCGCCGACATCGGTTCATCCAGCACCAGCAGTTGCGGCGCAGGAATCAGCCCCTGGGCCAACAACACCCGCTGGCGTTCACCGCCGGACAGCGCGCCCATGCGACGCTTGCGTTTGTCCTGCATGCCGACCCGTTCCAGGGCCTGGCCGATAGCGCCGACGTAATGCTTGCTCAGGCCGAGAAAGGCCGGCCGGCGTTGGCACATCGCTGCCATGAAATCATCCACGGTCATAGGCAGGCCGCGGTCGAATTCCAAGGCTTGGGGCACATAGCCGATGACACCGGGCTCACCCGGCCATTGCAGGCTCAAGCGTCCCTGGTGGGGCATCTGCCCGAGCAAGGTCTTGATCAGCGAACTCTTGCCTCCGCCGTTCGGACCCACCAGCGCATGAATGCTGCCCGGCTGCACCTGGAAGGCCACCGCATCGAGAATCGTGGTCCGGCCCAGGTTCAGGCTGACATCGTCGAACTCGATCAAGGGGCCGACGTGTTGCAAGGTGAGCGTTTCCTGGACCGTCATGCGCCGGACTCCTGAATGGCCCGGACCACGGTGTCGAGGTTGCCGGTCATTTCCTTTTCGTACTTCTCGGCGCTGTAGTCGCCGTAGGAAATGTGCGAGAGCGGGTACAGTTTTACCCCCGACTCCCGCTGGATGGTGTCGACGTAGGTGGACGGAAAGTCCATCTCCGAGAAGATCACTTTCACGTCCAGTTCGCGCAGTTGGTCGATGGTCTTCTTCAACTGGCTCGGGCTTGGCTCGATGCCATGGGCCGGCTCGACCACGGCGGTGACCTCCAGGCCGAATTCGCGCAGCAGGTAATCGTAGGCGGCGTGGACCGTGGCGACCCGCAACTCGGCATTGGGGGCCTGGGTCAGCTTTGCCAGGGCCGCGGCACGCATTTGTCGCAGGCGCTTGCCATAGGCGCGGGCGTTCTGGGTGTATGCCTTGGCGTTGTCCGGATCAAGCTTGCCCAGTTCCCGGGCGATGTTATTGACCTGGGCAATGGAGGCACTGATGGACAGGAAGGTATGCGGGTTCACGACCTTGCCGGCGCCCCGAGCGGCGATCCCGGTGGCAGCCAGCAGCGGTACGTTTTCGTTGGCTTCGATCACGTTCACGTTCGGGGTTTCGCTGGCGGCGATCATCCGGTCGGCGAAATCGTCATGACCCACACCGTTGAGCACGATCACATCGAGCCCACTGATGCGCTTGATGTCCTCGGCACGAGGTTCGTAGGCGTGGGGGTTGAAGCCGGCCGGGATCAGCGGCACCACTTCGGCCTTGTCGCCGACGATGTTGGCCACGTAGCTGTAATAAGGATGCAGGGTGATGCCAATACGCAGGCGCTTGGCCGCTTCGGCGCTTGCCAGTGGTGTGAACAGACAGGCGAGCAGGCCGATCAGCAGGCCCAGCAAAGGGCGGCGTTGGAATGCAATAGACATGGGCAAACGGTCTTCTCTCGAATGAGGACGTGGGGTCAGTGCCGGTGCTGGCGGGTTACGCCGGCGTCGAACTGCGCGACGATCTGCTTCCAGCCGGCGGCGGACAAAGCGGTGTCGTCCAGATCGCTGGAGACGGCGACGCTGTTGCCGCGATTGAGCCAGATGTCCGGGACGGCGTCGGATGCTTCGCCGATGCGCATCAGAAATGAACCGGCGACGGATGGATTTGCACTGGCGCCGAAGTAGGCCCGGTTCTCCACCTGCCGCCAGACATGTCCGCCTCGGCTGACGGAACTGGCGTCCTGAGCGAACGGGGCAAAGCCCTCTTCGGCCAGGATTTGCGGGGTGGGCAGGGACTGTTGCTCTTCGCGTAGCAGACGGATCTCATCCAGGGTCACCCGCAGGTCGGCATAGATGCCTTGCTCGGCAGCGCTGAGATCGCGGCGGGCGTCAACTTGATGGGCAGGCACCTCGCTGACGTCATGGGTTTCGCCGTGCCAGGCCACCACCGATCCGGCCACCAGAATGATGATCAGGCACAGCAGCAACACATACAGGGTTTCATGGCCGGCGCCGGCGGGACGGATCACTTGGGTGGTGGGATTGCTCATGGGGCCTCGATATCGGCTTGGTCGATTTCCACCACGTGGCCGGGGCCGGCGTCGAAGAGTACGTAGAACTCGGCGTTGGGCTTCTTGAATGTCAGCGTCGAATCGGCGCCGAGCTTGCCCGGCACCAGGATGGTTTCGTCGTAGCCGATCACATCCAGGGTCACGCCGGGCGCGCCACTGCCGTCGGAAAAACCGCCGGTGCACTGGATCTGCTCAGCGTCGATGGCCTTGCATTCACACATCGGGTTATGGGCCAGGGCGTTGCTGCTGGCACCTGCGCAGAGCAGCAGCACCAGGCTGTTGAGATAGCCGCGGGCAGTCATGGTTGGGCTCCTTGGGTTTTCAGCCAGGCGATGGTGGCCGGCGAGGCCTGGCTCAGGGGTATGGAAGCCTGGTGCATCGAGCCGTCCCAGCCTTCAAGGGTGATCCACAGTTCGGCGTCGAGCCGGGTCTTTTGCGGCACCGGCAACAAGGCGCCCATGCGATAGGGCGAGCCGAAGAAAATCACCCCGGCGGCCCGCAGGCTGCGAGGTTTGCCGATACGCAGATAAGTAGCCTTGACCTGGCTGATGCAGCTTTGGCACAGCGCGGCGTTGAAGTGCTTCATATGGCCTGCCGGTCCATCGAGACGTGGCGCTTCGTCGCGAAACTCTGCAAGGCGCAGGCTCCAGGGGCCGACCTGGACTTCACCGACCTCCCGCTCACCCAGCCCGGCATCGCCGCGGAACAACGCGGCTTCGGAGAAGTACTTGGGCATGAAACCCAGTGGGATCAGCAATAGCAGCACGTTGAGGTGAAAGCGCCATTTTTGCCAGAACACACTTAGACGTGATGGCGGCGCGGTGGTGGTGGACGGGGTCACAGGTTGCCCTCCGGCGATTCACGGTGAATGGACGGCTGCAACAACGGCGCAGTTCGAGCTTCCCGGGAAGGTTTTTGGCTGCGCTTGAAGGCATTCGCGGTAGCCAGGGCGGTGCGTTTGGTCCAGATCAGCAGTCCGCTGAGGACCATCATGCTCATGATCAAACCGAAGAAGAACCAGATGAGCTTGATCCAGAGGCCGCCGAAGTCCCCGGTGTGCAACGGACGCATGGATTCGGTGACGAATTCCAGCGCTGTGCGGTCCGACAGCAGTCGCGAGGCGGCGACCTCACCGTTATAAGGATTGATGGTGGCGGTCTGGAACATCAGCGGATACCAACCGCGTCCACCGATTTCCAAGTGGCTGTAAGCGTTGCCGGGCAGGCTGACGAAGCTGGTTTCCAGGCCAGGGATTTGTTGGCGGGCGATTTCAATCGCGCGGTCCAGGTTCAGTTGTGATGGCGCGGTACCGTCGGCTGACAGCGGGACACTTTCACGTGATACCACCGGAATGACCGGTGCGCTGGAAATGGAAATCTGGTTGTCCGACAGCAACGCCTCGATCAGGAACCAGGTGCCGGTAATGGAAATGACCGCGATGAACCAGATCGACCAGATGCCGCTGAGCCTGTGGAAATCGCCCCAGAAAATGCGTGCGCCGTGGCGGATCCGCAGGGTCGGACGGAAAAAACCCTTCCAGAAACGCTTGTAGACCACCAGCCCGGTCACCAGGGATGCCAGCAGCGGCAGGCCGAGGAGTGACACCAGGTACCATCCCCAGCTGTAACCATTGGTGAACGGTACCAGCCACCAGCCATGCAGGGCACGGGTAAAACCTCTGAAATTGAACGTCGGCGCCGAGCCCTGGACGATGCCGCTGTATGGGTTGACGTAGATCTTGTCGGGGCGCCCGTCGGGGTAGGTCACGCCGACCTCCAGGGCAAAATGCGACTCATCCGGGCGTACGATGCTCTGCACCTGGGTTTGCGGCTGGGCTTGCTTGATGGCGGCGACGACCTGGTCGTAGCTGAGCAGCGCTGCGTCGTCCGAGGGTTTGCTGGCGCGCATCTCGGGATTGACCAGCCAGACGATCTCCTGGCTGACCACCGCCAGCGTGCCGGTGACGCAAACGATGAGGACGAAAAACCAGATGGGCAGTGCCAGCCAGCTATGAACCAGAAACCAGAGTTTGGAGCGGGATTTCTTCGACATGGTTTGAACGTCTTGATTCGATGAAAGGCTCGGTATTACGGGCTTCGTAATCCCCTGAACCCTGAAAAGCCGGTCGTGGCTTTTGCCGACGCGACCTGCTGCATCTAATTAAGACGAACGAGCAATGGAAATCCTGAAGCGAAAGATGAAAGAAAATGTTTCGCGTTTGCGAACCGGATGTATTTCCCATCCTGGCTCCAGCAAATCGGCTGGGCGGAAATGTAAAAAAACTGCGGCAAGGGGATGGGGCCCCTCGCCACAAGAGCAGGTTGGCCGTCAGCCCTGCTGTTGAAACATCTCCCTGGCCCGCTGTTCAATCTGTTCCTGAGTCAGATCCTCCTTGTGCGTAGCCAGAAACCACACATGCCCAAAGGGGTCTTTCAAGGTGCCGCTGCGATCACCATAGAACTGATCCTTGACCTCGGAAATCACCGTGCCACCAGCGGCAATCGCTTGGGCGAATGCTTTGTCCACATCTTCGACATAGAGATGCAGGCCTACCGGCACTGATTGTTCGGGGTTACGCAACGGCCCTTGATCACAAGGCGTGCCGAGCATGATCGGGCAATCGCCAATCCGCAGCTCGGCATGACCGACGCCCCCGTCCGGCATGTCCAGGCGCATGACCTCGGTGGCATTGAAGGCTTTTTTGTAGAACTCGATGGCTTCAGCGGCTTTTTGAATGCCCAGGTAGGGCGTGATGCTATGGAAACCTTCAGGAATGGCTTTGACACCCATGACGTTTCTCCTTGTTGTTATGGGGAGGCGAAGAGGGCCTCGCCGATTTGCGCCCATCCACTATAGGACAGCGACTTGGGGGCGGCGCATGACCCGACGAACGTTTCACGGCGTGTCCAGCAGATGCGCTCCCGGCCCGCGCTTGCCCAACACATCGCCCTGGTTACGCAGCGGGCAACCTTCCATCGACAGGCAGCCGCAACCGATGCAGCCGTTGAGTCGATCGCGCAGCGCCATCAAGTGGTTGATGCGCTGATCCAGCTCGCGGCTCCACTGGGCTGAGAGGATCTTCCAGTCGTTCGCCGTTGGGGCGCGGTCGTCGGGCAAGGTTTTCAAGGCGCTGCCGATTTCGGCCAACGGAATGCCAAGGCCTTGGGCGACCTTGATCAGCGCCACACGTCGCAACACTTCCCGTGGATAGCGGCGTTGGTTGCCCTGGTTACGATTACTTTTGATCAGCCCCTTGGATTCATAGAAGTGCAGGGCGGTGACGGCCACGCCACTGCGGGCGGCCACTTGGCCGACGGTGAGTTCCTTGTGGACGTTTATCTGTGTCATCGCCTGCATTCTCTGCTTGACCTTGAGTTAACTAGAGGTTTTACCCTGCACGCCATCGGACCGCAAGATCCGCCCTACGTACAGCGAGGACCTTTCATGCAATCACCAAGGAACAATCAGAGTTTTACCCAGTTGATGGAGTTCGACATCGAACCTCAATGGCAACAGGCGCTGGTGACGGCCCTGTCAGAGCAGACCGAGCGGCTGGCCCGGGGGCATGCAGGATTTCTGAGTGCCAGTATCCAGGTCAGCGAGGACGGACGACGGGTTCTCAACTATTTGCATTGGCAAAACCGCGAGGCGGGCGAAGCGGCGTTTCAGAGTTTCGAGCGTGGTGAGCAGGATTTCTGGCGGCTGATCCAGGCCCACAGGGCCAAGGCCGTGACATTCGGCTCGTTCCAGGTGTTGCGCAACATCGAACGCAGTGCCGACAACGCCCTGCATTGCCAGTTGGTCGGTTAAGCGCAGCGGACGATCCGAGCCAGCAATACCCACTATCAAACGGGTTGATTTCTGCCGCGTGAAGGCGGCGGGTAGCCTTTGTTCATCGCCCCACTTCAGAACATTGGATACTTGCCATGAATCGGACTTTTGCTGTTTTGCTGCTGTTAACGGCCACTGTGTTGAGCGGCTGCGCCTCTTCGTCGCCGGAGTTGCGCCCCTACACCGCCGAAGAAACCCGTGAACTGGCCCTTGAAGCCTTGAATCGCCGGGGCCTGTCGTTTGAGGAATATCACGCGAAAAAAGCCGAGTTGCTCGGTCCTTCGCAGAAAAACGTGGGTTTCGACGACCAGGGGCAAATGAGCGCCGAGCGAGCCATGAAGCGGTCTGGGCGGCCGAGCTGAGGACTGTACTGCTCGAAGTTTTGCCTAACTGTCCATGGGTTTGGCTCAGGACGTGGGGTAGGGTCATGACTTGACTGACCGTCCCATTGGATATGCCTGCCATGACCCTTTCGCTTGACCTGTTGCTGGGCTTCGCCCTGTTTGCCCTGGTGACCTCGATCACCCCCGGTCCCAACAACACCATGTTGCTGGCCTCGGGCGTCAATTTCGGTTTCAACCGCACGATTCCTCACATGCTGGGCATCACCTGCGGCTTCTTTTCCCTGGTGCTGGCGGTGGGGCTTGGCCTGGGCGCGGTGTTCCAGACCTACCCTCTGCTCTACACCGTACTGCGCTATGTAGGTGCGACCTACCTGTTGTACCTGGCGTGGAAAATCGCCCACTCCGGGCCGGTCTCTGAAAACCGGCCAGGGGACAGCACGCCCATCAGCTATTGGGGCGCGGCGGCGTTTCAGTGGGTCAATCCCAAGGCCTGGATCATGGCCATCGGCGCCATCAGCACCTACACGCCGCTTCAAGGTTATTTCTTCAATGTGCTGGTTATCGCTGCGGTGTTTGCCCTGATCAACCTGCCGAGCGTGAGCCTGTGGGTGGTGTGCGGCAGCCTGTTACGCAATCTTTTGCGTGATCGTCGCTGGCTGCGCCTGTTCAACTGGGGGATGGCGCTGTTATTGGTCGCCTCGTTGTATCCGTTGCTGCTCGAAAGCATCGGCTAAGGGCTGAGCTTGGGGCGGATGCCTGTTAAGCTCGCTGATCAGTCGCTGTGGTTGATATCCAGAGCCCTTGGTGCAAGCGAACAACACTATTTTACGAGCAGGAGAAACGATGAGTACCGAGCCTTTGACCCATGGACTGGTTCCCCAGCGCCTGGCCCGAATCCGCCAATTGATGAATCGCGAAGGCATTCACGCATTGCTGGTGCCATCGGCCGACCCGCATCTGTCGGAATACCTGCCGGGCTATTGGCAAGGACGGCAATGGCTGTCGGGGTTTCATGGCTCGGTTGGGACTCTGATCGTCACGGCGGACTTCGCGGGCGTCTGGGCGGACAGCCGTTATTGGGAGCAGGCCACCAAGGAGCTTGAAGGCAGCGGTATTGAACTGGTCAAGCTCATTCCCGGTCAGGCTGGCCCGCTGGATTGGCTGGCCGAACAGACGCCTGAAGGCGCAGCGGTGGCGGTTGATGGCGCGGTCATGGCTGTGGCCTCGGCCCGGACCCTGAGCGACAAGCTTCAGGCACGCGGGGCGCGGTTGCGCACCGACATGGATCTGCTCAAGGAGGCCTGGAGCGACCGCCCAAGCCTGCCGAGCCAACCGGTTTATGCCCATCTGCCGCCGCAGGCGACCGTCAGCCGGGTCGAGAAACTCGCCAAGCTGCGGGAAACCCTCAAGGAGCGCGGTGCCCAGTGGCATTTCATCGCCACGCTGGATGACATCGCCTGGCTGTTCAACTTGCGCGGTGCGGATGTGTCGTTCAACCCGGTATTCGTTTCCTTTGCCTTGATCAGCCAGCAACAGGCAACGCTGTTCGTGGCCCTGGATAAGGTCGATGCGTCGCTGCGTGCCGTTCTTGAACAGGACGGCGTGACCCTGCGTGATTACAGCGAAGCGGCGGCCGCATTACGGGAAGTGCCCAGTGGCGCGAGCCTGCAGATCGATCCGGCGCGGGTCACGGTCGGTTTGCTGGATAATCTGGACAGTGGCGTGAAGCTGGTCGAGGGACTCAACCCTACGACGCTGGCCAAGTCTCGCAAAAGCCTGGCCGACGCCGAGCACATTCGTCGGGCCATGGAGCAGGACGGTGCGGCGCTTTGCGAGTTCTTTGCCTGGCTGGAAAGCGCCTGGGGTCGCGAGCGCATTACCGAACTGACCATCGATGAGCACCTGACCGCCGCCCGTACACGCCGGCCGGAATTTGTCTCACTGAGCTTCAATACCATTGCCGCGTTCAACGCCAACGGCGCGATGCCCCATTACCACGCCACGGAGCAAGCCCACGCGGTCATCGAGGGCGATGGCTTGCTGCTGATCGATTCTGGCGGCCAATACCTGGGTGGTACCACCGATATCACCCGTATGGTGCCAGTCGGAACGCCTACCGTGGAGCAGAAGCGGGATTGCACTCGCGTGCTCAAGGGCGTGATTGCCTTGTCTCGCGCCAAATTTCCACGGGGCATTCTGTCGCCCTTGCTGGACGCCATCGCTCGCGCGCCGATCTGGGCCGAGCAGGTGGACTACGGTCATGGCACTGGCCACGGCGTCGGTTACTTTCTCAACGTTCATGAAGGCCCGCAGGTGATTGCCTATCAGGCCGCCGCCGCGCCGCAAACAGCGATGCAGGCGGGCATGATCACCTCTATCGAACCGGGCACTTATCGTCCGGGCCGTTGGGGGGTACGCATCGAGAACCTGGTGTTGAATCGCGAGGCGGGGAGCAGCGAGTTCGGCGACTTCCTCGAGTTCGAAACCCTGACCCTGTGCCCGATCGACACGCGTTGCCTGGAGCCGTCCTTGCTGACCCAGGACGAAAAAGACTGGTTCAACGCCTACCATGCCGAGGTTCAGCGTCGATTGAGCCCGTTGCTAGAAGGCGACGCGCTGCAATGGCTGAACACGCGGACGCTGGCGATCTGACCTAAGGCATCAGCCCAGGGCTTCACGGACGAAGTCCAGCCGATCCTGACCGAAGAACAGCTCGTCGCCGACGAACATGCTCGGGGCGCCGAACACGCCCCGTTTAATCGCTTCTTCGGTGGTGATCTTGAGTGCTTCCTTGACCTGCTCGTTGCTCGTCAGGGCCAGCACATGATCGGGATCAAAATGGCCCTGGTTCAACACCTCCGCGACTGTTGCCGGGTCGTTGAGATTGCGGCCGTCCACCCACAGGGCGCGAAACAGGCAATCGATGAAGGCCTCGAATCGTTCCGGATGGTGCAGTTGCATGCCGGTCACGGCGCGCATCAGTAACAGCGTATTGATCGGGAAGTGCGGATTGAGCTTGAAGTCAACGCCGTAGCGGTTGGCGAAGCGATTCAAATCCTTGAATAGATAAGGCCCCTTGGCCGGCACGGTAACCGGTGACGCATTGCCAGTCGCCTTGAAGACGCCGCCAAGCAGCATCGGACGGTAGATCAACTGGCTGTTGGTTTGCGCGCACAGGGTCGGTAGTTGGGTATAGGCCAGGTAGGTGGTCGGGCTGCCGAGGTCGAAGAAAAACTCCACGGATTTGCTCATGGTATCTGCGCTCTTGTTATTGTGAGGGGGGCGGTTTACCAGCGTTCGCTCCAGGGCCGCAGGTCTAGCTCGAAGGTCCAGGCGTCGCGGGGTTGGGTGTGCAGATACCAATAGTTGTCGGCGATGTGTTCGGGATTGAGAATGCCGTCCGCATCCTTGGTTGCATATTTTTCCGGAAAGTTATCGCGGATGAAGTCGGTGTCGATGGCGCCGTCCACCACCACATGGGCCACATGAATATTCATCGGCCCCAGTTCACGGGCCATGCTTTGGGCCAATGCGCGGATGCCATGTTTGGCCCCAGCGAAGGCGGCGAACCCTGAAGCCCCGCGCAATCCCGCCGTGGCCCCGGTAAACAGAATCGTCCCGCGCTGGCGCGAGGCCATGCGTTTGGCCACTTCCCGAGCATTGAGGAAACCGGAAAAACAGGCCATCTCCCAAATCTTGAAATATTTGCGCGCGGTCTCTTCAAGGATGCTGCAGGGCACGTTGGCGCCGATGTTGAATACAAAGGCTTCAATCGGACCGATCTGGCTTTCGATTTGCTCGATCAGCGCGACCACCTCGTCTTCCTTGCGCGCGTCACAGGCAAAACCATGCGCATCACCGCCCTGAGCCCGAATTGAATCGACCAATGGCGCGAGTTTGTCAGCGCTGCGGCGGGTAACACAGGCCACGAAACCTTCCTGCGCAAAACGTTTGGCTATTGCGCCTCCGGTGGCATCGCCTGCGCCAACAACCAGTACGACCTTCTTGTTATTCATGATTAGCCTCATTGGTAAACGATCGTTAGCTAAACGGACGTTATGCTAAGATCCGGCAAGCGTCAAGGTGGGCAATCAGAGGCCAGATATATGCGTTATTCAGCCAATCACAAATTGGAGACCCGAGAGAAACTGCTCGCCAGCAGTGCCATGTCCGCCAAGAAATCGGGGTTTTCCACTGTCGGTGTCGATGGCCTGATGAAGGCGATCGGCTTGAGCGGCGGGGCGTTCTACAGTCACTTCTCATCCAAGGATGAGCTTTTCAAGACGATCGTCGAGCGAGAGTTGGCGCAAAGCCTGGAGCGCTTGAGTGGTGAGAAGGTTCTGGACTCACAGAAACTGGAGCGATGTCTCAAGCAGTACCTGAGCATGAGCCACGTCGAACAGCCGGAGGCGGGGTGTGCGCTGCCGGTGCTGGGCGCTGAGATCGCGCGGTCCGACGTGCAGGTGAGGGAGGCGGCGCAAACATGGATCTGTCGTTTGCATGGAAGCTGGGCGCGGATATTGGGAAGCGAAAGCCTGGCCTGGGCCATTCTGTCGCAATGCGTGGGCGCGTTGGTTGTCGCCCGCATGCTGGCCACGCCAGAGGTCCAGCGTGATGTCCTCAAGTCCAGTCATGATGAGATCAGTCGTCGAATAGCCCAGCAGCGGCCGGACTGACCCGCTGCCTATTTACAGATGACGATCATGCTGCGACTGGTATAGCCGGCGGGGTTGAGTCCGAAAGGATAATCCCCCGGCTCCTCGACAGCGTCGCCCGACTTTGCGATCACCCTGTAACCTTTGGGGGCGCATGAGTTGGCGGCGCTGGCGGCGCATTGTTCCCAGGACGAGGACAAGCCGGAGCAGTTGATGTGCAAACCCTTTTTACCGCGTTTGACTTCAGTCTTTGTTGTCGCTGCGCAGCCCGCAATTGCAAGCACAACGATCAATATCAAAATTCGTTTCATTCCCGTCCTTATCACCGCCGCGGATCTTATGTCTGCTTGCGATTGTGTTCGCTTTTGCTTTAAGCGTTCGTGACGTCCTGTATGAAAATTCCATGTCTGACATTAGGTTACGGGCTAAACATGGCCTAAATGTGCGGTAAATACCAGAGCTTCGTTAAATCCTGCCTCAATCAACCGCGATGGCGGGCTTCGCGGCGCTACCCATCGTCAGCGTTGCGCCGACTGACGCCAGGATGATGCAGCCAATGGCGGCCCATTGAGCCAGGGATAAGTATTCCTGAAGAAACACCAGTCCTGAGAGCGCACCGAAGGCGGGTTCTATGCTCATGAGTGTGCCGAAAGTACGGGCTGGCATCCGTGTGAGGGAGATCATCTCCAGCGTGTAGGGCAGGGCAGTGGACAGAATGGCGACGCCAATGGCGATCGGAATCAGGCTCGGCGTCAGTAATGCGGCCCCTGCGTGGACGATACCGATGGGCGCGACGAAGAGGGCCGCGATCATTACCCCCAGTGCGGCGGTTTGCACGCCGTTGTCCGCGCCAGCCTTCTGGCCAAACAGGATGTACAGTGCCCAGCAGAATCCCGCCCCCAGGGCATAACCGGCGCCGACCAGGTCAATACCGCTGCTGGTGGCTCCAGTGGGTATCAATAGAAGCAGGCCGGTGATCGCCAGGGCAATCCAGAGAAAATCGATGGCTCGCCGCGAAGCGTAAATGGCAACCGCCAGAGGACCGGTAAATTCCAGTGCCACGGCAATTCCCAGCGGAACCGTTTGCAGCGACATATAGAAAAGAAAGTTCATGCCGCCCAACGCCATCCCGTAGACGATCACGGTGCGCAGGGATTGAGCTGAGAGCTTGGCGCGCCATGGTCGCAGCAACAACAGCATGATGAGGCTGGCAAAGATAAGCCGCAGCGTCGTGGTGCCTTGTGCGCCCACAACCGGGAACATGCTTTTGGCAAGTGAAGCTCCCGACTGGATGGATGCCATGGCAATCAATAGAAGGGCGACCGGGTAAAGAGTGGTTGCCAGGCTGCGATGTGGGAGAGTCATTGCTAAGCGTCGTCCAAGATAAAAGCGGGGGAAGGCTGGTTTGCGCAATATACTGCGCAATCGCAGCGATTCCGTCTATAT
>NZ_LT707062.1:2662500-6077528 GCF_900156295.1 Pseudomonas sp. A214
TCGAGCAGGTACGAAAGTAGGTCTTAGTGATCCGGTGGTTCTGTATGGAAGGGCCATCGCTCAACGGATAAAAGGTACTCCGGGGATAACAGGCTGATACCGCCCAAGAGTTCATATCGACGGCGGTGTTTGGCACCTCGATGTCGGCTCATCACATCCTGGGGCTGAAGCCGGTCCCAAGGGTATGGCTGTTCGCCATTTAAAGTGGTACGCGAGCTGGGTTTAGAACGTCGTGAGACAGTTCGGTCCCTATCTGCCGTGGACGTTTGAGATTTGAGAGGGGCTGCTCCTAGTACGAGAGGACCGGAGTGGACGAACCTCTGGTGTTCCGGTTGTCACGCCAGTGGCATTGCCGGGTAGCTATGTTCGGAAAAGATAACCGCTGAAAGCATCTAAGCGGGAAACTTGCCTCAAGATGAGATCTCACTGGGACCTTGAGTCCCCTGAAGGGCCGTCGAAGACTACGACGTTGATAGGTGGGGTGTGTAAGCGCTGTGAGGCGTTGAGCTAACCCATACTAATTGCCCGTGAGGCTTGACCATATAACACCCAAGCAATTTGTTGACCCGATACAGGGCACCAGATTGCGGTGTGTGAAGACGCTATGAACCGAAAGTTCGCACAACACACAAACCTATCGCATACCCATTTGCTGGAACGTGACCGCAAGGCACGCGCTGGCTACCGAATTTCTTGACGACCATAGAGCATTGGAACCACCTGATCCCATCCCGAACTCAGCAGTGAAACGATGCATCGCCGATGGTAGTGTGGGGTTTCCCCATGTGAGAGTAGGTCATCGTCAAGATTAAATTCCGAAACCCCTATCTGCTGACGCAGGTAGGGGTTTTGTTTTTGTGCCGAAAAAAAAGGATGACCTGAAGAGGTCATCCTTTTTTTGCATCAATGGTTAAGCCCCAGGGACCGGGCAGCTCAGATCACCTTCTTCGCACTTGAGGTAGGTCTTGAGCGTCTCGACCCGGGCCTTGGTTACGGCTGTGGCGCAATTGCTGTGGACCAGCGGATAGACGCTACCCCCTTCGACTCCGGAGGCAGAAAAATTGCATTCGGCGTCACGGAAGCTGATCCAGGCCCGCTGTGCCTTGACCAGTAGCTGCTTGGCCTGCGGGTCATCTTTAAGGCGTGCAGTGATCTGCTTGTACAGACTGTTCAGCTCGTCGTCAGCGGCTTTGTTCTCTTGGGCTGCGCACTGGTTCATTGCTCCCTGGGTGCTAGCATTGGCGCAGTCATCGGCTTGGACAATACTGATAAAAAGCAGCGGCGTCAGGCCCAGAAACAAGCGTGGGAACATGGTCGATCTCTCCTTGATGGGATTTCTAAATGCCGAAGGAGTGTACCCAAACGCTGGGTCGATACAACTTTCTGGTTGGCCTCGTGGTCTTACAGGCCTAGGGTTGAACACAGGAGGTGACTCATGCATTCATCTGATCGCATCGAAAGAAAAATTCTGCTCAAGGCGCCGCGCTCTCAGGTCTGGCGGGCCTTGGCCAATGCCGAAGCCTTCGGTCAATGGTTCGGCGTCGCGCTTGAAGGCAGACGATTTGTCGCGGGCGAGCGTACCCAGGGGCAGATCACCTATCCTGGTTATGAACACCTTATCTGGGACGTTGCGGTAGAGCGGGTCGAGCCGGAGCGGGTTTTTTCGTTTCGCTGGCATCCGTACGCCATTGAACCGCAGGTGGACTACTCTCAGGAACCCGAAACGAGGGTTCAGTTCGAACTTGAAGACATGGATGGCGGCACCTTGCTCAAAGTGGTGGAGTCGGGCTTTAACGGTATCCCGGAGGCGCGTCGGCTTAAGGCTTTTCGTATGGACAGCCGTGGTTGGGACGAGCAGATGGCGAATATCGAAGCATTCCTGGCCAAGGCCTGATCCTCAGTGCCCGTGCATCTAAGGGTTTACGGAAGGGCTGCTATAGCGAATGTCTTACACGCCATGGTTGCTATATCGTCTGTTGCGCTTTGGATCCGATGCGTAATCTGTACTCAACCACTGAAGCACAGGGAGTGCTTCAGGATCAGGGACGATCGACCTTGCAAGGATGGCTATCGACAGGGAGTCGTGATGGTCTTGGAAAAACCCGCCTCGGCGGGTTTTTTTTCGTCTGCAGAAAAGCCGACCTATCAAGCCAGGCGTCGCGCCATGGTACGGTCGGAACCATCAGCGGCAAGTGCCTGCCCAGGTGTGCGGTCGGAACCATCAGCGGCAAGTGCCTGCCCAGGTGTGCGGTCGGAACCATCAGCGGCAAGTGCCTGCCCAGGTGTGCGGTCGGAACCATCAGCGGCAAGTGCCTGCCCAGGTGTGCGGTCGGAACCATCAGCGGCAAGTGCCTGCCCAGGTGTGCGATCCGAACCATCAGCGGCAAGTGCCTGCCCAGGTGTGCGGTCGGAACCATCAGCGGCAAGTGCCTGCCCAGGTGTGCGGTCGGAACCATCAGCGGCAAGAGTCTGCTCAGGCGTGCGGTCCGAACCATCAGCGGCCACAGGCTGCTGATATCCGAGCGTTTGCGTAAAGAAACGGTCCTGCTGCTGGCTGGGCAGGGCAAAGGCACTGACGCTCAGGACGAAGGTGGTAACGGCGATCAAGGAACTGAAAGTTTTCATGGCGATGACTCCGGTCATATCAAAAGGGGTTGAGTGCCGGGTCGTTCAGATGTCGCGATCTGCTGAACCCGTTGCAGCCCGGACGGTAGTCTTGCTGCATGGGTTCAGAGTAGGGGCGAGGAGGGGGACGCCGTTAGACGGATACTACCCTTGGTTTGCCTGATCCTGTTTGTGTGCAGGATCAGGCGCGACTCATCTGCAAGGCCTCGGCACGTAGCCGGGCGATGTCCTTGCTCGGCGAGGCCCCGAATAGACGGCTGTATTCGCGGCTGAACTGCGAGGGGCTTTCATAGCCCATTTTGTAGCCGATTGACGAAACGTCGCTGTTCTCCGCCAGCAGCAGCCGTCTGGCTTCCTGCAGGCGCAGCTGTTTCTGGTATTGCAGCGGGCTCATGGCGGTCACGGCTTTGAAGCGATGGTGCAATGCCGAAGGGCTGAGATTGATCATTTGTGCCAGGCTATCGATGCTCAGCGGCTCGGCATAATGGTTGTTGAGCCACTCGATTGCGCGACTGATACGGTGGGTTTGCGTGTCGGGGATGGCAATTTCGTGCAAGCGCTGGCCCTGTGCACCCCGTAGCAGGCGGTAGAAAATTTCCTGTTGGGCCAAGGGCGCGAGCGTGGCGATATCGTCCGGACTCTCCAACAGCCGCAGCAAACGCAACACCGCATCGAGCAGCGGCGCGTCGATGCGGTCCAGGAATAGTCCTCGATCGGTCCGTTGGGCCGGTACCCCAATGGGGCTGGCGTCGGCGATCAGACGGCAGATCTGCGCCGGGTCGATATCCAGGCGAATGCACAGGTAGGGGCGCTCGGGGCTGGCTTCGATCACCTGACCCGCCAGCGGCAGGGTGACCGAGACCACCAGGTAGTTGAGCGAATCATAGACGTAGCATTCATCCGCCAGCCGAACCTCTTTGCGCCCCTGGACGATCACGCACAAACCGGGCTTGTGGATCGTGTGCAGGGCTTCGGTGGGCTGGTCGCTACGGATCAGGTGCAAGGTCTCGATGGCGGTGGGATGAACGCCGAATTCCGGGGCGAAGCGCTTCATCAGTTCCGCCAGTTCGGTGCGGCGCTGGTTGACGCCGTCCTCAGGCGTTACGTGTATGGACGTGGATACCGACATGCCGATCTATCTCCCTGGCCAAATGGGTGGACCGCGCTAGTAAAGCCGATTGTGCGCCCGGCGACCAGAGGCGGTTTTATCGCTACAGGATCGTGCAAGGGCGCAGGAGGATCCGGCTAACCCAGACACGGATCTGCTCCCTAATCTGGACCTGTCAAAACGCTCCCATCGGGGGGCCATACATCCAGACGAGGAAACCATCATGTCCGCTATTCAAAACAAAGTTGTGGTGATCACCGGCGCCAGCAGCGGTATTGGCGAAGCCGCCGCACGGTTGCTGGCTGCCCGGGGCGCACGAGTGGTGCTGGGTGCGCGACGCGTCGATCGCTTGCAGGCGCTGGTGCAGGAACTTGAAGCCGACGGCCAGCAGGCTGCTTGCAAAGCCGTGGACGTGACGCGCCGTGATGATGTGCAGAGCCTGATCGACTTCGCTGTCGAGCGATTCGGCAAGGTCGATGTGATCGTCAACAACGCCGGGGTCATGCCGCTCTCCAAACTCGAGGCGCTGAAAGTTGACGAGTGGGATCGCATGATCGACGTCAACATTCGTGGCGTACTCCACGGCATCGCCGCCGGTTTGCCTTTGATGCAACGCCAGCGCAGTGGCCAGTTCATCAACATTGCTTCCATTGGTGCCTACACGGTCAGCCCGACGGCGGCGGTGTACTGCGCCACCAAGTTCGCCGTGCGAGCGATTTCCGAGGGTTTGCGTCAGGAGGTCGGTGGTGACGTACGGGTGACGGTGATTTCCCCTGGCGTAACCGAGTCGGAGTTGGCCGAAAGTATTTCCGATGAAGGTGGGCGCGCCGAGATGCGCGAGTTTCGCCGGATCGCCATTCCCGCCGAGGCGATTGCCCGGGCGATTGCCTACGCCATTGAACAGCCGGACGATGTGGACGTCAGCGAACTGGTGGTGCGCCCGACGGCCAGCCCGTTCTGAATTGAATCGATGCGGCAGGAGATTCTTCATGTCTTGTGTGGTGAGGGGATAAAACCCCTCACCACCTTTTTTTGGGGGGACTGATTGGCGTTAATCGTTATTGCAGTGCCAATCGCGCCGCTGCCCGTTGAGTAATCTGCGAGCGCACTCGAAACGACTCTGCTGCACGTCGGTTGGCTTCTGCCAACACTTGGGACGGTGCAGTGTCCGGGCAGCCGGCGGTGAACGGCGGGGCCGGGGCGTATTCAAGCTGTAGCTGGACCAGCTCGGCGGTGTCCTGGTCGAACAGTTCGGCCGCCAGGGTCAAGGCAAAATCTATCCCGGCGGTGATGCCACCACCGGTGAACAGGTTGCCGTCGCGTACCACACGGTCCTTGACCGGTGTGGCGCCCAAGGTTTGCAGCAGACTGTGATAAGCCCAATGGGTGGTGGCCCGTTTACCCTGCAATAAACCCGCCGCGCCAAGCACCAGCGAACCGGTGCACACGGAGGTGATGTACTGCGCGTGGGCCGCCTGTTGCTTGATGAACGCCAAGGTCTGCTCATCTTCCATCAACGGCCCGACGCCGCTGCCGCCTGGGATGCAGATCACGTCGAGCTTGGGGCACTTCTCGAACGTGGTGGTTGGTAGGAGTACCAGCCCGGTGCTGGCGGTGACTGGGGCCAGGTCTTTCCAGATCAGGTGCACCTTCACGTCTGGCAGCGAGGCGAGCACGTCATAAGGGCCGGTGAGGTCCAGTTGTTGAACCTGGGGGAATAACAGAAAACCGATCTGCAACGCCATGGCGCTTTCTCCTGAAGTGATGCCTGAGGGGGTGGACGGTTTAACTTTAGGCTCGTAGGCTCTGGCGTATACGCCAATAAGCCCACGAATTACGCCAATATGCCAAATCCACCGAAAACCGTTCATGTACTGGCTTTCGCCAACGTGCAGGTGCTGGATGTCACCGGGCCCTTGCAGGTTTTTGCTTCGGCCAACGACCTGGCACGCCAGCAAGGCTTGCCGTTGCCTTACGCCCCCACCGTGATTGCTGCCGGTGGCGGGGCGGTGATGTCGTCGGCGGGGCTCACGCTTATGGCCGAGCCGCTGCCGAGCGAGGGTAGCGACACATTGCTTATCGCCGGCGGTTGGGGGGTGTACGAGGCGGCGCAGGACGCGGCGCTGGTGGCCTGGGTCAGGGGCCATGGTCTGCGCTCGCGGCGCGTGGCGTCGGTGTGCACCGGGGCGTTCCTGCTGGCCGCCAGCGGTTGGTTGGACGGACGCCGAGTGGTCACGCACTGGACCCGTTGCGAACAACTGGCCAGGCAGCACCCGCAACTGCGGGTCGAACCCAACCCGATTTTTATCAACGACGGCCCGGTCTGGACTTCGGCGGGCGTTACGGCCGGCATCGACCTGGCGTTGGCCCTGGTGGAGGACGATTTGGGTCGCGCCATCGCTCTGGAAGTCGCCCGGCAACTGGTGGTGTTCCTCAAGCGTCCAGGCGGTCAATCGCAGTTCAGCGTGACCTTGTCACTGCAGAATCAGGGCAGTCGTTTTGATGATCTGCACGCCTGGATCGCGGAAAACCTCACCCAGGACCTGGGCTTGCCGAGTCTGGCGGCAGAGGCGGGGATGAGCGAGCGCAGTTTCGTGCGTCACTACCGTGCCGACACCGGCCAGACGCCAGCGCGGGCGGTGGAGCTGATTCGTGTGGAGACCGCCCGCCGGCTGCTGGCCGACACAGCACTGCCGATCAAGCGGGTCGCGGTGCAATGCGGCTTTGGCAGCGAAGAAACCCTGCGCCGCAGCTTCCTGCGGGCCATGGGTGTGACGCCCCAGGCGTATCGCGAGCGTTTCGCGGTCAGCCCTCAAGCAGATCCAGCAATGCCCTGAGCGTGGCCTGGGGGGCTTCCTGGGGAATGTTGTGGCCGACACCGGCGAGCACTCGACGCTCGTAGACACCGCTGAAATGTTCGGCGTCTTCGTCGAACTCAGGTGCAGGTCCAACGCCGTCATCGGCACCGCACAGGGAGATGCTCGGCACGCTGATGGCCGGTTGCGCGGTCAGTCGTTCCTCCATCCACTCCAGCGTCGGGTCGCCCGGTGCGTACATGAAGCGATGACGGTAGGAATGAATCACCACCTCGACGAAATCCGGGTTGTCGAAGGACGGGGCACTGAGGGGATACAGCGCTGTGCCGCGTGTCCAGGTCGGTGACCACAGGCGCCAGAGCAACTGGCACAGTTCGCGCCGGTTCTGTGTCAGGCTCTCGACGCCCCGGGCGCTGTGGAAGTAATACTGGTACCACAATCTGTGCTCGGTCTCAGGGTCCAGCGGCTGAGTCGATCGGGGAATGTCCTGCACGTTATAGCCATCGCCGGTCACCAGGCAGCGAACCCGTTCGGGCCACAGCGCCGCCACGATACACGCGGCCCGCCCGCCCCAGTCGTAGCCGCACAACCCGGCTTGGGGAATGGCGAGTGCCTGCATCAGGTCCAGCAGATCCTGGGCAAGCGCCGCTTGCTGGCCGGAACGCAGGATGCTCGGGTTATTGAACCGGGTCGGGCCGTAGCCGCGCAGGTACGGCACGATGACCCAATAGCCGCGCTGGGCCAAGGCCGGTGCGACTTCATCAAAGGCCCTGGGGTCGTAAGGGAAACCGTGCAGCAGGATCACTGGGGCGCCGCTGGCGGGGCCGTGCTCTTCGTAGGCGATGCGCAGCAGAGGCGTCACCGCGAAGTTGATTCTGGGCGCCTGGTTCATGTCGGTCTCCTGCACGGCTCGGTTGCCGTTATGCGGGTTCCTGATTCACATATTTGGCCCGATCCGGCGTGAAGGTCACGATCATGTTCGTGCTGGAGCAGGTCAGGGTGCGGTCCTGGGACAGATCGATGTCCAGGTCTTCACCGCGCAGGCCCTGCCATTGGGCGAGGTACTTGAGGCAGCCGAACTTTTCGTTTTTCTTCAGGCTGCGACTGACACCGCCTTTCCAGCCGAGCACCGGCAATTCACCGGCCAGGCAACGCTGCGCCAGATCGGGAAACTTCAGCGCCCGATCGCGGCCGATTTCCCAGCACTTGATCAGGCCCTTGTCTTGGCCTTCCCAGAGGTCTTCCCGGGTCAGGCCTGTTCGGGGCGGGGTGGTGATAGAGCGTTTTACATGGGTCATGTCAGATCCTTGAATCGGGTTTTATCGGGCAGCTCCGCTGCACCCTTGAGTGCATCGATCTTAGGAGGGGTTTACAGGGCTGGCAACCTGAAACCGGCGGCAGCGATAGATGGAGAAATGTTGGTGCCCGCTTCTGTGGCGAGGGGATTTATCCCCGCTGGGCTGCGTAGCAGCCCCGAAAACGGTCAACTCGGTCTGTCTGGCAAAGTGGATTGGCCTATGGACGGGCTGCTACGCAGCCCAGCGGGGATAAATCCCCTCGCCACAAGGGTGTGGAGTTCCTACAAAAAAATAGGTGAACCGGAATTTTCCGACGAGTCGTGGCGGTTGCTGGTTCGGAAACGGCGGGGCTAGGCTTTGCCGGTCGCTGCAAAATCAGCGACCGGGTTTGGTCACCCGTCCAATGTCAGGCGCACACGCGCCAACCTCAGCATGTCGGCGCTTTTTTGTGTGCTTGTCGGTATGCTTTGCGGTGGGCTGTGCGCGGGGCACTTTCGAGTGCGCCGGGTGCCTGACTTCCCGGTTGACCAACCTGCGTATAGCCCACCACCCCTCGTTTGGTCACGAGGTGAGTGGGCTCAATTTCAAGTCAGGAGCTTCACAAATGGTCAAGATCACCCCCAACCCTCCACGCGCCGAAAACCTGTCCGCCTACACCACCCTCGACACCAAAAAACTCCGCGAAGCCGCTGACCGGGCGCTGAATGTCCACTTGTCTCCCCCAGCCCCAGCCAAACCCGACACCCAGGACGGCCAGATATTTTCAGTGGTCCCCGGCCTCAACACCGAATCCGTGCTGACCAGCCTCAGCGAAACCCTGGCTTCGGCCAACGCCATGGTCAGTGACCTGGCATTCGAGCTGGAAGGTTCCCGGCGGCATGTTGCGCTGGGGATTCAGCAGTTGATTGAGCTGGGTACGTTGCTGGCCAATCGAGCGTTGGATGATCTCGAACTGGCTGAGTCGGCGCGGTAGCAGATACACCACTTGTTGTACTGAGCTTTGGTGGTGCAGGGTGGGAGCAAGGCTTGCCCGCGATGAGGGCGACTCGATTTCACGACCGCGTCGCCTTCATCGCGGGCAAGCCTTGCTCCCACAAAAGCCCGTGCACAGCGGGGAATACGTTCACTCGCCAGCCCGGCTCACGGCTGCCAATGCGTTTTGTCCCCACTCAATTTGCGGTCCAGGAAGCTGGCGGCGCTGATCAGCGCCAGGTGGGTCAAAGCCTGGGGGGTGTTGCCCAGGTGGTAGCCGTGGCTGTCGAACTCCTCGGCGTACAAGCCCAGCGGGTTGGCGTAGCGCAGCAGTTGTTCGAACTCCAGTTGGGCTTTTTCCACGCGGCCGGCGCGGGCCAGGCATTCGACGTACCAGAACGAACACGCAGCGAACGAACCTTCAATGCCGCTGAGGCCGTCGACGGGGCTTTCGTCGTTGCGGTAGCGGTAGACCATGCCATCGCGCACTAGGTCTTTTTCAATGGCATCGAGGGTCGAGAGCCAGCGCGGGTCGCGCGCGCTGACGAAGCGCACAAGCGGCATCAACAACATCGAACCGTCGAGGGCGGTGCTGCCCAGGCGCTGGATGAAATGCTGCCGTTCCTCGCTCCAGAAATTTGTCCAGATGTCTTCATAGATGGCCTGGCGAGTCTGGTCCCAGCGGGCGAAAGGCGCAGGCAAGGAGCGTTTGACCGCCAGGCGGATGGCGCGGTCGACGGCGACCCAGCACATCAGCCGCGAATGCAGGAAGTGGTGCTTCTCCCCGCGCATTTCCCAAATGCCCACGTCTTTGTCCTGCCAGATATCACAGACCTGATCGACCACATTGACGGCGTGTTTCCAGCCCTGATGGGAAATGGCTTCGCCGTATTTGTTGACCAGGTACACCGCGTCCATCAATTCGCCGAAGATATCCAGTTGCACTTGTTTGTAGGCCAGGTTGCCGATGCGCACCGGCTTGGCATGACCAAAGCCGCTGAGGTGTGGCAGTTCGACTTCTGGTAGCTCCAACCTGCCGTCCAGGCCGTACAGGATGTTGAGTTTGATCGGCTGATCGCAGCAGTCGCTGACCCGGCCCCGCAGAAAACGCATGTAGGCGTTGGCTTCTTCAACGAAGCCCAGGCGCATGAACGCGTAAACGGTGAAGGACGCGTCGCGGATCCAGGTGTAGCGATAGTCCCAGTTGCGCTCGCCGCCACGGGTTTCCGGCAGGCCGAAAGTGGCGGCGGCGAGGATGGCGCCGTGTTTGCGTGAGGTCAGCAGTTTCAGCGCCAAGGCCGAGCGGTTGACCATTTCCCGCCAGCGCCCGCGATAGGTGGATTGGCCAATCCAGCCGCGCCAGAACGCCAGTGTTCGCTCCAGGCATATTGCGCTGATGTCATCCTGAAGCCGCGGGTCGTCAATACCGCCCAGCAGGAACTCGGCGCTCTGGCCTTGTTCCAGCCTGAACTCGGCCACCGCCGCCCGGTCGTCCAGGGTCATGAGCTGATCGGAACACAAACGCAGGCCAGGTTGCCCCGGTGCTTCGAAGCAGATGTGATCGCCGTCACGGCGTGCGCTGGTGAGGCTGCGGGCGTAGTCGTGGCGGACCGCGCAGCGCATGCGAAACGTCGCGCTGCCGAGGGTCATGCTCACTTTACGGATCAATACCGGCAGGTCATCCTCGCTGTCGCCGATGGGCAGCAGGTCGGTGATTTCCACCACGGCGTCATCACTCAGCCAGCGGGTTTGCAGTACGTTGGTGTCAGGCAGGTAGATCTGCTGGCGACGGGCATTAGGCAGGTCCGGCGCCAGTTGAAAGATCCCCGCGTCCGGCGTGTCCAGCAGCGAGCAGAAAATTGATGGGCTGTCGAATTCCGGCCAGCAGAAAAAGTCGACACTGCCTCGGTCATTCACCAGGGCAGCACTGCGCATGTCGCCGATGATGCCGTGGTTCTCGATAGGGCTTTGGGTTTCGTGATAGTCAGCCATTGCCGTGGAACCCCGGATAAAGGCTCATCCCGCCATCGATGAACAACGTGGTGCCTACCACGTAATCGGACAAGTCCGACGCCAGCCAGACCACCGCGTTGGCGACATCTTCCACATCGCCGATACGCCCGTAAGGAATCAGCTCCAGCAATTTCTGCTCCTGTTCCCCTTCGGTGACCTCGCGGTTGATGGCCGTGCGGATCGCGCCGGGCGCGATGCTGTTGATGCGGATGCGCTGGTGGCTGATTTCCTGGGCCAGACTCTGCATCAGCAGATGGACGCCGCCCTTGGAGGCAGCGTAGTTGATGTGACCGGCCCAGGGGATGCGCTGGTGCACTGAGCTCATGTGGATGATTTTGCCGGCGGCCCGGGACACGCCCTGGCGAATGCCCTGCTGGTTGAAAATCCGCAGGGCGGCACGGGCGCAGAGGAACTGGCCGGTCAGGTTGGTGCCGATCACGGTGTTCCAGTCCTCCAGGCTCATGTCGACGGCGGCGGCGTCTTTTTGCAGGCCGGAGTTGGCCACCAGGATGTCCAGCGTGCCAAAGGCTTCGACAGTCTGGGCGAACAGTCGCTCGACATCCGGCTCCTTCGACACATCGGCACCGACGGCGATGGCGCGTCCACCGTTGGCGTTGATTTCACGGGCCAGGTCTTGTGCCGGGCCGGCGCTGGAGTGGTAGTTGAGCACCACCGCGGCACCGGCGTCTGCCAATGCCCTGGCCGCGCCTGCACCAATGCCGGAACTGGCGCCGGTGACCAGGGCAACCTGTCGGGCGAGGGATATCTGCATGGTCTAGCACCTTGAGTTGAGGGCTTTACCTGCTGACTGGTATGAGGTGCGTGGAGTTCATTTGGGTGAAGCAGTCTTCACGATGGAATGAACGCGCCACCCATGGCGAACACAAAACCTGTGGCGAGGGGATTTATCCCCGCTGGGCTGCACAGCAGCCCCAGAACCTGGCAACGGTGATGTGGCAGACAGTTTGAATGGGGCCGCTTCGCGCCCCAGCGGGGATAAATCCCCTCGCCACAAAGGCCGCTCGCCTCAAGTCAGCGCTCACCAACCCCGCCCCGAATTCACCCAGAAGTTCACTGACAACGAAGTGGACACCGACTCCACCTGATGGAACCAGCCTTCAGGCAGGAACAGCAGATCCCCGGCCTCCAGCGTCACCCGCAGGAAGGTCACGTCACGGGCGCGGGGGAAGCGCTGGTAGTCCGGCGCGTCCGGGTTGAAATCGCAACCGTCCAGGCCGCCTTGGGGCGCCGTGGACCAGGTGCCGAGGGCTTCTCTGTGATGGGGGGCGGCGAGGGTGAAGATTTTCTGGCCCCAGACCTGGGCGAACAGGTTGTCGGTGTCGTCGCGGTGCAGCGGGGTGAGGGTGCCCTTTGGGCCGATCCAGATGCGTGGCGGGATGAACAGCGACGGGTCGAAATAGGGCGGGTAGTTGATTTGCTCCATCAATTGCGCCGGCAGGATGTTGTTGCCCATGTAGGCCGGCGGTTCACCATCGGCGCCCTTGACCGCCGGGCTGTCCAGAGAAGCAATGAAATCGGCCATGGACGTGGAGCGGAAGTCCCGCTCGGTGGAGAAGGTTTTCTTCACGTAGTCGCCGTGGCGGGTGATGCCTTGCAGCTCGGCAAAATGCACCAGGGATTCTTCGCGACTGAGCTTGAACAACGGCCAGTCCTGCAAGGCATTGCTGATGACCACCGGAATGCCATGGGGCAGGTAGCGCGCTTGAAACGCTTGCACCGACAGCTCGCTGCGCGGGCGACGTTCCACGCTGCGCTGGGTCGGCAGGCTGGCGGTGAGCTTTTCGCTGAAGCGCGGCGGGGTGGGGTAGCGCTTGTTCATGTCGACCTTTTCCACCGTGCCACTGCCGTGGCGGGCATGCTCGATGATCTGCGGCAACAACGTCGCCAGGCCCATGTTGCCGCCGATCTTCAGGCGTCCGCTGGCAAACAGCTCCTCGACATTGGCCAGGCCGGCCATGATCCCGAGAAAGTCCTTTTCCGCCACTTCAATGGTCACGTCGGGGCTGCTGTGGCGACCGGCCTGGGTGCGGCTGCTGGTTCTGACCTCCGACCAGTACGCCTGCTGGGGGCCGAACACGAATTGGAAAACACCTTCGATACCAACGGCGCCCGCGTTGGCGAACAGTTTGCCCAGAATGGTTTGCAGGTCCACGGCGGTCACTCTTGTGGGTTTTGGTCTGAGCAGGTAACGAGGGCCGGGACCGGAAATTTAACCCTCGCTGCTCTAGCGGGTCGCGACCATGAACACACGGGGAAATGGCAGCAGCACCGTTCCATCGTCCATGGCCGGATAAGCCTGTTCAACGGCGTTGAGATACTGTTGCAGGTATTGCCCGCGTTGCACCTCATCCAGCGGGTCGAGAAACGGCCGCAAGCCGCTGCCCTTGAACCACTCCACCACGCCGGCGGCGCCCCCGGCCAGCGGGTGATGGTAGGTGGTGCGCCACACATCGACGCGGGTGCAATGGGGCTTGAGGATCGAGTAGTACAGGCTGGCATCGGCCACTTCCGTGCGCGTATCGGCGGCTCCGGCCAGTAGGCTGGCCCAGGGCCCATTGGCGGCGATTTCCCGCATCAAGCGGTGGGACGGCTGGTGCAGGGTGTCGGGCATCTGGATCGCCAGGTTGCCACCCTCGGCCAGTTTGCTGACCAGTGATGGCAGCAGGGTTGCGTGGTCGGGCAGCCATTGCAGCACCGCGTTGGCGAAGATCACATCGAAGGGGCCGGGTTCGTCCCATTGGCCGATGTCTGCGGTGTCGAAGGCCACTTCGGGCAGGCGCTGACGGGCGGCCTGTATCATGTCGCTGGAACTGTCCAGGCCACGCACCGTTGCCCCGGGAAAGTGCTCCACCAATAATTCTGTGGAATTGCCGGGGCCGCACCCCAGGTCGATCACCGAGCGCGCCTGCCCCGGCGGGATGGCCGCCAGCAGGTCCCGGGCCGGACGGGTGCGTTCCTGTTCAAACGTGACGTATTGCTTGGCAGACCAGGTCATGGCGTTCTCCTTTGCGATGGGCGAGCCGAGATGCCGCCAGTATAGGGGGCGTGTGAAGCCATGGGGCAGGTACGGCGACACTGACTAATTCAGACTGTCGCCAGTTCGTTATCTTCCATACACAACTGATCGGAGAAAACCGCGGTGACCCAACTGACCTTGCTATGCCTGCCGTATTCCGGCGCCAGCGCCATGGTTTACAGCCGCTGGCGGCGCAAGGTGCCGCAATGGCTGCAGGTGCAGCCGGTTGAGCTGCCGGGGCGCGGGGCGCGTTTCGGCGAGCCGCTGCACACCGACATGGGCCCGTTGGCGATGCAACTGGCCCGGGAACTGCGCCCCTCGCTCCAGGCCCCTTATGCGCTGTTCGGCCACAGCCTGGGCGCATTGCTGGCCTGCGAAATCGCCCATGCCTTGCGCGAGCTGGGTTGTCCGGAACCGGTAGCGCTGTTCGCCTCGGGCACCGCGGCGCCGACGATGCGCGCCGATTACGACCGCGGTTTTGCCACACCGAAAACCGATACCGAATTGATCGAACAACTGCGCACCCTCAATGGCACCAGCGAAGAAGTCCTGGCCAATGAAGAATTGATGGCCCTGACCTTGCCTGTGCTGCGGGCGGATTTTCTGCTGTGCGGGCGCTTCCAGCCGCGAACCCGAGCACCGCTCAAATGCCCGGTGCACGTGCTCGGCGGCACCACCGACAAGGCCAGCACCGAGCAACTGATCGGCTGGAGCCGGGAAACCTCCGGCAGCTTTTCGGTGGACATGCTGGCGGGCGGGCACTTTTTTATCCATGAGCACGAGGCCAGGGTGCTGCGCCTGATCAAGGATCAGTTGAGCGTGCATCATCGACGGCATGGGTTAGCAACTGTGGCGAGGGGATTTATCCCCGTTGGGCTGCGCAGCAGCCCTGAAAGCCGTCAACCCGGTTTGTCGGATTGATTGAGGTTGTTCTCCTGCGGGCTGCTTCGCAGCCCAACGGGGCGGTGCGACGTTTCGCTAAATCCCCTCGCCACAGTGTGGGTGGACTGTTTCATGTCTGGATGCTCTTCCTGACCTCTATCCTCAAGCGCTAATTTTTCCGGTCTGCATTCGTTTTATAGGGACGACATGCCTTTGTGCCTTGTGCCCACTGATTCCGGATACCCAGAAATGAATGCTGAAGACGCCTTGAAACTTGCTCGCCGGTTTATCGGGTTGCCCCTGGACAAGCGCCGGATGTTCCTGGCGGCGCTGGACAAGGAGGGCGTCGAGTTCAGCGGTTTCCCCATCCCCCAGGGCGTTGAAGCCGAAGATCGCCAAGCCTTGTCCTACGCCCAGCAGCGCATGTGGTTCCTCTGGCAGCTGGAGCCCGGCAGCGCGGCCTACAACCTGCCGGGGGCGGTGCGGCTCAAGGGCGCGTTGAGCCTGACGGCGCTGGAGCAGGCCTTCGCCAGCCTCGTCGCGCGTCACGAAACCCTGCGTACGGTGTTCCAGCGTCAGGCGGACGATAGCCTGTTGCAAGTGCCGACCTGCGCGCCGCTGCTGATCGAGCAACAGGATTTCAGTGCCTTGCCGGCCGCCGAGCGCGAACGGGCAGTGGCCGAGGCGGCGCAGCAACAGTCACTGCTGCCCTTCGATCTGGCGGTCGGGCCGTTGCTGCGGGTCAAGCTGCTCAAGCTCGACGAGCAGGAACACGTGCTGTTGCTGACCTTGCACCACATCGTCTCCGACGGCTGGTCGATGAACGTGCTGATCGACGAATTCATCCGTTGCTACGACGCCCATGAAGCGGGGCAGTCGCCGCAACTCGCGCCGCTGCCGATCCAGTACAGCGATTACGCCCTGTGGCAGCGCCGCTGGCTCGAAGCGGGCGAGCAGGCGCGGCAACTCGAGTATTGGCAGGCGCAACTGGGCAGCGAGCATCCGGTGCTCGAACTGCCGACCGATCACTCGCGCCCGGCCATGCCGAGCTATCGCGGCAGCCGTCATGAGTTTGCCATCGATGCCGTTTTGGCGGAGCAACTGCGCAGCACCGCCCAGCAGCACGGCATCACGCTGTTCATGCTGTTGCTCGGCGCGTTCAACGTGCTGTTGCATCGCTACAGCGGCCAGTCCGATATCCGCGTCGGTGTGCCGATCGCCAACCGCAATCGCGATGAAATCGAAGGCCTGATCGGCTTCTTCGTCAACACCCAGGTGCTGCGCACCGAACTTGACGGGCAGACGCGGGTTGCCGATTTGCTGCGCGCAGTCAAAGAGACCGCGCTCGGTGCCCAGGCCCATCAGGACCTGCCATTCGAGCGTCTGGTCGAAGCCCTGAAGCTGGAGCGCAGCCTCAGCCATACGCCGCTGTTCCAGGTGATGTACAACCATCAGCCGCACGTAGCCGACCTCACCACGGTCAGCACCGCGTCCGGGTTGGAACTCGGCATGCTCGACTGGCAGGGTCGCACCACCCAGTTCGACCTGACCCTGGACACCTACGAAAAGGCCGGCAAGCTGCACGCCGCGCTGACGTACGCCAACGACCTGTTCGAAGTGCCAACCATCGTGCGCATGGCCCGGCATTGGTTGCGTTTGCTGGCGGCGATGGTCGCCGATCCGTCGCAACGCATCGGCGAATTGCCGCTGCTCGACGCCGATGAGCACAAAACCCTGGTGCACGGTGGCAATGCCACGGCCCAGCGCTATCCGACCGACCGCTGCATGCATCACCTGATTGAAGCCCAGGTGGCGCGCACCCCGGATGCACCGGCGTTGTTGTTTGGCGAACAAAGTCTGAGCTACGCGCAACTCGATGCCCGCGCCAACCGCCTGGCCCATCTGCTGCGTGAGCGCGGTGTGCGGCCGGACACGCTGGTGGGGATCTGTGTCGAGCGTTCGGTGGAAATGGTGGTCGGTCTGCTGGCGATCCACAAGGCCGGCGGCGCCTATGTGCCGCTGGACCCGGAGTACCCGCAGGATCGCCTGGCCTACATGATCGAAGACAGCGGCATCGCGTTGCTGCTGACCCAGCGCTCGCTGGCGGCGGAGCTGCCAACTGATGGCGTCAGCGTGATTCTGCTCGATCAGCCGAGTGGCTGGCTCGACGGTTACAGCGAACGTCGCCCCGAGGTGACGGTTGATCCGTTGAGTCTGGCCTATGTGATCTACACCTCCGGTTCCACTGGCAGACCCAAGGGCGCGGGCAACAGTCACGCGGCTCTGGTCAACCGTGTGTGCTGGATGCAGCAGGCTTACGGCCTGGATGACAGCGATGCGGTGTTGCAAAAAACGCCGTTCAGCTTCGACGTGTCGGTGTGGGAATTCTTCTGGCCGCTGATGGCTGGTGCGTGTCTGGTGGTGGCCGCGCCGGGTGCGCACCGCGACCCGCTGCAATTGATCGATATCATCAACCGTTACCGCATCAGCACGCTGCACTTCGTGCCGTCGATGCTGCAGGCGTTTATCCATGAGCCGGGCGTGCAAACCTGTGAAGGGCTAAGGCGCATCGTCTGCAGCGGCGAAGCCTTGCCGCTGGATGCGCAGAAACAGGTCTTCGCCAAACTGCCGAACACCAGCCTCTACAACCTGTACGGGCCGACCGAAGCGGCCATCGACGTGACCCACTGGACATGCGTCGACGAAGGTGCCGATTGCGTGCCGATCGGTCGGCCGATCGCCAACCTGCGCACCCACGTGCTCGACGCCCAATTGGCGCCGGTGCCGTACGGCGTGCCTGGCGAGTTGTACCTGGGCGGGGCGGGGCTGGCGCGCAGTTATCACCAGCGCCCGGCGCTGACCGCCGAGCGTTTTGTACCGTGCCCCTTCCATGACGGCGCGCGCCTGTACCGCACCGGCGACCGGGTGCGCCAGCGTGCCGACGGGGTGATCGAATACCTTGGCCGCCTCGACCATCAGGTCAAGCTGCGTGGCCTGCGCATTGAGCTGGGCGAAATCGAAACCCGCCTGATGCAGCACCCGCTGGTGCGCGAGGCGGTGGTGTTGGTGCAGGACGGCAAGCATCTGGTGGGTTATCTGGTGCTGGAAAACACCCACCCGCACGAGCAGTGGCAGCAGGACGTCAAAGCGTGGCTGCTGGGCAGTCTGCCGGAATACATGGTGCCGACCTACCTGATGCCGTTGGCCAGATTACCGGTCACCGCCAACGGCAAACTGGACCGCAAGGCCCTGCCGCAACCGGATGCGGCGCCACAGCAGGCGTTCGTCGCGCCGCAGGATGCGCTGCAGATCGCGCTGGCTGGAATATGGCAGGACGTACTCGGGCTGGAGCGGGTCGGCCTCGAAGACAATTTCTTCGAGCTGGGCGGTGATTCGATCATCTCCATTCAAGTGGTGAGCCGTGCGCGGCAGGTCGGTATCGGCATCAATCCGCGTGATCTGTTCCAGTACCAGACCGTGCGCAGCCTGGCCCTGGTCGCCAGCCTCGACCATCACAGTGCGGTGGACCAGGGGCCTATCACCGGCGCGGCTCTCCTCGGGCCGATCCAGCAGCAGTTTTTCTCGCGGCCGATGAACGCCCGTGAGCACTGGAATCAGTCGCTGCTGCTGACCGCTCGCGAGCCCTTGAATGGGCAATGGCTCGATGCGGCGCTGACCTGCGTGATCAATCATCACGATGCCCTGCGCCTGCGCTTTGTGCCGGGCGCGGACGGCTGGCAGCAGAGCCACGGACTGCTGCGGCAAAGCGCTGATCTGTGGTTGCGCGATGCCCAATCCGCCGAGCAACTGAATGCGCTGTGCGACGAGGCGCAGCGCAGCCTCTCCCTGCAAGAAGGGCCGCTGTTGCGCGCCATGTTGGTGAATCTGGCCGACGGCAGTCAGCGGCTGGCGCTGGTCATCCATCACCTGGTGGTAGACGGTGTGTCGTGGCGGGTGTTGCTGGAAGATTTGCAGCAGGCTTACGAACAACTGGCGGCGGGTGGCGGCGTGACCTTGCCGGCCAAGACCAGCGCATTCCAGAGCTGGACCGCGCGTCTGAACGCCGAAGCGCCGCGCTTCGACGATCAGTTGGCCTACTGGAAAGCCCAGCACCAAGGCGCGCTGGACCTGCCGTGTGATCGGCCCCAAGGCAGCCTGGAAAATGCCCACGGCGCGAAGATCGAATGGCGTCTGGATGCCGAACTGACCCGACAATTGCTGCAACGGGCGCCTGCCGCGTATCGCACCCAGGTCAACGATCTGCTGCTGACCGCGCTGGCCCGCACCATCCGTCACTGGAGTGGGCAGCCGGACACGCTGATCGAACTGGAAGGTCATGGCCGTGAAGCGCTGTTCGATGACATCGACCTGACCCGGACGGTGGGTTGGTTCACCAGCCTGTTCGCGGTGAAACTGACGGCCAGCGACGATCTCGGTGGGTCGATCAAGGCGATCAAGGAACACCTGCGCGGCGTCCCGGACAAAGGCCTGGGTTATGGCGTGCTGCGTCATTTGGCGGCACCTTCGGTGCGCGCCGAACTGGCGGACCTGGCGCCACCGCGCATCACGTTCAACTATCTCGGCCAGTTCGACCGGCAGTTCGATGAGGCGGCGTTGTTCGTGCCCTCCAGCGAAGGCAGTGGCGTCGCCCAGGACCCGACGGCACCCCTGGCCAACTGGCTGACCGTGGAAGGTCAGGTCTATGGCGGCGAACTGGCGATGAGCTGGGGGTTCAGCCGTGAGATGTTCGACCGCGCGACCGTGCAGCAACTGGTCGATCGATACGCCATTGAGCTCAAGGCGCTGATCGAACACTGCGCCAACCTGGTCACGCCGCAAGCCACACCGTCGGATTTCCCGATGGCGCCTGTCACTCAGGCGCAACTCGACGGGCTGCCGGTGCCGGCCGGCCAGCTCGACGATCTCTATCCACTGTCGCCGATGCAACAGGGGCTGTTGTTCCACACCCTCTACGAGCAGGCCGCCGGTGAGTACGTCAACCAGTTGCGGGTGGACGTGCAAGGCCTGGACACCGAACGTTTCCGCGCCGCTTGGCAAGCCACCGTCGATGCGCAGGACATCTTGCGCAGCGGCTTCGTCTGGCAGGGGCAATTGCAGCAGCCGCTGCAGATCGTCCACAAGAAGGTGCAATTGCCATTCACGGTGCTGGACTGGCGCGAGCATAGTGATCCGTCGCAGGCCCTTGCCGCGCTGGCCGATAGCGAGCGAGCGCAAGGTTTCGATCTGAGCCAGGCGCCGCTGTTGCGCCTGGTGCTGGTGCAGACCGGCGCCGGGCAATGGCATTTGATCTACACCTATCACCACATCTTGATGGACGGCTGGAGCAATTCGCAGCTGCTCGGTGAGGTGATGCAACGCTACAGCGGTCGCACGTCGGCCAGCGCCGTCGGGGGCTATCGCGATTACATCGCCTGGCTGCAACGTCAGGACGGGCAATTGAGCGAGGCGTTCTGGAGCGCTCAACTGGCGACTTTGCAGGAGCCGACCCGCTTGGCGAGTGTGATGTCCGCCAGCGAAATCCACAGCGGTCATGGCGATCACTTCCAGACCCTGGACGTCCCGCGCACCCAGGCCCTGGAACAGTTTGCCCGCCAGCAGAAAGTCACCCTCAATACCCTGGTGCAAGCGGCGTGGCTGTTGTTGCTGCAACGCTATACCGGTCACGACTGCGTGGCCTTTGGTGCCACCGTGGCCGGGCGTCCGGCGGACTTGCCGGGCATCGAGCAACAGGTCGGCCTGTTCATCAACACGTTGCCGGTGATCGCCGCGCCGCGCCCGGATCAGTCGGTCGGCGCCTGGCTGCAAGCGGTGCAGGCGCAGAACCTGAGCCTGCGCGATTTCGAGCACACGCCGTTGGCCGACATCCAGCGCTGGGCCGGGCAGGGCGGCGAAGCGCTGTTCGACAACATCCTGGTGTTCGAAAACTACCCCATCGCTCAGGCCCTGCAAGAAGGCGCCGGGCAGGGCGTGGTGTTCGGTGAGGTCACTCACCAGGAGCAAACCCATTATCCGTTGAGTGTTGCGGTGACCATTGGCCAGAGCCTGGCGCTGCACTACAGCTTCGACCGGGCGCATTTCAGCCCGGCGGCCATCGCCGGCATCAGCGAGCACCTGTTGCAACTGCTGGAACGCTTCGCCGAATCGGCGCTGCGCAACCTGGGGGAAATCGCCTTGGCCGGCGCCGAGGAGCAGGCTCGGCAACAGGCGGCCAACCATCCGCAGCCATACCCGACCGACATTGCCGTACACCAGCGCATCGCCCATCTGGCAGCGCTAAACCCACACAGCACGGCGGTGATCTTTGACGGTCAGCGTTTCAGTTATGGCGACATCGAGCGGCGGGCGAACCAATTGGCCCACGCACTGATGGCCCATGGTGTGGGCCCGGAAACCCGGGTCGGCGTGGCCTTGCCGCGCAGCGAAGGGGTGATTGTCGCGCTGCTGGCGGTGCTCAAGGCCGGAGGTGCTTATGTGCCGCTGGACACCGGCTATCCCCGTGAACGCCTGGCGTACCTGATCGAGGATTCAGGGCTGGCGTTGTTGCTCACCGACTCCCGGGTGTCGGCGCAGTTGCCGTTGGAAGGCGCCGCCCAGGTGCTGGAACTCGATCGCCTGGACCTGAGCCTGCAACCGCTGAGCGCACCGTCCGTCCAGATCGACCCGCAAAACCTCGCCTATGTGATCTACACCTCCGGTTCCACCGGAAATCCCAAGGGTGTGAGTGTGGCCCATGGTCCGCTGGCGATGCACTGCCAGGCCATCGGCGAGCGCTATGAAATGCACAGCAGCGATTGCGAATTCCATTTCATGTCCTTCGCTTTCGACGGTGCCCATGAGCGCTGGCTCACCAGCCTGACCCACGGTGCCTCCTTGCTGATTCGCGATGACAGCCTGTGGACCCCGGCACAAACCTACAACGCCCTGCGCGAGCACGCTGTGACGGTGGTGGCGTTCCCGCCGGTGTACCTGCAACAACTGGCCGAACACGCCGAGCGCGAAGGCAACCCGCCGAAGGTGCGGATCTATTGCTTTGGCGGCGATGCGGTGGCCAACGCCAGTTTCGAACGGGTCAAGCGTGCCTTGAATCCAGATTTCATCATCAACGGCTACGGCCCGACCGAAACCGTGGTCACGCCGCTGATCTGGAAAGCGGGTCGTGACGAGGTGTGCGCCGCCGCGTATGCGCCCATCGGCAGCCGCATCGGCGACCGCAGCGCCTACGTGCTGGACGCCGACCTGAACCTGCTGCCCCAGGGCATGGCCGGTGAGCTGTACCTGGGCGGCAGCGGTCTGGCTCGTGGTTACCTCAACCGCCCAGGCTTGACGGCCGAGCGGTTTATCGCCGACCCGTTCAGTGCTGGTGGTGGCTTGCTGTACCGCACCGGCGACCTGGTGCGCCAGCGCGCCGACGGCACGTTCGATTACCTGGACCGCATCGACAACCAGGTGAAGATTCGTGGTTTCCGTATCGAACTGGGGGAAGTCGAAGCCAGCCTGCAAGCCCTCGAGGGCGTGCGTGAAGCGGTGGTGGTCGCCCAGGAAGGCAGCGCCGGCAGCGGCAAGCGTCTGGTGGCCTATGTGGTGGCCGATGAATCAATGGCGCCGCGTGCCGATTTCACCGAGCACCTGCGCGACCAACTCAAGGCCACCCTGCCGGCGCACATGGTTCCGGCCTATCTGCTGCTGCTCGAACGCCTGCCACTGACCCCCAACGGCAAGCTCGACCGCAAGAACCTGCCCAAGCCTGACGTCAGTCAATTGCAGCAACGCTACGTGGCACCGCGCAGCACCCTGGAGCAGCAACTGGCGTCCATCTGGCAGGACGTGCTCAAGCTCGGCCAAGTCGGCCTGCGGGATAACTTCTTCGAACTGGGGGGCGACTCCATCGTCTCGATCCAGGTGGTCAGCCGCGCCCGTCAGGCCGGTATTCACTTCACCCCCAAAGACTTGTTCCAGCACCAGACCATCGAAGCGTTGGCGGTGGTGGCGCGTTCGGGTGAAACCACGCACGTCATCGATCAAGGGCCGGTGAGCGGTAAGCTGACCCTGTTGCCGGTGCAACGGCTGTTCTTCGGGCAGGCGATCCCTGAGCGTCAGCACTGGAACCAGGCGGTGATGCTCAAACCCACGCACGCTCTGGATGCCCGCGTGCTGGCGCAAGCCTTGAGCGCGCTGGTGGTGCACCACGATGGCCTGCGCTTGAGCTTCAGCGAACGCAGCGAGGGCTGGCAGGCCACTTACCGGTCCCCGGCCAGCCACTGCGCAGAGCTGCTTTGGGCGGTGGACGTGCCTGACGCCCAGGCGCTGGAAAACATTGCCAACCGCGCGCAACGCAGCCTGGACCTGCAAGACGGGCCGCTGCTGCGGGCGGTGCTGGCGACGTTGGCCGATGGCAGTCAGCGGCTGTTGCTGGTGATCCATCACCTGGTGGTGGATGGCGTGTCGTGGCGGATTCTGTTCGACGATCTGCAAAGCGCCTACCGGCAACTGGCCGACGGCGGGATGCTGCAGTTGCCGGCGAAAACCACCTCGGCACAGGTCTGGGCCGAACGTTTGCAAGGTTATGCCCGCAGCGCGTCGTTGCAGGAAGAACTGGCCTACTGGCAGACCCGGCTGGAGGGTGTCGATGGGCGGTTGCCGATGGACAATCCCCAGGGTGGCCAGCACAACCACCTCGCGCTGACGGTACGCACCCGGCTCGATGCTTCATTGACTCGCCAACTGCTGCAAGACGCGCCCAAGGCCTATCGCACCCAGGTCAATGATCTGCTGCTCACCGCTTTGGCCCGGGTCATGGTGCGCTGGACCGGCACCGACAGCGCGTTGATCCAGCTCGAAGGCCATGGCCGCGAAGCGTTGTTCGATGACGTGGACCTGACCCGCACCGTCGGTTGGTTCACCAGCCTGTACCCGGCCAGACTGACGCCGTCGATGGACCTGGGGACCTCTCTCAAGCAGATCAAGGAGCAGTTGCGCTCGATCCCCAACAAAGGCCTGGGTTTCGGTGCCTTGGCTCATCTGGCGGATAACCCGACGCAGGCGATCCTTTCCCGGCTGCCGGTACCGCAGCTGACCTTCAATTACCTGGGGCAGTTCGATGCCAGCTTCAGCGAAGCGCAAGGTGCCTTGTTCGTGCCGGCCAGCGAAGGCGCCGGCGATGAATTGAACGCCCAGGCTCCGCTGTCCAACGTCCTGGCGCTGAACGGCCAAGTGTTTGGCGGCGAACTGAACCTGGGCTGGACCTTCAGCCGCGAGCAGTTCAACGAAGCCACCGTCCAGGCCCTGGCCGACGATTACGCCCGCGAGCTGCAAGGCTTGATCGAACATTGCTGCCACGGCGAGCATGGCGGCGTGACGCCGTCGGACTTCCCCCTGGCCCGCCTGAACCAGCAGCAACTCGATGATTTGCCGGTGGCGACGGCGCAGATCGCCGACCTGTATCCACTGTCGCCGATGCAACAAGGGATGCTGTTCCATAGCGTCTACGGCGACGCCACGGGCGACTACATCAACCAATTGCGCCTGGACGTTGAAGGCCTGGAGCCGCAACGTTTCCGTCAAGCCTGGCAGGCGGCGGTGGACGCCCATGACATCTTGCGCACACGGTTTGTCTGGCAGGGTGACCTGCCAGATCCGGTGCAGATCGTCAGCAAGCAATTGGACTTGCCTTACCGCTTACATGATTTGCGGGACGATGCGCAGCGCGATGAAACCTTGCAGGCCCTGGCCGAAGCCGAGCGTCGGCAGCTGGACCTGAGCGCGCCGGCGCTGTTGCGACTGCTGATCGTGCGGCTCGATGAGCGGCGCTATCAGTTGATCTACACCCACCATCACATCTTGATGGACGGCTGGAGCAATTCCCAGTTGCTGGGGGAAGTGTTGCAGCGCTACAGCGGCCAGAGCGTCTCGGTTCACGGCAGTCGTTACCGCGACTACATCGCCTGGCTGCAACGCCAGGATGGCGCCGCCAGCGAAGCGTTCTGGAGACCTGCGCTGCAACGTTTGGAGGCCCCGACGCGGCTGGCCGATGCCATTGCGCAGTCCGGGGAGGCCGACACGGGCTACGGCGATCACGTGCAGGTTCTGGACGAGACGCTGACCCGCCGTCTGGAAGCTTTCGCCCGTGCCTCGAAAGTCACCGTCAACACGCTGGTGCAGGCCGCGTGGCTGCTGCTGTTGCAGCGTTACACCGGCAAAGACACCGTAGCCTTCGGCGCGACGGTGGCCGGTCGTCCGGCGGACTTGCCCGGCATCGAGCAGCAGATCGGCCTGTTTATCAACACCCTGCCGGTGATCGCCAGCCCTCGGGCCGAGCAGTCCCTGGACAGTTGGCTGCAAGCGCTACAAGCACAGAACCTGGCGCTGCGCGAGTTCGAGCACACCGCGCTGCTGGATATCCAGCGCTGGGCCGGGCAGGGCGGTGAAGCGCTGTTCGACAGTTTGCTGGTGTTCGAGAACTACCCGATTGCCCAGGCCTTGGAACAGGGCGCACCGGACGGTTTGCGCTTTGGCCCGGCGCTCACCCAGGAACAAACCAGCTACCCATTGACGCTGTTGGTGGGGTTGGATCGGCAACTGTCGGTGCACATGAGCTACCAGCAGGCGAGCTTCTCGGCGGCCACGGTAGAACGGCTGGCGACCCATCTGGTTCAGTTGCTGGGCCAGATGACCGATAGCGGCGAGCGTTGCCTGAGTGAACTGTCGATGCTGGAGTTCGATGAGCATCAGCGCCTGACCCACGACTGGAATCCGCTGGACGCGCCGTTCGAGCAAAACCTGTGCATTCACCAGATGATTGCTCGCCAGGCCGAGGCCACACCGGATGCCCTGGCGGTGACCTTCGCCAATACCCGATTGAGCTACAGCGAAGTCGATGGCCGCGCCAATCGCCTGGCCCACCAGCTCATCGAAATGGGCGTGGGCCCGGAAGTGCGCGTGGGCGTGGCGATGCCGCGCTCCGAGCACCTGCTGATCGCCTTGCTGGCGGTGCTCAAGGCCGGCGGCGCCTACGTGCCGCTGGACCCGGATTACCCGGCCGAGCGCGTGGCCTACATGCTCGACGACAGCCGCGCCAAAGTGCTGCTGACCGAACAGGCGGTAGTGGCAACGCTGAGCGTGCCGGCCGAAACCGCCGTGCTCATGCTGGATCAGCTCGACCTGGCGCACTACCCATTGAGCGCACCGCGCACAACCGTGACGCCCGACAACCTCGCCTACGTGATCTACACCTCCGGTTCCACCGGCCAACCCAAGGGCGTGGCGATTGCCCATCGCAACGTGCTGGCGCTGATCGACTGGTCCAGATCGGTCTACAGCCACGATGACATTCAGGGCGTGCTCGCTTCGACCTCGGTGTGCTTCGACTTGTCGGTGTGGGAGCTGTTCGTGACCCTGGCCAACGGCGGTTCGCTGATCATCGCCCGCAACGCCCTGGAACTGCCGCAACTGCCGACCCGCGATCAAGTACGGCTGATCAACAGCGTGCCCTCGGCCATCGCCGCGTTGCAGCGCAGCGGCGAGATTCCAGCCAGTGTGCGCATCATCAACCTGGCCGGGGAACCGCTGAAGCAAAGCCTGGTGGATGCGCTGTATCAGCACCCCATCGGTGGGAGCGAGCCAGTGGAAGCAAAACCAGTAGGAACAGAGCCTGTGGGAGCAAAGCTTGCTCGCGATAGCATCCTATCGGCTGGCCCATGTGTAACTGACCCACCGCCATCGCGAGCAAGCTTTGCTCCCACAGACTGTGCTTCCACAGGAGTGCTCCCACAAGGGATTGAGCACGTCTACGACCTTTACGGCCCCTCGGAAGACACCACCTATTCCACCTGGACCCGCCGCACTGCCGGCGGCACGGCGAACATCGGCCGACCCGTCAAGCACACCGCCAGCTACCTGCTCGACGCCGACCTGCAAGCGGTGCCCCAGGGCGTTTCAGCCGAGCTGTACCTGAGCGGCGCGGGTATCACCCGTGGCTACCTCGGCCGCGCCGCGATGACCGCCGAGAAGTATGTGCCCAACCCATTTTCCACAACCGGCGAACGTCTGTACCGCACGGGTGACTTGAGCCGTTATCGCGCCGATGGCGTGCTCGAGTATCAGGGCCGCATCGACCATCAGGTGAAGATCCGCGGCTTCCGCATCGAGTTGGGAGAAATCGAAGCACGGCTGCTGCAACAGCCCCAGGTGCGTGAGGTGGCGGTGCTGGCCCAGGACGTGTCGGGCGGCCAGCAACTGGTGGCCTACGTGGTCGCTCCGTCCCTGAATCTGGATGACACCGAGGAGCAACGCGCACTGCGCGATGAACTCAAGGCCAGGCTCAAGGACTACCTGCCCGACTACATGATCCCGACCCATCTGCTGTTCCTCGAGCAATTGCCGCTGACCCCCAACGGCAAGCTCGACCGCAAGGCCCTGCCGGCTGTGGACACTGGCTGGTTGCAGGCCGGTTATGTCGCTCCGGTCACTGAGCTTGAGCAGCAGGTCGCGGCGATCTGGGCACAGGTGCTCACGGTGCAGCGCGTGGGCCTGAACGATCACTTTTTCGAGCTGGGCGGCCATTCGCTGCTGGCGGTCAATGTCGTCTCGCGCATGGCGCTCGAACTGGGGTTGACCCTGACCCCGCAACTGATTTTCCAGCACCCCGTCCTGAGGGATTTTGTCGCGCAACTGGACACCGGGGACGCGCCAATCAATGAACAGAAACTCAGCAAGCTGCAAGCCCTGCTTGATGAAATGGAGGAAGTCTGATGGACAAGAGTGTTGCTTTGACGATTGCCAAGCGCTTTATCACTCTGCCGCTGGACAAACGTAAGCTGTACCTGGAGAAAATGCTCGAAGAGGGCGTCTCGCCGGCCAATCTGCCGATTCCCCAGGTCCGTCTCGGGTTCGAACACATCCCGCTCTCCTACGCCCAGGAACGTCAATGGTTCCTCTGGCAAATGGATCCCCACAGCTCGGCTTACCACATCCCCAGTGCCCTGCGCCTCAAAGGGCAGTTGGACGTGCCGGCCCTGGAGCGCAGTTTCAACGCACTGCTCGATCGCCACGAAAGCTTGCGCACCACCTTCGGCGAGAACGGCGAGCAAACCGTGCAGGTTATCCACCAGCATATGTCCCTGGGCATCGCCGTGCAGGCCTTGCCCGCCGCTCCGTCGGCCAGCGAGGACGACGCCATCAAGGCGTTCGTCGAGGCTGAAACCGCACGCCCGTTCGATTTGCGCCAGGGGCCGTTGCTGCGGGTTTCGCTGTTGAAAATCGCCGAGGACGACCACGTGCTGGCGCTGATCCAGCACCACATCATTGCCGATGGCTGGTCGATGCAGGTGCTGGTGGATGAGTTGGTGCGTCACTACGCGGCCGACACCGCCGGCCAGCCGTTGGCGTTGCCAGCGCTGAGCGTGCAATACGCCGACTATGCGATCTGGCAGCGTCACTGGCTCGAGGCCGGTGAGCGTGAGCGGCAGTTGGCCTACTGGGTGCAGACCCTGGGCGACGAACAACCGGTATTGGAGTTGCCCCTCGATCATCCGCGCCCGCCCGTGCAGAGTTTTCGCGGTGCGCGCCTGGACCTGAACCTGCCGCCGGAACTGGGCGCGGCGCTCAAACAGTTGGCCCAGCGCGAAGGCGCCAGTCTGTTCATGGTCTTGCTGGCCTCGTTCCAGGCCTTGCTGCACCGCTACAGCGGCCAGCCGCAGATTCGCGTCGGCGTGCCGGTGGCTAACCGCAATCGGGTCGAGACCGAGGGCCTGATCGGCTTTTTCGTCAACACCCAGGTGCTCAACGCCCATGTGGATGGACAACTGCCGTTCGACCGTTTGCTCGCGCAGGTCAAGCAGTCGGCCATGGCGGCCCAGGCTCATCAGGACTTGCCGTTCGAGCAGTTGATTGAGGCCCTGCAACCTGAACGCAGCCTCAGCCACAGTCCGATCTTCCAGGTCATGTTCAACCACCAGACCGCCAGCGACACCCAGGACCGGCAACAGCAACTGCCGCACTTGAGCGTCGAGGACCTGGTGTGGGAAGGGCGCACCGCTCAGTTCGATCTGACCCTGGGCACTTATGAAACCGGGCAGGGTGTCGCGGCGGAGCTGACTTACGCCACCGACCTGTTCGAACCCCACACCATCGAACGCCTGGCCCGCCACTGGCAGAACCTGTTGCAGGGCATCGTCGATGCGCCGCAGCAGCGCATCGGTGAGTTGCCGCTGCTCGACACCGCCCAGCAGCGTCGCACACAGCAAGACTGGCACCGCGTGGTCGACCATGGCAGCGACGCCCTGTGCGTGCACCAGCGCATCGCCGAACAGGCGCGGATAACGCCTGATGCACTGGCGCTGACCATTGATGGACAGACCTTGAGCTACGGGCAACTGGAGGCCTGCGCCAACCAACTCGCCCACCGCTTGATCGGCCTGGGCGTGACGCCGGACCAGCCGGTGGGCATCGCGGTGCAGCGTAGCACCGAGATGCTTGTCGGCCTGCTGGCGATTCTCAAGGCCGGCGGCGCTTATGTGCCGTTGGACCCGGCGTACCCCGAGGATCGCCTGGCCTACATGATCCAGGACAGCGGCATCGAGTTGCTGCTGACCCAGGCCCGCTTGCAGGCTCAACTGCCGATCCCGGCGACCCTGCGCACCCTGTTGCTGGACCAGCCGGACGCCGCGTGGCAGGCCGCACCGTCCACATGCCCGGCGGTGCCATTGACCACCGAGCACCTGGCCTACGTCATCTACACCTCCGGTTCCACCGGTAAACCCAAGGGCGTCATGGTCCGCCATGGCGCGCTGAGCAACTTCGTCACCAGCATGATCGCCCGGCCAGGCATCACGGCCAGCGATCGCATGCTGTCGCTGACGACGTTTTCCTTCGACATTTTTGGCCTGGAAATCTACGGGCCGTTGTCGGCCGGGGCCAGCGTGGTGCTGACCGGCCAGGACGTGCATCAGGATCCACAAGCGGTGCTGGCGCTGATCGAGCGTCACGACGTGAGCGTGCTGCAAGCCACACCTTCGAGCTGGCGCATGTTGCTGGATCATGAGCACTCGGCGGTGCTGGCCGGTCGCACGTTCCTCTGCGGCGGCGAGGCGTTGCCCCTGGAGTTGGCGCAACGACTGCTGGCACTTTCGCCGAAGGTCTGGAATCTCTATGGCCCGACCGAAACCACGATCTGGTCGGCGGTGCATCCGCTGAGTCTGGAAAACAGCCGTCCGTTCCTGGGCAAGCCGCTGGACAACACCGCCCTGTACATCGTAGGCAGTGACCTGACGCTCAACCCTCCGGGCGCGCCGGGTGAGTTGCTGATCGGCGGCGACGGGCTGGCCCGCGGCTACTTTCAACGTCCGGCGTTGACCGCCGAACGGTTTGTGCCTGACCCGTTCTCCACCTGTGGCGAGCGGCTGTACCGCACCGGCGACCTGACCCGTTATCGGGCCGAAGGCGTGGTCGAGTACATCGGACGCATCGACCATCAGGTCAAGATTCGCGGCTTGCGTATCGAGCTGGGTGAAATCGAAGCCGCATTGCTGGCCCAGGACACTGTGCGGGAAACCGTGGTGGTGGCCCATGAGGCCCCGACCGGTGCGCAACTGGTGGGTTACGTGGTGCTCGCGATCGGTGAAGCAGCGGACGAGGCTTCGTTACGCGCTTCGCTCAAGGCCGCGCTCAAGGCGCAATTGCCCGAGTACATGGTTCCGGCGCACTTGGTGTTCCTGGCACAACTGCCGCTGACGCCCAATGGCAAGGTCGATCGCAAGGCGTTGCCGGCGCCCGATGTGGGCGAAGTGCAGCGGCTTTACGTGGCGCCCCGCAGTCAGCGTGAGCAACAGGTGGCGGCGATCTGGCAGGAGGTGCTCAAGCTTGAGCGGGTAGGGCTGGAGGACAACTTCTTCGAATTGGGCGGGCACTCGCTGCTGGTCACCCAGGTGGTGTCTCGGGTCCGTCGAGCGTTGGCTATCGAGGTGCCGCTGCGCAGCCTGTTCGAACACAGCACGTTGCAGGACTTCGTCAATGCCCTCGACGCCGGCCAAGGCGAACTGGCGCCCGCGATGGTGCCGGTGTCGCGTGACGCACCGCTGCCGCTGTCGTTCGCCCAGGAACGCCAGTGGTTCCTGTGGAAAATGGACCCCGACAGTGCCGCCTACAATATTCCGACCGCGCTGCGGATGCACGGTGCGCTGGACAAAATCGCCCTGCGCCAGAGTTTTGAAGCGCTACTGCAACGTCACGAAAGCCTGCGCACAGCGTTCGTGGAGGACGATGGCCACACCTGCCAGGTGATTCGTCCGCAGGGGCAGGTCCACTTCGTCGAGCAACGCCTGGCAGTGGCTGACGAGGCCAGTATTCAGGCGTTCCTCGAGCAGCAGACGCAACGCCCGTTCGATCTGCTGAGCGAGGCGCTGTTGCGCGTGGCGCTGCTGGAGTTGAGCGAGCAGGAGCACATTCTGGTCCTGACCGTGCATCACATCGTTGCCGACGCCTGGTCGTTGCAGGTGATGGTCGACGACCTGATGAGTCTGTATTCGGCGTTCATTCAGGAACAGCCTGCGCAGTTGCCGCCTCTGGCGGTGCAATACGCCGACTATGCCGTCTGGCAGCGGCAATGGATGGCCGCCGGCGAACGGGAGCGACAACTGGCCTACTGGACCGGGCAACTGGGCAGCGAGCAACCGCTGTTGGAGCTGCCCACGGACCATCCGCGCCCGGCGCAGCAAAGCCTGCGCGGCGCGCGTTTGCCGATTGTGCTGGATCGCTCGCTGAGCGACGCTCTCAAAGCCCTGGCCCGACGGGAAAACGTCACGCTGTTCGTGCTGTTGCTCGGTTCTTTCCAGGCGCTGCTACATCGCTACAGCGGTCAGGCCGACATCCGCGTCGGGGTGCCGATTGCCAACCGTTATCGCCTGGAAACCGAGCGGTTGATCGGTTTCTTCGTCAATACCCAAGTGCTGCGGGCCGAATTCCACCGTGATCTGACCGGCGCGGATTTGCTGCAACAACTCAAGCAGACAGCCATGGCGGCGCAGATGCATCAGGACCTGCCGTTCGAGCAATTGGTCGATGCCTTGCAACCGCAGCGCAACCTGAGCCACAGCCCGTTGTTCCAGGCCATGTTCAACCACCGCAACGAAACCGGTGCGGCACTGGCCAATGCCTTGCCGGGCCTGGCGGTCGAACCGCTTGGCTGGGAACAGCGCACCGCACAATTCGACCTGAGCCTGGATACCAGTGAGAGCCCGCAAGGCCTGCACGCCGCCCTGACCTACGCCACGGATCTGTTTGAGCCGGCCACCATCGAGCGCATGGGCCGGCATTGGCTCAACCTGTTGCAAGGCCTGGTGCAGGACCTGCATCGGCCCGTTGCGCAGTGGGCGCTACTGGACGCTGACGAACGGCGGCGGATGCTGCTCGACTGGAACGCGACGACGGCGCAATACCCCCTCGATCGCAGTGTGCATGGGTTGATCGAAGAACAGGTGCGGCGAACCCCGGACGCCCCGGCGCTGGTTTTCGGCGAGCAACGCCTGACGTATGCCCAGCTCAATGCTCGGGCCAATTGCTTGGCTCACCGGCTGATCGAGCAGGGTGTCGGTCCGGATGTGCTGGTGGGCATTGCCGTGGAGCGTTCCGTGGAAATGGTGCTGGGGCTGTTGGCGATTCTCAAGGCCGGCGGTGCCTACGTGCCCCTGGACCCGGAATATCCACGGGAGCGCCTGGCCTATATGTTCGAAGACAGCGGTATCGGTTTGCTGCTGACCCAGAGCCACTTGCTCGAACAATTGCCGATCCCGCCGGGGCTGCGCAGCCTGGTGCTGGATCTGCCCGATGACGGGCTGCAAGCAGGCCGCGACGCCAATCCGCACGTCAGACTCGACGGCGAAAACCTGGCGTATGTGATCTACACCTCGGGTTCCACCGGCAAGCCCAAGGGCGCGGGTAATCGTCATTCGGCGTTGGTCAATCGGCTGTGCTGGATGCAGGACGCGTATCGGCTGGAGGCGGACGACAGCGTGCTGCAAAAAACGCCGTTCAGTTTCGACGTGTCGGTCTGGGAGTTTTTCTGGCCGCTGCTGACCGGCTCGACACTGGTGGTGGCCGCGCCGGGCGCTCATCGCGACCCGACACAACTGATCGAACTGATCACCGCGCAACGCATCACCACGCTGCACTTCGTGCCGTCGATGTTGCAGGCTTTCCTGCAAGACCCACGCGTGGCCGAATGCACCAGCCTGAAACGCATTGTGTGCAGCGGCGAAGCCTTGCCGGTGGATGCGCAGCAGCAGGTGTTCGCCAAACTGCCGAACGCCGGCCTGTACAACCTCTACGGTCCGACCGAGGCGGCCATCGACGTGACCCATTGGACCTGTGTCGAGGAGGGGCGCGACAGCGTGCCGATCGGTCAACCGATTGCCAACCTTGGCACCTGCATCCTTGATGATGAACTGTCACCGGTGCCAGTGGGGGTGATCGGCGAGCTGTACCTGGCGGGCGAGGGCCTGGCCCGTGGTTACCATCGACGTCCGGCGCTGACGGCCGAGCGGTTCGTGACCGGCCCCTTCGGCAATGGTCAGCGCCTGTATCGCACCGGCGACCTGGCGCGCTACCGCGCCGATGGCGTGATCGAATACGCCGGGCGGATGGATCATCAGGTGAAGATCCGTGGCTTGCGTATCGAGTTGGGTGAAATTGAAGCGCGCCTGGCCGAGCACGACGACGTGCGTGAAGCCGTTGTCATCGCTCAGGACGGGAGCTTGCTGGTGGCCTACGTGGTGCCGGCGCGCGCCGAGTTGCTGGCCGCCGAAGACATCGTTCGCCAGACACTGCAAGGTCATCTCAAGGAGCATTTGAGCCAGGCCTTGCCCGACTACATGGTGCCGCAGCACTGGTTGTGGCTGGAAAAAATGCCCGTCAGCCCCAACGGCAAACTGGAGCGCAAGGCGCTGCCCAAGGCCGATATCACCGCCAACCCCAAGGCTTACATCGCACCGGTCACCGCCATCGAACAGGCGTTGGCCGGTATCTGGCAAAGCGTGCTCGGGCGCGGGCAAGTGGGGCTCAGCGACAACTTCTTCGAGCTGGGGGGCGATTCGATCGTCTCCATCCAGATGGTCAGCCGGGCCCGTCAGGCAGGCATCCATTTCAGCCCCAAGGATCTGTTCATACATCAGACCATCCAGGGTCTGGCCAGCGTGGCGACCCTGGGTGACAGCGGGCTGGCTATCGATCAGGGGCCGGTGACGGGAGAGACGCTGCTGCTGCCGTTCCAGCAATGGTTTTTCGACCAGCCCATGGCCGAGCCTCATCACTGGAACCAGTCGGTGCTGCTCAAGGGGTTGCGGCCTTTACACGCCGGGCATCTGGAGCAGGCGTTGCAGGCATTGGTTGCCCATCACGATGCCTTGCGCCTGGCCTTCAGGCGTGAGGACGACGCCTGGACCGCTCGCCATCAAACACTCGCTGAACAGCAGGCGAACTGGCGTCGCTCACCGCTGTTGTGGACGGCTGAGGTGGCAGATGCCCCGGCGCTGGAGCGCCTGGCCGAACAAGCCCAGCGCAGCCTGGACCTGGAAAGCGGCGCGTTGTTGCGCGGTGTCCTGGCGAACCTGGCCGATGGCAGCCAACGGCTGTTGCTGGTGATCCATCACATGGTGGTGGACGGGGTGTCCTGGCGCATTCTGCTGGAAGACCTGCAACAGGCTTATGAACAATTGCAGGCCGGCCAGACCCCGAAACTGCCGGCCAAGACCAGCGCCACCCAGGCCTGGGCACAACGCTTGAAAACCCATGCGGGCAGTGCAGCGTTCCAAACCCAGATGGCGTACTGGCAAGGGCAACTTGAGGGCGCTCGCGGCGATTTGCCCTATGACCGGCCGCAGGGCGAACTGCGCAGGTGCCATGGGGCCCAGGTCCAGACGCGGCTGGATAAAAACCAGACCCGCCAACTCTTGCAGCAAGCGCCAGCGGCCTATCGCACCCAGGTCAACGATCTGCTCCTGACGGCCCTGGCCCAGGTGATCGGTCGCTGGACCGGGGAGGCCTCGACCTTGATTCAGTTGGAGGGCCATGGCCGCGAGGCTCTGTTCGATGACCTGGATTTGAGCCGCAGCGTCGGCTGGTTCACCAGCCTGTTTCCGGTCCGGTTGACACCGGCCACGACCACCGAGGATTCGATCAAGGCCATCAAGGAACAATTGCGCGCGATACCCGACAAGGGCCTCGGATTCGCCGTGCTGCGCTACCTGGGTGATGAGCCGACGCGGTGTGCCCTGCAGGCGTTGCCGGTGCCACGCATCACCTTCAACTATCTGGGCCAGTTCGACAGCGGATTTGCTGATGACGCCGCTGGGCTGTTTGTTCCGGCCGGCGAATCGGCGGGTGCGCCACAGAGCCCGCTGGCGCCGCTGGACAATTGGCTGACGCTCAATGGCAGCGTCTACGCGGGCGAATTGAGCATCGACTGGACATTCAGCACGCAGATGTTCGATGAGTCGACGATCCAGGCGCTGGCCCTGGATTACGCTCAGGAGCTGCAGGCGTTGATCGAGCACTGCTGCCAGACCCGGCATCAGGGCTTCACACCGTCGGACTTCCCGCTGGCCGGGTTGACTCAGGCCCAGCTGGACACGTTGCCGCTGGCTGCGCGGCAGATCGAAGACATCTATCCGTTGTCGCCCATGCAGCAAGGCATGCTGTTCCATACGCTGTATGAGCAGCAGGCCGGCAATTACATCAATCAACTGCGTGTTGATGTCGCAGGCTTGGACGTCGAGCGCTTCCGCCAGGCCTGGCAGGCGGCCATGGACGCCCATGAAGTGCTGCGTAGCAGTTTCGTCTGGGACGGTGATTTCAAGCGGGCGTTGCAGGTTGTACACAAGCAGATGGAGGTTGCATTCCTGTTCCACGATGGGGGGGGCGCAGCGAATCCATCCCAGAACCTGGACGCCCTGGCGTTGGCGCAGCGCCAGCAGGGTTTCGAGCTGGATGCGGCGCCGCTGTTGCGCTTGCTGGTGGTGCGCGTGGCAGAGGACCGCTATCACCTGATCTACACCAGCCATCACATCCTGATGGACGGCTGGAGCAACTCGCAGTTGCTCGGGGAAGTGTTGCAGCGCTACAGCAGCCAACCCGTCGTTGCATCTGGCAGCCGCTACCGGGACTACATCGCCTGGCTGCAACGCCAGGATGGCGCCGCCAGCGAAGCGTTCTGGAAGCCCGCGCTGCAACGTTTGGAGGCCCCGACGCGGCTGGCCGACGCCGTTGCATCACCGACCCAGACCGGCGCCGGTTATGGCGATCACGTGCAGGTCCTGGACGAGACGCTGACCCGCCGTCTGGAAGCTTTCGCCCGTGCCTCGAAAGTCACCGTCAACACGCTGGTGCAGGCCGCGTGGCTGCTGCTGTTGCAGCGTTACACCGGCAAAGACACCGTGGCCTTCGGCGCGACGGTGGCCGGGAGACCGGCGGACTTGCCCGGTATCGAGCAGCAGATCGGCCTGTTCATCAACACCCTGCCGGTGATCGCCAGCCCTCGGGCCGAGCAGTCCCTGGACAGTTGGCTGCAAGCGGTACAAGCACAGAACCTGGCGCTGCGCGAGTTCGAGCACACCGCGTTGCTGGACATCCAGCGCTGGGCCGGGCAGGGCGGTGAAGCGCTGTTCGACAGTTTGCTGGTGTTCGAGAACTACCCAATTGCCCAGGCCCTGGAGCAAGGCGCGCCGGATGGCCTGCGCTTTGGTCCGGCGGCCACCCAGGAGCAGACCAACTACCCGTTGACGCTGTTGGTGGGCCTGGATCGGCAGTTGTCGGTGCACATGAGCTACCAGCGGGCCAGTTTCGAACCCGCCACAGTGACGCGGCTGGCGACCCATCTGGCTCAGTTGCTGGGACAGATGACCGATGGCGGCGAGCGTTGCCTGAGTGAACTGTCGATGCTGGAGTTCGATGAGCATCAGCGCCTGACCCACGACTGGAATCCGCTGGACGCGCCGTTCGAGCAAAACCTGTGCATCCATCAGATGATTGCTCGCCAGGCCGAGGCTACACCGGATGCCCTGGCGGTGACCTTCGCCAATACCCGATTGAGCTACAGCGAAGTCGATGGCCGTGCCAATCGCCTGGCTCACAAACTCATCGAAATGGGCGTGGGCCCGGAAGTGCGCGTGGGCGTGGCGATGCCGCGCTCCGAGCACCTGCTGATCGCCTTGCTGGCGGTGCTCAAGGCCGGTGGCGCCTACGTGCCGCTGGACCCGGATTACCCGGCCGAGCGCGTGGCCTACATGCTCGACGACAGCCGCGCACGGGTATTGCTGACTGAACAATCCGTGGCGGCAACGCTGAGCGTGCCGGCCGAAACCGCCGTGCTCATGCTGGATCAGCTCGACCTGGCGCACTACCCATTGAGCGCACCGCGCACAACCGTGATGCCCGACAACCTCGCCTACGTGATCTACACCTCCGGCTCCACCGGCCAACCCAAGGGCGTAGCGATTGCCCATCGCAACGTGCTGGCGCTGATCGACTGGTCCAGATCGGTCTACAGCCGCGATGACATCCAGGGCGTGCTCGCGTCGACCTCGGTGTGCTTCGACTTGTCGGTGTGGGAGCTGTTCGTGACCCTGGCCAACGGCGGTTCGCTGATCATCGCTCGCAACGCCCTGGAGCTGCCGCAACTCCCGGCCCGCGATCAAGTACGGCTGATCAACAGCGTGCCCTCGGCCATCGCCGCGTTGCAGCGCAGCGGCGAGATTCCAGCCAGTGTGCGCATCATCAACCTGGCCGGGGAACCGCTGAAGCAAAGCCTGGTGGATGCGCTGTATCAGCACCCCATCGGTGGGAGCGAGCCAGTGGAAGCAAAACCAGTAGGAACAGAGCCTGTGGGAGCAAAGCTTGCTCGCGATAGCATCCTATCGGCTGGCCCATGTGTAACTGACCCACCGCCATCGCGAGCAAGCTTTGCTCCCACAGACTGTGCTTCCACAGGAGTGCTCCCACAAGGGATTGAGCACGTCTACGACCTTTACGGCCCCTCGGAAGACACCACCTATTCCACCTGGACCCGCCGCACTGCCGGCGGCACGGCGAACATCGGCCGGCCCGTCAAGCACACCGCCAGCTACCTGCTCGACGCCGACCTGCAAGCGGTGCCCCAGGGCGTTTCAGCCGAGCTGTACCTGAGCGGCGCGGGTATCACCCGTGGCTACCTCGGCCGCGCCGCGATGACCGCCGAGAAGTACGTACCCAACCCGTTTTCCACAACCGGCGAACGGCTGTACCGCACGGGTGACTTGAGCCGTTATCGCGCCGATGGCGTGCTCGAGTATCAGGGCCGCATCGACCATCAGGTGAAGATCCGCGGCTTCCGCATCGAGTTGGGAGAAATCGAAGCACGGCTGCTGCAGCAACCCCAGGTGCATGATGTAGCGGTGCTGGCCCAGGACGCTCCGGGCGGTCAGCAACTGGTGGCCTACGTGGTTGCTTCGGCGTTGCAAGCGGACGAAAGCAGTGCGCGCGCCCAGCTCAAGGCAGGCCTCAAGGAGCATCTGCCCGACTACATGATCCCGACGCACCTGTTGTTCCTCGAACACCTGCCCCTGACGCCCAACGGCAAACTCGACCGCAAGGCCCTGCCAGCCGTGGATACCGGGTTATCGCAAAGTGGTTACGAGGCACCCGAGGGTGAGCTGGAGCAACAGATTGCCGGTGTCTGGCAAGAGGTGCTGGAGCTGGAACAGGTCGGTCGCAACGACCACTTCTTCGAGCGCGGTGGTCACTCATTGCTGGCGACCCAGGCCGTTTCACGCTTGCGTAAGCTGACCGGCTATCCGCTGAGCCTGCGTGACCTGTTCGATCATCCGCAGCTCAAGGCGCTGGCGGCGCTGATGGCCGGCACCGTCGATGGACCGGTCCGGGCGGGCGATTCCCGTGGGGTGCGGCTCCAGGCCCATGGGCCACGCCGTTCCGCGCCGCTGTCGTTGGTGCAGCGACGTTTGTGGGTCGCCGAACAATTGTCCGGCGGCACTTCGGCGTATGGCATGCCCATGGCGCTGCGCCTGTGCGGCGAGTTGTCGGTGGAGCGTCTGATGAGCAGCTTTGCCGACGTGGTACGCCGTCATGACGTATTGCGCACTGCGTATCGCCAAAACGAAGAAGGGGATCCGGTGGCGCTGATTGCCGATGAGGTCCGACTGGACTTCCCGGTGATCGACCTGTCTGGTCTGTCGCCCAGTGCCCGGCAGGAACAGGTGGCCCAGGCGACGCTGGAAAATGCCCGCACCCCGATCGATCTGGAGCAGGCACCGCTGCTGCGCGGGCGGATCCTGCACCTGGGGCCGACCGAACATGTGTTGCTCTACGCCATGCATCACATCATCTCCGATGGCTGGTCGATGGGGCTGCTGATCAACGAACTGGTGCAGGTCTACGAGGCATCCCTCAAGGGTGAGCCGATGCCGTTGGCGCCCCTGGAGATTCAGTACCATGACTTCGCCTTGTGGCAGCAGGCGCTGGAAGAGCAGGGCGTACTGGCGCGTCAGGCTGACTATTGGAAACACCGGCTCAGTGGCTACGAGGGGCGCCTGAACCTGCCGCTGGCCCGCCCTCGGGGCCAGACCGCCTCCTATGACGGCGATGCGCTGCAGTTCCAGCTTCCCACCGGGCTGACCGGTGCCTTGCGCCGGTTGTCCAGCGAAGCCGGGGTCACGCTGTACAGCACGCTGCTGGCGTCCTTCCAGGTGTTATTGCATCGGCTCTGCGCTGCGCAAGATCTGGTGGTTGGCGCCGACGTGGCGGGTCGTGAACAGCCGGAGCTGGAGCGGCTGATCGGTTTCTTCGTCAACGTGCTGCCCCTGCGTTCGCGTCTGGACGCCGATGCCACGTTCGCAAGCTTTTTGGCGCAAACCCAGGACAACCTGCTTGGCGCCCTGGAGCATCAGGACTTGCCGTTCGACCAGATTGTCGAGGCCTCGGGCGTGCCACGACACAAGGGCATGAATCCCTTGCTCCAGGTGTTGTTCGTGATGAACAACGTGCCGGTGCGCACCCGCTCCATAAAGGGGTTGAGCGTGGAATTGCTGCCGGCGTTGGAGACCCATTCTAAATTCGACATGGCGTTGTTCGTTGACGAAGAAGAAGGGCAATTGCGCGGCACTTGGCAATTCGCCACAACCTTGTTCGGACATGAGCACATTCAGCACCTGATTCAGGCCTGGACCGCCCTGTTGGAACAGATCGTCGCTGATCAGGACATTCAATTGGGAGCTATCAGCATGCCAGTCGACAACTTGGCGGCCGCCGCCAAGCCTGCCACCGTCCCGGGGCCCAAGGCCGATAAGCTGGGCAAGTTTCTCAAACGCTCGGTGACACCGCTCGCCAAGCCTCGACCGGCGCGGGTGCGTGAATCACTAGTGGCAGCACCGCAGCGATTCCCGTTGATGCTGGAGCCGGGTGAACCCCAGCTGGATGTCATCGAGTGGATTCATCAGAACCGGCCGCTGATCGAGCAGAAGCTGGCCGAACATGCGGGCATTCTGTTCCGCGGTTTTGAACTGGATGGCATCCAGGGCTTTGAAGCGTTCGCCGAAGCGATCCAGCCCGGCCTTTATGGTCAGTACGGCGATTTGCCGAAGAAGGAAGGGGGCAAGAACACCTACCGTTCCACGCCGTACCCGGAGCGCAAGATGATTCTGTTCCACAACGAAAGCTCCCATCAGGACCGCTGGCCGCGCAAGCAGATGTTCTATTGCGAGCAAGCCGCGCCTGTGGGCGGTGCGACTCCAGTGGTGGATTGCCGGTTGATGTACGAAAAACTGCCGTCGGACCTTCGCGAGAAGTTCGAAGACAAAGGGCTGCTGTATGTGCGCACCTTCACCGACAAACTCGACGTGTCGTGGCAGCACTTTTTCAAGACCGAGGACCGCCGCGAAGTTGAGGCCCGGTGTCGGGCGGGCGGTATCCAGTGGCGCTGGCTCGACAACGACGAGTTGCAGACCCGCACACCGGGGCCGGCGATCATCACGCACCCGATCACCGGGGAGAAGTCGTTCTTCAATCAGGTGCAATTGCATCACATCTATTGGCTGGAGCCGGATGTGCGGGAGGACCTGCTGTCGATGTTCGGTCTGGAGCGCATGCCTCGGCATGTGTATTACGGCGATGGCACACCGATTGAGGATGAGGTGATGGCGCGCATCGGTGATTTGTATGAAGCCTGTGCGGTGCGTTTCGACTGGCGCAAGGGCGACGTGATCCTGCTGGACAACATGCTGGTGGCCCACGCCCGCGACCCGTTCGAGGGCCCCCGCAAGATCGTGGTTGCCATGGGCGATATGTATGAGCGCAGCGCGCTGGAGGGCCTGGCCGATGCCGGGACCGCCATCCAGGGCATCCGCAACCTGGAGGAAACCGGAGCATGAACGAGGTATTGATGGACCAGCAGGACCCCGGCTTTGCCTTGACCCCCGAACAACAAGCGATGCTCGAGCAACTGTCGAGCACGGCGACCTATGGCGAGGCATTGCGTTGGCTGAACGTGGTCATCGACGGCGATCTCGATCCGCAGCGATTGCAGATCGCCTTCGATACGCTCCTGGCACAGCAGCCAATGCTGCTGGCGCGGCTGGACAAAGTGGCCGGTTTCCACGGCTTGCGTCAGGTCGCCAGCGGCGCCGCTCGTTTCCCGCTGACGATACAGGCAGGCGAGCAACGGACCGAGGATGTCCAGGCGCAGATCAAGGATTCGCTGGGCTGTGCTTTTGTGGTGGGCGAATCGCCAAACGTCCAGGCCGTGCTTTATCGTCTGGCGCCGCAGCAATGGCAACTGGTGCTGGGCATCGCTCGCTACAGTGCCGATGCGCAATCGCTGAATCTGCTGCTGGAGCAAATCCAGCAAGCGTACGCCGCAGTTCAGGCGTCGGAAGACGAAGCACCGGGCGAGTTTGCCCAGTACCTGGAATGGCGCAGTGAGGTGGTGCTTGATGAAGATGCCGCCACCGGACGAACCTATTGGCAGCATTACCTGCAAGGCGTGCAGACGGACATCGCCACACCGTGGTTGGCTGCGCGCAGCGCCGGCAGCGAGACGGGGGCCGCTGATACCAGTGTGTCGCTGACCCTGGAACCGGCCCAGCGCGATGCGTTGCAACGGTTGGCCGAGCAGCTCGGTCAGCCGCTTGCCACGCTGCTGCAAGGCGCATGGTGGGTGTTGCTGGGACGTTTGAGCGGCCTTGAGCAGGCGCTGGTGGGCGTGCGTCATGACAGCCGTGGCGACTATGAATACTTCGCCAATGCTGTGGGCGTGTTCGAAAAAACCCTGCCGCTTAGCGTTTCATTGCCCGCGACGGTGTCGTTCAGCGAGTGGCTGGACGAGCTGGCGGCGCGCCTGGAAGCCCATCGCACCTGGCAGGAATACTGGGCGCCGGAACTGTCGCCTGAGGCGGCGCGCCCGGCCTACGGCTTTACGCTGGGGCAGGCTAACCGGGCCGGCAACAGTGGCGGCCTTAACTGGGCTGTTGCAGAGTCCGTGCGGGTGCCGGCAGATCCATTCGAGTTGCTGTTGCAGGTGCAATTGAACGCTGCCCAGCAGCTTGCCGCGGTCAATCTGCATTACGCCAGCTCGCGTTACTCGCCGGCCTCGGCCAGCGCCGTGTTGGAACAGTACGGCGTGCTGTTGGCGTCGATCCTTGCCGCTCCACACACCGCATTGGCGCGGCTCGATCTGTTGAGTCGCACCGCAGAGCAGCGCTTGCTGGCAATCAACCCCGCCATGCACGCGTTAGCTGATGGCCGTTATCTGCCGCAGCGCATCGCCGATCTGGCGTCGCATACACCGAACGCCATTGCCCTGACCGACGCCCGTCAGCAAATGAGCTACGGCCAGTTGCAAGCCCGGGTCGACAGCATGGCGCAGGGCCTCAAGCAGCAAGGCGTGGGCGCCGGTTCGATGGTCGCGCTGGCGTTGCCGCGCTCGGTGGATCTGGTGATTGCAATGCTGGCGAGCTGGCGCCTTGGTGCGGCGTATCTGCCCCTTGATGTGCAGTGGCCCCAGGCGCGTCAGGCGTTGATGCTGGAACAGGCCGGCGCGGCGTTGTTGTTGACCGATGCGGCGCATCTGCCGGCCTGGCAGGATCAGCCGTATAAGGCGCTGACCGCGGCTGAGCTGAGCCATCCGGCTACGCCACTGCCGGCGCTCGCCACCCAGGGCAACGATATCGCCTATGTGTTGTTTACCTCTGGCTCTACCGGTGTGCCCAAAGGCGTGGTGATCGAGCATCGGCAACTGCTCAACTACACCGCCCAGGCCAGTCAGGCGCTGGGGCTTGCCCAGTGCAAGAACGTCGGTTTCAGTTCCAGCGTGGCGGCGGACCTGGGTAATACGGCGTTGTTTGGCGCGTTGTTCAACGGCGCGACCCTGCATGTGGCCAGCGATGAGCAGATGCAGGACGGCGTGTTGTTTGCCCAGTACCTGCAACAGCAGCAGATCGACTGCCTGAAAATCGTGCCCTCGCACCTCGCGGCGCTGCTCGACGGTGAACGGGCGCTGCTGCCGGGCACCCTGGTGCTTGGCGGTGAGCCGATTGCGCCGACCTTGGTCGAGCGCATCGCCCGGTTGCGCAGCGATTGCCGGGTGTTCAACCACTACGGGCCGACCGAAGCCACGGTGGGGGTGATGATTCATCCGCTGTCACTGAACGGCGCGGCCGGCGACTGTTCGGCGCTGACCCAGGTGCTGGGCAACAACCAGGTTTACGTGCTGGACGCCGATCTGCGTTTGGCGCCGGTGGGCGTGCTGGGTGAGGTGTACCTGGGCGGAGCGCAGTTGTGCCGGGGCTATCTTAATGCCGAGGCCGATGCGCAGGCGTTCATCCAGAGTCCCTTTGATCCGGCGCAGCGGTTATATCGCACCGGTGACCTGGCGCGTTATCGGCCGGACGGGGCGATCCAGCTATATGGTCGGCGCGATCAGCAGGTCAAGGTGCGTGGGTTCCGTATTGAACTGGCGGAGATCGAGGCCGTGCTGGTGCGCATGCCGCAGGTGGCCGAAGCATTGGTGTTGCCGGCAGCGTCGGCCGAGCAGGGGCTGTTGGCTTTTGTCGTGGCGCAGCAGGGACCGTTGACGGGCTTGCTCGACGCCGCGCGCGCTGAGCTGAGCGCCCGCTTGCCCAGCGTGATGGTGCCGCAGCACGTGCATCTGATCGAACGATTCCCGCGACTGGCCAACGGCAAGATCGATCGCCACGCACTGCAGCAGTTGGCGGTGGCTACAGCGGACGATGAAGACGCCGCGCCACGCGATGCGCTGGAGCAATTGCTCGCCGCGCGCATGGCGCAGTTGCTTGGACTTGAGCGATTGGGCATCGATCGCGACTTCTTCGCCGCCGGAGGTCATTCGTTGCTGGTGATCAAACTGGTGGCCGGTATTCGCAAGTTGTTGCAGTGCGAAATTCATCCGGGACTGGTCTTCGATCATCCGACCGTGGCGTCGTTGGCCCTGGCCTTGCGGGCGCTGGAGAGCAGTCCGGGGCAATTGGAAAAAATGGCCCAGGTGCGCCTGCGCATGGAGGCGATGAGTCCCGAGGAAAAGGCCCTCCTGACCGAACAGGCTCGGCAGCTGCAAGCCGCCAAGGCGGCCCAAGGCAGCTGACATGGCATGAACAAAAAGGCCTTTTTTAAGTTCTCGTTCCCCCGCTCTGCGTGGGAATGCATTCCGTGACGCTCTGCGTCACCTTCCAGGGGCGGAACGCGAAGCGTCCCTGGCGGCATTCCCACGCGGGAGCGTGGGAACGATCGAAAGGCAGCTGACACTCGCATGAAACAAAAGGCCGGCGCCCCTCTGCGCCGGCTTTTTTTTAACTTTTTTCGCGAATGATAAATAAACTCATTCCGGTTTTTGGCAGGTGCTGCGTCTTACTTAGGTATGTGGACAAATCGGGTCGGGCAGGACGCTCAGGCACCGGATGTGTTCAGCAAAAATTTCGCCGTCGTCCAGCCGGATGACCGTGCCCGGGGAGGGGCCGGTCGGCCCCGCACTGACACATTGCCCTTGGGGCAATCGACCGTGCGGGTTCTCTCGTGCTGGCGAGCGGCGGGCCTTTCGGCCCCATGGACTTTTACTTCTACCAATAATAGAGAGCACGATGTCATCCATTCATGAGTTGAAACCTCTGTTCAAGGCACTCGTCATGTCCCGCGGCCTGCGTTCGCGTCGGGTGTTGACCGGTCTGGGGCTGGTCTGCCTGCTGCCACTCAGCGCTCAGGTGATGGCTGAAGACGTCAGCGTCGACATCCCTGCGCAATCGCTGCCCCAGGCACTGCAAGCGTTCGGTCAGCAGACCAACCAGCAAGTGATCTACAACGCCGGCGATATGGCCGGGCTGAAAAGCAACCGCGTCAGCGGCAAGATGAGCCCGCAGGCGGCCCTCACCGAATTGCTCAAGGGCACGGGGGTGCGGTACAGCGTTGAGGGCAATACCCTGATGCTGCTGCGCGGTTCTGCCACTGGGTCCCTTGAGCTGGGCGCGACCACCGTCAAGGCACAGGAGCTGGTGGCGACGACCGAAGGCAGCAAGTCATACACCAGTAACGCCGTGACCATCGGCAAGGGCACCCATACCCTCAAGGAAATTCCTCAGTCGATCACCGTGATGACGCGTAAGCAGATGGATGACCAGAACCTGGTCAACCTCAAGGACGCCGTCAACCAGACCACCGGCATCGTCGGCCTGCAGGGCGTTGGCCAAGGCATGATCCTGTCGTCACGCGGCTTCCAGATCGACGATTGGCAATACGATGGTGTGCCGATCCTGCGTAACAATTATTCGCTGGGCAACTGGGCGACCCAGGACCTGATCTTCTTCGACCGCCTGGAAATCATGCGCGGCGCCTCCGGCCTGCTGCAAGGCACCGGCAGCCCCGGTGGTGCCGTCAATCTGGTGCGCAAGCGTGGCCAGAACGCACCGACCGTGACCCTGACCGGCAAGGCCGGCTCCTGGGATCACTACGGCCTGCAACTGGACGCTGGCGGCCCGCTGAACCAGGCCGGCAACATCCGCGGTCGCATCGTCGTCGACGAAGACCAGAGCAATTCATTCGTCGACCATGCGTGGAGCAAGACTCACTCGCTGTACGGCGCGCTGGACGTCGACCTGAGCGAAGACACCACCCTGGGTTTCGCGGTCAGCCAATCCAACGGCGAATCGCGGGGCAACATCCGCGGCCTGCCACGCTACGCCGATGGCAGGATGCCGGACGTGTCGCGCTCGACCTACACGGGGGCGCGCTGGAACCGCTCCGAAATCGACGTCACCACCCTCTATGCCGATCTGGAGCACCGCTTCAATGAGGACTGGGCGTTCAAGGTCGGCGCGGTGCACATGAGCGAAGACAACCAGGCGAAAAACCAGCGCGTCCAAAGGGGAGGTGGTCTCCTGCCTGATGGCAGCGGCGTGCAATATGCCGACTTCCTGACCGATTTCCAGTCCACGAAGGCCGGTCTGGACATGAACCTGACCGGCAAGTTCGAAGCCTTGTCGATGGAGCAGGAAGTCATGCTGGGCGGCAACTACTCCCAACTGGAAACCGATGACCGCTACGCCCGTACATTCAACAACACCAGCGACTCCATCTTCGACATCGACAATGACCGTCCGGACATCAGCTACGACAGTTTGATCGCCGCGGGCGGCCAGGGCACCCTCAGCAAATACGATATCCGCCAGAAGGGCGTGTACGGCACCTGGCGCGTCAAACCGGTGGACGATCTGACGCTGGTGCTGGGTTCCCGGGTCAGCTGGTATGACTACAGCTACAAGTCGAAAACCGAAAACTCAGCCGGTATCACAGGTAACGCGCCAAGCACCGGAACTGAAACCGGAGTGGTCACGCCCTACGCGGGCATCATCTATGACCTGAGCCGTGAATGGGCCGTGTATGCCAGTTATACCGACGTGTTCCAGCCGCAGACCAATCGCGATGCCAACGGTTCGGTGCTCAAGCCGATAGTCGGCACCAACTACGAAGTCGGCCTCAAGGGCGAGTTGATGGACGGTCGGGTCAATACCTCCCTGGCGATCTTCCGCTACGACCATGAGAACCGTGCCATCAACGACGGTGGTTCGGGGTGTGGCGGCTCGGGTTGCTCGGTAGCCTCGGGCAAAGTGCGCAGCCAGGGTATCGACGCCGAAATCAGTGGTGAAGTGATAGACAACCTGCAGCTGTTCGCGGGTTACACCTACAACACCACCAAGTACCTGGAGGACCCGGACAATGAAGGGAGTATTTTCAGCACCTGGACGCCGAAACACATGCTGCGCGTGTGGGGCAACTACCAGTTCACCGGCGACTGGAGCCGTGTCAGCACCGGCTTGGGCTTCACCAGCCAAAGCCACACGATGGTTTACGACTACGATCGTGAAGTCCCGGGTTACACCGTATGGAACGCCCGCGTCGGCTACCAACTGACGTCGGAAATCGCCTTGGCGGTCAACGCCAACAACCTGTTCGACAAGACGTACATTACGTCCGCCTACAACCAGCTCAATGGCAACAACAACTTCGGTGATCCACGCAACCTGATGTTCAGCGTGACGTACAAACCGCAGTTCTGATCCTCGCGGGAATGAATAGACCTGCCTTGTGGGTGGTGCTGTTCACTTAAGGAAACGGCGCTTTTCGAGACGGGAAAGCGCCGTTTTTTTTGCCAAGGTGCCCACTGCGCAATGCCTGCGTTCGGCCAGCGTGGTTAACGGGGCGCCGAGATCAACGTCCGACGCGAGGCGGCCTGACTCTTTCGGGTGTACACCCATCCGACCTGTTTGAGCAGTAGCTGTGGGAGCAAAGCTTGCTCGCGAGGCGGCCTTATAGCCGACCTGTTCTTGCGGGGGGACTCAATCCAATTGTGGGAGCGGGCTTGCTCGCGAAAGCGGCGGGTCAGTTTGCGTTGATGTTGGATGTGCCGACGTCATCGCGAGCAGGCTCGCTCCCACATGAGTTTGCTGGTGTCCTCAGCATCTGCAAACGACACAAAAACCTGTGGGAGCGAGCTTGCTCGCGAAAGCGGCGGGTCAGTTTGCGTTGATGTTGGATGTGCCGACGTCATCGCGAGCAAGCTCGCTCCCACATGAGTTTGCTGGTGCTCTCAGCATCTGCAAACGACACAAAAATCTGTGGGAGCGAGCTTGCTCGCGAAAGCGGCGGGTCAGCTTGCTAGGATGTTGGATGTGCCTGCGTCATCGCGAGCAGGCTCGCTCCCACATGAGTTTGCTGGTGTCCTCAGCATCTGCAAACGACACAAAAACCTGTGGGAGCGAGCCTGCTCGCGATAGCGGTGGTTCAGGCACACCGGGCCTAAGCGAGGTGCCGAGTGGTGAGGCAGAAGCGCTTTGGCTACTTTCGCCTGGGCCGGCTTGCGGATTTTCGAAAGTGACCCGCCGTAACGGCGGAACCCTAAGTGGCGGTTACCGCAGCAACGGATATACACACCGACCCCAAGCGCTATTCCCCTTCTATCGTACTGGCCCAAAAAGCCTCGACCAACGAATCAAGCAACCCATCATCAAAAATCATACTGCGGTGACGCAACGGCGAATGCATCGAGCATTGCAGCTCCCCGGTCAGGCTGCAGCTCTTGATCAAGGCTTCGCAGAATGCCAATTCTTCCGGGGTTTTTTCTACCTGTGTCCACCAGCAGCTAGGCCGAACCCGTACCGGTTTGAAGGTGAACCCGTCGAAGGCTTCCAGCAAACGATCATGCACCGAGAACGCCTGGGCGTTCATGACTTCATCCTTGACGCTCTGCACGATCGCCAGCAAGTCGCCTCGTCCCGGCTCGATCTGGCTGGCGGCCCACTCATGGAAGGCCTTGACCGTGCTTTCGGGTTGCTCACGCCGATAAGTCGCCGTGCGTTCCGTGAGGGTCGGAAACAGCAGGTCGAAGTATTCGATGGCCTCCAGCAGATCCTGAGAGGCCGGGTCGGCTTGTTCAGCGCCTGGTAAATGCCGATGACGCGACAACGTTGCCGGATATAGATGCTCCGGGATCGTGCTATCCACCAAACCGAGAAAACTCACGGTGTGACCCAGGCTTTCCAGCGTCGCGGCGATGTCCAGCGCAATGGCGCCGCCCAACGACCAGCCCATCAGGTAATAGGGACCTTGCGGCTGGGCCTTGACGATTTCCCGGCTGTAATCGGCGACCATCTCGCGCCAGGCTTCAGGCCCGGCATGCGGTTCACTGAAGCCGCGGTGCATGACGCCAACGGTGCGCGCCCGCTGTTGGAGTTTGCGTGCCAATGGCTGGTAACAGAACACGATGCCGCCGCTGGGGTGCAGGCAAAATAGCTGCGGTGCGCTGGCCGGTGCGTTGTTCAGTTCGACCAGGCATTGGGTCTGTTCCCGATGTTTTTGCGAGATGAACAAGGCCAGCTCGGCGACGCTCGGGTTCGCCAGCAACTCTTGCAGCCGCACGCTGATATTCAGGCGTGCCTTGAGGTTGGCAATCAGTTCGATCGCCAGGATCGAATGCCCGCCCAGTTCAAAGAAGCTGTCGTTGACACCGACGCGCGCAACCTTGAGGGACTGTTGCCAGAGCTGTGCCAGGGCTTCTTCCAACTGAGTGCGAGGCGCCAGGTAAAGGGAATGCCAAAGACCGGCGTCGGGTTCCGGCAAGGCCTTGCGGTCGAGCTTGCCATTGGCATTGAGCGGGAAATGATCGATGAACAGCAGGTGGCTGGGCACCATGTAGTCCGGCAACTGCGCTTTGAGTGCGCTCAACAAGCCTTCGCGTAACTCGGCCGTGGCCGCTTGGGCGGCAATCACGTAGGCGACCAGCTGCAGGCCGCCTGGGCCTTCATGGGTCAACACGACACCGTCTTGCACCGCCGGCAGCGTTTGCAGGCGCGCCTGGATTTCCCCCAGCTCGATGCGGAACCCGCGAATCTTGACCTGATGATCCAGGCGTCCGATGTACTCGATGCTGCCGTCGGTGCGGTAGCGGGCCAGATCCCCGGTGCGATAGAGGCGGCCACCCGGCAGCGGGTCGAACGGGTCGGGGATGAAGCGGGTAGCGGTCAGGTCGGCACGTCGGTGATAGCCGCGGGCCAGGCCGGCCCGGCCAACGTATAGCTCACCGATGCAACCCTTGGGCACCGGGTTCAGATGAGCGTCGAGCAGATACCAGGACAGGTCGACGATGGGTTCGCCGATGGGGCTAGCGGCCTCGCTGTGCAAGTCACTCATCGACAACGGCCGCCAGGTGACATGCACAGTCGTTTCCGTGATGCCATACATATTGATCAGTTGCGGCGTCTGGTCGCCGAAGCGTTCGAACCAGGGGCGAAGACTCTGTACATCGATCGCTTCGCCGCCAAAAATCACCTGTCGTAACCGGTGGGCAAGAGGTTGCCCAGGTTCGCAGGCGACCTGCAGCAACGCTTTGAACGCCGAGGGCGTCTGGTTGAGCACCGTGACGTTTTCCTGGCAAACCAGGGCGTAGAAATCCTGCGGTGAACGGCTCACGGCGTGGGGCACGATGACCAATCGGCCGCCGTGCAGCAGGGCGCCGAAGAGCTCCCACACGGAAAAGTCGAAGGCATAGGAATGGAACAGGCACCAGACATCCTGATGATCGAAGCTGAACCAGTGGTCCGTGGCCTGGAACAATCGGCTGACGTTGTGGTGCGCCAGCAGTGCGCCTTTGGGTTGGCCGGTCGAGCCTGAGGTGTAAATCACGTAGGCCAGGTTATCCGGGTCCATCGGCACATTCGGATTGTGCTCGGGATAGGGGCTATTGGCATCGACCGAATCCAGCAACAGACAGTTGATGTCGGCGGGCAACGCCAGGGATTCACGCAGATGAGCCTGGGTCAGAATCTGCGTCACGCCGCTGTCCGCGATCATGTAAGCCAGGCGGTCGGCCGGGTAGGCCGGGTCCAGCGGCACGTAGGCGCCACCGGCCTTGAGGATCGCCAGCAGGTCGATGATCATCTGTGGCGTACGCTCGACGGCGATGCCGACCAGCACATCGGGCCCGACGCCTTGCTCGATCAGCCGATGGGCCAGTTGGTTGGCCTGTCGGTTGAGTTCGGCATAGCTCATGTGCTGCCCTTCAAAGGTCAGGGCGATGGCGTCGCCTGTGCTGGCGGCGTGGGTTTCGATCAACCGGTGCAGACATTGTTCGCTGCGCAGTTGGGTCGGCTGACGGTTCCAGTCGCCCAGGGTTTTTCGGTGTTCATCGGCGCTCAACAGTTGCAGTTCGCCAAGCGCGCATCCAGGCGTCTCGACCAGGCCCCGCAGCAGGTTCTGCCAGTGGCCGGCCATGCGCTCGATGGTCTCTGCGCGGTACAGATCACGGCTGTATTCGAACGTTGCCAGCAGCTGTTGCTGGGAATAATCGACATCCAGCGACAGGTCGAACTTGGCCTGGTTGTCACCGGTACTGAGAAACTCCAGCGTCAGTTGACCCAGGTTTGGCGCCGACGGTGAGGACGACCCGGTGCGCCAGTTGAACAAGACCTGGAACAGCGCACTGGCGCCCTGTGCGCCGGGACGTTGCAACTGATCCAGGATCAGTTCCAGCGGGTAGTCGGCATGTTCCAGCGCGGCGAGCGACTGCGCGCGCAGGTCCCGGAGGAAATCCAGCGCGCTGCGGCTCGAGTCGATCCGCGCCCGATACACCTGGCTGCTGACGAAAAATCCCACCAGCTCCTGGCTCTCGTGGCTGTTGCGGTTGGCGTTCGGGACGCCGACGGTGAAGTCGTTCTGGTTGCTGTACCGAGCCAATAACAATTGCCAGGCCGCCAGCGCCACGACAAAAGGCGTAAGCCCCTCCCGCTGACAGAACGTATCCAAGGCCTGGACCATTGTCGGGTCTAGTGACACCTGCACGCGTCCGGCCATGTGTTGCTGATTGGCGGTGCGCGCAAACTCCTGAGGCAGTTCCAACGCCGGCAGCTCATGGCCCAGGTAGTCGCTCCAATAGGCGCCACTGCGCTGGCAGGCCGGGCTCTGCACATAGTCGCCACGTTGCCAGCTCGCGTAGTCGGCGTATTGCAGGGGCAACGACGGCAGTGTTGACGGATCGCCCAGCAAGGCCTGGGCATAGGCCATGGTCAGGTCCTGCATGAGGATCGTGTTGGACCAGGCATCGGAAACGATGTGATGCATGTTGAGCAACAACACATGCTCGTCACTGCCCAGCCTGAGCAACGTTGCCCGCATCAGCGGCGCCTGGGTCAGATCGAACGGTTGTCGGGCGTGCTGTTCGATGCGCTGTGAAACCGCCAGCTCCCGTGTTGGCTGATCGAGCGTGGCGAGGTTCTCCCGGTGCACGATCAGGCTGGCGTTACGCTCGATCACCTGGGTGGCGGCGCCGTCGATTTCAGTGAAGGCGGTGCGCAGGATGTCGTGTCGGTCGATGACGCGATTGAGTGCCTGTTCCAGGGCGTCGGCATTCAGTTCACCCGTCAGGCGCAGGGCGCGCGGCAGGTTGTAGGCCGAACGGCTCGGGTCGCGCTGTTGCTCCAGCCACAAGCGCTGCTGGGCGAAGGACAAGGGCGCGCGGTCCGGCCGGCTGCGGCTGGAGCGGGCTTGCATGGCGTCAGCGTCCTCCTCCAGCAGCAGGGTCAGCAGGTCATCATCTAGCAATGGGTTCATGGTGTTCTCGCGGTTCAGGCAAAGGCTGCGGGGGCTTTTTCACTGATGACCTGACCGGCCTGCATCCGGACCAGTTGATCGGCGATGTCGAAATAGCGGTCGTCGTGGGAAATGACGATGATGGTTTTGCCCAACGCCTTCAGCTCCGGCAGCAGTTCGGTATAGAAAACCCGTCGGAACACCGGGTCCTGGTCGGCGGCCCATTCGTCGAACACCAACACTGGGCGCTCCTCAAGCCAGGCGTTGAGCAACGCCAGGCGTTTGCGCTGGCCGGTGGAAAGATCGGTGGTGCTGAAGGCGCCGTCCTGAATGCGAACCTTATGAGCGATTTCCAGGCGCTCCAGGTAGCGGTTGGCGTCGTCAGGCACCTGCTGGTCACCCTGAACCAGGTCATCGAACAGGTAATAGTCGGCAAAAATCGTGGTGAACAACTGGCGATAATCGTCCCGTTGCGCGGCCCCTACCGGCGCGCCGTCGAGGAGGATTTCGCCGCCCTGGGGGAAATAGAGGCCCAGCAGCAGTTTGATCAGCGTGGTCTTGCCGCCCCCGTTTTCACCGACGATGAACACAATGTCGCCCTGGGCGATGGAGAGGTTGACCGGTCCCAGGGCGAAGGGTTGGCTGCCTTCGACCGCCGGGAAGGCGTAGTGCACATCACGCAGTTCAAGCTGCTGGAGCGCTGGCCTGGAAAGGCTCTTGTCGTCCAGCAGCAGGTGCGGCTCCGGTGAGGAAAACTGCTCGTCAAGCTCGGCAATGCGCTTGAAGGCAATGTTTGCCCGGCTGATGACCGGCAAGGTCATCACCAGGTATTCCAGCGGGCCCTTCATGTACAGCAGCACCAGCACGAAACCGCTAAGCACGGCCTTGTCGGTGCCCAGCCACAGCGATTGCAGGGCCAGCACCAGGCCAATGACCACAAAAAACAGCATCGAGCCGAAGGTCTTGGCCACCACGAAGGTGTTGACCGCGCGAATATTGGTGTCGCAAATATTATCGGCGGTGGCTTCGATGCGCTGGCTGAACATGCGCTGGCGGCGTGGGCGATGAATGCGCAGTTCCTTGGCGCCAGCGGCGATCGCGCTGTAGTGTTTTTGCAGCGCGTCTTCGGCCTCGCGGGCGGCTTCGAACCCCCTGATGCCACGGGCTCGGGCCAGGTATTGCACGACCGTGCCGATCACCAGCGCCACCAGCAGCAACAAGAACATCGGCAGTGACAGGTAGGCCAGATAACCCAGGCAACCGAGGGTCACGGTGAAGGCGATGGCCAGCGGTGCGAACGAAAACGCGAAATTACTGACGGTGTTGACGTCGTGGGTCAGTACCGGGATGAGCCGGTGGCTGCGATAACGTTCGATCTGTTCGATGGGCGCCAGCAGCACCTTCTTGCCCAGGGACTTACGCAACCCGGCGATGATGTTCTGACCGACGTGGTTGCTACCGATGTCCGAAAGAATCGAGGTCAGCAGCGCCACCGCGCAGAGCACCACGAACGTTACCAGCGTCTGGGCTGTGGGTTTGGCCGCGGCGTTCAGGGCGTCGTTGATGGTCGCCAGCAGGGCGGTGATGCTCAGGCCGCCAAGCATGCCCAAGAGGATGGAGCCTACGACAATCAGCCGGAAAGGTTTGAGCAGGATGAACAGTTCATTGATCACCCCGCGTTTTGGTTGGCTCATGGAGGTTTCCCTGCTTGATGAAAAGGGCGAAGGCCATCGCGGGTGGTCGCCGGGAGGGCTTTAGGGCGCAGGCACGCTGGATTGGGTTGTGCCCATCTTTAGAACGATTGGAGGGCAGGGGAATTTATCCTGTGGGAGCAAGGCTTGCCCGCGATGAAGGCGACGCGCTTTTCTGTGAAATCGAGGTGTCTGCATCGCGAGCAAGCTTTGCTCCCACAGGGGCCGAGCTGTGCTCGGCCTACATATCCCGCGCCACCCGAAAACCAATCCAGTCACCCCGATTGCCCGGCACCAGCGCGTTGCGGTTGCCGGAGCGGGAGAACACCGGTGCCTCGCCCCAATCGTTGCCGCGGATACGCTTGAACTCGCATTTGCCGGTCAACCAGGCGCTGCCATCGCTCGGGGCGCCGATGTAGTTTTCGTTATAGCAATCGGCCGTCCACTCGTAGACGTTGCCGTGCATGTCGTACACGCCGAAGGCGTTGGGCGCGAAGCTGCCGGCCGGGGCGGTGAAGTTGTAGCCGTCGGCCGCGCCATAGGTGTTGGCGTGTTGGGCGATGCTGTATTCCTTGCCCTCGTCGAAGGGGAAGGGGAACGGCCCGCTGGTGCCGCCGCGTGCGGCGTACTCGCGCAGGGACTCGCTGACCAGGCGGTATGGCTTGCCGGTTTTTTTCGACAACCAGGCCACGTAAGCGTTGGCCTCTTCGAAATTCATGCACACCGCCGGGTGCCGGTCGGTGTATTGCTTGCGCGGATCACTGCCCTGATAGTCCGGGATGCCGGCCTTGCACGCGCGGCCGGGACGTTTATCGCCGTCGGGCATCGAGTAGCCGGTGTCGCGCAGGTAGGCGAACCATTCGCCCTTCAAGACCTGGAAGCGGCTGATCGCCAGCGGTTTGGCGAAGGTCACCGGGTGCATCGGGCCTTCGTCGGGCTCGCGGCCCACTTCATCTTCCGGGGTGCCCATCTGAAAGGTGCCGGTGGGCAGCACGACCATTTCCGGGCAGTCCTTGCAGTCGCGAAAGACCTGGCCCGGTTGTGACGCCTGGGCGCCGGAGGGCAGCAGGGCGGCGAGGGCCAGTGCCGGGAATAGCTTCAACGAAAAACTGTTCATCCATCTCTCTCGATAAAGTCAGGTTCAGAGTGTCTTGCCCAGCAAGCCCATGAAGCGATCGATCTCGGCTTCGGTGTTGAGCAGGCCCGGCGCGGTTCGAATGACAGGCCCGGCGTCGCGATGCACGGCGTCGGCGATCACCCGGTTCTGCATCAGGTAGGCGGCGATCTCGTCGCTCTTGCGGCCCTTGACCCGGAAGAAGGTGAAACCGGCCGACACGTCCGGGCTCATGGGCGTGACCAGCTCGATTTGCGGCAACGCCAGCAGCTGTTTTTTCAAGTAGGTGTTGAGCGCGTGAATGCGCGCCTGCACGTCGGCCTTACCCAGTTGCAAGTGCAGCTTGAACGCCTCGTCCGCCGCCCAGCGATGCTCGAAGGCGTGGTAGCCGCCGGGCGTCATGGTGGTGGAAAACGCCGTGGCTTCGGAGAAGGTCGGGATGATCGGCGTGACGTACTTGAGCTCTTCGCTGCGACTGCACACCAGGCCGGTGCCGCGGGGGCCGAACATCCATTTGTGGGTGCCGGCGATGAAGAAGTCGCAATTCATCGCTGGGAAGCTCAGGTCTTCAACACCGAAGCCGTGCACGCCGTCCACCACGTAGATGATGCGTTGCGTATCGCTGCGGCCCTGGTTGTGCTTGTCCACCAGCGCGCCGATCTTGTCGATCGGCAGCTTCACGCCGCTGCCCGAATGCACCCAGGTCATGCCCAGTACGCGGGTTTCGGGACGGATGTTGCGGTCGATGGCGCTCAGGATGTCATCGTGGCTGGCGTTGTGGGCGTTCTCGAACAGTTTGATCTTGCGCACCCGGGTGCCGTCGCGTTGGTTGCGTAAATCAAGGATGGTATGGGTGGCGTAATGTTCGTGGGCGGTGCTGAGGATTTCCTGGTCGGCTGCCACATGGACGCCGCCGTAGATGATCGACAAACCTTCGGTGGTGCTGCCGGTGAGGGCGATCTGCTTCGGGGTCGCTTGCAGGTAGCGGCCGGCCCAGACCCGCACGTTTTCCTCGCGCTCCTCGGTGACGCCCAGGTCCCAGTCCATCAACAGCCCCGGGTTTTTATCCAGCGCGGCGCGATGCCGGTCGATGGCCTCACGTACCGGGCGCGGGTGGGTGGTGACCAGGAAATTGGAGAAGTGCAGGTAGTCCGGGTCCTGGTTGAACAGCGAGCGCAACTGCGCCCATTTGTCCCGGGGCAATGGCGGCAGGGGATCGGCAATGGCCGGGGCGGGAAGACTGGCGGCCAGCGGCAGGCCGGCGGCAAGGATCCCGGCGTGCTTGAGAAAGGTCCGGCGCTCATTCATGGCTGGACGGCCCCCCGGGTCGAGGCCACGGCAGGCCGCGCGGCTTGCTGGACCTGATCCCAGACCCGCAGAAAGTTGCCGCCCCACAGTTTGGCGATGTCCGCTTCGGAGTAGCCGCGGGTCAGCAGTTCGGCGGTGACGTTGCGGATCTCGCCCACGTCTTCCCAGCCTTTGACGCCGCCGCCTTCGTTGAAGTCCGAACTGATGCCGACATGGTCGATGCCGATCTTGCGTACGGTGTAATCGATGGCGTCGCCCAGGTCCTTGAGGCTGGCCTTGGGTTCCTCCTCCAGAATGCCGTAGAGCTGGCCGGCGTATTCACCGAATTTCTGTTCCGGCCACGCGGCGATGATCGGATCGCCCGGCATCAGCGCCATGGCCAGGTTGGGCAGCGGTGGCAGGTCGAAACGCTTGCGCAGGTCGTTGAGTTTATCCTGGGTCTTTTGCGTCAGCGGGCGCAGGTACTGGGAGAAACCGACGACTTGCACCACGCCGCCGCTGGCCTTGATCAGCTGCATTTCCTTGTCGCTGAGGTTGCGCGGGATATCCACCATGGCCCGGGGTGCGGAATGGGAGGCCACCAAGGGTGTGCGGCTCAGTTGCGCAACTTGCTCCAGGGCCTGGGTCGACATCTGCGAGACGTCGATGATTACGCCCAGGTCGTTCAGGCGCGTCACCGCTTGCTTGCCAATCTCCGATAGGCCGCCGAGGGCGTCAGGTGAGTCGTTGAAGAACGGCAGAGGGCGCGAGGAGTCGGCCCAGTCGTTGTTGCCGATGTAGCTGAAGCCGAACATGCGCATGCCGCGTGCCGTCCACAGGTCCAGCAGGCTCAGGTCATGGCCAAGGGGATAGGCGTTGAGCATGCTGATGAAAATCGCGAACTTGCCTTCGCCATGCAGGCGCCGGAAGTCATCCGGGGTGTAGGCGATGGCGACCTGGTTGGGAAAGTCGCGGACCATGCCGGTGATGATCTTGAAGCGCACTTCCTGCTGATTGCGCGCTTCCTCGACGAAGCCGGCGGTGGGCTTGTGCGGCGCGTTGGGGCCGTTCCACAACTCCGGCCAGCCGAAGATCGTCAGGGCCGCGCCGGACAGGTGCCCGCGGTTGGCTTTGACCAGATCGAACTGGCCTTTACCGTCTTTGTCCGCCTCGTGACCGGCGGTGCCGAAATCCAGTGGCACGGAGATGTGGCTGTCGAAGGACAGCAGGCGCTCGTGCAGTTCCCTGGCCTCTTTCATCACCTTGACCGGGTAGCCAGGGTTGTCCCGCCACCAGTGGTCCCAGGCCGCCAGGCCGCCGCCGACCGCCAGTGCAAGGGCCAGGGGCACGCCGATGAAGAGAGCTTTTTTCGAACGTGGTGTTGTCATTGCCGATCTCAGTCAGGTTCGCTGCGGGGGGCTTTGCTATCTGGGGAGAACGAGTGATCGGCGGGGAAATTTAGGTGCGGCCAATGGCCCTATCGCGAGCAGGCTCGCTCCCACATTGGAACGTGCTCACCTGTGGGAGCGAGCCTGCTCGCGATAGCGGTCTGACGGTCGACCGATCTCTCGCGGATGTACCAGATCCATTGTGGGAGCGAGCCTGCTCGCGATGAGGCCCTCACAGCCCCTATAAATTTGTCAGTCCCCCCATCGTTCTAGCTTGGATAAAGCCCGCTCCAGGGCCGAACACAGGTAAGGCAATGACGATTTCTCGACGATGGTTCATGGCGGGCCTGGCGCTGACCGGTGCCGCCGTGCCTGCGGTGTATTACGGGCATCGCGAACTGACCCGGCCGGACCCCACCATCACCCCCGGCGAGGCCTCATTCGATGTGGCGGACGTGGCGGGGCAGCGCCGGGCCGATACGCTGCGGGGTATCTGGACGATCCGTTTTTCAGGAAGCGACGCGGGCCTGGACGGTTTGCCCGGCGACGGTCTGCAAGTGTTCCTCGACATCGCCCACAAAGGCCGTGGGCTGGTGGGCTGTCTCGACACCGCCGAGCGGTTGCGCGCCGATGATGAGCCGCGTTATCGAGTGCTGGGCGACTTGGCGGGGGATGACAAGAAACAATTGAGCTGGCGCCTGATCGGGACCCGGCAGGACGCGCCGGTCTACGAATTCATCATGACCCTGGACGAAGTCTGGGCCGGCTTCGGCAATGCCGGCACTGCCACCCTCAGCGGTCGCGTGTTGCGCCTGGATCGCCCGCTGGCGCTGCCGGAACTCGACAATCAGTTCATCGCCCGCAAGCTGCCGTTCCCCGAAGCCCGGGAACGCACGCCGCTGAGCCCGCCATTGCTGGCCTGGCTGGTGTCGCCGGAGCATCGGTTGTTCCATCAGCTCTGGCACGCCTCGCGGGACAAATGGCACAGCCTGGACGAAGACAAGCGCAATGCCTTGCGAGGCATCGGCTGGCAGCCCGGCCCACGGGACCATGAACGTGACGCTCGTGGCAAGCGTAAGGATCGCAACGGCTCGGGCGTGGATTTCTTTTTCATGCACCGGCACATGCTCGGCACGGCCCGTTCGTTCCAGCCGCTGCCGTCGTGGCCGCGCTTCCCGTTGCCGCAACCGGAGCTGGAGCGTGATCGACTGGGCTTTGCCCGGTATTTCGATAACCACGATGGCACAGCTTTGCCGCCCACCTGGCTGGCCAGCGGCGACGAGCAGTACGCCCAATGGGTGAGTGACATCAAGACTGCCGAGACCTATCACAGCAACTTCCAGGTCTGGGAATCGCGCTACCGCGACCCGCGCTACCTGTCGAAACTGACCCTCGGCCAGTTTGGCTCGGAAGTGGAACTGGGCCTGCATGACTGGCTGCACATGCGCTGGGCTTCGGTGCCCCGCGATCCTTCCAACGGCCACCCGGTGCCCTTCGCCCGCGACCCGGCGGACTTCGCCCAGCGCTGGTACGAACCGGAAAACGATTTTCTCGGCGACCCGTTTTCCTCCCATGTGAACCCGGTGTTCTGGGCCTTCCACGGCTGGATCGACGACCGCCTCGAAGACTGGTTCCGCGCTCACGAACGTTTCCATCCGGGTGAAGTGAGCCGGCTGGAAGTCAACGGTGTGCCGTGGTTCGCCCCCGGCCGCTGGGTAGAAATCGCCGACCCCTGGCTGGGCCCGGTCACCCACGGCTGCAGCACCACACCGGGGCTGCAAGCTGGACGTTCGGTGGAAATGGACCCGGAAACCATGAAACTGGCCCTGCGCATCACCTTCGGCAGCGACGACAAAAAACTCTCCGAACTGTTCCGCCGCGTGCCGCAGCGGCCGTGGTATGCGCGTAATCTCAAGAGTAAGCCGGTGTAAAGCGTCGCTTCCCAAAGAAAACCAAAGCGAACGCTGTTGTGGCGAGGGGATTTATCCCCGCTGGGGTGCGAAGCAGCCCCTTTAGCCGGCACCTCGGTGAGTCAGTTGCTTTGAGTGCGCTGGTTTGGGGCTGCTTCGCAGCCCAGCGGGGATAAATCCCCTCGCCACAAATATCATTGGCTTGAGAGGGCATGCGCCTTTAACGCGGCACTGCGATGTCCAGGGCGCGGTTCGCCAGCAGCTCACTCAGCTCGACCATCTGCTGGATCCCCAAGGCAAAACTCCGTCGCGCGCCGTCCAAATCAAATGCCAGTTCGTTGGCCATGACATTGACTGACGCAAGGGTTTCGCTGAGGTTGGCCAGCAGGCATTCCAGGTCCGCGCCTTCCGCAACGGTGAACAACTGGCCCGGCGGTGGAGTGGGGTTTTCAGGTTTGGGGTCGAGGTAGTAGGAGAGGGCGCGGTCGGCGGCTTCATCGTTCCTACGCTCTGCGTGGGAATGCAGCCAGGGACGCTCCGCGTCCCAAAGAGCAGAACGCAGAGCGTCAGTAGAGGCATTCCTTTGCTGCGCGTGGGAACGATAGAAACGTGTGTTCGACGCTCACATCACCCGCCAACCCCCACCCAGCGCCCTGTACAACGCCACGCTCGCCTGCACCCGCGCCAATCGCAATTGCACGTTCATGTCCTGGGCGGCGTACAGCGTGCGTTGGGTTTCCAGCACCGTGAGCAAATCTTCGGCGCCGGCCTGATAACGGCTCTGGGCGATGTCGAAGGCGCTCTGGGCCTGGTGCAGTTCTTCGCTTTGCCATTGTCGCTGCTGGTCGAGCCCGTGGATGCCGTTCAGGGCTTTTTCGACGTCGGCGAAGCCGTTGATGATGGCGGCGCGGTAGAGCTCCAGCAGTTCTTCCTGGCGCGCGGTGGCTCGGTCGCGTTCGGCCTTGAGGCGGCCGTTGTTGAAGATCGGCGCGGCCAAACCTGCGGTGAGGTTGTAGACGTTGTTGCGCAGCAACTGCTCGGCAATGTCGGCGCCGGTGGCGAGGCTCAGGCCCAGGGTCACGGACGGCAACATCGCCGCGCGGGCTACGCTGATGTCGGCCTGGGCGGCGGCGAGGCGGGCTTCGGCGGCGGCGATGTCGGGGCGGCGACTGAGCAGGTCGCTGGGCACCCCGGCGTCGATGGCGGGCCAGTGCAATCGGTCGAAATTTTCATCGTCGAGTGTGACCGACTGCACCGGTTGCCCCAGCAGCGCCGCCAGGCTGATCAAGGCTTCCCGGGCCTGCTGCTGCACTTGAGGCAACCTGCGCTGTTGCGCCGCCACCAGGCTTTTTTGCTGGGACAACTCCAGGGCCGTGGCACTGCCGGCGTCGTAGCGGGTCTGCACCAGATCGAGTACACGTTGGGCGTTGTCCAGGTTCTGTTCGGCGATGCGCTGTTGCTCGCGCAGGGACAACGCCTGGGTGTAGCTGTTGGCGACGCCGCTGAGCAGGGTCAATTCCACGGTCGCCCGATCGAACTGGCTGGCTGACAGACTGCTCAGCGCGCTGTTCCGGGCCGCCCGTTTGCCGCCCCAGAAGTCCAGCTCATAGCTGGCGCTGAGGTGGGCGTCGTAATAGTCGATGGTGCGGTTGTCCCGATTGACGTCCAGTTGGCTGTAACCCTTGCCCCGCAACAACTCTTGACGAGTGCCGTTGAGCCCGGCTGTGACCGCTGGCAGCAGCGGCGCGCCGGCGATCACTGCGCTGGCCTCGGCCTGGCGCACCCGGGCCATGGCGGCAGCGAGGTCGTAACTTTCCCGGCGCGCCTGCTCGATCAAACGGTTCAATTGCGGACTACCAAAGTGCGTCCACCATTGCTGGTTATCGGTTCGAGCGGTGGCGGTGTCGAAACTTTGCCAGGCCGGTGGCGGCTGGATGCCGCTGTCCGGCGTCGGCGCGGGGGTGCCGCAGGCCGCCAGTAACAGGCCTGCGGCCAGGAGGGTCAGGTGCGCTTTCATAAGGTGAGGTTCATTCACTGGTGAGGGCCGCGACCGGGTCGAGGCGGGCCGCCTTGCGGGCCGGCATGAAACCGAAGACAACGCCGGTGACCAGGGCGCAGCCGAAAGCGCCGAACACCGCCAGCCATTCGAAGGCCACGGCGATCTTGCCTAGCAGCAACGCACCGCCCACCAGCAAGGCCAGGCCGATCCCGGCCAGCCCACCGACCACCGAGAGCATCACCGCTTCGGTGAGGAACTGGCGCAGGATGTCCCGCTGGCGCGCGCCGGTGGCCATGCGAATGCCGATCTCGCGGGTTCGCTCGCGCACGGTCATGAGCATGATGTTCATCACGCCGATGCCACCCACTAGCAGCGAAATCGCGGCAATGGCCCCGAGCATCAGCGACAGTGTGCCCTGGGTGCGCGCCTCGGCCTGGATCATCGCGGCGTTGTTGGTCAGTTCGAAATCCTGCTTGCCGTCATGCAGGCGCAACAGGGCGCGGGAGATGGCCTGTTCGGCCTCCCTGACCTTGCCCGCGTCCCGGGCGGCGATCACCACGTACTCGGGATGCCGGCTGCCAAACAAGCGCACGCTGGCGGCGGAGTAGGGCACGGCGATGCGGTTGTCGGCGTCCGAATCCCCGGAGCTGGCACCTTTTTCCGCCAGCACGCCGACCACCTGAAAGGGCACGTTCTCAATCAGGATGTAGCGACCGATGGGGTCGTCGACCTCCTTGAGCAGCTTGTGCCGGACCTTGTGACCGATCACTGCCACTGCCGCCGCGCTGCGTTCATCGGCATCGGTGAAGTAGCTGCCCTGGGCCACCGGCCAATTGAAGATGGTCGGGAAGTTCGTATCGTTGCCGCCGACGTAGCTGGTGTGGTCGAGGTTGCCGAAACGCACGCTGGCGTCGGCGCCGTTGACCGGCATGATGCGCTGCACCTCGGGCAGGGCGGCGAGGGCCGCCAGGTCGTGTTCGCTGATGATGCCCTTGGCGGCGCGCGGGGTGGGCGCGGTGCCGTTGAGGTAGATGATGTTGGAGCCGAAGGCGCCCATCTGGGCCATGACCTGACGTTTGCTGCCTTCGCCCACGGCCAGCATCACCACCACCGAGGCCACACCGATGACAATGCCCAGCAGCGTCAGGGCGGTGCGGAAGCGGTTGATCCACATCACCCGCCACGCCGCTTGCACGGCGTCGAGCAGTTCGCCTTTCCAGGCGCCGTTGTGTTCGCTGCCGGCGCTCAGGCGCTGGCGCAGGTCCACCGCTTGCAGTGCCTTCGGATTGGCTTGCACGTGGTGCGGCAAAGCGCCGGCGCTGTCGCTGATGATCAGTCCGTCGCGAATCTCAATGATGCGCTTGGCCCGCGCCGCCACCTCGCGGTCGTGGGTGATCAGGATCACCACATGACCCTGGCTCGCCAGTTCGTCGAGCAACGCCATGACCTCGATGCCGCTCTGGCTGTCGAGGGCGCCGGTGGGTTCGTCGGCGAGGATGATGTGGCCGCCGTTCATCAATGCCCGGGCAATCGACACCCGTTGCTGCTGGCCGCCGGACAGTTGATGAGGGCGATTGCCGGTGCGGCTGGCCAGACCCAGGCGTTCGAGCAGGGCGCTGGCCCGGGCGTGGCGTTCGGCGGCCGAAGTACCGGCGTAGATGGCTGGCATCTCGACGTTTTCCTGGGCGGTGCCGGACGGGATCAGGTGATAGCCCTGGAACACGAAGCCGAAGGCTTCGCGCCGCAGCCAGGCCAGTTCGTCACTGCCCAGGCCGGCGACGTCTTCGCCGGCAAACCGGTAATCGCCGCTGGTGGGGCGGTCGAGGCAGCCGAGGATGTTCATCAAGGTGGACTTGCCGGAGCCGGACGCTCCGACAATCGCCAGGAATTCCCCGGCGTGAATGGACAAGTCGATGCCGCGCAGTACCTCCACCCGAGGGCTGTCGCCACCGCCGTAAACCTTGCGAATGTCCCGCAGTTCGATCAGGGGCGCGTCCATTCAGCCTCCGCTGCCGACGGCCGGACCGATCAGCACCCGGTCGCCTTCGCTCAGGCCGTCGAGAATTTCGGTACGCAGCCGATCGCTGACGCCGGTGCGAACAGTGCGCGGCTGGACATCGCCATTGTCGGCCACCACCTGCACTTGCCTGGCGTTAGCCTGCAACGCAGCGCTGGGCACGGTCAGGACATCGCGTGCCTGGGCGGCAACAAAAAACACCTGGGCGGTCATTTCCGTCATCAGGGCGCGGTCGGCGTTATCCACATCCAGCAACACGGTATAGAGCACCACCCGTTCGCTGCCACTGCGCCCGCCCGTGAGGCTGCCGCCCTGGCTCGCTTCCAGCGGGCGCGGCGGCACCGGCAGGATCTGGCGCACGGTGCTGCTCCAGCGCCGGGCGCCGCCGGCCAGGGTGGTGAAGTAGGCGGTCATGCCCGGTTTGACGTGGCCGATGTCCGCTTCCGAGACTTCGGCCCAGACCGTCATTGGCGACAGGCGCGCGATGCGCAGAATCAACGGGGTTTGCTGCTGGGCGTTAAGAGTCTGGCCTTCCCGGGCACCGACGGCGACCACGGTGCCGCTCATGGGCGCGAAAATGCGCGTGTAACCCAGCTCGGCCTCGTCACTGCGCAGGTTGGCCTGGGCCTGGCGGATCTGGGCCTGGAACATGTCGATGCGCGCCTGGGTCGCCCGCACTTCGGCCTGGGCGGTCTGCACGTCTTCCTCGCGGGTGGCGCCGCCGGCCTTGAGTTGCTGCTGGCGGCGGAATTTCTGCTGGGCCAGATCGTGCTGGGCTCGTTGTTCCTGGAGCTGGGCCTTGAGGTTTTCAATGGAGAAGCGTCCGGCGTCCAGCTTGGCCTTTTGTGTGGAGGGATCGATCTCAACCAGCAATTGGCCTTCGCGAACTTCGTCGCCGGCTTCTACATGAATCTTGCGGATCTGCCCGGACGCCTGGGCGCCGACGTCCACGTAACGCCGCGGTTGCAGGGTGCCCAGGGCGGTGACGCTGTTTTCGATATCGCCACGGGTGACGGGGGCGGTAATAAGCGATTCACGGCTCGGGGCCACCGCTTGCCAGGCGGCAAAGGCCACGGCTGGAAGCAGGGCGAAGGTTAAAAGCCAGGCGCGTCGGGTAGGGCGGGGACGTTTCATGCAGGGTTCCGGCCGGTGGTGTCGGGCCCGTTCCATGAGGGGCAGGGACGGGAGGCTGTCTTGGTAAACGAGCGCTTCGGACGGGAATTTACTGTGTGAAACACTTGGTAGCAGGATGGCGGATGGGCAACGCAACAACCAAGACAGGTGATGTTGTGGCGAGGGGATTTATCCCCGCAGGGCTGCGCAGCAGCCCCAAAACCTGCTACTCAAAACATCTGGCACACCGAGTTGTTGGCTATGAGGGGCTGCTGTGCAGCCCAGCGGGGATAAATCCCCTCGCCACAACATCAGTGTCGGTGCCAGTAGAAATGAACGAATCAGCCTTGATACAAACCAAAGCTTTAAATCTATATGAGAATTACTATAAATTACGCGATGAAATCTGCCACTATCGTGCCATTGCCGATTTCAGGCACGCCGATCTGGCACAGGGATAGCTGTCGCAGCCATTGCGCAGGGGAGTCATGTTGGAAAACTACTATCGCGAGCTGGTGTGTTTCCTGAACGCCAGGCTAGGCAACCGCCAGGTGGCCGAGGATGTGGTGCATGACGCCTATGTGCGGGTACTTGAGCGCGCCAGTGACACGCCCATCGAACAACCTCGCGCGTTCCTGTACCGCACCGCATTGAACCTGGTGATCGACGGGCATCGGCGCAATACCCTGCGCCAGGTCGAATCCCTGGACGTGCTGGACAGCGAAGAGCGTTTCTTCACGCCATCGCCCCATACCAGCCTTGACCACGGTCAGCGCCTGGACCTGCTCCAGCGCGCCCTGGCCGAATTGCCACCGCTGTGCCGCGAGAGTTTCCTGCTGCGCAAGCTCGAAGGCCTGTCCCACCCGCAAATCGCCGAACGCCTGGGCATTTCCCGGGCGCTGGTGGAAAAGCACATCGTCAACGCCATGAAGCATTGCCGCACTCGTATGCGGCAGTGGGACGCGCATTAATCCGTCCACGCCGGTCGCATCGCGGTAAATTTTTTTTCACTGTCCTCGTTCCTCTCAACAGACGACTTGCCGGCTTGCCAAAGATCGGTCGGGTCACCCCAGGCTTTTCGCGCCCTGTTGAGGGGCCCTCCAGAGGACACTGGACATGACACAGGCAATTGCTTCGCCCAACGTTCACGACTTGATCGGTATCGGCTTCGGCCCCTCGAACCTGGCGCTGGCCATCGCGCTGCAGGAGCGGGGCCCGGTCCAGGGCGAACTGGATGTGCTGTTCCTCGACAAACAGGCCGACTACCGCTGGCATGGCAATACCCTGGTGACCCAGAGCGAGTTGCAGATTTCTTTCCTCAAGGATCTGGTAACCCTGCGCAACCCCACCAGCCCCTATTCGTTCGTCAATTACCTCAAGCATCACGGCCGCCTGGTGGACTTCATCAACCTTGGCACGTTCTACCCGTGCCGCATGGAGTACAACGACTACCTGCGCTGGGTGGCCGGGCAGTTCACCGGGCAGAGCCGCTACGGCGAAGAAGTGCTGCGCATCGAGCCGGTGTTGCACAACCAGCAGGTCGACGCCTTGCGGGTGATTTCCCGCGACAGCCAGGGCGAAGAGCTCGTGCGCAGCGCCCGCTCGGTGGTGGTCAGTGCTGGCGGTACGCCGCGTATCCCCGACGCGTTCACCGCCTTCAAGGAGGATGCTCGGGTGTTCCACCATTCCCAGTACCTGGAGCGCATGGCGACTCAGCCGTGCGTGAACGGCCAGCCCATGACCATCGCCATCATCGGCGGCGGGCAGAGCGCGGCGGAAGCCTTCATCGACCTCAACGACAGTTTTCCTTCGGTGCAGGTCGACATGATCCTGCGCGGCTCGGCCCTCAAGCCTGCCGATGACAGCCCGTTCGTCAACGAGGTGTTCTCCCCGGAATTCACCGATCTGGTGTTCCAGCAGCCCCACAGCGAACGCGAACGGCTGGTCAACGAGTACCACAACACCAACTATTCGGTGGTGGACATCGACCTGATCGAACGCATCTACGGGATTTTCTATCGCCAGAAAGTCTCGGGCATCGCCCGTCATGCCTTCCGTACCCTCACCACGGTGGAGAAAGCCACGGCCACCGATGCCGGCGTGGAGCTGGCGGTGCGCAACAACGCCACCGGCGAGTTGAGCGTGCGCCGTTATGACGCGGTGGTGCTGGCCACCGGTTACGAACGGCAGATGCACCGCACATTGCTGGCGCCACTTGAGCAATACCTGGGGAATTTCGAGGTAGATCGCAACTACAAATTGATCACCGACGAGCGCTGCAAAGCGGCGATCTACATGCAGGGCTTCTGCCAGGCCAGCCACGGCCTGAGCGATACCTTGTTGTCGATCCTGCCGGTGCGCGCCGATGAGATCGCCGGTTCGCTGTACGAGCACAGCAAACATCGCGGACAGAGCCGTTCGGTGCGCGACCTGAAGCTGGCCACGGCGTAAGCAATCGGCAGTCTCGCCAGGAAATTCTTCAGAAACTTCCTACACTCACCTCACGTGTCCTGTCTTTCAGGCAGGCGCGTTGACGGTTCGCTGTTCCCTCGCTTTGGCAGTCTGAACCCATCAGCCGGTCTCCCTGACTTGACGTGAAGTCGGGGGTGTTCCGGGCCGACTACGCCAAACGAAACAACCTGAGCCAAATGACGCTGTTCTTACGCACAGGCCTGGTGGCGCTGTTGCTGGGCTTATCAAGTGTGACGCCGCAGGTTGGCGCGGCACCTGAGTCGCTGCAAGTGCTCGGGCGCTCCAGTGTGAGCGACTATTCGGTATCCCTGGGGGAGGCCGACTGGAACTGGCTACGCGGCAAGGGAACGTTGCTGTTGGGGGCCTCGGCGCCGGATTACGCACCGTTCGGTATCACCAGCAATGGCCGCGACTATGAAGGCCTCACTGCTGACTATGCCCAGTTGCTGGGGCAGATGTTGCACGTCGATGTGCGGGTGCAGCGTTACGCGTCACGGGAGGCATCGCTCCAGGCGCTGCGCAGCGGTGAGATCGACATGCTCGGCACGGCCAACGGCTTCGAAGCCAGCGACCCGGCGTTGGCGATGTCCCAGGCCTATGCCGATGACCTGCCCACCCTGGTGGCCCGCGTCGCGGATAGCCAGGACTTGCCCACGGACCTGGCGGGCATGCGCGTGGCGATGCTGTATCACTATTTGCCCACCGAGACAGTCAAGGCGTTTTATCCGGATGCGGCCTTGCAGTTATACCCCTCGACCTTGAGCGCTATCGGCGCTGTGGCGTTTGGGCAGGCCGACGTTTACCTGGGGGATTCGATCAGCTCCAATTACCTGATCAGCAAGAACTACCTGAACAACGTCCAACTGGCTGATTTCTCACGCATGGAAGTACAGCCGTTCGCCTTTGCGGTCAGCCGCGAGAACGCACGCCTGCTGCGCATTATCAATGCCGCGCTACAAGCTATCCCCGCCAGTGAACGCATGAGCATCCTGCGGCGCTGGAGCGCTGGCGGTGCGAGCATACCCGGTCAGCAACCCCTGCATTTCAGCGTCAAGGAACAGCGTTGGCTGAATGCACATCCGCGGATCACAGTGGCCGTCAACCAGAACTTCCCGCCACTCACATTTATCGATGAACAAGGCCATTTGCGCGGTATCAGCGCCGATGTGCTGGCCCGGATCAGCCTGCGCACCGGCCTGAAGTTCGATATCCAGCGGGGTAACTCGCTTCATGATGTGATCGGGCGCGTCAGAAGCGGTCGGGCCGACGTACTGGCCGCCGCTCCACCGAGCACCGAGCTTGAGGGGGCGTTGCGTTTTACCCGGCCCTACCTGAGCAATCCGTTCGTGCTGGTGGCACCCTTGAGGGGCAAGGTCCCGTTGACGTTGGACCAGATGGAGGGCAAACGCCTGGCGCTGATCCGGGGCAATGTGCTGCGTGAGTATCTGCTGGAACAGTTTCCCCGGGTGCACCTGGTGCCGGCTGAAAACGCGGCGGATGCGATGTCCATGGTCGCCGCCGGCACAGTGGACGGCGCGGTCAATTCGCTGATCAGTGCCCGCTATATGATTTCCCGCCAGTACCGCGGCAAACTGCAAATCACCAGCACCGTGGGAACGTTTCCGGAGAGCGTGGCCCTGGCGACTCATCGTGATGCGCCGGAGCTGCATTCGATCCTGGACAAGGCGCTGCTGAGCATTTCTCCCGAAGAAATGGACGAGCTGACCAATCGTTGGCGCAGTGAAGTGGTGATCGACGACAACTACTGGTTGCGCAACCGCACCACTATCGTCCAGGGGTTCGCCATCGCCGCGCTGCTGTTGCTGCTGGCATTGGGGTGGGTCGTTTACCTGCGGCGTCTGCTGGAACAGCTGCGCGTGGCCAAGCAAAGCGCCGATGATGCCAACCGGGCCAAGACCACTTTCCTGGCGACCATGAGCCATGAAATCCGCACCCCCATGAACGCGGTGATCGGCATGCTGGAGCTGGCCCTGAAAAAAGCTGACCAGGGTGTCATGGACCGGTTCGCCATCGAAGTCGCGTCGGGCGCCGCTCGCGGCATGCTCGACTTGATCGGTGACATCCTCGACATCGCCCGCATCGAGTCCGGCAGGTTGTCGCTGACCCCGCAGCGGGCCAACCTGCGGGAACTGATCGAGTCGGTGGCACGGATCTTTGAAGGCCTGGCCTGGCAGAAACAACTGCACTTACAGCTTGAACTCGACGCCGCGATCAACCGCGACGTATTGGTTGATCCGTTGCGTTTCAAGCAGATCGTGTCGAACCTGCTGAGCAACGCCATCAAGTTCACCGACCAGGGGCAGGTGCGCTTGAGTGTGCGAGCCGCACCGGGCGATGACGCGCAGTGCCTGCCGATCCGCCTGCGCGTCGAAGACACCGGCTGTGGTATTTCGGCCGAGGATCAGCGCCGCTTGTTCAGCCCTTTTACCCAGGCCAGCAACAACACCCAGTCGGCCCGCAGCGGCTCCGGGTTGGGGCTGGTGATCAGCCGCACGCTCTGCGAAATGATGGGCGGCACCCTGACGTTGAGCAGCGTGCCGGGGGAGGGCACGCAGATTGAAGTTCTGCTGAGCCTGCCGGCGCTCGATGCCTTGGCTCAAGCGCCGTCGGCGCAAGTCGAGGCGCTGGCACCGGTGCGGGCGCTGAACATTCTGGTGGTGGACGACTACCCGGCCAACCGTTTGCTGCTGTCCCAGCAACTGAGCTATCTGGGCCATCGCGTCCGCGAAGCCGACGATGGTGTCCAGGGGTTGCGCGCCTGGCGTGCTGAACGATTCGATGTCGTCATTACCGACTGCAACATGCCGTTGATGAGCGGCTACGAACTGGCCCGGGCCATTCGCGAGGCGGAGCGGACCGAGGGTTTGTCGCCGGGGGTGATCCTGGGTTTCACGGCCAATGCCCAGCCCGAGGAAAAGGCCCGCTGTGTCGAGGCCGGCATGGACGATTGCCTGTTCAAACCCATCAGCCTCAAGGAACTGAACAGCTGCCTGGCTTCGGTCACGCAGGATTGCGCTGCAGTGCCCGATGAGCGGGTGCCTGCGCCGACCACCGGCGACATCGACTTGAGCAGCCTTGAACTATTGAGCGCAGGTGACACGGGCTCAATCAAAAAACTGCTAGTGGAAATGGTCAACAGCAATGCCGAAGACCTGGCGCAATTGATGCGTCTGCTCGCCCGACAAGACCTGCCAGGGCTGGCGGATCTGGCGCACCGGGTCAAGGGTGGCGCGCTGATGATCAGGGCCCAGCGCCTGATTGCCGCCTGCGAAGCCCTGGAAAGTGCCTGCCGTGGCGGCGACCGGTCGTTGCTCGCCGCCGCGGTGGATGACGTGCGCCAAGCCATGGAGCACCTGACTGAACGACTGGAGGCCTATGTGGCGGGGGAGCTTGCTCCCGCTGGGGCGCGAAGTGGTCCCCGCGGGTCTTCTCATGGATAAGCGAGCCGCGTAGTCATCCCGAAGCTACATGCGAAGTACCTTTTTCCTCCCTTTTTTGGGATTCGTCCTACAGCGCCTCTCAAAAGCTTCCTCTAGCCTGACGCCCCTTAACGATTGGGATGCCTGTCATGCCGAACAAAGCATTACGTATCATGATTGCCGACACGCAACATGCTCATCGAATGAGGCTTGAGCACCTGTTCAATCAACAGGGTTATTTTCGGATCGCCCCCGTGAGTGGCCTGCAGGAGCTGTTGACGCTGGTGGAATACGGCAGCGAGCCGTTCGACCTGGTCGTGGTCAATGCCGGCTTGGCCAACGGCGCGCTGAACCTGCACGATTTCATTCTCGATAACCCCCAGCTTCGTCACGCGATGATTTACAACACACCACAGGTCGGCCTGTCCTCGGCGGCGGTCGCGCGGCGGCCGGGCATGCACTTGAGCCCGGCCCAGTTGCCTGACCTTGCGTCACTGGCAAGTCTGATGGAGCGGATTGATCCCCAGGCCAGCGAGTTGACGCGACCCTGGCTTCGCCCTCTCAGGCAAGGTCACGCAGGGTGAAGCTGCACCGTTGGTCGGCACTGTCAGACCTGACAGGTGGCATGGCCCGGCGCCTGTGCAACAGTCCGAAGCAGTCATGGCATCGGCGCCGTTTGCATTTACGTGGGGAGTTGCCTTGAAAGACGTATTGATCGTGGATGACCACCCTGTCATACGAGGGGCATTGCGGCTCATTTGCCAGAACGAGGGGTTTACCGGAGTCAGGGACGCGAGCGGTGTCGCCGACGCCAGGGCGTTGATCAAGGAAAAGGCCCCAGACCTGGTGATTCTGGACCTGGTGATGAACGGATTCGATGGCATGGATCTGTTGGTCTGGATCATGACCCAGTTCCCAGAGTGCGGGGTGCTGGTATTCACTTCCCAGGACGCGCAGCACTTCTGCAACCGCTGCATCTCGGCCGGAGCCAGGGGCTTTGTGACCAAGAAAAGCGACCTGAAAGAACTGATCAAGGCCATTCATGCGCTGAAATCCGGCTACTCCTATTTCCCTCAAATGCCAGTCAGGCTGGATTTTCAACAACGCACTGAACAGCAGACCCTGGAAAGTCTCTCGACCCGCGAGCTATCCATTCTGCGAATGCTGGCCATGGGAATGCGCGGCAAGGACATCGCCGAGGCCTTGTTCCTGAGTCCGAAAACCGTCAGCACCTACAAGACCCGTCTGCTGGAAAAACTCGGACTCAAGACGCTGGTGGGTCTGTCGGATTTCGCCAAGCGCAATCATTTGTGATCCCTGTGTGCGGGCTCATTGCAGCCCCGTGCGATGGCATATCAGTGAAGTTGGGGGTCGATCGTTCTCTCTATAGAACGCTAAGACTGATTTTTGCAGTCTAGTGCGGCTGCGTTCGTGGTTTTAATCTGTGTCCATCGAATCGCAACGTCTGATTCGCAACACGATTGGAGCCACCGCATGAAAAACATCATCGGCGTCTACACCAGCCCCCGAGCCCATTGGGTCGGTGACGGCTTCCCGGTTCGCACGCTGTTTTCCTACGACAACCTGGGCAAGCACATCAGCCCGTTCCTGCTGCTGGACCACGCCGCTCCCACGCAATTCGAACCCACCGCCGAGCGTCGCGGTGTTGGCCAGCACCCTCATCGCGGTTTCGAAACCGTGACCATCGTCTACCAGGGCGAACTGGAACACCGGGATTCCACTGGCAGCGGCGGCAAGATCGGCCCTGGCGACGTGCAATGGATGACGGCCGCTTCCGGGATCATTCATGAAGAGTTCCACTCCGAGGACTTCGCCCGGCAAGGCGGGTTCATGGAGATGGTTCAGCTGTGGGTCAACCTGCCCGCCAAGGACAAAATGGCCCCGGCCGGCTACCAGACAATCCTCAAGAGCGACATTCCGAGCATCGACCTGAAGGACAACGCTGGCAGCCTGCGCTTGATTGCCGGCCGCTTCGAGGGGCATCAGGGCCCGGCGAAGACGTTTACGCCCATCGATGTCTGGGACATGCGCTTGAATGCCGGGAAAAACCTGACCCTCGACGTACACGAGGGCCACAACACCGCACTGGTGGTGCTGCGTGGCACGGTTCAGGTCAACGGTCGCGAGCGGGTCGAAGCCGGGCAGCTGGCGTTGTTCGACCGGGCCGGCGAGCAGTTGCACCTGCACGCCAATCACGACGCGGTGGTGTTGCTGCTCAGCGGCGAGCCCATCGACGAACCCATCGTCGGTCATGGCCCGTTCGTGATGAACAGCGAGCAGGAAATTCACCAGGCCTTCAACGATTTCCACTCCGGTCGTTTTGGCGCGATGGACGACTGACCAGAGACAAGTCCTGTGGGAGCGAGCCTGCTCGCGATAGCGGTCTGACAGTCGATGCATCATTGACGGATACGCCGCAATCGCGAGCAGGCTCGCTCCCACATGAGTTTCTGCGGTGCTCTCTACGCCGCGTTCAATTTGTGCCAATCTTCGCCCCATGACCTTCCTGGAGCTGTCGCGATGCTGTCTCTGATCTCCGATCACCCACTGCTGAGTGCCTTGGTGCTGTTGGTGCTCGACATTCTGCTGTGGCGGCTGGTCAGCGCTGATCGGACTTATTGGAAGATCGGCGGGCGGCTGCTGATTTTTTCGTTGTTCAGCGCGCTGCTGTTCAACGAAGGCCTCAACCCCCTGCAACCGGCGCAGTGGGTTGACGACGTGCCACGCCACTTGGCGGCCACCGGTTTACAAATTGCCTGGTGGCTGTTCGCTGCGCGGACCCTGACGGTGATGATCGGCGCGGTGATGATGCAACGGGTGGGTCATACCGGGCGGCTCTTGCAGGATCTGATCGGCGCGGTGATCTTCCTGATCGCCGTCATCGCTGCCCTGGCGTATGTGCTGGACTTGCCGGTCAAGGGCGTCCTGGCAACCTCCGGGGCGATGGCGATCATCGTCGGCCTGGCCTTGCAGAGTACCCTCAGTGACGTGTTCTCCGGGATCGTGCTCAACACCACCAAGCCCTATCAAGTCGATGACTGGATTTCCATCGATGGCACCGAAGGCCGGGTCACCGACATCGACTGGCGCGCCACGCGGTTGCAGACCGCCCAGGGCAGCATGGCGGTGATTCCCAACTCCTTGGCGGCCAAGGCCAAGATCGTCAACTTCAGCCGGCCCAGCGATGTCCACGGGTTATCCATCAGCATCCCGGTCAGCCCGCATGCACGGCCACAAACCGTGATCGATGCGCTGGAGCGGGCGATGATTGGTTGTCGTTCCCTGCTTGCCAGCCCGGCTCCCTGCGTGACACTCAAGAGCACCGGCAGCACCGGGGCGGAATATGAAATCAGCGGGTTCGTCGCGTCCATGGGCCAGAAGCGCGAGGTGCGCAATCAGTTGTTCGACCTGGCTTTCCGGCATTTGCAGGCATCGGGCGTAAGCCTGTTGTCCACCAGCGAAAGCGCGTCCACCAATGGCGTGTCGCGGCCCCGTGCGCTGCTGGAAAGCTCGAGCATTTTCTCCACCTTGCGCCAGGATGAGAAAGACACCTTCAGCCAGAACATGACCCTGCAGACCTTCCGCGCCGGCGACATGATCCTGCCGGCCGGGGAGGTCAGCGATCATTTGTTCATCATCGAGTCGGGGGTGGTCAGCGTGACCCTGTTTCGTAACGGCCAGCCGTTCGAGGCCGGACGCATGGGGCCGGGAGAGGTTATTGGCGAAGCCGGGATCGTTTCCGACCAGGCCGCGCTGGCGAACTTTTCCGCCAAGACCTTCTGCACCCTTTATCGCATCGAGAAGAGCTACCTCAAACCCTGCCTGGACGCTCGCCGCGACATCAACGACGCGATGAAAAACCTGCTGGACGTGCGCATGCACCTGGCCCAGAACCTGACCCGCGACGTCCCCAAACCGGTGGCCAAGAAGCGCTTCCTGCAATGATTGCGTAGTCGGGCCTGAGCAAGTATCAAGGGCGTGCATTGGCCCCCCGAACTTCCCAATAATTGGCTATTTGTACCGCGCCACCGCGAGGCTAACGTAGCGCCACACCCAATTGTTCTGGAGTTCACCATGCAACCGCGTATCGATTTCTACACTGCCTCCCCTGAAGCTTTCAAAGCCATGCTGGCGTTCGAAACCGCTGTTTCGAAACTGGGCCTGGAAAAATCCCTGCTGGAACTGGTCAAGCTGCGTTCCTCGCAAATCAACGGTTGCGCCTTCTGCATCGACATGCACACCGCCGATGCCCGCAAGGACGGCGAGACGGAGCGTCGCCTGTATGCCGTGACCGCCTGGCGCGAAGCCCCGTTTTTCACCCCTCGCGAACGCGCCGCGCTGGCCTGGACCGAAGCGCTGACCCGCTTGAGCGACACCCATGCGCCAGACGCCGACTACGAACTGCTGAACCAGCATTTCACGCCCAAGGAAATGGTCGACCTGACCGTGGCAATCAACGCCATCAATGGCTGGAACCGCTTGGCGGTGGGCTTTCGCAAGATGCCTGAGGCGTGAGTCCACCGGCAATCAATCCAGATAGGTCCTCGGTGTACGACCGGTCATGTGCTTGAAAAAGGCGATGAAAGCGCTGTCACTGGCAAAGCCCAGTTCAAAGGCGCTGTAGCTCAGGCTGCGACCAGTGGCGAGCAGTTCAATGGCGCGCATCAGGCGCCATTGCTGGCGCCACTGTTGATAACCCATGCCGGTTTCCCGTTGAAAGATCCGTCCGATGGTTCGGCCGCTGGCACCGATCTTTTGCTCCAGCACCGCCAATGTTGGTGGCAGGTGGTCCAGGGTTGTGAGCAAAGGCGCGAGGCGTTTGTCCTGAGGCAGCGGTAGCAGCATCGGCTGTTCTGCCGCCTCACGGATTTCGTTCAGGCACAACCCCAGCAAGTGCAGGTTGCGACCTTGGGTCCAGTCGCTGTCGAACGCCGCGTCGGTGATCGGCTCGAGTACAGCGTGCAGCAGCGGCGAGACCTCAATGACGCAAACGCGTGAAGGCAGGTCCGCGCACAGCGTCGCCGTCAGGTAGATCGATCGGTAATCCACGCTCTGCTGCATCACCGCCCGATGGGGCGTCAGCGGTGGAATCCAGGCAGCTCGCGACGGGGGCAGCAGGCACAGCTGTTGCGCCAGTGTGATGCGCGCGCAGCCCTGTCGCGTAAATAGCAGTTGCCCGCGTTGATGCTGGTGTAGGCCAGAATCGTGGTGCCCCAGCGTCGCTGCAATGCCGATGACCGGCGCGCTATGACAGTCGGGGTCGAACCGGGCGTGAGCGCCGAGCCAAGCCATAAGTTGTCCGATTTCAAGGATCAGTTGTCAGGCTTTGGATAATACGACAGTCCTGGCTTCGTAGACTGCTCGTCGTTTTTCTAACGAGCGTGCCCATGACTTCTCGTCCGTTCCTCGGCCTGGCGATTGCCTTGGTGATGTTTCCGCAAATTGCCCAGACCCTCTATAGCCCTGCATTGGCAGACATCAGCCTGACCTTTGCCGTCAGCGCCGAAATGGCGGCGCAGATGTTGTCCGTATTTTTCCTGGGATTCGCCTTGGGTGTGGTGGTGTGGGGGGGCGTCTGTGACCGCATCGGCCGAAGGCCCGCCATGCTGGGTGGGTTGGCGTTGTATGCGCTAGGGACGGTGCTGGGCCTGAACGTCGACACCTTCGACGCATTACTGGCCGTCCAGGCTCTGGCTGCGTTTGGTGCGGCGGTCGGTTCGGTGGTCACCCAGACGATTCTGCGTGATCGCTACCAGGGCGCGGAACTGGGCAAGGTTTTTTCGATGATTGGCATTCCCCTCGCGGCCAGCCCGGCGATCGGTTTGTTCAGCGGTGCCAGCCTGGTTCGCTTCTTTGGCTATCAAGGCACACTCGGTGGCCTGTTGATGCTGTCGCTGATTCTACTGTGGTGGAGCGCGCGATCCTTGCCCGAGACGCTTGAGGGCAGTGTCCCGCCGCAACCCTTGTTGACGACTCTGTGGCGCATGCTGAAGGACCCGGACATCTGGCGCTCGTCGTTTTTGGTGGCGGCATTCAACGTCGCCCTGTTCAGCTACTACAACCTCGCTCCGTTCCAGTTCGAACGGCTCGGGTTGAGCCCTGAGCTGTTCGGCTACAGCGGGGCGATTCTGGCGTTGGGTTCGGGTCTGGGGGCGTGGCTGAACAAGCGTCTGCTTGCACGGGGTTTCGACGGCTCTCAGTTATCGGCTGTTGCGGCGATCGTGCTGCTGATGGGGGGGATAAGCGTTCAGGGCCTGCTCGACAGCGCTGGTTTTGTTGTGGCGATGCTGTTGATTGTCCTGGCGTTTGGCATGGCGATACCCAACGTGCTCGGTGCGGCATTGGTACGCTACGGTGATTGCCTGGGCACCGCTGGCGCGCTGTTTGGCCTGTTCTATTACTTGCTGATAGGAGGCGCGTTGATGCTAGCAGCCTGGTTCCAGGCGCTGGGCTGGACCCTGATTCTGTGCGGCTCACTGGCGGTGTGCCTGACGGTTCACCTGATGTGGGAGCGAGCCTGCTCGCGATGACGGTGTATCAGTCAACATCAATGTTGAGGGTCAGTCCGCAATCGCGAGCAGGCTCGCTCCCACAGGATTGTCTTAAGTTTGAAAGCTTCGGACGACAGGCACTGCAATAGGTTTGCTTCGGCTTAATAGGAAGCATTACTATTCACGCCCCGTCCCTACAGCGCAGTGCGATGACCCCCAAGCCGCCCCGCAGACCTGGCTTTTTCGAGCATTACGAAGAGTTGATCGGCACCTGGACTCGTCGCCTGCGCAATCGCCAGCAGGCCGAGGACCTGGCTCACGATACTTTCGTGCGGGTGCTCGAGTCCGATTCGGCTGATGTCCAGCAGCCGCGGGCCTATTTGCACCAGACGGCGCGCAATATTGCGGTGGATGGCTATCGGCGCGAAGATCGGCGGGGCGCCATGGAGGAGGTGGCGCTCGATCACAGCCAGTCGCTTTCGGGCGACCCGGAGCACTACATGCACGCGATCCAGTTGGCGGACTCCATCGAAAGGGCACTGGCCGAGCTGCCGGCCAATTGCCGTACGGTGTTTGTCTGGCAGAAGATCGAAGGCTTGACCCAGGCGGAAATCGCCGAGCGCCTGGGCTTGTCAAAAAACATGGTGGAAAAGTATATGATCCGCACCCTGCGGCATCTGCGCGATCGTCTGGACGGGGCTGGCCAATGATCCGTCGTTATCTTCCACCTGAGCCACAGGACCTTCCATGATGGATAACCGTGAATGCCCGTGCGGGCAGAACCGGGTTCGCGACGAGGCGGCGCAATGGTTCGTACGCTTGCAAGCTCCCGTCATGGGTGTCGATGAGCGCCAGCGTTACGAGGCCTGGCTGGACGAGCATCCTAATCACCGCGACGAAATTCTACTTCTACAGGGGATCTGGAGCGCCACGGATCTGCTGCCCAAGGAACGTCTGCAAGCGTTGTGCGAACCACCCGCCAAACGTCCCCAGCGTCGACCGCTGCTGCGCTTCGCCGTGGCCGCCGGGCTGTTGGCGATGGCGGTCGGGCTGGGCTTGTTCAGCGGCTTGGGTGCTTCCAGCGATTACAGCGCTGAATTTGCCACGGCCCTGGGCGAGCGCCGGCACATCGCGCTGCCGGACGGTTCGGTGATCGACCTCAACAGCCGCAGCCGCGTGCGTGTTCAGTTCGTCCACCATCAACGGCGCGTGGAACTGGCCGAAGGCGAGGCGTTGTTTCGCGTCGAGCATGACGCTGGCCGGCCGTTTACGGTGGAGGCGGGCAACGGCCGGGTGACGGTGACCGGAACGCGCTTCGATGTGCGCCGCGATGCCGACTCAACCCGGGTGGCGGTGGAGCAGGGCAGTGTCAAGGTTCAGGGGCGCGACGCGGCGCAGGCCGAGTTCGTCAGCCTCACGGCCGGCCTTGGCACCCGTATCGATGCGCAGGGCAAGGTCGCCGCACCTTATGGCATCAACGCCGATGAACTCACCGCCTGGCGCCACGGCAAACTGGTGTTCAACAACGCTCCCTTGAGCGAAGTCGTCCAGGAGGTTTCCCGTTATCGCGCTAAACCCCTGCGCGTCGGCAGCGCGGCGGTGGGCAACTTGCGCCTGACCAGCGTGTTTCGTGCCGATAACCCCGAGGCGCTGCTCAAGGCTTTGCCCAACATCCTGCCGGTGGCCGTGCGCACCCTGGATGACGGCAGCCAGGAAATAATTGCGCGGTAAATTCAGGTTTTTTTCGAGTTCTTCGTCTTCTTGTCCAACTGCAACTGGTTTGCATTAACAGACGCGTATTCTTGCGATTCAACAGGACAAGGTTCGACGTGAAAACCACCTTCAAAAACAACAACCGCGCCCCCGCCCGCTGGCTGCCGCTGGCCCTGACCCTGGCCGTCAGTGCCGCATTGCCCCAGGCCTTCGCCGATCAGGCGGCCACGTCCATTCACATCCAGGCGCAGCCGCTGGGCCAGGCCTTGAGCCAGCTCGGCCAGCAGACTTCTTTGCAGGTGTTCTTCAGCCCGGAGCTGGTGGCCGGCAAGCAAGCCCCGGCGGTGGACGGCAACTTGTCCCCAGAAGCGGCCCTGGGCCAACTGCTGCAAGGCAGCGGCCTGCAATACCAGATCAATGAAGGTTCGGTGACCGTGCTGCCGGCGCCCTCGGCGTCCACTGGCGGCCCGCTGGAACTGGGGGCCACCGACATCCAGGTGGTCGGTGACTGGCTCGGCGATGCCAATGCCGAAGTGGTGCAGAACCATGCCGGCGCGCGCACGGTAATCCGCCGCGAAGCGATGGTGGAGCAGGGGGCCATGAACGTCGGCGATGTGCTGCGGCGCGTGCCGGGGGTGCAGGTGCAGGATGCCAATGGCACCGGCGGCAGCGACATCTCCCTGAACGTCGGCGTGCGCGGTCTCACTTCGCGCCTGTCGCCCCGTTCCACGGTGCTGATCGACGGCGTGCCGGCGGCGTTTGCGCCTTATGGTCAGCCGCAACTGTCCATGGCGCCGATTTCTGCGGGCAACTTGGACAGCATCGACGTGGTGCGCGGCGCCGGGTCCGTGCGTTACGGGCCGCAGAACGTCGGCGGCGTGATCAACTTCGTGACCCGCGCGATTCCGGAAAAAGCCACCGGTGAAATCGGCACCACCCTGGAAACCTCCCAGCGCGGCGGCTGGAAGCACATCGACAGCGCTTTTCTCGGCGGCACGGCCGATAACGGCATGGGCGTTGCGCTCCTGTATTCGGGGGGCAACGGTAATGGCTATCGCCGCAGCAACAACGACAATGACATCGACGACGTCATCCTCAAGACCCATTGGGCGCCCACCGAGGTGGATGATTTCTCGCTGAACTTCCATTACTACGACGCCAAGGCTGACATGCCCGGCGGCCTGACCCAGGCGCAATACGACGCGGACCCGTATCAGTCCGACCGTGACTGGGACAACTTTGCCGGCCGGCGCAAGGACGTGTCGTTCAAGTGGATCCGCGAGATCAGCGAACGCACCCAGGCCGAAGTGCTGACCTATTATTCCGACAGCTACCGTGGCAGCACCATCGCCTCCCGGGACCAGCGCAACCTGGCGTCCTACCCGCGTACTTACTACACCTTCGGCATCGAACCGCGGGTGTCCCATGTGTTTGACCTGGGCTCGACCACCCAGGAAGCCAGCGTCGGTTATCGCTACCTCAAGGAAGGCATGCACGAAGAGGCCAGTCGCCTGGCGCTGCGCGATAACCAGCCGGTGGTGCGGCCGGGGTCCGATGGTCACGTCTATCAGGACCGCACTGGTGGCACCGAAGCCCATGCGGTCTACATCGATGACAAGATTGATGTCGGCAAGTGGACCATCACCCCGGGCATCCGTTTCGAACGCATCAGCACCCAATGGCACGACCGCCCGGTGCTCGACACCGACGGCAGTCCGGTACAGGAAAAACGCCGCAGCATCGACAGCAACGAACCGCTGCCGGCCTTGAGCGTGATGTATCACCTGTCCGATGCCTGGAAGCTGTTCGCCAACTACGAGACATCGTTCGGCAGCCTGCAATATTTCCAGCTCGGCCAGGGCGGCGACGGCAACAACACCGCCAACGGCCTGAACCCGGAAAAAGCCAAGACCTACGAGATCGGTACGCGCTACAACGATGACGTGTGGGGCGGGGAAGTGACGCTGTTCTACATCGACTTCGACGACGAGTTGCAGTACATCAGCAACGATGTGGGCTGGACCAACATGGGCGCCACCAAGCACCAGGGCCTGGAAGCCTCGGTGCGCTACGACATGGCCGCGCTGGACCCACGCCTGGAAGGCCTGAGCGCCAATGCCGGTTTCACCTACACCCGCGCAACTTATGAAGGTGATATTCCAAGCTTCAAGGGCCGTGACCTGCCGTTCTACTCGCGTCAGGTGGCGAACCTGGGGTTGCGTTATGAGATCAATCGCTGGACTTACAACCTCGATGCCTTTGCCCAGTCCAAGCAACGCTCACCCGGCAACAGCGTGAACCCCGACGGCAGCTTCAGCGACGATTACATCACCGACGGCAGCGCCGATGGACGCTACGGTGACATGCCGGGTTACGTGCTCTGGAACGTGCGCGCTGGCTACGACTTCGGATCGCAACTATCGAACCTGAAGGTCGGCGCCGGGGTGAAGAACCTGTTCGACCATCAGTACTACACCCGCTCCAGCGACAACAACTCGGGCATCTACGTCGGCGCACCGCGTACGTTCTTCGTGCAGGCGAGCGTGGGGTTCTGATGAAAAACCAGGATTGACGCGTACTCCTGTGGCGAGGGGATTTATCCCCGTTGGGCTGCGCAGCAGACCCAAAGCGGCAGACTCAATCTGCCTGACACACCGAGTTGGTGATTTTAGGGCTGCTTCGCAGCCCAACGGGGATAAATCCCCTCGCCACAGATAAATCTCCTTTCCACAGAGAGGGGTGTAACGCCTCAAACCTTCAACACTTTCCCACTGACCGCCACCGCCACCAACGACAGCGCGATCAACCCGAACGCAAAGCTCAGGCTGCTGCCATGGGCGACGAATCCGATCAGCGCCGGGCCTGCGAGGATGCCGGCGTAGCCGATGGTGGTGATGGCCGGTACGGCGATCGCTTCAGGCATCAGCGTCTGCTTGCCGACCGCGGTGTACAACACCGGCACGATGTTCGAACACCCGGCCCCGACCAACGCATACCCCAACAGCGCCGCCTGCCACATCGGTGCCAGGGTCGCCAGCAGGAACCCGGCCGCAGCGGTCGCGCCGCCGTAGATAATCACGCGTCTGGCGCCCAGGCGATGCACCACCGAATCCCCCGTCAAGCGGCCAACGGTCATGGTCAGCGCGAACGCGGCATAACCGAGCCCGGCATAGGCGGTTTCCACTCCACGCTCGGCCGTCAGAAATACCGCGCTCCAGTCCAGCACCGCGCCTTCGGCAAGGAATACGATGAAACACAAGATGCCGATAAACAGCACCACGCCGTGGGGAATGGCAAACGCCGGGCCCGAACTTTCACTGCCATAGGGCAGCAGATGCGGCGCCGCTTTGAACAGCGCCACCAGCAACAATGCATTGACCACCAGCGTCGCCCCCAGGGGCGAAAGGCCGAGGCCGAGCAGCGCGCTCACACCGGCCGCGCCAATGATCCCGCCGAGGCTGAACATGCCGTGAAAACCCGACATCATGGTCTTACCGCTGGCCCGCTCGACGATCACCGCCTGCAGGTTGACGGTCGAGTCCACGGTGCCGAGGCCGGCGCCAAACAAGAACAAGGCTGCCACCAGCCAGGGCAAAGACGTCATCGTTGCCAGCGCGGGCAAGGCCAGGCAGATCAGAATCGTGCCGCCACTGAGCACCCGCCGGCAGCCAAATCGCGCCGCCAGTGCGCCGGAAATCGGCATCGCCAGAATCGACCCCACCCCAAGGCACAACAGCAGCAACCCGAGAGTGCCTTCGTCCAGGTTCGCCCGCACCTTGGCGTACGGCACCAGCGGCGCCCAGGCCGCGATCCCGACACCGGCGATGAGATAGGCAATGCGGGTGGACATCTGTTCCAGGCGTCCAGGGATGAAGGTTGGCGGTGGCGTAATGGCAGTCATGAAACGTCCTTGGTTTGGCGAGGCGATGGTGCGGGCGGGCCCTATGCTTGCACATCCACTGACCGCGCCGCGACCTCAAGGTGCCGAAGAGGTGCGTGGGTGGCAAGCACGCTTTGCCTGCACAGCCTTGGCCGGAATAAAGTACCGGCTTTCGCTGGCTGAATCCGGGTCTGGTCCATGACGCAGTTCTATGATGCACGGGGCAATATTTATGGCGTGGTCTCACCGCAGCAGGTCCGTGCCCAAGGCATTGACCTGCCGCCGACAGCCGCCCAGGCTGCCCAGGCCCGCCAGGCCTGGACCCGCGCCGCAGTGCAGGCCTTCTGTAGTTGGGCGCCGCGTCAGGCGCCGCCGGATGCCAAGGCCCATTGCAGCGATGGTCTGCTGATCGGCCCGTTCCAGAATGAGCCACCTTTTGACCTGTTGATCGTCAACACCGATGGGACCCTGGCCGAGCGCAGCGGCAATGGCCTGACGATTTTCTCCCAGGCGCTCAAAGAGCAAGGTTTGATGCCGAGCGACGGCGAATGTGTGCTACAGGTTCATCACGACAAACGTGAAGGCGTGTCACCGCTGCAAACGGCGGTCCGCGTAGCGGAGTTCGAAGGTCTCTCGGGTTTCTGGCTGGACTTGGGAAAACCACTTTTCGGCCCCGGCGCTGTCGCGGCTCAAGGCGTGCAAAGCGTGATCGTCAACCAGCGCGAAGTCAGCCGTGTGGCTGCGCTTCATGCTTTGAATCCGGCCTGGGGCAGCAGTCAGTTCGTGAACATTGGCAACCCGCACTGCGTGACCCTGGTGGACAGCGCCGAGGCGTTGCCAAGTAACCCGCAGATGCGTGCCCCAGCGTTGGCCCAAAGCCTGACGCGCATTGCCTATGCGCCGCCCGGTGGGTCCGGGATTCCCTGCCCGGCGGGGGTGAATCTGCAGTGGGCCTGGCGCCAGGCCGAAGCAAGCATTGCCGCGCGGATTTTTGAACGAGGGGAAGGTCCCACCGCTTCTTCGGGCACCAGTGCCAGTGCGGTGGCGTGCGCCGCGTGGCGAGTGGGTTGGGTGACGGCGGGGGCGGTGAGTGTGGTGATGCCGGGTGGCACTGCACCGATTCTGCTGGAGGAGCAGGCGGGTGAGCTGCTGCGGGTCAGGTTGTTTGGTGTTGCGCGGTCTGTGTCATAGACGATCTGCGCCGCAGCCAATGACGCCATCGCGAGCAGGCTCGCTCCCACATTCGATCTTCAGCGGGCACAAAAATGCGCGTACGGCGCCGCTCCACTGTGGGAGCGAGCCTGCTCGCGATGACCTCAACCTGGCTGAACCGCAAACTCCACCATCGGCATCTGCCGCTTCATCAGCACTTCGCCATTGCGAATGGAGTAAAGCGGTAGGCCCTGGCTACGGATCACTTCGTAGTCACTGTCGGCCGAGAGGATCAGCAGATTCGCCGGACGCCCGGCTTCCAGGCCGTAGCGCTCGCCCAGGGCCATGGCCTTGGCGCTGTTATCAGTGACCAGGTCCAGGGCGCTTTGCAGGTTGCGGTAACCCAGCATGTGGCAGATGTGCAGGCCAGCTTCCAGCACCCGCAGGATATTGCCGTTGCCTAGGGGATACCACGGGTCGACGATGGAGTCCTGGCCGAAGCACACGTTCATCCCCGCTTCGAGCAATTCGTTGACCCGGGTGACGCCGCGGCGTTTAGGGAAGTTATCGAAACGTCCTTGCAGGTGGATGCTTTCGGTGGGACAGGAAACGAAGCTGATGCCCGAGTGCCCGAGCAGGCGAAACAGCTTGGCGCAGTAGGCATTGTCATAGGAGCCCATGGCCGTGGTGTGGCTGGCGGTGACGCGGGCGCCCATGTCGCGGCTGCGGGCTTCTTCGGCCAGCACTTCGAGAAAGCGCGAGTGCGGGTCGTCGGTCTCGTCGCAATGCACGTCCACCAGGCAACCGGTGCGCTCGGCCAGGTCCATCAGGAATTTCACCGAGCTTACGCCTTGATCCCGGGTGTACTCGAAATGCGGAATGCCGCCCACCACGTCGGCACCCATTCGAATTGCTTCCTCCATCAGTTCGCGGCCGTTGCGGTAGGACTCGATGCCTTCCTGGGGAAACGCGACGATCTGCAGGTCGATCAGGTGACGACTTTCCTCACGCACTTCAAGCATGGCTTTGAGGGCGGTGAGGTCAGGATCGGTGACATCGACATGGGTGCGCACATGCTGGATGCCATGGGCGGCCAATGCCTGGATGGTTTTTTTGGCGCGGGTCTTGGTGTCTTCCTGGGTGATGGTGGCCTTGCGCTCGCCCCAGCACTCGATGCCCTCGAACAGCGTCCCGCTCATGTTCCAGCGGGGTTCGCCGGCGGTGAGGGTGGCATCCAGATGAATGTGCGGTTCGACGAAAGGCGGCACCACCAGATTACCGCCGGCGTCGAGGTCTTGCGGGCCGAGGCTCGGGGCTTCGGTCTGGCGTGCAATGCTGGCGATCAGGCCGTTTTCCAGGTGCAGTTCATGCAAGCCTTCGCGGTTGCGCAGGCGGGCGTTGATGATGTGCATCAAGCGAGTCCTTCTCAAAGATCTTGGAGGGGGGTATCGGTGGCGCGAATTCCCAATAGGCCGATCAATATCACATACGTTAGCGCGCCGGTGGCGATTCCTACCAGTGGCGCAACCCAAGGCGAAGTGAACGCCGCGAGGGTGCCTGCGCCGTACGCAAACAGCCCCGGCCAGTTGAAGGCCGGCAGCTGCGCTTGGGCCAGACGCGGATAGCGGCCGCGCCAGCGGAAGAAGAAATCGGCCATGATCACTCCGCCAATCGGCGGGATCACCGTGCCCAGCAAAATCAGGTAAGGCACCAGCAGATCGTACATGCCCAGCAGGGCCAGCAGTGTGCCGATCGCCGCGCCGCCCAGGGTCACGGTTTTGCGCCGACGGGTGCGCAGCAGGTTGCAGCCGGCCACGGCAAAGTTATAGATGGTGTTGTCCTGGGTGCTCCAGATGTTGAGCAGCAGCATCGCCATCGCCGCCATGGCGAAGCCTTGCAACAGCAGAACTTCCACTACGTCCGGCTGCTGATAGACGATGGCTCCGTAGGCGCCGATCAATACCATCAGGCCGTTGCCGATGAAAAAGCCGATCAGGCTCGCCAGCACCGCGATCTTCGCCGAGCGGGAAAACCGCGTCCAGTTGGTCGCCTGGGTGGCACCGCTGACGAACGTGCCGAACACCAGCGTGATGGCGGTGGACCAATCGAGGCTGCCCGTCGGCACCACCGCCAGCAACCCATCCAGGCCACCGACCTTTACCGTCGCGACCCACATCGACAACATCAGCAACAACATCATGGCTGGCACGGCGATGTACGACAGGATCTCCAGCCCGCGATAACCGATGTAGGCGGTGACGCAGAACCCCAGGCCGAACAGCACCATCAGCCCCAGCACGGTGCCTTCGTTCAAATGAAAATACTTGCCCAGTACCACCGCCGCCGTCGCCGTGCCCCAGGCGTACCAGCCGATCTGGGTGAAACCCAGGATCAAGTCGCTGAGCTTGCTGCCCACCTCACCGAAACAGAAGCGACCCATCAGCACCGAATTGAGCCCGCTCTTGAAGGCGATATAACCCAGGCCGGCGGCGTACAGGCCCAACAGCAGATTGCCGATCACGATGACCGTGAGCATTTCGGCAAAACCGAACGCTACCCCCAGCTTGCCACCGGCAAACATCGTGGCGGTGAAAAAGGTGAAGCCCAGCAGCACCATGGCCGTGGAGGCCAGGCCCTTGCGGGCATGCATCGGGACTTCGCTCAAGGGATAGTCGTTGCCCGGATCGTTTTGAGTCATGTGGAGGTCCTTGCGCAGGAGGAAGATGTCGCAAGCGTGCAGCGCCCGTGCCAAGCGAGTGATCGCGAGGTTATTTATAGCCAATCCGTGGTATTGGGTAAGTGAAGAGAACGAAAGCGGTGCGGCGGTGGTTCAAGTTGGAACACAGTTTCCACTGCCTATGCGGTTTCTTCAGGTGGGAGAGTGCAGCGCTAGAAACCGCAACACTGCCGCGACGATGGCCTCCGGCGCGTCTTCCTGGACCAAATGCCCGGCATTGGGAATGGGATGAAACTGTGCGCCCGGTATCATCCGTTGCAACGCACGACCGCGTTCGATGGGGATCCACTGATCGTCTTCTCCCCAAAGGATCTGCGTCGGGCAGCGCACGGTTGCATACAGCGGTTCGACCTCGCGGGTATAGCGTTCGTCCATCTGCGCGATCTGCCGATAGAGCGCGGCCTGGCCGGTCTCGCCAAGCCAGGGCTGCACGTACGGCGCCAGTTCTTCATCTGGGATCTGCCTGTTGATCGCAGCCCGGATATAGGTCGGTACGATGGCCCGCTGAATGTAATCGGGCAGGCCGCTGAACGCCGCTTCGTACTGGCGCACATGCTGGACAAAAGGCGAACCCCAGGGCGACAGCGCCACCGGATCGATCAGGGTCAGGCTGCGGTAGTGCTTGCCGTTGAGCAGGTGCGTGCGCAGGGCGGTTGCGCCACCAAAATCGTGGGCCACCACGTCCGGGCAATCCAGGCCCCAGTGGTCCAGCAACTGTGCGAGCAACTGGTTTTGCACACCGAGGGAAACGTCGGCGTCCGGTTGTGCGGATTGGCCGTAACCCAGCAGGTCAAAGTAATGCACCTTGCGAGTGGCAAAGAACAGCGGGGCGATTCGGTGCCACACGTAGGAAGAGAAGGGCGTGCCGTGGACAAACACCAGCGGCGGGCCGTCGCCGTGGACGGCGTAACGGATGCGGTGTCCGTTGAAGTCGTATTCGTGATCCAGGGGCCAGTGGCTCATGGTCGCGTCCTCTTGGCATGTTCGAGCCAAAAAGCATAGACACAAAAAAAGCCAATGCCACAGGTCCCTGTGGCCCGCTTACTCGCCGCGGTAGATGCAACCGCTGGTGCAGGTCTCATGGATGCGAATGGCACTGAGTTCCGGCAACAATGGCTTCAACTGTTCCCAGATCCACTTGGCCAGGACTTCGCTGGTGGGGTTTTCCAGGCCGGGGATGTCGTTGAGGTAGTTGTGGTCCAGGCGCTCGTAGAGCGGCTTGAAGATCGCCTTGATCTCCGAGAAGTCCCGAATCCAGCCGGTGTGCGGGTCGATGTCGCCGCTCAGGTGAATCGCCACTTTGAACGAGTGGCCGTGCAGGCGGCCGCACTTGTGACCGTCTGGCACGTGGGGCAGGCGGTGGGCGGATTCGAAGGTGAATTCTTTGAAAATTTCCACAGGTTCAGGCTCTTTAAGGTAGCGGTCGCGAGGCAGGCGGCGGAGTTTATCAGTTTGGTTCCGGCGTTGCGCGACCGTGCTGACTAAAGGGTCAGCAAACGCCCGCCCAGCCCACCGTTGGCCGCCAGTTCAAGGAACTCGTCACCGAGCCGGCGGCTTTCGTCCATCGCCGTGCGCCAGTATTTGCGGCGGCTGGTGTCATCGCCCATGAAACGCTTGAAGTCGTTACGGTCCGGCAGCTTGCCGAAGGGCAGGCGCGCCAGGTATTCACGGGACGGCGCCAGTAACAGCACGTCCTGCAGGCGCTCGACGTTCCCCCGGCGCCATGGCAGGCCCTTGTCGAACCAGCCGGGAATGACCCGGTCGGTGAAGTGCGGATACAGCACGATGTCTTCGCCGCTGTAGGGCAGGTCCAGGTGGTAGTCCAACAGGCCGCCGTCGCGGTAGGTGCCAACGCCGGCGCCGGGTAGGTCGCGCACGCCCTCCATCACCATCGGGATCGAGCCGGATGCCAGCAGCGCCTGGCGCAGATTACCGGCCTCCAGCGGGACGAAGCGTGACGGAAAGTCGTTCAACGGGTGCAACGGCGGCGCCCGGCGTGGGTCGTGGACGATCAGCCGTTCGAAATGCCGCGACAGGCGCGCTCGGCCCCGCAGGTTGTCGGCGATCACCGACGACAATCCCAGGCCGAGTCGCCCGCGATGATCCTGGGCCAGCCAGCCGTGACTTTTGACCACCATGATGTTGAGTCGGTAATGCGGGTTGTCGAGGATCGACGTGTCGCGGCCCTGGAGCAGATCATCGAGCATGCGCTGCGAACTCTGGCTGACCCCGGCCATGGTCACGCCTTTGGCAAAGCTTTGCTCGTTGTACAGGGTGCCCAGGCGCCGGATCCCCTCGGCGGCATCCGGCAGGCAGGCGCTGGCGAAGCGCCAGGAGCCCACCGAAGCACCGATCAGCGAGCGCTCCCGGGGCGCGGCGGGCAGCCACTCGCCAAACAGCGCCAGGTCCAGCCCCTGAATGCCCAAGGCCTTGGGGCCACCAGCGGCGCCCGGCAGAATGCCGACATCGGCAGCGTTCAGGCCAGCCTGGCGAATGCGTGCCAGAGCACGAGGGCCGGCCTTGAGGGTCAGGGCAGGGAACTTGATGTGGATGGCGGTCATACCGGTCTCGAATGGTGCAACGGATAATTTAACGGCGTCAGCCCTGTGGCAGCGAACAGGTTCGCTCCCACATTGATCTGTGTTCAATGATGGCAATTCAGTTTCAGTTAAGTTCGCCCCGATACAGTTCCCCGGTGAAGATTACAAAAAAAGGAGACAACCCATGAACCGCCTGACTGCCTTTTTCATCGTTACCCTGATGGCCATCAGTGGCCTGGCCAGCGCACGAGACCTCACGGCCGACGAAGCCCAAAAGCTGCAGGACGCTGGTACCATTCTGTCGGTTGAAAAACTCAACGCCACTGCCTTGTCCAAACACCCTGGCGCCACCTTGACCGATACCGAGCTGGAGCAAGAATACGGCAAGTACATCTATCAGGTGGACTTGCGCGATGCCCAGGGCGTTGACTGGGAACTTGAATTGGACGCGGTTGACGGCAAGGTACTCAAGAATCATCAGGATCTGTAATGAAGCTTAATTTACGCCCCCGCAGCCGTTGGGGGCTGGCGCTGCTGGTGTTCTGTTCACTGGCCGTCGCTCGAGACCTGGACCAGGATGAGGCCCTGCAATTGCGGCAGCAAGGCGTGATCCTGCCCCTGGAACATTTGCTGCAACAGGCGCTGGATCGCCACCCCGGCGCCAAATTGCTGGAGGCCGAGCTGGAAGAAAAACACGGCGTCTATATTTACGAAGTCGAATTGCTGGCTACCGACGGCGTCGTGCGCGAACTGGACCTGGAGGCCGCGACCGGCCGTTTACTCAAAGATGAGGAAGACTGATGCGCCTGCTTCTGGTGGAAGATCATGTTCCCCTGGCCGACGAAGTGATGGCCGGGCTGACGCGGCAGGGTTACGCCGTCGACTGGCTCGCCGATGGTCGCGACGCGGTTTATCAGGGCAGCAGCGAGCCTTATGACCTGATCGTCCTCGATCTCGGCTTGCCGGGGGTGCCGGGGCTTGAAGTGTTGGCCCAATGGCGCGCGGGCGGCCTGAGCACGCCTGTGCTGATCCTGACCGCCCGCGGTTCCTGGGCCGAACGCATCGAAGGCCTCAAGGCCGGGGCCGACGATTACCTGACCAAACCCTTTCATCCCGAAGAGCTGCACCTGCGGATCCAGGCATTGCTGCGCCGCTCCCATGGCCAGGCCAACCAGCCGACCCTCCAGGCGGCCGGGCTGCATCTGGATGAAGGTCGCCAGTGTGTGAGCCGCGACGGCACCGAAATCCAACTGACCGCGGCCGAATTTCGCCTGCTGCGCTACTTCATGCTTCATCCCGAGCAAATCCTTTCCAAGAGCCATCTCGCTGAACACCTGTATGACGGTGAAACCGAGCGCGATTCCAATGTGCTGGAAGTCCATGTCAATCACTTGCGGCGCAAGCTGGGCCGCAGCGTGATCGAAACCCGTCGCGGCCAGGGTTACCTGTTCGGCGGGCAGGCGCAGTGAGATCGATCCAGCGGCGTCTGAGCCTGGGCCTGATCGGTGTGATGGTGGTGGTCGGCCTGGTTCTGGCGCAGACCAGTCTGTGGTTGTTCGAGCTGGGTCTGCAGCGGTATCTGGAGGCGGGGCTGCGCAACGACAGCGAGAACCTGCTGGTGGCCCTGGTGCGTGGTCCGCAAGGCCTGCAACTGGATGAGCGACGCTTGTCGCCGGCTTATCTGCGACCGTTTTCCGGGCATTATTTCCGCATCGATTTTGCCGATACGCATTGGCGCTCCCGCTCCCTGTGGGACCAGGAGTTGCCCCATCTCGACCATCCGGGGCTGCACAGCAACCTGCAATTGGGGCCTGAAGGTCAGAAGCTGCTGGTCCTGCGCACCGACTATCGGCGTCTGGGCCAGGCGATTTCCATCAGCGTGGCCCAGGACTACACGCCCGTGCGGGACACTTTCCTGCGCATGCAGCAGATCGGCCTCGGCCTTGGGTTGGCGGGGTTGCTGTTGATTCTGTTGTTGCAACGCATCACGGTGCACCGCGCCTTGCGCCCGCTGGACAAAGCCCGGGAGCAGATCGCCCAGTTGCAGCGCGGGCAGCGTTCGCAACTCGACGAACAGGTGCCGCGGGAACTGGAACCGCTGGTGGCGCAGATCAACCATCTGCTGGCCCATACCGAGGACAGCCTCAAACGTTCCCGCAACGCCCTGGGCAACCTGGGGCATGCCCTGAAAACCCCGCTGGCGGTGCTGCAAAGCCTGGCCTCGAATGAAAAACTCGACCCTTACCCCGAGCTGCGCAAGCTGTTGCTCGAACAACTGGAGCAGGTCCGTCAGCGCCTGAACCGCGAACTCAACCGCGCCCGACTGTCCGGCGATGCCTTGCCCGGTGCCCATCTTGACTGCGACGCGGAACTGCCGGCGTTGCTGGCCACGCTGAACATGATCCATGGTGAGCACTTGCACTTGGCTTACGTCGCGCCGCCCGGCCTGCACCTGCCCTGGGATCGTGAAGATCTGCTGGAACTGCTGGGCAACCTGCTGGACAACGCCTGCAAATGGGCCGACGCGCAAGTGCGCCTGACCGTGAGCGAGACAGCCGAAGGGTTCAGCCTGGCGGTGGAAGACGATGGGCCAGGCATTCCCGCAGACCGCCGCGATCAAGTCTTCAGTCGGGGCACGCGGCTCGATGAGCAGACCGACGGCCACGGTCTGGGGCTGGGCATCGTGCGGGACATCGTCGACACCTGGGGCGGGACGCTGGCGCTGGGCGACAGCGAGTGGGGCGGGCTGAAGGTCACGATCGGATTGCCTAAGCGCTGATCTCTGGTGGGAGCGAGCCTGCTCGCGATAGCGCCGGGTCAGCCACTTCAATATCAACTGACAGACCGCCATCGCGAGCAGGCTCGCTCCCACATTGTTTTGGGGCTGGACTCAAGATATCGGTGCGTTCCCGCTCTCATGCGGATATAAAACCCGCCGCATGACCCTTGCAGCTTCTCGCCGCTTCCTGCAAAGTCGCGACCTTTTTGTCCGGTGGCTCTCCATCGCTGTGCTTTGAGGTAATGATGATAAATGCAGTAATTGCCGCGGTTGGCGTGATGCTGGTGCTCAGTCTGTCCCGCGTGCATGTGGTGATCGCGCTGATTATCGGCGCTCTGGTGGGCGGTCTGACTGGCGGCCTGGGCATCGACGCCACGCTCAAGGCGTTCAATGCCGGCCTCGGGGGCGGGGCAACCGTGGCGTTGTCCTACGCTTTGCTGGGTGCTTTCGCCGTAGCGATTGCCAAGTCCGGCATGGCTCACGCCCTGGCCGACAAAGCCCTGGCCATGGTGGATCGCCAGGACGTCGCCGGTGGCTCGGGGGTCAAATGGGTCCTGATCGGCTTGCTGGGAACGGTAGCGGTCGCCTCCCAGAATATTCTGCCGATCCACATCGCCTTTATCCCGCTGTTGGTACCGCCGCTTCTTTATGTACTGACCAAGCTGCAGCTGGACCGCCGGTTGATTGCCTGCGTCATGACTTTTGGCTTGATCACGCCCTACATGTTCTTGCCGGTGGGCTTTGGCAACATCTTCCTCAACGAGATCCTGCTGGCCAACGTCGCCCGCAGCGGCGTGGACGTCAGTGACATCAACATCACCCATGCCATGGGCATTCCGGCGCTGGGCATGGTGTTTGGTTTGGTCATGGCGTTTTTCACGTATCGCAAAAAACGCATCTACGACCTGAAAACAATCGCCAGGGCCGAACAGGTGACCGTGCGCTACAACCCGTTGAGCCTGTTGGTGGCGGGACTGGCGATCGCGGCGGCGTTTGCCATTCAGCTCCTGCTGGATTCGATGATCATCGGTGCCCTGGTCGGGTTCCTGATTTTCTCGGTATCGGGGGTGGTGCGCTGGCGTGAAACCGACGACCTGTTCACCGAAGGCATGAAGATGATGGCGATGATCGGTTTCATCATGATCGCCGCCTCAGGCTTTGCCGAAGTGATGAAGGCAACAGGTGAAGTCCAGAGCCTGGTGGAAACCTCGGCGGCCTGGATCGGCCACAACAAGGGCATCGGCGCCCTGTTGATGTTGCTGGTGGGCTTGCTGGTGACCATGGGCATCGGTTCATCGTTCTCCACGGTGCCGATCCTGGCGACGATCTTCGTGCCGCTGTGCCTGCAATTGGGTTTCAGCCCGCTGGCGATCGTTTGCATCGTCGGCACCGCCGGAGCCCTGGGCGATGCCGGCTCGCCCGCTTCGGACTCGACCCTGGGCCCGACCTCCGGGCTGAACATCGATGGCCAGCACCACCACATCTGGGACACCGTGGTCCCGACCTTCATCCATTACAACTTGCCGCTGCTGGTGTTTGGCTGGGTGGCGGCGATGGTGTTGTAATTCGGGACCCAGTCGCCTTCATCGCGAGCAGGCTCGCTCCCACAGGGGTGTTCACAGAATATCCAATGTGAGAGCGAGCCTGCTCGCGATAAGGCCCCCAAAATCCAGCACCTCTTTAGCTGACCACTCGGCGCAAGCCCTTCACCTTGTCCTACAGTTTTCCCGCGCCGTGCCGTTAACACAGTTAACCACGCCATAAAACCGATAAGAGTGAACAGTATGCGCCTGAGCCTGAAGGCTAAAGTTCTGTCCTTGGCAATACTGCCTGTATTGCTATCCGCCGCTATTATCAGCCTGACCACGGCCTTCATCCTGAAGGAGCAGGCCGGCAAAGAGGTTCAGCAAACCCGCGAGCGCTTGCTCAGCGACGCTAAGGCCACCCTGCAGAATTACGTCGCGGTGGGGCTTACTGCCATCAAGCCGTTGTACGACGCGTCGGCGCCGGGGGATAACGCCGCGCGGGCCGAGGCTATCAAGCTGCTGTCGAACGTCACCTACGGCAAGGACGGCTATTTCTTCGGTTACGACTCCGAAACTGTTCGTCTCTTCAAGGCCAACAGCCCCGACGGTGTGGGCAAAAACTTCAAGGACAACCGCGATCCCAACGGTGTCTATGTCAACCGTGACCTGGTGAAAGTCGCCAAGGACGGAACCCACTATCTGGAATACAGCTCGCCACTGCCAAACAGCAAGGAACTGGTGCCAAAGCTCGGCTACACCGACTACTTGCCCAAGTGGGACATGGCGGTCGGCAGCTCGGTCAACCTGGACGGCATTGAAGCTCAGGTAGCACTGGTTGAGGCCAAGGTTCAAGAACGTCTGCAAGGCGTTCTGCTGAGCATCGTGGGTATTGCTGTCGTGGTATTGCTGGTGATTGCGGTGGTGGGCATGTTGCTGGCCAATGCCATCCTGCGGCCGCTGCACCTGATGAAAGACAACCTCGATGACATCGCGGCGGGCGAGGGCGACCTGACTCGCCGCCTGGCGATCACCAGCCAGGACGAACTCGGCCAACTGGCCGGCTCGTTCAACCGTTTTGTCGACAAGATCCACGGTCTGGTACGGCAGATCACCGAAATGACCTCGCAGCTGACTGGGCTGGTGGCGCAGGTTTCCGAGCAGGCACAGCGCTCCGAGCAGGCCATGGAGCGTCAGCGTCACGAAACCGACCAGGTCGCCACGGCGATCAACGAGATGTCTTCGGCCGCCCAGGAAGTGGCTCGTAGTGCCCAGGGTGCCGCCGTCGCGGCCCAGCAGACCGACGAAGAAGGCCAGTCCGCCAAGCGAGTGGTGGCCGGCAGCATCCAGCAGATTCATGCACTGGTGAACGATATTCGCAGCAGCGGCTTGTCCCTGGACAGTTTGCAACAGGACGTGGCTTCGATTGTCAGCGTGTTGGGGGTGATTCGCTCGATCGCCGAGCAGACCAACCTGTTGGCGCTGAACGCCGCCATCGAGGCCGCTCGCGCCGGGGAAGCGGGCCGCGGTTTTGCCGTGGTGGCTGATGAAGTGCGGGCCCTGGCCAGTCGGACCCAGCAAAGTACCCAGGAAATCCAGGGCATGATTGATCGCTTGCAGTCGGGCACCCACGCAGCGGTAGAAGCGATGCGCCGCTCCAGCGAAGCGGGCGATGGCACGTCGGTGCAGGCCAACGAGGCCGGGGCGTCCCTGGACACCATGGCGCAGTTGATCGGCACCATCAATTCGATGAACGCCCAGATCGCCAGCGCTGCTGAAGAACAGACCGCCGTGGCCGAGGAAATCAACCGCAGCGTGCACCAGATCGCCGTGGCGGTGGACAGCGTCGCCGATGAAACCCAACTCGGTGCCCAGACCTCCCGCAGCTTGGCCGATCTGGGCCAACGCCTGGGCAAACTGGTGGGGCAGTTCCGCATCTGAGTCGTGCAGCAGGAGCTGCCGAAGGCTGCGATCTTTCGTGCTCGATCCGGATGTTTCGCCTGGGCAACCGGGCCCTATCGGGAAAGGAGGATCGCAGCCTTCGGCAGTTCTTGCCGGACGCAGGCAAACACGACCTTGTGGGAGCGAGCCTGCTCGCGATGGCGGTAGATCAGTCAATAACGATGTTGACTGTGAAGGCGCTATCGCGAGCAGGCTCGCTCCCACAATTGTTTGGCGGTGTCTGCATTATTGGGGAGGCCGTGCAGGTGCTACGCTTCTCGCACATCCCGCATCAACAACCCAAACCGCAAATCCACCGCATCCGGAATCGGCACGTACACCACATGCCCGTCTCCCGGTGCCACGTCGATGCCCTGGCCGTTGACGTTCTGCAGTTGATGCAGGTCGAAGTGAAAGTTGCCCTTGGGGGTCATCAATTCCATGTGATCGCCCAGGCCAAAGCGGTTCTTGACCCGGACTTCGGCCAGACGCTCGCGCCGCTGGCCGGTCAATTCACCGACGAACTGCTGGCGCTCCGACACTGAGCTGCCGTTCTGATAGTTCTGGTACTCATCATGAACATGCCGGCGTAGAAAACCCTCGGTGTAGCCGCGCTGGGCCAGGGATTCGAGGTCGGTCATCAGGCTGCGGTCAAACTCCCGGCCGGCCACGGCGTCGTCGATCGCCCGGCGATAGACCTGGGTGGTGCGTGCGCAATAAAAGTGCGACTTGGTCCGCCCTTCGATCTTCAAGGAATGCACGCCCATGCGGGCAAGCCGCTCCACGTGTTGCACGGCCCGCAGATCCTTGGCGTTCATGATGTAGGTGCCGTGCTCATCCTCGAAGGCCGGCATCGATTCCTCCGGGCGGTTCGCTTCCTGAAGCAGAAACACCTGGTCGGTGGGCGCGCCGAGGCCCAGGGTCGGTTCGGCTGGCCAGGTCTGCACGATATCGCCCACCGCGTTTTCCTGCGCCGGTTGCGCCGAATATTTCCAGCGACAGGCGTTGGTGCAACTGCCCTGGTTGGCGTCGCGCCGGTTCAAATAGCCCGACAGCAGGCAACGTCCGGAATAGGCCATGCACAGCGCCCCGTGAACGAACACTTCCAGTTCCATGGCCGGCACCTGCTCACGGATTTCGGCGATCTCCTCCAAGGACAGCTCCCGGGACAGGATGATGCGGCTCAAGCCCTGCTGTTGCCAGAACTCGACGCTGGCCCAGTTCACGGTGTTGGCCTGCACCGACAGATGAATCGGCATCTGCGGGAAATGCCGGCGCACCAGCATGATCAAGCCGGGGTCGGACATGATCAGCGCGTCCGGTGCCATGGCAATCACAGGCTCCAGGTCTTTGAGGAAGGTCCGCAGCTTGGCGTTGTGGGGCGCTATGTTCACCACCACATAGAAGCGCTTGCCCATGGCCTGGGCCTCGCCAATGCCCAAGGCCAGGTTGGCGTGGTCGAACTCGTTGTTACGCACACGCAGGCTGTAGCGCGGTTGGCCGGCGTACACCGCGTCGGCGCCGTAGGCGAAGGCATAACGCATGTTTTTCAGGGTGCCGGCGGGGGCGAGCAGTTCGGGGGCAACGAAGGGCATGGTGGCGTCGGATCGCAAAAAGCGCCGAGAGTACGCCACGACGGGTACCGTGCAGTTGATCTGGATCAACACCGGATGCAAAGGGAAAGGCACTCCGGCGAATCCTGGCTGACTAACGTTTATCGCGCCAAGGATATGGAAAAGAAATGAACCGAAAGACCCTGCAAGACAAGTCCCAGATGCTGATGTTGATTCTGGTCACCATCGCTTTCATCTGGATCCTCCTGCCGTTTTATGGCGCCGTGTTCTGGGCAGTAATCCTAGGGATCGTCTTTGCCCCGATGCAGCGCCGTCTGCAACTGAAACTCGGCTGGCAGCGCAACCTCACTTCGCTGCTTACATTGAGTATTTGCGTGGTGATCGCGATCTTGCCGGTGATCGTCATCAGTACGTTGCTGGTCCAGGAAGGGGCGGCGTTGTACAAGAGCCTGGAAAGCGGAGAGTTGGACATTGCCGATTACCTGGCCCGCTTCCGGGATGCCTTGCCGCCTTACTTCCAGAACCTGCTCGACCGTTTTGGCCTGGGTAACCTGAACGGGCTGCGAGAGCGAATCGTCAAAGGCGCGATGCAAGGCAGCCAATTCTTCGCCACCCAGGCGTTCAGCTTCGGCCAGGGCACGTTTCAGTTCCTGGTGAGCTTCTTCGTCATGATTTATCTGTTGTTCTTTTTCCTGCGTGACGGCCCTGAGCTGGTGCGCAAGGTCCGTACCGCCGTTCCCCTGGCGGAGTACCAGAAACGTCGCCTGCAGTTGAAGTTCAACCGTGTGGTGCGAGCGACCGTGAAGGGAAACCTGCTGGTGGCCATCACCCAAGGGGCGTTGGGTGGGCTGATTTTCTGGATCCTGGGGATTCCCACGGTGTTGCTCTGGGCGGTGCTGATGGCCTTTCTGTCGCTGTTGCCGGCGGTGGGCGCGGGCCTGGTCTGGGCGCCGGTGGCAGTGTATTTCCTGCTCTCCGGGGCCATCTGGCAGGGCGTGGTATTGACCCTGTTCGGGATATTCGTCATTGGCCTGGTGGACAATTTCCTGCGCCCCATCCTGGTGGGCAAGGATACGAAGATGCCCGACTACATGGTGCTGGTCTCGACCTTGGGCGGGCTGGCGGTGTTCGGGCTGAACGGATTTGTGATCGGCCCGCTGATCGCCGCGCTGTTCATGTCGTGTTGGGCGCTGTTCGTCGAAAGCAAGCCGCGGGTGCGGTTGCCCTAGGCGGTCAGCAGATAAGGGCCGATGCGTTGTGACAGGGCTTGGGCGGCGGGCAGAGAAGTCAGCGGACCGCTGATGGTGACGCCGTCCTGCACCAGATACCAGCAGGCCAACAGACCACGCTCCCTGAGCGGGGCGGGCACGGCGCTGCCAATGACAGACATGATTTGAACCTTGGGCATGGGAACCTCCATCAATCGATGGAGTTACCTTACGACTCAGCAGGGGGGAGGAAAAATCAACCGCTTCAATAGTAGGAATCGATGCTGCTCAATCGACGACCAGATCGAGCATGTGCACCACTTCCTGCTCGTTGAGCAAGCCCTTGCGCACCAGGTGTTGCGTCAGCAGCGAAAGGAATTTGGCGCTGCGGTGGCCTTCCAGGTGCTTGAGTTCAGTCAGCGCGGTGTACACCTTGCTGGAGGTACACAGATCATTGTTGCGGTGCGGGTGTTGCGTGGGCATGTCTTCGTCCTTGTTGTTATGGAGATGTTTGTTGGCGGACAACGCCAGTTTGCGACGTCCTCATGACGTGCACGTGACGGTCGGGCCTGGCAAATTCAAGCAGGATTCAGACCATGATGCCTGTTCGGGCCTGACTGATTGTTCCGCCAGCGACATCGGCAAGCCTTTTCAATCAATCAGCCCTTTCTTTCGCCCACAAAAAAGCCCCTGAATCTTTCGATTCAGGGGCTTGATTTGCTGCTGTCTGGCTCCACGACCTGGACTCGAACCAGGGACCCAGTGATTAACAGTCACTTGCTCTACCAACTGAGCTATCGCGGAATGACGCGTATGTTACTGATTGGAAAAGAGAAGTCAAGCTTCTCTTGCCGGCCGGCACATTCCTCAGGTCCGTTGGCGATTAATCGGCGATTGGCGGTTACCGCAACGGCAGGAGAGGGCTACCATGGTCCCCCGGAAGTGGCTGAACGCGCTACCGGCCATTCGCCAAACAAAGGTTTGCGCCATGAATCATCTGTTACCGCTTCACACAGGCAACCACACTGAGGTGCGCCTATGAGTACCGCCCAGATCAGCTTGCCCAAGGGCGTGGGACCGCACGCGGAGAAACTCTACGATGCCATCACCCAGGCCAGCACCGCTGACGAACTGAACCGTGCCGGTGGCAAGGCCGAGGGTTTTGTCCTGGGGCTGGAAAGCACCAAGGCCATCAAGAGTCAGATTGCCGAGTCGTTGTATGTGATCTACGACGATGCCGCGAGTCAGCGGGCGACGGAGCTGTAATTTCGACGAGTTGCTTTTGTGGCGAGGGAGCTTGCTCCCTCGCCACGGGGTCAGTGTGAACGCAAAAAAAGGGAAGCCTTGGCTTCCCTTTTTTCATTCCGGCGGCCTTCAGATCACCTGAACAATGGCCTTGGTCACTGCATCGATGTTGTTCTGGTTCAGCGCGGCCACGCAGATGCGGCCGGTGTCCAGGGCATAGATGCCGAACTCGTTGCGCAGGCGCGTCACCTGTTCAACGGTCAGGCCGGAGTAGGAAAACATCCCGCGCTGGCGTGCGACGAAGCTGAAATCCCGGTGCGGAGCGGCTTTAGCCAGCATGTCCACCATCTGGTTGCGCATGCCGCGAATCCGCAGACGCATTTCGGCCAGTTCCGCTTCCCATTGGGCCCGCAGTTCCGGGCTGTTGAGCACTGCTGCGACAATACTGGCGCCGTGGGTCGGCGGGTTGGAGTAGTTGGTGCGGATCACACGCTTGACCTGGGACAGTACCCGGGCACTTTCCTCTTTCGATTCGCTGACGATCGACAGGGCGCCAACGCGCTCGCCGTACAGCGAGAACGATTTGGAGAACGAGCTGGACGCAAAGAAAGTCAGGCCCGACTCGGCGAACAGGCGCACGGCGGCGGCGTCTTCGTCGATACCGTCGCCAAAGCCCTGATAAGCCATGTCCAAAAATGGAACGTGGTTCTTGGCCTTGACCACGTCCAGTACGTTTTTCCAGTCTTGCGGGCTCAGGTCCACGCCGGTGGGGTTATGGCAGCAGGCGTGCAGCACGACGATCGAGCGGTCGGGCAGGGCGTTGAGGTCTTCCAGCAGGCCGCTGCGGTTCACGTCATGGGTGGCGGCGTCGTAGTAGCGGTAGTTCTGCACCGGGAAACCGGCGGTTTCGAACAGCGCGCGGTGGTTTTCCCAGCTTGGATCGCTGATGGCCACGACGGCGTCAGGCAGCAGTTGCTTGAGGAAGTCGGCGCCGATCTTCAGTGCGCCAGTGCCGCCCACGGCCTGGGTGGTGATGACGCGGCCGGAGGCGATCAACGGCGAGTCCTTGCCGAACAGCAGGGTCTGGACCGCCTGGTCGTAGGCGGCAATGCCGTCGATCGGCAGGTAACCACGGGAAACGTGTTGGGCCACGCGGATCGTCTCGGCTTCGACAACGGCGCGCAGAAGTGGAATGCGCCCCTCCTCGTTGCAGTAAACACCCACGCCCAAGTTGACCTTATTGGTACGGGTGTCGGCGTTGAATGCTTCGTTGAGGCCCAGGATGGGGTCGCGTGGTGCCAATTCGACAGCGGAAAACAGGCTCATTATTGCGCGGCTCTGAATGGAGTGTGAGGGGACGTGTAGCGCTCCAGCCGAATGCACTAGAGCGGTGCACAAACGGGGAGCTAGTATAGAGGCCATCACCGGGCGCGGCGACAGGCGATTCGGTTTTTAAGGCAAGTATTTTCGTTTTTTTTCGACCGTTAGTCCCCTGGCGGCGTCAAAGACTTCAAGGCGTGTAGGACGTTCGTCTTGAAAGCGAAGGCATTCACCTCCACATTGTATGCATCCCAGTTTTTTCCTCGGGCGACATCAGTCGTTTCGGTCTTTCTCGTTCCTGTTGGCTGGCCGACAGGGGTGAACCCAGAGGTTATGTTATGTCTGAATTCCAGCTAGTCACCCGATTCCAGCCCGCCGGCGACCAGCCGGAAGCCATTCGCCTGATGGTCGAAGGCATCGAGGCCGGACTGGCGCACCAGACGCTGCTCGGTGTGACAGGCTCGGGCAAGACTTTCAGCATCGCCAACGTGATTGCCCAGGTGCAGCGCCCGACCCTGGTGCTGGCACCGAACAAGACCCTGGCGGCGCAGCTGTATGGCGAGTTCAAGGCGTTTTTCCCCAATAACGCGGTGGAGTACTTCGTCTCCTATTACGACTACTACCAACCCGAGGCCTACGTACCGTCGTCGGACACCTTCATCGAGAAGGATGCTTCGATCAACGATCACATCGAACAGATGCGGCTCTCGGCCACCAAGGCATTGCTCGAACGCAAGGACGCGATCATCGTCACCACGGTGTCGTGCATCTATGGTCTGGGTAGCCCGGAAACGTACCTGAAGATGGTCTTGCACGTTGATCGCGGCGACAAGCTCGACCAGCGAGCCTTGCTGCGCCGCCTGGCGGACCTGCAATACACCCGCAACGACATGGATTTCGCCCGGGCAACGTTCCGGGTCCGTGGCGACGTGATCGACATCTACCCGGCGGAATCGGACCTGGAGGCGATCCGCATCGAGCTGTTCGATGACGAAGTGGAGAGTCTTTCGGCGTTCGATCCGCTGACCGGCGAGGTGATCCGCAAGCTGCCGCGCTTCACCTTCTACCCCAAGAGCCACTACGTTACGCCCCGGGAAACCCTGCTGGGCGCTATCGAGGGGATCAAGGTTGAATTGCAGGAGCGCCTGGAATACTTGCGGTCGAACAACAAACTGGTGGAAGCCCAGCGGCTGGAGCAGCGGACCCGATTCGACCTGGAGATGATCCTGGAGCTGGGTTACTGCAACGGCATCGAAAACTACTCGCGCTACCTGTCGGGTCGCCCGGCGGGCGCGCCACCGCCTACGTTGTATGACTATCTGCCGGCCGATGCCTTGCTGGTGATCGACGAATCCCACGTCAGCGTGCCCCAGGTCGGCGCCATGTACAAAGGCGACCGGTCTCGCAAGGAAACCCTGGTGGAATACGGCTTCCGTCTGCCTTCGGCCCTGGATAACCGGCCGATGCGTTTTGACGAATGGGAAAGTGTGAGTCCGCAGACGATTTTCGTCTCCGCCACCCCCGGCAACTACGAGGCCGAGCATGCCGGCCGGGTGGTCGAGCAGGTGGTGCGACCCACCGGGCTGGTCGATCCGCAGGTTGAAGTGCGCCCGGCGCTGACTCAGGTCGATGATCTGCTCTCGGAAATCTCCAAGCGTGTGGCGGTGGAGGAGCGGGTGCTGGTCACCACGCTGACCAAGCGCATGGCCGAAGACCTGACTGATTATCTGGCCGACCACGGTGTGCGGGTGCGCTACCTGCACTCGGACATCGACACGGTGGAGCGGGTCGAGATCATCCGCGACCTGCGCCTGGGTACGTTCGACGTGTTGGTGGGGATCAACCTGCTGCGCGAAGGCCTGGACATGCCGGAGGTGTCACTGGTGGCGATTCTGGACGCCGACAAGGAAGGTTTCCTGCGCTCCGAGCGTTCGTTGATCCAGACCATCGGTCGGGCGGCGCGTAACCTCAACGGCCGGGCGATTCTTTATGCCGATCGCATCACCGGTTCCATGGAACGGGCTATCGGCGAGACCGAGCGTCGTCGCGATAAACAGATTGCCTTCAACCTGGCCAACGGCATCACCCCGAAAGGGGTGTTCAAGGACGTCGCCGACATCATGGAAGGCGCCACTGTGCCCGGCTCGCGCAGCAAGAAGCGCAAGGGCATGGCCAAGGCCGCCGAAGAGAGCGCCCGTTACGAAGCCGAACTGCGCTCGCCGAGCGAAATCAGCAAACGTATCCGTCAGTTGGAAGAAAAAATGTACCAGCTGGCCCGGGACCTGGAGTTCGAAGCCGCTGCGCAGTTGCGTGACGAGATTGGCAAGCTGCGCGAGCGGTTGCTGACTGTCTGAGGTTGTGTGGCCACGGTAATGGCCTTATCGCGAGCAGGCTCGCTCCCACAATGGACCGCGTCCAGTCCGGACAACTCGGTTCTCTGTGGGAGCGAGCCTGCTCGCGATTGAAGGTGCCTCGGTCTGACAGGTGCCACTCAAATCCCCCTCTCACTGGAGCCCGCCCACCATCGCCTGTTACCATTCGCCCCCTGTTTCATCTTCGTTTTTATATTCTTTCCGAGACATGCCATGACCACCGTCCGCACCCGCATCGCGCCTTCGCCCACTGGCGATCCCCATGTCGGCACCGCTTACATCGCTTTGTTCAACTATTGCTTTGCCAAGCAGCACGGCGGTGAGTTCATCCTGCGGATCGAGGACACCGACCAGCTGCGTTCGACCCGCGAGTCCGAACAGCAGATCTTCGACGCCCTGCGCTGGCTGGGCATCGACTGGAGCGAAGGTCCGGACGTTGGCGGCCCGCACGGTCCTTACCGCCAGAGCGAGCGCGGTGACATCTATCAGCAGTACTGTCAGCAACTGGTAGACATGGGGCACGCCTTCCCGTGCTTCTGTACCGCCGAAGAGCTGGACCAGATGCGCGCCGAGCAGATCGCTCGCGGCGAAACCCCGCGCTACGACGGCCGGGCACTGCTGCTGTCCAAGGAAGAAGTCGCCCGCCGACTGGCCGCCGGCGAGCCCCATGTGATCCGCATGAAGGTGCCGAGCGAAGGCGTCTGCGTGGTGCCGGACATGCTGCGCGGCGATGTCGAGATCCCGTGGGATCGCATGGACATGCAAGTGCTGATGAAGACCGACGGCCTGCCGACGTATTTCCTGGCGAACGTGGTCGACGATCACCTGATGGGCATCACCCACGTCTTGCGCGGTGAAGAGTGGCTGCCGTCGGCGCCGAAACTGATCCTGCTCTACGAATACTTCGGCTGGGAACAACCGCAGCTGTGCTACATGCCGCTGCTGCGTAACCCGGACAAAAGCAAGTTGTCCAAGCGCAAGAACCCGACGTCGGTGACCTTCTACGAACGCATGGGCTTCATGCCTGAGGCGATGCTCAACTACCTGGGGCGCATGGGCTGGTCGATGCCGGACGAGCGCGAGAAGTTCTCGCTGCAGGAAATGGTCGAGCACTTCGACCTGTCGCGGGTGTCGCTGGGTGGTCCGATCTTCGATGTCGAGAAACTCTCCTGGCTCAACGGTCAGTGGTTGCGTGACCTGCCGGTGGAGGAGTTTGCTGCGCGTGTACAGAAGTGGGCATTCAACCCTGAGTACATGATGAAAATCGCTCCCCATGTGCAGGGCAGGGTGGAGACGTTCAGCCAGATCGCACCCCTGGCCGGCTTCTTCTTTGCCGGCGGCGTGACCCCGGATGCGAAGCTGTTCGAGTCCAAGAAGCTTTCCGGTGATCAGGTGCGCCAATTGATGCAACTGATCCTGTGGAAGCTCGAAAGTCTGCGTCAGTGGGAAAAGGACAGCATCACCGCGACCATCCAGGCCGTGGTCGAATCGCTGGAGCTGAAACTGCGTGATGCCATGCCGCTGATGTTCGCCGCCATTACTGGCCAGGCCAGCTCGGTGTCGGTGCTCGATGCCATGGAGATCCTTGGCCCGGACCTGACCCGTTTCCGTCTGCGCCAGGCCATCGATCTGCTCGGTGGTGTGTCGAAGAAGGAGAACAAGGAGTGGGAAAAACTGCTGGGCGCGATTGCCTGAGTGCTCGATGAGGCAGGACATACCCCGGTTTTCCGGGGTTTGTCGGTAAGTGATTGTTATCCCGGCAAAAAACTTTCAAATTTGTTGAAAATAAATTTGACAGCCCTCGGATACGCCCTTAAGATTCGCCCCGTCCTCAGCGATGAGGGGCTATAGCTCAGCTGGGAGAGCGCTTGCATGGCATGCAAGAGGTCGACGGTTCGATCCCGTCTAGCTCCACCAATTTACACTTCAAGGCCTGGCCACACCGGTCTTGAAGCGATCAACACTCAGCGTTGATCAGTTGTATAGAAGGGTTTGCGTCCCCTTCGTCTAGTGGCCTAGGACACCGCCCTTTCACGGCGGTAACAGGGGTTCGAGTCCCCTAGGGGACGCCAGTTTTACAGAAGCGATGTTGCAAGATGTCGCTCCGCCGCGAGGCGAAAAATCCGGGGCTATAGCTCAGCTGGGAGAGCGCTTGCATGGCATGCAAGAGGTCGACGGTTCGATCCCGTCTAGCTCCACCAATTACAGGTTCAAGGTTTGGCCACACCGACCTTGAATCGATCAGTTCTCAGCGCTGATCAAGTTAGAAGGTTTGTGTCCCCTTCGTCTAGTGGCCTAGGACACCGCCCTTTCACGGCGGTAACAGGGGTTCGAGTCCCCTAGGGGACGCCACGATTACCCGCTCTGCGGGATTTTATAAGGGTCATTCAATTCTTGAATGGCCCTTTTGTTTGTCTGGCGTTCGGCCAATCTTCAATTCCTTTAACGATGCTTCTGACCAGCGGTCAAAATTTCCGCTTGCGGAAAATTATTACATGGATAATATTTCAGTCGTAATATTCGGAGGTAACGATGAGCGATAAAAAAGCGCAAACCCGCGAACGCATACTCAAGGCCGCCAGTGCTGCGCTGATTCAGCGGGGTCCGGCCGAGCCGAGTGTCGGCGAAGTGATGGGCGCCGCCGGGCTGACAGTGGGCGGCTTCTATGCCCACTTCGAAAGCAAGGATGCCTTGATGCTCGAGGCATTCAAGCAACTGCTCAGCCAGCGTCGTGGCTTGATCGCTGACATGGATGCCGAGCTGAGCGGTGAGGAGCGGCGAACCCTGGCAGCCGCGTTCTACCTGTCGCGCAAGCACCGTGATACCACCGATCTGGCCTGCCCGATCCCGGCATCGGTCGGCGAGCTCGGGCGGCTGCCGGATGAGTTTCGTGAGGTGCTCAATGAGCATATTGAGCTGATGGTTGCGCAGTTGGCGGCCAGCCCGGAAGACGCCGACAAGGCCTTGGCTGACATTGCCCTGATGGTCGGCGGCCTGGCCTTGGCGCGAGCGTTGGGCCCGGGAGAGTTATCGGATCGGTTGCTGCGCGCTGCCAAGTCGGCGGTGCGATGAGCTAAGGCGCAAGCCCTGGAGATGAGCGATGAACAGGTTTAGCTGGATTCGTGGCGTCAATGGCACGCTGGGATGGGTGGCTCCGGGCCTGGTGGCGAAGAAGATGCGATCGCTGTTCATGCGTCCCCGGGACTTGCCGCCAAGGGATTGGGAGCTGCCATTGCTGGCGACCTCCGAGCGCATCACCTTACGCTTCGGTCTGTCCGCCTTGCGTTGGGGCAAAGGTCCGACCGTCTTGTTGATGCATGGCTGGGAAGGGCGACCCACGCAATTTGCCGCGCTGATCACGGCGCTGGTAGGTGCCGGCTACACGGTGGTGGCGTTGGACGGCCCGGCCCATGGCCGCTCACCTGGGCGCGAGGCCAATGTCCTGCTGTTTGCCAGGGCCATGCTCGAAGCCGCGGCGGAGTTACCACCTCTGCAAGCCGTGGTTGGGCATTCCATGGGTGGTGCCAGTGCCATGCTCGCGGTTCAGCTGGGGTTGCGGACCGAGACTCTGGTCAGCATTGCGGCGCCTGCGCGCATTCTTGGCGTGCTGCGTGGGTTCGCCCGGATGATGGGGCTGCCGCCCAAGGCGCGATCGGCCTTCATTCGCCAAGTGGAAAACGATGTGGGCATGCCGGCTTCGAGGATGGATGTCGCCCATTACCAACTGGACGTGCCCGGGCTGATTGTCCATGCCGAGGACGACACCTTCGTTTCGGTCAAGGAATCGCAACTGATTCACGAAGCCTGGTTCGACAGCCGCTTGCTGCGCTTGCCGCAGGGCGGCCACCAGCGGGTGCTGGCCGATCCTCGCGTCATTGATGGCGTGTTATCCCTGCTGGCCGGGCGCAGTCTGCAAGCACGGCAATCGGCTTGATCTGTGGGAGCAAGGCTTGGCCGCGATGGCGGTCAAGCTCGGATCCGTTACACTGGCCCCCACCAAATTCGACTGGGAGAGGGGCATGGGCTGGGATCGGGCAACGCCGTTCATTATTGATCTTCAAGTAAATGCTGAAGACATCGACGGGCTGGGCCACGCCAATAACGCGGTATACGTCACCTGGCTTGAGCGCTGTGCCTGGCGCCATTCCCAGCGCCTGGGGCTGGATCTGGTGGAGTATCGGCGGCTGGACCGGGCCATGGCGGTTGTGCGTCATGAGATCGATTACCTGGCGGCGGCCTACGAAGGTGACGAGTTGCAACTGGCTACCTGGATCGTCGACTGGGATCAGCGATTGAAGATGAATCGGCATTTCCAGCTGATTCGCCCCAGCGACAACACCACGTTATTGCGGGCCCAGACCACATTTGTCTGCATTGAACTGTCCACCGGCAGGCCCAAGCGCATGCCGCCGGAGTTCATCGAGGGTTATGGTCCTGCGCTGATGACATCCGGCATTCTCATAGACTGACCCAGCGCTATCGCGAGCAAGCTCGCTCCCACAGGGATCTGTGGTGGATGCAGAATCTGTGAACACGCGGGATCCAGTGTGGGAGCCGAGCTTGCTCGCGATGACGGCCGCACATTCGGTATCAATGCAAGCTGACCCAGCGCTATCACGAGCAAGCTCAACTCCCACAGGGGATTGGTGGTGAATTCCGATGTTGTGGGCAAAATCCGGTAAACTGCCGCACGTTTTTCGTTGAGTGTGTTTTTCCATGCAAATTGCCCTGGCGCCCATGGAGGGGTTGGTTGACAACATCCTGCGGGACGTTCTGACCCGTGTTGGCGGTATCGACTGGTGCGTGACCGAGTTCATTCGCATCAATGACCGTCTGCTCACACCGGCCTATTTCCACAAGCTTGCCCCTGAGCTGCTGACCGGTGCCCGGACCGCTGCCGGCGTACCGCTGCGGGTGCAATTGCTGGGTTCCGATCCGGTGTGCCTGGCGGAGAACGCCGCATTGGCCTGCGAGCTGGGTTCGCAGGTTATCGACCTGAACTTCGGCTGTCCGGCCAAGACTGTGAATAAATCACGGGGTGGGGCGGTGTTGCTCAAAGAGCCGGAGCTGCTCAACGAAATTGTCGAGCACGTGCGCCGCGCGGTGCCCAGGCACATTCCCGTTACCGCCAAGATGCGCCTGGGTTTCGACAGCCCGGATGGGGCGTTGGTCTGTGCCACGGCATTGGCCGAAGGTGGCGCGGCGCACATTGTGGTGCATGCGCGGACCAAGACCGACGGCTATAAACCACCGGCCCACTGGGAGTGGATCCCACGGGTTCAGGATGTGGTCAAGGTCCCGGTATTCGCCAACGGCGATATCTGGAGCGTTGAAGACTGGCGCCGGTGCCGCGAGATCAGTGGTGTGGAAGACATCATGCTCGGTCGCGGCCTCGTTTCCCGTCCTGATCTGGCCCGGCAGATCGCTGCGGCCAGGGCCGGTGAAGAGGTGATCGAGCTGTCCTGGGCCGAATTGCAACCGATGCTCCAGGACTTCTGGGTGCAGGTGGTCGAGCAATTGACCCCACGCCAGGCGCCCGGCCGGTTGAAGCAGTGGCTGGCGATGCTGACTCGCAATTATCCCGAAGCGGTAGAGCTGTTTACCGCCCTGCGCCGGGAAACCGACCTGGACGCGGTAGGCCATTTGCTGGGCGTGCAGCGCACCGAAGCGGCCTGAAAAAAATTTCAAAACAACCTCTTGAAAAGTTTTTGGCGGTCCCTAGATAGGGATTACGCGATGCCGAATTCGGGTCGCGGAGACAAAAAACCTTGCTGAACTTTTCAGGAGATTTGAATCATGAGTACTGCATTTTCCCTGGCCCCTCTGTTCCGTTCCTCGGTGGGCTTCGACCGTTTCAACGACCTGTTCGAAACCGCCTTGCGCAACGAACCGGGCAGTAGCTATCCACCCTACAACGTGGAAAAACATGGCGATGACGAGTATCGCATCGTGGTTGCCGCCGCCGGGTTCCAGGAAGACGACCTGGACCTGCAAGTGGAAAAAGGTGTGCTGACCATCAGCGGTGGTAAGCGCGAAGCGAGCAACGACAGCGTGACCTACCTGCACCAGGGTATCGCCCAGCGTGCGTTCAAGCTGTCCTTCCGGTTGGCCGATCATATCGAGATCAAATCCGCCGGCCTGAGCAACGGTCTGTTGAGCATCGACCTGTTGCGAGTGATCCCGGAAGAGGCGAAAGCCAAGCGCATCCCGATCAACGGGGCGCAGCAACAACCCGCGCTGCAAAACTGATGCATCGCAACTAATGAAGAAGGGCGCCATTGGCGCCCTTTTTCATTTGTGGAGCCCTCATTGCGGGCTCCTTTGTCAGGGCAACAGTCGCTCAAACGCGTCTAGCGGCAACGGCCGACTGTGCAGGTAGCCCTGGTACAAATGGCAACCCAGCCCCTGCAGGAAACTCAGTTGTTCCGGGGTTTCGACACCTTCGGCGATCACCTCCAGCTCAAGGCTGCGGGCCATGGCGACGATGGCGCGGATGATTTCGGTATCGTTGGGGTCGCTGGTGGCGTCGCGCACGAATGACTGATCGATTTTCAAGGTGTCCACCGGCAGACGTTTAAGGTAGGTCAGCGACGAATAACCGGTCCCGAAATCGTCCATGGCGAAGCTCACTCCCAATTTTTTCAGGCGACGCATCTTGGCGATGGTGTCGTCCAGATTCTGGATCACGATGCCCTCAGTGATTTCCAGCTTGAGCATGGCGTAAGGCAGGCCATAGGTGGCGAGGCAGCTTTCGATGCGCTCGACGAAGTCGCTCTGGCGGAACTGCCGTGGGCTGATATTCACGCACAGGCTGAATTGCAGCGGATCGATCTTGCCCTTGGCGATCAGTTGTTTGAAGCCGTTGCAGGCTTCATCGAGAATCCAGGTGCCAACTTCCAGAATCAGCCCGCTGTCCTCCAGCACTTTGATGAATTCATTCGGCGATTGGGCGCCCAATTCGGGGTGATGCCAGCGCACCAGCGTTTCGGCGCCGATGATGCGGTTGTCCCGGGCGTCGACCTGAGGTTGGAAATGTACGCTGAACTCCCCGCGAGCCAAGGCCTGGCGCAGGTCGGTTTCCATGCGCAGCCGTTCGCTGGCGGCTTTTTGCATGGTGGTGTGGAACATCTGCGAGGTGTTGCGCCCCGAATCCTTGGCGCGGTACAGCGCAATGTCGGCGCGCTTGAGCAGGTCGGTGGGGGTGGAGCCATGGTCGGGAATCAGCGCCATGCCGATGCTCGGCGTGACCTGCAACCGTTGGCCATCGAGAAACATCGGCTCCGACAGTAATTCGCGCAGAGTGTCGGCCAGGTTCTGTACCTGTTGGCTGACTGCGCTGCGGGTGCCTTCCAAGCCGCTGAGCAGCACCACGAATTCGTCGCCGCCCAGCCTCGCCACGGTGTCTTCCAGGCGCACGCTGGCTTCCAGGCGTGCGGTGATGATTTTCAGCACCGTGTCGCCCACCGGGTGGCCCAGGGAGTCGTTGATGTGCTTGAAGTGGTCCAGGTCCAGAAACAGCAGAGCGCCCCGCAGGTTATGGCGCTTGAGCAAGGCGATCTGCTGGCTCAGCCGATCCATCAGTAAGGCGCGGTTGGGCAGGTTGGTCAGCGGATCGTGATAGGCCAGGTGGCGGATCTGTGCTTCGGCATTGCGCAACAGGCTCACGTCCCGGGCGGTCAGCAGCAGGCAGGCCGTCTCATTGAGCATGATCGGTTCGACCGAGACCTCCACCGTGAGGATCTCTCCGCGTTTATTGCGCCCGAGCATTTCCTGGTGATGCACCCGGCCCTTGAGCTCCAGTTCGGCCAGCAATGCCATGCGTTGTTTTTCTTCGGCCCAGATACCGACCTCGTAGACCGTATGCCCGATCACTTCGTCGGCGCGGTAGCCGGTCAGGCGGCAGAAGCCGTCATTGACTTCGAGGTAGCGGCCGCTGTCGCGTTCGGTGATGGTGATGGCGTCAGGGCTGGAATGGAAAGCCTTGGCGAATTTCTCCTCGCTGGCCTTGAGGGCCGCTTCAGAGCGCTGCTGCTGGGAGATATCCCGCAGGGTGGTGACAATGCAGGGCTGGTTGCCGACGTTGATCTGGCGACTGGAAATCACGCATGTCAGCGGCTGGCCGTTTTTATGGTGGACGACGACGGCCACGTTGTTCAGGGAGCGCTCGCGTATCACCCTTTCGATGCGTTGCAGGCTGCTCCCCGAGGCGTCCCACAGGCCGATTTCGTCGGCGCTCAGGCCGATCACGTCGGTGGCTGACCAGCCGAAGGTCTGGGTGAAGCTGGAATTGATTTCGAGGAACCGGCCACTATCCTGATGAGTTACGCAGATCGGGTCGGGGCTGACCTGGAACAGGGTGGCGAATTTTTCTTCCGACGCCGCCAGGCTCTGTTCGCGTTCTACCTGGTCAGTGATGTCCAGCAAGGTACCGGCCATGCGCAGCGGGCTGCCGTCGTCATTGCGATAGAGACGTGCGCGGCTTTCCAGGTATCGGGCGCTGCCGTCCGGCATTTGTACGCGGTAGGTCAGTTGATAATTCCCCGCCGGGCCTTCCCGCAGGCTGCGGTAGGCGTTGCGCATGTTGTTGCGCTCGTCATCGGGCACCCCTTCGAAAAACGCATCGAACGACTCGTGGAACGGCTTGGGCTCCAGGCCATGCAACTGCGCCGCCCGGGCCGAGCCGTAGAGCATGCCGCTGGGAATATGCCAGTCCCAGGTGCCCAGTTGCGCCGAATCGAGGGCCAGATCAAGGCGTTCCTGGCTGTCCTTGAGGGCCTGTTCGGCGAGTTTGCGTTCGGTGGTATCGAGGAAGGTGCTCAGCAGATAAGGTTGGCCTTCCAGCTCGACCTTCTGGGCGCTGAGCAGGCCGCTGTGGATCTGACCATTGCTGGCCTGCAGTTCCACCTCCATGCTCGCCATTTCGCCGTTGGCCTTGATGATCTCCACCAGTTTTGCCCGCTGTCCGGGGTCGACCCATAGGCCCAGTTCCAGCGTCGTGCGGCCGATGATGTCGTGCAGCGGCCAGCCAAACAGACTTTCGAAATACTGGTTGGCCTCGATGATCAGCCCGTCTTCCTGGCGGGTCAGCAACACCATATTCGGACATAGGTGAAAGAGCGTGGCGAAGCGTTTTTCCGAGTTGCGCAGTGCCTGCTCCCGTTCGCGCTGGTGCGTGATCTCCCGGATTACTCCGATCATCCGCGGGCGGCCGTGTTTGTCGGGTAATACGCTGCCGTTGATTTCCAGCCAGTGCAGGCTGCCGTCGGGCCAGACGATGCGATGGTGCATGGCCTGTTCCAGCGGCGCACCGGCCACAGCCGCATGAAAGGCGCGGATGGCCTTTGCTCGGTCTTGGGGGAGCAACAGGTCCAGATAGTCCACATCCGCCGGCAATGGCTGGCGCGGATCGAAGCCGAACAGCGCCTGGGTGCCCCGTGACCAACTGATCCGCCCGGTATCAATGTCCCACGACCAGGCTCCCAGGCGCGCGCCGTTCAAGGCGGCCAGCAACTGGGGGGCGCTGTCCCAGCTTTGCTCGGACCGTTTCGGGTCTAGCGCCTGAATGCGCGGCAGGGGCGGGAATTGGTCAGCGGATTTGGGCATTATCTCGCGAGCCTTGGGCAATTTGGGGCGTTGGGCGCAGGCGTTTCGGCTCTATAGGAGTAGCACAACCTATGCCCTTTTCCCTGGCAGATCGATTTGTGCGTCCAGTAAGGACATGAAAGCCCGTGCAGCATTCGACAGCGTCCGTTCGGTGTGCAAGATATAGCCTAGCTGGCGACTGAGCTGTATGCCCGGCAAAGGAATGCGTGCCACCTGTTCATCGAGCATGGTGCGCGGCAGGACGCTCCAGGCCAGGCCGATGGAGACCATCATTTTTATGGTTTCCAGATAATTCGTGCTCATGGCGATGTTCGGCGTCAGGCCCTGGGCTTCGAACAGGCGTTGAACAATGTGGTGGGTAAAGGTATTGCCGCCGGGGAAAACCGCCGGATGCAAGGCGATGTCTGCCAGGCTGACCGGGCCGTTGTCCAACAGCGCGTGTTCCGGCGCCACCACGAAATCCAGGGGGTCGTCCCACACCGGCGTGGCGCGTACCAGCGTGTGCGGTTCCGGGGCCAGGGTGATGACCGCCAGCTCCGCCCGGCCGTGGAGAATTTCTTCGTAGGCCACTTCCGAATCGAGGAACTGAATATCCAGCGCCACCTCAGGGTAGCGTCGGGTGAACTCCCTCAATAGAGGTGGCAGCCGATGCAGGCCGATATGGTGGCTGGTGGCGAGCGTCAGGCGTCCGGTCACTTCGCCGGTCAGGTTGGTCAGGGCGCGGCGGGTGTCATCCAGCACGTTCAGAATCTGATAGGCCCGTGGCAGAAGGGCTCGGCCAGCCTCGGTCAGGCCGACTTCTCGACCGAGCCGATCGAACAGACGCACTTTGAGCTGTTGCTCCAGCCCGGCGATACGCTTGCTGATGGCCGGCTGGGTCAGGTGCAGGCGTTCACCGGCGCCGGAGAAACTGCCGGTCTCGGCGATGGCGATAAAGGCGTTAAGGCTGGCGAGGTCCATGGTCGTCCTGGTCGAATTCCAAATGGTTATGCAAAGCATGAAAAATATGAATTTGAGTTATTTAATGTAGCCTCATAAGATCAGCCTCACAAGCCAAGGGGTTATTGATTCACTCAAGACCCGGGGCATAGAAACAAGCTGATGAGGAACCGTCTGATGGCCGGCAAAACGCTCTACGACAAGCTCTGGGATTCGCATTTGGTCAAGCAGCGCGACGATGGTTCGGCGCTGATCTACATCGACCGTCACATCATCCATGAAGTGACTTCGCCGCAAGCCTTCGAAGGCCTGCGTCTGGCCGGGCGCAAGCCGTGGCGCATCGATGCCAATATCGCGACCCCGGACCACAACGTGCCGACCACACCGGAGCGCAAGGGCGGCATCGAAGCCATTGCCGATCAGGTGTCGCGCTTGCAGGTGCAGACCCTTGACGATAACTGTGACGAGTACGGCATCGTTGAATTCAAGATGAATGACGTGCGCCAGGGTATCGTCCACGTCATTGGCCCGGAGCAGGGCGCGACCTTGCCCGGCATGACCGTGGTCTGCGGCGACTCCCATACTTCCACCCATGGTGCGTTTGGCGCCTTGGCCCACGGCATCGGCACCTCCGAGGTCGAGCACGTGCTCGCTACCCAGTGCCTGGTCGCCAAGAAAATGAAAAACATGCTGGTGCGCGTCGAGGGCAAGCTGCCGTTTGGCGTGACCGCCAAAGACATCGTCCTGGCCGTGATCGGCAAGATCGGCACTGCCGGTGGTAACGGCCACGCCATCGAGTTCGCCGGCAGCGCCATCCGCGATTTGTCCGTGGAAGGGCGCATGACCATCTGCAACATGTCCATCGAAGCCGGCGCTCGTGTCGGGCTGGTGGCCGCCGATGAAAAAACCGTGGAGTACGTCAAGGGCCGTCCGTTCGCCCCCAAGGGCGCCGAGTGGGACATGGCGGTGCAAGCCTGGAAAGACCTGGTTTCCGATGCCGACGCGCAGTTCGACACCGTGGTCGAACTCGACGCGACGCAAATCAAGCCGCAAGTCAGCTGGGGCACTTCCCCGGAAATGGTCCTGGCCGTGGACCAGAACGTGCCCGATCCTGCCAAGGAGATGGATCTGGTCAAGCGAGACTCCATCGTCCGCGCCCTGAAATACATGGGTTTGAGCGCCAACCAGGCGATCACCGACATTCAGCTGGACCGTGTGTTCATTGGCTCCTGCACCAACTCGCGGATCGAAGACCTGCGCGCAGCGGCGGTGATCGCCAAGGGCCGCAAAGTCGCCTCGACCATCAAGCAGGCCATCGTGGTGCCAGGCTCGGGCCTGGTGAAGGCCCAGGCCGAAGCCGAAGGTCTGGACAAGATTTTCCTCGAGGCCGGTTTCGAATGGCGTGAGCCTGGGTGCTCGATGTGCCTGGCGATGAACCCGGACCGTTTGGAGTCGGGCGAGCATTGCGCCTCCACCTCCAACCGTAACTTCGAAGGCCGTCAGGGCGCCGGTGGCCGTACGCATCTGGTCAGCCCGGCCATGGCCGCCGCCGCCGCCGTCAACGGCCGTTTCGTCGACGTCCGTGAATTGATCTGAAGGAGCGCAGCATGAAAGCTTTTACCCAGCACACTGGTCTTGTCGCGCCTTTGGATCGTGCCAACGTCGACACCGACCAGATCATCCCCAAGCAGTTTTTGAAGTCGATCAAGCGCACCGGCTTCGGCCCGAACCTGTTTGACGAGTGGCGCTACCTGGATGTGGGCCAGCCCTACCAGGACAACTCCAAGCGCCCGTTGAACAAGGATTTCGTCCTCAACGCCGAACGTTACCAAGGCGCCAGCGTGTTGCTGGCCCGCGAAAACTTCGGCTGCGGCTCCAGTCGCGAACACGCGCCATGGGCCCTTGAAGAGTACGGCTTTCGCAGCATCATTGCGCCGAGCTACGCCGACATCTTCTTCAACAACAGCTTCAAGAACGGCTTGTTGCCGATCATCCTGAGCGACGCTGAAGTCGATGAGTTGTTCCAGCAGGTCGAGGCCAACCCCGGCTATCAACTGCAGATCGACCTGGCGGCCCAGACCGTGACCCGTCCTGACGGCAAGGTGTTGCGTTTCGAGATCGATGCATTCCGTAAGCACTGCCTGCTCAACGGTCTGGACGACATCGGCCTGACCTTGCAGGACGGCGAGGCGATTGCCACGTTCGAGGCCAAGCACCGGGCGAGCCAGCCTTGGTTGTTTCGGGATGCTTGATCTTGTGTAAGGCGTGAAGATGCCATCGCGAGCAGGCTCGCTCCCACATTGGATTTGCGGCGCTGACAAAATCCCTTGTGGGAGCGAGCCTGCTCGCGATGACGCCAGAACAGACCCAGCCAAAAGGAAGTCCCCATGACTAGCACCGCCCACAGTCAGGTCGTACAAAAGCAATTCGGTGAACAGGCTTCGGCCTATCTGAGCAGTGCCGTGCACGCCCAGGGCACTGAGTTCGCCCTGCTGCAGGCTGAGCTTGCCGGGCGCGGCGAGGCCCGTGTGCTGGACCTGGGCTGCGGCGCTGGGCACGTGAGTTTCCATGTGGCGCCGCTGGCCGGTGAAGTGGTGGCCTACGACCTGTCCCAGCCAATGCTTGACGTTGTAGCTACGGCGGCAGCGGATCGTGGCCTGAGTAACATCACCACGGTGTGCGGCGCCGCCGAACGCCTGCCGTTCGCTGACGCTGAGTTCGACTTCGTGTTCAGCCGCTATTCGGCGCATCATTGGAGCGACCTGGGCTTGGCGCTGCGGGAAGTGCGCCGGGTGCTCAAGCCGGGTGGAGTGGCGGCGTTCATTGATGTCCTGTCACCCGGCATGCCGTTGTTGGACACGTACCTGCAAAGCGTTGAGGTGCTGCGTGACACCAGCCATGTTCGCGATTATTCGGCCGGCGAGTGGTTGCGCCAGGTCAGCGAGGCGGGGTTGCATACCCGCAGCACCACGCGCCAGCGTCTGCGCCTGGAGTACCAGTCGTGGGTCGAGCGCATGCGCACCCCCGAAGTGATGCGTGGGGCGATCCGTGAGCTGCAGCGATCGATGGGTGTTGAGGTGCGTGAATATTTTGAGATTGAGGCCGATGGTTCGTTCAGTACAGACGTACTGGTGCTGTGGGCCGAGCGATAGCACTTTTTCCGGCCAGTCCAAGCGCGGGCCGACAGAGCAAACGAGGAAAACATGAGCAAGCAGATTCTGATTCTCCCAGGCGACGGTATTGGCCCGGAAATCATGGCCGAAGCGGTCAAGGTCCTAGAGCTGGCGAACGACAAGTACGGCCTGGGCTTTGAACTCAGCCACGATGTGATCGGCGGCGCTGCGATCGACAAGCATGGCGTCCCCCTGGCCGATGAAACCCTGGATCGCGCGCGTGCCGCCGATGCCGTACTGCTGGGCGCCGTGGGCGGCCCGAAATGGGACAAGATCGAACGCGACATCCGTCCTGAGCGCGGCCTGCTGAAGATCCGTGCGCAACTGGGCCTGTTCGGCAATCTGCGTCCGGCAATCCTCTACCCGCAACTGGCCGACGCTTCGAGCCTGAAGCCGGAAATCGTTTCGGGCCTGGACATCCTCATCGTCCGTGAACTGACCGGCGGTATCTACTTCGGCGCCCCGCGTGGCACCCGTGAGCTGGATAATGGCGAGCGTCAGGCCTACGACACCTTGCCGTACAGCGAGAGCGAAATCCGCCGTATCGCCCGGGTCGGTTTTGATATGGCGCGGGTGCGCGGCAAAAAACTGTGCTCGGTGGACAAGGCCAACGTCCTGGCTTCCAGCCAACTGTGGCGCGAAGTGGTCGAGCAGGTGGCCAAGGATTACCCGGACATCGAACTGAGCCACATGTACGTCGATAACGCTGCCATGCAACTGGTGCGCGCGCCCAAGCAGTTCGACGTGATCGTCACCGACAATATGTTCGGTGACATCCTGTCCGATGAAGCCTCGATGCTCACCGGCTCCATCGGCATGCTGCCGTCGGCCTCCCTGGATGCCAACAACAAAGGCATGTACGAGCCATGCCACGGTTCGGCGCCGGACATTGCCGGGCAGGGCATTGCCAACCCGTTGGCAACCATCCTGTCGGTGTCGATGATGCTGCGCTACAGCTTCAGTCTCAATGACGCGGCTGATGCCATCGAGAAGGCGGTCAGTGTGGTATTGGATCAAGGTTTGCGCACGGGCGACATCTGGTCGACCGGTTGTACCAAAGTCGGTACGCAGCAAATGGGCGATGCAGTAGTCGCCGCGTTGCGTAATCTGTAATCTTTGCGGCCCACCGCTTCGACGGTGGCCCACTTTTGTATAGGTGTAGTTGCGATGAAACGTGTAGGTCTGATCGGTTGGCGCGGCATGGTCGGTTCCGTGCTCATGCAGCGAATGCTGGAAGAGCAGGATTTCGATCTCATTGAACCGGTGTTTTTCACCACCTCCAATGTCGGTGGCCAGGGCCCGTCCGTGGGCAAGGACACCGGTGCGCTCAAGGATGCCTACAGCATTGACGAGCTCAAGACTCTCGACGTGATCCTGACCTGTCAGGGTGGCGACTACACCAGCGAAGTCTTCCCAAAACTGCGTGAAGCCGGCTGGCAGGGTTACTGGATCGACGCCGCCTCCAGCCTGCGCATGCAGGACGACGCCGTGATCATTCTCGACCCGGTGAACCGCAAGGTCATCGACCAGCAACTGGACGCGGGCACCAAGAACTACATTGGCGGCAACTGCACCGTCAGCCTTATGCTGATGGGCCTGGGCGGCCTGTTCGAGGCCGGTCTGGTGGAGTGGATGAGTGCCATGACCTATCAGGCGGCCTCCGGGGCCGGCGCGCAGAACATGCGTGAACTGATCAAGCAAATGGGTGCGACCCACGCCGCTGTCGCCGATGACCTGGCCAACCCGGCCAGTGCCATCCTGGACATCGATCGCAAGGTCGCCGAGGCGATGCGCAGCGATGCGTACCCGACCGAGAACTTTGGCGTGCCGTTGGCCGGCAGCCTGATCCCGTGGATCGACAAGGAACTGCCGAACGGCCAGAGCCGTGAAGAGTGGAAGGCCCAGGCCGAAACCAACAAGATCCTCGGTCGCTTCAAGAGCCCGATCCCGGTGGACGGCATCTGCGTGCGTATCGGTGCCATGCGCTGCCACAGCCAGGCGCTGACCATCAAGTTGAACAAAGACGTGCCGATCGCCGACATCGAAGGGCTGATCAGCCAGCACAACCCTTGGGTCAAGCTGGTGCCGAACAACCGCGAAATCAGCATGCAGGAGCTGAGCCCGACCAAGGTCACCGGCACCTTGAACGTACCGGTGGGTCGTCTGCGCAAGTTGAACATGGGCTCGCAATTCGTCGGTGCCTTCACCGTCGGCGACCAGTTGCTGTGGGGCGCGGCCGAACCGCTGCGTCGCATGCTGCGGATTCTGCTCGAGCGTTGATCGGTCTCTGCTGTGAAAGAGCCCGTGCCTTGTGAGAGGTGCGGGTTTTTTTATGGGAACGGTGTCGTCCGTGACATCGTCATCGCGAGCAAGCTCGCTCCCACAGTGGATCTTCAGTGGCCACAACACCTGTGGGAGCGAGCTTGCTCGCGATGGGGCCAGTACAACCACTGCAAACTCCCCTGCCAATTGCCTGCATACCCCCCACCCGGTAAAGTGCCGCTCCCCACGTTTTACCTGAGGTAGACCCATGAGCCAGTCCTTTGATATTGCCGTGATCGGCGCCACCGGTACTGTCGGCGAAACCCTTGTCCAGATTCTCGAAGAACGTGACTTCCCGATCGGCAACCTGCACCTGCTGGCCAGCAGCGAGTCGGCAGGAAGCTCGGTGATGTTTCGCGGCAAAAATGTGCGGGTGCGCGAAGTCGACGAATTTGATTTCGGCAAAGTCCAACTGGTGTTTTTTGCCGCCGGCCCGGCGGTGACCCTGAGCTTCGCCCCGCGTGCCACGGCGGCCGGTTGCGCGTTGATTGACCTGTCCGGCGCCCTGCCGCCTGAGCAGGCGCCGCAGATCGTGCCGGAAGCCAACGCCGGGCTGCTGGCGGGTCTGAGCAAGCCGTTTCAAGTCAGCAGTCCCAGTGCGTCGGCGACCGCGCTGGCCGTGGTGCTGGCGCCGCTGCGCCAATGCCTGGCGTTGCAGCGTATCAGCCTGACCGCCAGTCTCGCTGTGTCCGCTCAGGGCCGCGCCGCCGTCAGTGAGCTGGCCCGTCAGACTGCCGAGTTGCTCAATGCACGTCCCCTTGAGCCGAAATTTTTCGATCGGCAAATGGCGTTCAACCTGCTGGCTCAGGTGGGTACCCCGGACGAGCAGGGTCACACGCTGCTGGAAAAGCGTCTGGTGCGTGAATTGCGTCAGGTGCTGGAACAGCCTTCGTTAAAGATTTCCGTCACTTGCATTCAAGCCCCGGTGTTTTTTGGCGATAGCTTTAGCGTGACTGTGCAGGCAGCCGGCGCCGTCGACCTGGCGAAAGTCAACGCAGCCTTGGAGGCGGCACCCGGCATCGAGCTGGTGGAGGCGGGCGATTACCCGACCCCGGTGGGCGATGCGGTAGGGCAGGATGTAGTCTACGTTGGACGTGTGCGCGGGGGGATCGATGACCCGGCGGAACTAAATATGTGGCTGACGTCAGATAACGTACGCAAGGGCGCGGCGCTCAATGCTGTGCAAGTGGCTGAGTTGTTGATAAAAGACCTGCTGTAAAAGATACTTGGCAACAATTTGTCGAATGATTCTAGCTGGGCGCTATGCTTGGCCAGAGTGCTGAAGGCGAACCTCCCTCTCGGGGCTTTCCCCGAGCATGAGTGAAACGATCGCGCGCGCCGTTGCTTCGGGGGGCGCGCAATGCCTTACGGCAGCGGCATCAACACCTTCTCGCTGGCCGAGGAATGTTCAAACAAAGGAAGAGGCTATGGTTCAAGTTCGCAAACTGGTGTTAGCAATAGCGGCCGCCTCGGCGCTGTCCTCCGGTATGGCGCAAGCACTCGGGCTCGGGGAATTGACCCTGAAGTCGCCGCCGAACCAGCCTCTGGTCGCCGAGATCGAGCTGCTCGACGTCCAGCAATTGACCGCCGCCGAAGTCGTGCCGAGCCTGGCCTCGCCCGAGGAGTTTGCCAAGGCCGGAATCGACCGCCAGGCGTTTCTCAATGACCTGACCTTCACCCCGGTAATCAATGCCAATGGCAAGAGCGTCTTGCGGGTGACTTCCAGCCAGCCGCTGTCGGAGCCGATGGTCAAGTTTCTGGTGCAGGTGATGTGGCCCAATGGCCGTCTGCTGCGCGACTACAGCGTGTTGATCGACCCTTCCAAATTCTCCCCCCAGGCGGCTGACGCCGCCCGGACGAAGCCGTCCCAGGTCGTCTCCACGCCGGTGACGGGCGCCACCAAGCCTTCCCAATACACCACCACGCCGCGCGATACACTTTGGGAAATTGCTGCCAAGGTGCGCAACGGCGGATCGATCCAGCAAACCATGCTGGCGATCCAGGCGTTGAACCCGGACGCATTCATCAACGGCAACATCAATTTGCTCAAGACCGGCAAGGTATTGCGTCTGCCGGACCCGGTGCAAAGCACCGCGTTGCCGCAGCCCCAGGCTATCGCTGAAGTGGCTGCGCAGAATGCCGCCTGGCGTCAGGGGCGGCGGGGCGTTGCGCGTTCCGGCCAGCAGCAGTTGGACGGTACCAAGCGTGGTGGCAGTCAAGCTGCACCGGCCCAGGCGGCCGGTCGCGATAATCTGAGTCTGGTCTCCGCCGAGGCTGCGAAGGCCGGCGCCAAAGGCGCTGCCGGCGATGCCCAAGCCCTGAGCAACCAGCTCGCGGTCACCCAGGAAAGCCTCGATTCGGCTCGCCGCGACAATGAAGAACTCAAAAGCCGCATGGCGGATCTGCAGAGCCAGCTGGACAAGCTGCAGCGCCTGATCGAGCTGAAGAACAATCAACTGGCCAAAATGCAGGCTGATGGTGTCGCCGTACCGCCGCTCGATGAGTCGGCCCCGGCGATGTCGGCAGAATTGACGCCGGACCCAACGGCGCAAGCCCCTGCGCCCGCACCTGAAGCGACGCCGCCCGTGACTCCCGTGGAGCCAGCCCCGGCAGCGTCCAGCGAACAAAAGTACAACGATTTGCTGACCAATCCGATCCTGTTGGGTCTGGTTGGCGGTGGCGCGTTGATCCTGCTGTTGTTGCTGCTGTTGCTGGCCCGTCGCCGCAAGGCGCAACAGGAAGCCGAGAAGCACTTGCGCATGGCCCGAGCCCTCGAGGAGGAGGCTGATTTCTCCCCGGAGCTCGATCTGCCCCCGAGCAGCTTCGAGGGCATTGAAGTTCCACCGCCAAGCGTAAAGCTCGAACCAAAACCCGCTCCCGCGCCAGCGCCCAAGCCAGCCCCGGTGATTGCGCCCGTGATCGTCACGCCGCCGATCGCCGCGCCATTGGTGGCTCCGGCTGCCGAGCGTTCCGACGATGTGCTGGGTCAGGCCCAGTCCCACATTGATCGTGGTCGTTTGAATCAGGCGGCCGATCTGCTTGAGCAGGGCATCAAGGCCGAGCCTCAGCGCAGCGACCTGCGCCTGAAACTGATGGAAGTCTACGGTCAGCAGGGCGACCGCGACGCCTTTGTTGCCCAAGAGCGCCAACTGGTGGCCAACGGCGAAAACTATGCCCAGGTCGAACAGCTCAAAAGCCGTTTCCCGGCCATGGTGGTCGCCACCACTGCCGGTCTGGCCGCCGCGGCAGTCGCTGCCGAGCTGGACGCCCAGTACGTCAAGGATTTGCTGGAAGATACGCCGCCCACCGATGAGGAGCTCGACAGCGCCTTCGACCTGAGCCTTGAGGATCTGGAAGCCGCACCGGCAACGCCTGAGCCAGAGCCTGTCGTCGAGCTGGATGCATTCCCGTCCGATGATGACCTGGACTTCGAATCGTTGCTCAAGCAGCAGACCGAGGCCAATGAAAGCCTGGATGACCTGTCGGAGTTCGACCTTGACCTGGGTGCCGACGCCCCGGCGCCGACGCCGGCCCTGGCCGACGAAGACTTCCTGCTGGACCTGGATGACGACCTCAAGGGCCTGGATGAGCCTGCCGTCCAAACCCCTGCGGTGGCCGACACCCCGTCTGACGACCTTGAGCTGCCGGAAGATTTCGACCTGTCCCTGGCCGATGAAATGGACGTGCAAGACAAACCCAAGGACGCCTTCGAGTCCGAACTGGACGATGTCAATGCCGAGCTTGAGCGCCTGTCCGACAGCCTCGCTCAGCCGACTTTCACTGCTGAAGACGCGTTGGCCAGTGCCGACGATGAGCCGGATTTCGACTTCCTCAGCGGTACCGATGAAGTGGCGACCAAGCTCGATCTGGCCCAGGCCTACATCGACATGGGTGACAACGATGGTGCCCGGGATATCCTCGGCGAAGTCCTCAGCGAAGGCGATGCCACGCAGAAGAGCGAGGCGCAGGAAATGTTGTCGCGCCTGGCCTGAGGTGATCGGGTAAACAAAAGCGGCAGCCGGTGAGGCTGCCGTTTTTGTTTGGGCTGGAGTTTAGGGTGGCTGGCGGGCCTCATCGCGAGCAGGCTCGCTCCCACAGAGGTTCTCGGGTATTCACAAATCCTGCGCCCAGCACAAATCCCTTGTGGGAGCGAGCCTGCTCGCGATGGCGCCAGTACATTCAACACATGACCACCGGTTGGACTGGCATCCCATCCCGCCGGCCTTATAATGCCCGCCTTTGCGTACTTCAGCAGGCTGTAATTCCTTGGCAAACATAGACAACCCGGCCGCCGAAATGGCGGCCGACGGCTTTTTCCGGATCGCCCTGGGCGTTGAATATAAGGGCTCGCGCTATCGCGGCTGGCAGCGCCAGGCCTCCGGTGTGGCGACGGTGCAGGAAACCCTCGAAAACGCACTGTCCAAAGTCGCTGATTCGCCCGTGTCGCTGCATTGTGCCGGCCGTACCGATGCCGGCGTGCACGCCTGCGGCCAGGTGGTGCATTTCGACACCCAGGTCGAGCGTTCGATGAAGGCCTGGGTCATGGGGGCCAACATCAACTTGCCTCACGACGTCAGTGTCAGCTGGGCCAAGGCAATGCCGGCGCATTTCCATGCACGCTTCAAGGCCATCGCCCGGCGTTATCGCTACGTGATCTACAACGACCAGATCCGCCCCGCGCATCTGAACGAAGAAATCACCTGGAACCACCGTCCGCTGGACGTCGAGCGCATGGCTGAAGCCGCGCAGTACCTGGTCGGTGTTCATGATTTCAGCGCCTTTCGCGCCGGCCAGTGCCAGGCCAAGTCACCGATCAAAGAGCTGCATCACCTGCGGGTGACCCGCCACGGCAAAATGATCGTGCTCGATATCCGCGCCAGCGCCTTCCTGCATCACATGGTGCGCAACATCGCGGGCGTGCTGATGACCATCGGTGCCGGTGAGCGGCCGGTGGAGTGGATCAAGGAAGTGCTCGAAAGCCGCATCCGGCGTTCCGGCGGCGTGACGGCGCACCCGTTTGGCCTGTACCTGGTGCAGGTCGAATACCACGATGAATTCGAGCTGCCGCAGCGTTACATCGGGCCACATTTCCTCACGGGCTTCTCGGAACTCGACGGCTGACGCCCTGCGCAGCATTTGCTACCATCCGGGACTTTCACGGATTTGCCTGAGGTTTTGACGACATGCCGGCCGTTCGCAGCAAGATTTGCGGGATCACCCGCGTCGAGGACGCGCTGGCGGCGGTGGAGGCTGGTGCCGATGCCATCGGGCTGGTGTTTTATGCCAAGAGCCCGCGCGCGGTGACGGTGCAGCAGGCGAGGGCGATCATCCGGGCCTTGCCTCCGTTCGTGACCCCCGTCGGCCTGTTCGTCAACGCCAGTCGTTGTGAGCTGGGCGAGATACTCGACGCGGTGCCGTTGGCCCTGTTGCAGTTTCACGGGGACGAGACGCCCGCCGATTGCGAGGGCTGGCATCGTCCGTACATCAAGGCGTTGCGGGTCAAGGCCGGTGATGACATCGCGGCCAGTTGCGATGCCTTTGCCGGTGCCAGTGGCATACTGCTGGACACCTATGTGGAAGGCGTTCCCGGTGGGACCGGTGAAGCATTCGACTGGTCGCTGGTGCCCCAGGGCCTGAGCAAACCGATTATCCTCGCCGGTGGGTTGACGGCGCAAAACGTGGCCGAAGCCATCCGTCAGGTTCGCCCTTACGCGGTCGATGTCAGCGGTGGGGTAGAGCAAAGCAAGGGCATCAAGGATCCGGCCAGGATTCGTGCGTTCATGGCCGCTGTACGCAGCAGCCAGTAGTCAATGTGACGGCTGGCAGACTGCCGCCGTCCATACCAGCACTGTACAAAGCAGGCAGGCGCCGCCTCCGGGTGGGCCGATAGCGTAGTGGTAGCCGCGGTGCCGCGGTTGCCGGGATGGCTGAGGAGGTTGGGCTGCACGCAGGTCATGCTTCGCGCTGATCGTGGTGGTCCCTCGACCCTCGCCGCACAATGAATTTAGCTCAAGGGCATACGCGGGACCGCGAACCAGAGCGTTCGGGTCACCGGTACTGGAGAAAGAAAGCATGAGCAACTGGTTGGTAGACAAACTGATCCCTTCGATCATGCGTTCCGAGGTGAAAAAAAGCTCGGTGCCTGAAGGTCTGTGGCACAAATGTCCATCCTGCGAAGCGGTGCTGTACCGCCCCGAGCTGGAAAAGACCCTGGACGTTTGCCCCAAGTGCAACCATCACATGCGCATCGGTGCGCGTGCCCGTATCGACATCTTCCTGGACGCCGAAGGCCGTGTTGAGCTGGGTGCCGACCTGGAGCCGGTGGACCGCCTGAAATTCCGCGACGGCAAGAAGTACAAGGATCGCCTGACCGCGGCCCAGAAGCAGACCGGCGAAAAAGACGCCCTGGTGTCCATGAGCGGCACCCTGCTGGGCATGCCGGTGGTGGTTTCGGCCTTCGAGTTCTCCTTCATGGGGGGCTCCATGGGGGCCATCGTCGGCGAGCGCTTCGTGCGTGCCGCCAACCATGCCCTGGAAAACCGTTGCCCGATGATCTGCTTTGCCGCTTCCGGTGGTGCGCGTATGCAGGAAGCGCTGATCTCCCTGATGCAAATGGCCAAGACCTCCGCGGTGCTGGCGCGTCTGCGTGAAGAAGGCATTCCGTTCATCTCGGTGTTGACCGACCCGGTCTACGGCGGCGTTTCCGCCAGCCTGGCGATGCTGGGCGATGTGATCGTTGGCGAGCCGAAGGCGCTGATCGGTTTTGCCGGCCCGCGCGTTATCGAGCAGACCGTGCGCGAAAAATTGCCGGAAGGCTTCCAGCGCAGTGAGTTCCTGCTGGAGCACGGCGCCATCGACATGATCATCCACCGCCAGGAATTGCGTCCGCGTCTGGGCAACCTGCTGGCGCAACTGATGGGCCTGCCGACCCCGAAATTCGTCGCCGCCCCTATCGAGCCGATCGTGGTTCCGCCGGTGCCAGCGAACATATGACCCAACGTACCCTGGGCGATTGGCTTGCCTACCTTGAGCAGTTGCATCCGTCAGCCATCGATATGGGGCTGGAGCGCTCGCAAGCGGTAATGTCCCGCATGGGACTGGCCAAGCCGGCGCCCCGGGTCATCACCGTTACCGGCACCAATGGCAAGGGTTCGACCTGCGCCTTCGTGGCCTCGCTGTTGCGGGCCCAGGGGTTGAGCGTAGGTGTCTACAGTTCGCCGCACCTGTTGCGCTACAACGAGCGGGTGCAGATCAACGGCGTCGAAGCCTCTGACGCCGAGTTGTGCGAAGCCTTTGCTGCGGTGGAAGCCGGGCGGGGTGAGATTTCCCTTACCTATTTCGAGATGGGCACCCTGGCGGCGTTCTGGCTGTTCGCGGGTGCCGGTCTTGATGCCGTGGTGCTTGAAGTCGGCCTGGGTGGCCGGCTCGATGCTGTCAATCTGGTGGATGCGGACGTTGCGCTGGTCACCAGCATCGGTGTGGACCATACCGATTACCTGGGTGACACCCGTGAGTCCGTCGCCTTCGAGAAAGCCGGCATCTTCCGCCCGGGCGCGCCTGCGCTCTGTGGTGACCTCAATCCCCCTCAACCGTTGCTGGACAAGGTCCGCGAGTTGGGCTGTCCGTTCTTTCTGCGCGGGCGGGATTTCGACCTGGCAATGACTGAGCAGCATTGGCAATGGCGGGGCAGTGACGCCCGGGGCAATCCGGTGGAGTTGCGCGATTTGCCGCTGCTGGAGCTGCCGATGGAGAACGCCGCGCTGGCGCTCCAGGCCTACCTGTTGCTGGACCTGCCATGGCATGCCGGGCAAATTATCGAAGCGTTGCAAGCGACTCGCGTCGTCGGTCGTCTCGATCGCCGCCAGTTCGATTGGCACGGCAAACGCCTGAATCTGCTGCTTGATGTCGGCCACAACCCTCATGCGGCGCAGTATCTGGCCGAGCGCTTGGCGCGGCGGCCGGTAGCCGGGCGCCGCCTGGCGGTGTTTGGGCTGCTTGGCGACAAGGATCTGGATGGCGTTGTCGATGCGTTGGGTGCTAGTGTCCAGCATTGGGCGGTAGCACCGCTGGATTCTCCGCGCTCGCGCCCGGCTGCCGAACTACGGGAAGCCTTGCAGTGTCGCGGCGCTTGCGTAGAGACTTATGACAGCGTGGCCGCAGCGCTGGAAGGGCAGTGCGCCCTGGCGACGGTCGACGATGAGATCCTGCTGTTCGGATCATTTTTTTGTGTTGCCGAGGCCCTTCAATGGCTGGCCCGGCGCTCCACGGAGGAAGCTGCAGATGGCATTGCTGGATAAAGCGTACAAGCAGCGCATGGTCGGGGCCCTGGTATTGGTGGCCTTGGCGGTGATTTTCCTGCCGATGCTGTTTTCTCGTCAGGATGAGCAGCGCCAGGTTACGGTCGACGCTCCGGCTGCCCCTCAGGCGCCGTCTGTTGCGCCCGTGCAGGTCGAGCCGGTGCTGGTGCCTGAACCTGAAGCGCTACCCCAGGAACCCGTTCCGAGCGACGAGGAGCTGGCCGAGCAACCTGCGCCTTCCCTGCCGATCGAGCCTGCGCCGGCGGCGCCCGCCACGGCAGCGCCGGCTCCGAGCAAGCCGGCAGTCGCTCCAGCCCCGGCAGCACCGGTGGCCAAGCCGGCCCCGACCCAACCGATTACCCCAGCCCCGGCCAAGCCGGATACCACGCAAAGCCGCGTGGACGCCAACGGTCTGTCGGTCAGTTGGTCCGTTCAGTTGGCCAGCCTGAGCAATCGTGAGAGTGCCGAAAAACTGCAGAAAACCCTGCGCAGCCAGGGCTACAACGCCTATATCCGCACCGCCGATGGCAAGAATCGCGTATTTGTGGGGCCGCTGATCGAGCGTGCCGAGGCCGATCGGCTGCGGGACCTGCTCAGCCGCCAGCAGAACCTCAAGGGTTTTGTGGTGCGTTTTCAGCCTGAGCGCGGTTGACGGCGGTTTGCCTGATTTGAATCACACTGACAATCGCAGCTTACCGACAGCTCTGGCCTCTGCTAAAATGCGCCGCCTTATCCGTCTGTAGGCTGCACCGTGCCATTTACCTGGGTTGACTGGGCGATCGTTGCAATCGTCGCCATCTCCGCATTGATCAGTCTGAGCCGCGGCTTCGTCAAGGAAGCCCTCTCGCTGCTGACCTGGATCATCGCGGGGGTCGTAGCCTGGATGTTTGGTGGTTCGTTGTCCCAGTACCTCGCCGGATACATTGAAACTCCGTCGGCCCGCGTGATCGCGGGCTGTGCCATCTTGTTTATCGCCACCTTGCTGGTCGGCGCAATGATCAACTACCTGATCGGCGAACTGATTCGCGTCACCGGGCTTTCCGGGACGGACCGGTTCCTGGGCATGGCCTTCGGCGCGGCGCGTGGCGCGTTGCTGGTGGTCGTGGCTGTCGGGCTATTGAGCCTGGGGCCGGTACAGCAGGATACGTGGTGGCAGGAGTCCCGGCTCGTGCCACAATTTCTATTGGTCGCAGACTGGTCCAAGAACCTGATCCTGGGTTGGAGCAGTCAGTGGCTTGCCAGCGGTATCAGCGTACCCGCTGAAATACCGTTCAAGGAACAACTCTTGCCGATGGCCAAAACGCCGCAGTGAGTGTTGTTCAGTTCAGATCCATTAAGTAGGGGTTGTGTCGCATGTGTGGCATCGTCGGTATCGTCGGTAAGTCGAACGTCAATCAGGCGCTGTATGACGCGCTAACCGTGCTCCAGCACCGCGGCCAGGACGCTGCCGGTATCGTGACCAGCCATGACGGCCGGTTATTCCTGCGCAAGGACAATGGACTGGTGCGTGACGTGTTCCATCAGCGTCACATGCAGCGCCTGGTTGGTCACATGGGCATTGGCCATGTGCGCTATCCAACAGCGGGCAGCTCGACTTCGGCCGAAGCCCAGCCGTTCTACGTCAACTCGCCGTACGGCATCACGTTGGCGCACAACGGCAACCTGACCAACGTCGAGCAGTTGGCCAAGGAGATCTACGAATCGGACCTGCGCCACGTCAATACCAACTCCGACTCGGAAGTGATGCTCAACGTCTTCGCCCATGAACTGGCCCAGCGCGGCAAGCTGCAGCCTACCGAAGAAGATGTGTTCGCCGCTGTGACCGACGTGCATAACCGCTGCGTCGGCGGCTACTCGGTCGTGGCGATGATCACCGGTTACGGCATCGTCGGTTTCCGCGACCCCCATGGCATCCGCCCGATCGTGTTCGGCCAGCGTCACACCGACGAAGGCGTCGAGTACATGATTGCCTCGGAAAGCGTGTCCCTGGACGTGCTGGGCTTCACCCTGATTCGCGACCTGGCCCCGGGCGAAGCGGTCTACATCACCGAAGACGGCAAGTTGTTCACCCGTCAGTGCGCGACCAACCCGAGCCTGACTCCGTGCATCTTCGAGCACGTCTACCTGGCGCGCCCGGACTCGATCATCGACGGCATCTCGGTCTATAAGGCCCGCCTGCGCATGGGCGAGAAACTGGCCGACAAGATCTTGCGCGAGCGGCCGGACCACGACATCGACGTGGTCATCCCGATCCCGGACACCAGCCGCACCGCGGCCCTGGAGCTGGCGAACCACCTGGGCGTCAAGTTCCGCGAAGGCTTCGTGAAGAACCGTTACATCGGCCGTACCTTCATCATGCCCGGCCAGGCCGCGCGGAAAAAATCGGTACGCCAGAAGCTCAACGCCATCGAACTGGAATTTCGCGGCAAGAACGTGATGCTGGTGGATGACTCCATCGTGCGCGGAACCACGTGCAAGCAGATCATCCAGATGGCCCGTGAAGCCGGTGCCAAGAACGTATACTTCTGCTCGGCGGCGCCGGCCGTGCGTTATCCGAACGTCTACGGCATCGACATGCCGAGCGCCCACGAGCTGATCGCCCACAATCGCACTACCCAGGAAGTGGCCGACCTGATCGGCGCCGACTGGCTGATCTATCAGGACCTGCCGGACCTGATAGAAGCGGTGGGTGGTGGCAAGATCAAGATCGAGCAGTTCGACTGCGCAGTGTTTGACGGCAAGTACGTCACCGGTGACGTCGATGAGGCCTACCTGAACAAGATCGAGAACGCTCGTAACGATGCGTCCAAGGCCAAGACCCAGGCGGTCAGCGCGATCATCGATCTGTACAACAACTGAGTGACAAGCCGGCCCTGAGGGGCCGGTTTGCGTTTAATGACTACAGGAGCGACAGCATGAGTCAGGATTGGGATGCCGGTCGGCTGGACAGCGACCTTGAGGGTGTAGCGTTCGATACCCTGGCGGTCCGCGCCGGTCAGCACCGCACGCCGGAAGCCGAGCATGGCGATCCGATGTTCTTCACGTCCAGCTACGTGTTCCGTACCGCTGCCGATGCGGCGGCACGGTTTGCCGGCGAGGTGCCGGGCAACGTCTACTCGCGCTACACCAACCCCACCGTGCGGGCTTTCGAAGAGCGCCTCGCTGCTCTGGAAGGTGCCGAGCAGGCTGTGGCCACCGCCACCGGCATGGCGGCGATCATGGCCGTGGTCATGAGCTTTTGCAGCGCTGGCGACCACGTGCTGGTGTCGCGCAGTGTCTTCGGCTCGACCATCAGCCTGTTCGAAAAGTACTTCAAGCGTTTCGGCGTGGAAGTCGATTACGTGCCCCTGGCGGACTTGTCCGGTTGGGATGCGGCAATCAAGCCCAATACCAAGATGCTGTTTGTCGAATCGCCGTCCAACCCCCTGGCCGAGCTGGTGGACATCGCCGCGTTGGCGGAAATCGCCCACGCCAAGGGCGCCATGCTGGTGGTCGATAACTGCTTCTGCACGCCGGCGTTGCAACAGCCACTGAAGCTGGGTGCCGACGTGGTGGTGCATTCGGCGACCAAGTTCATCGACGGCCAGGGTCGTTGCATGGGCGGCGTGGTGGCCGGTCGTGGCGAGCAGATGAAAGAAGTGGTGGGCTTCCTGCGCACCGCCGGGCCGACCTTGAGTCCGTTCAACGCCTGGATCTTCCTCAAAGGCCTGGAAACCCTGGGCCTGCGTATGAAAGCCCATTGCGCCAACGCCCAACTGCTGGCTGAGTGGCTGGAGCAGCAGGATGGCATCGAGAAAGTGCACTACGCCGGCCTCAAGAGCCATCCGCAACATGACCTGGCCGCGCGTCAGCAGCGCGGTTTCGGTGCGGTGGTGAGCTTCGAGGTCAAAGGGGGCAAGGAGGGCGCATGGCGCTTCATCGACGCCACCCGGTTGATTTCCATCACCGCCAACCTGGGTGACAGCAAAACCACCATCACTCACCCAAGCACCACCTCCCACGGTCGCCTGACGCCCCAGGAGCGTGAAGCAGCGGGCATCCGCGACAGCCTGATCCGCGTCGCGGTGGGTCTGGAGGACGTGGCTGACCTGCAAGCCGATCTGGCCCGTGGGTTGGCCGCCTTGTGATCGAGCTGGCAACGCCGCACGGCGGCACTCATGGCCGGGTAGCTCTGGTGACAGGCGCCGCGCGGGGTATCGGCCTGGGGATTGCTACCTGGCTGATCTGTGAGGGCTGGCAGGTGGTGCTGACTGACCTGGATCGTGAGCGCGGCTCCAAGGTCGCCAAGACGCTGGGGGAGAACGCCTGGTTCATCACCATGGATGTGGCGGATGAGACGCAAGTCGCCACGGGAATCGCCGAGGTGTTGGGCCAGTTTGGGCGGCTTGACGCGCTGGTGTGCAACGCGGCCATCGCCGATCCCCACAACATCACCCTGGAAAGCCTGGATCTGGCCTACTGGAATCGGGTCCTGGCGGTGAACCTGGGTGGTCCCATGCTGCTGGCCAAGCATTGTGCGCCTTACCTGCGTGCCCACAATGGCGCCATCGTCAACCTGGCCTCGACCCGTGCCGCACAATCAGAACCCGACACCGAAGCCTATGCGGCGAGCAAGGGCGGCTTGCTCGCCCTGACCCATGCCTTGGCGATCAGCCTTGGGCCGGAGATCCGGGTCAATGCTGTCAGCCCCGGCTGGATCGACGCACGGGACCCGTCCCAGCGTCGCGCGCAGCCGCTCAGCGATGCCGATCATGCTCAGCATCCGGCAGGCAGGGTAGGCACGGTGGAGGATGTAGCGGCGATGGTGGCGTGGCTGTTGTCGCGCAATGCCGGTTTTGTCACGGGCCAGGAGTTCGTGGTGGACGGCGGCATGACCAAGAAAATGATTTATGAGTGAGAGCGGTTGTGCGTGCCGCTTGAACTGTTTTGAAAAAACTTCAACCCTGCTATTGACTTAGCTTCGGTACCTGCGTAAATTTCGCGGCCTCAACGAAGCAAAGGGTGATTAGCTCAGCTGGGAGAGCGTCTGCCTTACAAGCAGAATGTCGGCGGTTCGATCCCGTCATCACCCACCATGTTTTACGAGAGTTTTGCGAAAGCAAGACGGAAGCTGTCAAAAGCCTCCACCGACGCGCAGCGGTAGTTCAGTCGGTTAGAATACCGGCCTGTCACGCCGGGGGTCGCGGGTTCGAGTCCCGTCCGCTGCGCCATATTTTCCGAAGCAGGTTCGCCTGGTTCGAGATCCAAGCCCAAGGGGTTGGATCAGACGAGTTAACTGGACGCAAGTCCATAGCGATACGCAGCGGTAGTTCAGTCGGTTAGAATACCGGCCTGTCACGCCGGGGGTCGCGGGTTCGAGTCCCGTCCGCTGCGCCATATCTGCTTCGAGGCCCACTGAACGCCTTGAAGCTAAGAAGAAAGCTGAAAAGCTACTTCTAGTCGATAGCAAAGACCCTGGTCGAAAGACCGGGGTTTTTTGTTTTCGGGATAATGACACTGAAAGGTTGGAACACGCCTGTGGCGAGGGAGCTTGCTCCCGCTGGGCTGCGCAGCAGCCCTTTTCTATGAAGTCGTCCGACGCGTCAGAATCCAAGCCTATCCCGCAGCCCGTAATACCAAGCCCCCATCGCCGCAAACGGCGTACGCAACAACTGACCGCCGGGGAAGGGGTAGTGGGGCAGGTCCGCAAACGCATCGAAACGCTCAGCCTGACCACGCAGCGCCTCGGCCAGGACCTTGCCCGCCAGGTGCGTATACGTCACGCCATGGCCGCTGCAGCCCTGGGAATAATAAATGTTGTCCCCCAGGCGCCCGACCTGCGGAAGGCGCGATAGCGTCAGCAGGAAGTTTCCGGTCCAGGCGTAGTCGATCTTCACGTCCTTGAGCTGCGGGAAGGCCTTGAGCATCTTCGGACGAATGATCGCCTCAATGTTTGCCGGATCCCTCGCGCCATACACCACGCCGCCGCCGAAAATCAGGCGCTTGTCGCCCGTGAGTCGGTAGTAATCGAGCAAGTAGTTGCAGTCTTCAACGCAATAGTCCTGAGGCAGCAGGCTGCGAGCCAGCTCATCGCCCAACGGTTCCGTGGCAATCACCTGGGTGCCGCAAGGCATGGATTTGGCTGCCAGTTCCGGCACCAAATTGCCCAGATAAGCATTACCCGCCACGATGATGAACTTGGCCCTGACCTTGCCCTGCGGTGTATGCACAACCGGGCTGGCGCCACGCTCAATGCGCACCGCCGGCGACTGCTCATAAATCACCCCGCCAAGAGACTCCACCGCCGCCGCCTCACCGAGGGCCAGGTTCAGCGGATGAATATGCCCACCGCTCATGTCCAGCATCCCGCCCACATACTCCTCGCAGGCCACCACCTCGCGAATACGCCGCTGATCGAGCAACTCAAGCTGGGTATGCCCGAAACGCTCCCACAAACGCTTCTGCGACTCCAGATGGCCCATTTGCTTGGCGGTAAGGGCAGCGAATACTCCGCCATCCTTCAAATCACACTGAATCTGATACTTCGCCACCCGCTCGCGAATGATCCGACCGCCCTCGAACGCCATATTGCCCAGCAACTGCGCCTGCCGAGGCCCGACACTGCGCTCGATCACGTCGATGTCGCGGCTGTAACTGTTAACGATCTGCCCGCCATTACGACCTGAAGCGCCAAAGCCAACCTTTGCCGCCTCAAGGACCGTGACCTTGAAACCGTTCTCCAGCAGAAACAGCGCAGAGGACAGGCCGGTGTAACCAGCGCCGATCACGCAAACATCCGTTTCGACATCATCCTGCAGGGCAGGGCGAGCTGGAACCGGATTGGCCGACGCGGCGTAATAAGATTCTGGATACGGTGTGTTCGCCATTCTGCAACCTCTGTTTTATATTTTTTACGAATGCGCCGATCCTACCCGAGATAAAAATCAGCCGCCAGCCACCGCCAAATCTTCGGCGCTTTGGCGAAATTAAATATTTTGCATATTCATAGGGTTAGGTGAAAAAAAGGTATTGACACCCCTTCGGAATTCCGTAGAATGCCGCCTCACAGCAGGCACGTAGCTCAGTTGGTTAGAGCACCACCTTGACATGGTGGGGGTCGTTGGTTCGAGTCCAATCGCGCCTACCAAACAAAATCCGCTCTGCTGGGCGGTCTAGAAGGGTCAACCGAGAGGTTGGCCCTTTTTTGTTGCTTCGGATTCAGGCAGAACGTTCACAAAATATCGGGTTCGTTCACACGGGGCAATGTGAACGCCACATTAGCGAGTTTGCCGAGGTCATTTCTCCCGTTCATTCCCGCCGAACCACCGTTCATCCCCCTTGTCTTGAGTGTCCTTCGCTGTACGGATACTGTTCATTTGTACAGTATTTTGGTGTGACAGCAATGCAAGACAATCTGATCGATGACAGTGGTTTTGAGCTTGGTCTACCTAGCTGTGAGGAAATGCTTAAGCATCAGGTGGACATACTCTGTTCAGACCTGGAGCTGACCCGCCGTAACCTCAGAGCAGCCCACAGGGAGCTTGCAGGGCTGATCGTCATGTACCGGGGTGCACTGAAAGAGATTGGGATATTGAAAGCTGAGAATGAGAGGCTGAGGTGGACGCTGAGTGACATTTACCTCAGACAAAGCCAAGAGGCGACTAAGAGGATGGGGTATGCCTATGGGGATCACGGAAAGAAATAACTAACCCCCTCGCAAAACATGACTTCTCTCCATATTTTTGACGCGTCCATCGCCTGGAATCGAAGATGTTTTCAAGTCATCGTAATTGTTGAAAAAAGGTCTGTTTAAGCTATCTCGTGGCCTACAGAGCAGTTCTACCTTTCACACACAATTTACGCACAGGCATATCCACAGGTAGCACGTTGCAACACCCCGGAAAACGCATTATCTTGTATCTCAGCGGCGAAAAAACCCTACATGTTGGGGTTTGCCGTTAGCTTCTGACCTCGAACGAGGTGCTTAGAAAAGTCTGCGAATGGTCGTGTTCTAGTTGTGGAGACCGAAGCACAACCATCCGCACCAACTAAAGCTAAACAGTAGCGATTACGTTAGCCCTAGGGGGACTGCATTGAGCCAAACATTGACGGGATCGTCAACAGCTCTCTGCTGGCCGGCAATCCTTGGGGCTGACATTCTATCCTTTGCTACACAGGTAAATGTTATGTCGAGTAATCCAAAGCAGTCCTCTACTAAGGTTGCCAAGCTGGCTTCCGAAACCCTCCGCGATCCTCGTGCCTCTGCAATCGCCAAGAGTCTCGCTGCGTCCACGTTGGCCCAAGCCAACACTGGTAAGCAAACCAGTGCTGAGATGGAAGCGAAAGCTGGCCGGGTGCTTCAGAGTGAGAAGTACAGCGACGAGACGAAGACCCTTGCTGGTTCGGTCGTCTCTCAAGCCAACAAAGCGCGGGGGAAATGAGTCATGACCATTTTTGTAACCTTAACGGTGGACTTGAACGGCAACGTAACTCAGTCAGCGAGAGCGAAGTTTTACGAGTATCTCAAGGGTCAAAACTATTCAAAGCACAAGCTCACAACCTTGTGGACTGCGTGGTTCCTTCCCGGTAACACGATAGACAGTGCGGTCACTTTCACGAAGGCAACGGTGGCGGCTGCTGCACGTGCTGCCGGCATCTCGAATTATGAGGCGTTGGTCATGCCGGGGGAGCAAGGGCCAACAGAATGGCGGCAGTAACAGTTTTGGAGGTCTTGATGTGATGGAAAGCCCCGCTTCGGCGGGGTTTTTGTATTGCGGTATCTGCCTTCAGCCTACTGATGATTTCGACGCAGCTTTTTAACGGCTGTGGTGATCGCATGTGCACTAAACTCTAGTGTCCTAACGAGGTGGTGATGTTGTCTGTCGGGTGTGGCTGGTGGGGTTGCCTCCATAACGCAAGTCCTTGAATTATCAAGGATTTCTCAGTAAAAAAACTCAAAGTGTGACAGCGTGCAGGTACACCTAAGTGGTGCATTCCCTTGTTGGATTATATTCCACGCAAGCTTAGCCACCAAGTCCTGCCAGATATTCCTTTTTCGTCGCTGAGGGTGGGTATGCCCTTGTGATGTGCGGTCACGTCTTTTTGCTGGCTATGTTGGGTTTTCCGCTATCGCACGTTATAGTGGCAATGTGCCTAGGCGTGCTTGTTAGTGTCGCTATGCGGGAAAGGAATTCATGCAGACTGCCGCGTTTATGGATGAACAATCAGTAATCCGTTTTCTATAAACACCGTTATCTTGTTTCAAGTCTTCCTCGTAAAGGTCGGTTGGTTTCCTCGTTTCGAATGGTGCCTGATTTAATTTATTGAGGTGACAATAGTATGCAAGGTAACATTGTGGTGCCACTGGAATTAACATTTGATTCTGGTGAAAGTAAGTTTCATGGTCTGAATCTTTACTATGGGGCGGATGCTATAGGTGGTCTCGCGGAGGCCGTGGCGTTAACGACTCATGCTATTGTTAATGACAGTATGGTGAAGCAAACGCCTTCTGTTAAAGGATTTAGTCTAAATTTTAAAAATTCTTTTGTAGGCTCGTTCAGGCAGAAGATGGAGTTAGAGTTTAATGGTGAGGAATCCATTAGAGTTATCAAGTATATCGGTATGGATGCATATATCGAGTTGCTTAAACTTCATTTGCGGATTCCGGTGGGGGGTAGTACCAAGCTTGAATTTCGAAAAGCGAATCAGTGGTACAGACAAATGAAGCATTCAGATGAGTTATTAGAGCGGTTAAAAAGGCCGCTGGAAAGAATTCATCATCCTGTAACAGGTCAGGGTTATAAAGTTACTCTGAGTAAGGCAAGAACTCCGCTTTTGTCTTTTGATAAAAGTACTGGTAACTATCTTTTTGCAGAGACTAAGAACCCTAATGTGAAAACTATTGAGGTTGCGGTTAGTCGATTCAATGCAAGAAGAGGAACGGGAAGGTTTATTGAGGAAGAAGACTCCGAGTCCATAAGTTTTTCTCCAAAAAGTATTAAGTTGATGCCGAGAGCGCAAAAAAATGCATTGGCGGACAGTCTGAAGCGGTTGGCTAATGATGATTTTTATAAGATAAAGGCGCTTGTTACTGAAGTGCTGGCATTTGATGGTCGTATAAAACACTATATTCTTCACTCAGTCGATGCGTAAGTATAATCCTATTGTACTGGCCGTCGCCTTTCTATTTATAGTTTGGGGTGTCTACTATTATGTCTTTGGTGGCGAGCTGTCGTCCGAGCAGGGGGTTTGGGGGACTTTTGGCGATTACACCGGAGGTATACTAAATCCCCTGTTGAACTTTATTACTATTTATCTTTTGATAAAAAGCTTTAGCTCTCAAGAAAAGGCTCTGGAACAGGCAATAGGTCAGGCCGAGCAAGCGAAAGCGGATTTGGCCGAGGCACGCTACAATGAGAGGCTTAGAGCGTTTGAGGGGTCGTTATTCAATTTTTCTGAAATGGCCTTAGCTGAGTATCGAAGCTTAAAGTTGAAAGTTGGGCCGGGGAAGGACGATTTTATCGAGGCTGGTGAGTCGGTAGGATTCGTACTGAGGGAAATCACACAGAAAAAAAGGTCTTTTAACGAGGCTTGTGAACTGATAAATGAATTGGATGAGCAGACTCATGGTTCACTATATTCTGTGGTTAAAGCCTTCTGCGCTTTGTTCAAGATTGTCAAAGATTTGTGCCCGGAGGAGGAGCATTCTAGGTACGTAGATATGATTACAATAATGCTACCAGTTAAGGTTCATCATCTGCTAGGGATGGCTGAAGCGTACTCAGAATGGGCCATTTTAAGCTATCCTCGGGACCTAGGTTTTTTTGAAAAAGAGTCAATAAAAAATATGACAGTTCAATTTCGCTCCGTGTTAAGTTGATCCTAATTTACGCGTTTTCAAACGATTAGTTTAGGGGATACAGGCATTCCATTGGAGATTCGGCGCGCTTTGAGTTCTATACATGCTCAAGGTTAATAGTTGGTTGCGTATTTAAATTTCTAGAGGTGGTCAGTGAGTACGGTCAAAAAGGGAGATGAACTTAGAGATTATGTTGCTAAGTTACTGCGCGCTGCTCAATACTTAAATGTTGAGGTGGAGCGTAGAATTGGCTCGAAAAAAGTTGATGTGTATTTTGAGAGTAGTGCATGGCGTCGGAGTCTGCGTACAGTGGTTGAATGCAAAAACTACTTAAAGCCGTTAACTAAGGAATATGTTAGGCGGCATGTTATACCAGACTACCAGCAGTTAATTTCAAATAATTATGTCGATAATGTTTACGTTATTGCTCCTCAAGAGATTAGTCCTGATACCAGAGTTTATTTGCAGGAGTATAAAATTGACTTTTTTACCATTGAGGAGTTTCAGTCGTCATTAATGGATTTTACGGGATATTTGAATGGCTTACGCGCGGCGTATGATGAGGGAGGGCTTCGTGATTATTATATGAAGCCTCATTACGATAAAGGGGTAGATTTAGAAAATGAGCTATCTGAGTGGGTGGGAAATTCTGACTATCAGCCCATAGCAATTCTAGCTGGCTACGGGATGGGTAAAACAAGCTTCGCAAAACATTTTTCATCTAAGCTGTCCGACGAATATGTGGCAGGAGCTACTAATCGAATTCCAATATATATAAGGCTTGGTGATATATCTTCTGAGCAAAGTCTTGAAGGTTTGCTTGGGAAAGTCCTTGCTTCCTCTAAAGGTGTGGTGAGATATAATTATGAGCTTTTTATGGAGCTTAATCGAGAAGGGTTGTTTGTAATATTGCTCGACGGCTTTGATGAGATGAAACATGCTCTTTCTTGGGATGAGTTTAAGTTTAATTTTGAAGAGCTAAAAAAGTTGCTGGAGGGGAAATCAAAAGTTGTAATGCTAGGACGGCCCTCAGCTTTTTTAAGCGATTATGAGTATTCGCTGGTAATAAAGGGTGTTAAGAGAATAAAAGATAAGGAACTCCGATCTTTTGAGTGGGTGAGTTATCGTGAAATTGATCTAGATATGTTTACTGTTGAAAGGGCTTATGAATTTATAGGGAAATATATCGGATACAATGTTTGTTCGGTTTCTCGATCGAAAAGTTTGTTAGGAGATGTGAGCGCTTCTGAGTTTTTGGCGGCCCGAATATTCGAAATAAAACAGCTGAAAGTTCAGGAGTTAATTCAGCGCCCGGTTCAGGCGAAGATGCTGGCTGATATTGCGGGGAACCCTAAAAATGAGCTATGGAACTATTCACGCTATGAACTATATAAGATTTTTTTAGACGATATAATCGATAGGGAGATGAAGAAGCCTTCTCGTCGTGTTTTTGGTGCCGAACAACGAAGGACATTTATTCGCGAGGTCGCTTGGTGGCTTTGGAACGATTCGGCTGCAAGTGGATTTGGTTCCGGAGAGCTACCTAGAAGCCTGCTGCAAAAATACTCAGAAGGAAAGGAATTTAAGAACGACGAGATATTGAGGGATCTTATATCCGGATCGATACTTGAAGCGAAAAATGCAGATAATTTTTATTTCCCACATCGATCATATCAGGAGTTTTTAGTCTCAGAGTTTATTTTGAATGCCCAATGGTCCTCATCGAATTTAACCGATGTTAGTAGTGCGGTTAGTCCGGAGGTCGTGGCGTTCCTGAAAGAATCCGTAGATGGAGACTTTATAACTTCTATGTGTGAGTCCTTATTAGACTTTAAAGGTGGGATAAAATTTTTATTTTTGGAATATGTGGCTTCGGGCTTGAGAAGTGTAGGGAAAGGTAAAATTTCGGTTGATTTTTATGAAAGTCCATGGGGGGTGGTGATATCCTATTTGGAAATTCTGAATGTGCAATCTCTTGGGCAAAGCGTAATTGAGGTTCAGGATTCTCTATTCAGGATCTTCCAGAAAACCCATTCTCGAGATGTGCGCTTGATGGGTCTATTATGTTTGATTCTCAGTTTTTCGTATATTAAACCGGAAGCTAAGATCTCGCTTAAAACCAGAATAGCTGCCCTTATCTTGGTGTGCTCGATAGAGGATCTTAATAAGATTGTAGCTTCTGGTAAGGGTAAGAAGAAGAATCAAATAGCTATCCCTGATGGTCGATCTGCGCCGCTCATTAGATTAATACTGGTTGCCTTCAAGGCTGACTTTAATTCGGGAGAGCTAGTTCTTGAAATTGACTTTTCAGCTATTTTTTCCGAGCTGCAAGCCATACTATCTCCAAACTACAAAATTTTTGGATTGGATAAGATTGAGCAAGAAAAAGTCGTAGCGGGATATAGAATGCTTTCTGGTTATCATGAAGAGCTAACTATATCTGAAAAGGGTGCATTGATAGTCAATTACTTTAAAGAGTATCATGATCCTGAAAATATGGTCCAGGTGTCTCATAAGCTAGTTAAGAGAACGGGGCCAAGATTTTTAAGGGAGGATCGTGATGATTAGTTTGGTGTATAGTTTAATCGTATGTGAGCTTAGTTTGAGCTCGACTGTTATGTTATATAGTGGTTCATAGCTGTTCAATAACGCGTTGCCTTACTGGTTCAGACTTGCGGGGTGCTTAAAGATTACCTAAAAGTGAACCACGTAATCATCGAGTTGTTCATACTGAGACAATTGTACGGTTTCTATGCAGAATAGGTGGCTCAAGCTTCTGTATTAATTTTATTCCTACAACCCTGCCACTAATAAAAAGTCGGCATTTGGTGAAAAATTGTATTTTGATGGTGATGGAATCCGTGGATATTGATCGGCTAGACTTAACGGCCCTGACTTCTGAGGCGAAGGGCGGGCGGCTTAAATCGCCAAATCCGATGGAAGCGGCCTGCCACCCTTCTTGAGCGATCCTATGCAGACACCGGGCGCATGCACACACTCAGCATTGACCGTTGCTTCTATAGGCTTGGAGAGCGATTTGTTTCAAAGGGAACTGGAACCCCAAGTTCTTCATTGCTCGACTTACTTGGATTGATGACCATTCACCGCCCCGGCTTGTGGTGACACCCTTAACATTTAGGCAATCAGCAACTTGTTGAAGTGTGCGACCACCTTTGCGTATGCATAGATCAATCGGATCACGCACGGATTCTTGCCAGTGGTTCACACGCTCTCGGATCGCTTCACCAGCCTTCGCCCGATTGGTAGCGGTACGACCTTTCTCTAGTGCCGCAGTACGGCGTGCAATCTTTTCAACAGACTGTACGTCACCATCATCAGCACGAGCCTGTAGGGCTGCCAGAGCTTCCTTGGTGCGAGTGGCAATGAAGGTTCTTTCCTGTTCAGCCAGCGCTGCAAACAAGTGAAGTTCAAATGTCTTGGCATGGGACATAGTTGCCACTTTGAACTCTGTCTGCTCCATCAGGCGGGCTATGTGGTGAACCGAGCGGGATAGGCGATCCAGCTTGGCGACTACCAGTTGTGCTTTCAGCTTCTTACACGCTGCCAGCGCCTTCTTGCCTTCGGGACGGTCCTCGATAGCCAACTTACCCGAAACAACATCCACGAACTCACCAACGATGTTCCAACCATTCTGTTGGGCAGCACGAGCAATGTACTCGCGTTGAGCTTCAAGACCCAACCCACTTTCTCCTTGTGCTTGACTGGATACACGACAGTAGCTAACTACGTCGATTTTGTTGGTGGAGGTGTTGGTCATGTTCGCGCCCTCTAAATTCCGTCTGAGAGCAGTTATAACAAATCTAGAATGGTCGTTCTAGGTTTGTTATGAGTGGTTTAAACCGTGCTCTATTGCCTCAGATTGAGAATCGCATTGGTGAGAGCCGACGCGTTCATGTCAATGGTTTCCAGTGCCGCGATCACGTTGCCATGCACTTCGGGTGAGCCTTTTGACCTGACCCACACGGCTAGTTCTTCAATTGCAGCAGCAATCGCGTGCTGGTTGTGCAGCAGAAGGGTCAGCGCGTTGTGTCGATGTGGGCATCTGTATTGTCTGGCATGTCTTCATCCTTGAGCGTTGAGGAGATGGGCTTCAAGGCTCTTGCTCCAGATGTGACGGATGAGCGCAGGCCGCTACGATTTGCTTACGTTTTTTCGAAGATTTACTACAAATTTGGGTTGTGAGGGCGAGAATGCAGTGCGCTTAGCCTAAAGGTACTTCAAGCCCAGGTTTAATCAGTGTTGCAGCTTGATCGCTACAAAACGCCGACGCACAGCCCCTGTTATTCCCCCCTGATACTAGCTCTGTTCAAACGCCTGAAACTACTCGTTTCTGACTGGCTGACCGTCGAGGGATTAGCTTGGAGATGCGGTAGAAGAGCAGTGGTCGGCAAAGGGCTGAATTAGTTAGAAACCGCGATAGCGTTCTCTAGCTCCTGTACAAATTCGCAGAGACTGATCCCAAGCACCTTGCACAGGTCTCGGAGCTGAATAATATCCAGCCGACGTGTTCCACTTTCTACGTCACTCATGAACGATTGAGGGCGGCTCAAAGCCTTTGAGCACTCAGCCTGTGTCAACTTGGCTGCATTCCTGTGCTTCTTCAAAAGTGATAGCAGTACGTCGTGTTCGGGTCTATAGATCGTTTTTGGCATGGGGGAGGCCGTTTCGCGAGATTCAGCCCAGCAAGCTATATCTGGTTTTCAGATATCTGAAATTCAGATATTCTCGCTATTCTGCTTCCTCCCAATATGGGAAGACGCAGTCATCGTTGACCCTCCTGAAACTCATCTGGGTGACTACAGGCAATGAATAATCGGAATGAAATCGTTATGAGCACTCTAAAGACGTCGGCTGCAACTTTGATCTTGAGCATTCTGTGTAGCTCAGGTCTACAGGCAGCTAACAAGGTGTCATCGGTGCAAGGCGCTACGGAGCTTTACGCTCTTAAACTTGAGCTTTGTACAGGAGATTTGAGTTTCTGCCAGGAATTTCCAGTAACCGAGAAAACAAACCGAATTTACATGCATGACATACTATCTTGTACTCAGACAGGGAAAGGATTGGCACTGATTAAGGCTAATGAAAGCTCTAAAGAAAACGAGCTTACTTATAAGGTTACTTGCTCGGGTAAGAACTATGACGCCCCGATAATTAACACCTATATACCCTCTAAAGATTTCATGTAGAAACGCAAATTTCCTCAAAACAATAGCACTCAAATCTTCATTTCACCTAAAACAAGGAAGAACTCATGCGACCAATGTTTGCCGTTGCTGCGATTGCGATTTTGAACGGCTGCGCGTCACCTCAATCTGCCGGGGATGCTATACCTGTACCTGCAAATCGATTGCTTGCCTACCAATCAGAAGACAAGGGACGCGATGCCAGCGTCACCGTTATCAGGGAGGGAGACGTGAATGGTGTGGGTTGTTTATTTGCTATTTCTATCGATGGCAAGCTTGTAGCGCGTATTGGTGGAGACGAGAAAGCTCGTTTTTATTTGAAGCCGGGTAGAAGGCTAATCGGCGTTGGGCCAGACCCTGAAGCAACCGGACGGTGTGGCGGCTCTAGTGCGTTCAGAAGAGAACTGGCAACATGGATACAGATTGGTGAGAGCCAAATATTCAGAGTTGTCTTCCAGCCAATGATGGACATTCGTGCATCCTCGTACTAACAGCCTACTGATACATACAATACGCCGTAGAAACCTCTGAGCGTCGCTGGGCGCTCAGGGGGGGGGCGCATATTGCTTTAAACATAAAGTCCCTCAAAAGCGATTGTGGAGCCTTACTGCTATCGCACACAGACTAGATGTTAATCAATCGTCTGAAAATCAATGATGACGTATCATGTTCACCGATGACTTTGTGAAGTGGATACCTGGTTTTTTTGATCCACCGCTCCTCTTCCCCTGAAGGCCAGCAAGTAAATATTCTGTGTGTGTTCACACAGGAACTTGCTGACATGCTGTGATTGAAAATCAGGAATGACTTATAGAACTTGTAAGTCCCTATACAATCAGTGTTAGCAGTGAGCGACGAAGGAGTGAATGCTCTTAGGGAGAAAGGGTAATAACCCCTCCCGCCCGTGATCTTAACTCTGTGTGATAACACAGAATATTGTAACCACTGTCGTATACGATAGAATACTTATTCCAAAGAGAAAGTTTTTTGATTTGAGAGGTCTAACCTCTCCTCTTTTCCGACTTCACTAATATATATCCTGTGTGTCCCACACAGAAGACTATACTAATCTCAAATTAACCTATTCAAAGCTTACGCTTTAACAGTCGCTCGCTTTGCTCTCTCTTTCCGACGTTAATTAAAAAATGATCAATCGTGACCAAGGCTGGCGTATTGGTCACGTACGCAGGGTGTTCACCCTGAAGAAAAAGCATCGTTCGCTTTGCTCTCTCTTTCCGACGTTAATCCGTTCGCCGGAAATCGCGTAAGGCTTTTCCATAGCCGTAGTAGTCGCCCTGTCGATAAAGCTCAACTATCTCATCGGGCACTGGTTTGAGAGGGCGATATCTCTCGAGTCTAGTGGTGTAATAAGAATGACTAACCTCAAGCTCAGCATCAGCATTGAGGCGCTCGAGAGTTTTTGGCTGGCTGCGTTCGAGGTATTTGATAATGCCGTTCGCTACGAAGCGGGCAGCCTTAATAACTCTTTCCGACTGACGTTTTTCATACCCGAGCTTTTGTAGCGACACTGTTTCAAAAGTGGGAAGCCAGAGAGCGGCACGCACGTCCTTCATCGAAACATTAGAAACGCTCCGAGATTGTCCTACAGCGGTGAGGATGCTACCAAACAGAATATCATCAAGCCACGCAGGTCTTTTTTTCTCTGCCAACAGAGAAGGTAGAATCACAGACACTGGATTGACTGTCACGATACGTGGGCGACCAACCCTACGCTTGGTTTTTTCATCACGGATTGCGCAGGCGTCGTTTGCTGCGGCTTGAAAAGCGTTGCACCCATGTGCCAATGAGTTCGATGTAGCTTGTTCTTGCATGGTAATTCTCCTTGGTTCGTTCAGTTCATAGGCATTTCCTCTCGGGTATTGCCGGTTGTTTTGGTTAAATCACAGGCGTAAAAACTCCGCATGATGCACTGAGTCGGAATCGACTAATGATCACCATGAGGTTTTGAGCGGTCTGTTTGAGGGGGGCATTATACCAGAGTAGATACCGCTCGTCAAAAAAACTTGACATTTTGCTTTTCTAAAAAATCGTCCCTCTTCATGAGCTTGTCATGAGTCAGCATTCATAACCGTGAGGTGGGAGCTGCTGTGTTAAATCTGAGTAAACAAAAAGCCCCGCACAGACTGGGTAATCTGTCGGGGCCATCGTTGGGTTGGCTTGCATTTGGAATGTGCTCTGAACACGTTGTAGGAGGTTCTAGTAGGCGTTGCCCACAGCGCCTGTCACTAGATCATTCGTTTACCCAGGAATGACCAACGGGGAAAATGTATTGCTCACTTCTTTGTCAATTTCTAACATTCGCTTGTTGCGAGCGTCATCGATCTTCTTTTGTTCTTTCGCTTCCGCTGCTTGAATAAGTTGTTGACGTAGCAAGTCTTGATATCGAACGTATTCACTTTGTAGGAATTCAACGTACTGAGATTTCACTCGGATACGAATGTCATCAATATCCCTCTTCTGTTTTTCGTCTGGCTTTATCATCCAGCAAGAATGATTTAGGGCTTCATGTGTAACACCTTGATTGCGAGCGACTGTATAGCCCTCTGCCACTTTCGAAGCTACCGATTCGAGGAAATCATGGGGCAGTGGCGACCGCACAAGCTCCATGCACTGGGTAGTGCCTCGATAAACATTTACCCATCCATCAACACGGGCTTCGAATTCCGCATCATTCCACTTAGGTGGAGTTCCGCTCACTACAATCTTAGTCTTCTCGCTCATTTAATTTCCCCTCTTGTGAATTAGTGCGATAATTTTCTGCACTACGGCGGCTTGATAGTTTTTAGTGATGTAGGTGCTTTTTGTATCGCTAGTATCTACACTGATCAATGCATCACTGTCACTATGAACCGTTTCTACGACTTGGGTGGCCTGTTGCTGTGCCTTTGCACGTCGTTCAAATGCTTTTGCAATTCCACGACTGAAATAATCCAGACTAGCACTCATGGCAATTCATCCTTGTTATTCAGTTTCTTCCGACCAGTGCCTCTTAGGTTGTTTGCAATCGTCGTAAGCATTACTTGGAGCGTATGTTGCTTATTTGTGTAACCAGTACGATCCATGATGAACTCAAGCTGTGCGACCGCCCTGTCGTTCAATTGCACTCTCATTGCTTACATTCTGCAATTGCTTGAGCCTGTAGATAATCACTTACCGACACACCAACAGCTTCAGCATTGCCTTTAATAAATTCATATCTCGTGACGCTAAACATCAACTTAACTGAAATCATTGCTGATTGTTTTGCATACCATACTCGCCAGCGGCAAGTATTTGAGCAAGTACGGGCGTGACTCCTTTTATTGGCTAGCGTTGTTCCACAACTGGAGCATTGTTTTGTTTTGGGCATAATAGACCCTCCATTGGATTGGTGGTAATAAAGGATTGGTGTCTGTTAATTAGTCTGTTTTCGAGACATTAAAAAAGGTCTAACCGTTGAGTAAGACATTTTTTAATTAGGGGGTAAGGAAATGGCTAAGCTTGATAAATGGTGCTCAGATAGGCGGTGTTTCCTCTCTCCTTATACGTACCATTTTACACTAACAAGCGCACTTTTGTCAATGCGTTGAGAAACTTTGTCAAGCGCTTTCTTCAACTATCTTTCAGTGTAAAAGTTGAGTTGATGTCGCTTGGCAGCGAAAGGTGTCCCAATGCTTCGACCATAGCTTTTATCGGGATACGGCTGCCGTAAACACCGGGGAGAGGCAGCCAACTCCTATCTCATCATGGCTGCCCGCCCTGTTTGATCAGTCGATCAGGTGCAGCACGTCCCTAACATTGAGGTGGGAGTATCGCGCCACGGATCGTGTATCTCTATGCCCTGACACAATCATGATCTGAGCATTGTTGAAGCCTTTCTTTGCGACGTTGGTGATTCTGGTGTGCCTGAGTTGATGTAGCCTGACACTGCTGTCTAAGCCGGCCTTCACACGTGCCAAGCGCACGGCTTGAGTAACGGCGTGCGGTGTAACGGTAAACACTTGACCGTTTGGGTGGCGTGCCACAATGGCACAAAGTTGGGCGAGTTCAAGAATCTCTACCGCACGGTGGGTGAGGGGAACTGACCGTGTACCATTCTTCCCGTCGATAACATCAGCGATACGGTCCTTGAGGTGGAGGCAGTCTTTTGTCAGCTTCAGAATTTCGGATCGTCTCATGGCAGTCTCATAAGCCAGTTCAACGATGAGCTTCATGGTGGGTGAGAGCTTCGCCAATAGTCGCTCAAGCTCGCTCGCTCGGATCACCTTGTCAGAAGATCGGTCTGGCTTCGGTAGGGCGATATCACTCACAGGGTTGTGAATGTTGATCAGCAATCCGCGTTTAGCGAACCTGTAGAAACGTGACATGAATGCAAGCTGCGTCCTGCACGTCGATGGCTTCACTTTCTTCAGTCGCATGATCTTGAAGTCGTTGATCATCTGAGGCGTGATTTCGTGAATGGGCTGGGTGAAGTGTCTGCCCAGATGCTCCACGATTTTCAGTGCGTGATCGTAGCTGCTTTTGCCCTTGAGCATGGTTTCGCAGTAGGTCATGCCCAGCGTATATATAGTGTGATGCTTGCGATCCGCCGTCACGGCTTCGATCTGTCTCGCCCATAGTTCTGCTTCGGCTTTCGTGCTGAAGGTTTTTGACTGGGGGGATTTACCTTTAACCCGTACCTGAGCGTTCCAGTTGCCGGATGGGAGTAAGCGAAAGTTAGCCATTTTTGACGCCTCATGATGTGAATGGGCGTTCTGAGAAATCCAAGAGCAGCAGGGCTCGGAGCTCGCTCCTAGCAGACCTTGACATGGTGGGGGTCGTTGGTTCGAGTCCAATCGCGCCTACCAAACAAAATCCGCTCTGCTGGGCGGTCTAGAAGGGTCAACCGAGAGGTTGGCCCTTTTTTGCGTCTGGGGTTTGGGGAGGCTTGTTATAGTGGAAGCCACTGATAGCCGATACGCGGGCTTTTTCGCTACTCAACGGCCATTGGCGATATCTGCTTCGGCCTCGCCAATCAGATCGTCGAGAGATACTCGAACAGGTGTTTCGTTGGCGTCGAGACGTGCCTTGACCAGGTGTACGAGTTCCAGTTCGTCCAGGCGCTCGACCATCGCCTCATAGACATTCGCCGGGACCATGTAGCCCACAACGCGGTTGTGGTTCAGCACGGCCACAGGTAAGCCATTGGTGCTGCTCAAGGCGGAAGATGGGTTCTTCATGAGTTCAGATACGCTGACGGCCACATCGGCAAGAATATTTTGCATGGATATGACTCCTGAATAGGTCTTTATTCTGGTCTTTTTATTCTGGAGTGACCACTGCCCAGAATCTCCATGCGAGGCCCAAGTCCAGTCAAACCACGGGACATCGATCAGTCCGTCGTGCGTATGCCGCTGGCGTATTTGCTCCGCTACCTTCTTCACCAGTGAGCATCCCGACGCTTAGTTTTCATCCTTGCTGATTTATGTCAAAAGCGGGCGACTTATGAGTCGCCCGCTTTTTGTAGGTCTCAGTTTCTAAAAGCAAGGACTCGGTCCGATTGTCTACCGCTTGCGCTGACATCAATCCGCAGTAGAAAAGGGGACAGATTTATTTTTACTTCGCTGCGCTGAGAGTTTTCATCGAATGGATTCGCTTGGATCAACTGGCAGCCGGCTAGAAAATAAATCTATCCCCTTTTAGCCCGTCCCCTTTCAGCCCTTCGCCCGGCCCAGCGCCGAGCTTCTTGTTTGTGGTGAGTACCTACTCTGCTATCGTGGTGCCCCTAGATCGAAATGGAAGCATCAAAGAATGGATTCATGGATGACTGTGGCCGTCGCCATCATGGTGTCGATCAGCGCTCAAGCGGTAGCGGAAGATAAGGGCTCGTATCAAAACTCGATGATGATGATAACGCTGGCACCTACCTTCCTTCTTGCAGGAACGACCGGGCTCTCTCTGCAGGCTACAAAGAACTTCAAGCCCGCCAAGGCTGATGCGCTCGCGTTTATGGGTTCAGATGGCGAGATCCGCGGTGCACAGTTCGAACAGGCTTGCCGATATTACCGCGCGACCTACACGTCACCTCTGATGTCTGATATGCAACTTGCTCAGGCAATCGCGACGTCCTATTGAAGAAAGATTGGGAAGAGCTGCACAGTTGTTTACTAAAGCGGACCTGGTTTCACTAACGATATGGAAATCTCATGAATAAAGTCATCACAATTTTCGCTATCTTCGCTCTTACCGGCTGTGCCTATCAGAAATCCCAGTACGTTCTGGACATAGAAAACGCGCCAGTGCCGACGACTCCTGAAGCAACGACCAGCGAGTGTGCTCGCATCTACGATGAAATCGATAAGAATAACCAAGCTATGGCTCGCAGCTACCAAGACGGTAGCTTCACCATGAAGGCTCAGAACGAAAAAGATGCGCGTAACGAGGCGTTATCCATTCGGACATTCAAGATAGGCTGCCCTCGACGGTAACGGCTTTCTCCTGAACCCCAGCTGTGAGGTGGAGGAAACGGGACATACCACGATTATGAATCGGGCCGATTACAAGAGGCCCCAAAACCGTGGCCTTTTCCCAGTTTTACCCCCGCCCCTATGGCAATGGCCAAGCCCCTTTTATGCGACTCGTAGTGGCGAAGTAATGGTGCTAAATTCTATGCATTCAGCATGTATGAATCGCCTGACGAGGCGGGGAGATATAGGCCCCACGATCTACTCGCGTCGGTCAGCCAAATCGGCACAACCCAGGAACTCGCAATCACAGGAAGTGGACCATGAAAATCATCACCCTAGTACTGGCAGCAATTATTGCAGTCACCTCTGTATCCGCAATTGCTCATGGTGGCCGTACGGACAAGCAGGGCTGTCATAACGACAAGAAAGCTGGAACACGCCACTGCCATTGACCCGAACAGCACCGGGATCTGAAGAGGCTGCGGTCTTCTCAAGTGGACGGGCTTCGATCTGATCCCGTCTGTCGCGCGAATGTCGGAAGCCGGGCAGGAAAGACGAGGCCAATTGGAAAAGGGGGGACAGATATATTTCGCCGCGCTTAAAGCCCTTTGTTTTGGTTGGTTCGGGAAAAAACTGGCTGCCGTTAAGTTTTCGGAAACCAGGCGGAAGACGGGACCCGCGAGTTGACCGCGACCGCTGTCAGTTTTCAAGAATTGTGCGTGCATCCTGCCTCCGGTATAGGAATCCTCGAGATTGTGGAAAAATGTGCATTGATCAACTACAAGTAAATAGTTGGGCAATTACGTTTAACGTATGGATTGATCGATTGGCTTTCCAATGAAAGGGAGTTCATATGGCATATGAAGGTGTCACTCGAGAAAAGTTTTTTTCTATTTTTCCTAAGCTTGAGATACAAAAGGTGAGTCATAGTTGCTGGGCTGCGAGCTTTTCAGTGCTTATGCGATTAAATGATGTTCAGGTCTCGGAGCAGGCTGTAATTGGTTTTTATCCTGAATGGGTTCACGACGGGATAACTTTTCATCAGTTAGAAGAGCTGGCCAAATATTACAATACCTATCACTTTTCAAAGGAAACTGGACTTGTGCATGGGGCAAGAGAGCTTAAAGCTTATGCAAAGCTGGAGCCTATTTTGCAGTATGCAAGCCAATATTCAGGATTCTTGGTATTTGTTGAATCTCACTACGTGGTCGTATTGGGATATGATGATTCTGCTAATACAATCGATTATTATGACCCTTGGTTGGGCGTTATTGAGACGTGTGCCCTAGGATATTTTTTGGCATGGGGTACTCAGCAAACATTAGTTGTTGCAAAAGATTGATTCTTTCGTAATTAAAGCGAATAACGGGGCAGGTCACGATTTGAGACAGGTGGGTGATCAGAGACGAAGAATTGTGGTCTGGCCCTCCAGTTCTCTCTCCTTCGCCAAGAGGTAGGAGCGGCAGTTCTCCATTTTGAAGCAGGTGTTCCGGTTGGCGAAGTATTCGCACTGAAGCTGATGCAACACGCCCTGAGGAAGGGTTAACCAATGCCAAAGAAACATCAGGAAAGCAAAGCAGCGACGGCTGCTGACATTGAACGCTCTATCCAGGCACTGAACAAAATGGCTGAACGCCTCTGGGGTGATGGTCGGGAAGCTGAGGCCAAAGCTCTGCTCGATGCCTTGGATGCTTTAAACCGGGCGCTCGATAGAATCAGGATTGGGGAGAGCCGCAGGGTTCTTCATTGAGGCGTGAAGGAAAATGGGATACCTCCCACAATATGAAACGGGACGATTCCAACGGTCCAAATTGTGGTCGGGCCGCGGTTTTCTACCTGACGCATTAATCGAAGGATATGGAATGCTCATCGTCTTCAGCGGCCTTCCCGGCACCGGAAAAACGACTATCGCCAATGATCTCGCCGCGACAACAGGCGCCATGTACCTGCGGATCGATACTATTGAGCAGGCGATTCGAAACTCGGGCGCTCTTGCGCAAGATGTGGGGCGCAGTGGTTACATGGTCGCCAATGAGCTTGCGCGGAGTAATCTTCGTTTGGGCCGCACGGTCATTGTTGATTGTGTCAATCCCGTCCTCGAAAGCCGGATCGCGTGGAGCGAAATCGCCTCACAGGCCAGTGTCCGATTAGCAAATATCCAAGTGGTCTGTTCCGATAAAGATGAACATCGACGCCGGGTCGAAACAAGGATGGTTGATGTTCCAGGGCTGACTCCACCAACCTGGCAATCGGTACTGGATCATGAATATGAGCCATGGGAGGAAGCTTCGTTTTGCATAGACACAGCCTTGGTCTCTCCCGTGCAAGCGGTCTCGATGATCATCGACCGATTCCTGTCCCGTGAGTAACGTCGGCGCGCGGCGCAGTCCACTCAGAACTCCGTGTCCAGCGCCAACATCCCCTGAATCCACCGATTCAAACTCCGTTTTTTCTGTACCTGCCGTTCATCCATTGCCCGGCACTTGCAGTTGCCCAGACATCTCTGATGTTTAAGCGTGGAAATCCCTCGCGTCAGAACGGAGAGCCAACATGGAAATCGACGAGAATGCCCCTGGGAACAAATCCCAGCAGGACGTAACCCGTGGCACGGATAATGAAACAGGCCACGATCCCAAGAAGGACGGCCCCGAGGTTCCATTGCCGGCGGATGATGAGGCTCCTGTCGAGGAGGATATGTCTGATGTGGAGGCCGCCGATTCGGTGGCCAGTGAGCATCCCGACGCTTAGCTTTTGTCCTTGCTGATTTATGTAAAAAGCGGGCGACTTATGAGTCGCCCGCTTTTTGTAGGTCTCAGTTTCTAAAAGCAAGGACTCGGTCCGATTGTCTACCGCTTGCGCTGACATCAATCCGGGGATCTGCTTGATCTTGCGCGAAAAAATGATGCTGGTATGGTGGCGCCTCGTTTAAATCAGCGTTCAAGAGGGATCTTCTATGCACTCATTTTTCGCCAAGACCTTTGGGGGTCTTACTACCAGCTATTACATCCGTCAGTTCCTTTTTGGGCTGGTGTTCGCTGTGATGATCATCTCTTTGGCGGCCAATGGCCCTGGAGGAATCGGTGCCAAGCCTGGGCTGATTGTGTTGGCGGTCATCAACTCATTGCTCTATCCGTATTCTCGGTTCGTCTACGAAAGCGTTGTTGGCTACATCATGGGTAACAACGTTTTTTTCGTGAATGCGCTGTTCATGCTGATGGTGAAGGTTTTCACCATGGCGATGTGCTGGTCGTTGGCGATTTTCATAGCGCCGGTGGGGCTGGCGTACCTGTTCTGGCGTAACAGCCGGTCGGCGGTTGAGTAAGTCAGCAGTTCAGTGCGCTCGCAGTGATAACTGACGAGAATGGCTAAAGGAAGCCCTACATTGAATCGTAGGGCTCCCAATGACTTCTTTGCTGACACGGTTCCTGTCTTGCGGCCCTGGGTTGTTCAAGTGACGCAGCAAATATTTTAAGAGGCCATCTCTTGTCGAACGTAGAATCTCGTCTGCATGAACTAAAGCTCCATCACATCTACGACGGCTTCAAACAGCTGCTCCCCATTTCTCTGTTCGTCGTTGTATTCGGCGTCGCCTTTGGCCTGGCCGCAGCGCAGTCGGGGTTGAGTGATGTTTCAGCCGTGCTCATGAGCACGCTGGTATTCGCCGGCGCTTCTCAATTTGCTGCGCTGGATCTGTGGGGCCAACAGGTCCCGGTCGTTCCGTTGATGATCACCGTCTTTGCCATCAACGCCCGGCACCTGTTGATGGGCGCCACGCTCTACCCATGGCTACGGGAGCTGCCGGTTGCCAAGCGTTATGGGGTGATGCTGGTGGTCTCGGACGCCAACTGGGCCATGGCGATGCAAGCGTTCAGCCGTGGAAAACCTGGGCTGGGGCTTTTATTTGGCGGTGGCATCGCGCTCTGGGTCGCCTGGATCCTGGGCAGTTGGCTGGGGCTGCACTTTGGCAGCGCCATTGAAGACCCGGTCAGTTTCGGGCTCGACATGGTGATGGGGTGTTTCCTGTTGGCGATGGTCGTGGGCGGGAAGAAGAACCTGCGCATGCTCATCATCTGGACGGTGGCGGCCTGTTCATCGCTGTTGGCCTACTGGTATCTGCCGGCTAACAGTCATGTCGTGGTGGGGGCTTTGGCGGGAGGTATTCTGGGCGCGTTGTGGATGGAGAAAAAACAATGAATATCGACACGGCGGGCCATGGCACCCTGATGATCATCCTGATCATGGCCATCGTGACGTTGGCGACCCGCTGGGGCGGTGTTTTCGTGATGTCGTTCGTGCCGATCAACTATCGGGTGCAGCAATTCATCACGGCAATGTCCGGCTCGGTATTGGTGGCCGTGCTTGCCCCGTTGGCGATCGAGGGTGACAACGGCGCGCGCCTGGCTTTGCTGAGCACCGCAATCATCATGGTGATCGTGAAGAAACCTCTGCCGGCGATTGCGGCCGGGATACTTGCAGCCGCTTTGGTCAGGCAGTTCTGAAACCATGTCGCCCGCTCACAAGCGGGCGATGAATTCCAAGTAACACAGGTCAGAAGTTCAGGGCCAATGCCTCCCCAAACGAGTGGTCCTGAACGCCGGCCATGAAGTGCAGTGGCATCTTCTGTTTCGCCTCGACCGGCGCAATGTCAAAACTACCGACTATTTGACTGTGAAGTGCACGTAGCCGTATCGACTCTTCTTCCTTTGCCTTTGCCATTCTCGCGTGGTTCGCTGCGATTTCATTGAGAGTTGACACGGTACATCTCCGGTGACTGACCAGCAGTGATAAGACGGCCGCCGCGTCAGGGTTACGTCGCCCTGGGGCTGCCATGACAAGTCGGTGCAAACCCTGAGCCAGACGTGGCGGCGAAATGCGCGTCACCTTCCATTAGCGACGAATGGTGGGCACCGGGAAACTCTAACCGCCCACAGATGAATATTTAAAGACGCGGGGGACTTCTCAAGCGTCTGTGTCGGCGCCATAGCCGGCCGGCATGCCTGCCGTCTTGCTGAAGAACGCGACCACGGTGATGCCGATCAGGCTGGTGGCAAGCGCCAGCAGCAGGATCACCTGCTGCGTTCCGACGGGCGCTGCCAGCAGCGCGACCAACAGCCCCGCCAAGGGCTGTGACAGGTTGTTGAGCAGGGTAATGACGCCGACAGTCTTGCCAAAATCCCTGGCTGGAATGACCTGCTGGCGAATGCTGCGCATGTAGACGTTGAACATCTTGTCGAAGCCGACGATCAGCAGAAATCCGACGATGTAACCCCATACTGTCGGGCTGAGTGCTGTGATGAAGGCGCCGGCGGCGATCAGCGTGTAAGACATGCTGCCCAAGACTCTCAAGGGCAAGGTCACCCGCGCCAGGAAGAACAGAATGATGATGGTGGTCACGGCCCCGGCTGCCTGTAACCAGGCGTAGTAGTCCTTGCCGGCGCTGTACTCGCCGATCACCATGGCCGCCGAGGTGGCGAGGGTGACGCCGATGATCAGGTTGACCCCTACGGCCAGGCCGATGATTTTTTTCAGCTCGGCCAGGTTGCGGATGTGACCGAAGGCAATGCGCAGCGGGTTCAGCCAGACGTCGTGATGTTGTTCGAAGGTTTCCAGCGTCACCGCGCTGGTCCGCTGCCAGAACAGCATCGCCAGGTCCGCCAGCAGGAACAGTACGGCAATCGCCAGCACCACCCAGTGCCAGGCCCATACCTCCAGCATCAGCGCGGCGATCAGCGGGCCTAGCACCAGCCCGGTCTGGTCGGCGATCTGCGAGTACGACAAGGTCTTGGTGTAGGTGTAATGCTTGAAGATGTAGGGCATCACCACCTCGCGAGCCATGATGCCCTGGGTGGTCAATACACCGCAGACCGCCGAGAGGGCGACGATCCAATAAATGCCGCCAAAAATCATGAAGAGCACCACGGCGGCGATGCACATCACGGCGCGATAAACCTGGCTGATGTGCAGGATTCGAATGGGCGAGAACTTGTCGCACAGCGCCCCGCAGATCGGGAACGATAGAAAGCGTGGCAGGGATTCGACGAAGAAAGCCAGGCCCGCCCAGGAGACGCTTTGGGTGGTCTGGAAAACAATCAGCGGGACGATGAACAGCAGTATCTGGTCGGCCAGCCGTGAGAGGAACATTGAAACGAAAAAGGCCAGGTAATCCTTGCGCATGGAGCTCCTTGAAAACGTCGTTGTACGGTATCGGGCCTTGCTGTCAGCGCGCAGTATGATATGGAACTAATATCACTGTTAGCCTCTATATTCACAGGGATGTTCCCTTTTCAGTGAGAACCACCATGTTCAAATCGCGCTCGTTGATTGTTGCGGTTACCTGCTTCGCCCTCGTGGCGGGTTCTACCGCTGTAGTGGCGAACCCGGGTAACGACAAAGGGAACGCCAAATTCGATCAAGGCCAGGGTCAAGGACAAGGAAACAAAGGCGGGCAGGGCAACAAGGGCGGTCAAGGCAACCCAGGTAGCAATCAGGGCGGCAAAGGTAACCAGGGCGGCAAGGGCAATCCATCGGGGGGTGGTGGCGATTGGCACAACGGCCCCAGCATCGACCGCGGCGGCATTCTCGGCCTGGTGAGCGGTCACCGTGATTATTGGAGCCCCGGTCCGCCACTGCCGCCGGGTATCCAGAAAAACCTCGCCCGAGGCAAGCCGTTGCCACCGGGTATTGCCAAGAAGCTGGATGGGCGTTTGTTGGGGCGCCTGCCGCACTATGACGGGTACGAATGGCAGCAGGTGGGCACGGACCTGATTCTGGTGGCGATTGCCACCGGCATCATCTATGAAGTGCTGAACGGTGCGTTCGACTAAAGCGCCAATGGAATAAACAGCAGCCTCATTCGGAGTGATGCCAGTCAGTTAAGCGAATCGCCTGTGGGAGTGAGCAAGCCCGCTCCCACAGGTTTTGCATCAGCTTTCAAGTTGTCGCAGGCGCTTGTACAAGGTGTTGCGGCTGACCCCCAGCCGCCGCGCCAGGTGCGAAATGTTCCCGCCCACCGCCTGCAACTGGCGGTTCAGGTCCTCGACATCGTTCAGGTCGACCATCAGCGGCTCCGGTGTTTCCACCGGCTCCATTTCAAGATCAATGAAGAAGTCGTCTGGCAGATGTTCCGGGCGGATCGGCTGCTCTTCGGCCATCGCCAGGGCCACTTGCAGCACGCTGCTGACCTGGCGCAGGTTGCCTGGCCATGGATGGCGTTCGAACAGATCCAGCACTTCGCGGCTCAGGCCGGCCCATTGTGTGGGTTCGCGGTGGTGTTCCCAAAGACGTTTGAACAGGGCCTGTTTGTCATTGCGTTCGCGCAGGGGCGGCAGTTCCAGGGTCAGGCCGCCGATGCGGTAGTACAGGTCTTCGCGGAACCGGCCCAGTTGCACCTGTTCGCGCAACGAGCGGTTGGTGGCGGAGATGATGCGAATGTCCACCGGGAACAGCTCGGCGCTGCCCACCGGTTGCACGCAACGCTCCTGCAACACTCGCAGCAATCGGGCCTGGGTCGGGAGGGGCATGTCACCGATCTCATCGAGGAACAGGGTGCCGCGGTCGGCCTTGCGGATCAGGCCGATACTGCCTTTTTGATTGGCGCCGGTGAAGGCGCCTTTTTCATAACCGAACAGTTCCGATTCCACCAGCTCGGCGGGAATCGCCGCGCAGTTGACCGCAATGAACGGCTGCTTGCTGCGGGAGCTGGCCTGGTGAAGGGCTTTGACGAACACTTCCTTGCCGACCCCGGTTTCGCCGTGGATCAGCAGTGGAATGTCCTTCTCCAGCAAGCGCTCGGCCTGGCGTACGGCTTTTTCCACGCGGCTGTCGCCGAAGTGCAGGGTATTGAGGCTGATCACGTTCGCGGCGGGGGCGGACGAGGGCGCTGGCTCGCTGAAGACCCGGGCCTTGACCATCACCTGTTGCGGGCGTCTGAGCAAACACTGGAAGCGATTGCTCCCCGACGCTTGCAGGGCGAACGGCAGGCCGTCGGGCTGGTTCAGCAGCTCCAGCAGCGAAACCTTGAACAGGCTTTCGATGCTCACCCGTGACAGGCGCAGGCCCAGCAGATTGTCGGCGCGGCGGTTGGCGGAAAGCACCTGGCCGGTTTCATCGAAAATCAGCAGCCCGGCCCATTGGCTGTCGAGGTTGTTCAATCCGGTGTTGAAGGTCAGTTGGAAATGCTCACCGCGAAACAGGTTGAGGATCAGCCGGTTTTCCACGGTCTGGCTCATCATCTTGACCATGCCCAGGGTGTGGGAGGGCGGCAGGTAGCTGTCGCTGGAAACGTCCAGCACTGCGATGACCTTGCGCTCGGCGTCGAAGATCGGCGCGGCGGAGCCGGTCATGAAGCGGTTGGCCTTGAGGAAGTGTTCATCGTGTTCGATGTGCACCGCCTGTTCACAGGCCAGGGCGGTGCCGATGGCATTGGTGCCGCTGCAGCGCTCCATCCAGCTCGCCCCGGCGCTGAAACCATGGGCCAGTTTCGGTTCGATAAAGCGCTGGGTCCCCCACGAGGTCAGCACCTGGCCCTGGTTGTCGGCCAGCATGATCAGGCAATTGGAGTTGCTCAGGATATTCTCGTAATACGGCAGGACTTCCTGGTGGGTGGTCTGCACCAGCGAATGCTGGCTTTCCAGCAACTGGGCAATGCCTTCGGCGGGCAATTGATCGAAGGCAGGCACACTCTGGTGATTCAGGCCAAAGGCGCGGCAGCGGGACCAGGAGGCCTGGATGATGGCTTCGTGGGACAAGGCTGGAGCAGGTGCGGCCATGGGGCACTCTCGCAGATGTTGTTTTTATTGTTGTGATAAGTCTCGCACATCCTCCTTGTGCTGGGGCATGCCTGAATGTCACTTGATACACGAAACCTGTGGGAGCGAGCCTGCTCGCGATAGCGTTTGATCAGTAGCATTGATGTGCCTGACACAAAGCTATCGCGAGCAGGCTCGCTCCCACAGGATCGAAGTCAGGCCGGCCGAAAACCTTTATTCAGTGTTGTTCAAAATTGTTCATTGTCAACCAGTAATCTGTTCAGTTGTTCAGTCAGGTTGTTCATTTTCGTTCATCAACGAACGTTCTTTTCTGAAGGATAAGAGAAAAAATCAACAGGATCATGAGCTTGTGATTTCTGGCACGGCTTTCGCTTTTAGACTCGGGTCGCTTGACTCCAAATAATAAAAAGGCCGAGCCATGTCATTAACGCTTGAGCACATTTGTCGCACCGTCGAAGGCCAGACCTGGATCGACGATGCCAACCTTAGTTTCGAACCCGGATCGTTCAACGTTCTGCTGGGCCGCACGCTGTCCGGCAAGACCAGCCTCATGCGCCTGATGGCCGGTCTGGACAAGCCCGACAGCGGTCGCATCCTGATGAACGGCGTCGATGTCACCCAGCGCCCGGTGCGCCTGCGCAACGTGTCGATGGTCTATCAACAGTTCATCAACTACCCGACCATGACGGTGTTCGAAAACATCGCCTCGCCGCTGCGCCAGGCCGGTGTGTCCAACGAGGTGATCCAGAGCAAGGTGCTGGAAACCGCGAAGATGCTGCGCATTGAGAAGTTCCTGCAGCGTCACCCGCTGGAGCTGTCCGGTGGCCAACAGCAGCGCACCGCCATGGCCCGGGCGCTGGTCAAGGACGCCGAACTGATCCTGTTCGACGAGCCCCTGGTGAACCTGGACTACAAGCTGCGTGAGGAACTTCGCCAGGAAATGCGCGAACTGTTCCAGGCCCGCCACACCATTGCCGTCTACGCCACCACCGAACCCAACGAAGCCCTGGCTTTGGGCGGCACCACGACGATTCTGCATGAGGGCCGGGTGATCCAGAGCGGCAAGTCGGCCTCGGTGTATCACCAGCCGCAAACCGTACTGGCCGCCGAGCTGTTCTCCGAGCCACCGATCAATCTCATGCCGGGCCGCATCGCCGGCAATGAAGTAAGTTTCGCCAATTTCGTGCACTTTCCGCTGAACGTCGATCTGCGGCCGGTGGGCGAGGGTGAGTTCCGCTTCGGTGTGCGGCCCAGTCATATTTCCCTGGTGCCGAGCAACGACGACGACCTGGAACTGGCGGTGACCGTCGAGGTGGCCGAGATCAGCGGTTCGGAGACATTCCTGCACGTGCGCAACGAGCATTTCCTGCTGGTGCTGCACTTGTCCGGCGTCCATGAATACGACGTGGATGAGCCGATCCGCATCTACATTCCGACCCACAAACTGTTTGTCTTCGATGCCCAGGGCAAGCTGGTCCAAGCCCCAGGCCAGCGTATTGCGAGGGTTGCCTGATGGCTGAAATTCGTTTGCAGAACCTCGCCCACAGCTACACCAGCACCCCAGCGGGCCCAGAGGATTACGCGATCCGCGAGATGAACCACATCTGGGAGCAGGGCGGCGCCTATGCGTTGCTCGGTCCATCGGGCTGCGGCAAATCCACCTTGCTCAATATCATTTCCGGACTGCTGAGCCCCTCTGAAGGCCAAGTGATGTTCGACAGCAAAGTCGTCAACGACCTGACCCCGGAGCGTCGCAACATTGCCCAGGTGTTCCAGTTTCCGGTGGTGTACGACACCATGACGGTGTTCGACAACTTGGCCTTCCCGCTGCGTAACCAGGGCATGGCGGAGGCGAAAATCCACACCAAGGTGCAGGAAATCGCCGAAGTCCTGGACCTGCAGAACCTGCTGGATAAAAAAGCCCGCAACCTCACCGCCGACGAAAAACAGAAGGTCTCCATGGGGCGCGGGCTGGTGCGCGACGATGTGTCGGCGATCCTCTTCGATGAACCGCTGACGGTGATCGACCCGCACCTGAAATGGAAACTGCGGCGCAAGCTCAAGCAGATCCACGAGCAGTTCAATATCACCATGGTCTACGTCACTCACGACCAGTTGGAAGCTTCTACCTTCGCCGACAAGATCGCGGTGATGTATGGCGGTCAGATCGTGCAGTTCGGTACGCCTCGGGAGTTGTTCGAGCGTCCGAGCCACACCTTTGTCGGCTATTTCATCGGCAGCCCGGGGATGAACCTGATCGAGGTCACGGCACAACCCGGCGGCGTCGGTTTCGCTTCCACCCACTTTCCGCTGTCCGAAACGTTGCAACGCGGTATTGCCCAGGCCGAAGGCAAAAGCCTGAAGGTCGGTATTCGTCCTGAATTTGTCCATGTCTGGGACGGGCCTTACGACGATGCGATGCGGGCCGATGTGGTCCACGTCGAGGACCTGGGCACCTACAAGATCCTCACCCTCAACCTCGATGGCGCGCCGATCAAGGTGCGCTTGGCCGAAGACAAACCGGTGCCCGAAGGCACTGCGTACATCAGCTTTCCGGGCCAATGGCTGATGGTGTATGCCGATGAATACTTGCTGGAACCGTTGAGCGAGGTGCAGCCATGAACAAGGTGCAGAACAACAAGGCCTGGTGGCTGGTGTTGCCGGTGTTCCTGCTGGTGGCGTTCAGTGCGGTGATCCCGATGATGACCGTGGTCAACTATTCGGTGCAGGATATCTTCGACCAGTCCAGTCGTTATTTCGTCGGTGCCGATTGGTACAGGCAGGTGCTGCTCGATCCGCGGCTGCACGACTCGTTGCTGCGCCAGTTCATCTATTCGGCGTGCGTACTGCTGATCGAGATTCCGTTGGGCATCGCCATCGCCCTGACCATGCCGACCAAGGGCAAATGGTCGTCCCTGGTGTTGATCATCCTGGCGATTCCGCTGCTGATTCCATGGAACGTGGTGGGCACCATCTGGCAGATTTTCGGCCGCGCCGACATCGGCCTGATGGGTTCCACGCTCAACGCCATGGGCATCAACTACAACTATGCGGCCAACACCATGGACGCCTGGGTCACGGTATTGGTGATGGACGTCTGGCATTGGACGTCCCTGGTGGCGCTGCTCTGCTATTCCGGGTTGCGGGCGATTCCGGACGTGTATTACCAGGCCGCGCGAATTGACCGAGCCTCCAACTGGGCGGTGTTCCGGCATATTCAGTTGCCGAAAATGAAGAGCGTGCTGCTGATCGCGGTGATGCTGCGTTTCATGGACAGCTTCATGATCTATACCGAGCCGTTCGTGCTCACCGGCGGCGGGCCGGGTAACGCCACCACGTTCCTGAGCCAGACCCTGACTCAGATGGCCATCGGTCAATTCGACCTGGGCCCGGCGGCTGCGTTTTCCCTGGTGTACTTCCTGATCATTCTGTTGGTGTCGTGGCTGTTCTATACGGCCATGACTCATTCCGACGCCAACCGTTGAGGCCCGCGCCATGAGCAAGAGAAAGCTGATTCCGTTGCTGATCTACATCCTGTTCCTGCTGGTGCCCATCTACTGGCTGCTGAACATGTCGTTCAAGAGCAACACCGAGATCCTCGGCACCCTGACGCTGTGGCCCCAGGATTTCACCTTCCAGAACTACAAGGTGATCTTCACCGACCCGAGCTGGTACACCGGTTACCTGAACTCGCTGTACTACGTCAGCCTGAACACGGTGATTTCCCTGGCTGTGGCGTTGCCGGCGGCCTATGCGTTTTCCCGCTACCGGTTCCTGGGGGACAAACACCTGTTCTTCTGGCTGCTGACCAACCGCATGGCGCCGCCAGCGGTGTTCCTGCTGCCGTTCTTCCAGCTGTACTCGTCCATCGGGCTGTTCGACACTCATATCGCTGTGGCCTTGGCCCATTGCTTGTTCAACGTGCCGCTGGCGGTGTGGATCCTCGAAGGGTTCATGTCCGGGGTGCCGAAAGAAATTGACGAGACTGCCTACATTGACGGCTACAGTTTCCCCAAGTTCTTCGCGAAGATCTTCATCCCGTTGATCGGCTCCGGCATCGGCGTCACGGCGTTTTTCTGCTTCATGTTTTCCTGGGTCGAACTGTTGCTGGCGCGCACCCTCACCTCGGTGAATGCCAAGCCGATCGCGGCGGTCATGACCCGTACGGTCTCGGCATCGGGTATCGACTGGGGCGTGCTGGCGGCGGCGGGGGTGTTGACTATCCTGCCAGGCATGCTGGTGATCTGGTTCGTACGCAACCATGTGGCCAAGGGCTTTGCCCTGGGCCGGGTCTGAGGAGACGATGATGGAATGGATGAACTGGACCGGCCCGACGGCGGCCTTCTTTGGTGTCATCGCCTTGCTGCTGGCAGGCATGACTACGTGGGAACTGCGTTCGCCGAGTATCCCTCGGCGCGGTTTCCTGCCGATTGCCACCACCCGTGGCGATCGGTTGTTTATCGGTCTTCTCGGTAGCGCCTACCTGCATCTGCTGGTGATCGGCGCCACCGACTGGAGCATCTGGATAGCGTTCGCGTTGTCTTTGGTGTGGCTGTTGGCAGTGATGCGGTGGGGCTAGTCGAAGGTTCGACGATCAGGCTCTTAAACCCAAACAGGAGGTCTCTATGTTCGATAAAAACAATAAGCTGCGACATAGCGTTTCATTGGCAGCCGTGCTGGCACTCAGCGGGTTGAGCGCTGCGGCCTGGGCCGACGCCTATGAAGACGCGGCGAAAAAATGGATTGGCAGTGAATTCAAGCCGTCTACCCTGACAGCCGAACAGCAGCTCGAAGAGCTCAAGTGGTTCATCAAGGCGTCCGAGCCATTTCGCGGCATGAAAATCAACGTGGTGTCGGAAACCATCGCCACCCACGAATATGAATCCAAGGTGCTGGCCAAGGCCTTCAGGGACATTACCGGGATCGAGCTGACCCACGACCTGTTGCAGGAAGGCGACGTGGTGGAGAAGCTGCAGACCCAGATGCAGTCGGACAAGAACATCTACGACGGTTGGGTCAATGACTCGGACCTGATCGGCACGCACTTTCGCTACGGCAAGACCGCATCGATCACTGATATGATGGCCAACGAAGGCAAGGCCTACACCTCGCCGACCCTGGACCTCAAGGACTTCATCGGCACTTCGTTCACCACCGCGCCGGACGGCAAGCTCTATCAACTGCCGGACCAGCAGTTCGCCAACCTGTACTGGTTCCGCGCCGACTGGTTCGAGCGGGCCGACCTGAAGGCCAAGTTCAAGGAAAAGTACGGCTACGAGCTGGGTGTACCGGTGAACTGGTCGGCTTATGAAGACATTGCCAAGTTCTTCACTGAAGACGTCAAGGAAATCGACGGTAAGCGCGTCTACGGTCACATGGATTACGGCAAGAAGGATCCGTCCCTGGGCTGGCGCTTTACCGATGCCTGGTTCTCCATGGCCGGTGGCGGTGACAAGGGCCTGCCCAACGGCTTGCCGGTGGACGAGTGGGGGATTCGCGTCGAGAATTGCCATCCGGTCGGCTCCAGCGTGACTCGTGGTGGCGACACCAACGGCCCCGCGGCTGTGTTCGCCACCACCAAATACGTGGACTGGATGAAGAAGTACGCGCCACCGGAAGCGGCGGGCATGACCTTCTCCGAATCCGGCCCGGTGCCGTCGCAAGGCAACATCGCCCAGCAGATCTTCTGGTACACCGCTTTTACGGCCGACATGACCAAACCGGGCCTGCCGGTGATGAACGCCGATGGCACGCCGAAATGGCGCATGGCGCCGTCGCCGCGCGGACCGTATTGGGAAGAGGGCATGAAGCTGGGCTATCAGGACGTGGGCTCCTGGACGTTCCTCAAGTCCACGCCTGAGAAGCAGAGGCTGGCCGCCTGGCTCTATGCGCAGTTCGTGACGTCCAAGACCGTATCGCTGAAGAAAACCATTGTAGGTTTGACGCCGATTCGTGAGTCGGACATCAACTCTCAGGCCTTGACCGATCTGGCGCCGAAACTCGGTGGGCTGGTTGAGTTCTATCGCAGCCCGGCCCGTGTGCAATGGACCCCGACCGGGACCAACGTGCCGGACTATCCACGCCTGGCTCAGCTGTGGTGGAGCCACATCGCCGAAGCCGCCAGCGGCGAGAAGACTCCGCAACAGGCACTCGACGGGTTGGCCAAGGATCAGGACGCAATCATGACCCGTCTGGAACGCTCCAAGGCCCAGGCCACCTGCGCCCCGAAAATGAACCCTGAGCGCGACGCGCAATACTGGTTCGACCAACCGGGCGCTCCGAAGCCGAAACTGGCCAACGAGAAGCCTAAGGGTGAAACCGTGAGCTACGCCGAGCTGCTGAAATCATGGGAGGCGGCGCGTAAATAAGCTGGACCTGCAATGAATGAACGGCACCGTAAGGTGCCGTTTTTTTTTGCGGCCGGCCCCTCGACGCGCAAAACGGTGGGAGCAAGGCTTGCCCGCGATGGCGGTGGCACATCCCGCATTAATGCCAACTGACCCGCCGCCATCGCGAGCAGGCTCGCTCCCACAGGGGGATTGGGTGGCGGATTTGAATCAGCCCGCCTTGGCCGGGCTGATAGGAGGGTGTCCGGCCACTGGCGATGGCCCGGCTTTCATCAGGGCCTCCAATGCTTGGCGGTAGGTGCTGCCCGCCAGATTCATGCTGTTGTTGTGGGTTGCGCCTGGCACCAGCAACAGACGCTTTGGCTCCAGGGCGGCGTTGAATAATTGTTCGCTCAAGCGTGGCGGGACGTAGCGGTCGGCGGCGCCGTGCACCACCAGCAACGGCATGTTGATCTCGCGGATCTTGTCGATGGAGTCGAACTTCTGCGACAGCAGCCAGCGCACCGGCAGGGAGGTGTTCGCCATGGCGGTGGCGACATCGCCCAGGGAGGTGAACGTGGATTCGATGACCAGACCTCGGGCGGGCACGAGGCTGCCGTCTTTCGCCGCCTTCTGGCCAAGCTCCGCGGCGAGGTCTACCGCGACGGCGCCACCCAGTGAATGGCCGTAGATCAGCCGCAGGGCCGGGTCCGGTTGCAGCACTTCAAGACGCTGCCAGGCAATGCGCGCATCTTCATAGACGCTGGCTTCCGACGGCAGATCGCCCTGGCTTTTGCCGAAACCACGGTAATCGATGGCCAGCACCGAAAAGCCCAGGGCCCTTAACTGCCGAATACGAAACAACTGACCGGTCAGGTTCCAGCGCACCCCGTGCAGGTACAGAATCGCCGGCGCGTTCTTGCGTTCGGCCGGCCACCACCAGCCGTGGATATTTTCCCCGGCCTTGAAGCTCTTGGGCTTGAGGTCGAACTCCTGCACGTCGCCCGGCAAGCCGCTGAACCAGGTTGCCGTACCTGGCTCGATCCGAAACACCAGTTCACGTTCCTTGTGCTGCAACACGCCACAGCCCACCGGCAGCCCGACCACCATCGCGCTCATGCACAGCAAAGCCAGCCAGCGTCGCCCAAGGCGGGAGAGAAGAGACGAAGACATCGATGCGATTCGCTACTCAAGGCATGAAGGTGCTTTTTATCAGATTCGCTGGAAGGGTGGAGGGATTTCGGATGGCTTGTTGTCGCGTATCCTAAATCACTGCACATCCCCATATTGGGTCAATATCAAAGCCTTCACCGCCGCGCCGTACGCCACCCTAGGTACGCCCGACAGGCGTTTATGCAACACTTGGGTCAGTGAGTCCCCTGGCATCAGGCTCGCGTCGCCAAAGTCTTCATCCAGGTGCAGTGGATGAACGATTACCTCAAGCGAGCCGTGACCTGGCGGCGCGGCGTGGTGCAGGTCGGCGGGTGTGCAGACGTAGTCGGCTGTCGCGCCGCACAGGCTGCGCAGGCGACGGTTGAGCATGGTCTTGAACAGGCGCTTGGGCAGGTTGAGATTCGCCCCCAGGTTACGCGCCAACCGAATCGGCACGCCGTGTCGGGCGGCAAAGCGGGCCACCAGCTCTCCAATGGGCCAGATGTTATGTACGTGTTGATGAGAATCGAGGTGGCTAGGCCGCAGGCCGTGGTCCAGACAGCGTTGCCATTGGGCATCAAGCTCTTCCTGTACCGCGCGGAGGTCCTTTGAACCAAGGCGCAGGCAGTAGCGCGAGAGGTTCAGGTCGAACTCGCCGTTCGTGTCGCAAAACGCCGGTCGCGAAGCAATGGTCTGGCTCAGCGGGCGGCCGAAGCTGAGATTGAAATGCAGGCCGATTCGGCCGTCGAGTAGCGGTTTGCGGGCCATTTCACAAGCTTGCTCGAAAGCCGGCATGTTGGCCATGGCCGTGGCCGAACTGATCACGCCAGCCTCGAAGGCCCGCAGAATCAGGGAGTTTTCGTTGAGATCGAGTCCGAAGTCGTCAGCGTTGACGATCACTTGGCGTGGCATTCACATTCTCCTGGCGCTTGGGGGTAGATGACGAAGTCGCTGTCGCGCTTTGCCCGGTCGGGCGCTTGCGCAGTAACGGTTTCAGGCTTTTCCATAACCGCAAGGCGAGCCCCAGTACCAGGCCATCGGGCTGCCATGAATAAAAACTCCAACGCCAGTGCTCCAGTTGTCCGGTCATGCGTTCATGCAGTTGATGGCTCGAGTTCTCCAGGCTGACCCGCGAGGCATCGATCCAGCGCCAGTTGTCATCCAGCCCCCAGCGAATCCACTCCTCGAGCAGAACCCGACCACTGCCCAGGTCGGCATGCTGTGGCAGGAACGCCAGGTTGTAGTCGTACAGTCGTCCCTGATCCAGCAGGCCGAGGCGATAACTGATGCAGCGACCGTCCAGTTCCAGTATCACCACCCGCACCATGCCCTCGGCGGCGAGCGCAGTGAAGGCGTGATTCATCCATTGCCGACGGCTGGGGTCGGCGAAAATGCCGACACCTTCTTCTCCTTTCCAACTGGCTGCCTCGACTTCGGCAAGGTCGTGCAGCAGCAGCCCCATGCTGATGGCATCGGGTGTCACCCGGCGGATTTGGGCACCGCATGCGGCGATCCGCTTGCGCGCCCGGCGTAACTTGTAGCGCGGATCACCGGATATCTCCTGGCGGTCGCTGTCGCTGATCAAATGCACCGGCACCCGGCAACTGAGTCGCCGTTCCCCGGTCGAGCTCAGGGCCATCCAGGCACTGAGGACGCTTCCTTCACCCACCGGTTCGGTCACTTCATTCAACTGTAGTAACGCATGGGGCAGATGTTGGCGGATCTGCATCAGCGCCTCTGCCATACCCTCGGCTTCCAGACGTATCAGCGGCGCGATGCGGTCAGCCAATGGATAGCCCAAGTGACGCAATACCCGGAAACGCAGCCCACAGATACGTTCGCGCCCCGAAATGAGCGGCAGACACAGGCACAGTGTCTGATCCTGCCAGCCAAGCAGTATGTTGAGCTGCTGATCTGGCAGCAGCGCAAATTCCGCCGCTTGCAGCCAGGCCAATGTGTTGAACGGTGTAGTGTCGGGCACCAGGGTTCGCAGCTGTTCATAAGCTGTTGCAGGGAACTGCGCCGCGCCCAAGGAACGGCACCATTGGAACCTGATCGCCATGGACATCAGGCCGCCGCAGTGGTGGCGGACGGCTGGGCCGGTTTGCGAAACGGGTCCAGTAGTGAGCCGCTATAGAACGTGTCGCGGAAAAAACGCCAGCGGCCAAACAGGCAATACACGTGGGTGATTTGTCCGCGCTCCTGATAGTCCATGCGCAGGTGCAGTTTTACGGCTGGAATGTTCTCCAGATCGCAGACGTCGACTACTTTGTCGCTGCCTTTGTCGGCCATGGTCTTCCAGAGATCCAATTGCACATCCACCGATAGCTGACTGCCCCAATAGGCGCGGATCATTTCACCGCCGAACTCGAAGAACTCGCCCGGCTTGACCGGGAACCAGCAACCATAGAAATGGCGGTCGAAATAGTCGCGTTGACTGCCCCAGATGAAAGCGACGGTGTTGCCCTTGTCGTCCAGATACATCAAGCCGGTGTGGCCTTCGGCTGCCAGCTCACGCATGGTCTCGACACGGTCGCCGAAGTGAGTGGCGAAAGCGTCGGCGTTGCTGGTAGTGATGACTTCCCTGCGCAAAAGTGGATAAGGCTTAAGTTTGCAAGGCCGCACAGGACTGACCAGATCCCGCTCCATCCATATCAGTTGGGAGTGAAAAAACACGTAGCGTCTGCACAGCTTTTTGAGCACGGTGCGCAGGCCTTTCTTCTGAATGCGATCACGCAATTTTTGCAGAACGTTCATAGTGCCTCCTGACGGGTGGCGGGTTGGGAAATGGCCCCCATCGCGAGCTGGCTCGCGATGGGGTTTTGGCTGACGAGCGCACTCATGCTGATGTCCCCATCAGCCTCCGGCGCATCGGCAGCCAGTCGCTGGGCAGGATGATCTGTGTCTGCCACGGCGCCACACCGCTGGGACGGCAAGGAGCGACACCATTTGAGCCGGATCGCCATGGACATCAGGCCGCCGCAGTCGATGCAACCGGCTGATCCGGTTTTTGAAAAGCGCCCAGTGCCGAGCCGCGGTAAAACGTGTCGCGGAAAAACCGCCAGTGACCGAACAGGCGATACACGTGGGTGATCTTGCCGCGCTCCTGGAAGCCCATGCGCAGGTGCATCTTGATCGCCGGGATGTTTTGCAAGTCGCAGACATCGACCATCGTGTCGCAACCTTTGTCAGCCATGATCTTCCAAATTTCCAACTGCATGTCCGCCGACATCCTGGAACCCCAATAGGCACGGATCATCTCGCCACCGAACTGAAAGTACTCGCCAGGCTGGATCGGGAAGTTGCAGCGATAGAAATGGCGGTCGAAATAGTCTCGCGTACTGCCCCAGGCGAAACCCACGGTGTCGCCTTGAGCATCCAGGTACATCAAGCCTGTGTAGCCCTCCGCCGCCAGCTCGCGCATGGTTTTGACGCGGTCGCCGAAGTGCCGGGCAAACGCGTCGGCATTGCTGACCGTGATGAACTCCAGGCGCATTGGTGGGTAGGGTTTGAGGTTATGCGGGGGAAGCGGGGTCCGCACATCGTGCTCCAGCCACACCAGTCGGGAGTGGAAATACGCGTAGCGCCTGAACAGCTGTTTGAGCACAGCGCGCAGGCCTTTCTTCTGGATGCGATCACGCAATTTTTGCAGGGACTTCATGGTGCCTCCTGACGGGTGGCGTGGTGGGAGAAACGAGGTGTGTTCCAGTCCATGGCAAAACAGGGTGTCCCCGGGCAGGAGATACCCGATCTGAGGGGTTTGCATAAGCTCCGGGCCGACCCCATCGCGAGCAGGCTCGCTCCCACATTGGAGGTGTAGCGGCCGCAGCTCTTGTGTTCGGCGGCGAGCCACTGTGGGAGCGAGCCTGCTCGCGATGACGATCTGCCTGACGACGGCGTTCATGCGGATTTCCCCATCAGCATCTGCCGCATTGGCAGCAGGTCACTGGGCAGGATGATCAGCGTCTGCCATAGCGCCACGCCACTGAGGCGGCAGTACATCGTCAGTAGCGCGACGGTCACGGCCATATAGGCGATCGAAGACGCCGCGGCGGCCCCGACGATGCCGTAACGCGGAATCAGGATCAGGTTCAATGCCAGGTTCAATAACGCTCCCACACCCATCAGCAGTGAAACCGTGCCGGGCCGGTTCTTGCCCAGCAGATCCAGGCGCAGGATGCTCGCGTAGCACAATCCGAACAGCCCCGGCAGCAGCGCCAGCAAGGCGGGATAGGCTGGTTGGTAGGCCGCGCCGAACAGCGTGACGATCAGCCATTCACCAATCAGTGCCATGCCCAGGCAGGCGCCGAGCATGACCGTGGCGGTCAGGCGCAGGGCCAGAGGCGTCAGGCGTTTCATGTCGGAGTCCTGCTGCAGCAAACGCTTCATCAGCGGCGTGGTGACCGCCTCAGGCACAATCAGCAGCAGTTCGGCGGCGGCGCTGGCCATGGCGTAATGGCCCAGGGCAGTGCTGCCCAGCAGGGCGCCGATGAACAGGTAGTCCGAGCGCAGTACCACTTGCTGGAACAGTAAATCGGGGTGGCTGCGGGCACCGTAGCGCAACAGCTCCTTCTGGTTGGAGCGATCCCATTGCAGGGTGAACCTGTGGTCCCGCCGCAGCCAGACCCAACCGGCCAATACCACCAGGCTCAGACCCGCCAGCCAACTGATCAGTGCGGCCTCCAGGGCGGTGTCTTTCCACATCCAGAACAGCGCCAGAAACAGCAACAGCGGCGCCAGGGATTCCATCAGCCGCAGGGCATTGAAGGCGCCAACGCCGCCGGACGCATTGTGCAGTGTCAGCAGGCCGCTCTTGAGCACGGTCAACGGCACGGCCAACAGCAGCAGCCACGCCAACAGTCCCAACTGTGTGGTGATGTCCAGTTCGCCGCCGAATTCGCGCACCAGTGCCACCACCAGCACCGTCAATAACCCGGCCAACAGGCAGCCGAAGACCAGCACCTGGCTGAGCAGCAGGCCCATCGAGCGTTGTTGAGCCGCTTGATAGCCCACGGCCGAATTCAAGCCGCCACTGGTGACGGCGCTGATCAGGTCCGGCAGGGTGCTCAGCAGGGCGAACAGCCCGCGTTCACTTGGCCCCAGGATCCGCGCCAGCAGCACATTGCGCAGCAGGCGCAGGCCGATCATCGCCAGGCGCGTGCCCATGCTCAGCGCCAAGTGCTTGAGGTAGTGGCCGCGGCTCATGGGCGTGTCCCCCGGCGAATGCGCCAGGCCAGCAATTCAGGGTGCTGGGCATTGCGTTGGCTGACGCCGAAGCGTGGCAGGTTCAATGGATCGCCGTCGGTGCGATACAAGCCGGTTTCGGTGCCCAGGGCAAATGGGAAACCGTGGGCTGCCACCTGTTGACGCACGCGCTCATCGTGATCGCCGTTGGGGTAGCAATACACCGGCAGCGGCTGGGCGCAACCGTTCTCCAGGGCCGCCCGACTGCGGCTCAGCTCTTCGTGCAGACGCTGATCATCCAGCGCGGTGAGAATCGCGTGGCTGGCACCGTGGGGGCCGAAGCGGATGAGCCCGGAGTCTTCCAGCATTCGTACCTGGAACCAGTCCAGGGCCTGGGGCTGGGCGCCCGTGGGACAGGCGTCGGTGAGGTCGTTCAAGACCTGCGGGTCAAGGCTCTTGAGGCTCTGTAGATAGTGCATCAGCGACAGGCTGCGGCGCTGCTCATCCAAGTCATCGAGCATCACCGGCAATGGCCGGCCGACGTGCTGCAAATGCTCGATCAACGAGTGTCGCGCCACTTGGCCATGGCTGCCCCACAGGGTTTCGCCGATGCTTTCCCACCAGAAGTGCTGGCGGCTGCCGATGAAGTCGGTGGACAGGAAAATACTCGCCGGCACCTGGTATTGGCGCAGCAAAGGAAAGGCATTCATCGCGTTGTCGCGCCAGCCGTCGTCGAAGGTCAGCGCCACTCGCGGGCGATTCGGGACGCTTTCAGGATCGGCCAGCAGCAGGCTCATCAAGGGCACGCATTCGAAATAGCGTTGCAGCCAGATCAGCAAGCGCTCGAAAGCCTCAGGTCCCACGCACAATTCGTTGCGATGGGGCAGCTCGGCGGCGCGGTCATTGTTAAGGACCCGGTGCAGCATCAGAATCACGCCGGCGCCACGCAACGGACCACGGCCCAGGGACGTGTTCAGGTACAGCCAGCCGCCGGTGCGCTTGCAGACTTGTTTGATGGACATGGGCCGTCTCCTTAGCGGTTCTGCTCGGGGTTCCATTGGCTATAACGATGACCTCGCAGAAACTGCCACAGCCCGATGCTCATGCCCGCCAGCGTCACCAGCACGAACGCCGCCAGGCGAAAGGGCCTGGGCAATCGGTGGCCTACGTCCAGTAAGCCGATCATTGCAATGGCGTAGCCGAGCAGTTGCGCCACCAGGCTCAGGCGATAGAACAGATGTTCATTCCACAGCCAGGCGTTGCTCAGCAGCAGCGGCAATAGCAACACCGGCGCCAGACGGCGGATCAGTTTGTGACTGATCAGGCCGATGGCGTAGAGCCCGTGACGAAGAGGGTTGAGCAACTGCCGACGCTGGGCCAGGCTTTGCAGGCCGCCAACGGTGACCCGCTGGCGACGGCGAAACTGTTTGTCGGCTTCGTCCACGCCTTGGTCGGTGACCCGGGCCAGTGGCGCATACACGATGGACTTGCCCGCCGCCGGCGCACAGGTGCTGAGGAAGAAGTCGTCGTTGACCTGCGCCGGTATGGGTTCAAACAGTTCGCGCCGCAGGGCCAGCAAGGCGCCGTCGGCCGAGACCATGCAACCTGTGCGGCTCTCTACCTGACGCAGCCAGCCTTCGTAGTGCCGATACAGGCTATCGCCCAGGCTCAGGCCCTTGCCCGGCACGGGGATTTCCATATGCCCGGCACAGGCGCCGACTTGCGGATCGCCCAGCGGGGCCAACAGGTGGCCAAGGGTATCGGCGGCCCATTGGTTGTCGGCGTCGGTGAACACCAGGATCTCTCCAGTGCTGTGGGCCACGCCGGTATTCAGGGCGGCGGCCTTGCCCTGGCGCGGCAGGTCGAGCACGGTGATGCGCGGGTCGATGACCCGCCGAGCGCAGGCCACTGTGTCGTCGGTGGAGCCGTCGCTGGCCAGGATGATTTGCAGCGAGCGCGCCTGGTAGTCCTGGGCCAGCAAGGTGCGCAGTTTCTCTTCGATGTGCCGTGCCTCGTTGTGGGCGGCAATGACAATGCTGACGTCCATCGGCAACGCCGGCCCGTAGCGCCGGAGCGGAAAAAGTGGCGCCAGCAGGCTCAGCATCAACGGATAACCGAGGTAGGCGTACACCGGCAGCAACAGGCACGACCAGTAAAGAAATTCAGCCACGGGCAGGTCTCCTGACGTTCCAATGACATAGGTTGAGAAGCAATGCGGCGCCGGTCAGGTGCAAGCGCACCCCGTGCAAGGCCCACAGTTGCAGCGTCAGGCGCAGGTCACGCCCGCTTTGACGCAGACTGAGGAACAACGCGGGCAGAGAGGTCAGCAACAGCAGCATCAGCGCGATGCGCGGCTGGCCCTGGAACAGAGCGACCAACGCCAGAAAGTCCAGGCCCCAGGCACCGATGGACAGCGCCGGAAAACGCAGCAGGCGCAGACTCGGACCATGGCTGCGCAGCAACTGCAAATGGCTGCCCTGGCGCCACAGTTCCTTGCTCATCCACTCCCGCCAACTGCCTTCGTAACCCCAATGCAGGGCCACGTTTTCATTGACCAGCAGCAACTGCGCCCCGGCGTTGCGCAGGCGCAGGGAAAAATCCTTGTCTTCGCCCGTGCGCAGGGTTTCGTCGAACCCCCCGACCTGCTCAAACCACTGGCGACGCAACAACAGGTTGGCGCTGGGCAGCCACTGCACCCGGTGCAAGGGACGCGAGCCTGGCCGTTGGCTGCGGCGTTGCCAGGCTTGAGCGAACCAAGGCGCCTGAGCGGGGGTGTCCAGGTCCAGGCCCAGCACATCGCCCTGGCCTTGGAGTTCCAGCAGCAGCTTGAGCCAGTTGGCCGGCATCTCGATGTCGGCGTCGATGAACGCCAGCCATTCCCCATGGGCGATGGCCGCACCGCGGTTGCGCAGGGCGCCGATGTGCACGCCGGGCACGATCAGCACGCGCGCCCCCAGTTCGTTGGCAATGCGCGGCCCATGATCGTCCGAGCCGTTGTCCACCACGATCAACTCACAGTCCAGTTGCGCCTGGCGAGCGGCTTCCTGCGCCGCCAGCAACGTACGGCCAATGTGTCGGGCCTCGTTGAACATCGGGATCACAATGCTGATGCGGCTCATGGACGGGCCTCCTGCGGTGTTGCCTGTTCGGCGTCGTAGCGCAACACGCTGGTGATGGCGAGCATGATCCACAGCAACTTATGGTTGGGGGCGCTGAGGAACATCAAAAACAGCGCCAGCGACAGGAAACTCATGCCCAGGTGCGTCAGCAGGTCCGCCTGCACCCAGTCCCGACGTTGCAACCAGAGCTGGCGGGCGCGCCACAGGTTGTAGAGGCCCAGGCCGATCATGCCGACGAACATCAGCCCGCCAGGGATGCCGATCTCGCTGAAGATTTCCAGGTAAGTGTTGTGGGCCCGGCGATACAGATCCCCCAGCTTGCGATTGGCCGAGAACGCCTTGGCGTAGCCCGTGGGGGCGTAGTGCAGCGGGAACGTGCCCGGGCCGCTGCCCAGCACCGGGTTCTCGCGGATCATTTTGCTGCCGACCACGATGTACGAGGCACGACGGCCCAGGGATTCGTCTTTGTGGGCACTGGCGCCGGCGCTGAGGATGCTCAGCGACTGGATGCGCGCCACGTAGCCGGCCGGCATCACCGCAATCACCAAGGGAATCATGATTGCCAGCCCGAGCATGGCGAAGCCCAGGTGTCGCGGGCGGATGCGCGGCATTTGGGCACGATAGTGATAGAGACCAATCACCAGGCTAAGCAACAGCACCACCAGCCCCGAGCGCGATTCGGTCTTGGTCATGCCGCCCAGCAGCAGGATGAAACAGCCACCCCAGAACAATCGGTGCAGCAGGTTCGGGCTGCGCAACACCAGCAACAACGCCATCGGCACGGTAAAGGCGATCAACAGGGCAAAGGCGTTCGGGTCTTCCAGCAGGCCGGATGCGCGGCCCTGGTCCTGGTATTTGACCGAAAACATTGCCAGCACGCAGGTGGTGGTCACGCTCAGGGTCATCAGTCGGCAGAACAGGTCCAGGTTCAGCTCGCGCCCGATCAGCAGGGTAATCACGAACAGAATCAGCCCTACCATCAGTTCGCGCAGATGGGTCATGGACAGGCCCAGGTTCTGCGACAGCATCAGGCTCAGGCCATAGAGCATCATGAAGGCGATCAGCGGCCGCCAGATATTGCTGCTCAAGCGTGATGAGGGAATCTGGCGCAGGGCCAGTTGCAGCATCAGGATCAGAATCAGCGCCACGCCGAAGAATTTGCTGCCCGAAAAAGCATTCTCCTTGAACAGACCTTCGAACGGCACCAGCGCCGCAATGCCCAGCAAGCCCCAGCCGGGTTTGCGGTATAGCACGGCGACGCCCACCAGGCCGAGCACCGCTCCCGGCGCCAGGAAGGGATAGGGGCTGGCCAGCAACGCCAGGCAAACCAGGCCCAGCAGACTGACGATCGAGAGCGGGACAATCATGGACGAGCCTCCCGTGCCGTGCGGATATAGAGCTGCGACCAGCGTTCGGCCAGGGCGCGCAGGTCATAACGGTCCCGTTGGGTACGGCGCGCGTTATCGGCCAGGATCCGCGCCAGGGGCGGTTCGCCAAACAGTGTTTCGATCTGCCGGGCCAGTTCGGCGCTGTCGGCCGGCGTCGCGAGCAGGCCGTTGTGACGGTCCTGCAGCACATCGGGAATGCCCCCCACACCGAACGCCACCACCGGCACTCCGGCCTGCATCGCTTCGAGCAGAATCATCGGCGTGCCTTCGGTGCGCGAACTGATCACCAGCGCGTCGAGCTGACTCCACCAGGGGTTCATGTCGGTCTGATAGCCGGGCAGCTCGATGCGAGTAGGCAGGCCCGCGTCGGCAATGCGCTTGAGCAAGGCCTGACGTTCCGGGCCGTCGCCGAGCATCACCGCGTGCAGCGATGCATGCCGCTGGCACAGGGGGATCATGGCGTCGAGGAACAGGTCCGGGCCTTTCTCGTGGCTCAAGCGACCGACGTAGCCGACCCGCCAGCGCAGCCGGTCGTCACGATGAGGCAGCGGTGCTGTGATCGACGGCAGGCCGTTGGGGATCACGTCGAGTTTTTCCGCGCGCACGCTGGCCTGGCGGTGCAGCACGGCAATGCTTTCGGCCACGCAGACCACGCGCTTGACCGAGGCGGTGCGGCACAGTTGCAGGCTCAGCCACGTGTAGAACCGTTGCTTGGTGCTGCGAGGCGTAAAGCCGTGCTGAGTGATGACCAGGGGCAAGCGCAGCAGCGTGGCCGCAGCCCAGCCGAACAGCAGGCCCTTGAAGTTATGGGTGTTGATCAGCGGCTGCTCGTCCCGTCGCTGGCGCAGGTGCTGCAACAGCTCGGCCCAACTGGCGCAGTGGCGGCAATCGACCCCGGCCTGGCGAAAGCGCGTGATCAAGGTCGGCGGCGCCGCCAGGAACAGCACTTGGTGCTGCCCTGGCGTGGCCAGGCAATGATCGAGCAACATCCGCTCGGCCCCGTAGAAGCCGCCGCTGTCGAGCAAATGAATGATCGGCAGGGCGCTGCTGCGGCAGGTCGGGCCAATCGGCGCGTTCAATTGCGCACCCAATGGACAAGGCTGGGCAGGCTCCAATTGCGGTGCGGGTTGACCTGTTCGGGGTTCTGCTCGTTGATCACCAGCAACACCGGTACATCCAGTTGCTGGGTAATCTGGGCAGGGTGCTTGAAGCGATGGTCGAAGAACTCACGCACATAGACCAGGGCGATCGCCAGGAGCAAGCCGCTGAACAGACCGAACGCAATAATCAGCATCGGCTTGGGAAACGCCGGGGCGGTCGGTTCGAACGGCGGGCTGAGGACGCGAGCATTGGACAGGTCGTTGTCCAGCGCGCGGGCGGTGCTGCTCTCGGCGAACCGCTGGGCGTAGGTGGAAAATGCCGCATGCAGGGCATTGATCTCGGTGTCCATCTGCCGCAGCTTGCTCTGGGTTTGCTGCAACTGATGGATACGCTCCTTGAACTCGGCGATGCGCGCGGTTTTCTGGTCGATCACCGAGCTGACGACTGCCAGGTCGTTGGTGCGTTCCTGGATGCGGTTGCTCACCACTTTGAGAAACTGCTGGCGGGTGCGCGCGATCTGCTCCCGAGTCAACAGCATCGGCTCGCTGCCGGGCTGGAAGATCGCCAGATCATTCATGTAGCGGCTGACCTGAGTGGTCAGTTGCTCGCCCAGTTGTTTGATTTCCCGGTCTTCGAAGGCGATGTTGTCCATGGTGGTGGTGAAGGTGAACGGGAAGGTGTAGTCGTTGAACCGTGAGTTGTTCGCCGCTGCCAGGCTGGTCTTGAGGTAATCCAGCCAGCGTTGGCTTTGCAGCAGACGATCGCGGTACAGGTTCAAGGCCTGTTCTTCGGTGTTGATGGCGTTCAGGCGGAAGGTGATCTCCTCTTTGGGATCGGAGGAGCTGACGTCTTCAAGCAGCGCCAGGCGGGTGCCCTCCAGTCCGTCGAGGCGAGTCTGGTACTGGGTTTTCTTCTGCTCATAGAAGGCTTGCGGCAGCTCGATCGATTGCAGGTCCTGGCGACCGGAGAGGTAGTTCTCCAGCAGTTGCGCCACGAACCGGGTGCCCTGGGCCGGGTCGCCGAAGCTGTAGACGATGGAGATGACGTTGGAGCCTGGCAGGGTTTCGATTTTCAGGTTGGCGATGGCTTCGTCGGTCAGCATGTCGAGCGTGGTATCTCGCACCGGATCGACTTCCAGCCCCAGGCCGTCGCGCAGCGGGTTGACGACGTACTCGCGCAGCGGCGTGGTGACATAGTGCTTGAGCGGCTCGCTCACCCATTTGTTGAAGATGCCGGGGCTAGGGGTGTACTCGCCCTGATCGCGCAGGGTGCTGATGGTCTGCCGGATCAGGGCCGGCGAGCGCAGGATATTGCTCTCGGTTTCCATGTCCGCCAGGGACGGTGGAATGAAGGTGGCGTCTTCCTGGTTCAGCGAGGTGGTGGCGTCGCCCTGGGAGAGTTTTTTCGACTGGACGATGACCTGGGCGGTGATGTCGAAGCTCTGTTTGAGCATCAACGGCAGCGCCAGGGCGATCACGGCGAAGATCAGGAAGACGCGCTTCACCCACTGCTTGTTGGCGAAGAAAATCCTGAAGAACTCATGCAGATAGTTTTCCTTGGGATTCATGATCAATTACCTGCTGCAGAAGTGTTGGACCTGCCGTTGTCGCCTTTGCTGTCAAGGCGGTAGCCGAAGCTGACTCCCATGCCCTGGAACAGCACCACGTCGGCCAGTTGCCGAGCCATTTCACCGGCTTTGGCCAGCCCGGTCTTGGGCACGAAAAGCATGTCTTCGGGCTGCAGGTAGGCGATCTGCGAGGCGTCACCGCTCAGGGCTTTTTCCACGTCATAGTGGCGGGCTTCGACCTGATTGCCGTTGCGGCGCATGATCACCACCGAGTCGAGTCGGGCCTTGACGTTGGTGCCACGGGCCAGGGTCAGGGCCTCGAGGACCGAGATCGGCCGGCGGATCGGGTAGGAACCGGGCTGGGCCACTTCCCCGAGGACATAGATCTCGTTGCCAGCGGTGGATTTGAGCAGCACATCGACGGACATGCGCCCCGGCAATTGGGCGTAGCGCTCGTTAAGGTAGGTTTCCAGTTGATTGACGGTCATGCCTTGCAGCGGCACGGCACCGATTTCGGGGAAGCTTGCGTAACCATCCCGGCCCACGGTGATCTCCCGACTCATGCCGGTGCCCGGGTGGGTCAGGGTGTTGCGCAGTTTTGTCTCGTTGCTCAACGGGCTGGTGACATGCACCGTCAATTGATTGCGGTTGGGCTGGAACAGCATTTTGCGGTCATAGGCACGCTGTACCTCCAGGCGTGCTTCATCCGTGGTCAGCCCGGCGATTTTTACCGAGGTGTTGGCCCCCGGCAGTTCGATACTGCCGTCGGGCATTACCTGTTGTGCGCCGTTGAGCTGGCTGGCGGCGGTGAAGTTCAAGGCCACCTGGTCACCCGGCTGGACCCGGTAGGCATCCGGCCCGCTGGTGCTGATGTGAAAGATCACATCCAGCACATCCTGGGGACGCAGGGTCTGTTCGACCCGGGGCATGTCGGTGGCCTGGGCGTTGGCCGGTGCCGCCGTAAGGATCTGCACCGGCATGGAGCGGGTTTCGGTGTGGCTGGTGCAACCGGCAAGCGGCAACAGCAGCAGGACAAGCAATCTGGCGTTCATCTCGTCATCCTTTTTGCAGGCTTACAGGTTGTTGTAGAGCCACTTGGGCATGTAGTACTTGCGGCGGTTGAACACGCTGCCCACCACCTTGGCGCCGGCCTGGGTCAGACGCAGGCGAGCGGCCTGGGCCACCTCCCAGCGGGTGTCTTCACCGCGCACCACCAGCACCACACCGTCCACCTGGGTGCTCATGACCAGGGTGTCGCAGGCCGAGTACACCGCGTCAGCGTCGATCACCACAAAGCGGTACTGCCCGGCCAGTTGCTTGAACAGCGGGCGAAGCTGCTCGGGGTTCAGGCGCTCGGCATTGCGCCCCAGACGACCGTTGGGCAGCACGTCGAAGGGCAAGCTGGAGGTCTGCACCACGCAGTCCTGCAACAAGGGCGGTGCGAGGCTGTTGAACAGCAGGTCGCTGAAGCCGCGCTCCTTGTGCAGCGACAATTGCTGGCTGAGGTTGCGCGGCGACTGGCTGGCGTCCACCAGCAGTACGCGGCCGCTGCTCATCTGCGCCAGTTGAGCGGCCAGGGCCATGGCACTGGTACTGGTTCCGGTGCCGGTGTTGGCGGCCGTCAGAAGCAGAATCCGTATGGATGGGTCAAGCACGGTTGAGGTCAGGTTGGTCTCGCTCGGGCTTGCGATGCTCAGGATATTGGTTGAACCGTCCATTTAACTCGCTCCGTGGCCGCTGAAAACTTTGAAAGGGGTGATCATCAGGATCTTCAAGTCCAGCAACAGGCTTTGTTCGGCGATGTAGCTGAGGTCCAGTTCCACGCGCTGGTCGAAGTCGATGTTGCTGCGCCCGGAGATCTGCCACAGGCCGGTCAAGCCGGGGTAGATGCTCAGGCGGACAAGATGGTTGTCCTTGTAGCGGTAGGCGTTGAACGAGGTCGGCCGCGGGCCGACCAGGCGCATGTCGCCGGTCACCACATTGATCAGGTTGGGTAACTCGTCGAGGCTGCTGCGTCGCAGGAACCGGCCGACGGGGGTGATGCGCGGGTCGTTGTCGATCTTGAAGTCGATGGCATCGGCGCCGTGCTTGTTGAGGTGGCGCAGTGATTCTTTGAGCGCCTCGGCATCAGCAACCATGGTGCGGAACTTGTACATGCCAAAGACCCGACCGCGGTATCCGGTGCGTTTCTGCACAAACAGCACTGGACCGGGGCTTGAGAACTTGATCAGCAGGGCCAGGCCCAGCAGCAGCGGGCTGAGCAGTACCAGGATCGACAGCGCGCCGAGACAGGCCACCACCCGATTGGTGCGCGAGACCGTCCAGGGTCGACCGCCGTCGCGACCAGTCAGCCAGCCGCGGCCCTGACGATGGATGGCCGCGTCCAGGCGTCGGCGGTGTTCGGGATCGACACGCTTGTCGCCCCCGCGGGCGGTGATAGGAATGCATTGCTCATGTCGGGTCATAGACTCCTCCGCTGAAGGTTGGTCGCATGCGTTGGGCTGCAAGCGGTGTCGGCGATAGGCAGGGCGTAGTAATCGAGGAACCAGGCAATGAAGCGCCCCAGGCCCTCGTCCAGCTCGATGCGCGGCTGAAAACCGGTGACCCGCGCCAGGCCGCTGGCATCGGCGCAGGTGTTCAACACGTCCCCTGGTTGCAGGGGCAGCAGTTCGATCCGGGCGGTTTGTCCCAAGTGCTTTTCCAGCAACGCCACATAGGTGCGCAGCGCTACCGGGTGCTGCCCGCCGATGTTGTAGATCCGCCAGGGCGCTGCGCTGGTGGCCGGGTCCGGTTGATCGCGATCCCACTGTGGCATGGCATGGGGCGGGCGTTCGATCAGCCGGGCGATGCTTTCGACGATGTCGTCGATGTAGGTGAAATCGCGCTGGTGCTCGCCATGGTTGAACAACTGCAACACGCGGCCTTCGGCGATGGCGCGGGCGAACTGGATCGGCGACATGTCCGGCCGGCCCCAGGGGCCGTACACCGTGAAAAACCGCAGGCCGGTGCATGGGATGCCAAACAGATGGCTGTAACTGTGGGCCATCAACTCGTTGGCTTTCTTGCTGGCCGCATACAGCGACAGCGGATGGTCCACGCCGTCCTGTACTGAGTAAGGTGTGCGCTGGTTGGCGCCATACACGGAGCTTGAGGAGGCGTAGATCAGGTGCTTGACCGGATGGCGACGGCAGCTTTCCAGAATGTTCAGGAACCCGCTGAGGTTGCTGTCGACGTAGGCCCGTGGATTCTCCAGGGAATAACGCACGCCGGCTTGGGCGGCGAGATGAATCACCACGTCGGGGCGGTGTGACTGGAACAACTCATCGATGGCCGAGGCGTCGGTCAGGTCCACCCGGGCCAACGCAAAGTCCCCCGCCTGATCCTTCACCCACGCCACGCGGTCGTGCTTGAGCTGCGGGTCGTAGTAGTCGTTGAAATTGTCCAGCCCCCACACCTGATGGCCGTCGCGCAGCAGCCGCAGCACGCAATGGGCGCCGATGAAACCGGCCGCGCCGGTCACCAGAATGTTCATGCCCGTGGCCCCTGGGTCAGGCTGCTGGGCACGGTGTGACGCAATCCGATGCCGCGATACAAGAGGCCGGCGGCGGCCAGATGTTCGGGGTTGTACAGGTTGCGGCCATCGATGATGACCCGGGCGCGCAACTTGTTGGCCAACAGAGCGAAATCCACGACCCGGAAGTTCTTCCACTCGGTGCAGATCACCAGGGCGTCTGCATCCTCCAGGGTGTCGTCGCGGGTGGCGCACAGGTTCAGGTCTTTGCGGTAGCCGTAGAGGCGGCGGCATTCGGACATGGCTTCCGGGTCGTAGGCATGGACCCGAGCGCCTTCGCGCCACAGCGCTTCCATCAGGTAGCGGCTGGGGGCTTCGCGCATGTCATCGGTGTTGGGTTTGAAAGCCAGGCCCCAAATCGCAATCGACTTGCCGGCCAGGCCGCCGGAGAACTGTTGCGTCAGTTTCTCGAAGAGAATGTGTCGCTGGCTGTCGTTGACGTCGGTGACACTGCGCAGCAGGCGCAGGGGCATGCCGCTTTGTTCGGCGGTATGCAGCAGGGCGCGCAGGTCCTTGGGAAAGCATGAACCGCCGAAGCCGCACCCGGGGTAGATGAAGTGATAGCCGATACGAGGGTCCGAACCGATGCCCTTGCGTACCGCTTCGATGTCGGCGCCCAGCCTTTCGGTGAGATTGGCCAGTTCGTTCATGAAGCTGATGCGGGTGGCGAGCATGGCGTTGGCCGCGTACTTGGTCAGTTCGGCGCTGCGGTTGTCCATGAACATCAGCTTTTCGCGGTTACGGCAAAAGGGCGCGTACAGCTCGCTCATCTGATCGCGGGCCAGCGGGTCGGCGGTGCCGATGATGATCCGGTCCGGGCGCATGCAGTCGGCCAGGGCGCTGCCTTCCTTGAGAAACTCGGGGTTGGACACCACTCGCACGTTCAGCTGTTTCAGGCCCCGGCGAGCCAATGCCTGATGGGCACATTCGGCGACCTTGTCGGCGGTGCCGACCGGCACCGTGGACTTGATGATCAAGGTGCGGTCGCTGTCCATGAAGTCCGCGATCTGGCGGGTGACCGCCAGTACATGGCTCAGGTCTGCCGAACCGTCTTCATCGGCTGGCGTGCCGACGGCGATGAAAATCAGTTCGCCGTGATTGACCGCATCGCTGGCCTGATCACTGAACAGCAGCCGGCCACTCTTGATGTTCTCTTCGAGCAGTTCGGACAACCCAGGCTCGCTGATCGGTGGCACCGCTTGCTGCAGCTGACGGATCTTGTTGGGGTCAATGTCGATGCACAAAACACGGTGACCGACGTCGGCCAACGCAGCCGCTTGAATCAATCCCACATACCCCGTACCAAATACGCTCACATCCATTTTTGGCGTGCCTCGCAAGACGGTTGATGTAACTCGGATGAAACTGTTTAGAGGGGTATAGCGCAGCTTCAGAAAAGCGTGTCAGCAAAATGACAGTTGTCACTGTTGGCAAACTCGACAGAACTTGGCCTTTTGATATCAAGTCATTGACTGGTTTAGAAAAGTGCCGTTTTTAAAGGGCTGTAACGGCTTTTAACTAGGCGATGAACGGTATTTATCCATAGGTTTTTACGTTTAACTGGCTTCAAGTGTGTCATTTTTGGGCTAACTTTTTTTTGACGCATTGGCCGTTCGTCCCTTTTCTTGCGCTTTGCAAAGCCGCTGCTAACGTGCAGAAAACGACCCTCTATCCAACGCCGCCCTATCGCCGAGAAACACATGCTCCGATACCTCAAGGAACTGTTGCTGGTGCTGTACTTGATCAGGGGATATGACTATTACCTTGATCGTCTGAATGCCTTGGGTTTGGGATTTGCCACGTTGCTGTTCGGCGCGATGTTCGTGGTGTTGGTGGTGGCGCTGTGGATGAGTGCGTACATCCGCCAGACCTCCGTGCGCCACCTGTTTGCCCTGGCGATGTTTGGTTCGGCGGTGTTTTTCGAGGTTTACACGAGGGTGACCGATAGCTATCTGACGTACAGCCAGTTTGTGTCGCTGGTGTATTCGGGTGGTTTTATCGGGGAGGCGGCTTCGCAGTACCGCGAAGTGATTGTCAGCGCCGCCACCGGTGGCCTGTTGCTGCTGCTGGGACTGGGTCTCAAGCCTCGGCGGTCGGTGTCATTGCCCGGTTATTTGCCAATCGCCGCACCTGTGGTGGGCGTGTTGTTGCTCAGTGGTGTTCTGTTCGTCCGGGCGGGCGAGGGCGCACGGGGGTTGCCGGTGATGTACACACCGCTGGCCTATCTGAATCTGTTCGTTTACGAAGCCCTGCACAACACCGTCGGTCCTCGGGAGCCGATCCGCCTGACGCGGCCAACATCGCCGATCGAGCATGATATTGTGCTGATTATCGATGAAAGCGTCGCTGGGAATTATCTGGATATCAATACGCCGTTCGGCGTGCACACCGGCCTCAAGACCCCGCCCGATGGGGTGCAGGTGGTCAATTTCGGTTACGCGGCTTCCATTGCCAACTGCAGCGCCGACACCAACGTCACCTTGCGTTACGGCGGCACCCGGGCCGATTACGTGCGCATCAACAGCACGTTGCCGTCGATCTGGCAGTATGCAAAAAACGCCGGGTTGCGCACGGTCTATATCGACGCCCAGCGTACCGGTGGTCACCTTCAGAACCTGATGACCGACACTGAAAAAAACGATATCGACGACTTCGTGCAGTTCGACCGCACCCCGGTGTTCGAGCGAGACATGGCGGTTGCCGCACAACTGATCGAGCGGTTGGGCAATGACCGGGCCGAGCTGGTGGTAGTGAACAAGCTCGGTGCGCATTTTCCCGTGCACGACAAATACCCGGATGAGTTCATGAGCTATCGTCCCGCACTGCCGCGTGGGCGCTTTCTCGAAGTCGCCGATACCGGCCAGCGTGACGGTTTTGATGGCCGGACCCATGACTGGGAGCTGTACCGCAATGCCTACCAGAACACTTTGCTGTGGAATGTCGGAGAGTTCTTCAGGCGGATCTTCCAGCAGGCCGATTTGGGCAACGCCGTGCTGATCTACACCTCCGACCACGGCCAGGACCTTCACGAGCGCGGCAACCCTGGGCTCAATACCCACTGCGGCGGTGACCCGGTGGCGGAGGAAGGGCTTGTGCCGCTGGTGGTCATAGAAGGCGCGCGCTTGCAGACCCTGGATTGGCAGCGGGCATGGGCACAGAACAAGGACCGCTCCAGCCACTACAACATCTTCCCGACGCTGTTGCAGTTGATGGGGTACGACCCGGCCGGTGTTGAAGCGACCTATGGGAAATCCCTGAGCCAGCCGACCGAAGACGCCTTTACCTTCAACTACCGCTTCAATGCGCGGCTGGGGGCGCTGCCTGAATGGAAACACATCGACCTCAAGCACATTGTCACACCAGGCCCGGTTCAGGCCGAGATGGCGGCGGGTCAGGCGGGATCGATGTTGAAAGTGCCGCCGTCATCGCGAGCAGGCTCGCTCCCACAGTAGTCCGAGTTGTCCGCAGGCCTTGCATACCCCCGCAAATCCCCTGTGGGAGCGAGCCTGCTCGCGAAGGCGGTGGGTGGGCTTGCAGCATAGAATCTCCCACAGTAGTCCGAGTTGTCCGCAGAACTTGCATACCCCACAAACCTGCGGGGAGGGGGCTCACTGGGTTGTGGCGATCGGGCCGAGTCGGGCCGGGTCGTGCAGTAGGGAGAATCCCAGCTCGCGCAATGTGCGGCCGATGAAGCGTGAGCCCACGTCATTCAAGTGTGCGTCATCGCGGTACAGCAACTGCCCGTCCATGATCGGGCTGCATAGCCCCGCTGGGCAGATCACTTGATTGGGGTCGATAAAGCGCACCTGGGGCAGTCTGGCGCGTATCCCCTCCCAATACGGCGCGGTGACGTCCAGCGGGGCCGAGCATGGGCGATCGGTGCCGAACATCAAGCGGCGCACGGGGCAGGTCGCTGCATTGTCGATGTTCTGGTTGCGCAGAATCACGATGACCTGGCCGGTGTTGTTCGCCACGTGCTTGATGCTCGCTTCGATAATGTGCGCGGCCGCCGCATCCTTGGGCCAGGCGCCGGCCAGCACGACGTATGGGTAGTGGTTCTGCTTGATCAGCTCGAACACCCGGTCGTTGCGCGCCATGCAACGGTCGCCATACGCCTCGGACACCTCGGTGGCATAGCCGAAAATCGGCGGGCAGGCGTCCAGTGTGTAGTCCATTAATCTGATGCCGTTGGGTTTGGCCAGGATATCGACCATGCCCGTGAAATGATTGGCGAACGAGTCACCCACCATCATTCCGTCCAGTTGCTCCTTGTGTGCACCGAGCTGGCAATCCGGATCAGGTTCGGCGCTGTACCGCGCACTGGGCATATGGCAACCGCTGCGAAGCCTGTTCGGTTTGCTCAGCGCCATGGCCTCGAGCCTCGACACTTCAGGCGCAAAACGCTGTGGGAAGCCGTTCCATTGCAGGCTCAAGGTCGCCAGGACGGCCAGCCCCAGGGCCGGGACTATGAATCGGCGGACCAGTACGCGGGGAAACTGCAATTGCGCGCCAGTGCGCCGAAAGGGAATTTCGACATGCCGCCAGGACCACCAGGACAACAGAATCGACACCAGCACCAGTGACATGCCCACAGAAAGGGTTATCTCGATGCCCAGGTAATTCAGGTAGGCAATCAACGGCCAGTGCCATAAATACAGCGAATAGGAAATCAGGCCTATGAACACCATGGGCTGGTTGGTCAGCAGGCGGGAGCGAGCTCCACCGCTGCCGGCCAGAATCAGCAGCGCCGCGCCCAGGCAAGGTATCAACGCATTGACGCCGGGGAAGGGGGTGTCCCGGCTCAGGGCAAACAAGGAAAAACCAATCAGCCCATACCCCGCCGCTGTATAAGCCAGCACTTCTATCCTGCCGAGTGTACGTGGCTGATAAAGATAGATACCCAGTGCTCCGCCCAGCATCAGCTCGAAAAACCGTGTGGGCAGCAGGTAATAGGAAGCCGTGACGAAGACGTTCGTGGCGTATTCAGAAAGCCCCACCGCCGCCACGATACCGACGGCCAGCACCGGCAGGACATAACGCGGCGTCAGGCGATAGAGCACCAGGATCAGCAGCGGCCAGATCACGTAGAACTGCTCTTCAATCCCCAGGGACCAGGTATGCAGCAGCGGCGCTTCGCTGGCATCGGCGGCGAAATAGTTGCCGTACTTCATCCAGATATAGATATTCGAGACCCCCAGCAGGGAGAACAGCGCACTGACGTTGAGCCGCGTCAGGTCGGCGGGGGAAAGGATGAAGGCCCCTGCGATCACGCTCGCCAACAACACAGTGACCAGTGCGGGCACGATGCGATTGATGCGCCGCTGATAAAAGCGCTTGAGCGAAAAGCTGTTGCCCTTGATCTCGGAAAACACCTGGGAAGTGATGAGGAAACCCGAGATGACGAAAAAAATATCGACCCCCACGAACCCGCCTGGCAGCAGGTCGGCGTTGAGGTGATGGATGAGTACGGCCAGCACTGCAATACAGCGAAGCCCATCGATATCGAGGCGATATTTTGTTTGAGGCATGTCGGCGATCGTCCTTGAATAGGAGGCAATCCAGGTGCGTCATGTTTATGACGAATTGGCCGACTGCATGTAAACGGCACGTATTAGTCATTGATTGATAGCTGGAAATTTATGCTTTGCAAGGCGTCGGGCAAAACAAGGCGGGGCAGACGACCAGCGGTGTTTGCCCGTCGCCTGAGCGCATCCTTGGTCTGCCCGTCACCCAACTCCGCTATCCTGAGCCTCACGTTTACCCATGAGCCTTTTCATGCTTGAAGTTCGCGACGTATTTAAGAGCTATGCCACGCCGCAAGGGCCATTGCCGGTGCTGCAGGGTATCGACCTGACGTTGGCCCCTGGCGACAGCCTGGCACTGATGGGTGAGTCCGGCAGCGGGAAAAGCACCTTGCTGCATCTGGTTGCCGGTCTGGACAAGGTCGACCGTGGCAGCATTCGCTTTGGCGAGCGCAGGCTCGACGGCATGAGCGAAAGCCAACTGGCAAGCTGGCGACGTACACAGATCGGCCTGGTGTTCCAGCAGTTCAACCTCATCAGTAGCTTGCCGGTGGAGGATAATCTGGCGTTCCAGGCGCGTCTGTGCGGTCGCTATGACCCTGCCTGGCAGACCCATCTGGTGCAACGGCTCGGCCTTTCGCAACTGCTGCACCGCTATCCCGAACAACTGTCCGGCGGCCAGCAGCAACGGGTGGCATTGGGGCGGGCACTGGCCTCCCGGCCGCCCTTGTTGCTGGCCGACGAACCCACCGGCAGCCTCGACGAAGCCACCAGCGACGAGGTGCTGCAACTGTTGCTGGAGTTGCTGGACGGCAGCCCGACGAGCCTGCTGATGGTGACCCACAGTCCCCGGGTGGCGGCCCGTCTGAGCCGTCGAGTGGTCTTGCAAGGCGGACGTCTGGCGCAGGTGGCCCAAGGGTGATGATCCTTCGCCAGACGCTCAAGGCCTTGCTTAGCCATTGGCGCCAGCACCCGGTGCAGTTTTTCAGCGTCCTGACCGGGCTCTGGCTCGCCACCAGCCTGCTCACTGGCGTGCAGGCGCTCAACAGTCAGGCCCGGGACAGTTACGCTCGAGCCAGCCAACTGATTGGTGGCGAACCCCAGGCCAGCCTCAGTGCGCCCGGCGGCGGCACCTTTACCCAACAATGGTTTGTCGATCTGCGTCGCCTGGGATGGCCGGTGTCTCCCGTGTTGCAGGCTCGGGTGACGCTGCAGGGGCACGAGGATCAGCGCCTGCAGTTAATGGGCATCGACCCGGTGTCTTTGCCCCCCGGAGCGGCAGTGGCGGGGCAGGTCCGGGAGATGGCAGACGTGGTGGAGTTTTTCACTGAGCCTGGCCGCACCTGGATCGCTGCGCAGACCTTGCAGGCCTTGGGGCTGAGCGAGGGTGACCGGCCCCGGACGGTCGATGGACAATCCCTGCCACCGTTGCTTGTCCAGGCGGACATGGCGCCCGGCGTGCTGCTGATGGACATCGGCTTCGCCCAGCAGGTGCTTGGACGGCCGGACCAGCTGTCGCGCTTGCTATTGCCTGCCACGTTCAACGCGCCCTTGCCGACGGCGTTCAACGGCCGGCTGCAGTTCAAGCACGCCGATGAAGAAAACAATCTGTCGCGCCTGACCGAAAGCTTTCACCTGAACCTCGACGCCTTGGGGGTGCTGTCCTTCGTGGTGGGGTTGTTCATCGTTCACGCCGCCATTGGCCTGGCGCTGGAACAACGCCGCAGCTTGCTGCGAACCCTGCGGGCCTGTGGCGTCAGTGCGCGGTTGCTGGTCACCAGTCTGGCCCTCGAACTGGGCGCCTTGGCCTTGCTCGGCGCAATCGCAGGAGTGCTCAGCGGCTACTGGCTGGCGAGTCTGTTGTTGCCCGATGTCGCGGCGAGCCTGCGCGGCTTGTACGGCGCCGAAGTGGCCGGCCACCTGAACCTCAGCCCGTGGTGGTGGCTCAGTGGCGTGGGCTTGGGCTTGCTCGGTGCGTTATTGGCCGGCGCCGACAGTTTGCTGCGGGCGGCGCGCCTGCCGCTGTTGGCGCTGGTCAATCCCCAGGCCTGGCATCAGGCCCATGCCCGCTGGCTGCGGCGCCAGGGGTGGGTGGCGACATTGGCGGGGTTGCTCGCGGTATCGGCGTTGATCTGGGGTGACAGCCTGGGCAGCGGTTTTGTCTTGATGACGGCGTTGTTGCTGGGCGCTGCCCTGGCTTTACCGGTGTTGCTCAGTGGCACGCTGAAGTTGCTGTTGCGCCGCAGTCGTTCGGTACTTGGGCAATGGTTTCTCGCCGACTGCCGTCAGCAATTGCCGACGCTGAGCCTGGCACTGATGGCGTTGCTACTGGCTCTGGCGGCGAATATCGGTGCCGGCAGCATGACCGCAGGTTTTCGCCAGACCTTCAGTAACTGGCTCGAGCAACGTCTGACCGCCGAGCTGTACATCAATCCGCAAACCCCGGCCCAGGCGGGCGAGCTGCACGTCTGGCTCAAGGAGCAGCCGGCGATCAGCACGATATTGCCCAACTGGCAGGTCTCGATTCCTTTGCAAGGCTGGCCGACGGACATCTACGGCATCATCGATCACAGCGCCTATCGTCAGCATTGGCCGTTGCTGGAGTCGGTTTCCGACAAGCCTTGGGAGCAACTGGCCGGGGGTGACACGTTGATGCTCAGCGAACAACTGGCCCGGCGTCTCAACGTGAATATTGGCGATCGATTGACGATCCCGACGCCCCAGGGACCCTGGACGCCGCGCCTCGTCGGGATCTATGCCGACTACGGCAACCCCAAGGGCCATGTGCTGGTCAATGCCGACCACTTGCTGCGGCATTGGCCGCAACTGACGCCGAACCGCTTCAACCTGCGCATCGAACCCTCCGCGATCCCTGCGTTGCTGACGGCGTTGCAGGCCCGGTTCAGCCTGGATGACAGCCGAATTGTCGATCAGGCGCGGCTCAAGGGCTGGTCGACGCAAGTATTCGAACGCACCTTCGCCGCCACCGCCGCCCTCAATAGCCTGACGCTGGCGGTGGCCGGGGTGGCGTTGTTCATCAGCCTGCTGACCCAGAGCCAAAGCCGCCTCGGCCAGTTGGCGCCGCTGTGGGCGCTGGGGGTAACGCGCCGGCAGTTGATGTTGCTCAATCTGGGCCAGACCTGGCTGTTGGCGCTATTGACCCTGGTACTGGCCTTGCCACTGGGCATCGCCTTGGCCTGGTGCCTGGACGCGGTAATCAATGTGCAGGCCTTCGGCTGGCGCCTGCCGTTGCGGGTATTCCCGTGGCAATTGGCGCAGTTGCTGGGCCTGGCGATGCTTGCCACGCTGCTGGCATCGGCCTGGCCGCTGTATGCGTTGTACCGCACGCAACCGGCGGATTTGCTGAGGACCTTTGCCCATGAAGATTAAACTGGGCTTGATGCTGATAGCGCTACTGCTCTGCGGTTGTGATAACCGGCAACCGCCGCCGAAGGGCTTCGCCGGCCTGGGTGAGCAGGCCGGCGCATTCACGCCCGTGGTGCCGGGGCGGGTATTCAGTTTTCCCGCCGATCATGGTGTTCATGAGGGGTTTCGCATCGAGTGGTGGTACGTCACTGCCAATCTCAAGGATGCCGAGGGCCGCGATTACGGTGTGCAATGGACGCTGTTTCGCAGCGCCCTGAACGCCGCGCCCCAGGCCAGCGGCTGGCGCAACCAGACGATCTGGCTCGGTCATGCCGCGGTCACTTCCAGCGCCGTCCACCATGCCGCCGAGCGCTATGCACGGGGCGCAGTGGGGCAGGCCGGGGTGCAGACGACTCCTTTCGACGCCTGGATCGATGACTGGCGGTTCGCTACACAAGCGTCGGGGGCCGATCCATTGGCGGACATGCAGCTCAAGGCCAGTGGCCCACACTTCAGTTATGAGTTGCGCCTCACGTCGACGCGTCCGCTGGTGCTACAGGGCGATAAGGGGTTCAGCCAGAAATCCGAACAGGGCCAGGCGTCGTACTACTACAGCCAACCGTTCTTCCAGGCCAGCGGCCACGTGGAAATCGATGGCCAGCGTTATACGGTCAGCGGCCCGGCCTGGCTCGACCGCGAATGGAGCAGCCAGCCACTGACTGCGAACCAGACGGGCTGGGACTGGTTTTCCCTGCACCTGGACAGCGGCGAGCATGTGATGCTCTACCGCATGCGCCACAAGGATGGGGCGCCATACCTCACGGGCACCTGGATCGATGCCCAAGGCCAGGCGCAGACCCTGCATGCCGGTCAGATCAGCCTTGAACCACTGGACACCGCCGAGGTTGCCGGGCGCTCGATGCCGGTGCGCTGGACGATCAGGATCCCCGGCAAGCGACTCGACATCACCACCGATGCCTTGAACCCCAACGCCTGGATGAACCTGCGCATTCCCTATTGGGAAGGGCCGGTGCACCTGAGCGGCAGCCACAGCGGCAACGGTTACCTGGAAATGACGGGCTACTGAGAATCGCCGGAACTCCCCGGGAACGTCGACCCTCATACCTTATGAATGCCTCTGAGGAGTCCGTCATGAGTGATGACCTCACACTTCCCTCGCTGGCCGACTGGCAGCGCTTGTTCGACGACAAGACCTACTGGCAGCAGTCGCCCGACGTCCATTTCACCGAGCTGATGCGGGTGGCCGATGACCTGTTCGGCCAGGGCGCTATCGACCTGGCACAGTGGCAGGAACTCAAGGCCAAGGCCGAACAACTGCACCATCGTTCACCCGACGCCAACGTCGCTGAAGAAGTCGCCGATCCTGACGCCTGACGCGCAGGCCCGAAAAACCAAGGAGTTCGCCATGAAACCCAGTGATCAAACGTCGCACAATCCAGACGAGCCGGCGATGCCGGGTGAGGTGGAGCGTGACAACGACGCCCTGCGCCCCAACGATCCGGCTAAACGCAAACAGCAGGAAGGCGATACTGAAGCGGGGGAGACGGATGCACAAAAGACCGCGCGACAGGGCTGAGGATTGATAGACCGCGCGGTCTTGAAAACGCATTTGTTAATGCTGCTTTACTTGCCCGGTCTTGTTCGGCGTAGCGGATATGTTTTTTTATACTGCTGTTGGATTTTGTATAGCTGTTTGTATAGCTGTTATTGATTGGGCGTTAATAATGACGACTAAAGATAAATAATTATTTAAACAAGCTCCCGGACATATTTTGCAAGTTCCACTATTATTATGCCCGTTCGCCCAGTGTCAGGCTCTTTACCAGTGCATGGAATGCCGAGGCCGTCGCACTGGGCGAACACCATCCTGAATCAATATCTATCGACGACTATCCGGCGACCGGTGAACGCCAGTCATCGGAGCCCGACGTGCCGCTGACTTCGTGGGTCCAGGTGATCTTGCGGTAGGTGAAGTGCACATCTTCCAGATGGGTGAAGTGCGCGTTCGCCGGGTCCTGGCAGTTGAGCATGTAGTCCTTGATATCGACGATGATCGCGTCCTCCAGAGTGGTGGTGTAGTAATGCTCCTGGGTGCCGGCCGCCGAGGTGCGGTACCACTGGATCTCGACTTTGGTCAGGCGTTCTCCGCAGGTCAGGGCCGCCAGCAGCAGCGGCGAGGCCTTGTCGAACACCTTGGTGATGACCAGGGGTTTATGCACGCGCTGGCCGGTTGGCTGACCCGACTGAGGATCGCGGGGGATGATGACCTGGTGCTCGAAGCCTTGCACCATGACTTGATCTTCATGACCTTCCTGGTAGGTGTTGCCCACCGAGTCGGCCGTAAAGGCGCCGGCAGTGATCAGACCTTGTTTGGTGCCTTCGATGGACATGTAAGCGGGGGTAGCCAATGGATGCTCTCCTTGCGGGATAACTAAAGGGACCTGGGAAGGGAATCGTCCCCAGGTGGCCTGACGGTTATCAAGAGCTATGCCATCTTCTATAAAAGATATGTATATCAATAAGTTAGGATCAGGCGTCGATCCATGAGCGCTCCGGGTACAGAGGAATGCGCGCGAGGAGTTGCGTAGTTGGCAAGCCGAATGCGCAATTTCTTACGCATTCGGCTTTCCGGTTTTTCCTACATTCCCAGGGCGGACATGCACTCATCCATCGAGCGCTGTTGCGTTTCGGCATACAACTGCAGCTCATCGATGGTCGGTTGTCCCAGCGCTTGCTCGAATGCCTGGCGATTGGACTGTCCGACGTAGTGAATTTGAGCGGCATCGCCGAGGTTCGACTGGAAGATGCCGGCGGCGCTCACTGGCAGGAAGTCCTCGTACACCAGGGGTTCGGCGCGCAGGTATTGCGCTTCCAGCAAGCGTTCCAGCGAGACCGGTTGCTTGATCGTGCCTTTGGCAGCGAGGCCCTTTGGCGTCACGAAATAGCGAAAGTACGCCAATGCCTGTCGACGCAGCTCATCGTGGTTATCAGGGAACTGGGCAAAATGTTCGGTCATCAGTGCGTTATAGCGTTCGGCGTTGGCTTCGTTGGGAAACTCCCCCAGCGCATCCCGAGCGGCGTTCAGCAACTGATCGTAGAGTGCGCGACCTTTCGGGGTGAGGGCGGCGCCCCGTTGCTCGATTTCGCCGAAGCGGGCGCTGTGGCTGCCTTGGGATTGGGGCTGGTCGGTGAACGCTACAGGTTCGTCGAGCGCCTTGAAGCTGGTCTGCCGCAGTAGGATCGGGCAATGCCGACGAGGCGGGCCCTCGACGACTGCCTTCGGGGTAATGCCGTGCACGGGCATCTGGGCCTGCACGATGTCGATGTCCAGGGTGCGTGGCGTCAGGTGATTGATGTGCGGGCCCTTGAAAGCCACCACGTCGGCGATCAGCCGATGCTGGGCGCTCAGTTGCCGATATTGCTCGGCCGTGACGGTGGCGCTGTGGTGCCAGCGAAAGGTTTCCAGGGCCTGCAGGACGAAGTCATCAGCCTGTGGTTCGGTCAGACCACCTTGGCGTTCGGCCAGGTCGATGAGCTGGAGCGCCTCGGAGGTGAAGATCTGGCGCTTGTTCAGTACCGATTCGGCAAAGGCCCGGAGCTCGGCGTTTTCGATCAGTTCCAGACGCAGCAACGAGGTAAACACCCGGAACGGGCTGACCTGCAAGGCGCTTTCATGCACGGCTCGAAATGCCGTGGAATGCACAGGCACCCCGGCGGGCGTGAGGTCGTAGTAGCCCACCGGGTGCATGCCCATGACCGCGAACAGACGCCCCAGGGTTGCCAGTTCTGCGGCGGTGCCGACACGGATCGCGCCGTGGCGCTCCAGGTCCAGACGCTGGAGTTCACCGGTACTGCGCAAGTGTTCGGCCAAGTGCGGGTCGTTGACCAGCACCTGGGCATTGGTCTGTTCCACCAGGTTCATCAGTGCCCCGTACAGCGGCACCTCGTCGCGGTACATGTCGGACATCGCCTTGGAGAAGCGTTGGCGGATCAGGTCGGGACTGACGAAGCTCATTGTGAGAATTCCTGGCGCAAGCTGTGGGAAAGTGGAAGGAAAGATCGCAGCCTTCACCAGCGTCGACAAACGAAGAATCTTCAGGACTTCATTCTGTCAGGGACTGATCCGCCCACTTCACCGTGGCTCAGGCAGCCTTGAAGAGCGGCATCAAGGTCACTGGCCCAGGCCCTTGAGAAAGTCGCGATACAGCGCGGCGGTTCTCCCGGGTCGCTCGACCATGGGCATATGGCCTACCCCCTCCCAGATTTCCACACGCAAGTCGGCGATGCCCTTGCTCCATACGGGCACACTGCTGACGTCAATCAGCCGGTCCTTGCGACCCCAGAGCAGCAGCGAAGGCGCGCGGATGTCGGGCAGGCGCGGCTCCATCGGCGGGCTGGCGCGAAAATCCACGAAGATCTCTTCCAGTTCATCCCGGCGTTGCTCATAACGCTCGGCCAGCGCCGCCAGCACCACACTCGGCACCCACGGCGGCGAGGCCATCGTCATCGCGTAGAAAGGAGCGAAGTCGTCCCGCGAGCGCACCAGAAACGGGTTGTGGCCGGCTGCCAGGTGCCGCTCCATGTCGCTGGGTTCGGGCGCGGTGACGCCGGCCGGGTCGATCAGGGCCAGGGTGAGTATCCGTTCCGGGGAGGTCGCCGCCAGCCAGGCGGCGAGATGACCGCCCATGGAGTTGCCGATCACATGGACCTTGTCCAGGCCGCAGGCATCCAGCAGTTCGATCACCCGTCGGGCCTGGGTCGGGATGTCATAACCGCCGCCGGCCTTGAAGCCGGTTTCGCCATGACCGGCCAGGTCAGGAATCACCACCCGATAGTCGCTGACAAAATGCCGGGCAAAACGCAGCCAGAGGTTCTTGTCGGCGCTGTAGCCGTGCAGCATCAATATGCTGCCGGACGCTTCGTAGGGCCCGCCTTGCCAGGTCGACACGGTCATCTCGCTGATGGGCACCGTGATCTTGTGCAGTCGGTACAGACGCGCTTCCAGGGCCATGCCCATGTCGTACAGCACATGGCCGATGCCTGGATACGTCAGCCAGCTCCAGGCGATAAACACGGCGAGGACTACCCACAACACCAACATGCTTTGCCCTCCAGGGTCAGGACAGAATGTGATCGGCCAACCGGAGCCGACGAGTCAGATAGTGATAAGTGAAGCTGAAACCGGGGAACATCGCGACGACGTGGCCGCTTTTGCTTTGATACCAGCTGTGACAGCCGCCGGATTTCCATACGGTGCGTTGCATTTCCCGGTGGATCATTTCGGTGTAGCGCTGTTCGGCGGCAGGCTGCACTTCGATGCTGCGCAGGTTTTGCCGGTTCAAGGTGCGGATGCAGTCCAGGATGTAGTTCATCTGCGACTCGATGATGAACAGTGCCGAGGTGTGACCGATGCCGGTGTTGGGGCCGGTCACGATGAACAGGTTGGGGAAGTCCGGCAGGCTGGTACCCAGGTAGGCGCGCGGGTATTGGGCCCAGACGTCGTGCAGTCGGGTGCCGTTGCGGCCGGTGACGGGATAGGAAATCACCCCGTCGGTGGCGTCAAAGCCTGTCGACCAGATGATCAGGTCCAGTGGGATGTGCTGGCCGTCCCGGGTGATGATGCCGGTTTCATCGAGGGCGGCGATGCCGTGCTCCTGGCCATGCACGCTGACGTTGGCCCGGCACAGGGCCGGATACAACGTACTGGACAGGATGACGCGCTTGCAGCCGATCAGGTAGTCAGGGGTCAAGCGACGACGCAGAACCGGATCCGGCACTTGGCGTTCAAGCATGTTCAGGGCCTGGCGCTGGACCATGCGAACCGCCGGCCGTGAATATTTGAACGCAATCACCCGGGTTTCGAATTGCCAGTAGATCGACCAGCGCAACAGGGTGCGCATCGGCGCCAGGCTCAGCAACCAACGTTCGAGACGGTTGAACGTGCGGTCGCGGCGTGGCAGTACCCAGTGGGGCGTACGCTGAAACACGTGCAGATGGGCGACTTCTGGCGCAATGGCCGGGATGACTTGGGCGGCGCTGGCGCCACTGCCGACGATGGCAACGCGTTTGTGGCGATAGTCGTAGGTGTGGTCCCAATCATTGGTGTGAAACGTCTTGCCCTGGAAGCGATCCCGGCCTTCGAAATCAGGGATCACCGGTTGGCTGAGGGGGCCTGTGGCATTGATCAGGAATTGCGCATGAAAGGTCCCTAGGCTGGCGGTGTCGACGATCCAATGTCGGGCATTGTCGTCCCATGCCACCCGCTGCACATTCGCGCCCAGTTGTACCTTGTCCTGCAGGGCGAAGCGTTCGATCACGTGCCGGGTGTAGCGGTGCAGCTCCTCCTGGCCGGCGAACATCCGGCTCCAGTCGTAAGCGGCGAATGAGAGCGAATACAAGGGCGACGGCACGTCTACCGCCGCGCCGGGGTAGGTGTTCTGGCACCAGGTGCCGCCGAAGAAATTCCGTCGCTCCAAGAGCAGGAAATCCTTTATGCCCTCTTTGAGGAGATTGATTGCCGCGCACTGGCCCCCGAACCCGCTGCCGATGATCAACACCTGATAGCTGCGCATGGGCCTCCTTTCTGGTGGTGGTTGCCGATTCCCTTTGTCATGTATAGCCAAAATCCGAGGGGAGCCGTGCATTTGATGGCGAATAAATACCCCTTCATTGATGGTGGCTATTTGATGCTGCCCTGATAGACTTCAAATAACCCTATCCCACAACCCGGGAAGCCCTCGGTGCAGAGGCCTCTATGCAAAGAACGGGACGAAAGGGACTGTCATTGGCCAGGAGGCTTTACACCTCACGAATCCTGGGCCTGATGCTAGGGTTGTTGTTGGTGAGTGTCGCTGTCTATCCCCTTGACCCGGCACCCTGGGTCTGGTGGGCCATGCTGTTCAACGGCTTGTTATGGCCGCATGTGGCCTATCAGTGGGCCCGTCGCGCGGCGCAGCCGTACCAGGCCGAACGCCGAAACTTGCTGATCGACGCCTTTCTTGGCGGTTTCTGGGTCGTTGCGATGCAATTCAATCCGCTGCCCACGGCCGTTACGCTGGCAATGATGGCGATGAACAACGTCTCCATCGGGGGCTTGCGTTTTCTGTTCGCCGGGGCGGCGGTCCAAGTGACGGGCATCGCCCTGGGCCTGGCGATCTTCCCGTTGACCAGTGTGCCGATGACCAGTTCGGCGCAGCTCTATGCCAGTTTGCCTCTGTTGTGCATATATCCGCTGGCGTTGGGCTGGATCTGTTTTCGCCAGACCGACATCCTGGGCCGGCAAAAGCGCGAGTTGTTGGCCCTGAGCCGTACCGACAGCCTGACCGGTCTGCTCAATCATGGGGCGTGGAAGGACCGGCTTAACGAGGAGTTCCAGCGCTGCCTGCGACAGCCACACGATGGGGCTGGTCACGGCGTGATTGCGCTGATGGACATCGACCACTTCAAAGCCATCAATGACACCTATGGCCATGGCGCTGGTGACATCGTGTTGCGTCAGCTGGGCAAGATGCTCAAGCAAAACCTGCGGGCCACCGACATTGTCGGACGTTATGGGGGGGACGAGTTCTGCGTGATTCTGCCGGACCTGACGTTGCACAATGCCGTGCTGGCCATGGAGGCCCTGCGTGAGCGGTTCGCCCTGCTCGGCTACGAGCAGGCCCCCGCGCTAAAGGGCAGTCTGAGCATTGGCCTGGCCGCCTTCAACCCGGCCTATGGCGACGCCACTCTCTGGCTCAACGACGCCGACCAGGCGCTTTACGAGGCCAAGACCGGCGGGCGCAACCGGGTTGTTTGCCATCGGCAGTGCCAGATGCTCGAGGAACCGGCGGTTTCTTTCTGACCCAACCGAGGAAGAGGGTTTATTTGTGCTAAACACAAACAAGTCCTGTTCCAGCCGCACTGTGTTCCGGCCTGAACTATCCCCCTAGGATTGCTTCACTCAACCACTTGTGAAGGAATCCCTCATGCAACGTTTTACCCGTCGTTTGCTCGCCGCTTGTGCGTTCTCCGGTATTGTCGCCAGCACCGGCGCATTGGCTGATGCCCATCCCACCATTCGAGCCATGGCTGGCGCGGAGCCGGTCAACCAACTCCCGGCCGGTAAAACCGCGTTACTGGTAATCGATTTCCAGAACGAATATTTCACCGGCAAAATGCCCATCCCTGACGGCGCTGCTGCGTTGGCCAATACTCGCGAACTGATTGATTTCGCCGATGATCACCACATGCCGGTGTTCCATATCCAGCACATTGCGCCGGCCGGTTCGGCGGTGTTTGCCGAGGGTGGCGAAACCGTGAAATTCCATCCGGACATGCAGCCCCGGGCCCAGGATGTTGTCTTGCAAAAGACCACTGTCAGCGTCTTCGGCAGTACCGACCTGGACAAGCGTTTGAAGAGCGCTGGTATCGAAAACCTGATCATCTCCGGCCTCATGACCCACGCGTGCGTGGCCGGTGCTGCCCGTGATGCGGCGCCGCTTGGCTACAATGTGTTGGTCGCCTCCGATGCATCGGCTACCCGTGCGATCACCCGGGTCAGTGGCGAAGCGATCGACAAGGACGCCTTGCACAAGGCCGCACTGGCCGAGGTCGAGGATACTTTCGGTGATGTGATGACCACCGCCCAAATCATCAAGCTGCCGGTACGCTGAAAATATGAATCAGATGCTCGCCATGCGCGTGTTTCGCTGCATCGTGGAGGCTCAGGGGTTTTCAGCCGCGGCCGAACGACTGGATACCACTCATTCGTCGGTGTCGCGCAACTTGCAGCAATTGGAGTCTGTGCTGGGCGTGCGTCTGATCAATCGCAATACCCGACGCATGAGCCTTACGGCAGCAGGCGAGCGATACTACGCCGCTTGCGTGGATATTCTGGATCGCGTTGATGCCGCGTCCCAGGCGGTGACCCTGGAACAGGAACGGCCCTCCGGACTGCTGCGCATCAGTACCCCGCTGGTGATCGGTACGCTGGAGCTGGCCCGTTGGTTGCCGGGGTTCCAGGAGCGCTATCCGGACATCCAGGTCGATCTGTCCTGCTCGGATCCGCTTATCGATCTGGTAGCCGATGGGGTCGATGTGGCGTTACGGATTTGCGGGCCGCTGGCCGACAGCAGTCTTGTCGCGCGCTTGCTCAGCGTTTCGCCGCTGGTTCTGGTGGCGGCACCGGCCTATGTCTTCAAGCGCGGGCTGCCTCGCGGCGTTGCTGAACTCAACGACCATCGGCTGCTGACGTATGCCTCGGCCACGCAGTGGGTGCTGGTGGGGGAAGCAGGGGAGTCGAGCACGGTGGATTGCGCCAGCAGCTTTCACACGGACACCATCACCGCCTTGCACGCCTGCGCTCTGGCGGGCGGGGGCATTGCCGCGTTTACCCTGGCGACGGTGCAGGATGACTTGCTGACGGGAAGACTGGTGCGGATTCTGCCTGAGTACACGCTTGGGCAGCGGCACTACTATGCGCTTTACCCGCATGCGCGGAATTTGCCGGCCAAGGTTCGAGTGTTTGTGGATTACATGGCGCAGTATTACGGCGCCAGGAACTGATGGACCTTGGACTGAACAGCGCCGGGGCCTGAAAAGCCCGGACAACGTTGCGACGATTTGAACGATGTAGCTGAGCCGTGGCGAGGGAGTTCCCTCGTCACAATGGGGCAAGCCACAATGAATCAAACAGCCTTGGTGTGATCGGCTGGCCCGCGCAACGTCGCAATATCCCGCTTGGGCGGCATGCCAAACAAACGGCCGTACTCACGGCTGAACTGCGAGGGGCTTTCATAGCCCACTTTGAAGGCCGCACTCGCCACGTCCATATGTTCATTGAGCATCAAGCGCTTCGCTTCGTTCAACCGTAGCCACTTCTGATACTGCAGCGGACTCATCGCGGTGAGCTGGCGGAAGTGATGGTGGAAGGTGGGGGGGCTCATCTGCACACGCGCCGCGAGGTCCTCTACGCGGATGTGTTCGGTGTAATTCAATTTCAGCCAGTCGATGGCTTTGGCGATCCGGTAGCCCTGGCTGTCCACGGAGGCGATCTGACGCAGCCGCGAAGCCTGGTCGCTCATCAACAACCGATAATGAATTTCCTGTTGGATCAGCGGCGCCAGTACAGGGATCGCGTCAGGCTCATCCAGCAGCGCCAACAAGCGTGCGAACGGCGCCAGAAGCTCAGGTGTTGCTGTACCAATGCCTGCGCCAATTCCGATGGGCCGGTCTCGATACGGCGTCATGCCGCTCTGGGCGACCAGATCGGCGACCATGCGCAAGTCGAGCTTGAAGACCAGGCCCAGGCAAGGTTGCTCCGGGCTTGCCACAATCACTTCAGAATTGGCGGGGATGTCCAGCGAAGTGATGAGAAATCGTGTGGTGTCGTATCCATACGCCTTGCCACCTACCCATACCTGTTTCACGCCTTGGGCCACGAGCACGATGCTCGGTTCGATCATGCAGATGACGGGACGCGCCGGGGCTTCACGTCGAAAGAAACTAAGGCCGGCCACCGGCATATCAAAGTCCCCCGTCTGTGGGGTCCGGGCGTCAATGATTCCGGCGAGCGTCTCTTGCAGGGATTTGCGTTGGGTGGTCATGGCGGGTTCGGGGGTTGTCCAGGGCTGATAGCTATAGGCAGAACAGTAACTCGCCAAGCGAAGCGCTGCCTACCCGAACTGGGTGAACTCATAGGATCGGGCAAGAAAAGCAGCGCAATGCGCTACCTGAAATCCGGGTTGAGCGCTGAAAATTTGATCCGACCTGACTCAGGAGATCATTACTCAATGCATGTTCGAGCCTACGCGGGCGACACCCCTCGAATCACTCAAACAGAAGGACTATCCAGTGAAAAGAATGCTGCTTGCCCTCGGTCTGCTTATCGTCTCTTGCTCATCCATGGGGGCTGATATGTCCAACGGTGCTGACAACTTCTACAAAAGTGACAAGGTGACAGTGGAAAAGGTCGCCTTCAAGAATCAATACGGGATGGAGGTGGCAGGTAATCTGTTTGTCCCAAAGGGACTGGACCCGAAGGCGAAGAGCGCCGCCATCATCGTGGGTCATCCCATGGGCGCGGTGAAGGAGCAGAGTTCCAATCTGTACGCGACCAAAATGGCCGAGCAGGGTTTTGTTACGCTCTCCCTGGATTTGTCGTTCTGGGGGGAGAGTGAGGGTACGCCGCGCAATGCGGTGTTGCCGGACATGTACGCAGAGGATTACAGCGCTGCGGTGGATTTTCTCGGCACCCGGCCGTTCGTCAATCGCGAGCGCATCGGCATCATTGGTATCTGCGGCAGCGGCGCTTTCGTCATCAGCGCAGCCAAGATCGACCCGCGCCTGAAGGCCATCGCGACGGTCAGCATGTACAACCATGGCGACTTGTACCGCAAAGGCCTGGGTAACTCGACAACGGCGGAACAGAAAAAACAGTTCCTGGCCACGGCAGCCGAGCAGCGCTATGTGGAGTTTATCGGTGGAAAAACCGCGTACACCTCTGGCTCACCGCTGAAATTGACGGGCGATGCCATCGCGGATGAGTTCTTTGACTTCTACCGGACCCCGCGTGGCGAAGTCACTCCCGCCGGCGCTTCGCCGCAGACCACGACCATGCCCACGCTGTCCAGCAACGTCAAGTTCATGAACTTCTACCCGTTCGATGACATTGAAAGCATCTCGCCGCGTCCTTTGCTGTTTATCACCGGCTCCGAGGCGCACTCGCGTGAGTACAGTGAAGATGCCTACAAGCGGTCTGCGCAACCCAAAGAGTTGCTCATCATCCCGGGAGCCAACCATGTGGACCTTTACGACCGGGTGAACCTGATCCCGTTCGACAAGTTGGCCGGGTTCTTTCGCAACAATCTGAAGTAACTCCCTCAATCACGCCATCACTTGGCACCTCTTGTCCTGCGGCAGCGATCTTCGTTGCCGCAGTTCGTCCCCTCGAGTCTTCAGTGGACCCGACGCTCAAGAAACACAGGATTCATATCCCATGACCGATAGCGTATTGCCCATATCCCAAGACCGCCCCACGTGGAGCGCGGTGCTTGCCATGTCCCTCGCTACGTTCGCCCTCGTTGCATCGGAGTTCATGCCGGTCAGCCTGCTCACGCCCATTGCGGCCGATCTACACATTAGCGAAGGGCAGGCCGGTCAAGGCATCGCCGTGTCTGGCGCCTTCGCCCTGATCACCAGCCTGTTCATTGCATCGATTGCCGCTAGGGTGGACCGTAAAAGTTTGCTCCTGCTGCTGACACTGTTGATGATCATTTCTGGAACCGTGGTCTCATTGGCACCCAATTACGCGGTATTCATGGCCGGACGCGCACTGATCGGCGTTGCGATTGGCGGCTTTTGGTCGTTGTCAGCCGCCACGGCCATGCGGCTGGTGCCGGATCACCAGATCCCACGGGCCTTGGCGATCGTCAATGGCGGCAACGCGTTGGCGACGGTGGTGGCGGCGCCGCTGGGCAGTTTTCTTGGGCAGATAATCGGTTGGCGTGGCGCGTTCTTTTGCATTGTGCCTGTCGCCGCCACCGCTTTGGTCTGGCTGCTGTTACGCCTGCCCTCCATGCCGGCACAGACGAAGCAGGGCAGCGCCAACGTGTTCAAATTGATGGCGCGGGGCCCCATAGCCTTGGGCATGCTGGCTGCCAGCGCATTCTTCATGGGTCAATTCATGTTGTTCACCTATCTACGACCGTTCCTTGAAACGGTGACGCAGATGAGCGTGTCTTTGCTTTCGTTTGCATTGCTGGTGATTGGCGTGGCCGGTTTGCTGGGTACCTTTGTGATCGGTGCGTTCTTGAAAAATGGCCTGTATCGGACGCTCATCGTCATCCCGTTGCTGATGGCAGCGATTGCACTTGCCCTGGTGGGGTTCGGGGCGTCGGCAACCATCACGATTATCCTGCTGGGGCTTTGGGGGTTAGTGGCCACCGCTGCCCCCGTCGGCTGGTGGACCTGGCTGGCGCGAACGCTGCCAGATGATGCCGAAGCAGGGGGCGGATTGATGGTCGCGATCATCCAGCTTGCGATTGCGGCGGGTGCCACGGTGGGCGGCATCCTTTTCGATCTGAGCGGCTATCAGGCGACTTTCGAAGCCAGCGCGGCTGTGCTGGGTGGTGCAGCCGTTCTCGGTATCCTGGCTGCACGGGCCGCGGTTCGGGATTGCCCAGACATCCGCGCCCGGGCGCAGGCCAAGGCCGTTTGAGCAGATGACCGTTGAGCGCCTGCGGTTGGTGGCACATTGATATATTGGTAGGCTAGGGGCTCGTTACCTATCGAGTGGGTCAGTGTGACTACCGAGCGAATTTTCCAGTTGGAGCAAGCCCTTATGGCCGTGATCGCTGCGGCGGGAAAGATGGGGGTCTGCAGTGATGAACTGTGCGCGCAGGCGGTGGGCGGGTTGATGTTTGAACACCATTGGAGCTGGACAAACGCACAGTACGCGCAAGGGGCGGCCGACGAGATCGACAACGCGTTGAGCCTTCTCGTAGGGAAACCGCCGGTGGAAAACAGGTCGCCGGCGATTGAGACCGGCGCCAATGCGTTGCTCAATCCGCCAGCTAATTCGCGGTCTGTCAGTTTTATTTGATACGAGTGTGCGCCCATTTGCGTGTGCGCCCTCATCGCGAGCAAGCTTTGCTCCCACAGGGTAAATGCTTGGAGGTTAATGCTGCGAGCGATACTCCGGCGCGGCTTCCAGCGAGGTCTTGTGAGCGTTTTCCTTGGACGTTTGCCCCTGCGTATCGGGTAGCGAGGCGACATGAACGGTACGGGCCGGGATCGCAAATCGCACACCGATTCTGGCGAATTCTTCCATCATGCCCAGGTTGATCGCCTGTTGGACATCCATGTAAACGTTGTAGCTGGGGTCCAGCACGATGTACACCGTTTCGAATTCCAGTGCGCTCTCGCCGAAACCGCGAAAGTGCGAGCGGTCGAAGCGGGTCTTTTCCTGAGCCTTGATGATGTTCTCGACGATGACCGGCACTTGCCTTAGCTGTTCTGTCGAGCAGTCATGGGGCAGGGCGAATTCAAAGACGATCCGTCGTTCCTGAAGCCGTTTGTAGTTCTGAATGGTGGTGCTGATCATTCCGGCATTGGCCATCACGATCTGCTCGCCACCCAGGCTACGGATCCGCGTGGTTTTCAAGCCGACATGTTCCACGGTGCCGGCCAGGGAACCCACGACAATGAAGTCGCCGACCTCGAACGGTTTGTCCACGGCGATGGACAGCGAGGCGAACAGATCACCGAGGATATTCTGCACCGCCAGCGCCACGGCGATACCACCGACCCCGAGGCTGGCGATAAAGGCGGTGATGTTCACGCCCAGGTTGGAGAGCATCGCCAGGAGCACCACGGCCCAGAGAAACACCTTCGCGCCCCACAGGCTCAGGGTGGCCAACGCGCTTTTCTGGTGGATGTCGGAGTGGCTGTGGCGGGCGAAATAGTGCAGCAACGCCAGGGCAATTGCCCGGTTGGCCCAGAGCCCCACCTGCAAGGCTGCGACCACGAACCAGAGGCTGCTGACCCGGTCAAGCCAACGCTCCGGCAGGTCCAGGACGCCGACGCCAATGAGGATGGAGGCCAGTAACAACAGCGTATTGCTGGTGCTGGACAGGACTTCGACGGCGATGTGGCTGACATACGCATCGGGTTTCTGTGCCCGGGCCTGCACTTTTCTCAACAGCAAGCCGATGCCGGCCCTGACGATGATAAAACTCACCACCATCACACCCAGGGCCAGGAGCCAGTTGGCGATGGAGATGCCGAGTAATTGGGTATCGGTAAGGAACTGAAGAGAGCTTGAGTCCATGTGAACGGTCACCTGTGCCATTGCTGTTCAGGTTTTGGCCCTTGCCGACTTTGGTGTGAGAACCTGGGCAGGGCATGAACCTGGTTAGTTCGCGCAAAGCACGGGCCGTTCAATTTTGTTCTGCGCGAGCAGTTGCGTAGGAGAGTGCTGGCGGCGTAGTTTCCTGGGCAGAACCTCTGTCAGAGCAATGCCATGCACATGACCGAACTGAGCAATGAGGAGTTGGAGCCGTTGCGCCAGGCGCTGATCCTGGCGGGTCTGCCTGTGGACGACCTGAACCAGCAGGGCCGACGTTTTTTCAGCTTCAGGCAAGCAGACGCTCAGACAGCGTTTGGCGGGATCGAGGGGGAGGGCGCGGACCGATTGTTACGCTCTCTGGTGGTCCCTGAGGGGCTGCGGGGGCGCGGCATAGGCGCAGCGATGCTGGTCGCTCTGGAAGAGTTTGCGAAAAACCAAGGCGTAGAACGCCTTCACCTGCTCACTGCCAGTGTTGCTAGCTTCTTTGTCGCCCAGGGGTATCAGCCGCGTGACCGGTCGCTGGCGCCGATGTCGATCAGCGAAACGGCCCAATTCAGATCATTGTGCCCGGCCTCGGCGGCCTACCTGAGCAAATGCCTCATCTAACGCAGTAGATGCACGGCCAGGCCGGTCAGTCCGCATCCCAGTAGCACCTGGATGACGCCGCGTTTGTAGCGAAACAGCGCAATGGCGGCGGCGAGCGCGATGATTGCCGACGGCCAGTCCAGCGCACCGGAAAAACCGCTGGGCCAAAGCACGTGGTAACCGAAGAAGCAGGCCAGGTTGAGGATCACCCCGACCACGGCGGCAGTAATCGCCGTCAGCGGTGCGGTGAATTTCAGCTCGTTATGCGTCGACTCCACCAATGGCCCACCCGCGAGGATGAACAGGAATGAGGGCAGGAACGTAAACCAGGTCACCAGCGTGGCTGCAACCGCGCCAGCGAGGAAGGCCTGTTCAGGGCCGAACACCTGCATCACGTAGCCACCGACGAAGCCGACGAAAGCGACCACCATGATCAACGGGCCGGGAGTGGTTTCGCCGAGGGCCAGACCATCGATCATCTGTGTCGGGGTCAGCCAGCCGAAATGTTCGACAGCGCCTTGATACACATAGGGCAGAACCGCATAGGCGCCACCAAACGTCAGCAAGGCCGCCTTGGTGAAGAACCAGGCCATTTGCGTCAGGGTGCCTTCCCAGCCGAACAACAGGGCCAACACACCCATCGGCAAGGCCCACAGCAGGGCGCCGATGATCGCCAGCCGGGCCAGTCGCAAGGCGCTGAAGCGGGCATGCTCCGGGGGCGGGGTGTCATCGTCGATCAATGCCGGGCCAAAGGACTGATGCGTGGCGTTGTGGCCGCCCAGGCTGAACTTTTCCGGTGCCCAGCGGCCGCCGAAGTACCCGATGACCGCCGCTCCCAGCACGATCAGCGGGAAGGGGAGATTGAAAGCGAATATCGCGGTGAACGAGCCGGCGGCGATGGCCCACAGCCAACTGTTCTTGAGCGCGCGCGAACCTATCCGGTGGGCGGCATGCACGACGATCGCGGTCACGGCTGGCTTGATGCCATAAAAAATCCCGGCCACCACCGGCACTTCGCCAAAGGCGACATACAGCCAGGACAATGTGATGAGAATGAACAGCGAAGGCAGCACGAACAGCGCCCCGGCAATGATCCCGCCCCAGCTGCGGTGCATCAGCCAGCCCAGGTACGTCGCCAATTGCTGCGCCTCGGGGCCTGGCAGCAGCATGCAGTAATTGAGGGCATGCAGAAAGCGTCGTTCGGAAATCCAGCGTCGGCGCTCCACCAGCTCCTGGTGCATGATCGAGATTTGTCCTGCCGGCCCACCGAAACTGATAAAGCCCAGCTTGAGCCAGAACCAGAACGCCTCGCGCAAGCTGATGGCCGAGGGGCTGGACAACGGGTCGTCGACGGTCGGGATGGGTTTATTCATGGTCGGCCGGTGCTTGAATGGCAAAGGCGACCTACGTTATGGGGCGTTACGCAATTTTGATAGCCCTGGCAAAGCGATTCATGAAAAAAACCGGCTTTCCGGGATTGTCGCCATTGGGGGGATTTCCCGGCCAGAACGGGTGAATTTGACAGGGCCATGCGCAGGATTTTGGATCCATTGAGCCACCCATCGGCTATGCCACACCGGCAAATTGCCGCCCCCCCAGGCGGTAGGCTAAGCTCACGAATATTGGGGGCTTTGAGGGTTTCGCTCATGCTTTGCCCCCCTCAGGAATTCGCTTGCCTATCCCCCATTTTGATCCGTTCCATGTCCCCGGCGGTGCCCTCAAGCGCCTGCCGTTGCTCAAGGCAGCGGTGGCGTTTATCGCGGCGGTCTGCCTGTGCCTGTGTGGCCTGCTTTTTTTGCAACTGGAACAGTCTCGTCGCTACGATCTGGAGTCGGCGCGCACCGCCTCAGCCAACCTCACCCGGGCCATGGCCCAACAGGCTCAGGACACGTTCCAGCAGACAGACCTGGTCCTGACCAGCCTGGCGGACTGGATAGAGAGCGACGGTTTCGATCCGGCGCTGCAACCACGTCTGCAGAAAACCTTTGCCCGGCGCGTGCAAGCACTGGAGCAATTGCATGGCCTGTTCCTGTTCGACAAGCACGGTCAATGGGTCATTACGTCCTTTGAACAACTGCACAGGGGCCCAGGGGTGGCAGATCGGGACTACTTTACGTTCCATCAGCAGAACACCGCCCTGATCGCTCATATCGGGCCGGCTATCCGCAGTCGACAAAATGGCGAGTGGATCATCCCGGTGTCGCGGCGCTTGAATGATCAGGACGGCAATTTCCAGGGCGTATTGTTGGCCGGGATCAAGATGTCGTACTTCGATCGATTCTTCGAAAGCTTCAGCCTCGCTGATCAAGACGAGATGGTCCTGGCCTTGTCCGACGGGACCTTGCTGGCCCGGCGCCCCTTCGACGAGGCGAAAATCGGTCGATCCCTGGCTGAGGAACCGGTCTTTCAGCATGAGTTGTACAGCGAAGGCGCCGGTACCGCGACCATCCGCTCCGCTGCCGATGGCGTCCTCAGGCTCTATGACCACCAGCATTTACAGGCCTATCCGCTGGTGGTGACCGCCGCGATGTCCGAACAGGCGATCCTGGCGGGTTGGCACGACAGAGCCTTCAAATCCAGTCTCATCGTAGCGGTGGTGGTATTAGGTATCTGCCTGTTCGGCTGGGTGTTCGTGCGTCAGGTGCGCAACAGCGAACGGATCGAAGCGGACCTGCGCAAGGCCCAGGAAGCGTTGGAGCTGATTGCCACCCATGACAGCCTGACTGGGCTTGCGAACCGTCGGCTGTTCGAGCGGGCCCTGGACATCGAGTTCGGCCGGGGCGCCCGCCAGCGCAGCCCCTTGAGCCTGATCATGCTCGATATCGATTTCTTCAAGCGTTACAACGACACCTACGGCCACGTGGCCGGGGATCATTGTCTGGCAGAAATGGCGAAGGTGCTCAAGGGTTGCTGTCATCGCAAGGCTGACCTTGCCGTGCGTTATGGCGGCGAGGAGTTCGCGGTGCTGCTGCCCGATACCAACCTGCAAGGGGCCTTGGCCCTGGCCGAGCAGATCCGCCGCAGCGTTATCGACCAACACATCACCCATGCCGGCTCTCCTACCGGCTACTTGACGGTGAGCCTGGGCTGCTACGCGTTTGTGCCCAGCAGTCTGGACAGTATTGAAGTGTTCCTCCAGCGGGCCGACGCGGCGCTTTATCAGGCCAAGCACAGCGGACGCAACCGAGTGGCGGCGTTATCGATGGAAGACGGGTTTGATACGCTGGCGCGCTCGGATCGTTGAGGTCGCAGAAATCATCAAAATCGATGGCCGGGAGATCGTAAGTCGTTGCAACCACCACGGTGGCTTGTCGGTCACAGCTAGTGTCCTGGATCTGGAGCCCTGGCCCGATGAAAAACCTGCGCATAGCGACCTTCAATATCAACGGCATCCGGGCCCGACTGCCCAATCTGCTGGAGTGGCTGGAGCGGGAGAAACCCGACATTGTCTGCTTGCAGGAACTCAAGGCAGCGGACAAGGATTTCCCCACAGCGCAGCTGGAATCGGTCGGTTACGGATCGCTCTGGCACGGCCAGGCGTCCTGGAATGGCGTTGCGATCCTGGCCCGTGATGCGCAACCGCTGGAGAGCCGCCGTGGTTTGCCCGGTGGTGACGATGACCGCCACAGTCGTTACCTGGAGGCTGCGGTGCATGGCGTGCTGGTGGGTTGTCTTTATCTGCCTAACGGCAACCCGCAACCTGGGCCCAAATTCGATTACAAACTGGCCTGGTTCGAACGGCTGATCGCTTATGCCCAGGGGCTGCAGGCCAGCGATCATCCGGTGGTGCTGGCGGGTGATTACAACGTGGTGCCCACCGACCTGGACATCTACAACCCGCGTTCCTGGCTCAAGGATGCCCTGCTGCAACCCGAAAGCCGCGAGTGTTACCAAAGGTTGCTCGACCAGGGTTGGACCGATTCGTTGCGCCATCTGTACCCGGACGAGCGGGTATACACCTTCTGGGATTATTTCCGTCAGCACTGGCAAAAGAACTCCGGGCTGCGCATCGATCACCTGCTGCTCAACCCGGCGGCCAGTCCTTACCTGAGCGAGGCGGGCGTGGACGCATGGGTCAGGAATCAACCACATCCCAGCGACCATGCTCCGACCTGGATCCGGCTCGCTTCGCGAAAACGTCGGTGAGGGAGCGAGGTCTGCGGTCGGTTATTGTCTCGCAAAGGCGAATGCCTTATATCTGCACCCCAGCAGCGGACTTTTTGTAAGCCCTGCACTGGACAGGAAAGGACATCCTCATGAGCCAAACCCGACTGAATGATTCGGGCCGTTATCTGCAACGCCTGGGCTTCGACACACCGCCAGCCCCGACCCTCGACACCTTGCGCCTGCTTCAACGACGCCACACCGCCGAGTTCCCCTTTGAAACCCTTTCGACGCTGCTGGGCCAACCCGTCCCCATCGACCTCGAATCAGTGGAGCGAAAAGTCTTCGAACAAGGCCGCGGCGGTTACTGCTATGAGCTCAATCAATTGTTCCTGGCGCTGCTGTTGGAACTGGGCTTCGAAGCCCGGGGCATCACCGGACGGGTGGTGATGAATGCCCCCGAGGGTGCCTGGCCCGCCCGCACCCACCGCCTCAGCCTGGTGACGCTTGACGGCGTGCGTTACACCACCGATGTCGGCTTCGGCGGCATGGTGCCTACTGCGCCGCTGCTGCTGGACAGCCGTGACACCCAGGCCACTCCCCACGAACCCTATCGCATCGAGGTTCACCCGGACGGCTATCTGCTGCGTGCCTGCGTGGCCGACGAATGGCGGCCGATGTACCTGTTCGATCTGCAGCGCCAGGAAGACATCGACTACACCGTCGGCAATTGGTACGTCAGCAACCACCCCGAGTCGCCATTCATGGGCCGGTTGATGGTGGCTCGCACTGGCGATGGATTGCGCAAGACCCTGAACGGCAACAGCTATGCCTTGCACCGGATAGGCGAGCAAAGCGAGCGCCGGACAATCACCGACGCCGACGAACTGATCGACCTGCTGGAAAACGAGTTTGGTCTGCGCGTACCGCCACGTGAGCTTTTACGGCCCGCCGTGGTTGGGCTTCTGTAACGAAGTGGGGTAGCAGGGGAAGCGCAAGGATCCGCGGGAGAGGATGGCTGTGCGCAACAAGTTGTATACAACTCTATGGACATTTGTCCTGAGTTTTGAATACAGTGTGCGCATAACAAAAAACAGGGAACTCCCGAACCATGAAAACGCCCCATGTTTCACTCCCACGGCCCGAGGACGAAAACCTTGGCGTCGGCGCGAATATGGCTTACGGCCTGCAACATGTGTTGACCATGTACGGTGGCATCGTCGCTGTGCCACTGATCATCGGTCAGGCCGCCGGTTTGTCACCGGCGGACATCGGCCTGTTGATCGCGGCGTCATTGTTCGCGGGGGGGCTTGCAACATTGTTGCAAACCCTTGGCCTGCCGTTTTTCGGCTGTCAGTTGCCTCTCGTGCAGGGCGTTTCGTTTTCCGGGGTCGCGACCATGGTGGCGATCGTCGGCAGCGGCGGAGAAGGGGGGTTCCAGGCCATCCTCGGAGCGGTGATCGCCGCGTCCTTGATCGGCTTGCTGATTACTCCGGTGTTCTCGCGAATCACCCGGTTCTTTCCGCCGCTGGTCACTGGCATCGTCATCACCACCATTGGCCTGACCTTGATGCCGGTAGCTGCTCGCTGGGCAATGGGCGGCAATAGCCATGCCGCCGATTTCGGCAGCATGGCCAATATCGGTTTGGCCGCCGTCACCCTGGTTCTGGTGCTGCTGCTGAGCAAAATGGGCAGCGCGACGATCTCGCGGCTGTCGATTCTGCTGGCAATGGTCATTGGCACGGTCATCGCCGTATTCCTGGGTATGGCGGACTTTTCATCCGTCAGCCAAGGCCCGATGTTCGGTTTCCCCACACCTTTCCACTTTGGCATGCCGACTTTTCATGTCGCGGCCATTCTGTCGATGTGCATCGTGATCATGGTGACATTGGTGGAAACGTCCGCCGATATCCTCGCGGTGGGCGAGATCATCGATACCAAAGTCGACTCCAGGCGGCTGGGTAACGGCTTGCGGGCCGACATGCTGTCGAGCATGATCGCGCCGATCTTTGGCTCTTTCACCCAGAGCGCCTTTGCCCAGAATGTCGGACTGGTGGCGGTGACGGGGATCAAGAGCCGTTTCGTGGTGGCAACTGGCGGGGTATTTCTGGTGGTACTCGGGCTGCTGCCGTTCATGGGCCGAGTGATCGCGGCGGTGCCGACTTCGGTGTTGGGCGGTGCCGGTATTGTGCTGTTCGGCACCGTGGCTGCCAGCGGCATCCGCACGCTGTCAAAAGTCGACTACCGCAACAACGTCAACCTGATCATCGTCGCCACCTCTATCGGTTTTGGCATGATTCCCATCGCCGCGCCGAATTTCTACGATCATTTCCCGAGCTGGTTCGCGACGATCTTCCATTCGGGCATCAGCTCTTCGGCGATCATGGCAATCGTGCTGAACCTGGCCTTCAATCACTTCACCCGGGGTAACTCGGATCAACAGTCTGTATTCGCCGCCGGTACCGAGCGGGTGTTGCGTTATCAGGACCTGGCGGCGCTGCGTGAAGGCGACTACTTCAGTGACGGCAAGCTGCACGACTGCGATGGTAACGAGATTCCGGTGGTGTCGGAGGCAGCCCATGCTCCGGTAGAGCATGGCCCGGTACGATTGAAAAGCAGCGAGCACGTCTAGCCTCGTGACGACGGCGCTTGCTCGGCTTTATGTCTCTTAATAAGGAAAGGCCTGTGATCGAGGATCACAGGCCTTTCCTTTTGCCTCAGAGACTGATCACCAGCGCCCGTAATGACCGCGCGGTGGGCCGTAGTAATAGCCCCGTGGTGGCCCGTAATACACCGGCGCCGGACGATAGTAGACAGGGCGCTCGATGTAGACCGGCTGTGGCTGGTAGTAGACCGGTGGCGGCTGCTGCACATAAACCGGTTGTGGCTGGACGTACACCGGTTGCTGCACGTAGACCGGACGATCACGGTTGATGATCGCTGAGCCGACGATGGCCGAACCAACGATTGCGCCAAACACGGCGGGCCCCTCCCAACCACCTCGACCATGGGCGGATGCCTGGCCGGTGACCGCGAGTGCCCCCATGAGCAGGGCGATGATGGGGAGTTGACGGTTCATAACGATTCCTCGTTTTGGCCCCGGCGCCTGTGGTCTGCAACAGACCCGAATGAGGGTCGCGGGGATACTTGCTCTGACAGCGATTTTTTCAGAATTTGCCGTGCCGTTGGGTAAATATTGTGTAAGGTCTGTAGCGGTTTCTTTACTGCAAGGAGTCACGCATGCAGATCAACCCCAACAAAGACACTCAACTGTGCATGTCACTATCGGCGCGCCCTGGGAACTTCGGCCTGCGCTTTCACAATCACCTGTATGAGCAACTGGGGCTGAATTTCTACTACAAGGCATTCAGCAGCCAGGACTTGCCCGGTGCTGTAGGCGGCATCCGCGCCTTGGGCATCCGCGGGTGCGGGGTGTCGATGCCGTTCAAGGAAGACTGCATCGCCCTGGTCGACGAACTCGATCCTTCCGCCGCCGCGATCCAGTCCATCAATACCATCGTCAACACCGATGGCCATTTAAAGGCCTACAACACCGACTACATCGCGATCGCCCAATTGCTGCAAACCCATGCGGTGCCCAAGGATTCAACCTTTGCTCTGCGCGGTAGCGGCGGCATGGCCAAGGCCGTGGCCAGCGCCTTGCGCGACGGTGGTTACTCAAACGGTTTGATCGTGGCCCGCAACGAAACCGCCGGGCGAGCCTTGGCCGGCTCCCTGGGTTACGAGTGGCAGGCTGAACTGGGGCAGCGACGGCCGCAGATGCTGATCAACGTCACGCCGATCGGCATGACCGGTGGCCCGGAAGCCGATCAACTGGCGTTCGAGCCCAACACCATCGCAGCGGCCGAGACGGTGTTCGATGTGGTGGCGATCCCGTCGCAAACGCCGCTGATCGTGCGCGCCAAGGCTGAGGGCAAACGGGTCATCACCGGGCTCGAAGTGATTGCGATCCAGGCCCTGGAGCAGTTTGTCCTGTACACAGGCGTGCGGCCCAGCGCGGAACAATTCAAGAAGGCCGTGGCGTTCGCTCGATCCTGATTACTCCAGTCGCGCCAGCCGTTCTTCCAACGCCGCGATCCGCGCTTCGAGTTCTTCGATGCGCTCCAGCGACACGCCGCTGCCGGCACCACGCTCCACGGGATGCTGGCGGGCGGCGAGGATCGCTTCGATATCCGCCGGGTCGCCCATGGCGTGCATGTAACGGTCTTCCCGCTGGCCGGGCTGGCGCGGCACCAACAGCGCCAAGCCACGGGCGATCAGCCGTTCAAGCTGATGCACCACCTGTTCGGTGTCTTCGAAATCGTGCATCCGCCCGCTACGGGTCAGCAGTTCATTGACTGTCTGCGGGCCGCGCAAGAACAGCAACCCCATCAGAATCACTTGGGCCGGCACCAGCTCCAGGGCCTTGTCGACCCGATGCTCCCAGCGGTCGGCGCGGCTGCCCATCACCAGTTTGGTAAAGCCGCGACCTTCCAGCGCACGCAGGCTCTGGCCGACCTGGCCCGGATTGAGGTTCATGACCGGCTCACGGCTGGTCTTCTGGTTGCAGGCCAGCACCAGGGCGTTGAGCGTCAGCGGGTAGGTCTCGGGGTTGGTGGCCTGCTTTTCGACCAGCGCGCCGAGAATGCGGATTTCCGTGCTGTTGAGCCGCGGTTCTTCGGCCGGGCTTTGTTCTTCGATACTCATCGCGCGTTCCCTATGCTGTGGAAGCCGCCTAGCCTAATCCTTGCGCAATAAAAGACAAGGTGCGCAACAAGGCGTGGCTATAATCGCACCCGTTTGATTTGTCCTTTCCTGCCACCTGCATGAGATCGCCATGACTATTTCCCTGTACGCCGCTTCCATCCCGGTTTTCAAGCAGATGCTCAACGCCCTGAGTGATGTCCTGAACAAGGCTGAAGCCCACGCCACTGCGAAAAACATCGACCCTAACGCGTTCCTGCAAGCCCGCCTGTACCCTGACATGTTCCCCCTGGTACGCCAGGTGCAGATCGCGGTGGACTTCGCCAAAGGCGTGTCCGCGCGTCTGGCCGAGCTTGAAGTGCCGAAATATGACGACAGCGAAACCACCTTTGCCGAACTGCAAGCCTTGATCACCAAGGTATTGGCGTTCATCGACGGCATCAGCCCCGAGCAGATCGACGGCAAGGAAGGCATCGAAATCGTCACCCGTCCGGGCACGCCGAAGGAAAAACGCTTCACCGGCCAGAACTACCTCCTGACCTATGGTCTGCCGCAGTTCTTCTTCCACGTCACCACCACCTATGCGCTGCTGCGCCACAATGGCGTGGAAGTGGGCAAACGCGACTACATGGGCGCGTTCTAAACCCGCCAGCATGAAAAAGCCCGGGACGGTGTGGGCCGTCCCGGGCTTTTTTGTGGCGGTCTGTTTACACGGTGGCTGTGCCATCGCTATCGCGAGCAGGCTCGCTCCCACATTGGATTTGTATCTGCCACAAACCCTGTGGGAGCGAGCCTGCTCGCGATGACGGTCATACCTCCAGCGCCGCTGTCAGGCCACGCGTTCGCGCTTCTCTTCCTCACCCAAGCAAGCCGCCGCGGTGAACAGCACATCGGTAGAGGAATTGAGCGCAGTCTCCGCCGAATCCTGCAGGACGCCGATAATGAAGCCCACGGCGACCACCTGCATGGCGATGTCGCTGGGAATACCGAACAGGCTGCATGCCAGGGGAATCAGCAACAGCGAACCACCGGCCACGCCGGACGCGCCGCAGGCACAAATGGCCGCGACGACGCTCAGCAGCACGGCGGTCGGCACGTCCACCACGATACCCAGGGTATGTACCGCCGCCAGGGTCAGTACGGTGATGGTAATGGCGGCGCCGGCCATGTTGATGGTCGCGCCCAGCGGGATCGATACCGAATAGGTGTCTTCGTGCAGGCCCAGGCGTTTGCTCAGTTCCAGGTTCACTGGGATATTCGCCGCCGAACTGCGGGTGAAGAACGCGGTAATGCCGCTCTCGCGCAGGCAGGTAAAGACCAGTGGGTACGGGTTGCGACGCAGCTTCCAGAACACGATGAGCGGGTTCATCACCAGCGCCACGAACAGCATGCAGCCAATCAGCACGGTCAACAGGTGAAGGTAGCCCAGCAACGCGCTGAAGCCTGAGGTTGCCAGGGTCGAGGCCACCAGGCCGAAGATCCCCAGCGGGGCGAAGCAGATGACCACGCGCACGATCACGGTCACGCCGTTGGACAGATCCCCGAGCACGGTACGGGTGGTTTCGCCAGCATGGCGAATGGCAATGCCCATGCCGATGGCCCAGGCCAGAATGCCGATGAAGTTGGCATTCATCAGGGCGCTGACCGGATTGTCCACCACGCTGAGCATCAAACTCTGCAGTACTTCGCCGATGCCGCCGGGGGCGGTGACGGCGACGTCATGGGACACCAGGACAAGGCTGGACGGAAACAGGGTACTGGCAACCACCGCGACCACTGCGGCGGCGAAAGTGCCGAGCAGGTACAGGAAGAGAATGGGCCGGATATGGGTTTCCTGACCGTGCTTGTGGTTGGCGATCGACGCCATGACCAGCACGAACACCAGGATCGGTGCCACGGCCTTGAGCGCTGACACAAAGACCTTACCGATGAAAGCGGTGGACTTGGCAAGGTCCGGTGCCAGCCACGCCAGGATGATGCCGGCGATCAGACCGATGACGATTTGCGTCACCAGGCCGGTGCGTTTGAGGCGGTGTAGAACGGAAGGAGACAAAGCAGTCATAACGGCATCTCTGATTTTTTTTGTGTGCAACGGTCGACCCCTCAGGGCAACAGGCGGGCAGGCCACGTGAGCGGGACCGAAAAGAAAGTACAGCGTTTGCAGGCCGCGGACTTTATCACAGCCCGCGGAAAAACCTGACGGACCTGTGACGATCCGTCGCTTGGGCGTTCACACGCGTTTGTCTGAGGGGCGCATTCTGTTAGGCTTTGGGCCAATCCCCTTTCTACTCTGCCAGCGACCCTTTTGGGCTGACGCTGGTGTCGTTGTTTTGCTGGAGTTCTGCATGTTGTCTGTTTTTCTGTTGTCGGCGGCTGGTTTTACAGTGCTGACCACCGAATTCATTATCGTCGGCCTGTTGCCATCCATCGCCCGCGACCTGCAAGTCACGATTGCCCAGGCCGGGCTGCTGGTGACGTTGTTTGCATTTACCGTGGCGGCATTCGGGCCGTTCCTGACCGCCTGGTTCGCCCGCTTTGAGCGGCGCAAGCTGTTTATCAGCGTGTTGGTGATGTTTGGTCTGGCCAACACACTGGCGGCGCTGGCCCCCAATATCGGCGTAATGGCCGTCGCCCGATTGATCCCAGCCTTGGGGCTACCGGTGTTCTGGGCATTGGCCAGCGAAACGGCAGTGGACATTGTCGGGCCGCAGTTTGCCGGGCGGGCCATCGCCCGGATCGGGTTCGGCATTGTCTGTGCCACGGTGTTCGGTATTCCGGTAGGCACGCTGATTTCTGATGCGTTCGGCTGGCGCAGCGCCTTTGCTATCCTGGCGTTCGTTGCGTTCGCCAAGGCCTTGCTGCTGTTTGTCTACCTGCCCAAAACCAATCTGCATCAGCACCAGGTCAGTTTGCGCTCGCAACTCAAGATATTGCGCAGCCCGTTGATGCAGGGCCATGTGCTGCTGTCGATCCTGGTGTTCAGCGGCATGTTCACCGCGTACACCTACCTGGCCGATATCCTCGAGCGCCTGGCCGGGTTCGACGGCACACTGGTGGGCTGGTGCCTGATGGGCTTCGGGGCCGTGGGGCTGGTGGGTAACTCTCTGGGCGGCCGCGCGGTGGACCGACACCCTTTGATCGCCTCGATGGTGTTTTGTCTGTTCCTGATCGGCGGCATGGTGGCGCTGGTGCCGAGCATTCATTCGACCGTCGGGCTGGCGGCAGCGATGGGCATCTGGGGAGTGACCCAGGCGGCCCTGTTCCTGGTCAGTCATGTACGACTGATGAAGGCCGCGCCTGAGGCTCCAGCCTTTGCCGCATCGCTGAACATCGCCGGGGCCAATCTGGGAATTGGCTTGGGGGCGATGGTCGGTGGGCGCGTCATCGATACCCTGGGCCTGGGCAGCGTTGGTTTTGCCGCGTCCGGGTTCATCCTCATATCGATCCTGCTGGCGTTATTGCTGATGACCTTCAAGCCCCGTGCCGCCTGCGCGCAGTCCTAAGCGCTGAACAGCTCGCGTCGGGCACCTTCGGCGATGGCGACGATGCCCGGATGGCTGACCTTGCGCTCCACGGAAATGGCATAGAACGACTCGCTGACCGCATCGGTCTGGCCGATCACCTGTACGCCGTACTGACGCTGAACTTCTTCGGCGATCACGCTCGGGCCGATGAAAATTCCGCTGCCTGATTGCCCGAAGGCCTGCATCAGCGCGCTGTCGTCGAATTCGCCGACGATGCGTGGCTGGATCTGTTGCTCGGCGAACCAGCGTTGCAAGCGGCTGCGTACCACGGTTTCGGCACCTGGAATCAGCAGCGGGGCGTCATTCAGGCTGCGGGGGAAATCCTGCCCATAGCGCTCGGCCAGCGCAGCGGTGGCAAAGAAGCTGATCCCGCACTCTCCCAACTTCTGGCTATAACCCTTGATGTCCAGGTGGGTCGGCATCGGGCTGTCGGAAATCACCAGGTCCAGGCGCTGGATCGCCAGGTCCGCCAACAGCCGCTCGAGTTTGTCTTCGCGGCAGGTGATGCGCAGCGGCTCACTCAGCTCCATGGTCGGCGCCAGCAGCCGATAGACGATGGACTTGGGCACCACATCTGCCACCCCGACCCGGAACAGCGTCTGCTGCTCATTGGGTTGGGCCCGGAGCATAAGCTCCAGTTCGCCACCCAACTGGAACATGTGTTCGGCATAGGGCAGCGTCTGGCGGCCAGCCTCGGTCAGTTCCAACTGTCGCCCGACGCGGCGAAACAACTTGATGTTAAAGGTTTGCTCAAGCAGCGAAATCTGCCCGCTGATGGTTTGTGGTGTCAGGTTCAGTTGCTCGCAGGCCCGCACGATGCTGCCGGTCTTGGCCACCACCCAGAAGTAATGCAACTGTCGGTAATTGAGCATAAGGTACACCGATTCGTAAAAATCGAAGTATAACCGCTGAAAATACGAATTTTCCTGAAGTATTCACCTCTCTAGAATGCCGGGCCATCGGTGAGCCACCTTTGGTGCTCTGTTTAACCCTGAGAGGCATTTATCCATGACGTACAAAACCCTGGGTTTGGCGGCCTTGTTGGCAGTGTCTTCAATCGCCCTTGTTGGCTGCGAACAGGCCGAAAAAAGTGCCCAGCAGTTGATGGGGCAAGCCGCGGAAACGGCCAAGCAGGCAATCGATGACACCCATAAGGCTGCCGAACAGGCGATCAGCGAGGCCACTGGCGGGTTGATCAGCCCCAAGAAGCAGCCGGCGGATGAGGCTGAAGAATCCGAAACCTCCACCCAAACCATTTAACCCCGTCATATCGAGTCAGGACTGACCCATGGATTATCTTTTACAACTCGCTGCCAGCCCCACTGCATGGATCGCGCTGGCGACTCTGGTCGTCATGGAAATCGTGCTCGGCATCGATAACCTGATCTTCATTTCGATCCTGACCAATAAACTGCCCGAACAGCACCGCGCCAAGGCGCGGCGTATCGGCATTGGCATGGCGCTGATCCTGCGCCTGGGCTTGTTGAGTACCATTGCTTTCATCGTGCAGTTGACTGAGCCGGTTATCGAAATCCTCGGTCAGGCATTCTCCTGGAAGGACATGATCCTGATCGCCGGCGGCCTGTTCCTGCTGTGGAAAGCCACCACCGAGATCCACCACAGCATGGACCCGGCACCGAATGATCCGAAATCCGCCACCTCCGGCGTGACCCTCGGATTTGCCGCCGCGATCGGTCAGATCCTGATGCTGGACCTGGTATTTTCCATCGACAGCATCATTACCGCCGTGGGCATGACCGAGCATCTGCCGATCATGATCATCGCCGTCGTGATCTCGGTGTTGGTGATGTTGCTGGCGGCCGAGCCGCTGGCCAAGTTCATCAACGACAACCCGACAGTGGTCATGTTGGCGCTGGGCTTCCTGATCATGATCGGCATGACGTTGATCGCCGAAGGCTTTGGTGCTCATGTGCCCAAGGGCTATATCTACGCAGCTATGGCGTTCTCGGCAGCGATCGAGGTGTTGAACATGATGTCGCGTCGTCGTCAGCAAAGGGCGTTGGCTGACAAAGCCTGATTACAGGCACTCAAAAGCCGCCCGGGTCCATGCCCGGGCGGCTTTTTTTTTGGATTTTTGAAGGGCGGCGGGACGGTCAGTGTGCGGCGGCGTGGCGCCTGGCCGGTTTTGGTGCTTTTTCCGCCCGCGCTGGTCGTGGCGCAGGATGATGGCGGCGTGCAATGCGCAAAACGCCCCACAGCATGGCTGTGGCGACGCTTAACCAGCCGAATATCAGCATCAGGATTGTTGTGGTCAGGCTCATCTGTGCCTCCTTCTGCCCAAGTTCAGGGCGACGCACTCGTTACAATGGACAGTCTAGTCGCTAAAGTGTTGCAGGGAATCGATCGGTATTGATGACAGACGGACCGCTTCGTTCTATCGCCGCGATGGGACTGCTGTTTAAGGCTATACCCACGTCTGTCTGCACCTTATGATCGACGGCCCTTGCCTGGCCCGATGTCGGGTGCCTTAACAAGAGAGTCCTAATGTTTCCGGTAATTTCCTCTTTTCGATCACTGGTACTGGTGACGGCCTGCCTGGCGGCCCTGGCGGGTTGCGCAGGCAGTGTGTCGCCGCAGATTCAGCGCCTGCCCGAGCGGGTGGAACTCAACAGCGTGCCGTTCTTTCGTGGCGAAATGTACCAGGGTGGCCCCCAGTCGCTGGCCAGCCTCTTGACGCTGCAAGGCACGGTAATCACCCCGGGGCTGCTGGAGAAGCCTCTGCATCTGCCGGAAGGCGAGGCTCATTTGCAGCAGAACCTGCAGACCCTGGCGCGAGAATATGGGCTGGTGGTGTACCCCCTCGACAGCGAACTGCCGGCACTGTTGGAGCAAGTCGCGGCAGGTTATCCCGTGTTGGTGCGCTATACGGAGGGGTCGGCTTTCTGGTCTGGGCCCAGGTACGGCATTCTCGTCGGTTATGACCGCCAAAAGCAGACGGTCTTGCTGCGATCAGGGATGAACCGGCGGCTGCTGATGAGCTTCAGTGGGTTTGAGTCGGCTCTCAAGGATGCTGGAGGCTGGGCGGTATTGGTCCAGCGACCTACGCAGCTCCCGGCCAAGGTAGACTCTCAGCGCTGGCTGAAAGCTGCGGGCGAACTGGCCGGGGCAGGGCAGGAGCAGGCAGCGGCCCGGGCGACTCAAGCCCTGAGCGGCGCACACTGATCTCACCCCCGTTCGTCACTTGTCGGGCACCACCCGCCATGCCAGAGGCTCCTAACCTCAGGGCCGGAATATCCGGCCCATGCTTGCGAGGAGAAAAGCATGGCACAGTCGAAAACACCTACGGGGCCACATTCTTCCGAACATTCTTCAGGCGATGATTTGGGATTTGATCCCGATTCGCCGGATCTCGGCGATCCTCAAGTCGATCCGATAGGCCCCGCCAAGGCGCCTCTGGACGAAGAGGATGAGCAGGAAGAGCCCGGTTCCAGAGCGTATGACCCGCTGGGTGATCTAAAACCTTGAATAAAACAAAGCCCCGATGAGTCGGGGCTTTGTTTGCCTGATTAATTAATTCGACGCTTCGACTACACCGGTTTGGCGGCTCTTGAGGTTCTTGGCCGCCTTGTATTGAAGGGCCGCGGCAGGGACGCTGGCGCTTTTGCCGGTTTCCACCCAGCTACGGATCCGGCTGGCATCGGCGAAGTGGGTGTATTTCCCAAACGCATCCAGCACCACCAAGGCCATCGGTCGATTGCTCATTTTCGTCACCAGTACCAGGCAGTGGCCGGCCTGATTGGTGAAGCCGGTCTTGGTCAGTTGGATGTCCCAGCCAGCCTTATGGACCAAGTGGTCGGTATTGCGAAAGCCCAGGCTATAAACCGGTTTGCGGAAGGTTACGGTCTTTTCCTTGGTGGTACTCAGTTCGCTCAGCAATGGATATTTGCGTGCCGCGATCAGCAGTTTGGTCAGGTCCCGGGCGGTGGATACGTTGTGAATCGACAGGCCTGTGGGCTCGACATAGTGGGTGCTGCTCATGCCCAGCGCCTTTGCCTTGGCGTTCATGGCCGCGATGAACGCTGCGTACCCGCCCGGGTAGTGGTGGGCGAGGCTGGCGGCGGCGCGGTTCTCCGACGACATCAGGGCAATCAGCAACACGTCCCGGCGTGACAGTTCGCTGTTGAGCTTGACCCGGGAAAATACCCCCTTCATCTCCGGTGTATTGGCGATGGTCATGGAGATGTATTCATTCAGATCCTGCTTGGCATCCAGCACGATCAGACCGGTCATCAATTTGGTCACCGAAGCGATGGGCACCACTACGTCGGGATTGCTGGCATAAACGACTTTATTCGTCTGCAAGTCCAGCAGTATCGCGCTGCCCGAGGCGACTTGCAGTTTTGAGGTGTCTCGCGGAGTGGCGATAGTTTCCTGCGCCTCGACATTCTGCGTGATAAAGGTACCTGTGAAAGCGAAGAACAGGCTGAGGATAGAAAGACGGATTTTCACGCGAGTAGACTCGATAGAGTTGAAGGTGCCGTGCAGCAATGGCTTGTTAAAAATGCGCTGCATTTTATGAGTATGGGCGACGACAGCGCCATATGCCTGTACCGCCGGAGCTTGCGATTAAATAAAGTTTAATGAAGGGCGCAAAAACTCCTGTGGGAGCGAGCCTGCTTGCGATAGCGGTGTGTCAGTCAGCATGGATGAAGGCTGAGACAAAGCTATCGCGAGCAGGCTCGCTCCCACAGGGATTGGAACTGCGCTGAAAAGGCGTATCAGCTATGCAGCGTTTCCGCCGCATACAAGGTGTTTTCCAGCAGACAGGCACGGGTCATCGGACCTACGCCGCCAGGGACTGGAGTGATCCAGCCTGCACGAGGCAGGGCGGTTTCGTAGATCACGTCACCGACCAGCTTGCCATCGTCCTGGCGGTTGATGCCCACGTCGATGACGATGGCGCCTTCCTTGATCCACTCGCCCTTCACCAGGCCAGGCTTGCCGGCGGCAACGACCACCAGGTCGGCGCGGCCGACGTGTCCAGCCAGGTCCTTGGTAAAGCGATGGGTCACGGTGACGGTGCAGCCGGCCAGCAGCAACTCCATGGCCATCGGACGGCCAACGATGTTGGACGCGCCAACCACCACGGCATCGAGACCGTACAGGTCCACGCCGGTGCTTTCCAGCAACGTCATGATGCCTTTGGGGGTGCAGGGGCGCAGCAGCGGGATACGCTGGGCCAGGCGACCGACATTATAAGGATGGAAGCCGTCGACATCTTTGTCCGGGCGGATACGCTCCAGCAGTTTGGAGGCGTCGAGGTGTTCAGGCAGAGGCAGTTGGAGCAGAACGCCATCGATGTTCGGGTCGTCGTTCAGGCGATCAATCAGATCAGCCAATGCTTGCTGAGTGGTTTCGGAAGGCAGGTCGTAGGCCTGGGAAAGGAAGCCGACCTCTTCACAGTCTTTACGCTTGTGCGAGACATAAACCTGAGAGGCAGGATCGCTGCCGACCAGGATCACCGCAAGGCCGGGCGTGCGCAGGCCTTGCTGGCGACGCTCGGTGACTCGTTGGGCGATCTGCTGGCGCAGGCTGGCGGCGATCGATTTGCCGTCGATAAGTTGTGCAGTCATTGCGCGTGGTTAACCATCGAGAGGGGAAAAAAAGAGAACGCATTCTCGCATGCCGAGGCGTGAGGGCAAAGGCGCTTGGTCTGCAAATTCCCCTAACCCCTTTAATTAAATGAATTTTTTTTAAAAAAGAGTTGACGACCTATCAGGCCGTCTATAACATTCGTCGCACTTGTCGGGCACAGCCTAGCACTGGTTAAGAAGGTGGAGCAGAGTTGGTTGTTTTAACTCGGTAACACTGAAAGCACTTAGTTTGTAATCGTCCAAGAATACAGATTAAAAAGGCGCCCGTAGCTCAGCTGGATAGAGCATCCGCCTTCTAAGCGGATGGTCGCAGGTTCGAGTCCTGCCGGGTGCGCCAATTAGGCAGCTTTGGCACAAGTAAGGCAACAAGGCAATATGGTGGGCGTAGCTCAGTTGGTAGAGCACGGGATTGTGACTCCCGTTGTCGTGGGTTCGATCCCCATCGTCCACCCCATATTCTAGAAAGGCGCCAGATTAACAGTCTGGCGCCTTTGCTTTAAAAGCTTGATACGCGGATGTGGTGGAATTGGTAGACACACTGGATTTAGGTTCCAGCGCCGCAAGGTGTGAGAGTTCGAGTCTCTCCGTCCGCACCATACAAGTCGCTATTTAAATAGCAGAGAACGGCGCAGTACCTGAAGAGGGCTGCGCCGTTTTTGTATTCATGATTTTTTGTCGTCGGCCCTGGTTCAGGGTTGTGCGGGGTGCCCGGGTCGTCACGATTGTGTTTCCTGATGATGCGCGGCATGCCCGTTGGTCTCCTCGCGAGACCGGATGCCGGGCGCGCGGGTTTGCTGCTCCTATATATAGAAGCATTGACCCAGAGCCTTGCAGTGATCGACTGTATTTGCAATCCGGGCGAGGCATGACCGTATGTCCGCTCCTAAATTCGGCGCCTGTTTCCAGCCCTTTTTCAGTAGGGTGACTTCTTGAGTTTGACCTACTAGAATGCATGCCCTTGATTCTGGGGTCGGAAACGCCCGGCCAACGTCTGTGCAACGAGGAATATCCATGCAAGTTTCTGTTGAAAATACTTCTGCTCTTGAGCGCCGCATGAGCATCACCGTGCCGGCTGAGCGCATCGAGACTCAGGTCAACAAGCGTCTGCAGCAGACTGCCCAAAAGGCCAAAATCCCAGGTTTCCGCCCAGGCAAAGTGCCAATGAGCGTGATCCGTCAGCGTTATGAAGCTGACGCACGCCAGGAAGCCGTGGGCGATGTGATCCAGTCTTCGTTCTACGAAGCGGTCGTCGAGCAGAAGCTGAACCCGGCCGGTGCTCCGTCCGTCGAGCCTAAAGTGCTGGAAAAGGGCAAGGACCTGGAGTTCATCGCCACGTTCGAAGTGTTCCCTGAGTTCACGGTTGCCGGTTTCGAGTCCATCTCCGTCGAGCGTCTGAGCGCCGATGTTTCGGATGCCGACCTGGACAAGATGCTGGACATCCTGCGCAAGCAGAACACCCGTTTCGAAGTGGCCGATCGTGCTGCCCAGAACGAAGATCAACTGAACATCGATTTCGTCGGCAAGGTCGACGGTGAAGTGTTCGCCGGTGGTTCCGCCAAGGCTACTCAGCTGGTGCTGGGCTCTGGCCGCATGATCCCTGGCTTCGAAGATGGCCTGGTTGGCGCCAAGGCCGGTGAAGAGCGCGTTCTGAACCTGACCTTCCCTGAGGATTATCAGAACCTGGACCTGGCTGGTAAATCCGCCGAGTTCAGCGTGACCGTCAACAGCGTTTCCGAGCCGAAACTGCCAGAGCTGAACGAAGAGTTCTTCGCCCAGTTCGGCATCAAGGAAACCGGTCTGGAAGGTTTCCGCGCCGAAGTTCGCAAGAACATGGAGCGTGAGCTGCGTCAGGCCATCAAGTCCAAGGTCAAGAACCAGGTCATGGACGGTCTGCTGGCCTCCAACCCGATCGAAGTGCCAAAGGCTCTGCTGGACAACGAAGTGAACCGTCTGCGTGTACAGGCTGTTCAACAGTTCGGCGGCAACATCAAGCCGGATCAACTGCCCGCTGAGCTGTTCGAAGAGCAAGCCAAGCGCCGCGTTGTGCTGGGCCTGATCGTTGCTGAAGTGGTCAAGCAGTTCGAACTCAAGCCTGACGAAGCCCGCGTTCGCGAGCTGATCCAGGAAATGGCTTCGGCCTATCAGGAGCCTGAGCAAGTCGTGTCCTGGTACTACAAGAACGACCAGCAACTGAACGAAGTCCGTTCGGTTGTGCTGGAAGAACAAGTTGTGGATACTGTTCTGCAGAAAGCTAGCGTGACCGATAAAGCGGTCTCTTACGAAGAAGCGGTCAAGCCGGTGGAAGCTCCACAAGCCGATTGATCGTTCTGCGGTAAGAAATACACACCCATAAGCCAGCCTTCGCGCTGGCTTATGCGTATTCAAGACATAACTATTTGGGAGTGACTGCGAGACATGTCCCGCAATTCTTTTTATCAGCAGAGCTCTGACATCCAAGCCGCAGGCGGCCTGGTCCCGATGGTTATCGAGCAGTCTGCCCGTGGCGAACGTGCCTATGACATCTACTCGCGTCTGCTCAAGGAACGCGTCATCTTCCTGATCGGCCCCGTTGAAGACTACATGGCCAACCTGGTTGCGGCGCAACTGCTGTTCCTTGAAGCGGAAAACCCGGACAAGGATATCCATCTGTACATCAACTCACCTGGTGGCTCGGTGACAGCAGGCATGTCGATCTACGACACCATGCAGTTCATCAAGCCTGACGTTTCCACCATCTGCATCGGCCAGGCCTGCAGCATGGGCGCATTCCTGCTCGCCGGTGGCGCAGCGGGCAAGCGTCACTGCCTGCCTAATTCGCGCATGATGATTCACCAGCCGTTGGGTGGTTTCCAGGGGCAGGCGTCGGATATCGACATCCATGCCAAGGAAATCCTCCACATTCGTTCGCGCCTGAACTCGCTGCTGGCCCATCACACCGGCCAAAGCCTCGAAACCATTGAGCGTGACACCGAGCGTGACAACTTCATGAGCGCTGAGCGTGCGGCCGAATATGGCCTGATCGACTCCGTGATCAACAAGCGTCAAATGCCTGCCTAAGCCGCTCAAAATGCAGGTGGTTGGGATGACCGGCCGCCTGCGGGCTTGAAAAAGCCCGCAATTGCCTTCATCTTGTGTTGCAAGCCTATCGGATTTGGATCGATCGAATGACTGACACCCGCAACGGCGAGGACAACGGCAAACTGCTTTATTGCTCCTTCTGTGGCAAAAGCCAGCATGAAGTACGCAAATTGATTGCCGGCCCCTCGGTCTTCATTTGCGACGAGTGCGTCGACCTGTGCAATGACATCATCCGCGAGGAGGTGCAGGAAGCCCAGGCCGAAAGCAGCGCGCATAAGTTGCCTTCGCCTAAAGAAATCAGCGGCATCCTTGATCAATATGTCATTGGTCAGGAGCGCGCGAAAAAGGTACTGGCCGTAGCGGTGTACAACCACTACAAGCGCCTGAACCAACGTGACAAAAAGAATGACGAGGTCGAGCTCGGCAAGAGCAACATCCTGCTGATCGGCCCGACAGGCTCGGGTAAAACCCTGCTTGCCGAAACCCTGGCCCGTTTGCTGAACGTTCCGTTCACCATCGCCGACGCAACCACCCTTACCGAGGCGGGTTATGTGGGTGAGGATGTCGAGAACATCATTCAGAAACTGCTGCAGAAGTGCGATTACGATGTGGAAAAGGCCCAGATGGGTATCGTCTACATCGACGAAATCGACAAGATTTCCCGCAAGTCCGACAACCCGTCCATCACCCGGGATGTTTCCGGCGAGGGCGTGCAGCAGGCCTTGCTCAAGCTGATCGAAGGTACCGTGGCTTCCGTTCCGCCTCAGGGTGGTCGCAAGCATCCGCAGCAGGAGTTCCTGCAGGTCGACACGCGTAACATTCTGTTCATCTGCGGTGGCGCGTTCTCCGGCCTGGAAAAGGTTATTCAAAACCGTTCCACCCGTGGCGGCATTGGTTTCAACGCCGAAGTGCGCAGTAAGGAAGAGGGTAAGAAGGTCGGTGAATCCCTGCGTGAAGTCGAACCTGATGATTTGGTCAAGTTCGGTCTGATCCCGGAATTCGTGGGTCGCTTGCCGGTCCTGGCGACACTGGACGAGTTGGATGAAGCTGCACTGATGCAGATTCTGACCGAGCCGAAGAATGCCCTGACCAAGCAATATGCCAAGCTGTTCGAAATGGAAGGTGTAGACCTGGAGTTCCGTTCCGACGCGCTGAAATCGGTTGCCAAACGAGCCCTGGAGCGTAAAACCGGTGCCCGTGGGTTGCGCTCGATTCTGGAAGGCGTATTGCTCGACACGATGTATGAGATCCCCTCGCAGTCTGAGGTGAGTAAAGTCGTGATCGATGAAAGCGTTATAGAAGGTAAGTCCAAGCCTTTGTATATCTACGAAAACAAAGAGCCGGCTGCCAAGGCCGCGCCGGACGCTTAAGCGTCCCGGTGCCGGAATAAAGAAGGGGCCTTCGGGCCCCTTTGCTTTTTGCGCGTTTTAGACGTGTCTTTGCGCTTGTTTTTTTTCAAGGCTGCCCCCATCTTGGTTTCAAGCTTACTTCCATCTGTTTCCGGCCTTGTGGCCGCCGTAGAGGCGAAATCATGAAGACAACCATCGAATTGCCTCTCCTGCCATTGCGTGATGTCGTGGTTTATCCGCACATGGTTATCCCGCTGTTCGTGGGGCGCGAGAAGTCTATCGAAGCCCTCGAGGCTGCGATGACGGGTGACAAGCAGATTCTTCTGTTGGCGCAGAGAAATCCTGCTGACGATGATCCCGGCGAAGACGCACTTTATCGCGTAGGCACAATTGCAACAGTTCTGCAGCTGCTCAAGCTGCCCGACGGCACCGTCAAGGTCCTGGTCGAAGGTGAGCAGCGTGGCACGGTCGAGCGTTTCAGCGAAGTGGACGGCCATTGCCGGGCCGAAGTGTCGCTGATCGACGAAGTGGACGCGCCCGAGCGTGAGTCTGAGGTGTTTGTCCGCAGTCTTCTGTCGCAGTTCGAACAATACGTGCAGTTGGGCAAGAAGGTGCCTGCTGAGGTCCTGTCGTCGCTTAACAGCATCGACGAACCTGGGCGGCTGGTCGATACGATGGCGGCCCACATGGCCCTCAAGATCGAGCAGAAGCAGGAAATTCTCGAAATCATCGATTTGTCTGCCCGTGTCGAACACGTGCTGGCACTGCTGGATGGCGAAATCGACCTACTGCAGGTCGAGAAGCGCATTCGTGGTCGCGTCAAGAAGCAGATGGAGCGTAGCCAGCGCGAGTACTACCTGAATGAGCAGATGAAGGCCATTCAGAAGGAACTTGGCGATGGTGACGAAGGGCACAACGAAATCGAAGAGCTGAAAAAGCGCATCGATGCTGCGGGCCTGCCCAAGGATGCACTTGCCAAGGCCCAGGCCGAGCTGAACAAGCTCAAGCAAATGTCGCCTATGTCTGCCGAAGCCACTGTGGTGCGCTCCTATATCGACTGGCTGGTTCAGGTGCCTTGGAAGGCGCAAAGCAAGGTCCGTCTGGACCTGGCCCGCGCCGAAGATATTCTCGATGCCGACCATTACGGTCTGGAAGAGGTCAAGGAACGTATCCTCGAATACCTCGCCGTGCAAAAACGCGTGAAGAAAATTCGCGGGCCGGTACTGTGCCTGGTGGGGCCTCCCGGGGTCGGTAAAACATCGCTGGCAGAGTCGATTGCCCACGCGACCAATCGTAAATTCGTGCGCATGGCCCTCGGTGGCGTGCGCGATGAAGCGGAAATTCGGGGGCATCGCCGCACTTATATCGGGTCGATGCCAGGAAGATTGATTCAAAAGATGACTAAGGTTGGCGTGCGCAATCCGCTGTTTCTTTTGGATGAAATCGACAAGATGGGCAGCGATATGCGCGGCGATCCCGCTTCTGCGCTGCTCGAAGTGCTCGATCCGGAGCAGAATCACAATTTCAACGATCACTATCTGGAGGTCGACTACGACCTGTCGGACGTGATGTTCCTCTGCACCTCCAACTCCATGAACATTCCGCCAGCACTGCTGGACCGGATGGAGGTGATCCGTCTGCCGGGCTACACCGAAGACGAGAAGATCAACATCGCCGTCAAATACCTTTCGCCCAAGCAGATCCAGGCCAACGGCCTGAAAAAAGGCGAGCTGGAATTTGACGAGGAAGCGATTCGCGACATTATCCGCTACTACACTCGCGAGGCGGGTGTGCGTGGTCTGGAGCGGCAAATTGCCAAGGTCTGCCGCAAGGCGGTCAAAGAGCATGCGCTGGAAAAACGCTTCGCGGTCAAGGTTACTTCGGACCTGCTGGAGCACTTCCTGGGTGTTCGCAAGTTCCGCTACGGCCTCGCCGAGCAGCAGGATCAGATTGGTCAGGTGACTGGCCTTGCGTGGACTCAGGTCGGTGGCGAGTTGCTGACTATCGAAGCGGCCGTAGTACCGGGCAAGGGTCAACTGATCAAGACCGGTTCGCTAGGCGATGTGATGGTCGAGTCGATCACCGCAGCGCTGACGGTCGTGCGCAGCCGCGCCCGGAGCCTGGGCATCCCCCTGGACTTCCACGAGAAGCGCGACACCCATATCCACATGCCTGAAGGGGCTACGCCCAAGGACGGCCCGAGCGCCGGCGTAGGCATGTGCACGGCCCTGGTATCCGCGCTGACCGGCATTCCTGTGCGCGCCGACGTCGCCATGACGGGTGAAATCACCCTGCGTGGCCAGGTATTGGCCATCGGCGGTCTGAAGGAAAAACTGCTGGCGGCTCACCGTGGCGGGATCAAGATCGTGATCATTCCCGAGGAGAATGTCCGCGATTTGAAGGAGATTCCTGACAACATTAAGCAGGATCTTCAGATCAAACCGGTTAAATGGATTGACGAGGTCCTGCAAATTGCGCTGCAATACGCGCCGGAGCCCTTGCCGGATGTGGCTCCGGAGATAGTCGCGAAGGAAGACAAGCGAGAGTCTGACTCTAAGGAAAGAATTAGCACGCATTAATACGCATTTGCCTGGGGGGCTTCCTTGACAGTTTTTTAGAGCCCTTGTTATAAAGCGGCTCTTAAGTGTCTGTAGGCCATTCAGCACTCGTTTTTGCTTTCACCAAAAAAACTTAGAATCATCTCAAATAGATATAAGGGGACTTAGAGTGAACAAGTCGGAACTGATTGATGCTATCGCTGCATCCGCTGATATCCCGAAAGCTGCTGCTGGCCGTGCGCTGGACGCTGTAATCGAATCCGTCACTGGCGCTCTCAAGGCCGGCGACTCCGTAGTTCTGGTTGGTTTCGGCACCTTCTCCGTGACTGATCGCCCAGCGCGTACCGGCCGCAACCCGCAGACCGGCCAAACGCTGGAAATCCCTGCTGCCAAAAAGCCTGGTTTCAAAGCTGGCAAGGCATTGAAAGAAGCTGTTAACGACTAAGGTTTCACCGAGTTTATCCGGGTCGGGGTCATGCCTGGCTTGGCAGCGGAGCGGTCATACAGCCGGTTTGTAGCCGGTGTGTCACGCCAGGACTCGCGGGTTTGAGTCCGGTCCGCTCCGCCAGTTACGAGAAGGCGCATCCTCGGATGCGCCTTTCTTCTATCCGGATTCTACCCACGCTCCACGGTTGCCTAAATTTGAAGTTCAACCGTTTCTGGGGGACGCATGCTGCAGAATATCAGGGACAATTCACAAGGCTGGATTGCCAAAACCATCATCGGGGTCATCGTCGTATTGATGGCGTTGACCGGTTTCGATGCCATTTTTCAAGCTACCACCAACAGTAATGACGCAGCCAAGGTCAACGGCGAAGAGATCAGCCAGAACGAGCTGAGCCAGGCGGTCGACATGCAACGCCGCCAGCTCATGCAACAGCTGGGCAAGGATTTCGACGCTTCGTTGCTGGACGAAAAAATGCTGCGCGACTCAGCGCTCAAAGGCCTGATCGATCGCAAGCTGTTGCTGCAAGGCGCGCAAGATTCGAAATTCGCTTTCTCCGAAGCGGCGCTGGATCAAGTGATCCTGCAAACGCCTGAGTTTCAGGTCGATGGCAAATTCAGCGCCGAGCGTTTCGATCAGGTGATCCGCCAGCTGGGTTACAGCCGCATGCAATTTCGTCAGATGCTGGCTCAGGAGATGCTGATCGGCCAGTTGCGCGCAGGTCTGGCGGGGAGTGGTTTTGTCACCGACGCCCAGGTGTTGGCCTTCGCCCGTCTGGAAAAACAGACCCGGGATTTCGCCACCTTGAATATCCAGGCCGACTCGTCGACGGTCAAACTGACCGATGATGAGGTCAAGGCTTACTACGATAAGCATGCCAAGGAATTCATGACGCCCGACCAGGTGGTCATCGACTACCTTGAGCTGAAGAAGGCTTCTTTCTTCGATCAGGTCAGCGTCAAGGATGAAGACCTGCAAGCGGCCTATCAGAAAGAAATCGCGAACCTGTCCGAACAGCGTCGTGCTGCGCACATCCTGATCGAAGTGAACGACAAGGTCACCGAAGCCCAGGCCAAGGCGAAGATCGAAGAGATTCAGGCTCGTTTGGCCAAAGGCGAATCGTTTGAGGCGTTGGCCAAGGAGTTCTCCCAGGACCCAGGTTCGGCGAACAGCGGCGGCGATCTCGGTTATGCCGGTCCGGGTGTCTACGATCCGGAGTTCGAAAAGGCTCTGTATGCGTTGAGCAAGGATCAGGTATCGGCACCGGTGCGTACCGATTTCGGTTTTCACCTGATCAAGTTGTTGGGAGTCGAAGCGCCTGAAGTGCCAACGTTTGCCAGCCTCAAGGACAAGCTTGTTCGCGAGCTGAAAACCCAGCAGGTTGAGCAGCGTTTCGTGGAGGCGACCAAGCAACTGGAGGATGCCTCTTTCGAAGCCTCCGACCTGGCACAGCCGGCTCAGGACCTGAAACTGACCGTCCACACTTCGGCGCCGTTCGGCCGTGAGGGTGGGGAGGGGATCGCGGCCAACCGCGCCGTGGTGAGCGCCGCGTTCAGCCCGGAGGTACTGGATGAGGGTGCAAACAGCACCGCCATCGAGCTGGACCCGGAAACCGTGGTGGTGCTGCGTGCCAAGGAGCACCGCAAGCCCGAGCAAATGCCACTGGAAAGCGTGGACGGGGCCATTCGCGCTCAACTGGCGAAGGAACATGCCAGTGCGGCGGCCAAGACCCGGGCCGAGGAGTTGATTGCCGGTTTGCGCGATGGCAAGACGGCCCTGGATCAACCTGTCGACGGTCAGAAATGGAAGGTCATCGAGGCGGCGACTCGAAGCCAGGAAGGGATTGATCCGGCGGTGTTGCAGGCATTGTTCCGGATGCCTAAACCCGAATCGAAAGACAAGCCGACGTTCAGCAGTGTGACGTTGCCCGATGGCAGTCTGGTCATCGTGCGCTTGAACGGCGTGAACGAAGCGGCGGCACCGAGCGATGAGGAGAAGGCGCAATACCGCCGTTATCTCGCTTCTCGTGTCGGCCAGCAGGACTTCGCTGCCTATCGCAAGCAGTTGGAGAGTGAGGCGGACATCGAGCGCTTCTAAGTGCTCTGATGGTTTGCCCCACAACGACCCGGCCGAAAGGCCGGGTTTTTTGTGTCTGCTTGTTGCATCGGGCAGTATCTTCGTCGCTCCACCGAATTCGCGTCTTTTTCCCGCAAATAACCCCCAGTAGACTTGTAACCCGTTTGAGACAAGATTAGCCACGCGGCCTGGCAGCGTTCTGTTGCACAATACGCCCCGGATCGTTTTCCTCAGGATGTTCAATGTTCAAATCATTCCCTATGCGCACCGTCGGGCTGGCACTGGTGCTGGCCGCTGCAGCCGGTTGCTCGTCGAAGAAAACAGCTATCTACGAGCATGGAAACTTCGATGACTCCGGTACGTTCTCGCGTTCCTATTCAGTGAATGATGCGGCGACCTGCGAAGCCGGGCGCCGGGCATTGCTCAGCCAGGGCTACATCATTACCAGTAGCGATCCGAAGCTGGTCAGCGGTCACAAGAGTTTTCAGCAGACCGGCGAAACCCATATGGAGATCAGCTTCAATCTGGTCTGTGCGCAAGACAGTGGTCCCGGACACCGTGCGACCATGTTTGCCAACGCCTTGCAGGACCGTTATGCGCTGAAGAAAACCAACAACTCCGCCAGCTTGGGCGTGGGGGTGCTGGGATCGGTGTCGATGCCGATCGGCTCGTCCGATGATTCGATGGTCAAGGTTGCCAGCGAAACCGTGTCGTCGGCGAAGTTCTATGAGCGTTTCTTTGCCCTCGTGGAGTTGTTCCTGCCTCCCGAGGCGAAGAAACCCGTGGAAGAAACCGAAAAACCCAAGGCTGAGCTTGGCGTTCCGGAACCCCAGGTCGAGCCGGCGGCGTTGTCACCGGTTTCTACTCCGGTGCCGACACCGATGCCTGTTCCTGCACCAGAGCCGGCACCGATTCCTGTACCTGCTCTAGCTCCAGAGCCGGAGCCGGCTCCCGAATCGGCTCCCGAACCGGCAGCAGCGCCAGTCGCGCCGGTGGAGGAGGCCACGCCCGCGCCTGCCGAGACTTCTCCGGCCAGTTCGGAGCCGGTCGCGCCGCCGGCAGAGCCCGCGCCCATCGCACCCAGCGAGCCTCAACTATCCGAGCCTGAGTCGTCGACGCAAGCCATTACACCGCCGCCCCCCAGCGCCTTGCCGGCCCCCTCTGAGCCGATCCAGCCGCTTCCCGCCTCTTGATGTTCAGTGGCAAGGGTGGAAATCCCTTGCCACACCTGCACGCAGTAATTTCCCAGCGCTGTGCTACGTTTAATTCATGAAGCTTTTGCTTCATGTTTTGTTCATAAAGCGGCTTTATGCTGATTCCAGCGCCATCAGGCATCGGTTTCAACGTTACGTTATGGGAAGGATTCAAGATGGATGATTATCAGGAAGAGCTGCTGGAATATCAGGCGTATGAGCTTGATCCCCTGGAACCCGCCGAGGATGCGACAGAGCTGTAAATCCGCTAAAAACGACACGTTATCAGCGGCAGGTTTGCAGCTTAACTGCTTCTACGGCTGCGCCGAAACTCGCCCGGAGTCTGGTTGTTCCAGCGCTTGAAGGCGCGTTGAAAGGCTTCGGCTGAGGCGAACCCCAGCAGGTATGCGATTTCACCGAACGCCAGTTCAGTGTCGCGAATGTAGGTCATGGCCAGGTCGCGGCGAGTGTCGTTGAGGATTGCGCGAAATTGCGTGCCTTCTTCGGCCAGTTTGCGACGCAGTGTCCAGGTCGGCAGCTTCAGACGCGCCGCCACTTCTTCCAGGTCGGGTTCCCGACCGCCGTTGAGCAAGGGCCCCAGCAGTTGGATGATGCGCTCGCGCAGGCTGCGGGTGCGCGTCAATTGCTCCAGTTCCCGTTCACACAACTGAACCAGGTGTCGCCAGGTGCCGGGGCAATGTTGGGGGTTGCGTTGGGCGAGACTGTCGAGTCCCAGGCGTAGCTGATTATGTTCGGCACCGAACTGGATCGGGCAGTCACCGAGCGCGCGATAGGCCTCCAGGTATGCCGGTGCTTCGAACTCGATTTCCACCCGTTCAGCCCTCAACGCGACAGCACTCACGCAGGACAGCTGCGCCAGCCAGCCGGCGATGATCGAATCCACGACGAAGCGGTTGTAGGCGTTATAGGGGCTGATGGAATAGAACCGCAGCCACGCGCCTCGGGCATCTTCATGAAAACTCGACTGACCGCGATAGTTGGAGCCGTACAGCGGCTCGAAGCGGATCATGCACCGCGCGGCTTCGCGCACCGTCGGTGCCTGGGCCGCCGTCACGCCTGCCAGCCCGGCCTGGCTCAAGCGGCTAAGTTGGCCCATGCGCAAACCCAAGGCAGGGTCCTGGGTCTGTTGGATGGCGGCGTGCCCCAGGCGCATGTAGCGCGGGATCGACAGACGAGCACCGGGCTCGGCCAGGCGTGCCGCATCCAGACCGTATTGTTCAAGCAAAGGCTGGGGGTCGTGGCCATGGCTGGCAACCGCGTCGGCCAGGCTATGGACGAAGCTGACTGACAAGTCTCCCAGTCGCATCGGTTGCGGTTTCATGGTGTTACAGCCACAGGTTCAGCAGACGGGCGCCACGAGCTTCACCGTCGGGAAAATGCTCGCCGTCATGGCTGATGAAACTCTGCCCGGCGTTACCGTTGTCCCAGAACTGACCTCGCAGGAAGACACTGACGCCGCCCCTGGCCTGGCTGCTGGGCGGCTGGCTGGTCAGTGTCAGGCGATGCCAGGCCTGGCCTTCACTCACTTCCCCAGGCTTGAGGCTGACTTCGCTCGGTGTGGACAGGCCCCTATAGCCACCCCAGGGTTTTTCCCAGGTATGGCGACCGTTGACAAAGGCAGGCACTGCCACCAATTGCGCCCCCTGTTCATTCAACTGCCGATAATGAACCGGGTACCAACTGTCGCTGCCGATCAGCACGCCCAGGCGACCGGCAGGGGTGTCGACGACGCTGATTGTGTCCGGATGGTCTGGCCCCAGCACGCCCTGTTGCTCGAACATGGGGTGCTGTTGGCGCTGTGGCTGGCCCAGCGGCCGACCGTCGCGGCCGAACACCACGCTACTGTTGTACAACGGGCCCCGGCCAACTTTCAGTTGGCCATCGCTGACGCTTGGCTCGGGCAGCACGATGGAGCCGGCCACCAGAGTCACGCCGAACTCCTTGGCGAGTCCGCCGAACAGTGCCTGGTAGTCACGGGCCATGGTGTCGGCTTTCATGCGCAGGTAAGCATCGTCCAGCCGGTTGTCACCTTTTGCGCTGACCAGCGCCTGGATGAACGCCAGCGGGTTGCTGACCGCCAGCCAGTTCATCGCTTCCTTCAACGTGGCGGCCTGATACAACTCGTCTTTTTCCCCGGCGATCATCAACCAGGTGCCAATGTGCTCGGGCAAGACCACCACGGTTTTGTCATTGAGCAAGCCCAGGTCACGAGCGGTTTGCAAATAGGCCGCCAGTTTGCGGTGCAGGCGTTCGGGGCTCTGGTAGTCGGTGGGGAACAGTTCGGGCTGGATGCCCAGCAAGTTGCCTTGATCGGCAGGGGTGCCCTGGTTCACCGCCAGGTTGATGCGAAGGTCTGACAGGTAATGACCCGCCGGACGATCCACCGTCCACAGTGCGTAGGTGATCAGGGCGGCAATCAAGGCCAGTGACAACAGCAAGTACAGAAATTTGCGCATGGGGAACAGTCAGCGGCCGTGTGCGGATTCACTGACTAGGGTAGGGCCCACGATGGGGTGTTGCCAAGGGGCGTTGCGCATTTGGATCATTAAGTTGTCAGTTACGGCCATTGAGCACGCAGCTTCCCGCTCTTAGGCTGTCTGGCATGACTGATGGAAGCCGCAGAGCCTCCGCATTTTTTCCGTGATCGCCCGTTGTGGAGTTATCGATGACCACCCCTCATTACCCGCACCTGCTGGCCCCGCTGGACCTGGGTTTTACCACGTTGCGCAATCGCACCCTGATGGGGTCGATGCACACGGGTCTTGAAGAAAAGCCCGGTGGTTTCGAGCGCATGGCGGCGTATTTTGCCGAGCGCGCTCGTGGCGGCGTGGGGCTGATGGTCACCGGCGGAATCGGGCCGAATGACGAGGGCGGCGTTTACTCCGGCGCGGCCAAGCTGACCACCGAGGAAGAAGCCCTCAAGCACCAGATTGTGACCCGTGCCGTACATGAGGCCGGCGGCAAGATCTGCATGCAGATTCTCCACGCCGGGCGCTATGCCTACAGCCCCAAGCAGGTGGCGCCGAGCGCGATCCAGGCACCGATCAACCCGTTCAAGCCCAAGGAGCTGGACGAAGAGGGCATCGAAAAGCAGATCAGTGATTTTGTCACCTGTTCGGTCCTGGCCCAGAAAGCCGAGTACGACGGTGTCGAGATCATGGGCTCGGAAGGTTATTTCATTAACCAGTTCCTGGCGGCCCATACCAACCACCGCACCGATCGCTGGGGCGGCAGCTATGAAAACCGCATGCGCCTGCCGGTGGAAATCGTGCGTCGGGTGCGTGAGGCGGTCGGCCCCAACTTCATCATTATCTTTCGCCTGTCGATGCTCGACCTGGTGGAAGGTGGCAGCAGTTGGGATGAAATCGTTCAGTTGGCCAAAGCCATCGAGCAGGCCGGGGCGACGATCATCAACACCGGTATCGGCTGGCACGAGGCGCGGATTCCTACCATCGCCACCAAGGTTCCGCGGGCGGCGTTCAGCAAGGTCACAGCCAAACTGCGCGGCTCAGTGAGTATTCCGCTGATCACCACCAACCGCATCAACACCCCGGAAGTGGCCGAGCAGATCCTGGCCGAAGGCGACGCCGATATGGTGTCCATGGCGCGGCCTTTCCTCGCCGATCCGGAGTTCGTCAACAAGGCTGCCGCCGGGCGCGCGGATGAAATCAATACCTGCATCGGCTGTAACCAGGCCTGTCTGGACCATACCTTTGGCGGCAAGCTCACCAGTTGCCTGGTGAACCCGCGGGCGTGCCATGAAACCGAGCTCAATTACTTGCCGGTCACCCAGGTGAAAAAAATCGCTGTGGTCGGTGCCGGTCCGGCCGGTTTGTCCGCTGCTACCGTGGCGGCCGAACGGGGTCATCAGGTGACGCTGTTCGATTCGGCCAGCGAAATTGGTGGCCAGTTCAATATCGCCAAGCGGGTGCCGGGCAAGGAAGAGTTCTTCGAAACCCTGCGTTATTTCAAGCGCAAATTGCAGACCAGCCACGTCGAGCTGTGTCTCAACACGCGGGTGGATGTGGCGCAATTGGTCGCGGGCGGTTTCGACGAGATCATCCTGGCCACCGGTATCGCACCGCGAGTGCCGGCGATTCCCGGGGTGGAGCATGCCAAGGTCCTCAGCTACCTGGATGTGATTCTGGAGCGCAAGCCAGTGGGTCACAGCGTCGCGGTGATCGGGGCCGGCGGTATCGGCTTCGACGTGTCGGAGTTCCTGGTCCATCAAGGGGTTGCCACCAGCCAGGACCGTGAAGCGTTCTGGAAAGAATGGGGGATCGATACCCTGCTCCAGGCGCGCGGCGGTGTGGCGGGTATCAAAGCCGAGCCCCATGCCCCGGCGCGGCAAGTGTTCCTGTTGCAGCGCAAGAAATCCAAGGTGGGCGACGGCCTGGGCAAGACCACCGGCTGGATTCACCGCACGGGCCTGAAGAACAAGCAGGTGCAAATGCTCAACAGCGTTGAGTACCTGAAAATCGATGACGAAGGCTTGCACATTCGCATCGGTGAAACCGGCGAGCCGCAGGTGCTGGCCGTGGACAACATCGTGATCTGCGCCGGCCAGGATCCGTTGCGCGAGTTGCAGCAAGGCCTGGAAGCCGCAGGGCAAACCGTCCACCTCATTGGCGGTGCCGACGTAGCGGCAGAACTGGATGCCAAGCGGGCGATCAATCAGGGTTCGCGATTGGCGGCGCAGTTGTAAAAGACCGAATCTGCGGGGGCTGAGCCCCTGTGGGAGCGAGCCTGCTCGCGATAGCGATGAGTCAGTTGCATGAGTGTTTACTGACCCACCGCCATCGCGAGCAGGCTCGCTCCCACAAGGGGTTGCAATGAACACAGACACTGAGGTCATCCGCGACCTAGCTGTTAAACTTGCGGCTCGTCCCGACTCGGCCTGCTGCAATGTTGCTTTCCTGCCTCGACTGGCACCCCCAACCCCGCCTGGAACTCCTTCATCTGGACTGGCTCGCCCGTGCCGGAGTTGAAGTGGCGGTGCTGCGTCTGGACCAGATTGACCCCCTGATCAGCGGCAACAAGTGGTTCAAGCTGGTTCACCATGTGCGCGCTGCCCATGAGGCCGGTGCCAAGGGGATCATGAGCCTGGGCGGTGTCTATTCCAACCATCTGCATGCGCTGGCAGCGGCTGGCAAGCGCTTCGGGTTCCCAACGGTCGGGCTGCTGCGCGGCCATCCCCAGGAAACGCCGACGGTCCTTGACCTCAAAGCGTTCGACATGGACCTGCACTGGCTGGGTTATGGCGGATACCGAGGGCGGCACGCCGCGGATTTCTGGCAACCCTGGCAGGCGCAATACCCGCACCTGCATCCGGTGCCTGAGGGCGGTTCAGGATTGTCCGGCGCGCAGGGTTGCATGGATTGGGTGGCCGGGGCCCGTGAACAATTGGCGGCGTTGGGCTGGGTGGATTACCACGGCTGGTGGCTGGCCTGCGGTACCGGAACCTCCCTGGCGGGGCTGGTATTGGCTGAAGCGGGGGAGCACCCGGTCTACGGCGTGTTGGCTGTGCCTGCGGATCACGGCGTGGCGCAGCAGGTCGAAAGCATCGTGGGGCAAGCAGGTCTTTGCAACCCGCGTTATGAGTTGTTCGACGGCAGCCGTGGCGGCTTTGCCCGGATCGACGCCGAACTCGTCGCCTTCATCCACGCCACTGGCGCCATCGAACTGGAGCCGCTGTATACCGGCAAGGCGTTGATGCTGCTCAAGGCCCGGGTCGAGGCCGGACAGTTTAGCCGCGGCACCCGCTTGATTTTCGTTCACACCGGCGGCTTGCAAGGCCGCCGAGGGTTTGAATAACGGGCGTCAGCCGCGTTTGGGCATCATCCGCAGCAGGGTGTTATCGCGCACGATGTAGTGGTGGTACAGACCCGCCAGGGCATGCAGGCCAATCAGCCAGTAGCCAATGGTGCCCCCCAACTCATGCCAGCCCTCCAGTTGTTTGGCAAAGTCTTTGTCCTGATCGATCAGCAGCGGCAAGTCGAAACCATAGAACATCACCTGATGCCCTTCGGCACTGGTGATCAGCCACCCCAGCAATGGCATGGCGATCATGAACAGGTACAACGCCCAGTGCATCAGGTGGGCAAGGAAGGTCTGCCAGGCAGGCGAGGCGGGAAAGATGGCTGGAGTCTTCCCCATGCTGCGGGCGAACAGGCGTAGCCAGACCAGCACAAACACGGTCAGGCCGAGCATGAAGTGAGCTTCTTTGATCAGGGTCCGGCCGTCACTGCCTTTGGGGAATATCCCTCGCAGTTCGATGCAGGCATAAACCACGGCCAGTAGAATCAGCATCAGCCAATGCAGGGCGACCGTGACGGTACTGTAGCGGTTTTCCGAGCTTTTCCAGGGCATGCAGGTATCTCCAGTCATCAGGTAGAGCACCGTCTTATGCGGCGTAGTGCTCCTACTGTAAGCCCGTTTTTTCGGGTTCGCTTGAGCCAGATCAGTTTCGCCAGTATGGACAACCCCGATCAATGCATTCACAGGATGGCGGCTGTTGCGCCGCCGCGCGGGAGTAAGCGCCCTGGTCACGCAAGGAGGTCAGGGTGTCAGGTCTGGCGGATTCAGGAGCCAGTCCAATAGCAGCCTTGTGTCATTTTGACCCTGCACCGGTTTCGTTTGTATGGCGGGCTGCCCACCGCCGACATCGCCTACCCCCAGGCATAGCACCGGTCGGTCGGGGTCACCATCGAGAAAGCTCACCAGCACTACGCTGCCGGTCCTCAGGGCGGGCCGCTCATTCAGCGTCAGGCGTGACACCGGCAGGGTGATGCCTTCGTTATCCGGGGTCCACAGGCTGACAGTGACACGGCCGCGGTGATCGGGGCGTGTCGGCTGATGGTCAGGGTCGAGTACGTACGCGAGGTGATAGCCGGGGATGCAGGGTCTTGGATGCTTGAGGGCAGGCCTGAATACGGTGGACCATGGGATGGCCGAAAACCGGTTACGGTAATCGCGGGTCGCCGGTGTGGGCGACAGATTGGTTTCAAGGATGGAAAATTGCCGCCCGCGATGCTGGATATCGGTGATCAGCCACTGGTCGTTGAAAGTGGACTCTGGATGTTCACTGATCTGCACGATATGACCGCTGCGCAGGAAGGGCTGGTGGCTCTGGCCCTGGATTTCCCGCTGTCGACAGCGCAGCCGCTCAAGTCTGCGGCGGCCGGCCTGGTAACGATGAGCCAACGTCGGATTGCTGCGTATCGTCTCGTGATTTTCACCTTCGAAGGCGTGATTGGCCGCGCTGTCTCCGGCTTGGCTTGTGTCGCGATCACTGAAACCGGCCGGCAGGCCATGGGTCATTGCGCAGTGTCGCTGGTACACTTGCCTGAGGGCTGGTTGCTGGCCGGGATCAGGGCGCAGGTTCAGTTCGACCGGACGGGCGGGAAAACTTTTCGGGTCTTCGGCGAACACCAGGACATGGCCATGAACGGTGTGTTCGAAGTGGTAATGAATGCCTTCTTCTTCACACAACCGGTGCAGCAACTCCAGATCGCTCTCCTCGTACTGGATACAGAACGGACGGCACGGGTACTGCCCATGGGGCAGTTCAAAGCGGTAGCTGTGGGCCGGCAGCGCATTGTCTTCCAGCAGTCGATGCAGGATCTGCACAGCGCTGAGCCGGTAGAAAACCCGTCGCCGTGGGCCCTGTTCCAGACGCTGGAGATACGGCACCAGCGTCAAGCGATAGCCGATGCGCTGTGGGGCATGGCTCGTCACGCCGACGCTGTGCACAACGCCATGCACACCGCATTCGCCATCGAGGCGCAGGAAGGCAGGCTGGTCCAGCAACGTGTCGGGATTGATCGGCGGCGACAGCCCGATCAATTCAAGGTCGAAACGGTATGGCTGGTTGAGCGCTTCGCGACCGTTAAACCTCAGGACTTGCAGGCGCAAATCGCTTTGCGTGAGGGTCAGGCTGAAAGGACTTTCCGATTCGTTGCGCATCGCGGTTCTTACTGGCTGGGGAGATAAGTTCACGAGAGTACGAAACCGCAGGAGGAAAGGGGGGGCCAAATCGCCATTTCAGAAACTCCCTACAGCACGTCGGGGAAATGTTGATTCATCGGCGGTGATTTTTTGGTCGATCAGCCGGTTTAGGCCGTATAAACTTGCGTCACAGCGCCGGCCAGCAGATGTCTCGGCGCGACAGACAAGAGAGTGAGTAATGGGCGCACAGTGGAAGGTTAAACACAAAGAAGCGGCTGCCAACGCCAAGGGCAAGATCTTCGGCAAGCTGGTGAAGGAAATCACCATTGCCGCGCGCAACGGCGCTGACACTGCCACCAATGCGCATCTGCGACTGGTGGTCGAACAGGCGAAAAAGGCCTCGATGCCCCGCGAGACCCTGGAGCGCGCGATCAAGAAAGGCTCCGGCCAGCTCGGCGAAACCGTGCAGTACCATCGTGTGACCTACGAAGGCTTCGCACCGCATCAGGTGCCGCTGATCGTCGAATGCGTGACCGATAACATCAACCGTACCGTCGCCGAGATTCGCGTTGCGTTTCGCAAGGGCCAACTGGGCGCCTCGGGTTCGGTCGCGTGGGACTTCAACCATGTCGGCATGATCGAAGCCGCCCCGGACAGCCCCGACGCTGATCCGGAAATGGCCGCCATCGAGGCCGGCGCCCAGGATTTCGAACCGGGCGAAGACGGCGCGACGCTGTTCCTCACTGATCCTTCAGACCTGGATGCGGTGCAGAAGGCGCTGCCGGAGCAAGGTTTCACCGTGCTGTCCGCCAAGCTCGGCTACCAGCCGAAAAACCCGGTCAGTGGCCTGACGGACGAGCAGATGGCCGAAGTCGAGGCGTTCCTGGAGGGCCTGGACAATCACGACGACGTGCAGGACATGTTTGTCGGGTTGGCCGGTTAAGCACCACAACCCCCTGTGGCGAGGGAGCCTGTTCCTTCGCCACAGTCGCGCAGTAAGCCTTCAATCTCCTCAAACCCCGGCCGCCCCAGCACCTGCGGCTGACAGCAGCGCGCCTGCAGATCCTGCAACGTTGCCAGTTCCTCAGCATTGAGCCCCGGTTCGATCCGCGCCAGCAATTCCCCCAACAGAATCCCATATGCTCGCACTTCGATGCGTTGTAACGCACGGGTTTGCACTGTGTCGGCAGTGGCGTGGAAAGACGCCGCGCCAAAGTCGCCCAACAGGCAGTCGCCCTGGTCATTGCACAGAATATTGTGCCCGTACAAATCGCCGTGGGTAATGCCCTGGCGGTGCAGGTGCGCCGCCACCGAGGCGATGCCCAGGGCGATGCGCAAGGCCACGGGAGCGCTGAAACGCAGTGCGTCGGCATACACGTCGCGGGTGCAGGACTCCAGGCTCGGCAGCCCCGCCAGGTTGCGGTAGCTGGGCGCGATCAGGTCCATCACCAGTCCGGCCTGTTGCTCGGGGTGCCCGTTGATCTGGCCCAGCACGTCGATAAGGTTCGGATGACGACCTGCGGTGATGCAGGCGTGCATTTCATGCAATGGCGAGCCGTCGCTGGTCATCTGGCCTTTGTACAGTTTGAGCGCGACGTGTCGCGCGACCTGACCCGGTGGTTGCCATAGCGCCTGATGAATCACCCCCGAAGCGCCTTCGCCTAATTGTTGATGCACGTTCAGTTGCGACCAGTCGATGGGCGTCGTCCTCGCCAGGAGGTCGGCGTTGGCCTGGGTTTCCAGCGGGTTGCCGGCATAGGCCAGCCAACTCAGGCTTGGCAACTCGAGCAACCATTGCGGCAGCTCGGTCAATTGGTTGGCGGCGATGCGCAGCAGTTCGAGACGATGGCACTGCCCCAGGCTCGTGGGCAACTGCTGTAATCGGTTGCCGGCCAGCATGAGCTTTTGCAAGTGCGGGCGTTGGCCGAGCTCTTGCGGCAACTGACTGATGCGGTTGTCCGTCAGGATCAGCCAACGCAATAGTGGCGGCAGGGCAGTGCCGGGCACGCGTTCGATGCGGTTAGCCTTGAAACCGACCATGGTCAATGCCGCGCAGCGGCCCAGGCATTCGGGCAATTCAATGAAGTGGTTGTCCGAGCAGAACAACACCCGCAGGTGGGGCAACCGATGCAGATCATCGGGCAGCGCAGTCAATTGGTTGCCGCTGAGATTGAGGACTTCGAGCGAGTCGGCCAGGTCGAAAATTTCCCGGGGGAACTGTGTCAGGCCGCAGGACAGATCCAGCCGTTTGATGCCCGACAGCTGGCCGGCGCGCAGTTGAGCGAGGGTGTGCATGAGAGGTTCGCTGCTGATCAAGGGGCGGGCATCAAGCCCGAAGCCGCACAGTTAACCAATAATCAGTTCAACACAACACCCTGTGGCGAAGGTTTTATCTGTGGGAGCAAGACTTGCCCCCACAAAGTCCCCTCGCCAGCGTCGAAGGTGTCTAGCGCTCGACGCTGCGGTTCCATCGTGCGTTCCAGGCCGGGCGTTGCTCGTTGACCTGGTCCCAATCCACTGCAATCGCCGTTTCCAGGTACTGCTTCATTGCCTCTACCTGGCCGCGGGTTTTGTCAGTGGTCGGTGTGGTGGGGTTGGACGGGATCTGGTCGCCTTCTTCCAGGGCGATGGCCTGGGCTTCGGGTGTCAGCAGGAAGGCGGCGAGCTTTTGCGCCAATTCAGGCTGGGTGTTCTGGGCAATGGCGCACTCAGCGACATTGAGCACCACCGCGCCTTCTTTGGGTTGCGCGTACTCGACCGGCATGCCCTTGAGTTTGAGCGCGGTCACTTGGGTCGGCGTCAACGGGAACAGCGCGGCTTCGTCGGTTTGCAGCATTTCGGAGATCTTCGCTGAGCTGGGGATGTATTCCAGCACGTTGCGTCCGACGGTGTTTGGCCAGGCCTTGAAGCCCGGTTCGACGTCAGTTTCGCTGCCGCCCTGGATCCGGTTGAACATCAGAAAACCGTGCAGGCCGAAGGTCGAGGAAGCCAGGGACTGGAACACCAGTTTGTCCTTGAAGCGCGGATCGGCCATGTCCATCCAGGAGGTGGGCGCACTCCAGCCATTTTCCTTGAACAACCGTGTGTTGTAGGCAAGTCCCGTGACACCGAGGCTGACGGCCACGGCTTGATCCTTGATGCGGCCCTTGGCCGGAATCTGGGCCAGGGGCGGGCTGTCTTCGAGCTTGTCGCACAGCCCCATGGCGATGGCGCGGTACATGATGCCGTCGTCGAGGAACATCACGTGCATTTGCGGGTTGCCTTTACTGGCCTGGACTTTCGCCAGGATGTCGGCGGAGGTGCCGGGCACGATCACCACTTTGACGTTGTTGGCTTTTTCGAAGGCCGGCAAGACCTTGTCGGCGTAAAGCCGCTCCATGGTCCCACCGTTCATGCCCAGATAAAGCGTCGGCTCGGCCATCGCCTGGCTGACGGGGAGCAGGGCGCCCAGGCAGGAGAAACCCAGCGAGCAGAAACCGAACAGTGCACTGCGTTTGACGTTATTCATTGGCGCGACCTTCCTCTATCAAGCAACGGAGATGGAGTGAAACCGGGTGATTGAAAACGCATCCAGCGACGTTTTTGACGCGCCGCAGCAGATGATCTCGGTGAGCGCCTGGCCCACCGCGGGACCGATCTGAAAACCTGCGCCGGCAAAGCCGAACGCATGCAACAGGCCGGGTTGGGTGCTGCTGTGGCCGATCACCGGTTGGCGATCGGGCAGGTAACCTTCGGTGCCGCTCCAGGTGCGAATCGCCTGGGCACCTTCCAAAAAAGGGTAGAGCTCGACGGCTTGGCGCAGGATGTCGACCACTGCGTTCTGGCCGGGGCGGGCGCGGGCATTGTCCAGGGCGAAACCTTGGCCGCCCCCCAGCACGCAATTGCCACGGGCGACCTGGCGGGCATAGATACCGCCGCCCTCCACGCCGGTGCTGGCATCCATCACCAAGGGTAATGGCTCAGTGACCAGCATCGCTGGATGCCCGGCGTGCATCGGCACCGCTTCGCCAAATTGCGCGGCAAAATGGCTCGCCCAGGCGCCCGCGCAGTTCAGCAGCCAGGGGGCCTGAAGCACCAGGCCCGTTTCGGTACGCACACTAAAGTGCTGACCGTCATGCTCCACATGGCTGACTGCGCATTGTTCAAAGACCTGTGCGCCATGCCTGCGGGCCGCCTGGGCAAATGCCGGGGACACCAGTCGCGGATTGGCGTGGCCGTCGTCCGGGCAGAGGGATGCTCCGACTGCAACTGCGCCGACCCATGGGAAGCGGGCGCGCAACTGGTCACGATCCAGCAGTTGCAGATCAAGGCCGAAGCCCTGGCTGTTGGCGGCATAGTCGTGCAGGGCTCGCAAGTCGTCGGGGCTGCGGGCCAATTTCAGGTGACCGCTGCGCTGGTACTCCCCGTCGATGCCGATCAACTGCGGCAACTGGCTCCAGATTTCATGGGCCCGTTGCGACAACGGCAGTTGTGACAACGGTCGACCCTGGCGCCGCACGCCGCCGTAGTTGACGCCGCTGGAGTGCGAGCCGCAGAAGTCTCGCTCCAGCAATGCCACCCGGCGTCCGGCCTTGCTCAGGAACAGCGCGGCCGAGGCCCCGACGATACCGCCGCCAATGATCACGACATCCACTTCGATCATGGCTCGACCTCCAGGCCAAACGGTACGGGTTTGACCGGTGCCTGTGCCCGCATCCGGCCGATTTCGCCGACCGGACGCCCGCTCTCGCTGGCAATGATTTCCGCCGCTGCCGCACCGCACATTCTCCCTTGGCAACGCCCCATGCCGACCCGGCAATGGGCCTTGACCCGGTTGATTTCCCAATGGCCTTCACCCACTACCTGGCGGATCTCGCCTGCGCTGACTTCTTCGCAGCGGCAGATCATCAGGTCGTCAGCGGCGTGGGCGGCCCAATCCGTGGGAAAGACAAAGGCGCGCTCCAGGCCCTGTCGGAAACGGCCGATGCGTTCCAGGGATTGTTCCAGTTGGGCGCAACGCTGCGGGTCGACCAGGTAGCCGAGGTCTTCGAGCAAGGCCAGGGCCGCACGTTCGCCGGCGATTTCCGCGGCGTCGGCACCCATGATTCCGGCCCCGTCGCCTGCCAAGTAGATCCCCGGCACGCTGCTGCGACCGGCAGGGTCACGCTGCGGCAGCCAGGCGCGGTTTAGGGGGCTCCAGGAAAATTCGCAGCCCAGCAGGTCAGCCAGTTGGGTTTCGCTGCGCAAGCCGTGGGCGAAGGCCACCGCGTCGCAGTCGAGCGATTGCAAGCCTTTTGTGTTGCGCCACTGCAATGACTGGACGCGTCGTTCTCCGTCGATACGCGACAGGCTCGCACCCTGATGCACAGCAATGCCGTGGCTGCTCAGCCAGGCGCGATAGTAGAGCCCCTTGGCCAGTGTGGCCGGTTGAGCCAGCAGGCCGGGCAGGGCGCGGGCCTGGGCGCTCAAGGGCGAGCTGTCGAGTACCGCGACCACCTTGGCGCCGGCCTTGGCGTATTGATAAGCCACCAGATAAAGCAAAGGGCCGCTGCCGGCGAACACCACCCGTTCGCCGATGGCGCAACCCTGGAACTTCAGGGCGATCTGCGCCGCGCCCAGGCTGTACACACCTGGCAGAGTCCATCCCGGAGCGGGAAGGATTCGGTCAGTGGCGCCCGTTGCGACGATCACGCTGGCGTACTCCAGGCGCGCGGCGCGGCCTTCATGCAAGGTATCCAGCAGGCCCGACTCGGCGTTCCACACCAGTGTGTCTGGCCGGTAATCGAGCTGTTCGCGCAACGCGTCGAAGGTTTGGTGCAGGGCGCTGGCTTTGTGCGCCTCAAAGCCATACAGCTTGGCCGGCGAGCGCTTGAAGTTGGCCGGTTGTTGCCGATAGATCTGTCCGCCACCGCGTGCGGCTTCGTCCAGCAGGACGGGGTATACGCCGTGGGCGACCAGGGTCTGGGCGGCGCGAATACCCGCCGGGCCGGCCCCGATGATGGCTACCGGTTTCATAGCCACCTCGCAGGCGATGCTGTGGGATTTATGCTGCTATCGCCGCCGCCATCGCGAGCAGGTTCGCTCCCACAGGGGGACGGTGGTGATGCTTGCTGCAAGTCCCCTGTGGCAGCGAGTCTGTTCGCGATGGGGCCATTCCAGACGGCATTGTTCATGGCTGGCGCCCCGGTTCGCGGGTGATCTGCTGGCCGGCTTCAAGTAGCGTCGAGCAGGCGCGCACGCGGCGGCCATCGCCCAGCCGGACCCAGCAATCCTGGCAGGCGCCCATCAGGCAAAAACCGGCCCGGGGCTCGGCGCTGAAGTCGCTGCCGCGCAAGTGTTCACTGCAGGTCAGCACAGCGGTAAGCAGGGTATCGCCCAGCAGACCGATGGCCGGTTTGCCGTCGAGGATAAAGTCCAATGCCGGGCGGTCGCCTTCGGCCAGTCGTTTCAACAGAGCCATGGCGCCCTCATTGTTTGCCCACCAGAACTCGATCCAGGCCATAGACCCGGTCGAGCAGAATCATGGTCAGCGCCGTGAGCGCGATGACCAGCGCCGACACCGCCGCCATCATCGGGTCGATGGATTCGGTGGCGTAGACATACATGCGCACCGGCAGGGTTTGCGTGGCCGGTGAAGTGACGAAGATCGACAAGGTGACCTCGTCGAAGCTGTTGATGAACGCCAGCAACCAGCCTCCGGCTACCCCGGGCAGGATCATCGGCAAGGTGATTTGCCGAAACAGCGTGAAGCGCCCGGCCCCTAGCGATTGCGCGGCCTGCTCGGCGCTGCGGTCCAGGCCGATGGCCGAGGCCAGCACCAGACGCAGTACATACGGTGTAATCACCAGCACATGGGCGAAGATCAGCCAGGTGAAGCTGCCGTTCACGCCCATCAGCGCAAACAGCCGCAGCAACGCCACACCCAGTACCAGGTGTGGAATGATGATCGGCGACAGGAACAGGCCATTGAAAAAATCCCGGCCAGGAAATTCGAGCCGTGTGATCGCCAGCGCCGCCGGCACTGCGATCAACGTCGCCAACGACGCCGCACTGAATGCCAGGATCAGGCTGTTGTAGAACGCATCGATAAAGTCGGCGCGTTCGAACACCGCACGGAACCAGCGCAGGGAAAACGCCGTGGTCGGCAGGCTCAGGGTATTTTCCGGGGTGAAGGCAACAAGACAGACCACCACCAGCGGCGCCATCATGAACACCACCACCAGGGCATGAAACAACAGGGCGAAAGGACCGTTCCTGGACATGACGAGTTACCCCAATGACTTCTTGTAGCGGCCTTCGATCATGCGGTTCCACGACAGCATGATCAGCAGGTTGAGCAGCAGCAGCGCGACGGCAATGGCCGCGCCCATCGGCCAGTTCAGCTCCGACAGGTACTGGTCGTAGATCAGCGTGGCGACCATTTTCAGGCGGCGCCCACCGAGCAGGCCGGGAATGGCGAAGGAACTGGCGGCGAGGCCGAACACGATGAGGGTGCCGGACAAGACGCCGGGCATGATCTGCGGCAGCACGACCTTGCGCATCACCGTCAACTGGCTCGCGCCCAAGGACAGCGCGGCCTGTTCGGCGGCCGGATCGAGCTTTTGCAGCGAGGTCCAGACCGGGATGATCATGAATGGCAGCATCACATGCACCAGGGCGATGACCACGGCAAACGGCGTATAGAGCAGCTTCATCGGTGAGCCGCCGAAGGCTTGCAGCGTCTGGTTGACCAGCCCGTCGGCACCCAGCAGCAGGCTCCAGCCGAAGGCCCGCACCACCACCGAAATCAGCAGCGGCGTGAGAATCAGAATGAGGAAGATCGAGCGCCACGGCGCGCCCATGCGGCTGAGGATATAAGCCTCGGGCACGCCGATCAGCACGCACAAAATAGTGGTGAGTGCGCTGATCCAGAATGTGCGCAAGAAAATCTCGTAATAGTACGGGTCGCTCAGCAGGCTGGCGTAGTGGTCGAGGGTGTAGGCGTCCCCGTCGATGCCCGTGCCGTAGTCGAAGACATTGAACGACAGCACCAACGTCAGCCCCAAGGGAATGACCAGCAGACCCAGGTACCAGGCCAGGGCGGGCGCGGACATCAGATAGCCTTGCCTTCCCCGGCGCATTGCATCGATCAGCTTCATGCCGGCACCTCGTCCACGCTCAGCACCCGCAGCAGCGCCGGATCCCAGTCAAGACCTACCGCCGTGCCTTCGGTCATCGGCGCGCAGCCGTCGTTGCGGCGCACCACGCTGAGCTCGCCCAGGTTGGTCGAGACGCCGTACAGCCATTGGCTGCCGAGAAAGAAGCGGCTGACGATGACGCCTTGCAACCGACCCGAGCCGGCTTGGCACAGATCGATTTTCTCTGGACGCAGGCTCAAGACCAGTGGGCCGTGGCCCTGGCTGCAAGCTTGAACATTGCCCTGGTCGTCGCGCTCGCCGGGCAGCAGGTTGGCTTTGCCGACGAAGCCGGAAATGAATTCGGTGCGCGGGTGTTCGTAGAGGGTGTACGGCGCGTCGATCTGAGTGATTCGCCCGGCCTGCATCACCACGACTCGGTCACTGATGGACAGTGCTTCGGATTGGTCGTGGGTCACCATCAATGTGGTGATGCCGACTTCCCGCTGAATGCGGCGGATTTCGTACTGCATCTCCTCGCGCAGGTTGGCGTCGAGATTGGACAGCGGTTCGTCGAGCAGCAGCACTGGTGGTTCGATCACCAGCGCCCGGGCCAGTGCCACGCGCTGGCGCTGGCCGCCCGAGAGTTCCCGCGGGTAGCGCTCGGCGTGCTGGTCCAGACGCACCAGCTTCAGCACCCGATCCACCCGTTGTTGCAGCTCGGCGCCGGGCACTTTGCGCATGCGCAGGCCGAAAGCGACGTTGTCCTTGACGGTCATGTGGGGGAACAGCGCATAGCTTTGGAACACGACGCCCAGGCCCCGACTGGCGGGCTTGGCATGGGTGATATCGCGACCGTCCAGCAGGATGCGCCCACTGCTGACTTCGACGAAGCCGGCGATCATTTGCAAAGTGGTGGTTTTGCCGCAGCCGGAGGGGCCCAGCAGCGAGACGAATTCGCCTTTTTCCACCGAGAGATGGGTGTCCACCACGGCATCGATGGCGCCGTAACGTTTGCCAAGTCCTTCAAGTTGCACAAAAGCCATGATTGCGCTCCACCTGAGATTGTTATGCGTCGCCACAAGGCGCGCTTTTTTGTATGGGCAGATACGAAGGGATGCTGCGGGGTGCGTTGGCGCTCGACGTCAAGTCGGCTGCCGCTGTTGTTCGAATCGCCCCTGTATGGACGCAGAGTAGGACGAAGAATAGGATGGGCTCAATGGACTATTTCACTGAGACGATGACTATTTTCATTTTCATTCGGTGAGTAAATTTAACCAGCGAGAAACTTCATGCCTGATTCCACTGATCGGAATAGCGAAAAAAACGAAGTCGGGGTCGGCGCGGTCTCTCGACTGTTTGCCGTGTTGCGCAGCCTGGGTGACACCGTCGAGGGCGGGGAGCGGGTCACGCAACTGGCTCAGCGCATCGGTCTGTCTCAACCCACCACACATCGCATGCTGCGCAGCCTGATGGACGAGGGCATGGTCGAGCAGGATGCGCGCAGCAAGCGCTATCGCCTGAGCCTGGACTTTTTTGCCTTGGCCGCGCGTGCCGGGAACACCGGCAACCTGCGTGAGTTGACGCGCCCTGCCATGCTGCGGCTGTCGGCGTCCCTGGGGGATTCGTTGTTTCTGCTGGCGCGCAGTGGTTTCGATGCGATCTGTCTGGACCGCAGTGAAGGTCCTTTCCCGATCCGCACATTCACCGGCGACATAGGCGGTCGCGTGGCGTTGGGCGTGGGGCAGGGCAGCCTGGCGATCCTGGCATTCCTGCCGGAAGAAGAGCGCGACACGGTGATCCAGTACAACCTGCCACGGCTCAAGGATTTTCATTTGTACGATGAAGTCTTCCTGCGCACGGAAGTGGAGAGCGTGCGCGCGCTGGGCTACGCCGGACGCAACACCGGGGTGTTGCAAGGCATGGCCGGGGTGGCTGTGCCAATCCTGGACCGGGAGGGCCGCGCCGTGGCGGCGTTGAGCGTGGCGACCGTGAGTGATCGACTGGGGCCCGACCGGCTGCCGACGGTGGTGGAAATGCTCAAGCGCGAGGCCGCCCTGATCGGACCGCGAGTCAACCCGTTCGACCCGCTGCTGCGCAGACCTTCGCAGGTGTTTGGGCAGGGTTGAATTTCACGGGCATCCCCGACCTCTGTGGGAGCGGGCTGCAGCGCTCAGAAATTCAGGGTTTGCTTGAGCTTTTGCGCCGCTGGCGTATCACTGGGTATGACCATCGCATAGTTGTATCCCGGTCCGGACCAATACTCGGCTTGCAACTCGCCGTCACGACGGCTGCCGCGCGGTAGCAGGAAATTTTTCGGGCCTGGCGGACGCACGTAGAAGCTGATCTTCTGGCCGCTCGGGTCCTGATAAACCACCATCGCCGCCGCCCCTTGCTCGGTGCTCAGCAATCGTCCGCTGACCGGCCTGAAACCTGCCGCCGACAGATCTGGCAGGCGGTCGGCCCGGGTGAAGTAACGGTCGAGCCAGCCTTGCATGGTGCTCTCATCGCCGCCTTGGTAATCGGCCGGCAGGATGCCTTGCTGGGCAAACAATCGATACGCCTGCAAGGCGTCGCTCATGGGCAGCATAGCGCTGACGAGCGTCATCTCCCGGGCCTTCCAGCCGCTCAAACCGCCGACACTGACGGCCAACACCAACACTGCCGCGCTGGCCAGATGGCGATGGAACCGATGTTTCAGGCGTTGGCGGATCGCTGTCGGGTCGAGGTCCGGATTAGGCGCGTGTTGCAGGCCTGCGTTCAGGGCCGCGCGCAAGTGTTGTGCGTCCTGTTGCCAGGCCTGGACCCGGGCGGCGACTTCCGGGTGATTGGCCAGGTAGTTTTCCATCAGACGCTGGTCGGCTTCGCTCAGTTGACGATCGACGAAAGCGTGCAGGTCGTTGTCGCTGGGGGGCATGCTGATCATTTGAGTATCCGCAGGGCAGGGCGGGTGATTTCGCCGTCGCTGAGTTGGCGCAGGGCCTGGCGGGCGCGGGATAGGCGCGACATCACGGTGCCGGTCGGCACGTCGAGGATGTCGGCCACTTGTTGGTAGCTCAAGCCTTCCACCGACACCCACAGCAACAGCGCACGTTGTTCGGTCGTCAGTCGATCGAAAGCCTCGAGGGACGATTGGGCGATCACGCTGCGCTCGGCTGAAGGGTGAGCATCATCGCGACCGGTGAAAAATTCCAGCATGCGTGCATAGCGTCGGGAACGACGATGGCTATCGAGAAACTGTCGATAAAGAATCGAAAACAGCCAGGCCCGAAGGTCACCATCGGCCCGTTTGTCATTCCATTTTGACAATGCCCGCTCCAGGCACGCTTGCACCAGGTCGTCAGCATTGCTGGGGTTGCGCGTCAACGACACGGCAAAACGCCGTAGTCGGGGGATGAGCGTGCGCAACTGTTCGTCGAGTTCGTTCATGGCTGTGCTTCTTTGGCAGTCACTGCGCCGGGAGTGGAAAGACGACTCGCGAACGAGATTATTCCAGCCTGGGAAAAATAAATACGAAGTGTGGGAATAAAACCCTCTGGCTTTCGTCTGACGGGTCCTTTAGTACAAACGGCCTTGGGCCTTGGAGCTTCGTCATGGTTGACCCTTCCTTTGAACCGAGCCGGCCGCCGTTGAGTGCCGCCAGCCTGGCGCTGCGCCTGACCGGCATTGCTGTGATTGTTGCCGCGTTGGCCGGGACATTTGCCTACGTCAACGGAACCCTTGACCCACAACGCCTGACACCGAATGCGCTGGTCAACGTGCTGGAAAAGAACAACGGTGTGCACCCGGGCTTTCGTCGCAATCACTCCAAAGGGGTTTGCGTTGCGGGCTATTTCCAAAGCAGCGGTGAGGCTCGCCCCTATTCCAGTGCCCAAGTCTTCCTGGAGGCGCGCACGCCGGTCGTCGGGCGGTTTGCCTTGCCCAGCGGCAACCCCTACGCGCCGGACAACAGCGTGCCGATCCGCAGCCTGGCGCTGCGCTTCACCCAAGCCAACGGGCAGCAGTGGCGTACCGGCATGAACAGCATGCCGGTGTTTCCGGTGGGCACGCCCGAAGCGTTCTATCAGTTGCAACAGGCACAATCGCCGGATCCGGCCACGGGCAAACCCAACCCTGCGGCCGTACCCGCCTTCTTTGCCGCGCACCCGGAAGCCAAACCGTTCCTGCAATGGATCAAGACGGCCAGGCCATCGGCCAGCTATGCCACCGAAACCTACAACGGCATCAATGCGTTCTATCTGGTCAATCCTGCGGGACAACGCCAGGCGGTGCGGTGGGGCGTGGTGCCAGTGGCTTCGGATGGCACGGACGTGACGCCACCCCAGGGCGCTGACTTTCTGGAACAGGATCTGGTCAAGCGCCTGGCTGCGGGGCCGTTGCGCTGGCAGCTGAATATCACGTTGGCCAATCCGGGCGATCCGGTAAACGATGCCAGCAAAGCCTGGCCCGAAGATCGAACGGTGCTCAACGCCGGTACGCTGGTGCTGGAGCGCACCCAGTCACAGGACGACGGCGAATGCCGCGACATCAACTATGACCCGCTGATTCTGCCGAGCGGCATCGAAGGTTCAGATGACCCGCTTTTGGCGGCGCGCTCTGCCGCGTATGCCAGTTCGTACTTGCGGCGCACCAGCGAAGTCAGTCAATTGCCCGCCAACCAGGAGTCCCGCCCATGAGCGCCCCTCGACACTTCGCACCGCTGGCTCGACTGCTGCACTGGTTGATGGCATTGATGGTCATTGCCATGCTCTTTATCGGCGCGGGCATGGTGGCCTCGGTGTCCGAGCGCCATGAATGGCTGCTTCAGTTGCACAAACCCTTGGGCATCGCGATTTTGCTGCTGGTGATCGTACGCCTGGTGGTGCGTTTTACGACACGCCAACCACCATTGCCGGCCGATCTGCCAGGCTGGCAGGCGTTGGCGGCCAAGGCGTCCCATGCTCTGTTGTATGCCTTGATGTTGATTCTGCCCCTGTTGGGCTGGGGCATGATTTCAGCGGCGGGAGACCCGGTGATGCTCAGCAGCTCCCTGCAATTGCCTTCCATCGTACCGGCGGATGCCCAGACTTTCGCACTGTTGCGCAAGGCCCACGGCTACCTGGCTTATCTATTGTTCCTGACCGTGCTGGTGCATCTGGCGGCGGCACTGTTTCATGGTTGGGTGCGTCGGGATGAGGTGTTGGACAGTATGTTGCGAGGACGGGATTGAAGTCCCCGCCACCTGTCGACAAACGATAACTTGTGGCGAGGGAATGAATCCCTCGCCACCGAGTGCCCACCACGGGGAGGGCGTTGGATGATGGAGCGTTAGCGCAGCTCGTCGACCATGTCCGCTATGGTGCTCAATACATCCTTGCCCAATTGCATCGAACGCTTGCCGGACCAGCCGGTGCGAGGATCCGGGTGGTCGTCATGATCCTTGAACGGCATCTCCAGGGTCAGGGACAGGCAGTCGTATTTCTGGCCGACCGCGTTACAAGCCAGGGTCATGTTGGCCAGGCCCGGTGCGTCGCGGGTGTAGCCGTGAGCGGTCTGAAAGTCTTTGGTCTGGTGCTTGAGATCGCTGCGAAAGCGCTCTTCGAGTTCGGCAATGCGTGGCGTGTAGCCGGGGTTGCCTTCGCAACCGGCAGTGAAGACGTGAGGGATTTCCTCGTCACCGTGAACGTCCAGGAACAAATCTACGCCGTACTTTTCCATTTGCTGCTGTACGAAAAATACCTCAGGACTGATTTCCGGACTGGCGTTCTGCCACGCGCGGTTGAGATCCTGACCCATGGCATTGGTACGCAGATGGCCGTGGAAGGCACCGTCAGGATTCATGTTGGGCACCAGATACAGATCGGCCTTGGCAAGCAGTCGGTTCAAGCGCGTGTCGTCCTGATGCTGCAGGCGTTCGATCACGCCCTCCATGAACCACTCGGCCATGTGCTCGCCGGGATGCTGCTGGGCGATGATCCAGACTTTGCGTCGACCTTCGGCACCGCTGCCCTTGCGCAGTAGTTGAATGTCGCGGCCTTCCACGCTTTTGCCGACGGCCAGCAGTTCGGTCCCGGCCTTGTGCAGTGCCTGCTCGATCAACCAGTCGTGACGACCACGGCTGTAGGGTTCGAAATAGGCAAACCAGGCATGGGACTGTTCGGCTTCCAGGTGAAAGCGCAGGGCGTCGCCTTCGAACTGTGTGGGAATACGGAACCAGTTGACGTGATCATAAGAGGCAACGGCCTGGTAACCCGTCCATGCCTTGTTGTAGGACGATTGACTGGCATTGAGCAAACGAAAGGAATATTCCTGGCCGACATGCAAGCCACTGGCCTTGAAGTGGAACCACTGGAAGTGGGCGCTACGGGTGTCGGGTCTGATCTTCAGCAGTGATTGCAAAGGATTGCTGATGTCGACGATCTCGATGTTACCGCTGTCGAAATTGGCGCTGATATCAAAGGAAGATTTAGCCACGGTCACGATTCCTGTGATGGATTTTATGACCGTTACTTTACACGCAAGGAGGAGGATGTCGGGACGATTTGCGTGACAGAAAAGAGGGGGCGTCCTCCCTGGACGCTATTGGAGCTTAGTGAGTCCGCGATTGATTCTCAAGTGCTGCCTGTCGATAGTTTTCGTCGGTATGGCGTGGAGTGCTTGAAAAGGGATATTCATTTGCTATCATCGCCGCCATCGAATGAGCGACACCCAAAAGACTTCATTAGCCTGAAGCCATAAGCCGAAAAATCGGCAAAAAAAGACCCGGCAAAAAGCCGGGTCAAAAACCGTGATTAGCCTGATGAGGAGATATTCCAGAAGTCCGACCTAAGGTCTTCTGGCCTATCGACTGATCTCGCGACCAGCTGATGCAATAATAATCATTATCATTTGCAAGTCAAATGTTTTTATCCTGCCTATTGGAAAATATTTTCCTGGTCCCGCATTCGCGGTGCCATTCCCAAGTGTTACGCCTAGCGAGTAGGGTAGCCATCTAGTGACCGGTCAAGCATCACCTTGACCAGATCAATCATATGCACCACTGAAAAAGCCAGGTCGCGGCTCGACCCTTGTAGTCGACTGGCGGATTCCTGGGCGGTGGCGGCCGCACAGCGCAGCAGGTCGCAAGCATGGACCAAGGCCTCTTCTGCGCTGATGTTGCGGTTTACGTCGAAGAAGCGATGTTCTGCAGGCGCTTCTGACATACCCGGTTTCAAGTAGTAGTCCAGAGCGCGTTGGGCCGCCGGGCAGTCCTTCAGCGAGGTGAGTGTACTGTCGAAAGGGCGGGTGGGCTCATCGTTGTTGAGTCTGTCCATGGTGTCTAGATTCTCCGTGTAGGGGCTGAAATCCTGAATCCAGAATAGTACCTATCGTAATTGTGACGATAATTTAAATACTACATTTTGTGTTTTGATGGTCGGAGCCAGCCAAGTATCGTGCCGCTCATGGATAAATGGATAGAGTTGGTCAAGGCCAAGATGAAGGAGCTGCGCATCACGCAAGTGGTGCTCGCAGAACGTTTGGGGATGTCCCAGGGCGGCGTCGGCCATTGGCTGACCAAGCGCCGGCAACCCAGTGTCGACGACATGAACCGGGTCCTGCGGGAGCTGGGGCTGGAGTTTCTGGAAGTGGCGATGGTGATCCGCGAGCCGGACACCTCCACCGAGGAAGGCATGGCCCTGGCGCAGAAGTACAATCCGTACTTCCGCTACCCGGTAAGTGATTGGAGCGAGGTAGGCGGGATTCGCGAAGGCGATCTGGCGTCCTACAGCCAGGCGCGCTATGAGCTGACGGACTATCACGCTCAGGGGGACGCATTCTGGCTCGTGGTGGTGGGAGATGCGATGACGTCACCCAGCGGGTTGAGCATTCCCGAGGGTATGTCGATCCTGGTGGACCCGGCCATTGACGCGGTGCCAGGCAAACTGGTGGTTGCCCAATTGCCTGACAGCAGTGACGCCACCTTTCGCAAGTTGATTGAAGAGAGCGGGCAGCCTTACCTGGTCCCGCTCAATCCCACCTACCCGAAAACCCTGTACACCGAGCAATGCCGCATCATCGGTGTGGTCGTGCAGGCCACCATCAGGTTCTGACTGGATCGGCCCGTGGGAGCGGGCCGATACTTACTCTTCGAACTCCACCAACGCGCAGCCCTCGCTGACCATTTCACCTTCCTGGCAATACAGTGCCTTGATCACACCGGCTTGGGGCGCGCGAATGCTGTGCTCCATTTTCATCGCCTCCAATACCACCAGTTGCGCCCCGGCTTCCACCGTCTGACCGGCGCTCACCAGCACCCGAACGATACTGCCGTTCATGGGGGCGGTCAGGCCGCCTTGGTGGCTGTGGCTGGCTTCGGCGGCGGCCAGCGGGTCGTACACGTCGACTCGGTGCAGGTCACCTTCCCATTGCAGATACAGGCTGTCGCCCTGGCGAATGGCGCGATGCCTGCGCCGCAGGCCATTGTGCTCGGTCACCAGTTGCTCACCCCGGAATTCTGTACGACCAGCCGTGACGTCCAGGGTCAATGCTCGATCCTGGCCCTCACAGCTAAGGTGCACAGTGGTCTGTCTTGGCAGCCCCAGACGCAGTCCGGCGGTGTTGGCCCAAGGTGAGTTGGCGTCATCGGACCGTGCATGCGGCGTCAGACTCAAGGCGAAGCCATGGGCCGCCGCGAGCCAGAAGTCGTCATCCAATTCGCCGGGCTCTGGCAATAGTTGCGTCTGGTAACGTGGGATAAATCCAGTGTCCAGCTCCGCCGCCGCAAAGGCGGGGTGGGCCACGATGCGTCGTAGAAATCCGATGTTGGTTTTCAGCCCGCCGATGGCAAACTCATCGAGCATGCTCAAAAGCCGCAACCGCGCCTGTTCACGATCCTCGCCCCAGGCAATCAGCTTGCCGAGCATTGGGTCGTAGAACGGTGAAATCTCATCGCCTTCCTCCACGCCGCTGTCGACCCGACGACCCGGTGCCGCACTCGACTCGCGATACAACGCCAGGCGCCCGGTAGCCGGCAGGAAGTCGTTGGCCGGGTCTTCGGCGTACAGGCGCACTTCGATAGCGTGGCCCAACAGGGGCACTTGCTCCTGTGTCATGGGAAGCCGCTCGCCACGTGCCACGCGAATCTGCCATGCCACCAGATCGAGGCCGGTAATGGCTTCGGTGACCGGGTGTTCGACTTGCAGGCGCGTGTTCATCTCCATGAAGAAGAACTCACCGCGTGCATCCAGCAAAAACTCCACGGTACCGGCACCGACATAACCGATGGCTTGAGCCGAGCGCACGGCGGCTTCACCCATGGCACGCCGCAGTTGTGGGGTGAGGCCGGGGGCAGGGGCTTCTTCCACCACTTTCTGATGCCGACGCTGGATCGAGCAATCACGCTCATTGAGGTACAGACAGTTGCCGTGCTGATCGGCAAAGATCTGGATTTCCACGTGCCGTGGCTTGAGCAGGTATTTTTCCACCAGCATCCGCGAATCGCCAAACGACGATTGCGCTTCACGCTGGGCCGAAGCCAGGGCTTCGGCCAGTTGGCTGACGTCCTCGACCACTTTCATGCCTTTGCCGCCGCCACCGGCAGTGGCCTTGAGCAGTACCGGATAGCCAATGCGTTCGCAGGCGTCGCGGAAGGTCTCCAGGTCCTGGGCTTCGCCGTGATAACCGGGCACCAGAGGCACTCCGGCGGTTTCCATGAGGGCTTTGGCGGCGGACTTGCTACCCATGGCATCAATGGCCGAGGCGGGCGGGCCGAGGAAGATCAAGCCGGCGTTTTCGATGGCCCGGGCGAATCCGGCATTTTCCGAAAGAAAACCATACCCGGGATGGATGGCCTGGGCGCCGCTGGTCTTGGCCGCGTCGATCAGTTTGTCGATTTGCAAATAGCTGTCAGCGGCCTTGCTACCGCCCAGGTCAACGCGGATATCGGCTTCACGGCTGTGACGGGCATCGCGGTCGGTGGCGCTGTGGACGGCCACTGTGGTCAGCCCCATGGCCTTGGCGGTGCGCATCACGCGACACGCGATTTCACCACGGTTGGCCACCAGCAACGTGGTGAGGATGGGGGCGCTCATCAACGCGGCTCCTTGTTGTTCGATTCGGCCTGCCAGCTGGGCGAGCGCTTTTGCAGGAACGCTCGTAAACCTTCCTGGCCTTGCGCACTGACGCGGATGCGGGCGATGGCGTTTTCGGTGTAGCGCCGCAATGCAGGTGTGAGGGCGCCGTTGCCGACTTCACGCAACAGTTCCTTGCTGGCGCGCATGGCCGCCGGACTGTTGAGCAACAGGTTGTCGACCCATTGTTCGACCTGTTGGTCCAGTGTTTCGGCCGGGTAACTTTCCGACAGCAGACCGATTTCTTTTGCCCGTTGTCCGTCGAAGCGTTCCGCGGTCAGGGCGTAACGCCGCGCGGCCCGCTCTCCGATGGCTTGCACCACGAACGGGCTGATCACCGCCGGCGCCAGGCCAATGCGTACTTCCGACAGACAGAACTGCGCTTGATCAGCGCCAATGGCCATGTCGCAGGCGCTGATCAACCCCAGCGCGCCGCCAAACGCTGCGCCCTGGACCACCGCCACGGTAGGAATTTTCAACTTGGCGAGGTTGTACATCAGCTCCGCCAGTTCCCGGGCGTCGTCCAGGTTGGTGTGGTAATCGAGTTCGGCCGACTGCTGCATCCAGGCCAGGTCGGCACCGGCGCTGAAGTGTTTACCGCGACCACGGATCAGCAGAAAACGCAGGTTCGGATCACTGCTGACATGGTCCAGGGCAAGGATCAGCTCGCGGATCATTTCGGCGTTGAACGCGTTGTTTTTCTGCTCACGGCTGAGCCACAAGGTCGCAAAGCCGCGGGGGTCGCTGAGCAGTTCGAGGGTATTGAAGTTATCCATGTGCATTCCCCGTTTACATCCGGAACACGCCGAAGCGGCTCGGTTCGATGGGCGCGTTCAACGACGCGGACAAGGCCAGGCCCAGTACATCGCGGGTCTGGGCGGGGTCGATGACCCCGTCGTCCCACAGCCTCGCGCTGGAATAGTAGGGGTGGCCCTGCTCTTCGTACTGATCGAGAATCGGTTGTTTGATCTCAGCTTCCTGGGCGGCGCTGAACGGATGGCCGCTACGTTCGGCCTGTTCGCGCTTGACCTGCACCAGTACGCCGGCGGCCTGTTCGGCACCCATCACGCCAATCCGCGCATTCGGCCACATCCACAGGAACCGTGGGTCGTAGGCGCGGCCGCACATGCCATAGTTGCCGGCACCAAAGCTACCGCCGATGATGACCGTGAATTTCGGCACCTTGGCGCAGGCCACCGCCGTCACCAGCTTCGCGCCGTGCTTGGCGATGCCGCCGGCTTCGTATTTCTGCCCGACCATGAACCCCGTGATGTTTTGCAGGAACAGCAGCGGGATACCGCGTTGACAGGCCAGCTCGATAAAGTGCGCGCCTTTTTGCGCGGCTTCGGCGAAGAGGATGCCATTGTTGGCGAGAATCGCGATCGGGTAGCCGTGCAAGTGAGCAAAACCGCAGACCAGCGTCGTCCCGAACAGCGCCTTGAACTCATCGAACACCGAACCGTCCACCAGCCGCGCAATCACTTCACGCACGTCAAACGGCTGCTTGGCGTCCGCCGAAACCACGCCGTACAGCTCGTCGCTCGAATACAGCGGGGCGATGGGGGCACGTTGCTGCACTTCGCCGAGCTTGTGCCAGTTGAGGTTGGCAATGCTGCGGCGGGCAATGGCCAGGGCGTGTTCATCGCTGTCGGCGTAGTGATCGGCGACGCCGGAGATCTTGCAGTGCACATCGGCACCGCCCAGGTCTTCAGCACTGACCACCTCTCCGGTGGCCGCTTTCACCAGCGGTGGGCCGGCCAGGAAGATCGTGGCTTGCTGGCGAACCATGATCGCTTCGTCGGCCATCGCCGGCACATAGGCGCCACCGGCGGTGCAGGAGCCCATGACCACGGCAATTTGTGGAATGCCCATGGCGCTCATGTTCGCCTGATTGAAGAAGATCCGCCCGAAGTGCTCACGGTCGGGAAACACTTCGTCCTGGCGCGGCAGGTTGGCGCCGCCGGAGTCCACCAGGTATATGCACGGCAAACGGTTCTGTTGAGCGATGGTCTGGGCGCGCAGGTGCTTTTTCACGGTCAGCGGGTAATACGAACCACCTTTTACGGTGGCATCGTTGGCGACAATCATGCACTCGACGCCTTCCACCCGGCCGATCCCGGCAATCACGCCAGCGGCCGGCACGTCTTCGCCATACACCTCGTAAGCTGCCAATTGGCTGATCTCGAGAAACGGCGAACCCGGATCGAGCAAGCGATTGATGCGCTCACGGGGCAGCAGTTTGCCCCGCGAGGTGTGGCGCTCCTGCGCCTTGGGGCCGCCACCTTGTTGAACCTGAGCGAGCAGGGTGTGCAAAGCGTCGACCTGTTTGAGCATCGCCTCGCGGTTGGCAATAAATTCCGCTGAGCGCGGATTGAGCTGGGTATGCAGCGTGGCCATGGACAGCTCCGTTTAGCGGGTTTCGTTGAACAGTTCACGACCGATCAACATCCGACGAATCTCACTGGTACCAGCACCGATTTCGTACAGCTTGGCGTCACGCAGCAGGCGACCGGCGGGGAATTCATTGATGTAGCCGTTACCCCCCAGAATCTGGATCGCGTCGAGGGCCATCTGCGTGGCGCGTTCGGCGCTGTAGAGGATGACCCCGGCGGCGTCCTTGCGGGTGGTTTCGCCGCGCTCGCAGGCTTGGGCCACGGCATAGAGATAGGCTCGGCTGGCGTTGAGCTGGGTGTACATGTCCGCGACTTTGCCCTGGATCAACTGGAATTCGCCGATGCTCTGGCCGAACTGCTTGCGGTCGTGGATGTACGGCACGATCAGGTCCATGCAGGCCTGCATGATCCCGGTAGGGCCGCCCGACAGCACGACGCGCTCGTAATCGAGGCCGCTCATCAACACTTTCACGCCGCCGTTGAGCACCCCGAGGATGTTTTCTTCCGGGACTTCGACGTCATCGAAAAACAACTCGCAGGTGTTGGAGCCGCGCATGCCGAGCTTGTCGAATTTGTTGCTGCGACTGAAGCCTTTCCAGTCGCGCTCGACGATGAAAGCAGTAATACCGTGGGGGCCTTTTTCCAGGTCAGTCTTGGCGTAGATCACGTAGGTGTTGGCGTCGGGACCGTTGGTGATCCAGGTCTTGCTACCGTTGAGCACGTAGTGGTCGCCGCGCTTGTCGGCCCGCAACTTCATCGACACCACGTCAGAGCCGGCGTTGGGTTCGCTCATGGCCAGTGCGCCGATGTGTTCGCCGCTGATCAGCTTGGGCAGGTACTTGGTTTTCTGTTCGTGATTGCCGTTGCGGTTGATCTGGTTGACGCAGAGGTTGGAGTGGGCGCCGTAGGAGAGGGCGACCGAGGCCGAGCCGCGGCTGATTTCTTCCATTGTCACCACGTGGGCCAGATAACCCAGGCCAGCGCCGCCATATTCTTCCGGGACGGTGATGCCCAGCAGGCCCATGTCGCCGAATTTGCGCCACATGTCGGCAGGGAACAGGTTGTCGATGTCTATCTGGGCGGCCCGTGGCGCTAGCTCAGCTTTGACGAAGGCCTGCACCTGATCACGGAGCATGTCGATGGTTTCGCCGAGGGCAAAGTTCAGGGATGGGTAGCTCATGGGACACCTTTTGGATTTTTTGTCGGGTGTGGAGAGGGGATTGGCTCTCACCTTTACGTTAACGTAAGCCTGTGACGAATGGCTGTCAATCACCCTTTACGTTAACGTCAACTTACGCCAAAGTAAGTGCGCTTGAGTCAGCAGGTTCACCGATACACCCACTAATAAAGACAAGAGGGGTCATCATGGATCAACCCGGTTCGCAATCGCAGCTCAGCTACACCCGCGGCTCCCAGGACAAGACTCTGCTGGCGCACACCATCGGCGAGGCCTTTGATCAGACTGTGGCCCGGTATCCCGATGGCGAGGCGTTGGTGGTTCGCCATCAATCGCTGCGTTATACCTGGCGCCAACTGGCCGAAGCCGTCGACTTGCATGCCCGAGCCCTGTTGGCGCTGGGCTTGAAAGCCGGCGACCGTCTTGGCGTGTGGGCCCCCAACTGTGCTCAGTGGTGCATCAGCCAGTTCGCCAGTGCGAAGATCGGTGTCATTCTGGTCAACATCAACCCGGCGTATCGCAGTTCCGAACTCGAATACGTGCTCAAGCAGTCAGGTTGCCAATGGCTGGTCTGCGCCGCAGCGTTCAAAACTTCGGATTATCACGCCATGGTGCAAGCGCTCGCGCCTGAACTGGCGGAGCAATCGATAGGCCAGTTGCACAGCGAGCGTCTGCCGCTGCTACGAGGCGTGATCAGTCTGGACGCCCAACCACCGTCAGGCTTTTTACCCTGGTCACAACTGGCAGCCCTTGGCGCTGCGGTTTTGCCTGAGCAACTGGTCGAGCGCCAGGCCAGCCTGCATCATGATGACCCGGTGAATATCCAGTACACCTCCGGCACCACCGGGTTCCCCAAGGGCGCGACCCTCAGCCATCACAACATCCTCAACAATGGTTACATGGTCGGCGAAAGCCTGGGTCTGACGGCGAGCGACCGGCTGGTGATCCCGGTACCGCTCTACCATTGTTTCGGCATGGTCATGGGCAATCTGGGCTGCATGACCCACGGCAGCACCATGATCTACCCCAACGACGCCTTCGATCCGTTGCTGACCCTGCGTACCGTGGCCGAAGAAAAAGCCACGGCGCTGTATGGCGTGCCCACCATGTTCATCGCCATGCTGGACCAGCCGCAACGAGGCGATTTTGATTTGTCCAGCCTGCGCACCGGGATCATGGCCGGGGCCACTTGCCCTATTGAGGTGATGCGCCGGGTCATCAACGAGATGCACATGGCCGAAGTGCAGATTGCCTACGGCATGACGGAAACCAGTCCTGTGTCGTTGCAGACCGGTCCTTCAGACGAACTGGAATTGCGCGTGACCACCGTTGGCCGTACCCAGCCGCAGTTGGAGAGCAAGATCGTCGACGAGGCCGGCAATATCGTTGCCCGTGGCACCATCGGCGAGTTGTGTACCCGTGGCTACAGCGTGATGCTCGGCTACTGGGACAACCCTAGCGGCACTGCTGACGCCATCGATCAGGACGGCTGGATGCACACTGGCGACCTGGCGACCATGAACGAACAGGGTTATGTCTGCATCGTCGGACGCAACAAGGACATGATCATCCGAGGCGGCGAGAACATTTACCCGCGTGAGCTGGAAGAATTTTTCTTCACCCACCCCGCAGTGGCTGATGTGCAAGTGATCGGCATTCCGTGCTCGCGCTACGGTGAAGAAATCGTCGCCTGGATCAAGTTCCATCCCGGCCACAGCGCCACCGAGCAAGCCTTGCAGGCTTGGTGCAAAGAGCGCATTGCCCACTTCAAGACGCCACGTCATTTCAAGTTCGTCGAGGAGTTCCCGATGACCGTGACCGGCAAGATCCAGAAGTTCCGCATGCGCGAAATCAGCATTGAAGAACTGCGCGAAAAGGAAAGCTGAGAAAAATCCCCTGTGGGAGCGGGCTTGCTCACGAATGCGGTGTGTCAACCAAGGTGATATGGCTGACACATCGCCCCGGAAAACCCAAATCCCAGATAGCACAAAGGGGAGCCGAAGCTCCCCTTTAATTTTGTCGTTACGTGCTCTTTTTTTATTATTGAGGGGCGGCCTGTTGTTGTTTTTAGTAGCCGTGACCCTTTACCGCTGTTTTGGTGATCCCCATCCGGGATCAAGAGCAAACGTATTTTTTTGAGCGCTGACCTGCTTTTTCGCTTCGCGATCCAACCGATTCGGGGGCTACCTGAAGGTAGTTTTATTGTTCTCTGCCCGGTTGCGGGTTGCTCCTGAAAGCACCCTGAAAAGCCCATCTTCTCCAAAAAAATCTGTTAGCTGCGCCTCTGTCGTGTTGTTTTTGTTATGTCAGAGTCGTTTCGTCTTGTTTTTATTGGGTGTATCGCATTTTTTATTTTTGTTATGCCAAAGGTATAGCAGAGTGCGTGCCAACTTTTATGAATGCTTTATAAATCAATGACTTGGGTTTTTTGTCGGAAATATCCGCCCGTCCAGACCTGACAAATTGTTTCCGTGTTACTCGTTTCGTAGCTATTACACCGGGAGCGGTAACACCTCACTGTGCGGCGCGCGCCTTGGCTACCCGCGAACCGGTAGGGCGACCCAGTACGTCACAGATCTGCCGGCCGGCACCTATAAGTGCGTCCAGGTCGACGCCGGTTTCAATGCCCAGGCCATTGAGCAGGTACAACACGTCTTCGGTGGCAACGTTACCGCTGGCGCCCTTGGCATACGGGCAACCGCCCAGGCCTGCGACAGAACTGTCGAACACGGCGATGCCTTCCAGCAGACTGGCGTAGACGTTGGCCATGGCTTGGCCGTAGGTATCGTGGAAGTGCCCGGCGAGCTTGTCCCTGGGCACTTCAGCCGAAACCACCTCGAACATCTTGCGTGTGGCGCCAGCGGTGCCGGTGCCGATGGTGTCCCCCAAGGACACCTCGTAGCAGCCCATTGCGTACAGTTCGCGGGCGACCCACGCCACTTGTTCGGGCTTGACTGCGCCTTCGTACGGGCAGCCCAGCACGCAGGAGACGTAACCGCGCACGCTGACACCGTTCTGCCGGGCGGCTTCCATGATCGGCGCAAAGCGCTCAAGGCTTTCCTTGATGGAACAGTTGATGTTGCGCTGGGAGAATGCTTCGGACGCGGCGGCGAACACGGCGACCTCTTTCACGCCGGCTGCCAGCGCGTCTTCAAAACCCCGCAGGTTCGGCGCCAGGGCGCCATAGGTGACGCCGGGTTTGCGCTGTATCTGCGCGAACACCTCGGCGGAGCCGGCCATTTGCGGCACCCACTTGGGCGAGACAAAACTGCCGACTTCGATATAACCCAGGCCGGCGGCGCTCAGGGCATCCACCAGGTGCACCTTGTCGGCGACACTGATGGGTTGTGCTTCATTCTGCAGGCCGTCGCGAGGGCCAACTTCAATCAGGCGTACAAAGGAGGGAAGGGACATGGGGATTGACCTGTAGTGGGCTGCCAGTATCAAGAGGATGACGATGATTACTGCACGGTTTCCTGACCTTTGATCGTCTGCTCCAGGGCCTGGATGCAGCGTTCTTCGGCGGTGTCGAGTTCCAGCTTCATCTGTTCGATGTCCAGCAGTTGCTGTTCGAGCTGTTCCCGACGTTCGGTGATCTTCGCCAGCATGCTGTGCAGTTGTTTCTGATTGCCGCTGGTGGGGTCGTAGAGTTCGATCAGTTCACGGCACTCGGCCAGGGAAAAACCGATGCGCTTGCCCCGCAGGATCAGCTTCAGGCTGACCTTGTCCCGAGGCGAATAAATGCGTTCCTGGCCACGTCGTTCCGGGCTCAGCAGGCCTTGCTCTTCATAGAAGCGGATGGCCCGGGTGGTGATATCCAGTTCGCGGGCGAGGTCGGAGATGCTGTAGGTCTGGCTGCTCATGGAAGCGCTCGAAACGAAAGGGGCTGGCGCTAAGCTAATGGCAGGTTGACGTTCACGTCAAGCAATCAGATCCCAATGCAGACACACCCCTTGTGGGAGCGAGCCTGCTCGCGATAGCGGTATACCTGTCAGCATTAATGTTGACTGACCCGGCGCCATCGCGAGCAGGCTCGCTCCCACAATTTTGATCGCCTAAACCTTGTCGAGCTTCTTCTCATGCGCCGTCACCTGCTGGCACAGCTCGATCATCTGTTCGCGCATCCAGCGATTGGCTGGGTCCTGGTCGGTGCTTTCATGCCAGTAGAGATGGGTTTCCACGGGGGGCACATCGTTGACCGGCAACACGAAGGCATGCAGATCGTGACGACGGGCAAAGCGCTCGGGGACGGTCATGACCATGTCGGTCTGTTGCAACACCTGGGACGCCATCAAGTAATGCTGGGAGCGTAGGGCGATCTTGCGCTGGATGCCCATCTTGCCCAGGGCCAGGTCGACATAACCCAGACCGTTACGGCGGCTGGAAATATGCACATGAGTCTGGGCCAGGTAATCATCGAGGCTGATTTTTTCCTTGCCCGCCAGTGGGTGCCCCTTGCGCATGGCGCACACGTACCGGTCTTCCATCAGCTTGACGTGGCGCACTTGCGGGTCGGTATTGAGTGGCGCGTCGACGGCGAAGTCGAGGCGACCGGCGGCCAGTTCCTTGGTGGTTTCACGGCGCTTGGACAGGAAGCTCTCGATGGCCACGGTCGGCGCCAGGCGTCGCAGGCGCTGGAACAACAGCGGCAGGATCACGCCTTCGGTGAGGTCGGTCATGCTGATGCGGTAGGTCTTGACCGCCTGCAGCGGATTGAAAATCCGGCTTTCCTGCACCGACACCCGCAGCAACGATAAGGCATTGCGCACCGGGCCAATGATGTTCTGGGCCATGGGCGTGGGCACCATGCCCTGGGCCGTGCGCACGAACAGCGGGTCATTGAAGGTCTCACGCAAACGCGCCAGGGCATTGGACACCGCCGGCTGAGTGATGCCGACGATCTGTCCGGCGCGGGTCAGGTTGGCTTCGGTGTAGATCGCGTCAAAAACGATAAAAAGGTTGAGGTCGACCTTGCTCAGATTCATGGCGCTGCACTCTTGTTCTTGGGCTTGTTGTGAGGTGCCGGGTGGCGATGCAAATCAGTGAACCATATATCGGTGATGAATGTTAATACACGCCGAGAATAGGTTAGGTAAATTTTCGTAGCTGAACTAGCATCGATTTCATGACCTAAAAACAACCTCTGCCAAGAAGGTGCTTCTCATGGATTTTGCGTATTCCCCCAAGGTTCAGGAACTGCGTGAACGTGTCACCGCGTTCATGGACGCCTACGTATACCCGGCTGAAGCAGTGTTCGAACGACAAGTGGCCGAAGGCGACCGCTGGCAGCCCACCGCCATCATGGAAGAGCTCAAGGCCAAGGCCAAAGCCGAAGGGCTGTGGAATCTGTTCCTGCCCGAGTCTGAGCTGGGCGCTGGCCTGACCAACCTCGAATACGCGCCGTTGGCAGAGATCATGGGCCGTTCGTTGCTGGGGCCGGAGCCGTTCAACTGCTCGGCGCCGGACACGGGCAACATGGAAGTGCTGGTGCGTTACGCCAATGAAGAACAGAAACAACGCTGGCTGGAACCGCTGCTGCGCGGCGAGATCCGCTCGGCCTTCGCCATGACCGAGCCGGACGTTGCTTCTTCGGACGCCACCAACATGGCCGCCCGCGCCGAGCGCGATGGCGACGAGTGGGTGATCAACGGCAAGAAGTGGTGGACCTCCGGGGCCTGTGATCCGCGCTGCAAGATTCTGATCTTCATGGGCCTGAGCAACCCCGACGCGCCGCGTCATGCCCAGCACTCGATGATTCTGGTGCCGGTGGACACGCCTGGGGTAAAAATCGTACGTCCGCTGCCGGTATTCGGCTACGACGATGCGCCCCACGGCCACGCCGAAGTGCTGTTCGACAATGTGCGGGTGCCGTACGAAAACGTCTTGCTGGGCGAAGGGCGCGGTTTTGAAATTGCCCAGGGTCGCCTCGGCCCGGGTCGGATCCACCACTGCATGCGTTCCATTGGCATGGCCGAGCGTGCATTGGAGTTGATGTGCAAACGTGCCGTCAGCCGCACCGCCTTCGGCCAGCCGTTGGCGCGCCTGGGCGGCAACGTCGACAAGATCGCCGATTCACGGATGGAAATCGACATGGCGCGCCTGCTGACCCTGAAAGCGGCGTACATGATGGACACCGTCGGTAATAAGGTCGCCAAGAGTGAGATCGCCCAGATCAAGGTCGTTGCGCCGAACGTGGCCTTGAAGGTTATCGACCGGGCCATCCAGATCCACGGCGGGGCAGGGGTTTCCAACGATTTCCCGCTGGCCTACATGTACGCCATGCAACGCACCTTGCGCCTGGCCGACGGCCCGGATGAAGTGCACCGCGCCGCCATCGGCAAGTTCGAGATCGGCAAGTACGTGCCCAAGGAGATGTTGCGCAGCGGGCGCTAGGAAGTTAGCCCACTACGAGCCTTTGTGGGAGCAAAGCTTGCTTCCACAGGCTCATCTTGTGGGGGTGAGCTCGCTTACTCCTTGACGCTCATATATTCCTCGGCCCAACGGATGTAATCCTCGGGCTGGGTGTAAGTGTGGGTCAGCTCGGTGGCGCTCAGGTCTGACGCCTGGGTGAAGATCTGCCGCTGTTCGCGCAGGCTGTCATAGGTGGCCTTGATCGCGGCGAAGTAGGCACCGTGACCATCGATGGTGACGCGCACGCCGAGTTCCGCCAGGCGTTTGTCGTCACGCAGCAACGGATTGCCATAGGTGACGAGCATCAACGGCACGCTCAGGTTTTCGCTGATCTGCGCCAGGTGGTCGAAGTCCTGCACACCCACCATGCAAATCCCGTCGGCGCCGGCACGTTCGTATTGCTGGGTCCGACTGATGATTTCCTGGACCGGTAGGATCCCGGCGTTGGTGCGGGCGATGATCGCCATTTCCGGGTCGACCCGGGCTTCCAGCGCTGCGCGAATCTTGCCGACACCTTCGGCGACGCCGATCAGGTCGGTGGATTTGCGCCCGAACTGGGCCGGCAGCAGCGTGTCTTCGATGGTCAGGGCCGCCACACCGGCGCGTTCGAGTTCGATGATGGTGCGCATCACGTTCAGGGCGTTGCCATAGCCGTGATCGGCGTCGGCAATTACCGGCAGTTGGGCTACGCGGCCAATGCGCGTGGCCTGCTCGGCGAATTCGCTGAGTGTGATCAGGGCAAAGTCCGGCGCCCCCAACACTTGCAGCGACGCGACTGAACCTCCCAGTATCCCTACTTCAAAACCCAGGTCGGCGGCGATGCGCGCTGACATCGGATCAAACACCGAGGCGGTGTGGTAGCAGGTTTCGCTCGCCAGCAGTTGGCGAAAGTTGCGACGCAAGTCTTGATGGGAAAGCCTGGGCATATGAGTTCCACCATTGGAATGGAAAGGCTTGAGCAAAAGTGTCAACGCCGAAAGATCCAAAGGCTATCACGCGCAAGGCTTAAAGATGATGACGAATGTGCATGGGCTATGTGTGTGCCGGATTGCAGAGGATCCCGACAGGCTGTCAGCGATGATCGAGCTGACCAAGGTGCAGGCAAAGGGGGCGGAGGTTAATGCGTGTCAGTGGGTAAGGTATTTGTGCTCGAACCCAGCCTATGCCGCCGCCGCTTGCCGCCCCTGTTGAAGCAACGCCACGGCGCGCACCGTGTCACCTGGTTGCATTTGCAGACGTTTGGCCGTGAGACGGTCCACCAGCAGGCTGTGACCGTGCTGGTGGGCTCGGGCACTGGTAACGCGGCAACTCGCCAGCCGTCGGTTATGGATCAGCCAGACCGGTGCCTTTTCGTCCGGTGTGCCGATGGCCAGGGTCAGCGACTGGCTGTCGCGCACGGTCCGGATTTTCGCCACTGGCGCTTCGATCACCGGGCCACCATCGAAAATGTCGATGTAGCCTTTATGGGTAAAACCCTCGGCGCCGAGGATTTTCAGGGCCGGCTCGGTATTCGGGTGGGCCCTGCCGATAGCCGCCTGGGCCTGTTCGGTGAGCAGGCAGGTGTACAGGGGCTGGCGCGGCATCAGCTCGGCGATGAAGGATTTGTTGCCCATGCCGGACAATTGGTCGGCGTAGCTGAAGTCTTTCTGGAAGAAGTGCCGGCCCAGGCTGTCCCAGAACGGTGAACAGCCGTGCTCGTCGGCGTGTCCTCGCAATTCGGCGATCAGTTTTTCACCGAACAGCTGGGAAAACTCGGCCACGAACAGCAAGCGCGCCAGGGACAGCAGGCGTCCGTTATGGCCGCGGCGGTGTTCAGGATGCAGGAACAAGGAGCAGATCTCCGATTGCCCGGTCATCTCATTGTTGAGGAACAGCGTGGGTATCTGTCGCTGGATGCCCAGTTCAGGCGCGGAGCTGACGGTGACCCCGACTCGATAGTTGTACCAGGGCTCACGCAGCCCGACCGCACCGGTCAGGGCGCTGATACCGACTACTTGCCGGTCATCGTCCTCGAGCACGAACAGGTAATCGGCATCGGCGCGTTCGACTTGTCCGGCAAAGGTGCGCTGGGCCCAGCGCACGCGATGGGCCAGGCGTTCTTCGTTGGCCGGTAGGCTGGTGAACCCGGGGCCCGCGCAATGGGCCAGGTCCAGCAAGGCGGGCAGATCCGTCAGAGCGACCGGGCGCACAATCATGATGCAGCTCCTTCATCGTGCCAATCGGGGCGCTGATGCCAGGTGAGGAATCGCGTCAGGTTCATAACGCAACCACCCGGGCCCGCTCGCCGTCGGTGATACCCAGTGCTGCCAGCATCTGCGGTGTCAGGGACACGGTGCCCTCGGCACTGACGTCAAGCTCGGCCACGATGGCCCGGTAATTCTCCAGGCCGTCGTTGCTCAGCAGGAAGCGGCCGCCGAGGTCAATGTCTGAGCATTGTCGGGCCGTGGCTATACGGCTTTGGGTGATCGAGCGGATGTTCGCCACACGAGCATGCAGCGTCGGCCCGCCGTCGAAGATATCCACGTAGCTGTTGGTTTCGAAACCCTCGCGCTCCAGGATGTCGAAGGCTTCCTGGCCGTCGGGATGCACCCGGCCGATACAGGCTTGGGCCGCCTGGGACAGCATGGGTACATAAATCGGGTATTGCGGCATCAGTTCGGCGAGAAAGGTGCGGCTCTGCAGACCGCACAAGCGTTCGGCTTCGGCGTAGGGCAGGTCGAAAAAATGCTGGCCGACGGCATCCCAGAACGGCGACTGACCGTCATCGCTGCTGAAGCCAACGATCTCGGTGATCACTGATTCGGCAAAGCGTTGCGGATGGGCGGCGATGAACATCAGCCGCGCCCGGGACAGCAACTCCGATTCCGGCGTGCGCACCCGTCCGGCGTCGATATGAAAACCGCGCAGCAGCGTCTGGCCATTGAGGTCCTGGCACAGCGACAGCGCGGGTACGCCGTGCTGGATGTTCAGTTCCCGGGACTCGCTGGTAAACGGGCGATGCCGCAGGCTGTAGAACGGTTCATTGCAGCCGGTGCTGGCGAGAATCTCGGAACAGCCGGTCAATTGCCCGGATGCCAGGTCCTCCAGGACGAAGAAATAATTCTCTGCGCCAGGGCTCTGCACGTCGGTCTCGAACGAGGCACATGAATCGAGGATTTTGTCCCTCAGGCGTTCGGTATCGTCGGGAAGCGATGTGACGCCCACCAGGCTGTCACGGGCCAGTTGCTGCAATTGCGGCAGGTCGCTTAATTGAACTGGACGTAAGGCCAGCATGGATTGCACTCCTTTTCCAAAGAGCCCGGTGACATGCACCGGGCTTGACGATCACTGTCGATGTCCACGCATTGTGACGACGGCTGGTCGAACCCCTTCGACCGCCGATCCTCACTGTCCCGCAGGGTCAGGCAGGGCAGTATCGGTGCCGAACTTATTGAGCACGGCCAGATAGACCAGGCCTGCGGCAATCCATATCAAGCCGAGCTTCTGCGCATCCACGCCCATGTTGTACATGATGGCCGCGACGATGGCGAAGCCGATCAAAGGGCAGATCAGGTGGCGAATCACTTGGCCGGACCGCTGGCGGCGCCAGTGATGGTTGATCACGGTGATATGCAACAACATGAAGCCGCTCAAGGCGCCGAAATTGACCAGGGAAGTCAGGGTGTCCACGGCATCGATGAACAGGTAGCAGATCAACAGCGACAGCACTGCTACCAGATAGATGCTCAAGTATGGGGTGTTGTGTTTCGGATGGACCTTGGCCAGCACCTTGGGGAGCTTGCCGTCCCGGGCCATGCCGAACAACAGGCGCGACACCGCCGCTTGCGAGGTAATCGCCACGGCCACGCCCCAGGCCAGCGCCGTGGCGACGGCGGTCAAAGTGGCCAGCCAACTGCCGGCCGCCAATTCGGCGATTTCATAAAACGCGGTATCGGCGGACTTGAAGCCCATGCCGGCCGCCAGGTCGGTGGCAATCCAGGTCTGCACGACGAAAATCACCCCCATCACCAGCAGTGTGATCAACGCCGCCTTGCCCACGCTGCGCCCCGGATCATTCTTGATTTCTTCGGCCAGGGTGGAAATGGCATCGAAGCCCAGGAACGACAACACGGCGATAGACACGGCCTGCATCAACAGCGCGAAATCAAAACGTTCCGGGCTGTACAGCGGCGCCAGGGTCAGTTGGCCGTTACCGGCGCCCCCCTGCAAGGCATTCCAGGCGTAGAACAGGAAAATGGCCAGCACCATCAGTTGCGCCAGCAGGAAAATGATATTCATCCGTGCGGTGAAGGTGATGCCCCGCAGGTTGACGAAGGTCGCGCTGACCAGGAATGCCAGAATGAAACCGACCTTGGGAACGTCCGGGTACAGATGGTTCAGCGCCATGGCGGCGTAGACATAGAGCAGGGGCGGGATCAGCAGGTAGTCCAGCAGCATCAGCCAACCGGCGATGAAGCCCACGTGTGGGTTAAGGCCCCGTTGCGCGTAGGAATAGACGGAGCCGGCCACCGGAAAAGCTCTGGCCATGCTGCCGTAGCTCAAGGCCGTGAAGAGCATCGCCACCATGCCGATGATATACGCCAACGGCACCATCCCCGGCGCCTCGGCGTTAACGTAGCCATACACGCCGAACGGTGCGATGGGGATCATGAAAATCATCCCGTACACCACCAGGTCCGTCAGCGACAGGCTGCGCTTCAATTCCTGTTTATAGCCAAATGCCTCGATACTCATAAGCCGTTCTCCTTCTCAGCTGTGTGGGTGTGCTCTTGCTTGTCGCTTGCCGCTCGAACCTTGCCGCTGCTTTCCTACAACAATGGCGCCAGGTAAGCGCTCCAGGCCTGCACCGCTGTCGGGCTGCGTAGCAGGTCGTTGCGCACTTCGATCAACACCGAATCCAGGCCGCGTCCATCGCCATGTACCGGAACCGTCATATCGGTCGAAGGGTTGATCTTGTACGGCTGGTTGCCGGCTACCCGCAGCGAGTGCCGGCTTAGCCCGTCGACGATGCGCTGGGCATAGTCCTTGGCCTCGCCGAACAGCACGCCCGCTTCCAGGGCGCGCGGTTGGCCGTAGAACACCGGCGTAAAACTGTGGATGCCCACCACCCGCACCGTCCGGTTGTCGGCCAGGCGCTGGTCGATCAACGCTCGCAGTCGATCATGGAAGGGATGGAACAGGCACCGCTGGCGATATTCACGGGTGGCCTCATCCAGGGACTGGTTGCCCGGAATCTGGTAGATCTCGCTCTGGTGCGGGATGCTGTCGGCGACGTGAAGGGGACGGTTCAGGTCGATCAGCAGCCGTGAATAGTTGGCCGCGAGCAAGGTCGCTCCAAGGGTTTCGGACAGTTGTTCGGCCAGCGCCAGGGCACCTATATCCCAGGCAATGTGCTCCTGGGCCGCCGTCTCATCCAGGCCAAGGTCGTTCAACGCGGCGGGGATAAAGCGGTCGGCGTGTTCACACACCAGGATCAACGGGTGTTCGGCGTCTTCCCGGATCAGGCGATAAGCCGGCCCGGTATAAAGGCCCGATTCAGCACATTCAATAGATTCGCGCATAGTGCTCACACAGCTCGGCAGGTGACAGCGCCTGGGTCAAGGCCAGCTCCTGGGCCTTCAAGGCGAAATAGGTTTCGACCAGCGGGCCGGGCAGGGCTTCGAACAGCGCCCCGCTGTGGCGCAGGCAATCCAGCGCCTGGGCCAGGGTCGTCGGCAGGGCGATAATGCCACGGGCACGACGGTGTTCTTCGTTCAATTCATCGGGTATTTCATCGGTGACCGCCGTGAGCGCCAGCCGTTGCTCGATGCCCAGTCGCCCGGCGATCAACAGCGCCGCCAGCGCCAGGTGCGGCGAAGCGGTGGCATCCATGGCGCGAAATTCCAGGTTGTACTGGGTCGCCACCGGTTTGCCGCTCACGCTCACCGTCGGGCAGATGCGCAGCGCCGCTTCGCGGTTACGTTGCCCCAGGCAGGCGTAGGACGCGCTCCAGTGATGGGGTTGCAGGCGTTCATAGGACACCGGTGTCGGCGCGGTGATCGCGCACAGGGCGGGCAGATAGTGCAGCACCCCGGCGGCCCAGTGCTGGCCCAGGTCCGACAGCCCGTTGGCGCCGCCAGCATCATGCAGCACGGGGACGCCGTCCAGGTCTTGCAGGCTCATGTGCAAATGCACGCCGTTGCACACGGCATGTTCCGAAGTCTTGGGGGCGAAACTCACATCCAGGCCCATCTGCCGGGCGATCTCCCGGGTGATTTCCCGCACGTTCACCGCACGGTCGGCGGCGGCCACGCCCAGGGTCGGGCGGCAGGTGATTTCATACTGATGCTTGCCGTATTCCGGCAGGAACATTTCCGGTTCCACGCCGCCTGCCCGCAATGCGCTGAGCAACCATCCGGCGAACCCGGCCTGCTGGCGCTGGGCCTGGAGGCTGAAGGCCAGGCGATCCGGTTGGGGTTGAGGGGTATCGAGGCTGAATTCATGCTCGAACGCGGCGAACACCTGCAAGCCCAGCTCGGCGCGATAACGTTGCACTTCGTCATGCAGCAAGGTGCGAGGGCAAGCGGCCCAGGGCCGACCATCGGTTTCCCGCACATCGCAATGAATGAAATCCAGGGCAGGCGCCTGGGCATCCGGGCCATTGTCGACAGTGACCCGGCTGGCCAGGTCCGGGATCAGTCGCAGGTCGCCATAGGCCCCCCAAGGGTTGACCGATGCAATGATGTCCTGGGGCGTCAGCGCACTGTTGGCCGGCACCCAGCCACAACCGGCGTCGACGTAGTGGGGCAGTTCATCACTGGGGAACGAGCGGCCGCGGGTCACGCCGATCAGGTCGGTGCAGACCAGCGTGGACACGGGCAGCGGGGCCAGCGGCGTTGCGGCATCGAGACGGCTCACGGCTGCATCTCCTGCAACCGACCGAGCACGGTGTCGGTATCGGTGATCCAGCAATAACCTTTGATCGCGTTCAGGCAGGCCAGATGACGTTGTTCGCTGTAAGTGGCGCAGGCATCTTCCACCAGCGTGACCAGGTAGCCGCGGTCGGCGGCGTCACGCACGGCCATGTCGACACACTGGTCGGTGACGATGCCGGCGATGATCAGATGACGGGTCTGCAGATTGCGCAGCACGTAGTCGATGTTGGTGGAGTTGAAGACCCCCGAAGACGTCTTGGGCAGCACGATCTCGTTTTCCCGCGGCGCCAGCTCGGCGATGATCTGGGCTTGCGGGCTGTCTTTGGGCAAATGCATGTCCGACAGCTTGTGGTCCAGCGAGCGATCGCGACCATCGGCAGTCAGGCTCTGGATGTGGGTGTGCAACACGTTTTGCTGCGCCGCCCGCACGGCTTCGAGCAGGCGCTGCTGATTGGGGATCACCTGTTGGCGGGCACGGCGGATGAAATAGTCGGCCTCGGGCGTGGCCAGGTGGGCATCGAATTGCGGTTCCAGCCAGGCGCGTTGCATGTCCACCAGCAGCAAGGCGGTATGGTCGCAGGTGAATGGCAAATCCCGAGGGGAGTGGTGAGGGAGCGAGAACATCCTTATTTTTCCTCCAGCAGGTGCGTGTTGAACGCCGTGCGCAAGGTGTCGATACCTTCCAGGCGCTCGGCCAGATCAGGGCATTGCAAGGTCAGGCAGGCGATAAGCGCTTCGACCTGGGCCAGCGCCGGCACCAGGCTGTCGAAGGCCGAGATCGATTCCACCGGAGCGCTGATGATCAGGTCGGCCAGTTCCCGTAGCGGTGAGGTGTAGACGTCGCTGAACAGTACGACCCGCGCGTGGCGCTCCTTGGCCGCGCTGGCCACGCGTTGGGCCTGGGCCTGGTAGCGACGATAATCGAAGATCAGCACCACATCCTGGCGCTGCACGTCGAACAACCGGTCGGGTAACTGGGCGTTGTCTTCCAGGGCAAAACAACCCGCACGCAGCAAGCGCAAGTGGTTGAGCAGGTATTGGGCGAGGAAGCTGCTGAAGCGCCCGCCAAAACAATGCACCTGATGCCGGCTGTCGAGCAGCCATTGCACGAGAATACGCACGTCTTCGGGTTGAGTCAGGGCCTGGGTGTCGGTGAGGATGCGCTGGCTGGTTGCCAGGTACTGGCTCCAGGTGTCGCCTTGCTGCAATTTGGCCCGCGGTTGCAACAGGGTGCGAGGGGAGCGCAGGCGATGGTCCATGTCACTGAGCAGCGCATCCTGGAATTCGGCATAACCGCCAAATCCGAGTTTTTTCACCAGCCGCACGATAGTCGGGTCGCTGACCCCGGCATGATCGGCCAGGCGCGACATCGGCCCGAGGCCGTTGCGCGGGTAATGATCGAGCAGGGCCCGTACGACCTTGCGTTCCGACGGCGTCAAAACCAAGCCCGGATCGGTAATCAGGTCTCGAAGAGGCGGCATCCGTGCTCCTTGCCTGGATGGGTGTTGGATTTCTTTCATAACTCCTGAAAATAGTATTTATGTAGCGGGTACTACATGTCCAGTGGTTTTTACGTTCTGTTTAAAATGCACGAAAGTAGTGCGAAAGCCTTGTAGGACGGGGACTTGATCGCATAGATCCGATATGTCAGTTGATGCCTCTGTCGGTGTAAGACATAACGCCTTTTTGTCTCAGTTATTTGATTTCATATAAGGTGCTGTACAAGAAAAAGCCGGAGTATCACCTCCATGAAACCCGTTCGACTGTCTGAGTACCGTGTGTGCAAGCCACTCGCCTGACCCTGATCTGCCATGCCCGCACCGTCGCCCAGAAGCAGGCGCGTTTTGGCCTGGATGAACCGCTGGATGCCGACTGGCTGGGCAAACGCCCGGAGCCGGGCCACGGCTACCGAAATGTCCGGCAGTTGCTCTGCGGGCCGGAGTTGCGCACCCGGCAGACTGCCGCCCTGTTCGGCGACGACGCCCAGGTGGTCGCTGACCTGGCCGATTGCGATCTGGGTCGCTGGCGTGGCTTGTCCATCGACCAGTTGCTCAAGGTCGAACCGCAACCCCTGCAAGCCTGGCTCGACGATCCCGATGCGGCTCCCCATGGCGGCGAATCCGTCACCCGCTTGTACCATCGTGTCAGCGACTGGTTGGCCAGCCTGGAAGGCCGGCCAGGGCATGTGTTGGCCGTCACTCATCCGTTCGTGATCCGCGCGGCCGTGGTGACCGTATTGGGCTGTCCGGCAGCTGCCTTCAACCGTCTCGACATCGAACCGCTGTCGACTGTCGAGTTGCGTTTCAACGGTGTGTGGCGATTGCGCACCGAGGGTCCCGGCCAGGAGTCACTCGAATGAAAAAACTGTCAGTCATCGGTATTGGTGCCGGCGATCCGGATTACCTGACGATCCAGGCAGTGAAAGCCTTGAATCGGGTGGATGTGTTCTTTCTCATGGACAAGGGGCCTGCCAAGCAGGCGTTAGTGGATCTGCGGCGGGAAATCTGCCAACGCTACATCGTTGATCGTACCTACCGTTTCGTCGAAGCCTACAGCCCCGAGCGACAACGCGGCGACGTGGACTACGCCGCCAGTGTCGAAGATCTGAACCGGGCGAAGCAGGCTACCTTCGAGCGGTTGATCGAAGAGCAGTTGTCTGACGGGCAGTGCGGCGGTTTCCTGGTCTGGGGCGATCCGTCGTTGTACGACAGCACCGTGCGTATCTTGCAGTCGATTCTCGACGCGGGTCGCTGCGCCTTCGAATTCGAGGTGATTGCGGGCATCACCAGCGTCCAGGCCCTCGCGGCGCAACATAAGGTGCCATTGAACAGCATTGGCGGTTCGCTGGAGATCACCACGGGCCGCCGGCTGGCGGCAGGGCAGGTCGGTGACTCGGCAAGCGTGGTGGTGATGCTCGATGCTGAAGATGCGTATCGCCAGGTATCCGATCCGGATACGCACATCTACTGGGGGGCCTATGTGGGCACACCGGATCAGATCCTGATCGCCGGTCGGCTGGAGGAGGTGGCTGAAAGCATCGAACGCACCCGCAAGGCCGCACGGCAGGCGAACGGATGGATCATGGATACTTATTTGTTGCGCAAACCTTGATAACTCAACCCTTGATACGTCAGACCCCAATGTTCGACAGTTTCCACGTCAACTGACCGCCTTCGCCCCACGTCCAAACCGCTCCCGGTACACCGACGGCGCCAGCCCCACCACACTGCGAAATGCCACGCGAAAGCTTTCCACCGAGCGGTAGCCGCACAGCTGGGCGATGTTGTCGGTGTTGTCTTCGGTGCTTTCCAGCAACTCGCGAGCCCGGGCCAGGCGCTCATGTTGCAGCCAGGCCTTGGGCGACAGGCCGCAGGCCTGGGTGAAGTGCCGCAGGAAGGTTCGCTCGCTCATGGCCGCCTGGCTGGCCAGTTCGCGCACACCGAGCGGTTCGTGCAGGCGTTCGCGGGCCCAGTGCATGACGCCGGACAAATCGCTGCGTGGCGTGCGGCTGACCGGTGAAGGAATGAACTGCGCCTGGCCGCCCGTGCGTTGTGGTGACATCACCAGTCGCCGCGCCACGGCGTTGGCAACCTGGGTACCGAAATCCCGCGCTACCAGGTGCAGGCAGGCATCAATGCCCGCGGCGCTGCCGGCCGAAGTAATGACTTGCCCCGAATCCACGTACAGCACATCCGGGTCTACCAGGATGGCGGGAAAACTTTTGGCCAGTTCATCGGTGTAGCGCCAGTGAGTGGTAGCGCCCAGTCCATCGAGCAAGCCGGCGGCGGCCAGCACGAATGCCCCGGAGCAGATCGACAGCAGGCGCGCGCCCCGGGCATGGGCGCAGCGCAATGCCTCAAGCAGCGCCGGCGGCGGTGGTTCGTCGCGACTGTGCCAGCCGGGCACCACGATGGTTTGCGCCGTTTGCAATAATTCCATGCCGCCATCGGCCAGGATCTGGAAGCCGCCCATGGCCCGCATCGGGCCGTCATCGACGGCAACGATCCGATGTTTGTACCAAGGGAAATCGAACTCAGGTCGGGCAAGGCCGAATATCTCGATGGCGATGCCGAATTCGAAGGTGCACAGGCCGTCGTAGGCGAGGATGGCGACCAGACCGGGATTGGGCTGCATATGGCGGAAAATTCCCACAGAGTGTCTTGTGCGCCACTGTAGCGGTAAGCATCGGCCGGATAAAGTCTGCTCACCCCCCTCATTTGTCTGTGGAGTACACACTCATGACCAGCCTGGTTCGCCAAGTGCCTGCTGCCCCGTCCGACCTAGCCCTGCAACATTTCAGCCGGCGTCTGACGTTCGAAACTGATTGCTCCGACGTTCACGCCAGCCAACAGGCTGGAGAAGTCGATTTCGTCCTGGTGGACGTGCGCGGGCCACTGGCTTTCGAGCGCGGGCATGTGCCCGGGGCGATCAACCTGCCAACCCGCTCGCTGACCGCCCAGGCGCTGGCGGCTTATCCCAAGACTGCGCTGTTTGTGGTCTATTGCGCGGGCCCGCATTGCAATGGCGCGAACAAAGCGGCAGTGCGTCTGGCGACCTTGGGTTATCCGGTCAAGGAAATGATTGGCGGTGTCATGGGCTGGCTGGACGAAGGCTTCCGTCTGACTGGCGCAGTGCAATGCGCGGCGGACCAGGCTGTCGGTTGCGACTGCTGATCCTTTCCAGCCAGCAGGGTGCAATCCCTGTGGCCTGGTTGTTTCTATAAATATTTGTCGCCTCAACACAATTCGCCTCCTGAGTGCCCCTCTAGACTGCCGGCCACTTCGGTTTTTAATGACCGAACGCTGCCTAAGAATCTGCCGATAACCCGCTAATAAAAAACCTGCGCACTCAGGAGCAAAAATGAACAAGCTAGCAATGTTTGGTGCCTTGGCACTGTCCGTGTTGTCCTTGTCGGCCGTGGCCGAAGACGCCAAGCCGATCCGCCTCGGAATCGAAGCCGGTTACCCGCCGTTCTCGATGAAAACCCCCGACGGCAAGCTGACGGGTTTCGATGTTGATATCGGCGACGCGCTGTGCGAACAGATGAAGGTCAAGTGCACTTGGGTCGAGCAGGAATTTGACGGCCTGATCCCAGCGCTGAAAGTGAAGAAAATCGACGCGATCCTGTCGTCCATGACCATCACCGATGATCGTAAGAAAAACGTCGACTTCACCATCAAGTACTACCACACCCCGGCGCGTTTCGTGATGAAGGAAGGCAGCGACGTCAAGGACCCGCTGACCGAACTCAAGGGCAAGAAAGTCGGTGTGCTGCGTGCCAGTACCCACGACCGTTTCGCCACCGAGGTGCTGGTGCCCGCCGGTATCAATCTGGTGCGTTACAGCTCCCAGCAAGAAGCCAACCTGGACATGGTCGCCGGTCGTCTCGACGCCATGCTCGCCGACTCGGTCAACCTCGACGACGGCTTCCTGAAAACGGATGCCGGCAAAGGTTTTGCCTTCGTGGGCCCGACCTATGAAGATGCCAAGTACTTTGGTGGCGGCGCCGGCATTGCGGTGCGCAAGGGGGATAAGGCCCTGGCCGAGAAATTCAACGACGCCATCACGCAAATCCGCGCCAACGGCACGTACAAGAAAGTGCAGGACAAGTACTTCGCTTTTGATGTCTACGGGCATTAATCGCTGAAACCAAGGTGGCCCGCCGTTGACCCGGTCGGCCACCTTTTTCATGGGCGAGTGTTTTACCCCAGCGCCCGTCGAAATACCGTTATTGGGAGTTCCTCATGCAACGCATCGACCATACCCTGCCATGGAGCCACCTGGGCACCGAGCGCCGGCTCAGTGTGTTTCGTTACGGCCACGGTCCACGCAAGGCGTATATCCAGGCCAGCCTGCACGCCGATGAATTGCCCGGCATGCGCACGGCATGGGAGCTGAAACAACGACTCAACGAGCTTGAGACCCAAGGCTTGCTCAACGGCGTGATTGAACTGGTGCCCGTGGCCAACCCCATCGGCCTGGACCAGCATCTGCAGAGCGCGCACCTGGGGCGTTTCGAACTGGGCAGCGGCAAGAACTTCAATCGGGCTTTCGTGGAACTCAGCGCGCCGGTGGCCCAACGCATCGGTGATCGCCTGGGCGACGACCCGGCCGCCAATATCACGCTGATCCGCCAGACCATGGTTCAGGTGCTGGACGATTTGCCGGCGCCGCCCTCACAACTCGAGGCCCTGCATCGCCTGCTGCTGCGCCATGCCTGCGACGCCGATGTCACCCTGGACCTGCATTGCGACTTCGAGGCGGCGATTCACCTGTACGCCTTGCCGCAACACTGGCCGCAGTGGCGCTCCCTGGCCGCGCGGTTGAAGGCGGGCGTGGCGTTGCTGTGCGAAGACTCTGGCGGCAGTTCGTTCGACGAGTCTTGTTCCTCGCCCTGGTTGCGTCTGGCCAAGACCTTCCCCGAGGCCGCGATCCCGCCGGCCAACCTGGCGACCACGCTGGAACTGGGCAGCATGGGCGACACTCGGGTGGATCAGGCCCAGGCCAATTGCGAAGCCATTCTCGGGTTCCTGGCCGAGCAGGGTTTCATCGGTGGTGACTGGCCGCCCGCGCCAGCGCACTGTTGTGAAGGTTTTCCGTTCGAAGGCACTGAGTACCTGTTCGCGCCGCATCATGGGGTGGTGAGCTTCCTGCGCGAGGCCGGTGAGTGGGTGGAGCAGGGCGATCCGTTGTTCGAAGTGGTCGATCCGTTGAACGATCGGGTTACTACTGTTCGGGCCGGCACCAGCGGCGTGTTGTTTGCGCTGGACCGTGGGCGCTATACCCAGCCTGGAATCTGGCAGGCGAAAGTGGCCGGGCGAGCGCCGATTCGCGCGGGGAAATTGATCAACGACTGATAACTGCTGTCTATCTCAGCGCACGCGCGTTGCCGTGCGGCTATCGAATGATGGAGGAAGACTGATGTTCAAAGCGCTCGCCCTGTTGCTGTTGGTAGTGTCTTGCGGTTTGCAGGCTCAGCCTGCGCTGCACACCGATTTGCCCCTCAATTACCTGGCCCATGCCGATGAGCAGGCCAGAAACCGGCCGCTGGTGATCTTCCTGCATGGCTCCGGCGGCAGCGAACAAGACCTGTTCGACCTCAAGAATGAGCTGCCCAGTGACTACAACTACCTATCGGTACGAGCGCCCAAGACCGTGGAGCGGGGCCAGTATCAATGGTTTGCCAAGAAGGGCGAGGGCGCCTACGACGGTGATACCGCGGACCTGAAGGCCAGCGGCCAGATGCTGTTGGATTTCATCGAGAAGGCCCGGGTCAAGTACCCGACCGATGCGAGCAACGTATACCTGGTCGGTTTCAGCCAGGGCGCGATGATGAGTTACGAGGTCGCCCTGCGCCATCCCGAGGCCGTCGGTGGCATTGCCGCGCTGGGCGGGCGGGTGCTGTCGGTACTGCGGGCCGAACTGACACCCGACGAGTCGCGCCGGACGCTGGCGGTATTTATCGGTCATGGTACGGCGGACTCGGTGATCCCATACCATGACGGCACCGAGGCAGACAGCTTCCTCAAGACCCTGGCCCTGGAGCCCGAATTCCATGCCTATCCGGGCGTTGGCCACAGCGTCAGTGCCATGCAGGTGCGGGATCTGCGCGCCTGGCTGGAGCGGCTTAATCCCTGATTCAGTGACAGAGGGGTTGAGTGTGCCGCCGCCATCGCGAGCAGGCTCGCTCCCACCTTTTTCCCGAGTCGCTCCCAGAAACGAGGTTGCTTCCAGTCCTGTTGGGGCAAAGATTGCTCGCGATGAATAGCAGATTGGATATCAAGATTCATGTCGCCCCAGAATCTCTGTGGGAGCGAGCCTGCTCGCGATGAAAACCACCCGGTCCATCAAGTCACTGACCAGCGACAATCTGCTTCACCAGCGCCTCATGCCCGGCCTTGTCGCTGGCCCGGGAAATGATCTGTACCACTGCCATGCGCGTGCCGGAAGCGCCCAGCAACGTGGTATCGAGGGTCGGCCCACCGCCTTGGGTCGCCTTGGTATCGAGCTGGCGCAGACCCAGGCCGGTACCTTTTTGGGTCAGGCTTTTCTCGCTCAGGATCTTGGCATCCGGCAGGGCCTTGATTTTCTGGACGGCGAAGTCGGCCATGGTGGCATCGAGGAATGTGCTGTCGTCGTCTTTCACATTCGAGCCATCGATGATGGTGTTTTCAGCCGTGATCACCACGGTTTTGCTGGTGGCATTGCTGTACATCGTCCCCTTCGCCCCCGCCGTGCCCTGAGCGGCATCGCCGGCCGGAAGCGGTGTGGCAGTGAAGCCCTTGGGCAGGGTGAAGTTGAACTTGCTTCCCAGCAGGGAAACCTTTTGTGCCGGTGCTGCGCCGCCGGTTTTGGGCTGGGCGGCATAGGCAGGCACCACCACCAGACTGGCGATGGCCGTCAGCACCAGGGCGGCGACTTGTTTACTTACCAATGACATTGAAACGCTCCACAAAGGGGTGTGCTTGAGCGCGATCATCCCATGGGCGTCCAACCGGCTCCAGCGTCGGTCACGAGTGCGCCACATCATTGGCCCGTGGGGCAGAGGCGCGCACCAGCAGGCGGCGGGTCACCAGCAGCATGACCACCGACACCGCGACACTCACGACAAAGGCCGGCATGCCGAGCAGCGGCAGGGTGAGGGCCAGGGTCAGGCAGAACGCGGTGAAGCAATACATGCCAGTGGCCGTGGCCCGCAGCAACGCGGCGGTGAAGGCCGCGCCACGGGTTTGCTGGGAGAACACTGCCATGACGCTGCCCAGCACCGGGAACACCGCCAGTAGCCCGCTCCAGCGTTCACCCACGGTGCTGGCCAGCAGCGTCACCGCCAGGGTCAACAGCGCGCCGGCGACCATGCGTAGCAGCAGCTTGTCGGATTTGGGAGCCGGGCCGCTCATCACCGGTCGAACTGTCGGGAACAGATAGGGCGCGGCCAGCAATGCCACAATGGCGATCACGCTCGACAGCGGCAGCGAGGCCGGCAACCAGGACAGCACCATCGCCACCAGCGCCCAGACACCCAACGCGATACCCAGCGCCCAAGGCCAGTCACGATGCTGGGCGACCCGGGCGTACACCACACAGAATGCAATCATTGCAAACATGGCCGACAGCGCCGCTGTCGCCGACTGAGCGGCAAACGCCTCGCCCTGTTCCAGGGCCAGGAACAACAGAATCGGACCCACCACCACCGGCAACCCCGACAGCCAACCGGCCACGCTCGGTCCCCAACGCCGGCCCGCCAGGGAAATCAGCAGCAGGAAAGCGGGAATCACCAATAATTTGAGGAGCAGCACGGGGTTATCCTTGTCAGGCGACGGGTCGACACGTTAGCACCGACCTCGCAGTTTCAGCGATCCCAGTAAGGTACTTCGCCAAAACACTGCAGGAAAAAGTCGATCACGGTACGCACTTTCACCGACAGACGTCGGCTGCCCGGCCAGAGAATGGCGATCTGCTGGGGCTCAAGGCTGTTGGAGGCTTCGTAGTCGCGCAATACCGGCACCAGGGTGCCGTTGCGCACGGCTTCGCCGATCAGCCACGACGGAAACATCACCAGCCCCAGGCCTTGTTCGGCCGCCTGGGTCAGGGTGTCGGCATGGTTGCCGGTGATCGGCCCTTTGACGCTGTAGGGTGTCCAGGCCTGACCCGGACGGCGGAAAAACCAGCGTTGCTGGCCGGCCACGCCTTTGTAGGCCAGACACTGATGGTTCGCCAGATCCTGGGGTTTGAGCGGTGTGCCGCAACGCGCCAGGTACGCGGGGCTGGCGGCGATCTGAAAGCGGTGCGGGGCGAGGATTCGCGCCTGCATGCCTGAATCGTGCAGCGGGCCGATGCGAAACAGCAGGTCCGCGCCTTCCTGCAGCGGGTCGACGTAGCTGTCGGTTTGCTGGATGTCCAGTTGCAGCTTCGGGTAGCGCTCACACAATGACCCCAGCCACGGCGTCAGATGGCGCTGGCCGAACACCACCGGGGCATTGATCCGCACCAGTCCAGCCGGTTCACTGTGTTGTTCCTGCAGCGCCTGTTCGGCTTCTTCGAGTTGCACCAGCAACAGGCGTGCATGATGACCCAGCAGGCGGCCGGCTTCAGTGGGCGAAACAGCGCGGGTGTGTCGATACAACAACTGCTGGTTGAGGGCCTGTTCCATCAACTGGATCTGCCGGGAAATCGACGACGGCGCCAGGCCTTCGCGCCGGGCCACCTCCGAGAAGCTGCCGTGGTCGAGCACGGCGACAAACAACCGCAGGGCCTTGAAGCCGAGTTCATTGAGACCGTGCATGGACTGCTCCGCTGTGCGAGTTGCGCAAAAGTGTTGTCTGGATGCTCCCATTTATCGCACAGCTGCGCCAGCCGATAATCCCGCTCATTGTTCTTCTCAGAGGTTCTGATCATGCAAGCGTCTTCACTCAACGCCGCCGCCCCGGCGGCTGCCTCCAAACCACGAGCGCTTTTGCGCTGGCTGTTGCTGCCCCTGGTGATCCTGGCTGGCATGGGCCTGTCGGTAGAGGCCGGTCTGCTGGGGCCGCTGGGGGTTCAAGTGGGGCATCTCTGGGCAACCCTGAGCATATTCGGCGTCGGTTCGGCGATTCTGTTTCTGCTGTTGCTGCTCAGTGGTCCGCAACAAGGCCCCGCCTTGAATGAGTTGCCGCGCTGGCAATTGATCGGCGGTTTCCTGGGGCCGATCTACGTGGTCGTGCTGACGCTTGCCACGCCCCACATCGGCATTGCCATGACCATGGTCGCAATCCTTTCCGGGCAAGTGGGTAAAAGCGTGCTGATCGACCACTTCGGCTGGTTCGGTGCAACCCGCAAGCGGGTCAACGGCGAGCGCTGGCTCGCCTTGGCGCTGATCGTCGTAGCCCTTGTCCTGATTGCCCGAGGTTGAATATGAATCTGTTTTTGCTATTGCTGCTGGTCGTTGTTGCCGGTGCGGTGTTGAGCGTGCAGGCGGCCATCAACGGTCGCCTGGGCCAGACGGTCGGTGTGCTGCGCAGCAGTCTGCTGACATTCGTGGTGGGCACGGTGGTCACCGGGTTACTGATCGTGTTTTTTGAACCCGCTCACGCCCTCAGCCTGCTGGACGTGCCGAAATGGCAACTTGGCGGTGCCTTGTTTGGTGTGGTGTACATGATGGTCATGGTCGGCGCGGTGCCAAGGGTCGGCACCGCCGTGGCGACCGTGGCAGTGATCCTCGGGCAGTTGGCCATGGGCATGCTGATCGACAATTTCGGCTGGTTGGGCAACCCCGCTATTGAGTTGTCCGGGAGTCGGGTCCTGGCAATGGCCTGCCTGGCGCTGGCGCTGGTATTCATGTATCGCAGCAGTGCACGGCAGGCCTGAGAACCTCAGTCGGGCTCGACTTCCAGTCGCAGGCTGCCATCGTCCAGACGCTTGGCAAGCCGGACAATACCGCCAATGTGCCGGCCTTCGGTGCTGAAGACCACGATCTGGGCTTTTTCCAGATCATCCGGCAGCGGTGGCTGAACGTGCAGGGCGAACCACACCGGTTCACCGTCATCCAGGCGTTGGACATCGTAGCGGCAATCGACGCTTTGGGTCTGGCGACCAAACAGCGTGTCGAGGCCATACTTAAGGTCGGTGCTGTCGTCGGCAGCGGGGGCGAGGGACATCGGCGGTCTCCTGGGATGAATGCTCGGCTGGTCTTCTAGTGATTCCTCTGGTGGGGGAAAATTCAATGGGTTCGCGCCGGCACTGAACCGGCGGCGTTGCTGCTAGAATCGCCCACCTTGACTTACGAGAGGTATGCCCATGAGCGAGCCGATTCGCCTGACCCAGTACAGCCACGGCGCCGGTTGCGGCTGCAAGATTTCGCCACAGGTGCTGGAAGTGATCCTGGCCGGCAGCGGTGCGCAGAACCTTGACCCCAAGTTGTGGGTTGGCAATGCCTCCCGGGACGACGCTGCGGTATACGCCATCGACGAGGAGCGCGGGGTGGTCTCTACCACCGATTTCTTCATGCCGATTGTCGACGATCCTTTTGATTTCGGTCGCATCGCCGCCACCAATGCCATCAGCGACATCTACGCCATGGGCGGTGATCCGTTGATGGCGATTGCGATTCTCGGCTGGCCGGTCAATGTACTGGCCCCGGAAATCGCTCGCGAAGTGATTCGCGGCGGTCGTTCGGTATGTGACGAAGCAGGCATTCCCCTGGCGGGCGGCCATTCGATCGACGCGCCCGAGCCGATTTTCGGCCTGGCGGTCACGGGCCTGGTGCAAAAGCGTCATATGAAGCGCAACGACACCGCCACCGCCGGTTGCCGCCTGTACCTGACCAAGCCCTTGGGCATCGGCATCCTCACCACCGCGGAAAAGAAAGGCAAGCTGCGCGCCGCCGATGTTGGCCTGGCCCGCGACTGGATGTGCACCCTCAACAAGCCGGGCAGCCGCTTCGGCAAGCTCGACGGCGTGGCGGCGATGACCGACGTCACCGGTTTCGGCCTGCTCGGGCATTTGGTGGAAATGGCCGATGGCAGCCAGTTGACGGCGCGTATCCGCTACGACGCGGTGCCGCGTCTGCCGGGCGTCGAGTATTACCTCGACCAAGGCTGCGTGCCGGGCGGTACGTTGCGCAACTACGACAGCTACGCCAGCAAGGTTGGGCGCGTGCAGGAACTGCACAAGCGAGTGCTGTGCGACCCGCAGACCAGCGGCGGACTGCTGATCGCCGTCACGCCCGAGGGCAACGAAGCGTTTCTGGCGGTCGCCGCTGAACTGGGGTTTGCACTGGAGCCGATCGGTGAACTGGTCGAGCGACAGACCTACGCGGTCGAGGTGTCTTGATGACCCATGACATCACCGATTACCGCGACATTTTTCTCAATGACCGACCGATGATGGACACCCGTGCCCCCGTCGAATTTCTCAAGGGCGCATTCCCCGGCGTGGTCAATCTGCCGTTGATGACCGACATCGAACGGCAACGGGTCGGTACTTGCTACAAGCAGCAGGGCCAGCAGGCGGCCATTGTCCTGGGGCACCAATTGGTGTCCGGCGACACCAAGGCGCAACGCATCCAGGCCTGGGCCGAGTTCGCAACGGCCCATCCTGACGGTGTGCTGTATTGCTTTAGAGGTGGCTTGCGCTCACAGATCGTCCAGCAATGGCTCAAGGACGAGGCGGGCATTGACTATCCCAGGGTCGGCGGCGGCTACAAGGCCATGCGTACATTCCTGCTCGACACCGTCGAGCAGGCGGTTGCCCAATGCGACCTGGTGTTGCTGGGCGGCATGACCGGCACCGGCAAGACAGAAGTGCTGACTCAACTGGGCAACAGCCTGGATCTGGAAGGTTACGCCAACCATCGCGGTTCGAGCTTCGGCAAGCGCGCCACCGGGCAGCCTTCCAATATCGATTTCGAGAACCTGCTGGCCGTGGATGTGCTGAAAAAACGTGCCGCTGGTATCGAACAGTTCGTGCTGGAAGATGAAAGCCGCATGGTCGGCAGTTGCGCCTTGCCGCTGTCTTTGTACCAGCGCATGCAACAGGTTCCGATGGTCTGGCTTGAGGACAGCCTGGAGCGGCGGGTCGAGCGGATTCTGCGCGATTACGTCATCAACCTGTGCGGCGAATTTGTCGCAGTCCATGGCGATGAAGGGTTCTCGCTGTTTTGCGAGCGGTTGCTGGCAAGCCTCAATAACATCCATAAGCGCCTGGGTGGCGACCGCCATCGACGTTTGCTCCAAATCATGGAAGCGGCCCTGGCCGAGCAGGCGACCAGCGGCGCCGTCGACTTGCATCGTGGCTGGATCGAAGGCCTGTTGCGTGAGTATTACGACCCGATGTACGTGTTCCAGCGCGAGAAGAAGGGCGGGCGGATCGAGTTCGCGGGTGAGCAGGTGGCGGTGCTGGAGTATCTGCGTGAGCGAGCGGCCCGCAAAGGGTGATCGCTGCCCACCGCCAATCCCCTGTGGGAGCGAGCCTGCTCGCGATAACGGTGGGGACCAGTGGCGGTGATTGAGGAAGTATTGTCGAAAGTAATGTCCGCAGCCTATGTCGGACAAGTTTCCTGCCCGTTGTCCAGGCCTTGCTTGTAGTTCTGGCTGGTGAGACTGGCCTTGCCGTTGTGCCACGTCAGGGTCAGCACGTACAGCGAATCGAAATCCCCCGATTCCCAATCATCGGTAATCGTCTGCTTCTTGCCCATCGCGTCGCTGGCGACCTGGTTGATCAGCTCCGGCAGGTAGCCGTGCGACCAAGCGGTGTAGATGGTCGAGTTGTGGTACTTGTCGTGCAGCAGTTCGTCAGCCAGGTCACTGGTGTCATTGGCTGAATACTCGATGTTCACCGGCAGCCCGAGCTTGATGGCACTGGGGCTTATGGTCATCAGTGGGCGGATGTAGCTGTAGGAATTGTCCAGCTCGCCCTCTTCGACGTTGCGGGTAGGGTTGGCCGCGAACACATAGTCGGCCTTGCCGAATTTCTCCGGTAGCAGGGTGGCCAGGTCGATGGCGCGATTCAGCCCCTGGCAATTGAGCTGGCCCAGGCCGCCGGCGGGTTTCTCGGCGTGGCGCAGGAACACCAAGGTCTGGATACCGTCGGCCGGTTGGGCGCGACTGACGCTCGACTCCAGCAACAGCGCCAGGCCACAAGCGACAAGCAGCGTAGGCAACATCAGCCACGGTCGGCGCTTGAAGCGTTTGGCGAAATTCAGTGGGTTCATCATTGAATAATATTCTTCGGCTCTCTCAAGTCAGGCTGACAAACCTGGGCACCAGGAAGTTTTTGGCTTCCGGTGTTTTCCTTGTCGTGATGCCGCTTCGATTTCTCGGGGCATTGCTCAGAGTCCTCTGGCGCCCTTTGGTTCGATACCGACCGATTCCGTGCACTGTAAGGCCTCCTGCCAGGAGGTAGGGCGAATGTTAGCGACAGGATGTTGCGAATTTAAGAATGAAGGGTGCGAGTTTCGTGACGCGTTCATTTGGGTTTTGTATTTAAAGAATCGCCTTACACCTGCCGTCTCCTCCTCTGACTTATTTTCCCTGCCGTCCTCGGCAAAGTCTCGCGTCCGTCCCCGCACCGCGAGATTTCCGCATGTTCGCCCCCGACAAACTCCTGGCTTTGAACAACGTCATCGGCTCGCTGGTGATTGCGGCCATGGACTCCGAGCAGCCGGACATCGAAGCGGTGCTGGCGGACTTCCGCACTTGCCTGAACGACTACGACGCCTGGGCTGAAAGTTTCTGGACCGGCTGGGCGCTGGATATCGAGCAGGTGTTCAAGGTCGGCAACGAAGTATCCCTGGCGGCACCGAAGGAGCTTGATCAACCTGTCAGCGCCACGGTGGTCGCTTGTCCGGCGGAGGGGCCGCTGACGCTGGTGCACATGTTCCAGGCGGCGCGCTTCGTGCCGATTGGCGACACACCGGTGATGCTGGAACCGGTCACCGGGGGCGAGCCGGGGAAAGAAACCTTCGGCGAACCGGTTCATCACGTGATCGGCCCCAGCGGCATTCTGGAAGTCCCCGACTGCTGGCGGGGCCAGCGTTATCGCATCACCTTTTTTCCCCATGTGACGGCCGAGCATGTCAAGGCGCTGTACGCGTCCTACCGTGACGTGATTGCTCAACTGGAAGGTTGGCTGCAAGCGGAGTGGGATGAATTTCAACCGCTGTGGTTGGAGTTTTCCGACAGCGGATTTCTCGAGCGCTACAGCGCATTGCAGCAAGCTGATTGGCGCGGGTTCACAAACGCCCTGCATCAGTTGTGGGACGACGTCAAACAGGTCTTCGAACTGCTGGCGGACCTGCAGGCCAACAGCGAGAAGTTGTTGGAGTACCTGACTCAAGCCGAGCTTGAGCAGCTACTGAAGGCGTCCTCCGAGGCAATCGCCAAAGGGTTGATGGTGTTGAGCGACGAGCCGTTGCTCTTCGTGCATATGGCGGCCTTCGCCAGTTGGCTACGGATGTTGCCGCCCCAGCACGTCGCTGAAGTCGTGGGCGAGATGCGCGCCTCGGTGCTGATCAACTTCCTGCTGATGCGTTTGACCGGGGGGCTGGGCCTGGGTCTGCGCATGAGCGGTAAGGTGCTGGGCCGGGTCCGCTCGGAGCGGGCCCGGAAGTGGTTGCTGGCGTCGAGCCTGAGATTGGGCCAACTCACCCCCGACCGGCTCGATCAACATGCCGATGTGCTCAAACCGTTGGTGGTCAGTCAGCGTGCGCCTTTAAAACCGACGCCTGTCGGACCTTTGCACATTACCCCTGAGAAATCTGCGCCAGTGTCCGTGAGCAATCCGGCCGCCGTGGCGCGGGAAAAATCCCAGCCTTCTACACGCCTGAGCGAACACGAACCCCACGACGACGCCCCCAGCCAATCGAAAAACCCCAACGGTGACAGCGCCGACACCGCGGCCCTGACCCAGACCAGCGGCTGCCCGGTGTCGATGGTCACTGGCGAGGAGCTGCTGACCCTGGACGACGGTACCCTCGATGGCCGGCTGCCGTTTGTCTTCACCCGCTTGTACCGCACCAGCGCGGTGGACCTGGACATCGGCCTGGGCCGCGGCTGGAGCCATGCCCTGGCGCATCGCCTGTTGCTTGAAGGCGAGCAGGTCATCTGGATCGACCAGGAAAACCGCCGTACGACGTTTCCGCTGCCCAGCGAGCAACGCCCGGCGATCCACAACAGCCTGGCCCGCGCGGCCATTTACCTCGGAGTGGAACCGGACGAACTGATCATCGCCCAGCCGGGCGAAGACGCGCCTTTCCTACACTTTCGCGACGGCCATCTGACCGCCCTCAGCGACCGCTACGCCAACCGCCTGACGATCAAGCGCAACATCCATGGCGACATCAGCCGCCTGGACAACGGCGCCGGACGCGCTCTGCGCTTGCGTTATGAGCAACGTCACCTGGTTGCCATCGACTACCAGAGCTTTCACCCGGCCATCACCCTCGACGAAGCCTGGCGCACTGAACAGACGTTGGTGTCCTACCGCTACGACGGACGTTTCCGACTGATCGAAGCCACCAATGCCGCCGGTGAAAGCGAACGCTACGACTACGACGACCAGCACGTCATCCTGCAACGGCAACTGGCCGGCGGTGCGAGTTTCTTCTGGGAGTGGCAAGGGGCAGGCCGCGCAGCCCGCTGCGTGCGGCACTGGGCCTCGTTTGCGCAGATGGACAGCCGCTACACCTGGGGCGAGGACGGGCAGGTCACGGTCCAGCATCTGGATGGCAGCCAGGAGGTGTACGTCCACGACGAGCGGGCACGGCTGGTGCGCAAGGTCGAGCCCGATGGCGGCGAGCACCTCAAGGCCTATGACCCCCAGGGCCGGCTGATCGCCGAACAGGACCCGCTGGGCGCCGTCACCGAATACCGCTACGACGAAGCCGGACGGCTGGTGGCGCTGATTCCGCCGGACGAGGAACCGACGTCCTACGAATACCGCCACGGTTTCCTGCACGCCCGCTCACGCGGCAAGGCCGTGTGGCAATACCGGCGCAACGCCCAGGGCGATGTGATCGAGGCCATCGATCCGCACGGCCAGAGCACCGGCTATGACTACGATGCCCAGGGGCAGTTGCTGGCGATCCGTTACCCCGACGGTAGCGAGCATCGGTTTACCCGCAATCAACTGGGCCAACTGACCGAAGAAACCCTGCCTGACACGGGGCGCCGGTGTTTTTCCTACGACGCCTTGGGGCGTTTGCTGACCCGCCAGGACGAACACGGCGCCCTCACGCACTACCAGTGGGACGCGGTGGGCCGCCTGCTCGAAACCACCTTGCCGGGTGGTGCGACCCGCGCCTGGCACTACAACGCCTACGGCAAGGTCACCGCCGAGCGCGATGAGCTGGGGCGGACCACCCGCTATGAATACGCCGACGACCTGCACCTGATCAGCCGTCGCCTCAACCCCGACGGCAGCGAACTGAAATATCGCTACGATTCGGCGCGGCTGTTGCTGACTGAAATCGAAAACGAATCCGGCGAAAAATATCAGCTGGACTACACGCCGAACGGATTGATCCGACAGCAGATCGGCTTTGACGGCCAACGCACCGCCTACGCCTACGACCTCAATGGCCACCTGCTGGAGAAAACCGAGCACGGCGCGGACGGCGCCCAATGGGTCACCCGCTACCAGCGCGACGGGGCCGGGCGGCTGCTGGTCAAGACCTTGCCCGACGGCCAGGCCATCGAATACCGCTACGACGGGCTGGGCCGGCTGGTCCACGTCAACGACGGCACCGCTCACCCGCTGGCCTTCGAATACGACGCCCAGGACCGGCTGATCAGCGAACACCAGGGCTGGGGCACCCTGCGTTATCGCTACGACGCCTGCGGACGCCTCAATCACCTGCGCCTGCCGGACAACAGCCAGCTCGACTACCACCACGCCCGGGGCGGCGCGCTGACGGCCATCGACCTGAACGGCTCGCGCCTCACCGAACACCAGCTCAGCGGCGGGCGCGAACGCCAGCGCCGCCAAGGCCTGCTGCTCAGCCAGTACGACTACGACGAACAAGGCCGGCTCAAGGCCCAGACGGTGTGGCAGAACCAGCAGCAACTGTTCTGGCGCGATTATGCCTACAGCGCCAATGGCAACCTGCAGTCGATTTCCGACAAGCGCAACCGCCGCCATTACCAGTACGACCCGCTGGATCGCCTGATCGGCATCGACTATTCCCACAGCGAGCCGCCGGAACACTTCGCCCACGACCCGGCCGGCAACCTGCTGATGCAAGACCGCCCCGGCCCGACGACCCTCAAGGGCAATCGCCTGCTGATGGAGGGCGACCGGCACTACGACTACGACGCCTTCGGCAACCTGATCCGCGAACGGCGCGGCAAGGCCCAGTGCCTCGTCAGCGAATACCGCTACGACAGCCAACACCGACTGATCGGCGTCACCACGGCGCACGGGCGCGAAACGTCCTACCGCTACGACGCCTTCGGCCGACGCATCAGCAAGACCGTGGACGGCCTGACCACGGAATTTTTCTGGCAGGGCGACCAGGTCGTCGCCGAAAGCAGCCCGCGCCACCACCGCAGCTACGTCTACGAACCGGGCACCTTCCGCCCACTGGCCCTGCTCGATGGCAAAGGCCCGAACGCCTGCCCGTTCTACTACCACCTCGACCACCTGGGCACACCCCAGGAACTGACCAACTACGGCGGCACAATCGTCTGGTCAGCACGCTACAGCGGCTACGGCAAAACCACCGAACTGGTCCACGGCGGCGGCGAACAGCTTGAACAACCGTTGCGCTTCCAGGGCCAATACTTCGACCCCGAAAGCGGCCTGCACTACAACCGGCACCGCTACTACAATCCGGAAACCGGCCGCTACCTGACGCCTGACCCGAGCAAACTGGCGGGTGGCCTCAACGGGTATCGCTACACCCTGAACCCGACGGGGTGGGTGGATCCGTTGGGGTTGGTGGATTGTCCGGGGAAGGGTGGGTGCCGGTCGGCGGTTGGTAGTCAGGATCCGGCGGCTAAGGTTGGGGTGGATGAGGGTGAGTCTAAGCTCCCTCAAACCAAGCCAAAAAATACCTATACGTATCGGGGTGACACAAGGGAACCTTGGGAAATTTTTGACGTAGGTTTCGAGCCGTTAGGCTTCAGTACGGATTTGTACTTGCACGCTCAGGATAATCGAAAGCCTCCGAGTATTTATGTAAGTACCACTACTTCAAAGTCAGAGGCGGTAAAGTTTGCTACGAGTTTTGGTTTTCGATCAGGGTATGTGTATGTGCTCGAAAATGTGAGAGGTATTGATGTTAATAAAAAACTCGGTGTGCTGTCGCCGCATCGAAAAGAGGTGGAAATAGCTGTGCCTGGAGGCATAGATAAGAAAGATATAGTCGGAGCGACGCCCGTGAATGATGATGGGTCGTATGTGGGCTACTCGATACCCAATTTTGATAGGTGGTGAAAATGGATACGCAGGAAGTGGCGGTTGAGGTTGGTGGCATTGTGAAGCATGCAGTTGTTGAGTGTGCACGAAGAACTATTGAGATGCGGATTACAATGCCGGATGGGGAGGTTCGGGTTTATACAGGACTGGATTATTACGTGTGTCTAGGGAAAGTGAGAGAGGATTTTCCTGATGTGAAATTTTTATGTAAAGGCGCCAAACTAAACGTCCATACATCTCGGATGACTTCGCAGATGTCTGGGGGGATAGTTGCATACGAAGTTCGTTGGGGGGAGCCGGCTGACGAAGGCGATATAGTGAATATATTTGATTATGAAGATCAAAATCTAACAAGCAATATCAGGGAGCAGGTTGAATATCATCAGCGCTGGCTGCAATCTGTGATCGCAGGATCATGACTTGGGATCCAAAATCTCCGTCATCTGATTTATGCTTCAGCTCTCTCTAGCTAATACTGGGAATTCGCCCGATGCCCAACCTAACCCCATTCCCCATCACCCAAAAATGGCCCGCCCAGTTCCCGGAGTGGATCCAGCTCTACTCCCTGCCGACCCCCAACGGCGTGAAAGTCTCGATCATGCTGGAAGAAATCGGCCTGCCCTACGAACCCCACAAAGTGGACTTCGGCAGCAATGACCAGCTATCCCCGGAGTTCCTCTCCTTGAACCCCAACAACAAGATCCCGGCGATTCTCGACCCTCATGGGCCGGGGGATCAGCCGTTGGCGTTGTTCGAGTCGGGGGCGATTCTGATTTATCTGGCGGACAAGAGCGGGCAGTTGCTGGCCCAGGAGTCGGCGGCGCGCTACGAGACGATTCAATGGCTGATGTTCCAGATGGGCGGGATCGGGCCGATGTTCGGGCAGTTGGGTTTCTTCAACAAGTTTGCGGGCAAGGACTATGAAGACAAGCGACCTCGTGATCGTTACGTCGAGGAAAGCAAGCGCCTGCTCAAGGTGCTTGATGGTCGTCTTGAAGGCCGGGACTGGATCATGGGCGAGCGCTACACCATCGCCGATATCGCCACGTTTCCCTGGGTGCGCAACTTGATCGGTTTTTATGAAGCGGGGGATCTGGTGGGTATCCAGAATTTCCCGAATGTAACGCGGGTGTTGGAGCGTTTCCTGGCGCGGCCGGCAGTGGCACGCGGGTTGAAAATTCCGGAATGAGTGGACTGATGACGAGCTGTTTCAATTTCAAGCAATTGGACGTGTTCAGCGAAGTGCCGCTCAAGGGGAATCCGCTGGCGGTGGTGCTCGGGGCGGACGAGATCAGTGACGAGCGCATGGCCGCTTTTGCCAACTGGACCAACCTCAGCGAAACCACTTTCCTGCTGGCGCCGCAGCATCCGGAGGCGGATTACCGGGTGCGCATTTTCACCACCTCGACTGAACTGCCGTTTGCCGGTCATCCGACTTTGGGCAGCTGCCATGCCTGGCTGGAGGCCGGAGGCGTGCCGAAAGGGCCGCAGATCGTGCAGGAATGTGGCGTTGGCCTGGTAAGAATTCGCCGCAGCGATTTCGGGTTGGCTTTTCAGGCGCCGCCCTTGCTCAAGTCCGGCCCGCTGGAGGCTCAAGTGCTGGAGCGAGTGCGCAAGGGACTGGGGTTGCAGGCCGAGGCGATTGTCGAGACGCAGTGGGTTGATAATGGTGCCGGCTGGCTGGCATTGATGCTCAAGAATCGCCAGCAAGTGTTGGCACTCAAGCCCGATTACCAGCAGTTGCGGGATCTGGCCGTGGGCGTCATCGCGCCGTGGGAACCGGCCGTGGATGGCGATGAGGCGCAATTTGAAGTGCGCGGTTTCATTGCCGGCGACGGCATGCCGGAGGATCCTGCCACCGGCAGCCTGAACGCCGGGCTGGCCCAGTGGATGCTGGCCAAGGGGCTGGCACCGTCGCGCTATGTGGTCAGCCAGGGCTTGACCATGGGGCGAGCGGGGCGGATTCATGTTGAGCAGGTGGGCGAGGACGTCTGGATTGGTGGTGCGGTGGTGACCTGCGTCAATGGCTCACTGACCTTGTAAGCCGATTATTGCCCGGCCGGTAACACTCTGTTTTCCGGTCGGCGTTTGTGCCCAGGCGGGTGAGGGCATAAGCTTTGGCCCCTGCGATCGAGCACCCATTTTTCAGGAGTCCCATGTCCAGTCAGTTCCCCGAAGCACGTCCACGCCGTCTGCGTCGCAATGCGAGCCTGCGCAGTCTGTTCCAGGAAACCGAGTTCACCCTGAACGACCTGGTGCTGCCGATTTTCGTCGAAGAAGAAATCGATGACTTTGTACCGATCAAGAGTATGCCGGGCGTGGCGCGCATTCCTGAATCGAAACTCGCCGGTGAGATCGAGCGGTATGCCCGTGCCGGTATCAAGTCAGTAATGACCTTTGGCGTGTCCCATCACCTGGACAGTGATGGCAGCGACACCTGGAGCGAGCGCGGCCTGGTGTCGCGCATGGCCGGGATCTGCAAGGACGCGGTGCCGGAAATGATCGTGATGTCTGACACCTGTTTTTGTGAGTACACCGATCACGGCCATTGCGGGGTGCTTCACGGGCATGAAGTGGACAATGACCGGACCTTGCTCAACCTGGGTAAACAGGCCGTGGCGGCGGCCCGTGCCGGGGCTGATGTGATCGCGCCGTCCGCCGCCATGGACGGGCAGGTCCAGGCCATTCGCAAAGCCCTGGACGAAGCCGGTTTCAGCCAGACGGCAATCATGGCGTATTCAACCAAGTTCGCTTCAGCGCTCTACGGTCCGTTCCGCGAGGCGGGCGGCAGTGCCTTGAAAGGCGACCGCAAAAGCTACCAGATGAACCCGATGAACCGCCGCGAAGCACTGCGCGAGTCCTTGCTTGATGAGCAGGAAGGGGCCGATGCACTGATGGTCAAACCTGCTGGCGCGTACCTGGATATCATCCGCGATATTCGCCAGGCTTCGAACCTGCCCCTGTCGGCCTATCAGGTCAGCGGCGAGTACGCGATGATCAAATTCGCCGCCCAGGCCGGCGCCATCGACGAAGCTCGCGTCGTGCGAGAAAGTCTCGGCGCGATAAAACGAGCAGGGGCGGACCTGATCTTCACCTATTTTGCGATGGATCTGGCGCTAAGCGGGATCTGATCGACGCTGGATTTCCTGTGGGAGCCTGCTCGCGATAGTGGGGGGCCAGTTGGTATCAATGTCGGATGTGCCGCCGTCATCGCGAGCAGGCTCGCTCCCACATGGGACTTGTGGCGTGGACTAAAACTGTGAGCATCCGCGGTCAACCCTGTGGGAGCGAGCTTGCTCGCGATAGTGGTAGGCCAGCTTGCATCAATGTCGGATGTGCCGCCGTCATCGCGGGCAAGCCTTGCTCCCACAGACACCCACCCAAAATCTACTGTGGAGTCTTGCTCCCACACTGATGGTGTTAGGCCACCCATCTCTCACGTCAGCTTTTTGCTGCTGTCGAGCCTTCTTTGCTCTCAAGACCCCTTTTGGCTCTGATGAACAGAACATAGCCTGTACCGGCTTTTGATCGTATGGTTGCTGCGCAATAACAGACTTGATGGAGCAACATGCAACTCAATCGATTGATGATCAGCCTCACCGCGTTGTTGACCCTGGCCGGTTGCGGCAGCCGTCAGACCCAGGAACCGGAACGCCAGCCTGCCGAGGTCAAGGCGCAGATTGTGCGGTTGTTGCCGGCCAAGACTGTGGATCGCGAGGGCTGGGCGACGGATATCTACGTGGCTTTTGCCGCTCAGCAAATCTCACCCACGACGCAGAATATCTGTTCCGTCCTGGCGGTGACCGAACAGGAATCGACGTTCCAGGCTGATCCGGCGGTACCGGGGTTGGGCAAGATCGCCCGGCAGGAAATCGATCGTCGCGCGGCAAAGATGCACATTCCGGGTCTGTTGATCAGCGGCGCCCTCCAGGTGCGTTCGCCCAATGGCAAAAGCTACAGTGATCGGCTCAATGCCGCGCGCAGCGAGAAGGAGTTGAGTGCGATTTTCGATGACTTCATTGGCATGGTGCCCTTGGGCAAGACACTGTTCGGCAGCTTCAACCCCGTGCACACCGGAGGGCCGATGCAGGTCAGCATCGCGTTTGCCCAGGCAAATGCCCGGGATTATCCCTATGCGGTGGATGGGTCGATTCGTCGGGAGGTGTTCAGTCGTCGCGGCGGGATGTATTTCGGTATTGCGCATCTGCTGGGGTATCCGGTGAGCTACACCGAACCGCTGTATCGTTTCGCCGATTTCAATGCCGGATGGTACGCCAGCCGCAACGCGGCATTCCAGCATGCAGTGAGTCGTGCCTCAGGCATTCCCCTGGCTCTGGACGGCGATTTGATCTTGCATGGTTCCATCATGCCAGGCAGCACCGAGTTGGCGGTGCGCACCTTGGGCAGGTCGCTGGGGATGCGCAACCCGACCATTCGCGACCAGTTGGAGCAGGGCGACAGCCTGGCGTTCGAGGACAGCAAACTGTACAAGCGGGTCTTCGAATTGGCTGAGAAGGCCGAGGGCAAGCAATTACCTCGGGCGGTGTTACCGGGAATCGTGCTCAAGAGCCCGAAAATCACGCGCAAGCTGACCACGGCGTGGTTCGCCAAGCGAGTGGATGAGCGTTACCGGCGTTGTATGACGCGGGCTGCGGGACGCTAGGCAATCGGTGGGCAATGAAAAAGCCCGGCGGATAAGGCCGGGCTTTCATGGTGATGCGTTAGGTTCCAGAGGTGTTTGAAGCATTGTGGCGAGGGGGCTCCTTCGCCACACATTGAGTTGGGTTTCGTCACGCATTTGGATTGAACAACTCATACACGGTTCTGAGTCAGACGATCGGAACCACCTTCAGCAACGCGGTTCTGTTGCAGGCGATCGGAACCACCTTCAGCAACGCGGTTCTGTTGCAGGCGATCGGAACCACCTTCAGCAACGCGGTTCTGTTGCAGGCGATCGGAACCACCTTCAGCAACGCGGTTCTGTTGCAGGCGATCGGAACCACCTTCAGCGACGCGATTCTGTTGCAGACGATCGGAGCCACCTTCGGCAACGCGGTTCTGTTGCAGACGATCGGAACCACCTTCAGCGACGCGATTCTGTTGCAGACGATCGGAACCACCTTCAGCAACGCGGTTCTGTTGCAGGCGATCGGAACCACCTTCAGCAACGCGGTTCTGGATCAGACGATCAGAGCCACCTTCGGCAACGCGGTTCTGGATCAGGCGATCGGAGCCGCCTTCGGCAACACGTTTTTCGATCAGTCGATCAGAACCACCTTCGGCAACGACCGGGTGGGAGGAGGCGGCGAATGCGTTGGCTGCCAGTACCGAGAAAGCGAGGCTGAGGATGATTTGGCGTTTCATGATTGTGTGCTCCGGGGATGCAGTGGGTTGGTGTGGAGCCATTGTTGTCCGGAGCGACAATCAAGAGAACTTCATTGGCCTGATGGTGAATATCGACGGCGGTGATACCTCGCCGAGCGGTTGGCAAGCAATATTGATGTTGACTGATCCGCCGACATCGCGGGCAGGCTCGCTTCCATGGAGAGTGCGTGTCGTCTGCCGGGTGGAACACTGGCGGGCCCGCGGGTTCTACCGGCTACCCCCCAAGCGCAGGAGGCAAGTTCATGTATCAGTTATTCGGCTACAGGCAATCCGGCTCTTCGGCTGTGGAGATCGCCCTGTGCCTGTGTGGCGTGCCTTATCGCCGTGTCGATGCCTATTCGACCGAAGACAACGAGGCGTCGAAAGAGCTACAGGCATTGAACCCTCAGAAGCAGGTCCCGACCTTGCAATTGCCGGACGGTTCGGTGCTGACCGAAGCCGCGGCGATTCTGATCCATCTCGGGCTGGTGTTTCCTGAATCGAAGTTGCTGCCGGACGATCCGACCCAACGTGCTCAAGCCATACGGGGCCTGGTCTATATCGTCGCCAATTGCTACACGCCCATCGGCATCATCGATTTTCCAGAGCGCTGGCTGGTCGACGCGGATGAAGCGACCCGGCAGCAATTGGTGTCGGGCACCCGACAGCGGCTACATCGCAACTGGGCGCTGTTTGCCGACCAGTTTGCGGCTCGTCCTTTTCTCAGCGGTGCCGAGCCGGGAGCGCTGGATATCCTGGCCGCCGTGGTCACGAAGTGGGAAGACACGCGGGAGGCCATGCTGAATGCCCGACCGCCGTTCTACGAGCTACTGGAGCGCATCGACCGCCATCCGCGCATTGCGCCGGTGCTGTCGCTGCACTGGCCCTTGTAGGCGCTGTCGAGCGCAGCGAGGCTGCGGTTTTTCTGAGTAGCAAACGAAAGATCAAAACAGAAAGATCGTCCAAACGCGGCCCGAGCCTTCGGCAGCGCCTACGGGTCAAGGGCATGTCATTTTGGTGGCGGCTTGCTCAACGAGGCCGACAAACTGCCGCACATTTTGCTGATGGGCCGTCACCAGCTCATCGATGCTGCTCCCCGCCGGCGTTTGCAGGCTGTTACGGCAGGTCAGGGTATGGGCTTCGTTGCCCAGGTCGCGCAGGCGCCACTGCACGTCCATGCGGGCATATTGGCCGGGGATCGAATCGAAGCGCTGCACATCCACCCGCAGCAATAACCTCGCTGCGCCTGGGTTGCTCAGTTGTTCGTCCAGGCTGCTGCGCAGTTCATCGGCCAGACTGGCGCCCCACCATTGTGTTTCCAGGATCGCCAGCCCGCTGTTGCCTTGGCGGATGACCATTTGCGCACGGTCCACCTGAGGCGGAACGCTCACCTGCTCGAGCTGGATGTCCATGTTCGTGCGTGGCTGGCCGGCAGGTTGAGCCGGGCTTAGGGTGTGGTACTGGATCGGATCGCCGCGGCAGGCAGCAAGCAGCAGCACCAAGGCAACCAGGGGGAGTTTCAGCATCAGCGGCATGGGGCGTGCTCCTGTGGTCATTCGTTCGCCGGCAATGTGAGGTTTTGCGCCGGTGCATCCTTGGGACGGCCGCGAAGCAGTGATTCGGGATGGCGGCTCAGGTAGTCGGACAGCTCGCGCAACGAACGCGACATGCGCCCAAGATCGTCCAGGGTCTGCGTCAGTTGTTCGCGTTGCGGCGAATCTTCGGCCAGGGTCGAGTTGGCCGATTGCAGGGTCTTGCTCACGTCCTGCAGCGTGTTTTGCACGCTTGGCAGGGTCTTGCTGTTGAACTGGGCCAGGCCTTTGCGCAATTCCACCAGGTTGCCATTCAGGTTGCTGGCAACGCTTTCCAGGGGCAGCTTGTTGATTCGCTCGACCATCGCCTGCAGTTGTTCCTGCAGTTGCTGGAGACTGCCCGGGATGGTCGGTATACGGACCGGGCGGGCGTTGGCGTCGAAAGTGACTTTTTCGGCCTTGGGGTAGAAGTCCAGCGAGATGTATAACTGCCCGGTCAGCAGGTTGCCGCTACGGGCCTGGGCACGCAGGCCGCGTTCGACGAAACTGCCGATCAGGCGAGCGCCGGCAGCTTCGTCATCCGGGTTGTGATTGAGCGCCTTGAGCAGTTTTTCATGGGCTTTGCCCAGGCGCTGAGGGTAGAACACCACGCCGACATTGACCGGGAAGCTGCGCAGCTTCTCGTCGAAATCCAGATTGATGGCGACGACCCTGCCCACTTCGACGCCCAGGAATTCGACCGGCGCTCCGACCCGCAATCCGCGCAATGCCTGATCGAAGCGTAAAGCCAGGTATTGCGCCTTGCCATCCGGCGGGGCCAGGGCGCTCTGCTGGTCGGCAAACAGCTCGAACGTCTTGTCCTCGCTAGCGGGGCTGTCGTTGGGGCTGTATTCCGGTGCCCGAAACGCGATGCCGCCCACCAGCAGCGCCGAGAGTGACTCGGTCTTGACCGCAAAGCCGTTGGCGCCGACGTTCACGTCCACGCCGCTGACGTTCCAGAACCGGGTGTTTTCGGTGACGTAGACATCGTTGGGCGCATTGACGAATACGTCGATGTTGACCCCTTTGCCATCGGCATCCAGTGCATAGGACACCACTTGGCCCACCGGAATCTTGCGCAGGTACACCGGCGAGCCGATGTCCAGTGAACCGAGGTCCTGGGAATGCAGGGTGAAGCGCTTGCCCGGTTCACCGTAGGTGATCGGTGGCGGGGCTTCCAGGCCGGTAAAGGACTTGGCACGAACCTTCGATTGACCGGCGTCGGCCCCGATGAAATCCCCTGACAGCAGGGTATCGATCCCGGAAATTCCGCCGGCTCCGATGCGCGGGCGTACGACCCAGAACACCGAGTCCTCGTGCGTGAAGGTCTCCGCCGTCTTGGCCAGCTTGACCGTGGCGGTGACGTTCTTCTGGTCGTCGCTCAATTGCACGTCGGTGACCTGGCCGATGACCACGTTGCGATATTTGACCGGTGTCTTGTTGGCGGTCAGGCCCTGGCCGGTCTTGAAGGTGATGGTGATGGTCGGACCTTCCTGCAGCCAGTTGTTGACCACCAGGGACAGCCCTACCAGCACCGCGATGATCGGCACTATCCATACCAGCGACACCGTCCAGCGGCGGCTGGTGACATGGGCGCGACCTGGTGCCGGTTGCTGCCCGTCAGTGGCTTGCGACTTCATCCATGGCCTCCTCGGATGGTTGGGTGTCCCAGATCAGGCGCGGGTCGAAGCTCATGGCCGACAGCATGGTGAACAGCACCACGAGGCCGAAAAACAGGATGCCCGGTCGCGGTTCGATATCGCTCAGTGCCTGGAATTTCACCAGCGCCGCGACCAGCGCCACCACCAGCACGTCGAGCATCGACCAGTAGCCGATGACTTCCACCAGCCGATACAGTTTCGCCCGCTGGACCTGGGCCCAGGTGCTGCGCCGCTGCACGGTGACCAACAGCAAGGTCAGTACCACGAACTTGATGCCTGGTACCGCGATGCTGGCGATGAAAATGATCAGGGCGATGTCCCAGGCGCCGCCCTGCCAGAATTCGATGACGCCACTGATGATGGTGCTGTCGGCGCCATCCCCGAGCATCTGGGTATTCATCACCGGCAGCAGGTTGGCCGGAATGTAGAACACCAATGCCGCCAGCATGTAGGCCCAGGTACGGGTGAGGGTGTCGGGTTTGCGCCGGTGCAACGGGGCGTCGCAGCGGGGGCAGGTCTCGGGCTCGTCGCTCATGTCACAGGCCAGGCCACAGCTGTGGCACAGGCACAGGTTCAGGTCGCGGGCCAAGGGCGGGGGAGGCAACGGTTCGCGGTTCATAGGTTGTCCCACAAATCGCGCACATCGCGTCCGGCGATGCGGATCATCAGCAGGCTCAGGGCGGCCAGGGCAAACAGGCCGATGCCCGGCAGCACGTCCAGCAGCCCGGCGAGTTTGATCACCGCCACCAGCGCACCCAACAGGCACACCTCCAGCATGCTCCACGGCCGCAGTGCTTCCAGGCTGCGCATGCACAGACTGAACCCCGGCGCCCGTTGATTGGCGTAGGCGTAGGCCAGCACCCAGATCAGCAATACCAACTGAAAGACCGGGGCAATGATGATCGCCACCGCGGCCACCAGGGCGATGAAGGTGATGGGGCCCTGGCTCAGGGCCACGATGGAATCCCACAGCGTCGCGCTGTTGCTCAGCCCCTGGAGACGGATGCTCATCACTGGATAGATGTTGGCGAAAGCCCACAACACCGCTGCCGTCACACTCAAGGCCAGGCGCTGTTCAATGGTCAGGCCGTTGTAGCGCTGAATCACCGCGCCACACCGCACGCACGAGGCTTTCTGATGCGCAGCGAGCACCATCGGCTCGTACACCGCATCACAATGTTCGCAAATGATCAGTCGGTCGGTATCGGCCATCGGGATGCTCGGCAGGACAACTCCTTCAATATAGAAGGAGGTTGGGATTGAGCAACCCGCCCGAACGGGTCATTCGCCGCGAATGTATTGCTCCAGTTGTCGGATCAGGTCCGCCTGCTCGGCAATCGCTTCCTTGACCAGGTCACCAATGGACAGCAGACCGACGAGTTTGCCGTCTTCGACCACCGGCAAATGCCGCAAATGTTTTTCGGTCATGATGCTCAGGCAGGTTTCGACATTCTGGTGGGGGTCTATCGTAATCACGGGTGACACCATGATGTCGCTCACTTTGGTGCCTACTGAGGAGCGGCCATGCAAGACCATTTTGCGCGCGTAGTCGCGCTCACTGATGATCCCCAGTACTTCGCCGTTCTTCACCACCAGCAGGGCACCGACGTTTTTCTCGGCCATGCGCATCAGGGCCTGCAGCACCATGTCGTCCGGTGAAATGGTGTGCACTTGCTGGTTTTTCTCGTCTTTGATCCGGAGCAACTGCGCGACGGTTTTCATGGGGAAGCCTCAGGTGTTGTTTTTGCAGGTGGTTTAAGAATCGTAGACCCAACGGCGCAGAGCAAGCGGTAAAGCGGCAGTCAGTCGTCCAAAAACGTCATTGTCGGTGAGTTCACCACCGAAGTGAGGCCATGCACTGTTGGGGCGAGGGATTTATCGCCACTGTGGGGGCAGGCCTTGCTCCCACAGATAAATCCCCTCACCACAGGTAGAATCGTCGCTTACGCAAAAAATCGAGGTTGCAGCGGTGGATCTACAGCAGGGCTTCGTCCTGACCCGGCATTGGCGCGATACCCCGGCCGGCACCGAAGTCGAATTCTGGCTGGCGACCGACACCGGCCCCCGGCGCGTGCGCTTGCCGGTGCAGCCGTCGGTGGCATTCGTGCCACAGATTCAGCGCGGTCAGGTCGAAGCCTTGCTGCAAGGGGAGAAGGACGTTGAATTGCGACCCCTGGACCTGCTGGATTTCGAGCATCGACCGGTGCTGGGCCTGTATTGCCGGCAACATGCCCAACTGATGCGCCTGGACACCACCTTGCGCCGTGCCGGCGTGGAGGTGTTCGAAGCTGACATCCGTCCACCGGAACGCTACCTGATGGAGCGTTTCATCACCGCGCCGGTCTGGTTCGGTGGCACAAAGGCCGCTGAGGGCCTGCTGCTGGACGCCCAGATGAAACCGGCGCCCGAGTATCGTCCGCCTTTGCGTCTGGTGTCCCTGGACATCGAAACCACCGCCCAGGGCGATTTGTACTCCATTGCCCTTGAAGGCTGCGGCGAGCGTCAGGTGTATATGCTCGGCCCGCCCAATGGCGACGATACTGCCGTGGATTTCCAGCTCGAATATTGTGAATCGCGCACTTTGCTGCTGAAGAAACTCAACGATTGGTTCGCCCGTTTCGACCCTGACGCGATCATTGGCTGGAACCTGGTGCAGTTCGATTTGCGCGTGCTGCATGAGCACGCCCGGCGCCTGGCCGTGCCGCTACGCCTGGGGCGAGGCGGGGAGGAGATGCAGTGGCGCGAGCATGGCGCGCGCAACAATCACTTTTTCGCCTCGGCGGCAGGCCGGCTGATCATCGACGGCATTGAGTCGCTGCGTTCGGCGACCTGGAGTTTCCCTTCGTTCAGCCTGGAAAATGTCGCCCAGACGTTGTTGGGAGAGGGTAAGTCCATCGACAACCCGTACCAGCGCATGGACGAGATCAATCGCATGTTTGCCGAGGACAAACCGGCCCTGGCTCGTTACAACCTCAAGGACTGTGAGCTGGTGACGCGGATCTTCGCCAAGACCGAGCTGCTCAAGTTCCTGCTGGAGCGGGCCAGCGTTACCGGTCTGCCGGCGGACCGCAGCGGTGGTTCGGTGGCGGCCTTCACACACTTGTACATGCCACTGATGCACCGCCAGGGTTTCGTTGCGCCGAACCTTGGCCAGCGCCCGCCCGAGGCCAGCCCGGGTGGTTTTGTCATGGATTCCCAGCCGGGACTCTACGAGTCGGTGCTGGTGCTGGACTACAAGAGCCTGTATCCGTCGATCATCCGCACCTTCCTGATCGACCCGGTGGGCTTGATCGAAGGCTTGCGCCACCCGGACGAAAGCCAGTCGGTGCCCGGTTTTCGCGGGGCACGTTTCTCCCGCACGCGGCATTGCCTGCCAGCCATCGTGGCGCGGGTGGCCGAAGGCCGGGAAACCGCCAAGCGGGAACACAATGCACCGCTGTCCCAGGCACTGAAAATCATCATGAACGCCTTCTATGGCGTACTCGGTTCCAGTGGCTGTCGTTTCTTCGATCCGCGGCTGGCGTCCTCCATCACCCTGCGGGGTCACCAGATCATGCAGCGTACCCGGCAGTTGGTCGAAGCCCGGGGGCATGTGGTGATTTACGGTGATACCGACTCCACGTTCGTCTGGTTGCGCCGGGCCCACGGCCAGGAAGAGGCGGCGTCCATCGGCCAGGAACTGGTGGCATACGTCAATCAGTGGTGGCGCGAACACGTGCGTGATGAGTTCGGGCTGGAGAGCGCACTGGAGTTGCAGTTCGAAACCCATTTCAAACGTTTTCTGATGCCCACCATTCGTGGCGCGGAAGAGGGCAGCAAGAAGCGCTATGCCGGGCTGGTAACCCGCGCCGACGGCAGCGACGAGATCGTCTATAAGGGCCTGGAAACCGTGCGCACCGACTGGTCGCCGCTGGCCCGGCAGTTCCAGCAGGAGCTGTATGGGCGGATCTTCCACCGCAAGCCTTACCAGGATTATGTGCGCGATTATGTGCACCAGACCCTGGCCGGAGCGTTCGATGATCGGCTGGTCTACCGCAAGCGCTTGCGCCGGCCTCTGGAAGACTACGAACGCAACGTACCGCCGCACGTGCGCGCCGCGCGGCTGGCTGACGAGTTCAACCAGCGCCAGGGCCGTGCGCGGCAATACCAGAACGGCGGGTGGATCAGCTACGTGATCACTGTCGCCGGCCCCGAGCCGCTGGAAACCCGCAGCGCACCGATCGATTACGACCATTACGTGACCAAACAGCTGCAACCGGTGGCGGACGCGATTCTGCCGTTTGTGGATGACGATTTCTCGACCCTGGTGGGGGGGCAGATGGGCTTGTTCTGACGGATGCGCCAGTGTTGCGGGCGGGAGGCTTTTGTGGCGAGGGAGCTTGCTCCCGCTCGGTTGCGCAGCAACCGCCAGAAGGGGCCGCTACGCGCCCCAGCGGGAGCAAGCTCCCTCGCCACAAAAGCGCTTTGCTCGTGAGAACTAGACCATCGCCAAGCGCTGCTTGCCTTCGGGCTGCGGGAATATCAAATCCAGCGCCGCCAGATCCTGGGGTGCGAGCTTCAGGTTGGCCGCTTCGGCGTTCAAGCGCACATGTTCAGTCTGAACGGCTTTGGGGATGGCAATGACATTGTCCTGACGCAACAGCCAGGCCAGGGCGATCTGCGCTGGGGTTGCGCCATGGCGTTCGGCGATCTGGCCCAAGGTGTGGTCCTTGAGCAGTTGCCCGCCCTGGCCGACCGGGCAGTAAGCCATGACTGGCATGCGCTGCTGTTGGCACCAGGGCAGCAGGTCGAATTCGATGCCACGCTCCTGCAGGTTGTACAGCACCTGGTTGGTGGCGCAGGCCGGTGAAGCCAGTTCTTCAAGGTCCGCGACATCAAAGTTCGACACGCCCCAGCGGCCGATCTTGCCTTCTTGGCGCAGGCGTTCGAACGCTTCGACGGTTTCTTCCAGCGGGTATTGCCCGCGCCAATGCAGCAGATAGAGATCGATGTAATCGGTGTCCAGTCGGCGCAAACTGCGTTCGCAGGCAAGCGCAATGCCTTTGCGGCTGGCATTGTGGGGATACACCTTGCTCACCAGGAAAACCTGGTCCCGCAGGCCGGTGATCGCTTCCCCAACGACCTCTTCGGCGCCGCCCTCGGCGTACATCTCCGCCGTGTCGATCAGCGTCATGCCCAATTCAATGCCCAGGCGCAGGGCCGCCACTTCCTTCTTGTGAAGGGACGGTTCTTCCCCCATGCGCCAGGTGCCCTGGCCAATCACCGGTACGGCCTCGCCAGCCAGTTCCAGAGTCCTCATGTCTACCTCCTGTTTGCAGAACATCAGACGTGTGGCAGCAGGATAGACCAGGTGTTCAAGGTTGATCGTCCCCACCGCCGTGGGAACGATCTTTTCGAAGGGCAGGATTTATTGCGCGGAGAACTTCAACACCATGGTCTGGGTGTAGGTCTGGCCGGGGTCAAGCCGGGTCGACGGGAAGTTCGGCTGGTTTGGCGAGTCGGGGTAGTGTTGGGTTTCCAGAGTGAACGCGCCCCAATGCGGATAGACCTTGCCGTGCTTGCCCTTGATCGTGCCGTCGAGGAAGTTGCTGGTATAGAACTGCACGCCAGGCTCGGTGGTGTAGAGCTCCAAGCGCCGTCCGGACTGTGGGTCGTAGACATCAGCGGCCAGTTTGCTCACGTCACCCTTGGCGTCAAGTGCCCAGTTGAAATCGAAACCGCCCTGTTTGGGTTCGGCGAATTTGAGCTGCGGGTGATCGGCCTTGATATGGGTGCCGATGGCGGTGGGCTTGGTGAAGTCCATCGGCGTACCGGCCACGGGGGCCAACTCACCGGTGGGGATAAGCTTGTCGGTCACCGGGGTGTAATGGGCGGCATGCAGGGTCGCGACCTGTTTGAGTATGTCGCCGTTACCGGCACCGGCGAGGTTGAAATAGCTGTGGTTGGTCAGGTTCAGCACCGTGGGTTTGTCGGTGGTGGCTTGGTACTCGATACGTAATTCGTTCCGTTCATTGAGGCTGTAGGTGACATCTGTTTTCAGTGCGCCTGGGAAACCCATCTCGCCATCCGCCGACAGGTAGGTCAGGGTCACGCCCACCGAGTCCTTGCCGTCATGGGGTTCGGCCTTCCAGACGCGCTTGTCGAAACCTTGCGGTCCGCCGTGCAGGGAGTTGCTCTTGTCGTTCTGCGGCACCTGGTAGCGCTTGCCGTCCAACTCGAATGCGCCGCCAGCCAGGCGATTGCCGAAGCGGCCAATGGTTGCGCCGAAATACACATTGCCGTTCTTCTGGTAACCCTGCACATCGTCGAAGCCCAGCACAACATCGGCGGCCATACCGTTCTTGTCCGGCACGATCAGTGACTGGAGGATCCCGCCGTACGTGATGACAGTAGCCTCCATGCCGTGGCTGTTGCGCAGGACGAATTTTTCCACCGCGGTACCGTCGCTGGTCTTGCCGAACGCTGCGCGTTCATTGCTCAGGCCGGCGGCCTGGGATGCAGAGGTGGCGATCATCAGAGACACTCCGAGAGCCGTGAGCAGATGTCTGGATTCAAGCATGGTGTGACCTTCCTTCCTGTCTTGTTGTTGTTTGGAACGCGGGTCGAGTCCGGTGTTTAGTCGGACAGCGATGAAGGTATATTCGGTTAGTAGTCTTTCTATTTGAAAGGCTAGAAGGGATATATAGCCATTAATCGCGATTAATCAATTAAAAAGTCATACTAATTGAGTGGGGCGGATCTTTCCCATCTGTGTGGTTTTCCCTCGTCCATCGCACTTTTACGTTTTTTGCCGCTCTATCCATGGCCAGGAAGCGGCGACCCCCACCGCCTCCCCAAGCCCAGACCGAGACTCGATGGCCGGTGTTTTTCATTTCGTGATGGTGTCGCGACGTCGCTGTTCAGCGCTGTTGGCCGGCGTGTTGATGTTGCTTGGCGGCGGTTGCAGTCATCAGCAGGGGCAAGACATGGTCACGCAGTTCAGCAACACCAGGCCTCAGGAACTGCTGCAGACCAGCGTTGACCGCATGGCCACACTGGCGATGCATGACAACCTGCAAAGCCTCTATCTGCTGATGAACAAGCTTTATCTGCGCAACCCTGAAGAGTTGCGCAAGTCCGGATTTCTCGACGCCCGTGCCGCGGAAAAGCAGGTGCGCCTGGCCATCGAGCAGCAACAGCCGTTACCGACCCTGGGCGGCAAGAAGGACCTGGCTGCCCTGAGCTATGCCATGAGCCCTGAGTTCCTGGGGGATCGGGTGGGGGCGTTCATTTACGCCATTGGCAGCATGCTGGTCACGGCCCATGGCAATCGTCTCGAGTTCTACATGACCGACGCGATCGACCCGCGCTTTGTCAGTAACGCGGCGCGCAACATCGAAAAAGCCACTTGGATACTCAGCCAACGACTGGACAAAGACGGCAAACCGCTGCTGTTTTCCAATGAGATTTCGGAGGAGGGCAGCAATCTCAGCTTTGCCGTGGAGTTTGGAAAAATCGTTGCGCGCCTGGACCTGCTGACCCAAATGCTGGACGAGCGCTACCGGCGGATCGGTCTGAACTATGCCCAGAGCCTGCTCTTTCTTAACTTCCTGCCGGTTCAGTAATGTCAGAGGAAAAGGGAATAAAGATAGATCACATTGGTATAGGTGGTTATAAGAAAAATCGCTATGCTCGCGACCAGATTTTATTTCATGCGGTCGCGCTTAATGGATTTCGGTAATGTCGGTTTAGTCATAGCGGGCTTGGTTGTCGGTTTTATCGTCGGGATGACCGGCGTGGGCGGCGGTTCGCTGATGACCCCCATTCTGTTGTGGTTTGGTATCAACCCTGCAACCGCAGTGGGTACCGATCTGCTGTACGCGGCGATTACCAAGTCCGGCGGTGTATTGGTTCACGCCAAGAACCGCAACATCGATTGGGCCATCACCGGCTGGCTGACCTTGGGCAGTGTGCCGGCGGTAGGATTGACGCTGTGGTTTCTGAGCAGTCTGCACAGTTCGCCCGACGCCATGAACGCGATCATCAAGCAAGCGCTGGGTTTTGTGCTGTTCGCCACCGCCCTGGCGATTCTGTTCAAGAAACGCCTCCTGCAATTTGCCCATGATCGTGCGGGCGGCCACTACAATCCCACCGGCTCGCGGCTCAATGTACTCACCGTCGTCACTGGCCTGATATTGGGCGTCATGGTCGCACTGACCTCCATTGGCGCTGGCGCACTGGGCACTGTCGCACTGTTCATTCTCTATCCATTCCTGGTCACCAAGCGCCTGGTGGGCACTGAAATCGCCCACGCCGTACCGCTGACCCTGGTCGCTGGCCTGGGCCACGCCAGCATGGGCAACATGGACTGGCACATCCTGGGTTACCTGCTGGTCGGCTCGTTGCCGGGCATCTACCTGGGCAGTCACTTGTCGGGCCGCATTTCTGATGAGGTGCTGCGCCCATGCCTGGCAGTGATGCTGGCGATGATCGGGTTCAAGTTGGCGTTCTAAATAACCTGCGCACCAATCAATGTGGGAGCGAGCCTGCTCGCGATGAGGCCGGTACAGCAGAACATCTGCTTGATTGACTGTGCGCCATCGCGAGCAGGCTCGCTCCCACATAAGTTGTGCCCGACTCCTGTCACGAAATTGTTCATCTCCCACGCCACGGTTGCGCAATGACCCCTCTGGCCTAAGCTTCAAGGCAGGCAGGCGCGGTATTGGGCGACTGTCGCGGAACAATCGCCGCCATGCGCAATCAGTACAGCGTAGATATCAAAAGGAGAGGCGCATGCTCATTCGGTCGTTGACCTTCGCTACCTTGTTGGCCATTGCAGGTCCCTTGTTCGCCGCGGATGGCGACTCACCCTTGGCCGCGGACAAGGGCAAATCCCGCCCCTTGATTGTCATCGCGCCGAGCACCGTCGATCCTGCATGGGTCAGCCTGAAAAAAGCATTGGAGGAACCGGCCGGCAAACAGGGTTTTTCCGAGCGCAACCTGGTGCTTTACACCGTGCTCAACACGATGGGGCAGCGCGATGGCAAAGACCTGGACCCGCAAAGCACCATGGCGCTGATCCGGTCACTCAGGTTGGGGGCCGGTGCCCAGACCAAGATCATCCTGGTGGGCAAGGACGGAGAAAAGAAGCTTGAGCACTCGGGAGCGATTGAGCTGAAGGACATCTTCGACACCGTCGATAAACTGCCCCCAGCAGAAAAGGAAGCGGCGGCGCCAGCCCCGACTCCCGCGCCTGAAGCTGCGCCGGCCCAGGAAGGCAAGGGTGCCAAGGCAGGCAAGACGGGCAAACCGGTGACTGCGCCGAAGCCGCTGGAGGATTGATCGGGCAGGCGATGAGCTCCCTTTGTGGCGAGGGAGCAAGCTTCCTCGCCACAGTAATTTGCGTAGCCTATCGTTTCTCCAGCGCCGTCAGGATCTTGTGCGCGGCCTTCACCCGTTCCTCGATCGGGTAGTTTTTGTTTGCCAGCATCACGATCCCCATATCCTTTCCAGGAACGAACGCCGCATAGGCACCAAAGCCACCGGTCGAGCCAGTCTTGTTGATCCAGCTGTCGGCCGGCGCAGGCAGGGGTGGGTTGAGCGGCTCCACTTTTTGTGGCATCAGGGCCATCTGCGGTGCATTGCCGGCCAATAGTGCGTCAAGCGTGACGGGGTAGGGGTAGAACTCCCAACCCAACCCTTGGGTCATGCCATTGGCCTTGTAGAACCCGGTATGCGTCGTGGCGATGGCCTGTCGCAGATCGGCGTCCAGCTTTTCAGGCCGCAGGTTAGCCTCGATGAAGCGGATCAGGTCCGATGAACTGGTTTTCACGCCATAGGCCTCGGCGTCCAGCGCTCCCGGTCCGACCCGCACTGGCTTGCCGTCCTTCGCGTAGCCTTGGGCGTAACGGCTCAATTGATCCTTGGGCACCCGTACATAACTGTGCTTGAGGCCTAATCCCGGCATCAGTGTCTGTTCCATCACCTCATCGAACGGTCGTTCCAGGCTGCGGGCCGCCAGGTAGCCGAACAGGCCGATGCTCGGGTTTGAATAGAGCCGCTGGGTACCGGCCGGATAGAGTGGTTTCCAGGTCTTGTAGTAACTGAACATCCGGTCCGGATGGTCCGCTTCGCCAGGAAACTGCAACGGCAGGCCACCCGGCGTGTAGGTGGCAAGGTTGAGCAGGCTGATGCCTTGCAGGGCGCTGCCGCTCAGCTCGGGGGCGAAGCGACCGGCCGGGTCCGACAGCGACAGCTTGCCTTGGGCCTGGGCGTAGGCACCGAGGGTGGCGGTGAAGGTCTTGCTGACCGAGCCGATTTCGAACAGCGTCTGGTCGGTCACTGCCTGCTTCGTGTCCTTGGAGGCCACCCCGTAATTGAAGTAATGACGTTCACCGTTGTGAGTGATTGCCACGGCCATGCCGGCGATGTCCTGTTGTTTCATCAAGGGCTGGATCACGGCATTGACGGTGTCTTCAACGCGCTCCTGGGCAAAGCCCGTTGTCGTGCCGCAGGCGATGAAAAAAGCGCCCGTAAGTATCGATTTGGCAATGTGCATGTCTGACCGTTCTCCATGAGTCCTGAGGGTGCCAGCCGCTCTGCCAGCAGCTTTGGGGGCACCCAATCTAGGGAGTTTTCCGATGTCCGGCAATCGGGATCCTTGCAGTTCGAACCGGGTTCCGAGTCATCTGACCGGGTTGCAAGAGACTTCCTACGAAAATCTTTAGCGTCCTGGCCTTCGACAGCCCATGGCAAACCACACAAACCACTGGTCGCCGGGTAAACTTGCGCTCTTTCTAAAGGAGTCCACATGAGCTACTACCAGCCCGGCATTCTCGCCACCCCTGTTCCGCCTCAGGCCCGTCACTTGTTTTTTGCCCTGGAATCGGTCGAGGCGCTGCCGGCTGCGATCGATAAGCTTTTGTTGCAAGTCGATGATCGAGTAGTGATCGGCCTGGGCGAGTCGCTGGTCCAGGCGCTGGGTGCGCAGGTCGAAGGCCTGCGGGCGTTTCCGGCCCTGGCCGGCGTGGGCGTGGACAACCCTTCGACCCAGCACGCGCTGTGGTGCTGGCTACACGGCGAAGACCGTGGCGAGCTGCTGCACCGCAGCCGTGCCATCGAGGCCGCTCTGGCCCCGGCGTTGCGCCTGGTGCAGATGAACGAAACTTTCCGTCATATGACCGGCCATGACCTGACCGGTTATGAAGACGGCACTGAGAACCCTCACGATGAAGCGGCCATCGCCGCTGCCCTGGCTCAAGGTGTCGATGGAGTGCGCGGTGGCAGTTTTGCGGCGATCCAGCAGTGGCAACACGATCTGGATGGTTTCGCCGCCATGCAACCCCATGAGCGCGACAACATCATGGGCCGGCGCCTGAGCGACAACGAGGAAATCGACGATGCCCCGGAGTCGGCCCACGTCAAACGCACCGCCCAGGAAAGCTTCGCCCCGGAAGCCTTCGTCGTACGCCGTTCCATGCCGTGGATTGAAGGGGATCGCGCAGGCCTGATGTTCCTGGCGTTCGGTTTCTCCCTCGACGCTTTCGAGGCTCAACTGCGGCGCATGAGCGGCCTGGAGGACGGTATCACCGACGGCCTGTATCGCATGAGCCGGCCGATCACGGGGGGCTACTACTGGTGCCCGCCGTTGCTGGATGGACGTCTGGATCTGCGGGCCTTGAGCCGCTGAGGCCGGCGCCACGCGCAACGGCTTGTGCAAAAGCGCAGCGTGAACGCTATTCTTGGGCCGGACGTCTATCCGTGCAATGGGGAGAGCAAACGTGGATAAAGTCATCGTTATCACCGGTGGCGGCCGCGGGATCGGGGCGGCCACGGCGCTGTTGGCTGCCGACCTGGGCTATCGGATCTGCATCAATTACCAGTCTGATGAAGGCGCCGCGCAGGATGTGCTCGGACAGGTCCGGGCCAAGGGCGCCCAGGCGATTGCCGTGCGGGCGGATGTCAGCATCGAAGACGAAGTGGTCGCGCTGTTCGATCGTGTGGACGCTGAGTTGGGTCGCGTCACCGCTTTGGTGAACAACGCCGGCACGGTCGCCCACAAGTCCCGACTCGACGAAATGTCCGAGTTCCGCATTCTCAAGATCATGAAGACCAACGTGCTGGGGCCAATCCTCTGCGCCAAGCACGCGGTGTTGCGCATGTCGCCCAGGCATGGCGGGCAAGGTGGCAGTATTGTGAACGTCTCCTCGGTGGCCGCCCGCCTGGGCGCGCCGGGCGAGTATGTCGACTACGCGGCCTCCAAAGGCGCGCTGGACACGTTCACCATTGGCCTGTCCAAGGAAGTCGCTGGAGAAGGTATCCGCGTCAATGCGGTTCGCCCAGGTTATATCTACACCGATTTTCATGCCCTCAGCGGCGACCCGGACCGGGTCAGCAAGCTGGAGTCGGCAATCCCCATGGCCCGTGGCGGCCGTCCCGATGAAGTGGCTGAAGCGATTATCTGGTTGCTGTCGGACAAGGCTTCGTATGCGACCGGGACGTTTGTGGATTTGGGGGGCGGGCGCTGAGCTTTGAAATATCAGTTGTCTGTTCTGCCGCCATCGCGAGCAGGCTCGCTCCCACATGAGATCTGCTGAGTAGCTGAGAGATTCGTCTCGCCGCAAACCCACTGTGGGAGCGAGCCTGCTCGCGATGGGGCAATAACAGACAACCCCATATCAAAACGACCGAATAATCCGCCCCAACGTCTCCATGGCTTTCTCCGACACTTCGGTCCACGGGCTGCCGTAGTTCAAACGGATGCAATTGCCGAAACGCCGGGTCGGTGAAAAGATCGGCCCAGGAGCGATGCTGATGCCTTGGGCCAAGGCCATCTGGAACAGTTTCAGCGAGTCCATCTGCTCCGGCAGTTCCAGCCACAGGAAATACCCACCCGCCGGCTGGCTGACGCGGGTCTGTGCGGGGAAGTAGCGGGCGATGGCGGCGAGCATGGCGCTTTGCTGTTCTTCCAGGGCGTAGCGCAGTTTGCGCAGATGACGATCATAACCACCGTGTTGCAGGTAATCGGCGATGGCCGCCTGGGCCGGCATCGAGGCGCACAGTGACGTCATGAGTTTGAGCCGTTCGATCTTCTGTGCGTAACGCCCGGCGGCGACCCAGCCGATGCGATAGCCCGGCGCCAGGCTCTTGGCGAACGAACCGCAATGCATCACCAGCCCTTCGGTGTCGAACGCCTTGGCCGGCTTAGGTGCCTGCTGGCCGTAATAGAGTTCTGCATACACGTCGTCCTCGATCAGCGGCACCTGATGACGGCGTAGCAACTCCACCAACGCCTGTTTTCTTTCCTCGGGCATGGTCGCGCCCATGGGGTTCTGGAAACTGGTCATGCACCAGCATGCTTTGATCGGGTGGCGCTCCAGCGTCTGCTCCAATACATCCAGATCGATGCCGTCGCGTGGGTGCACCGGAATTTCCACTGCCTTGAGCTTGAGCCGCTCCAGCACTTGCAGGCTGGCGTAGAACGCTGGCGCCTCGATGGCCACCAGGTCGCCGGGCTCGGTGACGGCTTGCAGGCACAGGTTCAAGGCTTCCAGGGCGCCATTGGTGACCAGCAGTTCTTCCATGGGCAGCATCAGCCCGCCGACCATGTAGCGCAGGGCGATCTGTCGGCGCAATTGCGGATTGCCCGGTGACATGTCCGTGACCACCATTCGGGGGTCCATATCCCGCGTTGCGCTGGACAGCGAGCGGGACAGTCGTTGCAGGGGAAACAGGGTCGGGCTGGGGAACGCCGAGCCGAACGGTACGGTGGCTGGATCCTTGATCGAGTCCAGCACCGAAAACACCAGCTCGCTGACGTCGACTTCGGTGCTGTCGTGCACCTGGGTGCTGATCACCGGCTCGGCGAACGGATTCGGTGCATGGGCGTTGACGAAGTAGCCGGAGCGCGGACGAGCCCGGATCAGGCCACGACGCTCCAGCAGGTAGTAGGCCTGGAACACCGTGGACGGGCTGACGCCGTAGGTCTGGCTGGCATAACGCACCGATGGCACACGCTGCCCTGGGCCCAGCACGCCGGAGCGGATCAGCTCAGCGATGTCGTCGGCGAATTTCTCGTAGCGTTTCATAGCGGGCCCGCTCTTGAACAATTCAGGGGGTAACGCACGGCTTGCGCAGTTACCTGTGGGAGCGAGCCTGCTCGCGATGGGGCCGGTACATTCAATGTTGATATTGTTTGACCGTCCGCCATCGCGAGCAGGCTCGCTCCCACAAAGGTTCGGCATCTTAAGCCTCAACGATTTATCGGCGCCACAAAGCGGCTCGTGGCCTCACTGAAAGTCCCAGGCTCGTCACTGTCGGCCACCTTGAAGACCATTTCCCGGGAGCCGCTACGGGGCCGTTCGCTGAGCATTGCCACCGACACCGGTACGTCGAGGATTTCCCCCGGCGCCAGGCTCAGTTGCGTTTTGCCCTGCAGGACAAAACCTTCGGCGTCCGCCAGGGACAGCTGATAATCCTGGCGCTGCTGGGTCTTGTTGATGATTTTCAGGCTGTAGATGTTCTCGATCTGGCCCAGGCTGTTTTCGCGGAACAGCCCACGGTCCTTGGTCACGTCCAGCGACACCATGGGGCGTTCTGCCAGCGCCACGGCCAAGGCCCCGATCATCACCAGCAGCACGGCGGTATAGCCAATCAACCGCGGTCGCAGCAGGCGAGTCCGGCCACCTTGCAACTGATGTTCAGAGGTGTACTTGATCAGGCCACGGGCATAACCCATCTTGTCCATGATCGAATCGCAGGCATCGATGCAGGCGGCGCACCCGATGCACTCCATTTGCAGGCCGTCGCGAATGTCGATGCCGGTGGGACAGACCTGCACGCACATCTGGCAATCGATGCAATCGCCCAAACCCACATTGGCCGGGTTCACTTCGCGCTTGCGCGGGCCCCGGATTTCGCCACGGGCGGTGTCATAGGAAATGGTCAGGGTGTCTTTATCGAACATCACGCTCTGAAACCGTGCATAGGGGCACATGTGCATGCACACCGCTTCACGCAGCCAGCCGGCGTTGAGGTAGGTGGCGCCGGTAAAGAACAGCACCCAGAACAGACTGACACCGGCCATTTGCAGGGTCAGAAGTTCTTCGGCCAGCGGGCGGATCGGCGTGAAATAACCGACAAAGGTCAAGCCGGTGAGCAGGCTGATTGCCAGCCACAACGTATGTTTGGCTGAGCGACGCAGCAGCTTGTTCAAGGTCCAGGGCGCCGCCTGCAGCTTGATCCGCTGGTGCCGTTCGCCTTCGGTGATTTTCTCGCACCACATGAAAATCCAGGTCCAGGAACTCTGCGGGCAGGTGTAGCCGCACCACACCCGACCGGCAAATACGGTGATCGCGAACAGGCCGAAGGCGGCGATGATCAGCAGTGCCGACAGCAGGATGAAATCCTGGGGCCAGAAGGTCGCGCCAAAAATGTGGAATTTGCTTTCGGCGAGGTCCCAGAGCACCGCCTGGCGGTCGCCCCAGTTCAGCCACACCGTACCGAAAAACAGCAGGAACAGAAGCCCTGCACCGCTGATGCGCAAAGTGCGGAACAAACCGGTGAAGCTGCGGGTGTGGATCAGGTTATCGGTGGTCCGGGCCTTTATCTTCGTCGGCGCGGGTTCGAAGTGCTGTATCAACTGGACGGGGATTCTTTCGCTCATGGTCGGTCGCTCCTCAGCCTGTAACTGGCCGGCGCACTATGACCATCGAACTGTTTTCATAACAGACTCAGGTATATCGATAAAAACCGGATCAGATGCCGTGAGGCCCTGGCCCTGCGACACTTTGATGCATCCAGATCAGGCGAACAGATCTCGTTGGCGAAGACCGCCGTGGGAGCAAGGCTTGCTCCCACGCAGCCTCTCTGCACAGAGGACGATTTTCTCTTCAATCAAAGGGACAAAGGGATTCAGATCACCGAATCGCTATCAGTCGCCTTGAGGTTCTTACGCCCATCGACCGCCCCGGCCACGGTCAGGGCATCGGCTTGCGCCTCGGTGATGTACACCCGGCCGCCGTTGAGATCCACCGCCGACATGGCTTTTTCCGCATCAGTGATAACGGTCAACTCGTTGGCGGGCCGCTGTTCGTTGAACTCTTCGGTGTCGAAGGTGCAGATTTGGTTGCTATCGATATTGAAACTCATGGTCAGGTTTCCTTCTGGATGTCCTGAACGTTAGGCGTCGGCCCGCAGCCGCGGTTCGTTGCGTCTGATCAGCGGTCGAGCGCACCTCTGGCCTGGCTTGCGGTCCATCGTTTATCGACCGGAAAGAGGACCGTTCATGGACGCCTGGTGGCATGAAGTCTGGATAACCCTGCAATCGGAATTCGCCGATATCACCGATGCGCAGCAGATGACGCGGGTAACCGTACGCCTGCTGATGGCTGCGTTGTTGGGCGGCATCCTGGGTTTTGAGCGTGAACACAAGGGCAAGGCCGCCGGGGTCCGGACCCATATGCTGGTGGCCTTGGGGGCGGCGCTGTTTGTGCTGGTGCCGCAGATGTCCGGCTCCGAGGCTGACGCCATGAGCCGTGTGGTGCAGGGTGTTATCGCCGGCATCGGTTTCCTGGGCGCGGGCACTATCCTCAAGGGCAACGATAGTGACGAAAGCCATGTAAAAGGCCTGACCACCGCCGCCGGCCTGTGGATGACCGCCGCCATCGGCGTCGCCGCCGGGCTGGGGCGCGAGTCCACGGCAGTGCTCAGTACGGTATTGGCGCTGGCGATCTTCAGCGTAATGCCGCTGATTGTCCGGGCGCTGGAGAAGGAGGAAAAGCCGTGACCGCGATCTCCAGCCAGAACACATAATCCTGTGTGGAGCGAGCAAGCCCGCTCCCACAGGTTTTTTGTTATCCACTAGGCTGTTGGTTCAAACCCGCTCCGGCGCCTCGCTCGGCGGGTCGCCCAGAGGAGGCTGGGGATCAAGCGGCGGGTCTTTTTCCGGGATCGGTTCCGGCTCGGGGCCGGGTGGCGGCAGGGTGGGGTCGTCAATGTTGGGGTCGGGTGTTTCAGCCGGGATGGGAATATTCATCAGGACGGGTCTCCGTGACGCACATGGCTTGAGTCGTGCTTAACCTTGTTGACCACCCTGCGCCTGGTTTGATCCCGCTGCCATCGGGGCAAATCACTCTGAACTTTTAACCGTCGGTTCGGTTCGGAGTTTAAGTGAGTTTTTTCAGGGATCCATCCTTTCAAGGACTACTGGGCCTTTACCGCCACAACGTCCATGGGGCGTAAAAGGAGCGATGCTCGATGACTGCTGAACAACACCCGACTGACCTGTCGTACAACCCGCATTTGCCATTGTCCCAGGCCCTGTTACTGCCGCGTATTGCCATTGAAAGCACCATGCCGGTCATCGAAGGCGGGCAATTCGCCGCCAAGGCCGTGGCCGGGCAGGACGTGACGGTGACCAGCAAAGTCTTCGCCGACGGTCATGACAAATTGGCCGTGCATATCCTTTGGCGCGCGCTGAAGGATGAGTCGTGGAACAGCGCGGTCATGACCGAGCTGGGCAATAACGGCTGGCTAGGCCAGTTCAATGTGCCCGAGCAGGGCTTCTATGTGTTCCGCATCGAGGCCTGGATCGACCAGTTCGCCAGTTTCCGCTACGAGCTGGAGAAAAAATTCGCGGCCGGCGTGCCCATCAGCCTGGAATTGCAGGAAGGACGCAATCAGGTGCAGATGGCGGCCGAGCGCAGCGAAGGTGAGCTGAGGGAGCAATTGACCGCGTTGCACCATGAGCTTTCCGGCCTGTTGCCAGCCGAGCAGGTGGCATTGTTCCTGGCGCCCCGCAGTGCCGGTCTCATGTCCCAGGCCGATCATCGCCCCTATTTGAGTATCAGCCCGCAGTACCCTCTGGACGTCGAACGCAAGTTGGCCGAGTTCGCCAGTTGGTACGAGCTTTTTCCCCGCTCGATCACCGATGATCCCAAGCGTCATGGCACCTTCAATGACGTGCATTCGCGTCTGGCGGTGATCCAGGACATGGGGTTCGATGTGCTGTACTTCCCGCCGATCCACCCCATCGGTCGCAGCTTTCGCAAGGGCCCGAACAACTCCCTCACCGCCGGTCCCGACGATCCGGGCAGCCCTTATGCCATCGGGAGCGAGGAGGGCGGTCACGAAGCGATTCACCCGCAGTTGGGCTCGCGCGAGGACTTTCGGCGTCTGGTGGCCGCGGCGGCCGACCATGGCCTGGAGATCGCGTTGGACTTTGCTATCCAGTGTTCCCAGGACCACCCGTGGCTCAAGCAGCATCCGGGCTGGTTCAGCTGGCGGCCGGACGGCACGATCAAATATGCGGAAAACCCGCCGAAGAAATACCAGGACATCGTCAACGTCGATTTCTACGCCGCGGATGCGATTCCCAGCCTGTGGCTGGAGCTGCGGGACGTGGTGGTGGGGTGGGTCAATGAGGGCGTGAAGATCTTCCGTGTCGACAATCCCCACACCAAGCCGTTGCCGTTCTGGCAGTGGTTGATTGCCGACGTGCGGGCCCAGCACCCTGAAGTGATGTTCCTCGCCGAAGCCTTCACCACGCCGGCCATGATGGCGCGCCTGGGCAAGGTCGGTTATTCCCAGAGCTACACCTATTTCACCTGGCGCAATACCAAGACCGAACTGGCGACGTATTTCACCGAGCTCAACGAATCTCCGTTACGCGAGTGCTACCGGCCGAACTTTTTCGTCAACACGCCGGACATCAACCCGGCGTTTCTCCATGAGTCGGGGCGCGCCGGGTTTCTGATCCGCGCGGCCCTGGCGACCATGGGCTCGGGCCTGTGGGGCATGTACTCGGGGTTTGAATTGTGCGAATCGGCGCCAGTGCCGGGCAAGGAGGAATACCTCGACTCGGAGAAGTATGAGATCCGCCCCCGGGACTTCACCGCTCCGGGCAACATCATTGCCGAAATCGCCCAGCTCAATCGCATCCGCCGGCAAAACCCGGCGCTGCATACGCACTTGGGCCTGACGATCTACAACGCCTGGAACGACAACATCCTGTACTTCGGCAAACGCACCGCCGATGGCAGCAATTTCATTCTGGTGGCAGTGAGTCTCGACCCGCATACCCCGCAGGAAGCCAATTTCGAGTTGCCGCTGTGGGAAATGGGGCTGCCGGACGATGCCCAGACCCAAGGCGAGGATTTGATGAGCGGGCATCGTTGGACGTGGTATGGCAAGTACCAGTTCATGCGTATCGATCCGGCCTACCAACCGTTCGGGATATGGCGGATCAGCGTGGCGTAAGGCTGTGGGAGCAAGGCTTGCCCGCGATGAAGTTGACGCGCTCTTCAGGGGAATCGAGGCGCCTGTATCGCGAGCAAGCTTTGCTCCCACAAAGTGAGGATAAATCCCCTCGCCACAAAAAGGCCCCACGACACAAAAAGACCTTACAAGCCTGTTTCAGCGGCTTTACAGAATTTCTCAGGAGTTGCAAATGGCGAAGAAACCCCGGTCTGCCACCTTTATCAAAGACCCGCTCTGGTACAAGGACGCGGTGATTTATCAGGTCCACGTCAAATCCTATTTCGATTCCAATAACGACGGGATCGGTGACTTTCCCGGATTGATCGAAAAGCTCGACTACATCGCCGATCTGGGCGTCAACACGATCTGGCTGCTGCCGTTCTATCCTTCGCCCAGGCGCGATGATGGCTACGACATCGCCGAGTACCGAGGTGTCAGCCCCGACTACGGCACCATGGCCGATGCGCGGCGTTTCATCGCCGAAGCCCACAAGCGTAATCTGCGGGTGATCACCGAGCTGGTCATCAACCACACCTCCGACCAGCATCCATGGTTCCAGCGCGCGCGCAAAGCCAAGCCGGGTTCGAAGGCGCGGGATTTCTACGTCTGGTCCGACGACGACCACAAGTACGATGGCACGCGGATCATTTTCCTCGACACCGAGAAATCCAACTGGACTTGGGATCCGGTAGCCGGCCAATACTTCTGGCACCGTTTCTATTCCCACCAGCCGGACCTCAACTTCGATAACCCCCAAGTGATCAAAGCCGTACTGTCGGTGATGCGTTACTGGCTGGACATGGGCATCGACGGCCTGCGCCTGGATGCGATCCCGTACCTGATCGAGCGCGACGGCACCAACAACGAGAACCTGCCCGAGACCCACGACGTCCTCAAGCAGATCCGTGCCGAGATCGATGCCAATTACCCCGACCGTATGCTGTTGGCCGAGGCCAACCAGTGGCCGGAAGACACCCAGCTGTACTTCGGCGATGTCGACGCCCAGGGTTTGAACGGTGACGAATGCCACATGGCATTCCACTTCCCGCTGATGCCGCGCATGTACATGGCGCTGGCCCAGGAAGACCGCTTCCCCATCACCGACATTCTCCGCCAGACCCCGGAAATTCCGGCCAATTGCCAGTGGGCGATTTTCCTGCGCAACCACGATGAGTTGACCCTGGAGATGGTCACCGACAAGGAGCGCGACTACCTGTGGAATTACTACGCGGCCGACCGTCGGGCGCGGATTAACCTGGGCATCCGCCGACGTCTGGCGCCGCTGATGGAGCGCGACCGCCGCCGTGTCGAGTTGCTCAACAGCCTGCTGCTGTCAATGCCCGGCACGCCGACCTTGTACTACGGCGATGAAATCGGCATGGGCGACAACATCTACCTGGGCGACCGCGACGGCGTGCGCACGCCGATGCAGTGGTCGATCGACCGCAACGGTGGTTTCTCCCGCGCCGACCCGGCCAGCCTGGTACTGCCGCCGATCATGGACCCGCAATACGGCTACCAGTCGGTCAACGTCGAGACCCAGGCCGGCGATCCTCATTCATTGCTGAACTGGACCCGGCGGATGCTGGCGGTGCGCAAGCAGTCCAAGGCCTTTGGTCGTGGCACGCTGAAGATGCTCTCGCCAAGCAACCGCCGGATCCTGGCTTATACCCGCGAATACACCGGCCCCGATGGCAAGCACGAAATCATCCTGTGCGTGGCCAACGTGTCCCGTAGCGCCCAGGCCGCCGAACTGGACCTGTCGGCCTATGCCGGGATGGTCCCGGTGGAAATGCTGGGGGGCAATGCCTTCCCGCCCATCGGCCAGCTGAATTTCCTGCTGACCTTGCCGCCGTACGGCTTCTACTGGTTTGCCCTGGCAACAGAAAACCAGATGCCGAGCTGGCATGTGGAGCCGGCCCAGAGCTTGCCGGACTTCACCACCCTGGTGCTGAAGAAACGCCTGGAAGAACTGCTTGAAGCACCGTCGCGCACCACGCTGGAGCAAACCATCCTGCCGAGCTGGCTGCAGAACCGTCGCTGGTTTGCCGGCAAAGACAGCGCGATCGAGAAGGTCAATATTGTCTATGGCGTGCGTTTCGGCGATCCGCAGCACCCGGTGCTGCTCAGCGAAATCGACGTCACCAGCGCTGGCCAGACACTGCGTTACCAACTGCCCTTCGGTCTGCTGGCCGAAGACCAGGTGGGCGCGGCGTTGCCGCAGCAATTGGCACTGTCTCGGGTTCGCCGGGTTCGTCAGGTCGGTTTGATCACCGATGCGTTCAGCCTGGAAAGTTTCGTGCGGGCGGTTCTGCAAAGTATGCAGGCCAATACGGTGCTGCCTTGCAGCGAAGGCGAGCTGCGGTTTGAACCCACCGAAGGCCTGGCCCCATTGAACTTGGGAGACGAGCCGGAGGTGCGTTACCTGTCCGCCGAGCAGTCCAACAGTTCGGTGGTGGTGGGCGGCAGTCTGGTGCTCAAACTGATCCGCAAAGTGGCGTCGGGCGTACACCCGGAGCTGGAAATGAGTGCCTACCTGACAGCCGCAGGTTTCAGCAATATTTCGCCGCTGCTCGGTTCGGTGATTCGCCGTGACACCGAGGGCGAAGATGCGCTGCTGATGATCGCCCAAGGCTACCTGAGCAATCAAGGCGACGCCTGGGAATGGACCCAGAACAACCTCGAACGCGCCCTGCGTGATGAGCTGGCCGATGCCGTGTCCGAGCAGGAACAGCACTACAACGCCTTGGGCGAACTCAAGGACTTCGCCGGCATGCTCGGCCAGCGCCTGGGGGAAATGCACGAGGTACTGGCTCAGGCCACCGATAACCCGGACTTCGCGCCCCAGGCCACCAACGCCAAGGAGGCCCAGGCCATCGGCAAGGATGTGGCCGCGCAGGTTGAGAACGCCTTGCGCCTGCTCAAGCAGAACCAGGGCCAATTGAACCCGGCGGACCAGGCCTTGGTCGCCCGCTTGCTGGAACACAAGAAGACCGTTCTGGCGCACATCCAGGAACTGGCCGGCAAGGCTGTCGGTGGCTTGCGCATCCGCGTCCACGGCGACCTGCACCTGGGGCAGGTACTGGTGATCAAGGGCGACGCCTACCTGATCGACTTCGAGGGCGAGCCGGCACGACCACTGCATGAGCGCCGCGGCAAGCACAGCCCGTACAAGGACGTCAGCGGCGTGCTGCGCTCCTTCGATTACGCAGCCGCCATGGCGATCCACCTGAACACCGTCGACAGCACCGCCGACGCCGACGCGGCACGGCAACGGGTGGCTGATCGTTATTTGAAAGAGGCCCGTCAGGCATTTGTTGAGGCATATCGGCTGGCGGCAGCTAGTCTTGCCCATGAGTGGAAGGATGCTGAAGGCGAAGACGCCGCACTGGCGTTGTTCGGCCTGGAGAAGGCGGCCTATGAAGTGGCCTATGAAGCCGAGAATCGCCCCGCCTGGCTGCCCGTGCCATTGCACGGTCTGTACGGGTTATTGAGCGGGCTGAAACCCTTTTCCGACATAGCCGGACCGATTTAGTGGAGAGAATCATGAGTGTCTCGAACAAAGAACCACAGGGGCAGGCCAAAGAGTCGTTGCTGCCGTCCCCCCATGACATCGACGCGCTGGTGCGCGCAGAACATCAGGACCCGTTTTCCATCCTTGGTCCCCACGGCGATGGTGCCGGCGGGCAGTTCATCCGGGCGTACCTGCCCGGCGCCTTGAGCGTGCAAGTGTTGGCCCGCGATGGCGACGAAGTCCTGGGCGATTTGCAGCTCAGCGAAACCCCGGGGCTGTTTGTCGGCCATTTCGACCGCGCCCAACCCTACCTGTTGCGCACCCGCTGGGCCGGCGGTGAGCAGGTGGCCGAAGACCCCTACAGCTTCGGGCCACTGCTGGGGGAAATGGACCTATATCTGTTTGCCGAAGGCAATCATCGCGACCTCAGTTCCTGTCTGGGGGCGCAGTTGACCACTGTCGATGGCGTCGACGGCGTGCGCTTTGCCGTATGGGCACCGAATGCGCGACGAGTCTCGGTGGTGGGCGATTTCAACGTCTGGGACGGGCGCCGGCATCCAATGCGCATCCGTTATCCGTCCGGGGTATGGGAGTTGTTCATCCCGCGGCTTGGCGCGGGCGAGGGTTACAAATATGAAATCCTCGGCGCCCACGGCATTTTGCCGCTCAAGGCTGACCCGGTGGCGCTGGCCACTCAAATGCCGCCGGATACCGCTTCCAAGGTCGCCGCGCCGCTGAAAATCGAGTGGCAGGATGGGCAATGGATGCAAGATCGTCGCGAGCGGCAGTTGCCTGGCGCACCGCTGTCGATCTACGAATTGCACGCCGGCTCCTGGCAGTGCGAAATCGACGAGGCGGGAGAAGTTGCCCGGCAATACACCTGGCACGAAATGGCCGAACGGCTGATTCCGTACGTCAAGGACCTGGGGTTCACCCACATCGAGCTGATGCCGATCATGGAGCATCCGTTCGGGGGTTCCTGGGGTTACCAGCCGCTTTCACAGTTTGCCCCGACGGCGCGTTTCGGCACGCCGGACGATTTCGCGGCGTTCGTCAATGCCTGTCACCAGGCCGACATCGGCGTGATTCTCGATTGGGTGCCGGCGCATTTCCCCACCGATACCCACGGTCTGGCCCAGTTCGACGGCACCGCGCTGTACGAATACGGCAACCCGCTGGAAGGCTTTCACCAGGATTGGGACACCCTGATCTACAACCTGGGACGCACCGAAGTCCATGGTTTCATGCTCGCTTCGGCGCTGCATTGGCTGAAGCACTTCCACATCGACGGCCTGCGTGTGGATGCCGTCGCCTCGATGTTGTATCGCGACTATTCACGCAAGGCCGGCGAATGGGTACCCAATCGCCACGGTGGACGGGAGAACCTGGAAGCCATCGACTTCCTGCGGCACCTCAATGACGTGGTGGCGCTGGAAACCCCCGGTGCGTTGGTTATCGCCGAAGAGTCCACCGCCTGGCCCGGCGTCAGTCAGAGCACGCAACAGGGCGGCCTGGGTTTTGCCTATAAGTGGAACATGGGCTGGATGCACGATTCGCTGCATTACATCCAGCAGGACCCGGTGTACCGCGCTCATCATCACAACGAGCTGAGTTTCGGCCTGATGTATGCGTGGTCCGAGCGCTTTGTCCTGCCGATCTCCCATGACGAAGTGGTGCATGGCAAACGCTCGCTGATCGACAAGATGCCGGGCGATCGCTGGCAGAAATTCGCCAACTTGCGGGCCTATCTGAGTTTCATGTGGGGCCATCCCGGCAAGAAGCTTCTGTTCATGGGCTGCGAGTTCGGCCAATGGCGCGAGTGGAACCACGACCAGCAGCTGGACTGGTACCTGTTGCAATACCCGGAGCACCGTGGGGTGCAGAAGCTGGTGAGCGACCTGAACCGTCTCTATCGCGAAGAGCCGGCGCTGCACGATCAGGACGACGCGCCTCAGGGGTTCCAGTGGCTGATTGGTGATGATGCGGTGAACAGCGTCTACGCCTGGTTGCGTTGGAGCAAGGAAGGTCGACCGGTGCTGGTGGTTGCCAACTTCACGCCCGTGCCGCGCGCGGCATACCGCATCGGCGTGCCGTTCGCCGGGCGCTGGGTGGAATTGCTCAACAGTGACGCCGACACCTATGCCGGTTCCAACTACGGTAACAGCGGCGGTGCCTTCACCGAAGAAGTGCCCAGCCATGGCCAGGCGCTGTCGCTGGAACTCAACTTGCCGCCATTGGCGGTGTTGATTCTGCGGCCGGAGGGTTAGGAGCAGGTCCTATCATGCACTAACCCTGTGGGAGCGAGCCTGCTCGCGATGCGGTTGCGATGTTGGATGTGCCGCCTTCATCGCGAGCAGGCTCGCTCCCACCTGGATAGGTGCTCAGCCAGAAGGTTCGTTCAGCGCACCAGGCACGGCTGCTTGTTGTTGAACGTCCAGCCCGGAATCAGATACTGCATTGCGACCGCATCATTACGTGCGCCAAGCCCCATCCCTTTGTACAGTTCATGAGCCTTGGCCAATTGGTCGGTGTCCAGCTCGATCCCCAGTCCCGGTTTTTTTGGCACCTGTACGCAGCCACCCTGGATCTGCAACGGAGCCTTGGTCAGCCGCTGGCCATCCTGCCAGATCCAGTGCGTGTCGATCGCCGTGATTTCACCCGGTGCGGCCGCCGCTACGTGGGTGAACATCGCCAGAGAAATGTCGAAGTGGTTGTTGGAGTGCGAACCCCAGGTCAGGCCCCATTCGTTGCACATCTGCGCCACTCGAACGGAACCTTGCATGGTCCAGAAGTGTGGGTCGGCCAGGGGAATGTCCACCGACTGCAAGGTGATGGCATGGCCCATTTCGCGCCAATCGGTGGCGATCATGTTAGTGGCGGTTTTAAGACCGGTGGCGCGGCGGAACTCGGCCATCACCTCACGGCCCGAATAACCGTTCTCGGCACCACAAGGATCTTCGGCGTATGCCAGGACCTTGTGCTGGTCCCGGCAGAGGCGGATGGCCTCCTTGAGTGACCAGGCGCCGTTCGGGTCCAGGGTGATACGTGCCTGAGGGAAGCGTTCGGCCAGGGCGGTGACGGCTTCGATTTCTTCGTCGCCCTTGAGCACGCCGCCCTTGAGCTTGAAGTCCTGGAAGCCGTAACGCGAATGAGCGGCTTCGGCCAGGCGCACCACGGCGTCGGCGTCCAGGGCTTTTTCGTGGCGTACGCGGAACCAGTCGTTGTCGGCGTCCGGTTCGCTGCGGTAGGGCAGGTCAGTTTGCTGGCGATCACCCACATAAAACAGATAACCGAGCATTTTCACTTCATCACGCTGCTGGCCTTCGCCGAGCAGTGCGGCTACCGGTACATCCAGGTGCTGGCCCAGCAGGTCCAGCAACGCCGCTTCCAGGCCGGTGACCGCGTGAATGGTGATGCGCAGGTCGAACGTCTGCAAGCCACGACCACCGGCATCCCGGTCGGCGAAGGCCTGGCGTACGGTGTTGAGAATCTTCTGATAGGTGCCGATGGGGCTGCCGACCACCAGCGAGCGGGCGTCTTCGAGGGTCTGGCGAATGCGCTCGCCGCCGGGCACTTCGCCCACGCCGGTGTGGCCGGCGTTGTCTTTGAGAATGACGATGTTGCGGGTAAAGAACGGGCCATGGGCGCCACTGAGATTCAGCAGCATGCCGTCATGACCGGCCACCGGCACGACCTGCATGCTGGTGATGATGGGGGCTTTGGTGGCTTCTTGGGTCTGCATGTTTTTCCCACTCGTTGTTTTTATGCGGGGCATCGCAGGAAGGCGATGTTGATAGACATCATACAACTTGATTTTTTTATCTTACAAGGGAGGCTGGTCGGTTTTTTTGGATGAATTGCCTTAAGAAACTCGGAAACACCTTAATTTGCTGGATTTTTTAGCAAAGAAAAGAAACATGGGGAAGATCAGTTTAGCGCTGGCGGAACCGTTCGATGACTGAGATGATTGCACTTGTCATACAAGCTAAGGGGCGTGGAGTTTTTACCTCACGACCCGTCTGCTCCGTTTCGAGGACCCACGGCCCATGCACCCAGACATCGAGGCAACGCCGCGCAAACGCACCCACAACCTGGCCCATGACCTGGTGGCGAAGCTGAGCCAGAGCATTTTGCTGGGGCAGTTGAAACCGGGGGAAAAACTGCCGTCGGAAGGTGCCATTGTGCAGGCCCATGGTGTCAGCCGCACGGTGGTGCGCGAGGCGATATCCAAGCTGCAGGCCTCGGGGCTGGTGGAAACTCGCCACGGCATCGGCACCTTTGTGCTGGAGCAGACCGGTGAGCCGGGCCTGAGGCTCAATGTCGACACCGCCGCAGGTGTGCGGGGGATCTTGGAACTGCGCCTGGGCCTGGAAACCCAGGCAGCGGCCCTGGCGGCCTTACGGCGCAACGAACGCCAACTGCAGCAGATGCGCCAGGCCCTGGATGATTACCAGCGGTTGCTCAGCAATAACGACAGTTGCGTCGACGCCGACCGGCGCTTTCATTTGCTCATCGCTGAAGCCACGGACAACACCTGTTTTGTCGAAATCATGCAGCATCTGGGCAGTGCGATGATTCCCCGAACCCGAGTGAACGTGGTCGAACGCGGTCAAGCGGACCTGGGGAAACTGGCGCAGTTGGCTAATCTGGAGCACGAGGCCATTTTCAATGCCATCAAACGCCAGGACCCGGACGCCGCCCGCGCCGCCATGTGGCTGCACCTGACCAACAGTCGCGACCGGTTTGGCGCGGGGGCCTGAAAGCTCATCGTCGCCTGACCCACCGCCATCGCGAGCAGGCTCGCTCCCACAGTGGATCGGTGGTGTTCTTCGATTTTGTGCTTAAAACCCAATCCCCTGTGGGAGCGGGCTTGCTCGCGAATGGGCCGGCACATTCAGCATCGATGCAAGCTGACCCACCACCATCGCGAGCAGGCTCGCTCCCACAATGGATCGGTGGTGGACGCCAATCTTGCAACCGCCCGAGATCCCTGTGGGAGCGAGCCTGCTCGCGATGAGGCCGGCAGATCATGCTCAAAACCAGCAGGCAAAAAAAACCGGCGCAACCCAGGTTGCGCCGGTTGTGTTGCCAGTGGATGGGCGGATGTTCGTGGGTCCGCTCAACCACTGTTGAACCCTTTGCCGGTTACGCTCGTTCCAGCGCCAAGGCCACGCCTTGACCGCCGCCGATGCACAGCGTGGCGAGGCCTTTCTTGGCGTCGCGCTTGATCATTTCATGGAGCAGCGACACCAGCACTCGGCAACCCGAAGCACCGATCGGGTGGCCCAGGGCGATGGCGCCGCCATTGACGTTGACCTTTTCCATGTCCCATTTCAGCTCTCTGGCCACGGCCAGTGACTGGGCGGCGAAGGCTTCGTTGGCTTCGATCAGGTCCAGTTGGTCCAAAGACCAGCCGGCCTTGTCCAGGCAGCGGCGGGTAGCCGACACCGGGCCGATGCCCATGATTGCCGGGTCTACCCCCGCATTGGCATAGGCGCTGATTTTCGCCAGTACCGGCAAGCCCAATGCCTTGGCTTTTTCCGCGCTCATCAGCAGCACGGCGGCGGCGCCATCGTTCAGCGACGAGGCATTGCCGGCGGTAACGCTGCCGTCCTTCTTGAACGCCGGCTTGAGCTTGCCCAGGGATTCAGCGGTGGTGCCGGCCCGGGGTTGTTCGTCGGTGGCGAAGGCCACAGGATCGCCTTTGCGCTGGGGAATCAGGATCGGCGTGATCTCATCAGCAAACCGGCCACCTTCAATCGCCGCCACGGCCTTCTGCTGGGAAGCGGCGGCAAAGGCGTCCTGCTCCTCGCGGCTGATCTCGTACTTGTCCACCAGGTTTTCGGCGGTGATGCCCATGTGGTAATCGTTGAACGCATCCCACAGACCATCGGTAATCATGCTATCGATCATCTGCGCATGGCCCATGCGCAGGCCAGTGCGGGCAGCCGGCAGTACGTACGGAGCCAGGCTCATGTTTTCCATGCCGCCGGCAATGATCACCTCGGCATCGCCACAGCGGATCGCCTGGGCACCCAGGTGCAAGGCCTTGAGCCCCGAGCCGCAGACCTTGTTCAGGGTCAGCGCCGGCACCGCGTGGGGCAGGCCGGCGAGGATCGACGCCTGGCGCGCCGGATTTTGTCCGGAACCTGCGGTCAGCACTTGGCCAAGAATCACTTCATCGACCTGCTCGCCGGACAAACCGGTCTGTTCCAGCAACCGACGAATCACCGCGGCACCGAGTTGCGGTGCGGGAATGGAGGCCAGCGAACCCTGGAAACTGCCAATGGCGGTACGGGTGGCGGCGACAATCACGACTTCTTGCATCGAATCTCTCCTCACTGGGCAGCGAACTGCATTTCAGGCACGTGGTCCGGCACGATCAGTTTGCCGGCAGTCTTGGCGACGATTTCCTCGACGCTGACGCCTGGGGCACGTTCTTTGAGAATGAAGGCGCCGTCCTGGATTTCCAGGTAGGCCAGGTCGGTCAGCACGCGCTTGATGCAACCGGCACCGGTCAGCGGCAGGCTGCACCGGGGCAGCAGTTTCGACTCACCGTCCTTGGACGCGTGAGTCATGGTGACGATGATGTTCTCGGCACCGGCCACCAGGTCCATCGCGCCGCCCATGCCCTTGACCAGCTTGCCAGGGATCATCCACGAGGCAATGTTACCTTCCACGTCTACCTCGAAGGCGCCCAGCACGGTCAGGTCGATGTGCCCGCCACGGATCATGGCAAAGGATTCTGCCGAAGAGAAGATCGAGGCGCCGATACGTGCGGTGACGGTCTGCTTGCCGGCGTTGATCATGTCGGCATCGACCTCGGCTTCGGTAGGGAACGCGCCCATGCCGAGCAGGCCGTTTTCCGACTGCAGCATGACTTCCATGCCTTCGGGGATGTAGTTGGCGACCAGGGTCGGAATGCCGATGCCCAGGTTCACGTAGTAGCCGTCCTGCATTTCGCGGGCGACGCGTTGAGCCATTTGTTCGCGGGAAAGTGCCATGTTGTTATTCCTTCATTCGGGCCGGGGGCAGGGGATCACTTACGCACGGTGCGCTGTTCGATGCGCTTTTCGAACGTGCCGCAAATGATCCGGTCGACGTAGATGCCTGGGGTATGGATCTGCGTCGGGTCCAGCTCGCCCGGTTCGACGATTTCTTCGACTTCAACCACGGTGATCTTGCCGGCTGTGGCCGCCAACGGGTTGAAATTCTGGGCAGTATGGCGATAGACCACGTTGCCGAAATGGTCGGCTTTCCAGCCTTTGACGATGGCGAAGTCGCCGGTGATGGATTCTTCCATCAGGTACTGGCGGCCATGGAATTCACGCACTTCCTTGCCTTCGGCCACTGGCGTGCCGACCCCGGTGGCGGTGAAGAAGGCCGGAATGCCCGCGCCGCCGGCGCGCATTTTTTCGGCGAGGGTGCCTTGCGGGGTGAGCACGACTTCGATTTCGCCGCTCAGCAGCTGCTTTTCGAAAAGAGCGTTTTCGCCGACGTAAGAGGCAACCACCTTGCGGATCTGCCGATCTTCCAGCAATACACCCAGACCGAAACCGTCGACGCCGCAGTTATTGGAAACCACGGTGAGGTCGCGGATACCCTTGCGCTTGATCTCGGCGATCAGGTTCTCCGGGATGCCGCAGAGGCCGAAGCCGCCAGCGATCACCGTCATGCCGTCTTGCAAGCCTTCCAGCGCTTCTTCGTAGCTACTCACACGTTTGTCGAAACCTGCCATAGACACCTCTTTTATTCTTGATGGGGTCGCAATGAAACGCAGTGTTGCGCCAAGTCATATATTTGTTAAGTTGATTTTTAGGTTGGATTGATTGATAAAACTCACTAATTGCCGATATCCGTTTGCGGCTTGAAACTGACCGCTTGCCGCCGGGAGCACAGCGACCCATGACCCTCAAGCAAATCCGCGCTTTTCTCGCCGTGGCCCAAAGCCTGAGCTTCGCCGTGGCCTGCGAGCGGCTGCACCTGTCCCAGTCGGCCCTGAGCCTGACCATCAAGGCCTTGGAAGAAGGCTTGGGCGGGCGTCTGTTCAGTCGCAATACTCGCAACGTGGCGCTGACGCCTGAAGGCGAATCGCTGCTGCCCCTGGCCCGGCGCCTGGTTGCCGATTGGGACAACGCCGAGGATGAAATGCGCCAACGCTTCACCTTGCAACGCGGCCGCGTCACCTTGGCGGCAATGCCGTCCTTTGCCGGCAACCTGCTGCCGCCGATCCTCAAGACCTTCCGCGCCCGCTATCCGAATGTCAACGTCACGGTCAACGATGTGATCAACGAACAGGTGCTGGAAATGGTTCGTGATCGGCACGTTGAACTGGGGGTCGCGTTCGAGCCGATGCAGAGCTCGTCGCTGGCCTTTACCCCGTTGTATCTGGACCGCTTTGTCGCGGTGGTGCCGCTGGACTCGCCACTGGCGCAGCGCCGTGAGATCCAGTGGCAGACGCTGCTGGAGCAGCCGTTTATCACGCTGCAAAGGCCCTCCACTGTGCGGGTGATGCTGGAGGAGCATTTGCAAAACCGAGGCATGAAACTGCCGGTGGAATTCGAGAGCCATCAGTTGGCGACAGTTGGACGGATGGTCGCCAGCGGGTTGGGGGTGAGTGCGGTCCCGGCGCTGTGTGTCGGGCAGATGCATGAGCTGGGCGCCCGCTGCATCACCCTCAGCGATCCAGTGATAGAACGGGCCATCGGTGTGCTGACCAAGCCGGGGCATGAACTGTCGGCGGCGGCGCAGGCGTTGTTCGATACGCTCAGGGATCAGGACATCGGTGCGCAGTTGACCACGCGGTAAACCACGGTTCCCTTGTGGGAGCGAGCCTGCTCGCGATAGCGGTGGTTCAGCTAGCCTTTATGCTGGATGTGCCGCCGCAATCGCGAGCAGGCTCGCTCCCACAGGGGGGCTGCGGTGCTGTTAGAACTGGCGTTGAGTCAGCAGCGGCAGCAGTTGCTCACAAGGCTCTTCAAGCTTGAGATCCAGCAACTCATCGGCCCGTGTCTTGCCCCGGTTGATCGCCAGCAGCGGCTTGCCCCGTTCCTTGATCGCCCGGCACAGGCGAAACGCCGACCACGCCATCAGCGACGAGCCCACCACCAGCAGGCCGTCCGCCTGTTCGACGGCTTGCATGGCGCGAGCGGCGGTGATGGCGGCGACGTTTTCGCCGAAAAACACCACGTCGGGTTTCAAGCGCTCGCCGTCGCAATGAGGGCAGCGGGGCACCTGGAAGCGCGCCTCGAACGCGGCATCCAGCAGGGTATCGCCGTCCGGCGCCTGAACCGCGTCGACACCGGCCAGGTAAGGATTCTGCGCTTGCATCAACAGCTGGATCTGCTGGCGCTCACTGCGCTGCTCGCAATCCAGACACAACACCCGATGCAGGCTTCCGTGAAGTTCGATCACGTCGTGGCTGCCAGCCTGGTCATGCAGGGTGTCGACATTCTGGGTGATCAGGCCGCTGATGCGTTGGTGCGCCTGCAACATCGCCAACGCCTCGTGGGCCACGTTCGGCCGGGCCTGACGGACCCGCGGCCAGCCCAGCATCGCCCGCGCCCAGTAGCGCCGCCGTGCTTCGGGTTTGGCGAGAAACTCCTGGTACATCATGGGTTGCCGACCCCGTCGCACACCCTCGCTGTCCCGGTAGTCGGGAATGCCCGACGGGGTGCTGATGCCGGCACCGGTGAGCACCAGAAAACGGCGCCCGGCCATATGCTCCAGCAATTGATCGATCGGTTGACGGTGAAAGTCGTCGGGCATAGATGTCGCTCCGCTGGCCTGGAGTCGTTGAGGTTAGCACCGTGGCTCGTCGAGAGGGCTGTGGGAATGCCTTTCGTCGCACTGCGTTGTTGTTTCTTCAAACTTTCCCCGGTTGCGCGACATCCACCTCTATGAACGGCACTCAAAACTGTCGTGTTGCAATGCTGTGTCGACCCCAAGCGCTGAGTGTGAAAAATGCTGCCGCTGACGTGCTTCGGCATCTAACGCACCGAGAAGAGGAGGCGTATGAAACAGACCACCGGTGAAGTACGGGCCATCAATCGACAGAGAGCAATGGTCGGTGTGTACGTCGAGGAAGAAGACAACCACACAGTCCTTGAGCTCGATTCCGCCAACGACATCGATATTGGTGACGTCATGGAGTGGGACAGTGGCAAGGCCTTGGGCACCCAGTCTTATCGCAACCTGACCAAAGGCTGGACCGCCGAGGTTTATGTGGCGAACCATGGCGTTGCGGCGGCGAACCTTGAGGTTCAATTGCTGGTGTGATCCTGACGACAGCTTTAAAACCGGAACCCAGGAGAACGAACATGAGCGAGTTAAAGTGCGGTTGCCCCGATTGCCAATGCGATGTGGACCCGCAACAGGTGTTCAATCGCGATGGCGAGGCCTATTGCAGTCAAGCCTGCGCCGACCAACATCCAAACGTTGAACCTTGTCCGGCACCGGATTGCCATTGCGAACGCAGCGGCAAGAATGGCGGGCCAGACATGGATGGCAATTAACGGGATGAAGCGCTGGAGGACACCTTTGCGCCCAGCTATCCCATTTCATCCTGAATATAAACCGAGATTGCGGCCCGCTAACGATGGGTATCGCTCAAGTTGAGTAGTTGAATTCATTATTGGGCGTCATTTCTTTGAAAGGCCGTTGTAACTCGACGCCGCAGTGAGAGTGTGGGATTGCATGAGCCGTTCGTCGCTGTTTTCAAGATGTGTTTAAAACCTTGTCGGCGCCAGACTTTCAGATTGTGAGGAGTCAGCAGGTTCGCAACATCAACTAACGAGGTGAATGAAATGGCTAACACAGGAAATAAGAATCCTGGCAATTTCGCTAACGATCGTGAAAAGGCATCGCAAGCGGGGAAGAAGGGCGGCCACGTGTCAGGTGGTAACTTCGCGAATGATCCGCAGCGCGCATCCGAGGCCGGGCGCAAGGGGGGGCAAGCTTCGGGCGGCAATTTTGCCAATGACCCGGAACGAGCCGCCGCCGCCGGCCGAAAAGGTGGCCAAGCCTCGGGTGGCAATTTTGCCAAAGACCCTGAGCGGGCCTCCGAGGCCGGTCGAAAGGGCGGTCAGGCATCCGGCGACAACGTTACCAGCGACCGCTAGACAGTTTCCGAAACAAGTCAAAAAGGCCCTGGAAACAGCCAGGATCATGGGCGCAACTCTGAATACTCAATGACGTTACGGGCCCTGTGTTAATCGCATGGGGCCTGTCGGATTTATATACAACGGGATCGCGGCAAGGAATGTCTTCAAGCGTGAGGGGAGGGTAAGTTGTTCAGTTACCTGGCATTTCTGCAAGTGCGCCTTACCGATTACCGTTCGTCTCGTTTATTAAATAAAAGATAAATTTTAACTGTTTAACTTCTTCAGATTTTCTGTGGGCCTGCCCCCGGCAGTGTCCCTTTGGCTTGTGTCCTGAACGAGGAGTTTCATCATGTTCTTACATAACAAAAGACTGCAGTACACCGTACGTGTCGCCGAGCCTAACCCAGGGCTGGCTAATCTGTTGCTTGAACAGTTCGGCGGTGCCCAGGGCGAGTTGGCGGCGGCGTCGCGCTACTTCACCCAGGCCCTGTCCGAGGATGATCCCGGCCGCAAGGATCTGTTGATGGACATTGCCACCGAAGAGCTCAGTCATCTAGAGGTGATCGGCTCGATCATTGTGATGCTCAATAAAGGCGCCAAGGGCCGAATGGCCGAGGGTGTGGAAAAGGAAGGTCAGCTGTACCGGGACATCAACGGTGCCGGCAACGACTCTCACATCACCAGCCTGCTTTATGGCGCCGGTTCCCCGCTGACCAATTCGGCCGGTGTACCTTGGACAGCCGCTTACGTCGACACCATAGGTGAGCCGACAGCGGACATGCGGTCCAACATCGCCGCCGAGGCACGGGCGAAAATCATCTATGAGCGCCTGATGAATCTCACCGATGATCCTGGGGTAAAAGAAGCGCTGGGCTTTTTGATGACCCGTGAAATCGCGCACCAGATGTCCTTCGAGAAAGCCCTGCACTCGATCCAGCCGAATTTCCCTCAAGGTAAACTGCCAGGCATGCCAGAGTTCACCAACGTGTACTTCAACATGTCCCAAGGCGAGCCTTCGGTGCGTGGCCCATGGAACCAGGGCGATGAGTGGGAATTCGTCGAGAACCCAACGCCGGCGGTGGATGGCGGCGATGGTCTGGCGAGTGTGCAACTGAGCAAGAAAGACGAAGCGCTGCTGATGGACATGAAGGCGCGGACCATGTCCAACCCGGAAAGCGACCCCATGACAGGTGCCGACTTGGGTTCAGGGATGCAAGGTGACAAACTGTAGGAAACCGGCGAGGGGGCCTGGCTCCTTCGCCTGAAAATTGCGTTTGAGCGGACCCCTCGTTGGGGGAACGATCAGACATGACCTGGCGCAAAACCAGTAAGGATATTCGATGGACCAGCCCACCTCCCGGATCCGATCGCCCTGGCGTACCTGGCTGGATCCTGTGCAAAACAACCTGCTGCTGGGGGTAAGCTTCTGGCTGGGGCTGGCGGTGATCGCCGCGCTGTTGCTCTACAGCGGTTACAACGCATTGGTGGGGGCCGACCGGCACAACCTGGGCTACGCCGTTCTGGGCGGCACCGCCGGTTTCGCCGCCACGGCGCTGGGCGCGTTGATGGCGGTAGTGCTGCGTGATATCTCCTCGCGGACCCAGGACATCATGCTCGGTTTTGCCGCGGGCATGATGCTCGCCGCCAGTTCGTTTTCGCTGATCCTGCCGGGTATCGAAGCGGCACAAAGTATCGTGGGCAATCAACTGCTCGCCGCGTTTGTCGTTGTGGTCGGCCTGGGTCTGGGCGTGCTCCTGATGATCGGCCTTGACCGTTTCGTGCCCCACGAACATGAAGTGAGTGGCCGGCGCGGTCCGCAATCGGAACGCATCAACCGTGTCTGGTTGTTCGTGCTGGCCATCACCTTGCACAATTTGCCCGAGGGCATGGCCATCGGCGTCAGTTTTGCTAACGGTGATCTGCGGGTCGGCATGCCCCTGACCACTGCCATTGCGATCCAGGACATCCCCGAAGGGCTTGCCATCGCCATGGCGCTGCGAGTCACCGGGATCAGTGCGCTGCGTGCCGCGCTGATCGCGGTGGGCTCGGGGCTGATGGAGCCACTGGGCGCGGTGATCGGGCTGGGCATGTCTTCGGGCGTGGCCGTGGCGTATCCCATTAGCCTGGGGCTGGCGGCGGGGGCCATGATCTTCGTGGTGTCCCACGAAGTGATTCCGGAAACCCACCGCAACGGCCACGAAACGCCAGCCACGCTGGGGTTGATGATGGGGTTTGCGGTGATGATGTTCCTCGACACGGCACTGGGTTAGCAGGCCGTCGAGCACTGAACCACGAAGGGTATCAGCAGGATCGAAATCGGGCCTGGCGAATGCGCCAGCGCCCGATTTTTTTGTGCCCGCAGACAAACCAGCGGCCTGTGATACCGCACGGCGTCCCGCAGTGAAACTCGTTTGAACTACGCCTCAACCTGCTCCGTCATCTGTACTGAGAGGCACGTAGTCGGGCACCCCTCGGGGCTTCCCGGTATCGAGTATTCATCACGGAGGCGATGGGCAGACATGACTATCCCGGACAACAACCCCGAGCGAGAAAACGGCACGGCGGGCCAGGCCCGACCCGAGGATCACCTGAACCACATCAAGGAGGACGTGAGCGAGGCCATCGGCAGCGCTCGTGAGCAGGCCGATGCGCATTTCGGCCAATACCGCGATACGGCAGCGGATCAGATCGATGCACTGGCGCGTGGTGCCAAGTCAGCCGTGTCGGAAATCGAAGCCAACGACACCCTGGGCCTGTCCCACTATTTGGCAGACATGGCCGATTCGATGAGCGGCCTGTCCAGCAAATTACGCCACATGAGCGCCGAGCAATTGCTGCACGATGGTTCTCGACTGGCTCGGGAAAACCCGGGTCTGTTCCTGGTCGGCAGCGTAGCGGTGGGGTTTGGCCTGTCGCGGTTTCTGAAGGCCGGCAGCTCGCCTGTCCCGGCCGAAGTAGTCGATCCCGCCGCCGGCCACTCAAGCCCGCCAAGCGGAGGATTTGCCGCCCGTGGACCCTTTGATCCGAACCCGGATCCTATCGCACCGGGCGTCAATTCTGCCGGCGGCCACGCCACCGCCAGCACTCCCGCTGCGTCCGGCACCCAGGACCAGCCCAGTGATGCCACTACCGGCTCGTTGCCCGGTTCGGCCAATACCCGAGGAGAATTGCAATGAACCGACCAGACCCAGATATTCAGCGTCCCGTCGGGACGTCGGTGCCCGATAACGATGCGTCAGTGATGGGGCTGTTAAAGCAATTGACCCATGAAGTCCCCTCGCTTTTTACCAAGGAGCTGGCACTGGCCAAGGCCGAATTCCAAGCGAGCCTGAACACTTTGAAAGCGGGTATCGCCGGGGTGGCCGGTGGCGCGATGGTGCTGCTGGCCGGTTTTATCATCTTGCTGATGGCGGTGGTCTATGGCTTGAGCACGATCATGCAGCCCTGGCTCGCGGCGTTGATCGTCGGCGCAGTGGTCATGATCATTGGTTTCATCATGGTGCAGTCGGGCAAGAAGCAATTCGAACCGTCCCACTTCAAGCCTGAGCGAACGCTCGATGCGTTGAACAAAGACCAGGAAGCCCTGCGGAGGAAAGTCTCATGAAGGATGAATTCAAAACCGAATCCCAGAAGAGCCCGGAAACCATCGAGCGCGAGATCGACGAGCAACGGGCCCACATCAGCCATATCGTCGACGCCCTGGGCAGCAAGTTCACGCCGGGGCAGATGCTCGACCAGGCGCTGACCCTGGCCAAAGGCAACGGGTCGCAGTTTTTTGGCAACCTGGGTACCACCGTGCGCAACAACCCAGTGCCCACCGTGCTGACCACCGTGGGGCTGTGCTGGCTGATGCTGGGTCAGAACCGTCCGCCACGGGTCGGTTATCGCGTCGGGCCGGACCAGGATGCCAGCGGCTGGAGCGAAGGGCTTGCCGGTGGCCTGGACAGTGCCAAGGAGCATCTGCACAGCACCACCGACTCGTTGCGCGACGGGTTTCATCATCTCAAGGACAAGGCTTCGCATCTGGCCGACGGTTTGGGCGCCAGCGCCAGCCATGCCCGGAGCAAAGCTCACGAGACGGGTGAGCGCGTGGCCCATGGCTCGCAGGACCTGGGTGATCAATTCAGCCGTCTGCTCAAGGAGCAACCGTTGATGATGGCGGCCGCGGGAATCGCGCTGGGCGCCATGCTCGGCGCCGCACTGCCCAGTACTGCCACTGAGCAGCGGGTGATGGGCAAGACCAGCGCCGATCTGGCCGACAAGGCCAGGCAAGCGGCACGCGAGGGGTATGCAACGGTGCGCGATAGCGTGAGCAAGACCACCGAGCATCGTGACGAAACTTCACCGCGTGCTCAGGCGCGTTCCGGTACGGACCTGTCTGAGGGGCTGGGCACGTCTTAAGTTGAACGCGGTCCACGGCGCAGGGCCGGCAACGCCTGCGCCGGGTGCCTGTCGAGCCTGACAGTAGCCAAAGTCCGGTGACCGGTATTTCATGGCTCCATCGTCAACGTTCCGGGGAGACTGCACATGAAGCACCGGGTCAGGTTTTCGGGCCATCTGATCTTCATCGGATTTGGCTCCATTACCCGGGCCACGCTGCCGCTGCTGTTGCGGCAGGATCACGTCCCGGTCAATCAGATCACGGTCATTGCGCCCGTGATCGAGAAAAATATCTGGTTCAAGGAGCGGGGCATTTGCTTTGTCCGCAAAGCGCTGACTGAACACACCTTCACGCAGACCCTGGACCGCTTCATCAAACCTGGCGACTTCATCGTCAACCTGTCGGTGGAAGTCAGTTCGCTGGCCCTGATGACTTATGCCTTCGGCAAGGGCGCGCTGTACCTGGATACCTGCATTGAGCCTTGGGCCGGCGGCTACGATGACCCTTCATTGGATTTATCGCATCGCACCAATTACGCGTTGCGCTACCAGATGCTGGGCCTGCGCAAAAAACTGGGCCATGGCCCGACCGCCGTCGTGGCCCATGGCGCCAACCCCGGTTTGATCACTCATCTGCTCAAGGCTGGCCTGGTGGAACTGGCCGTGCAATTGAACCATCGCTTGCCACAGAACCGCGAAGGCGTGGACTGGGCCAGGCTGTGCATGGAGACCGGCATCAAGGTGATTCATTTTGCCGAGCGCGACACTCAGCGCTCCAGCCGCCTCAAGCAGGACGATGAGTTCGTCAATACGTGGTCGGTGGAAGGCTTGATCAGCGAGGGCCACCAACCGGCCGAGTTGGGCTGGGGCACCCACGAGCGCACCTGGCCAACGTCTGCCAGGCGCCACCGCTTCGGCAGTCGCAATGCCATCTACCTCGAGCGCCCGAGCGCCACTGTGCCGGTCAAGACCTGGACACCGTTGGGCGGGCCGTGCCTGGGGCTGATGATCACCCATCACGAAACCGCCTCTACAGCGGATCTGCTAACACTCAAGGACCAGCAGAAACTGATCTATCGCCCCACACTGCATTACGCCTATCACCCGTGCAACGATGCTTTGCTGTCGATCCATGAGTTGATCGGTCGAGACTGGCAGAGCCAACAGCAGCAACGCATTCTCAACGGTGAAATCGACAGCATCGGAGCCGATGCGCTGGGCGTCTTGCTGATGGGGCATGAACTCAATGCCTACTGGTTCGGCTCGGTATTGACCATCGATGAAGCCCGGGCGCTCTTGCCCTTCAACAATGCCACCAGTTTGCAAGTGGCGGCGGGGGTTTTGTCGGGGATTGTCTGGGCGGTGGAAAACCCGGATCGCGGCATCGTCGAGCCAGAGCACATGGACTACGAACGTGTGCTGGAAGTGGCCAGGCCTTACCTCGGTACCTTGGTGGGCAAGCAGACCGACTGGAGACCGACCGGCGCGGTGCACACGTGTTCCCTGGACGGGGCGGCGGATGATTGGCAGTTCGAGCATTTCACGCGGTTTTGAGCCGCCATCGCGAGCAGGCTCGCTCCCACATGGGTTGTGTGTATTCCTTCTAAGCCCGTGTTCCTCGCGACCTATACTCAACCCCGTGGATGACTTGACCTCGGGATGGCGCAATCGTGCTGCGTTCACTGATGCTGGCCGTTTTGTTGGTTCTGGCGGGGTGCGCCACGTCGCCGCGCGAGCAGCAGGTCGCCACCGTGGCGGTTTCCCAGGATACCTGGCGGCAGGTTGACCGGCAGATCGTCGCCGCGTCGAAAAGCGCTATCGAACAGGCCGGGCTCTACGCTCGTGGTTCGATGGAGCATTGGCGCCGGCTCGTGTATGAACGGACCGAGATTCAATTCATCCCCTGGTTCAGCAGCTACTGGACCCAGGAATGGCTGGCGGTGAAGGTCAGTTGGTATGCCGCCAGTGCCGAAGGCGAAGAGGACTCCGCGGCCAGACGTCTGACCGTTTACCTGCAAGAGCAGTACCGCGAGCAGGTGCTGGCACCTGTGGCGGTGGAAATCGACCCCGAGGCGATCAGGGCCAACGCGACGGGCTACTACGTGCGCCTGCTCAATCAACAGGTCCAAGTGATTGCCCGCCAGCACCGAATCCCGCCGGAGCTGATGAGTCGGCGCCTGCACGGCATTCCTGCCATCAGCCTGGGGCCGCCAGCGGCGCGTAACGCTTCGTTGTATGAGATGGCGCATACCGAGCCCCTCAATACATTGCCGGCGTACGCCGCGCTGATCGACCACGTCAACAAAGCCGCTGTGACAGGTTCGGGGCCATCGGATGCGGTGATCGCCACGGTGGCACAACGCACCAGTGAAAAAATCGAAGCGCAATTTGCCACGCGAGGTGCGGCCGGGGCGGCGGCGGCCGTGGCCGGGAAAGCGGCGGGGGCGTTGATCTCAGTTGGCGTGGCGGGGATTCGCGCGATCATTCATGAGGGCGAGCGTCCGGAAATGGAGACTCAAATCCGCAAGAGCCTCAGCGCAGCGTTCGACGAAGCCTGGTTCCAGTCGCTCAAGCATCCCCTCAGCGGGGTGATGGCACCGGTGTACTACCTGGCCGAGGAAATCGAAGGCAGCCTGGTGGCGGCGGACCTGGCCAATCGCGCGGTGGAGTTGCCAGCCATCAAACCGTGACGGACGGTTCATTCTGCCCCGAGGGTGACGCGGCAACCCTTGCGATGACGGATCTGTTCGTCCGAGGGCCGCTCCTTGATGAATTCGAAGCGCGGCTCTCCTTCGCTGTAGATCACCAGCCAGCCCCATTCCAGCTCACTTTCATCTTGACCGGGTCTGGGGGGCGAGGCCCACCAGGGTTCCTTCTGCATGATCTGTCGCATCGATGTCTCCTGCCGATTGATCCCTTCAACTATAGACCGCTCGATTGGATGACAAGCGCCCATGAAATCTCTTGAATTCTGTGGGAGCAAGGCTTGCCCGCGAAGCAGGCGATTCGGTTCCAGAAAGACCGCGTGAGCTTGATCGCGAGCAAGCTTTGCTCCCACGGATCGCCTCGCAACAGATGTTGCTGGTCTATTGAGTGTGCTCTGATCGCACCCATCAGCGTCTAGCGTCTGTATCCCCGCACTCGAACGGGGAATGATTGGACCCATGCGCATATGCAAGCATTGTTGAACGAGATCCTCGATGCGGTTCGCCCCCTGATCGGTCAGGGCAAGGTGGCCGACTACATTCCCGCCCTTGGCACCGTTGCGGCCAACCAGTTGGGCATTGCCGTCTACGGCAACGATGGCGAAATGTATTGCTCAGGCGACGCTGAAACGCCGTTTTCGGTGCAGAGTATTTCCAAGGTTTTCAGCCTGGTGCAGGCCATCGGCCATTCCGGGGAGGCAATCTGGGAGCGACTGGGCCATGAGCCCTCCGGCCAGCCCTTCAATTCCCTGGTGCAGCTGGAATTCGAACGCGGTCGGCCGCGCAACCCGTTCATCAACGCCGGCGCCTTGGTGATCTGCGACATCAATCAGTCGCGTTTTGCCGCACCAGCGCTTTCGATGCGTGATTTCGTACGGCGCCTGTCGGGCAATCCACAGGTCATGGTGGACGGCAAGGTCGCTGAGTCGGAATACCAGCACCGCGCCCGCAATGCGGCGATGGCCTACCTGATGCAGTCCTTCGGTAATTTTCATAACGACGTGGAAGCGGTGCTGCGCAGCTATTTCAGTCACTGCGCGTTGCGCATGAGCTGCATCGATCTGGCCCGGGCGTTCTGCTTCCTGGCCAACGACGGCTTCTGCAAGCACAGTGGCGAACAGATCCTGAGCGCCCGCCAGACCCAGCAGGTCAACTCCATCATGGCCACCAGCGGGCTGTACGATGAAGCCGGCAATTTTGCCTATCGCGTTGGCCTACCGGGCAAGAGCGGGGTGGGCGGCGGGATTGTTGCCGTGGTGCCGGGGCGTTTCACGGTGTGCGTCTGGTCGCCGGAACTCAATGTCGCGGGCAATTCCCTAGCAGGCATGGCGGCGCTGGAATTGCTCAGCCAACGAATCGGCTGGTCGGTGTTCTAACGCCCAAAAAAAGGCCCGTTCCAATCAGGAACGGGCCCTTTGTTTTAAGCGCGATCAGCAGAGGCGGTCGATGACCCGAACTTCAGAGGTGTTCTGCATCGACTGCCACGCCTGGGTCAGCGTTTGCAGCACGCGACCCATGAAGTCTTTGTCGGCCGCGGCCTTCTTGCCGACGTAGCCCTGGCCACGACGGTACATCTTCAACCGGGCACACAGGTCCTGCTGATTCTTCTCGAATTCGTCTTCCTGGGTGAACGGCGACAGGCAGTCCATATGGACCTGGCCATTCTTGCTGATCCACAGGATATGGCTGTCCAGGGTGTCTTTGTGTGCTGCGAACATGCGAGCCAGTTCATCAATAGATGGTTGATTATTCAGATTCATGTGTAAGCCCCTTGACCATTTGGTTGATCTGTCTGGTGGTTCGCAAAAACTTCGCTTCTTTCGGTAAGTGCCTGTCCAGTGCTGCATGGCTAGCACCGAAACCAGGCCGTCAGCACCCGGCCGTCTGACTTCGACGGGGTCGTGCATCGGTTGTGTAGTGTTATCGAAGGGCTGCTACGCAAATGCGCTACAACGAAGAGAAACAGCGAAGAACCTTCAGGCATTGTCAACTTTCGAGGGTCGACCACGCGCGTCATGAGGATCGTCGCCGACGTTTCTCGTCCTTGTCACCGGACGGTCATGCCAGGTCAGCACCTTCAATCTGCCTTGTGGGCAGTCCCTTATCCAAAAAACAGCTCGGCGGTCAGACGAGCTTGCTCAAGCATTTACCTGTACTCCCGATCGGGGAGACGTCTGCATCATGCAAGGCCAAATCGGAGGCGTCAACGGTTTTGTAGTGATTATTTTTGGTCACTACATATTGTCGGACAAAATGGTTTTGTTATGAAAATTCTGGATCAGGGCAGATATCCCTGTGGGAGCGAGCCTGCTCGCGATGGCGGTGTATCAGTCGGTATCCATGGTGACTATCATAACGCTATCGCGAGCAGGCTCGCTCCCACAGGGCGACGCGTCGAACATGTATTTATCAGGTCGTCTTGGCTTTGCTCGCCTTGCGAGGTGTACCGCTGGCCTTGCGCTTGGCCGGCTTGCGTTTGCTTTTCCATGGGGTGGCTCCACGGCCGGCAGGGCTGGCCGGGCCGTTGATGGTCAGGCTCATGCCCTGGCAGCGGGCGATGTGCTTGCTCATCCAGGCGGCCTGGCGGGTCACGAACTCTTCCAGGCTCATCTCTCCGCTTTGCACCATGTCCAGCGCCTGCTCCCAGATGGCGGTAGTGCCTGGATCGGCGATGGCGCGGGGCACCGCATCGATCAGGCTGAAGGCCGCCGGTGTGGCGGACAGGGCCTTGCCGTTTTTCACCAGGTAACCGCGGTCGAGCAGGCCCTGGATGATCGAGGCCCGGGTCGCTTCGGTGCCGATGCCGGTGGTGTCCTTGAGCTTTTGCTTGAGCTGCGGATCCTCCACCAGCCGGGCAACGTTCTTCATCGCCTTGATCAGGTCGCCCTCGGTGAACGGTTTGGGGGGCTGGGTCCACAGGTCCTTGAGTTTGACCTCGTCCACGGCGCAGTCGCGACCTTCGACCAGGGCCGGCAAGGTTTGTGGTGCCGGTGCTTCACGGCCTCGTGCCGGAGCCAGCGCTTCGGGCAGGGCGCGTTTCCAGCCGGGTTCGACGATTTGCTTGCCAACGGCCCGCAATGCCTGGGCGGCGCAGTCGAAGTCGGCCTGGGTCCGGTCGTATTCGTGGTTGGGCAGGAACTGCGCCAGATATCGCGCCCGTATCAGCGTATAGACGGCCCGCTGCTTGCCGGCGAGCTTGTCGAGGTTCTTCGCCGCAGCGGTAGGGATGATGCCGTGGTGGGCGCTGACCTTGGCGTCGTTCCAGGCCCGGGATTTGCGTTGGGGCTGCAAGTGCTCGCGCAGCGGCGCCAGACCCGGGTCGGCCTGGGCGAGGGCGGCGAGGATGGCCGCAGCTTCGCTGTGCTGGCTCAAAGGCAGGAAACCGCAATCGCTGCGCGGATAGGTAATGAGCTTGTAGGTCTCATAGAGCGACTGGGCAATGTCCAGGGTTTCCTGGGCGCCGAGGCCGAGTTTCTTCGAGCAGACTTCCTGCAGGGTGCCCAGGTCGAACGGCAACGGCGCCGCTTCGCGCAAGCGCTCGGTGCGCACTTTCATCACCCGGGCGGTGGCAGCGTTGCCCATGGCTTGGGCGGCGTCCTGGGCGAGGGCCTGGTTCAAACAACGTTCCTGATCGTCGCAGGCATCCGGGTCGGCGCGCCACTGGGCGGTGAACACAGTGCCGTCGTGGCGCAGTTGCACGTCGATGGCCCAATAGGCGACCGGTACGAAATCCGCGATGCTGCGGTCGCGATCCACCACCAGGCGCAGGGTGGGGGTCTGCACGCGGCCCACCGGCAGCACGCCCTGATAACCGGACTGACGCCCCAGCAGCGTGAACAGGCGGCTCATGTTCATGCCGATCAGCCAGTCGGCCCGGGAGCGGCCGAGGGCCGAATGGTAGAGGTTGAAGGTTTCGGCGCCCGGCTTGAGTGCGGCCAGGGCCTTGCGGATCGACGCTTCGTCCAGGGCCGACAGCCATAGACGCTGGATCGGCCCACGGTAGCGGCAATGCTCCACCAGTTCCCGGGCAATCATTTCGCCTTCACGGTCGGCGTCGGTGGCGATGACCAGCGTCTTGGCTTCCCCCAACAGGCGCTTGACCGCCTTGTACTGGCCCGCGGTTTTCGGCTTGACCGTCATTTTCCACTGCGTCGGCACGATAGGCAGGTCTGCCAGTACCCAGCGCTTGTAGCGGGCATCGTAGGCGTCGGGCGGGGCGGTCTCCAGCAGATGGCCGATGCACCAGGTGACTGTGATGTTCGCGCCCAGCCAGCAACCGTCACCGCGGCGCGTGGCACCGAGCACGGCAGCGATGTCTTTGGCCTGGGACGGTTTTTCACACAGGTACAGCTGCATAGCGCCCTTTTCCTAAGCAGATTTCATGGGGCTGTAGCATGGTCATGGATGGGCGTCGGAGCAAGTTTTATCTGTATGGATATACAGATAAAACGTTGCGATGCGTTGCTCCAGGGCGGTTATCGCAACGTTTGGCGGTGTATTTGCACGCAGAATGAATTTCTCGCAAGGGCATCGCTCATAACTTGCAGAGCGGTTGAAACCGCAAAGAACGTTTATGGGGTCAAGGAGAGTCACTTACATGAATTCGATGCCAAAGGGCAACGGACAGGCGGCCGCGCGTTTGATTCTCGTCGTTGAAGATGATCAGACCATTCTGGAGTTCCTGTGTGAGATCCTGCAAGACGAGGGCTTTGCCGTGGAGCCCCGGGAAAGCGCCGACGCGGCGCTGGAATTCCTCAAGCAGAGCGCTGACGATGTGGACTTGTTACTCACCGATATCACCATGCCCGGCAAACTGAACGGCGCGGACCTGGCCAATTTGACCGGCGACCGGTGGCCACAGATACCCTTGTTGATCATGTCCGGTTTCGAAACCCCGGAAAGCGCCGGGATCAAGCATCACGCCTCGTTCATCGCCAAGCCCTGGGCGCTGGGGCAGATGCTGGATCTGGTGGAGAGCACGGTGAAAAATCACTCTGTGCACTGAGCAATGCCAAGAGGGTGAGGTGGCAGGCCTGGGACTGTGCAGGTTTGGGTTGCAAGCGGCGATGCGCTCCATGACAATGCGAGTCATTATCAGTCGCGAATTATTCCATTGCCATGCCCGCCAACGATCTGTCCTTACGCAGTGCCGTCGACGTTCTGTACAGTGATCATCACAGTTGGCTCCAAGGCTGGCTGCGCAAGCGTTTGGGCAATGCTTTCGATGCCGCGGACCTGACCCAGGATACCTTCGTGCGCGTCATCAAGGCTCGCTCCGCGTTGGATATTCGTGAGCCGCGACCGTACCTGTCGATGATCGCCAAGGGGCTGTTGATCGATCTGTTTCGCCGCCGTTCGTTGGAACAGTCCTACCTCGAAGCCTTGGCCGCCATGCCGCAAGAGCAGCACCCGTCGCTGGAAGAACAGGCCATCCTGCTCCAGGCCCTGATGGAGATCGACCGCTTGCTGCTGGGGTTGGGGCCGCGAGTCAGGCAGGCGTTCATCCTGTCGCAGTTCGACGGCCTGACCTACCCGCAAATTGCCGAGCGCCTGGGCGTCAGCGTACGTACGGTGAATAACCACATGGCCAAGGCCATGGAACATTGCTGCCTGATGCAGATTCAATTGCAACTTTCATGAACCTGCCAGCCGAAGAGTTGCAAGCCATCCGTGTGGCGGCGCAGTGGTACGCCCGGCTTCATTCCGGCATCACGACCGACGCGGATCGAGCCGGGTGGAATGCCTGGCTGAGCGCAGACCCGCTGCATAGCCAGGCCTGGCAACGAATGACAGCGGTGGCTGAACAGATGGCGAGTGTGCCGGGCCCCCTGGCGGCACCGACCTTGAGCGAACGCCACAATCGATCCCGTCGCCAGGTATTGCGCAGCGCCTTGTTGCTGACGTCCGCCAGCGGCCTGGGTTGGTTGGGCTGGCGCAGCCAGGCTACGCAGAACCTGCTTTGCGATTACCGCACCGCAGTGGGCGAGCGCCGCGAGTTTCAGCTGGCGGACGGCAGCACCGTGCTGCTCAACACCGACACCTCGGTCAATGTTCGTTTCGATGGGCGCCAGCGGCTACTGGAGCTGTTGTGGGGGGAGATCCTCGTCACGACGGCGATCGATCCCTTGCAGCGGCCTTTCAAGGTCATCACCGGTCATGTCGAAGTGCTTGCGCTGGGCACGCGTTTTATCGTCCGAGGCCAGGCGCGGGGCGGTGAGGTGGCGGTGCTTGAAAAAGCGGTCGAGGTGAGTCTCCCGACGATTGGCTCGAGGATGCGCGTCGAAGCCGGCCAGCGCCTGGATTTCAATGACCGGTCGCTGGGTACGCTGCGCGGCAACGATGTGTCGGTCGGTGCCTGGCAGAAGGGAAGCATCATCGCCATTGACCGTCCTCTGGCGGTGCTGCTGGATGAACTGTCGCGTTACCGCAACGGCGTGTTGCGTTGTGATCCGGCCATTGCCGACTTGAAGGTTTCCGGCGTGTTTCCCGTCGATAACACCGATCTCGCCCTGGCGGCGCTGGAGAGTGGCTTTTCGTTACGCGTGACCCGCTACAGCCGATTTTGGGTCCGGGTATCGAGCGGCGATCAGCGCTGACGTGGCGGCGCGATAAAAAAGAACACTGTCCTGCACTTTTTATCTCCATCGTTCGGCTCTTCCTCAGTGAGTTTTTATCGACCGTTTGGGGGAGGGGAAGCATGTCTTGGGTAAGCGCGCCAGGTCGTCTGGTGTTTGCAGTGAAAATCGGCTTGCTGGCAGCCGTGACCGGCAGCGTCGGGGTCGTGAATGCCAGTCCGGCTCCAGGTGCCTCGGCGCAGCAGCGTTCGGTGCAGGCCTACGATATCGGGGCCGGCAGCCTGGTGGATGTCCTGACCCGGTTCTCCAGTGCCGCCGGTGTCGCCATTTCGTTTGATGCCCGGCAACTCCAGGGCCTGCAATCGCCCGGCCTGAGAGGTTCGTTCGGCGTGGGCGATGGATTTGCCCGCATTCTTGGCGGTAGCGGCCTGCAAGCCGACCGCCAGGCCAACGGCACGTACGTGCTGCGCTCCGTGCCCGCCAACGGTTCGGCCATGCAACTGGGAGCAACCACCATCGAGGCGCAGATGCTCGGAGCGACCACCGAGAACAGTGGCTCCTACACGACGGGGGCGGTCACGATCGGCAAAGGCGAGCACTCCCTGCGCGAGACGCCGCAATCGGTGACAGTGATCACTCGCAAGATGCTCGATGACCAGAACCTGAACACCATTGATCAAGTGATGGAAAAAACGCCCGGCATTACCGTCTACGACTCGACCATGGGCGGCAAATATTTCTACTCCCGTGGGTTCCGGATGTCCGGTCAGTATCAATACGACGGTGTTCCGCTGGACATGGGCAACAGCTATGTCCAGGCCGACAGTTTCAGCAGTGACATGGCGTATTACGATCGGGTCGAAGTCCTGCGCGGTGCCGCCGGGATGATGAAGGGCGCCGGCGGCACGTCCGGTGGCGTCAATTTCGTCCGTAAACGCGGCCAGGCCACGGCCCAGACCGAACTCAGCCTCTCGGGCGGCACCTGGGACAACTACCGCGGGCAGGTCGATACCGGTGGCCCGCTGAATGATTCCGGCACCCTGCGGGGCAGGGCGGTGATCGCCGAACAGAGCCGGCATTATTTCTACGACGATGCTCGGCGCAAGGACCAGATTTACTACGGTGCCCTGGACTTCGACCTGACGCCCGACACCACCCTCGGCCTGGGCCTGGCCTATGAGGATGTCGATGCGAGTCCTTGCTGGGGCGGGCAGCCGCGCTACAGGGATGGCAGCGATTTGAAACTCAGTCGCTCTACTTGCCTGGATCCGTCGTGGAACACTTGGCGTAGCCAGCGGACCACGGTGTTCAGCGATCTCAAGCATCAACTCAATGACGACTGGGCCGTGAAGGTGGCCGGTGTCTATACGAAAAACACCCAGGACATCAAATACGCCTTTGCATCCGGCTCGGTGACGCCGGGTGTCTCGACCACCAATGTGCTGGGCAGCATGTACGACTATGACCAGGTCGATTACGGCCTCGACGCCTATCTGGACGGCAAGTTCGACGCCCTCGGGCAGCAGCATGAATTGATCGTCGGCTTCAACGCCAGCCGTTCGGACAAGGACGATTTTTTCTCGGTCGCCTTCCTGCCGCAGCAACAGAACGTATTCGATCCGGATCGACACATTCCGGAACCGGATGACAGTTACTTCATCGAGAACTCAACGCGCGGTGGCCCGGTGAAAACCGTCACCCGGCAACAAGGCCTGTATTCGACCCTGCGCCTGAAACTGGCGGACCCGTTGACGTTTGTCGTGGGCAGCCGGGTGAGTTGGTACAACTCCAAGACCGACTCGGTGTTCCTCACCGGCGGTTCGGAACACGCCAAGAGCACGGAGACAGGCCAGGTCACCCCGTTTGCCGCCGTGTTGCTGGATCTCAACGAACACCTGACGGCCTACGCCAGTTACTCGGACATTTTCACGCCCCAAGGCAACTACCGTTCCGAAAGCGGTTCGGCACTCAAGCCCCTGGTGGGTGAAAGCTATGAGCTGGGGATCAAGGGCGAATGGTTCGAGGGACGCCTGAACAGCGCCTTCAACCTGTTCCGCACGTTGCAGAAAGACCAGGCCCAGACCGACTACAACTCAAGCTGTGCGTCCTCGGACGGTTACTGCTACGAGAACGCCGGCAAGGTTCGCGCCCAGGGTTTCGAAGCCGAGATCAGCGGTGAAGTCATCGAGCGCCTGCAACTGCTTGCCGGTTACACCTACACCCAGACCAAGACCCTGAACGACATTGATACCAGCCTCAACGGCGGCTCGTTCAACAGCTATGTGCCGCGTCATGTGCTGCGTCTGTGGGGCGATTATGCCCTGGGTGGGGCGTTCGAACGGTTCAGCGTCGGTGCGGGGGTCAATGCCCAAAGCGACAATTTCCGGGTATCGCCGGCGACGGGGGAGAAGATCACCCAGGCCGGTTATGCCGTGTGGAATGGTCGCGTCGGCTACCGCATTGATGACACCTGGTCGCTGGCCCTCAACGGCAACAACCTGTTCGACAAGCGCTACTACAGCACCATCGGGACCGAGAGCTTCGGTAACTATTACGGTGAGCCGCGCAACCTCACCATGACTCTGAAGGCGCACTTCTGATCCGCTGGCGAGGGAACAAACGCCCTCGCCACGGTTTTGCCCTCAGTTTTTATCCAGGTCCACGTTCCGGGTTTCCCGCAGGCAAATCATGCCCACCACCAGGCTCACCCCGGTGATCATCACCGGGTACCACAGCCCGTAGAAAATGTCCCCGGTGTAGACCACCAGGGCAAACGACACGGTGGGCAGGAAACCGCCGAACCAGCCGTTGCCGATGTGGTAGGGCAGGGACATGGAGGTGTAGCGGATCCGAGTGGGAAACAGTTCGACCATCAGCGCCGCCAGTGGGCCGTAGCACATGGCTGAAATGATGATCAGCGCCACGATCAGTGCCACGATCATCGGCCGGTTGATCTGCTGGGCATCGGCCTGTTGTGGGTAGCCCGCCAGGGTCACCGCGCCGCGCAGGGCGGCTTCGTCGTAGCCTTCAAGCTTCACATCACCGACGCTGACCTGCACATCACTGCCGGCCGGCGCCGCGACACTGCTGTAGGGCAGGCCTTGCTTGACCAGGAAGGTCTTGACCTTGTCGCATGGGCTATCGAAACGGGCCTTGCCCACCGGGTCGAACTGGAAGGTGCACGTGGCCGGATCGGCGATCACGGTGATCGGCGCCTGACGGCTCGCCAGGTCAATGGCCGGGTTGGCGTAGTGGGCCAGTGTCTTGAAGATCGGAAAGTACAACGCCGTCGCCAGCAACAGGCCAATCATCAGTACCGGTTTGCGCCCGACCTTGTCCGACAGCCAGCCAAAAAAGATGAAGAACGGTGCGCCGATGACCACGCTAACGATCAGCAGGCTGTTGGCCAGGGCCGGATCCATCTTCAGGAACTGGGTGAGGAAAAACAGCACATAGAACTGCGCGGCATAGAAGGTCACCGCTTGCCCGGCGTTGATGCTGAACAGCGCGATCAGCACCACCTTGAGATTTTCCCACTTACCAAAGGATTCGCGGATCGGCGCCTTGCAGCACTTGCCTTCTTCTTTCATTTTCAAGAAGGACGGCGATTCATGCAGGCTCAGGCGGATCCAGGTGGAGATGCCCAGCAACACGATCGACAGCAGAAACGGAATGCGCCAGCCCCAGACTTCGAACTGATCGCCCGTGAAATAACGACAGCCCAGTACCACCAGCAGCGAAAGCAGCAGCCCGAGGGTGGCGGTGGACTGAATCCAGCTGGTGTGGAAACCGCGCTTGCCCATCGGCGCGTGTTCGGCGACGTAGGTGGCAGCACCGCCGTACTCACCGCCCAAGGCCAGGCCCTGGAGCATGCGCAGCACCACGAGGATGATGGGCGCGGCAATGCCGATGCTGGCGTAGTTGGGCAACAGGCCGACGCAGAACGTCGCCAGGCCCATGAGTACGATGGTGGCCAGGAAGGTGTATTTGCGTCCGATCATGTCTCCCAGCCGTCCGAATACCAGTGCGCCGAAAGGCCGCACGATAAAGCCGGCGGCGAATGCCATCAGGGCGAAGATGAATGCCGTGGTGTCGTTGACCCCGGCAAAGAACTGCTTGCTGATCACCGCCGCCAGGGCGCCATAGAGGAAAAAGTCATACCACTCGAACACCGTCCCCAAGGACGAGGCGAAGATGACTTTCTGGGTTTCCTGGCTGGTGCCGGCGCTGCGCGTGGCTTCCAGGGACTGAACATGTTCAGACATTTGGGTATCCCTCACAGTGATTGTTTTTGTTGTTCCACTGTCGACGCCGGTACAGCGTCTCCTGTTTTGCTGCATACCTTGAATTCAAAGGGTTCTCCTTGTGGGAGCGAGCCTGCTCGCGAAAGCGGTATGCCGGTCGACATCATCGTGAGCTGATACACCGCCTTCGCGAGCAGGCTCGCTCCCACAGGGGGATTCTGTTGTTCTTCAGACCGTGGCAGGTTCCTTTTGGGGCGTGGTGCTGCGGATGTCCGCCTCGAGGATCATCTGCGCCGCCTTCTCGGCAATCATCAGCGTGGGCGAGCAGGTGTTGCCCGAGGTGATGCGCGGCATGATCGAGGCGTCGGCGATGCGCAGGCCGTTGATGCCGTGAACCCGCAGTTGCGCATCCACCACCGCGTCGCGGTCCAGGCCCATGCGGCAGGTGCCCACCGGGTGGAAAATCGTCGTGCCTATACGGGCGGCGGCCTGGTGCAGTTCTTCCTCGGTTTGCAGGCTTGGTCCCGGCAGGTATTCCACCGGCTTGAAGGCGCTCAACGCCGGGGCGGCGACGATGCGTCGGGTCAGGCGGATGGCGTCGGCGGCGACCCGCAAGTCTTCGGGATGGCTCAGGTAGTTGGGCTGGATCAGCGGCGCCTCGTGCGGGTTGGCTGAGCGAATGTCCACCCGGCCACGGCTTTGCGGACGCAGGTCACAGACCGACGCAGTGAACGCCGGGAAACTGTGCAGTGGTTCGCCAAAGCGTTCCAGCGACAAGGGCTGCACGTGGTATTCGAGGTTGGCCGAGGTCTGTTCCGGCCCCGAGCGGGCGAACGCGCCGAGTTGGCTGGGGGCCATGGACAGCGGGCCGCTGCGATCATAGAGGTAGCGCAGCCCCATGCCCATCTTGCCCCATAAAGTGCCGGCGATCTGGTTCAGGGTACGGGCGTTTTCCAACTGGTAGATCAGCCGCAGTTGCAGGTGGTCCTGCAAGTTGCCGCCCACGCCGGGCAGCTCATGAACCACGCCAATGCCCAGGCGTTGCAACAGGTTGCGCGGACCGATTCCCGAGCGCTGCAAAATACCCGGCGAGCCGACGGCGCCGGCGCACAGCACGATTTCCTTGCGCGCCTTGAACGTCATGCCTTTGCCTTGCCAACGGGCGCTGACGGCGTGGGCCCGGTTGTCACGCAACAGCACGCGGTCGACTTCGATATCGGTCATTACCGTGAGGTTGGGGCGCTGACGAACCGGTTTGAGGAAGGCCTTGGCCGCGTTCCAGCGCACCCCGGCTTTCTGGTTGACCTGGAAATAGCCGCAGCCTTCGTTGTCGCCGCCGTTGAAGTCGTCCACGCTGGGGATACCGCTCTGCTCGGCGGCGGTGCGAAACGCATCGAGAATCGGCCATGACAGGCGCTGGCGTTCGACCCGCCATTCCCCGGCGGCGCCATGGAGCTCGGAGTCTCCGGCAAAGTGGTTTTCGCTCTGTCTGAACAACGGCAGCACGTCTTTCCAGGCCCAGCCAGGGTTGCCCTCGGCGGCCCAGCTGTCGTAATCCGCGGCCTGGCCGCGCATGTAGATCATGCCGTTGATGGAGGAGCAGCCACCCAGCACCTTGCCCCGTGGGTAACTCAGTGCGCGCCCTTGCAAACCCGCTTGCGCCTCGGTCTTGAAGCACCAGTCGGTGCGCGGGTTGCCGATGCAGAACAGGTAGCCGACCGGGATGTGAATCCACGGATAGTTGTCGCGCCCGCCCGCTTCAAGCAACAACACCCGGTGCTGCGCGTTGGCGCTAAGCCGGTTGGCCAGCAGGCATCCGGCAGGGCCGGCGCCCACGATCACGTAATCGTATTCATCGACGACAGATTGCATTCGCGACCTCATTTTTGTTCTTGTGGGATGCATCCTAGTTGTTAGGTTTCGTCAAAAGAATGTTAGTTTTTGCGCAACCACTGTGCGTTTTTAAACAGTCCTGCCTTCAGGCGTGTTCAAGGATGGCCCATGTTCGACTGGAATGACCTGCGCTACTTTCTGGAACTGCAACGCAGCGGCCGTTTGCTCACGGCCGCACGACGCCTGAACACCACCCATGCCACTGTGGCCCGGCACATCGAAGCCATCGAGAAAAGCCTGGGCACTGCGTTGTTTGTCCAGCATGCCCAGGGTTATGAACTGACCCCCGCGGGCGAATCGTTGCTCAAGCACGCCGAAGCCATGGAAAACGTGGCGCTACTGGCTCAGGAGGACATCACCCAGTCCAGCGCGCCCTTGGGCAAGATCCGCGTGGGGGTGACGGAAGGGCTGGGCATCATGTTTTTAGCCAGCCGCATGGAGGGTCTATTCCAGCGCTATCCGGGACTGGAGGTGGAGTTGGTGGCGGTGCCGCGTTTTGTCAGCATCCTCAACCGCGAAGTGGAAATCAGCATTCACCTCGAACGCCCGGTGGCCGACCTGCTGGTGACCCGCAAGCTCACCGACTACAGTCTGGCGCTCTACGCCAGCCAGGCCTACCTGGACCGCTCGCCACCGTTGCGCAGTCGCGAAGACCTGGCCCGCCATGCCTGGATCGGGTATGTCGACGACCTGCTGTTCAGCCAGGAACTGATGTTTCTCAACAGCTTTTGCCGCAACCCTCGGGTGGTGTTCCACAGCACCAGTGTCATCGCCCAGCAACAGGCTGCACGCTCGGGATTGGGGATTGCCGTACTGCCTTGCTACATGGCCAGCAGCGACCCGGCCCTGGTCCCCTTACTGCCCGATGAAACCCTCCGCCGCAGCTACTGGATCAGCACCCGTCGCGAACTGCACAAATCCGTGCGTCTGCGGGTGCTCTGGGATTATGTGGTGCAGTTGTGCGAGCGCGAGCAGGGGCTGCTGCTGCCCTGATCGCCAATGTCCCTGGCCATCGATCATCCAGCGCTGGCCGCCCAAGTCCCCTTTTATGGCCCCCAATGACCTCAAGCCAACGCGCGGGCGTGCCTTAGTGTGAGTCTGTCTGACCCAACACAATAAAGGCGTGCTCATTGCGCCACCAAGAGGGGCCCCATGTCGGTACCAACGTCTTCAGCCTGGACTCACGCCGCGGCGATTCTTTCGCTTGGCGTATTGCTCGCCGGTTGCGGCGAAGAGGCCAAAACGAGCCCGCCCAGGGCCTTAACGAGTGTGCCCGCCGACGGAGCGCTGGCACAAATCTACGACAGCAGTTGCAAGCTCTGCCACGCCAACCCCGGCGCCGGAGCGCCCCTGACCGGCGACGCCAACGCCTGGGCGCCGCGAGTGGCCCAGGGCAGCGACACCCTGCTTGATCACACGATCAACGGCTACAACGGCATGCCGCCGATGGGGCTGTGCATGCACTGTTCCGAAGAGCAGTTCCTGGCCCTGATCGGCTTCATGTCCGGCCAGCCATTGCAATGACCAACAGGGGAACGACGGCATGACCATGGACTATTCACGGCGCCAGTGGCTGCAACGGGCCGCCGCTGTCGCGGCCTTCACGGCGCTGGGCAGCCAGGGCGCCCTGGCCGAGTTGATGCGCGCCCCGCGACTGATTCCGTGGCGCAATTGGTCCGGTGCGCAAAGTTGCCTGCCGGGAGCGCGTCTGGCTCCCAAGAATCTGGATGAACTGGTGCAAATCGTGGCCCGCGCCGAAGGGCGGATTCGTCCGGTGGGTTCAGGCCATTCCTTCAGCGCCCTGGTGCCCACGGACGGGACTTTGCTGTCGCTGAGTTTTTTCAGCGGTCTGCTGGATCACGATGTCGCCAGCCTGCAGGCTGAGTTCGGTGGCGGCACGCCCATGTCGCGCATGGGCCCAGCGCTCAAGGCCATCGGTCAGGCGCTACCGAACATGGCCGACGTGGATTACCAGACCCTGGCCGGGGCCATCGCCACCTCGACCCACGGCACCGGCAAGGCATTCGGTTCGTATTCGGCGCAGGTGGTCGGGCTGCAACTGGTGACGGCCGGCGGCGAGGTGCTTGATTGCGATGCCAACCGCCATCCCGAAGTGTTCAAGGCCGGGCGGGTGTCACTGGGTGCGCTGGGGCTGGTGACCCGTGTGCGTTTGCAGAACCGTCCTGCTTATCGGCTGCGCGAGCGCCAGTGGGTGGCGAAAACCGAAGAGTTGCTCGAGGACCTGGACACCAACACTCGGGACAACCAGCATTGGGAAATGCAGGTGGTCACCCATTCCGACTATGCGTTGTCGATTGCCTTGAACGAAACCACCGATCCGGCCACTGCACCGGTGAGCCCCGAGGAGGAGGGTGGCAACGAATTCGTCACCCTGATCGAAAAGCTCGACAAGTATGGCAGCGACTTTCCGACGATCCGGCGCACGTTGCTCAACAGCCTGCGACTGGTGGCCGACTTCGAGGATCGGGTTGGCGATTCCCACGACATCTACGCCAATGCGCGCACCGTGCGCTTCAACGAGATGGAATATTCGGTGCCAGCTGAACACGGTCCGGCGTGCCTGCGGGAAATCCTCAAACTGATCCGCGACAAAGACCTGCGCACCTGGTTTCCCATCGAATACCGCTACGTGAAGGCCGACGACATCGCCCTGAGCATGTTCGAAGGCCGCGACAGTTGTTCGATCTCCGTGCACCAGCATTACCAGATGGACCATCACAATTTCTTCGCCGCCATCGAGCCGGTCTTCTGGAAATACCAGGGGCGCCCGCATTGGGGAAAACTGCATTCCTTGAACGCCAGGACGCTCCAGGCGCTCTACCCACGCTGGAATGAGTTTGCCCAGGTGCGCCAGGCCCTGGACCCTGGCGGAAAATTCCTCAACGGGCATCTTTCAACAATTCTGGGAGCGAGCTGATGGGTTTCAATCGTCGAGGGTTCCTGGCTGGGACGGTGGGCGCCGGACTGTTGCTGGCCGGCGTCGGTGCCTGGCTGCGACCGCGGGACCAGGGCGGGCCGTACAGCGATTATTTCCGCCAGTTGAACCGGGAACTCAAGGCCCACGGTCCCATGCGACCGGTGATGCTGATTGACCTGGACCGACTCGATCACAACATCGACGTGGTAATGGCCTCGGTCCGGCGCGCCGGCAAACAGCTGCGCTTGGTGGAGAAGTCCCTGCCATCGCCGGGGCTGTTGAACTACATTGGCCAGCGAGCCGAGACTCGACGGTTGATGTCGTTCCACCAACCGTTTCTCAACCACGATGCGTTGCAGTTTCCCACGGCTGATATTTTGCTGGGCAAACCTCTCCCAGTGCGCAGCGCCGCGTTGTTCTATGAGCTTCACAAAGGACCCTTCGATCCGTCACGCCAGTTGCAGTGGCTGCTGGACACACCTGAACGGCTTGAGCAATACCGGGCCCTGGCCCAGGGGCTTGGTACTCGCTTGCGGATCAATATCGAACTGGATGTAGGCCTGCACCGGGGCGGAGTAGCCGACGATGCCACGCTGGAGGCGATGCTCAAGCTGATCCGGGCGAACCCGACGCACTTGGAATTTGCCGGGTTCATGGGCTACGACCCGTTCGTGGGCATGGGCGTGCCCGAGCTGCTGGCAACCCCTCAGGAGCTGCTGGCGCGGGTCATGGCGATCTACACCGCACGGGTGGATTTCGTGCGTCTGCGCTACCCCGACCTCTGGCATCCTGGCCTGACCCTCAACACCGCCGGCAGCCCCAGCTATCGCTTGCACGAACGGGAGAAACTGAGCAGTGAAGTCTCGGTGGGCACGGCCATGCTCAAACCCAGCCACTACGACCTGCCATCGTTGAGCGAGCACGTTCCGGCGGCCTACATCGCCACGCCTGTCTTGAAGCGCACCGGCCCGGTCAACATCCCCGCGCTGGACGACAAGTCGCGGATTTTTTCCTGGTGGGACGTGAACCAGCGCGGGACTTTTTTCATCTACGGCGGCAACTGGATGGCCAATCTCGAATCACCCTCAGGCTTGAAGCACAACGACCTCTACGGTCGCAGCTCCAATCAGGAAATGGTCAATGGTTCTGAAACGGTGGGGCTGGCGGTGGAGGACCAGGTGTTCCTACGACCGACCCAGAGCGAGTCGGTGCTGTTGCAGTTCGGTGATCTGCTGGCCGTGCGCGGAGGGCGGATAGTCGAGATGTGGCCGGTCTATAACTGACGACGGATCCTGTGGGAGCGAGCCTGCTCGCGATGACGGCGGTACATTCAGCATCAATGTAGGCCGATCCACCGCTATCGCGAGCAGGCTCGCTCCCACAAGGGATTGCTGGTGAGCCTGCCGGAACCGAATAGAGCGTTCACAACGCAAACGGAATACTGATCTTGGCCCAGAGCATTTCGCCTTCGGGGCGGTTCTCTACGTTGAACTCCTTGGCCCAGCGGATCTCGGCGCTGGCGTATTTGAGAAAGGTCAGGTGCAGCGCCGGACCGATGGCGAACACCTGGCCGCGCACGCCGTCATCCACGTCCTGACCGGCGAACTGCACGGTGCGGCCGTATTGTTTGTCGTCGGTGGTCTGCTTGAGGTAGTAACCGTTGAGCCCCAGCATCACGTTGTCCGTCAGCCGGTAACTGGCGGAATAATCGAAGTGGAAAATCTGCCCTGAGCGGTAGTCGGTGTCCTTGTTCTCGCGATTGAAACTGTAAGTGCTTTTCATCGACACCTCGGTGTTTTCCGTGGGCAACCAGGTGAAGGAAAACAGCGGCTTGTAGGTGTAGAAATTGGTGCTGGTGTTGGCCAGGCGGTCGGTGCTGTATTCGCCGGTCGGCACGGTGATTTCCAGTGCGGCGGCCAGGGTCAGGTTTTTGCCCATGTCCCACAGCACGATGGGCGAAATGGTGGTGTCGCCCATGCCTTCGCGAGTGTCCTGCAGGCCGAACACCGAGATTTCCTGTTTGATCCAGGGCTGGCCAACGTAGATACCCAGGCGTCCACCGGCCACCCGCAAAGGGCTCAGGTAATCGATCCGGGGGACCACCGCCGTGGATTCGATTTCGACATCCGGGACTTCGCCGCCCAACGAACTGATGTTGAATTTCCTGGCCTTGTAATGGTTGTAGTAGAGGTTGAACGCAAACATGTGGTCGGGAAGGTTGTCGACGTCCAGCGGCAACACGAAGAAACCGTCGGTGCCGGTGCCGATGTTATCGACTCCGGTTTCGGTGGCCAGGGCCGGCAGGGCACAGGCCAGGCCGAGGGTCAGTTGCAAGGCGAATGTCGTGCGGGTCGGGTTCATGCGGGGGCTCATTATTATTGTTGGAAATGCACCAAAGGTCCGAGCCATACAAATAAGCCGTTCGCCGCCGGTAGGGCAGGGTATTGGCGGCCACACAGGGGACATGGGCGGCCAGATTTTTGTGCCCCTCTATACGCTGGGTCATGCTAACGTTTATGAAACAACCGGTTACAAAAACGCCGCCTAACGTACCCCGGAACCCGCCCATGCAGATGAAAGTCATCGACCCGACCTATGAACTGGCGCTGGTGTCGCCGTTTCTTTTGCAAACCTTGGCCGACGTGGTGGCAGACCAGGGTTTCGATGCCGCCAGCCTGTGTCGCGGCCTTGGTTTCGGGCTCGACGATCTGCAGGATCCTGCCCAGCGGATTTCCTATCGCCAGGCCGTGGTCATGATCCAGCGGGCGCTCAAGCTGTTGCCTGATCGGGGCCTGGGCTTGTGGGTTGGCGATCGCAATGTATTGGGTACCCTGGGCCTGCTGGGCCACGTGTTGTCGCTGTGCGAAACCCTGCGCGATGTCTTTGCCCTGGGGATTCGGTATCAACACACCACCGGCGGTATCGCAGTCTCGAGTGTTGAAGAGGCCAGTGACCGGATCATGGTCGAGGCGACTTGCCGCCTGCCTTTTGCCGAGGTCCAGGTCTTTGCGGTCGAAGAGTTTTTCGCCAGCCTGATGGTGTACGGCAGGGCGTTGGCAGGGCCTGACTTCAGGCCCCAGGCCGTGGAGTTCATGCACGCTGCGCCGTCTTATGCCCAGGAATACCAAAGGGTCCTGGGGCCGGATGTGCGTTTCGGTTGTCGTCACAATCGCATGCTGATCGATGCCTGCTGGCTCGGCGTACGCCTGCCCAACCATCACCCGCTGGCCTTGCGTCAGGCCCTGGCCTTGCTGGAACAGGAGGCCACTGAGGTCCATCGCAAGATCGATCTGATCCAGGCGGTGGAGCGGGCGATTGCCCGGGACCTGACCCGTGGCAGCCACATCGAGAAAATCGCCAGCGACCTCAACATGAGCAGCCGCACCCTGCGCCGACGCTTGACCGAGCACAACCTGACCTTCGAAGCCTTGCTGGAACAGGTGCGTCGTGGCCGGACCCTGAACCTGCTGGCCAACCCCGACTGGTCCATCGAGCGCATCACCGAAGAGGTCGGCTACAGCGATGTGCGCAGTTTCCGCCGGGCGTTCCGGCGCTGGACCGGGATGAGCCCGAGCGCGTTTCGGACCGAGGGGTCGACACCGGCTTAGCCGGGACGGTCAATGGTCGGCTCCCTGTGGTTGACTGACTGGCGGTGCTTGTCAGAAAAAACCGACAAGAGTACAAATGTACTCCATGACGACTCTCACCCCCCGCCGTACCGCCATCCTGACCTTCATCCGCGAACGCATCGCCGAGCAGGGCCAGCCCCCCAGCCTCGCTGAAATCAGCGAGGCGTTCGGTTTCGCCTCCCGCAGCGTGGCGCGCAAGCATGTGCTGGCGTTGACCGAAGCCGGTTTCATCGAAGTCAATCCGCATCAGGCCCGGGGTATCCGCTTGCTGAACCAGCCGCCGCGTCCCGAGCTGCTGGACGTACCGGTGCTGGGGCGGGTGGCCGCCGGCCTGCCGATCGGTGCGGATGCCGAGGTCCACAGTCGCCTGATGCTCGAGCCGGCGATGTTCACCAAGGCGCCGGATTACCTGCTACGGGTCCAGGGGGACTCGATGATCGAGGATGGCATTCTCGACGGCGACCTGGTGGGCGTGCAGCGTACGCCCCAGGCCTCCAACGGCCAGATCGTCGTGGCGCGCCTGGACGGTGAAGTCACCATCAAGCGCTTCGAGCGAATCGGCGAGCGGATACGTTTGCTGCCGCGCAACCCGGCCTACCAGCCGATCATTGTCGAAGCCGACCAGGACCTGGCCATCGAAGGCGTGTTCTGTGGCTTGCTGAGGCAAGGCTGATGGGCGCTGTCGTTGCGCTGGACACGCTGTTCAACGGTGGCCAGGTCTGGAAGGGCCGGCCCGCGCCCCCGGCTGCCAGCCCGCAGCCCACCGGTCATGCGGCCCTGGACGCGGCGTTGCCCAGCGGTGGCTGGCCGGAAGCGGCGTTGACGGAACTGCTGGTCGCCGCGCCGGGCGTGGGCGAGTTGCAACTGGTCTGGCCAACCTTGGCGCGACTGACGGCGGCGGGGGAGCGGATCGTGCTGGTGGCGCCGCCATTCGTGCCCTATCCGCAGGCCTGGCAGAACGCTGGGGTGGACCTGCGCCAGTTGTCAGTGATCCGGGCCGATGAGCGCGATGCCTTGTGGGCCGCCGAACAATGCCTGCGTTCGGGCAGTTGTGGCGCGGTGCTGTGCTGGCCCCGCCAGGCTGATGATCGCGCCCTGCGCCGCTTGCAAGTGGCGGCGGAAACCGGCCAGACCCTGGCGTTCGCCTGGCGCTCGATTCAGGAAGCCATCAACCCCTCGCCGGCGGCCCTGCGCATCGCCATCGATGGCCGGCCAGGGCAATTGCGGGTGCTCAAGTGCCGGGGCGGGCTGGCCCGTTCGACGCCGATTGCCTTCGCCACGCTCAGCACACCGACCGAGCATTGAGGTTGCGATGCGCTGGGTCTGCATACTCTTCCCGCAACTGGCGCTGGACGCCGCGCTGCGTCAGCGTCCCGATCCCGACGAGCCCTTGGCGCTGTTGACCGGTCCGGCCCAGCGCCGGGTCCTGCAAGCGGTCAATGACCCGGCACGGGCCCTGGGTTTGCGCCCCGGCCAGACCATGACGGCCGCCCAGGCCCTGAGCAAAGGGTTTGCCACGGCCGAATACGATGCGGCGCAGATCGAACACTGGCAACAGTTCCTGGCGGCCTGGGCCTACCGTTTCAGCTCCCAGGTCAGCGTGCATTACCCGCGCACGGTGGTGTTCGAGATCGAGTCGAGCCTGGGCCTGTTCGGCCCCTGGCCGGTGTTCGAGAAGCGCCTGCGGGCCGAGCTGACGCAACTGGGATTCCGGCATCGCATTGTCGCCGCCCCCAACCCGGTGGCGGCGCGGGTGTTGGCCAATGCCTACGACGCCCTGGTGGTGCCCGATATTGAAACCCTGCAAGCCTGCCTGGGGCAGATGCCGGTGGAGCGTATCGGCCTGGAACCCGACGTCGCCACGGCACTGTCACGCATGGGGTTGCGCCAGTTGAGCCAGGTCCAGGCCTTGCCCCGACACACCCTGGCGCGGCGTTTTGAGGCCCAGGTGCTCAAGCATCTTGATGCGCTGACGGGCTGCCGCACCCTGGCGCTGTCGTTTTACCTGCCGCCGGACCGTTTCGATGTGCGCATCGAGCTCAATTACGACGTGCAATCCCACCAGGCGTTGTTGTTTCCGTTGCGCCGGTTGACCGGTGATCTCTCGGCTTTCCTGTGCGGTCGCGACAGCGGCGTGCAACGCTTTGACCTGCACCTGGAACACGCCGGGTTGCCGGACACGCTGATCAAGGTCGGCTTGCTCAGCGCCGAGCGGGATCCTGCGATGCTTTTCGAACTGGCCCGTGGTCGGCTGGAACAGGTGCAGGTCGAGGCACCGGTACGTGGCTTTCGTTTGTGTGCCGAAGACCTGCCCAGTTTCGTGCCCCAACGCCTGGAGCTGTTCGACGAGCGTCCTCAACAGTCCTTGCCTTGGGAGCAATTGCGCGAGCGGCTGCGGGCCCGGTTGGGGGACGACGCAGTGCAGGGCCTGGGGTTTCGCGATGACCATCGGCCTGAATGTGCCTGGCAGATGACCTCTCAGCGCCAGCCCCAGGCATGTCCGGTGCGCGAGGGCGTCCGGCGTCCCGGCTGGCTGCTGGACGAACCCCAGGCCTTGCAGGAGAGCCAGGCGCGAATCCTCATGGGCCCGGAGCGCATCGAGTCCGGCTGGTGGGACGGCGCCGACGTGCGCCGTGATTACTATCTGATCGAAACCCGCGCGGGCCAACGGGGCTGGGCCTATCGACCGGTGGGCGAGGGTGGCCCGCTGTGGCTGCAGGGCTGGTTCGCATGAACATCGAATATGTCGAGCTGCATTGCCTGTCGAACTTCAGTTTCCAGCGCGGTGCCTCCAGCGCCCTGGAGCTGTGCCGTCGTGCGCAACAACAAGGTTACAAGGCCCTGGCAATCACCGATGAGTGCACCCTGGCCGGGATTGTCCGAGCCTGGCAGGCTGCCAGGGAGCTGGACCTGCACTTGATCGTCGGCAGTGAGATCCAGATCGAGAACGGTCCGAAACTGGTGCTGTTGGTGGAGAATCTGCAAGGCTATCAAGCCTTGTGCCGGCTGATCACCCGCGCCCGCCGCCGCAGCGAGAAAGGTCGCTATCGCATCGTGCGAGAAGACTTCGACGAGCCCTTGCCGGGATTGCTGGTGTTGTGGGTGCCCGGTGACAACGATTTCGACGAGCAGGGGCGCTGGTTGCGGAAGATATTCGCCGAGCGCTTGTGGCTGTCGGTCCAGTTGCATTGCGGGCAGGACGACCGGCGTCGGCTGGCGGACTTGCTGGCGCTGGCCGAGCGTTTGGACCTTCCAGCCGTGGCCACGGGAGACGTGCACATGCATGTGCGCGGCCGGCGCGCCCTGCAGGACACCATGACCGCCATTCGACACCACGTCACGGTGGCCGAGGCCGGCCAGCGCCTGCACCCCAACGGCGAGCGCCACCTGCGCAGTCTCCCGGCCCTGGCCGAAATCTACCCGCGCGCCTTGCTCGACGAAACGTTGAACATCGCCCGGCGCTGTACGTTCGACCTTGGCCAACTGCGTTATCAATACCCCCGTGAACTGGTGCCTGAGGGGCATGATCCAGCGTCCTGGCTGCGGGAATTGACCGAACGCGGTATGCGCGAGCGATGGGCCAAGGGTGTGGAAGACAAAGTACGGGTACAAATCGATAAAGAACTGACTCTGATCGCCGATCTGGGCTACGACAGCTATTTCCTCACCGTACAGGACATCGTCAGCTTCGCCCGCAGCCGCAATATTCTTTGTCAGGGGCGTGGCTCAGCGGCCAACTCGGCGGTGTGCTACGCCTTGGGGATCACCGAAATCGACCCGAGCCAGACCAGCATGCTGTTCGAGCGATTCCTGTCCCGGGAGCGCAACGAACCGCCGGACATCGACGTCGATTTTGAACACGAGCGTCGTGAAGAAGTGCTGCAGTACGTGTTCCAGCGCTACGGCCGCCATCGTGCGGCATTGACGGCAGTGGTCAGCAGCTACCACGGTGCCGGCGCGGTGCGGGACGTCGCCAAGGCCTTGGGCTTGCCGCCGGATCAGGTCAACGCGCTGGCCGACTGTTGTGGGCGCTGGAGTGACGAGGCGCCGCCAGTGGATCGCCTGCGCGAAGGTGGCTTCGACCCGGACAGCCCGGTGTTGCGCCGGGTCCTGAGCCTGACCCAACAACTGATCGGTTTTCCCCGGCATCTGTCCCAGCACCCTGGCGGCTTCGTGATCTCCGAACAGCCTCTGGACACTCTGGTGCCGGTGGAGAACGCCGCTATGGCCGAGCGCACCATCATCCAGTGGGACAAGGACGACCTGGACGCGGTCGGGTTGCTCAAGGTGGATATCCTGGCCTTGGGCATGCTCAGCGCAATTCGTCGATGTTTTGATCTGATCGCGCAGTACCGCGGCCAGCACTACACCTTGGCGACGTTGCCCAAGGACGACGCGGCCACTTACGAGATGATCACCCGCGCCGACACCATTGGCGTGTTCCAGATCGAGTCGCGCGCACAGATGGCGATGTTGCCTCGGCTCAAACCCGAGTCCTTTTATGACCTGGTTATTGAAGTGGCCATCGTGCGACCGGGGCCGATCCAAGGCGGGATGGTGCACCCGTATCTGCGGCGTAAAAATAAGGAAGAAGCGGTGACTTACCCCTCCAAAGCGTTGGAAGAAGTGCTCAAGCGCACCTTGGGCGTGCCCCTGTTTCAGGAGCAGGTCATGCAGATCGCCATCGTTGCGGCGGATTACAGCCCCGGCGAAGCTGACCAGCTGCGTCGTTCCATGGCGGCCTGGAAACGTCACGGCGGCCTGGAACCGCATCGGGAACGCCTGGCGGCGGGGATGGCGAAAAACGGCTACACAGCCGAATTCGCCGCGCAGATCTTTGAACAGATCAAGGGCTTCGGCAATTACGGTTTTCCCGAGTCCCATGCCGCCAGCTTCGCCTTGCTGACCTACGCCAGCAGTTGGCTCAAATGCCATGAACCGGCGGCGTTCGCCTGTGCCCTGATCAACAGCTGGCCCATGGGGTTCTACAGCCCGGACCAGATTCTGCAGGATGCCCGCCGGCATCAGTTGCAGATCCGCCCGGTGGACGTGCGCGCCAGTGACTGGGATTGCAGCCTCGAACCCATGGAAGGCCGACAACCGGCGCTTCGCCTGGGTTTGCGCATGATCAAGGGCTTTCGCCAAGAGGATGCCCATCGTATCGAAGCGGCCCGCCGGCATCGGCCCTTCAGTGACGTGGCCGACCTTGGCGAGCGCGCGCAACTCGATGCCCGGGCCCAGGCGCAACTGGCCGACGCCGGTGCCTTGCGGGGCTTGGCCGGTGATCGTCATCGCGCTCGCTGGGAGGTGGCCGGGGTACAGAAACAGCTGGGCTTGTTCGCCGGTTTGCCCAGCCAGGAAGAACCGCCCGTGGACCTGCCAAAACCTACGGTGGGGGAGAATCTGTTCGCCGATTACGCCAGCGTCGGTACGACACTGGGCCCCCATCCACTGGCTTTGCTGCGCCCCGAACTGCGCGCCCGGCGCTGTCGCAGCTCGCGGGAGCTGCAGGATGTGGAGCATGGCCGCAACGTCAGCGTCGCCGGGCTGGTCACCGGCCGCCAACGGCCAGGTACGGCCAGCGGCGTGACTTTTGTCACCCTGGAGGATGAGTTTGGCAACCTCAACGTGGTGGTCTGGCGCGATCTGGCCGAGCGCCAACGCAAAGCGTTGGTGGGTTCGCAATTGCTCAGGGTCGACGGGCGTTGGGAAAGTGTCGGTGAGGTTCGTCACCTGATCGCCGGCCGCCTGAGCGACCTGACCGAGTTGCTGGCGGGTATCCAGGTGCATAGCCGCGATTTCCGCTGAACCCGGCTGCCACACAGCAAGCATGTCGCCAGCCCGGACAGGTTTGCATCATGACCTGCCCATGAAACCAAACGCCAGCGCAGCGCTCGAAGCTCTGAGCACAAGGGACTTGTGGTATGCCGATTCCCTGCTGGCATTTTCGAGGTTCAGAATCGACTCATGCAGTTCTTATCCCAGAATCATGGATGCCCCGGTTGGGGCGGTGAAATGGCCGGGCGTATCCGGTCGTTCGATTGGAGCCAGACCGAACTGGGTGCCATCGAGCACTGGTCCGCCAGTCTGCGCAGCGCAGTCCAGGTGCTGCTGGCGTCGCCTTTGCCGATGGTCATGTTGTGGGGCCGTCAGGGCTTCATGATCTACAACGATGCTTATGCCGAGTTCGCCGGCGGGCGCCATCCGTACCTGCTGGGCTGCGCGGTAGAGTTGGGCTGGCCGGAAGTGGCCGAATTCAATCGTCACGTACTGGATGTCTGCCTGGCCGGTGGCACCTTGTCCTATCGCAGCAAAGAGCTGGTACTGCTACGCAATGGCAAGCCTGAAGATGTCTGGATGGACCTTTATTACAGCCCGGTGCCCGACGATGATCAGTCTCCGGGCGGCGTTTTGGCGATCGTCGTGGAAACCACCGAGCTTGTGCTGACCGAGCGTGCCCGCCAGGAGGCCGAACGCAGCTACCGCGCCGTCAACGAGCGCATTCAGTTGGCCCTCTCGGCCGGGCCACTGCTGGGGTCGTTTGTCTGGGATATCCAGAACGACACACTTTCCGGCGATGAGCGTTTTTCCCGCACGTTCAATTACCCGCCAGACACGCCTCTGGATGCACTGCCTGTCGAGATTGCCCGCCAGAACATCCACCCCGATGACCTGGAGGAGGTGAACCGGCGGGTCGAACTGACCTTGCGTACCGGAACCCCCTACAACGCTGAGTATCGGGTGCGTCGACTCGGCGGTGATTACCTGTGGGTGCTGGCCAGCGGCCGATGTGAATTCGATACGTTGGGCCGGCCGTTGCGTTTCCCCGGTGTGCTGATTGATATCAACGAACGCAAGGCGGCTGAAGCATCGCTGCTCAAGTTCACCCGTGATCTGGAGCAGCGTGTCGCCGAGGAAGTGCATGCGCGGTTGACGGCCGAAGAGCAGTTGCGCCAGTCGCAGAAACTCGAAGCCATTGGCGGACTCACCGGCGGTGTGGCTCATGACTTCAACAACTTGCTGCAGGTGATCGCCGGCAACCTGCACCTGTTGGCTCGCCACGAACCGCACAACGCCAATGTGCAGCGGCGGGTCAGTGCCTCCATCGAAGCGGTGGAACGGGGCGCCAAACTGTCCTCGCAATTGCTGGCGTTTGCCCGCCGCCAACCGTTGTCACCGGCGGTCTACAACCCACGACGAATCTTCGACGGTCTGGGCGAATTGTTGCAGCGGGCCTTGGGCGAAACCATCCAGATCGAAGTGACCTTGCCCGCCGAGCCCTGGTGCATCCACGTCGATCGCAATCAGCTTGAAAACGCTTTGCTGAACCTGGCGATCAATGCCCGCGATGCCATGTGTGGTGAGGGCACCATCGGCCTGATCGGCGAAAACATCGTGCTCGACGAATCGTCCTGCGCCGGTAAAGACATTCCGGCCGGTGACTATGTGCGCCTGTCGGTGATCGACCGCGGCGCGGGCATGCCACCCGATGTCCTGGACCATGTGTTCGAGCCGTTTTTCACCACCAAGACTGACGGCCAGGGCACCGGGCTTGGGTTGAGCATGGTGTTCGGGTTCGTCAAGCAAAGTGGCGGGCATATCGAGATTACCAGTGACGTGGGAGAGGGCACGCGAGCGCAGATGTATTTCCCCCGCAGTCGGCAACCTGAAACAGGTGAAGAGGCCCCTCACAGCCCGCTTCTGACCGGTGGGCAAGAGACGATTCTGGTGGTGGAGGATAACGAAGAGGTGCGCAGCGCGTCGGTGGAGCTGCTGGAACAGTCCGGTTATCGGACCCTCACGGCCGCCAATGGTGACGAGGCCATGAAACTGCTGCTGGAGGGTGTCGTGGTGGACCTGATCTTCACGGATGTGGTCATGCCCGGGCTGATCAAGAGTTCCGACCTGGCCGCTTGGGCTAAGGTGCAGTCACCACCGGTACCGGTGCTGTTTACCTCGGGCCACACCCGGGACATCATCTCCCGCAACCACCAGTTGAGCCCCGACACTCATTTGCTGAGCAAACCCTACGGCTCGGACGCGCTGACCCGGATGGTGGGAACCGTGTTGGGGCGCTGAGCGCGGCACCGTAAACAAATGGAACCGAAGCGGCCATGTCACCTTCAAATGACCATGACCGGTCATCAATCCGGCCTGTCATGAATGAGGTGCCTATGAACCAAGATCCTGCAAACACCCAGCAACAAGGCCAGACGCAGGCCCCGTCACCGCGCAATGATCCGGCGATCGATCCTCAGGTTTCCCCTGAGCCCGCTGGCACCCAGCCAGTCAGCCCGGCTGGGGCAGGCCAAGCCCAAAGCGCCGACAGCGAAGTCGATCAGAAGAATCACCACCAGGACAACGACAACACCTTCAGCCCTGGCTTCAAGCCTGACCCGGACCGCCCGGAATCCGGTGAGAGCACTGATGCCGATATCGACACCGATGGCGGCTAGCAGAGCCCAGGAAAAGCCCGACTCGATGGTCGGGCTTTTTCAGGTTTCAAGCTTTATTTGCTCGGATGGGCTGCCTGGAGTTTCTTGGCCATCTGCAGATGTTTTTCCAGGTCTGGAAGCATTTTCTGCGCGAACGCCTTCAGCTCGGTGTTGCCGGGCTTCTTGTCGTCAGTGACGGTCTCGGCTTCTTTCTTGAACAGGGCAATGGTTTCTTCGTGGGCCATCACCTGGTTGTTGGCGTAGGCCGCATCAAACGATTCCTCGCGCATATCGAGAATCTTGGCCTTGGCCTTTTTCACCAGCGTGGTTTCGTCCGGCACTTCGATATCGTGTTTTTTCGCCAGCGAGATCAACTCCTCGTTAGCTTTGGTGTGGTCGGAAATCATCATGTTGGCGAATTCCTTGACGTCCGCCGAACTGCTTTTTTCCAGGGCCAGTTTGCTGGTTTCGATTTCCGCGATACCACCGGCCGCCGCGTTGTCGACGAAGTCGCTGGAAGTCGCGGCCCAAGCCATTCCCATACTGGTGCTCAAGGCAACTGCCAGGCCGAGTTGACGCAGGTTGAATCCGTCCATAGGTAAGTCTCCACACAGGTTGTACAAGGGACTTGTGTCGTCCTGTTCAATGGAGAGCGGCGGGCGGACAAAGGTTTGATTGCAAAGCGGTGCGGTACGACGAACGGTCACCGCTGGTCGGATTGGCGGTCGACAGAACCCCGTCGGCGAGGCCATTCTGATAGTCGACGAGCGCCGTAGAAGGCGTTAGCCATCGTTCTACCAAAGGAGGTGTTCCATGCCGGTGATCCACGATTTGTGCCAGGATCTCAACTGCACAAAAGACGACATCCAGCAAAAGCGCAGCGAGAATCCCAGGCTCGACTCGTTACTTCTCAAGTATTCCCAAATAGATGCCGAAGTGGTCGACGCCGAGAAACCGTCCTCCGCGGCACTGTCCGATGTTGCCCTGAAGACGCTCAAGGAGAAACGTTTGCAGGTCAAGGACGAGATCGCGCAGTACTTGCAGGGATAGTCCTAGGGCCGGGCTGTCGGTGAGGAGCCCTCTGCTTGCAGGAGGGCTTTTTTCGGCAGACTCGTCAGGTCAGCGGGTCCCAGCGCTGGGACCAGTCGCTGCCGGTCGTGACGATCTGGCGCAGCACTTCGAACGCTTGCTGCAACGCCGCCGAATCCCGATCCCTGGAGTACACGAGGTAAGTCGGGTAGTTGAATTCCGGCGCCTTGGGCACCCGCTCCAGGATGCCGCTGTCCAGGTAGCTTTGCACCACTCGGGTCCGGAAGTAGCCGCTGCCGCCGTTCTCCAGGATGTACTGCAGGGCCAGGGGGCCGAGGTTGAAGGTCACAGCCGCCTTGGCCTTGTCCGGCAGCGCAGTGTCGTGCTGACGACGGAAGTCGGCACTCCAGTCGATGTACACGTAGGGCTCTGGACGGGTCGCCAGGCGCACCAGGATCAGTTTCTCTTCCAGCAACTGTTCCACTTGCAGCCTCGGCCAGTATTCGGGCTGATACACCACGGCGGCATCCAGCAGGCCCAGTTCCAGTTGTTGCAGCAGTTTTTCGCCATCGCGGATGTCCATGCGCAGGGCATGGCCGGGGATTTTATGGCGCAGTTCCTCGGCCCAGGCGAGCATCAAGGGGTTGCATAGACTGACCTCGCCACCGAGGTGCAAAACGTTGCGAAAGCCTTCGGGCAAGGGCAGGTCTCGGCGGGCCGCTTCCCAGGTCTGCACCAGTTGATTGGCATACACCACGAACGTTTCACCGTCGGCAGTCAGGCGCGCGCCGGCACGGTTGCGCACAAACAGCACGCAGCCAAGCTGGCTTTCAAGCTTCTGGACTCGCGCCGTGATAGCCGTCTGGGTGACGTGCAGCTTGTCGGCCGCGGCGGCGAGGCTGCCGTGGCGGACGATTTCCAGAAAGGTGCGGGCGAGGTCGATGTCCATGGTCAGGCCGATACGGGGAAAGCGGGGATTGTACGACACCTGTGAACTACCGCAGGGTCCTTTGCTGAATGTACCGGCGCTATCGCGAGCAGGCTCGCTCCCACAATTGCTCCGGGTGATGAGGATTGAGCGTCGCTCCAGATCCCCTGTGGGAGCGAGCCTGCTCGCGATAGCGATGGACCGGCCAGTGGAAATGCTCAAGTAAAAACACAAATCCCGCCACAGAGGCGGGATTCGTTTGCAGCCAGGGCGCCCGTAGAAAGGGCAAGCAGACTCAGGCCGGGAACAATTCGGACAGCTTCATCGACAGCATCATGTCGCCTTCGACGCGCAGCTTGCCGCCCATGAACGCTTGCATGCCGTCGGTATCGCCGCTGACGATGCCCTTGAGGGTTTCGCTGTCCATGATCAGCGTGCAGTTGGCGTTCTCATTTTCGCCTTCTTGCAGCTCACAGGTGCCATCCTTGACGATCAGGGCGTATTGCTTGTCTTCGTCGGTGATGTTGAAACCAAATACCAGGTCCAGGCCGGCAGCGGCGGCAGGGTTGAACTTGGCTTTCATGGCTTGTACGGCGTCGGCTACGGAGGTCATGGTTTCGATCCTTATTTGGGTTATACAGCAAGGGTCTACAGTGATCCGGACTCAGCGAAAGGTGATGAGGTCCGGGGCCTTCAGCAGTTGCAGGTGGGCATGACTGTTGAAGGAAGCCAGGGCCACCTCGCGGCCCCTGAATTTCAGGTGGTTGAGCGAGGTGTTGACGATTTGCCAGTTCAGTTCGAAGGCCTGCCGCGCAGGCATCTGGGTGATCAGGTGGAGCAGGGCGGTGATGGTCCCGCCGGAAGTGAACACGGCGATTTTCTGGGAATTGTCGGCTTGCTCCAGAATGCGCTGCAGGCCGGTCTGCACGCGTTCGACGAAACCCAACCAGCTTTCCAGTTCGGGCGGGTCGTACTGGCCGCTGAGCCAGCGCTCGATGATCAACGCGAAGATGCGCTGGAACTCGGCGCGGTTCTGTGCGGCATTGCGCAGGATGTACAGAGCTTCGGGTTCCTGGGGCAGCATGTCCGGCAACAGGGCGCGGATCACCGCGTCGGCGTCGAACTCATTGAACGCCGAATCGATCTCCAGCCCGGGAACCGGCAGCCCCGCGGCGGACATCTGGCCCAGCGCACCGGTGGCGGTATCCTGCTGACGACGCAGGTCGCCCGAGAGGCAGCGATCGAACACGACACCCAGTTCGGCCAGATGGCTGCCCAGCACTTGTGCCTGGCGTACACCGTTTGGCGAAAGGACATCGTAGTCGTCCGCACCAAAGGAGGCCTGGCCATGTCGAATCAGATAGATACTGCCCACGTCCGCGTCATCCCGGTACGTTGAAGGTTTGGCGAGGTTATGAGGATGGCGGTGAGCTGTCAATGAAAAAACATACGCTTGTTTGAAATGCCTGTTACAGCCTTGTCCAGCTGCGCTCCCGTTAAGGTAACCACAGGTTTCACGGCTGGTCGTGGCGCAGGCGCATGGGTATGCTGAACGTGTTGAGTGCCCGCCCTTGAGCGGCGTTTTGAATTTATTAGGAGCCATCGTGGAGTTTTTCATCGAATACGCCAGTTTCCTGGCCAAGACCGTGACGCTGGTGATCGCCATCCTGGTGGTGCTGGCCAGTTTTGCTGCCCTGCGCAGCAAGGGCCGGCGCAAGTCTGCCGGCCAGTTGCAGGTGAGCAAACTCAACGACTTCTACAAGGGACTGCGTGAGCGCCTGGAGCAGACGCTGCTGGATAAAGACCAGCTCAAGGCCCTGCGCAAGACCGAAGGCAAGGCTGAAAAGGCCGCCAAGAAACACAAGGACAAGCCGGCGGCCAAGCCTCGGGTATTCGTGCTGGATTTTGACGGTGACATCAAAGCCTCGGCCACCGAGAGCCTTCGTCATGAAATCACCGCGTTACTGACCCTGGCGACCCCGAAGGATGAAGTGGTGTTGCGCCTGGAAAGCGGTGGCGGCATGGTCCACAGCTACGGCCTGGCCTCCTCGCAACTGGCCCGGATCCGTCAGGCCGGCGTGCCGCTGACGGTGTGCATCGACAAGGTCGCGGCCAGCGGCGGCTACATGATGGCGTGCATCGGCGAGAAGATCATCAGCGCGCCTTTTGCCATTCTTGGCTCCATCGGCGTCGTGGCCCAGTTGCCAAACGTCAACCGTCTCCTGAAGAAGCACGACATCGATTTTGAAGTGCTGACGGCCGGTGAATACAAGCGCACGTTGACGGTGTTCGGCGAAAACACCGAGAAGGGTCGGGAGAAGTTCCAGGAAGACCTGGACATCACCCATGAGTTGTTCAAGAACTTCGTGTCCAACTACCGTCCGCAACTGGCCATTGATGAAGTGGCGACTGGCGAAGTCTGGCTGGGCGTCGCAGCACTGGACAAGCGCCTGGTGGACGAGCTGAAAACCAGCGATGAATACCTTGCCGAACGAGCCAAGAGTGCCGAGCTGTACCACTTACACTACGCCGAGCGCAAAAGTTTGCAGGAGCGTATTGGCATGGCGGCCAGCGGTTCGGTGGACCGGGTGCTGCTCAGTTGGTGGAGCCGCCTGACCCAGCAGCGGTTCTGGTAACGGCTAACCCTGTGGGAGCGAGCCTGCTCGCGATGACGGTGGCACATCCAGCATCACCTGCTCAGGCGAGCCGCTATCGCGAGCAGGCTCGCTCCCACATTGGGTTCAGGGTGGGCTGAAGATCAGGTTCCGCACCAATCATCCATCCATAAAAAAGCCCTGAACCGGAACACCCGGATCAGGGCTTTTTTGTATCAGGTTTCAGCGACGACGAAACAACGGCAACGGGTCGTCAGTGGCAGCCTGGTAGGTCACCGAGAAGTCCTTGAGGCTTTCGAGGGCTTCAAAGGGGTCCTTGTCGGCGCGCAAGGCAAAGGCGTCGAAACCGCAACGGCGCATGTAGAACAATTGGTCGCGCAGCACATCGCCAATCGCCCGCAATTCGCCCTTGAAGCCATAACGCTCACGCAGCAGGCGAGCGTTGGAGTAGCTGCGCCCGTCGGTGAAGGCCGGGAAGTTCAGGGCGATGACCTGGAACTGATTGGCGTCATCACCGATTTCCTCCGCCTCTTCGTCGGCGTCCAGCCACACACCCAGGCCGCCATCGCGGGCCTTGAGGGCGTGAGCATGATCGCGCCACAGGGCCAGGGGCACGATCAGGTCGTCGCAGTTGGAAATACCATCGAGGGTCGCGTCCTTGGGCAGCAGGTGCCAGGTTTCGTCGATAACCTCGTCGTTCTTAATTATTCGCTGCATAGACGCGTTCCTTGAAGAGGTCGATGCCGATACGTTGATAAGTGTCGATGAAACGCTCGTCTTCGGTACGTTGTTCGATGTAAACGTCGATCAGCTTCTCGATCACGTCAGGCATGTCGTCCTGGGCAAACGATGGGCCGAGGATCTTGCCCAGGCTGGCGTCGCGGCTACCGCTGCCGCCCAGGGAGACCTGGTAGAACTCCTCGCCTTTCTTGTCCACGCCCAGGATGCCGATGTGGCCGACGTGGTGGTGACCACAGGCGTTCATGCAACCGGAAATGTTCAGGTCCAGCTCGCCGATGTCGAACAGGTAGTCCAGGTCGTCGAAACGACGCTGGATCGACTCGGCGATAGGGATCGACTTGGCGTTGGCCAGGGAGCAGAAATCGCCGCCCGGGCAGCAGATTATGTCGGTCAGCAGGCCGATGTTCGGCGTGGCGAACCCTTGCTCGCGCAACTCGCCCCACAGGGTGAACAACTGGCTCTGTTCAACGTCCGCCAGGATGATGTTCTGTTCGTGGGAGGTGCGCAGTTGACCGAAGCTGTAGCGCTCAGCCAGGTCGGCCACGGCGTCCAGCTGCTTGTCGGTGATGTCGCCCGGCGCGACGCCGGTCGGCTTCAGGGACAGGGTCACCGCGACGTAGCCAGGCTTCTTGTGGGCCAGGGTGTTGCGGGTGCGCCAGCGGGCGAAGCCCGGATGTTCTTTGTCGAGCGCGGCCAGCTCGGCGTCCTGGTTGCTCAGGGCCTTATAGTCCGGGTCGACGAAATGCTTGGCTACGCGATGGACTTCGGCTTCGGTCAGGGTGGTCTGGCCGCCGCGCAGGTGAGCCATTTCGGCCTCGACCTTTTCGGCGAACACTTCTGGCGTAAGGGCCTTGACCAGGATCTTGATCCGCGCCTTGTACTTGTTGTCACGACGGCCGTAGCGGTTGTACACCCGCAGGATGGCGTCTAGGTAGCTCAGCAGGTCTTGCCATGGCAAGAACTCGTTGATGAACGCGCCGACCACCGGCGTACGGCCCAGGCCGCCGCCCACCAGCACACGGAAGCCCAGCTCGCCCGCGGCGTTGTAGACCGTCTCCAGGCCGATGTCGTGGACTTCAATGGCCGCACGGTCCGAGGTCGAGCCATTGATGGCGATCTTGAACTTGCGCGGCAGGTAGGCGAATTCCGGGTGGAAAGTGGTCCACTGGCGAACGATCTCGCACCAGGGGCGCGGGTCGATCAACTCATCGGCCGCGACACCGGCGAACTGGTCGGTGGTGACGTTGCGCAGGCAGTTGCCGCTGGTCTGGATCGCGTGCATCTGCACGGTGGCCAGTTCAGCCAGGATCTGGGGCACATCTTCCAGGGCCGGCCAGTTGTACTGGACGTTCTGGCGGGTACTGATGTGGGCATAGCCTTTGTCGTAGTCGCGGGCAATCTTGGCCAGCATGCGCACCTGACGCGAGGTCAGTTGGCCATAGGGCACCGCTACGCGCAGCATCGGGGCGAAGCGCTGGATATACAGGCCATTCTGCAAACGCAGAGGGCGGAATTCTTCTTCGCTCAGCTCGCCTGCCAGATAGCGTCGGGTCTGATCACGGAACTGCTTGACGCGGTCCTCGATGATCCGCTGATCGTACTCGTCATATACGTACATATAAGTCTCGTTCTCAGGCTTGGGCCGATCAGAAACAGCTGCGTGTTGGCTCGCTGGAATCGGATTCTGCCTCGGCAATTCTGCGCGCACGGCCGCGCACTCCTACAGGAGCCGGTGCAAGATACCTGTTTTGAGTTATGCGCAAAAGTGATGTTTGAGTATATGTAAAGAACCAAATCGACTAATGGGATTGATTATTGCCTAACCCACATTTGTCGTGCGGGCAATCATCGTCTTAACTGTGGTCGAGTCCCTATGCAATCACCTACAAAACCGACAAGAGGCGATGCAATGAGCAATCCGACCAAAGCAAGGAAAAGCGACAGTACTGTTGATGCCTGGGCCATTTTGTTCCTGATTATCCTGGTGGTGGGCACCGCGGTGTTCTGGGTCAGTCACCAATAGAGCGGTGGTGAAAAAACGGTGGGAGCGAGCCTGCTCGCGATAGCGGTGGTTCAGTCAATCATGAAGTGACTGACAAACCGCTATCGCGAGCAGGCTCGCTCCCACAGGGGGGGGATGTGTGTCGTAGACAGATTTACAACCCCGCCAGATGCACCACCAGCTTGACGATGCCAAACAGTGTCAGGGCGAAGATCACCGTGAAGGCGATGCCCAATACCACGAAGTGACTCGGCTTGCCGTGGGTGAAATCACGGGCGCGGTTCTTGCCGCTCTGCACGCCGAAGGCGGCAGCCAGCACACTGTGCACCATCTGCCACAGGGTCGGCGGCTTGTTGTCGATCGGATCGTCCATAAATCCCTCGTCTGCCATGGGTTTGGAACAAGCATAGACAAAAGATCGCAACCTGCGGCAGCCCCTACAGCAATACACAAAACCCTGTAGGAGCCTGCGATCCTTTAAGGCTCTTAGTTGTCGTAACCCAAATTCGGCGCCAACCAGCGCTCAGTCACGCTCAAGTCCTGGCCTTTGCGCGCGGTATAGCTCTGGACCTGATCCTTGTCGATCTTGCCCACGGCGAAGTATTGCGCCTGGGGATGGGCGAAATACCAGCCGCTGACGGCTGCCGCCGGGAACATGGCGTAATGCTCGGTGAGGAATACGCCGCTGCGTCCAGCTTTCAGTTCGCTGGCCTCGGGGTCGAGCAGGCGGAACAAGGTGGCCTTTTCGGTGTGATCCGGGCAGGCCGGGTAACCGGGGGCAGGGCGGATGCCGGTGTATTGCTCCTTGATCAGGGCGTCGTTGTCCAGGCTTTCGTCCTTGGCGTAGCCCCAATGCTCCTTGCGCACCTGCTGGTGCAGCCATTCGGCGCAGGCCTCGGCCAAGCGGTCGGCCAGGGCCTTGACCATGATCGAGTTGTAGTCGTCGCCGGCTTCCTGGTAGGCCTTGGCGACTTCTTCGGCGCCGATGCCGGCGGTGGTGATGAAGCCGCCCACGTAGTCGGTCACACCGCTGTCCTTGGGCGCGACGAAGTCGGCCAGGGAGAAGTTCGGCTTGCCGTCGGTCTTGATGATCTGCTGGCGCAGGTGATGCAGGCGGGCCAGTGGCTTGCCATCCTCGCCATAGACTTCCAGATCGTCGTCATGCACCTGGTTGGCCGGCCAGAAGCCGAACACGGCGCGGGCGCTGATGAGTTTCTCGTCGATGAGCTTGCGCAGCATCGCCCGGGCATCGGCGTACAGGGCAGTAGCCGCTTCTCCGACCACTTCGTCGGTCAGGATGCGCGGGTACTTGCCGGCCAGGTCCCAGGAAATGAAGAACGGTGTCCAGTCGATGTATTCGGCCAGGACGTTGAGGTCAATGTTGTCCAGCACCTTGGCGCCGGTAAAGGTCGGCTTGACCGGCTGGTAGCTGCTCCAGTCGAACTGCGGTTTTTTCGCCACGGCGGCCGGGTAGCTCAAGCGTTCGGTACGGGCGCTGCGGTTGGCGGTGCGCTCGCGAACGTCGATGTACTCCAGGCGGGTTTTCTCGACGAATGCCGGCTTGAGTTCCTTGGACAGCAACTGGGTGGCCACGCCCACGGCGCGCGAGGCGTCGGTGACGTAGATCACCGCGTCGTTGCTGTACTTGGGTTCGATTTTCACTGCCGTGTGGGCCTTGGAGGTCGTGGCGCCACCGATCATCAGGGGCAGGTGGAAATCCTGGCGCTGCATCTCGCGGGCCACATGCACCATCTCGTCCAGGGACGGAGTGATCAGGCCGGACAGCCCGATGATGTCGCACTTCTGCTCCTTGGCCACCTGCAGGATCTTCTCTGCCGGCACCATCACGCCCAGGTCGACCACGTCATAGCCGTTGCAACCGAGCACCACGCCGACGATATTCTTGCCGATGTCGTGGACGTCGCCCTTGACCGTGGCCATGAGAATCTTGCCCTTGGCTTCTGGCTTGTCGCCTTTTTCCGCCTCGATGAATGGAATCAGGTGGGCCACGGCCTGCTTCATCACCCGGGCGGACTTCACCACTTGGGGCAGGAACATTTTGCCGGCGCCGAACAGGTCGCCGACGATATTCATGCCGGCCATCAACGGGCCTTCGATGACTTCGATCGGCCGGGCGAACGACAGCCGCGATTCCTCGGTGTCTTCGACGATGTGCGTGGTGATGCCCTTGACCAGCGCGTGTTCCAGGCGCTTGTTCACTTCCCAGCCACGCCACTCTTCGGTTTCCGCTTCCTTGACGCTGCCGTCGCCCTTGTACTTGTCGGCGATGGCGAGCAGGGCGTCGGTGCCTTCAGGCGTGCGGTTGAGGATCACGTCTTCCACCGCGTCGCGCAGTTCCACCGGGATCTGGTCGTAGATCTCCAGTTGGCCGGCGTTGACGATGCCCATGGTCAGGCCCGAGCGGATTGCATAGAGCAGGAACACCGAATGAATCGCCTCGCGCACCGGGTTGTTGCCCCGGAACGAAAAGGACACGTTGGACACGCCACCCGAGGTCAGCGCATAAGGCAGTTCGTCGCGGATGTAGGCGCAGGCGTTGATGAAATCCACGGCATAGTTGTTGTGCTCTTCGATACCGGTGGCGACGGCGAAGATGTTCGGGTCGAAGATGATGTCTTCCGGCGGGAAGCCGACTTCATTGACCAGGATGTCGTAGGAGCGCTTGCAGATTTCCTTCTTGCGCGCTTCGGTATCGGCCTGGCCGGCTTCGTCGAAGGCCATCACCACCACGGCGGCGCCGTAGCGTTTGCACAGCTTGGCGTGATGGATGAACTGCTCGACGCCTTCCTTCATGCTGATGGAGTTGACGATGCCCTTGCCCTGGATGCACTTGAGGCCCGCTTCGATCACTTCCCACTTGGAGGAGTCGATCATGATCGGCACGCGGGAGATGTCCGGTTCGCCGGCAATCAGATTGAGGAAGGTCACCATGGCCTTCTTCGAATCGAGCATGCCCTCGTCCATGTTGATGTCGATCACCTGCGCGCCGGCCTCGACCTGCTGCAGGGCCACTTCCAGGGCTTCGGTGTAGTTGTCTTCGCGGATAAGGCGGGCGAACTTGGCAGAGCCGGTGATGTTGGTCCGCTCGCCGACGTTGACGAACAAGGAGCTGCGATCGATGGTGAACGGTTCCAGGCCCGACAGGCGGCAAGCCCGCGGGATCTCCGGAATCTGGCGCGGTGCGTAGCCGGCCACGGCCTTGGCGATGGCTTCGATGTGCGCCGGGGTGGTGCCACAGCAGCCGCCGACGATGTTCAGGAAGCCGCTTTGGGCAAACTCTTCGATGACTTTGGCGGTGTCCACCGGCAGTTCGTCGTATTCACCGAATTCATTGGGCAGACCGGCGTTCGGGTGCGCCGATACGTGGGTGCTGGCCTTGTTCGACAGTTCTTCGAGGTACGGGCGCAGTTCGCTGGCACCGAGGGCGCAGTTCAACCCAACGGAGATCGGCTTGGCGTGGGCGACGGAGTTCCAGAAGGCTTCGGTGGTCTGGCCGGACAGGGTGCGGCCGGACGCGTCGGTGATGGTGCCGGAGATCATGATCGGCAGTTCGACGCCTAATTCCTCATACACCCCTTGCACGGCGAAAATCGCTGCCTTGGCATTGAGCGTGTCGAAAATGGTTTCGATGAGGATCAGGTCGGCGCCGCCTTCGATCAGGCCCTTGGTGGCCTCGGTGTAATTCTCCACCAGCTCGTCGAAGGTCACGTTGCGGTAGCCGGGGTTGTTCACGTCTGGCGACAGCGAGCAGGTGCGGCTGGTCGGGCCCAGCACGCCGGCTACGAAGCGCGGCTTGTCCGGTGTTTCAAGGGTCTTGGCGTCGGCGACCTTGCGGGCCAGGCGCGCGCCTTCCAGGTTCAGCTCGTAGGCCAGGCCCTGCATGCCGTAGTCGGCCTGGGACACCTGGGTGGCGTTGAAGGTGTTGGTTTCCAGAATGTCTGCACCGGCATCCAGGTAGGCTTTTTCGATGGCGCCGATCACATCCGGACGGCTCAGGACCAACAAATCATTGTTGCCCTTGACGTCGCTCGGCCAGTCGGCGAAACGCTTGCCACGATAGTCCTGTTCCTCAAGCTTGTAGCTCTGGATCATCGTACCCATGCCGCCGTCGAGGATCAGAATGCGTTCCTTGAGGGCCTGCTGGAGAAGATAAAGGCGAGCGCTGCGATCGGACATAGGACTACCTGGAAAAAGACCATTACGAAGGCGGGGATGATAGCAAACCTGTACAGGATTTGATCATGGGTGGCTTTTGCATGAATCCTGCTCATGTTTGCATCGCGATGGCGGCCCGGTAGAATCGCCGGATTATCTCTTAGGGACCCGAGACATGCCGTACCGCGTCTTATTCGGCAGTCTGTTGCTGCTGTTGTCTTTTCACTCAGTGGCAAAGGATCCCGCCCCGGCGATTTCCTACACTCGCGATATCCAGCCGATCTTCACGGAAAAATGCGTCGCCTGCCACGCCTGCTATGACTCTGCGTGCCAATTGAACCTGGGCAGTGGCGAAGGCGTGTCCCGGGGCGCGAGCAAGCTGCCGGTCTATGACGGTGAACGACGCCAGGCTGCCGAACCCACCCGTTTGTTCTATGACGCCTCCGGCCAGCGGGCCTGGCAGCGCAAAGGCTTCTATTCCGTGCTGGACGCTCAAGGCAGTCAGGCCGCGCTGATGGCGCAGATGCTCGAACTGGGCCACAACACACCGTTGCAGCCCAACGCCAAGTTGCCCCAGGACATCGTGCTTGGGCTTGAGCGTGACAACAGCTGCCCGATGCCGGGGCAATTCGACGAGTACGCCGCCGCGCATCCCAAGGAAGGCATGCCTCTGGCGGTCACTGGCCTGACCGACCAGCAATATCAGACCTTGCAGCGCTGGCTGGCCGCGGGTGCACCCATCGATCAGCAAGCGCTGGCGCCGAGCGCCGCCGAAGCTTTGCAGGTGGTGCAGTGGGAAAACCTGCTCAACGCCCCCGGCGCCCGGGAAAGCCTGGTGGGCCGGTGGTTGTTCGAGCATTGGTTTCTGGCGCACATCTATTTCAAGGATGGCGAGCCGGGGCATTTCTTCCAGTGGGTACGTTCGCGCACGCCTACCGGCCAGCCAATCGATCTGATCAACACCCGCCGCCCGAACGATGACCCTGGCACCCGTGTGTATTACCGGCTCTGGCCGGTACAAGGGGTGATCGTGCACAAGACCCACATCACCTACGGGTTGAGCGCGGCGAAAATGGCGCGGATCAAGAGCCTGTTCTACAGCGGCAGATGGCAGGTCACTGCGTTGCCAGGGTACGGCCCGGAGCGCCGGGCCAACCCGTTTTCCACCTTCGAGGCGATCCCGGCCCAGGCCCGCTATCAGTTCATGCTCGATAACGCCGAGTATTTCGTGCGCACATTTATCCGCGGCCCGGTTTGCCGGGGCCAGATCGCCACGGACGTGATTCGCGACAACTTCTGGGCGTTGTTCCAGGCCCCGGAACATGATCTGTACATCACCGACCCCAATTACCGCGGCCAGGCCACACCGTTGCTGGCGATGCCGGGGCAGAATGACGACGTGGGCAGCGTCCTGAGCCTGTGGCTGGACTACCGGGACAAGCGCAACGAGTACGAAGCCTTGCGTCGCGACAACTACGCCGACCTGCCTGCGCCCAGTTGGTCGACGCTGTGGGCCGGCAACGACAATGCCTTGCTGAGCATTTTCCGGCATTTCGACAGTGCTTCGGTCACCAAGGGCCTGATTGGCGAGGTGCCGCAGACGATGTGGCTGTTCGACTTTCCATTGCTGGAGCGCACTTATTATCAGTTGGCGGTGAACTTCGACGTGTTCGGCAACGTGTCCCACCAGGCCCAGACGCGACTGTATTTCGACCTGATTCGCAACGGTGCGGAGCAGAACTTCCTGCGCCTGATGCCAGCCGATTCCCGCGAGGACTACCTCAACGATTGGTATCAGTCGGGCGGAAAATTCAAGATGTGGCTCGATTACGAGGCTATCGACGACGATAAACCCACCGCGCTCAAGCTTGACGAAGATGATCCCAAGCGCGATTTCGTCCAGCAATTGCTGGTTCGTTATGGCGACTTGAACGCGCGGCCCGATCCGATCAACCGGTGTAATGGCGCCTATTGCTCGCGTCCGAACATTGATCCGCCCTTACAGAACGCCGAACAGGCCCTCAGTCGCCTGTCTTCCCGACCGGCGGCGGGCCTGAGCGTCATCAACCAGTTGCCGGAAGCGACCATGTTGCGCGTCGAAACCGTCAGCGGTCGCCGTGAGGTCTACAGCCTGCTGCGCAACCGCGCTCACAGTAACGTGGCATTTTTGCTCGGCGAGGCGCTGCGATACCAACCGGGGCTGGACACCTTGACGGTCTTTCCGGGTGTGCTGAGCAGCTATCCGAACTTCATCTTCAACATCCCCGCCGAGCAAGTGCCGGCCTTTGTCGACGCCATGGAGGGCGCCCGGGACGGGCAGGCGTTCGAGCGGATTGTCGAGCGCTGGGGCATTCGGCGCAGTCACCCGCAGTTCTGGCAGTACTTCCATGACCTGAGCCACTACCTGCAGGAGACGCAGCCGCTGGAAAGTGGGGTGCTGGACATGAATCGCTACCAGAACCTCTGACCAGGATATTCGAGTGCTTTCCTGACAAAAATACTAGGACTTTGTCCGGCGCGATGATTGGCGTAAACTGCCGACAAGCCTGCGAGGAGTTTCCATGACCGCCATTACCATTACCGATGCCGCCCACGATTACCTGGCCGACCTGCTGTCCAAGCAGAACACCCCAGGTATCGGGATCCGCATCTTCATCACCCAGCCCGGCACCCAGTACGCTGAAACCTGCATTGCCTACTGCAAGCCGGGGGAAGAGAAACCTGAAGACACCGCGCTGGGGCTCAAGAGCTTCACCGCGTACATCGACTCGTTCAGCGAAGCGTTCCTGGACGACGCGGTGGTCGACTATGCCACCGACCGCATGGGCGGCCAGTTGACCATCAAGGCGCCGAACGCCAAGGTGCCGATGGTCAATGCCGACAGCCCGGTCAACGAGCGCATCAATTATTACCTGCAAACCGAAATCAACCCTGGGCTGGCCAGCCACGGCGGCCAGGTTTCGCTGATCGACGTGGTGGAAGACGGCATCGCCGTGCTCCAGTTCGGCGGCGGTTGCCAGGGCTGCGGCCAGGCCGACGTGACCTTGAAGGAAGGCATCGAGCGCACCTTGCTCGAGCGTATCCCGGAGCTCAAGGGCGTGCGCGACGTGACCGACCACACGCAGAAAGAAAACGCCTACTACTGATAGGTGTTCGCTGCGGATAGAAAAAACGGCGCCCGTGAGCGCCGTTTTTTTATGGGTGGATCCGACATCCGCGCAAGCTGATCCACCGCTATCGCGAGCAGGCTCGCTCCCACATTGGGGCGGCGGTGACGTTCGATTTTTTTAATCGCCGCAAATTCCTGTGGGAGCAAGCTCGCTCTCAAAGTTGTGTTTTCAGGGTCTGTAGAGATGCGCGTGCCCGGCGCGGTAGAGCGACGACTCACTGAACACATCATTACCCAGCACGCGTCCCACCAGGATCAGCGCCGTGCGTCGAAAGCCCTTGGCCTGGACCTTTCTGGCAATGTCAGCCAGCGTACCCACCACCCAATCCTGGTCCGGCCATGTCGCCCGGTGAATCACTGCGATCGGACAATCCGCGCCGTAGTGGGGCAGCAGTTCGTTGACGATTTTTTCCAGATGATTGACGCCCAAGTGAATCGCCATGCTCGCCCCGTGCTGCGCCAGGCTGCCCAGTTCTTCGCCGGCGGGCATCGCGGTTTTGTCTGCGTAGCGGGTGAGGATCAGGCTTTGGGACACGTCCGGCAAAGTCAGTTCGGCGCCCAGCAGGGCGGCGCAGGCGGAGGTCGCGGTCACGCCGGGGATGATCTCGAACGGGATGTCCAGTTCCCGCAGGCACCGAATCTGCTCGCCAATGGCGCCATACAGGCTCGGGTCGCCGGAGTGCACCCTGGCCACGTCCTGGCCCTTGAAGTGAGCGGCCTTGATCAGCTCGATAATCTGCTCCAGATGCAGTTCGGCGCTGTTGACCACCTGTTCGGCGCTGTGGCCTTCCAGCACGGCTGTGGGCACCAGGGAGCCGGCGTAGATGATCAGCGCGCAGCTGCGGATCAGTCGCTGACCTTTGACAGTGATCAGTTCCGGGTCGCCAGGGCCGGCGCCAATGAAATATACGGTCATGACCGGTTCCTAAAGGTGAGTCGGCGACCCTTTGAATGAAGATCGCTCATGATCCAGGGCGCGAATTATCGGGTTTTACGACGTCACCGCCAATGCCAGTGTGGCGCTTGGGGTCTTTTGGCGAGGAATCAACAGCGTCGCAGGTGTCGCGCCCAACCGGTCGGCCAGGGCCAGGGCAGCGCTTTCGGCGATGCCATAGCAACCGGTGCGTTCAAAAGCGATCTCGGAGCGGTGACTGAGCCGCTGCTGGTAGCTGGACAATTGCTCGGCATTGAAACAGGTCAGCGGCAACTCCAGTTGCTCGGCCAGCTCCAGCAGGCCCGGCTCGTCACGCTTGAGGTCGATACTGGCCAAGGCGCGAACCTCAGAGAGCTCGATGCCGTGTGCCCGCAAAGTCTGATCAAGCAGTTCTCGCAGCGTGCTGGCCGGGCAGCCGCGTTGACAGCCCAGGCCGACCACCAGGATCGGCCCGGTGCTCATGCGTCGTGCTGAGCCTGGTCGCCACGCAGGAACAACCATGCGCTGACCAGGCCCAAGGCCAGCCAGAACGCGACGTTGGTCACTTGCGAGGCGAGCTTGAACTGGCTTTCAAGTGCTTCGGGCGCCAGCATCGAGTGGACCTCAGGCTGCGGCGCACCGATGACATGGGGCACCAGCAAGGTCGCCACGCCCAACAGTTTGAGCAACCAATGCCTGCCGAAGACAATCAGGGCGATACCTACCGCAGTGGAGGCCGCCGTGCCGATCCACCACATCTGCCGTTGGGCCAGATCGGCCGCCGCCGTACCAGGCAGCTCCGGTGGCAGGCCGAGGGTGGGGGCCAGGACAAACGTGGCATAACCGGCCAAACCCCAAAGCAATCCCTGGGACGTGCGAGTCGGCGCCCGCAGCGTGTACAAGCCCGCCAACATCAGGGCGAAACCCACTGCGACCACCAGATTGCCGCCGGTGGTGGAGAGCAGTCGTTGCCAACCGTCTTCCGGCTCCCACGCTTGGGCATCATGGGAGTGAACGGCCCCAGCGGCGTGCTCATGGTGCTCGGTAGCCGGTGCGCTTTCGTAGGTTTCGGCCTGCAGAATCAGCGGCGATACCCAGAAACTCTGGAGGAGGGTCAGCAGCAGGGCGGCCAGCAACCCGCTGAAACCGGCGGTTTGCGCGATACGCTTGATCATGTCGTCAGGTCTCAATGGCACGGGAATGCGGCGCTGTGGCGGGTGTCGTGGGCCGCGTTGTGCACCGCTTCGATGTGGGAGAAACCGGCGAAATAGACCAGGCCTGCACCGAGGATCGAGGCGAAAATCGCCGCGCTCAGGCGCTGGCTCAGGGTCGTGGAGCTGCTGGCGGTACGGGCGGTGCTGCTGATGGTCGACATGGCGCTTCCCTATGGTCTCTTGTCATCGGGTGAAGCGAGCGCAATGAAACCCCGGGCGCAGGCCCGCCAAGGTTCGAACAGCGCCCGCCCACCGCGGGTTTGTTGATGCATGAGTCATGGGCCGGTCTCCGGGCTCGCGAGGGGCAGGGCTTGTGCCTGGCCGACAAGCGTCACCTTCCCATGCCGTGAGGCACAGTGGATCTGACGCTTCTCTCGCTTACCGTTGCGGGGGCAGCACCGGACTGACGTGGCCTTGAAGTAAAGCACACGATTCACCGGTTTCCCGTTTCACCCTGTGAAGGGCACCCGTAACTAGGCGCACAGGAGAGCATGGGCGGGGGCGGGGCGTCAATTGGCTGATACCCGTTGCGCCCATCGCGAGCAGGCTCGCTCCCACAGTTGAGCTTTGTTGAACATGAATTTTGTGATCGGCGAGATTTACTGTGGGAGCGAGCCTGCTCGCGATAGGGCCCGCAAGACACCACAGAACTCACCTGCGGACATTGACCCGCCCCCACACCCTGCGTAGCCTTGCGCCTTCGAGGTTCTTCGGCATTGGCCGAAGCTAAGAAGGGAACGCGGTCCAAGCCGCGGCTGCCCCCGCAACTGTGAACGGTGATGTTTCTGCAAGGCCACTGTGCATGCTCTTGACCAAGGGTGCACGGGAAGGCGCAGTCACTGCCAGTCGAATGACTGGCCCGCCGTCAGCCAGGAGACCTGCCTCGACACAGATTCTCACTACAACCGGGCGGGGTGATCCGGTGGCGAAATCTTCCGCGTGCGCCCATGCGTGCGGGTTGTCGTCCCGTTTGCCCGCCACCTTGCCAAAGGGCATCCGATGAAAACACTGGCCAAACTCCCTGTCACCATCGTCACCGGCTTCCTCGGCTCGGGTAAAACCACCTTGCTGCGGCACATGCTCGACAACGCCCAGGGCCGCCGCATCGCCGTGATCGTCAATGAGTTCGGCGAGCTGGGTATCGACGGCGAGATCCTCAAGCAGTGCTCGATCGGCTGCACCGAAGAAGAAGCCAACGGTCGCGTCTATGAACTGGCCAACGGTTGCCTGTGCTGCACCGTGCAGGAAGAGTTTTTCCCGGTGATGCGCGAGTTGGTGGCGCGGCGCGGTGACCTCGATCACATCCTTATCGAAACCTCGGGCCTGGCCCTGCCCAAACCGCTGGTCCAGGCTTTCCAGTGGCCGGAAATCCGCAGCGCCTGCACCGTCGATGCGGTCATCACCGTGGTCGACAGCCCGGCCGTGGCCGCCGGCACGTTCGCCGCGTTTCCGGACCAGGTCGATGCCCAGCGCAAACTTGACCCCAACCTGGACCACGAATCACCGCTGCACGAGCTGTTCGCCGATCAACTGGCGAGCGCCGACCTAGTGATCCTCAACAAAGCCGACCTGATCAGCCCTGAAGACCTGGCCAAGGTGCGCCTGGAAGTGGCCGAAGAACTGCCGCCGGCGGTCAAGGTCATCGAAGCCAGCAGCGGCCGCTTGCCTTTGGAAGTGTTGATCGGCCTGGGCGCCGGCTCCGAGGAGCACATCGACAGCCGCCACAGCCATCACGATCATCACCATGACGGCGACGATGACGACCATGATCATGACGCGTTCGACTCCATTTCCATCGAACTGCCCCAGGCCGACGAAAGCCTGCTGCTGGACGCGCTGACCCAACTGGTGGTCCAGCACGGCGTGCTGCGGGTCAAGGGGTTCGCGGCCATTCCTGGCAAGCCGATGCGTTTGCTGATCCAGGGCGTGGGCACGCGCTTCGACAAACATTTCGACCGGCAGTGGGGCGCCGATGAAGCGCGGGTGACCCGTCTGGTGCTGATCGGCCAGGCGCTGGATGCCGGGCTGCTCGAAGCGCAATTGCGCGCCGCCCTCAGCGTCTAAGCCATGCACCTGCTCAGGACCCAGCCCGGCGGTTTCGTGTCGGACGACAACATTGCCGATCTCGGACAAACCCCCGCCGAGCTGGTGATCCTGTGCAGCGGCGACTCCAGCCTGGCGCTGCTGGCCGAAGCGGCGCGGCAGTTGCCGGACGACTATCCGCAGTTTCGCCTCGCCAACCCGATGCAGGTGCAAAACCACGCCTCGGTGGATCTGTATTTCGACGACGTGTTGCGTCACGCCAAGGTCATCCTGCTTTCCCTGCATGGCGGTATCGGTTATTGGCGCTACGGCATTGAACGTCTTATGGAACTGGCCGGGCGCGGGGTGAAGCTGATCCTGGTGCCGGGGGACGATCGACCCGACCCGGAGCTCAGCGACCTGAGCAACGTGCCCAATGAGGATCGGGATCGGCTCTGGCAGTTCCTGCGCCAAGGCGGTTTGGGCAATGCCCTGGACCTGTTCCATAACCTGGCCAGCCAATGGTTCGGTCGCGACTATCCTTGGGGCGAACCGCAAACCCTGCCGCGCACGGCGATCTACCATCCGGAACGAACCAACGCCAGCCTGAGTGATTGGCAAAGCGACTGGCGGGCCGGGCAGCCGGTGGCGGCGGTGCTGTTTTATCGCTCCCACCTGCAAGCAGCGAACACGGCGTTCATCGACGTGTTTTGCCAGCGTCTGCAAGCGGCGGGGCTCAATCCCTTGCCCATTGCCGTGGCGAGCCTCAAGGAGCCTGCTTGCCTGGCCTTGGTTGAAGACTGGCTGGATGAGGTGGCGGCGGGGGTGATCCTCAACACCACCGGTTTCGCCCAATCGAGCCCCGAAGCGCCGCACTTGCGACCGTTTCGCCGCAATATCCCAGTGATCCAGGCGATCTGCGCCCAGGACAACGAGCCTGGCTGGCGCGCCAGTGAGCAGGGTCTGGGCCCGCGGGACCTGGCGATGCACATTGCCCTGCCAGAACTGGACGGGCGGATCATCAGTCGCCCCATCAGTTTCAAGGACCTGGCCTGGCGCAGCGAGCGCAGCCAGAGCGATGTGGTCTGCTACCGGGCCGTGCCCGAGCGCATGGATTTTGTCGCTGAGCTGGCGTGGCGCTGGACTACCCTGGCGTGCCTGCCTAACTCGCAAAAGCGCGTGGCGCTGATCCTCGCCAACTACCCGACCCGGGATGGGCGCATCGGTAACGGCGTCGGCCTGGACACCCCGGCGGCGGCAGTGAATATCCTGCGGGCCTTGCAGGCCGAGGGCTATCCGCTGCCGGCTGAACTGCCTGCGAGCGGCACCGCGCTGATCCAGCAGTTGCTCGGCGGGGTAAGCAACGACCTGGACAGTCTTGACCAACGGCCCTGTCACCAGAGCCTGGCGCTGGATGCTTACCGGGCCATGTTCGACGCATTGCCCGAGGCCAATCGCCAGGCGGTGCTGGAGCGCTGGGGCGCGCCCGAACAGGACCCGATGTTCCGCGATGGCCGGCTGATGATTGCTGGCGTGCGCCTGGGCCTGACGTTCGTCGGCATCCAGCCGGCTCGAGGCTATCAGGTCGATCCGAGCGCCGTGTACCACGACCCGGACCTGGTGCCGCCCCATGGCTACCTGGCGTTTTATTTCTGGCTGCGCAACACCTACGGGGTTCACGCGCTGATTCATGTCGGCAAGCACGGCAATCTCGAATGGTTGCCGGGCAAGGGCGTCGGGCTGTCGGAAAACTGCTGGCCGGATGCGCTGCTGGGACCGTTGCCGAACATCTATCCGTTCATCGTCAATGACCCGGGCGAGGGCGCCCAGGCCAAGCGTCGCACCCAGGCCGTGATTATCGATCACTTGATGCCGCCGCTGACCCGGGCCGAAACCTATGGGCCGCTGCGTAACCTTGAGCTGTTGGCTGACGAATACTACGAAGCGCAACTGCTCGACCCACGCCGCGCCCGGGAACTGCAGCGAGACATTCTGAATCTGGTGCGCGAGACCCACATCGACCGCGAGTTGCAACTGGACGGCGACGCTGACGTGGCAATCTGGCTGCCGCGCCTGGACACTTACCTGTGCGATCTGAAGGAGTCGCAGATCCGCGACGGCCTGCACATTTTTGGCGAGTCGCCCACACAACGGTTGCGCATCGACACCTTGCTGGCGTTGCTGCGCATTCCCCGGGGGGATGGCAAGGGCGCGCAGTCGAGTTTGCTGCGGGCGCTGGCCAAGGCCTTTGCGCTGGGTTTCGATCCGCTGGATTGTGTGCTGGCCGAACCCTGGACCGGCGCGTGCCCCGAAGCCTTGGGTCGGCTCAGCGACGAACCTTGGCGGACCGCTGGCGATACTCGTGAACGTTTGGAATTGTTCGCCGGGCAATTGATCGAGCAGGCCCTGGAGGGCGTGGTCGCGCAACTTGAGGCGCCGGGTTGGGAAACGGTGAACAGCATTATTGAAAACCTGCGCGGCGTCGTGGCTCCGCGTCTGGACGCTTGCGGTCCGGCGGAAATGCGCGGTTTGCTCGATGCCTTGAGCGGGCGTTTCGTGCCGGCCGGCCCCAGCGGTGCGCCCAGTCGCGGGCGCCTGGATGTGCTGCCCACCGGGCGCAACTTCTTCTCGGTGGACGTGCGCAACCTGCCGACTACCACCGCGTGGCGCATCGGTTTTCAGTCGGCGTCCCTGATCCTTGAGCGGCACTTGCAGGACCACGGTGATCACCTGCGTCAATTGGGGCTTTCGGTGTGGGGCACCGCCACCATGCGCACCGGCGGTGACGACATTGCCCAGGCCATGGCGTTGATGGGCGTGCGTCCGGTGTGGGCCACGGGCAGCCAGCGAGTCGACGATTTCGAGATCCTGCCGTTGAGTCTGCTGGACCGGCCTCGGGTCGATGTCACGCTGCGGGTCTCCGGGTTCTTCCGGGACGCCTTTGCCAATCTGATCCGCCTGTTCGATGCAGCGGTGCAGGCCGTCGCCGCCCTCGACGAACCGGACGACATGAACCCCTTGGCGGCGAAGGTGCGCAGCGAGCGCCAGGCCCTGTTGGAATCGGGCCTTGACCCTGAGGTCGCGGCCCGTCAGGCCGGGTGGCGGATCTTCGGCGCCAAGCCCGGCGCCTACGGCGCGGGTGTGCAGGGCGCCATCGACGGCCGCCTGTGGCAGAGCCGCGAAGACCTGGCGCAGGTCTACCTGAATTGGGGTGGCTACGCCTACGGCGCCGGCGATGAAGGCACTGCCGCCCGGGAGCAGTTCTCCCGGCGCCTTAGCCAGGTGCAGGCGGTGTTGCAGAACCAGGACAACCGCGAACACGACCTGCTCGATTCCAACGATTACTACCAATTCCAGGGCGGCATGCTGGCGGCGGTGGAGACCCTTGGCGGCGCAACGGCGGCCAGTTACCACGGCGATCACAGCCAGCCGGACTTGCCCAAGATCCGCACGTTGAAAGAAGAGCTCAACCGCGTCATTCGTTCCCGGGCGGCTAATCCGAAGTGGATCGACGGGATCAAGCGCCACGGCTATAAAGGTGCGTTTGAACTGGCGGCGACGGTGGACAACCTGTTCGCCTTCGACGCCACCACGCAGTTGATCGACGATCACCAGTACGCCTTGCTGGCCGAGGCTTATCTGCTCGACCCCGATACCCGCGATTTCGTTCGCCAGCACAACCCCGATGCTTTGCGCGACATGACCGAGCGCATGCTCGAAGCGCAGCAGCGCGGAATGTGGCAGGAGCCCGGGGAGTATCGTGAGGCGCTGGAGAACTTGTTGTTGGATATAGAAGAAGACAGCTGACTTGCCCATTCGACGGGCTATACACAACCCCTGTGATGGGTTGACCTGTGGTGAGGGGATTTATCCCCGCTGGGCTGCGAAGCGACCCTCTTGTCCACATTGGGAGGCCTGCTTTGCAGTCCAACGGGGATAAATCCCCTCGCCACAAGTACTCTTTTCACACTGACGTTACCGACCACCTTTGAGAATTAGATATGACCGACACCCCTCATTTCCCGCTCTGCGCCGTGGTCGGGGCCGATGACCTGAAACTTGCCCTGTGCCTGGCTGCGATCGATCCGAAAATCGGCGGTGTGCTCATCGAAGGCCCACGGGGCATGGCGAAGTCCACGCTGGCCCGGGGGCTGGCGGACCTGTTGGCCAGCGGCCAGTTTGTCACCTTGCCTTTGGGCGCCACTGAAGAGCGACTGGTGGGTACCCTGGATCTGGACGCGGCCCTGGGGGAGGGGCGCGCGCAGTTCTCTCCCGGCGTTTTGGCCAAGGCCGACGCCGGGGTGTTGTATGTCGATGAAGTGAACCTGCTGCCCGACCACCTGGTGGACCTGTTGCTGGACGTGGCTGCCAGCGGCACCAACCTGATCGAGCGTGACGGCATCTCACACCGGCATCCGGCACGTTTTGTATTGATCGGTACCATGAACCCGGAAGAGGGTGAATTGCGTCCGCAGTTGCTCGACCGTTTCGGCCTGAACGTGGCCCTGGACGGCCACACCGCACCGATTGAGCGCGGGCAGATTATTCGTCGGCGGCTGGATTTCGACAGCGATCCGGCGGCGTTCTGCGCAGAGTGGGAACCGACCCAGCAGCAGTTACGCGAACGCTGCCAACAGGCTCGCGACCGGTTGATGCAGATTCCTCTGGATGACCAGGCGCTGGCGCAGATCACCGAGCGTTGTTTTGCCGCTGGGGTCGATGGCTTGCGCGCGGACCTGGTCTGGCTGCGGGCCGCCCGCGCCCATGCTGCGTGGCGCGGGGCGGATGCCATTGCCGTTGAGGACATTGATGCGGTCGCCGAGTTTGCATTGCGTCATCGCAGGCGCGAGCCTTCGGCCCCTGCGCCGTCCCAGGCGCCGCCAGCCACCGCCGATCAAACCGCCAGGCCTGACGAAGGCCAGGGCCAGTGGGGTGACCTGCCGGCCCGGGCATTGCCCATCGGCACTCGGCGTGACGTGCCGAGCTGGCCAAAAAAGCCCTAGGCATTCGCCCCCGTTCGCCCGCGGGGGTGAATGCCAGACCCCGTGCGGGACGGTTGGACCAGGGGCGCCAGGGCCGCAGCAAAGCGGCGGCCAGCGGGGCGGTGAACTGGCCAGGCACGTTGCTCGCTGGCCGTCCACGCCTGCGTGAAGACCTGCGTTTTCAGCAACGCCATCGTTCGCCCCATGAACTGTGGCTGGTCATCATCGACGCCTCGGCCTCGACTCGTCGTCATCAAGCCTTGAGCGATGGCAAAGGCCTGCTGGCGCAACTGTTCGATGACGCCTACCGCCAACGCGCCCGGCTGGCCTTGCTGACGGCCAGCGGCAGCGCACCAGCCTGGCAGGTGCAAGGGCTCAAGGCCTCGGCCGGGCTACGGGACTGGCTCGACGGCCTGGGCGCCGGCGGCGGCACGCCGTTGCTGGCGGCGCTGAACGAGGCCGGACGCTGGTTGACGGCCCGGCGCAAGCGCTACCCGACCGAGCAACAGCGGGTGTTGCTGATGACCGACGGGCGAGTCAAACAGCAGCTGACACTGCCGCCCCTTGATTGCCCAAGCCTGTTGATCGACATCGAACGCGGACCGATTCGCCTGGGCCGGGCCCGGCAATTGGCGGGGCAGTTGGGGGCGCAGTATCGGCATATTGATGAAGGACTACCGGGCTCGGATGTTCGCTGACTGACATGGCCTCATCGCGAGCAGGCTCGCTCCCACATTTGTTCTGTGGTGAACACTCGATCGATGAATCCCCTGTGGGAGCGAGCCTGCTCGCGATAGCATCGCCCCGGTGTCAGATCCGCACGCTCAATAAGCATCGCTGTTCTATGCTCAGCCAGACCTCACAGGAGTGAACCATGCGCGTACTCGTCACCAACGCCCAGGACGATTTTCGGGTCAAGGCCTACGCTGGCACCAACGGTGTATTGCTCGCCATGGACCTGGCCGAACCCCGGCGCAAGGGCTTGCTCGGCTTTGCCATCGAGAAGCAGCACGGCGCCAAGCCCTGGCTGTTCCTGTTCAACAGCCTGACCTTCCCCGACAAGGTGCACACGTTCCCGCAATTTCGCGCTACGCCGAGCGATAAAGCACCGTTGCAGAAATTTCGCTGGGCCGACTACGCCATCAACCCAGGCGTGGCAATTCACTACCGTGTGCACCTGGCCTATGGCAGCCCTGACGCGCCGCAACTGGGGGAATCACTTGAGGTGTCAGTGACCAGTGACGATGGTCAGCCAAGCAACCAGATGGTCATTTTCAATCGTGCCGTGGCCGCGAGCCAGGCCTTCCAGCGCAAATTTCCCGAGCTGGATGCGCTGATCGACGCCAACAAAAATCTGTCCATCGATGCTTGGCCCGACGCGCCGCGCCGCTGGCTGGAAAACGGTTTGCTGGGGCGCTTGACCGGTTTTATCGACCGGGCCCTGAACGCCAGTTGGGCCCTGGACGTCGCCATCTATGAATATGAACTGCCGGTGATCGTCGAGGCTGTGAACGCCGCTTTCGCACGGGGGGCGCGGGTACGGGTGCTGTACCACGCTGAGCCGGGAGACGACGGCACATTGCGCAACGAAGCCAGTCTGGCAGCGCTGCCGGCGGCCAACAAGCGCGGGCGCGTCACGCACAATATTTTCCACGACAAGTTCATCGTGCTGAGCAAGGTCGACGACACCGGTTCATTTCACCCCGAGGCCGTGCTGTGCGGCAGCACCAATTTCACTGCCAACGGCGTCTACCGCCAGGCCAACGTTATTCATGTGCTGGACGACGCGCGGGTCAGCAACAGCTATCGGCAGGTGTTCGAGCAGATCTGGGCCGCACCCGAGGACGTCGAGGCCACGCGGCAGTGGATCAACCGGAACAACCCCATGGTCCCCGAGGAGCCATTGTTCACCGGGTTCTCGCCGCGTACGGGAGAGGGCGACTTGGATCGCTTCGTCGATATCATCAATGGCGCTCGCAAGGACCTGCTGTTCGTCACGGCCTTCGCCTTGCCCGACCGGATCCTCGATGCCTTGCTCGGTCAACCCAACGACGACGTGCTGCGTTACGGCCTGCAGAACACCACCAGCCGCATCACTGGCTTTCATGCCGACCGCACCGCCGAATTCGCCGCCACCGCGCTGCTCAATACCGGCCTGGAGGGCTGGCTCAGGGAAAACATGAAAGGCCAGAAAGGCAATCTGCTGGTGCACACCAAAGCCGTCGTCACCGACTTCACCAGCGACACGCCGACCATCATCAGCGGCAGCCACAACCTGAGTGCCGCGGCCAGCAGCGGCAACGACGAGAACTACCTGATCATTCAGGGCGACACCGACCTGGCCGACCGCTACGGGCTTGAGCTGCTGCGCTTCTATGAGCACTACCGCTTTCGCTATTTCGCGAAAAAACTGGCGCTCAAGCAGGTCAAGCCGCTGGCGGTGGATGACAGCTGGACGGACGATTATTACCGCGACGGGGATTTGCGGATGTTGTCCAGAGTGAGGTTTTGCGGGCGCTAGGTGCAGTAAGTTACCCAGTGATGGCATGGGGCTGTTTATCGGCCAGGAAGCTGTCATGAACCTCTGTCACGGAAGGTACAACACTGCCTGACACTCCGCCATCGCGAGCAGGCTCGCTCCCACAGGGTACTTATTTGCCATTCCAAGAAACACGCCGTTATCCAAGCGTTGCTCGCAACCTTACAAGCTCCCGTGCCCGGCGGGTGGTGCACAAGGTTCGCAGTTGCTCGTGCAACCAGTGCAAGTCACGGCGAGGCGAACGACGCGGCCGTCTGGGTTTGGTTCGGCCGATGTGTTCGGCAAAGTTCTGGGTCAGCGAGGCCTGATCACCGACGCCCTTGAGCTTGCGGCGTAACTTCCCATCCTTATAAAACAGCACCGTGGGTGTCCCGGTAACGTCCGGGTGTCGGGGCGATTCGCTGGTACTCAATTTGTAGATCACCGCCCGATCCTTGAATGTCTCGGCAACGCTGCAAAACAGCGGCTCGGCCCAGCTACAGGCGTAGCAGTGGGGGTGGCCGAAATAGAAGACTACCGGGCGCCAGGTCTTGAGAGCCGTGCGGTAGTCCTTCGATGAGGCGATGTGAGTGATGAACGAACTCATGGCGGGCTTCCCTTCATCGACAGAGCGAGTGTTTGCCACCATAAGCAACACGGCTGGGCATCGCTACTGTCAGAGTTGACAGTTGAACGGCTCCCTTTTGGTGCGCAAAAGCCTCGCTTGCTCCCTGTCTGGGGCCTTGCTACCCGAGGCTGTAGCCAACAGTAGCAGTCCCTGCGCAGATGCCCGCGTTCCTATTGAAACGTCTGGGCGTGCCATCCTTTTGATTTCATTGGTTTTCCATTTCCCTTATCCATACACCGCATGCCTGTGGCACACTTTCTGCTGTCTATTCCGTTGTTACATACTAAGTTCCGGTATAGCGGAATAAACTGACTCAGGAGTGCTTGCCATGCATCGCCGACCTTCCTTGTTCAAAGCGTGTGTTTTTATCTTCGCGGCCACGACGGCTGCCATGGGTGTCGCTCAGGCGGCGGACAGCAAGCTCGATAGCGTGCTGCAGCGCGGGAAATTGATCGTGGGCACGGGCAGCACCAATGCGCCGTGGCACTTCCAGGGAGCGGATGGCAAGTTGCAGGGTTTTGATATCGACATCGCACGGATGGTGGCCAAGGGTCTGTTCAATGACCCGGAGAAAGTCGAGTTTGTGGTGCAGTCGTCCGATGCACGCATTCCGAACCTGTTGACCGACAAGGTCGACATGAGCTGCCAGTTCATCACCGTCACCGCCAGTCGTGCCCAGCAAGTGGCGTTCACCCTGCCGTATTACCGCGAAGGCGTGGGCCTGCTGCTGCCGGCCAACAGCAAGTACAAGGAAATCGAAGACCTCAAGGCCGCCGGCGATGACGTCACCGTGGCTGTGCTGCAGAACGTCTACGCCGAGGAATTGGTGCACCAGGCGCTGCCCAAGGCCAAGGTCGATCAGTACGACAGTGTCGATCTGATGTATCAGGCGGTGAACTCCGGCCGCGCCGATGCGGCCGCCACCGACCAGTCTTCGGTCAAGTACCTGATGGTGCAGAACCCTGGTCGCTACCGCAGCCCGGCCTACGCCTGGAGCCCGCAAACCTATGCCTGCGCGGTCAAGCGCGGCGACCAGGACTGGCTGAACTTCGTCAACACCACCTTGCATGAAGCCATGACCGGCGTGGAATTCCCCACCTATGCGGCATCGTTCAAGCAATGGTTCGGCGTCGAGCTGCCGTCGCCGGCCATCGGTTTCCCCGTCGAATTCAAATGATCCCGTGAGCCCGGGGCGCCCTTGAGGGCGCCCCGTTGAAGGTACTGCCGACCATGAATTATCAGTTGAACTTTGCCGCCGTCTGGCGCGATTTCGACACCTTGCTGGCGGGGCTCGGCCTGGGGCTTTCCCTGGCGCTGGTGTCGATCGCCATCGGTTGCGTGATCGGCCTGGCGATGGCGTTCGCGCTGCTGAGCAAGCACCGCGTGTTGCGGGTGCTGGCCTCGGTGTATGTCACGGTGATCCGCAATACGCCGATCCTGGTGCTGATCCTGCTGATCTACTTCGCCTTGCCAAGCCTGGGTATTCGCCTGGACAAAATTCCCTCGTTCGTCATCACGCTCTCGCTGTACGCCGGGGCCTACCTGACCGAAGTGTTCCGCGGCGGGCTGTTGAGCATTCACAAGGGCCAGCGTGAAGCGGGGCTGGCCATCGGTTTGGGCGAGTGGCAAGTGAAGGCCTACGTCACCGTGCCGGTGATGCTGCGCAACGTGTTGCCGGCGTTGTCGAACAACTTCATTTCGCTGTTCAAGGACACCTCACTGGCGGCAGCGATCGCTGTGCCGGAGCTGACTTATTACGCCCGCAAGATCAACGTGGAGAGCTACCGGGTGATCGAAACCTGGCTGGTGACCACGGCCCTGTATGTCGCGGCCTGTTACCTCATTGCCATGCTGCTGCGTTATTTCGAGCAGCGTCTGGCGATCCGCCGTTAGGAGTCTTTCATGTACGAATCCCCCAGTTGGTTGCATGAGTTGTGGGTCGCCCGGGAGACGCTGTGGGCCGGGTTCCTGACCAGCGTGCAGTGCTCGGTACTGGCGATTTTGTTAGGCACGCTGATCGGCCTGTTCGCCGGGCTGGTGCTGACTTACGGTCGCTTCTGGATGCGCGCGCCGTTTCGTTTCTACGTCGACGTGATTCGCGGCACTCCGGTGTTTGTGTTGGTGCTGGCCTGTTTCTACATGGCCCCGGCCCTGGGCTGGCAAATCGGCGCATTCGAGGCCGGTGCCTTGGGCCTGACACTGTTTTGCGGCTCCCATGTGGCCGAGATCGTGCGCGGTGCCTTGCAGGCCTTGCCCCGTGGGCAGATGGAGGCAAGCCAGGCCATCGGCCTGACGTTCTTCCAGGCGCTGGGTTACGTGCTGTTGCCCCAGGCACTGCGGCAGATCTTGCCGACTTGGGTCAATTCCTCCACCGAAATCGTCAAGGCTTCGACCCTGTTGTCGGTGATCGGCGTTGCCGAACTGCTGCTCAGCACTCAGCAGATCATCGCCCGGACCTTCATGACCCTGGAGTTTTACCTGTTCGCCGGTTTTCTCTTTTTCATCATCAACTACGCCATCGAATTGCTCGGGCGGCACATTGAAAAGCGGGTGGCCTTGCCATGACTGATGTTTCGACCTCTACCAATGCTCAACCGCTGCTGGACATTCGCGGTCTGCGCAAACAATACGGCCCGGTGGAAGTGCTCAAGGGCGTGGACCTGAGCATGCAGCGCGGCAATGTCGTCACCCTGATCGGCTCCAGCGGCTCGGGCAAAACCACGTTGCTGCGTTGCGTGAACATGCTTGAGGAGTTCCAGGGCGGGCAGATCGTGCTCGATGGCGAGGCCATCGGCTATGACGAGGTGGGCGGCAAGCGCGTGCGCCACCCGGAAAAAGTCATCGCCCGGCACCGGGCCATGACCGGCATGGCCTTCCAGCAATTCAACCTGTTCCCGCATTTGACGGCGTTGCAGAACGTCACCCTGGGCCTGCTCAAGGTGAAAAAGCTACCCAAGGACGAAGCCGTGGCCCTGGCCGAGAAATGGCTGGAGCGGGTCGGCTTGCTGGAACGGCGCAATCATTTTCCCGGTCAGTTGTCCGGCGGTCAGCAGCAGCGTGTGGCGATCGCTCGGGCGATTGCCATGAACCCCAGCCTGATGCTGTTCGACGAAGTGACCTCGGCCCTGGACCCGGAATTGGTGGGTGAGGTGCTGAACGTGATCAAGGGGCTGGCCGAAGACGGCATGACCATGCTGCTGGTGACCCACGAAATGCGTTTTGCCTTCGAGGTGTCCGACAAGATCGTGTTCATGAACCAGGGCCGCATCGAAGAACAGGGCCCACCGAAAGAACTGTTCGAACGGCCACAGTCGCCACGACTGGCTGAGTTTCTCAAGAACACCCGTTTTTAATTTTATTGAACCTCTGATTGATACAGGCAAGGAGAAACACCCATGAGCATTACGCGCTACGGCACCGGCAGCACCGCAGGCGGCGGTCAGCCACGGCCCTTCGCCCGAGCCGTTGAGGCCGACGGCTGGCTGCACGTGTCCGGTCAGGTGCCGGCGGTCAACGGCGAGATTATTGTCGGCGGGATCGTCGAGCAGACCCACCAGACCATGAAGAACCTGATCGCGATTCTTGAAGAAGCCGGATACGGCCTTGAAGATGTGGTGCGCTGCGGGGTATGGCTGGAAGATCCGCGGGATTTCTGGAGTTTCAACAAAGTATTTGGTGAATACTTCAGCCCCGAACATGCCCCTGCCAGGGCTTGTGTGCAAGCGAACATGATGGTTGATTGCAAGGTTGAGATTGATTGCATCGCCTACAAGAAAAAGGCCTGAGTCACTGAGGACTCATCGCGGGCACGCCTTGCTCCCACAAGGCAATGCAAACTCCTGTGGGAGCAAGGCTTGCCTGCGATAGCAATCTATCAGGCGGTGCAGCACTCTGGTTAAACTCCCGGCCAATTGAATGGGAACCCAAGACATGACCGAAGACACCATCAAACGCCGGGCCCGAGGGTTGGACCGGGCGTTCGATATCCTCGACTTCCTCAAGGAAATCGGCCAGCCGTTGCGCCCCAATGACATCGCCAGCGGCATCGGCAGTCCCAAGTCCACGGTCTACGAGCTGGTGGCGTCGCTGCTGGAGCGACGCATCCTGGAGCCGGTGGGCAAGGACGGCCACGTCTATCTGGGCCGCCAGTTGTACTTTCTCGGGCAGGCGCACCTGCGGCATTTCGACCTGAGTCGCGAGGCCGATCACGCCTTGCAGGAAATCGTCAGCCAGACCCGGGAAACCGCCCAGATGTGCCTGCTCAACGGGCGCAAATACACGGTGGCGCTGATGAAGGAGGGGGAGCGGCATTTTCGCATTTCCTCGGACATCGGCGAGAACGCGCCGATTCCCTGGACCGCATCCGGACGCCTGCTGCTGGCGCATCTGAGTGACCAGCAGATCGTCGACCTGATCGACCCCGACGACTTCATCCTGCCGGACGGCGAGCGCCTGCCCCTGGAGCGGTTTCTTGCCGAGATCCGCCAGGCCGGGCTCGATGGATTTTTCTCCTTCGACAGTGTGGCCGACACCTTCACCCACTGCTTCGCCGCGCCGGTCAAAGACGCCAATGGCGTGGCCATCGCGACCCTGTGCATCGTCGCCCCACGGGCCGACGCCAAGAACAACTACGCCGACTACCGCCGGGTGCTGATCGAAAGCGCCAACAACCTGGCCCGTCGCATCAATGAATAGACAGCCGCGGCTGTGTGAGGAGTGTGAACATGTCTTCTGCCATTCATAACGCTGCCGTGGAGAAGGGGGCCGCCCAAGCGGGCGATCACCTGCTGCGCGACATCAGCCTGCCGGCGCTGGTGCTGCATCGCCAAGCGTTGGAGCACAACATTGACTGGATGCAAAAGTTCGTCACGGACAGTGGTGCCGAACTGGCGCCCCACGGCAAGACCAGCATGACCCCGGCGCTGTTTCGCCGCCAACTCGAGGCCGGCGCCTGGGGACTGACCCTGGCCACCGCAGTGCAGACCCGTGCCGCTTACGCCCATGGCGTGCGCCGGGTGCTGATGGCCAACCAATTGGTGGGCACGCCAAACATGGCGCTGATCGCGGATCTGCTGGCAGATCCAGCGTTCGAATTCCATTGCATGGTCGACCATCCCGACAACGTTGCCGAGCTGGGCGCGTTCTTTGCCTCTCGCGGCGCGAAGTTGAACGTGATGATCGAATACGGTGTGGTGGGTGGCCGGTGTGGCTGCCGGACCGAGGCCGAGGTGCTGGCCCTGGCCGAGGCGATCGGGGCGCAACCGGCGCTGGCGCTGACCGGTATCGAAGGCTACGAAGGCGTGATCCATGGTGACCACGCCATCAGTGGCATCCGTGCGTTTGCCGCATCCCTGGTGGGGCTGGCGGTGCAACTGCAGGACAACGGTGCGTTCGCCATCGACAAGCCGATCATCACCGCCTCGGGTTCAGCCTGGTACGACCTGATTGCCGAGTCTTTCGAGGCTCGGAACGCCCACGGACGTTTCCTCAGTGTGCTGCGTCCTGGCAGTTACGTGGCCCATGACCATGGCATCTACAAAGAGGCCCAGTGCTGCGTGCTGGAACGGCGTAGCGACCTGCACGAAGGTCTGCGCCCGGCCCTGGAAGTCTGGGCCCACGTGCAATCGCTGCCTGAACCCGGCTTTGCGGTGATCGCCCTGGGTAAACGCGACGTGGCCTATGACGCCGGGCTGCCGGTGCCGCTCAAGCGTTACCAACCCGGCTCCGACTCCATAGCGGGGCAGGACCTGGCCGGCTGCAAGGTCACGGCGGTGATGGACCAGCATGCGTTCATGACGGTGGCGACCGGGGTGGAACTGCGGGTAGGCGACATCATCTCGTTCGGTACGTCGCATCCGTGCCTGACTTTCGACAAGTGGCGGGTGGCGTGCCTGGTGGATGAGCAGTTGCGGGTGGTCGAGAGCATGGAGACTTGTTTCTAGCCTTGAAACCGAGTCGCGGCTATCGCGAGCAGGCTCGCTCCCACAGTGGGGGCGGTTGTGAACAGAGGGTTTATGTTCACCAATATCCCCTGTGGGAGCGAGCCTGCTCGCGATAGCGGCCTGGCAGACACTATCGAAATATCAGGATCGCCCATGAGCTACCCCAACCCAAAACCTCGCATCGCCCTGATCGGCGAGTGCATGATCGAACTGCAGCAGCGCGCCGATGGCAGTCTGCAACAAAGCTTCGGCGGCGACACCCTGAACACCGCTGTGTACCTGTCCCGCGCCCTGGGTGAGAAGGGCGCGGTGGATTACGTTACCGCCTTGGGCGACGACAGTTTCAGCGATGCCATGTGCCAGAGTTGGGCCGCCGAAAATATCGGCCTGGATCGGGTCCAGCGCCTGCCCGGTCGTTTGCCGGGTTTGTATTGCATCCAGACCGACGCGGCGGGTGAGCGGCGGTTTTTGTACTGGCGCAACGAGGCGGCGGTGCGTGATTGCTTCACCACCCCGGCCGCCGCACCGATTCTGGCGGCGCTGCCGGATTACGACGTGCTGTACTTCAGCGGCATCACCCTGGCCGTGCTCGGTGAGCAAGGTCGTGGCAAGCTCATCGAAACCCTGATCCAGGCCCGCCGGCGCGGGGCCGAGGTGGTGTTCGACAATAACTACCGGCCAAGGCTCTGGGCATCAGTGGATGCAGCCCGTGCGGCCTATCGCAGTGTATTGCCTTACGTGGAGCTGGCGCTGCTGACGGTGGACGACGAGCAGGCGCTGTTCGGTTATGCCGACAGCGCTGAGGTGTTCGCCGCGTACGCGCAGTTGGGCACGTCGGAAGTGGTGCTCAAGCGCGGTGCCGAGCCCTGTCTGATCTGTTGTGATGGTGAGTCTTTCGAGATTCCGGCCCAGCGAGTGGAGCGGGTGGTGGACACGACGGCGGCGGGGGATTCATTCAGTGCTGCTTACCTGGCAAGCCGCCTGCTCGGTGGCAGCCCGGTGGAGGCCGCCGAGGCTGGACATCTGTTGGCGAGCCGGGTCATCCAGGTGCCGGGGGCGTTGATGCCCAAGGACTGAAGGGGCCGGGAAGCACCTGTGGGAGCGGGCTCGATCATTAGTCCCGGTAGAACACCTGCACCAGGTGATAGCCGAACTTGCTCTTGATCGGCCCATGCACCACCCGCAGGGGCTTTTTGAAGATTACCGTATCGATCGCACCGACCATCTGCCCGGGCCGTACTTCACCCAGATCACCGCCGCGTTTGCCCGAGGGGCAGGTGGAGTATTTCTTGGCCAGTACATCGAAGGCTTCGCCTTTGGCGATGCGTTGCTTGAGCTGTTCGGCTTCTTCGGCGGTTTTCACCAGGATATGGCGGGCTTGGGCTTTCATTGCAGCAGTGACCTGAACGGTGCGACGGGGCGGCGATTATGCCTCAAGTCAGGCGCCATGGTTGATCATCGTCCGAATCTTGTTCGCCAGCAGATCGAGGCTGAAGGGCTTGGCAACCATATCCATGCCCTGCTCGAGAAAGCCCTGGCGCTCGGCGGCCTTCTGCGCATAACCGGTCATGAACAGCACCTTCAGATCGGGCCGATGCTGACGGGCGATTTCCGCCAGTTGCCGGCCATTCATGCCTGGCAGGCCGACATCGGTCACCAGCAAGTCGATGCGCTGGCTGGACTCCAGTAGCCCAAGGGCAGCCTTGGCGTCCTGGGCTTGAAGGGTGGTGTAACCCAGGGCGTCGAGCAGATCGAGCACCAGCATGCGCACGGCCGGTTCGTCTTCGACCAGCAACACGGTTTCACCGGCGACTGCGGCCGGTGCATCCAGCGCTACCGGCGCCGCAGTCTGCTGGACAGACGCGACGTACAGCCGCGGCAGGTACAACTGCACCCGCGTGCCCTGGTCCGGCACACTGTCCAGGCTCAGCAGGCCACCCGACTGTTGGGCAAACCCGTAGATCATCGACAAGCCCAAACCGGTGCCCTGGCCGATGGGTTTGGTGGTGAAGAACGGATCAAAGGCCTTGGCCAGCACGGATGGGGTCATGCCGCTGCCATTGTCGCTGACGGCAATCATCACGTAGTCACCGGCCTTGACCGGTTCCAGGGCACTGAGGTCATTCCCGTCGAGGTAGACGTTGGCGGTTTCGATGGTCAACTCGCCCCCCTCGGGCATGGCGTCCCGAGCGTTGATCACCAGATTGAGCAGGGCGTTTTCCAACTGGCTGGCATCGGTGCTGACCGGCCACAGTTCATCGGCCAACTGCAGGCGCAGCACGATGTGATCGCCGGTGGTTCGGCTCAGCAAGTCTTCAAGTGAACGCACCAGGTCATTGGGGTCCAGCGGTTTGCGGTCCAGCGACTGGCGGCGGGAAAACGCCAGCAGACGGTGGGTCAGGGCCGCCGCACGATTGGCCGAGGACACGGCCGCTTCGGTGAAACGACCGATCTCGGCGGTGCGACCGCTGGCAATGTAGCGCTGCATCAGGTCGAGACTGCCGAGAATGCCGGTGAGCATGTTGTTGAAGTCATGGGCAATGCCGCCAGTGAGTTGGCCCACGGCCTCCATTTTCTGGGCGTGGCGCAGCGCCTCCTCGGCACGTTCGCGTTCGAACATCTCGTTTTGCAGGCGGTGGTTGGCTTCGGCCAGTTGCTGGGTGCGGGCGATGACGCGTTCTTCGAGCGTTTCGTTGAGGTTGCGCAGGGCCTCTTCGGTTTTCTTGCGCTCGGTCTCGTCGATCACAAAGATGTAGAAACCGTTCACCGCACCATCGGCCCCACGGCGCGGCAGGTAGTTGATCAAGGCATGGCGGGGACGGCCGTCGCGGTGATCCGATTGCACGGTGAAGCTGCACGGCTTGCCTGCCAGGGCGTCGGCGATCTGCTCGGCGCGGGCGGCGTAGGCTGAATCGCCGAGCACTTCGCGAATGGTCTTGCCATATAGCTCTTGGGGCGTCAGGCCATACCAATCCAGATAGGCGCTGTTGTTGAGGCGAAAACGTTCTTCCCGGTCCACATAGCTGATAAGGACCGGCATGGCGTTGATGATCAGTTGCAGTTCGGTCTGGCTCTGGCGCAGGGCCTGCTCGGTACGCTTGCGATCGGTCAGGTCCAGGGCCGCGCCGAGAAAGCGTTTGGGCCGGCCATGGCGATCCTTGTAGCAACGACCGCGCACGAACACCCAGCGCAGTTCGCCGTCAGGCCGCAGGAGACGGTACTCCTCGGCGTATTCAGTGCTGTGGGTGATGCAATGCTTGATGCTGCGGGTGACCATGGCCCGGTCCTGGGGATGCACGCCTTCAAGGTAAGCGCTGATGGGCAACTGGCGCGACAGGTTCGGGTCGACGCCATGCAGCACCGCGAAGTGCTCGTCGGCAACAAAGCGGTCTTCGCTGATGTCCCAATCCCAGGTGCCTAGCGTATCGGCAGCGGCCAGGGCCAGTTGCAGGCGTTCCTCGCTTTCCTGCTGGGCCTTGAGGCTGGCTTCTGAGCGTCGCTCGAACTCCAGGGCCAGGCGTCGTCGTTCACCGGTCTCGATGGCTGTGACCAGAATACCGGCCACGGCGCCGTCTTCATCGCGCACGGGGCTGTAGGTCAGGTCCAGCCAGACATCGCAGAGGCGACCGGCGAAGGGCACCCGCCATTGCTGATCGCGACAGGTGTGCATGTGGCCTTGCAACACGCGGTGATAAATCGGCCCGCTCAGGTCTTTGAGTTCGGGCCATGCTGAATGGGTCGGCTGGCCGAACGCCTGGGGGTGTTTGTCGCCCGTCAGGCGGGTAAAGGCGTCGTTGTAGAAATGAATCAGCTGTGGCCCCCACAGCAGGGACATCGGCAGCGGCGAGTGGAGCACGATGTCCAGGGCGGTACGCAGGCTCTGGGGCCAGGTTTGGGCAGTGCCCAGCGGGCTGTTGGCCCAGTCACGTCGGGCGAACAGGCTTTGTATGTCAATGCCGGTGGGTGTTGCGTTCATCACGCAAACCCTGCAAATCGTGTCGCAGCCACGGTGTCTACTATCCTCTGAAGAAGGTAAGCGCGGGTTGGTCTGAAAAGTTTGCTCATCGGGTCAGCTTGTTTCATTGAAGTCTCGCGGAAGTCAATCAGGCCATGGAAATCGATCCCTTGTTACGCATCCTGGCGAGCCAGGATGGCTCCGACCTCTATATGTCCACCGGTGCGCCGCCGTGCGCGCGTTTCGAGGGGGTGCTCAAACCCTTGAGCAACCAGCCCTTCAAGGTGGGCGACATCGCCGGGCTCGCCGAGTCTTTGATGGACGCCGAACAGCGGCTTGAGTTCGATCGAGAACTGGAAATGAACCTGGCTATCTCCCTGGCTGGGGTCGGGCGGTTTCGCGTCAATATCTTCAAGCAGCGCAATGACGTGTCCATGGTGATCCGCAACGTCAAGCTCGACATCCCTCGGTTCGAGGACCTGAAACTGCCAAATGTGTTGCTGGACACCATCATGCAGAAACAGGGGCTGATGCTGTTCGTCGGCGCGACAGGGTCGGGCAAGTCGACTTCCCTGGCGGCGCTGATCGATTACCGTAATCGCAACAGCAGCGGCCATATCATCACCATTGAAGATCCGGTGGAGTATATCCATCGACACAAGAAATCGATCATCAATCAACGGGAAGTCGGTGTCGACACCCGCAGCTTTCATGCCGCCCTGAAGAACACCTTGCGCCAGGCACCAGACGTGGTACTGATCGGCGAAATTCGTGATCGCGAAACCATGGAACATGCCCTGGCCTTCGCCGACACCGGGCACCTGGTGATTTCCACCCTGCATGCTCACAATGCCAACCAGGCGCTGGACCGGGTGATCAATTTCTTCCCGGAAGAGCGCCGGCCGCAGCTGCTTAATGATCTGGGCAACAACCTCAAGGCGTTCGTGTCGCAACGCCTGGTGCGCACTCGCACCGGCCAGCGCCGGGCCGCGGTGGAGGTCATGCTGGGCTCGCCCACGGTGGCCGACCTGATCCGCCGCAATGAGTTCGGTGAGCTCAAGGGCATCATGGAGAAGTCAGAAGAACTCGGGATGCAAACCTTCGATCATGCCCTGTACAACCTGGTGGTGGAGGGCGCTATCGATGAGGAGGAAGCCCTGAAAAACGCCGACTCGGCGAACAACCTGCGGTTGCGCCTGAAGTTGCATGCCGAGTCGGGGGCAGCGGTGCCCCCGGCCGATCCGGCGGCGGGGGAGTGGGGGTTGATGGATTGATGGTTCTACAGGCATACCGCGTTGTCGTTTATCGCGAGCAGGCTCGCTCCCACAGGGAATCGATGGTGATTGCCAATCCTGTGTTCACCACCGACCAATGTGGGAGCGAGCCCGCTCGCGATGAGGCCAGATGGCCCATACGGCTTTAACCTCAGGTGGTCAGTTCCAGCCGATCCCTGAACTGCTCCAGCGCCTCGGGATTGGCCAGGGCATCGGTGTTTTTCACCACCTGCCCATGCACCACGTTGCGCACCGCCAGTTCCACCACCTTGCCGCTGATGGTCCGCGGGATGTCGCTGACTGCCAGGATCTTCGCCGGCACATGACGCGGTGTGGTATTGGCGCGGATCACCTGGCGGATCTGTTGCTCCAGGGCCTCATCCAGGGTCACGCCGTCGCGCAGGCGCACAAACAGTACCACGCGCACATCACCCTGCCATTGCTGGCCGATAGCAACGCTGTCCAGCACCTGCTCGACCTTTTCCACCTGCCGATAGATTTCCGCCGTGCCGATGCGCACGCCACCGGGGTTGAGCACTGCATCCGAACGCCCGTGGATCAAGAAACCGCCGTGAGGCAGTTCCTCGGCGTAGTCCCCCTGGGCCCACACACCGGGGAACTGGCTGAAGTAGGAGGCCCTTAGCTTTTCCTGCTGCGGATCATTCCACAGGCCAATGGGCATGGCCGGGAAGTGCCGGGTGCAGACCAGTTCACCTTTCTCACCGATGACCGCCTGGCCTGCCTCGTTCCAGACCTGCACCGCCATGCCCAGGCTCTTGCCCTGCATCTCGCCACGGCGAACGGCGGACAACGGATTGCCATTGACGAAGCACGACACAATGTCGGTGCCACCGGACATCGAGGCCAGGCACACCTGGGTCTTGAAGTCGCGATACACGTAGTCGTAGCTATGGGGCGCCAGGGCCGAGCCGGTGGACAGGATGGTTTTCAGGCTGCCCAGGTCATGGGTCTGTCGCGGTTTCAAACCCTGGCTTTCCAGGGCCGCCAGGTATTTGGGGCTGGTGCCGAATACGCTGATGCGCTGCTGGTCGATCAGGTCCAGCAGGCGCTTGGGGCCAGGGTGAAAGGGCGAGCCGTCGTAGAGCACCACCGCACTGCCGACGGCGAGGGCCGACACCAGCCAGTTCCACATCATCCAGCCACACGTGGTGTAGTAGAACAGGCGATCTTCGGGGCCAAGGTCTACATGCAGGCCATGTTCCTTGAGGTGTTGCAGCAATACGCCGCCGGTGCTGTGGACGATGCACTTCGGCACGCCGGTGGTGCCACTGGAATAGAGGATGTACAGCGGATGATCGAACGGCACGTCAACGAACGCCGGTTCGCCGCCACAGCGGTAGAAGTCGCTCCACAACGCGACGCTGGCCGTTGTCTTGAAGTCTTCGACGCGGGCGTCAGGGCATGCATAGGGCAGGATGATCAATTGCTGCAGCGAAGGCAGGCGCTCGAGGATTTCGTTGACCTTGGCTCGCTGGTCGATGACCTTGCCGGCGTAGCGGTAACCGGCGCAGGTAATCAGCACCTTGGGCTCGATCTGGCCGAACCGGTCGATGACCCCGTGGGTGCCGAAGTCAGGCGAGGAGCACGACCAGATCGCCCCCAGGCTGGTGGTGGCGAGCATGCCCGCCAGGGTCTGCCAGGTGTTGGGCATGCACGCGGCTACCCGGTCGCCCTTGCTCACACCTGCCGCTTGCAGGCTTTTTTGCAGGCCAGCGACGTGGGCGGCAAGTTCGGCCCAGGTCAGTTGTTCTTGCCCGCCACTTTCGTCGAGGGCAACCACGGCCACGGCGTCATCGCGCCGGCGCAGCAGGTGTTCGGCAAAATTCAGTGTCGCCCCGGGAAACCACCGGGCGCTGGGCATTTGCTCACCTTCGACCAGCACATCGCTGGGCGCCTGGTGAAAACGGATCTCGAAGAAGTCGACGATGGCCTGCCAGAAGGCTTCACGCTGGTCGATGCTCCAGGCGTGCAGCGCCGGATAATCGCTCAGTTGCAGCTGATGCCGTTCGTTGATGAACCGGCGAAAGGCGTCCATGCGTGACTGGGCGATGCGATCGGGGGTGGGTTGCCAGAGGATGTCGGACATGGGGTGCCTCTTTTTCTTTTATGTACACACAAACTATAGAGCGACCCAATCTTGTGGCGAGGGGATTTATCCCCGACTTGTGGGAGCAAGGCTTGCCCGCGATGAACGAAAACGCGGTTTAGCTGTTAAACCGCGGTGCGGCCATCGCGGGCAAGCCTTGCTCCCACAGATAAATCCCCTCGCCACAAGGGATCGCAAGAAATTTACTGAGCCAGCCACCCACCATCAATATTCCACGCCGCGCCACGTACCTGGCTGCCGGCTTCGCTGCACAGAAACAGCACCAGTTCCCCCAGTTGCGGCGGGGTGACGAATTCCAGGGAAGGCTGTTTTTCGGCCAGCAGGTCATGCTGTGCCTGTTGCGGGTCGATGCCCGTGGCAATGCGGTCGTCGATCTGTTTCTGCACCAGCGGTGTCAGCACCCAGCCAGGGCAGATGGCGTTGCACGTCACGTTACTGGTGGCGGTTTCCAGGCCGACCACTTTGGTCAGACCGATCACCCCGTGTTTGGCTGCGACGTAGGCGGCCTTGCCCACCGAGCCGACCTGGCCGTGCACCGAGGCAATGTTGATGATCCGCCCCCAGCCCTTGGCGCGCATGCCCGGCAGGCTCAAGCGCGTGGCATGGAACACCGAGGACAGGTTGATGGCGATGATCGAGTCCCAGCGCTCCACCGGAAAATCTTCCACGGCGGCCACATGCTGGATACCGGCGTTGTTCACCAGAATGTCCACGCCGCCGAACTCCCGTTCGGCGTAAGCGAGCATGTCGGCGATCTGCGCCGGATCACTGACATCGGCCGGATGATGGCCGACCTTGCCGCCGAACTGTTTCACCTCGGCGATCACCGTCGAGGCATCGCCGAAGCCGTTGAGGATCAGGTTGGCGCCGGCCTTGGCAAGGCTCAGGGCGATGCCCAGGCCGATGCCGCTGGTAGAGCCGGTGACCAGGGCGGTCTTGCCCGAAAGAGGGGTTGTCATGGGGAGCCTCACACAATGCCAGTGGCGTAGAACACAGCGATCACGAAGAACACCGCGAGGGTCTTGATCAGCGTAATGCAGAAAATGTCTTTGTAGGCTTCACGGTGGGTCAGACCGGTCACCGCCAGCAGGGTGATCACCGCGCCGTTGTGGGGCAGGGTGTCCATGCCGCCGCTGGCCATGGACGCGACCCGGTGCAGCACTTCCAGAGGAATGTTGGCGGCGTTGGCGGCGCTGATGAACGTTTCGGACATCGCCGCCAGGGCGATGCTCATGCCGCCCGAGGCTGAACCGGTGATGCCCGCCAGCAGCGTCACGGTCACGGCTTCATTGACCAGTGGATTGGGGATGTTCTTGAGCCAGTCGGCCAGCACCAGAAAACCCGGCAAGGACGCGATGACCGCGCCAAAACCGTATTCCGAAGCGGTGTTCATTGCCGCCAGCAGCGCACCGCCCACCGCGCTCTTGCTGCCTTCGGCCAGCTTGCTGCGAATGGTGCTGAAGGCGAACAGCAGCACCAGGACAATGCCCACCAGCAACGCGGCCTGCACGGCCCAGATCGCGGTGAGCTTGGCGATGTCGCTGGTCACGGGTGTGGTCATGCCCGGCAGCGCCAGGCTGTGGGTCTTGCCATACCACTGGGGAATCCACTGGGTGAACAGCAGGTTCATGATCCCGACCGCCAACAGCGGCGAAATGGCGAGCCAGGGATTGGGCAGTTTGATGTCTTCGGCAGTCTCCGGCTCGTTGCGCAGTTCGGTGCCGTAGCCTTCGCCTAGGCGCTGGGCCTTGTTGCGCTGGCGTTGCAGGAACAGCATGCCGAAGCTGAACACGAAGATCGTGCCGATCACACCCAGCCAGGGCGCGGCCCAGGCGGTGGTGTTGAAGAAGGTGCTGGGGATGATGTTCTGGATCTGCGGCGTGCCGGGCAGAGCGTCCATGGTGAACGAGAACGCGCCAAGGGCAATGGTGGCCGGGATCAGCCGCTTGGGAATATTGCTCTGGCGGAACATCTCGGCGGCGAACGGATACACCGCGAACACCACGACGAACAGCGACACGCCGCCATAGGTCAGCAAGGCGCAGACCAGCACGATCACCAACATGGCCTGGCGCGTGCCCAGCAGGCGAATCGCCGCCGCGACGATAGAGCGGGAGAAACCCGACAGCTCGATCAGTTTGCCGAACACCGCGCCGAGCAGGAACACCGGGAAATACAGTTTGATGAAGCCGACCATCTTCTCCATGAACACCCCGGTGAAAGCCGGCGCGACGGCGGAAGGGTCAGTGAGCAGGACGGCGCCGAGGGCGGCGATGGGGGCAAAAAGGATAACGCTGTAGCCACGGTAGGCGGCCACCATCAGCAGCGTGAGGGCTGCCAAGGCAATGATCACACTCATGGTGTGTCTCCTGGATTGTTATTTTTGTGGTGAAGCGGTGGGGAGGGCTTTAGCGAGATTTGTGCCAGGTATGTAATTTATTGAAATATAAGAGAATTATTGATTTTGGTGAGGGTGGCTCGAGAGTTTTGTCTCTGTTTTGAGATTTTCAGGGGCTGTGCTGGCCTCATCGCGAGCAGGCTCGCTCCCACAGGTTGACCGAGTTCGTCAGGAAAGTACGGTCCACTGTGGGAGCGAGCCTGCTCGCGATGAGCGCGAAGCGCTCAAAAGGAGCTGTCTATATCTAGAGATATGCGTCTCTTTATTGAGACTCGGCAATCCCCAGCGCCACCATTTTCTTATACAAGGTCGACCTCCCCAGCCCCAACCGCTCAGCCGCTTCAACTACCTTGCCGCCGCATTGCGCGAGGGTGGTTTCGATCAAGTGGCGGTCGAATCGTGCCCGGGCCTGGCTGAAGGTTTCTTGCGGCAGCGGCTCCTGATGTGGATTCAACGCACGGGTGACCGGCGTGAAAGTCCCAATGGCCGCTCGAATATCGGCGGCAGTGAGCAGCAGGTCGTCGCTGAGCAGCGCGGTTCGTTCCAGCACATTGCGCAACTCCCGGATGTTGCCCGGCCAGGCGTGTTGCCCCAGCAGGTCGAGTGCGTCGTGGTTCAGTTCGTGCTGGCTGCGCAGTTCTTCGAGGATCGCCTCGCTCAGGGCCGGTAAATCATCCAGGCGTTCGCGCAGCGGCGGGACCTGGATCGGCAACACATTGAGGCGGTAATACAGGTCGGCGCGAAATTCTCCGCGTTTGATCGCCGCTTCCAGATCCATGGAGGTGGCAGCGATGATCCGCACGTCGCTTTGCAGCACCTCGTTGGAGCCCACGGGTTCGTATTCTTTTTCCTGCAAGACCCGCAGCAGTTTGCTTTGCAGCGGCAGTGGCATGTCGCCAATTTCGTCCAGGAACAGTGTGCCGCCCTGGGCGATCTGCAGCTTGCCGGCGCGGCCTTTGCGGTCGGCGCCGGTGAAGGCGCCCGGGGCGGTGCCGAAAAACTCGGCTTCCAGCAGGGCCTCCGGGATCGCCGCGCTGTTGATGCTGACGAACGCCTTGTGCGCCCTCGGCGAAGCACCATGGATCGCTTGGGCCAGCAGTTCCTTGCCGGTCCCGGTTTCGCCGAGCAACAGCACCGGCGAATCGGCGCTGGCGCTGCGCCGGGCACGACGCTTGACCTCCAGGCTGGCGCTGCTGGTGCCGATGAAGTGGGCGAAGTTGTACCGAGTCTGCCGTGCCCGCAACAGCGAGCGGGTGGAGGCCAGTTCCTCCTGCATGCTCAGGTAGCGCTTGAGCATCGGCGACAGGCTGCGCAATTCATCGAACAGGGCAAAACCGATGGCGCCGATCACCGCGCCCGCGCTGTCGTGGATCGGCAGGCGCATCACCACCAGCGGCTCCTTGGGCGTGTCCTGCATGTCCAACAGAATCGGTCGGCCAGTACGTACCACTTCGCGCAGCAGGCTGCTGGGGATCACGCTCTCGCACGCCCGGCCGATGGCTTCTTGCGCTGAGTTCAGGCCGAAGCGCCGGGCGTAGCGTTCGTTCATCCAGACGATGTTCGCGTCACGGTCGACAATCACCGTGCCTTCGCTGGACTGTTCGATGATCTCGAACAACGAACGGATCGCCAGCGTGCGCACGCGCTTGTAATCCTTGAGGCTTTCGGTGGGGTTCATCGGGCATTTCCAGAAGGTGGGATTTGCCGGCATCCTCCGATCAAAGGGGTTGCCAAAGAGCGGCATTATGCCGGGAGGGGCCGGCCGAGCACTACTCCGCCCGCATCCTTTGCCGTGGCGTATCAATGGCAAACCCTAAGCCTTAGTGGATCTGCTCAGTGGTGGGCAGTCTGATAAACTTGTACAGTTTTCACTAATATGTACATTTTTCTGAGAGCGCTCATGAATAAATTCAACCCTCGCAAGCTGCAGCTCTCCAAATGGACGGCCTGTGCGCCGACTGATCGGGAAAAGCATTTTCTCGTCACCAAGCTGCTCTGTGATGAGGAGGGGACACCCATTAAGATTGAGCTTGAGGCTGTATACAGCGCTCGTGTGACGTTGCTCGACTGGCGCGAGTTGCGCGACAGCAAGCATTGGAAAATGGGCTGGTGCTGAATGGCTTGGGCTGTGCCATAGAGATCCGTATGACTTCTTATAGTTATACACAATCATAAAGTTGTACAAGTTTTCCTGCGATAGTGGCTTAATGCAGCTATCTAGCGATGGCATCTCTGCCTTCGTGTGGCTACAGCCACGCATTCACGCCTCCGGGAGCGCCACCCATGTTCATTCGTACTCGCAAGCATCAGGACGCCTTGCACGAAATCCAGGCCAGGCAGGCTATTCTCGAAGCCGAACGGACGGCCTTGCAGCAATGCATGGCGATCATCGAGTTCACCCCGACGGGCGAGGTGCTCGACGTCAGCCCGGTTTTTTTGAAAATGATGGGGTATTCACTCAGCGAAACCCTCGGTCAGCATCATTCGATGTTTTGTGAGCCTGCCTATTCACGCAGTGCCGAATGCTCGGCGTTATGGCGGCAGTTGGGGCAGGGTTCTCCAGCCGACAGCCAGTTTCTGCATTTGCGGCGTGATGGAAGCTGGCTGTGGGTGCACGCAAGCTACGTCCCTGTGCTGGATCACCATGCAAAGGTGCAGCGCATCATCCTGATTGTTCGCGATATCAACGAGCGGGTGTTGCGCGCCCAGGCCGAAACCAGTTTCATGCAAGCGATCGACCGTTCCATGGCGGTTATCGAATTTGATCTGAGCGGTCAGGTCGTGAATGCCAACGAGAATTTCATGAACGTCATGGGGTACCGCCTGCAAGAAATTCGGGGCCAGCATCACCGGATTTTCTGCAAACCCAGCGAGGTCCAGAGTGAGGCTTATCGTGGCTTCTGGGCCGGGCTCAATCGCGGTGAATACAGGACCGGCCTTTTCGAACGCGTCGACAATCGAGGCGCGACTGTCTGGCTGCAGGCTACCTACAACCCTCTCTACGATGCACGGGGGCGCTTGTATGGCGTGGTCAAGTTCGCCACTGACAGCACTCGCGAAGTCGAGCAACGCCAAAGTGAATCAAAAGCCGCCGGACTTGCTTTCGAGACGTCCCGGCAGACCGATGAGCAAACCCGGCTCGGCACGTGTGTGGTTCAGCAAACCGTTACGGTGGTGCAAAGCATCGCCGATGAGCTTCAGCAGGTGTCAGCCGGGATAGGTGCCCTGAGCGCGCAGTCCGAAGAAATCGGCAGCATCGTCGATGCCATCCGGGGTATTGCCGAACAGACCAATCTGCTTGCCCTCAATGCCGCCATCGAAGCGGCTCGCGCCGGGGAGCAGGGACGCGGCTTCGCGGTGGTGGCCGATGAGGTGCGCAATCTGGCGCGACGTACAAGTCAGTCAACCGTGGCCATTACTCAGGTCGTCGCCAAGAACCGTGAATTGGCCAGGCGAGCGGTGAGCAGCATGCAATCGAGCACGCTCAAGGCAGAGCAGGGCGTGAAACTGGCTAACCAGGCCGGCACTGTCATTCTGGATATTCATCGAGGCGCGCAGCAGGTGGTGGAGGTGATGGGTGAATTCGCTCAAGCGCTGGATCAACGACGTGGTGCCTGAGCGAGCCCGGGATTACTGCGGCTGCGCCGCCGCCAACAGCTCCTTGGTGTAGGGATGCTGGGGCGAGTCGAACACTTCATGGCTGGCGCCGTGCTCCACCACTTTACCGTCCTTGATCACGATCATGTCGTGGGCCAGGGCGCGGACCACCGCCAGGTCATGGCTGATGAACAGGTAAGTCAGGCCATGCTTTTCCTGAAGCTGGCGGAGCAGGGCGACCACTTGCTTTTGCACGGTGCGGTCCAGGGCTGAGGTCGGTTCGTCCAGCAGAATCAGGGCCGGCTTGAGCACCAGCGCCCGGGCGATGGCGATGCGTTGGCGCTGGCCACCGGAGAATTCGTGGGGGTAGCGGTGGCGGCTCTGCGGGTCGAGGCCGACTTCCTGCAGCGCCTGGATCACCTGCGCTTCACACTGCTCGGAACTGGACGAGCTGTGGACCTCAAGGCCTTCACTGATGATCTGCTGCACCGACATGCGAGGGCTGAGGCTGCCGAACGGGTCCTGGAACACCACCTGCATCTGCTTGCGCCACGGTCGCAGGTCTTTCTGCGACAGATGATCGAGGGCTTGTCCCTGGAAGTGGATGCTGCCTTCGGATTCGATCAATCGCAGGATCGCCTGGCCGAGGGTGGATTTGCCGGAACCGGATTCACCGACGATGCCCAGGGTCTTGCCGCGCTGGATCGTCAAGCTGATGCCGTCCACGGCGCGCAGGTATTCCTTGCGCCGGAACAGCCCGCCGCCCAGGGCAAAGCTGACGCGCAGATCCTGCACTTGCAAGACGTCTTCGCGTTCGTCACGGGGCAGGGCTTCGCCTTCCGGTTCGGCGTGCAGCAACTCGCAGCTGTAGGGATGCTTCGGCGCGCTGAAGAGCGTTTCGCACGGCGCCTGTTCGACGATTTCCCCGGCCTTCATCACGCACACCCGTTGCGCGATGCTGCGCACCAGGTTCAGGTCGTGGCTGATCAGCAGCAGTGACATGCCGAGTCGTTGCTGCAGGGACTTAAGCAGCAGCAGAATCTTGCGCTGCACCGTCACGTCGAGCGCGGTGGTCGGTTCGTCGGCAATCAACAGTTCAGGTTCGCAGGCCAGGGCCATGGCAATCATCACCCGCTGTCGTTGGCCGCCGGAGAGTTGATGCGGATAGGCCTTGAGGCGTTCGGTGGGTTTCTGGATGCCCACCAGGGCCAGCAACTCCAGAATGCGCTGGCGCGCGGCCTTGCCGCCCAGGCCCTTGTGCAGCATGAGGGTTTCGCCAATCTGCTTTTCGACGCTGTGCAGCGGGTTCAGCGAGGTCATGGGTTCCTGGAAGATCATCGCGATCCGGTCCCCGCGCAGTTCGCGCAGGACCCTGGCCTCGGCGCCCACCAGTTCCTGGCCGCGATAGCGAATGCTGCCGGTGGTACGGCTGCCGGTTTGCGGCAGCAGTTGCAGAATCGAATGGGCCGTTACCGACTTGCCGGAGCCTGACTCGCCCACCAGGGCCAGGCATTCACCGGGGCGGATATCCAGGCACAGGTTGCGCACCACGGTTTGGTCGTTGAAGGCCACGCTCAAGTCGCGGATTTCGATCAGGTTGTCGCTCATCTCAGGGTTCCGCTTCATGGCCGTGGATCAGGATCGGGGGTCGAATGCATCGCGCAACGCCTCGCCAATGAACACCAGCAGAGAAAGAATCAGCGCCAGGGTGAAGAACGCCGTCAGGCCCAGCCACGGCGCTTGCAGGTTCTGTTTGCCCTGGCCGATCAACTCGCCCAGCGACGCGCTGCCCGCCGGCATGCCGAAGCCGAGGAAGTCCAGGGCGGTGAGGGTGGAAATCGCCCCGGTGAGGATGAACGGCAGATAACTCAGGGTGGCGTTCATCGCATTGGGCAGGATATGCCGCACGATCACCTTGCGGTCGGACAGGCCCAGGGCTCTGGCGGCCTTGACGTATTCAAGGTTGCGCCCGCGCAGGAACTCGGCGCGCACCACATCCACCAGGGCCAGCCAGGAAAACAGCGCCATGATTCCCAGCAGCCACCAGAAATTCGGCTCGACAAAGCCGGACAGAATGATCAGCAGATAGAGCACCGGCAGCCCGGACCAGACCTCCAGCAGGCGTTGCCCCAGCAGGTCCACCCAGCCGCCGTAATACCCCTGCAAGGCACCGGCGCTGATGCCGATCAGCGCGCTGATGGCCGTCAGGGCCAGGGCGAACAGAATCGACACCCGTGCCCCGAAGATCACCCGGGCCAGCACGTCCCGGGCCTGATCATCAGTGCCCAGCCAGTTCACCGACGAGGGCGGGCTTGGGGTCGGCTGGTTCAGGTCGTAGTTGGGCGTGTCGTCGCTGAACGGGATCGGCGGGAACAACAGCCAGCCGCCGTCCTTGTGGATCAGATCCTGCACGTAGCTGCTGCGGTAATCGGCCTGGAACGGCAACTGCCCGCCAAACTCCTGTTCGGTGTAGCGCTTGAACACCGGGAAATACAGCGACCCCTGGTAACTCACCAGCAACGGCTTGTCGTTGGCGATCAATTCGCCGCCCAGGGTCAGCATGAACAGGCCGATGAACAGCCACAGCGACCACCAACCCCGGCGATTCTTCTTGAAACGCTCAAAACGCCGGCGGCCCAAGGGTGACAACTTGAACATCAGGCGTTCCTCGCGGCGAAGTCGATACGCGGGTCCACCAGGGTGTAGCACAGGTCGCCGATGAGTTTGATCAGCAAGCCGAACAGCGTGAAGATGAACAGCGAACCGAACACCACCGGATAGTCCCGGGACACCGCGGCTTCATAGCTCATGCGTCCCAGGCCATCGAGGGAGAAGATCACCTCGATCAGCAAGGAGCCGGCGAAAAACACGCTGATGAACGCCTGGGGAATCCCTGACACCACCAGCAGCATCGCATTGCGGAACACATGGCCATACAGCACGCGTCGTTCGCTCATACCCTTGGCTCGCGCGGTGACCACGTACTGGCGGGTGATTTCGTTGAGGAACGAGTTCTTGGTCAGGATCGTCAAGGTGGCGAAACCGCCAATCACCAGCGAAGTGACCGGCAGGACTAGGTGCCAGAAATAATCGGTGATCTTGCCCAGTGTCGACAGCGACTCGAAGTTGTCAGACACCAGCCCGCGCACCGGAAACCAGTTCAACGACGTGCCGCCGGCAAACATCACGATCAGGAACATGGCGAACAGAAATGCCGGCATGGCGTAGCCGATGATGATCGCCGTGCTGCTCCACACATCGAAGGCCGAGCCATGGCGCACCGCCTTGCGGATGCCCAGGGGAATCGACACCAGGTAGGTGATCAGCGTGGCCCAGAGCCCGAGGGAAATGGTCACCGGCATCTTCTCCAGGATCAGGTCGGTCACCGTGGCGCCGCGAAAGAAACTCTTGCCGAAGTCCAGTCGGGCGTAGCTGCTGAGCATCAACCACAAACGCTCATGGGCCGGTTTGTCGAAGCCGTATTGTTTTTCGATGTCCTTGATCAGCTGTGGATCGAGGCCGCGACTGGCTCGCGAACTGCCGGTCATGGCAGTGCCCGAACTGCCGACGCTGGCGCCGCCGATGCCTTGCAGTTGGGCGATGGCCTGTTCCACCGGCCCGCCCGGAGCGGCCTGCACGATGACGAAGTTCACCAACAGGATGATGACCAGCGTCGGAATGATCAGCAGCAAGCGCCGCGCGATATAGGCCCACATCAATGCCGCCCTCCAGGGGAGCCGCGTTTGAGGCGTTCGGCGGCCATCTGCTCGTTGGTCAGCGGTGTGGTGCTCATTTCCCACCAGCTTTCGATGGCTTCGTCATTGCTGGCCTGCACTTTGGGTCTGCCAAAGCGGTTCCACCAGACGGTCGAACTGCCCGGCGGGTAGTAGTTGGGGATCCAGTAGTAATTCCATTGCAGCACCCGGTCGAGGGCGTGGGCATGGCGGAGCATGTCGCGCTGGGTGGTGGCTTTGACCAGTCCGTCGATCAGGGTATCGACGGCCGGATTCTGCAAGGCCATGTAATTGTTGGCCCCTGGATCGTTGGCCGCCGCCGAGCCGAAATAGTTGTAGAGCTCCATGCCCGGCGAAGTGCTGACGGGATAGCCGGTGATGATCATGTCGTAGTCGCGACTCATCAGGCGATTGACGTATTGGGAGGCGTCGATGCGCCGGATGCTCATGTCGATGCCGATCTGTGCCAGGGTGCGCTTGTAGGGCAACAACAGCCGGTCGAGGCCGTTCTGGCTGATCAGGAACGTGAAGCTCAGCGCTTCCCCCTCGGCATTGACCAGGCGGTCGCCGTCGGGTTTCCAGCCGGCCTGTTGCAGCAGTGCCAGGGCTTGCAGTTGTTTGTCACGGATCACGCCGCTGCCGTCGGTTTTCGGTGCGTGGAAGACCTGGCTGAAGACTTCCTCTGGGACTTTGCCGCGCAACGGCTCGAGAATCGCCAGTTCGTCGGCATCGGGCAGTTGCCGGGCGGCCAGGTCGGTGTTGGAGAAAAAACTCTGCTGGCGCACATAGAGGTTGCGCATCATCTGGCGGTTGCTCCACTCGAAATCCCAGAGCATGGCCAGGGCTTGGCGGACACGCCGATCCTGGAACTGCGGTTTTTGCAGGTTGAACACGAAGCCTTGGGCCGTTTGGGGAGCCTCGGTGGCCAGGTGGGCCTTTTGCAGGCGACCGTCATGCAGGGCTGGGCTGTCATAGCCGATGGAATAACCGGTGGCGGAGAACTCGCGATTGTAGTCATAAGCGCCGCCACGCAAGACCTGCCGCGCCACATCGGTATCGCCGAAATACTCGATGCTGAAATGGTCGAAATTGTAGAGCCCGCGACTGACCGGCAGGTCCTTGCCCCACCAGTCGGGGTTGCGCTCGAAGGTGATGCTGCGTCCCGAGTCGATCCGGCCCACCCGATAGGGGCCACTGCCCAGCGGGGCTTCGTAGCCACCTCCACTGGCAAAGTCGCGGGTTTTCCACCAGTGCTCGGGAAAGACCGGCAGTGTGGCGATGTCCAGAGGCAGAGTACGGTTTTCGTTGTTCTTGAAGTCGAAGCGAACGGTGCGCTCGGATTCCACTTCGACGCCTTTGACGGCGGCGAACTGGGTGCGATACCGCAGGCTGCCCTGGGTCATCAACAGCTCGAAGGTGTAGCGCACGTCTTCGGCGGTGATGGGCTTGCCATCGGCAAACCTGGCCTTGGGATTGAGGTAGAAGCGCAAGGACAGGCCATCGTCGGCGCGTTCCATCTTTTGCGCCACCAGGCCATAGACGGTATAGGGCTCGTCCAGCGAGCGCTGAGCCAGCGGCGAATACAGCATTCCATCGATCTGGCTGACGCCGATGCCTTTGTCGATGTAGGGCAGGACGTGGTCGAAATGGCCGATCTCGATGGCCGAGCGGCGCATGGTGCCGCCTTTGGGGGCCTGGGGATTGGTATAGGCGAAGTGGCTGAAGCCCTGGGGGTACTTGGCCGGTTCGCCATACACCGTCAGGGCATGTTGCGGTGTGGCATCCACACCGGCGGCACCTGTCAGCAGGACCACGGCATTGAACAGCAGTGAAGGGAACGCCAGTCGCATTGTCAGCCTTAAAGCCGGGTGATAGATGACCACGATTTGTACGCGAGCTACGCCTTGATCGCTAGCCCCTTGGCCTGACACAAACACAACGGCCCACCGAAGGGCGGGCCGTTATGTCGATAAGCCGGGATCAGTCCTGGCGGCTGGTCACTTCCAGCAGGTGATAGCCGAACTGGGTCTTGACCGGACCCTGCACCACATTGATCGGGGCGCTGAATACCACGGTGTCGAATTCCTTGACCATCTGGCCTGGACCGAACGAACCCAGGTCGCCGCCCTGACGGCTGGACGGGCACGAGGAGTTGGCTTTGGCGACTTCAGCGAAATCGGCGCCGGCTTCGATCTGAGCCTTGAGTTCGTTGCACTTCTCTTCGCTGGAAACCAGGATGTGGCGGGCAGTGGCTTTGGCCATGGGTAAAATTCCTTTCAATAGCTTTAAAGGTGTTGAGCCTACCGGAATCACTGACCGGTTGTTGTCAAAAATGCGTCAAAACCTTGAGTCTGTCGATCAAAGGCCGGCTTTGCGCAGGCGTTCGGCGTGGCGCACGTAAAGCTCCACCGGGTCTGTACCCTTGCGGCTGCAACCGGCTGTCTGGTTGATGGCGTCCATGTGGTCCAGTGGATAGTCAGAGCGAATGACCTTGCCCAGGTGCGAGCTGAAGCGTCCCACCAGGCCGTCGTTCTGCCCGGCTTCGGTGATGAAATACTCGGAAAAGGCCCGGCAGAAACCCTGCAGTGGGTCCATCGCATTGCACGCTCCGTTCTCGGAGTCCGGCAACGTGCCGCTCCATGAGTAGTAGCGCACCCCGTTGACCCTTTGTGCTCCGTTGCCGCCCCAGTGTTTGGGCAGGCCTTGGGGGTATTTGTCATTGAACGCGCCTACGCCTTCGGTGGTCAGCGCCGCCAGTGCTGCGATGGCCGCGTGTGGCAGTTGCGCCTGGCCGCCCAGCAGCGAGATGAAGTCTGCAAAAAGCGTGGCGACTTTATCCGCCACATGCTCTGGCAGGCGCCCTGGGGTCAGGGCTTTGTAGAGGAAATCAATCAGTTCGGAGCCATGATTCGGGCCGCTGACCGAGGTCACCGAGGCCACCCTGTCGGGGGCAACAGCGCCGGCGTATCGGGCGGCCAGCGCGCCCTGGCTGTGACCGATCAGGTTGACCCTGGTGGCGCCGGTGCCGCTCAGGATCCGATCGATCTGTGCCAGCAGTTGTTCACCACGGGCTTCATTGGAATGTGTCGCTGACAAATAGGGGATGAACACCCGGGCACCGGCGGCGCGTAATGCCTGTTTGATCCCGTGGAAGAGTTCGAAGCCGCCGACCCTGTCAAACCCGAACAACCCATGGACCAGCAGGATGGGAAATTGAGTGGTTGCATTCCGTTGCATGTTCGTACCTTTTTCGAAGAGGTTCCTGTTGAATTCGCGACGTCACTCTAATGCAGGCTTGTGCTGGACGGTGTAGGAAGAAACCGCAGTGCTCTGCTGAAAACGGAATAGAAGAAGTGGGAAGGGTCGGACTGGAGCCGGACGGATCTGAGCGTATCGGGATACTTCCGATTGCCCTTGGCGCTTGCGGCTACAACTTCACCGGCACCAGGCCACTCCCGTGGTCGTCTTGTCTGACTGTGGGTTTGGGACGGTCGAGGTTTAATGGCTTCATCGGGTGCCGCGATATGAACGCGGTGCCTTTATCCAAGGACTGGAGCCTATGTATGACCACTTACCCATCTGCCCCGCGAGCCCGGCTCGCACCCCTGACGAAATTGCCGGCCCCGTTTCTGGCAGCGGCCACGGCAGGGGTGATCAACCCCGCTTGGCGCAAGGTCGTCATCACCGTCAAGCCATATCCAATGATGACGTGCGGAGATGAGGTGCTGCTGTTCTGGCACGGACTCAATTCAGACGCCGAACCCTATCGGCATGAAGTGCGAAGGTTCATCACTGAGCGACATGTGGGGCGAGATGTCGTTTTTGTTGTGCGCGAGCCGCATATCACCGAGCTGGACGGCGGCTCGCTGGAGATCAGCTACCAAGTGACGAGCAAACGGCTGCCGGCCACGCTGGTCTCCCAGCCTTTGCAACTGGATATCGGCGATGTTTCCTTGCAACTGCCGGCCGCCGTTGCCAACGATGCCGTGGGCGGCAGCCTGGACCCGGCGCGGGTGCCCGAAGGAACGTGCGTGACCATCAAACCCTATTCCAGAATGGCCGTCGGCGACCGGTTGATCCTGATTGCCAGCAACGATTCCAGGGCCGTTTGGCGCGATGTGCTGGATATCGAGGCTCATGCCGTCGGCCGCGAGGTAGCGTTCTGGATCGATCATTCGCTGATTGCCCCTCATGAGGGTCAAAGCCTGAGCCTGACCTATGTCGTCCGGCGCGGACATTCGGTGCGTCGCGCCGAGCCCATGTCGTTGCACCTGGGGCCTTTGCGACGTCCTGCTCTGAAAGCGCCGCGGATTGCGGGATTGAACGCGGGCGGGCTGGATGTCGACGGGTTACAGGAAGGGGTGAGTGTCGTCATCGACGATGCCGGGCTTGAGGCTGGCGAGCTGGTCTGGTTGCAGTGCAACGGCAGTTACGCGCATGTCGCCGAGCGCGAAATCACCGCGGCGACGGCAGGTCAAGCGCTAACCTTTGTAGTGCCTGCGGCGTTCTGGCAGGACCAGCGCGGCAGGTCGGTGCACTTGTTTTATCAGGTCGAGCGCCTGGACGATGTGAGCCAGCATTCGGAGTGGGTCACCGTCCAGGTTCGCTCCGAGACAAAAAGCTGAGCGCCCTCGCTGGGGAGGGCGCTTTCAGGATTCAGGCCGACACCAGTTGGCGATGGGCCTGACGCAGCAGTTGCTCGGTGGACGACCAACCCAGGCAGCCATCGGTCACCGATACGCCGTAACGCAGCGACGGGCCCAACGACTGGCAACCTTCGAACAGGTGGCTTTCCAGCATCATGCCGATGAGGGAGTGGTTTCCTTGCAGGCGCTGTTCCAGGACGTCGTTGAACACCTGAGGCTGGCGCAACGGATCTTTGCCGCTGTTGGCGTGGCTGCAATCCACCATGATCCGGGCCGGTATTTTCAGGCGGGTCAGGTCATTGTGTATCTGTGTGACGCTCTGGCGGTCATAGTTCGGCCCGCGATGGCCGCCGCGCAGCACCAGATGAGTGTCGGGGTTGCCCTGGGTCTGGATGATCGCCGGATGCCCCTGGCTGTCGACGCCGAAATGTCGATGAGGATGGGCTGCCGAGCGCATGGCATCGCAGGCGATGCCAACACCGCCGTCCGTGCCGTTCTTGAAACCGACCGGCATGCCCAGGCCGCTGGCCATTTCCCGGTGGATCTGCGATTCGGTGGTACGCGCGCCGATGGCGACCCAACTGAGCAGGTCATCGAAGTAGTTGGCGGCCATGGGTTGCAGCAGTTCAGTGGCCACCGGCAGGCCCAACTGGAGCATTTCGCGCATCAGTTCCCGGGACAGCGTCAGGCCGCCGGCCATGTCATCGCTGCCATCCAGGCCAGGGTCGTAAGCGAGGCCTTTCCAGCCTACCGTCGTGCGGGGTTTTTCCACGTAGGCGCGCATCACCAGCAGCATGCTGTCGCTGACTTCATGGGCCACGCGCGCCAGGTTGGCAGCGTATTCGAGGGCCGATTTCGGGTCGTGGATGGAGCAGGGGCCGACAACGACCAGCAGGCGGGAGTCCTCACCGTCGAGAATCGCGCGGATTGCCTGGCGATGGACATTGACCTGTTGGCTCAGCGCCGAGCTGAGGGGCAACTGTTGCTTGAGTTGCAATGAGCTGGGCAGACGCAGGGTCAGGGCTTCATTGGCGGGGTTGAGCGTGGACAGCGGCAAAGCAGAGACGGACGAATTCATGATCTGGTTTCCTGGGCGGGCAGCGGGTTCATTCCCGCGCGCCGGCCCTATTGGGGTGTTCGACAATTGGCCGTATTGGCCCGCAACTGAGGCTTGCCACCGGTAGGTGACCGATCGGAGGCGGCAGGCTGTCCCGAGCGGTGGCTGGTAAATCGCCAGGCGGAAAAACTGTCGTAACGGTAATAAGTGGCGTAGTTCATGGCTCAATCCTCAAGTTTGTCTGGTGTCGCAAAATGTGTGGGGCTGAAAAAACAAAACCCCCGGTCGGGAGGCCGACCGGGGGTTAGAAAACTCTGGAAGGCGACCCGTTTAAATTGGGCGCCGGTTGGGTATCAGGCGCGCCAGTGGCTAAACCAATACCCAAAATAAAAGCTGACCGGAGTCTGAACACTGTTCGCCCAGGCAGCCGCAACCGAGCGCTGGGCGCTGGCGGTTTGAAGCGATGCGAGGGCGTTGAACATGGTCTGTCTCCGATGAATGGCCCTGAGCTTACTAGAGCAGGGCGGGCCGGTTCAATCAGAAAATTCTATCGTGGGCATGTGATTGTTCATCCTGGCTTGAGTCCGGCGGGCTTTATGACAAACTTTGGGTTTGCACCTTCTCTCGATCTGGCTTTCGGCCTGAGCGAGTTGCGGTGCCCGACGGTTATCGGGCTCAGTCGTATGGGTGACCATGCTTTGAAGAGGTACACATGAGTTTCCAGTGGCGTGCGGCAACGGCCGAGGACATCGCCTTTGCCCGGCAACTGACGTGCATCAACATGCTTCCCTATTACTTGCACCATGATTTGTTATGGCAGGACGAAGCATTCGATCTGGCCTGGATCATTCGTCAGAACTGGATCATCTGCCGCGAGGGGCAAGCGTTGGGTTTTGTGAGCCTGAGTCGTGATGCCCGGGCGTTGTATATCCGGGAGCTACAGATTGCCGAGGCGTTTCGGGGGCAGGGCGCCGGCACCTGGGCGATCGGTCAGGTTTGGGACATGATGATGCAGGAGCGTCGCCCGGCGTTACGCCTGACGGTTTTCAAGAACAATCCGGCCAGGGTGCTCTACGAGCGCATGGGGCTGCAGGTGGTCGGCGAGGATGAATGTTTCCTGAGGATGGAACGGGCCGCCAGGGCTTGAGGCCTCGGATTGCGTGCCTGTGAAAGACGCGTTGTAACTTTTATATGTCCCTTTGCGCTAGGTCTGCCGGATGGTTTTTGCTAAGGTGTTGGGCAACCCAAATAAGACCAAATCGTGAGGTGTCTGCTTGATTAGGGTGTTAGTGGTCGACGACCATGATCTCGTCCGTACGGGCATTACACGAATGCTGGCTGATATCGACGGTCTGCAGGTGGTTGGTCAGGCTGAATCCGGGGAAGAGTCCCTTATCAAGGCGCGTGAACTGAAACCCGACGTGGTACTGATGGACGTCAAGATGCCAGGCATCGGCGGTCTTGAAGCCACGCGTAAACTGCTGCGCAGCCACCCGGACATCAAGGTGGTCGCGGTGACCGTGTGTGAAGAAGATCCGTTCCCGACTCGCTTGCTGCAGGCGGGCGCTGCGGGTTACCTCACCAAGGGCGCCGGCTTGAACGAGATGGTTCAGGCCATTCGCCTGGTATTTGCCGGTCAGCGTTACATCAGCCCGCAAATTGCCCAGCAGTTGGCAATCAAGTCGTTCCAGCCGACCAATGAATCGCCCTTCGATGCGCTGTCGGAGCGGGAAATTCAGATAGCCCTGATGATTGTCGGTTGCCAAAAGGTGTAGATCATCTCCGATAAGCTGTGCTTGTCGCCTAAAACCGTCAACACCTACCGTTACCGAATCTTCGAGAAGCTGTCGATCAGCAGCGATGTCGAGTTGACGCTGCTGGCGGTGCGCCACGGCATGGTCGATGCCAGCGCCTGATAATGACTGAACTGTTTGATCCAAGTGCTTTTCTGTCCACATGCAGCGGTCGCCCAGGCGTCTATCGCATGTTCGACAGCGATGCGCGTCTGCTTTACGTCGGTAAGGCCAAGAACCTCAAGAAGCGTCTGGCCAGCTACTTTCGTAAAACCGGCCTCGCGCCAAAGACCGCCGCCCTGGTGGGGCGCATCGCGCAAGTCGAAACCACCATCACCGCCAATGAAACCGAGGCCTTGCTGCTCGAGCAGACGCTGATCAAGGAATGGCGGCCGCCGTACAATATTCTGCTGCGTGACGATAAGTCCTACCCGTACGTGTTCCTGTCCGACGGGGCATTTCCGCGTCTGAGCATCCACCGCGGGGCCAAGAAGGCCAAAGGCCGGTATTTCGGCCCTTACCCCAGCGCCGGGGCGATCCGTGAAAGCCTGAGTCTGCTGCAGAAGACCTTCTTCGTTCGCCAATGCGAAGACAGCTATTACAAGAACCGTACCCGACCATGCCTGCAATATCAGATCAAACGCTGCAAGGCGCCTTGCGTCGGGTTCGTCGAACCCCAGGTCTACGCCGAAGACGTGCGCCACTCGGTGATGTTTCTTGAAGGTCGCAGCAATGCGTTGACCGACGAACTGTCGGCGGCGATGGAGGACGCGGCGGTCAATCTTGAGTTTGAGCGGGCTGCCGAGCTGCGTGACCAGATCGGGCTGCTGCGCCGCGTGCAGGATCAGCAGAGCATGGAAGGTGGCAGCGGCGACGTTGACGTGATCGCCGCGTTCATCAACCCGGGTGGCGCCTGCGTTCACCTGATCAGCGTGCGCGGCGGTCGGGTGCTGGGTAGCAAGAACTTCTTTCCCCAGGTGGGTATCGAGGAAGACGTGGCCGAAGTCATGGCGGCGTTTTTGGGCCAGTACTACATCAGCAGCCCGGAACGCGACCTGCCTGCCGAGTTGATCGTCAATGTGGTCCACGAAGACTTCCCAGCCCTGGTCGAGGCCATTGACAAGCTTCGTGGTCGTGAACTGACCATCAGCCATCGCGTGCGTGGCACCCGGGCGCGCTGGCAGCAACTGGCCGTGACCAACGCCGAACAGGCCCTTGGCGCACGCTTGGCCAACCGCCAGCATGTGGCGGCACGGTTCGATGCCTTGGCCGATGTCCTTAACCTGGACGAGCCGCCGCAGCGGCTGGAGTGCTACGACATCAGTCACTCCAGTGGCGAAGCGACCGTGGCCTCTTGTGTGGTGTTTGGTCCGGAGGGCCCGATCAAGTCCGATTACCGGCGCTACAACATTGAGGGCGTTACCCCGGGCGATGATTATGCGGCGATGCATCAGGCGCTGATGCGCCGGTTCGGCAAGCTCAAGGACGGGGAGGGCAAGCTGCCGGACATCCTGCTGGTGGACGGCGGCAAAGGCCAGCTGTCCATGGCCCGCGACGTATTGAACGAGCTGATGGTCCCCGACCTGATCCTGCTGGGCGTGGCCAAGGGCGCAACCCGCAAGGCCGGCTTCGAGACCTTGTACCTGAACGATGCGGCCCATGAGTTCACCCTGAAAGGGGATTCGCCGGCGCTGCACCTGATCCAGCAGATCCGTGACGAAGCACACCGTTTCGCCATTACCGGACACCGCGCCCGCCGGGGCAAGACCCGCCGTACATCGACGCTGGAAGGTGTGGCAGGGGTCGGGCCGACGCGACGTCGCGATCTATTGAAACATTTTGGTGGATTGCAGGAGCTGTCTCGTGCCAGCATCGAAGAGATAGCCAAAGCTCCCGGTATCAGTAAAAAGCTCGCTGAGTCGATTTATGCAAGCCTGCATAGCGAGTAGAATGCCCGTCAACCTCGCAGCCAGTTGTGCCGATGAATATCCCAAATCTGATTACCGTACTCCGCGTCCTGCTCATCCCGATCTTCATTTTGCTGTTCTATTTGCCGTACCACTGGAGCTATGTGGCCTCCGCCTCGGTCTTTGCCTTCGCCGCCGCCACCGACTGGCTGGACGGCTACCTGGCCCGACGCCTGGAGCAGAGCACGCCTTTCGGCGCCTTCCTGGACCCTGTGGCCGACAAGCTGATGGTCGCGGTCGCCTTGGTTCTGCTGGTGCAGGAGCACGGCAACCTCTGGCTGACCCTGCCGGCGGCGGTGATCATTGGCCGCGAGATCGTCGTATCGGCACTGCGCGAATGGATGGCCGAACTGGGCGCCCGTGCCCAGGTGGCGGTATCGAACCTGGGCAAATGGAAAACCGCCGCGCAGATGCTGGCGCTGGTGATCCTGCTGGGCAACCCGGCCAACTTCAATTTCTGGGTGCTGTTGGGCTATGCATTGCTGCTGATCTCCGCAGGCCTGACATTGTGGTCGATGGTTCAGTACCTGCGCGCCGCCTGGCCGCATCTGCGCACTGACGTAGACCCGAAATAAAAGTTTTTTGAATCAAAGGGTTGACGGCGTAATCTGAATCTATAGAATGCGCCACACCAAGACGCGGGAATAGCTCAGTTGGTAGAGCACGACCTTGCCAAGGTCGGGGTCGCGAGTTCGAGTCTCGTTTCCCGCTCCAAATATTGCGCTACAGAGTTCCACTGAATTCTGTAAGTGATTGAAATCAGGGCCTTTAGGCCCTTTTTTCGTTCCAGCGGGAACCACCGAAATCCAGCACTATCCGGTGCGTGTAAGTCCAGAATTGAGTCCAGGATTCTGACGAGCACTGAATCGGTTTAATGCTGGAGCAGATTGTGTAGCGAGATGAGCATCTGGCCCTGACTCTGTTCAGGAGCTAGCGATGGCACTCTCAGAAATGACAGTTCGGCATGCCCGAATCACCGGTAACGACTACACCCTCGGCGACAGTGATGGTCTCACACTCAATGTGACGGCCAGCGGCGGAAAAGTCTGGCTCTTCCGCTACTACTGGGCAGGCAAGCAGAAGCGCATGTCCTTGGGTTGTTACCCACAAATCTCCCTCAAAGAAGCGCGTACACGACGTGACAGTGATGTATGTTCTTTCTTTCTAGTCCAATGGCTTCTAGATCGCTAAGTAATTGCTCATGAGCTGCCTCCAAAGCCTTTAGTTTTACTTGCAATGCTTCTCGATCCGCTTGCAATTCTAAGTATGTTTCAATGCTAATGCCATTTTTTTGATGGAGGGGCTCCCCAAAGAGAAATTCTGGTCGTTGATCAGGATAATATCGCGACATCCAACATTTTAGATCAGTGTGACGGACGGTTATGTGGTCGTAATTAACGGGAGTGCCAATGGCCACCGGTACGCCGAAACATCCATAAGCGAGCTCCCCATGTTGAATGGCATCGAGAATTTTTTCCGTGTTTACATGCAGGCAGGGCCACTGCGGGAAATTAGTTTTGAGCCTGCTTGGACAGTGCTGAGCCACTTCGAGTATTTCTCTTTCATAGGTGGTCAAGTTGCACCAGCGCAAGGCTGCATCAACGGGTCTGTAAAAGAGTTTTGCATAAAGGTTACAGCTTTGGTTTGCGTACATAACGAATCACTCCATTGAGATGTTTTGCTCCTTAGCTTGCAAGTGAACGTATGGTTATTTGGTGTGCTGCGAATCCCGAGTCTTAAAGAGAGGGGGTTGTCGCCACGGTTGAGATACATGATGATCGTTTCGTAATGGTGTATTTATATTTTGTATGATTATAGAAGAGGTGATTTATTGGTGTGTTTGTGGGAGTTGTTGTTCGTCGTGTGAGTTCTCTTGAGCTTGGCAGAAAAAAAACAGGGGGTTGAGGTCCGCGGCGTTGACGGGTTGCAAGTTTTAAACCGCGAGGTTGTTTTTTTGTATAATGTTCTTATGGGCCAGATTTATCTGATATTATTATCAATAGATGAAATTTATAAAATAAAATTTCTATTTTTATCATGATGCTACGTTCGCTTCTCGCAAAAATGTCAAATTATTGATTTTTTACGCCATATTGTACTTCGGGCTCGCCATTATTAGGATTGGGTCGATGGTATCAGAGGAGGGCGACGGCGCCAGGTGCCCGAACTGTTTCTCCGGGACTTGGCGACGTTCGCGAAAAATTTAGAACAGTGAATATACGGCGATTGTAGTCAAGCAAAGGGCATCACCACACAGTACATCTGCGGCTTCGCAGAACCTATGGCCGCCTACTGAATGAGCAATGCGGATAGGATATAACGCCCTAGCCGACCTTCTCGCCTCACATTTGAGACGAGCCCAGCGCCTGGCTCAGATCGTCGATAAGGTCTTCAATCGCCTCGATGCCTACCGACAGACGAATCATTTCGGGCTTCACGCCAGCCTTTGCTTGTTCCTGCTGGTTCATTTGCCGATGGGTAGTGGAAGCCGGATGGCAGGCAAGAGACTTGGCGTCACCGATATTGACCAGCCGCTTGAAGATTTGCAGAGCATCATAGAAGCGCACGCCTGCGTCATAGCCGCCCTTCAAACCAAACGATAGGATCGCCGACGGTTTACCCTGCATGTATTTTTGTGCCAATGCGTGATGAGGATGGTCCGGGAGGCCGGCGTAGCTGACCCATTCCACTTCAGCATGGCTCTGCAGGAATAGCGCAACTTTCAGGGCGTTGTCAGTGTGACGCTCCATGCGCAGCGCGAGCGTTTCCAGGCCTTGCAGCAGCAGGAACGCGTTCATGGGTGCCAGTGCCGCGCCGGTGTTGCGCAATGGCACTGTGCGGGCGCGCGCGATGAAGGCGGCGGGCCCGAACTTCTCGGTATAAATCACATCATGGTACGCCGGCTCGGGCTGGTTAAGGCTGGGGAATTTTTCCGGGTATTGGGTCCAAGGGAAATTGCCGCTGTCGATGATCACACCGCCCAGGGAGTTGCCGTGTCCGCCGACGTACTTGGTCACGGAATGCACAACGATATCGGCCCCAAACTGAATCGGCTTACACAGGATTGGCGTAGCCACCGTGTTGTCGACCATCAGCGGTACGCCGCGTGTGTGAGCAGCGTCAGCCAGAGCTTCGAGGTCAATGATGTTACCCGCCGGGTTGCCGATGCTTTCGCAGTACACCAGCTTGGTGTTGTCGTCGATCAGTTCGGCGATAGCCTCGGCAGAGTCATCTCGGGCAAAACGCACATCCACGCCAAAGCTTGGCAACAGGTGTGCGAAGAGAGTGTAGGTGCCGCCATAGAGCTGTGGAGTGGTGACGATATTGTCACCTGCGCGGGTTAACGTTTGGATCGCATAATGGATTGCCGCGCTGCCGGCCGATACGGCCAGCCCTGCCACGCCGCCTTCGAGGGCGGCCATCCTTTGTTCCAGCACATCATTGGTGGGGTTCATGATTCTGGTGTAAATGTTTCCCGGCACGTCCAGGTTGAATAGGTCAGCACCGTGTTGGGCGTTATCGAATTCGAAAGCAACATTCTGATAAATAGGCACTGCGACAGCCTTGGTGGTCGGGTCCGACTTGAAGCCATGGTGCAGCGCGATGGTGGCGTCTTTCATGATTGGTATTGATCCCTTTAAATTGTTCCGGATTTTGCGGCACGAAGATTTTTGTCGAAGTCGATTATGCCGACTTTCGAGTGCTTTGACCCGGTAAGTCCAAATCTGCCGAAGGGGGGGCGCCCACAACGCTGCGCGCAGAATTTATGTGAAGGCGTTCCACCATTTCTGGTGATCACGCGTTCGCGGCATGACATTAAACGCAGATCAGACAGCACACAATCTCCAGACACGAGTCGCCGTCATGACTTTGCCAGGAGGTGCGGGCAACTGCTTCCTGCGACTGTTTAAGGATCGTCTTGGACTCATGCGCGAGTGCATATCAAATCGGGGCCGCGTACGAACTGTGGGTACATGCGGAGCTCGGAGGATTTTTGGATTTTGGTTTGTGGCAGCGCCTTCCCAGAGCCGCGGAGTAGTCTTACCCTTCAGTGTTCAAGGTTTTTTCAAAGTAAAGTTTCGTACATCTGGAAGTTAATAACGTTAGAAGGGTCTGCAATGATTCAGAGGAAAAGTGATTATGCATTGAGGCTGCATCAATCCAAGTGAATTTTATAATCCAGCTTTTGAGGTTTGTACTTTGCGTGAGATCGTACTCAACGCATTGTGGCGAAAGTCTTTTTATGTTTTTTAGTCGCGATAAGATCTCCATGTGCAGGTTGTTATCCATTTTTACTTGTAGCTCGATTGTGTTGATTGCCAGTTTGGACATGGGGGAGTCTCTGACGCTGAACATGAAGGAAGGTATCCAAGCGTGTTATCTATACGGTGTTAGATGCTAAGGTTTGATCTCCAAGTCTTCGTCTCTGTCGCCTCTGAACAGGCTATTTGAGGTGGGGTAATTTAAAGAAAATTTTTCATGAGGAAATGACAAAATATTGATCATGTCCGCCAGATTTTGGCGGATGTTGCTTCAAGGCGATCAAGCTATTTAGCTCTTTGCTATTGATAGGTGAGATGACGCTCAGGATTGGGGAAGGCGTTTTTTGCCAAAAATATCGCTGCGTTGTGAGCGTTGGCAACGTTATTCGGTCGAATTGAAGCGTGCGCGATGCTCCTTGGGGGTGATGCCAAAATTCTTCACAAACCTTCTGATGAGGGTTGATTCGCTACCTAGCCCGCAGTGCTGGGCTATGGTTTTGAGTGGTTTGTTTGAGCTTGTAAGCATATCGCGGGCAGCGTCTAGTCGGAGCAGTTCCACCATTTTGCTTGGTGTTTTTTGCATCGATTCCGAGTATTTGCGTATGAAGGTTCTTTCGCTCATATTCATGAAGTTTGCGAGCACTGGTACTGTTAAATCGGTGCTTAGGTTTTCACTAATCCATGCATGCAAATCTGAGAATTGACTGCTCTTCGATTGCAGGGTTAGGGAAGAGCTGAATTGATTCTGATCTCCAGGGCGTTTGAGGAACATTACCAGATATCGAGCAACCTCCAGCGCAACGGTATGTCCCAAATCTTTCTCGACGATCGATAATGCTAGATCAATCCCTGATGTCACACCTGCTGATGTCCATATGTGGTCATCATTAATAAATATTGGGCCTCGTTTAATTATTATTGATGGAAAGTTTCTTTCCAGTTCGTCGTACGCCGACCAGTGAGTGGTTGCTTTCCGGCCGTCAAGTTTTCCGGCGCAGGCTAGTGCGAATATACCAGTGCAAACAGAAATCAGGCGCTCGGCTTTGTCTACATGGTTTATGAAGTGTGTGACGAACTTCGGGTCTTTACAGAAATCATATATGCCTGGTCCGCCGGGTACAATTAAGGTGTGCGGTGAAGAGGTTTCTGCTTGCAGCGTTTCAGTGTTTATTGAGAAATTTGAGCATATCTCAGTGGTTGGATCTAACGCTAAAATGGAAATCGTATACGGTTGATGGTTTTGGCGGGAGAAGCGGTTGGCTGCCGTGAACACGTCGAGAGGCCCTGCCAAGTCAAGCAAACTTACGCTCGGGTAGGTGATGAACTGTATGGATTTGGGGCGCATAAACAGCTATTCCAAGAGGCAAAGACTGGACACGTTCACTGACGACTTACGGAGCAATTTTGAGCACTCGATCGCCCTCTCGCAATAGATATCTATGCGCTTTTTCGGAACATCGTCATGATTTTTTGATGGACGGATTGCCTGAGCGCTAAAACAAGGAATTGCCCTACCTCGAACGCAGGTTGAGAAGGCGCTGCCTGGCGGCAATAGGCGTGACATTTAGCTCGGCAACGGCTGCAGAGAGCTTCGATATCGCGACGGCTTAGAGAGTTCGCAACGCTCAAAGTCACCAGGATTGCGCCGTATTGCCAGTCGGTGCTGCTTGGCAGGGCGTCACTACTTTGGAAAAGAGAGATCAATTGTAACGAGCGTCGGCTGCGCTGCAGGTGGCGGCTCAACCTTAAGCTCGTACCCGATCTCTCTGACAATAGAGCCGCTTTGCCTCAATCGTTAGGTTTTCATGGTCTGGGCAAAGCTCTTCGGCCTCTACTTCGTTTCAGCGATGTTTTTCATTGCTTGCCAGCCATGGGTAATACCTCCACCAGCACGAAGGGCCGTCGCCACCATGATTGCTTCAGCCACATCTTGCTTCGACGCACCCGCGTTGACTGCTCGCTTGGCATGGTCGGCAATGCAGTAGGAACACTGTGTAGTGACGGCTACTCCCACGGCGATCAGCTCCCGTGTGGCTAGGTTAAGGCTGCCGACATCTTTGTTGAAGACAGCTTTATCGAAGTTGAAAAAAGCTGCGACCATCTCGGGAGCGGCGTCTTGCAGGTCGCCCATGTAGTTTGCGTCAGCTTGATGGTTGTGCATTTCGGAGTACCTTTGAGTTCGGTGTTAAGGAGTGGAGGTAAATTCGAAGCTTTCATTGTTCATCTGATGCGAGCTTCATGCGGTGGCCAGACTCGAGTAAGTTGAGCCCGCGCAGCGTCAATGCCCTGCCGGTCGGCGTTTGCGGCTCGTATGCAGCGAGACAGGAAAGACGCTCGGCTGCACGTTGGTTGAGCCAATCGGCTGATCGCCCCTTCTTACCCATCTCTTTCAGGTCTAAGTAGAGTGCTCTGATAACTCGTCGCTGAAGCCATGTATGTTTGGGCGGCCCTATAAGATCAAATCCTGCGTATAACAAGCCGAGGCCTGCTGCGATTCCCAATCCAGTGGACAGGCACTGATCGATTGCGAATGTCATGTAGTTGCTTGGCTGAACAAGCACCGCCAGGGTGAGGCAAAAACCGAGACCGTAAGGTGCGAGTGACGGTGAAGTCATGCTCATCAGCCCCAGAAAAAGAGGCGCAGAAAGCACCAGTATCAACATCTCGAAATCGCCCGAACCCTGCGCAAGCGAACTGAGTACAAACAGGATGGCAATAGGGATGGCAATCAAGGCTCCCCCCAGTAACTTGGCGGTTGCCACGCGCGGCACTGGGTGTGAGGAGAATGCCTGGGAGAGCAAGGCAGGTAGCACGATCATCATGATGAGTGCGGCTTGTTCGCCTGACAGAATCCATATGGCGATAGCGCTCAGGAAAACAAGTGAGCTTCGCAGCGCCGCTCTCAGTCCGACGAGCCAGTCACGATGTCGATTGAACCGTGGAAAGCGCTGCGTCCCGTGCGATCTTTCAGCGATTGAATCGCAGGCCCCATGCATCGCTGAAAGTGCCTCGGATACTTTCTTCAGGCTCTCTGCCTCGAGCGAGCTGCAGCCATGAGCGTCGTGATCGACGAAACGGGCCAGCATCTCCGATAAACGCTTTGGGTTATCACTCAATATGCGCTCGATGGTTTGTCCCCATGCAACGATGGTCAAGGCGTTGCTGGCGGCGAGTAGGGCTGCATCGATATTGCTTGCCAGTTCATAGCGTCCTGCATTGGCGTCATCGTTTATGGAAGTGGACAAGGCGATGATGCCTATGCGCTGCTGATGGACAGCTGCTGGATTTGATTGAGCGTGAAGAATCGCCGAGACGTGGGTGAGGCTCAAATCCCGTAGGCGATTCATACCCGTCTCCAGCACCTTCTGCACCTTGAAGGGATAAAGCAGGACGCTGGTGAGGATGGCACTGCTGGCTCCGACCAGAACTTCGCTCAACCGAGCTCGAATCACCATAAAGATCGATCCGCTGCTGGTATTTGCAGGATCGGCCAAGGCGAAAAGTACAATCAGAATCGCTGTGACACTCACTAATGACGTTGCGAATTCAAAATTGACATGCCGCATGGTCGAGGCGATTGTAGAAGTGACGGCAACGCACAGCGCGAGTGCTCCGATAGCTAACACAGGATATGGCGTCAAATTGTCCAAGATCAGTACCGCTATCACGGCGCCAACCGTTGATCCCAGAGCAAGGCATACCGCTTTTTCGATGACCAATCCGGCCTCGGGGCGAGCCTGGAGCATCATTGACGCCACCATCGCCCAGAATGGCTTGTCCAGATCCAGGCTCATCGAAATCGCTAGAGCGAGCGTAACGGCACACAGCCCCTTGCAAGCGAATACCAAGCTGCGCAAGTCAGGCGCCAAGTAGTGCTTCAGTGCGTCTCTCATGGTCTGCCCCTCTCAGTGGGGCGCTGATGAATCCTCACCGATGCGCTCATGCCAGCGATCAAGCGCGTGCTCACAGCGTTCGCCTCCAGCTTTATGTCGACCGGTATGCGTTGCGCCAGTCGCACCCAGTTGAATGCCTGCTGTACTTGAGGCAGCAACATTGGATCTGCTTGTGTGTTGGTATTGGCGACGCCTCTGGCGATGCTTTGGACGCGGCCACTAATCGAAGGCCCTCCGGACATGAACGACACCTCGGCCATATCCCCCTCACGTATATCGAGAAGCTTCGTTTCCTCGAAGTAGGCAGTCACGTAAAACGAATCGTTTTTGATGAGTGAGAAGGCGGGAGCTCCCTGGGCTACGTAGTTGCCTTCCTGCAGTCTGACGTTGGTGATCGTACCGTTAGCTGGCGCAACCACAGATGTGCGGGCGAGGTTGATCCTCGCGGTTTCCCACTGCGCCTTGTTGACCTCATATTGGGATTTGGCCAGCAAGACTTGGGAGTGGGCGTTATCCAAATCCTCAGCGCTGATGGCGTTGATCCTGGCCAATGGAACACGGCGGCTCTCCAGAAGTGCTGCAAGCTCCCAAGCGTGCTTTGAGTGTTCCATTCGGGCTTTCGACTCGTTCCGGAGGGAGCGATAACGGACGGGATCAATTTCAAAAAGCAGATCGCCTTTATTTACCACCTGGTTGTCTCGCACGTCGAGCCTGGTTACCCAGCCCGCTACATCGGGTGCTACGACCACTACATCGGCCCGAACTCGCCCATCTCGCGTCCAGGGTGAGAGTTGGTAGTGCTTCCATGTCCACGACCCCGCCAGCACCGCGCAACTTGAGACCAGTAACGTCACGCACACCCGAATTGCCGAATTCATTTCCATCCACCATCGAGAAAGGCGAGAGCGCTGGCGATGTAGAAGACGAATAGGGAAAGTCCCAGCCATGAGCGCTTCCAAATCCACTGCTGTATTGCCCATTGCGGAATGAGCACATACGTAATCCAGGTCAGAAATGCCGCAGCGCCAACGCAGATCACCATTGGGGTAATCAGCAGGCCTGCGACTGAAAATTCATGCAACATCGTCAGCCTCGCACTTGATCTGTATCGCAATGCGATAACTGTACCGCAAAATAATATCGTATCGCAATATGGTACAGTGACCGAAATAGTGGAGGTGTCTATGGGCGAGCGGGTTCAAGCAGGCGTCAGCGATGAGCGTAGTGGGGGTATTCAGGTCATTGCACGCGCGGCAAAAATTCTGAATGTATTGGGAAGAAGCGTTGGCGGGATGAGTTTGGGCGAAATAGCCCAAGCTGTAGATTTGCCTCGCTCAACGGTGCAACGCATCGTAGGAGCGCTCGAAGAGCAGGGAATGATTCGTACTGAAGGCGCTGGCGGAATCAGCCTTGGCGCGGGTTTGTTGAGGCTCGTCGCGAACGCCCATGTCGACCGTATGACCGTCGTCCGCCCGTGGCTGCATAAGCTGAGCGAGAGGGTTCAAGAGACGGTTGTCTTTTCTAGACCTGCCGGAATCCAACTGATCGTTGAGGATCGTGTAGTTGCTGATCGTGAGTTGCAGGTGATGCCACGCCTTGGCCAACTGGATACGCCACTCTATGGAACGTCTGCTGGACGGGCTCTTCTCGCTTTAGACCAAGATGAGGATGTGAAAGAGTTGTTTGCAACTGAAAGCGCTACCCAGGAAAACACGTCGGAATTCCAGAGTGTTTTCAATCAGCTGGCCGATATTCGGAAAACAGGGCTTTCAAGCGATCACGGCGAACTCATTGAGGGCATCACCACTACAGCAGTCGCGCTAGATACCGTGTTAGGCCGTTTCGCAATATCAATGCCCATCCCCACATTGCGTTTCGAAAGGAATCGCAGTGTTTACGTTGAGGAGTTATTGAGCTGCAAGCAAGGGTTGCTCAAAGAAATAGGTATAGACGGTTAACGCGCGAACGGAGAGTTCCGAGAGGTCAGCTTGACCGATCCCGAGGCCATGGAAGTGTGGAGCGTTGCCGCCGCCATCAACTTATTTATGCGTTTACGATGAAAGCCAGGGCCCAATGGGTCCCGGCAAGTTGTGTCGTCACGCGGTCAGGCCGAGAGGTAATCTTCCACCGACTTGACGGTGGCGTAACCGAACTCGAACGCTGCCATCATCGTGGCGTGTGCGTGAGCAGCAGGAACGTTAACACCACCAAATGTGAGATCCAGGGTGGCGCAGGCGTCATGCAGCACCGTAACGGGGTAGCCCATGTCTGCCGCCGCGCGCACTACGGCATCGATGCACATGTGGCTCATTGCACCGATTACCACGAGTTCCTCGATGTCCGCTGCTTCCAACTGCTGCTTAAGATCCGTTTCCCGGAAGGCGTTGATGTGTGCTTTTACAATCACAGGCTCATTACCCAGAGGTGCAACAGCAGGCTGGGTTTGCGCACCGTTCGAGCCTTTGACGAAGATTGGAACGCGTTCATCATTGGACTCATGCCGTATGTGAAAAACCGGAGTTCCTATATCGCGCGAGTGGCTGATCACTCGGACAGCATTCGCTACAGCAGCTACGATGCCGTCTAATGGCAGTTTGCCTGTGGGCAGGTATTCATTTTGCAGGTCAACTACTACAAGGCCACGTTTCATGAACGATCTCCGATCGAATTAACCGAGCTAAGCATGCGGCTTGAAGGTTGAAGTCGACAGATAGAACACCTGCATTTCCAACCTCAAAAAATTTATGTCAGAACTCCAGTGACGCGCCATCTTCGGGTATCTCTACGCGATTCTCGATGCCGTGATCTTTGACGTAGGTACGCAATTCCTTGCGGGTCAGGGACATATGGTTAACTGCGTCCATGTGCACGGCGACGATTTTCGCGTCTTTGGCTGCCTTAGAAGCGCGAAGTACATCTTCCTCGCCCATGATGATCGCACCCTCAAACCCGTTCACTTTCGCTTTCCCGGCATTGAGTACGATGACTTCAGGGTGATATTTCTCAATAGTTTGGTCTACCTCTTTACGCCAGATAGTGTCGCCGGCTAGGTAGAGAGTTTTGTAGCCTGGCGCTTGAAACACAACGCCCATGGCCTCGCCCAGAAGTTTCGCGAGTGGGGGAGCGGCATACATCTTGTCTGTGCCGTGCTGGCCACCCGTCTTGGTGATTTTCACGCCGCCGAATTCCCCTTCGTCAGTAAGAACGCGTACGTTCTTGAAGCCTTGTGAGCGAATCAACTTCGCGTCTTCCTCGTGCTGTGTGAACAGCGGTATGTCTTTCGGAAGCGCTCTCTGTGCGGCATCGTCCCAGTGGTCAAGATGCGTATGAGTGACGATGACAGCGTCTACTCCAGAGATCACTTTTTCGGGCGACTCAGTCAGATCAACCAAGGGATTGCGCAGGTCACTACGGTAGGTATTTTCAAATCCTGGGTAAGTTCCCTTTTTGGACAGCATCGGGTCGATCAGAAAGGTCGTGCCGCCGTAGGAGATTTTTACCGTTGCGTTGCGAACTTGCTGCAAGTCGATTTTATGGGCCGCGTCCGGGGAATTGGGAGTGTCGGAGCTCGCAAATGCGGATGAGGTCGCGGCAGTGCAGGCAAGGCTAAGGGCGATTGGAAGTGTTTTAAAGTTCATCTCGTTAATCCTGTTATTGCATCAGTGATTCTATTCTTGCCCAAAGCTCTGGGACTCAACAGTGGCCTGAATGACAGATTCCGATATAATCGGGCCACGATACCTGCGCTGTTCTCGAATATGAGGCTGACTTATGCAATCCACACGCGTTGCTGTTCTGGCTTTTGACGGTGTCAGCCTGTTTCATCTTTCCGTGCCTGGAATGGTGCTAGGAACAGCTCAATCCGCACCCGGTGAACCTCATTACGAGGTCAGTTACTATGCAGAAACGCCGGGAATGGTGATAAGCGACCAAGGCATAGGCTTAGCGGTCGATCATGGCCTGGAACTGATGGAGACATCCGACGTAATTGTCATTCCGGCGTGGGGCGATCATTCTGTCGCAGCGTCTGCGCAGCTTGTGCAAGCCTTACAGCGTGCAAATGCCCAAGACAAGCTCATCGTCGGGCTATGTCTGGGAGCATTCGTGCTCGGCGATGCAGGACTTCTTGATGGCAAAGAAGCAACCACTCACTGGGCAGTCAGAGATGAGTTTGGGCGACGGTTCCCAGAAGTTCGTTTCAGGCCTGAAGTGCTGTATGTCAGTGATGGCAACATCATTACCTCTGCGGGAACCGTGGCAGCAATTGATTGTTGTCTGCATCTAATACGTCAGCGACTCGGTGCTGATGTTGCCACTCGCACTGCGAAGATGCTGGTGACGCCGCCGCACAGGCAAGGAGGCCAGGCTCAGTACGTAGAACATCCTGTGCCGCAGCTGTCTAGCGAGACTCACTTGTCTAATGTACTGGCGTGGGCCCGAATGAACCTTGCGAGTGATCTGTCGCTCGATTTGCTGGCGGACATGGCGAAAATGAGTCGGCGTACTTTTACCAGGCGATTTAAGGAGGCGACCGGCAGCACCGTCTCAAAATGGTTGAATGCTGAGCGAGTCGCCAGAGCACAACAGCTGCTCGAAACGACCGACTTACCTATCGAGTGTGTCGCCGGTGAGGCGGGTTTCGGAACGCCTTTGTCGTTGAGACAACAGTTCGGCGTTCACCTTGGCACTTCACCCTCTGAGTATCGGCGAATGTTTTTCCGTGAAATGAAGCCAGGCCCGAAGGCCGGCGGCAATGAGCACACGGCCGAGTCATTTACCCATTCCCAGGTAAAAATTTAATCATGCCTCGTGGCTCAGGCAGCAAGATTCCTGACGACAGCGAGCAGCTCCTGCAGCGGATGTGAGACGGTTACTCCATCCTGTCGTTTCACCTGGCTTCGGCAAGAATATCCGTCGGCCACTAACCGGCCAGAAGCATTAAATCTTTTCACAAGCGGCGCCCAGGATTGTTTGTAGATCACTACAGAAGTTCTGGTGTTCTTCGTCTCATGCCCATAGGTGCCGGACATGCCGCAGCACCCGCTGGCTTGAACGCTCATTTTCAGTCCCATGCGCTCATAGACTTGTTGCCAAAGGTCGATGCTGTTTGGCTCATTTGTCTTTTCAGTGCAGTGGGGAAGGAAATGATAGGGATCGGCATCTTTCACAATCTGCGACTGTGGAAGCATATTGGCGAGCCACTCCTGCGGCAGTAGTACGGTAGGAACCTTGTGACTGCCAAGCGTCTTCGCATACTCCTGGCGATACACCAACGTCATCGCGGGATCGAGGCCCACCAGCGGTATCTCGTGCTTCTGAAGCTGGTGCAACGCTTCACCGTTGAAACGTGCGGCCTTTTCAAAAGCTTTGATGACGCCTTGTACCTGAAGTGGTTTGCCATTGGGTGCAAAGGGTGCGATGTAAACCTGATAGCCAAGCCTCGAGATTAGTTCGATCCAGTCGGCTAGTACGGGGGGTTCGAAGTATCGGGTAGAAGCGGTTTCTCTCTGCCTCTGCGTGCGGCAAAATTGGCAAAGTTAATCGGGTCGGTTTAGTGGTGTGGAACAGTCTGGTTCCCGATTCCGTTCCTGGCATTGTCCTGGTGGCTGGAAAGGCCACAGGTGATCGAGGCGGCTCTGCGGCGAACATTTCGCTCTTCATGGTCGAGCCCCTTGATCGGCTAAGGCAGCGTGGGATTTTGACGGTGATTGGCATTTCCTAACCAGCAATTGAATACGATTTCTAGCTCGTCTGTGAACTCTTGGGTTGCGTTTGAGGCAGGAGTTTTTTAGAGAGCCCTAACCAACCGTTCGCTCAGCATGCTGAGTCAGCAAAACATCAGAGCGCGCGACACTTGAATCCAGAGGGGGTTGGCGCGATGCTTGCTGAGCGTAGCGTCAGCAAGTGCACATAGGTGGACGGATTAGCTAGGAACTCGCCAACATGCTCAAGAAAACAATAATAGATAGCCTTCGACCCGAAGCTCACCTGGCTCGTGAAAAACTGCACCACGACGGCGCCATTCCTGACGGATTATTACGTGCTGAAATTGATGCTTCCTGGCGCCGTAGCATGGAGCATGGTGTGCTTTTCAATGCTGGATATGATGAGCTGGAGCAGCAGTCCCGTTTGAGTGTTGAAGCGTTGGCTGCTAGCAACCGATTACTGATTGATGCAGCGCTACCCGCGATCGACTTTCTAGCCGAACGGCAGGGTAAGACAGGCGTGATTATTCTTGCCAATGCTGATGCCACCATACTCACTGTCGAAGGGCGCGCCGACCGCCTCAAAAGCTTGGGAATGGAAGACATCACTCATGGCGCCTGCTGGAGCGAGGCTGCTCGTGGCACCAATGCGTTAGGCACCGCGCTGGTCGAAGCCCGTCCTACAATGATTGATTGCGGCGAGCATTTCCTAGATCGCCTGAATGGTATTTCCTGTGCATCGGTGCCGATCTACTGCCCTCAAGGCAATATGCTCGGTGTGCTTGATCTAACCCGTGAAGGCCCGCTTGGGCGCGTACAAGACAATACAGCACTGTTGAACATGGCAGTCAGCCAAATTGAGAGTCGGGTTTTTTATAGCAGCTACCCTGACGAAATAGTGTTGGCATTTCACAATCGTCGTCAGTATCTCGAATCGTCATGGCAGGGACTCATGGCGGTGAGCTTGGCAGGGAAAGTTCTTGCGGCTAGCGCCCAAGCCTGTCAATTGCTTGATACCCAGCGCTCGGCGGTGATTGGTAAAGATTGTGAAGAGTTTTTTGGCGTCGACGGCATGCAGTTTCTGCTGCAGTCGTATCATGCTGGAATGGGTAGCTTGCAGACTCCTAGAGGAGAGTTCTTTTACAAAGTTCTGCGTGCGCCACAACGTTCCCTCACCGTTAGCGTGCCGTCTAGAAGCACTGTCAAGGTCACTCATGCACAGCCCAAGCTTGAAACTCTGGCCGGCAGCAATGCGCGCTACGCCCGGGCTTTGCGCATGGCTCGTCAAGGTCTGGCTAATGAACTACCGGTTTTGCTGCTGGGCGAGACTGGGACCGGCAAAGAAGTCATCGCCCGCGCTCTGCACATGGCAGGGACGCGCTGCGAAAAACCATTCGTGGCGGTGAACTGCGCGGCGATTCCAGAAGGTTTGATTGAATCAGAATTGTTCGGGTACCGCGAAGGAGCCTTCACGGGCTCTCGCCGTGGCGGTATGGTCGGTCGATTGCAGCAGGCGCATGGTGGCACGTTGTTTTTGGACGAAATCGGCGATATGCCTCTGGCTTTGCAAGCGCGGCTTTTACGCGTTCTACAGGATCGCAAAGTAGCTCCCTTAGGGGCCGGCGAAGAGCAGAGCATTGACATAGCGCTGATTTGCGCCACTCACCGTGACCTCAAGCGCCAGGTGGAAGAAAAACAATTCCGCGAAGATTTGTTCTACCGAGTTAATGGTATTAGCGTCGTGCTACCAGCCTTGCGGGACCGCGACGATGTGGGGCTGCTGATAACTCAGTTGTTGGAGAAGCTTGGCTCTCCGAACGTATCATTAGACGAAGGGCTAAATCGCTTGTTACTTGACTATCATTGGCCGGGTAACATCCGCCAGTTGGATACTGTTCTACGCACAGCGCTTGCCATGCGCGAGCCGAGTGAGTGTGTTTTGAAACTAGAACACCTGCCGGACAGTATGCTGGATGAGCTGAGTGCTGGCGAACGGCAGCCGTCCGGTAGCATACGCGAAAATGAGCTAGAACTGATTCGCCAGTCCCTCGACACTCACAACGGAAACGTCTCAGCCGCTGCCGATACTTTAGGCATTAGCCGTGCGACGCTGTATCGTAAACTTAAACAGTTGCGCTCTTGATGCTGCGCTTAATAGCAAGGCTAATAGAAGGTCAAAGCCCGGCTGCGCTGCAGACCTCGTTGGGTTGGCTTTATAGCTTTGTCAGGCCACACAGGTGGGCAATAGCTGGTTTACTCGGCTTGTCGATCGGCGCGTCGATGCTGGTTCTGGTTCAGCCATGGCTGACCAAACTGCTGATTGATGATGGGCTTCTGGCACGGGACTTCTCCATGCTTGTGCGTATTGCCTGCCTGATGATCGTGGCAGGTTTGCTGGGAACTGCGCTTTCGGGAGTCAATCGTTACCTGCACACGCGATTGTCCGGACGAATCCTTTTTTCGTTGCGTGACGATGTTTATCAGCACTTGCAACGCCTATCACCGGGATTCTATGGGCAACGACGCATTGGTGATTTGATGTCGCGTCTCGACGGCGATGTCGCGGAGATTCAGCGCTTTGCCGTCGATTCGATGTTCTCTGCGGTGTCGAGCGTGATCGGTCTGGTGGTCGCCGTGGCGATGTTGGTGACCCTGTCGTGGCAACTCTCGCTGCTGGCCTTGGTGCTGATTCCACTCGACGTGCTTTGGCTACGCTGGATGCGGCGTAAGGTCGAGCGCGATGTGCGGCAGTTGCGCGAGCGTTCGGCGGATATGTCCTCGTTCATGGTTGAGACCTTGCCGGTGATGAAATTCATTCAGTCCGCCGGTCAGCAACAGCGCGAGGCGCGGCGACTGGAGACGTTGGGCCAAGGGTATATGAGTCAGCTCTTGCGCCTGCAGGTCACTGAGTTTTTCACCCAAGCGGTGCCCGGCACGCTGACATCGTTGTCGCGGGCCTGTGCGTTTTTGATTGGCGGGTACTGGGTGGTGCAAGGGACTTGGCAATTGGGCGCGTTGATCGCCTTTTCCACCTATCTGGGCATGGCTGTCGGCCCGGTCCAGAGCCTGCTAGGGCTCTACGTCGCGATTCAGCGGATGACCGTGAGCCTTGGGCGGGTCATGGAACTGCGCGGTGAAGAGCCAACCGTCCTCACTCCGGTTGCGCCGCAGCCGATGCCGGTCTCTGGCGAACTGCGTTTCGACAACGTGCACTTCAGCCATCCCGGTCGCCCGACCACCTTGCGTGGTATTCAAGCGCGAATTCCCTATGGGTTGAAAGTCGCCCTGAGCGGCGGCTCTGGTGTCGGTAAGTCGACCCTGATCGATCTGCTGCAGCGGCACCACGATCCGCAGTCCGGTCGGGTCTTGCTGGGGGAGGTCGATCTGCGGGAACTGGACCTGTTCCAGCTGCGTCGGCGGATAGCCGTAGTCAGTCAGGACATCGTGCTGTTTCGCGGCAGCCTCGCCGACAACCTGGCCTACGCGGTGCCCGACGCCAGTCGCGAAGCGATTGCCGAAGTGGCGCGGCTGGCGCAGCTCGACAACCTGGTCGAGTCACTGCCCGAAGGCCTCGACAGCCCTTTGGGCGAGCGTGGCCAGCAGTTGTCCGGCGGACAGAAACAGCGCATCGCCATCGCCCGGGCGCTGTTGCAGGATCCGTTGATCCTGGTGCTGGACGAAGCGACTTCGGCGGTCGACGAAGCCACCGAGCGCGAAGTGATCGCGGCCATCGACCGGTTGTTCGCCGGGCGTACGCGGATCCTGATCAGCCATCGCCCCTCGACCCTGGCCGATGCCGATCTGTGCTTTGAACTGCTGGATGGCGTGCTCACGTCAAGAACGGTGCAGCATGAGGCCTGAGCTGCGGATTGGGGTGGTGGACAGTGGTCATTCGCCGGCGCAACGGGGGCGAGTGATTGCCGGTCGGCGGTTCTCGCTACAGGAGGATGGACTGGCCGAAAGCGATCTACGCGACGATCCGCTGGGCCATGGTAGCGCGGTGATCGAGGCCATCAGCCGGCGTGCACCGACGGCGGTTTTTTGCGTAGCCCAGGTGTTCGACCAGCGTGGCGTCACCAGCGCCTTGCAGATCGCTACCGCCATCGATTGGCTGGTGGCGCAGGACGTGCGGTTGATCAATCTGAGCCTCGGGTTGCGGCAGGATCGTCACCTGTTGCGTGAAGCCTGTGCTGCGGCGGTGGCGCGGGGCATTTTGCTGTGTGCGTCCAGCCCGGCCCAGGGCGAGGGGGTGTTCCCGGCAAAGTATCCGCAGGTGCTGCGGGTCACCGGCGACGCTCGTTGCACCGAGCAGCAATGGTCGTGGCTCAACAGCGCCCAGGCGGATTTTGCCGCGTGTGTTCACGGTACCTACCCGGGGCAGTCGGGTGCGAGCCTCGGCTGTGCGGCATTGAGCGGGCACATTGTGGGTTTGCTCATCGAAAATCCCGAGGCGAGCAACGAACACGTTGTCGAGTGGCTGCAAAAGAACGCCCGTTATCACGGCCCTGAACGGCGCGTCGGTGCATGAAGCCGATTGTGATTCTTGGTGCGGGGCCTGCGGGGGCGGCGGTGGCCCTGGGGTTGCGACGGCTTGGGTATCCCGTGACATTGGTCAGTGAATGGCGGCGCTTCGCGGCACTGGAAGGGGTTTCCGTGCGGGTATTGGATGCCTTGCGCGGTGCGGGACTGCATCAAGCATTGACGGATGCGGCGCAGCCTTCCCAGCGACAGGTGTCCTGGAACGGTCAGCAGCATGCTCAGAACATCGAATTTTTGCTGGATCGCCCGAGCTTCGATCGCGGCTTGCGCGAGGATTTGCGCCTGGCGGGGGTTGAGTTGATCGAGGGCCGAGTGCTGACGGTGCAGCCACACGCTTCGGCACATCGAATCGAACTGCAAGGGCGTGACGCGCTGCTCGCGGATTTCCTGGTGGAGGCCCGCGGACGCCAGGCACCTGCCCTTGGCAAGGGCTTGCGTGGGCCGGAGACGGTCAGCTTGCTCAATCGCTGGCAAGGTGCGCCGGGTACCAACGCCAGTGCTGTGGAAAGCCTTGCGGACGGCTGGGCCTGGATGGCGCGCCGGGCCGACGGCCAGTGTTATTGGCAATGGACGGTGGACGTGGCCAGTGCCGAGTTGCCGGGCAAGGCGCTGTTGCTCGACTACTGCCGCCAGCGGTTCCAGCAGTCGGCATTGACCCAGGCGTTTTTCGGGGGTGAACCGCAAACCGATCTGCACCTGCATGCCCGCAGCAGTACGGCGATCTTGTGTCCGCAGGTCTGCGGCGATCATTGGATTCGTGTGGGCGACGCCGCCATGGCGGTGGATCCGCTGTCGGGTAATGGCATCTTCCAGTCGTTGTCTTCGGCGTTGCAAGCGCCTGCGGTGATCAACACGCTGTTGCGCAAACCTGAGCGGAGGTTGCTGGCACAGCGTTTTCATCAGCAACGGGTGGAGCAGTTGTTTTTACGCTTCGCGCGCATTGGCCGGGACTTTTATGCCGATGAGCAGCGTTGGTCCAACCAGCCGTTCTGGCAGGCGCGGCGGCAGTGGCCGGATGCAGAGGTCGCCCATGCCGGGGCGGATTTTTCCACTCTTAGGATTGAGCTGGCGCCGGTATTGCGCGATGGATTTGTGGATGAGGCCGAGGTGGTGATCACGGCGGATCAGCCGCTGGGGATCTGGCATGTGCAAGGGGTGGAGTTGGCACCGTTGGTGCGGCGGTTGCGCAGCGAGCCGGCCGAGCGGGTGTTGGCGGGGTTGACAGTGGAGCAGGGCAGGATGGTTCGGGGGTGGTTGTTGGCGCAGGGATTCAGGCCCTGACATTTGGGTTGTCTGGGCTGGCCTATCGCGAGCAAGCTCGCTCCCACATTGAATTTGTGTTCGACGAAAAACACTGTGGAAGAGAGCTTGCTCGCGATGGCTGTCTGAAAAGCGCCGCTAATTACAACTTGATCAACACCGATTTCAACTCGGTGTAATGCTCGATCGCCGCATACCCCATCTCACGGCCGACCCCCGACATCTTGTAGCCGCCAAACGGCAACGCCGGGTCCAAGGCGCTATGGCAGTTGACCCAAACCGAACCCGACTTGATTCTCGGAATCATCCGGTGCACCGCCGCCATGTCATTCGACCAAATGCTCGCCCCAAGGCCATAAGGGCTGTCATTGGCCATGCGTAACGCATCGGCTTCGTCATCGAACGGTATTGCCACCAGGACGGGGCCAAAAATTTCTTCTTGTACCAGCGAATGCTTCTGATCGACATCGACTATCACTGTGGGTTTGACGAAATAGCCGGGCCCGTACTGCTCGCCGCCACAGGCAATCGTTGCGCCACTTTCGCGACCTTTTTCGATATACCCGTAAACCAGACCCTGCTGGCGGGCAGAGATTAACGGCCCCATCTCGACGGTTGTATCCAGTCCGTTCCCCATCTTCATGGCGTTGGCGATATCAGCGATATCGGCTACAACATTGTCGAAGTGTTTGCGCTGAACATAAAGCCTTGAACCGGCGCAGCACACTTGACCCTGGTTGAAAAAAATGGCGCTTGCGGCGCCCGCTGCCGCAGCTTTCATCTCTGCATCGGCCATAACAATGGTCGGTGATTTTCCTCCCAGTTCCAAAGTGACTCGTGTCATTGTCTCCATGGCGACTTTGCCGATCTGTTTACCAACGGCAGTGGAACCCGTGAAGGTCAGCTTGTCTACCAGAGGGTTATGGGTGAGTGCCGAACCGGCGGTGATTCCTGTACCGGTGACGACGTTAAACACACCTTCCGGGTAACCGGCTTCCAATGCAAGTTCGGCCAGCTTAAGGACCGAGAGTGGTGTTTCATCTGCTGGTTTGAGCACCATCGTACAGCCGGTGGCCAAAGCTGGTCCAAGCTTCCAACATGCTAGCAACAGCGGGAAGTTCCAGGCGACGATTGCGCCCACTACTCCCACCGCTTCGCGACGGATAAAACTGTGGAACTGGTCGTGAGGCATAAGTGGTACTGAAACCTCGACCGTTGAACCTTCGATCTTGGTTGCCCAGCCTGCCATATAGCGCAGGAAATCAATGGATAGCTGAACATCCATGGCCCGGGCCACCGCTACGCTTTTGCCGTTATTCAGGCATTCCAGTTGGGCGAGAACGTCGGCGTCACGCTCCATCAGATCAGCTAGTTTCCACAGCAGATTCTGGCGTTCTCGGGGGCGGGTTCGGGTCCAGGCCGAGTCATCGAAAGCCTGGCGTGCAGCAAGCACCGCACGATCAACGTCGTCAGCTGTTGCGCGTGGCACAACGCAGAGTTCTTCCCCCGTGGCTGGATTGCGTAAGGACATGATTTGACCATCGGCCGCTTCGACCCATTGACCCCCGATAAGCATGCGCGGAGCTCGTTGGATAAACGCCGTGGTGTCTGGATGCAGGTTTGTGAACGACATGACATAACCTCTTTCGTTAATGTGAAGAGGTTCATGGCAATGGTTGTGCCAGTTACGCTACTCATAGCGAAAGGCACGATTTTCCAAGGGTAAGGCCGTTATGCAGATTTATTTTTGAATGGCTGAAGGTCGTATATTGAGACTGCTTGAGACTGCGTGAGACACAAGGTCCGATCTTTTATAACAACCACCTGATGTCTCGTGGGTGCCTGCACTGACAATAGTCTGCCTGTCTCAACTTAACACAGTCGTCGCGAAGTGAAACACCTAGCAGTGAGGCTGGAGTAGTTAAGTAGCGGGTGTTGTCAGCGATACTCCGCGTATTGAGCGAGATGTCCAAGGTTGGCACGGTCTGTGTATTGGTGACTCCAGGCGTGTTCTGTTTCCACCTGCCGCAGTTCGTTGAAACAGGAACCGTATCCACGAATGAAAAAAATAAGAATGCACCGTGCGAGGTTCGACGTTGATGAAGAGAAAACTCCGACTAGGCTTGAGTGCCAGCCTAATGTGTGTAGCCGCTGTTATGACGCTGCATTCACCTTCCAGTCTGGCTGCTCGAGACGCCAAGACTATCCTCAACGAAACCTGTCGAGGCTGCCACATACCTGAAGGTAGTGACGCCCTGAGTCGTATTAGTCATCAGCGTAAAACACCGGAAGGCTGGCTTATGACTATTGCAAGAATGCAGACCATGCATGGCTTGCAAATCAGCGATGAGGACCGTCGTACGCTGGTTAAGTACTTATCCGACACTCAAGGCTTGGCGCCTATTGAAACGGATGGCGTGCGTTACGCTTTAGAGCGTCGACTAAATACTGTCGAAAAATTCGACGTTCAAACCAGCCAGATGTGCGCGCGCTGCCACTCAGGTGCGCGAGTCGCTCTTCAACGTCGTCCTGCAAAGGAATGGGAGGAGTTGGTTAATTTCCATCTCGGACAGTGGCCGTCACTTGAATATCAGCTTCTTGCGCGCGATCGTGAGTGGTTTGATATCGCCCGCAAAGAAATGGTGCCACTGCTCGCTAAACGCTACCCGCTAGACAATCCAGCCTGGAATAAATGGCTCAGTACCTCACCGAAGGCCGAAGCCTTTGTCGGCGAGTGGAGCTTCAGTGGTCATATGCCAGGTAAAGGAGAGTTGAGTGGCGTCATGAGCGTGACGGCTGATGGCGTCGACACCTTCAAGGTCAACATCAAGGGCCAGTACGCCGATGGCACGCTATTCAACGGCGACGGCAGCGCAATTCTCTATACCGGCTACGAATGGCGCGGCAACGTCACCATTGACGGGGTGACGATGCGCCAGGTGTTCGCCGCCCAGGGTAATGCGATGCAAGGCAGGATGTTCGAGACCGACCACGACGAGCGAGGCCTGGATTTCGTCGCTGCCAAAGAGGGCAGCAGTCGTCTGCTGGCGGTGCAACCGGGTTACCTCAAGGCTGGCGGTGAAACCGAAGTGACCCTGATCGGTACCGGCCTGACCGGTGAGCCGAACTTTGGCAAAGGCGTGGAAGTGGTCCAAGTGCTGGAGCAAAGCTCCGAGCGTCTGCGGGTCAAACTCAAGGCCGCTGCCAATGCGCAGTCGGGCCTGCGCAACGTCACGGTCGGCACGCTGAAAGGCCCGACGCTGTCGGTCTACAGTAAGATCGCCGAAGTCAAAGTCGTGCCCGAGTTCTCGGTGGCGCGGATCGGCGAGGGCGGTGGCTCGACGCCGAAAGTCCAAGGCCGTTTCGATGCTGAAGCCTGGGGCAAGGGGGCTGACGGCAAGCCATACCGCATCGGCGTGTTCCCGGCGCAATGGAAAGTCGAAGCCTTCGACGACCGCGCCAAGGAAGACGAAGACGTGAAGTTCGCCGGCACCATGCAGGCCGACACCGGCGTGTTCACTCCGGGCGATGCCGGGCCGAACCCGGCACGCAAGATGTCCACCAACAATGCCGGCAACCTCAAGGTCATCGCCGCCGTCGACGATGCAGGGAAATCCCTGACGGGCGAAGGCCACATGATCGTTACCGTGCAACGCTGGAACAATCCACCCATTCCATAAGTTGGCTGTTTTTAGCGGTTTCAGACACCTTTCGGAATGATCGCAGGCCTCGTGAATCGGGGCTTGCACAGGAGGTTTGCAATGGGCGCTATTTTGAATCTGGTCGAACGCAATTTGCACGAAGTGCATGTCGACGCCGACCGCATGCTGTTCCATATTCCCAGCAGCTCGCTGTTCGCCAGCGACGAGCTGACGGGCACCATCATCGATACTTTGCGCGGTCCCGGCTGTTCATCGGACGACCTGATCCAGCGCTTGGCGGCGCGTTTCAACGGCGAGGAAATCACTGAGACCTTGCGTGAGCTGATGGCCCTGGAACTGGTCAGCGACGGCTCGCCGCTGACCCCGGACATCGCCACCAAGCGGGTCGAGCGCACGGCTATCAACACCGTGGTGCTCAACGTCAACACCGGTTGCAACCTCAGTTGCACCTACTGCTACAAGGAAGATCTCGACAAGCCGTCCGCGGGCAAGAAGATGGACGTCGAGACTGCCATCGCCTCGGTGGAAATGCTGCTGCGCGAATCCCCGGACGAAGAACGTTTCACTGTGGTGTTCTTCGGCGGCGAGCCGCTGAGCAATCGCAAGCTGATCGAGTACATGGTCGACTACTGCGAGAAACGCTTCCGCGAGGCCGGTAAATTCGTCGAGTTCGTCATGACCACCAATGCCACGCTGCTGACCGAGGAAACCGTGGACTACCTCAACGCCCACCGTTTCGGGCTGTCGGTGAGCATCGACGGGCCGAAGACCGTGCACGACCGCAACCGCATCACCGTGGGCGGGCAGGGCACCTATGACGTGGTGCGGCGCAAGGCCGAGATGCTGTTGTCACGTTACAACAGCCGTCCAGTGGGCGCACGGGTGACCTTGACCACGGGCGTTACCGATGTCGAGACCATCTGGGATCACCTGTTCAACGAGTTGGGCTTTGCCGAGGTTGGTTTTGCCCCGGTGACGTCCGGTGACATCAGTACTTTCAACCTCACGAGCGATGAACTGGTGCAGGTGTTCGCCAACATGAAGGCGCTGGGTCGTCGTTACCTGGAAGCGGCGCTGGAGCACCGCAACATCGGCTTCTCCAACCTGCACCAGTTGATCACCGATATCCACGAAGGCCACAAGAAAGCCTTGCCGTGCGGGGCGGGCCTGAAAATGCTGGCAGTGGATCACAAAGGTGAGCTGAACCTATGCCACCGCTTTACCGGTTCGAGCTTGCCCACGTTCGGCAATGTTCACAGCGGTGTGAAACAGGTCGAGTTGAACGACTTTTTGTCCCAACGCCTGGACCGCACCAATACCGGTTGCGAGGACTGCCAAATCCGCAATCTGTGCTCCGGCGGCTGCTACCACGAGAGCTACGCCCGTTATGGCGACCCTACCCATCCGACCTATCACTACTGCGAGTTGATGCGTGACTGGGTCGACTTCGGTATCGAGGTTTACACCCGGATCATGGCTAATAACCCTGCGTTCATCAGCAGTTACATCACTCCGCGCAAGGCTCACTGATATGAAACATCTCAAGGCAATCAATAACAAAGCGTTGAAGCTCGACCAGGCCGCGGACGAGAACCGCATTGAAGAGGTGGTGGCAATGAGCTCGGTGGCGGGTTGTGCCTCGACCACCGACCCGGGCTGGGAAATCGACGCGTTCGGCGGTGTGTCGTCGCTGTGTCAACCGATGGAAGCCGACCTTTACGGGTGCTCCGACCCGTGCTGGTGGCCGGCCCAGGTGCCCGACATGATGAGCACCTACCCGGACTGGAACAAGGATGCCCAGGCGTCCAACGACAACTGGCGCAACCTCGGCACTGTCTTTCCGAAAGACAAGTGATCAAATAACAAGAAGGATTCCAGCATGCACAGCATCAAAGCCTGCGGCTTGGCCGCGTTTGCCGTCCTGAGCGCCAGTTCGTTCGGTGTTTTGGCCGATGAAGCGACTCCTCTTAAATCGGGTCATGAGTACATGGTGACTCCCAATTATCCGAATAATCTGCACGTTATTGATCTGGCCACTGACACGTTGTTGAAGACATGCAGAATGCCCGACGCTTTCGGGCCTGGGACAGTACAGTTGTCGCCGGATCGCAAAATTGCTTATGTCCTCAACAACCACTACGCCGATGTCTACGGCGTGGAGCTGGACAGCTGCAAGCAGGTGTTCCACGCCAGCATTGGGCATCAACCTGGTGAAAGCGCCAAGTCGATGTTTGCCTTTACGGTCAGCCATGATGGCAAAGAGCTCTTCGCCGTCGCCAATCCAACCTTGAAACTCAACGACCGGTATGTAGTGCAACAACCTCGCCTTGATGTTTATTCCACGGACGCGGGAATGAATGCCAAACCCGTGCGCAGCTTTCCTGCGCCTCGGCAATTGACCATCATGCAAAGCGGTGACGACGGCACTCTGTATGTGGCCGGGGCGGACGTCTACAAGGTCGATGTAAAGACCGGCAAGTTCGATGTACTGATTCCCAGTCGGCACTGGAAACGCCCTAACTACAGCGCACCAGATGTGCTTTATGTGTGGAATCAGCAGACCTATCGGCGTGACTTCTCGCTGCTCTACACCGCGGCGAAATACAAGGACAAGAAACAGGACCCGGCCACCGCTGAGTACGTGTATGGCCAGTTCAGTATCGACCTGAAATCCGGCAAGACCGAAACCACTGATTTTGGCCCGCTGACGGAAATCTATTTCACTGGCATGCGTTCGCCGAAGGATCCAAACTTAATGTTCGGTGTGCTCAATCGCCTGGATAAGTACGACGTCAAACAGAAGAAAAGACTCCACTCGGCCACGCTTGATCATTCCTACTATTACGTTGCCTTCAACAAGGACGGTAGCAAGATTTATTTGTCGGGTACGCTCAATGACATCGCTATTTTTGACGCTGACAGTATGAAGAAGATTGGTAATATAAAACTGCCTGGAGGTGATATGGCGTTGAATTCATCGCAAATTTTTATTCGTTGAAATTTCTTTTCCAATAATAAAAGTTACGGGCGCCGTTGCGGTCAACCGCGATGGCTGTCCTGAGTAAAAAGGGTTTGATATGAATACTCCAAGCTACAGTGTTGGGCCGCAGACAACCCCTCTATTGCCTATGACCATCGGGGCAGCCTTCGACTTGGCTGTTGAGCGTTATCCCGAGCGCGAGGCTCTAGTGGTTCGGCACCAGCAGTTGCGTTACACCTGGCAGCAACTGGCGATAGAAGTGGATCGCTGCGCGCAAGGGCTGCTTGCTCTGGGAATTAAAGTGGGCGAGCGCGTAGGGATTTGGGCACCTAACTGTGCTCAGTGGTGTATTGTGCAGTTTGCGACCGCTAAAGTGGGTGTGGTGTTAGTCAATATCAATCCTGCTTATCGTCCCAGCGAAATCGAATATGCGCTGAAACAATCTGGTTGTAGCTGGTTGATTTGCAGTGATGTTTTTAAAAGTTCTAATTACCACGATATGCTTTATGCTCTTCTGCCAGAACTTAGCTGCTCTGAGATAGGCGCTGTCAAGAGCGATAGATTGCCGGAGTTGCGAGGAGTGATCACGCTCGGCGAACAGCCCGCAGTGGGTATGTTGTCTTGGGCGGAGCTGTTGGAACGTTCCGTGATGATTGATCGCGAGCAATTGGTCGAGTGTGGAAGACAATTGCAGTTCGATGACCCTATTAATATTCAATATACTTCAGGTACTACGGGGTCTCCTAAAGGTGCGACGCTCAGCCATTACAGTATTTTGAATAATGCCTATATGGTGTGTGAAAGTATGCGCCTTACTGAACAGGACCGATTGGTAATACCGGTTCCGCTCTACCATTGCTTCGGTATGGTCATGGGGAATCTCGGTTGCGTCACGCATGGTAGTGCAATGATATATCCCAGCGCCTCTTTTGAACCATTAGCAACGCTTCAAGCCGTTGCAGAAGAAAAAGCCACCGCTATGTTCGGTGTGCCTACGATGTTTATCGCTATGCTGGATCACCCCGAGCGCACAGCTCTGGATCTAAGCAGCTTGCGCACCGGTATCATGGCCGGTTCCACGTGTCCCATCGAGGTGATGCGGCGGGTGATTGAGGATATGCACCTTACAGAGATGCAAATAGCGTATGGCATGACAGAAACCAGCCCAATATCAACCCAGACCGGGCCTGATGACGATTTTATTCATCGTATAACCAGTGTTGGTCGCACCCAGCCACATTTGGAAAGCAAAATCATCGACGAGCATGGGCGAATTGTGGCGCGTGGACAAATCGGGGAGCTCTGCACGCGCGGATACAGTGTAATGTTGGGCTACTGGAACAATCCTCAAGCGACTACGGCAGCTATTGACGCAGCGGGGTGGATGCATACTGGCGATCTCGCCACGATGGATGGGGAGGGTTATATCAGTATCGTGGGACGCAACAAGGACATGATCATTCGTGGAGGGGAAAATGTATATCCGCGAGAAATAGAAGAGTTTTTGTTTACTCATCCTGCTGTTGCGGATGTACAAGTAATCGGTGTGCCGGATGAAACCTACGGAGAAGAAATTATAGCCTGGGTTAAATTACACCCTGACCATCAAGTTGACGCAGATTCTTTGCGCGAATATTGCAAGGATAGAATTGCCCATTTCAAAGTTCCGCGAAGCTTCAAAGTGGTTGACGAGTTTCCTATGACTATCAGCGGTAAGGTACAAAAATTTGTCATGCGAGAGGTGAGTATCGCCGAGCGACGTAGTTTGGCGAAAGCATAAAAAATAAGCATTTCTAGCCTGTCCAACATCCGATTCTACTGCAACTCTAACACTGCGTGACTGAGCGGCGACGCTGGAGTATACGATTTGCATCGTGTACTCCAGGCGCTGTATTGCTCCGATAATGGTTGCGCTAGGTGCGCAGGACTGGATTTAGTGGCTGCGTTACGCTGCTTCTATACAGAGGGCTTTTCCCTTGTTTCCGAACCGACTACCCATTTTATGGAAAGTGACTATTCTGACCGGGCTCTGTCTTTTGGGGGTCGTGGCTTCGCTCGCAGGACATTCGGTTTACCGAATGAGCGAAGATACATCTTTGGTGAAAGCGAGCGTGACTCAAATGTTGGAAGCGGCAGCTCGAGAGCGCATGGAAAAAGAAGTCGAAGTACAAGCACTCACGATCAAGAATTATTTAATGTCCTCCTATCAGGAGGGGGTGAATTTTTCGAGGCATGTTCTGCAACAAAAAAAACAGATGCAAGCACTGGGGCTCGAAGCACAGACCTTGCGTGAGGGCCTCCATCATCAAGTCGAGCAGACTTTGACGGCTAACCCGCAGTTGCTTAGTTTGTATTTGGTTTTCGATAGCAATGGCCTCGATGGCGCAGATACTTTGTTTTTCAATCGAAATGAGCTGGCCAGCAATGAGGTCGGACGTTTTGCATCTTATTGGGCGCAGAAAGACGGGCACGCTACTAGCCAAGTATTACCTGAGACTTTGATTTTAGACACCACGCCCATGCTGGATGGCTCTCCTTTTAATATCTGGTTTCGGTGTCCGCAAAAAAAACTTGAGCCGTGTCTGATAAACCCGTATTTCGATGATACCTCAGGTCGACGAATGCTGATTACAACGTTGGCTTTCCCGGTAATCGAGAACGGTAAAGTTCTAGCCGTCCTCGGCATGGACATCAGTCTGGATAAGCTTCAGCAACTTGCTACATCTGGAAGTCATGATTTGTATCATGGACTTGGCTCCGTCAGCATTGTTAGTCCTGCAGGGATCCTGGCAGCGCACAGTCGAGAAGCAAGTTTACTTGGCCAGAATCTGGCAAAGGCATACCCCGAGAACGCTCATGCTTTATTAGAGTTGCAGCAACTCGGAAAGGTGAGCGAGCAGCAAAGTCGAGGTAGCTTGCAGCTGGTTGCTCCAGTAGTGCCCATTCCTAATAGCAATCCTTGGGCCCTAATCCTTGATGTTCCAATGCAATCGCTTCTTGGGCCGGCGTTGTCGTTGCGACAAGACTTGGATAATCGAAATGCAAGAAGCGTGGTGATGGAGTTGGTGCTTGGCGTCGCCCTAGCAGCTATCGGGTTGATATTGGTTTGGTTAACGGCTTCGGGTGTGACCCGACCAATTTCACGTGTAGCCGCGATGCTCAAGGACATCGCTATCGGCGAAGGGGATCTTACACGCCGTTTGGTTTACACGCGTCAGGATGAGCTAGGCGAACTGGTCGGCTGGTTCAACCGCTTCCTCGATAAGCTTCAACCGGTGATCGCAGAGGTGAAGCGCTCGGTTCAGGAAACTCGTGACACAGCAGATCAATCTACCATCATCGCGAATCAAACCAGTTCTGGTATGCAGCTGCAATATAGGGAGGTGGATCTAGTTGCGACTGCGTCCCAAGAAATGACCGCTTCTGCTCACGAGGTAGCGCGAAGTGCCGCGCTAGCTGCCAATGCAGCACAAGGGGCTGACTCGGCAACCGTAGAGGGCCTTGAGGTCATAAGCAGTACATCGGCCGCCATCGAGCGTCTGTCTCTCGAGATGAATGCGTCTATGGAAGACATACAAGACTTGACCAGTCGAAGTGATCAAATCAGTTCAGTTCTAGATGTGATACGTGCCATAGCTGAACAGATTAATCTGCTCGCGTTAAACGCAGCCATTGAGGCCGCTCGGGCTGGTGATGCAGGACGGGGTTTTGCGGTCGTCGCTGATGAGGTAAGAAACTTGGCCCGACGCACTCAGCGGTCCGTCCAAGACGTCCGCTTGGTGATCGAAGGACTGCAACAGCGTACCAAGGATGTTGTCAGCTCAATGCACAGTAGCCATTGCAAAGCGCAAAGTAGCGTTGGACAGGTGGCGTTGGCTGTTGCAGCGTTGCAGCGCATCGGCGATTCGGTATCCATTATCACCAATATGAATTTGCAGATAGCTAGCGCAGCTGAGGAACAGAGCATTGTTGTTGAAGAAATTAATCGTAACGTCGAAGCGATTCGCGATGTAACTGAATCACTCTCCGCGCAGGCGCAGGAGTCAGCGAAAATCAGTCACACCCTGAATGGCCTTGCTAACAATCAGCAGGTACTCATGGATCAGTTCGTAGTGACTTCAAACACCGGCCCCGCATGACTCATATCAGGGTTGCTCTTAAAAGTCGTGGACGAGATTTTCAGGAGCGGGCATCCGGTCCGCTTTGATAGTTGTCGGATACCATCGACGATAGCATGTGGCGCGTGAACGAAAGATGGAAACAGCAATGAACTGGACCTGGTTTCACAAGCTCGGCTCACCCAAGTGGTTCTACGGCATCAGCGGCAAGATGCTGCCCTGGTTGAGCATCGCTGCGCTGTTGTTGATTGGTTCTGGCGTGGTCTGGGGCCTAGCCTTCGCACCGCCGGATTACCAGCAGGGCAACAGCTTCCGCATCATCTATATCCATGTGCCCACGGCGATGCTGGCCCAGTCGATCTACGTGATGCTGGCGGTGTGCGGTGTGGTCGGGCTGGTGTGGAAGATGAAACTGGCCGACGTCGCCTTGCAATGCGCCGCGCCCATCGGCGCCTGGATGACTGCCGTGGCGCTGGTCACCGGGGCGATCTGGGGCAAGCCGACCTGGGGCTCGTGGTGGGTCTGGGATGCACGACTGACGTCGATGCTGATCCTGCTGTTCCTGTACTTCGGTCTTATTGCGCTGGGCAACGCCATCAGCAATCGTGATAGCGCCGCCAAGGCCTGCGCGGTGCTGGCGATTGTCGGCGTGATCAACATCCCGATCATCAAATACTCGGTGCAATGGTGGAACACCTTGCACCAGGGCGCGACGTTCACCCTCACGGAAAAACCGGCGATGCCGGTGGAGATGTGGCTGCCGCTCTTGCTGACAGCGCTGGGTTTCTACTGTTTCTTCGGCGCGGTGCTGTTGCTGCGCATGCGCCTCGAAGTGCTCAAGCGCGAAGCCCGGGCCAGCTGGGTGAAGGCCGAAGTACAGAACAGCCTGGAGGCCGCTCGATGAGTTTCGCGTCATTCGGCGATTTCCTCGCCATGGGCCATCATGGCCTGTATGTCTGGTCAGCCTATGGCATTTGCCTGGCGGTGCTGGCCCTCAACGTGGCGGCGCCGATCCTGGCCCGCAAGCGGTATCTGCAACAAGAGGCGCGTCGTCTGCGCCGGGAGAACGGTCAGTGAATCCGCTGCGCAAAAAACGTCTTGTCATCATCCTTGCGATCCTCGTCGGGGTCGGCGCTGCGGTCGGCCTGGCCCTGAGCGCTTTGCAGCAGAACATCAACCTGTTCTACACGCCGACCCAGATTGCCAACGGCGAAGCGCCCGAGGACACCCGCATCCGCGCCGGCGGCATGGTGGAACAGGGCTCGTTGGTGCGCTCTGGCGATTCACTGGATGTGAAGTTCAACGTCACCGACTTCAACAAGACCGTGACCATCACCTATCGCGGGATCCTGCCGGACCTGTTCCGCGAAGGGCAGGGCATCGTCGCCCTGGGCAAGCTCAACGCTGACGGCGTAGTGGTCGCCGATGAAGTGCTGGCCAAGCACGATGAGAAATACATGCCGCCGGAAGTGACCAAGGCCCTGAAAGACAGCGGCCAGTCGGCACCCGCGCCTGTGAAGGAGGGCTGACCGATGACGGCTGGTATCTTTATTCCCGAGTTGGGCCACCTGGCGATGATCCTGGCCCTGTGTTTCTCCCTGGTCCAGGCCGTGGTGCCCCTGCTCGGTGCCTGGCGTGGCGACCGACTGTGGATGAGCCTGGCACAGCCGGCGGCATGGGGGCAGTTCGCGTTCCTGCTGTTCGCCTTCGGTTGCCTGACCTACGCGTTCATGGCTGACGATTTTTCCGTGGAGTACGTCGCCAGCAACTCCAACAGCGCCTTGCCCTGGTATTACAAGTTCAGCGCGGTGTGGGGCGCCCACGAAGGTTCGCTGTTGTTGTGGGCATTGATTCTCGCGGGCTGGACCTTCGCCGTCTCGGTGTTCTCCCGGCAACTGCCACGCGTGATGCTCGCCCGCGTACTGGCGATCATGGGCATGATCAGCACCGGTTTCCTGCTGTTCCTGATCGTCACGTCCAACCCGTTCGAGCGCATCCTGCCGCAGATGCCGATGGATGGCCGCGACCTCAACCCATTGCTACAAGACATCGGCCTGATCGTTCACCCGCCGATGCTCTACATGGGCTACGTCGGTTTTTCCGTGGCCTTCGCCTTCGCCATCGCCGCGTTGCTCGGCGGGCGTCTCGATGCCGCCTGGGCACGCTGGTCGCGCCCGTGGACCATCGTCGCCTGGGCCTTCCTCGGTGTCGGTATCACGTTGGGCTCCTGGTGGGCCTACTACGAACTGGGCTGGGGCGGCTGGTGGTTCTGGGATCCGGTGGAAAACGCATCCTTCATGCCTTGGCTGGTGGGTACCGCGCTGATTCACTCCCTCGCCGTCACGGAAAAGCGCGGTGTGTTCAAGAGCTGGACCGTGCTGCTGGCCATCGCGGCGTTCTCGTTGAGCCTGTTGGGCACGTTCCTGGTGCGTTCCGGCGTGCTGACGTCGGTGCATGCCTTTGCCTCGGACCCTGAACGTGGCGTGTTTATCCTGATGTTCCTGCTGTTCGTCGTTGGCGGTTCGCTGACGCTGTTCGCCCTGCGGGCGCCGGTGGTCAAGAGCCAGGTCGGCTTCAACCTCTGGTCGCGGGAAACCCTGTTGCTGGGCAACAACCTGGTGCTGGTGGTGGCGGCGTCGATGATCCTGCTGGGGACGTTGTACCCGCTGGTGCTCGATGCACTGTCCGGCGCCAAGCTGTCGGTGGGGCCGCCGTACTTCAACGCGTTGTTCATCCCGCTGATGGCGATCCTGATGGTGGTGATGGCCATCGGCATGCTGGTGCGCTGGAAAGACACCCCGGTCAAGTGGCTACTGGGCATGTTGACCCCGGTACTGCTGGGCACGGCCGCCCTGGCCGTGGTGGCCGGCGTGGCCTATGGCGACTTCAACTGGGCGGTACTGGCGACGTTCGTGCTGGCGGCCTGGGTGTTGCTGGCCGGCGTCCGGGACATTTTCGACAAGACCCGCCACAAAGGCCTGATCAAAGGCCTGCCATCCCTGACTCGCAGTTATTGGGGCATGCAGATCGCCCACTTGGGCATCGCCGTCTGCGCCTTGGGCGTGGTGCTGTCCAGCCAGAACAGTGCCGAGCGCGACCTGCGCCTGGCGCCGGGGGAATCCATGGACCTGGGGGGTTATCAGTTCGTGTTCGAAGGCGCCAAGCATTTCGAAGGGCCGAACTTCACCTCTGACAAAGGCATTGTGCGGGTCATTCGCAACGGCCAGGAAATCACCGTGCTGCACCCGGAAAAACGCCTCTACACCGTGCAGAACTCGGTCATGACCGAAGCCGGGATCGATGCCGGGTTCACTCGTGATCTCTACGTGGCCCTGGGCGAGTCCCTGGGCGACGGCGCGTGGGCGGTGCGCGTTCATGTCAAGCCGTTCGTGCGCTGGATCTGGTTCGGTGGCTTGCTCACCGGTCTGGGCGGGGTACTGGCGGCGCTGGATCGACGCTATCGAGTCAAGGTGAGAACCCGGGTGCGTGAAGCTCTGGGCGTGACGGGAGCCACTGCATGAAACGTTGGTTGATGGTGTTGCAGCCAGCACCTCGATCAACTATTGGATAAAACCAAGCATGATTAATTTTTGGCTCGCCGCAGGTCTGCTTCTTTTGGTTGCCCTGAGTTTTCTGTTGATCCCTGTACTGCGTGGTCGTCGTGCTCAGCGTGAAGAAGACCGCACCGCGCTCAACGTGGCGCTGTATCAGGAACGAGTGGCCGAATTGCAGGCCGAGCGGGAGGAGGGCGTGCTCAACGCTGCGCAATTGGACACCGGTCGCGCCGAAGCCGCCTGGGAACTGCTCGCCGACACCGAAGGCGCCGATGTACCGCTTGAATCCCGGTTGGGTAAGCCATTGCCGTTGCTCGTTGCCGTGCTGGTGCCAGTGTTGGGCTTGTCGCTGTACCTGCATTTCGGCGGCAGTGACAAGGTCGAGCTGACCCGTGAATTCGCCCAGGCGCCGCAGTCGATGGAGGAGATGACCCTGCGCCTGGAACGCGCGGTGGCGGCGCAGCCGGATAATACCGAGGGCCTGTTTTTCCTCGGTCGGACCTATATGGCCGAGGATCGGCCGGCGGACGCGGCGAGGATTTTCGGGCGCATCGTGGAGGTCGCGGGGCGCCAGCCGGAGCTGCTGGGCCAGTGGGCCCAGGCACAGTATTTTGCTGATGGCAAGAAATGGTCGGATAAGGTCCAGGCCTTGACCGACGAAGCGCTCAAGCTCGATCCCAAGGAGGTCACTAGCCTCGGCCTGTTGGGCATCGCCGCGTTTGAAGGCGAGCGCTATCAAGAGGCGATCGACTACTGGGGGCGTCTTCTCGCGCAGCTACCGGAAGGTGAAAAATCCCGTGAGGCGCTGCAGGGCGCCATAACCCGGGCCACCGAGAAGCTGCAGGCCAGTGGCGGCCGCAGTTGAAACTGTCGAACTTCCCCCGAAGTCCAATTGATGGCGCGCGGACCCCGAGCCGGTCAGCCGACCGTCGGTGAGTGGATCGGCCTTGGTGCACCGCTGCCAAGCGGCACTGGCAGGCTGCAAAAGCTGACGATTGACACGTCGGAACGGCAATAGGCGGGATGTGCGTATCAATACATGGAAGGAAACGAGGCACTCTGTCTCGAGTCCTCGTCGCGTCTGGCCTCACGACTTCAGCCATCTATTAGCTTTTCATTGAGTTTGTACCAAGGGGCTTCCTCTGAACTGGCGCATAGATTTGGCTTTAACCGCTGATAATTTTCAGACGTAAAGGTGAAAACCACGTCCTGTTTTGCGTCCTAGATAGCCAGCAGCGACCATTTCTTTTAGTAACGGAGCAGGCCGATATTTACTGTCGTTGAAGCCTTCACAGAAAGTCTCAAGGATGGCCAGCACAGTGTCCAGGCCGATCAGGTCCGCCAATGCCAGCGGGCCAATCGGCTGGTTACAGCCCAAGCGCATACCCGCGTCGATGTCTTCGGCACTGGCAAGACCTTCCTGAAAAACAAATATTGCTTCGTTGATCATGGGTACCAGAATTCTATTGACTACAAACCCCGGACGATTGCCCGTCGTGACAGCGGTTTTCCCTAGTGTTGAAGATATGTTGACTGCGTAAGCATGAGTGGCATCGTTGGTTTGCAATCCTCGAATTATTTCAATCAGGCCCATTGTCGGCACCGGATTAAAAAAGTGCAGGCCTATAAAGCGCTCGGGGTGGCTCACGCCAGTGGCGAGGCGGGTGATGGACAGTGATGACGTATTGGAGGCAATCACACAACTGGCATCAACTCGCTCGGCGACACGCTGTAGAATCTTCAGTTTCAATTCGAGGTTCTCGGTGGCAGCTTCGACCACGATTTGGCTGGCGTGCAGACAGCCGTAGTCAGTACTTGTGCGAATTTTTTGGAGAGCGACCACCGTTTGCTGAGTTGTTAAGGTGCCTTTGACAACTTGTCGATTCATGTTGTTTTCCACGTTGGACAGGGCTTTTTGCAGGGCACCTTTGGAGACATCTATCAACGTCACATTAAAGCCGGTCAATGCACATATTTGCGCAATACCGTTGCCCATGGTGCCGGCGCCGATAATGCCGATATTGACTTGACTCATGGTCTGTTCCTCGTAGTGAAAGCCGTTCTGCAAACGTCTGTGGGAAGGGAAAATGCGCTCTGAATGAGCTTTTTATTGAGCTCAAGTTTAGAATCGGTAACGTCTATCGACCTATGCCCAAACTGTCCAAGGGCATTGGCGCTTTTCGCCACATTTGGGATCTATGAAAGAGGCATTTGGATGCGCGAGACGGATTCGGTGGCGGCGTATTTTATGTATCCGATGCTCCATGCATTGCGTGATAATCCCGAGCAGCTGGAATCAGTGCTTAAGCAGGTGGGTATCGATCCGGCGCTGATAGATCAGCCCAAGGCAAGGGTGTCGGCAAAGGCTTTTTCTGCCCTGTGGTTGTTGCTTATCCGAGAGTTAGACGACGAATTTTTCAGGATGGACTCCCATGGCCTGCCGCTGGGTAGTTTCGCTTTAATCTGTCGTGCATTGATTCAAGAGCCCACACTGGAAAAAGCCATGCGGCGATGCCTGGCTAATTTCGCTTTGTTCTTGAAGGATTTTCGGGGCACGTTGGGGGTTCATGGCCAGCATGCAGTCATCAGTTTGCAAACTCGTACACAAAATGACGAACTTGGCCAATTAGGTGAGGAAACGTTTCTTGTGCTGGTGATCAGTCTGATGTGCTGGTTGGGTGGGCGTCGCATTCCCATCGAACGTACAGACTTTCATTATCGACGTTCGTCACTGCGTGACGATTCCCTGCTTTGGGGACCGAACCTTACCTTCGGAACTGAACGAACCGAAATCGAATTCGCCAGTCACTACCTGCAACAGCCGGTGGTGCAGGATCTTGTTTCGCTGAAAGAATTTTTACGCTCCGCACCGCAATGGCTTGTCATCCGGTTCCGAAATCAATATGGGCTTGCCTCTAAGGTATTTCAGCGCCTACGTGATTGTCATTACAGCGAATGGCCGACCCTGCAAGCTTTCGCTCTGGAGCAGCACTTGAGTGCCAGTACCGTTCGCCGAAAACTAAAACTTGGTGGCTTTTCATATCAAGAAATCAAGGACGAGGTGCGCCGAGGATTGGCATTTGGACTGCTGCGCCAGGGTAAGGCGAGCATCAGCGATATAGCTGCTCAACTAGGCTTCCAGGAACCCAGTGCCTTTCATCGTGCGTTTAAGAAATGGACTGGGGAGAGTCCCGGACAATATCGCCTGCGACTTCAAGCGTGTGCCGATGAATCTCAAAGTTCTGAACCGTCATGAAAAAGAACGGGGCTATCGGTTGTGATGGCTGGTCGGAAGACTAATTGATTCCACAAAGTAGTCCCGTATAAATATGGCGGTGACATGTAAGCGCTGCTAGCGGGCCGTTCGCGTGTAGAACGGCCAGCTAATTGCGTCATGTTCGACCATAGCGCTGCAGCGCTATGGCACTTTGCTCGTCAATAATTCCACTGCATAGCGACCTCCAGGCTGCGCGGCTCCCCCAGGTAATATTGGGTGTTGCTCTGGTGGATGAAACGGGCGTAGAGCTCGTCGGTCAGGTTACGTAGACGCGCGCTGAGCTGCACGTGTTTGTCCGGGTCATGGACAAACAATAGACGGTGTACGAAGGCACCCACGTCGTATTGGCGGTATTGGCGTAGACCGACGATACGTAGCGCACGTCGACCCCAAGTTGCCAGTCAGGAGCCACGTCATAAGTCAGCCAGAGATTGGCTACGCGGTCGGGAATGTTCACCGGATTCTTGCCTTTGCGCGAGAACACAACACCGACGATGGTTTCATTGAACTCGTCGTACTCAGCCCTTACCCAACTGAAGTTACCGGCCGCCAATAGCTTGGGCGTGATCTTGAATGAAGCGGCCAGCTCTATGCCGGTGGAGGTTTGTTGACCCGCTTGTTCGGTGGTGTTGGGCACCGTCGAGGAGGGGACGGAGATGTTCTTGCGCACGATGCGGTAGGCCGCGGCGGTGGCCGAGCCGCGACCGTCAAGAAAATCGAACTTGCTGCCCACCTCGAATTGGCGACCGGTGCTCAAGTCGAAGTCGCTCACCTGGGCAATGGAGGCGCTGGTAAGCGTCCCTCCCGGCGGCTCGGCCGAGGTACCGTATTGGGTATAAAGGCTGACATTCGACGTCAGGTCGTACACCAGGCCCAGGCGTCCCGTGATTGCATCCCAACGCTTGTCGAGCCTGGCCTGCGCCGCATGATCGACGATCTCGAAGTCGATATGGTCATAGCGCAGCGCAGTGATCAGCGCCAGTTGCTCGGTCAGGCGCGTGCGGTTCTCGACGAACGCCGACGAGGTATCGGTCCACGTGCTGCGATCTTTAGTGCGCGGTGCATCCATCCCCGGAATGTCCAGGAAGTGGCCCGGCTCGAAGCCATCTGGATCGATGGTGTCGAAGGCGCCTTTGGACAACGGGTAATTGGTTTGCTGGTTGGTGTTGTAATCCACGCCCAGCGCCCAATCGCTGGCCAGGCCGAACAGTTGAGCCTGGTGAGTCAACTCGATTCGGTCACCGTTGACCTCCTGGTCGTGCCGCTGGCGGTAACCGCCGGAGCGGGCGATGGCGCTGTTGTCGCTGTTATAGCGGTAGACCTCAAGGTTGCGGTAATCGCGCTGGCCATCGTAGTGGTAGAAGGTATTGCGCAACTGGGTATTGTCGTCCAGCTGGTAGTCCGTGATCGAGCGTATCCAGCGGGTGCGCTGCTCGTAGCGGCCATCCTCGACGTTGTAGTTGTTGAAGCGGTTGAGCAGGTTTTGGCACCACCTTATCCTTGAGGCAACAATTCGGCGTTCAGCTCGGCACCTCGCCTTCTGAGTACAGGCGAATGTTTTGTCGTGAAATGAGCCCGGTCCGAAAGACGAGCAACAGTGAGCACACTGCCGAACTGTCTAGCTAATGACTGGAACCGAAAAGCTTCAGTCATTATCGCCCCTAGAAATCTACGGTCACTCCGGTATAAAACGCGCGACCATCACCTGGCGAGTGGAGGGATGCCTGAGCACCGTCCGGGTCGTACCAGACGTATTCGTAATATCGGTTTGTGAGGTTCTTCAGTTGCAGATCGACGCTCACTGACCGCGTTACCTTGTAGGTTGCGCCAAGGTTCATCAGCACGTAGCCGCCATAAGTTCCCTTCGTGTTTTCCCGTTCAAGGTAGTAGTTAGTCTGACCGTTCATCCAGGCGGTCAGCTGTAATGCAGGTGTCGCGTCATAGCTGATGCCCACGTTGTATAGGTGATGCGGGATATGGTCGATTTCCTGACCTTCGCTGTTAGGCAGAGTGGCGCTCGGCTGGAGGATTTTCGAATACTGCCAGGAGTACGCCATCCATATTTCGGTGCGATCGTTTGGGTGCAGGTTCATCTGCAAGTCATAACCCCACCGCCGAGTTTCACCAACGTTGTCTGACTCACCACTCGGGTCGTTCAGCCGGCGACTGACTTCACCTGAAGCCTCTTGCTGCCAATAGGCAACACGCCCGTCCACCCAGTCAGCCGGCGTGAACTTGATTCCGGTTTCCCAGCCTTCGTTGATCGACGGTGCTAGGTCGGTATCCCTGGGCGGAATCTTATAAGCCGCAGCCCCGGTGCCCACTTGAAAGGTACGTCCCCAATTCGCGTAGAAGCTGGCCACATCCCACGGCGAATACACGACGTTGATTTTCGGCTGTTTGATCAACCCGTAGTCGTTGATGTCGTAGTCCATGCCGGTCATCTCATTGGTGAAATCGCCTTGGATCTTGTCGACCCGATAGGCCGGTATGATCTTCAGAGATTCAAGCGGTTTGATCTCGGCCTGGACATAAGCGCCATAGGTATCGAAGTCGAACTGCTGGTCGCGCGTAGTCGCCAGACGCGCACGGTCTTTGGTGCGATAGCGCTCACTTTTGTTTTGCTGCTGTTGTATGTCTGTACCACCTTCCAGGGCGAAATCGTAAAGCCAACTGACTTCCGGGCGCCAAGTCAGAGAGGTGAGCGCCCCATATTGCGTTTCGTAGTTGTCACGCTCCTGCTGCGAGCTCGAACTCCAGTATTGTGTCCAGCGCCTGTCATCGAAGGTGTTGACGTAGCTCTTCGCTGACCAGGCAAGGGTGTCAGCCAGGTCTGTATCGAAATGCAGACTGACCTGGTTCATGCGCCGGGTGCCCTTGTCGGTTGAGTTGAAGCTGTTAGTCATTTCCGGATGATGTCGGGCATCATCCTCAGCCAGATAACCTGGCTCCTGAGCCTCGGTTTCGTAATGACGAGTGACCAATCCGATGCGGTAGCTGCCGTCGTCCGGCATATAGAACCATTTGCCTGACATTGAGAACTTGTCTGCCTCGGCATGATCCCGGTAGCCATCGGATTTTTGATAGGCGAAGAAGTAATTCTGAGTCCAGTTGCTGCTCTCAAAGCCCTTGGCGATTTGGGCTTCCTGAGTATTGAAGCTGCCATAACGCAGCCGCGCCTTGTTGTAGTCGCCACCCGTGCGGGTCAGCATATTGACGTTGCCAGCAATGTTATTCAGTCCATAACGCGCATCACTGGTGCCACGCACCACCTCGATGCTGTCCAGCTCCATGGGGAAAATCATGTCCATGTACGGCATGTTGCCGTCATTGCTGTTGCTCGGAATGCCGTCGATCAGCAATTTGACCGCGTTCACTTCCCCTTCGCCATTGAAGCCTCGAAAGGAGATTTTGCCAGAGGTGGTGCCTTGATTGAACTCGGTCAGCATCACCCCAGGCGCGCGGCTGAACAGCTCCCAACTGTAGTTGACCGGCATCTTTTCAAGGATGTCAGCACCCAGAATATCAACTGAGCTAAGCACGCTACTTGTGCTTAACGGTCCGCTGGCGGAACCTTGAATGCTGACTGCACCCAGGGTCAGGGTCGAACTTTCGACTCTGCTGGCTTCAGCTAATGCCACTGACATCGGGCTCAACGTGAGCACGCCTATTGAAAACAGGGGCCATAGGGGACGGTGCACAGACAAACGCGTTGCGGGGCGCAAAGTAGTTGAAGCAGGCATAGCACGCACTTCCTGATGATCAAGAAACTTTAAGGGCGTTCAGCGTCCATCGCAGGTCGCTAAAGAATTTAAAGATGGCAGCACCGCACTGTTAGCGGTGTTGTGATCAGGCGAAGGGGGAGGCGCGTGGACTCAAGCTGGGCCAACGGATCCGCGGATGCAGCGTCGGCAATTCAGGGTTTTCGAGGGCAGCGTTGGAAGTGTACTGCGGGAGAAAATGCCGGTAGTAGTTGGACGGTAACGCTGCCAATCCTGCATGGCCGCAACAACAGTCGCCATGCTGCATGACAGGTTTCGACTGGGGCAGCTGCAAGGCATCAATCATCTTGCCGAGGTCTGCTGGCAAGGCCCTCAAGTTCCCGCCCGAACAAAAACCACCCCAAAGCATCAGGCGCACGTCCGGCGTCTGCATCGCACGACTCATCGGCATGGCGAACAGATTGAGTAGGACGGCCAGACAGGCAATCCAGGGACGAATGCGTTTCAACGAACCCATAGATGAAATCGCCGCGAAGGGGCGGCTATTTAGCCCGCTTTAATGACTGAAGTAAATTTTACCCGGGTGCGCCATATCGCCTCAGGTCATTGGAGAGGCAGGAGCGAGGCTCCATCCAAACCATGCGCCTGCCCCAACTGGTAAGCTCGGCCACCAATTTGCAGGATGAATGGCTATGTCATTACGCGCGCTTCGAACACTGCTTGCCATTGCCCAATACGGTTCTTTTGTTAGAGCAGCGGACGCCGTGCACCTGACCCAATCAGCTGTCAGCCTTCATGTTCGGTCTTTGGAGGAGGATTTCAATACACGCCTGTTTGACCGCTCACGACGGTTGCCGGTGCTGACGGATGCAGGCCATATTGCCGTTGAGCGCGCGCGAGAAATTCTAGCCCTATACGACGGGATCTCCTCCGAGATTGGAGGCGACACTGAGTTGCGCGGCAGGCTCAGAATCGGTGCCATTCATACAGCGCTGGCGAGCGCCTTGCCCATCGCGTTGTCGGCAATGCGTGCTGAGCATCCTCACCTGCGCATTACTGTTGCGTCGGGAATGTCCGCTGAGTTGGCCACGCGCGTGGAGGCGGGCGAGCTTGACGTTGCGATCACCACGGAGCCGGTGAAGCCACACCCTTATGGCCTGGCAAGCACGGTACTTTACGAGGAAGGGTTCTGGATCATCGCGCCGGTGTCTCATGCGCATGAGGACTTGAAGCTTCTACTCAAAAGCCAGCCGTTCATTCGATTTGATCGTCGCGCCTGGGCAGGTCGAACGATTGAGCGAGAGCTTCGCGCTATGCGGCTGCGCGTGCAGACCAGCATGGAACTGGATAGCCAGGATGCGATTATCCAGATGGTCTCAAGCGGACTGGGCGTATCCATCATTCCACTCTCTGGACATCAAGTCGCAAGCTTGAAAACACTGGCCGTTGGGCCGTTCGGCATGCCTCAAAAAACCAGGCGCGTGGTATTGCTGGAGCGCGAAGATCGTCCCCTTGGGCGACTGGCGGCAGCCCTGGCGAACGCGGTGAAAGCGCATATCTTGCACGATAAACCATGAGTAATACTTGTTGATTGCTGAAGTTTAAAACGTTTTTATTTTGGAGTCCGACCTCTTATCGTGGTCCTCGTACAAGTGAGTTCTTGAGGGCACCATGATCACTGGACCTGCCGTAGACATGCCGCTGATGAGCCGACTGATTGTGGGATGTGAACCGTCGGCACAAAAAACCAAGGCACGCGTATGACCCTTTCCTTGTTGACTGCCTTGTTGCCCATCGCACTACTGATCGTGCTGGGCGCGTGGCTCAAGCGTCGTCAATTTCTGACGGATACTTTTTGGGCACAGGCAGAGCGCCTGGCGTATTACGTGTTGCTGCCTTCTCTTTTCTTTCACGGACTGGCGACCGCCAACCTTGATGGCGTGCCCTTTCAAAGCATGGTTTCGGTGCTCGTATTCTCGACTGTGGTGGTATCGCTAATGTTGTTGGGCGCGAAGTCGCTGATCACCATGGACGATGCTGCGTTCACTTCGGTTTTTCAGGGTGGGATACGTTTCAATAACTACGTAGGCGTGTCGGCAGCCGCGGGCCTGTTCGGTGTGCAGGGTATAGCCCTGGCAGCGGTCGCGAACGCGGCCATAGTGCCCAGCGTGAACATCCTGTGCGTAATGGTATTCGCGAAGTACGGGTCAGCCGGCAGGATGCCATTTAGCAAAGTCCTCAAGCAGTTGGCATTGAACCCACTGATACTCGCGTGCTTCGCCGGCGGATTGATCCAGGTCTCGGGCTGGGGACTGCCTGTCGGTATTGAGCCGATGCTCAAGGCCTTGGGACAAGCGTCACTGCCGCTCGGATTGCTCTGCGTTGGTGCTGCGCTTGAGTTCGGAAGCATAAGACAATGGTTTCGCCCGGTGGGTTACTCGTCGCTGACCAAGTTTATAATCATGCCACTGGTTACGCTTTTGGCGTGCCACCTATTCGAACTTGAAGGAAAGGCCGCGGTTGCAGCACTTCTATTCCAGGCACTGCCCACAGCCTCATCCTCCTACATCATGGCAAGGCAATTAGGGGGAGACGCCCCCCTTATGGCTGGGATCATCGCTTGCCAGACCATGCTGGCAGGATTAGCACTTCCAGCGGTTATCCTCGTGATGGCCCAGTGGGTTTGAGTGTCAAGTGTTTACAAACATTGAGTAAAGTAAGACCGACAAGAAAGCGCCTCTGGTTCGATCGAGTGTGTCAGGTGTTACTCATTGACAAACGAGAGATGAGCAGACCACTTCAGGAAACTTTGCATCTGCCCCCCCTCGAACACCGTACTCCTGTTTGGAAAACGACTTTTGCTGCCGCGACACCGGGTCGAGTTATGAAGCGAGAACATGAGTTGGTGCCGGGCGGCCAAACCCTTCGGGTTGATCGCCTTCACGCGTTAGGCACAGCCCATAATGCGCTGTGCCTAACACAGTTTCATGAGTATTCGATAATCTGCTGGCTACGTAACATATTGAACCTCGCAAAGCCTTCTTCGAGATCGGAGATAAGATCAGATGGATCTTCAAGACCGATATGAAGCCGCACCAGGTGCCCGTCGACTTCCCAAGAGGTCGCACTTCTGACGGGTTTGGGGTCGGCAATCATCGCCAAGCTTTCAAAACCACCCCAAGAGTAACCAATTGAAAACAACGATAGGCTATCCAAAAGTGCATCTGCCGCTACTTGTGTTGAAGGTTTGGTCACGAAGGAGAGTAAACCGGACGCTCCTTTAAAATCCCTCTTCCATAACTGGTGCTGAGGGTGAGATTCTAATGCAGGATAATAAACCGCTTTCACCTCCTCGCGTGTCTCCAACCACTTGGCGACAATCGTAGCGTTTCTGTAATGACGCTCCAGTCGCACATCAAGTGTTCTCATGCCCCGGAGCGCCAGCGTCACGTCATCTGGACTCGCAAATAAGCCCATGCTGAAATGGAATCGTTTGAGGCTGTCCCACGCGCGCTTGGAGGCTGATACGGTGCCAAGAACCGCATCGGAGTGACCGACGATATATTTCGTAGCTGCCATGATGGACAGATCAACACCAAGTTCCAATGAAGGAAAGTAAAGCGGGGTGCCCCAAGTGTTGTCTGCAATAACTAGGATGTCATGATCATGTGCAACCTTGGCTATAGCAGGGAGGTCTTGTATTTCCAAAGTCAAGGAGCCAGGAGATTCGGTATAGATCGCTTTAGTGTTCGGCTTGAGCAAGTCAACGATTCCGGCTCCTATTGTCGGATCGTAAAACGAGACCTCAATCCCCAGCCGTTGACCCACCTGCTCACAAAAAGCCCTTATCGGCGCATACACATTGTCGGCAACTAGCAGATGATCCCCAGTTCCCACGACAGACAGTATGGCAGTCGTGCATGCCGAGAGCCCTGAAGGACAAAGAACCGTGCCTTCCGCTCCCTCCAACTGCTGGAGGGCCTGAGTCAATGCCTCTGTCGAAGGGTTATTCCACCGGCCATACGAATATTTTTGGCGACCCTCGCGCATCGATTCCGATGTAGGAAAAGCTACGGTGGAGCCCCGGTAAACCGGTGTATTCACGAAACCATGATGCTGATTGGGGTTGATAGAAGCATGGGCGAGCAGGGTTTGCACGGTTTTATATTTCTTCATACAGGCTGCCATTTCTTGAGTAGTGGGGGCGTGTCGTTGCGCGTGTCACTGAGATTAAAGTACTAAATTTATTAAATGTCTACCATTTGGTTTGCGTTTAGTAAAAAAGTCTTTAGAAACAGAGAGTTATCCTTGTATTATAAAATCTATTGCATGGCTACCGAGTAGATGGTAGGTTTTTCGTGCCTGATGGTTTCGGCCTTTTCGACCGAAATGTGATGCTTATGGCGCGCGAGGACATTTCTAGAGCGAGGCCTAATAACCGTAATGGTGAAGGCGCGGTGCGCTCTCTTTCTTCTCTTTGAAGCTGGGGAGGAAAGACTTAAGTTTGCAAGGGATAAGAAAAATAACTGCAAATTAATTGTTTGGGTGACACATGAAAAAGAAAAACGTACAGCCCGCTCCAGCCGTTCAGTGTGAAAGCGAATTGAGAGACAGATCGAACTGGCTTGACTCTCATGAAAGTGGCTACTCAAAACACCTAAAAAAACGCCATGTGCAGATGATGGCACTCGGCGGAGCTATCGGCACTGGGTTGTTCTTGGGAGCAGGGGCCAGACTTCAAATTGCCGGGCCTGCACTTGCGGTGGTGTATTTAGTGTGTGGAGTTTTCGCCTTTTTCATACTAAGAGCATTGGGTGAGCTGGTTATGCACCGCCCTAGCAGCGGGAGTTTTGTATCTTATACTAGAGAGTTTATGGGGGAGCGCGCCTCCTTTGTAGCGGGCTGGATGTACTTCTTGGTTTGGGCACTAACGGGTGTAGTTGACATAACAGCGATTGCGATATACATGAAATACTGGAGCGTTTTTTCGGACGTTCCACAGTGGATATTCGCGCTTAGCGCCTTGGGCGTTGTGACATTGATGAACATGGTTGGTGTCAAATGGTTTGGTGAAATGGAGTTTTGGTTTGCTGTTATTAAGGTGGCAGCTATCAGCATTTTTTTGATTGTCGGCTCGTTTTTTTTTGCAACTGGCCACGAGGTGGCGGGGCACATCCCGGGTCTGCATTTGATCTCGGATAATGGAGGTGTTTTTCCCCATGGCTTTCTGCCGGCGATTATTATCGTGCAAGGCGTAATTTTTGCTTATGCGAGTATAGAGTTGGTGGGAACCGCTGCTGGTGAGACGGCAGATGCCAAAAGGGTCATCCCTAAAGCAATCAATGGCGTGGTTTGGAGAATAGGGCTTTTTTACGTAGGCTCGGTATTCTTGCTAGTCACTGTATTGCCGTGGACGGCCTACAGCGCTAATGTCAGCCCTTTCGTGACGTTCTTTGAAGCGCTCGGCATTCCTGGAATTGGCTCCGTTATGAATATCGTTGTAATGACTGCCGCACTCTCTAGTCTGAACTCAGGCTTGTACGCAACGGGGCGGGTACTGAGATCGCTAGCCATGGGAGGATCTGCCCCCAAGATGTTTAAACGTATGAGCACCCAAGGGGTTCCCTATATGGGGATCTTAGTGACAATGGGGATCAACGTATTTGGCGTGCTATTGAATTTTCTAATTCCGTCCCAGCTATTTGAGCTGCTGCTTAATCTAGTTTCTCTGGGGATCCTTTCCACTTGGGCATTCATTGTACTTTCTCAAATAATGTATCGTCGTGCGGTGAAGAGAGGTGAAGCCGAGATGGTCTCGTTTAGAATGCCAGGTGCTCCGTTTACTTCTTGGCTGACCCTGGGTTTCTTGCTCGTAGTGCTGGTGCTATTGGGTTTCGATTATCCTAATGGAACATATACTGTTTTATCTATACCGGTAGTCGCTGGAGCTCTAATGCTGGGTTGGGCAAAGGCCGTCCGTTCCAAAGCCGTGCGCTCGGAAAAAATAGAGAACAGTTCGAGCCATGTAGGAGTATAGCTTAATGCCAATGAGAGCACGGTTTATGACGTGCTTTCATCGCTTTAAGTTGAATCGTGGCTGTAAAGCAGTTAATATGCGTGTGTCAATAATGCAAGGTAAGATTTATGAGTACTCGTTCTGACCTTTTAACCACTGCCGAGCTGTTGCTGCGTACCAAAGGGTACGCTGCATTTAGCTATGCCGATTTGGCTGACGAAATTGGTATAAAAAAGGCGAGTATTCATCATCACTTTCCTACAAAGGAAGGGCTTGGAATTGCCGTTATTGATAGCTATCTTTTTAGGTTTGTGAAGAGTCTAGAATTGATAAATGAAGAGAGTACCGACACGATCGTTCGGTTGAGAGAGTTTTCTAAGCTGTTTATTGATAGCTCAAAAAATGGAATGCTACCCTTATGTGGTGCGCTCGCTGCCGAACTTTCTGCTCTGCCGGACAGTCTTAAGGATTTGACTAGGAGGTTTTTTGAAATCCATATTGCTTGGTTGGAAAATAATCTCGCATTGGGTCAATCTGAAAAGGTTATAAAGGCGGATCTTAATCCCAGAACAGTTTCACGGGCGATATTGAGCTTGCTTGAGGGTAGCAGTTTTGTATCTTGGGCGCTCAATGATACAGTTGTTGATCAGTCTGGGTTTGATTTGATATTGAATAGTATTGTCGTTTCGTAATATACACTGAGAATCAGATTACCAAAATCAGTAGGAAGCCTTTCACGTTGTGTTTGCCCATCTTATTAGGTGGGCTTCATATTTCTACCCCCTCTGCAGTCCACCTCAACAGCTGATCTAATCCCACAAATAGGTTTTCTGTTCGCACACACCTTCCAAGCGTTTCTCCGCCTGTCAGATCGGACAGGCGGTACTTCGCCATAAGCTACGTTTAATTAGGGATAGGAGCTGATCGCACCGTTAGCACGTGGGAGGTGGGGTACCAGGTCAAAGAATTTTATTGCTAGCAAACCTACTAATAGGTAGGATTGCTGTGCGTAACATTTATCCAGCCAAAAAATGCGTTCAATAGAGGGTTTTTTAATGACAACTAATCTGAATGGTATTGATGTCGTAGCTCTGCAGCAGTTTGCTCAAGGTGTTGCGGAGGATGCGAATAAGCGTCACGCGAGCTTCAACGTCAATACCCAGTGGAAAGGCCAGACGCGCTCTGTGGCGAAAGTCAGCCGTTACAGCTTAGCCGGTGAAACCTATTCGCGTGATTTCGAAATCGTCGCCGATGAGCCAATTGAACTGTTAGGTCAGAACTCGGCGCCAAATCCTCAAGAGCTGCTGATGGCCGCGCTGAACGCCTGTATGGCGGTAGGTTACGCAGCTAACGCAGCCATGATGGGCATTAAAATCCACAGTCTGGAAATTGAGACCGACGGCACTCTCGATTTGCGTGGTTTTCTGGGCATCGACGAGAGCGTAAACCCAGGGTACGACCAAGTGCGGGTCGTAATCCGTCTTCACACCGATGCACCTCTTGAGCGTGTAGAAGAACTGCACAAAAATGTAATTAAAACATCAGTTAATTACGCGAATTTCTCCAAAGCCATCCGCATGGTGCCAACCCTCGAGGTTCGTGAGGACTGATAATTATCAGATCTTTCATCTTTACAACCTTGAGAGCGCCAGTAGGCAAGGCCTACTGGCGTTGCTACCTTTGCTATTGTAATTGAGCGCGTTGCTTTCTGTTTTTAAACGGTTTTTGAACTTTGCTCAATGGGTAGCAGCGTTTTTTATTTATTTTAATATAGAGGGGTGTATGAGCGCTATTTCGAAAAAGTTTGTAGTGGATATTTGGTCTGATTTCGTCTGTCCTTGGTGTTGGGTCGCCAAGCGTCGTTTTGAGAATGCGCTTGAGGACTTTCCGTACAAAGACGATGTTCAGGTAAACGTGAGAGCGTATCGTCTTGCCCCTAACCATACTGCTGAGCCTATGGTGAGAGCCCTTAAAGTCAAATTAGGTAGTTCAACCGCTGCTTTGAATATGATGAGTGCGGTAAAGCAATATGGCCAATCTTCAGGGCTTGATTACCGTTTTGAAACCATGATGTTTGGTGACACCGCGGATGCGCATGTCCTCGTCAAAGCGATTGACGATGAAGTATTGAAGACGCACTTGGTGGAGGCGCTCTATGAGCAAAGTACTACCCAGGGTAAGTCACTATTTGACCGAGGTAGTTTAGAGTCGATTGCAAAATCTGTAGGTGTTTCTGATGAGTCGATTCGACTCGCGTGGTCATCTAATGAATTGTTTCACCGGATGCAGGAAGACGAGCGTGCTATGGGCCAATTTCACTCGGGCGTCCCGTTTTTTGTTTTCAATAGTTCATTTTCTATTTCGGGGGCTCAGCCTCAAGAGATCTTTTCTCAAGCACTCAATCAAATGTATTTCGAACCAAGTGACGAACATGAGTCGTCCAGCAGTCAAGTTTGCGGGCTTGATGGATGTAATTAATACCAGAGATGCTTCGGCACTGTTGGTGCCGCAATTTCTGGGTTTGGAATGATGTTGTGGGTGAAGTGCAGATGAGCCGTATTGTAGACGTGAAAGCCGGAGAGTTCGCCCGATTCGTTGCAAAAGGTAACTGCGCTGTGCTGTTTTCGGCGTCCTGGTGCAAGCCCTGTCAAGAAATGAAACCGGTTTTTAATGAGCTGGCAGAAAAGCTGCAGTCGCGCGCCGCATTCGGGAAGATTGATGTGGCTGTTTCGCCCACGATCTCCCAGATGCATGGTGTCCGGTCGGTTCCATCCTTGGCGATTTTCTACGAAGGGCGATTACGTTTGGTTTTGGCTGGCTCTCGATCGGCTGCCGCGTTGAAGAAAGCAGTCTTAGCTGACTTAAAGGATGTTCTGTAGGTCGGACTAAAATTTCGATGCGCTCTCAAATTGACTGTCCGAATGAGTGTAGGAAGCGCGTCAGGATGTTGCTGGGCTAAGTGTCCGACTGGCGTATAGGCAAGCTAAGCTCCGCTTTGCGACCGGCCAGGCCATGTTTAGCCCAGCGTAGCCTTTGCTTGAATACAGTTACGCTTCAGCCGGAGTATCAGCGATAACGAAGTTCGGATAATGTAAAGACTTTGATTTCATCGGCAGGCCATCAGCACAACGACGTGGTTGGCTAATGGCATGCAGAACAGCTTATAGGGCTTTAGCGACTTCTCAGATTTAACTGGCGACGGGGGTAGCTAAGCCTCTACTATTATTGATCCTTCCGCACTGCTGGGTATCAAGATTTATCGAATGCATCCAAAACGTGAGTGCTGTAAACCAATGCAGCGCCAGCGTTCATATTAATCGCAACGCCCAAAGCTTCTGAGACCTCTTCAGTCGTTACGCCGAGCTTTTTGGCCTCAGCTGCGTGGAAAGCGATGCAGCCGTCGCAACGGGTGGTGACGGCAACTGCGAGTGAGATCAGTTCACGAGTCTTAGCGTCGAGGTGGTTTGTTCTTTCGCCGGCGCTCCCTAAAGAAGCCAAACCTTTCATGGTCTCTGGGGATAGGCCATTCAGTTGCACTAGGCGGGCGCTGACGTCTTTTCGAGTTTGCTTCCAATCTTGCATGGGATATTCCACTTTGGGCGCGGTGCCCTGTAGGTGTAGGGGAGGTGTGAAACTGATCAAAACATACCATCCAGTTGGTAGGTATGCAAGTGTGTCCTACAAATGGCTTGATCGTGCGGTCGACGTAGAAGGGGTGAGCTGGTGTGATGAGAGGGCATTGACGTTAATGCCTTATTTGTAGTGATGAGCTCTCCCGGCTCAGAACCAGGAGATACTTGAGCGGAGTTCGCATGATCAGGGAATGCTGCTGGTATCAGAATTTTGAGCGCATAAGGAGCCTTAGGGGTGTAATGCTGTTGTCAAGCTAATTTTCCCGCGCACTTACATAAGACTATTACTGGGAAGCAATAAAAAGCTCCACAGCCAAAACGAGAATCTATCGTCATAGCTGTGGAGCAAAAAACTGCCTGGGCATTTAACGCGTACGGGACTATCAGCTAGAATAACTCACGCGATCATGGCGGATATCATCTATCAGATGCTGGGCAACAATGTGTTCAATACCAAGTCGTTCAAGCAGCCGGAAGCCAATAATTCACTGGCCGCATTGATATCCGGCGCGAAGAAGCGATCCTTCTCGTAATAGGCCACTTTGCTTCGCAGACTCTTCCTGGCCAGTTCCAGCTTGGGCGACGTCTTCAAGCCGTCACGCAAGTCCAGACCTTGGCAGGCCGCTAGCCACTCCACAGCCAGGATTCCACGGGTGTTTTCAGCCATTTCCCACAACCGTTTGCCGGCGGCGGGTGCCATCGATACGTGATCTTCCTGATTGGCGGATGTGGGCAGGCTGTCTACGGAATGGGGGTGAGCTAGCGCCTTGTTCTCGCTGGCCAGCGCTGCTGCTGTCACCTGAGAAATCATGAAGCCCGAGTTCACGCCGCCATTGGCTACCAGGAACGGCGGCAGTTGTGACATGTGTTTGTCCATCATCAACGAAATGCGGCGCTCGCTCAGCGAGCCGATTTCAGCAATGGCCAATGCCATATTGTCTGCGGCCATGGCCACTGGCTCGGCGTGGAAGTTGCCGCCAGAGATCACATCACCTTCAACGGCAAAGACCAGTGGGTTATCGGATACGGCATTCGCTTCGACGACTAATACTTCCGCGGCCTGACGGAGCTGGGTCAGGCATGCGCCCATGACTTGAGGTTGGCAGCGTAGAGAGTAGGGATCTTGGACCTTGCCGCAGTCTTTGTGCGAATCGGCGACCTCACTGCTTTGGCCCAGCAGGTCGCGATAAGCAGTAGCTGTATCAATCTGGGCCTTCTGGCCGCGAGCGGCATGGATACGTGCGTCAAACGGCGAGCGGGAGCCCAAGACAGCTTCGACCGTCAACGCACCGATGGCCAAGGCGCCTGCAAACAGGTCTTCGCCCTCGAACAAACCGCGCAGAGCATAAGCAGTGGACACCTGGGTACCGTTGAGCAACGCCAAACCCTCTTTGGCAGCCAGCGTCAACGGCGCCAAACCGGCCACCTTCAGTGCTTCGGTGGCTTCCAGCCATTCGCCCTTATGACGGGCTTTGCCTTCTCCCAGCAGCACGAGGGACATGTGCGCCAAAGGTGCCAAGTCACCAGATGCGCCGACCGAACCTTTTAACGGAATATGCGGATACACCTCGGCGTTGATCAATGCTATCAGAGCATCGATCACCACGCGGCGTATGCCGGAGAAACCACGGCTGAGGCTATTGACCTTGAGCACCATGATCAACCGCACCAGCGCATCGCTGATCGGCTCACCCACACCAGCGGCGTGGGACAGTACTAGCGAACGTTGCAGATTTTCCAGATCTTCACTGGCGATACGAGTCGAGGCCAGCAGGCCGAAACCGGTATTGATACCGTAGGCGGTGCGGTTCTCGGCGAGGATCTGCTCCACGCAAGCGACACTGGCTTCAATTTGCGCAGAGGCACTGTTGTCGAGGGTGATTTTTACTGGGTGCTGGTAAACGGCACGCAGTTGGGCAAGGCTCAATTGGCCTGGGATAACGTTAAGTGTTTTCATGCTTTGGCTCCTTTAACAAGAGTGATCATTGGCAGGTTCAAGCCTTGCTCATTCGCGCAATCAATGGCGATCTGGTAACCGGCATCGGCATGGCGCATCACGCCGGTCGCCGGGTCGTTGTGCAGTACACGGGCAATCCGTTCGGCCGCTTCGTCAGTACCGTCGCAGACGATCACCATGCCCGAGTGCTGGGAAAAGCCCATGCCGACGCCACCACCGTGGTGCAGTGACACCCAGGTCGCGCCGCTGGCGGTGTTGAGCAAGGCATTGAGCAGCGGCCAGTCGGAAACGGCGTCTGAGCCGTCCTGCATGGATTCGGTTTCACGGTTGGGGCTGGCGACGGAGCCGGAGTCGAGATGGTCGCGACCGATGACGATCGGCGCCGACAACTCACCGCTGCGCACCATCTCGTTGAACGCCAGGCCCAACTTGGCGCGCTGGCCCAGGCCAACCCAGCAGATCCGTGCCGGCAAGCCCTGGAAGCTGATGCGCTCGCGGGCCATGTCCAACCAGTTATGCAGGTGAGCGTCGTCGGGGATCAGTTCCTTGACCTTGGCGTCGGTCTTGTAGATATCCTGCGGGTCACCGGATAGCGCCGCCCAGCGGAACGGGCCGATGCCGCGACAGAACAGCGAACGGATGTAGGCCGGGACGAAACCCGGGAAGTCGAAGGCATTCTCGACGCCTTCTTCCTGGGCCATCTGGCGAATGTTGTTGCCGTAGTCGAAGGTCGGCACACCCATTTTCTGGAAGGCCAACATGGCTTTGACGTGCACGGCCATCGATTGCTTGGCGGCCTTCACCACGGCGGCGGGCTCGGTCTTGGCGCGGGCACGGTATTCGTCCCAGGTCCAGCCGGCCGGCAGGTAGCCGTTGAGGGGGTCGTGGGCGCTGGTCTGGTCGGTGACCATGTCCGGACGCACACCACGACGGACCATTTCCGGCAGGATCTCGGCCGCGTTCCCACACAGCGCGATGGAAATCGCCTTGCCTTCGGCGGTGTATTTCTCGATGCGCGCCAGGGCGTCGTCGAGGTCTTTGGCCTGCTCGTCGACGTAGCGGGTTTTCAGGCGGAAATCGATGCTCACCTGCTGGCACTCGATGTTCAGCGAGCACGCACCGGCCAGGGTCGCGGCCAGTGGTTGCGCGCCACCCATGCCGCCCAGGCCGGCGGTCAGCACCCAACGGCCCTTGAGGTTGGAATCGTAATGCTGGCGACCAGCCTCGACGAAGGTTTCATACGTGCCCTGGACGATGCCCTGGCTGCCGATGTAGATCCAGCTGCCGGCGGTCATCTGGCCGTACATGGCCAGGCCCTTGGCGTCGAGTTCGTTGAAGTGTTCCCAACTGGCCCAGTGCGGCACCAGGTTGGAGTTGGCGATCAGGACGCGCGGGGCGTTGCTGTGGGTCTTGAACACGCCCACCGGCTTGCCGGATTGCACCAGCAGGGTTTCGTCGTCGTTCAGGTTGGTGAGGCTTTCGACGATCTTGTCGTAGCACACCCAGTTGCGCGCCGCGCGGCCGATGCCACCGTAGACCACCAACTCCTTGGGGTTCTCGGCCACTTCCGGATCGAGGTTGTTCATCAACATCCGCAGCGGCGCTTCGGTCAGCCAGCTCTTGGCGGTCAGCGTGTTACCGCGAGGGGCGCGGATTTCGATATTGCGGAAATGGAGTGGTTTGCTCACCGGTAATCCTCTCGAAATGACTTGCAGCTTATTGTTGGTTTTCGCTACATCGGGCGAGTAAATATAATCATGTATATACAAGCCTAATCAAGCAGATTTTTGACCGCTATTGTTGTCGGCATGATTATCTTCACGTGATTAGTTTTTTTCGTTCGAATGGCATTGATGCAGGTTTTGCCATCAAGCTTTGCGCACTGGGCGCGCCGTGACAGTTTCAGCCAGGGATCATGAGCTGAGCCATAGCAAGACGCTGGGATTGCTCTCGCACGGGGCTCTTCTAGTCAACAGAACGGCGAACCATTCCGGCCGCAATCGCGCGCCTGAAAACATTTTTCAGGCGCGGTAAGTGTCCAGTCGGCTTAAGGCACTTCGGTTATTTCAGATTGCCGCTGAGAAATTGCTGCAAACGCTCGCTCTTAGGGTTCCCCAGCACTTCCTCAGGCGGCCCTTGCTCTTCTACGAGCCCTTGGTGCAAGAACAACACCTGGTTCGATACCTTACGAGCGAAGCTCATTTCGTGCGTCACCATGATCATGGTTCTGCCTTCTTCGGCGAGGCCCTGAATGACCTTCAGCACTTCTCCCACGAGTTCAGGATCCAGGGCAGAAGTGGGTTCATCGAACAGCATGATTTCCGGTTCCATGGCCAGCGCCCGGGCTATCGCGACGCGCTGCTGCTGGCCGCCCGAGAGAAAGGCCGGGTATTGATCGGCAACTCGCGATGGTAAACCAACCTTGTCCAGGTAACGCCGAGCCAGCTCCTCTGCATCCTTCTTGCTGACCCCCAACACTCGGCGAGGGGCCATTGTGATGTTGTCGAGCACGGTCATGTGGCTCCACAGATTGAAATGCTGGAATACCATCGCCAGTCGCGTGCGCAGCCGCTGCAGTTCATCTGCATTTGCAACGCGCATGCCGTGGTGGTCATGGATCATGCGTATCGGCTGATTGTCGAGGCTCATGGCGCCGTTGCTAGGGATTTCCAGAAAGTTGATACAGCGCAAAAAGGTGCTTTTGCCCGACCCGCTGGCACCGATCAGGCTAATGACGTCGCCGGCCTTTGCGTTCAGTGAAACACCCTTGAGGACTTCGTGGTCGCCATAACTTTTATGCAGGTTTTCTACGGTCAGTTTGTACATATTCAAGCACCCTGAATTAATGAGCTGGGCCGAGGAATGACAGCCAACGGCGCTCAGCCAGACGGAACAGACCGACCAGAGAGAAAGTGATAACGAGGTAAATCGCTGCGGCGATGCCGAACGATTGGAAGGTCAGAAATGTTGCTGAATTGGCATCTCTGGCAACCTTGAGGATGTCCGGTACCGTGGCGGTGAAAGCGACCGTGGTGGAATGCAGCATCAGTATCACTTCGTTGCTGTAGTTCGGCAGTGAGCGACGCAATGCAGACGGCATGATGATATAGGTGTAAAGCTTCCATCCTCGAAGCCCAAAGGCCTTCGCTGCTTCGACTTCACCATGATTCATGTTGCGAATCGCCCCGGAGAAGATCTCCGTAGTGTAGGCGCAAGTGTTCAAGGCAAAGGCCAGAATGGTGCAGTTCAACGCATCGCGAAAGAATGCATCAAGAAGCGGTTGGGAGCGCACCGCAGCGAGGCTGTAGATGCCGGTGTAGCAGATCAGTAGCTGTATATACAGAGGTGTGCCACGGAACAAATAGGTATAGAACTGCACGGGCCAGCGCACGAAAAGGTTGCTCGATACCCTGGCAATCGACAGCGGGACCGCCATCAAGAAGCCGAAGAAGAGCGAGGCACTGAGCAGCCATAATGTCATCGCCAAGCCCGTGATGTGATAACCATCGTGGTACAGGAAGGGTTTCCAATATTCTTGCAATAGCTCGATCATCGCACGGCCTCCCGAGTGCCTGCGGCGTAAAAACTTTCCAGCCTGCGCAAGACATAGTTTGATGCGGTGGTGATAACCAAATAGATCAACGCTGCAAGGACCAGGAAGAAGAACAGTTGATAGGAACTCTTTCCTGCATCCTGGGCAACCTTGACCAGGTCAGCCAGACCAATGATCGAGACCAGTGCGGTCGCTTTCAGGATCACCATCCAGTTGTTGCCAATGCCCGGTAATGCAAAGCGCATCATTTGCGGGAAAAGCACCAGGCGGAATCGTTGGGCGCGGGTCAGGCCATAGGCCGTGGCTGCTTCTAATTGCCCCTTTGGAACGGCGAGAATCGCTCCGCGGAAGGTTTCGGTGAAATACGCACCGTAGATGAAGCCCAGGGTGATGACCCCTGCGCTGAACGGATTGATTTCGATATATTCCCAGCCAAAGGCATCGGTCAGATTCGTCAGCCACGTCTGAAGGCTATAGAAGATCAGCAGCATCAAGACCAGGTCGGGCACGCCGCGGATAAGCGTGGTGTAGGCTTGCGCAGGGATGCGTAGCAAGGCTGACTTCGAGAGTTTCGCGCTGGCACCGATCAATCCCAGGCCCACGCTCAGCAACAAGCACAGTGCGGATAATTTGACAGTCATCCAGGAGCCTTGCAGCAACAGCGGGCCGAAACCCTTTAGGCTGAAGCCTAGAGTCTGCAATAGGTTTTCTAGCATTGGACAGCCCTTCGTCAATCAAGAAAAACGCCCATCCGAAAATGGGCGCAGCGTGTTATTTACCGCTGTAGATATTCTGATCACCAAAGTGTTTTTTCTGGATGGCTACATAGCTGCCATCCTCATGCAGTGCCTTGATGCCTTTGTTTATCAGGGCCTTGAGATCGGCGTTGCCTTGGGCGAGACCTACCGCGGTTTTCGCGGGCAACAGTTCATGCTCGACTGCTTTACTTACCTCAAAATTCGCCCCTTGCGGCGACTTCAAGAAGCCCATTTCGGCTTGCAACATATTCTGGATCGAGGCATCGAGACGGCCAGTCACCAAGTCCGAATAGACCTGATCCTGGTTGGCATAGGCTTGGGTTTTGACCCCGGCCTTGTTCAGTACGGCTTTTGCATAAGCTTCCTCTGTGGTGCCTTGCTCATAACCAACCGTCTTGCCGACGAGCGTCTTGATATCTTCGGTCAGGCCGGAGCCTTTCTTGAAAACGAAGGAGGTAGGAACGGAGAACAGCTCATCGGAGAAGTCGATGACCTTTTCGCGCGAGGATGTCACGGTCATGGCGGAGATCACGCCGTCGAATTTGTTGGCTTTCAGGCCGGGAATCATGCCGTCAAAATCACTCTCGACCCATTTGCACTTCACTTTCAATTCAGCACAAATCGCATTGCCTAAGTCGATGTCAAAGCCCACCAGGCTACCGTCGGCAGCTTTGGACTCGAAAGGGGCATAAGAGGGGTCAACGCCGAACCGCAACTCCTTGTACTCCTTGGCCGAGGCAAAGCTGCCAGCCACACACAACGCCAGTACGGAGAGGGTCAAAATAGATTTTTTCATTGTTTTTATTCCTAAGGACCAAAGAGCGCTTGAGCGCACGGATGCGGTACGGAGCTCGTGTGTGTCGCTATGGGAGTGGTACACAGAGCCCATTTTTTGGTTTAAGCGTGTCGAGGTGACGGATCGACTTTACCGCGTAAATACATACTTGTACATACAGGCATAGCCAATCAAGCAGCCATTTATCTGCTCGGATGTGCATGGGTGGAAGAAGGGCTGGAAACGCTGAGGGGAGGGGGGTGATCAGTTTCGTTTTTCCGGTCACTACGGGCGTAGGGCCTGGGTCTATTGTGATGTATGAATCAGAAAGCGACCGACGCCCTTTGGAAGCGGCGCTGGTCAAGTTTTACGGCAGATGTGTCGAAGAGTCAGACGTCTCTGTGAGCTGCATTCATGGGTAAGCGACTACCCAGTCGATAGCGGGAGGAGGGGTGGACGAGCCGCACAAAGGTGACAATTTTGTTTTGGCTCCAAGTCCGGCGTATGAGGGCCAGGCAAGGTTCAGTTGCATCGATTTGCAGATGTTTGCTCTCCTCTGCGCTGGGGTGGCAGGCCTCTACGATATGTTCCATTTCGTCGGGCTTGATGACTTGCAAAAGGTATTTGGCCGGTTGCAGGTGTTCGCCGAATTTTTGTTTCAGGAACTCTGGCACCAGCTCGGGATTGACGTAACGATCCTCAAGCTGCACTGGCACGTCTTCTTCGCTGTGCGCACAAACCAGATGAAAAACCGAAGAGCCCGTGGGCAGGCCCAGGGCGGAAGCGACTGACATCGATGCGGATTCGCGTCCCAGGTGCAGGACGCGACAGCCGTAACTATGACCCCGAGCGAGAATCTCGTCAGCGATGTTGGTGATGCGCAACAGGTTCGATTGCGGCTTGCTTTCGGCTACGAATGTTCCAACACCTGAAATCCGCACCAATAGACCTTCTTCGGTCAGCTCGCGCAGGGCTCGATTGACGGTCATGCGCGAGATGCCCAGCTCTTGCACCAACTGGTTCTCTGAGTAGATCAGGTCGCCAGGTTTCCAAACGCCCGCTCGAAGTTGGTCCAGCACAAATTCCTTCGCGCGTCGGTAGAGCGCTTGTGGTGCATTTTTGATCATCAGTCGGTCCGTGTCTCTTGTGCGGCAAGGACTCTTGCCAAGGAATGGAGGAAAAGATCGTTATCCTCACAGCTTCCTATAGATACCCGCAAGTACTGAGTATATCCCGCTTCGCGCCAAGGCTTGATGATGACCCCTTCGCGCAGCAATGCCTGGTTGATGACTTCGGCAGGATAAGGGGTGCTGAAAAAAAGGAAGTTAGCCATGGAGGGGGCAGTTGTGATGCCTTGCTCTTGCAGTGCGATCTCCAGTCGTCGGCGTTCGCTGGCGACGTGGGAGAGGCCAGCATTCAGATGATTTTCATCGGCCAGCGCGGCGACCGCAGCGGCTTGGGCCACTCGGTTTACGTTGAAGGGGGTGCGCAGGCGATTGATCAAATCGGCCAGTAGCGGGTCGCTGACAATGCCATAGCCGATGCGTAAACCTGCCAATGAATAGGCCTTGGAGAAGGTTCGAAGCAGGATAAACGGCTTGCCGCTGGCCTGGATCAAGCCGAGGCAGTCTGGGTACTCAGGCTCCCATTGGGCGTATTCGTAATAGGCTTCGTCAAACACCAGCAAGCACTTCGGAGGTAATGCATCGAGCAATTGCTTCAATTCGATTGCGCTCAAGGTGCAGCCAACCGGATTGGAGGGGCAGGAAAACATCAGCACATGGGTATGCGGTGTAAGGGCGGAAATCATGGCCGCCACGTCAAAAGTGCCTTGGTCGGTCATGGGGACACCGGTTACCCGAGCGCCGGCTGCCACTGGAAAAATAAAATGCAAGCCGAAGGAGGGCACTACGGTAACCACTTCATCATCATGGTCCAGAAACACTCGGCTGATGACACTCAGCAAATCCTCAGAACCGTTGCCGAACACGAAGCGATCTTCCGGAACATCAAGTTTTTCCGAGAGTGCGGAGCGTAGTGCCTGGCAGCCAGAGTCGGGGTACAGCGCAATCTCATGGCAGGCTTGGGTGGTCGCGGCGTTGACAGCGGGGGCGGTGCCCATTGGGTTTTCATTGCTGCCCAATTTAGCGACGCGTGTCAGACCGAAGCGTTTGCGCACTGCATCAGCGGCGAGGCCGGCGTTGTAACTGGCCAATTCGCGTACTTCAGCGCGAGCAAGCAGGGTCAGGTCGTTGGCGTTCATACAAGGCTAACCTCTCGGGAATTTTGCTGGAAGGTATTGCGATCTGGATGGTGCCGCAGGGGACGCTGCGGGCTCGGCTGTTCAGCGCTTTGAAGGATTTCGTGCGGGAGGCTGTAGTGGAAGAGTGTCGCCAATTCGGCGATCCGGTCTGCGAGGCTCATCCCTTCGGTAGTCGCGGCAGTCATCTGGTGCAGTTTTTTCATTGATTACCTCTTAGGTGCAGGGCCACAAGGAAGTGGTGCTGTATGATCCTGTATATATATGTAACGCAATGTTCAGGCCAAGCCTTATCTTTTCTGTTGATCGCTGCTCGTAAATGCCTTCCAGGCCAGGGGGTGCTCACATGAATATTTTTTCAGGTGTAACTGAAGGTTGCATCGGAGTGTTTCCGGTATCTCATTGATGAGTCGAAAGGAAGCGCATGGTAAGGCTTTCTGCGGACAGTATTTTGGACAGAAGCAGTGCTCGATCCACTTCGGATCAGGGGTCTGAAGGGGGTCCTTGTCTAACAGGCACGTTAAATGCTTAGTCCTGTATATACTTATCCATCGATAAAGCTTGTAGACCGATTTCCGATCTGCTGTGACACGCTCGGTCGAGTCGATGGCTAAAAATGGCGCCTGTTATAGGCGCGTTCATAAGTCCGCTTAGAGAGAATCACCACAATGACGGTTAGCAATCTGCCCTTTTCAAAAGTCCGCCACAGCCAAGGTCTCGTGTTTTTGTCTGGAGAGTTGCCGTTCAATGAGGATGGCAGCTTCCCGGAGGGTATCGAGGCACAAACGCGCCTGACCTTGATGCGCATTGCTCAAACACTGGAAGCTGAGTCACTGTCGTTGGATGACGTTGTGAGCGTCACGGTGTACTTGACCGAGCGGAGTAACTTCGCCGAGTTCAACAGGATTTATGCTTCGTTTTTCACGGCCAATTTGCCTGTTCGCGCTACCGTCTGTGCCGGCCTCGTGGTGGATGCGTTGGTTGAAATCAGTGTCATCGCGCAGCAGCGTGCTTGAGTTGGAGGCAGCGTGAACGACAAACAAGTAGTAGTACTGGGTGCCGGCATCGTTGGTATAAGCACGGCCCTGCATCTGCAACGCCGGGGCTGTGCGGTGACCTTGGTAGACAAGGGGTCGCCCGGGCGCGAGACGTCATACGGTAATGCCGGGATCATCCAGCGCGAGGCCGTTGAACCGTACGGGTTCCCAAGGGACCTGGCGAGCCTGATGAGAGTGGTGACCAAGCGCGATATCGGCGTCAATTATCATCTGCGTGCGCTGCCGGAGTACATGCCTACGCTGACCAGGTATTGGGCCAACTCAGCGCCAAGGCATTACCAAGCTATTGCGGACGCCTTTCGGACCTTGGTCGAGCATTCAATCAGCGAGCACTCCGAGTTGATCGAGCAAAGCGAGGCCCAACACCTGATCGTGCGCAAAGGTTGGATTCAAGCTTTTCGAACCCCGGAAAAATATGAAAAGGCGATGGAGAGCGCCCAGCGTGTGAGTGCGCACGGTGTATTGTCGCAAGCGTTGGACGGCGCCGGGCTCAGGCTCGCAGAACCCGCTTTGGGTGAAGCTCTCGTTGGGGGGATTCACTGGCTTCAACCTTGGACCTGTGTTGATCCGGGAGAGCTGGTGCAACGCTATGCCGAGCTCTTCTTGCGTGAGGGCGGACAGTTTGAACGCGGCGATGCCCGTTCATTGCGCCAAGCGGGAGCTGGCTGGCGAGTCTCCACCGAGTCCGGGCCGGTCGAAGCATCACAGGTCGTCGTGGCGCTTGGTCCTTGGGCCCAAGAGTTGCTGAGGCCCATGGGTTACCGCATCCCGTTGTTTATCAAGCGTGGTTATCACGCCCATTTCGCCGACGGGGCAAACTTGAGTCGCCCGGTGCTTGATACCGAGCAAGGCTACATGTTGGCGCCGATGAAGCGTGGTGTGCGTCTATCAACGGGGGCCGAATTCGCCCGTCTCGATGCGCCTCTGACCCCAGTGCAGCTAGGGAAGGCCGAAAGCGCGGCCCGACAACTCTTGGCATTGGGATCTCAGGTTGAGCGGACGCCATGGAGCGGTGCGCGACCTTGTACCGTTGATATGAAACCGGTCATTGGTGCCGCGCCGTCGCATAAGGGGCTCTGGTTCAACTTCGGCCATGCTCATCAAGGTTTTACGCTAGGTCCGGTCAGTGGCCGGCTGCTTGCGGAATTAATGATGGGAGAAACACCAGTGGTCGAGCCGGCACCCTTCGCTCCTGGGCGTTTCTGAATTGACGATGCGTCGGCCTTCTCGTCCCTCCTCTTGAGAGGAGGGCAGGCATTATCTGAAAGAAAAATGACGACCGAGTTGTCTCGTTTCCACGTCGTGTGAGCAACGTTTACGGCACTCGCCGCGGGCGCTTTTACCCATGGGCGCCCACGTTCCATCTGCCTGCCCAGGAATACTCATGAACATCAAACAGAAACTCACGTGGGCGTTTGCCGCTATCGCCTGCGCGCCAGTCATATTGGTCGCAATGGTTGTCGTACTGAACTTGCGTAGCGCAGCGCAAGCCAGTTTCCTGGATAGCAGTGGCCGCGAAATCAGGCAGATTGACCGCGGGATGCGGCAGTTTTTCGACAGCATCCGCCAAAACGTCGAATACCTTGCCAAAGACCCTCGGATCGCCAACGTTCAGGGATTGAAGAACTATACGGCCGCTGACGCCCCGAAAACGCCTGTGACGAAGGTCGATCGACAGATCCAGGTGGTATTCGACAGTTTCGCAGAAACCCACCCAACCACGGCTTCCATTTCCCTTGGACTCAATGACGGAGGTTTTGCAGGTTGGCCCGATGACCAGACAATGGCCAGCTACGACCCACGGGTGCGACCTTGGTACAAGGCTGCCATGGAAGCCGCACGAGGCTCAACCGTAAGGACGGGCGCGTATTACTGGGCACCCGATGACATGGTGCTGGTCAGCACGGTCCGCACGATCAATGACGCGAGCGGTGCCGCGGTGGGCGTCGTTGGCGTGGACGTATCGCTCAAGCAACTGACTGAATTGGTCAAAGCCATCAAGTTGGGCAAGAGTGGTTACCTGATGTTGGTCGAGGCCAATGGCAATGTCTTGGTCGATCCCGCAAATGCCAAAAACAATTTCAAGCCGTTAGGTGAGCTAGGACCCGGCTATGCCGAATTGGCCAAAAGCGCTGATGGGGTGACTCAAGTCGAGATCGATGGTGTGCCATACATGGTCAACGTCCTGAGTTCCGATGGCCTGGGATGGCGTTTTATTGGCCTGATCAAGCGTGATGAAGTGATGGCCGACGCCATGAGCCTGACCTGGTTGATTGCAGCCATCGCTGTTGCATTGGCGGTGGTGTTCGCCATCGTTGGTGCTGGTTTTGCCAGCATGATCGTGCGCCCGATTCGTGGCGTGGCTGATGGGTTGCAAGAGATTGCCGAAGGTGAAGGTGACCTTACACGTCAACTCCAGGTACGGGGCAAGGACGAAACTGCCAACCTGGCCGGTTGGTTCAATCAGTTTCTAAGCATGATCGCTCAGTTGGTGAAGCGTATTGGCAATGCGTCGTCCGATCTGCAAGTCGCTGCCGCTGACACCAACGAAGTCGCTAATAACATGAACCTGGCTGCCGGCCGCCAACGTGAGGCGGTGGAATTGGTAAGCACCGCTTTCAATGAAATGCTCGCCACTGCCAATGAGGTCGCACGTTCCTGCAGTGCCGCGGCGTCGAGTGCTGATGAAGGCTACCGCGACGTGCACGATGGCCAGAAGCAAATCAGCGAAGCCACCGGCAGCGTGCTTAAGCTCAGTGAGGAGCTGCAGGTATCGACCCAGACCATGCAGCTGCTCGAGCAAGACAGCAATAACATCAATGCGATTCTCGACACCATTCGCTCGATTGCCGAGCAGACCAACTTGCTGGCGCTCAACGCCGCCATCGAAGCCGCCCGTGCGGGTGATCAAGGGCGTGGCTTTGCAGTGGTCGCGGATGAAGTTCGCGCCCTGGCTCGTCGCACCTCCGACTCTACCGGCGAAATAGACAGCCTACTGGGTAACCTCGCTCGCCGCACCCAGGAAGTCACCCAGCAGATGCAAGGCAGCCTGCAAGCGTCCCAGGCTAGCGTGCAGCGGATCCAGCGGGCCCGCGACAGCTTTGACAAGATCCGCGCTTCAGTGGACTCGATTCGCGACCAGAACACCCAGATCGCCACGGCGGCAGAGGAGCAGCATCAAGTGGCGGAGGAGATCAATCGGCACATCGCACAGATCCACGCCGATGCGCAGATGGTAGAGGAGTTCGCGCATTCAGCCCATGCCGGATCGGGGCGAATGACGGCCATTTCTGGCCAGCTTCAAGGATTGGTCGGGCGCTTCAAGTTTTAGTCCGTACGAACAATGGACGTTCAATTGCCGATTAGAGGGTAAGCCCCATGAGCGTTGAGCCCAGAGAAAAAACAGTGAAAGCCGCCGTCCCTGGCGGTCCCGTCCAGCGGGCCATTCAAACAGGCTGATCAACGCGGGAAGGACTGCGCTCCGAATCATGATTAGACCTGTCAGGTCGCCAGACCGTGTGCTGCATTCCGTTCGGGGTCGTCAGTACTTCCACTGCACAGCGATTTCCAGACTGCGCGGCTCGCCCACGTAATACTGGGTGTTGCTCTGGTGGATGAAACGGGCATAGACCTCGTCGGTCAGGTTGCGCAGGCGCGCGCTGACCTGTACGTGTTTGTCCAGATCATGGGTCATGGACAAACCATAGACAGTGTACGAGGGCACCCAGGTCGTATTGGCGGTGTTGGCGTAGACCGACGATACGTAGCGCACGTCAGCCCCGAGCTGCCAGTCAGGAGCCACGTCATAGGTCAGCCAGAGATTGGCTACGCGGTCGGGAATATTCACCGGATTCTTGCCTTTGCGCGAGAACACAACACCGGCGATGGTTTCATTGAACTCGTCGTACTCAGCCCTTACCCAACTGAAGTTACCGGCCGCCAATAGCTTGGGCGTGATCTTGAATGAAGCGGCCAGCTCTATGCCGGTGGAGGTTTGTTGACCCGCTTGTTCGGTGGTGTTGGGCACCGTCGAGGAGGGGACGGAGATGTTCTTGCGCACGATGCGGTAGGCCGCGGCGGTGGCCGAGCCGCGACCGTCAAGAAAATCGAACTTGCTGCCCACCTCGAATTGGCGACCGGTGCTCAAGTCGAAGTCGCTCACCTGGGCAATGGAGGCGCTGGTAAGCGTCCCTCCCGGCGGCTCGGCCGAGGTACTGTATTGGGTATAAAGGCTGACATTCGACGTCAGGTCGTACACCAGGCCCAGGCGTCCCGTGATTGCATCCCAACGCTTGTCGAGCCTGGCCTGCGCCGCATGATCGACCACCTCGAAATCGATATGGTCATAACGCAGCGCAGTGATCAGCGCCAGTTGCTCGGTCAGGCGCGTGCGGTTCTCGACGAACGCCGAAGAAGTATCAGTCCAAGTGCTGCGACCTTTACTGCGCGGTGCATCCATCCCCGGAATGTCCAGGAAGTGGCCCGGCTCGAAGCCATCTGGATCGATGGTGTCGAAGGCGCCTTTGGACAACGGGTAGTTGGTTTGCTGGTTGGTGTTGTAATCCACGCCCAGCGCCCAATCGCTAGCCAGGCCGAACAGTTGAGCCTGGTGAGTCAGCTCGATGCGGTCACCGTTGACCTCCTGGTCGTGCCGCTGGCGGTAACCGCCGGAGCGGGCGATGGCGCTGTTGTCGCTGTTGTAGCGGTAGACCTCAAGGTTGCGGTAATCGCGCTGGCCATCGTAGTGGTAGAAGGTATTGCGCAATTGGGTATTGTCGTCCAGCTGGTAGTCCGTGATCGAGCGTATCCAGCGGGTGCGCTGCTCGTAGCGACCGTCCTCGACGTTGTAGTTGTTGAAGCGGTTGCGCTTGTCGATCTGCAGCTTGCCGGTCAGCGGTTGCAGCACCGGCGTGCCCCAGTAGGGACTGTCTTCCTTCTCCTCCAGGTACTCGATCGCCAGCGTATGGGAGAGTCGGTCGTTGATGTCGCTGAGCAGCGAGAAGGCCAGGTTGCCCGCACCGTTCTCCTGGCGATCTATGTAGCCGTTGCTGCTGGTGTGGCTGTAGTCGAGGCGCGCATAGTGGCGCGGGCCATCGCCGCTGTTGAGCGCTTTATTGAAGCCGACCGCGGTTTCCCAGGTGTCGTAGCGACCGTAGCTCATCCGGCCTTCGAAGGTATCTTCCTCGCGGTTGGCAAGCTTGGTGATCACGTTCAGGCTGCCACCCACGGCACCGCTGCCGTTGAGGAACGAGGACGGGCCGCCGAGCAATTCCACCCGGTCATAAATCCAGGCGCCGACCGGACGTGCTGCGCCGCCGTATTGCAGATTGATGCCGTTGAACAACTGGCTGATCTGGGCGCCGTTGAAGCCGCGGTACGATACATAGCCGCCCCAGCCGGGCGGCGCAGAAGCGTTAACCCCAGGCAGAGCGTTCGCCGCGTCTTGAAAGTTGCGTGCGCCGATACGTTCCATCGTCTTGCGATCGGCCACGCTTACAGAGGCGGGATTTTCCCGGGCACTGAGATTCAGGCGCGACCCGCTTTCGATGGGGGTATCCAGGTCCAGGCGGGTGGCCGGTTTCGGCTGGTCGGCCGAGGCATTGATGTAACTGGTGGGTAAGTTCAGGGCAGTGTCTTGCGCCCACGCGCAGGTGCTGCCCGCGAGCAGCGCTAAAGTGGTCAAGCGAAACATGAAGAGCTTCCTGGCTTAATTCGATGAGCACACACCCCGCCGCGCTTGATGCAGCGGCGGGTGGTGAAGATGTCAGAGCGCGGGAAGCAAGGCGGGGGAGGCGCGAGGATTGATCAAGGGCCATCGCTGCCTGGGTAGGCAACGGGTCGGTTGTGCGGGCAAGGGCTTGGCTGGCTCGCCGGCAAGCAGGGCGAGCAGCCCGAAAAACGCCGCCAGCAGGATCGCACCGAACAGGCTCGCAATGACGCAATCAGCGACGACGGGCAGCGAAGGGGCGGGCACATCCTGCAGGCCCTCGAATATTGCCCCGCCGTCAGTAGAGCAAAACAGTCCGCCGTCCAAACCGCTCAATCGCAAGCCGGCCATTTGTCCATGGCCCATCGCGCACAGCAACGAACCGAACAGGATGCTGAAGTACAGCACCCAGGCAATCATCGATTTTTCGCGGCTGGCCAGCTTCATCAGCAAAGCTCGTTGAGAAGGAACGGTTTATCGGCGAGCGGATTTTACATTTTTTGATCCGTCAGTGAGCTTTTAAACAGTTCGACATACAGGCAACCGCCTTGCTGTCCGGTCTGTCGTCGGTATAAAAACCGTCTCGATTCGGCATCTTTACATCCGCCAAGGTCGATGCATCCACGGTCGCGTTGGCGTCCAGCAGCTTGTTCATGTGCAGGATGTAGCCGGTCACCGCATAGACTTGTTCGTTGGACAATGACTGTGGCGCCTGGAAGGGCATGGCTCTGCGGATGTAGTCGAAAAGCGTCGTTGCATAGGGCCAATAGCTGCCGACTGTCTTGAGCGGTTTGTCAGTCGTCAGCGTTCCTGCGCCCCCCGCCAACGCGGGGCCGATGCCACCTTCGAGCTTCACGCCATGGCAACTGACGCAGCTGCTCATGTAGACCTTTTCCCCATCAGCCACCGTTGCGCGCCCTGGAGGCAAGGCCTTGCCGTCGGGCGCCACGTCGATGTTCCAACTGGCGATCTGCGCTTCGGTAGCCTTGGTGCCCAAACCGTATTGGGATTGTGCCGAGGCATGAGTCAGCGCACAGGCGCACAGCAAACCGATGAGAAACGATCCACCTTTAAGCCCGTCCATTGGTCACCTCCCCATTGCTGGAAACACGCCACGGTTGCACCGAATTGTTGTGGTAGAAAGAGACCTTGCCACGTTCATCAATCAACTGTTCCAGCATCGGCTGAACATAGCCGGTCTCGTCGATGGCGCGGCTCATGATCATCAATTCCTGGCCGTTCCATTCGAAAGGCGCCCTGAAGACAGTCAGCGCCTTGGTCAGAATGGGTTCTTGTAATTTGGCTTGCGTCCAGTTATTGCCGCCGTCGACGGAGACATCGACACGGGTGATTTTTCCGTGGCCGCTCCAGGCAATGCCACGCATTTCATGCAGGCCTTTGCGCGTCAGTTTCTGGGTGCCGGAAGGGTAGGTCACCAGCGATTTGCACTCCATGACGAAGGAAAACTTCCGAGCCTTGCCGTCCGCCATCAAGTCGGTGTATTTGGCGGTTTCTTCCCGGCTGTAGGCGGGCGAATCGGTGACATGAAGTCGGCGTAGCCATTTGATGTGGGTATTGCCCTCGTAGCCGGGGACAAACAGGCGCAGCGGATAGCCCTGTTCCGGCCTGAGACGCTCGCCGTTCTGGCTGTAGACGACCATCACATCGTCCAGGCATTTCTCGATGGGAATGCTGCGCGTCATTGCGGCGCCGTCTGCCCCTTCGGCAATGATCCACTTGGCTTGGGGCTTGAGCCCGGCTTCATCCAGCAGGGTCTTCAGGGTAACGCCAGTCCATTCAGCGCAACTCACCAGGCCGCTCACTTCCGCTGCGGTTTTACCCCAGGGAGGAAGAAACGATGGGTTGCCCGAACACTCCATGAAGTGCACGCGTGACACGGCGGGGAACTGGCGTATCTCGTCCACGGTAAAGATCAAGGCGTTTTCGGTGAGGCCGTGAATTACCAACCGATGTTGTGCCGGATCGATTTGTGGGACGCCCGCGTGATGACGCTCATAGAACAGGCCGTTCGGGGTAATGATGCCGTCCAGCTCCTGAAGTGGCGAGGTGCTGTAGGCGGACATCGTGTCCTTCAGGCCGGGATACAGATTCCTGACGGCTTTGGTTTCGAACGTTGAAGGTTTGCCATAAGGGCTTGCCGTCGGGGCGCCAAGACTGCGGGTCCATTGCGGAACTTCAAGAGGCTGGCTCGGATCAATCGGGGCGATGTTGGTCGTCTCTGCGGTGACCAGATCGCTATTACCCAGCGCATAGGCAGCAGTACCGATAACGGCCCCGCTTTTAATCAAGAAATCCCGGCGAGCCAAAGCTGTTTGAGACGTGTCTTGCTGGGCGGGGACCATGGATTTTTTTGTCATTGTTGTTCCCTCTGGTTCTTTGTCGGGATGGACCCAACGGCAAGCCTGTAGACTGATCGGTCGGTCTGCAGTCAGCCTAGAACGAAAAACGCGCGTGGTCCAGTCGCAAGGACAACCATCGGTGATGGGACGTGAATGAGGAGGAGGTCGAGGGAGGCGGCGCATTTGAAGCGCCGCGGATGACAGTCAAGCCAGGCGTGGCTCAACCTTCAGTCCGGGCAGGAGGGTGTCGCAGAAAAACGTCGCGATGGATTCCGGCGAGCGTGGGCCTCCGGGTTTGATCCACAAGTAGCTGTAGTGATGAATACCAAGGATAGCCTTCACGGCCAACGAGTCCGATGTGCGGAAGGTCCCCTCGCTCACGCCAGCCTTGAGGATATTCGACCAGAGCTTTTCATACTGTCGGTGCAGGTCGAGCAACTCGGTCTGGCGCTCGCCAATGACCGAATACACTTCCCGGAAACACACCGTCATTTCGGCCAGGTGGGTGACAATCGTGCGCATCACGATGGCCGAGAACTGGCGAAATTTATCTTCCGCAGCCAAATCGCTCTCGCACAGAGGCGTGCCTTCTGCGATGAGCACCCGCAGATACCGGCTGGTGATTTCGAACAGCAATTCTTCCTTGCTGCCGATGTGGTAATACAGCGCGCCGCGAGCCAGGCCAGTGGCTTTCTCCAACTCAGCCATGCCGGTCGCGTGAAACCCGCGCGTCGAGAACAGCTGCGCAGCGATCTTCAGTATCCGCTCCTTAGTGCTTGTTTCAGCAGGTTCGGCGGCGACGACGGCGTTCTTTTTTCCCATGGGTCAATTCCAACCGGTTGAGCGCCAATCATACCCATGCGTGCGCGGTGAAGGATACAGACGGGCGAAGCTCATCCCATGGTTGCAGGAAGATAGTTGTATTGACCGATCGGTACAGAGACGTTTAACGTGTTTTTAAGGGCGCGGTGGCGTCAAGAGTTCTGAGAGCCTGCCTAGGCATTGGGATCGACCATGACAATAAGCAACCCCGTAACGAAGGCGTCCAGCTCGTCAGCCTCTGCAAGATTGATCGCGATGATCTGTTTCGCCATGCTCGCCTTTGCCGCGAACTCCTTGCTGTGCCGCCTGGCGCTTAAGCACACCGACATTGATGCTGCGAGTTTCAGCGTTGTCCGGCTGGCCAGCGGGGCCTTGGTGTTATGGCTGTTGTGTGCCTTGAGGCGGACCTCAACCATAGGCAAAGGCAGTTGGCAGGGGGCCGCTGCCTTGTTCGTTTACGTCTTCGCTTTTTCCTTCGCGTACCGTCATTTGGAGACCGGGACGGGGGCATTGCTGCTGTTTGGCGCGGTTCAGCTGAGCATGGTTCTGTACGGCATGTTCAAAGGTGAGCGGATGCGCACGCGGGCAATCGTTGGATTTGTGTTAGCGCTTGCTGGCTTGGTCAGCCTGTTGCTGCCAGGCGCGGCATCCCCCGATGCCCTTAGTGCGCTCACTATGTTGCTATCGGGACTGGCGTGGGGAATTTACTCACTGTTTGGCAAAGGGGGCGTCGACCCTCTGGCGACTACTGCCGGCAATTTCATCCGCTCCATCCCCTTGGTCCTGATTGCTAGCTTGCCGTTTCTGTCAGGGCTGCACTGGGATTCGCTGGGGATGCTTTACGCCCTTCTTTCCGGGGCGCTGGCGTCAGGCGTCGGTTACGCGGTCTGGTATATCGCCGTGCGTGATCTTGCAGCGTTTCAAGCGGCAACGGTGCAGTTAAGCGTGCCGATTCTAGCTTCACTGGCAGGCATCGTTTTGCTTGATGAAAGCCTGAGCTTAAGGATGGTGTTGGCGTCCGTAGGTGTGTTGGGGGGCGTTGCGTTGGTGCTGGGCAGCAAGCAGCGTGCGTAATTCAGAGCCCCTTGGATGTAAGGTGTCTGTTTCATATGAATTACTGATGTTGACGAAGAGGGAGCATCGGCTGATTAGCTAGATCCATAGGACTGCTTTAACGCGAAATTCCCATGAGACGCTATACTCTTGCACATGCATTTACTCAGTAATATGTCTTATAGAAAACTCTACGAGGATTGCTGCTGGATGTTAATCCTTAGTTTGTAACTCGATGCGCAGGTTGCTGCGCGTGTGTCAATTTAAAAGGTGAAAGGTGATGGAAGATTTAAATAATGTTGTTTTGTGGGAGCGTCGAAATGACGTTGTGACCTTATGGCTCAATCGGCCACTACAGTACAATGCGTTGTCGGAAGACATGCTTAACATATTGAATGACAAGCTTAATTTAGTTGCCTCTGATTCCAGCGTTCGTTGTGTCATCTTGGCAGCTAAAGGAAATGTATTTTGTGCGGGCCACGACTTGCGCGAAATGCAAAAAAAACAGGATATTACCTTTTATCAGCGTTTGTTCAATCTATGCAGTAAGGTCATGGTAAGAATTCAATCGCTGCCCGTTCCAGTGGTTGCCCGGGTACAAGGGGTAGCGACTGCAGCAGGCTGTCAGCTTGTAGCTAGCTGCGACTTGGCAGTAGCTACGAGGAATGCCCGCTTCGCTGTCTCGGGTATCAATCTTGGACTCTTTTGCTCCACACCGTCTGTTGCGCTGACCCGAAGCGTGGCCGCTAAGCGAGCCTTTGAAATGTTGTTTACTGGGAAATTTATCGATGCTGATACCGCTGTAGAATGGGGCTTGATAAACCAAGCCGTCCAAAACGAAGAGCTTGATATGGCTGTGGAGGCTTTGACAGCTTCGATAATCTCCAAGAGTGCTGCGGCGATTAGATATGGTAAGTCCATGTTTTATCGCCAACAGGGTATGCGCCTTGAGGATGCCTACTCGTATGCGGCGAACGTCATGTCCTGCAATGCGCTGGAGGAGGATGCTATCGAAGGGATTGCAGCGTTCTTGGACAAGCATTTGATTAACAACCATTAGCAGTTGCGTGTTCTCAAGTCGCAATACTTGAAATATTCAATTGCGCACCCAGCAGTCCGTCGTCGTTTTTCATGGCTACGATGTCGTGAGCGGTATGCTTCCCCTGAACGGATGATTGCTGCTGCCTTGATGAAACTCAACACATTGTCGTCCATGCTGAGCAGGGTAGCGAGTCCAGTGAAAGCATCGCAAATTACGGCGTTCGTCACCCCGGTGCCTGCGACTTCCCGCGTAATCGAGGTAGAGATCCTTTAGCTTTGATTCGGAATGTGAGCTGCCTGAATTTGTTCGCTCAACCTCTCAAGGACTAGACTGGTGCCGCCCAGTCATAAGGCCCGTCAACCCATGCTCCTCGTCCCGTCAGATACCGCCGAACAGACAAAGCTCACCCTTGAGGTGGTGCTGCGCTATCACATGGCCTGGAAGCACCGCGACCTGGAGGCGATACTCGCGCTCTATCACCCGCATGTGCAGTACAACGATTTTTTCCAGAATCGCAGCATGGGCCTGACCGAGCTGCGCGCCTACATCACTGGCACATTGCCGCGCCATCCCGATGAATATCTTGAGCACAATGACCGCATCCGCGCTGACGGCTGCACGGCATTCATCCAGTACCAGACCGCTCTGAAGGGCAGTGGCGAGCGGGTGGTCTTTCGCACCAGCGAAGCGATCATCGTATGTGAGGGTCAGATCCTGCGTGTCAACGAATACGCGTCACTCGTGCGCGACGGCGAGCCGCACGCCGGGCGTCGCGCCCCCGCCATCAGTAAGCTAGGGCTATCGGCGCGCCAGTTGAGCTTCATGGCGCGAGACTTGGCTGATTACTTTACCCGCCAGCAGCCATTCCTGGACCCTGACCTGGATCTTGCACGGATCGCCAGCGCCACCGGGTACAGCCGTAATCAGTTGTCTTACTTATTGAATCAAGTGCTCGGGCAAAGCTTCTATCGCTACGTGACTCAGGCTCGCTTGGCCTACCTCCTTGAACGCCTCGCCAGTTACGACGAAAACGCACCCATCGATGCCCTCGCAGTGGCTGCCGGATTCAATTCCACCTCTGCGTTCTACAAGGCTTTCCGCTGCCATACCGGCTGCACACCAAAAGTCTGGTTGAAGGCCAATTGCGCGCGTACCCGCAGATAACACAGGCCCCTTCGCTGCGCATTAAGCTCTGTCGGCAATCAAACGATGGAGCAGGTAATGGCTGGTTGGGGTGGTGTGAGTTTGTGGATGGAGCAAGTCGACGAGGCGCTGACGCCGCGTCCGACGTTGCATCAGGATCTGCGAGCCGATGTGGTGATCATCGGTGCCGGCTACAGCGGCCTTTGGACGGCCTATTACCTCAAGCAGCAAGCACCGCACCTGGATATCGTCATAGTTGAAGCACAGATTGCCGGTTTCGGCGCCTCCGGCCGCAATGGCGGCTGGTTGATGGGGAATCTGCTCGGCGAAGACCGACTCCTGGGGCCCTTGCCCGCCGCCCAACGTCATGCAGGATATCAACTGCTGCACGGAATCCCCGATGAAGTGGCGCGGGTGTGCCACGTCGAAAGCATCGATTGCGAACTGCGTAAAGGTGGCGTGCTGTACTGCGCGGCGCGGTATCCCGAGCAAGAACGGCGCCTGCGCGAACAACTCGCTGCCGCCCGTGCCCAAGGCCTGGGTGAGGACGATTATCGCTGGTTGAGCGCTCAGGCCTTGTGCGAACAATTGAATGTGGCCCAGGCGTACGGCGCCCTGTATTCACCTCACTGCGCGACCCTTCAACCTGCCCGGTTGGTACGGGGGCTAGCCGATGTCGTGGAACGCATGGGTGTGCGGATTTTCGAGCAAAGCGCTGTGCTCGACTGGACGGCAGGCCAAGTTCGAACCGAGCACGGTCGGGTGAGCGCCGATTGGGTGGTGCCGGCAGTCGAGGGATATGCCAGTGCCTTGCCCCCGTTAAACAAATATCAACTGGCCGCCCAGAGCCTGATCGTTGCAACTGAGCCGCTCCCGGCCGATGTGTGGGCCGAAATTGGACTTAGCCGTGGCCAGGCTTTCAGCGAAAACAGCCGACAGGTCACCTACGGTCAGCGCAGCCGCGATGACCGCTTGGTATTTGGTGCCCGCGGTGGCTATCGCTTTGGAGGTCGCCTGCGCAGTGACTTCAACCTCAGTCAGGCCGAACGTGAGTTGCGTCAGTACTTGTTTAGCGAACTATTCCCGATTTTGCGCAATGTTCGTCTGACTCATGCCTGGGGCGGCAACTTGGGCGTCGCGCGGCGCTTTCACCCGCACATGCTGGCCGACCGCCGCCAGAAAATTGCACTCGCCGGTGGCTATGGCGGCGAAGGCGTAGGCGCCAGCAACCTGGGTGGTCGCACCGTGGCCGCGCTGATTCTTGGTCAGGACAACGAACTGACCCGCCAGCCTTGGGTGTGGTCCGACCGTCCGCTGGCCTCGTTGCCGCGCTGGGAGCCAGAGCCCCTGCGCTGGCTGGGTTACAACGCCATTATCCAGAGCTTTGTTCACGAGGATCGGATACTGGCCAACCTCCATGTACCGCGCTGGCGTCGCCGGATGGCCGAGGGCCTGGCGGGTTGCATGGAACGTCTGATGAAGTCCAAGGAGCCGTTCCCATGAAGATCGATCATTTTCGCGACACCCCACGCTTGTCTCTCGTGGAATCGGGCGCTGTCGGTATACCGCTGGGTGAGCCGGTTTCACAGGTTGCCACGACAAGCGTTGAGCGCGATGACGGCGTCGAAGCCGGGGTGTGGGAATGCACCCCCGGCCGCTGGCGGCGCCAGATCGTGCAACAGGAGTTCTGCCATTTCATCCAGGGGCGCTGCACCTTCACCCCGGATGGCGGTGAGATCCTTCATATCCAGGCCGGCGACGCATTGATGTTGCCTGCGAACACTACGGGAGTCTGGGACATACAAGAAACCGTTCGCAAAAGCTATGTGCTGATTTTCTGAACTGCCTTCATCCATAACGCTTAGAACAAAGGTTGAGGTCTCGTATGTTGAAATCGATCGTTCCGCTACTGTTGATCGCGTCCACCGCTCAGGCGGCAGACACGGTCAGGATCTACAACTGGAGCAGTTACATTGCCCCCGATACCCTGCAAAATTTTACCACCCATACCGGGCACCCGACTCAGTATGACTTATACGACAGCAACGAGGTCCTCGACGCCAAACTGATGGCCGGCCGTTCCGGGTATGACGTGGTGTTTCCCTCCAACCACTTCATGGCCCGGCAGATCAAGGCCGGTGCGCTGAAACCGCTGGACCGTAGCAAACTGCCGAACTGGCAGAACCTCAACCCGACGCTGATGAAAGTTCTGGAGGCCAACGATCCGGGCAACCGATACGGTTTCCCGTACCTGTGGGGCAGCACCGGCATCGGCTACAACGTCGCCAAGGTCAAGGCAGTCCTGGGCGATGTACCGATAGACTCATGGGACATCATCTTCAAGCCGGAGAACATGAAAAAACTCGCCCGATGCGGCGTAGCCATGCTCGACAACGGCCCCGAGATCCTTCCCATCGCCTTGAACTACCTGGGGCTTGGGCATCACAGCAAGGACAAGGCCGACTACGAGAAGGCCCAGGCCCTGCTACTCAAAGTGCGACCCTATGTGAATTACTTCCACAACTCCAAGTACACCAGCGATCTTGCAACGGGAGACGTGTGTCTGGTCGTCGGGTTCTCTGGCGATGTGATGCAGGCGGCCGCCAGAGCCAATGAGGCCGGCAATGGCCAACAGATTGCCTACGCCATCCCCAAGGAAGGCTCACCCATGTGGTTCGACATGGTCGCCATGCCCGCCGATGCTCCGAATGAAGCGGCCGGTTACGCGTTTCTGAATTACCTGCTGGACCCCAACGTCATGGCTGACATCAGCAACCACGTGCACTATGCCAACGGCAATGCTGCCGCTGAAGGCATGGTCGACAAGGCCATTCTCAACGACCCGATGGTGTATCCGCCTGAAAGCGTGATGAAGAAACTCTTCGTTCTGGAAGCGATGCCGCTAGAGACCGACCGGCTGCGCACGCGTGTTTGGAGTCGGGTTAAAAAACGGGCAATAAAGTCAATCGCCGATGATGCGGGCAGCCCGGATCATCGGCGGCAGGTCCTCGGTGCGAAAGCATGCCTCACACTGGCACCATGACCGCTTGATGTGCTCTAGAAACAAGTCCAGAATCAAGTCTTTTCCTGCTCCGGCTAGAAAAGAAACCCCTTAAATTTCAACGAGTCGGACACCAGATACGAGTCTCGTTTCCCGCTCCAAGATTCAGAAAAAAGCCACTCAGATGAGTGGCTTTTTTTTGTGCCTGTGGAATACAGACCCAATGCAAGCTCGCCACAGTTCTGAGTCCTGGGCGGCAAAGCATGTTGGCAATAGCGTGCAGTGGGATGAGAATTAGCGGTTTTCAGAGAATAATCCTACGCGCAACTCAGTTGCGCCTAGGATCTTCGTACTTTCAGTACGCGGCCACCAGACCATCCTTCCGGGGATCAGTGCCACCCACGTAACCATGAGTGGTGCGCTGGATAATCTGCGCGCCGCCAAAGGCGAATACGCCGTTAGGTTCTTCGATAACTATGTCGTGGCCTTTGGCACGCAAGGCTTCGACCACCTGTGGGTCGAATGTACGTTCCACTGCGACTTTCAGGCCAGATTCGAGCCTCCAGCGCGGTGCGTCTGCGGCGGCTTGCGGGTTCTGTTTGTAGCGCAGGATACGCATCATCATCTGCAAGTGACCCTGTGCCTGCATCGGGCCGCCCATCAGGCCGAAGGACATCAACGGCGTGCCGTCGGCGTTCATCACAAAGCCGGGGATGATGGTGTGGAACGGACGTTTGCGCGGTGCAACGTAGTTGACGTGCTGCGGATCCAGGGAGAAGCCCGCGCCACGGTTTTGCAGGCTGATGCCGGTGCCAGGCACCACGACACCTGAGCCGAAGCCCATGTAATTGGACTGGATGAACGAGATCATCATGCCGCTTTCATCGGCCGCCGACAGGTAAACGGTGCCGCCCGGTTTAGGCGAACCATGCCCCGGATTGGCGGCCTTGTCGGTGACGAGACCGGCGCGCTCCATCAGGTAGGTTTTGTTCAGCAGATGTTCGGAAGGCACGCGCATGTGGTCGTTATCCGCCACGTGTTCGTCCAGGTCGGCAAGGGCCAGCTTCATGGCTTCCAACACTGGGTGCACGGTTTCCAGGCTGTCCACTGGATGCTCGCCGACGCCCAATGCTTCGAGCATAGTCAGGCCGGACAGGGTAGCGATGCCCTGGCCATTAGGTGGCAATTCATGAACCACGGCGCCGGCGTAGGGCACCGACAGGGTGTCGATCCAGTCCACAGTGTGGGTCGCCAGATCGTCGAGGCTCATGACGCTGCCATTGGCGTTGGCATGGGCGATGATGGCTTGGGCCAGTTCGCCGCGATAGAACGCTTCGCCTTTGGTTTGGGCGATCAGCTCCAGGGTGCGGGCGTGATCCTTGAGCCGGATTTTCTCCCCGGCCTGTGGTGCTTGGCCGTCGGGCAGGAAGCACTCGGCAAAACCCGGCTGATCCTTGAGCCGTTCAGCGCCGAGCTTCCATAGCTGGGCTATGATCGGGGTGACTTGGTAGCCATCCCGAGCATAGCCGATGGCCGGTTCAGCCAGGCTGGCGAAAGGCAGTTTTCCGTAACGCTCGGACAGCTCGACCCAGGCCGAAACCGCCCCCGGCACAGTCACCGCTGGCCAGCCGCGCTGGGGCATTTTGCTCTGCCCGGCGAAAAACTCAGGGGTCCAGGCTTGCGGTGCGCGACCCGAAGCATTCAGGCCCTGCAACTTGCTGCCGTCCCAGACGATAGCGAAAGCGTCGCTGCCGATCCCGCAACCGGTGGGCTCGACCACGGTCAGGACCATGGCGGCTGCGATGGCCGCGTCGACGGCGTTGCCGCCCTTGCGCAACATGTCCAGCCCGGCCTGGGCGGCCAATGGCTGGGAGCAGGCGACCATGCTACTGCCCATCACTGGCGAGCGTGCCGAAGCGTAGGGTTGGCTGTAATCCAGATCATCAAACATTAGCGTTTCTCTTTGACAGAAAAAGTTAGCCCTTAGGGTCCAGCGCATCACGCAAACCATCCCCCAGCAGGTTGAAACACAGGACCGTAATGTAGATCGCCACGCCAGGCGCAATCGACATCCAGGGTGCCTGCTCCATAAAGTTTTTCGCGGTGTTGAGCATCGATCCCCAGGAAGGCGAGGGCGGTTGCTGGCCCAGACCGAGGAACGACAGACTGGCTTCAGCCAGAATCGCCGAGGCGATGGTCAAGGTGGCTTGCACAACCAATGGCGACATCACGTTGGGCAGCACGTAGCGCAGGATGATCCAGCGATCCGGCAAGCCAATGGCACGAGCACCTTCCAGGTAATCTTCGTGTTTGATGGCCAGCACCTGACCACGGGTCAGTCGGGCAAAGATCGGCATGGCTGACAGGCCGATGGCGATCATTGCGTTGGTCAGGCTCGGGCCAAGGAAGGCGCCCAGCGCAATCGCCAATACCAGAAACGGGCAGGACAACAGCGCGTCCATGACACGGGAAATCATCGCTTCGAGTTTGCCGCCGAAATAACCGCCCAACAGGCCCAAAGGCACGCCGATGGCCATGGCGATGACCACCGAAACACCACCGGCCAGCAACGAACTGCGAGCGCCCCAGAGCAGGCGGGAAAACAGATCGCGACCCAGTTCGTCAGTGCCCATCCAGTAGATCAGCGATGGTGCCTTGCGGACCGCGAGAAAGTTGGCTTTCAGCGGGTCATGGGGCGCAATCCAGGGCGCCAGCAAGGCCGCCAGGATAAACAGCAGCAACACCGCCGCGCCGAGTACCGCGCCTTTGTTGGCGAGGAATTTCTTCACGAACGGCGAGCGACTGCGGGGTGCGATCACGCTATGAGGGAGGCTGGAAATAGCGGTCATGAAGCAGTCCTCAGACGCGGATTAATCATCCGGTACAGCACGTCGGCGAGCAGGTTCAGCAGCAGGAAGCCAATTGCGATGCACAGCACCACGCCTTGCACCACGGCGTAATCACGATTGAACACGGCGTCGACAATCATCTTGCCGAAGCCAGGGATGCTGAAGACTTGCTCGGTCAGCACTGCGCCGCCGAGCAGTTCACCAAACAGCAGGGTGGTCAGGGTCACAATAGGCATCAATGCATTGCGCAGGGCATGCTTGAGGATCACCGTGCGCGGGCGCAGGCCCTTGGCCCGGGCGGTGCGCACGTAGTCGGTGCGCAACACTTCAAGCATGGCGCTGCGGGTATGGCGCATGAGAATCCCCGACAACCCTGCGCCGAGCACGAAGGCCGGCAGGATCAAGGTCTTCAGGTTTTGCCCGAAGTCCTCGCCCACGGGCACGAAACCCGAGGCCGGCAGCCATTGCAGTTTCACGGCGAAGACCATGATCAGCAGGATCCCCAGCCAGAAGTGCGGAATCGAGATCCCCGACAGCGCGATGACATTGGCCCCGTAATCCACGACGGTGCCTTTGCGTACGGCTGAGATAATTCCAGTGGGGATGCCGATCAGCAGTGCGATCAACAAGGCCAGCACTGCCAGCTCCAGGGTCACCGGCAACTTGGACGCCAACAGCGTGGTCACCGGTTGTTCGGTGCGCAGCGAAGTGCCGAAGTCGCCGGTCAGCACATTGCCGACCCAGTTCAGGTACTGCACGGGGATCGGGTCGTTGAGCCGATACTTGTCGCGCAGGTATTCCATCACCGCCGGATCGCGCTCTTCACCGGCCATGGCCAGCACCGGGTCACCCGGCAACAGTTTCTGCAGGGTGAAGACGAAGAGCGAAACCAGGATCAGTGTCGGGATCGCACTGAGCAGGCGTCGCAGGATAAACATCAGCATGCCGGACCCTCGTTTTTGCGGCGATCATTCACAGTCATGGCTTGAACGCGACGTTGTTCAGACGAATCAGGCCATCCGGGCTCGGTACGAAACCAGTCACGTTGTTACGCATGGCCATGATTCGCGGATCGAAATACAGATACGCGGTCGGCACTTCGTCAGCCAGCAAACGCAGGGCTTCGTTGTACAGGGCCTGGCGCTGGGCAACATCGTTGACAGTGCGGGCCTTGTCCAACAGCTCGTCGAGTTTGGCGTTGCAGTATTTGCCGTCGTTCTGGCCGCCCTTGCAGGTCACGAACTGGTGAATGTCGCCATCCGGATCAGGACGGCCCGACCAGGCGCTCATGCCGATCTGGAAGTTGCCGCTTTGCTGTTCGCTAAGCATGGTGGCGTATTCAGTGGCAATCAGATTGACCTTGAAACCCGCTTCTTCAGCCATGGCCTGAATGATCTGCCCGACCTGTTGTGCTATAGGGTTGTTGGCGACTTTCAGGTCCACTGCCAGTGGTAGCTTCACGCCTGCTTCGGCCAGCAAGGTCTTGCTCTTTTCCACATCGCGGGTCGGGATCGGCAGATCCTTGTCGTAGTACGGGCTGTTTTTCGGAAATGGCTGGGCGCTCGGCGCAAACAGGCCTTCGAACACCACCTGGTTGATCGCATCACGGTCGATGGACAGCTCGAATGCCTTGCGCACGCGCTTGTCTTTGCCCATCGGCGAGTTAGCCTTTTCGCCGTTGTTAATGTTGAACATCAACTGCATGTAGCCAAGCCCTGGCGTGTTATAGACCGCCAGCTTGCTGTCCGCCTTGGCGGTTTTCACGTCGGTGGGGGCAACCCGTTCGATGATGTCCAGGTCGCCGGAACGCAGGTTGGCCAGACGCACCGAGGTGTCCGGAATCGGCAGGAAAATCACCTTGTCGAAGTGATAAGCCTGCTTGTTCCAATAGTTGTCGAAGCGCTCCAGCACAATGCGATCCTGCTGCACGCGCTGGACGAATTTGTAAGGGCCGGAGCACACCGGTTTGGAGGCGAACTCACCCTGGGCGGCCTTCGGCGCAAGCATCATTCCGGCGCGGTCCGAGAGTTGGGAGACCAGGGTGGCGTCCGCTTGCTTGAGTTTGATGGCAACGGTTTTGACGTCGATCACTTCAACACTGTCCACCGAGGCCAGCTCGCTCTTGCGCAGGGAGTCGGGCAGGGTGCGAGCGCGGTCCAGGTTGAACTTCACCGAGGCAGCATCGAACGCTTCGCCGTCGTGATAAGTCACGCCTTCGCGCAGAGTCATGGTCAGGGTCTTGCCGTCTTCGCTCCAGTTCCAGGCAGTGGCCAGTTGTGGGGCGTAGGTCAGGTCCGGGTTCACATCCACCAGCTTGTCGCACAGTGCGGTATAGACCAGGCGGCCCGCATAGGTACGCGAACGATGCGGGTCGAGCCCATCAGGATCGTCCTGAATGCCGATGCGCAGGGTGGATTCGGCAAAGGCGGCGTTGGCGGCCAGCAATAACAAGGTTCCTGTCATGACGCGTGCAATTTTCATGGCTGGCTCTCCACTGCAAGGGATTGATGGTTCTTGAACAGATTCAGGCGCTGGGTGTAGGCAGCGCTGGGTGTCGGCAAAATCAGGGTGCCTGCACCGGCATTGGCGATTTCACGCCAGAAGTGGCACGCCACCTGACGCTCGGCCTCGACGGTTTCCATCACCGGCACCACTTCTTTGCACAGCGCCCGGGCGTGCGGGCAGCGGGTATGGAAGCGGCAACCCGATGGCGGGCGGCTCGGGCTCGGCATGTCGCCGCCCAGCAATGGGCGCGGCCGGCGCAGGTCCGGGTGGCTGACCGGCACGGCGGCCATAAGCGCCTGGGTGTAAGGGTGCAGAGGGTTTTCAAACAGGCCGTTGACCGGCGCCAGTTCGACGATTTCCCCCAAATACATCACGGCTACTCGGTCGCTCATGTGGCGGATCACGGCGAGGCCGTGGGCGACAATCATCAGGGTCAGACCGAATTGATGCTTGAGGTCTTCCAGCAGGTTGACCACTTGCGCCTGCACCGAAACGTCCAGCGCGGACACGGGTTCGTCACCCAGAATCAAACGCGGGTCAGACGCCAGGGCCCTCGCAATGCCGATGCGCTGACGCTGGCCACCGGAGAACTCGTGAGGGTGGCGGCCGCCGTGCTCGGGCGCCAGGCCCACGGTGCGCAGCAACTCGGCGACTTTGGCCTGGCGGTCGCTGCGGCTGGCATCGCTGTGCAGCCAGATAGGCTCACCGACGATGGATTCCACAGTCATGCGCGGATTGAGCGAGGCAAACGGATCCTGAAAGATGATCTGCAAATCACGCCGCACCTGGCGCAGCTTTTCCGGGGTCAGATTGGCCAGGTTGCGGCCTTCATAAATGATGTCGCCCGCCGTAGGTTTGAGCAGGTTGAGCAGTAGACGGCCGAGGGTTGATTTACCCGAGCCGGACTCGCCCACCAGCGCCAGGGTTTCCCCTTTGCGCACCGACAGATTGACCTGATTGACCGCTTGAACCGGCGGCTTCTTGCGCTGGAACAAGCCGCTTTCCACCCCGAAGTGTTTGCTCAGGCCGATGCCGTCGAGAATGATTTTAGGGCTTGCACGCTTAACTATTTGGCGTTCAGAAAGGCTCACGCGCTGACTCCCATATGCTGTTCCAGTGGCGCACGAATGCACGCGGCGAAATGTCCGGGGGAAAGCTCAAGTAGCGGCGGGCGCGCCTCGCGACATGCCTGAATCGCAAAAGGGCAGCGTCCGGCGAATCGGCAACCGGTAGGCATTTGCGCAGGCGTCGGGACGCGACCATTGATGGTTGCCAGGCGACCTTCACGCGGGCCAATCGATGGCATCGAGCCCATCAGGCCGATGGTGTACGGGTGCTGCGGGTCATCGAACAGGGTTTTTACCGGGCCGCTTTCCACCACTCGCCCGGCGTACATCACCATCACGTCGTCAGCGACTTCGGCGACCACGCCCAGATCATGGGTGATCAAGATCATGGCCGTGCCGGTTTCAGCCTGCAGATTGGCGATCAGCGACAGGATCTGCACCTGAATGGTCACGTCCAGAGCAGTGGTGGGTTCGTCGGCAATGATCAGCGCCGGATCGTTGGCCAGGGCCATGGCAATCATTGCCCGCTGCCGCATGCCGCCGGACAGTTCATGGGGGTAGGCGTCCAGGCGTTGCGCAGCGTCAGGTACGCGGACCTTTTCGAGCATTTGCAGGGCGCGCTGACGGGCGTCCCTGGCTGACAGACCCTGATGGCGGATCACGCTTTCGGCGATCTGCTCGCCAATGGTGAAGACCGGGTTCAAGGAGGTCATGGGCTCTTGGAAAATCATCGCCATGCGGTTGCCGCGCACATCCAGCAAGCGCTCGTCGGGCATGCCCAGCAAGGCTTCATCGAGCAGGGCGGACATACGGGCGGCGATCTTGGCGGTGTCGGGTAGCAAGCCCATCAGCGCCATGGACGTAACGCTTTTACCACATCCAGACTCTCCGACGATGGCCAGGGTCTTGCCTCGCTGGACCGAGAACGAGACGCCGTCCACGACATTGGCGGGCGCGCCTGCAAAGCACACGGTCAAGTTGCTGACACTCAATACCGTGTCGGTGGCCTGAGTTGTGGTGCTCATAAACTTGCCTCCAGATCTTGATTGATGACGTTGTCCAGCGCTTGTTGCAGCGCGCGCAAATGGCCACGCATGGCCGTGGCGGCCTTGATCGGATCACGGTTTTCGATAGCGTCGACAATGTCGTTGTGGTCGTGGCTGTAGGTGTCGAGGCGATCGGCGTTGCGAGCCCGCTGACGCAGCTCACGCCAGGCCGGGTCGAGCCGGATCGCATCGAGCATTTCAAAGATATCCAGCATCAGGCGGTTACCTGCGGCCTCGGCGATCCCGCGATGCAGGGCGCTGTCCCACAGCTCAATGCCCTCGGCATCGGCAGGCTCGGCGGCCTGTTGGTGTCTGGTGCGTTCGGCAAGGCGGCGCAAAATTGCTATCTGGTCGCCGTTGGCTCGAACCGCCGCCAGGGACGCCAGTGCCGGTTCCAGATGCAGGCGCGCTTCCATAACCTCGCTGAAGTTGGTCCGCCCGGACAACCGGGCAAAGCTCATGGCCGCACTCGGTGGCGTAGGGCCGACGAAGGTTCCTTTGCCCTGGCGCCGCCAGATCTGCCCTTCGGCTTCCAGCACCGCCAGCGCCCGCCGGATGGCCCGGCGACTGAGGCCAAAATCGGCGGCCAGATCCCGCTCGGTCGGCAATGCCCGGTGCGGGAAGGCAGCATGTTGCGCAACCATCTGCCGCAAGGCATCCAGCGCTAGTTTCGAAGTGTTGTCGATGGGTGTGTCAGGGTCGAACCTTTGCATTGTGGTACTCGCGCCAGAGTATAAAAAACGGCTCCGAGCTGACTGTGTGCAGGAGATCGAGGCAAAAGGGTAAGTGCAAGCGCGATGCCAATTGAAATTGGTTCGCCTCGGGATTAGCGCTATGTGCTTAGCTATTACTCAGGGGCGGCGGCGGCGGGGGCCGATAAGCAAGGGTTCGTCGGGTTGGTTCAGGGGATTAAAGAGGATTGGTTCGTGGATGATTGAACCAATTTCCGCCGCTTATGCAGATTGTGCATCGATTCGTGCGTAGTGCGCCGGGGTGGTGCTTGGTATTGATCACGGTGTGCGGCTTAGGTCGGTTGCAGTTTCAGAATCAAGTTCATTTGAATGGGCGGATGATGCCTATGCCGTCTATGGCGGCAAGCCCTCAAACGTCGCAGCCAGCGTAATCGGCTTCAATGGTCACGCTACGGACGCCTTGCTGACCTCTACATACCTAGACCCAGAAATGCACATCCTTACCCTGAGAATCGCTTCGCGTCACACTCCCGAGGCAGGAGCCGTATGCGGTAGTTCCGCACGTACGGATCTGTGCGGGGGGCGGCAGGTAACTGCCGTCCCTACCGCGACCGAAAGTCGAACGCCCTTGTTTTTCATCTCGCACAATGATGGCCAAGTTGACGGTGCCCGCCGTATAGCGGGCACCGCTTCCTACATGGGGAAAAGGCTTAAACGCCTGCTTACCAGCTGTAACTCACTTTGGCGGTAATCTCGCGACCCGGGTTGTAGAAGTTCGCTGTGCCGGAACCGACCACGTGCTGCTCATCCAGCAGGTTGCTGACGTTCACCGCAAGGTCGGTGCCCTTGGCGATCTCGTAGTTGAAGGCGGCGTCGAACAGCGTGGTGCCATCGCTTTTGCCGGAGTTGGCTGCATCGAAGTAATAAGAGCCGACGTAGCGCGCACCCAAGCCAACGCTGACATCAGTGCCAGGCACGTCGTAATAACTCCAGAGCGAAGCGGAATGCTTGGGTGCCGTGGTGAACTCATTACCCTTCAAGGAGCTGCCGTCGTACAACGAACCGCGCAGTACCTCGGACTCCATATAGGAGTAGCCACCAATCAGGCTGAGGTTCCGCGTCACCTGCGCCTTGGCCTCCAGGTCGAGGCCACGCGCCCGCGATTCGCCCACCGTCTGTTGCTCAATGATGCCGCTCGGCAGCACTACGGCGATGGTGACGTTTTCCTGGGTCAAGTCATAAACGGCTGCGGAGAACAGTGCGTCCATTCCCATCGGCGCATACTTCACGCCCACTTCGTACTGCCTGCCCGTCTGCGGTGTTACGCCAACCTGAGGCGGCGAGACGGATTCCACCATGCTCACATAGGTGGACACCTCATCGTTGACGATATAGGTCAACGCACCTCGGTAGGAGGTTTCGGAGAAGTTGTCTTTCTCAGTGGATTGCAAGCCTTTGCTGGTAAGGTCCATCGAGTCGTTGCGCATACCCGCGGTGACGATGAAACGCTCGTAGAACGATAGGTTCTGCTGAAGGAACACGGCCTTGGTGGTCGCGTCTCGCTTGTTGACGGCATACGGTGTGATTGAGCGTGGAACGCCAGTAAACACGGGATTTGCAATGTCAATCGGGGTCGTCAGGGCGTAGACCGAGCTTTCCTTGGTGGTCGAATCGAGGTACTCCACGCCCACCAGGCTACTGCTGTCGATGTTCTCGAAGCGGGCATCGTATTGCAGCATCAGATTGCCGTTGAACTGGTCGGCCTCACTGTCCGTTCCAAACAGATACCGGTCAACGCTAGTACCGACACGTGCGGCGCTGTCGCTGATGTAAACGTAGCCAAAATCATCGGTCAATTTGCTGTAACGCAGGTTGCTGCGCAGTACGAAGCCGTTGTCGAAGTCATGGGTGACGTTACCGCTGAGGCTGGTGCGCTCGACATCGTGAAAGTTGTAGCTGGGTTCACCATAAAACTTGCTGCGGTCGTATTCCTTGTCCAGCGGATAGCCGCCACTGTTGGGCGAACTTTCAGTTTTCAGATAGTCCAGAATCATGGTGGCTGACGTGTAATCCGTGGGCGCCCAGGTGAGGCCACCCATCACCAACCGGTTGTCGTCCTGTGAGTGATCGTACTCGCGGTCGCTGTTTTGGCCTTTGGCAGTAAAGCGGCCAGCCAAGGTTTTCTCGTCGTTCAGCGCATCCCCCACATCGATGCCTGTCTCTACATGGTCAAACGAACCGTAGGTCACATAGCCTTGGCCAAACTGCTCGAAGCGCGGCTGTTTGGTCACGAAATTCACCGAACCGCCCGGGTCCGCTGGGCCAAACAGCGTGGAGTTGGCGCCACGCAGAATCTCTATGCGTTCATAGGCGAATGGATCTTCGCGTACGCCGCGCATCGAACTCAGGGTCAAGCCGTCACGGTAGGTAGTAGCCTGGAAGCCCCGGATCTGGAAATAGTCGTTGCGGTCATCCGTACCATAGAAGTCACTGACCACGCCCGGCGTGTATTGCAGCGCCTCTTCCGTGGTACTGACGCTGCGTTGCTCCATTTCCTTGTTGGTAACAACCGACACCGAGGCCGGTGTATTGAGAATGCTGGTTGCCACCTTGCCGCCAACCCAGAGCTCCTTGGCGACCACCGAGTTGGCGTCGTCGTCGGCACTGACCCTGACCTTGGCATTGATGATGAGGGGGGCAAGGCGGTAGTCCTCGACGTCTGTTGCGTCGAGCTCCAGCGGGCCGGCGGGCTTTGGTTGAGGGAACAGTAGGTAGGCATTCGGACCTTGCCGTTCGATTTGCAATTCGCTCCCCTGCAGCAACGATGACAGCGCTGCCGACGTATCGAGCGTGCCATTCACGCCAGCAGTGGTGCGATTCACTACACTCGACGCATCGAAGGAAAGACTGATGCCAGCCTCGCGCGCAAAGCGGTCAAGCGCCGGTGCCAGTGGGCCGGCAGCGATGTTCCACTGTTTCACTTGATTGCTGTGGTCAGCGCTCGACGTTTGCGCCAGCGATGGCAATGCGTAGCTGCTTACGATCAAACCCAAAATCGCACCGTGCAAGGCACGATTTAATGGATGGCGCTGTGAAACAGGGGACGAACTCATTTTCTCGCTCCAAGAAAGGACATCGGCAGACTGGCCTGTATTCCGGCCTTCCTTAGAGGTCGAACGAGAATGAGAAGCTACCTCATTATTTTTCAGGTAGCACAAAGTTCTGATGGGCTCAGGTGGCAGCGGTCACGGTCACCCAATAACGGGTCCGATAATCAATGTGCAAGTGCAGTGACTGCGCGATCAATGCCAGGACCTGATCGTTGTCGGCGAGCTGGAAGGTGCCGGAAACGGGACGATCAGCGACCCCTTCGGCGCAGCGCAGTACCCCGGGGCGATAACGCGACAACTCCGCGATGAAATCATTGAGGCGCATATTGCGCGCACTGATTACCCCGTCACCCCAGCTCCATAGATCAAGGCCGTTGTCCCTGAACATTCGGGCGCCACTTGATGTGAACAGCAGGTGATTTCCTGCCTGGACGCTGCGGCTCGCAGGAGTTTGATCGGAGCCGGGGAAAACCGTGACTGATCCTTCCTGAGCCGCGACCAGAGTGCCATCGTCCAGCTCGCGTGCCAGAAAGCGTGAACTCTGAGCGCGGATGAGCCCGTCACGTGATTGCACCCAGAACGGTCGTGCTCGAGGCGAGTGTTGATCCGCGCCGACATTCACGATGATTTCCCCACGTCGCAGGATTATCAGGCGTCGCTGGGCGTCGAAATCGCTGTCGACGGCGCTATCGCTGTTGAGCTGGATAAGGCTGCCATCATCGAGTTGGAAGCGTCGTTGCTCGCCGGTACTGCTGCGCTGCTGCGCAAGCATGGCGGGTACGGGTGTATAGTCCCGGCCGAGCCAGGCTGCAGCGCTAACAGTCGCCAATATGCCCAGTAGCTTCAGGCTTTCCCGCCGCCGCATTCCATGATTGGTGCCATTCAGGGTTTGTCGGGCCAATTGAGTTGGCACGCCTGCGAATTCATCCCCAAGCGTTTCCACACGCTGCCACGCCACCACATGCTCCGGGTGCTGCTGCAGCCAGTGCTCAAAAGTGCGCTGTGTCTGTTCATCGGCTTGATTGAAGCGAAGGCGCACCAGCCATTGGATTGCCTGCTCAACAATGGCCGGATTGAGCGCCTGCGGCTCACGCCTCGACATAACGCAAGCGATAGCAGTGTTGCAGGGCCGTGGCTAGGTCGCGTTCCACCGTCGCGCGGGAAACACCCAGTTTTTCGGCTATTTGCGCGCAGGTTAGACCGTCGAGTCGGGCAAATAAAAATGCCTGGCGAACTCTTGGTTTAAGCATACCGAGCATGCGGTCTATGCGCTCGAGCGCATCAAGAATCATCAGCCGGCTTTCTTCCGAGGGAACCTCATGTTGAGGCAGCAACGTGATGCTTTCCAAGTACGCACGTTCGAGTTCGCGACGACGATACTGATCAATCATCAGTCCGCGGGCGATACTGCTCAAATAGGCGCGTGGTTCGCGCAAGGGGCTGGACTGACGGGATTTGAGCAGGCGTACGAAAGTGTCCTGCGCCAAATCTGCAGCGTTGTCGCGACATCCTATGCGTCGGATTAGCCAGCCGTGTAACCACGAGTGGTGGGTTCGATAGAGCAGCCCTAGATCTGCAGTACCTAGTGTTTCATCGCTACGCATCGGAATCCCGGCAAATACATGATTGATAATTAATCGCATTCTACTCACGCGATAGGCCTTAGGCAAATACGTGGTGCTCTGTGTCCGCTTTTGGGTGAAGGCGATCATTCTGTAGAGGCTGCGAGTGAAAGAATGCATCCAGCGTTTGGAAGATTTGAACGCTAGCCACCGAGCACTTTTGAATTTCAAAGTGCTTTTATTCCGCCGGCTCCTCCACGACTCCCGCTCGGCTTCAGGAAACAGCAGACCGCCTCGACTGACGACTTAACCCAGGCGTCTTGCCCGTAATGCGCTTGAATGCGCGACTGAACGCGGCCTGAGAGGTATAGCCCAAGCGCTGCGCCACCTCTTCAATCGGCAGCCTTTCGAGCGTCAACCACTGGCTCGCAAGCCGCATCCGCAACTCAGTCACGTAGCGCAGTGGGGCCATGCCAATAGTCGCCTGGAAACGGTCTGCGAAGACCGAGCGAGAGGTATTGCATTGCTCCGCCAACTGCGCAACGGTCCAGTCGCGTCCCGGTTGTTGATGGAGCGCGAGAAGCGCGCTTGCCAAGCGTGGGTCGCGTAATGCAGCGACCAGGCCAGAGGCATTACCGCAGGCGCACTCCACCCAACCGCGAACGACCATGGCGGCCACCACATCGGCCAAACGCGCGAGGATTCCGGCGAAGCCGACACGGGCGGCGCTGACCTCGCGTTCCATGGTGGTCAGGATAGGCACGAGACCGGGGTAACGCTGGCCGCCGGCATCAATCAGCATCAGGCCCGGCATCAGCCTGCCAAGGCCATGAATACTGCCCAGTTCAAACTCCATGCAGCCACTGAACAAAATGGTGGTCGGCGTGGCGCTGGCATCGGTTCCGGTATCCACCGCGCTGACCGTATCACCGAGGGGGGCGCCGTCTAAACGGTCGATGTCCTGAACAGGCACGTCCGTATGGGAAAGCAGTTGATGGGCTGCGCCATGGGAGATGAATACGGCGTTGCCGGCAGACAGCGCGTACGTTGTCCCGTCCTCCATCCGCAGCACCGCATTGCCGATCGCCAGGAAGTGAAACCAGGCATGCCCAGGTTTGTCGGCGAAGCTCAGGCCAAAGGCTGGACCGGCTTGGATGCGCCGGTACTCGACGCCACGCAGGCGCATGCCGCGCAACAGTTCGTTGATGAGATCCGAGGAGAGGGCAAACTGATCGGTAGGCATTGTTCGGTGTTTTAGTCAAAAAAACGAGGTTCTCGATCATAGATCATCCAGCTTCTCGCGCCTAGACTGCGGGTCGCAATGAAGATTGGGAGATCCGTGCAATGAATGACTGTGTTTGTAATGCCATATCCCACAACCGTCCCGGCGCCGCGCTGGATATGGAACCTGCGGCCCCTGCGTGGATGGCAGTCTTCTCGTTGGCAATGGGCGTGTTTGGATTGCTCACCGCTGAGTACCTGCCGGCCAGCCTGCTGACGCCGATGGCTACCGATCTGGGGGTGTCCGAAGCGCTGGCTGGCCAGGCGGTAACGGTGACAGCGGTGGTGGCACTGTTCGCTGGCTTGTTGGTGCCAGGCCTGACCCGCGGTATCGACCGCCGCTGGGTGCTGCTGGGTTTTTCCACGTTGATGATCGCATCCAATCTTTTGGTCGCCGTTTCCTCCAGTTTCGCGGTGCTATTGGTAATGCGTATCTTGCTGGGCATTGCCCTTGGCGGGTTCTGGAGCATGGCGGCAGCGGTGGCGATGCGCTTGGTTCCGGGGGCTTTGTTGCCCCGAGCGCTCTCGATCATTTTCAGCGGCATTGCCGTCGGGACGGTGGTTGCGGTCCCGCTGGGCAGCTACTTAGGCGGCCTATATGGCTGGCGCAGCGCGTTCTTTGCAGCGGCGGCGGTAGGTCTGGTGACCCTGGCTTTCCAGTCGTTAACGCTGCCGCGCCTTGCGCCGCGCACGCCGGCACGCCTGCGCACCGTACTTGAGGTGTTGCAGCGCCCGGGCATCGCCATGGGGATGTTCGGTTGTGTGCTGGTGCACAGCGGTCACTTCGCGATGTTCACCTATGTTCGGCCATTCCTTGAGGGGACTACCGGCATTGGTCCGCAAGGGCTGTCGCTGATGCTGCTGGGTTTCGGTGTGGCGAACTTCGGCGGCACGCTGTTGGCCGGGTGGCTGCTTGAGCGTCACCCGCTGGCCACTCTGGTGTTGATGCCCGCACTGGTGGGCGTTGCAGCACTGGCGTTGGTGCTGTTGCCGGCCTCGGTGCCGGGGCAGGCGGTGCTGCTGGCGATCTGGGGCTTGGCCTTTGGCGGTGTGCCGGTGGCGTGGTCGAACTGGGTGGCCAGCACAATACCTGATCAAGCGGAAAGCGCCGGGGGCATGGTGGTGGCTTCTGTGCAGTCGGCCATCGCAACGGGCGCAGCCGCTGGCGGTGCGATGTTCAGCCTCGGTGGCAGCGCAGGCGTATTCGTAGCGGCGGCCGTGCTGATGCTGCTGGCCGCGTTGCTGATTGCGTTGCGTGTCCGGGTCCCTTCTGCCCATGGCAGTGCCCAGGCCGGGCAAGCGCTGCACCTTTGATCCGGCTCCCCAGCCGCCCCGATTCCATCCGTAACCCGGAGATAGACATGAACAATACGACGTCTCACCAAGGACGCCTGAAATCCTTGCGCGCGGCAGGTATAGGCAATGCGCTCGAGTGGTTCGACTGGACGCTGTACGCAACCGCCACGTGCGAATGGGTACATGGGCTTATGCAGGCAGACATTTACACCGTGATGATCACAAAAAACGTGCTCGATCGTTTCTTGCGCAATACGTAGAAGGTTCGCCGATGTCCATGATAGGCGGTTGATGCTTTGGAATAACGTCAAGCTGCGATGCTCTAGGATTTCTCCGTGCATCACCAAGCATGCTTGGCACTTGGTTAGGCGGCGTAGTACGGCGTGAACGCGTCCAGCAGCGAAGTGAAGTCGGCTCAAATCACTGAGCTGACCACCGTTGCCAAGACCGAGTTGGATTCGTCTAAGCAGCGTCCGCAGAACTGATTAAATGCTATCGGTCAGCCTGGCCCCTGCTGGCTGATCCCCTGCCTACCGTCCGCCTCCCTTTCGAGCGCATCCTGCCCTGACCAACAGCCCTGCAAAGGATGGGGGCGCACGCTCTATTGGAACACCATCAATGGCGGTTTATGTCAGTGCTAAGTCAAGGTTATACGTAACGAAGTCTGGTCTTCAGGCAAGTATTACATTGCAAGATACACGCAGGATATTGGCGGCATTGCATCTGGATGAGTGCGAGGGCAGGGGCTTATAAGTTCAATGCGAACGCTGAATAACTGATCTTAAGTAGGGGGGAGCCAATAATTATAAGATAGTGGTGTGCCGAGGCGGCATATTGATATCAATTTAAAAGTGCAGTGAAAGCGTCATGTAAACTTAATGTGAGCGTTTTTTCATGCTGTAACACTCTCCCGTGATACTCCTTTGATGATGCTGGCGTATGCAGAGCTAATCATCCAGTTAATACCAAACTAATGGCACCTCTAAGCAGGCGTATTTTTGCTGGCTGATCTGCTGCAGTTGTTCAGCCTCTGCGCTTGTCCATACCCTAGAAAAAGGAGTCTTTCATGTCCGTTCAAGATGTCAGTTTTGTAGGCATAACTTCTAAGCCGCAAGACCCTAAACTTGCCGAAGCCTGGGACCAGGCGATCAAGCAGGCCAAGGACGCGGGCATTGAATGGGAGCGGCCAAAAGGCGACGACCGCTCGGCCCAGGACATCATTAACGACACGCCGGTGCTCAAGAACCTGGGTAACCAGAGCGATGTGAAGGATAACCTCAAGGACCGTGTCGGCGATTTTGAGACTGACCCCGATGCGGCCTACCGTGCCAAGCAGGTGCTGGAGCACGTGGAAAAATATGATGAAGGTGGTGAACGGATCGCCAGCAAGGACATCGATAACGGCCGGGTCGACGGCTTCACAAAGGGCGGCGACGCCAAGCATGGCACTGAGGCGGGTCGCCTGCAGGACTTTGGCCGGCAAGGGTTCTCGCACCTCAAAGGCGAGCTCAAGGATCTGTCCAAGCCCGGCGATGATCCCAAGGTACGCGAACAAGCCGAGGCCTTGGGCATCAAGTGGGAGCGCCCTGAAGGCGATGATCGCTCCGCGCAGGACATCATCGATGGCAATGCCTTGCTCAAGAACCTCGGCAATCAGAGCAGTGTCAGGGACATGCTCAAGGAGCAGGTCGGCGATTTCGAAAATGATCCGGACGCCGCTTATCGGGCGACCCAGGTGCTTGAGCACATCGAGACCCTCAATGGCGAAGGAGGCAAGATTGCTGGCAAGGACGTAGGCAACGGTCGTGTCGATGGTTTCACCAAGAGCGGTGAAGCGAAGCATGACACCGAAGCCGGTCGCCTGCAGGACTTCGGCAAGATGGGGTTTTCTGCCCTCAAGGGTGAAATCAAGGATTCGTCGTCGGCGGGCGACAACAAGGAAGCCCGCGAGCAGGCGGAAAAGGTTGGCATCGTCTGGAAGCGTCCGGAAGAGGATAAGCGCTCGGCCCAAGACATCATTGAAGACAACCCGCTGCTCAAGAACCTGGGCAACCAGAGTGGCGTCAAGGACATGCTCAAGGAGCAGGTCGGCGATTTCGAAAATGATCCGGACGCCGCTTATCGGGCGACCCAGGTGCTCGAGCACATCGAGACCCTCAATGGCGAAGGAGGCAAGATTGCTGGCAAGGACGTAGGCAACGGTCGTGTCGATGGTTTCACCAAGAGCGGTGAAGCGAAGCATGACACCGAAGCCGGTCGCCTGCAGGACTTCGGCAAGATGGGGTTTTCTGCCCTCAAGGGTGAAATTAAGGATTCGTCGTCGGCGGGCGACAACAAGGAAGCCCGCGAGCAGGCGGAAAAGGTTGGCATCGTCTGGAAGCGTCCGGAAGAGGATAAGCGCTCGGCCCAAGACATCATTGAAGACAACCCGCTGCTCAAGAACCTGGGCAACCAGAGTGGCGTCAAGGACATGCTCAAGGACCAGGTCGGCGATTACGAGAACGACGCCGACGCCGCCTACCGGGCTGCGCAGGTCTTGGATCGCATTACGATGTTCGATGACAAGGGCAATGCCCAGTCCGGTGGTGATGTGTTCAACAGCAGCGTGGACGGTTTCACCAAAAGTGGCGAAGCCAAGCACGGCACCGAGGCGGGGCGGCTGCAGGACTTCGGCAAGGGAGGCTTTTCGACTCTGCCGGAACTCAAGAAGACCGATGATATCGCCAGCTACAAGGATTACCTCAAGACCAACAAAGATGCCGATCCGGCGTCGCAGCAGATCGCCAAGTACGCAGCGATCCTCGATGAAAACTTTGAGGCGATCAAGGGCAAGACCGGTGCGGGCAAGTACCTGACTGCCGACGACATCAAGGAGTACAGGAACCAGAATTCACAGCTGAGCGAGGAGACCAAGCAGGCACTGGATTTCTGGTCTCAGCCAGGTGCGTTCAAGGTCATCGATAACGCCAAGAACCCACTGGACAAGAATCCTGATGGTGAACTGAGCAGGGGTGATGTCCAGGGTTGGCTCAAGAGTGCCAACGTGCCCAAGGATGCGACCTCCGTGACCGCACTGCTTTCTGGTATCGCTGGCAACAATGCCTTGGCCAGGGTCGATACCGCAGGCTTGAACAAGGACGTGTTCGATCACCCGGAGAAATACTCGGCAGAGGAAAAAGCCGCTGTTCTTCAGGATCTCAAGGCCGCCCAGCAGTTGATCATCCAGGGCAGCGCCGCCGGGATGTGGAGGGATGACAAGTCGCAGGTCACTATTGCCAATAAGGTGCGCAGCCATCCCGATGCCCAGAAGCTGCTGGACGATGTCAACAAGCACATTGGTATCTTGGAAAGTGACCCTGCGGTCAGTCAATACATGAGCGAGCACGGCTCCAGTGAGCTGACCAAGCTGGTGGACGATAACAAGGGGCTCAAGGAGTCCCTGCAAAAAACCTACGATGACGAAATCAAGTCCGGCAAGTCACTCGATACCCTGTGGGAGACCAAGTCCAAGGATGGCAAGACGACTCACACGGAAATTCTTGCCGAGTTCTTCGGTACGGCGCAGACCCTCCAGGGCGCGCTGGGCATCAATAATGCCGGTGAGATCCAGGCCGCCGTCAAAGGCTCCAAGGCGAATGCGGAGTTGGAAAGCTTTTACGAGAAGTCGCTGGCTTCAGGCGATCGCCTGAATGAGTTGCTCAAGGAGCATACCCCTGACGAAGCCATGAGTGCCTTCAGCCTTGAAGTCGCGCTTTACAACTCGGCGCTGGACCCCGAGTTCACCGGCAAGTTCGACACACAGCTCAACGATAACTTCACCAGGATCGCCAAGGACAATGCCTTCAAGGATGCGTCCTTCGACGACATGAAGGCGGCCTTCGGCGTCAATGGCGGAAGTGAGCTGGACGAGGAGAAGGTCAAGAAAATCATTGAGCAGATCAGTAAGGAAAACCCGCAGATGCTGGTCAATGCCGACGGCACCGTCGCCACGCCAGACCAGATCCTTGCTAACTTCAGGGGCGACTGGGACCTGCTTCGCCAAGGCACCAAGACCCTGGATGCGTTGGATGTATTCAGCAAAGACTCCTCGATCAAGGACGCTGCCAACAAAGGCGTCCTACACGGTGTGAGTGGGCTGTTCATGGCCGGCGTTACCATCGCCAAAGGCGCCAACAACGCCGGTAAGCTGACCGAGCGGCAGATCGTCGACATCGCCACCGGCTCAGTGCAGGCCGCCACGCTTCTGGCTGAAGGGGGCCTGAAAAACTATCAGGATTACCTCAAGGATGTGAAAGGCAAGCTGACAGGTGATCGGCTCGGCGATCTGGGCAAAAAGCTGGACGATCCGCTCAAAAGCGTGACTGCCAACCTCAAGGGTATGGAAAACGCGGCTAAGGGGATCGGTGGCATTGCCGCTATCACTGCCGGTGCCTACGGCATCTTCGATGGCGTCAAGGCGCTCAGGAAAGGCGATACGGTATCGGGTGGCATGAATATCACGGCCGGTTCGCTGGGGATCATGGCGGGCTTGGCTTCGGTGGCTGAGGTGGGCGCCAGCGCGATGAGCGTTTCGGCGATTGCCGCTTCGCGTATCTCGATGATAGCCGGTGGCCTGGGCTTCGCGGCGGCGGGTGTGGCCGCGCTGGCACTGCTCGTCCCGGGCTTGATCGAGGAAGGCAAGCAGGAGACCCGGGTGGGAAAATTCTCGGATGCCTTGAGCGATTACCTGACCCAGTACGAAATCGACGGTGTGCCGCAAGGCGATATCTGGGATATCCCTTACGAGGAGTGGCCGGGCGAAGATAGCACCATCGCTTCATGACGCCGGGCCAGTCGACCGCTGATGCGGCATGACGTGTGGAATAACCCCCGGGCGATTGCCTCAAGGCATCGCTCGGGGCAATCAGGGCACTGGCGAGTGTGCGCGTGTAAAAGACCGGTGCTGTCCGGGCAGTAAAACGTAACTGAATTTGTGTGAAGTTGATTGCAACTGGCCATCAATGCTGAGTTGCGTGGTGTTTACTCGGAAAAAGTTCCGTAGATATTTATTTTATTTTATCTCGAGCTTTGAATGTCGGTGTAAACGCTGTTTATGCCGTCTGCGCAAAGCCTGTAAGTAGTTGTTCGCCAGAGGTGTCAGGTGGCGTACTGATTTGAGCGGTGGTGCGGTTTAGCCTAATTAATGCAGGGCTTGCGACAGTCTCTGCACGCCGTGATTTAACTTTCTTCTGCCAAGCAAAATATTCCCCAAGTGTGATGCAGTTCTTGTTTTTCATTCGGCCAATATAGTGAGGGGGGCTGAGATTAAAACACGTGTTAGACGTTGAACTGTAATGTTTGGCCCTTACTCTTCGCTTGGCAACATTAGTTGGCCGCTTGGCGGCTCAAATATTTCTTACGTTAGGAGAAACAACATGAGCACAACTCCCCCAGTAAGTTCCGGCAACGCTGATTCGGCTATCGCTAAGATGGAAGCCACCTTCAACATGGCGATCGAGAAATCGGCCAAGATCACCGAGCTGTCCACGGCCAAGAAAGCTGAGCTCGACGCTACCAAACAACGGCCTCAGAACTGATGCCGTCATGCAGGCAGCCCGACGGCTGCCTGCATGTTTGTTGGTTGCGGTGCTAAATCTGGAAAACGACAGCTTCACCTGTGCCTCACGGGTGCCTCTCCGCATGCCTTATTCCGGTAATACACCATGACAGCCCTGACTTTTTTCGCCACGACTCCAGTCGTCGCGGCCGCGGACAAGGCTCTGCCAGTGCTGAGTATCACCCACGGTTTACATCAGGGGGTTTGCCTGTCCCTGGAGAAGCCCGCCTATCTGCTTGGCAGCGCCGCCAGTGCTGATCTGCTGCTCAGCGACGCAGGCATTGTCGAGCGTCATGTGGCGCTACGTTTCACCGACGGCCAGGTGGCCGTTGAGGCAATGGGCGGCGATGTGTTCGTGCGTGGTCCCCATGCCCGGGAAATTCTGATTCCCACAGGCAAGGGGCATCGAGCGCACTTGCCCGTGGATATCCGCATCGGCAAGGCCCGCCTGACCCTCAGCCACGGCACCGCGAGCGTGGAGCCGATAGCGGCTGCGATCACATCGCCCCCCCAGCACAAGACACGGTGGTTCATCGCGTTGCTGCTGATGTTCCTGTGCGTGGGCGCTTTTGCTTTTCGGGACGAGTCGGTTTCGCCGTTGGCGTTGAGCACCGCCGACAAGGTCGCTCTGCCGACCGTGCACCCTGAATCGACGAACACCGTCGCGCAGGCCAGGGCTTGGCTCGAGCAGCAGCTTGGCACGTTGGGCCTGCGCCACATCAAGGTCGGCGAAATCGATGGTCAGCTCAGTGCCCATGGTTTTTATGGCCCGACCCAGAAGAGCCAGTGGCTGGGTCTGCAGCAAGCCTTCGATAGCCGCTTTGGCCAGAAGGTAATGTTGCTCCCCGAGGTGGTGGCACGTAAAGAAATCGCCAAGCCTCGCGTGCGTTTTCAAGCGGTGTGGTTCGGCGATAACCCTTACGTGATCAACGACAACGGTGAACGCCTGTATCCGGGGGCCGCCCTGACCGATAACTGGATGCTCGAACGCATCGAGAACCATGAGGTGGTTCTCGCCCGCGGTGAAGAAAGGTTCACGTTAACCTTATGAGAATTGATCCTGGTGCTCCCTTACCGGCAACCGCCGAAAGAACCGCTGCGGTAGAAAGCCTTCAGCCGGCCAAGGCGCGCCAGGATGGACGCTTCGATGCGGTGCTGGGCAAGCGCGCGGTGTCGGCACGTCGTTCGCTGCGTGCCGACATTGAACAGTCGGGCATCGTTGAGGGCATGACCGCAGAGTTGTTCGGCAGTCGCCGCTCGATGGAGATTCTCGAATACGTCTTGGACAACGTGATCCCCACCCTCGATGCGGAGCCCGAGATCAAAGCGTTGGCCCATGAGCTCATCAGCGAAGAAATCGACCTGCGTCGTTTACTCGAAGAACAACGTGCCCAGGTGATCGAGTCATGAATCGCCAGGAGCAGGACTGCGTCGATCTGCTCAAGGGCATGGGTGAGCTCTATCGCCGTAGTGGCCAGTCGCAGCGTGCCTTGGTGCTGCTGTTGATCGCCGTCCAGATGACGCCCGCCGACACTGCGCTGCTGCGCAATCTGGTCATGGCCTTTACCGACAGCGGCCAGGCCGAGCGTGCCCTGTCGGCGCTGGATCGCCTGCTCGAACTGGAAGGCGAGTCCAGCGGCCTGTTGCTGTTGCGCAGTCGTGCGCTGTGGAGCGGTGGCCGCAAAGATGAGGCGCGTCAGTGCTTCAAACGTTATCTGACCGCCCGCAGAGCCGCGCAATAATGTTCCTCGACCGCCTCAACGCATTGGCCCGCATGGCCGCCCAGCGCAGTGACGTGATCGTTGTCGCCTTCATGCTGATGGCCATCGTGATGATGATCATTCCACTGCCCACCTGGTTGGTGGATACGCTAATCGGCCTGAACATCTCGCTGAGCATCCTGATCCTCATCGTCGCCTTTTACATCAAGCACTCGGTGGAGTTCTCGGCGTTGCCGCCGTTGATTTTGCTAAGCACCTTGTTTCGCCTGTCCCTGTCGATCACCACCACGCGCCTGATTCTGCTCGATGGCAACGCCGGTCACATAGTCAAGGCGTTCGGCGATTTCGTCATCGCCGGCCAGGTCGTGGTCGGTCTGGTGGTATTTCTGATCATCACCGTGGCCCAGTTTGTGGTTATCACCAAAGGTGCCGAGCGCGTGGCCGAGGTCGCGGCGCGCTTCACTCTGGATGCGATGCCAGGCAAGCAGATGAGCATCGACAACGACTTGCGCAACGGTGATATCGATCAGCATGAAGCCCGCCGTCGACGCTCGCGTCTGGAGCGGGAAAGCCAGATGTTCGGCGCAATGGATGGCGCTATGAAATTCGTCAAGGGCGATGCGATTGCCAGCCTCGTTATTCTGGCGGTCAACCTGCTGGGTGGCATGATGATCGGCATGGTCGAGCGCAATATGTCGTTTGCCGATGCGGCGCACACCTATTCGCTTCTGACCGTCGGTGACGGCCTGATCGCGCAGATCCCGGCGCTGTTGATCTCGGTCGCGGCCGGTATGGTGGTGACTCGGGTCAACAGTGGCACGACCGAAGGCAACCTGGGCAACGAGATCTTCCATCAGTTGGGATACAGCCCCCAGGCGTTGGGTTTGACCGCGTTTATCCTGCTGGGCGTGGCGTTGTTACCGGGCTTTCCGGCCATCGTGTTCATCGGGCTGTCGGCCTTGCTGGGCGTTGCCGCGTTCATGATCTACCGCCGCGACAAAGCGCCCCGGGAAGAGGTGGTCGAAGGCGCCAGCGAAGTCGCGGCACTCGAAGACGAACCGCTCGAACAATACGAAACCCTGGCTAAGCCACTGGACAGCCGCGTGCTGCTGAGCATTGGCCTGGCGCTGGCCCAGGCTGCGCCAGAACTGCCGTTGCGCCAGCGCATCGAAGCCTTGTGCCATGAGATTCGCGGCGACCTGGGGATCGACGTGCCGGTGCCGGACATCTACATCGACCGCAGCCTGCCCGCCAACGGCTTTTCGGTCGAACTCGAAGGCGTGCCCATCAGCGAGGGCGAGATACCGGTTGATTGCCTGATGCTCAAGGACGATCTGGTGCACGTTCAACTGTTGGAGATTCATGCGTTGGAGGCGCCGTCGCCGTTGCACAGTCGCCCGGCGCAATGGATTGAACGCACTCACCAGCCGCTGCTGGAGGAGGCCGGTATCGGTTTTCTCAGCGCCGCTGAAGTCCTGCGGGCCATCCTCGAGCGCAGTCTGCGCCGCAATGCCGCGACCTTTCTGGGCATTCAGGAAACCCGCAGGATGCTGGAGCGCATGGAAGCCAGCTATGACGAGTTGGTCAAGGAAGTCGCGCGCAGCGTGCCCTTGCAGCGTCTGGCTGAAACCCTGCGTTTGTTGGTCGCCGAGGGTGTATCGATTCGCAACCAGCGTGCCTTGCTCGAAGCCATGGTCGAGTGGGGCGCCCGCGAGCCGGATGCGGCGCGCCTGGCCGACCACTTGCGCGCCAGTCTGGCGCGGCAGATCAGCCATCAGTACGCCGACCGCAACCGGGTCATCACCGCCTTCGTGCTGACCCCCGCGGTGGAAGAACAATTGCGTGCTTACCTGCGCCGTGCCGATAACCCTCGCGAGTTGCTCAATGAGCATGCCAGCCGTTCATTGCTGATCCAGTTGCGTGCCGTTTGCAAGGACTTGGCCGAGGGGGATCGCACCGTCCTGTTGGTGCATCCCGAGTTACGTCGCAGCCTGCGTCGACTGGTGGTGCGGGGCGAGCTGGAGCTGGCGGTGCTGTCATTCCGTGAGCTGGCCGGCGAATACAACCTGCAGGCCATCGGTTCCATCAGCCTGACTGAAACGACCGGCCGCCGGACAGCCGACGGCGCTTCCCTTACTTCAATGGCGACTGCTTGATGATGTGTTTTGCGCTGTTTCGCGTCCCTGTCTATGTCGGCTTCTGGATCGCTGCCGCGTCATTTGTACTGCTGGCGCAACAGGCCAGCGCACAGTCCATCGCTCCGGGCAGCCGGGCCACGCTGGACCTGGCCCAGGGCGAAGGGCGGATCCTGCATTTCCAGGATCCGGTCGAGTCGGTGCTGGTCGCAGACCCTGGCATCGCCGATCTTCGGGTGGTTTCGCCTGGCGTGATCTACGTGTTCGGCAAGGCGCCCGGACAAACCAACCTGATTGCCTTGAGCGCCGAGGGTGAGGAACTGGCCAGCCTGAGCCTGGCGATCAACAGCGGCACCCAGGCCGTGACGCGGTCCATGAAAGACCTGCACCCCGCAAGCAATGTCCAGGTGAGCGGTGCCGGCAATCGCATGGTGGCCAAGGGAATGGTCCAGAGTGTCGGTGAAGCCACCGACCTCAACAGTCTGCTCAACACCGAAGGCCAGGGCTTGGGCTCGGCCCTCAACACGGCCTCCTACGTGGGCTCGGCCCAGGTGAACCTGCGGGTGCGCTTCGCCGAAGTCTCGCGCTCGGAGTTGCTGCGCTACGGCGTGAATTGGAATGCCCTTTTCAACAACGGTACCTTTTCCTTTGGCCTGTTGACGGGCGGTGCCCTGGCCTCCAGTGCGGCGTCTGGTGCCTCCAATGTGGTTAGCGCCGGGCTGACCTCGGGCAATGTCAACATCGATGCGATGCTTGAAGCATTGCAAAGTAACGGCATTCTGGAAATCCTCGCCGAACCCAACATCACCGCCATGACCGGCCAGACAGCCAGCTTCCTGGCCGGAGGCGAGGTCGCGGTGCCTGTTCCGGTCAACCGCGACACTGTCGGGATCGAATACAAACCCTATGGTGTTTCGCTGCTGTTCAACCCGACCCTGCTACCCAACGGGCGCATCGCCCTGCAAGTGCGCCCGGAAGTCAGCAGTCTGATGGGCTCCAGCACTGTGGACGTGAGCGGCTACCAGGTGCCCTCATTCCGCGTGCGGCGTGCCGATACCCGCGTCGAGGTTGGCAGCGGCCAGACCTTCGCCATTGCCGGGTTGTTTCAGCGCGAGAGCACCCAGGACATCGAGAAAGTGCCGATGCTGGGCGAGATGCCCATCCTGGGCAATCTGTTTCGCTCCAAGCGCTTCCAGCGCAACGAAACCGAGCTGGTGATTCTGATCACGCCGTATCTGGTGGAACCGGTTCGCACCCGCAACGTGGCCACGCCGCTCGATGCTCAGCCCGAGGGCGCGACCCATGCGTCTGGTGGGCCGCGCAGCAGTGACATGTTCGGTTTCTACATCAATTGAGCCAGGAGCGAGCATGAACCCTAAATCGTCCCATCTGTCTCTGGTCGCTGTGGCGTTCGGCGCGCTCGTGCTGTTGACCGCATGCAACACCCAGCTTGAACCGGTGAGTTATTCACCGAACTACCAGGCGTTCACCCACGCCGATGGGCGGATTGAGTGGGTGCCGGTGGCTTGCTTAGAGCCGCCGGTCGGAGACAACTTCTATACCGATGATGCGCGTTACGTGCGCCGGCTGCCGCCCGGTTGTGCGAATAACCGGACGCTGCTGCAGATGGTGGAGCAGCGCTCGGATGTGATCGAGGGCCGGGCAACCGGCCCAACGATGGCCGCGCCGGTGGGCCGGGCGGCCCAGGTTTACATCGAAGGTTATGACCGTGAGGAGCTGCGTCGCCGGCTGGCCGAACAGCAGGCCAAGGCCGACAAGCAGGAGGGCCAATGAAACCTTTTGGCTCAGCGACTGCCGACCAACCCCAGCTCCCGGGCCTGCATCGCAGGGTCCCGAATGGCCTTGATGCGTCGGGCCTCTGTCAGCAACCGGGCGTATTGCTTGGGCGTGATGTCTTCCAGGTTTTGAGTCTTGAGGTCCTCTTCGCGGCCGGCCAGCACCATGACCAGCAGGGCGTTGCGTTGGTGACTGGCTTGGGCGCGGGGCGAGTCGCGAACCTCCTTGATGGTTTGCAGCGCCTGTTGCGACTGGCCGCCCAAAGCGTAGGCCAGTGCCAGGTTGCATTGAGTGTCCAGGTTGGTGGGCGCCAGGACCAGACTTTGGCTGAATGCCACCTGGGCCGCTGCTGGCTCACCCCGCAGCATCTGCGCCACACCCTGGCGATTGAACGCTTCGGGGTGGTTGCCCGCGCTGGCCTGGGTCAGGGAAGTCACCGCTCGATCCAGTTTGCCCTGGTGCAGTTGGGCAGTGCCCACACCGAGCAATGCCGCGGCATTGTCGGACTGGCGTTCCAGCGCTTGCTGGTAGGCGCGCTCGGCGGCCCGCGCATCGCCGCTGGCCAGGCGCGCTTCGCCCAGTTTCAACCAAGCGTCGATCCGGGCGTCCGGTTCCTGGGTGGCTTTTTCGTACAACGCTGCGGCAGATCCCGCATCACCACGCTTTTGCAGGTCGCCGGCCAGTTGCATGTAGCGCTGGTAGCTGCCATCGGAGGCCGGTTGGTGGGCGCAGGAAGCAAGGGTGATGCTGGCAAACAACAACGATGTGCAGGCAAAACGATTTGGCATGAACAGAGCTCTTTCGGCGAATTTTGCAGTGGGCAAAACCAAGGAGTGTTGACCACTCAGACCGGACAGGTTGACCGACGTTTAAGTCATCTTCTTGACATCATCCATAAGAGTGCCCGTTTTTTGTTCGGGGCGTGTCTTCAGGCCGGCGGCGGAGGGCGATTTCATGCATAAGGTGTCGCGGGCGGCGATCGGCGTGGCGCTGATGGTGATCGCGCTTAACCTGCTGGCCGCCAATCAAACGCAAGTCGACGATGCCAACCCGCAGCCGGACTGGTTCGTTCGGCCCTATGCCTATGTGCTGGTCGAGCAGGACGTACGCGCCGCGCTGCAAGAGTTTGGCCAAAACATGGGCCTGAGCGTCGTCATGTCGGACAAGGTACGCGGCAAATCGCGCAGCCGGATACGTGCCGAGTCCGCCGGCGACTTCCTGACGGCGCTGTGCGACTTCAACGGTTTGACGTGGTACTTCGACGGCAATGTGCTTTACCTCTCCGCCGACTCCGAAACCGATACGCGACTCTTCAAAGCCCAGGGCCGGCAGTTGGAGCAGTTGCAGGATTACGTCACCAGCCGGGATGTCTACGGCACGCATATGTCGGTGCGCACCGGACCCGATGGCGATGAGTTGTTCGTTTCCGGGCCGCCGGCCTGGCTGGCCATGATTGAGCAACACTTCGACCAGCAGCTTACGCCGACGCCGACGCCGATGGCGACGACGACTCGCGAGCGCGGCGTGCGTGTGTTCAGGGGCGGTGCAGTGACACAAGAGTGAAAGCACTCGCCTGTAGGCTCCATTAACCGATCGATCTGTCATCAACCCCGTCAAGGAGAACCACCATGTCAGTTACCCCCATCAGCGAAAATACCGCTGTCACTGCTCACTCCGAAGCGCAGTTCAATGCAGCGGTGGACAACGCCAAGAGCGAGCTGAGCGATGAAGAACTCACTGAGGCCCTGATCACTCAGGCCGTCACGATTGGTGGCCAGTTCATCATCATGCCTCGTGCCCAGGAAATCCTGAATGAAGCCCAGTCGGATGATGACGAATAGGCCCACGCCATGACTGTAAGTCTCGGAACAACAGCCACGGCGGCGCTGCCGCCGTCAGGAGGGCAGGTCGATTTGCAGGCCTCCCAGAACTTGTTCGAACACATGACAAACAGCGCCAAGGGCATGCCTGCCGGCGCCAGTCCGCACCAGATTGGCGAAGGCTTGATGGAGCGCCTGAACGGTTTCATCGACCGTTCGCAAAACTTCGCCAAGCGTGCCGATGCGCTGACCAATGGGCCGACGGCTGGCAACGTTGTGGCTCCTCCCGGCACGCAATCGCTCGCGTCACTTCCTGAGGGGGCGGCGGGCGAGTCGGGGAAAAAGGTCGGCGATCAGCAGGTCGACCAGATCGTCCAATCGTTGGGCCGCATGTTCGATTACTCCATTGAAACTCAGATGGTCGTTCGTGGCGCGACGCAGATTTCCGGCGCAGCCAACACGCTCTTGAAAGGTCAATAAAGCCATGTTCCGCCGTTGCCATGCCGTGCGCCTGATGATTGTCCTCGCCTTTGCCTGCATGCTGCAGGGCTGCGATATCGACCTGTACACCAACCTCAGCGAGCGTGAGGCCAATGCCATGGTTGCAGTGCTGCTGCGTGAGGGTGTGCCGGCCTCGCGCAAGGTCCAGGAAAACGGCCAACTCACCGTGGTGGTGGACGAAAAACGCTTTGCCGAGGCCATGAGCCTGCTCGACGAAGCTGGCTTGCCGGGCCAAACCTTTTCCAACATGGGCGCCGTGTTCAAGAGTGGTGGCCTGGTGTCTTCTCCCGTGCAGGAAAGGGCCCAGATGGTCTACGCGCTCAGTGAAGAACTCTCGCACAGCGTCTCGCTGATCGACGGTGTGGTTTCTGCCCGGGTACATGTGGTGCTGCCCGACAATGACCTGCTCAAACGGGTGATTTCCCCGTCGTCGGCTTCAGTGCTGGTGCGCTACGACCCCAATACCGACATCAACCCCCTGATCCCGCAGATCAAAACCCTGGTGGCCAACGGCATCTCCGGCTTGAGCTACGAAGGGGTGTCGGTCACGGTAATCAAGGCCGCCACCGGCAGCGGCCGGGCCAACGCACAGCCGCGCCTGGCCAGCTTCCTGGGCATATGGATGCTCGAAGACAACCTGCCCCGTGCCCGGATGCTGTTCGGCGTCCTGCTGCTGGCCGCGCTGTCGATGGTCGGTGTGTTGGGCTGGCAGTACTGGCAACGACGCGCCTCCCGCGCCTTGTATGAGCTGGAGGACGTGAAATGAGTGCCGCCGCTTTGCCGCAGTGGCAAAACCTGCTCGAGCAGCCGCTGGATTTCGTCGGCACGCAGCCTCTTGCGGCGTGCTTCCCCGAGACCTCCGGCAGTGCGCTAAGCGAATTGCGCAAACAGCCGCGCTTCCAGGCGCGATTGATACGCTTGTTGCTCAGCCGTCATGAGCTGCAGGCTCCCGGTAGCCTGCCACTGCCCGATGTCGACGATCTACCGGTTCTGATGCTGCCTCCCGAGGCCTTCAAGCGCCTGCCGCGTCTGTGTGGCGCGATTTTGCATAGCACCACCCTGAGTCGCGAGATCCGTGGCGATGTGGTCAACCAGTTGCGCTATTTGCTGGGCAGTGATGTGTTTGCCCTGGCCCTGGCAAACCGTGCCCTGGGCAGCGGTGCCGACTTGCTGCGCCAGCCGGTCGAACTGCTTGAAGCCATCGACCATGATGGCGCCCGCTGCATCACCGCTTGGCTGAGCGCCCAGCCAGCGCCACTTCGGCCCTGGCTGCGCCTGCGTTTTGCCGAGCTGCCAGTTGAGAGCGGACCGGTAAGTGCCACACCTGTGGCCAATGCCTTGGCCATCGTGCGCAGCGCCGCCTCGAACCTTCCACAGCTTGAGGAGCAGGGGACCCGATGAGCGAGCTTCCGACCCGTCCTGCCGCCCGTATTCTGCGTGCCGAACAGGCAGACCTGTGGATAGACGGCTACGCCTTCCTGCAGGCTGCCCGTGACGAGGCTGAGGCCATCAGGCAAGACAGTGAGCAGTGGCTGCAACAAGCCCATGCCGAAGGCTTTGAAAGCGGGCGCCGGGAGGGTGCCGAACAGGTCAGCGCACTGCTGGGCGAAACGTCGTTGAGGATCGATGCCTGGCTGGCCGGGCTGGAAACGTCCCTGGCCGATCTGGCGCTGGGCATTGTGCGCGAAATACTCGATGACATGGACGATGCCGAGCGCGTGATGCGTTGCGCCCGCAAGGCATTGGGGGCGTTCCGCCAGGATCAGGCCCTGACCCTGTTCGTCTCCCGTCAGGACGCCGAAGCGGTGCGTCAGCAACTCAAACTGCAAGAGGACGGCTTGCCGACGATTGCCGTGGAACCGGACGATCGGTTGCAAGGTGGTCAGGCACGGCTGAGCAGTCCGGTGGGTTCAGTGGAGCTGGGGCTTGAAGCCCAGTTGCTCAACCTGCGCCGCAACCTGCTGCCGTTTGCCGACGAGGCACAGCCATGATCACGATCCCCCACGACCTGCTGCCGCGCCTGACCGAACGTCTGGCCAATGCCCGACCGCGCCCCATGAAGGGCACCATCCGCAGTATCCGCGGAGTGCTGCTGCGCGCTAGCGTCGCCGGTGTGCACATCGGTGAACTGTGCCAGTTGCGCGAACCCGGCAGCGGCCGCAGCCTGGCTGCCGAAGTCATTGGTTTTGAAGATGACGAAGCGATCCTTTCGCCCATCGGTTCGATGGACGGCCTGTCGACCCGCACCGAAATCATCGCCACCGGCGAGACCCTGGGGGTAAGCGTCGGCGATGCGCAGCTGGGCCGGGTGATCAGCCCCATGGGCGAATTTCTCGATGGCAGCCCGCCGCTGGGCGTGTTGCAGCGTTACCCCTTGCATGCCGAGCCTCCAGCGCCGTTCAGCCGCCAACTGATTGCCCACCCGATGTCCTTGGGGGTGCGCAGCATCGACGGCCTGCTGACCTTGGCCCAGGGCCAGCGCATGGGCATCTTCGGTGAACCGGGAGTGGGTAAGTCTTCGCTGCTGGCGAGCATCGTGCGCAATACCAGTGCAGATGTCATCGTGATCGCCCTGATCGGTGAGCGCGGCCGTGAAGTGCGCGAGCTGCTCGATGTGCAGTTGGGCGCCGAGGCCCGGGCGCGTACCGTGGCCGTGGTCGCCACCTCCGACCGTCCGGCTGCCGAGCGGGTACGCGCCGCCTTTGTTGCCACTGCGCTGGCCGAATATCACCGCGACCAGGGCCGCAACGTGCTGCTGTTGATGGATAGCCTGACCCGCTTTGCCCGGGCCCAGCGTGAAATCGGCCTGGCGGTGGGCGAGCCGCCGACCCGTCGCGGTTACCCACCCTCCTTTTTCTCCGCCTTGCCGCGCCTGCTTGAACGCGCCGGCCCCGGCGAGACCGGCAGCATCACCGGGTTGTATACCGTGCTCACAGAAGGCGATGCCTCGATGGACCCGGTGGCTGAAGAAACCCGCTCAATCCTCGACGGGCACATCGTGCTCAGCGCCGAACTTGCGCAACGCAACTTTTTCCCGGCGGTGGATGTGCTGCAAAGCCGTAGCCGGTTGATGGACCAGGTGTGTGGCGACGAGCAACGCCACCTGGCCATGCGCATGCGCGAGCTGATGGCGCGGCGCAACGAGATCGAAATGCTCATCCGGGTCGGCGAATACGCCGCCGGGAGCGACCCACTGGCCGACGAGGCGATTGAGCGGCATGACGCCATTGAAGCGTTCTTGCGCCAAGGGGCCAACGAGCCAAGCAACCCCAACGAAACCCTGCAACACATGCGCAGGGTGATGGCATGACAACCATGGAGGTCTTATGAAAACCAGTGACATGCGTAGCCTTCAAGCGTTGCGCAAGTTGCGTGAGCAACGTGCGTCCAGCCAACTGGTCGCTCAGCAGCGACGCTGCCGGCAGACCAACGTGGCGCTGGATGACGCCAAGGAAAACCTGCGCCTGCATCGTGAGGCCCTGGCCCGTGAAGCCGAGCGCATCTACGGCTCGATCAGCGAAGGCATGTCGATCAGCGACTGGCGTATGGCCCAGGAGCATCTGGAGGAGCTGTACGAGGGCGGACAGCGAAAGCTGGAAGTGAGCGTCAGTGAAGTGGCGCGCACCCTGGAAATCCACGAGCACGAGCGCGAAGTGTTTCGGGTTGCCCATGTGGCTCGACAGCGCCGGGCGCAAGCCTGCGACACCTTGCTTGAAGGCCGCGAGCGCGTCGAGCGCCTTGTCGACGAACACCGTTTGGAGGCCGACGAAATTCCTCGCGCTGCTATCGGAGGCCGTGCGTGAGCTGTCACCAGGACCCACTCTGGACACCCTTTGCCGAACAATTGACGCCTGTCGACCCCCAATGGGTGGACCTGCACAATCGCCTGCATCGTAGCCGCGAAACCTGGAAGGGAGAATGCGCAGGCCAGGTGATTGGCGTGCGCTGGGGCTCCGTTGCCGAACCTGACGTCACGGCAGTTGAGCTGTTGCTGGGGCTGGGCGAGGAGGGCGACGCGTCGGCCATCAGGCTGCACCTGCCAGCGCAGGCGCTGCACGCCCTGGGTGTGCCCGTTGCCCTGGACTTTCAAACCTTGCCTGGCGCGATGCTGCTGGAGCTGGCCCTGCTGAGCCTGATCGAACCGTTGGAGCGCCTGACCGGGCAATCGATGCGTTTCATTGACCACGCCGACCCGGTTCACGCCGCCCTGGCCGCGCAACCTTGCCCGTTGCGCCTGGTCACCCAAGTCCAGCTCGACGGCTCGTCCATGCTCGTTGTGCTGCACTTGAGTGCCAACGCTGGCGAGCAGGTCGCGCAGTGGCTCGATCGGTATGCACCGCCGGCTCCCCATGCGCTAACAGACCTGCTCCTGTGGCTGGCGGTCGAGGCCGGCGAAGCCGAGCTGAGTGTCGGCGAGCTGCGCAGCCTCAATCCGGGCGATGTGGTGATGCTCGATCCTTGGCCCATGGGCCAGGTGCGGCTGGTGGTGAACCATCGTTTGCACGCCCGGGCCGGCCAGGACGGCACCAGGCTGACACTGCTTGAAACACCGATGAGCATCAATCTTTCCAAGGAATTTTCTGTGAACGAAGCACCCACCATGAGTGAAACCGCTGACGGGCGAAACCTGGATTCGCGCTTGGACGAACTGCCACTGAAAATGGTTTGCCAGGCCGGCAGTGTCGAGTTGACCCTGGCGCAGCTGCGCGAACTGGGGGAGGGCAGCCTGCTGTCGTTCACCGAGCAACGCCAGGACAGCGTCGACCTGATGATAAACGGGCGTCGCGTCGGCCAGGGGCAATTGGTCAGGATCGGTCCAGGCCTGGGCGTGCGCGTGTTGAGCATCGCCGCGTCATGAATGGCTACCAGCCCAACCTGATTGAAATCATTGTGGTCGTCGCCACCATCGGTCTTATTCCGCTGGCAGTGGTGACCCTGACCGGTTTCATGAAAATCTCCGTGGTGCTGTTCCTGATTCGCAACGCCCTGGGCGTGCAACAGACACCGCCCAACATGGTGCTGTACGGCATCGCCCTGATCCTGTCGGTCTACGTCACCACGCCGTTGCTGGGCGACATGTACCGGCAGGTGCAGGGCCGTGATCTCAACATCGAGAGCATCGAGCAACTTACTGCCTTCGGGGACGCACTGAGGCCGCCATTGCAGGCGCACCTTTCGCGTTTCGCCAACGAAAGCGAGCGTGGTTTTTTCATCCAGGCCACGGAGACCATCTGGTCTCCTGAAGCCCGGGCCGATCTGCGCGACGATGACTTGGTGGTGCTGGTGCCGGCGTTCGTCAGCTCCGAACTGACCCGGGCGTTCGAAATCGGTTTTCTGCTGTACGTTCCCTTTCTGGTGGTGGATTTGCTGGTGGCGAACGTATTGATGGCCATGGGCATGTCCATGGTTTCACCTACGCTGATTTCCATACCGCTGAAGCTCTTTCTGTTCGTCGCCTTGAGCGGCTGGTCGCGCTTGATGCATGGCCTGATTCTTAGCTATGGGGGCACCTGATGGGCCAGGATGTATTTCTTTCGTTGATGAATCAGGCGCTGATGACGGTGCTGCTGTTGTCCGCCCCGGCACTGGCTGTTGCGATCATCGTCGGCCTGGGAGTGGGGTTGCTGCAGGCACTCACCCAGATCCAGGACCAGACCCTGCCGCAGGCGGTCAAGCTGGTGGCGGTGCTGCTGACGATCGTGTTCGTGGGGCCGCTGCTGGCGAGCCAGGTGGTGGAACTGGGTAACCAGGTGCTGGACAACTTCCCGTTGTGGACGCGCTGAATGGCATGAATATCGAGCTTGCCAACCAGTTCATCGAAGTCGCCTATCCGGTCATCAGCTCGGCGGCACTGTCCGCCAGCCGCGCCATGGGCGTGGTGGTGATTACCCCAGCCTTCAACCGCCTGGGCCTGACCGGCATGATCCGCAGTTGCGTCGCGGTGTCCATTGCCATCCCCATGTTTGTTCCGGTGTATGGCGCTTTCACTGCACTGCCAGAACATGGTGGGTTCTTCCTGGCCGGCCTACTGATCAAGGAATTCCTGATCGGTATCCTCATCGGACTGCTGTTCGGCATCCCGTTCTGGGCGGCGGAAGTGGCCGGCGAGTTGGTCGATCTGCAACGCGGTTCGACCATGGCCCAGTTGGTGGATCCCTTGTCATCGGGCGAGTCCAGTGTCATGGCCACCTTGCTGACGGTGATGTTGATCGCCCTGTTCTTCATGTCCAGCGGCTTCATCATGATGGTCGACGGCTATTACCACAGCTACCTGTTATGGCCGGTGACCGAGTTCACACCGTTGTTTGCCAGTTCGGCGTTGATGGCGGTGTTGCGGATTCTCGACCAGGTGACCCGCATCGGCGTGATCATGGTCGGGCCGCTGATCATCTGCATGCTGGTCACTGACCTGATGCTCGCTTACCTGTCGCGCATGGCGCCCAACCTGCACATTTTCGATCTGTCACTGCCGGTGAAAAATCTGTTCTTCACTGTATTGATGGTGGTCTACATCAGCTTCCTGATTCCGGTGATGATCGAGCAACTCGGCGAATTCCGCGGTACGGTGGAGCTCCTGAAGACGCTGGCCGATTCGGTATGACTTCCCTGTTTCGGGCGAAGCGTCCATGAGCGATAGCAGCGAAGAGAAATCACAGCCGGCCACCAGCAAAAAGCTCAGCGAGGCGCGCAAGAAAGGCCAGGTGTCCAAGAGTCAGGACCTGGTCTCCGGCATGGTCATCCTGTTTTGCACGCTCTGTATCTCGATCATGGTGCCCAAGGCCCAGGCACAGATCACAGCGTTGCTGGACCTGATCGCGCTGATCTACATCGAACCTTTTCACACCGTCTGGCCACGGGTGCTGGACATCGCCGGGCAGTTGCTCATCAACCTCACCCTGCCGGTGGTGGCCGTGACGGTGGGGGCGGTGATCCTGACCAACATCATCAGCATGCGCGGCGTGGTGTTCTCGGTCGAACCCCTCAAACCGGACATCAAACGTATCAATCCGATCGATGGCTTCAAGCGCATTTTTTCGATGCGCAGTTTCGTTGAATTCCTCAAGGGCGTGATCAAGGTCGTACTGCTGGGGCTGGCGTTCTACGTGATCGGGCGTGGGGCGTTGCAGGCGCTGATGGAGTCGTCGCGCTGCGGCGCCGGCTGCATCGAATCAACTTTCTACCTGGTACTCAAGCCTCTGGTGTTCACCGTGCTGGCTGCCTTTCTGCTGGTCGGGGCGGCAGACGTGATGATGCAGCGCTGGCTGTTTGGCCGTGACATGAAAATGACCCGCAGCGAACAGAAGCGTGAGCGCAAGGACAGTGACGGCGATCCGGTGATCAAACAGGAACGCCAGCGTCAACGTCGGGAAATGCAAGCCCTGGCCACCAAGCTGGGCGTGGGGCGTGCATCGTTGATGGTCGGCTCCGACCCTGGTTGGGTGGTGGGTATACGTTATGTACGCGGCGAAACTCCGGTACCGGTGGTGGTGTGCAAGGCCGAGCGCGAGGACGCGGCGCAGTTGCTTGCGCAGGCCCGGGGCCTGGGGATTGCCCATAGCCTCGATACCGTCCTGGCCAAGGACATCGCCCGACGGGCAGTGCCGGGGGACCCTGTGCCGGATAACACCTTCCAGGCAGTGGCGGATATCCTGGTGGCCGCTCGGTTGATTTGAGCGTACCTGCTGGTGAGTGCCTCACAAATGGACGGAGCGAGTTTGAAAGTCCCTGTAAACCGGCATGACGTTTGGTAGTCCAGCCGCTCTCCCGATCCATCGGGTCTTTTGCGCGTTTAAGGTTGCGATTCGAGCCGAGTCATTCCCCTGCAATGTTCAATGGTCAAAGTTGATTCCTCTAGCGCTATCGGCGCCATTGTCAGGAGGACGTCCCCTTGCGAATCGACAGCAATGCCCGCCCCACAGATAGCCAATCCCCTGATTTTGAAGCGGGTCAGCGCTTTGAGAAAATGCTTGGCGCGGCCCGCATGCAAATCAGCGATAAAAAGCCTGACCCACGCGGTGCGGCAGACAAAGAAGTTTTGCCGTCCCTGCCTGAGAGCGTGCTCTTGGCGTTGCGAGAAGCGGGCGGCGCCATCGCAGAAACGCTGAAGCAGTCAGATGGACGTACGTTACGCAACGACGAAACCGTACCGCTCCAGGATCTCGAGATTTTCATGGGGTGGTGGGTGGATGGCGAGGTGACGGCGTACTCCGCGCGAGACAAAGAGGGCAATGAATTCACCATCAGCAAAGAGGCGACGCCTGATTACTTCGCCAAGGTTGATGCGTTGCAAAAAGGTAACGACGAAGGCTTTTTGTTGCGCGCAGATGGCGCACTTCTATCAGCAGAAACACTGGCGAGCGCAGAAATTTTGCCCCCGGATGAACACACAGGCTTTATCCGCCTGACGATCAATGGCGAAAAGATCCATGTCTCGAAGGACGTGACGCCCGACCTCTACAACCAGGTGGTCTGGAAACAGGAAGGCTACCAGAGCAAGTTTTACGAGCAGAACAGCGAGATCATCGACACGATCCGTGATCGATGGGATGACTGGAACGCCTCCGACAGCATTGTCAGTGACAAGGATTTGAGGAAGTACGCTGCCGATGAAAATCGAAGCGCAGAAGATCGCGAGGCGGCGCAGTTCCTGCTCGATAACAAAGGATTTTTTGACCTGCTTGATACCAAGGCACACAACAACAAGGCTGACGGCAAAATCAGCAGCAACGACCTGAATGCATGGCTACGACCTGTTGCTGTCAAAGCCGAAGACATCGGTGCCTATAACGACTTTCTGAAAGCCTCCCCGAATGCTGACGCGACCTCCCTGGAACTTGCGAAGCATTCGGCGCTGCTGCTGGAGAACTTCGACGAGATCAGCGATCGGACGGAGAGCGGTAAATACCTGACGCGTGAGTCCTTGCAGAAGTACCTGGATGAAAACCCGAACATCAGCGATGACTTGAAGCAAGCCCTGACTTTTTGGTCGCAGACGGGGGCGTTCGAAACGCTTGAAACCAGTGGGAAACCATTGGAGAGCAAACCCGATGGCGCGCTCGACAAGCGCGACATCCAGAATTGGTTGAAGGCCTCCAGCCCCAAAACCGCTGGAGACGCTCTGCTGTTCATCAACCAGGTAGCGAATGCCAGTGGGGTCTCCGGCATTGATACCGGTGACCTGGGCAAGGACGTCTTTGAAAACCCTGGCAACTATTCCGCCGAACAGCGGGCTGCGGTGTTACAGGATCTGCTCAAGGCGCGACAGTTGATCATCGACGGTGCGGCTGCCGGTCTGTGGAGTGATGACTACGGTAAGGTGTCCATCGCCAACGCTGTGCGCAGCCATCCAGATCCCAACAAGCTGCTTGCCGATGTCAACAGCCACATTGAGCAGCTACAAAGTGATCCCGAGGTGGTCAAGTTTCTTAATGAAACCACCTCGACGCAGATGGCCAATCTATTTGAGGCAGTTCCTGGGTTAAAGGATTCGGTGCAAAAAAACTACGATGACATCAAGTCCGGTGCAGCTCTTGATGCGCTATGGGAAAAGCATACGAAAGACGGCAGCACCGACCAACAGGCGGTGCTGGCCGAATACTTCTCGACGGCAACGCTTTATCAGGAAGCGCTCGGCATCAATGATCGGGCAGAAATTCAGAAGGGGCTCGCTGCCTCTCAGCATGCCCAGGCGTTCCAGGATTATTACGAGCAGTCGCTTGTTTCCGGGACGCGACTGGAAGAACTGATGAAAACGGGCACCTTCGAAGAAGCGGTCGGCACCTTCTCCGCGGAGGTCGCGCTCTACAACGCGGCGCTGGATCCCAGCGTCACCGCAGGTTTAGACCCGCAGTTGAACGACAATTTCAGCCGGATCGGGCGCGACAACGCCATGAAAGACGGCACTTTCGAGGATGTCAAGCAAGCCCTGGGTATCAATGGCGGTGACGAGCTTGACGAGGCAAAAGTCAGGACGATGGCCGAGACGCTTATCCAGTCCAATCCAGAACTCGTGACCAATCCGGATGGCACCGTCGCAACGGCCGATCAGATCGTCGCGGGTGTCCGTTCGAATTGGGACATCCTGCGCCAAGGCACAAAGTCGCTTGCGGAATTGAAGTCGTCCTGGCTCAACCCCGACCTCAAGAACTTGTCTGACAAAGGGGGACTGCATGGCGTTAGCGGCATCTTCATGGCTGGCGTGACGATCGCCAAAGGCGCTCAGAATGGCGCAAACCTGACCGAACGAAACATCATAGACATCACCACCGGATCGGTCATGACGACGACCCTGCTCACCGAGGGTGGTGCCAAGAACCTGAAAAGCTACCTGAAAAACAAAGGAAACATTGATCTTGATCCGAAAATCAGAGCCTTTTTCGACGACCCCATAAAATCTCTCACTGGCACTGCCGACAAGTTTGAAAGCGGTGCCAAGGGTATCGGCGGTTTGGCCGGCATGGTTGCGGGTGCGTACGGAATCTTTGATGGCGTTCAGTCGATTCGAAAGGGCGACCCCGTCAGTGGTGGTATCAGCATCACTTCAGGCGCACTGGCGTCATTGTCAGGCCTGGCATCAGCGATTGAGGGCGGCGCAGGCCTTTTTGGCCATCTGGCAGTCAGGGCGGCGATGGCCCCGCTGGCTGGAATCCTAGGCACCGTGGCGGCGGGCGTCGGCGCGGTTGCCCTGTTGCTTCCGGGCCTTATTGCGGAGGGCAAACGGCAGACTCAGCAAGACCACTTCGGCGACCTGCTTGGCGACTATCTGACACAGTATGAAATCGATGGCGTGGAGGGCGGTGATTTCAGTGACGTTCCCGACGAGGACTGGCCGCAAACCGATTGAGGGCTGTGCTGGCTTGCGGTAATTCGCGGCATGATCGAGGCATCAGCGATGCGCAGTTTATCGATGCCATATACGCGCAGTTGATGGTCGACCACCGATATCGTGTCTCGGCCCATTTTCGCGGAGCAGGACTGGTGCCAGGGGGCGCTGGCGCGCCTTTACCTTGTTCGCCGCTGGTTTGCCCGGCCTTTGGCGCGAAGGCGGCGACATACACCAGCGCGCTGACCTTCGGATCGCTACCGGCCTCGGTAATCACGGTGCCACCCCAAGAGTGCCCGACTAGAACCACCTTCCTGCTGGTTGTTCAAGGCGCGGCGCGTCGCGGCAACATCGTCGGCAAGCGAGGTGAGCGGGTTTTGCACAACCGTAACGGCCACCCCCTTGGGCTTGGAGCAGTGGCACCACTTTGGCCCAATCGGAGCCGTCGGCGAACGTGCCGTGTACGATCACCACGGAGGGCGTTGTATCCTGCGCGTGACTGGCGCTTGCGGTGAAGGTACCGGCCAGGGCAAAAGCGACGGTAGCGATTTTCGATTTGATTGTTTTCATTGGATGAGCTCCTGTTCGGGAGTTCAAATTCCGCTGACCGGCCTGCGATGTGGGCATCGGTCAATTAGCCGACCCCGGGACATTTTTCATGGATAGTGAGTTGCAACTGGACATCTCCCTGGGTGGGGCACTGGCGACGATCGCCCAGGTCGGTGACCTCAGCATGGGACAACCTCTCGGTCATTCCCGGCGCGTTGCCGCACTGGCGCGGATGCTTGCGCAGGCCCAGCACGGCGACGGTGAGCACCTGAGGGTAGCGGAACAGGTTGCCTTGCTGCGCTGGTCCGGTTGCACCGCCAATGCCGAAGGCTTTGCGGATCTGCTGGGCGACGACGTCGATGGCCGCCGCGCGATGCTCGATTTGACGCTGGGCAATGAGCAAATGAACGCGGTGCATCAGGCAACCCCGCTTGCCGTTGTGCACTGTGAGGTGTCTGGAGCCATCGCCAAAACCCTCCAGCTCGGTGCCGCCGTCGAGGCGGGCCTGTGTCGCGTGTTCGAAACCTACGACGGCACTGGCCGGCCGCTGGGTCTGACCCATGAGCACATTCCGGAGGTCGCCTATCAGGTAGTACTTGCAGGCGATCTGGATATTCTCAGTCGTGCACACGGTCTGGATGCGGCGCTACGCTGGATCAGAGAACAGTCGGATCGGCGCTATCCAGCGTCGCTGGTATCGTTGCTTCTGGACAACGCAAAGGACTGGCTGGCGGATCTGGAAACGCTGTGGAAAACCGTTGACCACGGGCATGAGCAGCGTTGCGTCTCACTGACGTTGGTGGGAGACATAATCGACTTGAAGCTGCCGTGGTTGGCAGGGCATTCGCGGCAGGTCGCGCATGTCGCCGTGGAAGCTGCACGCCTGTGGGGGCTGCGTGAACCGACTTTGACAGACATTGGCAAGTCCGCGCTCATCTACGGTCTCGGCCGGGCAGCCGTTTCGAACCACCTGTGGAATACCGCAGGAACGCTGCCATACAGCGCTGTGGAGCGGGTGCGCCTTGTCCCTTACTGGACGCAACAGGCGCTTAGACCTATCACTGAACTGGCTGTGCCCGCAGAGATTGCAGCCCATGCCTATGAACGGCTCAACGGCAGTGGCTATTTTCGAGGCGTGGCGGGTGATGCGCTGAGTGCCGAGCATCGCCTGTTCGCCACATCGGTAGCCTGGGTCGCGCTAAGGGAAGCCAGGCCATGGCGATCGGCTTACGGCGAAGCGGATGCAGCCAGGCTGCTCAAACAGGATGCTGGCAATGGCTTGTTCGACAACGATGTTTGCGAAGCAGTCATTGCCGCCGCAGGTGGCGAGCGGCGGATGCGGCAACCGAAGGCTTCGTTACTCACGTCTCGCGAGTGCCGCATCCTGCTGGAGATCAGCCGTGGCGCCAGCAACAAGGAGGTGGCGCGGCTGCTGGACATCAGTCCGAGCACGGTTCGCACGCATATGGAAAGCATCTTTCGCAAACTGGAATGCTCGACCCGGGCAGCCGCTACCTTGAAGGGGCTGACACTGGGGTTGATTGCCTGAGCCAGGTCAAGGTCAAGCCTGAATCAGGCGAGCCCGTCCAGTTTGGCTTGACTGGCGCGTGCCAGGTCGATGAATGCCTTGGCTGCCGCGCTGGGGTTGCGGCGGTTCGGGTAGTACAGGCACAGCTTGTCTCTGGGCGGTGTCCAGTCTTCGAGAGTCCGCACGAACTGTCCGGTGCGGATTTCGTTGTGAACGTCCTGCTCCATGAAAAAACCGAGCCCCATGCCTTCCTGCACCGCCACCTTGACCACGCTGGATTCATCCAGCGTAAGCGGCCCGTTCACATCGAGGCGAGTCACTTCCCCGTCCCGCTCGAAATGCCACGGGAAAATCGCTCCATTCGGTAGTCGAACGCGGATGCAGCGATGCTGGAGCAGCTCGGATGGCGTTCGCGGTTTACCGTGTTTTTCGAAGTACGCCGGCGAACCGACCACCGCGTACCGTTGCGGAGGGCCGAGCGGGACGACAATCACGTCGTTCGGAACGAGGCTTGCTGAGCGCACGCCGAAATCGAAGCCGTCAGCCACGATATCCACCAGACGGCCTTCGGTGACGAGGTCGATGTGTACTTGCGGATGATGCTGCAAGAACTCCATCACCAGTGGCAGGAGCGCCGATCGGGCAGCGCTGGCGAACGCATTGATACGCAGCGTACCCGAGGGCCCGGCGTTATGCGATCGCACTGCATCGAGTGCAGCACGCAGATCCTGCAAGGCTGGCCCCACCTGCTCCAGAAATATCCTGCCGGCTTCGGTGATGGCCACGCTACGGGTCGTGCGATTGAACAGCCGCGATTCGAGGCGGGTTTCCAGTTGCGCGATGGTGTTGCTCAGCGCGGTGGTGGAGACGTCGAGATCGATAGCGGCTTGCCGAAACGAGCCCCTGCGTGCGACCGCTATAACAGCGTCCAGCTCACTGAGGCCTAAACGATCGTGTGGCATGGATTGTCCTGAATTTCGGGATTGGTCATAAAGGTTTGTCCCAGTTGAACAAACTATCCGTCAGGCAGCAAGATCGCTCCAGGACATTCATCCAGGAGATCGGCAAATGACCCTTCAGCTTCCCGACGTCGTGCAGACGTACTTTGCAATCAGCAATGGTGGCGATACAGCGCAACTTGCGAGCTGCTTCCGCTCTGACGCCACGGTTTGCGATGAAAGAAAAACGTACGAAGGAACGGCTGCCATCGAAGCCTGGCAACAGGAGGCACGCAGAGCCTTCATCTATCAGGTCCAACCACTGCAAGCCCTGCAAGGGCAGGGCGAGCTGACGGTCATTGCGCGCCTTGTTGGGAATTTCCCCGGTAGCCCGGTTCAACTGAGTTACCTCTTCACACTGGAAGACGGTCTAATCCGTTCCCTGGAGATCACGCCATGCTGAATCTAGGTTTGACTGGCAAGCGGGTCCTCGTCACCGGTGGCACCAAAGGCATCGGCAAGGCTGTCGTCGAGTTGTTACTGGCCGAGGGTGCGAAGGTCATTACCTCGGCCAGGCAGGTGGACGTGGAAATGCCGGGCGCTCTTCTGATTGCGGCTGATCTTTCGACCCGGGAAGGTTGTGATGTACTGATCGCCGCGATCCAACAGCGGCTGGGTGGCGTGGACATCATGATCCACGTCCTGGGTGGTTCGTCGGCACCCGGCGGCGGTTTTGCTGCGCTGGACGAGGAACAGTGGCAACGAGAGCTCAACCTGAACCTGTTGCCGGCGGTGCGCCTCGATCGCGCCTTGCTCCCGGGTATGCTGGTGCGCAGGGAAGGGGTCGTCATCCACGTCACCTCCATCCAGAGTCGGCTGCCACTGCCGGAGGCTACAACAGCTTACGCGGCGGCCAAGGCCGCGCTTTCGACGTACAGCAAAAGTTTATCGAAAGAGGTTTCGCCCAGAGGCGTCCGCGTGGTTCGGGTTTCGCCGGGCTGGGTTGAAACCGAAGCGTCGGTCGCATTGGCCGAGCGACTCGCGCAGGAGGCAGGTACTGACTACCAAGGTGGCAAAGAGATCATCATGAAAGCACTTGGGGGTATCCCGCTCGGCCGCCCATCGACGCCTTGCGAAGTTGCTGACCTGATCGGTTTCCTGGCTTCGCCGCGAGCGGCATCTATCACGGGAAGTGAGTTTGTGATCGACGGCGGAACAGTACCAACGGTTTAGCTGTGACGTAGATCCGACAGGCATAAGCAGGAAGGCCGTGCCATCAAAGACCGAGCAGGTTGTACCGCCAGCCCATCAGCTTTGGGTATTTTCCGATGTCACAATCTGCAGCGGAATATGCACCCGGTGACGCACAGGATCGAACTGCTGCGCAGTCTGCAATTCCACCAGTAGATTCACCAGCGCCGTTGCGGTCTGGCGCGGCTGAGAGTCGATCACCACGTCGACCAAACCCTGGGCCAGGGCTTGGCGTGACAGCTCGGTGGACTCCTGCAAAATGCAGCACAGCGTCGGGCGCTTGGGCAGTTGCGCCAATGCGTTGATGATCCCGTCGCCACCGCCGCCTACCACGCACAACCCGCGCAAATCGTTATGCCGAACCAGCAGGTCGAGGGTTGCTTCTTCGGTGATGTCGCAGTTATCCAGATTGATCAGCGGCTCCAGCGGGCGCAATCCAGGTGCGTGTTCGGCCAAGTAGTTGTGCAAACCTTCGACCCGCTCCTGGTGGCCAAGAAAACGATGGCCACCGAGCAGAATGCCGATGCTGCCTTTGCGCGCACCACAGGTGCGGGCCAGCAGCCACCCCATCGTGCGCCCGACTACTTGATTGTCCTGGCCGACATAGGGCTCGGTCGCCGCCTCATGAATGCCCGACAGCAGTGCCACCACGGGCACTCCGGCCCCGCGAATCTGGGCAAGGGCGGCGTTGATCAGCGGGTGGGCGAAGCTGACCACCGCCAGGCCGTCGCATTGCACTGCCAACTGTTCGATCTGGGCAATGATGGCGCTGGGGGTGCGATCAAAAACGTATTCGAATTGGCAGGTCAGGTTGGCTCCGGCCTGGCGCTGCGCGGCCTCGGTGATGGCTTGGGCCAGGTTGGCGTAGAACGCCTGGGCGGTGCCCAGCAGCAGGATGCCGAAACGGTACGTGGGGCGACGTTCGAGAATGCGTTGGCCGATCAGCCGCGCGGCAAAATAACCCACGGCTTCGGCGGCCTGAAGCACCTGTTCGGCAGTGGCTGGATTAACCGGGGCGCGAGCGTTGAGCACGCGGTCGACGGTGGCGACACTTAAGCCTGCGTGTTCGGCGACCGTGGCGATGGTGGGGCGTTTATTGTTATTCATGATGAACCTTCAAAGCGTCTTGATAGAAAACTATCAAGCCCCGCACGAGCTGGATGATAGCTTGATAGGGAATGTATTCAAGACCTTGAGGGGGTCTTCCACGCTCTCTATATTTTCTTACGCAAAGCACCTGACACCTCACGCTTGCGGAGAACAATAACAATGTCTCAAGACAACACCGCCTCTACTCGGGACTATCGCCTGACCGGCCCTGAAGCCGCACGCGCGGCTGAAAAAGGCCTTGTATCGGCCAGTTGGTACCAGTCGCCCATCTCCCGTCAACGCATGAAGCAACTGATGCAGCGCCGCGACGGTCCGGCCTTGCTCGACACCGCCATCTGGCTGCTGGCCCTGCTGATCACCGGCTTCGGCGGCTACTGGTTCTGGGGCACTTGGGCTTGTGTGCCGTTTTTTCTAGCGTATGGCGTTCTGTACGCCACCGCCTCCAACCCGCGCTGGCATGAAACCGGCCACGGCACAGCTTTCAAGACTCGCTGGATGAATGACGCGCTCTACCAGGTGGCGAGCTTCATGTGCATGTTCGAGCCCCATGTGTGGCGCTGGAGCCATGCCCGGCACCATACCGACACCATCGTCGTTGGCCGCGATCCGGAAATCGTCGAACCGCGTCCACCGAGCTTGTTCATGATGCTGCTGAGCCTGTTCCAGATCCCGTTGCTGCTGAAGACGATGGGAGGCGTGTGCCGGCACGCGGTTGGCAAAATGGATGCCCAGGAACAGACCTTCATCCCTGAGTCCGAATGGTCCAAAGTGTTCCTGGCGGCCCGTATCTGGCTCGTGATTTACGCCGTTGTCTTTGGCGCGGCGCTTTACCTGCACAGCTGGTTGCCGCTGATGTATATCGGCCTGCCCATCCTGTATGGCGGCTGGTTGTCCTACCTGTTTGGCCTCACCCAACATGTGGGCCTGGCGGAAGACGTGCTGGACCACCGCAGCAACTGCCGCACCATCTATATGAACCGAGTGCTGCGCTTTCTGTACATGAACATGAATTATCACCTTGAGCACCACATGTACCCGATGGTGCCGTACCACGCCCTGGCGCAACTCCATGAAGAGATCCGCCACGATTGCCCGCCGCCTTACGCCAACATAGGCGAGGCCTTCAGGGAAATCATTCCGACCCTCTTGAAGCAGCGTAAGGACCCGACGTATTTCGTGCGACGCCCCGTCGGTAGCTCAAGGCCTGCCACCGACGCTCATCCACAGGCTGAAGCCACGCTGGGCTGACACCTTCCGGCTGTACCCCGAACAAGAGAAAACGCCATGAACGATCAATGGATCGATGTATGCGCCGTGGGCGAAATCAATGAAGAAGACGTCATTCGCTTCGACCACGGTCCGCATACCTATGCCATCTACCGCTCTGCTGACAACGAGTTTTTCGCCACTGCCGGCCTGTGTACTCACGAGTCGATCCACCTGGCTGACGGCCTGGTGATGGACCACGTCATCGAGTGCCCCAAGCACAACGGGCGCTTTGACTATCGCAACGGCAAAGCCCTGGGGGCGCCAGTGTGCGTCAATCTCAAGACCTATCCGGTACGGGTCGACGGGGGGCGGGTTCTGCTCGCCATTTCGGCTTGACCGCCAGGAGTGCACGCCATGAATGCTCCACTGATTATCGTCGGCGCCGGCCATGCCGGTGGCCGCGCGGCGCTGACCTTGCGCGAGCAGGGTTATACCGGTCGGCTGATCCTGATCGGCGATGAACTCCATTTGCCGTACGAGCGTCCTCCGCTGTCCAAGGGCTTGCTGCAGGGCACGATGGACCTGGACGATTGTCGCCTGTGGAGGGATAGCCGGCTCACTGAACTGAACATCGAACACCTGGCGGGCAACCCGGTAAAAAGCCTGGATCCGCAGCACCACCGCCTGCAATTGACCGACGGACGTTGGTTGCCCTACAGCCGATTACTGTTGGCGACCGGGGGCAGAGCGCGTCGCTTGTCCCTGGTGCCTGAACCTCTGGCCAACGTGCTTTACCTGCGCACCCATGACGAAGCCCTGGCCCTGCGCAGCGCATTGATACCCGGCACGCGCCTGGTGATCATCGGCGGTGGCTTTATCGGCCTCGAAGTCGCGGCAACGGCCCGAACCTTAGGCTGTCAGGTGACGTTGCTGGAAGCCGGGCCACGACTGGCCGGGCGAGTATTGCCTGAAGCTGTGTCCCAGGCCTTGTTGGAATTGCATCGGCAACAGGGCGTAGACGTGCGGCTGAACGTAGCGCTTGAAAGGGTACAAGGCATCGAACGCGCTGAGGCGGTGCAACTGGTGGACGGCCAGGTGCTGCCCTGTGACTGGGTGGTAGTCGGTATCGGCATGCAACCCAACATCGAATTGGCCGCGGCCGCGGGGCTTGAGGTGGGCCAGGGGATTCGAGTCGATGCCCAGTTGCGCACCAGCGCGCCAGACATCTTTGCTGCCGGCGATGTGTGTGAGTTTCGCCTGCACGCCGACGCGTTATTCCAGCGCCAGGAAACCTGGCGCAATGCCGAGACCCAGGGCCGTCACGCGGCATTGAATCTGTTGGGCGGCGAGCTGCCGTTCGAGGGTGTTCCCGGCTTCTGGTCTGATCAGTACGACTGGGGCTTACAGACGGTGGGCGTGATCCCACCGACGCCACCTTCGGCTGTTCGCACCTTGGCAGGCGGTGGTCTGCTGCTGTTCTACCTGGACACCGAGCAACGTTTGCAAGGCGCCTGCGGCTGGGGGCAGGGCAACAGCGTTGCCAAGGACATCAAGTTGTGTGAACGGCTGATTGCCAACTTGACCCCACTCTCTGTGGACGCATTGGCCGACGCCGATGTCTCGCTCAAACATCTGCTAAGGCCCTGACATGCGTGAATTCCTGGTATTTCAGTCCCTGTGGGCCATGCAAGATCACCGTGGTCAATGCGATCTTTGCCTGGAGGCGCAGGTGGAGAAGATTGCCGCTGCTGGCTTCGATGGGATCACCGACCATTTCTGGATCGCGCCACAGGCCGAGCGTCTGCATGCCGCTGCCAAGGCGCAAGGCCTGCAAATCGAAGGTCAACTGTTTCCCCGCACCGTGAATGACTTGGCGCAAGCGCTTGAGGTGGCCTCCCGTTACGGCTGCCACCACCTCACGCTGCAAGCCGACGTCCGGCCGCGCACGCTGGCACAGGCGATCACTCTGATCGAAGGCTGGCAGCGTCTGGCCGAGCAGGTGGACTTTCCGATCCTGCTGGAAACCCACCGCTATCGTCTCACCAGTGACCTGTTGTTCACCCTCGACTTGCTCGCGCAGATGCCCGACCTCAAGTTGTTGGCTGACTTGTCCCATTACGTCGTGGGCCGCGAATTGCCTGAGCCGGCCGCGGTCGAAGACGACGAACAGATTCACACCATCCTACGACACAGTTGGGGTTTTCACGGGCGAGTCGCTAATAGTGAGCAGGTCCAGGTGCCCTTGACCTTTGCCCAGCATCGCCCCTGGTTGGACCGGTTTCTGGGCTGGTGGCGCTACGGAATCAAGGATTGGCTCGCGCGACCGAACACACCCACGAGCCTGTCCTTCACCTGTGAACTTGGCCCGCCACCCTATGCGATCACAGGGAGTGATGGGCGCGACATAACGGATCGCTGGAGCGAGGCGCTGCTGCTGAAGGAACTGGTGCGGGGTGTTTGGGGTGAGTGTCAGCAGGGACCAGGTGCGCCCATTCCTTCAGGGTATGATCGGTAGTTCAATGAGATTCGGGCAGCCTGAGCGAATACCTTCTTCGACAGCTCCTGCAATATCGCCGGCGCGCTCGATCCTGCGGGAAGGGATCCCCATGGAAGAGGCGAGGGCCAGGAAATCGATCGCCGGGTCGCAGAGGTCCATGCCGATGAACCGGTGAGTGCTTGCACTCAGATAGTGCGCCTGGCTACGAGCGTAACTCTTCAAAATATTGTATTCGCCGTTGTTCATGACAACGAACGTGATCGGCAGCCGTTCATGCGCCGCCGTCCAGAGTGCTTGCGGTGAGTACATTGCCGAGCCATCACCGACCAGACAGACTACCGGACTGCGGTCCAGGCCAAGCGACGTACCGACAGCCGCCGGCATGCCCCAGCCCAGGATGGCGCTGCGGGTAAAAAGATACTGGCGGGCCGAATGGGAGTCCAGGCAGGCACGGACGTGAGGAATCGTGGCAGGTGCTTCGTCGACGATCCAGACGTCCGGCCCGATTGCCCGGATAGCCTCGTGGGCAGCCACGAAAGGCGTTGTCACCGGCGTGTTGAATTCGCGACTGACGTGAGCGACGACGTCGGCACGACGTGTATCGCGTTCTTGGCCTGCGACGTTTCGCAGCGTTGCGATTGCCTCGCTGTGTGGGACCAATTTCTTGTCCAGTATCGGCAACAGCGTTTGCAAGGAGAGTCTTAAATCTCCGATCAGCCCTAGCGCTGTCTCGTGGACTCTGCCTAATTGGTGTCCATCGCCGGTCAATTGGATAAGGCGACAGTGAGATGGAATAGCGGGGCCCTGGGAATATTGATAGCTGATCAACGAATGGCCGCCGAGCAGGAAGACTGCGTCGAAGTCAGAGAGCGTCTCTCTGATATCGGAAGCCTTCGCAGGCAGCGTTCCCCGCCACTGCGGATGAGCCGTCGGAAACGGAATATGCCCGGGCCAGGATGGCCCGTAGACCGGCGCGCCGAGTGCTTCGGCGAGCTTCACGGCTTCAACTTCCGCGCTCGACTGGAACACTTCCTCTCCAACGATAATCGCCAGACAACCGGGGGTAATTGCCGCTAAGGCAGCGGCCAATTCCTCAATCGCCCCGGTCACGGCACCGCGCTCGATTCGCGATGGCGGGCCGGCCGTTACATCCGTGTGTTGCTCCATCACGTTTATCGGCAGGGAAAGGAAAACCGGGCCGGCCGGCCCCGTGCGACAGTCCTGAAACGCACGACGCAGCAGCATCGGGATGTGTTCGGGATGATGAATTTCTTCCGCCCATTTGACGCTCGGTCGGGCGAGAGCGACGAGGTCTCCGTGGAGCAGCGGGTCGGTCACGCCATGTCGCGTGTCTTGTTGGCCCGCCGTGACGACAAGCGGCGTATTCGCCATCTTCGCGTTGAGAATTGCGCCCATTGCATTGCCGAGTCCACCGGCCGTATGGAGGTTGACGAAGCCGGGGCGACCGGATGCCTGCGCATAACCGTCGGCCATCGCTACGACTGAGGCCTCTTGGAGGCCGAGGATGTATTGGATGTCTGAGGCGCCTGAGAGGGCGTCGAGCAAAGGCAGTTCGGTTGTTCCCGGATTGCCGAAGACGTAACGTACCCCCTCGCTGCGAAGCACTTCTACGAACAGGTCCGCGCCGCGTTGCCCGCGGCTGTTGAAAAAAACATTGGATCCTGAAGGCATGGCGCAGAACCTCATCTGATCTGGAAGCTTTAATTTAGCTGGCTTGCTGTGGCGACGGTTAGCTGGCTCCGGACCGAACCGTTACCCGTGGCCTTCAAAATCGCATTGCACAAGGCCCGGGCGACAGGTGCGTAACTGGTCTGGCTGGGCTGGCCGGCTTCGGGAGCCCCGGTGGGATTGATCAGGTGCACCGCGATCTGTCCTGGCAGCCATGAGACGAGTGGCCAACGGGTGCGATAGGCAGGTTTAGGCCGGGTATCTCCGAGGGTCGGCTCAAAATCGCAGGATGTCACAAACGCTATCCCCATCATGAAAGCGCCTTCGAGCTGCGAGCGCACGCGACCAGGATTTTTCAAGAAACCCAAGTCCGCGACAACGACCGCGTCATGAATGATCAAGCGGCCTTCGTCGCTCACTTCGATATCGAGAACGACCGCCATGCAGGTCTGCGCGTCATAGTGGGCAGCGATGCCTTGCGCCCGACCATGTCTTGGGGGCTTGCCCCAATGAGCTTTCTTTGCCGCTTCGGTTATAACGCTCCGCATTCGATGGCCGTCGACGCTTGATGAGTGCCGAGTGCCATCGTTCACCGTCGATGCCGGATCAATCAGCGAAAGCAGATAGTCCCTGTGATCCAGCTTGCAGGTTCGCACCTGCGCGGCCATGAATCGCTGTTCGGCGAACAGGCGGAGCAACAGGCCTTTTCTGTCCAGATTGCTGTCGAGCGTCGATTGCCAAGTAAATGGATCAAGAGCACTGACGTGCGCATCAGGATGGCTCATTGCGTTTCTCCTTCCGGCGGATGGCAAGAGGTCCAGCTAAAGCGATGTGTCCTTGGTGCCTGTAACGCTGGCACCGTAGGGCAGTCATTGGGAGTACTTTAGGGGCAAGGATCTGACGTCAGAGTGACCGGAGGCTGACAGGAACATGTCAGGCGTTGGGCTGGTCGGCTTTGGTCCAGGCGTCGTTAGGAAACGCATGATAGACGTGCACCGGCGTCCCAGGTTCACGCACCAGGTCGATGTTAGTTCATGGATTTCTGAACTAACTATTTGCTACAGCCTATTCAATCATTTGTCACGATGGCCTTAGGATCCTCCACATGGGCGTCCTGCAATCAGCGTATCGAGGGTGTTGGCAAGGCCTGCGATGACGGTGCCCACCACGAAGATCGCGAGTCCGCCCAACACCAGCTTCTGGCGCCCATAGCGGTCAGCCAGTGGCCCGACCACCAACTGGCCCAGTGCGAAGGTGATGAAGAAGCTGGATAGCGTCAGGCCAAGCGCGCGGGCGTCCACTCCCAGGTCTTCACCGATGACGGGGAATGCCGGGAGGATGATGTTGGTGGAGAGCATACCGATAGCAGCCAGGCCAGCGAGCAGTGCCACGATTTTTCCGGTCAATGGCTGGATGGCCTGGACGGGGGCATTCACAAAAGTTGTCGTCATGGATTTACATCCCTTGGCGCTTATGGAAGCGGTAGTCGTGGAATTGGCCGTCAGGCGGAAGTCGGCCCGCACTCTGGCTACGGCGTATGATGGTTGTCATATTTTCAGCCAAGCATGATGATCATCATGTTATTCGTCAAGCATAAATATCGAGGTCCACCGATGAGATATCCTGCAAGCCAGACTGCAGAACGGCGCGAGAAAATCCTTGAGGAGGCCTCCCGGTTGTTTCGCGGCAAGGGCATCGCAGGGGCGAGCATTGCGCAGGTCATGAAGGCATCGGGCCTGACTCATGGCGCGTTCTATGCGCACTTCGATTCGAAGGATGCGCTGGCTTGTGCCAGCCTTGAGCATGCGATGGACCAGCTGGCGCTACGTCTGCGCGACACTGTCTCCAGCAGCGATACGCCCAAGCAAGCCTTTCTGGACAGGTACCTGAGTCAGGGTCACCGCGACCACCCGGAAGCAGGCTGCGCAATGCCTGCGTTGGCCATTGATGTCGCACGGGAACCGGGGATGCGGCGTTCGTTCACGGGCCGGGTCGCCGGAATGATCGAGTCGTTCAGCGCCAGTCTTCCCTGGCGGCGTGACCGATCCAGGGAAGACCAGGCGATCGGTTTCATGTCGGCGATAGTCGGCGCCATGGTGCTCGCCCGAGCGGTCGACGATCAACCGCTGTCCGACCGCATTCTTCAAGCGACACGTGACGAACTGCTTGCGGGTGAGCAGGCTGGGGCAGCAGCAGTACAGGCCTTGGACAATATCCCCGACATCAGCCGACCAGTAGCTCCGAAAATATCTAGTGAGCTAGATAATATTGGGCTAAAAAAGCGAGTTCCTGCCAAAAAGGCTGCAGTGCAGCGGGAAGTCGGAACCCAACTGTCCTTTGCTCTGTACGGTGCCGCCAATCGGATGATTCGCCTGCACAAACCCTTGCTGGAGCCCCTTGGGCTGACGTTCCCCCAGTACCTGGTCATGCTGGAACTGTTCACTGACGCGCCCAGGACCGTGGGCGATCTGGGGGCCGCACTTGGGATGGATACCGGGACGATCACGCCCTTGCTCAAGCGTCTTGAAGTGTCGGGCATGGTGACTCGAGCCCGCGACAAAAGCGACGAACGCCGCGTGCTGATTGCGCTTACCGACGCTGGGGAAGGCCTGCGCGAAGAGCTTTGGGCCGTCACGGACAAGATCAAGACCGCCTGTCAACTGACTGAGGATGGGTTGGAAGCTCTTCGCGGCACGCTTAAGGCCTTTGCGCGTCCCGCTGGCGAATGAGGGCAGCTCTTGCGAAGATAGGCGTCGATGCGGCAAGTGCATTCTTCACGTCCAACCGTTTAGGCAACAGCTTGTTGGCATAAAACAGATCTGCTGTGGCCTGCTGCGCTTCGATGATTTTTTCATCCATGGGCAGTACCGGTGACGGCTGCCGATTATCCACGTAACGAGCGATCACGGCTTCGGGCAGCCCCATGGATTGAGTCAGCACCCGAAGGCTTGCTTCTCGTTGCTGCGAGTCAGGGCTTCGGCTGCGGTAAGCTCATCGTTTCGCGGGTAACGCGATACCTAATTCAATGTGTCAAGATTCGGCCACCAAGGATGAGTACCCATCGAATATGCCTACTCTGACCTCCAATGCCGATTTCATGCAGCTTGCCCTTGCCCAAGGGCGCTTGGCCTTACCTGACTGCCTTCCAAACCCGCCAGTAGGTTGCGTGCTGGTAAACAGCGGGGTCGATAAAGTTTTTGTTGGATTGCTTGATCCCGATCCAAGAAACTCGGGAGCGGGCATAAGAATGCTACGAGATGCAGGCATTACAGTCGTTGTCGGCTTACTGGCGGAGGAAGCTGCTGAGGACTTAGCTGATTTTTTGGTAAGTAATTGCGGTGGATCTTTGGATCGCAATGATCAGCAAATCGTTAGTCCCTCAGCGCAAGGTGGGATGCTCGGACGGTTACATTGAAAAGTATGTGGCTGGCGACGATCGTTGCTTGCGTCATCAGTGTGAGCTTTTGGCTGGCGGCGTCATGGTTCGCCGGAGTGAATGAGCCTTGGGACGCGCAATGTTATTGGGCTGTTCTATATCCTGCGTCCCTGGCGCTGACATTGACGCTTGGTCTGCTGTTTCAAAAACGCGGATGGCTGGCAGGCCCTATCGTAATGTTCGGGCAGATTCCGTGTGTGATGATGACATCTGGAGCGGGGCCGCTACTGGCAGTTGGCATTTTGTATTGCATTTTGCTTTCGATCCCAGCAGTGATGCTGTCTTGGGGCACGTGCGCGATCTATCGGCGGCTCGCCGCTAGCTGATGCAGATCGAACCGTGGTGAGCGCGCGGGGCGCAATTGTCCAGACGAACCAGCGCATCCCCTTGTCTCGATTCTGCTGGGGAACGACCCCCTGTGCTTGTAAGTCTACCTGTATCTACTCATTGGTAAGGTACAGCGCAATGGATAAGGCAATCACCGTGGATCAACTGGCTACCACTGACCTTGGATCATTCAATGAGATATGGCTCGGCGGGACTCATACCCAGCTATGCCTGTGGCGTGGCGCCCAAGTCTTCACTCACGAAATGCTCAGCGAAGGCACTCACGATCAGAATGTCCGACGCCTGTGCTTGCAGTTGGTCAACCCTGACGATCAGGCCGCAGTGGCCAGCGTTGAGCTGATTGCGCGCGAACGGCTGAAAAAGATGGGGAAGGAAGGCGAGTTTTATCCGGCTGAGGAGGCGGACACCCATCAATAGTCGCTCTGCAGTTCCGATAAAAAAAAGGAATACCGGCTAGTCATGAGGGTCTCAGTACGTCACATGATTTAGTGGCTACTGCCCCAGCGACCATCGCTTCTGGCCTAGAGTGTGGTCTCTCAATAACGATCCCTATCGTAGTCTCCCGATTGGTTGCCCCTTATTGTTCCACTGTTGGTCATAACCAACGAAATGTCGCAAACGCCTCATTAATTGAAAGTCATTATCATTTGAGATAATCTCGCGGTTCTTCCTCGCTTGAGTCGCTTGCGTGTCCTGGCCACCTGATCCTCATTCCGCTGACGGCGAGTTCGAGAGCCATTCGAGCGAGCTGCTGCGCTTCCTCACGCGGCAGGTGAAGTGCGCAGAACTGGCAGCCGACCTGCGCCAGGAGACTTGGTTGCGCTTTCGCCGGCGCGAGTCCGGGAAGGAGATCGGCAATCTTCGTGCTTTCCTCTATCGCATCGCGCGCAACCTGATCATTGACTACCGCCGTCAGCAAAAATCGCGCCCTGTCGAAGAGGAGATATCCGTCGAATTGGTCAGTGCCCAGCCTGGTCCGGAGCGAGCGGCAAGCGACGCCCAGCGCCTGGAGCTATTGCAGCGCGTAGTCCAGGATTTGCCACCGCATCTGCGTCAGGCGTTGTTGTGGAATCGCCTGGACGGGCTGACCCAGCGTGAGATCGGCGAGCGCCTGGGTGTCTCGGAAAGCATGGCCGGACGTTATATTTTGAAGGCCCTCGAACACTGCCAGCAGCAGATGGACCCGCAGCCGTGACTCATCCTTCGCTTCTCGATCAGGCCCGGCAATGGCAGGTGTTGCTGCATTCTGGTCGCGCCACCGCTGCCGATCGCGAGGCCGCGCAGGCCTGGCGCCAGGCGGCGCCCGAGCACGAGCAAGCATTTCGTGAGGTGGAAGGGCTGTGGTCTTTGCTCGGCCAGATAGAACGTCCGGCCGAGCAGCCTCAGGTGCGCGTGGTGCGTCGCCATCGACGTTGGGCAACTCCACTGGTCTGCGCCGCGATGCTGTTGCTCGCTCTGTGGCTACCGCGTGGCACCTGGATTGGCCTGTATGCCGATATCAGCACCCAGCCGGGCGAGGTGCGCGAGTTGCGTCTGGCAGATGGTTCGCTGTTGACCCTCAACGGTGATTCGGCGCTGGACTGGCAGTTTGTCGACGGTCGCCGCGAGGTCAGGCTGTACCGCGGCGAGGCGGATTTCCAGGTAGCCCATGACCCGGCTCGGCCGTTCACTGTCACTGCCGGCGAGGCGCGTATACGCGTCACCGGCACGCGCTTTGATGTGCGTCTGGAGGAGGGCGGTGTCGACCTCGCGGTCAGCGAGGGCCGAGTGTTGGCCTCCAGCGAGGGGCGCGACCCGCTGCCGGTGCTCGGCGGGCAACAGGTGCAGTGGCGCGGCGGCGAACTGCAGGTGCCGCAGGCATTGGATGCGCGCCAGCGCTTGGGCTGGCAGCGCGGCAAGCTGATATTCCGTGACAGGCCACTGGAGCAAGTGTTCGCCGAACTTGAGCGCAGCCAGTCTGCGCGCGTGCTGTTTGTTGACGAAGCCGCTCGCAGGGTACAGGTGACCGGTGTGTTCGCCCTCGACGATCCACAGGCGGTGTTAAGTGCTGTTGAAACCACCTTGCCTGTGCGTCTGGTGCGCTTGCCGGGGTTGATTCTGGTCACGTCACGCCGCTGAGACTCGCGCCGCGCCTGGGCCTTCAAGAAAACAGAAAATATTTAGGCGGCGATGGTTCAGAAATCATCGGCCCCTTCGTCTTCTGTTCCTGCAAATGCGACTTCTTCGCATTGATAGCCAAGGACATCAGCATGCGGTCGACCCCCTTCCTCGCGGCGCTAGCCGTACTCCCCCTGGCCATGGCTGCCGCACAGGCGCAAGCCGTACAGCTCGACGTGCCCGCCCAGCGACTCGACGCGGCGCTCATCGACTTCGCCGAGCAGGCCGACGTGCGTCTGCTCTATGAGGCCGGCCTGACCCGTGGCAGTGGTGTGGCGCAGGCGCTCAAGGGCGACTATTCGGTGGTCGACGGCCTGCAGCGGTTGTTGGAGGGCAGTGGCCTGAGCTTCCAGACTGGCGACGACGGCACCATCACTCTGGTGCCGCTGCCCGAGCAAGGTGTGTTGGAGCTGGGCTCCACCACCATCAGCGGGATCGCCGACGGCCGTGTCGATCTGCCGGCCGAGTACGCCGGTGGGCAGACGGCGCGGGGTGCCCGCATCGGCGTGCTGGGCAACCAGGACATGCAAGATGTGCCCTTCGCCTTCTCCAGTTACACCTCCGAGCTGATTGAGACGCGCCAGGCGCAGACTCTGGCCGAGGTGCTGGCCAGCGATCCGGGCGTGCGTCAGTCATTCGGCTTCGGCAACTTCTCCCAGGTGTTCGTTGTGCGCGGGTTCCAGCTGTTCAGCGACGATATTGCCTTCAACGGGCTGTACGGTGTTCTGCCGCGACAGATCATCTCCACCGAGTCGGTCGAGCGGGTTGAGGTGTTCAAGGGGGCTAACGCCTTTGTGAATGGCGTGTCGCCGTCGGGCAGCGGTGTCGGCGGGGCGATCAATGTGGTCTCCAAGCGTGCCGAGGACAGCCCCACGCGCCGCGCCACCTTGGACTATGCCAGCGACAGCCGAGTGGGTGGGCACCTCGATCTGGGCCAGCGCTTCGGCGAGGAAAACCGCTTCGGCGTGCGGGTGAACCTGGCCCAGCGCGAGGGCGAGACAGCGGTGGACGAGGAGCACTCGCGCTTCAGTCTCGCCACCCTCGGCCTGGACTACCGCGGCGACCGTCTGCGACTGTCTGCGGATCTCGGTTACCAGAAGCAACGGGTCAACGAAGGGCGCTCGGTGGTCTATCTGACCACGACGGGGCCTACCAGCACTCTCAACGGCAAGACGCCGTCGGCACCCGACTCCGACCACAACTACGCGCAACCCTGGAGCTGGTCGCAACTCGAAGACACCTATGGCATGTTCAGCGCCGAGTACGACCTGTCGCCCACTTGGACGGCATACCTAAGTGCAGGCGGCAAATACACGCGGGAGAACGGTATCTACGCCTCCAACTACGTCTACGGCGCGAACGGCGACGCACGTATCGGTCGCCTCTATTCGCCGCTGGACCAGGAGACCCTGAGTGCCGTTACGGGGCTGCGCGGCGAACACACCACCGGGCCGGTCAGCCACCGCATCAACCTGGCCGCCAACGGCATCTGGCAGGAGAAGCGCAACGCGTTCGAGTCCACCGCGGCGGGCAGTCGCGGCTTCGGCAATCTGTATGAGGGCCAGCCCATCGTCGAGCCGCCGGCCACCAGCATCTCCGGCGATATTCACGACCCGGACACCACCGCCAAGGTGCAGAACCGCAGCCTGGCGGTGTCCGACACCCTGGGCTTGCTCGACGACCGCGTGCTGCTGACCCTGGGCGTACGTCGCCAATCCATCAGCTCCGATGCCTGGAGCACGGCCAGCGGTGCCCGCACCTCAAACTATCAGGAAAGCATCACCACGCCGGCCTATGGCCTTGTGATCAAGCCCACCGAGTTCCTGTCGCTCTATGCCAACCGCGTCGAGTCCCTGCAGCAGGGGCCGACCGCGCCGGGCGCCGCGCTCAACAGCGGCGAGATGTTCGCGCCCTATCGCTCCAAGCAGATCGAGATGGGCGCCAAGCTCGACTGGGGCACCTTCGGCGGCAGTCTCAGCCTGTTCCGCATCGAACAGCCGCAGGGCGTGCTCGGCGGCGACGGCTATTACCGGGTGGATGCCGAGCAGCGTAATCGCGGCGTGGAGCTGAGTCTGTTCGGCGAGCCGCTGGACGGCCTGCGCCTGCTGAGCGGCGCCACCTGGACCAAAGCCGAGCTGCGCGGCACAGCTGGCGGCCGCGACGATAGCAACCAGGCGGTGGGTGTGCCGCAGTTCCAGTTCAATCTGGGCGCCGACTGGGATGTGCCCGGCTTGCCCGGGTTGAGCCTGAACGGCCTGCTGCTGCGCACCGGCGGTCAGTTCGTCGACAGCGCCAACGAATACAGCATCCCCGCCTGGACCCGTGTCGACCTGGGCGCGCGCTATCGGACGCAACTGGAGGGCCGCGCGCTGACCTTCAACGCGATGCTAGAGAACGTCGCCGACGAGAACTACTGGGCTTCTGCCAACGGAGGATATCTGACCCAAGGTGCGCCGCGCACGCTCAAAGTGTCGGCCACCGTTGATTTCTGAAGTTACCCTCGATAAGGAGGGCGCCGTTTGCAAGCTGTGTGAATACGCTAAAGGCGATTTCACCTGACGCTCCGAGAGGCTGCATTCGCGGCCTCTGTCGTCGTTGCTGCGATCGCACCAGAACCAGTCATGGGTAGCGTCAAAGAGGGCGGTGAATTCGCCCTTGACGCTTTTGACCTGCTTGGCCTGTTATCGTGGTTTTTTTTAAAAAAGCCTTCACTCATGGCCACAGGCTGCTTTCGGCTAGAAGCAGGCACTCGCTCCAGCCTGTGAAACCGCTGGCAATTCGAACTCCAAAATTATTCTAATCCCTCGTATTGACATATCGGTAAATCTCGATATCCTGAGCGCATGGAACTGATCGAAATATTCAAAGCCCTCTCGAACCCTACGCGTCTTCAAATCCTGAAAGGTTTGAAGGATCCCGTAAAGAACTTCCCTCCGCAGGATGAGGGTGACGTTCTCACGGTCGGCGTCTGCGTCAGTAGTATTCAAGAGGGTATCGGGCTGTCGCAGTCAACGGTGTCTGGCTATCTTGCCACGTTGCAACGAGTGGGCCTGGTCGAAGTCAGGCGTATCGGTCAGTGGACCTACTACAAGCGCAATGAAGCAACCATCAGCGCGCTTGCCGAGATCATAGGGAAAGATTTGTAATTTTTTTACCGCAACATATCGATATATCTCGATATGCCATTTTATAGATATGAGGATTTACCATGAAAGCGATGATACTGAAGTCATTTGGCGGTCCTGAGTCGTTCGAACTCCGCGACGTGCCCAAGCCCGTGCCGGGCGCGGGACAGGTCCTGGTCCGGGTACACGCAACCTCGATCAACCCGTTGGATTATCAGGTTCGACGTGGCGACTATGTCGACCTGGTGCCACTGCCGGCCATTACCGGACACGACGTATCGGGCGTTGTCGAAGAAGTCGGGCCGGGTGTAACGAGCTTCGCTCCGGGAGACGAAGTCTGGTACACCCCGCAAATTTTCGACGGCCCAGGCAGTTATGCCGAGTACCACGTTGCGGCCGAAGGCATCATCGGGCGTAAGCCGCAATCACTGAGCCACCTTGAGGCAGCAAGTCTGACCCTGGTTGGCGGGACGGTGTGGGAAGCACTGACCGTGCGAGCGGCGCTCAGAGTGGGGGAGAGCATTCTGATACACGGCGGCGCGGGAGGCGTAGGGCATGTCGCGATCCAGGTGGCAAAAGCCATTGGAGCGCGGGTCTTCACGACCGTGCGCGAAGCAAACTTTGAGTTCGCACGCAGCCTGGGTGCCGATGTGCTCATCGACTACGAAAAGGAGGATTACGTCGACGCCATCATGCGCGAAACCGGTGGTCACGGCGTGGATGTGGTGTTCGACACCATCGGCGGCAACACACTGACGCGTAGCCCCGACGTGCTCGCCCAACTCGGCCGCCTAGTCTCGATTGTGGATATTGCCCAGCCGCAAAACCTTGTTCAGGCGTGGGGTAAGAACGCGAGTTATCACTTCGTTTTTACCCGACAAAACCGCGGCAAACTTGATGAGCTGAGCGCATTGGTCGAGCGCGGCCAACTGCGCCCGCACGTTGGCGCGGTCTATTCGCTGGCCGACATTGGGCTTGCCCACGCTCGACTGGAGAGCCCCAACAACGGCCTTCAGGGAAAAATCGCGATTGCAGTCGAGCCATCGCTCATCTCGTGAGTGCGTACTTTTAGTCAACTGAGCTTGTTGGAGGAATGCCATGATTTATGAAATCGCTCTGCTCCCCGTTCACAAAGAACGCATTGAAGCGTTCAGACACGCATTTGCCGAGGTCGCCCCTTTGCTCACCCGCGCAAAGGGTTACGGCGGCCACTTGCTAGCGCAAGGGATTGAAACCCCCCAGCAATTCAACCTGATCGTGCGCTGGGATTCACTCGAAGACCACACGCCGGGCTTCGAAGCGAGTGAAGACCATCGGCTATTCATGATGGGATTGGAGGAATATTTTTCAGAAGAACCGAAGGTCTACCATATTGAGGGGGGGAGCTTTTAGGATTGACGAACATGATGCTTCCAACAATGCCGTCGGCATGGATGCTGCCGGCGCCTTGAGGGGCTTGAACTGGGACTAGGTGCCGGGTTTGAAGTCTTCTATGAAAGGCCCTAGATGTTTAGATTTAGACGTTTGAGCTGACCACCGTCCGCTTCTAGCCGAAAGCCGCCTCTCACCAATCGCCACCGGCCAATCTCGGCTATAGCTCCCGATTGTTCCAGTCAGGTAAAACTCCCACAGCATTACGAGCATCCGGAAGGGGCAGGTGACGTTACCCGTTTACATCCGGTGATGTTCCAGCAAGAAGTCCACGAATAACCGCACCCGCGCCGGCATTGCCGAACCACCTACGAACACCGCATGAATCGGCTCCCGGTCTCCGGGGTTCCAGGCTTCCAGCAGCGGTACCAGATCGCCGCGCCGCAGGTCCTCGGCTACGGTGAAATCGCCGATACGCGCGATGCCAGCGCCTACCCGTGCGAGTTGTGCCAGCGCTTCACCACTGCTGCATTCGATGTTGCCGCTGACCTTCAGGGAAAACTCATTTCCCTCGCGGATGAACGGCCAGTTGGGTTCGGCACGCCGGAAGTTGAAGCGCAGGCAGTTGTGCCGTAGCAGGTCTTCCGGTTCCCGGGGGATGCCGTGGCGCTGCAGATACTCGGGCGATGCCACCACGACCTGGCCGGTGTCGCCGATCCTTCGTGCTGTCAGCGGGCTGTCGGGCAGATGGCCAAAGCGTACCGCCACGTCGGCCTGACCGCCGAGAATGTCGACCACTTCGTCGCCGAGGGTGAGGTCGACGACGATGTTCGGGTAGCGGGCGCTGAATGCTGCCACCAAGGGAACGATGGTCTGGCGCCCATGGCCGAGGGCGGCACTGACCCGCAAACGGCCCCGGGGCACGCCCTGGTCGGCGATGGCTTCTTCGACCTCGGCCATGTCGGCCAGGATACGGCGGGCGCCGCGCAGGTAAGCCTCGCCCTCGGCGGTGAAGGTGATCGCTCGGGTGGTGCGCAACAACAGGCGAGTGCCAAGACGTTGTTCAGTACGCGCGATGATCCGACTGACCGCCGAGGGGGTCAGCCCCAATGCACGCGCGGCGGCTGACAGGCTGCCTTCCTGCGCCACGGTGGCGAACACGCTCATTTCACCTGATCTGCCGTTGAAGTCCATTTGTGCTCCGTACGCAAAGGTGATTGCCAGAAATGCTATCTACCGCCTGAAAAAGTTGGATCGTAGCATTGGCGGCATAGATAAGGAGCCTTCCATGCGTATCAATCCACCGCTTGTCGCACTCGCCATTGGTGCCTTTGGCATCGGCGTTACCGAGTTCGCCCCCATGGGCATGTTGCCGGGCATCGCTGCGGATCTCGGCGTATCCATTCCCGCCGCAGGTTTGTTGGTCAGTGCCTACGCCTTGGGTGTATTGCTCGGCGCGCCGCTGATGACCCTGACCACCGGCAGGATTCCCCGGCGCTATCTGCTGATCGGACTCATGGCGATTTTTACCCTGGGTAATCTGATGTCAGCCCTGGCTACCGATTACTACAGCCTCATGGTCGCCAGAGTGGTGACCTCACTGAACCACGGCGCGTTTTTTGGCGTCGGCTCCATCGTCGCCGCTAGCGTGGTCGCCCCGGAGAAACGCGCCGGGGCGGTTGCGGCCATGTTCTTGGGCCTGACCCTGGCCACCATCGGCGGTGTGCCGCTGGCCGCCTGGTTTGGCGAACTGTTCGGCTGGCGCACCGCATTCTGGGGTATTACCGGACTCGGCGTGGTAACCATGGCCGCGTTGTGGTTCGCGCTACCGAACCTGCAGGCGCCACAAAGCGTCGGTGTAATGGCCGAAATTCGGGTGCTGGGTCGTGGACCGGTGCTGGGTGCATTGGCCCTGACCGTAGTCGGCTCGGGTGCAATGTTTACCGTCTTCACCTACATCGCGCCGATCCTCAGCAGCGAAACCCATGCATCCACCGCGTACATCACCGCCATGCTGGTGCTGTTCGGTGTGGGGTTGACGCTGGGCAACATGTGGGGCGGCAAGGCCGCCGACCGTTCGATAGATCGCACCCTGATCGTTTCGCTGAGCGCGCTGATTCTCGTCTTGTTGGCATTCACCGTATTGATGCGTTGGCCGCTGCCGGCCGCCGTTGCCATCCTGATATGGGGTGTCGCCAGCTTCGCCCTGGTGCCGCCGCTACAGATGCGCGTCATGGAAGCCGCCAAGGACGCACCCAATCTGGCCTCGGCGGTGAACATCGGCGCCTTCAACTTGGGTAACGCGATGGGTGCGGCGCTGGGCGGAGCGGTGATCAATACCGGGCTGGGTTATCCGGCGATTTCCCTGGCTGGAGCGGCAATGGCGGGTCTGGGGCTGTTGATGGTGTTGGCTTTTGCCTGGCGTTCCAGAACGGTTGCAACTGCGGTGGTGTGACGATGATGTGAGGGGGGCTCCCTTTAGCTGCGGGCCCTTTTAGCTGAAAGCAACTGGCGCTTGACTTAGAGCGCGCTCTAACCAATAGCCTCCTTGTTGCACCGCCAAAACGGCCAGGTCCGTTGCGCGGCTTAAACAAGGAGACAGGTCATGACATTAAAAAAACTGAGCGCTGTAACCGGGCTCGTGCTTTCAGCAATCGCAATTCCGGCGTCGGCAACTGAACCGGATAGTCGACGAGTGAAAGGGGTCGAGACCCTGGAAAGAATCACCGGGACCACCGGCAACAACGTGGTCAAGTCGCTTAGCGATATCTCGCCCGAGCTGGGTGAATGGATAGTCGATTTCGCCTATGGTGATGTGTTTTCCAGGCCTGGTGTTGCTCTGTGCACACGCGAGTTGGCAACCATCGCGGCCCTCACCGCATTGGGGAACGCGCAACCTCAACTCAAGGTGCATATAGAGGGGGCGCTGAATGTGGGTTGCAAACCTGAGGAGATCGTTGAAATCATCATCCAGATGGCGGTGTATGCTGGTTTTCCAAGCGCGTTGAATGGCATCAGCGCAGCGCGGGAAGTGTTTGCCAAACGAGGCATCAAAATTGTTGCCGCACCTCCCGAGTGAGCGGGACGGGTGCATTACCGAACACCGATGGCCAAGGATTGTGCTTATGAACGCCTACCAGACGATTGACCAGGTCGCCAAGCGCACTGGCCTTACGGCCTATACCCTGCGCTACTACGAACGCATCGGCCTGTTGGCGCCGGTCGCCCGTGCGGCCGGCGGGCAACGGCTTTATGCGCCGACTGATATGGCGTGGCTGGAGTTTTTGCTGCGTTTACGCACCACTCACATGACCATCGGCAAAATGCAAACATTCGCCAAGCTGCGCAGCGCTGGGAACTCAACGATTGCCGAACGCCGCCAGATGCTGGAGAGCCATTTACAGGATGTACAGGCCGAAGTTGCTGCCATGCAAAAGGCCGTTGCTGCACTGCAAGTCAAGATTGACCACTACCGTGCGCTTGAGTCCAAGGAGGAAGGTTAGGATCTGCTCTGTTGGTCGACTCCCGCCCATCACGACAAGCAGAGTCTCGCTGAAATCCTTCATGGCCGCGAGCGAAGTGGGCACCTTGAGACTATGCTCAGTGTCACTGCAGGCAATGTACTGATTTCGGTTTTCAGCCGCCAAGGAAAGGAGTCTGTATGTCTCTGGTTCTTCGTGCCCGGTTCTATGATTGGAATGACCGAATGAGCAATCCGGTAACCGGTGCCCAGGGGCGCAGCTTGATCAATGGGCAATATCTCCTCAGTTCGTGAGCGTTTGGGCGCTTCATTCACAGGGTCGACGATCTCCAATCTGAAGGCCGACTTCTCCAACCAGGTCGAGCAGTCGATCCAGACTGTCGGCAAATGCAGGTGGATTACTTTTGGTAAATCCCAAGGACATGGAGAGCCGCATGAACACTAAACCACTCCACAAAATCTTATGGCGCCTCGCCGGCTGCGTGACCGGGCTGGCGATGGTTGTCGCCAATCCAGCCCAAGCTGCCGATGGCGGCATCGCCGGCGGCCCTACCTCAAGCTATAGCATTGCCTTCAGCAACTCCTACGCGGGCAGTGATTTCCGCAAAGTGATGGTGCGCAACTGGCAGGAGGTGGCGGCCCAAGCACAAAAGGATGGCTTGGTCCGCGAGGCTCCGGTGGTCAGCGCCAATAACTCCGCAGCGGAACAGGCGGCCCATATCCAGGACATGATCGTCAAAGGCGTGAACGCCATCGTCATCCTGGCCGCGTCCGACACGGCCCTCAACGGGGTGATTCGCGATGCATGCAACGCTGGCATCGTGGTGGTCGTCATGGCCAGTCTGGTCACCGAAAGCTGCGTCTATACCGTGGACTACAACTGGTCCGCCATGGGCCGCGTGGAAATGGATTATATCGCCGAGCGTCTCAAGGGGAACGGAACACTGCTGGAGATCCGCGGCATTGCCGGCGATGCCACCGATAAAAACATCAGCGACGGCATTCGCAAGGCCGCCAGCGACTACCCGGGCCTGAAGTTCGCCAAGACCGTGTACGGGAACTGGACGGCGTCCGTCGCACGCAAGGAGGTGGCGCTGGCACTGCCGTCGCTTCCCAGCATTGATGCCGTCGCGACTCAGGGGGGCGACGGTTATGGCGCGGCCATGGCGTTCAAGGCGGCGGGGCGCCCTTTGCCGATTATTGTGATGGGGAACCGTCAGGACGAACTTGCCCTGTGGAAGCAGGAGCGCGATGCCAATGGCTACGAGACCGTCTCGGTCTCCGCCTCCCCAAGCGTTTCCCAGGTGGGGTTCTGGGTGGCCCAGCAGATTCTGGCGGGCAAGCAAGTGCCGAAGTTCGTCGAGGTGCCGCTGGTACGCATCGATGCGAAGGACCTGGACGCGTGGCTCGCCACTATGCCGGTGGGCGGCGCCGCCAATCCTTTCTACAGCCAGGCTTCCGTTGCGGCGATGATCGACGCGGCCGTCAACCATACGGCGCCGCCGACGCCTTTGCCGGAGGTGACGAAGCAGTAGTGGTGGGCGGGGAGCGAGGAGGCGAGGCGCGGTGCTGACATTCAGGCCCACCACAGACAGGCCCATTGCCGTCAGGATCGGGCTGGCAGTCGCCGCACTGGTGTTTCTGATGCTGGCGGTATCGCTAGTGAACCTCTATGGCCTGCGAGGCATGGTTCGTTCGGTGGATTCGGCCAGCCATTCCGCAGAAATTCTGGCCTCGGTCAACGGGGCCACCGAGCGGGTGGAAAACTTCATCGCCACCCGCGACCAGGAAAGCCTCTCCCAAGCCGAGGGCATGGTGGCGACCGCTATTGCCGGCCTTACCGCCATTGCGGTGGCAGAGGCGCAATCGCTCAAGGGCGGTCTGGACAGGCTCGCCGCGGCGATCGCCGCTTTGCGGGCGGCGACCCTGACCATGGATGGCGAAACGGAGAACATGACAGCCCACTACGGTCGGATGCGAGAGGCGACGATCCTGGTCGAACAGGGCATCGCCGATGGGCTGAAGGGGCTTGACGCCCGCACCGCTGAGCACCAGGCACAGGTGAGCAACATTGAAGGCGCCCATCGCATCCTGGATATCCTGCGCAACGGCGAACGGATCATCATCGCCAATGTGGCCAAGATGCTGGTGACCGGTGATGGGGCGGCCGCAGCGCGCAACGCCTGCGCGGCACTCCCGCCGGTGGTCGAGCAATTGCGCGAGGTGATGGGGGAGCCGCAGGAGAGAGAGCCCCTCGACCAGTTGGCAACAGCGGTCGTTGCTACCTGCGTGACGGTAGAGCACCTTGGCGAGGCGCCCAAGTTGCGGGGAGGCGAGGCGTTGCGGCAGCTCGCCGTCGTCGGGGATGTGGTCGAGCACCTCGAGGCAATGTTGAGTGAGGTGGATGGGCGCGTTGCTCATGATGCAAGCGACATTCAGGCAGCCACCGGCTTGCTGCACAATGCCGCCGCGTTGTCCAAGCGTTTCGCCGAGCGTGTTGCCACCCTGGAGGCGCAGACCCTGTCGTTTCGCCTGTCACCGTCAGCGGAGGTCGCCAGCTCTGTCGGCCACATCCTTGATGAACTTTCCCGTCTCGCGCGCGTTCTGCCTTCGTCCGTGGGGCCGCAAGCCAAGGCTACGCCTCTGACGGTCAGCGATCAGATTGCCGGCTACCGGGCGGCATTCGCCAGGTTCCATCAGGCAAGCAACGCTTTGAGCGATGCACGCGATCAGGTTCGCGACGAGGCTCGCAGCGCCGGCCAGTTGGTTGCGCGCTTCGCTGGAGAGGCGCGCTCCGACGCCTTGGTCCACAATGATCGCGGCATGCTTGCGACGATAATTGCAGGTACCGTCGCCATCCTGCTAGCCGGCGCCATCGCCTGGAGCACGTCGCGATTTATCGCACAGCCCATCGTGGCCCTGGCCTCGGTCATGCGCAGGCTTGCGGCCGGCGACCTGAACGCCGAGATCGCCAGCGCCGGACGCGGCGACGAGATTGGAATCATGACCCGCGCCGTACGGGTGTTCCAGGAGAATGCCCTGCGCATCCGGGTGCTGGAGGCTGAGGCTGAAGCCGAACGACAGCAAGTGCAGGCCTCCTTGGAGAGAATGGTCGCCGAACGGACCGACACGCTGCATCAACAGACCGAGGTGCTGGAGGCGCAGGCCGTCGAGCTCATTCAGGCGCGCAACCAGGCCGAGACGGCCAACCAGGCAAAGAGCGATTTCGTCGCCACGGTCAGCCACGAACTGCGCACCCCCCTGACCCTCATTCTCGCCCCCCTGGAGCAGCTCTCGGCGGCGACCATCCCGCCGGCGGACTGGCATGTGCAAATCGACCGCGCCCAACGCAACGCACTGCGCTTGATGAACCGGGTGAATGACATTCTCGATTTCTCCAAAGCCGAAGCGGGCAAGTTTGAGGTGTGTCCGGCGCCAATTGACTTGAACAAGATGGTGGGTGTGCTGGCCGAGGATGCCGCCATGGTGGCCGAGGGCAAAGGCTGCACTCTGACCAGCAGCATCGATCCTGCGCTCGGCACGGTGTTCCTGGACCCCCGACACTTCGAGAAGATTCTTCTCAACCTGGTGAGCAATGCTATCAAGTTCACGTCCGCTGGCGGCACCGTGCACCTGGCAGTGACGCTGATTGATGGCGAGCGTTTTGAACTCGCGGTGCAAGACTCGGGGATCGGCATTGCGCCTGACAAACTGCCGTTGCTGTTCCAGCGTTTTTCCCAGATCGACAACTCCGCCACGCGCCACTACAGCGGCACAGGCATCGGTCTGGCCCTGGTCAAGGATCTGGCCGAACTGATGGGGGGCGAAGTGGGCGTGAACAGCGAGCCTGGACGGGGTTCGTGCTTCTTTGTTCGACTTCCGCTGGGGGCCGAGCAAAACACCGTGCCGAGCGAAGCCAGCAATATGCAGGAGCGATCGTCATCGAGCACAACAAGCACTATTGAGCAGCGCCACTTGCGTTTCGACGACGGCCACCAAGGCAGTCGCAACGACCAAGTCGTGACGCAAGGCGCAGGTGACGAGCAGCACCCGGAACACGCCTTGCGATCCAGAGTGCTGGTGGTCGACGACAGCCCGGAAATGCTCAGCTATCTCAGAGAACTTTTGCAAAACGATTACATCGTCGCCACCGCAGTTGATGGCGAGCAGGCCTGGGCACTCCTGCAGCGTCGACCCATCGATGTGGTCGTTTCGGATGTGATGATGCCGAAACTCGATGGCTTTGGCCTGACAGCCAGAATCAAAGCCAGCGCCGGTTTTGCCCATTTACCGGTGATCCTGGTGACCGCCCGTGGCGGTAGCGAGGCCTGCGTCTCCGGGCTGGAGAGTGGCGCCGATGACTATATCGCCAAACCCTTCTCGCCGCTGGAGCTCATGGCTCGCGTGCGCGCGGCGCTCCGCATGAGTCACGTGCAAACCGAACTGCATGCAAAATCCCGTCAGGCGGGCATGGCCGAAATCGCTACGACTGTGCTGCACAACGTCGGCAACGTCCTTAACAGTGTGAACGTATCGGCAGAACTGGTCAGCAGCCTGATGCGCACCTCCAAAGCCCAGGGGCTGGGCAAGGTGGCTCAGATGATGAACGAACACGTCCATGACTTGAGCGATTTTCTCACCACAGACCACAAAGGAAAGATGCTGCCCGGCTACCTGCTCAAGCTGGCGGAGGTGGTGGCGATAGAGCAACAGGGCATTATCGAAGAGCTCGGGCAACTCACCAAGGGCATTGACCACATCAAAACCATTGTCGCTGCCCAGCAGTCCTATGCCGTTGCTGTCAGTATCGTCGAGACAGTACCGGTCCCGGAGTTGATCGATGATGCCTTGCGCATGAGTGCTGGATCACTGGCGCGCCAGGAGGTGACGGTGGTCAAGGACATTGCCGACTTGCCCTTGCTGCCGCTGGACCGGCACCGGATGCTGCTGATTCTGGTGAACCTGATCCGCAATGCCAAACAAGCAATGAACGGCGTGATCGATCGCAGCCCGTGCATCACGTTCAGCGCCTTGCTGGCTGACGGGCCAGCATTGCGTATCACGGTGACCGACAACGGCAATGGGATTGCACCAGAGCATCTGGCGCGGCTCTTTTCCCATGGCTTCACTACTCGCAAAGACGGTCACGGTTTCGGCCTGCACAGCTGCGCGCTGGCCGCACAGGAAATGGGGGGCAGCTTGACCGTGCACAGCGACGGGGCTGGACAGGGTGCAACCTTCATCCTTGATGTTCCGCTCGATGGTCCGCAGACGCAGTGATGAGCACCAGATGTCAGGAAATCATTTGGAAGCGAGTCCCAGATAGACCCAGTACAGCAGGGCAGTTGCGCCGATGGCAGCTCCTGACATGCAAACGGCTATCCAGCCAAATCGCCAGATATGTGACTTAATTACAATGTGGTCACAAGTTGTCAACCGCCTTTGAGGTGAGTAAGCTGACCGCATGAACCAGCCAATATCCCCCAGCGTCCGTGGCCCAGTCGACCATGACATCCGAGACCAGATTGTCGCGGCGGCCAATGAGCATTTCAGTCAATACGGTTACGGCAAGACCACGGTGTCCGACCTGGCCAAGGCCATCGGGTTTTCCAAGGCTTACATCTACAAGTTCTTTGATTCCAAGCAGGCAATCGGCGAAGCCATTTGCAAAAATTGTCTGGCGCAAATCGTTGCCGCCGTGGAGCAGGCCATCAACGTGGAAGGCCTCTCACCTACGGAGCGCTTTAGACGCATGGTCAAAACACTGATGGTCACGGGCGCGGACCTGTTCTTCAACGACCGCAAGCTTTATGACATCGCCGCGTTCTCGGCCTCGGAGCGTTGGCCAAGCTCGCAGGTTTATAATGCCCGGATCAAAGACTTTGTTCTGCAGATCGTACGAGAGGGGCGAGAACTCGGTGAGTTCGAGCGCAGGACGCCACTGGACGAGACGGTAGACGCGATACATCTGGCGCTCCAGCCTTTCGTCAATCCTTTGCTGTTGCAGTACAACCTCGATCGCATCGAGGATGCCCCAACGCTCACCTCCAATCTCATCCTGCGTAGCCTCATGCCCTGAGTTTCGGCTGAGGGCTGCATTGCCATTGCAACCTATTCCCGCGTGGTCCCTGCGATTTTACCTTCTGAATGAAGGTATCTATTTGTCTGGATTGTGACTGTTGACACAAATGGTCACATGAATAAGTATGGCGCATCTGTTCTCAAGAGATCGCCATGATCCAGCGCCGCCTTCAGCTTAGGTCTTCACCGATTCCATCCACCCGTTTCGATTGGGAGAGGGCGACGCCTGCGTGCTGCTTGGTGGGGATCACGACGGGTCAGTTCAGGGGAGCGTTGATATGACCAGCTTTGCCCAGATGCTGCAGCAATTCGATCCAGACTCACCTTTTATTGCACCACCCAACTGGCTACAGGGGCGCACTGTCTTTGGGGGCCTGTCTGCGGCGCTGTCGCTGCAAGCGGTTTTGCGTGAGTGTCCGACAGATTTCCCGCCGTTCAGGTCAGCCCAGGTGTCGTTCATTGGCCCTGTCACACAGGCCCAGACATTCGAAACCAGCGTGTTGCGTCAAGGGCGGTCAGTCACCTCGGTAGCGGTCGACTGTATGTCGGGCGATGACCTGGCGCTGCGCACCACGCTGTTATTCGCTCAGCCGCGCGAAAGCAAAATCAGCCACAACTCCTGGGGAAGACCGCTTGTAGAGGGGCCATCCAAATACTCCACGCTGGTTCTGGATAGCAACGTCGCACCGGCTTGCGCCCATAACTTCGAGATGCGCGCGGCGGGCGGTTCATTGCCAGTATCTGGCGCAGAAAATCCCGAACTGTTGATGTGGGTGCGCCACCTGGATGCACAGGGCGTGGACCCGGCCGTCGCCTTGGTTGCGCTCGCTGACAGTTTGCCGCCGGCCGCCATGACCTGCTTCACCGAGCCCGCCGCCATCAGCTCTGCGTCCTGGATGATTGATTTACCGCAGCCGGCCGTTGCTGGTGAATGGTTTCTCATCAGTTCTTTCAGCCAGCAGGCTCTGGAAGGTTACTCATTGCAAGATATGGAAATCTGGGACGAAAGCGGTCGACGAGTGCTTTGGGCGCGTCAGACCGTGGCAATTTTCACATAACACAACCACCCGCTTCATTCACCTCAGCTACTGCTGTAAGAGTTCTAATAATGAAAAAAATATGGCTCAAGACCCCGCTAGGTCTCGCTGTTGCGCTCGCCACTTCTCATGTGCTGGCGAGCGGTTTCGCGCTCAATGAGCAAAGCATCAGTGGGATGGGATCCGGGTTTGCCGGTCGCTCGTCTTCTGCTGAAGATGCGAGCACCGTTTTTGGCAATCCGGCGGGCATGTCTCGCTTGAAGAGGGAGCAGGTCAGTCTGGGGGCGGCGACGCTTTTCGCCAAGTCCGACATCAGCCAGACTCGCAGCACCTTCGGTGGCCAGCAGGACGGCGATATGGTGCCAGCGACCACGGTGCCGATGGGTTACTACGTCAAACCCATTGATGAGCACTGGGCGTTCGGTGTTGGTTTTTATGTTCCTTTCGGCCTGATTACCGACTATGGCAGCGGTTTCGCCGGGCGTTATTACGCCAACAAAAGCGAGGTCACGACCCTTACGTTCCAGCCCACTGTAAGCTATGCCTTTAACGACAAAGTGTCGATCGGGTTCGGTCCTACCATCAACCGTATCAGCGGTGAGTTGTCCGGGATGGTGCCCAACCCTCTCAGCCCTGGGCGCAATGATGGAAAACTCAAAAGCACCGGCGACGACACGGCCCTGGGTTTCAACGCGGGGATCCTGGTGCAGGCTACTGACCGAACCCGCTTAGGTCTGACGTACCACTCCAAAGTCAGTTACCACTTGGACGCCAAGACTAAGGTTACTGGTGGAGTCTTCAGCTTGCTGGGCGTCAGCGGCCAGAGCTATGACGCTTCGCTGGATGTGGATACACCGGAGTCGGTGGACTTCTCGGTGACTCATCAGCTCAACGATGACTGGACGCTTTATGCAGGGACCACCTGGACACGCTGGAGTCGCTTCAAGGAACTGGTCATCCAGAACTCGGGTTTGCCTCCTTTGCTCAGTGGCTCGCTGGGCACCGTTGCCGAAGAGCAGAACTGGCATGACACGTGGGCCCACGCCATCGGTACGGCGTACCGGTTGAACAACCAGTGGGTGCTTCGCGCAGGCTTGTCGGTCGACCAGTCGCCCGCCAACAACACCGACCGCGGGCCACGTATTCCTACGGGCGACCGGACGGTGATCAGCTTCGGTGCAGGCTGGACGCCGGTGGACGATGTCACGATCGACGTTGCCTATTCTTATCTGTGGGAAGAGAGCGTGCAGGTCAATCACACCTCAGCGACCCGGGGCGCCTACAGCTCCACGTATAAGAACAGTGCCAGCGGCCTCGGTGCTTCTGTCAGCTATCGCTTCTGATTGATTGCCGCTTTACGATAACGAAAAGGCCGGGGCACAGGTTGCCTCCGGCCTTTTTGTAGGCATTCCTTTCCCTTCGGGAAGGCCTTCACATCGCCCACTCAGACGCCCATGACGTGCGCCATGATGCCTTGGTGAAACCGGCGAGGCGTGGCCCAGGTCAAGACCGTAATCGCTTTGTTGCCAAAGCCTGGCACGACACTCATGCGTCCGGCTTGCAGCGCACGGATTCCCGCAGCGACAACGGGCTGGGGCTGCATCATCACCATTTTCAGGGCCGGTGTGAGCTTTTGCCTGGCGCTTTGTGCAAATCCGGTGTCCGACATCCCGGGGCAAAGTGCGGTCACGACGACGCCGTCGGTTTTGAGTTCACGATGAAGCGCGTCAGAGAAGCGAAGCACATAGGCCTTCGCGGCAGAGTAAACGGCGAAATTCTTCACGCCCTGGAAGGCCAGCAGGCTGGCAACCATCAGGATATGTCCGCGTTTTCGGGCCCGCATGTCAGTCGCGAAGAGGCGCGTCAGGGCTGTCAGGCTGGCGATGTCCAAATCGATCATGGCCAGGGATTGTTCTACGGATTGATCCAGAAAGGGCCCTTGCAAGCCATGACCGGCATTGTTGATGAGCACATCGATCACGACACCGCGCTCGCTCAGTCGCTGATACAGTTCGATGATCGCCGGAATCGAGGACAGGTCGACTTGCTCGACGAGCACCTCAACGCCGAAGCGTTCGCGCAACTGCGCCGACAGCGCCTGAAGTTTATCCAATCGGCGTGCTACCAGGACCAGCGATTTCCCTTGTGCTGCGTACTGCCGGGCAAACTCCTCGCCAAATCCGCTCGACGCGCCCGTGATGAGCACCCAAGAGTTATCGTTCGTTTTCATATTGCTGTTCTCTGCTGGTTTTAGCTGAAGGAGGAGGGCGCGCAGGTGGTGCCACGTCACCTGGTTACGTCATCGACTTGCCACAGGCTCGGCGTGAGCAGGCTGCCAGCCACCACCCAGTGCCCTGAACGCGGCGACCGCCGCTCGTGCCGATTCGGTTCGCGCTTGCGCTCGGGCATCGGAAGCTCGCAGCAGTGTTTCGTCGGCTTGCAGGACGTCGATGAGGCTGGCGGTGCCTTTCTCATAGGCAATGAACGAGGATTGACGAGCCTGAGTCAGAGCTGTCTCTGCTGCGGTGAGGGTGGTTGCCTGGGCTTCGCGATTGACCAACGAGGAGAACGCGTTCTCGACATCCTCGCTGGCGCGCAGCGCGGACTGGCGATAAGCGGCCAGGGCCTCGGCTTCCTGCCCCTTGGCTTGATCGATCTGTGCGTTGATACGGCCAAAGTCGAAGAGCCTCCAGCGCAGTCCCAATACACCCGCCGACTGGCTGGCGCCGCCGGTAAAAAGGTTGCCGGCGGATACGGCGGTGGCGCTACCGAGCAGCGCGCTGAGGGAGAATTTTGGATAGTACTCAGCAACGGCCTCTGCGATGCGTGCATTGGAGGCCGCTAGACGGCGCTCGGCCACGATGAGATCGGGCCGGCGGCGCAGCAGATCGGCAGGCGTTCCCATGGCGGTTATCTGGGGTGCCAGAGGAATGCTTCGCGCATTGGCCAGTTGTGTGCGATGCGTGCCGGGCGGCGTGCCGAGCATGATGTCCAGTGCGTTCATCGCAGCATCCAGGCCAATTTGCAGGACCGGCACTGTCGCTTGGACCTGTGCCAAGGCGCCCTCGGTCTGGCGAACCTGATAGCTGGCGGCGAGGCCCTTGCTGTAGAGCAGTTGGACCTTCTCCAGCAGTTCCTGTTGCGTTTTGACCTGTTGGTTCGCAATGCCCAAACGGGTCTGCAATCCGCGGACAGTGATGTAGATGTCGGCGGTCTGCGCAGCGACGGCCAGGCGGGTGGCCGTGGCGCCCGCTGCGGACGCCTGGTATTCGGCCAGGGCGGCCTCGCGTGACCGGCGCAGGCTGCCAAACAAATCGACCTCCCAGCTGGCCCCGAGGTTGAGTTCGTAAGCGCTTCCATACCGATCATAGCCAGGCGTTGAATTCAGCACCTGGCCGAGTGGGGTTTCGACTGACTGATAGGCGCGCGCGGCCTGGCCGCTGATATTGCCCGAGGGCAGCAAAGCAGCATCGGCCGCACCCAGGCCGGCCCGCGCCTGCGCGACGCGCGCCGAGGCCTGCGCCAGGTCCAGGTTCTGCTCAAGTGCCTTGGCGACGAATTCGGTCAGCGCTGGGTCATCAAAGCCTTCCCACCAAGCTACGAGACTGGCCGGCATCGTCGCGGGCCGCTGTTCGACAGAGGGCTGACCGAGGAAACGGTCCGATAGCGCAGTGTCCGGACGGTGATAGTCCGGACCAACGGCGCAGCCTGCCATCAAGCTGGCACTCAGTATCAGAGCAGCGGGGTGGAGTGGCGACATGGAGATTCCTGAAGTGGAGATTGATGTGTGACCATATTATATATTGGTCACTTTCTGTCAATGAACTCCTCATGGGTGGGTGCTCTCGCTGGGGGCTATGGTCGCAATAAGTGTTGAGAAAATTGTAATTTAGTCTCTGGTCGCAATGGTTGTGACCATTGACAGTAATGGTCACACGCCAGAGAATGTGACACCTGTTTCTATTCTTCAAGTAGGGAATCTATGCGCCGGCTTCGACCTGTCACCCTTGCCGCTTGCTTGTTGCCTCTCGTCCTGACGGCGTGTGGCGACTCTTCCACCGTCCAAGATCCGCGCACGCTCGCTCCTTTGGTGAGGGTCTCTGAAGTTCAGGATTCGTCCGGCCTCTGGCGTTCATTCACCGGAGTCGTGGCGGCTCGCGTCCAGAGTGACTTGGGTTTCCGAGTGTCGGGCAAAGTGCTTGAGCGTCTGGTCGATACCGGGCAGACCGTCAAGCGTGGTCAGCCGCTCATGCGTCTGGATCCCATCGACTTAGGCTTGCAAGCACGAGCGCAGCAAGAAGCGGTCACTGCCGCCAAAGCCCGTGCCAAACAGACCGCAGATGACGAGGCTCGTTATCGTGAGCTGGTGGCCGCAGGCGCCATTTCCGCATCGGGCTACGATCAGATCAAAGCCGCAGCCGATACCGCGAAGGCACAACTCAGCGCCGCGCAAGCTCAGGCTGACGTGGCCCGGAATGCGTCGGGCTATGCCGTACTGCTGGCAGACGCCGATGGCGTTGTCATGGAGACGCTCGCCGAACCCGGGCAGGTGGTCAGCCCTGGGCAGCCGGTGGTTCGACTGGCACGGGCCGGTCAGCGCGAAGCCATCGTGCAATTGCCAGAAACCTTGCGTCCGGCCGCAGGGTCCACCGCTCAGGCGACGCTTTACGGCAACACCTCGGCTGCTGTCACTGCCAAGCTGAGGCTGCTGTCGGATTCGGCTGACCCTGTGACACGCACCTTTGAGGCGCGGTATGTATTGGCGGGCGGGCTGGCCAATGCGCCGCTGGGTTCGACCGTCACCCTTCGGATCGCCGAAGACGCCGCGCAAGGGCCGGTCCTGCAAGTTCCGATCGCTGCCCTCTATGACCCGGGCAAGGGAACCGGTGTGTGGGTCATTGCCGGCGAACCGGCGAAAGTCAGCTGGCGGCCTGTTCAGGTCCTGGGCTTGAGTGACGACGCTGCCCGAGTTGCAGGTGAGCTCAAGGTTGGCGAGCGCATTGTCGCGCTGGGCGCGCATCTACTGCGCGATGGCGAGGAAGTGCGACTGAGCCCACAGGGTGACGTGAAGGTTGCCGGGGGCCGTCAATGAGTCTCAATTTATCGGCACTCGCCGTTCGCGAGCGCTCCATTACCGTGTTCCTGATCTTTCTGATTGCCGTCGCGGGTACCTTGGCGTTCTTCCAGTTGGGGCGTGCCGAGGACCCGCCGTTTACGGTCAAGCAGTTGACCGTCATCACTGCATGGCCGGGCGCGACTGCCCAGGAGATGCAGGACCAAGTCGCCGAGCCGCTGGAAAAGCGCCTGCAAGAACTGAAGTGGTACGACCGCACGGAAACCTACACCCGTCCAGGTCTGGCTTTCACCATGGTCTCGCTGGTCGATCGCACGCCACCCTCGCAAGTCCAGGAGGAGTTCTATCAGGCGCGCAAGAAACTCGACGATGAGGCCACTCGGCTGCCGGCGGGCGTCATTGGGCCGATGGTCAATGACGAGTATTCGGACGTTACCTTCGCGCTGTTCGCCCTGAAGGCCAAAGGCGAACCGCAGCGCCTGCTGGTGCGAGATGCCGAAGCGTTGCGCCAGCGCCTGTTGCATGTGGCGGGCGTGAAGAAGGTCAACATCATCGGTGAGCAGCCCGAGCGAATCTTTGTGTCGTTCTCCCATGATCGACTGGCGACCTTGGGCGTCTCGCCCCAGGATATCTTCGCCGCGCTGAACAGCCAGAATCTGCTCACGCCTGCTGGCTCGATCGAAACCAAAGGGCCGCAAGTCGTCCTGCGGGTGGACGGTGCCTTCGATAAATTGGCGAAAATTCGCGACACACCGCTTGCGATCCAGGGGCGCACGCTGAAGCTCTCGGACGTCGCGACAGTCGAGCGCGGATATGAAGATCCGGCCACTTTCCTGGTTCGCAATAACGGCGAAGAGGCGCTGCTGCTGGGGATCATAATGCGCGAGGGCTGGAACGGCCTGGACCTGGGCAAGGCACTGGACGCCGAGACGACCAAGATCAATGAAGGCATGCCACTGGGCATGACGCTGACCAAGGTCACCGATCAAGCCGTGAACATCGACTCGGCCGTCGGTGAGTTCATGGTCAAGTTTTTTGTCGCGCTGCTGGTTGTCATGCTCGTTTGCTTTCTCAGCATGGGCTGGCGTGTAGGCGTTGTGGTCGCAGCCGCCGTACCGTTGACGCTGGCGATAGTGTTTGTGGTGATGGCGGCCACCGAAAAGAACTTCGACCGGATTACCCTGGGTTCGCTGATCCTGGCGCTTGGGCTGTTGGTGGACGACGCGATCATCGCGATCGAAATGATGGTGGTAAAGATGGAGGAGGGCTACGACCGGATCAAAGCGTCCGCGTATGCCTGGAGCCACACCGCCGCGCCGATGCTGTCCGGTACGCTGGTGACGGCGATTGGCTTCATGCCCAACGGCTTTGCGCAATCGACCGCCGGCGAATACACCAGCAACATGTTCTGGATCGTCGGCATTGCCCTGATCGCCTCCTGGGTCGTCGCGGTGGCTTTTACCCCTTATCTTGGGGTGAAGCTATTGCCGGATATCAAGCCGGTCGAGGGCGGTCACGCGGCTATCTACAACACGCGTCATTACAATCGCTTTCGCCAGCTCCTGACCCGCGTCATCGCGCGCAAATGGTGGGTGGCCGGCACCGTGGTCGCGACATTTGTCGTGGCGATTCTCGGCATGAGCCTGGTCAAGAAGCAATTCTTCCCGACCTCAGACCGTCCCGAGGTATTGGTCGAGGTGCAGATGCCCTATGGAACCTCCATCGAGCAGACCAGTGCCGCCACGGCCAAGGTCGAGGCCTGGTTGCAAAAGCAGGATGAGGCGAAAATCGTCACCGCCTATATCGGTCAAGGTGCGCCACGCTTCTACCTGGCGATGGCGCCGGAACTCCCTGACCCGTCCTTCGCCAAGATTGTGGTGCTGACGACCAGCCAGGAGGCCCGTGAAACCCTCAAGTTCCGTCTTCGCGAAGCGGTCGCCGAAGGGCTTGCCCCGCAGGCGCGGGTGCGGGTGACTCAACTGGTGTTTGGTCCGTATTCGCCATTCCCCGTGGCTTACCGGGTGATGGGCCCCGATCCGTCAACGTTGCGCGAGATCGCCGGTCGGGTACAGGACGTCATGCAAGCGAGCCCGATGATGCGGACCGTCAATACCGACTGGGGGCCACTGACGCCGACGCTGCATTTCAGTCTTGATCAAGATCGTTTGCAGGCGGTGGGCCTGACCTCGAATGCCGTCGCCCAGCAGTTGCAGTTCCTGCTCACGGGGGTGCCGATTACGGCGGTTCGCGAGGACATCCGTTCGGTGCAAGTGGTTGGTCGCGCCGCAGGTGATATTCGACTCGATCCCGCCAAGATCGAAGGTTTTACCCTGGTGGGCACGGCGGGACAGCGTATTCCGCTGTCCCAGGTCGGCGAGGTGGATGTGCGCATGGAGGACCCAATCCTGCGGCGGCGTGATCGCACGCCGACCATTACCGTGCGCGGCGACATTGCCGAAGGCTTGCAGCCACCGGACGTATCGAGCGCAATCCTCAAACAACTGCAGCCGATCATGGACACCCTTCCTGACGGGTACCGGATCGAGCAGGCGGGGGCCATCGAGGAGTCGGGCAAGGCCGGCCAGGCGATCGTGCCGCTGCTGCCGATCATGGTTGCCCTGACGCTGCTGATCATCATCCTCCAGGTACGCTCGATCTCGGCGATGGTCATGGTGTTCTTCACCGCGCCGCTGGGATTGATTGGCGTGGTGCCGACCTTGCTGATCTTCCAGCAGCCGTTTGGAATCAACGCCCTGGTCGGCCTGATCGCGCTCTCGGGTATTTTGATGCGCAATACGCTGATTTTGATTGGGCAAATCCACCACAACGCGCAAGAAGGGCTGGACCCGTTCCACGCGGTGATCGAGGCCACCGTGCAACGGGCCCGGCCGGTGCTGCTGACGGCGCTGGCGGCCATCCTGGCATTCATCCCCCTGACACACTCCGTCTTCTGGGGGACGCTGGCCTACACGCTGATCGGAGGGACCTTCGTCGGCACCATCATGACGCTGGTATTTCTGCCGGCGATGTATTCCATCTGGTTCAAGATCCATCCTGACAAACAGGTCCAAACCGAAACGGCGAGGCTGGCGTAAGTCAGCAAACGCATGCTGCTGTCAGTGGATTTCGACTGAAAAATGAAGAGGTTTTTATGATGACTGCCGAAGGTCAAAAGCGAATCGTCGTCACAGGCATGGGCATTGTCAGCCCCCTGGGTTGTGCAGTGGAAGAAGTCTGGCTGAGGTTGCTGGCAGGACGTTCCGGTATCCGTAACCTGTCTGGCGATATCACCGAGGGTACCGGCGTTGCGGTGGGCGGTCAGGTGCCGTCTCTGCAAGAGGATGCCGTTGCGGGGTATGACCCCGAGCGCTTCATCTCGGTCAAGGATCGCAAGAAGATGGACCGTTTCATCGAGTTCGCCCTCGTTGCTGCCGATGAAGCCCTGGCGCAGGCAGGCTGGCATCCGACGCAAGCCTCAGACCAGGAACGCACCGCGACAATCATTTCATCGGGCGTCGGTGGCTTTGGCGCAATTGCCGACGCTGTACGCACCACCGATGCGCGTGGCCCGCGCCGCTTGTCGCCATTCACCGCGCCGGCCTTTCTCGCCAACATGGCGGCCGGGCACGTTTCCATCCGGCATGCGCTCAAGGGGCCTCTCGGTGCGCCTGTAACGGCTTGTGCCGCCGGGGTGCAAGCCATTGGAGATGCGGCCAGGCTCATCAGAAGCGGTGAGGCGGATATCGCCATATGTGGCGGTACTGAAGCGGCGATAGACCGTGTGACCCTGGGCTGTTTTGCCGCCGCCCGCGCACTGTCCACGGGCTTTGCCGAGCACCCTCAGGAGGCCTCGCGTCCCTTTGATCGCGACCGTGACGGTTTCGTCATGGCCGAAGGGGCCGGGCTGCTGGTGATCGAGTCGCTGGAGCATGCCCTGGCCCGTGGTGCCAAGCCCCTGGCCGAACTGGTTGGCTATGGCACCAGCGCTGATGCCTATCACCTGACCGCAGGCCCGGAAGACGGCAGCGGCGCACGGCGCGCCATGCAGCAGGCTCTGCGCCAGGCGGGGGTCAGCCCTGCCGACGTGCAGCATATCAATGCCCACGCGACCTCCACACAGGTGGGCGATAACGGGGAGTTGGCAGCGATTCGCTCGGTGTTCGGGGCTGACTCCGGCGTGGCTATCACCTCGACCAAGTCCGCTACCGGGCATCTTTTGGGGGCGGCGGGGGGCATTGAAGCGATCTTCACCGTGCTCGCGCTGCGTGATCAGGTCGTACCGCCGACGCTGAACCTGCTTCATCCCGATGAAGCCGCAGAAGGGCTCGATCTGGTCGCCCTCAATGCCCGGAAGATGCCGATCACCCATGCGCTCTCGAATGGATTCGGGTTCGGGGGAGTTAACGCCAGCGTCCTGTTTCGTCGTTGGGATGCAAAATAGAGACGGCGAACTCACACCGGTTGTGTCACCTTCCGATGCACCCATCGTGCTTCGCTTTGCAGCTCCAGGACCTGCCAATGGAAGCGCTCAAGCGAAGCATTGTGGCCGACGCTGATCAGGATCGTTTCTGGCAGCGTCTCTTTGAGCAGTTGATAGCAGCGCGCCTCGTTGGTTGAATCCAGTGCCGAACTGCTCTCGTCGAGGAACAGCACCGTCGGGCGGGCCAGCAAGGCCCTGACGAACGCACAGCGTTGCTGTTCGCCGACGCTGAGGGTCTGCGCCCAGTCCCGCTCTTGCTCCAACAGATCGCTCAGGTGCTGCAGGCCAACTTGCTCCATGGCCTGGCGCAGCGCGGCATCTTCTTCGCGACGGGGTGGGTTGGGGTACCACAGCGCTTCACGCAGACTGCCCAACGGCAGGTAGGGTTTCTGCGCAAGCGTCAGGGCACGCTCACGGTCATAACAGCTTGAGCCGCGAGCGTGATGCCAAAGTCCGGTAATCGTGCGGATCAGCGTTGATTTGCCGTAGCCGGACGGCGCGCGGATCATCAGGCTGTCACCGGGCTTGAGCGACAGATTGAAGTCTTTGAACAACGGCCGGCCGTTCGGCAGCCAGATGTCCAGGTCCTTGATGTCGAGACCGTCGGCCTGTTGTTCGAGCCTGACCTGGGACTTGACCTCAACGTTATCCAGGCGCTCCTGGAAGCCGATCAAGCGGTCGATCACCGACTTCCATTCCGACAGCTCCGGGAACACGCTCACCAGGTAGGCGATGGCGGCGTGCACTTCGCCGAAGGCCGCGCTTATCTGTGTCAGGCGGCCGAGGGGAAAGGCGCCGGCGAAGAACTGTGGCGCCATGATGAACATCGGGATGACCGTCGCGCTGCGCAAGTAGAAGGTCGAGTAGCCCATGATCAGTTTCTGTTTTTTCACCAGCGCCCAGAAGTTTTCCAGCGCCGCCTCCAGGCGGTGGTTGAAGCGTTCGTTCTCTACGACTTCGCCGCGGTATTGCGCTACCGAGTCAGCGTTCTCCCGCAGGCGGATGAGCGAAAAACGAAAATCCGCTTCACGTCGCTGCTGCATGAAATTCAGGCTGGGCAGCGCGCGTCCCAGCCAGAAGGCCAGGCCGGTGCCCAGGAGCGCATACACCAGGGCGACCCACACCAGCAGTCCCGGAATGATGATGGACTGGTCGTTGAACGGCACGCTGACCAGGCTTGAGGCCTGCCAGAGGATATGCAGGAAGGAAAACAGCGACACCACCGACGTCAACAGGCCCAGGCTCAACTTGAGCGACTTGACGATGAACAGGTCGATGTCTTCGGCGATCCGCTGATCGGGGTTGTCGACCTCGGTTTCGGTCAGCTTCAGCTTCTGGTAGCGCTGGCTGCCCAGCCATTGATCAAGCATGTTGCGGGTCGCCCAGCGCCGCCAGCGGATGGTCAGCTTCTGCTGGAAGTGGAACGCGCCCACGGTGAAGGCGGCCGTGCCGATCTGCAGCAGGATGAACTGCAGGCTGCCGATCAGGAAACCGTGGTAGTCCAGGGCCTGCAAGGCATTATAGAAATGCAGGTTCCAGAAGTTGGTGAGGATGTTGACCCCGACCAGGCACAGGGTCATCAGCACGGTGGCCAACAGCAGTAACAGGGCCGGGTACTTTTCCTCGGATGCCCAGAAAGGCCGCGCGAGACGCCAGAAATTGCGGAGTGTGTGCATGTGGTCTTGGTGAGCCTGGTCGCTAACGACGTTGAGTTTGCAGGGGAGGGAGGATAGGATCAGCCAATGCTAATCGTTTGCATTAATTAGGGAAAGCCACGGGAGCCCCGTTATCGAATTTCCAGAATGGCTTAACCAGGCCTGGCCGCCGATACAGCGGGTCATTCGGCAGGAACCTGGTGATCAGCCTGCCATCGCGTTGAGCCAGCTTGCCGACCCTGGCGTACTGCAACCCTTGCTGACCCGGTTTGCCTTGCGTTACCCAGGGGTGAACCGCGCCGCCGTGGTTTCGCAGTGGTCGATGAACTACATGAGTATCGTCCTGCCGGCCACCCTGGCCTGTGTGCTGACGCGTCGCTGCGCGATCGAGTTCTGGGGCGAGGAGGCATTGCTGTTGCACGACGATGGCCAACCTGCGGCGCTGGGCCTGGCCGCCGGACTGTCAGCCTTGGACGCGGATGGCCGTGCGGTGTACTGGTCGCGGTTGATCCACGAGCACCTGGCGCCGCTGTTCAGCACATTGGCCGCCGCCGGTGGCCTGGCCCCGAAAATATTGTGGGGCAACTTCGTTGCTATCTGGGACGGTGCCTTTGCCAGAATGGACCCTGACCTGTCCAAAGACGGTTTTGCCGAGGCGCACCAGTGGCTGGAGCAGGTCACGGTGAACAACGGGCGCTTGAAGCTGCGAGGCCTGCAACGCATGGTCGAATCACCAGCGCCGCAGATTTGCCCGTGCTTGCCATTGCGCCGGCATTGTTGCCTGCATTACCAACTGCACGAGCCGGTCGAAGGCCAACCGCCGGTGCTCTGCGAATCCTGCCCCAAGCTGCACCGTCTGCCGCTGGCGGAGCAGGTGAGCTATTTGCATTACATCTATGAGTAGGGTTGGGCGCAGGTTTTGAACAGCCGCGGCCAGAAGAGCCCCACATTGTGTGGCTTGCATGAGTTCTTGTGGCGAGGGAGCTTGCTCCCGCCCGGCTGCGCAGCAGTCGTAAAACCTGGCAACTGTTTTTCCTGACACACCGTGCTCAATGGTTTTGGGGCTGCTGCGCAGCCCAGCGGGAGCAAGCTCCCTCGCCACAGGGTTTAAAGTTTCCTCACGAAAGCATTTGCGCCAGGGGCGCGGCGTCAGCCTGGGGAGCGACTTCACTGAGCTTGCCATGTTCGATGCGGATCAGCCGGTCGGCCAGGCCGAAGTAGGCATCGTCGTGGGAGATGACGATCAGTAATTTGCCGCGTTCGCGCAGGTCCGGCAGGATCCGGGTGTAGAAGAAGTGCTTGAACACCGGGTCCTGGTCGGCCGCCCATTCGTCGAACAGGTAGCAGGGGCGATCATCCAGATACGCACTGAGCAGCGCCAGGCGCTTGCGTTGCCCGGTGGACAACGCCAGCGTCGTCAGTTTGCCGTCCTCGATTTGTACCTTGTGGTCCAGCTGCAGGTGCACCAGGTAGTCCTGTGCCTGTTTCACCAGGTGCGGATCGTCGCCATCGAACAGGTTTTCGAACAGGCAGAAGTCGGTGAAGATCGCTGAGAAGTGCTGTCGGTAATGGTGATTGTCATTGCTCGAGGACACTTGTTCGTCGAGCATGACGTCGCCGCTTTCCGGCCGGTACAGCCCGGTCAGCAACAGCGCCAGGGTGGTCTTGCCGCTGCCGTTGCCGCCGGTGATGAACACCACTTCGCCGGCATTGAGGGTGAGGTCGATGGGGCCCAGGGTGAAGTGACCGTCCTCGCGCTCGCGGTAGTAAGTGTGGGTGACCTGGCGGCACACCAGGCTGCGAACCTGGGTCGGCGAGATCGTCTCGACGGTTTCGTCGGCGGTTTGCATCTCGCCTTCCAGGGCGCGGATCTTGTTCAGGGCCACGCTGGCCCGACCGAGGGTCGGCAAGGCGTGCATCAACTCCGACAACGGCGTGATCATGTAGAGGATCGCCAGGATATAGCCGGTGACCAGGCTCGCGCTCAGGTCGATGAAATGCGGCGCGGCGAACAGCACCACACCGATCAGCATGTAGAACACCGCATTGCCCCAGTTCAGGACCAGGGCGTAGATGCTCATGCCCCGTACAAAATCGCGGCGGTATTGCTGGCTCACCGGTATCAGCAGGCGGGTGAAGAAGTGCTGCCGGCGCGGATGGTTGAGTTGCAGTTCCTTGCTGCCATCGGTGAGCAGGCGGTACTGATTGAACAACTGGTCCTTGAGCTCGCGAGCACGGGAGATCGAGGTCAGCGCCCGACGTTGCGGCCAGTGAAAGCTCAGGCTGCCCAGGACGATCAGCAGCAGCGTCAGGCCGAGCAATGGCATGCTGAGCCAACCCAGGTAGCCGAGGCACGCGGCGATGATCCCGACGTTGACCAGCAGGATCGGCACCAACTCCACCGCCTGGCTGATGGTCTGCGTATCGTCGGTGAGCATCGCCAGCAGGCGATGCTTGCCCAGGCGCTGCAATTGCGCGTAGGGCGTGTCGATCAGCTTGGCGCTCAGGTGCAGGCGCATGTCGTTGACCGCAGCCTGGCCCAGGCGCAACAGGCTGATGTCGGAGATGATCCGCGACACCGCGACCAACACCACCAGGCCAGCGAAGAGCAGGCCATCCACCGGGCGCAGCTTGTCGAACACCTCCAGGCTGTGGTTGATGTTGGCGATCAGGCCGGCAGCCGCGAGGCCGCAGATCAACCCCGTCAGGGTCGCCACCAGCAGTGCGCGCCAGGAGCGTTTAGCCATGAGTAACAACAGATCCATTTCAAACCGCTCCGTGTGTAGCAATGGCCGTGAGACGCGCCGCCAATTGTTCGTGCAAGGCGCGTTGCTCAAGGATGGTCAGGTGTTGCGCCGTGATGACCTCGCGGGTCAACGGCCCGCTGCTCAGGTCTTCCCAATGCGGGTCGGCGAAGTCGGCCTGGGCCAGGGTGTCGCTGGCCCACCAGACATGCACCGGGCAGCTTAGCCGGACAGGCTTGAAGGTCGCCAGCAGATGCTGCGTGTGCTGCTGGTAGCGCAGCCGCGTTTGCAAATGCTCCCAACTGTCGCCATCGAGTTGCAGGCCTTGCTGGCGTGCCCACTGCACCAGCTCCGGCAGGCGTGCCGCTGGGGGCAGGGCGTCCAGTTGCTCCAGCAATGCGGCCATGATCGGCGGCGGCAACTGGCGCAACACGCTCTGGCTGTCCGGTGTCAGTGCTTGGGAGGCTGACTCCAGCAGCGCCTCGACACTGTCTTCTGGCGCTTGATGCTGGTACTGCGAGTCGATGACACCGAGAAACGCCACTGCTTGGCCCTGGCTTTCCAGGCGCGCGGCCGCGGCAATCGCCAGCAGACCACCGAGGGAGAAGCCCAGCAGGTGGTACGGCCCCTGTGGTTGCTGTTGGCGCAGGTGCTCGACATAGAGCGCGGCGAGGCGCTCGATATCGCCGCCCAGCGTTGTGCTGTCGTCGCTCAGGTACGCCGCCTGCAAGCCCCACAGATGCCAGGCCGACAGCGGCGCCAGCAGCGTGCGGTAATCCTGCACGTGGCCGGTGGAGGGGTGGAAGCAGAACAGATTGGCGGCTTCGACAGCGTTTGGCGCCGACAACCGCACCAGTGGCGAGAGTTTGAGCTCGGCCTGCACCAATGCTGCAAATGCCGAGACGCTCGGGGCGTTGAACACCGCATTGACCGTCACTGGTGCCGACAGCGCGGTCTGCAGGCGACTGGCAAGCGTCACCGCCGCCAGGGAATGGCCGCCCAGCTCGAAGAAATCATCGTCGATGCCCACTCGCTCCAGGCCCAGCACCTGTGCCCAGACCTCGGCGAGCAAGGCTTCCAGCGGCGTGCGTGGCAAGGCACTGCCGACCGTGTCGAGGACTTTGTCAGCCCATTGCTGCAAGGTCTTGCGGTCGAGCTTGCCGTTGCCCATCAGGGGCAAGGCTTCGACGATCCGCAGGGTGGGCAGCATGTAGTCCGGCAAGCAATCCTGGGCCTGGCCATGCAGCCTGGCGACTGTGGTCGAATGCCCGGGCGCCAGGGTCATGAAGGCGAACAGTTGCTGGCCGAGCTCGCCGCGAGGGATGCATTCGACAGCGGCCTGGGCCACACCGGGAAGGTTGGTCAGCTGCGCCTGGATCTCGTCGAGTTCCACGCGGAACCCACGAATTTTCACCTGGCGGTCGGCCCGCCCGGTGATCTCCAGGCTGCCGTCATGGCGATAGCGGGCCATGTCGCCGGTGCGATAGAGGCGTTCGCCCGGCCGATGTGCCAGCTCGATAAAACGTCCGGCGCTTTGTTGCGTGTCCAGGTACCCGCGGGCCAGTTGCGGGCCGGCGATATACAGCTCGGCGCTTTGCCCTGGGGCGGCCAACGCTTGCTGCTCGTCGAGCAGGTACAGGCGCATGCCGTCGAGGCGGTCGCTGAGGGGCAGGCGACGATAATCCACGCTCGGATCGGCTTTGTGCATCACCACCCCAACGGTGGTTTCGGTCGGGCCGTAATGGTTGAAGACCGTTAGCGCCGGAGCAAGGCTGCGAATGCTTTGCAGCAGGCGCCGCGAGCAGCTTTCGCCACCGAGGATCAATTGTTTGCGCGGCAACACGGCAGCGCTTTGGGCATGAATCAACCAGGCGTCGAGCAACGACGGCACGATCTTCAGGTGATCGATCGGGTACTGCGCCTGCCAGGCTGCCCAAGCCTGGGCGTCCATGGCCGTTTCCTTGTCCAGCAGGTGCAATTCGCCGCCGCTGAGCAGGGCCGGGAACAGCAACGTGTAGCCCAGGTCGGCCGCCAGTGAGGTGACCACTGCACTGCGTTCGCCTGCGGCCAGTTGCAAGCGCCGGGATACGCTGGCGACATAACTGGCCAGCTGTCCGTGCTCGACGATGACGCCTTTGGGTGTACCGGTGCTGCCGGAAGTGAACAGCACGTAGGCCGCGTCCTGTCCTTGGATCTCGACGTTGGTTGCAGTCGTTGGCGCTTGCTGCCAGGCCGCTTCCTCGCGCAGGTCGAGGCTGCCGATGCCCGGCAACGCAGGGGCGCTGCCGGCCGAGCCGCTGAGTATGAAGGTCGGCTGGGCTTGTTGCATAATCGCCAGCGAGCGTTGCGCTGGTTGATGCACATCCAGGGGAACGAACGCCGCGCCGCTCTTGAGCACGGCGAGCATGGCCAGGACCATCTGTGCCGAGCGATCCAGGTACAGCGCCACGCGATCTTCGCGACCCACGCCCTGTGCGCGCAGGAAATGCGCCAGTTGGTTACTGCGGGCCTGCAGTTGGGCATAGCTCAACTGCCCATTGGGGTCGCGCAGGGCCAAATATTCGGGAAACTGCGCGGCACATTCATCGAAACTCGCCGGCACGCTGGTAAACGGCAGTGCCGCAGCGTCGGATGGCGCCTGCAGGGCGGTCAGCGTTGCGGTAAAACTCGGCGCCTGCACGGACAGTTCGGCCAGGGGCTTGCCTGGGTTGGCCAGGGCATCGAGCAGCAGCGATTGGAGTTGCTCCAGCAGCACCAGAGCGGCCTGTTCGCTGTAGCGGCCCGGCAGGTGGCAGAGGTTCAGGCGATAGCCGCCAGCGGTCGTTTCGGCCACCAACAGCAGCTCCATACCGGCGGGGATGGCCTGTGCGTCCAGCACCGTGAGCGTCGACGCCATGCTGCCCAAGGTGTCGAGCCGATCGGGCAACTGCCCACCCCACTGGAAGCCGTACTGCAAAGTGTCGGCCGGCAGCGCAGCGCTGACGCCGCAGTATTCCTGCCATTCGGTGGCTTGCTCGCAGAGCACCTGAAGGTTCGCCAGCGCCTGGGCAAAGTGGCTGTCCGCCGCCGCTTGCCAGCGCAGGGGCAAGGGCTTGGCGAACAATCCCCAGCAATCGGCGAGTTCTTCATAGTCGTCGCGGCAATCGTGGACCCAGTTCAAGGTCAGTGCCGGGCTGTCGCCGCTACTCAGGCGCTGCAACAGCACGCCCCAGGCCGTCATCAGCACTTGTTCGGGCGATGCGTCGTGACGCTGGCAAAAGCTTTCCAGGGCCATGCTCAACTGTGGGTTGGCGCTCAAGCGAGTGGTCACCGGGGCGTCGGAGCGGTCGCTGCGAACCTCACGGTAGAGCAACTCGCTGGCGGCCGCTTCGTCCAAGGCTTGGCTGGCCCAGAAACGCCGGCCAGGCTCGGCGTCTTCATCGGCCTGCAACTCGTAGAGCCAGGCGCTGTACTGGGTATATGTCATCGCCTCGTCATCCACCGATGGCGCCTCTATCGAGCCCAATGCCTGCGCCAGGCGCAGCAAGGTCCCGCGATCCGCGCTCAGCGCCGGCAGTTGCAGCGTGACCCGCTGCCGATCGCCGTCGACCGCTTGCACCTCGACGCTGATGGCGTCCGTGGCCATGACCGTGGATTCAACCACTTGCAAGGGCATCAGCAAGCCTGGCTCTGGCCGTACTCGCAGGCGCAGGGCCTCGTGACACACGCTCAGGGCGGCGAGTCGTTGGTGAAGACGCTCCAGGGCCAACGGGCCTTTTATTTCCAGTTCCAGGCGCGCCGCTGGCAATCCCGCCAACCACTGGCTGCGTTGTTGGGGCGAGAGGGCGAAGGCTTCTTCGCGAGTTTCAAAGGCGCTCATGCCTGCACCTCCGCAGCCAGCGGCGGCTGTGCTTCGGGCAGGCAACCGGTCAATTGTTCGCGACGCATCATCTGGCCCATGGCGACACAGATCTTGCGCTCACCCTCGAAGGGATCCCGAGCGTGGGCCACCAACATATTGTCCAGCATCACCATGTCACCCTTTTGCCAACTGAAACGTACCGCGCAGTCTTCATAAGCCTCGCCGATCACTTGCATCACTGCGTCTTCAATCACGCTGCCATCGCCGTAGTACACGTTACGTGGCAAATGTCCGGGGCCGAACAGGCTGATCAGGTTGCTGCGCACTTCCGGCTCCAGGCAGGCGGTGTGGTGCAGTTGCACCTGGTTGAAGAACGACAGTTCCAAGGTCTCGGGATGCTCGACGATGGCCGGGCAGTGCTGGGCGATCCGCAGGTTGTCGGCCCCCAGCCATTCCCAGCGCATGCCCGACGCCAGGCATTGGCGCTCGACTTCCTCACGCTGTTCGGTCTTGAAGAAGTCCTGCCAGCGCACATCCAGCTTGTCGGTGAAGTGCCGCACGTACAGCAGCCCCAGGGCCTTGAAGCGAGCGACGATGTCCTCGGGCAAGCGCGCCAGCACCTGCCGGCAATCGACGATGGGCGTGCAACCGCCCCGCGGCGCCGGCGTTTCGCAATAGAACCACTGCTTGCGTGGCCACTGCGGCAGATGGGAGCTCTCGTTGTGGAAGAGAATCATGTGCTGTTCCGGGTACGGCGTGGAGTGGTAGATGTTCTTGCCGGACTTGTTTTTCGGCAGGTCACCGTAGGTCCCGTAGAGGTCGGGTTCGATGGCCTGGGCGAACTGTTCGAAAGCGCTGGCATCCGGCAGGTTGAAACCCCGGAACAGCAGGCCGCCGTGGGTCAGCAGCTGTGCATTGATCCATTCCCGCGCTTGCAGCGCCCAGTGCACCGGGTCCAGGTCGCCGAGCAACGGCTCAATCACCAACGGCAAGGCTTGCCCGGCGCTGAGGGTGCGGGTACGGACCTGCTCATGGGCCACCTGGCTCACAGCGGTTGCACGGGTCTGCTTGAGCTTGCTCAATTTGGACTGCTTGCGCGCGCTGCGGGCCGTGGCTTCGTCGAGCGACGAATCCGCCAGGGACGCTGCGCTGGCGTTGCCACCCTCAAGGCGCCACGACCAATTGTCCAGCGCTTGTCCCGGGGCCGAGACGATCTGCTCCAACAGGCTCTCGAAGCCTTGTTCGAGGCGCTGGATGGTCGGCTCGTGCAACACGCTGGTGCGATACACCCAGCGCACATTCAGGCCTTGATCTTCGTCCTCTTCGACAAATACGGCGAGGTCGAACTTGCTGCTTTCCTGGCGTGATACCAGGTGTTCCACCTCAAGGTCCGGCAGGCTGGCATTGCCGCTGGGGGTGTTCTGCATGACGAACAGCACCTGGACCAGGGGATTGACCCCTGGTGTACGCGGCGGTTGCAGTTCCTCGACCAGTTTGTCAAACGGCACCTGCTGGTGCTGGAACGCCGACAGGCAATCCTCGCGCAAGCGTTGCAGACGGGCGTCAAAGCTTTCGCCCTCGCTCAGGCGGGCACGGATCGGCAGCACGTTGACGAAGAAGCCGATGAGATGCTCCAGGGCCGGATGTTCGCGGTTGGCCAGGTCGGTGCCGACGATAAAGTCGTTGGTCCCGGTGGCCCGTTGCAACAGGCTGTTGAAGGCATTGAGCAGGACCATGAACAGCGTCGCCCGCTGCTGTTGAGCATAGGCCTTGAGCACCTCGGCCTGGGCCGGTGTGAAGCGTTGTTCCAGGGCCGCCCCCTGATAGTCGGGACGCGCCGGGCGTGGCTGGTCAAGCGGTAGCGGGATCAGCGTTGGCGCGCCGTCGAGTTGGCGGCGCCAGTAGTCGATGGCCCGTGCCAGCAGGCGCTGTTGGGTTTCGCTGCGTTGCCAGTAGGCATAGTCGGCGAACTGGATCGGCAACACCGGCAGCACCGGTGTCGAACCGCTGGTACGAGCCTGGTACCCGACGATCAGCTCCTGCATGAGGATGCCCATGGACCACGCATCGGTGGCGATATGATGCAGCACCAATTGCAGCACATGATCGACGGCGCCCAGGCGCAGCAGACTGGCGCGCAACATCGGCGCCTGTTGCAGATCGAACGGGCGTGCCGCCTGTTCATCAATCAAGCGTTGCAGGGTTTGCGCTTGTTCCTCGTGGTCGAGGTGACTCAGCTCGGTCGGCGTCAGGTCAACCCGCGGTGCCGGGCTGATGACCTGGCAAGGCTGGTCGCCGTGGAGATGGAACGCCGTGCGCAAGGACTCATGGCGTTCGAACACGGCCTGCAACGCCGCTTGCAGCGCTGCGACGTCCAGCGCACCACGCAGCCTGATGGCGGTGGTCATGTTGTAGGCGGCGCTGGGGCCTTCGAAGCGATCCAGGAACCACAACCGTTGCTGGCTGTAGGACAGCGGCAATGGCTGGTTGCGTGGCGCCAGGGCAATCTCGCTGTTGCCGTCGGCCTCGGTCTGGGCGTCGCGTTGCTGATCGACCGCTTCGGCCAATTGTTCCAGGGTGCCACGCTCGAACAGCGTGCGCAGCGGCAGGTTCACGTTCAACCGTCGGCGAATCCTCGACAACACCTGGGTGGCCAGCAACGAGTGACCGCCGATGGCGAAGAAGTCGTCGTGCACACCGACGGTGTCCAGGCCGAGAATTTCCTGCCACAGCTCGGCCAGGACCTGCTCGGTCGGCGTGCGCGGTGCCAAGCATTGCGCCTGCGCCGTTTCGTCCTGGGGCACACCCAGGGCGGCGAGGGCGCGACGGTCGATCTTGCCATTGGCGTTCAGCGGCAATTGCGCAAGGGCCAGCCAACGGGCTGGAACCATGTAGCTTGCCAGCTGCTGGCCCAGGTAAGCGCTCAAGACCTGTTGCGCGGACTCGCCGCCCAGGTTGGCCGTGTCGTCGAGCACATACCAGGCCACCAGTTGTAACGCCCCGCGCGCGTCGGGCAGTGCCAGCACCGCCGCGCTGTCCACCGCTGGGTGTTGCATCAGGCGGTTTTCGATCTCGCCCAGTTCGATGCGGTGGCCACGAATCTTTACTTGCTGGTCGCGCCGCCCGAGGTATTCGATCACGCCATCGGCGCGCATCCGGCCGATATCACCGCTGCGATACAGACGCGCATCGGCCTGGAACGGGTGCGGAACAAAGGCTTCGCGGGTGCGTTGCGGGTCGCGCAGGTAGCCGCGACCGACGCCGACACCACCGATGCACAATTCGCCGGGTACACCGACAGGGACCAGGCGCAGCGCCGAGTCGAGAACGAACACCTGGTTATTGGCGGTCGGCTTGCCGATGGGCATGTGCAGGCAGTCGTCGGCGGGCGCTTCGGTGATGGGGTAGAAGGCAACGTCGTCCGAGCATTCGGCGGGACCGTAGGCGTTCATCAACGGGATCGCCGGGAAGCGGGCGAACCAGTCCCGCGCCAGGGCCGGCGGCAATGCCTCACCGGTGGGCAGGAGCCAGCGCAGGCTCGCCAGGGTGTGGTGCGCCTGGCTTTCCTGGAGCATGCCGCGAATCAGCGCCGGCACGGTTTCCAGCAGTGTCAGTTGCTGTTCCTGAGCCGCATCGAGCAGAGCCACAGGGTCGTGGGCCTGGGCATCGGGAAGGATGTGCACGGTGGCGCCGAACAGCGGCGCGGCGAGGAACTGCCACACGCTGATATCGAACGCCGCCGAAGCCGTCTGGGCAATCCGGTCGTGCTCACCCAGGCCCAGGCTCGGGACCTTGCCGAACATGTTGTTGAGCATCCCGCGTTGTTCAACCATCACGCCTTTTGGCGTGCCGGTGGAACCCGAGGTGAAGATCACGTAGGCCAGTTGATCCGGGTTGTGCGCATAGGTGACCGGCGGCTGTTCGCGGCCTTGCCAGAGCGCCTGGGCTATCAGGCAGGTGGGTTGCTGGCGCATCTGCGGCAGGACGTAGTCCAGCGTCGAGCTTGCGTGCTCGCAGACCAGCAACAGCGGTGCTTCGCCCAGGTCCAGCAGCTCCGCCAGGCGTGCGTGGGGCTGTTGGATGTCCAGGGCCTGGAACGCCGCGCCGACCTTGAGCGTGGCGATCATCATCGTCAGCAAGGCCAGGCCACGCTCAGCGAACAGCGCCACCAGGGTTTCCGGGCCGGCACCGGCCGCTTGCAGCGCATGGGCGATGCTGTTGGCGCGGCGGTCCAGTTCGGCGTAGGTCAGCGATTGCCCCTGGCATACGGCGGCGAGGTGTTGCGCACGGTTGCGCACTTGTTCGGCGAACAGCGCCGCATAGCCGCGCTCCAGCGGGAAGTCGACGTCGCTGCGGTTGCAGTCGATCTGCAACTGCCGGCGTTCCGCCTCGGGCAGCATGTGCAGGCTGCCCAGTGGCGCTTGCGGCGTCTCCAGCATGCCCGAAAGCAGCTGCACCAGATGGCCGAGCATGCGCTGCACGGTGTCAGTGCTGAAACGCATGCTGTCGTAGGACAGGCGAATGCCCAGGCGGTCGCCGGGGTACAGCACCACCGTCATCGGGAAGTTGGTGTGCACCCGGTCTTCATAGATGTCGATGCTGAAGGCATCCAGTTTCACGCTGCTGATATCCAGCGGCGCGTTCTCGAACACCACCAGGCTGTCGAACAACTGCTGGCCGCGCGGCACTTGGCTGCAACGCTGGATGTCCACCAGCGAAGCGCTTTCGTGTTCGCGCAATTGCGCGTTGTGGGACAGCAGCGCCTGCAACCAGTCGGCCACTGGCACCTCGGGATCGACATCGATGCGCAGAGGCAAGCTGTTGATGAACAGCCCGACCATTTCTTCTACGCCGGCAAGGTCAGTCGGGCGGCCGGCGACGGTCACGCCGAACAGCACATCGCGGTTGCCGCTGTAGCGCGACAGCAACAGCGCCCAGGCGCCCTGGATCCAGGTGTTGGGGGTCAGTTGGTATTGCTGGCACAGCTGCTGCAGCCGCTGGGTCTGGGCGATGCTCAGGGTCTGGTCGAAATCGCCAACCTGTTCCGGTGCCTGCTCCGGACGCGCCACGGGGCTGTCCACATGCAGCGGTGTCGGTTCGCTGAAACCGGCCATTTCGGCCTGCCAGAACGCATGGGCGGCGGCCATGTCATGGCGTTCCAGCCAGCTCATGTAGCCGCGGAAGGAGCGCAGGCGTGGACGGGCCACCGGCTCCTGGCGCACGATGGCCTGATAGATCGCCAGCAGGTCTTCCATCAGCAGGCCGAAGCACCAGGCGTCGGTCAGGATGTGGTGGAAACTGCGCACCACGGCGAAGCGTCGCTCATCGAGTTGGAACACCCGCAGGTGGGTCAGCGGCGCACAGGCCATGTCGAAACCTTGCAGGCGCTGTGCTTCGAGGGCCTGGTCCATCGCCAGGCGCTGCTGTTCTTCATCGAGGTGGCGCAGGTCCTGCCAGTCGAACGCCCGATGAGTTTGGCGGTATACGCATTGCAGCGGCTCATGATCGTCCTGCCACCAGAAGGCAGTGCGCATCATGGGGTGGCGCTCAAGGAACAACTGCCAGGCCGCTTCCATCGCCGGGCGCTGCAGTACCCCGTCCCAGCTGTAGCGTTGCTGCATCAGGTAGATGCCGCTGTGGGGTTGCAGCAGGGTGTGCAACAGCATGCCCTGTTGCATGGACGACAGCGGGTAGACGTCTTCGATGTTCGCCCAGTCCAGCGGTTCGGATGCCAGGGTCGCCGCTTGCTTGTGGCACAGCGCAAATGCCTGGCTGGCGGGGCGCAGGTCGGCTGCGCTGGCCAATCCGGCGAGTTCGCTCAAGCGTTGTGCAAGGCGCGGTGCCCAGTCGGCGGCGAGGGCGCCGTGGCTGCGCAGGTGCAGGCAGTCATCCTGCCACCAGGCGTCCAGGGTCAGCGGGCAAGTCGAAGCTGTCGCGGGGCTTGCGGCTTCGACCTGGGCCAGGATGCCACGCTCTTCGCGATGGCTGTCGAGGTTGCCGAGCCAGCGAATGGCCACCGATGCCGCCGGCAGATCACGCAGCGGTTCTTGCAGGTAGGTGTTGTCCGACAGGAAACGCAGGGCGCCATAGTCGACGCCGTGCTGCGGGTAGGCGCGCATTTGCGCGGTCAGGGCATGCAAGCGTTGCAGCAGGCTGTCGCCTTCGGGCTGGAGGAAGTACGGCACAGCCAGGGCCAATGGTCCCATGATGCGTGCCGGGTCGAGGTCGGCCACGGCAATCGGCGCATTTACCGGCAGGCGCTCGGCGCTTGGACGGGCATCGTGCACGCTCAGCGCAACCAGGCCATTGCCGCACAGTTCACGGCACTGTTCGACCACGGCAGCGGCCAACAGGCTGTTCCAGTCCAGTTGCAGCACTTCGCCCAAACGCTTGAGCTCACCTGAGGTGGCGGCCGGCAGGGTCTGCTCGACCACGCTGGCCGGCTGCTGGCTGTTCGGCAGTTGCAGCGTTTCCGTGCCGGCGTATTGCAGCCAGTGTTCCCAGGCGTCGTCCAGGGCATCGCCCTGTGCATGGGCCTGCTGGTGCCGCGTCCACTGAGTGAAATCGCCACCGGTGTAGGACAGGCGCACCGGCCGCTGATAGCGCAGTTGCGCCAGGGCCAGGTTGAGGTCAGTCAGCAGCAGCGACCAGGATGCCTCGTCCAGACACAGCGGATGAGCGGCCAGCAGCAGGGCGTGTTTGCCGTCCACCTCCAGCAGGCGGGCATGCAGGGTTTGGCCGGCGTCCAGTGCCAGCGCGTCGACACCGGCCTGGGCCAGGGCTTGCAGTTGCCCCGGCGTGCAGGTCTCCAGTTTCTCGGTGGCGATGACCGGGGCCTTGGCCGCGACCAGTACCCGTTGCTGCCACTGGCCCTCCGGCAGGGCCTTGAGCGCCAGGCGCAAGGCCTGGTGGTGTTGCTGCAAGGCGCAGATGGCCTGGGTCAGCAGCTCGCTATCGAGCGTCTGGCTCAGCGCCACGCAACGCCAGGTGGCGTGCAACGGCCCTTGTTGCAGGCGCGCCAGTTGCCCGGCGGCCAGCGGCAGGTCATAGCCATCGGCAATCTCGTGTGCCACGCCATGGCTGGCATCGGCGCCCAGCACCCGGGCGATATCGGCGATGGTGCGGTTCTCGAAGAGCTGGCGGGGCGTGAGTTTCAGCCCTTGCTGGTTGGCGCGGGCGATGATCTGCAAGTTGATGATCGAATCGCCGCCCAGGGCGAAGAAGTTGTCGTGCACGCCGACACGTTCCAGCTTCAGGACTTCCTGCCAGATGGCGGCCAGATGCGCTTCGACTTCATTGCGCGGCGCGACATGGGTGGCGCTGTCGTCCGTGGGTTTTTGCGGGAGCGGCAAGCGCTGGACATCGACCTTGCCGTTGCGGGTCAGAGGCAGTTCGTCGAGGGTGATGAAGTGCGCCGGCACCATGTAGTCCGGCACCCGCGCACCCAGGTCGTTACGCAGTTTCGTGGCGGACAGCGACTGGCTGGCGACCAGGTAGGCCACCAGGCGCAAACTGCCGTCCAGTTCCACGGCACGGACCAGCGCCTGTTCGATCAGCGGCGACAGGCGCTTGAGCTGCGCTTCGACTTCGCCCAGCTCCAGGCGGTTGCCGCGGATCTTGACCTGACTGTCGACCCGACCGAGGAACGCCAGTTGGCCGTCCACTTGCCAGCGCACGCGGTCGCCAGTGCGATACCAGCGTTGCTGATCGGCGTCGAGATGGAAGCGTTCGGCGGTCAGGTCCGGGCGGTGCAGGTAACCCCGGGCCAGGGCGCCGTTGATCAGCAGTTCGCCGGATACCCCGGTGGGCACCAGGCGGCCGTTGGCATCGACCACTTGCAGTTGACGGTTCGGCAGTGGCCGGCCGAGGGCGATGCTGCGCAGGCCCGCCGGCAACTCGGTGGCAATCGCCCCGACTGTCGCTTCGCTCGGCCCATAGTGGTTGAAAACCCTGAGCCCTGGCGCCAGGCGGTTGACCTGTTCCAGCAGCGCCGGGCTGAGGGCGTCGCCGCCGAAGACCAGCAGGGCGCGGGGCAGCAGGCGGGCATCGGGCAACGCCTGCAACAGGCCGGCCAGATGACTTGGGGTGATCTTCAGCACATCCACCGGGTGTTGGTCGAAGAGTTCGGCCAGTGCCAGGGGGCTGAAACCGCTGTCTTCATCCACCAGCAACAAGCTGGCGCCGCTGCACAGGGCGCCGAACAGTTGGGTGTGGCCCAGGTCGGCGGCGATGCTGGACAGCAAGCCGTAGCGAGCCGCCGGTGGCGGGTTGAGCACTGCGTGCACCGCCGTCAGGTAATCGACGATGGACTGGTGCTCGACCACCACGCCCTTGGGGGTGCCGGTGGAGCCCGAGGTGTAGATCACGTAGGCAGCATCGGTCGGGCTGTGGACCACGACCGGTGGCGTGTCTGGCTGGGAGGCGATGGCGTCGGTCTGTTCCGCCAACCACAGCGTCGGCGTGTGCTCGGCCAGGTCTTTGAGCAGGGGTGAAGCGGCGGCACCGATCAGCAGTGCGGCGCGGCTGTCCACCAGCACGTCGGCCAGGCGCCCGGCAGGCTGCTTGAGGTCCAGCGGCAGATAGGCGGCGCCGGCCTTGAGGGTGGCCAGCAGGGCGATCACGAACTCGGCGCTGCGTTCCAGGGCCAGTGCCACCACGCTGTCGTGGCCGATGCCCTGGGCACGCAAATACTGGCTGAGGCGGTTGGCCTGCTGATCCAGTTCACGGTAAGTCAGGGCGCTCTGGCGGTCGCGCACCGCCAGCTGTTGCGGGTGGGCGGCCACCTGTTGTTCGAAGCGCTGGTGCAGGCACGTAGCGGCTACCGGCAGTTGTACACCACGGCCCTGCACGAGCAATTGCTGGCGTTCTTCAGGGCTCAGCCATTCAAGCTCGCTGACCCGGCACTGCGCGTGCGCCGTCATCGCCAACAGGATCGCGCGCAATTGGGCCGACAACACCGCGACTTCGGCATCGCTGAAGCGACTGCGGTCGTAGCTGATCAGGTAGTGCAGTTGTTTGTCCGGCACCACGATCAGCGACAACGGGAAGTGGTTGCGGCCTTGGGTGTGGGTAATGCCATCGACCTGCTGGTCGCTGCTCGGGGCACTGAAACTCAAGCCACCGGTGTCCTGGTTAAGTGCGTCGGTGACCGGGAAGTTCTCGAACACCAGGATCGAGTCGAACAGCGCTTGTTCAGCGGCGATGCGCGTCATCGACTTGAGTTTGCCCAGTGGCAGGTAGGCGTGGTGGCGCAGATCGCTGTTGGCTTGCTGCAAGTGTTGCAGCCAGTCCACCAGGGTCGGCTCGTCGGCCCATTGCACGCGCAGCGGCAAGGTATTGATGAACAGCCCGACGGTGCTGTCTACCGCCGCCAAGTTCTCCGGACGCCCGGCGACTGTGACGCCATAGACCACGTCGTCACGCCCGGCGTGTTGGCCCAGCAGCAGTGCCCAGGCGCCCTGGATCAGCGTGTTGATGGTCAGGTCATGCTGACGGGCGAAGTGCGCCAGTTGCTCGGTTTCGCTGGCGGCCAGCAGGCTTTCCCGTTCGGCGAACGGTGCCCCCGCAGGCGCTGGCTGGCGTACGGCGAAGCTGGGCAGTGGGGTCGGCTCGCTGACGTCCTGCAACTGTTCGCGCCAGAAGCTTTCGGTGGCGGCCATGTCCTGTTCCGCCAGCCAGGCGATGTAGTCTCGATAAGGGCGGGTCGGCGCCAAGTGGGCGGGGCGGCCATGGGCTTGTTCGTAGTACAGCGCCAGCCACTCCTGCACGGCGATGCCGACGCTCCAGCCGTCCATGAGGATGTGATGGAAGGTCCAGATCAGATGCCAGCGCTCGGGGGCCAGGCGCACCAGGCACACGCGCATCAGCGGCGAGTCATTCAGCTCCAGGGGTTGTGCCCGTTGTTCCAGTGCCAACTGTTCCAGCGCGGCCTGCGGCTCGGCGCGGTCCTGCCAGTCCAGTTCAGTCAAGGGCAACTCAACGTCCTGTTGCACCACCTGATAGGCATCGTCCAGTTCCTCCCAGAGAAAAGCACTGCGCAGCACCGCGTGACGCTGCATCAGCGCCTGCCAGGCACCACGAAAAGCGCTCAATTGCAGCGGGCCGTTCATGTCCAGGCTCAACTGCTGGTAATACACCCGCGAATCCGGTTCGTAGACGCTGTGGAACAACAGGCCGTGCTGGGTCGGCGAAAGGGAGTAGATGTCTTCGATGTTGTTCATGCTTGTTTGGTCCATTTCAAAGTCTTGAAAACTCAAGTGAGTCGATCAGGGCGCCGCGCCGGTCCGAGACCTGCGCGGGCGCGGCGTCGCTCGCTAGCTTTGGGAATTGGGTTTGGTCTTGAGTTTGCCCAGCAGCTTGTCCAGGGACTTCTGGTTCAGCGCCTTGGCCAGCGGGAAATCCGCTGGCATCAGCGAACCGGCCTGCGGGTCGAGGCAGTGCTCGACCAGCGCCTGCAAGTGTTCCAGCAGACGAGCGGGCAAACGGCTGTCGGCGTTCGGCGTGACGCTGTGCCATTCGACACGCAACACGCCGTCCTCCAGCCAGGCCACTACTTCACGGGCATGGGTCACTCGGTTCACCGGGGCCACCTCCGGCGGCGGGGTCAGGCTGCTGGCGCGTAACCAGCCCTCTGGCGTTTGCTCATGCCCCAGGTAGTTGAACAGCACATCACCGTGGCTGGCCGGCAACTCGCCGCGCTGACGCAGCAAGCCGTAGCCAAGGCCTTGGCCGGGTACGTCACGCAAGGCTTGCTTGGCGTTGCGCACCTGCTCGCCCGCGGCACCGTGGGCGTTCACCCGCAGTGGGTACAGCGTGGTGAACCAGCCGACGGTGCGGCCGACGTCCAGCCCGGCAAACGGTGCGTCACGTCCGTGGCGCTCAAGGTCCACCACGATATCGCTGCGCTGTTCGACCTCGGCCAGGGTCGCGGCGAGGGCGGCGATCAGCAGTTCTTCCGGTTGCGTGCGGTACGCCGCGTGGGACTCGGTCAGCCATTGCTGCGTGCGGCTGGCATCCCAGCAGGCCGCCAGTGTCTGGCGCTCGGCGACCGTGGCCATTGGCGGCCGGTTCGTGCCGACCTGGGCACTCCAGTAGCGATGCTCGGTAGCAGCCTTCGCGGCATGGGCTTGCAGGTGTTCGGCCCATTGACGATACGAGGTGGTTTTTGCCGGCAACGCCGCGCTTTCGCCACGTTCCAGGGCGGGGTACAGCTGTTGGAAGTCTTCCAGCAGCGGCGTCCAGGACACCGCATCGACCACCAGGTGATGGGCCACCAGGTACAGGCGCTGCGGCGTGCCCTCCAACAGGGCTGCGGCAAACAACGGGCCGTGTTGCAGGTCCAGGCTCTGCGCGACGTGCAGCAGTTGTTCCGGGCGCTCGCAGCGGGTCAGTTTGGCCGGGGCCACCGGCGCGATGTGCGCCTGCCATTGCCCGTCGATGTTGCTGAAACGCAAGCGCAGGGCGTCGTGGTGGGCCACCAGCCGGTCCAGCGTGGCTTGCACGATGGCCGGTTCCAGGCGACGGTCGCTGTCGGCCAGAACCGATTGGTTCCAGTGGGCGGCCTGGACCTGCTGCTGGTCGAAGAACCACTGGTGCAACGGCATCAGCGGCATTGGCCCGGTCACGTCGCCTTGCTCGGCCTGGGTCAACAGAGTCGTGGTCACGTGGGCCAGCGCCGCCGGGGTCGGCGAACGGAACAGGTCCCGTGGCGTGAGCGAATAGCCCTGTTCACGCAGGCGCGAGATCAGTTTCAGGCCGAGGATCGAGTCACCACCCAGGGCAAAGAAACTGTCCGAGGTGCCGACTTCACGGCCGCCGGTCAAGGTGTCGCCGAGCAGTTCGCCGAACAACTGGCAGAGCAGGCGTTCCAGCTCGTTGCGCGGTGCCGCGTAGTCTTTCTGGGTGCTTGGCAGGGGCAGGGCAGCCAGGGCCTTGCGGTCGATCTTGCCGTTGGTGCTCAGGGGCAGGGCCGGGATTTGCACCCACACCGCCGGCACCATGTACGCCGGCAGTTCGGCCGCAAGCTGGGTGTCGAGGTCCGACTGCGCGGTGCTACTGCTGTAGAACGCCACCAGGCGGTTGTCGATGACCAGGGTGCAGGCGCCGGTGATGGCCGGCAGGTTAAGCAGCGCTGAGTCGATTTCCCCCAGCTCGATGCGCTGGCCGCGCAATTTCACCTGATGGTCGAGACGCCCCAGGTACTCGATGTTGCCATCAGCCAGGAAGCGGCAACGGTCACCGGTGCGGTACAGGCGATCACCGGCCACGAATGGACTGGTGAGGAAGCGTTCCTCGGTCAGGTCCGGGCGTTTCAGATAACCCCGGGCCACGCCAACGCCACCGATGTACAGCTCGCCGATGCTGCCAATCGGCAACGGTTGCATGGCCTCGTCGAGGATGTACAAACGCAGGTTGGCAATGGGCTTGCCGATCGGCACGATCACGTCGTTGGCCGAGCAACGCCAGACCGAGACGTCGATGGCCGCTTCGGTCGGGCCGTACAGGTTGATCAGGGCCGCTGGGTGCTGGCCCATGAAACGCCGCACCAGATCCACCGGCAGGGCTTCACCGCTGGCGAACACCTGGCGCAGGCTATGGCAGTTGATCAGGCTCGGTTCTTCGACAAAGGCACGGAGCATCGACGGTACGAAGTGCAAGGTCGTGACCCGCTCCTGCTGGATCAACTGACTGAGATAGGCCGGGTCGCGATGCCCGTCCGGGCGGGCGACCACCAGGGTCGCGCCGGTGATCAGCGGCCAGAAGAACTCCCACACCGACACGTCGAAGCTGTACGGGGTCTTTTGCAGAACACGGTCGTTCGGGCCAATCGGGAAGGCGTCCTGCATCCAGTGCAGGCGGTTCATCAAGGCGCCGTGTTCGTTCATCACGCCTTTGGGTTGGCCGGTGGAACCGGAGGTGTAGAGCACGTAGGCCAGGTCGTGAGCTTCAACGCTGATCGGCTCGAACGCTGGGGCCTGGGGCAGAGTGTCGAGGGTCCAGGCCTGATGCCCGGCGGGCAGGCGCGCCAGCCACTGCGCCTGGGTCAAGGTGACCTTGGCATCGGCGTCTTCGATCAGGAACGCCAGGCGTGCAGCCGGCAATTCCGGGTCCAGCGGCAACCACGCGGCGCCGGCATGGACGATGCCGAGCAAGGCCACGACCATCTCCACCGAACGCTCCATGCACAGCGGCACGATGCTGTCGGTGCCTACACCGGCGGCGCGCAGGGCCCGGGCAACGGTTTGCGCCCGTTGATCCAGTTCGGCATAGCTCAGGCGCTGGCCTTCGAACACCAGCGCTGGGGCGTTGGGGCTCAGAGCTGCCTGTTGACTGAGCGCGGTGTGCAGGTTGGTCGGGCCGCTGTAGTGACGTTCGGTGGCGTTCCAGCGATCCAGTTGCTGCTGATCCTGCTGTTGCGGGAACAGTTCGACCAGCGTGCGCCCAGGGGTTGCCACCAAGGCATCAAGCAGCGCACACCACTGCGCGCTCCAGCGTTGCATCGTCGTTTCGTCGAACAAGGCCGATTGGTATTCCAGCGCCAGCGTCATGTCGCTGCCATCGTCCTGGACTTCCCAGCTCTGTTCGAACTTGGCGTCGATCACCGGCAGCATCTGCTCTTCGACGTTCAGCCCCGGCCATTGGCTGCTGTCCACCCGGCCATAGTTGAGGGAGAACAGCACCTGGAACAGCGGTGTACGGTTCAGGTCGCGGTTTTGCGCGACAGCACCGACCAGGGTGGCGAAGGGCAGGTCGGCATGGGCCTGGGCTGCGCGCAGGTCGGCCTCAAGGCTGGTGAGCAATTGCTCGGCCGGAGCCCGTTGGTCGACGTCGCTGCGGATCACCAGGGTGTTGACCAGACAGGCCAGCAGTGTCTGGGCTTGCGGTTGATCACGCTGGTCCGCCGGGGTGCCGAAGCGAATCTCCCGTTGACCGCTGTAACGCGCCAGCAGCGCGCTCAAGGCCGTGGCGAGCACCACATAGGTGGTGGTGCCGCGCTGACGGGCGAACTGACGGATGGCTTCGGCGCGCTGGGTGCCGAGACGGAGGGTCAGTTGCCGAGCGCGACGATCTGCTTCGGCGCCACGCGGATGGTCGATGGGCAGGTCGAGTTGGTAGTCTTCCTGGCCCAGGTGGTTTTTCCAGTAGTCCAGGCTGTCACTGCGTCGGGCCTGGGTGTCCGGGTGCTGTTGCCACAGGGCGAAATCGACGTAGTCGATCTCCAGCGGCGTCCAGGCCGGCGACTGCCCGTTGAGGCCGGCGGCGTAGGCCTGGGTCAGTTCGTCGATGAGCAACTGCATGGCCCAACCGTCGGTGGCACTGTGGTGCAGGCACACCAGCAGCAGGTTTTCGTCGCTGCCCTGACGTTGCAGCAGATGCGCGCGCCAAGGTGCGGCGGCGGCCAGGTCGAACGCTGTCATCAGTTCGTCCTGGGCGTTGGCGCAGGCCGAGGCCCAGTCCTGGGTCGCGACTTCAGTGACCGCGAGCGCCGGTCCGTGGTCGTCGATCAGCAATTGCGGCTCGCCGTCGACTTCGACAATCCGGCTGCGCAGCACCAGATGGCGCTGGCTGAGCTGCTCAAAGGCCTCGCGCAAGACCTGGACCTGCAGCTCACCGCGCAAGGTCAGGGCAAACGGCATGTGGTACTCGCGGGATTCCGGCACCAGGCGACTGAGCATCCAGAATCGGCGCTGGGCCAGACCCAGGGGCAATTGCGCCGGGCGCGGTTGTGCGCTGATCGACTCACCGGGCATGGCCGCGCGCAGATGCTCGGCCAGGGCCGCGACCGTCGGTTGGGCGAACACCAGCGGCAAGGGCAGGGAAACCCCAAGGCGCTCACGGACCCGACTGACCAGGCGGGTGGCCAGCAAGGAGTGGCCGCCGAGTTGGAAGAAGTGATCTTCGATGCCGACTGGCGAACAACCCAGCACTTCGCCGAACAGTTCGCAGAGTACGCTTTCAGTGGCGTTGCGCGGTGCTGTGCGCGGCTGGTCGCTTTGGCTCTGTGGCAGCGGCGTGGCGGCCAATGCCTTGCGGTCGAGCTTGCCGTTGCTGTTGAGCGGCAGGCTGTCGAGCTGCACGAACAGGCTGGGCTGCATGTGCGCGGGCAGGCTGTCGCTCAACTCGGCACGCAGGGTCGCCTCATCGGCGTCTCCGCACCAGAAACTCACCAGGCGCTGGTCGAGCAACAAGGTAGCGGCATCGCGAACACCGGCCTGCGCGAGCAGTGCGGCGTCGATTTCCCCCAGCTCGATGCGCTGGCCGCGCAACTTCACCTGATGGTCGAGACGCCCCAGGTACTCGATGTTGCCATCGGCCAGGAAGCGGCAACGGTCGCCCGTGCGGTACAGGCGGTCACCGGCCACGAATGGACTGGCGAGGAAGCGTTCCTCGGTCAGGTCCGGACGTTTCAAGTAACCACGGGCCACGCCGACGCCACCGATGTACAGCTCGCCGATGCTGCCAATCGGCAACGGTTGCATGGCCTCGTCGAGGATGTACAAGCGCAGGTTGGCGATGGGCTTGCCGATCGGCACGATCACGTCGTTGGCCGAGCAACGCCAGACCGAGACGTCGATGGCCGCTTCGGTCGGGCCGTACAGGTTGATCAGGGCCGCTGGGTGCTGGCCCATGAAACGCCGCACCAGATCCACCGGCAGGGCTTCACCGCTGGCGAACACCTGGCGCAGGCTATGGCAGTTGATCAGGCTCGGTTCTTCGACAAAGGCACGGAGCATCGACGGTACGAAGTGCAAGGTCGTGACCCGCTCCTGCTGGATCAACTGGCTGAGATAGGCCGGGTCGCGATGCCCGTCCGGGCGGGCGACCACCAGGGTCGCGCCGGTGATCAGCGGCCAGAAGAACTCCCACACCGACACGTCGAAGCTGTACGGGGTCTTTTGCAGAACACGGTCGTTCGGGCCAATCGGGAAGGCGTCCTGCATCCAGTGCAGGCGGTTCATCAAGGCGCCGTGTTCGTTCATCACGCCTTTGGGTTGGCCGGTGGAACCGGAGGTGTAGAGCACGTAGGCCAGGTCATGAGCTTCGACGTTGATCGGCTCGAACGCTGGGGCCTGGGGCAGGGCGTCGAGGGTCCAGGCCTGATGCCCGGCGGGCAGGCGCGCCAGCCACTGCGCCTGGGTCAAGGTGACCTTGGCATCGGCGTCTTCGATCAGGAACGCCAGGCGTGCAGCCGGCAATTCCGGGTCCAGCGGCAACCACGCGGCGCCGGCATGGACGATGCCGAGCAAGGCCACAACCATTTCCACCGAACGCTCCATGCACAGCGGCACGATGCTGTCGCTGCCCACGCCGGCCGCACGCAGGGCCCGGGCAACGGTTTGCGCCCGTTGATCCAGCTCGGCATAGCTCAGGCGCTGGCCTTCGAACACCAATGCCGGGGCGTTAGGGCTCAGGGCGGCTTGTTGACTGAGCGCGGTGTGCAGGTCGGTCGGGCCGCTGTAGTTGCGCTCGGTGGCGTTCCATTCGACCAGTTGACGCTGACGTTCTGCCGCTGGCAACGGTGACCAGTCGCCGAGACGGGTCTGTGGTGCTTCGAGCATGGTTTCCAGCAGTTGTTGCCATTGTTCCAGCCAACGCCGGGCCGTGGTTTCGCTGAACAGCGCGGCGCGGTACTCCAGCAACACAGACAGCACCTCGCCGTCGTGCACTTCCCAGTTCAGGTCGTACTTGGTGGCCTGGGCGGTCACCGCCCGTTCGCTGACCTGCAACTGCGGCCATGGCTGGCTCGACGAATCGGCGTTCTGCATGGCGAACAGCACTTGGAAGAGCGGCGTCTGGCCGAGGCTGCGCGAAGGTTTCAGGTGTTCCACGACCTGGTCGAACGGCACGTCCTGATGCTGCTGGGCATCCAGCACACGGTTGCGCACCTGGCCCAGCAAACCTTCGAAATCCAGCGTCGGATCCAGATCGGCGCGCATGACCACGGTGTTGACGAAGCAGCCGATCAGCGGTTGCAGCTCGGCGAATGGACGCTGGGCCACCGGGCTGCCGACCCGTACGTCGCGCTGGTTGGCGTAGCGCCCCAAGAGCAACTGCGCCGCACCGAGCATGAGCATGTACAGCGTGGCGCCGCGTTGCTGGGCGAACTGCCGCAGGCGTGCCACCAGGGCAGACGGCAATTGCAGTTGCACTGCGCCGGCCGCTGGGGCGAGCTGGTTCGGACGGCCCTGTTCGGTCGGCAGGTCCAGCAGGTAGTCGCCGTCCTCCAGTTGGTTGCGCCAGTATTCCAGTTGGCTGCTGAACATGGTCTGTTGACTGGGCTCGCGCTGCCAGAGGGCATAATCGGGGTATTGCAGCGCCAGCGCCGGCAGTGCCGCCGGAGTGCCCTGGCACTGGGCGGTGTAGAACTGTCGCAGCTCATCCAGCAGGTTCTGGCTGGAGGCGTCATCGGTGGCGCAGTGGTGCAGGCTGAGCAACAGCAGCGACTGGGCGCCGCCGCTGCGTTGCAGCAGTGTGGCACGCACGGGCACTTCGGCGGCGAGGTCGAAACGGCGGCCAGTTTGCGCGTGGATCGCCGCGTCGGTCAGTTGTTGCCACTGCTCGTCGCTGGCGGCCTGCAGTGGCGTGACTTGCAAGGTGATAGCGACTTGCGGTTCGACGATCAGCGCCAACTCACCGTCGCTGTCGCGCACGATGCGGCTGCGCAGGATTTCGTGGCGTTGGACCACATTGTTCAGGGCCATTTGCAGGGCCTGGACATCGAGTTCGCCGTCCAGTTGCACGGCGCTGACCACGTTGTATTCACCACCGCCGGCGCTCAGTTGTTCGAGGAACCACAGGCGTTGCTGTTCGAACGACAGCGGCAGGCGTACCGGACGTGCCGGTGCAGCGAAGGTCGCCGCCGGGGCTTGCAGGGGATCGCCCAGCAGCGCGGCCAAGGCTTCAAGGGTTGGGTGTTCAAATACCGAGCGCAACGGTGGCACGCTGGTGAACTGTTGACGCAGGCGGGCAAACAGCGCCGCCGCCAGCAGCGAGTGGCCGCCGAGGTAGAAGAAGTGGCTGTCACGGCCGATCTGCGACGACGGCACGTTCAGCAACTCGGCCCACAGGGCGGCCAGTTGCTGTTCGGCGGCGCTGCGCGGTGGCTGCAGAGCGTCTGGCGCGGCTTGGATGTCCGGGGCCGGCAAAGCCTTGCGGTTGAGTTTGCCGTTGTCGGTCAGCGGCAACTCATCGAGCAGCACGAATGCCGAGGGCACCATGTAGTCGGGCAGGGCGGCGCCAATGGCTTTGCGCCAGGCGTGAATATCGGCCTGCTGGTCGCAGGTCACGTAGGCCACCAGGCGCTTGTCGCCGGGCACGTCTTCACGGGCCAATACCACGGCCTGGCGCACGCCCGGTTGGGCGCCGATCAGGGTTTCAATTTCTCCCAGTTCGACGCGGAAGCCACGAATCTTCACTTGATGATCCATGCGTCCCAGGTATTCGAGCTGGCCGTCGGGCAGCCAGCGCACCAGGTCGCCGGACTTGTACATCCGCGCGCCGGGCTGCGACGAGAACGGGTCTTCGATGAACACCTTCGCGGTCTGCTCGGCACGGTTGAGGTAGCCCAGGGTCACGCCGGCACCGCCGATGTGCAGTTCCCCCGGGACGCCCACCGGCATCGGGTTGAGGAAAGCATCGAGCACGTAAGTGCGCACGTTGGCGATCGGCCGGCCAATGATCGGCCGCAGCGGGAAGTCATCCACCGCGCAACCGGTTGCATCGACCGTGCATTCGGTCGGGCCGTAGGTGTTGAAGAAGCGGCTGCCGGCAATCGACGGCAAGCGCTGCCATAGCTGCGCATCCACCGCATCGCCACCGAACAGCACGAAGCGCGGCAGGTACACCTCGCCACGACGAACGCCGTCACTTTCAAGCAAGGCCTTGAGCTGTGCGGGGGTGCACTCGAAGGCTTCCAGACGGGTGTTGCGGAAGAACCCAGCCAAGGCCTCGGGGTCGTAGCGCACGTCTTCCGGGGTCAGGTACAGGCTGTGGCCGTCGAGCAGCAGGATCAGCTCGGCCACCGAGCTGTCGAAGGCGAACGAGTAGTTGAAGCTGGTGCGCATCGGCTGGTCGGTGTAGCGGCGATACAAGCCATGGATGCGCGCCCAGGCCAGGTTGACCACCGAGCCATTGGTCACCAGGGTGCCCTTGGGCTTACCGGTCGAGCCGGAGGTGTACATGATGTAGGCCAGGTCTTGCGGGCCGGCGAGCGGGGCAGGGTTGCTGTCCGGCTGGTTGGCGAACAGTGCTGCGTCGCTGTCCAGGCGCAAGCGTGGCAGTTCGGCGCCCAGCTGTTCCAGCAAACCCTGCTGGCCGAGGAACAGTGCCGGCTGCGCGTCTTCAAGCATATACGCCAGGCGATCCACCGGGTAGGTCGGGTCCAGCGGTACATAAGCGCCGCCGGACTTGAGAATGCCCAGCAGGCCGACCAGCAGTTCCAGCGAACGCTCGACACACAGCGCCACCGGGCGGTTGGCATTGACACCACAGCTGCGCAGGTAATGCGCCACCTGGTTGGCGCGCCGATTCAGTTCGCCGTAGCTCAGGCTGCGGCCTTCGAAACACAGGGCGTCGCGTTCCGGGGTGCGCTCGGCCTGTTGTTCAAACAACTGGGCAAAGGTCAGGTGCGTCGGCACCTGCATCTCGGTGCGGTTCCACTCGACCACGGTGCGTTGCCACTCCGCGTCCATTAGCAGCGGCAAGGCGGCGACCGGGCGCTGTGGCTCGGCGAGCATGTGTTCGAGCAGATGCTCCAGGCGCGCGAGAGTCTGGTGGGCGCTGTCGGCGACGAACAGGTCTAGGGCGAACATCAGCTCCAGCTGGATCGGCGCATTGGCCGGGCACAGCACGTGCAAGTCCAAGTCGCATTCGGAGTGCCGCAGCGGCGTGTCCAGGGCTTCGAATTCCAGCCCGGGGAAGCGCAACCGCGACTCCATGGCCAGTTGCTGGGCGACCATCACCTGGTACAGCGGTGCATGGCTGAGGCTGCGTGGCAGTTGCAGGCTGTCGACCAATTGTTCGAACGGCAGGTCCTGATGCAGCAAGCCATTGCGCATACGCTCGGCCACTTGTTTGACCAGGGCGGTGAAGTCGGCTTGCGGCTCGAAGTCGGCGCGGATCGCCAGGTTGTTCAGCAAGATGCCCAGCAGGCCTTCGGTGCCCGGCTGTTCCCGGTGGGTGACCGGGGTGCCGACCAGTACCGTGGCGTCGCCGCTCAAACGGTGCATCAGCACGGCAAAACCGGCGAACAGGACGGTGAACGGCGTGGTGCCGAGGCGACTGGCAAAGGCTTGCACTCGACCACTGAGGTCGGCGCTGAGTTCACGCTGCACGATCCCGGCGCGGTAGCTTTGCACCGACGGCCGAGGATGATCGGTGGGCAAGGCCAGCAGCGGGCTGGCGTCGCTGTCGCGACGGTCCAGGGTGGTGGTCCAGTAATCGAGTTGGCGCTTGAGTTCCGCGCCTTGCAGGTGTTCGCGCTGCCAGAGGGCGAAGTCAGCGTATTGCAGTGGCAGGGCCGGCAGGGCGGCGGGCGCGCCGTTGCAACGGGCTTCATAACCCAGGGCCAGCTCGCGCAGGGCGATGGTGGCCGACCAGGCGTCCGAGACCAGGTGATGCAGGGCGATGCCGAGCACATGCTCGTCCGGCGCCAGGCGCAGCAAGCGCGCCCGCAGCAACGGAGGGCAGGTCAGGTCGAACGGCTGCTCGAAGGTGTCTTGCAAGGCATTGAACTGCGCGCCGGCGCGGGCGGTGGCGGTCAGGCTCGACAAGTCTTCGAAGGGCAGCGAGATGTCCAGCGTTGGGCTGATGCGCTGGCAGGGCACGCCGTTGTTATTGTGGATGCCGGTACGCAGGATTTCGTGGCGCACCAGCAGATCGTTCAGGCTGGCGTGCAGCGCCTGGACGTTGAGTTCACCCTTGAGGTGCAGGGCGAACGGGATGTTGAACAGGGTGGTGCCCGGCGTCAGTTGTTCGATGAACCACAGACGCTGTTGCGAGAACGACAGCGGTAGCAGCGGCGGACGAGGCTGGGCCTTGGGCACGCTGAGCGCGTTGGCGTGTGGTGCGGCGGCCTTGGCCTGGCGGGCGGCGATGGCTTTGGCCAGCAAGGCCACGGTCGGCTGTTCGAACAACACCCGCAACGGCAGGTCGAGCTTGAATTGGGTGCGCAGGCGGGCCACGATCTGGGTCGCCAGTAGTGAATGCCCACCGAGGGTGAAGAAGTTGTCTTCCACGCCTACTGTGTCGCGCCCCAGGACCTCGGCCCAGACAGACGCCACGCTGGTTTCCAGCGCGTTGCGCGGGGCGATGCTGTGCTGGGTGTCGGCCTGCCAGTCCAGCTCACGGGCGGCGAGGGCTTTGCGATCGACCTTGCCGTTGTTGTTCAGGGGCAGCTTGTCCAGGCAGACGAAGGCCGCCGGCACCATGTACGGCGGCAGTTGCGCGCGCAGGTGCTCGCTCAGGTCGTCGCTGCCCAGGGCCTGGTCATGGGCCGCCCAGTACGCCACCAGCCAGGCTTCGCCGACGGTGTTTTCCCGCAGCAGGACCACGGCTTCCCGCACGTTCGGGTGCTGCGCGAGACGGTGTTCGATTTCCGTCAGCTCGATCCGGTGCCCGCGCAGTTTGACCTGCTGGTCGCGGCGGCCGAGGTATTCGATCACCCCGTCTGCACGCCAGCGCCCCAGGTCACCGGTGCGGTACAGGCGACCTTCGAGTTGAGGGTGGTCGATAAAGGCGTCAGCGGTGCGTTGCGGGTCGTGCAGGTAGCCGCGGCCGACGCCGACGCCCCCGACACAAATTTCCCCGGCCACGCCAACCGGCACCGGACGCAGGGCTTCGTCCAGCACGTACAGGCGGTTGTTGGCGGTCGGCTGGCCGATGGGCATGTGGCTGACTTCGACCCCCGGTGCTTCGAAGATCGGCTGGAAGGCCACGTCGTCGGCGCATTCGGCCGGCCCGTAGGCGTTCATCAAGGCAATGTCGGGGAACCGGGCGAACCAGTCGCGGGCCACGGTCGGCGGCAGGGCTTCACCGGTGGGCAATACCCAGCGCAGGTCCGGCAGTTGCAAATCGCATGGGCACAGTGCGAGCAAGGTGCGCATCAGGCTCGGGACGATTTCCAGCACGTTCAGGCGCTCGCTGGCGAGCACTTGCAGCAGGCGTTGCGGGTCGTGGGCGACCTCATCCGGAAGAATGTGCACGGTGGCACCGAGCACCGGCGCGGCGAGGAACTGCCACACCGAAATGTCGAACGCCACCGAGGCGGTCTGGGGTATCCGGTCGGCGGCGCTGAGGCCCAGGGCCGGTACTTTGCCGAAGATGTTGTTGAGCATGCCGCGCTGTTCGATCATCACACCCTTCGGAGTGCCGGTCGAACCGGAGGTGAACAGCACGTAGGCCAGGCTGTCCGGACCGGCGAGCACCGGCAGAGGCGCGTCGTTGCCCGACGTCCAGCAGGCCTCGGCGAACAGCGCCTCGGGCGCCCGGTCGAGGTCGCTGAGCAGTTGATCGAGCAGGCCGCTGCAGGCTTCGCTCGCCACCAGCAGAGGCGCGCGGGACAGCCCGAGGATTTCCCGCAGGCGCTCGGGCGGGTGATTGACCTCAAGGGGCAGCATCGCTGCGCCCGCCTTGAACACGGCCAGCATCATGGTCAACAGCGCCAGGCCACGAGGGGCCACCAGCGCGACCAGTTGATCTGCACCGACGCCGGCCTCGCGCAGGGCATGAGCCAGGCGCGTGGAACGCAGGTCCAGCTCGGCGTAGGTCAGTGACTCACCGGCGCAGATCGCGGCGACCTGATCACCGCGCTGGGCGACCTGGGCGGCAAACAGCTCGGCGTAGCTTTGATCCAGCGGGAAATCGTGGCGGTTGAGTGCCCACTCGCCCAGCAACTGTTGGCGCTCCTCGGTGGCCAGCAATTCGAAGCTGGCCAACGGCGCGTCGGGGGCGGCGAGCATGCTGCGCACCAGGCTGGCGATGTGGCCCAGCAGGCGCTGCACGGTGGCGGCCTCGAAACGTTCGCGGTCATACGACACGCGGATGCCCAGCTGTTCCCCCGGCAGGATCACCACGGTCAAGCCGTAGTGGGTGTGCACGCTGTGGTCCATACCTTCGAGGCTGAACTGGAAGCCGCCTTCGAGGATCTGTTCGTCGATGGGCGCGTTTTCGAATACCAGGATGCTGTCGAACAGGGTCTCGCCCCGGGGGAAATCGCTCCAGCCCTGGATGTCGGTCAACGGCGTGTGCTCGAAGTCGCGCATGTCGACGTTGAGCTTTTGCAGGTCGCCCAGCCAATTGCCGAGCGTGGCATTCGGGTCCACCGACACCCGCAGTGGCAGGGTGTTGATGAACAGGCCGATCATTTGCGCGACGCCGGTCAGGTCGGCCGGACGCCCGGCCACGGTGACGCCGAAGACCACGTCCTGTTGCCCGCTGTAGCGCGACAGCAGCAGTGACCAGACGCCCTGGAAAAACGTGTTCGGGGTGATCCGCCGATTGCGGCAGAACGCCGCCAGCGCCTGGGTTTCCTGCTCGTTCAGGTGAATCAGTTGGTCGTCCACCAGCACCGCATCGGTGTAGCGGTCGCGGGTCACGCCGTTGTCCACGGTCAGTGGTGTGGGCGCGTTTAGCCCTTGCAACTGGCCGCGCCAGAATTGCTCGGCCTTGCCCGCATCCTGGCGTTGCAGCCACTGGATGTAATCGCGAAACGGCCGAGGGCTTTTCAGCTCTGGCGTGCGGTCGTTGCACAGTGCTTCGTAGACTTTGAGGAAGTCCACGGTCACCAGGGAAATGCACCAGGCGTCCATCAGGATGTGGTGGAAGCTGCGAATGAATTCGTAGGACTCGTCAGCCAGGCGCACCAGTCGAAAGCGAATCAGCGGTGGCTTGGACAGGTTGAAGCCGACTTTCTGCTCGTCTTCCAGCAGGGTGCGGATCCGTGCTTCCTGCTCATGGGGGGCGAGCCCGCGCAAATCGAGGGTGTCCAGCGGTACCTTGACCTGACGATGGATCACCTGCACCGGTTGCTTCTGGCTTTTCCACTGGAAGCTGGCGCGCAGGGAAGGGTGCAGCGCTACCACCTGGCGCCACGATTCGAGGAACGCGCCTTCATCGATGGCCCCGCCGATGCGGTAGCGATCCTGCATCAGGTAGACACCGGAGTCTTCGTGCAGCAGGGAGTGGAACAGCATCCCTTGTTGCAGCGGCGACAGCGGGTAAATGTCTTCGATCGGGTTGCCGGTGGTTTTTTCGCTGGTCATTGAAAGGGTCCTGCGTAAATAGGGGCGACGGTGGTGGCGTGGTGACGAGAAGAACCGCTCACAGGTTGGCCTCGTCCAGTTCGGCCATCAGCGCTTGCATTTCGTCATCGGACAGGCCCGAGGCGCTGAATTCGGTGCTGTCGGCTTGCGGCTCGGCGGCGCTCGGATGCAGCGGTTGCGCGACCTCGGCCATGGCCGCGACGGTCTGGCGTTCGAAGACTTGCTTGGCCGACAGCGCGATGCCTTGCTCATGGGCCTGGGCCACCACTTGCAGGCTCAGGATCGAGTCGCCGCCGATGGCGAAGAAGTTGTCGGTGACACTCACTGTCGAGAGTTTCAAGACCTTGGCGACGATGGCTTGCAGGGTGGTTTCCATGGCGTTGCGCGGCGCCACGTGGGCGCTTTCGTCGAGCTGCTCCGGGTCGGGCAACTGGCGGGTGTCGAGCTTGCCGTTGGGCGTGCGCGGAAAGCTCGTCAGGGTCAGCACCAGGGCCGGCACCATGTACGACGGCAGACGCTCGCCGAGGAAACGCTTGATCGCCTCCGAGTCCGGTGCGTAGCCGTGGGCGGCCAGGACATAGGCGAGCAAGCGCTTGCCGGCGGCGTGTTCCTGGACGATCACCGCGGCTTCGCGCACATCGCTGTGGCTGCACAATTGGCGTTCGATTTCGCCCAGCTCGATGCGGTAGCCGCGCACCTTGACCTGATGGTCCTTGCGCCCCAGGAATGCCAGGCGCCCGTCGGCTAGCCAGCACGCCAGGTCGCCGGTGCGGTAGGCGCGAGTGCCGTCGGCCAGGGTGACGAAGGCCTTGGCGGTTTCTTCGGGTTTGTGGCGATAGCCGCGGGCCAGGGTGGGGCCGGCGAGGACGATTTCACCCGGTTCGCCAATGCCGCAAGCCGTGTCGAATTCATTCAGCAGGCGCAGGTCCATGCCGGCGATCGGACGGCCGATGCTGACGTTCCGGCTTGGGTCCAACACCTCATAGGTGGCCCAGACGGTGGCCTCAGTGGGACCGTATTCGTTCACCAGATGTGCGCGTGGCAGGGTCTTGCTGTGTTGCGCGATCAGCGATGGTGGGCAAGCCTCACCCGCGACGATCCAGCAGGCCAGGCTGTCGGTTCCCCCGCTGCGCTGCAATTGATCGAGCAGGGCCTGGTACAGCGACGGCAGCGACAGGCCGTGGCTGACCTGGTGCTGGGCAATCAACTGCGCCAGGCGGGCCATCTCCAGCTCTTCGCCTGGGGCGGGCAATACCAGGCGTCCGCCTTGGGCCAGGGTCCAGAAAATCCCGGCGACCGAACTGTCGAAGGCAAACGACGACAACAACAGGTAGGCGCGCACCGGGGTCTCATAGGCCGCCATGCGCACTTGGGTCGAGAAACTCAAGGCGCCGTGGCTGATTTCCACGGCTTTCGGCGCACCGGTAGAGCCGGAGGTGTAGATCAGGTAGGCGAGGTCGTTGGCGTCCGGCAAGGGCAGTGCCGGACAGTCGCCGAGGTCCTGTGTTGTCAGCTCATCCAGCACGAAGCGTTGCAGGTTGGCCGGCACGCTGTCGGCCAGTTCGGCGCTGACCACGATGTGGGCGATGGCGCTGTCGGTGAGCATGTAGGCGCGGCGGTCGGCCGGGTAGGTCGGATCGACGGGCACATAGGCGCCACCGGCTTTCAAGACCGCGAGCATGGCGACAATGGCTGCGTTGCTGCGGGCGAACAGGATGCCGACGGGCACCCCTGGACCGATGCCGGCGGCGACCAGTTGATGGGCCAGTTGCGTGGCGCAGGCGTCGAGGCGGCTGTAGCTCAGGTCACCGTCCTGGTCGCTGAGGGCGATGGCGTTCGGTTGTTGGCGAACCTGACGGGCAATCAATTCCACCAGCGTCACCGGTTCGATGGAGGGTGCGCTCGCGCCGGCGCCGATCAACTGCGCTTGCAGCGCGCCACCCAGGGGCAATTGGGCCCAGCCCCGTTGCGGTTCGGCCAGGGCGCCGTGCAGCAGTTGCAGCCATTGTTCGGCGAGGCAGCCCACAGCGTCGGCGCTGAGGACATGGCGGTCGTAGACAACCTGCGCGTGCAGGCTGTCGGGCAACTGGCGGACGTTCAGGCAAGCCTTCAACGGGTTCATGACCGCACTGGCGTGGCGCTCCCGGGCATCGCCGGAGCGCCAGGCAAAAGCGTATCCGGCGTGGTGGTCGCCGGTGTAATAGTCTTGCCAGCCAATCAGCCGTTCCAGGGTGGCGGCCACTTGCGTGCTTTGCTCCAGCAGAGTCGCCTGGGCATCCAGTTCGATGCTCACGGGCAGGCACTGTTCGAACAGGCCCAGGGTGTTCTCCAGTTCCGCGCCGCGACTTTCATGGATCAGAGTGAGTGGCACCTGTTGCTGGCCGGCCAGTCGTCCCAGGACCGCTGCCCATGCCGCCAGCAGCAGTTCCGGGGTCAGGGCCGGGTGACGGGCGAGGTCGGCCGGCAGCGTCAGCTCCAGTCGGGTCGGCGCAAATCCACCATCGAGGGGCGATTCCAGCGGCAGCTGCAAGGTGGCCTGTTCGGTGTCGCCCGCAGGTTTCCAGAAGCTCACGCCCGGATGATCCGGTGCGTCTTCCACCAGGCTCCAGCGCCATTCGGCGTAATCGGCGTACTGCAGGGTTTCGGACAGGTCCGTGGCAGTGTCTTGCAGCAATGCAGCGGCCAGCCATTTCAGGCTGGCGAGGTCGAAGTGGCTGCTGGCCGCCGCGAGGTCCAGCACGCCTTGCTCATCGGACAGGCGCACCAGGGTCACCCACAGCGGGGTTGTCCAGTCACGGGGCTGGGTGGCGAGCTGAGCCAGTGCGGCGTCCTGGTCGGCGCGGCTGTGCTGGCGCAGGTCCTGGAGGTTCACCGCCAGTGAGCCGGCTTCGTCAATCACCTGCACCGGGTGGCGCAGGCCTGGCACGGGCATCAGGCGTGTGCGCAGGATCTCGCTGCCGGCCACCAGTGCCTGCAGGCGGTTGTTCAGTGCATCGACGTCCAGCGGTTGTGACAGCGACCATTGCAAATGACAGCTGAACGGGTGCTGCGCTGCGCCGTGGGTGTGGGGGTAAACCGATGCCTGTTGCGGGGAAATACGAAAACCTTGAAGTCCGCTCATGTTCATCTCGACTGGAAAAGGGCTTGAGCCTGGATCACCGCACAGACGTCGGGGCTTGCTGGACTCGTGTCAGGCAAGCCGCCTGCGAACGGCGGGTGGACCCGTTGAATGTCAGACGGCAACGTCGCTCGACAGCAGGGCTTCAGCCATGCCGGTCATGATGGCGCGCTTGCCGGTAAAGGGTTCGCGACCGTGCACAGCGAGCATGTTGTCGATGAACAACACGTCCCCCTGCTGCCAGCTGAAGCGCACCAGCGAGTCGAGGTAGGCCGCGCGTAGCGATTCCAGGACCTGCGGCTCGATCGGTTCGCCATCGCCGTAAAAGGTGTTGGTGGGCAGGTCGAGGTCGTTGAAGTTGCTTTGCAGCGAATCGCGGATTCGCTCGGGCAGGGTGCTGATGTGGAAGAACGTGGCGTGGTTGAACCAGACCTCTTCGCCGGTGCGCGGGTGGCGCACCACGGCCGGCCCGCGTTGGCGGGTGCGCAGGCGATTGTTGTCTTTCCATTCCACTTCGATGCCGACGCTGGCGCAGTAGGCTTCCACTTCGCGGCGGTCTTCGGACTGGAACACGCTCTGCCACGGCAGGCCGAAACCGTCGCCGTAGTTGCGAACGTACAGCACGCCTTTTTCCCGGAACCGCGCTTCGATCTGCGGGCTGATCCTGGCCTTTACGGCGCGGGTCGAGCCGATCGGTGTTTCACCGCCGGTCTCGGACGGCAGTTGGCAGTAGAAGAACAACCGCAGCGGGAAGCGCGGCGAGTAGGAGTGCTCGTTGTGGGGGAAAATCATCTGGTCGGCCGGGTAGTCGGTCGAGGTGTAGATGTTGCCGCCGACCCGTGTCCGGGGGGACGCGCGGAACATGTATTCCAGCGCTCCGGGGGAGAGGGCGGCGATCACCTGGTCGAACTGCTCGACAGACGCGACGTTGAAGCCGCGAAACAGCAGGGCGCCGTACTGCAGCAGTTTTTTTTCCAGCGACTCGCGTTCCCGGGCGGCCCAGGCGATCAGGTCAACGCCGCTGACCGCCGGTTCGATCACCAGGGGCAGCGCGTGGTCTGGACTGAGCAGGCGCTCGGTGACCAACTGTTGTTCCGAGACGTTCATGGCTTTGCGACGCACGGCGCCAAGGGCACGTGGCGATGGGGGCACGATAGACATAACGGCATCCGACTCGGTTAAAGGGACAAGGAGCGACGTTTGGCTTGCATCATCTGGCTGCGACCGGCCAGCGCCTGGGACTGCTGTCGCTCCCGGGTAAAGGCCTGATCCCAGCTGTCGATGCGCTCGGCCACTGCCGGCAACGGCTCGTCCAGCAGGCTGTGCATCTGCTCCAGCAGGCGCGTCCACAGGTGTTGCAGGCGCAAGGCACGGTCCCGGTCGAAGTATTCGCCGCGATACTTGAGGGTCGCGGCGAGGCCTTCGTCGCCGTGCACCAGGTCGAGCACCAGGTGGAAATCCCCCGGTGCCTGGGCCACCTCCAGCGCGGACAACTGCGCGCCAGCGATGGCGGTCGGGGTCACCCGTGACGGTTGATAGTTGAGCTTGACCTGGAACAGCGGCGAGTGACCGGGGCGGCGCTGCGGCGCGAGTGCCGAGACCACCAGATCAAAAGGCAGGCCTTGATGGGCATAGGCCAGGCGCGACTCATCGCGAACCTGCTCAAGGAAACCGGCCAGGGTCGCTTCGCCGCGCAAGTCACAGCGCAGGGTCAACTGGTTGACGAAGAAACCGATGACGTCGTTGTGCTCTGCCAGCGGTCGGCCGCTGACGTCGGTGCCCAACAGGAACTGCGGCTGGCCGCCCAGTTGCTTGAGGACCAGTTGGTAGCTGGCCAGCAACAACATGAACAACGTCATGCCTTGTTCACGGGCCAGCGCTGCCAAGCGCTCACAGCCGGTCTGCGGCACGTTGAAGTCCAGGCTGTATTCGCCCGGGGCCTGGCCGCTGCCACCCAGTTCCAACGTTTGCGGCATGCCGGCCAGGTGTTCGCGCCAGAAGCCTTGCTCGGTGGCGATTCGCTGTTCGCTCCAGTGCAGGGCTTCCCATTGGGCGAAAGCCAGGTATTGCCCCGGCAGCGCGGCGTCCGCCGAACCCGCCAGTTCTGCCAACAATATTTGCGCCGAGCGTCCGTCGAAGGCGATGTGGTGCAGCGTCAACAGTAGGTCATGCTGTTGGTCATGGCGGCTGAGCAACTGCGCTCGCAGCACTGGGCCGGCTTGCAGATCGACCGGGGTGGCGTGTTCTTGGGCCAGGCGTTCGTCCAACGTCTGCTGTTGCTGCGCTTGGTTCTGCTCACGCACATCATGATGGACCAGCGCCACAGCCGTGGCCGGCAACACCTGTTGTTGCGGGCCATCGACACTGTCGCGGTACACCGTGCGCAACACGCCGTGACGCTCGACCAGCGTGTTCAGTCGCAGGGCCAACGTCTCGATGTCCAGCGGACCTTGCAGGCGCAGGTGCAGTACCAGGTTGTGGCGGGTGTCATCCGGGTTCAGTTGGCGCAGGAACCACAAGCGACGCTGGGCGAACGACTGATGCCCCTGACTGGGGTTGGTCTGCTCGGTGGGAGCATCGGCCGTTGGCGTTGGATCATTGAGGAAAGCGTGCAGGTCCAGCGCCCATTGCCCCAGGGTGGTTTCCCCGAACAGGCTTTGGGTATCGAGGTTCCAACCCAGGTCCCTGTGCAGGCGCGCGGCAAAGTCGGCCACGCCGATGGAATCCAGGCCCTGGCCGATCAGGCTGAGGTCGAAGTCGGCGGAAAAATACGGATTGACCGCGTGCAGCGTCTGTTCCAGCCATTGGCGGCAGGCGGCTTGGGCCTGTTGCGACGTTTCGGTCGCCAGGCTTTTGAGCTGGGCAAGGTCAAGGGGCTCGTCGTTCGAGGCCAGCGTTCCACCGCTCTGGGCGATGATGCTCAACGTGCCGGCGGCCAGTTGTTTGCGCGCACCTTGGCGGGCGATCTTGCCGCTGGTGGTCATCGGGATGGTGCCGGCTTGCACCAGCACAATCTGGTCGATGCCGCAGTCGGCGGCTTCGCGCACAGCGTTTTGCATCGACGCGAACAGCGCCGGATGATGCGCCGGGTCGACGAACTTGCGCTGCGGCTCGGCGACAATCACCAGTTTCTCGCGGCCCAGTGCCGGGTCCATTTGCGCGAAGGCGGCGATGCGTCCGGTACGGATGCCCGGCTCGGCGTCGGTAATGGCGAATTCGATGTCGTGGGGGTAAAGGTTGCGCCCATTGAGAATCAACAGGTCCTTGAGCCGCCCGCAGATCACCACCTGGCCTTCGTGCATGAAGCCCAGGTCGCCGGAGCGCAGGTAATGCTCCGATGAGCCGACAATCCGTGCCTCAAAGGCCTCACGAGTGGCTTCGGGATTCTTCCAGTAGGATTCGGCGTTGCTCGGGCCCTTGAGCCAGACTTCGCCGATGCGATCGGCGGCGCAGCGCTCGAAGGTGTGCGGGTCGACGATGGCGATGCTGTGCAAGGCTTGCGGATAACCGCAGGCGACGAACTCCACCGCGGCGGCATCGGCAGCGGCCAGGGCCACGCGACCGCTCTCCAGCACGGCTTTGTCCAGGCGCAGCACCACCGGCAGCGCATCGGCCGGCGTGGCGCTGACGCACAGCGTTGCTTCGGCCTGGCCATAACCGGGGCTGATGGCCAACGGGTTCAGGCCGCAGGCGGCAAAACGCTGGGCGAAGGCTTCCAGGGTGCCGGGATGGATCGGCTCTGCGCCGTTGATGGCGTGTTTCCAGTTGCTCAGGTCCAGCTGTGCGATCAGGTTGTCGCTGACCACGCGGTTGCACAGGGCATAGGCGAAGTTGGGGGCGAAGCTGGCGGTGGCCCGGTAGCGACTCAATGCCTGCAGCCAGGTCGACGGCGCATTGACGAAGGTCTGGGAAGCCATCAGGTAGCACGGCATGCCGCTGTAGAGCGGAGCCAGCATACCGCCGATCAGGCCCATGTCGTGATACAGCGGCAGCCAGTTGACCATGGCGCCGTGCTCGTCGAAATCGTACGCCTGGCGCATCAGTTCGACGTTGGCGATCAGGTTGCGCTGACGCACCTCGACGCCTTTTGGCGAGCCGGTCGAGCCCGAGGTGTATTGCAGGAAGGCTACGGTCGAACCGTCGATAGCCGGGCGTTGCCACTGGCTGGTCGGTGGTGTGCCCAGGTGCTGGACGGTCAGCACCTCGACGCGGCCCTCCACCAGTTCCTGCAGGCTTTCGCAATGATCCGCCGGTGCCAGAATCAGCGCCGGCTCGGCATCCACTACCACGTTGCGGACGCGGTCGAGGTGGCGCGGTTTGCGCGACGGTGGCGGAAACAACGGCACGGCAATCAGGCCCGCATATAGGCAGGCACAGAAGGCGCGGGCGTAGTCGAGGCTGCTGGGCAGCATCAACAGCACGCGATCACCCGGCGCATAACGCGCTTGCAGCGCGGCCGCCAGGGACTGGGACTGCTCGTGCAGTTGGGCAAAGGTCAGGGTTTCGCCGATGTTTACACCGTCCGGCAAGAAATGCAGGGCAGCACGCTGAGGGAAGTGCTGGGCGTTGGCTTCCAGCACCTCGATCCAATGTTTGAATGAAAACATGTGCAATTCACGCCATGGCCACGATGACTTTGCGGTCACCGGTGAAAGGATTGCGACCGTGTGCCACCAGTCGGTTGTCGAGCATCAGGATATCGCCCGGTTGCCAGGGGAAGCTGATGGCAGTCTCGCGGTAAACCTCGCGCACGGTGTCGAGCATGTCGTCGGCAATGGCCGAGCCGTCGCCGAAATAGACATGGCGCGGCAGGTTCTCTTCACCCACCGCTGCCAGCAGGCTGGCGCGTACGCTCGGTTCGATGGCCGAGACATGGAACAGGTGCGCCTGGTTGAACCAGACCCATTCACCGGTATCGGGATGCTGCTGCACGGCGGCGCAACGCTGGCGGGTGCGCAGGTCGCCATCGGCTTTCCATTCCCACTCGATGTCATTGTCCCGGCAGTAGCGTTCGACCTGGGCACGGTCCTGGGTGTTGAAGACTTTTTCCCAAGGCAGGTCCAGGGCGCCGCTGTAGTTGCGTACGTAGAGCAACTCGCGGCTGGCGAACAGCTCGCGGATCTCGGCGGGCATGCGCTGGTAGATCAGGCGGCTGTCGGCAATCGGGGTCTCGCCGCCGGTTTCACTGGCCTTGATGCAGTGAAACCAGATGCGCGAAGGCCAAGGGCGGGTGTAGGCCTGCTCGTTGTGCAAGGGTATGAATTGATGGGCCGGGTATTCCGTGGAGCTATAGACCCCGGCGAAGACCTTGCTGCGTGGCGTGGAGCCGAATTCGTAACTGGCCAGCGGTGTACCGAAGCTGGCGGCGAAGCGCTTGAAATCGATGGGCGTGGCGACGGTGAAACCGCGAAACAACACGCCGCCAACCGTGGTCAGGGCATGAGCCAGGCGGTCGCGAATCGAGGCGTCCAGATCGTGGATCGACTGTCCCGATGCCCCCTGCACCAGCAGGGGTAGCGACTGGGCGCTTGCATCCGTGGGCGCCATGGAAAAAAGCTCGGAACGCCCGTTCAGGTGTTCGATTGAGGTCATCCTTGTACATCCTCTTTTGTCTTCTTCGACCAGTCACAAGACCTTGAAAGCAGGGCAGCGGTCGGTTGTGTAGGACTCGTCTGTAATGTATTCAAATCAATACAAGACGTCATACTAGGTACAAATGAGATGGATTATCAATACTATTTATTTAATTTTTTTTTTGGATTAGACTCCGCTCCGCTGGCGCCACACAGCCTTCGGCCAGCTCAAAAAACCTAAAAATATCTGTCGCAGGGGAGCGGGGCGTGAATTTCAAAAAGAACACAATTGCGTTGGCTGTAGGGTCGGCCATAGGCCTGAGCAACGCTGCATGGGCGGCCGAAGAAGCCGGCACGATGGAGATTGCTCCGATCACCGTGACGGGTGAAAAAATCGACCGCACGCTTGAGCAGACCCAGTCCAGCGTCGTGGTCCTCACCGACAAGAATCTGCGAGAGCACGGCGACAAGGACCTGGTGGATGTATTCGCCCGCACGCCCGGTGTCTATAGCCAGGCCGGCAATGAAAACTGGGGTATCCGTGGTGTGCCGGTGTCCGGTTTTGACGATCAGGGCCCAGCGACCCTCAATGGTGCCGTATCCGTTTATGTCGACGGTGCCGTACAGCCGAACCGTGCGCTGACCCTCAGCCCGGTCCCGCTCTGGGATGCCGAGCAGGTCGAAGTATTCCTTGGCCCGCAATCCACCACCCAGGGCCGTAACTCCCTGGCCGGCGCGGTGGTTATCCGGACCAAGAACCCAACTTTCGAACCGAGCTTCTCGGCACAAACCAATGTGGGCAATTACGGCGAGCGCGGGGCGGCGGTGGCCGGTGGTGGTTCCATCGTCGACGACAAGATCGCCGGGCGTATCGCCGTGGACTATGGTGAAGGTGACGGCTACATCCGCAACACCACGCTCAATGACGACGCCAACCCGCGTCGCACCAGCAACACCCGCGGCAAATTGCTGATCCTGCCCAACGACGACACCGATGTCCTGCTGACCTACGCCCACAGCGAGCACCGCCAGGGCGACCGTTCGACCATGCGCGTCAACGGCAAGCCGAGCTATTACGATATCGCGTCCAACACCAAGGCTTTCGACAACCTCAAGCAGGACACCCTCAGCGCCAAGGTGGATTATCGTCTGAACGACGACTGGTCGCTGACGAGCATGACCGCCAATACCAGTACCGACTACAGCAACCGTCTGGACTTCGACCAGAATGCCGTGGACAACGAGGTCGTTCTGCGCAAGCAAGACGGTAACCTGTTCAGTCAGGAGCTGCGCTTGAATTACACCTCGGACACGGTGAAGAGCTTTGTGGGTGCGTACTACGGCCACAACAGCAACAACTTCCACGACCGGCTGTTTTTCGATGATGTGCTGTTCGGTACGGTCAAGGGCGATACCACGATCGAGAACAAGGCCGTGTTCGGTGAAGTCAACTGGACATTCGCACCGCGCTGGACCTTGATCACCGGCCTGCGTTACGACCACGAGACCAACGACACCGACGTCGAGCAGGACGATTTCTCCGAGCCCGCCAAAGTCAAAAAGTCATTTGACGCCGTGCTGCCGAAACTCGGCATCGACTATGAGCTGGCCGCGAACCAATACCTCGGTTTCATGGTGCAAAAAGGCTACCGCGGCGGTGGCGTCAACCTGCGTTCCGGTAGCGGTCACCAAGCCTACGATCCGGAATACACCACCAACTACGAGCTGTCCTACCGCGGTTCGTTCTTTGACCAGACCCTGCGTACCCGCGCCAACCTGTATTACACGGATTGGAAGGACCAGCAAGTCAGCGTGCGGCAGAGCGGAAGCTCCGTCATTGATGTCTTCAACGCCGGTCGCAGCGACATCAAGGGCATGGAAATCTTCGTAGAGAAGGACATCACCGAACAGCTGACCTTGAATGTCGGTGGCTCCGTTACCGATAGCAAATACAAGGACTTCGTCACAGGCAGCGGTCAGGACATGAGCGGTGAATCGTTCCTTTCCTCGCCGAAATACAAGATGTCGGTGGGCGGTGTCTATCGCTTCGACGATCGTCTGATATTCGGTACTGACGTTGTCTACCAAAGCACCGCGCCTTCGGAATATCAGTTCGATGCCAACGGCAAGGTCACCGGGGAGCGCCGCAGCGACAACTATGTATTGGTGAACTTCAACACCGAGTACAAAGTCACCAAGAACGTCGCGGTGTCTGCTTACGTGAAGAACGCCTTCGACAAGGAATACGTCACCAACAACCGCAGCGACGACATCATCGACGTCGGCGCGCCGCGCACGGTGGGGATGATTTTGCGCTACGACATGTAAAACCCAAAGGCGCGGGGAGGCAATCTCCTCGCGCCTGTCCTGCAACGTATCGGATGTTTGTTTCCAGGCTGTTCGTTCCCTTCCAAACCCAGCCTCCATGGAGGAAATCATGAGTGCTTTTTCGAATGTCACAGCGGGTGGCGCGCAACAGCTGCGCCTGTTGCACACCGGTCTGTCGAGTCCTTACTGCCTCGATTCGACCCCACTGCTGGACCGTCAGCAACAGCAGGAATCCAACGCCCGCAGTTACCCGCGACGCATTCCGCTGGTGCTTGAAAGAGCCCATGGCATTTATGTGCAGGACAGCCGGGGGCAAGTGTTTGTCGATTGCCTGGCCGGTGCCGGCACCCTGGCGCTGGGCCACAACCACCCGGTGATCATCGAGGCCATCACTCAGGTCATGGCAGCCGGTGTGCCGATGCACACCCTGGACCTCATGACGCCTGTGAAGGACGCATTTGTCCAAGAAATTTTCGCTTGCCTGCCTAGCGAGTTCGCTCGCCATGCACGCATCCAGTTCTGCGGCCCGAGTGGGGCCGATGCGGTCGAGGCCGCGCTCAAGCTGACCCGCACCGCCACTGGGCGGCATTCGGTCCTGGCGTTCGAAGGGGCCTATCACGGGATGACCCTGGGTACGCTGGCCATCAGCGGCAACCTGTCACCGAAAAATGCCCTCGGCGCATTGATGCCAGGTGTGCAGCGCCTGCCGTTCCCGCACGATTATCGTTGCCCGTTCGGGGTGGCCGGCGATCAGGCAGTCACGTTGAACGTGCGTTACCTGGAGCACTTGCTCAACGACCCTGAAAGCGGGGTGACCGCACCGGCGGCGCTGATCCTGGAGCCGATTCAAGGGGAGGGTGGGGTCATTGCCGCGCCGGACCGCTGGCTGCAGGAACTGCGCCGATTGACCCAGGCCCACGGCATCCCGCTGATCGTCGACGAGATCCAGTGCGGCATTGCCCGCAGTGGCCGGATGTTTGGCTTCGAGCAATCGGGTATCACGCCGGATGTCATCACCCTGTCCAAAGCCATCGGTGGCGGGTTGCCGATGTCGGTCATGGTCTACCACGAGTCGCTGGACGTCTGGCAGCCGGGTGCCCACGCCGGCACATTCCGCGGCAATCAGTTGGCGATGGCGGCCGGTACCGCGACCTTGCGTTTCATCCGCGATGAAGGCCTGGTCCAGCACGCTGAAAAGGTCGGCGCTTATCTGCAAAAACAACTGCAGGCGCTGCAAAACGAGTTCGCCTGGATCGGCGATGTACGGGGTCGCGGCCTGATGCTCGGGATGGAAATCGTCGACCCGCAGGGCACCCTTGATGTACAGGGCCATCCGCCGGTGGACACAGCCCGGGCCAAGGCCTTCCAGCAAGCTTGCCTGAAGCACGGCTTGATCGTCGAGCTTGGCGGGCGCCATGGGGCGACGGTGCGCTTCTTGCCGCCGCTGATCATCACTGAGCAGGAGATCGATTTTGTGGGGCAGATCCTGTTTCAGGCAGCAAGCACGCTCAGCGAAGGCTCCGCGCAATAATCATTTGATCCGCCGATGCGCGCCCGCCGTAACGGATTGTGCTTTGCCGGCGTTGAGATTGAGCGACGGCTACCGCCTAATCTGGCGGTGGCCGCGCGATTTAGCAGTTCGATAGTCAGGCTGTCATTGCACGATTCGTGGCAACAATTTGCTCATGTGTAAACTGACCACCGGGAGCCATGAATCTGGCCAGAAGTGCGTCCCGGTTTTGAGGCGCCCTGATTTTATCAGCCGCACACAAGGCCGATTTTAGCTCCGGCAGGGTTAGTTCGGTGCAGTATGCAGGCGTGCCTGGTTGCTGATGCCATGAACTCTCAAGGCTGCCAGCGGCAAGCGCGGTGAACCCGGTATCCTCGACAAGATCCTGCGCGATCGCCTCGGCATAGGGGTCATCCCCAGCCACGGGTAAGGCGATGCGTGTTGAAGACCCGGCTGGTTGGCCTTTGTCGGCAAGAGTCGCTGCGAGAACGGCGTTCCATGCCTTGACGACTGGGCGACCAATCTGCTCGCTTACCCAGATGCTCTCGGGCTTGCCGTCGTCTACCTCCTTGATCGCCCCGTCTCGTCCCGGATAGTAATTGGACGTGTCAATGACGACGACCTTCTCGGGAACATGACTTAACGTTTGGCGCAGATCGGGGTACTTCGCGAAGGGGATCGAGAGGATAACCGCATCCACATCCGACACAGCGTCTTCCTTGGTCACCGCCCGTACACCGATTTCGTTGGCGAGGTCCTGAATACTTTGAGGGTTCTTCGAGTTGGCCAGTTTCACTTCATGGCCGCATGCAGCGAGCTTACGGGCAAGAGTAGCCCCAATGTTGCCCGCGCCGATAATTCCGATTTTCATGTCAATAACCTCCTCGCATACAAACAATATTCAATTACCGTTGCCTGGGTGTGCGAGCGAATTAAGTGTGTGGCGAAGATCCAGCAATACTTCAGGTGTCATCCGCACGGTTGAGATCATTCTGCCGGTGGTTTGTATCCCGCAAGCATTTCGAGTACCTCAGCATGTGAACCGCTCGCTTCAGCAAACCGTAGTGGCTTGGCGCGCTCGACGACCAGTTCTTTTGGGGTCGGAGCGATCTCGAGCAGCTCGAAGATTTGATTCAGGAACTCGTCCAAGGGCATGGCGTGTTCGTCATTTTCCTGTCCAAGCAAAGTGGTACGCACTCCCGGTGGCGCAAGCTCGATGACCTCGACTGATGAGTTCTCCAGCTGCACTCGAAGACTTTGAGTGAATGAATGAACTGCCGCTTTGGTTGCGCTGTAGGTCGGTGTCGCAGGCAGCGGGACGAAGGCCAACGCCGAACTGACATTGATAATCGTGGCACTGGGCTGCTTGAGCAACTGGGGAGTAAATGCATACACCATGCGGATCGTGCCCAGTAAGTTCGTTGTCACGATATCTTCGGCTGTGCTCAGGTATTGGGCATCAGCCAGATCCTCCCAGTGCATGATGCCCGCGTTGTTTATGAGCACGTTCAGATTGGGGTGACTGAGCGCAAGCGCTTCGCTGGTGCGCTGGATGGATTGCGGATCGCAGACGTCCAGCACTACCGATTCAATGCCTGGATGTTCCGACACGATCTTGTCGAGCAGAGCCTTGCGCCGTCCCGCGATGATTACGTTGTTTCCCGCCTGGTGAAGCCTTAGCGCCAGACCAAGGCCTATGCCTGAGGTGCTGCCGGTAACCAGAATCGTGTTGCCCGTGCTGTTCATAGTAAACTCCAGTAAGAGAACAAAAGCGGACAGCTGTCCACTTGTGTTAAAAATTACCGGACAACTGTCCGCTTTGCAATGCAGCGAAGGAAATAACTTTGCCCAGGAATGACGAAGTGGCGATGCGTTCTGACGCCAAGAAAAATCGAGAACGAATTCTGAAGGTCGCTGTGGCAGAGCTGACGCTCGATCCTGCGGTCCCGCTGAGTGCGATTGCGAAGAAGGCTGGAGTGGGACAGGGCACGTTCTATCGCCATTTCGCCAACAGAGAGGCGCTGGTATTCGAGGTCTACCAATTCGAAATGCAGCAAGTGGCCTCGTTGGCCGAACAGTTACTCGCCACAAAACCCCCTAAGGAGGCCCTCCGAGAGTGGATGGACTGCCTCGTTGAATATGCAATGACCAAGGCGGGACTTGCGACCGCGATACGGCAAGCAGCCTCTACTTACGAATTTCCTGGGAAGTCGGGATACGCGCCGGTCCAGGCAGCCGCCGAGTTGCTTTTGAGGGCTAATGAAAAGGCCGGAACGATTCGTAGCGGGGTTACCCACGACGACTTTTTTCTAGCCACTGCTGGAATATGGCAAATAGATTCCCAGAGCGAATGGCGCCCACGTCTCGCCAGATTGATGGACTTGGTGATGGATGGTCTATGCGCAGGTAGCCCTGAAAGCCTGAAGAATAACGTGTAGCTTTCGTCCAAACGCAAACCACTACCGGTCATGCCGTGGTTTAAACGGAATGACCGGAGCGCCTTACGGATTATTTTTGCGCCAGCAATGCCTTTCTTGTCGCCTTTTGGTGTTTCATGGCGGCGATCTCACGCTCGCAGGCCTCGACATCGAACGAGTTGTCCCACTTGGCAATGGCGATGGTGCCGATACCGTTACCGATCAGGTTGGTCACGGCTCGCGCTTCGTTGAGGAACCGGTCAATGCCCAGGAGCAAAACGAGGCCGACCAGAGGAATGGAGTGAATGGTTGTGAGCGTTGCAGCCAGTGTCACAAACCCCGCACCCGCCACCCCAGCCGAGCCTTTTGAAGTCAGCAGGAACACGCCTAGCAGAATCATCTGATCCACAAAGGTCAGTGGCGTATTGGTCGCCTGTGCGATGAAGATGGCGGCCATGGTGAGATAGATACAGGTGCCGTCCGCATTGAAGGTGTACCCCGTAGGCAACACCATGCCCACTACCGATTTTTTGCAGCCAAGCTTTTCAAGTTTCACCATCATTCGTGGCAGCACGGCTTCGGTTGAGCAGGTGCCAAGGGTGATGAGGATTTCATCTTTGAAATAACGAAGAAATTGCAGAAGCGGCATGCCCGACCATCGAGCAACCGTACCCAGCACGACCACGATGAAAAACAAGGTCGTGATGTAGAGCGCGACCAGCAACTGGCCGAGTGACAGCAAGGTGCCAATCCCGTATTTGCCGATCGTGAAAGCCATGCCGGCACCCGCGCCAATCGGCGCCAAGCGCATGACCATTGCAACGATCTTGAACAGGCCTTGCAGGAACAGGTCAAGGGTGTTGATCAGTGGCTTGCTGGTTTCACCCATTTGAACCAGGGCGACACCCATCAATACCGAAAGCAGGATGACCTGAAGCATGACGCCATTGGAGAATGCGCCGATGAAGGTTTGCGGGATGATATTGAGAAAGAAATCAATGGTGCCGCCTTGCTCACTGGCAGCTTGGCTGTATTTGCTAATGGCACCTCCATCAAGCGCGCTGGCGTTGATGTTCATACCGACGCCAGGCTTCACGATGTTGACCACAATGAGGCCGACGACCAGGGCGATGGTTGAAAGAATCTCGAAGTAGATCAGCGCTTTCACGCCAATCCGGCCGACTTCTTTGATATTGCCCATCTTTGCGATACCCACAACGACCGTACCGAAAATAATGGGCGCCAACAGCATTTTGATCAGTTTGATGAAGCCATCGGCAAAGGGTTGCAGCTTGGCTCCGATATCAGGCACGAAGTAACCGATTGCTGCACCGATCACGATGCCGATCAGCACTTGCACATACAGCTGGCCATACCAGCGGGACTTGGAGATTTCCACGGAAGCACCTCATTTTATTGTTGTGATGGGCATGTGGCTCGGCGTCAGTGGGTGACGCCGGGGGCTGCGGCCTCTTTCAAAGAGACCGCAGATCGAGGTTGATCAGCCTTCGCCCAACTCACGCATCACTGCGTACAAAGCGGACTTGGCCTCGAAGCCAACACCTGGAATATCCGGCAGACCGACATAGCCGTTTTCCACGCGGATGCCGTCAGCGAAGCCGCCGAACGGCTGGAACACATCCGGGTAAGATTCGTTGCCGCCCAGGTGCAGACCCGCTGCGATGTTCAGGGACATCTGGTGACCGCCATGGGGCACTACGCGGCGGGAAGACCAACCCATTTCTTCCATCACCTTCAGGGTGCGCATGTACTCCACGAGCCCGTAGGACAGAGCGCAGTCGAACTGGAGGTAGTCGCGATCGGGGCGCATGCCACCGTGGCGCAGCAGGTTACGGGCATCCTGGTGAGAGAACAGGTTTTCACCGGTAGCCATGGGCAGTTCATAGTGATTGGCAAGCTCGGCCTGGAGTGCGTAGTCCAGCGGATCGCCAACCTCTTCGTACCAGAAGAGGTTGTACTTCTTGATGGCTTCAGCGTACGCAATACCGGTCTGAAGATCGAAACGACCATTGGCGTCGACCGCCAACCGACGGCCGTCGCCAACCACTTCAAGTACCGCTTCGATGCGACGGATATCTTCGTCCAGCGGTATCGCACCAATCTTCATCTTGACGACGTCGTAGCCACGATCCAGATAGCTCTGCATTTCTGCCTTGAGCTTGGTCTGGTCTTTGCCAGGGTAGTAGTAGCCGCCCGCTGCATAGACCCAGACCTTGTCATCGGCCACGCCGTTACGGTAACGGTCGGCCAGCAGGCGATACAGCGGTTTGCCTTCAATCTTGGCGACGGCATCCCATACCGCCATGTCGATGGTGCCAACGGCGACAGAGCGCTCGCCATGGCCGCCTGGCTTTTCGTTGGTCATCAAGGTTTTCCAGATGGCGAACGGATCCAGGTTGTTGTTTTCATGGTCGACGAGCGTGTCTGGATCCGCTTGCGTGATACGCGCCAGGAAACGATCACGCATCAGTGCGCCCTGGCCATAGCGACCATTGGAGTTGAAACCGTAGCCAATGACAGGCTTCCCATCACGAATTACATCAGTGATGACCGCGACAACCGAGCAGGTCATTTTCGAAAAATCGATGTAGGCGTTAGCGATTGGGGAGGCAATGGAAACAGTTTTTTCACGAATGTCTACGATGCGCATGACGGGGTCCTCTTGTTGTTTGTAGGCCCACGTTAGGCTTTGCGATGGCACCCGCCCAATGCTATTAATGCCGCACCCTATGCACAGGAGGCATGGCCCTTGGAACTCGTCTGGCTTGAAGATTTTTCAGCGCTTGCGGAGTACGGCAGCTTTGTTCGGGCGGCTGAAGCGCGGCACGTTACCCAGCCGGCATTCAGCCGCAGAGTGCGCTCGTTAGAGAGTTGGATGGGGGTGCAGTTGTTCGTTCGAACGCCTCAAGGAGCGACGCTTACTGAAGCCGGCAGGCAAATTTTGCCAAGTGCCCAAGAGGCTGCCAGGCGCTTGTACAGAATGCGCAACGAGGCTCAAGAGGTTGCTGGAATGGCCGCCAAGTCGCTTCAATTCGCGGCAACTCACTCCCTGTCGTTTACATTTTTTCCCAAGTGGCTGCGAAGCTCAGAGAACGGTGCCCCCATTGAGGCTGTGCAACTGCACTCAGACAGCATGGCTGCCTGTGAGCAAATGCTGATACATGGCCAGGTTCAGTTTCTGCTCTGCCACCGCCATCCCGATGTTCCACCGCTACTGGCCCCTGATCAGTTCATCGGCAAGAAGGTGGGTGAAGATGTTCTCGTTCCTCTTGCGAGTGCCTGCGCTAACTTCGGCACCTCGCCTGCGGCATTGCCGTACCTCGCTTACACCCATGAATCCGGTTTGGGGCGTATCGTCGCGCACAGACTGCGTGGCAAAGAAGATTACCTTCACCTCAAACCACTTTTTAGCAGCCACCTTGCAGCGGTGCTAATGTCCATGGCCCTGGAAAGCAAAGGCGTGGCCTGGTTGCCCAGGAGCCTCACCGAGCAAGAAATACTGGATGGGCGCCTGGTCAGAGCGCTCGACGAAAGCTGGGATATACCGCTGGAAATTCATCTGACCCGTCCAGTAGCGCCACTCAGTCCATCTGCCGAAGAATTCTGGGCCAGGGTGGGGCAGTGACTCGGCGGGTTTTATATGACGCGCTGTGTTGCTCAATAGGGTTTGGGGTTGTGAATCGCCGCTGATCCCTTACCGGGATCGCGGCGAAGTGTTGAGCTTTTCGCTACTTGTAATGTTGTTCAAACACCGCCAATTGCTCAGGCTTGATCAACTGAAAGGGTACCCAGACGTCCGTTTCCACCGGCTCTCCCTTGATCATCTTGAGTGCTGCTTGTACCGCGCTGCTCGCCTGGGCCTTGGGGTCCTGGAATACCGAGGCGACCAGCATCCCGCGCTTGATTGCCGCCAGACCGTCAGGCAAGCCGTCGATGCCGACAATCGCGATCTCGCCCTTGGCTTTGCCGGCCTGTTGCAGTGCCATGGCCGCACCGATGGCCATCTCGTCATTGTTGGCGACGATGGCATCGAAACGGCTCCCAGCCAGCAACCAGTTGCTGGTCAGGTCCATCCCTTTGCTGCGCTGCCACTCGGCACTTTGCTGCTCGACAATCTTGATCCCGGGATAATCCTTGAGCACCTGTTTGACGCCTTCGGTGCGGTCGTGGGTGGCGTTTTGCGCCAGGTCGCCCATGATGATCGCAAGGTTGCCCTTGCCTCCGAGCTTTTCGGCCAGATAGCGCATTTGCAGCTGTCCGGCCTCAATGTCATTGGACGCTACCGTGACCACTCCTTTGGGCAAGGTGCGCTCGTCCGGGTGACGGTTGACGTAGACCAGCGGCGTCTTCGCTTCGACCGCGGCGCGGGTGATGTTGGCCGTGGCGGAGGTGTCCACCGGCAGGACAATGACCGCATCCACTTTCTGGTTGATAAAGCCCTGGACCTGGTTGAGTTGGCGTACCACATCGCCTTGGGCGTCCTCGAATTGAATCTGCACGTTTTCCTTTTTCGCGGCCTCGTCCAGGCCGTTACGCACGTAGGTCATGAAGTTGTCGTCGACCCTGGCGATGCTGACGCCGATGCGATAGTCGGCGATGGCCCATTGGCTCAAGAGCAATAGCAGGGTGGCGAAAAGCAGTGTGCAACGACGCATGATGGTTTTCCTTTTGTTGTTATGAGTGGTACGTCACCAAGAGCTGAAAATCTGCCGCACGTATTGAGTTCGGCGCGGGCTTCATCCATCAAGCGTGAAGGCCTGCCGGAAACGCTCAAGGGCGATCTCGCTGTCACCGCTGGCCCAGCCTTCGAGGCCGACGACACCGCTGTATCCCATACCGAACAAGGCCCTGGCAATGGCGGGATAGTGGATTTCACCGGTGCCGGGTTCCATGCGGCCCGGGACGTCGGCGACCTGGATTTCGCCGATGGCGCTGCCGGCGCGCTGGATCAGTTCGATGAGGTTTCCTTCGCCGATCTGCGCGTGATAGAGGTCCAGGTTCATCTTCAGGTGCGGGCTGCCCACGGCCTCGATCAGTGCCAGGGTATCGTCGGCGCGGGCGAACGGCGTGCCCGGGTGGTCGACCTCGGTATTGAGGTTTTCCAGCAGGAACACTCGGCCCGCGTCTTCGCCCAGGCGGGCGATTTTTTCCAGTGTCTTGCAGGCGCTCAACCACATGCGGCCGGTGGTCTGGGCAACGGGTTTGACTGGCAATCCTTGATCACCCAGGCCGGTGCCGTGCAGGTTCAGGCTCGGGCAACCCAATTGGGCTGCGACGGCTAGAGATTCCTGGGCGCTGTCGAGCAATTGCTGGATACCCTCGGGATCGGTCAGGTTGCCCGAGATGTAGCCGGTCATGGAGGTGAAATCCGCGCCAGTCGCGACGAGAGCCTGGATGTCTTTGGTCGTCCAGTTCCATATCTCGACGCTGAAGCCCAGCGCATGGATGCGTTTGACCCGCTCGGTAAAGGGCAGGTCGAGAAAGACCATCTCGGCGCTGATCGCCAGTTTGAACGGTATGAAACTCATGAATGAGCTCCTTGTACGCGCACCGGTTTGCCCAGTTGGAAGGACTCGATACAAGCGCGAGCAATGGCCAGTGCCGCACGGGCGTCTTCACCGCTGGCCAGAGGTTTTTCGCCACTGCGTACGCAACTGACAAAGTGGTTGAGCTCAGCCACATAGGCATCACGCAGCAAGTCAGTGTCCATGCGCTGGGTGTCGGCCTGAACCCCATTGGCCAGGTAGCGCAGCAGGTCGGAGTCGTTGACGTTGCCCATGGTCAGCATGCCGGCGCTGCCGAACACTTCGCCGCGGACATCGTAGCCATATACGGCCTGGAAATTGGCCTCGGCCGTGGCGATGGCGCCATTGTCGAAACGGATCGTGACCACCGCGGTGTCGAGAAATCCTTTGTCTTTGTAGGCCGGTGCGATCAGGGCATCGGCCATCACAAAAACTTCAACCGCCTCGGCGCCCGGATTCAGGTAGCGCAGGGTATCGAAGTCATGGATCAAAGTTTCGAGGAAGATCACCCATTGCGGTGACGCGGCGGGGTTGTTCAGCGCCGGGTCGCGGGTCAGCGAGCGCAGCAGTTGTGGCGTACCGATCCGGCCGGCAACCACGTCCAGATGAGCGGTGCGGAAACTTCTGGCAAAGCGCCGATTGAAGCCGACCTGGAGTGTCACCCGTGCATCGGCAGCCGCAGCTATGGCGCGATCGGCTTCGTCCAGGGTGATCGCCATCGGTTTTTCACAGAACACACTTTTGCCGGCCCGGGCCGCACTGATCACCAGTTCGGCATGGCTGCGCGCCGGGGCGGCAATCAACACGGCGTCGATGTCCGGGTCATCAAGCAGTTGCTGTGGATCGGCATAGACCTTCTGCACGTCCAGTTCTGCCGCCAGGCGCGCGGCCTGGCCGGGAGTAGGGTCGGCGATGGCAGCGAGGCACGCGCCGGGGATGTGACGGGCGGCGGTGAGGCCGTGAAAACTGCCCATGCGGCCGGCGCCGATAAGGCCAAGGCGGATGATCCTGGATGTACTCATGAACATGACTCCCTTTATTGTTTTTACGACTCGGCGCTAAGAATGTCCTCGTCTGGATAAGCAGGGAGCAAGCGCTGTGCCAATAATCAACTCATTGATATTAAACAGATTTTATTCATTGTCGTTTGTATTCATGTTCATTTTGATTACATGTCTATACTGACATGTCGAAAATATGAACATATGGCCGAATAATGAATCAGCAACCTGCCGCCTTGAGCGCCGAAGACCGCGATTACCTCACCGCGCTTGGCCCAGCGTCGTTGAACGAAGGGCCCGGCACTGCGCTGGATGAGGCCTGGCGAGCGTGCTTGCAGGGGGTAATCGATCGCCCTGCCGGAATCAGGCGGGTGATTTGGGAGTCCTGGTTGCGCAGCGTCCATGCCGGCCTTGATCCAGAAGACGGTGAGTACCGTTTTGTCGCGCCCGACGACCTCGCCGCGACACTGGCAGCCAACCGGGTGCTGATCGCCGCGGCGGCGCAGGTCATGCGCGGTTTGCTCGCCTACAACCCCAAGGGCCATATCAATCTGACCGATACCCAAGGCACGACTTTGTACTTTTGTGGCCTGGACCTCACCCCCATAGGCAGTCGCCTGCTGGAGTCGGTACAGGGCACCAATTGCACCGGGCTGGCGATCGTTGAAGACCGTTTGGTCTATGTGCTGGCCGAGGAGAACTTCGGGCTTGGCCTGCGCCAGCGCCGCATGCATTGCGCCGCCGCGCCTATCCGGGATGCCCAGGGCCGAACCTTGGGTATGTTGACCTTGACGGCGGAGCCAGGCTGGTTTCATTTCCATACGCTGGGCACCGTCCAGGCCGCAGCCGAGGCGGTCTCGAGGCAGATGGCGCTGCAGGCCTTGCTGGAAGAGCAACAAACCGTGCTTGAAGTGCTCAACGAGGGCTTGGTGGTATTGGATGAGCAGGGCTGCATCAAGGCGCTCAACCATTACGCCCGGCAGTTGTTCCGCGTAGGCCATGACTTGCTCGGCAGTCCCTTCAAGAGCCTGGGACAAAGTGAGTTGACCGATGCCGTCCTGCTTGCCAGCGGGGAGGGCGTACGGGACCTGGATTGCACCTTTGAACTGCACGACCACAGTCATCTGGCCTGCCTGGTGTCGGTCTGCCCGCTGGAACAAGGCGGGCGGATTGTTTCGTTGCGCGAAAACCGACGCATTCGGGAAATCACCCGGCGGATCATGGGCACCCAGGCCAGCTACACCTTCGAAACCATCCTGGGCCATTCACGGGCGATTCAGGATGCAGTGCACCTGGCACGGATTGCCAGTCGCAGTGATTCGACCACGCTGATCCTCGGCGAGAGCGGCACAGGCAAGGAGCTGTTCGCCCAGGCGATCCATAATGCCAGCGACCGTTGTGGCGGTCCTTTCGTGGCGGTCAATTGCGGCGCCATTCCCCGTGACCTGGTGCAGAGCGAACTGTTCGGTCATGTCGAAGGCGCTTTCACCGGATCGGCTCGCGGTGGCTCGGCAGGCAAGTTCGAATTGGCCGATGGCGGGACGATTTTCCTCGACGAAATCGGTGACATGTCCTTTGATGCGCAGGTCAGCTTGCTGCGCGTCCTGCAGGAAGGCGAGGTGACACGGGTGGGGGCAAAAAAATCGCTGCGGGTCAACGTTCGCATCATTGCCGCCACTCACCGCAACCTGAGCCAGGCGGTGGCCGAGGGCGCCTTTCGTGAGGACCTTTACTACCGGCTCAACGTCCTGAACCTGACCGTGCCGCCACTGCGAATGCGCCGCGAAGACGTGCCGTTGCTGGCGCGGCATTTTCTCGCGCGTTGTGCCCGGTCGCTCCGCAAATCGACGCAGGACCTTTCTCCCGTGGCACTGGATATGCTTGGCGCCTACGATTGGCCGGGCAATGTTCGCGAGCTGGAAAACGTCATTGAACGGGCGACCAACCTGGCGATGAGCGAACTGATCCAGCCGAGCGATCTTGCGCTGGAGATCAGGCAGCGAGGGCGACTATCGACGTGGGCGAGCGTCCCTGAACCTCGGACGGCGCCGGACCTTGGCACCCATGAAATGAATGCAATCATTGCCGCCCTCACAGACACGCGCGGAAACATCCGCCTGGCGGCTCAACGGCTGAATGTGTCGCGTGGGGGGTTGTACAACAAGATGAGTCGGTATGGGCTCAAGGTTGATGCGTTTCGTTCTTAGCCGGTGGTGCAACGCTGGCGATGAAACGGACGACCAGTCTCCGCTCGAGGGTGGTTTTATGCATCCTTCATGCTGGCGAGACGAGAAACGCCCGGCCAAAAGGAGCCGGGCGTCTCTGTTACTTGCGATAGAGGACCATCCCGGCGTGGTAGAGGACGCCGTCCCGAAACGTTCCATCGGCAGTGAAGCCCGTGTCGTCCCAGTAGCGGATGTAATCGCCTTCCACCTCGTAACGCCCCTGATAAGCGCTTTCGCGATTTCCGCGAGCCTCGTCGTAGCGCCCATTTGGCAACAGCTCATGGCGAATATTCCCATCAGCGGTGATCCACATGCCGGTGTAGGGGTGACTGGCGGTAGTAGGTTGAATACGTTGCATGTTCCATTCTCCTTCTGCGGTTAGATCAGCCGAGACGACAACGGCGCTCAAAGCGGTACCGATCAACAATCGGCTGATGCTTTTCATGTTCTGCCCTCACATTTGAACAGCGAGTTCGGATGGCCCTGTCCGGGCCGTCCGGTGTCATCCGTTTCGTGAGTCCAGATTAGGGAGTGGATCCGCTTGGCCGTTATGTCAAAAATGTCGCGGGTTTGCCTGATCCTGTATGGCGTAACCGACACCGAACCGGCTTATCGATCAAGACCAAAGTCAACAGACGCCGGCCGAGGGCATCCTTGCCCCGGGGTGTGCAGCGACAACGCCGCATTAGCCCGCGGTGACGGTCATGCCGCCATCGGCCATAACCACCGAGCCGACCATGAAACTCGCGCGGTCCGAGGCGAGGAAGGCGACGATTTCGGCAATTTCCTCCGGCTGCGCAGCGCGGCCGATGGGTGCCGCTTCGCCGTGTTTGGCCAGAAAGCCGGGGCCGTCGTCGACCACGTCATTGAGGATGTTGGTCACCACATCGCCGACGCCGATGGCATTGACGCGGATGCCATGCTCGATCACTTCGAGCGCCAGCGTGCGGGTCAACTGGGCCAGCGCGCCCTTGGACGCGGTGTAGGCTGCGATCGTCGGAAAGGCAAAGTAGGATGCGTAAGAGGCGATGTTGACGATTGCCCCGGATCTGTTGGGCATCATCGCTTTCACCGCCTCGCGGCAATGCATGAAGGCCGCGGTGGCGTTGACTGCCTGAATGCGCTCCCAGTCTTCACGGGTCATGTCGATGACAAGCTTGTTGATGATGATCCCGGCGTTGTTGACCAGGATATCCAGCCGGCCGAACTGCTCGACGGCCAGGCCGACCGCGCGCTCGGCGGCTCCGTCTTCGCTGATGTCCGCCACCAGCGGCACCAGCCCGGGACGGGCGAGCTCTTCGACGGCGGGGTTCAGGTCTTCAGCAACGACCTTGGCGCCACGAGCGTGCAGCAACAGTGCGATGGCTTTGCCGATGCCACTGGCCGCGCCGGTGACCAGCGCGACTTTGCCTGCGACTTCGTGGGGGATGCTGTAGGTGATATCAGTCATGATGCTCTCCTGCGTTGCGAGCCGAGGAGACATTCGCCGGCTCCGCGCCCGTGAGGCGCTGTCGTTATCGACGGCTTCACTGTCTCTCAATGTGCATGTTCGGGCTTTCGCAGGCTTGCCTGGACTGTTGGGGTTTTGCTCCAGCATGCGAGGCTGCGGCGCACACGGTCTGTCGCGCAACCTTGCTCATGGCCGCCGCCGCGTTATCCTGTTGGCACCAGTCCTCGTCAGAGGGCTTTGTCGATGGAGCATCCTGTGCACCAACCCGATCCGCAAAACCTCGCCAGCGATGCTCAACGCATTACGGGCGAATCGATGCTGCACTATTTGCCGGGAACGCCGCAGACGTTACCGCCGCGCCCGCAGATGCAGGACGTGGTGATGTTGCGGTTCAGCCATCACAGCATCGTCGAGCCCATCCTGGTGCCCGCGGTGGTCGAGCCTCTGCTGGTGTGGGTGCTGGCGGGCGCGGCTCGGGTCGAGGAGCGCGTTCTGGGTGGGGAATGGGTCGCGTCCGACGTCAAGACCGGCGACTTCTTTCTCACCAACACTGGCGAACCCTACGAGATGCGCTGGCAGACCCAAGGCTGCGACGCTTTTGAGGTGATGCACCTGTATCTCGGCCTGCCATTGATTGATCAAGGCGCGCGCGAGGTACTGGGCGAACACGCCGACCCGGTCAGCTTCCTCGATGTTTCCGGTGACCGGGATGAACGAATCAGTTTCCTGTTGGAGCAACTGCGCCAGGAACTCATCGACGAGCGCCAGCCCAGCCCCTTGTTTGCCCACAGCCTGGCTCAGGCGCTGGCCGTGCATTTGGTGCGGCGCTACCTTGACCCAAACCGCAGTGCCCGGCGCAACAACGCGTTGCAGGCCTACAAACTGCGCCGCGTTATCGAGGCAATGACCGAGGGGCTTGCCGCCGATTTCAGCCTCGCGAACCTTGCGCGGGTTGCGCAACTGAGCGAGTACCACTTCAGCCGCATGTTCAAGCGCGCCACCGGGCTTTCACCCTCGCAGTACTTCATTCGCTTGCGCATGAGCCGCGCCCGGCATCTGCTGCTGGAGACGGACCGAAGCATCATCGATGTCGGGTTGGAGGTCGGCTATTCGAGCCCCAGCCATTTTTCCCAGGTGTTTCGCCGCGAAGTGGGGGTCACGCCCAGCGTCTATCGTCGGGCATGACGGCTGTTTAAGCGTTTCTGCGGTTTGCAGTGTTCATTCGGATGGTGTGAAAGGCTGCGCCGTTGGTCCGAGTGATCCATGGCTGAAGCCGCAACGGCCTGCCAAAAAAATAATTGCGTCAGGCTGTCGATTTCGACCCTTGCCATCCGATTAGTCCGTAGAGCCACCACAAGGGCGGCTTAATCCATCCACTCTCAGGAGACAAGCGCATGCGATTTATGGTGATCGTCAAAGCCAGCCCGGAATCGGAAGCCGGACAGATGCCCAGCGAAGAATTGCTCGCCGACATGGGCGCCTACAATGAAGAATTGCTCAAGGCCGGGGTGATGCTCGCCGGAGAAGGGCTGCATCCCAGTGCCAAGGGTGTGCGCGTGCAGTTTTCCGGCAAAAACCGGACCGTCGTCGAGGGGCCTTTTGCGCAAACCAGGGAATTGATTGCCGGCTTCTGGATCTTCCAGGTCCAGTCGCTGCAGGAAGCCATCGACTGGGTCAAACGCTGCCCGAACCCGATGATTAGTGACAGTGAAATCGAGATCCGCCAGATCTTCGAAGCCGAGGATTTTGGCGAGAGCTTTACCCCCGAGTTGCGCGAGCAGGAAGAGCGTCTGCGGGCGCAGTTGTCCAATCAATCGTGAAGCCGACTACAGGAGTTGCGAGCATGAAAATCATCCCTTACCTGACCTTCAACGGCCGCTGCAAGGAAGCCTTTGCGTTGTACAAGGACGTCCTTGGTGGCGAGCTGTTTTCCATGTCCTTTGCCGAGGCGCCGGAGGACGTCGGCATGCCCAAGGACGCCGACCTGATCATGCACACCTGCCTGATCGTGGGCAATTTCAGCCTGATGGCTTCCGACTGCCCGCCAGGCCAGCCGTATCGCCAGCCGCAAGGCGTGTCGGTTTCCCTCAACGTCGACAGCGTGGAAGAGGCCGAACGGCTGTTCAATGGCTTGAGTGCAGGTGGCACCGTGCAGATGCCCCTGGCGAAGACCTTTTGGGCGGAACGTTTTGCGATGTTCGAAGACCGTTTCGGGATTGCCTGGATGGTCAATTGCGAGGGGGGAAAATAAGCGGCTGTATCTCGCAGCGGTTTACTGGACATCTATCGGAAAAAGATCAGTACAAAGGTGCGCGCCATCCTGGACCGGAACTCCTGTCCGGTTGGCGCGGCATTCCGAATGGTCGCCGGGTTTCGCAACACACCCTGAGTTGGGATGCCTGGATCATCTACACTGCCTTTTCATCCTCCTGCCCGGGACTGGCAGCCTATGCGGATTTGTTTTTTTGACGGGGCCGATCGCATCGAGCTGGGTACTCGATCCAACCTTGCTGATGGCCAGTCCGTGCTGCGAGAGGGAAGCCCGGCGACCAGGATCGATGCGCGTGAACCATGGCAGGCAGAGCACTTTGTTCGCCGACATTTTGCCGGGGCCGGTGAAGTACCCCGTCTGCGCGGGCTATTGTCCGCCCAGGGGGTTCTGGTCCATCTGCTGGACGATGACGAGGTTCGTCATCAGGTCGCGGGCAAGCTGTCGAGTGGCGAGTTGTGTGCTTACCTATATCCACATCAACGACCGATGCCCGTTCGCGTACCGGCCTCGGTCGCTGTGGAAGCGGTTGTTGCACCGGTGTCCGCCGCGGCTCGCAAGCGTGCGCGGGTAAAAACCTCGTCCGAGTCCGTCAATCCACTTGAACCGGTTGCGCTGACCTTCGTGGAGATCGAGTTACTGGATATGCAGGGGCAGCCCGTCAGCGGGGAGCCCTACGTCATTGTGCTGCCCAATGGGACCCAGCGCAGCGGTGTGCTTGACGAACTCGGCCGGGCGAGAGCGGAAGGGGTTGATCCCGGCAACTGTCAGGTGACGTTTCCCAAACTCGATCAGCGTGCCGTCGAGCGATGCCGCGGCTCATGAATTGGATCGCAAACGAATGTGCTTCCACGCGGCGTCCAGGTCTTGGGGCATGCCGGCGCGCTTGCGCAGCCCGGTGGCCTTTGGCGTGATCCAGGGCTTCGGCGGGGCTGGCAATTCAAGTGGCGTCACTTCTCGGGGAATGTCGCCCGCTTTCAGCTTGGCGACGGCGTTGGCGATTTTCGTCAGCGTGGTGCGCATTTCAGTGGTGCTGTTGCTGGCATCTTCGTTCCCACAGGCTTGGCAACGGCGGTCGAGCTCAGCGGTAAGCTGTTCAGCATCCTGTCCTATCTTGACCACTTCGTTGCACCAGGGCGGTGTCTTAGTCAGGTTTCGATCCTGGTCGAACGCTTGCGTCACCACCTTGAGTCGGGCGACGACCTGATTGCAATGGGGCGTGAGGTCTTCTGCGAGATCCGGCCCGTATCTATTGAGGTTTCGCCTCATCGCGTCTATCGCATTGCTCCACGTACTCTTGTCGCACTCATAGGTTTCCAGGGCGTTGTAGACATCCAGGAAGTTGCGTTCGTGGGTCAGATAGCCGGCGACGAAAGCCGGGTCGTAACGGGTATAGTTCTTTTGCCACAGGAAAAATTGGGCGTGTTCAGCCATGACTTTTTCCAGGCGATCCCGGCAGACGTATTCGATGTGCGTTTGCTCAAAGCCGGCATTCCATAGCGGAGCATACACCTCAAGGGTGTCGCGCAATGCTTGCAGCGCCTTCATGTCCGCCTTGTAGGTAGCGAGGATGGTCGCATGCAGACTGAGCCGGGGGAGTTCGTGGACGCTGCGGGTGGCCGGGGCTATCCCGCTTTGTGCGGCCTGCAGCTGAGTGATGTGCTCGCGCAACTGCATCACGTGCCGAGCCAGTTCCAGGCTCCAGCAGGCAAAGGCGTCCATTGCCAATCCAGAGAACGGTGCCTGGGGCGTTGTCGAATAGAACAAAAACTCGATAGCGCAGCGCGTTGGATTGTCCGATACCTGATAAGCGTCGGGGTATTTCACCAGGTGGCGCAATGTCGGTTCCTGCAAGGTCTTGAACCACTCTTCTCCACGTTGCCATTTCAGGAATTCGATTGTCAGGTCGAGGCTGTGGGTCATCTCCAGAAAAACGCCTCGCAACATTGTCAGATGCCGCATGCGGGCGAACACAAGCTCCTTGCGGTTCAGACCGAGCACAAGGATATTCTTGCCACCCCTGTCGCTGGTGGGCTGCATTTGTTGGTTGAGGTCATTCAGAGGGGCGGGGATGGCCAGTCCTGTCGCGCAATTGAAGTTGATGTGCTCGCGGGGATTCTCGGTGACAGGATTGATCAACACCGGTTTCTCGGCGTTGTGCGGGTCGTCCCACGCGTCGTGGCGCGGTGGCCTAAACCGGCCCCATTCGCCAATGGCGTCCCAGAACTCATCCTCGGTGTTGAAGTCTTCCAGTCTCGGCGGCGGTTGCGCCAGGTTGTCCGGTATCACGTCAAAGTAGTTCTTCTTGTAGGTCTCGTTGCACTCCTTGCATGACCACAAGTGGTTGCTCCAGTCGTACACGTACTGAAAATAACCGAGGTTATCCATTGCCTTGTCGTTCACTGGAACGAAACCGTCGTGGCGTTTTTTCGGCCGGAAATGTTCAACATCCCCGCCTGCGGTGTCCATGAAGCGTGCCTCGCAAAAGGCGCACTTGCCATATTGGTCGACCTTGAGCAGCGCTTTGGCGTGGGGCGGTTTGTATTGGTCGTCATCGATGACGACCTTCACCGAGCCTTTGGGAACACTTTTTGTTTTGGCGGTGTTGGTGCCTTTGGTGCAGAGGACCACCGAAGCGCCAGCCTGGACAGCCTGCAGGACGTTGTTTTTCATGGCATCGTGCGAGCGCTGTAGCGCGGGAGGGGCCGTAGGCGTTTTGCGAACCCTGATCATACGGGGGCCTCGCCGTGGTAGCCGTGGAGCGCGGTGCGTACGGCATCGCCGAGTAAGTCATTGTCGTCGGGCAATCCGGCCTGCATCTTGAACGCACCGATGGCCACACGGGTCGCGTCATCCATCTGACCATCGCAGTCGCCGTTGAAGTAGCCAAGGCCACGCAGACGCTGCTGCACGCCTTTGAGGGTACTGATCGGGTCGAGCGCGCGCAGCCTCAGATGATAGTCGCGGGAGAAGCCGTCAAAGGTTACGCGCACGGTGATGTCGTCGGCGGTGGGCTCCAGAGGCCAGACGATATCGCCGTTGGCTTCGGCTTCGCCACTGCCCAGCAGCGTGTCACCGCGCAGTACCTGAAAGTGCCGGGCCAGGCCCTGTCCGGCGAGGGCATAAGGGCGAAACCTGAGCATGGCAGGGGTGTTCAGTACGCGGAAGGTGTGTCTTTGCCCGGTGGCGTTCTGTTCGAAGGTCGCTTTCACACGCGGCGGGACGAACAACGAATCACCCGCCGCGAGCGCCGTCCCGTCCGGGTGTTGACGGCGCAGATCGGCATTGCGCGGGTGATCCCAGAGTGTCTCGCGCGCATGCCCGTAGGCGTAGGCCACACTGTCGACGCTTTCGGTGGCCCCCAGTATAAGGACGATGCCGTCACCGCCCGGGTCCGATCTGGCATTCATACGGTTTCTCCTTCCCTGGAAGTCGCACGGTGGTCATCTGGGGGCGCAATCGCGCCGATTCAGCAGGCGATTAAAACCTTAGTAGGTTATGGCCGTTTTGGAAGGTCATTACCGAGCGCTGTTTGGTGAGTCACCTTCGGACACTCCCAGGGCTGGCTGATTGAGTGTTACCTGGCTACCACTGTGCACACTAATGGGCGTCGCTTGAGCCATTTGGTAGCACGTCTACCCAATTGACGCCGGGCCCATGCACGCCCCATAGCAAGACCCTTTCCTTCAAATCAATCACTTGCACATCGATCCATTCAGTTGGCACGCATTCTGCTTTTTGAATTTATGGATAATTGGATACAAAAATTCAAAAGGTGCTGCCATGCAATTCGCTCCGAGTTACGTTGGGCGCCCGTCGATGACGGCCGAGGAGGAGGCTTACAACTTCCTGCTGGACGCCATTTGCGGGGGACGATTGCGCAAGGGTGACCGGCTGATCGCTGAAGACATCGCCAGCGAGATCGGTATGAGCCGGATGCCGGTGCGCGAGGCGTTCCGTCGATTGGACGCCCAGGGCCTGGTGACCCTTAGACCCAATCGCGGGGCCGTTGTCAGTGGCCTGGATATCGATGAGCTGCACGAAGTCTTCGAGATGCGCAGCGTCCTCGAAGGCCTGGCGATCCGTGTCGCGGTAGCCAGGATAGGCGAGCGCCAATTGGCAGCCTTGGAGCGTCTGCTGGACGAGATGGACGATTACCGCGAGGAAAGCGCCGAGTGGGTCAGCCGGCATCGCGCCTTTCATGAATACCTGTGCAGCCTCAGCGGTCGTCCCCGGTTGCTGAAGCAGATCAGTGCCCTCTATTCCTTGATCGAGGCGCCCATGCGCCTATGGCTTGAGCACGTGGAAAAACCGCTGAGTGCGCGCCAGGAACACGCGGTGATTCTTGAGGCGATTCGTACTGGCGACGCCGATAAGGCCGAGGCAGTGGTGCGCGCGCACATCGAAGGCACCGTTCCTGAGTTGATCCAATTTCTGCAATCGAAAAAATAACCAGAGCGGGCCCCGAGCCTGCCGTTGTTTTGACTTTGAGTACTGCCCGTTACTAACTGAACTGGAGTGTCTGGTCATGCATAAGCCTCGCCTGTTGGTTGCCGCCCTATCCTTGGGATTCTGTGCTCAGTGGGCGGTTGCCGCGCCCGTTGTTCCGGAGCGCTTGCTCAAGGTCGAAAAACTCGTCTATTGCTCAGGCATGGATTCGCCGCCCCTGGTGTCCTTCGATGAAGCGCAGAAACCCAGGGGCTTGACCGTTGACCTGGGCCTGGAAATCGCCAAACGCCTGGGCGACAAGAAAGTCGAGTGGCGGGTGATTCCCTTTTCCGGGCTGCTCCCGGCTTTGCTCGCCAAGCAGTGCGACATGATCGTCGACCAGTTGTTTGACAAGCCCGAGCGCCGTGAGGTGATCGATATCGTCAACTACATGTACTCCAGCCAGGCGGTGGTCGTGCCCAAGGGTAATCCGAAGGCAATCAAGACGCTGTCGGACCTGTCCGGGCATAAAGTTGCGGTGCTCAATGGCTCCACCATCAAGACCCTGCTCGACGCCGAGAATGAAGCGCTGGCCAAGGCTGGCAAGCCTGGAATGAAACTGGTGGTCTACAACACCGACACCGATGCATTCCAGGCCTTGCGCATCAGCCAGGTCGATGCCTACGGCACCACGGTGGAAACCGCCGGTTATTACGCCACCATGGCCCCTGATTTGTTTGAGGAAGGGGTGCCTGCCTTCAGCCGGATTCTTACCGGACTGGGTATTCGCAAGGACGACACGCAACTGAGCGCCGCAGTGCAGCAGGTGATCAACGACATGCGCAGTGATGGCAGCTACAGCCAACTGCTCAGCAAATGGCATGTCGCCAGTGACACTCTTGATTGAGGTGAGCGTTGATGAACTTCAATTGGGATGTGTTTTGGCAGTACCTGTTGCAGCCCAGTGATGTTTACCTCACCGGGCTCTGGCTGACCTGCGTGATCAGTGTGTTGGCGATGCTGCTGGGCTGCTTCCTGGGACTGGCCGCGGCGTTGCTACGGTTGTCGAGCAATCCGTTGCTGCATTTACCGGTGCGTTTTTATGTGTGGCTGATGCGCGGCACGCCGTTGCTGGTGCAGATTGTCTTTCTCTATACAGCACTGGCGGCAGGGGGGATTTTCCGCTTCGAAGACATCGATCTGTTCGGCCTGGTGATTCCCGGCAATATCCAGGCGGCGATCATTGCCCTGGGGCTCAACGAAGGTGCCTATATGGCCGAGATCATCCGGGCCGGCATCGGCGCGGTGGACAAGGGCCAGTACGAAGCCGGGCGTTCCCTGGGCATGACGTTCGCCAAGCTGATGCGCCGCATTGTCTTGCCCCAGGCGTTCCGGGTCATCGTCCCGCCACTGGGCAACGAGTTCAACGTGATGCTCAAGAACACCACGTTGGTCAGTGTGATCGGCGTACAGGAGCTGTTGCTCAGTACCCAGATGGTCACGTCGGCGACGTTCCGGGTGTTCGAGTTGTACCTGGTGGTGGCGATCTATTTCCTCTTGTTGACCACTCTCTGGGGCTTTTTCCAGCGCTGGCTGGAAGCCCGTTTCGGCCAATCGGACCGACCCTCGTCACCACCGCCGGCGTCGACGCGGATGTTCGGACGCAGCACCCTGAACCTGCTGAGGGCACGTTAACCATGGCGCACAAAAGTGAAGAGCTGATCATCGAGGCGCTGGATGTGCACAAGTCCTTTGGCGAGCTGCAGATCCTCAAGGGCATATCCCTGCAAGTACGGCGCGGCGAAGTGGTGGTGCTGATCGGTGCCTCCGGCTCGGGCAAGACCACCTTTATCCGCTGCATCAATCTGCTGGAAGACATCCAGGGCGGGCGCATCCGCGTCAATGGCCGGGCCATGGGCTATCGCGAGCGGGCTGACGGCAGCCTGGTGCGTGAGTCGGAGCGCAACATCGCCCGCCAGCGCCGGGACATCGGCATGGTGTTTCAGCGCTTCAACCTGTTCCCCCACATGACGGCCCTGGAGAACATCATCGAGGCGCCGATCCAGGTGCTCGGGATGCCTCGCGCCGCGGCGCTGGAACAGGCCCGCAAGCTGCTGGAGCGGGTCGGTCTGGCGGACAAGGCCAACCACTACCCGTCGATGCTCTCCGGCGGCCAGCAGCAACGGGTGGCGATTGCCCGGGCCCTGGCGATGAAACCCCAGGCCATGCTGTTCGACGAACCCACCAGCGCCCTCGACCCGGAAACCGTTGGCGAGGTGCTGCAAGTGATGAAAGCGTTGGCAGAGGAAGGCATGACCATGGTCGTGGTCACCCATGAAATGGGCTTTGCCCGCGAAGTGGCAGACCGTGTGGTGGTGCTGGACCAAGGTGAACTCATTGAGCAAGGCCCGCCGGAGCAGATCTTCAGCCATCCCACGCACCCGCGAACTCGGGCTTTCCTCAGTCGCGTGTTATGACCGTTCCAGGGTGTTCGCCCTGAGTCCCGCCAATGAATCCTTGTGTTGAAGAGTCTTTGCCATGCTGAAATTTTCTGCTCACGAGTACCCTTATCCGTCGCAACGCCAGAGCGTTTTTGCCCGCCGGGGCATGGTCGCCGCGTCCCAGCCTCTGGCTGCCCAAGCGGGCATCGAGATCATGCAAAAGGGCGGCAACGCCATTGATGCGGCCATCGCCACGGCGGCGGCGCTGACGGTGGTCGAGCCCACGGGTTGTGGCATCGGTGGCGATGCTTTTGCCTTGGTCTGGTGCAAGGGTCAGTTACATGGCCTCAACGGCAACGGCCATGCACCGGCGGCCCTGAGTATCGAGGCGGTCAAGACGGCCGGTCATGAACAGATGCCGCTCTATGGCTGGACACCGGTAACCGTCCCGGGTTGCCCATCGGCCTGGGCCGAGTTGTCGCAACGCTTTGGCAAGCTGCCCTTTGCCGTGTTGCTGCAGCCGGCGATCAGCCTGGCGCGGGACGGTTTTGCGCTGTCGCCGGTGGTTGCCCATCAATGGCAGATCGCTTTGAACGAATTCACGCCTCATCGTGATCAGGTCCTGGATGCCTGGTTCCAGACCTTTCTGATTGACGGTCGCGCACCACGGGCCGGGGAGATTTTCCGCAACCCGGCCCAGGCCCGTACCCTTGAAGAATTGGCTGCCACCCGCTGCGAGAGCCTGTATCGCGGCGCCTTGGCCGAACGCCTGGATGCCCACTCCCGGGCCAGCGGCGGCTACCTTCGTGCCACGGACCTGCAGGATTATCGCGCCCAATGGGTGGCACCGATCCACGTCAACTATCGAGGCGTCGATGTCTGGGAAATCCCGCCGAGCGGACAGGGGCTGGTGGCCTTGATGGCGCTGAAAATACTGGAGGGCTTCAGCTTCGATCACCGCGACAGCCAGCAGACCTGGCATCGCCAACTGGAGGCCATGAAGTTGGCCTACAGCGACGGCCTGCACTACATCACCGACCCTCTGCACATGCGTGTGGCGGTGACTGACCTGTTGAGCGAGGAGTACAGCGCCTGCCGTCGCGCCCAGATCAGTGAACAGGCCCAGGCACCCAAACCCGGCGATCCCCACGCCAGCGGCACGGTGTACCTGGCGACCGCTGACGGGGAAGGCAACATGGTCTCGTTCATCCAGAGCAACTACCACGGATTTGGCTCTGGCGTGGTGCTGCCTGACAGCGGGATTGCCTTGCAGAATCGCGGACAGGAATTCAGCCTGGATCCGAGCCACGCCAATTGCCTGGTCCCGGGCAAGAAGACTTTTCACACCATCATCCCTGGTTTCCTCACCCAGAATGGCCAGGCCCTTGGCCCTTTCGGCGTGATGGGCGGTTACATGCAGCCCCAAGGCCATGTGCAGATGGTGATGAACCTGGTGGACTTCGGCCTGAACCCGCAAGCGGCGCTGGACGCTCCGCGCTGGCAGTGGCTTGGTGAGATGAAAGTTGGCATCGAGCAGGGTGCCTCCGGCGACTTGGCCAATGCCTTGGCGCGGCGCGGTCATGAAGTGCAGATCGCCAGTGACCGGACTGATTACGGACGAGGCCAGATCATTCTCCGCGACCCGGTCAGCGGTGTCCTGTGCGGCGGCACCGAGCCCAGGGCGGATTCTCATATTGCTGTGTGGTAGGCACGATGAACCGGCCGTGCTTGCAGGGACTCCCGGGGGCGTATGGTTGAGAACCCGGGAGGACGAGCGCCGCCGCAGGCAACACTCCATGACCGATGAAACACTCATTGCGTCGTGATAGCACTCAAGTGAATAAAAACGATTGAAAAAACCCTCTGGACGCTATACACCGAAGGCTCACTGGCATATTGCCCGGCAATCAGTCATTCAATCTCGCCACTGTGGCGCAGGGAGCGCTGATGAGTTTTCGCCCATTGAGCGATCCCCCGCAGCCATCGAACCATTACGGTGTGGCAATTCACCTGCAAGAAAACCCGGATGCGGCCGGCATGGCATACGTTGGCAAGGAAGACGCGATCGAACAATTGCTGGAATCAGCGCGCACCTGGGCCCACACCACCCAGTGGGTGGTTTATCGCGCCGGTGAACAACTGCATCTGCTGGGGCAGGGCGACCCAGGGCAACAGTGGCCGGCCAGCGTTGCGAACGCCGAGTTCGAGACCTTCTGCCGGACCAGACGGTTGTGCCGCTGGCCGACCGGTCGGGGCGAAAGTGTGCTGGGTTGGCTACTGGCGCCAGTCACCGATACCGAGGAGCCGGCCCTCGCCGAGTTTGCCCGATGCCTGGGCATCCAGGTACAGACCAATACCCTGGCCCGGGCCCAGATTACTCAGCGTGTGCTGTATGAAATTACCTACCTGGCCAGTTCCACCCGCGACCGCTCCGTGTTCCTGGTGGGGGTTCATCGGCTGCTCGCCAGCCTGATCGATGCCGAGAACTTTTATCTCGCGCTGTATGACCCCCACAGCGGAAAAATCGACTACCCGTACTACGTCGACATCATCGACGTCGATGCCGTGGAGTCCCAACACTACGAATACCTAGACCCTTCGCGTCTGTCGTTGACCGGCCAGGTGCTGACCTCGGGCCAGCCGTTGCTGATCGATGCCGCCGGCATTTGCGCCGCTCAGGCCGAGGGTCGTTTCTATTGCGTAGGTGATCGTCCCGAATTCTGGATGGGCGCTCCGCTGAAAAATGCCGCCGATGAAGTGTTTGGCATGCTTGCCATGCAGGTCTACGACGTTGCACGCACCTACAGCGCCGAAGACCGCGCGCTGTTTCTGGTGGTGGCCCGGCACGTGGCCATGGCGCTGGACCGGATTCTGCACCGTGAGGGCATGGAAGAGACGGTGATGCGTCGCACGCTGGAACTGTCGGCAGTCAATGACGCGCTGAGGCAGGAAGTGGCAGATCGAGAGCGCGCCGAACACCTGCAGAGTGCGCTATTTCAGATTGCAGAACTGTCGAGCCAGCCTGGCGACATGGCGGAGCTGTTCCAGACCTTGCATGGCATTGTCGGGGATCTGCTGTTCGCGGAGAACTTCTACATCGCGCTGTTCGACGACGCGATCGGTGAAGTGACCTTTCCGTATTATGTCGATGAGCGCAAAACCACCCTGCCTGAGGCACGCCGTGGGTGCCGGGGCCTGACTGAGTACGTTATCCGCCAGCGTCGTCCTTGCCTGATTGATCCTTTCGACGCGGATCGGTTGTCTGCACAGGGTGAACTCGAAGTGGCCTACGAGTCGGTCCGCTTCCATTCCTGGCTGGGCATTCCGTTGTTCGATGGCGATGTGGTACGGGGTGTGCTGGCGGTGCAAAGCTATACCTCCCAGGTGCGCTACACCTTGCGCGACCAGGAACTGCTGACGTTCGTGTCACGGCACATTGATACGGCATTGTCGCGCCGCACGGCCGCAGAAGCGATCCATGCCGCCAACCTCAAGCTCGAAGCCAGGGTGCAGGACCGCACCCGCGAACTGGATCACGCCAACGCCAAGCTGCAACACGAAAACGCCCATGATGCGCTGACCGGGCTGCCGAATCGCTCCTACCTGCAGCAGCGCCTCAATGTGGCCTGGGCGCGGTTCGAGAGCGAAGGCGGGCAACTGTCGGTGATGTTCATCGACCTCGACCGCTTCAAGATGGTCAACGACAGCTTCGGCCACCATTTTGGCGATTTGCTGTTGATGCAGGCCGCCCACCGCTTGCGCAGTTGCCTGCGTGACACCGACATGCTGGCCCGCCTGGGGGGCGATGAGTTTTCAGTGCTGGCGCCCGAGGCGACACTGGAGGCGGTGATCGAAATCGCCGAGCGGATTCTGTCGGTGTTCGACCTGCCGTTTCTCATCAATGGCCACGAAGTGTTTTCGTCTTGCAGCATCGGTATTGTCAGCGCCGACAGTCAGTTTCACCACGAACCCGCGGACTTGCTGCGCGATGCCGATGCGGCGATGTACCGGGTCAAGAATGCCGGGCGCGACAGTTACGCGGTGTTCAACCAGGAAGTGCGTCGTGAAGTCTCGGACCAGGTTGAGCGTGAAGGGCACCTGCGCAATGCGCTCAAGCGTACCGACGAACTGCTGCCGTATTTCCAGCCGATTGTCAGCGTCGAAAGCGGCGAGCTGGTGGCCCTTGAAGCGCTGATCCGCTGGCATCAACCGGGTGGCCGGATCATCGCGCCGGGCGAGTTTCTGCCCGATGTCGAGGGGTTGCGTCTGATCGGTCGACTGGATCTGTACATGCTCACCAGCATCGTGGCGATCCTCGCACTACCGCAACACGCCAATTGGCCACCGGTGCATGTCAATTGCTCCAGCTACAGCATGACGCGCCCGGATTTTGCCGATGATGTGCTGGCACTGTTGGCCCGTTACAACGTCGCGCCGTCGCGGATCTGCCTGGAGTTGACCGAAGGTGCGCTGGTGGCCGAGCCCGCCATTGCCCGACTGACCATGCAGCAATTGGCCGACAACGGCATGTCGGTGGTGCTCGATGACTTTGGCGCAGGATTTTCCTCCCTGAGCTATGTGCATCAATACCGTTTCAGCGGTTTGAAGATCGACAAGTCGTTCATTTTCGAACTGACCACCAGCCCCCGCAGTCGCGCGATCGTCCGGGCGATCGTGCGTATGGCCGAATCACTGGACCTTAGCGTGGTGGCCGAAGGTGTCGAAGATGAAGCGACGTTGCTCTTGCTGCGGGAGATGGGGGCAGGGCAGGCCCAAGGTTATTATTTCGCCAAGCCGATGGGGCTGGAGGCATTGCTGGCGACTTCGCTGGTTGGTGGCTAGGTGCGTGGAACGGGCGGTTATTTCTGCCTGAGGGCGGCGATGGACAGGCCTGAGACGATGAAGGTCAATCCCGCGCCCAGGTTCAGTCCGTTGGCAAGGCGAGGGCGCTGACAGATGTATTGCGACAGGCGCGTGGCGAAGACCCCCATCAACGAGAACCCCACGGCCGTCAGCAGGGCGAACCAGAACCCGTAGACCAGCATCTGTACGGTGACCGAGCCGAGCGCGGGGTTGATGAATTGAGGGATGAACGCCAGGACGAACAACCCGGGTTTGGGGTTTAGCGCCGCCGAAAGAAAGCCTGTAAGCAAAATGCTTCGCAGTGGCTGTCGTGCGGCGGGCGCGAAGGTTATCAGGCTTCTGGAGCGCAGCACCTTGATCCCGAGCCAGACCAGATAGGCCGCCCCTACCAATTTGACGACCCAGAAGGCAACCGTCGAGGTCTGGATCAACAGCGTCAGCCCCAACGAGGCGGTGGTGACGTGAAACAAAATGCCCAGCCCAGACGACAGGCCGGACACGATGGCGGCCAGGCGACCCTGGCTCAGCCCCCGTCCTATGGCCAGCAGATTGTCAGGACCGGGTGACAAGACCAGCAGCACGCAGGCTGCGGTGTAGGTGAACCAGATATCCATCGGAAACACGGTGAAGCTCCCTGTGAGGTATGAATGGGGTCAACGGATGATGTCCGCGAGGCTGTCCTGGATTGTGGCGCTGGCAGAGACAAGGCCAAGGTCTTTCATTTCTAGCAGCGGTGAACCGGTTCGGCAACTCAATAACGGGCCCCGAACTCCTCGGCAGCGGGGCTGATGGGGGGAGTAACGCTGGGATCAACGACCGTTTCATGAGGATTCGCTTCACCCACTTGAACGTCTGCTACCACGCGGCCTCTGACGTAATGCAGGGCGAACATACGCCGCTCATTCCGACTTGGAGGATAGGTTTACATGAACATTCTAATGGTCCTGACGTCCCACGATCAGTTGGGTGACACCGGCAAGAAAACGGGGTTTTGGCTGGAAGAATTCGCCGCGCCCTATTACGTGTTTGTCGACGCCAAAGTGACGGTTACGCTCGCCTCACCAAAGGGAGGGCAACCGCCGCTGGACCCCAAGAGCGACGAGGAACAGGCCCAGACGGACGCCACTCGCCGCTTCAGCGCCGATACCCGGGCCCAGGCAGCGTTGGCCGACACGGTGCCGCTGGGCGAAATTGATCCCTACGACTTCGATGCCGTGTTCTATCCCGGAGGTCATGGGCCGCTGTGGGATCTGGCCGAGGACACTGATTCCAAGACCCTCCTCGAAGCCTTTTACGCCGCGAATAAACCCATCGCGGCCGTCTGTCACGCGCCTGGGGTGCTCAAGAACGTCAACGCGCCGGATGGCCATCCAGTGGTCAAGGGCAAGAAAGTGACCGGGTTCACCAACTCTGAAGAAGAGGCCGTGGGATTGACCCAGGTGGTGCCATTTCTGGTGGAGGACATGCTCAAAGCCAGAGGTGGCGAGTATTCAAAGGCGGCAGACTGGGCGAGTTACGTGGTCGAGGATGGCCATCTGATCACCGGCCAGAACCCGGCTTCTTCCGAAGCCGCCGCCAACGCGCTGCTCAAGCGCTTGCAGCAAGAGCAGAAGGCTTGAGTCAGCTCAAACAAGGGCCGGATCGCAACCGACGCGTCGGCCTTGAGGCCGTCGCGCGTTCACCTCGCAAGGGCGCATGCCGTTATGTTCGAATGCACAGTCGCGGACAATCAATGAGACTCGCGCAAGACCTCGATGAAGGCCTGCAAGCCTGATGGGATATAGCGGTGCCCCGGATAATACAGAAACAGCCCAGGAATCCTGGGGCACCAATCCGCGAGGACCTCGACCAGACGGGCGTCTGCCAAAGGTTGCGATACCGTCTGCTCTGGCACGTAAGCGATGCCGAGCCCGGATATGGCTGCATCGACCATGATTTCGGCATTATCGAGGGTTAGCTGTCCTTTGGGCTCGATGACCAAGGATTGTCCGTTCCTGGAGAATTCCCATCTATAAGGTTTACCACTGGGCATCCGGATGCAGATGCATTGATGTCCTGGCAGATCATCCGGCGTAAGGGGGACAGGATGAGTCTTCAGGTATTGGGGGGACGCCACGGTAATAAATCGCGTATCCGTTCCTATCGGCACGGCGATCATGTCTTGGGGGATCGCTTCACCTAAACGGATACCGGCGTCGAAGCCCTCGGCTACGATATCGATCAGACGGCCCTCGGTCACGAGGTCAACCGACATCTGGGGGAAGCGTTCCAGGAATATCGGAAGGGCAGCTTTCATCAAAACGCGCGCGGCCTGTTCGCTGGCATTGATCCGTAAAGTGCCGCTGGGAAGATCCCGGTATTCATTGACTTCCTCAATCGCCAGCTCGAATTCGCGCAACACAGGCGCCAGTCGTCTTAGCAGACGCTCTCCCGCTGCCGTCGGTGAAACGCTGCGCGTGGTGCGGTGCAGCAAACGCACCCCAAGACCGGCCTCCAGCGTTTTCATCATATGACTCAGGGTAGAGGCTGACAGGCCCAACTCATCGGCCGCTTTACGAAAGCTGCGATGAGCAACGATGCGGGTCAGCGCGCGTAAATCGGCAAGCGAAAGGGGCAATTGATTCATGGCTATATTTCATTAGCTCATCCGAATTCTGCCCCATAGTAGCAGCAGTCCGGCTGACGTAGTTTGGTCTCACATCGATGGCAACTCACCCTTCATTCGGAGATCAAGCACATGAGCAAAACTTGGTTAGTGACTGGAAGTTCGTCCGGCATTGGTCTGGCGGTGGTCGAACAATTGCTGGAACGGGGGGACCGTGTGGCGGCTACTTTGCGTAAGCCTCAGGCCTTGAGTCACTTGAAGACACGCTACGGCGAGCAACTGTGGACAGCGTTGCTCGATGTAAACGACGCATTGGCCATCCGCGCTGTGGTTCATCAGGCGTTCACCGAGCTAGGACGTATTGATGTTGTGGTGAGCAGTGCGGGCTACGCGTTGTTTGGTGCGGCGGAGGAAGCCAGCGATGAACAGATCGACCAGCAGTTGCAAACGAATCTGCTCGGTTCTATTCAACTCATCCGTGCCTGCCTACCGTTTCTGCGCAAACAGGGGGGCGGTCGAATTCTTCAAGTGTCCTCGGAGGGCGGGCAGCTCGCTTACCCGAACTTCAGCCTTTACCACGCAAGCAAATGGGCCATTGAGGGATTCGTTGAGTCGGTCGCTCTGGAGGTTGCGCCTTTTGGGATCGAGTTCACCCTGGTAGAGCCGGGCCCGACACGAACTAATTTCGGCGCCGCGCTGGTTCGTCCGCCCGCGATGGCTGAGTACGAGCAAACGCCTGCCGGTGAAGTGCGTAAAGCAATCGCCGAGGGTACTTTCCCGCTTACCGGAGACCCGCAGAAAATGGCCAGGATCATGCTCGAGATTGTCGACGTCGATCCCGCACCCAGGCGTCTACTGCTAGGCAGCGGGGCTTACGAGCGTGTTCGCAATGCCCTGGTCCAACGGCTGGCTGAGCTGGAGCAATATCAAGCGCTTGCAATGAGCACGGAGGTTGACTGAGCTCGGCCCGTTTCTCATCCAGTCCTGATCATGGACCCCGAAAAATCAGTGTTCCCATTGTTCAAGCAATATCGAGACAAATTTTTCCGCGGCCGGGGAGAGCGATGCGCCCCTTCGATAGACCAGGCCCAGCGATCGGTTTACCACCGGATCAATCAACGGCACGCTGACCAATGTCGGGTGATCCTCGGCTGGCATTGCGAGGCTGGGCATGGCCGACACCCCGAGGCCGGCCTCGACCAACCCCAACGATGTAGACAAGTGCTGCACTTCGTAGAACCACTGCGGACGCCAGCTCAAACCCGACAAGGCGTGGTCCAGCAGCATTCGGTTGCCGCTGAGACGACCGACACCGATCAGTCGGTAATCGCTGAGCTCAGACCAGCTTACCGAGCTGCGTCTGGCCAGTTCATGGTCGCGTCGACAAGCTAAAACGAAAGGTTCGTTGACCAATGGCACGAACTCGATATCCGGGTGCTGGCCACTCATCATATTGATACCGAAATCGGCTTCGCCACGCAGTACCGCCTCGAGCCCTTCGTTTGCGCTGAGGTCGAGCAGGCGGATGCGGATTTTGGGGTAGCGCTCGTTATAGAGGCGGATCACCGAAGGCAGGAAATAGAAGGCCGCGGTGGGGATGCAGGCCAAGGTCACCCGACCGATCTGGCGCTCCGCCAGTTCGCGAATATTGAGAATCGAGTCGTCGAAATCATCCAGCAAGCGCCGCGCCTTGGGCAGGAAATCGCGCCCGACGCTCGTCAGGCTGACCTTGCGGGTGGTGCGATCCAGCAAGGCGGTCCCCAGGCCTTCCTCGAGTTTTTTCATGCGCCGGCTCAGGGCCGGTTGAGAGAGATGCAACGCATCGGCGGCTTCATGAAAACTGCCTAGTTCAGCGATTTTCACGAAAGATCGTATGTCCTGAAGCTCGTATTCCATGTTCTTTCTCACCGGGCAAGAGCGATGCGCTGGGAAATCATCGTAAATTAATTCATTCGTGAAACGCAATAATTGCTCTGATCTTTGCATTGGAAACACTTTTAGAACCCTGCCACTCTTGTGTCCAGAACATCAATTATCCAGATTGATCAACAAGAGTTAGTGTTCATGCAGCGAATTCCTTGTGTGCTGATGCGCGGTGGTACTTCCAAAGGGCCCGTATTTCTTGCCTGGGACCTGCCCAGTGCCATCGCCGAACGTGATGAGCTGCTGCTCAACCTGATGGGGTCCGGCCATGAGCTGGAAATCGACGGCATCGGTGGCGGCAGCCCGCAAACCAGCAAAGTGGCAATCGTCAGCCCATCGTTGCACCCGGACGCGGATGTCGACTATCTGTTCGTCCAGGTCATGGTTTCCCAGCGCCGGGTCGATACCGCGCCCAACTGCGGCAATATGCTGTGCGCCGTCGGCCCGTTCGCCATCGAGCAGGGGCTGGTCAAGCCTTCCGGCGATCTGACCCGCGTGCGGATCCGCAACCTCAATACCGGGACCTTCGTAAATTCAGAGGTGCAAACCCCTGAGGGCAAGGTCAGCTATGAAGGGGACACCGCCATCGACGGCGTGCCTGGCACGGCGGCTCCGGTGCAACTGACCTTTCTGGATGCGGCTGGCAGCAAGACCGGCAAGCTCTTCCCGACGGGGCAATCGCTGGACCTGATCGATGGTATCCCGGTGACCTGTATCGACATGGCGATGCCGATGCTGATCGTCGAGGCCAGTCAGCTTGGCAAGCGCGGCGATGAAAGCCCCGCTGAACTGGACGCCGATAAAGCGTTCCTGCAACGCCTGGAGTCCCTGCGACTCAAAGCCGGCCTGGCCATGGGCCTGGGTGATGTCAGTGACAAGGTCATCCCCAAGCCGGTGCTGGTGTCTCCTGCCAAGTCGGGCGGGACGGTCCAGGTGCGCTATTTCATGCCGCACAACTGTCATCGCGCCTTGGCGATCACCGGCTCCATCGGTCTGGCTACCGCTTGCGTGACTGAAGGCAGCGTAGTGGCGCAGTTGCTCGGCGGCATCAGCGAGCCGCGTCTGCAGCAGGTTCGTATTGAGCACCCAAGCGGCGGTATCGATGTCGTGCTGTCCTATACCGGCGAAAAGGGTGAGACCATTCGTGCCTCGGTGGTGCGTACCGCCCGCCGGCTTTTCTCAGGTTTCGTCTACGCCACCGCTTCACACCGGCTGGCCGGATAGTCCAGGCAGTCATTGTCGTTTGCATCAGAACAATTCTAAAAATGGGTGATGCCATGAAAGTTGTTAAATCGCTCTACTTCCAGATCATCTGCGCCGTGCTGCTGGGCGTGCTGGTCGGGCACTTCTGGTCGCAACAGGCGATTGCCTTGAAGCCGCTGGGTGATGCTTTCATCAAGTTGATCAAGATGATGATCGCGCCGGTGGTGTTCTGCACGATTGTCACCGGCATCGCCGGCATGAGTGACAAGCGCTCGCTGGGGCGCTTGTTGAGCAAGACCATGCTGCTGTTCCTGGCGCTGACGGTGATCAGCCTGATCATTGGCCTTGTGTCGGTCTACCTGTTCAAGCCCGGTGCAGGCATGAACATAGACCCGACCCAGTTGAGCACCCAGGGCCTGTCGCAATACACCGACTCCGCTGCGAAGCTGAGTGTGGTGGACTTCTTCATGCACATCATTCCCGACACCTTTATTGGCGCTTTCAATAAAGGCGAGGTGCTGCCGGTGCTGTTTATCGCAGTGCTCTGCGGCTTTGCCCTGTCGTCCTTGGGCGAGCGCGGCAAGCCAGTGCTGGATGTGCTGGAATCAGCTTCGCACATGGTGTTCAAGATATTCTCCTACCTGATGCGTTTTGCTCCGATCGGCGCTTTCGGAGCCTTGGCCTTCACTGTCGGGCAGTACGGCATCACGTCGCTGGGCTCGCTGGCCAAGCTGATCATGACCCTGTACGTCGCTTGCGCCTTCTTCGTCTTCGTTGTGTTGGGCAGCATTTGCCGTGCACACGGCTTCAGTTTGTGGAAGCTGTTGCGTTATCTGCGCGAGGAATTCCTGGTGGTGCTGGGCACTTCTTCGACTGAACCGGTGATGCCGCGGATGTTGGAAAAGCTCCAGGCCCTGGGTTGCAAGAAGGGAGTCGTGGGGCTGGTGCTGCCAACCGGTTACTCGTTCAACCTCGATGGCACGGCGATCTACCTGTCGCTGGCGGCCATTTTCATTGCACAGGCCTGCAACATCGACCTGACGCTGACCCAGGTCATCACCATGCTGGCGATCATGTTGCTGTCTTCCAAGGGCGCCGCAGGTGTTACCGGCAGCGGCTTTGTCGCGTTGGCCTCGACCCTGACCGTCATCCACGATATTCCTCTGGCCGGTTTGGCCCTGTTGATCGGGATCGACCGGTTCATGTCCGAGGCGCGGGCGCTGACCAGCCTGGCGAGCAACGCAGTGGCGACCGTGGTGATCTCCATCTCGGAGAATGCCTGCGACCGCGATGTGCTGTTGCAGACCCTGGATGGCAAACCCTCCCCGAGGCACATCCAGGCAACGGAGCACGCCTGGGACGACACAAAGGTCGCGAATCACATCTAACCGGTCACGGCTGACCCGACATCACCGCGTTATCTTCCTGAATACCTGCGCCAGGCAATCATTCGAGTGTCGCCTGGCGAGTGGGATGGCGTGCGCCTGAATGTCGGTCAAGCTACTCATAACAACAAGAGATCTGACTTATGCTCGCTTTACTTGGCTTGGCCATGGTGGTGGTCTTCACCTTCCTGATAATGACCAAACGTTTGTCACCGATCGTCGCCCTGACGGTGGTGCCAATAGTCTTCGCGGTGATCGGCGGGTTTGGCGGTACCACCGGCAAGATGATGCTGGACGGCTTGAAGATGGTCGCGCCGTCGGCGGCGCTGCTGTTGTTCGCAATTCTGTTTTTCGGCCTGATGATCGATGCCGGTCTGTTCGACCCGCTGATCCGCAAGATCCTCAAGCGAGTTAACGGTGATCCGATGAAAATCGCCGTGGGCACGGCGCTGCTGTCGCTGTTGGTGGCGCTGGACGGTGACGGCACGACCACGTACATGATCACCTGTGCAGCGATGTTGCCGCTGTACAAGCGCATCGGCATGAACCCGATGATCCTGGCGACCATTTCCATGCTCTCGTTGAGCATCATGAGCGGCATGACGCCCTGGGGCGGCCCGGCGACCCGTGCGATCGCAGCGCTGGGCCTGGATGCCGGTGAGTATTTTGTGCCTTTGCTGCCGACCATGATCGGCGGTGCGATGTGGGTGGTGTTCACGGCGTTTCTGCTGGGGCGTGCCGAACGCAAGCGCATCGGCAACACCCATCTGCAAAGCGGTGGGGGTAATTGCTACATCAAGGCGATTATTGAAGACACGCCGCACAAGCGCCCGAAACTGGCCTACGTCAACCTGCTGCTGGTGACGGCGGTGATGGTTGCGCTGGTCATGGGCCTCATGCACTCGGCGATCCTGTTCCTGATCGGTTTTGTCCTGGCGTTGATGATCAACTATCCGCAACTGGATATTCAGAAAGAACGAATTCTCGCTCATTCGGGCAACGCCATGACCGTGGTTCTGCTGGTGTTTGCCGCGGGTATCTTCGCCGGGATCTTCTCTGGGACGAAAATGGTCGATGCGCTGGCGCAAACCCTGGTCGACTGGATCCCGCCATCCTGGGGCCATTTGTTCCCGTTGGTGGTTGCCATTACCAGCATGCCGCTGACCTTCGTACTGTCCAACGATGCCTACTACTTCGGTGTCGTGCCGATCCTGGCCAACGCCGCAGCGGCCTATGGCATTGATCCGGTCGAGATTGCACGGGCCTCCATTCTCGGCCAACCGGTACACCTGATGAGTCCGCTGGTGGCCTCGACGCTGCTGCTGGTCGGCATGGTGGACCGTGATCTGGGCGACTTCCAGAAAGCCACCGTCAAATGGGCGGTGCTCACTTCCCTGGTCGTGACTGCGTTGGCCTTGCTGACTGGGGCAATCAGTCTGTTCTCCTGATTCTCCAAACCTCTTTGACACCTGACGCCCCATGCCAGTGGGGCGGACGGTCAGCTGCATTCCAAATAACAACAATGAGTAGTTTGATATGACCTCTGTTTATAACCGTGGAGCTTTATTGACTCTCCTGGCTTTGTTGCCGCTGGCCAATGCCAATGCGCAAGGCTTTATCGACGACAGCAAACTCAAGCTGCAATTGCGCAATGTTTACATCAATGAAAATTTCCGCGATGAACATGGCATGAGTGCGCGAGCGGCAACGACCGCCAAGAGCGAGCGCACCGAATGGGGCCAAGGCTTTTTGCTTGATTATCAGTCGGGATTCACGACCGGCAGCCTCGGTTTGGGTATTGATGCTTTGGGCCTGCTGGGGGTCAAGCTCGACTCCGGCCGCGGTCGTAGCGGCACCGGCCTGCTGCCTGTGCATGATGACGGTCGTGCCGCCGATGAATTTGCGAGCTTCGGGATGACCGCCAAGGCTCGATTTGCCAAGACCACCGTCAAGTACGGTACGTTGCTCCCTAAAACGCCGGTGCTCATTTACAACGATGCCCGACTGCTGCCTCAGACCTACCAGGGCGGCCAGTTCACTAGCACCGACATTGATAACCTTAGCCTGACGGGCGGCTATCTTGATCGTTTCAAGTTGCGAGATTCGAGCGACAGTATGCCCATCGTGCCAGACGGCTACAGTGGCGATAAGTCAGGGGACTTCAGTTACCTCGGTGCCGATTACAAGTTGGGCAAGACGATTCGCCTCAGCTACTTTCATGGTGAACTGGAGAACTTCTATCGGCAGAACTTTGCGGGTGTCCAACATGATCTGCCGCTCGGCCCAGGCGTGCTGACCAGTGATCTGCGCTACTTCCGCAGCGCTGATAGCGGTTCTGCCTATGGCGGTAAAATCGACAACCATATGCTCAGCGGCCAGCTGACTTACGCTATCGCAGGCCATACCGTAGGCGGCGGCTATCAAACACTGAAGGGCGACGCCGGGCTGCCCTACATCAGCGGCGCGTCCGTTTATTCTTTCAGCAACGCCGGCATAGGCAAGTTCGTAGAGGAAGACGAGAAGACATGGATGCTCAACTACGGCTACAACTTCGCGGCCCTGGGCGTCCCCGGCCTGACGTTCTCCACGCGTTACCTTAGCGGCGACGATGGAGAGTCCAACACCACCATCAAAGAGTGGGAGCGCGATGCTGAACTGGCTTATGTGGTGCAGCAAGGTTCCTTCAAAGGGTTGGGCGTGAAGCTGCGCAATTACGTCTACCGCTCTGAATTCTCGAGGGGACGGGACAGTAACCGGATCTACCTTACCTACGATATCGCCCTTTGGTGATCGTTCGTCGCCCGCCTGATGGCGGAGGGGTGGGCGGTCATCGTCGATTTTCCAGGGCCGGGCAGGGTGGCCCAGCAAGGGCCACCAAGCCTGCAACGGTCTACTCCTGAACGCCCACCGCGTGTTGCTGTAGCCAGAAAAATGGCAAACAGCAGCACGAGGTTGATCCAGATCAAACGGCATTCGTTGATCGGCGCCATTCTTTTGATAAGCATGGGGCAGAGATACGGTCATGACAAACAACAGACCCATCAGCGGGGCGCAGGTGGTTCAGGACCGGAGCAAATCCGCATTGCCCGGGTTTTTGCATCTTCGGGGCACACGCTCGAGAAAACGTCAGGCAGCCATTTTGCTGTCGATTCTGGCGGTGCTGACCTCGGGATATTTCACGGTGTCGTATTTCGCCACCCATGCGATGCAGGATCTGGCAGACACCTGTACCGAGCGTTATGAGCTTGAGCTGGAGAATGCCGATATAGGCCCGCTGCCAGACGCGCTGCCGCGCTCCTTGTGTGAATGTCTGGCAAGTTCGCTTCTCGACAAAAACGGAATCATGCGTCTGGCATTGGTCGACAGGGGCCTGCTTGAACCGCTGGCCCTTGAACCTGTGACGCAGAAGGACGCTTCGGCCTGCATTGATGCCCTGTGGGTGCCGAATGTCGAACTGGCCACGGGCTTACCCCATGAATGAAGTTCATCAGGACTAAAGAGCCGCTCTATGCGGCAACTGTCCACCCAAGCAGGAATGCGCAGGGACGCCATTTTTATCATCGGATGCCGAGGTGTGAAATGACTCATCCATTGCGTTTACTGTTTCTTGCCCCCCCTCAGGCAGCTCACTCTCCCGGATTGGAGTATGCTGGCGATCTGGCACGCGCCCTGGGCGTCCCACTGCACGTGGCGATGTTCACTGAGCCCCACGGTGTAGAGCCGCCCGGCCATGCAGTCACCGAGAGGCCCGACATCGTGCGCGATAACTTAATGTCGTCGCGTCGCAAATGGCTGGAAAGTGAAAGTGCGCACCTGCAGGAAAAAGGCGTGGATGTCCATCCAGAGCTGGTATGCGCCAGTTCCTCGGCAGTCGAATGCGTTGCCTATGCGCAGCGTGTTGAAGCGGACTTGATCATCAAGGACATCCAGGAACGCCCAGGCCTGGCGCAGCGCGGTTTGTCAGCACTGGACTGGGAACTCTTGAGCGTCAGCCCGATTGCCGTGCTTTATGTGTTGCCGGGCCCGATTCAGACACCCAGCAAGTTTCTGGTAGCGGTTGACATGGAGTCACAGGCGAAAGGAAACCGCGACAATCATTCGCTCATCGAGGCGGCCAGGCACTTGGCAAACGCCTGCGGTGCCTCATTGCACGTGATCAGCGTTTACGACTGTGCCGCTGCCAGCCACGGTGACCTGTCCCTCTATGAGGCCCAGGTACAGGCGTTCGATGCCTTGGCCAGCCAGCATGGTATTGCCAGCCAGCATCGGCACTTCATTCCCGGCGCTCCGGCGAATGCAATTCATGCTTATCTGCAGCGCAGTGCTTACAACCTGTTGGTCATCGGTGCGGCCGATCATCATACGCAGGCCTCTGATATCGGCTTGACAGCTGAAGGGATACTCGAAGACCCCATGTGCAGCGTCCTGATGATCAAGTTGCCAGCCGACGCAGCGCCGCAGCAGGCCAAACGATACGGTTAGACCGCTGCCTCTATGCCGCTGTGGCCTGCCGGCGGCGTGAAGAACGGCAGCCTTGCTCCGGTTGATATTTATCAACGTCAGGCACCTTCCGACGGCGCAGTCTGAAATGGCGCTGGTGCCCGATCCGGCGCAGATGTCACGGCTGAATGTGTAGCTGGCAGTGGCAGAGGTTGAGTTTCACCTGTCTGGAGGCAGATCATGGGCCGGTATCAACAGCTGTTACTCATCACCCACCTGGCCCTGCGCCATTCTCCGGTGATCGACCATGCCGCAGCGCTTGCCAAGGCCAGCGCTGCACGCTTGCATATAGCGGCGTTGATTCCTGCCTTGAACCTGTTGTCGCTGCTTGAAGAGGGTGACCGTGAAAAGACACGCGAGCGTTACCTGCAGGACCACCGCGACTGGTTGGGGGAACAGGCGAAAAAGCTACATGCCAGAGGGGTCGATGTGACCACCGAGCTGGCGTGGGCTGATGACATGGAAAAGGACATCCTGGACCACTTCAGCGAATTGCAGCCTGACCTGTTGATCAAGGAAATCCAACATGAGTCGGTGCTCAAGCGTGCTTTTTTCACCCCGTTGGACTGGCACCTGCTGCGTTACTCACCGGTACCGGTGTATCTGGTGGGCGGGGTTCGACCTGCCTTGCCGTGCAAGGTCGTGGCGGCGGTAGAGGCGTCGCTGGCCGAGCCTGGACAAAATGAACTCAATGATCGCGTTATTCGCCAGGCCTGCAGTCTCGCCGAACAGTGTGATGCTGAACTGCACTTGCTGTATGCCTACGACATATCCCAAGACTACCAGGCGTCAGACCCAGGCTTAACGCTGTCGGAGCTGACCCGATGGCAGCGCAAAGCGTTGGAACAATCGTTTCTGAAACTGGCCAGTCGATACAACGTTCCGCCTGGCCGCAGGCATTTCGTTCTGGGACACCCGGTTGCGGCGCTGAGTGAGTTTGCCAACACACATCACATGGATGTCATCGTGATGGGCAGAGTCCAGGATCCAGGCGGAGAGAAACTGCTTGGCAGCACCACCGAGCATATCTTGTATCAGGTGCCTTGCAGTGTTTTGGCGGTCTAGCGCAACTGCATCGGGCTCACCCCGAGCCGTTGCTTGAACGTGGTTGCCATGTGCGCCTGGGAATTGAACCCGCAGGCGAGGGCGATTTCCGACAGCCTGGCGGTGGAATCACGCATCAGTGCCCGGGCCTTGGCCAGACGCCGGTCGATCAGGTAGCTGTGCGGGCTTTTGCCCGTGGCGAGCTTGAAGGCCCGCATGAAATATCCTTCGGACAACCCCAGCAAACCTGCCATCGCTGACACGCCCAGCGGCCCTTCAAGATTTGCTTCGATAAACTCATCAAGCAGGCGCATGCGCCGGGGAGTGATAGCGCCTTGGTCCGGTGTCGACAACGCGCTATCACCGGTTGCCCGTTGCGCCAGCGCCAAGGCCCAGGTTTCCCAGTCATCTTCCACGCAGGCACGTAACAGCGCGCCGCGCATTCGCAGCGCGAGGTCAATGGCCTGTTGATCGATGTGATTGTTGAATGGGCGATCCCCGCTCAGGGGGATACCGTCGGTCCGCGTTACGCGCAGGTATTCACCGCCCATGAGCGACTCGGAGAACACGTCGCAGCCGGCGGGAACGAATGCCAGGCCGTTGGGCATGGCCTCGAAAGGATGCACCCGGTCGCTGCCCAAGGCGTGCAGGCCGCGCTGGCTGTCGAAGGCAAACCCGATGGAGGCCTGGGCCGCCACATAGCGGGTCGAGTAAGCGGCGCTGGGCAACAATTCGATCGCCCAGGGCCCAGTCTCGACACGGCGGACCGGTTCAGACAAGGGCGATGGCTGTAGGCGGTTTTGATGGTTCATGAGCGCCATAGTAGTGAAGAAGCGGCGCAAAAGTCAGGTCGGTTTTTTGAAAGCCGACCCACGGCGGCGATGCCTAGACTGGCTAACCACTCAGGGAGATAGCTTCATGTACCGACTGACTCGTGACGATATTGAACAGGCGGCTCGCCATGTGTACCAGGTGATGCCCGCCACCGCCCAGTATGCCTGGCCCTTGCTAGCTCAGCGGCTGGGCTGCACGGTGTGGGTCAAGCACGAGAACCACACTCCCACCGGCGCTTTCAAGATACGCGGCGGCATCACCTTCATGCATTGGCTCAAACGTGAACATCCCGGTGCGAAGGGCATCGTCACCGCCACCCGCGGCAATCATGGCCAGAGCCTGGCGCTGGCGGCGAGCGCGCTGGGTTTGAAGGCGTTGATTGTCGTGCCGCAGGGCAACTCGGTGGAAAAGAACAATGCCATGCGCGGCTTTGGCGGCGAAGTCATTGAGTGTGGGCGGGATTTTGATGAGGCCCGTGAAGAGGCCGCCCGTTTGGCGCAAGCGCATGACCTGTTCCTGGTGCCACCGTTTCACACGGAACTGGTCAAAGGCGTGGCCACTTACGCCCTGGAACTGTTCACTGCCGCGCCGCATCTCGATACCGTCTACGTGCCGATTGGCTGCGGATCGGGCATTTGTGGCGTGATCGCCGCCCGCGACGCGCTGGGTCTGAAAACCCAGGTGGTGGGCGTGGTGTCCAGTGAAGCCGCGGCGGCAAAGTTATCTTTTGAGGCGGGTCAAATACACGAAACCGCTTCGGCAAATACCTTCGCCGATGGCCTGGCCGTGCGCAAACCGATTCCCGCGGCCTTCGCCCTCTACGCAGCCGGGGCCGCACGGATCGTAGCGGTCAGCGAGCAGGAAATTGCCGAGGCCATGCGCGTCTATTACACCGACACCCATAACCTCGCCGAAGGAGCCGGAGCCGCCGCCTTGGCGGCGCTTATTCAGGAACGTGAAGCTCGGGCGGGGGAGGCAGTGGGGGTGATTCTGTCGGGTGGCAATGTCGATCGAACGGTGTATGCGGGCGTAATCGGTTAGTGGCCGTCAGCCACCTTGCGCTCTATCTCCGCGATTTTTCGACTGAGTTCCTCTGCTTCCTGCTCCTTGGTTTGAGTTGAGGGGGGCGTAGCGCTGTCCTCAAGATTCTTCTCGACCGGTTTGCCAGATGTGTCGGTCGGCGGGGTACTCGAGGTTGCTTCTGATTCGATGCCGTTATCGCTGTTCATAATCGCGTTACCTCTGTTGATCTACACATTAGAGGCAGGGGTATGGAATGAGTTCGAGATTATTGCAGACGATAAAGTCAGGAATTGACGCCTTTGAAACAGCTTCATCTTGAGCCCCCACAACAGCACCTGTTTACCTACGCCGCTCGGATGGCCTCAGGCCTTGGCCTTATTCATCGACACGTTCAACGAAGTCGAGCGGGCAATGACGCTGATGATCGTCAATGCTGCAATTACCAAACCGGGCGAGGTAGCCAGCAAGACACCGGTGGTGCCGGCTCCGGCCGCCAGAATCTGCCCGGCCGCCAAAGGCCCGGCCACCGAGCCCAAACGACCGATCGCTACCGCTGCGCCGACGCCGGTGGCGCGCACTGAAGTTGGGTAGGAAGGCGGGGCCAAGGCGTAAAGCACCAATTGCGCAGCCATCACAAACAACCCCGCGGCAAAACCGGCGATGGCCATGGGGATGATGCCCACGGACAGGCCAACCCCGCCCAGCGCTGCCAGCAAGCCGGTGTACACAAACAGCACCACCTTGATGCCGTTGCAGCGATCCAGCAACACTCCGCCGAGCAGGGAGCCGAGGGCGCCGCCGATATTGAAGAGCATCTGTACCAGGCCTGCCTGGGGTTTGCTGAAACCTTGTTCCAGCAGTAACGAGGGCAGCCAGTTGAGCAACATGTACATCACGGTCAGGGTGAAGAAGTAGCTCAACCATAACGCCAGGGTAACGCTGGCGCGGCCTTCGCCGAACAAGGCCTGGCCGGTTGAAGTGCGCGTCGGGTTGACGCTGTTTTGTTGTTGGCGAAAGGCGTTGGATTCAGGCAGCAGCACCATCATCAGTGGCACCACCAGCAATGGGACAAGGCCGCCGATGATGAAGGTCGTCTGCCAATGTTCGGGAAACAGCATGGCGACCACCGCCGCCAGTGCCCCACCCAATGGCACGCCGGCATACATGATGCTGATGGCCGTACCGCGACGTTGCTCTCCCACGGCTTCGGCACACAGGGCGATCAGGTTGGGCAGGGCGGCGCCCAGGCCCAGGCCAGTCATGAAACGCACCAGCAGCAGGCCGGAGAAAGAGCTGACGTAGGCGGTGCTGAGCGAGAACACGCCAAACAGCAGCACCGCTGCGATGAGGATTTTCTTGCGACCGATGCGATCGGCAATCCAGCCACCGAAGAAGGCGCCCGGCAGCAAACCGATGATGCCGGCACTGAACACCCAACCCATCATTTTCGGGTCCAGGGCAAAGGTCTGACGCAACCCTGCGGCGGCAGTGCCGGCCGCTTGCAGGTCAAAGCCTTCAATCAGAGCGACGATAAAACACAGGGCAATAGTCAGCGTCGTGCGACGTGATGGAGTGTCCATGGCAAACCTCTTTATTGTTTTTGTGAGTGTGCTGACGGGCGCACGCAGGCTTGCTCGCATCCAGCAATGCAAAGCCGCAATTAAGATTAACAAAGATAACTAAAAAGTGAACGCTAACGGAAAATGTCCAAATGCATCGACATAAACCTATTCAAATCAACAGGATGTCCTGTGTTTTTTAGGTTTTCTTGGAAATAGATACGAATATTAATGTTCGATTATCGGCCAGTGTGGATTGACGGCACCTCCGGCTTTTCCCACTCTCTGGCCCGAGATCGCGGCTGGATGGCTGGCGATCACGTTCAAAAAAACAACAACAATAAGTGGACATAGGACATGACGAATTCACCCCGGGGCGTCCTTGCGACGACCTCAGACTTACCTCTTTGCGCACGCGGTTTCGTCCTGTTGGGCTTATGTGCGGTCGCCACTCCAGCGCTGTCGGAAGGTTTCATCGACGATAGCCGCGGCACATTGACCTTACGCAATTTCTACCTGGACCGGGATTACAAGGATGAGGGGGCGAAAACCGCGGCCCGGGAGTGGGCTCAGGGTTTCATCATGAATGCGGAGTCGGGTTTTACCCCGGGCGCTGTCGGCTTCGGCCTGGACGCCCGTGCATTGATCGGGGTCAAGCTGGACTCGTCACCGGACCGCAGCGGCACCGAATTACTGCCGGTATCCAGCAGCGACAAGCGCGCGGCGGATGAATATTCGCGCCTGGCCATGACTGCCAAAATGCGCTTTGCCCAAACCACGGTGAAGACCGGCGATGTGTCGATTTTCCTGCCGTTCGCCTTTGCCAGCCCGTCGCGGTTGCTGCCGCAGACTTTTCGCGGCACCACGCTCAGTTCCAAGGACATCGACGGACTGACGCTCAATACCGGCTATATCGATCGCATCAACAGGCGTGACTCCACTAACTACCAGCCGATGAGCATCGCTTCGCCGAACGGGCGTTTCAACGGTGCGGCCACCTCATCGCACATGGCTTATGTCGGTGGCGATTATCAGGTAAACAAAGACCTCAGCCTGCGCGGCTACCACGCCGAAGTGGCCGACCTGTACCAGCAGAACACCCTGGCCTTGCTGCATAACATGCAAGTAGGCGAGGGCACGCTGACCACTGATCTGCGCAGTTTTTTCAGCGACGAAGATGGCAGTGCCAAGGCTGGCAAGGTGGACAACCGCAACCTGTCGGCGCTGTTCGGCTATCGCCTTGGCGGGCATCACCTGAGCCTGGGTTACATGCACGCCAGCGGCGACACAGCGACGCCTTATGTGTCAGGCACTGAGTTGATGGGCATGAGTGAATTGACCATGAGCTCGGACTTTCTCAATGCCAAGGAACGGACCTGGCAGGCAATCTACGACTATGACTTCGCCGCCGCCGGGGTGCCCGGCCTGAAGAGCCGGCTGCGTTACGTGCGCGGTGACAATATCGCGCTGGTGGCGCTCAATGCCGACGACCGCAAGGAGCGGGAGTTCCAGATGGAGCTGGGGTATGTGATCCAGAGCGGTCCGCTGAAGAATGTCGGGTTGATGGCGCGCAAGTCGATCTATCGCAACGACTTCCCGAGCGGCGCGGCATTTCGTGATGAAAACCAGACCCGCTTCCTGGTGCTCTACACGGTGCCGATCTGGTAAGCCGTGGGGCGAGTGGATATCAGCAGTGCGCAAGCGTGGGCTGAGCAGTGCTCAGCCCACTCATGAACTGAGTCGGCCCCGCAGGGCTGCTCGCGATGTAGAGTTACTTTACCCGCTCCCAGATGATGTGAACCTTCGTGCCATCGGGGCGCTGGAAGTTTTCCACCATCCGGTTGCCGTCGACTTTCAGTTGCAGGTCATCTTGAGTACGTGTCGCACCCACCCAATTCGGGAACGTAGATCCTTCGACGGTATTGCCGGTGAACTCGCCGTTCTGGTCGACGGTATATCGTCCGAAAAAACCGATGCTCCCAGCCATCGCTGCCCGGTTTTCCTCATCGGTTCCTTCGCCCCGAGCGTTGGATCGAAACGCGGGCACTCGCGGATCGGTGAGCACCTCGACGAACGTCAACTCTTCAGTGAACACCAGCCATCCATGTGGATTGGGGCCGTACGCATCCGATCTGGTGCCCTGGCGCTCAATGGTTGCGCTGACCATTTTCCATGTTCCGACCAGCGGGCTTTTCATGGCGGAAAACGCTGCCGTGCAAACCGAAAGGGCCATGATCGCACCTACCGTCAGTAGCGATATTTTCAGGGTCATTGGAATCACCGTTGTTGGTTATCTGAACACTGTTGTAGAGAGTTAAAAACATCACGCATTCATCAGGGCAACCAGGGCAGGCACAGACAGTACGGCTGTGTAATAGCCCATGAACTGCACACCGATGTTGAAACCCAAAAAGCGTGAGAGGAAACCGCCCAGCAGGCCGATGGTGACGATCACCAGCAACCCCAGCAGGCCACCTTCCCAGATGCCGATCACCAGGATCAGGCCAACAAAGGTCGAGATCACCGCTTCGTGACTGATCTTGCGCGACACGTAGGATGCGGCTCTGTGGGCGTAATTCATGGTGAAGGGGTAAGCGATCAGGATGGCCACGACCACCGCCAACACGCCGTAGCCAAAAAATTCCCAGGTGCTGAGCAATGAATGCAGGTTGTTCACCTGGCCTGTCGTCGCGTCGACGCTAAAGCGCGGCGGGGCGTTGAACAATGGCGCTGCCGGGCCTGCTGCGACAGGGCTCAGGGGCAGGCCGAAGGCGATCAGCGGGATCAATGCTTCGGCCAGGTAGGTTGACTCCGTAACGCCGTTTCGAGCGGTGATGACCGTGGTCAGGCGATGGTAGACATGCTTGACCCTCGAACCGACGAGCTCGCCCATGATCACGGTCATGGCCACCGGGCTGAACACAAAGGTCGCGCTGGAGATCACCGCCGTAATGGCCGTCCACATGCTCTGCTTGCTGTCCAGCACCTTGAGCGGATTAGGAAAGAATCCACCCCAGCTTTTTACGTCGGGCGACAGGGAAAACGTGCGCACTTGCTGGCGTCGCATGGTGTCCCGTTCGGCGGGCGCGAGCAGCGAGAACAGCGCGGCGATCAACGGGCCAATCGCGATGCCCAGAAAGTAACTGACACTGAGCTTGACGCCGAACTGCGCGGTCATGGTTTGCAGGCCAACAATGATCATGACGAACGGGATCAGCGTCAGCACGGCCGCCAGACGGCCTTTGGAGAACCACGCGATCGCCACCGCGGCAAGCAGGAACACCCAAGGCGCAGCCTGCTTGATCATGTCGCCGAACGGCGCGAGCATCAGCGCGAACAATACGGCCATTGGCACCGCGATCAACGCAGCAATGACCGCCCCGGAAATCATCTTGCGCAGGGCAATGTGGGGCACGCCCAGATTGCGCAGAAAATTGGCCTCGCGCATCAGTGGTGTCGCCATGGTGTCGCCAGGAATACCCAGTAGCGCCGTCGGTACGGCGTGGGTCATATGTTTGGCGACGGCGCCGGCGAGAAAGAATGTCAGCACGCCGGGGGCAGGTACGCCCAGCAGGACGACCAGCAAGGTCAAGGGGGCGAGGGTGGTGGTTTCATCGCTCCCTGAGATCAGCCCGATCCCGGCGAAAATCACCGCCCCCAGGATCCCCATGCCCAGTGCCATCAGGACCTGATCCATCAGTGGAACGATCATGATTGACCTCCATTGCCACTGACTGCGCGACTGACTGCACCGACGCCAACAGTGGGTGTTGCAGCCGGGCTTTTCTCAGGAGCGACAAGGCCTTTCTCGTAATCGGCGAACAGCTCATAAAGATCCATTTCCCGCAGTTCCGCGATCGTGGCCGGCGGCAGATCAGCCAGACTGCCCAGTGGGCCGTACTCGTTCTGCAACTCGATGAGGATTTTTGCGCGCCAGGCCGGATCAGCCAGATGTTCGATGACATTGCGCTTGGGTTTGAAAAGCAGCGCACTGATGGCGCCACCTGCCAGGCAGCCGACAATACCTACCAGCATCGCGTAGGCGCGGGCCATCTGCACGGAATCCACCCAGCCGACAAACAAGTGCTGGGCGATAAAAAAAGCGCCGAGGCTGACGGCTGCACCGATGCCTATGGAGTAGAGCAGGTGGCGACCGTCAACCGTGTCGCCCCATACTTCGAACAGTTCGGGTTTCATAAGGATTCTCCCACCTCCCCTGAGGGGTTTTATTGTTATGAACGTGAAGAGATGTGGTTGAGTTCGTGACTACGAGCCCGACTCCTGCGCGCGTTTTTGCTCAAGCAGCTCAGCGGCTTTGTCCGAGCGCACGTCCCGGGCTTCGACCATCTGCGCGACCAGCCAATTGACCTCGTCGCCCCTGGCCCCCGCTGAAAGCGCAATGTTGCGTGCATGCAAAGCCATGTGCCCGCGTTGTATCCCCTCGGTCGACAGCGCCCGCAATGCGCCCAGGTTTTGCGCGAGGCCGACCGCTACCGCTATCTCGGCAAGTTCCTGGGCGCTCTTCACTCTCAGGATGCGTAACGACAGTTGCGCCAGCGGGTGAGTCTTGGTCGCGCCGCCGACCAGGCCGACGGGCATGGGCATTTCCAGCGTTCCCACCAGATGGCCCTTGCAATCTTTTTCCCAGGTCGTCAGTGAACCGTAATGCCCGTTGCGACAGGCATAGGCGTGTGCCCCGGCTTCCACCGCGCGCCAGTCGTTGCCGGTGGCGACGATCAAAGGGTCGATGCCGTTCATGATGCCCTTGTTGTGAGTGGCTGCACGATAGGGATCGACGACCGCAAAGTTGTAAGCATCGAGGATGCCTTCAATGACGTCCTCGCCCTTGTAGGCCTTGGTGGTGAGATGTTCAGGTGCAATGCGGATCTGGGCCCGGGCAAGCCGCAGGTCGGCGAGGTTCGACAGAATGCGCAGCCGTACCTTGCCGCCGGTAATCTGCTCCATCAGCGGGGCCACCGCTTCAGCCATCGTGTTCACGGTATTGGCTCCCATCGCATCGCGTACATCCACGATAAGGTGGGCGACCAGCATGGGGCCGCGAGGGCTCTGGGCGAAGGTATGCACTTCGATGTCGCGGCAACCTCCACCTAGCTGGTTCAGCAGTTGATCCTTGCGGTTGGCCAGTTCGATGATTTCGTCCTTGCGGCGCAACAGACTCAAACGGGCATTGAAGGGATCGTCGATTTCCACGATCTGCACTTGCGCGCGCATCAGCGGCAGCGAGCTGGAGGTCTGAAAACCACCGGCTTCGCGCGCCAGTTTGGCCATGAACGAGGCGGCGGCGACCACCGAAGGCTCCTCGACGACCAACGGCACGATGACGTCGCGTCCATTGATCTGGAAGTTGCTCGCCACAGCGTAGGGCAACTCAAATTTTCCGATGACGTTCTCAATCATGCCATCGGCTATTTCCAGGGGCAGGGCGCCAGCGTCGCGGAGCAGGGCAACGTCATCTTCTGCAAGCTCAAGCAGTTGTTGCAAGTGGCTCAGGCGTTCGGCGGGCGACAGGCTGCGGAACATCGGGAGGCGGGAGTCGATACTCATGGTGGCAATCCAGTTGCAGTTATTGTTTTCGAATGCCTGCCACCCTATGCGTATGTGTCCTGGCAAAAAAGGTACAGTTTGGACAGACAGTACCTAAGCTGTACCCTCTGCGAATAATTCATCCAGGACTTCGTACAATGGCGCGACTGACGCTTGCCCAAGAGCTGACGGCCTCCTTGGTGACGCAGATCGGCAACGGTACCTACCGTGTGGGCGACCGTTTACCGTCCCTGCGCGAGTGCATGCGCTTGTTTGGTCATTCGAAAAACACAGTGATCAACGCTTATGAATCGCTGGCCTCCCAAGGACTGGTCGAGGCGCGTCACGGGCAGGGTTTCTTCGTGACACGAGGCGCCCCGAGCAGCAGCGAACCGGAAGAGCCGCTGCCCTTTACCCGGGCGATGGACACCATCTGGCTCATGCGCCAGCAATTTGTCCGTGAGCCGGGTCACTCGCCGCTTGGGGAAGGTTTTCCGCCCGTAGAGTGGCTGATGGATCTGCGATTGGACAAGTTCACCCGTCAGATCATGCGCATGGGGGTGACCACGCTCTTTCGCTACGGCAACCGGCTGGGCAATGCTGCACTTCGTCAACACCTGGTGCAAAAACTGGCGAGCTATTCGATTACCGCCAGTGCTCGGCAAATCGTCACGACCCATGGGGCCAATCACGCACTGGATCTGATCATCCGCCGCTTCATTGCCCCCGCAGATTACGTTTTCGTCGAAGACCCGGGTTATTACCCGCTGTTCGGCAAGCTGCAACTGCAAGGGGCGCGAATGTTATCCGTACCCCGATTGCCGGACGGGCCGGACCTGCAAGTGCTGGAGCAGCATCTTCTGTTGCACAAGCCGAAATTGTTCTTCCTCCAGTCGGTTGGGCACAATCCGACGGGCTCCGATATTTCCCCCGGCAAGGCTCATCGACTGGTGCAGTTGGCCCATGAGCACAACTTCATTCTGGTGGACGACGACGCTTTGGCAGATTTCAAACCCGCGTCGGCCATCAAGGTGTCTGCGCTGGATCAGTTGAGCCGATCACTGTACGTGGGCAGTTTTTCCAAATCGGTTTCTGCGGCATTGAGGGTGGGGTTTATCGCCGGGAGCAAGGAGGTCATCGATGAACTGGGTGATCTGAAAATGCTCCTGCATACCAGCACCTCGGAGCTGTGTGAGCGAACCATCGATGTCATCCTGACCGAGGGGCATTTTCTGCGACATCAGATCCGCCTCCAGGAGCGACTCAAGAGTGCCACTGCGGCAGGTTTGCAGATGCTCGATGAAATAGGCGCCGAGGTGTTCTTTCGGCCAGAGCAGAGTCTGTATTTGTGGGCCAGGTTCGCCCACATTGACGACGCCAGGGAGCTGACCCGGCAACTACTGCCGAAGGGATTCATGATTGCTCCCGGCCATATTTTTTCACCGGAGCAGTCGCGTATAAATCCCTGGACCAGATTGAATGTCGCCTACCTGAATGACCCGTTGCTTAAAGCCGAGTTGAGTGGCTGAGGGCTCACCACTCATGCTGCTAAGGCTGGGTTTGCGTTCCGGTCGAGACCACGCTTTCGTGCCGATTCACACCGCGCGCCTCAACAGGCACCCATAGGCGTTCACTGCGACATTTGAATTTCACGCCTTTGCGCGGCGCCATCGTCCTGGCTGAGTCCATGCACACAGCCCTGGACGCGTAAGTCGGCCCCGGCTTTCGCTCTTCTACACAACCTTCCACGCCGCTGCAGATAGCCATAACCACAAAATAAACAGTCATCATCCTGAATGCTCCTATAGAGCGATGCGATTAATACATCTGCGTCAGGCCTGAAAATGCTGGCTGTGACAGACGGATGATGAGCCTGCATTCAAATCCCCAGCAATGGCTTGCACGGGCCAATCGTCGGAAAAATGTCGTTAGTTCAGGTTTATTCAGATTTGGATTTTTCGACGCCAATTCGTTGGCGTTTTTTACCGCTTCAGTGGGTATTCCCTATGGGAAAAGCTGCGTGGCAAAGGAGCGTGGGCGGTAGCGCGGCTCACTCGAAAAGATTGAAATGGGAACAGTCCGAGTTTAAGGTGCGCGCGTGATTTTTGAGCGGTCACGCGCTCCAAGGCGAATACAAGACGGGACCGTGGGCAACGGTATTGAACAGGAGCAGCCGTTGAACGAACAGACATTGTCCCAGCGCCTGGAGCGTGTGGCCGCGCATATACCCGCAGGTGCGAGCCTGGCCGATATTGGCTCGGATCACGGCTACCTGCCGGTGGCATTGATGCGCCGTGGTGTGATCGCAGCGGCGGTGGCTGGCGAGGTGGCGTTGACGCCGTTTCGTTCGGCTGAACGCACCGTGCGCGAGAACGGTTTTACCCAGCAGGTCATTGTCCGCCTGGCCGACGGCCTGGCGGCGATCGAGCCAGGAGACGGGATCACGGCAGTCAGCCTGTGCGGCATGGGCGGCGAGACGATCCGCGACATTCTCGCTGGCGGCCAGGCGCACCTGAGCGGTGAGGAACGGCTGATCCTGCAGCCCAACGGCGGCGAGCAACCACTGCGTCAATGGCTGATGGAAAATGGTTATCGCATCTGCTTCGAAGAAGTGCTGCGGGAAAACCGCTTCTACTACGAAATCATCGTCGCCGAGCGCGCCGGGCCGGTGACGTACACCGCGCAGGAGCTGTACTTCGGGCCATTGCAGATGCGCGCCCGCAGCCCGGCGTTCCTGGCCAAGTGGCAGCGCATGCTGCGCCTCAAACAGCGGACCCTGACTCACTTCGCCCGGGCGCGACAAGCCGTGCCCGAGCAGAAGGTGCAGGACATCGCTTTGCAAACCCGCTGGATCACCGAGCTGCTGGCCTGAGTCCGGTACTCGGAAAATAACGAAGCAATCATCCCTCGTCGACCTCGTCACCGCCCCCGGAAAACTTCGATATGAGCGTTAAGCGCTCGCAAGGGCTTGCCCCTGTCATGTGAACCTTCCGCCCATGCAGCGCTCACTTGTTAAGTCGCCGCGTTGAGTGATCGCGCTGTCTCATTGCCGATAAGGAATTCGCATGCACCCAACCTCGCCAACCATCGCCCTGGATTACCCTGTCGAACGTGAGCTGAGCCTGCGAGCGGTCAGTACGGGAATCGTGATCGGTGTCCTGTTGACGCCTTCCAATGTGTACGCCGGCCTCAAGATTGGCTGGTCGTTCAACATGTCGATCATTGCCTTGCTGATCGGCTATGGCATCTGGCAAGGCCTGGCCAAGCGTTCGGCCGCTCAACAGCCCTGGACGCTGCACGAAAGCAACATCAACCAGACCGTGGCCTCGGCCGCAGCGTCAATCATTTCCGGTGGGCTGGTTGCGCCCATCCCGGCCTACACCTTATTGACCGGTCAACAGTTGGACGTCATCCCGATGATCGCCTGGGTGTTCTCGGTGAGCTTCCTGGGGATCTGGATCGCCTGGTACCTGCGACCCTCGCTGCTCAATGACAAAGCACTGAAATTCCCCGAAGGCATGGCGACCCTGGAGACCCTTCTGCACATATACAACCAGGGCCACGAAGCGGCGAAGCGCTTGAAGGTGCTGCTCAGCGCTGCGCTGCTGTCCGGGCTGGTCAAGTGGGTCGATACCTTCATCTGGGTTTTCCCGCGCTGGTCGCCGACCCCGCAGTTGGAACGCCTGACGTTTACCGCGGACCCTTCGCTGTTGTTGGTGGGTTTCGGCGGGATCATCGGGATTCGCGTTGGCCTGACCCTGCTGCTTGGCGCCTTGTTGGCGTGGGGTGGATTGGCGCCGTGGCTGCTGGAGCAAGGCTTGGTGCAACTGCCGCCGGACAGCAGTGGCCCGCAGTTCGCGGCGTTGGTGGAGTGGCTGCTGTGGCCGGGCGTGAGTCTGATGGTCTGCTCGACCCTGACCTCTTTGGCGATTCGCTTGTGGGCATTGCACAAGTCCACCAAGGCGGGCGGTGGCGCGACCTGGGTGGTGCCCAAGACCGGACCTGCCAGCGGTTTCCTGGTGGCGATCGTGTTGGTGGTGAGCCTGCAAGCGCTGTTGTTTGGTATCAACCCCTGGATGGCGTTGTTGACCATTCCCTTGGCCATCTGCCTGGCCGCCGTGGCCGCCCGGGTGGTGGGGGCCACGGGCATTGCGCCCATCGGCGCCATCGGACAATTGTCCCAACTGAGTTTTGGCATCGTCGCCCCGGGGCAGGTGCCGATCAATTTGATGAGCGCCAACACCGCGGGCGGTTCGGCTGGGCAATGCACGGACTTGATGAACGACTTCAAGGTGGGCCGGGCGATTGGCGCCACACCGCACAAGCAGTTGATCGCCCAGACCCTGGGGATTTTCGTTGGAAGCATCGTTGGGGTGTTGGCCTACCTGGCCCTGATCCCCGACCCACAATCGATGCTGCTCACGCAAGAGTGGCCGGCCCCGGCGGTCGCTACCTGGAAAGCCGTGGCGCAAACCCTGACCCTGGGGCTGGACTCGCTGTCAGCAAGCATTCGCTGGGCGGTCATCATCGGCGCCGTGGCCGGCTTGTTGCTGGGGATTCTCGACAGCGTACTGCCCACCCACCGGGCCCGTTATTTGCCAAGCACGGCGGCTTTGGGCCTGGCGTTCGTCTTGCCGGCCTCGGTGTCGCTGATGATGGCCTTCGGCGCGGTACTCACCTGGCTGGTGAGCTGCCGCTGGGCGAGCCTTACAGAACGCTTTGCCATCACCGCGGCGGCGGGGTTGATTGCCGGGGAGAGCATTACCGGGGTGGGGGCGTCGTTGTGGCAGATGGTTGGGAATGGCGGATGATCTCAAACCGGCACGCATGAATGAGCGGGTATTTTCCCGCCTGGAACCGTACTGAGAAGGAGACAACATGATTGCTCGCTGGCGCTGGCTGTTGACGCAGCTGACTAAACAGCTGTGGTTCAAGGCTACGTTGTTTTCGCTGCTGGGCGTGGTCACGGCGTTGCTGGCCATCGCGCTCAAGGAATGGATTCCGTTCTCCTTGTCTGCCCGGATAGGCGCCGATGCCGTCGACAACATCCTTGGCATCATCGCTTCCAGCATGCTCGCGGTGACCACCTTCTCTTTGAGCATCATGGTTGCGGCGTATGGCGCAGCAAGTACGGGCGCCACGCCCCGTGCCACAACGCTGGTGATTGAAGACACCACGACGCAGAACGCACTCGCCACTTTTATCGGCTCTTTCTTGTTCAGTCTGGTCGGCATTATCGCGCTGAGTACCGGCGCTTACGGCGGGCAAGGGCGCGTCTTGCTGTTCGCAGTGACGATCGGCGTGGTGATTCTGATCGTGTACATGCTTTTGCGCTGGATCAATCATCTGTCCAAACTGGGGCGGGTCGGCGAGACGATTGATCGCGTAGAGAAGGCGACCATCGCCGCGATCAACCATCGAGTTCGATGGCCGTTTCTTGGCGGTTGTGCATACCCCGACGGCTGGGTCATGCCGTCGTCTGCGCGGCCGGTCGTCAGTGGCACCACCGGTTATGTCCAGCATATCGATGTACAGGCACTCAATGAGGTTGCCAGGGGTTGCGAGGCGCAGTTATTTCTGGAGATCTTGCCCGGAAGTTTTGTCCACCCAGGTATGCCGCTTGTCCATATCGCGCGAGCCAGCGAGGAAGGGCTCGACGGGGACGACCCGCTTGCCAGTAAAGTTCTCGCCTGCCTGAGCATCGGCGTTCGACGAACCTTTGAACATGATCCGCGTTTCGGGCTGTCAGTGCTTTCGGAAATCGCCTCACGGGCTTTATCAAGTGCGGTCAACGACTCCGGAACGGCCATTGACGTGCTGGGCCGTGGTGTTCGCAGCCTGGCCTGCTGGGGCACGTTTGAGCTTCATGAAGCGGTAACGCAACCGGAATGTGACCGCGTGTTCCTGCATGGCCTGAACGTTGACGACCTGTTTGATGATTTTTTTGGTCCCATTGCCAGAGATGGCGCCGGCATTGTCGAAGTGGATATTCGGATGATGAAGGCGCTGATTGCTCTCAGCCAGATCAATCCTGGATTGTTCAGCGCAGCCGCGACCAGGCAGGCTGATCGCTTGCTCGCGCGAGCCGATGCCGCGTTGGTGCTCGATGAAGAGAAGCAGCGGCTCAGAGCGCTTGCCGCAAGGCTTGTTTGCGCAACGGCTTAGTTTTTTTGTCGGTGCCAGGCGCAGCGCTTTGTGAACGCAACGTTAGCCGCACTTGAAATGTACCCAATGGACCCCTCTGCCCAATGCTAGACATTATTGCAATATTCCTCTGCATCACAGCAGTACTCGCTTACCTCAATCGGCGCTACGTAGGGCTACCCCCGGCCATTGGCGTGATGGGTATTGCCTTGGGCTTATCGTTACTGAACATGGCCTCCGATGCGCTGGGCTTTCACTCCCTGCACACGCTCGAGCAATCACTGGTGGAGTCCATCGATTTCTCCGAGTTGCTGATGGAGGGCATGCTGTCATTGCTGCTGTTCGCGGGGGCCCTGCATGTCGACTTGTCGCAACTGCGCGCCTATCGATGGCAGGTGGCGTCCCTGGCTGTGGTTGGCACGACTGTGTCGACGCTGTTCATCGGCTTCGGGCTATGGTGGCTGCTGTCTTTTACCGACCTGGAGTTGCCGCTTGCCTACTGCCTGGTGTTCGGTGCGCTGATTTCACCCACCGATCCGATTGCGGTCATGGGCATTCTGAAATCCGCCGGTGCTCCAAGTAGCGTGGAACTGGTGATTTCCGGAGAGTCGCTGTTCAACGACGGGGTCAGCGTTGTGCTGTTTTCACTGATTCTGGCGATGATCGCCAGTGGCGACGCGCCCTCCGTTACTGGCGTTTCGCGGCTCTTGCTGGAGGAGGCGGGCGGCGGTGCGCTTTTAGGCGCGGTTGTTGGGTACGTCACGTTCCGCATGCTCAAGAGTATCGACAGCTATCAGGAGGAGGTGCTCATCACCCTGGCCGCTGTGCTCGGCGGATATGCCCTGGCCACTCATTTGCACGTGTCCGGCCCGTTGGCGATGGTGGTGATGGGGTTGATCGTCGGTAACCATGGACGCTCTTATGCCATGTCTGAGCAGACCGAGAAAAACCTGGACATGTTCTGGGAGTTGATTGACGAAATACTCAACGCGGTCCTGTTTGTACTGATCGGTCTGGAAGTGATTCTGATCCACTTCACCAGCCCGCTCATTGTCACGGGCTTGATGGTGATCGTGCTGACCTTGTTCTCGCGTCTGTTGACGGTAGGCGTCCCGATAGCGATCTTGGGGCAGCGTTTCCGTTTACCTGAAGGCTCCTGGAGCGTGCTGACGTGGGGTGGGTTGCGCGGCGGGATATCGGTGGCCCTGGCGTTGTCGTTGCCACCGGGGGATGCTCGCGATGTCGTGGTTGGCATGACCTACCTGGTCGTGGTGTTTTCGATTCTGATCCAGGGTATGACCATCGGTAAGCTGGTCAAGCGCGTGATCCCTTGCTCGGGCGAATAGCGCTCATGCAAGTCGTGGACGTGACTCCTTGACTTGCATGATCCTGCGTCGCTGCTGCGTTGAATGTTTCTAGGGCTGCGATGTGGTCAGAAGCTCGGCGCTCACGGTTGAGCGCCGATCAATGCGTGCCACGACATAGGCACACACTCCAAGTACCGCAGGGCATAGAGCCAGTACTGCGAAGCTTTTCACCACGGGCATGCCGCTGTTGAGCACGTAGGCCCCGAGTAACGGCCCGCATACAGAGCCGATCTTACCCATTGACGCTGCCCATCCGGCGCCGTTGCCGCGAATGGCACTTGGGTAGAAAACCCCGGCGATGCTGGTGATGCCGTAGTGGCTGCCTTTGACGAAAATAGCGCCCATCAGGCTCAGTGCAATAAAGGCGTCTCCTTGCAGTTCGCCAATGCCCAGGACCAGCAGAAAAGGTAATGACAGCAGGGGATAGATCATCACGGCGTAGGGCCCCCGGGTGTCGACCACTCGCATCAATACGAGCCCGGCCATGGCGCCGCTGAACGAGGCGAAGGAGCTCACCCATGATGCAGTCGCCCGGTCGAAACCGGCGTACTGGTACACCAGCGGGCTCCATGACGCGAGAAAATACATGGCCATGGAGCTTGCTCCAAAGCCAATCCAGATCATGGGAGTGATCCATTTCAGTTTGCCGATGAACAACTGTCCGACACGGAAAGGTCGGTGACCGATGTCGATTTCATCGGCAAGAAAATAGCGGTCCCCGGCGCGAAGATCGATGTCCGGATCCAGGCGCCTGAGGATCCGCGCCACGGTTTCGGGGCGTCTTTGCTTGCTCACCAGAAATCGCACCGATTCTGGCAGGGTGAAAAACAACAGCACACTGGAAAGCAACGTTGCGATGCCGCCCAGCGCGAACACACTGGCCCAGCCATAGTGGGGAGCCATCCACACGGTTAGAGGGCCGGCAACCGCGCCACCCAGGCTGAAGCCAACCATGATGATTGTGATCACGGTTGCACGGTAGCGCTTGGGCACAAACTCGATATTCAGCGCCCAACAGAGTGGCAACATGGCGCCCAAGGCAAAGCCATTGAGAAAGCGCAAGATCAGCAGCGAGGCGTAGCTATCGGCCAAGGTGAACAGCAACGTCATCAGGCCAAAGGCGCTGGTGGACAGGATGATGGTCGGGCGACGGCCGATCCGGTCACCCAGATAACCGAAAAAGAATCCACCCAACATCATGCCGAACAAACCTATGGAAAAGATGTTGCCCAGTTGCAACTTATCCAGGCCAATGTCCTCGGCCATGTAGGCGGCGGTGTGGGAGAGCATCAGCAAGTCGAAGCCATCGAGGAAGGTGATCAGCACCGACACACAGATGATCAGATAGTTGAAACTCGACAGTCTGCGCCCCTCAATCAAGGCGGCGAGGTCAATTGCGCGTGACGGGATCATGATTGCTCTCCGCACAGTAAGATCCAAGTGAGCGTGTTCCGGCTTGCCGGACTCACCACAGTTTCCAGGTGTAACCGACGATCAAGCGATTTTCATCGAGCTGCTGGGTCAGACCATCCCCAGAGCGGTACGTGACGTTGCGCCAGCGCAGGTTCAGGCCCTCCAGGGCACCGCTCTGGAAGACGTAGGTCAGGTCGGTGTCACGTTCCCACTCACTGCCGTCGTTGACCGTACGGGTGCGGATATCGCTGCCTTTCACATAACGGGTCATGAACGTCAGGCCCGGTATCCCAAGCGCGGCGAAGTCATATTCGTAACGCAGTTGCCAGGATTTTTCGTTGGCTTTGGTGAAGGAGTTGTAGGTGACGAGGTTCGCCACATACGGCGTACCGGTGTCGATCACGGGGAACACACTGTCTCCGGATAGGTGCTGGAACGCGGCGGCGAATCGCTGGGCCCCGACGGTCAAAGTGAACATGCCATTGAAGTTGCGGTTATCGATCTTCCCGGCTTTTGCCGCGCCTGTGTCGCTACTGTCGACGTAGCGCAAATCGGAGCGCAGGCTCATGCCTTCCCCCAGTGGCAGGACGTGAATCACTCCGGAAAAGTGCTGGCGGTAGATGTCCTGCAGCTCACCCTGGTGGTAGCGCAGGGTCAGGTTCTTGCCCAGCGTATAGTCGCCGCCGAGCAGGTCCAGATGATCGCTGCTCTGGCCGGCATAGCTGATGTCGTCATTACTGGAGGAGTCGCGACCGTTAGCCTCTGTCAATCTCGCTGCGGTGACGGTCAGGTTCTCGACTTCGCTCGACGTCAGGTAGGCACCGGTGAAGGTCGAGGGCAATAGTCGGGTGTCGCTGTAATACGCCAGCGGGTGAATCGGCATCAGGGTTCCTACCTTGAGCCGGGTCTGGGACAGACGCATTTTGGCGGTCAGCCCCAGTTCGCTGTACTCGTCGACAGGCTGGTTGCTGTCGGGCCCGTAGGGCAACAGTGCGGTGCCCCGTCGACCTCGGCCCGAGTCGAGCTTGATCCCCAGTTCACCCAAGGCGTCGAGACCAAATCCAACGGTACCTTCGGTGTAGCCAGACTGAAGTTCGGCGAAGAAACCTTGGGTCCATTCTTCGGCCTTGGCCTGGGGGGCGCCACTCTGGCGAAAGTCGCGATTGAGGTAAAAATTGCGCGTGGTCAACGTCGCGCTGCTGTCCTTGAGAAAGTCTGCCTGGGCGTAGCTGCCGTGGCAGAAGAGGGCAAATGCGGTGAAGATGGCTAGATTCCTGTTCATTTTTTTATTGCTCTCAGGAGAGGGAATACGATTATTCAGGGCGAGTTTTGCCTGACCGCGTCGGTGACGACGCGGCACAGCAGGCGTGGCTCAAGGTGTTGTGAATCAGAGGCAGGCGGTCACGTCTGTGACGGGGCGGGCAATGGATCCACCGCAAGGTCGTGGCGGGTCAGGTGACCGATTGCGAATGCACAGGCGGCCAGCATTGCCGGACATATGGCCAGGACCAGGAAGCTCTTGACCACTGGCATTCCGCTGTTCAGTACATAAGCGCCCAGCAATGGGCCGAGGATCGAGCCGATCTTGGCGATCGAGGTGGCCCAGCCCGCGCCATTGGCGCGGATAGCGCTGGGGTAGAAGACCCCGGCGATACTGAGGATTCCATAGTGGGAGCCTTTGACGAACACGGCCCCGACCAGGCTCAGCATCAGGAACGCGGTGCCCTGCATGCCGGTGATGCCCAATACCAGCAGGAAAGGCAATGCCAGCAGCGGATAGATCATCACCATGTAAGGGCCTCGGGTATCGACGAAACGCATCATCGCCAAGCCCGCCATTGCGCCGCTGAACGAGGCGATCGAACTGACCCACGAAGCTGTCGCGCGGTCAAAGCCTGCGTACTGATAGACCAGTGGACTCCACGAGGCGAGAAAGTACATGGCCATGGAACTGGCGGAGTAGCCCAGCCAGATCATCGGGGTAACCCATTTCAGGCGGCCGATAAACAGCTGGCTGACCCGAAATTCCTTGCGGCCCAGATCTGGTTCGTCCAGTAGGACGAAGCGGTCGCCAGGTCGCACATCCAGGCTTGAATCCATACGCTTGAGCGTTGCCGTGATTTTTTCCGGGCCTTTGCGTTTGCTGGCCAGAAACCGCACCGATTCGGGCAGGGTGAAAAACAGGAGCACGCTGGCGGCCAGGGTCAGTACACCGCCGAACACGAACACGCCCTGCCAACCGATATGCGGCGCCAGCCAGACGGTGATCGGGCCGGCCATCGCGCTGCCCAGGCTGAATCCGACCATGATGATGGTCACCACCGTCGAGCGATAACGCTTGGGTACGAACTCAATGTTCAAGGCCCAGCACAACGGCAGCATGGCACCTAGGGCGAAGCCGTTGAGAAAGCGCAGGACCATCAGCGATTCATAGCTGTTGGCCAAGGCAAACAGCAAGGTCAACACGCCAAATGAGCAGGTGGAAAGAAGAATGGTGGGACGCCGCCCGATTCGGTCACCCAGGTAGCCGAAGAAGAATCCACCGAGCATCATTCCCAGCAGGCCGATGGAGAAAATCTCACCCAGCTGGATCTTGTCCAGACCGACCTCATCGGCGATGTAGGAGGCCGTGTGCGACAGCACCAGCAAATCGAAACCATCGAGGAAGGTGATCAGAACCGAGACCAGAATCACCACGTAGTTGAAGCGTGAAAGTTTGCGACCTTCTATAAGCGCCGCTACGTCCAGGGTGCGGGACTGTGACATGTGCGTTCTCCACTGCATTTTTTATTTTTGTTGGAGTGGCGCCCCCCTATGGATGGTGGGCGCGTCGAACTGCTTTAAGCACTATTCCAGATTGAACGCCAGCCGCTCGCGCAATGCCGGGGCAGGTATATCACTCAACCTGCCATCGGGGCCCGCGAGGTCCAGCGCGTGGGCCGCAGCGGCCCCCATTGCGATACAGGGGCCCATCACCCGGACACTCGACAGCGCGGCCGCATCGGCGTCGATGCAGCGACCGGCCACGACCAGGTTATCGCTGCCTTGGGCAAGCATGCTGCGCAACGGCACACTGTGAACGTGATCGTCACCAAAGGGCTCCCACTGGTAACCGCTGGTATTGCCGTGCAATTCCACCGGCCAGGAGGTGCGAGCTACCGCATCCGGGAATATCGTTGCCGCCCGCACTTCGTCAGTCGTCAGATGGTGATGTCCGACGATCCAGCGGGTCTGGCGAATACCTGGCAGCGCGTACGCCCGTACCTTGGCCTTGCTGTAGGCCTCGGGGTATTCCGACTTGAGGAAGTTGATGACCTGGTCCACCTGCTGGCGTCCGGCGATCGCGACATGGGAAGCGGCCACCGGATCCAGAGGCGTTTCGATGTGAGTCATGTTGAAGGCTGCGGTGCCACGGCCGGGGAACTGAAAGAACAGTCCGTCGTCGCGTTCGATACCGTAGCTTTTGGCTTTTTGTTTGACCCGTTCGGTGAACTGCGCGCGGGTGGGCAAGTGCGCTTCATTGATATGCTCAAGGACGAACATCTGGGTGCCATAGATGGGTGTGTCTGGCTCGCGACAGGCAAGTCCGGCATTCCAGGCTAACGCCGCGTCTCCGCTGGCGTCGATAAAGCCGTTGGCTGCGACACGCACATCGCCGTAGCGGGTGGCCAGTTCCACTTCGCGGATCCGCGGACCTTCGCGCACGACATCGCGTAACACCGCACCGAGCACCACGGTGATCCCGGCGTCGAGCACTTTCTGGCCAATCCATCGACCCAAGGCAACTTCGTCGTAGTAAACAACAGTCGTCAGGGGGCCAATGGCCTGGTGCAAGTCCCCCGAGGCGCCCAGGTCACGAAGGATGTCGTCGGCGATTCCGTGGGTCAGCAACCGGCGGTTAGGACCATTGGAGAACAGCCCGCAGAAGGTCCCGATAATTGAGCCGACCGCCTGACCGCCGAGCATCGGCAGGGCATCGAACAGCACTACGCGTTTGCCGAGCGCAGCGGCCTCCAGAGCGGCGGAAATACCGGAAATACCCGCGCCGGCAATGCATACGTCGGCCTGCAAGCGTTGAGCGGTGGGGGCGCTGGTACGGCGTACCGTGCGAATGACATGAGCCATAAAACTACCTTTGAGATGTAAAAAGGGCAGCCGATCCCGAGCCCGATAACCAAGGGGCACGGGAGCGGTTGTTGCGGCTGGCAGATTCCGGTTACGACAGGTCTCGCCTTCGCTCCGACCCGGTCGGGTGTTGCGATACGAACTGATCGGTTTGCAGCTGACGCGGAGTCACTTCAACGGTCCCGGCGTCGGCGTCGACGCGAACCCAATCCCCGGTTTGAATCCAGCTCAACGGGTCTTCGGTGAAGTCGGTCATGGCGGGCGCACGGACGACCACGGCGCCAAGGCCCATTTTTGCGGTCATTTCGTTGAACAACATGGCGCCAGGGGCTACGCCGGCGAGACGGGCGATATGGAACTGCGAGGACCAGCCGGACGAACCTTTGGCGCCGGGAAACACCAGCACTTTGCCGGCGAAACTGATGCCCTTGAGTTCGTGACGGGTCTCGATGACGGTGCCGCTGCGCGGGTCGATACCGCCCCAGCCGGAGATGCGGTCCCGGGTCACCAGGGCCTCGCCTTCGAAACAGCCGCCGACGACCTTGCGGCCTTTGAGGGTGAAGGTTGTGCTCATCTCAATACTCCTTTCCAACGGCCCTCGATGGCGGCCTGGACGCAATCGGCGGTGCTACCGAACCACGCCTGGATACCCATGATCGCCGGCAGGTAGTGCGCCTGTTTGGCCGAATCGACTGCCGCCACCCGCGTGCCCGTGGGAAGTACCTTGCCAATGGCTGAGCAGGTATCGGTCATCAGATGCCCGCCGGCCTGTTCGATGATGCGGGTGTAGCCGGCGACGTCGGCCAGTTGTTTGATCGACGCCGCCGTAAATATCCAGAGCTCGGTATTCGGACTCAGGCGTTGGCCTTCCAGCAATTGGCAGACCTCCCAGATCTGTTCGAGGCTGTAGTGCGGGCAACCGAGCATCACGAAGTCAATCTCGTCATCGCGAGCGGTGATATTGACTTGCTCGTAGGCCCAGCGCCGTTCGGCCTCGCCGAAGCGCATTGCGGCCAGGGGAGGGGACGCGCCAAACGCCTGCTCGCTGGTTTGGGCTTCAGGCGTCACCCCAACCAGGTGATACATCTCCACCCCACCGCTGGAAGCCGCCGCCGCCCCGAAGTGCTTGAGGCGAGCCAGGTTGGGTTGGTGACTCACGCCTTGGATGACCGGGATGCGGTCCTGCACCTGCTCGCCGACCCAGTAGCCGAGCAATCCCCAGTCCGCCGTGGTACTCACGTCTATGTCCAGCTGGATCAGGTGGGTACCGCGACGGTTTTCCTCGATGTGCAGGCCCCAATAGGGGATCTTGCCGGTCAGCATCGCCGCGCCCGTGCTTTCCCGGCCTTCGGCATTGGTGCGGGCACCGAGTACCGAGTTGATATAGATCACCGCAGAGGATTCCATCCATGCGCAGTGTTCGCCTTTTACCGGCACGTTGCCAACTTGATAGGGCGTACAGGTATTCAGGGGTTGTACCCCCAGACCGCTGCTGTAAGCCTGACCTGTTTCATAGATGCGGACCACGTCTGGCGAGATGCCTTGGCGTACAGCATGCCGGGGGTCGATGCCTTGCTGCAGGTGGCTGCTCGGGACCTTGACCCGAGGAATCTTGACCAACTCGGCGCTGTCGAGGTTGAACTCGCTGAACACCGCATCCATGCCGCCATTTTGGTCTGCGTACTGACGCAGAAAGGGCGTGGTGGCTCCGATGGTACCGGCGACATTGCGCGTATCCACCAGACATTGCGCATCCAGGGCTTCGCCATAGCGCACCAGCAATTCCATGGCTTTTTGCACCGCCGGACCTTGATCGCCAGCGAGCATGGCTTTTTCGTCGTCGCGCAACTTCATTGCGGTTGCTCCCCGGGATGGGTGATATCCAGTGGCTTTATCAACACCGCACCGTGGTCCATGGAGGACACATTGTGGCGGTATATATCCAGCCAGCCACCACCGAACTGGGGGGCCGCAGGTATCCAGCGGGCGCGTCGGGCTTGCATTTGTGTTTCGCTGATATTGGCGTCAAGGGTGTTGAGATCCAGGTCGATGTCGATGATGTCCCCGTCTTCCACCAGTGCGAGGGGGCCACCGACGGCTGCCTCAGGAGCCACCTCCGCCACGACCAGGCCTTTGCACACCAGCCCCGAGAGGTGACCGTCGGTCAGCATTGCCACGTGGTCACCCAGCCCGGCCCCGTCAATGGCGAACACTACCTTCGAGGCGCCACCGCCCATGGCGGGCCCGCCCTGTACACCTGCGCCCCGCATGACCACGACATGGCCGGGCTGAATGCGTCCATCCTGCAACGCTTGGATGGCATCGGCGGAGCGCTCGAAGCAGATCGCGGGGCCCTTGAACTGGCGTGGCTTGCGCGGGTCGATGCCGTATTTGACGATGCCGGCCTGCGGGGCAATGTTGCCGCGCAGCATCACGATGGCCGGTTGCGTGGCAAAGGGAGCGTGCAACGGGCGGATCACCTCGTCGTCACTGACGGTCACCCCCTGCAGGTTTTGCGTCAGGGTTTTGCCGGTGACGGTCAGCACGTCACCGTGCAACAAAGGTTCAAGGCGCTTGAGCAGCCCACGGCCACCCCCCGCTGCTTCCATTTGCTCAATGCTGTGTTCGCCCACTGGTCGTACGCCGACCAGCACCGGTATCTTTTTTCCCAGTTTCCTGAAGAGTTGGTACACGTCCACGTCAATGCCACCTTCAGCCGCCACCGCCTGCATATGTTTGATGGTGTTGACCGAGCCTCCCGCAGCAAGAATTGTCGCAACGGCGTTGGCAAAGGCAGCAGGCGTCAGGATGTCGCGAGGTTTGAGATCTTCCTCGATCATTTCCACAATGCGCTTGCCTGCCTGGTGAACGAAATCGAACATCTGCGGGCTATTTGCTGCAATAGGGGAGCTACCGGGCAAGGCCATGCCCAAGGCTTCACATACCAGATGCATGGAGTTGGCGGTGCCCATGCCCGAACAGACCCCAGGCCCTCTGATGGCGTTGCGTGCCATGCCAGCCAGTTCCTCGACGGGCAGTTTGCCGGTGACCACGTGCATGGAGCTGATGAATACATCTTCGATATCGACGTGCTGGCCATTGTATTCGCCGCTTGGCTGATACCCGCACACTACGATCAACGTCGGGATGTTCAGCCGGGCAGCTGCCATCAACTGACCGGGTACTGTTTTGTCGCAAGAGGCCAGGCAGATCATGCCGTCGAGCTGAGCGCCTTCGACCGCGACTTCGATGTCATTGGTGATGAGGTCTCGGGCGGCGAGCATATAGGCGCCTCCCGCACCGGCACCGGTGATGAAGTCACTGGGCGCGGCCGTACGAATTTCGAAGGGCAGCGCACCGGCATCGCGTATCGATTGCTTGAGGCTGGCAGCGATACCATCCAGATGACTGAAGCAAATCGCCAGGTTCGAGGACGAGTTCACGATGGCGATTTTCGGTTTTTCCAGCTCGCTCTCCTCAATGCCCAAGGCGCGCCACTGGGCGGCGCGCACAGCCCACAAGTAGGATCCGTAGGGGAAATTACTGCGTAGCTTCTTGGGCATGATTCGCTCCGTTGTTTTTATTAGATGTCGATTCGGTTAATTACCTTAACGATCTTGTACCGAGTCTAGGCTTCGACCTAGAATCCGAAAACCTTATTTTACTTATAGATAAAATCCAAAATATGGATATCAAGGACGTCGATCTCAACCTGCTGAAAGTCTTCGATGCGCTGCGCAAAAAGCAAAGCGTGACCCTGGCCGGTGATCTCATGGGGCTTAGCCAGCCAGCCATGAGCTTCGCGTTGGCCAAGTTGCGCACGCTGTTCGATGACCCATTGTTCATTCGCACTTCACGTGGCATGCAACCTACGGCCAGGGCCCTGCAGATCGCTGAGCCGGTGCAACGGATTCTGGAGATGGTCAGCAGCGAGGTGTTGCCATCCACCGGTTTCGTTGCCGAACACTCCGAGCGACAACTGGTGCTGTGCATGTCGGATATCGGCGAAATGGTGTTCCTGCCCAGGTTGATGCGGATGCTCGACAGTAAGGCGCCCCAGTTAAGAATCCGTACCCTGGCGTTGTCCTCGGAGCAGTTGGAGGAGGGGCTGGATGCCGGCGAGGTGGACGCGGCAATCGGCTATTTTCCGCGCTTGCTCAATACCTCGATCCGGCATCGCGCGTTGTATCGCCATTCGTTTGTCTGCATCGTTCGTCGTGATCATCCCACCATCGGTGACAGCATGAGCGCCGAGCAATACCAGAGCGCAATGCATGTCGCGGTCCAGCCTGACGGGCGTGGAATGAGTGGACTGGATCGTGAGCTGGCGAGCCACGGCATCACCCGTCGAGTGCGTTTCAGCCTGCCACGGTTTATGGGCGTGCCATTTCTGGTGGCCGAGTCCGACATGATCGCCACTGTACCCTTGGCAGTCGGACGCAGGTTTGCCGACATCACGGATGTGCGCCTGGTGCCGCTGCCTTGGGATATTTGCGGATACGACATTCACCTTTACTGGCATACGCGGTTCCATCATGACCCGGCGAACCGCTGGTTGCGACAATCCTTCATTGAATTGCTCGATGACTTTTCTCCCGCAGACCAGATACAGATTTAATAGGTATCGGAAATAGTTAATTGACATAACTAATATGGCCGGTTAGTTTTTTGCTCACCTTCAAGTGCGCAACAAGAGAGCAGAAGCCATGGAACACAGGGCGTGAGCAGTGCAGGGCAATATTCAGCCTTTGTCGATGTAGCGATTTTCGATGCGGTGCGCACCCCCTGGGTTGATCTTGGTGGTGCCCTGGCCCAGGTTTCGCCTATCGATCTTGGGATCAAGGTTGCTCGTGAGGTGCTGGCCCGGGCCGGCATCGATCCTATGGCCGTAGACAGCGTGCTGGCCGGCTCCATGGCCCAAGCCAGCTTTGACGCCTATTTGTTGCCGCGGCACATCGGGTTGTACAGCGGCGTGGCGCAAACGGTTCCTGCGCTGGGGGTACAGCGCATCTGCGCCACCGGCTTTGAGCTGCTGCGCCAGTCTGCTGAACAGTTGCGCGATGACGTTCAGTTAGCCTTGTGCGTGGCCAGTGAATCGATGTCACGCAATCCGATCGCCGCCTACACCCACCGGAACGGGTTTCGTCTCGGTAGCGAGGTGCAATTCAAGGATTTTCTCTGGGAAGCCCTGTACGACCCGGCCCCCGGGGTGGATATGATCGCCACCGCCGACAACCTGGCGCGACGCTATGATCTGTGTCGCGAGGCGGTGGACCGTTATGCGTGCGACAGTCATCAGCGAGCCTTGCAGGCCCAGCGCGCAGGTGCCTGGTGTGAGGAAATCGTCCCCATCGATAACCAGGTGTTCGAACTGGAAGGCTATCAGCCAAGGGGCATCAGCCTGCCGCGCGGCACCGGTATCGTCACCCAGGACAGCCATCCACGACCTACTGACTTGTCGGCTCTATCGCGCCTGCGGGCGTTACATGTGGGGGGTGTACAAACCGCCGGTAATAGCTGCGCAGTCGTCGATGGTGCGGCGGCGGCCCTGGTAGGACGAGGCTCGGCCTGCACGCGTGTGCCCCTGGCTCGCTTGCTGGCCAGCGCGGTGGTCGGTGTGGCCCCGGAGTTCATGGGCATCGGCCCGGCACCAGCGATCCGTCTGTTGCTGCAACGCAGCGGATTGAGCCTTGATGACATTGCCCGTTTCGAGATCAACGAAGCCCAGGCAGCCCAGGTACTGGCTGTCGCGCAGGAGTTGGAGCTGGATCATACGAAGCTCAACGTCCAGGGGGGCTCTTTGGCCGTCGGGCATCCACTGGCTGCTACCGGCCTGCGGTTGGTCATGACCCTGGCCAGGCAGTTGCGCCAGCACAATCTGCGCTACGGGATAGCCGCAGCATGTGTCGGTGGTGGCCAGGGCATGGCGTTGTTGATCGAGAATCCGACCTGCCACACCTGAGTTTATGCCCGCCCGCAGTGGTGGGGCGGTCTGTTTTATATCCTGACGAGGTGACTTATGTGGAGCTACCAGGCGCCTCTGCGCGATATGCAATTTGTGTTTGAGCATTGGTTGCAGGCGCCCGCCACATGGCGTCGCTGTCAGGCGTTCGATGCGCTTGATCTGCCGTTGGCGATGCAGGTGCTGGAGGAGGCGGGGCGCTTCACTCAGAACGTGCTGGCCCCGTTGAACAGCAGTGGCGATCGCCAGGGTTGCCGTTGGAGGGCAGGCCATGTCAGTACCCCGGACGGCTTTGCCAGTGCCTATCAGGCCTACGTTGACGGTGGCTGGCCAGCGCTGGCTTGTGGCGAGGCGTTGGGTGGACAGGGGTTGCCGCAATTGCTCGATGCCGCGCTGCAAGAGATGCTCTATGCCAGCAACCATGCCTGGGCCATGTACACCGGCATCGTCTACGGTGCGTACCTGTGCCTCAAGAGCCATGGTGCTCCTTGGCTGCAAGAGCGCTATCTGCCCGAGATCGTCAGTGGCCTAACCCTGCCTACCATGTGTTTGACCGAGCCCCAGGCAGGCAGCGATGTCGGCCTGCTGCGCTGTCGCGCCGAGCCTGGCGTAGATGGCAGCTATCGCCTGCATGGTAACAAGCTGTTTATCTCCGGCGGCGAGCACGACCTTACGGAAAATATCCTGCACTTGGTCTTGGCACGCTTGCCCGATGCGCCGTCGGGCAGTCGCGGCATCTCTCTGTTTCTGGTGCCCAAGCGACTGGACGATGGCCAGGCCAACGGTGTGCGCTGCGACGGTCTTGAACACAAGATGGGTATCAAGGGAAGTGCTACTTGCTCCCTGGTGTTCGATGGCGCTCAAGGCTGGTTGATCGGCGAAGCCAATCAGGGCCTGGCGGCGATGTTCGTGATGATGAATTCGGCGCGCTTGCATGTCGGCCTGCAAGGCTTAGGGCATACCGAAGTGGCGTGGCAGAACGCGAGGAAATATGCCGCCGAGCGCTTGCAGATGCGCGCACCGCTGAGACCCGAAGGGGTGCAAGCGCAGGCTGCCGACCCGCTTCACTATCATCCGGCCATGCGCCGGGTGTTGCTGGAGTTGCGCGCTGCCAGCGAAGGCATGCGAGCCATCGGCTATTGGGCCGCCCATTTGCTGGATCAGGCCGAACATGCCGTGGATCCACAGACCCGACAGCATGCCAGTCAACTGGCGCAGCTGTTGACGCCGATCATCAAGGCGTTCTTTACCGAACAGGGTTTCCGCCAAGCCAGCAGCTCCTTGCAAGTGTTCGGCGGTTACGGCTATGTCACCGAGTTCGCCATTGAGCAGACCTTGCGTGATAGCCGCATTGCCATGATCTATGAGGGCAGCAACGAAATTCAGGCCAATGACCTACTGCTGCGCAAGGTGCTGGGAGACCATGGCCAGGCGTTTGGCTTGCTGCTGGCGCAGCTGCGCGAAGAGGCGCGGCTGGGTGGCGACTGGGTTGAGTGCCAAGGGTTCGCCGCGGCCCTGGAAAATCTCTGCAACTCGCTGGCGGCTGTGGTCGAGGACGTGGTCGAACGGACACGAGAAGACCGCGAATACCCCTATCGAATCGCAGGGGATTTCCTCCAGTTATGTGGCGTAACGCTGCTGGCCTTGTCCTGGGCGCGGGCAGCACGGGTCTCCAGGGCATTGCCTGAAACGGATCCGCTACGTGCCGGCAAGTTGCAAAGCGCGGGGTTCTTTTTTGACTACCTGCCGTCCAGGCTGGCACAGCATCTGGCTGCTATCGTTGATGCTCGGTCTACCCTGGCGTTTATCTGAGGGGCGAGGGCGGGGTGTTCGCCCGAGCGCGAGTACTCAAACCCGGATAGGGTCAACCAACCGCTGCGGCCAAGACAACTCAAACAGCAGGCCCGGCTCCGCGCGCTTTGCAGACAGCATCCAGCCATGGGCCCGGGCAATTTCCTGGCAGATCGTCAGGCCAAGCCCCGCGCCATGATCACGGCGATGTGGCCCACGCCAGAAGCGCGTGAACAGGTGCCGCAATTGCTCGCGATCAACGCCGGGGCCCCAATCGCGCACCCTGAGTGCGCCCGCGCTGACGTGCATCCTGACCTCAGTACCGCGGGGGGCGTGTTGAATGGCATTTTCCAGCAGGTTCTTGAGCAACGTGAAGAGCGCGCTTCGATCGGCCTGCCATTGGCCGCCTTCAGGCGTTTCGTCAACCAGAACAAGACGTACGTCGACGGCCTCGGCCATACGCTGCAGATAGCCGCAGGCTTCCCTGGCGACATCGGCTATTTCCACTGTGGCAAAACTGTAATTCTGAACCTCACTGGCTTCGGTCAGGAGCAGCAGTTGCTGGACTTGCCGTGTCATGTGCGCCACATCATCGAGCAGGGCATTGTGCGCGTGACTGTCTTGCATCAGTTCGATTTGCGCGCGAATCAGCGCCAGCGGTGTTTTCAACTCGTGCGCGGCGGTTGCAAGAAACTCCTGCTGGACACGATAACCTCGCTCCAGGCGCGCAAGCGCCTGGTTGAAGCTGGTGACCAGCGGCTCGACCTCGGACGGCACGGTTTTTACCTGCAACCGCGAGTGCAGGGAGCGAGGGGAGATGGCCGCCGCTGACTCCGACACTTCACGCAAGGGTTTGAGGGTGTAGCCCAACGTGAAATAAGCGCAGGCGCCGAAGACGAACAGCAGCACCAGGCTGAACAGCGCGATCCCGGCCCCCATGAATGGCAAGGCAAATCCCCCATGGAGCAAATCCATTAGCCTTTCGCTGGCGGCAAATTGCAGATACCAGGTCTTGCCTTGGTGCTCGACAGCCGCGGTGGCAGCGTACATGACGATGCCTTCACGTTCGAACTTGAATCTCGGTTGTTGCGATGGAGGATTCGATGCGACTGAAGACCAGAACGTCGCGTCGGTGGAGGTCAGGACCACATTGCCCGTTGAATCCAGCACGCGGTGGCCGATTTCCCGCCCCAGGCTATCGAAGGTCCAGACTCGGTCACCCTCGCTGCTGTCGAAGCCGTTGGGCCGGCCAGTGGCATCGAACTGGAGCTTGCCGGCCAGTTCATGGGTGCGCTCGGCGACGTCGGTGGTCAATAAAATATCGCTCTTTGAGGTGACGAGCGCGAGCACCCCTAATGCAATCAGCAGAATACTCAACCCCACGCCGACCACGTAGGCGAGCAGCACCTTGAAGCTGATGCTATTGCGCCACGTCCTCTTGACGAAGGGCATAACCGAGACCTCTGAGGTTGATGATTCGTTGGCGGGAGCCGATGGCAAGCAGCTTGCGGCGGATCCGGTGAAGGGCCACATCCAGTGCGTTAGGCGTCACGGCTTCGCTCAAGCCCCAGCCTGCCGCTTCTATCGCGGCGCGACGCACGATTTCTCCTGGCTTTCGCAACAGCAACAGCATGATCTGCATTTCCGCCGGCGCGAGAGGAATGCTTTGGCCGGCACAACACATGACGCCGGTATCGGGTTGCAGGCTCAGGTCACCATGACTCGGCGCGAGTGGACGACAGTCCACGGGACGCCTTAGCAACGCCCGCACACGCGCGACCATCTCATCCATGGCGAATGGCTTGGGCAGATAATCATCTGCTCCAGCATCCAGGCCTGCGACACGGTCGTGCAGCGCGTCGCGCGCCGTGAGAACAAGGCAGGGCAAGCCATGCCCGGCGTTGCGCAAGCGCTGCAACAAGACGAGCCCGTCGCCGTCCGGCAAGCCGCGATCAAGAATCAGCGCCTGGTAAGGGACCCGCCCGATAGCCGCCCACGCGCCATCGATGCGGTTGACCACATCGACGGCGATGCCGGCGCTCGCCAGGCCTTTGCACACCAAATGCGCCAATCGCTCGTGGTCTTCGACCAGCAGAATACGACTCATCAGAAGCGGTACAGGTAGCCGAAGAGCACGCTGTTTTCAGTAGAGCGGTCTACCAGCGGGCTGTCCTTGATCTCATCGGCGAGGCGGGTGGCCTTGACGTCAAGGAACACGGAATGATGGTCATCGAACATATAGTTTCCACGAACGCCAAGTTCGGTATTGAGGCCGGATTTTCCATCATAGGCCGCTCGATCAATGCGAGCTTCACTTTCGCGAACACCAAAATAATAATCAACGTACTTTTGGTCCTGCCATATCGCCGCCACTCGTGGCGTGAGGGTGAGGTGTTCACCCCATTGCCAGGATCTCTCAAGACCCAGGGTGAAGCGCTGGCCCTTGCTGTTGCCCGATACGTCCGTCAGCCACTGGGCGCTGACATCGGCCAGAGGGTTGCGCCACTGCACCTTGGCGCCGGCCCAGAAGCCACCTTTACGATCACTCATGCCATCCAGGAAGCGGGCATCGTCGTCGTCATAACCACTGAAGTCGTATTCACCGACGATGCTCAGATCCAGTTGCTGGGAGTCGTTGAGAGTGAAACCCGGCAGCTTGATCTCGGCGGTAGGGCCGAATACTCGTACGTAGTCATTTTTAAAGTAGATCAATGGTATGGCCTGAGTTTCACGGTCGACGCCCTTGTACGGCTGCTGGCTGCTGACCGCCCCGATGCCAACGCCCCAGGATGACGTCGACTCGGCGTTTGCCGACTCAGCGGCGAGCGCGACCATGGATGAGCACAGACCGAGCACCAAGGCTTGGGTGGTGGCAGTCAACCGGATCGCACTTGAAACGGTAGACAGGGGCGTGCAATGCATGGGGTTCTCCAGATCGATAGGATGAAAGCGACCCTATCGTCGAAAAGTTCTTCTTACTGGACACTTACCCATCAACCGACATCGATCCCTTCCTGGTAAGAGTCGCCAAGGATTCCCTATCCGATAGTGGGCACCGGTGCCCTGCAGCCCTTTGAATATGCTTGTCAGCCGATTCTGACAAGAATGTCAGCAAGCGGTCAGTTTGCGGACACCTTGATTGTCTAGACTGGTGGAGGGTAGCTACAGGCTACTTTGCAGGTCGTGTGCAAAAATTACCCAAACCTGGATCCCTGATTGCCCGGTTGTCCCGCTTCCCGAGAGGAGTTACCTGATGCGCTTGCTCATCGTCGAGGACGAAGAAAAGACGTCCTCCTATGTGCATCGTGGCCTGAGTGAGCTCGGCTACATTGTCGATGTGGCGAGTAACGGCATCGATGGGCTGCACTATGCGCTGGAAATGGACTATGACGTCGTGATCCTGGATGTCATGTTGCCGGGCAAGGACGGTTACAGCGTGCTGGAGGGTTTGCGCCAGCAGAAGAAAACCCCGGTCATCATGTTGTCGGCCAGGGGGACGGTGGATGATCGCGTTCGTGGGTTGCGCGAGGGCGCTGATGACTACCTTGGCAAACCTTTTTCCTTTGCCGAACTGGTCGCCCGCGTTCAGGCATTGATCCGTCGTCGCACCGCAGACACGGCTGACCTGACCCATCTGCGCATCGACGACCTGGAGGTCGACCTGCAAGCGCGCAAGGTGACCAGGGCCGGGCTGCGGCTGGATCTGACGGCCAAGGAGTTTTGTCTGTTGAGCCTTCTGGCGCGGCACCAGGGAGAGATTCTTTCCAAACTGATGATTGCCGAGCAGGTCTGGGACATGAATTTCGACAGTGACGCCAACGTGGTCGAGGTTGCGATCAAGCGCGTCCGGGCCAAGGTCGATGTGCCTTATTCGCGCAAACTGCTGCATACGGTCCGGGGCATGGGCTATGTACTGGAAAGTCGTGAAGCCGATGCCAGTCAAGGCAGTACCCGCTGATGAAGGGGTCGATAGCCAAGCGGCTGGCATTGATGTTTGCGCTGGCGGTCTTGCTGATCATCTCTATCAGCGCGACGCTGCTGCGCTGCTCATTGAAGACATCGCTCGAAGATCAGATGCAAAACGAGTTGATCCTGCGCCATTCCGTACTTGATCCCGTGCTCACAAAATACGATTCACCGGCATTCTGGGTCGGTTTGCGTGAAAAGCTCGATGGCCTGACGCCCACGGATCAGCGGGTGCGTTATTGGGTCCTGGTTGACGACCCGGCCTACAGCTATGGCGGAGCGATGCCGGACGGCCAGGATTGGTCGAAGCGCCCGGATGGATTTTTCAGCATGGCGATACCTGAACGGGATCGTCCCATGGTGCTGCAAGTCAAGACTATCTCTGCCATGGGTAACCGCCCGGAGTTGCGCTTTATCGTGGGGCTCGATTCAACGCCGTTCATGAAGACCCTGGACCATTTCACCAAGACGCTGATCCTGACTTCGGCGCTGGGCATCGTACTGGTCGCGCTGCTGGGTTACTGGATCGCGCGTTTCGGCCTGGGGCCGGTCAGGCGCCTGAGCCGTCAGGCCAACAGCCTGCCGCCGGGTGATTCAAAGCAGCGACTGGACACCGAGGCACTGCCCGACGAGTTACAGGAACTGGCGGTGTCGTTCAACGGGGCCCTGGCTCGCCAGGAGGCCGCCTGGTGCCAGCTCGAAGGGTTCAATGCCAATGTCGCCCATGAGCTGCGAACGCCGCTGACCAACCTGATCGGGCAGACCCAGGTCGCGTTGGCCCACGGGCGTGATGTGGCTGAGCTTCAGGATCTGCTGCAATCGAATCTGGAAGAGCTTGAGCGCATGGGCACCATCGTCAATGACATGCTGTTCCTGGCGGGCGCCGAAAGCGGGCAGCGTGCGACCGAGCTCAGTGATGTCTCGCTCTACGAGGAGGCGTCCAAGACGGTGGAATACCTGGAGCCTGTCTTGCACGACAAACAGTTGGACGTGGTGATCAAAGGCGACATGCGCGTATGCATCGACCGACGCCTTTTTCACCGCTCTTTGGCCAATCTGCTGCAAAACGCGGCGCGATACGCGGTGCCGCAGAGTACCATTACTGTAAGCCTGGAACGTCTTGGCGCGCAGGCCAAGGTAAGTGTTTCCAATGCGGGTGAGCCCATTGACGAGGTGCACCTGCAGCGCTTGTTCGAGCGTTTCTATCGCGCCGATGTCGCCCGGGCGCGAAGCGACGCACACCATGGCCTGGGGCTTTCCATTGTGCGGGCAGTAGCGTCCATGCACGGTGGCCGTGTGTTCGCCCATAGCAAGGATGGCTTCAATACCTTCGGATTCTCCCTCACCAGCCAGGCAGCCCGCTAGTCGCCGTCAACCGATGGCCGGCGTGGCTCGCCGGCGTTTGACATCTTCCTGTCAGTCAGCAGTCACCTTGACGTCAGTCACCTCCCCCTAGAGTGCTACGACCATCCCGGTAAAGGACAGTCGTGGAGTCCACTATGAACATTCAAAACGTGTCGATCGCCAGTCTTCTGGCATTCATCACTCTGAGCGGTTTGCCTCTGTTCGCCGAAGAGAAAGCGGATGTGCCTGCCTACGAATATGGCATGCCGCTGGATATCGCCAGGGTCATCCGCATTGAAGAACCGGAGTCGCGGGTGTGCGAGGTCGTGCGCGCAAAGATGACCTACGTGAATACACAAGGGGTCACAGAGCGCGTCAGCTTTCTGAAGCAGTCTGAGGTGTGCGTGCTCCAGTGACCGTTCGGCAGTGCTGGTTCTTCATCCAAATAGAGAGCTCAACCATGTGCATCAGAACAGCAGCAACCGAAACGGGCCTTTCAAATAACTTGAGCCGACTGGTGAAGCTGGCTCGAACACTGACCGTTGGCGCCGTGCTGCTAAGCGCGGTCAGTATCGATGCGTCCAGCCGCGTCGCGCCGAAACCGGACTGGTCGACCCGCGACATGCCTTCTCAGGAAGGTCGAATCGTCCTGATCACCGGCGGCACGAGCGGCATGGGGTACGAGGACGCACTGGCACTGGCCCGGGCCGGCGCCGACGTCATCATTGCTGCGCGCAACCCGGAGCGTGGCGCGCAGGCCATCGCGCAAATCAAAACATCCGTACCCGACGCCAAGGTGCAGTTCGAGGCCGTGGATCTGGCCAATCTTTCATCGGTGCGCAGCCTGGCCCAGCGTCTGAACCAGCGACTGCCGCGCCTGGATGTGTTGATCAATAATGCCGCCGTCATGGCGCCTCCTGAGCGGGGTACCTCCGCGGATGGCTTCGAGCTCCAGTTGGCGACCAACTACCTGGGGCACTTCGCACTGACCGGCCTGCTGGTGCCGTTGTTACGGCAAAGCCAGGACGCTCGCGTGGTGAGCCTTTCGAGCATCGCCGCGGCTCGCGGAACAATGAACTTCAACGACCTGCAGGCTGAGCAGCAGTACCAACCTTTGGCCGCCTACGCGCAGTCCAAGCTGGCCATCCTGCACTGGACCTTTGCCTTGCAGCAGCGCAGCGAGGCCGCAGGTTGGAACATTCGCAGCATCGCTGCGCATCCAGGCGTCGCCGTCACCGAGTTGGTCGCGCGTGGTCCGGGTCTGAACAGCGAGTTCGGCCAGCGATGGGCCAAGGATCGCGACGAATACCATTCAGCTGCCCAAGGGGCGCTGCCCACGCTGTATGCCGCCACCGCGCCTGAGGCGGTTGGCGGTGCCTACTACGGCCCCACCGGCGACGAGGAAAAGCGCGGCCCGTTGGGCTTCGCCAGGATGCCGCCGGCCGCCACCCATGAGGCGGATGCCGAACGGCTCTGGACCGTCTCCGAGCGACTGACCGGCGTCACCTACCGCTGATCATGCCTTGGGCACGGCAATCCGTTGCGTGCCCACTCTCTTGCCTGTTGTCGTCTTCCAGGAGTCTCCATGAGTGCGCCTTCCTACTTGCATCGACTGAGCCTTGCCGTGAACGCCCGTGATGATGAACTGCGTCCGGCGCTGTGCGGGTTCTTGTTGTTTCTCTGCCTCTTTACCGGCTACTTCATGCTGCGCCCGATACGTGAATCGATGGGCATCGCGGCGGGCGTGGAGAATCTGCAATGGCTGTTCACTGCCACGTTCCTGGTGATGCTGGCGGCCGTTCCGTTGTTTGCCTGGGTCAGTTCCCGGGTCCCGCGCCTGCGCCTCGTTGATTGGGTGTACGGCTTCTTCGGGATCAACTTGCTGATGTTCGTTGAATTGTTCGAGTTTCAATCGGACAGCGTCTGGCTCGCCCGTACTTTCTACGTATGGATATCGGTTTATAACCTTTTCGTGGTGTCCGTGGCCTGGAGCCTGATGGCGGATGTATTCGACAGTGAACAGGCCAAGCGGCTGTTTGCCTTCATCGCTGCCGGCGCCAGCATCGGCGGTCTGCTGGGGCCGGCCCTGAGCGCGGCGCTTATTGAGGCCATTGGTGCCTCGGGCTTGATGTTTCTGGCCGCGCTGTTGCTGGGTGTCACATTTGTATTGAAGCGGGCGCTGATGGGCTGGCGCGAAAAGGGCGGGGCTGGGCGGCCTGGTGCGGCACCGACGCAAAGCCCCGGGCAGCCACTGCAGGGCAATCCGTTCAGCGGTTTGACGGCGGTGCTCAGGTCACCCTACCTGTTGGGGATCGCCGGGTTCGTCGTGCTACTGGCGACGGTCACCACCTTTCTCTACTTCGAGCAGGCGCGCCTGGTGGCCGAACATTTTCCGAGTCGTGAGGCGCAGGTCCGGGTTTTCGGCACCATTGACTTCATCGTGCAGGCTGGCGCTCTGGTGTCTCAGCTGTTCATCACCGGGCGCATTGCGCCGAAGCTGGGGGTGCGTGCGTTACTGGCGATCGTGCCGCTGCTCATGTGCATCGGGTTCGTGGGTCTTGCGCTGGCCCCCGGCTTCGCACTGCTTGCCGCCCTGATGATCGTGCGGCGAATCGGTGAATACGCGTTCGTCCGGCCGGGCAGGGAAATGCTCTTCGCACCCTTGGATGCCGAGAGCAAGTACAAGGCCAAGAACTTCATCGACACCGTGGTTTATCGCGGCGGTGATGCGCTGAGCGGTTGGGCCAAGAGCCTGCTCGACATGCTGGGGCAGGGCACTGGCCTGGCGGCTCTGATCGGCGCGGGCTGCGCGCTGCTGTGGGCCTATCTGGGATGGCAATTGGGACAGCATGCCGATAACCAGCAGCAGGCACGGGGAGTGGGCGCCAGCGCCGTCGAAACATAACCCGGAGTACACAAAAGGCCACGCGGCGGGAGTGCGCGGGGTGGTTCATCATCGCATGAGTCCTGCCGGTCATCGCGTTCCCGGAATGCGCTGGAGATCAAAGTTTTATTCTGAAAAGTGTGCAGGCTCAGACGAACTTTCAGTGGTGTTGAACTTAATCGATAAAAGTATATTTCGGTCAGCGAATTAATGGAGGCGAATGCTCGGAAAGAATACCCGGCAACCCGTTGGGTAACGGGCCTATATTGATAATTTTTGTCCACTTGTCAACACGATTACAGCCCTTATTATTGCCTGACTGAGTGAATCGGAAGAGGGTTTTATGGGGCAGGTATTTGAAGGTTGCGTCAAAGTGATCGTTCCTTGTGGTTCATTAGGGGCGGGCGTTCGTGAAGAAGAAATTACTTATGGACTGGTGGCCGGTGCGCAAGCAATTGCCACGGACGCCGGTTCTACCGATAGCGGAGCAGCGTATCTCGCACTTGGAAAATCGAAGAATAACCGCGGGGCGGTCAAACGCGACTTGACGATATTAATGAAGGCGCAGGCCTGGTCCGGGGTGCCGATAATTGTCGGCACGGCAGGACAGGCCGGTGGCGATCTCAACCTGGACTGGACGCGCGATATAGTCCTGGAGGTTGCAGGAGAGTTGGGCGTCACACCAAAGATTGCGCTCATATATTGTGAACAGGACAGGGATACCGTTAAGCAACTGAACGCACAGGGGCGTATCAAACCGCTGCCGCCTCACGGTGAGCTCGATGACGCTACGGTGGACAGTTGTGAACACATTGTGGCGGCGCTGGGTGTAGAACCGTTCATTGCCGCGCTTGAAGCAGGCGCCGATATCATTTTGGCGGGTCGTTCGACCGACACGGCGGTCATTGCCTGTTATCCGATCTGGAAGGGCGCGCCCTGGGGGCCGTCCTGGCATGCCGGCAAAACGGGGGAGTGCGGTGTCCAGTGCGCCGTTAACCCGACATTGGGCTCGGGAATATTGCTCAGCGTTGATGCGCAGGGTTTCGACGTTGAGCCATTAAGTAAAGACAATCAGTGCACGCCCCATAGCGTCTCTGCACACATGCTTTATGAAAATAGCGACCCGTTTCGATTAGTGGAACCCGGCGGTATCCTGAACGTCGCACAAGCGCGCTACCAGAAGCTGAACGAGCGAGCCGTTCGTGTCGTAGGGTCTGAATGGGAGACGATGCCCTACACAATGAAGCTGGAGGGCGCCGCGGCCGGTCTCTATCAGACAATCATGTTAGTGGGTATCCAGGACCCTGATGTACTCAATGATATTGATGGGTTTCATGACCGCCTGCTGGAAGCCCTGTACACCCGGACCCGTCAATCCATCCCGCCGCAGGAGTTGGGAGAGTTTCATATCTCGCTGCGAATGTATGGCTGGAACGGCGTCACCGGCGTAAACCCCCCCGTTGGAACTTTGCCTCCGCCGGAAATAGGCATGCTATTTGTCGCCACAGCAGCGACTCAAGAAATGGCAAATACGATTGCCCAAGCATGCAATCCCTACTTTTTTCACTACCCCAGCGTAATGGGCAAGGAATTGCCTTCTTACGGCTTTGCTTTCACCCCGGCTGATATACCTCGCGGTCAGATTTATGAGTTCAAGTTAAATCACGTAGTGCAATTGGAGGACCCATTTGAGTTGGTGCGTATTCAATGGATCGATCTTTCCGAGTCAACGTTGGCTGTGAAGGAGTTGAGTTAATGGTTAAGTTGCGTGATGTATGCCGACATGTTCGATCCAAACAAGCCGGGCCGTTCTGGATTACCTTCGATATATTTTTTGACGGGCGTGAAAACTTTGAGCGTTACTCACAAAGTGCAGCACTTTCATCGGCGCAATTCGCAAGGCTCTATGGCACCGATCCGGCACGGGTGAAACATATTCCCGTTGCTGACCTGGAAATGGTCAAGATTTCCTACCCTCGCGCTACGCCGCAAGGCGGGATGGTGGAGCGCGACATGCATGCCGGCCAGCAATACGTACGTTTACTCGACGTCATTCTGGACTGAGAACCGCACGCGTCACCTGGCAACAGGTGATGCCGTCGCCGCCATCGGCGCAGACCCAACCCTGGTGCAGAACAGAGGCAACCATGAGCAATACGACTATTGCGCTGCAACTTGCAGAGTACGCGCATAAATTCAGGCATCAGCGACTGCCCGAAGAGATCATCGCGTTGGTGCGACAGCGCTTCATTGACAGTCTGGCGTGCATATTGGGGGCCTACGGAGCGGCGCCTGTGAATGCCGCTGTGTGTTATGCGGTTGCCAATCCCGCGCAGGCGTCCAGCGTGTTCGGAACAACTATCCAAACAACGCCAGAGATAGCGGCGTTTGCCAATGGCGTGATGGTCCGTTTCCTGGACTACAACGATGGCTATATGGGGCTGGAGCCGGGCCATCCGAGTGACAATATTCCGGCCTGCCTGGCGCTAGCAGAGGCCGAGGGGGCCACCGGGGCAGAACTCATTTCGGCCATTGTGCTGGCCTATGAGATCCAGATGCGACTGCAGGACGCGGCCAGCCTGAACAAGCGCGGCTGGGACCACGTCAATTACATAAATGTGGCGATGGCCGCGGCGGCTTCCAGTCTGATGAAGCTGGATGTGGCGCAGACCGCACAGGCAATCAATATAGCGTTGAGCGCTCATCTGGCCATGCGCCAGGTTCGCAGTGGATCCCTGTCGGACTGGAAGGGCTGCTCGGCCGCAAACGCTGCACGTAATGCGATCTTCGCTGCCCAGCTATCGCGTCACGGCATGACAGGCCCGTCGCCGGTGTTCGAGGGGGACATGGGGTTCTTTAAATTGGTCTCAGGCCCGTTCGACCTGGATACGGATCGTTTTGGTACGCCCGAGAATGGTGATTACGCTATACGGCGCTCCCTGACCAAGACCTTTCCCACCAACGGTGAGCTGCATACCGCGGTGTGGGCAGCCCTGGACATACGTGCCCGGATTGACGATCTCGATGATATCGCTTGCATCGTTATCCAAACGTCCGAGTTCAACCGTCGAGTGTTGGCTGACACCCCTGAAAAATGGTTGCCCAAAACGCGAGAGACGGCGGATCACAGCTTGCCCTACAACGTGGCCCGGGCGCTGCTCGACGGTGACATCACCATAGACTCTTATTCGCCGGAAAAAATGGCTGATCCCATGGTGGTTGCCCTGATGGGCAAGATCAGCGTGGTGGAGGATGGCGCGCTCACCGCGTTGTTTCCGCGTCATCTTGCCAACCGGGTCAGCGCCACGCTGGTGTCAGGCGAAATCGTCGTAAGCGAGATGATCAGCGGGCCGGGGTCCGTCGAAACACCGATGACCGATAGCGATTTTGAACGAAAATTCAGGAGGATGGCCTCACCTCATCTTGAAGAGTCGGCGCAGGCCAAGGTGCTTGGGTATGTGGCTGAACTTCAACACCAATCCGAATTCACATCGCTGTTTGCGGCCATGGTTGCTTCTGTCTAGTCACTGGCGAGGTGGGTCGCTCTTGGCAGAGTCCCCGTGTACCGAGCGCGGGGGCGAGCGTCATGATGCTGGTTGTATTGCTCGCTGGCGTGGGCTATCCAGCCGATCAATCTTCCGACACCCGCCAGTGCGATTTCCTGCCGATGCAACCCAAGCTTTCTACCGATGAAACTCACCAGGAGAATGAACTCCGGGGGGTATGCGACGAGTTCCGAGGCGACCGAAAAAGCTTTCTGCAGCTTGGCAAATTCGGGGTCGCCCTCGAAGGCAGCGGTCAACGCTTTCATCAGATTGGTAGCACGTGGGTCACTGACTGAGTGGACATTAGGTCCGAACCCGATGATGTGCCCCTCCTGACTGTACCGTTGCAATATCGGTTGGGTGGGATCGGTAGCTGTACAGATTTCCTCGATCATCCTGCTGGCGGCTTCGTTTCTGCCATAGGCGATCTTATGACCCCTGGCGGCCGCGAGTCCCGCGATCGCTGCGTAGTAGGGGGTGGCGCCGGTCGTGGCGGCAACGCGAACGCTGTGAGTGGCGTGGTCCAGTTCATGATCGACGCTGAGGATCAGAAGACGCCTGATCAGATCGGCGTGGGCTGGCGGGGCTGCGCAGGCCTGGGTAATGAATTCGTGCAAGGGTTGTGTGCTTGGTTGGGTCGCGCCCACGACCAACGCGGCAAACCATCTCACGACATCGGCGCCGGTGCGTGCATAGCTGTCGATGGAAAGATCGAAGGCTTTGGGGTTCTCCCTTTGAACCAGCGGGAAAAGCGCAATTGCCTTCTCCGGCGCTGACATGTGCTCATAGATCTTCAGCAGTTTGACGCTATCCTTCGGCGCGCGCGGCAGCGACGGTCCGAAGGCCGATGGCACCTGCCACATCAATCCGGCGACCTCCTCGACCGTGGCGTGGTCGGCGAGCTCGACGACGTCGTGCCCCCTGTAGAAGAGGCCGTCATCGGTGATCAATGTAATGGCGCTGTCCGATGACGACGAGCGCTTTGCAGCGTGCCCCGCGGGGCTTTTCACCAAGCGCTGGATGTCTTCGGCCCAATAGCGACGCTTGGGCGTATTGGCGATCTTGACGGACCGAATGTTCTTCCGGCTGACGTAGGCATAAAGGGTTGGAAGGCTGACCCCCAGCATTCCAGCCGCTTCTTCTGCCGAAAGGTAAAGGTCTTCTTGATCAGGCATGACGGATCCGAACAGGTTGATGGGGGGTTGTACATATTCATTAAATATACCTGCCTTGCGTCAATGTCTACCAGGATATCCATTTCGTCGTGTTTTCAAAGGGAGTCAGCAATGGACGGTCTACACAGAGGGACCGACGGACGCGGGCATCGAAATCCGACCAACTTCCCTGAGATATCTTTTAACGACCACGTTTGCCCCAGTATTTGCGGGATGTTGACGAAAAAAATCAAGATTTACAGGGTTTTCTCCCCTATGTAGATTCCTCGGGAGTGGCCGGTCGTTCACATTGATTTGCTACGACATTGATAAAAAAAACAAGAAAAGGTGATAGGCATGGCTTGGTTAGGTTTCGCAATGGTCATCACGTTTATGGCGTTGATCATCAGCAAGCGACTTTCTGCTGTGACGGCGCTCATCCTCATCCCGATCGCTTTCGGGCTGGCCAGCGGCGCCGGACCGGAGTTGGGCGGCATGGTGATGGAAGGCGTCCAGCAAGTGGCACCAACGGCATTGATGTTGATGTTTGCAATCCTGTATTTCGCAATCATGTTCGACGCCGGGCTGTTCGAACCCGCGGTTCGCCGGATTTTGCGTTATGTGGGAAACGACCCCCTTCGTGTGGTGCTCGGCACCGCTTTGCTGTCGTCGGTCATCTCCTTCGATGGGGATGGGGCTACGACGGTGCTGATCGTGACAACGGCGTTTTTGCCGCTTTACCTTCGCCTTGGGATGAACCCGCTCATCCTTGCACTGATGCTTCTATTGACCAATACGGTGGTTAACATCATCCCTTGGGGTGGGCCGGTAGCACGGGCTGCCAGCGCGCTGCATCTGGATGTCAGCGAGATATTCCTGGGCCTTGTACCCGCCATGTTTGCAGGTCTGGCCTACGCGTTCATCGTGGCAGTGTGGATAGGCCGCAAAGAGCGACGCCGTTTGGGGTGGACGCCCATGGCAAAGGACACTGTGTCTGAAGAGCTGCCTCTACCCCTTATCGAATCGGCCACGCAAAACCCCAGGCTGTTCTGGGTCAACCTGGCACTCACGGCCGCGCTGATGTACGCCATGGGTACAGGACTGGCACCGTTACCCCTGGTGATGATGGTGGGGTTTTCCCTGGCGTTGCTGATCAACTATCCACGTTTGGCGGACCAGAAAGCGAGAATCGCCGCTCATTCCGACAGTGTGTTGACGGTCATTGCCCTGATATTCGCTTCAGGGGTTTTCACTGGCATTCTATCCGGCACGGGAATGGTCGATGGGATGTCGGCGCGGATCGTGCAGATGATTCCTGATGGCGGCGGGCAGTACTTCAGCATCATTACCGCCCTTGTCGCGCTGCCGCTTAATTTCCTGCTTTCCAATGACGCGTTCTTCTTTGGGATCTTGCCGGTGCTTGGCGCGGCGGGCGCGGAATATGGCATAGACCCGATGCACATCGCCCGCGCCTCGGTGCTTGGGCAACCGGTTCACGCATTAAGTCCACTCGTTGCCGCTGTTTATCTCATCAGCGGGATTATCCAGCGGGACATGGGCGAGATGCAAAGATATTGCTTGTTGTGGGCAATCGGCAGCAGCCTCACGCTCATAGCAACCGCCATCGTTACAAGAGCAATTATTTAAAGATCCACCTGTATCCCTGCACTGCTTGTTTAAAGCAGTGCCAGCTCACGCCTGCTCATTGAGAAAATAAAAATAATAATTGAGGTGATCATGAAATCGACTAAAGCCGTCGCAATGACATATCTCGCTACGCTGTTTGCATCGGGCAGTTGTTTTTCTGCGAGTATCAGCTATCCGGATAGATTTCAGCATGAAGGCAAGTTGAATGCTTATCTTCGATCCATGTACATCAATACGCGAATATCCAACGACCTGATTGAGGACAGCTTCGGCGGGTTTTCGACTGGCTCCGAATTAGGTGGGGTAGGGGTCGGCGCGATCCTGGATTACAACTCTAACTACTGGGGCGGCGTCGTAGGCTTTGATGCATCCTTGTACGGTGTGGCAATGATCGATTCCGAGCAGGACAGCCGCGACCTGTTTGATAATGACGATGGTTCTAACGGTGGCTTTGCAAAAGTCGGGCAAAGTTACTTGAAGTTGCGCCACGTCGGCGAGGGATGGAACGCAGACTCACAAATAGGCCGAGGTCGATTTGACGCGGGCACCCTGGTCAGCAATGACACGCGACTCGTGCCGGGTTCCTATCAGGGCGCGCGTGCCCATTTCAACTTGACTGACGTGGGCATCGGCCCGCTACCCGGAACGATGGCTTTCGAAGCGGCTTATATCGATCGAAGTTCTCCGCGGGACAGGCAGGCGTTTGGAAAGCTGCTAAGCCAGTCGGGTGAGGACATAAGCAACGTCTTCACCTATGGGGTCAACTACGATCTAAAGGCCGTTGAGTTGAGCTATGCCCGTGGTGTGTCAAAGGACTTCAATGAAAATACCCGTTATGGCTTGACCCTGCAGGCACCTATCGGTGAAACGGCAGGGGTCATTTTAGACACCCAGTATTATCAGTTCCAAAAAGCGGGACGGCTGTGGGAGCAAGATTGGTCCGCCGGTGACGCGGCCTATGATAAAGAGGCCACGTGGTTAAACGTCAATCTTGGTTTATTGCTCGATAAGTTGCGCCTGGGTGTTTCTTTCTCCGAGACACACGCCGAACTGAGTAATGGCAACCTTGGCTACGCCTACTTCGATCACGCGGATAACGTGGACGGGAGAATGGATGCGTGGACCCGTTCCGGCAACGATTTCAACAATCATGGTGAAAGAACCTGGCAGCTAGGGGCCGAGTACGACCTGAGCGGTATTTCACTCTTGGGGGCGTCATTGGATGGGTTTAAAGTCATGGCGCTCTATAAGCAGGGAAACTTTGACGCCGTGAACCCGTTCAGTGGTCAGAAGACGGATGTTTGGGAAAGGCAAAACGAATACCGCGTTTATTATCGATTCGATGACAAAGAGTACGCCGGCCTTTCCGTTGGTTTGATTTATCTCGATTACAGAATCGACCAGGATTTTGTTGCGCTTGTTTCCGCCCAACCCAATAACGTTGTCAATGGCTCAGAAGCCCGGGTGTACCTGGATTATGCGTTTTGAGTGGAGTGTGCTCATGGAATACGGGTTATTTAAACTATGTCGGGAGGTGCGCGATGCCTAAAACTCGTCATCGGGTTGTCGTCACACAACGTTTTTTTGATTCGGCGACCCTTGATTTTCTCAAGCATTGCGGTTGTGAAGTCATCATCGCAGAACTTGCGCCGGGAGTTGCCGACGGAAGTTTGAGTGAGCGGCAATTGATCGACCTCCTGATTGACGCTGACGGGTGGATTTTAGGGCACGCGAATGTGACGGCCAGCCTGCTCGGTTCGCTCCCTCGGCTCAAGGTGATCTCCCGCCGTGGCGTGGGGTATGAGCGCATTGATACGGTGGCGGTGGAAGCGGCCGGAAAGGTCGCAACGATCGCCGTCGGTGGAAATGATGCAAGTGTCGCTGACCATACGATTGCGCTGATGCTCGCGGTGTGTCGCAAGCTAAAACAATGTCAGGCGGGGCTGTCTGCCAACGACTGGAGCATTCCCTTGGGCGGTGACCTGTATCGCAAAACGGTCGGAATCGTCGGATTGGGCAGAATCGGCAAAGGCGTCTTGCTGCGCCTCGCCGGGTTCGAAGTCAAACCCCTGATTTATGCCCCTCGCCCAGACAGTTCACAAAAAGCCAACGGGGGGCAGAGCTGCTTCGTAGATCTGGAGACCCTGTTTCAGGAAAGTGACTTCATTACGCTTCATGCCCCCCTTAACCCGCAGACCCGGGGAATGATTGACAGCCGCGCTTTAAAGTCGATGAAAGCTGGCGCCGTGCTGATCAATACCGCCCGAGGTGGCCTGGTGCGCGACGCGGATCTGTTGAAAGCCCTGCAACAGGAAGACATCGCCGGGGCAGGACTCGATGTGTTCGAAAGCGAGTCCGACCCTTCACTGTCGGCAGTGACAGAGCAGCTCATCAAACTTCCCAACGTGGTCGTGACCCCCCATGCCGGCGCCTCTACGGTGGAAGGCTTGAATCGCACCAATTTAATTGCAGCCCAGTGTGTGGTGGCGGTCCTGGAAGGGCGGAGCCCGCCTGGGCACTGTGTCATCGCAGACGGCCGTCGACATACCGTTGCAAAGGAAAATACATGAACGTCAAGATCAAGGTGCTTACGCCAACGGGTGCAATCGGCACCGGATTCCCGAGAGATGCGTTTGAGAAGGCGCTTCTGGAATGTCCCGATGTGATTGCAATGGATGCGGGGTCCACCGACTCGGGTCCGCACTATCTCGGTACTGGCACGACGAAGTCTTCTGCTTCGATATTGCGCGCAGAGCTTCGGGTCTTCATGCAGGCCCGGGAAAAGCTGGGGATCCCGCTCATCATTGGCAGCTGCGGAACCTGTGGTTCCGACGCGGGTGTCGATTTGATGCGCGGGCTCTGTGAGGAGGTCGCGGCAGAGCTGGGGCAGACCGTACGTATCGCGGGCATCTACAGCGAGCAGCCAGCAAGTTCTGTGAAAACAGCACTTTTGGAGAAGCGGATCAAACCGCTGCAGCTTGATTTTATTGATGATGCCTTGGTGGATCGCTGTTCTCGAATAGTCGCGCTCATGGGCGTGGAACCCTTCATTCATGCGCTCCAGGAAGGCGCGGACATCATCCTGGCCGGTCGCTCCACGGACACCGCCGTCATGGCGTCGCTCCCGATCATGCGAGGGGGGCATCCAGGGGCCGCCTGGCACGCCGGGAAGATTCTAGAATGTGGCGCATCCTGTACCACCACACCCGCCCAGGCCGTGGTCATGGCAACCATTGACGAAACGGGATTCACCATCGAGGCGATTGGTGAGGGTGCCCGGCTTACGCCACGATCGGTGATGGCTCACATGCTCTATGAGAACAGCAATCCCTACGTGCTCGTCGAGCCGGGTGGTGTGCTGGATGTCGAGGGGGCTGTGTACACCGCGATCGACGAGCGAACGGTGCGGGTAGAAGGCTCGATCTGGAAACCCAGTGAAGACTACACCGTCAAGCTGGAAGGTGCGGCGCCTTGCGGGTTTCAATCGGTTGTCATGAGTATTGTCCGGGACACCGAGTACCTTGAGCGCTTCGATGAATGGCTCGCCTGTCTCGATTCGGTGATGCGCCAGCGAATAGAAAAACATCTGAATATCGGATCGGGCGACTACGACCTGCAGTTTCGCGCGATTGGCAAGAACGCGGCGTTGGGGGATTTTGAATCGCGATCCGCCACCCCAGTGGAAATAGGCGTCATGGCCCTGGCGACTTCCGCAACTGCCGAACGCACGAAAGACATCGTCGCTTTGCTCAATCCTTACCTGTTGCACTTCCCGTTGCCAGGTGACAAAGACCTGCCCACCCATGCGTTTCCATTCTCTCCAGCCTCGATGGACCGGGGAGTGGTTTATGAGTTCGTGCTCAGCCATGTGATGGTCGTGGCGAATCCGTTGGCACCTTTTCGATTTGACATGAAAACCATTGAGGCGGCGTGAGATGAATACCATGGAAGCACTCGGCTACGAAATCCGCTCCAAGAACGCCGGCCCCTTTTCTTTGACCATTGATGTGTTTTGTCAGGACTCGGATGTTTTTGCCCAGCTGGCGGGCGAACCGAAACTGCAAGCGCCGGCCATTGCTCAGCTCTTTCGCCGGACCGTCGAGTCGATCAGCGTGTTTCGGATCGATGCATTGAATGTGATCAAGATCAGCCTGCCGCGTCCCGTGGTGCAGGGGGCTCTGCAGGATCGTGATATGCACGGCGCGCAATGGGCCTTCATGGTGAGGGACGCGATCCTGGAATCCGAACAATGACCAGCGCCAGCCATTCATCAAGGCAGGCTCTTAATGGCGCCGTTGTTCAACGTGGCGGCAGACAACCGATAATCAGAGGTGGCGATGTCCAGGCTCGGTGAGAAGTGCGACAACCCGAAAGTGGGCGGTGAGGGGACAGACGTGGTGCTCGTCGATCCTAACGAGGTTCATCCAGACCTGGTCAGCGTCGCGGCGACGTTACGCGAGCTGGGTCTGCTTCCTGTCGTCGAAGGAGAGATTCAGAAGGTTCGCGCGCAGTTGCAACGAATCAGCGCATGGGCGTCGCGACCCAGTGTGCCTTTGTCCTGCGAGCGCATGTTGGAGTTTTCGGTCAATTGTCGGGTTGTTCCGTGCAAGCTGTATTGGCCGGAAGACGATGAGACGCCCTTGCTGCTGTTCTATTGTCACGGCGGCGGGTTTCGACACGGAGCACTCGCCGATTGGGACGCTCCTCTGCGCCAGTTGGTGCGTGACAGCGGCTTGGCGGTGTTGTCCATCGGCTATGCCCTCTCGCCGGAATACCGTTTTCCAGTGGCGTTTAACGAGGTGGTGTCGATAGTCAGCAGGGTCATCAACCTGGGGACAATCACTCATTGTCCTGTGCGGGGGTATGCCCTGGGTGGGGACTCGGCGGGCGCCAATCTGGCCCTGGGCGCCGCCCTTGCGCTGCGCGACGCTGGAATGGATGCGGTGCGACAGCTGATGCTGTACTACGGCTCCTATTCCCGAGGCGTTTCTTCCGATTCGTGGCAGAGACTCGGTGGGTATGGCGGGCAAAACTTGTCTGCCAAAACGATGAGCGCTTATTGGGCGAGCTACCTGGCCGAGGATGAAGATGACTGGCGGGTGCAGCCGATCACCGCTGATCTGGCTGGGCTCCCGCCTGTGCGCTTGATCGTCGGAAAACTTGATCCGTTGTACGACGAAAACTGTGAGCTGGCGGATAAGTTGCACGCTGCCGGTGTGGCGACGCACCTGGAAGTCCTTGCGAACATGACCCACGGGTTCCTGCGATTCAATGAAGTTGCACCTGTCGTACGGGATGTGATTTTCACCCAAGCCACTGCGTTGCGTCAGGCACTGGCGTAGTGCGCCGTCCGGCCAGTCATCCTGATCCTGAACACTGACTCTCGTGGTCTCCAGACCATTGTGCTGGGGCCTTCTTCATCATGAGGCGAACGCTAAATGCTGATTCTTCGAACCCTTGCTTCTTCACTTGTGACGCGGATCTGTCTTGGGAGCATCATGACCCTTGCGTTCAACGCAATGGCTGCCGGTGAACTTCCGGTCGGGCGTGCCGCAGGTGATATGGAGCTTTCTGCGTTTTATCGCTGGCAGGATCCAATGCCCACTGTTTCCGGTGTCTTGCTGAGGAGCGAAACGCTCAAACCGCAGGAGCGGGTGCCAGCCGCGGCGCAAACCATACGCATGCTCTACAGTTCCACGGACCAGCGTTGGCACTCAGGCCAGGTGCCTGTCAGCGGCACGCTGTTCCTGCCGAGTGGTCCTGCTCCGTCTGAAGGTTGGCCGCTCTTGGCCTGGGCCCACGGTACGCTGGGGATCGCCGACATATGCGCGCCCTCGTGGACCGGGTTCAGAGCGCGTGACGCTGCGTACATCAATCGTTGGCTGGAGCGCGGATTCGCCGTCGTGGCAACTGACTATCAAGGTTTGGGGGGGCCAGGGCCTCACCCGTATACGGTCTGGCAGGCCGAAGGCAGCTCTGTCCTGGATGCAGTTCGTGCCGCTCGTGCACTCAAGCCCGGTGTGATTGCCAACCGCACGATCCTGGCGGGGCAGTCCCAGGGGGGCGGCGCCGCTCTGGGCGCGTCGATACTCGCCGCCAGCTATGCACCTGAACTCAATATTCTCGGTGCGGTTATCACAGCGCCCAATAGTACATTCCCCGACGGGCCCATCGCGCTTGAGGCGCGCCATTCCAATACGATCTTCCTGTCGTTGGCCACTGGCGGGTTACGCGACAACGCGCCCCGAATAGACGACCTACTGACGCCTGAAGGGCTGCAGCTTCTCGACGTTGCCCGGCAAAGCTGTACGCGGGAAATTGCCCTCAAGTCGCGGGAGCTGAAAATCGGTTCGTTTTCGCAGTTGCTGACCATCAGTGCGCAAGCGTTGAGCGCTCTGCGCACGCCCACGACCGATATGCCCCAGGCAACGATCGCTTTTCCATTGCTGATTGCCACCGGCCAGGCCGATGAGACCATCACCCCGGTACGACAGTATGCGGTGGCGGCGGCGCTGTGCGCGGCTGGAAACCAGGTCACCTGGAAAACCTATGAAGGATTGGGGCATGACGGGGTGATGCACGGCTCGTTGAATGAAGCGTTTGCGTTTGCACGCGCCCAACTCGAGGGGCAGGGCTATGATTCGAACTGCGCCACGATCCAGCGACCTGGGGCGCCGGGTGAAAGGGATCCGAGCGCTCCATTCAACGATGATTGAACACGGGTGAATCCTTCGCTCATCATCTAACCGCCATCCTTATCGACTGTCAGCCGATGCCGGTCGATAAGCGCTGCGAAGGCGTCAGAATTCACGCCCCCATAGGCGGTCCAGTGAGTGACGACCGGCCCCCTTGAAGGCGATATAAGTGAAAAGAAAGCCCATCAATACCGGGTATTCGATGCCACGGTCTATCCAGGGCCAGTTCGGGCCAAGGATGTAAGCGATCGCCGCCATCTGTATGGCCATCGCCACCGCCAATGGCCGGGTGGCCAACCCTAGCGCCAGCAGCAACCCACCCAAACCTTCAAGCCAGGCGACGAACAGACCCAATAGCGCGGGGAATGGCAAATGCAGCACGTTTGCGATCAAGTGAATCGAACCCGCCATGGGATCCGCCATCGAGCCGTGTGAAGTTCCCAACAGCTTGGGCAAGCCATGGGTCACCATGATGATCCCCAGGCATAACCTGAGCATTGCATAGGCGAGAGGCTCGCCCCATTGATAAAAAATACCCAGGGCCGGGATGACCAGCTTCGAGGGCTGTTCAGCATTGGGAGCATGAGATGTCGGTTTCATCTGAATGATGTCCTGGAGTCGTTTATCAAAAGGTTGACGGGGACAGTGTGGTGTCTTCCTGGCGATGGATAAATCGACGGGGCTGCCATGACCATTCACCTGCCATAAACAATCGGCCTACGCTGGACCTTGCACCGTCGTGAAAGTGATACTGGTTGCTTCGATGGGGTGGATTAGTCAGGCATCGCGGGTAAGACTGTTCATCTCTCACCAATAAAAGGGCGTCACACGATGGACAAATTCGATGCCTTGCAACTGTTCATTCGCATCATCGAGCAAGGTAGTTTTACTCGTGCAGCCAACGGTCTGAATATCCCGCGGGCCACAGCTACGCTGGCCATCAAGGAACTGGAGCGGCAACTCGGTGCGCGTCTGCTCGAGCGTACAACCCGGCGGGTGCGGCCGACACTCGACGGCCAGGCCTTCTATGAGCGATGCAAGGCTGTGCTCGCAGATCTGGAGGACGCCGAGTCTTCACTCAGCACGGTCGTGGCGAATCCGCGCGGCACTTTGCGTCTGGATTTGCACGGGACCCATGCGACTCGGATCATCCTGCCGAACATCCAGGATTTTCATCGGCGCTATCCCCAAATCAACCTGGTCATCAGCTGCGGCGACCGGCTGGTGGATCTGGTGAGCGAAGGCGTCGATTGCGTGGTCCGTGCAGGTAACCCGCGTGATTCTTCGCTGGTGGCCAAGCGGCTGGCGTTGATGCCTGAAGTGGTCTGTGCCAGCCCCGGCTATCTGGCCGAACACGGCACGCCTATGTTTCCACAGCAGCTTGCTGAACATCAGGCCGTGGGCTTCTTTGCCAGCAATCATGACATACGTTACCCGTTCACCTTTGTCATTGACGGCCAAGTGGTCGAGCTGGAGCCGGGGGGCTGGATTTCAGTGAATGACGCCGAGTCTTACTGCTGCTGTGCGTTGAACGGCTGTGGACTGATCCAGGTGCCGCGCTTTCGCGTGGAGCAATACCTGGCGTCAGGGGAGTTGGTCGAGGTTCTCGGTGACTGGCCCAGTCCAGGACTCCCGGTTTCGGTGTTGTATCCCTATCACCGCCAGCTCTCTCCACGACTCAAGGTGTTTGTCGAGTGGGTGGGTGCCCTGTATGCCGAACGCTTTGGCCCGCTGACCTGAAGGCCTTCGCTTCATGTACTGCTCGATGGACGCAACGGCAGTTCGCGCAAGCGTTGACCCGTCAGGGCGAAGACCGCGTTGGCCACCGCCGCAGCGATGGGGGGCGTTGCGGGTTCGCCTACACCGCCAGGGCTCTCGGTGCTGGGCAGCACATGCGCCTCGATCTGCGGCATTTCGTTGATGCGCAGCACCCGGTAATCGTGAAAGTTGGACTGTTGGATACGACCCTCCTTGATGCTCATCTGCCCGAACAGCGCTGCGCTGAGGCCGAAGACAATAGCGCTTTCCATCTGTGCCTTGATGTTGTCAGGGTTGACCGGGATGCCGCAGTCGATCGCGCACACCACGCGATGAACGCGGATATTCCCACCTTCGATGGAAACCTCCACCGCTTGAGCACAGTAGCTGCCAAATGATTGATGTACGGCGAGGCCGTGGCCGCGTCCCGGTGCTGGCGTGCGCCCCCAACCGAAGCGTTCGGCGGCAAGGTTCAACACGCCCAGGTGCCGTGGGTCCGATTCAAGCAGCAGGCGGCGATACGCCAGTGGGTCCTGTCCGGCGGCGTGTGCCAGCTCATCCACCGCGCTCTCCATGACGAAGGCGTTGTGGCTGTGTCCAACGGAGCGCCAATACCACACCGGAATGTTCGACCGAGGGGCGTGCGCTTCGACCCGATAGGCCGGGCTGCGCATGATGTAGGGCGAGTCGCTCATGCCTTCGACAGACGTCGGGTGAATGCCCGACGCATCCGGAAATATCGATTGCCCCGCCGTGGTTTGCGACCAGGCCACCGGTCGCCCGTCCGCCCCCAAGGCAACGCGCAGGTGTTGGGCGAAGGCTGCCCGGTAGTAACCACCCTGCATATCATCCTCGCGACTCCAGAGGGTTTTCACTGGCACATTCACAGCCTTGGCGACTTCCACCGCTTCGGCGATGAAATCCTGCAGGGCACGCCTGCCAAAACCACCGCCCAGGAAGGTGGTGTGAATACGGATTTGCTCAGGGGCAAGACCGGTGATCTTTGCCGCGGTTCGTTGATTGAACGTTTGCATCTGGCTGCCGACCCAGATGTCACAGCCATCGTCGCTGAGCTTCACGGTGCAGTTGAGTGGCTCCATTGTGGCGTGCGCGAGGTAGGGCACGCTGTACGCCATCTCGACTACCTTGCGGGCAGACTTCAGGGCTTGCTCCACCTCGCCGCGTTGCGTGACGACTTCACCCGGTGTGTGGGTCAGGGCGGTTAAATCCTGGCGTTGCTGGTCGCTGTCGAGGATGACGGTGCCGCTTGCAGCCTCCCATTGCACTTGCAGCGCATCGCGCCCGCGCTTGGCCGCCCAGTAGTGATCAGCGACGACCGCAATGCCGCTGGGGACCTGAACCACATGGCGTACGCCGGGCAGGGCCTTGGCCTGGGTCGCATCGAAGGCGCGGACGCTGCCGCCGAGCATCGGCGCCCGTGCAACCACGGCGCAGAGCAATCCTTCGAACTGGACGTCGATGCCATACTTCGCGCGACCGCTGATCTTTTCTGGCGAGTCCAGCCGTAGGGCGCCCTTGCCGATGAGCGTCCAGGCTGCCGGATCTTTCAGGGGCAGCGTCGCCGGATCCGGCACCGGGAGCGTGGCGGCCTGTTCGGCCAGTTCGCCATAGCGCAGACGGGTGTTGCCGGCGATGACCTCTCCATGTTCTGTGCGCAATGCGCTGGGGGCCTGGCCAAGACGAATGGCCGCTGCCTGGATCAACAGCGCCCGCGCCATTGCGCCCGCCCGGCGATAACGCTCGAACTCATCACGAATGCTGGAAGAGCCGACCGTGCCCTGAAACCCACGCCGCAGACTGGCATAGACGGCGGCGGCCGGCGCATGCTCGACCTTGAGTGTGTTCCAGTCAGCGTCCAGTTCTTCGGCGATGAGCAGGGTCAGGGTGGTCCAGACCCCCTGACCCATCTCGGAATGGGCCAGGAAAATGGTGATGCTGTCATCCGCGGCTATGCGCAGAAATGCATTGGGCGCGAATTCGGCGGACTCCAGGTCTTGCGCCATCAGGCGTCTGCCAGCGGGCACCGTGAAACCGACAATCAGGCCAGTGCCGAGCACGGTGCCAGACTTAAGAAAACTGCGACGAGAAGAGACAATCATGGCATTCATTGCAGAGCACTCCCTGGCTGAAAGGTGGCTGAGAGGATGGGGTCAGGCTTTGCTCAGTTCGGCGGCCCGGTGGATTGCCAAACGAATGCGCTGGTACGTACCGCAACGACATAGATTGCCGGCCATGGCCTGATCGATGTCGGCGTCGGTGGGGGCAGGGTTGCTGGTCAGCAATGCAGAGGCGGCCATGATCTGACCGGACTGGCAATAGCCGCACTGGACCACATCCAGTTCGGTCCAGGCACGCTGAACCGGATGGCTGATATCGGCTGACAGCCCTTCGATAGTGGTGATTTTTTTACCGGCCAGGGCACCGACCGGCGTGATGCAACTGCGCTGGGGCGAGCCGTCGATATGCACGGTGCAGGCGCCACATAGGCCCATACCGCAACCGAACTTGGTGCCGGTCATGTTCATGAGGTCTCGAATGACCCATAACAGCGGCATATCGGCGGGCGCATCCACCTCCAGTTCGCGTTCATTGACCTGTAGCTTCATCGTTGACTCCCAGTCTGCGAAGAGAAGATCCGTGGCGACATTGAAGACACCGATGGCGACGGATACCGGCGCGCTCAAACCGGATCGATGATCGGCAATCACTCACCGGCTTTGTCGCCAATGGGGATCGAGAGGGAGCTTACAAGGCAGCTGCTCCGGCTATAAAGCCAGCAGATTTGAATGGTCTGTGCAGGGCGCAATAACAATATCGGCCGATTCTGGAGGGGGCGGTGAGGCGCTCGACTATCGGCGCGGTAGCCTCGGCCCGAGGCTACCGGCTTGGTATCTATTGAGCTTTTGCATAGCGTCGGTCGGACTTGCCGGCCTTGAGAATTGCCCCTGGCACCGGGTGACCGACCAGCGTTGGCAGGGTGGCCGCCGCCGCCAGCAGTTTGTCCAGGTCGACACCGGTGTCCAGGCCCATGCGCTGGAACATGTGCACCAGATCCTCGCTGCAAATATTACCGCTGGCGCCAGGTGCATAGGGGCAGCCGCCCAGCCCTCCGAGCGAGGCATCGAAACGATCAATACCGGCGTCCAGTGCCGCCAGGGCATTGGCCAGTCCCATGCCTCGGGTGTTGTGAAAGTGTAGGGTAAACGGGGTCTGCGGCCAGCGCGCCAGGGCTTCACGGCAGATGCGCGCGACCTGCGCCGGATCGGCCATGCCAGTGGTGTCACACAAGGTCACGCCCTGCACGCCAATGTCCAGCAAGCGTTGGATCAGCCCGTGGACCCGCGCTTCGGCGACCTGACCTTCGAACGGGCAGCCGAAGGCGGTCGACAACGAGGCATTGATGAACACGCCGCTTCCCTGGCTGACGGCAATGATCTGGCGGAACTGCTCGAGCGATTGTTCGGCAGTCATGCGCAGGTTGGCCACGCCGTGGCTGTCGCTGGCCGACATCACCAGGTTGATCTCGTCAACCTCGCAGGCCAATGCCCGCTCACAGCCCTTCACATTGGGCACCAGCACGCTGTATTCCACCCCTGGCACGCGACGGATGCCGCGCATCACCGCTTCGGCATCGCGCAGGCTGGGAATCGCTTTGGGCGAGGTGAAGGAGGTGACTTCGATCTTCGCCAGACCGGTTTGTGCCAGGCGATCGATCAGGGCGATCTTGTCTTCGCTGGGGATGAACTGGGCTTCGCTCTGGAAGCCGTCGCGGGTGACGACTTCCTGGATGTACAGGCGTTTGCTCATGGGGCGGTTCTCCGGGTAACGGTGAGGAGCGCAAGCTGTTTTGCAGGCGCGTCCTTGTTCAGATGATGCCGCGCTCGCGCAGGCCGCGGACCTGTTCGCCGCTCAGGCCCAGACCGGCCAGCAGGTGGTCGGTGTGCTCGCCCAATTGCGGGCCGCCGGCGCCGAGACGCCCTGGGGTGCGGCTGAGTTTGGGCAGTACACCCGGCACTTTCAGCGCGCCGGCGCTGGTCTGCACGGTCTCGATCATCTGGCGCGCGAGGTAGTGCGGGTCCTTGACGATATCGGCGGCGGTGTAGGGGAAACCGGCCGGCACCAACGCCTGATTCAGTGCTTCCAGGACCTGGTCCCGGTCGCGTTGCCGGGTCCACTCGGCGATGGCAGCATCGATGCGCTCGGCATGTTCGCCGCGTCCGTCGTTATGCGCCAGGCGCGGGTCCTCGGCCAGATCCGGGCGGCCGATCAGGTGCATCAATCGTTTGTAGATACTGTCGCCATTGCCGGCAATCAGTACGAAATGCCCGTCGTTGCAGGGGTAGGAGTTGGACGGCGTGATACCCGGCAGAGCGCTGCCGGCGGGCTCGCGAATGTATCCGCAGGCGTCGTACTCCGGCACCAGGCTTTCCATCATCGCAAACACCGATTCGTACAGCGCCACGTCAATGAACTGGCCCATGCCGCTGTTCTGGCGCTCCTGCAAAGCGAGAAGCACGCCGATGACCCCATACAGGGAAGACAACGAATCGCCCAGGCTGATGCCGACCCGTACCGGTGCCTGACCCGGATAACCGGTGAGGTGACGCAGGCCGCCCATGGCCTCGCCGATGACACCGAAGCCGGGGCGGTCGCGATAGGGACCGGTCTGCCCGTAGCCGGAGATGCGCAGCATGATCAGGCGCGGGTTGATCTTCGACAGCGTGTCCCAGCCCAGTCCCCAACTTTCCAGGGTGCCGGGGCGAAAGTTCTCGACCAGTACATCGGCTTCGGCCACCAGCCGGCGAACAATCTCCTGACCTTCCGCTGCTTTCAGGTTGAGGGTCAACGACTGCTTGTTGCGTGACTGCACATGCCACCAGAGCGAGGTGCCGTCCTTGAGCTTGCGCCACTTGCGCAGCGGGTCGCCAACACCCGGCGGCTCGATCTTGATCACCTGGGCACCAAACTCACCGAGCATCTTGCTGGCGAACGGGCCGGCGATCAGTTGGCCCATCTCCAGGACCTTCAGGCCCTGCAGCGCCATGCTGCTTGCGTGTTGTTCTGTCATGTCTGCACCTTTGGGTCGTGCGCTGTTCTTTGTCAGGCAGGATGGCTCAGGCCCATGGACTGAACAATTGATCAATGACCAAGCCAGGCTTCGTATCCTGCGAAGTACCACCTGTGAGAACCTTGAAACTGTTCTTCATCGTGCTGCACGTCGTGATACACGACTGACAGGAGGCCGCGCCTATGCGTCGTATCGATTTCGTCACCCTCAAGCTGTTTGTCGCCATCGCCGATGAGCGCAGCCTGACCAAGGCCGCCGAGCGCGAGCACCTGGCCCTGGCGGCGGTGAGCAAACGGGTCAGCGACCTGGAAAACCAGCTGGGAATCGCCTTGCTCTACCGCCAGCCCAAGGGCGTCGAACTGACGCCGGCCGGGCATGCGCTGCTGCATCACGCGCGCAATATGATGGACAACCTTGCGCAGATGAATGCCGACCTCAGCGAGTTCAGCGAGGGGGTCAAGGGGCATGTGCGCATTCACGCCAACACCTCGGCGGTGATCGAATTCTTGCCCGAGGACCTCAGTGCTTTTACCCGTTTGCACCCGCAGGTCAAAATCGATCTGGAAGAGCGGGTCAGCAGCGAAGCCATCCGTGCGGTGCGCGAAGGGCTTACCGATATCGGCATTTTTGCCGGCCATGTGCCCGCCGATGAACTGCAGGTGTTCAACTACCGCCACGATCGGTTGGTGCTGGTCACTCCACGCGCGCATCCGCTGGCCGAGCGCAGCCGCATCAGCCTGCACGAAGCGGTCAGCTACGACTTCATCGGGTTGCAGCAGGACGCCTCGTTGCACGGCCTGCTGCAACAGGCAGCGCGTCATTTGGGTACGCCACTGCGCCTGCGTATCCAGGTGCGCAGCTTCGAAGCCATTTGCCGGATGATCCACACCGGCATGGGGATCGGCATCCTGCCGGAGCTTGCCGTGCGGACCTATCTGCCGGCGCTCGATGTGCAGGTCATTGCGCTGGACGATCCCTGGGCGCGTCGCGAGTTGAAGATTGCCGTGCGCAGCCTGGAAGCGCTGTCGATGACGGCACGCCAGATGCTCGAACACCTGATGAGCAGCGAACAACGGGAGGCTTCCATGGTCGAGCCTTCGTGAAAGCCGAAGGCAGCATTGTTCAAATATGAATTTCAGTGGCGTAGGGACGGGGGGTAGAGTCCAAACGGACTGAGGGGGATACGTCCCCAACGCTCGAACAAAAACAATAGGAGCTCACCATGAAGTATCCATCCGTGCGTCGTGGCCTGACCGGGGTGCTTGCCAGCTTTGCCCTGGTCGGTGCGTTGTCTGTCCAGGCCGCCGAGCCGATTCTGATCAAGTTCTCCCACATCACCGCCGACAGCACGCCCAAGGGGCAGGGCGCCCTGATGTTCAAGAAGTTGGTGGAGGAGCGCCTGCCGGGTAAAGTCGAAGTGCAGGTCTACTCCAATTCGTCGTTGTACGGCGATGGCAAGGAGATGGAAGCGTTGCTGCTGGGTGAGGTGCAGATGTTGGCGCCGGCACCCTCGAAACTGGAGCAGTACACCAAGCAATTGCAGTTGTTCGACTTGATGTTCCTGTTCGACGACGTGGCGGCAGCGCAGCGCTTTCAACAGTCGGACAAAGGCAAGGCGCTGCTCAGGTCAATGGAAGGCAAGGGCATCACCGGGCTGGCCTACTGGCTCAACGGTATGCGCCAGTTGACCGCGAACAAGCCGCTGGTCAAGCCAAGTGATGCCCGCGGGCAGAAGTTCCGCGTGCAGCCCTCTGACCTGCAGGCCGCGCAATACAGCGCATTGCGCGCAGTGCCGCGCAAGATGGCGTTCGCCGAGATCTACCAGGGCCTGCAGACGGGGGTGGTGAATGCTCAGGACAACCCCTGGTCGAACATCTATTCCCAGAAATACTATGAAGTGCAGAAGTACATGACCGAGTCCAACCATGCCATCGGCAACTACCTGCTGATCGCCAACACCAAATTCTGGAATGGTTTGCCGGCAGATGTACGCGATGAGCTGGAGCAGATCATCGATGAGGTCACTGTCGAAGTGAACAAGCAGGCCGAGGTGCTCAATCAGAAGGCCAAGCAGGGCATCATCGATTCGGGCAAGAGCGAGATCATCAGCCTGACCCCACAGCAACGTGATGCCTGGCGCAACGCCGTGCGTCCTGCCTGGAAAGCCTTCGAAACGCAGATCGGTACCGAACTGATCGAAGCGGCCCAGGCGGCCAACCAATCCAACTGAAGTTCCCCAGCCACGGTCGCCCGTTCGGGGTGGCCGAAGGCGTCTCTCGAAGTTTGCCTTGCTGCTGGTTCTGATCGTGATCACTGACATCCCGGCCATCTCCCTGGGGCTGCCGAACGGGTTGGGCATAAGCTGACGGGGGGCGGATCAGTAGATGCTATTCTTCGCAAAAAAGTGGAGCAGGCCGGGCAGTCATGACACCAGAAAACACATTTCGTGTTCAAACGCCTCTGCCGGAGGACCTTCGGGTCTTCCTGACCGTCATTCGCAAATCCAGCTTTGCCGGTGCCGCGGATGAGCTTGGGCTCTCGCCGGCCTTCGTGAGCAAACGGATTCGCGTGCTCGAGCAGACGTTGCGCACGCGGCTTTTGCATCGCACCACTCGACGCATTGCGCTGACTGAAGCGGGAGAAAAAACCCAGCGCTGGGCGATTCGCTTTCTCGACGACATGGATGATTTCGTTGGTGAGCTCACCGAGATTCGCCAAGCCCCTCGTGGCCTGCTGCACATTTGCAGCAGCTTCGGTTTTGGGCGCAATCATGTTGCCCCTGCGATTGCAGAGTTGTCATCGATCTACCCGGAACTGGAGGTGCGGCTGGATGTGTTCGACCGCGTGGTAGACATCGTTGCCGAAGGCTTTGATCTGGAGATCCGCGTGGGTGACGACTTGCCGGGCCATCACATCAGCCGCAAGCTGCTCAGTAACCACCGAGTGCTCTGTGCCACACCGGATTACCTGGAGCGGCGAGGGGTCCCGATCACTCTCAAGGATCTTGCTCATCATGATTGTCTGGTCCTGAAGGAGCGGAACAATCCATTCGGTGTGTGGCATTTGAATCAGGCCAACCGCGATGAGGTTGTACGGGTCAGCAGCAGATTGTCATCCAACAGCGGAGAAATCGTACTGCAATGGGCCTTGGCTGGGCGCGGGGTGCTTCTGCGGTCGTTGTGGGATGTTCAGCCACTGTTGGATCAAGGCAAGCTGGTCCGCGTGCTGCCCGATTACACCCAAAGCGCGAACGTCTGGGCGGTGTATCCGACCAGGCTGGCGGATTCGGCCAAACTTCGCGTGTGCGTGGAGTTTCTGGAGAGCTATTTGAAAAGGCTGCGGCTACCGGAGACGGCCCGCGCCTGACGGCAGTTCTGTCCGGCCCCGCAGGCCCGCAGGATGCAGGCCCTTGTTCGCTCGAGGCTCAGGCAAGCCAGGGGTTCAAACGATGGTGCAGTGCCTCGAAGTCGCGGATTCGTGACGTGTGCTCAAGCGTTGTACCAATCGCATCGAGACCTTCCAGCAGCGCTTTTTTACGTAAGGGGTCCATCTCGAACCCAATTATCTTTCCGCTCTGAAGGTGAATCTGCTGGGCATGCAGATCGATCGTGATCTGCGAGTTTTCAGGTGACCCAACGAGATGGCTGATCTCCTGCTGTTCTGACTCCTTCAACTGAATGAGCAGAACACCATTGCGCTGGCAGTTGTCGGAGAAAATACCAGCGAAACTCGTGCCGATCAGTGCGCGTATACCCAATTGCTTCAGCCCCCAGACCGCGTGCTCGCGGCTGGAACCACAACCGAAATTAGGTCCGGTGATCAGGAAACTGGCGTGATCCCAAGGGGCCTGATTGAGAATGAACGCCGGATTGGGGACGCCATCGGCCAGGAAACGCAAGTCAAAGAAGACCCCGCGGTCCAGCCCATTGCGATCGATGCCCTTGAGGAACTGCTTGGGCATGATGACGTCGGTGTCCACATTCGCGGCGGGCAGCGGTGCGGCGATACCGCGAACGATGGTGAATGGCTGCATTTCAGCTCTCCATGGACAGTTGACGAACGTCGGTGAGGTGGCCGCAAATCGCTGCGGCGGCGACCATCGCCGGGCTCATGAGGTGAGTTCTTGCTCCGGCGCCCTGACGGCCCTCGAAATTTCGGTTGGTACTGGAGGCACAGCGATCTCCCGGCGACAGCACATCATCATTCATCGCCAGGCACATCGAGCAGCCGGACTGGCGCCATTCGAAGCCGGCATCCTTGAAGATCTGCGCCAGCCCCTCCGCTTGTGCCTGATCACGCACCAGCGTGGAACCCGGTACGATCATCGCGCGCACGCTCGCCGCTACTTTGCGACCCCGAACGATGCGCGCGACATCGCGCAGATCCTCGATGCGCGCGTTGGTACAGGAGCCGATAAAGGCGTGACTGATCGGCACCCCGGCCAGTCGGGTTCCCGGCTCAAGGCCCATGTAGCGCAGTGCACGCTGCAGGTCCTGCCTGCGGATCAGGTCGCTCTCCAGGCGCGGATCCGGTACGCACTCACCAATCGGCGCGGCCTGGTCAGGGCTGGTTCCCCAAGTCACCATCGGCTCCAACGCGCTGGCATCGAGTTCGACTTCCTTGTCGAAATGCGCTCCAGGGTCGGAATAAAGCGTCTTCCATTTCTCGACAGCCTGCTCCCATAGCGCCCCTTTCGGGGCTCGCGGTTTGTCTTTGAGGTAGGCGTACACCTTTTCGTCCGGCGCCATGAAAGCCCCACGGGCACCGGCCTCTACGGCCATGTTGCAGATGGTCATGCGCGCTTCGACGCTGAGGGACTCAATGGTGGGGCCGGAGAATTCGATGGCGTAGCCCGTCGCACCGGACGCACCGATGTCGCGGATCAAGGCCATGATGATGTCTTTGGAGGTGACGCCTGCGCCCATCCGCCCGTGCACATTCACGCGCAGGGTCTTCAGACGTTTATAGACCAACGTCTGTGTGGCGAGCAGGTGTTCAATTTCCGAAGTGCCGATACCAAAACCAAAGGCGCCCAGCGCGCCATAGGTCGTTGTGTGGCTATCACCTGCGGCCACGACCATCCCGGGAAGAATGAAGCCTTGCTCAGGGGCAACCACGTGCTCAATGCCTTGTCGCTTGTCCAGGACATCGAACAACTCGATTCCGAAGTCTCGACAGTTCTGCTCGAAGTAAGAAACCTGAAGCGCGCCACCCGCATCCGGCATGGCCGCGACGCGATCAGGCGCGGTCGGGTTGACGTGATCGACCACGCACAACGTTGATGACGGGCGCCATACCGTTCTGTTCGCCTCTCTCAAGCCGCTGAAGGCCTGGGGGCTGGTGTATTCGTTGGCGACCTGGCGGTCGATGTAGAGCAACACATGGCCATGGTCGTCCAGCGTACAGACGGTGTGGGCATCTATATGCTTCTGGTAGAGCGTTCTGGGGCCTTTCATGACGGTTCTCGCGAGTGATCGGAAGGCGCGCCGGGAGGGCCTCACGATGCGCCGCGCTCAATGAGCAGTCATGCCAGCATAGGGAATGTGATTGCAGGTTCAATGGCTGAAAAGTCAATCATCGATTCACGATTCGTGTTTAATCCGCGCAGCGGTCAGCGATTCGGATAGCGCCCGGCCCACCGCGGTTGCTATCCGGTGCTGACAGGAAAAGACCGGCCCGGCCCCTTCAATCCAGATCCTCAGCCCGATGCCGCTCCGGCACTTGGCTCGCTTCATCACCCCACGTGCGGTTCACTCGTTGCCCCCGGATCACTGCCGGTCGATTGGCGATCTCCTCGGCCCAGCGTTGCACATGGGTATATTCGTGGGCAGCCAGGAACTCGGCAGCCGAGTACACGTTGTCGCGCACCAATTGACCATACCAGGGCCAGACCGCGATATCGGCGATGGTGTAGCTGTCTGCGGCCAGGTATTGGCTTTCGCCAAGACGGCGATTCAGGACGTCGAGCTGGCGTTTGGTTTCCATGGTGAAACGATTGATGGGGTATTCAAGTTTATCGGGCGCGTAAGCGTAGAAATGACCGAAGCCTCCACCCAGATAGGGGGCTGCGCCCATCTGCCAGAACAGCCAGTTCAGGGTTTCGGTGCGTCCGGCCGGGTCGGTGGGCAGGAAGGCGCCGAATTTTTCTGCCAGGTACAGCAGGATCGAACCGGACTCGAAAACCCGGATTGCAGGCTGTACGCTGCGATCAAGCAACGCCGGGATCTTCGAGTTCGGGTTGATCTGGACAAAGCCACTGGAGAACTGGTCGCCCTCGTTAATGCGAATCAGCCAGGCGTCATATTCGGCGCCGGTGTGCCCCAGCGCCAACAGCTCTTCCAGCAGGATGGTCACCTTCACGCCATTGGGCGTGGCCAGTGAATAGAGCTGCAGCGGATGTTCGCCCACTGGCAATACTTTTTCATGGGTCGGCCCGGCGATAGGGCGATTGATGTTGGCGAACTGGCCGCCAGACGGGGCGTTGTATTTCCAGACTCTGGGCGGTACATAGGGCGCTTTGCTCATGGGAGGGGCCTCATTGCCGACTTGCAGTGACCGCGTGAACCGCGGAAAAAAGCTCTGGCCCAAGCCTGCCATAGGAGGGTCAGCGTCAGCAAATCACCCCGCCTGCACGTACTGCATTAGGCTTACCCGCTAACGCTCTTCAGTCATGATCCGATCCACTTCGCCTGAAGCCTTGAGCTTCGCGAAAGCTTGTTGAGCCCGGGTGACGATTTCGTCTGGGGTGCTCAGGCTAAACGCCATGTGAACTCGGTGGGGTTGTTCATCCAGGGAAAAGACCTCCTCCAGAGTGGTGAAATCCACTTGGGCATCTTTGCTCATCAGGCGCGCAGTATTCTCGGGCATCGGCAGCAACTGAATCTGCTGATTCAACAGTTTCTGAAAGTTATCGTGGTTGTCCGCCGATACCACCAGCCGGGTAAAGCCTTTCTGCTGCAGGTAAACCTGCTTGGCGTCATTGCGCACCACGCCTATGGTGTACTGCTTGGCGTCTTCAAGGTTGTCAACGGCGATGCCGCCACGTCCACGCAGCTTGTAGAGCTTGGTCGTCGCCCGATGGATTTCACCCACCCACTTGAACATCTGCTCACGGGCCGGGGTGCGATCGAGCGGGAAGATCATCACATTGGGTTCATGCAGCGCTTTTTCGTAAGCGCGTGCCCATGGGTACAGCAACATGCGGTAATCGCTGATCCCTGCGCCTCTCAAGGTTTCGTCGGCTATTCGAGTGCCCGGGCCGACGAGCGCGCCTTCACGCAGGTAGGCGTATAACGAGTCTTCGGTCACGACTTCGATCGCCTCGGCGTGACTTTTCACGCTGATCAGGGCCAGGAGCAAGCAGGAGCAGAGCTTCAGACGGTAGTGCATACAGACCTCGCAGCACACGGTGGTTTTATAAAGCGACGCAATTGCGCCCCTGGCGTTTGGCCCGGTACAACGCCTGGTCGGCGCGTTGCAGCAGTTGATCGAAGTGATCCATGGTTTTGGTGTCCAGCTCGGCGACGCCGATGCTCAGGGTGACAAAAGGGGAAACCGCTGAGCCGCCATGGGGCAGTGCAAGTTCAGCCAGGCTTTCACGAAACCGCTGGGCTGCCTCGCATGCCTGGCTGGCGTTGATATTGGGCAATACCACGACAAACTCCTCACCCCCCAGGCGAGCAGTCAGTTCGCCGGAGCGGCCGAAGACACTGCGCAGGGTCCCGGCGATCTGTTTCAAGCACTCGTCCCCTTTGATATGGCCGTAGGTGTCGTTGTAGATCTTGAAGAAATCCACATCGCACATCAGCACGGCCAGCGGGGTGTTGTGGCGGATCGCACGGCGGAATTCGACATCCTTCAGTTCATCGAAGTAACGACGGTTGGCCAAGCCCGTCAAGGCATCGTGACGCGACAGCGCTTCGAGGGCCTGGTTGGCGGCCTTGAGTTCCGAAGTGCGCGCCTCGACCAGTTCGGCCAACTGGTCGCGACTGGCTGCAAGGGCCAGTTCGTCCGAGTGCTGGCGCTCCAGATGGGCGTGGAGGTTGTCTTGCAGTGCATTGACTTTGGATTCGAGCAGGCTCAACTCGTCCTGGCGCCGGACCGAACGTTGCAGCTTGAGGTGGGAGTTGAGTGTTTGTGGTGAGAGTTTCCCCAGATGCCGGGCGATATGGACAACGTGCACGGTCACCAGGCGGTTGAACATGGTCATGACCAGGCCGGCCAGCAGCAACGACTGGATCACCTGCGTGATGACGATGCTGCGGGCTTCGTCCCAGAGGCGTTCCCAAAGCAGGTTGTTATCGCCCTCGATGGTCAGTTCACCGACCTTTTCGTTGGCGCCGATGTAGGGCTGCGCGACGAGCTGGCGATGCAGCACCGGCGCCACGCTGGATGCATTGCTGGCATATCGATTGAACTCGATGATTTCTGGCGCCTGTCCGGGTCGCAGGATATTGAGTGCCACGCGTCCCACCGGCGCCGCATTCGCAACGCTGGTGATCTGCTTGTCCAACGATTCACGGTCCATTTCCCAAATGGCATGGGCCAGGGTGTTCTGGAACACCTGGTCGATCAGGACCAGCTCGGAATTCATCTGCGCCAGATTGTTTTCCCAGGCCTGCCAGGTACGCAGCGTGACCATCGCCAAGGTAAAGCACAGGCAGAACACCAGCGTGGCCAACACCAGACGCCGTCCCAGCGAGCTGAACGTCCTGGTTTTTGGCGGATGGATGGGGACAGTCCGAAAATCGTCGGCCATGTCATAACCACTTGCGCATGATGGCGTCGTAAACGCCATTACGGCGGATGGTCTCCAGGCCTGAGCGGAATTTCTCGACCGTCGCGGCCGGCGTCTTGCGACTGAACGCCATGCTCAAGCCATCCTGACTGCTCAATTCGGGAAGCGGCAGCGAGCGGATCAACACTTTATCCGGGTCTTCACCATTCTGGCGGGTCAGGTACAGCGCGTTGAGCTCGTTGGAAATCCATAGCTCCACGTGATCGACCTTGAGCTTGCGGTAGTTGTGTTCGTACTTGTTGCTCGACTGCAGGTCTGTACCAATGCGGAAACCCTTCGACACCAGGTATTGCTCACCCACGTCCTGATTGACGGTGGCAATCTGGTGACCGTGCGCATCGTCCAGCGAGTTGAGTTTTACCGGGCGCTCAGCCAGCGAATACATGTACCACTGGGTTGGGGCGATGGCCCCGACCCACTGGAAAAGTGATTCACGCGCAGGCGTTCGAACGATTGAATAGATCAACACGTTACTTTCATTGAGCGCCAGTTCGTAGGCCCGCGCCCAAGGCATGGGCTGGATGGACGCCTCTACGCCGACCTCCTTGAGCACCGCCTGGACCACCTCGGTGCTCATACCGGTCACTCGCCCGTTCTGCGTCATGTTATAAGGCGGCAGTTCTTCCGTAACGATGCGCAGCGCAGTCTCTGCGGCGGCGTTTGGCACGGCTGTGCTTGCAGCCAGGAACACCAGGACGCAGCTCATCAGCAGACGGTTAAACGGCAAAATCATCGAGAGTTACCCTATGCAACCAGCAGTGCCGGCGCGGCCTGGGGGCCGTTGACTTAATGTGTTATCGGCTGGGCCTATACGCGCTTGAGTGTCATCCGTCGAAACCGGGGGGCATTGAACCTGGGGCGGTCGGGCCAGACCCTGTGAAAATTTGAGTGTGGCCTCTCTTGTTCCAGCTGTCGATTCGGCGACATTTAATGAACCCGGGTTTGTTCGGCCGTGTCAGTCGTTTGTCAGGAACGACAAATGATGGAGCCGCTGATGCGACCACTGTATTTCACCAGCCTGTCCTTCGCCGCGTTGCTGTGCGCGGCTTGCTCAAGCCAACCGCCCGCGACCTGGGGCTACATGGATGCCAAGGAACGGGCCAATCTGCCGCCCGACCAGGCATATCCCGAGTTGTTCGAAGCCGTGCAGAACAACCAACTGTTCACCGACCAGAAGCATTTCGTCGACGCACTGCCCACCCGCGACCCCTCGAAAATCCGTGCCGAATACCTGGCTCGTCGCGACAACAGCGACTTCGATCTCGAAACCTTCGTGAAGGACAACTTCATCGAGTCCGGCGCAGCGCAAAGCCCGGCACCAAAACCGGGCGCGCCCATACAAGAGCACATCGACAGCCTTTGGCCCGTGTTAAGCCGTACCTATCGCCAAGTGCCGCCCTACAGCAGCCTGTTGCCCTTGCCACAACCCTATGTCGTTCCAGGCGGACGCTTTCGCGAGATGTACTACTGGGACTCCTACTTCACCATGCTCGGGCTTGAACAAAGCGGTGATCAGGCCCAGGTGCGCCAGATGACCGATAACTTTGCCTACATGATCGCCACGTACGGGCACATTCCCAATGGCAATCGCACCTACTACCTGAGCCGCTCACAACCGCCATTCTTCGCTTACATGGTGCAGTTGCAGGCGCACATCGAAGGTGACCAGGCGTTTGGGCGTTACCTTCCACAACTGCAGAAGGAATACGCCTATTGGATGCAGGGCGCCGAGGGGCTCAAACCGGGTGCCGCCGCGCAACACGTGGTCAAGCTCGTCGATGGCAGCGTGCTCAATCGCTATTGGGATGCCCGTTCGACGCCGCGACAGGAGTCCTGGCTGCAAGATGTCAAAACCGCTGAACAGGCCTCGAACAGATCCAGGCAAGAGGTCTGGCGTGATCTGCGTGCCGGGGCGGAGAGCGGTTGGGACTTCAGTTCGCGCTGGCTCGGCGACGGCCAGAACCTGGCAACCATACGCACCACATCCATTGTGCCCGTGGACCTGAACAGCCTGCTCTATCACCTGGAGCGCACCATCGCCAAGGCGTGTGAAACCGTGCAAAACACGCCATGCGTCCAGGCCTATGGTCAGCGCGCGGACCGGCGGCAGCGTGCCATTGAGCAACATTTGTGGAATGCCGATGCAGGGTTTTACGTGGACTACGACTGGCAGCAGCGCCGTCAACGCCCGCAACTGACAGCCGCCACGCTGTTTCCTCTTTACACCGGCCTTGCCTCCGCGGACCACGCCAATCGCACGGTCGAGGCAGTCCGTGATGGTCTGCTGCGCCCTGGCGGCATTGCCACCACGCAGGTCAGCAATGGCCAGCAGTGGGACGAACCCAACGGTTGGGCACCGCTGCAGTGGGTGGCGGTTGAGGGGCTGGATCGCTATGGGCACACCGCGCTGGCGCAGCAGATTGGCACTTGCTTCCTGCAACAGGTACACAATCTTTACCGCAAGGAAGACAAGCTGGTAGAGAAGTACGACGTATCCGGGCGAGGAGATGGCGGGGGAGGTGGCGAATATGAGTTGCAGGACGGTTTCGGCTGGACGAATGGCGTGACGCTGAAACTGTTGAGCAAATATGGCGAACATTCCTCCGCAACGACTGTGGGTGAATGAGCAGGCGCTAAGAGCAAGGGGCACCTGGGCAGGATTTATCAGTTCCTGCCCAGGTGCCCGGCACTGTTATCCGAGAATGGCGTTGAAGAGCAACAGGGTGAGCAGGGAGGTGAACCAGCCGATCGTGGTCGGAATCGACCAGGTCAGCATCTGATGCTTGGCGTTGGTGACCCCGAGCATGCGGTTGACTACCCAGAAATAGCTGTCGTTGAAGTAGCCAAAGACCATCGAGCCAATGGCCGCCGCCTGGGCGGCGAAGACCATGTTAACGTCGGGAATCGAGGCCAGGATCGGTGCCGAAATCGAGGCGCCGGTGATCATTGCCACGGTGCCGCTGCCCTGGATCAGGCGCACCAGGGACGCGATCACGAAGGGGATCAACACCGCCGGCAGCGGCAAGGTGGCGACCCATTCGCCCATGTACTGACCCGCACCGCTGTCGCGCAACACGGCACCCAATGCACCACCGGCACCGGTGACCAGCAGGATGATGCCGGCGCTTTCCACGCCTTTCTCCATGTGCGCGATGACTTCCTCACGCGGGCGCCGCGGTACCAGTCCATACAGTGCCGCCACCACCCCGAGGCCGACAGCGATGACCGGGTTGCCGACGAAAGCGATGGTCTGACCGAACAGGCTCTGGGTCAGGGTGCTGTCGCCGTTGAGTTTGCCGAGGGCGACGACCAGGGTGTTGGCGAAGATCAGCAGGATAGGCAGCACGATCGGCAGCATCGACAGCCACAGCGGCGGCAGTTCGGCCTCGCGGGCATCGGCGCGTTCGAGCACTTCACGATAGGCGGTGGCGGGTTCGACCGGTGTCTGGCCGCTTTGCGCGATCATCGCCTCGATGCGTGGGCCCATGAAGCGGGCGTAGGCCACCAGCACGAAGGTGCCGGGAATGGTGAATACCACGCCCCAGAAAATCATCAACCCCACGTCGATATTGAAAATCCCGGCAATCCCCAGTGGCCCTGGCGTCGGTGGAACCGCATGGTGGGTCAGCATCAGGCCGCTGGCCAGGGCAATACCCAGGGTCAGCATCGATTTGCCGCTGTTGCGCGCCAGTGCCCGGACCAACGGGTTGAGGATGACGAACGCCGAGTCGCAGAAGATCGGCACCGAGACGATGTAGCCGGTCACCATCATCGCCCACTCTTCGCGTTTGTTGCCCAGCCAGCGCACGAAGGTATAGGCCATCCGCTCGGCGGCGCCGGAGACTTCCAGCAGGCGGCCCATCATCACACCGAAACCGATGACCAGGCCGATGGTCGACAGCGTGGCACCGAAGCCGGTGGTGATGGATTTGACCAGCGCGTCGGGCGCCATGCCGCCACCCAGGCCGGCGATCGAGGCGGCGATGATCAGCGCCAGCAGGGCGTGGATGCGGGTCTTGAGAACCAGCACGATGAGGATGACGATGGCCAGGACCAGGCTCACCATCAGCTGTGGGCCGGCGATAGAAGTTGCGTCCATTGGGTAATCACTCTTGTTGTTATTGGATGGAACGACGGCACCGCACGGCGCCGCCTGGGTCAGCGATTCATGCTGTGCTGGTGCGCCCTTACCACGCTGTCGAAGTCGGCATCACCGCGAAAGCCCAATTGCAGCGGCCGCTGGATGTCGAAGTCGCCGGGCCAGCTGCAAACGATGCGCTGGATCCGCTCGTCCGGCTCAAAGCTGACCCGCGCGCGCGCCGCCTCGCCACCGACACGGGCGAGACTGTCGAGCATTTCGCTGACCCGCACGCTGATGCCGGGCAGGTTGAGGGTCCGCCGCAGGCCAAGCGCCTGGCCGTCCAGGCGCGCGGCATGGACCAGATTGTCGACCACGGTCTGCGGCGAAGACAGCCACATGCGGGTATCCAGTGGTACCGGACAGTTGCTCATCTCGCCGGCCAGGGGCTCGCGCAGGATGCCGCTGGCAAATGACGAGGCCGCTGCGTTGGGTTTGCCGGGGCGAACGGAAATGGTTGGCAGGCGACACACCCGGCCATCGATGAAGCCCTTGCGCGAGTAGTCATTGATCAGCAGTTCGGCCATGGCCTTCTGCGCGCCATAAGACGATTGCGGCAGCGGTGCGAGTTCTTCGGGTACCTGCTCGGGCATCGGCCCACCAAATACCGCCAGTGAACTGGCGAACACGAAACGCGGCGCCTGGGCCTGTTGGCGGCAGGCTTCGAGCAGGGCGCGGGTCGCATCGAAATTGACCCGCATGCCAAGGTCGAAGTCGGCTTCGGCCTGGCCACTGACAATCGCGGCCAAGTGATAGACCAGGCAGGTCTCTGGGCCGATCAGCGATTTGATAAAGGCCGGGTCGCAGATGTCGCCTGTGTGCGACACCACCCGAGGGTCATTGATGGGGCAGGGCGCCAAGTCGACCGAGACGAGGCTGGCACCGGGGGGCAGCAAGTCACTCGCAGTGGGCGCCAGCAGCGCTTCGATCAGGCGGGCGCCGAGAAAGCCAGCGCCGCCAGTTACCAGGATCTTCATGTATTGCACTCCGCTTAAGGAGAATATTCGGGGCAGGGTGCCGAACGCCCCGTATTCTTGTTATTTGACGAACCAGGTGACAAGTAGTTGTCATGTTGTATGATGAATTTAACGTGGACGCAACCGTTGCGTGTTTTCTTCTTGCCCACAGCGGGTGGCAAGGCAGCGCGACGATTGCCGGGAGAATTTGAGTGGACAGTCTGAACGACGTTACCCCCAAGCTGGCCGAACGGCTGGCCAAACGCCTGAGTGCAGCGGTCCATGACGGCCAGTTGGCCGCCGGGAACCGCCTGCCCACCGAGCAGGCATTGTGCGAGCAGTACGGTGTCAGCCGCACGGTGGTGCGCGAAGCGATTTCGATGCTCAAGCGCGAAGGCATGCTCACTTCGCGCCAGGGCAGCGGCACCTTCGTCGTGCCCAATCCCAGTGTCGCGCTGCGCCTGTCTCCACCCCAGGGCAACTTCGAGGCGGTGGTGGAGATCCTCGAATTGCGCAGCGCGCTGGAGATCAAGGCCGCCGAACTGGCTGCAGCGCGGCGCACCAATGCGCAATTGCGGGCGATGCAAAACGCCTTGGCCGAGCTTGACGAAGCGGTCGAGCGGGGTGAAGACGGCGTGCGCGAAGACCTCGCCTTCCACCGTTCGGTGGTGGCCGCCACCGGTAACCAGCACTTTCTCGAAACCATCGATTTTCTGCATCAGCTGCTGCAACAGGCGATCAGAGTGACCCGTCGCAACGAGGCGCGTAACGCCCAGTACATGTGTCAGGTCGATCAGGAGCACCACGCGCTGCTCGCCGCTATCGCCGCAGGTGACAGTGAGGCGGCACGTACCGCGGCCTCCTCGCATCTGCGCAACGCCGAAGTCCGCCTGCGCGAAGCGCGAAGCGAGGCCGACGCGTCCGGATAACAACCACAAGAGGATTCACCCGTGACAGCAATATCCAGTATTGGTGTGGTCGGCCTGGGCTCCATGGGCCTGGGCATGGCGCGCGCGCTTTTGCGCGCTGGTCTGCCCGTATGGGGCTACGACATCCGCGAGGACGTGCGCCAGGCCTTCATCGCCGAAGGTGGCCAGCCGGTCAGTGCCCTGAGTGACAGCGCCGCGCTCAGCGACCTGCTGTTCATCGTGGTGGTCAATGCCGCGCAAACCGAGCAATTGCTGTTCGGCGAGCAGGGTATTGCCGCGCGGTTGCGTCCGGGTTCCGTGGTCATTGCCTGTGCAACCATCTCGGCGGCGGCTGCGCGGCGCATCAGTGGGCGCTTGGCCGAGCATCAAGTGCTGATGCTCGATGCGCCCATTTCAGGCGGGGCGGTGCGCGCCGAAGCGGGCGAGTTGACCATCATGGCCTCGGGGCCGGAGGCCGCCTTCGAACGGGCGCAAACGGCACTTGCCGCCGTCGCCGCCAAGGTCTACCGGCTGGGTGAAGAGGCCGGGCAAGGTTCGCAGATCAAGCTGGTCAACCAGTTGCTCGCCGGGGTCCACATTGCCGCGGCGGCCGAAGCCATGGCCTATGGCATTCGTCAGGGCTGCGATCCCGAGGCGCTCTACGAGGTGATCAGTCACAGCGCCGGTAATTCCTGGATGTTCGAAAACCGCGTGCCGCATTTGCTGGCGGGTGATTATCGACCGCGCTCGGCGGTGGATATTTTCGTCAAGGATCTGGGCCTGGTGCTCGACAGCGCCCAGGAGGCGGTCTTCCCGCTGCCGCTGACCGCCAGCGCCCACCAGATGTTCAAGCAAGCGTCGGCTTCCGGGCTGGGGCGCGAGGATGATATCGCCGTGGTGAAGATATTCCCCGGTATCAACCTGCCTGCCGCCGCCAACGAGGAGATTTGACCATGCCCCTGATCGGATGCATCGCCGATGACTTCACCGGAGCGACCGACCTTGCCAGCATGCTCGTGCGCGGCGGCGCCCGTACTGTGCAGACCATTGGTGTCCCACACGGGCCCTTGGCGGTGGGCGACGCCGACGCCCTGGTGGTGGCGCTCAAGTCGCGCAACCTGGCGCCCGATGAAGCCGTCGCACAGTCGCTGCAGGCGCTGGAGTGGTTGCGCCAGCAGGGCTGCCGACAGTTCTACTTCAAGTATTGCTCGACGTTCGACTCCACCGCTGAGGGCAACATCGGCCCGGTCAGCGATGCACTGCTCCAAGCCCTGGGCAGCGACTTCACCGTGGCCTGTCCGGCCTTTCCGGAAAACCGCCGCAGCGTGTTCAACGGTTACCTGTTCGCCAATGACGTGCTGCTCAACGAAAGCGGGATGCAGGACCATCCACTCACGCCCATGCGCGACGCCAACCTGCTGCGCGTGTTGCAGCCGCAGACACGCCACCCGGTCGGCCTGATCGACTACCGGACCCTGCGCGCCGGCGTCGAGGCGACCCGTCAGCGGATCGCCGCGTTGCGCGCCGAGGGCGTGGGCATCGCTATCAGCGACGCTATCGATAATGAAGATTTGCAGGTGCTCGGCGCCGCCTGTGCCGATCTGCCGTTGGTCACGGCCGGCTCGGGGCTGGCGCTGGGCATGGCCCAGGATTGGCAGGCCAGAGGGCTGTTGCAGGCCAACGGCGAAGCCAGCCGGCTGGGGGCAGGGTGGGGGCGCCAGGCGATTCTCAGCGGTAGCTGTTCGCGAGCGACCCTCGGCCAGATCGAGCAGGCGGCAGCGGTCTATCCTGCCTTTCGTCTTGAGGCCGCCGAGCTGATGGCCCGCGGTGATGCACTGGTGGCCGAGGCCTTGGCCTGGGCTGCCGGCCACCAGGGTCCGGTGCTGATCTATGCCAGCAGTCCGGCCGACGAGGTACGCCGGGTGCAACAACAGTTCGGTGCGCAGCAGGTCGGTGAACGCATTGAATCGGCCCTGGCGGCGATTGCCCGTGCGCTGGTCGAACAGCAGGGCGTGGGCCAATTGCTGGTGGCCGGTGGCGAAACCTCCGGCGCAGTGGTCGGCGCGCTGGGTATCGAAGGTTTGCGCATCGGGCCGAGCATCGACCCCGGCGTGCCTTGGACCCAGACGCTCGGCCAATCCGGTCGGCCGCTGACGCTGGCGCTCAAGTCCGGTAACTTCGGTAGCGCCGATTTCATGATCAAGGCCTGGGAGATGCTGGCATGACAGAAAGCCAATTGCGCGAAGAGATCGTCGAGATCGGCCGTTCCCTCTACCTGCGTGGGCTCAGCCCCGGCTCCTCCGGGAATATCAGCGTGCGTCTGGGCGATGGCTGGCTGCTGACACCGACCAACGCCTGTCTCGGTCGCCTGGACCCGGCCGACATCGCCAAGCTCGACTGGCAAGGTAACCACCTGGCTGGCAAACCTGCCTCCAAGGAAGCATTCCTGCACCGTGCCGTCTATGAAGGCCGTGAAGATTCGGGTGCCATCGTGCACTTGCATTGCACGCACTCGGCGGCGGTCTCGTGCCTGGATTGCCTGGACGCAACGTCGTGCCTGCCACCGCTGACACCCTATTTCGTCATGCGTGTGGGACGCTTGCCGCTGATTCCGTACCACCGGCCCGGTGATCCGCGGCTGGGTGAGGCGATTCGCGGGCTGGTCGGGCAGCACAGCTCGGTGTTGCTGGCCAATCACGGGCCGGTCGTTTCAGGCAAGAGCCTGGAGGCGGCCACCTATGCCATCGAAGAGCTCGAAGAAACCGCCAAGCTCTACCTGTTGCTGCGCCAGCAGCCGGTACGGGCGCTGGACGACGAACAAATCGAAGAACTGCGCCAGACCTTCGGCGCCCAATGGTGACTGCAATGCCACGTTTCGCTGCCAACCTCAGCATGATGTTCAACGACGCACCTTTCCTGGATCGCTTCGGCCGAGCCGCCAAGGCCGGCTTCAAGGGCGTGGAATACCTGTTCCCTTATGAGTTCGCACCGGCCGAACTGGCCGGACGTTTGGCCGAGCACGGGCTTAGCCAAGTGCTGTTCAACCTGCCACCGGGGGATTTTGCCGCAGGCGAGCGCGGCATCGCGGCGTTGCCGGGGCGCGAGGCGGAATTTCGTGAAAGTGTCGACCGGGCCATCGAATACGCCCACGCCCTGGGCTGCCCCAAACTGCACGCAATGGCCGGACTGGTGAGTGACGAGAGCCAGCGTCCGCGCATGCGCGAGGTCTATCTGGAGAACCTGCGTTACGCCGCACGACGTTTGGCCGAGCACCAACTGACACTGTTGATCGAGCCGATCAACACCCGCTCGATTCCGGGTTACTTCATCAATCGCCAGACCGAGGGCCATGCAATTCTGGCCGAACTGGGCGAGCCGAATCTGCGTGTGCAACTGGACCTGTTCCATGCACAAATCATGGAAGGCGATCTGATTGCCGGTTTCCAGCGCTTCCAGGCCGGTGTCGGGCATATCCAGATTGCCGGCGTGCCGGATCGGCACGAACCGGACCTGGGAGAAGTGAACTACCCGTACCTGTTCAAACTGCTCGACGAGGCCGGCTACGATGGCTGGATCGGCTGCGAATACAACCCCCGCGGCCTGACCGAGGATGGCCTGGGCTGGTTTGCGCCCTGGCGTTGAGCTGAGATGGAGTAGGGCGCCCAGGAAGGGCGTGAGGGCATGCGATGAATACAAACCCTCTCGCCCCAGACGCCGGATAAGTCCCCTACGTACTTAGCAGAACGGCCTGGTCATCATTGACCGGTAAGGCAATATCGGGCTCGCCGGGTGTCAGGATGACTTTGCGGCAATCTTCCTGTTTTTTGTCGAATAGCTTGTAGCCCTCGGCGGCCTGTTCCAGGGACAGGCGATGGCTGATGATGACTTCAGGGCTAAGGCGACCGGTCTCGATATGGCCAAGCAGCTCGGGAAGGTATCGCTGCACGTGGGTCTGGCCCATTTTGAAGGTCAGGCCTTTGTCGAATGCGTCGCCGAACAGGAAGCCGTGGATGAAACCGGCATACACGCCCGGTACGCTTACGACCCCACCGCGCCTGACCGCCGCAATGCATTGGCGTAACGCCTTGCCGCTGCTGCCTTCGAGTTTAAGCGTAGCCAGCACTGTTTCGGTGGTGCTGCCTTTGGCTTCAAAACCCACGGCATCCACCACGCCGTCCACGCCCCGCATGCCCTTGGTCTGGCGAATGATCGTGTCCGCCGGGTCGTCGTCTTCATCAAAATTGATGGGAATAACGCCATAGGTTTTCTGTGCATAGGCCAGACGATAGGGGTGATGATCGACCATGAAGATCTGGTCGGCGCCCAACATCCGCGCGCAGGCGGCGCTCAGTAAACCGACCGGCCCGGCGCCATAGATGGCAATACTCGAGCCGTTGCCGATCCCGGCGTTGGTCACCGCTTGAAAGGCGGTTGGCAAGATGTCCGAGAGGAACAGCACCTTCTCGTCCGAGAGGGTTCCCGGCACTTTGAAAGGCCCGGTGTTGGCCTTTGGTACCCTTACATACTCAGCTTGTCCGCCAGGGATACCGCCGTACAAATGACTGAAACCGAACAGAGCTGCCCCGGGCGGGATTGCCTTCTTGTTCAGAATCGCGCCACGACCCGTGTTGGTCGTTTCGCAAGCGGCGAACAAATCCATCTGACAGAAGAAACAGCTGCCGCAGGCGATAACGAAAGGCACCACCACTCGATCGCCGGGTTGAACGGCGGTCACCGCTGAACCGGCCTCTTCAACGATTCCCATGAACTCATGGCCGAAGATGTCGCCATGTTCGACAGCGGGAATTTTTCCGCGATAAAGGTGCAGATCGGAACCACAAATCGCCGTTGCCGTGACACGCAGAATGATGTCGTCACTGTCCTCCAGGACCGGGTCGGGGACCGTGTCGACTTTCACACTGTGTGCACCGTGGTAAGTGAGTGCTCTCATGACTTCCTGCCTCTGGGTCGCGTGGTGATATAGGGCAGAGGCGGGAGGCTGGATGGAAGTTCAGAGCATTAGCGCGGGCACGTGACTGGCGGTCATCATCTACTCATGCACCGTCACCCGATTGCGCCCGGTTTTTTTGGACGTATACAACGCCTGGTCGGCCCGGGCGATCAGTTCGGAGTGGCCGGTCGAGGGCTGGCTCAGGTCTGCCACTCCAAGGCTGATGGTGAAACGGATGCTCTGGTCGTTGTACAGCACCTGCAGTTCTTCGACGGCCTTGCGCAGGCGCTCGGCGAACATCCGGGCACCGGTCTGGTCGGTGTCCGACAGCACCACGCCGAACTCCTCGCCGCCATAACGCCCGGCCACGTCGGAGTCGCGTACGTGTTCGTGCAGAAGCCTGGCGACCTGCTCGATGACCTTGTCCCCGGCCTGGTGGCCATAGGTGTCGTTGACCCGTTTGAAGTGGTCGATATCGAGCATCACCAGGCTCAAGGCATTGCCATAGCGCTGATGCCGCGCATAGGCAGCTTTCAGGTTCGCCTCCCAATGACCGCGGTTGTACAGCCCGGTCAGTCGATCGGTACTGGAGAGCTGCTGCAATTGCGCATTGGCGGCCTGTAGTTGATGCCGGTTGGTGGCGACGTCGGTGACGTCATAGATCACCAGGCAGATGTGACTGATCGTGTTGTCGGGCGAGCGCAGCGGTAACAGCGTGGTCTTCTGGTACATGAACTCTTCCTGGCCGGTGATCGGCTGGTAGCTCTTGAACCGCACCAGATAGGGACGCTGCTCCCAGACAGTGAACGCTGGGGTGCCCAGGGCAGCGACGCTTTCTACCTTGCGGCTGAACCACTGGCGATCGATTTCCGGGAACAGGCTGAAAAAATGCTGGTCGTGGGCGTCCTTTGGCTGCACCCCGGAGCGGTTCTCCATGAACGTGTTCCAGACCTGCACGCGGTAGTCGCGGTCCAGCACCACCACACCGACATCGATGCTCTGAACAATGGCCAGCAACCAGTGAAACTCGTTCAGATCAATGGAATCAGGCATGGCTCAGGTCATCAGGTAGGTGAGTTTTTGGGTCAGCCGCTCGATCGAGTCTTCCGTGAACAGTAACAATAGATCGAAACGAATATCGTGCCCTTCCAGGCTGTAGCTGATTTCCACCGCCAGGGTCTTTTTTCCAGTGCTTGCGGTTGACTTGAATCAGCTCCTCGATGGCCGCGTGCTGGCCGAGAATCTGCGGATGCCCCTGAGAAAACACCACGTCGATCTGTTCGGCAATGCTGCTCAGGCAAGCGCCGATCAGAACACTGGAGAGGTCCAGCAGCATTTCCAGGTCCGAATAGTCGCTGCTTTGGCGTTGCATCAGTTGCGCTATGTCAGCAATTTCCGACTCGTGAAATATCAGCAGGGCTTCGCCGGCAATCCCGCTGCCAATAAAGCCCTGGCAGATGGCGGTGAGTTGTTCAGAGCTACCGGCATCGTTCAGCGCCATGTGCAGCTCACCCACCTCAAGGATGTTCACGTTCGGTACCGGTAACTGCACAAACACACCCAGCACCTTGGCGATCAGGGCGGCGGCCTGGCCGATGGCAACGTTGACCGTCTCGCGAAACGCATCGTGAAAACTGATGGCCGTGTTCGTTGCCGGACGATTTTGCGGCGGCGTCTGGCCGGGTTTCGTCAGCAGGCCCAACTGGCTGAGCGTCTGGCGCAGTTCGTTTTCGTCGAAAGGTTTTTTCAGGAATGCCAATGCGCCCAGCTCAAGCACGCGGCGTACCGCCTGCTCCTGCACGTCACCGGAGATCACAATGACTTGCGTCTGCAAGCCTTCGGCGCGCAAGGCGCTCAACACCTGGTAACCATCCATCTCCGGCATGGTCAGGTCCAGCAGCACCACCTGGCCCAGCCCCTTGCGTATGGCGTCCATGGCCTGGCGACCATTGCTGGCCTCGGTGACCGAGACCGGCCAGTCCGCCGGCAGCGCCCGTAGCACCTGCTTACGGGCCATGTTGGAGTCGTCACATACCACTAAGGGAATCACTGACACTGGGGCGCCCATTTGAATTGAACGGCAGCCGAGGCCTTCAGGCAGGCCACGCATTGCATTGAACTAAAAACTGGACCAATAAGTCAGGCTAGTCAAATGCACTTCATCCATTTCGGGAGTCTGTCCAATGCGCAACTACACGGTGAATTACCTGTTCAACGACGCGCCTCGCACTCACGCGTTCGAGCTCAAGCAGCTTCAACTGCCCGTCCATGAAGCCGCGATGCACCTGCTCCAGCTGCATTTTGGAGATGCAGAGAACGGCCTGATCATGCCCGCCGCGGATGCGCCGCCTGCGCAGATCCTGGAGCAGGCCGAGCGGGTAGGGCTGACGCAAATCAGGGTTGTCGATCAGCACATAATTGATTAATTAAAATAACCAGTTGTTCTGGTTTTTTGATCGTGAACCGTGTTTTACCGCCCATGAAAAACACCCACTACGGGTTTCCTTCTTTGCTGGTCTGAACCGGATATTATCGGTACTTCCGTTTGTTTATAGGGCTTATAGCCTCGCGTCTGGATATTTGTAAATTAAGAAACCTAGTGGTTTCCTTTCTGTTGTTTTTTGGCATACTCACCCAGCGAGTCGACATAGATGTCTGCTCGAAATGGTATTTAGTGCTGTCTAATAACAATATAACCAGCAGGAACCCACGCCATGCACAGTCCCGATCACCACGCTACGCCAGTCGGCGCCGAACAACTCACTGCCACGCTCGCACGGATGAAACAGGCCCACTTGGTTGACGGACCGGCCAGCCTGGAGCTGCGCCGCGACCGCCTCGATCGGGCCATTGCGCTACTGCTGGACAATCGTGACGCCATCGTCGCAGCGGTGTCGGCGGACTTCGGCAATCGTAGCCGCGAGCAGACGCTGCTTTCCGATATCGGCGGTTCGGTGGCAAGCCTCAAGCATTGCCGTGAGCATCTGGCCGAGTGGATGCAAGCGCAATCGCATCCGTCACCCTTCCCCGGCAGCGAGGCGCGGGTCGAGTACCAGCCGTTGGGCGTGGTGGGCGTGATCAGCCCCTGGAATTTTCCCATCGTACTGGCGTTCGGGCCGCTGGCGAGTATCTTCGCCGCTGGTAACCGGGCCATGCTCAAACCCTCGGAACTGACCCCGCGCACCTCGGCATTGATGGGCGAATTGATCGCCCGATATTTTGACGAGAATGAACTCACCACGGTGCTGGGCGATGCCGAAGTCGGCGCGCTGTTCAGTGCCCAGCCGTTCGATCACCTGATCTTTACCGGTGGTACGGCGGTGGCTCGGCACATCATGCGTGCAGCCTCGGACAATCTGGTGCCGGTGACCCTGGAGCTGGGCGGCAAGTCGCCCGTGCTGGTGTCCCGTAGCGCCGATCTGGCGACGGTGGTGCAGCGGGTCATGACCGTGAAGACCTTCAACGCCGGGCAAATCTGCCTGGCCCCGGACTACGTGCTGCTGCCGGAAGAATGCCTGGAAGACTTTGTCGCCGAGGCGGTGCGCTTCGTCGGTGCCATGTACCCCTCCTTGCACAGCAACCCGGACTACACCTCCATCATCAACCCACGCAATTTCGACCGCCTGCAGGGTTATCTGGCCGATGCTCGCGCCAAAGGGGCGCGGCTGATCGAGATCAATCCGGCGCAGGAAGACCTGGGCGATCGCCAGACCCGCAAGATCGCTCCGACGCTAGTGCTGGATGCCACTGAACAGATGCAGGTGCTGCGCGAGGAAATCTTCGGCCCGCTGTTGCCGATCAAGACCTATCGCGATTTCGCCACGGCGATTGACTACGTCAACGGTCAACCTCGGCCCCTTGCCGCTTATTACTTCGGCGAGGACGCCGGTGAGCGCCAGCAGGTGCTGGAGCGCACGACTTCGGGCGGTGTGGTGATCAATGATGTCATGAGTCATGTGGTGTTCGAGGCGCTGCCGTTTGGCGGTGTCGGTCACTCGGGTATGGGGGCGTATCACGGTGTCTACGGTTTCCGTACGTTCAGCCATGCCAAGGCGGTGGTGGTGCAGAGCCCGCTCGGTGAGTCCAACCTGGCAATGCGCGCGCCTTACGGCGCAATGATCCATGGTTTGCTGGATCAATTGCTGACTGCCCACTGAGTCTTCAGGAGTTTGATCATGAACGTGTTGTCGACTCTCAAGGCCAAGCTGCTGCGTGCCTTTGCCAAGCGCATGAAAGCCAAGTTCACCTATGACGCGGCGCAGTATCCGTTGCGCCTGTTCGAGGAGAAGCTCATCCCCACGGCGTGGGGCCCGGCACGGGCCTTGTTCTATTGGCCCCAGGCGCCGTCCAGCGAACCTTTGCCCGTGTACCTGAACCTGCATGGCGGCGGTTTTGTGGCCGGGGTGCCGGAGCATGACGACAGCTATTGCCGGCGGTTGGCCCACAACCTGGGTTGCCTGGTGGTCAATCTGGATTATGTCCTGGCCCCCGAGTTTCCCTTTCCCGCCGGCTTGCGACAGAGCTTCGCGGTGCTTGAGTGGCTGGCCGACCAGGCCGCGACCCTGGGCATCGACCCACAACGCATCGCAGTCGGTGGGCACAGCGCCGGCGGTAACCTGGCCACCGGCGTGGCCAATCTGGCGCGGGAGCACCAACGGCTGCGGGTGGTGCATCAGGTCATCGACTATGCGGCCGTGGACTTAGCCGCGGATCCCGAACTCAAGCGCTCGACCTCTGACAAACCCTTGCTCGGCCCGGGCCTGATGCGCTTCTTCAATCGCTGTTACCTGAGCGATCCGGCGCATGCCCGCGACCCTCTGGCATCGCCGTTACTGGCGACGGTCGAGCAATTGCAGGGCATGCCCCCCGCGACGGTGATCACTGCCGAGTACGATATCCTGCTCGCCGAGGGGCAGGCCTACGCGCAGAAACTGCGTCAGGCCGGTGTGGCGGTGACCGAGAGAATGTTCACCGGGTGCGACCATATGTTCACTCACCTGGGACCGGATGCTTCGGCACAGCAGGCGTGGCAGCTCATCGAAGACTCCCTGCGCGAGGCGTTTTCGAGCAGGCTGCACTAAGCTGGGCACCTTTGTGAAACCACCATCAGGACACGCGCACCATGCCGTTCAACAGGACCCGTAATGCCTGAAACCGTAATGCCTGAAACCACTGCGCTGCCCACCCGGCGCGGTCGTCCGCCGGTGCGCAGCCGTCAGGAGCAGATGGCCTCGCTGTTGGATGCGGCGGCGCAGGCGCTTGGCAGCGGCAATTTTGCCAACGTCACCATGGATGCCATCGCCCGCGCCGCCGGGATCTCCAAGAAGACCCTGTACCTGTTGGTGCCGAGCAAGGAAGCGTTGCTCTCGCAACTGGTGGCCAGGGACTTGTCCACCCTTGAACTGCTGTTGGAAAGCGGCATCGACTGCGCCGAGGACCTGCTCAGCGAGTTGCGCATGTACCTGACGTTATGGGCGCGCCTGACCCTGTCGCCGTTGGCGCTGGGGCTCTACCTGTTGGCTGCCCAGGGACGCGAAACGGCGCCGGGCCTTGCCAGGATCTGGTATCAGGAAGGTGCCGGGCGCTGCCTGAGCTTGTTGCGCGGCTGGCTGGGCAAGGCCGCCGGCAAGGGATTGTTGGCACACGAAGATGTCGAGTCAGCGGTGGAGCTGATCGACTCGCTGTTGATTTCCCAGCCGCTCAAGCTGTTCACCCTTGGGGTCCAACAGGCCTGGTCCGACGAGCAGATCGAGCAGCGGGTCGAGGTGACCTTGGGCCTGTTCGGCCGCTGCTTTATCCATCGACCATCTACGCCATGAGATGCGCCTATTCGCTGGTCGAGCGACGCGACAGGCGATAGGACAACTGAGCACGGGTCAGACCCAGACGGCGGGCCGCTTCAGAGACGTTGCCTTTCACTTCGCCCAGGCAGTGGTCAATGATGGTGTCCTCGATCTCTTGCAACGACAGCCGGCTCGGATCCTTGCCGCCGAACAGTTTCAGACTCGCACCACTGCCGGTACTGGCTGCGGCGCTCGTTGCATGGCGGGCCGGCGGCGGGTCGTTGGGGCTCGCAGCCAGTTGGCCACGGGTGCCGATGGAGAACATGGGCTGGGCCAGGCGTTCACCACTGGTAAACAAGTGCGCCAGGTCGATGGCGCCGCCGTCCGGGGCGCTGATCACGCCGCGCTCCACCAGGTTCTGTAACTCGCGGATATTGCCCGGGAAGTCATAGGCCAGCAGCGTATCGGCCGTGCGCGGCGTGAAGCCGCTGATCTGCCGACCATGGCGCTGGGTGAAGCGATGCAGGAAGTGGGTCATCAGCAGCGGGATGTCTTCCTTGCGTTCGCGCAGCGGCGGCAGATGGATCGGAAATACATTCAAGCGAAAGAACAGATCTTCACGAAACTCGCCACGTTGCGCGGCGGCGCGAAGGTCGACGTTGGTCGCGGCGACCACCCGCACATCGACCTTCAACGTGCGGCTGCCACCGACTCGCTCGACTTCGCCCTCCTGCAAGGCGCGCAGCAGCTTGCCCTGGGCCACCAGGCTGAGGGTGGCGATCTCGTCAAGGAACAGGGTGCCGCCATCGGCGCGCTCGAAGCGCCCGGCGCGCGATTGAGTGGCACCGGTGTAGGCACCGCGCTCGACGCCGAACAGCTCCGACTCCATCAGGTTTTCCGGGATGGCAGCGCAGTTTATGGCGACGAAGGGTTCATCGTGGCGCGGGCTGATGCGGTGCAGCATCCGCGCAAACATTTCCTTGCCGACACCGGACTCGCCAGTGAACAGCACCGTTGCCTGGGTCGGCGCGACCCGTCGCAACATGTGGCAGGCGGCGTTGAAGGCCGAGGAAATCCCCACCATGTCGCTGTCTTGTGCCGGTGTGGGATCAACCAGCAAGCTCGTCGGCAGGGCGCCTTTATCGCTGCGGCTATGGGCTGTCACGCTGCGTCCGCCGGTGCTGACGAAAGGTTCGGCGTTCAGGTCGGCCAGGTCCGCTTCGGCGTCGTCCCATTCCTCCGCGGGTTTTCCTATCAGCCGGCAAATGCTGGAACCGGTGGAGCGGCATTCGACCTCGCGGTAGAGAATCAGCCGGCCGACCATCGCCGAGGTGTACCCGGTGGCATAGCCGGTCTGCATCCAGCAGGCCGGTTCGGTGCCGATGCCGTATTGGGCGATGTGCTCGTCGTCCTCGCTGGAGTGATGCCAGAGGAATTCGCCGTAATAGGAGCCCAGGTTCATGTCGAATTCGAAATGCACCGGCTCGACCTTCACCGCGCCTTCGATCGCATGAATGATCGGACCGGCGGCGAACAGCGCCAGGATGTCGGCCTCGGGGAAGCGCTCCTTGATCAGGGCGGCGTCCCGGGCGCCGCAATGGTAGCCGGTGCGCAACATGATGCCTCGGGCGCGGGCCAGGCCCATGCTTTCAATCAGTTCTCGGCGTAGCGCGCCGATGCCGCTGTTGTGGATCAGCAGCATGCGCGCGCCGTTCAACCAGATGCGGCCGTCGCCCGGACTGAACATCAGGCATTCAGTCAGGTCCTGCAGGGTAGGCGGCGCCCCTGGTGGCAACTGCTCGCTGGCACCCCGCACGGGTTTGTTTGGCGTTGCGCGAGAGAGTTCGGCCAGGGAAATCAGCTTGTTCGCCATCACAAATCCTTAAACGGGATAATCATAATCCGCATATTGCAGCATGAAATTGCTGAAATCATCACTTTTTTTACCCGCCTGAATCCCCCCTCCAGATACCCACATGCCTCTGTTTGCGCTGGATGCCGCGTGCTTGAGCGGTTGCCTTGCGATTACTCAGAGATGGCATATCGCTTGCTATAACTAGTTACCGAGATTAACTAATTCGGCAATAACAATATGGCTTGGCTGTCGCCGCCTTCGAGCAGGCAGTACAAGCAAGAATCGGGAAGCCCGTATGAAGTTGACCAACAAGAGGATAGTCGTGACCGGGGTTTCCTCGGGCATCGGCGCCGAAACCGCGAGGATCCTGCGTGCCCACGGGGCCATCGTCATCGGCATGGATCGCAATGAGCCCAACCTGAGCCTGGACGATTTCATCCAGGCTGATCTCAGCCACCCGGATGCCATCGATGCGGCCGTGCAGCAGTTGCCGCAGGCGCTCGACGGCCTGTGCAACATCGCAGGAGTCCCCGGTACCGCCGATCCGCAAGCGGTTGCCCAGGTCAATTACCTGGGGGTGCGCCATCTCTGTGGGGCGGTGCTGCCGCGCATTGTTGCCGGAGGCAGCATCGTCAATGTCGCCTCGATTCTTGGTGCGCAATGGCCGCAGCGCCTGGACCTGCACAAGGCCCTGGCCGATACCCAAAGCTTTGCCCATGGCCAGGCCTGGCTGGCCGAGCATCCGGTGCCTCGGGAGAGCTGCTACCAGTATTTCAAAGAGGCCTTGATCGTCTGGAATTACCAGCAGTCCCAACCCTGGTTCCTGCAGACCTCTGTGCGCATGAACTGCGTGGCGCCGGGCCCGGTGTTCACGCCCATCCTGGGTGATTTCGTCAGCATGCTCGGTCAAGAGCGCGTCGAGGCTGACGCTCATCGTATGAAGCGCCCGGCCTACGCCGATGAAGTGGCGGCTGCCATCGCCTTTCTGTGTGCCGACGAATCGCGCTGGATCAATGGCGTCAATCTGCCGGTCGATGGCGGCCTGGCGTCCACCTACATCTGAACGAGGAGCCCTGGGCGAGTGACCACCGGCCGACTACGAGCGAACGGCCAGTTCAAAAAACATGTTTCCAACAACAAGAACAATGAGGAACACCATGCACAACTCTCGATGCTATCCAGGCTTCAAGCGTTCAGCCCTGGCACTCTCGGTCTGCCTGGCCGGCTGGGCCTCCCAGCCCCAGGCTGCGCAAATAGACTTGGGCGACAGTCAATGGCGCCTGCGCTGGGATAACACCCTCAAGTACAGCCAGGCGTGGCGTCTGCAAGGGGCCGACGACAATCTGGTCAACGCGCCGACTGCGGGGGGCCTGTACCCCTCGATCCAGAGTCAGGGCGACAAGAACTTCAGCAGCGGCCTGGTCTCCAACCGCCTGGACCTGTTCAGTGAGATGGACCTGAGCCGGGAAAACTATGGCCTGCGCCTCAGCGGCGCAGCCTGGTACGACGATATCTACAACAAGAACACCGACAGCAGCGAGCAACGGCACTTTCTCGACGATACCCGCGAACTGCACGGGCGCGACGCCGAATTGCTCGATGCCTTCGTGTTTGTGCGGGGTGATGTCGGCGAGTCGAGCCAGGGCACCGTGCGGCTGGGCCGGCATAGCCTGATTTATGGCGAAAGCCTGTTCTACGGGGGCAACGGCATTGCCAATGCCCAGGGGCCGAGCGATATCGTCAAGCTGCTCAGCGTACCCGGCACCCAGTTCAAGGAAATCCTGCGTCCGGTCAATCAGGTGTCCGGGCAGTTGCAGATCAACCCGCAGTTGTCTGTGGGTGCCTACTATCAGTTCGAATGGGAGCGTTCCAACTTGCCGGGGGCGGGCAGCTACCTGAGTGACAACGATGGTATCGGCGAAGGTTCCGGCGACTGGACCCAGGTGTTTGGCAACACCACCGTGCATGCCTCCGATATCGAGGCCAGGAACTCCGGCCAAGGCGGCATGCAACTGCGCTACAAGCCCGAAGGCACCGAACTGGAACTGGGCTTCTACGCTGCCAAGTATCACGACAAGGCGCCGAGCGCGCTCTATGCCTATCTGGACGGTGCAGCGGCCGCGGCCACCGGGCTGCCGATCCTGGGGTCCTATCGCCAGGTTTACGCCGAAGACATCAAAACCCTCGGCGCCAGCTTCTCCACGGCTTATGGCCCGTTCAATTTCGCCGGCGAAACCTCGGTGCGCTGGGACGCACCGCTGGTGAGCAACCTGCAGGTGGTGACACCTGCCATGGCGGCGGACAACAACGGCGATGCGCTCTACGCCAAGGGCAAGACCGCCCACGTCAACCTCTCGACCATCTATCTGCTGTCGCCCGGCCCGCTGTGGGATGGTGGTTCGGTGCTCGCCGAACTGGCCTGGAACCGCACCCTCAGCGTCACCGACAACCGCGCGGCATTGGACGCCAACACCACCCGGGACGCCACGGCGCTGCGCGTGCTGGCCGAACCGGCTTATTTCCAGGTGGCCGATGGTCTCGACCTGAGCGTACCGATGGGTTTTGGCGTGGTCCTCGATGGGCGCTCCTCAGCGGTCAGCAAGGCCGGGTTCGGCAATACCCACGCAGGCGACTGGAGTGTCGGTGTCAAAGCCACTTACCTGCAACGCTGGGACTTCGGCATCAACTACGTGAACTTCTTCGGCAAGAAAGAGGCGGGGCTGCGCGAGGACGGCAACTTCAGCTACGGGCAATCGCTGGCCGACCGTGACTTTGTCTCCATGTACGTGAAAACCACATTCTAATAAGAGGTTTCATTCGTTATGCACAGTAACCTTTCCTTGCGTATTTCGGCCTTGGCCATTGCCTTGCTCAGTGCCGGCCTGGTGCACGCGGCCGTTTCCCCGGAGCAGGCCGCACGCCTGAACTCGGACCTCACCCCCCTTGGCGCCGAGCGCGCCGGCAACAAAGACGGCAGCATTCCGGAATGGACAGGTGGCTACACCACAGCACCGGCCGGCTACAAGAATGGCGATAAACGCGCTGATCCGTTCGCCGCCGACAAGCCGCTGTACTCGGTCAGCGCGTCCAACATGGCGCAGTACGCCGACCAATTGGCCGAAGGCACCAAAGCCCTGTTGCAGAAGTATCCCGCTTACCGTCTGGACGTCTATCCCACCCGGCGCAGTGCCGCGTCGCCTCAGTGGGTGTATGACAACACCCTGAAAAACGCTACCCGCGCGAACCTTGAGGTGGCCACCGAAAAGGTCAGCGGCGCCTATGGCGGGATCCCATTTCCATTGCCGCAAAACGGCGCCGAGGTGCTGTGGAACTACCGCCTGTCCTGGCAGGGAGGAGACACCTTCTATTCACCTTTTGACACCTGGCTGATGACCGCAGGCGGCAAGAAAATCCAGGCCACCCGCGCGCGTTTCTGGTACCAGCAACCCTACTATTTCAAGGAAGGCAGCCTGGAGACCTTCGCGGGCAAGTTTCTGATCGGCAAACTGGCCACGGAGCAACCGTCCTCCAAGGCCGGCGAGGGCCTGATGACCCACTGGGACATGGACCCCGGCAAACGTGCCGCCTGGCAGTACCTGGTCGGCCAGCGCCGGGTGCGTCGTGCGCCGAACGTTGCCTACGATACGCCGGACTTCGTCACCTCGGGCGTCGGTTTCTTCGACGAGGCCTTCATGATCTTCGGTCCGACCGACCGCCACGACCTCAAGCTGGTTGGCAAGAAAGAGTTGCTGGTGCCCTACAACAACAACCGCGCGGCAGCAGCGAGCAGCGACGAGTTGCTCAAGCCAGGTTTCCTCAACCCGGATCTGGTGCGGTGGGAGAAGCATCGGGTGTGGGTCGTGAGCGCGACACTCAAGGATGGCAAACGTCATGTGGTGCCCAAGCGCACCTATTACGTGGACGAGGACTCCTGGCAAGTGCTGCTGCTCGACGGCTATGACGCCCAAGGCAAGTTGGGGCGGCATAACTATTCGCTGACGTTGCTGGCGCCTGAAATGCCCGCGCTGACCGCTCAGATGATGTGGGGCAGCTACAACCTGGAGACCGGCGCCTACTTCCTGAACTCCTCGGCCAACGACCTGGATGTGCAGTACCAGAGCTATCCGCGTCCGCCGTCCGCGTTCTTCACCCCTGACGCCATGGCCAGCGACAGTATGCGCTAAGCAATTGTGCAAGGCGCCGGAGCCCAGGCATCGGCGCCTTGTGCGATCAGCGGTTGGATAATTCTTATGCGGCGGTTGGAGCGGACATGATCGGTAATTTTTCACTCATGCGGGCGCTACCGGTGGCCTTGCTGCTGGCTGCGTTATCAGTGTCAGGCTGGGCGACGGCCAGCCCGGGCATAGCACTACTCAACCAGCCGGCCTTGCAAAGTGCCAAGGCACCCCGTGCGGTACTGCTGGCGGTAACCCGGGCGGGCGATCGGCTGGTGGCGGTCGGCGAACGCGGCATCGTGCTGCTCTCTGATGACTCGGGCCAGAGTTGGCGCCAGGCCCGCGTGCCGGTCAGCGTCAGCCTGACGGCGGTGCAGTTCGTGGATGCCGAACGGGGCTGGGCTGTCGGTCATCTGGGCGTGATTCTTCACAGCACCGACGGTGGCGAAACCTGGGTCAAGCAACTCGATGGTGTCGCAGCGGCGCACCTGGCGCTGGTTTCGGCTCAACAAGGCAACGACGCCAAGCGGCTCAAGGATGCCGAGTGGCTGGTCGCCGATGGCCCGGACAAGCCGTTTCTCGACCTGTATTTCAGCGACCGTCGCAACGGCTATGTGGTCGGCGCCTATGGCCTGATTCTGCGTACCGCTGACGGTGGCGACAGTTGGCAGCCGTGGATGCAGCAGGTGGATAACCCCGAGGGCCTCAACCTGTACGGCATTCGCCCGGCGGGCAGTGCGCTGTTCATCGTCGGCGAACGCGGTCTGCTGCTGCGTTCAACTGACAACGGGAGCCGCTTCGAGGCCCTCGATTCACCCTATGACGGCAGTTTTTTCGGTGTGCAGGGCAGTTCGGCCGGGGAGTTGCTGGCCTTCGGTCTGCGCGGCAATGCTTATTGGTCGGGCGACCAGGGTGTCAGTTGGCGGCGGATCGAGACGGGGCTGGAAGTGGCCTTGTCGGCCGGCACTCGCTCGCCTGATGGCGCGTTGATCCTGGCCAGCCAGGCCGGCGATCTGCTGCTCAGCCTCGATCGAGGCCGCAGCTTGCGGCACTTGAAAGGACCGACCGGCACCTCGCTCGCCGGGCTGGTGGCCGCCCCGGACGGCAGCTTGATTGGTGTCGGCCTCAGTGGCGTGACCCGCCTCAAGCATGACCTTTACTCGGCGCAACGTTGAAACACTTGCCAGAGCCCTATGCGGCCGTATTCGGAGTCCGATGTGAACGACCATAATCCCGCCCTCGAACAGCAAGTGGTAATCGCCCGTCTGGAGGATTTCGATCCGCGTTCCGGAAACATGGGCGAGCGGGCGATTTTCAATCATCGCCCCTGGGTGATTCTGCTCTGCCTGCTGACCACCCTGGTGCTGGGTTACCAGGCCAGCAAGATCGGTCTCAATGCCAGTTTCGAAAAAACCATTCCGACGTCGCACCCTTACGTCGCCAATTTCCTTGAGCGACGCAGCGAATTGAGCGGCCTGGGTAACTCAGTGCGCATTGCCGTGGCGGTCAAGGACGGCAACATCTTCGACAAGGATTACCTCGACGTTCTCGCCAGGCTCAACGACGAGATCTATTTGCTGCCGGGTGTCGACAAGCCTTATATGAAGTCGCTCTGGACGCCGACCACGCGCTGGACGGCCGTGACAGAGGAGGGCCTTGATGGCGGCACGGTGATCCCGGACACCTATGACGGTTCCGCCGCCAGTCTGGAGCAGGTGCGCACCAACGTTGCCCGCTCCGGCGAGATCGGCCAACTGGTGGCGGGCAACTTCCAGTCCAGCGTGATATTCGTGCCGCTGCTGGAAATCAATCCCGTGACCGGCAAGGCGCTGGATGCCGGCGAATTTTCCCGGCAGCTGGAAGCTTTGCGCGACAAATACCAGAGCGATCGAATCCAGATCCACATCACCGGGTTCACCAAGATCATCGGCGACCTGATTGCCGGACTGGTCCAGGTCATGCTGTTTTTCGTGGTTGCCGTGCTGGTGACGGTCGTGGTGCTCTACTGGTACACCCGTTGTGCCCGCAGCACCGCGCTGGTGGTGCTCTGCTCCCTGGTGGCGGTGCTCTGGCAGGTCGGGCTGCTCGCCAGCCTTGGTTACGACCTGGATCCCTATTCGGCGTTGGTGCCTTTTCTGGTGTTCGCCATCGGCATGAGCCACGGCGCGCAGAAGATGAACGGCATCATGCAGGACATCGGTCGTGGCACGCACCGGGTGGTCGCCGCGCGTTATACCTTCCGCCGCTTGTTTGCCGCCGGCATGACCGCGTTGCTTTGTGATGCGGTGGGGTTCGCGGTGCTGATGGTGATCAAGATCCGCGTGATCCAGGACCTGGCGATTACCGCCAGCATCGGCGTGGCGGTGCTGATCTTCACCAACCTGATCCTGCTGCCGATTCTGCTCAGCTATATCGGTGTCGGCGCCAAGGCGGCCGAGCGCAGCTTGCGGGCCGAAACCGCTGAGTTGAAAGCAAACGTCAAGCATCCGCTCTGGAGCTTCCTCGACCTGTTCACCCGGCGCTCCTGGGCTTACGGCGCTTGCCTGGTGGGCCTGGCGCTGGCGGTCGGCGGTTTCGCCGTCAGCCTGCACCTGAAAATCGGCGATCTGGACCCAGGCGCTCCGGAGCTGCGTCCAGACTCGCGCTACAACCGCGATGCGGCTTTCATGACGCAGAACTACGCGGCCAGTTCGGACATTTTCGTGGTCATGGTCAAAACCCCGGAAGACCAATGCACCCGCTATCCGACCCTGGCGGCGGTGGATGCTTTGGCCTGGCAACTGGAGCAATTGCCGGGCGTCGAGTCGACCAACTCCATGGCGGCCCTGAGCAAGATCGCCGCCGCCGGGTATAACGAGGGCAACTTCAAATGGTACGAGTTGATTCCCAATGACGGGGCCCTCGGCGCGGTACAGACCCGTGCGCCGCGTGAGCTGTTCAACCAGGGCTGTTCGCTGCTCTCGCTTTACGTCTACCTGGCCGACCACAAGGCTGACACTCTGGAGCGGGTGGTGCAGACCAGCGAAGCCTTTATCGCCCAGCAGCAACTGCCGGACGTGAAGTTTATGCTCGCTGCGGGGAGCGCCGGCATCGAGGCGGCGACTAACATTGTGGTGAAGAAGGCCATGCGCGAGATGCTGTTCTGGGTCTACGGTGCCGTGATCCTGCTTTGCTGGGTGACCTTCCGTTCCTGGCGCGCGGTACTCGCCGCGGTGCTGCCGCTGATGCTCACCTCGATCCTCTGCGAGGCGCTGATGGTGGGTCTGGGCATGGGCGTGAAGGTGGCGACTTTGCCGGTGATCGCCCTCGGGGTGGGCATTGGGGTCGACTACGCGCTGTATGTGCTGAGCGTGATCCTGACCCACATGCGCGCCGGCGCCACGCTGTCCGAGGCCTATTACCGCGCGCTGCTGTTCACCGGCAAGGTGGTTCTGCTGACCGGCGTCACCCTGGCTATCGCCGTGGCGACCTGGGCTTTCTCGCCGATCAAGTTCCAGGCCGACATGGGCATCCTGCTGGCCTTCATGTTCCTGGTGAACATGCTCGGCGCGCTGATCCTGTTGCCTGCACTGGCGTACTTCCTGTTGCCACAAAGGCTGTTCGCAAAAAAGCCTGAGGCCGCCGGCGTGTTGCAGCCGGTCGGGGAGGGCTGACTGACGGTCCGCTGGCAACCGAAGGGCCAGACCAGGCAGGCCAATGCGGCTTGCCTGGTCTGGCCATTTCCACGATCCGATGGAGACAAGTCAAAACGGTTTTTCTGCCGTTTATCTGGCGTCAAAACATAATCTTTCACGCCGTATTTAGCCTTCAGCCAACTCGCCGATACCCTCAATAAGGTCCGATCGATTTGTGGGTTCGCCGAGGGTACGTCATGTTTAATTCAACGCTGAAAAGTGAATTGATGGCTAGGACAGCCGAATTGGCAACGTACAAAGGATTGGTGGGTGCTCTGGAGCGGTCGATGGCCGTTGTGGAGTTCAGCCCAGATGGCAAGGTACTGCGCACCAATGAGAATTTCTTGCATACGATGGGGCATCGGGCAGATCAACTGGCCGGTATGTCTCATCGGGATTTCTGCACGCCCGCGCTGGTCAGCAGCGCCGAGTATCGTCAGTTCTGGGACCGCCTGCGGTCCGGTCAATTCGTGTCCGGCACTTTTCAGCGAGTCAATGGCAAGGGTGGGAATGTCTGGCTGGAGGCCAGCTATAACCCGGTAGTGGACGAACAAGGCCGCGTTGTAAAAGTGGTCAAATATGCACTCGACGTCACCGCGCGGGTAGCAAACGAGGCGCAAACCCAAGGCAAGCTGGCCGCACTCGATCGCGCTATGGCGGTGATCGAATTCGATCTGAACGGCAACATCCTGACCGCTAACGACAACTTCCTCAGTGTCATGAATTACTCGCTGGCGGAACTCAAAGGCAAGCACCACCGGCTGTTCTGCGAGCAGGAGCTGGTGAGCAGCTCCGAATACAGCGATTTCTGGCGTCGCCTCAATAGCGGTGAATTTTTCAGTGGTCAATTCAAACGTCTGGGCAAGCACGGCAAGGTTGTCTGGTTGGAGGCCAGTTACAACCCGGTCTACGATGCCGAAGGCAAGCTGAGCAAAATCATCAAGTTCGCCAGTGACATCAGCGAACGAGTCGAGAAATTCGAAGAGGATTCGCGCGGCGCTTCCCGTGCCTACCACATCTCTGCCGAGACCGAGAAAGTCGCTGAACAGGGCTCGCAAGTGATTCAGCAGACGGCCAAGGAAATGCGCCAGATCGCTGACAATATCGGGGCCTCTGCACGATTGGTCGGCCAGTTGGGCGCGCGTTCTGAAGAGATCACGGCCATCGTCAATACCATTCGCGGCATCGCCGACCAGACCAACCTGCTTGCCCTTAACGCGGCCATCGAAGCGGCGCGGGCCGGCGATCAAGGGAGAGGGTTTGCGGTGGTCGCCGATGAAGTCCGGCAACTGGCCGGGCGCACCAGCCGTTCGACGGCCGAGATTGCCGAGATGATCGGCCTGATTCTGTCTGAAACCCGTGACGCCGTCGCCAGCATGACGGTGACCCAGGAGGGCGCCCTGCGTGGCGTAACCCTGGCCGATCAGGCCGGATCGGTTATTCTGCAGATCAGAACCGGTACCAGTGACGCACTCGAAGCGGTGAGCATGTTTGCCTCCAAACTCGATGAGTCCGAGGTCATCCCGAAAACGGCCATCGGCTGGGTAGGTTGATGCGTATGGGCGGCCCGAACCTCCTCACCAGCCTTTGACGCCGCTCATATCAGGCAACTTGTGAGCGATGCCCTTGTGGCAATCGATGCAGGTTGCCTCGCCATTGGCCAGTGAGGTCGAGTGCATGCTCGAGGCGCGCTTGCTTTGCCGGGTGAAGTCCATGAATTCGAAGTTGTGACAATTGCGGCATTCTCGCGAGTCGTTGGCCTTGAGTCGGGCCCATTCGTGCTCGGCCAGTTCACGTCGCAGGGCGAGGAATTTGTCGCGGGTGTCGATGGTACCGAAAATCTTGCCCCAGACCTCCTTGGAGGCCTGCATCTTGCGCGCGATCTTATGGGTCCACTCGTGTGGCACGTGACAGTCCGGACAACTGGCGCGTACGCCGGAGCGGTTGGTGTAGTGGATCGTGTCCTTGAGCTCGACAAACACGTTGTCACGCATTTCATGGCAGGACACGCAGAACGTCTCGGTATTGGTCGCCTCCAGTGCAGTGTTGAAGCCGCCCCAGAAAACGATACCGGCGATAAAGCCCCCAAGCGTCAGGAAACCCAGGCTGTAATACAGGCTCGGACGACGCAGGACGCCCCAGTAGTCCTTGAGCAAGGCGAACAGTGCTTTCATGTTGCCTCCTCAAGGTTTCTTCGTGGCGTTGGCGTTGTCTTGCAGCAGTTTGTCGATTGTCTCGAAATTGTTTCCCACCAAAGGCTTCACGTCCGCCTGCGGTACATGGCACTGGTTGCAGAAGTACCGACGTGGTGAGACGGCCGCCAGCGCTTGGCCATCGCGGTCCATGTAGTGGGTGATGCTGATCATCGTTGCCTGGGTCCGTGCGCTGTTGGCACGGCTGTGACAGGACAGGCACTTGTTGCCGTTCGCGTCGACCTGATAGCCACGGATGGTGTGGGGAATGGTCGGCGGCTGATCCGGGTAATTACGCTCGCGTTTGAGGTCTTTGTTTTCTTCATCGGTAATGGGCGGGGCGGGCATGTTCTGGGATAGAGTGCCGCCGGGGCGACGCCCATCCGGAGCTGGCGCGTCGAGCGGGTAGTTGATTTCAGCCGCGATCACCACGCCAATCGCGGCAAGCAGAAACAAGGGCAGCATTCGAAAAAGCATCAGGGTTCTCCTCAGGCCACGCTGACCAACTCGATGCGTATCGCGCACTTTTTGTAGTCGGTTTGCTTGGAGATCGGGTCGGTGGCATCGAGCGTGACCTTGTTGATCAGCTTGTTGGCGTCGAAAAACGGCACGAATACCAATCCTTGAGGCGGCTTGTTGCGCCCGCGGGTTTCGATGCGCGCACGGATCTCACCGCGTCGGCTGATCAGCTTCACTTCACTGCCGCGCCGTGCTTTCAAGGCCTTGGCATCCTCGGGATGCATGTACACCAGCGCATCCGGCACGGCTTTGTAGAGTTCTTCGACTCGCTGGGTCATGCTGCCCGTGTGCCAGTGTTCAAGAACGCGCCCGGTGCTCAGCCAGAACGGGTAGTCCGCATCCGGTGCCTCGGCCGGCGGTTCGTAGGGGAGGGCGAAAATGATCGCCTTCTTGTCCGGATAGCCATAGAACTGCACCTCGCTGCCTTTCTCCACATAGGGGTCCAGCCCCTCGCGATAACGCCAGCGGGTTTCCTTGCCATCCACCACCGGCCAGCGCAGGCCCCGTTCACTGTGGTAACGGTCAAATGCGGCAAGGTCATGTCCATGGCCGCGACCGAATTGGGCGTACTCCTCGAACAGCCCCTTCTGCGGGTAAAACCCAAAGGCCTTGGCTTCATCGTTTTTGTAGCCGGCTTCCAACTGCTCGACGGGGAACTGGTCCACCTGGCCATTTTTGAACAGCACCTCGAAGAGGGTCTTGCCCTTGAGCTCAGGTGCCTTGGCGAGCAATTCGGCGGGCCAGGTTTCATCGGTGGTGAAGCGCTTGGAAAATTCCATCAACTGCCACAGGTCCGACCGGGCGTCTCCCGGTGCCGTCACCAACTGATGCCAGAATTGCGTGCGTCGTTCAGCGTTACCGAAGGCGCCTTCCTTCTCCACCCACATGGCGCTGGGCAGAATCAGGTCGGCGGCCTGGGCGGAAACGGTGGGGTAGACGTCGGAGACAATCATGAAATTGTCGGGGTTGCGCCAACCCGGCAGGACTTCCTGCATGATGTTCGGTCCGGCCTGCATGTTGTTGCTGGCCTGGGTCCAGCACACGTTGAGCACACCGTCCTTGAGCATGCGGCTCTGTTCCACCGCGTGGAAGCCGGGCTTTTCCTGGATGGTGCCGGCGGGCAGCTTCCAGATTTTCTCGGCGGTGACGCGATGCTTGGGATTGGTGACCACCAGGTCGGCCGGTAGTCGGTGGGAAAAAGTCCCCACTTCACGTGCCGTGCCACAGGCCGACGGTTGACCGGTCAACGAGAACGGGCTATTGCCCGGCTCACTGATCTTGCCGGTAAGCAGGTGGATGTTGTAGATCAGGTTGTTGGCCCAGACGCCACGCGTGTGCTGGTTGAACCCCATGGTCCAGAACGACACGACCTTACGCTTGGGGTCGGCATACAACTGTGCCAGGCTTTTCAGTCGCTCAGGGGCAACCCCCGTCTCCCTGGCGGTTCGCTCCAGCGTGTAAGGCTTGACGAAGGCGGCGTACGCCTCGAAGTCAATATCCGTCCAGGTGTTGGCCTTGCCGGCATTCTTCGCGCTGGTTTCCCGTGGGTCGTCAGGACGCAGGCCGTAGCCGATGTCGTCGGCACCCCGGGCAAAGCGAGTGTGCTTGCTGATGAAATCCTGGTTCACCGCGCCGCTTTCAATGATGTGGTTGGCGATGTAGTTAAGAATCAGCAGGTCGGTTTGCGGCTTGAACACCATGGGGATGTCGGCCAACTCGAAACTGCGATGTTCGAAGGTGGACAGCACCGCCACTTTCACATGGGGCTGGCTCAGGCGGCGATCGGTGACCCGGCTCCAGAGCACCGGGTGCATCTCGGCCATGTTCGAGCCCCAGAGCACGAAGGCATCGGTGGCTTCGATGTCGTCATAACAACCCATGGGTTCATCGGCGCCAAAGGTGCGCATGAAACCCATCACCGCCGAGGCCATGCAATGGCGGGCGTTGGGGTCGATGTTGTTGGTGCGAAAGCCGGCCTTCATCAGTTTGTTGGCGGCGTAGCCTTCCCAGACCGTCCACTGTCCGGAGCCGAACATACCGACCGATTCCGGCCCCTTGCTTTTCAGGGCCTGCTTGAACTTCAGCTCCATGATGTCGAAGGCTTGCTCCCAACTGACCGGCTGGAATTCGCCCTGCTTGTCGTACTGACCGTTCTTCATGCGCAACAGCGGCTGGGTCAGGCGATCGACGCCATACATGATCTTTGAAAGAAAATAGCCTTTCACGCAGTTGAGCCCACGATTGACTTCGGCCTTCACGTCGCCATGGGTGGCGACCACCCGGTTATCCCGGGTCGCGACCATCACGCTGCACCCGGTGCCACAGAACCGGCAAGGCGCCTTGTTCCAGTCCAGGGTGACCATGTCCGCTTCGGTCACCAGGTTGCTGGCAGAGGTTACGATCGGCAGGCCCGCAGCGGCGGCTGCAATGGCGGCGGCCTGGGTCTTGACGAATGCACGGCGGGTCATGCTCATTCGATGTCTCCTTCGGGCTCGAGGAGTTCGTGATAGATCAACGCCGCGTTGAGTACGCCGGGCAGGTTGTTGATCTGGTCGATGCGTTGCAGGATCTGGTCTTCATGCACGGCTTCAAGCACTACCACCAGTTTTCCGGCGGCACTTTCCTGATGCAGCTCCAGGCCATCGAGCAGGCGCAGGTTGGCCTTGACCGTGTCGAACATCTCCGGTCGGGCAAGTACGACAAGACTGGCGATATGCAGGGTTTCGTCCATGAACGGGCTCCAATAGCCTCAAGAAAAAGCCACCGGTCAGTGGGGTGGGCCAGGAGGGCCATACAGCATCTGGAAAAACCAGACGAGGAAACCGTAGCCGCCGACGATGGCGACCGACAGCAGCGGAAAGAGGAACACGACAAGGAAGAGGAACAGCCGGGTTTCCTTGCGGCGTTCAGGTTTGCGTTCTTCAACCAACGACATTGGGGCTTCTCCAGCCGAACCTGCGTTGATACTAGATCACGATTGCTGGACTGGCCTGTGTGCCCGATTTGCTTTCGACCAACGGTCCCACCAAGGGCCAGTAAATGACTCTGACGATTGACCCGGACGGCGCGATGATGGGGAACATTTCTGAACTTTCACTGGGCAAATACTTCCACTACTCAGAGAGTCATACCACTGCCTGGCGCAACGCGAGGTACCCAACACGTGCATGTTTGAAGCAGAGCCAGAATATGAAAGTAACGCCCCCTAAATCCCGGACCTCCTTGCGCCGGGCGGTGACAGGACCGATGCTGTTTCTTTTCATTCTTGGCGATGTACTCGGCGCCGGTGTTTATGCGCTCGCCGGCACGATCGCGGGGGAGGTGGGCGGCGCGATCTGGATGCCGTTGCTGGTAGCATTATTCTTCGCAATGCTGACGGCCGGTTCGTATGCGGAGCTGGTCACCAAATACCCCCATGCGGGAGCGGCGTCGGTGTATGCCGAGAAGGCATTCAAGTCACCGCTTATTTCGTTTTTGGTCGGGTTCTGCATGCTGGCTGCGGCTGTCACAAGCGCTGCCGGTCTTTCGCTGGCTTTCGCGGGTGATTATCTGGGCGCATTTGTTCAGGTCTCACCGCACGTCGCGGCCCTGGTGTTTCTGGTGGTCATAGCGCTCTTGAATGCCAGGGGAATAAAAGAGTCTCTGGGGGCGAATCTGGTGATGACGCTCATAGAACTGTCAGGCCTGATTCTGGTCGTTGTGGCTGCCGCCTGGTTTTTCCGTTCCGGTGATGCTCACCTGGAAGCCGCGTTGCAATTCAAGCCGGGGGTCAGTCCGATGCTGGCGGTGTTGGGGGCGGCATTGCTGGCCTTCTATTCGTTTGTCGGCTTTGAAACATCCGCCAATCTGGCTGAGGAAATACGTGATGTTCGAAAGGTCTATCCGCGCGCCTTATTTGCGGCATTGTTGACCGCCGGGGTCGTCTACATGGCCGTTGGTGTCGCAGCCTCTTCAGTGCTGCCGATGGAGCAACTGGTCGCAACGTCGGCCCCGTTGCTGGAAGTCGTCCGGGCATCGGGATTGAACATTCCACCTCGCGTGTTTGCCTTTATCGCGCTCATCGCCGTGGCCAACGGAGCGTTGCTGACTCTGATCATGGCCAGTCGACTCGCCTATGGAATGGCGTGTCTGGGGCTGTTGCCGGAGGCCTTGGCGCAGGTACTGCCCAACAGACGTACGCCTTGGGTCGCTATCATCGCCACGACCCTTGTATCTATTGCGTTGACACTGACCGGCACCCTTGCTGCATTGGCCCAGACAGTTGTTCTGCTGTTGCTTTTCGTATTCCTCAGCACAAATCTGGCGGTATTGGTGTTAAGGCGTGACACGGTTGAGGAAGCGCATTTTCGGGTGCCAACCTGGGTGCCCGTTCTGGCTATCGTTTCGTGTTTGATATTGCTCAGTCAGCAAAGCCTGGAAACCTGGCTTCGCGGTGCAGCCTTGATGGTTGTCGGAATATTGCTTTACGCCTGCACGCGTATCGCGATGCCCGTGGCGATAAAGCCTGGCTAGCGGGCTGGAGGAGTCCCGTCGGTAATCATGGACTCAAACGTCCTCCAGAAAGCTCGGACTGTGCCGATTCAAACGGTGTCGACTACAGTTCCTTGCATGTGCAGGGGATGCCCCGTTAAGCAACGGAATACTGATCATGACCCAAGACTCCTCCGACCCAGCCTTCAAATCCCTCGGTTGCGCCGAATGCCGCAACCATGAGGCGCTGGGGTTCGACTTCACAATGGCCTTTCAACCCATCTTCAATGTACGAACGCGCACCGCGTTCGCTTATGAGGCGTTGGTGCGGGGCGTCAATGGCGAATCGGCAGGCTACATTCTTGGACTGGTCAATGACGGTAACCGCTACCGGTTCGACCAGGCGTGTCGCGTGAAGGCGATCGAGGAAGCCGCCCGGCTGGGCATTCTGGACATTGCCGATTGCCTGCTCAGCATCAATTTCCTGCCCAATGCCGTGTACAGGCCCGAGACCTGTATCCGGGCAACCCTGGAAGCCGCACGTAATACAAACTTCCCGCCAAACCGACTCATGTTCGAAGTAACGGAAGGCGAGAAGGTGGTAGATCCCGACCACCTCAAGTCGATTTTCGTGGAGTACGAGCGCCAGGGTTTCACCACCGCCATTGATGATTTCGGCTCCGGTTACTCAGGGCTCAATCTGCTGGCCATGTTTCAGCCGCAAGTGCTGAAGATTGATATGGCGTTGACCCGCACGATTGATCAAGACACCGTCAAGCAAGCGATTGTCGAGGGTATCGTCCTGGTCGCCAAACGCCTGGGCATTACCGTCGTAGCCGAGGGCATTGAGACGCGAGGGGAAAGCGCCGCGCTTCTGGAGCTGGGTATCGATCTGATGCAGGGATACCTGTTCGCAAGACCTGAGGTCGGTCGCCTCCCGCCTGGCAGTTTTGACTGAGGCGTACGGGCCGTTCAAGGAGTTTTCCAAAGACAGCTTTTTTGTTCGCTGGGTGAGATGGCAGAGGCTTTTCACGATTTTTGTCGGCCGTGGTTGAGCCAGCGGGAAGCGCCCAATATATAAAAGGCTCCTCCCGCGATAATAAAGAGCGCGAGCATGTAGAAAATGCTGTGGGGCGGTTGCGTGGCCAGGACCACGCCGCAGAGCAACGGCCCGGCTGCGGCCCCCAGGTTGCCGAGGTTCTGCGCGGCGTAGTACATGCCGCGCAGATGGTTGGGCGCGATGTTGTCGATGAACATGTATTCCGCGGGGAATACGATTATTTCCCCGACAGTGAATACAGCCATGGACATCACCCAGAACATCACCGAGTTGGACAGGGCGAAACCGGCCAGGCCCATGAGGAACATTCCCAGCCCGGCCAGCAGCCAAAGATTCAGATGCCGATGGGATATTTTCTTGCCGATGGAATATTGCAGGCTGATCACCATCAGCGCATTGGTCGTGACGATAGCGCTGATGATTCGGTAGGTGTCCTCCGGCGTGGTTGTAACCACCAGATACTGCGAGAGATAGGCGGTGAACTGGCCGAAGACCACGGCGCTGAGCAGGCCGCCGAGGGTGAAACACACCAACCGGTAATCCTGGAGCAGAACCTTGCCCACCGCCAGGAAAGGCACAGGCGTCTGGCCTGCGTCGACGGGGGCGGAATGTCTGTCGCCCCAAACGAAGTAAATGAGAAAGAAGCCGGCACCGAGCCCGGCAGACAATAGAAAGGGCAAGCTGATCCCTAGCTTGGCTATCCCCGCCCCGAGAAACGGTCCGACGGCATAGCCGATGTTGGTCAGCGTATATTTGATTGAGAACACTTCGCTGCGTTCGGCGGCGGGGAGCAAGCTGCCAAATCCCGCTTTGACCGCAATATCGATGACGGCATATGCCAGATTGATCAGCACCAGGCAGATGAAAAAAAGCCAGAGTTCGCGGGTCACGACTGCCCCAAGGAACCCCAGGCTGAACAACCCACTGAACCCAAGAATGAGTCGGTAGCTGGAGAGCCTGTCCACCAGGAAACCGCCATAGAGGCTCAATAGCGATCCAATGATCAGTGTGCTGCCGATGACCACTCCGATATCCGCCACACCCATGGCGAAGTTTTCGGACAGATAGATAACCAGATAGGGCAGCGTGATCGCTCGGCTCAACGTCAGTATCGAAGACGCGCAAAGCAGCAGGTTGACGGTCGTGGGGTAGTTTCTAAGGGTAGCGAGCATCCTTGCCTCTTTGTTCAATCGATCATTGCCAGGGGCGCAGCGTGGCGCAATACGCTCGCGGCAAGTTTACTGAGGAATCCAGTTCTGATTTATGATGGATTTTCCATTGCAGGTTGAACTCAATTCATCAATAACAGGACGCCTAATGTTTTCCTCCGAGCGATTGAAGGGGATCGATGTCTTTGTCTGCGTCGCCGAATCCGGCAGCTTCAAGGCCGCCGCAGAGCGGATGAGCCTCACGGGCTCGGCCATCAGCAAAAGCGTCGCCCGTCTGGAGAGCCGTCTTGGCGCTCGATTGTTCGATCGCACCACCCGGCGGGTATCGCTGACGGACGCTGGGACGGCGTTCTATCGCACCTGCACGGGGGTGCTTGCAGACCTTGAAGAGGCCGAGCTGTCGCTGCGTGCTGAAGACGCCGAGCCACAGGGTAGGGTCCGGCTTGACCTTCCGGCAGCCTTTGGTCGTTCGCAAGTGATGCCCATCATCTTGCGGTGTATCCAGGACTATCCGCGGCTGGTGCCGCACATCTCGTTCACGGATCGTTTCATCGACCCTCTCCAGGAAGGCGTGGATATCGTCGTCACCATTGGCGGCTCACAGGTTTGGCCTGACGCGCTGGGGCATCGTTACCTGGGTCGTGAATGGCATGTCTTCTGTGCCTCACCCATGTACTTGGCCAAGCATGGCATCCCCATGACCGATCGCGATCTGGAACATCACCAGTGCATCGCCTACGGCTGGCCGGACGGCAAGCTCAGTCCGTGGAATTTTGCCGGTGAGCGTCCCGGCGAGACGGTAAGAAAACAGGTGTCGCCAGCGTTGGTCGTGGGGGACGGTGAAGGGCTGGTTGCTGCGGTATCGGCCGGGTGCGGGATTGCACAGTTACCTTCATGGTTGATCCAGCGGCAGCTTGAGGAGGGCACGTTGATTGAGGTGCTTGCCCATCTGGCAACCGACGGAATGGTGATCAACCTTGCCTGGCAGAAAAGCCGTGAGAAGCTTCCCAAGGTCAGTGCCTTGCTGGAAGCACTTGCGGCCAATTTGTGTCAGCCGGTAGAAGGCAAACCCCGCAAAGCCGTGGACGTCTAACCCAGCGGATCATGGCAGCAGACACACAGCTTGTTGCCGTCGAGGTCGCGAAAATAGGCGCCGTAATAGTCGGGGTGGTAATGGGGCCTCAATCCAGGCGCTCCCTCACACGTTCCTCCCAGGGCCAGCGCCATTGCGTGGCTGCGTGCGACAAGCTCCCGGCTGGGTGCCAGCAGCGCCACCATCTGACCGTTACCGGGCGCGCTTGGGTTGCCGTCAAATGGTTTTCCAATCACGAAGATCGGCCGAGGCGAGCCCTCGCAAACCCAACCGGCCCAGCCTTTAGTGGCGTCGCAGAACTTCAACGTAAGGCCCAGCCCGGCCATTATCTTTGAATGGAAAGCGAACGCGCGGTCGAAATCGCCTATGCCTAGGAAAACGTGAGAGATCATGCTGGCTATCCTTGCGGTCAGGGAATCGAATGAGTCTGGCGCGAAACGATGATCAGTGAAAGATGCATCACCGGGTGCGCCTGGCGATGTTCTCCTCCTGTCGGGCGCGGTCGGTCGATTCGCTGGATGTCAGGATGATACGAACGGCCACAACCACGCCGACAAGAACACCGGCTAGCCCTGAGGTTTCCCAAAGAGTGGGCAGTCGCTGATGAAACATCAGGCCCAGTATCGTCGCGAAGAGTGACTCCAGGGATATCAGTTGCCCGCTAAGCACCATGGGCAGGCGACGGGACGCGGCATTCCACGCCCAGGCCCCGACGACCGATGACATCAGCGCGATAAAGAGCCCCCAGGCATACAACGGCCCAGCCACGGAAACACTGAAGCCCAGACTTGGCAGTTTCAGAAGATCAAGCACCAGTACGGCGGGTAAGGCGATCAAGGTGCCCAGCCCGGCGCCTGCCATCATCAAGCCGGTCCAGGCCCCTGATGCGTTGACGGCAAGTTTTTCCAGGCCCCTTTGATTCAACGCGGCGAATACGAGCCAGAGGATCACTGCGCTGATTGAAAAGAACAGCCCCTTGCGCCAGGCACTGTCGCCAGTTGGGAGGTGATTGAGACTGCCGACGTTCAACAGCAACAGCCCGCCTGTCATCAACGCCAGTGGTATCACGAGCTTGCGCCATTCGAGGGTTCTGCTCGTGGCGTTGCCGAGCACGGCCTGCAGAAGCGGCACCATGCCAATAAGTGCAGGGGTCAGTACCGGCCCTCCGTAAATCACTCCGGCGGCAATGCAAGTGCTATAGCCGAGGTACCCGATAATTCCCAGGCTTGCGCCAAGAAGCTGCTGTTCGCGGCTCAGGCGTCGAAGTCGAGCTCGATAGAACACCATGACGCCCATACCCAGCGTCCCGGCGATCAGAAACCGAACGATCATCAAGTCGTAGATCGAATAGGCACCGGTGACGTAGGGCGCTACGAAATTCAAGGCCCAACTCAGAGTGGCGACGACGGCGAGGGCCACGCCTGCGGTGGTGTTTGAGTCATTCCTGAGCATCGGTCTATCCATGAGATATTCAGCTCATGTTGCGCAGCGTCAGGGCTATGCTACAAACGAGTTCTCGGCCACGGATGCATTACCGGTGATTATGAATACGCTTGGAAAGTCTTTACCGCCGCTCGCCAGTTTATTGCCTTTTGAAGCGGCGGCGCGGCTGGAGAGTTTTTCGAAGGCCGCCGAGGAGCTGCACATTACCCAAGCGGCGATCAGTCGGCAGATACGGGGACTTGAAGAGAATCTTGGGCTAAAGCTCTTCAGTCGGCGCAACCGCGCAGTGTTTCTCACCCAGGAAGGACGCGAGCTAGGGCGTGTGGTGAGCAGCGCCTTGCGCAGTATCAGCGATGTCGCCGAGACCCTTCGCCAGGCGCCTGGCAAGAACCGTGTCGTTCTGCTGTGCCAATTGTGCGAGGCGTTCTACTGGCTGATGCCGCGCCTTTCGTCATTCCACCAGCAATACCCGGAGATCGAAATCCAGGTGGCCACTTCAACCCGGCCGCTGACTGAATTCAATGAGCATTTTGACGTGGCCTTGCAAAGCACCGGGCGCCCCAGTGGTGCACATGTTCTGGTCTTTACCGCTAGCGATGAGGTGTTTCCGGTGTGCAGTCCGCAATACCTCAATGTCCAAGCGCCCATGCAGGTCAGTGAGCTTGCTCGCCACACGCTTTTGCACTATCGCACTACGCCGCCTCACTGGATGCAGTGGGAGGGTTGGCTAAAAGCGTTTGGACAGATACCGGCTGTTGATCTTCAAGGCACTGTATTTGACAGCTACCCCTTGATGCTTCAGGCGGCGGTGGAGGGGCACGGAATTGCACTGGGATGGCGCCGCACCGCCGCAAGGCTGATTGAGCGTGGGGCTTTGGTGAGGCCTTGCGCGCAAAGTGTTCCCTTGCCTGAAGCGATATCGGTTTTCAGAAATTCGCACGCAGCAGATCGCGCTGAAGTGAGCGCACTGATCGAGTGGCTTGAGGGGGAGTTGGCAAGTGAGGGCTGACGGCTGTCACCCTGGCGGATTTGCGTGAATCCACTAGAACCTGGCTTGCTTGCACAGGTCATCTGAAAGAAATCAGGTGTGGATTAGTATTTATGCAAAGTGTCTGTGTTTACACAGTGGGTCATTCGACCCGAACCCTCGAACAGTTCGTGGAGATCGTCAGCGGTTTTGGTGTCGATACCATTGTCGATATCAGGACCGTCCCGCGATCACGGACAAATCCTCAATACAATCTGGATACGCTTGCACACCGACTGGCCGAATTCGATATCGGGCATCAACAGATTCCGGAGCTTGGCGGATTACGAAAAAAATCAAAGACCGTTGCCGATGAGGTCAACGCATTCTGGGTCAATCGAAGTTTCCATAACTACGCGGACTACGCCCTTTCGCAAGAATTTGAGGTCGGTCTGAATCGCCTCCTCGCGCTCAGCAAGACTCACCACTGCGCCATCATGTGTGCGGAGGCTGTTTGGTGGCGTTGCCATCGCAGGATCGTCGCCGACTATCTGTTGCTTCGCGGTGTAGAAGTCATCCATATCATGGACAAAGATAAAGCCAATACAGCGGTGTTGAGTCCGGCTGCGAAGGTTCACGGGCTGAAATTGACTTATCCCGCTGGAGAGTGAACAGGGCTACTGAGCTGTGTCGGCCACTGGCTGCCGAGCTTCGGTGCGCACCACCATCCAGATGCCGATCCCGGACACCGCCATGCCCGACACCATTTGCCAGGAAAGAGGTTCGTTGAACATCGCCCAGGCCCACAGCATCGTAACGGGGGGGCTGAGGTACAGGACGCTGGCGACCCGGGTGGCTGACGCGCGGCGCAGGCACAGCCAGTAGAGCCCATATCCGCCAATCGTAGACAAGCCCGCGGTCCACAGGACACTCAAGATAAAACCTGTGCTGGGTATCGGTGCGAGGCTGCCCTGTAAGCCCTCGACCAAAGCGAAGGCAAAGCCCGAAACACAGCATTGCAGCCATAGGTTGGGGAGTAGGCCCAAGGACTGCGATGGCGGGAGGTGCTTTTGCCACAATGTCGCGACGGCGAGTGAAAGCATGCCAAGCAGCGGCAGCGCATAAGCCCATAAGGGCGCATCGCCCCAGGCCAGCGCGCCATGTGTCACCAGCGCGGCCCCGATCAGGCCGATGACCAGGCCGGCCCAAACCGGCCAGGCCAGTCGCTGTCCCAGGACGCCCGCGGCCAATAAAGCCAGGCCCATGGGCAGAAGGTCGGCGAACAGGGCAGCGAGCCCGGCCGGTACGCCCAAGGCAATGCCTTGGGTAATACCCGCCAGATACCCCGCCATGGCCAGCAAACCGATGCCGGCGTTTTTCAGCAGCACGGCAGCCGAGGTTCGCCTCAAGTTCCTGGCGACAAACGGGAACAGAACGAGCGTGACCAGCACGCAGCGCCAGAACACGACCAGTAACGGTGGCGCGTAATCAAGCGAGAAGCGCGCGCCGATGAAGCCTGAACTCCAGCTCAACACCAGCGCCGCCTCGAGTAAGAACAGAGGTATCGCCTGGTGCCATTGAGGTTTGGAGAGAGCAGGGCATGAGATCGATCGGTATGCATTCATGCCCACAGGCTACGAAAGCAGGCTAATCTAATAAATCAAAATATAGTGCAGCAGTCATTCACAAAGGTTGAATTATGCCGGCCATACTCGATATCGAACTGATACGGACTTTTCATGCGGTGGCGCGCATCGGCAAATTCAGTGCGGCGGCGGAGCAACTGCACAAAAGCCCGGCAGCGGTGAGCGTGCACATCCAGCGGCTGGAAGCGGTCGCCGGTGGACGATTGCTCAACCGTGACAATCAGGCGGTTTCCCTGACCGCACTGGGCAAGCGTTTGCTCCTGTCTACCACCGAGTTGCTCAGTACCCACGACCGGGTCTTGGCCGATCTGCATGGCACCCGTCTGGCGGGGCGTATCACCTTGGGCGTGCCGGATGAATATGCGGACCATGTCATCCGCGACATCCTTCCGACATTCGCAGCCGCCTGGCCGAACGTGGTACTGGAGCTCAGGACGGCGCCAAGCTACGCGCTACGTGATCAGGTTCAACGTGAAAAACTCCAGGCTGCGATGATTGCCCGGCCGAAGGAGCTGCCGGACACAGAGTCGCTGCGGTTAACCTCCACGACACCTGTTTGGGTCGGCCCGATCAATAGCGTGATTGCCTCGACGCAGCCGCTGCCACTGGCCGTGCATGCGGCGCAGTGCCCTTATCGACAAGCCATGGTGGAAGCGCTGAAGCAATGCGCTCGCAAGTCGCGCATTGTCCTGGAAAGCCCCTCCACCCAGGCCGTCAAGGCGTGTGTGGAGGCCGGCTTGGCGATCAGTCTGATAGACCGGGCCCGGGTGACGGACAAGATGCAGATCCTCGATGATCTGCCCCGGGTGCCGGAGCACGAGGTGGTGTTCATTCGAGCGCAGGCGTCCCATGCCGATGAGGCGGTGAACCTGCTCTCCCGAGCCATGCAGCAATATTTTCGGCTTTGATGAAAGGGGCGGGGCAATCCCGCCCACCAGGTTTATTTTTTACTGCCCGACAACGGCGGCGTACGCGGTGGGACCACCCGTTTGGAGCCCAGCGACTCAAACGCCGAAGCCAGGCGCAACAGGGTCGAATCGTCATAGGCACGTCCGGCAAACGTCAGCCCTACAGGCATGCCAATGTCCGCCATCACGCCCATCGGCACAGTAACGGTGGGCACGCCCAGGTGCCGGATGGCCAGGTTGCCATTGGCGACCCAGACCCCGTTGCTCCAGGCGATATCGGCGGACGCCGGGTTGATATCTGCATCTGCGGGGCCAACGTCGGCGACTGTCGGGAATATCACCGCATCGAGCCCTAGCCGGTCCATCCAGTCTTCAAGATCGATTCGACGTGTCTGTTCAAGGCCCCGCAGTCCGTCCGCCAGGGTGGGGATCTGGTCCCACGGCGTAATGCCGCGTTCGGCCATCCTGACGTATTCATCCATGCCAGCGGCCAGGTCGTCCTCACGGTTGGGCAGGGTGCCCGGGTCGTGGGGGAATATCAGCGGTCCGTCAACATCGGCCAGGCGATTGAGTTTCGGATCACCGTTGGCCCGCAGAAAGTCATCGAACGCCCAGGCCGACAGGTCCCACAACTCATGGTGCAGGAACTCCTTGGACACCAGGCCCCGAGTGAATACGGTCGGCGCGCCCGGACGATCACCTTCGCAGTTGGACACCAGCGGGAAATCGACCTCAATCACTTGCGCGCCACAGGCTTGGAGCGCCTTGCGGGCGTCTTCCCACAGGGCCATGACCGAGGCTCGGGTGTTGATTCGCTGCCCCGTCGGCCCGCCAATGCCGGGAGCCTCAGCCGTGCCCGCTTCGGGATCGGCGTTGATGTACATGCGCGGAACTCCGAAGCGGACCCCAGCGAGTGCTTCCTTATGCGCGGCAAGGCCCGGGTATGAGGCGGGGCGAACCGAGTCGACAGGCGGGAGGGGCACCCAGGGTTGCATGCGCCACAGATCGCCCCGGGTATCAGGATCGTCCGCCACCACGACGTCGAGCACTTCGAGAAGATCCGCCATCGTCCTGGCATAGGGCACGACGACGTCCATTGTTGGCGTCAACGGCCAGTTGCCGCGTACCGAAATCACCCCGCGCGAAGGTGTATAGGCACACAATCCGTTGTTCGAGGCCGGGCCCCGGCCGCTCGACCAGGTTTCTTCGGCAAGGCCGAACGCGGCGAAACTGGCTGCCGTTGCAGTGCCTGCACCGTTCGAGGAGCCCGATGCGAAAGGGGCGGTGAGGTAGTCCGCGTTATAGGGGCTTTCAGCCCGGCCATAGACACCGCGCTGCATGCCGCCATTGGCCATGGGCGGCATGTTGGTCTTGCCCAGGCAGATCGCCCCGGCGGCGCGAAGCCGTTCGATGGTGAACGCATCGCGATAAGCGATCAGGTTCGCGAACGCCGGACTGCCAGAAGCCGCCGTGAGCCCCTTCACCAGATAACTGTCCTTGGCGGTATAGGGAATGCCATCGAGCGGACCGAGGGTTTGTCCCTTGGCCCGACGGGCATCGGACGCCTGTGCTTCTTCCAGGGCATCGGGGTTTCGCACGACCACAGCGTTGAGGGCGGTGGACGTGTCGGCGCCGTCATAGGCATCGATCCTGGCAAGGTAGGCCTGGACGAGTTCGACCGCGGTCGTCTGACCGGACTGGAGCGCTGCGCGCAGTTGTGCGATGGAGACTTCGGTAATTTCGATCATGCTGTTACCGTTGCGGCTGACTGGGGGTGTGACGCGCGGGGCCATTCAAACTGGGTCTTGGGCACTTCAGACATCTCAAAGTGGGTTCTCATGTCGGTTGCATGCACTTTACTACGGGATAACCGCCAGAGGGCCTAATTAGAAAACCGCCCACACTCGGGCAGTACCTTTTGTATAGAATACGGCCCAAGGGTGTCACCGCAAAACGCGGCAGGGCAGGTTTAATCAAGCGCAGGTCGGGCCGCCAGCGCGGAGTCGCTGTGCCTATGAGCCCGGAACCGTTGCGCCTGAATAATAAAAGTGAGTCACCTTCCGCCATGGCTTTCCTCTCCCGTTTTTTCGCCGCTGAATCCGCTGGCGGCCTGATTCTGATGGCTTCCGCCCTGGCCGCGCTGATCGTAGCCAATTCGCCCTGGTCAGAAGTGTACTTCTCCACGCTGCACATCAAAGCCCTGGGGCTTTCGGTGGGGCACTGGATCAATGATGGCCTGATGGCTCTGTTCTTTTTACTGGTCGGCCTTGAGATCAAGCGTGAAATGCTTGAAGGCCAGTTGTCGAGTTGGGGCCAACGAGCCCTTCCGGGATTTGCGGCGCTGGGCGGTATGCTGCTGCCGGGCTTGATCTACGTGGCGATCAACTGGGGTAATGCACAGACTTTGAGCGGCTGGGCGATTCCCACCGCAACTGACATCGCGTTTGCTTTGGGGGTGTTGTCGCTGCTGGGCAAGCGTGTGCCCATCTCCTTGAAAATCTTTCTCTCCGCGCTGGCGATTCTGGATGACCTTGGGGCCGTCCTCATCATCGCGATCTTCTACACCAGCGATTTGTCGACGAACATGCTGCTGGCGTCCCTGGGCGTTACGGCACTGCTGGTGGTACTCAACCGTTGCGGCGTCAAGCGGCTGTTTCCCTATGTGATAGCCGGTGCACTGCTCTGGTACTTCATGCTGCAATCGGGCATCCATGCGACCTTGGCCGGGGTCATTCTTGCCCTGTGTATCCCCCTTGGAGACTCCAACGAAGGCGGGTGGTCGCCACTGCTCTACCTCGAAGAAAAGATGCATCCATGGGTGGCTTTTGCGGTCGTGCCCATCTTCGGCTTCGCCAATGCCGGCGTGTCCCTGGCCGGTATTTCGCCGAATAATCTGCTTGATCCGGTACCGATGGGCGTGGCGATGGGGCTGTTGCTGGGCAAGCAGCTTGGGGTGTTCGGGTTGGCGGCGCTGGCCATTCGTTTCGGCTTGGCCAAACTGCCTGAGGGGGCCAGATGGTCGCAGATGTACGGCGTGGCGCTGTTGTGCGGGATCGGATTCACCATGAGCCTGTTCATCGGTGCGCTGGCATTTCCCAATGCGCCGCATCTGGTCGATGAGGTCAAAGTCGGTGTGCTGCTGGGCTCGACCCTGTCGGCCATCATCGGCGTCATGTTGCTGATGAAAGTAGGTCCCAAGAAAAACTGATGTGAGACGCGGCAGGGGCATTGTCCATGCCGCGTTATCCAGTTCGTCTCGCCTGGGTTAACCACAGTATTTCTCGTTCGCAGCGATGCTGTGGTCATGGTGAGGCGGTTGGCGTCATCTCTACGCCTTCTTTCGGGAACCAGGCCTGGGTCCGGTTGGCAAAAGCCACCAGCGACAGCATCACCGGCACTTCCACCAGCACCCCGACCACGGTGACCAGGGCCGCCCCGGAGTTAAGGCCGAACAAACCAATTGCCACCGCCACCGCCAGCTCGAAGAAATTCGAGGTGCCGATCAGGGCGCAGGGTGCCGCCACGTTAAAGGGTACTTTCCATAGCCGCGCCGCCGCGTAAGCAATGGCAAAAATGCCGTAGGACTGGATCAGCAAGGGCACGGCAATCAAAGCAATCAGCAGTGGTTTATCCAGAATGATCTGCCCCTGAAACCCGAAAAGCAGCACCACGGTGCCCAGCAGGCCGAGTATCGACAGGGGTTTGACCCGAGCGTTGAAGCGCGTGACCGCATACTCGGCCTCGCCGGCGTTTTGCGCCGAGGCACTGAGCTTCAGCCGGGTGAGTACCCCGGCAATCAGCGGGATCAACACATACAGCCCGACCGAAAGGATCAGGGTTGCCCAAGGCACCTCAATGTCAGTCACGCCGAGCAACAGCGCCACCAGCGGCGCGAAGGCGAAGATCATGATCACGTCATTCAGTGCCACCTGCGCCAGGGTGTAGGTGGCGTCGCCGCGTGTCAGCTGCGACCAGACGAACACCATGGCAGTACACGGCGCGGCACCGAGCAGGATCAGACCGGCGATGTACTGGCCGGCATCGCGAGGATCGATCAGGTCGATAAAGAAATAATGAAAGAACAACACCCCCAGCCCGGCCATGGTGAACGGTTTGATCAACCAGTTGACCACCAGGGTGATGATCAGCCCCTTGGGCCGTTCGTGAATGCGCTTGAGGCTGGAGAAGTCCACCGACACCATCATCGGATAGACCATCAGCCAGATCAGTACCGCGACAATGAAATTGACCGAACCGTATTCATAATCGGCCATGGTCTGGAACAGCCGTGGGAACAGACTGCCCAGACCAATGCCGGCGGCGATACAGAGGGCGACCCACACTGACAGGTAGCGCTCGAAAAAGCCGATGGGCTGGCGGGTGCTCATACTCAAACCTCTTCTTTGTACGTCTGCGCGCACAGGTTCCGGATGCAGAGCGTATATGGAAAAAAACATATATTTCTTAACTGAGCGCGATCCTGTTCAGAGAATACCCCCAAGAGGATTCTATCTCGTTCTGATTGTAGACGTTGCGTGGCAGGGAAAATAAACGGCGGGGGCTTTACCTTATATTCGGATAATCATATATTCGGTTTTCCGTATATTGGATGAGGCTTCATCATGACTGGCAAAGCCCGCGTTCTCTTCGTCTGCACCGCCAACGCTGCTCGTTCCCAGTTAGCCCAAGCGCTGCTCAGGCACACGGATTCGGAACATTTCGAGGCGTTCAGCGCCGGCACGGTTCCGACCGCGGTCGACCCGCGCACCTTCGAGGTCTTGTCGCACCTTGGAATCAGTACTGACGGGTTACGCAGCAAGTCGATTGATGAGTTTCAGGGAGAGCGTTTCGATTACGTGATTACCCTGTGCGATAAAGCAACTGCGCAGTGCCAGTCGCTCCCCGATGCTGGCGAGGCGTTGACCTGGAGCTTTGAAGATCCGGTCACCAGCACCAAGCCCGACGCGTTCCGTCACACGCTTCACGAAATTCATGAGCGCATCAAGATGTTTGTCTTGGTGAAAACCAAACACTGAGAACTGAAATGGCTGACCATCTGACCCCGACCACTGTCTTCAAATGCCTGGCCGACGACAATCGGGTGCGCATGATGCTGCTGATCACCCGAGAGGGGGAGTTGTGCGTCTGCGAGCTGACCTGTGCGTTGAACGAGAGTCAGCCCAAAGTCTCCAGGCACTTGGCGCAGTTGCGCACCTGCGGTTTGCTCTCGGACCGTCGGCAAGGTCAATGGGTTTACTACCGACTGCACCCCAATCTTCCTGACTGGGTGCTGCAGGTACTGACCGTGGTACTCGAAACCAACAAGCACTGGTTAAGCCCCGATGCCAAGCGTCTGGAAGCAATGGGGGACCGTCCTGAACGGGTCGCCATTTGTTGTGAGAGCAAAATTGCCTGACGAGCCCCGGTAGACGATGCCGCTGGCTCGATGATTCCCAAAGCGCCGTCGCGCAGGAAAAGACTATGTTTGATGACTCTATTCCCCAACTCGAAACCGAACTGGCCGATCTTCCGTCGACAGACAAACTCGGTATCGAAACCACATCCAGCCACAAGCCACGCATTTTGCTGCTGTACGGATCGACGCGCGAGCGTTCCTTCAGTCGCCTGCTGGTAGAGGAGGCCGCTCGGTTGTTGGAGCACTTCGGCGCCGAGGCGCGGATTTTCAATCCGTCGGGGCTGCCGCTGCCGGATGACGCGCCGGTCGATCATCCCCGGGTCCAGGAACTGCGCGAGCTGATGCAGTGGTCCGAAGGCCAGGTCTGGTGCTCGCCGGAACGCCACGGGTCCATGAGCGCGGTGTTCAAGGCGCAGATTGATTGGGTACCGCTGGCGATGGGCGCGGTACGCCCGACCCAGGGCAAAACCCTCGCTGTCATGCAGGTATGCGGTGGCTCGCAGTCATTCAACGTGGTCAATCAGCTGCGGGTGCTGGGACGCTGGATGCGCATGTTCACCATTCCCAACCAATCTTCCGTGCCGAAGGCCTATATGGAGTTTGACGACAGCGGCCGGATGAAGCCTTCACCGTTCTATGACCGCGTGGTGGATGTGATGGAGGAGTTGGTGAAGTTCACGCTGCTGCTTCGCGACCGCCAGGATTACCTGGTCGACCGCTATTCCGAGCGCAAGGAGTCGGCGCAAGAATTGATGAATCGCGTCAATCAGCGCTCCATCTGAGTCAAGCCCAACGCCTGGTTCGACCGGCAGTCGAACTCCATAGACACCAGCCACAGGAGCACAACAACATGACGATCAAAGTGGGTATCAACGGTTTTGGGCGTATTGGTCGCCTGGCATTGCGGGCCGCCTGGCATTGGCCGGAGTTCGACTTCGTGCAGATCAACGACCCGGCGGGTGACGCCGCGACCCATGCGCATCTGTTGAACTTCGATTCGGTGCATGGTCGCTGGAATGCAGAGGCTGGCTCCGAGGGCGACAACATCGTCATCGATGGCAAGCGGATCAAGGTCACGGCCAATAAAGCGATTGCCGACACCGATTGGTCGGGCTGCGATCTGGTGATCGAAGCCAGCGGAAAAATGAAGACGGTTGCCGTGCTTCAGGGTTATCTCGATCAGGGTGTGAAGCGCGTGGTGGTCAGCGCCCCGGTGAAGGAAAAAGGTGCATTGAACGTCGTCATGGGCGTCAATCATCAGCTGTTCAAACCCGACGACCATGCCATCGTCACCGCCGCTTCATGCACCACCAACTGCCTGGCGCCGGTGGTGAAAGTCATCCACGAGAAGCTTGGCATACGCCACGGTTCGATCACCACCATTCACGACCTGACCAACACCCAGAGCATCCTTGATCAACCCCACAAGGACCTGCGCCGTGCGCGGGCTTCGGGCATGAGTCTGATTCCCACCAGCACCGGCTCGGCCACCGCCATCGCGGAAATCTTCCCGGAGCTGCGCGGGCGCCTCAATGGTCACGCCGTGCGCGTGCCACTGGCCAACGCTTCGCTGACCGATTGTGTCTTCGAGGTCGAGCGAGCCACCACCGTCGAAGAAGTGAATCAGTTCCTCAAGGACGCTTCCGAGAACGAACTCAAAGACATCCTCGGTTTTGAAGAGCGCCCATTGGTGTCCATCGATTACCGAACCGACCCGCGCTCGTCGATCATTGATGCGCTGTCGACCATGGTTATCAATGGCACCCAGGTCAAACTCTACGCCTGGTACGACAATGAATGGGGCTATGCCAACCGCACCGTGGAACTGGCCCGGATGGTCGGTCGGACAGTCTGAGGAACGGTCATGAAAGCGTTGTCAGCCCTCGCTCCGCAAGTGCGGCAGTACCTGCTCGTCACCGGCAATTACTGGGCCTTCACCCTTACCGATGGCGCCTTGCGCATGTTGGTGGTGCTGCATTTTCATGCGTTGGGCTACAGCCCGCTGCAAATCGCCGCGCTGTTTTTGTTCTACGAAATCTTCGGTGTGATCACCAACCTGGTGGGCGGCTACCTCGGTGCCCGGCTTGGCCTGAACCGGACCATGAATATCGGCCTGGGGATGCAGGTCGTGGCGCTGTTGATGCTGACAGTTCCCTTGGCCTGGTTGACCATCCCCTGGGTGATGGGGGCTCAGGCGCTGTCCGGGATCGCCAAAGACCTGAACAAGATGAGCGCGAAAAGCTCGATCAAGCTGCTGGTTCCCGATGGTCAACAGGGGCAATTGTACAAGTGGGTGGCGATTCTCACCGGCTCCAAGAATGCCCTCAAGGGCGTTGGTTTCTTCCTGGGGGGCGCCTTGCTGGCCCTCATCGGCTTCAAAGGTGCGCTGCTGGCGATGGCCGGCGTACTGGCGTTGATCTGGATCGCCAGCCTGATCCTGTTGAAAAAGGATCTGGGTAAAGCGAAAGCCAAGCCCAGGTTTCGCGACATCCTCTCCAAGAGCCGCGCGATCAACATTTTGTCGGCGGCACGGATGTTCTTGTTCGGTGCCCGCGACGTCTGGTTCGTGGTGGCCCTGCCGGTTTACCTGAGCAGTGTTTTCGGTTGGGACTTCTGGAAGGTCGGCGGTTTCCTCGCGGCTTGGGTGATCGGCTACGGCATCGTGCAGTCTTTTGCGCCCAACATCACTGGCAAGAAACGTGGGCACGTGCCGGATGGTCGCGCGGCGTGTCTGTGGGCAATGGCATTGGCGGGTCTGCCCGCGGCCATTGCGCTAGGACTCGACAGCGGGTTGGCACCACAGACGGTGCTGCTGGGTGGGCTCATGGTCTTTGGAGCGCTGTTCGCGGTGAACTCTTCGTTGCACAGCTACTTGATCGTGTCTTACGCCAAGGAAGACGGCGTGTCGCTGGATGTGGGTTTTTACTACATGTCCAACGCCATGGGACGGCTGATCGGAACGGTGCTTTCTGGCTGGGTTTATCAAGTGTACGGGCTGCAGGCGTGCTTATGGATCTCCAGCGCCTTCGTGCTGCTCGCCGCTTTGATTTCCATTGGATTGCCTCGTCACGCCAGTCCGGCGGTCGATCTTTAACCACCTTCAGACTTCGTTAAGAAACGGCCTCGATACTTTCTCCCCATACCCAAGGGAGAACGTTGACCCATGCCCGATTCTGACTGGAACATCCATCTACCGCTGGCTTTCGGCAATGCCGGCCAGCCGGTTCGCCACTTGCACCGGGCTATGCCGGGAGAGCCCCGCCGGGATGAGTTCGAAGCCTTCATCCACCGGCGTTTCCACCAGGCGCACGGCGCCGAGATTCGTCACTTCATGCCCGAACTGTTCGGGCTCGATGATGCTGACGGCAGGCTTTGCGCCGTGGCAGGCGTGCGTCTGGCCGCCCAGGGACCGCTGTTTCTCGAGCATTATCTGGACGATCCCATCGAGCCTTTGATCAAGGCCGATGCAGACTGCGCAGTGGATCGCGCCGGCATTGTCGAAGTTGGCAATCTGGCCGCCAGCGACACCGGCAGCGCTCGCCTGAGCATTATCGCGATCACCTATCTGTTGGCGATGGGCGGGCTGGAGTGGGTGGCGTTCACCGGCAATATCGGCCTGGTCAACAGTTTCCATCGCCTTGGCCTCAAGCCCGTGACCCTGTGTCCGGCCGACCCGCAGCGCCTGGGGGAAGACCGTCACCTCTGGGGCCGCTACTACGAGAGTCAGCCATGGGTTCATGTCGGCAACATCCGTGCAGGCTTCGTTCATCTGCGCGACGCCGGTCTGTTCGACCGCCTGGGGTTCTCACAGACCTATGGGGAGGCGTGCCATGTTGCCTGAAGTGGAGCGCTTCAAACTCACCCTGCGTGAGCATGCCCAACGCAAGGGCTACGCCGTGGCGCTGTGGGGCGATAACTTGCGGCTGGACTACGCCACGCTTTATTCCGAAGTGGTGTACCGCCAGCAACGCCTGCGCGATGAACACATAAAGGTTGTTGCCCTGGCCCTGGATAACGGTGTCGAAGCCATGCTTTGGGACCTGGCGGCTTTGTTCGAAGGTCTGGCTTGCGTCATCCTGCCGGGTTTTTTCAGTCCGGCTCAACGCTTGCACTGCCTGGAGCAGAGCCAGGCGCAGCGGGTGATTGCCGAGCCGGGACTGGCAGACGAACTCCAGGCCGCCGGTTACCACTACAGCGGCGAGTTCTGGCACAAAGATTACCTCGGACCGAGCCACCTGCCGGCGGGCACCGCCAAGCTGACCTTTACCTCGGGCACCACCGGCACGCCAAAAGGTGTCTGCCTGAGTGCCGACAGCCTGCTGCGGGTCGCCCGTGAGCTGGAACAGGCCAGTCAGCCGGTCAACCCAAGGCATCATCTGGCGCTGCTGCCCCTGGCGGTGCTTCTGGAAAACCTCGGGTGCTACGCGGCGCTGTATGCCGGGGCGATGCTCAGCCTGCCTGGCCAGAAAACCCTTGGCATCCAGGGCGCCAGTGGCGTCGACCCGGCGCGCCTGTTGGCGTGCCTGACCGAGCGCCGGGCGCAGAGTCTGATCCTGGTTCCACAATTGTTGCTGATGCTGGTCACGGCCGCCGAGCAGAAAGCGTTCTACCCACACGCTTTGCGGTTCGCCGCCGTGGGCGGTGCGCGGGTATCCCATGATCTTCTGCAACGAGCCCAGCGTGCTGGCGTGCCGGTATTTGAAGGCTACGGACTGTCGGAATGCGCTTCGGTGGTGTGCCTCAACCGGCCACAGGCCAACCGCGCCGGCAGTGTCGGTCAGCCGTTGCCCCATGTGCAGGTTCGTCTGGCCGAAGACGGCGAGGTCATGATCAAGGGCTCGACCTTGCTCGGATACCTGGGGGAGCCTCCGCCGCCCGACGACTGGTGGCCCAGCGGCGACTTGGGGGAGTTCGACGCCGACGGGTTCCTGTACCTGCGCGGGCGCAAGAAGCACCAATTCGTCACCAGCTTCGGTCGTAACGTTAACCCTGAATGGGTCGAAGCCGAACTTACCCAAGGCGGCACCATCAGTCAGGCCTTCGTCTATGGCGAAGCCTTGCCGCACAACCATGCATTGCTGTGGCCCACCCGCGCTGACTGCTCTGATCAAGCGCTGGAGCTGGCGGTGAGCAAGGCCAACGAGGCGTTGCCCGATTACGCGCAGGTCCATCACTGGACGCGACTGGCGCACCCCTTCACCGCAGCCAACGGCCTGCTCACCGCCAACGGCCGACCGCGCCGTGAAGCGATTGTCGAGCATTACCGCGGGTTGTTCAGCGAATCCATTCTGTCCGAGGAATATCCGTCATGAGTTTTTTCGACACGTTGCAAGAAGCCACCCATCAGGAACGTCAAACGCTGTTTAATCTGCCGATTATCCGTGACGCCCTCGACGGCCAGGTCAGCCTGGCCAGTTACCGGGCGTTTCTGATCCAGGCCTACTACCACGTGCGCCACACCGTACCGTTGATGATGGCTTGCGGTGCACGCCTGCCAGCGCACTTGGAATGGCTGCGCAAAGCCGTGTGCGAGTACATCGACGAGGAATACGGTCATGAGCAATGGGTGCTGGATGACATCGCCGTGTGTGGAGGCGACAAGGATGCGGTGCGTGATGGTCAGCCGTCGCTGCCTATCGAATTGATGGTCAGTTACCTGTATGACTTGATCGCCCGGGGCAATCCGGTGGGGCTGTTCGGCATGGTCAATGTGCTCGAGGGCACCAGCATCGCTCTGGCGACCCACGCCGCCGACGCCATTCGTGAACACCTGGAACTGCCACCCACCGCTTTCAGCTACCTCAGCTCCCACGGCTCGCTGGATATCGAGCACATGCAGACCTATCGCGGCCTGATGAACAAGCTGGAGGATCCGGCCGACCAGGCGGCGGTGATCCACGCCTCCAAAGTGGTGTACACGCTCTACACCGAGATGTTCCGGGGCCTGCCCCGTGACAAGGGGGACCAGCATGCGCCTGTGTGACGCCCGGATCGTCTTGACCGGTGCCAGTGGCGGAATTGGCCTAGCCATCGCCCAGGCCCTATGCGCCAGTGGCGCTCGGGTGTTGGCCGTGGCCAGGCATCGCGAAGCGCTGGAACCCTTGATCGAACGCTACCCGCAGCAGTTGTACTGGGTTGGCGCAGACCTGACTGTGCCAGGTGATCGGCGCAAGGTGCTGGCCGCCGCCGAGGCCTTGGGCGGCATCAACCTGCTGATCAATGCCGCCGGTGTTAACCACTTTGCCATGCTCGAACAACTCGAGGACAGTGAGATCGACGCCATGCTGGCGTTGAACATCAGCGCGCCGATCTGTTTGAGCAAACTGTTGCTGCCACTGCTTAAACAGGCCGCCAGCGCCATGGTGGTCAATGTCGGCTCGACCTACGGCTCGATCGGCTACCCAGGCTACGCCAGTTACTGCGCCAGCAAGTTCGCCCTGCGCGGGTTCTCCGAAGCACTGCGCCGGGAGTTGGCGGACACCCGGGTCGGCGTGCTCTACGTGGCGCCCCGGGCTACGCGTACGTCGATGAACAGCCCGGCGGCCCAAGCCCTCAACCAGGCGCTTAAGGCCAACGTCGATGATCCGCACGCGGTGGCCTCGGCGGTCATACATGCCATTACCGGCGACCGTCGCGAGCTGTATCTGGGCTGGCCCGAGCGTTTTTTCGTCGGTCTCAACAGCCTGCTGCCCAACCTGGTGGACCGTGGCCTGCGCAAGCAACTGCCACTGGTTCGCCGTCTGAGCCATAAACCTGAGAACGAGCACCTCAAACCATGAAAAAAATTCTGATCTGTTTACTGTTCGGCGCCCTGGCTCAAAGCGCCTGGGCCTTGGATGACGCCGACCAGCAGCGTCTCACAGGCATCCAGCAAAGCTGGGCGCATATTCAATATGAGTTGCCTGAGGGGCAGCGTGCCGATGCCTTTGAAAAACTCGCCGCCCAGGCTTCGGCGTTCAAGCAGCAACGCCAGTCAGTGGCCGAGGCCTGGATCTGGTCGGGCATTGTCAAAAGCAGTTGGGCAGGGGCCGCAGGCGGGATCGGTGCGCTGGGCAAGGTCAAGGACGCCAAGGCCGATCTGGAACAGGCCCTGGCCCTGGATCCCAAAGCCTTGCAAGGCTCGGCCTACACCAGCCTCGGCGCACTCTATGATCGGGTTCCCGGCTGGCCCTTGGGGTTTGGCGACTCGGACAAGGCCGAGCAACTGCTCCAGCAGGCGCTGCAACTGAACCCAAACGGCATTGACAGTCTGTACTTCTGGGGCGATCACCTCTACCGTCAGAAACGCTACGCTGAAGCCCGGGTTGCCCTGCAAAAAGCCTTGCAGGCAGCGCCACGGCCCGGCCGGGAAACCGCTGACGCGGGGCGCCGCAAGGAAATCGAAGCGTTGCTGGTGGATGTGAACAAAAAACTTGGCTGAGAGGAGTGTGCGTGCGCTTATTACTGATCGAGGATGACGTGGCCCTGGGCGAAGGCATCCATCAGGCCCTGAGCCGCGAAGGCTATACCGTAGACTGGTTGAAGGACGGGAGCAGCGCCTTGCACGCACTGCTCAGCGAAACCTTTGACCTGGCTGTGCTTGACCTGGGCCTGCCACGGATGGACGGCCTGCAGGTGTTGCGTCGCTTGCGTGACAGCGGTTCCAACCTGCCGGTGCTGATCCTCACCGCCCGGGACGCCACCGAAGATCGCATTGCCGGGCTCGATGCCGGGGCCGACGACTACTTGATCAAACCCTTCGATCTGGCGGAACTCAAGGCCCGGTTGCGGGCCTTGTTGCGCCGCAGCGCCGGTCGTGCCCAGGCGCTGATCGAGCATGCCGGCATCAGCCTCAATCCGGGGACCCAGCAGGTCAGCTATCAGGGCAACCCGGTGGCGTTGACGCCCAAGGAGTATCAGTTGCTCCATGAATTGCTGTCGCCGCCGGGCCGGGTCATGACGCGCGATCATCTGATGCAATTGCTTTACGGCTGGAACGAGGAGGCCGAGAGCAACACCCTGGAAGTGCATATTCACCACCTGCGCAAGAAATTTTCCACCGACCTGATCCGTACCATTCGTGGCGTCGGGTATCTGGTGGAGGAGCGCCGATGACTTCAATCCGGCGGCGCACCCTCACGCTGATCCTGGGGCTTTTGTTCGTTGGCCTGTTGATCATCACCGTATTCAATCTGCATGACAGCAACCACGAGATCGCTGAAGTCTACGATGCTCAATTGGCCCAGAACGCCCGGCTGTTGCAGGGTGTCATGCGCATGCCCATGGCCAGCAAGGAACATGCGCAGTTGTATCAGGCATTCAATTCGGCCTTGGCGTCGGCGGTTCCCAAAGTCGATGGACATCCCTATGAGAGCAAAATCGCCTTTCAGGTCTGGGATTCAAAAGGTGCGTTGCTGGTTCACACCTCCAGTGCACCGACATTCACCTCACCGCCGATTGCTCCTGGTTTCAGCGACGTGATAGACCAAAAGGACCGTATGTGGCGGGCGTTCGTACTGGATGATACACAGTACGGCCTGAAAATCTGGGTAGGGGAGCGTGATGATGTGCGGTCCGATCTGGTCGATCGTATTGTCCGTCACACGGTGGTGCCTAATCTGATCGGCAGCCTGATTCTTGCCGCCGTGATCTGGTTGGCCATCGGCTGGGGGCTCAAGCCTCTGGTCGACATGGCAGCCAAGTTGCGTGCGCGGCATCCGGGCTCACTGGAGCCTCTGCAATTGGTGCCGCTGCCCAGCGAACTGGAGCCCATGCAAGCGGCGCTCAATCGGGTGCTGGCGCAGATTCAGGAGTTGATGGGCCGAGAACGGCGTTTTATTGCCGACGCAGCCCATGAGATGCGAACCCCCCTGGCGGTGCTCAGGGTTCATGCGCAGAACCTGATGGAGGCGGGGAATGAGCAGAGCCGGCGTGAGTCCCTGCAACACCTGATCGTCGGAGTGGATCGCACCACGCGCCTGGTCAATCAGTTGCTCACCATGGCACGCCTTGAACCGCAAGCCGGCGTGCCTGCACCCGCTGTGATCGATCTGCCCGCCACGGTGCGTGAAAGTCTGGTTCAGATGACTCCCTGGTTGCTCAGCAAGGGGCTGGAGCTGGTCCTGGACGTCAGTGATGACATTGACCCGGTGAGGATTGATCCGGTGTCCATCGATATTGCCTTGAACAACCTGGTGACCAATGCGGCCAACTTTTCTCCCCCCAACGGCTTGATCACGGTGCGACTGGCCCGACAGGGAGATCATTACGAGCTGGCGGTCGAGGATCAGGGGCCAGGCATAGACGAGGCCGAACGGGACCGGCTTTTTGAACGCTTCTACAGCCGCGGCAACGACCAGGGTGCCGGGTTGGGCTTGACGATCGTGCGGACCATCGCCAATCGGCTTGGCGGGCAGGTTCGGTTGGAGAATCGCCCCGAGGGAGGTCTGCGCGCCACGTTGCAGATGGGCCGTCTTTAACCTTGCTCGTCGCGTGCCGGTAGTGTTTGGGCATCGGATGGACCGACGAGGAAAGCGGCAATTTCGTTGACCGTGCTGCGGGCCGTGCGTGTTACGCCGATCAGCGTAGCGGAGGCCGCACCGGTCCATTCGCCATAGCCCACCAGCCATAGCCTGGGCTCTTGAATCGAATGAGTCCCGTCAACGTCCACGCGTCCTTCAGCGTTGAGCACACCCAGTGGCTCCAGATGCTGCAGGGCGGGTCGGAAGCCGGTACACCAGATCACCACGTCCACCGCAGACTCGCTCCCGTCGGCCCAGATTACGCCGTTGCGGGTGAAGCGTTCGAAAGGTCGGACTGATTTGAGCGCGTTGCGCGACCGGGCCTCGACAACGGGCGGTACCATGACGATGTCACCCAGCCCACCCACGGGCTGTTCGATGACGCGACCTTCCTGTTGCGCTTTCCAGCGCTGCGTGGCGCGCTCGAACAACACCTGCCCATCCACTTCATCAGGCAGGAACAGGGGTTCAACAGGTGTTACCCATGTGGTTTCGGCAACCCTGGAAACCTCGGCCAGAATCTGCGCCCCTGAATTGCCGCCACCGATGACCAGGACTTTTTTTTCGGTGAACGGCTGCGCTTGGAGGTAGTTTGCCGAGTGCAGCTGTTGACCGGCGAATAATCCCGCGCCGGGGTAGTGGGGGATGAACGGGGTACTCCAGGTGCCGGTGGCGCTGACCACAACCTTGGCGTCCCAATGTCTATCGTGCGCCTTAACCCGCAACCCGGTTTCTGTACGCTCTACAGAAGTGACGCGCACGGGACGCACGATGGGCAATTGATAGCGCTGTTCGTACTGCTTGAGGTAGTCGATCACATGGTCGCGTGATGGGTAGCCATCCTGCGTGGGCGGCATCATCCAGCCTGGGATCGAGCTCCAGGTGGCGGGGGAGAATAGACGCAAAGAGTTCCAGCCATGGCGCCAGGCACCTCCTGGCCCTTGCTCGGCATCGAGAATGACGAACGAAAGTCGGGTGCGCCGCAGGAAATACGCCACTGCCAAGGCGGATTGGCCTCCACCGACAATCACCACGTCATATTGACTGGCAGTGGCAGGCGAATGAGTCATGACGGTGGTCTCCGATTGAGGTGGGAAAACAAGCCGGTGTAATTGCTGACAGTACCGTCATTTGCAGGCGCGGCAGCACCCGCCTCAGCAGCGTTTGCAGGTCCTGATGCCCAGTAATGTATAGACCGGGCAGAAACGGAAGATCCCCGTCGCCAGCGGCACCAGGCCGATCCAGCCCCACAAGCCGATCACGCCGCTCAGGCTGAGGGCAATGAGGACAAGTCCCGCGGCAATACGCAAGCTACGGTCGATGGTTCCGATATTGGCTTTCATGACGATCTCCCGATCAGTGAGTGCGCCGGTTCTCCAGCGCGGTGAACAACAACATGCCAGCCAGCATGGCCGCCATGAATACGATGATTTGCCAGTGCCCGGTGAGCAGGATCGCCACGGCGGGCCCCGGACAGATACCGGCTATCCCCCAACCGATGCCAAACAGCAGGCTGCCGCCGATCAGGCGAGGGTCCAGCTCACGCTTGACCGGCAATTGCATCGGGTTTCCCAGCACCGAACGGGTCTGGCGGCGGGCCCAGGTCAGTGGGCCGATCGCGACACCAATCGCTGCGAGCATGACCAGGGCCAGGGAGGGGTCCCAAGTGCCGGTCACATCCAGGAACGCCAAGACTTTGCTCGGATTGGCCATGCCCGCCAGGAGCAGACCGAAGCCGAACACCAGACCGGCCATGAATGCAGTCAGTTTGAGCATGTTCAACCCTCCAACATATGACGCAGGACAAAGACCGTGGCGAAACCGCTGAACATGAAACATGCCGTGGCGATCATCGAACGCGGTGAAAGGCGCGACAGGCCACATACGCCGTGGCCGCTGGTACAGCCCGACCCGTAGCGGGTGCCGATGCCCACCAGCAGGCCGGCGACGCTGAGGCCGAGCCAGCCGCTCTGAAACTCGATCTGCGGCAACGCGGTGAATAGGCCCCATAGCAGCGGCGCAACGAGCAGCCCCAACAGAAACAGCGCTTTCTCGCTAACCCCCTCGCTACCACGCTGCAGCAGGCTGCCGAGTAAACCGCTGATGCCGGCGATACGCCCATTGGCGACAACGAAAAGGCTGGCAGCCAAACCAATCAACGCACCGCCGGCAAGGGCTGACCAGGGCGTGAAGTTGAGCCAGTCAATGTTCATGAGATTTCTCCGATACAAACCACGTTGAGACTCCAGCAGGCGATTAACCCAGGGCTTTTACAACCAATGCCAGGGCCACCAGCGCAGCCAGAATGGCGAAGCCTTTTTGCAGATAGGGCTCCGGCAGTCGGGCGGCGAGCAAGCGGCCGCCGGTCATTCCCAACAATGCGCCAAGGGTAAAAGGTACGGCAATCGCCCATTGCAAATGACCCGCCGCCGAGCTCGCCACCACGCCGGAAATTGAAACCAGGGCAATGACCGTCAGCGACGTGGCGAGCACCGATTGGGTGGTCAGATTGGTGTAGCGCTGGAGTGCCGGGACCATGACAAAACCGCCGCCCACACCCAGCAGGCCGGACAGCGCGCCGGCGACCATGCCGGAGACCGTCAGCGCCCAGGCACAGGGTGCGGTCCAATGGAGCTTGCCGCGGTTTTCGTCCAGTACACAAGGCGGGGGTTTGCGCTTCGACGTGGCTTTGCAATCGGCGCGCGAGGGCAATGATTTTTGAAAGGCTCGGAAGGCCACGTACATCAATAGAAGGGCAAACAGGAGCGCCAAAGGACGGTTAGGCGTGCGCTGAGCCAGCCAGATCCCCAGTGGAGAGCAGATGATGCCCGCGCCTGCGGTCAGCAGCGCAGCCTTATAGCGTACGGTGCCGTTTCTAAGGCCCATCACCGCACCCAGGGACGCGGCCAAACCCACCGCCATCAAGCCAATGGGCCCGGCTTCGGCCATGCTCAGGCCCGCGCCGAAGACCAGCAGGGGAACCGCCAGTATTCCCCCGCCAGCGCCGGTCAGCGCCAGAATCACACCCACGGTCAGGCCGAGCAGCAAGATGATGATCATCCCTCTCTCCTTGCCTTGAGGTCTGGTTTCATAGATCCGCCAACTCCGGTTTAGCCAGCCACTCATGTCCCTTGAGCATGCCCTTCCAATACAACGGAGGGAGAATCCGCTCCTTGAGTAGCCAGGCCAGCCGCGATGGCCGGGTACCGTCAATCAGCCAGGACGGGAAGCTGGGGGCGACGGTGCCGCCATAGGTGAACTCCGCCAGGACGATCTTGCCCCGTTCGACTGTCAGCGGACAGGAGCCGTAACCGTCGTAATGAGCGTTGCCCTTGGCTTTCCCCATGGCTGCCAGCACGTTATGGGCGACCACGGGCGCCTGCTTGCGAGCGGCCGCGGCGGTCTTGGCATTACTGGAGTTGGTGGCGTCGCCCAGTGCGTGAATATTCGCCCAGGTTTTATGGCGCAGCGTGTCGGGGTCGACATCAATCCAGCCGGCGGCATCGGCGAGTGGGCTGACGCGGATAAAGTCTGGCGCAATCTGTGGGGGCACCACATGCAGCAAATCGAAGTCGCGCGTGACAAGCTGGCGTGTGCCATCGGGCTGGGCGCAACTGAAGGTGGCGGTTCGCGCGGGCCCGTCAACGCTCGTCAGCGTGCTGCCGAAGTTCAGGTCGATGCCATAGGCGCGGATGTACTCCATCAGGGCCGGCACGTAATCGGGCACGCCGAACAGCACAGCTGCGGCACTGCAGAAATCGATCTTGATGTTGCCGAGTACCCCTTCACGCCGCCAGTGGTCGGCAGAGAGATACATGGCTTTTTGCGGCGCCCCGGCACATTTGATCGGCATCGGCGGTTGCGTGAAGATGGCCCGGCCACCGCGCAGTTGCTGCACGCACTCCCAGGTATAGGGGGCGAGGTGATACAGGTAGTTGGATGTAACGCCGTTGCGACCCAATGTCTGCGGCAGACCTTCAATGGCATTCCAGTTGAGTTTCAGGCCAGGGCATACGATCAGTTGTTGATACTTGACGACTCTGCACCCATCGAGAATGAGCGCATCTTTCTCGGGTTCAAAAGCGGCCACGGCGGCTTTGATCCAGTGCACGCCGCGAGGAATGGTCGAGCCCATCGTATGGGCGGTCCGGGGGGCATCGAAGACACCGCAACCGACCAGCGTCCAGCCGGGCTGGTAATAATGCACATCTGCCGGGTCAATGATGGCGATGTCGAGCCCCGGTTCCCTGGCCAATAAGCTGGATGCCGCCGCAATGCCCGCTGCGCCGCCCCCGATAATGACCACCGCATGTTCGGCCTCGGCCACTTCGATCGGGGTCTGCCCCTTGTTTGCAATCCGGCGGATAACGCCTTTCATGTCAAACCCGGCATCTTTGGCTGTTTCGACGATCTGCGGCAGAGGAAGCAGGTTCGCTTGTGACAGCGCCCACATCGTTGTCGAACGCATGCCGGAGCGGCAATACGCCAACACCGGTTTTGGCAGCGATTCAAATAGCCGGCCGAAGGCAACGCCTTGCTCGTCGGTGACCTTGCCCGATTCCGCGGGAAGATAGTGAGCTTCAATGCCCATCGCTTCAGCCGCGCGCTTGATTTCGGCAAACAAGGGTTGATCGCTGCCTTCGCCATCCGGGCGATTACACACGATGGCGCGAAAGCCGGTGTTTTTCAGTTCCGTCAATTGATCGGGGAAAATCTGCTCTGATACCGCTAAGCCTGGCGCAAGGTGGCGGATGTCCATGGTGGTCTCCGTGATGGGATTTTCTTATAGGGGGAGGGGACGTCAGAGCACGTTGAGCGGGATCTTCAGATAGCGTGTGCCGTTCGATTCCGGCTCAGGAAAGTGTCCGGCGCGCATGTTCACCTGAACCGATGGCAGGATCAGCGTGGGCATTTCCAACGTGCTGTCACGCTTGGTGCGCATGGCCACGAACTCTTCTTCACTGATGCCATTGCGCACATGGATATTGTCGGCGCGCTGCTCGGCAACGGTACTGGCGAACAGTACCTCGCGGTCGTCGGGCTGGTAGTCGTGGCACATGTACAGCACCGTATCGGCCGGCAGGCTCAGTACCTTGTTGATGGACCGGAACAAGGTGCGGGCATCGCCACCAGGAAAATCACAGCGCGCCGTACCGTAGTCGGGCATGAACAGGGTGTCGCCGACGAATGCCACCGTTTGCCTGGCGTCGCTGACGACGTACGTCATGCAGGCGGGTGTATGGCCCGGCGTATGCAGTGCGCGGCATTGCAGCGAACCAATGGAGAACGTGTATTCATTGACGAACAGATGATCGAACTGACTTCCATCCTGGGCCATGTCATCACCGGTATTGAACAGCGTGCCAAAGGCTTGCTGCACGGTGGTGATGCGACTGCCGATGCCGATCTTGCCTCCCAGCTTTTCTTTGAGGTAAGGCGCTGCCGTGAGGTGGTCGGCGTGGACATGGGTTTCAAGAATCCATTGAACCTTGGCGTCCAGCTCGGCCACCCTGGCGATCAACGTGTCGGCAGACGTCGTCGTGGTATGGCCGGACTTGGGATCGTAATCCAGTACGCTGTCCACGAGTGCGCAGTGGCGGGTCGCCTGATCAAGCACGATATAACTGACAGTATGAGTATCGGGATCGAAAAATCCTTCGACGTGCAGTGTAGCGGTCATGATCGGTCTCCTGGTCTTGTTGCCGACTGGTTTAACCTGACATAGCAATAAGTCTGCCATGGACCGAGTGAGCGAAAAATCAAAACTATCTATCTGAATTTGTTGTGTTTATTTTTGTAGGTTGGATGCGGCATTTTCACGCACACGAATAAACAACTGCCATTGGCAGTGTTTGTTGGCATAGTGGCAGTGTCGCTTGCGTCCGGATGAATCCACAGGAACCCCGATGAGCACTATCCTGCCAACCCCGAACAATTCGATCCCCCCGCCGGACCAGGTGCAGTCTCTGGTTTCGTTTCTCGAGCACGAGCCGCAGCCGATGATCGTGCTGGACCCGGACTACAACATTCTGGCGGCGAACACCGCCTATCGGCGCCAGTTCGGCAGTGCCGATCAACCGTTTATTGGTCATAAGTGCTATCGGATTTCCCACCATTACGATGTGCCTTGCGATCAGGCGGGGGAGAACTGCCCGATGAAGAAGGCCAGGGAAATGCGCGGCCCGGACCGGGTCCTGCACATTCACCACACCCCCCGCGGGCCTGAACATGTCGACGTGGAACTGCGGCCGATCCTCAATGACCATGGCGACATAACCGCGTATGTGGAGCGCCTTACCCTGGTACGCAGCGCCTCAGCACGGCCCAGCAACGAGGGCCTGGTGGGCAGCTCTCCGGCGTTCAACCGTGCACTGTCGGAACTGCAGCGGGTCGCGCCGTCCATGTTGCCGGTGCTGCTGTTGGGAGAGTCCGGTACGGGCAAGGAACTGTTTGCCCGTGCGGTCCATGAAACCAGCGAGCGGGCCAACGGGCCCTTTGTGGTAGTGGACTGTTCCGGGTTGACTGAAACGCTGTTTGAGAGCGAACTGTTCGGCCACGAGAAAGGCGCGTTCACCGGGGCCACCCTGCGCAAGCAGGGCCTGGTCGAAACAGCCCAGGGCGGTACGCTGTTTCTTGATGAAATCGGCGACGTTCCCCTGGCCATGCAGGTGAAACTGCTCAGGCTGATTGAATCGGGAACCTATCGCCGTGTTGGCGGCGTGGAAACCTTGCATGCAGATTTCCGATTGGTTGCCGCCACCCATAAGCCCTTGGAACAGATGATGGCCCAGGGTGAGTTCAGGCAAGACCTGTACTACCGCATCAGCGTATTTCCCATTCATTTACCGCCTCTGCGCAATCGCATGGAGGACATCGCGCTGCTGGTCAATTCGTTATTGCAACGTTCCGGTACGGGCAAGCGCCGGCTGACCATCGACGCCGATGCCTTGATGCAACTGCAGCGATACTCCTGGCCGGGCAATATCCGCGAGCTTCGTAATGTGCTGGAAAGAGCCAGCCTGTTTGCCGATGACGGGGTCATTCATTCCGTGCATTTACCCCAGGTCCCCGATGCGACAGCCCAACGACTGGCTAACCCGGCTGTTGCTGATGGCCACTCGTTGGCCCAGATCCTGTCTGCGTTCAAAGGGACCCGCAGTGAGCTGGCCCGGCACTTGGGTATCAGCGAACGGACTTTGTACCGGCGCTTGAAAGAGCAGGGTTTGGCCTGATCAGCCGCTATGACACCTGACTGCCAATCACTGCCGTCATGGCAGATTGGCAGGCTCTGAGGTTGGCGCAAAATCCCCCTTCTACCAGGTTACGTTCCTAATCTGCTGTTATTTAACGATAAAAACCTGACCCTGAGCCTTGGCATGGCGCGTGCTAACTGCACCGACATGACTATTTCCGACAAACGACTGCGCCGTCATCTGCTCACAGCAGTGCTTATCAAGCTGCTCGTGCTGGCAGTGCTGTGGTGGCTATTCATCCAGGATTTCCACGTCAGCGTCGATTCCAACGCGGTCGGCAACCGTTTCGGTGTACCCACCTCGGCTCAAGGGGCAAGCAAGTGATCTCAGAACAACTGGTGGATTTGTCGCGGCTGCAGTTCGCAGCCACGGCGCTTTATCACTTCCTTTTCGTACCGCTCACCGTTGGCATGGTGTGGCTGCTGGTCATCATGGAAAGCGTCTATGTGATGACCGGTAACGTCATCTGGAAAGACATGACGCGCTTCTGGGGCAAGCTATTTGGCATCAACTTCGCGCTGGGGGTGACCACCGGGATCACCCTGGAATTTCAGTTCGGCACCAACTGGGCCTACTACTCGCACTATGTCGGTGACATCTTCGGTGCACCGCTGGCAATAGAAGGCTTGATGGCGTTCTTCCTCGAATCGACCATGATCGGGCTGTTCTTTTTTGGTTGGGACCGTCTCAAGAGACAGCATCACTTGCTGGTCACGTTGTTGATGGCAATCGGCACAAACCTGTCGGCGCTGTGGATCCTGATCGCCAATGGCTGGATGCAGAACCCGGTGGGCTCAGAGTTCAGCTACATCACCATGCGCATGGAAATGGTCGATTTCTGGACGGTGGTGTTCAATCCGGTGGCCCAGGCCAAGTTTGTCCATACGGTTTCGGCCGGGTATGTCACCGGTTCGATGTTTGTGCTGTCGATCTCCAGTTGGTATTTACTCAAAAATCGTGATGTCGAGTTTGCCAAACGTAGCTTTCGGGTCGCCGCAGCGTTCGGCCTGGCCTCTGTGCTGAGCGTCATCGTACTGGGCGATGAGTCCGGTTACACGGTGGGGGAGGCGCAGCAGACCAAGCTGGCGGCCATGGAGGCCATGTGGGAAACAAAGCCCGCGCCGGCTGGCCTGACGCTGATCGCGAGCATCGATGAAGCTCAATCCCGAAATAATTGGGAGGTCGAGGTGCCATGGTTGATGGGCCTGATCGGGACCCGCTCGGTCAGCCAGCAGATTCCCGGCATTCATGAGATCAAGGAAAAGAACCGCGCCCGAATCATCCGCGGTATTAGCGCAGTCAATGCGCTGGAAGCACTGAGAGCCAATCGCAGCGATCCGGCGGCGTTCAAGACGTTCGAAGAATACAAAGCTGATCTGGGCTTCGGGTTGCTGCTCAAGCGCTATGTCGAGGACGTCAACCAAGCCACACCGGCCATGATCGAAACTGCGGTGAACGATACGGTTCCACGCGTGACGCCTATGTTTTGGGCGTTCCGGATCATGGTCGGCCTGGGTTTTGCGATGCTGATGCTCTTTGCACTGGCATTCTGGAGCACGCTGAAGTCGAACCGCACCCGCCATCGAGGGTTGTTGCGTTGGGCACTCTACATGCTGCCGGCGCCCTGGATCGCCTGTGAACTGGGCTGGTTTGTCGCCGAATACGGCCGTCAGCCCTGGACGATCTACGGCGTATTACCGACCCACATGAGCGTGTCCACGCTCAGCGTCAACAACCTGTATGGCTCGCTGGCCGGGTTCATCGTTTTCTACACCGTGTTGCTGGTGGTGGAAATGTTCCTGATGGTCAAGTTCGCCCGCCAAGGGCCTGGCAGCCTCGGTACAGGCCGTTATGTTCACGACGCTCATCTGAAGGAGCTTCACCATGCTTGATTACTTCACCCTGAAAATAATCTGGTGGGCGTTGGTCGGCGTCCTGCTGATCGGTTTTGCGATCATGGATGGTCATGACATGGGCGTCGGCACGCTGCTGCCATTCGTTGGCCGCAATGACCTGGAGCGGCGCGTTGTCATCAATACTGTCGGGCCGCATTGGGATGGTAATCAGGTCTGGTTCATCACCGCTGGCGGCGCCTTGTTCGCGGCCTGGCCTGTGGTCTACGCCACTGCCTTCAGTGGTTTCTACTGGGCGATGATTCTGGTGCTCTGGGCGTTGTTCTTCCGCCCGGTGGGGTTTGACTACCGTAGCAAGATCCACAACGCCACCTGGCGCAGCACCTGGGATTGGGGGCTCTTTATCGGAGGGGCGGTGCCTCCGCTGGTGTTCGGGATTGCGTTTGGCAACTTGCTGCTGGGCGTGCCGTTTCACTTCAATGACTATCTGGTGTCTACCTACACTGGCAGTTTCTGGCAACTGCTCAATCCTTTCGCGCTGCTGTCCGGTGTTGTGAGCAGTGCAATGATCACCCTGCAGGGCGGCACTTATCTGGCCCATCGCACTGAGGGGATTATCCAGTCCCGGGCAGTAAAAGGTGCGGTGGCGGCGGCGATCGTGCTGGTGTGCTCATTCATCGTGGCCGGCATTTGGCTGCAATGGATTGACGGCTACCGCATCACCTCGCTCGTTGATACCGCGGCGCTGCCGGACATCCTCAGCAAGACTGTGGTACGTGAACCTGGCGCCTGGATGGCCAACTACGAACGCTATCCATTGCTTTGGCTGCTGCCCGTCCTTGGATTGGGCGGGGCTGTAGCTGCCGCGTTCTTGTTGATGGTGCGCCGTACGCTGTCGGCGTTTGTCGCCTCATCGCTTGCGGTGATTGGCGTGATCAGCACGGCAGGCGTCTCAATGTTTCCGTTCATCATGCCTTCATCAACCATGCCCGCGGCAAGCCTGACGGTGTGGGACAGCGTCTCCAGCCACCTGAGCCTGGCGATCATGTTCTGGGCCACGTTGATCTTCATGCCCCTGATCGTGATTTATACCTCTTGGGCGTATCGCGTCATGAGCGGAAAAGTCACCGTTGCCCAGATCAAAGCCAACGAGCATTCGGCCTACTAGTGCCGGCAAAGGAGCAAAGAATATGTGGTATTTCGCCTGGATGTTGGGAGTCGGCTTTGCGCTGTTGCTGGCGATATTGAATGCAATGTGGGGGGAGAACGAAGCGAACCGGGCCTTGAGTGACAATGACGAGCAGCAGCGATGATTCAGCAACGCTCAGATGCCCAGCCGTCTTCACGCATTCATCTGGCGAGTCTGATGATTGCCATCACCATCATGCTTGCCTGCACACTGTACCCGCCGATGATGGCAACCCCGGAGGGTAAAGCTGATCACGCACTGGCGGGTGCTTTGTTTGCGGCGATGAGTGTGGCTTTCGTCAGGGGCGTGGGTTTTATCCCGCGCCGGTGGCTCTGGCGCTGGCTGTTTTCAGGTTGGACCTGCACTGCGGCATTGGTGCTGGCCGGATGGCTGATGTTCGTGCGGTAAAGGCGGGCTTACGTTCAATAACGCTGCACGAGAACGGCGCCAGTAGTATTGGCTGCGCCGTTCATTCAGTTCCCTGGCCAAGTATCACGCCGTTCACTTCTTTGCCATAAAGATTGATCCCGTCATTGGCATGGAATTTCAACCGGGTCTGCTCGATAGAACCGGCAATCATCCTGGGGTCTTTCGGCCGTTCGTGGCTGTTCATGTAGGCAGCAACGTGCCAGGCCTCATCGGCGGACAGGGTGGCGCCTTTACCTAATGGCATATTCGACTTTATGAACCCGGCTGCGGTATTGATGCGATGCATCCCCGCGCCCCAATTGAATGAGTCTTTGCCCCATAACGGTGGGAATACGTAATCGCCCCCGGCCTTTTGGCCTTCGCCCTCGTTGCCATGACACACCGCGCATTGCTGGGCGTAGATGACCTTGCCCTTGGCCAGATCGAAGCCTCCCGCCGGTTGCGGCACCTCAGGATAAGCTCGCCCGGGCAGTTCCTGGCCTAGCGGTGCTCCTGTTGCCAACCAGTAGGAAAAGGCAGTCAGGGCGGCGATGACCTGCCCGTCGGCCGGAGGCGGTTTTCCGTTCATGCTGAACTCAAAGCAGCCTTGTAGGCGCTCGGCGTAGGTATTGACCTTGTCGTTCTTTTTTCGATAAGCCGGGTACATCGTGTAAGCCGCCCAAAGGGGCGCCGAGTCGGCTTTTCTGCCTTGGTCCAAATGACAATTGGTGCAGTTCATCCCGTTTCCCACGAACTCGGGGGCGTTGGTTTTAGTATCGACAAAGATCGCATGCCCTTGCCGGACCAAACGGCCAAAGGCGTTATCAGGCAGCGTGTCCTCTGCTGGCGGAGTAAATGTCGCCGTCCGCTGTTGTGGGGCGTCTGGGCCGGGCGAAGGGGGCGATGCATCTGCCACATCAGCAGCGCCAGCCATCGATACCATATTCAAACTGATGAGTGCCGCGATGAATGATTTCATGGCCAGACCTCTATTGACTGAGCTCAGCGAAATACCGGGAAACAGCCTCGACCTCGGCTTCAGTGAGGGACCTCGCGATGTGGCCCATGAGATCGTCCGGATCATTTTTCCGGGTCTTCTGCCGCCAGGCATTCAGTTGCGAGACCAGGTACTGAGCCGATTGGCCCGCCAGCGGTGGAAAAGAGGCACCGACCCCGATTCCGCCAGGGCCATGACAGGAGACGCACTCGGGTATGTTTCGATCCCATGCGCCTCTCAATGCCAGGGTCTGCCCCAGGCCCTTGGCCGCCTGCGCACGATTGATGGGTTTGACAGGTGGGCCTGGCATGTTGGCGAGCATGCTGGCGAGGGCTTGTACCTCGTCCTCGCTCAATGCCTGGGCGATAGGAAGCATGATTGGGTTGGCCCTGGAGCCTGAGCGAAAATCCGCGATTTGTTTTGAGAAGTACTCAGCAGGTAACCCTGCAAGCCTTGGGAAGCCAGCCGCGGGCATCCCTGTACCGTCCGCACCATGACAGGTTGAACAGGCAATGGCGGCGGGGTTGGTCCCGCCCTGGGTGAAGGTCTTTTGCGCGTCCGCTGCATAAGCGGATGTTGCCAGCGCACCGGATAAAGCAAGGACTGATCCCCATCGCGACATACCCATCGTTCTGCCTCGCAGACGTTATGGGGGACAGGCCCCCTGGTGCGCCATCAACTGCAACTCACCCTCGGTTATTTGACCAAGGTAATCGGGATACTGGACAGCTGGATCACTTTGGCCGCGACAGAGCCCAGGAAAATGCCTTCGAGAAAACCACTGCCGTGCGAACCCAGGATGATGCTGTCGCACCCCAAGGATTTGGCGCACGCCACGATTCTGCTGGCCGCGTCGCCGTGCAGTGTATGGAAAGTAAAGGCGATGCCTTGCTGTTTCAGAAGAGTGATTGCCTTATTCGCATCTTCGGCACTTTTGCCGTCGTAGTAGCGGTCAAGTTCATCCTTGCTCATGGTTTGCGCGATGCGAGTGGGTAAAAATGACTGCACATTGACCAGGTGCACCTCCACGCTGCCTCCCAGCAATCCGCCGTCCTGGATCAGTCCAATGAGGTAATGCACCACACGTTCGGAGTGCTCTGAACCATCGACAGCGACCAATACTTTGTGCATTTTCCGAGTCCTCTTTCAGTAACATCCAGCGGCTGGTCGAACACCATGCCAGCCGCAGCGTCAGGGTGACTTCGGGGTCTGTCCCACTATGAGCGTAGCGCCCTTGGGGTCGGTTAACCGTAGCCGAATCTGTTTTTCAGTTTCGATGATCGCAAAGAGCGCGATGCCCACTGCGATAATCAATAGCCCATCCATAAAGGGGATCGCTTGAGTGGCAAACACCCTTTGCAGGGGCGGCGCGTAGGTGATGGCGAACTGAGCGAAGGTTACCACTGCAACGGTCAGCCACACGACCTTTGTACCTCTGACAGCCTCCCAAGTCAGTGACGTGCCATAAAGATTGCGAATGAAGAACAGGTGGAATATTTCCATCACCACCAGCGTGTTAACGGCGATGGTGCGGGCCAACTCCACCGGGTAGCCTCGGTCGAGTGCGTAGGTAAAAATGCCGTAGACACCGCAAAGAAACAGGATCGAAACCAGCACCATGTGCCAGATCAACGCGCCGCTTATCAACGGCTCGTGCCTTGAGCGCGGCGGCCTGCGCATGGTGTTTTCTTCGGTCGGCTCGAACGCCAGGGCGATACCCAGCGTGATCGCGGTAATCAGGTTGATCCACAAGATTTGAATCGGTGTCACCGGCAGGGTGAGGCCAAACAGCAGCGCGACAATGATGGTCATGGTTTCGCCCGCGTTGGTGGGCAACGTCCAGCTCAGCACTTTCTTGATGTTGTCGTAGACCGTCCGCCCTTCACGTACGGCGGCCACGATGGAGGCGAAGTTGTCATCGGCCAGTACCAGGTCCGCCGCCTCTTTTGCCGCCTCACTGCCTTTGTCACCCATGGCGATGCCGGCGTCGGCGCGTTTGAGCGCGGGTGCGTCGTTGACCCCGTCGCCGGTCATGGCCACGGTCATGCCGTTCGATTGCAGCAACATCACCAGCCGCAGCTTATGTTCAGGGCTGGTGCGGGCGAAGATATTCACGTCCTTGAGCGCTTCTTTGAGCGTGCCGTCGTTCATCGCGTCCAGGTCGACGCCCGTCAGCACCTTGTCGGGATTTTGCAGGCCGATTTGCGCGCCGATGGCGGCGGCGGTACCGGAGTGATCGCCGGTGATCATCTTGACTGCGATACCGGCAGCCTGGCATTGCTGGACCGCCTGGATCGTCTCGGGGCGAGGCGGGTCAATCATGCCTGTCATGCCAAGCAGGGTCAGCGAACCCTGCACGTCGCCAAACTCCAGAACGGTGTGCTCGGACGGCACGGGGCGGCTGGCAAACGCCAGCACGCGCTGACCTTTGCCGGCAATGGTGTTTGCCTGTTGGTGCCAGTAGTCAGCATTGAGCGGCTCCGTGGCGCCGGTACTGCCACGCTGCTGCGCGCACATGGCCAGGATCTGTTCCGGCGCGCCTTTTACATAGATTGACGCCTGTCGCTCATGGTTGTGGTGCAACGTCGCCATGAAGCGGTGTTTGGCGTCAAACGGAATCGCGTCGGTGCGGGGCCAGGTGCGTCGCTCTTCTTCGCCATCGATTCCAGCTTTCACGGAAAACGCCAGCAGTGCGCCCTCCATGGGATCGCCCTCGACCTTCCATGTGGCATCGTGCAGTCTCAACACCGCGTCATTGCAAAGCGCGGCGGCGCGTCCCAGTTCGGCTAACGTGGGGTGATTGGAGGTGTCGATCAACTGGTCAGCCAGGTTCATGTTTCCCGACGGCTGATAACCGGCACCGTCGACCGTGAACGTCAGATCACGGGTGACCACTGATGCGACCATCATTTCGTTGCGGGTGAGGGTGCCGGTCTTGTCCGTGCAGATGACCGAAACCGATCCCAGGGTTTCGATGGCGGGCAAGCGGCGTACGATGGCGTTGCGACGGGCCATCGCGCGAACCCCGACCGCCAGGGTAATGGTGAGAACGGCGGGCAGTCCTTCGGGGATGGCAGCGACCGACATGCCCACCACCACCATGAAGATTTCGTTGAATGCGTAATGGCCGACAAAATGACCGTAAACCAGTAGCAGCCCGGCGACGAGCAGAATCAGGATCGTCAGCCAGCGCGCGAAGACGTTCATTTGCTGGACCAATGGCGTGGTCAGTGTCTCGACTTCCGACAACAGATTGCTGATGCGCCCGATCTCGGCGGCGGTCGCGGTTGCAACGACAACCCCGGTGGCCTGCCCACAGGTCACCAGGGTTCCACTGAAGGCCATGCAGGCACGATCACCCAGGGGCGCTCCAAGGCGCACAGGTTCAGTGTGCTTTTCCACGGCGGCGGATTCACCGGTCAGGATGGCTTCCTGGATCTGCAGCCTGTTGGCGTGCAGCAAGCGAAGGTCTGCCGGGACTTTATCGCCGGCCTCCAACAAGACGATATCGCCGGGTACCAGCGCTTCACCCGCGATGCTCAAACGTTCACCAGCACGAATCACGGCGGCGCGGGGCGCCAGCATCTGCCGGATCGCGTCCATGGCTTTTTCCGCTTTGCCCTCCTGGACATAGCCAATGATGGCGTTGGCCACCACCACCGCCAGAATGACCACCGTATCCCAGAGGTGTTGCAGCAGCGCAGTGATCACCGCGGAGCCCAGCAGCACATAAATCAGGATATTGTGAAACTGCAACAGAAAACGCAGCCACGCCGGTCGCCGCGCCGATTCCGGCAGGCGATTGAAGCCTGTGCGCGCAAGCCGGGCTTGAACTTCTGCATCGTTCAGCCCGGTGTGCTCATTGACCTCCAGCCGTTCGAGCACCTGCTGCGCAGGCAACGTGTACCAAGCCTCGACATCTGTGGGAATCGGATCCCGCTCGGTCGGTGCGTTGCTCGCTCGGTTCATCAGGCCGCTATCCCTGCGCTCATTATGCTGTTGGTATTCATGCGTTCAATCGAACTGCTGCGGTGCAATCACCCACAAGCTGCACGGCATCTTGTACAGCAGGCCTTCCACGGTGCTGCCGATCAACTTGTCCAAACCTTTGTAGCGCACGCGCCCCATGACAATGACATCAATGTCATGGGATGCCGCGTAGCTGGCCAATACCTTGGCCGGGTCGCCCATGACCATGCGTCGTTGTTCCGGCGCGATGCCGTTGCGCTCGGCCAACGCGTCAAACGCCTCGCCCTGGGATTCATAGAGCTGCCGGGCCAGGGTGGAAGAAAAGAACATCGAGCCGCTGCCGAAACCATATTCGGAGGCGGTGATGGACGACAGGTCATAGGCGTAGATGACTTCCAGGCTCGCGTCGCAGGAGGTGGCCAGTTTGTTGGCTTCGCTCAGGATCCGGTCGTTGAGGCCTTCGTAGCGGCCGTCGAGATGAAAGGGGTCAATGGCCGCCAGAATCTTGCGCGGACGGGCGTGAGTGACTTTGTTGACGAAATGCAACGGCACTTCGCTTTCGCGCAGCAGGTGCACATCCAGCGGGGTGAACATCAGGCGCGAGAACCAGGATTCATGCTCCACCGTCTTGATCAGGGCATCCATCGGCTGCTCCTTGAGGTGGACCAGAATCTCCTGCAGCGGTCGCTCGACCCACGCCACTTCGGTCGTGACTTCAATGCCCAGCTTGCGCAGTGGCCGGGCCTGGTCTTCCAGCCAGTGGCGATGGCGTTCAACGTAACCCAGGCGCATCTGTTCCAGGGCCTGCTCATTGACCAGGCTAGCGGTGGCCAGGCCTTCGAGGTAGTCGAAGGCAACGATGTGCAGCGCGGCGCCTTCGGCCTTGGCCAGCGCCGCTGCCCGGTCGAAGGCCGGACTGTGTTCCATCAGCGGCGAGACGACCAACATCAAACGTGATTGCGTGGACATGACAAACCTCCCGAGCATGGACGTATGGGTACCCGACGGCCTTCGCGCCGCGTGGAGCCAGGGTTTGATCATGATCGTATCGGGCATCGGTCACTTGATTTGCATCAAGCTCATGCCAGAAGCGTGGCATCAATGCACACGGCGCCTGGCAATAGCGTTATGTTTGATCATGAAATCCTCCCAGGGACTACCCTGGACTCAGGTACAACCGGAACACTCAGTATAGAACCGAGGCCATGAGCGAAACCCTGGGCTTTGCCAATGCCGCCGCTGCGCTCGGAATCGGCTTGTTGATCGGGCTTGAACGCGAGCGACGCAAGGGCGAGGGCGCCCGGCGCGACTTCGCCGGCCTGCGTACCTTTGCCATTACCTCGTTGCTGGGGTATGTCACGGTCCAGGCTGGCGGAGTCTTGCTGCTCGGGTTCGTGGCGCTTGCGCTGGGGGCACTGGTCACGGCGGCGTATTGGCGAAACCTCGACCAGGACCCCGGTATCACCAGCGAAGTGGCGTTATTCGCGGCGTTGGCGTTGGGGGCGCTCTGCATGACCGCCCCGGCCCTGGCGATCGCGATTGGCGTGGTGATGGCCGGTCTGCTCGCCAGCCGCCAGGCGCTGCACCATTTTGCACGCAACCAATTGACCGCAGCGGAAATGCGTGACGGGCTGGTGCTGTTGATCGCCGCGCTGGTGGTGCTGCCGCTGGTGCCGGATCGCTTCCTCGGACCTTACGATGCGATCAACCTGCGCACCATCTGTATGTTGACGGTCATGTTGATGGCTGTGGGTGCGCTGGGGCATGTTGCGGTGCGGACCCTCGGCACTCACTACGGTTACGCCCTCAGCGCGGTTGCCTCGGGGTTCGCCTCGGCCACGCTGACCGTCGCCACCATGGGTAACATCGCCGCGAAAGAACCGGCCAATCTCAAGGTGCTGAGCGCCGCTGCCGTGTTGTCCAATCTGGCGACAGTGGCACAAATAGGGCTGATCCTCGGTGCCGTAGAACCGGCCCTGTTGCTTTGGATGTGGGGTCCGCTACTCTGTGGCCTGCTGACAACATTGATCTACGCCGGAATGCTGATGTTTCCCCGACCCAGGGCTCGGGCGGATGAACCGATCAAGCGCGGCGGGGCCTTCAACCTCAAACTGGCCTTGACGGTAGTCTTGGCGATGGCCGGTATCACGCTCCTGTCGTCGGCGATGCTTGCCGAGTTCGGCCAGACCGGGGTAACCGTAACGGCGGTTTTCAGCGGGCTGGTTGATGCTCATGCTTCAATTGCCTCTGTTGCTTCCCTGGCGAAGGCCGGATTGTTACCCCTGGATGGCATCGCCATACCGGTCTTGATGGCGATGAGCAGCAATTCCCTGAGTAAATGCGTAGTGGCCTGGCTCAGTGGCGGACGGCGTTTCGCCGGGTATTTCATCCCCGGCCAGGTGCTGGTGACGCTGGGAATGTGGGCCGGCGTTCTGCTCCCGAATCTGTGAGCCTGTGTGGTGGCAGTTTGATGAAGATCAAGTCCTGCCCGTGGCATACGTTCATTCTGGAACCCTCAATCCTTTAAGTGGCTGCCGCCACGTGCCGAGGTGTTCCATGTCCCAGACCCAACGTTTGTTGTTATTGGCACCCGATGCCATGACCCGTTCGCCTGCGTTCGACCGCGCCACCGAACTGGCCCTGGCGCTGGATCTGCCCCTGCACATCGTCGCCATCGATTATCTGGAGGTGCTCTCGGTGGCCGGTCTTTTTGCGCCAGAACAAGTCAAGAAGGCCCGTGACGGGTATCTGGAAACGCACCGGCACTGGTTGTGGCAACAGGCTGAGCTGGCGCGCCGCCATGGAGTGGAGGCGACGAGCGAGGTGGTCTGGGGCAAAGACGCTTATCAGGCCTTGCAGCAGTACGTCAAAGAGATGCCACTGGCGCTGATCATCAAGGACGCCGAGCCTGAACCGGCAATGAAGCGGATTTTCTTCACACCCATGGACTGGCGCCTGCTGCGCGACTGTCCGGTGCCGGTGCACCTGGTCACCGACGCGCGTCATCCGCGGCCCCGGCAGGTCCTGGCGATCGTCGATGTGCTGCGCAGCGAGGAGCAGGACCTGGTGTTCAACGACCGGATCGTCGATGCCGCCGTGAAACTGGCCGATCAATGCAACGCCCAGGTTGAGTTGTTGCACGCCTTCGACTGGACGGCGGTGTACGCCGCCGACATGGGCGTGGGTGCGCTCCCGCTCGCCACTGGGCTCTATGAAGCATTGGGGCAGGCGCAGCACGAAGTGTTTGAATCCCTGGCCGAGCGTCACGGCGTGCCGCCGCAGCAGCGTCACTTCATCGAAGGTGCGCCGCTGAGCAGCATCTGCACATTCGCCACCGATCATCAGTGCGACGTCATTGTCATGGGCACGACACAGCATCGAGGTCTGGACAAGCACTTGGGCAGTACTGCCGAGCAGGTGCTGCAACGGGCACCTTGCAGTATATGGGCAATCAAGCCGGGCGAGTGACGGCAGGGTGACCTTGCGCGGGGCCTGGCCCCGGGTCCCGCGCAATGCACTGTGGTTAAAGATAGAGCCGGTGGATGACCTGCCGGGCATCATCGGGGTCGGTGCGGGTATCAAACCCAAGGCTATGGGCCAGATCCCGCATAGGGGCGTTATCGGCGGCGTCGATGGAATACAGCTGGCGATAGCCGTTCTTGCGGGCCGCCTCTATCAAATGCTCCATCAACAACGTCCCCAGCCCCAGATGCTGCCATTGATCGGCCACGGTCACGGCGCACTCGCATTCGTGTTCACTGGTAGCGCAATAGCGGCTGACACCGATTTCGATCAGTTGGCCGTTGTCGTGGACCAGGGCGATGTAAGCCATGCGCGTCTTGCAGTCGACATCCATCAACTGGTCGAGCATGGCCGCGCCGGGCTCATTGATTTGCGCCAGGAAACGCATGTGCCGGGACTCCGGTGACAGACGCTTGATGAAGTCATACTCACGCTGGCGATCTTCTTCCTTCAGTGGCCTGATCAAAACGTGCCGGCCATCTCTGAGGGCCTGGATCCAGTGCTTGCCGCTGATGCTGGCATACAGGGCAGCGGCGCGTTCATTGTGGTCTTTGACGTTGAGCATGATGCGTTCCTCCATCGGGTGTGAACCTTCGGCGCGGCAAAGGCCGTGCATTCGCTACTGTTCTACGCCGGCGTGGCAGATCGATTCTGATCTGGATCAGTGCTCGCGAATCCGCTCGTCGATGATCAATGCCGGGGAGCAATTTCTGTGGGAGCCAAACCTGTGGGGGGCAAGCTTTGCTCCCACAGGTATGTGCATGCAGTTGATAAAGATCAAGCCGCCCCGGGGTGACAAGCGCAGGCTGTTGCACATGCCAGAGAGGGACCGCTGGGGACCGGATGGCCAACAGACCAGTGGAGGTGTGTAATGGGACAGTACCAACGTTTGCTATTGATCGTTGAAGCCGACCTGCATCCGTCTGCCGCGCTGCGTCGCGCCTGTGCCCTGGCCAGGGTCAGTGGCGCGGCCTTGCACCTGTGCGCATTCGTTCAACCACCGCCTCACACGCATTTGTGGGGCGAAAAGAACGATGAAGCGACAGCTCAGCGCTATATGCACCACTACCGTCGCTGGATGGTGGAGGAGGCGGCGCTGCTCAAGGAGCAAGGACTGGATGTGACGACCCATGTGGTCTGGACCACTCATCCATTACTGGACATCCTGCGCTACGTCGAGCAGTTTCAGCCCGATTTGCTGATCAAGGATGTGACCCTTGAGCCGCTGCTCAAGCGTGTTTTCGTGACGCCCCTGGACTGCCATCTGCTGCGCGATTGCCCGGTGCCGGTGCATCTGGTCAATCGCGCCACCCACAGCTTGCCGCGCCGGGTCGTGGCGGCGGTGGACCCCGCCAATCCGCAGGCCAACGCCTTGAACCAGCGCATTATCGAGGCCGCCGGGGCAATGGCCCTGCAATGCAATGCCCCGCTGCATCTGCTGCACGCCTGCGATCTGTCTCCGGCCTTCAACGGGGAGGCTTCGTTGGTGGCTGGGGCCTGGGATGAAGATTTTGCCGAGGCCTTGCGAGAGTCGCTGCATGCGGCGTTCATCAATTTGGCCGAGCGGTGGAGCATTCCACCCGAGCGCCGTCATTTCGTCATTGGCCTGCCGGTGCCGGTGATCCATGAGTTCCTCGATGAGTTCGAGGCTGATGTGGTGGTGATGGGCACCGAGCAACGCGCTGGGCTGGACCGTCTGATCGGTAGCACGACGGAACGGGCCCTGTATTCGGTGTCGGGCAGCTTGTTGGCAGTCAGGGTATGAGCAGGGCGCGTTGACTCTGATGTAAATCAAGTCGGGTTTGTTCAAGCGCTCCAGAATCAGTCGTGGCAGACCGTTCGATATCGGTTCAAGCGACCAGGGCAGTTCGCGGGTAATCCAGCCTCTTTGGGAGAATGTGATGAGTGATTTTCTTAGCCCCGACCAACTGGAAGGCATTGACGCCTATTGGCGTGCTTCCAATTATCTGGCTGTGGGGCAGATTTACCTCAAAGACAACCCATTGTTGCGCAAACCGCTGCTACTGGGCCACGTCAAGCCGCGCCTGTTGGGTCACTGGGGCACCACGCCGGGATTGAACCTGATTTACGTTCACCTCAATCACCTGATCAAGACCCACGACCTGAACATGATCCTGGTCACCGGCCCCGGACACGGCGGCCCGGCCATCGTCGCCCAGAGCTATCTGGAGGGCAGCTTCACCCAGTGTTATCCCTCGGTGGAACAGAACGAGAACGGGATGCTGCGCCTGTTCCGGCAGTTTTCCTGGCCCTACGGGTTGTCCAGTCATGTCTCGGCGCAGATCCCAGGGTCCATTCATGAAGGCGGGGAACTGGGGTATTGCCTGGCCCACGCCTACGGTGCGGCGTTCGACAACCCTGACCTGATCGTGGCCTGCGTTATCGGCGATGGTGAAGCCGAAACCGGTACGCTGGCGGCGAGCTGGCATTCCAACAAGTTCCTCAACCCCCGGCGTGACGGTGCGGTTCTGCCCATCCTTCACCTCAACGGCTTCAAGATCGCCAACCCCACGCTGCTTTCGCGTATCAGTGAAGACGAGCTGTCAGCCCTGATGTACGGGTATGGCTACGATCCTTATTTTGTCGAAGGCGACGACCCCCACAGCGTTCACCAGCAACTGGCGATGGTCCTGGACGCCATGCTGCTCAAGATCCGCGAAATCCAGCGTACGGCCCGTGCAGACTCGTCGGCACATGAACTGGAGCGGCCACTGTGGCCGATGTTGGTGCTGCGCACGCCCAAGGGCTGGACCGGTCCGAGATTCGTCGACGGTCAGCAGGTCGAGGGCACCTGGCGCGCCCATCAGGTGCCACTGAGTCATTTCGAGCAGCCCATGCATCTGACGCAACTGCAACAATGGCTCGAGAGTTACCGGCCACAGGAGCTGTTCGACGCCAGTGGTGCATTGCTGCCGGAGATTGCGGCGCTGGCGCCCACAGGGCATCGGCGTCTGGGCGCCAATCCCCATGCCAATGGCGGCTTGCTCCTCCAGTCACTTGAGCTGCCTCGATTTACCGATTACGCCGTGCAGTTCTCCGCGCCCGGCAGTGTGCAGGCGGAGTCCACCCGGGTGTTGGGCGGTTTTGTCCGGGACGTGATGAAGTACAACCTCAAGGCTGGCAACTTTCGCCTGTTCGGCCCCGACGAAACCGCCTCCAATCGCCTTGATGCGGTGTACGAGGTCAGTGGCAAGACCTGGATGGCGGCACTTGAAACGGGGGACACCAACCTGGCCTGCGAAGGCCGGGTGATGGAAATCCTCAGCGAGCAGGTGTGTGAAGGCTGGCTAGAGGGCTATCTACTGACGGGCCGTCATGGCCTGTTCTCCTGCTATGAGGCGTTCATCCATATCGTCGATTCGATGTTCAATCAGCACGCCAAGTGGCTCAAGACCGCTGCGCAGATTCCCTGGCGCGCGTCGATCGCTTCGCTCAACTACCTGCTCACATCCCACGTCTGGCGCCAGGACCACAATGGTTTCTCCCATCAGGATCCGGGATTTATCGATCATGTGGCGAACAAAAGTGCCGATGTGGTGCGTATCTACTTGCCGCCGGACGCCAATTGCCTGTTGTCGGTGGCCGATCACTGTCTCAAGAGCCGCGATTACATCAACGTGATCGTGGCCGGCAAGCAACCAGAGTGGCAATGGCTGGATATCGATTCGGCCATCAGGCACTGCTCCATTGGCATCGGTCGCTGGGCCTTCGCCTGCCAGAACGATGACGACCCGGATGTGGTGATGGCCTGCGCCGGTGATGTGCCAACCCTGGAAACCCTGGCCGCCGTGACACTGTTGCGCCAATACGTGCCGGATCTGCGCGTGCGGGTGGTGAACGTGGTGGACTTGATGGCCCTGCAACCGCCGCAACAGCATTGCCATGGTCTGCCGGATGCCGGGTTCGATGAGTTGTTCACCGTGGACAAACCGGTGATTTTCGCGTTCCACGGCTATCCTTCATTGATCCATCGTCTGGTCTACAAGCGCCATAACCATGACAATTTCCATGTGCGCGGTTTCATGGAGGAGGGGGCCACAACCACCCCGTTCGACATGGCGGTCATCAATCACTTGGATCGCTACCAACTGGCATTCGATGTCATCCAGCGAGTACCGCGCTTGCAACCGTTGGTGGAGGGCGCCCGGGACCGCTACTGGGCCACCATGGAGAAGCACCAGCTTTACCTGATCGAACATGGGCAGGACATGCCCGAGGTCTTGAACTGGCGCTGGACGCCGGCGCCGGGTTGACTGTCCGCCTTGTCACGACTTCGACATCGCGCCGTTCGCCCTGACTTTTTGGAGATCCATCATGAGCCAGTACCAGCGCTTACTGCTGATCCTCAACCCGGCACAGCGACACTCTCCGGCCCTTCATCACGCAGCGGCCCTGACGGCGGCCAGCGGGGCGCACTTGCATGTTTCTGCGTTGGTGCCGTCACTGGACATTCTCAAACTGTTGGAGCAGGAGCCCCGTGATGAAGCGCGTCAGAATTACCTGCAGGACCACCGTCACTGGCTGGAGGAGGAGGCCGACAAGATGCGGCGCCGAGGCCTGAGGGTCACCACGCAGGTGGATTGGGTCGACGGCATGGACGAGCAGATTCTGCAGCACGTTACGCAAATCCAGCCTGATCTGCTGATCAAGCAGGTGCAACACGAGCCCCTGCTCAAACGGGCCTTCCTTACTCCGCTGGACTGGCGTCTGTTGCGCCAGTGCCCGGTTCCCATGTACCTGGTGGGCGCCACCGGCCACGCCTTGCCGCGCAAAGTGGTTGCTGCGGTGGACCCTTCCAGCGACTTTGCGCAAAACAGTGGGCTCAACGACCGGATCATTCGCGAGGCAATCGGCTTGGCCTTGCAGTGCGACGCCGAGTTGCATCTGGTTCACGCCTATGAGGTTTCGTCGGTCTATCTCGGCGATGTCGGCGGAGGTGGCCTGACGCTTAAACAGCTCAGCAATGAACTGCGCAGGAGCCTGGAAAAAACATTCCTGGAGCTGGCCAACCTGTTCGGCGTGCCGGCCGAGCGCAGGCACTTCGTGCTGGGCCATCCGGTTTCAGCCTTGAGTGAGTTTGCCCTGGAGCATGAGGTCGATGTCGTGGTCATGGGGCGCTCGCAGAAGGGTGGTTCGCACGGGCTGTTGGGTAGCACCACGGAGCATATTTTGTATCAGGTGTCGTGCAGCGTACTGGCTGTGTGAAGAAACCGGTGCTCATGGCTGTGTCCTTGATGAAAATCAATGGCCCGCTGGGCGAATAGTGCGACCAATGGAACGCCAATCGATTGTTCAGGAGCACGCTCATGCGCATGACGTTTCTAGGGGCGGCCGGCACAGTCACCGGCAGCAAGTACCTGCTGGAGCATGACGATCAACGCATCCTGATCGACTGCGGGCTGTTTCAGGGCTACAAACAATTGCGCTTGCACAACTGGGACCCCTTCGAACTGCCAATGCGTGACCTGGACGCGATCGTGCTGACTCACGCACACCTGGACCACAGCGGTTACCTGCCAGTGCTGGTGCGAAACGGTTATCGCGGTCCGGTCTATGCCACGTCGGCCACCTGTGAACTGGTCAAGATCCTCTTGCTCGACAGCGCCCGCTTGCAGGAGGAAGAGGCCGAATACGCCAACCGCAAGGGGTTTTCCAAGCATGATCCTGCCATGCCGTTGTACACCCGGGAGCATGCCGAGCGGGCACTGAAACTGTTACGCCCGATAGCGTTCGATCATCCGGTGGATATCGCCCGTGGGGTGGGGATTGTGCTGCGCCGTGCGGGACACATCCTGGGCGCAGCCACGGTGCAGGTGCAGGCCGCTGGCGTTACGTTGGTGTGCTCCGGCGACCTGGGGCGCCCCGAGGACCCGGTGATGTTTGCCCCGCAAACCATCGAGCAGGCGGATTACCTATTGGTTGAGTCCACCTACGGCGACCGGAGGCACCCAAGCCAATCGCCCGAAGATCAACTGGCTGAAGTCATCACCCGCACCGCATTGCGCGGCGGCATCACCTTGGTGCCCTCGTTCACGGTCGGTCGGGCACAACTGCTGATGTATCACCTGTATCGCCTGAAACAGCGGATGGCGATCCCGGACATCCCCATCTACCTGAACAGCCCCATGGCCATTGATGTAACCCGCTTGTATCAACGCTTTGGCGATGAGCATCGTTTGTCCAGGGAGGAGTGTGAGGGCATGTGCCACATCGCGCACCCGGTGCGCTCGGCCAGGGATTCCATGAACCTGGACCTGCAACGCACCCCGGCGGTGATCATCGCCGCCAGTGGTATGGCTACCGGAGGGCGGGTGTTGTTTCACCTCAAGAGCCTGGCGCCCAACCCGATCAATACCTTGCTGATGCCAGGGTTCCAGGCCGGGGGGACGCGTGGCGCAAGGATCGTGGCGGGTGAGCCTGCGGTGCGCATCCATGGCAAGGACGTGCCAATCAACGCCGAAGTGGTGCCGATGCAAACATTGTCCGCCCATGCCGATGCCGATGAAATCATGCAATGGTTGCGCGGCTTCAAGACACCGCCCCGGCATACCTATGTCGTGCATGGCGAACCCAACGCGTCCGATGTCTTGCGCCATCGCATTCGCGATGAGTTGGGCTGGTCAGTATCGGTGCCGGAGTATCGCGACAGCGTAGAGCTTTGAGGCCTCCTTCGCGAGCAGGCTCGCTCCCACAAAGGTCCTGAGGTGTACGCGGTATTTGTGTTCATCATCGCCCCTGTGGGAGCGAGCCTGCTCGCGAAGCGGCCCATCAGCTTCAACAACACATCTAAATGCACAGGCAAAAAAAAAGCCCCTCGTCGTTGGCCGGCGAGGGGCAGGGTGCACAGCGTCAGTCAGCCTTGATCGGCACGACTTTTTCCGCTTTCAGCGCTTCCGGTTTTTTAGGCAGCGTCAGGGTCAGCACGCCTTTGCTGAACTGAGCTTCGATCTTGTCGCTATCGATGCCTTTTGGCAGGTTGAAAACCCGTTCGAAGGAGCCGTAATGGCGTTCGGACAGGTGATAACCTTTTTTCTTTTCTTCCTTGGCTTCTTTCTTCTCGCCCTTGATGATCAGGTTGCCATTGGCGAGCCGGATTTCGATGTCTTTCTGATCCATGCCGGGCAATTCGGCTGTGATTTCAAAGCTCTTTTCCTTCTCGCTGATGTCCACGGCCGGCAGGCTCGTGGAGAACTCCCTGCGCCAGAATGGCTCGACATCGAACAGTCCGCGACTGAAAGGAGAAAGACCTGTACCCCGGTTGAAGTCATCGAACAGGTGATCCACCTGCTGACGGAGTTTTTCCAGTGGATGCCAAAGGTCATTCTTGGCCGGATGTTGAGTGTTGTCTTGGGTATCGACCGGCATTTTTTTCACTGAATTGGACATTTGATTTTCCTCTTTGGTGATGTCCGGGCGGGACTTGGCATCATTGCCAGGGACCGGTTCCGGACGGGTCAATGCACGCTTGCAAGCCTTACAACGAGAGCTGGCCGGACCAGAGCATCCAGCCGGCGAAAATCGCCGCCACCCAGATCACCAGCAGCAACCCCCAGCCGAAACCATTGAGCGCATGCCCGGTCCTGGCCCGTTGGGCGCTGAGGTAAATCAGCGAACCGGGGGCATAGAGCAGGGCGCTGAGCAGCATGTAGCGAGGGCCAGCGGCGTAGAGCAGCCAAATGCAATAGGTGGTGGCGACCAAGGCGATGGCCATGTCGCGCAATTGCAGGGCGCGGTGCCCGGCGTAGGTCTGGCCTTGCCAGGTCATCTTCAGCGCGTATAGGCCGCTGAACAGATAAGGCAGCAGGATCATCGAGGTGGCGAGCGAGATCAGGGCCAGGTAGCTGGCGCTCGAATACAGCGTCAACAACAGGAACAGCTGAATGCAGCCGTTGGTGATCCACAGCGCGTTGGCCGGCGCGCCGTGCTGGTTTTCCGAGGCCAGCGCGCGGGGCATGACCTTTTCCCTGGCCGGCGTGAACACCGATTCCGCTGCCAGCAGGGTCCAGGCCAGCAACGCACCACCGACCGATACAATCAGGCCGATACTGATCAACACCGCACCCCAGGGACCGGCCACCGCCTCCAGAACACCTGCCATGGAGGGGTTCTTCAGGGCAGCCAGTTCAGGTTGTCTGAGGATCCCCAGAGACAGGAGCGACACGGCAATCAGCAGCAGCAACGTCAGGACGAAACCGATCACCGTGGCCCTGCCCACATCCGCCCGGTCGGCGGCACGGGCGGAAAACACGTTGGCACCTTCAATGCCGATAAAGACCCAGACCGTCACCAGCATGGTGCTCTTGACCTGATCCAGGGTACTACCCAATGCCGGCGTGCCCCAAAAGTCGACCATGAAGGTGTCTTTGGAGAATCCAGCGATCACCAGGCCGATGAACAGCAGCAAGGGCACGACTTTGGCCACAGTGGTCAGGGCGTTGGCCTTGGCCGCTGTGCGCATCCCGCGCAGGATCATCCAATGCAACGACCACAGCACCACCGACGCACCGGCAATCGCGGCCTTGTTATTGCCTTCGCCGAACAAGGGAAAAAAGTAACTGAGCGCCGCGAACAGAATCACCAGATAACTGACGTTGCCAATCCACGCACTGATCCAGTAGCCCCACGCCGAATTGAAGCCCAGGAACTCACCCCCAAGCGCACGAGCGTAGGCGAACACGCCATTATCGAGTTCCGGTTGACGATTGGAGAGGGTCTGATAGACCAGGGCCAGTGACAGCATACCCACGCCAGTGATCAGCCAGCCGATCAGGATAGCCCCGGCACCCGCGCTGGAGGCCATGTTCTGGGGCAGGCTGAAAATGCCGCTGCCGATCATCGAACCCACCACCAGCGCAACCAGCAGGCTCAATGACAGGCGTTTGGGTTCGACCTTTCGCAAACTGCCGGCCAAAGGATGAGGTTTGACGGCCGGGATGACCGGCTCAGTGCCTTGCAGGTGCGTTGCCATGATTGAAGCCTCCACGAGACGAAGGGGTCGACGACCTTCGCCGAAGCGAAGGTTCTAGCGCTGGTTATTAATCTCTGCGTGAAGAGGCTGGGTAGCATTGATTTAGATCAGAGGTTATGCAGGGCGTGCGTGCGTGAATTTCATAGGAGAAGGGCTGAGCTGCCTTGCAGGGAAATTGACATAAATCAACGCCGAGGCCGCTCTATCAGAGGACGCTGGATTGACGCTGAACGACGGGGCGCAACAGCCTGTGGAGGTTTTCCAATGAGTCAGAGTCCCTCAATGCAAACAGTGTGGAAGGACCGCAGCGCAGCGGGGCAAGGGCTGGTGGAACATTTGTTCAAATACGCCCATCGACCCGATGTCATCGTCCTGGCCTTGCCCCGCGGCGGAGTTCCAGTGGCTTATGAAGTGGTCACCGCTCTGCACGTGCGCCTTGATCTGATGCTGGTTCGCAAACTGGGTGTGCCGTCCAACCCTGAGTTCGCGATGGGTGCCATTGCCAGTGGTGGCATACAGATCCTCAATGACGACGCTCTTCGTGCCCATCCGATTGATCAGCCCAGTTTCGACGCCGTGGTTGCCCGGGAAACCCGGGAGCTGTTGCGTCGTGAGCAGGCGTATCGAGGCACTCGTGAGCCTGTACAACTCAAGGACCAGGTGGTCATCCTGATTGATGCCGGTCTGGCGACGGGGGCCTCGATGATGGCAGCGATCCACGCGGTCCGCACGCAAGGGCCTTCGCGCGTTGTGGTCGCCGTGCCGGTTGGGCCGCTTGAAACAGTGGAGGCGCTACGCAGTGAAGTGGATGAGGTGATTTGTCCGCTTATTCCTGACTGGCTGGTTTCCATAGGCTATTGGTACAAGGACTTCCCTCAGACATCCGATGAAATCGTCATCGATTTGCTGCAGCGAGCCTGGCAACGGGAGTCGACCGCCGCGTCTCAGGGGTAGAGCGGCGGGACTGCGAACGGGCCTGCGACTCAGACAAGCAACAGGTGATCGTCCACCTCTCTGACCCCCGGCACCGACCACGCCGCCCGTTCCGCGATTTTACGCTGGCGCCATAAATGGACTTTGCCTTCGAGCCTCACCACATCCCCATCGACCTTGACGTGAATGGCCTTGGCATCCACTTCGGCATTGCGTTTAAGGGCCTCTTCGATACGACGCTGGATGTTGCCAGCGTCCACTCGAGGGCGCAGGGTCAGCCGATTGTTCACGCCCACCACGCCGGACAGCTTGAACACGGACCGCTCCACGCTTTCTTTCTGGTATTGCCATTCCACTTCGCCTTCCAGGCTGACCCAGCCGTTCTGCACGATGACTTTTATGTCGCCTTCAGGAACGTCGCAGCTCCAGTTGATGATCTTCAAGGCGCGATTGGCAATGGTGTCGTCTGCGGTGCCGGCGTTTTTATTCAGTCGGACCTGGATTTCCTCAGCTACGGCGCGCACGCCCTCGATGCTTTTGACGGCGCGTTCGGCGCTGATCTTTTCTGCATAACTGCCGACATGACCGGAAAGGGTGACGACGCCATTGTCCACGGCCACGCCAATATGGGCTGCGTTGAGGTCGGGTTGGAATTCCAGTTCTTCCAGAATGGTCTTGCGCAGGGTCAAGTCGCTCATCGTGGCGTCCTCCAGGTAATGCGAAGCGGGCGGGGCTATCAGCGCCCGGTCTGCTTTTTCTACGCCTGGGTGATGCCGACACATTGAGCTAAATCAACAAGGGTGTAAGTGGGGCAACGCGCTGTCGGGGCAACGGCCTGTGATTTGATGAAAATCAGCAGGGCGGTCGACCGTGCCAGCGGAAGGGGCGATCAGGTGACGGCACGTGATCAGTGATGCAAGCGCCTCGAGAGGGTTTCACCGCTCTGAATGGCGATGGCAACCAGCCACTTTTTGCTTGAGACCGGGCAGGTCCAGGATGGTGACGTTGCGTCCGTGCATGTCCACCAGTTCCTCTTCTCGCAGGTGCGCGATACCCCTGCAGATCGTTTCCAGCCGCAGGCCCAGATAAGAGCCGATAGCCTCACGGCTCATGCGCAAGACGAATTCCCTGGAGGAGTAACCGCGCATGTTAAGTCGCTGAGACAGGTTCAGCAGAAACGCCGCAAGACGTTCATCGGCATTCATGTTGCCAAGCAACAGCAGCATGCTGTGGTCGCGCACGATCTCCTGGCTCAGGAGCTTGTTGAGGTTGTGCTGTAAAGAGGGCAAATCGTGGGCAAGTTTTTCCAGGTTGCTGAAAGGAATCGGGCAAACTTCGCTGTCTTCCAGCGCTATTGCATTACAGGCGTAATGATCGGTGCTGATGGCGTCCAGACCGAGCATTTCGCCTTGCATCTGGAAACCGGTGATTTGTTCGCGTCCGTCCATCGACAATACGCTGGTCTTGAAGAAACCCAGCCGCACCGCATACAGAGAGCGCAGCGGATCGCCGATGCGGTACAACGCCGCGCCTTTTTTGACCTTCACACGCTGTGAGATCAAGGTGTCCAGGCGCTCGACTTCGCCGCCCGTCAGCCCGATAGGCAGGCACAGCTCAAGCACGCTGCAGTTGGAGCAAGCGGTTTTAAGGGAATGCACGCGCAGAAGTCGTGCTTCTGATTCGCTCATCGGAATAAACTCCTTTGCTGGAGCAATCATAGAAGATCAAATCCGTTGCGCCTGTTCTTTGTCGTATATAGATAGACCGGCTGTCATGTTTCAATCTGCAAGCACAGGTCCTGAAGCGAATGGTTCGACAAACACGAGGCCGACTACACTCAATTGCTGCTCTTTAGCGCGCTAGAAAAGATCCCTGTCCAGGTTCAAACACCGAACCTGTTGAACTTTCATGAACTAGCGCGGTGAATAGGGATCTAGACCTCCAACACAACGGCTCTATGAAACATATCCGAACCCGCATTCAGAAGGATTATCCGAGCTGGAATCACCGACTCCGGCCATAAACCGGGGGCGATGGAGAGCGTGGGCGTTTCAGCCAGGCGGATTGAGGATTACCAGATGTCGAACATTGAAGAGCTTGCCGTGGAGGTTTGCGCTCCGAGCGAGTACCAGAGCCTGCTCACCCTGGGCGCGAGCGCGCTAGACGCCATACCGGGGGCGGTATACCTCTGTGATCACGAGGGTTGGCTCGTCAGGTACAACAGTGAAGCGGTCGAGCTATGGGGCAGGGCGCCCATTATCGGGAAAAACGGTGACCGCTTCTGCGGCTCGCACCGGCTTTTTTTACCGGATGGCACGCCGCTGGCTTTCGAAGACTGCCCCATGGCTTCGGTGCTTATTACCGGCGCTGCGACACGCAATCAGGAAGTGATCATTGAGCGTTCGGATGGAACGCGGCTTATGGCGCTGGTGAACATCCGGGCCCTCAGGGATCGGTGTGGGGTCATTGAAGGGGCGATCAACTGTTTTCAGGATGTCTCGGCGCGTCATGCGATGGCCGAAGAGCTTCGTCGCAAGAGTGCCGACCTCGAGGATTTTTTTGAAAACAGCGCGGTGGGGCTTCACATTGTCAGCAACGCGGGCATCATCCAGCGTGCCAACAAGGCCGAGCTGAACATGCTGGGCTATACGGCTGATGAATATATCGGTCGCCACATTACGGAGTTTCATGTGGATGAGCCCGTTATTGGTGACATCCTCAATAAACTGGGCAGCGGCGAAAGCCTGGACAGCTACCCGGCGCGGTTGAGGGCCAAAGACGGCACGATCCGGCATGTAGCGATTACCTCCAATGGGCGTTTCGAGGACGGTAAGCTCTTTCACACACGCTGTTTCACCATCGACGTCACGCTCGCCCAGCAAATGGAAAGCCAGATTCGCGAAAGCGAACGGCATATGCGCAATCTTCTCGAGGCTCTGCCCGCTGCGGTTTATACAACCGATGCACAAGGGCGCATCACCTTCTTCAATCGGGCGGCTGTCGAATTGTCTGGTCGAACCCCACAGTTGGGGGACATGTGGTGCGTGACCTGGAAAATATTCAATACCGATGGAAGCGCGCTTCCCCACGACCAGTGCCCGATGGCGGTGGCCTTGAAGGAAAACCGCCCGATACGTGGTGTCGAGGCCATTGCCGAGCGGCCGGATGGCACTCGTGTGCCGTTTGCGCCTTATCCCACACCGCTGCATGACGCCGATGGCAACCTGGTGGGCGCTATCAACATGCTGGTGGATATCACCGAGCGAAATCAGGCGCAGAACCGGCAGAAGACCCTGATCGACGAACTCAATCATCGGGTCAAGAACACCCTGGCCACTGTGCAATCCCTGGCGGCACAAACGGCGCGCAATGCCGAGGATGCGAACGACGGTTACAGGCGTTTCGAAGCCAGGCTGCTTGCGTTGTCCCGGGCTCACGATCTGTTGACCCGGCGCCATTGGGGCCATACCCCGCTGGGGTCCCTTGCCCATGAAGTGCTGATGCCGATATTTGGCCAGGAACCCAGTCGAATCGTGGTTGAGGGCGACCCTGTCGATGTCGGCACCCGCGTTGCGCTCAACCTCACCATGACCCTCAATGAACTGGCGATCAATGCACTGAAATACGGCGCGATGTCAGTAGAGACGGGCACGCTTTCAGTGAAGTGGGTTGTGCAACCACAATCCGATGGAATGCTACTGACCCTGGACTGGCGCGAGCAGGGCGGGCCACGGGTGGCCCAACCCAAGCGGGAAGGGTTGGGTTCGCGTTTGATGAAGCGCTGCATCGAGCGCGATTTGGGCGGGACATTTGACCTGACCTTCGACCCGAAGGGCGTTTGCTGCCGAATCTCGTTTCTGATCCAGGCGTCCAGCCCATGAGTTCGTTCCCCGGAGTCAGGGTGCTGCTGGTTGAGGACGAAGGCACCATCGCCATGCTGGTCGAGCAAATGCTGGAAGAGCTCGAATGCGTGGTGGTGGCGTCAGTGGCACGGCTCGCTACGGCCTGCGAAGTGGCGAATCGGGTGGCAATTGACCTGGCCATTCTCGATGTCAACCTGGCCGGTGAGCGGGTTTTTCCGGTTGCCGAAATTCTCCAGGCGCGCCAGATTCCGTTTTTGTTCAGCACCGGATACGGTGCCAGCGGGCTGCCGAATGAGTTCGCCCATCGTCCTGTGTTGCACAAGCCATTCTCCGAAAACGAGTTGCAACTGAAAATCGCTCTTGCGCTGGGGCGCTGACCTTCAGCGATGAGCGGGCACGCTGTCCGGCCCTGGTGATTCCCCGCAGGCGCCCTGGACGTGTTCATTCCAGTTTATGAAACAGTGGATTGCAGTTCGTGCGTATTCCTCCCCAATCCCTTTGGGAAGAAGATAACCCCACCTGCAATGCACCCTCGGCAAGAGGCGTAGCGCAGTCCCCCTGACCGTAGCGTCTTAACGCAGCCTGCAAGGCTGCGGGCGCGAGGAGTAGCTGATGGACGAAGCCGCGAAACCACAATCCTCACCCTGGCATGAAGGCGAACTGACCTTGCAACGCTCGGTCGGTGCGGTCGACATGATGACCAGCGTCGGCCAGCGACAATTGGCGCGCAACTGGATGCCGGACCAGCACCGGGAGTTCTACGCACAGTTGCCTTTCGTGGTATTGGGCGCCGTGGATCGGCAAGGTGACGTGTGGGCGACCTTGCGCACCGGCAAACCCGGTTTCATGAGCTCACCTGATCCGCAAACCTTGCAGATCAATCTCAAGCCACAACCCAGCGATCCGGCCCAGGAGGGCATGGGCGAGGGGGCTGCCATCGGCATGCTGGGTATCGAGTTGCACACCCGTCGGCGCAATCGCATGAACGGCAACATTCGCCGTTTGCTCGATCACGGGCTGGAGATTTCCGTCAGCCAGGCCTATGGCAATTGCCCTCGCTATATCAACCTGCGCCAATATTCCTTTGTCCGCGAACAGGCCGGTGACGTTCGGCACCTGGTGGCAACGGACCCATTGGCTCGACGCCTGATCACGGCGGCTGATTCGTTTTACATCGCCACCTATGTGGAGCGCGACGGCGAACGGCAGGTCGATGCGTCCCACCGCGGCGGCAAGCCAGGTTTTGTGCGCATGGACGAGGACGGCACGCTGACCATCCCGGACTTCTCTGGAAACCTGTTCTTCAACACCCTGGGCAACATCCTGCTCAATCCCCGCGCAGGCCTGATCTTCGTCGATTTCAAGACCGGCGATCTTCTGCAAATGACCGGTTCCGCCCAAGTATTGCTGGACGATCCCGAAATTGCCGCGTTCCAGGGCGCCGAGCGGCTGCTGCGCTTCAAGCCGCAGCGCGTGGTTTACCGCCAGGCCGCGATCCCGTTGCGCTGGAAGGACCAGAGCGCGGGTGACTCGCCCAATTCATTGATGACTGGCAGTTGGGAGCAGGCCGCCGAGCGCTTGCAGGCCGAAGCCCTGCGGACCCAATGGCGCCCATTGCGCGTGGTTCGTGTGGTGGATGAGAGCCACAACATTCGCTCCTTCTACCTGCAAGCAGCCGACGGAGCGGGCGTGCCCCGGTTTGACGCTGGCCAGCACTTGCCCGTGCGGATTTCGCTGGAGGGGCAGAAAACACCCTCGATTCGTACCTACAGCGTGTCCAGCGCACCGTCGGATGATTTCCTGCGCATTAGCGTCAAGCGCGAGGGCTTGGTCTCCTCGCATCTGCATGACCGGATTGAGGTGGCGCAGCAGATCGAGGCGCGAGCGCCCCAAGGGCATTTCACCGTTCAGGCCGCTGAGCGGCGGCCCTTGGTGCTGCTGGCGGCGGGCGTGGGTGTGACGCCGCTGTTGTCGATGTTGCGCGAGGTGGTTTATCAGGGCCTGCGCATGAGTCGGATGCGTCCGGTCTGGTTGGTGCAAAGCGCGCGCACGGTTGCCGACCTGGCATTTCGCGAGGAAATCAATGAGCTGGTCAAGCGTGCCGCAGGCAAGGTAAAGGTACTGCGCCTGGTCAGCCAGCCGCCTACGGAAGGTGTGGGGCAAGGCTACGACGCGACGGGCAGGATCGATGTGGAACTGCTCAAGCAACTGCTGGCGCTCGATGACTACGACTACTACCTGTGCGGGCCCGGCAGCTTCACCCAGTCGCTGTATGACGGGTTGCGCAAATTGCGCATTCCAGACGATCGCATTCATGCCGAAACCTTCGGCCCATCCACACTGGTACGCGACGCCGAAGTCAGCGTGCCAGCGGCCCCGCAAGTGCCTGCATCGAGCGAGTCGGTGAAGATCCTGTTCGCCAGCTCCGGCAAGGAGGCCCGTTGGGAGCCGGGCAGCGGGACCCTGCTGGAACTTGCCGAGGCCCGGGGCCTGAGCCCTGAGTTCAGCTGCCGCGGCGGTTCGTGCGGCACCTGTAAAACCCGGCTAAGCCAGGGGCAGGTGCATTATCTGAACAGTCCGGCCGAGCCGGTTGTCGAAGATGAGGTACTGATCTGTTGCGCAGTACCGGCACAGGGGAGTGAGACCGTGGTTCTGGACGTTTGAGCAGGTGCTACACCCTCGCCAAAAGAGCAGCTTTTTGATCGTTCCCACGCTCTGCGTGGGAATGCATCCCGTGACGCTCTGCGTCACCTTCCAGAAGCGGAACGCGGAGCGTCCCTGGCGACATTCCCACGCAGGAGCGTGGGAACGATCGAATCTCTGGCTCCAATCGCCCAGCCCAGCGCCCTTGCCACAGGCTATATCGTACGTCGCACTTTTCCTGGTGCTTGCCCATAAATCTCCTTGAACTTCTTGCTGAACGCCGCCTGGGATTGGTAACCGACCTGCACGGCAATATCGCTCAAGCCCAAATGTGAATGGCTCAGAAGACTGAACGCCAACTCCATGCGTATTTGCGTCAACAACACCCAAGGCGATACCCCGGCCACGCGAACGAACGTTCGCATGAAGTTCGCGCGGGACATGTTCGCGAGGTCCGCCAGGCCTTGAATCGTCCACTCGTAGGCCGGATTTGCGAGCATCGCCTGCCAGGCTCGGCCCAGACGTTTATCGCCCAACAGCGCCAGCGAGCCGCTGTCCTGGCCGTGATTTGCCAGATGCGCACGCAGAATAAGCGTGAACAATGCCTGGGAAAGCGCATCGAGCAGAAAACGGGCACCGACCTTGGCCTCATCGGCTTCCGCACGAATGACTTCCACCAGCGCGGGTAGCGGACCGTTGGCCGGCAACGCGCCGCTGGGGATGACCAGGTATTCGGGCAGGGAGGCAAACAGCAGTGAGGCCCGATTGAAGTGAAAGTCGCCACACAGCATGTCCAGTTCGGCACTGGCGTTGCCAATACGATGGACCGGCAGCGCGCCACCTGTGACGAGTTTCGGTGAAGTTGGCGCCACTGTTTTCCCAGGGCTGTGCATCAGGTGTCGCGCACCACGGGGCAGAAGCAGGATGTCACCTGCGCGCATGGGCAAACGCTGCCCATCGGGAAACTCCACCCGGCACTCTCCCGCCAACACGATGTGATAGGGCGCTCTGCCCAGGGCTTGCTGTTCATGATCCAGAGCCCAGTCACCCTGGAACTGACAGCGTAGATCCAGACTGCCGCGCACATTGGCCAGGCTGATGAGTCGATCGATCGCATTCATTTGAGAGCATCGCCAAAAAAACTGAGCGGATTGAACAAAATCGACCCGCGCCGGAGTGAAAAACTGAGGGCGTCGAAACAGTACACCCAACCCACTCAGGAGTTAATGCCATGTTCAATAACTGGTCTGAAATGTTGCCCACCATTCAAAAAGCCTTTGGCGCGCTGGGCAAGAGCAACCCGAAAATGGTCAAGGCCTACATGGCCCTTGGGGAGGCCGCCAGCGAAAACGACGTACTCGATGCCAAGACCCGCGAGCTGATTTCGATTGCCGTCGCGGTGACCACCCGCTGCGATGGCTGTATCGCCGCGCACACGGACTCGGCGATCAAGGCTGGGGCGAGCCGCGAGGAAGTGGCCGCCGCCCTGGCAACCGCGATCTCGCTGAATGCAGGCGCCGCGTACATCTACTCGCTGCGTTCGCTTGAAGCCTATGACACGTTGAAAAACCGCGCGTGACGCCACGCAACGTCAGGCCCCGGCACTGCAAAGTACCGGGGCTTTTGCCCGTTTTATGGAAAACAGCCAGTTGATTGTGCTAAACCTTCTGATCGTTCGATGCCGGCTTGCTGGCAGTCAACTGTCCTGACAACCGCTTAAGGGAATGATCATGAGCCTGCACGGCGATTACGATCCGCAGAACATCTTCGCGCTAATCCTTCGTGGCGACGCGCCGTGCTACAAGATTTACGAAGACGCCGATGTACTGGCTTTTCTGGATATCTTTCCTCAATCGCGCGGCCACGTCCTGGTGATTCCCAAAGCGTCCCAGGCCCGGAATATTCTTGATGTCGAGCCTGCGGCCCTCGGCGCGATGATGTCTGCCGTGCAGCGGCTCACACGGGTCATCGTGGACGAGCTGAAGCCCGATGGTGTGCAAATCGCGCAGTTCAACGGGGCTCCGGCCGGGCAGACGGTCTACCACATTCATGTACACATCGTCCCTCGCTGGGAGGGCGAGGAGGCGGGCATACATGGGCGGGGCAAGGCCGACCCCGAGGAGCTCAAAGTGCTGCAGGCACGTCTGGTCGAGCGCATCCGTGCAGGGGGCTAGCGCTGGCCCGATCCTGACGTAGGTAGCGAGTCAGTACACGGTTTTCTTGAAAGGGCGGGTGACCACGCCCGTGTAAAACGCCAGGATCGCGAGGCCTTGCACCACGACAGCGGCAATCACGATAGCGACGATGGCCTGGCTCGGTTCGGCAAAGACTGAACGGACTAGGCCGAAGAATGCTGGAGCGAAGGCATAGGTGGCTTGACTGATTGCGACCATCAGCGCAATCACCCTGGCGGTCTGTTCGCGGCTGAACTCAGTCTGGGCGATCAACGGCGGCAATGAAGTGGCGTTGCCGATTCCCGAACCGATCAACACCACCGCCACCCAGGCGACCGCCGGATGGATATCCAGGCCCAGGAGCATCAGTGTTCCAAGCATCTGAATCCCATAACCCAGGCAGGCCAGTTGACGGCGGTTGACGCCTTGGGTCATCAGGCGTGCGGCCACGTAACGCCCGCCCATGGCGCTGGCGGTGGCCAGGCCCATGGCGAATGAGGCGTCATGGGCGCCCATGCGTCCCGCCAGAATCGAATACAGGTGGGCGATCAAGCCTATTTGGGCGAACAACCCCAGGGACATGCCCGCTGCCAAGGAACGGAAACTGGCCGATTTGAGGGTTTGCGCCGCAGTCCAGGGTGTGGCGCTCGTGCCAGTCGCTATCGGTTCTGGTTGGTCGGCATTGTCCGGATGTTGGCCGAGGCTTTGAGGGCTTTTATTGAACACCAGAAAGGCGAAGCAGCCGAGCAGCACCACGGCTGCGAGGCTGATCACCAGCGCCGCCGTGGCAAAGCCAAAACGCTCGATCAGCAACACCCACAACGGCGAGAAAATCACCCCACCCATGCTGGCGCCGTTGTAAGCCTTGCCCAAGGCTTTGGGCCGCTCCTTGATATACCAGGGCGCGATCAGGGTGTTAACGGCAGCGGCGCCTAATGTCACCCAACCGATGCCCGAGCAGATGGCCCCGGCATACAGCACCCATAATTGGCTGGCCTGAGCCCAGATATTCACCCCGACCCCCAGCACCACGCTGCCCAGCAGGGTAATGGCCGGTACACCGAAGCGCGCGTAGAGCCTTGGTAGGTTGGCGATGACCAGCGTGCCGCTGAGAAAGTGCAGCGTAACGGCCGCCGACACCTGTGCCACCGGCCAGCCGGTGCGATCCATCACGGCCTGCATATAGATCGGCGGCCCATAGAAACCGACCCCCCATCCGATCATTGCCAGGATGAATGTGCAGGTCAGTACGGTCTTTCCAAAAAAGCGGGTGGGTTTCATTGCCATCTCCTCCATGTGGGCTCACAGGTTATGCACCTGAGGCATCGCTCACTTCGAGGAGGGTCAAACTATGGATGTCGCTGCTGCCAGTACTTTTTATCCCACACCCGATGCCAGGTTCAGCGCACGCGCGTGCGGCTCTGCTCCGCCAGGTCCAGCGCTTTTTGCATGTCCAGCCGCGCCGAACGCCCCACGTCCTTGTCGTTAAGCTGATAGCTGCGCTCCGACGGCAGGATAGGGGCGGTGAGGTCCTCGCCATCCATCCGTTCGAAGTCATGGTTTTCACCGATGGTCATGGCGCTGCGCCGTAGCAGCATGCGTAGTTGCTCGGGCTGAAGTTGCGGGTTGATGGACAGCATTGCCGCCAGCAAGCCCGCGACCATGGGCGTGGCATAGGATGTGCCGCAATGCACTGCGCCGTTTTCGCCGGCGCTGGTGGTCGAGGCGTGGGCGCAAGCGGCGGCGGTGATGTCCACGCGCATGTCGATATTCGAGGAGCTGCGCTTGACCGCATAGGCCGGATCGTCGACGGCAACCCCGGCGCGCTCGTTGCGCTGGTGCCCGCCGACCACCAGCAGTTGTTCGGTGATGAACGAAGAGGGCAGGCGGTATTCATCGGTGCCCGAGAACGAAGACCCATTGCCGGCGGAGTTCACCACCACCACGTCGGGATGCTCCTTGCGCAGCCACAGGAAAAACTCTTCCAGCAGTTCCTCGTAACCGCTCATGGCGATGCCTGAGCGCAACAGCGAGTCGACTTCATCGCCTTTGACGTTTTTCGCGCCAACGCGGTGAATGCCCCAGCTCCAGTTGAGCACCCGCACGCCGTCCTCCACAAGGTTGACCGAGGCGGCGATGTTGGCGGTGATCCCGGCATCGGAGTTGCGCTCGACAATGACTTCGAAACCACCGCTGGCTCTGTCCAGCCCCCGGAGAAAACCGGTGTTTCCACCGTCATCCCAGCGCGCGGCGAGAATGCCGGCGACGGTGGTGCCGTGGTTGTCTGGCGTACTCGCATCGCGCGCATAGACGCAGGTGCGCGGCATCGAGCAGCCGCCGAGGTAGTCGGCGAAATCGGCGGTGTCGAAATCCACGTTACGTTCGATCAGGCCAATGCGCACCGGTTGCGGCGGGGTGGGCGGTTGCCGCGCAGGAATGCGCCGCTGGTAGTAGTTCACCGCGTCGAGAAAACGGTTGGCGGCCCATTCATCGGAGTCCAGGGCCGGCTTCTTCGGCTCTTCGGGGTGAGCGCTGGTTTGCTCGGCCTCTTCTGCCGCCGACTCCTCGATCACCACGGCATCGACACTGGTCTCGCTGCCCATCCGTAGCACCAGCGCGTCGCGCTGCACCAGATCCTTGGCAGGTAGCCGAAGCTGATACAGGTTCAGGGGAGCAATACTGCCGACGACCTTGGCGCCGTATTTTTGGGCAAGACGCTCAGCTTCCTGGCGCCCATCGTGATTCTCCTCGATCAACAGGCTCACCAGATCGACGTAGGTGCTCAAGCCGTCCATGTTCTTCGCCACTTCGTCCGGCCCGGCGGCCAATACGTGTCTGTTGCGCAGGCTCAGCCAGGCTGCATTGCTGACGCGCTGCCCGTCTTCCAGCCAAATAGGGCCGCTCTGATAGGCGGCGCTGTCCAGGCGCACGCGCAGGTCTTGCCCTTCGCGCTGGACAATGAGCGCGGGTAGCGTTTTTTCACCGAGTTTCAGTTGTGGCGTTTGAGTATCCAAGCCGTGCACCGTCAGGCACCAGTCCTGATGCTGGCTTTGCAGCAGGTCACCACAGCGGTCCAGGCGTTCCAGGCGCAGCGGTTCTTGTGCGGCGGCCGCCGTGCTGGCGGCCAACGTGAGCAACGTAGCGAGGACAGCAGATCGTAAGGACATGAGTCAGGTTTCTTTGCCGAGGGGCCTGGTGTTCCGACTGCCCCGTGGCCTGTTTCGTTCAGCGCGAACAGCAACGGTGACTGACTCACAGCATCCGGGGGAAAAACCGTTTCATCTGATCTGTTCGCCGAGGATTTCACCCTGAATTCTTGCCGCATCGCGTGCTGGGGGCAGTCCGAATACTCGTGCGTAATCTCGACTGAACTGTGTAGCGCTTTCGTAACCGACCTCCAATGCCGCGCTGGTAACGCTTTTGGCATGGGCGACCAGGAGTGTCCGAGCCTGAAGCAAACGCACTCTTTTTTGGTACTGCAGAGGGCTCAGCGCGGTCACGGCTTTGAAGTGACGGTGAAAGGCCGAAACGCTCATCGCAGCGCGTTGTGCCAGCGCTTCCACGCGAATGGACTCGGCAAATTCCCGGCGAATGTACTGGATCGCGAGGCTGACCCGAGCCATGGCGCTATCGGGTGCTGCGATATCACGCAGCATCCAGCCGTGAGGGCCTTGTAACACCCGGTAGAGGATCTCTCGTTCGTAAACTGGGGCAAGGGCCGCAATGTCTTCAGGCCGGTTCATCAACCGCAGCATGCGGACCCAGGCATCCATCAACTCGGGCGTGACTGAGGCTACCGAAAAGCCCGCATCCTTTTCGTATTGGCCGACAGGCTTTGGCAGGTCGGCGAGCAAAGTTGCCAGGACCGTCGGGTCGAGTGTCAGGCTGACCGCCAGGTAAGGTTCGCCGGACGCAGCGGGATGGACTTGGCCGACCGCTGGCAATTCGATGGACATGACGAAATAGGTCGCAGGGTCATAGTCCAGCGTACGGTCGCCGATGGTCATTGACTTACTGCCTTGCAGAATCAGATTGATCATCGGTTCGTAAACGGCGGCCAGCAAATGCGCCGGGATTTCACCCTGGACCATGGCCAGGCGCGGTATGCCCGTTTCCGTGCGGCGGTTCTCGGCCCGAGCAGCCAGGGCGCGCAGTTCATTGAGTGGGTTGGTCATGGGGCCATCTGAACGCAGGCGGATGCGTCCACGCAAGCAAAAAGTAGAAACAGGCAGGATTCGAGCAGGAACGGCTGCGCTCGCTACCAAGGCGATGGTTACTGTGGTGACTCAACTCAGTGACAGTGGCGCAGCGAATGAGCGTGATCGCCATGCTGCTGTCCGAAGAAGGACGCTGGATCAATGCTCAGACGATCGAAGTCGCGGGCGGCTACAACATCTGAATAGCGAGGCTAGCGCATGCTTGATCATATTTTTATCTCAGTCAGCGACATTGAGCGTTCCATCCGTTTCTACACCGCGACACTGACCCCGCTGGGCATTACCGCGCGACTTGATTACGACGGCAAGGACGGACTGCCAGGCCACCCGGATCTCAAGGGCTTCGGCGCCAATGGGCGGATGTTCTTCTGGTTGCGCGAGGGCGTGGTCGAGGGTAGAGCCGTTCATGTTGGTTTCGTGGCGAGCAGCAAGGCCGAGGTCAACGCGGCGTATGCGGAGGCCATGGCCAGTGGCGACCGCGACAACGGCGCCCCCGGCGCACGTCTGCATTACGACCCCGATTACTACGCAGCCAATGTCCTTGACCCGGATGGCTACAGCCTCGAATTCGTCTACAAGAACTGGCAGCACAATCAATGAAAAAATTAATGATCTACGGCGCGACGGGCTACACCGGGCGCATGGCTGCCGAGCATGCCAAAGCGTTGGGGCTGGAATTTGTCATCGCCGGACGCAATGGCGAAAGGTTGCAGGCTCTGGCTGCTCAACTGAACGTCACGTACCGAGTGTTCAGCCCGGATATACACGCAGCACAATCCCTGGAAGGCATCAGCGTGCTGCTGAACTTCGCCGGGCCTTTTGCACAGACAGCGCACGCCCTGATGCAGACCTGCATCAAGGCTGGGGTCGACTACCTGGACATCACCGCCGAGATCAACGTCTATCGGCAGGCCGAACAGCTTGGCACACAGGCCGCCCAAGCGGGTGTCATGTTGCTGCCCGGCGTCGGCTGGGACGTGGTGCCGACAGACTGTCTGGCCATGCATGTCGCTCGCCGTGTACAGAATCCGCAGTCGCTGGAGGTGGCGCTGCAGGTCGCAGGTTCCATGTCCCGGGGATCGGCTTTGAGCGTCAGCGAGATTATCGGCGCAGGGCTCTTGGCGCGGGTGGACGGATTGCTGGTTGCAACCCCCGACGCGCAGCCCCGGCATTTCGATTTTGGCGATGGCCCGGCACTGTGCGCACCGCTGTCCTTCGGTGATCTGATCACCGGGTGGCATTCCACCGCAGTCCCGAATATCGCCATGTTCGTGAATATCACCGGTGATGCCTTTCCCGAAGGCGACCTGTCACAACTTCCCGACGGCCCAAGCGCTGCGCAACGTGAGGCCAACCGCGCCCGCGCCGTGGCAGAAGTCACAGGAGCTGACGGCACGGTGGCGTGTTCAATGATCGAGACGGTCAACGGCTATACCTACACCCCCCAGGCGGCCGTGGAGGCTGCGCGGCGGGTGCTGGACGGTGAGCGGCGGGCAGGCTTTGAAACCCCGGGCCGGATGTTCGGTGTCGGTTTCGCCGAGACGATTGCAGGGACGACAATCACTGATTTATAGGGCGCTATAGCGCTCCACACGATCACCCTACGGCCTGCTTGCGATATCCCTTCGCCAGGTCCCGAGCCAGCACGACGAAATTGCGCAATGCGGGCGATTCGTTGTCCTGGCGGCAGACCAGCGTCAGCGGTGCGACAAGGCGGGGGCGGGCGCCCAGGATGCGACGGTAGACGACACTTTCCCGGTGAATGTCGCGCATCGAGGCCGGCACGACCGAGACACCCTCACCAGCCGCAACCAGGCTGACATTGGTCAGCATTCTTTCCACTTCGAAAGCGACTCGCGGTTCGAAGCCGACCGCCTCGCAGGCGCGCAACAGATTGGCGTACATTCCCGGCGCGCCGGGCCGACGAACCAGGATAAAGGGCTCGTCACGTATGGCCCGCAGCTCTACGGCATCGGGGTGCTCGGCCAATGCGGGGTGGCCCACCGGCAACACCATCAATAATTCCTCCACCAGCAGGCGATGGAACTCGATCCCGTCTGGTCGGCTGACCGGCGCACGAAGGATGCTCACGTCCAACTGGCCGGCGCTGGCACGTTCGGTCAAGCGACCGGCGTTGCCTTCGGCGAGCGTGATTGCCACCGCCGGGTACTGTTCGCGAAAGGCACGGATGATGCGCGGGATCAGCGGGTGTGCCGCGGCTGACGAGGTGAAACCAATTGCTAATGTACCTTCCACGCCCTTGGCCACCCTTGCAGCCCGACGCGAACCGTCCTGCACGCGGGCCAGGATGGCTTTGGCCTCCTCCAGAAACACTGCGCCACCGGTGGTCAGGTCAGCGCCCTTGGGATGGCGTTTGAACAATTCGAATCCGAGTTCGGTTTCCAGCGCGCGGATCTGTTGGCTCAGCGGGGGTTGTTGCATGTTCAGGCGCGCGGCGGCGCGGGTGAAATGCCCTTCTTCGGCGACCATGACGAAATAGCGGAGATGGCGAAGTTCCATATAAACGGGAGTCCTGGTGGGGCGGGAGCAGACCGGTGGCGCAACTGCGGCTCTTGATCGGTTAGGATACGGGGCACTGAAGCGACTAAAACAACAATATTGCGCGACGGCCCATGATTTTAGCCAAGCTATACCGCAACGATACCCTGCTGATCCTGATCGCGATTGCCCTGGGCATATCGCTTGGTGTCGTGCAGCCGCAATGGGCGACGCGGATGAAGCCGCTGAGCGATGTTTTTCTCGGCGTGATCGGCCATGCGGTACCCCTGGTAATGTTCGTGCTGGTGTCTTCTGCGGTGGCGGGCTTCGGCGAACGCGGGCAAAAGACGCGGTGTGCCAGCCGCGTGCTGGCTTACTTCCTGCTGATGACCGTGCTGTCGCTGATCACCGGGGCGGCACTGGCGATATTGCTCGCGCCTGGCGTCGGCGGTGAGTCGCTCCCGGCTTCCATCGCGCGGCCGATCAGCGATCTGCCCTCGGCGGTGATGACCAGTCTGGCTCAGATAATGGCTCATACCGTCATTCTTCCCGTGTTGTTGGCTGCATTGGTGTTCGGCCTGGGGCTTGGCTATGCCGGTGATGCGGGCGAGCCGCTGCGGCGCAGGCTGGATGCGCTGGTCGGCTGGCTGCTGTGGGCGTTGCGCAAGGTGCTCAGATTCGCGCCGCTGGCCGCCTTCGGGGCGATGGCCTTCACGGTGGGGCGCTATGGGCCAGCATCCGCCTGGTCGCTGCTCAAGTTCGTGGGCACTGTCTACTGCGCCTGTTTGTTGTTTGTCACCCTGGTGCTGGGCCTGACGGCGCGGTGCACCGGCCTGGGGTTATGGCGTCTCATCGTCTATATCAAGGCCGAACTTTGTCTGGTGGCCTTTACCGGCGCTTCGGTGGCGGCGGTGCCAGGGCTGATCGAAAAGCTCGAGCGGGCCGGATGCGATCAGCGGGTGGTGCGGCTGGTGCTCAGCACTGGCTACACCTTCAATCTCACCGGCTCGAATATCTACCTGACCTGTGCCCTGGTGTTTCTCGCCCAGGCCGCTGGGGTAGTGCTGGATGGACCGCTTCTGGTAATGCTGTTGTTGGTGACGCTTGTGACCTCGATGGGCTCGACCAGCGCGGCTGGCTCTGCCTTTTTGACGCTTGCCGCCACGGTGGCCGGCCTGAATCTGGTGCCGCTGGAAAACCTCGGGCTCCTGCTCGGTGTCGAGCGATTGATGAAATGCCGATCACTGACCAATGTGATCGGCAACAGCCTGGCGTGTGTGGTGATCTCGGCCTGGAGTGGTGCGCTTGACCGCTTGGCCCTGCGCGAGGCGCTGATGCCTGGGAAGGCGACGCTTCCCGACGCTGTGGCCGGGAAGCGCTAGGGCTCAGTTTTTCAGCAGTGCGCCAAAGGCATTGCCCAGACTGGTCTCAGCCTTCGCCAGCCGCTCACGACGACCATTGGCCCAGTGCTGATCACCGGCCAGCGCGTCGTTCGCTTCCTTGAGCATGCGCTTGACCTCGGCTGGTTGCGGGCCGCCCGTACCGACGCGGGTCTTGACCATGTTCTGTGGCGATAGGGTAGCCCGCAAAGCCGACTCGCTCAGCGGCAGTGTATGGGTCTTCCAGTTGTACTTCTGCGCCGCTTTGGTGAACAGTTGCTGCGCCTCGGCGTAGGGGAAGTTGGCTGGCACGAAACCTTCCTTGCGCGCATGGCCTACCACCAGCGAGGCGAAACTGTGACCGATACGGAAGGGCACCTTGTGCTCGCGCTCCAGGGTGTCGGCCAGCTCCATCGAGGTTGTCCATTCGCCCTCCAGCTCCTCCAGCGCACGCTGCGGATTGATCACCAGCGCATCCAGGACCTGGCGCGTGCGGACGAACATCTGCTGCGCATTATCGAACAGCCCGAGTGCGTCGAAGGCGAACTTGTAGTCGGTCATGCCGGTGGTCACGTTGTGCGCACGCAGAGTGACGGTCTGGGCAAGACCGACCACATCAGTGGCCGATTCCCGCGCGCGCATGATCAGGCCCGGGTTGCGCTTCTGCGGCATGGCGCTGCTGGTGTAGGTGGCGCCTTCCTCAAGCAACAGCCAGGGCCGAATCTGATGATATTGCGTATGGATGTCGCCCAGCATCGCGCCGATACGAATCGCCGAGGATGAGGCAATCCCGGCCGCCTCAATAGGAATGTCATAGGTCGAGACCTGTCCGGCATCCAGCGAGTTTTCCCGGACGCCATCGAAACCGAGCAATTCGGCCAGGCGTTCACGGTTGAGTGGCCAGCCGGAATTGGCCAGCACCGCCGTGCCCATAGGGCTGAGATTCAGACGCTCATACAGCTCGCGTATACGCTGGGCGTCGCGCTCGAACGCGGCCTCATAAGCCAGCAGGTAATGGGCGTAGGTGATCGGCTGCGCCTGCACGCCATTGGTGTAGGCGGGGATCAGCGTATCGACATTGTCCTTCGCCAGCTTCAGCAGTTGCGCGCGAGTGTCATTCATTGCGTCGGTGTAATCCAGCAGTTGGCTGCGCAAGGTCGCGAGACGGTAGGTGGCGTACATGTCCTGGCGACTGCGGCCGGAGTGAATCAGCGAGGCCTGCGGGCCGATCTTGTCGATCATGATGCGCTCGATCTGTAGCACGTCGCTGGGCTTCTTGCCGTCGGGTTTGCCGGCCTGATCAATCACGTACTGAACGCCGCGGGCGATCTCTTGCCCTTGTTGGCGGCTGACGATGTCTTCTTCAGTCAGCATGACGATGGACGCCTTGTTGATCCGGTTGACCCAGGTGAACTGGTTGTCGTGCTTGCTGTGCTTGGCACCAGCACGATCGACCGTCGCGCCAATCTTCGCCGCCTCGGCCGCGCATTCGGCTGTGGTGCGGCAGGGCAGGTCGGCAGTGTCTGCCGCCTGTGCGCTCAGCTGGGTGGTGGCCAGGGCGCACGCCACGGCCAGGCAAAGCAGTGTTTTTCGCAAAGTCATGATCAATATCCTGTTCAGCAAAACCGTTGCCCGCTCGGGCAACGGTGCGGTGTGGGCGGGCGTTAGAGCAGCGACAATGTGTAGCTGAGGATGAAGCGGGTCTGATCGATGTCATTGCCCGTGCTTCGGTAGGTGCCGTTGCGCAGCTTCACGCCGAAGTTCTTCAGCGCGCCTTGCTGGAACACGTAGCCGATATCGGTATTGCGTTCCCACTCACGGCCGTCACGTCCGCCAGGGCCGTCGAAATCGTCGCCCCGCACATAGCGGGTCATGAAGCTCAACCCAGGCATGCCCACGGCCGCGAAGTCGTAGTCGTAGCGCAACTGCCAGGACTTCTCGCCGGGGCTGGCGAAGTCCGGCGAGATCATCACGTAGTTCACCAGATACGAATTGGTGCCATTGATATGCGGAAAACCCGTCTCGCCACTCATCTTCTGGTACGCCGCCCCGAACGCGTGACCGCCAAGCTCATAGGTGAACTTGGCGCCAAAGGCATCGTTGTCGACGTTGGTGTTTCCGGCCTCGGTGGAACGGGCGAAGCGCAGATCGCTCTTGAACGCCTGGTCCTCGCCCAGCGCCAGCACGTGCGCCAGGTTGAAGATGTGCTGCTTGTAGTTCTGATCCAGATGGCCGTAGTGATAGCCCGTGGTCAGTTTGGGCGTCCAACGATAACTGGCGCTGGCGAAATCGAACCGGTCACTGGCCTGACCGCCGCTGATGCCCTTGCCGGCCACCAGCATGTCCTCATTAGCGGGGGAGTTGCGCAGGCTGTTCTGGGTCAGGCGCCCCGCGTTCAGCGTCAGCCCGCTGATTTCCCGCGAGGTCAGCATCCCGCCGCGAAAAGTCTGCGGCAGCAGGCGCGAGTCGTTGGGCAGCACGGTCGGCAGCTTCGGCACCAACGTGCCGGCGTACAGCGTGCTTTTCGAATAACGCGCCTTGGCTGTCACGCCCAGCTGGCTGTACTCATCCGGTGCCTTGTCATCGCCGACCGGCAACAGGCCAGAGTTCTGCCGGTCCGGCCCCGAGTCGAGCTTTACCCCCAGCAGGCCAATCGCATCGATACCGAACCCCACCGGCCCTTCGGTGAATCCGGACTCGTAGTTCAATAGAAAGCCCTGCGCCCATTCTTCGCGTTTCGACTGGTTGGCGTCTTCCTGTCGGTAATCGGCGTTGAAGTAGAAATTGCGCAGTTCCAGCGATGCCTTGCTGTCCGCAAGAAAGTCGGCCATGACCACGCCCGGCAAACTCGCGCCCAGCGTAGCGGTCGCAATTGCCGCGGCGAGCGGCTTCGATGACCTGTGCATTGATGTCTCCTGATTATTTTTATTGGAGGTAGACGCCGCAGATAGAAGGCCACGCAGCGTCCGGGCGAATGCTAGTCACCGGTGCGAGGGAATTGAAAATATATGTTATGTACTGAGTTCAGATGTTTTGCGTATGGGTGGGGCGAGTTAGGGTTTTTTGCGGACTACTTACCGTGCTCAATGTTCATGTGTCGTTGGGGTTTGGGAAGCCAAGGACTGGCTTGCGAAGTCGCACCGCTGGACGTGCCAGCGATCGGGGGCGCCGGTCCTGATTGACGCTGGGCAGCTAACGTCCGCTAGGGTTGAAAGCCTTCGTTTCTATCGTCGACTCACGTCGCACTTGAGTCCGAGACACGTGCAGTTCGCACAAATAACGCGTGCACCTTCTCCCAGAAATTCCCCCCGAGTACAAAAAAGCTGCCAATCAGCATGACGTCACCCAGCAATTGGGCCTGCCAGAGGTTCGGTCTGAGACCTGGCCAGAAGGCATCGACGTAAGGCTCGAGGAATGAGGAGATCAACGGCAAGCAGAACATCACGATGCCGATTCGATGACGAACCGGGCCAACTTCGTCCTTCATGGAAGGCACAAGCCCGGACACGTAACCGACCAAGCTGCCCTTCAACTGCTGGAAGCCGGCCTTGCCCATGACGGCGATGACGAGAATCAGCAGGACTTTGTTGCTGATAAACAGGACCCCAGTCAGCGCTGCGATCTTTGATCCAGGCACATCGAGCGCCGCCGCGACTGGCACCATCAGCCAGGAGCCTAGCATCAGACAAATGATGGCTATACCCAGTTTGAAGCGCCATTTAGCGGTATGGGGGGAGTTCATGGCTGCCGTACCTTTTTGACGGGTCTTATCAAATATAACGATGCTGAAAAGCTTAGCAGTCTGCGGGCGATCAGGGCGTCTATGCTCCTGTAATCTTCCTTGACTGGAAAAAACGCATGCATCTGACGCGATCGGGCCAACTGCTAGTGTTTGGAGTGCTCGGCTTGAGCGGCTGCGTGCGCCTGGGGCCAGACTTTCAGTCACCGAGGGAGGCGTGGCCAGGACACTGGACTACTCCTGCCCTTGAGCAAGTCAGCCAACGCAGCCGGGCCCCGGACTTTCGTCAATGGTGGCAAGTTTTCGGCGATCCGGTTCTCAATCGTCTGATTGCCGAGGCGGATGCCAACAATTCAGACCTTAAAGTTGCCGGTCTGCGGGTGATTGAGGCGCGGGCCCAGTTGGGTATTGCCCAAAGCGGGCGTTACCCCCAACTGCAGCAAGCCAGCGCCGACAGTCTGTACTTCAACCGTCAGCAATCCGGCGGAAGTAGTCCGCAAAACAGTCATTTCTGGCAATACAGTGCGGGGTTCGACATTGGTTGGGAACTGGACTTCTGGGGGCGCTTCAGTCGCGCCATTGAATCATCCGATGCCAGTTACTTCGCCGCCCAGGCCAATTTCGAAGACGGGCTGGTTCTGCTGCGCGCCCAACTGGCCAGTACTTACTTTTCGCTGCGTACCACCGAAGCACGTTTGCGCGTGGCCAAGGAAAACGCCAAACAGCAAAAGCGTAACTTCGAGATAACCGAGAAGCTGTTCAAGAGCGGCCAGAATGCAGAGCTCGACCTGCAACAAGCCAGAACCCAATACCTGGGCACCCTCAGTACCATCCCCAACTTCGAGGATCAGGTTCTTCGTACCCGTAATTCGTTGGCGGTACTGATTGGACGGCCGCCCGGCGCTCTGCCGCAACTGGTCGAAAATGAAGGATGGATTCCGCTGGTGGACCGTACCGTGCTGCAGGATGTACCGGCCAACCTGCTGCTGCGCAGGCCCGACGTGCGTGCCGCAGAACTCAATGTCGCGGCCCAGTCGGCCCTGATCGGCGTGGCCGAAACCGATTTCTATCCGTCGCTGACCTTGCTGGGCAGCATCGTTTGGACGACTGATACGCTCAATGGCACCCCCAGGAGTCTGGACCTGATCGGTGGCCCGAGTCTGCGCTGGAATCTGTTCGACCATGGCCAGATCAGTAATAACGTGCGCGTGCAGGATGCGCGGTTGCAGCAACTGATCGAAGGGTACCGCGAAAAGGTGCGCCAAGCGGCACGCGAGGCAGATGACGCAGCCAATGGACTGATCAAGTCCTTGGAGCGCGAAGCAATCCTGCGTGAGGCCGAAGTCGCCGCCAAGCGATCACTGGTGCTGGCCAACGCCCTGTATCGGGAAGGGTACTCGGACTTCCAGCGGGTGCTCGACTCGCAACGCGCACTGCTGGAGCAACAGGACAATTACCTGGTCAGCCGAAGCAATGCCGTCAGCAATGTGATTGCCCTATACAAAGCGTTGGGCGGCGGTTGGTACAGCGTCCAACCGAAAGTCGCCCCGGCCACCCGCCAGCAAATGGAAGGGCGCACGGACTGGGGCAACTTGCTGGATGAGCCTTCAGCAGCGGAACCGAAAAAGGTCAACAATCATGAGTGAAGCCGCGCAGTCTTCCACCGATGCCTCTTCCCCCGAGGCGCCAGAACCGCCAGTTGAATCCGGCTCAAAAGGCATCAAGTGGGTACTGATCTTGATCACACTGAGTCTGGTCTGGTACTTGTTGGCGGACCGCTTCACGCCTTATACGCAACAGGCTCGAGTCGGTGCTTTTGTGATACCGGTGGCTGCGGAAGTGGCTGGTCGAGTCATCCGCGTCAACGTGCGTAACAATCAGGACGTCAAGGCGGGAGACGTGCTGTTCGAAGTGGATCCTCAGCCATATCAGATTGCCGTCGACCGTGCGCATGCAGATCTTGAGTCCACCCGTCGACAGATCGGTGCCAGCACCGCTGGCATAGCCGCGGCACAAGCCAATTTGCGAGCGGCCCAGGCGAATGAACTCAAGGCGCGGCAGGACAACCAGCGGCTCGAGGGTTTGTACCGCGAAGACCCAGGCACCATTTCCGTACGCTTGCTCGAAGTATCGCGCGCCAACTACCAACAAGCGCTCAGCCAGGTCGCCGCCGCCCGTGCCGAGGTCCAGCGCGCGCGCGAGCAAGAAGGTGGCAGTGCGGAAAACAACGCTTTGCTGCGCAGCGCCGCCACCGCGTTGTCGAAAGCTGAACTCGACCTGGCTAATACACAGATTCGCGCACGTTCGGCAGGTTTGATCACCGATCTACGCACCGACGCGGGGCAGTTCGCAGCCATCGGCAGCCCAGTCATGACCCTGATCGCCATCCATGATGTGTGGATCAGCGCAGACATGACCGAAAACAACCTCGGTCTGGTCAAGCCCCAGACACCGGTGGCGATCGTCCTGGATGCATTGCCAGGCGAAGTGTTCGACGGGCGTGTACGCAGTGTCGGCTACGGCGTCAGCGTGGGGCCGACGACAGCGCCCGGTACATTGCCAACTGTGCAGAACAGCCGGGACTGGCTTCGTCCGGCACAGCGTTTTCCGGTGATCATCGAATTTTCCGAGGATTCAATGGCCAGGCTGCGTGACACTCGCGCGATACGTGCCGGTGGCCAAGCCGAGGTCATGGCATTCCCCTCTCAAGGCAACCCGCTGAATCCACTGGGCCGCATATTTCTGAGGCTGATGAGTTGGCTGTCTTATGTCTACTAAGCGGACGCCGAGGACTCAGCGGGCGTTGCGCCTGGCTACAGGCACCGCGCTGTGCCTTGCGGTCAGCTTCGGCGTAGCCTTGCCGATTCCCTTTATCGCGCCCGTGCTTGCGGTACTTTTGATCGCCACCCTCAATCGTCCGTTGCAACTCAAGGCCGGACTGACACTGGCCCTGGTCGCGATGTTGACCACCGGTGTCGGCCTATTGCTTATCCCAATCCTGCGCTACTACCCGTTCAGCGGCGTTCTCCTGGTCGGCGTGAGCCTGTTCCTGGTTTTTCGATTGGGTCTGCGTGGCGGCAATAACCTGATCGTCACGTTTCTGGTGATTGGCCTGACCATGATCTCCTCAGCTGGCTTCGTCGATTTTGACTTGGCGATGATGATCATCGGTGCATTGGTTAAAGGCTTGATCCTCGCTGTCATCGTGCTGGCGATAAGTCATTGGCTGTTTCCCGAGTCAGCCAATACTCCGTCACCACCTGCGGCCCCGGCCTTGCGGGCGGAAGACGTCGACAGGGTTGCGCTACGGGCAGCGCTGATTGTATTGCCGGCGTTTCTGGTGGCCCTGATTGATCCGGCCACTTACCTGCCCATTGTCTTGAAAGCGGTCAGCCTGGGTCAGCAGAGTTCGACAACGACGTCGCGCAATGCCGCTCGAGAATTGATTGGCTCGACCTTGTTGGGAGGCCTACTGGCGGTATTGTTCTGGTGTGCACTGAGCCTCTTTGTACATCTATGGATGTTCTTCCTTTGGATGCTGCTGTTCGGCCTCGTGCTGGCGCGCAAGCTATATGGGCTAAGCCCTACACGGTTAAGCCCAGGGTTCTGGCTCAACAGCCTGATCACCCTGATTATTCTGCTGGGCCAGTCGGTTCAAGACAGCATTGCAGGCAAGGACGTCTACACGGCGTTTGCCGTACGCATGGGACTGTTCATTCTCGTGACGCTGTACGCCTGCCTGATGGTTCATATTCTGGATCAGCGACAACCAAGACGAGCTCAAGAATTAATCTGATGGATAGACCGCTTCATGGGCAATCCTTGCGATGAAATCCTCAGAAATCATGGCAAGGGGTGGCAAAAGCGTTTACTCACTTTGGGGCGATGCAGACTGCCGGTCGTGAAAGTCCACTATCGACTCATACTGTTTTAAACCGCAGGTCTTGAACTGCTCGGCGGTGTTTTCACACAGCCTGGACCCCTTGCTGCCGGTTGTGACAGGCAGCAAGGGGCCAATCTCTCTCGTGCGCTGCGTCGGCAGCCGTGGCAGCACATCTATGAGATAGGCATACGGATCATGCCCATGCATGCGTGCTTAGATATCCAGGCAAATTTTGCCGAAATGCTGGTTGGTTTCCTGATACTTGAACGCTTCGACAATCTCGCTCATAGGGAAATGACGATCAATAATCGGGCGCATGCCATTAGCATTGATGGCTCGGATCATGTCCTGCTGCTGGCTGCGGCTACCCACCAATACACCCTGCAGACGCACTTGCTTGATCAGTGCCGGTACAAAATTCATTGCACCGCTTACGCCACTCAATATGCCGATGACGGAGATGTGACCAGCAACCCGAATGGCACTCATCGATTGCTCAAGCGTCGCAGGGCCGCCGACTTCGATGATGTGGTCAACACCACGGCCACCCGTTAGCGCGCGTGCAGTTTCGCCCCAGTTGAGGTCTTTGCGGTAATTGATCACATGATCAGCGCCTAGCGCTTTCAGACGTTCAAGTTTTTCGTCGCTTGAAGAGGTCGCAATAACGGTAGCGCCGGCCATTTTAGCGAACTGCAGGGCGAAAATTGAAACGCCACCAGTGCCTTGGACGAGCACGGTGTCGCCCGGCTTGAGTGAGTCATCGGCCATCAGGGCGCGCCATGCAGTCAGGCCAGCGGTGGTAAGCGTCGACGCTTCAGCATGGCTGTAGCCAATAGGCGCGAGGGTGAACGATGTGGCGTTGGCCGTTACTTGCTCACGAGCGTAGCCGTCAATGCCATCACCTGGCACGCTGACAAAGCCTTCAACCAGTGGCGTACCGTTGATCCATTCCGGGAAGAAGGTGCTGACGACCGAGTCACCTACCTTGAATTCAGTGACATCTGGGCCGACAGCAATGACTTCACCTGCACCATCGGCCATGGGGATGCGTTTTTCGCTAGGGCCCCACATACCGCTGACCACCGCGAAGTCGTGGTAGTTGAGCGAGTTTGCATGAAGACGTACGGTGATTTCGCCACGCGCTGCGGCTCGGACTTCGCTGCTGCCAACCACAACCTTTTCATAGCCGCCACCGGGTTCAACGAAGATAGTTTTGCTGCTCATAGGGGTTCCCTCATGTTTTCTCATTACGCGAAATAACGAAATGAATGTTTAAAAATTACAATTCGATGATCAGCCTAGCCGCAAAGTCATTAATCGCCTGCTCATTGCGCCGGTAGTAAGTCCATTTTCCGATGCGGGTGGTCAGCACGAAGCCTGCACGTTGCAAGATAGCTAAATGTGCAGACGCAGTAGAAGGTGAAAGCCCCGCCTTGTGCTGCAAATGGGTGACGCACACGCCTATCGCAGGATCGCCATGATCCTGAGGGGGGAAATTACTGAGTGGGTCTTTGAGCCACTCCATCATTTGCATGCGAGTGTCATTGCCCAGGGCTTTGAGCTGTTCGAGTATCATGGGCGGCAATGTTACGCTTTTTTACGAAATGTTCAATAAGTCATCTATGGCCCAGCGCAAAGGGTTGAAATCAAAAAACGCATCCAGCCGAATCGACCCCGCTCCGGTAGACATCCCCGGTCTATGCCTGAACGACTGCTTCTGGCCGCAAGCCGCCTCTCGCAATCAACGGTTCTCGCTGTTTTTCACTCGCAGTTTGAGCAGAGTGACAGTGAGACGAAATGAAACAAACCCGAGATAAGATACCGGGTTTGTTTTATTAGCAGGATGCTCACCTGCTATCGCGGATCCACGTTTTCCAGCACCCGGTTCGCCAGCATCGCACTCAGTTCGATCAGTTGCTGAATGCCGAGGGCAGCGTGACGTCGTGAACCATCCAGCTCGAAGCCAGGTCGCTAACCATTGCATCGGCTGAGGCCAGGGTCTCGCTAAGCAACGAACCATGCTCCGAGGAACGCGTACATTTTCGTGGCGAAAGCTTGACCACGCTCGGAGACGCTGCGGTCGTAAGCCGGATGACCTCCGTTCAGAAATGGCCTGTCGACTGACTAGGCCTGGACAGTTACGCTGACGTTTTTCACCGGCACGGATGAACTTATGCCAGAGGTTTACCAAGGAAGCTGCCTGTGCGCAGCCGTCAGTTATGAACTGCTCGCCCCACCGAAAGCAGTGAGTCATTGTTATTGCAGTCAGTGTCGCAAAAGTCACGGAGCAGCGTTTGCTTCCTACGGCAGCGTTCCGCGTAACGCGCTTCGAATACTCAGTGGCGCCACCAGCATCAAAACCTATGCATCTTCACGGACGGTATTACGAGAGTTCTGCGTGCAGTGCGGTTCGACGCTGTTCTGGTCACGTTCTCAAGGGGAGTTTGCCAGCTGGGTTTCGGTAGCACTGGGTACCCTCGATACGCCTTTTCTGCCCCAAAAGCAGAAACACGTTCATTTCGATAGCGCAGCTCCTTGGTACACACTGTCGCAGGAACGCTTGGGCAGCCAGTAAAGTCATCAATATCGATATGTCTCACGCTGAGCAAAGGTGAGAGGGTTGCCGCTTTTGCTTGGCCGGGATATGCCAAGCGCTCCGATTCAACTTTGGGTTTCTACGATCCTGAGCCAAGGCCAGCGAGCCTGATAACTTTTCGCCTTCTGATCGAACAGATCTGGCTTGGGATTCTTTGGGTTGATGCGAAGGAGTCCTTGCTCAGTGTCGGCTAGGCCGTTGGGGGCATAAACTTCGCCGGTTTCTATATCCAAACCAATGCAGGTACCCGAAACCAGGTAGCGATCAACTCCGTCTTTAGCCGACTCAAGCTGGGGATAGTCCCATACCGTTAAAGCAACGACGAACAAAAGGGGCGGCGCTGCCAGAGGGCATGAAACAGTGGGCGGCTGCGTTGATGAGTTTGAAGTTCGATAGGGGTAAGAAATGGCGAATCAACCCGACCCCGAGTCATGCATGTTGCGCCATGAGGTGCAGGGGGAAGCCTCAACAGGGGAAACCTATGGGCCAGGAAATGAGCCGGGTAATCAGGAGTCCGGGATGCTGATGCTGTTATCCGAGTTACTGAGAAGGCGAATACGACCGTAGTACCTGAGAAACCATGGAACAACGGGCCTAGTCCTGTGAAGATGGTTTTTCATCCTGAAGGGTGCCCACCAGGGGCACCGTTTCAGTTCTATCGCAAGACGCCAGACTCAAGCCAAGTCTTCAGGCTGCATGGTCAAAATGATTTTCCCGACGCTCTTGCAAGATTCCATCCGGCGATGTGCATCGGCGGCACGTGATAACGGGAACGTGCTGTCAACGACAGGCTCGAGGCTTGCAGCGCCATCGAAGCGATCAAGCCAATGCTCACGGAAGCGCCTGATCATGTCGTGCTTCTCCGGCTGCGTGCGGGACTTCATGACCGTGCCAATGATTTGCAAGTGACGGTAGAGGATATGCTCCAGCTCTATAGTTACTTTGCCGCCACCGCCGAGGATGCCAACCTGAATCAGGCGGCCGCCATGCGCAAGGGACGCGACGTTGCGTGCGAAGTAGGGCTCGCCGACGAAGTCGATGATGATATCGACGCCTCGACCGTTGGTTTTATCGGCAATGACTTCGGCGAAGTCCTGTGTCTTGTAGTCAATCGCGACATCTGCCCCCAAGTGTTCGACGCGAGACAACTTGCTGCCTTCAGTTGTCGCATACACCGTGGCGCCTGTGGCGTAAGCCAGCTGCACGGCGGCAGACCCAACGCCTCCAGCAGCAGCGTGAATCAGCACCGAGTCGCTGGCCTTGAGCCGAGCCAGATGCATCATCGCTTCATGGGCGGTGACGAAGACCTCCGGAATTGCTGCCGCGTGCACATAGTCCAGTTGGGCAGGGATGTGCATGGCCATGCGGTAGTCGATTCGAGCCAGTTCGGCATAGGCGCCGCCTCCAACAACGCCCATCACTCGATCACCCACCTCAAATCCGATCACCTCACTGCCTGCCTCGATCACCTCTCCGGCGATCTCCAGCCCGATGATCAGGGAGTCACCGAAATTAGGATGGCCATAGCCACCCGTTCGATGAGTCAGATCCGCACGGTTTACCCCCGCGGCATAGACACGCACTAGCAGGTCGGTAGGACGCACTTCAGGAGTGGCAACCTCTGCGAGTTCCAGAACGTCTGCGGCACCAAATTCTCTGATGTTGATGGCTTTCATGCTTGGTTGTTCTCTGATTCGGTAAACGTGGCGTTGGCGATAGCAGACGCGGTAATGGCGCCAGGGAATCCCACGTAGAAAGCCAGGTGCGTGATCGCCGCTGCAATTTCGTCATGGTTAACGCCATTACCCACCGCCCGGCGTAAATGAGCGGGCAATTCTTCCGAGTGGCCCCCGGCGATCAATGCGGCCACGGTGATCAGGCTGCGGTCGCGGGGGGACAATGCCGGATCGCTCCAGATCTGCGGATAAAGCGTTGAGTCGACGAACTGCGACAGCTTGGGAGTGAATGCGCGCGCCGCCTCGCGGGGACTGCTGAAATTGATCTTGGACATGGGAATTACCCTTAAACCTGGCTGATGAATTTGTGGGTCAGATAGTGCTCGATGCCTTCAATGCCGCCTTCCGAGCCATGACCGCTTTCTTTCATGCCGCCGAACGGAAGCTCGGTGGCGACGATGCGGTATTGGTTGATCCCGATCATTCCGGCCTCCAATCCGTCAGCGACGTCAATCGCGGTTCGCGCACTGGATGTGAATGCGTACGCTGAGAGCCCGTAGGGCAGGCGGTTCGCTTCTTTCAGTCCATCCGCCAATTCATCGAACGGCATCAGCACTGCGATCGGGCCAAAGGGTTCTTCGTGCATGACTCGGGCGTTCAGCGGCACATCCGCCAGAACGGTGGGCTGGAAGAAGAAGCCTTCACGTGACAAGGCTTCGCCCCCGATCAATACCCGAGCACCTTTCTCGACGGCATCGGCCACCAGTTCTTCCATCTTTGCCAATTGCCTTGGGTTGGCCAAAGGGCCCACTTGAGTGTCTGGATGCAGGCCATCACCGATTCTCAGGGCTTTGGTTGCAGCGACAAAATGATCGACAAAAGCTTGATAGGCACCGCGCTGGATCAGAAAACGAGTGGATGAAATGCACACCTGTCCGGTCCCGCGAAACCGATTCGCGACACCTTCGGTTGCAGCCTTTTCAATATCTGCATCTGCGAATACGAGCACGGGGCCGTGCCCACCCAACTCAAGGGTGATGGGCTTAACGCCTTCGGCAGCTCGGGCAGATAGCAGGCGACCGATGGGCATTGAGCCGGTAAAGGTGACTTTGCGAATGATCGGTGAGGCGATCAGATGGCTGGACACTTGATCCGGTACGCCGAAGACCACCTGCAGCACCCCTTTGGGCAAGCCTGCGTCGTCGAGCGCACGAGCCAGGGCCAGCGCTGTGGAAGGACTTTCTTCACCTGGCTTGAGGATAACGCTGCACCCGGCGGCCAAGGCTGCCGAGAGCTTGCGGGCTGGAGTAATGGCCGGGAAGTTCCAGGGTGTGAACGCTGCCACTGGGCCGATGGCCTGGCGTTTGACCAGTTGCAGTACGCCAGGACGGTTGGCCGGTACCACGCGGCCATCAATACGCCGGGCACTCTCGGCGAACCACTCGAAGTATTCCGCCGCACGTATCACTTCATCCATGCTTTCACCCAGCGGCTTGCCTTCTTCCAGTGTCATTTGCGCGGCGATGTGCGGTGCTCGTTCAATGATCAGGTCGGCGGCCCGCTTGAGGATTTTTGCGCGTTTGTCAGGTACGGTCTGGCGCCATTGCTCGAAGCTCAGTCGAGCCACCTCAAGGGCGTTATCAAGGTCACCTGCGGTGGCGAGGGGGACGCGCCCGATCATCCGTCCGGTTGCCGGGTTAACGACAGCAGCAGTGTCGCGCCCTTGGTCACTGATCCATTCACCACCGATGAAAAGATAAAGCGGGTCGTAGGGAGTGTTCATGATGTGGCCTTCATTTGGTTGTCAGGGTTTGGTATGACGCTCGGCGCCTGAGTGGCTTTGCCGCAGGCCTGTTGAGGCGGCCTGTGCAACCAAGTCTATGGAAGGCGACACCGTTGATTTAGTCGGCCCAGAGGGAATCATTGTTGTCAGCAGAGGTAATATCGAGCATCGGGTCGAGCGTGTAGCATCATGGAAAAATGCGTGTTGTCACGGGTATGCGTCAGATCTGAAGGAAGGTCGCAATGGATAAGCTTTCGAACATGTCGGTCTACATAAAGGTTGTCGAGATGGGCAGTTTCACTGCCGTGGCAAATCATCTGGACTCCACAGTAGGTAACGTATCGCGTGCTGTTTCTGCGCTCGAAAATGTGCTCGATGCGCGTCTGTTGCAACGCTCGACCCGGCGCCTGTCGGTCACTGATGCGGGGCGGCGGTTCTATGAGCGGTGCACGAAAATTCTGGCTGATCTTGAGAGTGCGGAAGCCGAAGCAAGCAACGCGGCCTTGCAGCCCAGGGGAACACTCCGTGTGCATTGTGTACCCGGACTGGCTCGGCATCTGGTCACGGGGGCCGTGCTGGAATACCGCAAACATTTTCCGGATGTCACTGTGGATCTATTGCTTTCCCAGCGCATGCCTAACCTGCTTGAAGACCAGCTCGATGTCTCGATTCTGATTGCCCGAACGCTGCCTGATTCGGCGTATGTCAGCCAAAAGATCGGTGTCAGCCATTGCGTTCTGGTGGCGTCACCAGACTATCTGGCTCGACATGCGCCGCCCGTGACGCCGAAGGATCTCGATGATCACCAGTGTCTGCTGCTGGGCACCGTGGACTATGTCAGGGATGAGTGGCAACTGAAGAGCAAGGCGGGCGACGCGACATTTGTCCCTGCCGGGCCAAGTTTCAGCGTGAACGATATGGATGCGATGGCGGTGGCTATTCGGGAGGGGGCCGGAATTGGGTTGCTGGCCGGGTTTACGGCGGTCGAGGATTTGCGCTCCGGGAAGCTGGTGCGGGTTCTGCCTGACTTCCATACGTATGAGCGCAACGTCTATGCCATCTACAACTCACGACAATTTGTCGATGCAAAAATCACCCGCTTCATCGACACGTTAAAGGATCGGGTTGGTCGTCAATTGGCAGCCACCGCTCAGGAACTCATCCATTGAAATACCGCGAGTCATAAGTATTTGCACCTCGACAAGACAACTTTCGAGCAGTTCGCCTAAGCGCGAGGATATGTAGCCCCCCAAAAACCACCACCGGTAGCATCGACTGGCCAATACCCAATAGTGAATTAAGCTATGAGGGCTGACTGCTTCCCGGCTCAAGTCGCTTTCAGGATACGTTAAGTCGTCTGTGTGCAATCGCCGCCCCCCGGGAGTGGCAAGCTGTAACGATGCCCCGGACCTGGTGCGCCTAGACACTTGGCCGGAGAGCGAGAATGGTGACTGGATCAGCCACGCGTCCGTGACGTGGCCCGGCACCGCAGCCAAGACTCCGGACGGTCGTCGCGTTGCGGCGGTATCGTTCGAGATGCCGAGGTACGTTTATGCCTGATGAGACGCTTCACCTGCCTCTGATTCATAGCGTGTTGCAGCGCGAAAAGGACACTCCCGGTGCCTTGCTGCCGATTCTCCACGCTATCCAGGAAGGCTGCGGGTACGTTCCCGACGCCGCCGTCCCGGAGATTGCCCATGCCTTGAACCTCAGCCAGGCTGAAGTGCGCGGCGTAATCAGCTTCTACCACGACTTCCGTACCTCGCCGCCGGCGCGCCACACGCTACGTCTGTGCCGGGCCGAGTCCTGCCAGAGCATGGGGGCCGAAGGTCTGGCTGCGCAGTTGCGTGAGCAATTGGCGCTGGATGACCATGGCACCAGTGCCGATGGCAGCATCAGCCTGCGTCCCGTCTATTGCCTGGGTGCCTGCGTCTGTTCACCTGCTCTGGAACTGGACGGCGAGCTGCATGCACGGTTAACCCCCGAACGCTTGCGCGAGCTGGTGAAGGGCTGTCTGGAGGAGGGCGCATGCTGAAGCTCTGTATCCCCCGTGATTCAGTGGCCCGCGCCGTGGGGGCGGACAAGGTCGCCGTGGCGCTGGTGAGTGAGGCCGAGCGTCGACAACTGCCGCTTGAACTGCGCCGCACCAGCTCCCGTGGGCTCTACTGGCTGGAGCCGATGCTGGAGCTTGAAACCACCGAGGGTCGGCTGGGCTTTGGCCCGATCACGCCGCAAGACGTGCCGAGCCTGCTCGATGCCCTGGCGGGAGATCCCGCCAGTCATCCGTTGGCCTTGGGGCTGGTCGAGGAAATTCCGTACCTCAAAAGCCAGCAGCGTCTGCTGTTTGCGCGTGCCGGCATCACTCAACCGCTGTCCCTGGACGATTACCGTGCCCAAGGTGGCTTTCTTGGGCTTGCGCGGGCGATCCAGATGGACGGCGCCGACGTGGTCGCCAGCGTGCTCGATTCCGGCCTGCGCGGCCGCGGTGGCGCGGCGTTCCCGGCGGGCATCAAGTGGCGCACCGTTCGAGATGCGGTAGGCGCACAGAAGTATGTGGTGTGTAACGCCGATGAGGGCGACTCCGGCACGTTTGCCGACCGTATGCTGATGGAAGGCGATCCGTTCCTTTTGATCGAAGGCATGATTATCGCGGGTATCGCGGTCGGCGCGACCATGGGCTACATCTACGTGCGTTCGGAGTACCCGGACGCGGTAGCTACCCTCAATGCCGCCCTGGGCATCGCTCGCCAGGCGGGTTATCTGGGGACGAACGTGGGCGGCAGCGGGCGCGCGTTCGAGCTGGAAGTCCGGGTGGGCGCGGGGGCCTACATCTGTGGTGAGGAAACCGCCTTGCTGGAATCGCTGGAGGGCAAGCGCGGCACCGTTCGCGCCAAACCGCCATTGCCGGCGCTGCAAGGTTTGTTCGGGCTGCCGACACTGGTCCACAACGTGCTGACCCTGGCCTCGGTGCCCGTGATCCTGGAGAAGGGCGCACAGTTTTACCGTGATTTCGGCATGGGCCGTTCCTTGGGCACGATGCCTTTTCAACTGGCGGGCAACATCCGTCACGGCGGCCTGGTAGAGCGCGCCTTCGGTTTGAGCCTGCGTGAGCTGGTGGAAGGTTATGGGGGCGGTACCGCCAGTGGGCGGCCGCTCAAGGCCGCGCAAGTGGGCGGGCCGTTGGGTGCCTGGGTGCCGCCTTCGCAGTTCGACACGCCGCTGGACTACGAGGCATTCGCCGCCATGGGCGCCATGCTCGGCCACGGTGGTGTGGTGGTTGCCGACGACAGCCTGGACATGGCCCGGATGGCCCGTTTTGCCTTGCAGTTCTGCGCCGAGGAATCCTGCGGCAAGTGCACGCCGTGCCGGATCGGTTCCACCCGTGGCGTGGAAGTGGTGGACCGCTTGATCGCCAGCACCGATGCCGCTGCGCGCCAGGAGCAGGCACGGCTGCTGCAAGACCTTTGCGACACCATGCAGTACGGCTCGCTCTGCGCCCTGGGTGGGATGACTTCCTTTCCCGTCGGCAGCGCCCTCAAGCATTTTCCCGCCGACTTCGGTCTGGCGACCACGGAGGCCGACCAATGATCAATATCTTCGACCCAAGCAGCGATATCGACCTCGGCACCCCGGCGCGTGAAAGCGACGTGCAGGTCAGCCTGACCATTGATGGCCGCGAAATCAGCGTCGCCTCTGGCACCTCGGTGATGCGCGCGGCGGCCATGCTCGGCACCACCATTCCAAAACTCTGCGCCACCGACAGCCTGGAAGCCTTCGGCTCCTGCCGCATGTGCCTGGTGGAGATCGACGGTATGCGCGGCTACCCGGCCTCCTGCACCACGCCGGTGACACAAGGCATGGTGGTGCGCACCCAAACGTCCAGACTGGCCGATCTGCGGCGCAACGTGATGGAAATGTACATTTCCGATCACCCGCTGGACTGCCTGACGTGCGCCGCCAACGGCAACTGTGAATTGCAGACGGTGGCGGGGCAGGTGGGCCTGCGCGAGGTGCGCTACGGCTACGAGGGTGCCAATCACCTGGCCGAAGCCAAGGACGTCTCCAACCCTTATTTCGAGTATGACCCGAGCAAATGCATCGTCTGTAACCGTTGTGTGCGCGCCTGTGAGGAAATCCAGGGCACGTTTGCCCTGACCATCACCGGACGCGGCTTCGATTCCCGCGTGGCAGCGGCCGGCGGTGACAACTTCCTCGACTCCGAATGCGTCTCCTGCGGCGCCTGTGTCCAGGCCTGCCCGACGGCGACCCTGATCGACAAGAGCGTTGTGGAGATTGGCCAGCCGGAGCGCAGCGTCATCACCACCTGTGCCTATTGCGGTGTAGGCTGCTCCTTCCGCGCCGAAATGAAAGGCGAGCAACTGGTGCGCATGGTCCCGGACAAGAACGGCCAGGCCAACCATGGGCACTCCTGCGTCAAGGGCCGTTTCGCCTGGGGTTACGCCACCCACCCAGACCGCATCACCAAACCGATGATCCGCAAGCACATCAGCGACCCGTGGCAGGAAGTCAGCTGGGAAGAGGCGGTCAACTACGCGGCCAGCGAATTACGGCGTATCCAGCTCAAATACGGGCGCGACTCCATCGGTGGCATCACCTCCAGCCGCTGCACCAACGAAGAAACCTACCTGGTGCAGAAACTGGTGCGCACCGCTTTCGGCAACAACAACGTCGACACGTGCGCCCGGGTCTGCCATTCGCCCACCGGTTATGGCCTCAAGCAGACCTTGGGCGAATCCGCCGGCACCCAGAATTTCGACTCGGTGATGAAGGCCGACGTGATCCTGGTGATGGGTGCCAACCCCACCGACGCTCACCCGGTGTTCGGCTCCCAGCTCAAGCGTCGCTTGCGCCAGGGCGCACGGCTGATCGTCATCGACCCGCGTCGTATCGATCTGGTGGACTCCCCCCATGCCCGTGCCGAACTGCACTTGCAACTGCGTCCGGGGACCAACGTGGCCATGCTCAATGCGCTGGCCCATGTGATTGTCACTGAGGGGCTGGTCAACCAGCCTTTTGTCGAGGAGCGCTGCGAGGCGGCGGACTTCGCCCGGTGGCGCGACTTCGTCAGCCAGCCGGAAAACTCGCCCGAAGTCCTCGGACCGGTGTGTGGCGTGCCCGCCGAGCAGATCCGCGCCGCCGCGCGGCTTTACGCCAGCGTGGACAATGCCGCTATCTACTACGGCCTCGGTGTCACCGAACACAGTCAGGGCAGCACCTCGGTGATGGGTATCGCCAACCTGGCCATGGTCACCGGCAATATTGGCCGCGAAGGGGTCGGGGTGAATCCGCTGCGCGGGCAGAACAACGTCCAGGGTTCCTGCGACATGGGTTCTTTCCCCCACGAGCTGCCGGGCTATCGGCACATTTCCAACGAGACGGTACGCGCCCAGTTCGAACAGGCCTGGAACGTGACCCTGCAACCTGATCCAGGGCTGCGCATTCCCAATATGTTCGAAGCGGCCCTGGACGGGACCTTCAAGGCGCTTTACTGCCAGGGCGAGGATATCGCCCAGAGCGACCCGAACACCCAGCACGTGACCGCGGCCCTGTCGGCCATGGAATGCGTGGTGGTGCAGGATATCTTCCTCAACGAGACGGCCAAGTTCGCCCATGTGTTCCTGCCGGGCAGCTCGTTCCTTGAGAAGGACGGCACCTTCACCAACGCCGAGCGCCGCATTTCCCGGGTGCGCAAGGTGATGGAACCGCTGGCCGGTAAGGCCGACTGGGAAGCCACCGTGGCCCTGGCCGATGCCTTGGGCTACAAGATGCACTACAACCATCCTTCGCAGATCATGGACGAGATCGCTCGCCTGACCCCTACCTTCAGCCGCGTCAGCTACGCCGAACTGGATCGTCACGGCAGCCTGCAATGGCCGTGCAACGACGCCGCGCCCGACGGCACGCCGACCATGCACATCGAGCAGTTCGTGCGTGGCAAGGGACGCTTCATGCTCACCGGCTATGTACCCACCGAGGAGAAGGTCAACAGCCGTTATCCGTTGCTACTGACCACCGGGCGGATCCTTAGCCAGTACAACGTCGGCGCCCAGACCCGACGCACCGACAACGTGGCCTGGCACGAGGAAGACCGGCTGGAAATTCATCCGACTGACGCCGAAAACCGCGGCATCGTCGAAGGTGACTGGGTCGGTATCGGCAGTCGCGCCGGGCAGACCGTGCTGCGTGCGAAAGTCACCGAGCGGGTGGCGCCAGGGGTGGTCTACACCACCTTCCACTTCCCCGAATCGGGCGCCAACGTCATCACCACCGACAACTCCGACTGGGCCACCAACTGCCCGGAATACAAAGTGACGGCGGTCGAGATCGTGCGGGTCAGCCAGCCTTCCGAATGGCAGAAGCGCTACCAGGCCTTCAGTGATGAACAGGGACGTCTGCTCAGAGAGCGTCGCCATGCCGAGAAAGCCGAGGTGCGGCGATGAGTTCCGAAAGCCTGATCAAGATGGCCAACCAGATCGCGCAGTACTTCGCCAGTGAACCGGATCACGCACAGGCGGTGAACGGCGTGCGCCAACACATGAAGAACTTCTGGACGCCGGCCATGCGTCGCCAGCTGAGTGCTTGGCAAACCGAGCATCCAGGCGCAGTACTGCATCCTTTGGTGCTGGCGGCACTGACGGAAACGACAGAGGGGGCGGTCTAGCGGGGCCTGCGATGGCGGGAACGGGCACAGCCCTGGCCGGTTCATCGTCGAAGACGTATGACAAAACCGATCAGGGCTGTGGTCAACTCAGGGATCTGTCAGTTGACAGTGATGTAGGGGTCCCAGCTGTAGTTCGGACCAATCTGGTTCAGGTTCCGGTCCAGCAGAACGAAGGTAACGGTGTACCAGAGTTTTCCTGCGTTCAGGGCCGTGGACTGCCAGAAGGTGTAGGTCACGTCAGTTTTGGCGATGCCGTGGGGGGCGCCCTTGTCCAGGTACGGCACCGGGATATTCGGGATGTTGTAGGAGATCGGGGTCGACATGGAACCTGGGTAATCACCGCCCTGGTGAGGATTGCCTTGCTGGACGTTGGTGATCAGTGCGACGCGGTCGAAGTTGCGCGACAGGGTCGTTGCGCGCCAGCGGATGTTGTCGCCGGGGTTCACGTCGATCCACAACTCGTCGCCACCTTCGCCGGTGTTGCCGCTGGCTTGCTTGTCGACCGCATCGCGGCTCACCAGCATGGCCACTGCGCCGCCGACATCGCCAGGATGGGCGATCAGGTAATCGGCATCAATCGTGACAAGCACATCAATTGTTTGGGTCGCTCCAGACATTTTGTTGCTCCTTGATCGTAGTGACATCGACGACCGCGCCCTCAAAGGGCGTCCGGGCCACCCGGTCCCTGGGTGCGGTCTCGGGGGGAACGATAGAAGACGGCTTTATGGAGTCAAATTTCGATTTCTTGACGCTGAAAAAGCGCAGCGAAGCGCGACGGCGGCATGTCCTTGATTCGGTTCCGAACCGGACATTTTCGTAAGATGCATCGGGTGAAATTCTGGCGGCATGCGTAGGTGAAGGCGCACAGCGCATGTCTGTCTTTGCCTTCAATGCCGCCACGGACACGCCGCAGGAATTGGTCAGTCGCCGTGCTCGGTCCTGCGGCTGCTGACTTCCGCCGGTACGTCATCCCCGGCCATGCGTTTGCGAAACAACGCGGCGCGGGCCAGCAACAGGGTGGTCACCGGTACCGTGATGGACAGCAGGATCGGTATCAGCCAGGCATGCAGAACCGGCGCGGACTTGAGCGCTGAAAAATAGATGATCGAGGCCAGCGCCACGCACCAGGCGCCCAATGTTGAAGCCAGGGCCGGCGGGTGCATGCGCTGGAAATAATCCTTCAAACGCACCAGACCGATCGCTCCGGCCAGGGCGAACAGGCTGCTGAGCACCAGCAGGATCGCCACGGGAATTTCGACCCACATCGACAGTTCGCCGCTCATTCAATCACCTCGCCGCGCAACAGGAACTTGGCCAGGGCGAACGAGCCGACAAAGCCGAACAGGGCGATCATCAGCGCCGCCTCGAAATAGGTGTCACTGGCGTAACGAATGCCCAGCACCAGCATCATCAGCATCGCCACGATGTACAGATAGTCCAGGGCCAGTACCCGGTCTTGCGCTGACGGTCCCTTGAACAGGCGCAGCAAGGTCAGCACCATCGTCAGGGAGAACAGGAACAGGCTCAACAGGATCGCGTTGGACAGCAATGGGCTCATTCGAAAATCTCCATCAGCGGCCGCTCGAAGGTGGTCTTGAAGTGCGTAATGAATGCCGCTTCGTCTTCCAGATCGAACACGTGCAGCAGCAGGACGCTGCGATCCAGGGCCAGTTCCGACCAGACCGTGCCGGGAATCACTGTGGTGATCATCGACAGCGCCGCCAGGCCATTGGCATCGTGCAGGTCCAGCGGCACCTTGATGAACCGCGAGCGAGGTGGGTGGTGTCCAGCGTTGATCACACTCCAGGCCACGGCCAGATTGGACACCAGCACTTCGCGACCCACCAGCAGGAACAACCGCAGCACTGCCCAGGGCCGCCGAATATGGATGGGCCTGGGGCGCAACGGGCGCATCATTAAAGGTGCCAGCACGCCCAGTGCCGCTCCCAGCAGCAGATGCCCTGCACTGAGGGACAGGTTCAACAGCAGCCAGAGCAACCAGAGTGCCAGGGACAACCACGGAGCAGGAAACAGACGTTTCATGGTTGCACCTCTGTCAGTGTGCTGTCCGCTTTCGGGCCGGGGACGGGGCGGGTAGCGAGCACCGACATCACATAATGTTCGGGGGTGTTCAGCCCGGCGGCCGCCTCCTGGGTGTAGCGCAGCAGTGGCTCGGCCTTGAAGGTCAGCGCGATGCCCAACCCCAGGAGCACGATGATCGGCAGGCATTCGGAAGGTCGCAACAAGGGGGACGGTCGTTCTTGCGGCGTCCAGAAACGCTGGATACCCAGGCGCGAGAAAGCGATCAACGACGCCAGCCCCGACAGGATCAACAGCGCCAACAAGCCCCACGCCTGGTTCGACACCGGTTCCACACTGTCCCCAAACCCCTGAGGATTGAGCAATGCGCTCATGAGCCCCAGCTTGCCGATGAACCCCGAAAGTGGCGGCATGCCCACCACCAACAGCGTGCAGGCGATGAAACTCAAGCCGAGGAAGGCCATGGTCCAGGGAATGACTTGCCCGATGACGGCTTTCTGTTCGTCATCGAGGTTGATGCCCTTGGGCGGTTGCAAGGATTCCAGTGGCCGAGGCAGGACATCGAGATCGTCCTCCAGCGACGGTTCATTGGCCGAGCGCGAGCGTTCGATCAGCTCGGCCAGCAAGAACAACGCACAGAGTGCCAGGGTCGAGCTCACCAGATAAAACAGCGCCGCACCCACCAGGTTTGGCTGGGCAAAGCCGATGGCCGACAACAGGATTCCGGCGGACACCAGGATACTCAGGCTGGCCATGCGCTCCAGGCGCTGGGCCGCAAGAATGGCGATGGCGGCACAGATGATCGTCGCCATGCCGCCGTAGATCAGCCAGTCGCCGCCGAAATATGCCGAGGCACCGGCTTGGCCGGAGAACAGCAACGTCCACAGGCGCAGGATCGTGTAGACGCCCACCTTGGTCATGATCGCGAACAGGGCCGCCACCGGCGCACTGGCGGCGCTGTAGGCCGGCACCAGCCAGAAGTTCAGCGGCCACATGCCGGCCTTGGCCAGGAACGCCACCGCCAGGATGCCCGCCCCGGCGTGCAGCAAGCCCCGGTCGGCTTCCGGCACCAGGGGCACCTTCAACGCCAGGTCAGCCATGTTCAATGTGCCGGTGACGCCATAGATCAGCGCCGCGCCGATCAGGAACAGCGAGGAGGCCAGCAGGTTGATGGAAATGTAGTGCAACCCCGACGACACCCGCGCCCGGCCCGAGCCGTGCAGCATCAAACCGTACGAAGCTGCCAGCAGCACCTCGAAGAACACAAACAGATTGAACAGATCCGCGGTCAAGAAGGCCCCATAGAGGCCCATCAACTGGATCTGGAACAGCGCATGGAAACTCGCGCCGGCGCGATCCCAGCGGGCTGTGGCGAACAGCAAGGCACTGACGCCGATGATGCCGGTCAACACCAGCATCAACGCCGACAGACGATCGACCACCAATACGATGCCGAACGGCGCCTGCCAGTTGCCCGGCAGGTACACGCCGATGGAGGCGGGCAGGGCCTGGTCCTGGGTCCAATGCAACAACAGCATGGCGATGCCCAGGCCCAGCAGGCTGGAAAACAGATTGATCCGCGCTTTGAGCGGGCGATGCTTCTCACCCAGCATGAGCATCAGCGCAGCGGTCAAAAGCGGCAGCAGGATCGGCGCGGCGATCAAATGAGGCGTCAACATCATTCCTTGGGCTCCCGACCGTCCACATGGTCCGTGCCGGTCAAGCCCCGGGAAGCCAGCAGGACCACCAGGAACAGCGCGGTCATGGCGAAGCTGATCACAATCGCAGTGAGGACCAGCGCCTGGGGCAGTGGGTCGGTGTAATGCAGCAGGTCCTGGGGTATGCCGTCCTTGATGATCGGTTCCTTGCCGATGAACAGGCTGCCCATGCTGAAGATGAACAGATTGACGCCATAGGACAGCAGGCACAGGCCCATGACCACTTGGAACGTCCGTGGCCGCAGCACCAGCCAGACCCCGGAGGCGGCCAGCACGCCGATTGCTATTGCGATGACTTCTTCCATCAGGCCGCGCCTCCCGCTACCGGTTGTGCAATGGGTTTTGGATGCAGGCCAGGCTTGTGGGCCCGCACCGACTGGTGAGCCAGGGCGGTGAGAATCAACAGGGTCGAACCGACCACCACGGCGTAGACGCCGATGTCGAAGAACAGCGCGCTGGCCAAATGAATATCACCCAGCACCGGCAACTCGAAATGCCAGGTGTGGGTGGTCAGGAATGGATAACCCACGGCCATCGCTCCAAGCCCCGTGACCGTGGCGAACAACAGCCCCGTGCCCATCCAGCGCAGCGGACGCAGGCTCATTTGCGCTTCGACCCATTGGGTGCCGGCGACCATGTATTGCAGGATGAACGCCACCGACATCACCAGCCCGGCCACGAAACCGCCACCGGGTTGGTTGTGTCCGCGCATGAACAGGTAGAACGACACCACCAGGGAGATCGGCAGCAGCAAACGCACCAGCACCGACGGCACCATCATGAACCCCAGCGCGGTATCACTGGCGTGGCGCGGGTTGACCAGGTCAGTGACCACGTCGGGCGCCAGCAGACGCTGTTGGGCCGGTAGCTGCATGCTTTCCTTGGGTGGCCGGAAACGTCGCAGCAGGGCGAAGACCGCCAGGGCCACCGCCACCAGCACCGTGACCTCGCCAAGGGTGTCGAAGCCACGGAAATCCACCAGCATCACGTTCACCACGTTGCTGCCGCCGCCCTCGGGCAAGGCCCGGCTCAGGTAAAACGATGAAATATCGTTGGGTGTCTGACGGGTCAGCATTGCGTAGGACAGCAGCGCCATGCCGCCACCCACGGCGATGGACAGCAGTAAGTCCCGCAGGCGGCGGATGCGCGCGCGTCGTTCGCTGTTGGGTCGCGGCGCTGCATCCTCGATCCGCCGGGGCAACCAGCGCAGGCCCAGCAGGATCAGCACGGTGGTGACCACTTCCACGGCCAGTTGCGTCAGGGCCAGATCGGGGGCCGAGAACCAGACGAAGGTCACGCAGGTCATCAGGCCGCAGACGCTGACCATGGTCAGGGCCGCGAGCCGGTGATACTTGGCTTGCCAGGCCGCGCCCAGGGCACAGGCAATTGCCAGCAGCCACAGGGTCACGAACACGATGGAGCCAGGGATCTTCGGCCGGTCACCCCACACCAACGTGCTGTTGAGCATCGGGATCAGCCCGGCCAGTACGGCGGCCAGCACCAGCCAGAACAGCTGCGCTTGCAGGCGCCGGGTGCTGATCTTGCGCTCCAGCCGTCGGCCCTGGCGCATCATCAGCACCAGGCAGCGCTCGAACAGCCGCTTGCCGCTGAATCGGCCAATGAACGGTGGATGCTTGATGTGGCCCAGTTTGAACTGATTGCGCAGCAGCAGATAAAGCACGATGCCGCCGGACATCGCCACCAGGCTCATGATCATCGGCGCGTTCAGGCCATGCCAGATCGCCAGGCTGTACTCGGGCAACGGGCCGCCCACCACCGGCAACGCAGCGGCGGCCAGCAACGAGCCGACCACCTGGGCCGGGAAAATGCCCACCAGCAGACAGGCGAACACCAGCAACTCCACCGGTGCTCGCATCCAGCGTGGCGGTTCATGGGGGGTATGGGGCAGGTCGGTGGCCGGGGGGCCGAAGAACACGTCCACGGTAAAGCGCAGGGAGTAGGCGACGCTGAAGGTCCCGGCAATGGTGGCGATGATGGGTAGCGCCAGCTCGACCCAGGCCGTGGCGGAGATAAACACGGTTTCGGCGAAGAACATTTCCTTGGACAGGAACCCGTTGAGCAGCGGCACCCCGGCCATCGCCGCGCTGGCGACCATGGCCAGGGTGGCGGTGAACGGAATCAGCCGCACCAGGCCGCTGAGCCTTCGAATATCGCGGGTGCCGCTTTCGTGGTCGATGATCCCGGCGGCCATGAACAGCGAGGCTTTGAAGGTGGCGTGGTTAAGAATATGAAACACCGCCGCCACCGCCGCCAGCGGACTGTTGAGGCCCAGCAGCAGGGTGATCAACCCCAGATGGCTGATGGTGGAGTAGGCCAGCAGGCCCTTGAGATCGTTCTGAAACATCGCGCAGTAGGCGCCCAGCAACAACGTACAGGCCCCGGCGCCGCCGACGATGTAGAACCATTGTTCACTGCCCGACAGCGACGGCCACAACCGCGCCAGCAGGAATACGCCGGCCTTGACCATGGTGGCCGAATGCAGATACGCCGATACCGGAGTGGGCGCGGCCATGGCATGGGGAAGCCAGAAGTGGAAAGGGAACTGCGCGCTTTTGCTCAGCGCGCCGATCAGGATCAGCGGCAGCAGGATGGGGTAGAGGGCGTGGTCACGGATCACGTTGCCGGCAGCCAGGACCTTGTCCAGGTCATAGCTGCCCACCACATGGCCGAGGATCATCACGCCGGCCAACAGGCACAGCCCGCCGGCCCCGGTCACCATCAAGGCCATGTAGGCACCGCGTCGGGCATCGGCGCGGTGATGCCAATAGCCGATCAGCAGGAATGAGAACAGGCTGGTCAGTTCCCAGAAAAACACCATCTGGATCAGGTTGCCGGAAATCACCAGGCCAAGCATGGCGCCCATGAAGGCCAGGAAAAACGCAAAGAAACGCGGTACCGGATCGTCCGGCGACATGTAGTAGCGGGCATACAGCGACACCAGCGTGCCTATGCCCAGCACCAGCATCGCGAACAGCCAGGCGAAACCGTCCAGGCGCAGCACGACATTCAGGCCCAGGCTCGGTAGCCAGAAGTACTCCTCACGAATCACACCGCCGTCGGCGATTTGCGGGTACAGCAAAGCCACCTGAACGGTGCCGACCAAGGCCACGAGGCCTGCCAGCAAGGATTCGGCGTTACGGGCGTTATGCGGCAGCAGCGCCGCGACACAGCTGCCGATGAAGGGCAAAAGCAATAGAACTATCAGTGACATAGGCTTCTATTCGGCGGGAGTTTGTCAGGGATCATACGTGGCGAGCGTCCGATCACCAACCGCCAGCCTGTCGCAGAATCCTACAAGGCCGGTGGAGTTTTCCTATTTTGCGTGGGGTAGGAGCCGCCGAAGACGGCGATCTTCCTAGAGGCAAAACTTCTCGAAAGGTTTTTCGATTGCCTCAGCGTTCGCGCTCGAGCACCTCATCCGCCTCGTTGACAATTTTGCCGCGGGTTTTCAGTTCACTGACGATCACCGCCGCCACGATCAACACCGCACCTACCAGCGCAATCGCCGGCAACCGCTCGCCGGCCAGGCGCCCGGCGATACCGGCCCACACGGGCTCGCCGGCATAGATCAGCGTGGCGCGGGTGGGCGAGACGCTTTTCTGCGCCCAGTTCATCGCCACCTGGATCGCCGCGCTGGCCGCCCCCAGGCCCACGGCGCTGATCAGCAATAGCCAGGAAAAGTCCGGAATTCTTTCCTGGGTGGGCACGACCATCAAAAATGCCAGCACCGCCGTGCTTGCCAGTTGCACCACGGTTACCCGGCGCACATCGACCTGGCCGGCGTAGGCACTGATCAGGATGATTTCGGCGGCAATGGCGATGGCGCTGATCAGCGTGGCGATTTCACCGGGGCTGAAATTCAACGATGCCCCGGCCGGGCCCGACACCAGCATCAACCCGGTGAAGGCCAGCATGATGCCCAGGCTCGGCATCAAGCCGGGCCGACGGCCCAGCACCAGCCACTGCAACAGCGGCACGAACGGCACGTAAAGTGCGGTGATGAACGCCGATTGGCTGCTGGGAATGGTCTGCAGGCCGACGGTCTGCAAGCCATAGCCGAGCATGATCGCCACGCCGATGAAGCTCCCGGCCTTGAGTTCGAACAGGGTCAGGTCCCGCAGATGCCGCCACGAAAACAGCGCGACAAAGGCAGCAGCGGCGGCAAACCGCAGGCCCACGAAAAACATCGGCCCGCTGACCGTCATGGCGTGTTGCACCAGCAAGAAAGTCCCGCCCCAGATCATGGTGATCAGCACCAGCACGCATTCGGCCTTGCTGAACCTTGAGAAACGGGAGGAAGCTTGAGGGGAGTTCACCGATGCCATGACCTTGCGCGCCACTTGAGGCGGACGCACAATGCGCCCGAAGAAGGTGGGCAGTATAATGCGCAACCCCAGCAGATGAGCAATATAGTGCACAAAGAAAACGGCCAGCGGGCATCCGTCCTGCAACACGTCAGCCAGAACGTCCGCCGCCTGCGGCACGCCGCGCAGCTCAGTCAGACAACCCTGGCCGAACTTTCAGGGGTCAGCCGGCGCATGTTGGTGGCCATCGAGGCCGGCGAAAAGAACGTCAGCCTGACCACCCTTGACCGTGTCGCCGAAGCCCTCGACGTGGCCTTTAGCGACTTGATTCAGGCCCCCGATGCCCGCGACCCGAGTCGCATCAACGAACTGGCCTGGGCCGGTACCATCCCCGGCAGCAAAGCCGTGCTGCTGGCCAAGGCCACCGCCAGTCGCGAAGTCGAACTTTGGGAATGGCGCCTGGAGCCCGGTGAGCATTACCCATCCGAACCTGATGCCGATGGCTGGAGCGAGCAGCTCTATGTGTTCGAAGGCTGCCTGACCCTGACGCTGGGCAGCGCAGAGCACCAGATAGGCGCCGGTGAGTTTTTCATGTTTGCCAGCAACCAGCCCCATGCCTATCGCAATGAGGGTCCGGTGGCGACGAGATTCGTACGCAACGTGGTGATTTGATTCCTGGAGAGCGACATGCATACAGCGCTGGATCGACCTGGCAGCAGCATCACCCGCGAGGCCGATGTCCTGATCATCGGCGGTGGTCTGAGCGGAGCCATGCTGGCGGCGCAGCTACTGCGCCTGCCTGGCCGGCGCAACGTGCTGATCGTTGAGCCGCGCAGCGAGTTGGGCCGGGGCGAGGCCTACAGCGCCGTGGAGCTGGGCCACACCTTGAACGGCAACGCCGCGCGAATGAGCGTCGATCCGGACAACGCCGATGACTTGACTCAATGGCTCGCCGAATTCATCGAAGCCGGTGGTTGGCCCGAGTCGGATCAGCAGCATGTACCGGTCAGCGAGCTGTTCCCGCCCCGGGGAATCTTTGGTTTATATGTGCAGCAGCGTCTGGCCGAAGCCCGGGCGCTGGGAGCCCGCAATGGCTCTGTGGCGGAGCATGTGCGCGGGGAGGCCGTGGATCTGCAGGTCGCCGGTGATGCCGTGCTGCTGACGCTTGACGATGGCCAGACGTTGCGCGGACGTTGCGCGGTGCTCGCCACCGGCATGTTCCCGGCGGCGCGCACCCCGCAGACCGAATCCAGCGGCTTGAATGCCGCCGCGCTGGACCCTTGGGATGTAGCGGCGATGCGTCGGCTCGATCCGCAATCCACGGTGTTGATCATTGGCTCAGGGCTGACGATGGTGGATGCCGTGGTGTCCCTCGAGCAGGCCGGGCATCGCGGACCTATCGAAGTGTTTTCCCGCCATGGCCTGCTGCCCCATGTGCGTCGACAACCGCCTGAGTGGGTGGACTTTCTCGCCGCCGATCACAGCCTCCGCTCGCCACGCCAATTAATGCGCGCTCTGCGTGAGCAATGCCGTCAGGCCCAGGCCGAAGGCATCGACTGGCAGGCCCCTCTGGACACGGTGCGTGCGCACATCGGGCGCTTGTGGAGCCAGGCCAGCGAGGTGCAGCGCCGGCAATTCGTGCGGCATGTACGACCCTGGTGGGAGAGCCATCATCATCGTTCGCCGCCTTTGAGCGCTGAGCTGGTGGCGCGGTTGCACGAGGAAGGGCGGTTGCGGATCCAGGCAGCGTCGTTCAAGGGGCTGGCGCCGTCTGCCGAGGGAGCGGTGAACATCCGCATTCGCCGAAGGGGCGAGGCAGACCTGACGGTGGTGCAGGGGGCTGCGCTGATCAACTCCAGTGGCATTGAATACGATTGGCGCCGGGTTGCACGACCGTTGCCCCAACAACTGCTGGCTCGCGGATTGGTCCAGCCCGGCCCGCTGGCCCTGGGCATCGCCGCCCGTCCCGATGGCGCGGTGCTGGATGCCCAGGGCGAGCCTGCCAGTCGTCTGTTCGCCATGGGGCCACCGTTGCGCGGGATGTGGTGGGAAAGCACCGCCGTGACCGATGTGGCGAGCCAGGCCAAGGCGCTGGCGGCACGGTTGGTTCAGTTGCAATCAACCTGAACATTGTCCCCCGTGGCGAGGGGATTTATCCCCGCTGGGGTGCGAAGCGCCCCTAAAGCTGACGCCTCGGTGTATCAGGCAGATTTTTTGGGGCCGCTGCGCGACCCAGCGGGGATAAATCCCCTCGCCACAAAGGGCGGCACAAATCGGCAGTGTGTCAGCCAGTCACGGTCACCCAGCGCTGTTCCCTCGCCGCCAGGCGAATCGCCGCCGCCAGCCGCTCCACTTCCCAGGCTTCTGCAAAATCGGTCCCGTCGCCGCCTTGGCCAGCGAGGGCCATGATCAGTTCCTGGACTTCCAGGGTCTTCAATTCGTTGTACCCCAACTGATGCCCGGCCGCTGGGCTGAACGCGGCATAGCCCGGCAGATCCGGGCCGGCCAGCAGACGTTGGAAGCCCCCGTGGCCGACGCGGCACAGGCGCAGTTCATTCAGCCGTTCCTGATCGAACGCCAAGGTGCCGAGCGTGCCGCTGATCTCAAAACTCAGGTGATTCTTGTAGCCGTGCTTGAGCCAACTGCTGCTGACCGTGCCTCGGGCGCCGCTGGTGAAGCGCAGCAGGGCGTGGACCTGGTCATCCACGGCGATGGTGCGCTGCTCAGTGTTGCCGGCACTGGCGGGGCGTTGGCTGTGTACGGTCTGGCTGTCGGCACACACGGCCTCGACATCGCCCAATAAATGACGGGCCATGGCCAGCAAGTGACTGCCCAGGTCCGCCAATGCGCCGCCAGCGTGGGCGGCTTCGCAGCGCCATGACCATGGTGAGGTCGGATCGGCCATGAAGTCTTCGCTGAACTCGCCCTGGAAACTGATGATCTGCCCCAGTTCCCCGCGCCGGATCATGTCACGCGCCCGTTGAATGACTGGATTGTGCTGGTAGTTGTAGCCGACCCGCGTGACCACGCCGGCCGCCTTGGCTGCCCGTTGCATCTGGTCGGCCTGTTCCAGCGACACGGCCAGGGGCTTTTCACAATAAACCGGCTTGCCCGCTGCCAGCGCAGCCATGGCCATCGGGAAGTGCAAATGGTTGGGCGTGGTGATGGCGATCAGGCCGACCTTCGGGTCGTCGATCAGTTGTTGCCAGTCGCTGTGGGCCGTCTCGAACCCCCAGCTCTGGGCGCACTGCCGGGCACGCTGGGGATCGGCATCGGCCAGCGCCGCCAGTGTCAGGTTCAGGGGGAGGTCGAACACCGCTTTGGCATTGTGAAACGCCAAGGCATGGGCACGGCCCATAAAGCCAGTGCCAATCAGACCGATGCCGAGTTCGCGCATGAGAAAGAGCCCTTTGAGTTTTTATTTTCAGAAGGGCTCTTTATGGAATAAATATTCGCATATTGCAAATACTGGAATAAATATTCTTTTGTTGGCGCTCACTGCACCACCCCCTGTGGGAGCGAGCCTGCTCGCGATAGCGGTGGATCAGTGACATCAATGCTGGCTGATCCAACGTCATCGCGAGCAGGCTCGCTCCCACAGGGGAAACATCATCAGGAGAGGAAACCCCCATCCACATTCAGCGCCACACCGGTGGTATAGCTGGACGCATCACTGGCCAGGTACAGCACCGCGCCGGCCATTTCGCTTGGATCGGCCACGCGCTTGAGCGGGATCTGCGCCAGGGCGGTTTTCAGGATCGCGTCGTTCTTGACCAGCGCCGAGGCGAACTTGGTGTCGGTAAGGCCCGGCAGCAAGGCATTGCAGCGGATGCCGAATTGCGCGCATTCCTTGGCGAACACCTTGGTCATGTTGATGACCGCGGCCTTGGTCACCGAGTAGATGCCCTGGAAGATCCCCGGCGAGATGCCATTGATCGACGCCACGTTGATGATGCTGCCGCCACCGTTTTCGCGCATCAGCTTGCCGGCTTCGACCGACATGAAGAAATAGCCGCGAATGTTCACGTCGACGGTTTTCTGGAATGCCCCCAGGTCAGTGTCCAGCACGTTGCAGAACTGCGGGTTGGTGGCGGCGTTGTTCACCAGGATGTCCAGGCGCCCGAACTGCTCGCGGATACCGGCAAATACCTGGCTGATCTGTTCCATTTCACCGATGTGGCAGGCGATGGCGGTCGCTTTGCCGCCAGCGGCGATGATGGCATCGGCCACGTGCTGGCAACCCTCGAGTTTGCGGCTCGAGACGATCACATGGGCGCCTTGCTGGGCCAGCAGTTTGGCGATGGCCTCGCCGATGCCGCGGCTGGCGCCGGAAACGAAAGCGATTTTACCGTCGAGGTCGAACAACTGAGTCTTGGACATGCTGTTTCCTTGTTATAGATGCGCTCAGAGCGTGGATTTGCTGATGACCTGCAGGCTCATCTGCTCCAGCAGTTTGTTCATCTGAACGAACTGCGCGAAGCGTTTGTCCTGGGTCTGGCCATGGAAGAAGCGGTAGTAGATCTGTTGGACGATGCCGGCCAGACGGAACAGGCCGTAGGTGTAATAGAAGTCGAAATTGTCGATGCGGATCCCGGAGCGTTCGGCGTAGTAATCGACGAACTCGCGACGGGTCAGCATGCCCGGTGCATGGCTGGGCTGGCGGCGCATCAGTTGTACCGGGGCCGGATCGCCGGCTTCGATCCAGTAGGCGAGGCTGTTGCCCAGGTCCATCAGCGGGTCGCCAATGGTGGTCAGTTCCCAGTCCAGCACGCCGATGATCTGCATCGGGTTTTCTGGGTCGAGGATCACGTTGTCGAAGCGGTAGTCGTTGTGCACGATGCTGGAGGTGGGGTGGTCGGCAGGCATCTTCTCGTTGAGCCAAGCCTTGACCGCCTCCCATTTCGGCGCGTCCGGGGTCAGGGCTTTTTCGTAACGGTCGCTCCAGCCACGGATCTGCCGGGCCACGTAGCCTTCGGGCTTGCCCAGGTCGGCCAGGCCGCAGGCCTTGTAGTCAACCTGATGCAGTTCGACGAGGCGGTCGATGAAGCTCTTGCACAGGGCTTCGGTACGGGCAGCGTCAAAACCCAGTTCCGGCGGCAGGTCGGAGCGCAGGATGATGCCTTTGACCCGCTCCATCACGTAGAACTCGGCGCCCATCACCGACTCGTCGGTGCAGTGCACGTAGGCTTTCGGGCAATAGGGGAAACCTTCGCGCAACTGATTGAGGATGCGGAACTCACGACCCATGTCGTGGGCGGACTTGGCTTTATGGCCGAACGGCGGACGCCGCAGGACGAATTCCTGTTCAGGGTATTCCAGCAGGTAAGTCAGGTTCGAAGCACCACCGGGAAACTGGCTGATCTGCGGCGTACCGGTCAGGCCTGGAATGTGGGCCTTGAGGTACGGGTCGATCAGACTGGCATCGAGTTCTTCACCGTCGCGGACACGGGTGGACTGATCAGTAAACGCCATGCTTATCCCTTCTGCTTATTTTGGAGGCCATCGATCATTGGCTAATCTAATGGCAGGTGAGAGGCGTCACAAGCACGCCAGGGTCTTATAGGTTAGCGTGTTGCAGGATAATCAGCGGGCCTGATGCCGGGTGGATGAGCTATGGTTTCAGCGTCTGCCGCTTTTCAGGGAGCCATCGCGATGGGATGCCCGCAAGTCTGTGGCACCGCAACCTTGCAATGCAGTTTCGGCGCCGCCCCGGCGGTGCTCAATGTGCTGCCGGTCAATCGGCTGCTGACCGGCGGGATGCCGGCGGCGAATATCATGGATCACATTCCTCTGGTGAACATCACCACCTTCGGCATGTGTCAAAGCCTGGCTAACCCGACCGTCGCCGCTGCGACTGCCGCGGCATTGGGCGTGCTGACACCCATGCCGTGCATTCCTGCCACCGCTACGCCCTGGATCCCCGGCGGCCCACCGACCTTGCTGCTGGGCAACATGCCGGCCATCGATGCCAACAGCACCCTGATGTGTACCTGGGCCGGGGTGATCAAGATCGTCGTGCCGGGGCAGGTGCAGATGCTCATTCCTTGATTGGTTCGGACCTACAGGTAGGGAAGATTTCCTGTGGGAGCGAGCTTGCTCGCGATAGCGGCGGTTCAGTTGGTGGAGATGTTGGCTGTACCACCGTCATCGCGAGCAGGCTCGCTCCCACATGGGTAAGGGGAAAGATAATAATTATGCTTGCGCCGGATCACTCCAGCGCCTGAACCACCAGCGCACCCTGGAAATCGGCTTGCCCTCGGCGTCCAGTGGTCGGCCGTCTTCGGCATAAGCGTGTGCCGGTTCCAGCAGTTGGCCGTTGAGGTAGCGGGCGTCGACGGCGGGGTTGCCATTGGGGTGCATGCGTCGATAACGACCGTCACGCACACCGTCACGATAGAACTCGGACTCGGCCAGTTGCCCATCGGGGAAATAGTTGTTCGCTTCACCGTGCAGCAACCCACCCCGATAAGTGGCCTGGCGCTGCAGCCCGCCTTCGGCGGCGTAGAAGCTTGCCACGCCCTGCAGTTTGCCTTTGACGAAGGGCAACACCGCGGAGACTTTACCGTTGGGGTGATACAGCGTGCTGGTGCCTTGCAGCTCACCTTGCTGATAGTTGAGTTTCGCTTGCGGGCGCTGGGCCTCCTCAATCTGCAGCGGGCCGTCGAGGTGGCCGTCGACCAGTTGCCCGCTCAGGTGACTGTCGCCACGCTCCACGTCGAGTTTTTTCGAGGTCATCGGCGCGCTCCCGTCAGTTGACCTTCACCAGGCCGCCCTTGATGGTCAGCATGCCGCCGCCGTCCACGGTCTGTTCGGCGGCGGCCTTGTTCACCAGGCTGATGCCGGCGTCGTTGGTCAGGGTGGTGCCGGCCTTGTTTTCCAATGACGTACCGGCCTGGTTGCTCAGGGCGGTTCCAGCCTTTTGGCTGATGGACGTGCTGGCCTGGGCCGCCAGGTCGGCACCGCTCTTGATCGCGAAACTGCCGCCGCTTTGCAGGGTCAGGGTGCCACTGACCTTGATGGTCAGGTTGCCGTCCACCGTCAGTTCATAGTTACCGGTGACCTTGTGCGCGTAGTTGCCCCCGGTGCTGTGGTTCTGGTCCGAACCCACGGTCACGGTGCGAGTGTCCTTCACATCGAGGCTGTCGCTGCCGGTCTGGATGGTCACGCTGCGTTTGCCCTTTTCCAGGGTGACGGTTTCGTCGCCTTCCTTGACCGTGCGGGTGCGCGCGTTCTGCACCGTGAGGGTTTCATCGTGACCGACCGTGGCGGTGGTGTCGTTGAGCACGTTGATGTTGAAGTCTTTCTGGGCCTGGAGAAAAACCTCCTCGGCGTCCTTCTTGTCCTCGAAGCGCAATTCGTTGAAACCGCCGCCGCCCTTGGACGAGTTGGTCTTGATCCCGGACTGGGTCTGGTTGGCCGGCAGCGCGTAGGGCAGGGCGTTGTCGCCGTTGTAGACACAACCGGTCACCAGCGGCCGGTCGGGGTCGCCGTCGATGAAGGTGACGATGACCTCCTGGCCGATGCGCGGCACGAACTGCATGCCAAACCCCTTGCCGCTCCAGGGCAAAACCACACGAACCCAGCAGGATGAACTCTCGTCGTTCTTGCCGGTGCGGTCCCAGGGGAACTGCAACTTGATCCGCCCGTATTCGTCGGTCCAGATTTCTTCACCGGCCTTGCCCACCACCAGTGCCGTCTGGGTGTGCATGCGGGGTTTTTGCGTGGTGCGGGGCGGTCGATAAGTCGTGGCCTTGGGAATCGCCTCGAAGCGGTTTCGGTAGCTATCGTGGCTGGCTTCGTGGCTGACCGAGGTCACCACCCAATCGATATTCAGCGTCGAGTCTTCATGGCCGGCGAGGGTGAACCAATACCCCGGCACCAGCCAACGGCAGTCGCTTTCGCCGACAAACCGCTTCTCCTGACTGCGCAGGCCATCCACCCGTTGTTTGGTCAACGCATCGCCCTGGCCCTTGGCGTCATAGCCGCCCGGATGCTCGTATATCGAACTCGGCCCGGCGACGGCTTCGGCCTGGCTGTAGAGCGAAGTCGTTGGCGTGGTGAATTGGTAGTCGGTTGCCTGGTAGACCCCGGCCACCGCTTGCAGGCACACCTGGCCTGAGCGGATGCCATGCAGTTCCCGATCACCTATTTTCTGCCCGAGATAATTCACCGTCGGGCCATTGGGGATCGGCAAGAACGCATCATTGTTGTCAGCCAGCACCAGCGTGTGCGTGCCTTGTTCGTGGCTGAAAAACCAGAAGATTCCGTCTTCTTCCATCAACCGCGAAACAAAGGCCAGATCGGTTTCGCCGTATTGCACACAGTATTCGCGTGGTGTGTAGCTGCCGGTGAGTTTGAGCTGGAAATCGGTGAAACCATGGGCCTTGAAAATCGTGGTGACGATGTCCGAGGTGGCGAGGTTCTGAAACACCCGATTGTTGCTCGCCAGGGTCAGCCACCAAAGCCACGGGCGCAATAAAAGTTGATAGCGTTCGGCGGTGGCGTCGGCGGGGAGCTGGCGGATCTCCGCGACCAGAAAATCCAGCGGGCGCAACAAGGCGTCCTTGTGCAGCGTCATGGTGACATGGCTGGCGACAGCGCTGGTGAGGGTCAGCGAGGGGCCGTCGTTGATGCCGTTGAGGATGTGCGAGCCCAACGCATTGAGGCTCTCTTCGCCGGACAGCGATTCCGGATACAGCGCCGACAGCGTGGCCGCGGTGAGGGAGAGGGTGGTGTTGCTGTCGGTGGAGCGGGGCATTGATTGTCCTCAGCGCCTTTAAATATCGTCAGGAAATCCTTCGACCGGGCCTGCCCATAAACATGACTCAACCGGGAAAGGAACATTGTCCAGTTGATTGGTATTGACCCCAATGCGTTGAGCGCAAATTTTGTCAGGCTCGCCAACTTTTTTAATCTTGATGAATCCGCTATTTACGTAATCATCCACTTTCTTCATCTGTTTTGGTTTTATCCATGCGAGGTTGAAATACAAAACATAGACTTCTGACAGTTTGCTAATGCCGAGTTTTTCTTTTTTCTCTCGTATTTCAGACGGTGGTATGGTCGTTAAATAGAAACCTTCTTCATGCTGCTTTTTGAACCAGGCCCACTTTTGAGGTTGATTCATCGTGCATTTCCACTCCCGGACGGCGGGGGTGCCGATTTGATTATCAGTGATGGATTTGGCCGCTGACTGGGTGGTGTAGTGATAGAACTTCATAAGGGCTCCGGTCCAACTCAGAAAGTCTTAACAGGCGATGAACCACGACGGTTTGTCACTCCAACACCCACTCCGCCAACTTCCCCGTCACCTGCGTCATCAACACATTCTCCACATCCCTTGCTCCTGCCGCGCTGCACTTGGCCAACACGGCCTTGACGATCCCTGCGTCGAACTCGAACTGCTTGCCGGTCGCGGCCTTATACCGCCCACGCAGTTTCTCCAGCTTGGCCAGGACAATGGCTTCCAGCGTCGCCTCATCCAGCGGCCGATACGCCACCACCGTCATGCGCGCCAGGAATGCGGGGCGAAACGCTTGCAGCAAGACTTTATGCAAGGCTTCGTTGAACGCGTCGCTGCCCAGTTGCGCGGCTGGCGTGTCCAGTAGCAGTTCGGCGCCGACGTTGCTGGTGGCGAGCATCACCGTGTTCTTGAAGTCCACCACCAGGCCGGTGCCGTCTTCCATCAGGCCTTTGTCGAAGACGTTGTAGAAGGCCTCGAGCACATCCGGGTGGGCCTTTTCGATTTCATCCAGCAACACCACCGAGTAGGGTTTGCGCCGCACCGCTTCGGTGAGCACACCGCCGCTGCCGTAGCCGACATAGCCGGGCGGGGCGCCCTTGAGCTGGCTGACGGTGTGGGCTTCCTGGTATTCCGAAAGGTTGATGCTGATCAGGTTACGTTCGCCGCCATAAAGGGCATCGGCCAGGGCGTAGGCGGTTTCGGTCTTGCCCACGCCGGTGGGGCCCACCAGCAGGAATACGCCGACCGGCTTCTGCGGATCGGTCAGGCCGGCGCGGTAGGCTTGCAGGCGCTGAGCGATGGTGTTCAACGCGGTGTCCTGGCCCATAACCCGCAGGCCCATGCGCTGACCGAGGGTGCGCACGGCGTGGGCTTCGTCGGCGAGCATCTTGCCTACCGGGATGCCGGTCCAGCCGGCGATCACGGCGGCGACGGTCTTGCTGTCCACCTGTTCGGGTACCAGCGGATCGTCCTGGCGAATGGCATCCAGGCCGGCCTCCAGACGCAGCAGTTCGGCAGCCAGGTGGTCGATGCGGTTATCGATCTCGGTGTCGGGCTTTTCACCGTCGGCGCGCTCGCTCAAGGCCAGCAGCTCGCGGCGGGTGTCGAGCAGTTCGCGCACCGCTTCGCGCTCTTCACCCCAGCGGGTCTCCAGCTCGCGGATGGCCTGCACGTTGCCGCTCGACTCGGTTTCCAGCAGGGTGATGCGCTCGCGGTGATCCAGCCCGGTGGCCTGCTCACGGCGCAAGCGTTCGACTTCGTCCTTGAGGCTGTTCTGGCGGTGGCGCAGGCTTTCCAGGGGCGGCGGCACATCGTGTTGGCCGAGGGCGACCCGCGCGCAGGCGGTGTCGAGCACGCTGATGGCTTTGTCCGGCAACTGTCGCCCGGAAATGTAGCGGTGGGACAGTTTCACCGCCTCCTGAATGGCCGCATCCAGCACGTGTACGCCGTGATGTTGTTCCAGTTTGGTCGCTACGCCACGGAGCATTTCCACGGCGGTGAGTTCGTCCGGTTCTTCGACCTGCACCAGTTGGAAGCGACGGGCGAGGGCCGGGTCTTTCTCGAAGTATTTTTTGTATTCCAGCCAGGTGGTGGCGGCCAGGGTGCGCAGTTCACCCCGGGCCAGGGCCGGTTTGAGCAGGTTGGCCGCGTCGCTGCCACCTTCAGCGCCGCCGGCACCGATCAGGGTATGGGCTTCGTCGATAAACAGAATGATCGGTTTTTCAGCGCTGCGTACAGCGTCAATCACGCCTTTGAGACGCTGTTCGAACTCGCCCTTGACGCCCGCGCCGGCCTGCAACAGGCCCAGATCCAGCACGCGCAAAGTGACCTCCTGCAACGACGGTGGCACGTCGCCTGCGGCAATGCGCAGGGCCAGCCCTTCCACCACGGCGGTTTTGCCGACGCCCGGCGGGCCCACCAGGATCGGGTTGTTCTGCCGACGTCTGAGCAGGATATCGATGCACTGACGAATCTCACCGTCGCGTCCGACGATGGGATCGATGCGTCCGTCCCGAGCGTCGGCGGTCAGGTCCTGGGTGTATTGGTCGAGCACCGGGTCCTGTTTCGGTGGTGCCTCACCGGGTTTTACCGGGCGCACGCCGCCGACATGTTCCCGCGAGCTTTCGGTCCATTCCAACAGATGGGCGCGCAAGGCCTCCCGGGGAATGCGCAGCAGCGACGAGGCACTGTTGAGCAACAGGCTGCGACGCTCATCACGGTCCAGCAGTGCCAGCAACAACAAGCCGGAACGAATGCTGTCCAGGCCCAGCACGCTGGCTTGCACCACGGCGTCCTCCAGCAGGCCGATGGTTTGCGTCGACAGGGCCGGCGTGCGGGTACTGCCGGATTTGAACAGCTCCAGGGCCTTGTTGATTTCTGCCGCCACCGCGTCGCGCTCCAGGCCAAAGCGCGGCAACAGACAGGCGAAGTCACCGCCTTCGATGTCCAGCAGTTCCAGCAGCAGGTGCTCGATTTCCACATAGTGATGGCTGCGTTGCAGGCAGCGTTGCGCGGCGCGTTCCAGGGCGCGACGGTTGTCCGGGTTGAGGCGTCCGATCAGGCTGGCCAGTTCCATTTCAGGCGATCTCCGGCTGACGAAGGCGAGTTTCGATCCGTTGTACGGCAAGGTTCGGCTGGCGTTGCAGGCCACCGTTCCAGCTCAATCGTGGCGGCGCCTGGCGAACCAGTTGCAGTGGCCCGGCGCCACGGATCAGCAGCACCAGGGTGCAATCCAGATCGGGACCGAAGTACAAGGCGTAAAGGCTGGCGAGTAACGGATGGGTCTCGCCGGTGGGCAGCAATGCATTGGCCTGAACCGCGGTCAGCGGGCCGAGGGTCAGGCGCACGCCGGCATGTTCGTCCCAGACCCGAGTGCCGGCGACCGCGCTGTGGCCCAAGCGCAAGTTGCGCCCGCCGGGCTGCAAGCGGCTGCGGCTGGCGGGAGGAATTTCGCGCCAGCCACCTTTGTAGGCGGTCAGTTCCACCGGCAGCCCGAACTGTTCGCGCACGATGGCTGCAAACCCGGCCAAGGAGCGCCGGCCATCGGCGTACAGTGCGGTACACGCCAGCACGCCCGCATCGGGTGCGGCCTGGCGTTCTTGCAACGCCTTGGGCAGCAGGCCGGTCAATGCACGCAATTGCGCCTGCACGGCAGACGCCGCCGGTGCGGTAAAACCCAGGGCGATGCGGTGTTTGCGCATCACTTTGTAGAGCAGGCTGAGCAGACGATGCTGGAACAGGTCGAGAAACTCCGCCGGCGCATGATCGCGCGCCCGTGCCCGTTGTTGCAGCCATTCCTGATAGGCGTAGGGCAAGGGGCCGTCGGGGCCGCCGAGGCCAAAGATCGGCGTGGTCAGGATGGGTGCCGTGCCGGGCTCTTGCTTCAGGCTTTCGACTTCACTGGCGGCGAACAGCGGTGTCAGCGGTCCCCGCAGGCGCAGGGCTTCGGCGTGGGGCGCGGTGCCGCTGCCCAGGGTTTCGGCCTGGGGCTGTTCGCGCTCCAGCACCAGCAATGCCTGAAGCCATTCGAAACGATGCGGGTCGCGCCGCAAACGTTCGCTCAGGTTCAGAGCGTCAGGGGTTTGCCGGCTTGGGGTTGCCATGTTTTCACCTCCCTGTCCGACTGAACGAGTACGGTGCGCACGAAACGATTGGCGGTGGCATAGAGGGAAAAGAACTGCGCCAGCACCCCGGAGAACAGCACGGCACTGCTGCCGACGAAGTGTTGCGGGTCTAGTTGCAGGCTTACTTGCAACCCGTTGCGCCACCCGCGCCAGGCGTCTTCGCCGACATGGGCGATGACCCGGTCACAGGTCAGTTCCAGCACCCCGGCGATCTGTCGCCGGGCGCTGGCCTCGTCCCGCAGATTGTGCAATTCGAGAATTTCCCGCAGCGCGTCGAGAGCCTGGGGACCTTCCACCAGCGACAGGTGGTTGAGGGTCAATTGCGACACCAGTCTCCAGCGCGATTCGCCATCCAGGCGTGGCAGGCTTTGCGGGCTGGGCGGGTTGCGCAGGCGAGCCCAGGCCACCGGCCCGGGACGCTCAAAACCCAGCGCGGTGCCGGACGGTAGGCTCTGGGCCAGATGGCGGTTGGTGCACAGCAACTCGGCGGTGAGGCTGTAGTCCCGCGTGTCAGCCAGCGGGTCGAACTGAGTGTCCACCAGGCTGACCATCAAATCGGTGCCCAGGCGATTGGGGCTCATGCCGCTGACTCGTCGCGCATGCCAGTAATAGGCCTGATCGTTGCCGTGCTGGCTGCCGTAATAGGCCGGTAGTTTGCGCACCCCCTGGCTCGACGTCGCGCGCATGCCGCGGATGCTGTGGATCTCGACGCTGTTCTCTCGATGACTGTCGGCCACCAGGCGGTATTCGCTGCGGGTGCCGTCCGGGCGTAGCGGCTCGGACGTCCTGGGGAACAGGTTGATCACTGGCGCGCAGCCCAGGGCGATGTCGCTGGCCTGGAGCGGAAGGCGGCTGACGGGGGCACGGTCGAACACGATGTACAGGTACAACGCTTGGCTGTCGCTGGACGCTCCGGCCAGTGGCAGGTCGAAAAAGCCGAATTTGTCGGGGAAGGCAAAGTATTCCGCCAGCAGGCGCATGCCGGGATGCACCCCGTCCTCGTCCGGCAGCAAGGCTTGATCACTGGCGAAACCGACGATCTCCGGCAGGCCGGTCAGGGGTTCCGGCACGCTGCCCGGTGGGCCGGCCAGGACCTTCACGGCATGGGCGCCGAGCAGGTCATACAGCCAGGCGTTGATCATTGGTGAGGCTGCCAGGTGCACCCGCAGAGAATCGATCCCCAGCGTCGACCATTGGCTTTCCCCCAGGCAACGCAGGTTCAGGCGCAAGGCGGAACGCGCCTGCACCACCCCCGTCAGCGCCTGAGCCTCATCGCTGCCCAGCAGCAACGCTTCACTGACTTCGACCGGCCACAGGCGCACGGCGGCCGTGGTGCGAAAATGAATGCTCTGCCCCTTGTCGGTGGTGACGAACAAGGGCGTGTCCCGGGGCAGGGGGTAGCCTTCATTGAGGTTGCCTTTGCTCGGGTCGGGCTCGAACTGCACGATGGCGCAGGACGGCAGAGGACGCAGGGCCAGAGGGTAAAGCTGTTCGAGCAAGGCATCGCTGAACTCGGCGTAGTCGTCGTCCAGTCTTCGCTGCAAGCGGGCGGCCAGCAGTGCGAAGCCCTCCAGCAGTCGCTCGACATGCGGGTCCGGGCATTCGCCGGGAGACAGCTCCAGACGCCTGGCGACCTTGGGGTAACGCTCGGCGAACAGGCTTCCGGCATGCCGCAGCCAGGTCAATTCACGCTGGTAGTAATCCAGCAGTTGCGGGTCAATCGAGTCGCTCATGTCGTACCTCAAGGCCGTCGCCGGCGGGCTCGATGACAAATGCCACAGGCCATGAGTGCTGATCACCGCGCAACTCGCCCAATAGCCGTATGTTCAGTTGCTGGGGATGACCCGGCACAGGGTTGACCTGGACCTCGCCCAATCGCAGGCGCGGTTCGAAGTGGTTGATGGCCTGACGGATCTCGCGAGTCAGTTGGCGACGGTCATCGCTGCGCTGCTGTTGTAGCGCCGTCCAGTCAGCGATGCCGTAATCCAGAATGCTCGGCGGCTCGGTCAGCGCCTTCGGGCCGCGTCGGGTGTTGAACAGGCGCAGCAGTTCGGCATGAACCGAGTCCTGCAGCGCCTGCCGGTCGAACGCCCGCTCAGGGTCTTGCGCCGGGCTGGCCAGGCGTTCGAACAGAGGAGGGCGAAGCCCGAAGCCAGCCATGGGCGCGGCTTCCTTACTTGGTCATCTTGTTGGCCGCCAGGTCCCACGTCGTGCCCGCCGTGCCTTCCTTGGTGCCGTCGTCTTTCTGCGCGGTGAGTTCCCATTTGATCTTGGTGAAGTTCAGCGACAGGGTTTCCACCGGTTTGCCGCCTGTACCGCCACTGACGCTGACGTTGGACAGCACGACGTTGGTCAGGGTGTAGACGATGAACGGCATGATCTGACCGCTGCCTTCGGCAGCGTTGCGACCGATGGTGATGATGGCTTCGGGGATCGGTTTACCGGCGCAGCAATATTCGTTGAGGGTGGGGGTAGAACTGTCGACGAATTTAGTCAGGGTGAATTCGCCGATGTGGGGCCTGCCGGACGTACGTTCCGAGTTGCTGACGTCATTGGTGACTTGCATCGCCACGTTGTGGCTGTAGGACATGACTTCGATTTTGTCCGTGAAACCCTCAAGCAGGCTGTCGCCCTTGATGTCGCCGCCGAGGTCGAGAATGATCGCATCCATTGTGTGGAACTCCTGAATAAGACGAGATGGGGGGGCCCAATACCGTTAAAAACGAACGCCGAACCTGTGGCGAGGGGATTTATCCCCGCTGGGGCGCGAAGCGGCCCTAAATCTGACCACCCTAAGTGGACCGCTTAGGGGGCTGCTGCGCAGCCCAGCGGGGATAAATCCCCTCGCCACAAGCTCCTCGCCAAAGGTTTCGGCCGTCAGGCCGCTACCGGCGGCGGCAGGGTCGCCACCAGGCGGATGGAAGCAGTCAGCTCCTCCAACTGGAAGTGCGGCCGCAGGAACACCGTGGCCTTGTAGGCCCCTGGCTTGCCCGCCACTTCCGTGACGTCCACCCGCGCTTCGCGCAACGGGTACTGCGCCTTGATCTCTTGCGGCGCGTTGTCGTTGATCAGCACGTAATCGGCGATCCAGTTATTGAGGTAGGTCTGCACGTTGTCGCGGGTCATGAAGCTGCCGACTTTGTCGCGCATGATGACCTTCAGGTAATGGGCGAAACGCGAGGCAGCGAGCACATACGGCAACATCGCCGAGATTCGCGCGTTGGCGTTGGCCTCGTTGGTGTTGTAGAGCTTGGCCTTGTTGGTGGTCTGGCCGCCGAAGAACACTGCCACGTCACTGTTTTTCTTGTGGCACAGGGAAATGAAGCCCAGGTCGTTGAGTTCTTTTTCGCGCCGGTCGGTGATCGCCACTTCGGTCGGGCATTTGAGCGACAGGTCCCCGGAGCTGGTGCGGAAGGTATGGGCCGGCAGGCCTGCTACCGCGCCACCGCCTTCGGCCCCGCGAATCGCCGCGCACCAGCCATATTTGGCGAAGGCTTCGGTGATGCGTTGCGACAGCGCCCAGGCGGCGTTGCCCCACAGGTATTTACTGTGGTCGGTGCCGTTGACGTCCTCGACGTAGTTGATGCCTTCCACCGGCAGTGTGTCCGGGCCGTAGGGCAGGCGCAGCAGAAAGTGCGGCAGCACCAGGGACACGTAGCGCGAATCCTCGCTTTCGCGGAACGAGCGCCACTTGATCAGCTCCTGGCTTTCGAAAATTTTCGACAGGTCACGGGGCACGGCCAGCTCGGTGAAGCTGGTCATGTCGAACAACCGGGGGCTGGCGGCGGCAATGAACGGCGCGTGCGCGGCGGCGGCGACGTTCGACAGTTTTTCCAGCAGGCCGATATCCTGGGGGTGGCGTCCAAACGTGTAGTCGCCCACCAGCAGGCTGAACGGATGCCCGCCGAAGGTGCCGTATTCTTCCTCGTAGATCTTCTTGAACAGCGCGCTCTGGTCAAACTCGACGGCTTTTTCCAGATCGTTCTGCAGTTCTTTCTGGGTCACGTTGAGCAAGCGCAGTTTAAGCCGCGTGCTGGTTTCAGTGTTCTGCACCAGCAGATGCAGGCCGCGCCAGGAGGCTTCGAGTTTTTGCAGTTCGGGGTGGTGCAGCACTTCGTTGAGCTGGGCGCTGATCAACTGATCGATCTGGCTGATGCGGTCGTTGATCATGGCCACGGTGTCCTTGTCGATGGCCATGCCTTCGTCGAGGACCTGGGTGGCGAATTCGGCCAGCATGTCGCGGGCGTAGTCCTGCTGGCTGTCGTCGTGGGCCATGCGGCCTTCGGCGATGATCTTGTCCAGCAGGGACAGGGTCTGGGTCGTGCTCTCGCTGGTTTGAGCGCTGGATGAAGCAGGCATGGCTTTATCTCCCTTGAGTGATGAGCGCGATCAGGCCTGTGGTTCGGCCGGGGCTGGGTCATCGTTGGCGGCTTCGGTCGGCAGGTCTTGCGCATCCTGAGGGCGGGCTGACTTGATCTCTTGCAGGCCTTCGGTGTTGGCGATCACATCGCGCAGCAGCTTGTCCAGGTCGTCGTTGCCATCAAGCTTGGTCAGCAGGTCCCGCAGACGCTGGCGGGCTTCGAACAGTCGGCGCAGGGGCGTGACCTGCTCCACAACCTTGACCGGATCGAAGTCGTCGATGTGGCGGAAGTTGAGTTCGATGTTGAGCTTGCTGTCGTCACCGCTGAGGGTGTTATTCACCTGGAGCGTGGCGCGAGGGGAGATGGAGGCCAGTACCTCGTTGAAATTGTCGCGATCGATTTCGGTGAAGCGCCGCTCGTTGAGCTTGGGCAGCGGGTCCAGTGGTTTGCCCGAGAGGTCGGCCAGAATGCCGACCACCAGTGGCAATTCTTTCTTTTCGATGGCATTGCCGATTTCCACGTCATAGGTGATCTGGACGCGGGGAGGACGGACTCTGTCGAGCTTGTGCTGGGTACTTTCTGCCATGGCGGCCGACTCCGATGCATGTAGGGAGCAATGCATCGGGGGGCCCGCTCATCGCATTCCCTTGCTGATCCGCAGGTTGCAAATGGAGGGCAGTAGACCTGTCATTCCCTTGACGAACCTGGTGCATTCGACTGTGTGGGTCGAACTACCCAAGACGCTAGAACAGGTCTATAAAAATGCAAGCAAAAACAATTTTTGACCGCTGAGAAAAGGAAGATTCATTTTGCGTGTTCTTTTTTCCGGATTTTTTTTGAGCGTCGCGCTCACCGGTTGTTCGCTGTTTGCTCCCAGTGTCGACCTCGACAGCCTGACCCTGGACGTCGCGCCCCGAGCCAATGACGACACACCCATCGCAGTGGATTTTGTCGCCGTGAACGACCCGGATCTGCTCAAGCAGCTGTCGGGAATCAGCGCACGCCAGTGGTTTGCCGAGCGCGAACAGTTCCAGCGCGACTATCGTCAACTCATGTCGGTGTGGGGGCTGGAGCTGGTGCCGGGGCAATTCATCGACCGTCAACCCTTCCCTCTGGAGGGCAGGCGCGCCGCTGGACTTTTGGTCTTCGCCAGCTATAACACTCCCGGAGCCCACCGGCTTCGGCTGGACGATCAGCGCCAGGCTTGGCTGAAGTTCGAAAGTCGTGAGATGACCCTGGTGAACGATGGCCAACTTGCCAGTCAGCCTTGAGTGACCGCGGGCCGCCCAGGGGCGGCGTCATTGGGATGTCGAAGGGAGTCGTATGAGTCTGTTACCTGACGCGGTTTGCTGGCACGAGGGCATGCAGTTGCTGCCCCAGCACTTCCAATTGCAAGGCCTGCGCGCCGAAGCCCTGGCCGCGCATTTTGCCGGCGCCTGCAACCCCTGGTTCTGGGGTGTCAGCCAGTTGGAGGTCGACCCTTCGGCCCTCAGCGCCGGCCAGGTCAGGCTGTTGCAGCTGCAGGGCACCTTGCCGGACGGGTTGCCGGTCAACGTGCAGGCCGGGGTCGGGCCGACCCTGGAGCTGGACATCACCGAAGCGGTGAACAAGACCGATGACGCGACGGTGACCGTGTACCTGGCCATCAGTCCGCTCTGGCGCGCCGGGCAATTGCTGCCGCTCAAGGGCCGGCTGCAATCGGTAGTGGGTGAAGCCTTGCCGGATCTCACCAGCGGCGAGTTTCCCGAGTCCATCACGGTGTGGCGGCCGAACCCTCGGCTGTGCACACAACTGAGCAAGGCCGACTCGATCTGCCTGCCGCTGTTGCGCATCCGCAAGGAGGGCGGCGGCTTCCTGCGGGTGGCCTACACACCGCCGACGCCGATCCTGTTGCCGGAATCGATTCTAGGTCGGCGAGTGGCCGGGCTGTGTGCCAGGGCCCGGGAGAAATGCCTGTTCCTGGCCGGGCGCCTGCGTCAGGCCCAGGCGGCCGGTAACCAGGACGATGCCATGGAGATTCGCCGTCAATTGACTGCGTTGTGGGCGCGTTTGCCGGAAGTCGAAGGCGCGCTGAACACCCGGGTGGCGACGCCCCAGGCATTGCATGGTCTGCTGTTGGGGCTGGCTGGTAGCTGGTCGGCGCTCGATCCGCTGGCCGGTGTCCCGGCCTTTGCGCCATTGGATTTTCTTGAGTTGCAACGCGGCTATGAGCCGCTGCTGGACTGGTTGGAAAACACCCTGGAGCTGGTCCGCGCCGGTTATCGCAGCCTGGCCTTCGAGCGCGATGACCAGGTGTTCTCGATCCAGTTGCCCGACGACCAGCCGAACCAGCGCCTGGTGATCGGCCTGCGTATGCCCAACGGCGCCAGTGAGCAAGCCGCCGCCGAGTGGTTGCGGGGGGCGATCATCGCGTCGGCGCCGCACATCCCGTTGTTGAGTCGCCAACGCATGAGCGGTCTGCCCCATCAGGCCATGAGCCGCAACGAACAGGTGGCCTACAGCGTGGGTGACGACACCCGGTTGTTCGTGGTGGCCGCCAGCGGGCAATGGTTCGATGGGCAATTGCCGTTGCACATCGTAGCGCCGGCCTCGCATCAGGCCAGCAGTCCGTGGCAAGTGGTGTTGTTTGTGGCGCAAGCCGGTGAAAGCGCCTGATCGTAAAAGGGGAGTCGTATGCCTGACGGAAGTGGCGGGGCGGTTCGGAGTCTGCATGAGGCACCGCTGAGCAGTGCGTTTCGTCAGGCTTGGCTGAAGTGGTCCCAGGACTGGCAGGACTTGCCCAAGGACAGCGCCCCCGCGGTATTGGTCAGCCGGGTGGTGGAGTTTTCCGGTCGAAGCGCCCAGCGGTTGTGGCGGGTGGCCTTTGCCACCGTGGGCGATGCGGCCACCGAGCAGGTCAAGGCATTGGTCTACGCCTTCGTGGCGCTGGTGGACGAGACCTTGCTGTTCACCCCATGGCCGGGACAACTGGCCTGGCAGCAGCATCCCCTCGAGTCGCGCATGTACTCCAGCCGTCAGGCCGGCGAACGGTTGCCGGCTGCGATCAAGAAACTGCTCGATGAGCAGATGCCCGGCACCCGTGACCTGGCCAACGTGTACCTGCAGTGTCTGATTCTCGGTTTTCAGGGCCGATTGCGGGGCGAGCCCGGTCAGGTCCAGCACGAAAAATGGCGGGTGGCGCTGTTCACGTTCGCCTGGCAGCACGAGCCCGATTATGTCGATGTCAGCCAGCGCCTGGCGATGTCTGCGGCGGCCACACCGATACGTGTCCCGGTTCAACAGTCGTTGCCGGACGGTTTGCGCCTGGGCCTGGTGATCCTGGCGATGGTGTTGCTGTTGACCGGGTTGGGGCAGGTGTTCTGGCGTGACATCCAATCAGAGCTTGAACCGGTGCTGCAACTGAACGAGTCGGTGGTTCAGGAGCAGGACTCATGAGCCTCTTGAGCATCGTCGCCCTGGTGTTGCTCGCCATTGTCGCGGTGCTGCTGATTGCGGCGGCGATCTGGTGGCTGCGCACCCAGGGCGGCGCGGCTATCCGCAGCTTCTATGGCGCGGTGCGCCACATGGAGCAGGAGCAAGGCACTCGGGACCGCTATCAGATGCCCTGGTTGTTGATGCTGGGCAACGAGGCCGATGGCGCGCAGTTGTGCGCCCAGTGGCGTTTGCAGCCGACAGACAAGGCGGCGTGGTTCGGCCGCTGGTGGTCGGATGCCGAAGGCGCGGTGCTGGTGGTGCCCCAGGCGCTGTTTTTGCCCGATGAGGGCATGAACATGCAGCGGGGCAACTGGTGGCGCCTGTTGGGATTGATTCTGCGCCTGCGCAGCAGACGGCCGCTGGATGCGGTGATCTGGACTGTGCCGTTCGGCAAGCTCGATGACATCGAGCAGACGACCGAGCTGAGTCTCAAGGTCCGGCGCTGTTTCATCGACCTCTTGCAACGGTTCGGTCTGAGCTTGCCGGTGTACGTGGTGATCACCGGGATGGAAGAACTGCCGGGGTTCCAGGAACTGGTCAGCGCCTTGCCCGCCCAGGCGCGGGAATCGACGCTGGGCTGGTCGTCGCCATATTCGCCCGAGGCGGCGTGGCAATCGCAATGGAGCGATCAGGCGCTGGATCAGGTCAACGCCGCATTGTCCCAGTCGATCATCGAAATCGGCGCGCTGTCGGGGCAGTTGAGCAGCGATCTGTATGGGTTGCCGGAGCGTTTCGAAGGGTTGCGGCGCGCCATGCAGCTGCTGCTGGAACCGGTTTTCCAGGGCAACGCGCAAGGCGAGGCACCACGCTTTCGTGGCGTGTATTTCACCGCCAGCCAGGCGCCCGCCGTCACTGGCGATGGGTTGACCGCCAGCGACAGCGTTTTGCGCCAAACGGTGTTCGCCCGGCAATTGTGGTCGCGCCGGCTGGTGGCCGAGCGGGGGCTGGCCCAGCCGGTGCCACGCCTGCTGCGCTTGCGCCAGCGCTGGCATCGGCTGGGCGGTGGGGTGGCGCTGGTGGTCGGCGTGGTCTGGCTGGGGAGCATGGTCTGGGTCTGGCACGATTCGGTCGAGCAAGCCGAGGGCTTGTCGCGGTTGGTCCTCAGCGCGCACAAAAACCATGTCGTGGTCGACCCCGACAAGCCGCAACTGGAGCCGACCCGGCACAACGTGCAGAACTACTGGAACGTGCTGGAAAAAGCCCCGCGCTGGCGTTTCGTCTCGGTGGTGTTTCCGACTTCCTGGTTCTCCGCCGTGGACGTACAACTGGACAACGGCTTGCGCATGACCGCCCGCCATCATTGGATATTGCCGCTGCGTGACCTGCTGGTCTCGGACCTCGAACAACTCAAGGGCATCCGCAATACCGAGCGGCGCGGCAACGTGGAAAGCGAAGATCCGGCCCAATGGCAAAGTTACGTGAAAGCCAAGGACCTGGTTGAGCGTGCGGTGCGCCTGGAACAGCACAACCAGATGTTCAGCCAGGCGGTGAACAACCCCAAGGCACCGTTGGACGAGCTGGTGCAACTGAGCAACAACGCCCTGTCGTTGAACCTCAACACCGGGACGTTGAGCCGGGCGCGTTTTTACAATCGGGTGCTGTTCGATGCCCAGAATAGCGATTTGAAAGGCCTGGACCTGAACGCCGCGCGCCCGGTGATTGCCGATAACTTCATGGGCCTGATGCAGCGCTGGCTGGATCATTACTTTCTGGCGGACAACTTCGTGCGTCAGGCCGGTTACCTGAAGCTGCATCTGCAACGGCTTGAGGCCGGCGGCGGCAACTCCTTGAGCGAACTCGAAGAGCTGATGGCGTTGGTCGATGACCTGCAAAGGCTCGTCAGCCTGACCAACTCGGCCTGGGGCCGGGGCAAGGGGCAGGACCTGGTGCCCGGTTACACCCAGTTGATGGACAAGGTGGGCCACAGCACGCTGCTGGGGCCGGATCTTGAGCAGGATCTGCAGAGCCAGGCGGCAAAATTGCAGCAGAGCTTTCGCGACCAGTGGATCGTCCAGACCGGTTCCAGGGACAATCTGTTGGTCCAGCAGGGCAGCGGTTTGCTGGTGCTGCAGGAGCATGTCACGGCGCTGGACGGCGCGGTACAAGCGCTGTTCAAGCGTGACTTCGTGGCATTGGCCATGCAGAAGGCGCCGTCGGACAGTAACGCCGACTCGATGGGCCGGGGTGACAGCGACGATTTCAGCGTTGCCTTGAACTACTTCGCCAGCTACCAGAGCTACGCCAATGAAGAACTGCCGCGCATCCCGCCGGATTATCGTGGGGCGCTGATGGAGGCTGCTGAAAGCGCGGCGGCGCGGGCCATGTGGCTGAGTCTGGATGACAGCGAGCAACCGCTACCGGGCATGAGTTTCAATGTGCAGACCTCCCAGGCCGTTGCCCTGCAAAAAGCTTTCATGGATGTGAAGCGCAGCGATCTGGCGATTCGTTTTCAGCGCCTGCTCAACCGCCGAGCGTTGGCGCAGATCCAGAGCGGCCTGAACGAAATCGACGCCCAGCCACTGTTCACTCAACGTGCCGATGTCCAACGCTGGGACGGCTCGAAGAACTTCGGCTTGCAGTTGTACGGCGCCACTGATCCTCAGGACTTGAAGCTGAACCTCAACCAGCAGTTCGGCGCCATGCTACAGATCGCCGAGCATCGTATGCCTGCGCTGGAATGGCTGATTGTCCAGCAGGACAACCTGTCGGCCCTGGAGCACGATCAGGTTGCCCGGTTCATGGCGCTCAACGACGAACTGCTCAAATACAAAAACCAGAACCCGGCCAGTGCGGCTGCCCAGCTGGAGCAATTGGTAAGTCGCGATTTCATCGAAATGGACACCACGTCCTGCGCGCAGATTCTGCAAACGTCCAGCCTGCCCGGCGGACGTGGCGACCTGGCCGTGCGCACCGTTACGCTGCAACAAAGTGCCTTGCAGCGCTGCCTGTATCTACAACAGAACCAGGCGGCGACCGCCTGGAATGACCTGGCCAATTATTTCAATCAGTACCTGGCCGGGCGCTTTCCGTTTTCCCAGGACGTGCGGGCCAGCGATGCCGACCCGGCGCGGGTCCAGCGCCTGCTGGAGCTGATCGACACGCGGCTGCCTCAGGCACAGGCCGGACTGGCATTGAGCCGGACGCCGGAGCGATTGGCGGCGGAGGATTTTCTCAACCGTTTGAAACAGGCCGGTGCCTGGCTCGGGCCGCTGTTCGTGCGGGACAAGAGTGGCTTGCTCGGCGTGGAAATGGACGTGCGCTGGCGAACCGATCGCGAGCAGGAACGCGGCGCGGATCAGGTGATCGCCTGGGGGCTGAACGCCGGCAACCAACAGATCAGTTACCCAGGTGAAACCGGGCAGAACCTGCGCTGGATGGTCGGCCAGCCGGTGAGTTTGACCCTGCGCTGGGCCCGTAACGGTTACCAGCGTCCGGCCAACGACCCCTTGCAACCCGACCTGGTGGTGCGCGATCTGGAAGCCGGCTGGGAGTATCAGGGGCCGTGGGCGTTGCTGCGCCTGATGCGCTCACTGGGGTCGAGCCAGCGCCAGCCGAACGCCGACTACACCGACTTCCCGCTGACCCTGCAACTGCCCGTGACGGCCCAGACCCAGGCGACCACGGCGCAACAGACCCAGATGTTCCTGCGTTTGTCGCTGATGAGCCAGGGTTCGAAGCTGCCGCTGTCGATTGCGCCGCTGCCGACCCAGGCCCCCCGTTCACCTTTCATGGCGACCTCATCGAGCACCGCCATCGCAACCCGCGAGGAGGGCTTGTGAGTTTGCCGATATCCCCTTTGCCCGAACTCATCCCCCGGTTGCTTGAGCCGATCAGCGCCGAATCGCCCTGTGGCCAGGATCTGCGCTACGAGCCGGAGTTCGACCAGTTGCGCGAGTTGCGCCGGGAGGACGACACCAGCCTGCCCACAGGTGTGTGGCAATCGTCGATCAAGCGCGCCCAATGGCCGGAACTGGAAAGACTTGCCACTGTGTTGCTGCTCGAGCGCAGCAAGGATTTGATGATCAGCGCCTGGCTGGGGGAGGCCTGGTTACACCTGACCGGGCTGGAAGGACTGCCGGGCAGCCTGGCGTTGGTGGCGGGTCTGTGTGAGCGCTACCCCGAGCAGCTGTATCCCCGGGCCGATGACGGTGACCCGTCGTGGCGGGTCATTCCGCTGGAGTGGCTGGCCCGTCGCTACAGCGAAGTGTTACTGACACGGGTGCCCTTGTTCGATGGCCGGGACCCTGATTTCGACGGTTTCTGCCTGGCCGACTGGCAACGCTTGCAGCGCCAGCAGGTGTTGGTCAACGACAGTAAAAACGCCAAGGCCTCGGCGGAAGCGGCGCGCAACGACCAGAAAAAACTTAGCGAACTGATTCGCACCACGCCATTGTCGTTCTGGCTGCATCGCCAGGGCAGCCTGATGCTGAGCCTGCAGCACCTGCAACGGCTCGAAGCCTGGAGTGATGCCTACCTGGGCGATCAGGCCCCAGGCTATTCCTCCCTGCAGGACGTGATACAGGCCTTGCTGACATTGATAGAGGAGTTCATTGCGATGAACCCACAGCAACCCACCGTCGTGCCGGTGCAAGCACCACCGCCGGTGACGCCGCAAACCGCCCCGGCACAGGCGGGCGCCGGGGCAACCCTGGCTTTTCAGGAGCCGGCCAGCCGCGAGGAAGCCTATCGCCAGTTGCTGGTCATCGCCGGCTACCTGGCTCGCACCGAACCCCACAGCCCGGTGCCCTATTTGATCCGGCGCGGCGTGGAGTGGGGCAACAAACCGTTGAACGAGCTGCTGGGCGAACTGATCAGTGCCGATGCCGAATCCCGGCGCGTGTGGACGCTATTGGGCGTTCTCTAACGCTCCTCGTCGGGCAAGCGCACCGGCGTCAGTACCGGTTTGCCGGAAAAGAACGCGGTCAGGTTCTGGCCCACCAACTCCACCATAGCGCGGGTGGCTTCCGGCGACAGGCCTGCCACGTGGGGTGTGAGGACGACGTTGGGCAGGTTCTTCAGCGCCTGCGGCACTTCGGGCTCGTGATCGAACACATCCAGGGCCGCTCCGGCAATTCGCCGTTGTTCCAGGGCGCTGATCAGGTCGGCGGTGGCAACCACGCTGGCCCTGGCGACGTTCACCAGAAATCCTTTTGGACCGAGCGCATCCAGGCTCTGCTTGTTTATCAACTGCCGGGTATCCAGGCCGCCTGGTGTGGCGACGATCAGGAAGTCCGAGACCCGCGCCAGTTCCGTGGGCGTGGCGCAGAAGGTGTAGGGCACGTCGTTGCGTACCCGGCGATTGTGATAGCTGACACTCATGTCAAAGCCCAGGGCGGCCCGTTTGGCGATCGCCATGCCCACTGCGCCAAGGCCCAACACGCCCAGCCGCTTACCGGCCAGGGAAGGGCGCGCGCTCCTCGGCCATTCGCCCCGTCGCAGGGCGGCATCGCAATGGGGGATATCGCGCACCAACGCCAGCAACAGCGCCATGGCATGGTCGGCTACCGACGACGCATTGACCCCGGCGCCATTGGTCACGACGATGCCGCGCTGATGGGCGGCCTGCAGGTCCACCTGCTCGTAGCCGGCGCCGATCACGCAGATGATTTTCAGGTTGGGCAGGGCGGCAATTTCCTCGGCCGTCAAACCCAGGGGACCGCGGGTCAGAACCGCGCTGAACCGTTCTCCATGTTCGTAAATCGCCGTCTTGCGCTCGGCAGGCGTTGGCGCCAACTCCAAGTGATAGCCCTGACGCTCAAGAATCGGCAGGTATTCGTTGACGGTTTCAACCAGTACAAGAACGGTTGCGGTCATGCTGTGCTCCTGTGGGCAATAGGACTGACGAAAAACCTGTGGGAGCGAGCCTGCTCGCGATAGCGGTGTCTCAGGAAATACCATGGCTGGCTGTTCCATCGCTATCGCGAGCAGGCTCGCTCCCACAGGGTTTTGTGCATTATGGCTTATCCTGCGCTGGTAACTGTTTCATCTGTTCTGAGTGTAGGAGTTGGCGCAAAACGGCGATAGGTCGGCGGCTTCATTCCCCGGCGTTATTTGCCGCAGATGCACCGTCCTCACAACCGCTCCTCAGCTAAGTCTTTGCTTCTGCTCGTTAATCCCGGACAATCGCGCCCCTGTTTCGGCCAGGGCGCTGCCTGTCGGGTTTTCCGACTCGTCCTGGTCGGGTGCATGTGACCGGAATGCGGAGATCCGACCGGATGAATGATCAGGCCACTAGCGTCGAAGAACGCTTTGAAACGACAGCCCCAGCTACGCTCAGCCAGTGGGGGCGGCATGACACTACTTGGATGTTGGGCCTGTTTGGCACCGCCATCGGTGCAGGTACTTTGTTTTTGCCCATCAACGCCGGCCTCGGCGGTTTCTGGCCGTTGTTGATCCTGGCGTTGCTAGCCTTTCCCATGACGTTCTACGCCCATCGGGGCCTGACCCGTTTCGTGTTGTCCGGCCGTGAAGGCGCGGACATCACTGACGTGGTGGAGGAGCATTTCGGTATCAAGGCCGGTGCACTGATCACGTTGCTGTACTTCTTTGCAATTTTCCCGATTCTGCTGATCTACAGCGTGGCGCTGACCAATACGGTGGGCAGCTTCCTGGAGCATCAACTGCATATCCAGCCGCCACCTCGGGTGGTGCTGTCGCTGGTGTTGATCCTGGGTTTGCTGGCAGTGGTGCGCTGCGGGGAGCAGGCGATCGTCAAGGCCATGAGCCTGATGGTCTATCCGTTTATCGTAGCGTTGCTGTTCCTGGCGGTGTTTCTGATCCCGCACTGGAACGGTGGCATCCTGACCACTGCGTCCACGCTGCCTGAACCTTCGGCGCTGCTGCATACCTTGTGGCTGGCGATTCCGGTGATGGTGTTCTCGTTCAACCACTCGCCGATCATCTCGGCGTTTGCGGTGGATCAGAAGCGTCGCCATGGCGATAACGCCGAAGTGCGCAGCTCGCAGATCCTCTCGCGCGCCCATGTGCTGATGGTGGTGATGGTGCTGTTCTTTGTGTTCAGTTGTGTTTTGACGCTTTCCCCGTCGCAACTGGCCGAGGCCAAGGCGCAGAATCTGTCGATCCTGTCGTACCTGGCCAACCACTTCAGCAATCCGACCATCGCTTTTGCCGCGCCATTGATTGCGTTCGTGGCGATCTCCAAGTCCTTCCTGGGGCATTACATTGGCGCCAGCGAAGGCCTCAAGGGCCTGATCGTCAAGAGCGGTCGACGTCCGGCGGCAAAGACCCTGGACCGTCTGACCGCAGCGTTCATGTTGGTGGTGTGCTGGATCGTCGCCACCCTTAACCCGAGCATCCTGGGCATGATCGAAACCCTGGGCGGCCCGGTAATCGCGGCGATCCTGTTCCTGATGCCGATGTACGCAATCCAAAAGGTCCCAGCCATGGCCCGTTACCGCGGCCAGGCGTCCAATGTGTTCGTGACGCTGGTAGGGGTGGTGGCAATTACCGCGCTGGTCTATTCCCTGACATCCTGACCGGATTCCCTGTGGGAGCGAGCGCGCTCGCGAAAGCGGTGGGTCAGCTTGCATTGATGTTGGATGTGCTGCCGTCTTCGCGAGCAGGCTCGCTCCCACATGGAGTCTTGGGTGTTCATAGATTCGTCATTCACCACAAGTCTCTGTGGGAGCGAGCCTGCTCGCGATGGCGTCAGTTCAGGTTGCATCGAAAACAGGCATAAAAAAACGCCGCCCCTCGCAAGAAGGGCGGCGTTTTTAGTCGAGCGTTGAAGCCTTAGGCTTGAACGACCGGGATGTTGGCATTGGCAGCCGCTTCACGGAACTCGGCGATCTGGTCGAAGCTCAGGTAGCGGTACACGTCCGCTGCCATGCTGTCGATCTTGCCGGCGTATTCCATGTACTCCTCGACGGTCGGCAGGCGACCCAGGATAGACGCCACGGATGCCAGTTCGGCCGAAGCCAGGTAGACATTCGCGCCGTCGCCCAGACGGTTCGGGAAGTTACGGGTCGAAGTCGATACCACAGTGGAGTTCGGTTCCACGCGTGCCTGGTTACCCATGCACAGCGAGCAGCCTGGCATTTCCATCCGTGCACCGGCCTTGCCGTAGATGCCGTAGTAGCCTTCTTCGGTGAGCTGGTGAGCGTCCATCTTGGTCGGCGGCGAGAGCCACAGACGGGTTGGCAACTGACCCTTGACCTGTTCCAGCAACTTACCGGCAGCGCGGAAGTGGCCGATGTTGGTCATGCACGAACCGATGAACACTTCGTCGATCTTCTGCCCAGCGACGCTGGAGAGCAGGCGGGCATCGTCCGGGTCGTTCGGCGCGCAGAGCACAGGCTCCTTGACGTCGGCCAGGTCGATCTCGATGACTTCGGCGTATTCGGCGTCCTTGTCGGCTTCCAGCAGTTCCGGGTTGGCCAGCCAGGCTTCCATCGCCTGGGCACGACGCTCCAGGGTGCGGGCATCGCCGTAGCCTTCGCCGATCATCCAGCGCAGCAGGGTGATGTTCGATTGCAGGTATTCGGCAATCGATTCCTTGGACAGCTTGATGGTGCAACCGGCAGCCGAACGTTCGGCCGAGGCGTCGGACAGTTCGAACGCTTGCTCGACGGTCAGGGTTTCCAGGCCTTCGATTTCCAGGATGCGGCCGGAGAAGGCGTTCTTCTTGCCTTTCTTCTCGACGGTCAACAGACCTTTCTGGATCGCGTAGTAAGGGATGGCGTGAACCAGGTCACGCAGGGTGACGCCTGGTTGCAGCTTGCCCTTGAAGCGAACCAGGATCGATTCCGGCATGTCCAGCGGCATGACGCCAGTGGCGGCGGCGAACGCCACCAGGCCAGAACCGGCCGGGAACGAGATACCGATCGGGAAACGGGTGTGGGAGTCGCCACCGGTGCCGACGGTGTCCGGCAGCAGCATGCGGTTCAGCCAGCTGTGGATGATGCCGTCGCCCGGACGCAGGGACACGCCGCCACGGGTCATGATGAAGTCAGGCAGGGTGTGGTGGGTGGTCACGTCGATCGGCTTTGGATAGGCCGCGGTGTGGCAGAAGGACTGCATCACCAGATCGGTCGAGAAGCCCAGGCACGCCAGGTCTTTCAATTCGTCGCGGGTCATCGGGCCAGTGGTGTCCTGGGAACCCACGGTGGTCATCTTCGGCTCGCAGTAGGTGCCCGGACGAACGCCGGTCACGCCGCAGGCCTTGCCGACCATTTTCTGCGCCAGGGTGAAACCCTTGGTGCTTTCGGCCGGGGCTTCCGGCTTCTTGAACAGGTCCGAAGCGGGCAGGCCCAGCTCGGCACGTGCCTTCTCGGTCAGGCCGCGACCGATGATCAGCGGGATACGGCCGCCGGCACGCACTTCGTCCAACAGGACCGGGGTCTTCATTTCGAAGGTGGCCAGGACTTCATCAGTGCCGTGCTTGCAGACTTTGCCAGCATGCGGGTACAGGTCGATCACGTCGCCCATGTGCATGTTGGACACATCGAATTCGATCGGCAGGGCGCCGGCGTCTTCCATGGTGTTGTAGAAAATCGGGGCGATCTTGCTGCCGAAGCAGAAACCACCGGCGCGCTTGTTCGGCACGTAAGGCACGTCGTCACCGAAGAACCACAGCACCGAGTTGGTGGCTGATTTACGTGACGAACCGGTACCGACCACGTCACCGACGTAGGCGATCGGGAAGCCCTGGCCGCGCATCTCTTCGATCTGCTTCATCGGGCCGGTCTTGCCTTGTTCATCCGGCACGATACCGTCACGGGCCATTTTCAGCATGGCCAGGGCGTGCAGTGGGATGTCCGGGCGGGACCAGGCGTCAGGAGCCGGGGAGAGGTCGTCGGTGTTGGTTTCGCCGGTAACCTTGAACACCCGAAGGCTGATCTTGTCGGCCAGCACGGGGCGGTTCTTGAACCACTCGCCGTCGGCCCAGGATTGCAGCACGCCCTTGGCGTGAACGTTGCCATTGCGGGCTTTTTCAGCCACGTCGTGGAAGGCATCGAACATCAGCAGTGTGTGCTTGAGTTCTTCGGCGGCTACGGGCGCCAGTTCGGCGTCGTCCAGCAGGTCCACCAGGGTCACGATGTTGTAGCCGCCCTGCATGGTGCCGAGCAGTTCAACGGCGCGCTTCTTGTCCAGCAGAGGGGATTGGGCTTCGCCTTTGGCCAGGGCGGACAGGAAACCGGCCTTCACGTAGGCGGCTTCGTCGACTCCAGGCGGAACGCGATTGGTGATCAGGTCAACGAGGAAAGCTTCTTCGCCAGCCGGAGGATTCTTCAGCAGCTCGATCAGGCCTGCGGTTTGTTCGGCGTTAAGCGGCTGGGGAACGATACCCAGTGCTGCACGCTCTTCGATATGTTTGCGGTAGGCTTCAAGCACAGTTATTACCCTCATCAGTGGTCCCAAATGGGTGTCCGGGACGCTCATCCAGAAACCCACGGTACTCATGCGCGTCGGAGGCTTTTTGAGCCACCACGCCAGAGTTTCCGCGAGTTCCTCACAGAAGCTGCTTTCAAAGTTTTACGCCTGCAGAACGGGGAGCTGATGAGGGTTGGCGTTGGGCTTTCCCCGCTGGAAAGACCCTCGGCCAACACCGCTCTGAAGGAACGACTGTGCTCGTGACGCTTTGAAAACAGCTTCTAACGGACATTGGCGCCTTAAAAGGCTGGCTGATTCTACGGCAAAAAAAAAATAAACGTAAGTTGGCCCCTGAAGTTTGAGGGGTGATCAATCTTAGACAAAGGGCTAACATGCCGGCCTGTCCTGCTTTTGCGTGTGTTTTTCCTTATGCCCAACCAGCTCATCAAGACCCCCTGCGTCGGCCTTTGCTCCACTGTCTACGGTGACCTGGTGTGCCGTGGCTGCAAGCGGTTCCACCATGAAGTGATTCATTGGAACGGCTATAACGAGGACGAAAAACGCGCGGTGTGGATGCGGCTTGAGCAGTTGCTGGTCCAGGTGATGGTGGCCAAACTGGAGGTTTTTGATCCTGCGCTGCTGCGCCAGCAACTGGAAACACGCAAGATTCGTTTTGTGCCGCACCAGTCGGAATATTGCTGGGCTTATCAATTGATCGCCCGTGGCGCGCGGGTGATCAACAACCTGGAAGCCTACGGCATGGTGCTGATGCCCGAATTTCGCGACTGGGACCTGCCGGACCTGCGCGACGCCATTGATCGGGAATTCTTCCTGCTGTCCGAAGCCCATTACCAGCGCTACATCGCGCCGGGCTTCCTGAAGGATGCCATTGGCGGCTGAAGGAGATGGCTTTTGTGGCGGGGGGTGTCAGTCCTTGACCGCCAGCTCCACCAGATGATCCTCGACCTCCTGCGGTTTGAGCACCAGCACGTCGCTTTCCAGCGTGTCGAGCACCGCTTCGGCGGTATTGCCGATCAAGACCCCTGACAACCCGGAACGCGCCACGGTGCCGATCACTGTCACCGCTGCCTGCAGCTTGCGTGCCATGTATGGAATCAGGACGTCCGCCGGACCTTCTTCGATGTGCAGGTGTTGGTCGTCGATGTCGAACTCAGCCTGGAACGCCCGGCATTGTTCGCGGTATTTGGCCTCGATGGTTTCCTTGAGCTGGAACGTCGGATCGGCGGAGGACAGCATCGGTGTGGGATGGGCGCTGATCACGTGCAGGTGCGCCTTGGCCAGGATGGCAATGTCGTAGCCGTGATCGATGATGGTGGAGTGCAGGTGGCGGTGCTCGCCGTCGGCATTGCCCACGTCGACGGCGGCGAGGATCACTTTGTCTTTCCAGGAACCGGCGGTTTTCACCAGCAGCACTGGAGTCGGGCAATGGCGCAGCAATTTCCAGTCCGCCGGGGTGAGCAGGGCTTTTTTCAGCGGGCTGTCGGGAAAATGTTGCTTGATCACCAGGCCGCAACCTTCGGCCTGCTGTACGTCGATGATGGTTTCGTAGAGGCTTTCGTTCCAGGCCTGTTCGGTGGTGACACTGTAGCCGTCGGCCAGCAACGCGGCCTTCAGCACGCTGAGCATGCCGGCATGGTCATGCTTCTTGTCACACACCAGCAGATGCAGGTGGGCCTGGGTGACACCGGCAATCAGCTTGGCGCGCTTGAGCGCGAGGCTTTCCGAATGTTCGGGGTCGATGACCACCAGAATGCTGCGAATGGCTTGCATGATCGGCGTCTCCAGCAATAAAAAGGCATGGCGTTGCTCAACTATAGTTGTTGTATGGCAGTCGTCGACTTGATGCATATCAACGGCGGTGGCTGGTGGTCTGGAGGCAGGCCGGTATAATCGGCGCCCTTCGCTCGACTCTCTTTTTCCGTGAGCCCCATGATCCTTCCCGAAATTCATGAATTCCTTGGTTGCCGCACTCCCGATGCCTGGGTCCAGGCGGCGCTGGCCGACCAGGAGACGCTGCTGATCGACCACAAGAACTGCGAATTCAAGGCCGCCAGCACCGCCCTGAGCCTGATCGCCAAGTACCACTCCCACGTTGACCTGATCAACCTGATGTCACGTCTGGCCCGGGAAGAACTGGTGCATCACGAACAGGTGATGCGCCTGATGAAAAAACGCAAGGTCGGCTTGCGCCAGCTCTCTGCCGGGCGTTACGCCTCGGGGCTGCGCAAAGTGGTCCGCAGCCACGAACCGGTCAAACTGGTGGACACTTTGGTGGTCGGCGCTTTCATCGAGGCCCGCAGTTGCGAGCGTTTCGAGGCCCTGGTGCCGCACCTGGACGAAGAATTGGGCAAGTTCTATTTCGGTTTGCTCAAAAGCGAAGCCCGGCATTTCCAGGGCTACCTGAAACTGGCCTACCAGTATGGCGACGCCAAGGACATCGCCCAGGTGATCGACAAGGTTCGTGACGCCGAGCAGGCGCTGATTGAATCGCCGGATGTGGAGTTTCGCTTCCACAGTGGTGTGCCTGCGGTATAGGGCTGTTTGCCCTGACGCCATCGCGAGCAGGCTCGCTCCCACATTTGATCTTCAGTGAACACAAGTAATGAGTACACCGAAAATCCCTGTGGGAGCGAGCCTGCTCGCGATGAGGCCTCACGCAGCTCTACATCCTTAATCGCTCAAACCCAGGCGCTCATGCCATTGGGCAATGGACTCCTGGGGATAGATCTCGAACCGCTGATCGCCGGCGTGCGCCTCGACTTCCACCCACGGCGCCTTGGAGCCCAGCATCAGATGGGTGTGCTCAGGCGGTACCGGCAACGGCGTATCGATGGCAGAGGCGAACGGGTGGATCAGCTCAGGCCATTCGGGGCTGAACAGCCACAAGCCTGAACCGCAAAGGGAACAGAAATGCCGTTCGGCGCTACTGCGGTGGGCGCGTTTATCCCCGTCATTCTTGAGCCGCGCATGATAGATCGAGATGTGCTTGCGACCGCGTACCTTCAAGCTCCGTGCATCGCCCCCCAGGTTGATCGCAAAGCCGCCTCCACCCTGGGTCTTGCGACAGATCGAGCAGTAGCAGCGCTGATAAGGGTAGGGGTGGGCGCTGTCGAGGCTGAACGACACCGCGCCGCAATGGCAGGATCCTTCGAGCTGCATGAGAACCTCCGGTTGGCAATTGGGAAGTGGCTCAGGACAGCCTAGACGGTCGGCATTTTTTGACAGCTGAATTCAGGCCGGCCATGCGGCAGCCATCGCGAGCAGGCTCGCTCCCACATTTGATCTTCAGTGAACACAAACACCGAAATCCCTGTGGGAGCGAGCCTGCTCGCGATGAACGATGACGCGCTCTAGCGACCGGGCACCCGCCACAAATACCACGCCGCCACCGTCCGATGTGGGCTCCACGCCTGTCCAATCCCACCCATCTGTTTGCGCGTCGGTTGGACGTCCAAACCCTTGAGCCGCCGATACCCCTCACGCACTCCAAAGTCATCCGCCGGCAGGATGTCGGGTCGCTCCAGGCTGTAGATCAGCAGCATCTCCACGGTCCAGCGTCCGACGCCGCGCAGGGTGATCAAGCGTTCGATCAAGGCCTCATCATCCATGGCCAGCGCCGCGGGGTAGTCCGGCACCACCTCGTCCAGCGTCGCTTGAGCGATGCCCTGTATGGTCGCGATCTTGCTGGCGGAAAATCCGCAGTCGCGCATCTGTTGGAAGTCAGTCGCCAGGATCTGCTCAGGCCTGGGGAATATCGCTCCCGGAAACAGCCGCAGAAAGCGACCGAGAATCGCATCGCCGGCTTTAGCATGCAATTGTTGATAGGCAATCGCCCGGACGAGTGCTTCATACGGGTCGCGGGCCGGTTTGGGTTGCAGCAGACAAGGGCCGATTATCTCGACATGACGGCGCCAGTCTTCGTCGAGGCTTGCCAGAAAGGTGCTGGCATCGTGGTACGGGACAGGCATCAGGTGTTCACTCGGCAGGCTGATCAGAATGCCAGTGGCAGGGACACCTGCACCGCAGCTTTTTCCAGCCGCAACAGAAAAGCCTTGCGTGGCTGCCCGCCACCATAGCCGGTCAACGAGCCATCCGCACCGATCACCCGGTGGCAGGGGATGACGATGGCCAGGCGATTCTGGCCGTTGGCCAGTCCCACCGCACGGCTGGCACCAGGACTGCCGAGGGCAGTGGCGATGTTGCCGTAGCTACGGGTTTCGCCGTAGGGGATTTTTTCCAGTTCAGCCCAGACCCGGACGGCGAAGGCGCTGCCGGGCATGTGCAGCGGCACGCTGAACGAGGTGAGCTTCCCAGCGAAATAGTCGGCCAGTTCGGTTTCGATCTGTTGCAAGTGGGGATTGTGCCCCGGGGCGACGGTATAGCCGTAGCGTTGTTGCAACTCTTCAATTTCCCGGGTCAGGGCCGGGCGGTCGAGGAACTCCAGCAACACCAGGCCGCGCCGTTCGGCCATGGCCAGCATCGGCCCCAGTGGCGTTGTCAGGCGGGTGAACAGCAGGGGTTCGCTGTGGGCGGCGCGGCCCGGTGTGATGTGGAAAGACTTCACGAAGGCGTCACGAAATCCGCTCAGGGACTCGTAGCCTGAGTCAAAGGCCGCATTGTCGATGGAAATCCCTTCTTTGATGCCCCCCAGGGCGATGCCCAGCCGTCGGGTGCGCAGGTAGGCATGGAAAGTCATGCCGAAATGCTGCTTGAACCAGCGCCGCAGCTTCAGCGGTTCAATGCCTTGTTCCAGCAACAAGGCGTCGGTCCAGCGCAGGTCGGGTTCGGCGTCCACCGCCTTGAGCAGCGCCTGGATCCAGGCGGGCGCGATGGCGGCGGCATCCAGCGGCTTGCAACGCAGACAGGCTCGATAGCCGGCCGACATGGCTTCGTCAGCGTGGGCGAAAAATTCGACGTTTTCCGGCTTCGGCTTGCGCGCCGTGCAGCTGGGGCGACAGAAGATGCCGGTGGTCTTGACCGCCGTGAAGAACACCCCCTCGTAGGCGGTGTCTCGTTCGAGCATGGCGCGGACCATCTCGGCATGGGGTGGGAGCAGCGAGTCGTGTAGGTTCATGGGAGGAGCATAGAGCCAGGCCCGGGATGGCTCCACCGGAAAATCGACAGTGAATTTCCATTCACTTGGTCGGCTGCTTACGAACAAAAGTTGAACCCCTGAGTCTTAAAGGTTCAACCGTTGTTTTTGTCTTTCGGAGACATCATGTCCAAACATAAGAAATCCCTGATCGCCGTCGCTGTGTGTGCCTTGATGCTGAGTGCCTCAGCCTTGTTGCCCGCCGACCTGTCGCCTATTGGCGCGAGCTACGCTGCCGGTGGTGGGAATGGCGGGGGTGGCGGTAAGGGCGGTGGAAACGGCGGCGGCCACGGTGGTGGTGTCGGCGGTGGCCAGGGCAGTGGCAAGTCCAGCGCTTCCAGCGGCCTTGGTAAAGGATTGACCAGCGACCACACCGGCACCCGGACTCGCGATCATGGCCTGAGCGGCAAACACACCGGTACCACCCGCACCGACCGGACCAGCAAGGCTTCGCTCACGTCGAACATCGCCAAGGACCGTGACACGCGCGGCTTGACCAAGGCGTCGGCCATTTCCACCACTACGCCAGGCACCCACAACACCAAGGGACTGACCAACGCGACCAGCTCTTCGATCAAGAACGACCGCTGATCGCTTGAAAAAAAGCCGCGACGTTATGGATTGGCGTCGCGGCTTTTTTCGTTTATCGGCTTCGCATTACCCGAAGTGTTCAATACTTCCAGAACACCGGCGTGAACAACACCAGCACGGTCAGAATCTCCAGACGACCCAGCAGCATGCCAATGGTCAGCAGCCATTTGGCCGCATCCGGCAAGGTGGAGAAGTTGCCGGCCGGTCCGATGATCGAGCCCAGCCCTGGCCCGACGTTGCACACGGCCGTGGCGGCACCGGTGAGGGCCGTCGTCCAGTCCAGGCCGATCAGCGCAAGCCCAAGGGCGATAGCGCCGATGGTAATGGTGAAGAAAAAAGAAAACGTCAGCAGCGAACGGACGATCTCTTCGTCGATGGGGTGCTTGTTGTATTTTTTTTGAATCACCGCCCGCGGATGGATCAGTTGTTTCAAACTGCCCATCAGTAAGGCGCCGGCCACCTGAAAACGAAAAATCTTCAGCCCGCCGGAGGTGGATCCCGAACAACCGCCGACAAACGTCAGGTAGAAAAATAGCAGCAGGGCAAAGCTGCCCCATAGCGAGTAGTCACCCAGCGCCACACCGGTGGTGGTGACCACCGAAGTCACGTTGACGGCCACGATACGCACCGCGTCCAGCCAGGCGTAGTCGCTGTTCAGGCTCAGCCAGGTGCCCACCACGAGCCAGGTAATGACCAGGAACCCGAGGAATCCACGGACCTGATGATCCCTGAGCAACGCTCGTTTGTTCCCGCGCAACGTGGCGACATACAAGGTGAAGGGCAGTGCGCCGGCGATCATGATAATCACCGAGATCCAGTGGATGGCCGGTTGAGACCAGTTGGCCAAGGACGAATCCGAAGTGGAGAACCCTCCGGTGGAAATCATGGTCATCGCATGGTTGATCGCTTCGAAAGGTGTCATGCCCGCCAGCCACAAGGCCAGGGCGGCCAGGGCACTCAAGCCTAAGTAGAGCCACAGGATGTAGGTCGCCGCGACATGGGAGCGCGGTGTGACTTTTTCCGACCAGTCCGATGATTCGGTCTGGAACAGTCGCATGCCGCCGACCCGCAACAGCGGCAGGATGGCCACCGCCATGCCGATGAAGCCGATCCCTCCGAGCCACTGCAACATCGAGCGCCAGATCAGCAGGCCCGGGGAGGCATTGTCCAAGCCGGTGAGGATGGTCGAGCCGGTGGTGGTGATGCCGGACATCGTCTCGAAGAATGCGTCGGTGTAGCTGATGTGCTGGATAAATACCATCGGCAAGGCGGCGAAGGTGCAGACAACCACCCAACTGGCAGTGGTCAGCAGGTACATGTCCCGCGGACGCAGTTGTATGTGCTCTGGCCGACCACGTGCTACCAGCAAGATGCCGCAGACAGAGGTGATCAGGCTCGACCACAAGAACGCCGAGAGGTCATCGTTTCGCTCGTACACCATCAGCGTGAGAAGCGGGATTGCCATGCTCGCGGCCAGGGTGATCAGGAAAATGCCGAGGATGAATCCGATAAACCGCACAGCCGCAAGGGACATAAAACACGCCTGAAAGAATGAGCCGCCCAGTATCGATTTCGTTGACCGGACGCTGCGTAAAGTTTGCGTAAAAAAAAGCCCGAAACAGCACCTGTTCGCACGGCGCGCGGTGAGTCGTCGTCATTGGGCAGTTTTGTTCAATACCGCCAGTGGCGTGCAATTTACCTTGAACGCCACCTCACGGACATGAAGAAGGTATGCAATGAGTCTGATTATTTCCATGGCTGCGTTTGCACTGGTCGCGTCCATCACTCCCGGGCCGGTGAATATTGTAGCCCTCAGTTCCGGGGCGCGATTCGGCTTTCGTGCCACCTTGCGTCACGTGGCCGGGGCCACCCTGGGGTTTGTCTTGCTGCTGGTGTTGATGGGGCTGGGGTTGCACGAAGTGCTGCAGCGCTGGCCCGGCCTCACGCGAGTGGTGCAACTGGGGGGCGTGGGTTTTCTGTTGTTCATGGCCTGGAAACTGGCGATGGACAACGGGCAGCTGGGCGCCGGAGACGAGGAGCGGGCGCCGTCGATGTTTTACGGCGCGTTGATGCAGTGGCTCAACCCCAAGGCGTGGCTGGCCTGTGTGGCCGGGATGGGAGCATTCGTGGCCGATGGTGAGGCGCGGTTGGTGTGGCAGTTTGCGGCTATCTACCTGGTGATCTGTTATCTCTCGGTGGGCTGCTGGGCCTATGCCGGCAGTTTTCTGCGGGTCTGGCTGGGCAACCCGGCGACCATGCGCCTGTTCAATCGGACGATGGCGGCGTTGCTGGTGGTCAGTGCGGTGTATTTGTTGTTGCCTTGAGCCATCCCCGCGAAAGCAGGATCGGGAATCAACCGCGATATTGGCCCGGTGTGGCGGCCAGGTGTTGTTTGAACGCACGCTGGAAATGCGCCTGGTCGGCAAACCCGCTGTCCAGTGCGACATCGGCAATCAGCTTGCCTTCGCGTAACTGCCGACGGGCGAACTGGATCCGACGATTGACCAGGAAAGCATGGGGCGTCATGCCGTAATGGCGCTTGAAGGCCCGGCTCAGGTACGACGGCGAAAGTTGTGCGGCGGCGCAGATGTCTTCAAGTTTCAAGGCCTCGCTGCAATGGTCATGGATAAACTGCGCCGCTCGCATCAATCCCGGGTGGCTGCCACGGTCCGGGCGCCCGGCTGGGTTGAGCCGGTGTTGCAGGTCGATGAAAAACGCTTCGGCGGCGGCGTGTTTGCGGGCGATGTCGATCCGCTCATCCACCAGTTGGCCGTACAAACCCTGTAAGGCGGCAAACAGCTCGATGTCGCGGCTGTGGGTGGTGGCGAAGCCCTGAAAACCCAGGGTCTCGTCAAAGCCGATTCGGCGCTGCAAGTCCGTCAGCCACTGGGTGTCGACGTACAGCATTACATACGACCATGGCTGATCATTGATCGGGTTGCACGCATGGACATCGCCGGGGTTCATCAATACGACCGTACCGCTCTCTACCTGGAAATTCGATTGCTCATGAAGGTAGGTGCTGCGCCCGGCCGTGATCGCCCCGATGGAAAAGTGGTCATGGGAATGACGCGAATAGCAGACCTTGCGTCCATCGGCGATGCCCCGGGCTTCGATGAAGGGCAGCGCTGCATCACGCCAGAAACGTGGGGCGGCATCATGGGGGGCGGGCTTCATCGGTCGGCGTCCTCGTCTTGAACCTGTGTCGCAGTGTATTCGGCCCCGTCGAGAAATGCCTGTCTGATTTGGCCGTTCGGTTTGAAGAGGAGAGGGCCTGGGCTAGACTTCAACAAGCCCTCTCTATGGAGTTTCCGATGCTTGCGCCTGGTAAACCGGATAACGAAGCCGTTCGCCTCAAGAATTTGCACTCGCTCAAATTGCTCGACACTGCGCCCGAGGAGCGCTTCGACCGCCTGACTCGCCTTGCCCGGCGTTTGTTCGATGTGCCCATTGCGCTGGTGTCGCTGGTGGATGCCAACCGTCAGTGGTTCAAGTCCAACGCGGGCCTGGACGCCAGTGAGTCCGGACGCGACGTTTCATTTTGTGCACACGCCATTTTGCAGGATCAGATTCTGGAGGTTTGCGACGCGGAGCAGGACGAGCGGTTTCGCGACAACCCGTTTGTCACCGATAAACCCGGCATTCGTTTCTACGCCGGGCAGCCGTTGGCACTGGATGACGGCAGCAAGCTTGGAACCCTGTGCTTGCTGGACACCAAGCCGCGCAAGCTCAATGACGAAGAGCGCGAACTGCTGCGCGACTTGGCCAGCATGGCCGAGCAGGAAATGATTGCTGTGCAGATGGCGAGCATGGACGAACTGACCTTGCTGTCCAATCGACGTGGTTTCAAGACGTTGGCCCAGCATGCGCTGAGCGTTTGCGAGCGCCTGTCGCGTCCGGCAACACTGCTGTTCTTCGACCTCAACGACTTCAAGCTCATCAACGACCGCTTTGGACACGCCGAGGGCGATACGGCACTAAAAACGTTTGCCGACGTGCTACGCATCGCCTTTCGCGAAAGTGATGTGATCGGTCGTTTGGGTGGCGATGAGTTCGTGGCGCTGCTCACCGGCTCTGCCCATGTCGAAACCTCGGCGATCATGGCGCGACTCAGGGAAATCCTTGATGAGCGCAATGCGATGTTGCAGCGTGGCTATGACATCCGTTTCAGCGTGGGCCAGATCGACTATGACCCGAAGCGTCATCAGTCCATCGACAGCCTTTTGGCGGATGCTGATGAGGCGATGTACATTCAAAAACAGGCTGGCTCGCGCTGACGGCGTCACATCAAGCCCTTATGTGTGCAGGTCCATCGTCATCGCGAGCAGGCTCGCTCCCACAGGGGATTTGTGGTTTGCCCGAAGTCTATGAGCAACTCGGAAAATGTGGGAGCGAGCCTGCTCGCGATAGCGGTGGCCCATTCAACCCGAATGCAAGCTGACCCGCCGCCATGACCAGAGCGGAATAAAAAACGCCGCTTGTCCCTTTTCAGGACAAGCGGCGTTTTTACGCAGCGGATGTGACGTGAAGATTACTCTTCGATGTTACCCATGGCGGTGGTGTTGAAGCCGCCGTCCACGTACATGATTTCACCGCTGATGCCCGAGGCCAGGTCCGAGCACAGGAAGGCGCCGGCGTTGCCGACTTCCTCGATGGTGACGTTGCGACGCAGCGGAGTCTGCGCTTCGTTGGCGGCCAGCATTTTGCGGAAGTTCTTGATGCCGGAAGCGGCGAGGGTACGGATTGGACCGGCCGATACGCAGTTGACGCGGGTGCCATCCGGGCCCAGGGAGCCGGCCAGGTAACGCACGCCTGCTTCCAGGGAAGCCTTGGCCATGCCCATCACGTTGTAGTTCGGCATGGTGCGCTCGGCGCCCAGGTACGACAGGGTCAGCAAGCTGCCGTTGCGGCCTTTCATCATTTCACGACCGGCTTTGGCCAGGGCCACGAAGCTGTAGGCGCTGATGTCGTGGGCAATGCGGAAGCCTTCGCGGGTGGTGGCTTCGGTGAAGTCGCCGTCCAGTTGATCGCCCGGGGCGAAGCCCACGGAGTGCACGATGCAGTCCAGGCCGTCCCACTTCTTGCTCAGTTCTTCGAAAACCTTGGCGATTTCTTCATCGCTGGCCACGTCGCACGGGAAGCACAGCTCAGGGCTCGAACCCCAGCCTTGTGCGAACTCTTCGACGCGACCCTTGAGTTTGTCGTTCTGATAAGTGAAGGCAAGCTCAGCGCCCTCGCGATGCATGGCGGCGGCGATGCCGGATGCGATGGACAGCTTGCTGGCGACACCGACGATCAGTACGCGCTTACCGGCGAGAAAACCCATGTGTTGCTCCTCTTTCAGGTTATTCGGCAGTTGTTGGGGCCAGGAAAGCGGCCTCCAGCAACTGCTGTGTATAGGGGTGTTGCGGCGCGGCGAATATGCTGCGGGCATCACCTTGTTCGACCACTTGGCCATGCTTGACCACCATCAACTGGTGGCTCAGCGCTTTGACGACAGCCAGGTCATGGCTGATAAACAGGTACGTCAGGTTGTACTTGGTTTGCAGCGACCGCAACAGCTCCACCACCTGGCGTTGCACGGTACGGTCCAGGGCCGACGTCGGTTCATCCAGCAGAATCAACGCCGGCTTGAGCACCAGGGCCCGGGCAATGGCGATACGCTGCCGCTGCCCTCCGGAAAATTCATGGGGGTAGCGGTTCCGAGTCTCCGGATCCAGGCCTACCTCCTTCAATGCCGCGATTATCGCTTGTTCCTGCTCGGCTGCGGTGCCGATCTTGTGGATCCGCAGGCCTTCGCCGACGATCTGGCTTACACACATCCGTGGGCTCAGGCTGCCGAACGGGTCCTGAAACACCACTTGCATCTCCCGGCGCAGTGGCCGGACCTGTTGCTGCGACAGGCAGTCCAGCTGCTTGCCTTCAAAGCGGATCCCCCCCTGGCTGCCGATCAACCGCAAGATCGCCAGCCCCAGGGTGGACTTGCCGGAGCCGCTTTCGCCAACGATACCCAGGGTCTGGCCCTGGGGCAGGCTGAAGCGGATACCGTCCACGGCCTTGATGTAGTCCACCGTGCGTTTGAACAGGCCTTTCTTGATCGGGAACCAGACTTTCAGGTCCTCGACCTGCAACAGCGGCGGGCCGACCACGTTGGTCGCCGGGTTGCCGCTGGGCTCGGCGGCCAGCAGTTCCCGAGTGTACGGATGCTGCGGCGCGCGGAACAGCTCTTCGCACGATGCCTGTTCGACGATGCAACCGCGCTGCATGACACATACGCGATGAGCAATTCTTCGCACCAGGTTCAAATCGTGGCTGATCAACAGCAGCGACATACCCAGCCGCGCCTGCAAATCCTTGAGCAATTCGAGGATTTTCAGCTGGACGGTGACGTCCAGTGCCGTGGTCGGTTCGTCGGCAATCAGCAGCTCCGGCTCGTTGGCCAGGGCCATGGCGATCATCACTCGCTGGCGCTGGCCACCGGACAGTTCGTGGGGCAGGGCCTTGAGGCGCTTGTGCGGCTCGGGGATGCCCACCAGTTCCAGCAACTCCAAGGTGCGACGGGTAGCGACCTTACCGGATAGCCCCTTGTGAATGCCCAGCACTTCATTGATCTGCTTCTCGATGCAATGCAGCGGATTGAGGGACGTCATCGGCTCCTGAAAGATCATCGCGATCCGGTTACCCCGGATGTGGCGGATAGTCTTTTCTTTCAACCCGAGCAAATCCTGGCCGGCGTACTGGATGGTCCCGCTTGGATGGTGGGCCAGCGGGTAGGGCAGCAACCGCAGGATCGAGTGGGCGGTCACCGACTTGCCTGAGCCGCTTTCGCCGACCAGGGCCATGGTTTCGCCACGCTTGATGTCGAAACTGACGCCTTCGACCACCCGTTGCCGACGTTCGCCGACGATGAACTCCACGGCCAAGTCGCGCACTTCGATCAGATTGTCCTGATTCATTTCATTTCCTCGGATCGAAGGCATCGCGAGCTGACTCGCCGATGAACACCAGCAGGCTCAGCATGATCGCCAGTACGGCGAACGCGCTGATGCCAAGCCACGGCGCCTGCAGGTTGGATTTGCCTTGGGCCACCAGTTCACCCAGGGACGGAGCGCCCGGAGGCAAGCCAAACCCGAGGAAATCCAGGGCCGTGAGGGTGCCGATGGCCCCGGTGAGAATGAACGGCATGAACGTCATGGTCGAGACCATGGCGTTGGGCAGGATGTGGCGGAACATGATCGCGCCGTTCTGCATGCCTAATGCCCGCGCGGCACGCACGTATTCCAGGTTGCGCCCGCGCAGGAACTCGGCGCGGACCACGTCCACCAGGCTCATCCAGGAGAACAGCAGCATGATGCCCAGCAACCACCAGAAGTTCGGCTGCACGAAGCTGGCCAGGATGATCAACAGGTAAAGCACCGGCAGCCCCGACCAGATCTCCAGGAAACGCTGGCCGGCCAGGTCGACCCATCCGCCGTAAAAGCCCTGCAAGGCGCCGGCGATCACGCCGATGATCGAGCTGAGGAGGGTCAGTGTCAGAGCGAACAGCACCGAAACACGGAAACCATAGATCACCCGGGCCAGCACATCGCGGCCCTGGTCGTCGGTGCCCAGCCAGTTGACCGAGGAGGGCGGTGCCGGGGCGGGGACCTTCAGGTCGTAATTGATGCTCTGGTAGCTGAACGGGATCGGTGCCCACAGCACCCACGCGTCCTTGGCGGCCAGCAGTTCGCGGATGTATGGGCTCTTGTAGTTGGCTTCCAGCGGAAATTCGCCGCCGAACGTGGTTTCCGGGTAGCGCTTGAGTGCCGGGAAGTACCAGCCGTCGTCGTAGTGCACCACCAGCGGCTTGTCATTGGCGATCAACTCGGCGCCCAGGCTGAGCCCGAACAGGATCAGGAACAGCCACAGCGACCACCAGCCACGCTTATTGGCCTTGAACAATTCGAAACGGCGGCGATTGAGGGGGGACAGGTTCATCTCAATGCTCCCGGCTTTCGAAGTCGATGCGTGGATCGACAAAGGTGTAGGTCAGGTCACCGATCAGTTTCACCACCAGCCCCAGCAAGGTGAAGATGAACAGGGTGCCGAAGACCACCGGGTAGTCACGGTTGATTGCCGCCTCGAAACTCATCAAACCGAGGCCATCAAGGGAAAAAATAACCTCTACCAGCAACGAGCCGGTGAAGAAGATTCCGATGAACGCCGAAGGGAAGCCGGCAATCACCAGCAGCATGGCGTTGCGGAACACATGACCATAGAGCACCCGATTGCGGGTCAGGCCCTTGGCCTTGGCGGTGACCACGTACTGCTTGTTGATTTCATCGAGGAAGCTGTTCTTGGTCAGCAGGGTCATGGTGGCAAAGTTGCCGATCACCAGGGCCGTCACGGGCAAGGCCAGGTGCCAGAAATAGTCGAGGATCTTGCCGCCCATGCTCAGTTCATCGAAATCGTTGGACGTCAGCCCCCGTAGCGGGAACCAGTTGAAATAGCTGCCGCCGGCAAACACCACGATCAGCAGGATGGCGAACAGGAACGCCGGGATGGCATAGCCGACGATGATCGCCGAACTCGTCCAGACGTCGAAATGACTGCCATGCCGCGTCGCCTTGGCGATCCCCAGCGGGATCGACACCAGGTACATGATCAGCGTACTCCACAGCCCTAGCGAGATGGAGACCGGCATTTTTTCCTTGATCAGGTCGATGACCTTGGCGTCTCGGAAAAAACTGTCACCGAAATCCAGGCGAGCGTAATTCTTGATCATGATCCACAGGCGTTCCGGCGCCGACTTGTCGAAGCCGTACATGCGCTCGATTTCCTTGACCAGCGCCGGGTCCAGCCCCTGGGCGCCGCGATAGGCGGAGCCGGCCACCGACACTTCGGCACCGCCACCGGCAATGCGGCTGGTGGCGCCTTCGAAACCTTCGAGTTTGGCGATCATCTGCTCCACCGGCCCGCCGGGCGCGGCCTGGATGATCACGAAGTTGATCAGCAGGATGCCAAACAGGGTCGGGATGATGAGCAATAGACGCCGAAAGATATAAGCCAGCATCGGTTACTCCACACTCGCCGGGGCGACGATTTTTTGCTCGATGACCTGTTTTTCCACCTCGATGGAAGGCTTGACCTCTGGCTTGACCCACCATGTGGTGGTGCCGATGTCGTAGGTCGGGGTGATTTTTGGATGGCCGATGTGGTTCCAGTAGGCTACGCGCCAGGTCTTGATGTGCCAGTTGGGGATCACGTAGTAGCCCCATTGCAACACCCGGTCCAGCGCCCGGGCGTGGGCCACCAGGCTCTTGCGTGAGTCGGCGTTGATCAGTTGCTCCACCAGTTGGTCGACGGCGGGGTCCTTCAGGCCCATGGTGTTGCGGCTGCCGGGATTATCGGCGGCGGCCGACATCCAGAACTCGCGCTGTTCGTTACCCGGCGAGCTGGACTGCGGGAAGCTGCCCACGATCAGGTCGAAATCCCGCGAGCGCACGCGATTGATGTATTGGGACACGTCGACCCGGCGGATCACCAGTTCGATGCCCAGGTCACTGAGGTTACGCTTGAACGGCAGCAGCACCCGCTCGAATTCGGTCTGGGCCAGCAGGAACTCCAGCACCACGGGTTTGCCCTGGGCATCGACCATCTTGTCGTCGACGATGCGCCAGCCGGCCTCTTGCAGCAATTGATAGGCCTTGCGCTGCTGGTCACGAATCATGCCGCTGCCGTCGCATACCGAAGGCTGGAAGGCCTGGGTGAACACCTGCTCGGGGATCTTGCCACGCAACGGCTCGAGGATCTTCAGCTCGTCTTCGCCGGGCAGGCCGGTGGCGGCCATCTCCGAGTTTTCGAAATAACTGCGGGTGCGGGCGTAGGCACCGTGGAACAGTTGTTTGTTGGTCCATTCGAAGTCCAGCAGCAGGCTCAAGGCCTTGCGCACCCGCACGTCCTGGAAGACCGGGCGGCGCAGGTTGTAGACAAAGCCCTGCATGCCGGTGGGGTTGCCGTTGGGGATCTGTTCCTTGATCAGCCGGCCTTCGGTCACGGCCGGGATGTTGTAGGCGTTGGCCCAGTTCTTGGCAGCCATTTCCAGCCAGAAATCGAACTGCCCGGCCTTCAGTGCCTCGACCGCCACGGTGTTGTCGCGATAGTAGTCGGTGGTCAGCACATCGAAGTTGTAGAAGCCGCGGTTGACCGGCAGGTCCTTGCCCCAATAGTCCTTCACGCGTTCATAGCGAATCGAGCGGCCAGCCTTCACTTCGGCGACCTTATACGGGCCGCTGCCGAGGGGGATCTCCAGGTTGCCCTTGTTGAATTCGCGCCCGGCCCACCAATGCTTGGGCAATACCGGCAGTTGGCCGAGGATCAGCGGCAATTCGCGGTTATTGGTGTGCTTGAACTTGAACAGCACCTTGAGCGGTTCTTCGGCGATGACTTCGGCCACGTCGTTGTAATAACCGCGGAACATCGGAGCGCCGTCCTTGGTCAAGGTCTGGAAGCTGAACACCACGTCCTCGGCGCGTACGGGATGGCCGTCGTTGAAGCGGGCTTCGGGCCGCAGGTAAAAGCGCACCCAGGCATTGTCCGGGGCCTTCTCGATTTTTTCGGCGATCAGGCCATATTCGGTGAAGGGTTCGTCCAGGCCTTGTTTGGCCAGGGTGTCGTAGATCAGGCCGATGTCATCGGCGGGGACGCCCTTGCTGATAAAAGGGTTGAGGCTGTCGAAGCCACCAAACCCGCCCTGACGAAAAATCCCGCCCTTGGGGGCGTCAGGGTTCACATAATCGAAATGCTTGAAGTCGGCCGGATATTTCGGCGGCTCGTTGTACAAGGTCAAGGCGTGCTGCGGTGCGGCACAGGCCAGTCCGGCGAACAACAGGCCGCTGGCCTGCAGGAGCAGGGCGCGTAAAGGCTTCATTGATCTTTCTCCGAAGATTTCAGCCACCATGCGCTCAAACCCAGGGTGTAGGGCGGCGTAGTGACAAAGGCAAACCGGTTACGGTAGGCCAGGCGATGATAATTGAGATACCAGTTAGGGATGCAGTAGTGCTGCCACAGCAGCACACGGTCCAGGGCTTTGCCGGCGGCGACTTGTTCGTCACGGGTGCGGGCAGACAGGAGCTTTTCCAGCAGGTGATCGACCACCGGGTTGTTGATGCCGGCGTAGTTCTTGCTGCCCTTGACCCCCGCCTGGCTGGAATGGAAGTACTGCCATTGCTCAAGACCCGGGCTGAGGGTTTGCCCCAGGGTCAGCAGGATCATGTCGAAGTCGAACTGGTCCAGACGCTGCTTGTATTGAGCGCGATCCACCGTACGCAGGCGGGCCTGGATGCCGATGCTGGCGAGGTTTTCCACGTAGGGCTGCAGGATGCGCTCCAGGTTCGGGTTCACCAGCAGGATCTCGAAGCGCAGGGGCTGGCTGTCGGCGTTGAGCAGGCGCTGGCCGTGGATGGTCCACCCGGCTTCCTTCAGCAATCCCAGGGCTTTGCGCAGGGTTTCCCGGGGGATGCCCCGCCCGTCGGTCTTGGGCAGGCTGAAGGGTTGGGTGAACAATGCGGGCGGTAGTTGTTCCCGGTACGGCTTGAGCAGCAGCCATTCGTGGCCCACCGGAAGACCGCTGGCGGAGAATTCACTGTTGGGGTAGTAGCTGAGGGTGCGCTTGTAGGCACCGCTGAAGAGCGTGCGGTTGGTCCACTCGAAGTCGAACATCAGCCCCAGGGCTTCACGAACCTTGACCTGGGCGAACGTGCTGCGCCGGGTATTCATGAACAGACCCTGGGTCTGGGTCGGGATCTGGTGAGCAATCTGCGCCTTGATCACCTCGCCGCGATTGACCGCCGGGAACCGGTAGCCGTTGGCCCAGTTTTTGGCCTGGTGTTCAATGTAGATGTCGAATTCCCCGGCCTTGAAGGCTTCAAAAGCCACTTCACTGTCGCGGTAGAACTCCACGTCCATCCGGTCATAGTTGTATTTGCCGCGATTGACCGGCAGGTCCTTGCCCCAGTAATTCTTGACCCGCTCAAACACCAACTGGCGACCAGGCTGCACTTTGGTAATCCGGTAAGGGCCGCTGCCCAAGGGCGGTTCGAAGGTGGTGGCCTTGAAGTCGCGGTCTTTCCAGTAATGCTGGGGCAGCACCGGTAACTCACCCAGGCGCAGGATCAGCAGCGGGTTGCCCGTACGCTTGAACACAAAGCGGATTTTCAGCGGGTTGAGGATGTCGACCCGTAGCACTTCCTGAAGGTTGGTGCGGTACTGCGGATGACCTTCCTTGAGCAGCGTTCTGTAGGAGAACGCCACGTCATAGGCGGTAATCGGCACGCCGTCGTGAAAACGGGCTTCGGGTCTGAGGTTAAACACCACCCAACTGCGGTCTTCGCTGTATTCCACTGACCGGGCGATCAGGCCATAGCTCGACGTCGGCTCGTCGCCGGACGGTGCATACTGACCGGTGCCAACCATCAGCGGTTCGTTCAACTCGTTGATGCCGTATTGCAAGAAGTTGGGCGTCGAAACCGGGCTGCTGCCCTTGAAAGTGTAGGGATTGAGCGTATCGAAGGTGCCAAATGCCATGACCCGCAAGATACCGCCCTTGGGCGCTTGCGGGTTGACCCAGTCGAAGTGGGTGAATCTGGCCGGGTACTTGAGCGTGCCGAACTGCGCATAACCATGGCTTTCGCTAATGGTTGCGCCGGCGGGAGAGCTCAAGGCCAGGCTGATCAGGAGCAGGAGGAGGGGACGTATCAAGTCTGAGATCCGATCCAGGCGGCTTGGGCTTTATGGCCCGTACAGTAACAGCTTGTATCGGCAGGAAAAAGGCGGGAGCCGAAAGCTTCAGGGATTACCCGAAACCGTGGCGAGGGAGCTTGCTCCCGCTGGGCTGCGAAGCAGCCCTCTCTTCAGTCAGGCTTAGTGCGGAGAGTAAACCGTCAGCATCTGCCCAGGCTTCAGTGCCTTGCCTACCCGTGGATTCCAGCGCTTGAGGTGCTGCATTTCCACGTTGAAGCGTTTGGCGACCACGTACAGCGAGTCGCCTTGCTTGACCTTGTACTGGGTTTGTTTCTTTTTATTCTTGCTGCTGGCAGCGACTACCGTGTTGACGCGTTTGCGGGTGTCTTGCATGACCAGGGTCTGGCCGATCTTGAGTTTGTTGCCGCTCAATCTGTTCCAGCGTTGCAAGTCTTTGATCTGAACGTTGTTGGCCTTGGCGATCAACCCCAGGTTATCGCCACGCTTGACGCGATAGGTGCGCTTGGCGCCCGCCACCGTGCTTTCTTCGGCTGAGTCAAAAACCGGTTGGAGCGATCGTTTGCTGATCAGTTCTTCCGGACGCATGGTGGACAGGCTGGCGGTCAACAACTGGGCCTTGGACGTGGGCACCAGCAGGTGCTGCGGGCCATCGATGGTGGTGCGCTGCTTGAAAGCCGGGTTGAGCTGGAACAGCTCGTCTTCGTCGATGTCAGCCACCGCCGCGACTTTGGACAGGTCCATGCGCTGGTTGATCTCGACGACCTGGAAGTACGGTTCGTTGGCGATCGGGTTGAGGTTGACGCCGTAGGCCTCGGGAGAAAGTACGACCTGGGACAATGCCAGCAACTTCGGCACATAGGCCTGGGTTTCGCTGGGCAGCGGCAGGTTCCAGTAATCGGTGGGCAGGCCAAGTTTTTCGTTGCGCTCGATGGCGCGGCTGACCGTTCCCTCGCCTGCGTTGTAGGCAGCCAGCGCCAACAGCCAGTCGCCGTTGAACATGTCGTGCAGGCGCGTCAGGTAATCCATCGCGGCCGTGGTAGAGGCCGTGATGTCGCGACGCCCATCATAGAAGCGGGTCTGGCGCAGGTTGAAGTAGCGCCCCGTGGACGGGATGAACTGCCACAGGCCCACCGCATGGGCCCGGGAATAAGCCATGGGGTTGTAGGCGCTTTCGATCACCGGCAGCAGCGCCAGCTCCAGGGGCATGTTGCGTTCTTCAAGGCGTTCGACGATGTAATGAATGTACAGGCTGCCGCGTTCGCCGGCGTTTTCCAGAAAGGATGGATTGCTGGCGAACCACAGGCGTTGCTGCTCGATACGCGGGTTGACGCCGGCGGTTTCCTGCAGCTGGAAGCCCTGGCGCATACGCTCCCAGACGTCCTGAGGCACTTGAGGGACGGGTTTTTCAGTGAGCCAGATGGGCTTCTGTTTGGCGCGAGCGGCGATGTTCGGCGTGTGCGCCACATCGCTCTGCGGCACCTGGCTCGTGCTCTGGCAGCCCGCAAGGGTGGCGGACACAGCCACTGCGACAGCTTGAGCCAAGCGGGTCAATGTGTCTGACTGGACGGACTTACGTATAGATGACGACATTGGCTGGAAGTAAGTTCCGGGCAAAAATGTCGGCCGATTCTAGGAAGCGCACCCCAACAGGTCAACCTTTCAGAATTTTTGTATCAAACGCCAGCGGCCTTAGAACTTATCTTTCCACGCCCTCAAGGCCGCAAAAACCTCACTCGGCGTCTGGTTACGCTGGCCATTCCGTTCGTCTGCTTTTTGTTTAACGGATGTTTCAGCGGTACGCAGGAACGGATTGGTGAGCTTTTCAAGTGCCAGGGTCGAGGGCAGGGTCATGACGCCGGCGTTGCGTTGCTGGCTGACTTTTTCCAGGCGCGCGGCAATGTCCGGGTTGCCCGGCTCTACCGCAGCGGCGAATCTAAGATTGCTGAGGGTGTATTCATGGGTACAGTAGACCAGCGTATCCTCAGGCAGAGAGGCCAGGCGGCTGAGGGACTGATGCATTTGTGCAGGCGTGCCTTCGAAGAGTCGCCCACAACCGGCGGCAAACAGGGTGTCGCCACAGAACAGCAAGCCATGATGGTAATACGCGATATGCCCCAGGGTGTGGCCGGGTACGGCGTAGACATCGAAGTCCCAGCCGAGGACGCTGAGCTGGTCGTTGTCCTGCAGCGCCACGTCCCGCGCCGGGATGTTTTCACTGGCCGGGCCGTAGACGGTGGCGTGTGTCGCGTTTTTCAGTGCCTGGACGCCGCCGACATGGTCGTGATGATGGTGGGTGATCAGGATGTCGCTCAGGACCCAGCCTGGATGGGCGTCGAGCCAGGCCTGCACCGGCGTGGCGTCGCCGGGGTCGACGACGGCGCAGCGTTGAGTGGCGTGGTCCTGTAACAACCAGATGTAGTTATCGGTGAACGCGGGCAGGGCACTGATCTGTATCATCGCGGAATTCGCCAAGCAGAAAACAAAGGCGCATCTTAGAACTTCCTGACGCGTTGGAGAATGCAATGACCGATGAAGCGTTCGCTCAGGCTGATCCCGACTGGCTTGCGTTGATCAGCGCCGCTCGTGAGTGGCTGTCCGGCCCTGTCGGGCAATTTTTGCTGGAAGAGGAGCGGCGCATGCTCGAAGACGAGCTGGGCCGTTTCTTTGGTGGCTATCTGGTGCACTACGGGCCTTCGGCGCAGACCCCGCCGTCGGCGCCGCAGGTTCAGCGCAATGTGCGCCTGGGGGCACCATTGCCTGGCGTGGAGATCGTTTGCGAAGAGCAGGCCTGGCCGTTGAGCGAGCATGCCGCCGATGTGGTGGTGATGCAGCACGGGCTGGATTTCTGTCTCTCCCCGCACGGGCTGCTGCGCGAAGCCGCCAGCAGCGTCCGTCCTGGCGGGCATCTGCTGATCATTGGCATCAATCCCTGGAGCAGTTGGGGGTTGCGTCACGTGTTCGCTCACGATGCTTTGCGTCAGGCTCGCTGCATCTCGGCGTCAAGGGTCGGTGACTGGCTCAACCTGCTGGGCTTCGCGCTGGAGAAACGTCGCTTCGGATGCTATCGTCCGCCGCTTGCGTCGCCCAAGTGGCAGGCCCGTCTGGCCGGCTGGGAGCGCAAGGCCGGTGAGTGGCAACTGTCCGGCGGCGGCTTCTATTTATTGGTGGCGCGCAAGATTGCGGTCGGGCTGCGCCCGGTTCGTCAGGCGCGACGCGAGCCGATGGGCAAGCTGATTCCCTTGCCGATGGCCAAGGTCAATCGTCGCCACATCGAGCCTTAACCCTTTTCTTATGGTCTGGCGGCATCGGTTGCGGGCGTTGTCGTTCCCGTCCGGCAGGCCTTTGCATTTTTTTCTGGATGGATTGGCATGAGCGATAGTGTAGAACTCTTCACTGACGGCGCCTGCAAGGGCAATCCCGGCCCGGGTGGCTGGGGGGCGCTGCTGGTATGCAAGGGTGTCGAGAAGGAACTCTGGGGCGGTGAAACCAATACCACCAACAACCGTATGGAGCTGATGGGCGCTATTCGGGGTCTGGAAGAGCTTAAGCGGCCTTGCGACGTATTGCTGGTGACCGACTCGCAATATGTGATGAAAGGCATCAATGAGTGGATGGCCAACTGGAAGAAGCGTGGCTGGAAAACCGCTGCGAAAGAGCCGGTGAAGAACGCCGATCTGTGGAAGCTGCTCGACGAGCAGGTCAACCGTCACAACGTCACCTGGAAATGGGTGCGCGGTCATATCGGCCATCACGGAAACGAACGGGCCGACCAGTTGGCCAACCGTGGGGTGGATGAGGTGCGGGGTTTCAAGCAGGCCTGATACGAGTGGTGTCGGGGCCTGAACAGGATGATCTGTGGCGAGTGAGCTTGTGTGGGAGCAAAGCTTGCTCGCGACACAGGCGCCCTGGTTTTCCTGAAAGACCGCATTATCTTCATCGCGAGCAAGCTTTGCTCCCACAGCTTCGCTCCCATAAGCCAGGTTTCAGGTAAGTCCCCTCGTTACCGGAGCGTGTTAACATCGCCGCTTTTGCAAGCATGCCCGTTGAGAGCTGAACACTGATGGCCAACAGATCTGTTGTACTGGATACCGAAACCACCGGCATGCCGGTGACCGATGGTCACCGGATTATCGAAATCGGCTGTGTCGAGCTGATCGGCCGACGCCTGACCGGTCGCCATTTCCATGTTTACCTGCAACCGGACCGCGAAAGTGATGAAGGCGCCATCGGCGTCCACGGCATCACCAACGAGTTCCTGGTGGGCAAGCCGCGCTTCGCTGAAGTGGCCGATGAGTTCTTCGAGTTCATCCAGGGTGCGCAGCTGATCATCCATAACGCGGCGTTCGACGTTGGCTTCATCAACAACGAGTTTGCCCTGATGGGGCAGCACGACCGGGCCGATATCACCCGGCACTGCACCATCCTCGATACCTTGATGATGGCTCGGGAACGGCACCCGGGGCAGCGCAACAGCCTCGATGCCTTGTGCAAGCGCTACGGCGTCGACAACTCCGGTCGTGAACTGCACGGCGCCTTGCTTGACTCGGAGATTCTCGCCGACGTCTACCTGACCATGACGGGTGGCCAGACCAGCCTGTCCCTGGCCGGCAACGCCTCCGATGGCAATGGCACGGGTGAGGGTTCAGGTAACCAGGCAACGGAAATCCGTCGTTTGCCCGCTGACCGCACGCCAGGCCGGATCCTTCGCGCCAGCGAAAACGACCTGGCCGAACATGCCGCGCGTCTGGAAGCTATCGCCAAATCTGCCGGTGCTCCGGCACTGTGGACGCAACTGGTCGAATCCCAGGCCGCGGCGAACTGATCTTGCGCCACGGTCGTACCCTTTGTGGGAGCGAGCCTGCTCGCGATGCAGGCGGCTCGGTCTGTCTGTTGGACCATGGAGATCCCATCGCGAGCAGGCTCGCTCCCACAAGGGCAGTCTTCATTCATTTCTCGCCACAATCGCCAGTACCTTCTAACCTGAGGTAACGGGCAGGCTACGGATACCCGCTTGATGTATGAAGTTTCGAGAGGCAAGGGCAATGGATGGCAGAGCGCCGTTGGTTGTCTCAAGGAATGAGGACTTTTCCCAGTATGCAGCCGGTCATGAATCCCAAGCACCCCGGCCTGTCGGTGCGTGTCGTCGATGACGGCTTTGCCGCCTACATCTGGGGCAGCGACTTCAGTTTCGAGGTCAGCGCCTATGGGACGGCGCAGGTGGGTCGGCAGGTGAGCCAATGGCCAGTGACGCCCATTGCCCCTTATCGTAAATGCTATGGCATTGATCCTGAGGAATTCAGCAGTTTCCGGGACGCTCCGGACAGCGAGATCTTCATGGCTTACCTCGATGACCAACCGGTAGGACATCTGGTGGTGAGTACCAACTGGAACGGTTTTGCCCACATCGATGAGCTTGCCGTGCATGCCCCGGCCCGTCGCCACGGTGTGGCCAGGGCATTGCTGGATGTCGCTCATTTCTGGAGCCGCAAGAAAAAACTGCCGGGCATCATGCTCGAAACCCAGAACAACAACCTGGGCGCTTGCCGGCTCTATGAGCGTTGCGGTTACGTGCTGGGCGGGATCGATCACCTGCGCTACCGCGGCATTGACCGTCATACCGCCGAGGTGGCGTTGTTCTGGTACCGGTTGTTCGATGATCCGCTGGGCATGGCGATCAGTGGCCCAACAGCGCCTCGGCTTGTTCCGTAATCAGTTCCAGCAGCGACTGGAGGGTGGGAGAGGCCGCCGTGCCATTCAGACTCAGCGCATACAGGCAGATGGGAATGGCGGGCGATACCGGGCATACGTCCAGCCCGCCGTCCTTGGCACCTGAAGCGGTGAAGGGGTCGACGATGGCAAGCCCTTCACCAGCCTCGACCATGGCGCGCATCATCTGATGGGTCTGTACGCGGATCTGGATGACCGGCGCGGGGCGTAGCGCCGCCAGCTTATGGTCGAACGCAGGGCTCAGCGGGTCGTGGCCATCCAGGCCCACCAGCGACTGGCCGGCCAGATCCTGAACCGAAATGTATTTTTGCCGCGGTTGCAGCCAGCCGTGGGGCGCCAGCAATTGCAGTTTGCCCTGGGCGATCATCTGGCACTGGATGTCGGAGTGTTCGGGGTCGTGCAGACTAAGGCCCAAGTCACTGTCGCGCAGCAGAAGGCTCTGAACAATGTCTCGGGTCGGTTGGCTGAGCAGGGTGCAAGGGGCGTCCGGATGGCGTCGACGCAGGGCAGCGATACTTTGAGGCAGTAACTGCTGGGCCAGCGGTGGGGTGCAAATGATGCGCAGGGGCGGCGCCTGATAGTGTTTCAGGCTGCTGGCCAGGCGTTGCACCGGTTCGAGGGTGTCATACACGCGGGTGATGCCGTCGCGCAACTCAAGGGCTTCGCGAGTCGCCTGCAATCGCCCGCGCACACTGGCAAACAGCATGAAACCCAACTGCAGCTCGGCATCGCGCAGCGTCGCCTCCACCTCTGCCACCGGTAATTGCAGCCATTCAGCCGCCGTGCCGAGGTGGCCGGTCTGCAACAGCGCCTGGATCACTTCGATGTGGCGTAAACGCATGCAAGCAGTCCATGTTGGGCGGGAGAGCCATTGAGTGGCTGAATCCTAACCCAAGTCCGGGCATGACTTCTGCTCATAACAACAGGTTATGAAGCAATTAGCGTTTCAGCGGGCGTTTGAGCGGGCGGTAGCGTTTCCGGTTCGCGGGTTAATTCAATCTGGGACTGCACCAGCATGAATTTGCCGTCTTCGAGTTGGTTGACGCGATCTCCGATCGCCAGCTTGAAAGTGGTCACAGGCTCCTTGCCGTTACCGTCGGGCGACGGGGTCGATTCTTGGTATTCATGCACTGAATAGACGCGACCTTCGGCGTCCCGTGCATGAAATTGTCCGACAAGTACTGCTGCCATTGCTTAGAACCTCTGGAAATAAATCACTCGATTTGCGGTTCTGTAGACCTTGGTCAAGCGCGGTAAGTTTTCCTACATGAAAAAAATAGTCCAGTCGGAAGGTTTTCGGTTCTCCGCTGGTCCAATTGTTCGCCCGATCATCTATAAATGGGGCTCCCTTGAACCCATCGTCGAGAAGTGTCCAATGAGTAATGTCTACACCGTGGCCGTTTTAGTGGGGAGCCTGCGCAAGGCTTCGATCAATCGCAAGCTGGCTCTGGCCCTGGCGGATCTGGCGCCGAGCAACCTGAAGCTGGAAATCATCGAGATAGGCGACCTGCCGCTCTACAACGAAGATATTGACGTCACACCCCCACCAGCCTACAGCACTTTCCGTGAGCAGGTTGGCGCGGCCGACGCATTGCTGTTTGTCACGCCTGAATACAACCGCTCGGTTCCGGCCCCGATGAAAAATGCCATTGACGTCGGCTCGCGGCCTTACGGCAAGAGCTGCCTGAGCGGTAAACCGGGTGCGGTGATCAGTGCCTCGCCGGGAGCCATGGGTGGTTTCGGCGCCAATCATCATTTGCGCCAGTCCCTGGTTTTCCTCGATGTGCCTTGCATGCAACAGCCGGAGGCTTATCTGGCCGGTGCGGGGAGCGCGTTCGATGAGCAGGGCGAGCTGTCTGAGTCGGTGAGGCCGTTTCTGCAGAAATTCATTGATGCCTATGGCAAGTGGGTTGAACAGCACAAAAAGGCCTGATGCCCGGCATTTTCAGGCATGCATAGCGGGTGAGGGGTTTATCCCCTCGCCACAAGGCGACCCTTCTTTTCCCCTACTAAATCCCTTCTTTCAAGGCTGTTGCGCATGCTCCTCGCGTCGTTGATTTTTCTGCTGACCATTACACTGGTGATCTGGCAACCCAAGGGCCTCGGTGTTGGCTGGAGTGCAACGCTCGGTGCGCTGCTGGCGTTGTTGAGCGGGGTGGTGCAGGTCGGTGACATTGCCCTGGTGTGGCAGATCATCTGGAACGCCACCGGTACGTTTATCGCGCTGATCATCATCAGCCTGTTGCTGGACGAGGCTGGGTTCTTCGCCTGGGCCGCCTTGCATGTGGCCCGCTGGGGCCGAGGCAGCGGGCGCAAGCTGTTTGCGTTCATGGTGCTGCTGGGCGCGCTGGTGTCGGCTTTGTTCGCCAATGACGGCGCGGCGTTGATCCTGACGCCCATCGTAATTTCGATGCTGCTGGCCTTGCGTTTTTCTCCGGCGGCAACCCTGGCATTCGTGATGGGCGCCGGCTTCATTGCCGATAGCGCGAGCCTGCCGCTGGTGGTGTCGAACCTGGTGAACATCGTCTCAGCCGACTTCTTCGGCATTGGCTTCAACCGTTACGCGGCGGTCATGGTGCCGGTGAACCTGGTCAGCGTCGCGGCCAGCCTGGCGATATTGTTGTGGTTCTTTCGCCGCGATATCCCGCGCGATTATGACCCGCATCAACTGGATGCCCCGGCGAGTGCCATCCACGACAGGGCCACCTTCTTCGCGGGCTGGGCGGTGTTGGCGATTCTGCTGCTTGGTTGCTTCGCCCTCGAGCCGTTGGGCATTCCCATCAGCGCGATTTCGGCGGTCTGCGCCGCGTTATTGCTGGCCGTCGCGGCCCGCGGTCACAAAATCTCCACTCGCAGGGTCATGAAGGAGGCACCGTGGCAAATCGTGATCTTCTCCCTGGGCATGTATCTGGTGGTCTATGGCTTGCGCAATGCGGGGCTGACTGGCTACCTGGCGCAATGGCTCGACGGTTTCGCCGCCTATGGTGTGTGGGGGGCGGCGATGGGCACCGGGCTGTTGACGGCTTTGCTCTCGTCGGTCATGAACAACCTGCCGACGGTGCTGATCGGTGCCTTGTCCATCGATGCCAGTCAGGCCACCGGGGTGGTGAAGGAGGCGATGATCTACGCCAACGTCATCGGCAGCGACCTGGGCCCGAAAATCACTCCGATCGGCAGCCTGGCGACTTTGCTTTGGCTGCACGTGCTGGCGCGCAAGGACATCCGGATTGGCTGGGGGTACTACTTCAAGGTCGGGATTGTGCTGACCGTGCCGGTGTTGTTGGTGACGTTGGCGGCGTTGGCGTTGCGGTTGTCCATTTAGACCGCGTTGGCTTTATCGCGAGCAGCTTCCACATCGATGCGTTGTTGCCATTGAGATTGCAAACGCCGCGGTCACTGTGGGAGCGAGCCTGCTCGCGATGAGGCCCGGACAGACGCCGCCCATCTCACCCATTCCCCGGCACATCCGGCCAAAGATCCGCCACCAGGAACGCTCGCTCGGTTTCTTCCCACTCACCCTCGGCATTTTCACTCAGGCGCACCATCAATTGTGCGGGGGCCATGGGGTCGAGGGCCATTCGCCAGGCATCCAGTTGCCCGGCGCTCCAGGTCTGGTCCGCCGGATAATGGGCCGGGGCCAGCCAGCCAGCGCGGGGCAGGGGTTGCCAGCGCCCCGGCGGACGCTGGGCAACGAACGCCGGCCAGTCCCGCTGATGCAGCCACCTTCCGCGCAAATGCCTGGGATGGGCGCCGGTTGGGGGTTCGGCATGGCCGGGCCACGGGTAAAGCAGATAACCGCCCAGCCAGAGTTCCGAGCGAAACAGCTCGATGCCCGAGGGTTCAATGCCCAGCGTTGCCAGGGCCTCCCGGCTTTCCGGGCGAGCGGAGATTGGTAGCTGGTGTTCGCGCAAATGCGCCAGTTTAAGGTCGAGCCGGTCATGGCAGCCCGGGCCAAGCCATTGTGCGGTGTCCTGCCCGTGGCCGTTTTGCGGCCCGAGGTACAACTTGATCGCCAGTTCCAGGTGGTGGATGCCGTCGCCATCGCGCAGCAGCAGGTCCAGTTCACCCAGGGTCTGGCCCTGGTGGCGGATCGGCAGGTTGGCGGCGATCAGCTCAATGCCCGGCGCGTGCTGCACCGCAAACTGCCACAACCGTTCGTAATACAGACCCAGGCGCCGGGTTCTGCCCTGGGACAGGCAATGCAGTAACGGATAGCTGTCGCGGTCCAGTTGTCGCAGCCAGTGTTCCAGTTGATGAGGCTGTTGCACCCAGTCGCTGCCGGTCAGGGGATGGCGTTGGGGCCAGGGCGTGTCGATCAGCATCGGCGGGGCAAGGATCGCCCACGCCAGGTCGCGCACTTCGGGATGGCGCAGGCGGCGGGGCAAGTCGAGCAGTTCGGGGAACAGGATCATTTTGCGAGCATAGCCTGCGTCGAAGGCTTAAAGAATTTTGTCTATGGGCGGCTTTCGCCCATAATCGTGTTTTTCGCCCGACGCAGACCCTCGCAGGAGCCCCATGGAGCAATTTCGCAATATCGGCATCATCGGTCGCCTGGGCAGTTCGCAGGTGCTGGACACTGTTCGCCGACTCAAACGTTTCCTCCTGGAGCGGCACCTGCATGTGATCCTCGAAGATACCATCGCCGAAGTCTTGCCCGGTCACGGCCTGCAGACTTCGTCGCGCAAGATGCTCGGCGAAGTCTGTGACATGGTGATCGTGGTCGGCGGCGATGGCAGTCTGCTGGGGGCCGCCCGAGCCCTGGCGCGGCACAACATTCCGGTACTGGGCATCAACCGGGGTAGCCTGGGGTTTCTGACCGATATCCGCCCCGACGAGCTGGAAACCAAAGTGGCCGAGGTGTTGGACGGTCACTATCTGGTGGAGAATCGCTTCCTGCTGCAAGCCGAGGTGCGCCGTCACGCCGAAGCCATCGGCCAGGGCGATGCCCTCAACGATGTGGTGCTGCACCCCGGCAAATCCACGCGGATGATCGAATTCGAGCTGTATATCGACGGTCAGTTCGTCTGCAGCCAGAAGGCCGACGGCCTGATCGTCGCCACGCCCACCGGCTCCACGGCCTATGCGCTTTCCGCCGGTGGCCCGATCATGCATCCCAAGCTCGACGCTATTGTGATTGTGCCCATGTACCCCCATACCTTGTCTGGGCGACCCATTGTGGTCGATGGCAATAGTGAGCTGAAAATCGTCGTGTCCAAGGATATGCAGATCTACCCGCAAGTGTCCTGTGACGGCCAGAACCATTTCACCTGCGCGCCGGGTGACACCATCACCGTCAGCAAAAAAGCGCAGAAGCTGCGCCTGATCCACCCGCTGGATCACAATTACTACGAAGTCTGCCGGACCAAGCTCGGCTGGGGCAGTCGGTTGGGGGGTGGAGGCGACTGATGCTCGATCCTGCGCGCAGTTACGACCTGATCGGCGACGTGCACGGATGCGCCCTGACCCTGGAACGCCTGCTGGACCGCCTCGGTTATCACAAGCAGGGCGGCGTCTGGCGGCACCCGTCGCGCATGGCCGTGTTCCTGGGGGACATCATCGACCGTGGTCCGCGGATCCGCGAAGCCCTGCACATCGTCCACGACATGGTGGTGGCCGGTCAGGCGCTGTGCATCATGGGCAACCACGAGTTCAACGCCCTGGGTTGGAGCACGCCGGCGTTGCCGGGCAGCGGCCAGCGCTACGTGCGTGAACACACCCCGCGCCATGCCCGTCTGCTCAACGAAACCCTGACCCAGTTCGAGCAGCATCCGGGCGACTGGCATGACTTTCTCAAGTGGTTTTACGAGTTGCCGCTGTTTGTCGATGCCCAGCGCTTCCGGGTGGTCCACGCCTGCTGGGACAACGGTCTGATCGAGCCGCTGCGAGGCTTGTTCCCGGACGGCTGTATCGACGAGCATTTCCTCCAGGCCTCGGCGGAGCCGGGCAGTTTCGCCTGCACGGTGTTTGATCGCCTGCTGCGCGGTACCGACATGCGCTTGCCCCATGGCCTGACCCTCACCGGCGGCGACGGCCTGACCCGTTCGTTCTTTCGCACCAAGTTCTGGGAAGACGATCCTCAGACTTATGGAGACATCGTGTTCCAACCCGACGCCTTGCCCGAACCGGTGGCTCGCACGCCGCTGTCGCCCGACGAAAAGAATAATCTGCTGCGCTATGGCGTGCATGAACCCATGCTGTTCGTCGGTCATTACTGGCGCAGCGGCAAACCCGCGCCGATCCGCTCGAACCTGGCCTGCCTGGATTACAGCGCGGTGCTTTACGGAAAACTGGTGGCCTATCGTCTCGACGCAGAAACCCGACTGGACCCGCATAAATTTGTCTGGGTCGATGTCGAACGGCCGGAGGAACTGCGATGAGCGTCGTGGCGGTCTTGCGCTTGCCCTTGGCCGAGGATCTGAGCGGCTTCGTCAAATTGCTGCAACGCATGCAGGTGCCCCATCGGGTCAGCGAGGAGGCGGGCGAGCAGGTGCTCTGGGTGCCCGATGAAATCAGCGAAGACGTGCGCTCGTTGTATGCACGCTTCCCGAGCGGCGATCCCGAGCACCAGTTGGAGTTGCCGGGCACCGGCAGCACGTCGCGACGGCCTGGTTTCGTCCAACAACTGACCCGCAGCCCGGTTACAGCATTGGTGTTGCTGCTGAGCCTGATCGTCGGCGCCGTGACGTTGCTGGGGGAAAATCTCGAGACCTTGCGCTGGCTGACATTCCTGGAGTTTCGCGTCGTCGGCGACTATATCCATTTCACGCCCCTGGCCGACAGCCTGGCGGCAGGGCAGTGGTGGCGCCAGGTGACGCCGATGCTGATCCATTTCGGTTTCCTGCACATCGCCATGAATGGCATGTGGTACTGGGAACTGGGACGGCGGATTGAAGCGCGCCAGGGCGGCATCAACCTGCTGGGGCTGACACTGCTGTTCAGCCTCGTGTCCAACTTCGCCCAATATTTCTTCAGCGGCCCGACCTTGTTCGGCGGCTTGTCCGGCGTGCTCTATGGTCTGTTGGGGCACTGCTGGATCTTTCAACTGCTGGCGCCGAACCCGGCCTATCACTTGCCCCGTGGGGTGCTGGTGATGATGCTGGTGTGGCTGGTGCTGTGCCTGTCCGGGCTGATCTCGCTGATCGGTTTCGGCGAAATCGCCAACGCGGCCCACGTCGGCGGGCTGCTCATCGGTTGCTTCACGGGTTTGTTGGGCGGGCTGTTCGCTCGTCGTAAAATGGCCCTCTGACGGCGCCTGTAATATTTGAATATGCGCGATTGCGCGGAGAACCCATGTCCTCGTTCAACGAAATGATCAAAAACATCACCCCCGAGATCTATCAGAGCCTGAAGCTGGCGGTGGAAATCGGTAAATGGGCCGATGGCAACAAGCTCACCGCCGAACAGCGCGAATTGTCGCTGCAGGCGATGATCGCCTGGGAGATGCAGAATCTGCCCGAAGAGGAACGCACCGGCTACATGGGCCCGCAGGAGTGCCAGTCGAAGGCCACAGAAGTGCCGAACATCCTGTTCAAGTCGGATGCCATCCATTGATCGAGATTGGCCGCGGTGCAATCAGCAAGATGTCGGCACGCCTTGACGGGCCGACCGTTCAATACGCCTTTCGCCTGGGCGATACCGAGGTGCCAGTCAACCCGTTGATTGGCAGCACGGTGCGCCTGGAGTTTCTCGGTGCGATCCACTGCAGCCATTGCGGACGCAGGACCAAGACCAGCTTCAGCCAGGGTTATTGCTACCCCTGCATGACTAAACTGGCCCAGTGCGACCTGTGCATCATGAGCCCTGAGCGCTGCCACTTCGATGCGGGCACCTGCCGCGAGCCGGCCTGGGGCGAACAGTTCTGCATGACCGATCATGTGGTGTACCTGGCCAATTCCTCGGGCGTGAAAGTCGGCATCACCCGCGCCACGCAGCTGCCGACCCGCTGGCTGGACCAGGGCGCCAGCCAGGCGCTGCCGATCTTGCGGGTCGCCACTCGCCAGCAATCGGGCTTTGTCGAAGACCTGTTCCGCAGCCAGGTGGCGGACAAGACCAACTGGCGCGCATTGCTCAAGGGCGACGCCGTGGCGGTGGACCTGCCGCAGATCCGCGATTCGCTGTTCGAGAGCTGCGCCGAAGGTCTGCAAGGCTTGCAGGAACGATTCGGCCTGCAAGCGATCCAGACCATAGCGGACGTCGAGCCGATCGAGATCCGTTATCCGGTGGAGCAATACCCGGCCAAGATCGTCAGCTTCAACCTGGACAAGAACCCGATTGCCGAAGGCACGCTGCTGGGGATCAAGGGCCAATACCTGATTTTCGACACTGGCGTGATCAATATTCGTAAATACACGGCTTATCAGCTCGCCGTGCATCAGTAGAAGGATTTGCCCCATGCGCACCGAACAACCGAAGATGATTTACCTGAAGGACTATCAGGCGCCCGAGTACCTGATCGACGAGACGCACCTGACCTTCGAGTTGTTCGAGGACCACAGCCTGGTCCATGCGCAACTGGTGATGCGCCGTAACCCCGAGCGCGGTGCCGGCCTGCCGCCCCTGGTGCTCGATGGCCAGCAGCTGGAACTGCTCTCGATCAAGCTCGATGACACCGACCTCAATCCGCTGGACTATCAGCTGGACGCCAGCCACCTGACCCTGCAACCCAAGGCCCCGGCCTTCACGGTGGACACCACTGTCAGGATCCACCCGGAAACCAACACCGCCCTGGAAGGCTTGTACAAGTCCGGCAGCATGTTCTGCACCCAGTGCGAGGCCGAAGGTTTCCGCAAGATCACCTATTACCTCGACCGCCCGGATGTGATGAGTACGTTCACCACCACGGTGGTGGCCGAGCAGCACAGCTATCCGGTGTTGCTGTCCAACGGCAACCCGATCGCCAGCGGTCCCGGCGAAGATGGCCGGCACTGGGCGACCTGGGAAGACCCGTTCAAGAAACCCGCCTACCTGTTTGCCCTGGTGGCCGGCGACCTGTGGTGCGTCGAAGACACCTTCACCACCATGACCGAGCGCACCGTGGCGCTGCGCATCTATGTCGAGCCGGAAAACATCGACAAGTGCCAGCACGCCATGACCAGCCTCAAGAAGTCGATGCGCTGGGATGAAGAGGTCTATGGCCGTGAGTATGACCTGGACATCTTCATGATCGTCGCGGTCAACGACTTCAACATGGGCGCCATGGAAAACAAGGGCCTGAACATCTTCAACTCCAGCGCAGTGCTGGCCCGCGCCGAAACCGCCACCGATGCCGCGCACCAGCGGGTCGAAGCGATCGTTGCCCACGAGTATTTCCATAACTGGTCGGGCAACCGCGTGACGTGCCGTGACTGGTTCCAGTTGTCCCTCAAGGAAGGCTTCACTGTGTTCCGCGACGCCGGTTTTTCGGCCGACATGAACTCAGCCACGGTCAAGCGTATCCAGGACGTGGCGTACCTGCGCACTCACCAGTTTGCCGAAGACGCAGGTCCCATGGCCCACCCGGTGCGCCCGGACAGCTTCATCGAAATTTCCAACTTCTACACCCTGACCGTGTACGAAAAGGGGTCGGAAGTGGTCGGCATGATCCACACCCTGCTGGGGGCCGAGGGCTTTCGCAAGGGCAGCGACCTGTACTTCGAGCGCCACGACGGCCAGGCCGTGACCTGCGATGACTTCATCAAGGCCATGGAGGATGCCAACGGCGTCGACCTGAGTCAGTTCAAGCGCTGGTACAGCCAGGCGGGTACGCCACGGCTGGCGGTCAGCGAGTCCTACGACGCTGCTGCCCGAACCTACAGCCTGACCTTCAGCCAGAGCTGCCCACCGACCCCGGACAAAATGGAAAAACTGCCATTTGTGATTCCCGTGGAGCTGGGTTTGCTGGACAGCAAGGGCAATGAAATCCCTCTGCGCCTGGCCGGCGAAGCGGCGGCAACTGGCACGTCCCGGGTGATCTCGGTGACCGAAGCCGAGCAGACCTTCACCTTTGTCGACATCGCCGAAAAGCCGTTGCCTTCGTTGTTGCGCGGCTTCTCGGCCCCGGTGAAGCTTAGCTTCCCGTACGATCGGGACCACTTGATGTTCCTGATGCAGCACGACAGCGACGGCTTCAACCGCTGGGATGCCGGCCAGCAGTTGTCGGTGCAGGTGCTGCAGGAACTGATCGCCCAGCATCAGAAAGGCGAAAATCTGGTGCTGGACCCGCGTCTGGTCAGCGCGTTGCGTAGCGTGCTGTCGGACGAATCCCTGGATCAGGCCATGGTCGCGGAAATGCTCTCGCTGCCAAGCGAGGCCTACCTGACGGAAATCAGCGAAGTGGCCGACGTGGAGGCGATCCATGCCGCGCGGGAATTCGCCCGTCAGCAACTGGCGGACAATCTGTTCGAAGCCCTGTGGCTGCGCTATGAGGCCAACCGTGACCTGTCCAAGCGCACGCCGTACGTGGCCGAGGCCGAGCATTTCGCCCGCCGTGCCTTGCAGAACATCGCGCTGTCGTACCTGATGCTGACCGACAAGCCGGAAGTGCTCAGTGCCACCCTGGAGCAGTTCGACACCGCCGACAATATGACCGAGCGTCTCACGGCCCTGGCGGTGCTGGTCAATTCCCCGTTCGAAGCCGAGAAGGCCAAGGCGCTGGAAGTGTTCGCGGAGAACTTCAAAGGCAACCCGCTGGTCATGGACCAATGGTTCAGCGTCCAGGCCGGCAGCCCGTTGCCGGGCGGCCTGGCGCGGGTCAAGGCCTTGATGGAACATCCGGCGTTCAATATCAAGAACCCGAACAAGGTACGCGCTTTGGTGGGGGCGTTTGCCGGGCAGAACCTGATCAACTTCCACGCGGCTGACGGTTCAGGTTATCGCTTCCTGGCGGATCTGGTGATCCAGCTCAATGGCTTCAACCCGCAGATCGCCGCACGGCAACTGGCGCCACTGACCCGCTGGCGCAAATACGACAGTGCCCGCCAGGCGCTGATGAAAGCCGAGCTGGAGCGCATCCTGGCGTCCGGCGGGCTGTCGGCCGATGTGTTCGAAGTGGTGAGCAAGAGCCTGGCGTGACCTTGGCACCGCGGTCTGCCTGGCAGGCCGCGGTGTTCCCATCGCGAGCAGGCTCGCTCCCACAGGTGATCTTCAGTGAGCATATATCTTGTGTTCAACATTGATCCCTTGTGGGAGCGAGCCTGCTCGCGATGGCGTCAGACCTGTCTACACAACAACCGCCTCGATAGCCTGCCATAACCTCCCCGAATACCCCTTCATTCACCCCCGACCGCACTGCGCCACGGTTAACAAAAGATAACGCGGCGTCGATTGTCAGACCTTTCCAAAGCCCGATAGGATAGGTCAGCTTCCGAAGTGGCTCTAGATTGCAGGTTTCAGGACTATGCTCCAGAACAGTCAATCACCATGAGCCCGCTTACGGCGCCCTGAAGGGTTGAATGACCTAACAATAATAATGGGGGAAAGGTCTATGAATGAGCCTGTCATGGCTGTGGGCCGCTGCCGGCCGCCGGTACTGCGCAGAGTCGCGTTGCTGGTCTCGGCGCTCTCGCTGCTGGGCTCTGCCGTGTTGTCTGCACCGGTGATGGCCGTAGCGGCTTCGACATCCGATGTCATCTATTCCGTCGAGTCGGCCAAGGCCAGCAAAACCCTGATGCTCGATGTGGTCCATGCCGGCAAACGCCTGGTGGCGGTCGGTGATCGCGGGCACATTGTCTATTCGGACGATCAGGGCGGTTCCTGGACTCAGGCCAAGGTGCCGACCCGCCAGTTGCTCACCGCAGTATTTTTCGTCGATGACAAACACGGCTGGGCCGTGGGGCACGACGCGCAGATACTGGCCAGCGAAGACGGTGGCAGCACCTGGACCAAGCAATTCGAAGACCTGACCCGTGAATCGCCGCTGCTGGACGTCTGGTTCAAGGACGCGAGCAACGGTTTTGCCGTGGGCGCCTACGGGGCGCTGTTCGAAACCACCGACGGCGGCAAGCACTGGGAAGAGGTCGGGGATCGTCTCGACAACGAAGACCAGTTCCACCTCAACGCGATAGCTGCGGTGAAAGACGCCGGGCTGTTCATCGTCGGTGAGGCCGGCAGCATGTTCCGCTCCAGCGATTGGGGCCAGACCTGGGAAAAGATCGAAGGCCCATACGAAGGTTCGCTGTTCGGCGTCATCGGCACCGCTCAGCCTTCAACGCTGTTGGCCTACGGCCTGCGCGGCAACCTCTATCGCTCCACCGATTTTGGTAGCACCTGGGAGCAGGTCGAACTCAAGGCCACCCGCGGTGCCCTGGAATTCGGCCTGTCCGGGGCCACGCTCTTGCCAGATGGCTCCATCGTAATTGTCGGCAACGGCGGCAGTGTGGTGCGCAGCAGTGATGACGGCGTGACCTTCAGCGTGTTCAACCGCCCGGATCGGATTTCCGTGGCGGCTGTCACGGCGGCGGGCAACGGCAATCTGATCCTGGCAGGACAGGGTGGCGTTCATGCCACCACCCCCACCGGCGCTGAATTGAGCAAATGAGCCGCAAACATCCGGCGGGCACAATAACAAGAAGGCGGACCCCATGAGCAGTCATCACCAAGACAAGGCGACGTTCCTCGAACGCCTGATTTTCAACAACCGCCCGGCAGTGATCGTCATTTGCCTGTTGGTCAGTATTTTCCTGTTCTGGCAGGCCACGCTGATCCGGCCGTCCACCAGTTTCGAAAAGATGATCCCCCTCGAGCACCCCTTCATCGAGAAGATGCTCGAACACCGCAATGACCTGGCGAACCTGGGCAACACGGTGCGGATTTCCGTGGAGGCCACCAACGGTGACATTTTCTCCAAGGATTACATGGAGACCTTGCGCCAGATTCACGACGAGGTGTTCTACATTTCCGGCGTCGACCGCTCCGGCCTCAAGTCGTTGTGGAGCCCGAGCGTGCGCTGGACCGAGGTGACGGAGGAGGGCTTTGCCGGTGGTGAGGTGATTCCCCAGAGCTATGACGGCTCGGCAGACAGCCTCGACCTGTTACGCAACAACGTGCTCAAGTCAGGCCAGGTCGGACGTCTGGTAGCCAACGATTTCAAATCGAGCATCATCGATATCCCGCTGCTGGAGTCCTATCCGGACCCGCAGGACCAGGGCAAGCTGCTGGCCCTGGATTATCAGAAGTTCTCCCACGAACTCGAAGACAAGATCCGCAACAAGTTTGAAGCCCAGAACCCCAACGTAAAGATCCATATCGTGGGCTTCGCCAAGAAGGTCGGTGACTTGATCGACGGCCTGACCATGGTGGTGATGTTCTTCGGCGTGGCCTTCATCATTACCCTGGTGCTGCTGTACTGGTTCACGAACTGCATGCGCAGCACCATTGCAGTGCTGAGCACGACCCTGGTGGCCGTGGTCTGGCAGTTGGGGCTGATGCACGCCGTCGGTTTCGGGCTCGATCCTTATTCGATGCTGGTGCCGTTTCTGATCTTCGCCATTGGTATCTCCCACGGCGTGCAGAAAATCAACGGTATCGCTTTGCAATCCAGTGAAGCGGACAACGCCCTGACGGCGGCGCGGCGCACATTCCGCCAGTTGTTCCTGCCGGGGATGATCGCAATCCTGGCGGATGCCGTCGGCTTCATCACCTTGCTGATCATCGACATCGGCGTGATCCGGGAACTGGCCTTCGGTGCGTCCATCGGCGTGGCGGTGATTGTGTTCACCAACCTGATCCTGTTGCCGGTGGCGATTTCCTATGTCGGCATCAGCAAGCGTGCCATCGAGCGCAGCAAAAAGGATGCGACGCGGGAGCATCCGTTCTGGCGCCTGCTGTCGAAGTTTGCCAGCGCCAAAGTCGCGCCGGTGTCGATCATCCTGGCCTTGATCGCCTTTGGTGGCGGCCTCTGGTACAGCCAGAACCTGAAGATCGGTGACCTGGACCAGGGCGCGCCGGAGTTGCGTCCGGACTCGCGCTACAACCAGGACAACAACTTCATCATCAGCAACTATTCCACCAGCTCCGATGTCCTGGTGGTGATGGTCAAGACCAAGGCTGAAGGCTGCTCACGCTATGAAGCCATGGCTCCCATCGACGAGCTGATGTGGAAAATGCAGAACACCGAGGGGGTGCAGTCGGCGATCTCCCTGGTCACCGTGTCCAAGCAAATGATCAAGGGCATGAACGAGGGCAACCTGAAATGGGAAACCCTGTCGCGTAACCCAGACGTGTTGAACAACTCCATTGCCCGGGCCGATGGCCTGTACAACAACAACTGTTCCGTGGCCCCGGTGTTGGTTTTCCTCAACGACCACAAGGCCGAGACCCTGGACCGCGCCGTGAAGGTGGTGCAGGAGTTTGCCAAGGAAAATAATCGCGACGGCCTGGAGTTCATCCTCGCCGCCGGCAACGCTGGCATTGAGGCTGCAACCAACGAAGTGATCAAGGAATCGGAACTGACCATCCTGGTCCTGGTGTACATCTGTGTGGCAACCATGTGCATGATCACTTTCCGTTCCTGGGCGGCGACGCTGTGCATCGTGCTGCCGCTGGTGCTGACCTCGGTGCTGGGGAACGCCCTGATGGCCTTCATGGGTATCGGTGTGAAGGTCGCGACGCTGCCAGTGGTGGCGCTTGGCGTGGGGATAGGCGTGGACTACGGCATCTATATCTACAGTCGCCTGGAAAGCTTCCTGCGGGCCGGCTTGCCGTTGCAAGAGGCGTACTACCAGACGCTGAAGTCCACCGGTAAGGCCGTGTTGTTCACAGGCCTGTGCCTGGCTATCGGTGTGTGCACCTGGATCTTCTCGGCCATCAAGTTCCAGGCCGACATGGGGCTGATGCTGACGTTCATGTTGTTGTGGAACATGTTCGGGGCACTGTGGCTGCTGCCGGCGCTGGCGCGGTTCCTGATCAAGCCTGAAAAAATGGCAGGGCAGAAGAGTAAGTCGTTGTTTGCCCATTAATACATGTGGCGAGGGAGCTTGCTCCCTCGCCACAATGAATTACGCCAGCCTTTGAACAGAGATCAAGGCGCCAACGGCAAGAACTTGCTCTGCGCCAACGGCCTGCCGATCTGTCCTCGATGCACATTCACCACCGCATAAGGGCTTTTCGCCTTGGCCAGCATCGAGTGATAGTGCTCCCGGCGTTGCTCCTTGGTTTTCAGATGCGCGACGCTGAAATCCGCTTTCGGCGTATCGGCCGCCTCGTAGTGAAAATGCGCATACCACAGCGGCCAACCGTCGCGGTCATTGATGGCGTACTCCTGAAGGAAATCCTTGCGCTCGCTTTTCAAGGCTTTGCGTTCGCCGAGCCGGGCAACCTGTATCAGGTTCTTTTCGAACAGGTAGCGCAGGTTGCTGTCGGTGGGCGGCAATTTGAAACTCAGTTCGGTACGCAGGGCGCTGCCCCGGGTAGCCAGGCGGGAAGCTGCGTTTGACAGTTCATCGATCAATGTTTGATCTGCTGGTGTGCGCGGTTTTGTCGAGGCGGTGAAGGCCCTTTCCAGTTCTTCGCAGCGTTTGCGGTAGCGACTCGCCTCATTGTTCATGATCTCCTCGATTTCCTGAGGAAAGCGGCACTGGGTTTTATACCGCTCTGCGCTCAGTAAACTGTTTTCCAATTGATCCAGCAGCTTGCGCGCTTCGCTCTTGATCGTTTTGATCGCTCTGGTGCGCGGTGGTGGCGGAACCGGTCGTTGTACTTCGACGATGTCCCAGACGTCATCGTGTTGTGAATACGTGGCGAGTAACTCGTCATCGACTTCGGAGCGTAACTCGACGACTTCAATCGGCAGGGAGGTGCCGGCGGGTTTCAGATCACCAATCAACACGCCGCCCTTACGGGTTTTGATCACCTTTTTTTGCGGATGCCCGCTCGCCGTTTTGGTGCGTTTTTGCGGACGCTTGCGCGGTTGCGGCGCCGGTTTTAGCTCGGCGGACAATGTCTTGGAGGCTTCGTCATAGAGCTGTTCGATCAGCTTGAACAGCCTGTCGAAATAGGATGGGTCAATGTCGCTGGCATTGAGTGCCTTGATGCCCTGCATGGCATCAAGGGAAGCGCCATAGTTTTCGGTCAGACTTTCCAGCACTTCAAGCCGCTCCGAAGGGGGCAGGTCATATGTTCCCAGGTCGGAGTGGGAGCGCACCTGTTCCAGCAAGAACTTGATGAGGTTATGCAGACTGGCGGGAAGGTCGGAGTCGGGGTTTTTGACCAGCAGGGCCCCGAGTATGGGTAACTGCACGGCCTTGGTGGCCAGCGCCGTTCTTTCTTCCTCGGGACGGTCCTTGGTCAGCCGCTCGAATATCTGCGCGCCTTCGGCATCCAGGTTCAATAGCGCGTCCAGGTGTCGATCTTTGAGTTCCAGCCAATAGATGGAACGATCGTTGATGACGCTCATTGCGTCGAGGTACGCAAAGTAGCCTGCGGGGTTGTCGGCGACAGCCTCCTTCAACGCCGGTCCGTTTTTTATGAATTGGATATTGGCGGCATCCAGGGCCAATAAATCCAACTCGACGACAAGAAAGGCTTTACGGGCATTGTTGACCACGTTTTCCATCAGGGCGCGAAGCATTTCCGGGGGCAATGTCATGTCAAGGCCGGCATATTCGGTTGCTTTGTTCAGCAGCCGCAGATAGTCGTCAGTCTGGTCCTGGAGCAATTCATAAAACTGCGTACGTTTTGCCGCACGTTGCTCCTCGGTAAAGGCGCCTTCCTGAGTTCTGCTCATGACTTCCTGGGCAACTTGCACGGCCTTTAGCTTATCGGCTTCCTGTGCATGATAATTCGCCAGCTCCCGGCTCAGTTCCATCCCCCGCTGGGCCCTGAGCTTGCGCAGTTCGGCCACCCGCTTTGGGGGCATACCCCCGCGCAGACGCAGGCGTAGATCCATGGACCAGTTGCCTTGGGTATCCGATTTCAACACCGGACCATTTTTTGCCGAGTCTCGTGGAGCCTGCGGGTCGACGATCACCGTATTGCCGTCCGGCTCCGGACTGATCCGATAGAGTAGGTCTTCCACCAGTGCGTGCCATTTGTTCTGGATGACGTACAAGCCTGTGTAGGGGCCATATTTGATCGGTTCAGGCATTGAAGTGGGACGTGGCACCTGTAGCCGCTGCAGCCGGTTACGTTGTTCCGCTGTCAGGCGCTGGCGGGCACTGGCGAAACTGAGGTCCAGGTGCCTGCTGGCGCCCTGCAAGTGTTCGCCGGGCAAGCCCACCGGCCCTTCGAGAATGCGAGGCGACGCAGGCGCAGGCCATTGCTCAGGGATGACGCGCGGTGCTGGGGGACGCATCGCCTGTTCCTTCAGCGCATCGGGCAACGGTGCATGGGACAAGGCGCTGATGGCGGGAAACTGGTGCACCAGCATGCCGAGGTTGAGCAGCAGATCGACAGCGGCGAGCTCCCGGGTCACCGGGTCTTCGCTGCTCAGTGCCGGGATATCCTGGCTGGCGCTAGCCATCAGGCTCCACAGCCAGAAGGTGGCCATGACCGGGCCACGCAGCAAGGGCATCAGCAACGTATTGAACAGCAGGCTGCCGCCCTTGAGGAGCATGGCCCAGCGGCTCTCGCTGTTGGAGACTGAATCACGGTCGGCCTGGGAGATCAGGGCGCGGGCATTGCTGCCGTAAAGATACAGCATCAGCTCGCCGTTGCGCAGGAACTGCCGCAGTTCGTCGTTCGCACCGTCGATGGCCAGCGTCGCAGGGGCGGGCTTTTGTGGAAGATTGAATTCGTCGCCTTGGAAAAACCGCACGATGTGCGGCTCCTGGAAGCCGCCATTGGCATAGATCGGCCGTGCGGCATCAGTCATCCAGGTCAGGATGCTTTTTTGCAGGTCCCCTGGGGTGACGACGGCCTTCAGCAGTGCCTCGCGCGTCGGGAACTCTTGCAACGAGGGCGCGTAAAGTGGGCGATACAGCAGGTGCGGTCCGGTTTGGACATCCTCCGGCTCGATAATGAACATATTGTTCACGATGTCGGGGTGGGCCTCGGGTTTGCGCAGGAAGGCCAGGTGGCGGATGACCACCGACTGGCCGCTGACCTGTTGGCTATCTGCGTCGGGATTGAGGAGCGCTTCAACCAGGCCCAGTCCTTGGCGGGTCACACCGTTTTCGTTGTTGAGCATTTGCTGGAAGGCTTCAAGCGGCAACTGTGCCGCGATCTGTTCGGCAAACATCCGCTGGCGTTCCTGGGCTTGAGGTACATCGTCCAACAGCCGTTGTTGCAGGTAGCGGGGATAGGCCGAACCAATGTCGACCTGTTCGATCAGCCCGTTCTTGCGGGTAATGAAGTCCGGCGTCAGCCACCGGGGCAGCGTCAGGCCCAAGCGATGGCTGAGGATCAGGTTTGCACTCGGTCGGGCGATGAGGTTGTTGATGGCCAGCTCGGTCAGGCTCATCGTTCTTTTTTCGATGATCCCGCTAGTTCCGGGATAACCGGCCGCCACGCTGAAGGTCAGTTCTATATCATCAGGCTGGTATTGGCTGGGTTGAGCCTTGTCCGGGTGGCTGTCGTTGGTTAGCCGCATCTGCTTGAACAGGGCGTCGGCGGTAAAGGCCTTGATGTCTTCAATGTCGCTGAGAAAGGTGCGGCCCTGGTGGCGTTTTTTCGCGCTGGCCAATGTCAGGCTGTAGTGTTGAAATTTCGTTTGATCGACGATGGAAGCTTTTTTCAACCAGTCGGGCAACAGCGGCTCGATCCGTGCCGACGTTTCCGGCGTCAGACGCGGCGCGTCAAGCAGATAACGGGCAGGGTCGCTCAGCTCCTGGTAGAGCGTCGACAGGTCTTGCAGGCCAATCCGCGAAGGCAACTGCACTGCGTTCAGGTCGGCCAGTTGCTGCTCCAGCACCATAGCCGCCTGGGTGTCGAAGACATTGCCACTGATCTCGTTGCGTTGACAGGTGAGCGTGTCGACCACGTACCGGCTGGCGATCAGTGCGCCCCAATGGTGATTGAAGGCTTCCAGGGATGCAAACGACTGCACGGCGCCGCCAGGGCTGCATAGCAGGAAGGTGGTCGCGCCTTTTGTGGCGTGAGTCAGGAGGATTTCGTTGCCGATCAGCACGCTGCTGGAGCCGTCTCGGATGAGCTTGGTTTCCAGGCTGTAGGCGTAGACGGGGGACGGGTTGTTGCGGCGAAAGCGCTGCTCGCGCTCCGGCCAGCGGACGATCTGGTCAAGGGCTTCGCGCGCCTGGTCAGTGAGGCCGGGTTGTCGCAGCCTGCGGATAGACAGCGTGTTCTTCAGTGCATCGCTGAGCCAGCGCCAGCGGCTGAGGTTATTGCTTGTGTCGATTCCGGCGTTCCAATAGCGGGTCAGCGCATCCTCCAGCCCGATCGGTACGGTCCAAGGCAGTTCAAGCAGCAGTTTTTCGATGACCTTGATGTCCAGCTTCCCGTCGTCTGGTGAGAGCTCGCGGGGCGGGGTGTCGGTAAGAAAACATCGACGTCCACCGCGTTCCGGGAAATCCAGAGGGGTGCCGAGGGCCAGGTATTCGAGGACGCGGGGCATGAACGGTTGGAGCGTAAAGCCGCGAGAGGCTGGGTCCGGTGTGGCCAATCGGGTCTTGGACAGGTCGAAGGTCAGCGAGGGGTATTTTTCCTTGATGGCTTGCTCGAGCATGCGTTGCGCGATTTCTTCGAAGGTCGGGCGGCTGGCAAATAGCAGGCTGACCCTTTGCGCCAACGCGGGGAGCGTATTGGCTGGAGCGGGTGCGGTCATATGAAATCCTTTTCATAAATTCATGGCCGCCGGGAGTGACGACGAGGGAAGTATCGACATCCCGCTCCTGCGAGGGCGGTAAATAAATACCACCCTGGCGAATGCGGGTTATGCCTGGCCTCGTCGGGAGGGAAGATCAGGAAGGATCGGCGCCCAGCACCACATTCAGTGCGCTGCGGGCATCGTCAAGCTGCACCAGCGTGGCATGGCGGGCGCCGAGGGCGTCGCGGTTCTCGATGGCGGTGAGGATCGCCTTGTGGCGCGGCATCGCCAGTTCATGCAGGTTGGGCCGCTGGTTGGAGTGCTTGAGGGCTTCGGCGATGGCCACCGACAACATGTTGCACAGGTTGGCGAGCAGGTCGTTGTGGGTGGCATCGGCGATGCGGCTGTGGAAGTCCAGGTCCGGTTGCAGGACGGCCTCGGGGGTCGGTGCCGCCTCCATGCGCTGGTAGGCCTCGCGGATGGCGGCGATGTCGGCATCGTTGGCGAACTGTGCAGCGAGGGCCGCGGCGGCCGGCTCGATGATGCTGCGCACGCTGGTCAGCAGATTGAAGAACTCATTCTGCGGGCTGCTTTGCATCAACCAGTGCAGCACATCGGGGTCGAGCATGTGCCATTCCCGACGCGCCTTGACCACCGTGCCAACCCGTGGCCGCGAATACACCAGACCCTTGGCTACCAGCACGCGCGTGGCCTCGCGCAACACCGGACGGCTGACGGCATACTCCTCGCACAACAAAGCTTCGGCGGGCAGTTTATCGTCGGGTTTGAACCGCCCGGAAACGATCTGCATGCCCAGTTCCTGGACGATGCGCGCGTGCATGCTTTTGCGGTCGGAGGGTTTACGGTAGTCCATGGGGGGTGGCGCGATCCTGTGCGAAGGGGATGCAGCGCATGATAGCAGGCGCGGCGAGGGCGGGTCGCTAGTGCGATTTTGATGTAGACCCGAGCCCATTGTGGGAGCGAGCCTTTGTGGGAGCTGAGCTTGCTCGCGATGAGGCCCTGCCAGTCAATATCTCTGTTGTCTGTTACACCGCTATCGCGAGCAAGCTCAGCTCCCACAAAAAGCTTGCTCGCGCAAGGGGATGAGTGGGGTCAGTGGGAGTGACGCGGCACCTCGGCGCCGCGGCAACCGACCAGGAAGTCGAAGTCACAACCCTGGTCCGCTTGCAGCACATGGTCGATGTACAGCTGGCGGTAGCCACCCACCAACAGGTTCTGCGCTGGCGGCAGGTCGGCCAGGCGGGCGGCCAGTTCGGCGTCGCAAATGTCCAGGTGCAGACGCCCGCTGGCGCAGTCCAGTTCGATCCAGTCACCTTCCTTCACGGCCGCCAGTGGTCCGCCGGCTGCGGCTTCCGGGGCCACATGCAGCACCACGGTGCCGTAGGCGGTGCCGCTCATGCGCGCATCGGAGATACGCACCATGTCGGTCACTCCCTGGGCCAGCAACTTGGCCGGCAAGCCCATGTTGCCCACTTCGGCCATGCCTGGATAACCCTTGGGCCCGCAGTTCTTCATCACCAGAATCGAGCTGGCATCGACATCCAGCTCCGGATCATTGATCCGCGCCTTGTACTCGTCGAAGTTCTCGAACACCACCGCGCGACCACGATGTTGCATCAGCTCGGGCGTGGCGGCGGAGGGTTTGAGTACCGCGCCCAGGGGCGCGAGGTTACCGCGCAGCACGCAGATACCGCCGTCGGCCCGGATCGGGTTGTCCAGGGTACGAATGACTTCGTCCTGGCCATAGATCGGTGCGTCCTTGGTGTTCTCGCCAAGGCTCTTGCCGTTGACGGTCAGCGCGTCGGGGTTAGGGATCAGGTTGGCTTCGCCGAGACGGCGCAGCACGGCGGGCAAACCACCGGCGTAATAGAACTCCTCCATCAGGAAGCGCCCGGACGGCTGCAGGTCGACGATGGTCGGCATGCCTCGACCGATGCGGGTCCAGTCGTCCAGGTCCAGTTGCACGCCGATGCGTCCGGCAATGGCCTTGAGGTGGATCACCGCGTTGGTCGAGCCGCCGATGGCTGCGTTGACCCGGATGGCGTTCTCGAAAGCCTCCTTGGTCAGGATCTTCGACAGCTTCAAGTCTTCACGGACCATTTCCACCGCACGCATGCCGGACATGTGGGCCAGCACATAACGGCGCGCGTCCACCGCCGGAATCGCGGCGTTGTGCGGCAGCGACGTGCCGAGGGCTTCGGCCATGCAGGCCATGGTCGAGGCGGTGCCCATGGTGTTGCAGGTCCCGGCCGAGCGGGACATGCCGCCCTCGGCCGCAAGGAAATCATCGATCGTGATGGTGCCGGCCTTGACCTGTTCGCTCAACTGCCAGACCACTGTGCCCGACCCGATGTCCTGGCCCTTGTGCTTGCCGTTGAGCATCGGTCCGCCGGTAACGACAATGGCCGGCAGGTCGCAACTGGCTGCCCCCATCAGCAAGGCTGGGGTGGTCTTGTCGCAACCGGTGAGCAGCACCACGCCGTCAATCGGATTGCCGCGAATGGCTTCCTCCACGTCCATGCTCGCCAGGTTGCGCGTCAGCATGGCGGTGGGGCGCAGGTTCGATTCGCCGTTGGAGAACACCGGAAACTCCACCGGGAAGCCCCCGGCCTCGATCACGCCGCGCTTGACGTGTTCGGCGATCTGCCGGAAGTGCGCGTTGCATGGCGTCAGCTCCGACCAGGTGTTGCAGATGCCGATGATTGGCTTGCCATGAAACTGATGGTCGGCGATGCCCTGATTTTTCATCCAACTGCGGTACATGAAGCCGTTTTTGTCGGCGGTGCCAAACCATTGGGCCGAGCGCAGGGAGGGTTTCTTATCAGACATGATCGATTCTCTTATTGTATGACTATATGGTTTTAGCTTGCGCCTAACATAAGCGCAATTTGCTCAGTTTGGAAGTGTTGTTGGGTAAATAGTATTACTATATAGTCCGATTCAACGGAGGGATTGTCCTGGCGCTCATTGGTCAGAGAAATCCCCCAGGGTTCTATAACAACAACAATCGGAGACCGGTCCCATGAGCCAGGAATTGCGGCTTATTCGCCGCATCACGCTGAAACTGATTCCTTTCCTGATCCTGCTATACCTGATCGCCTACGTGGATCGCTCCGCCGTGGGTTTCGCCAAGCTGCACATGGGCGCCGACATCGGCATCGGCGACGCCGCCTACGGCCTGGGCGCGGGGTTGTTTTTCATTGGCTACTTCCTGCTTGAGATCCCCAGCAACCTGATGCTGGAGCGCTTCGGTGCCAGGCGCTGGTTCGCGCGGATCATGATCACCTGGGGCGCCATCACCATCGGCATGGCGTTTGTGCAAGGGCCTTACAGCTTCTATGTGATGCGCTTTCTGCTCGGCGCGGCGGAAGCCGGATTCTTCCCCGGCGTGTTGTACTACATCACCCAATGGTTCCCGGTCCGCCATCGCGGCAAGATCCTGGGCCTGTTCATTTTGTCTCAGCCCATCGCCATGATGATCACCGGCCCCGTCTCCGGCGGCTTGCTGGGCATGGACGGCATCCTGGGCCTGCACGGCTGGCAGTGGTTGTTCATCGTCATCGGTCTGCCGGCGGTCTTGCTGACCTGGCCGGTGCTGCGTTATCTGCCGGATGGGCCGCAACAGGTCAAGTGGATGGACCAGACCGAAAAGGACTGGCTGACCGCTGAACTGAAAAAAGACCTTGAGGAATACGGCCAGACCCGGCACGGCAATCCGCTGCACGCCTTGAAGGACAAGCGTGTCCTGCTGCTGGCGCTGTTCTATCTGCCGGTGACCCTGAGCATCTACGGGCTGGGCCTGTGGCTGCCCACGTTGATCAAGCAATTTGGCGGCACTGACCTGGTGACCGGTTTCGTGTCCTCGGTGCCCTACATCTTCGGCATCATCGGTTTGCTGATCATTCCTCGCAGTTCCGACCGCTTGAACGATCGCTACGGTCATCTGGCCGTGCTCTATGTGCTGGGCGCCATCGGTCTGTTCCTCAGTGCCTGGCTGACGGTGCCGGTGTTGCAACTGGCGGCGCTGTGCCTGGTGGCGTTCGCGCTGTTTTCCTGCACCGCGGTGTTCTGGACCTTGCCGGGGCGTTTCTTTGCCGGCGCCAGTGCGGCGGCGGGTATCGCGCTGATCAACTCGGTGGGCAACCTGGGTGGCTACATCGGGCCGTTCGTGATCGGTGCGCTGAAGGAATACACCGGCAACTTGGCGTCGGGGCTGTACTTCCTGTCCTGCGTGATGGTGTTCGGTCTGGTGTTGACCGGCGTGGTGTATCGCCTGCTGGAGCGCAAGCATGTGCTGCCGGCGGAGCAGTTCGCAGCCAGTGCGCGGGGGGCGACGCGGACCTGAGGTGATTGAAATCCCCTGTGGGAGCGAGCCTGCTCGCGATAGCGTTGGGTCAGCAACATTGATGCGACTGACAGATCGCAATCGCGAGCAGGCTCGCTCCCACAGGGATCAGCGTGTTATTCAAGCTTTGTTTGCAGGGAGAAAAATATGCGTTTAGTTCAGTTCGAATTGAATAACGGCGAACGTCGCGTCGGCGTGGTCGATGGCGAGAAAGTGCGCGAAGTGCAGGGCGCCCGGACTGTGCGCGACCTGGCTCTGGCGGCCATCGAGGCGGGTGTGAAGCTTGAGCAGCAGGTCAACAGCCTGGGCCTGGGAACCGCCCATGATTACCCGCAGTTACTCAGTGAACTGCGCATTCTGCCTCCGCTGGACCACCCGGACCCGGCGCACCTGCTGGTCAGCGGCACCGGCCTGACCCATCTGGGCAGTGCTTCGGCCCGGGACAAGATGCATCAGCAGGCCGGCGACGAAACAGCCATGACCGACACCATGCGCATCTTCAAGTGGGGCGTGGAGGGCGGTAAGCCTGAGAGCGGACAGGCCGGTGTGCAACCGGAGTGGTTCTACAAGGGCGACGGCAGCATCGTGGTCCGTCCGGGCCATCCGTTCCCGCTGCCGCCGTTTGCCGAAGATGCCGGCGAAGAGCCGGAAATCAGCGGACTGTATGTCATCGGCCACGACGCTAAGCCATACAGACTGGGCTTTGCGGTGGGTAACGAGTTTTCCGATCATGTGATGGAGCGCAAGAATTACCTGTACCTGGCCCATTCGAAATTGCGCAGCTGCAGCTTTGGCCCGGAACTTCGCCTGGGTGAACTGCCTCAACATCTTTCCGGGACCAGTCGTATCCTGCGCAATGGCCAGGTGCTGTGGCAGAACGAGTTTCTCAGTGGCGAGGCGAACATGTGTCACAGCCTCGAAAACCTTGAGTTCCACCATTTCAAGTACAGTCAGTTCCTGCGTCCGGGTGACGTGCACGTGCATTTTTTCGGCACCGCGACCCTGTCGTTCGCCGACGGCATCCGCACGCAACCGGGGGATGTGTTCGAAATCAGCCAGACCGAATTCGGCGCACCGCTGGTCAACGGCATTGCCCCGGTGGACGCGGTGTTCAACCCGGGTACTATCGGCACACTTTAAAGGAGACTTTCGATGAACCAGATCCTTGGCCACAACTACATTGGTGGCGCGCGCAGCGCGGCCGGCCAGACACGCTTGCAGAGCCTTGACGCCAGCAGCGACGAAGCCTTGCCCCATGAGTTCGTCCAGGCGACGGCCGAAGAAGTTGACGCTGCCGCCAAGGCTGCGGCTGCCGCTTATCCGGCCTACCGCAGCTTGAGCGCAGTGCGCCGGGCCGAGTTCCTCGAAGCCATTGCCGATGAACTGGATGGCTTGGGCGATGAGTTCGTGGCCGTGGTCTGCCGGGAAACCGCCTTGCCGGCGGCGCGGATCCAGGGTGAGCGCGGTCGCACCAGCGGCCAGATGCGTCTGTTCGCCAAGGTCCTGCGTCGCGGCGATTTCTACGGCGCGCGCATCGACCGGGCCTTACCGGAACGCACGCCGTTGCCGCGTCCGGACTTGCGTCAGTACCGCATCGGCCTGGGGCCGGTTGCGGTGTTTGGCGCCAGTAACTTTCCTCTGGCATTTTCTACAGCGGGTGGCGACACCGCGTCGGCCCTGGCCGCGGGTTGCCCGGTGGTGTTCAAGGCCCACAGCGGCCACATGGCAACGGCCGAATGGGTGGCTGATGCGATTATCCGCGCGGCTGAAAAAACCTCGATGCCCGCCGGCGTATTCAACATGATCTACGGCGGTGGTGTTGGCGAATGGCTGGTCAAGCATCCGGCGATCCAGGCGGTAGGCTTCACCGGTTCCCTCAAGGGCGGCCGCGCCCTGTGCGACATGGCCGCCGCGCGGCCCCAGCCGATCCCGGTATTCGCCGAGATGTCGAGCATCAACCCGGTGATCGTGTTGCCGCAAGCGTTGGAAAAGCGCGCCGACAGCGTCGCCCGCGATTTGACCGCTTCGGTGGTGCAGGGTTGTGGCCAGTTCTGTACCAACCCCGGTTTGGTGATCGGTATCCGCTCGCCGCAATTCAGCGCCTTCACCCAACAAGTGGCCGCGCTGATCGGCGATCAGGCCCCGCAAACCATGCTCAATGCCGGCACGCTGCAAAGCTACGGCAAGGGCCTGCAGAAGTTGCTGGCTCACCCGGGCATCGAACATCTGGCCGGACGTGCGCAACAGGGCAACCAGGCCCAGCCGCAGTTGTTCAAGGCTGACGCCAGCTTGTTGATCAACGGTGACGAGGCGCTGCAAGAAGAAGTGTTCGGCCCGACCACGGTGTTTGTCGAAGTGGCGGACCCAGCCGAGCTCACTGCCGCGCTGAACGGCCTGCACGGTCAGTTGACTGCAACCATGATCGGGGAGCCAGCGGATTTCGAGCAGTTCAGCGAATTGACTCCGTTGCTGGAGCAAAAAGTCGGTCGCATCCTGCTCAACGGTTATCCAACCGGCGTCGAGGTTTGCGACTCGATGGTCCATGGCGGGCCTTACCCGGCGACGTCCGATGCCCGTGGGACTTCGGTGGGTACGCTGGCGATCGATCGTTTCCTGCGCCCGGTGTGCTTCCAGAACTACCCCGACAGCCTGTTGCCCGAGCCTTTGAAAAACGCCAATCCGCTGGGCATCCAGCGATTGGTCGATGGGGTGCCGGGGCGCGAGGCGCTCTGATCGCAGTCAGGCAGTTGCATTGAAGTTCAATGGGTTGCCGCTATCGCGAGCGGGCTCGCTCCCACAGTGGATGGGTGGTGAATACAAGATGTGTGTTCGCTGCAAATCCAATTGTGGGAGCGAGCCTGCTCGCGATGGCGATCTGGCAGTTGACCGTGCTTTCGAACCTTTTGGCCCAAGGCCCACTCCCACATTGGGTTATCATGAGCACTTTCCCAACGACCGACTGATCGCCATGACTGCCTTGACCGACACCCTGCTGCACGCCCTCGAAACCTGCGACATGCTGATCATCGACGGGCTGCACGCATTCGATTTTTCCCTCGACGAACAAGACCAGTTGCACGTCGAGTGCATGAACGGTCGCACTCTCGAGCATTGGCGCTTCACGCCTGCGCAGATGGAGGCCGCGACGTTCGACGAGGTCAAGAAACACTGGATCATCACCAGCGATTCGGGCGACCACCACTTGGAGTGCGTGGAAGCGACCAGCGGCCACGACGATGAGGAAGACACACATGAGGATGCGTAGTTTCTGGCCCTTGTTGATGGCCGGTAGCGTGGGTGCCATGGGCGTCCAGGCAGAGACCGATGAGCGCCATCAACTGTTGGTGGGTTCATATACCGCCGGCCAGAGCCAGGGCATCTACCGCCTGCAATTCGACAGCCGCAACGGCCAGCTCGATGCCCAGCCGTTGCAAGTGATCAAGACCGACAACCCATCGTGGCTGACCCTTTCCAAGGACATGAGCCGGCTGTTCGTGGTGAATGAAAACGGGCCGGGGCAAAAAGACCCGGTGGGCAAGGTCAGCAGCTACGCCATTGATCCGAAGACCCATGAGCTGAGCCTGATCAGTCAGGTGCAGTCATTGGGCAACGAACCGACTCATTCGAGCCTCAGCGGCGATGGTCGACATTTGCTGGTCAGCAACTACTCGGTGGTGGAAGACCCGGGAGGCACCCTGGCGGTGTTGCCGGTGGGAACCGACGGTAAGCTGTCGCCGGTGGTGCAAGTGAGCAGCCATCAGCCGAGTCGGATCAATCCCGAGCGGCAGATGTCCGCCCATGTGCACTCGGCCGTGTCTTCGCCCGATGGCAAGTACGTGTTCGCCAGCGACCTGGGGGCGGACAAGGTGTTCATCTACCGCTACGACCCCAAGGCCAACCCCGAACTGTCACTGACCGCCGCCGATCCGGCCTTCGTGCAGTTGCCGCCCGGCAGCGGCCCGCGTCATCTGCTGTTCAGCGCCGACGGCAAGCATGCGTGGCTGACCATGGAAATGAGCGCCCAGGTGGCGGTGTTCGATTATCAGGACGGGCGTTTGACCCAGCGGCAACTGGTCGACTTGGCAGCGGGCAAACCACAGCCCGGTAGGGCGGCGGCAGCGCTGCATGCCTCCAAGGATGGCAAGTTCCTGTACGTCAGCAATCGTGGCACCACCAACGAAGTGCTGGTGTTCGCCATCGACCCGACTGCCGGCACGCTGACAGAGCTTCAGCGCCGCTCTGTGGAGGGGGATCATCCGCGGGAATTCAGCCTCGATCCGAGCGGGAAATTCCTGCTGATCGCCAATCAGAAGAGCAACCAGATCGTGGTTCTCGAGCGTGACCCCAAGACCGGCCTGCTGGGTAAAACCGTGCAAAAGCTGGCGATGGATGCGCCGAGCGACTTGAAATTCATGCTCCCTCAGTAAAGCGCAGGCCCCGATTTTCGGGGCCTGCGTCGCTGTATCAACAAGACTGATATTCGCTAGTGTTGCAAAGCATTTCAAAGCGAGATGCCTCGGCGCGTAAGTTTGCTTCACGGCCCAACCGGGCAGGCAAGTCAACTCATCCGAGGACTATCGACATGAATCTGAATCTCTTCTCCGTGATCGCTGCTTCCGCTATCTCCGCCACCGTAGCGCTGCCAGCCAGTGCCAACATTGAAATCAGCGACAAGAAAAATCGCACCCAGAGCTATACCGAAAAATACCTGCAACAGAGCGCCAACTTCTACGCCGCCCTGGACCACAAGACCCAACACTGAACCGCGCTGAAGACTGAAGCCTGCGATCTTTTCATCTTTGAAAAAGAGAAAAAATCGCAGGCTTTGCCTGCTCCTACGAAAAACCCGCTGTAATATCACATGGCCATGTGTTTAAATTTGACGCTAGTAAATTGACTCCTTCTCCAACAAGAGATCGACACTATGGCGATGCGTCTGGCAATGATGCTGCTGTTTCTCTATTCCACCCCCATTGTTTCGGCCGCCCAGCCGACCCCCGGCGAGCCGGACGCTGCTCGTGAGCGATTATTGAGCCTGCTTAGGGACTGATCTGTTTGGATTAGTAATCAATAAAACTGATAGACACTATGCGTATTTGTCGCTATTAAAATCGGTTTAGTTGATTGATTCTGTGGGCACTGAAACATGCCCACGGAGAACCCCATGGCCAGCGCAATCCTATCTTCTGCCAGACACGGCGCGTACATCGCCATCGGCCTGTACGTGGCGATGGTGTTGGTGGTCAGCCTCGGTGCCCAATACCAAGGCTCTGTCGAAACCTCTCTCCAGGCCGCCCGGCCTTCTGTTCATTATGGTTCCCCGGTTGCCCGCGCCGCGCTCGAGCATGGCGCCGCAAAAGGGGCGGTCGGCGCATGAACAGAAGCAAGTTTTGGGTGATCGCATTCCTGGCGTTCATCACCAATGGTTTTTCATTGCTGGGTCTGGGGCAAGCCTCGGCGGGATCTCTGGCGCGGACCATCGAGTGCAACCACAACATCGCGCACAACATCCTGACCGCCAAGGCTTTGGGGGCGTTGGTGGGGAATCCGCCGGTCAAGCCTAGGCTTGCCCTCTTCGGGCCTTTTCAGGTCGATTGTGCAGTGGTGCGCATGTGCAGCGTGGCTGCCTGAAGCAAGCCACAAAAGCTGTTCACCGGGTGGGTGATTGCTTGGCCATGATCGCCACGAACAACTCGGAATCCAGCAAGCCTTGCAGCCAACGCTGTAGGCGAGGGTAGGGCGCTGCGGCAAACCATTCCCGGTCGACATGAGCAAACTGCCGTACGAACGGCATCACCGCCACGTCGGCCAGGCTCTGGTGAGCCGCTGCCAGAAATGCTCGGGTTTCAAGCAACGCTTCCAGCCTGCGCAAGAAGACCTCGCCCTCGGCCCGATAATGTTCCAATGGATACTCGGGATGGCGCTCGGGGTATTTGTAGCGGTTCAGATGAAGCTTGAAGACCTGGTCGTTTTCCTCGATCAACGCGGCCGTCAACGCCTGGCCTTCGAGGTCGCCAAGCAATCTCCAATTATCCGGATCATGCTGCGCCAGGGCCCAGTGCATGATCTCCAGGCTTTCATCAATCACCTTGCCATTGACCTGCAGCACCGGGACCGTGCCCTTGCTGGAAAGCGCCAGCATCTCGGGCGGCTTGGCCTTGAGGCTGACTTCGACAATGTTCAAATCGACCGCGCTGTAGCGCAACGCCATGCGCGCTCGCATCGCGTAGGGACAACGCCGGAACGAGTAGAGCGTGGCGCGGCTCATTTCACCTCCACGGTACTCAAGCCATTCCCTTGACGACGAACCTGGATCTGCACCGGGATCCGCTCATGCATTTCCTGCACGTGGGAAATCACCGCAACCTTGCGTCCCTGGGCTTGCAAACCGTCGAGAGCATCCATGGCCAGTTGCAGCGATTCGGGGTCCAGGCTGCCAAAGCCTTCGTCAATGAACAGCGATTCGATTTTCAGCGTGCTGGACGCCATCGAGGCCAGGCCCAGCGCCAAGGCCAGGGAAACCAGGAAGGTTTCACCGCCGGACAACGAATGCACCGAGCGCAGCTCATCGCCCATCTCTGTGTCCATCACCAGAAGCCCCAACATGCTGCCACCGCGTTTGAGCCGGTAGCGGCGCACCAGTTGTCGTAGCTGCACGTTGGCGTGATGCACCAGCAAATCGAGGTTGTACGCCTGCGCCAGCTTGCGGAAGCGGTCGCCGGTGGCCGAACCGATCAGCGCATCGAGCCGTGCCCAGCGCTGGTACTCGGTATAAGCCTGTTCGATCTGCTGGGCCAGGGCCTGGTTGGCGTTCTGCCTGCGCTGGTCCTCGGCCTGTTCGGCGCGTAGTTCGGCGCAGTGATGCTCGCTGGCGGTAAATTGGCTTTGAAGTTCGGTGAGGGCCTGGGCCAGTTGTTCAGATTCCAGGTTGCCGTTGTGCTGGGCCTGATGGTGTTGCAGGCGCTGCTCGCGCTCAGTGAGCAACACGCGGGCTTGCTCAATGGCTTTTTCGCTGTTGAGCAGTTGTTGACGCAGTTGGCCGACACTTTGCTCGTCCAGGTCAAGCAAGGCGGCCAGAGAGGCATCATTCAGTTCCGGGTGGCTGGCGCGCCATTGTGCGATGCTGGCGGCCAGGGCCGTGTGTTCAGTGTCCAGCGCTTGGGTCTGTTCCTGGCGGGCCTTGAGTTCGGCGGCCAGTTCCACCCGGTTGTGGCGTAGCGCTTGCAGTTGTTGATTGGCCGCTGTTTCGGCGCTGTGGGCCTGTTCCAGGGCTTGGTCGAGTTGCTGCTGCCACTGTTCGGCGCTGGTGTGTTCGCCCAGCAATTGCTTGAGCCGCTGCTGGCAGGCCTGCTGTTGTTCCGTCAGGGCGCTCAGTTGCCGTTGCGCCAACTCCAACTGTTGGAGGCGGGTTTGCTGGCGATCCTGCTCTTTCTCCAGGGCCTGCTGACGCTGAAGCTGCTCGCTGAGTTCGTCGCGTTGCTGTTCCAGGTGCGCCAGGCGTTGAGCGATCTGCTGGTCAAGCTGCATGAAGGTCGCGGCCGGCTCGGTGCGCAGGGCCTGTAGTGTGTCTGCCGGCAACAGCGTACTGAAGTGGCTCAGTTCCTCGTCCAGGCGCTGGCGATCCCGGGCCAGCTCCTGTTGTTGGTTGTTCAGGTGCAGTGATGCCTGCTGATGCGCAGTTTCAGCCTCGCGCAATTGCTGCGCCAGGCGCGCGGCGTCCTGTTGCAGCGTCAGCAGGGCGGCCTGGCGTTGTTCGTCCTGGCTGATACGCAGGTTGAGCTGACTGCTTTGCTGGTCCAGCCAGGCGTCGCGTTTGGCCGCATCCTGGGCCAGCAGTTGCGCCGAGAGCGGATGGCCTTCAAGGCTGGGCACCAGACTTTGATGCTGGCTGGCGAGCTGTTCCTGTTGCTGCTTGAGTTCTTTGAGCTGGGCGATGACGCCGCTGTATTGCGCGCGCAGGTCGATGACTTTTTCATGGAGCGACTCGACGGCTTTGCGTGCATTGGCCTCTTCGGTTTCATCAAAACGCCCCAGGTTTTGCAGCAAGGCTTCGGGCTGATGGTAAGGATGCTCGACGCTGCCACACACCGGGCATGGCTGGTCATCCTTGAGCTGTTCACGCAATTGTTCGACGCTTTCGCTGCGGGCCAGGCGCTGACGCTCCAGCAGTTGGCGGGTGACGCTCAGGGTCTGTTCGGCAATCGCCAGTTCGGCCTTGGCTTCGCTGCCTTCGCGTACCAATCGGTCGCGTTCCTGCAACGCCTGTTGCTGGCGCTGTTCAAGCTCGGCACCTCGCTTGTCCAGCTCTTGCTGGCTGGCCCAGAGCCGCGTCAGATCCTCGAATGCACGCAGTTGCTTGCGATTGTCTTGCAGCAGATTAGCGAGCAACTGGATCTGCTCGGCCACCGCTTGCGGTTCGGCGTCGGCTTCCTTGTAGAGCACTTCGAGGTTTTGCCGGTGGGTTGCCAGGTGCTCGGCGGCGTGGGCGGCATTTTGCTCCAGGGTGGCGAGTTCAACCTGACCCTGGTTCAGGCGATTGCCAATCAGCATCAGCTGTTGGAGGCGATCACGATAGGCCTGCCAGGCGTCGCTCAACGGCGCCAGGTGAGTGCTTTGTTCAAGCTCCCCGGCGATTCGCTGCAAGCGCTCGGCCACCTGTTTTTGCTGCTCAAGCAGCGTGTCGATGGTGCGCTGGCCTTCGCTACAGGCGTGTTGTGCCTGCTCCTGGCGTTCGGCGCTTTGGCGAGCCTCCTTGTCGAGGCGGGCGAGGGTGCCTTGTTCTTCAAAGGCCTGGCGCAGCAAGGGGGCGCTGTCGGTGCTTTGTTGTCGGGCTGCGGTCAGCGCCAGTTGCGCAACGCCCAGGCCTTTCTCCAGCTCGGCCTGGCGTTCATGCAGATCGATCTGTTGCTGGTTGAGCTGCTGAACCTGTACCGCCAGGGGTTCGAGCTGCCGGGTCAGTTCCGTCTGGCGGATGAACTGATGCCGTTGCGGCGCGAGTTGTTCCAGGCGGGTCAGCTTCAGGCGTTCGTCGGCCAGGGCGTCCCAGTCAGCTTGGGCCTGTCGCAGTTGCTCGGCGGCGCTGGCCCGTTGCTCTTGCAACTGGCGCAGTTCCTTGAGCCAGGTGTGTTGCTGCTCCAGTTGCTTGAGTTGCGCCTGTTGGGTCTTGAGCTGTTGCTGGGCTTCGTTGAAGCGCTGGTCCAGTTCGGCGCGGGCCTCTGGGGCCAGGGGTGTGACGCCCGTGGCCTGGTCCTGCAATTGCTTGTGGGACTCTTTGGCTTGCTTGGCCTTGTCGAAGGCGCGCCGGCCCAATCGGGTATACAGGGCCGTATCAGTGAGCTTTTCCAGCAGCTCGCTGCGGTCGTTGTCGTCGGCCTTGAGGAATGCACTGAACTCGCTCTGGGCCAGCAACACGGCACGAGTGAACTGTTCAAAGTTCAAGCCCAGGGCGGCTTCGAGCTGGGCCTTGTATTCGCCTTTCTGACTCGCCAGCAACTGATCGTTGTCCAGATCCCGCAGGCTTTGGCGGCTGGCTTGCAGCTTGCCAGCGGCCTTTTCCCGGGCGCGATTGGCTTCCCAGCGCGCCCGGTAGCGACGACCGTCGATGCCGCGAAAATCCACTTCGGCGTAACCATCGCCGGTACCACGGCGCAACAGCGTACGCGGATCGCCCGTAGCGATTTCGCCGTCGGCGTCCGGCACCTTGGCGTCGCGCCCGGTGTTGTTGAGGCGCGGCACGGCGCCGAACAGCGCCAGGCACAACGCGTCGAGCAGGGTGCTTTTACCGGCGCCTGTGGGGCCGGTGATGGCGAACAGGCCTGCACTGGCAAGCGGTTCGGCGGTGAAGTCTATTTCGAAGGGCCCGGCCAGGGACGCGAGGTTCTTGAGACGGATCGCGAGAATTTTCATGGCTGCTCGCCCTCCATCTGCACGTCTTGCAACAGCACGGCAAAATCCTTGAGAGTCTGTTCGTCCACTTCGTTGCCGTAGGTGTCCTGCCAGGCGCGGCTGAACAATTCCTGCGGGCTCAACTGATCCAGTTCCACCAACGCGGCGCCGTCATCGACGTTTGTGCTGCCGCCGTTGCCGGCGTATTCGGCGGCGATCCGCACCAGGCGCACGGCTTTGCCTTGCAGGGCGGTTTCCACTTGATGGCGCAGGTCAGGCTGCGGCTCATCGAGGCGCACCCGCACCTCCAGCCAGGGCTGGCGCTGGACATCGGCCAACAGGTCGATGTCCGGCAGGTCCTTGAGTTGCACCAGAATATCGGCCAGGGGTGCCGGGCCCAGGCGCTGCAGATTGACGGCCCGGGGAATCAGCCGTGGCTCGACTTTGACCAGGGTTTCGCCTTCCAGGGTGATATCGAGAATCTGATGCTGATAACCGATTTCCGAAAATGACAATGGAATCGGCGAGCCGCTGTAGCGGATGCGCTCTTCGCCGTTGACCTTTTGTGGTTTGTGCAAATGGCCGAGGGCGACGTAGCTGATGCTCGGGCCGAACAGGCTGGCGGGCAGGGCCTCGGCGTTGCCAATGATCAGGCTGCGCTCGGAATCCTCGGACACCGAGCCGCCGGCCATGTGAGCGTGGCTGATGGCGATCAGCGCCTGGCCCTTCTTGCGTTTGTCGTTGGCGGCGGCGATCAGCCATTCATGGACCTGACCGATGCCCCGCAGGTAATCGTCACCCAGTTGTGCGCCGGTCACCTCGGCAGGCCGCAGGAATGGCAGGGCCAGGCACCAGGCCTTGACCTTGCCCTTGGCGTCGGGCAACGGCAGCAGCAAGCGCTCGACGTCCAATTGCCCGTCGTCCAGCCACAACACCCGGCCCAGGGCATGGGTGCGCAACCGACGCATCAGCGGCGCTGGCAGTTCGATGCGCGAACCGGAGTCGTGGTTGCCGGCGATCATCACAATGGTCAGGTTGGCGTTTTGTTCATGGGCACTGACGATGAAGTCGTACAGCCGCTCCTGGGCTTTGACCGGCGGGTTCACCGTGTCGAAGATATCCCCGGCAATCAGCAGCACGTCGGGCTTTTCACTGGTCAACTGACGCAGCAGCCAGTCAAGGAAACAGGCGTGTTCGAAGTCGCGTTCCTGACCGTGCAGGTTTTGCCCAAGGTGCCAGTCGGAGGTGTGGAACAGACGCAAGATGAACTCCAGAAAACAGATGATGGCCGCGGGAAGAGAGGCGGCTAAAAGATGGAGAGTTTACTGGGAAACAGAGGAGAGAAACCGGGCAACTTCTCCAAATGAGTTGGCACCACTCCTGTGGCGAGCCACAGAAGCGCTATGTCCCGCAAAGGGATCACTTGGGGTAGAGCGGTGGCAAGCCACTGTCGCCGGCCGGGTCCTGGAAGCCTTCCGCAGCGGGAATGGTACGAATGGCTCGCCACAGATCTTCGCCCTGCCAATACTGACCCGTTTCGCTGTAGAGCGCGCCGTTGAGGCCATCCAGGGCGTCGGACAGTGGCACGAAGCGCGCGGCCATGTCGGCCAGGGTTTCCGGTTGCTGGCGAGCCCAGGCGTCCAGCGCCTGGCGTGTAGCGTGGGAGTCGTTGGCCAGGCAGGCACGCTTGAGGTCGTCCAGCAAGGTCCGCGGGCTCGGCCCGGCCTGGGTCGCGCGCAGGATGGCCGGCTGCGAACGGGCGCGCCACCACAGGCCCAAGCCCAGCAGCGTGGTGCAGGCCAGGATGAAAGTGCTCAATTGCCAATACCGCAAGGTGTCGCTGTCGACGATCGTCACAATCTGAGGTGTGCTTGTTGGCGTGTCCACCATCAGGCTCGGGTTGTTCGCCACTTGCAGGGTCCGCGCTGGAAGGCTGGTGCGGTCCAGGTGGTCTTCCCGGGTGTTCCACCAAACCACTTCCACCGGCGGCAGTTCAATGGTGCCGCTGCGGTTGGGCACCAGGGCCTCGCGGTCTTCACGGCTGCCCACCAAACCGCGCTCGCTGCTGCGACTGCTGAGTACCGGTTGGTCGGGGTAGCGCCGCAGGCCACTGATTTCAGTGGCTGGCAGGGGCGGTAACTGGGCGCTGGCCAGGCCCTCGGCTTCCAGGGTCAGGCTGCGCGTCAGGGAGTCACCCACCTGGCTGTGGGTTGGTTCCGGGCTCCAGCTCTCGCTCAAGGAAAGGCTGCGCGCCGGCAGCCAGGGCACATCTGCCGGGTAGCTGGCGGGCTTGGGGTTGACGGTCAGGCGCAGTTGCTCGGAACTGACCCGCATCAACTGACCGGGCTTGGGTCCCGACGGCGTGGCCCCCTGGGCCACCGGCTCGACCAGGGTGGCGCTGAAGGTCTGGGCCGGGATCATCAGTTCGCCGCTGCGTTGGGGGTAGATGCCGTAGCGCAGCTCGATCACGCCGTGGCGTACGTTGTTGATGACCTTTTCGTAGGTGCGCGATTCGCCCAGTTGTTCGGTACGGGCATCGGGAATGTGCAGCGGTGTCAGGCTGCTGTCGTCGTACAGCGACACCGAATGGTAGATGCGCAAGGTCAGGATCGCCTGTGCCTGCACATAGACGTCGGTCTGGTCGAGGCTGGCCTCGATGAACACCGGGGCCAGTTTGCCCGGCTCATTGCGCGTTTCGCTTTCGATCACTTGCAGGGTGATCGGCTGGCTGGTCACTTCGCCCAATTGCAGGGGCGGGATGACCACGGTGCCACTTTGGCGCGGCAGCAGGGTGACGATCCAGCGGGTGGTGGCGCGATTCTCGCCGTCAAGAGTCGTCAGTTGGTTGACCTGGCGGGTGCCGCGCACTTCGAACAGCGCCTGGAGCGGGCTCAGGTCGGGTTTGCCGAACAGTGTGGCGTCATTGGACTCCAGGGTCAGTTCCACGGTCTCCCCGGAATTCAGGCGCCCGCGATCCACACTGGCAGTCAACTGTACGGCCTGGGTTCCAGATGCCCAGAGCAGCAACACGAGGAGGTAGGCGGTGAAGCGGGTCATGGGGTTTTTCCCTGGGCCTGATGGCTTTGCTGTTCATACCAGAATTTACGTCTGAGCAGTTCGCCCGGATTATCCGGGATCTGGCGCAGCCATTGTTCCAGTGCCTGGCGCTGTTCTTCGTCGTTGCGCTGGCCGGCCGCGGGGCGCAGTGGTGGGGTCGTGGTCCGCTCATCAGGCAACTCGCTGCCCGGCACATCCTGGGCACCAGGCGGTTGCGCTGCCTGGGGTCCCTGGGATTGTTCCGGTGTCGCGGTCGCTTCGGAGGAGGGCTGTCCCGGCGCAGAAGTTTGTGCCTGGGCATTGGCGTTCGGTGCTTGCTCGGCGGGCCCTGGCTGCTCACTTTCACTGGGTTCAGGTTCGGCAGGTTTTGCTGTCTGCTCTTTGAGCAGGCTCTGCACCAGTGCTTTGTTGGTTTGGGCCGGACGCAGGTCCGGTTGCAACTCCAGCGCTTGCTCGTACGCATCCAGCGCGGCGTCCAGTTCGCCGCTTTTGGCCAGGGCGTTGCCGCGGTTGTAGTGGGCGCGGGCGTCGTTGCCCTCGGCAAAGCGGCGAGCGGCTTCGCTGTAGGCACCGGCTTCATACAGGGCCACACCTTGCCATTGGTGGTCCTCGAAGTGGACGGCAGCCTCGGCCGGACGCTTCTGCTTGAGCAGGTGCTGGCCTTGTTGATCGGGGCGCAGCCACAGGTCCTGGAGTTCGAAGGCATGACCGGTTTGCGGCACCATGAACACCCACGGCAGGCAGAACAGCCAGCCGCGCCGTCCGGCGCAGGCGGCCAGCAACAACAGCGGCAGGAGCAGCCAGTAGCCATGGTCCGCCCAGGTATCCAGGCGCAACGTCTGACCGTCGCTGCGCAAATGGCGAGGGCCGTCCAGCAGCCCCAGGCCACGCAGGTCGCTATCGTCCAGGCGCGCCGGGCGATAGCGGCCGTCCAGCTCATTGAGGAAGGACTTGAGGCTCGGGCTGTCCAGGCGCGGTACCAGAATCGCGCCCTGGGCATCCTTGAGGTAACTGCCATCTTCCTGGGTTACCGGGGCGCCTTCGCGTGTTCCGATGCCCAGCATCAGCAATTGCGTGGCAGATCCATCGAGGATCTGGCGGATATGCTCGCGTTCCTGTTCGTTCAACGATGAACCTATCAGCAGGATCCGACCGTGACCAAGTCCGCTCTGATCCAGCAGGGCCATGGCCTTGTTGACCGCCAGGTCGGCGCGATGGCCGTTCTGGGGCATGATCGAGGGGGTGAGTGCTTCCAGGAGGTTGGCGCTGGTGGACAGGTCGTCGGACAGCGGCACCAGCGTATGGGCACTGCCGGAATAGACGATGATTGCGGTCTGAGCATCGCTGCGGCTATGCAGCAAGTCCAGCACCTTGCGCCGGGCTTGTTCCAGACGCGTGGGCGGGACGTCGGCGGCGAGCATTTGCGGTGTCAGTTCCAGCACCACCACCAGCGGATCGGCAGGTTTTTGGCTGGTCTGTTCGACCCGTGCCCAACTGGGGCCCAGCAGCGCAAGCACCACCAACAGCCAGCCCAGGCCAAGGGCAACCCACGGGAGTTTGCTTTCGCGGCCGTTGCCGCCACTGAGCAGCACGGCATGAAACGCCGGCGGCAGGATCATTTGCCAGCGGCCCACGCGTTTCTGCCGGTGCCACAGGTGCCACAGCAGCCACCCCAACAAAGGCAGCAGCAATAGGAACCAGGGACGCAACCAGTGTGGCCAGAGAGCGATCATCGGCGTTTCCCCAGGCGCATGCGCTTGAGTCGACGGCGCCACTCGGAATGCTCTGCCGGTTGGAACAATGGCTGGGTGAACAGCCGCTGCAGAGGGTTGTCCGGCCAGCGTTCCCGGGCTACCAGCAAAACGCTCAGCAGCAGCGCAACGGCCAGGGGCCATTGGTAAAGTGCCTGGGCGGGGCGCGCCTGGGTCGGCTGTTGGGTCACCGGTTCGAGCTGGTCGAGGGTGGTCTTGATCGCCAACAGTTGTTGGCCATCCTGGGCGCGGAAATACTGGCCGCCCGTGGTTTGGGCAATTTCCCTGAGTGTCGCTTCGTCGAGGTCCAGGCTCGGGTTGACCCCGACAAACCCTGCTGTGCCACTTTCTTCCGGATCGGCGCCAATGCCAATCGGGTAGATCTTCACGTCTTCTTCGGCGGCCAGCCGCGCGGCGGTCAGCGGGTCGATTTCCCCGCCGTTGTTGGCGCCATCGGTCACCAGGATCAGCACGCGGCTGTTTGCCGGACGTTGACGCAGGCGCTTGAGCGCCAGGCCGATGGCGTCGCCGATAGCGGTGTTCTTGCCGGCGATGCCGATGCGCGCTTCATCCAGCCACAGCCGCACGGTGCGACGGTCGAAGGTCAGCGGTGCCTGGAGGTAGGCCTGGCTGCCGAACAGGATCAGGCCGACCCGATCACCTTCGCGGCTCTCGAGAAAATCTCCCAGCAGGTGCTGGACCAGCGCGAGGCGACTGATTTCCTCGTCTTGCCAGCGCATATCGGGAAAGTCCATGGACCCCGAGACATCCACCGCCACCAACAGGTCACGACCGCTGGCAGCGATCGGCAACGGCTCACCCAACCATTGCGGGCGGGCAGCGGCAATCAGCAACAGCAGCCAGAGCAGGATGAAGGGTGCCTGCTGACGCCAGGTCGGCAGATTGCTTCGGGCCCGGCGCCCCACGAGACCTTCGAGGTCGCCCAGGAAACTGACCCTGAGGGCCGGCTCGCCACTGTCGGCCGCCGGCAGCACCAGGCGCATCAGCCAGGGCAGCGGCAACAGCGCGAAAATCCACGGCCAGGCGAACTCAAACATGTTTGCGAATCCAGATTTCGACGGCCTGGGTCAGGCCGGCAATGGCTTTGTCATCGAGCTTGCATTCGGGCTTGTAGGCGCCTTCCACCAGCACCATCCAGCGGGTCAGGCCTGCCGCCGGGCAGCGGTTATCCAGGAAAGCCAGCCATTTACGTCCGTTGAGGGTGTGACTCTGGCTGTACGGGTAGTGGTTGCGACACAGGCGCTTGAGCAGCCCGTTGAGCTGTTGCAGCCAGGCGCCGGCAGGGGCGCCATCGTAGGGTTTGGGCAGTTGGGCGAGTTCCGCCAGCGCGGCCAGGCGCGCCGGGTCCAGGGGTTGCTCGGCGCGCACGGTGGAGCGCTTGGCGGGAAGGAACCGGCGCAATTGCCACAGTCCAAGCCCCAGCAACGGCAATACCACCAGCAGCAGCCACCAGCCCGGCGCGGGAGGCCAGAAGCCGATGGGTGGCGGCGTGATCAGTGGCTGCAGTTGATCGAGACTGCTCATCGGCTTTTCCCCGACCGCTTGGGGTTCAGGTATTCGCGTAGCTGTTCGACCATGTCGCCCTGGGTGCTCAGGGGCATGAGCAGAATCCGCAGCTTCTGGGCCAGCAATTCCCAGCGCTCCTGGCGCGCCTCGGCCTGGGCGCGATAGGTCTGGCGCAGTTCGAAATTCAGGGTGTCGAGTTCCAACTGCGCGCCGCGCTGGGCGAAACGCAGCAATCCGGCGGCGGGCAGGGCGTGATCCAGCGGATCCGAAAGCGGCAACAGCAACAGGTCGCAATGGCGTGACAGCAGGCTCAACTGTTGCTCGGCGCTGTCGGACAGCGCGCGCTCATCGCAAATCACGATCACCAGGCTGCCAGGGCGCAATACTTCCCGGGCCCGGCGCAAGGCGTTGCCGAACGAATCGCGGTCCGCTTCGCCCTCGGTATGCAGCGATTGATTGACCCGCACCAGGCGGTTCAGCAGTTGCAGAAGGCTCTGTTTGCTGCGCCGAGGCTTGACCTCGTAATGGGTGTTATCTCCGAACACCAGCCCGCCGACCCGGTCGTTGTGCCCCAGCGCGGCCCAGCCGATCAGGCTGGCGGCCTGGGCCGCGAGCACCGACTTGAACATCAGCCCCGAGCCGAAGAACAGCCGATGGCTTTGCTCGATCATGATGAAGATCGGCCGCTCCCGCTCCTCATGAAACAGCTTGGTGTGGGGCTCCTGAGTACGAGCGGTCACGCGCCAGTCAATGGTGCGTACGTCGTCGCCGGCCTGATAGACCCGCACCTGATCGAAATCCACGCCGCGCCCGCGCAGTTTGGAGTGGTGCAGGCCGATCAGTGGGCTACGTTGGCCCGGCGTCGAGAACAACTGCACTTCACGCACGCGATGGCGCATCTCGATCAGCTCCGAAAGGCTGACGCGGATGCCCGGTACGGGCGCCAGTGGGTTGTTCATGGCTGGCTACTCAAGCGACGGCGACGACGTCGAGAATCCGCTGCACGACGCGGTCCTGGTCAATACCGGCAGCTTCGGCTTCGAACGACAGAATGATGCGATGGCGCAGCACGTCGAACAGCACGGCCTGGATGTCTTCGGGGCTGACGAAGTCGCGGCCGGCGAGCCAGGCGTGGGCACGGGCGCAGCGGTCCAGGGCAATGGAGCCTCGCGGGCTGGCGCCGTAGGCGATCCATTCGGCCATTTCCGGGTCGAACTTGGCCGGCGTACGGGTGGCCATGACCAGTTGCACCAGGTATTCCTCCACGGCGTCGGCCATGTACAACCCGAGGATCTCCTTGCGTGCGGAGAAAATAGCCTGCTGGCTCACGCGGCGCTCGGGCTTGGTTTCGCCGTGCAGCGCTTCACCTCGGGCCTGCTGCAGAATACGACGCTCCACCGCGGCATCCGGGAAGCCGATCTTGACGTGCATCAGGAAGCGGTCGAGCTGGGCCTCGGGCAGCGGGTAGGTGCCTTCCTGCTCGATCGGGTTTTGCGTGGCCATCACCAAAAACAGGGGCGACAGCTCGTACGTGCTGCGCCCGACGCTGACCTGGCGCTCGGCCATTGCTTCGAGCAAGGCCGACTGGACCTTGGCCGGGGCACGGTTGATTTCGTCCGCCAGCACCAGGTTGTGGAAAATCGGCCCCTGCTGGAACACGAAACTGCCGGTTTCCGGGCGGTAGATTTCCGTGCCGGTAATGTCGGCGGGCAGCAGATCGGGGGTGAACTGAATACGATGGAACTGCGCTTCAATGCCCTCGGCCAGCTCTTTGATGGCCTTGGTCTTGGCCAGCCCCGGCGCGCCTTCCACCAGCATGTGGCCGTCAGCGAGCAGGGCGATGAGCAGACGCTCGATGAGTTTTTCCTGGCCGAGGATCTGCGTTGAAAGAAAGGTTCGCAGCGCCAGCAGCGCTTCACGATGTTCCATCGGTGACTGTTCCTGGAAAGGGTGGCCCAGGCGTTCGGATAACGTCGGGGCTGGGGGCGTTACTTTAATGCATGGCGGGGGGTGGCGACTAACGGGATTTTGTTTGGTGTGCGGATTTGTGATCGGTTTGGATTCATTGTGGGATCTGAGGTGAACACCGACTCTATGAACACCCCTGATCGGCTCCCGCAGGGACTGGCGTTTAGATCTATTCCTGTATGCCTGCTAGTGCCGTGTCCTGAAAGTCATTGAGCAACAATTTGATTGCCGGTCTGTCGGCCAGCTCCTGCCAACACCCGTCGTCAACAATCGCGCCGTCGCGCAGGACGATGACCCGATCAAAGCGCTGTAGATGCTCGAAATCATGAGTGACACAAATTAGCCCGCGTTCTGCGAAGGTATCGAACAGCAAGTCCCATAGGGAGTCGGTCAACCCGGGCTCGATTGATGCACTGGGTTCATCGAACAAATTGAATCGCCCAGGCCTGTTGATCAGACGCAGCAGTGACAGACGCTTGGCTTCACCGCCAGAAATATTCGATGCGTGTTCACTGATGTTCCGTTCACAGACAATGTCCTGTAGCTGCAGTCGTCGTATTGCCTGGTCGAGGTGAGGCGACGCTTTAACGCCAAACAGAACGGACCTTTCAAAGAGACCTTCGAGAAAACAGGGCTGCTGAGGGCAGTACCTCAATGCACTCAAGTGGGCGCGAGGATTCAGTTGCGAAACGGGAGTTGCGTCGATGCTCAACTGATTTCGCGTTTCTTGATCAAGACCAGCGAGAACTTCCAACAAGGTGGATTTGCCCGCACCGCTCTGGCCGATGATCGCCACGGATTGACCTTGAGTAAATCTCAGGCTTTGCGTGATCGACAAGCGAACGTCGCCATTTTCGGTCAGTACGCACGGATCCAGAATCAGTGTCGATGCCCCTCGAAAATTGACTTCCGATTGCCGATTGCCATGGTCAAAATTTGGGAGCAAAAGCAGGCTTTGAAGTCGACGCTGATCGGCAAGAAACTGATCCAGCACACGATAGCCCTCCGTTAACGCGGCGATATTGAGTAAGTAACTGCCGGCGATGGAAAAAATGGCCACCAGTTGTCCGACACTGATACTGGGCTGGTTCGACAGTTGATCAACAACCCCCCATCCCAGTAATCCGCCCGTGGAGAGGCTGACGAACAGAATCTTGGCAGCGCTCAAGAAACCACCCGAGGTTGCCGCGGTCACCGCAGTATTGGCATAGCATTTGAAGGCCTCATTCAACGGCTGTGTGGCGGTTGACTCGGCGTTTTCCAGCTTTATTGCTTTGCCTGCATTGAGCGTGTTGTATAGGTGGGCGCTCAATTCATCTTCCTGCTCGTTGACAGCGTCAATGTGCTTCCTGCGCCATCTGATAATTTTGTGGCTGACAATCAGGTAGATAAATCCTAGACCCGTCATGCTCACAAAAACTTCAATGCCACCCATGTAAAAAAAAGCGCCGCCAACGATCAAGAACTCCAGGCACAGCGGCAGTCCGACGGTAACAAAAAACGTCAATAGTTGTTCGTGAGCGGTAATTCCACGCTCCACCGACTTTATGAAGTGACCGATTCGCCATGAATTGAACCGGGCAAATTCCTTGCGCATAAGGTTTGCCAGCCATTCAATAGATGCGGCCATGATAATTTGCTGGACAAGCTTGGATAGGAAATGGATCTGTAGCGGGCTGATAATTGCCTGCACGCACCCAGCGAGCACAAGGCCTGCCGTAAGAGTGAGCATTAGGTTGACGGTTGCATGTTTCTCGCCGTACAGGGTGTCGACGATTGCCCCCAGGAGCAAAGGTGGGGCGAGTGCGATGAGCTTGAGCACCAGGATTGTTGCAATGGTGGATGCCAGAAGAGTCGTATGTTTTTTGCAGGCAGTTCTAATGAGCGTTTGCATAGGATGCATACGACCGTCCGTTATTGTTTTATGGGTGGCTGGTTTCAACTGCTGAGTAATACATGCTGAGGTACAACGAGTTGCCCATTTCTAATGATGTTGAAGCGTTCAAGTCCAGGGATGTAAGCCTGGGTAACGATGCTGTTGTTTGGGAAGCGCGCTACAGTTCTATAGAATATTTTTTTGTCGGACTTCGATGTGGCTTTGTGCAGCGTGTCTAATTGTGTCGGGACAGTTTCATTGTAGTCGTGTGGTGGGCATTCAAGCTCAGGAAGGTTCAGGTCCCTAACAGGTGCCAAGTCGATTAAATTTTTAAGGATTTTTGAGTGCGACAATAACTTGACAGTTTTTCTGTCCATGGAATCTTCAAAGACATCATATAGACTCTCGGATTGGAGTTGTTCAGTCACCGCTCTCTGAATGGCGGTGCAAATGTCCATCGAACAGCCTGAGCCAATAGCTGAGAGAGGCTGGTCTCCAGGGCCGGCTTTGGGAAAGGCAACGGCAAAGTAAACAGATAAGACATCTTTGATAATGATGATCTGCAGTTTATTGGCGGGTTCTAAGGCGGAAGGGTCGTTGAGGAGCGCCTTGTTAAGCAAGCTCGTCGACGGTTTGTATAGGTCCATCTTGGGGCCGATTCCGCATATCGCCATGAAAAAAAGAGATAAGACATGTCGTTCGATTATTTCCTGAATGCCATGCAATAAAGCTTCATTTTCGGTGCAGCCAAAAGCAATGCCTGAGTTGGATGAGTAACGTGCCAAGAATTGCATGGTAGAACGCGTGTCGTTGGAGTTGCTTCGGGCAGCAGCAGGGCAGAGTAGAGCGCTTGGAGCAATCAGGTGTTCTTTTTTATCCAGCGATGTGAGAGTGAAGCAGTCTATTGGTTCGTCGCTGTATGGCAGGCGGGTGAAGAAACCGTCGTATTTAGCTGCTTTCTGACTGGCAATACTGTCGGTGCTGTGCCATGTCGACTCATGATTAGGGGCTAGAAAAGAGCTGGCATGCTCGATGGTTTCTGCCAGCGCACCTATAAGTGCGTCCGGCCCTTTACCCGCACCTGACTCAATAAAATGATTGTCACTATCAAAAAGCTCCGCCGTTGCCACTAGCCTGGAGGGTGTCGTATAGCGGGCCTCGGCTCTAAAACCGAGCGTGTGCAGGGTGGACATGATATTGAATAGAGCTTCGGTAGATGTTAGTTCGCGTTCTGGCATAGAAACCTCTAGGTTTAGGCGCCGAAAGGTGGAAACCTTTCGGCGCCTGTTCACAGGCACTTAATCGATCAATGATTTCAGTTGATCAGAGATGCAAAAAAGTTGGCTTCGGTTGTCAGAAGCCCTTTGGAAAAGCCCATTGCCTGCGGCAGAACATCAAAGGTGTTGATTTCAGAACGCTTCCTACCCATGTCATATACTCCTTTATTGATTATTCAGTGTCGCTTAGCGATCACCTAACTTGCGCGTTTTTGTGCAAGTGCATAATTAATAACACTGGGCTTTTGGATGGGCTAGGATGCAACTTCCGATGCTGGTGTAGGCCTGTTCTTGACGATCGGTAGGACGTGCCTGAGGGAAGGTGGTTTTTTGTTGAAGTTTGCTTTTCTGGGCTATCTACTCAATGGGTTGAGTGGTTTATTCATCCCGGGATGAAGTGCCGCTAGAGTAATTGAGCAAGATTCAAAGGAGGGGTGTTGCCAGTCGGCTATCCAGTACTGGCAGAACCGGTGGCGAGGGGAGAGATTCCCTCGCCAAAAAGCTGCGCTTGGCTTCATTCTCGTGGACGAACGAATCAACCCTCCCACGCCTCCGGATTCACCAGATTCACCGGTCGCTCTCCCGCCAACGCCATCAGGAGATTATCCACCGCACAGCGCGCCATTGCCTCCCGTGTCTCGTGGGTGGCCGAACCCATGTGCGGCGTTGCCACTACGTTATCCATTTGTAATAACGGTGAGTCCGCACTCAGGGGTTCGCGCTCGAACACATCCAGCCCCGCGCCACGGATCTGTCCGTTGCGCAGGGCGTCGATCAGAGCGGCTTCGTCCACCACCTTGCCTCGGGAGATATTGATGAAGATGCTTTCGGGACGCATCTGCGCGAACGCTTGTGCACCGATCAGCCCTTGGGTTTCTGCCGTCAGAGGCAAAGTCAGACAAATGAAATCCGCCTGTCGCAACAGCGTCTCGAGGTTGCAATAACGGGCCCCGAAACGTTGCTCGACCGCGGGCTTGGGCGAATGGCTGTGGTAGAGCACCGGCATGCCGAAACCGAAATGCCCGCGCTGGGCCAAGGCTTCGCCGATGCGGCCCATGCCTATTATGCCGAGGGTCTTGCCATGGACATCGGTGCCGAAATGTTTGGAGCCGATGCTCTGTTGCCACTGGCCTGAGCGGATCAGGTTGGCCAACTCCACCACGCGCCGAGCCGTTGCCAGGATCAGTGCAAAACCGGTGTCCGCGGTGGTTTCGGTCAGCACGTCCGGGGTATTGGTGAGCAGGATGCGGCGTTCGGTCAGATAGTCGATGTCGTAGTTGTCGACCCCCACCGAGACGCTGGCGATGGCTTGCAGGTTCGGCGCTGAGTCCAGTAGTGGCGCATCCAGTTTCAGGCTGGCCCCCAACAGGCCATGGGCGCCAGGCAAGGCGTCGCGCAATTGGGCCAGGCCTGGCGCATCGAGGTGCTCGATGAGGGTGACCTGGGCCTGAGCTTGCAGACGGTCCATCAGTTGCGCCGAGAGCGCTTTGTACAACACTACGTGCTTTTTCATGGAGGGCTCGATTCAGGACTGTGCGGACGCCGGGTGTGGCGTCGCGGTTTGAGACACGGCGCGGTCGCTGGCGCCGGGCTTGAGGGCCAGGGTCAGTACCACCGACAACAGCAAGGCGCCACTCATTAGTAGAAAGGACATACCGGGAGAGCCGGTGGTGCCGTTGAGATAGCCCACCAGGTACGAGCCGCCGAACGAACCCAACGCGCCCATGCTGTTGATCAGTGCCATGGCACCGCCGGCGACGTTGGCCGGCAGGATCTCTGGAACGATGGCAAAAAACGGCCCGTACGGCGCGTACATGCAAGCCCCGGCAACCACCAACAAACTGTAGGACCACCAGAAATGCTCAGGCCCCAGCAAATAGGAGGCGTAAAACGCGACGGACGCGATCAGCAGCGGCGGCCAGACGAAACGTTTGCGCTTCTGCGCCTTGTCCGACGCCCAGGACACGACCAGCATGGCGACTACTGCCGCCAGGTATGGCAACGACGACAGCCAACCGGCCTCGACAATGCTCATTTGCAGGCCAGCCTTGAGGATTGACGGCAGCCACAGCACGAACCCGTAGACCCCAATGCTCCAGCAGAAAAATTGCAGTGCCAGGATGATGACTTTGGGTGAGCGGAAGGCTTCGGCATAGTTTTTCACGGCCTTGATACCGACCTGTTCAGCCGCCAGCGCGCTTTCCAGGTCTTGTTTTTCCTGGTTGCTGAGCCACTTGGCCTGGGACGGACGATCATCAGCCAGGCGCCACCAGATAAAGGCCCAGAGCACCGCCGGCAGACCTTCGATGATGAACATCCAGCGCCAGTCGAATTGTTGCACCAGATAGCCGGACACCACGGACATCCACAGCATGGTGACCGGGTTACCAAGGATCAGGAAGGTGTTGGCACGTGAGCGTTCGGCCCGGGTGAACCAGTGGCAGAGATACACCAGCATGGCCGGCATGACCGCAGCTTCGACCACGCCGAGCATGAAGCGGATCACGATTAGCCAGTAAGCATTGGAGACCACGCCCGTCAGGGTCGCCAGCGAGCCCCAGAGGATCAGGCTGACAAAAATCAGCTTCTTTACACTGTGTCTCTGCGCGTAGATCGCCCCCGGTACCTGGAAGAAAAAGTAACCAAGGAAAAACAGTGCGCCCAGCAATGAGGACAGCCCCGGGGTGATCATCAGATCCTCGGCCATGCCCGAGGCGGCGGCGAAGCCGTAGTTGGCCCGGTCCAGGTAAGCCAGGCTGTAGGTGATGAAGACGATGGGCATGATGTACCACCAGCGGCGGGTGGCGAGGTTGAGCGTTTGCATGTCGTTGACTCCTGAGCTTGTTGTTTTTGTTGCAGCAGGTGTGTTTTGTGGTGGTTCTAATCGCGAGCAGGCTCGCTCCCGCATGAGGATGCGTCGACCCTGTGGGAGCGAGCCTGCTGGCGATTGGCATCATTAAATTCAGCCAGTAACTCAATGCGCGTCGGCAATCCCTCCATGTCTCCACGGCTCTGCACTGCGCGGCTACCAATCCAGTTGGCGCGCTGTACGGCTTCGGTGATGGCGCGGCCTTCGAGTAACGCACTGATCAGGCCGACCGCGAAGCCATCGCCGGCGCCCACGGTGTCCACCACCTGGGCCACCGGCACGCCGGCAACTACGCCCTGGCCTAGCTGAGTGCGGAAATAGGCGCCATCCGCGCCGAGCTTGATCACGACGATTTCGGCACCCAGGTCCAGATAGAACGCGGCGATGTCGGCCGGGTCGTCGAAACCAGTCAGCAAGCGACCTTCGCCGAGCCCCGGCATGACCCAGTGGGCGAGGGCGGCGAGGCGATTGATTTCGTGAATCATCATCGACTCGCTAGCCCACAGGCTCGGCCGTAGGTTGGGATCGAAGGACAGGCTGCGGCCGGCCTCGCGCATCCGCATCATTAATTCAGAGGACATCTCACGGGCCGTGACCGACAAGGCCGGGACGATGCCGGTGGCGTGCAAGTGGCGGGCTTCGAGCTGCGAGGGGGCGATGGTGTCGATCGACAGATGACTGGCCGCCGAGCCGCGACGGAAATATTCGACTTGTGGGTCGCTGCCATCGTCGCTACGGGATTTGAACTGGAACCCGGTGGGGTGGGCTGGATCGACCGTCACGTGGCGACAATCCAGGCCTTCGTTTTCCAGCGTCTGCACCACGAAGCGTCCTAGGGAGTCAGCACCCACCCGGCTCAGCCACGCCACTTTGAAGCCCAGTCGCGACAGACCGATGGCCACGTTACTGTCGGCCCCGGCGACGCGCTTGTGGAACTGCTCGACATTGGCCAGGTCACCGCGCTGGTCGGCCACCAGCATCGCCATGGTTTCGCCGAAAGACAACACATCGAACTCAGGCATGGGCTGGCTCCCGGCATGATTGGCCTAGGCGGGCAAGGGTGGCGACATGTCCCGCAGTCAACTGCAGCAAATCATCGTCTTGCAGCGGATATTCGGCTGCGCGCATTACACCAGCGGGCATGTGTTTGAACAGTTGTTCCCACAGATGCAGGTCTGTCATCGCCGGAGGCACCGCGACCAGTTTGCCGTCGGCGCGCCGGGCCACGGCCTTGCAATGCACATAAGCCACATACCGCCCAAGCTGTCGGGCGGCCACAGCGGCCGATTGGTCCTGCCATTGCCAGTTGCCAATGTCGAAGGTCATACCGATGGGCAGCGCTTGCTCCTCTGTCGCAGCAAAAAAACGCTGTAATGGTTCGATCCGCCCGCCTTGCAGGGTCTGGTCGTTTTCCACCAGCAATCGCACCGGGCTGGCGGCCAGCGCATCCGCCAGGGCTGGCAGATCATGGGAGTCGGTGAAATAGCCGAGAGAGACTTTCAGCCATGCCGAGCCAAACGCCTCGGCACGTCGCAAGGCAAGTGACAGGGCGGGATTGGGCTTGGGCTGGCCGGCGAGCCACAGCTCAAGTGGAGAGGAAAAAATACTTTGCAGTCCTTTGGCCAAGGCACCGGCGGCCAGTTTAGCGGGCTGTTCAGTGGTGAGCAGTTCTTCGCGCCATTCGATCCGTGAAGCGCCAGCGGCAGCCAGCAGATCGATAAAACTGCCTTGGCCCTGTTGCCGTACCAGATCGGCACCGTAGCTGGAAAGGCTGATGGAGACGGGTGGGTTGTGCATTGTTTTTATACCTCTGAAACCGGTTTCAGTTTTGTGCAAAAAAAAGTTGTGCTTGAGAGGGCCCTATCGCGAGCAGGCTCGCTCCCACAGGGGACTCCAGTGCGATGCAGATCCAGTGTGGGAGCGAGCCTGCTCGCGGTAGGGCTTTATCACCGACCATTTCCCCGCGTGGACCCACGCTCGATCAACCGCGCCGCAAAATCCAGGGTTCGCACCGGCCCGTTATCGCCACGCAAGCGCTTGAGCAAACATTCGAACGCGCTGGCGCCGATCTCGGCCGTCGGTTGGGCCAGGGCGGTGATGCCGCTGCCCACCAGCGGGTACCAATCCAGATCATCGAGGGCGATCAGGCCTACATCGTCGAACAAGTGGCAACCCAGTTCGCGCAGCACCGTCGTGGCGGCCAGGGCGGCAATGCCATTGGCGCAGAACAATGCTTTGGGGCTATGTCCCGGCGGGGCAAGAAAGTTCTTGATGTGCGTGGTCAACTGATCACAGGTTTCCACAACGGTGCCGGCCAGGGCAGGCCGTCGTTGAATGCCGGCCTTGAAACTCTCGACCCGTTCGATCCGCGAGCTGGTGCCGTCGAATGGTTCGGTCACCAGCAACAGATCGCGGTAGCCCCGCTGTTCGAGATGATCGAGCGCCATCTCGACGGCCGCCGGATTGTCCAGGCCCACCAGGTCGCTTTCCAGTCGATCGACCTTGCGATCGACCAGCACCAGGGGCATTTCACTGCGCAGTTCCAACAATTCATCACGGTGGTGGCCGAGGGTGTTAACAATCAGCCCTTCGATGTTATAGGCGCGCAACAAGGCCAGATGCTGGCGTTCCTGCTCATCGTCGCGGTCGGTGTTACACACCACCAGGCTGTAGCCGTGGCGACGGCAGGCTGTTTCCACGCCGTGCATCACGGCAATTGAATAAGGGTTGCGGATATCGGCCACCAGCATGCCGATCAGGCGTGTGCGTCCGCGCTTGAGGCCGCGGGCCATCTGATTCGGACGGTAGCCCAGTTCGCTGATCGCTTGCTCGATGCGTTGAGCGATGGCCTCGGAAAGCAGGGCGCGATCCTCGCCAATGAAGCGCGAGACGCTGGCCTTGGAGACCCCCGCGCGTTCGGCGACATCAAGCATGGTCACGCGGCTGCGCTGGGCGGCGGAAAAAGGGTTCATCAATTGAAACCTGCTTATTTTTGTTAGTGGCTTTGAAACCGGTTTCAGAAGACCTCAGAACCCAGCGGGTCGTCAAGAGCGACGCGACATAAGAACGACCGACGGTGGTTTACCTCAGCCCAGGAAAGCGCAGGTATCGTTCCTGACGAGTATCTGGTCCATGACGCGGACGGCAATCTTGTGCCGGCGCAGGAATAAGTTAGGCGGGGTGCCTCCAAGTTCCTTGTGGCGAGCAAGCATGCTCGTCGCAGGGAGTCAGTCGCGCTTCAGGTTCAGAGCTGGCTTATATAGGTGCCCGTCCCCTTGAGGATGTTCTGCAACGTCAGTTCCACCTCCGCCAAATCCGCCGCATCGGTGTCGTGGGTAATCTCCAGCACATCATCCCCGTTCAGCACATCGGCGTCCGATGCGGCAATTTCGATTTTCAGCAGGGTCGGGCTGAGGGTCACTTTGACGCCTTCCAGTGTCGAAGGCTCACCCTCCAGGGCGATTTCCAGTTCGTCTTCGTCGGGGTAGCGGGTCATCAGGAACATTTCGCCCTGGGTGCTGTGGCAGCACAGCATGGCCATGTTGTCTTCTTCCTCGTCGCACGGGTTGGCGATCAGAAGGGCGGTGCTCATTTGCATGGTGGTGGCTCCTGGCTCGATGAGCCTTGCTGGGCGCAAATAAAGTGAATTTTGCCAGCCCGAACGACTTTCTGCTGGATTACTGCAGTCACACGCAGAATATGCGCGCAATTTCACAGCGCCAGGTGCCGTTTTGCTCGCCGGGCTGCTACGGTTGTTCGATGCAAACCGGCTGTTTAGCTTGCCGTTGACCGAATATGTCGCAGCGCTGCAAGCAGGCACATTGTCGCACTCGTTAAGCTGCACGGCGGATGTACACCTGCAAAGGGCACCACGAGGGCTTTTTGCAGGTGTCCATTACATGGAAATTACATGGAAAAGGATGTGACCTGCCGGTCTTGTCCAGCTTCACCCACCTGTCGTCCTGTTTCCTCTGCCCGAGAATCAGGAACAGGATGGCCGACAGCCCTGAAAAAGGGCTGCACGCGACGCTTCCATCAATAACAAGCCCAAGCGGAGTACCACAGATGGCGTTCTTCACCGCAGCCAGCAAAGCCGACTTCCAGCACCAACTGCAAGCGGCACTGGCGCAGCACATCAGTGAACAGGCACTGCCACAAGTGGCGCTGTTCGCTGAACAATTCTTCGGCATCATTTCCCTCGATGAACTTACCCAGCGCCGGTTGTCCGACCTCGCCGGCTGCACCCTGTCTGCCTGGCGCCTGCTTGAGCGCTTCGATCATGCGCAGCCGCAGGTCCGCGTCTACAACCCGGATTACGAACGCCACGGTTGGCAGTCGACCCATACGGCAGTGGAAGTGTTGCACCACGACCTGCCATTTCTGGTGGATTCGGTCCGCACCGAACTGAACCGTCGCGGTTACAGCATCCATACTCTGCAAACCACTGTGTTGAGCGTGCGTCGCGGCAACAAGGGCGAGTTGCTGGAGATCCTGCCCAAAGGCACCCAGGGCGATGGCATTCTCCAAGAATCCCTGATGTATCTTGAAATCGACCGCTGCGCCAACGCCGCCGAACTCAACGTCCTGAGCAAGGAACTTGAGCAGGTGCTGGGCGAAGTGCGCGTGGCGGTGGCTGATTTCGAGCCGATGAAAGCCAAGGTCCAGGATATTCTGTCCAGCCTGGACAACAGCGCCTATGCCATCGATGCCGACGAAAAAGGTGAAATCAAGAGTTTCCTGGAATGGCTGGTGGGTAACCACTTCACCTTCCTTGGCTATGAAGAGTTCGTGGTTCGTGATGACCCTGATGGCGGCCATATCGAATACGACGCCGATTCGTTCCTCGGCCTGACCAAACTGTTGCGTGCCGGCCTCACGGTCGATGACCTGCGCATTGAAGACTACGCCGTCAATTACCTGCGTGAACCGACCCCGCTGTCGTTCGCCAAGGCCGCACACCCGAGCCGTGTACACCGTCCGGCTTACCCGGACTACGTATCGATCCGTGAGATCGACGCCGATGGCAAGGTCATCAAGGAATGCCGCTTCATGGGCCTGTACACCTCGTCGGTGTATGGCGAAAGCGTGCGCGTCATCCCTTACATCCGTCGCAAGGTCGAGGAAATCGAACGTCGCTCGGGCTTCCAGGCCAAGGCGCACCTGGGCAAGGAACTGGCCCAGGTGGTCGAAGTGCTGCCCCGCGACGATCTGTTCCAGACCCCGGTGGACGAGCTGTTCAGCACCGTGATGTCCATCGTGCAGATCCAGGAACGCAACAAGATCCGCGTATTCCTGCGCAAAGACCCGTATGGCCGTTTCTGCTACTGCCTGGCCTACGTGCCGCGCGACATCTATTCCACCGAAGTGCGCCAGAAGATCCAGCAAGTGCTGATGGAGCGTCTGAAAGCCTCGGACTGCGAGTTCTGGACCTTCTTCTCCGAATCCGTGCTGGCCCGTGTACAGCTGATCCTGCGGGTAGACCCGAAGAACCGTCTCGACATCGACCCGGTCTTGCTGGAAAAGGAAGTGGTGCAGGCCTGCCGCAGCTGGAAGGACGACTACGCCAGTCTGGTGATCGAAAGCTTCGGCGAAGCCCATGGCACCAACGTGCTGTCCGATTTCCCGAAAGGCTTCCCGGCCGGCTACCGCGAGCGTTTTGCCGCGCACTCGGCCGTGGTCGACATGCAGCACCTGCTGAGCCTGAACGAAAAAAATCCGCTGGTCATGAGCTTCTACCAGCCGCTGGGCCAGGTGTCCGGCCAGCGCGAGCTGCACTGCAAGCTGTATCACGCCGACACGCCGCTGGCGCTGTCCGACGTCCTGCCGATCCTGGAAAACCTCGGCCTGCGCGTGCTGGGCGAGTTCCCGTACCGCCTGCGCCACACCAATGGCCGCGAGTTCTGGATTCATGATTTCGCGTTCACCGCCGCCGAAGGCCTGGACCTGGACATCCAGCAGCTCAACGACACCTTGCAGGACGCCTTCGTCCACATCGTGCGTGGCGATGCCGAGAACGATGCATTCAACCGCCTGGTGCTGACCGCCGGCCTGCCATGGCGCGACGTGGCGCTGTTGCGTGCCTACGCCCGTTACCTGAAGCAGATCCGCCTGGGCTTCGACCTGGGTTACATCGCCAGTACCCTGAACAACCACACCGACATCGCTCGTGAACTGACCCGGTTGTTCAAGACCCGCTTCTACCTGGCGCGCAAACTCAGCGGCGACGACCTGGAAGACAAGCAGTTGCGTCTGGAACAGGCGATCCTCACGGCACTGGACGACGTTCAGGTGCTCAACGAAGACCGCATCCTGCGTCGCTACCTGGACCTGATCAAGGCCACCCTGCGGACCAACTTCTACCAGACCGACGCCAACGGGCAGAACAAGTCCTACTTCAGCTTCAAGTTCAACCCGCACCTGATCCCGGAACTGCCGAAACCGGTGCCCAAGTTCGAGATCTTCGTGTATTCGCCTCGGGTCGAAGGCGTGCACCTGCGCTTCGGTAACGTTGCTCGCGGTGGCCTGCGCTGGTCCGACCGTGAAGAAGACTACCGCACCGAAGTGCTGGGTCTGGTCAAGGCCCAGCAAGTGAAGAACTCGGTGATCGTGCCAGTCGGCGCCAAAGGTGGTTTCCTGCCGCGACGCCTGCCGCTGGGTGGTGGCCGGGACGAGATCGCCGCCGAAGGCGTGGCGTGCTATCGCATCTTCATTTCCGGCCTGTTGGACATCACCGACAACCTCAAGGAAGGCGCACTGGTTCCGCCGACCAATGTTGTGCGTCATGACGACGATGACCCGTACCTGGTAGTGGCTGCGGACAAAGGCACTGCAACCTTCTCCGACATCGCCAACGGCATCGCCATCGACTACGGCTTCTGGCTCGGCGATGCGTTCGCTTCCGGCGGTTCTGCCGGCTACGACCACAAGAAAATGGGCATTACCGCCAAGGGCGCGTGGGTCGGCGTACAGCGTCACTTCCGTGAGCGCGGTATCAATGTCCAGGAAGACAGCATCACCGTGGTGGGCGTTGGCGACATGGCCGGCGACGTGTTCGGTAACGGTCTGTTGATGTCTGACAAGTTGCAACTGGTGGCAGCCTTCAACCACCTGCACATCTTCATCGACCCGAACCCGGAGCCTGCCAGCAGCTTCGCCGAGCGCAAGCGTCTGTTCGACCTGCCGCGTTCGGCCTGGACCGACTACGACACCAGCATCATGTCCGAAGGCGGCGGTATCTTCTCGCGTAGCGCCAAGAGCATCGCCATCTCGCCACAGATGAAAGAACGCTTCGACATCAAGGCCGACAAACTGACCCCGACCGAGCTGCTCAACGCCTTGCTCAAGGCGCCGGTGGATCTGTTGTGGAACGGCGGTATCGGCACTTACGTCAAGGCCAGCAGCGAAAGCCACGCCGATGTGGGCGACAAGGCCAACGATGCGCTGCGCGTGAACGGCAACGAACTGCGCTGCAAAGTGGTGGGCGAGGGTGGCAACCTGGGCATGACTCAACTGGGTCGTGTCGAGTTCGGCCTGCATGGCGGTGCCACCAACACCGACTTCATCGACAACGCCGGTGGTGTGGACTGCTCCGACCACGAAGTGAACATCAAGATCCTGCTCAACGAAGTGGTGCAGGCCGGCGACATGACCGAGAAGCAACGTAACCAGTTGCTTGGAAGCATGACCGACGAAGTCGGTGGCCTGGTGTTGGGCAACAACTACAAGCAGACCCAGGCCCTGTCCCTGGCGGCACGCCGGGCATTCGTGCGCATTGCCGAATACAAGCGCCTGATGAACGATCTGGAGGCACGAGGCAAGCTGGATCGCGCCATCGAGTTCCTGCCGGCCGAAGAGCAACTGGCTGAACGCGTCGCGGCGGGCCAAGGCCTGACCCGTGCCGAACTGTCGGTGCTGATCTCCTACAGCAAGATCGACCTCAAGGAAGCGCTGCTCAACTCCCAGGTGCCGGATGACGACTACCTGACCCGTGACATGGAGACCGCGTTCCCGCCGACACTGGTGAGCAAGTTCTCCGAAGCCATGCGTCGCCATCGCCTCAAGCGCGAGATCGTCAGCACCCAGATCGCCAACGACCTGGTCAACCACATGGGCATCACCTTCGTTCAACGGCTCAAAGAGTCCACCGGCATGAGCCCGGCGAACGTGGCTGGCGCTTACGTGATCGTGCGGGACATCTTCCATCTCCCGCACTGGTTCCGTCAGATTGAAGCCCTGGATCACCAGGTGTCGGCTGACGTGCAACTGGAGCTGATGGACGAGCTGATGCGCCTGGGTCGTCGTGCGACGCGCTGGTTCCTGCGCAGCCGCCGCAACGAGCAGAACGCTGCCCGTGACGTTGCTCACTTCGGTCCGCACCTGGCGGCGCTGGGCCTCAAGCTCGACGAACTGCTGGAAGGCCCGACCCGCGAAGGCTGGCAGACCCGCTACCAGGCCTACGTAGCAGCCGGCGTGCCGGAACTGCTGGCGCGCATGGTTGCAGGCACTACGCACCTGTACACCTTGCTGCCGATCATCGAAGCGTCCGATGTCACTGGCCAGAACGCCGCCGATGTGGCCAAGGCCTACTTCGCCGTGGGCAGTGCCCTGGACATCACCTGGTACTTGCAACAGATCAGCGCGCTGCCGGTGGAAAACAACTGGCAGGCCCTGGCCCGTGAAGCGTTCCGCGATGACGTCGACTGGCAGCAACGGGCGATCACCATTTCGGTCCTGCAGCAGGGCGACGGCACCCAGGAGGTGGAAACACGCCTGGCGCTGTGGCTGGAGCAGCATCACGACATGGTCGAGCGCTGGCGCGCCATGCTGGTGGACATCCGTGCCGCCAGTGGCACGGACTACGCCATGTACGCGGTCGCCAACCGCGAACTGCTGGACCTGGCGTTGAGTGGTCAACCGGTCCTGCCGGCCAACTGATCCGGCGTTGAATGAAAAAGCCCCGCATTGAGAGATGCGGGGCTTTTTTGCGTTTGTAATACGCGATTGGTTGGAGCGCAGAGCCCCTGTGGGAGCGAGCCTGCTCGCGATGGCGTTTGACCCGCGACATTGATGTTGACTGACACCCAGCTATCGCGAGCAGGCTCGCTCCCACAGGGGGCTCAAAGGTGTTAGTTCTTCAGCGGAATCAACACCGCCTCATCCTTGCCCATCACCATGAACACCAAAAGTTTCGCCGGCTCGGTCGAGCTGGCGTTTTTCGAAACCAGATGCTCGGAACCCGCGGCTTCGTACCAGAACTCCCCGGCCTTGTAGGTGGTCGCCGGCTCGCCTTTGACCTGGGAGGTGATGGCGCCTTCCAGCACATAGGCCATGGCCGTTCCTTCATGTTTGTGGGCTGCGGACGACTGGCCGGGAGCGTAGTCGACGGTCAGCATCATGGCTTTTTTACCGGGCAGGTTCTTCAGCATCTTCTCCTGCAGCACGTTGACCTTTTCCGAGGGGGCGGTTTCGTGGGCATAGACCGGGGCCAGAGGCAGCAGACTGAGGGTGGCGATCAGGCAGAGGGTTTTCATGGCAATGACCTTCGTGGGTTTGAGTGAGTTCGCGCTGTGGCAGCGATGGATTCACCCTAAGCCCCACGGAGGGGCAAACAAACGTCCAATCTTTCGGAAGGCGGGTAGACCAATGCCGCGATCCACCCCAAGACAAAGGTCAGCGGTTGAAGTCCACGCTTCGAGCCAGACGGTTGTCGATCAGGCCGATGAACCCTTGCACTTCAGGGCAGTTGAAATGGGCTTGCATCGCCGCTTCCGATTGCCAGCGGGCGCTGACGGTCCAGCGGTCACCGTCGTCCGGGCAACGGTCGACCATGTAGGCATCGCACCCCGGTTGTGCACGCAGGGTTTCGACGATTTGCTGCAACTGGCGGCCCAGTTCTTCCGAGCGCCCGGCGGCGGCTTGGACCTGTACGGTATTGATCACCTGGCGAGTCATGGTTCTGGCTCCTGAATCAAGTCGGACGGGATTGGCTCGACAATCAACGAGACCCCTGCAGGATAGGCCTGTATTTACGAGGCTAAAACAGCCAATGGGCGGATAAATGTCCAGTCCAATGGCTCAGGCGACCTGCTGCAAAATGTCCCGCAAACGGTCCAGGGCGGTGTCGATGTCGAGGATTTCGATGGCGCCAAAACCGAAGAACAGACCCGGCCGCACCGGGGCGTCGTTGAAAAAGCCATCGAGGCGGTACAGCCCGACTTCGGCTTTTTTCGCCAGTTCGATCACCAGTGCCAGATCGATGGGCACCTTGCACAGCACGGCCAGGTGGAAGCCTGCGGTGGTGGGAACCGCCTCGAACCAGGGCGACAGGTCCCCAGCCATGCGCGCCAGGATTCGCTCGCGGCGGCCGGCATACAGCGTGTGGCAGCGGCGGATGTGCTTGAGCAGGCAGCCCTCGGCGATGAACTTGGCCAGTGCCCACTGGGGCAGGGTGGAGGTGTGTTGATCGGTGAGGCGCTTGGCCAGGATCACCGCTTCGAGGATCGCCGGTGGCAGGATCGCGTAACCGAGGCGCAGCTCCGGCAACAGCGTTTTCGAGAAGGTGCCGACGTAGGCCACGATCCCGCGGTCGTCCATACTTTGCAGTGAGTCGGCCGGCCGGCCTTCGTAACGAAATTCGCTGTCGTAATCATCCTCGATGATGATTGCCCCCAACTCGTAGGCCCGCGCCAGCAAGGCCTCGCGGCGGGCCTGGCTCATGGGCATGCCCAAGGGAAACTGGTGGGACGGCGTCACATAAATCAGGCTTGTGCCGTCGGGAATGAGGTCCACCCGCATGCCCTGGTCATCCACCGGTATACCGACCACCGTGGCGCCGTGGGAGCCAAACAGCAGGCGTGCTGGTGGATAGCCCGGGTCCTCCATGGCCACCAGGCTGCCCGACCGGGTCAAGACCCGCGAGATCAGATCCAGGGCCTGTTGTGCGCCGTTGCACACCACCACGTCATCGTCCTGACAATTGACCCCGCGGGAAAACGCAATATGCCGGGCAATGGCATTGCGCAGCGCCGGCAAACCCTCGGGCTGGCTGTAGAAGCCCTTGGCGCTGGCGATCTGGCGCAAGGCGTGGGCGGTACAACGTCGCCAGTCGTCCAGGGGAAACTGGCCTTTGCCGGTGGCGCCGCCGATGAAGTCATAACGCAGCGCACCTTCAAGGGTGGGATGGCGCATCAGGTCCGGCATGTTGCGCCAGGTCTCGACGACATCGGCGCCGGCCAGCTCGCGGTGGCTTTGTTTGCGCACGATTGGGGCCGGGCGCGCATTGACATAGGTGCCCTTGCCAATGATGCCGGTGAGAAAGTTTTCGTAGGTCAGTTGGGCGTAGGTGTCGGACACGGTCTTGCGTGAGACGCCCAGTTGTTCAGCGAGCAAGCGGCTGGGCGGCAGTTGCGTGCCGGCGGCCAGGCGACCACTTTCGATGGCACTGCGCAGTTGTTGATACAACTGGCCCGCCAGGTCTTTGCGGCCGTTGATGACAACATGAAGTTCCATACCCGCGCGCTCCTGGGCGATTGTGTGGCGCTAGCCCGCAAAGGCGCAAGATTAACCGCATTGTGCGTATGCATAGAAGTTGCGTGGAGAAAATCGCGCTGATTGGTCTGCTATGAACTGGTCCGGTTTTTTTCGACACATTGGATCTGTCGCGCAGCGTGCTCACGGCCTACCGTGGAGATACCGATCAGCACGGAATTGCGCCATGAGCCAGCGTCTGGATTACTACAGTGCGTCCCCAGGGGCGATGAAAGCCATGATTGGCCTTGAGGCGCTAAGCAGTCGCCTGAGTATAGAGCCGGGATTGCTGCATCTGATCAAGATCCGTGCCTCGCAGCTTAACGGCTGTGCGTTTTGCACCGACATGCATTCGGTGGATGCGCGTCGCCTGGGTGAGAGCGAGCGGCGCCTGTTCGCCGTGGCGGTGTGGCGCGACAGTGGCTTTTTCACCCCCCGCGAACGCGCCGCCCTGGCTTGGACCGAGGCGGTAACGCTGTTGGCCGAAAGCCAGGTGCCGGATGAGGTCTTTGCCCAGGCCCGCGCCGTGTTCAGCGAGGAGGAACTGGTCGACCTCACGCTGGCGATCAGCACCATCAACAGCTGGAACCGGCTGGCGGTGAGTTTCCGCCAGAGCCCCGGTTCCTGATGGTTGATCGATCTGCCTGCTCCCGTCAGGCCGTGAAGTCGCTGGCATGCAGCTCCTTGACCCCCACCAGTTCGAATTCGAACTCGGCGCTGGCGTCGGCATTTACACTGCCGTAGAGGATGCCATCGGCAAAGCGCAGTTGACCGGTGGCATCGGCGCTAAAGGCATTGCTGCCAATGAACGTGAAGGTGTCGATCTCGGCGGTCAGCGGATTGGCGTCCAACCCGGTGAAGTCCAGTTGGTCGAACTCGGTGCTCTTGAAGCCGCTGATGACATCGCGTAGCGCCCCGATGCCCATGTCCGACAGTGCTTCGAATGCATATGTGTCTGCACCCGTACCGCCGCTCAGGCTGTCAGTGCCTGCGCCGCCGATCAACCGGTCATCGCCCGAGCCACCCACCAGCGTATCGTTGCCCGCCCCACCGTTGAGCACGTTGGCGCCGCTGTTACCCGTCAGGTTGTCGGCGTAGGCACTGCCGGTCAGGTTCTCGACATACTTGAAGGTGTCAAGGCCCGAACCCACGGTGTTCTGTTGCGCGGAGGTGGACAGGGTGGCCGTGACACCGGCCATGGCCCGTTCGAACGAGACCGTGTCATTGCCATCACGGCCGTCCAGCACGTTGTTGCCGGCCCCGGCAAACAGTATGTTGTCCAACGCATTACCGGTGCCATTAGCGGCGTCGGGGGTATCAATGTACAGGTTTTCGACGTTGTTGTTGAGCGTATAGGCCGTCAAGCTGCTGTGCACGCTGTCGATCCCGCCAGACACCGGGTTGCTGTTGGTCTCGATCACGGTATCGCCGGTGTTGTCGACATAGTAAGTGTCGTTGCCATCGCCCCCGCTCATGCTGTCGGCCCCGGCGGCGCCATCAAGCACGTTGTTGGCGGCGTTCCCGGTGATGAAATTGCGCCGTTCATTGCCGGTGCCGTTGATGTCCGATACGCCGGTGAGCACCAGATTCTCCAGGTTATCGCCCAACGTCCAACTCACCGAGGCCTGCACCGTGTCGATCTGTGCGGTCGAGGTGTTGCTTTCCACCACGCTGTCGAACGCGTTGTCGACCACATAGATGTCGTTGCCGTCGCCGCCGGTCAAGCTGTCGGCGCCCAGGTCTCCGTCCAGGGTGTCGTTGCCCGAGCTGCCCACCAGCGTATCTGCCTGGTCGGTACCGGAAATCATCCCGCCTTCGTTCTGGGCATCGTCGAATATGTCCTGCACAATGTTGTTGTCATCAGGATTGCCCTGGAAACCCAGGTCATCGGCGATGTAATCGGCCAGGCGCTGGCCGACGATTTCCGCCGATTCCTCGTGCAAGTGCCAGACGTCGTCGGGATACACCAGTGGGTCGACTTCGTAGCGCAAGGGCAGATCGGTGTAGTCCACGGCCAGTTTCACGTCCGCGCGCTCGGCGGCGATGGCCTCCTGGGTGGCGCGGACATAACCGACACCTTCGACAATGTCGGCGATCTTTTCTTCTGAATAGCCACGGGCACGCGCCGCGTCCTGTTGGTAGTGCCCGGTCTCCATAAGGTAGACGTTGAAACTGCCGAACTGGGCGTGCAGGTAATCAAACACGGCCAGCGTTGCGGTCTTGTAGGCCGCCGCCGCAGCTTCCTTGTCGGAGGCGCGGGCGATTTCCTGGGCCGCTTCCTCGCCTTGGCCCCAAACAATGCCCATGGTGACGTTGTCGATGGCCCTGAGCTCGGCAAGCTGATCCTGCAACAACGCCACGGCGCGCAACAGCGCAGGCCCCGGTTGGTTGGTGTCGGTCAGCCACCAGCACAACTTGAGCTCCTCGGCGCCCAGGGTCGACAGGCCATTGACCGTACTGCCACCCACCGCGATGTCGATGCCATTGCCGTCGGCATCCTCGAACTGACTGCGTACGTCATAAGAGGTGTACCTGTTCAGGTCATTGACCAGCATCGACGTACCGGACTGATCATCGTCCTCAGTCATGCGCAGCAGGCGCGCATTGGACTGGCCGAGGGTTGGCAGGTAGAGGATGTCCTGCTGGGCGCGCTCGCCGAACACGAAGTCATCGGCGGTCAGGGTGTTGAGGTAGTTACCGCTGAGGGCGATTTCGAAGCGATTGCCGTCGGCATCCGCTTCGCTGGATTTGACATAGGTCTTGTCGCCGGCCGAGTTGAGGGTCATGTACAGCGTGCCGTTGCTGCCATTGCCGAGGCCGAGATAGCCCAGGCCGGAGACGTCGATCTTGTCGACGCCCACGGTGAAGTCATAGATCGTGTCCGTGGCCGTGACCCCGCCGGTGTCGTAGTCGCGGTAGCTGTCGAGCACGTTGGTGTAGCGGAAGGTGTCGGCACCGTCGCCACCGTACAACGCGTCGCGACCGGCGCCACCATCGACAATGTCCGCGCCAGTGCCGGCCCTGATCGTGTCGTTGCCGCCCAGGCCGAGGATCAAGTCCGCGCCCGCGGTGCCAGTGAGGGATTCGGCGTTGTTGGTTCCGGTGATGGTATTGGCCGGCGCATCGGCCACTGCCAGGGCGAAGCTGTCGCTCACCGAGGCACCTGACGGATCGGTGGCCTTGACCAGTACGTTGTAGTTGCCTGCTGCCGTGCTGGTGGGTGTGCCAGCGAAAGTCAGATTGCTGGCATTGAAGCTCAGCCAGGCGGGCAGGGCACTGCCATCGGCCAAGGTGGCGGTGTAGGTCAGCACATCCTGATTGGCGTCGCTGAAGCTGTCGGAGGTCACGGTGTAGGTGAACGGCGTACTTTCGGTAGCGTTCTGGTCGAGCAGGGGGATAACCACCACGGGCGCCACATTGCTGGGGGTGTTCTCGTCGGCGAAGACGAAATGACTGGCGGTCAGGCTGCTGACCAGGTTACCCGCCAGCGACACTTCGAAACGGTTGCCGTTGGCATCGACCGTGAGGTCTTTGAGGTAGGTGCGGTTGGTCGAGCTGCTGTAGGTCACCAGCAGCGTGCCGCCCTGGCCATTGCCCAGACCGGTATAGCCGAGGGCCGATACATCGATCTTGTCGGCGGCCACGTCGAAATCGAGGATCTGGTCACTGGCGCTGGTGGAACTGGTGCGGTAGCTGTCGAGTTTGGAGGTATAGCGAAACACGTCGGCACCCGCGCCGCCGGTGAGTTTGTCCACGCCAGTGCCGCCCACCAGAATGTCGTTGCCAGCCCCGCCATTGAGGGTGTCGTTACCGGCGCCGCCATACAGTTGTTCGTTGGCCGCGGTACCGGTCAACGTGTCGTTGTTCGGCGTGCCATTGATCACGATGGGCGCGGCGGGCACGTCCTGCACCGCCAGGGTGAAGCTGTCGCTAACGGTGGCGTTGCTGCCGTCGGTCGCCGTGACCTGTATGGAATACGTGCCTGATGCTGTATCGGTTGGCGTGCCGCTGAATGTGCGGCTGGCGGCATCGAACACCAGCCAGCCGGGCAGGGCGCTGCCGTTGGCGAGGGTGGCGGTATAGCTGAGGCTGTCGTTGTCCGGGTCGGTAAAACTGGTGGCCGGCACCACGTAGCTGAACGGAGTGTTTTCGGTCGCATTCTGATCCAGCAACGGCGTGGCCAACACCGGTGCCTGATTGGTGGGCGAGGCGGTGGCGAAGATAAAATTGGCGCTGGTCAATGTGTCGAGGTAGTTACCCTCCAGCGCCACTTCGAAGCGGTTGCCATTGGCGTCGGCGGTCAGGGATTTGATGTAGGTCTTGGTCCCGGCGCTGTTGAGTACCACGTACACGGTGTCGTTCTTGCCGTCACCAAGGCCGGTGAAGCCCATGGCCGACAGATCGATCTTGTCGGCGCTGACATCGAAATCGGTGATCACATCGCCCAGGTTGACGCCGCCGGTGTTGTAGTTGCGGTAGCTGTCCAGACGGTTGGAAAACACAAAGGTATCGGCCCCGGTGCCACCGGTGAGGGTGTCCATGCCGGCCCCGCCGTCGAGCTTGTCGTCGCCCGCGCCACCACTGAGGCTGTCGTTGCCCGCCAGACCCAGCAGGGTGTCGGCCGAGTCACTGCCGATCAGCGAGTCACTGCCACTGGTGCCGGTGACCACCCGATTGAAGATGAAGTTGCTGGCGGTCAGGGTACTGGTCAGGTTGCCCGACAGAATCAGCTCGAAGCGATTGCCGCTGGCGTCGGCATCGTAATCCTTGATGTAGGTGCGGTCACTGCTGGCGCTGTAGCTGATCTGCAATGTGCCGCCACGGCCATTGCCCAGGCCGGTGAAGCCCAGGCCCGCGAGGTCGATCTTGTCCTGGGTAACGTCGAAATCAGTGATGGTGTCGTCGAAGCTGGTGGTGGCATTGCGGTAACTGTCGGACTGGCTGGCGAAGCGAAACGTATCGGCGCCGGTGCCGCCAGTCAGTCTGTCGATGCCCGCGCCACCCACCAGGATGTCGTCTCCCGCGCCGCCATTGATGGTGTCATTGCCGGCACCGCCGTAGAAAATCTCGTTGGCGGCGCTGCCCAGCAAGGTGTCGTTGCCGGCGGTACCTTGCACGGTGGTCACCGGTACCGTGGCGCTCACATAGCTGCCGTCGCCATAGACCAGCGTCGCGCCCTTGCTGGTGTGACTGATGGTGTTGGCGATGATCGCATTGCGGTCGGTGCCGTCTTCGTTGCGTTCGGCAACGCCGTAGGTCGACAGGTCGCTGCCACTGATGATGTTGCCCTGGATCAGGTTGTCGCTGCCGTTGAAGTAGCGACCGGACACGCCCAGGGTGTCGTCGTAGGACTGGATGATGATTTCCGGTACCGGATTGCCCAGGGAGTTGTTGTTGAGGGTGTTGTCGATGACTTCAACGTGGTTGCTGCCGTAGATGCGGATCCCGGCGCTGGCGTTGTCGTGGATGTCGACGCCGCTGACGGTGACGTCGCTGGACAGCTTGATCAGTACGCCTTCGCCGCCGTTGCCATACACCTCGCCGCCGGTGATGGTGATGTTGCTGGGGGAGGGGATGTCCTCGCTGCCGCGCTGCACCACGATACCGTTGCCGCCGTTGTTGTAGGCAACGTTATTGGTGAGGGTGAAGTCGTGGGTGCTGGTGACAACGTTGAAACCATGGCGGTCATTGTCGTAGGCGACGTTGTTTTCAAAGGTGCTGTCACTGAGGAAGTCAGCAACAAAACCGTCCAGGCCGTTGCCGTGGGACACGCTGTTCTTGATGACCATGTTGACGGTCTGCTCGTGGGGGTCGAAGCCGTACCCGGAGCAATCCATGATCTCGACGCTGTCGAGGGTGACGTTGGAGTCGTAGCCTTCTTCGCCGGGAATGTAGCCGTTGAACCAGCCGTCGATCTTGCCTGTGGTGTTGTCGCGGTTGCCGTCGATGGTGAGATGGCTGACGCCGAAATCGTGGGTTTCTTCACCGTAGGCCGAGCGGATGATGCCGGTGATCTTGGTGTCGGAGCCGTCGGCCACCTTGACGGTAGTTTCGCCCATGCCGTCGCCGTACAAATAGACGTTGCTCTTGAGCATCAGGCAACCGTCGGAGGGTTCCTCGCCGGCCGAAACGATGTAAGTCCCGGTCGGCATGTACACCTGCCCGCCGCCTGCGGCAGCCGCCGCATCAATGGCACTTTGTATTGCCGCCGTGTCGTCGGTGATGCCATCTCCTTTGGCGCCAAAATTTTGTACGTTGAAAATCATGAGCTTATCTCCGTATCGGGCTGGAACCACGGTAGAAGCCAATATTCCATCGGCGGCCACCGTGTTATGACCCGCAGGAGCGCAAAAGTTGTGACCGCATATCGGCAAAGCGTCAAAAAAACGAACGGGCTGATCAACGGTCGGAACGACTTCAGCAACAGATAACGTTCTGTTGACGCTTTTGGGTTCACACAACCCTTGTGGAAGCGAGCCTGCTCGCGATAGCGGTGTGTCAGTCGATGGGATGCAAGCCGAACGACGCTATCGCGAGCAGGCTCGCTCCCACAGGTGCGGTATCGGATTTCCTTGATTGGCATCAACCCCCAATCCGAAGCCGCGGGATAACCTCGACTAAACCATCGCCCGATGATTCAGGGGCGACCGAGGAGCCCATGAGCTATCCGCTATTCCTGACATTGCACCTGTTTGCCGCGCTGGTTTTCATTGGCACGGTGTTCTTCGAGGTGCTGTTCCTGGAGAGCATCCGCAAACAGCTGCCCGCCAAAGTCATGGTGCTGCTGGAACAGGGCATCAGCCGGCGTGCCCGGCAGTTGATGCCCTGGGTGTTGCTGACGCTGTTCGGTGCCGGCGCTGCCATGGTCTGGCTGCGGTACTGGCCGACGCTTTCCGCGCCATGGGAGTCTTCTTTCGGGTTGCTGCTGGGCCTGAAAATAGCCTTGGCGGGCAGCGTACTCGGGCATTTCCTCTGGGCCATGTGGCTGTTCAGAAGCGCCCGCATGAACGCCCGTTACGTGCAGATCATCCATACCAGCGTGTTCATTCATCTGCTGGCAATCGTGCTGTTGGCCAAGGGGATGTTTTACCTGACCTGGTGAGCGGTTGCGGGACGTATGCAAGGCGCTTGATACAGGTCAAGGCGACCCACCGGGACAAGTCCGACACTGTGCCTGCGCAGCCATTCGGAGATTGTCATGTTCGACCTGTTCCACACCCCCGGCGATCGAGCCCCGCGCCGTACCCCGGCGGTGGCTGATGTCGATTGCCCGGTCGGTACGCGCAAATTCCATACGGGGGTTGGCTCGCTCGATCTGCTTCGGGAGTTGCGCGACAGCCGCCATAAACGGCGGCCGCTGTCCCTGGCGGTGCATCTGCCTTCGCGCTTGCGTTTGTCATCGTGTTCGCCCCTGGCGAGCGTGTGCCGATGTGGCGAGATCGAGGGCTATCTGCAACACCTGAGCTATGAAATCGGATTGGTCGGTTGTCACTTGGGCGCAGGGCGTCGGGTCGAGGCGTTCTGCCTGACTGGCGGTACGCCGGTGATCGCCCATTTGCAGCGGCTGATGGATGACCTGCGCAAACGTTTCGAGTTCTGTGAATACGACAGCGCCGAACACAGCATCGAGGTCGACCTGCATCACACCGACTGGTCCACCATGGGGCTGATTCGCGACCAGGGATTCACCCACGTCAGCATCGGTGTACCGGACATTGGCCTGGACAGCGATTTGTCCGTGGATTGCTATCAGAACCCGGCACCGATTCATTCACTGATCGATGCCGCGCGAACCTTCGGTTTCCGTTCCATCAACATCGATCTCGGTTATGGCCATGCCTGGCAAACACCCCACAGCTTCGCGCGCAAACTGGCCACGCTGATCGAACTGGAGCCAGACCGGCTGCATGTGTTCGACTACGCCCATGCGCCGTATCGCTATCGTTCGAAAAAACACCAAGCGGCGGTTGCCTTCAGCAGCCAGGCCGATACCGACACCATGCGCCAAATCTGTTGCGAGCAACTGACCGGGGCGGGGTATCACTACATCGGGCTGGGGCAGTTCGTCAGGGCAGACGATGATCTGGCCGTCGCCCAAGAGCACGGGCGCCTGCATCGCAATTGCCAGGGTTTCACCCGACGCGGTTGCTGTGACCACCTGGGTTTCGGCCTGTCGGCCATCACCCAGATCGAACACTTGTACGTGCAGAACACCGATGACCTGCTGGAATACTGCCAGCAGCTGGACGCCGGGCAGTTGCCTGTGTGTCGCGGTTGGCGCTGTGAAGCGCAGGACCTGCTCAGGGCCGCGGTGACCGAGCAACTTGCCTGCGACCTGGAGCTGGATATCCCGGCCATGGAAGCGCGTTTCGGCGTGGTGTTGCGCGATTATTTCGCGTCCATCTGGCCGCAGCTGGAGGTATTGCGCAGCCAGGGTTTGATCGAATTGACCAGCCGTTTTATCGGCATCTTGCCCGCCGGGCGCCTGAGTGTGGACGCGATCTGCAATCTGTTCGATCCAGTTCCCGACGACGCAGGCACTTTGACCGGCCCCTTTGACAGGTTGACCCCATCATGAATGCTGTATCCGCTTTCAATCGCGCCCTGGTCGAGAAGTACGACCGTCCGGGGCCGCGCTACACCTCCTATCCGACGGCCCCGCAGTTCCATCAGGCCTTTGCCATGGATGAGTACCGCCAGGCCGCCGAGCTGAGCAACCAGGCCCCGGTGCCCAAACCCTTGTCGGTCTACATCCATATTCCGTTCTGCCAGAGCCTTTGCTACTACTGCGCGTGCAACAAAATCATTACTCGCAAAACTCATCGCGCCGCTGAATACCTGACTTACCTCAAGCGTGAGATCGGCCTGCAGGCGGCGTTGTTCGACCGTTCGCGCAAACTGACGCAACTGCACCTGGGCGGTGGCACGCCGACCTATCTGACCCATGAGCAACTGGCCGATCTGATGGAGTGCCTGCACCAGGCGTTCGACATGGACGACAGTGACGCCCATGAGTTTTCCATCGAGGTCGATCCGCGGACCATCGATGCCCAACAGATCCAGGGGCTGCGCCAGCTGGGGTTCAATCGCCTGAGCTTCGGCGTCCAGGATTTCGATGCCCAGGTGCAAGCCGCGGTCAATCGGGTGCAGAGCGAGGCCCAGGTCGTCGAGTTGGTGGAGGCGGCCCGGCTGGCGCGTTTCAAGTCCGTCAGTGTCGATCTGATCTATGGCTTGCCGCTGCAAACCATCGCCAGTTTCGATGTGACCCTGAGCAAGATCATCGCCCTGCGTCCCGACCGGATCGCCGCCTACAGCTATGCGCATCTGCCGCAACGGGTGCGGGCGCAACGGATGATCCGACCCGAAGACATGCCGCCGCCGGAGCGCAAGCTGGAGTTGCTGGAACTGACCATCAATCGTCTGACCGAAGCCGGTTATGTCTACATCGGCATGGACCATTTCGCTTTGCCGGACGACGAGTTGGTGCGCGCTCGGGTCCAGGGCACGCTGCAACGCAACTTCCAGGGGTATTCCACCCATGCCGATTGCGATTTGATCGGCCTGGGTGTGTCTTCGATCGGTAAGGTCGGTGACAGCTATGGTCAGAACGTCAAGGAGCTTTCCCAGTACTACGCTCGCCTGGATCAAGGCCTGCTGCCGGTGCAGCGCGGCTATCGCCTGAGCGACGATGACCGGTTGCGCCGCGAGGTCATCAGCGAGTTGATGTGCCATGGACGGATCGATTTCACCCGGGTCCAGATCAGTCACGGTGTGGGTTTCAACGAGTACTTTGCCGATGCCCTGGTTCGGCTTCAGGAACTGGTGCGCGACGGACTGCTGGAGATCCACCCCGACTCGCTGGTGCTGCTGCCCCAGGGGCAATTGATGATGCGCAACGTGGCCATGGCTTTCGACGCGTACTTGGGCGTGGACCAGACGGTCCAGTATTCGCGTACGGTTTGACGAACGCTCCCGCTGGCTGCGCAGCCAGCGGGGATACCCCCCCTCGCCACAGGGCGTGCGCCAGGCAGGTTGCCCTTCAACCTCCAGGCTGCAGCACCCTGCCCAGAAAGGCCGCCGTTCGACTTTCCTGGCATTTCGCGACCTTCGCCGGAGCCCCGCATGCCACGACTTTTCCGCCCTGGTTCCCAGCGCCCGGGCCGATGTCGATGACCCAATCACTCTGCGCCACCACGCGCATGTCATGCTCCACCACAACCACGCTGTGGCCTTCATCCACCAGGCGATTCAACTGCACCAGCAAGCGATCCACGTCCTGGGGATGCAAGCCGTTGGTTGGCTCATCCAGCACGTACAAAGTGGTGCCCCGGGCTTTGCGCTGCAGCTCGGTGGCCAGTTTGATGCGCTGGGCCTCGCCGCCGGACAGTTCCGTGGCCGGTTGACCCAGGCGCAGATAACCCAGCCCGATATCCTGCAGCACTTGCAGTGAGCGCTTCGCCGACGCCTGCTCGGCAAACACCTCAAGCGCCTGGTTCACGGTCAGTTGCAACACCTGAGCGATATTCAGCCCCTGCCAATTCACTTCAAGGGTCTGGGGGTTGTAGCGATCCCCGTGGCACGTGGGGCAGGGTGCATACACGCTGGGCATGAACAACAGCTCGACGCTGACGAAACCCTCGCCCTCGCAGGTTTCGCAACGGCCTTTGGCGACATTGAAGGAGAATTGTCCGGCATCGAAACCCAGTTCCTGCGCCTGAGGCGTGGCGGCGAACAATTTACGTACGTGATCGAACAGCCCGGTGTAGGTAGCGAGGTTGGAGCGCGGGGTGCGGCCGATGGGTTTCTGGTCCACCTGGACCAGCCGCTTGACCGACTCGAGTCCGGCGGTGACGTGGCCACCGCTGGTTTGCAGCGGTTCATCTTCCAGGCTTTGTTCGTCGGCTTCGGCGTTGTGGCTGGCCTGGCCCAGATGGCCACCCACCAGGTCCAGCAGGGCCTGGCTGACGAGGCTGGATTTACCCGAGCCGGAAATGCCGGTCACGGCGCTGAAGCAACCCAAGGGAAAGGCGGCGCTGAGGTTATCCAGATTGTTGCGGGTGATGCCTTCCAGGCGTAGCCAATCCTTGGGGGTTCGAGGCGTACGCCCCGCAGCGCTGTCCTGGGCAAACAGGTAGGCGCGGGTGCGTGACTCCGGCACCTGCCGCAGGCCCGCGGGTGGACCGCTGTAGAGGATTTTTCCGCCTTGTTCCCCCGCGTCGGGGCCGACGTCGATGAGCCAGTCGGCGCGGCGCATGGTGTCCAGGTCGTGTTCGACCACAAACACCGAATTACCCGAGGCCTTGAGGCGTTGCAGGGCCTGGAACAGCGCTTCGCTGTCGGCCGGGTGCAGGCCGGCGGAGGGTTCGTCCAGCACATAGATCACGCCGAACAACTGAGAGTTGAGCTGGGTTGCCAGGCGCAGGCGTTGCAGCTCGCCGGAGGACAGCGTCGGCGTGCTGCGTTCCAGGGCCAGGTAGCCGAGGCCCAGGTCGATCAGGGTGACGATGCGTTCCAGCAATTCAGTGGCGATGCGTTGGGCGGCCAGGCGTTTTTCCAGGGACAGATTGTGGGTATGGCGTGCATCAGGCCCACCGGCATGGGGATTCTCACCCCGAGCGGCGCGTTGCTCGCGGGCCTCGCGGGTTTGCTGGTGGGTGAGGGTTGTTCCCGGTTCCTCGGCTTGTGCCAGATAATCGGGGGCGGCAACGCCCTTGAGCACCTCGGCCAGTTCCAGCAACGGCAGGTGGGACAGTTCGGCGATGTCCAGGCCGGCAAAGGTCACCGTCAGTGCCTGGCGCTTGAGGCGTTTACCTTCGCACACCGGGCAAGGGCTGGCGCGCATGTATTGCGCCACGCGTTTGCGCATCTGGGCGCTTTGGGAGTGCATGAACGTGTGCAGCAGGTAGCGTCGGGCGCCGCTGAACGTGCCTTGATAGCTGGGCTCGAGTTTGCGCTTGAGGGCTGCGCGGGTCTGGGCCGGGGTGAGCCCGGCGTACACCGGGACAGTGGGGGTTTCTTCGGTGAAGAGAATCCAGTCACGCTGTTTTTTGGGCAGGTCGCGCCAAGGAACGTCGACGTCATAACCCAGGGTTACCAGGATGTCTCGCAGGTTCTGGCCCTGCCAGGCCATGGGCCAGGCCGCCACGGCGCGTTCGCGGATGGTCAACGAAGGGTCCGGCACCATGGACGCTTCGGTCACTTCATAGACCCGGCCCAGGCCGTGGCACTGCTGGCAGGCGCCCTGAGGCGTGTTGGGCGAGAAATCCTCGGCGTACAGCATCGGTTGGTCGGCCGGGTAGCTACCCGCTCGGGAGTAGAGCATGCGGATCAGGCTCGACAAGGTGGTGACGCTGCCCACCGAGGATCGCGCGCTGGGCGTGCCGCGCTGCTGTTGCAAGGCCACCGCTGGCGGCAGACCTTCGATACTGTCCACGTCCGGCACGCCCACCTGGTCGATCAGGCGCCGGGCATAAGGCGCGACTGACTCGAAATAACGGCGCTGGGCTTCGGCATACAGCGTGGAAAAGGCCAGCGACGACTTGCCCGACCCCGACACGCCAGTGAATACCACCAGGGCATCGCGAGGGATGTCGACGTCGACATTCTTGAGGTTGTGCTCGCGGGCGCCACGCACCCGGACGAAACCGGTGTCTTCAGGCAATGGCGAAGCGGAGGCGGGATCGGAGCGTGGGGGCATGGAGCGTTCCTTGTTTGCGTCTGTTCAACGCGTGGAGGCTTTCTGGCGAAACGGCGTCACTCGGAGAGTGGAACCTGAGTCACAGCACTGATATTTATGCGACCGGGTTCGTCGATTCTCGTGCAATAAAAATTTTCTCCGAAGCGAAGAGATGAGAAAAGCTTCGCAATTGTCATGGAAACGGACCCCGGATGCCTCGCTCAAAGCTGTTCACTACTCTGTTTGTTGCGCTGCTGTGGATGATAACCAGCGTGGCCCGCAGTGATAACCAGCGGCGTGTTCGCCATTTTCGCGTTCAGGATGGCGCCCCAGGCGTACCGTGTTTCCAATCTGCCGCGCCGATCAATCTTCCCCGGCCGCACCCGGCATCCCACCAGATGACCCGCAGCAAAGGCGCTTGCTGCGCGATCAGGATCGCTTGTGTCGGGTCGCTTTCAACGAAGTGCGTGCACCCCAACTGTACGCATGCCCGAGCTTTGTAGAGGGCAACCTGTTCTGGGCTGTCGTTGCACGAGCGGATATCTCTCATGATCAGCGGTGTCCCGCCATGGCCGTGCTGGCTTAGCCAGGCTTGAGTACGAACGCGATCCATCTCCGGGCGCCCGGTGATAATCGCCTTTACCCGCCCCAGAGGTGGCAGCTGCTTGAAGGGCTCGAGGCGGTCGCGTTCGCCAAGCGCCGCACTCAAGTCCGCCGCATAACGTTGGAGCGGGATATCTGGAAGCAGTATTCCGTCGAGGTCGATGGCGTACACGTCGTAATCATGGTCATGGGCCATCCTGCCGGTACGCCCGCCACCGGTGTCGATCCAGCGATCGCGATAGGCGCAGGTAAGGGCTTGGCGCTCCCAAGGGAACTGCAAGAAATACCCTCGCCCGTCCAGCCCGTAATCGGGGCGTATACCGCTTAGGTCGTCAAAGCCGACAGTGAAAACCCTCACGATCAATCCCCTGCGCTGCAAGAATGCCAGGCAGTCCTTCAGGGTGTGCCCGGTGCCAGCGATGTCTTCACAGAGCAACACCTTGCTGCCTGGTGGAGGAAGGGGGATCGACGAGTCCCAAATCACGCTCCGATCGACCCGGTAATAGCGCAAAAAGGCCGGTTCAACGCCCGTGGCATGCGAGACCATCAGCGCTAAGGGGCCTCCACCTCGCAATATACCGATGATGCTACTGAACGCTTCTTCGAGAAGCGTAGGCTGTATCGACGCGACCAAGCGATCCATCTGCTCATACGAGATAGGCAGCACGGGTTTGAGCACGTGCGATTTCTGGACAGACACTGTTTTATCCGGTGATGAAAGCGAGTGTTCGGTGGGTGCTTGATGGCCCTACGGAGCCGTGACAGGGCTATGGGGTTGGCACAGGGTTCGATGTCCAGTCGTTTGACTCACCACCGTCGGCGTCTATTAAGGAAAGTCTGAAGGACAGATCGCGATACTCGCCCTTTGCTTTCAACCAACGGCAGCAGAGAACGGACGGCATCGCTGCGCAGGTAAAGCGAAGCCCAGGCCGCAATGCCCAACATCCCACTGATGATCTGCGAGGCGGAGCCCAATTCACCCAGGCGCAAATGGGTGCAAATGGCACCACCCAGGAATCCTGTCACCAGTATTGCGCCCAACACGGCGGTTCTCGGAATCACATAGAGCACGGTGCAAACCAGGATGATGCTGCCAATGACAGAGGAGAGGTGATCGGGGAATCCGGTCACCTCCATGTTTTTTGCGAGGACTTGGGGCGCGAAAATATTCACACCGGCGTCGGCAAGTAATGCCAACACCACCAGAGCGCCCAGGACTCTGCCCGTCCAGTGCGCGACGCTGGTTTTTTTCTGCATATCTGAAATCATGATTAGGACCGTGGTAAAACTCATTGGGTGGGTTGACGCACAGGCGTTAATTCAAGCAAGGCCCGGTTCTCCCGCAGGGTTCGGCGCAGCCCTCGGCGAGTGGCCGGCTCGAACACAGTCACCGGCGCCTGCTGACGCTCAAAGCTCGTAAGCGGACCGTATAGCCTCAACGGCCCGCTCGCCGATCACGACGCACGGGGCCATCGTATTGCCGCTCGTGATATGCGGCATGATCGAGGCATCGGCAATGCGCAGGCCCTGGACGCCGTAGACGCGCAGTTGACTATCGACCACGGACATCGCGTCCTGGCCCATTTTTGCCGTACCGCATTGGTGCCAGTAAGTAACGGCAGCGTTGCGAGCGTAATGTTCGAGCGATTGGATGTTGAGTTTTCCAGGCAGGCTTTCACGTTTGACCAAGCCCTTGAATGGCGCCTGCGCGCCCAGTTCCTGGACAAATCGGATGTTTTCCAGCGCGTTGCGCCGGTCGGTGGGATGCGACAGGGTGTTGGGCTGGATGATCGGCGCATCGGTCACATTCGGGCCGCTGAGCTTGACCCGGCCGCGACTTTCCGGATGGGCAAGGCCTGCGAACATTGTCCAGCCATGTGCGGGAACGCCGAGTGAGGCGTTCTCTGCGCTGGGCACTGGAAATTCAACTTGGCAGTGGAACATATCGGGGAGATGCAAAGCGCTTTCGCTGCTCCAGTAGAGCGTCGCCTCCGAGCCGCCGTAACCCACCGGCTGTGGAGCCGCGTATTCGAAAATAACGGCAAAGGACACGTGGTCCTGATGATTGGCGCCAACGCCGGGGAGATGCTGGACGAGCGGAATACCATGGCGCTGCAGTTCCTCCTCCGGCCCCACGCCTGATTGCATCAGGACCTTGGGGGTGTTGACCGCCCCCAACGAAAGAATGACTTCGTGATCGGCGTAAAAGCACTCGATCTGCCCATCTTTTATGGTTTGTACGCCGATGGCGCGTTGGTCCCTGAAGAGCACGCGACTGACAAGCGTATCAGTCAGGACCGTGAGGTTGGGCTGACCACAGCGTGGAGCGACGTAGGCGCGGTAAATGGAATTACGCCGGCCGTCCTTGACGATGAGGTCGTTCAAGGCTGCACCTCCGCGGCCTTCCATCATGGCGCCGTTCGGGTTCTCGAAAGCCGGTATACCCATGCCGGCAGCCGCACTGATCATGGCGTTGGCAATCGGTTGGGCGTCTCGCACAGGCGCGACATGAACCGGTCCGCCCTTGCCGCGACGCACCGGATCGCAGGTGCCCTGATAGTCTTCCACGCGTTGATAAATTTTCAGGACCGACGCGTAGTTCCACGCCGGGTCGCCACTGAGTGCGGCGAAGTCTTCCCAGTCGTTTTTATGGCCGCGGGCCCACAGCATGACATTGACGCTGGACCCGCCCCCCAAGCCGCGGCCCATATTCAATGGGATTTTCCGGTCGTTGAGATGAGGGTTCGCGGCGCCCACGAAGTTCCAGTCGCGCTCGGTGCCCAGGTTCAGCGGCCAATTCCCCGGTTCCAGCACGTGGGGGTGGTCATCGCTGCCTCCCGCCTCGATGAGCAACACTTCCACCTCGGGATTCTCGGCCAGTCGTCCGGCCACGACGGAGCCGGCGGTTCCCGCGCCACAGACGATGAAATCGAAATGGTGTTTATTCCGTGCGCAATTCATAGGCATGAGCGAGGTTCCTTGGTCGGGGTGGTATCGCTCGCCAGGTTCAAGCGTAGATCGAGGTGCAAAATCATTGCTGGGGAGAACATGCGGTGAATCTCGCTAGGGTATTGATAGGGGAAGCCGGGCACGATGACGGGTCAATCGACTGCCGTTTTGTTTGCTGGGCAATGAGTGACGGCAGGGGGGCAAAAGGTTCCAACGGATGTTTGCCGGCGGCTGGGTAGCAGGAGGCGAAGCTCAATCTCGCCAGATGTGATGACTGCTGCGAGGGAAGTGCGTTGCGTCCGAGCTTCCGCCAACCTGTCCTGAGACCGGTTGCAATCCATCCTGACGCAGCACTTCCCTCGATCCCGGCGCAGAAGAGGCCTGAAATTATTGGCTCTTCTGAACAGCCTGGATGATGACTTTTGCAACATCTGCCGGGCGTGACTGTTGCGGCACGTGGCTGGCGTCGATTTCGGTGACCTTGGCACCGATCTTCTTGGCGAAAGCTCGCTGCAGATCAGGCTGGATCATCCGGTCTTCCTTGGCCACGACGTACCAGGATGGCTTGCCTTTCCAGGCGGCGGCGCTGGTTTTGTCATCGAATGCCGAGGCGCGGATCGGCCCTTGCGTCGCGGCCATTACCGCGGTTTGCTCTGCGGAAAGATCCTGGGCAAAACCGGTGGCCATGCCCTCGGCAGTCATGTACAAGAAACCGTTTTTGTCGGCGGCGATGTCTTTCACGCCGGACGGAGCAGGGTAGTCCTTGCCCAGGTCTTTACTGGCTTGACCGGCATCCGGAGCGAACGCGGCGACGTACACCAGGCTGCGTACTTTCTTGTCGGTGCCAGCCTCGCTGATGACGGTACCGCCCCAGGAGTGGCCGACCAATACGACATCGTTCTCCTGGTTGTTCAGCACACGTTGCGTGGCGGCGACATCGTCAGCCAGCGAGGTCAGCGGGTTTTGTACCACGGTGACCTTGATGCCTTCCGCCTGCAGCAGCGGGACGACCTTGCCCCAATCGGATCCGTCGGCGAAAGCGCCATGGACGATGACGACAGAAGGTTGCTGCGCCGCGGCATGGACCGCGCCGCCGAACAATGAACAGGTCATGGCGAGTGTGAGGGCAAGGGCCTTGGGTTTGAACATGATGCGATCTCCTGTATGGGGTGAGCGCAGTTTCAGCAATACTCGGCGGCTGAGGTATCGGTCATTTATCCGAGGCCGTGAATAATGTTCAATCGAATGCCCGGAGGAAACGACATGTCGGCAGGTGGCGCGGCTGCGCGGGGACCGGTGGCTCACTTGGACCAGCCGCCTGATTGCGTCGAGCCCGGCACTCGGAGGAGTTCATTTCCTCAACTTGATTTCAATCAAGGGCCGCGCAGGGGAGTGGGTCCTACCATGATCGCCAAGATCCTGTCCTTAAGCCCTGGCGTCCATGACCCCTCCCTTTGTGATGCTGCACCCATCCCGCTTCTGGCTCCATGGGCTGCTCGTTCTCCTGCTGTTGATCGCAAGCCTCGCCCAGGCCAAGGACTACGGTGATATCCAGCAACAGCGCATCCACCAGGTCCTGAGCCCGGTCGATTCGATCTCCGAGCCCGACGGCCCCTTCAAGGTTCGCAAACTGTCCGCTGCCGGCAAGGTCGTCGGCTATGTGTTCCAGAGCTTGGATGTGGTGGACATTCCCGCTTATTCAGGCAAGCCCATCAACGTCCAGGTGATCCTCGATCCGGCCGGTGTGATCCTCGATGCTTTTGTGCTTGAGCACCACGAACCGATCCTGCTGATCGGCATTGCCGAAGAAAAACTCCACGCGTTCAGTGCCCGCTACAGCGGCATCAAGGTCAATCAACGGGTGGTGGTGGGGCATTCCAGCGACCCCAACGCGGTGACAGTGGATGCAATTGCCGGCGCCACCGTGACGGCGATGGTGGTCAATGAAGTCATCATGCGCGCCGCTCACGATGTCGCGGTTTCCCTGGAGCTGGTCAAGGGGGACGCGGGGTTGGCGGTGGCGCCGGCACGCGTGCGCGATGACCTCTACGAACCCGCCGACTGGAAAACCTTGACCGGCAACGGCGCGGTGCGTCGCCTGCACCTGACGCGCGGCCAGGCCGATGCTTCCTTCAAGGGGACCGAGGCCGAGGGTGTTGAAGCCGCCAGCGCCGAGCAAGCAGACGACACCTTCATCGACCTGTATGTCACCCACCTGAACCCGCCCACCATCGGTCGCAACCTGCTGGGCGAGGCGCAATACCGCACGTTGATGGCCGAACTCAAACCCGGCGAGCAGGCCATCGCCGTGATGGGCAGCGGTCGCTATTCCTTCAAGGGCTCGGGGTATGTGCGCGGCGGCATTTTCGATCGGGTACAGGTGCGTCAGTTCGGCGACGCCATCAGCTTTCGCGACCTGGACTTCCAGCGTCTGGACGACGTGGCGCCGACGGACATGCCGGAGTTCGACGAAATGGCGATTTTCATCGTCCGCGCCTCCCACCGTTTCGACCCGGGTTCGCCCTGGAGCCTGGAGCTGCTGGTGCGTCGTCAGACCGGACCTGTCAGTGGCATCTTCAGCAGCTTTGAACTGGCTTATCAATTGCCCGAGCCCTATCTGGAAAGGCCATTGCCAACGGCTGAACAACTGGCAGCTGCCGAAGAAGCCAGCCGACCGATGTGGTTGACCCTCTGGTACCAGAAAAGCCTCGAGATCAGCGTACTGGGCGTGGCCCTGCTGGTGCTCACGGCGATCCTGTTCCTGCAGGATGCGCTGGCCCGGCGCCCGAAGCTGTTGCACTGGGTCCGCCGTGGCTACCTGATGTTCACCGTGGTGTTTCTCGGTGGTTATGCATTGGCCCAGCTGTCGGTGGTCAATGTGCTGACCTTCGTTCATGCCCTGTTCGAAGGCTTTCGCTGGGAACTGTTCCTCACCGATCCGCTGATTTTCATCCTTTGGGTGTTCACCGCCGCCAGCATTCTGTTGTGGGGGCGCGGGGTGTTCTGCGGGTGGCTGTGTCCGTTCGGTGCGTTGCAAGAGTTGCTCAACGAGCTGGCGCGCAAGTTGAAAGTGCCGCAGTACGAGCTGCCGTTCGCCGTCCACGAGCGACTCTGGGCAATCAAATACATCATTTTGCTGGTGCTGTTCGGCGTCTCGCTGGAGTCGATGTCCAGCGCCGAACGGTTGGCCGAAGTGGAGCCCTTCAAGACCGCCATCACCCTCAGGTTCGACCGTCAGTGGTGGTTCGTGGCGTATGCGCTGGGTCTGCTGGTGGTCAACCTGTTCACCCGCAAAGTCTATTGCCGCTACATCTGCCCGTTGGGGGCCGCCCTGGCGATGCCGACCCGGCTGCGATTGTTCGACTGGCTCAAGCGCCGCAAGGAATGTGGCAACCCCTGCCAGCTGTGCGCCAAGGAATGCGAGATCCAGGCGATTCACCCCGATGGCCGGATCAACGCCAACGAATGTCACTACTGCCTCGATTGCCAGATGACCTGGCACAACGAAAACAAATGCCCGCCACTGATCAACAAGCGCAAAAAGCGCAGCAAGGCGAGCGCGACCGAGACGCAACTGATTCCCGTGGTGCAGGTGACCCCGGCGCCTTAAGACACCCGAATGTCCTGTCCCTTGACCCTTTCATTCTTCATGGAGCACACAGCATGAGCGATAAAAAAACCGAAACCAGCGGCGCGGTCGAAGAACCCAGGGGCGTCAGCCGTCGAGGATTTCTAGGGACCAGTGCGGTGACCGGCGCCGTACTGGCCGGCGCCACGGCGCTGGGCGGCGCGGTGTTCACCCGTGAGTCCTGGGCTGCGGCGGCCAAGGAAGCCAAGTCCAAAGTCCACGTCGGCCCCGGAGAGCTGGACGACTATTACGGTTTCTGGAGCGGTGGCCATCAGGGCGAGGTGAGGGTGTTGGGCGTACCGTCCATGCGCGAGCTGATGCGTATTCCGGTGTTCAACGTCGACTCGGCCACCGGTTGGGGGCTGACCAACGAAAGCAAGCGCATCCTGGGTGACAGCGCCAAGTACCAGAACGGCGACTGCCATCACCCACACATCTCCATGACCGATGGCAAATACGACGGCAAATACCTGTTCATCAACGATAAGGCCAATTCCCGGGTCGCGCGCATTCGCCTGGATATCATGAAGTGCGACAAGATTCTCACCGTGCCCAACGTCCAGGCGATCCATGGCCTGCGCCTGCAAAAGGTGCCGTACACCAAGTACGTGTTCGCCAACGCCGAATTCGTCATCCCGCACCCCAATGACGGTCGCACGTTCGACCTGCAAGACAAGAACAGCTACACGATGTTCAACGCCATCGACGCCGAAAAAATGGAAATGGCCTTCCAGGTGATCGTCGACGGCAACCTGGACAACTCCGACGCCGACTACACCGGCAAGTACGCCGCCAGCACCTGCTACAACTCCGAGAAGGCCTACGACCTGGGCGGCATGATGCGCAACGAGCGCGACTGGGTGGTGGTGTTCAACATCCCGCGCATCGAAGCGGCGATCAAGGCCGGCAAGTTCATCACCCTGGACGGCTCCAAGGTGCCGGTGGTCGATGGTCGTAAAACCGATGGCAAGGACAGCGCGTTCACCCGCTACATCCCGGTGCCGAAGAATCCCCACGGGCTCAATACCTCGTCCGACGGCAAATACTTCATCGCCAACGGCAAGCTGTCGCCCACCGTCTCGATGATCGCCATCGACCGGCTGGATGATCTATTCGACGACCGCTACAAAGACCCGCGCGAGGTGATCGTCGCTGAGCCGGAACTGGGCCTGGGGCCGTTGCATACCACCTTCGACGGGCGCGGCAATGCCTACACCACCTTGTTCATCGACAGTCAGGTGGTGAAGTGGAACATGGACGAGGCCATCCGTGCCTACAAGGGCGAGAAGGTCAACTACATCAAGCAAAAGCTCGATGTGCAGTACCAACCCGGCCACAACCACGCGTCCCTGACCGAAACCAGCGAGGCGGACGGCAAATGGCTGGTGGTCTTGTGCAAGTTCTCCAAGGATCGCTTCCTGCCCACCGGTCCGCTGCACCCGGAAAACGACCAGTTGATCGACATTTCCGGCGAAGAGATGAAGCTGGTACACGATGGCCCGGCCTTTGCCGAACCCCATGACTGCATCCTTGCCCGGCGTGATCAGATCAAGACCCAGAAGATCTGGAGCCGCACCGATCCGTTCTTCGCCGAAACCGTGGCCTTGGCCAAGAAGGATGGCATCAACCTGGAGACCGACAACAAGGTCATCCGTGACGGTAACAAGGTGCGGGTCTACATGACTTCGATGGCGCCGGCCTATGGCCTGACGGAGTTCACCGTCAAGCAAGGCAACGAGGTGACGGTGACGATCACCAACATCGACCAGATCGAAGACGTCTCCCACGGCTTTGTCATGACCAACCACGGCGTGAGCATGGAGATCAGTCCGCAACAGACCTCGTCCATCACCTTCATCGCCGACAAGGCCGGGTTGCATTGGTACTACTGCAGCTGGTTCTGCCACGCCCTGCACATGGAAATGGTCGGGCGCATGCTGGTTGAAAAGGCCTGAGCAGGTTCAACGAGGAGACGGGTTCAATGACCGGTAACCAGCAACAGCCTGCGGGCTACGCTCGCGCACCGGTCATTGCCCTGGTGCTCCTGCTACTGTCGGGCGGCGCGCTTGCCGCGCCGCAGCCGATCACCGACTTGCCATTGCAGGCCGACGGTGAACGGCAATGGCGCCTGCCTGCAGGGCAATACCGCGGCTCGTTCAGCATCGACCAACCCATGACCCTCACGTGCGCGCCTGATGCGGTATTCCAGGGGCAGGGTGAGGGCAATGGGTTGATCATTCGCGCCCCGAACGTCCAGCTCCAGGGCTGTACCTTCCTGGACTGGGGCCACGACCTCACGGCCATGAATGCCGCGGTGTTCATCCAGCCTGTCGCCCAGGGTGCGGTGGTCCGTGCCAACCGCATGCAGGGCCAGGGTTTCGGTATCTGGGTCGATGGCGCGCGGGACGTCAGCCTGATCAACAACCGCATCCAGGGCGATCCCGGGCTGCGCTCCCAGGACCGGGGGAACGGCATTCACTTGTACGCGGTACACGGTGCCCGGGTCATCGGCAATCACGTACGCGAGACCCGCGACGGCATCTATATCGACACCTCCAACGGCAACCTGCTCGAGGGCAACATCCTTGAGGATTTGCGCTACGGCGTGCACTACATGTTCGCTAACGATAACCGTCTGTTGGGCAACGTCACCCGGCGCACCCGCACCGGTTATGCCTTGATGCAAAGCCGTCAACTGACGGTCATCGGCAACCGCTCCGAACAGGACCAGAACTACGGGATCCTGATGAACTACATCACCTATTCCACCCTGCGCGACAACGTGGTCACCGATGTTCGCGACGGGTCCACCGGCGACACCATGATCACCGGTGCCGAGGGCAAGGCCCTGTTCATTTACAACTCATTGTTCAACCGCATCGAAGGCAATCATTTCGAGCGCAGCGCGGTGGGCATCCACCTGACCGCCGGTTCGGAGGACAACCGCATCGCCGGCAACGTGTTCGCCGGCAACCAGCGCCAGGTCAAATACGTGGCCACGCGGTTGCAGGAGTGGTCGGTGGACGGGCGCGGCAATTACTGGAGTGATTACCTGGGTTGGGATCGCAATGGCGACGGACTGGGAGACGTGGCCTATGAACCCAACGACAACGTCGATCGCCTGCTGTGGCTGTACCCCCAGGTACGGCTGTTGATGAACAGTCCGGGTATCGAGCTGCTGCGCTGGGTACAGCGGGCGTTCCCGGTCATGAAATCCCCCGGGGTGATGGACAGCCATCCATTGATGCACGCGCCGCTCCAGCCCCCGCCACGCAACAGTGCTCAGGAGGACGCGTCTTGAACGTCGTCGAGATCGAAGGCGTCAGTCAGCGCTACGGCAATGCCGCTGTGCTGCGCGGGCTGAACCTGAACCTGGCCCAGGGCGAAGTGCTCGGCCTATTTGGGCACAACGGTGCGGGCAAGACCACGACCATGAAACTGATACTCGGTCTGCTGCGCGCCAGTGAGGGTCAGGTGCGGGTATTTGGCCGGGAGCCGAGTGATCCGGGCGTGCGCAGAATGCTCGGTTACCTGCCGGAGAACGTGATGTTCTATCCGCAGTTGAGCGGGCTGGAAACCTTGCGCCATTTCGCCCGCCTCAAGGGCGCGGCGCCAGACCAGGTCGAGCGCTTGCTGGAGGAGGTCGGGTTGGCGCAAGCGGCCCGGCGGCGTGTGCGCACGTACTCCAAGGGCATGCGCCAACGCCTGGGGCTGGCCCAGGCCTTGCTCGGCCAGCCGCGGCTGCTGTTGCTGGACGAACCCACCGTCGGCCTGGACCCCATCGCCACCCAGGACCTCTATCAACTGCTCGATCGGCTGCGCTGGCAGGGCACCAGCATCATTCTTTGTTCGCACGTCTTGCCTGGCGTGGAAGCTCACATCAACCGCGCCGCGATTCTCACCCAAGGTCGTCTGTTGGCCCTGGGCAGCCTGGACCGGTTGCGCGAGGACGCGGGGCTGCCGACGCTGATCCGCGCCTCGGGCCTGTCGCGGGCCGATTGGCTTCGCCAGCATTGGCGCAGCGAAGGACACCTCACCCAAGGGTGGGGCGCGCAAGGGCTGCAGGTGTCCGCGCCGGATGGCAGCAAACTCAAGTTGCTGCGCCAGTTACTGGCCCAGGATGACCCGACGGATGTCGAGATCAAACCGCCGTCCCTGGAAGATTTGTACCGTCATTACATGGTTCGCGCGGCGACCGAGGAGGCCGGCTCATGAACCCGATCTGGAACATGGCCCGCAAGGAATTCAGTGACGGCTTGCGCAACCGCTGGTTGTTGGCGATCAGTCTGTTGTTCGCCGTGCTGGCCATCGGCATCGCCTGGCTTGGCGCGGCGGCGTCCGGCCAGTTGGGGTTTACCTCGGTGCCGGCAACGGTGGCGAGCCTGGCCAGCCTGGCAACGTTCCTGATGCCGTTGATCGCCTTGTTGCTGGCCTATGACGCGATCGTCGGCGAGGACGAGAGCGGCACCTTGCTGCTGTTGCTGACGTATCCGTTGGGGCGCGGGCAGTTGCTGCTGGGCAAGTTTGTCGGTCACGGCCTGATCCTGGCGCTGGCGACCCTGATCGGCTTTGGTTGCGCGATGTTCGCCATAGCCCTGCTGGTGGACGATATCGAGCTGAGCCTGCTGCTCTGGGCCTTTGGCCGCTTCATCGTCTCCAGCACGCTGTTGGGTTGGGTTTTTTTGGGGCTGGCCTATGTGCTGAGCAGCCTGTCGGCGGAGAAATCCACCGCCGCCGGGCTGGCGCTGGGGGTGTGGTTTTTCTTCGTGCTGGTGTTTGACCTGGCGTTGCTGGCACTGCTGGTGCTGAGCGAGGGCAGGTTCAGTCCGGACCTGCTGCCGTGGCTGTTGCTGTTCAACCCCACCGATGTGTATCGGCTGATCAACCTGTCGGGGTTCGACGCCGGTTCCAGCGGCGCGGCAGTGCTGACCTTGGGCAGCGACCTGCCGGTGCCCGGGCCTTGGCTCTGGCTGTGCCTGTGGTTGTGGATGGCTGTGCCGTTGTGGCTGGCCTATCGATTGTTCAACCGTCGGTGTCCGTGATTTCTGATCTTGATAGAGGGAGCATGTAACGATGAACAGGGTGTATTCGAGGACGGGCCGAGTCCTGGCCGGAGTGTTGGTGTGCCTGGTGCTGGTGGCATGCGGCAAGCCTGAGTCGACACCGGCCTCAAAGGCGGCGCTGGCGTTCCATCCCAGTGACGAGTGCCATGTCTGCGGCATGGTCATCACGGATTTTCCCGGACCCAAGGGCGCCGCAGCGACCGCCAGCGGCGTGAAGAAGTTCTGCTCGCCGGCCGAGATGCTCAGCTGGTGGCTGCAGCCGGAGAACCATCGGGCCGACGTCCAGTTGTACGTCCACGACATGGGGCGCAGCCACTGGAACACCCCGGATGATGAGCACCTGATCGATGCCCGGACCGCCTATTTCGTCGTCGGCTCCAAGCTCAAGGGCGCCATGGGCGTCGTCCTGGCCACGTTCGCCGACGCCCAGGCGGCGGAAAAACTCGCCCGCGAGACCGGCGGCCAGGTGCTGCGTCTGCAAGACATCGACCAGAAGCTGCTGGGACAGGCCACCGCTATGTCGCCGATGAATCATTGAACGAGCAACCTGCTCCCGCTGAGGTGAGCAGGTTTGCCCTGATCGCCCGTTCAGTGAGACGTACCTTCGGCAAATTCGATCTTGTTGCCCACGTTGTATTTGCCTGAAGGTTTGTTCATGGGCAGGCGCTTGATTTCCTTGAGGGTGTGGCTGTCGTAGACGATCAGCGCGCCGTCGGTGTCCCAGATGCTCAACAGCAGGTAGCGGCCGTCGTGGGTAAATTCGACGTGGGCGGCGGTTTTGCCGGGCATGGGGCGCAAGGTGTGGGCGATTTCCAGGGTCTGTTTGTCGATCAGGTGGATGGCATCGTTGCCGGCGGCGAAGAACACGTCGGTCCAGGCATAGCGGGAGTTGGCATGGCTGCGCAGGAAGAAACCCGGCCCGAGGGTAGGGATCTGCCTGATGACTTTCCAGGTGTTGATGTCGATCACCGACACCAGTCCTTTGCTGATGTTGGGGGTCGCGAACACCCAGCGGCCATCGCGCTTCCAATAGGTGCCCGAGCCCAGGTGCGGCATGCCCGGCAAGCTGATGTCGCTGACCACCTGGCCACTGTCAAGGTCGATCACCTGTCCACCCTGGGCCTTGCGCGAGGTGGCGAGCAACTGGCGATAGTCGGGTGAGAAGGAAAAGTCATCCAGATGATCCTGGACCTCGATGCGCCTGGGCACGAAGTCCGGGTTCGGACCGGTGGGCAGTTCCCAAACCTCGTTCACATCCTTCAGTGCGACGATGAAGCTGTTGCGCGGCGCAGCGGTATAGACCGCGCTGACCCGCGAAGCTTGGCCATCCCTGCCCAGCGTCGCGATCGTCTTGACCAGGGACAAGTCCCGGGCATCCAGCACCGCCAGATTGCCGGGCAGCGAGTTGCCCACCAGCACCCAGCGACCGTCCTTGCTCACCGCCAGGTTGCGAGTATTGAGCCCGGCCCGCACTTCGGCGATCAGCTTGAGGTTGTGCAGGTCATACAGGCTGATCCAGCCATCGCGCGACGCCAGGTAGACAAAACGCCCGTCCGGGGAAAACTTCGGTCCGCCATGCACTGCAAAGTGCGAGGCGAAGCGCGCGAGCACCTCGAACCGATCCCCGTCGACCACCGCGACGTGATGATTGCCGGCTTCCACCACCACGAACAGGTTCAGCGGGTCGGCCCGGTGTTGCGGCTGGTCGGGCAATGTGGCGACGTCCACCAGCACCCGATGACTTTGGCGAATATCCTCTTCATTCCAATTGGGCGCGACGCTGGGCGGACGCTGGAGATAAAGCGCCAGGGCGTCGATTTGTGCAGGCTCCAGCAGCGTACCGAAGGCCGCCATCTGACTGGCGGGGCGGCCATTTTCGATCACCTGGCGAATTTCGCCGGGCTTGATCCGGCCCAGGCTCTGGGGCAGTAACGCCGGCCCGGCGCCGCCGATGCGGTTCACGCCGTGGCATTGTTGGCAGAGCTGCTGGTAATTGCGCTCGGCCTGTTCCAGGTCGGCACCGGTGGTAACGGCGCCATGGCTCGTACCGATCCACAGCATCGCAAGCCCGATGCGTTTCATAGCGCCACCTTCAAAGGCTGGGGTTTGGGATGAACGCGCGCCGGATGCTGCATCGGCTGCTGGGCAAACAAGCCGACCACCTTACCGATCACCGTCAATGTCGGCAGCCCTTCAACGCAATCTCGTGCCATGGCCGGCAGTTGTTGCAGGGTGCCACGTAGCACCTGCTGGTCGGGACGAGTGCCGTTGCTGATCAATGCCGCCGGAGTCTCGGCGGCCAGGCCTGCGGCCATCAACCGTGCGGCAATGCTGCCCAGGTTCGACAAGCCCATGTAGAACACCAGGGTCTGGCTGTCATCCGCCAGGCTTTGCCACGGCAGGTTCAAATCGCCTTCGCGCTGCAAGTGGCCGGTGATGAAACGGCAGGAATTGACCAGGTCGCGATGGGTCAGCGGAATGCCGGCGTAGGCGCTGCAACCGGATGCGGCAGTGATACCGGGCACCACCTGACAATCGATACCACGGGCCAGCAAGTATTCCAGCTCTTCGGCACCGCGACCGAAGATGAACGGGTCGCCGCCCTTGAGCCGGACCACCCGCTGGCCCTGGTCCGCGAGGTCGGCCAGCAATTGGTTGATCTGGGCCTGGGGCAGGCTGTGGCAGCCGGCGGCCTTGCCGACGTAATGCCGGGCGCACGTCAGCGGGATCAAACCCAGCAGTTGCGCACTGATCAGGCGGTCATAGATCACCGCGTCGGCCTGCATCAACAGGCTCCAGGCGCGTAACGTCAGCAAACCAGGGTCACCGGGACCGGCGCCGACCAGCGCGACTTCCCCCGGTCTGAAGGACGATTGCAGGGCAGCGGGCAGAACGATAGAGGCAGACATGGGACTTCCTTGGTTCATCATCAGGTTCGCCGTCGGGTTATCGGGCGCAGGGCAGTGCAACGCTGGGAATCAAAGCGCTGGGAAGCGTGTGCAAGCCGATTTCGTCATCGCTGAGGTGGCAGCCGGGGTCCTGGCCCCACAGGTCGCCGTCGGCCCAGGCGCGCGTGCGGGTGTTGCCGTTGCAGATGGCCAGCCAACGACACTGTCCGCAGCGGCCACCCACGGTGCGCGGATGCTCGCGCAGTTTTTGCAGCAGAGCGTCGGGACGTTCCAGCCAGAGTGTGCGAAAGGGCGTCCGGCGCACGTTACCCACCGAGTGCTGCCACCAGTAAGTGTCGGGGTGTACCTCACCGGTGTTGTCGATATTGGCAATGCCGCTGCCCGAGGCGTTACCGCCCCAAGCCTTGAGCATGCGTTCCAGTTCGGCGTAGTGATGGGGCAGGCGTGAGGCTACCCATTGCAGCAACAGCACCGCATCGGCGTCGTTGTTGCCGCTGACGAAGTCCGTGTCGCGTCCGTGCAGGATGTCGCTCCAGGCCCGCTCGAAGATCAGGAGCATGGCCTCGCGGCTCATCTGTTGCCGGGCGTCGAGCTGACGACTGCGCTTGCCGCGACCGCTGTAGTTGAGGTGCGACAGATAGAATTTCTGCACGTCGTATTCGCTCATCAGATCCAGCAGTCGCGGTAACTGGGTGTGGTTCTGCTGGGTCAGGGTGGTGCGCAATCCGACCCGAATCCCGCGTTCGCGACACAACCTGATGGCCGCCATGGAACTGGCGAAACTGCCTTTGAGCTGGCGGAAGGCGTCGTGCGTCGCTTCCAGGCCATCGATGCTGATGCCCACATAATCGAAGTTCGCCGCCTCGATCTGCTCGATGTTGCTCGGGTCGATCAGCGTACCGTTGGTGGAAAGCGCCAGGAAGAATCCCTTGCGCCGGGCATAGGCACTGAGCTGGAACAGATCCTCGCGCAGCAGCGGCTCGCCGCCGGACAGGATCAATACCCGTACGCCCGCGTCATGCAGGTCGTCGATGACCTTGAGCGCCGCGGCCGTGTCCAGCTCATCACGAAACACGCTGTCGGCCGAGGTGGCGTAGCAGTGTTTGCAAGTCAGGTTGCAGCGCCTGAGCAGATTCCAGATCACCACCGGCGCTCGTGTACTGCCCGGTGGTGCAACACGCGGCGCGGGACATTGACCGGCCAGGGCACGCAGGTAATGGCTGATCCTCAACATAAGTCACTCCTTCCTTGTGGGGGCTAGGTTTGCCCGCCCTGAAGCCGATGCGGTCCCTCAGAAACCGAGGCGGCTGTTTCGCGAGCAAGCTTTGCTCCCACCGGCGACAGGCGTAGGCCGGTTTTTTTCAGGATGCGGCTGCTCACCAGCATGTCGTCGGCGCTACAGGCCTCACCCAGCAGATAGCGCAGGTGCTCGCGGTAGCTGTCGATTTCCTCGCGGCTGCGGCCATGGACCATGGCAAACAGGTTGTAGCGCCAACCGGCCCGGCGCGGGCGGCGGTAGCAGTGGCTGACAAAAGGCTGTGCACCCAGCAGCGCGCCCAGGCGCGGCACATCTGCGTCGGCGACATCCCAGACAGTCATGCCGTTGTGGCGATAACCCAGGCGATAGTGATTGGGCACCGCGGCGATGCGGCGGATCGCGCCTTCGGCCTGCAAACGCTTGAGCAGGTCGAGGGTCGATTCCACGCTCAGCCCCAGTTGCTCGGCCAGCCAGGCCCAGGGATCTTCGAGCAAGGGCAGGCCGTCCTGGGTCAGTTCCACCAGCCGCATGGCCAGTGGCGTTTCATCCAGGCGAGGCAGCGTCTGCGGCAACGGCTCAGACCGGGAAATACAGGCCGACATGGTAGGTCTCCTCCTTGGGCAGGTTCAGCGGCTCCAGGCCGGTCAGGCGTTCGATACGCAACAAGGTGTCGCTGATCGCCTGTTCACTGGGGCAGGCAAGCACGAACCACATGTTCCAGGCGTGCTCGCGACGGTAGTTGTGGGCCACTTCGGGCATGGCCGCGAGCAGCTCGGCGATGGTGTCGAAACGCGGTTCGGGCACCGCCAGCGCCGCCAGGGTGAACGCGCCGCCCAGGCGGTCGATGTCGAACATCGGGCCGAAGCGGGTAAGCACGCCGTCGTTGAGCAACTCGTGCAGCCGGTCGAGCAGTTCGGTACTGCTGCTGTCCAGTTCATCGGCCAAGGCTTGCCAGGGCTGGCGTACCAGCGGCAAACCCAGTTGCAGGCGATTGATCAGGCGTCGGTCCAGGTCATCCATCGATCGCCACTCCGGCCGGTGTTGCGTAGCGTCCGCCACACTGCTTGAACAGGTGGGTGCTGAACAGCAACTGGTGCGGCAGATCACTCAACCAGTGCTCCTCCAACAGTGCCTGGACCTGGGCCTCGACACGGTCGCGCTGGCGACCGTGGATCATGCAGAACAGGTTGTATTGCCACTGGGGCAAGCGTCGTGGTCGTTGATAGCAAAGGCTGATGCCCGGCGCCTGGCCAAGGCGGCGACCGACTTCATCGACCAATGCATCCGGCACGTCCAGCACCAGCATGGCGTTGGCGGCAAAGCCCAATGCGCGGTGATTGACCACCAGGCCGACGCGGCGGAACAAGCCCTGTTCCTGCCAGTGCCGCACCTGGTCGAGAACCTGTTGTTCGCTGGCGTCGATCTGCTCGGCCAGGGCCTGGAAGGGCCGAGATGTCAGGGGCAGACCGGTCTCCAGCAGACGGCGCAGTTGCAGTGACTGGTGGTCACTCAGGGTCGTGTTCATGGGGTAACCTCCAGGGCAAAGCCCAGGTCGATGCGGTAAGCGGTCAGCATGGGTAGGTCCAGCGGCGTGAGGCCGGTGTCGTTTTCCAGTTCCTGGAGAATGTTGTCCAGGTGGGCACGATCAGGCCCGGTCAGCACAAACCACAGGTTGTAGCGATGTTCGCGGGCGTAGTTGTGATTGACTTCCGGGTACTGACTGACGCGCGCTGCGACCTGGTGCAATCGGTCCACGGGCACCGCCAGGGCGGCAAGGGTGCTGGCCCCGGCTCGGCTGTGTTCGAACACCGGGCCGACCCTTGACAGGGTGCCCGCCAGTTGCAGGTGCTGCAGACAATCGAGCACCTGGGCTTCGCTGCAACCCAGGGCATCGGCCATTGCCCGATAGGGTTCGGCGCACAACGGCAGGCCATGCTGGAACTGATCGATCAGGCGGCGGGCGAGTGGGCTTGGTGTCATGGTCAGTACCCCGGTTTGTGCGCACGGCTGCTGAAGAAGATGCCGCTGGGGCTCAGGGCAGGCAGGCTGCTCAGGCGTTCGAGCCGATACGGATCCCAGACCTGCACCTCACCGCCATCGCGAGCGGACAGCCACAGCTGGTCGCCCCGAGCGGTGAATTCCATGTGCAGCACCCCAGGCCCTGGTCGCAGGTCGGCGATGATGGCGTGAGTCTGGGTGTCGATGACCTGCACCCGGTCATTGTCCGGGTAGGCGAAGTTGACCCACAGCTGTCGGCCATCGGGACGGGCGGTGACAAACACCGGTTGGCCGGCCACGGCGACGGCGTCGACCGGTTGCCAGGTGCGGGCGTCCAGCACCAGCACCTGATGATGGCCAACGGCGGGCACAAAGGCCTGTTGATCGGCCAGGGCCCAGCCTTCCAGGTGGGGCATCTTGTATACCGGGAGCCGCGCCTCGCCGCGCCCGTACTGGTCCAGCACCCGTTTCACGCCGCGCTCCGGGTGCCAGAGGTCAAGTTGCGCCATGCCGTCCTCACCAAACAGTCCGGCCATGTAATAACGCCCGTCCGGCGTAATCAGTGCGTCATAGGGTTGCCGACCGATGGCGGTGAAGCGTTCGATGCGTGGTGTCTGGCCCTGGCTGAAGTCGGCGGTCCAGATTTCGCCGGTGTCGAACAGGCTGAATACGAAGCGCTGCCCCGGCGCGTCCACCAGGCCGACCACCCGCGAACGTTTTTGGCCGTCGGGCAATGGTGTGGCTGGAATGTCCGCGACCGGTTCCAGTGTCTGCGCGTCGAATACCTTGACGCCGCCGGGCTCGTAGTTGGAGACGGCGATCAGCTTGCCGTCCTGGCTGATCGCGCCGCCGATGCTGTTGCCGCCCTGAATGATGCGACGGTCGATGCGTGCGCTCAGCAAGTCGACCTTGCTTAAGCCGCCATCGCGGCCAAATACATAGGCATAACGCTGGTCGCGGGAAAACACCACCGAGGCGTGCGACAGATCCCCCAGCCCTTCGACGCGGGCGAGGGCGGTGCGGGTGGCGCTTTCGATGATTTGCAGGCTGCCGGTGGCGCGCTCCACCACCACGCCCAAGTCGCCGGTGCCGCGCAGCGGTGGCTGGGCACAAGCCGAGAGCAACAGCACGCAGGCGGTGAGAGACAGCAGAGATCGGATCATGGGGCGGGAGTTCCTTGAAGGAGCCGGTCCACCAACCAGCGAATATCGTCGGGACCGAGCAATGGCTCCCAACCGGGCATGGCGCTGCCGGGCCGTCCCTGGGTGACGGTGGCGATGAGGCTGTCGCGGTTTTTTCCGGCCAGGGCATCACGGGTCAGAGGTGGGCCGAGGCCTCCGGTCAGGTGCAGGCCGTGGCAGGCGCCGCAGTCCTGGACCAGCAGGTGTTGCAGTTGGGCCTGGCGCTGGTGGTCGGGAGCGGCCAGCACCGGGGTACAGAAGACGAAGAGGAGGGTGGTCATCCGGGTTGCATAGCGGTGTCGGTCCATGACGTACTCCTGTTTGAGAAATAAAGCCGAGAGCGGCCCCTGTGGTGGGGGATTTATGTGGGAGCAAGCCTTGCTCCCCCATAAATCCCCTCGCCACAGGGAGATGCTCTTAATCAACGTTACTTAAGGGTCAAGACCCACGCCGCGAGGATCTTGGCTTCTTCATCGGTCACCGGATTGGCTGGCATCGGCATTGGTCCCCAGTTTCCTTGCGTGCCTTCCTTGATGTGCTTGGCCAACAGCTCTTGTGCTCCGGCGACGCCGGCATTTTTTGCCGCCACCTCCTTGAGCGCCGGCCCTACCAACTTGGTGTCAATGGAGTGGCAGGCGCCACAGGGTTTGCTCTTGAACAGTGTCGGGCCGTCCTGGGCCAGCGCCGGTTGCAGGCTGAATGCGGCACTCAAGGTCAGGGCAAGCAGAATAGGCTTCATGGTTTTTCCTCTTATTGATGGGGCTCAATAGATGTCGTGTTGGGTGTTGTAAACGTTGAATTTTCCGGTAGGGGTGATCAGGCGTTTGTCCTTGATCACGCTCTTGAGCTTGAGGGTCTTGTCATCGATCACCACCAGCGCCGACTCGTCTTCCTGACCGCTCCAGACCGAGAACCAGACTTCATCGCCGGCCTTGTTGTATTCCGGTTGCACCACGCGCATCGCACCTTTCTTGATACCGGCGTACTCGGCAATCGGCAGCACTGTGTAGCCGGCGTCGAGCTTGTCGATGTCGAACACCGCCACCGATTGGCTGAGCTTGGTGTCGGGGCTGAGGGTGGTGTCGACGTACAGGTGACGGGACTTGGGGTGGGTCTTGATGAACAGCGAACCGCCACCCTGGCCCTGGAGCGAGTCCACCTGTTTCCAGGCATATTGCGGATGCTTGACCGGGTCGGTGCCGATCAGTGAGACGCCGGCATCACCCAGGTGACTGGTAGCCCAGACCGGGCCGTAGAGCGGATGGTTGAAGTTGGCGCCGCGTCCCGGGTGCGGGGTTTTACCGACATCCACCAGGGCGGTGAGCTTGCGCTCCTTGGAGTCGATGACTGCCACCTGGTTGGAGTTGTTCGCCGCCGTCATGAAATAGCGATGGCTGCTGTCCCAGCCACCGTCATGCAGGAACGGTGCGGCGTCGATGCTGGTGATGGTGAGGTTCTTGATGTCCTGGTAGTTGACCAGCATCACCTTGCCGGTTTCCTTGACGTTGACGATGAACTCCGGCCACTCATGTGACGCGATGATCGCCGCGACCCGCGGTTCGGGGTGATATTGCTGGGTATCGACGGTCATGCCGCGCGTCGAGACGATCTGCCTGGGCTCCAGGGTCTCGCCGTCCATGATGGTGAACTGCGGCGGCCAATACGAGCCGGCAATGGTGTACTTGTCTTCGTAGCCCTTGAACTTGGAGGTTTCCACCGAGCGGGCCTCGATCCCGACTTTGATCTCGGCCACCTTGGTCGGCTCTTGCGGCCACAGGTCGATCATGTCGATCTTGGCGTCCCGGCCGATCACCAGCAGGTAACGCCCGGACGCCGAGATACGCGAAATGTGCACCGCGTAACCGGTGTCGATCAGCTTGACGATCTTTTTGCTGTCGCCGTCGACCAGGGCAATCTTGCCGTCATCGCGCAGGGTGACTGAAAACAGGTTTTGCAGGTTGAGTGAATTGAGTTGCCGGGTGGGCCGGTCTTCAGGTTTGACCAGCACCTTCCAGGTCTTGAGGGTTTCGGCCATGCCCCATTCCGGTGGGGTAGGCGGGGTGTGTTGGATGAACTTGGCCATTACCGTGATCTGGTCTTTGGTCAGGGCGTTGGAGGTGCCCCAGTTGGGCATGCCGGCGGCTGAACCGTAGGTAATCAGCGCCTCCAGGTAGGCCTGGCCGCGGCCCTGGGTGATGTCGGGTGTCAGCGGTTTACCGGTGGCGCCCTTGCGCAGCACACCATGGCAGCCGGCGCAGCGCTGGAAGTAGATTTGCTTGGCCGCGTCGAAGTCGGCCTGGCTCAGATCCGGCGCGCCTTCGGTCTTGACCATGCGGGCGTCTTGCGGCGCAGCGGGTGGGTTGGCGAAGGCATTGAGTGCAGCCAGCGCCGTACACAGCGCCCCGACCCCCATGACCCACGATTTTTTGTGGCTGATCAGCATTCCATTTCTCCTCAGGCATGACCCGCGCGGCCCTGCAATTGACGTTCGGCGCGCAGATTCTTGGTGCGCTGCAAGGCTATGCCCAGGCCGGTGGTTACCCGCTTGACGGCGATCAAGTTTGCCGGCCACAGCCCTTGCCAGGTTGTCGCAGGGGCCCGTAGCGTGGCTGGCAATCGTGTTATCTGATCAGGTCATGCCATGAACGCTATCCACACCCTTGAACACCCGGCCGAACCTTTCTACCAACCCCAGGACAACGAGCTGGCGTTGTTCGAACAGGCCTGGCGGCACGGCATGCCGGTGCTGGTCAAAGGCCCCACCGGTTGCGGCAAGACCCGTTTTGTCCAGCACATGGCTCACCGTCTGAAATTGCCGCTGTACACCGTGGCCTGCCACGATGACCTGAGCGCAGCCGACTTGGTGGGTCGTCACCTGATCGGCGCCCAGGGCACTTGGTGGCAGGATGGGCCTCTGACCCGAGCGGTGCGCGAGGGGGGCATCTGTTATCTGGACGAGGTGGTGGAGGCACGCCAGGACACCGCAGTGGTGTTGCATCCCTTGGCCGATGATCGCCGGCAGCTGTACCTGGAACGCACCGGCGAGGTTCTCCAGGCACCGCCGTCGTTCATGCTGGTGGTGTCGTACAACCCCGGTTACCAGAACTTGCTCAAGGGCATGAAGCCCAGCACCCGCCAGCGTTTCGTGGCGATGCGCTTTGGCTATCCCACGGTTGCCGATGAAGAGCGCATCGTTGCCCGCGAGGCCGGAGTGGATATGGCTCTGGCGGCCCAGGTGGTGCGGTTGGGGCAGGCGCTGCGTCGGCTAGATCAGCATGATCTGGAGGAGGTGGCCTCCACGCGTCTGCTGATTTTCGCCGCGCGCATGATCGGAGCCGGCATGGACCCGCGCCAAGCCTGTCTGGCCTGTCTGGCCGAGCCGTTGAGCGACGATCCGCAAACCGTTGCCGCATTGATGGATGTGGTCGATGTCCACTTCGGCTGAAGCCGCTGCGCTGTCCACCCGGCGATTGCCAGGGGATCTGGCAATGTGGTTTTTCATCCTCGCCGAACTGACGGTGTTTGCCTTGCTGATCCTGGCATTCGCCGTCGCCCAGGCATTGAACCCGCCGTTGTTCAGCGAAGGCCGGCAGTTGCTGGATCGCTCCACCGGCCTGGCGATGACCCTCAGCCTGCTGAGCGCCGGGTTGTTCGCAGCCTTGGCCCAGGAGCAAGTCCGACAGGACCGGCCACGCCAGGCGGCGCTGCTGTTGTGGCTGGCCTTGTTGGTTGCCGGCGGCTACGTGGCGCTCAAGCTCATCGAGTACGCCCACTTGTTGGCCAACGGTCTCGGCCTGGAGCACAACACCTTCTTCACCTTGTACTGGATCCTCACGGCGTTTCACTTTCTCCATGTGTTGCTGGGCATGGTGATCCTTGCCTGGCTGGCCGAGGGTTGCCGGCGGCGGCGTTACGGGGCGCAGCAGTGCAGCGGGCTGGAATCCGGCGTGCTGTATTGGCACATGGTGGACCTGGTCTGGGTGTTGCTGTTTCCGGTTGTCTACATTCTCGGTTGAGCGGAGGTGCTCATGTCGGTTTCCCGTGTCTTGATCGTCTGCTGGATGACACTGGCCGTGCTGAGCATCGGCACCGTTGCCCTAGGCCAGGTCGCTGCCACCGGGCTGGTGTCCATCGCCATCCTCGCGGTGGCGGTGACCAAGGCCTGGTTGATCGCCGACGGCTTCATGGAGCTGCGCCATGCGCCGCGATTGTGGCGCTGGCTGGTGTTGAGCTGGGCGGCGCTGCTCGCGATTGTGATCTCGTTCGCGCTCTGAATCCCGACGTACTCCCTGTGGCGAGGGAGCTTGCTCCCGCTGGGCTGCGCAGCAGCCCCTACAGCAACAACTCAATCCATCTGACACTCCGCGTCAGCAGGTTTTAGGGTCGCTTCGCAACCCAGCGGGAGCAAGCTCCCTCGCCACAACAGCTCACCTGGCTTCCTGGCTGTGCTGGAACAACCCACTAAAACCATCGGAGATTCTTGATCGCCATCAAGCGGGTTCTGGACCCTCGCTTCCTAGAATGGACACGCCAAGCAATGAGGAAGTGACCATGTCAGATACCTTTACCAAAGGCATGGCCAGGAATATTTATTTCGGGGGAAGCGTGTTCTTTTTCCTGATATTCCTGGCCCTGACCTACCACTCGGAACAGACCTTTCCAGAGCGCAGCAACCAGGCGCAATTGAGCGAATCGGTGATACGCGGCAAGGGCGTCTGGGAGCGCAACAACTGCATCGGCTGCCATACGCTGCTGGGCGAGGGCGCGTATTTCGCGCCGGAGCTGGGCAATGTGGTCAACCGGCGCGGTGGCGAGGAAGCCTTCACGCCGTTCCTGCAGGCCTGGATGAAAATGCAGCCGCTGAACGTTCCCGGCCGTCGCGCCATGCCGCAGTTCAACCTCAGCGAACAGGAAGTCGACGACATCGCCGAGTTCCTCAAGTGGAGTTCGAAAATCAATACCAATGGCTGGCCGCCAAACAAGGAGGGCTGAGAGATGAGCATGGCTAATCCGCATCTGAAATTCGCCTCGCAGGCCGTCGCCAAACCTTACTTCGTGTTTGCCCTGATGTTGTTCCTGGGGCAGGTACTGTTCGGTTTGATCATGGGGCTGCAATACGTGGTCGGCGACTTCCTGTTCCCGCTGATTCCCTTCAACGTGGCCCGCATGGTCCACACCAACCTGCTGATCGTCTGGCTGCTGTTTGGCTTCATGGGCGCGGCGTACTACCTGATACCCGAGGAAGCCGATCGGGAGCTGCACAGTCCGAAGCTGGCGATCGTGCTGTTCTGGGTGTTCGCCGCCGCCGGGGTACTGACGATCCTGGGCTACCTCTCGGTGCCCTATGCCACGCTGGCGAAAGTTACCGGCAACGATTTGCTGCCGACCATGGGCCGTGAGTTCCTGGAGCAACCGACAATCACCAAGATGGGCATCGTGGTGGTCTGCCTGGGTTTCCTCTACAACATCGGCATGACCATGCTTAAGGGCCGCAAGACCACGGTCAGCATGGTGATGATGACCGGCCTGATCGGCCTGGCGGTGTTCTTCCTGTTCTCCTTCTACAACCCGGAAAACCTCGTCCGCGACAAGTATTACTGGTGGTGGGTGGTGCATCTTTGGGTTGAAGGCGTCTGGGAACTGATCATGGGTTCGATGCTCGCCTTTGTGCTGATCAAGGTCACTGGCGTGGACCGCGAAGTGGTCGAGAAGTGGCTCTACGTGATCATCGCCATGGCCCTGATTACCGGGATCATCGGCACCGGTCACCACTTCTTCTGGATCGGCGCACCCGAGGTCTGGTTGTGGGTCGGATCGATCTTCTCCGCGCTGGAACCGCTGCCGTTCCTGGCGATGGTGATCTTCGCCTTCAGCATGGTGAAGAACCGTCGCCGGCAACACCCCAACCGCGCCGCCACCTTGTGGGCCAAAGGCACCACGGTCACCGCGTTCTTCGGCGCCGGCGTCTGGGGGTTCCTGCACACCTTGGCACCGGTGAACTTCTACACCCACGGTTCGCAACTGACTGCGGCCCACGGTCACCTGGCTTTCTACGGTGCCTACGCGATGATCGTCATGACGCTGATCAGCTACGCCATGCCGCGTCTGCGCGGGTTGGGTGAAGCGGCGGATGAACGTTCGCAGCGCCTGGAGATCTGGGGCTTCTGGCTGATGACGCTGTCGATGGTGATGATCACCTTGTTCCTCACCGCAGCCGGTGTCGTCCAGGTGTGGCTGCAACGCTGGATGGCGGATGGCAGTGCCTTGCCGTTCATGGCGACGATGGACCATTTGAAGCCGCTGTTCTGGGCGCGTCTGGTCAGCGGCGTCGGGTTCCTGGCTGGTTTGCTCTGCTACCTGTTCAGCTTCCGCCAACGTGGCCGCGCCGCTTTGCGCGCTCCGGCGGCGGTGGTGCCGTCTTGAAAGGCCACCACTGAGGCCGTGGCGAGGGAGCTTGCTCCCGCTGGGCTGCGCAGCAGACCCTTTTTGATGGGCGCTTCGCACCCAAGCGGGAGCAAGCTCCCTCGCCACAAAAGCGATGCGAGCCAGTCCCTCCACCGCAACGCGTCGATAGGAGAATAACCATGGCATTCACCCTTGAACTGGAAGAGTGGGTCGGCAGCGTCTGGCACCGTTTCATCACCCGCCGCGCCAGTGTGGATTTTCCCGAAGCGCGGGTGGAGTTGATCCCCCGGCAACGGGCTTTGCATGTGTTGTTACGCGCCACCGGTGGTGCTTCTCACCTGGGTGTGGAGGCGGTCAGCGACCGCGACCTGCTGCTGCGCCGCAACCTGTTGCAGCAGATCGCCGGCACCTGCAAGCAAGTGCCATTGGCCTGGTGCGATGGCGACAACCTGCGTTTGCCGGCGAGCCTGGCGGCGTTTCCCGATACCGGGTTGAACGAAGAACTGTACCGCTGGCTGGCGTTGCTGGCCGCGCAAGCGGGGCCGATGAAACATTGGGGACGTGACAACCAACGCTGGACCCAAGCACTGCTGGGGCGTTACCCGGCGCTGCGTGGCCGATATCGGCGGCTGGTGGATGCGCATCTGTCGTTGCGTCCCGACCCACAATCATTGCCCCCGGCCGAGGCGGCCCTGGAGCGCGCGCTGTGTCAGGCCTTGCGCGAACCGGGCAGCGTCGAGCATTTTCCGCGCAGTGAGCGGGCCGCCTGGCCGCTGCCGCTGTGGCTGTATCCGCCCCAGCATCTAGGCAATCCCCAGGCGGCCAACCTCGAGGAGTCCGAGCAATACCTGGCGACGCCGCCGGGTGAGCAGCAGGGCGGTCGCAAGCGCGCCGAGCGCATCGACGACACCACCCGGGACGGTGGGTTGCTGATCGTGCGCCTGGAGAACCTGTTCAGTTGGACCGAGCACGTGGACCTGGATCGCTGGGCGGACGACAGCGAAGACCCGGACGCGGCGCGCGTCGCCGAGGACCTGGACCAATTGACCCTGTCGCGCACCCGCTTGCGCAAGGGCGGCGGTTTGAAGTTGCACCTGGACTTGCCGCCGGCCGATGTGGATGACATTCCCCTGGGCGCGGGCATCCTGTTGCCGGAATGGGACTACCGCAAGCAACGCCTCCAGGATGATTTCGTCAGTGTGCAGACTTTCACTCCCCGGGACTGCGAACCTCAGCCGCTGCCGAACCGCCTGCGCGCCTCGGCCCAGCGTTTGCGACGCCAGTTCGAGCACCTGCGCAACGATCGACAATGGCTGCGCCAGCAAACCCAGGGTTCGGAGCTGGACCTGCAAGCCTGGCTGGACTTCCACGTCGAGCGTCAGCACGGCCAATGCAGCGAACGCGGCTTGTTCATGGAACAACGCCAGACCCGCCGCGACCTGGCTTGCCTGCTGTTGGCCGATCTGTCGATGTCCACCGATGCCCACCTCAACGACGAACACCGGGTGATCGACGTGATCCGCGACAGCTTGCTGCTGTTCGGTGAAACCCTGTCGGTGCTGGGGGATGATTTTGCCTTGTACGGGTTCTCTTCACTGCGCCGACAACAGGTGCGGATGCACGAGATCAAGGCGTTCAACCAAGGCTATGACGACCACACCCGCGGTCGGATCCAGGGCCTCAGGCCCGGTTACTACACGCGCATGGGCGCCGCCATTCGCCAGGCCACCCAACGGCTGGAAGGGTGCAAGCGGCGACGCAAGTTGTTGTTGCTGGTGAGCGATGGCAAACCCAACGATCTGGATCTCTATGAAGGGCGCTATGGCGTGGAGGACACCCGCCAGGCGGTGCTGGAGGCTCGGCGCCAGGGGCTGACGCCGTTTTGCATCACCATCGATCGTGAAGCCGGGGATTACCTGCCGTACATGTTCGGCGCCAACGGCTACACCTTGATCCGTCAGCCGGAGCAACTGCCGCTGCGTTTGCCGCAGTTGTACCGGCAGTTGACTCAGGATTGAGGGTTCAGGCGATGTCGCGGGGTAACCAGAAAAACATGACGACGCAGAATATCGTCAGACCGATACAGAACCAGGTGAAGCGTCGCAGGCGACGCTCGCCAGCCAGCGCCGCCTCGGCCGGCAGCGGCATGCCGCACTGGCGACATTCGCTTTGATTGGCGGGGTTGGTGTGTTGGCAATACAGGCAGGTGGGTTGTGCGCTCATTCGAAATGTTCCAGGCGCAGGCGATCGAGAATGGCGATCTGGCGACCGTCCTGGGTGATGATTTTTTCATCGATCAGCCGGCGGATGATCCGCGAGAAGGTTTCTGGCTGGATCGACAGGTGTCCGGCGATCAGTTGCTTGGCCATGGGCAGCTCGAACTGGCTGTCCACGGTTTGCAAGCGCACCAGTTGTGTCAGCAGGTAGCGCACCACGCGGTGGGTGGCGTTTTTCAGCGACAGGGTTTCAATCTCGTTGACCCGTTGGTGCAGGCGCACACAGAGCTTGCCGAGCAGGGCGAAGGTCAACCGGCTGTTACTTTGCAAAAGACGCATGTACGTGGCATTGGACAGGCGATACAGCTGGGTTGGCCCAACGGCCTCTGCGCAAGCGACGTAGTTCGGCGTGTCCATCAGCATCATGGCTTCAGCGAAGGTCTGGCGCTCGCCGATCACCTCGAAGACTTTTTCCTGGCCGTCCGGCGTCAACCGGTAGATTTTCACCGCGCCGGAGATCACGAAGTAAAACGCCTGCGCCGGTTCGCCTTGGCGGAACAGCGGTTCGCCCCTGTCGACATTCAGCAATTGGCTGGTACTCATCAGTTCGTCGAGCTGTTCTTCGTTCAACGGTTCGAACAGGTGATGACTGCGCAGAATCTGGTGATGAACACGGTGAAGCACCATGGCATGAGTCCTTGTATGGCAGGGAAATGAATCGGATTCAGACGAGGCTCAGGGACAGGCCGCTGGCCAGACCCACGACGCAAGAGAGCAGGACGAACCAGGCGAGTGGCAGCGCGACGTATTTCATGGATAACCCCGGCAAAAAAAAGTCTGTGCCCTGCCAGAGCAAGAGACGGGCCATGCCCGCAACCGTTGATTTGCGGGGCCGTACGGTGAGATGGGTATAAATGACCCTGTACTGTTAGGGTGATAATCACCATGACAGGGTTATATTTACCCGGTTGATGGCCATTTGTGGGAGCGAGCCTGCTCACGATGGCGGCTTATCAGTCAGCGGAGATATCGAGCTGACCGGCCTCATCGCCAGCAGGCTCGCCCCTTCAGGGGATAAACAGACGGTTTATTGAGTGGGGCGGTGCACCCTCGAACAGTTTCGGCAAGCCCCTTGCAAGTACCTGGGTGAGGCAGGCTGGCTTGATCTGAGACAAGGCCCGCCGGTGCCGATAGCTGATCATTCGAACCCTGATTGTTGACCCCTCACCGCTGGCCCGTCCCGCGCTGAGGTAAAGGAGTGGTGTATGCAAGTGCTTGACCGTCGCAAGGCCATGGCCATCCTGCCGTTGTGGCGGCTGGCGTTTCGGCCGTTTTTCCTGGCCGGGTGTGTGCTTGCATTGTTGGCCATACCGTTGTGGCTGGCGGCGTTTACTGGAAGGCTGTCGGCCTGGCAACCGGCCGGCGGCTGGTTGGCCTGGCACCGTCATGAACTGCTGTTCGGCTTCGGCCTGGCAATCATCGCCGGGTTCTTGTTGACGGCCGTGCAGACCTGGACAGGTACTCCGGGGCTTAGTGGCAAACGTCTGGCGGCGCTGGCGCTGTTATGGCTGGGCGCGCGACTGGCCTGGCTGGCAGATGCGCCCTGGCCATTGCTGACGGTGCTGGAGCTGGGTTTCGCCCTGGCGGTTGCGGCGTTGATGGGCATTACGTTGTGGCGCGTACGGCAGAAGCGCAATTACCCGATTGTGTTGGTCTTGCTGCTGTTGGCCGCCGCTGATGGGTTATCCGTGTACGGTCTGGTGCAACATGACGAAGGTTTGCAGCGCCAAAGTGTGCTCACGGGCCTGTGGCTGGTGGCGGCGATGATGGGGCTGATCGGCGGGCGGGTGATTCCTTTCTTCACCCAGCGCGGTCTGGGCCGGGTAGAAGGCGTTGCCCCCTGGCCGTGGCTCGATCGTCTGTTACTGGCGGGGTCGGCACTGGTGGCGCTGCTGTATGCCTTCGGCCCGGCGCTGTCGACCAGCCTCTGGGTCGGCCTGTTGTTCGCCGCGCTGGCGGTGGGGCACGGGGTGCGGCTGGTGCGTTGGCATGATCGGGATTTGTGGCGGGTGCCGCTGCTGTGGTCGCTGCACCTGGCCTACGCCTGGCTGGCGCTGGCTTGCCTGGGCATGGCGCTGTGGCATTTCGGCGTCGCGCTGAACCCGAGCCTGGCGGTGCACAGCTTGTCCATCGGCGCCATGGCCGGGTTGATCCTGGCGATGATCGCCCGCGTCAGCCTGGGCCATACCGGGCGAGCCCTGGAACCGCCGGCCGGCATGACCCTGGCGTTCGTCCTGCTGAACCTGGCATGCCTGAGCCGAGTGCTGCTGGTGCTGCTGTTCCCGTTGGCCGCGCTGTGGCTGGCGGGGCTGTGCTGGACCCTGGCATTCGGACTCTACGCCTGGCGTTATGGGCCGATGCTGTTGCAGGCCCGCGTGGATGGGCATCCAGGATGAGCCGAGGGGGTCGATGATGTATGGGGTTTTGCTGGTCACTCATCTATTGGCGGCTATCGCTTTTATCGGCACGTTGTTTTTCGAGGTTTTTATCTGGCATGCCGCCCGCAGGCCTTTGGCCCAAGGCGTCAAGGACGCCGCCGACCCGGCTATCGCCAAGCGTTCGCGGCAGGTGTTGCACGGGGTGGTGCTGGTGCTTTACAGCGCCGGCATCGCGCTGGCCTGGCAGCATCGCGGTGCATTGAGCCAACCGTTGAGCAACAGCTTCGGCCTGTTGCTGAGCCTGAAGATCCTCCTGGCCTTGAGCATCATCGGCCATTATTTGTGGCTGGCGTACTGGCTCAAGAGCGGGCGGCTGACCCCGGACCGCGCCTGCTGGCTGCGTCGCAGTATCCTGGGACACATGGTGCTGATTGTGGTGTTGGCCAAGGCGATGTTCTATTGGCAGTTTTGAGCAGGAATGAGAGCCACAAACGGCTGTGGGAGCAAAGCTTGCTCGTGATGGCGCAATGTCAGTCGGTATCAATGTTGACTGATCCAGCGCTATCGCGAGCAAGCTTTGCTCCCACAGGGGTAAGGGCAATGTTTGAGAGTCAGCGAACGGGTTTCATCGCATTGACGAACAACACATTGTTTTCCAGATGGATGTGCTGCATCAGGTCGTCACGAAACTCCACCAGCCCGCGATACAGGGCGCGCCAGGTGTTGCAGGCATCGGACGGCGGGGTGATCTGGTCGGTCAGGGCAAGCATAGTTTCCAGCGCTTCACCGTGCTGGTCGTGTTCGTAGCGCAGTACCTGGATGGGGGCCGAGGCCCGATCACCCAGGCCCTGTTGCAGCATCGGGAACAGCACCTGCTCCTCCTTGAGCATGTGGCCTTCGAGTTCCTGATACATGTCCTGCAAGTGATCGGCCAGGCCGACGGGGCAACTGGCCCGGGCGCCATGGACCATCTCGACGCGGCGGGCCAGACGGATCAATTCCGGCAGCTGTTCGCGGTGACGGGCGTGGTAGCGTTCCAGGATGTGGGCGATCAACAGCGCCTGGGGTTCGTCGCGCCAGTCATGACCCAGTTCCCCAGCGGCTTGCAGGGTGCGCAGGGCATCGGCGATCAGCAGTGGGTTCAGGCCCTTGCCCAGCGCTGCTTCGCGCAAGGATTTTTGCCCGCCACAACAGAAGTCGAGGTTGTAGTGATGAAAGGTACGGGTGGCACCGGGAATGTCGCAGGCCAATTGGCCGAGGCTTTGTTCCAGCAGATCGAGGCTCATCATGTTTCCTTGGGTTGAATCCCGGGAGGGACAGATGAGCGAACTTTGCAGCCGACGTGCCAGAATTAACTGCCTGAAAATTAACGGATAAATATTTACCAGGGTGATTCTCACCCTGGCTGCAAGGGGTCAAACGAACCCTGGAGGGTAATCACTACCATGCTGCGTGAAAGCCTGGCCGCCGACCTGATCGTCGAGTTGCCCAATGCCGTTCGATTGCAACGCCTGGTACAGACCCTGCGCGAATACTTCAACAGTGGCGCCGTAGGCTTGTTGCGCCTGGACGATGACAGCCTCAGGCCCGTCGCCACCGTAGGCCTGGTGCATGAAGCGCTCGGCCGTCGGTTCGTGATCGCCCAGCATCCGCGTCTGGCGGCGATCATGGCGTCGCGCGAACCTACCTGGTTTGAGCCCGACAGCCGCTTGCCCGACCCTTATGACGGCTTGCTCGATAACCACGTCGGCGAACCGCTGCCGGTGCACGACTGCATGGGCGTGAGCCTGTACGTGGAAGGGCGGCTCTGGGGCGCGATCACCCTGGATGCGCTGCATGCTGGCACCTTCGACAGCCGCGCAAGGGAAGAACTCAAACGGTGCACCTTGCAGATCGAAGCGGCGGTGCGGGTGACCCGGCTCGAGCAGGAAAACCGCAGCCTGCGCGCCTCGCGCAGTGATCTGCCGGATGTCCGTCGGCCGGCCGAGGAGGGCGAGATCCTTGGGCGCAGCGAGGTGCTGGATCAACTGCTCAACGAGCTGGACGTATTGGCCGACTCCGAACTGCCGGTGCTGCTGCTGGGAGAAACCGGTGTCGGCAAGGAGTTGTTTGCGCGTCGTTTGCATCGCTTGTCCCGGCGCAGTCACAAGCCGCTGGTGCAGGTCAATTGCGCAGCCTTGCCCGAGTCCCTGGCCGAAAGCGAACTGTTCGGCCACGTCAAAGGGGCATTCTCCGGCGCTACGACTGACCGCGCTGGGCGTTTCGACGCGGCCAATGGCGGCACGTTGTTTCTCGACGAGGTGGGTGAATTGCCGTTGAGCGTGCAGGCCAAGTTGCTGCGCACCCTGCAAAACGGCGAGATCCAGCGCCTGGGTGCTGACAAGCCGCTGCACGTCGATGTGCGGATCATCGCCGCCACCAACCGCCACCTGCCGGACAGCATTCGCGATGGGCTATTTCGCGCCGACCTGTATCACCGGCTCTCAGTCTACCCGGTGCCGATCCCGCCGTTGCGCGAACGCGGTAGCGATGTGCTGATGCTCGCCGGGCATTTCCTCGAGTTGAACCGCACGCGCCTGGGCTTGCGCGGCTTGCGCCTGTCACCGGCCGCTGAACAGGCGCTGCTGGCGTACTCCTGGCCGGGCAATGTGCGGGAGCTGGAGCACGTGATCAGTCGCGCGGCGTTGAAGCAACTCAGCCGCGGGGCCAGTCGCAGCCTGATCATGACCCTGGAGCCGCAGGTGCTGGACCTGGACGTCAGTGCCAGCGGATCCACGACCCACGCGACACTTGAACAGTCTCCAGAGGTCGCCGATGTACCGTTCCAGCCGCTGAATGAAGCTGTCGACACTTGCCAGCGCCAGGCGATCCTCAAGGCCCTGGAGCATTGCGGGCAGAACTGGGCCGGTGCGGCGCGGCTGCTGGAGGTCGACCCGAGCAACCTGCATAAACTGGCGCGGCGGTTGGGGCTCAAGTAGCCGGCGACCTATTAGACCGAGTCGTCTTCATCGCGAGCAGGCTCGCTCCCACAGGGAACTCCATAGGCCCAATGTGGGAGCGAGCCTGCTCGCGATGGCATCGGCACGTTCAACACAAGATCCGCCATTGACAACGATCAAGGCCTGCCCTCGCGACAGAACCCACACTGGAGCAAATCCATCGTGGAGATCATCGTCATGCCCCTTTCCCTGGCCAAAATGCGTCGTCAGTACACCCTGGACGGGTTGGATGAAGCCCAGGCACCGGACGATCCGATGGTTCTGTTCGGATTATGGATGCAACAAGCCCGCGACACCGAAAGCCCGCCGGTGGAAGCCAACAGCATGACCCTGGCGACCGTGGACGAGCAGGGCCGGCCGCACTGTCGGGTGCTGCTGCTCAAGGGGTTCAGCGATGAAGGTTTCACATTTTTCGGCAACTACGACAGTGGCAAGGGACGGGACCTGGCGATCAATCCGTGGGCGGCCATGACGTTTTTCTGGCCGGGGCTGGAACGGCAAGTGCGGGTTGAAGGGCAGGTCCACAAGCTCGATTCCGGGCTATCGGATGCCTATTTCATTTCCCGCCCCCTGGCCAGTCGTCTTGGTGCCTGGGCCTCGCCGCAAAGCCGTGAGCTGGAGGATCGGGCCGCCCTTGAGGCGTTGCTGACGCAGACCGAACGGCGGTTTATCAATCAGCCAGTGCCGCGTCCCGAACACTGGGGCGGCTACTGCCTGAGGCCTGAACGGCTGGAGTTCTGGCAAGGCCGCGCCGACCGTCTGCACGATCGCCTCGACTACCGCCTGCAAGAAGGCGCCTGGCAGCGTAGCCGACTGGCACCGTAAACGCCGAGGGAGGTACCTCTATCGGGGAATAGGCCCGGCCCCGATTGCGGTTCAGGCTGGGCCATCTTTTTTTTAAAGGACGGCTGACCATGGCCCATCTGACGCAACGCCACTTTCAACCGCTGAATATTGCGGTGCTGACCATCAGCGATACCCGTAGCTTCGAAACCGATACCTCCGGGCAAACCCTCGCCGATCTGCTGCAAACCGCCGGGCATGTGCTGATCGACCGTGGGCTGGTGAAGGACGATATCTACCAGATCCGCGCCCAGGTCTCGCAGTGGATCGCCGCCCCTGAAGTGCAAGTGGTGCTGATGACCGGCGGCACCGGTTTTACCCCCCGCGATAACACCCCCCAGGCGGTGCTGCCGCTGCTGGACAAGCAGGTGGACGGGTTCGGCGAACTGTTCCGGCAGGTGTCACTGGCAGAGATCGGCATGTCCAGCCTGCAATCACGGGCATTGGCGGGTATGAGCAACGGCGTATTGGTGTGCTGCCTGCCGGGTTCGCCGGGCGCGTGTCGCACCGGTTGGGAACAGATCCTGGTCGGTCAACTGGACAGCCGCACCGGCCCGTGCAACTTCACTCCCCATCTCAAGCCGCAGCCCGGCGTTGTCGTTGAGCCTTGCGGGACGCGCTCATGAGCAGCGGCGCGTGTGGCAGCGTCTGTGAGAGCGGCGCGCTGATGCCGGTGGATGAAGCCATCCGCTACCTGCTGGATCAGGCACCGCTGCCGCCTCCGGTGCAACGGGTGGCGCTGGACCAGGCCCTGGGCCGGGTGCTGGCGACAGACATCCGCAGCCCCATGAACTTGCCTGCGTGGGACAACAGCGCCATGGACGGTTATGCCCTGCGGGCCGCTGACCTGCCAGCCGCCGGAGGTTATCTGACCCTGGCCGGGCGCATTGCCGCCGGACAGGCATCCAATAATCCGCTGCAGCCCGGGCAGGCCGTACGGATTTTCACGGGCGCGCCGCTGCCGCCGGGGGCAGACACCGTGGTGCCCCAGGAAAGCTGTCGGGTAGCAGGTGAGCGGGTCTGGTTGCCACCGGTCAATGACGGCGACCATGTGCGCAAGGAAGGCGAGGAAGTGCGCCGAGGAGACCTGTTGCTTCGTGCCGGCAAGCGCTTGCGGGCCCAGGAGCTGGGGTTGCTGGCCGGTGCCGGGATTGCGCGAATGGAGGTCTATCGGCCGTTGCAGGTCGGTCTGCTCAGCAGCGGCGATGAACTGCGCGAACCGGGCGAAGCATTGGCGCCGGGGCAGATCTACAACAGCAATCGCCATAGCCTCGCGGCACTGCTGCGCGGCTGGGGCATGGAGGTGCATGACTACGGCGCCATGCCCGACAAGCTGCTCGCCAGTCGCCAGGCCTTGAGTCTGGCGGCGGCCGAGTGTGATGTGCTGCTGACCTCCGGCGGCGTTTCGGTGGGCGAGGAGGATCACCTCAAACAAGCCATCGAAGCGCTGGGCAGCGTTGACCTGTGGCGCCTGGCAATCCAGCCGGGCAAACCGCTGGCCTTTGGCGAAGTCGCCGGCAAACCCTGGATCGGTTTGCCAGGTAACCCATCGGCGGCGCTGATTACCGCATTGATTGTCGTGCGCCCGTTCCTGTTCCGGGCCCAAGGCATGGACGAAGTATTGCCTATCTCATTGCAGTTGCCGGCCGGGTTTGACTGGCCAAAGCCCAACCGGCGGCGGCAGTACCTGCGGGCGAAACTGGTCCCCGGTGCCGATGGTTCGCTGTGTGTCGAGCTGCATCCCCAGCAAAGTTCGGCCATGTTGGCTGCCGCATGCTGGGCCGACGGTCTGGCCGTGGTCGAGTGCCAGGCGCACGTGCGCATGCTCGACAAGGTGATGTACTTGCCGTTCGCGAGCCTGATGCATTAACGGCAATTGATTGTCGTCAAGGTCGCCGCCGATGAGCTGACTAGACTGGCGGCGCTCCGAGTTTTCTCATGAGGATGCCCCATGCAACTGGTTTGCCCGGCAGGGAATCTGCCTGCCCTCAAAGCGGCGGTGCGCCAAGGCGCCGATGCCGTCTATGTCGGCTTTCGCGATGACACCAACGCCCGGCATTTCGCCGGGCTGAACATGGACGACAAACAGTTCGACGCGGCGGTCGCGCACATCCGCCAGCACCAACGCAAACTCTATGTGGCGGTCAACACCTACCCACAACCCAAGGGCTGGGAGCGTTGGCAGCGCGCGGTGGATCGCGCCGCCGATCTGGGCGTCGACGCCCTGATCGCCGCCGACCCCGGGGTGCTCGGCTACGCCAGCCAGCGCCACCCACAACTGGCCCTGCATCTTTCGGTACAAGGTTCGGCGACCCATGCCGCGGCGCTGGCTTTTTACGCCGAGCGCTACGGCATTCGGCGTGCGGTGCTGCCACGGGTGCTGTCCCTGGCCCAGGTGCGGCAGGTAGCAGCAGCGAGCCCAGTGCCGATCGAAGTCTTCGGTTTCGGCAGCCTGTGCATCATGGCCGAGGGCCGTTGTCACTTGTCCTCTTACATCACCGGTGAGTCGCCGAACCTGTGCGGCGTGTGCTCACCGGCCAAGGCAGTGCGCTGGAGCGAAGACGCCGACGGCCTGAGCGCACGCTTGAGCGAGGTGCTGATCGATCGCTACACCCCTGACGAGCCGGCCGGTTACCCGACCCTGTGCAAGGGCCGCTTCCTGGTCGGCGGCAAGCGCTTCCATGCCCTGGAAGAACCCACCAGCCTCGACACCCTGGACCTGCTGCCGGAGCTGGCGGCCATCGGCGTCGAGGCAGTGAAGATCGAGGGCCGCCAGCGCAGCCCGGCCTACGTTGAACAAGTGACCCGGGTCTGGCGCGCCGCACTGGATGCCCACCGGGCTGCGCCGCAACGATTCCGGGTGCGGGAAGAATGGCGCCAGGTGTTGGCCGGTTTGTCGGAAGGCAGCCAGACCACCCTGGGCGCTTACCATCGATCATGGCAATGAGGGAGGCCAGATGAAACTCAGCCTGGGACCGGTCCTGTTTTACTGGGACAAAGCGCAACTGGGGAATTTCTACGCCGAGATGTCGGCCTTGCCGCTGGATGTGATTTACCTGGGGGAAACCGTGTGCTCAAAGCGCCGGGCATTCTCCCTGGATCAATGGCTGGGCCTGGGGCGCGAACTGCAAGCGTGCAGCCAGGCACAGATTGTGTTGTCGAGCCTGACGCTGATCGAAGCGGCCTCGGAGCTGTCGTCCTTGCGTCGGCTGTGTGACAACGGCCAATTGTTGGTGGAAGCCAATGACATGGGCGCGGTGCAGTTTCTCGCTGAACGCAAGTTGCCTTTCGTGGGCGGCCCGGCGTTGAACCTGTACAACGGCCATGCCCTGGGGCAATTGCTCGACAGCGGCATGATTCGCTGGGTACCACCTGTGGAATGCTCGGCGGCGCTGATCGGCGATGTGCTGGAGCAGGTGCGGGAAATGGAACGCGAGGTCCCCGAGGTGGAGATTTTTGCCTACGGCCACTTGCCCCTGGCTTATTCGGCACGCTGCTTCACCGCCCGGGCCGAAAACCGGCCCAAGGACGACTGTCAGTTCTGTTGCATCAACTATCCCGACGGCCTGGCGTTGAGCAGTCAGGAGGGCCAGCAACTGTTCACCCTCAATGGCATTCAGACGATGTCCGGTGAGGTGACCAATCTGTTGGCCGATTACCCCGCGCTGATGGCCAGTGGCGCCGACGTGCTGCGTCTGAGCCCGCGCGCCCAGGGCATGGCCGAGGTGGTCAGGTCCTTCGACAACGTTCGCCAGGGCGAGGCACCACCGCTGTTTGTGGCCGGTTGCAACGGCTATTGGCACGGTCATGCCGGTATGTTGAAAGTTGAGGAGGCGGGCCTGTGCTGAGTCGAAAAAAATGGTTGCTCAAAGGCGCTGACCGGGTGCTGCCGCTGGTGGGCAAGGTGCCGTTTGTCGTACAGCGCCTGGCGTTGCAGCAGGCGCTCAACCGTTGCCTGGCCGAGCCGCTGCGCGATGGCGGGTTCGAGGTGTTGCGCGGGCGTTGGCTATGCCTGCGGGTGCCGGACCTGAAGTTGTGCTGGTACCTGACGCTGTCGCGGGATGGACTGCGCATTGCCGAACAAGCCGAAGCCCAGGTCAGCATCAGCGGCAACTGGCGTGAATTTCTCTTGCTCGCCAGTCGGCAGGAAGATCCCGACACGTTGTTCTTCCGGCGACGCCTGGTGATTGAGGGCGACACCGAATTGGGGCTGGCGCTGAAGAACCTGATCGACAGCCTCGACCCGGAGGTCTTGCCGCCCTGGTTATGGCGCAATCTGGAACGGGCGGGCAAGGGATTGGCGGCGGCCTGATGAAAGCTCCAGGCTCACTGCCCCTGGTGTACTCCTGTTCCGGTTGTTCCAACGTGGCGCAACTGGCCAACACCGTCGCCCTGCGCCTGGACCGCGCCGGCCTGGCCGAGATGTCCTGCATCGTCGGGGTCGGCGGGCATGTGCCGGCACTGGTCAACAAAGCGCGCTCGGGGCGGCGGATCATCGCGCTGGACGGTTGTCCGTTGCAGTGCGTTCAGGCGTGTTTGCAGCAGCATGATCTGGAAGCGGATGTGCATGTGATTTTGAGCCAGTTGGGCTGGCGCAAGCGTTTCGGCGTCGATTGCACGCAAGAGGAGGGGGACGCGTTGTTTGAGCGGTTGATACCGATGATCGTTGAAAATGACACAGCAGATAGTGAGTCTGGCTGAGCCTGTGGCGAGGGGATTTATCCCCGCTGGACTGCGAAGCAGTCCCAATGCGCTGTGTCAGACAGTTTGAATAGGGGCCGCTTCGCGCCCCAGCGGGGATAAATCCCCTCGCCACAAGGGAATTGGGGCTGCGCGCGTTATTGCTGGTAAGCGTCCAGCTCATCTTCGGCCAGGATGCGAATGTTGCGCCGCTCCATGGCAATCAGGCCACCGTCTACCAGGCGATGGAGAATGCGCGAAAAAGTCTCTGGCTGGATTCCCAGCTTGGAGGCCACCAGGCGTTTGGACACCTGTAGCACCACCTGGCCGTCGCGCGGGTCGCGTTCCTGAAGCAGAAAGTTGATGACCCGCCGGCTGGCGCTGGCCAGGGTCAGGTTGTCGATGTCCTTGAGGCGCTGGTGCAAATGAATACTCATGCTCGCCAGGATCGCCAGGCAGACCTTCGGCTGGTCTTCCAGGGCCTTGCGGTAATGAGTGCCTTCGATACTCACCAGTACGCTGTCCTTGAGCGCCGACGCACTGACCGGGTAGCACCGGGCCTGGCTGAACAGCAGAGCCTCGGCGAAGGTCTGCCCGGGCTGGATGATTTCCACCAGGTTTTCCTGACCTTCACCGGTGACCCGGAACAGCTTGATCTGACCGCTGACCAGCAGGAAAAACCGCTTGGCCGGGTCGCCCTGGTGCATGAGCGTGCTGTTGCACTCCAGGCGTTTGAGCACGGCCAGGTTGCACACGTCTTCGAAGACCCGCTCCGGTAACTGGCTGAACAGGTGATGACGACGCAACAGTAAAACGATGGAAGGATGAGTCAGCATGGCGTACCTCCGCGTGCCGTCATGGTAGAACCCCACGCGCCCCCGGCCTATGCCTCCGCAGGCCTACCTCGGAAGAGGGAGGTGAGTCCCCGCTCAAACACAAACCTTGTGGGAGCGAGCCTGCTCGCGATAGCGGAGGGTCAGCTTGCAGGGATGTTGAATGTGCCGCCGTCATCGCGAGCAGGCTTTGCTCCCACAGGAGGTGTGGTTTGCCGGGCTAGCCCACTCCGCGCAGATGCTCCATGGCCCACACGGCGGCTTCGACCCGTGAGCGCAACCCCAGTTTGTGCAGCAGGTTCTTCACATGGACCTTGACCGTGCCTTCGGTGATGCCCAGCTTGTGGCCGATGACTTTGTTGCTGCAGCCGCCGGCGATGGTCTTGAGTACCTGGCGTTCGCGTTCGGTCAGTTCCACGTCGGCCTGGCGGGGAGGGGAGCGCAAGGCCTGGGCCATGACGCGGGTCAGGCCGGGGCTGATCACCAGCGCGCCGTTGAGGGCATCGCGGATGTACTGCACCAGCAACTCCGGCTCCATGTCCTTGAGCAGGTAACCGTTGGCATCCAGGCGCAGGGCATCGCGAATGTCGTCCTCGGCGTCGGATACGGTGAACAGCAATACCTTGCCGGTGTAATGCATGGCCCGCAGCCGGCGCAGGGTTTCGATGCCGTTCATTTGCGGCATGTTGTTGTCCAGCAGGACCAGGTCAGGTTTGAGCGGTTCGATCAGGGTCAGGGCTTCTTCGCCGTGGCTGGCTTCGCCGACGATGTGCAAGTCGTCTTCGAGTTCGAGCATTTGGCGGATCCCTCGACGCATCATTGGATGGTCGTCGACCAGCAGGAGGGTGTGACGCAGGGGGGCGTTCATGTTGCAAGACCTTCGCTGTGTTGGCCCAGGAATTCCGGTTGGAAATGCACCTGGATACGGGTGCCCTGGGGCGTTCGGGAGATAATTTGCAGTTGGCCGCGCAAGCTGCGGGCCCGTTCGTTCATGATGTTCAGGCCGTGGTGTTCGCGCTGGTCCACTTCGCCACTGAAGCCCCGGCCATCGTCTTCGACCGACAGTCGCACGGTTTCGCCTTCCTGGCGCAGTTCGAGCCAGGCGTTCTCTGCGTGGGCATGGCGCAGGCAGTTGGAGAGCGCCTCGCGGGTGATCTGCAGGATATGGATCTGCTCACTGGCCGACAGCTCGAAGGCCAGGGTGTCGACGAACAGATGCACCCGGAAATCGCCCCGGCGGGAGAACTCTTCAGCGGTGTCCTTGAGTTCCTGGACCAGCCCGTCGTCGTGGATCTGCAAGCGGAACGTGGTGAGCAGTTCGCGCAACTGCCGGTAGGCATTGTTCAGGCCTTCGCGCAGTTCGGCGGTGACGGTTTCCAGGGTTTGCACCGGTTCGCCGCGACGCATCAGGGTTTGCATGCGGCTGACTTGCAGCTTCATGTACGACAAGGCCTGGGCCAGGGAGTCATGCAGTTCGCGGGCGATGATCGTGCGCTCATCGAGCAACAGCAGGCGATGGTCCTGTTCGCGCTGGCGCTTGAGAGACAGCGAGGTGCCGATCAGGTTTGCCAGGGCCTGGATCAGTGCGGTTTCCCAGGGTTGCGCCGCGTGACCGTCGACAAAATGCGCCTTGAGTTCACCCAGTTCCGTGCCCTGGTTACTGATGCTGAACGTCTGCGGCCGGGCGCTGTGGTGTTTCTGGCAGGTGGCGCAATCGCTGCTGGCGCAGACCTCGCGGCTGTTGGCGCCATGCAGCGACAGCAGTTGCCGGGCGGGCGCCTGCAACTGGCCTTGCAGACACAGCGACAGGCGCAGGCCCGGCAGCCGCTGCTGGAACCGGCTGATCAGTTCATCCAGCCCTTCGGCATTGGCCTGCCGCGTGGCCAGGCTGCGGCTGCTCTGGTACAGCAGCTCCAGGGCGGCATTGGCCTGTTGCAGGTTCAGGGTCTTTTGCTGGACCTGATTCTCCAGGGTGCGATGGGATTGCTCGATGGTCTCGGCCATGGTGTTGAAGCTGGTCGCCAGTTGGCCCAGTTCATCCTCTGACTGATGGTTGACCCGCACCTGGAATTCGCCACGGCGAAAGCGCTGGGTGGCGTCCACCAGTTCCTGCAAGGGCGTGACCACACCGTACTGCAATTCATACAGACCGATCAGCAGGATGATCATGGTGGTGAACAGCGCCATGCCCTGGATCGTCTGTTGCCAGGCTTGCTTGTGCTCGCTCTGGCGTTGCAACAGGGTGACGAACTGGTCCAGTTGCGCAACGAAGGAAGCGGCACTGGCCTGGAAGAACGCCGAATCGCCGCGTTCGATGGCCGGGCGCAAGGTCTGGTTCCAACGCTGCATGAGGCTCTGATAACTCTGATGCAGGGAGGTCGCCGGTCCGTCTTCCAGCACGGCGCGCAAGGACGGGCTTTCGAGACGTCGTTGCAGGCTGTCGATGATCGCCGGGACATCGTCGCTGGCCCCGGCTGCCAGTTTCCAGCTCAGGTGATAGGTCTCCATACGCACGGAACCGGCGGTGTTGATGGCGGCCGCGTCGCCCTGGCTGAACCAGGCAATCAGACCTGCGCTCAAGGAACTGGCCAGGGCGAGGATGGCGATCAGGATCACCGCCAGCCCGGCGCGAGCGGGCAGGGAACTGCGCAGCCACCGCATCATCGAGACTGGCCCTGGAGGAAATTCTGCAAACCGAACATGGGGACGCCCTGGCGTTGGGGGGGTATAGCAGCCGATCCCGGGCGCACTACCTCTAAAGAGTTGTCGGCCGCTACGTTTCGATAAAAGCCACGGCCGAAATGTTCAAAGCCTTGATAAATAAAGGTTCTTATCAACTTCAGGCTCTACCCCCTAAGAGGTAGACGGCCCCAGCATAGGCCAGTACCGCCGGGACGCACGTTGACCCAGGTCAAGTTTTTACGGGGTAGGCATCACTAGGCTGCGCTCATCGAACTGACGGGGAGTGCATCGAGATGCGAGCGCAAGTGCAACAAGGGTTGGTACTGGGGATGAGTACCCTGGCCTTCACCGTGTGCTTCATGGTCTGGATGATGTTTGCCGTGCTCGGTGTTCCGATCAAGGAAATGCTGGCGCTCAACGAAACCCAATTCGGTCTGCTGGCCGCCACGCCGGTGCTGACCGGTTCCCTGGTGCGCTTGCCCCTGGGCCTGCTGACCGACCGCTTCGGCGGGCGCATCGTGTTCTTCCTGCTGATGCTCTCCTGTGTGCTGCCGTTGTACCTGATCACCCTGGCCACGGCTTTCTGGCAGTTCCTGGTGCTGGGCCTGTTTGTCGGGCTGGCCGGTGGATCGTTCTCGGTGGGCATCGCTTATGTGGCCAAGTGGTTCGACAAGCAGAATCAAGGCTTCGCCATGGGTGTGTTCGGCGCGGGCAACGCCGGCGCCGCGCTGACCAAATTCCTCGCTCCTGCCTTGATCGCCTTCGGTTCCTGGCACCTGGTGCCGAAGGTGTTCAGCGCCATTCTGTTCATCACCGCGCTGCTGTTCTGGTTTCTCACAACCGAGAAGAAGGAGCACAGCGGCACCGGCGGCGCCACGTTGCGCGAGCAACTGAAAACCCTGAAAGAACCAGCGGTGTGGCGCTACTGCCAGTACTACTCGATCGTGTTCGGCGGCTATGTAGCCCTGGCCCTGTGGATGACCAAGTACTACGTGCAGGAATACGGCTTCAGCCTGCAAAGCGCGGCGCTGCTGGCGGCCTGCTTCTCCCTGCCCGGTGGCGTATTGCGGGCCGTCGGTGGCTGGATGTCCGACCGCTGGGGCGCCCAGAGCGTGACCTGGTGGGTGTTGTGGGTCAGCTGGATCTGCCTGTTCCTGCTCTCGTACCCACAGACCCAACTGCAAGTGCAGACCGTCAACGGCACGGTGGATTTTCATATCGGCCTCAACGCCACGCTGTTCACCGTGCTGCTGTTCGTGATGGGCATCGCCTTCGCGTTCGGCAAGGCCTCGGTCTTCAAGTACATCGCCAACGACTACCCGAAAAACATGGGCGCGGTGTCCGGCATCGTCGGCCTGGCCGGCGGCCTGGGCGGGTTCGTGTTGCCGATCATGTTCGGCGCCCTGGTGGACCTCACCGGCGTGCGCTCGTCCTGCTTCATGTTGATGTACGGCGTGGTCTGGGTCTCCCTGACCTGGATGTACTTCAGCGAAGTTCGCAAGCGCCCGCTGCTGGGTAAACAGCCGCCGGCCAGCCAATCCCCGTTTTCCAGCATTGCCCAAGGAGAAGAACATGTCCGTTCTGCAAACGCCTGAAAAGGGCCCGGTCATTCATGACTGGCGTCCGGAAGACCCCGCGTTCTGGGGCAAGAGTGGCAAACAGACTGCCCGGCGTAACCTGTGGATTTCCATCCCGGCGCTGCTGTTGGCCTTCGCGGTGTGGATGGTCTGGAGCACGGTGATCGTGCGCCTGAACGCCATCGGTTTCAGTTTCAGCACCGACCAGTTGTTCTGGCTCGCGGCGTTGCCGGGCCTGTCCGGCGCGACCTTGCGCATCTTCTATTCGTTCATGGTGCCGATCTTCGGCGGTCGTCGCTGGACGGCCCTGAGCACTGCGTCGCTGCTGTTGCCGGCGCTGTGGATGGGCTTTGCCGTGCAGGATCCGGCCACGCCTTACAGCGTGTTCGTGCTGATTGCGCTGCTCTGCGGCTTTGGCGGCGGTAACTTCGCCTCGAGCATGTCCAACATCAGCTTCTTTTACCCCAAGTCCCAGCAGGGCACAGCCCTGGGCCTGAACGCCGGGCTGGGCAACCTGGGCGTGTCGGTGATGCAGTTCAGCGTGCCGCTGGTGATTTCCTTCGGCGTGTTCGGCTTCATGGGCGGCCAGCCGCAGGTACTGGCTGACGGCAGCTCGCTGTGGCTGCAAAACGCCGGTTTTATCTGGGTGCCGTTCATCCTCGCCGTGACCGTGATTGCCTGGTTCGGCATGAACGACCTGTCCAGCGCCCGCGCTTCGTTCAGTGAGCAGGCAGTGATTTTCAAGCGCAAGCACAACTGGCTGATGTGCTGGTTGTACCTGGCGACCTTCGGCTCGTTCATCGGCTTCTCCGCCGCGTTTCCGCTGCTGATCAAAACCTCGTTCCCGGAAGTCATCGCCCTGAAGTTCGCCTTCCTCGGTCCGCTGGTCGGTGCCCTGGTGCGGCCACTGGGTGGCTGGCTGGCGGACAAGCTCGGCGGCGCGAAGGTTACGTTGTGGAACTTCGTGCTGATGATCGCGATGGTGTTCGGGGTCCTTCATTTCCTGCCCCAAGGCGGCCAGGGCGGCAGCTTCTACGGCTTCCTGGGGATGTTCATGTTGCTGTTCGTCACCACTGGCGTGGGCAACGGGTCGACCTTCCGCATGATCCCGGTGATCTTCCGCACCCTGCATGAAAAAGCCAGCCGCGGCCAAAAGCCCGAGCTACGCGAACAAGCGCTCAAGAACGCCGGCAAGGAATCGGCCGCAGTGCTGGGTTTCAGCTCGGCCATGGGCGCCTTCGGCGCGTTCTTCATCCCCAAATCATTCGGCACTTCGATGGCCCTGACCGGCGGCCCGGAGATGGCCTTCTACATGTTCGTCGGCTTTTACCTGAGCTGCATCGTGGTGACCTGGTGGTGGTATGCCCGCAAGGGCGCCGCAACACCGTGCTAAGCCGAACCTAAACCTGCGTGGGCGGGGCGCAGACCCCGCGGAGCAAGCCTGAGAGGAACACACTGTGAGTCATTTACTGGATCAACTGCGGTTTTTCAACCGCAAGCAAGGCGAGTTTTCCGAGGGGCACGGCGAGACCCGCAAGGAGTCCCGCGACTGGGAGAACGTCTACCGCTCCCGCTGGCAGTACGACAAGATCGTGCGCTCCACCCATGGGGTGAACTGCACCGGCTCGTGCTCGTGGAAAATCTACGTCAAGAACGGCCTGATCACCTGGGAAACCCAGCAGACCGACTACCCGCGCACCCGTAACGACCTGCCCAACCACGAGCCGCGTGGCTGCCCTCGTGGCGCCAGCTACAGCTGGTACATCTACAGCGCCAACCGGCTCAAGTACCCGAAGATCCGCAAGCCATTGCTCAAGCTGTGGCGCGAAGCCCGGCAGACCCTGCCGCCCGTGGAAGCGTGGGCCAGCATTGTCGAAAACAAGGCCAAGGCCGACTCGTATAAAAGCAAGCGCGGCATGGGTGGTTTCATCCGTTCCAACTGGGAAGAAGTCAACGAGATCATCGCCGCCGCCAACGTCTACACCGTCAAGCAATACGGCCCGGATCGGGTGGTTGGCTTCTCGCCGATCCCGGCGATGTCGATGGTCAGCTACGCCGCGGGTTCGCGTTACCTGTCGCTGATCGGTGGCGTGTGCCTGAGCTTCTACGACTGGTACTGCGACCTGCCGCCAGCCTCGCCGATGGTCTGGGGCGAGCAGACCGACGTGCCGGAATCGGCCGACTGGTACAACTCCAACTACATCATTGCCTGGGGCTCCAACGTCCCGCAGACCCGTACCCCCGACGCGCACTTTTTCACCGAGGTGCGTTACAAGGGCACCAAGACCGTGGCGATCACCCCGGACTATTCGGAAGTCGCCAAGCTCACCGACCTGTGGCTCAACCCTAAGCAGGGCACCGACGCGGCACTTGCCCAGGCTTTCAACCATGTGATCTTCAAAGAGTTTCACCTGGACAAGCCCAGCGCCTACTTCACCGAGTACGCCAAGCGCTACACCGACCTGCCGGTGCTGGTGATGCTCAAGCCGATGCTCGGCGTGGCGCCGGGCTCCGGCTACCAGCCTGATCGCTTCCTGCGCGCCAGCGACCTGACCAACAACCTCGGCCAGGACAATAACCCGGAGTGGAAAACCATCGCCCTGGATGCCAGCGGTGAACTGGTTTCTCCCCAAGGCTCCATCGGCTATCGCTGGGGCGAAGAGGGCAAATGGAACATCCTGGCCCGTGAAGGCGGCGAGGGCCGTGAGATCGACCTCAAGCTCAGCCTGATTGGCGATGACGTGGCTGAAGTGGCCTTCCCGTATTTTGCCGGTGAAGCCCAGGAGTACTTCCAGCATGTGGCCGGTGACGCGGTGCAGTACCGCCGGGTGCCGGTGCACAACGTGGTGCTGGCCGACGGCAGCGTGGTGAAAGTCGCCACGGTGTTTGACCTGTCGGCGGCCAACCTGGCCATCGACCGTGGCCTGGGCGGCGCCAACGTCGCCAAGGACTACGACGACGCCTCGGTGCCCGGCACCCCGGCCTGGCAGGAGCAGATCACCGGTGTGAGCCGCGAGAAAGCGATCCAGATCGCCCGCGAATTCGCCGACAACGCCGACAAGACCCGTGGCCGTTCGATGATCATCGTCGGCGCGGCGATGAACCACTGGTACCACATGGACATGAACTACCGTGGGCTGATCAACATGCTCATGCTGTGTGGTTGTGTCGGCCAGACCGGCGGCGGTTGGGCCCACTATGTCGGCCAGGAAAAACTCCGTCCGCAATGTGGCTGGCTGCCCCTGGCCTTCGGCCTGGACTGGAACCGTCCGCCACGGCAGATGAACGGCACCAGCTTCTTCTACGGCCACAGCTCGCAATGGCGCCACGAGAAGATGAGCATGCACGACGTGCTGTCGCCTCTGGCGGATAAATCGCAGTTCCCTGAGCATGCCCTGGACTACAACATCCGCGCCGAACGCGCCGGCTGGTTGCCCAGCGCGCCACAATTGAACACCAACCCGCTGAACATTTGCCGCGATGCTGCTGCCGCCGGCATGGACCCGAAAGACTACGTGGTCAAGTCCTGGCAGGACGGCAGCCTGCGGTTTGCCTGCGAACAACCCGACAGCCCGGAAAACTTCCCGCGCAACATGTTCATCTGGCGTTCCAATCTGCTGGGGTCCTCGGGCAAAGGCCACGAGTACATGCTCAAGTACCTGCTGGGCACCAAGAACGGCGTGATGAACGAAGACATCGGCTTTGGTGGCGAATCCAAGCCGACCGAGGCTGAATGGGTCGACAACGGTGCCATCGGCAAACTGGACCTGGTGACCACCCTGGACTTCCGCATGTCCTCGACCTGCGTGTATTCCGACATCGTCTTGCCGACCGCGACCTGGTACGAAAAAGACGACATGAACACCTCGGACATGCACCCGTTCATTCACCCGCTGTCAGCGGCTATCGACCCGGCCTGGGAGTCGCGTTCGGACTGGGAAATCTACAAGGGCATCGCCAAGGCGTTCTCCGCCATGTCGGTCGGGCACCTGGGTGTCGAGAAAGACCTGGTCACCGTGCCGTTGATGCATGACAGCGTCGGTGAACTGGCCCAGCCGTTTGGCGGCACTGACTGGAAAAGCGCCGGCGTGGCGCCGCAACCGGGCAAGAACGCACCGAACCTGCAAGTGGTGGAGCGCGATTACCCCAACATCTACAAGCAGTTCACCTCCCTGGGCCCGATGTTGGAGAAACTCGGCAATGGCGGCAAGGGCATCAACTGGAACACCGACGATGAAGTGAAATTCCTCGGTGAGCTCAATCACCATGAGGTCGACGCCGGTATCAGCCAGGGTCGGCCGAAGATCGACAGCGCCATTGACGCGGCCGAAGTGATTCTGTCCCTGGCCCCGGAAACCAACGGCCAGGTGGCCGTCAAGGCCTGGGCGGCCCTGTCGAAATTCACCGGCATCGATCACAGCCACCTGGCGCTGTCCAAGGCCCACGAGGCGATTCGCTTCCGCGACATCCAGGCGCAGCCGCGCAAGATCATTTCCAGCCCGACCTGGTCTGGCCTGGAAGACGATCACGTCAGCTACAACGCCGGTTACACCAACGTTCACGAAGCGATTCCATGGCGCACCATCACCGGCCGCCAGCAGTTCTACCAGGATCACCCGTGGATGCAGGCGTTCGGCGAGCAACTGATGAGTTATCGGCCGCCGGTCAACACCCGCACCATCGAAGGCGTCAAGGGCAAGCGCAGCAATGGCGAGACCGAAATCGTCCTGAACTGGATCACCCCGCACCAGAAGTGGGGCATCCACAGCACCTACAGCGACAACTTGCTGATGCTCACCTTGAGCCGCGGCGGGCCGATCGTCTGGCTCTCGGAAATCGACGCCAAGCGCGCCGGTATCGAGGACAACGACTGGATTGAATGCTTCAACGTCAACGGTGCGCTGACCGCCCGTGCGGTGGTCAGCCAGCGGGTCAAGGAAGGCATGGTGATGATGTACCACGCCCAGGAACGGATCGTGAACGTGCCCGGCTCGGAAACCACCAAGACCCGTGGCGGCCACCACAACTCGGTGACCCGCGTGGTGCTCAAGCCCACTCATATGATCGGTGGCTACGCGCAACAGGCCTACGGTTTCAACTATTACGGCACGGTCGGTTGCAACCGCGACGAGTTCGTCGTGGTGCGCAAGATGTCCAAGGTCGATTGGCTCGACGGTTCCAGTGGCGATGATCTGCCGCGTCCACTGCCAACCGATATCGAGGAGAACTGAGATGAAAATTCGCTCACAAATCGGCATGGTCCTGAACCTGGACAAATGCATCGGCTGTCACACCTGCTCGATTACCTGCAAGAACGTCTGGACCAGCCGCGAAGGCATGGAATACGCCTGGTTCAACAACGTCGAATCCAAGCCTGGCATCGGTTACCCCAAAGAATGGGAAAACCAGGACAAGTGGAAGGGCGGCTGGATCCGTAACGCCGACGGTTCGATCAACCCACGCATCGGCGGCAAGTTCCGCGTGCTGGCGAACATCTTCGCCAACCCGGACTTGCCGAGCCTGGACGATTACTACGAACCGTTCGACTTCGACTACCAGCACCTGCACACCGCGCCTTTGGGCGAGCATCAGCCCACCGCACGGCCGCGCTCGCTGGTGTCCGGCAAGCGCATGGAGAAAATCGAGTGGGGCCCGAACTGGGAGGAGATCCTGGGCACCGAGTTTGCCAAGCGGCGCAAGGACAAGAACTTCGACCAGATCCAGGCCGACATCTACGGCGAGTACGAAAACACCTTCATGATGTACCTGCCGCGCCTGTGCGAGCACTGCCTGAACCCGGCGTGCGCGGCGTCCTGCCCGAGCGGGGCGATCTACAAGCGCGAGGAGGACGGCATCGTCCTGATCGACCAGGAGAAATGCCGCGGCTGGCGCATGTGCATCAGCGGCTGCCCGTACAAGAAGATCTATTTCAACTGGAAGAGCGGCAAATCGGAGAAATGCATTTTCTGCTACCCGCGCATCGAAGCCGGGATGCCGACGGTTTGCGCTGAAACCTGCGTCGGCCGCATCCGCTACCTCGGGGTGTTGCTGTACGACGCCGACCGCATCAGCGAAGTGGCGAGCACCGCCAACGAGCACGATCTGTATGAGAAGCAACTGGAGATCTTCCTCGACCCGAACGACCCGGCGGTGATTCGCCAAGCCCTGGCCGACGGTGTGCCGCAGTCGGTGATCGACTCGGCGCAACGCTCGCCGGTCTACAAAATGGCCGTGGACTGGAAACTCGCGCTGCCACTGCACCCGGAATACCGCACCTTGCCAATGGTCTGGTACGTGCCGCCACTGTCGCCGATCCAGAACGCTGCGGCGGCCGGCACCGTGGGCATGAACGGGGTGATCCCGGACGTCGACAGCCTGCGCATTCCGCTGCGCTACCTGGCCAACATGCTCACCGCCGGCGATGAAAAGCCGGTCAAGCGCGCCCTCAAGCGCCTGCTGGCGATGCGTGCCTACAAGCGTTCCGAACAGGTGGACGGCGTGCAGGACCTGCAAGTGCTGGCCGATGTCGGCCTGAGCGTGAACCAGGTGGAAGAGATGTACCGCTACCTGGCCATCGCCAACTACGAAGACCGTTTTGTCGTGCCAAGCGCCCACCGCGAAGACGCCATGAGCGATGCGTTCGCCGAACGCTCCGGTTGTGGTTTCAGTTTCGGCAGCGGTTGCAGCGGCAGTTCCGACACCAACATGTTCGGCGCCAAGAAGGCCAACCGCCGCGACGTCATCAAAACCGTGCAGTTGTGGGAGGAATGAACATGCGCATTCTCAAGGTGATTTCGTTGCTGCTCGATTATCCGACCGAAATCCTGGTGGCCGGTCGCGACGAGCTGGAGCAGGCGATTGTGCAGGCACGGGAAATCAGCCCGAAGCAGCGCGCTGCGCTGTTCGAGCTGCTGGAACTGATCTGTGGCCAGGACCTGATGGACGGCCAGGAGCACTACGGCGCGCTGTTCGGCCGTGGGCGCTCGCTGTCGCTGCTGCTGTTCGAACACGTCCATGGCGAGTCCCGCGACCGGGGCCAGGCCATGGTGGACATGATGGCCCAGTACGAAGAGGCCGGTTTTGCCATCGGCGTGAAGGAACTGCCCGATTACATCCCGCTGTACCTGGAGTTTCTCTCCACCCGCGAAGACATCGAGGCCCGCGAAGGACTGGCCGATGTGGCGCATCTGCTGGCCTTGCTGGCTGCGCGCCTGGAAGAGCGCGAGAGTGCCTACGCCAGTTGTTTCCGTGCCTTGCTGCAAATCGCCGGGGCCGAGCCCCAGGTGGCGGTGGCCGAGTTGCGTGAGCAGGTCAAGGCCGAGCCACGCGACGACTCCCTCGAAGCCCTGGACAGGATCTGGGAAGAGGAAGCGGTGGATTTCATGAAGGCCGAGCAGCAGGACCGTTGCAGTTCGCTGCCGAGTGCGCCGGGCAAGGCCCGGGACGAAAGCGCGGTGCCGTTGCATTGGGTGGATTTTCAGCATGAAGGACGGGCCGCTGCGCCCGCCGGGGAGGTGGGCAATGTCTAAATGGGATCTGTTGATGTTCGGGGTCTACCCCTATGTCGCCTTGGCGATTTGCCTGATCGGCAGTTGGGCGCGGTTTGACCTGTCCCAGTACACCTGGAAGGCCGGCTCCAGCCAGATGCTGAGCAACCGTGGCATGCGCGTGGCGAGCAATCTGTTCCATGTCGGTGTGTTGTTCGTCCTGGCCGGCCACTTTGTCGGCCTGCTGACGCCGGCGGCGATCTATCACCATGTGTTGAGCACTGAGAACAAACAGTTGCTGGCGATGGTGTCCGGCGGGTTCTTTGGGGTGCTGGGTCTGATCGGTCTGGTGATGCTGCTCAACCGGCGGCTGAGCGACCCGCGAGTGCGCGCCACGTCCAGCACGTCGGACATCCTGGTGTTGGTGGTGCTGCTGGTGCAACTGGTGCTGGGGTTGATGACCATTGTGGCATCCACCGCCCATATGGACGGTTCGGTGATGGTGATGCTGGCCGACTGGGCACAGAACACTGTGCTGTTGCGTCCGGTGGAGGCGGCCGCGGCCATTGCGCCGGTGGGCTTGGTCTACAAGCTTCATGTGGTACTGGGCCTGACCCTGTTCGTGCTGTTCCCGTTCACCCGTCTCGTCCATATCGTCAGTGCGCCGGTCTGGTACCTGGGGCGTCGTTATCAAATCGTGCGGCAGAAGTTCTAAGGAGACGATCATGGCTAGTGGATGCGGATGTGGCGGCGGTAACGGGGGCAGCGGCGGCTGCGGTTCTTCAGCGAAAGCAGCGCCAGTGACCCCGCCGCTCAGCGATATCGAGCCGGCGGGCGCGGTGCAGTTCGAACCGGCCCAGGCCGGGCCGGTGGCCGGTGAGGAAGCCCCGGCACAATTGATTGCCAGCAGTGAGCAGGAGTGGCCGATCATCAGCGTCAACGGGGTGTCGATCACCCCCCAGGCGATGGCCCAGGAGCTGCAGTATCACCCGGCTGAGAGCCGCGAGGATGCGGTCTACCAGGCGGCCCGGGCGTTGGTGATCCGGGAGTTGCTTCAGCAACGCATCGCCGAGCTGGGGCTGGCGTTGCAGGTGGGCGCCGGTGAAAACGAAGAGGAGGCGGCCACGCGGCTGTTGCTCGAGCGTGAGGTGCAGGTGCCGCAATGTGATGAGGCGACCTGCCTGCGCTACTACGAAAGCAATCGGGCGCGCTTTCACAGCGCCCCCTTGCTGGCGGTGCGGCACATTCTGCTCGAATGCGCACCGGACGACGCCGAAGCGCGCGACCAGGCTCACGGCCAGGCCGAAACCCTGCTGCAACGCCTGGACGAGTTCCCCGGTAGCTTTGCCGAACTGGCGTTGAACCACTCAGCCTGCCCGTCCAAGGCTCAGGGCGGCTCGCTGGGGCAGATCAGTAAGGGCCAGACCGTGCCCGAACTGGAGCGCCAGTTGTTTGCCTTGCCGGCGGGCCTGGTGGGCAAACCGCTGGAAAGCCGCTACGGCTGGCATGTGATCAGCATCGATCAGCGTGTCGAAGGCCAACCGTTGCCTTATGAGGCGGTGGCGACGGCGATTCGCACCCAGCTGCAACAAGGCGTGTGGCAGAAGGCGCTGGTGCAGTACCTGCAAACCCTGATCGGTGCGGCGGACATTCGCGGCATTCATCTTCAGGGCGCCGACTCGCCGCTGGTGCAGTGAGCACCGGCTCAATCAGGGGACAGACATGAACGCCGTGTTGCAGGACGGATTTGGGCGCCAGATCGACTATCTGCGGATGTCGGTGACCGATCGTTGTGATTTTCGCTGCGTGTATTGCATGGCGAAAAACATGACCTTCCTGCCGCGCCAGCAGGTGTTGACCCTGGAGGAACTGCACCGATTGGCGCGGTTGTTCGTGGGGCTGGGGGTCAAGAAAATCCGCCTGACCGGTGGCGAACCGCTGATCCGTCCGGGCATCGTCGGGTTGTGTCGCGACATCGCGGCATTGCCCGGCCTGCGGGAACTGGTGATGACCAGCAACGGTTCGCAGCTGGGACGACTGGCCCGGCCGCTGGTCGATGTCGGGGTCAAGCGCATGAACATCAGCCTGGACAGCCTGGATGGCGAGCGTTTTCGGGCGATCACCCGCAACGGCGATCTGGATCAGGTGCTGGCGGGCATTGAAGCGGCGAAGGGCGCAGGGTTCGAGCGGATCAAGCTCAACTGCGTGGTGATGAAAGGGCGCAACTTCGATGAAGTCCCGGCGCTGGTGCAGTACGCCATCGAGCAACGCATCGACATCAGCTTCATCGAGGAAATGCCCTTGGGTGAGGTCGGGCGTGCCCGGGGCGAGTCGTTCTGTTCCAGCGATGAGGTGCGGGCGGTCATTGCCAATCATCACCGCTTGCTCGACAGCACCGAAAACAGCGGCGGCCCGGCGCGTTATGTGCGCCTGGAGCAGCACGCGCAGACCCGGATCGGTTTCATTTCCCCCAATACCCACAACTTTTGCGCCAGTTGCAACCGGGTGCGCATGACCGTTGAAGGGCGGTTGCTGCTGTGCCTGGGACAGGAAGATTCTCTGGACCTGCGCAGTTTGTTGCGGCGCTATCCGCTGGACGATCAACCGCTGATCCAGGCGGTACAACAGGCGCTGCGCGGCAAACCCCTGCGTCACGACTTCAACCCTGGCGGGGAAGTGCAGATTGTGCGGTTCATGAACATGAGTGGTGGGTGAGCCTCAGCGCAGATGTTGAATGGACCGCCGTTATCGCGAGCAGGCTCGCTCCCACAGGGATTTGTGGTGTACGCAGAAAGAGCAGACACCTGAAAACCCATGTGGGAGCGAGCCTGCTCGCGATGGGTTATACCGGTCGACATCTCAAGCGGCTGATCCACCCTCGATTCTTGATATCGATCAATTGCAACCCTCACTTTTGGTCGTACTCTCCACTGCATATTGTGTTTGAAGATTGTTAATTATCTATATGTAGTGTCTGGAGCCAAAATGCAGAGCACGTTGATCTCAGTAGGCTGTAACCGCTTGCACAAGCGCGATGGCAGTGTGGTTGCCTTCGACGCGGACAAGATCCGCCAGGCGCTGATCGCCGCCGGCAAGGCCACCGGCGAATACGCTGAGGGGGAGGCTGAAGGGTTGCTGGAAGCGGTGCTGACGCGATTGGAAGGACAGACGCGCTTGAGCGTCGAGCAGATCCAGGACCGTGTCGAGCGAGTACTGATGGACGCCGGTTTCTTTCTGGCCATGCGTGCCTATATCGTCTACCGCGAGCAACATGGACGCCTGCGCCGGGATCGTCGCACCCTGGTGGAAGTTGCCACCTCGATGAACGAATACCTGGACCGCGAAGACTGGCGCGTACAGGCCAATGCCAACCAGGGTTACTCCCTCGGTGGGCTGATCCTCAACGTATCGGGCAAGGTCACCGCCAACTATTGGCTCGACGAGGTCTACAGCCAGGCCATCGGCCAAGCGCACCGCGAGGCCGACCTGCATATCCACGACCTCGACATGCTCGCCGGCTACTGCGCCGGCTGGTCGCTGCGCACGCTGTTGCACGAAGGCCTCAATGGGGTGCCGGGACGGGTCGAAGCCGGGCCGCCCAAACATTTGAGCAGCGCCTTGGGGCAGATGGTGAATTTCCTCGGCACGCTGCAAAACGAATGGGCCGGTGCCCAGGCGTTCAGCTCGTTCGACACCTACCTGGCGCCGTATGTACGCAAGGACAGACTCAGCTACGACGAGGTCCGCCAGTCGTTGCAGGAGTTCATCTACAACCTCAACGTCCCGTCACGCTGGGGCACGCAAACACCTTTTACCAACCTTACGTTCGACTGGGTCTGCCCGGAGGATTTGCGCGAACAGATTCCGGTGATCGGTGGCGAGGAGATGCCGTTCGCCTACGGTGATCTGCAAGTGGAAATGGAATTGATCAATCGCGCCTACATCGAGGTGATGCAGGCCGGTGATGCAAAGGGCCGGGTGTTCACTTTCCCGATCCCGACCTACAACATCACCCATGACTTCCCGTGGGACAGCGAGAACGCCGACCGCTTGTTCGAGATGACCGCCCGCTACGGTCTGCCGTATTTCCAGAACTTCCTCAACTCGGACATGCAACCCAACCAGGTGCGCTCGATGTGCTGCCGCCTGCAACTGGATGTGCGCGAGTTGCTCAAGCGCGGAGGAGGCCTGTTCGGCTCGGCGGAACAGACCGGCTCACTAGGTGTGGTGACGATCAACTGCGCACGCCTGGGCTACCTGTACAAAGGCGATACCAGCGCATTGCTGCAACGCATCGATACGCTGATGGAACTGGCGAAGGAAAGCCTGGAGGTCAAGCGCAAGGTCATCCAGCACCACATGGACGCCGGGCTGTACCCGTACACCAAGCGCTACCTGGGCACCCTGCGTAATCACTTCTCCACCATCGGCGTTAACGGCCTGCACGAAATGCTGCGCAATTTCACCGATGACCAGCAAGGCCTGCATACCGAGCAAGGCCGGGCATTCGCCCTGAAACTGCTGGATCACGTGCGCGCCACGCTGCTGCGCTTTCAGGAAGAAACCGGCCACCTCTACAACCTGGAAGCCACCCCTGCCGAGGGCACCACCTACCGTTTCGCCAAGGAAGACCTCAAGCGTTACCCCGATATCTTGCAGGCCGGCAGCCCGATCGCCCCGTATTACACCAACTCGTCGCAGTTGCCGGTGGGCTTCACCGACGATCCGTTCGAAGCCTTGGAGCTGCAAGACGAACTGCAATGCAAATACACCGGCGGCACCGTGCTGCACCTGTACATGGCCGAGCAGATTTCCTCCACACAGGCCTGCAAGCAGCTGGTGCGCAAGGCCCTGGGACGCTTCCGGCTGCCGTACCTGACCATCACGCCGACGTTTTCCATCTGCCCGGTTCACGGCTACCTGGCCGGGGAACATGAGTTTTGCCCCAAATGCGACGAGGCCTTGCTGTTGCAACAGCAGTTGGCAGGCAGCGTTCACTGATCCGATCCATCGACCGCAAGGAGCTTCATCCATGAACGCATCACAATCTCTTCCGCAGGCACAGCGTCAACGTTGCGAAGTCTGGACCCGCGTGATGGGTTATCACCGTCCGGTGGCGGCCTTCAACCCAGGCAAACAGTCCGAGCATCGCGAACGGGTTCACTTCACTGAAAGCGCGGCCGGGCGTCCATGAGTCGAGCGCTACGGGTTGGGGGCATGGTGCCCCTGACCACCCTCGATTATCCGGGCCAACTGGCTTGCGTACTGTTTTGCCAGGGCTGCGCCTGGCGTTGTCGTTATTGCCACAACCCGCAACTGATCCCGCCGCGCGGCAGCGAAGAGGTGGATTGGTGTCGGGTGTTGGCATTTTTGCAACGTCGCCAGGATCTGCTTGACGCCGTGGTGTTCAGCGGTGGTGAGCCGACCCTGCAGGACGGCCTGGCGCCAGCCATGGAGCAAGTGCGGCAGATGGGTTTTCGCATCGGCCTGCACAGCGCCGGCATCAAACCGGCGGCCTTCGCCAAAGTGGTCGGGCAAGCCGACTGGGTTGGCTTCGACATCAAGGCCTTGCCCGAAGACGCCCTGGACGTGACTCGGGTTCATGGCAGCGGTGCCGCCAACTGGCGCAGCCTCGACTATCTGCTGGCCAGCGGCGTGGATTATGAATGCCGGACCACCGTGCATTGGCATTTGTTCGATCCCGAACGGTTGTTGACCCTGGCTCGCCGCCTGAGCGAGCAGGGCGTCACGCGTTTCGCTGTGCAACTGGTGCGCACGGCCCGGATGCTCGACCCCCATCTTTCCAGTGTTTCGGCACAGGCCTTGCAGCCGGAGTTGTGGGCCGCCATGCGCGAGTTGTTTCCCTCGTTCGTTTTACGCAGTTGACCGTCCCCGGGGATGAACGACCGACAGCGGTTCGGGATCGCCGGGCCGCTCTTTTTTATGGCTTTTTTTATGGTTTTCAAATGCGCTGCCAATCGGCAGGTAGTTGAACAGGGAGCATTTGATATGACCAGACTCACCACTGCCCACCGTATCGTGATCGGTTTTGCCATCGCTCCACTGGCGTTGATCGCCCTGGCGTTATACGCCTTGAACGACCTGGCCACGCTGCGCGACCAGGCGGTGCAAATCGTCAGACAGGATTGGCCGAAGATCGACCCGATCATGGTGATCGCCACGGGTGTGCGCGATAACGCCAGGAACACCCGGGACCTGTTGATCGACAAGAACAACGCGCAGGTCCAGCAATCGATCGACATGACCCGGCAACGTATTACCCAGGCCTTTACCACGCTGGAGCCGCTGTTCGACCAGCCGGAAGGCAAAGCGGCGTATGCGGCACTGAAGAAGCACCGTGAGGCGTACGTGGCCGCGTTCGTTCAGGTGCAGGCGTTGATTCGCCAGGGAGCCACGGACGACGCGATGACGCAACTCAAGCAGGGCGTGATGCCGGCCGAGCTTGAGGTCTACAAAAGCCTGGAAGGGCTGATGGCGATGCAGGGCCGGTTGTTTGTCGAGCGTGAACAGCTGGCCCAGGCGCGCTACAGCGACGCGCGGCGCAACATGCTGACACTGGTGCTGGCCTGCCTGGCCCTGGTCAGTACCGTTGCGGTCCTGGTGACCCGCAGCGTGACCCGTCCGCTGGGTGGCGAGCCCGATGATGCGGCGCGGGTGCTGAGCCAGATTGCCCAAGGCGACTTGACGATCCGCGTGCCGCTGGACGCCGGGAGTGCAAACGACAGCGTAATGAGCAACATGCATGACATGCAGCAGAGCCTCAACAGCATGGTCCGGCACATTGCGGCTTCGGTGGATCGGGTGGCCAGTTCCTCCGAAGAGCTGAGTGCGGTGAGCAGTCAGACCAACAGCACCCTGGAACTGCAAGGCCAGGAAATCGAACAGGCCGCGGCGGCCGTGAACCAGATGACGGCGGCGGTGGACGAAGTGGCGCGCAATGCGGTGAGTACCAGCGAAGCCTCGCGGATATCCGAGCAAACCGCCCAGCGCGGTCGTGAGCAGGTTCAGGAGACCGTTGCTTCGATCAGCGCATTGGCGCTTGGGGTGACGGACTCTTCGGGGCGCATCCAGCAGTTGGCAGGCAGGGTCGAGCACATCAGTTCGGTGCTGGACGTGATCCGCGGCATTGCCGATCAAACCAATCTGCTGGCCTTGAACGCCGCCATTGAAGCAGCCCGCGCTGGCGATGCCGGGCGTGGTTTTGCCGTGGTGGCCGACGAAGTCCGGGCACTGGCCCATCGCACCCAGGATTCGACTCGGGAAATCGAGGAGATGATCGGCAACATCCGCCAGGACAGCGAGCACGCCGTGACCGCCATGCAAAGCAACAGCGAACTGGTGCAGACCACTTTGCAAGTGGCCCGCCGCTCCGGCGATGCCCTGGATGAAATCGCCCGTTCGATCTCGCAGATCAACGAGCGCAATCTGATGATCGCCAGCGCCACCGAAGAACAGGCGCTGGTAGCCCGAGAAGTGGACCGTAACCTGGTGGGTATTCGCAACCTGTCCGAACAGGTATTGCTCGGGGCCCGGCATACTGATACCGCCGGTCAGGACCTGGCGCAGATGGCCGGCTCACTGCATGAGACCGTGGCGCGGTTCAAGGTCTAGGCCAGCCCCGCGTCAGCTGTTGTGAACCACACAAATCCACCGTGGGAGCAACGCTTGCACTGCGTGTTCACCATCCCCAGAACTGCAACCACCAGCCATAACCCACCAGGCCATTGGCTAATACCAGGCAGGCCATTGCGAGGGGCCTGCGGGCTGCATGTTCCAGGCGCTTGTAGCCCAGCCACAGACTCCAGGCGATTGCCGCGACCAGCAGCGCGGCCCGAGCCGGTTGTACCCAGTCGAGCAACAACCCTTCATAGCGCAGCAGTTTGACGGTGGTGGCCGACAAGCCGAGGAACAACCCTGCACCGCCGAGGGGCGTCAGGGTGATGGCCAAGGGCCAATACTGTGCAGGATCGCCCGAGAGTCTTGCCGCCAGGCGCATCAACAGCAGCAGCGACGTGCCCAACAGCAAGGCACTCATGCCCAGATAAGCGACGATGCAAAAGCCATCGAGCCAACTGAAGCTGTCATTGAGCTGCGGATAGTGGGTCAGCAACCACCAAGGGGCGTTGTCTTGCAATGGCCAGAACAGCTCATGGGCGACCAGCCATTGGGCCAGGCTCTGCTTCATGGCAATGAACCAGGGGCTGACGGTCCACTGAAAAGCCCCCATGGCCAGGCCAATGACGCCGAACAACAACAAGCGCGCGTCCCAGGGCGAAAGGGTGGTTGCGTTCGAGTGAAGGATTTCCTCGTTACTGGAACGGGCTATCAGGCGCACCGCATCGCGCTGGCCGCTGCAGCGACCACAGGCGTGGCAATCGGCGGCACCGCGCATCCGGCGAATGTCCAGCAATGGCGCGCAGTTGGGAGGCGGGCGGCGCGGCGCGGGGTTTTCCAGCCAGCGTTGCTCGTTCACCTGGAAGTGCACCGGCGCCAGGCGAGCAAGCAGGGCAAAGACGCCACTGACTGGACACAGGTAGCGGCACCACACGCGCTTGCCTCGGGCGAACAGCAGGCCAACGATCACCGCTGCGACCGTCGAGCCCCCCAGGATCAACAGCGCCGCCTGGGCATAGTCATAGACGCTGATCAACTGCCCATAGATCGTGGTCAGGCAGAACGCCAGGGTCGGCCAGCCGGCCCAACGCACCCCGCGTGGCACGCCCAGGCCTTTGCCATACTGGCTGGCCCATTCACTCAAGGCACCTTCAGGACACAGCACGCCACACCAGAGTCGACCGAACAGCACAATCGACAGCAACACGAAAGGCCACCAGATGCCCCAGAACAGAAACTGCGCCAGCAGCGTGAGGTTGTCCAACAGCCGAGCCTGGCTGCTGGGCAATGGCAACAGCGCCGGCACCACCAGCAGTACCGCATAGACCAGCACCACCGCCCATTGCACGGCGCGAATGGTTGCGCCGTGGCGCCGCATGCCGTCGCCCAGACGTTGCAGCCAGAGGTTCAAGTCGGACATGGCAGCGTTTGCGCTTTGCGTGGCCGCAGCCAGCCGGCAACCCCCAGCCAATAGCCGAGCCACACCAGCAAGGTCATGGCACTGGGACTGGCTCGATAGCCGGTGAAATCCGCCAGGAAACCACCCAGGCCGTGACCGTCATTCAATACCGCGCTGCTGTCCCAGAGCGCGTCGCCGATGCCTTGGTAGACCACTTCGGGCCAGTCCATCGCCAGCAACTGACCGCTGATCCGCTCAATGCCGCTGACCAGCAGCGCTGCCCCCAATAACAACAGAATGGTTTCGCTGATGGCAAAGAAACGCGGCCATGAGATGAACCGTCGACTGCCGTGCAGCAAGACGATGGTCAGCAGCGCCAGCAGCAGGCCGGCCACCGCGCCCACGGCGAACAAGCCCAGTGGCGCCCCTTGCAGACGTGCCCCGGCGCCATACAGGAAGACCACGGTTTCACTGCCTTCGCGGCTGACGGCCAGCAGCGCCAACACCATCAGCCCCCATCCACCCTGGCGGCTGAAACGATGGTCGGCGTGACGCGTCAGATCCTGTTTCAACGTCCCGGCGTTTCGGTGCATCCAACCGACCATTTGCACGATCAGCAGACTGGCGACCAGCGCCAACGCCGCCTGGAACCATTCATTGGCCGCGCCGCTCATGGCTTCGCCGGCCAACAGAATCAGACCGGCCAAGATGCCCGACAACAGCAAACCCAGCGCCACGCCAGCCCACACGAACTGCAACAAGCGACCGGCCTGTTGCTGCCGGCTGACCCAGGCCTGGAGTATGCCGATTACCAACAGCGCCTCGACGCTTTCGCGCCAGACAATAAACATGGATTGAGTCATGCAAACACCTCCTGTTCGCCGACTACTGGGCGAGGATGCCGCCCTCGGGCAGTTGCGGGTTGAATTCATCGAAAAACGGATAGTGCCCGGGGCGCAGCGGGTGAATGACGACAAACGTGGTAACGCCGGGCGACAGGACCTTTTCCACCCGCAGGGGCGTGCTCTCGAATTCCGCCGGACCCTGGCCGACGTTTTTCAGCACGATCTTGAAGCGCTGCCCGGCCGGTACTTCCAGCAGCGGCGGGGTGAAATGGCCGTCGCGCATGCTCAACTCGTAAGTAAGCAGTTGGGCATGGGCGATTGAAGGCAACAGCAATCCGGCCAGCATCCACCCGGCCAGCTGTCGCGCTGTTCGGCTCGTTGAACGACGCATCTTCAATACCCGCCTTTTTTGCCAATCCCGGCGTAGACGAATTCGTAATGCAGTTCACAGCGCTCGAACCACGGTGCCACGCCGGTTTCCTTGTCGGTATGACGGCCGAGGGAGCCATGGCCGCCGGGCGGCAGGACGGTGAAGGTCAATTGGTATTTGCCGGGGCCCAGCAGCTTGACGTTGTCGCCATAGTGCGGCCCGTCATTGGCCACCATGGCGTGGAAGTCGCCCTTGAGCGGGGTGTCGTTGCCTTGTTTTTTCAGTTGGAACGACACGTTGAGGTAGGGCACGAAGCTGCCTTCCTGGAAACCTTGCTGGTTGTCGGCCGTGGCCCTGATATCGGCCTCCAGGTGAACGTCAGACTCGGCGGTTGGGCGCATCATGCCGGCCGGGGCCATTTCGATCGGTTGCAGGTACACCGCGCCGACCTCCAGGCCCGGGCACATTTGCGGTTCGCCAATGGGGTATTCCTTGGCCTGGGACAGAGGGGCGAGAAACAGCAGGGCGAGAGGCAGCGGAGCGAGGGTACGCATGGGAAGACTTCCTGAGGACTATGGGATGGCCGAGTCTAGGAAGCTTTGCTGCGAATAATAATGATTCTTGTCAATTTTCGGGGCATTTAACCCGCCAGGAACGCCGATACCGTCATGCCGGTGGTTCTTGATCGATATCAAGGGCACTTCGGCCCTGACACGCTAGGGTACAGGCACACCCATCGGCTATACGGGGGCGTCATGGCAAAGCCTTTTCCAATCAGTCCGAAACATCCCGAGCGCATTTGCTGGGGCTGCGACCGTTATTGCCCGGCCAGTGCCCTGGCGTGTGGCAACGGTGCGGATCGAACCATGCACCCGGCCGAAATGATCGGGGAGGATTGGTACCTGCATGGTGATTGGGGGGTGGAGTTGGTGGACATTAGCGCCAAGGTCATCGATCCAAGCGCCACTCACCCGAAGGAATGAAGTGAACCTGTGGCGAGGGAGCTTGCTCCCGCTCGGTAGCTCAGCAACCTCAAAATCTTGGGGGCCGCTGCGCAGCCCAGCGGGAGCAAGCTCCCTCGCCACAGTGAATAAAATACGCCTCACAGGTTTTACAACTTCGGCAACTGCCCGATCCGCCCCATCATCTCGGTCACGATCTGCAGGTCCAGCAAAAACTGCTCGACGGTCTTGAACTCGTTGTCGTTATGCCCGGTGTACTTGACGTCGGGCATGGCCAGGCCGAACTGCACGCCGTTGGGCAAGTCATGAACCGAGGTGGCGCCAGCGGAGGTGCCGTACTTGTGCTCCATGCCGAGGTTTTCGCTGGCCACGGCCAACAGTGCCTTGACCCATTCACCGTCCGGGTTGCGATACATCGGCTCATCGATTGAATAATCGAACGCCACGGCGACCTCCGTCTTCTTGCTCCAGGCGGCCAGTTTGTCGGTGATTTCAGCCTTGATCGCTTCCGTCGGCTTGCCCACCGGCACGCGCAGATTGACGGCCAGCTTGAAGGCTTTGTCATCCATGCCGACATACGTCAGGGAAGCGGTCAGCGGCCCCATGAAGGCGTCGGAAAAGCCAATCCCCAGTTTGCTTCCCAGGTAGTCCAGGCCCCAGTTGTCGGCGGCATAGCGGGCGACATCGGTGATGTGGTTGTGCTTGAGCGCGACCTTGCCCTCGAGGCTGTTGATGAAGTCCAGCATCCTCGCCACCGGGTTGACCCCGGACTCTGGTTCTGAGGAATGGGCGGAGACGCCTGTGAAGGTCAGTTTGACGTCCTTACCGACGACCGCGGTGGTCACCTGGAAGTCGCCGCCATTGCCCTTGGCATACGCGGAAGCGGCTTTTTGCAGCGTCGCGGCCAGTTCAGCAGGCTGATCGCCCACGAAGGTAGCGACCGATGTGGACGGAATCTGATTGGTGGCCAGGCCACCGGTCATCGCCGTGATCTCAGCGCCTTTGCCCTGGGCCGCACGCCGGGCGAAGTTGGCCATGACGGTGCCATAGCCTTTTTCGGCAATCACCACCGGGTAGCCGCCATCCAGCGCCAGGTTGTAGTTGGGGGTTGGGTTGCGCTCGAAGTAATAGGGGATGGCGTCGCCGGTGGTTTCCTCGGTGGTATCTACCAGCAGTTTGAAATTCCTCGCCAGCGGCAGCTTTTCTTCCTTGATGATCTTCATGGCGTACAGCGCCACGACAATGCCGTTCTTATCATCTTCGGTGCCCCGGCCGTACATGCGGTCGCCCACCAAGGTGACCTTGAACGGATCCAGACGAGTGCCGTCTTTCAATACCCAGTTTTCCGGGGTCACCGGCACGACGTCGGCATGGGCGTGAATGCCCACGACTTCGTCGCCACTGCCATGCAGTGAAATCTCGTAGACGCGGTTGTCGATGTTGCGAAAGTCCAGGTTGAAGGCTAGGGCAAGGCGCTTGATCTTGTCCGCGATCTTGAGGAACTCGGGGTTCTCGTGCTGGGCAACACCGTCCTTGCGAAAGGTCGGGATCGCCACCAGTTCGCGCAGGGTTTCGGTAGCGGCGTTGCCGTATTTCACCCGTGCATAGAGGCCGAGCAGACGATGAATTTCGTTCTGCTGCTCAGCCGTAAGGGGTTTGTTGTCGAGGAACGTGCTGATGGCCGGGCCAAGCTTGGCGGTTTCGGCCAACTCGCTTCTGGCCACGTTTCCCAGGAACTGCCTGAAGTCGGTGACGGAGGTGTCAGCGAGGGTTTTGACGAGGGCCGAGCTCTGTTGCGCAGTGATGTTGGCCAAGGCGGGTGGGGTGATCGACGCCAGGCTGGACAGCAGCAGGGTGCTCACGGCCAGGTGCTTGAGGGATAAGTTCATTGGTAGAGGCATTCCTTTGCAGACGGTGGGAAAGAAGTGACTGATTGATGGAACACTCACTTACAACCTAGCACCGAGAAGGACCTGCCGGGAGTTTTGTAATCAACATTAATGCATGCCGATCCATTGCTATCGCGAGCAGGCCCGCTCCCACAAGGGATTAGAGGTGGTCACACGATCTTGTGTCCACTTTGCAATCCCTGTGGGAGCGAGCCTGCTCGCGATTGCTTAATGCGGCGCGCGAGGGATCGTCTTGAGCAGGTCTTCCGGGCTGATGTGACCGACGATGGGCTCCGCGCTGCTGCCCGGCAGCGGCAGGTCGAGGATGTGCCCCTTGATCTTGCCGACCACATGCATCTCGCAGGGTTTGCAGTCGAACTTCAGCGTCAGCACCTCGTCACCATGGATCAACTGCATCGGCGCAACCTTGGTGCGCACGCCGGTGACGCCCTTGGCCTGCTTGGGACAGAGGTTGAACGAGAAACGCAGACAGTGCTTGGTGATCATCACCGGTACTTCACCGGTTTCTTCGTGGGCTTCGAACGCCGCATCGATCAGTTTCACACCGTGGCGATGATAAAAATCCCGGGCCTTCTGGTTGTAGACGTTGGCCAGGAACGACAGGTGCGACTCCGGGTACACCGGCGGTGGATTGGTCTCGGCCTTGCGCCCCCCTCGGGGATGGGCCTCGACACGGGCGGTGGTCAGGGCTTCGATGACTTCGCGGCGCACCGCCTTGAGCTGCGAGTTGGGAATGAAATACGCCTGGGGCGCATCCAGCTCGATGGCGGTGGCGTGGTACTCGGTGGTGCCCAGTTGGCCGAGCAGGTCGTGCAGTTGCTCCAGCGCCTGCTCCGGCTTGTTCGCCAGGCCGAATGGCCCGTCCAGGCTGACGCTGGCGCTGACGCCTTCCTCGCTGGTAGCAGTCAGCTCCAGGCGCTCTTCACGCAGGCGTGCGACCCAGGCAACGCCCACCCGGCGCTCGGCGGAGGTCTTGAGCAGCGCTTGCTGCCAGTTGTGGTCCAGGTTACGACTCAGCGGGTGGTTGGGGCGTAATGTGTGCAACCCTGCCGGCATTTCATTGGGCTCGACGCGGTAGCGGTAACGCTTCTGGCCGTCTTCCTCGAATTCGCCCTTGGGCTCGGCGATGTTGGCGCGAAAACCCACCACTTCACGCTTGACCAGCACGTTGAGGCCATCGCCGTTGGACAGCGGATCAAAGGTCACGACTTGCAGGTCGCGCTTGCCGACTTTCTCCACCACGCCCACCGGCACGCCGGTAAAGGTCGGGGAATCGAAGGCGCCGATGTCGATCTTGCGCTCGCTGACGAAGTAGTCGGTGCTGCCGCGGTGGAACGTCTTCTCCGGGTCGGGCAGGAAGAAGTGCGCGGTGCGACCGCTGGAGGCGCGGGCCAGGTCCGGACGGTCTTCGAGGACATCGTCCAGGCGCTGGCGGTAGTAGGCGGTGATGTTCTTCACATAGCCCATGTCCTTGTAGCGTCCTTCGATCTTGAACGAACGCACACCGGCTTCGACCAGGGCGCGGATGTTGGCGCTCTGGTTGTTGTCCTTCATCGACAGCAGGTGCTTCTCATAGGCAACCACCCGGCCCTGATCATCCTTGAGGGTGTAGGGCAGGCGACAGGCCTGGGAGCAATCACCACGGTTGGCGCTGCGGCCGTTCTGGGCGTGGGAGATATTGCATTGGCCGGAAAACGCCACGCACAGCGCGCCGTGGATAAAGAACTCGATGGCCGCGTCGGTTTCGTCGGCGATGGCGCGGATTTCCTGCAGGTTCAACTCCCGCGCCAGTACCAGTTGGGAGAAACCGGCCTGATCAAGGAACTTTGCCCGTGCCAGGGTACGGATGTCGGTCTGGGTGCTGGCGTGCAGTTCGATCGGCGGGATGTCCAGTTCCATCACCCCTAGATCCTGGACGATCAACGCATCGACACCCGCATCGTACAACTGGTGGATCAACTGGCGGGCCGGCTCCAGTTCGTTGTCATGCAGGATGGTGTTGATCGTGGTGAACACCCGGGCGTGGTAGCGATGGGCGAACTCCACCAACCGGGCGATATCACTCACCTCGTTACAGGCGTTGTGACGCGCGCCGAAACTCGGGCCACCGATGTACACGGCGTCAGCGCCATGCAGGATGGCCTCGCGGGCGATGGTCACGTCGCGGGCGGGGCTGAGCAATTCCAGATGATGTTTGGGCAAGGACATTTGTTTTTAGTCAGGCTGATCACGGTCGAAGCGCGCATTGTAGCCGCCAGGCGCCCGGCCGGCACCTGTGGACTTGGATTTGCGCGATATGACCGATATGCGGCTTCGCCCCGTGGGTCATCCCGGCGAAGCATCAGGGCTGCACCAGCGGTTTCTCCCGGTGTTTTTTGCCAGATACAAGAACGCATCAGCGGCCTTGATCAGCATGGCCGGGGTCACGTCCTCGGTGCTTGGCCGGCAGGTGGTGATGCCCGCGCTGGCGGTGACCAGGCCCAAGGGATGGTCGCCGTGTTCGATGTTCAGCGCCCTGATGGACTCCAGAATCTCTTGTGCGATCGTGGCGGCCCCCGCGCTGTGGGTGTCGGGCAGCAAAATGGTGAATTCTTCACCCCCGTAGCGCACCGCCAGGTCGCCGGGCCGTTTGATCGCTTGCTGGATCGCCCCCGCGATCGCGCGCAGACAGTCGTCCCCGGCAGCATGGCCGTATTTGTCGTTGTAGCGTTTGAAGTAATCGACATCAAGCATGATCAAGGCCAAGGAGGCGTGCTGACGCCTGGCCCGGCGAATCTCATCGGCCAATGCAATGTCCAGCCGTCTGCGGTTGCCCAAACCGGTCAGGCTGTCGGTCAGTGCCATGTCCCGCATGGTTTGGTGGGCGCTGCGAATCTGTTTCTCCATGGTCATTCTGTAGCGCAACTGGCTCAACACGATCAGCCCAAAGCCGACGAGTATCACGATCAGGAATATCAGTACGAAGCCGGTCTTGAGCAGATCGTGACGCCAGGGGGTGATGATCGATTCGCGAGACAATCCGGCCTCGACCACCAGCGGATAAGTGGTCAAGGCTCGGTAGCCATAAATGCGTTCAGTGCCGTCGACGACGGCCCTGGCCTCGGCGACGCCCTGATTGGAGTTGGGCAAGTGGTCACGGAAGATCACGCTATTGACCAGGCTCTTGCCGACCACCGAGGCGACGAAGGGCCGCCGGACCAGAATCGTGCCATCTCGAAGGGCCAGGACCAGGGCTCCCTTGTCGTCGATCTTGAAGTCGCCGTAGTAGTCCACGAAATAGCTGACCTTGACCGTTCCCAGCAACACACCGGCGAACGAGCCGTCAGGATTGTTCAAGCGGCGGGAGATGGGGATGATCAGGTCATTGGTGGATCGGCTCCTGATCACTTCGCCGATCCGCACGTTTCGGTCCTCGTGGGTGCGGTGATACTGGAAGTAGTCGCGGTCGGCATTGTTCGCCGAGTCTGGCGTTGTTTGCTTGTCTGTCACTATCCACTGCCCGTCGGGGCCGTAGATAAACAAACCGTGCAACTGCGGCATGATGGCCGACTGTTGCACCAGCAGTTTATGGATGCGCGGGATGTCGATGTTCTGCAGGCCATCGCCTTCCACTCGCTCGCTGAGTGCGGCGGTCACCACGTCCACTTGCCGGATGGTGTCTTCGGCGTGCTGGGCCGTCGCTCGCGCCAGGTTTGTCACCGAATCGCGGGCCGAGGCAAAGGCAGAGCGATAGTCACGCCATGTTCTCCAGCCTTCAACGGCCAGGAACACCATCACCACCACCAGCATGAAAGTGATGGTGAGCCGCAGGGCAGCTCCGGCCCGCGCTACCTGAGGGGGAAAGGATTCGTCAGCACTTTCTTTCTTTAGCTGCGGCCGTTCACGTCCGAGCATTAACATTTCCTTCTACAGCAGCGCGACTGCGCATTATTAGGGCGCAGGCTACCTTATCCGATAACAGCACGTTAGCTGAAGGATTCGAGGCAGGCACAGATCGCCAAAGCACGGGTGGATATAAAAGGCCATAACTCGCGAATCCACTCAAAAAAGCTGTACAAATCATACTTCATGTACAACTATTGAGCGACCTTCGGCAATCCAGTGATGTTTTTTCAATGGCAAGGTCGTTTGCCTTCAAGAAAAGCCTGAGCCGGTTCATGGCCTGCGTTTTGGTGCTTTACGCCAGCCAGGCTCTGTGCGACTGGCGCACGGTACTGCCTGACGCCCGTCTGGTGGGGCAAGCCGATTATTCCTGGTACGGGTTCGATCTCTACCAGGCCAGGTTATGGAGTGCGGCCTCGCAACCCAGCCTGGAAACGCCGCTGGCACTTGAGCTGAATTACCGCCGCGCGATCAGCAAGCAAACCTTGGTGCAAGCGAGCATGGAGGAGATGCGCCGAATCGCGGGTAAATCCCTGGACCCAGTACAGCTCGACAGCTGGAGCGATGACATGCGGCGGTCCTTCGTCGACGTCAGGCCAGGCAGTCAAATCACCGGGCTTTACCTGCCCGGCAAGGGTTGCCGCTTTTATGTCGACGGGCGCTTGACCCATGAAGTCGCCGACTCATCGTTCGCTCGAAACTTCTTCGCCATCTGGCTCGATCCCCGCACCCGGCATCCGGAGTTGCGGCAACAGCTGCTGGGGCTCAATAACGCGCGCGTAGGGGGGCAAACACCATGACTCGGCTAATGGTTGTACTGCTTTTAATGATGAGTTTGACCAGTTGCGGGAACGTGAATGTCGATCGTTATGCCGACCAGCAACCGCAGCTGGATCTGGTGCGCTTCTTCAGTCAGCCAATCAAGGCCTGGGGCATCTATCAAAAACGTTCCGGCGAGGTCATCAAGCGTTTCGAGGTTGAGATATTGAGTCACCGTGAAGGTGAACGGCTGATTCTCGATGAGCGCTTTCTCTACAGTGATGGCAGCCGACAACGGCGCGTATGGACGCTGACCGCCGATGGCCCGGGGCTCTGGCGCGGTCGCGCCGACGATGTGATCGGCGAGGCGCGGGGAGAGGTGGCCGGCAACGCGCTGCGCTGGCGCTATCGATTGAACCTGCCAGTAGACGGATCGACTTACGAAGTGACTTTTGACGACTGGATGTACTTGATGGACGAAGACACGATGATCAACCGCTCGAGCATGAGCAAGTTTGGCGTCGAGTTGGGCCAGGTCACGCTGTTTTTCCGGCGCCAGGGCGCAGGCCTGCCATGAACCTGCAAACCCTGATCGAGCTGGCCATCGAAGGCCGGGTACACGAGCTGGAGTTATGGTCGCTGGAGGGCGGTATCTACGTGTTGCGTGCGCGACTGGACCGCGGGTTTCGTACGTTGCTCGACGACTCCGGACGAACATTGCATTTGCGATCCACCACCCATTTGCGTGAGTTGCTGCGTGACGCGCCGCGGTTACCCTGCATGTTGGTACAGCATGTCGTTCACGACGAAATGTGTGGCCAGCGCGAGGGGCCGATAGAGCCTTTGCGTGTGCCACTTTTTCTGGATGAACCTTGGTAATAATGTTCGCCTGGCGCGGGTTCTGACCTCAATGGGGATCAGCCAGGCGCAACGCCAACGGCAGCCAGAGTGCCCACAAGGGCGCTAGCACCAGAGCGGTTCCCACGATGCCAAGCGGCAGCGCAACGCCGGCCAGTGGAGCGCCTGCGCAATAGGCTAGCGGACCGCCGACCATGCCCACCAACGCACCGCGCCAAACAGGCTGTACGGCCCAGGCCAGGCTGTGCCGCAAGCTTGTGGCAAACACCAGCCAGAGCAGCGCAAGCCAGAGGGGCAGGGCGGTCTGAGCGAATCCGAACAGACCCAGCACGCCCAGGCTCCAGTCCAGCACCATGCCGCACAGCCCCACGCGCATCACTGCACGCAACTCGGCCCGGGGCTGTGGACAGAAGCTCAGGTGAGCCAGCAATCCTGCCGCCACAGCCAGGAGCCACCAGGCATTCTGTGCGCCCAGTACACAACCCCACCAGCCCAACTGGACCCAGAGTGCGTTGACGATCAGGCCCGCGCGACTCATCAAGCCTCCCGCCGCTCCAGCAAAGAGAGCTGACGCGCCCCGGGAGCGGCAAAGAGCAGTTGCGCGACGCCGATGGCACGCTCCTGGAATCCGCCTTCGCAGTAACACAGGTAGAACTCCCACAGGCGTTGGAAGGTTTCGTCGTAACCCAGCTCCAGCAGCGCTTGGCGTGATTGCCGGAAGTTCTCGTGCCAGTGCTTCAGCGTGCGGGCGTAGTGCGCGCCGAAGTCTTCCAGGTGCAGCAGGTTGAGCGGTGTTTGACGGCTGGCGGTGTTTAGCAGAACGGACAACGATGGCAGCGCGCCGCCGGGAAAAATATGCCGCTGGATGAAGTCCACCGAGCGGCGTGCCTGCTCATAACGCTGGTCGCGAATGGTGATGGCTTGCAGCAACATCAGGCCGTCATCCTTGAGCAGAGCGCAGCAGCGTCGGAAGTATTCGGGTAAATAGCGATGACCGACAGCTTCGATCATTTCGATCGAGACCAGCTTGTCGTAGCGCCCCTCCAGATCGCGATAGTCCTTGCACAGCACCTCAATGCGCTGCTGCAGACCCAGTGCCTCGACGCGCCGGCAGGTATGGGCGTACTGCTCGTGCGACAACGTTGTGGTGGTCACCTTGCAGCCATATTGGCTGGCAGCATAAATCGCCAGGCTGCCCCAGCCGGTGCCGATTTCCAGTAGGTGGTCGCCGGGGCGCAGGTCGAGCTTGCGACAGATGCGTTCGAGCTTGTTGAGCTGGGCTTCTTCCAGGCTTTGTTCGGGGCTTTCGAACATGGCGGCCGAGTACATCATGGTGGGATCGAGCAAACGCTCGAACAAGTCATTGCCCAAGTCGTAATGGGCAATGATGTTGCGCCGAGAGCCGCGCCGGCTGTTACGGTTGAGCCAGTGCAGCCAACGCAGCACCGGGCGGCCGAGGCGAGCCAGACCACTGTCCATCGCATCGAGCACGTCCAGGTTGGCGACGAACACGCGGGTCACCGCCGTCAGGTCGTTGCTGCGCCAGTACCCCTGGATATAGGCCTCACCGGCGCCGATCGAACCGTTACTGGCGAGCATGCCCCAGACGGCGTCGTCAAGAATTTCGACTTCGGCCTGCAGAGCACTGGCCGGATCGCCGAAGTTTAGCGATTCCCCATCGAGCAGCAGGCGCAAGTGGCCTTGGCGCAGGTGTCGTAATTGGCCGAGGGCGACTTGCTTGAAGACGCCGCCGTTGAACAGGCGAAAGCTGCCGGCCTTAGTAACGCTCAGGGTGGGTTCGGGCATGGTCGGGGTCCTTGTGGGCGGTTTCGCCGACGCTCAGGCCGTTTTGGCTGGCCTGATGGTCGTGCAGGGGCGTGCGTTTGAAGAGCAGGCGCAGGGCCTGCCAGTAAATGGCGCTCAAGGTGCGCAGGCTCATCCACGGGAAGGCCAGGAAGTGACGACGCACAGCCGCGGCATCGAGAGGTTGGCGCTTGAGCGCAAGGTCGGCCTCGAACACCTTGCTGCCATCGCGCCAGTTCTCCATATGCACCCGGATATGTGAGTCCGCGATCAGAAAGCGCATGCGGTAGTCCATGTCCCGAGGCAGGAACGGTGATACATGGAACGCCTTGGCCACCCGGAACGCATGGGGTTCACCGGGGCTTACCGGCAACACATAGTGATAGCGCTCGCGCCATGGGGTGTTGCGGACCTCACAGAGAATGGCCGCCAGACGCCCATCGGTTTCGTGGCAGAAATAGAAACTCACCGGATTGAAGGACAGCCCCCAACTGCGCGGTTGGGTCAGCAGCTGGATTGCGCCTTGGGGCGCGGTGCCCAGGGCCTGGGCAAGCAATTCGCGCACCGCGTCGACCAAGGGGACGCCCAGACGTGTGCGAGCGGGCAGGTAATCGCGCTCGCGCCAGCACAGCGGTGCCAAGGGCCACCCTCGCAGCAGGCGGGACAGGCCCAGCACCTGGCTTTGTTCGGCGAGGTCCAGATAAAGCATGCCGATGGGGTATCGGAATCCATGGGCGCGGGGTGAATAGCGGCGATGGTCGATCCAGCCGCGGCACAGGCTGCTATTCAAAGGTATTCTCCAAAATGCCCGGCCACATCCAGCCCACTGACCACACCGTCTTCGTGGAAACCATTGGCCCAATAGGCGCCGCAGAAATAACTGTGCTGACGCCCTTGCAGATCACCCTGGCGAGCCTGGGCGGCGACGCCGGCGAGGCTGTATTGCGGATGCGCATACTCGAAGCGAGCCAGGACTTTGGCCGGATCCACCACGTCACTCTGATTGAGGCTCACGCAGAAGGTCACCGGGGCGTCCAGACCCTGGAGGATGTTCATGTTGTAGGTCAGCGCAGCAGGCGCTCGCACCGAACCACCCAGTCGGTAATTCCAACTCGCCCAAGCCTGGCGGCGCTGCGGCAAGACACCGGTGTCGGTATGCAGCAGTACTTCGTTGCTGGCGTAGGCCAGGGCACTGAGCACCTCACGCTCCGCTTTGCTTGGCGTTTCAAGCAGCGCCAGGGCCTGGTCGCTGTGGCAGGCAAACACCACTTTGTCGAAACGCTCAAGTCCCGCCGCGCTGAGTATGTTCACGCCTGTCGCGTCGCGGCTCACGCGCTGCACCGGGCAGTTGAGCCGGATATGCTGGCGAAAGTGCGCGCATAACGGGTCGATATAACCCCGCGAGCCGCCCTCGATCACTCGCCATTGTGGGCGTCGGTTGACCGATAGCAGGCCGTGGTTATGGCAGAAGCGCACGAAGAACTGCAGCGGAAACTCCAGCATTCCGGCAGGCGACATCGACCAGATCGCCGAGCCCATGGGCACGATGTAGTGGTCGATGAACCGTTGTCCATAATTGTGGACATGCAGGTAATCGCCCAGCCGGGTGGTGCTGTCGATGCGCTGCGCCTTCAAGTCGGCCGTGGCCTGCCGGTTGAATCTGAGGATGTCCTGCAACATGCCCCAGAAGCTCGGCGACAGCAGGTTGCGTCGTCGGGCGAAAAGGCTGCGCAGGGTATGCCCCTTGTACTCTTGGCCAGTGGCCGGGTCATGCACCGAAAAGCTCATTTCAGTGGCACGGGAAGTCACGCCCAACTGGTCCAGCAAGCGGATGAAGTTCGGATAGGTCCAGTCGTTGTAGACAATGAAACCGGTGTCCACCCCATAACGCTGGCCTTGCCATTCCACGTCCACGGTGTGGGTGTGGCCGCCGATCCGCTCGTCGGCTTCGAACAGGGTGATCTGGTGCTGGCGAGCCAGCAGGTACGCGCATGTCAGCCCCGATATGCCGCTGCCGATGATTGCGATGCGCATGTTTCAAGACTCCTGGGAAGAGCGTGCCAGACACCGGCCAAGGGCCAGGCGCCAACGGGCGGGCAAGCGTCCGAGCGAACGCAGGACGAAGGTGAAAAACCATGGAAAAGCGATGTCCAGCGGTCGCGCGGGCAGGCGCTGGGTGATATGCCGCGCTGCGCGCTGGGCCGACCAGCGCATGGGCATCGGAAAGTCATTGCGGCGGGTCAGCGGGGTGTCGACGAAACCGGGGCTTACCAAGGTGACATCGATACCCTCGGCGGCCAGATCGATGCGCAACGACTCAAACAAATAGCGCAGCGCCGCCTTGGACGCGCCATACGCGCCGGCACGCGGCAAAGCCAGCCAGGTCACTGCGCTGCACACCCCCACCAAATGCGGGCGTTGGCCTCTGCGCAGCAAGGGCAGGGCGGCTTCCAGGCAGTGGCTGGTGCCCAGCAGGTTGGTGGTCAATACCCGTTCGACCAGTCGCGTGTCGAAGTGCCCAGGCTCCAGGTATTCGCAGGTTCCGGCATTGAGAATCACCAGGTCCAGCGCCCCCCATCGAGCGTCGATGGTCCGGCAGATATCGGCCACTTGCGCTGGATCGGTCAGGTCTCCCGGCAGCACCAGGACCTGATCCTCATAGCGAGTCGCTAACGCTTGAAGGGGGGCGACCTGTCGCGCACTCAGCGCCAGACGGTGTCCTTGCTCAAGAAGCTGCGAGGCCAATGCTGCACCGATACCGCTACTGGCGCCGGTCAACCAGATGCGACTCATGCCAGCCTCCGCTTCAGCCAGCCGATCACCGAGCCAAACAGTGGAAGGTGCTCGTAGAGCAGGGCACCCGCGTCGAAGAAGTCCTGGTGCAGGTAGACCCGTTCGTTCCAGCGCAAATAACTGCAGCCTTGCAGGGAGATAAGTGCGCCGCCGGCCAGACGTGGGTGGCTGTAATGCAGCGTCCAGCGTAGATAGCCCTCGCCGGGGCCGACCTCATCAAAGCCATGAAAGTCGTAGCGCACCTGATCGACGTTGGCATACATCTGCGCGAAGTAGTTGCGCAGGGCAGGCAGGCCTTCGATCCGATGCAATGGGTCCTGGAACTTAATGTCAGCGCTGTAGAGGGTATCGAGCTCGGCCAGGTGACTGGCGTCCAGCTCGGCGAAGGCGCGGGCAAAACGCTGGAGGTAGGCAGACATGTCAGGCTCCGAATTATTGTACAGATAGTTATTCCTGTACAAGTTTTCGAAGCCTACTGCACGAATTGTACGTTTTAAAGTGTTTTGTATAGGTATTTGTAAATTTGTATAACTTTGCTGCTGAACGAGCCTGGTCATGATCGGGCTCGGCTGGTTCAGTGCAACGGCTGAATGTCAGTCAAGTGCGTTGCAGAAACCACGAATCGCTTCGCAGGCCTGGCGCAAAGACGCATCGTCCAGGGCGTAGGCGATACAGCAGTTTTTTCCTTGCCTGCAACGATAAAAACCCTCGTTTCGCAAATTCCCGCCTGCCGACAGAATCGCTTCGACACCTCTTGTCGATCGTCGCAAACGCAGAACTACAAAAAATCCAAACCCGAGGCGGCGTCATGCCGGCCTGAACCATCCCACTGCCGGAAGTGCACAGACATGCCCGTTGAGACCCTACAGATAGATACGCTTGTTATAGGCGCCGGCCAGGCCGGCGTGGCCATGAGTGAACATTTGAGCCGCCAGGGAGTGCCTCATCTTGTGGTGGAGCGCAACCGCATTGCCGAGGCCTGGCGCACCGCGCGTTGGGATTCGCTGGTGGCTAACGGCCCGGCCTGGCATGACCGCTTTCCGGGGCTGCAATTCCAGGGGCTCGACCCTGATGCCTTCGCCACCAAGGATCAAGTGGCCGATTACTTCCAAACCTATGCCAATACAATCAACGCACCGATCCGCACCGGTGTGGAAGTCAGGGAGGTACAGCGTAATGTCGGCCGCCCAGGCTTCAGCATTGAAACCAGCGAGGGCCCGATCGAGGCCATCCACGTGGTGGTCGCCACCGGGCCCTTTCAACGGCCGGTGATTCCACCTATCGCCGCGGATATGGCGCAAGTCACCCAGATGCACTCCGCCCAATACCGCAATCCCCGGCAGCTGGCCGAGGGCGCTGTACTGGTGGTCGGGGCGGGCTCGTCGGGGGTACAGATCGCCGATGAGTTACAGCGCGCTGGCAAGCAGGTCTACCTCTCGGTGGGCGCCCATGATCGCCCGCCTCGGGCCTATCGCAACCGGGATTTCTGCTGGTGGCTGGGTGTGCTCGGCGAGTGGGATGCGGAGGCCGTCCAGCCGGGCAGGGAGCATGTGACCATCGCCGTGAGCGGTGCCCGCGGCGGCTATACAGTGGACTTTCGCAGGCTGGCCCATGAGGGCATCACCCTGGTGGGCCTGACGAAGTCGTTCAACGGTAGTGTCGTGACGTTTGAACCCAACCTTGCCGAAAACATTGCCCGTGGCGATGAAAACTACCTGGCGCTGCTGGATGCCGCCGATGCCTACATTGCCCGCAACGGCCTGGACCTGCCGCCGGAGCCAGAAGCCCGCCGGCTGTTGCCTGACCCGCACTGCCTGACCCATCCGATCCTGGAACTGGATCTGGTGGACGCTGGGGTGACCACCGTGATCTGGGCCACTGGCTACTCGGTGGATTACAGCTGGCTGAAGGTCGACGCGCTGGACGCTAACGGCAAGCCACGGCACCAGCGGGGTGTTTCCAGCGAACCGGGTGTGTATTTCGTCGGCCTGCCCTGGCTGTCACGGCGCGGGTCGGCGTTCATCTGGGGCGTGTGGCACGACGCCCGGCATATCGCTGACCACATCGTGAAACAGCATACCTATCTCAACTATCGAGACGCTTCGCAGCGCCAGAACGACGACGTTCAAGCCCCGGCGCTCGATAGCGATTCGAACAGTTCGAAAACCAGCCTCATGGGAGTCCGTTGATGCCTACCCACACTCGCATCCGCATGTTCAACACCAAAGACACCTATCCCAACCAGACGCTGGACAACGACTTGTGCCAGGCCGTGCGCGCCGGCAATACCGTCTACGTGCGCGGTCAGGTTGGCACTGATTTCAACGGCCAGTTGGTAGGTCTGGGCGATCCGCGTGCCCAGGCTGAACAGGCCATGCGCAACGTCAAGCAATTGCTGGAAGAGGCCGGCAGCGACCTGAGCCACATCGTCAAGACCACCACTTACCTGATCGACCCGCGCTATCGCGAGCCGGTGTACCAGGAGGTGGGCAAATGGCTCAAAGGGGTGTTCCCGATTTCCACCGGGCTGGTGGTCAGCGCCCTCGGCCAGCCGCAATGGCTGATGGAAATCGACGTGATCGCAGTGATCCCCGAATAAGGAGAGTGGAGCATGACTTTTTCCATTGTCGGGCGCTGCGTCGAGACGGGCCAGTTGGGCATCGCCATCAGTTCCTCGAGCATTGCCGTCGGCGCCCGTTGCCCCTGGTTGCGGGCTGGTGTCGGCGCGGTGTCGAGCCAGAACATCACGCTGCCGGCCCTGGGTCCGCAGATCCTCGACGAACTGGCCGGCGGCCTGGCCGCCCAAGAGGCTGTCGACCGCGCCCTGGCGCGCAATGGCTACAGCCAGTACCGCCAGGTGGCGGTGGTGGATGCCCACGGGGGCACGGCGATTTTCAGCGGCAGCCACGCCTTGGGCACCCATCGCGCGCTGGCCGGTGAGCAATGCGTGGCGGCCGGCAATCTGCTGGCCAGTGTGGACGTGATCGACGCCATGGTTGCCGCATTCGAACACAGCGAAGGTTGCCTTGCCGCGCGCCTGCTGAGTGCGTTGCAGGCCGGGCAGAGCGCAGGTGGTGAAGCCGGAGCGGTGCATTCTGCGGCGCTGTCGGTGGTGGATGAACTCACCTGGCCGATCGTCGATTTGCGTGTCGACTGGGCCGAGGAAAACCCCATTGGTGAGCTGGAAAAACTGTGGCTGGCCTATCAACCGCAACTGCAGGACTACCTGACCCGCGCCCTCGATCCGACCCTGGCCCCCAGCTACGGAGTGCCGGGTGATGAGTGAGCTGCGCAGCCGCGCACTGCTCGCCAGCCTCGTGGGCTTTGCCACGGTCAGTCGCGAGTCGAACCTGGCGCTGATCGAGTTCGTGCGTGGCTACCTCCACGATCTGGGCGTGAGTTGCGAACTGATCTACAACCCCGAGCGGACCAAGGCCAACCTGCTGGCGAGCATCGGCCCAGCGGTGCCCGGTGGGGTCGTGCTGTCCGGTCATACCGATGTAGTGCCGGTGGACGGACAGCACTGGACGGTCGATCCGTTTTGCCTGAGCGAGGTCGGCGGCAAGCTGTACGGCCGGGGCACCGCCGACATGAAAGGTTATTTGGCTTCAGTGCTGGCGGCGGTGCCGATGTTCCTCGCCAGCCCGCTTCGCCGGCCCGTGCATCTGGCGTTCTCCTATGACGAAGAGGTCGGTTGCCTGGGCGTGCGCAGTCTGCTGCAAGTGCTGGCGCAACGCATTCCCCAGCCTGCGTTGTGCCTGATCGGCGAGCCCACCCAACTCCAGCCGGTGTTGGGCCACAAGGGCAAGTTGGCGATGCGTTGCCATGTCAAAGGGGCGGCCTGTCATTCGGCCTATGCGCCCTACGGGGTGAACGCCATCGAGCAGGCAGTGCGCCTGATCGGTCGGTTGGGGGAGATCGGCGCGAATCTGGCCGAACCTTCACAGCACGATGCGCGCTTCGATCCGGCGTACTCCACGGTGCAGGTGGGCGTGATCCAGGGCGGTACCGCGTTGAACATCGTCCCGGCCGATTGCCGCTTCGATTTCGAAGTGCGCGCCTTGCCGGATTTCGCCCCAGAAGTCGTCGTCGAGCAATTGCGCGATTACGCCGAGCAGGCGTTGCTGCCGGCGATGCGGGCCGTGCAGGGCGACACCGCGATCCGGTTTGAACCACTGTCCGCCTACCCGGGCCTGGCAACCCGACCTGACAGCGCCGCTGCGCGTCTGGTGGCCGAGCTGTGCGGCAGTGATGCCTTCAGCACCGTGGCATTCGGCACCGAAGGCGGCCTGTTTGATCAGGCCGGAATCCCGGCGGTGGTCTGCGGCCCCGGCAGCATGGATCAGGGGCACAAAGCCGATGAATACGTGAGCGTTGAACAGATGGCGGCCTGCGACCGATTGATGGATCGCCTGGCGAGCCATCTCAGCGAACCCAACGACTTCTGAGACAAGGAATTTGCGGTGAACGATTTCAATGTTTGGAAAACCCGGGCCGCGCAACTGCGCCTGAAGGATAACGCCCTGATTGACGGCCTGCCTCGTGAGGCCGGCACTCTGGGCCGGATGATCATGGCCCCGGCGCTGGTAGCCAGCCATGCCGACATCAACGAACTGGTCGACAAGACCCGTATTGCTGTAGATCGCACCGCCCGCGCTTACGGTCGCCTCTGAGTCCCGTCGCCGGCTCGTGCGGGCGAGCCGGCCTTTCGAGGAACCGCTTCATGTCCAGATCCTTGCGTTGCAATATCGCGTGTGCCCTGGTGCTGCTGAGTAGCAGCGTCCTGGCCGCGCCACAGAGCCTCACCGTGATCTCCTTTGGTGGCGCCACCAAGCAGGCCCAGGACAAGGCCTACTTCCAACCCTTCAACGCCAGCGGTGCAGGAAGCATTGTCGCCGGCGAATACAATGGCGAGTTATCGAAGATCAAGGCCATGGTCGCGGCCGGCCACACCAGTTGGGATGTGGTCGAAGTCGAAAGCCCCGAGCTGTTGCGCGGTTGTGAGGAGGGCCTGTTCGAAGGGCTCGATTTGAGCGCCTTGGGTGATCCGGCGAATTTTGTGCCGGGAACACTCACTGAATGTGGCGTGGCCACGTATGTCTGGTCGATGGTCCTGGCCTATGACCAGAGCAAGTTGGCCAAGGCCCCCAAGTCCTGGGCGGATTTCTGGAACGTCACCGAATACCCGGGCAAGCGCGGGTTGCGCAAGGGGGCCAAGTACACCCTGGAAATTGCCTTGCTGGCCGACGGGGTCGAGGCGCAGGAGTTGTACAAGGTGCTCAACACCCCCGAAGGCGTGTCGCGGGCGTTCGCCAAGCTGGATCAGATCAAGCCGAACATCCAGTGGTGGGAGGCCGGTGCGCAACCGGCACAGTGGCTAGTGGCGGGGGACGTGGCGATGAGCGCTGCCTACAACGGTCGCATCGCTTCGGCGCAAAAGGAAGGCATGAAGCTGAGTATCGTCTGGCCGCAAAGCCTGTATGACCCGGAGTACTGGGCGGTGGTCAAGGGCACGCCGAACAAGGTCCTGGCCGAGCAATTCATTGCCTTTGCCAGCCAGCCGCAGGCGCAGAAGGTGTTCTCGGAAAACATCCCTTATGGGCCGGTGCATCGCAAGGCGCTGGCGTTGTTGCCTGGAGCGGTCCAGGAGCAGTTGCCTACCGCCGAGGCCAACCTGGCCGAAGCCCGGGCCGTGGATGCCGAGTTCTGGGTTGACCATGGTGAGGAACTGGAGCAGCGCTTCAACGCCTGGGCCGCTCGCTAGTCACAACGTTCCATATCAATGGCTGGCTCAGGCCAGCCATTGTTTGAACTGCTCTTTGCAGTAATCCACGAACAACTGCGCAGGTTTGGTCAGGTGCGCGCGCTTGAGCCATCCTGCCACCAGGGCCGAACCGGTGACGTCCTCGGCGATGTTGACGCACACCACTTGCTGCCCATCGTAGGTGCAGGTGGAATGTGGCCGGGTTACCAGCAGCGCAAAGCCGAACGATTGCCCGACCATGCCGCGCACCATTTCGATCGAGGGTGAGCTGAATACAATGTTCGGTGTCAGGCCCAACTCCTCGAATATGCTCACGAAATAGGTCCGGCTGGGTTGCACGTCCAACAGAATCATCGGCTCCAGCGCCAGATCGCGCAGGGACACCTGAGCCTGGCTGGCAAAGCGGTGCTCCGCCGGCAGCAGCGCGTATGGTTGTTGAGGCGCCATCAGCGCCTCGGTCTCGATGGTGCCGTCGAGGTCGTGCTCATAAAAAATCGCCAGATCAAAACGCCCCCCCGTCAAACCTTGCACCAGTTCCTGTTGCTCGCCGTCCTGTAGACGGATCTCCACGCCTGGATAACGCTGGCGAAAACCGGCGATCAATCGTGGCAAGTACAGGGGCGCGACAGTCTCGAAACAGCCAATGTCGATCTGACCGCTGACCACGTCGTTGTCGGCCAGTGCGTTCTGCTCGAACTCTCGCGCCATGCGCAGCAGTTCCTGGGCTTTGCGATAGAAGCGAGCGCCGCTGGGGGTTAGCGACACACCCTGGGCGTGGTGACGGATGAGCAACTGCACGCCGAAACTGTCTTCCAGCCCTTTGACGGCGGTCGCAATCGAGGGCTGGGCGATGTACAGCTTGCGGGAGGCTTCGGCGACGCTGCCACATTCGACGGTGGTGACGAAGTACTTCAGCTGACGCAAGGAATAGGACGCCACGGCACACCTCGATCCGGATGATTTTTGCCTACCTTACCTTGTGCACAGAGGGCAGTGGGCGGGCATTGCGACGGATTTTACTGGGCAGTGACGATATTCAGACTGGCTTGGGGACGAGCGCCTGAAAAAAAACGCCTGCCCAAGCATCATCGGCAGGCGTCTGGGAAAGACCGGCGCAGAAAGGAGGGACTGGCCGGGGTCGGAAACGGACTCAGGCCACCGGGATCAACGGGTCGGCGGCGGCCAGTGCGGTCGCGCGATCAGCCGCGGGCGGATAGATCCACACGGTGTTGATCTGGGTCTTGAGCTCCTTGGCTTCCTGCCCGACCAACTTGAGCTGGCGATCCCAACCCTCGGTATACACCGCGCCCCAGGCACCCAGGTCCAGACAGGTCACGTACTTGGGTTGGCTGTAGGCCATCGGCGCGACGCCCAACAAGTCGGCCGCGACGTTGTTGCCGGCATAGCGGCCCAGGGCGATGGCGTGCTGGCAGGACATGGCCGCGTAGTTACCCAGGGTGTCGGTGGCGGCATAGGCCACGTCGCCGGTGGCAAATATGTCGTTCTGGCCCAGGACTTTCAGGTTGGCATCGACGTGCAGGCGACCCTGGCGATCGCGAGTGCCGGGTATCTGTTGGGTCAACGGACTGGCGCGGAACCCCACGGTCCAGATCACAGTATGGGACTCGATACGCTGGCCGCTCGACAGGGTGACGCCACCGGCATCCACCGATTCGACCGAGTCGTTGACGATCCACTCGATACCCAGATGCTCGGACGCTTGGACAATGGACGGACGAATGCCGTCGCCCAACGCTGCGCCGATCTGCGACCCGCGATCCACCACGATGACCCGGATGTTAGCGTCTTCACCCAGGACCGCGCGCAGGCGTGCCGGCATTTCGGTGGCGGTTTCGATCCCGGTAAAGCCTCCGCCGGCCACCACCACGGTGTTGCGGGCCGGGCTGTCCGGAAGATTTTTCAGGGACTTGATATGGGCTTCGAGGCGGGTTGCCTGTTCGATTTCATCAACGTCGAAGGCATGCTCGATCATGCCTTCAAGGTCTGGGCGGACCAGTTGGCTGCCCGCCGCGAGCACCAGGCGGTCGTAGCCCAGGCTGCCCTCGGTGCCGAACACATCCACGTAGCCAACCTGTTTGTTGTCGACATCGATACGGCTCGCCGAACCTTGTACGAATTTCACGCCCACCGCGTCGAACAGGCCACCCAGCGGGGCGGCCATGGTGTGGACGTCCGGCTCATAGAAACGAGGACGGATGCGCAGCTCAGCCTGGGGGGCCAGGACGCTGATCTGCACGTCATTACGATCGTGTTGGTCCAGCAGCCGGGCGGCGCTCAATGCACTCCAGACCCCGCCGAAACCTGCGCCAACAACCAGAATATGTTGTTTCATGATGAGCTCCCGAAGACAAAATCGATACGTTGAATTGTTTAACTGTTTCAGCGTGACCGTGTCGCGAACTACTCCAAAAGCGCCTGGCTGCAATGAGTTGCCATCGAGCACATTCAATTTCAGTTCGCTGTAGGGAAGCTTATTGGCAGGGCCTGTGTTTAACACTTCTACATAAGGTCATCCGGCCTATGCCTGGGTAGGGGGGATCTATACAAAGGTATGAGGTCGCGACGATGGCGCGGCATCAGGAAGGCCGGCCAACTATCGATTCGATGCAGGCGATCAATTGAGCGCAGTCGAAGGGCTTCGGGAAAAACGCCACCGGCTCGGGCGCCCCGGCGCTGACACGGGGTGGCACGCCAGGGTATCCGCTAATGAAAATGATCGGGATATGAATGCCCAGGGTCGACAGTCGATCGTACATCTGAATACCGGTCATGCCAGGCATTTGAATATCCGATATCAGGCACGCTGTGTTTTCAAGTTCACAAGAAGATAAAAAGTCCAAGGCGCCCGCGTATGTTGTAACCCGATATCCGTGGGAACGTAACAAGCCATCCAGTGCAATTCGAACTGACTCGTCATCATCAACAATTGAAATAGTTGCGGTATTGGACATGTCGATACCTGGGGTGATATCAGGTAGCCATAAAGGCGCCTGTATCACTGCAAGATACGCCGTCCAATAGTCCCGCCAAGTATACGTGTGTATGAACTTTCTACTGCTCGCCGCGCCATTCCAGCACCTGGGCCATGCGGACCAGATCGGCAAACGAGCCTGCGCACATTTTGCGCATGGCTTGGCCGCGGTGAATCTTGACCGTGATTTCGCTCAAGCCCAGTTCCCCGGCGATCTGCTTGTTCATCAGGCCTGACGCCGCCAGCGCCATGACCTGTTGCTCGCGCGGGGTCAATGTGGTGTAACGGTCAAGCACTTGCTGATGGCTGCGTTCGGCGTCGCGCCGCCGGCAGTCCTGTTGATGGGCGGCGGTCACGGCGTCGATCAGGTCTTGTTCGCGAAACGGCTTGGCGAGGAAATCCACGGCACCGGCCTTCATCGCCCGCACGGTCATGGCGATGTCACCGTGGCCGGTCATGAACACGATGGGCAGATGGACGTTGGCCGCGACCAGCGCCCGTTGGCACTCCAGGCCGCTGGTGCCTTGCAGCCGTACATCCAGAACCAGGCAACTGGGCAGGTCGGGCCTGGAATGGTTCATGAACTGTGCGACCGAATCGAACAGATGCACCTGCAGGCCGATGGAGCGCAGGAGGCTGCCGAGGGCTTCGCGCAGCGGTGCGTCGTCGTCAACGATATAAACGATGGGCTCGTTGCCGAGGACCGGTTTCGTGGGCTGCATGGCGTTCATTGCCCGCTCCCCGACACAGCGGTGCAAGTGAGCCGCGGCAGCGCGAACCTGAATGAGGTGCCTTGGCCGGCCTCGCTGGTCGCCCAGATCCTGCCGTCATGGAAGTCGATGATGGACCGGCAGATGGAAAGGCCCATGCCCAGACCGTTTTCCTTGGTGGTAAAAAACGCATTGAACAAGGACGGCAGGACCTCGGGGGCAATGCCGGTTCCGTGGTCAGTCACCTCCAGCAGCACTTCGTTATCCTCCATCCAGGTGCGTATGTGCAGGGTTCGTTCGTGTACCTTGACTGCGTCCATGGCGTGACAGGCATTGATGATCAGGTTGATGATCACTTGCTGCAGTTGCACCCGGTCTGCGCTGACCTGGCTGTCGGTCGCTGCCAGCTCCACCTTCGCCCGGACTTTATGATGAGCCAGTTGCTGCTGGACCAGGTTCAGGGTCTCGCGGACGATGTCGTCCAGCGGCTCGGGCTGGCGCACCGGGTCGCATTTGCGCGACAGCGCTCTGATACCGCTGATGACCTCGCTGGCGCGACAGCCGTTGGCGACGATTCGGTCGAGGCAATCCAGGGCTTCCCCGAGATCGGGCTCCGGACGTTTGAGCCAGCGGCGGCAGGCCTCGCCACTGCTGGTGATGGCCGTCAGTGGCTGATTGACCTCGTGGGCGATGGACGCGGCCATTTCCCCCAGGGAGGTCAAGCGCGTGACGTGGGCCAATTGGCTCTGGGCGCGGAACAATGCGTCTTCGGCCTGCTTGCTGGCAGTGACGTCCATGAGCGCGCCCAAGTACTGGAAACGGCCATGCTGGACGAGCAGGGGGCTGGCGATCATGTGGATGTGCTTGATGCGCCCATCAGGCATCAGCAGGCGCAGCTTGACCTCGATCTGCGGTTCACCAGCGGCGGCCTGTTGGAAAACCCCGCGTGCCAACTCCAGGTCTTCAGGGTGAGTGCGCGCCAGCATCATCGACACCGTCGGTGTCTTGCTGGGCGAGTACTCGAAAATCCGTGCCGACTCCTGCGACCAGGTCAACGCTTGGCGATCGCCGCGAAAGCCCACGCTGCCGGTCTGGCTCAGGCGCTGGGCGCCGATCAGATAAGCCTCGTTGTGCCGCAGGCTGTCGGAAGCCTGCTTGCTGCGCAGCGCCAGGAACGCAATGGCGGACAATGCGGTCAGGCAGCGAAAGAAACCGGTGGTCGATTCCCAGCGGTGATAGCCGCCGTTGTACAAGAACATCGCGGTGAGCAAGCCCATGCACATCAGCGCGACGGTGATCACCAGATTGATGGAGAACAGGTTGGCCGCCATCAATAACAAGGTGATGTACAGCAGGGTCGGCGCCAGGTCGGAATGGGTCTCGGAGTTGATGATGACAATCCCGCAAGCCACCACCAGGCCTACCAGCCAGCCGAGGGCGTTGACCAGCGGATGGGTACTGATTCCCATCGACAGTCGCGGCCCCTTCTGGCATGGGGCGTATCGCAGGCTGTCATAGACGTTCTTGAGCATCGCGGAGGGTAGGGGCACGCTGGCAGACCTTTTGTTTTTACGTGGTCTCGCTCTGGGATGTCGGGGGACAGAGCATCGGTTCGTATCTTAGAAGCGCCGCTTGGGCTGAGGTAGGACATAAAACCCTGAAATTCCGCCAGGCCGTGCCAATACTTTATTTGTGGCGAGGAGATTTATCCCCGCTGGGCTGCGCAGGGGCCCCCAAACCAGGCAACTCGGTGTGCCAGGAAGATTGAGTTCACTGCTTTAGGGCTGCTGCGCAGCCCAACGGGGATAAATCCCCTCGCCACAAAGGCAGTGTTCGCCACAGGGCTTGGTATATACCGAAGTATCGATGAAGCCGCCCAAAGGGTGGGTGGAGTGTCCCCACGTACAACAGACACTGGCTTGCCTCGGGGATTACGCTTTCAACACCTCGTCGCCGTAGGCCTTGATGGAGGACGCAGGCGATGATCTTGTCCACTCCTGACTCAATGGCCTGGCGCCTGGGGCGACGACGATGATGAACAGAAATGACCTGCGTCGTGCTGACATCAATTTGCTGGTGGTCTTCGAAACCATGATGCACGAGCGAAACGTGACCCGCGTCAGCGAAAAGCTGTTCCTCGGCCAGCCAACGATCAGCAGTGCCCTGGCACGCCTGCGGTTGATGTTCGATGATCCCTTGTTCATCCGTTCGGGGCGGTTGATGGAACCGACCTCCCGGGCGCGGGAAATCTTCTCCAATCTATCACCGGCGCTGGACAGCATCGCCGCAGCCTTGAGCCGCTGCCAGGCGTTCGAGCCAGCCACCAGCGAGGCGACCTTCCATATCGGCCTTTGCGATGACGTCGAGTACGCACTGCTGCCGGAGTTGTTGCGGCGCCTGCGGGTCGAGGCACCGGGCACCACCTTGGTGGTGCGCCGGGCCGATCAATGGCAGGTGTCCCAGCTGTTGACCAGCGGCGAGATATCCCTGGGCATCAGCCCGACCCTGGAGCTGCCGGCCAATGCCCGGCGCAAGACGCTGCGGCCGATTCGACCGATGCTGCTGCGCGCCGATTCGCAGCCCGGCGAACTGACCCTGGATGAATTCTGCCGTCGGCCCCATGCCGTCGTGTCGTCCATGGGCAATGTCATCGATGATTCGGACCGGGCGTTATGCCTGATGGGCCGACAGCGCCGGGTGGTGTTGACCGTGCCGCAGTTCAGCGCCTTGCCCGTGCTGTTGGCCGGGAGCGACATGATTGCTATCGTGCCGGATTACGTTGCCCTGGCGATGGCCGTGCTGGCTGGCATGCGGGCTCAAGCGGCCCCGATCTGTTTGCCCCAGCACGAGCTTTCCATGGTCTGGCGCGGTGCTTCGCACAATGATCCGGGGGAGCGTTGGCTGCGCTCCCGTTGCAGCGCACTCCTGGCTGAGCAGGGCGACTCGCAGGCGCGATCCTGGAAAGTGGCCTGACAGGCCAGTAGCGCAAGTTTCGCGCTTAACGGGAAAACCGGCTGCGATACTCGCGGGGGGAAATCGACAGGTGACGCTGAAATGTGTGACGCATTCGTTCCTCGTCACCGAAACCGCAGGCGCGGGCGATCTGGTCGATGTTGCGCTGAGAGTCTTCCAGCATTCGCCGCGCCGCCTCAAGGCGGAACATCTCGATGGCTTTGGCCGGGGTGCGGCCGGTCTGGCGTTTGTAGACCCGGGCAAAATTGCGCGGGCTCATCCTGGCCTCGCGGGCCAGTCGCTCGACGGTGAGGTTGTTGTCGTCCAGATGTGCGCAAATCCACACGTGCAGTTCATCGAAGCCGGCGCTCTCCTGCATCTGCAATTGCAACAGTTGGCTGAACTGCGCCTGACCGCCGGGGCGTTTGAGAAACACTACCAGCTCACGGGCCACCTGCAGGGCCACGTCGCGACCGCAATCGGCTTCGACCAATGCCAGGGCCATGTCGATGCCCGCGCTGACACCGGCCGAGGTCCAGACGTTGTCCTGCTGGATGAAGATCGCATCAAGATCCACCTCAACCGACGGGAAACCACTCTTGAGCATCTCGCACATGGCCCAATGGGTGGCGGCCCGGCGTCCGTCCAGCAAGCCGGCCTGGGCCATGAGGAAAGTGCCGCTGCACACCGATGCGGTGCGCCTGGCCTGGACCGAGGCAATGCGCAGCCATTGCACCAGGTCGACACAGTCGATCATCGCCTGCCGAATGTCCGGTGCGCCGGGGACAATCAGCGTATCGATGAGCGTCCCGTCGAGCTCCCGCAGGGCACGGGTATCCACGACCAGGCCTTCGGCGCTTTGCATCAATCCGCCTGCCAGACTGGCGGTGTGCATGGCGTAGCCGGGCAGGCCGCGTTCGGTCATGGCCTTGGTGGCGGCCCAGAACACTGTTTGGGCGCCGGTCAGGTCCAGCAAGCCCATCTGCGGATAGGCCAGGAATACCAGGGTGCGCGGTTGGGAAATGGACTCGGCGGCGAGGCCGACATCCAGGGTCATCTCGTTCATGATCGTTTCGCGCGGGGTGTTTGTCAGGGCCGGTGAAAGAGTCTATCCGTTTTCGGCACAATTGAACGAATGGCCTACCCAGCGGAATGGAACTTGCCTGAGCTTTGATCCATAAGCCCTGGAATCATCAAAGGTCGGGTCAATGAACAATGACAACATGGCGCAACCAGCGGTCTCGTCGGAGGGACTGCCGATGCTGCCGATCAATCGGTTCCGCACCACAGACATCGACGAGCACGCCCGGAACATGGGCGGTTGGCAGGTTTGCTACGACCAGTTGACCCCCGGGCGCTTCGACGGCGAGTTGATCGAGTTCCGCTCGGAGTGGATGCAACTGGTGCGCGACCGCTCTAATCAGGCTCTGACCAAGCAAGGCACGGCCTGGGAGGGCGCCATCACCTTCAGCGTGCCGCTGAGTGCGGACGGGCCGGTCTTTTGCTCCGGGCACCCGATTGTCGAGCCCAGCCTGTTGGTCGCCCGTGGGCATAACCTGCCCGAGCTGCGCACGCCCCAACATCTGGATCTGCTCGGTGTCGCCATCGACGAGCAGGCGTTGGAGCATGTGCTGGAACGTCAAGGCAGCCGCTTTCGAATTACCGATCTTCCCAAGTGTTACCGTCTCGGCAACTCGACGCTGCCCGCCGAGCTTGCGGCGTTATTCGATGAGCTTGAAGGGGGCGAGCAGGGGCGTGACTCGTTGCTGGGTTACGAGTCGATTCGTCGTGGCCTGCGTGACACGGTGATGCTGCACATACTGGAACTGGTGGCACCGGACGAGGCACCGCCGCTCAATCCCACGGCGCGCAAGCGCATGGTCGACCGCGCCCGGGAGTACGCCTTGGCCCATGTCGATGAGCCGCTGTCGATCCTCGACCTGTGCAACCACATCGGGGCCAGCCGACGCAAACTGCAGTATTGCTTCCAGGAAACCCTGGGTATCAATCCGGTGGCCTATTTACGGGCGTTGCGCCTCAATGCCGTGCGTCGTGAACTGCGCAACGGGGATCAGGCCCTGGGCGTCCAGGAGGTGGCGGCACGCTGGGGCTTCTGGCACTTGAGCCGCTTTTCCAGCGATTATCGGGTGCTGTTCGGCGAGACACCTTCCCAAACCCTGCGTCGCACGCATCTGTGCTGAAAACGGATAACGGCTGACCGGCCGGCTCCCTAGGATGACCCCAACACCACAGGGTTGGAGGGGCATTCGATGAATCAAAATAAAAAAGCAAACGCCTGGCGCTGTACTTGGTTGACCTTGGGGCTGATCGGTATGGGGGGCGCTGCCCATGGCACCGAAAACGGCGCGCCGACCACGGCGGTCGGGGTCTATGATTTCGGCGCGGGCATGATGCCGCCGGCCACGCCCTTTGGCACCGTCGGCCTGCGCACCGCGTTCTATTCGGCCAACGTGCAGAAGGACCGCCACGGCAAGTCCGTGGACAACAATTTCTCTCTGGATGTGCTGTCCATCGGCGTCGCCTATATGCGCATGACCGATTACACCGTGCTGGGCGCCAAATATGGCTTCGGCGCCGTGGTGCCGTTCTTCCAGATGGACGCTTCGGTACAGGTGCAGACGCCTATCGGTCCGCTGGACCTTGCGGCCGATCCGTTTCGCATGGCCGACATCCAGTTGTTGCCGCTGATCCTGCAGTGGACCCTATCGCCCAACCTGTTCGTCAACACCCAGTTCCAGATCCAGGCACCGACTGGCGACTATGACAAGAACCGGCTGATTTCACCGGGGCTCAACCACTGGACCTTTTCGCCGATCCTCAACGCCACTTACATCTCCGACAGCGGCTTCGAAGTGTCTTCCAGTTTCGAAGTCGACATCAACACACGCAACCCGGCCACTGACTACAAGAGCGGCGTCGAGTACCGCCACGAATTCGCGGTGGGCCAGCACGTCGGGCCCTGGACCGTGGGCGTGGGCGGGTATTACTACCGCCAGTTCAGCGATGACGATGCGCCAGGGCTGCAATCGGGCAATCGCGCCCGGGTGATGGCCGTCGGGCCGGCGGTGAGCTACTTCAAGCCCGGTATGCCGCCGGTATGGCTGCACGTCTACAAGGAGTTCGACGCGCGTAACCGTGCCGAGGGCTACACCACGGCACTGCGCATTTCTCACAGTTTCTAAAGGGGCTCCCATGAACCAATCAAGTTCCATTTCAACGGCCGCAGCCCCGTCACGCCAGGCCACGGGTCGGCGTGAAGGGCTGGTGCTGATGCTCGGCAGCAGCCTGACCATCATGGGCTCGGTGATGGTCGCACCCATCTTGCCCCGTTTGGGCGCCGAATTCGGTCCCATGGAGCCGCGAGCCGATCTGCTGGTGCCGCTGGCGATCACCGGGCCGGCCCTGACCATTGCCCTGTGCGCGCCGTTGGCCGGTTGGCTGGCGGACCGGGTCGGGCGCAAGGCGCTGCTGGTGATTGCCACGTTGCTCTACGCAGTGCTCGGCGCGCTGCCGGCGATGCTCGATAACCTGCCGGCGATTGTCGGCACCCGGCTGCTGTTCGGCTGCGCCGAAGCGGCGGTGATGACCTGTTGCGCGGCCCTCATTGCTGACTACTGGCACGGCGAAGAGCGCTTGCGCTACGTCAACCGGCAAGTGGTGACCATCGGCCTGGTGGGGGCGCTGTTTTTTGTGGTGGGTGGGGCGCTCGGGGAGCATTCGTGGCGCTCGCCGTTCCTTTTGTACCTGCTGCCATTGTTGCTGGTGCCCGCCATGATGAAGGTGCTGTGGGAGCCGTCGATGGCCAAGCGGCCAAGGGCCGAGCAGCAAGCGGACGAATCGGGTCCGGCCAAGGTCGCGGTACGGTCGCTGGTGATCGGTTACCTGATGATTCTGGGCGGCATGGTGCTGACCTTCATCGTGCCGATCCAGGCGCCGACGCTGTTGGTCAGCCTGGGCATCACCTCCAGCACGCTGATCGGCATGGCGGCAGGCTTGAGTCTGCTGGCGACCCTGGGCGGTTCGTTGATGTGGCCCTTGCTGCGCCGTCGCTTCGGCATTGCCGGTTGCAACGCGCTGTTGCTGAGTCTGATAGGGCTTGGGCTCTGGCTGCTGATGCGCGCCCAGAGCTACAACGCCGTGCTGGTGGCGGTCTTCATTCAGGGCCTGGGTTCCGGATTGCTGGTGCCCAACGTGATGGCTCCCGTGATGAATGCCTTGACTGCCAGCACCCGCGGCCGTGGCCTGGGTGGGTTCACCTCGTTTCTGTATATCGGCCAGTTCGTCAGTCCGCTGGTGGTGGCCTCTGTGGGCGCCTTCGCCAGCGATCTGCGCCAGTCGATCCAATGGCTGGCAGTCGCCAGTTTTGCCGCCGCGCTGCTGTGGATCGCTGTCGGTCTGCGTACTCGAGGCCATGGTCAGGCGACCACTCTCGGCTCCCGTCAATCGTCATGAAACAAGGAATCTGAAGCATGGGCATGCAAGACATCCACCACTTGATGGACAACGAAGACGCCAGCGCACTGGCCGAGTGGGTCAGGCGCGGCGAGATCCGCCCCGGCGAACTGCTGGAGGCGGCCATCGAACGTCTTGAACGGGTCGAACCGCAGCTCAACGCGGTGGCCGAGCGGTTATACGATTCGGCGCGGGAAGCGGCCGACACGCCTGAGGTCGGGCAAGGTCTGTTGGCGGGCGTGCCGACGTTGATCAAGGACCTGTTTTCGCCCGTTGCGGGGGCGGCAATGACCAACGGTTCACGCTCATTGGGGGATTTTCGCGCGGATTTCGAATCCGAAGTCGTCACCCGCTTGCGCCGTGCGGGCTGTCAGGTAATGGGCACCAGCACTTCACCGGAGTTCGGCACGTCGTACTCCACCGAATCTTTGCGGTTTGGCGCCACCCGAAACCCTTGGAGCACCCGGCATAGCGCCGGTGGTTCCAGCGGTGGCGCGGCAGCGCTGGTGGCGGCCCGGGTCGTGCCGTTCGCCCACGGCAACGATGGCGGCGGGTCGTTGCGCGTGCCGGCGTCATGCTGTGGCGTCTTCGGGTTCAAGCCAAGCCGTGGCCTGCTGCCGTCAGGGCCGATGATCGGCGAGGGGTGGGCGGGGATGGGCACGCCCCATGCGATCACCTTGTCGGTGCGCGACAGCGCCGCACTGTTGGACGCCACCGCCGGAATGGACCTGGGAGCGCCCTATGCCGCGCCGGTCCAGACGTTGCCCTATGTGACGGCGTTGCAGCGCGATCCGCAACCGTTGCGCATTGCCCTGGTGGAGCAACTCGGTCCCTGGCCAACATCGCCACAGAGCCTGAAGGCCGTAGGCGAGGCGGCGCGGTTGTGTGAGTCCCTCGGCCACCGTGTCGAACCAGTAAACCTGCCGGTGGTATTACCGGAGTTTCTCGATCAGGTCTTCACCATCATCGGCGCAAGCACTCGCCATTACGTTGACCTGCTGGGCCAGATGCGCGGGTTCGCGGTACAGGCCGAGGAGCTGGAGGTGCGCACCCGGATCATCCTGCGGGACAAGGGCAACGTCAGCGGCGCCCAGTACGCGGCTGCAGTGGAGTGGATTCATACCCTGGGTCGACAACTGGCGACGTTCATGCACGATTACGACCTGATCCTCACCCCGGTCCTGACCCGTGAACCGGTACCGATTGGCGAGCTGGACGTTGAGGACGTGTGCATGAGCCTCGATCAACTGCTGGAGCGCTACCACAGCTACTCGCCATTCACCGCGCTGTTCAATGCCAGCGGTCAGCCGGCGATGTCCGTGCCGTTGTCCTGGAGCAGCAACGGCCTGCCGATGGGCGCGCACTTCGCCGGTCGCTTTGGCGAAGAAAGCACCCTGCTGGCCCTGGCCGCGCAATTGGAACGTGCCCAGCCGTGGCGTGGCCGGGTGCCTGCGGTGAACGCCTGTCGTCGTTGAAGGCGGCGATGTCTCAATAAAGTGAAGCGGGCCGGTTCCAAGCACGGAACATCCAGCGTCGATGGAGTGCCGATCTCGATGCCTGATCAGGCCCGCTTCCCACCACTCAGCCGTGCCCCTCCCGAAAACGCTGATCAAAATCCTCCGCCAACTGCGCCAGAGTGATGCTGCCCAAACGCTTGAGCAGCAGCGCCTGAGCCTCATCGAACGCATCCGTCAGCGCCGCATTCACCGCTTGTTCCACCAGGCACTGCGGGTGATCGGTGGACAGGCCGATGGCAAAAATCGACGTGCTACCCAAGGCCTGATGGATGTCGAGCAGGGTCATCTCTGCCAGGGATTTGCTCAACGTCCAGCCGCCGCGATGGCCTTTCTCTGACGTGACATAGCCCTGTTCCTTGAGCAGTGCCATGGTCCGGCGCACCACCACTGGGTTGGTGCCGAGCATCTGCGCGATGGTGTCGGAGGTGGCGGATTGCTGGTGACGGTCCATGTGGATGAGTACATGAAGCATGCGGGACAGGCGCGTGTCGTTTCTCATGGTAACGGCGTTGTTCTGTGGTTGAGACGGGGTGGAGTATCGCCTGTAATTACAAAAGTTACGAGATCGTTGACAGGCGCTTTTCAAGGAACTTACGATGTGTCGAGACTTTAGCGGTCCTTCGAAAACCACCCTTGGAGAGAGATCATGAGCTACGACGTCATCATTACAGGCGGCAGCTACGCGGGTATGTCGGCAGGACTTCAACTGGCACGGGCCCGGCGAAAGGTGCTGGTGATCGATGGGGGGCAACGCCGTAACCGGTTCGCCGCGACTTCCCACGGGTTTCTTGGCCAGGATGGCCGCGCACCCGCTGACATCGCCGAGGATGCCCGCGCCCAGCTCATGGCTTATCCGACGGTGGAGTGGGTGTCGGACACCGTGGTCCAGGCGCGCAAGGAGGAGGGCGGCTTCACCCTGGAAACTGCCCGTGGGCAACATTTCCAAGCCCAACGCCTGCTGCTGGCCACCGGAGTGGTCGATGATTTGCCGGCGGTGCAAGGCCTGGCTGAGCGCTGGGGCAAAAGCGTTTTCCACTGTCCTTACTGCCACGGCTATGAGTTGGACCAAGGGCCGATAGGCGTGCTGGCGACGTCGCCAATGTCGCTGCACCACGCCTTGATGCTTCCCGACTGGGGGCCGACGACGTTCTTCACCAATGGCGTATTCGAGCCCGATCCGGAGCAGCGGGCCAGCCTGGAACTACGTGGGGTGACGCTGTTAGCCGAACCGGTCGAACGCATTGAAGGCGAACGGGCGAATGTGGTCCTGGAAGGGGGGCGCGTGGTTGTCATCGATGGTCTGTTCGTCTTGCCCCGCACCCGCGTGGGCAGTTCGTTGGCTGCGTCTCTGGGGTGTGAGTTCGAGGACGGCCCGCTCGGTGCCTTCATCCACACTGACATGACCCGCGAAACCAGCGTGCCGGGATTGTTTGCCTGTGGTGATGCGGCCATGCCGTTCGGCTCGGTGGCACTGTCGGTGGGCGATGGTGTGCGGGCGGGGTCGGGCGTGCACCGATCGTTGATCTTCGGCACACACTGAAAACCCGCTTCCCGCGCTGCCCCCTAAACCTGTACCGCCCCGGTCGCCACGGCGAAGGCGAGCATCACCAGGCTGACGCCCCAGGCCCAGAAAAAGGTGTAGGCCATGTGTTTGCGCAACTCGACGCCGGACAACGCCAGGGCCAGGTACACGCTGGGCACCACCGGGCTGATGGAGAAACCGGTGTTTTCACCGATCAGCATGGCCCGGGCCACCGCTTCCAGGGGAACGCCCGCGGCGGCGGCCACATCCCTGATCACCGGCAACAGGGCAAAGTAGTAGGCGTCCGGCGAAAAGATCATCCCCAGGGGAACGCCAAAGAATCCGACGATCACATGCAGGTACTGAGCGGATCCGCCAGGCAGAAAGTCGATCAGCGCCAAGGCCATGCCGTCGGACATTTTTGCTCCGGACAGCACACCCAGCAACACGGCGGCGGCCATCATCACCAGCACCATTTGCAGGGCATCGGATGCGTGGGCCTTGAGACGTTCGGCCTGGGCATCCAGGGAAGGGAAGTTCAGCGGCAGGGCAATGCCCAATCCCACCATGAAACAGGCATAGAGCGGAAAGATACCGGTGAACAGGCAAGCCAGGATCGCGCCGGTCAGGGCCACGTTCAGCCAGTACCGCAGGTTGCGGGGCGAGAGGCCGAACTCGCGACCTTCGGTGGACAGACTGTCCAGATCGACGCTGGCGGCCGCTCCCAGTGACATTGGCCGGCGACGCTGGGCTCGCGAGCCCAGCACGGTGGCCACCAGCAACATGCAGACCAGCCCCACCAACTGCACCGGCAGTAAACCTAGCCAAAGCTCCGTGGCGTCCAGCCCGGAAACTGCGGCAGCCCGAGCGGTGGTGCCACCCCAAGGCACCATGTTGATGACCCCGGCGGTGGTGCCCACCAGGCACAACAGCATGGCCGGGCTCATGTTCAGACGCTTGTACAACGGCAACAGCGCCGGAATGGTCAGCAAAAATGTCGCGGCGCCCACCCCGTCCAGATGCACCACTGACGTCACCAGCACCGTGACCAGCGCCACAGCCAGCGGCTTGCCACCGGTACTGCGGATCAGCAGGTTGACCAGCGGGTCGAACAGCCCGCGATCACGCATGATCCCGAAGAACAGAATGGCAAACAGAAACAGCGCGGCGGTGGGCGCCACGGTGATCAGCCCGGCCTTGATGAACTCGCCGATCTGTCCGGGGTTGAAACCGGCCAGCAGGCAAGCGGCGACGGGGAGGGTGGTGAAGGCGACGACGGGGCTGATCCTGCGCAGCAATATCAGCCCGATGATGACCAGCATCATCAAAAAACCCAACGTTGTAATCATGGTGCAGCCTCTCTTTTTATTGTTGTCGACGGTACGGGCGCGTGAATCCTTCAGCCCTGTGGTTGGGGCAGGCGCAGGGACAGCAGCAGATAACTCAAACTCTTGCCGTGGCGATCAAGGCCGCAACTGAGGTTTACGCCGCCTTCCAGAGCGTCTTCGAGGACGAAATTCAGCGCATGCAGGTTCGGCAGTTCATAGCGATGCACCTTGGCAGGCCGGCGCGTGGCGAATTGTTCGGCGACTCGTTCGCAGGTCAGTTCGCGCAGCAACCATGGGTAGTGCGCCGGATCGAGGGGGAATACCGCAATGCTGAGGATATTGCCTTTGTCTCCGGCACGAGCGTGGGCGAAGTCGGCGAGGGTGACCAGCTTCATCAGTACCACTCCAGGGTTGTGTGGATTTCGCTGCGCGGCAGCAGGAAGCTGCGGGTGGTGACGGCTTCAGCGAGGTGCCGGCGCACGCCGCCACCGCCGGCCGGACCGTTGGTGTAGAGCGATTCCACCTCGGCCAACAGCGTCTGAACCATTGCCTGGTCGGTATGGGTCAGGCCGACGCGCACACGTACATCATCGAGGGCCGGCGCCAGGGCCAGTCGTTGTTGCAGATAGCGGCCACCGTGGTCATTGAACAGACTGGCGACACCCGACAAATCGATCCAGGGCTGTACGCCTGGCGCCAATCGGTCAAAACGTTGCAGCAGAATTTCCCGGGCCAGGACGGCACGGGCCACGGCACCGGGGCCAGCATAGGAAATTTCCGCCTCGCCGAACCAGAGCCCACGCACACCGGCCAGGCCCTTGAGCGTATCGGGGCGCGGATGGCCCAGCAGGCCGCTGATCTCAACGCGGTCATCACCCAGGTCCCGGACGCGGGCCTGCCCCAGGTCCAGCACCACATCCGGGGTCAGGTAGCGGCGCGGATCATGCACCTCGTAAAGCAATTGTTCCTTGACCGTTTGCTCGCTGACGCAGCCCCCGCAGCCCTGGGTTTTGCCGATGATCAAACGCCCATCCTCATGGATTTCGGCAATGGGGCAACCGAGGTTCGCCGGGTCCGGGATCTCTTTGATCCCAGGGTGGGCAAAGTACCCGCCGGTGACCTGGGTGCAGCACTCCAGCAAATGCCCGGTCGCGGTGGCGATGGCCATTTTCTGCCAATCGTCGGCGGCCCAACCCAGCCCGTGGCGAATCGCGCCCACCGCCAGCGAAGGGTCGGCCACTCGCCCGCACAGCACGATACCGGCACCTTCTTGCAGCGCCGTATGAATGCCGTCGGCACCGGTGTAGACGTTGACCGAAACCACGTCTGCCGGGTCCACGGGCAGCCATTGCTTGAAGCGCGGTGTGGTTTCTTCCAGCAGGTCATCGCCCAGTACGCAGGCAATTTTCAAACTCGGATAGCGTCCTGCCAGTGTTGCTCGCAGGCGCTGCGCGGCGGCTCTGGGATTGGCTGCCCCCCCATTGGTAATGATGGGGATGCCGGCGTCGATACACACATCCAGCATCGGCTCGAGGAAATCGAACAGGCGAGAGGCGTATCCGGCTTGAGGATCGAGGCCCCTGCGCAGTTGCGCTTCGGCCAGCGTCCGTTCGGCCAGCAACTCCAGCATGATGTAGCGCTGGCCGTTTCGTTGCGCCAGGTCCTGGGCCAGGCGCAAGGCGGCGTCCGGGCGATCATTGGCAAAACCGGCGCCGCATCCGACGAGAATTGTTTTTGTCATGTCCGTTTCCACTGATGGGATGGCCCATAGTGGCGGCCATGGATTGTTCTGTGAATTTTAAAGGTAGAATCAATTGATCCATTATCTTTATAAGTACGGCCATGAACGTTTCTTTCCGACAGCTTCGTGCCTTTATCCTGATCGCTGAAACCTCAAGCTTCACGCGCACCGCTGAACAGCTTCACCTGTCCCAGCCAGCGCTGAGCTACAGCATCCGCAAACTGGAGGAGACCATGGGTCTGCAGTTGCTGGCGCGTAACACCCGCAGTGTCGAACTGACGCTGGCCGGTGAACACTTTCTGCCCCAGGCCAGGCGCATGCTCAGGGACATGGACGATGCCGTACGGGACGCCCGCGACACCCTCAGCCTGAGTCGTGGCTCCCTTCGCCTGGCGGCACTGCCCACGGCCGCCGCTTCGTTCCTGCCTGTGGTCATCGCTTCGTTCCAGCGCAAACACCCGGGTGTAAGGGTGAGCGTACTGGATGGTCGGGCCGGGGAGATCATGGGGTGGGTGCAGCGCGGTGAGGTGGACGCGGGCATTACCTCGTTACCCGACGACCTGTCCGGGCTGAGCTTCGTGCGCCTGTTGGATGACAATCTGGTGTTGCTGACCCACAAGGATCATCAGCGCGACAGTCTGGACGACTGGAAACGCAGGCCCTACATTGCCCTGACTCCCGACACGAGCATCCGGCCCTTGGCCGACGCAGCGTTGCGCTACCTGAATGTCGAGCCTGAGCCGGCTTGGGAGGTGGCGCACATGAGTACCGCCACTGCGCTTGTACGCGAAGGGTTGGGATTTTCCCTGCTGCCGGCCAGTTGCACGGCGGTGTTCAATATTGGCGAGCAATGCGAGGTGATTGCCATCGACCAGCCCGGCAAGCGTTCGATCGGCCTGTTGCAACGCAAGCCAGTGGCCCAGTCGCCGTCGTTGAGCCAGTTCATGCAGCATTTGCGGCAGACGCTGCGTCAGCAATGACAGTTCCATGCTCATCGCGAGCAGGCTCGCTCCCACAGTGTGTAGAACCCTTGTGGGAGCGAGCCTGCTCGCGATAGCGGGATTGCCGCCAGTGCCAAGCGATCTGATCAAACGCTATTGGGTGCCAAACATCGCTGTCCAATAAATCCCCGCATCGCTCTTCGGGTCCACCGCATAGCCGGCGCCCAGTTCCTTGAACTGCGGGTTCATCAGATTGGCGCAATGACCGGGGCTTGCCAGCCAGCCGTCCACCACTTTGAGGGCCGTATCCTGTCCGGCGGCGATGTTCTCACCGATCAATTGGCCGAGGTAACCGGCCAACTCGGCGCGGTCGCCCGGCATGCGGCTGTCGCGATCCTTGTGGTCAAAGAAGTTGTTGTTGGCCATGGCCCGAGTGTGGTTCACGGCGGCCAGGGCCAACGTAGCGTTCCAGGCCAGCGGCGTCGTCGCCGTGAAGGCTTCGGTGCCGCAGCGGCGCGGTTGGGCACGAGCACTGTTGATCAGCTTCAGTAGCTTCTGACCTTCGGCTTGCCAGTCTCCCAGACGCGCCGACAATAGCGGGCGCGCCAACACGATGCGCCATTCGCGATCCAGGCGACTGACGCCGATGTCGACGAACTGTGGATCCAGCACCACCTGGCAGAAGCTTTCCTGCACGGCCTTCATCGCGGCTTGCGCGTCCCGTGGCCCGGACAGGCTGATGGCCTGTACGTTGACCATCGGGTAGGCCGTGCGGGCCAACGCCTGCTGCAGGTCACCAATGCCGTTGGCCGACAGGATCAGCCGCGAATCCATGGCCAGCGGCGGTAGCTCCAGAGAGGCCTGATCCGCACAACTTTGCGACTGACTGCGATAAAGGTTGATGGACTCGACCAGTTGCGTCTCTTCGGTGGCCAGGACACTGGTGGCGAAGGCCAGCCCCAACGACAGCCCGATAAGACGCATGACGGATGAAATGGCACGCATGTAAATCTCCCTTGAGCGGACGGCGCCTATGATGCGCAATTTTTGCCCGGCTGGGGCAACGGTATTCACGCTCTCTTGAAATCCCTTGCAACGGCACCGTTGGGTACCGTTTGGGACAATCCTCAAGTAGTGGGATCAATTTTCAGGCAAATAAGTCCATATCCGTCGATTCAAGGGCAAAACTTGCGAATTATCAGCTCATCCAGTTCCCGCCATCGACGTTATATGTCTGTGCTACCACATATTCGCTTTCCGCCAAGGCCAGGAATATCGCCATCCCCACCAGGTCCTGCGCGGTGCCCATCCGGCCATAGGGCACTTGCGCGCCGACCTGACGCTTTTTCTCTCCCAGGGGCAGGTTTTCATGATGGGCGAACAGCGCATCCACACCATCCCAGTGCTCACCCTCCACCACACCAGGGGCAATGGCGTTGACGTTGATTCGATGCTTGATCAAATCAAGGCCGGCCGACTGGGTCAGGCTGATCACCGCAGCCTTGGTGGCGCAATACACCGCCACCAGAGCTTCTCCACGTCGGCCGGCCTGGCTGGCCATGTTGATGATTTTGCCGCCATGCCCCTGGCGGATCATCTGCCGGGCGGCGGCCTGCAGCGTGAACAGTGTGCCGGCGACATTGATGCAAAACAGCCGTTCGTAGCTTTGGCGCGTAATCTCCACGATAGGCGCCAGGTCGAAAAGCGCTGCGTTATTGACGAGGATATCGAGCTTGCCCGTCCGGGCCACGACCGCCTCGATGGCCTGGTCAATCGAAGCTTGTTCAGTGACGTCCATTTTGACCGCGTAGGCGCTGTCGCCCAGTTCGGCGGCGGTGGCTTGGGCGCTTCCAAGATCGATATCGGCAATCGCCACAGTAGCCCCTTCGTTGATATAGGCCTGGGCGAACGTCCTGCCAATACCACGGGCAGCACCGGTGACCAGGGCGCTTTTTCCTTCCAGTCGTTTCATGGGTTGTCCTGTCTCGAATGACAAAATAAACAGCAGGGGAGCGCGGCTCACCTTCAATGACGTGCCGATTACAGCAGCGCCATTGGCGCCGGACAAACGCAGGAGGGATCATCGGCTGGTACTTTTTTTAACGCCGTGACGTGTCCCTTGGCCGGGTTAAAAAAGTATCGGTGGACGATCAGGTCAGGGCTGGTGAACCGGTGCGCGCCGAGCGTAAGGTGCTGCCTACAGCGATAGAGACGCGCGACATGCCTGATCACCCAACGCCCCTGTTCGAGCAGCCACCCGCCGAACTTGAAGTCATCCTGCCTGAGCCCGAGCACAGTTTTCGCTGGTATGAGCACGACTATCCGTATCCGCTGGCGCGCTGGAACCACCATCCCGAATTCGAGATCCATCTCATTCGTCGGGGCAGCGGTAAATTGCTGGCGGGCGATTATATTGGTCCATTCGGCCCCGGCCACGTGGCGATGATCGGCCCGGGCTTGCCCCACGATTGGATGGGCGACCTGGCCCCGGGCGAGTACCTGGCTGGAAGGGACGTGGTGCTGCAATTCGATGGCGCAACGCTGTTGAGCCTGCGCCGGACGCTACCTGAACTCGGGGATTTACAGCCGCTGTTCGAAAGGGCACGACGAGGTCTGGTCTTCAGCGACGACACCGCGGTGAACGCCGCAAGGCTGTTGGAGAGCATCGGCCCGGCCCAGGGACTCGGGCGGCTGGCATTGTTTCTCCAACTGCTCAACACACTCAATCTCGCCCCGCAGGAGCAGGCCCAATGCCTGGCCAGCCCTTGTTATGCACCCAGCCTGGATGCCCGCAGTTCCGAACGCATCCACAAGGCCTTCGAGTACCTGCAGACTGAACTCACGGGTGACCTGCGCCTGTCGGTGATTGCTCGGCAACTGGGCATGAGCGAGCCCGGTTTTTCGCGTTTCTTCAAACGCATCACCGGACACGGTTTCATTGACCTGATGCGCAAGCTCCGAGTCCAGCGAGCCTGCCGGTTGCTGTTGCACAGTGAAATGCCGGTGACCGATATCTGTTTTGAGGTGGGTTACAACAACCTGTCCAACTTCAATCGGCACTTTCGCATCGAGATGCACCAGACGCCCAGCGAGTATCGATCAGGCGCTAGTGGCCAGGCCACTAGACCCTGAACTGCTTCAGCAACCCGTTCAATTGCTCACTCAGCGACTTGAGACGGGTACTCGCCAGGCTCGATTGTTCAGCCGCCAGGGCGGTGCTGTGGGAGAGGCCGGCGGCCTGGGTCACGTTCTGGTTGATGTCTTCCACCACATGGGCCTGTTGCAGCGTGGCGCTGGCGATGGAGGCGTTCAGGCTGTTGAGATTGCGCAGGGCCTGGCCGATGGCGTTGAGGCTGGCGCCGGCCAGCCCGGCTTGCTCAATGGTCAATTGCGAAGCACGGCTGCTGTCGCTGATGACTTTCACCGCCGCTTCGGAGTGGTTCTGCAAGCGTTCGATCATCGCCTGGATCTCGGCGGTGGACTTCTGCGTACGCTGGGCCAGCAGCCGCACTTCATCGGCCACCACGGCAAAGCCCCGACCTTGTTCACCGGCGCGGGCCGCTTCGATCGCGGCGTTGAGGGCCAGCAGGTTGGTCTGCTCGGCAATGGAGCGGATCACCTCCAGCACACTGCCGATCTGGGTGCTTTCGCTGGCCAGGGTACGAATCACCTCGACCGCCTGATCAATGGTCTGGGACAGTCGGTCAATCTGCTGCAAGCTGCCATCGATATTCACCTGGCCCTGCTGGGCCTGGGATTCGGCGTCGCGCATTTCGCTGGCGGCGTGTTCGGCATTCTTGGCGACGTCTTGCACGCCGTAGGTCACTTCGTTGATCGCAGTCGCCACCAGTTCCATCTGTTGCGATTGTTGCTGGCTGCGCTCCTGGGCTTGGACGGCGTCGTTACCCAGGTCGTTGGACGATTGCCCCAGGGCCCTGGCCGAGTCCTGCAACTGGCTGACTACTTCGCGCAGTTTGGCGGTAAAGGCATTGAAATGCCGGGCCAGTTGCGTCACTTCATCCTGGCCGTGGGTGTCGAGGGTGCGGGTCAGGTCGCTTTCACCGCTGGCAATGTTGGCCATGGCATTGACCGTTTCCTGCAGCGGCCGAACGATGCTGCGCACGATCAGGGTCAGGAGCAGGCCCATGAGCAGGGTGATCGCCAGGCCGATCAGCGAAGCCTTGATCACTTGAGAGCGGAATTCGGCCTCCACGTCATCCACATACACGCCTGAACCGATGATCCAGCCCCACGGCTCGAACAGTTTGACGTAAGAGGTTTTCGCCACCGGCGCCTCGGCGCCCGGTTTCGGCCAGAGGTAATCCACCATCCCGGCGCCCTTGGCCTTGGCAATGGCGACCATCTCGTTGAACAGCGCAAAACCATTCGGGTCGCGAATCGCCGAGAGGTTCTGACCTTCGAGTTTCGGGTTGGTCGGGTGCATGACCATCACAGGCGTCAGGTCATTGATCCAGAAGTAATCACTCTGGTCATAGCGCAAGCCGCGCACCGCGCTAAGGGCCTGCTTCTGCGCAACCTCGCGAGTCAGGGTGCCAGCCGTTTCCAGACCATGGTAGTAGCTCAGCACGCCGCTGGCAGTCTGGACCACATGCTGGGTTTTCTGCACCTTGGCCTGATACAGGTCGGTGTGGATCTGCTTAAGCATGAACGCGCCTAACGTGAACAACATCACGATGGACACGACCAAGATGAGCCACAAGCGTCGGCTGATCGACACACTGCGCAAGCTATTCATACGCTGTCACTCCGGTTTCTTATTCTTGTCATCTGCGACCGCCTGAGTCTGGCGTCAGGCGGGTATGCCTTTGTGTCCTGAGTCATAACGCGGCAGCGTTATCAGGGCTTGTCTGATAGGATTTCGGCCCCGCGGCGCAAAACCTGAGCCTGTTCCGGTTTTTTCATTGGTTTTTTTGAGAAATCGCAGTCACCGTGCGCCTGCTGTTTACACCTGCATAACGCTTAAATTTTGATGAGACGTGCGCAAGCATAGTCTTTTGGGGGATGAATGGATTTGTGGACCGCCTTTCAGGCACTGATTCTTGGCGTGGTAGAAGGCTTGACGGAGTTCCTGCCGATCTCCAGTACGGGGCACCAGATCATTGTCGCGGACTTGCTCGAGTTCGGCGGCGAGCGCGCGATGGCGTTCAACATCATCATCCAGCTCGGGGCGATCCTGGCGGTGGTGTGGGAGTTTCGGCGCAAGATCTTCGACGTGGTACTGGGTTTGCGCACCCAGCCCAGCGCTCGTCGGTTTACGGCCAACCTGCTGATTGCCTTCATGCCCGCTGTGGTATTGGGCGTGTTGTTTGCAGACCTGATCCATGAATACCTGTTCAACCCGATCACGGTGGCCATGGCGTTGGTGCTGGGCGGTTTCGTGATGCTCTGGGCCGAGAAGCGCCAGCACACAGTGCACGCCGAAACGGTAGACGACATCACCTGGAAGGATGCACTGAAAGTCGGCTTCGCCCAGTGCCTTGCGATGATTCCCGGCACCTCCCGCTCAGGTTCGACCATCATCGGTGGCTTGCTGTTCGGGCTGTCGCGCAAGACCGCGACCGAGTTTTCATTCTTCCTGGCGATGCCAACCATGGTCGGCGCGGCGGTCTACTCCGGCTATAAATATCGCGAGCTGTTTGTGCCGGCGGATTTTCCGGTGTTCGCCATCGGCTTCGTCACGGCGTTCATTTTCGCCATGATCGCGGTCAGGGGCTTGTTGCTGTTCATCGCCAGCCACAGTTACGCCGTATTTGCCTGGTACCGGATCGCTTTCGGCCTGTTGATCCTGGCCACCTGGCAATTCGGTTGGGTGGACTGGACGGCGGCCCAGCCATGAGCCGTCCAGGCCGTGAGCCGGGCCCAGCCGTGCAGAGTTTGCGGCTCAAGCTCGTGGTATTTGCGCTGGTGTGCGCCTTGCCGCTGCTCGGATCACTTTTGCTCGGGTTGCGTGCGGAGTCCTGGGTGCCGCTGACGGCCTACGGGCTCGTCAGCGTGGTGGCGTTTCTGTTGTACTGGAGCGACAAGCGCAAGGCCCGCGCTGACGCCTGGCGCACCCCGGAAAACGTATTGCACGCCGTGGAGCTGGCCGGGGGCTGGCCCGGGGCGTTGTTGGCTCAGCAAGTGTTTCGCCACAAGACCCGCAAGGTGTCGTTTCAGGTGGTGTTCTGGTTCATCGTGTTGCTGCACCAGGTGTTCTGGATCGACCAGTTATTCCTGGGCAGTCATCTGCTGATGCTTTTCTGAGCTTCACGACAGCAGCAAACCCACCTGGGTGCGCTTGGGCAGCTTGCTCACCACCAGTTGGTGGGAGCGCTGCAGCAGGCCACGCAGTTCATCGGCGCCCAGCGGGTAGGGCGTCTGCATGATGACCCACTGAGCCCGCGCCAGATAGGGCGCCGGGTGGATCCCCGGGCGGTCGCAATGCCCCAGGAACAGATCCTTGTCCACCTTGAACGCCAGTGATTCGCCCCGCAGGTTCTGCAGGGCGAACATCTTGTTGCCGGCAATGGAAAATACCCGCACGCCGCCCCATTTGTAGTCCTCCCTGGCGCCCGGCAAACCCAGGCAGAACTGCGCGACATCCTCTTCGCTCAAGCTCATATTTTTCTATCTCCACAGCCATCGAATGCTTCTACCAAGTGGTCGATCCACGCGCGCACCGCTGGCAACATGCCGCGTCGATGCGGATAGACTGCCTGCAGCCAGCCGTCCGGCAGCGACCACTCGGGCAACAATTCCACCAGTGTGCCGTCCTGCAGTTCCTCCTCGCAATACATGCTCGGCAACAAGGTGAAACCCAGGCCGGCGAGGGCGCAGGCGCGGCGCACAATGAAGTCGTCGATGCCCAGCCGGGCTTCCAGGGCCAGTTCGACGGGCTCTGCGTTGGCCTTGAGCAGGCGCAGATGGACCAGGCGATCGGCGTCCAGCGCCCCGAGTATCGGCAGTTTCTTGAGATCCTCCGGGGTATTGATCTGCCGTCCTGCGACGAACGCTGGGCTGGCGACCATGATCAGCCGCGCCTGACGCAGCCGTCGCGTCATCAGCAGCGGGTCTTCGTCCCCCAGATCGCGCACGCGCAATGCCACGTCGATGCCTTCGCTCACCAGGTCTACCCGCCGATTGACCAGCATCATTTCCAGCTGCACTTGAGGGAATTTTTCCAGAAAGCTGGCGATCACCCCGCCCAGCATCTGATGAGCCAAACCCACCGGACTGGAAACCCGCAGGCGCCCGCGCGGCTCAGTGGACATGCTCGCCACGGCTTCATCGGCCATCTCGGCTTCCAGCAGCATGGCTTGGCAATGGCGCAGATAACGCTCGCCAACGGCCGTGAGCTTCAACTGGCGGGTGGTACGTTGCAGCAGTCGGGCGCCAAGGCGCTCTTCCAGTTCAGCGATACGCCGTGACAGCCGCGACTTGGGAATACCCAACAGGCGTCCGGCCGCGGCGAAACCACCGGCTTCGACCACTTTGGCGAAGTAGTACAGATCATTGAGGTCTTGCATATCGAGTTCTATTGTCCTGTCAGTGGAACGAACTATCGCATTAATACTGACTTATCGGCTATTGGCTTCATCGATAGGATTGTTCTCAATTGATCGCTTGGTCGCGATCCTCACTTGGAGAGCACTCATATGAAACTGTTGCACATCGACTCGAGCATCCTGGGCGACAATTCCGCGTCCCGCCAACTGAGCCGTGACGTGGTTGAGGCCTGGAAAGCTGCCGAAGCGGACGTCGTCGTGACCTACCGCGACCTGGCGGCCGATGCCATCAGCCACTTTTCCGCCCAGACCCTGATCGCCGCCGGCACCAGCGCTGAACTGCGCGACGCTGCCCAGAAGCACGAGACTGATCTCAGTGCCTCGACCATGGCCGAATTCCTGGCGGCGGACGCGGTGGTCATCGCAGCGCCGATGTATAACTTCACCATTCCGACTCAACTCAAGGCCTGGATCGACCGTATCGCCGTGGCCGGCCAAACCTTCCGCTACACCGAAGCCGGCCCCGAAGGCCTGTGTGGTGGCAAGAAACTGGTGATCGTTTCCACCTCTGGTGGCCTGCATGCCGGCCAGCCAAGCGGCGTGGCGCATGAGGAGTATCTGAAGGTCATGTTCGGTTTCCTCGGCATTACCGACATCGAGTTCGTTCGCGCCGAGGGCCTGGCTTACGGTGACGAAATGCGCAGCAAAGCCATAAGCGAAGCCAAGCTGCAGATCAGCGAGCAATTCGCCGCAGCTTAAAGACCGCGCAAAAAAACACCAGGCCTGGGCGAACCGGCCTGGTGGGTTTGCACAAGGTCGATCAATAAGCGGCTGTTTCGGTACGGCGCCGCAGCAGTAAAGTCAGCCCCAGTCCGATGATCGACAGCAGTGCCGCACTGAAAAAGATCGAGGAATACCCCAGATTCAACGCCACCGCGCCCATCAAAGGGCCGGCAATCGCCAGCGCCAGATCGAAGAACACCGCATAGGCGCTCAGTCCTGCGCCACGGCTGGTATTCGGTACTTGTTTGATGGCTTCCACACCCAACGCCGGATACACCAGCGACAGCCCGAAACCGGCCAGCCCCGCGCCAATCAGCGCGAACGCGGTAGAAGGCGCCAGCCATAGCAACACCAGCCCCAGGGTTTCTATACACATACAGGCAATGGCCGTCCTGAAGCCTCCGAAGCGGGCGATGCTGGAAATGAACAACAAGCGCGACAGGATGAAACAGACGCCAAACACCGTCAGGCACCAGGCTGCACCCGTCCAGCCGCGACTGACATAAAACAACGTGATGAAGGTGGTGAGCGTACCGTAGCCGATCGACGCCAGGCACAGGCTCGTCCCGTACGGTGCAATACGCCCGAACACCGCCCAAAAGGGCAGGCGCTCGCCACGAATGACCGGCACCGATGGCTTGTTGCGTATCAACAGCAGCGCCGCGCCGGCCAGCAGCGACAAGGCGATCCCCAGGCTGACAAAGCCCAGCTCACTGACCATTACCACTCCCAGCGGCGCGCCGATGGCAATGGCCCCATAAGACGCGATGCCGTTCCATGAGATCGAGCGGGCCGTGTGTTCGACCCCCACCTGGCCCATGCACCAACTGATGGTGCCCACGCCAATCAGGCCCTGAGCCACCCCGAGCAGCAAACGCCCGGCGATCAGGATCAACAGGCTCAGCAGTGGAAAGCTTTGCAGCAGCGTCGAAAGCAACGTCAGCAAACCACTGAGGACGATCCCGTACAGCCCATAAACGATCGCCCGCTTGGTGCCGATACTGTCCGACAGCCGCCCGGCCATGGGCCGACTGAGCAGCGTCGCCAGATACTGGGAGCCGATGGTCAGCCCGGCCACCACGGCACTGAAGCCCAACTGTTCGTGGACATAGCCCGGCAACACGGCAATCGGCAGGCCGATGCAGAGAAAGGCGATGAAGGTATAGAAGACGATGGAGATGATCTGCCAGGTGATCGACAGGGAACTGGGGGTGGATGGGTGTGTTGGCATGAGGCTCGTTCGCGGGCAGCGGGAAGAGGGGCTCATCATGGCGCGCGGCGGGAATAAAAGAAAGCAGGCTAACGGTTTGCCCGGGTGGTGATGGTGCCGACGCTATCGCGAGCAGGCTCGCTCCCACACTGGCCGCAGGGCTTGGAAGAACATCGGTTCCTTGTGGGAGCGAGCCTGCTCGCGATGACGGTAGGTCGGCCAATACCAAGTCGACTGAAACGGCCAAATCGCAAGCAAGCTGTGCTCCCACAAGCTGTTCTACCTTGAAAACAAAAAGCCCCGTCACAACGGACAGGGCTTTTCACTTGCAGCTTGAAGCTTACAACTCAGCGCTGCTCTTAAATCAGCACACCCTGGCTGCGCAGGTAATCGTCATAGGTGCCGCTGAAGTCGATCACGCCATCGGCGCTCAACTCGATGATGCGGGTGGCCAGGGACGATACGAACTCACGGTCGTGGCTGACGAAGATCAGCGTGCCCGGGTAGTTTTCCAGCGCCAGGTTCAGCGCCTCGATGGATTCCATGTCCAGGTGGTTGGTCGGTTCGTCCATCACCAGCACGTTCGGCTTTTGCAGGATCAGCTTGCCGAACAGCATGCGACCCTGTTCACCACCGGAAATGACCTTGACCGACTTGAGGATCTCGTCGTTGGAAAACAACATGCGGCCCAAGGTGCCGCGAACCAGTTGTTCGCCGCCCTGGGTCCACTGGCCCATCCAGTCGAACAGGTTGACGTCGTCTTCGAAGTCGTGGGCGTGGTCCTGGGCGTAGTAACCCAGTTCCGCGGCGTCGGTCCATTTCACAGTACCGGCGTCCGGCTCCAGTTCATTGACCAGGGTGCGCAGCAACGTGGTCTTGCCGATGCCGTTCGGGCCAATGATCGCCACGCGCTCGCCGGCTTCGACGGTGAAGCTGAAGTCCTTGAACAACGGCTTGCCGTCAAACCCTTTGGCCATGCCTTCGACAATGACCGCCTGACGGTGCAGCTTCTTGGTCTGTTCGAAGCGAATGAACGGGCTGACACGGCTCGATGGCTTGACCTCGGCCAATTGGATCTTGTCGATCTGCTTGGCACGGGAGGTGGCTTGCTTGGCCTTCGAGGCGTTGGCCGAGAAGCGGCTGACGAACGATTGCAGTTCGGAAATCTGCGCTTTCTTCTTGGCGTTGTCCGACAGCAGTTGCTCGCGGGACTGGGTCGCCACGGTCATGTACTCGTCGTAGTTGCCCGGGAACAGGCGCAGCTCGCCGTAGTCCAGGTCCGCCATGTGGGTGCAGACACTGTTCAGGAAGTGACGGTCGTGGGAGATGATGATCATCAGGCTCGAACGCTGGGTCAGCACGTTTTCCAGCCAGCGGATGGTGTTGATATCCAGGTGGTTGGTCGGCTCGTCCAGCAGCAGCACTTCCGGGTCGGAGAACAACGCCTGGGCCAGCAGTACCCGCAGTTTCCAGCCGGGCGACACTTCGCTCATCGGGCCGAAATGCTGCTCGATGCCAATTCCCAGGCCCAGCAGCAGTTCACCGGCACGGGACTCGGCGGTGTAGCCGTCCATCTCGGCGAATTCGGTTTCCAGCTCGGCCACGGCCATGCCGTCTTCTTCGGTCATTTCCGGCAGCGAATAGATGCGGTCGCGCTCGGCCTTGACCTTCCACAGCTCTTCGTGGCCCATGATCACGGTGTCGATCACGGTGAATTCTTCGTAGGCGAACTGGTCCTGGCGCAGTTTACCCAGGCGCACGTTCGGCTCAAGCATGACCTGGCCGCCGGACGGCTCGAGGTCGCCGCCGAGGATCTTCATGAAGGTCGACTTGCCGCAACCGTTGGCGCCAATCAGACCGTAGCGGTTACCCGCGCCGAACTTGACAGAGACGTTTTCGAACAGTGGCTTGGCGCCGAACTGCATCGTGATGTTAGCTGTAGAGATCAAAGGTTTATCCTGCGGAACATTCAGAGTAGCTAAGGGTGCGGCAGTACCTGTTCAGTACCTGTTTGCGCAGGTCCCGACCGCGCGAAAGCTTCGCGGTCGCAAGCGCAAGGGTCCATCCGGCATAAGAGGACAGCAGCATACGGAGCGCCTGACCCAAATAGACGTACGCCGAAGCCGGAATCCGGTATCGGCCAAAAAGGGGGCGCGTAATGTTTGGCGGCAATTGTACTGATCTGGCCGCGTTAACGATAGGGTGTAACCCAGGCAAGACAGTTTTTCACAACGCAGGGATAACCTTTGGTTACGAGTTGTGGCTAAATTGCCGTCTCACTTACGCCATTCCCCACGCTGTTCGGCTGTGCGGGAAGTGGCAGCCTGTCCACTTTTGATGTGTGCGGATACTGTGAAACTCATCATTGCCGCGATCTATCTTCTCTCTATCGGTTATGTGCACCTGCGCGGGCGCGTTCGGCACAAGCTCGGACGCCAGTTGAGCGACCATTCGTCCTTCCTCGCGCCGATCAACTGCCTGCTTTACCTGTGCTCGAAACTGCCCAACAAGCCTTTCCTGAACCCGGCGCAGTTTCCCGACCTGAGCCCGTTGCAGGCCCATTGGCAGGAGATCCGTGCCGAAGGCCTGAATTTGCTGCGAGCGGGGGAGATCAAGCGTTCCAACCAGTACGACGATGTGGGCTTCAATTCGTTCTTCAAGACCGGCTGGAAGCGTTTCTACCTGAAGTGGTACGCCGACAGTCATCCCTCGGCCATGAAGCTGTGTCCGCGCACCACTGAACTGGTGCAGAGCATCGGTTCAATCAAGGCGGCGATGTTCGCCGAACTGCCACCGGGCTCCAAGCTGGTTCGTCATCGCGACCCGTATGCCGGGTCCTACCGGTATCACCTGGGTCTGGAAACGCCCAACGATGCCGGCTGCTACATCAATGTCGATGGTGAGCATTACCATTGGCGTGATGGCGAGGCGGTGATATTCGACGAGACGTTCATTCATTACGCCCAGAACACCACGCCTCACAATCGCATCATTCTCTTTTGCGACGTGGAACGCCCCATGAGATTTCGCTGGGCCAGTGCCTTCAACCGCTGGTTCAGCCGCACCGTGATGGCGGCCGCCGGAGCGCCCAATGACGCCGGAGACAAAACCGGCGGCCTGAACCGGGCGTTTTCCAGGCTTTACAGGATTCGCCTGCAAGGCAAGGCGCTGAAGAAGCGCAACCGCAAGCTGTATTACTTGCAGAAGTGGGCGTTCTTCGGCGGTCTGCTGGCGGTCTTCATCTGGATATGAGCGGGTGACTCTCCGTACCTGCGTCATTCCCCAGGTTTTTGCGCATCCAGTTGCTCCCACATCCTGGCCGTGATTCGCTGGCGATGGTTGTACCCCTCCCAAGGATCGGCGCCCAGGTTTCTGGCCCGTTCCAGGGCCGTATAGATGTCCCACTGCTGGGCGTTACGCAGACCGTCAAGCTCGGCCCGGGCAATCGGCACGGATACCGGCAGACCTGGCCGAGCGCGCACGGAATAGGCGCTGACGGTGCTGGCGCCCCGGGCGTTACGCAGGTAGTCGACAAATATCTTCCCGACACGATTCTTCGGCCCCATGGTCGCGGTGATCCGCTGCGGCATCTGCCGGGTCATGAACAGGGAGATGGCCTTGGCGAAAGCCTTGGTAATGTCCCAGCCTTCACTGCGCGCCAGCGGCACGATGACATGCATGCCTTTGCCTCCGCTGGTTTTGAGGAAGGCCTGCAAACCCAGTTCGTCGAGCACCGAGAGGGTCAGGCGAGTCGCCTCGATCATCGCGCTCCAGGGCAGCGACGGGTCGGGGTCCAGATCAAGAACGAACAGGTCCGGCGTCTCGATCCGATCATGCGTGGCGGCCCATGTGTGCAACTCCACCGTGCCCATCTGGGCCGCGCTGACCAGCGACTGCCCACTGTCGATTTCCATCAGCGCGGCATGCCCGGGATCCAGTCGCGGATCCAGCTGTTTGATGTGGGGAATGTCCAGGCGATCGGCGTGTTTCTGAAAGAACTGCTCTTCGCCGATTCCCTCTGGCGCCCTGAGCAGGGCAACCGGGCGCTGCTTCAGGTGCGGCAGAATCCAGGGAGCGATGTCTTCGTAGTACTGCGCCAGTTCGACTTTCTGCACGCCGCTGACACTGTCGATGACGCGTTCAGGGTGGGAAATCTCCACCCCTGAGACCTGTACGCTACGGGCTTTGCCGCGAGGCGTGGTTTTGGCGGGCAGGGGTTTTATCGGAACTGGCTGCTGACGCACAACCTTGCTTGCCGGTATGTCGTTCTGTAGATCCAGGAACACCGCCTGGCGCACCAGGCCGTCGCGGGTCCAATCAGCGAACTCGACTTCACAGACCTCGGTTGGCTCTACCCAATGCACGCCGCGGCTTTGCGCGCTGCTGACCGGTGCGACCAGTGGCGAATCGTCCCGCTCCAGGCTACAGAGTTGCTCGTGCAGTTGTTTGAGCCGGGCTTGTGCGAACCCTGTGCCGACACGGCCGGCATACATCAATCCCTTGGGCCCGTTGACCGCCAGCAACAGTGCACCGAAACCATTGCGCCGACCTTTGGGGCGGGTGAAGCCGACGATCACGAACGGCTGGCGCAGACGGCACTTGAGTTTGATCCAGTCGGCGCTGCGGCGCGACACATAGGGGCTGCCCAGGCGTTTGCCAACCACGCCATCGAGTGCGAGGGCGTTGGCACTTTCAAAAATGTCGTGCTGGTTGGCGGAAAACGACTCGGAGAAGCGCAGGCGCTTGCTGGCATTGTTCTTCAGCGCCTTCTTGAGGGCTGCCCGGCGTTTTTCAACCGGCGCCTGGCGCAGGTCGACGCCATCTAGAAAAGGCGCATCAAACAGGACGTACACCAGGTCTACCGTGCGGCCAATCTCGAACGACTGTCGCAGGGCTGCAAAGTCAGAGTGGCCGTCGTCATCGAGCGAAACGAGGCCGCCGTCGAGCCAGCTGTCACCCAGATTCAGCTCAGACAACGCAGCGGCGTGCAATTGCAGTCGGTCGGTCCAGTCCTGTTGATTGCGGCTGAGCAATCGCACTTGACCCGCTTCAATGCGGGCCATCAGTCGATACCCATCGAACTGGACTTCATAACGCCATTCACCGGCCGGGGGCTGCTCAACGGGGGTGGCGCGTTGCGGCAACAAGCGCTCGGGAAGGGCACTGCTACCGGTCTGGCTCTGCCGGGTGCGCTTGCGGCTGTGCTTCTGCTCCGGCTCGGCACCGGACAAACGGGCGTATTCACTCTCGGCCTTGGCCATGACGGATTCCCTTGTATTGCTGGCGCCCGGGGATTAGCCCCGGGAGGCCTTGGTGGCTTTTTTCGCGGGAGCGGATTTGCTGGTCTTTGCGGGCTTTGCAGCGGTTTTTCCGGCAGGCTTTTCTGGCGCCTTGCCCTTGCCGCCCAGGCTGCGTTTGAGCAGTTCGGTAAGGTCGATGACATCGGCGCTCTTGCGTTGCTCTTCACCCGGATCGGTTTCCACCGCCTCCAGGCGGCCTTCTTTGGCCTTTTTCTCCACCAGTTCCATGATCTTGTCTTCGAAGCTGTCCCGGTACTCTTGCGGTTCCCAATCGGCGCTCATGTCCTGCACCAGCCGCTTGGCCATTTCCAGCTCCCCCTTGGCCAGGGTTGGCTTGATGACTTCATCGCCCAGTTCCAGGATGTCGAGTTCGCGCACTTCGGCGGGCCAGCGCAGCATCACCAGCACCAGCGCAGACTCCAGCGGCATCAGCGCTGCCAGATGCTGGCGGGTATGCAGCACGACATGGGCCAGCGCCACCTTGTTGGTCTTGATCAGGGTTTCGCGCAGCAGGGCGTAGACCTTGCCGCCGCGTTTGTCTGGCGCCAGGAAGTAGGGCGTGTCGATGTTTTGCAGGGGAATTTTGTCGCTGTCGACGAAAGAAAAAATATCGATGGTCTGGGTGGACTTGGGGTGGGCGGAGCGAATCTCCTCTTCGCTCAGCAGGACGTATTGACCCTTCTGGTATTGCACACCCTTGACGATATTTTCCTTGGTCACTTCCTTGCCGGTGACCTTGTTCACTCGCTTATAGCCAACCGGGTCCATGCTGCGCTTGTCCAGCCAGTCGAAATCCACTCCCTGGGAGGACGTGGCCGACACCAGCGCCACAGGAATGTGGACCAGTCCGAAGCTGATTGCGCCTTTCCAGATTGCCCGTGCCATGGAGGGGTTTCCTTGCCGATGAATGAGTCATTCAGGTGACCTTGCGGCGTTCGCAAAAGTTTCCATGGAGCGCCGGTTGACCCGCCCCGCATTGCCTTCGAGACGCTTGGTTACATCTTCGGACGGACATTTCTCTTAACAACGGCGAACCGGCGGCGTAGCGTGCTTTCGATATGCCTGAATCCAAGAGGTGCTCCGATGAACAGGCTGCTACTCACTCTCATGACGCTGTTGCTGACCACCGCCGCCCACTCGGCAACGCCCGACCGCGGGGCCATGGTCCTGGCCCAGAATCTGCCAGGTAACAACAATCCCTATAACAGCCCGATCCGCCGGGCCAATCCCAACAGCATGCAGGGCACCCGGCCCAACGTGCCGATGATCCATAACAACCCGACCGTTCCCGTTCCCCGGCCACCCACGCTGGAAAATGGCGGTATCGGCAACGGGTATCCCCGTTCCGGTCAGCCTGCCGGCTCGCCACGGCCTACCATCAAGCCCAATCCACCGCCGAGGGACACCTCAAACGACATTCGCTGAGTACCGAGCCCTGGCAGTCTTTATTCACACCACAGAAGGAAGTGTGCATGTTGCGTAAAACACTCCTGGCCGCATTCTGCGCCAGCGCTGTACTGACTCTCGCCACGCCGGCGTCTGCTGCGCAAACCCGGCAGCTCAAGAGCGAGGAGGGCACGGTGGAGGTGACCACCGTGGTCAAGGGGCTCGAACACCCCTGGTCCGTGGCTTTCCTGCCTGACCAACAGGGCATGTTGGTGACAGAGCGAGCGGGCAACCTGCGTCGGGTCAGCCCGGATGGCCAGCTCTCGGCACCATTGAACGGCGTACCTGAGGTCTGGGCCAGAGGCCAGGGCGGTTTGCTGGACGTCGTGCTGTCGCCGGACTTCAAGCAGGACCGTACGGTCTACCTGTCTTACGCCGAAGCCGGCGATGACGGCAAGGCAGGCACCGCCGTGGGCCGTGGGCAATTGTCCGAAGACCTGCAGAGTCTGAAGAACTTCAATGTGATTTTCCGCCAGCAGCCCAAGCTTTCCACCGGGAACCACTTTGGGTCGCGCCTGGTGTTCGACCGGGACGGTTATCTGTTCATCACCCTGGGGGAAAACAACGAGCGGCCCACGGCCCAGGACCTGGACAAGCTCCAGGGCAAGATCGTGCGCATCTACCCCGACGGCAAGGTGCCGGACGATAACCCGTTTGTCGGTCAGGCAAACGTACGCCCCGAGATCTGGTCCTACGGCGTTCGCAACCCTCAAGGGGCGGCGCTCAATCCCTGGAACGGTACGTTGTGGGAGAACGAGCACGGTCCCAGGGGCGGCGATGAGCTGAATATCATCGAACGCAGCAAGAATTACGGCTGGCCGCTGGCGACTCACGGCATCAACTACTCTGGGGCGCCGATCCCGGAAGCCGGCGGCAAGACCGCCGAAGGCACGCTTGGCCCTTTTCATGTATGGGAAGTGTCACCCGGGCTGAGCGGCATGGCGTTCTATGACAGTGACCGCTTCAAGGCCTGGCAACACAGCGTGTTCATCGGTGCGCTGGTGTCCCGGAATCTGATCCGCCTGGAACTGGAGGGTGACAAGGTCGTGCACGAAGAACGCCTGCTGGGTGAGCTTGGCGAGCGCATCCGCGACGTGCGCCAGGGGCCGGATGGTTTCCTGTACGTGCTGACAGATGATGACGATGGGACGCTCTATAAAGTCGGGCTCAAGTGATTCGCAACAGTGCCCATTGACTTGCCAGCCAGCGGCAGGCTAATTTCCAGGCATGACCAGCACCGTATTGCGTAGCCAGCCAAGCATTATTACCGCCATTCCTTATTTGGCGGGCTAGCTGACGACTGCACCCAACCCGCCTCCGAGGCGGGTTTTTTCTTTCTGTCTCCGGAGTTTTATCCAAACCAGGAGACCGCCATGCCTACCACCCGCCCCGAGCAAGCCCTGCTGGAACATTACGTCAAGAAGATCCTGGCCGCGCCGGTGTACGAACTGGCCATGCGCACGCCGTTGCAAGCGGCCACCGGACTGTCCGAAGCCTTGGGCAACCGGATCCTGCTCAAGCGTGAAGACCTGCAGCCGACTTTTTCTTTCAAGATCCGTGGCGCCTACAACAAACTGGTGCAACTGACCGCCGAGCAACGGGCTCGCGGTGTCATCACCGCTTCGGCGGGCAATCATGCCCAGGGCGTGGCGCTGGCCGCGCGGGAGCTGGGCATATCGGCCAGCATCGTCATGCCACTCACCACACCGCAGCTCAAGGTGCTGGGCGTGCGCAACCGGGGCGCCGAAGCAGTGCTGCACGGGGAGAGCTTTCCCTTTGCCTTGGAATACGCACTGGAGCTGGCCCGACAGACCGGACGAGAGTTCGTTTCGCCCTTCGATGATCCGGACGTGATCGCCGGGCAGGGCACCGTCGCCATGGAAATCCTGCGTCAACACCCAGGCAGCCTGGACGCGATTTTTGTCCCGGTCGGTGGCGGGGGGCTGATTGCCGGGGTCGCGGCCTACGTCAAGTACCTGCGCCCGGAGGTTCGCATCGTCGGGGTGGAGTCACAACATTCCGCCTGTCTCCAGGCGGCGCTGGCAGTCGGTGAACGGGTCAGTCTGGCGAGCGTGGGAACCTTTGCCGATGGCGTGGCTGTCGCACAAATAGGGGCCTACGGCTTCGACATCTGCCGTTTCTGCGTTGATGACGTGATCACCGTCACTGACGACCAATTGTGCGCAGCCATCCGAGACATCTATGACGATACCCGGTCGATAACCGAGCCCTCGGGCGCCTTGGCGGTCGCCGGCATCAAGCAGTACGTCGCCCAGACCGGCGCGCGAGGCCAAACACTGGTGGCAATCGATTCCGGCGCGAATATCAACTTCGATAGCCTGCGCCATGTGGCAGAGCGGGCTGGCGCCGAAGTCATTTGACGTTTTTTACGCGACGTCACACTTTTTTCGAAGCAGCCGACGGGTGCCCACTCACCCCTGCGCAATAGGGTCTAATCTAGCTTGCGACAGGATCACTGGCGATTGCAGTTTGCATGAGGAAAATCCCGCTTCCTTGCAATTTGCACGCGCGCTCTCACAGTCCTGGACGCTAAGTAGTTGATTTGGATCAATCGGGATTTTCTTTAAAGCAGGCATATTTTTTGCGGGATGATTAGGGAGTCGCTGCACGGGCTCATTAATTAGAAAACGCCAAGAACGAACGAACGGCACGGCATTCGTAGTCCCAGTCCGCAGGGAAGAACGGACGAAAATACCGCCGTCGTGAACATAAATTGGCCGCCTCAACAGGAGAGAGTCGCCATGTTTTTATCTGCCCTCGAAATGCGAAACATCATTGAAAGCAGCTTGCTGCCCAAGCGCTCGCAATGCACGTTGTCACCTGATTTGTCGATGACAATCAAGATCTATGACGATCATGAAACCGATCGTGTGGCATTGATCAAAACCGATATCGATGCCAATAAACTCAATGGCTGCCGGGCAATCAACGACCTGATCGCCGAGTTGCGCTCCGAACTCGACCAAAATCACCACACCGGTAATCACTTCCATCAGCAACACCGCATGACCGGGCGCTGATCACGGCCTTGTCTTCCCAGGAATCACCTCCGGGTTCGGTCATTGTCCGAACCCGGTGCCGTGCTTTTTCCCAAACAGCTCAATCCAATTGTTGCCGGTAAGGCAGATCCGGTCCGGTCCGGCCGCATGTCAGCGCAGCTGCGCGCATGGCAAAAGCGAGCATCTCGCTCACCTGCTCACGGGTCAGGGTATGCAGGCCTTCCACCGAATCCAGTTGGTGCTCGGTCAGCCAGGTAATCAACGCCGCCTGGAAAGTGTCTCCTGCGCCCACGGTATCGGCGATCTGCACCGAACATGCCGGCATTGACCAGGAACCGTGCTGGCGGCTGAATACCGTCGCGCCTTGACTGCCACGGGTAAGGAACACCAATTGGCAACGGTGCTCCATCCAACGCTCGATGATGGTCTGTGGCGGTTGGTAGGGATAAAGAAGACTCAGGTCTTCGTCGCTGACTTTGATCAAATCGGCATATTCGACCAGCGTTGCGATTCGCGAGCGCCACAGTTCGATGTCCGGTTGCGGGTTGAGTCGCACGTTCGGATCCAGGCTGACCAGGCGTTTACCGCTCTCGCGTCGCACCAAGGCCAGTAGGGTGTCGGCAATCGGCTGCACCACAAGAGAGAAGGAGCCGACATGCAGCCCCCGTACGTGCTCACCGAGCACCGGTAGGTGGTCCAGGCCTAGTTGCCGGTCCGCGCATCCTTCACCGCGAAAGCTATAGTGGGGCGAACCGTTGGCACCGACCGCCACCATTGCCAGGGTCGTAGGCGCGTCGAAGTCCAGTGCGTACTCGGTGCTGACACCTTCGGCAGCCAGGACCTGATGCAAGCGTCGGCCCAGGTAGTCCGTGGACAGCCCGCCAAACAGTGCCGATTCCACGCCCAGGCGTCGCAACCCGACTGCCACGTTGAACGGCGAGCCGCCCGCGATGGCTTTGAAGTTGACCTGCGACGCCGGACCGCCCATCTCGTTTTCGCTGAAAAAATCAAACAGTGCTTCACCACATACCAAATACATAGTTCTTTTATCTCAAAGGGTTGCGATACGTTCTTGATAGTTGGCATAAGCTTTTTGCGATGCTGCGACCTGCTCGGTAATGGGCCGGGTTTCGCTGGCTGGGTCGAGCTTGACACAGCGCTCGCACAGATCGGCCAGGCTTTGCTGTGAGCCTGAATGGCACCACGCCGCCTGAATCGCCGCACCCAGGGCGGCCGCTTCGCTCTGTTCAGTGCAAATGACCGTGGTATCCATGATGTCGGCGACGATCTGCCGCCAAACCGGGCTTTTCGAACCACCGCCGATCAAGCGGATGCTCTGGGCCTCGAGCCCGTTGGCGCGCAGCAGGTCCAGGCCATAGCGCAAACCGAAGGTGGTGCCTTCGACCACCGCCCGGCACAGATTGGCCCGGGTCAGGTTGGTGGTGGTCAGCCCGAAAAGGCTGCCGGTGGCATGGGGCAGGGCGGGAACTCGCTCGCCGTTGAGAAACGGCAGCATGCACACGCCTTCGGCGCCTATCGGGGCCCTTGCCACCAAGGCGTTGAAGGCGTCGATGTCCAGCTCCAGCAGCTCGCGCATGGCCCCGGTGGCGTTGGTCAGGTTCATGGTGCAGATCAGCGGCAGCCAGCCGCCGCTGGATGAGCAGAAGGTTGCCACCGACGGCTGCGGACTGACCGCAGGTTCGGCGGCATAGGCGTAGACCGTGCCGGAGGAGCCCAGGCTCATGGTGATCACGCCGGGCTGGATGTTGCCGGTGCCGATAGCGCCCATCATGTTGTCGCCACCTCCGCTGGCCACCAGCGCGTCGGGATTGATGCCCAGGTGCGCGGCAACGGCCGGCAGGATCCGCCCGACCGGCTGATGGGCCTCGATCAGCTCCGGTAATGCCGATTGCAGCCGACCGCTGGGATCGATGTGCTGCAGCAACCGCGCGTCCCATTGACGGGTGCGTACGTTGAAATAGCCGGTGCCCGAGGCGTCGCCGTATTCGCTGCAATGGCGGCCGGTGAGCCAGTGATTGAGAAAGTCGTGGGGCAGCAGGATGCTGGCGATGCGTTCGAAAACCTGGGGATGCTGCTCCCGCGTCCAGAGCAGTTTGGAAACCGTGTAGCCCGGCGCGATCACCACGCCGAGGCGTGCGAGACTGCCGTCTTCACCCCCCAGGTAGGCCAAAAGCCGATCGTTTTCCGGCGTCGTCTCGGTGTCGCACCACAGCTTGGCCGGGCGCAAGACCTGGCCCTGGTCGTCAAGCAGCACCAAGCCGTGTTGCTGGCCGGACACGCCGATGCCGAGGATCGCCTGGCCATCGACCCCGGCGGCGGCCAGGGCTTGGTGAGTCGCCTGGGTGAACGCATCGAGCCATTGCTGGGTGTCTTGTTCACGGCGACCGTTGGCCCCGCTGATCATGCTGTGGGCAGCGGCACCCTGGCCGAGCACCTGGCCGCTGAGCGTATCCAGGATCAGTGCCTTGGTGCCTTGGGTGCCGCAGTCGATGCCCAGGAACAGTTGTTGGTTTGCCATAAAAACCCTCGGATCAAAGAACAAAACACAGAACTTGTGGCCAGGGAATACCTGTGGCGAGGGGATTTATCCCCGCTGGGCTGCGAAGCGGGCCCAATGTATCTGCGGCTTCGGTGTAGGCAGCACGTCTGGGGGCCGCTTCGCGACCCAACGGGGCGGTGCGACGTTTCGCTAAATCCCCTCGTCACAGAAGCGGATTGCGTGCGCAGTTTAGTCCGCGTCAGCCAACACTCGCTCAAGCGTCCGCGTGACCCCGTGTTCGCGCAAGCTGTTGCAGCACCACTCGAAGGCTGCCACGAACTCGGGCGAGTGGGGAATGGCCGTACCGAAAATCTCTTCGACCTCCAGCAGGCGCTGGGTCACCAACGCATCGTCGGCCACCAGCGCCTGGCAGAACGCCGCCCGCGGGTCCGGGATCGAATACGTCACGCCGTTCTCATCCACGCCCTTCAGGTACACGGCCCAGGCCGCCACCACCAGCGCCGCGCGACGGGTTTGGCCGCCGTCGGCAATCAAGCGGTTGATCGTCGGCACGGTGAATTTGGGAAACTTCGACGAGCCGTCCGAACACACCCGCTCCAACTGGTCGGCAATTGCCTGGTTGGAAAAACGCTCCACCAGCGTGTTCTTGTAGTCGGTCAGGTCGATCCCTGGCACGGGTGCCAGTTGCGGGGTCACGTCCAGGTCCATGTAGGCACGCATGTAACGCACGAACAGCGGGTCGTTCATGGTTTCGTGGACGAAGCGATAACCCTTGAGAAAACCCAGGTAGGTCAGCGCCAGGTGACTGCCGTTGAGCAATTTGATTTTCATTTCTTCATAGGGCGAGACGTCATCGGTGAACTGCACGCCGACCTTTTCCCAGGCCGGGCGACCGTTGACGAATTTGTCTTCCAGGACCCACTGCACGAAAGGCTCGCAGACCACCGGCCAGGCATCGTCGACCCCATGCTCGTCATGCAGTTGCAGCCGGTGGGCGACGCTGGTCATGGGCGTGATGCGGTCAACCATGGCGTTGGGGAAGCTCACGTGGCGATCGATCCATTGGCCCAGCTCGGCGTCGCGCAACGCGGCGAATGCCAGCAGCGCCTTGCGGGTCACGGCACCGTTGTGCGGCAGGTTATCGCAGGACATCAGGGTGAACGCCGGGGTGCCGGCGGCCCGGCGCTTGGCCAAGGCTGCGCAAAGGAAACCGAAGACGGTTTTCGGCTCGTCAGGATGGGCCAGATCGTGCTGGACCTGCGGCAGGTGGGCCATGAACTCGCCGTTACTGTCGTCGATGCAATAGCCGCCCTCGGTAATGGTCAGCGAGACGATGCGGATTTGCGGGTCGGCCAGTTTGTCGATCAGGGCCTGGGCGCCGTCTTCGGCCAGCAGCATGTCATTGATGGCTCCGATCACCCGGATTTCGGTGTCGTCGGTGTCCCCCAGCTCGTACAGGGTAAACAGGTAGTCCTGGCTGGCCAGGTCATCCCGGGCGCGGCGATCTTCGGCCCGCAAGCCCACGCCGCAGATGGCCCAGTCCAGGTCGGTGCCGGTGTTCATCAGCGCATCAGTGTAGTAAGCCTGGTGCGCGCGGTGGAAGCCGCCGACGCCGATGTGGGCGATGCCCTGGCTGATCTCGCTCAAGGAATAAGCGGGCAGGGCGACCTCAGGGCTGAGGTTGTGCAGGTTCTGTCGATTGAGTTTCATCACAAGTCTCGGTAATCAGGCGGCGATGCGCAGCGCACGGGTGACCGCCACGCCCTCGGCATCGAATAAGTGGCAGTGTTCAGCATCCAGGTGCAGGTTCAGTTGCTCACCGAAACGGCTCGCCAGGTCGCCGCGCACGCGCATGGTCAAGGCTTCACCGGAGGCGGTGACGACGTGACAGAAGGTGTCGCTGCCCAGACGTTCGCTGACATCGGCGGTGACTTGCAGCGTGCAATCGCCCGGTTGTGCCAGGTTCAAATGCTCCGGGCGAATCCCCAGGGTCACCGCGCCGCCGACGCTCAGGCTGGCCCCACTCAGGGGCAGGCTGATCCGGGTGCCGGCGTCCAGCAGGACCTCACAACCCTGGTTCTCCAGCCGTGTGACTTTGCCTTTGAGAAAGCCCATTTTTGGCGTACCGAGGAACCCGGCGACAAACAGGTTGGCCGGCTGGTGATACAGCTCCAGCGGCGAGCCGATCTGTTCGACGCGCCCGCTGTTGAGCACCACCACCTTGTCGGCCAGGGTCATGGCTTCGACCTGATCGTGGGTGACGTAGATCATCGTTGCCTGCAGCTCCTTGTGCAGGCGCGCCAGCTCCAGGCGCATCTGCACGCGCAGGGCGGCGTCGAGGTTGGACAGCGGCTCGTCGAACAGGAAAATCTTCGGGTTGCGCACGATGGCCCGGCCAATCGCCACACGCTGGCGCTGGCCGCCGGACAACTGCTTGGGCTTGCGTTCAAGCATCGGCCCCAATTCGAGGATGCGCGCCGCTTCGTTGACCTTTTTCTCGACCTCGGCCTTGGGCACGCCGGCCAGGTCCAGGGCGAAGGACATGTTCTTGCGCACACTCATGTGCGGGTAAAGCGCGTAGGTCTGGAACACCATCGCCAGGTCGCGCTTGGCCGGACTGACTTCGGTGATGTCCCGGCCGTCCAGTTCGATGGTGCCGTCGCTGACTTCTTCCAGGCCGGCGATCAACCGCAGCAGCGTGGACTTGCCACAACCCGACGGGCCGACAAAGACCACGAACTCACGGTCGTTCACTTCAAGGTCGATGCCCTTGATGATGGAGAAACCTTCGAAGCCTTTTTGCAGATTCTTGATTTTCAGGTTGGCCATGATGATGGGCCTCCACTTCTGATAATGGTGTAAGGCGCGTTATTTCACGGCGCCGAAGGACAAACCGCGTACCAGCTGTTTTTGGCTGATCCAGCCAAAAATCAGGATCGGTGCGCAGGCCAGGGTCGATACGGCCGACAACTTGGCCCAGAACAAGCCTTCGGGGCTGGAGTAGGACGCGATCAGGGCCGTCAGCGGCGCGGCTTTGGACGAGGTGAGGTTCAGCGACCAGAACGCCTCGTTCCAGCACAGGATCAGCGACAGCAGTACGGTGGAGGCCAGGCCACCCTTGGCGATGGGCAACAGGACGCGAACCATTTCCTGCCACAGCGTGGCGCCATCCAGACGCGCGGCTTCAAGGATGTCGCGGGGAATGTCCTTGAAGTAGGTGTAAATCATCCAGACCACGATCGGCAGGTTGATCAGCGTGTAGATGATGATCAACGCAGTCCGCGTGTCCAGCAGGCCAAAGCTCTTGGCCAGCAGGTAGATCGGCATCAGCACGCCCACCGGTGGCAACATTTTGGTGGAGAGCATCCACAGCAACGTGCCCTTGGTGCGCTGGGTTTCATAGAACGCCATGGAGTAGGCCGCCGGCACCGCAATCAGCAGGCAAAGGGCGGTGGCGCTGAAGGAAATCACCACCGAGTTCCAGGCGAAGCTGAAGTAGTTGCTGCGCTCGTTGATGTGCAGGTAGTTCTCCAGCGTCGGCGTGAAGATGAACTGCGGCGGCGTGGCGAACGCGTCGATTTCGGTCTTGAAGCTGGTCAGCACCATCCAGAAGATCGGGAAGAAGATCAGGATCGCGATGGCCCAGGCCAGCGTACCCAGCAGCAGGCTTTGCAGGCGACGGGATTGTTGAAGTGTCATGGCTGCGGCCTCAGTTCTTGTCGGTGAGGTTTTTGCCGATCATCCGGACCAGGATGATGGCGGCGATATTGGCAATCACCACGGCAATCAAGCCGCCGGCCGAAGCCATGCCGACGTCGAACTGCACCAGCGCCTGGTTGTAGATCAGGTAGGCGAGGTTGGTCGAGGCATAGCCGGGGCCGCCGTTGGTGGTGGTGAAAATCTCGGCGAACACCGACAGCAGGAAAATGGTTTCAATCATCAGCACCACCGCAATCGGGCGCGCCAGATGGGGCAGGGTCAGATGCCAGAAAATCGCGATGGGCCCCGCGCCATCCAGGCGGGCGGCTTCTTTCTGTTCCTGATCGAGGGACTGCATGGCCGTCATCAGGATCAGGATCGCGAAGGGCAACCATTGCCAGGACACAATGATGATGATCGACAGCAGCGGGTAATGGGCCAGCCAGTCCACCGGCTGCGCGCCGAACAGTTTCCACACCGAGGCGAGAATTCCCGAGACCGGGTGGAAAATCAGGTTCTTCCAGATCAGCGCGCCCACCGTGGGCATGATGAAGAACGGTGAAATCAGCAATACCCGCACGATGCCCCGGCCGAAAAACTCGCTGGCCTCCAGCAGCGCACTGATCAACACCCCGAACACGATGCTGATCAGCAACACGCTGCCCACCAGCAGCAGGGTATTGGTGGCACCGGGTACGAAGCCCGAATCGGTCAGGAAGTAATTGAAATTCTCCAGCCCGACAAATTCGTTCTCGCCGGGGTAAAGCAGGTTGTAGCGGATCAGCGAGAAGTAGACGGTCATGCCCAGTGGCACGATCATCCACAGCAGCAGCAACCCCACCGAGGGGCTGACCAGAAACCAGCCTGGATTGGCCAAGCGGCTTTTGCGAACCGGTGGGGCAATCTCGCTGTGTGCTTTGGCGGTTGTCGTTGAACTATTCATGGCATTGAACCGATTTGTGCGGGCCTACAAAAATCCATTGTGGGAGCGAGCCTGCTCGCGATAGCGCAGGGTCAGGCAACATAGATGTTGAATGTGCCGGCCTTATCGCGAGCAGGCTCGCTCCCACATTGACGTCGGGGTTACTTGGGATAACCTGCGCGTTTCATCTCGCGTTCCGTGGTGGACTGCGCTGCGGTCAACGCCTGGTCCACGGTCTGCTGGCCGGTCAACGCGCCCGAAAAGAACTTGCCGACCTGGGTGCCGATGGCCTGGAACTCAGGAATGGTCACCAACTGGATACCGATATAAGGCACAGGCTTGAGAGTGGGGGCTTTCGGGTCAGCGACTTTCAACGACTCCAAGGTCACCTTGGCAAACGGCGCGGCCTTCATGTAGTCGTCGCTATAAGTCGACGTACGTGTGCCTGGCGGTACGTTGGCAACGCCATCGGTCTTGGCGACCAATTGGCTGTATTCCTTGGACGTCGCCCACATGGTAAAGACCTTGGCCGCTTCCTTGGCTTTGGAACTGGCGGGGATGGCCAGCGACCAGGAGTACATCCACGAGGTGCCTTTGTCAGTCGTTTCATGGGGGGCGAAGGTGAATCCGACGTGATCGGCCACCTTGCTTTGGGTCTTATCGGTGACGAACGAACCGGCGACGCTGGCATCGACCCAGATTGCACATTTGCCGCTGTTGAACAGCGCCAGGTTCTCGTTGAAACCGTTGCTGGAAGCGCCCGGCGGGCCGGATTTCTTCATGTTGTCGACGTAGAAGTTCAGGGCATTCTTCCACTCGGGGCCATTGAACTGCGGCTGCCACTTCTCATCGAACCAGCGCGCGCCAAAACCGTTGGCCAGGGTCGTGATCAGCGCCATGTTTTCGCCCCAACCAGCCTTGCCTCGCAGACACAGGCCATATTGCTCCTTGGTCTTGTCAGTGAGTTTTTCCGCGAACTCACCGATCTGGGTCCAGGTCGGGTGTTCGGGCATGGTCAGCCCGGCGTCCTTGAACAGGTCGGTGCGGTAGTAGGTGATCGAGCTTTCGGCATAGAACGGCAGGGCGTAGAGCGTGCCCTTGACCGATAGGCCTTCACGCACGGACGGAAAAATATCATCCAGGGCATAACTGGCCGGCAAATCCTTCATCGGCTCCAGCCAACCCTTGGCCCCCCAGAGTGCGGCTTCGTACATGCCGATGGTCAGCACGTCGAACTGCCCGCCCTGGGTGGCGATGTCGGTGGTCAAGCGCTGGCGCAGGACGTTTTCTTCGAGCACCACCCAATTGAGCTTGATGTCCGGGTGCTCAGCCTCGAAGGTCTTCGAGAGCTTTTGCATGCGGATCATGTCGCTGTTGTTGACGGTGGCAATGGTGAGGGTCTGTGCGCCGAAACTGACGCTGCTGAGGGTCATGCAGGTGGAGACAAGCAGAGCTTTTACCGAAGGTTTCATCGCGCACTCCTTTTCCGCGCCCAAGGGCTGCGGAAGGACAGTTATTGTTTTTGTGTCTTCCGGATGAAGGGAAGAATGTGCGCTGATTACAGCCCTCAATCGCCGGCGAGACAAATCATCCGTCGCACTTGCGCTGATACTTTTTTGCACTGGATGGGATTTGGTCTGAGAAGGGGTTAGCTGTGGCGAGGGGATTTATCCCCGCTGTGTGGGAGCAAGGCTTGCCCGCGATGAGGATGACGCGGTCTTCCGGAGAACCGAGGCGCCTGCATCGCGAGCAAGCTTTGCTCCCACATAAATCCCGCCACAGGGATAATCCGGGATTGTCAGCCCTGGTTCTGTTCGGTCAACCGCTGCACCGCCAGCCGCCGGTAATGGGAAGGGGTCATGCCCTTGAGCTGCTGAAAGCGCCGGTTGAAGTTGGATATGTTGTTGAAGCCCGATTCAAAACACACGTCCGTCACCGGTTTGTCGCCGTCGGCCAACAACTCGCAGGACTTGCTGATACGCAGGCGATTGACGAACTCGATGAAACAGCGGCCGGTGGCTTGTTTGAAGACGCGGCTGAAGTACGTCGGTTTCATGCCCAGATGGTCGGCCACTTCTTCCAGGGACAGTTCCCGTGCGTAATGGGCAAAGATGTAATCCACCGCGCGGTTGGTACGGTCAACGCTGTGCTCATCCGCCGGTTGCGCAGCGGTGGCCCCGGAAAGCAACTGATAGTCATCGGTTGCGGCCAGCAGCTCCATCAGGATGAAAAAATGCCCCAGGCGACTCATGCCTTGGGAATCGGCGATGCGCTGCATCAGGATCATGGCCTGGCGGATAGTGCGCTTGCAGCGAAATTCGATGCCGTACTGGGCGCGCTCCAGCAACGGCGCGACGGTCTTGAGCTCGGCAAACACCTGATGGCCGCTCTCGAACAGCTCGTCGGTAAAATTCACCAGCATGTCACGCTTGGGCACCACTTCGTCCTCGGCGACCTGGCTGATCCAGTTGTGGGGCAGGTTGGGGCCGGTGAGAAACAGCGATTGCGGGTAAAAGTTGCCGATATAGTCACCGATGAACACCTTGCCGGAGCTGGCGACGATCAGGTGCAACTCGTATTCCTTATGGAAATGCCAGCGCACCAGCGGGCATGGGAAACCGTGCTGGCGATAGATGATGGACAGCCCGTTATGGTCGTCCATCAGCTCATAGGAAGGGTCGGTGACTCTTGCAGTTCGGGTCATGGCCTGGCGCTTTTATTGTTATTGCCGCTGGATAATGCCCCCTTCGCCGCACGGGTGCTACCCCGTAACGCTTCCGGCCTGACTGTTGCGGTTCTTCTCCTCAATCCACTGGGACATGTATTGAGTGCTCTTGTGCTGGTGATGACGCAACATGCTGCCGGTGAAGTTATCCCGGCGCCGTTGCTCAAGGTCGGCGCGACAGGCTTCGAGGCAATCGATCAGCGCCGGGGCGTGGACCTGTCGGCGGTAACGGTCCGCCAGCAGCGCCAGGCCGTCATCCCGGGCGCGGGTCCAAAGGCTCTGCTCGCGGTACAACTGCACAGCGGCGTGGGCGATATCTTCGGCGCTTTGGGCAATCGCTCCGGGCCAGGGCATTTCACCGTGCATGGCTTCTGCGCCGATGGGTGTGGTGACATTGGGTGTGCCGCACAGCATGGCATCGATCAGCTTGCCCTTGATGCCGGCACCGAAACGCAACGGCGCCAGACAGACACGTGCCGCCGACATGACCTGCAGCGCATCCTCGGCCCAATTCATGATGTGAAACCCTTGGGCCGCGTTGTGCAGCGCCGCAGCCTTGGGCGGGGTGTAGGCGCCATACAGGTGCAGTTGCGCATCAGGCAGCTGTTGGCGGATCAATGGCCAAATGGCGTTTTTCATCCAGAGCACGGCGTCCCAGTTCGGCGCGTGGCGGAAATTGCCGATGCTGAGGAAATGCGCCCGGTCTTCGAACGGCACGCGTGCTTCGCTCGGCAGGTCCAGCATCAGTGGGCACCAATGCAAGAGGTTGCGGGGCAGTTTGAAGTGCTCTACCAGCAACTCGATCTCGACTTCGGACACCATCAGGCTCAGGTCGCACCGGTACAGGGCGGCGATTTCCCGCTTGGCCAGGTCGGTGCCGGCCATCAACTCGAACGCTTGAGGCAGGTCCTGCGCAAACAGATCGCTGAAATCCTGGGAAACGTCATCCTTCTTCAACCGATCCTTGAGCCGCTGATGCCGGGCGTGGCGCAGGCTTTGCAAATCGGACGTCTCCAGCACCCGAAGGGCGCCGGGGCAGTGTTTCTCGACCCGCCAGCCGAACTGTTCTTCCATCATGAACTGGTCGAACAACACGATATCCGGGGCCAGTTCAGCGATGAATGTATCGAAACTGCTGCTGTTGAGCTCGATCGGCACTTCGCCGATCCCCAGCGCGATCAGGTCGGCACGGTTCTCGCCAGGGCCCGCGGGACTGCTGAAGGTGATGTCCCAGCCTTGCCCAAGGAAGGCTTCGAGGATCTGCATGACGTGCCCGCTGGCAGCCGATGAACGCGGCTCGGGCCAGACATAGCCGATAACCAGGACCTTGGTGGCGGTGGGTTGACGCATGAGCGGGTGCTTCCTTGGAACGAATCGACGTGGGCGCTATCAGCGCGGGGCGCCGATAGTGACCAACAATTGCGTCAGGCTCAAGAAAGAATGCCGTTGACCTTGTCGCGCAACTGATCGATGGAAAAAGGCTTGCCAATCACCGCCATGCCTTCAGGCACATCGATGCTTTCGGCGTAACCGCTGGCAAACAGAATGGGTAACTGAGGCCGAGCCGATCGGGCCTGCTTGGCCAGCTCGCGACCGTCCATCACCGGCAGGCCGACATCGGTCATCATCAGGGCGATGGGCTGCGCATCGTTACGCAGATACGCCAAGGCCTGTTCGCAGCCGTCCGCTTCCAGTACCTGGTATTCCAGCTCTTCCAGCACGTCGACAATCAACATACGTACGATGTCGTCGTCTTCGACTACCAGAATGGTTGGCTGGGTATCAGGAGCGGGGTTGTGCATGGTAGACATTCTCAGGGGATTGGGTTGGGGAGGTGTGCCAAAAAACGGCCTTATGCATGAGTAAGTAGCGAGGGGGCACAAGTTCCCTGGGTTGTACAAGAAAGGATCTATAGTACAAGAGCTGACAAGGATCGTCGCTTCCTCAGGCTTTTCGTGGAGTTTGCGCCTTTGCCCCGTCAGAATGTGGATCCAACCGGTATTTTTCGGCAAACTCCACGGTTTTCAACTGTCCACCAAGGCTTATTCCATGACTCCTTCGTCTTCGGTTGACGAGCAAAGTTTTCGCAAGCTCCTGAGCCGCAATATCAGCCTGCCACTGGGCATGGGCGCCCTCAGCGCGGTGTTTTTCATTGTGCTGATCACCTATCTGCTGTCGGTGATCCAATGGGTCGGGCATACCGATCGGGTGATCAATAATGCCAATGAAGCGCTCAAGCTGAGCGTGGATCTGGAAACCGGCATGCGCGGCTACCTCCTGACGGGCGACGAGCATTTCCTCGACCCCTATGAAGTGGCCAAACCGCGTATCGCCGTCGCCCTGGAGACATTGTTGGAATTGACAGCCGACAACCCGATCCAGACCGACCGTCTGCATAAAGTGCAAGCGCTCCAGGTGGAGTGGGCCAACTACGCGCAAAGCATGATCGACCTGCAACGCAGCAGTGGCGATTACCGGGGAGCGGTGAAGGCCGGGCGTGGCAAGCGCTTGACCGATGAAATACGCAAGACCTACGAGGATATCGTCGAATCCGAGCAGCATCTGCGTGCCGAACGCAACGACCAGGTGCGCACCACCACCCTGTGGAGCATCGCTCTGTACCTGTTGTTCGTGGCCGCCGTCAGCGGCTTGCTGGCCTATGTCGGGCGCCGGGATCTGTTGGGGCTGTCCAACAATTACAGCGCCAGCCTGAAGGTCCAGCAGCAGAGTGCTTTGCATCTGGAAAAACAGGCCTGGCTGCGCAATGGCCAGACGCTACTGGCCGAGCAGGTTCTGGGGCAACTGACGTTGAACCTGCTGGGACGCAACATCCTGCAGTTCTGTGCCCAATACATGGGCGCTGTAGTGGCCGCACTGTATGCGCGGGAAGAAAGCGGCCTGCTCAGGCGCGTCGCCACCTACGGCATGTCCCGAGAGGATGAAGAGCAACAGCAACAGGTGATCGTTGTCGGCGAAGGCATCGCTGGCCAGGCGGTCCAACAGGCGCGACTCATCCGCCTGGATGACGTGCCCGACGACTACCTGAAAGTCAGTTCGGGGTTGGGCCAGGGGTTGCCCAACAGCGTACTGGTCATGCCCACCAGTGACGATGACCGGATCAACGGCGTTGTCGAACTGGGCTTCCTGCGACCTGTGACCGATCGCGATATCGAACTGCTGGAACTGGTGGCCGGCAATATTGGCACCTCCATCGAAGCGGCCCGTTACCGGCAGCGTTTGCAGGAAGTCCTCGCCGAAACCCAACAGTTGAACGAAGAACTGCAAGTTCAGCAGGAAGAACTCCGGACCGCCAACGAAGAGCTGGAAGAGCAGTCACGCATCCTCAAGGAGTCCCAGGCGCATCTGGAAGCCCAACAACAGGAACTGGAGCAGACCAACGAGCAACTGGCTGAACAACGCGATGCCATGGACCAGAAGAACAGCGAGCTGAACCTGGCGCAGATCCAGTTGCAGGAACGCGCCGAAGAGTTGCAGCGTTCGAGCAAATACAAGTCCGAGTTCCTGGCGAACATGTCCCATGAACTGCGTACACCGCTCAACAGCTCACTGATCCTGTCCAAGCTGCTGGCGGAGAATCCGCAGCAGAACCTCAACGAAGAACAGGTGAAATTTGCCGAGTCGATCTATTCCGCCGGTAACGATCTGCTGAACCTGATCAATGACATTCTCGACATTTCCAAGGTCGAGGCCGGGAAACTGGAAGTGCGTCCGGAGAACACCGGCGTGACGCGCCTGGTGGAAGGCTTGCGTGACATGTTCATGCCCCTGGCGACGGAAAAAGGCCTGAGCTTCGAGGTGCAACTGCTGCCCGACGCCCCGGCCATGCTGTATACCGACCGCCAGCGTCTGGAGCAGGTACTCAAGAACCTGCTGTCCAACGCCATCAAGTTCACCGAGAAAGGCACGGTATGCCTGACGGTGGCCGGCCAGGCCGGGGCGGGCATCGCGTTCATGGTGCGGGACTCAGGAATCGGCATCGCCGCCGATCAGCAACAAAGCATCTTTGAAGCCTTCCGCCAGGCCGATGGCACTACGAATCGCCGGTACGGTGGGACCGGTTTGGGCCTGTCGATTTCCCGTGACCTGGCCACCTTGCTCGGCGGCTCGATTTCTGTCTCCAGCGAACCGGGGCAGGGCAGTGTGTTTACGCTGGTATTGCCAGAACGCTATGTCGAGTCGGGTGAGCCGCTGGTAGAACCGGGGATATTCACTGCGACCACCACAATGGCGCCACCCGCGCCCCCTGAACCCGTCAGCGCTCCGCTGATCGCCCAGGTCGATGTGCCCGTCGCCCCCTTCGCCGATGACCGCGACAAGGCACCGTTCAACACCCGCTGCATTCTGGTGATCGAAGACGAGCCCAGCTTTGCCCGGATCCTGTTCGACCTGGCCCACGAACTCGGTTACCAATGCCTGGTGGCCCAAGGTGCCGATGAAGGCTTCGACCTGGCTTCGCAATTGAGCCCCGATGCAATCCTGCTGGACATGCGCCTGCCGGATCACTCCGGATTGACGGTGTTGCAGCGGCTCAAGGAGCAACCTGGAACCCGGCACATCCCGGTACACGTGATTTCCGTCGAGGATCGTGTAGAAGCCGCGATGCACATGGGCGCCGTCGGCTATGCGGTCAAGCCGACCTCTCGCGAAGAACTCAAGGAGGTATTCGCCCGCCTGGAAGCCAAGCTGACCCAGAAGGTCAAGCGGGTGCTGCTGGTGGAGGACGATGATTTGCAACGCGACAGCATCACCCGGCTGATCGGTGACGATGACATCGAGATCACCGCTGTCGGCCTGGCGCAGCAAGCCCTGGACCTGCTGCGAAGCAACGCCTACGACTGCATGATCATCGACCTGAAGCTGCCTGACATGCTGGGCAATGACCTGCTCAAGCGCATGTCCACCGAAGATATCTGCTCATTCCCGCCCGTGATCGTCTACACCGGACGCAACCTGACCCGCGATGAAGAAGCCGAACTGCGCAAGTATTCACGCTCGATCATCATCAAGGGCGCCCGTTCGCCGGAGCGGTTGCTGGACGAAGTGACACTTTTTCTGCACAAAGTCGAATCCCGGTTGTCCCATGAACGGCAGCGGATGCTCAGGACCGCCCGCAGCCGCGACAAGGTTTTCGAGGGCCGTAAAGTGCTGCTGGTGGACGATGATGTGCGCAACATTTTCGCCCTGACCAGTGCCCTGGAGGCCAAGGGGGCGATCGTCGTCATCGGCCGTAACGGCTATGAAGCGATCGAGCGTCTGAACGAAGTCGACGACATCGACCTGGTGCTGATGGATGTGATGATGCCGGAGATGGACGGTTTCGAGGCCACCGCGCTGATCCGCAAGGACCCGCGCTGGCGCAAGCTGCCCATCATTGCCGTGACGGCCAAGGCCATGAAGGATGATCAGGAGCGCTGCCTGGCGGCCGGTTCCAACGATTACCTGGCCAAGCCGATCGATCTGGATCGTCTGTTCTCGCTGATTCGCGTGTGGTTGCCGAATATGGAAAGAATTTAGTGGAACGTAACACTGACATTGAAATCCGTTTGTTGATCGACGCGATCTACCTCAAGTACAGCTACGATTTTCGGGACTATTCCGGCGCCTCCATCAAGCGCCGGGTCCAGCACGCGCTGAGCCAGTTCGAGTGCAAGACCATCTCGGCACTGCAGGAGCGCGTGTTGCACGACCCGGGCATGTTCATGCAACTGCTGCAACTGTTGACGATCCCTGTCAGTGAGATGTTTCGCGACCCGTCGCATTTCCTGGCGATCCGCGAAGAAGTGGTGCCGCTGCTCAAGACCTATCCTTCGATCAAGATCTGGATCGCCGGTTGCAGTACCGGGGAGGAGGTCTATTCCATGGCGATCCTGCTGCGCGAGGAAGGGCTGCTGGACCGTACGCTGATTTATGCCACCGACATCAATCCGCGCTCCCTGGAAAAAGCCAAGCAGGGCATTTTTTCGCTCGAGAACGTACGGGCCTACACCCAGAATTATCAGCGCGCGGGAGGGCGGCGATCATTTGCCGATTACTACACCGCCGCCTACGATTACGCGATGTTCGACAAAACCCTGCGCGAGAACGTGACCTTTGCCGATCACAGCTTGGCGACTGATAGCGTATTCTCAGAAACTCAGTTAATTTCATGTCGTAACGTCTTGATATACTTTAACAAAAAGCTGCAAGATCGCGCGTTCGGATTGTTCCATGAGTCCCTCTGTCACCGTGGTTTCCTGGTACTGGGCAGCAAAGAAACACTGGATTTTTCGTCTTTCGGCAAGCAATTCGAGCCGTTGGTCAAACAGGAACGGATCTATCGCAAGTTATGAACCAGACGATGCACAGATCCAGATCGCCCATTCAAGCCATTGTCGTCGGTGCATCCGCCGGCGGCGTCGAAGCGCTGCTCAAAGTCTTCGGGCAACTGCCAAAGGGCTTCGGCGTCCCCATTCTGGTCGTGTTGCATCTGCCCGATGAGCGTGACAGCCAGATGGCCCAGGTCTTCGGCCATCGTCTGGCGATACCGGTGCAGGAAGCTCAGGACAAGCAGAACATTCAACCGGGCACTTTGTATGTAGCCACACCCGGCTATCACCTGTCGGTCGAGGCCGACCGCAGTCTTTCGTTGAGCCTGGAGGAACCGGTGCACCATTCGCGGCCGTCGATAGATGTGCTGTTCGAATCCGCCGCCGACGCCTTCGGTCCGAACCTGCTGGCGGTAGTGCTGACCGGCGCCAACAACGACGGTGCCCAGGGCCTGGCCAAGGTCCGGGAGCTGGGTGGAATAACGGTGGTCCAGGACCCCGGCGAAGCCCAGGTTTCGACCATGCCCGAAGCAGCACTTGCCCTGCAAGAGCCCGACCATATCCTCACTTTGCAAGGCATCGGCCAATTGTTGGCCGCTCTGGAATGAACCACATGCCAAGAGATATTCAAGCCAAACTGCTGATCGTCGACGATCTGCCAGAAAATCTGTTGGCCCTGGAAGCGCTGATCAAACTCGACGGCCGCCAGGTTTTCAAAGCGCTGTCGGCCGATGAGGCGCTGTCCTTGCTGCTGCAACACGACTTTGCCCTGGCCATCATCGATGTACAGATGCCGGGAATGAACGGCTTTGAACTGGCCGAGCTGATGCGCGGCACGGAGAAGACCCGCAGCATTCCTATCATCTTTGTCAGCGCCGCCGGCCGTGAGCGCAACTATGCCTTCACCGGCTATGAAAGTGGCGCGGTGGACTTCCTGCACAAGCCGCTGGACAACCACGCCGTCAAAAGCAAGGTCAATGTGTTCGTCGAGCTGTATCGCCAGAGAAAGGCGATGAAGGAGCAGGTCATAGCACTGCAGGAGAGCCGCCGCGAGCAGGAGGCCTTGTTGCAGCAGTTGCAGGCTACTCGCAGCGAGCTGGAACAGGCGGTTCGCATGCGTGATGACTTCATGTCGATCGTTGCCCACGAGGTCCGTACGCCTCTCAACGGCCTGATTCTCGAGACGCAACTGCGCAAGATGCACCTGGCCCGGGACAACGCCGCCGCCTTCAGCCTGGATAAGGTGCAAGCGATGGTTGAACGCGACGAGCGCCAGATCAAGAGCCTGATCCGGCTGATCGAGGACATGCTCGACGTGTCGCGGATTCGTACTGGCAAATTGTCCATTCGGCCAAGCCGCTTCAACCTGACGACACTGGTTGAAAACCTGCTGCGCAACTTCCAGCCGCAGATCGCGGCGGCCGAATGCACATTGACGTGCTCGACCGAGCCGTCGGTGGAGGGACAGTGGGATGAGTTTCGTATCGAACAAGTGGTGTCGAACCTGCTGACCAACGCCTTGCGCTACGGCGGGAAAAGCCCGATCGAGGTGCGCGTCTACAAAACGCCTGACCATGCTTGCGTCGAAGTCCAGGATCACGGTATCGGCATCAGCGAGGAAAACCAGCAGCGCATCTTCCAGCAGTTCGAGCGGGTGTCGTCCAAAGCCGTCGCATCCGGTCTGGGCCTGGGGCTATTCATCTCCGAGCAGATTGTGACCGCCCATGGCGGTACTATTACGGTCAATAGCCGCCTCAATGAAGGGGCGTTGTTTCGCGTCTGCCTGCCTTTGCAGAAAACGGTCCTGGCCAAAACCGTCGAACAGACGCAACCTCTGAGTGACCCTACGGTCGTATCAGCAGCTATTGATCGAACAAAGGCTTCTCATGAGTGAAGATGCGCAAGACGTTGTACTGATCGTCGAGGATGACCCGTCGATCCTGATGGTGTTGTCGGCCTACCTGTCGGGCGAGGGGTATCGAGTGCTGCAGGCCGAAAACGGTGAGCAGGCGTTCGAGATCCTCGCCAGCAAGCCCCACCTGGACATGATGATCACCGACTTCCGCCTGCCCGGTGGTATCACCGGCGTGCAGATCGCTGAACCGGCGGTCCGGTTGCGACCCGACCTGAAAGTCATCTTTATCAGCGGTTATGCCCAGGAAGTGCGCGACACCGACAGCCCCATCACCCGCAAGGCGCCGATCCTGGGCAAACCGTTCGACCTGGATGTGCTGCAGGACATGATGCGGACGATGTTGTCCTAGGCCTGTAAAAGCAGGGTGCAGGGCGGGATTTTGTGGGAGCAGGCTTTGCTGCCACAAAATCCTTGATCACGGGCGCACGGTCGGCTGATATCCGGGCATTGCCTCAAACCTTGATCATCTCCCGCACCTTGGCCGTCAACAGGTCAAAGGTGAACGGTTTGGTGATCATCTGCATGCCTGGGTCCAGGAAGCCGCCGCGCACCGCCGCATGCTCAGCATACCCGGTGATGAACAGCACCCGCAGGTCCGGGCGAATCTGCCGGCCGATTTCCGCCAGTTGCCTGCCGTTCATGCCTGGCAAGCCCACGTCACTGATCAGCAGATCGATGCGCTGGCTTGACTGAAGGATCGGCACCGCGCCGTCAGCATCGGCTGCTTCGACGAAGGCATAACCCAGCTCGCTCAGTACGGCGCTGACCAGCACCCGCACCGCCGGGTCGTCCTCGACGATCAGCACGGTCTCACCGTCTTGTGCGTACGGAGCGTGTTGTGTATCGACCCGTGGTTCGTGAACCTCTTCACCGACGAAACGCGGCAGATAGAGGCTCACGGTTGTGCCTTTGCCGACTTCACTGTCAATCGTCACGTGACCACGCGACTGCTTACTGAACCCATAGATCATCGACAAGCCCAGCCCGGTGCCCTGGCCGATCGGCTTGGTGGTGAAAAACGGGTCGAACGCACGATTGATGACCGCTTCGGGCATTCCGCAACCGGAATCCTGCACACTCAGCACGACGTAATCGCCCGGCTCCAGGTTGGTATAAGCCTGGGTGAAGTCGGCATCCAGGTGTTGATTGAGCGTCTTGACCACCAGTTGCCCACCGTCGGGCATTGCGTCCCGAGCGTTGAGTACCAAGTTGAGTAGGGCGCTTTCCAGTTGGTTTGGGTCGGCTTCGGCGATCCAGAGCTGGTCGTCCAGTTCCATGTCCAGCCGGATACTCTCGTTGAGGCTGCGCTGCAGCAGCTCGCCCATGGACAGCACCAGGGTATTCATCTGCACCGCTTTTGAGTCCAGCGATTGGCGGCGGGAGAAGGCCAGCAAACGATGCGTCAGGCCGGCTGCGCGATTGGCCGATGTCACCCCCAGGTCGATCAGGCTGTCCAGATCCTCGGTGCGGCCTCGGGCCAGGCGCCGGCGCAACAGTTCGAGGCTGCCGATGATCCCGGTGAGCATGTTGTTGAAGTCATGGGCGATCCCCCCCGTGAGTTGCCCGACCGCTTCCATTTTTTGCGACTGGCGCAAGGCCTCTTCGTTGTGGCGCAGTTGGGCCGTGCGTTCTTCCACTTGTTGCTCAAGGGTCTCCAGGGTGGTTTGCAGGCGCAGCTCGCTGTTGCTCAGGTCGATCAGCCGGTCTCGGGCTTCATATTGCCTGCGCCGGCCCCGCAGGGCGGTGGTGACCACGCTGACCAGGGTTATTGGGTGAAAAGGGCGCTCGAGGAACGTTACGTTGCCCAACTGAGTGCCGATACGCGCCGCCGGGTTCTGTTCCGGCCCGCCGTGGTGGGTCAACAATACGATTGGCAAGTCTGACCAGGCCGGTTGCTCTTCGATATGCAACAACAGCGTTTCCAGCTCCGGCCCGACCAGGGCTTCGGAGGAAATCACCAACAGGCCGGCGCCGTGCTCCAGCTCTTCGCACAAGTGGCCCAGATGCTGGCAGATAAGGCCGCCGAAGCCGGCTTCGCGCAGGATCATCAGGGCGATCTGGCTGTCGCGCCCCAGCGGTGCGAGGATCAACGCCCGCTCCGACAGGGGCTCGACCAGCGTCACTGTTGATCATCCTTGAGCAACGGATTATCCGCTCCCATATAGTTCGGCACCCCACGCAATACCCCCTGGAATGCTTCCAGCGGCTCGCCGATGGTCATGCCCTCGCTGCTGATGCGGTATTCGCGAATAGTGGATTCATGGCTACCGGTGCGTTTCTTGATGATGGAGATCGCTCGACGAACTTTGCCCAGCGCTTCGAAATAACGCAACAGAATCACCGTGTCGGCCAGGTAGGTAATGTCCACCGGGGCCTGCATATCGCCCACCAGACCGTGTTGCGCAACGGTCATGAAGGTCGCAGCGCCCCTGCGGTTCAGGTAGAGCAGCAGTTCATGTACGTGCAGCACCAAGGCGTTTTCTTCCGGCATGGCGGCCTGGTAGCCATTGATACTGTCGATCACGACCGTCTTGATGTTACCTTCATCGACGCAACGGCGTACCCGATGGGAGAACTCACCGGGAGACAGCTCAGCGGCGTCCACCTGTTCGATCACCAGGTTGCCGGTTCGTCTCAGCGCTTCCAGGTCGATACCGACGTTCCTCATGCGCTCGAACAGCAAGCCCAATTCTTCATCGAAGATGAACAGCGCGGCTTTTTCGCCACGCTGCACGGCGGCTGCAGCGAAAATCATCGAAATCAGCGACTTGCCGGTGCCGGCCGGGCCCAGGATCAAGGTGCTGGAGCCTGTCTCGATGCCGCCGCCCAGCAAGGCGTCCACGCCATCGAGTCCGCTGGACAGTTGTTGGCGCAGGTATTGCCCGCGGTGTTCGGCGGCTACCAAGCGTGGGAAGACATGAATGCCGTCGCCCATGATGGTGAAGTCGTGAAAGCCGCCACGGTATTTCTGCCCGCGATACTTGACTACCCGAATGCGTCGCCGCTCGGCGCCGTAATTGGGTGTCAGTTCTTCCAGGCGAATCACCCCATGGGCGACGCTGTGCACGGTCTTGTCCAGGGACTCGGTGGTCAGGTCATCGAGCAGCAGTACCGTGGCGTCGTAGCGCACAAAGTAATGCTTGATCGCCAGAATCTGCCGGCGATAGCGCAGTGAGCTTTGCGCCAGCAGGCGAATCTCCGACAGGCTGTCGAGCACCACCCGGGTCGGCTTGACCCGCTCGACCACCTCGAAAATCTGCCGGGTCGCTTCCCCCAGCTCCAGGTCCGAGGAGTACAGCAGGCTTTGCTGATGCTCGGCGTTGAGCAGGCTCTCAGGAGGGGTAAGCTCGAAGATATGCACGTTTTCGTCGATCATCCAACCGTGGGACGCCGCGCCCTGGCGCAACTCACGCTCGGTTTCCGACAGGGTGATGTACAACGAACGTTCGCCGGCCTGGGCACCGGCCAAGAGGAATTGCAACGCGACCGTGGTCTTGCCAGTCCCGGGTTCCCCTTCCAGCAGGAACACATGGCCGCGGGACAAGCCACCGGAAAGGATGTCATCCAGCCCTTCGATACCGGTGGCGGCTTTAGCGCTGATCAACTCGTTAGATGTAGACAAAAAAAGCCCTCTCATGACTAGGGAAGTGGGCAGCAGGCTGGAGTACGCCTGAAAATGAACTGCCTGAACACTTGACCTTTTGCCGTGATCACGGTTCCGCTTTCGTTGATAAAACGAGGTGTACTGCTCAATTTTCTGGCATCGGGGAAACGCCTACAGGCCTTGCTGCAGCGCCGGATCATCGGGGTTGAGTTGCTCCAGTTGCGCCAACAGGATCTGCACATTCTGCAACTGCCCGGACTCCTTCCAGTAGTTGATCAGCAGCACCCGCGCCCTGCGATCAGCCGGGTAGCGCTGGACGATTTCCTGTAACTGTTTCTGCGCCGCTTCCAGTTCCTGTTCGGCATACAAGGTGGTTGCCAGGTCATAACGGTAATGTCGGTTTTCGGGCTCAAGCTCCACGGCTTTTGCCAAACCAAGCAGCGCGTACTCCGCCTGGCCATGGTGCAGCAGCCACAGACCCAATGCATGTTGCAGATAAGCCGACTCCGGCTGGTTTTTCAACTGTTGGGCAAGCAATTGACGTGCAGCGTCGGCCTGGCCCTGTTTGTCCAGCACGTCGATCTGCATGACCAGCGCTGGCAGGTTGTCCGGTTGCAGGCGCAGGACTTGTTCCAGCGCCAACTGAGCCTTTTTCAGTTCAGCGTTATGCAGATGCAGCCGGGCCAGCTGATAGTGGGACTCGGCGGTTGGTGGACCGTCTTCAAGCATCTGCTCCCACATACCGATGACAAGCTGCATAGGCCCGAAGTACAAACCAAGCTCATCCGGCGATAGGCCCAGCAACGCGTTCACTGCGGCGAAGCGGACGCTTGGGTCTTGATCTTCGAGCAACGGCCCCAGCAACAGGCTGCGTTGGCCGGTCGGCACCAGCCCGCTGATGCTGCCGATGGCCGCTCGACGCACATCCGGCGACTCGCTGTGCAGGTCCGCGTCCGCCAGTTTCAGGGCTTGGGGGCTTGGGTAGTTCGGTAGCTCGGCGTGCAGCCATACCCGGCGCTTGGGCGACAGGTCCGGGCGACCCAATTGTTGATAGAGCATCCGCGCCGCCCCTGGCTGCCCATTGCGTGCGTGCTCAAGGGCTTCACTGTAGCCACGCTTGATTGCCTCGGGAATTTGCGGCGTGGTGCTGCGTAGCCACATTGCGACTAGACCGATTACCAACAGGACGGACAGGCTGAGCAACAGATAGCGGCGAGGCGAGGGCATGCAGGTAGTCCATAACCAGGAAGCGTGAAATGCCGCAAGCTTCGGTCAGGTGCGGGCTTGAGTCAAACCTTGAAAGAATCTGCAGATAACCCGGTGGGAGCGAGCCTGCTCGCGATAGCGGTATATCAGTTGGCATTTGAGTTGACTGACCCAGCGCCATCGCGAGCAGGCTCGCTCCCACCGGGCGTTTGCAGCAGGCAAAAAAAGCCCCGCGTCCAACATGGGAGGCGGGGCGAAAATTTGGTTGGTTGCGGCCAACCAAAGGAGCTCGGTTGAATGAGGTCGGTCAGTTGCTGGCTACGGTTTCCGGTTGCCAGCCACCGCCTAGGGCCTTGTAGATCGCGACAATGCCGCGATACAGGTCCACTTCGGCCTGGGCCTGAGTGTCCTCGGCGGCCAGGCGCTCACGTTGGGCATCCAACAGGACGAGGAAATCCTCGGTGCCTTCGCGATAGCGGACTTCAGCCAGATCAGCGGCGGCTCGGCTCGATTCGCTCTGCCGGATCAGCGAAATCAGGCGTTGTTGGCGCTTGCCGTAGTCGCTGAAGGCATTTTCCGATTCCTCCAGGGCCAGCAGCACTTGCTGTTCGTAGGTCGCCAAGGCGCCGTCCGCCTCAGCGTCGGCACCGCGCAGACGCGCCCGCACACTGCCCAAATCGAAGGCAGCCCAGGTGATGCTTGGCCCCAGCGCCCAGGCATTGGCCGCCGATGAGCCGATCTGCGAACCGCGCCCGGCGGTAAAGCCCAGGAAACCGCTGAGGCTGACCCGTGGGAACAGATCGGCCTTGGCCACGCCAATGCGCGCGGTGGCGGCAGCGAGTTGGCGCTCGGCGCTGAGAATGTCCGGGCGACGTTGCAACAGTTCACCCGGATCGCCAATCGGCAGGGCCTTGGCGATGGCCGGAAGCTGTTTGGGACTCAGGTCCACACTCAGTTTGTCCGGGCGCTCACCCAGCAAGGTAGCGATGCGGTTGCGCTGGCGTACCTGTTCGGCCTGCAACTGCGGCACGCTGGCTTCGACCGAGGCCAGGCGCGCATCGGCACGGACCACGTCGAGCTGATCGCCGACGCCGGCATCACGCAGGCTTTCGGTGATCTTGCGCGACGCCTGCTGGTTCTCGAGGTTTGCCAGGGCGATTTTTTCCCGCAGTTGGGCGCCGCGCAGTTGACCGTAGGCGTCCACCAGTTCGGCGATCATTGTCACCTGCAACTGGTAGAGATCGGCTTCGACCGCCTGCTGATCGGCATCGGTGGCTTCCAGGTTGCGCTGGATGCGTCCGAACAGATCCAGCTCCCAGGCCATGTCCAGGCCAAGGTCATAGCGTTCGGTGCTGACCCGGTCGGTGGTCTGCCCCGGAATCTGGCCTTTGCCCAGGTTGCTGCTGGCGCGGCTGGTGATGGTCGGCATGACGTCATTGCTGGCGTCGTCGCGTATCGCTCGGGCTGCTCGCAAACGGGCGAACGCCACGCGTAACTCGCGGTTGCCCTCCAGGGAACGGGTGACCAGCGCGTTGAGCGTCGGGTCTTCGAACTGCTGCCACCAGATCCCTTCGAAACGGGCACGGTCGAAATTCTTCTGGCCGGCGGCACCGTCGGTGGCGGTGGTGATGTTCGCCGCCTCCGTTTGCGGTGCCTTGTAGTCCGGGCCTACGGCGCAAGCACTCAAGGCCAGTACCAGCAGGCTCGGCACAAACACTTTCAAACTCATTGTTGCGCCTCCAGTTTCAACGCCCGGGCCGCTTTGCGGGCCTCGCTGCGCTCGACGAAGTTGCGGATCAGTACATAGAACACTGGCGTGAGCAGCAGACCGAAGAAGGTCACCCCGAGCATGCCCGAGAACACCGCGACACCCATGGCATGGCGCATTTCAGCACCTGCACCGCTGGAGAAGACCAACGGCACCACGCCCATGATGAACGCGAAGGAGGTCATCAGGATCGGCCGCAGACGCAGGCGGCAGGCCTCCAGCACCGCAGCCAGGGGGTTCATGCCCTCGAGCTGTTTATCCTTGGCGAACTCAACGATCAGAATGGCGTTCTTACAGGCAAGCCCCACCAGTACGATCAATCCGATCTGGGTAAAGATGTTGTTGTCGCCGCCGGAAAGAATTACCCCGGTAATGGCCGACAGCAGGGTCATCGGTACGATCAGGATCACCGCCAGCGGCAAGCTCCAGCTTTCGTACTGTGCCGCCAGCACCAGGAACGCCAGCAGGACACAGAGCGGGAACACGAACAGCGCGGTGTTGCCCGAGAGAATCTGCTGGTACGTCAGGTCGGTCCACTCGTAAGTCATGCCGTTGGGCAATTCGTCCTTGAGCAGTTTCTCGATGGCTTTTTCAGCCTGGCCGGAACTGTAGCCCGGGGCAGCGGCACCGTTGATTTCCGCAGTGATGAAGCCGTTGTAGTGCATTACGCGGTCAGGTCCCGAGGTGTCGCTGACCTTGATGAAGGTCGCCAGCGGGATCATCTCGCCACGGTTGTTGCGCACCTTGAGCTGGCCAATCTGGTCCGACTCCAGGCGGAACTGTTGCTCGGCCTGAACGTTGACCTGATAGGTGCGGCCAAAGCGGTTGAAGTCGTTGGCATACAGCGAGCCCAGGTAGATCTGCAGGGTGTCGAAGATGTCACTGACGGCCACGCCGTGGGTCTTGGCTTTTTCACGATCGATGGCGGCATCGACCTGCGGCACGTTCACCGTGTAGCTGGTGAACAGCCCGGCCAGTTCCGGCACGTTGTGGCTCTTGGTGATGATGTTCATGGTTTCTTTGTACAGCTCGTCGTAGCCCAGGTTGCCCCGGTCTTCGATTTGCAGACGGAAACCACCGATCGTGCCCAGGCCCTGTACCGGCGGCGGCGGGAAGATCGCCATGTAGGCTTCCTGGATTTCCGAGTACTGGCCGTTCAAGGCCCCGGCAATGGCCCCGGCAGACATGCTGGGGTCCTTGCGCTCGTCGAAGGGCTTGAGGGTGACGAACACGATGCCGGCGTTCGGACTATTGGTGAAGCCGTTGATCGACAGGCCAGGGAAGGCCACGGCGCTTTCGACGCCCGGCTGCTTGAGGGCCATGTCCGACATACGCTTGATCACGTCTTCGGTGCGGTCCAGGCTCGCGGCATCCGGCAGTTGGGCAAAGGCCACCAGGTATTGCTTGTCCTGGCCGGGTACGAAACCGGTCGGGGTGTTGGAGAACCCGAAGAACGTCAGCACCATCAGGCCTGCGTACACCAGCAGGGCGATGCCGCTGCTGCGGATCACGCGGCCAACTGTGCCCACGTAGCTGTGACTGGCACGGTCGAAGAAGCGGTTGAACGGACGGAACAGCCAGCCACCGAATATCTTGTCCAGGAACCTGGAAAAACGGTCCTTGGGCGCGTCATGACTCTTGAGCAGCACTGCGGCCAGGGCTGGCGACAGGGTCAGGGAGTTGAATGCCGAGATCACCGTGGAAATGGCAATGGTCAAGGCGAACTGCTTATAGAACTGCCCAGTCAAGCCACTGATGAACGCCGCCGGTACGAATACCGCGCACAACACCAGTGCCGTGGCGATGATCGGCCCGGTCACTTCGCCCATGGCGCGTTTGGTGGCTTCCACCGGAGTCAGTCCCAAGCCGATGTTGCGTTCGACGTTCTCCACCACCACGATGGCGTCGTCCACCACGATACCGATCGCCAGTACCAGCCCGAACAGCGAGAGCGCGTTCAGCGAGAAGCCGAACAGATGCATCACGGCAAACGTACCGATCAGCGACACCGGCACGGCCACCAGCGGAATGATCGAGGCGCGCCAGGTCTGCAGGAACAGGATCACCACCAGTACCACGAGAATCAGCGCTTCGAAGAGGGTGTGAACCACCGCCTCGATGGAGCCGCGCACGAAGATCGTCGGGTCATAGACGATGCTGTAGTCCATTCCCGCCGGGAAGTTCTGCTTGAGTTCGTCCATCTTGGCGCGAACATCGTTGGAAATCTGGATGGCGTTGGAGCCGGGGCGCTGGAAGATCGGGATCGCCACCGCCGGCTGGTTGTCGAGCAATGAGCGCAGGGCGTATTGACTGGAGCCCAACTCCACTCGTGCGATGTCTTTGAGGCGGGTAATTTCACCGTCCTCGCCGGAACGGATAATGATGTTTTCGAACTCTTCCTCATTCACCAGGCGCCCCTGGGTGTTGATCGAGAGCTGGAATGCCTGGGCATTGGGTGCCGGAGGCGCGCCCAGGGCACCGGCGGCGACCTGACGGTTCTGTTCGCGGATGGCGGTGACCACGTCGGTGGCGGTCAGGTTACGCGAAGCAGTCTTGTTCGGGTCAAGCCAGACCCGCAGGGAATAGTCCCCCATGCCGAATAGCTGCACATCACCCACACCGCCCAGGCGCGCCAGCTCATCCTTGATGTTGAGCAGGGCATAGTTGGACAGGTAAAGCATGTCGTAGCGCTGGTCCGGCGAGGTCAAGTGCACAACCATGGTCAGGTCGGGCGATGCCTTGTCCACCGTGATGCCGATCCGGGTGACTTCTTCCGGCAACTTGGGTTCAGTCCGCGTGACGCGGTTCTGCACCTGCACCTGGGCGTTGTCCAGGTCGGTGCCCAGCGCGAAGGTGATGGTGAGGGTGATCTTGCCATCTGCGGTGGATTGCGAGGACATGTACAGCATGTTCTCGACGCCGGTGATGGCTTGCTCCAGGGGCGCGGCTACGGTTTCGCCGATGACCTTGGGGTTGGCGCCCGGGAAGTTGGCGCGCACGACCACGGTCGGCGGCACGACTTCCGGGTATTCGCTGATCGGCAACTGGAACAGTGAGATGGCGCCGGCGATCAGGATCAGCAGCGAAAGCACCGCTGCGAAGATCGGCCGCGAAATGAAGAACTGGGAAAATTTCATCTTGAGTTCAGTCCCTTAACCGCGTGGGGTCGCTGCGGCCAGTTTGCCTGCCGATCCGGAAGCAGCCTTGGCAGGCGCGACTTGGGGCAGGTTGCTGGCTTCGAGCGCTTTTCGTTGTTGTGCCAGGGCGGCAATGGTTTCTTCGCTGGCCATCGGCACGGTTTCAGGCGTGACTGGTGTACCGGGGCGAGCGCGTTGCAGGCCCTTGACGATGATGGTGTCGTCCTTGCTCAAGCCGTTGCGCACGATGCGCAGGCCTTCGATCTTCGGTCCCAGCTCGACAGCGCGGTAGGCCGGCTTATTGTCGGCGTCCATCACCAGCACGAATTTCTTGCCAAGGTCGGTGCCGACGGCTTCGTCGTTGATCAGCACGGCCGAGTAAGTGCCGCTGCCCACCAGTTTCAGCCGGGCATACAGCCCAGGGGTGTAGGCGCCATCCTTGTTGTCGAACACCGCGCGACCACGAATGGTACCGGTCTGTGGATTGACCTGGTTGTCGATGAAATTCATATGGCCCAGGTGCGGATTACCTTCCTCGTTGGACAGGCCCATGTAGACCGGAGTGGCCTGACCACGCTGGCCTTCGCGGGCGAGGCGGGTGTACTTGAGGAAGACGCGCTCGTCGGCATCGAAGTAGGCGTAGACCTTGTCGGTGGACACCACGCTGGTGAGCGGCGTGACATCGGCGGTCACCAGGTTGCCGGCGGTGATGTCCGCCCGGCTGACGCGACCGCTGATAGGCGAAGTGACCCGGGTGAAGCTCAGGTTCAGTTTGGCCAGGTCCAGTTGTGCCTGGATCGCCGCAGCGGCAGCGCGGGCTTCCTGGGCAGCACTGGTACGCGAATCTGCCAGCTCGGCGGAAATGGCATTGCTCAAGCGCAGGCGCTCGCCACGCTTGGCTTCGTTCTCGCTACGGGTAGCCGTCGCTCGGGCCTGGGACAACTGGGCTTCGAGGCGACGCACTTCAGCCTGGAAGGGACGCGGATCGATCTGGAACAACAGGTCGCCTTTCTTGACCAGAGCGCCTTCGGTGAACGCTACGTTATCGATCTGTCCTGAAACGCGGGGTCGGATCTCAACGGTTTCAGGTGCCTCGAGGCGCCCGGTGAATTCGTCCCACTCGTTGACCGGCTGCTCCAGCACCTTGGCCACACTGACTTTGGCCGCCGGCATGGAAGCCGCCGTATCTGGGGTCTTGCCGCATGCACTCATCACCAGCACCGCCATCAGTGCCAGGGGAAAGCGCAATTTTGAAAGTGAATATTCCATGGATAGCATCCGCCAAGAGTATTGAGATGGGCGGATGATGCGTGGGGAGGCGGTGAGGCACGAATCGAATGAAGCAAAGGTAACTATCATTCGGAATGATATAAGACATCGCCCAGCGCTCTAGCTGAGGGCTTTCGTTAGGCGGCTATCAATTGCGTTGATGTCCCTTCAGGTTGCCAGATGCACCGAATTACCTGCGTGAAGAACGCTACTGCGGCAGATAGCGGTCATGGATGCGCTGGATTTCGCCGCTGGCGCGAAGGCTTTCAACGGCCGCCCGCAGCTTCTTGACCATTTTCGGGGAGCACCGTTTGGAGCAGGCCAGATAGAGATCGGCACTGCTATTGACCGGGCTCATGAGCAGTTCGCGCTTGGACACCTTGGGCCAGATATACCGACTCTCAGGGACGCCGTTGAACCAAGCGTCGATACGTCCCATCAAGAGCATCTGGGCGGGGTTGTCGCCAATGACCAGCGGGTAGATCTGCTCATCGCTGAACCCTTCGGTGCGCAGGATCTCCTGCTGCGCACTTCCCAGGCCGACGCCGATCTTGCGGTAGGTTTGCCGGGCTTCGGCGAAACTGCTCACTTGCCGGTCGAGGGTGAAGAAGGCGCGTTCCATGGGCATGACCGAAGCGATCCAGGTAAAGCGATCCTCGCGTTCCGGCGTGCGCGACAAGGGCGCGATCAGGTGATTGCGCTGTTCGCTGACGTGCTTCTGTGAGCGGGCCCAAGGAAGGATATGGAACTGCACGGTATACCCGGCCTTGGTCATGGCCGCTACGGCAACATCGCCGACAATTCCGTGCCCCTTGGGGTCATCGACAAACGTCAACGGCGGCGCGTCCAGAATGTGCAGTTCAATCGTCAAAGGTGCGGCGTAGGCGCTACAGACAATCAGCGTCGGCAGCACCAGGCATAGGCGCGAGAGTGCTTTGGTACGGCCTTCCAATACGCGTTTGATCCAGCTCATGATCGATACTTCAGGCATTGAAAGTGATGCGCCATTCCAAACCCACGGCGCCAGAAACATCATCCTGCGATGTTCACCACGGCTTTTTTATTGTTGCCTATCAACGCTGTCGGCCTGACTGCGTGTATCTGAAGGTATAGATCATTCGGTCGACAAAAGCTTTTTTACTCAGAACCGGTCCTGGCTTGTTCGGCAATCAGTTGAGCCAAAGTCCGCACCGGTTCGGTGAGGCTTTGTCCCGACCGATGCACCAGTCCGATATCCCGATGGAAGGTGTGCTGACCAAGGTCCAGGGCTCTGACACCCGCCGGCCAGTCATGGGCCGATGTTTGCGGGACCAATGCCACTCCCACACCGTTTTCAACCAGCTTGATGATGGCCTCCAGTTCATCCAGTTCACACACCTCGCGCACGGTGAAATGCATTTGCCGCAGGAAACGATCCACCTGCCGGCCACCGAATGAAGCACGGTCATATCGAATGAATGGAAGGCTGGAAAGGAGTGTCGCCCAATCTTCCCCTGGCACTTCGCGGGCAACGATCAATCGATACGGCTCAAGTGTCAGGGTCGTCCAGCGCAGGTCGCTCTGAAGCGAGAAGGGCGGACGGATGATGGCCGCCATGTCGATTTCGCCAGCGTCCACCAGATTGACCAGCTCCATCGACAGCCCCGGCAACACCCGAGTACGGCACTGAGGGCATTGCTGATGGAACCTGGCCAAAGCGTCCGGCAAATAGGAACGCTGAACGGACGCAATGGCGCCGATGTTCACTAGGACATTGGTCGCAAGTTCGGCGGTGCCGCAGCCCAGGTTGTCGTAGAGGCGCAGCAACTCTTGTGCCTGCAAGAGCACTTGGTGGCCCTTGCGGTTGAGGTGCGCCGAGCGTCCTTTCCTGTCGAATATCTCGAAGCCCAGCTGCGCCTCCAGACGCTGGATTTGCGCGCTCACGGCGGCCTGTGTGAGGCCGATCCTGTTCCCGGCCGCAGCGAAAGTGCCTTCCCGTGCGACGGCGAGGAGCGTCTTGAGTTCTTTAATCATTCACAAATATTAATTGTGTTTCTAAGCAATATATATTGATTTTTCCGCCTGTAGCGCCGCTCTACGATGGCCTCACCCAAAAAGCACAAAAAAGGAGTCCTGATGAACCTCTCTCCCTTCCACTTGGCAATCCCGGTTTACGACCTCGCTGGCGCACGCACCTTTTATGGTGAAGTGTTCGGACTGCAAGAGGGGCGCTCCAGCGCCCACTGGGTCGATTTCAACTTTTACGGCCACCAGTTGGTGATCCATGAGCAGCCAAAAACCGCGGCCCAGGAAAGCGTTCACAGCAACCCGGTGGACGGCCATGACGTACCTGTTCCTCATTTCGGCATCATTTTGGGCTGGGAGGAATGGGAAGCACTGGCCGAACGCTTGAAATCCTTCGGTACCCAGTTTGTGATTGAACCCTACATTCGCTTCAAGGGGCAGGTGGGTGAGCAGGCGACGATGTTCCTGTTCGACCCTTGCGGTAACGCGCTTGAATTCAAGGCGTTCAAGGATATGAGCCAGTTGTTCGCAAAGTAGTCCAGCCAGAGGTGGGCAGGCGCAGAGGTGGGGCGACAAAGATGTAAGAACAGGCGATGGCGATCCTTTGAGGGTACCCTTCAGAACCGCACACACATGCCGATACAGCGCGCGTAGATCCTGATTGCGCAAGCGCTTCAGAGGGGGTCGCCCCCAATACTCAAGGCGTATGTGCGCCTGTACCCACTAGGTTTTCGCAGGTCTGCCCATCAGCGGGCCTCAGGTAAGAATCATGTCAGCCCACCCCAGGACCGAGCTGGAAGGTGCCCTTGCCCTATGCAAAGGCAGTTTTCTTTGCGTCGGTTTTTTCAGTTTTTTCGTCAATTTGCTGATGCTGGTTCCATCGTTCTACATGTTGCAGGTGTATGACCGTGCAGTAGGAAGCGCCAGCCAGTCGACTTTATTGATGCTCACGCTGATCATGTTGCTGTTGATGATCACGATGGGCGGCCTGGAGTGGGTTCGTTCGCGGATTATGGTACGAATCAGTACTCGCCTGGACACGCTGCTGGGCCAGCGTCTGTTCGACGCCAGTTTCAAGCGGGCACTCAACACCAACGGCATGAATGCCACCGCCCAGCCGTTGAGCGACCTGAACGCCTTGCGCCAGTTTCTGACCGGTAACGGCTTGTTTGCCTTTTTCGATGCTCCGTGGATTCCGATCTACCTGGCGGTGATGTTCATTTTTCATCCATGGTACGGGTGGATGGGGGTCGTGAGTGCGGTGATGCTAGGGGCGTTGGCGTTCATCAACGAGAAGCTCACTCATGCACCGTTGCAGGCGGCCAACCGCGAGCAGATCGCGGCTACCACCTTCACTAACAAGAGCCTGCGCAATGCCGAAGTGGTCGAATCCATGGGCATGCTTGCAAGTCTGCGTCAGCACTGGAACGGGCAAATCCATAAGGTCCTGACCTTGCAAAGCCTGGCCAGCGACCGCGCCGCGACCATGATGGCGATGTCCAGGACGTTCCGCCAGATTGTTCAGTCGCTGATGTTGGGCCAGGGCGCCTACTTGACGATCAATCATGAGATTTCGCCCGGGCTGATGATTGCCGGCTCCATTTTACTGGGGCGCGCCCTGGCGCCTATCGATCAGTTGATCGGCGTCTGGAAAGGCTTTCTTGGCGCACGCTCGCAATATGCCCGATTACACGAGTTGCTGGTCAAGATCGCCGCCGAGCCTGAGCGCATGTCGTTGCCCGCACCTGAAGGGGCGATTCGCGTCGAGGGGCTTTCAGTGGGGTCCCCGGACAATCGCAAGCCGATTATTCGCGGCGTGGACTTCCAGGTGGCCGCTGGTGAAGTGGTGGGGATCATTGGTCCCAGCGGCGCAGGAAAGTCGACCCTGGCCAGGGCGTTGCTGGGGATCTGGCCAAACCTGGCCGGAACCGTGCGCCTGGACGGTGCAGACATCAGCCAATGGCGCCGGGACGAACTGGGCCAGTACATCGGCTATTTGCCCCAGGACATAGAACTGTTCGAGGGCAGCATCAGCCAGAATATCTCACGCTTCGGCCCGGTGAATGCGCCTGCAGTGGTCGCCGCCGCGCGCATGGCCGGTGTACATGACCTGGTGCTGCAACTGCCCGATGGCTACGACACCTTGATTGGCGCCAATGGCGGTGGACTCTCTGGCGGCCAGCGGCAACGCATCGGGCTGGCCCGCGCCTTGTACGGCGAGCCGCGTCTGGTGGTACTTGACGAGCCGAACTCCAATCTGGATGACGCTGGAGAAAAAATGCTCGCCGAAGCGCTGCAGAAACTGCGGCAGAATCGGGCCACGGTGTTTGTCATTACCCATCGTTCCGGGGTGTTGGCGCAGGTGGACAAACTGCTGGTTCTCAATCACGGCGAGCTGAGTCTGTTCGGGCCGCGCGACAAGGTCCTGGCACGGCTACAGGGCGCGACGCCGACGGCCCACCAGGCTGCCGCGGTTGAATCGTAGGGACGGATGAACAACGTTATGCAAGACACTAAGCACTCATCCGTCGATATGTCCGGGCTGCCAATCGATGACAAACCAGTACGGCGCATCGGCTACTTGATGCTGCTGGTCACCTTTGGCCTGTTTGGCGGCTGGGCTACCCTGGCTCCGCTCGACAGTGCTGCGCTCGCGCCGGGTGTGGTAACCGTCAAGAGCTATCGCAAGACCGTACAACATCTTGAGGGCGGCATTGTGCGCGAACTGCGCGTGCATGACGGTGACCTGGTGAAAGCCGGCGATGTGTTGTTGGTACTCGACAACACCCAGGCGCGTTCGGAAATGGAAGCCATGCGTAGCCAGTTGATCGCCGCGCTCGAACTCCAGGCCCGATTGGTGGCTGAACGTGATGCGCTGCCCGAGCCACCGCTCGTGCCTACGCTGGATCCCAATGATCCCCGAGTGCGCGAGGCTCGCGACAGTGAAGGGCGGATCTTCCAGACCCGACGGACCTCGTTGCTGGGCGAAATCGGCTTGCTGGAGAAGTCCATCGGACAAATCGAAGAACAGATCCGCGGATTCAAGGCCGTCATCGCCAGCAAACAGATGCTCGCCGTTTCCTATGAAGAAGAGATTGTCGACTTGCGTGCATTGCTCGCCGAAGGCTACGTGGACAAGCAGCGTCTGCGCGAGCAAGAGCGAAGTCTTTCTCGGCTGCAGGCCGAAATTGCTGAAAGCCGCTCCGAAAGCGCGCGAGCGCGGGTTCATATCGACGAGGCGCGGTTGAAGATACTGCAACTGAAAAAGACTTTTGCCACCGAGGTCGCAGGTCTGCTGGGCGATGCGCAGACCAAGGTCTATGAATTGCGCGAGCGGCTGGCCACCCTGCAGGACCGCGACCAACGCACCGATATCCTCGCGCCCGAGTCGGGAATGGTCATGGGTATGACCGTACACACGCTGGGCGCAGTGGTCAGTCCAGGCACTGCGCTGTTGGACATCGTCCCGGCCAACGAAGAACTGATTGTTGAAGCACAGCTGTCACCGATGGACATCGACCGTGTCGCACTGGGCAAACTGGCGGACATTCGCTTCAGTGCGTTCAAGAGCAGCACCACGCCAGTCATCGAAGGGCAACTGGTGCAGATATCAGCTGATCGCCTGATCAACAAGGACACCGGTGCCGCTTATTACCTGGCACGCGTGGCCCTGACCGACAAGGGGCGTCAGGCCCTGGGCGATCTCACTCTGGTACCGGGAATGCCGGTCGAAGTGCTGATTAATACGGGCGCGCGGACGCTGTTGCAGTATTTGATGCAGCCGGCCAGCAATGCGTTTGCCCGTTCGTTGATCGAGGATTGACATGAAGCTTCTGATCGCGATGAGTCTGGCCCTCGTGCCACTTGGCGCTCTCGCTGACGACAGCTCGGCGCTCCCTTACACAGATCTGTTGCAACTGCATCAGGAAGCCCAAGTGGCTGACCCGCGTATTTTACGGGCACAAGCGATGGTCCGTAGTGGTGAGGGCAGCGAGCGGGCGGCCTTTGGTCAACTGCTGCCACAGCTCAATGCCAGCGGCAGTGTTAACCGCAGTCGGCGCGACGACGATTTGAATCGTATCCAATACAACGGCAAACGCCTGGCGATGATGCTCAATCAGGTTATTTACGATCCGCAGGTCTGGCGCAGCTACCAAAAGTACATAGAGCTGGCCCGCCAGAGCGAGTACGAGTCCGATGACACTCAAGTGCAGGCCAGCATTGATTTGTCCGAGCGCTACTTCGCGGTTCTCGCGGCGGAGGACGAATTGGCCCTGGTACGCAGCGAGCTGGACGCGACCGAGCGCAACCTCAAACGGACCCACGCGCTGTATGCACGCAAAATGGCGATGGTGACTGATGTACTTGACCTTGAGGCGCGTGTGGATGCGCTCAGGGCGGATGAGATCGAAGCCAGCAATGAGGTCGAGGTGAGTCGTCAAGCCATGTCCGAACTGGTGGGGCGTGATATCCGTGAGCCGCTCAAACGCATGGCTGGCAATCCAGCCTTCAGTTTACCTGCGCAAGCGCAGGACCATTGGGTGCAGACGGCACTGGACAGTAACCCGGCACTGCTTGCCCGCGAGCACAGTATCCGCGCCGCCGAGGCCGCTATCGGTGAAGCCAGGGCGGGACATCTGCCACGGTTGGGGCTGAACTTGACCGCGCAACGCAGTGATATCGGCTATGAAGGCGCGTTGGCGCCTCGTTCGGACAATCTCGTCGCCTCTCTGGACTTGCAGGTGCCGCTCTATAGCGGCGGCTCCACCCGTGCCCGAGTATCAAGCTCCGAAAACGATAAGGAAGTCGCCGAGCAAGAGCTGGAAGCCTTGCGGCGTCAGGTCATCACGCAAACCCGAACGGCCTATCTTGGCGTGACAACCGGGCTCAGCCGAATCAAGGCAACACAACGCGCCTTGGAATCCGCCGAAAAATCACGGATAGGCACCGAGAAGGCCTTCGGATACGGCGTCAAGAATGCCGTCGATGTGCTGGACAGTATCAAGGAAGAGTTTCGCGCACGGCGCGACTTCAATCAGTCCCAATACAAGTTCGTGACCAGTTTGCTGGTGCTGCATCGCTGGAGCGGCAGATTGGGGGAGGAGGATATCCGCAGGGTCAACGAATGGCTCGTTGCACCGTCATCTCACTGAAGACAAAAATAGTGGCAAGATGATGTTAAATCCACTCATTCTAATGCAAAATATCCCTCTGTAATGGCCGCACCCAGGAAAGGCCACAGACTGCCCAAGGAAGCTTCACATGCCCCATCCCGTTGGTTACTCGTTTGTTTCGTCCGCAAAGCTGACCGGCAATGCGCAGGTCAATAGCTTGCTTTATGGCACCTATTGGATGGGCAACTCGTGGAGCACCGGCACGTTTACCACGCCCCTGACGTATAGCTTCGTCACGGCGGACTCACGTTTCGCCATCAATTACAGCAGTGATAGTGAATATGAGTCCATCTATCTCCTGACGTCAGCGCAGCAAAACGCCATCGTCAGCGCGCTCGGCACCTGGAGTTCGGTCGCCAACCTCAAATTCACACGGGTCAGCGAGTCCTCCACCAACGTCGGTGATCTGCGCTTCGGCGGCTATCTGGATATGGACGAAGACACCGCTGCCTGGGGCTATTTTCCCGCTCACACACCCAGTGCCGGTGATGTCTGGATCGGGCCAGTGACGAACGACCCGACTCCGGTCAAAGGTACGTACGACTATCTGACTTTTATGCATGAGATCGGCCATGCTCTGGGCCTCAAGCACCCGTTCTCGCAAAGCCTGTCAAACCCCACGGTACTGGCGCCTCAGTTCGATGATGTCCGCTATACCATCATGAGTTACGACAGTGCTTATTCCTATGAGCCAACCACGCCCATGCTGCTGGACATTGCCGCCATCCAGAGTCTCTATGGGGCCAACACTCAGTGGCAGACCGGCAACAACACATACAGTTGGGCGGCAGACCAATCGGTTTTCGAAACGATTTGGGACGCAGGCGGCAATGACACTATCGATGCCACCAATCAGCTCGCAGCGGTGCGCATCAATCTGAATGAAGGCCAGTTCAGCAAAATAGGGCAAGCGTTCATCGACCTAGACACCCAGGCGGCGTTCAACGACGGGCTGGCGATCGCCTATGGCGCAAAAATTGAAAACGCAGTCGGCTCGGCCAATGACGACACGCTCATTGGTAACGCACTAAACAACCTGCTGAATGGCCGTGCCGGCAAGGACTTGATGATCGGCGGGGCGGGTAACGATACTTACGTCGTCGACAACAGCGGTGACGTGGTTCAGGAAAGCAGTGCCCTCAATAGCGGAATCGACAGCGTTGTTTCATCAATCAACTACATTCTTGGCAGCAACCTTGAGAACCTGACACTGAGCGGCACCGGCAACCTCGACGGTACCGGCAACGCGCTGAACAACCGCATCACCGGTAACGCTGGCGCCAACACCCTTTCAGGAGGGGCGGGCAGCGACACCCTGGATGGTGGCAGTGGTATCGACACGCTGATCGGTGGCACTGGCAACGACACCTACGTGGTCGATAACATCAGTGACCTGATCAGCGAAACCAGCACCCTGGTCAGCGAAGTGGATACGGTGCGTTCCTCGGTGAACTGGACCCTGGGCAGCAATCTGGAAAACCTCACGCTGATCGGGTCAGCCTCACTCAATGGCACCGGCAACACGCTGGGCAACGTACTGGTCGGTAACGCCGGCAGCAACCTGCTGAACGGCGGCGGGGGGATCGACACGCTGATCGGTGGTACCGGCAATGACACCTACGTGGTCGACAACCTCAGGGACATTGTTCGTGAGACCAGCACCCTGGCCAGTGAAATCGATACGGTGCGCTCCTCGGTGAGCTGGACCCTGGGCGCTAATCTGGAAAACCTTGCCCTGACCGGCGCTGCTCACCTCAGCGGCACCGGTAATGCCCTGCGTAACGTCCTGACGGGTAATGCGGGCAATAACGTGCTCAACGCAGGAGCAGGCAACGACACACTGGACGGTGGCAGTGGTATCGACACGCTGATCGGCGGCACCGGCAATGACACCTACGTGGTCGACAACCTCAGGGACATCGTTCGTGAGACCAGCACCCTGGCCCGTGAAATCGATACGGTGCGCTCCTCGGTGAGCTGGTCTCTGGGGGCCAATCTGGAAAACCTCGCCCTGATAGGCACTGCCCACCTCAGTGGCTCCGGCAACGCCCTGAACAACGTGCTGATGGGCAACGTCGGCAACAATCTGCTGAACGGTGGCACTGGTATCGACACGCTGATCGGCGGCACCGGCAACGACACCTACGTGGTCGACAACCTCAGGGATGTCGTCCGCGAAACCAGCACGCTAGCCAGTGAAATCGATACCGTGCGCTCCTCGGTGAGCTGGACCCTGGGCGCCAATCTGGAAAACCTCGCCCTGATAGGCACTGCTCACCTCAGTGGCACCGGCAATGCCCTGCGCAATGTGCTGATCGGCAATGCAGGCAACAATGTGCTGAACGGTGGCGCAGGAAACGACACACTGGACGGTGGCAGGGGCATCGACACGCTGATCGGTGGCACCGGCAACGACACCTACGTGGTCGACAACCTCAGGGATGTCGTCCGCGAAACCAGCACCCTGGCCAGCGAAATCGATACCGTACGCTCCTCGGTGAGCTGGTCCCTGGGTGCCAACCTGGAAAACCTCACCCTGATCGGCAGTACCCACCTCAATGGCACCGGCAACACATTGGGTAACGTGCTGATTGGCAACGTCGGCAACAATGTGCTGAACGGTGGAGCAGGTAACGACACCCTGGACGGTGGCAGTGGTGTCGACACGCTGATCGGTGGCACGGGCAAGGACACTTACGTGGTCGACAACCTCAGGGACATCGTCCGCGAAACCAGCACCACGGTTAGCGAGATTGATACCGTGCGCTCCTCGGTGAGCTGGTCCCTGGGTGCCAACCTGGAAAACCTCACTCTGATCGGCAGCACCCACCTCAATGGCAACGGCAACACATTGGGTAACGTGCTGATTGGCAACGTTGGCAACAATGTGCTGAACGGCGGAGCAGGTAACGACACCCTGGACGGTGGCAGCGGTATCGACACGCTGATCGGCGGCACCGGCAATGACACTTATGTGGTCGACAACCTCAGGGACATCGTCATCGAAACCAGCACCACGGTTAGCGAGATCGATACCGTGCGCTCCTCGGTGAGTTGGAGCCTGGGTGCTAACCTGGAAAACCTCACCCTGGTCGGCAGCACCCACCTCAATGGTACCGGCAACGCCCTGGGCAACGTGCTGAACGGCAACACCGGCAACAACGTGCTGAACGGTGGAGCAGGCAACGATAAACTCAACGGCGGCGCAGGCGATGACACGCTGATCGGCGGCATTGGCAGTGACACGCTCACTGGCGGCACTGGAGCCGATCGATTTGTTTTCAGTGCGTTGGATGAACTGGGTAAGGGAAGCGCTCGCGACGTCATTACCGACTTCAGCAGCATTCTGGGCGATAAGATTGACCTATCGAAACTGGCTGCCGATTTCCTGACCATGCCAATCAACGGGTTCAGCTTCATCGACTCGAACGACTTCACGAGCGCGGGGCAATTGCGCTTCGTCGATCAGGTGCTTTACGGCAACATCAACGACAATCTGGATGCGGATTTCGAAATCCAGCTACTGGGCGTCAATACCTTCAGTGCCAACGATCTGATTGCTTGATAAAGCAGTGTCCGGACGCTTTGAGACAGCTCAGAGCGTGCCCAATACAGACTCGGCTTACAGCGACGCCCTGACTACCAATGGGCAATCTACCGGCTGGGCGCCCGACACCTCGAGGTTCTCGATCAGGTGCCGGGCAGCCCTGCGACCGATCTCGTAGTACGGCAGTTGGACCGTGGTCAGTGGCGGAATGAACAGCTCGGCGATGCCGATCATGTTGTCATAGCCGAGCACCGCAACATCGCTGGGAATCTTCAGGCCACGGCCCAACAACAACTGATAGGCACAGAAGGCGATACGGTCGTTGCCGCAGATCAGAATGTCGAACTGCGGTCGCCCCTCGATGATGTGCCGGTCGAGAATGGCTGCGGTTTCACCGTAGGCATCGTGATCGGAAAGGTCGTATTGCAGAAGTGCTTCAGGCGCCAGCCCAAAGGCCTGGCAGGCACGTTGCAACCCTTCTTGTCGCAGGCTCCAGGCAAGGCTCTGTTTTGGCAGATTGATACACAGAGGGCGCCGATAGCCTTGGCTCAAGGCGTGATGCACCGCTCGATGCTGCCCCGTTTCATCGTCGGGCACATAGCTGACCAGGCGAGTGTCATCGGCCAGGCAATTGGCGAGTACCAGTGGTTTGCTTTTCAGGCGCTCGGGGATGCTCACCTGGCGCAATCCCATGGCACTGAAGATCAACCCGTCGGGACGGTGCGACATCATCAGGTCGATGTTCTGCTCGGTGGGCGGGTTGCTCAACAGGTTGAGGATAAACACATTCCAACCGGCTTGCTGCGCGGTCTGCTCGATGGACAGCAACAGCTCGACTGCGAAAGGTGTGGTCGCGGTATCCAGTGCGAACACACCGATGGTTCGCGCCTGGAGATTGTCCCCGCGCATCCTGCGCGCCGAAAGGCTCGGTACGAATTGCAGTTCGTCAATGGCGCGACGCACCCGCTGAAGGGTTTCGGGGCTCAGTTTTTCCGGATTGTTGAGCGCTCGAGAAACCGTCATCAGGGACACGCCGGCCAGCTGTGCAACGTCTTTCACTGAAGTCATGCGAGGTGCGGCCAGTCAGGTTGACGCCGAATCATGACACAGGCTCCGGGCTTGTCGCGACTCGAATGACATTGCTCATAGCCATGCGGAAGCCAGCGGCCATGCATTACCAATGGAGACGCGTCCGCCAGCCCCGCTTGCCAATAGTTTTACCCCCAGGCTGTCGGGCCGCGGATAGACGCGGCTGCTGAGGCTGAAGCGGCCGTCTTGCTCAAACACCTCGATGGACGAACGATCCAGAAACACCCGCAGGTGCAAGGACTTCTGGGCGTGGTCTATCGCCACGCTGCGCTGACCGCTCACCTGCGCGCCCGAACGACTGCGATCCAGTACCAGGCGCTGCAGCGAAGCGTCGTAATAGAGCAGGGTTTGTTCGTCGCCCTCGGCACTGCAACGCAAGGCGATACCCAGGTGACCTTCGGCGCAGCCGAGCAAATCCAGATGCACATGGAGCTCGAGCCTGTCGCCATTGACCTGTGGCACCCATTCGTAGCCCGGTCCAACCCACGCAGAGGTGTGCGGCAGCGGTGCCTTGCGTAAAGCGGTCAATTCCCGGGCCGGAAACACCCTGAGGCGGTCGGCATGCAACTGCAGTTCCCGGGGTAGGCCGAGCATGCCGCACCAGTGATGGGCCTGGCTCGGCATCGGACTTTCCCACATGTCGAGCCACGCCCACACCAGGCGCCGACCGTCAGCAGCCACCAGCGTTTGCGCAGCATAGAAGTCATGGCCGTTATCCAGCTCGATAAACGGGCCGCCGCTGAAGTGCCATTGGCTGTCGAGTTGCCCCACGCGATAACCGGCCTGGTACTTGTTGAGCCGCTCGTAACCCTCGGGGCGCATGCCCTGGGGGGAGTACAGCAGCACGTCGCGCCCATCGAGGCGAAACAGGTCCGGGCACTCCCACATATAGCCATCGCCCTCGTTGCCGCGGGCTACATAGTCAAGGAACTCCCAGGCGCGCAGATCGGTGGAGCGGTACAAGGGGAGTAAAGGCGTATCGCCCAGGCGTGCGCCGGCAATCAGGTACCAATAGTCGTTGTCCTTCCAGACCTTGGGATCACGAAAATGCATGATCGTGTCTTGCGGTGCGGTCTCGATGACGACACCCTGCTTGACGAACCGGATGCCGTCGACGCTGGTGGCAAGACACTGAACCTGGCGGATCTGGCGTTCGTCACCCACTTCCCCCAGCCAGGTGTGCCCGGTGTAGATCAACGCCAACGTGTCGCCACACACCACCGCACTGCCGGAAAAACACCCGTCGCGGTCAAAGTCATCGCCTGGCGCCAGTGCGATGGGCAGGTGCTGCCAATGGACCAGGTCAGCGCTCTTGGCATGCCCCCAATACATCGGGCCCCATTTCGCGTCGAAGGGGTGATGTTGATAGAACACGTGGTACTCGCCGCGAAAGTACACCACTCCGTTAGGGTCGTTCATCCAGCCTGCGGGCGGGGCAAGATGATAGTCGGGGCGATAGTCATCGGTGACGCGAGACAGACCAGCGCTCAGCGCCTGTTGCGCAAGCTCAAGGGTCGCGGATATTGGAGCGTTCATGGGATTCACACACACGGTCATAGGGCGCCTGCTCGTACCGAGCGCTGGGCAATGTCATCCAACGGGGTTTCGAGGGATTGTGGGTGGCGCCTCAAGGCCGTGCCGTCGGCATCGAACAGGTGCAGATTGTCGATCTCTACCTGCAGTTCGACCCGATCACCCACTCGCCACCCGGCGTGGACCTCACAGCGACAGATCATCGGCTCATCCTGACCGGTATCGATGTGCACATAGGTTTCACTGCCCAGGTATTCGACCCCGATCACGGCGATGCCGGCTGTGCCCTGTGCCGCCTTGAGTGCTACATGTTCCGGGCGAATCCCCAGGCTCAGTTGGCTGTTCGCCGCCAGGCTTGAGCTGTCAAAGGGCAGGGTGGTCCTGCCCAATACCAGGCTTTCCACCAGGCTGCTTGCGCCTGGCGTATGCAGGAACGCTGCAAGAAAGTTCATCCTTGGCGAGCCGAGGAAACCGGCGACAAAACGAGTCGCCGGGCGTTCGTAGAGTTCCCGCGGCGAGCCAACCTGCTCGATACGTCCGCCATTGAGCACGACAATCTTGTCGGCCAGGGTCATCGCCTCAACCTGATCGTGGGTCACGTAGATCATGGTCGTGCCCAGTCGGGCATGTAGCCTGGCGATTTCGTTGCGCATTTGCACCCGCAAAGAGGCGTCCAGATTGGACAGCGGCTCATCGAACAACAAGATGTCCGGTTCCCGTGCCATAGCCCTGCCCATGGCCACCCGCTGACGTTGGCCACCCGATAATTCCTTGGGTTTGCGTTGCAGCAGTTTGTCCAACTGCAGTATTTGCGCGGTTTTCAGCACGCGCTCGCGCAGGCTGGTCTTTTCGGTCTTGGCCAACTTGAGACCAAAACTGATGTTGTCGTAGACGCTCATGTGCGGGTAGAGCGCATAGGACTGAAACACCATGCCGACGCCACGCTCGCGCGGCTCCAGGTCATTGACCCGGCGCCCGTCGATCAACAGGTCGCCGGCGCAGATGGAATCCAGCCCGGCGATCAGTCGCAGCAGGGTGGATTTTCCGCAGCCCGAGGGGCCGACGAACACCACGAATTCACCGGCGGCGATTTCCAGGCTGACGTCGCGAAGAATGCGCATGCCGCCCAATTGTTTGTTCACGTTGTCTAGCTTCAACTTGATCACGATGCTGTTCCTTGTCTTTGTTGGGCATCAACCCTTTAACGCACCGGTAGTGAGACCGGAAACGATTCGGCGCTGGAAGATCAGCACCAGAATCACCAGTGGGACGGTGACCAGCACCGAAGCGGCCATCAACAGCCCCCAAGGCAACTCATGGGAGCTGCCGCCGGAAATCAGGGCGATGGCTACCGGCACCGTGCGCTGCGTGTCGGTGAGGGTGAAGGTCAGGGCAAACAGGAACTCGTTCCACGCAGCAATGAAAGCCAGCAGGCCGGTGGTGACCAGCGCAGGCCAGAGCAGCGGCAATAACACGCGGGTCAGGGTGACCCAGGGCGAAGCACCGTCCATGATCGCCGCCTCCTCCAGCTCATGGGGCAGTTGGCCCATGAACGTGGTCAGCACCCAGACGGTGAAGGGCAGGGTGAAGATCGTGTAGCTCAGGATCAGCGCCCAGGGCGTGTTGTACAGGCCCAGGGCACGGATCACCTCGAACAGCCCTGACAGCACCGCGACCTGGGGAAACATCGACACGCCCAGAACCATTATCAACACCGCGCCGCGTCCACGAAACTTCACCCGGCCCAAGGCATAGGCGGCGGTCAGGCTGAGGAACAGCGCCAGCGCGACCACACTCAGGGCAACCACCAGCGAGTTACCGATTGCCCGCAGGAACGAGGCCTGGTGGAGCACGGCGGCATAGTTGGAGAAGTCGGGGTTGTCGACCCAGTAGCTCACCTGGAACAAGGCACTGGACGGCTTCAGCGACGTCACGATGGCGTAGTAGAAAGGGAACACCGCATACAGCAGCAAAATCGCGATCAGGCACCAGAATCCGACGCGCAACAGCGCTTTTTTCAGTAGGCGCGGGCTCATGAGCGAACCTCCATTTGACGGCGTCCGAGGTACAGATAAATCATGGCGATGACTGCGACGACCAGAAACAACAAGGTCGAGGCCGCGCTGCCGTAGCCGACGTCCTGGAACTCCATCAGATGCTGGCGGGCGTACACCGACATGCTCATGGTGCTCGACGAGTTGGAGGTCAGCACATAGATGACGTCAAACACCCGCAACGAATCGAGGATGCGGAAAATCGCCGCCACCAGCAGCGCAGGCATCAGCAGCGGCAGGGTGACTCGCCAGAACACCTTCAGCGGGTGAATGCCATCGACGCGGGCGGCTTCGTAGCAATCGCCCGGCAACATCTGCAAGGCCGCCAGCATCAGCAGCGTGACGAACGGGACGGTCTTCCAGACGTCGACGATGATCACGGCCCACATCGACAAGTCGGCGTCTGCCGTCCAGGCCAGGGGCGCGTCAATCAGGCCGGCGCCCAGCATCAGATGATTGATGATGCCGAACTGGTCGTTGAGCATCCAAGACCAGATTTTCGCCGAGACAATGGTGGGGATCGCCCAGGGAATCAGAATCAATGCCCGCACCAAGGCGCGCCCGGTGAACTTGACGTTCAGCAGCAGCGCCACCAACAGCCCCAGCACCATTTCCAACCCCACTGAGACCACAGTGAAATGCAGGGTGTTGCGCACCGCGTTCCACCATTGTGGATCGACCAGGATGCCCGACCAACCGGTGCTGTTGTGCAGCAGATAATTGCTCAGGCCGATAAAACTTGCGTCACCGGTGTCCGCCAGGCTGGCGTCGGTCAGGCTGAACCAGAATGTACGCAGCAGCGGCCAGGCCGCCACCAGGGCCAGGCACAGTAGCATCGGAGTCAGGAACAGCCAGGCGGCGCGAACCCGGCGGCGTTGTACCGGCGTTTCCAGGGCGGGCAGCAGCTCGTCACCGGACGCCAGGGTAGTGGAGACAGACATGGTGAATTTCCTTCCTTGTGGCTTACCAGTTCCGGCGCTTGATGCGTGTCAGTTCGCTTTCCAGCTCCGCCAGCGCCTGATCGACCGGCACCTCGCCGGCCAGCACACCATGCACTTGATCGAAGAAGGCATTGGAGACACGTGGATAGCGATCGGCGGTAATCGAGGCGGGGCGCATGACCCCATCCTTGAGAATGCTGCGCAGTTGACTGTAATAAGGCATCGCCGCGAGCAGCTCGAGGTCTTGATAAAGTGACTCGATCACCGGGTTATAGGCGCCGACCAGGGCACGATGTTTCTGCTGCTGAGCACTGCTCAGGTAGCTCACCAGCTGCGCGGCAAGCTTTGGATTGGCGCTGTAACGCGACACCGCCAGGCCCCAGCCACCCAGGGTGGAGGCGTGGGTGCCGGTCTCGCCACCGCGGGGCAGGGGCGCCACGCCGACCTTGTCTTTTACGACACTTTCCGGGCTTTGTACCAGGGCCCAGACATACGGCCAGTTACGCATGAACAGCGCATTGCCCGACTGGAATACACCTCGTCCTTCTTCCTCGGTGTAGTTGAGTACGCCACGTGGGGAGATGTCTCCTACCCAGCTCTTGGCCAACGTCAGCGCGGTTCTTGCGGCAGGACTGTTGACCACGATGTCACCCTGTGGGTTGACCAACCCACCTTGCGGCTGGCTGCTGATCCACTCCAGTGCATTACACGTCAGGCCTTCATAGGCGCGGCCCTGAAAGACGTACCCCCAGGCATTGGCGTTCCCGGCGCTACGCTCAGCCTGTTGGACTTCCCGCGCGATTGCAGTCATTTGCTCCCAGGTCTGCGGCACCTGTTTGTGGTACTTCTCAAGCAAGTCCTTGCGGTAATAGAGCAGGCCCGAATCAGTGAACCAGGGCATCGTCACCAGCCGGCCGTTCACCGTGGCGTTATCCACCTGGGCCTGGAAGTAGCCCTCGGTCGCGTTGGCAGGGAGCACCTCGCGCAGGTCCATCAGATGGTTGGCCAGCATCCCCGGCCACACCATATCGATTTGAATGATGTCGAGGTCGCTGGATCGGGCACTCAGGATTTGTTGGTAGAACGACAACCTTTCGGTGGCCGAGTTAGGCGTGGAAACCACTTCGACGCTGTTGCCGGTCTGCTTCGACCACGCCTCGACAGCCTCCTTGCACAGCTGCAATTCAGCACCTACGGCACCGCAGGAGATCGTCAGATTGGCGGCAGTCGAGAGGGATGGAAGCCCGACACAAAGGCCGAGCAGCGCAGCAGGAAGGAGCGATTTGAGCTGTTTCATAAAGCCCTCTTTATTTTTGTTTTTAGAAAAGTTAACGTTAACATCGCCAAATGTAGCAGCGTATTAGCGATGAGGCATCCTTTTTTTCACGGTTTTTGACAATTCAAAAGCCGAAGAAAAAGACCATTGCGGGAACACAAAAATAAAAACAAAACAGGGAAATCCACATGCAGAAAGCACCAAGCTGGCTTCTCGCAGGCGTGCTCGGCACCTCGGCGGCCACCTCTCACGCTGCGACGCTGGAAGAACGCATGGCTGCGTTCGAGGCCCGGGCCAGCGCCGCCGAAAAACGCGCCGCGGCTGCCGAACAGCAAACCCAGGCCCTGGCCAGGGAACTGCAACAACTCAAACTCGCCGCTCCCGCGCTCCAACCGGTGGCATCCACTGCAAACGTTGCCACGTCGACGCTGGACACGCGGCTGGCAAAACTCGAAGCCCGTCAACAAAGCCTGGAAAAACAAGACAGTGGCGCATCCCTCACGGACGGATTCAGCTTCAAGGGCTACGCCCGCTCGGGGTTGCTGGTCAATGACGGTCTGGGTGGCGGCCGTGGCGGCCCTTATACCACTCCGGCCGGTTCCGTCGGCGGTGCCGTGGGGCGACTCGGGAACGAGGACGACACCTATATGCGGATCGACCTGTCGAAAGAGCAGTACGCGCAGAACGGCACCCGCTCAAAATTCACCGTGTCCATCGCCGATGGCGTAGAAAGCTCCAATGACTGGACGGCCGACGAAAGCAACCTGAACGTGCGGCAGGTGTTTACCGAACTGGACCACATCGCGGCGTTCAAGGGGAACTCGGTGTTTGAGAATTCCACCCTCTGGGCAGGCAAGCGGTTTGACCGGGACAATTTCGATATCCACTGGCTGGACTCGGACGTCGTCTACCTGGCTGGCACCGGCGGTGGCATCTACGACGTGCAGATGAACAAGAACTGGCGCTCGAATTACTCGTTGATCGGGCGAAATTACGGGGAGTTCAGTGACGGCGGCGTCAATGCCGATGTGGAAAGCTATATCCTGACCTCCAACCAGTTCTTCGACAACGGGCAGTGGCAGTGGATGTTCAACGCCATTGGCGCTAAAGAAAACGACATCGGCACCCGCACCAATGAGGCGGGCCTGACACCTGCGGACTCCGGCCTGCACAGCATGGTGGTCAATCACCAGAAGAATTTTTTCGGCAGGGAAGGCTTCTTCAAAACGGCGTTGCTCTATGGGCAAGGCCTGGGGGCAGAGGTCAAGAACATCGGCTCGGACGGCGAGCTGATCGACGACGCCCGCGCTTTGCGTCTGGCGCTCTATGGTGAGACGCCCATCGCCCCCGGCTGGCGCATCGGTCCCAGTTTACTGGCCGAACAGAGCAAGGACCGGTACGTCAAGGGCGACGACTACCGCTGGATGACACTGAACGTGCGCCTGGCCAATGAAATCAACAGCAATTTCGAGATGGCCTACGAGATGAGCTGGCAAACCATGGACCTCGATCCCAAGGGCTACCTGCAACGCAATGCAGTCGACGGCAACTTCTGGAAGTTCACGGTCGCCCCGACCTTCAAACCTGATTTTGGAGACCTTCTCACACGCCCCGAACTGCGCGTGTTCGCCAGCCTCATGAACTGGTCCTCGGATCTGGACAGATACAGCGCCTCCGATTCCTTTGGCAAGTCTGACTTCAACGCAGGCGGCGTGTGGCAATACGGCATACAGATGGAAACCTGGTTCTAGTTGGACGGGGGCGTCTTCTGAAGCTGGATTCGAGATGCCCCCGGTATTGCCGCTTTGATCACGTGCGCCTTGCTTCTGTTTCCCAGGCATGAGAAGGGCAGGTCGAGCGGGCACAGGTCAGGATTGGTTGGTCTATGGCGAGTGCCTGTGAGGGACTGGGTGGTGACAGCAGCCCGGAGTTTCTACAAGCTATCCGGATCGCCAAAAAACATCTGAATCCGCGAACGCAACCAGCGCTCACCCGGGTCGTTGTCCTGGGAGCCGCGCCAGGCCATGTGCAGTTCGAAGCTGCGCACCGGAATCGGTGGGTCTTCGGCGCGAACGCCGCCAGCGGCGGTCAGTGCGTCGGCGGTGTAGTCGGGCACGATGGCGATAATGTCAGTGCCCGCCAGCAGCGTGCTCAGGCCATTGAACTGCGGTACGGCCAATACCACGTGACGCTTGCGGTCCAGTTTCTCCAGCTCTTCATCGATGAAACCGCTCAGGTCCCCGGCGAAGGACACCAGCGCATGGGGCCGGGCACAGAATTCGTCCAGGGTCAGCCGACCCGGCGCAGTGTCGGCCCGCAGCACTTTGGGCATGCTGCGCCGCAAGACTTTACGCTTGGCGTTGGCCGGCAGATCCTCGGTGTAGCTGACGCCGATGGAGATTTCACCGGACGCCAGCAAGCCCGGCATCAGAATGTAGTTGACCCGGCGCACGACCAGGACAATCCCCGGAGCTTCGGCCCGCAGGCGCTTGAGCAGCATCGGCAACAGCGCGAACTCGGCGTCGTCCGACAGGCCGATGCGGAACACCGAGGTGCTGGTGGCCGGGTCGAACTCCGCCGCGCGGCTGACCGCCGTGGAGATCGAATCCAAGGCTGGGGAGAGCAGGGCGAAGATTTCGACCGCCCGGGCCGACGGTTCCATGCTGCGACCGGTGCGCACGAACAGCGGGTCATCGAACAGGTTGCGCAGCCGTGACAGCGCGGCACTGATGGCTGGCTGGCCGAGGAACAGCTTCTCGGCGGCTCGGGTCACACTGCGTTCATGCATCAATGTTTCGAACACGATCAACAGGTTCAGGTCGACACGACGCAGGTCATTACGATTCATCTGGGGTCCTGGCAGATTCAGCAAGCTTGACGTGAGCGGCCATATGAGAACAATGACCGGCATGAATCTTACGGGGAAAGACTGGTACTCTGCACCGGCTAATTGCTTTTTCTTAGGGATAGGCCCTACAAGACTGGGTTCATTTTCTTGCTGCGGAATCAATGACAGGCATGTCGACTATTAATAGCCACTGATGGTCTTGGGTACAAAGCCCGGATAGAGTTCATGGCATTAGAGGTTACTTTGACGAGGTTTGCGATGTCCCGCACGATCCGTTTTCACAAGTTTGGTGGTGCCGAGGTGCTCAAATGCGAAGAGCATGCGGCGGCTCTTCCTGCGCCAGGAGAAGTGCAGGTCCGTGTCGAAGCGATCGGCATCAGCTGGTATGACACCCTGTGGCGCCAGAATCTGGCGTCGTCCCAGGCGCGCCTGCCTTCGGGCCTTGGTCATGAAATGGCCGGGGTGGTGACGGCTGTCGGAGACGGTGTCGACGACTTGGCTGTAGGCGACAAAGTAGCCAGTTTCCCTGCCGAGAGCCCTAACGATTACCCGGTGTACGGTGAGATCATCGTGCTGCCGCGTACCGCGCTGACCCGTTATCCCGACGTGCTCACCCCGATCGAAGCCGCTGTGCACTACACGCCACTGCTGATCGCCTATTTCGCCTACGTGGACCTGGCACGGGTCAAGCCGGGGCAGTTTGCCCTGGTCACTGATGCCAGTCATTGCGCCGGACCATCCTTCGTGCAACTGGGCAAGGCCTTGGGTGTACGGGTGATCGCGGCCACCAAGACCGCTGATGAGCGTGAGTACCTGCTGTCGCTCGGCGCCGAAAAAGTCATCGTCACCGAAGAGCAGGACTTGCTGATGCAAATCAACAAGCTCACTGATAGCCGTGGCGTCGATGTGGTGTTCGATGGCCTCGGCGGGCCGCAAATGTCGCTGCTCGGTGATGTGCTGGCGCCGCGGGGCAGCCTGGTGCTGTATGGCTTGCAAGGCGGCAACCAGACGCCGTTCCCGGCCTGTGCGGCGTTCCAGAAGAACATTCAGTTCTTTGTGCACTGCATCGGCAATTTTACCGGCAAGCCGGAACTGGGCATCATCCAGGATCAGGTTGCATTGCAGCGGGCGCTGCGTGATATCAATCAACTGACCGCCGATCGCGTGCTGTTGCCGCTCAAGACCCGGGTGTTTCCATTCTCCGAGTTTGTCGAAGCCCACCGTTACATGGGCGAATGCCCCTGCCGTGAACGCGTTGCCCTTCAGGTAGTCGACCCCGCCTGATTCCTCCTCCGCGCAAGAGTCAGCATGGCGACTCTTGCGCTGCCTTCGGCCTGAACCTGCTTTCCTTCCTTTCTTCTGCCATTGCCGCTCCGTTCGGCAATGACGCCCTGGTGCGCGGCAACCACGCCTTCGCCTGGGCGGTCCAGTTCACTCAACACCCAAAAAGCGTTTAATCCCCAGAGAACTGAACTGGTTTTTGCCCTCAATCTGTATCTTCTAATCGTTATTTAAGTCCTGATAATTGAACGCTGATTTCCATCTCAAGGAAGAAGTCGTGGCGCAGTACAAGTTTCTAGAGAATCGTCATCCTTCGGGCAAAGGTGCATCAAGCGTTAATTGTTTTAACGCCATCAATCGACTGTGGGAAAAACTGACTGGGGCAGGGGGACAATTGAAGTTAGGCATGTTCTTTGTTTTTCGTACTCATTGTCTGAAGGATGCTGTCGGAATCTTCCTAGGACGCAGGGCGGAATCGCTGAAACCCAATGCCTCAGGGGCTTGCAGGCACGTACCAAGGCGAAGCGGGCGAACTCCACAGCTTATGTATCAAATAATTACGACAAGCAAAGCTTGAGCGTATTACCAATACTCTTTGCAGTACTAGAACAACCTTCCAGATCAACCCGTCGCCCGGTCACGCTATGCCGGTGCGACGCCGATATTTGAATTTCCAGGTATATGGCTATGAGTTCAATTCATGAGCAGGCAATGAATCACGTGTATCAACAGATATTGCAGCGACTGTCAGGTTTTTATTCCCGCGCGGAACGGACGGCGTTGCAGCTTTTGATCCAGCGTTTAATTGTCGCCGCTGGCGGCATCGACCGGATCGGCGACTATCGTGTGTTGACGGTCCAGAACGGCAGCCGGGACAGTTTTTATATCCTGACCGCCTTGCGGGCCGCACAGTTGAGCATCGCCGGCAGGCATCCGGTGACCTTCGACTTGCGTGTCGCCACGCCACGCCTGAGCGAAACCACCCAGGCGACCCTGGAAAACATCCACCGCTGTTACAGCGCGCTGTTCGTCTACGACGACCCCCGGGTGGAACTGCTGATGGCGGATAACCGCGAGGTGGTGCCGTTCAATCACAAGCAGCCATTGTCGGCGGCCGGGCATGAGGCCAATCGCATGGACACGCTGGTTCTGGGCCACCTTCGCTCGATCGACAGCCCCTTGGAAGTAGGCGATCACGGCTACCTGGCGATGGCTGAGTTCTATCGGCATATGGCTCGCTGGGAGCGCGGCGTGGACTCGTTAGTCAGCAGTGATACGCCTCGCGAGCAAAAACAGTTCATGTCGGGCCTTCGACGTGCCGCCCGCAAGGTCGGCCTGGCGACTGACCCGTCCAGCGGTTTCGACAGTCTCTTCGCGCAACTCGATACCTTGGGCGCTAGTCCGTACCTGGGCTTCTATGGTCAGGACCACGAGGGCGCGTGGAAACCCGAGGGGCATTTCGAGGCGTGTCGGCGCGTGAGTCACATCGGTATCGACGACCTGATCGTCGACAGTTCGCAAGAAACCAACTGGCCGCTGTTCAGTGAATTCCTTCGGGTGCGGACCGATGAACTCGTCGCATCGGCGCCGGAAAACGAATACCTGAGCCCACTGCTGTCAGCTCACCTGCATGGCCTGCAGGCCTGCTATCTGCAGGGGCGCAGCTATGAGGCAGGCTATGGAGACTATGTACAACGGGCGATCATGATCATGCATCGCAAGCAGTTGCCCGAGCACGTCTGCGAGCAGGCACGCATGCTGTTCGGCCCACCCACGGCCATCCCCGAGCGGCGCGCCCAGGCCGCCAGCGACGCGCACAAGACCCTGGGGCTCAACGAAACGCAACTGGTGTGCATGTTGTTCGCGCCCTTCGTGGAGCAAGGCGCTGGCCTGGAGCACTTCCTGCGCTGCTGTCATCCCGGCATGCTGGTGGCGATGCCCGATCTGCACAAGGCCATGCAGGGCGCGGCCATTGCCGATCAGGTGGCGCAATGGATGGTCGACGTCAGTGGCCTGTCCATCGATATGCTCGGCAAGCTGTATCGGGCGAGTATCACGCCGCCGGAGCAGGAGCAGGCATCGGGGATGGATACGCAGCAACCTGTCGATGACATCGACATTGAAGAAGCCGGGCAGGGCGACGATGCCATGCGCGAACGTGCGGCACGGCATTGAGGGGCAGGATTTGACGGATTCATTCGCCACGTCGCCTGGCCCAACCCCATGAAAGGTTGCCGGGAAACAGACTTCGCGTATCAGGCGGTTTATCGTTACCTCACCACCCTGATCAACGAACTGGGCGCCGACGCCCGAGTGCGTTTGCCGTCGTTACGGCAACTGGCCGAGCGCCTGAACGTGTCGATCTCTACCATCCAGTACGCTTATTCGTTGCTGGAGAAGGAAGGGCGTGTCTATTCGGTCGCCAAATCCGGTTATTACGCGTTGCCAGTACCCTGCGTCGCGACGCTGGGCGGCGGTGATGATTTGCTCGAGACCCTGTATGTCAATGCACGACGACCGGGAATGCTGGTACTCAGCGCTGACGAGCCTGCGTCGATGCAACCGCTGGACAGCCCGCTGTTGTTACTGGAGCGTGAGCTGCTGCGTCAGTATCCGCGCTCTTCACAAATGCCCTCGCAGCCTTGGGGCGAGCTGGAACTGCGCACCGCGCTGGCGGCTCGCTACACGTCTTCGCCGGCCCGATGCTGGAACGCCGACGATGTTTATATCGGCGCTGATCTGCGCGGTGTATTGGAGATTCTGATCGCCGTGCTGGCGCTCAAGGGCGCCACGGTGCTGATCGAATCACCCTGCGACTGGACCGTCCTGCGCTTGCTGCAGGCGGCCGATATCGACGTAATCGAACTGCCACTGCTGGCGGATGGGGAGATCAATGTCGAGCAACTGGAACAATTACTGACGAGTAAAGCGGTCCGCCTGGTCATCCTGTCCTCGGTCCTGAACATGCCCAGGGGCACGCTCGCTCCTGAAAACAACCGTCGCGCCGTCGCGCGCTTACTGGATCTGCACGGCACATGGGTGCTGGAGAACGACAGCTATACAGACCTGGCGTTCGAAGCCGGGGTGACGCCTTTTCGAGACTTGCTCGACCCCGACCGGCTGATCGTCTATTCCACTTTCGAAAAAACCATCGGCCCCGAGGCCCCCTACGGCTATGTGTTGTCGCGACAGCTGACGCTGGAGTTGCAGCGACATTTCCTGCTGCGCGCGTTTCGTCTGTCACCGATTCGCCAGAAGGCCATCGCCCGTTTGTACAGCAACGGACGGATCGATCAGCACTTGCTGGTGTTGCGACGATTGTTGCGTGAAGGTGCGCTATCGACAACGCAAATGCTGCGCGAGCGGCTGGGGGACAGCCTGCAATGGCTGGAGCCCCAAGGGGGCGCAACGATCTGGACCCGATCTTCGCGGCGCGTCGATCTGCGACGGGTGTTCCAGCGGCTGCTTGCGCAACGAATCGTCATTGCGCCGGGGGAACTGTTCAGTTTGCAAGGGCTGTACGCACAACATCTGCGCCTGACCCACGCCTTGAGCGGTTCACACGATCTGGATACTGCACTCTGTGCGCTGGCCGATGCCTTGAGACTTGAGCAATCGTAATGGAGGGCGATGGATCGAACCCATCGCGCCACGGTCGAACTGTCAGTAAACTGCATCCATTTTATCGAGCCACTCCATTCAGAGGTTTTGCATGACAGTCAGTCCATTTGCGGGCAAGCCGGCACCGGCAGAGTTGTTGATCGATATCCCGCGACTGGTGACGGCCTATTACACCGGCCGACCCGACGCCTCGGTTTCGACCCAACGGGTGGCTTTCGGCACCTCCGGTCACCGTGGCAGTTCCTTCGACCTGGGGTTCAACGAATGGCATGTGCTGGCTATCAGCCAAGCGATCTGCTTGTACCGTGAAGCCCAGGGCATCAACGGCCCCTTGTTCCTGGGGATCGATACCCACGCGCTGTCTACCCCGGCAGGCGCCAGCGCGCTGGAGGTATTCGCTGCCAACGGGGTCACCGTGATGATCGCCGAGGCCGATGAATACACGCCCACGCCGGCGATCTCCCACGCCATTCTTTGCTACAACCGTGGGCGCACCACCGGTCTGGCGGACGGCATCGTCATCACCCCGTCCCACAATCCGCCGCAGAGTGGTGGCTACAAGTACAACCCCACCAACGGCGGCCCGGCCGATACCCATATCACCAAATGGATCGAAGCCAAGGCCAACGAGCTGCTGGCAAGCCAGTTGGCCGGCGTCAAGCGCATCAGCTATGAGCAGGCCCTGAAGGCCGACACCACTCACCGTCACGACTACGTCAACACCTACGTGGCGGACCTGATCAATGTCATCGACTTCGATGCCATTCGCGCTGCCGGCTTGCGCCTGGGCGTGGACCCGCTGGGCGGAGCGGGGGTGCGCTACTGGCCCGCCATTGCCGAGCATTACCGCCTGGACCTGGACGTGGTCAACACCCAGGTGGATTCCACCTTCCGCTTCATGACCGTCGACTGGGACGGACAGATCCGCATGGACCCGTCCTCCAGCCATGCCATGCAGGGGTTGATTGGCCTCAAAGAGCGTTTCGATGTGGCCTTCGCCTGCGACCCGGACCATGATCGCCACGGCATCGTGACGCCGTCCGGTGGTTTGCTGGCGCCGAACAACTATCTGGCGGTGTCCATCGACTACCTGTTCCAGAACCGGCCGCAGTGGCGTGCCGATGCCGCCGTGGGCAAGACGGTGGTCAGCAGCGGTCTGATCAATCGCGTGGCCCAGCGCCTGGGTCGGCGTCTGTATGAAGTGCCGGTAGGCTTCAAGTGGTTTGCCGACGGCTTGTTCGACGGTTCCTTGGGCTTTGGTGGCGAAGAAAGCGCCGGCGCCTCGTTCCTGCGCAAGGACGGCGGTGTGTGGAGTACAGACAAGGACGGCCTGATCCCGGCGTTGCTGGCGGCCGAAATGACCGCGCGCACCGGTCGCGACCCAAGCCAGGCCTACCGTGCCCTGACGGATGAACTGGGTGAGCCGTTCTCCGTGCGCGTCGATGCCAAGGCCAGCCCGCAACAGAAGGCGCTGCTGAGCAAGCTGGCACCGGACCAGGTTGCATCCACTGAGTTGGCCGGGGAGACCATCCAGAGCATCCTCAGCCATGCACCGGGCAATGACCAGGCCATTGGCGGCCTGAAGGTCATGACTGAAAACGGCTGGTTCGCCGCGCGGCCATCAGGCACTGAAGACATCTACAAGATCTACGCCGAAAGCTTCATCGGTGATGAGCACCTCAAGCAATTGGTGGTCGAGGCGCAGGCATTGGTCGATGGAGCCATTTCCAGTCAGTGACTCAAAACCCATCGCGAGCAGGCTCGCCCCACATTGGCGCTACGGTGCACGCCGGCCTCTGTGGGAGCGAGCCTGCTTAAGGTGGGTCGGGCGACACTGATGGCCATGTGCGACAGCACTTTCACTTCATCGCCTAAATCCATGACTTAAAAGCTTTTGGGTGGAATCAGCTGGCAAATACAGACACCATAGCCGCCATGGTTCTGAACACCGGAGTCCCCCAGCGTGTCGCAACACACTCCCGATCTTCCCCCCGAACTTCTGCCCCTGGCCCAGATGCCTCTGCTCAAGCGCCTGGCCGCGCGTTTTCTGGGTCATGGCCTGACGCGACTTCGAGCCCAGCATCGGGCCTCCTGGCTACACGGCCAGGCCGATGGCTTTCGCAGCGGGCATAGCGCCGGTTTTGACTACGGCTATAAGGAAGGCAAAGCCGATGGACTGCAAGAGGGCCGGCAGGTCCTGCTGATCCGAGATTTCCGAAGCACCGAGCACCCGGCACCGAAAGTCGATGAACTGTTGTTCGATGACTGGCGCCTGCCGTTGACCGCCGAACTCAAGAAGCGCATCAAGGCCGATGTTGCCCGATTGCTTCCCGCTCACGCCCAGCCGAGCGCCGCGCAGTGGAAAATGATCCTGAGCGATACGCCGTCTACCTCGGTCGTCGCGGGCGCAGGCGCCGGGAAATCCACGACCCTGGTGCTACGCCTTGTGCTGCTGTCCCACTACCTGGGTTTTGAGTTGGATTCGATGACCGTGGTGACCTTCACGCGGGAATCGCGCAAGGACTTCATTCACAAGCTCATTGAAGTTTTTGCCCTGTGGGGGCGGACAATCAGCCTCAAGGAAGCCCGCGATCTGGTGCGGACCTTCCATTCACGCATCTTGCCCATGGTGCGCAGCCTGCCCGGGTTCGAGCGGCTCCAGGCGTTTGAAACCCTGAGCCATCGTAACGAAACGGCTGATGATGACGCCCAGAGCAATCCCTTTGAGCTGCGCATCAACGATGCTCAGCGCCAACAGCTCAATGCCTGCTATCACGGTCTTTATCAACGCGATGAGCGTTTTCGCGAACTGATCAAACCGATGTCCCGGCACGCCTTGCAGCTCAGGGAGCTGGAACGCGACCATCCCGATGTGCAGAAACGGGTGGCCGTGACCGAACTGGCCGCCCAGCGCGATGAAGAGTTGTGCGATGCGATCGAAGACCTGTGGTTTCGCGCCGGTGCCTGGCCGATCAAGGGCATCGAGCCAAAGCGTCAGGCCTTCCAGATCAACGGTGCGACGTTTCATTGCCAAGGCTACGTTCCAACTCTGGACGCCTGGGTGATGCTGGGTTTCGACCCGCGGGAAGATGCCCGGCTCAGCCGGCCCGGCGCCAAGCTGAGTATCCGCGCAGAGTGGGCGGTAAAGCGTACCCTGTTTCAAGCTTTCTGCTCTAAGCCATTGATATGGATAGATAGTTATGAGGCGTCAAAGCGTGTACTGAGCGTGTTGGCCGGGGATGCCAGCGCAGGCCCTGGGTTCGATTACAAGGTAAAAGGCGAACTGGCTTCGGCACCGTTGCTGGATTGTTTCGTCGCGGCGGCCGGCTTTATCGAGAACCTGGGTCTGGACGTCCCGGACGCCGTGGGCCGGATGTGTTTTGCCCAGGATGACCCGGATCGTTATTTCTTTGAGGCCCTGAGTCGCTACTGGCGAGCATTTGAAGACCACCTGCTGGACCAGTCGCCGCCCGTCATGACCTATAACCGAATGTTCGCGTTGTTCAGTGAGCACTCCCCAGAGAACTTCAAGCTGCTGAGCGATGCGACATTGCGTCCTCTGTCACACCTGATGATCGACGAGTTTCAGGATGTCTCGCCGCAGATTGTTTCCTGGCTTCGCGCCAGCCTGCGGGAAGTGCGCAGCCGCGGCCCTGCCATGCATGTCGGCCGGGGCGCCCAGCGTTCCTCCTTGCTGTGCGTGGGTGATGACTGGCAATCGATCTACGGCTGGCGCGGCAGTTCACCCAGTTATTTCATGGCGTTCAACAAACAGTTTCCTTCACCGGCAAACACCCGGGTCATGCTCACCGATAACTACCGCAGCCACCAACACATCATTGACGCCGCCGAACACGTGGTGCGTGCGGCTGCGGCGATTCCCGGCAAAAAGGCCAAGGCCAGCGGCACGCCTCGAACCTTGAGCCCGGTCAATGTGTTGGACAGAGACGACGAAGGCTTGGCCAAGCGCCTGGACGAGCACTACCGCAAGGGCGATTCAATCTTGATGCTCTATCGAAAAAGCAGCGATAAGTTATTGATTGAACAGCATATCCAACCAACAGTTAATGTGGATTCTAGCTTGCCGTACCCGGCAAGACGCCTCCGGCAGATGACCTACCATAGCGCCAAGGGGCTTCAGGCCGACGCGGTGTTTTTGCTCGGTGACTGCCAGCACTGCACCAGTTCCCCCTACAAGAATCAGGTCTACCGAATGGCCGGGCTTGGCCAGGAGGGCGATGCCGAGCCGTACGACACGGCACAGAAAGACGAGATTCTGCGCCTGGCCTATGTCGGCATTACCCGGGCGGTGCAGCATTGCTATTGGTATGTCGATGGGCAGGACACCCAAGTTAACAAGGCGCCCAAGGCGTCGGATCGGATAGGGACCGGCAAACCGTTCTTTGTCGATCATCGCCGCGCCCGCAGTTGAGAACTTCGGGGCACGAACAAAACTGTCAGGCAAAAAGAAGCCCACTGCTGTGGGCTTCATTTTTTCAGGAGGCAAATCGTCGCAAGCCAACTGGTGGCACGAAAGCTTCCAGCTCGGCTTCCACCGCTTCGATTATTCGCTCCACGTCAGGGGCGTTCATCACTGTCGCGCAGGGGATGCCCGCAATCGCGATCATAGTCTCGCCGCTGGCACGGTCAAACAGCCGGGCGACCATACTGCCCGGTGCGTCCATGCTGGCCTCGAATCCCATGGGATGAAAATGCCAGCGCATCAACTGGCAGGCGTTGGGAAACGTAACCTTGCTGAAAGATCCTCTATTCATCTGTTGCCCACCTTCTTCATCAAGCGCTTCCGTTTGCTCATAGTCAGGAAGGAAGAGCCATCATGGCTCTACCAGTGAGAACTAAAAATAGCACCTGAAAATGAATGTCATGTGGCTTTTTTCAGGTCGTTTGGCGATTGGTTCACTTTTTTTGATCTGCATCACGACTTATACCGTTTTGATCCTGGCCTCACTTTCTTCGGGCAAGGATGTCATCACACCCATCCAGGGGCTCTGGTTCACGGCATTTCAAGACGACGACCCAAGCCAGTAACATCAAAAACGTGGCAACAGAGAAGGTGAGATGCAAGCCATTTACCACAGCTTCGGGAGCTGCCTGGGCGATACCATTCGTCGGTACAGAGAGCGCAAACACTGCGCCGAGCGCCGATGCACCGGTCAAGAAACCCAGATTACGCGACAGATTGAGCAGCCCTGAGATGACACCACGCTTGCCCGCGGGCACATCCGCCATCACCGCTGTGTTGTCGGCCGTCTGGAACAGCGCATAGCCAAGGGTCGTTACCGCGATAGCGGCGACATAGCCGCCCACACCGAGGGTCGGTGACATCAGCGACAGCATCAGGCAGCCGAGAATCATGATCAGCAGCCCAACGAGTCGCACGGGGCGCACGCCAAAGCGGTCCACCAGGCGCCCGGCAGGCACCCCCGTCAGCGCGGCGACCGACGGTCCCGCCGCCAACGCCAGCCCCACCAGCACCGCCGGCAATCCAAGGGCGACGGACAGGTAGAAGGGCCCCACCAGCAGCGTCGCCATCATGACCGTTGCCACCAGAGCACTGGTCACCAGCCCGGCAACCAGCCGCTGGTCCTCCAGCAACGCCAAGGGGATCAATGGCCACGCGACCCGCCGCTGGGCCAGGACAAACAGGCCGCCACCCAGGATCGCTATCAGCAACAGCGCAATATTCGGCCAGCCGAAGTCACCACGGCCCAACGTCGTGGCGAGGGCATAGGCGCCAAGCGTTATCGCCAATAGCAGCGTACCCAGGGTGTCGAAGCGGGGGCGCGCGACCGATCCCTCCGGTTGCCGAGCCGGCAGTGAACGCCAGGCCAGTCCGAACGCCAGCAGTCCAAGCGGAACGTTAATCAAAAATAGCGCCTGCCAACCGAAACCGCTGATAAGTGCACCACCCAGAGAGGGGCCAAGGGCGGTGCCCACCGCAGATAGGGTGCCCAACAGCCCCATCGCGCTACCGGTCTTTTCCTTGCTAACGGTTTCACCCACCAGGGCCAAAGTCAGCGTCATCATGATCGCCGCTCCAAGGCCCTGTAACGCCCGACCAGCGACCAACAGCCAAAGCGAGGGCGCCATGCCGCAAAGCGCCGACGCGAGGGTGAACAGCACGATCCCGGCCAATAGCAACCTGCCACGCCCGAGCAAATCGCCCAATTTTCCGAGACTGACAATCAGCGTGGTAATCGCCAGTAAATAGGCGAGAACCACCCACTGAACCTGCTGGAAGGAGGCCTCGAACGCATGGGCCAGCGTCGGCAAACCGACCGTCACCACGCTGGCGCCCAAGGAGGCCAGCAAGGTCGACAGTGACAGGCTGGCCAAGGCCCAGCGCGGTGAAAAGACCCGTTGGGTGCCCGTCGCGCTCGACAGGCTGGATTGGGTATTGGCTGGTTTCATCATGTCCTCTGGCTCTGCCGCTCTGAAATGGAGCTGTCAGAACGTTACGCCTGGGCATAACATGGCGGAAGACGCATGGATTGCACTTTATAACTGCATGCAGCGCCACCTATTCCAACCTAGGACTGCGCCATGTCCACACCCGACCTCAATCTGCTGATTACCCTCGACGTCTTGCTGGCAGAAGGCAGCGTGGCCCGAGCCGCTCGGCGACTGCAACTCAGCCCCTCGGCCATGAGCCGGGCGCTGGCGCGGTTGCGCGAAACCACGGGTGATCCGCTGCTGGTGCGGGCTGGGCGTGGCCTGGTGCCCACACCCCGCGCCTTGGCGTTACGCGAGCAGGTCAGCCAACTGGTGCAGGATGCCCAAGCGGCGCTGCGGCCGTCCCAGGTGCCGGATCTGCGCCGGCTGAGCCGCACCTTCACGCTGCGCACACGGGAAGGGTTTGTTGAAAACTTCGCCATCGATTTGATTGCCCGTATCAGCGAACAGGCGCCCGGTGTACGCCTGCATTTCCTGGACAAGGCCGACAAGGACAGTACGGCGTTGCGAGAGGGCACCGTGGACCTGGAAACGGCCGTCGTGGACAAGGACACCAGCCCGGAGCTACGAACCCAGGCGTTATTCACTGATCGCCTCATTGGCGTGGTGCGCGCGGATCACCCGCTGAGCCAGGCCGAGGTGTGTGCCGCCGGTTATGCAGCGGGCGAGCACATCGGCGTTTCCTTGCGGGGCCTGGACCACAGCGCCCTCGATCAAGCCTTGCGGTCCTTGAACCTGACACGGCAGATCGCGATCACCGTCCCCGGCTTCTCCACTGCGCTGGGCCTTGCCCGGTCCAGTGACCTGATCGCCAGCGTGCCTGAGCGCTATACCACCCGCCTGCGTGCCGGCATGCACAGCTTTGCGCTGCCGTTTGCGGTGCCGACATTCACGATTTCCATGCTTTGGCACCCCCGAATGGATGCTGATCCTGTGCACCGCTGGTTTCGTGGTTGTCTGCGGGAAGTGTGTTCAGGCAAAACCATAGATATCTAGCCGCCATTAATTAGTAGCGTTTCGCTGGCACTTAGTTGCTAGAAGTGCGACGTGATTGGCAAATAGGTGGTTAACCTCATTTAATATTTAAATAGAGTTTTGTCCTACAATCTTTAATGTCGCCGGCGAAATACCTGTACTAACGGGGCGCCGTGTATCTTTTGCCGTTGTTGGAAGGCGTGAGTGTGAAAATGGGGCAAAAAAATTCGCTGGACGTTTGATTTCCAATTGTGTCAGTTTTCTTGCGTCCTCAATTGGGCGAGTGATAGGACGCTCTCGCCAGAGATTGTTCTATCTGACAAAAACTGTTCCATTGCAAACAAGGAAGTGTGTTTATGTCGAAAGTCAAAACCAGCGCTATTGATTCTGCCGAACAAATGCTCTGGGCGCCGCAGTCACTGGCGGCGGCCAGCAGTGCATTCAATCAGATCAATAGTTTCAGCCACCAATACGATCGGGGTGGCAACCTGACCGTCAACGGCAAACCGTCGTACTCGGTGGACGAAGCTGCCACCCAGTTGCTGCGCGACGGTGCGGCTTACCAGGACCGGGACGCCAGCGGCAAGATTGAGTTGACCTACACGTTCCTGACCTCTGCCTCCTCGAGCACCATGAACAAGCACGGCATCAGCGGTTTCAGCCAGTTCAGCGCGCAACAGAAAGGCCAAGCGGTCCTGGCCATGCAGTCCTGGGCGGACGTGGCCAATGTCACGTTCACTGAAAGGGCCAGCGGTGGCGACGGCCACATGACCTTCGGCAACTACAGCAGCGGCCAGGACGGCGCCGCGGCATTTGCCTATCTGCCGGGCACGGGCGCCGGTTATGACGGAACCTCCTGGTACCTGATCAACAGCCGCTACACCCAGAACAAGAATCCGGAACTGAACAATTATGGCCGCCAGACCCTGACCCATGAAATCGGTCACAGCCTGGGCCTGGCGCATCCTGGCGACTATAACGCCGGTGAAGGCAGCCCGACCTACGATGACGCCACCTACGGTCAGGACACCCGTGGCTACAGCCTCATGAGTTACTGGAGTGAAACCAACACCAGCCAGGACTTCAGCAAGGGCGGCGTCGAAGCCTATGCCTCGGGTCCGCTGATGGATGACATTGCGGCCATTCAGAAGCTCTACGGTGCCAACACCAGCACCCGGACCGGCGACTCGACCTACGGCTTCAACTCCAACACCGGTCGCGACTTCTACAGCGCATCCTCGTCTTCGGACAAAGTGGTGTTCTCGGTATGGGACGCCGGCGGCCGCGATACCCTGGATTTTTCAGGCTTCACGCAGAACCAGAAGATCAACCTCAATGGCGCCTCGTTTTCCGACGTTGGCGGCATGGTGGGTAACGTTTCCATCGCTCAGGGGGTGACCATCGAGAATGCCATTGGCGGCTCGGGCAGTGACTTGCTCATCGGCAACTCCGTGGCCAACGAACTCAAGGGCGGCGCCGGCAACGACATCCTCTGGGGCGCGGGCGGTGCCGACAAGCTGTGGGGCGGTTCGGGCTCGGACACCTTCGTGTTCGCGGCCAGTTCTGACTCACGGCCAGGTGCGGTCGATCAGATCCTCGATTTTGTCAGCGGCCTGGACAAGATCGACCTGACCGGCATCACCCAGGGCGCGGGCCTGCACTTCGTGAATGCGTTCACCGGTGCGGCGGGTGATGCGGTGCTGTCGACATCGGGTGGCAACAGCCTGCTGTCGGTGGACTTCTCCGGGCACGGCGTGGCTGACTTCCTGGTCAGTACCGTCGGCCAGGCGGCTGTCTCGGATATCGTGGCCTGATGTCCCCGATCCCGTGGGAGCGGCCAGCGCTCTTGCGGGATCCTTCAGGATTGAACAGATGTGCAGAAATCCCAAGCCCCAAGGCGTCCAGGCAAGTGCCTGGTTACTCGCTATGCTGATGATCTTTACCGGAGAAGCCGCCATGGCGCGCAGCCTGTTGTTAGCAGAACCTTCCCAGTTGGCCGGTCAGTGGCAGGCTGTTCTGTCGGGGCCGCAGGAGCCTGCGCAAACCCCGCCGTCCAGCATCTGCCTTGTCGAGCTCAGGGCAGATCAAACCCTGGTCGGGCAAACCGCCTGCCTGGGACAGTGGCTGGGCGATGAGCCGGTCCATTGGTTCACCGAACCAGACGGTCTTTCACTGATTGGCAAACAGAACAGCCGGATTCACTTGCAACTGCGTCAAGAACAACACTATCAAGTCACCTTGAAATCAGGTCAGGTAGTGACACTCGAACGGAGTCCGCCCCAAACCACTCCTTAACACGTGAGTACAGTTTGCGAATGCCCCAGGCACGCTTGTTTAACAGGCGTGCAGCGCTCCGCGGCCGGATGTAAATCATTTAAAGATTGGCAAGTTGAATAACCTGGCAAAGCCAACAGCAAGGATATCTTCATGAACATGACAAGGCGCGCTGCGACGGTGCCGCTGTTTAGAGCGCTGGGCGACTATAAAAATATTCTGATCAGCGTCGGTTGTTTTACCGCACTGATTAATGTCCTGATGTTGGCGCCTTCGATTTATATGCTCCAAGTGTATGACCGGGGCCTGTCATCACAAAACGAAACCACGCTGTGGATGTTGTCGTTGATGGTGGTGGGCTTCTTCATATTTATCGGGCTGCTGGAAATGGTGCGCAGCTTCATTGTCATCCGCATCGGCAGCCAACTGGAAAGGCGCTTGAACCTTCAGGTGTACAAGGCCGCGTTCGAGCGCAACCTGCGCCAGGGCGAGGGCAACGCCGGGCAGTCGCTGGGTGACCTTACCCACATCCGCCAGTTCGTCACCGGACCTGCGCTGTTCGCATTCTTCGACGCCCCGTGGTTTCCCGTGTATTTGCTGGTGATCTACCTGTTCAACGTGTGGCTCGGCGTGTTCGCCAGCGTTGGCACCTTGCTGCTCATTGGCTTGGCCTGTCTGAACGAAGCCATGACCAAAAAGCCGTTGGGGCAGGCCAGTGTCTACTCGCAACAGTCCAGCCAACTGGCGACCAGCCACTTGCACAACGCCGAGACCATCCAGGCCATGGGCATGCTCGGCGCGTTGCGCGGGCGCTGGTTTGCCGTGCATTCGCGCTTTCTCGGCCTGCAAAACCAGGCCAGTGATACCGGCGCGGTGCTCAGTTCCCTGAGCAAAACCCTGCGCCTGTGCCTGCAATCGCTGGTGCTGGGGTTGGGCGCGTTGCTGGTGATCAAGGGCGACATGACCGCCGGAATGATGATTGCCGGCTCGATCCTGATGGGTCGGGTGTTGAGCCCCATCGACCAGTTAATCGCCGTGTGGAAGCAGTGGAGCGGGGCCAAACTGGCTTATCGCCGTCTCGATGCGCTGTTGCAGGCTTACCCAGCCCAGGACGAAGCGATGACATTGCCGTCGCCCAAGGGTCAGGTGAGCTTCGAACAGGTCAGCGCCGGCCCGCCGGGGCAGCGCAACGCGACGCTGCATCAGCTCGGTTTCAGCCTGAGCGCCGGGGAAGTGCTCGGGGTGCTGGGGGCGTCGGGGTCCGGCAAATCCACCCTGGCCCGTGTGCTGGTGGGGGTGTGGCCTACGCTCGGAGGCACAGTGCGGCTCGACGGGGCCGACATCCATCGCTGGAATCGCGACCAGCTCGGTCCGCACATCGGTTATCTGCCCCAGGACATTGAGTTGTTCAGCGGCAGCATTGCCGAGAACATTGCCCGTTTCCGCCAGGCCGATCCACAAAAGGTCGTCGCCGCCGCGCAACAGGCCGGTGTGCATGAACTGATCCTGCGCATGCCGCAAGGCTACGACACCGTGCTGGGAGAGGATGGCAGCGGTTTGTCCGGCGGCCAGAAACAGCGCGTCGCCCTGGCCCGGGCCATGTATGACCAACCGAGACTGGTGGTGCTCGATGAACCCAATTCCAATCTCGACACGGTCGGTGAATCGGCACTGGCTGGCGCCATCGCGCAGATGAAAGCCCAGGGCACCACCGTCGTGCTGGTGACCCACCGCTCCTCGGCGCTGGCTCAGGCCGACAAGCTGCTGGTGCTCAATGAAGGCCACCTACAAGCGTTCGGTCCAAGTCAGGAGGTGCTGCGGGCATTGTCCGGCCAGCCGCCATCGCAACGCGACAAACCCCAGGCAGCCCCCAACGGACTGAGCATGAGTCGCCAGTATTCGGCTGCCAGCAAACCCAGCGGCGCATGAGCAAGGATCGCGACATGAATCTGCAACACTCTCAAGACCTCGAACATCCCGAGCGCGATGCCCGTTTCTTCACCCGCCTGGGGTGGGCACTGGCGCTCATTGGCGCTGGCAGTTTTTTCACCTGGGCCAGCCTGGCGCCGCTGGACCAAGGTATTGCGGTGCAAGGCACCGTGGTGGTGTCCGGCAAGCGCAAGGCCGTGCAATCGATGAGCAGCGGGGTGATCAGCCGGATCCTGGTGCGTGAAGGCGAGGCAGTGAAACAGGGCCAGCCGCTGTTCCGCCTGGACCAGACTCAGACAGCCGCCGATGTGCAAGCACTGCAGGCCCAGTACCGCATGGCCTGGGCTAGCCTGGCACGTTGGCAAAGCGAGCGGGACAACCTCCCACAGGTCAGCTTTCCGGCCGAACTGAGCCACGACCCCGACCCGCGCCTGGCGCTGGTGCTCGAAGGCCAGCGGCAGTTGTTCAGCAGCCGCCGCGAAGCGGTGGCCCGGGAGCAGGCCGCGTTGCGCGCCAATATCGAAGGTGCCACGGCGCAACTGGCGGGCATGCGCCGGGCTCGCAATGACCTCAATGCCCAGGCCCAGTCCCTGCGCCAGCAGCTAAGCAACCTGCAACCGTTGGCAGACAACGGCTACATCCCGCGCAATCGTCTGCTCGATTATCAACGGCAACTGTCGCAAGTGCAGCAGGAACTGGCGCAGAACACTGGCGAAAGCGGCCGGGTGGAGCAGGGCATCGTCGAGTCCCGCCTCACGCTTGAGCAACACAACGAGGAATACCAGAAGGAGGTGCGCAGTCAGTTGGCCGAAGCGCAGCTCAAGAGCGAAACCCTGCAACAGCAACTCAAGTCTGCCGCGTTCGAGCTGCAACACAGCGAGATCCTCGCCACCGCCGACGGCATCGCCGTGAACCTGGGCGTACACACCGAAGGCGCCGTGGTCCGTCAAGGCGATACCTTGCTGGAAATCGTGCCCCAAGGCACGCGACTGGAAGTGGAAGGGCGCCTGCCGGTCAACCTGATCGACAAGGTGGGCAGCCATTTGCCAGTGGACATCCTCTTCACCGCCTTCAACCAGAACCGCACGCCGAGGGTGCCGGGGGAGGTCAGCCTGATTTCCGCCGACCAGATGATCGATGACAAGACCGCCGAACCGTATTACGTCCTGCGCAGCAGCGTCAGCGAAGTGGCGATGGAAAAACTCAACGGGCTGGTGATCAAGCCCGGAATGCCGGCGCAAATGTTCGTGCGCACCGGCGAGCGCTCGCTCATGAACTACCTGTTCAAACCGCTGCTCGACCGAGCCGGCTCCGCGTTGACCGAAGAATGAGGATGTTCGGGGGTATGAAGGGACGTTACTGGGTCGCCGCGCTGGCGGCGGTTATCTGCAACAGTGCCTGGGCCATGGGCCCATTCGAGTTCTATGAACAAGCCCTGCGCAATGACCCGGCCTACCTGGGCGCGATCAAGGAGCGCGATGCCGGCCTGGAGAACCGCGCCATTGGCCGCGCCGGGCTGCTGCCGCACCTGGGCTACAGCTACAACAAGGGCCGCAACCAGTCCAAGGTCACCTACCTCAACGACCGCGGCGCCAGCCAGCATGACGACCGCAACTACAGCAGCTATGGCTCCAGCCTGACCCTGCAACAACCGCTGTTGGACTACGAGGCCTACGCCGCCTATCGCAAAGGCGTGGCCCAGGCGCTGTTTGCCGACGAAAACTTTCGTGGCAAGAGCCAGGAATTGCTGGTGCGGGTGTTGAGCGCCTACACCCAGGCGTTGTTCGCCCAGGATCAGATCGACATTGCCCAGGCCAGGAAAAAGGCTTTCGAACAGCAGTTTCATCAGAACGAGCATCTGTTTGCCCAAGGCGAAGGTACGCGCACCGACATCCTTGAAGCCGAGTCGCGCTATGAGTTGGCGATTGCCGAAGAGATCGAGGCCCGCAACGAGCAGGACGCATCCTTGCGCGAACTTGGCTCGTTGATTGGCGTCCCGACCCTGAACATCGGCGACCTGGCGCCCCTGAGCGAAACGTTCCAGACCTTCACCCTGCAACCGGCCAGTTTCCAGACATGGCACGAACTGGCCGTGAGCAACAACCCGACCCTGGCATCCCAGCGCCAGGCCGTGGACGTAGCGCGCTACGAAGTCGAACGCAACCGCGCCGGACACCTGCCCAAGGTCAGCGCCTACGCGACGATGCGCCAGAACGAATCGGAAAGCGGCAACACCTACAACCAGCGCTACGACACCAACACCATTGGACTTGAGATCAGCGTGCCGTTGTACGCCGGTGGAGGGGTCTCGGCGTCGACCCGTCAGGCCAGTCGCAACATGGAGCGGGCCGAATATGAACTGGACGCCAAAACCCGGGAAACCCTGATCGAGCTGCGCCGCCAGTTCAGCGCCTGCCTGTCGGGGGTGAACAAATTGCGGGCATACCGCAAAGCCCTCAGCGCCGCCGAGGCGTTGGTGGTATCGACCCGGCAAAGCATCCTCGGCGGCGAACGGGTCAATCTCGATGCCCTGAACGCCGAAGAACAGCTCTACACCACCCGACGCGACCTGGCTCAGGCCCGTTATGACTACCTCATGGCCTGGACAAAGTTGCACTACTACGCCGGCACCTTGGGCGCGCAAGACCTGGCCCAGGTGGATGAGGCATTTGTGGCCCCGGCGCTGACGCAATGACGGGCAGTGCCCAAGAACTTCGCCTGTATCGACAACCTTTCCAACAACAAAAAAAGAGGTCATCACGATGGGTATCTACGACTATAAAAACCTCGGCACCACCGAGTCCAAGGCGCTGGTCAGCGATGCAATGGCGATCATGCTGTATTCCTACCACAATCTGGACCACGGCTTTGCCGCCGGCTACCAGCAGAACGGCTTCGGCGCGGGACTGCCCGCCACGCTGGTGACGGCGCTGCTGGGCAGCACCGATTCGCAAGGGGTGATCCCCGGTGTGCCGTGGAATCCCGACTCGGAGCAACTCGCCCTGGAGGCGGTGCAAAAGGCCGGCTGGACCCCGATCAGCGCATCGCAACTGGGCTACACCGGCAAGGTGGATGAGCGTGGAACGTTTTTTGGTGAGAAGGCCGGCTACACCACCGCGCAGGTGGAAATTCTCGGCAAGTACGACGCCGATGGGCAACTGACGCAAATCGGGGTGTCGTTTCGTGGCACGAGCGGCCCACGGGAGACGCTGATCAGCGACTCCATTGGCGACGTCATCAGCGATCTGATGGCGGCTTTCGGCCCCCAGGACTACGCGAAAAACTACGTCGGCCAGGCTTTTGGCAACTTGCTCGGGGACGTCGCGGCGTTCGCCCAGGCCCACGGCCTGACGGGCCAGGACGTGCTGGTCAGTGGCCACAGCCTCGGTGGGCTGGCGGTCAACAGCCTGGCGGACTTGAGCACCAGCCAATGGTCGGGGTTCTACAGCAGCGCCAATTACATCGCCTATGCCTCGCCAACCCAAAGCAGCACCGACAAAGTGCTGAACATCGGTTATGAAAACGACCCGGTGTTCCGGGCCCTGGACGGCTCCACGTTCACCTCCGCGTCGGTGGGCGTGCATGATGCTCCGCAGGAGTCAGCTACCAACAACATCGTCAGCTTCAACGACCACTATGCCTCGGCGGCCTGGAACGTGTTGCCGTTTTCCATCCTCAACATTCCCACCTGGATATCCCACCTGCCCACCGGTTACGGCGATGGCATGGGCCGGATCCTCGATTCGGCGTTCTACGACCTCACCGAGAAAGACTCCACCATCATCGTCGCCAACCTGTCGGATCCCGCACGCAGCAATACGTGGGTCCAGGACCTCAATCGCAACGCTGAGACCCACACCGGCAGCACGTTCATCATCGGCAGCGAGGGTGATGACCTGATCCAAGGCGGGCAGGGCAATGACTATCTGGAGGGGCGCGCCGGCAACGACACCTTTCGCGACGAGGGTGGGTACAACGTGATATTGGGCGGGCAGGGCAGCAACACCCTGCAGCTGCAGTCCTCGGTGAAAGATGCAAGCTTCGTCCAGGACGGCGCCGGGACCTTGTATGTGCGCGATGCCCAGGGTGCAATCAGCATGACCCGCGACATCGACACGCTCGTCAGCAAAGAGCCCGGTTTGTTCTGGGGCCTGCTCAAAGACGAGGTGAGCCACAGTGTCACGGCCAACGGCTTGGTGGCGGAGGGCAAGCTGACGGCGTATGCATCGTCGACCGCAGGCACCTCGGCAGACGACACCTTGACCGCGCGATCATCGGGGGATTGGCTGTTCGGCCATGACGGCAACGACGTGCTGTTGGGCGGTACGGGTAACGACACCTTTGTCGGCGGTTCGGGCGATGACTGGCTGCAATCCGGCGGCGGCTCTGACAAGTTCGTTTTCAATGGCGCGTTCGGCCATGACCAGATCAGCGGTTATGATGCCGGCGACACACTGGTGTTCCTTGGCGTGCAGGGCGCCGGGGAAGGTTTCGACTACCGCCAGCACCTGTCTCAGGTCGGCAGTGACACGCTGCTTGAGGTCGGTGACAGTTCCGTGACCCTGGTGGGGGTCAATCCGAGCCAGGTAGGAGGCGAATTTGTGTTCGCCTGATCCAAGGTTGTTTTGAGTACGTGGTGCCGAGGGGATGCGTGTGTCCCCTCGGCACAAGAGGGAGTGAAGCAGTGAGCAGTAAACAAGCCTCAATCATCGGCCTGATGTGGGGACTGGCCTCGGCTGGCGCCTTGGCCGAATTGCCGGATCAATCGATTCTGACCCGCTACGGCGTCACCTCGGAGCAATTGCCCGCCGCCCAGGCAGGCGCCCCTGTCGAGGCGACGTCGCCCCGACCGCGCTTCGACGTGCAGGCAGAAAAGCCCTGGGTATCGGTGAGTCTCGGGGAAGTGAACAAACCGGCCACGACCGGAAACATCAGCATCGATCACGCCATTGAACAGGAATACAACCGCTGCCTGCGATTGAGGGATCAGATGATGCGGCGAAAAGGTGGGCTGATCAGTTGCCAAGAGGGTAGTCCGACACCCGGGATGGACATCGGATTGAGCCGATGACATGAGATCAGGCCCTCTCCGAGGGAGAGGGCCTCAATAAACTCAGTCTTCCTTGCGTACTGTCGCCACTTCATCGGCGCGAACCCGCACTTTCTTGCCGGAAATGTCTTCGAATTCGTAGAAGCCGTCGGCGGTACGGGTGTTAGGGGCATCCTTGGTCAAATACTGGGTACCGTTCTGCAAGGTCACCACCGTGGGTGACGAGCAGCCGGCCAGAGCCAGGAACGCAGCGGCGACCAGGGGCAGACCCAGAATCCTGATGTTCATATCCGTAACCTCTCAATCAAAAAGACGCGGTTCAGTTGATTAGACCGCGCCATCACTGTAGTTAACCGCCATTGGTCTCGCTTGCCGTAGGAAAGTTCATCGCCGACTGCAGGATTTCCCTCCTGAATGCGGGCGACCGCTCATCTTTTGCAGTTGCCTGGGCCCGCCGCAGCTGATATCTGTACGCATAACCAGTATTCCAGCAGGCATGGCACCTCTTTCCGTGACAAATAACCCCCTCGACGACCCTTTCTACTACCTGAACAACTTTCAGCAGGTGCTCGCCTGGTTGGCAACGCGCTATGCCGATGTGCTCAGCCCTGAGGAGCAACGCTTCATCGACGAGTTCGCCAGCTTGCCCCGTGCATCCCAGGGATTGCTGGTGCGCATGGTGATGCGCAAGGGGCTGCATTTTCGCCAAAGCAAGCTGCATTACCCTGAGATCGGTGATATTGGCAGCGCCATCGAGCCGTTGCTGGCGCGGGGCTGGGTCGAGGATCAAGCGCCTCTTGGCCTTGGCGAGCTGTTCGAGGTGCTGCTCAAACAGGAAATCATCCTGTGCCTGGGTCACCTGATCGAACACCCCAAGGCGACAAAGGGCCAGTGGCTGGAGTCCTTGCAGGATCATTTCAATCAACCACAGCCTTTTCGCAGCTGGTGCCCGCGGCTGGAAGACCGACTCTTCAGCCTGACGATCATGAACCTCTGCGACCGGCTGCGGTTGCTGTTTTTCGGCAATCTCTATCAGGACTGGTCAGAGTTCGTGCTGGCGGACCTGGGCATCTTCACCTATGAAACCGTCGAGTTCAGTGCCCAATCCCGTGGCCTGCGCAGCCGCCAGGATGTGGATGCCTGCCTCTTCCTGCACGAATGTCAGCAGCGTTTCGAAGCCGGCGAGCCTCTTGAAGAGATCGTTGCCCAAGTCCATGCCCTGAGCCTGGACAATCCGTGGCTGGAGCGACGCCGAGGCAAGTTGCTGTTCCAGATCGGCCAGCACGCTGAGCGTATCGGCGATTTCACCCTGGCCTTGCGCATTTATCAGGATTGCAACTACCCCGGCGCACGGCTGCGGATGATTCGGGTGCTGGAGCGCATCGGCGAGTACGCCCAGGCCCTTGAATGGGGTGAAGCGGCCGCACAATCGCCGCAAAGCGCCGCCGAAACCCAGGCACTGCTCAGGATCCTGCCCCGGCTGCGCCGCAAGCTGGGCGGGCCGCCGGTGCCGCGGCCCCTGGCGCGCAAGGTCGAGCGGCTGGACCTGCACCTGCCTCGTGTCGATCCGGCCTTGTCGGTGGAGTATCACGTGCAGGCCCATCTGCACGATGAAACCGCGCCGGTGCACTACGTGGAGAACAGCCTGATCAATTCGCTATTTGGCCTGCTGTGCTGGCCGGTGATTTTTGCGCCGTTGCCGGGGGCGTTTTTCCACCCGTTCCAGCGCGGGCCGGTGGACCTGCTCAACGAAGACTTTCACCACCGACGTGCCGAGCTGATCGCGGCCTGTTTCGCGCAGCTCGACGATGGCCGCTACCGGGACACCATCGTCCGTCGTTACACCGAAAAATGGGGCGTGCAGTCGCCTTTCGTGTTCTGGGGCGCGCTGTCCGAAGAGTTGCTCCATCAGGCCCTCGACTGCCTGCCTGCCGAACACCTCAAGCACTGGTTCAGCCGCCTGCTGCTGGATATCAAGGCCAACCGCGCCGGCATGCCGGACCTGATCCAGTTCTGGCCGCAGCACAAGACCTACCGCATGATCGAAGTCAAAGGCCCCGGCGACCGCCTGCAAGACAATCAACTGCGCTGGCTGGAGTTCTGTCACGAACACCAGATGCCCGTTGCCGTCTGCTATGTGCAGTGGGTGGAGCAGGGCGCATGACCCAGGAACCTGGCTACAGCATCGCCGTTCGGGCACTGTGCGAGTTCACCGCCAAGACCGGCGACCTGGACCTGCGCTTCACGCCGTCACCCACGGCCATGGAAGGGATCGTCGGCCATCGCACCGTGGCCTCGCGGCGTAGCGAGGGTTACCAGGCCGAAGTGAGCCTGGAGGGCCGCTACCAGACGCTGAAGATCAAAGGCCGGGCGGATGGCTACGACCCGGCCTGCAACCGCATCGAAGAAGTGAAGACCTACCGGGGCGACCTGGACAAGCAACCGGCCAATCATCGCCAGTTGCATTGGGCCCAGGCGAAAATCTACGGCTGGTTGATGTGCCAGAAGTTGCAACTGCCGCGGATCGACGTGGCGCTGGTCTACTTCGACATCGTCAGCGAAAAGGAAACTTGCCTCACGCAAAGCTTTGAAGCGGCGCAGCTTGAGGTTTTCTTTGAACAACAGTGCGCGCTGTTCCTCGCCTGGGCCGAACAGGAGATGGCTCACCGACAGGCGCGCAACCTCGGCGCTCAGACGCTGGCATTTCCTCACGCCGGCTTTAGGACCGGGCAACGCCACCTGGCTGAGTCGGTGTTCAAGGCCATCAGCACCGGCCGCTGCCTGATGGCCCAGGCGCCCACCGGCATTGGCAAAACCGTTGGCACCTTGTTTCCGATGCTCAAGGCACTGGCGCCACAGCGACTGGACAAGGTGTTCTTCCTCACGGCCAAGACCCCAGGGCGCAAACTGGCGCTGGATGCGGCCCGAGTGATTACCCAAAGCGCGCCCTCGATGCCGTTGCGGGTGCTGGAGATGATCGCTCGGGACAAAGCCTGCGAGCACCCGGACAAGGCCTGCCATGGCGAAGCCTGCCCGTTGGCCCGCGGGTTCTACGATCGGCTGCCGCACGCCCGTGCGGCGGCGAGCCAGATCACGCTGCTCGATCAGGCGGCGTTGCGCGATATTGCTCTGGCCCATGATATCTGCCCGTACTACCTGAGCCAGGAAATGGCCCGCTGGGCAGACGTGGTGGTCGCTGACTACAACTATTACTTTGACTTCAGCGCCTTGCTCTTTGGTCTGGCCCAGGCCAATGGCTGGACCGTCGCGACCCTGGTGGACGAAGCCCACAATCTGGTGGAGCGAGGGCGGCAGATGTACAGCGCGACCCTCGATCAGTCCGCTTTGGCGGCAGTGCGCAAAACCGCGCCCGAGACGTTGAAGAAGGCCTTGCAGCGGGTCAATCGCCAGTGGAACGCGTTGCATGAGCCCCAGGTTGCGGTCTATCAGGCGTATGAAAAACCACCGGAGAAACTGCTCCAGGCCCTGTCGCTGTGCACCACGGCTATCAGCGATTACCTCAATGACCATCCCCAGGGCCTGGACAGCGCTTTACAGGCGTTCTACTTCGATGCCTTGCAGTTTGCCCGGGTGGCGGAGTCCTTTGACGAGCACTTTTTGTTCGACATACACAAGCGTGAATACGGCCGCCAGCGAAGCGCATCGACCCTGTGCCTGCGCAATGTAGTGCCGGCCGCCTTCCTGCGACCCAGGCTGACGGCGGCCCGCAGCAGCGTGCTGTTTTCCGCCACCCTGAGTCCGCGGCATTATTATGCTGACCTGTTGGGCACCCCGACGGACACGGTCTGGATCGACGTGGAGTCGCCATTCCAGGCGCAACAGCTTGATGTACAGGTTGTCAGCCGGATCTCCACCCGCTTTGCCCACCGCCAGGCGTCCCTGGAACCTATCGTCGCGTTGATGGCCCGCCAGTTCAGCGAGCGCCCGGGCAATTACCTGGCCTTCTTCAGCAGTTTTGACTACTTGCAGCAAGTGGCCGGACTGTTTGCCGAGCGCCATCCGCAGATTGCCACCTGGTCGCAATCACGCGGCATGGGCGAAGCACCCCGGCAGGCGTTCCTTGAACGATTCATGGAACACAGCCAGGGGATTGGGTTTGCGGTGTTGGGCGGTGCATTCGGGGAGGGCATCGATTTACCGGGTTCGCGCCTGATCGGGGCGTTCATCGCGACCCTGGGGCTGGCGCAGTTCAACCCGGTCAACGAGCAGATGAAGCTGCGCATGGCGGCTATTTTCGGCGATGGCTACGACTACACTTACCTGTATCCCGGCCTGCAAAAAGTGGTGCAGGCTGCGGGGCGTGTCATTCGTACACAGCAGGATCGTGGGATGGTGATGTTGATCGACGATCGATTTGCTGAGGCGAGGGTGCAGCACTTGTTGCCGCGTTGGTGGTCAGTTAGTCAAGAGCAGCACAACTGCTGTGGGAGTGAGCTTGCTCCCACACAGGATCTGTGGTGAATCTCATATCGCGACCAAGCTGCTGATTCCCACGGATTTAATCACTATTTCCGATGCCGCACTTGCTCCATACTTCGCAAAAAATCCTTCTGGATGCCTTGGCCAAAAAAATGCTCGAAGACGCCCCCAAGACCGCACTCATCAATCAGGAACAGCGTTTTCGCCTGCTCATCGACGCCGTGGTCGACTACGCCATCTACATGACCGACCCCTCCGGCATCATCACCAGTTGGAACTCCGGTGCCAGGCGTTTCAAAGGCTATGAAGAATCCGAGATCCTAGGCCAGCACTTCTCACGCTTCTACACTGACCAGGATCGCGCCGACGGTCTTCCGCAACGGGCGCTGGACACGGCCCTGCGCGAGGGGCGTTTCGAAGGCGAGGGCTGGCGGGTGCGCAAGGACGGAACGTTGTTCTGGTCCCATGTCGTCATTGATCCGATCATCGATAGCCAGAGCGGCGACTTGCTTGGCTTTGCCAAGATCACCCGGGACCTGACCGATCGCAAGATGGCCGAGGAAACCCTTAAGCAAAGCGAACAGCAGTTTCGCCTGTTGGTGCAAAGCGTCACCGATTACGCCATCTACATGCTCGATCCAGACGGCCAGGTGACCAACTGGAACCTGGGCGCGCAACGGATCAAGGGCTATCTTCCGGCGGAAGCCATCGGCCGGCATTTTTCGATGTTCTATACCCCTGAGGACCGTGACGCCGGTGAGCCTCAACGGGCCTTGAGCATCGCCGCCAGTGAAGGGCGCTTTGAAAAAAGGGGCTGGCGGTTACGCAAGGATGGCACCCGGTTCATGGCTCATGTGGTCATTGACGCGATCCGCAACGACACGGGGACGCTACTGGGTTTTGCCAAGATCACCCGCGACATCACCGATGCCACCCGTGCGCAGCAAGCCTTGGAACAGGCTCGCGAGGCGCTGTTCCAGTCACAGAAACTGCAAGCCATCGGCCAGCTCACCGGAGGCATCGCCCATGACTTCAATAACCTGCTGACGGTGATCCTCGGCAACCTGGAAATTGTGCGCAAGCGCATGCCCAGCGATCCGAAACTCATCCAACTGCTGGATAACGCCACCCAGGGCGCGCTGCGCGGTGTCTCGCTGACGCAACGGATGCTCGCGTTCGCCCGCAGACAGAAACTGTCCTCCGAATCGGTCGAGCTGTCGGCGCTGGTGCAGGGCATCAGTGGTTTGTTGCAAAGCTCCATCGGCCCTTCGATACACATTCAGACCGACTTTGCCCAGGCGCTTTCGCCGGTGTTGGCCGATGTCAACCAACTGGAACTGGCCATCCTGAACCTGGCGACCAACGCTCGGGATGCCATGCCGCAGGGGGGGCGGATCCTGATCTCGGCCCAGGAACGCTCCGACACCGAGGCCGGCAAGGACGCGCCGATGGCACCAGGGCGATACATTTGCCTGTCCATCACCGACGAGGGCGAGGGCATGGACGAGGCGACGCTGGCTTCGGCCGTGGACCCGTTTTTCACCACCAAAGGGGTAGGCAAGGGCACTGGCCTGGGCCTGTCCATGGTGCATGGCTTGGCCGAGCAATTGGGTGGCCGCCTGATACTCAAGAGCCGCAAAGGCGAGGGCACTACCGCTGAGCTGTGGTTGCCGATAGCCGACAACTCCGCGCCAGACAAAGTGCCGGCCCAGGCCACGACGACACCGTCGGTGAACGAGCTACGGGTGTTGGTCGTGGACGATGACAGCCTGGTACTGACCAGCACCCGGCTGCTGATCGAAGACCTGGGCCACCGCGTGCTTTGCGCCCCATCGGCGGCTCAGGCGCTACAGATGTATGAGCTCAATCCGGACATCGACCTGGTGATCACCGACATGGCCATGCCGCAGATGGATGGTGCGCAATTGGCGAAACTGTTGCGTGATCGTCATCCGACCTTGCCCATCATCCTGGCCACCGGCTACGCCGAACGCCTGGAAGGGTTCGCCACGCAACTGCCGCGCCTGACCAAGCCGTTCAAGCAGATTGACCTGGTGCAGGTCATTGGGCAGGCGATGAAGTAACTCCAGGCATGGCGCTGCCACAGGTTCATTCAGTATTTTTCCTGAACCCTCGCAAGTTCATCGCACACAGGCAGAACTGCAGCACGATCAACGCATAGGCGTCTGAATGCAGCCCCCAGATGACCCACAGGATATTGCTCGCGATAAAACAACTGAACCCGGCCACCCGCCGTCGGGGCTGACGTGAGCCGATCAGCCAGGCGGCCAGCACCGTCACCACCATCGCCGGCCATTGCACCCATCCAAGATAATCCACAGAGCCCTCCTCAAGCTTTCGGTGATCTAGAGACCGTGACGATCACTGAGCGTTTCGTTGAGCCCGGGTCGCACCTCTGGTCCGGTGGCCGGAACTTGCCTGTCCCTCATTTCTTCTAACAAGTCCCAAACCCACACCCGAGGCGCAGCCTGCGCAATGCCCAGAATACTCACCAGCCATACCCCGGATGAAGAACTGACGGAACACAATGCCAAGCTGTTCGGCTCGCCCAAGGAACGCCTGGATTTTTATCGCCGGGAGATCCAGTACGAAACCAGTATTCTGGCCAATCGAACCGATGCCTACCTGGCCGCCCAGTCCTTCCTGGTGATCGCCTTTGCCTCATGCATGGCCAACCTGAACCCGGAGTGGGGCAAGTTGTTCACATTGATCGTCCCGCCGTTCCTGGCTCTGCTGGGCTTCCTGAGCTCGCTCAACGCCTGGCCGGGGATTCGCGCCGCTTACGAGATCATCGACCATTGGCATTTCAAGCAAAGCGAGTTGCTGCGCGCAGAGCCGTTGATGGGCCTGGCCTACGACGAATCCCCGCTATTCAGCGAGCAGGAATCGACCCACAAGGGCTATCGCAAGTCCTTGCTGTTTTCGGTGCGTACGCCATGGATCTTTGCCGCGTTCTGGGTCTTGCTGGGGGCGTACTCGGTTTATATCCAGGTGAGTGATCCAGGGGGCTGAAGCCTTAGCTCGATTTTTTGTGGCGCTCATACCAGGCCAGTATGGGTTGGGTACTCAAGCCATGGACCAAAATGCTCAGGGCCACCACCGACAGCGTGATATTGATGCACAACTGGACCATCTCTGGCTGTAAATCATGGTTCACCGCATAGAACAGATAAAACAGACTGCCGATGCCACGTATGCCGAACCAGCCAATCAGCAACCGTTGTGGCGTGTCCAGCAGCCGTCCCCAAGGCATCACCAGCAAGCTCAACGGGCGAATCACGGCAAACAGCAGACCACCGATGACCAAGGCCCGCCAGTCCCAATGAGTGGCAAGCGCCACCCCCAACAGCGTCACCAGAAACACTTCCATGGAACGCTCCACCAGACTGCCGAAGGCGAGCATGTCACTCATCATGACCCCCGCGGCCACCTGACCCTCTTCCATAGTCTCGGCGTCACCCCGGACCGCGTCCCGGGGGGTGACCGCTTCGTGCCCCACCACCGGTTGCACCAGGTGTTCTGCCGGGAGTGAGTGTTCATCCGTCGATTGCACCTCGGCTTGGCGCAGGCCCAGGCCAGCGGCGAACACCGAAAGAAAGCCATAACCCTGGAGGGCTTCGGCCACGACGTAGGCCAGGGCAATCAGCGCCAGGGCCAGGTAATCGTTGGGCGAGAGGGTGCTGTCGGCGTTCTTGATGCGCATCGACAGGGTCAACCAGCCGATACCGCGGCCCATCCAGTAACCGGTGAGCAAACCGACCGGCACTGCCCACAGCACATCCTGCAGCATCCAGTCACCGAGAAAGCCAAGGTCGTCCTCGCGCAGCAACAACAAGCCCAGAATCACAAAGGGGAAGGCCGTGCCGTCGTTCAAGCCGGCTTCCCCCGACAGGCCAAACCGTACCTGGTCATCATCCCGGGCATCGTTGACCTGCACCAACGCCGCGAGCACCGGATCGGTTGGCGCGAGGATTGCGCCAATCAACAACGACACGCCCCAACCGAGACCAAACAGGTAATGCAGGGTCAAGGTCAGGCCCGCGATGGTCAGGATCATCACCGGGCCGGCCAGTGTGTAGGCCACGCGCCAACTTCGGTCCTTGAGGGGCAAACGTAACTTGAGGCCGCTGACGAACAGCGAAAACACTACCGCGACTTCAGTGAGGTGCTCCATCCAGGCTGAGGCGTCGGCAATGTCCAGCCTCAACAACTCCAAGCCCGCCGGCCCGATGGCAACGCCCAAACCCAGGCATATCGCCGAGGTGGTTACCGGCATCCAGCGCAGGTAGGAGGACGTCAGGGCCAAGGTCAGCAATACGGCGCCGAGCACCGCTACCCATACTGTGAAAATCATTGCTGCTCCTTGGATAGCTCGTAGGCATAGCTCGCAGGCACAGCCCCGAGTGAAACAGACACCGTCAAGCCAGTATCCGGCTCCTGTCGTTCATTCGAGGGTCTGAGCCAAGCGCCGGTTCCGTCAAAGCGATACGGCTCCGTTTATCCGGAGGACTTTCATCTGAAGGGAATTTTTCGTCATTCCCGGCGCTCTGCCAAAGTAGAGACGTGTTGATTCAGCGTCCTGCCGAGAACCCAAGAGGCCCTTATGACTGCGCTGACACCCCTCCAATCCCGGCCTGCCACCGTGCATTCATTCATGGATGCCGGGAGCGTGCGCCAATGCTATGAACGGCTGCTCCATGGCCCTGACGATGCTGACAAGCAAACCGTCGCCCAGGCCTTCCTTCAGCAATGCGTGGGGCAGGCCGCGGCACTGCCCCTGGAACTGCCCGACACCCCCACGGCTCTGCAAGCCTGGGTCGAGCAACACAGTGCCGGTGTAGCCCGCCAGTACGCCGAGTATCTGGAGCGGCGCAAAAACGCCGGTCCACGAGAGTTTTTCACTTGCAAGGCCCACGCTTTGTATTTCCTGCAGGCGGTGGCGCCCACCAAACTGGTGGACGGCGCGTGGCTGTATGGCGTGCTCAAGCATTGGCACGACCACCGTTTCGAAGGGCTGCTGAGCACTTATCTGGAAGAGTTGGGCGACGGCAATCCCTCGCAAAACCATGTGGTGATATACCGCAAGCTGCTCGCCGAACACGACCTGTCGGACGCGCCGGACATTGAAGACGAGCGCTACCTGCAAGGTGCCGTGCAATTGGCCCTGGGCTATGGCGGCGATGAATACCTGCCTGAAGTGATCGGCTACAACCTGGGTTACGAACAACTGCCCCTGCACCTGTTGATCAGCGCTTATGAGCTGACTGAGCTGGACATCGACCCTTACTACTTCACCCTCCACGTGACGATTGACAACGCGAGCACCGGTCATGCCTACAAGGCCATCCAGTCGCTGCTGCAACTGATGCCGATGGAGGCGGATCGCGAAGCGTTCTGGCACCGGGTCACCCTGGGTTATCGCCTCAATGATCTGGGCCAAGGCAGCCGAACCATCATCGAGTCATTCGACCTGTATCGCGAAGTGCTGGACATGCTCGAACGCAAACGTCCGTTCGGCCAACACATGCATTCCGATTACTGCAAGTTCGAAGGCAAGACCGTCAATCAATGGCTGGCAGCACCTGGACAGCTGGAGGGCTTCCTGACGGCGATGCAAAACAAAGGCTGGATCAAACGTCATGAAGATCCGCAGAACAGCCGGTTCTGGACGCTGATCGAAGGGGCGGGCGCGGCCATGTTCGGGGTGTTCAGCCCCTATGAAAAACAGTTGCTGCACGACTGGATCGCCGGTGACTGGACGCAGGAGGGTACTAAGAAAACCCCGCGCCGCGCCCACGGTGCAGCGTGCGAGCCGCAGATGCCGATCGAGGACCCCGATGTACAGAGCCTGCAACAGACCCTGCGAGGCCAGACGCCCGATGCGCAGATGCAGACCCTGATGCCGTGGCTCTCGGCGCGCTGCCACAGCCATCCGGCCGGACTGCTGGCGACTCGTCGCTTCATCGAACTCAAATCCGCGCTGCGCTAGGAGCCCGCATGAATCAGGAAGAACGCCTATCCGAAACTGACCTGGCGCTATTGCAATTGGGCCGACGCCTGCAAGCCGACGGCTATCGCTTCATTACCCCGACACCCCTGACCCACGAACGCGTCAACCAACGACCTGGCAATGAACGCTCCAGGACCCTGAGGGATGTGTTCGGCTGGTCGCGCCCGTTTGCCCCGGGGCTGATCAGCGCCGATGAGCAGCGCCAGTTGCAGGAAGCCGAGGTGCTGCAAGCGCGCGACGGCCTGTTGCATAGCCGCGTGCGCTGGTCGAGCCTGGACGGCCTGCTGTTCGCTCATTCGCAATTTCCCACCCAAGCCAACGACGCGGTGTTTTTCGGCCCCGACAGCTATCGTTTCGCCCAACTGATCCATACTTATCTGCAACAGAACTTCACGGCAATACATCGGGCCGTGGACATCGGCTGTGGCGCCGGTGTCGGGGCGCTGGTCATTGCCCGCGCCCGGCGCGAGGCACAGGTGCTGGCCGTGGATATCAATCCGATGGCCCTGCGCCTGAGCGCGGTCAACGCGGCGCTGGCCGAGGTGTCCAACGTCGAGATCGCCCGCAGCGATGTACTCCAGGATGTGGAGGGCGACTTCGACCTGATCGTCGCCAATCCGCCGTACATGGCCGACCCCAGCGAACGGGCCTACCGCCATGGCGGTGGCGCACTGGGCGCCGGGCTGTCGCTGCGCATTGTCGAACAGGCCCTGCCACGGCTTACGCCCGGTGGCTCGCTGGTGCTCTACACCGGCGTGGCGATGGTCGATGGGCGTGATCCGTTTCTCGAGGCGCTTGAGCCTTGGCGCGACTCGCCGGACTTCGGCTGGACTTACAAGGAATTGGACCCGGACGTGTTTGGTGAAGAACTGCTCACCCCGGGTTACCAGGACGTAGAAAGGATCGCCGTGGTGGCGTTGGTTGTAACCCGCATCGGCGCGGGTATCGGAGGGACTATCGATGAACAGGCGACTGAAGTTCGGCATTGAAGAGGAGTATTTCATCACCGATCTGCAAACCCGTTGTATGCCGGATCAACCCTCAGCAGAGGTTGTCACGGCGTGCCAGGCGCTACTGGGCAAGCATTTCACCCATGAAATGTTCCAGTGTCAGATCGAGATGGCGTCGCCTATTTTCCGCAACTTGCCCGAGGCGGCCGATTACCTGGCCCAGGTCCGCACAGGCCTGACCCAGCGCCTGGCCGCCCATGGCCTGGGCCTGCTCAGCGCCGGCTCGCATCCCATGGCGACCCAGGGTCTGCAGCCCACCGACGAACTGCACTTTCAGCAGCTGTTCGACGATTACCAGCGGGTGGCCAGACGGAGCGTGCTTTCGGGCCTGCATGTGCACGTGGAGGTGCCGGCCCATAAGGACCGTGTCCGGGTCATGAACGAGGTGCTGCCCTGGCTGCCGATGTTCCTGGCGCTGAGTGCTTCGTCGCCGTTCTGGAACGGCGCCTACAGCGGGTTCAGCAGCTACCGTCAGGTCGCTTGCGATGAATGGCCGCGCATGGGCGTGCCGGAGTTCTTCGAGGATGAGTCGGCGTTTGCCGGCTACGTGGACATGCTCATGCGCACCGGATCCATTCGCCAGCCCAGCGATTGCTGGTGGGTGATGCGGCCTTCGTCGCGTTATCCCACGCTGGAGCTGCGAATATGCGATGCCTGTCCGCGTGTTGAGGATGTCCTGTGCCTGGTCTCGCTGTTTCGGGTGATGGTGGCCCATGCTATTGCACTACCCAAGCCCGGCGCGCACTTCAGCCTGACCTCCCACTGGATCCTCAAGGAAAATCGCTGGCGGGCCAAGCGTCATGGAATCCTGGCCGAGTTCATCCTGGAGGGGCAGGAGCAGCCGATGATGATCGGTGAGTGGATCACGCTGGCGGAGCAGACCTTCGGCGAGACTGCCGCCGCACTGGGCGTTGAGGATGTGTTCAAGCAGGCACGTCGTATCGTCCAGGAAGGCACCAGTTCCGATCGGCAAATCGTGCTGTACGAACAAGGGCTGCTGCTGGGCGACTCCACCGAGCACGCCTTGAGCAGGGTGGTTGATCAGTTGTTGGCGGAAACCGCCGGGATGCCCGTGGCCGACCCGTCACTGTTGCAAGTGGCAGGTGGTCCATGAGCAGCAAGACCCTGGAGGATTACAACCGGATGCGTGACTTCGCCGCCACCCCGGAGCCGGCGGCCAAGCGTTCACGCAAATCGGCGAAAACCGCCCATGCCTTGCAGTTCTGCATTCAGAAGCACGACGCTTCACGGCTGCATTATGACTTCCGGCTGGAGCTGGACGGTGCGCTCAAGAGTTGGGCGGTGCCCAAGGGGCCGTCCCTGGACCCCAAGGTCAAGCGCCTGGCGGTGCATGTCGAAGACCATCCGCTGGATTACGCGACCTTCGAAGGCAGCATTCCCGAAGGCCATTATGGCGCTGGCGACGTCATTGTCTGGGATCGAGGCGTGTGGATTCCCCAGGGCGATGCCCATGAGGCCTATGAAAAAGGCCGGCTCAAGTTCGAGCTGCAAGGGGAAAAACTCAGTGGCCTGTGGAACCTGGTGCGCACCCACATGCCCGGCAAGCAGGAGCAGTGGTTCCTGATCAAGCACCAGGACGCAGCGGCACGTCCCGAAAGCGAGTACGACGTGGTCCAGGCCGAGCCGGACAGCGTGCTCAGCGAGCGCACCCTTGTACCCAAGCGCCGTGGCAAGGCTGCCGCCCAGGTCAAGGCTGTCCAGCAACCGAAAAAAGCCGCCACGCCCAAACCGTCCAGAAAAGCCTCAACCACAACCCTCAGCGGCGCGGTGGCCGGGGCGATTCCCAAGACGCTCAAACCGGAATTGGCCACGTTGGTAGAGCGCGCGCCTGAAGGCGAATGGCTCTATGAAATCAAGTTCGACGGTTACCGCGTCATGGCCCGCATTGAAAACGACGATGTCAGGCTGATCACCCGCAATGGCCATGACTGGACCCACAAGCTGCCCAAGCAGGCCGAAGCGCTGGCCGGATTAGGGCTGGAGTCCGCCTGGCTGGACGGTGAGATGGTGGTGGCCAACGAGCACGGCGTACCGGATTTCCAGGCCCTGCAAAACGCTTTCGACGCCGGCAGCAGCAACAAGATTGCCTACTACTTGTTCGATCTGCCTTACCTCAATGGCATGGACCTGCGCGAAGTGCCCGTGCAAGAGCGGCGGGCCGCGTTGGCGGCAGTGCTTGCGAGCAACAAGAATCCGCTGTTGCGCTTCTCCGATGCCTTCGAAGAAACCCCTGAAGCCTTGCTCAACAGTGCTTGCCAAATGCAGATGGAAGGACTGATCGGCAAACGCATGGGCAGTGCCTACGTTTCCCGGCGCAGCAACGACTGGATCAAGCTCAAGTGCAAGAATCGCCAGGAGTTCGTCGTAGTCGGTTTCAGCGAACCCAAGGGCGCTCGCAACGGCTTCGGCGCCTTGTTGCTGGGGCTGCACGATGCCGACAGCGGGCAACTGCGCTATGCCGGCAAGGTCGGCACAGGGTTCAACGAGCAAACCCTCACAAGCATTCACCAGCAATTGTTGCCCCTGGAAAGAAAAAAAGCCGCGGTGGTCAACCCACCCACCGGATACGAGGCCAAAGGAGTGCATTGGCTGGAACCGACGCTGCTGGCTGAAGTGGCGTTTGCCGAGATGACCAAGGAAGGCTCGGTGCGCCATGCCGTGTTTCATGGTTTGCGCAACGATAAACCGGCCAAGGCGATCACCCAGGAGCTGGCCAAACCCGTGAAAAAGACTGCGGAAAAAACCAAAGCCAAAACCAAAACCAAAACCAAAACCACTCAGGCGCCAGCCATGGACGGTAAGGTGCGCATCACCCACCCTGAGCGAGTCATCGATCCCAGCAGCGGCACGACCAAGCTGCAACTGGCCGAGTACTACGCCAGCGTCGCCGAGTTCATCCTGCCGGAACTGGCCGACCGCCCGGTGGCACTGGTCAGGGCGCCGGATGGCATTGCCGGTGAGTTGTTTTTCCAGAAAAACGCCGAGCGCCTGGCGATTCCTGGTATCACCAGCCTGGACAAATCATTGACCGGGCAGCCGGTAATGATCATCAACAATCCCGAAGCGTTGATCGGCGCGGTACAAATGAGCACGGTGGAGTTACACACCTGGAATGCCACGTCGGTGAACCTGGACAAGCCTGATCGCTTTGTTCTCGATCTTGACCCGGATCCGGCCCTGCCTTGGAAAAGCATGGTGGAAGCGACGCATCTGACCTTGTCGGTACTCGATGAACTAGGGCTCAAGGCGTTTCTCAAGACCAGCGGCGGCAAAGGCATCCACATTGTCGTGCCCTTGACCCGCAAGTTGGGTTGGGACGAGGTCAAGGGCTTCAGCCATGCGATTGTCAGCCACATGGCCAAGCTGTTGCCGGATCGCTTCTCGGCGGTCTCCGGGCCAAAGAACCGGGTAGGGCGGATCTTCATCGACTACCTGCGTAATGGCCTGGGCGCCACCACCATCTGCGCCTATGCCGCCCGTACCCGTGAAGGGTTGCCGGTGTCGGTGCCGATCTTTCGCGAGGAAGTGGCCGAACTCAAAGGCGCGAACCTGTGGACCGTGCACAACGTCCATGAGCGTTTGGCGCAAGTGGGTCACGAGCCTTGGGCGGGCCTGAAGAAGACCCGCCAAAGCATCACCGCCGACATGCGTCGACGCATTGGTATGAAAAAGACCGATAAATAGCTTGGTTCGATGCCTCCCGGACTCATCCACTTACCGGAACGCGCAGATATTCCGGCTGCAGGACGTTGAACCACAGCAGAATCATTTCCACCAGGATGGTCACCAGCACCAACAGCCCTACGCCCCATACGCTGGCCGAGTACAACAGACCTTGTTCCTTCTTGAGATTCATGAACTTGGGCAGGCCAACAAACAGTAAAAAAGTCGAGTAGGCCGACGCCATTGCCAGCGCGATCACCGCCAGCCAGCGGTTGGGGTAGAGTCCGAAAATCCCGGCCAGGAAGTAAGGCGTGGCGGTGTAGGCGGCAAAACCAATGCACTGGTTGACCGTAGGGCGGGCATCGAAGGTGCGCGACATCCAGCGGATGAACAGCCCCATGAGCATCACGCCGGCCACGATGGTCAGGTACAGCAGCACACTCAGTTGAAGTGCGCTGGCAGTGCTCAGTCGTACCGTTTCGTTTTCAGCCAGGCTCCAACCGGTCCAAGTGGTCCCAATGAACAGACACACCACGGGAATCAGGGCGAGTAATAACAGGTGAGCCAGATAGTGGCGCGGGTGAGCTTGTTCCTGTTCGCGGATGTCTTTCCAGGCAAACTCGGGGTGGGTGAACAGTTTGACGAAAGGGGCGGACATGACGACCTCCTGATCAGTACAGCCTCTGGTGAGGCCCATACGAATTTGAGGTACAGGATCGGTCGGGGGTTCATTTATTTGGAGTGCCCGAGGAGGGGCGTGATCAGAGGGAATGAATCCATACGGCCGGGGTCAATCCATCAGCATCCCTGAAGGACTGTATGCCATGACCATTGCTTGCTCCCTGGTTGATTACTTGCGTGAACACGAGCTGCGCCTGACGACGGCCGAGTCCTGTACCGCCGGCAAGATCGTCACCTTGCTGGCCGAAGTACCCGGCAGTGGTTCGCTGATTGAAAGCGGTTACGTGGTGTATTCCCCGGAGGCTAAACAACGATTGCTGGGGGTCAACCCATGCACCATCGACACCTTCAATCTCACCAGCCGTGAAGTGGCCGAGGAAATGGCCCTCGGTGCCCTGCGCGACGCCAATGCCAACGTCGCCGTGGCCACCACCGGCATTCTCGGGCCGGATGACATGGACGGCATTCCGGCCGGCACTGTCTGTTTTGCCTGGGCGTTCGATATGGCCGGCGAGCGAGCGTTGTTCAGTCGCCTGGAAAGATTTTTCGGGACTCGCAACCAGGTCCAACTGTGGGCCGCCGAACATGCGCTCGTGCAGTTGCGGCACTTTCATCAACGCGCGCTGGCGGGTGAGCGCAGATAGGGGATCACCATGACCCATCCCACTGATCCCGAGGAATTGCGCAGCCGCCAGTTCCCGGTCCGCGAAGACATGGCCTACCAGCTCAAGGTCTGGCGTTTCGAGCGGGTGGGTTGGTACGTGTTGGTATTGCTGGTGATCCTGACGCTGCTTGGATTGTTCTCTCGTGGCCCGTTGAGCACCCGAAATGTACACAGCGCAGATGGCCGACTCGGCGTCGAGTACGAGATGTTCCACCGCAACGGTTCTACCAACCCCATGGTCATCCATCTGATGGGGCAGCCCAATGCCGTGCTGGAGGTGGAACTGGTCGGCCAGTGGCTGGAGGGTTTCGAGGTGCAAACCCTCCAGCCCCAGCCCGTGCGCTCGGCGAGTGCGGAGCGGGGCCTGAAGCTGTGGGTCCAGGCGGATGCCAAGGGAGAGGCCAGCCTTTATCTGTCACTGCTGGGCGATGGGCTGGGGCTCTATCACAGCCGTATCGACACGCCCGATGGCGCCACGGTCAGGTTCAATCAATTCATTTTTCCCTAGGTGACGTATGGACTCTGTGCTGCGGGCTGCCGCGATCTATGTGGCGTTGCTGGTACTGTTCAAGATCGCCGGGCGTCGCTCCCTGGCGGAAATCACCACGTTTGATTTTGTCCTGCTGATGATCATCGGCGAGGCCACCCAGCAGGCGTTGCTGGGGGATGATTTCTCGTTGACCAATTCGTTGATGGTGATCGTGACGCTGATTGCCATCGATGTGGGCTTGTCGCTGCTCAAGCAACGCTCCCAATGGGTCTCGCAACTGATTGACGGCGGCCCGACCATTATTGTGGAGGATGGGCGAATACTGAAGGCGCGCCTGCGCCATGCCCGCTTGATAGAAGAAGACATCATGGAAGCGGCACGGTCGAGCCAGGGAATCGAGACGCTGGAACAGATCAAGTTCGCGATTATCGAGCGTAACGGCAAGATTTCGGTGATTGCCAAGGAGCCGTGATCCCTTCACATGATCCATGACGAGGGCTACATCCCCTCGCCACAACAGCTGCCTATCATCGCTTGACTCACAGGATCGGCTTGCCGCCCGTAATCCCATACCGGGAACCGGAAATGTAGCTCGCCTCATCCGAAGCCAGCAGTACATAGATCGGCGCCACTTCCACCGGCTGGCCAGGACGGCCAAGGGGCGTCTGGGAGCCGAAGTTCTGTACTTCTTCCTCAGGCATGGTGGCGACAATCAGCGGTGTCCAGATCGGCCCTGGCGCCACGCTGTTCACCCGGATGCCCTTGGGGCCGAGCATCTGCGCCAGACCGCCGGTGAAGTTGGCGATGGCGCCTTTGGTGGTGGCGTAGGCCAGCAGAGTCGGCTTGGGCATGTCGGAGTTGACCGAACTGGTGTTGATGATCGAGCCACCCGCCTTCATATGCGGGACGGCGGCCTGGCAGATCCTGAACATCGAGGTGATGTTGATATCAAACGTGCGCACCCACTCTTCGTCGGGGATGTCTTCCAGGTTTTCGTGAGTCATCTGGAACGCGGCGTTGTTGACCAGAATGTCGATATGCCCGAAACGGGCGACGGTTTCGTCGACGATCTTGCGGCATTGGGCCTTGTCCGCCAGATCGCCGGGCAGCAACAGGCATTGGCGGCCGGCCTGTTCTACCCAGCGGGCGGTCTCCCTGGCGTCTTCATGCTCGTCCAGGTAGGAAATGGCCACGTCAGCGCCCTCACGGGCGAAGGCAATCGCCACGGCACGACCGATGCCGCTGTCGGCGCCCGTGATCAAGGCGATCTTGCTTTCCAGGCGTCCAGAACCGGTGTAGCTCTGTTCTCCGCAGTCTGGATACGGGTCCATCTTGCGTTGAGTGCCGGGCACCGGTTGGCTTTGTTTTGGGAACGGCGGGGTAGGGTAGTCAGTCATGACATTCTCCATGCTGGATGTGTAGTCGATGGAGGGTGGACTGTGGGCCTTCAGGCAGAGTTCGCTCGGATTCCGGGGCCGAGCGATGAGCGTGGTCCGAGCCCTTTTGCCAATCGCGAATCAACATCGGCTAATGTTGGACGAATGCAGATAAGGAGCCGGACAGATGTTCAGTCACATACAGATTGGCGCGCGGGACCTGCCAACAATGGTCGCGTTTTATGATGCCGTGCTGGGCTGCCTGGGGTTGGTACGCCTGCCCAGCGAAAACGACTCGGGCCCGCCGGGAGAAGGCTGGCATCAACCCGGCAAGCGTTGGCCTCAGGTGTTCGTGCAATTACCGTTCAATGGTTTGCCCGCGACCTGGGGCAATGGCATGCAAGTGAGTTTCGCCGCCGATTCGCCGCACACCGTACAGGCCGCCTGGGCGCAGGCCATCGCCCTGGGCGGCACCGACGAAGGCCCGCCGGGCCCGCGGCCCCAGTATTCGGAAGGGTATTTCGGGGCCTATTGCCGCGATCCGGAGGGGAACAAGTTGTGCTTTGTTTATGCGCCGGATATGGATGAGTAAAACGCGGATCCATTGTGGCGAGGGAGCTTGCTCCCTCGCCACAGAGGATCTTCGTCGTCAGGGAGATCAGCCCCTGGCCTTCAAGCTCCGCTCCATCCGCGTAATCCCTTCCTCCAGCAGCGCCCGTGGGCAGCCGAAGTTCAAGCGCACGAATTGCCCGGCATCGTCACCGAAATCCAGTCCGGCACTCAGGCCTACCTTGGCTTGCTTCAGGAAAAAGCCCTGCGGGTCGTCCAGCCCCAATCCCGAGCAATCCAGCCAGGCCAGGTAAGTGCCCTGGGGCACGGTCATGGTGATGCCCGGCAGGCGGGTCTTTACGGCGTCGACCAGATAGTCGCGGTTGGCTTGCAGGTAAGCCTTCAATTCTTCCAGCCACGGGCCAGCTTCGCTGTAGGCCGCGCGGGTCGCTTCAAGGCCCAGGGCGTTGACGCTGTCGACCATGCCGGCCCGGGCACTGTTGACCCGCTCGCGGACTTTGGCGTTCTGGATGATGGCGAATGAAGTTTTCAGCCCGGCAATGTTGTAGGCCTTGCTGGCCGACATCAGGGTGATGGTGCGCTCGGCAATCTCCGGGCTGAGGGTGGCGGTGGGGATGTGCACACGACCGTCGAAGCACAGCTCGGCATGGATTTCGTCAGAGATGATCCAGGCATTCTGTTCCAGGCAGATATCCGCCACGGCCTTGAGTTCTTCCCGGGCAAACACCTTGCCCAACGGGTTGTGAGGGTTGCTCAGCAACAGCGCACCGCCACCTTGCAACGCGTCACGCAACGCGGCCAGGGGTGTGTGGAACTCGCCGTTGAGCGGGTTGAACGGCAGTTCAACCTTGTTCAGTTGCCAGTGAGCAGGGGCATTGCGCAGCGGCGGGTAATTGGGCACCTGTACCACAACGTTCTGCGCAGGCTCCACCAAGGCGTGCAGTGCCATGTTGAAGCCTGGTTCGACACCCGGCAGGAAGACGATCTGCTGAGGCTCGACGCGCCAGGCGTACTTGTTCCAGAGGTCCGCAACGATGGCGGCGCGCAGCGAGTCCTGGGCCACGCTGTAGCCGAGCATGGGGTGTTCGAGGCGTTTGTGCAGTGCGTCGATGACCACCGGCGGAGCAGGGAAGTCCATATCAGCCACCCACATGGGCAACACGTCAGCGGGGTAGCGACTCCACTTGGTGCTACCGGTACCGTGGCGCTCCAATACCGTGTCGAAATCGAAAGTCATGGGGGTTCCATCAGGTCTGGGAATGAGATGGCGAACATCATAAAGCAAAGATCAGTGAAAAAAGGAAGATGGCGTAGTGCCACTAACCAGGAGGAATCGGCTACAGTTCGATTCCGACACGCCGATAAGGCTTGAAGCCAGCATTGGTAACGGACCCTCCAAGCCCCCCGAAAAGGACAGCCCCCATGACATCGCCCGTGCGCTTTACGATCACTACCGTAAAGCTGATCGCATCATGCTGGGGTTACTCTGGCTCACTTTTGTCTACTCCCTGTGCCTGGCCTTCCTGCACTCCACCTTCAGCCAGGCGCTGCTGATAGGGGCGACGACCTGTCTGCTGACCACCGTGCTTTATCGCGGCCTGGGCGGCACCCGGGCCATGCGCTGTGTCATCGCCGTGGCGCTGATGGTCATGGCCGCCTTGCACATCAACCAGACCCGTGGCGTGATCGAGTTCCACTTCGGGATTTTCGTACTGTTGGCGGTGCTGACGTTCTACCGTGACTGGCTGCCGATCATCGTGGCCGCCGCCACTATCGCTATTCACCACGTCGGTTTTCACTGGCTTCAGCACCAGGGTTATCCGGTGTTCGTCATGGCCAACCATGGCGGCTGGACCATGATTTTCATCCACGCCTTCTACGTGGTGGTGGAAAGCGTGATCCTGATTTACCTGGCGAACCAGAGCCTGGCCGATGCCACGGAAAACCAGGATGTGCTCGACAAAGTGCTGGCCGCCGCTATGCAGTTGAGCAGTGACACCCAGACCCAGCGCAACCGGGGGGACAAAGCCTCTTCGTCCGAGCGTTTCGATCATTTCCTGCAGCAGATCACCAACCTGGTAGACGGCGTGGTGCGCGATACCCGCAACCTTTCGGACTTGGGTCAGGACCTTTCTCAAGTCGGCCAGACACTGGAGCACGGCGCCAGGCATCAGCTCAATGAAGTGGCACAGATGAGCGGCGCGATTGGCCATCTGGTCCAGGCCATGGACAGCATTGCCGGGCATGTCGGCCAGACGGTACAACGGGCCGGCCAAGCCAGTGAACAGGTCAGCCGCGGACGCAGCACCGTTGACCAGAGCCGCGAGGAGATTGTCGAGTTGGCCGGTCGCCTCAACCTGACCAACGAAACCGTGCAAGGCCTGGCCGAGCAGGCGCAACAGATCGGCCAGGTGCTGGACGTCATTAACAGCATCGCCGAACAAACCAACCTGTTGGCCCTCAACGCCGCCATCGAGGCCGCCCGGGCCGGGGAGCAGGGACGCGGTTTTGCGGTAGTAGCGGACGAAGTCCGGACCCTGTCGCAAAAGACCTCGACGTCCACCACGGAAATCCAGCAGATCATCGCCAAGCTGCAACAGGGCAGCCGTCAGGCAGCCCTCGCCATGCAAGACAGCCAGGAAGGGGTACAACGCTGCGTATCGGCCAGCCAACTCGCCTCGCAACTGCTGAATGCAGTGGTAGAGGACATCGCGGCGATCAACCACTTCAACGGCCTGATCGCCAGCACCACCCAGGAACAATCCGAGGCCTCGAAGGGCATCAATGAACGCTTGCAAAGCGTCCAGGCCGTCGCTGAGCGCAACGCCGATAACATCGGCATTCTGACTCGGAGCAGTCAATGCCTGCCACCGTTGGCCGAACGCTTGGCGGTGTTGGGGCAGGCGTTTCATCGTAAAGGTGAGGCGGTTTGAGGTCTTTCACGCCGGGCCTTTTCAGTCCACGCCCGGTAAAGAAGGCTGGCGATTGACGGCAAAACGCACCTCACCTAGCATGACGCCATCATTTTGATATCTTTTTTAGTTTGGAGAAAAGTGTGCGGTTTAGAGCGCTTACGATTGGTTTTGTATTGATACTGGCCGGGTGTACCAACATTAAAGTCGAACCGGTGGAGCGCCAATATCAAATTTCGAAGATTTGTATTGAAGAGAATCCAAAAGTCGTCGTTGGCGACTTTGTCGATGGCTTGCAACTCCTCTTACGCAAGCACCATATCGAGAGCCAGCTCTACACCAGATCTGTGCCGAGCACCTGCGAGTACCGTTTGACCTATACCGCGATTCGCTCGTGGGATTTTTCTGCCTACCTGTCCGATGCCAGTATTTCTCTTTATAAGGGCAATCAAAAAATCGGCTTTGCGCACTATCATCTGACGGGGGAGGGAGGATTCGATCCGTCTAAAATGGCAACGGTCGAGGAAAAAATGGAGCCGGTAATCAATCAGTTATTGGGGCAGAACAAATGAGCGCGACAATAAAAAAAATAACAGGGCTGGTGCTCCTGCTCCTATTGACCGGCTGCGGCCATACAACTTCCAACCAACCCTATTTCGACCCTCCGTCGCCACCTCAAGGTAAGGCGCTCGTTTATCTGGCGCGGACGCATGTCATTCAAGGCAGCTTTTATGACAGCATATTCAGCATTAATGACAGCGCGGTAGTGGGCCTCAATGAACGGACCTATTCCTGGGTCTTCGTGAGCCCCGGCCAGCACAAGATAGCTGCTGGACAGAACAACCATCCCCGAAACGTATTCCTGAACCTGCAGATTGAAGAGGGTAACGAGTATTTCGTTGAATACACTCAGGAACACATGGTTGAGCTTATTCGGGCTCGGAATACGCAGGAAGGAAAAGCAATGGTAAGGGGTTACTCGTACATCCCCGTACGATAGTGAATCTGGAGATACACTCCATCACGTCATCTTGAACGGCAACTCACGCATTGGCTTGCCCGTCAGGCTGGCAATGGCATTGGCAAAAGCCGGAGCCAACGCCGGCAGGCCGGGCTCGCCCATCCCGGTGGGTGGTTCGGCGCTTGGCACGATGTGCACGGCAAACTCCGGCATGTCGGTAATGCGTGGAACGCTGAAGTCAGCAAAGTTGCTCTGCTGCACGACGCCGTCTTTCAAGGTGATGGCGCCGCCCGGCAGGCACATCGACAATCCCATCAGCGCTGCGCCTTGCACCTGAGCTTCAACACTGCGCGGGTTGACCACCAGATTGCAGTGCACACCCGCAGTCACTTGGTGCAGCACCGGACGGCCACTCTGCACCGACGCCTCAACGACGTAAGCCACCACCGAACTGAACGACTCGTGCACCGCCACGCCCCAGGCATGGCCAGCCGGTAGCGGGCGTTTGCCGTATTCGCTCTTGTCCACCGCCAATTGCAGCGCTGCGCGATGGCGCGGGCTTTGATCGGCGAACAGCTTCATCCGATAGGCCACCGGATCCTGCTTGGTTGTACGGGCGATCTCATCGATCAAGGTTTCCATTACAAAAGCCGTATGGGTGGAGCCTACGCTGCGCCACCAGAGGATGGGGACGTTGACTTTCGGGTGATGGACCGTCAGGCGCATCGGCAGCGGATAAGGATCACGCATACCTTCCGTGGCGGTGGGGTCGATGCCGTTCTTCACCCGGCCCCCAAACACGGTGTCGGTAAGAATGGATTGCCCGACCAGGGCGTGATCCCAGGCCAGTACCTTGCCAGCGTCGTCAAAACCGATGCGCGCGCGATGCAGGTGCATGGGGCGATAGTAGCCGCCCTTGATGTCGTCTTCCCGGCTCCAGAGCGTGCGCACAGGCGCGTCAAGCCCCTCAGCGCGGGCGGCTTTGGCCACTTCGCAAGCCAGCACGACAAAGTCGCCGGTGGGCACGCCGCGCCGGCCAAAACCACCGCCGGCCGTCTGCACGTTCAGCTGGATTTGCTCGGGCTTGAGATTCAGTACCTTGGCGGCCGCCGCACTGTCGCCGCCGGGAAACTGCGTGCCGACCCACAGTTCGGCGCGTTCTTCGCCGAGCTGGACAGTACAGTTCAACGGCTCCATGGGGGCGTGGGCGAGGTAGGGGAATACGAACTCAGCTTCCAGTTGATGCGGCGCGGTTGCCAGCGGCGTCATGTCGGCATCGAAGCGCAGTGGGCCGGGCTGGCCGGCCAGCTCCCGGTACTGGAGCAATTGTTTTTCGCTGTCCACCTTTTCGACCGACGCCAGGTCCCACTCCAGCTTCAAGGCATCGCGCGCGAGCTTCGCCTGCCAGTAGCTATCGGCGACTACCGCGACACCTTCGGCGCCGCCGTCCAACGGCACGCGCAATACCGCTTTCACGCCCCGGGTGGCGCGTGCCGCGCTGTCATCCAACGAAGCGATTCTGGCACCGAACACCGGCGGGTGGGCGACCACGGCAGTGAGTTGCCCTGGCAGATGCATATCGATGCCGAAGTCCTGCTGGCCGCTGCTCTTGGCCTTGGCATCGATGCGCGTGGTGGCATGGCCAATGATGCGAAAGTCCTTGGGGTCCTTGAGTGTCACCTTTTCCGGCACAGGCAGCGCCATAGCGGCCTCGGCCAATTCGCCGTAGCTTGCCTTACGGCCCGCCGGGCCGAGCACCATGCCGGCTTGGGTGCTCAGGCTGGCCACGTCCACGTTCCAGCGTGCTGCCGCCGCCGAGAGCAGCATGGCACGAGCACGGGCGCCAAGTTCGCGGTACTGGGTATAGCTGTTCTTGATCGAATTGGAGCCGCCAGTGAGGTGTATACCAAAGATCGGATCCTGATAAGCAGCATCACCGCTGCCGTTGCGGGCTCGCACCAGACTCCAGTCGGCATCGAGCTCTTCGGCAAGAATCATCGGCAGGCTGGTTTGCACGCCCTGGCCGAATTCCAACCGGTTGATCGTCACGGTGACTTCGCCGTTGGGCGCGATCTGTACGAATGCCGAAGGTTGCTGATTCGGCTTGAGTGGTACTGCGGCGTCGCCGTTGGCCTCTTGCGCCAAGGCAAGATGAGGAAAAGCGCCCAAGGCCAGACCGCCGATGCCGACCATCTTGAGGAAACTGCGGCGGGGAAGGGTGGTAGGGCCGTCAGCCTGATCGCGCTCAAGCATGTGCTGTAAAGTGCGGGGAATCTCGTCTGGAAAAATCTCGTTCAACATGGCGAACTCCGGTCAGGCAAGGGTTTTGGCGGCATCTGCCACGGCAGCGCGGATGCGCGCGTAAGTGCCACAGCGGCAAATGTTGCCGGCCATCGCCGAGTCGATTTCGGCCGCCGTAGGCTGCTTGCCCTTGGGCTGGGCTTTGAGAAACGCTGTCGCGCTCATGATCTGGCCGCTCTGACAGTAGCCGCACTGCGCCACGTCGTGTTTGACCCAAGCCTCATGCACGGCGGTGCCGACCGGGTCACTGCCATCTGTGTCCGCCTCGATGGTGGTGATCTTCTTGCCTTGGGCGGCGGCGATTGGCGTCACGCAGGAACGAATGGCCTGACCATCCAGGTGAACGGTGCAGGCGCCACACAGGGCTGCACCACAACCAAATTTGGTGCCGGTCATGCCCAGCGCATCGCGCAGGGTCCAGAGAATCGGGGTGCCTGGGTCTACGTCGACCGTATACTCACGGCCATTGATGTTGAGGGCGCTCATAGCGATTCCAGCTCCAGAAGGTTTGACTCTGGATAACTATAGGAAGCAATTCTGGGGGCTGGTTGCATAATCCGCGCGGATGATTGCCCAATCGTGCGAATCTGCCGACGTTGGGCAAGCGCTGATAAAGAGCCAGGAGCGTTTCACGCGAGTTCGACGCCCTGGCCCTGAATTGCGCTGGATGCTTACATCAAGGGAATGCTGTAACTCACGATCAGGCGATTCTGGTCCTGGTCGCGAGCCACTTCGCTTCGGGACATCGCGTTGCGCCAGCCAAAACCCAGGTTCTTCAGCGTACCGCTCTGGATCACATAGTCCAGGGAGATATCGCGCTCCCACTCACTGGCGTCCTGACCGCTGGCGGTCTGGATATTGTCGCCCTTGAGGTACATCACCGACGCCTTCAATCCCGGCACGCCAAGCGCGGCGAAGTCGTAGGCATACTGAGCGAACGCCGTGCGCTCACCCGCCTGGATGAACGTCTGAATAGTGCGGTCGGTGTAGAGATAAAGGCTGGCGCCGGCTTCGCCTTTACCCACCAAGCCACCCTGGTTGAGTTGGGCAAAGTTGCTGTCTTCGGAAACGCTTTGATAACCCGCGGTAATGGCATGGCCGCCCAGCGAGTAAATGAACGCCGCACTCCAGGTATCGTTGTCGATTTCCCCGCTGCCGTCCTTGGTGTAGCCGCCCAGTTTGTAACCACTGGCGCGACCGGCGGCGCTGCTGTTCTTGCCATCGGACGTGGTCTTGAAGTAGCGCAAGTCGGTTTTCAGCGAGCCGTATTCGCCCAGCGGCAATACATGCAACAAACCGGCGAAGTGCTGTTGGTAATAGTCTTCGAGATTGGCGTAGTAATACTGTGCGGTCAGGTCCTTGGTCAGTTTGTAGTCGCCACCGGCAAAGGTGAATTTGTTGCTTTCCTGGCTGCCGCCCGCAACGGCCAGCCCGGCGCGGTCACTCGATGCACGCCCGGTGGCGTGTTCCAGTTGGCCGGCGGTGAACGTCAGGTTGTCGATTTCATTGCTGGTGACTTGGCCACCTTCGAAAGTTTGCGGCAACAGACGGCCATCGTTGGACACCAGGATCGGCAGTTTCGGTTGCAAGGTGCCGTAACGCAGTTCGGTCTTGGAGACGCGCATCTTCGCCGTTGCGCCGAGACGAGCCCATTGGTCGGCAGCCTTGTCACCGTCGTTGGGAAACATCGAGCTGCCAACATGGCGACCCGCGCCGCTGTCGAGTTTCAAACCCAGCAGGCCGATGGCATCCAGACCAAACCCCACAGTGCCGTCGGTAAACCCGGACTGATAATTGAGCATGAAGGCCTGTCCCCATTCCTCAGTCTTCGAGGGCGCGGCGGTACCGTCACGGTTATCGTTGTTGAAGTAGAAATTGCGCAAGTTCAAGTTGGCTTTACTGTCGCTGACAAAATCAGCAGACGCCAACGGGCTCAAGACAATACACACGCCGCCGGTTAATAAACTCAGTACGTTGAATAGAGCTTTCATCAGGACGAACTCCAGCGCGGAACCTTTGTTCCGGGCACAGTGAAAAGGCAGCAGGAAGCCCTCGGCCGATCACATGATTGGCCGATGCGTTCAATAACTCGTTAGAAAATCTTCAATGAATAGAGTGGGGTAGGGATTAAATCTCCAAAGCAGGTCATCAGTGAAAGTCCCTGGGTTATCAGTCGATCAATCCATGAGCGTCATAAAACGGATACGGTCCGGGATACTCGCCAAACACGCCGTTATGGGTCACCAGTGCCTGCCCATGCCAGTGATGCAGCAGATACCCCGGCGGTTCCAGATTGAAATGCGCGGGAGCGGTTGGCTGTAGATCCAGAACGATCTGATGTGAGGTACCGGGGCACACACAACTCAGGCTGCCGCCGAAACGCCGTTGCATCGACCGATGCAAATGCCCGCACAGCAAGCGCTCCACCTGCGGGTGTCGGGCAATGACCTGTTCCAGTGCCGCCGCGTTGACGAAGGGTTCACGGTCCATATGGCCAATCCCGCTTACAAACGGCGGGTGATGCAGCACCAATAGCGTCGGCGCATCGGGACGACAGGCCAGTTGTTCATCGAGCCAGCGCAACTGGCTGTCCAGGAGCTGACCGCCATGGGCACCGGGAATGGTGGTGTCCAGGCCAATAAGGCGTAGCGGATGCTCCTCCACCACCCAGTCCAGGGGGGCGTCAGCCCGTGTCGGCAGGTAGCTGTGGTCGGCAAATGCCGCCCGCAAATGCTCGCGATTGTCATGGTTACCAGGCACCAGGTAGCAAGGCATGTGCAGGCGCGCCAGTTCAGGGTGCAGCACGGCATATTCATCAGGGCGACCGAAGTCCACCAGGTCGCCACTGACCACCACGATGTCGGGACGCGGCACCTGGGTGTTCAAATGATCCACCGCACGACGCAATGCAGCGAGGGTATCGACAACGCCGTAAGTCAGTTTTTGTCCGGCTTTAAGGTGCAGATCGCTGATCTGCGCGATGAGAAACGGATAATTCAAAATAAGCCCTCTGCAAACACAAAGATCACGATGACAGGGTGAACAGCACTTGTGGCTCGACGGCCAGGGCAATCAGGGCACCGGGGGCATGGATAGCGCTATCGGTGCTGTCCACCAGCAAAGGCTGAGCCGCACCCACATCCACCAGCAGACGGCTTTGAGCCCCCTGGAAAAACTGGCCCACCAGACGCCCGTGCAGATGGCACTCACTGTCCATCACCCGCAAATGCTCGGGGCGGCAATAGACAGTGGCGGGTAGGTCGGCGCCATTCCATGGCAACTCACCGCCACTGACCTTCAAGCCATGGGGCGTGTGCTCGATCACCGAAAAAGCATTGAGATTGCCGACAAAACGGGCGACGAACGCGTTGGCAGGTTGCTGATAGATGTCCCGCGGGCTAGCCAGTTGCGCGACGCGGCCATGCTCCATGACCAGGATGCGATCCCCCAGCGCCATGGCTTCACCCTGATCGTGGGTGACGAACACGGCGGTAATGCCCAAACCGCGTAGCAACTGGGCCAATTCGCTGCGCAGGCGTTCACGTAATTGCGCATCCAGTGCCGCCAACGGTTCGTCGAGCAGCAATACCCGGGGCCTGGGTGCCAGAGCGCGGGCGAGGGCGACTCGTTGGCGCTGACCGCCGGACAACTCGTGGATACTGCGCTTGCCGTGATCCTGCAAGCCGACAAGTTCCAGCAACTCCAAACAGCGCTTGTTACGCTCGGCGGGTGACACACCGCGAACTTTCAGGCCGTAAACAATGTTGCCGGCCACATCCAGATTGGGAAACAGCGCATAGTTCTGGAACACCATGCCCACGTCGCGACGTTCGATGGGGAGGCGGGTGACGTCGCTGTCGCCAAAAAATACCTGGCCCACGTCCGGACGCTCCAGACCCGCGATCAGGCGCAGGGTGGTGGTTTTACCGCAACCGGACGGGCCGAGGATCGCCAGGGTTTCTCCAGCCTCAATGGTCAGGTCCAGGTCATGTGCGGCAACGGTGCCGTCAGAGAACGCCTTGCGACAACCCTTCAGGCGAATAGTGGTTCCGCTCATCGATTTGCTCCACGGGAAAGGCGCGCGCTGATGGCCTGCAATGCAACAAGCAGCGGCACAATCATCAACAGGAATATAAGGGTGTAGGCGCTGGCGACTTCCAGCCTGGCCGAGGCATAGCTGTCGGCCAGGCCCACCGGCAAGGTTTTGGTCATCGGGGTATGGAGCATCCAGGTCAGGTTGAACTCACCCAACGACAGGGTGACGACCATCAAGACCCCGGCGAGAATCCCCGCCCGACAGTTGGGCACCACCACGCTGAAGAAGCGCCGGACCGGCCCGGCACCCAGGCTCGCGGCGGCTTCTTCCAGGATCGGCAGGTGCTGGCGTTGCATCACCGCCATCACCGGGCGCACCAGAAATGGCAGAGTGAACAGCACGTGGCCGACGAGAATGAATAACCAACTGCTGCGAAACCCGCCGAACTGACCATAGGTGAGCAGCAATGCCAAGGCACTGGCCAGACCGGGCATCGCCACCGGCAACACCATCAGTTCCTCGAACGCGCGGCTAAAGCGGTTGTTCATCCGTACCAGGGCGTAAGCCGCCGGCACACCCACCACACAGACACACAGCGCACAGGCGGCGGCCAGTTGCAGGGACAGCCAGACCGTCGGCGAATACGCCTGCCAGACCTGCAGCAGCCAGTCGAACGTCAGGCCGCTGGACAGCCCTTGGAAGTAATTGCGCGTCAGCCCGGCGAGCAGTGACATCACCACAGGCACCAACATGAAAGCGCACACCAGCAAGGTAAACACCAGTTGCCCGACAAACAGCGTTGAGCGTTTCACAAGACTGTCCTCGAATCTTTGGCCAGCCGCCGGGCCAGCAACAGAACCGCCCAGGTCACCAGCCCCAACACCACCGACAGCGCAGCGGCCACGGCGAAATTGGCGTAATTGGTAAACACGTTGTAGATCGCCACCGGCGTCACGTTGAGCCGGGTACCCAGGGTGAAGGCGGTACCGAACGCGCCCATGGAGGTGGCAAAGCAAATCGCCCCGCAGGAGACCAATGCCGGCGCCAGGCCAGGAACAATGACATCACAGAGCACACGCCAATGACTGGCCCCCAGTGAACGAGCGGCCTCTTCCAGGCTGCGATCCAGGCTTTCACAGGCAGCCATCACCGTAAGAATCACCCGCGGAATCGAGAAGTACAGGTAGCCGATGCACAACCCCATCAACGAGTAGGCAAAAATCCAGCGCTCACCCACCAGGCCGAGACCCAGGGTGGCGAACAAGCCTTGGCGGCCGGCCAGCAGGATCACCAGAAAACCAACGACCACGCCGGGAAATGCCAGCGGGAAGGTCAACAAGGCGACAAGTACCGAACGGCCGAAGAAACGTTGGCGACTGAGAAAAAAACCACTGAAGCCGCCCACTAACAACGCCGCGAGGGTCGTTGCCAGTGCCAGCAGGCAGGTCTGCGCCAGACTGCCCAGGTATTGCGCGCTGCTCAGCACCTGCCAATAGCCGCTGTCGCTGCCATCGCGACTTTGCCCACCGAGCAAGACCAGGTGCGCCAGCGGCAACAACCAGAAGGCGAACAGCACCGCCGCCGCGGGCGCAAGCGCCCAGGCAGCGGTCGGCCGCAAGCGCGGCACCATGGCCCAGCCCGACCGTACGTCTCGGGCTTTTACTGCCGAGACGGTCACTTACTTGACCTCGCTCAGATAACGTGCGGAAAAGGCTTCCTGCGCCGCGGCCATCTGCTCGTAGTTGACCACACCGGCCCGGGCGTAATCGCTGTCGGGCAGGAACTGCGCGGCGACATCGGCAGGCATTTTCATTGCCCGCACCGGTCGCAGGTACGCCTTGGCCCAGAGCGCCTGGCCTTGCTCGGACAAAACGAAATCCAGGACCTTCTCGGCGTTGGCCCGATGGGGGGCGTTGTCGACGATGCTCATCACGTAAGGCACGCTGATGCTGCCTTCCTTGGGAATCACAAAGGCAACGTTGGCCTTGTCTTTGTAACGAGCCCGATAGGCGTTGAAGTCGTAGTCCACCAGAATCGGCAACTCCCCGGACAGCACCCGCGCATAAGCCGTCTGCTTGGGCACGATCGGTGAGTTTTTCGCCAGCTTTTTGAAGTAGTCGATGGCTGGGGCGAAGTTATCCAGATTGCCGCCCATGGCCTGGTTGATCGCTACCGCCGAGACGTACCCAACGAAAGCACTGGACGGGTCAAGGTAGCCGACCATGCCTTTGTACTCAGGCTTGAGCAGGTCGGCCCAGCTTTGCGGCACGGGCAGACCGCCCAGCGCATCGACGTTGACCATGATGCCCAGGGTGCCGGAGTGAATGGCAAACCAGTGTCCCTCGGGGTCCTTCAAACCCGCCGGGATCTGCTCCCAACCCTTGGGTTTATACGTGCCGACCACCTCGGCTTTTTGCGCCTGCAAACCGAACGTCACGCCGTAATACACCACGTCCGCCACCGGCGCGGCCTTCTCGGCGACCAGTTGCGCCAATGCCTGTCCAGAGTTCTTGTTGTCCAGCGGAACCTGCACGCCAGTGGTATCGGCAATCGCCTTGAGCTGCGTGCCCCAGTCGGCCCATTCTGGTGGACAGTTGTAGCAAATCGCCGTTTCGCCGGCATGAGCCAAGGTGGCCGCGCCGCATAACAGCAGTGTCGCCAGGGTTTTACGCAAGTGGAACATCAAGCGTCTCCTCGTAGGGTTGAGTACTTTCGCCCGACCGGATATGACAAGGCAGGCAATGGGAAACCGGGGTGGCGCCAGCGATCTGCGCCAATAATTGATCAATCACGGTGCAGGCCAGTGCCTCGATGGGCTGAACAACACTGCACAGCGTCGGATGCATCTGGGTGCCGAGGGCGATGCCGTCAAAGCCGATGACCGAGAGTTGCCGGGGCACTTGCCAGCCGTTGCGGCGCAGTTCGGCGATCAAGCTGATGGCCAGCAAATCGTTGGAACAGACCAGCGCACTGAGCGCCTGGGGGCCATGCAACAACGGCTCGATGGCGGCGAAGTCAGCCTGGGTATGGGCGGGCATTTCAATCACCGGCAGGCTGGCGAGACCGGCTCCATGCATTGCCTCGCAATAACCGGCATAACGCAGGCGAGCGCGGTCCGATTGCAGGGCAGGGCCGGCGACCATGCCAATCCGAGTGTGCCCGGCGTCCAGCAGATAACGGGTGGCGAGCGCCATGCCGGCGCGGTTGTCCACCGACACCGCGCTGTAATCCGGATTACCCGGCTGGTGATAAGCCAGCACAAAAGGCGTGTCCTCGCTGTCCAGGCTTTGCAGCACCCGGTTGCTCTCGGCGTCGGTTACCGTGAGGACCAGCCCATCGACACGCTGTCGCAGCAACTCCTCGACGACCGCGCTTTCGCGCTCGCTGCTGTAATCGGTGGTTGCCAACAACAGGTTGTAACCATGCACGCGTGCAGCACGCTCCATCGCCTGAAACTGTTCGGCGAACACCGGATTGAGCAGGTTGGGCACCACGACACCGATCAGCTTGGTCACTTGCAGGCGCAATTGGCGACCAAGACGGTTGGGCCGAAACCCCAGTTGGCGCGCCGCGGCGAAGACCTGTTCACGGGTAGCCGGACGGACCACTTCAGGGGAGGCAAAGGCACGCGCCGCGGTCGCCCGCGAAACCCCTGCCAGCCGTGCAACTTCTTTCAAATCAGTCATTGTCACTCGCTTGAGATCGATCTCATTGGCGAGGACAGTACTCAGGATGTATGGCGTTTCGGCGACGCAGTGATGACGATTTGATGTCAGTTGCTGCTGCCTATCGTTGAGGGTCTGCTGCAAACCCATACTGCCGGGCGGACCACACCACCGCCAACGTCAGCAGCAAGAGCGCGACCAGCACAGGCGCAAACGCAACGACACCCAGATGATCGAGCAGGATGCCCCCCACGATCCCGCCGCCGGCAATGGCGACGTTCCAGGCCGTGACCAGCATCGACTGGGCGAGATCCGCCGCGTCTCCGGCCGTCTTGGCGATTGCCGTTTGGAACAACGTCCCGGCCCCGCCAAAAGCGACTCCCCAGGCCGCCACGGCGGTGTAGATCGCAGCAAGGCTGTCGCTCATGGCGCCCAGTGTCAGGGCCGAGATGGCGAAAAGTGCCGTGCTGGCAAGGGTCAATGCCCGTAGATGGCGATCGATCATCACGCCGACGACCCAGATGCCCAGCAACGAGGCGCCCCCGAAGACCAGCAGCACCAGGTCGATCCGCTCGCCCAGGCCTGCCGCCATCAGGAACGGGGCGATATAGGTAAAGAGAATGTTGTGCGCCAAGACAAAGGCCAGCACCACACACAGCACCGAGCGAACGCCTGGCAGGGTGAAAACCTGGCGCAAGGCAAGGCGTTTGTCGGTGGTTTGCCCGGGAAAGTCAGGCACTTTGAGTCGCACCCAGACCATCAAGGCGACGGCGAACAAACTCATGATGGCGAAGCTCATCCGCCAGCCGATCAAATTACCGAGCAAGGTGCCGGCCGGTACGCCCAAGGATAACGCCAAGGGTGCGCCGACCATGGCAATTGCAATCGCCCGACCTTTCTGGCTCTCGGGCACCATGCGGGCGGCATACCCGGCCAACAAGGCCCAGAGCAGCCCGGCCGATACGCCACCCAGCAAGCGGGCAACGATCGTCAAGCCGTAATGGGACGAAAACGTTGTGACCGTATTGGCCACGGCAAAACCGGCAATCGCCAGCAGCAAGAGCGACCGGCGCCGCATGCCTTGGGTCGCGGCCGTCAAGGGAATGGCCGCCAGCAAGGAACCTATCGCATAGACCGTGACCAACTGGCCGGCGAGGGCTTCGGAGATCGCCAGCCCTTCGCTGATCTGGGAGAGAAGGCCGGCGGGCAAGGCTTCGGTGAGAATGGTCACGAACGCCGCCAACGCGAGGGCGAACAGTGAACCGATGGGGAGCGGCGCAGCGTCTTGAACGACCTCGGCATCGGCGTCGATATGGGTATTGGCAATCGTCATGTGTCACCTGCTTGGCGCGCTTCTGACCCGCCGGATGGCGGCGTCAATCGCAGATTGATAAGTGTCGACTACGGTAAGTGCCGCTCTTGGGCGAGACAAGAATGCTAGAGTGCGCAACACATCGGAAAAAATGTCCGCAATGGGAGCCTGGCGTGGAATCACTGAGCGGGATTGATTTTTTTGTTCGCGCGGCCGAAACCCGCAGCTTTTCAGAGGCGGGCAGGGCGCTTGGCATTTCGTCTTCGGCGGTGGGTAAAAGCGTGGCCCGGCTCGAGGAAAGGCTGGGGGTGCGGCTGTTTCATCGCAGCACGCGCAGTATCACGCTGACGGCAGAAGGGACGCTTTTCCTCGAGCGTTGCCGACGCATTCTCTGCGAAGTCGAAGCGGCCGAACTGGAACTGTCGGAAACCCGCAAAGCGCCGCGGGGCAAATTGCGCGTGAGCTTGCCTCTGGTTGCAGATTTGGTCATGCCGACGCTGATGGCCTTCATGCGCCGCTACCCCAGTATCGAATTGGACCTGGATTTCTCCGATAGGCTGGTGGACATCATTGAGGAAGGTTTTGATGCCGTCATTCGGACCGGAGAGCCAAACGACTCCCGGCTGATGTCCCGCCCGTTAGGCGCGTTCAAGCTCGTCGTGGTCGGTTCGCCCCGGTACTTCGCCGAACACGGCACACCGCAGGTGCCGGCGGATCTGCTGCGCCATGCCTGCCTGCTATACAAATTTCCCAGCACTGGCAGGCTGCAGGTCTGGCCGGTGAACGGGCAAGGGCAGTCCGATCCCAACCTGCCGGCCACCCTGGTCTGCAACACCACCGAGGCGTTGCTGTACGTCGTGCGTGATGCATTGGGGATTGCCTGCGTACCGGATTTCACCGTGCGCGATGCCATCGTCGCCGGTGAGCTGGTCACCGTCCTCGACGAGTTCAATCGGCATCAGAGCACCTTCCGCATGCTCTGGCCCTCAAGCAAGCACCTGGCGCCGAAACTGCGGGTGTTCATTGATTTCATGAGCAGCGAATTGTTCAAGTGACTCACGGGGATATGTCCCAACCCTGTAGGAGCCTGTTCAGATCAAGGGGCCTTGTTCTCGACCAAACAGTTTCCGCCATCCACCACGATGACTTCGCCAGTGAGGTAGCTCGCCTCTGAAGACGCCAGGAAAGCAACCACTGCAGCCACCTCTTCGGGACGTCCGGCCCGGCCCATCGGCGTGTAACCTGCCGCCTTGGCTTCCTCGGCAGTGGTCGACCCTGTGCTGATCCAGCCGGGAGCGACGCTGTTTACAGTGATCCCTTGCTGGGCGACTTCAAGCGCCAGGCTCATGCTCATCCCAACCATCGCGGCCTTTGCGGCGCTGTAAGCCGCTTCGCCGGGGTTACTGCAGCGAGTGCCGGTAGTGGAACTGATGTTTACGATGCGCCCGTAACGGCGCGCCCGCATGCCGGGCAGAACGGCCTGTGTAAGCAGGAAAGCCGTGGTCAGATTTCGCGCCAGGGTAAGGTTCCAGGTGTGCAGATCCATGGTTTCCAAGTCGGAAAAAAACTCCGGGCTTCCTTGCATGGCCATGCCCGCGTTGTTGACCAGAATATCGATCTGCCCCCAGAGGGACTCTGCCCATGGGATAAACTCACGCACCTGATGCTCATCGGTAAGATCGATGGCCCGCCCTTGGACGTCGAATCCTTCGGCACGCAGTTCTGCGACCCGATCATTGATTCGCGCACTGCTGGCGGTGACGATCAGTCTGGCACCTGCAGTCCCCAGTCTGCGCGCGATGGCCATGCCGATCCCAATCTCACTTCCAACCCCGCTGACAAGGGCCACAGGGTTCTGTCCGGTTGCGTTTGGCATGGTGTCTCCAGAGGGGTGTAAGTAATGATCAGGGGTCGCAGCCTGAGTTGCTTTCGAGCTATATAACCACCCTGATCAACGCCCGAACACCCCCGTCCTCCCCAACAACTGCTGTTGCCGCCAGGCCGGTGCGCTGGTGGGGAAAAGCACTTCGTTCGGTCGAAAACGGGCGACACCGCAGGCGGCAGCGATGCGCTGGCGTTGCTGGCCGTGGGCAAGGGCCTGCCGAAAACTGGCTTCGCTCTGCATTTGTCCCAGCACATAACCGACGCCTGCCTGGAAATCACCGCCATGGGCCTGCCACCAAGCGGTGATGAGCTGCGGGTCGGGCCAGGGTAGATTTTCGTCGGGGTCCATCGCCACGTTGGTGTCTTGCGGGTCATCGTTCGGGCCGGCGTCGAAATCGGGCAGGTCCTGCAACTCCAGATCAAGCAACGCCAGGTCAGCGCCGGTGATCAGGCTGAAGGCTTCACCGGCGACCCGGGCATAGGGCAGGTCGCTCATTTGCTGGATCAACCACGGTACACAGACCGGGTCGCCCAGCAGCCCAAGGGCCTGGATGCCGATGCGCCGGTCCCTGGGATCCTGTACCAACTGGCGTATCCAGGCGATGCTGGGCTCGCGTTCCTGCCAGGCCAGCAATACGCAGAGCGCGCGATACTGGAACTGGCCCGGTTGCCCGGCGAATTGTCGCAATGGCTCCAGGGCTTGCGCGTCGCCCATCTGTGCGGTGGCCCAATTGGCCCAGAAGCGCGTGGCGGCATCTTCATGCTGGCGGTGGGTACGAATCGCCGGGAGCAGGTCACGCCGGCGCAGCTCGCCCGCCGTGCGGGCGGCACGTGCCAGCACGCTGGGGTCGGCGTGGGACAGTTCGGCCAGCAGGGTAGGGCCGGGATCATGGCGATGCATCCCGCAGGCCGCCAGGCCGAGGCGGTGAAACAACGGCTCAGGGGAGGCGAACATGCGCTCGATCCAGGGCGATATACGCTCCCAGTCGAGCCACCCCAGGGCCATCAGATAACCGCGCTCCGTTTCTGACGCGCTTCGCAAATGATCGCTGAGTCGCGACAACATCTTCGCATCGGCCGCCTCGAAGGCCAGCAACACACTGGCGAACGTCTCGCCGACGGCGTGCGGACCGAGCTGGGCCAGCAGGATTTCCAGGCCCGTTGAGCCGGCGATGCGCAGGCCATCGAGATGGGCATCGATGCGCTCGTCCAGTTTGCTGAGATCATCAAGGTCGTAGTGGGGGGCGCGCACGGCGTGATCGTGCAGGAGGATGAGGAAGCAAGCTTCTTCGGCATGTTGCTCGATCATTGAGGAGATGGGGAGCATGACGTCTCTGTCTTGTTACGGCACCAGGTTTCCGAAGAAGTAACGTTTACCGACTTCGAACTGCAGGGGAGAGGCCATGTATCGGTCCAGGACAGCGGCCGCATTCAGCGGTTGAAAGTCGCCATTTTTCCCATAGAAACTGGAGCAGTCGACGCCGGAATACACCTCGAATTTACGCCTCCAGATGAGAAAGTTGCTCCAGTCGATCCATTCATCAGTGCCTGAAGGAACCAGGGACTTTCTCATGACCCAGACTTGTTTGTTCATGTCGACGGGCATGCCACCGGAGATCGAGCAGCGATCGCTGCCATAAGCGTTCTGCAGTTCGCTCAGTCGTGAATCGACAGCCGCTTTGTATTCGATTTCGTTCAAGCCACTGTCAAAGAACTCGGGTTCGTTTTCGATGGGGTCAAGAAGATTGCTTAAATTGGCTTCCACGGCGGCTCGGTCGGCCCGACGGGCAAACGTGCGCCATGCCTCAACCATGAAAGGTATCAGCCACAGCACACCAGACCACTGCGCTGCCAGGCACGCCTCGATACGCAGGTAGGTGGGGCCTTCGAGTATGAGCTCGGCAAGGAAATCCAGGTCGGTGTCGAGTCCTGCATCAGCGGTCAGACCGAGGCAAGCCGATACCAGCGTTGGATCGCAATCAGGGTCCACTATCCATTTGCGCAGTTGGGATACATGGCTGTAATCGCCATGCTTGGCTTGCTCCAGAATCGCAGCAAGTGCCATCCACGGGTCGTCTTTCTTCCAGCCGTCAGGCGACATTACTTCTGCCGGAGCGCAGCCGCAGTAGTGATAGCCACGCCCCTTCCAATAGAAGCTGTCTTGAAGAAAACCGGGTCTTTGAGTGTGCTTGTAATTAGAGGTTTTCATCATTCAGGCCTTGGAAAACTATTGATGCGTGTCTCTTGAAGTGAACTGAGCTCTCCTTCGAGCTTCTCACACTTCTTGCCAGTCGGGGCGAGATTCCCTTGCCCGGCCGGACAACCTCCGGCCGCCTTGGGGACTCTATGCGCCACCGGTTCTCCCTGACCCACTTCGGTTTTCCAACGCATATAGCCTGGCCTGTTAATCGCCCAATCATTTTCAATGTTGGCTTTCTCTCGTTTGCTCGTTACGTAGTACTTATTGCATCCGCTCGGTTGCTTTCCGGCAGGTGGCAACAAGTGCCTGCACTTGGGGTTTGCCCGGACTTTGGCGAGGACGGCGGCGTTCTGAGGATTTTGTGCGGTGCCGTAGAATTCGTCTTCCGTCATGTACTCCCCGTTCGCTTGAGCCTTGGAGTGCGCCGCGCCGCCACAACATTCACATTTGTGTTTGCCTGGCACCTTGGCGTCTTGTTGCACCGGACTGTATTTGGCGGTGTTGACCATGGGGACGGCCGCATTCGCTGCGGGACTGGCATGATTCGATGTGGTGAGGTCGGTATGTCGGTCTACGTTCTGGCCTTCGAAAAGAACATCCATTGACCATGAAACAAAATAGGTCTTACCGGTGATGACGTGAGTGATGACACCGGCACCCTGGCTTCTTGTGGCGGCTTCATCGCCCAGTGGGGAGGTTTTATAGAAGGAGCGATTTTTTAACATGATCTCCTTGTTTTCGATCTTGACGGTCTTGCTGCCTTTCTTCATGTCCTTGGAAAACGAGGTGTCCGGATAGGGCACCGGGATGGGTCCTGCGGGAGGCGGTGGTGGCGTCAGGCAGACATCCGGGAATGCCGCAATGACCTTGCCGCCACCCGCTTTGCATGCAATCTCATCGCCATTTGCATAAACGTCGCAGCTCATAGGGGCCCCTGGGGTCGACTGAGGTCGCGCACGACGGCGGCGGCGCGTGCACCGGCCAGGGCACTGCTCAGACAGATCGCGGTGGTTCCCGGTGCATAGCCTTTGCGAAACGCCTGGTCGGCGAGTATCAACTGGACGATTCCAGCAATGGCCCCGGTGTCACCCATGGCCTCTGCCCAATGCCACAGTGGCTGATCCTCTTTTCGGACGGTCCGAAAAAGCCGGGCCTCCATCAGCGGAAGTTCCTTGAAGCCGTATTGCTCGCCCGTGACATCGGACAGGCGCAGATCAATTTCATGCAAACCCAGTCTGGCCTGTGCGAGCGCCGTGCGGGCGGCGTCGGTCAGCCCGCCTGCTCGCAGGGGTTTGTTCGACAAAAGCGGTGCCTCTTCTTGCCCGAATCCCAGGCCTGAGATTTCCAAGCAGGTGCCAGGTTGCCGATAGGCCTGAATCAAGATGGCCGCGGCCCCTTCGCCAGGAAACAAGCCGTCATTGTGAGTGGCCGTTTTCAGCCGGCGATGCTGGTCCAGCCATTGCAGCGTCAAGGCGCTGAGCAGCGAGTCGACACCCGCCACCACGCAGGCAGGCGCACGGGTTTCTTGCATCAATCGACTGGCTTCATGAAGGGCATGCATGCCGGCAACCTGGCCGGAGGGGATGACCCTGGAGTGGGTTGGGTGGAACTGTATGCCCAACTTGGAAGATGCGTCGTGTATGACGGTCTGGGCTATTCCCCTGATATCGATTCCGGGGCGCTCCGGTTCAGCCAGGCACAGGAGAAAGGGCACTTCTGTCCAATCCAGCTTCGGCGCACCCTGTATCAACTCCACCAGTGCATGCAGCATGAGCCCGGACATACGCGATGCTGCCGGCAGCGCCAGGTCGAGACTGGACACCGTCGCGCCGATGATGGGTTCGCAAGCGTTGTCAAAAAACGGCAGCTCCTGGAGCGCTGACAGTCCGGCGCGCTTGGCAGCACAGGCACTGGCGACGCATAGGCCCACAGGGCAAGCCATGCCCATGCTGGTGATGAAAAGGGCCGGCGTCATAACGCCTCTTCTGCGGGAGGATAAGCTTCCTTAGTCCACGCGATGAGTTGAGCCAATGACTTGAAGTGTTGCTTTCCTCGCATGCGTTCTTCGTTGGCCTTGGCCTGTTCGAACTGATCGGCGCTTTGCCCGACGATGACCTTGGCCACTTCCTTGATGTTGCGCCCGAGCGGCGCAGAAGCTCGCCATGTCAGGAGCAGCCGATTCGCGTCCGGCTCCAGAATCACGGTGTCGACAACGGCTGCCGTTTCCCGCGTGCTGTCATCGTGAAAAACCAGGAGCACCGGCAGTTTCAAGTTTGTCGGAAGCCTGAATGCCGTCCGGCCTTTATCGTTGAGATTGAGCAGCGCAACTTCTTCGCCACCTTGCGGGTAGTCAATTTGCTGATCCTCTGGTGCGCACTGGAAATAACGCAGGTCAAAATCTTCCGGCAGAAATGGAAACTGATGATCAAGCCACGCCTGATCATAAGTGCCGGCCCATCGGATCCGCTGTTGCCAGGCTCGACCGATCGGGCCGAATGCCATCGGTTTGTAATTCCCATCGGGCGTGGTGACGGGCCTGTCCAGTTCTTCGGTATTGGGCAGCGGCAGACCATTTATCCGGGCAGTGTTTGCACTTGGGTAAAATCCGACCCCTACAGGGTTCCAGGGGTACCACTGATGTTGAGTGGCGTCGGCATGCGTGCGGTCCACCCCGCCAAAAGCCTGGGCATAGGAAACAGGCATTCTTGTGAAGGGAACAGGCCTGGTTGTCGAGTGTGAGAGGGCGCCCTCCACATAGACTCGTGCCCCCACGACTTTGAATGCTTTTACCAGCGTCCCGACTTTCAGGGCTACGTTCAGCTCTGTTACCGGCTCTCCATTGGGTGCGTAGCAGTGTCCATTGAGCAGGACATCGCAGCGTGGCTTGTGCAGTGCAAAATCGTTTTCGTATAACGCAGCTGATTCGCCCGGTTCCCCTGGGAACACATCAGCCATGATCAGCGGAGCCTGTTGTTCCAGCAGGCGAGGTTCATGTCCAGGATGATCAGCAATGCCGTAGGTTCCTTTCGCCACCACGACCAGCCATTCACGGCCGGTTTTATCGGTTGAGGTGGTAAAGCCGCCGACGAGGCGGGTCTTGTTTATCAATTCCATGGCGTCACTGCCTCAGTTGATCTGTACCGAGCCGCCCTTGATCCGGTTCACTCCAGATGATCGGCTCGAGAGGTAGGCGCCTCGGATCAGTACCTTGCCTTCACGGGTAAGAGTGATGCTGGCCTTGCCGCAACGCAGGACGATTTCCCGTTCTGCGGTGAACTCCAAACGCTCGCCGTCCAGGTTCGCGACGGCGCGGGGCGTGGTTTGCGGCAGGCGCTGGATGCGACCGATCACCAGCGGCCGGGCCGGGTCGCCGGCCTCGAACATCAGCGCGACCTGGGCGCCGATGTCTTCGCGACTGAGCGGTGTGGTGGTGCGCGCGGCGAGCCCCGCGTCATCGGGGCAACCGGGAAAAGCCACCACTGGAGCGTCGGCCAGGGGCACATCCAGCAGCACACCAATCACGACGCCCTCCACGCGCACGGGCGTGGAGGAGGGGGCGAGGTGGTATTCGACGGTCATAGCGCACACTCCATGGCTAGTTCTGCAGAATCTTCTGGCCTTTGACGACAACGTTCCTGTTGGCCTTGATGTTGATGGCGCCGGAGCCGTCGATGGTGATGTTCTTGCCGCTGATCACGATGGTGCCGTCCTTCTTCATGGTGATGCTGGCCGCGCCCGTCGTCAGGCTGATGGAGTCGCCGGCGTTGAGGACAAAGTTCTTGCCAACGTCCAGGCTGTCGTTCTGCTTGATGTCGGTGGTGCGGTTGCGTGCGACGTCGCGGGATTCGTTCTGGCCGATCTGGGTACTCTGGTTGCCATTGATCTCGATACCTTCGTTGCCTTTGACCGTTTCGTTGCGGTTGCCGGTGATGCCGATGGTCTCGTTACCGCCCACGTCCTCGGTGCGGTTGCTGACGATGGTGATGCTTTCGTTGGCACCGACCTTTTCCGTGCGGTCCGCACCTATGGTGATGGTCTCGTTGCTGCCCACCTTTTCGGTGCGGTTGGCACCGATGGTGATTTTCTCGTCGCTGCCCACATCTTCGGTGCGGTTCACGCCGATGGAGATGGTTTCGTTGTTGCCGACGGTTTCCTTGCGGTCGACGCCGATTTTGATGGTTTCGTTGTTGTCCACGGTCTCAGTGCGGTCGTGTTTGACGTGCACGGTTTCGTCGTTGTCGATGGTCTTGCTGCGGTCGTGGCCGACCCAATGGGTCTCGTCGTTCTCGACCTCGATGTCCTGATTCTTCTCGGCGTGGATAAACAGTTGCTCCGCGCCTTTCTTGTCCTCCATACGGATCTCATTGAAGTTGGCCTGTGAGCCGTCCTTGCTTGAACGACTTTTCACGCCACTCTGAGTGGCATTGGCTGGCAGCTTGTAGGGCACGGTCTGTTCGGCGTTGTAGACGCGACCGGTGATGATCGGCCGGTCGGGGTCGCCTTCAAGGAAGCTGACGATCACTTCCTGACCGATCCGCGGGATCTGCACCGCCCCCCAGTTTTTGCCAGCCCAGGCTTGGGACACGCGAATCCAGCAGGAGCTGTTTTCGTTGGATTGGTCATGGCGATCCCAGTGGAAATGCACCTTGACCCGGCCATACTGGTCGGTCCAGATCTCCTCGCCACTGGGGCCAACCACCACGGCGGTCTGTGGCCCGCGGACAATGGGCATGGGCGTCAGAGGGAGAGGGCGGAAGGCTTGGCTGGCATCCATGCAGTCCAGCTCGCTGACGAACTGTTCGGCTAAATCTGACTGTCCGCTTTCATAGACTTCCTGACGGATCTGATAGCGCGCGACCACCACCAGGTATTCGCGATTCTGGTCCGCACGGTCGTAACCCGTCAGTGTGAACAAATGACCGGAGCCCAACCCGCGGGCCCGGCCGCGCAACTGCACGCGCTCGAACTGGCTGTGAATAGCTTCGATGCGGGTGCGTGCGTAGTGATCGCCATCGTTGCTCTGCAGGTATTCACCGGGGTAGTCATACAGCGGATGGTCACCGTTGCTGTGGTTGCGTACCACGCTGGAGCGCACCTCAAGGCTGGCGCGCGGGCGCAGGAAGTCATAGTCGTTCAGCGCCAGCGAACCCGGCTGGACTTCCCGTGCCAGTTGCCAGTCGTAGAAATGATCGCGCTCGCGCATTTGCCGATCGGGCGGATAGAAGGGCACCGAGTCGTAGTCCGCTGGCGTGGAGTGAGCACCATAAGCGTCGGCCAGCACCAGAACATGACGCTCCTTTTCATGGCGGAAGTAGTAATAGATGCCTTCCTGTTCCATCAGCCGGCTGACGAAATCGAAGCTGCTTTCGCGGTACTGAACGCAATATTCCCACTCACGGTAGCTGGCGCTGAGGCTGTCTTCAAAATCAGAGAAACCGAGGTCGCGAAACACCTGCTTGATGATGTCCGGCACGGTCTTGTTCTGGAAAATCCGACAGTCCGAGGTCCGCGTGAGCAGCCAGAACCATGGCCGCAAACTGACGCGGTAACCCGCGAACTGGCCGTGACCGGTCAGTTGCCGGCAGCTGCTGATAATGCCGTGGAAATAGCGTTTGCCGCCGTTGTACAACTCCAGGGTCAAACCCATCGGTTTGCCCAGCAACTGATCGAACTTGATCGCCCGGTCTTCGGAGGTAAGGTCCAATTCGTAGTGAAACAACCGCCCCAACTCTTCGCTGCCATCCATGCTCTGCAACAACAGGACATCGCCACCGAGAGGACTGTCGACCTGTACCAGACGGTTGTTTTGGGTGATTGCCATCTACGGCTTCCTTGGCTCGTGTTCGGGCATCCGTTCGCCGTAAGGAAGGCAGCGGCGTATCAGCAATACCGGCCAATGACGGCCCCTCAGATGTTCAAGATAGGTGACCGGTGGTCGCTGACTTAGGTTATTTGGTTATAGTTTCATTCTAGAACCGCACCAAGAGTGATGAGCACCAGCAACTAGGCTCCAGACAGGAGGAGGGGCCCGACGGCAAGGGGCGGGCGATTATCGTGTGTTTGCCACAGTCGAATGTTCTTGAGCCCCGGCCTCCAGCACCTGCACCATCACCTCGGATTGCCAGGCGAAGTACGGGTTGTAGGTCAACCGTGCATGGACTTTACCGGGCTCACGATAACCCCAGTCCGAATACCAGACAGGGCCACCTGCCTGGCATTGTTGGTAAGCCGTGTCGCTCTGGCCGTTCCAGCACAGACGCTGGTTACCCTGGCGACCATATTGCGGATTATCGGGGGAGAACAGCACGCCCATATGGGAAAACTGACTGATCTGCTCGGCCGGCAACTGGTCGCTGCGCACCAACAGGCGCGGACTTTGCAATTCGTTGGCGAGGTTGCCATACCAGATCATCCGCGACCCCGGGTTGGGGAAACGCCGATTGAAGGCGTCCCGTACAAACTCCACATCCACCACCGAGTCATGGGCCGCACTGACCACCAGCACCGGGCGGTCGAACGCCTGCGATGCCAGCTTGCTGCGCACGGCGGTACTGCTTAGGTAAAACTGGGCGAAGCCATTGGTTGGCACGTTCTGGTAGCGCAGGGACGTCTGCTGTGGGGCCGCGCTGGTCGGCTGCCGTAGCCATGGTTTGACCTTCGCCAGCCACGGCAGCACCCAATCAAACCCAACATTGGACTTGAACGCCGGGGAAAACAGCAGCAGCCCAGCGATCGACTGATCGTCCATGGCGTACGCCACAACCAGGTTGGCACCGGTGGAGAAACCGCCCAGGTAAACGTGGCCGACATCCTTGCGTAGCAGCGTCACCTGTTGTTCCACGGTTCGACGCCAATCATTGATGTCAACGTCGAGCATATCGGCCGGCCGAGTGCCGTGGCCGGGCAGCAGCACGGTGCGTACCCGATATCCCTGGCTGGCCAGTTGTGTCGCGACATCTACGAATGAGCCAGGCGAATCGCCAAGGCCGTGAACCAGAAGAACGCCTCTACCATTGGGCTGCGCGGGTACCCATTCACGGGGAGCGTTCCAAGCCAGCTCCAAGGTGTGGTCGGGATTCTGAAACTGCCGATTACGCTCAATCTGCGCCAGGGTTTGCAGGCGGTAGTCGCCAAAGCTGACCGGCGCCGGCTGGGCGACCTCAACCGGAGCGCGCGCGCAGCCGGCAAGGCCGATCATCAAGAGCGCGTAGAGTGCTTTCATTGGGTTTTCCATATGTCCATTTGATGTCCTATCGAGAGCGATAGATGTACCACGCGGGTCGCAGTGCACAAAACCCGGAAGAGTTACTTTAGGTGGGGGAGCTGACGTCAGGGTGACGGGTGGCTGACAGGGGTGCGAGTAAACGCGCTCTATACACATGCTGTTTAACAAGTGGTAGCTTTCGAGCATGCTCTGTGTGGTCTTTTCCTGTGGCGCGTACCATGCGCAGCACTTCCCACCCGTCCAGCCCAGGCATCATCACATCTAGGATCAAGAGGTCATAGGACTCACTCAGCGCGTGCTGTAGAGCATCTGTACCGGTCATAACCCGGTCCATTGAAGCCCGCTTCACTGAGGCCTTGCTGCAGGTATGCACCGGTTTTGGGTTTATCTTCAGCTACCAGTAGTTTCATGCGAGCAGACTCCAAATATCGGGTGGCCTGAATTTGCAGGCAAACCGCGCGCCCAACCAGAAGCTTACGAAAATGTAATTCTGACTTCAGGTCACTGACAGGGTGGCTTGTCTAGGGTGCAAGCACGAGCACTAGGTTGTGCTCTCGGCCCTCGACAGACCAAAAGCAGAGGTGCCGACCATAGTTTGCACTGTTGGAGACTGCCCCATGAAATCGCTGAAACCTTTGCTTCTGGTTGGTTCGCTACTGCTGTCTTCTATGACTTGGGCCGAAGGGGGCAGCGACCGTGTATTCGAGCGCATCCAGCAGATGCGTGACAAAGCAGAAGCCGTACTGGTCCAGGCGGAGAAGGCCCCGGTCGGCGAGCGGCATGTGCACATGAAGGAGCATATGAACATGCTCGAAGACATCATGAGCCAGCTGCACAACGAACATCCCGCGCCAGACATGTCTGCCGAAGAGCACCTGGCCTGGATGGAAAAGCATGACAAGCTGGTAGACGACGTGCTGGGTCAAATGATTCGAGAGCACAAGCTGATGATGGCCGACAAGGAATGCCATCAGTAAAGATTTCCTCCATCTTCCAGGCCTTTCGTGATTGCTCCTTTGGCCTAGCAGCGCCTCTATGGCGCGTTGCTTTTTCCCAGCTGACGCAATTGTAGTTTTGGGGTCAGCGGCCTGGCAGCAAGCGGGGAATAGCATGAGATTTCCAGCACCCATCGCGAGGTCTCACCATGAAAGGCTTATCCTTTAAGCTGCTGATCAGCACTCTGTTCATTAGCACCACTTTTCCGGCATTTGCCGAGGCCGGCGGCAATAGCAATGGCATCGGGCAGCAGACCCAGGCGACTCCGGGAACTCGTACCATCTTGGTAAAGATGGACGACATCAACTACAGCCAGAAAACGATCGATGTGAAACCGGGTGAAACCGTGCGCTTCGTTCTGAAGAACGAGGGCGCGTTGATGCACGAGTTCAACATCGGGCAGACAGCTTCCCAACTGGAACACCAGCGCAAGGTGATCGTACGCTGACGTCTATTGATACTCGTCAACTCCGCCCAGTCTGAGACACCTATGCTGATCCAGCTGCCATTGAAACGAGGCTATTGTCATGGACCATACCCATCACACCAGTACCACTGAACCGCCTTTTTGGAAGAGCAAGATTGGCATTGCGCTGATCATGCTGGCCGTAATCGGCATCTTCTATGTGGCACGCGAGCATTACAGTCACATCTCGCAGGCCCTGCCATACCTCATCCTGCTGCTATGCCCGCTTATGCACCTGTTTGGCCACAATCATGGCGGGCACTCCCACGCTAGCGGTGCCACGGTCTCCAAGGATGAAGATAGGAAATAAATCGCATGCGAAATTCCTCCTGCCACGATCACGGACATGCACACAACTCGCACGGTCAACCGGAAAGTCAACGCGACCCCGTGTGTGGCATGGAGGTGAAATCTGATAGCCCATACCGCGAGAGCGTTGAAGGGAGGACCTATCGCTTCTGCAGTGCCAAATGCCTGCAGAAGTTTCAAGTTGATCCCCACTCGTACATGGGCCACTCGTCTCATGAAGCACATCAGCATACGAGTCAGTCCCCGATATCGGCACCAGAAGGAGCCGCATATACCTGTCCGATGCATCCTGAGACTCGCCAACCGACCCCTGGCAACTGCCCGATCTGTGGCATGACGCTGGAGCCTGTCATCCCGGAATTGGAAGAGGAGGAGAACCCGGAGCTGAAGGACTTCTCACGGCGGTTCTGGTGGACCCTACCGCTGACCGTCATCGTGACCGTGCTGGCGATGGCTGGCCATTCCTTGCAACTGTTTCATGGCACGACCCAGAACTGGGTTGAGCTTGCTCTGGCGACGCCCGTGACGCTATGGGGTGGCTGGGTGTTCTTCGCCCGCGGCATTGACTCCATCCGGCACCGCAGCCCCAACATGTGGACGCTGATCGGTTTGGGAACGGCTGCTGCCTACTTATACAGTTTGGCCGCTACCTTGGTTCCGCGGTGGTTTCCGGCGGCCTTTGTCCAGGACGGACGTATCGGCGTCTATTTTGAAGCAGCCGCGGTGATTATCTCACTCACGCTGTTGGGCCAAATGCTCGAACTAAAGGCCCGCTCGCAGACGTCCGCAGCTATCAAATCGCTGCTGGGACTGGCGCCAAAGACAGCGCGGCGCATCAGGCCCGATGGAGTAGAAGAGGACATTCCTCTGACTCATGTCCATCAGGGCGATCATCTGCGTGTCCGGCCAGGCGAGAAGGTTCCTGTAGATGGCACTGTGCTGGAGGGTGAGAGCGCAGTCGACGAATCGATGCTCACCGGCGAGCCAGTACCGGTTACCAAGCGGATAGGCGATGCCCTTATCGGTGCCACCCTGAACACCCACGGCAGCCTAGTGATGGAGGCGCAGAAAGTGGGTGCCGAAACTATGCTGTCGCAGATCGTGCAGATGGTGGCCAAGGCCCAGCGCTCCAAGGCCCCCATGCAGCGTATGGCTGATGCGGTGGCAGGGTATTTCGTGGTCGGGGTGATCCTGATCGCGGTCCTTACGTTCTTCGGCTGGGGGCTATTCGGGCCGGAATCAGGCTGGGTATTTGGCCTGATTAATGCGGTGGCGGTGCTAATCATTGCGTGTCCCTGCGCTCTTGGTCTGGCAACCCCGATGTCCGTCATGGTTGCGACTGGCAAGGCCGCTAGCTGCGGTGTGTTGTTCCGCGATGCCAGCGCCATCGAAAATCTATGCAAGATCGACACGCTCATCGTCGACAAGACTGGAACCCTGACCGAGGGGCGTCCCGTATTCCATAGTGCGGAAGGGACAGGCGGTTACGACTCCAATGAGGTGCTGCGCCTGGCTGCTAGTCTCGACCAGGGTAGTGAGCACCCGCTGGCTCATGCCATCGTCGATCATGCGCGTGGTCAAGGCATTGCACTGGTCAAGCCGGCTATTTTCGAGTCTGGCTCGGGCATTGGTGTGCGCGGGCAGGTCGATGCTCATCAACTGCAGCTCGGCAACACCGCGCTGATGGACGAGGCGGGTGTCGATATTACCCCGCTGCGTAATCGCGCCGAACAACTGCGTCTGGAAGGCATCAGCATCATCTATTTGGCCGTTGATGGTCGCCTGGCGGGACTCCTGGCCGTTTCCGATCCGATCAAGCCTACTTCTCAACAGGCTGTCTCCAAGCTTCAAAGCGAAGACGTGAAGGTCATCATGGCCACTGGTGATGGCCTCACCACAGCAAGAGCCGTGGCGAAGCAGCTCGGAATCGAGGAAGTGCATGGTGAGGTCAAACCGCAGGATAAGGAGAATCTAGTCGCCGATTTGCAGGGCTATGGCCGTCGTGTCGCCATGGCGGGTGATGGCATCAACGATGCGCCCGCCCTGGCCAGGTCTGACGTAGGTATCGCCATGGGCACCGGTACCGATGTGGCGATGAACAGTGCCCAAGTGACGCTGGTCAAAGGAGATCTGATGGGCATCCCGCGAGCGCGCACCCTGTCAGTGGCGACCGTGAAGAACATGAGGCAGAACCTCGCCTTTGCGTTCCTCTACAACGCGATGGGAATCCCGCTAGCGGCGGGGCTGCTTTACCCGCTAACGGGGCATCTTCTGTCGCCCTTGATTGCTGCGCTGGCGATGAGCGTCAGTTCGGCGTCGGTGGTCTTCAATGCTCTGAGGTTGAAATCAACGGACATCGGCTAGTCTCCCAGACCACCGGACAACGGCTGGGCCTTATTGGGCTGGGGCAGTTGCGTGAATAAAATCACGAAGGTCATCCAGGCGCTGGATCAGAACGCACGGGTAGAAGTGGATCGAGCAGCCGGCAAGGTCACCGTTGAGAGCATAGAAAGTGCCGAATCGATCCGCATTACCGACGGCCTGGAGAAGGACAGCACGCAATGAATAAACACTTTCCACACATGTCGTTTTACAAGTGGGCGATGTCGACTGTTCATAAGCGATCCAAACATCAATTACGGCTTGGCTTTCGTACAGTTAGGACTGTTCAATGTTCACAGGCTCATGTTCGTGGAAATCTCAAATCGACGCCGCTTCAGCGGCGGTGAGGAGGAGGGGAAGCGCCAAGTTGGGGAGTGGGCAACTCGATCCGATCGGAAGTCCGGCACCAGTTCAATCGTAGTCCGAGGCACGCGCATCTGCGGAACTGTCTAAGCGGGCCAGAGAGATACTTTTTGTCCGTCACTCATGAACCAAACGAGCACTTTCTGGACGAGTGCCTGGGTTACAGGTCTCCGCAACGGGAATGGCCCACATTTGGGATCAGCAAGGCGCAGTCATTTTTTCTTCGCTTGATAGAAGATTGCGTCCAGCATGGCTGTCCGAGCGCACCAAGCCTTAGCTTCGTTACCGCTGCTGGGCATGGGCGACTTCCACCAAGGTGCTTCCTGTATACGCTCCACGACTTCTGGCCAATAGCGGTCATAGTCGAGCTTATCAGCTCGCACCATGCCTACATCTCGCGCCAACTGACCTCTGTTCTGCGCGTCGACACACAAGAAGATATCGGGGCGCTTCATGGAAAGGAGGCGAGTGGCTGTACCCAGTCCATGCCTGCCGGCTGAAAACCCCTTGATGAACTCCCTGATGAAGGTGTCGTACTGATCTTTGGTCACCGTCCCTCTGAGGGGAATAGCGTCCAGCGCTATGGAGAAGGCTGGTGCGCTAGCGTTCATCAAGCTGTAGAACTTGCCCGCTCCAGTCATTGATCCGAACCATTCTGGGTGATCTATGTCGGTGCTCCTGAGGCCAGCAATTCCAAGGCGTGCCTGCAATGGAATGTCATTGAAGTGCCGCGTACTGGTGAAGTGACTGGCGACCTGATCCAGCATGGCTAGGCGATCTTCGAAACCGTGGATCTTGTCCTTTTGAATTGCAGCGTAGAAGGTTGACCAGTCCATCGTCATCACCGGCGACTCCACCTCGGGCTTGGAGGCAGGAACGCCTCCATAGGTACCCTCAAGCTTCTCCCTAAGGCGTGCCTTGATTTTCCAGATCCTTCGGTAGCTATCAGCGTCCTCCTGGAGAATGCTTCTGCCTCCGTAGCCCTCAATAATATCCAGAACATCCTGCAGCAGTTCAGGCGAACCGTCTTTATGGGCGTGCAGGGTGGTCAACTCCGTGTTTTTGTTGATTGCCCCTGCCGTGAGGTTGGCACTGCCAATCAAGACCTCCCAACGGTCGTCTGTCCAGAATGCAAACACTTTGGGATGGAAGACCCCCTGAGGTTGCAGAACGAATCTGACGTGGTCGGACTCCACAAATTCGTCAAGAACATCGGGGTGGGTCTGGTAGAAATGGGTACCAATCACCCCGGTAGCTATCTTGGACTTTGCCTTCACCAACGCTGTGAACACGTCCGTTCCGGCAGACGCCCATGCGGTGCCGAAGCTGATATGGTCGTAACTGTTGATCAGTCTCAGCAGATTGGATTTGAGTGCTGTGTTGGTAGAGATCAGTTTCACTGGGCGGCATTCCGAATGGAGACTGAGGCTATTGATTATTCAGCCGAACGTGGATGTGAGTGATTTCTCCATCCGGTATTTCTTTTATTTCGATGTAGTCCTGAGCACGTACAAGCGCCCCCAGCTTGGCGAAGCCATAGTTCCGGGCATCGAAAGAGGTATGATTTTTGGAGATGTAGCCACCTACTGCTCCCAGCGGCGCCCAGCCGTGATCTCGAGCTTTTTCTTCAATGGCTTGGCTGAGGATCTCTTTAAGGTCAGGGAGGTTATCCATCGCCAACGGTGCTTCATCTTGGGCAGGTTTTTTCAACACTTCGAAGAAAATGAATTTGTCGCAGGCGCCGATGAATGCCTCCGGTGTTTTGCGTTCGCCGAGCCCGTAGACTTTCTTGCCCGCCTCCCGCAGCCGGGTTGCCAGGCGTGTGAAATCACTGTCGCTTGAGACGATGCAGAACCCATCCACGTTGCCGGCATACAGCAGATCCATGGCGTCGATGATGAAGGCTGAGTCGGTGGAGTTTTTCCCTTGGGTGTATGCGAACTGCTGCATTGGTTGGATGGCGTGCTTGTGCAGATGGTTCTTCCAGCCAACCAAGTTTTGAGTTGTCCAGTCGCCGTAAGCACGTTTGATCGTAGCGGTACCGTATTTCGCTACTTCCTCCAAGAGCTCTTTGGCGACGGACGAGCTCGCGTTATCAGCATCAATGAGTACGGCGAGACGAAGAGAGTCAGGTAAAGCCAAGGCGATTTCCTTTTCGAATGATGGCGTGTTGCCAGATATTAGGTGAAAAATCGCCGAGGTGTCTACTTAGATCCTGCGGCCTCTTTCGCGGATACGGGTTCTAACCCGCTAACACGGACAATTTCGAGTAAGCTCAAGCTGAGCTGAAGGAGTGTTCATGTCCAAAGCGCAAGAGACACGTCCCGAGTTCAAGTGGGAAGCCATCGAACTGGTTCGTCGTTCAGGGACGAACTGCCAACAGGTGGCCCTGGAGCAGGATGGAACAAGCCAGCGAGCCCACAGTGGCATAGTTTTATCGAAGTATGGATAAAAGGACACCTCTGTACTCTTCGAAGTCTAGTTCAAAGCGCTCTTCGCTGGGGCGTGCCTTTAGAACGTTTATGAACTTACCATTATCGTAGAATTTTCCGGCTGCTATTGGGTTTTGTTTGTTTTGAATTGCCTGGTCGATAAAGTTGTTGTTTTGTCGGCAGCCAAGAATGACCTTTGTTACGCGACCGAAGTCAACTATCTTTAAAAAAATGGAGCTCATGATTTGAGTCATGATCCACATTTGCTTGAGCATTTCAGCGCTGATTTCGCTTTGTTGTATATCTATCCATAAGTCTTCGCCGTCCGCTACTACTCCTGCGCGAGATTCGAATTCACTGAAGTCGAGGCCCTTGACCTGGAAGGCTTTTTGGCACTGCCCCCTATTAACTTTTACTATATCTGCATATGAGTGATGGAATGCAAACCTTTGTTCCTTTTCATACATCCATTCGTCAGATTTAGTAAATATATAGTGCCTTCGAATGTCGGGAATGGACTCAGAAGAAATTTCGCCTTGGTAACTTCTGAATTTTCTATAATCCACCTTTCCAAAATGTTTTGATTCTGGCATTGGTAAGGGCGGCGCATGGATAAATAGTGAGTTTGGATTGTCGCCGTCGATAGTGAGTTCGAAAACAGCTCCGCGGTGCTCGTCGGCGTAGTGACTCCACATCAGAAGGTTATCGTAAGTTTCTGAAAGCGAAATAACTCCAAACGACATAAAGTTTTCAATGTAATTTATAAAGCCTTCCTCCCTAGTTCCTTGTTTACTGTGCATATTCTGTATGTTTCGGGAAAGCTCCTTTGTAAGAGAGAATTCAAAAGGGTCATTCAGTCCATTCGGGTTTGCCAACCTTAGTAGTGGGAGCTCAAAAAATTCACAGGCGCGCTTGCCTGGCATGTATTTGTAAAGTTTCATGCGGCTTTCATCCTTTGGTTACATTCTTAGAGGGTGCTGTAATCGTAGATTGAACTTTTAACGCAGTTTGCGTCCAAGGCATTTTGCGCTATGAGTATGGTGACACTGTTCCGAATTCTAATGTGGCTAATGATTTTGAGGTGCAGTTGATCGCCATACTCTGTAGCACAGTGAATTGGCAGTGAGCATTTGTCTGAGACAGCGAGGGAGTAGTGGGTGTCCATGAAGCTTCCTAGCCTCTCTGTATCGTTGATGTACGCATAGTGGGTGTGGACGACTAAGCCCACTAAATACAGCGAGAGCAACACCCAACCTTGTCGGTTACCGTCTAGAAGTGGCAATAGGCTATCAAGTATCTAAAATCCATGCTACTAAATGCCAGTGTTCTCGTGCCCCTGCAGGTCTGTGATCGGACGCCATTCCGGGTCGAGGGGCTTGTCCGCGAAGTTTTGGCGGGCCTTTTTGGAGTAGCGGCTGCAGTCCGGGGTGGCTACCCAGGCAATTGGGGGCGCATGATGAAATCCATTCCAGTTTGCCAAGTCTTCAGGGCGTACAGATGTGCGGAAGTGGTCTCCAGTCGGCGGCGAACTTCCAAGTTGATTGGGTGCTCAGCCTGGGAATGTTCTTTGAGCTGTGCCAGTGGTGGGAACAAGGGATAATGGCTGACGGCTCAGTCATGGAAGCGAGTCCTGTAGATATCCGTTAGCCGGTTTGAAGGCGTGGCCTGTACATCGAGGCAGTTGTTGCAGTCGTTGATGCTGGCGGAGGCTCGTCTTCCGATGAGCGCATGCAGCACGTCGCAAAGATAGTTCAGACAGCGGTGCCAGTGCCGAACGGTCAAGCAGATCTTTTCAGGAGCCGTAGACTGATCGGGTGCACGCAGCGAAGTCCACTCGCGAAGCTTAGAGCTTAGAGCGATGAGCGATGAGCGATCAGAAACATGTGATGGTGATGTAAGAATGATTGAGACCGTGAAAGGGATTCTGGTTTTTAAGTCTGAAGGATTGGTGGCCGGGAGCAGTGGGAAGCTCAAAAGCTTAGGAGGCAGGGTGCGTAGGTCGTTGATGCAGTTGGATTCTGGTAATTCGTGGCAAATTCGGATTTTAGGGTGCAAGCGACACGATGTCCAATTTCATATATCTCCGGCCGTTCCCTAACCACTTAAAACCCCAATACTAAAAATTTAGCTTTCACTAAACTCCGGCAATTGGAAACAAAAAAACGGTAACAAGTGAAATTTAGTCTATATAAATAGGTTACATATATCCGGTAATTTGGGCAGGCGGCCGGCATCACTGGCCACCTACGTTTATTCTTTCCTCCGATAGCGTTCCGACCATACCAGTCGCTACCTTGGAGTCGAGCCATGACCTACGTAGGGGCTTTCGCCAATTCGGACATCCATCCAGATCTACTGATCATCACAAGCATCCATAAGCCGCCTCGCGAGGCAGTTCGCCTCTGCAGGCTTTCGGATGGTCTCCGGCTTACGCTGCCCCCTTCGCGCGTGAGTGTCATTCCTGACGGCACCGGCGCGTTTGAAGAGTACATGGCTGTTGAAATCAAAAAAAAACCGGAAACTCTCCAGCTCACTATCTGCTTAGATTCACCTCTGAGAGAGGGCGGCTCTATGGAGTACCTAGCAATCACGTCCCTGGCTGACGCCAGCTATCGGCTACCTGCCATAACATCCAATCTCTGAGCCAGCCAGATAGGAAAACAGCAGCCGCCTTAAAGTGGGTAAGGTGTCTTTGGGGGGGCATGACGGCCGGAACCTTTTCTGAAGAAATTCGAGCCAGACGAGGCGCGATTTCGTCTCACTGTCTGTCGTTTAAAAGAAGTGTAACGATGAATTTACAAGTTGTACGCAATCACGAAAAAAACTGTTCTAACCCTATAAGTTCTTTCTCAAGCTTCATATTGACATCATGCATTTGTTGATCTACACCTCACGAACCGCCTAGCACATCAAGGAGCGTGTCATGATAAAAAGCCCTTCGCTATTTCTCGCTGTAGTGTTGATGGCCTCCTTCGCTCACGCGGAGAGTTTTCCTATTGATGCTAAAGACTCGACCAGTCACGCGTGGCCAAACTACAATTTCACGGACAAACTTGACAAAAACCTCATCGATAACTACTCCAATGCCTTACAAGGAAAGTCCCTTGAGCAACTAAGGGAACAAACACCAATAGTAGATGACATTCGTCTTCAACAAAATAAAGATGAAGTTGTGCGAATTTGGAAAAACACAATAAATACGCCTTATGATCCCGGCCCTCAAGTCATTATGGAATACCTGACACGAACCAATCTTGGATTACCACCCAGCCAAGGCATCGTGACATCCCCTGCAACTACAAAACTAATAAAACAATCCGACCCAAGAATTACCACTTACTCAAACGGCTTCATCAACGATTTAAATACGTCTAAAGCCTACTCCATTAAAACTGACCCCAGTGCGACCCAACAAACCATAAGCGGCAACAATATTGGTAGCAAATACCAAAAGGTCGATCCCTTCCGCAATGAACTCTCTGGACTTTCACGGGCCATTCCAGAACAAGATCTCTTGAAGTTTCGTGTAGATAGCAAGGACTGTATTGGCCGCATTGTCTCGTCAACAGGAAGCAAAAGATTAACGCGAGAGAGAATATACCAATGCTTTGTTACGTTGAGCAGTCCTTTTATTAAGGTTGTGCCGGAAGGCGGCTATCTTGACGCCTTGAATCTTCAGACTTCAATAACTATAAGCCGGGATGGCACACACTCATGTATAGCTTCGTTTTATAAAAAAAATACATGGGTTACTGCTGCGCACTGTGTATCTGAAGCAAATATTATAGATGGCCGCTCAATATTGAGTGGTGGCAAACCAATCCCCATAACTGATAGCATGATTAAAATCTGCAAAAAGCCTGGATGCGACGTCGCATTCGTCACTGCTTCAACAAACATCGTCGATACATCGCGATATGAACTATATAACCCCAATTTATTATTGCTTACGGAGCAATCTCAAATTTTGATACCGGGTATTGAAGAAGGAATTCCTATTATCGCATCCGATAAAACTCCGTATAAATTTAATTTAATGTGGTCAGATGTTGGCAAAGGTTTTTGCAAAATATACCGCGTTCAAAATGGTTGTTTTAGTCACACTTGCAGCACGTTATCCGGCTTTTCTGGCGCGCCCGTGTACTGGGTCAACGCACCTAGCGGAAAAATCGAGTTAATAGGCATTCATTCTGGAGAAAGCATTGACGGCATTAAATGCAACAAAACTGATAGTAATTATGCGGTGACTGCCGACCTATACAATGGAGCAATAAAATGAAAAAGATGATTGTTCTGGCGTCACTCACGCTTTCTGCGTGCAGTCACTTTGACTCGACTTCATTTGAGTCCAAGAAATACGATTATAATGATTTGACTACAAACCCTCCTATTAAGGAAGTTCGCGTCTTCTCCATCGTCGACCAAACGGGTAAATGCCCTTTACAAAGCACGAAAGAAACACCTCAGGCTCTGGTAATTTCCGCCATTGGTTGGTTGGCCAAAGAGGCAATAGCTTATGGTAAAAGCGAACTTGAGGCGCGAGCCCAATATCTCGAAAGTGATATCAAACTTAACGGCCGAGCCCTTCTGCTCTCAGACTGGCCCGTAATGCCTGCGCAGAAGGAAGGCCTGTGTCTGCTTCTCGTCGCTGGCGAATTCGCAGCTACGCCAGATACCCCGGCATTGGATGCCTTCCGGGCGCACGTGCAGCCAAATACTGTACTCGATGGCGAAGGGAGTTTCCGTGAAACGATGTCGGACTATAAGCTACAAATCCCTGGCGCCGAGCCCATCGCTAACCCATTCACAGGGTTAATAGGCAACCCGGATTTTCTAATGGAGGTGAGGGTCACCCCAAAAACCGTTGGTGGCGCCTTGAACTACGTCGTATCGCCCACCTACCTGCTCTACCCGCATCCGTTGCACAAAATGACTTTCAATGGCCCTAAGCGAAAGCTGACAGTGGATCTTGGTCTGGGGGACTCCAAGGCTGCGCTGGCATTGGATGACTTCCAGAGCGGTCACGAGTACACGGCGAACAGCCTGAAAACTCGGTACGCGTTGGCTGCAAGCGCTTCGGGCAAACCCTTTGGCGCATTGTCTTTTGTTGTTACCGAAGGCCCTGACGCGGTACCAACCGCCAAGGCGTTGCGAGCGCTCGCAGAGAAAACGGATGACTTGAACAAAATCGTCGATGAAAAGGTGCAGGCGGCATTAGCCAAGGAAGCAGCCAAAAAACCTGCCAAGCCCTAACCAACGGGCATTTGATTCTTGGTAATCAATTTTAGGGACGAATTGGGCTCAATATCAGTCTGAGGTGTTATGCCCATCGCCACGCAAAGATCTTTAAGCCTTTTTTCAGAGTGTTTGGATTTGGCCAAGAAGAGAAGGGGAAGGGGACGGCCGATAATTTTCAGTCCTCTGGTTCAAGTGGCTATACACTTGGAGCAGTCCCGAGCGCGGATGATCGATCTTACGAAGCTCATAGAGGAGCTTTATTGATAGACCCCCAGTTCGACGCGTTCCAGGTAGTCTTCGATAACTTGAAACCCAATTGGATTACCTACCAGATTAATAGGGATATTATCGGCCAATTGCCTGCAGGGTCTAGCAAGCCATTCTTCGGCAAGCCGCAAGACGGTCATTGCGTGCTCGAGAACCTTTGCGTATTGAAATGCTATTGCGCTCTGGAGGGCACTGAGTCGGCCTGCCGCCGATTCGTCGCTTTTGCCTTGCTTCGGTCGACATGGCTTACCAACGATCCGTTCGATGACCTTTAGTGACAGGTTAAGCTCGGAAAGTAAGACCATAGCCTGGACATCTTTCAATGCAAAACCTTCCTTCGCGAGCAAGAAAATATTGAGCTCACTAAGCTGCTCGATTCAGAAGTGCGGGCGATCAATTTTTGCGTTTTTACTTCCCGACATTTCACATGTTTAGTTCTGAGCGCTGGGTGCAAGCGACACGACTAAACGCGCTCTATACACATCTCGTTGAACAAGTGGGCGATGTCAGATGTTCATGAGTCGCTCATGATTCGAACACCGCTGGCTTAATGCTCCAAAAATGAATACAGCTGTTCATAGATAGATGTTCATAGACCTAGTTTTCTCCGCCGTCCTTAGCCTCGTCGCCCAAGTCTCTGACGGTCCCAGTCCAGAGGGTGATGAATGCTGATTTTCAAAAAAAACATACTTTGGTAACTGGTTGGAAATAGGGTAGTCCCTGTCAGGCTCAGAATTGAGCAGTGTGGTATGTCCCGGAGCTAGTCGCTCATGGCACCTCCCAACAGCCTCAATTGTGAGGCTCGAAGGTCTCTAGAGAATACTGGGCGATTCACCAACGACTGGCCGCATTTGATCGAGAAGGCCCATGGGTGGGTGTTCGGTCACACGCATGAGGCTACAGATGTTGAGCTGGCCGGCTGCCGGGTGATCTCAAACCCCCGTGGCTACCCTGGGGAGAGCACCGGTTTTGACCCTTACTTCGAGATCCAAATCTAATGGCCACTTCGGCGATGAAGCACTTTTTTGACCACGCCGTCGAGCCGATGGTGCTCGAGCGGGATCTTCCCTCAGAAGTCATTCAGGCACAGGGCATTTCCTGGGGGGTGGTGGTCGACGCTTACCTTGTCAACGCAGCACGGGCAGGGCAGAGCTATGCGGCGCTCGTTTACAACGATCAGTCAAACGCTAGCTCGAATGGAATGACGGTTGCTACCCCTCCACTTCAGCTGGTTGAGACAAGGGCGGGGTTCAAGCTAATGCGCAGTCTAAGTGGCAAAGACTACTACATTATCGCTAGTGAGCTCAGCGAGCCGCGGTGAGCATCCAATTGGGTTGACTCACCCGGCCCAAAGGCCGCTTTCAAGCTGTAGTACTTGGCAAGCCGCGGCGAGCGCCTTGGATTTAGACCTTTATGTATCCCGCAGACCAATCCGCTGGACGGCTTCGTGCGCGCTCGCATTCACGTACCACTCCAAAGTGCACTAAGGAAAATGCATGTCTGATCTGAAAAAAATTGAGCTTACTGTTAAGAACTACAATGTTAAAAACTCCGCTGACATTGATACTCTATATAGCCAAGTTCGGTGCCAAGACAGTGAAGGAAAAACTATCTATTTCAAAGAAGTTTGCATGTTGGACTACTTGAAAAGGCACGGGGCGATTGTTGCTGACGAGCCTCTTACGTGGTACTACAAGCATTTGAACAAGAAATCCATCGTTCTAGTGGCGTTCCAAAAAGCAGATGGAAAGGTTGAGTATTACCTTGATCACCTGCGGCACGTTGCTAAATCCAGCATTCTCAAAGGGATTGTTTTCGCCGTAGCGGCAATTCCTGCGGGCTTGATCATCGCAACAGCGACTTTTGGTATCGGGCTGCTGTTTACGCCTGTGTGCCTCTTTTATGCATACAGAAGTCTCTTTAAAATCCCCCGGATGCTACGTCGAAGCACCCTGGTGAGCGAGCTTGCTGCGTATGGAGTCATTGTGCAGTAGCGGCTAGTCCAAACAGTTGCGAGGCTGCGTACCGATGAGGAGCAACGAACGACAGTAGCGGTAATTTTTGATCTCTTCGGTACGCTTTTGGAGATTCGAAACCGGCAGAATCCCTATCGACGGCTTCTCCACCTGGGCTCACAGCAGTGGCGTGCCGCGTCAACAGATGACATTCGCTGGATCATGACTCATGACCAGGGGATCGAGGGCACCGCGGCTGAATTTGGAATCGAACTCTCACCACCTCAGCTCACTGAGGATCGTCTCCAATCTCTGGCATTTCCTGCAATAGTTCGTTTAGTCCAGTGAGGGTGCGCTGATGCCCTGCGAAATCCGGGCTCCAATTCGCAGGCAGCATGTATGCCTCTGATTTGCCCATCCGGCGCTCTCGGTCGGCTGACCATATCTCCAGCGAACCGTTGCAGTAGAGCAGGAATTTAAACTGCTCTAGTGATATCTCGGATTGAATATCGCTTCGGCTTTCGCGCTTTTTGTTGAGCAGTACACATCCACCGATCGGGTCGATGATCAGTCGCTCATCTCTGAAGTCCATCCAAAACTCAAGTGCGACTTTGCCATTCGGTGATTCGAGTTTGACGCCGAGCTTCCCTTGATCCATGCCACCGGCTGTCATACGCATCCCTCCGAGATGCACGCACGATTTACCTTTCCGAGCCATCACGTAAAAATCATCAGGAAGCATGTACTCGCGGCCCTGAGCAAGCTCACCTCTCCGAAGCGCATCTAATTGCTCGTTGTCGAATAGGGTGCGAAAACCTTCTAGCTCGTACAGGTGCTCGCCCTCATAGGACGATGGGGGTGGTACACCGAGCCGTTCATCCATTGCCAGCTCTGCGAGATGGCGCATCAGTGGCTTGTCGAGATGGATTCGCTGGTGGTCATCCGGGTCATCGGGGTCGACGATATCTTCTCGCTCAGCGTGAGCGATTGCGTGGCGACCCTGCGTTGCCAGGTATTCGGAGATGTTGTCACCTTGCGCCTGAAGCTCTTCACGCCGGGAGATTGCCTCTCTGTCCGTCATGCGGAGCAGGGCATGCTCAATCCATGGCCCTCGTTCACGGCCATTGGGAAGAGAGCGGGCGAAGGCCTTGTAGAAGCCAAGGAAGGAATAGAATGGATTTCCAAGTGATAGCCCTTCACGGTAGTAGGCGAGCGCCTTTCGAGCTTCTTCGCTCTGTGGAACATGAAGGTTCTCGTCTGAGAAAAACTCGGTGATAGCGTTGTTCAGCATCCTGCCTACACGGAATGGACTGCTGCCCCCTCCCCACATGACGATGTCAACCTTCTTGCTTTCACGCCAAGCAATAGCTGTGGCCAGGCGCATGACAGCTGCACGGCCCTCGTTAACCGTTAATCCAAAGCCATTTGCTCGAATCGCGATCGCAGGGAGGCTGCGGTGCTGGCCGTCGACCACTGCCGGCTGCAGAAGGAAATCAAGATTTTCGAACCTGATGAATTGAGGGCGGTTTGGCCAGAAGACCTGGGTCTCTAGCCCACCTACCACCCATTGCCCTCTCTGGTTCTGGTACCGTTCGGCCAGTTCGAAAGGATCGTCGGTCGCCAGCATTGAGGGGCTCCTAAAAGTTGGTGGCGGCGGTGTGCCACTCCAGATTATATTCAAACTACATCAGCGGGGCGATATACTTGCTTCGAGCGAGAGAAAACTTCCTAGTGGATAAAGGAGCATGGTTGTGCTGAGTCAATCTGTGATAGACAGAGCTTTTGAGGATGTCAGTGGTGCGATAAATAGAGAGGCGGCAAAAAGCAAAAATTTTAAATTTGAAATGAGTATATCTAGAGGTGATGACTCATCTGCTGATTTTTATAGTTTGATGACTGGGTTGGAGCAACGATTGCTTGGGCGTTACAAAGGGTATTGCGTGCGTGCTGAGATGAGTCAAGGCGTCACTGCAATTCAGATTTATGTTGCTAGCTTAGATTGAGAACGTAGAGAGATGTCATTCACTTGGTCAGAGCTTGATGGTTTATATCTCGTGCTGTGCAAGGCAATATGATTCAGGCGTCTAGACGGCTTATATTCACCCACTGCAATGAAGAACTGGAGCAGAGGGGTTATTTCTTTGCAGACTGGCTTTATAACTTTGGCGGCACTGGGCTGCTGATAAAATATGAGGAGAAATTTTTTCTTCTGACGGCGCAGCATGTTATAAAAGCTCATTACTCGGAACCTCAGAATGAATCGCCATTTTTCACCAACGCCTTAGCGAAAAGTCAGTGGGATGACCTGAGCAAGCTCCTGTATCCAATTCGAGGTTGGGAAATTGGGTCTTTGATTAAGACCGATATTCCTTGGATTGATGATGAGGATATTGCGCTTGTAGAGATGGGGCAACCGATGCCAAGGGGATACCCCGAACACTTCTTGGACTTTGATACTCCAGATAGTGTTGTTTACCTGAGGCGAGATGAGTTCCAGGAAGGATTGATATTCCTGGCGGCAGGGTATCCCATCGGGGAAAATCATGTAATGCCTGCAGGCGAGAGCGAGCATGATTTCGCCACCAATCTTCATCGGTTTACCTATCCTGGTTTCTGCACAATGGAGAACGGAAGCCCCTACCTCAGATTTGAGCGCGAATACACTAATGTACAGATGAATGGGGTGAGCGGTGGAGTTGTTACAAATGTAGAGCCTAACGCTGAGCAGACTCGGTGGGTGGGCATGATACAGAAAGCTGGTAATGGAACGCTTCGTTTCTATCCGGCCTATTTGATTTTGCCAGCAATCTTGAAATATAGAGAAGCTCAGACTTATGTTATTGACCCGGCTGCCAATCTCGTAAATTTGGAGATGCAGGCTACTCCAGAAGCGATTCAAGCCCGAAAAGAATTTAACGAGATGGTTAGGCAAATGGGGGAATGCAAAAATCTTGAGGGGGTTTAGCTTCGCTTACCCTTTGGGCCTTGGGGTTACTCAGGAGTCACGGTGGGGCGCAGGTTCACAGACTCGAGTCAAATTGCAGACTGGTTTTCCGTGCCTAGTGATGACAAACGTCCAGCTGTCCTCAACCAGCCGAAGGATACGACGCCACCGGCGCCGCGCCTGTCTAAGGCTAATCACCTGTTCCGTGTAACCGCCTTACCCAAGGAGCCGGCGTAGCAGGCTTTCAGTCTGGCTTCCGGCATACTTGCTGTAAAATTCATCGAGCATGGCGCTGCGCCGCTCACCATTCACTAGGCTTAGGCCGTGAAGAGCATTCACCAGCTTCTGTTGCTCAACCACGCCCTCTTGAACCTCCAGCCACATTGAAGCCACCTGCTTCAAGATCACGTCGACAGCTATGGCATGGATCTGAGATTCGATAAGCTTGTTTCCGTTCACAGCTGTCTTCAGTTGTTGAGCTTTCTCCATGGCCTATCGTCACCCTGATTGGATGGGGGCGTGAAGCTGGCCAGATGCGTTCCAGGAGAGGCCCGCGTTCATGGTCAGGCCTCTCTATAAATGATGCTGCACCACCACAAAACGCTACAGTCCTATTGCTCAATGTACAGCAACATCATGTTAGAAAGGCTCATAATAAATGGAAGCATAGCTTTGCTGTTTTCGGCCTGATCAGAACTGTGCGCAATTTCGTTCCGTATTTTGCTAGATTCTAGCATTTTAGTCATAATTTTAGCTTTCTCAACCTCAGGGAATTCGGAACTTTCTTTGATGATAATTTGATAAATAAATAGCATCATTGTCCGCTGATTGGAGTTATTTAGTGTCTCTCGCAGTTGCTTACTATCAATGCCGAAAATGCTTGGCACGGCTTTGCTTTGGAATTTATCCGTTTTGAACGTGGCTTCAATCAGTTTATAAAAACAAAGGTAGCTTTCATCATAGAATCCGAGAAACTTATAATGCAGTCCTTTCTGGTAATGCCGTCTCATGCTAGTTGATAGCAACGAGAAGCGCTCATGATTCTTAACGACAACTTCTTTAGTAATGCTGCGTGGGTGAATAGGATAATGGCCTGCAGACTCATGACCACCGGCTTGCTGAAGCATCCTAAATATACCGTTTTCATTCCTTATATATAGAGACAAGGTGGCAGGAGTGAGCTTTGCAAAGTATCCGGAGAGCTCAATATGAGATATGATAATCTCTTTGATCAGACCTGCCTTCTCTTGAAAGTATTCTACCATGCACAGCATGATAATAGATTGAACTGGCACATCCGGGGTATCCTTCACCCTCCTTGCTACATCTTTTTCTAGTTTGCCGAAATCAATTCTTTTCAGCGTGAAAATTGTTGAGACGCGGTATTTGTCGGTTGCTTCGTAAGTTGCTCTAAGCAAGTTTTTTATGGTCACTGACTTAATCTGGATTGGGGAGTTTTTCAGTGTGCAATCAAAGCTAAGCCGGAGGTCTGGCACATCTAGAGTCTCATCTAGCGCTACAGGGCCTGAATTTTCTCTCATCTTTTCATGCGCAACTGCAGTTGCGAAGCTGAAGCCAGCATCAATCTCAAAATCAAGAAAAAATTCACCGCCATGACTTTTTTGTTCGAAATATTTTCCCCAGTTAATCGGGGTCAAAGTTCTATAGTACATGTCTCGTCCTTGTTCAGTTTAATAATCGTCCGATGCTCTGGCTCGCAGCGCTGTTATTTCAAGCAGCCCGCTTTCATGTGCAGATATCTAGAAGATACGAAATTCGCTCAAGTCATTTCCAGTCCCTCCGAGCTCCGGAGTAGTCCGCCAAATTGTTGAGCTGGCTCCACATACCGCAGCGCAGATTTCATATCGCTCCATCCCACGTACTCCATGAGCGTCTTGATATCCCAACCTGAGCTTGCCGCCCAGGTGGCAAACCCCCGCCGGATCGAGTGGGCGCTGTAGATCTCGGACGGCAAACCACACCGACCAAGGATGTCGCGAAGCAGGGGAATCAGGCTATGTGCGGCAAGAGGGCGATCGCTGATGTTGCCCCAGCGATCAATCCCCCTGAACACACCGCCACGAGTTAGGCCGGCAGCTTCGATCCAGTTCAGGTACGCCTCGACCGGGCACAGCTTGCTCAACGATGGTGTTTTGTACTCACGACCAATGTTCTGACGATCTCCTTTAGACGACCCAAGATAGAACCTGATCCCGACGTACCGCTCCGCATGCGTGTTTTCGATCGTGAGCTTGGCTAGTTCATCTCCGCGGAATCCCCTCCAAAAGCCAATGGTGAGCAAGGCAATGTCGCGGGTCGCCTTGAGAAGGGCGGCCATGTTGCCGGCGGCTCTTGCCTGATCAACCTCATCCTGCAGGTGCGCCACTGCTTTTTCGAGGTGCAGTAACGCAAGAGGAGCTGCTTGCCTCTGCTGCACGGGGTGTACCGCCCGGATGCCTTTAAGCAACTGCCTGACCTTGGGGGCTTTGGTGGGGTCGGGGAAGCCGTTGCTTTGGTGCCAGTTTGCGAGCGCGGCCAGGCGTTGCTTCTGCGTGCTAAGCGCCAACTGGTCGGCGTACTCAGCGATGTAGCGCACAACAGACTCAGTGGTGGTGGGCAGAAATCCGCCCCAGGTGATTTCGAAATGGGAGAGGGCGGCCGCATAGCTTTTCGACGTGTTCTGACGAACGCTCGCCTCTAGGTACCTATCTGCCTTGCTCACCACTTCCACCACCCGATTTGAGCCTTCGGTGGCTCGTTTTGGTTAGTTGTACCGCCTTTCGGGCCATTTTACCCCTATGCAAAGGGCTGGCAAGCCATAACTTTTGATTATATCTTGCCAGTTGTCGGCCAATTTCCAGCAAAGATTGGCTTTTTCGTATCATGTAACTGCATGACATGTGGCATGACACGAAATCGTCTGGAGGGTGTATGGCGCGAGGCGGCGTTAACCTAGCGGTGGTACAAAAGGCGCGGAACAGCCTGCTAATGCGCGGTGTTTATCCCAGCATTGATGCAGTCCGGGTGGAGATTGGAAATACGGGTTCAAAGACTACGATCGCTCGGTATCTAAAGCAGCTGGAATCACCAGGATCAGAAGCGAACCCTCGTGAACGTATGAGCGGCGCGCTGCGCGGGGTCGTCGAAAGCTTGTTGGATCAAGTCCAGGAGGAGGGCAGCCAGGCCTTTCTTGAGGCACGAGCAGAGTTCGAGCACGAGCGTAAGCTATTGGTCTCCCGAGCCGAGGCACTTGAGAGCGAACTCGATGAACTCAAGCTCGGCTTCAGGGCGCAAGGGGATGTCTTGGCTGCTCAAACTGAAGGGTTCAAAACCACTCAGTCCACACTGCAGACTGAGATCACGCGCAACGCCAGGCTCAGCCAGAGCTGCAATGATTTAGAGGTGCGGATTTTAGAGAAGGATGGGCAGATCCAGTCCTTGGAGCAAAAGCATGCACACGCCCGGGAGGCCCTCGAACACTACCGGGCTTCAGTTAAGGAACAGCGAGACCAGGATCTGAGCCGCCATGAATCCCAAGTCTATCAAATGCAGCAAGAGGTGACCGTCCTCCAGCAGACGCTTATGGTTAAGCAGGAGGAGATCTCCCGTCTGATCAGGGATAACGAGCGCTTCATTGCTGAAAATCGTCAGCATGTCAGGGAAGCCTCGCAACATCGTGAGGCTGTCGAAACCCTGCGGGCTGACCTGACCATTGCCAATGCTGCTACTGCACGGGCGGAAGGTGCCAAGGAACTGCTCGCTCATCAGCTTGAAGCCAAATCAAAAGAGGCCATTGAAGTCCATTCGGTAGGAATAGCAACTCAGCAGAGGGCTGAGGAATTACGGGTGCAGCTCGAACAGTGCGAAGCAAAGTTAGAATTGTTACGTACATTGAACCCAACTGGTGAGTCGCCTGAAGACCATGAAGACTGACGCGAAACAATAGGTGGAGTGCAAATGTACTCTTTTCCCACAGAAGCGTACTCCCACTCGTCCGGGCTAAGGGGAGCTCACGATGTTGCGGATCTATGTCGGTTTATCCGGCGCCCCAAGTGCGATAACATCCTGCGGGCAATGATGGCAATGTGCGATCTTTTGCTTGGCTCGTCGTCACCTGGGCTCGTAGGCATGCGTATCGCGGCTTCGCCAGGCTCCACCTACGCACGCAGCGGGCAATATAACAGCAGAGCAGGGATGAATGAATGTGACTGGCTCGGAATCAAACCCAATACCAACCCAGGCCCCTCAACTTAAGTCGAGTCGGCCGGGCTCATTCCTGGGGTTCTCTCTGCAATCTACGCGGATGTGTCTGCACCTCTGCGACGCCCCTAAGGATGCATTCGTCGCGTTGGAGGTATTTGATGATACAGATGTCCACCATGCTGACGGGTCTGTACTGCTAGAGCAGTCTAAGAGCGGCTTGGTGACAAACCCTATCAGCAACTTCTCCGTCGACCTTTGGAAAACATTCGCGAACTGGATCGATGTCATTGAGGCAGGTCTAGTCGACTTGAGCAAAACCCGCTTCCGTTTATATGTCCTTCAAGATAAAGACGGCGAGTTTGCAAACTCGCTCCATTTTGCCCACACGAAGGTGTTGGTAGATCGCGTCGTGCAAGAGATCCGTGATGCCTATGCGGCGGAAAAGCCCGAGCAGTGCAAACCCTACATTGAAAGATTTCTTGACTACGACGAGACGAAGCGCGCCGACCTTGTCATGGCCTTTGAGCTCGAAACAGGAAATGACGATCTGATCGGCAGGATTTCGAATTTCTTCGCGCTTACCGTCCCAGATGACAGGCTCGAAGACGCCTGCAACGTTGCCATTGGTTGGGTCAAAAACAACTCCGACGCGCTGATCGCCGCAAGGCAATACCCTGCGCTGTCGCGCAACGCTTTCAAAGACTACATGTCGACGTTCGTTAGTCGAAGCGCGCTGAACCTCCTGAAGACCTATACCGTACCTGCGCCCTCCGAAGACGAAATCGAGGAGTGCCGACCCTTGGCTTTGACATTGCTTCGTCAGCTAGACCTCATTGACAAGGCAGGGGATGGGTTCGAAGCGGTGTCAGATTTCTTGCAGTCCAAAACGAACAAGGTTCGATGGGGCGAGAAAGGCCTGGTGTGCGACCAGGATTTTGAGGCGTTTCGCAAGACTCTATTCGACAAATGGGAGCTTCTGAATAAGAAGACAAACATGGCCTATCCCACCGCTTCAGAACAGGATAAAGGACAGATGTTGAAAATGGAGTGCATGCTTATATCCGAGCCTCTGGACGGTACCGAGCCGCCAAGATTCTTCGTACGCGGAACCTATCAGGAGTTCGCCAACGTGAAGAAGGTTGGCTGGCATCCTCGCTACCTGAATCTGCTCGAAGATTGATGGAAGCTTCTGAATCCCGTCAATAAATACTATAACCGCTGGCTGCCTGGCTCCATCTGGAGGCATGCGGCTGGCTTTGAAACAGGTTGGCCTGGATGGAAACCCCTGAATTCAAAATGTCTCCTCGGCTCAACGACGAGATTTACTTGGTGCAAAATCCTGCCCTTGGGGCGGTTCTTATGTGGGAGTTCGTCAAAGGGTATAAACGGCAATGCACAGGCGCTGGCCCATCGCTGCCGTTTCTGTTTCTCGTATTGCCGATAATCTTCAGTGAGCCCCTACGGACGATCATAGGCAAGACCAATTCAACCTCAGGCTTACGGCTCTTCGCCGCCAAATTTTCCAAGGAGCAGGAGTTATTGTTATCCATCCAGCGCCGGATGCTGGCGCTGAGACAAACATCACTTAGCAGCGTGAGCATCGCACTGGACAGTGGCCTGTTAACCCTCGACTGCACCACTGCAGTCGTCCATTACAGCACCAAGCGATACCCGGCCAACATCCCTGACACGGTAAGAGAGTTAGGCAAACACGCAGACAAGCTTGGTGGTTGGTGTGGAGCGCTTTCCATCCAGGAAGTCCAGACCGCCCTACGGATAGGTTTTTGATGAAACTGCAAATTGAAAAACTGATTTTGTGGCCAAAAAATGGTCGCCATTACCGTGAAGTGAAGTTCACACCAGGTGCTGTGAACGTCATCAGCGGCTCCTCTAAGGCGGGCAAGTCCGCCGTCATTCCTATTATCGACTACTGCCTGGCCTCAGAGAAATGTGCGATTCCTGTAGGCACGATCAGGAATACTTGTGCATGGTTTGGACTGCTGGTGGACACGGATGAGGGCATGAAGCTGTTCGCGAGATCCGAGCCGGGTCGCCAGCGATCCACCGATGATATGTTCGTGCTAGAGGGGCAGAGCATTTCTATCCCAGCCAGGATCGAACGAAAAAACTCCAATCGCAACATCGTTAAAGAGATCCTTAATCGGCTGTCAGGCCTGCCCAACATCGGTTTCGGCGAGGACGTCAAATTCGGATTCAAGAATCGGCCCAGCTTCCGAGACCTGATGGCGTTCACCTTTCAGCCGCAGAACATTGTCGCCAATCCGGATGTCCTCTTCTATAAGGCAGACACGACTGGCCACCGGGAAAAACTGAAAGACATCTTTCCCTTCATCCTAGGTGCTGTCACGCCCCAGACATTACTGGCGTCTTGGGAAATGAAGGATCTGGAGCGCAGACAAAAACAGCTTCGGTCAGAAATCAAGACACTGGCGGACGCGTCAGCTCGGCTGCGGGGAGAAGCCAATAGCTGGTACTTCCGAGCGCGTGAGTATGGTCTGGTTGGTATCGACGCGGTGCTTTCCGAGGAGTGGCCTGTTGCGGTCGAACAGCTTGCCGCAATTCTGATGAAAACCTCAAGGGATGCTCAACCGAAACTAGAGACAATCCAGGCCTCGATCACCACCATTGGCGAGCTCAAGATCAGGGAAGAAATTATTGCCGCGAATCTATTCGCAGGTCGCCAGAAGCTAAATCAGCTGAGCGGACTGCAGAGAGATGCTGATGCCTACGTTTCTGCCCTAGAAACTATGAAGGATCGCCTGTCTCTCTCGACATGGCTCAAAGGCTTGGTGAAAAAAGAAAATGTGACACCTATTGGTGCACTCGTGTCCCCAACCCTGTCGCCATCGGGTGAGCTGGACGCGCTATGCGAGGCGCTCAGCAGCATCGAAGACAGCGCGCGCGTCGCGCCGATAGTTCCCGTATCGATCGAGAGCGAAACGCTACGGCTCCGAAACGCGATGAACGAGGACTCAGATGAACTTGATGCCATACGCAAAGAGATTAGAGCGATTGAGTTTGTCGACGCGCAAGCCAAAGGACAAGCGTTACGCGAAGCAGACATTGACCGATACCTGGGAAGACTTGAAGAGGCAGTCAAAAACTACAAAGAGGCTCAATTCGATAGCACCCTAGCCAGCGAGTTGGAGAAGGTGGACAAGCGGATGACGGAGCTTGCACCACTTGTGTCCGTGGATTTGATCAGAGCGAACACCCGTAAAATCCTGGATTCCTTGAGTGCTTATTGCGCGAAAATCACCCCGACTCTTGATGCTGAGTGGAAGGACGCGAGGATTGGGCTGTCGATCACGGACTTGGCCATCAAGGTGCGCCATGATGGCCGTGATGACTTCCTTTGGGAAATTGGTAGTGGTGCGAACTGGCTCGCCTACCATGTGGCCATGCTCCTCGCGCTGCAGAAGCTATTCATGGCCAAGAAAGCGGTCGAACACCCAGTACCGCATTTCCTAGTATTCGATCAGCCCAGCCAAGTCTACTTCCCGGTAAAACGTGCCGCGCAGGTCGAAGAAGAGCATGAGCTCAATGATGAAGACCGGATCGCGGTTCGTAAGGTTTTCAAAGCTTTCGCAGATGCTGTCAACTCTTCCGGAGGACGATTGCAAATCATTGTGCTCGACCATGCTGACGATGGTGTTTGGGGCAAAATTCCAGGAGTGGTGGCGACCGAAGAATGGCGAGACACCAAGCTGGTGCCTGACTGGTTCAGTCTTCCGCCAGAATAATGCTCGGACACTACCAGCGGCGCCTTGCCGGTGGCCTGGAGGCTCAACTCGCTAGCGCGGCTTCCTCCAGTGCAGCTGCAAGAACCTCCAAGGCGTCAGCCAAGCGGGAGTCCTCACGCGCGTCCCCACTGCTGGGAGTAAACTCCCGGCAGTGGCGCAACAGCGCGTCGCGATCATTGTGGTTCAGATCCAGTTGAATGTGCATGGTTGAAGTTTCCGAGGTGATTGAGCTGCACCTGGCGACTTAGCTGGCGCTCAAGCACGCTTTAATCGAATATTGCGCGTCATTGACAAGCCGCGAGGGCAGGGTATTGAAGGTTGAACAGGAGCCGCAGGTTTGGCTATGCCCTATTGGGCATTATCGCGCGTGTCTAACGTCGATAGTGAGTGATGCAGTGACAAACTACCGCCGAAAGCCCGGCTTGGATAGCTTGACCCGCGTCTACAAACAGGATGTCGGAGCAGAGACATTTGCTGTGCTTGAGACCGTCCTTCCGAACACCAATGTGCCGCGCACGGATAGCAGTTACATCCATGTCCGGCAGCAGCTACGGTCTCATGTCAGCTATCAGGTACTCAAGCGCCTTGTGGATGATAAGTTCGCGCCAGCTGAGTTTCGGGACGCTCCAATTCGTTTTCCTCGCTGGGGGGCGTGTCGTCGACAGTCGATAGTCCCATTTTGACGCGAGGATGCTTGGGTGACCTTAGCGTTTATCTTTCAATATGGCAGGGCATGCGTACATATGGATATTGGCTTCGTAGATTTAGACATCCTAGTCACAAAAATTCGAAATCCCGCTTCCAAGCGTTACTTTCTCGATGCAATCAAAGCCTACAAAGCCGGGGCTCTACGGGGATCACTCACTTCACTTTGGGTTGCATTAGCCTACGATTTGATCGCCAAATATCGTGAGATCAGCGCTCAAGGGGATGCAGCTGCTGCTCAATTCATCAGGCAGTGGGACGCGGCCACTGCAGCTGACAATATTCCTAAATTGTTGACTCTGGAGGTGAAATTCTTGATCATGCTACGGACACGACGCAGGTTCTTGACCCGATCGCCAAGCGTCATTTGCACCGTTTGCGACTAGATAGGCACTTGTGCGCACACCCTGCATTCTCAGCCGAAGCTGAGCTTTTCGAACCATCACCGGAGCTGGTTAGGCTTCACATTGTCAATGTCATCGATTGTGTGCTGTCGCGTGAGCCGCGCCAAGGAAAAGCGATCTATGACATTTACAGCCTGGATGTCCAGTCAGCTGGGTTTCCGACATCCCCTGATCAGATACATGAATATGTGGATCAACGGTATTTGAAACGCATCAAGACGCAGAATGTGCAAAATTTCGGCACAGTTTTGGGGAAATCCTTATTGAAAGGAACTCCTCCAGAGTGGGAGACGCACCAGCAAAAAATTGCCCATACCCTCATGGCTCTGCGCAATAGGGCTCCTGACGCTTGGCCAGACATCTGCACAGCGATCCTGAGGCTCATTGACAACGCCGAGCCTGCATCACGCCCTCGGGCAATCTCCCTGCTGGCGTTGTTCCCCGCGTTTTGGTCACAACTGGAACCTGCAACCCAAACCGCTCTCGTTGAAACTGCCGCGAATTTTGACCCTGCGAATGCGCCTGATTATCGGACTCTCGCTGGCGTTTCAGTACCTGCCTTGCGAGAGGGGCTGCTGAGCGTGATCCGAGACATGAGTGAAGCTCATCTTGAGCAGGCGATCAGCGCATCGCCGATTCCAGAACTGTGGGATCGGGCTGTCTCGAGCTACGGCGATTCAGGAAGTTTCAGAGGGTCAGAGATCCGTTTCCGCAGTCTGCTTGCACCATTCTCCGGAAGACTCACCAGCCCACAGCTTGACCTTCTCCTGGGGACACTCATGAGCAACAGCCAGTGCTGGAATGCTGCCGCCACTGAGGGCCTTGTGTTGGGGCTTCTTCGTGACGCGGAGCCCCATGATTTGCCAAGTAATCAAGCAAAGGATAGTTTTTTCCAGGAAACTGTCCGCAAAAGTGCATATTCCCAGTTTACGAATGTTTTCAGCTTCTTCATCAGCCGCGGCTGGACTCAGCCGCAACCAGAGGCCGATGAAGAACTTGAGTAGTTGTCGGTAGGCAGACTGAGCGTCCCGCCATCCCGGCCGGATTGTCGAAGCAGTCGCTTGAGCGGCTGATCGGTTTGGAAGAGCGGGGGGGCTGCGAACGCAAATCCTGTGGCCTAATGGGAATTGCGCAACCGGAGAATATTGTTCGGTACTACATGGAGGAGGCAGGCCTACCACCTCCAATACTGACTACAATGGCATCGTGATCCGTCACGCTCTGGGCCGACGTCACTTGCCCGATGACACTTTGTTCGACCAAGGTCTTAGCTAACAGCTCTAGCTCAGGCCTTGGCGCTCGGCGTTGAGCGCGTTAGTCTCGAGTTTTTGCGTTGAGACTGCCGATGCGAACGAAGCGAAGGATCACCCGGGCATTCTGTGTGGAGCTGGGCAAAGAATTAACCATTGGCGGTGCACATCAGGCCTATTTCAACCAAAACCAGCCACGTAGCCGTTTTCTGTTCCAGTGCTCATCACCGGAATGCAGGGCGCTCAAGGTGGTGCCTAAAATTACAGCCGTCAATTACTACATCCACCCGACCGACAAAGCGCGCGTTCAATCTCCGCATTACAAAGACAACGAGCATTATGTCCATCATGCAGAGTGCGAATGGATGCTGCCAGATGAGGACGAAGGTAGCGATGCGCCATTGCCCGGAGAATCGGAATTACAGACCCGCACACGCCTAGCAAAACGCCAACTCACCTCAGTAATCGATATCTTTGTTCCCCCGACACAGCCAGAACAACCCGTGGTACGCCCACCTCTAGCCGTCCCAGGCGACGAGGACGAGGCAGAAGCCATTCGTCGACGGGGCGGTGGCGGCGCAGAAGGCACCCGATCCGATCGGAAGCACCGAAGCGGTGACTTGCGTGAGCTAGTGGATTACTACCACGACACACGCGAAGCCTTGAAAGACCTCTTTCCCGAGGTAACGATCAACGTGACAGGGCGTGGTGAAATACCGTTGCGTTCGTACTTCAAGAAGGTGGCTTGGGCCAGACCTGACACTGCAGGATACGTCTACAACGGCGGTGGCCGGATTGAGCCGCGTGAAGGGGCCGGCTTCGTATTCAACTTCTATGACAAGGTTACGGACAAAGATGCCTCTCTCCAGGTCTCTGATGAGGTCATGACTCAGCACCGATCAAGGCGCTATGTGAATGAAATTCTCGATCAGGCACGGCTGGTAAGGTACTTCACGTTCTATTTCCTCGGCACCTTCACCTATCACGAGGCCAGCGACACCATGGTTGCACAGGTTACTGACCTTCGCTGCCTGGCGATTGACTTGGGGCCGTTGAGGAACTGAGCTTCAGTAGAGATGGCAGCTCCTAACCATTGGCAAGGGCGGCACCCGATGGGTAAATGCTTAAATCAGCGAGAGGCCTTCGCCTAGACGTATTTTCCAATTTACTTTCACCACGCGGCACATCAGGGAGTGATTTGTTGGCAGGCGGCGGACACCAGAAATCAGGGCTATAGAGCGATTTTTTCCAATTTAGTACTGACAGAAAAGGCGTAGCCGGGTTGAGATAATACGTCAGTTGTGCAATCTAACTGATTGGCGTGGAATGTTTTCCGATTAAGTCGTCCACGTTTCCGATTAACCAGTGGGGGTCACATTACCGAAGGCCTGGAGAAGGACAGCACGCAATGAATAAACATTTTCCACACACGTCGTTTAACATAATATACATTACACGTAACAGAGTATGTCGCTACCAGCCGGACTATCCAGCAGATTTTCCACCAGAAGTACGCCGAACCAACCTTGACCCCAAACCTGGAAGTAATCGCGTTTTCTTGAGATCTAGACTCCATAGGGTTCACTTTACTTCCCGCTTCCTACGTTTTTCTCGGAGTCACTTCGGCACGCTTGTCAACCTCTCAATGCCTCTGCGTCACCATCCTAGATTTGAATCATCCTGTGAAAGCGCTTGGAGACGTTGAGAAAGTCATTCAGGAATCGACGCTTGTAAATTTGCTTCCATGTTCCATGAAACCACGCTTCTCTAAACATGCCGAAGAAATCGGACAAGTGGTTCTAAAAGTTTGCAGGAAGCGAACATGGATGCTTGGCATCAAGGAAGTAATCTGAGATGCATGGCATCAAATCTGAGGCGCGGCACCTTTAGTGTTTAATGCGTAAAACTCCAATATATCCCTTAACTACCGCATATCGAGTTCAGGTGGATGATCAGGTCATCGAGGATACATTTTTTGCCATCCCACCAAGCGGATCGACGCCATTGGGTAGGCTGGACACCCCTCGTACCTTTCGATTTAGCTTGCCGATATCGCCGCCGCTGCGGTCTAGCCGTCCCGCGTCCTAGATTCTGAGCAGAGCCCACGCCAACATCGATTACAGCAGCCATTTGGAGATTTCTACCGCTATTAAATGGCTCCTTGCAGAATTCATCGTCCAGGTTTCCGTTATCCTTCGCCGCTGCATCGTACTAACATCGGGTTCAAAGCATGGTCTCCATATAACTCGACTAAATATTCATTTAGTTGAGTTGGGCGATAATGCTTCATTGAAATAGATCTCAAGATTTCATCTGAGGCTCAGACCCCACCGGCTCTGATCTTTCTATCACGCCCTCTTTGCCCTCCGCGTTCAGCAGCGCAATGATTTCGCTCGGACTAAACCCGTACTGAAGCGCTAAGTGATCGAGCTCCCCAAGAAACCTTAAGCAATCCGCCACTCCCGGATCCTCCATCAGCTCGCAGGACAAACGATAACGCAGCCCGATGTCCTGATTCAGCTCGATCAGCCGGCCTAGCTTCTGATGGATCGTTTTGCCTTGGCTCTCACCCATCTTCATGCACCCCTCTCTACCCGCGCCTCACCCTCGATCAGGCTGAAGATGTGCCTCAAACGCGATACGGTTAGGTTCGGTGCAAGCTCTAGATCTCCCCTCAACATCAGCAGCTCCACCACATCCTGAGAGGTAAATCCGAATTTTTGCATCAGCCCCTGAAGCTTTCCGTAGAATTCCACGTCCTGCGCATAGCCTGGATCCTGCTGGAGCGTATCAATCCGTTGCTTGAGCGTTTCGATCTGCTTTTCTGCGAGGCGGATGCCGACTAAACCGTGTGGTGAGGGGCTCATAAGGACTCCGATGCTTGACCTTCGTGATCCGATAGGGAGAGTGTACTGCGCCACCCTCCCCCCCTAATACCGCCCGTCCGATTCAAAATCCAGATTGTTGCAACCTTGGTAACTCAGACCTGGCGTTAAAACGGGGCCTCAATAGATTTTTACAGATCTCGGTACAATGCCGAAAATCCGTAGGCGCCCTGCAATATTTGTGGCTCCAACCAAGGACTGCTTTAAGCATATATTGAAAGAGAAAAACTGCTCAGAAATTGGCCCCAGGTGCCGGGGGGGCCGAAAATTCAGCTCCCTCAGCGATGACACCCCACCAGGCCTGAGCCGCATGTCTTGATCGCTCGCAGACCCGTGCGGTTGCGAGAGATCGACTATGCCAATAATTGACCTTTGACGTTCCTGGTTGCTATGCCGAGCCGTCGTTGCACCGGCCAAGCGCGACAGTTTGGGTGTCTAGCCGCCCGTCCTGCACAGATTCAAATGCCCAGTCAGCCATACCTTCACAGCCCAGAGCCATCAGGACGTTAAGGCATCGGCGCTTCAAACCTGATTTCGCAGGGGACAACTGCGCTACGCCAAGCGGTCATCAATCCGAGTGGGAGAATGGGCGTTAATGGGTAGCGGCCCCTGCTACTCAGCCTTGATCCGTTTATTCACCGAAGCCAACCTGCGCTTAACGCCAATTTTTGGATTCAAAGCCAGCGCCTCCTCATAGACCTGGACTGCTTCCGGGTACTGGCCCAGCTGCTCGTGCGCAAGCCCCTGGACTTTGAGCGCTGTTGGCCTCCAGGCAGGGTTTTCATCTGCGCCGAGTGTACGAGCACGCTTTACAGCGGTCAGGACTTCCAGGGTGCGCTCGTCTGTCAGGTCGCCCTCCCCTAAAATCTTTTCTGCGGCGAGGATGATGCGGTCGTAACGGGATGAGTTGAGGTGGGCATCGCCGAGCTGATCAGCATCGATGAATTGGCCGTGGACGTTGTACCGGAAGCTCCCCATGTCCTTGAACAACGCCATGAGTTCTCCTGTGCTCTCGTCCACTTCGTAGCTATCAGGCCATCCGGCCTTCGGAGTGACGCTGTACATTTCGACCCGATTGACCAGGTCAAACAGGAACACCTTGTTGCCATGATCGGTTGGGCTGTTGGCGGTTGCGCAGAATGCGTATTTCCCGTGCCTGGAAATACCACTGGTGAGAATATTTGCCGTCAGCTCTTTAGCTAAGATCACAGAACCGCTGGGATCAAAAACGCTGAACGTCCCAGACAGGGTGCTACCAAAATGCCAATCTTCCAGGCAAAACACGCCGGAATCACACACATGGCCATTGTTTGGCCTAGGCATACTCCCATGGCAAACAACGATACCGCTGCTCACATCTGCAAGCACGTAAGCCCCTAAGCCGGATTCTCTGTGACCTCCCCGACCCGCGGATGGATCTGCGTCTCGCCAGGCGATCGCCCATTTCTTGGACTTTGACAGCTGATAGATGCCCGAGAAATCAAGCGATTCGACAGTGAGAAAAAGCTTATCTCGTCGGATCTGAGGAGCGGCCCGAAGCTCTGGCTGAGCGTTGAGGGATTGAGCCTGAGCGGACTGATGCTTTGCTGCGGTTTCGGATTTGGCAGCTTTGGGTCTGTTGAACAGCCAGCTGAAAATGCTCATCTCCTACTCCTTTAGACATTTGAGCGCACTGGGATGGAAGTGCATTCCAAGCAATACATCTGCGACTGTAGAAGCTGATGAGGATGAGGTTGATGCGCACTGTCGATGGGGAGGTAGGCCTCCCCATCAAACGCTTAAGGTACGTCGGGCCTTTCTACTTCAGCGTAGTGATGGATGTTGTCGAACCCCATTGCTCCATGCTTCCCAGCATTGAAGCCCTGAAACGAATGGCGTGATCCATCTTTGGAGTGGTCGGCCAGCACCACTTCGTTGATGACCCTTCCCGTAGATCGCGTTGCAATCTCACCGTCCTCATCCACGTATTCTTCTGACTCAAAGGTAGAGACGTGGAACCAGTACAAGCCTTCCGGTGCAGTTTCCTGATCGCATGGCTTCCAAACGAGTGACATGGTTTTCCTTAGCATCTTGCGGCAAAAGGCCAGTATAGAGGTGTGGGCGCCCCGGGCAAAGGTTGGATTTGACTGATGAACCGAGGACTGCTCGCCTAGCAGTTAGTGTTCGTTCAACTCACCCTACCCTGATCGGATCCGCGACCTAAGCCTAGCCACGCCCGTTGCTCCATTCGTATCCTGGAAAGACCCATAACGATAAGAACAAGAAGGTGCGCCCATGCCCAAAGCAATATCCACCATTCGCACAGTCAAATCCCCAATGGCAGCCGCGAGGTCTGTACCCATGCCATCGAGAAGAACGAGAGCCGGCAGCTCAGTAATTTTCAAGCGCTCGGTTACCTACTGCGCTGGGTTGATGCGCTATCCGAAGATCCAGCAGATCTAGCAGGGCCAATCGGGGCCATGCTGGGTTTCGATGCGGCGGTCGCAGCCCTGGGGTTTGAACCCTTCGACCCGGTGCACATATTGTCTGCGCCGACATGGAAAGACCGCATGCGTGCAGCTTGGTGCGTGATCGGTACGGCCGAGAGAACCAGAGCCCTGCAGCTTGATTACGACAAGCTACATAATTACTGGCCCAATACAGATTTCTGTAGTTCGGACTGGGATGTCGAGGTCGAGCAATGGTTAGCTCAACCGGCTGCGCACGATGTTAGCTATGAATTTAATGTTTGCTCGGTGGTGGGGAGCCCTCCTCGGCCTCAACTGGAGTTCAGGATCTGATAGCTGCCCCCATGGCGCTGGGGCTGAGCCAGGAGCTTTTTTTACAAGGTGAAGCATGCGATGGGGAGGATCTTAGATCCCTTCCCCGATTCAGATTCATCGTAGACCGAAGCCCGCGCCAGCTCCCCCAGCAGCTCCTCATGCCCATGCAGGTTAGGCACGCTCCGTAGCCTGCTGAGCACCTGCTCTGACCTGCCCGACGCCTTCTTCGCGCTGATAGAACGCACCCAGATGCTCATCGTAGTCCGCGAGAACCCCTCCTCGCCGTCGGCCGAGTAGGTTTCGTTCGGATGATCTCCTCCTGCGCACTGGTGGTCATCAGTACTAGCCAGCAGCGGTGTCTACCAGCGCCTGTAACTTGGCACGCAATTCCACCTGAGTAGCCTCGCTGCCTAGCCCCATCGTGGGTTCGCAACGTATTAGGCGGTGGTCGCGAGCTGGCCAACTGTGATCAGGATCATCATCAATTGCCAGCCAACGGGTGATGCCAGCGCGTGTAACAGCGGCACGTATTTGCTCATGCCTCGACCAACTGTCGTATCCCTCTATTGGGGATCGAGTCATTCGAGAGTGCCAGGTAGCCGACACTACGCGTGCTTGCAGCTCGGCCGGCAGTGCTGCCTTCGCTCGGCTGTAGCCCAGAAGCCTGGCCCAACTCGTGGACAGCACTATCCGAACCTCCGGAAAGTCCTGCAGCAAACTTGTGAGGATGTGGGCGTGCATCATCATTTCACCTGGTGCGCGCAGCTCCAGCCCGTGCTTTGTGTGGTACACAGCGTCAGGGTGCAGCACGCCGTCGTAATCCAAGAAGAGCACCAAGTCATTACTTTTCAGCTTGCGAGGCCTGGGATCCATCATCGTCTCAGAGACCTTAGCTGGCTCCGGCATTACTTCCGGACGCACTACTTGGGCGGCTCCGCTCAATGTCCAAACTTCCACCTAAAGGGCATCGTCTAGGCAACTCACGCAACAAACCCATGCTCCAGGCGCCTGATAAACTCGATGACCGTGTCCGTTTCCAGCCTCGTTGTGATCATGGCGGCAGGAGCTTTGCCACCAAACGCTGTAACGGGGCGCGCCATCCATTGCAGAGCTGCATCAAGGTCGCAGCCGAATAGGTTCTTTGCTGCTTCGAGTATTTCCAGGTAACGGTCGTGTTGATCAGGGGGCAAGGTGCTCATCTGAAGGCTCGCTCCGCTTTGGCGATGTACAGGTCGGGTATGTTGCTGTGTCAAGATCAAACGAGATCAATGGCCTGGGTACGATCTCTTAACTGCGGGCATCGTCGCTGAGAGATTCCCGGGTTCAACGTCCTCGCTGGGCTTGGTCAACGAGCCTAACGCCAATCAGCGCCAGACCTATGCTACGTGCTAGGCCAGTCATGCGTCCCCACAGTCGGAGCCGGAGACTGTGCTTCCCTACTCTGTTCGATTCCAGGCGTTCGATCTTGGTGATCAGCCTTGCGATCCCAGTTCGAGCTCTCTGCCGGCGTCCTTTCCTTCGCATCCGCTGCTCTCCGAATTGATCAAGCTTGGGCCATTCCGTTAGGTGAGTCAGGATGGTCAACGTACACCACTCGTTGGTGCAACATGAAATCTGGTTACATAGCGCCAGCGCCGTTATCAACTTATCAGGTAATGATCGAGCCATCGATGGCCATGATGGATCTGAACGCCACGCCATGAGCCTCGAACCCCAGCTTTGTCCATTCTGACCTGTAATCTAGGCAATCATGATGATGTCCATGCACGACCATTTTTGCGCCAATTCCCTGGGCGAGCTCATCGATCTCTGAAAAGCCGTGCGGGTGGCAGCTCGGAGCCTCGTGACAAACCAAAATGTCTGCCTTCTCCATCGCAAGAGAGAAGTAGTCGTCCGGGTAGATTGCAGAAAGCGCGTGCTGCTTCTTCGTCGCTACGATGTCTTCGTGCTGAGGTCTGAGCGCGAGGCGTTCGAGAAAGTCCCCGTAATTTTGGATGCCGGTATCAGGGCTGCCTGGTAGCCAGGCTTGCGACTCAAACGTGCCACCTAGCCCCGCTATACGACAGCCAGCAATCTCCACTACCCTGCCATGCAGGCTGCGATCAGCGAGGCCGCAGCCATGGAGGTTATGCCAGTAGTCCGGACGATCGCTGTCATGGTTGCCGTGAATGAACCAGATCTCAGTGATGTCGAGGATCGGGCGCAGGATCATATCCAGGGGCAAGCTGCATTCGAGGTCACCTAGGAACACCACTGCTTCGGGACGGTGAAGCTTCACCAGCCTGATCACATGATCAAAGCGCCCATGAACATCACCCAAAAACCAAATCACTCGTTTCCCTCATGCAATCGTAGCCAATGATGATGCCGCACTGGCACTACGCTTCGTGGTGCAGCACTGCCTGCTAGGGCAGCCGCCGCTTTACCTTCGCACGTCGGTCAGTGGATGGATAACCGACGCGGCATCCTGTCGTTCCGAAGGACTATTACTGCCCTGCTCCGGGCCTGCAGCGCTCTGAGCTGCACGACTCAGCGCCAACTGCTCTTGCATCCATTGCCCTGCCAATTTGAATTCTTGCATCATGTCAATGAACTCTTTGTCAGTCAGAGCCCTGGGAATATCTGGCCTCAACGTGCGCTTCCAAGCAACGAACCGGTTGGGATCAGAATACTTGATTTTCAGACCGGCATCGCTTCCGCTTTGAGATCGCCGCATCGTAGATGAGCTTGTGTCGGTGGAGGTGTTGAAAACCAAAAGCCTGCCCTTGAGCTGAGCCCACCAGCAATCGGCGATTTGCCTGAGGTACGTCAGGGTGGTCGATCATCGCTGCTAGAGAGCGTGCGGCGTTTTCTTTGACGAAGTACTCACGACAAATACTGCGGTAGGCATAGGGAGCTATCTGTTCGTGATCGAATGCCAGGCCGTCTAAAGGGAATTTGAATAGCGTGGACTTGCCCCGCGCGGATAGACTCATACTCACGGCGGCCCCTACGCGCCTTTGCTGGGCAGCGTAGACAGCTTCATCAAATCGCGAAAAAGTCTTCAGGGAAGAAAATAGATGGTGCAGTTCAACGATTGGTGCGATTGCGCTGATGAGCCTGTTGGAAACCACTTTCGCAGAGTGCTGACGGGTCAGATAGCCAACCGTCAGACAGGGGTTGAAGCAACCGCCTCTGTCATCCCAGGGCATTACGCCTCAGAAGAACGCATAGCACGTGCACTTGCGCGTCTTGGTAAGCCGGCTGCAGCAGAGTTAATTGAAGGGAAGCTTCCGACGTCCAAGCAGATTCGATCAGGTGACCTCGGTGAAATCTATGCAACGGAGTGGATTGATACGCAGAGCGGCGGCTTTCGGGCGTTGATCAAGAGACTTCGCTGGAAAGACCACCGGAACATGGCGATGCGAGGTGATGACGTCATTGGCATGCTGGAGGATCCTGCTACACACCGGCTGGTCTTTATCAAGGCAGAAGCAAAGAGCCGCGCCAAGCTCACCAACCAAGTGCTGACCGAGGCTCGCGAAGGTCTTGATAAGGACGGTGGTTTGCCTTCTGCTCACGCGCTCGCGTTCATCGCCGAGCGTTTGCTGGAGTTAGGCAATGAACCGTTGGCGGATGCTATCGATGATGCTCAGCTTATCGACGGTATACAGCCTAAGGACGTTCGGCATCTGCTCTTTACTTTTTCAGGCAATGCGCCTGAGGCGCTTCTGACCGCTGCTTTAGAACGCTATCCGGGGGCTATCAAGCAATGGGCTGTAGGCTTGCATGTGGATGAGCACCCCCTGTTCGTTGCGGCTGTCTATGACCGGGTGATCGTCAATGCCAACAACATCTGAAGCAATTGTCGCGACCATTGCCGAAGCGGCAACCCCAGGTTTCCGCGGCTGCCTCATCGCACGAGGCCAAGCAAGAGCAATTATCTGGCGAGACGGTGTGCTCCCCCCTGATGCCCCTGAATTCGCGCCCCAGCTTAGCTATGACCTGCACTCTTACGGCTACTCCCTACTCGGCCTGGGGTTAAGGTTGCGAGATCTTCAGGGCGACTCAGCGCAAGCTCGCACGGCTTTCGAACATGCGGCGACAGCTCTTGAGGCAGTGATCTCCAAGGGCAATCCCGAGGAAATAGATCGAGACTTTCACTTCGTCATGACAGCTGCGAGCTACCACCTGGCGCACCTCTCCGCTAGGGCCTACTCGTTGCTCCAGGTTGTAGTAGCTGAGAATAACTTCAGCTTAATAGAGCGTGCACTCGCTTTGCTTATGCGACGCAACCTCCAGGAGCTTCGCGCAATGGTCTTCGACTATCGTGCATCTGGGCAAGGTAGCGACGCTGCCATCGCTGCGGAGGTTCAGGGAAACCTCGACAGGTTGGAGGCTGCAGGAGAACCCTCGGAGGACAGCGACGACTTCCTTTTCGAAAGTCTCAGCACTGCATTGACCGATACGTTCATGGCGGGAATGGCGCTTTTCATATCCGCGCTTGAACGGGGTGAAGAAGTACTGCTTACGCAAGCGAAGGATCGGCTTGGAACTGGCCTCGCCATTTCCAGTGAAATGAACCTGCTTCCCCAGTGGTGGGCGTACCGAATTGCGATTCATTTGATCACAGACCTGTGGTCTAACACTTTCCACGTTAATGTACCGCCTCAACCCACCGGAGGAGAGGCAGCCGAGTGGCCACAGCTCCGAGAGCTGTTCATTGCCCTACTGCACCAGCGACCTCGTGCTGAGCTTGATCTTTGGCCCTCACAAATCGATGCTGCCCACCGAGCATCTGATCAAACTGACGATCTCGTGGTTTCGCTCCCTACCAGCGCGGGGAAAACCCGAATCGCAGAGCTTTGCATCCTTCGGTGCCTGGCTGCTGGCAAGCGTGTCGCGTTTATCACACCATTGCGGGCGCTTTCCGCTCAGACTGAGGTTACTCTGCAGAGAAGCTTTGGGCCTCTTGGTAAAACGATCTCTGCGCTTTACGGAAGCATTGGTGTCAGCGGCATTGATGAGGACTCAATCAGAGGCCGAAACATCATCGTCGCAACACCAGAAAAAATAGACTTTGCCCTGCGCAATGACCCAGACCTCCTGAACGACGTCGGTCTGCTGGTTTTCGATGAAGGCCATATGATAGGTCTCAACGAACGTGAAGTACGCTACGAAGTGCAAATCCAACGCTTGCTGCGTCGTGCAGACGCTGATCAACGCCGAATTGTGTGTCTATCGGCAATCCTTCCAGATGGCGATCAGTTGGAAGACTTCTCTAACTGGCTGCGCAAAGATCACCCAGGCGATCTGATCAAAAACGATTGGCGCCCTACCCGGCTTCGGTTCGGTGAAGTCACTTGGAATGCCTCCAACTCCACCGCCCGTCTCAGTCTGCGCGTTGGTGATGAGCGCCCTTGGGTGCAACGTTATCTAGAGGGGAGCGTTCCCCCAGCCTGGGTGCGGCCAAAACGCCGCCGGACGAAGATTTTTCCTAATGATCAACGCGAACTCTGCCTCGCTACAGCCTGGCGCCTTATTGATGAAGGGCAAACCGTACTCATCTTCTGCCCACAACGAAGCAGCGTCGAACCTTATGCGGATGTGATTATTGATCTCTACGAGCGCGAAGCGCTCCGATCTCTCCTTGAGGTTGATCCCGCCACGCTGAGGACTGCCATCGCACTTGGCGAAGAATGGCTCGGAGCAGAGAGCTCGATCCTGAAATGCCTGCGCCTGGGTGTTGCGCTGCATCACGGGGCGTTGCCTACGGCGTATCGCAAGGAGGTTGAGCGCTTGCTTCGCGAAGGTGTTCTCAGGGTCACAATATCCTCACCTACCCTGGCGCAAGGCTTAAATTTGTCTGCCACCGCAGTGGTGATGCATTCCTTGCACCGATCGGGCGAGCCAATTGATATTTCTGAATTCAAGAATGTTATTGGTCGGGCAGGACGAGCTTACGTCGATGTCGAAGGTATGGTGCTTTTCCCCATCTTCGACAAGGCAGGACAGCGACGGAAAAATTGGGAAGCATTGATCAGTGACCTAGGCGCCCGCAACATGGAAAGCGGACTAGTCCAGCTTGTTGGCACGCTGCTAGTGCGCATGTCGAAAAAAATTGGGGGCGATATTGACGCGTTAGTCGAGTACGTCGCCAACAATGCGATGGCGTGGAGCTTCCCTGAGCTTGACTCAGAGAAGCCTGAGGAAAGCCAGGCTGCTCGGGCCGCCTGGGAACGACATGTGGCCACTCTCGACACGGCTGTCCTGAGCTTGATCGGCGGAAGTGACGTTGAGGACAGCAACATTGAGTCTGCACTTGACGATATCCTTCAATCCTCGCTATGGCATCGCCGATTACTTCGTTGTGATGAAAACACTCAGAATGCGTTGAAAGCAGGTCTGAGGTCACGTGCCACACTGATTTGGAGCCAAACTAGCTCCGTCCAGCGTCGAGGCTACTTTCTGGCAGGTATCGGGCTGGCCACAGGCAAGACTCTTGACGCGTTGGCAGAGGAGCTCAATCTATTGCTGGTGACGGCGAACGCGGGAATAATCCAGGATGATGAAAGCGTTGCAATCGATGCTCTCACTGCTATTGCTCAACACGTGTTTTCCTTTTATCCCTTCATGCCCGACGCACTACCTGCAAACTGGCAGGACATTCTAAAGCGATGGCTGCAAGGTCAAGCAATAACCAGCCATTCTGCTGATGAAGCCTCAGAAACCCTGAGATTTATAGAGAACGGCCTTGTCTATCGCCTGCCTTGGGCAATGGAAGCGATCCGAGTTCGGGCAGAAGCTAACGATGATACGGTCGTTGAACTACCCCTCGATAATTTTGAGCTTGGCTTGGCCGTCGCAGCAGTTGAAACTGGAACGCTGAACCGGGCAGCGGCACTATTGATTCAAGCGGGCTTCAGCTCAAGGATGGCTGCCATCAAGGCCGTCACTGATACCGGAGCCACATTCGATACAAGTGATGGGCTCCGGAGCTGGCTTCTTTCAGAAGAAGTGACACAGCTAAACGCTTCGCCCAATTGGCCGACCGCCGAAACGAGGAACATCTGGCTCGACTTCATGGGCAGTTTCGAGCCGCGTGAGAGTCACACGTGGGCCAAACGTTCTTATTGGGGAAAGGTCGACTGGCTGGACGCCTCACCACCTCCAAGTACCCCGCTTCAGCTGTACGAACATGCAGGAAAAGCGCAAGTGTTAGCGGTTGACGGCGCACTCCTAGGAACTCTGCAGAATTCGATGAATCCCGCCCGGAAGGGATTGCTGCGCGTCAACGTTGGCCAAGACACGAGCATGATCGACATCATTTATCTGGGCCCACAGGACTTGACTGACGTATAGGTAGTTTGGGATTTGCCCCATAGCTCGCTGCGCATGACCTGCCGCTCCTGTCCAAGGATGCCGAGTGCACAGTGCTAACTTGGCGTACTCCAATGGGCGAACTGGCAGCTCAATCAGGATCCAAAATGGCCATCTGCCACTGGTCACGGTAATATGCATGAGCCGCCGCGCAGTAGCCTCGGATTCACCATCCCCCGAATGTCCTCATGGCAATAATAATGAGGTGTGCTTCGGGCACCCGCCAGGTTAGCCATGCAGTCAACAATCGATTTTGAAGCTCGAAAGCTCTTCGAAGCCATCAAGTACCAGATCCACGTCGCCATCGAGTACTGTCACAAGCTCGAAGATGATCAATCCCTCTGGATCGAGGTATTTGGCGATGTTGCCGTCGATCGGGAGGGCGCTGTAGAGGTCAAGATGTGGGAAGACGACCTCTCCGACGGGCATACCAATTTCTGGAATACTCTGCATAACTGGCTCAAGCCGGCGTTCGATCATGAGCGGTTTGAGGAGCTAGTCCTACTTACGACGCAAAGCTTCGGCAGTCGATCAACGCTTAGTCGATGGAACGAGAGCGACCCTTCCCAACGCCTAGGTCTGCTCACCTCCATCAATGCGGCGATAGGCAAGCGCAAGCCACGTAAGCAGGAGTCGGAGCTGCCCTCTGATGGTACTAGTCCCAAGCAAGGTAAGCTCACTTCGCAACGCAAAGCTGTCTTAAGCACGGAGATGCGGGAGTCACTCCTCGCCGTTATCCCCAAGATTCGGATTCTGCCAGAGCAGCAAAACCTGGCCGCCCTTATCGCCACGTACAAAAAAGAGAAACTGGGTGGCATCAACCCGAACCGGAAAGATGATTACGTCAATGACCTGTTCGGCTTCATGATGGACGCCACCCGTATCGCCCAGGGCTGGGAAATCAAGGGTCGCGAGTTCAACGCCAAGCTCCAGGAGCTTACCAAACGACACATGGTGGGCCCGGTGACCTTCCCCACTATCAACACTGAGCTAATTAGCCGTCAGGCAGCTGAGCCTCACATGCGAAGCCGGCGGTTTGCCCGCAAGCTGATCGAGATCGGAGCGGAGAAACATTTATCACGCGCCACCCTGAACTTGCTTGAGGCGCACGAGCACGTCTCAGGGATGATCCGGGACTGCTCAGTTAGCCCAGAAGATATTTCACGTTACCAAGATAATCATCACGAGGCCGCTTTTTGGGCGAGAGATTCGGCCATGGAAAAACTGGACACACATTCAGACAGGTCGACCAAGCTGGCGGCTTCTCGCCTTTTCTTCTCGGAGAGCTGCGCCGCCCCAGTTACTCCCTTGTGTAGTTTCCAAGACACTCCTCAAACGTTCCGAAACGGCATCTATCACTTGCTGGCGGATGAAGAGCCTGGCACCCGAAATGAAGAATTTCATTGGAGGCTATGGGACGAATGAATGCTCGCCCATTCGATCATCTTTACACGCTGCAGCGATCGCCCCTCGCGCTGGCGCCCGTCATCTACCAGTTTTACAACCACAGAGAGACCACGGAACAGGATGTGCTGCTGAGCTACCTCATTCTCCCGCTGGTGCTGTATCCACCTACTCAAGATTTTCTCCACAAGGCCAAGAGCACCAGCTCGCTGCGAACCATGTGCGAAAAGCGCGAGAGGTTGGCCGGGCTGGTCGAGAGAGTCCAGCAAATGAAGTCACTGACTAACGACTGTCTACTGATCCTGTCCGCCGAGGGATGCATCAGCTTCGACCAGCGGTTGGGAGTGACCTTACATGATGAGAACAGAGCAGAGAATGCCAATCCAAGGATCATGAAGGCGGCTGAACGCCTGGCTACCATCTTTGGGACAGAGCATATCGTTACGATTTACAGGATGTTAGGGCTCAAATCACTATGAATTGTTTTCTGCGTTGCATCGGCGTGGTGGATACTGACAACCAGCTGCATCACGTCCCGTTTGAGCGTGGGCTGAACATCATCACTGGCGCATCCTCCACGGGTAAAAGCGCGATCTTGGAAATTTTCGATTTTTGCCTTGGTGCGAGTGAAAACACCATACCCGTGGGACGCATCACCGAACGGGCGAAGATCTACCTCATCGCGTTTGAGTTCCCGAGCCATCTACTGGTGGCGGCCCGAACCAGTTCGGATGGTGGCTGCTACCTCACGGAATGGCCAGGTACTCATCAAGCTTTGCTCGAAGCGTTACAGGAAACCCCAGAACGGTTCACCGAGGAGCGCCATCAGTATCCTGAGGCACGCTTCAAGAAAGAGCTCGGCCGATATTTCAACATTACCCTCAAGAACGTGGATGAGGAGGCCTGGAGGCTGAATGTTCCCGGGGCGAAATCGCCCACGCCTTCAATTCGCACATTTGCAAGCTTCATGCTCCAACACCAAAATTTGGTGGCCAACAAGCATGCCGTCTTTTATCGGTTCGATGAGAAGGAAAAGCGTGAGCAAGCCATCGCGCATTTCAAAATCCTGATGGGGCTCGTGCATGAAGACTATTTTGACAAAGTCAAAGAGCTGAATATCGCCGAGGATGCGCTCAAGAAGATCGAGAATCAGATTCCTCGTGAGGCGAAGAAAAAGACAGAGGTTGTCGAACACTACCAGCACCTCCTTGATACCTACGAAGCCCTGGCCGGTCATCCGCTCACCAACGCCACAGCAGATGAGCTCTACGCCAAACCCCAGAAGTATCTAGAAGAAATTTCCCAGCGCGCGGTGCGAATCAATTTCCAGTCGGATTCGATCGAGGCAAAACGTCAGGCGCACGAGGATGCCGCTGCCGTGATCTTGCCGAAGAAAAGGGCAGCTACTCGACAACTTGCTCAGGTGCGTGAATCGATAATATCTGCGAAGAGTTTGACCAAGGCTATGCGGGCAGACGGGACGCCGAAATCGATTCAGATCTCACATACCCACTGCCCGATGTGTGACTCTCACACCGATCTACCCGCTGTAGCGGCAGGTAAGCTCTTTGACGCTATTACCTGGCTTAATGGCGAGCTAAACCTCTCAAGCTATGCCGTAGAGAGCTACGCCGACGAAGAGCGCGCCCTCATCAAAGAGATCGGTAAATTCAACGACGCGCTCGCTAAAATCCAGGCCGCCATCGACCCCCTCGACGCCGAACTTGAAAAGCTCACGACAACCAAGAACCCCAATGAACAGGCGATCTCGGTCAAGGTGGAGCTGGAGATCGGACTGAGGAGTCAAAAGCTGAAATCGGGCATTTCGCTCAGCGAACAAGAGCTCAAGCTCAGGGCAGAGGTGAAAGAGCTCAAGCGGTTGATCAAGGCCTACGACGTAGAGACCAAGGTAGCCGCCCTTTCTGAGAAAATTGATGCAGCGCTTGCTCGATACGGTGACAGGTTCAATTTCGAAGAAACCTACACACCCTGCAAGCTTAAATTTGACCTCACCACATTTGAGCTTTGGTACCAGCAAAGCGATGAGAAGCGGGTTTACCTGCGCTCCATGGGCAGTGGCGCGAATTGGCTTTACTCTCATCTGGCGCTCTTCATGGCGTTGCACTATCAATTTGCGCGACACGACGACCAAGACTGCAGGATCCCGCCAATTCTTTTCCTCGACCAACCTACCCAGGTGTACTTCCCGGCGCTGGACAAGCACAAAGCATTCGAGGCTACGAAAGCCTCCGAGGCAGCAAACAGATCCGACAAAAAGGATGCAGATCTGGTGGCAGTGAACAACATGTTCAGTCAGCTGGCGGCGTTCTGTGTGGAAACAGAGAAAGAAACAGGCTTGATGCCCCAGATCATCGTCTCAGACCACGCAGATAATTTGGATCTCGAAGATCCCTACGACTTCAACTCATTTGTTCGTCGTCGTTGGCGAGATCGTGGATTCATCGCTGATCAGGCTTCCCCGCCAGTGGGAGACTCCGAAGGCGAGGTAAGCCAGGATACTTAATGAGGTCGACCTTAGCCTCTGGCATCGGCTTGAACCTGCGCATTGATGGCTTGTAGCCCCACCCCTATACTCGACGCACCATAGACAGGAGCATCAAATGTCCAGACTCGCCGAATTCCGTAAGCTGGAGCAACAACTGGCTGCTCAGCTGGCCGAACTTGAGACCCTCAAAAACGATGATGGCCTGAAGCGCGAAATCGAATTTGAAAAAAAGCTCCGTAGCTTGCTCTCGGAGTACGGCTACAGCCTGCGCGATATCATAGCCATTCTTGACCCACAATCTGCCAGTCGACGTGCACCAGCTGCTGTGGCTGAAAAGTCCAGCCGCAAGCCCCGTCAGCTCAAGGTCTACAAGAACCCTCACACAGGCGAGCGCGTCGAGACCAAGGGTGGTAACCACAAGACCTTGAAAGAGTGGAAAAGCCAGCATGGTGCCGACGAAGTCGAGAGCTGGTTAGCTAAGTAACCCTTCAGAAGCAAAGATAAGGGGCCTCGTGAAGGCCCCTTTTTATTTACCCAGAACAGTGTGCCTCTCTGGGCGATCCAACGTAACCGTCCGGCCAACTCACCTTCCTGACACCGACGCCAAAGGCGATGGTGTCCACCTAATTAGGTGGACACCATTTCTAGCCTTTTAAGCGGGTCTTTCCATGCAGCCACAACGCCGATCCTATTCCAAATCCTTCAAGGCCCAGGTAGTCCAAGAGTGCGCTCAGCCCGGCGCGTCGATTGCCAGCGTCGCGCAGCGCCACAGCCTTAACGCGAACCTCGTCCATAAATGGATTCGGGTACAAACGAACAAAGCCATGGAGCTGCAACCTGCTTTCATTCCGCTACCTTTGCAGCTCGCCGGAGGGCATTCCCAGGCTCCGTCATCGAGCATCTGCGTTGAAATCCAGCACTCGCGTGGCACCGTCAAAGTGAACTGGCCGACCGAAAGCGCTGCCGTCTGTGCCTCCTTTCTGCGAGACCTGTTGCGGTGATTCGAATCGATGCGATCTGGCTCGCCACCGAACCGATGGATATGCGCGCCGGCACCGAAACGGCGTTAGCCCGGGTCATTGCCGTGTTCGGTGCGGCGAAGCCGCACTGCGCTTATCTGTTCGCCAATCGCCGCGCCAATCGGATGAAAGTTCTGGTGCATGACGGCGTGGGTATCTGGCTGGCGGCGCGACGATTGAATGAAGGCAAGTTTCACTGGCCCGGCATTCGGCACGGATCGGAGGTCGAACTCGATAACGAGCAACTTCAGGCTTTGGTACTGGGCTTGCCATGGCAACGGGTCGGTGCAGGCGGCTTGATCACAGTGCTGTAACGCCTGCCATTAGCCCATCGGTTTATCGCTGCTGACTTTCGGCTCTGGCACAATCAGCGGCATGACTTCCTCGCTCAATCTCGATCAAATGACACCGGAACAGCTCCGTGCCTTGGCCGAACAGGCCTTGCAGTTGCTGTCCCAGGTCGACTCGATGGGCCAGAAAATCCACCGCCTTGAAACGGTCAACGAGCAACTCGCTCATGAGATCGCCATCCTCAAACGACACAAGTTCGCCAAGCGCAGCGAACAGCTAAGCCCTGACCAAGGTAGCTTGCTCGACGACCTGCTCGACACTGATATCGCGGCCATCGAGGCCGAGCTGAAGGCGGTCAATCCGCCACCTGCACCGGACGAGCTACGTCAGAAACCCAAACGTGCGCCGCTGCCACCGCAGTTCCCACGTACAGTGATCCGTCACGAGCCAGAAAACACCCAGTGTGTCTGCGGCGGCCAACTTCAGCGCATTGGCGAAGACGTCAGCGAGAAGTGCGGTCAAGCTTCATCTGCAGTTCATTGCGTAGACTCGCTACCAGGCACTAGCTGCGTTGAGCATCACCCCTAGCATCGGTTTCCCCTTCATCGGCTGGTTCGGGGCTTTCGCTGAGCGACATGGCTTCCTTGGCTTCTGCGAGCTGCTGAGCCAGCTCCGCTGAAGTCGCTTGAAGCTGGATGACATGGGTATTGGCAGCCTCCGCCTCTCTGCGCGCGAGCACCAAGTGCTCCTGAAGCATCTGCTTCGCGCCCTCTGCTCGGGCAGCAGCCATGTTTGCGACGCCCAGATCACCTTCCAGGCGCCTCAGGGAGTCCTGAGTCTGGTGTAAAAGCTTGTTGTTCTGCCTTGCCTCTCCCAGCAATCGTTCGTTGTCACGAATGAGTCGAGACTGCTCATCCTGGCGCACCATCAAGGTTTGTTGGAGTTGCAGCGATTCGTGCTGCAACTGCTGAAGCTGTGTTTCGTGACGACGCTGGTCTTGTTCGCGTTGCTCCTTGATCGCATTGCGGTAGTGCTCCATGGCATCACGAGCATGTGCGTGCTTCTCCTCCAGAGATCGCACCAGCTCCTCCTTCTCCTGCACACGCAACTCGAAATCAGCACAGCTCTGGCTGATGCGCGCATTGCGATTGAGCTCCGCCTGTAACGAAGACTGCGCCGTCTTCAGTTCCTCTGCCTGGCTCAACAGCACGGCATCGCGGCTTGCGGTCTCTTGCTGAGCCTTCTTGAGCTCATCTTCAAGTCCCTCGATCTGCTGATTCAGCGCATTCACGCTCTGTTGATGTGAGGTGCGCTCCTCGGCCAACACAGCATTGCTCTCCTCCAGAAGTCGCTTCTTCAACTGAGCGACAAAGCCGGTGAGTTCATCGCTCAGTCGCGTCGGGTCGGACTGAGGGCGTGGATCTGCAGCCTCTAGCTCCTGCAGATACCGGGAAATCGTGGTTTTGGAGCCGGTATTCCCGAGCTCAACTCGCACGGCGTCGATGCTCGGGTTGAGGCCGCGCGCCAGCAGCGCGCTACGCGCTTTCTGCACAAGAGCTTTGTTAATACCACCGCGAGCCATGCCCATCTCCTACGATTTCGTACCGCGTTACATGTCATGTATTTACATCTCATCTTAAGCCATTTCTTGCTCCAGATAAACAGTATTCAAAAGAGTAAATAATGGAGTGTTATGTGTTCTCATGGCTGAAAATGCATCAGAATCGTGCTCAAAGCACGCACAGATGGCAGGAAACGGTAGATGGACAAGGCGCAGCGGTATCTCACGGCAGGCACGCGCGAAAACACGCGCAAGAGCTACCGGGCTGCGGTTGAGCATTTCGAAGTGACTTGGGGTGGATACCTGCCGGCGACTGCCGAGGGGATCGTCCGCTACCTTGCGGAGTATGCTGAGACGCTGTCGCTCAGTACGCTGCGTCAGCGTTTGGCTGCGCTAGCTCAGTGGCATGTAAGCCAAGGTTTTCCAGATCCAACAAAAGCACCCCACGTACGCCAGATGCTCAAGGGCATCCGCGTTGTGCACCCCACCAGGCAGAAGCAGGCTGCCCCTCTTCAGCTTCGCCACCTTGAGAAGGCGGTCAATTGGCTGAATAGCAAAGCAGCAGACGCAGTAGAGTCGGGGGACTACCGTGCACTTATGAGATACCGGCGCGACGCAGCCCTGCTACTCATCGGTTTTTGGCGCGGCTTTCGAAGTGATGAACTGGCTCGCCTTCAGGTCGAAGATACTCAAGCAGAGGCCGGCATAGGCATCACCTTCTATCTGCCCTACACCAAGGCTGATCGCGACCATCAAGGCAGTACTTTTCATACCCCTGCTCTGAAAAAACTGTGTCCAGTGGAGGCGTATATCAACTGGATAACCGTAGCCGGAATGACCAGAGGCCCTGTCTTTCGAAAGCTAGATCGGTGGGGCAACCTTTCCGAGAAAGGGTTTAAATCAACCAGCCTCATTCCGTTGCTTAGGCGTATTTTGGAAGAAGCTGGCATACCTGCTCAGTCCTACAGCAGTCATTCGATGCGGCGAGGATTTGCGACATGGGCGTCCGCGAACGGCTGGGATATCAAGGGCCTCATGAGCTATGTCGGCTGGAAAGATATGAAGTCTGCGCTGAGGTATGTCGACGCCAGCAACTCCTTCGGTGGCTTAGCTGCGTTTAGCCCAGGCCGGATCGATCATGATGATCCGGAGAGCTCATCTTAATGAGCTTTGCCTCCGCTGCACGTAGCTCAGCTGTGACGCCAGACCACATCACCACAAGGGTCGATATCTTTTCACGGCTTGCCTGCAGCTCATCCCCCAGTTCCGCAAGCTCGCTTTCGAGCAGGTCGCAGCGTTGCTCAAGGAGCTCTTCCCGGCTGAAAAATGGTTCGATCGGTCTGTCGTTGGCGTGGTCGTGCATGCGCTATGAGTCCTAAATGTGATAGGAGTACAAATGTTCTCCTGGAAGAATAAAGGCGAGCACTGTATATTTCAACAGTGCTCGCCCACCACTGAGCGGTTTGATCGACCGTGCTGGGATGGTGAAAATCGACCCCGCTGGAGTGGCTGTTAAGGGGACATAGGCATCAAATGCTGGAATCCGGGCACCAAGGAAGATTCAGAATCATGCGTGATGATCATCTCGATGCGAGGAAGGCCTCATGGCACTGAAGTCGTCATTTGCTGTGGTGCTGCGTGCGCTGCGCAGCAAGCGGAACATCACCCAGCGTGAATTCGCAGATACAACGAGCAGGACATACCTGTCGAAGCTAGAGAGCGGAAAATCCAGCATCACCTTGGACAAGCTGGAGCAACTGAGCGAACGGCTTGATCTCTCCCCGCTGGCCTTGCTCGCTTTGACGGTTAGTGAGGAGACCGGTGAGCCAGCGGCGGCTTTAGTCGACAAGTTAGGGGTCGAGCTGCGCGAACTGGCCCGTGATGGAGGTGTGCCTGGCCTTAAGGCATTGGTACCCGTCCCCGAGGTAACTACATCTCCAACCAGGATGCAGCGCCGACCTTCCAGACCGGCTGCAGGGCAAACAGAGCTTCCCTTCTAGGCTGATGCCTTGAAGATGCCAGGCCCCTTCTGTTGACGCTCATATCGATCAGCTTGGCTGATTCTGAGTGACCAGTTCTACCCCGTTATCCAACAGTTCCCGCAGAAAGCTATCTCTGGGTTGTGTAGCCTGGCTCGCGTAGTGAACGACCGCTGCCGCGATTGCTGCCGCCAAACGTCGTGCTTCAACACGCTTGAACGTTGAGATTTTTTCCATGCTCTCGCGTCCATGGATGAAGGCGCTCCGCAAATCGAACAGCTCGGTATAAAGGCCAGCAGCTGAAGCATCGTCCAGGATCGATGCCACTCGTGCCCCCACTCGCCTGGTGGCCCACCATCCTGGGTGGTGAAGACTCCGGGCCCTACGATCGTGATCAGCATGAAGCCCCAGAGCAGCCTCAATCGTCGTCATATGAGCCATGAACTCATCAATGCCGTCGGATAGAAATGCCCTCACCAAAAAATGCATGATCGGTGGTTTCAGCAGATCGGATCTGAGGGCGGTTTGGAAGCTGTTCCATCGCTCCTGACAAAACTGAGACATCTCGCGCTCCGCAGAAGCTGTCAGCGGGAACTCGATAGGACGCTCTGTTTCAACACACTCTCCATATTCATTTGTGTAGATATGCGGCTGCCATGCAAGGGTATCTGCGCCAGGAGGCGGCGCCGGCGGGACGAACAAGTCATCGCTCCGGGTGTAAATCCAAGGCACTCGGAAGCCACGCCAATCTACCTCGTTCATAGTTGACCATCGTTCCCAGGGAGCTAGCAGTAGGAAAAACAAAGCTGTCTCAACCGCTTGGGGAAAGCGGCCTTCGTGGGGGTCGATAGCACCATTGTCCCTATCCATGAACCCGAGAAAATCCGGTAATGCGCGCCTCCCGGCGCTTTCCGCGACAGGCCGGCTTTCCTTGACCACAAGCCAGTGAAATTGCGACAGCCGCGCAGCGTCAAGCGAGCGTTCTGGATAGTGCCTGGCGAGCCTGGGCAGATCGAAAAGCGCTTCGAGATCCGCTTTACTGAATCGCTCAAGATTGATCGGGCCGAATTCGAGGGATGGCAAGTCCTCTGCGTAATCAAGCGGACAGATGTGCGTGTAGCCCGCGTGCGTCTGCCTGAAGGCTTTATCGATGGCCTTTGCAGATACCACTACATCGCCGATATTTCCCTGGCCCCCTTGAGTCTGTAAGCACGGGGCGCCAAGAGATCTCAATGCATGATTGAGAGCGAGAGTACGCCCAAGATTACGATCTCCTACCTCGTACAGATCAGCGCAAACCTGCTCAAGCCGCTTGAATTCAGGTTCTGCAAAAACTCCATTCTGAGAGCTGTGTATGCTCCACAGATCACACATGGCTTGAAAAAGCCTGTCATCAACCTCTGCCATTTCAGTCCTCCATTGACTTCGCGCTTGATGTTATCACTCACCTCTTCAGCGGATTCAAGCTAGATCTAAACAGCCAAGCAATGCGAGCGGCAGCGCGCTCACGGCCTTGGTAGACCCCGGTCTTGGCTCGTTGCTGAATTTAGCTTCGTATTTAGCGAAGCCTCCCTTTTTAAATGCTCAATTTCTCACTGCTCCTCATACGTGCATGCTTAACCACAAACATTAAGTGGCAGCGGAAATGAATCATCACATTGTTATCGTAGGGGGCGGCGCTGGCGGCTTGGAATTGGCAACACGACTCGGCAAGCGGCTGGGGCGCACAGGACGGGCACAAATCACGCTCGTAGACGCCAACCTCACCCACATCTGGAAGCCACTGTTCCACGAGGTTGCGGCAGGCTCACTCAACACCGGGCTCGATGAGCTCAACTACGTGGCGCAGGCACGTTGGAACCATTTCAGTTTCCAGTATGGCCGGATGTCGGCCATCGACCGCAACGCCAAACTGATTACTCTGGAAAGGACGCTTGATGCCAGTGGCAAGGAGATCAGCCCTGAGCGTACGATTGCTTACGACACGTTGGTACTCTCCGTCGGTAGCCAAAGCAATGACTTCGGCACCCCTGGGGTCTACGAGCACTGTGCGTTCCTAGACAGTCGCGGCCAAGCTGAGAAACTGCATCAGACACTGCTGAACCATCACCTAAATGCCCACGCCACCAACAGCGATACGCCGTTGAGCATTGCAGTGGTGGGCGCAGGTGCAACAGGCGTTGAGTTATGCGCTGAACTTCAGCATGCAGCACGCCTCCTGCAAGGTTATGGTGTCCGAAAAGCTTCTTGCGACACCTTGAAGATTTATCTCGTTGAAGCCAGTGAGCGCATTCTGCCGGCCCTACCTGAGCGCATTAGTCAGGCGGTTCACAGAGAACTGGTTAAGCTGGGCATCGAAGTGTTGGTGAGAACAGCTGTTCAGGAAGTGACGGAGAGCGAAGTCGTCCTCTCCGACAATGAGCGTGTGCAGGTCAACCTGACAATCTGGGCGGCTGGCATCAAGGCGCCCGCCTTCCTGGCGCAACTGGATGGCCTGGCTACCAATCGCATAAACCAACTGGAAGTGCACCCTACCCTGCAATCTGTTTCAGATGTGAGTGTCTTTGCCATCGGCGATTGTGCGGCGTGCCCTATCGAAGATAGTGAAGGCAAGCGTGTGCCACCCCGAGCACAAGCCGCGCATCAACAAGCCAAGCTTCTGGCCCAGAACCTGGAACGACAGCTTACTGGGGAGCCTCTGGAATCCTTCAGTTACCGAGACTACGGCACACTCGTTTCTCTGGCCTCATTCAGTGCAGTCGGCACATTGATGGGTAATCTCTCAGGAGCAACGTTCGTAGAAGGCTTGCTGGCGCGTATGTTCTACATGTCCCTGTATCGCATGCACCAAGCCGCTCTTCTTGGGAAGCGTCGAGTAATGTTCCGGATGCTGGGTGATCTTCTCTCAGGGCGCTCAAGGCCACGACTGCGTTTGCACTGAATACGACTACGCCATAGCCCCCTGATCGGGGGCTTCTCAGTGCTGCAGGAGATGATCGACCATTTCCCTCGCGATGACTGACAAAGCATCTCGACTACGGACGCAAAGCCTGAGTTCGCGCCGTGCCCAGGACTCATCAAATTCGACCTTGCTCAATTGCATCTGCGGTAACTGGTGCTGGATTGCGTGGTGCGGAAGAATGCCGATGCCCATTCCGGCGTGAATCATTCTACAGATGGCTTCAAAGCTGCGCAGTTGCACCCGGATGCGTAGGGATCGATCCAAGTCGATCGCCGAGTTCTGCAGGCGTGCGTGCAGAGCAGTGTCTTGCTGAAAACAGATATGTTCGTAGTCAAGCGTGTCCTCGAACCTGACACGGGTTTGTCCAGCCAGTGGATGGTCTGAGCGAGTAACCAAGACCAGGCGATCCTGCCGATAGCTGAAAACCTGAAGCTCTTCTGCAACGACATGACCGGCGTAGATGCCTATATCTGCGGCGCCTTCTCGTACGCTACGCACGATTTCAGCACTGGGGCGCTCCTCCAGGTCGATCTTCACCTCAGGGAACGCCTCTTTGAAACGTGTAAGACTTTCCGGTAGATATTCGATTGTGGCAGAGGCATTCGCCTGTATGCGGACGTGCCCTTTGATGCCACTGCTAAATTCGCTTAAGTCAGCCTGCATCTGCTCGACGTTAGAGATCAATATGCGGGCGTGATGCAGCAGAGACTGACCTGCGGGCGTCAGCGTGACGCCCTTGGGTTGTCGATACAGCAGAGCTGTACCGAATCCGTTTTCCATGTCGCTGATCCGCTTGCTGACGGCGGCCAGCGAAAGATGCGTCCGCTCTGCCGCCCGAGTGAGGCTCGATTCTTCTGCCACCGCTACAAAGAGTCTCAAACTGTAGAAGTCAGTGCGCCGCATCTAACGCTTCACTCCGCCCTTGATGTGTCAGAGGGCCTGCGTAACGCACAGTACCCATCACCTCGAACAGAGCTGAGCGATGGTGCATGGCCTCTTCGGCACCTGCAACTACGACGTCCAGCGCGCCAGCGTCGCCGTGGTCAAAATCACCTTTCAGCTCTGCACTCAGGTAGTCCACGGAATGTTGAGCCAAGGCTACGGATAGCATCAGACATGCCTCGGATGCTCGTAGGTTGATCACACAGGTACCAGGCTGAAGCAGCCTGGCAAGCCCATAAGTACCGACGAGCATCGCTGCAGTATTCTTCGCATCAGGGAGCGCCACTATGACCGTCTCGATGCTGCTGAGATCCCTCGCCGGCTCCAGAGGATCAACACCTTTTTGAACGCAAAACGCGTCCAGGACATTTCGATCATTGTCGCAGACCACAATCGGGAATCCTGCATTGGCTATGAGGGAAGCCAGAGACCACCCGCTATCCCTCAAGCCAATGACACAGATCTTTGGTGGATGGGCAGACATGATCAGACGTCCATCTCTTTGAAAACTTCCTTGGCTACCCGGAAGCTATCGATGGCGGCAGGAACGCCACAGTAGATGGCGACCTGCAGGAAAATTTCTTTGATCTCATCTTTGGTCAACCCGTTGTTTAGCGCGCCACGAACATGGAGCTTGAGCTCGTGTGGACGATTCAGCGCAGAGATCATTGCGAGGTTGAGCAGGCTGCGACTCTTGCGGTCGAGCCCAGGTCGATTCCAAACATCGCCCCAGCAGTACTGGGTGACAAGGTGCTGAAGATCTAGCGTGAATTCATCTGCATTTTTGATTGCAGCATCGACGTATTCGGCGCCCAACACCTCACGGCGTGTGGCCAGACCTTTTGCAAAGAGCTCTTCGTTCATATCCATGTCTCGTCGGGTTGTTGTTTTTGATCGACGACATGCCTGACCGGTTGCCAAGCATGACGGTTTCAACCTAGATCATTGTCTTACAATATGTCAATGTTACCCGACCTGTGTCATTCTTCTCCGGCTTTCTAAGCACATGCCCATGCCCGCTAAGCGGGCCGTGCCACGCACGCCCGCTGAGGATTCAGTGGCAGAAATTCCAATAAGGACAACACTATGCAACTGAGAGACTCAACGCTGTTCCGCCAGCAAGCCTTCATCAACGGTGAGTGGCTGGACGCGGACAACAATCAGACCATCAAGGTGACCAACCCGGCCACCGGTGAAGTCATCGGTACCGTGCCGAAGATGGGCACTGCTGAAACCCGCCGCGCCATCGAAGCTGCCGACAAGGCTCTGCCGGCCTGGCGCGCACTGACCGCCAAGGAGCGTGCTGGCAAGCTGCGCCGCTGGTTCGAGCTGATGATCGAGCACCAGGACGACCTGGCCCGCCTGATGACCACCGAGCAGGGCAAGCCGCTGGCCGAAGCCAAGGGCGAAATCGCCTACGCAGCTTCCTTCATCGAGTGGTTCGCTGAAGAAGCCAAGCGCGTCTACGGCGACGTCATCCCGGGCCACCAGCCGGACAAGCGCCTGATCGTCATCAAGCAGCCGATCGGCGTTACCGCTGCCATCACCCCATGGAACTTCCCGGCCGCGATGATCACCCGTAAAGCCGGCCCGGCCCTGGCCGCCGGTTGCACCATGGTGCTCAAGCCTGCGTCGCAGACCCCATACTCTGCCCTCGCCCTGGTCGAACTGGCCACCCGTGCCGGCATCCCGGCTGGCGTGCTGAGCGTGATCACCGGCAGCGCCGGCGAAGTCGGCAGCGAACTGACCGGCAACTCCCTGGTACGCAAGCTGTCCTTCACCGGCTCGACCGAAATCGGCCGCCAGCTGATGGAAGAATGCGCCAAGGACATCAAGAAGGTTTCCCTGGAGCTGGGCGGCAACGCCCCGTTCATCGTGTTCGACGACGCTGACCTGGACAAGGCGGTCGAAGGCGCGATCATCTCCAAGTACCGCAACAACGGCCAGACCTGCGTCTGCGCCAACCGTATCTACGTGCAGGACGGTGTCTACGACGCGTTCGCCCAGAAGCTGGCCGCCGCTGTCGCCAAGCTGAAGATCGGTAACGGCCTGGAAGAAGGCACCACCACCGGCCCGCTGATCGACGGCAAAGCCGTTGCCAAGGTTCAGGAACACATCGAAGACGCCCTGTCCAAAGGCGCCAAGGTGCTGGCCGGCGGCAAGATCATCGAAGGCAACTTCTTCGAGCCGACTATCCTGGTCGATGTACCGAAAACTGCTGCCGTTGCTAAAGAAGAGACCTTCGGCCCGCTGGCGCCGCTGTTCCGCTTCAAGGACGAGGCCGAAGTCATCGCCATGTCCAACGACACCGAGTTCGGCCTGGCCTCGTACTTCTACGCCCGTGACATGAGCCGTGTGTTCCGTGTCGCCGAGGCCCTGGAATACGGCATGGTCGGCATCAACACCGGCCTGATCTCCAACGAGGTCGCGCCATTTGGTGGTATCAAGGCGTCAGGCCTGGGCCGTGAAGGCTCCAAGTACGGCATCGAGGACTACCTGGAAATCAAGTATCTCTGCCTGAGCGTATAACTCAGCTAAAGCACGAGAGCTGAAGATCAGCTCTCGTGCTTTGATCACCTCTAGCGGACGTAGGACTGCTGTCCCGCGCCCAACGCTACCTCCACCAATTGATGACCGTTCTTGGTCACCCTGCTCGGATAAAGCGAAGCGATTGAGGGCTCGTGCGGCGCCAGCACACGAGACATGTCATCCCCGACTGCTTTCAGGATGGCATCAGTGGTCATGAGAAGATTGGTCTGGCTCCCAGAGGCCAATCCGACCGGTAGATAGAAAGGATCTGCTGGATTGCCACCATGCAGGTTGTCGTGGCGGTAAACCAGATCTCCGGTATAGACGAACACGTCCTCGCTATCGCGCTTACCATCGTTTCGGATCACGATGTATTGCGATGCGGCGGTATGAGTGTCCTTCGCAAGGCGTACATCCACCCCAGGGAACAGATCATCGATGTCCCCTTTCAGCCCTCGCATCCTTCCTTCTCTCGCCAGCTGTACCGCGTAGATCATGTCCCCAGTGTCTACCGCCGTGAGTAACCACCTGAAACGTCTGTCCATGGACATGATGGACACCCAGGAAGCCAGCTCCTCCTCCTGAATATAAAACGTAGCGTTGGGGAAGAGCTCAAGGCCACCCATGTGGTCAAAGTGGGCGTGCGTGAGAATGACGTGGGTTACCTCCTCTGGTGTGCAACCCACCTCAGCCAGCACGTCGCGCGGTGAGAACCAGTTTTGGACGTTGAACCGTTTCACAAACTGTACGCCATGGGAGGCATTGTTCAGGCCGCAGTCGAGCAAAATGGTTTGCCCATGGCCTTTGAGGAGGGTGTAGCAATAGGGCAGCTCGACGGTTCCGCCATTGTGCTTGCCGTAAACCAGCGAGCTCATGGCAGCATCGGGCACTCTCGCGTACTCAAGCATCCAGATTGAATAGTCCGACATAGATCCTTCCTTTTTGTTTTTATTGAGCAATCGCTACATACGACTCGGATGGGCTGTGTGCTGGGCGCAGCAGGAGTGACTGAAATCGACTACCTCAAACCCCGGCAAGCACTTCGAGGCGTTTTCAAGCTCACGCCAGCCATCGACAAGCAGTGGCAAAGGATCGAGCGCTTGTGCCCGGTTGGCCAAGGTCTGATCGATTGCTCTGGAGCTTTGGATCAATCGCTCAAGCCCCGTGCTTAGGTGCCGATGAAAGTGAGCTGTTCGCTGGGTGGGCTTGAGGCCCAGGAAGCACTCTCTACCACTCGCAATCTGCGAGGCAGCGGCCTCCCGAGTGGCATGGTCAAGTGCATGCCGAGAACGCTCGAACGACATCAGCAAGAGGATTGAGGCGAGGCGACTTGCAGCATCCTGCAATTGTTTAAAGCACTGGTGGGCTGCGGCTGCGTATTCGACCGTCGCGTCATCAAAATCGGTGCCCGACCTCACCCGAGAGTGTTGAGTGCCCATACTCATACGGCGACCTTCACTGCAGGGAGTTGTTGGCCAAGGATCATGTCCGAAGCCTTTTCCGCAATCATGTAGGTCGTGGCATTGGTGTTTGCCGAGGGCATGCTCGGCATGATCGAAGCATCTGCAACACGCAGCCCTGTCAGACCATGCACGCGAAGTTGATCATCCACTACCGTCAAAGGCTGATCCACAGGGCCCATGCGTGCAGTGCCAATCATGTGGTACACGGTCGTGCCCATATTCCTTGCGAAATCGAGCAGTTCATCATCGCTTTGCAGATCGGGACTTGGTGAGGTTTCCGATTCCACATAGCGCGACAGTGCGGGCGCTCGGAACAACTCGCGCGCCAGCCTCATGCCGCCAACCAAAGCACGCTGATCAGTTTCGTGAGTGAGGTAGTTTGGCTGAATGATGGGCTTTTCGAACGGGTCGCGACTGCGCGCTCGCACATAACCGAGGCTCTCTGGGCGCTCCTGCCATACACCGAGTGTTAGACCGGGATGTGTGTCCAGCAGACCTACCACACCCTCTTTGAAGCTGGCAGGTGAGCAGGCGAACTCAAGATCTGGTCGCTCAAGCATTGGATCAGATTTACAGAACAGGTGAACCAGGGAAGGGCTTACCGCCAGCAGGCTCGGTCGACGCATCAACCAGCGGCCAATCTCCAGCAGAAGTGCCGGGCCCTGCACCATCTGGTTGATGGTTCTGATCCCTTTCACCCGGGACACCATTCGCACGGCATAGTGATCGCGCAGGTTCTGCCCCACACCTTCCAGTGCGTGGACGACCGGCACGCCAATGTCGGCCAAGACTTTGGCCGGCCCTACTCCGGAAATCTGAAGCAACTTGGGTGTATTCAGCGCCCCAGCGGTGAGCACCACTTCTCGCCGCGCTCGAACCTGGTGAATCGTACCGTTCGGGCCTTGGCTCATATAGCGGACACCAACAGCGCGCTTCCCTTCGAAGATGATGTTGGTCGCTTGGGCATCCGTGCGGACGCTCACATTCTTTCGTTTTTCAGCTGCGCGTAGAAACGCTTTCGCAGAGCTGAAACGCATCCCCTTGTGGATGGTGCGCTGGAAGAATCCAACGCCTTCCTGACGCCCGGCGTTGTGGTCTGCATTTCGGGGTATGCCGATAGACTCTGCCGCCTCGATCAAAGCATCGCTGACAGGGTGATGCCAATCCAACTCAGAAATAGGCAGTTCGCCGCCCTGCCCTCTGAACATGCTACCAGGGCCTTGCCACGCCTCTGAGCGTTTGAAATATGGCAGGACGTCTTGATACGACCAGCCCTTATTCCCCGATGCTGCCCAGCCGTCATAATCCGCCGCTTGTCCTCTCACATAGTTAAGGCCGTTAATCGAGCTGGATCCACCAAGCACTCGCCCTTGTGGGAGGGAAAAGCGTCTGTTGTTGGTACCAGGGCCTGGCTCAGCCTCAAAATTCCAAGTCAATGTCTTGCTGTAGATGTTCTTGATGTAGCCGGCGGGAATGTGAATCAGAGGGTTGGTGTCTCGCGGCCCGGCTTCGAGTATGCAAACCGAAGCGCCACTGGCACTCAAGCGATTGGCCAGCACGCACCCAGCGGTGCCTGCGCCTACAACGATGTAGTCAAACTCATCGTCTTGACGAGCATTCATGACCATTTTTCGGCCTCCTTGATTGGGGGGCGAGCATCTGTGTGCTCGACCCTGTTTTTGTAATTTTGGGGCCAAATGACGCTATATGATTGTAGTACAGTCAGTCAATATTATTGATTTGTCATCATGCGTAGGCTGACTGGATGGCCGCCCGTCGAATCCATTGGGTGGAAAATGCGCTGACCCTCTTGGCAGCTTAAGCCAGCGGGTCTAGAGTGGCCTGTACCACATTCATATTGTAATACAATAATAAGGAAGCAATCATGACTGGAAAGGCACAGGCGTGGTCGGAGGCATCAGCGTCTGCAGGGACGGTGATTGATGCTGGGAAGCGTAAAGTACTCATCTCCAGCATCATCGGAAGTGTGATTGAGTGGTATGACTACACCCTCTATGGGGTCGCTGCCGCGCTCGTCTTCAATCATCTGTTTTTCCCCAATTTCAGCTCAGGTGCCGGCACGATTGCGGCCTTCGGATCGTTTGCTGTGGGCTTTATCGCTCGCCCTCTCGGAGGTTTCTTCGCTGGGCAAATGGGTGACAGGGTGGGACGCAAAACCACGCTTGTTCTTACCCTCATGCTCATGGGGGTATCGACCACTCTGATAGGGCTGCTTCCCACCTACGAACAAATTGGGATCTGGGCGCCTGTGCTTCTAATAGTGATGCGGGTCATTCAGGGATTTGCCGTCGGAGGTGAATGGGGCGGCGCCGTCCTGATGGCGGTTGAACATGCGCCAGCGAACCGGCGCGGTATGTGGGGAGCTTTCCCGCAAACAGGCGTTTCAGCTGGCTTGGTGCTCGGCTCTGCCGCATTTGCGGTTGCCTCAGCATTGCCTGAGCAGGATTTCTTGAGTTGGGGCTGGCGAATCCCGTTCCTTTTCAGCGTCGTACTTGCTGCAGTGGGTCTGTTCATTCGACTCAAAACCGAAGAGTCGCCAGCTTTCCTTGAAGTGAAAAATTCAGTTGCCGAGCGCAAGAGCCCGCTTGTTGAGGTCTTTAAGACACAGCGTAAGGCGTTGCTGCTCGCCCTTGGTGCCCGCTTCGCTGAGGGCGGTAATTACTACGTCTATACCGTGTTCATCCTGGCATTCACCTCTCAGTACACCTCACTCGCTAAGAGCGACGTGCTACTGGTGGTCATGCTGGCGGCCCTTTTCAACATCGTTTCGATCCCGTTCTGGGGGGCGGTGTCGGATAAGGTCGGGCGCCGTCCAGTCTTCATCGGTGGGGCTCTGTTTATCGCCGTGACAGCCTATCCCTTCTTCCTCATGGCGATGAGTGGATCGCTGATGCTGCTCGGGATGGCTCTGATCACAGTACTGTGCTTGGGTCATGGGCCGGTGTACGGCACCTTGGCTGCCTATTACGCTGAGCTTTTCCCCACTTCTGTTCGCTACAGCGGTATTTCCATTGGCTACCAGGCAGCATCCATTTTGCTTGGAGGTATCACCCCCATGCTTGCAAGTGCGCTGATCCTCTGGGCAGATGGGTCGCCCTGGGCGGTGGTAGTAATGATGGTCGTCAGCGCTCTCATTGCAGCATTCACGATGTTGGTGAGCCCTGAAACGTACCGAAGAGATCTCAAGTCCATCTAGGCGGAGAACCGAGATAGCGTCGCGCAATACCAAGTGTCGATCCCGTCAGATCAAGCGCTGCTCCTGAAAATGGCGCAGAACCTGCCTCCCGGGCAGAAGTGGTGGATGTCAAGCGTATTGGTATACAATCTGCTCGTCCTATAATCAGATTGAAAGCCGTGGGTGGCCCTGTGCCCTCCATGTGAGGAGTAGAAATGGCCCGTGATGATATGCCGGTAATGAGCCGACCTGAAACGCTGCGAGGTCATGTCGAAGGGTTCTTGCGCGAAGCCATTATGAATGGCCGCTTTGTACCTGGCGAGCGACTGATCGAGCGTGAACTGTGTGAAATGCTCGCCGTCAGTCGCCCTCCTCTGCGTGAGGCACTGAGGAAGCTTGAGGCAGAAAAGCTCGTTGTGATCGTGCCTCATCGAGGGCCGGTGGTTGCCAGCCTCGATATTGAGGAAGCACGGCAGCTCTATGCCCTTCGCGCGTTGCTGGAGGGCTTTGCAGCTCACGAGTTTGCTCGCCTTGCTTCTGATCGCGAAATTACTGCGATGGAAAAAGCGGTCAAGAATCTGCACAAGCAGGCAGCTAACCCGGATCGCCGTGCCCTGATCCAAGCGAAGTCGAAAATTTACGACGTTATGCTTGGCGGCTGTGGCAACCAACTGATCACCGAAGTCCTGCACGGCCTGTTGACCCGGATCAATCTGCTCCGGGCCACCTCCTTCTCACGACCAGAGCGGCTTCACGAAAGCCTGGCAGAGATTGATGAGCTGTTGGAGCGTATCAAGCAACGGGACTCGGAGGGCGCTCAGAAGATGGCAACCCTGCACATCAAGAACGCTGAAAATGCCGCCATGGAAATGCTTGCGTCAGCCCCTGCTGAAAGCGAGTGACCTCGCTTACTGAATCGCTCTTGCGGTAACCGATCACAAGAGCGATTCAATTCAGATCTACTCTCGCAACGACAGGTGATCTCCCCTCCTCAATCTTTCACATTCATCGCTTGGCCGATGGCATAGAACTGCCCTCCTGCGATGTAATGAATGCTCCTCAAGCCTGATGGCGCCTGCTCATATTTCCAATGGCCGTCCTGGAACACGCGACTGTCTGCCCACGCTCCAACGACCTCGCCAATGAACAAGTCGTAGGTTTCTTGATTGTGAGGCTCACTGATCAGCTTGCAGATCAGCCAGGCTGAACAGCCTTTGACAAGCGGCACATCAGAGTTCGGCATCTCGAACAGCTCCACCCCTGCATGCACAAGTTTGTCAGGATCTTGAGATTGACTGATGTTTCCCAGTGCATGGGTGAGATCGAGCTGATGCTGAGTCGGTACCTGCAGAGCGAAATAGCCGCTTCGCTCAATCAGCGCCCGCGTGGCTGCGATCTTGTCAATCACAACCGTGACCTTAGGTGGTTCAAAGTCCAGGCCACACGCCCAGGCAGCAGCCATGACGTTGTCACAGCCTCCATGACGCGCGGAGACCAACACCGTAGGCCCATGGTTGATCAAGCGGTAGGCCTTAGACAGTGGGACAGGCGTGATGCAAGGCCCCCCTTCAAATCCTTCTGCGTATAACTGATCACTCAGTATGTAGTCTTCCAGACCTTGATGGCCATCTCGCAGAAGATTGCTGACTGCCGTCGTCATGCTGCCTACATCGATACCGGAAAGCACATCGAATCCTGCCCTCCAGGTAATGACGCAGGCCCCAGTGTCGGACAGCGGCTGAACGCTGACACTGGCTTCATAGTTCTCGACTGGCAATGGTGTGACTTCCATCCGATAGCCAACAGTTCTTTGCTTCGGCTCAAGCAAAGTGAGGCGCTCCGTGAGTACCTCGCCCGTGGGCAGATGAAGCTCTCGGACACTACCCACGCGCGCCTCTTCACTGAAGAGCCTGCTCGCAGAGATACCAGGATGCCAGGCTGCAATGTCTCCAAAGCGCTCAACAACAGTCCATACCGCTTCAGCCGAACACTGGGCGATCGCGGTGTATTCCAAACTTGGCACAACATAGCTCCTTTGTGAGGAGCAACCCACCGGGAACCGCAGCTCTTCCTTTTCGAGAAACTAAGCCGTGGTGGGCCGCCGCCTATAGAGGCGCCGTGTCACCGATGAACAGGCGGCACGCCGCAACGCACTTACCAGTTCTGTCGAGTGGGCGAGATGATCAGGTCGTTAACCGTGACGTTCGGAGGCTGGTTGAGCGCATACACCACCGCGTTGGCCACATCGCTTGGTGAGATCGCGATACGGTTTAGCTCTTGGGCCGCTTTGCGACCTTCGGGGTCAGACACCTTGTCAGCCCAACCCGTGTTGATTACACCAGGGCTGATGGTATTTGCACGAATCCCATGCTGGACACCCAGCTCTTTGCGCATGGATTCAGTCATGGCCTGCACAAAGAATTTACTAGCGCTGTAGACGCCGGCCGACTCCCCCACTTGATGGCCAGCCACAGACGCCATATTCAAGATGTGCCCGGACTTCTGCTCGACCATCAAAGGCAGAACGGCAGCAATGCAGTTCAGATAGCCCTTGATGTTGACGTCCACCATGCGGTTCCAGTCGTCGGTCGCCACATCGACCCAATTGGAGAACAGCATCAGCCCGGCATTGTTCACCAGGATATCGACGGCCCCGAAGGTATGCTTTGCATAATTTGCGAGTCCTTGCGTCTGAAGAGCGTTAGTCACGTCTGCAGGATAGGGGTAAACCTCAGCTCCGCCCTGCCCGACCTCATCAACCAGCGCATTCAATTGAGGTTCATCGATTGCCGCCGCGATGATCCGAACGCCTTGCGCGGCCAATGCCCGAACTGTCGCAGCGCCGATGCCAGAGGAGGCGCCCGTAACGACCGCGACCTTGTTTTCTAGGTAATTCATTCAAATTCCTCGGACGCGCAGAGGACTCTGCGCGTCTATAGGTGGTGGCGAAATGGGAGTGATCAGTAGTTGCCTTTTGGCCAGTCTGTGTAGCCCTTCGCGCCACCGCCGTAGTACGACTCGCGTGGCGCGATGGTCAGCTCGGCGCCCACTCGCAGGCGTTCCACCAGATCCGGGTTCGAAATGAAATAGCGCCCAAATGCGACGGCATCGATCAGATCTTCGCTACGGCGCTCAATGGCCATTTCCAAGTCATAGTTGTTGTTACCGATGTATGGGCCATGGAACCTGGCACTCAGCGCATCCATGTCAACGCCGGCAGGGATCTCGCGAGTCGTGGCCGTCGCACCCTCCACGAAGTGCATGTAAGCCAGGTCAAACTGGTTGAGTTGGTCGACCAGGTAGCCGTAGAGATCCATCACATTACTGTCAGGCGGCGTGTTGCCTGCGTCGGGAGTAACCGGCGAGAGGCGAATGCCGACGCGATCATTACCCCAGATCTCTACGATGGCGGCAGTGACCTCCAAAGTCAGGCGTGCACGATTCTCGATTGAACCACCATAGTGATCGGTGCGCTTGTTGGTGGAGTCGCGCAGGAACTGGTCAAGCAGATAGCTGTTCGCCGAATGCACCTCTACGCCATCGAATCCAGCACGCATGGCGTTGCGTGCCGCGATTCGGTACTGCTCGATGATTCCTGGGATCTCGTCAGTTTCTAGTGCGCGGGGCATCGATACCGGAACAAAGCCATCAACCGTGTAAGTGTTACCTTCTGCCTGGACGGCTGAAGGGGCTACTGGTGCTTCGCCGTTGGGCTGCAGTTCGACACTGGAAAAACGGCCGACATGCCACAGTTGGCTGACGATTTTGCCGCCGGCGGCATGGACAAGATCAGTGACCTTTTTCCAGCCCGCAACCTGCTCCTCGCTCCAAATACCTGGTGTTGCGGCATAGCCTCTGCCCTGAGGAGAAATATTCGTCGCCTCAGCAATGATCAGCCCTGCACTGGCTCTCTGTGCGTAGTAAGTCGCGTGCAATTCGTTCGGGATACCGTCTTCGCAGTACCGGCTACGAGTGACTGGCGCCATCACAATACGATTCGCCAGTTTGATGGCCCCCATCTCCATAGGGGAGAAAAGATCCGTGCGCGTGCTGTTATCGGTCATAAACACCTCTGTAGTAGACCAGTCGTCTAGTAGGTAGACAAAATTTTTTAGTGGATGAGGCAGTTCACTGCTTGGCTCGCAGTTTCGAACGCCTTAGTGGATTTTTGCAGCTTCGCTTGCAACGAAGCGCCAAGCCAAAGCTGATAGAGCGCTTCCGCCAATGCATTGGGTTCGATTGCCGACGTGATGCTGCCGTCCTCAACCCCCCTGCTGATGCAGGACGCCAAGGCACTGACGATTCGGGCAGTGCCCTTCTCCAGAACATCGCGCATATCTTCAGAAAGATCGCAGACCTCAGGGCCGAGCTTCACCACCAGGCACTTTTGCTGGGGTACATCGGTGCCTTGAGTCTCAACCCAGTACTCGAAATACCGACGCAGGCATTGAGCTCCGCTCTCCTGGGCCGCCAGAATCGGAAGAATTCGGCTGATGTACTCGGAGAAATACTCCTCCAGAAGTGCCTTGCCGAAATCTTCTTTCGACCGGAAGTAGTGATAGAACGACCCCTTTGGGACACCAGCATTGCTCAGCACTTCGGCCAAGCCCACAGCGGTGTATCCCTTGATGGTCATCAGATTGCGCGCTACATCCAAGATGTGCTGACGCATGTCATTTGGCTTGTTCATGGCAATCACCTTACCTCCGTACCGACCAGTCGTCTAGTAATTTCTAGACCAGTCGTCTACTCGCCTCACTCCCTTTCCCCCTAATTCCTCCCAAGAGCGATGTGCAGACGCTCCGTAAGCAGAGAAATTTCTATCCGTATTTCAGCCAGTTAGGCACTGAATCCAACTCTCATGCACGACTTGTTCCTGTTCATAAGCGCGTGTGAATAGCGCCTGTCCGAGATGAAATCAAGGCCAAAAAGCTCCCTTGCTTTTTGATTTTTTCGGGATATATTAGCCTACAACACGTCGATAAGATTGTAATACAAGAACACAAAGGTCGCGGCGTGATAGGGGCTTAGCTTCGCTCTGGAGGCGCATACGCGTCGGCTTCCGTGACCTTTGAAATGCTTCAAGTCACCCGAGCGTCCTGAAGGCGCCTAAGGAGAATGCTAATGCCTCGTATCACTGCCGCTGTGGCAACCAGGGCCAAGAGCCCTCTTGAGTTAAGAGAACTCACGTTGGCCGAACCTGAAGGGAACGAGATCCTTGTTCGCACCGTTGCATCCGGTATCTGCCACACGGATCTCTTGCTCAGGGACGGGATCTTCGGCCCGAGCCACCCGGTGATTCCAGGTCATGAAGGCGTTGGCGTCATTGAAGCGGTAGGCGCAGATGTCAAAAGTCTGCAGGTAGGTGATCACGTAGCACTGAGTCAGAGCTCTTGCGGCCACTGCGCGGATTGCCGCCGTGCACACCCCATGAACTGCCGAAACTATGTCCAGTACAACCTGACCGGCGCCCGTCCAAACGGAAAGCGTGCAATTCTGGATGCTGACGTCGCCTCCAACTTCGTGGGCCAATCTTCCTTCGCCACTTACATTCTCGCGACCGAAAACAACGCCGCGAAGCTGCCGAAGGATTTCGATCTCAAGATCGCCGCGCCACTGGGTTGTGGCATGGCAACCGGGGCAGGCACCGTCATGAACGCCATGCAGCCACCGGTAGGCTCCACCATTGCAGTGTTCGGCTGCGGTGCCGTAGGCCTGGCCGCGATTATGGCCGCCAAGATCCGCCGCTGCAGCGTTATCGTCGCTGTCGATCTGCATGACTCGCGCTTAGAAATGGCTAAGAGCGTGGGCGCTACTCACGTAATCAATGGTCGCGCGGAAGATGTCGTGGATCAGATCCATCGGATTACCGAGGGTGGTGCCGATTTCAGCATCGACGCGGTGGGCCTGGCGCCTGTTGTGCGTAATGCAGTTGCCTCCACCCGCCCGGGGGGACATTGCGCCCTTCTTGGCCTCGATAGCCTGGGTAAAGACATCCCGATCCTGCTGGATTGGATCGCCTTTAATCGCAAGCTTCAGGGCGTAATCCTGGGAGATCAGATTCCCCAGGTCTTCATCCCACAGATGGTGCAACTGCAGAAAGAAGGCCTCTTCCCCTTCGAGCGGTTCATCACTCACTACCCCTTCGAAAAGATCAACGAGGCTATCGCCGACGCTGAGTCCGGCAAGGTCATCAAACCCGTCCTGCTGTTCTGATGGAGTGCTCTATGTCTGCTGCCTATGTCGTCGCCACCTTCAACGTAAAACCCCAACACCTCGAACAGGGAAAATCTCTGATTCTGGGTTTTGTAGAGCCTTCGCTAGCGCAAGAAGGCTGTCTCTTCTACGACGCCTATCAGTCGAATGAAGACCCGTCTGAATTCGTCATCGTCGACGGATGGGCCACACAGAAAGACCTGGATAACCATGCGACGAGCGAGCACGTCGCTCTGACAGTGGAGCAGCTCTTGCCGCTCTTGGCCAAACCAGCATCCGTAAAAACTTATCGAAAGATCTCCTGATCGAGCGCGTGCATCTCCCAAAATAACAATACGAGGCAATAAAATGCAGAATGTACAAGGAAAGGTGGTAGCCATCACCGGCGCAAGCAGTGGCATTGGTGAAGCGACTGCCCGCTACTTGGCCGGCCTGGGTGCTCATGTCGTCATTGGCGCACCTGCCAATACCGTACCGGCCATGGAAACCATTGTTCAGCAGATCCAGGAAGCTGGTGGCAAGGCCGCTTTCGCTGTCCTCGACGTTACCCATCGCGAGGATGTCCAGAATTTTGTCGATTTCACCATCGACAAGTTTGGGCGTCTGGACGTGATTGTGAACAACGCCGGCATCATGCCGCTGTCTCCGATCGAGGCCCTCAAGGTTAACGAGTGGGACGCCATGATCGACATCAACATCAAAGGCGTCCTCTATGGCATCGCTGCAGCGCTTCCTGTGATGAAAGCCCAGGACAGCGGCCATATCATCAACATCGCGTCGGTTGCAGGCCACATCGTAACCCGCAACAGCGCTGTTTATTGCGGTACCAAGATCGCGGTACGCGCCATTTCGGAAGGTTTGCGCCAAGAAGTCGGTGAGAAGATTCGCACCACTATCATCTCGCCCGGCGCGGTTCAATCCAACCTGGCATCGACCATCAGTGATGCTGAAGCCAAAGCTGAAGAGCAGAAGGTGCGGGATATTGCTGTGAAAGCTGAGGCCATTGCCAGTGCCATTGCTTTCGCGATCTCCCAACCGGCCGAAGTCGATGTCAACGAAATCCTGATCCGCCCTACTGCTCAACCGTTCTAAACCTTGCTTTACCGGGCAGCTGCGCTGCCCGGCCGCTGGCTTACAAATACAATAACGGAGTCAAGCATGAAACCATCCATCAAGCGTTGGGCGACCGCGCTCGGCCTTATTTCGGCCTTATCCCTGTGTGCCCCTCTGACTTTCGCAGAAGACTTGGTGCTCTTAGCGGACACCGCTCCCGCGTCCGGCGACAACCCCCTCACCAAACCAGATGAGTTCAAAAAGACCGGCCCATGGAAAATTGGCATGAGCCACTATGGGCTGTCTGGTTCCACCCACACCTACCAGACGGCACACGAGGCCGAGCAGGCCATCAAGGACATTCCTAATATCGGCCAATACCTGTTCCGCAGTGCTGACCTCAGCCAGTCCAAACAAGCTGCAGATATTGAAGATCTCATTGCTCAGAAAGTAGACGTCCTGATTGTCGCGCCGTTAACCACCACATCGGCTTCAGCAGGTATTGAGAAGGCCCGAGCTGCGGGTATTCCGGTGGTGGTGTACCTGGGCAAAACCAGCACTGATAAGTTCACTACCGAGATACAGGGGGATGACTTCTTCTTCGGCAAGGTCATGGCCGACTACCTCATCAAGAAGAACAACGGCCAAGGCAACATCTGGCTTCTGCGGGGGGTTGCTGGTCACCCAATCGATGAGGATCGCTACAAAGGCGCAATGGAGGCATTCAAGGCCGCTCCGGGCATCAAGGTGATCTCGGATCAGTACGCAAACTGGTCTTATGACGATGCAAAGCGCATGTGTGAAAGCCTGTACCTGTCTAACCCTCAAGTCGACGGTGTGTGGTCTGACGGCGCAAACATGTCTCTGGGCTGTGCTGATGCACTGCAGCAGATGGGGGTTTCCTCCCTGCCTCCCATTACTGGCGAAGCTATGAATGGATGGCTTCGTCGCTGGAAAACCGATGGCCTCCAATCCATCGGCCCGATCTGCCCGCCCGGGCTTAGCGCCGCAGCGGTGCGTGCCGCTGTTGCCCTTCTTGAAGGCAAGCAGGTTCACAAGCACTACGTGAACCGCCCAGCCCCGATCACTGATGAAACTTTGGATAAGTACGTGCGAATGGATCTGTCCGACGCCTACTGGAGCCCTTCCGAAATCCCGGAAGCCAAGCTCCAGAGCTTTTACGGCAGTAAGTAATTCGTCATTCTGCGATGGCGTCGGCTTAGGTCGCGCCACCGTCTATTCAGAGGATCGGGCCATGCTGCGCGCAAAAAAAATCACCAAATCTTTTGGCAATACCACCGTGTTGCATGGCATCGACTTTTCCCTTGAGAAAGGTTCGATCCATGCACTAACAGGCGAAAACGGGGCAGGCAAATCGACGTTGATGAAGATCATCGCCGGGGTGCACAAACCAGACAGTGGGACACTTGAGCTGAACGGCAGCCCTCTGGCGCTCACCTCCCCTCTGGATGCGCTTCATCATGGCATCTCCACCGTGTTCCAGGAATTCACGCTTATTCCGAATCTGTCGGTAGCAGAAAACATCTTCCTTGGACGCGAGCCACGCACGCCTTCTGGGGCACTGGATTACGCCCAGGCCGAAGCGAAAGCTACCGAGATTTTGTCCCGTGTGGGGCTGGAGTTTGATCCCAAAACGCTGGTTAAAAACCTCACCGTTGCCCAACAACAAGCGGTAGAAATCGCCAAAGGGATCTCGGCAGACGCGGACATCTTCATTTTCGATGAGCCCTCCGCCGCACTCAACGCAGCGGATGTGGTTCGCCTTCAACAGCTCATCTTCGAGTTGCGTGATGCCGGCAAGGCCATCATCTACATCTCCCATCGTCTTCGAGAGATCTTCGAGATGTGTGACACGGTGACTGTGATGAAGGACGGCCGCCATGTCGCCACACATCCCACCAGTGAACTGAACGAGCACGACCTGGTGGCTTTGATGGTCGGGCGCGAGTTGGTGGATTTCTTCCCACCACGTGGCACACCTAGCGCTACTCCAGCGTTGGATGTTCGCTTACTGCAGGTCTCTGAAGGCAGTACGCCCGTTCAATTCACGCTTAACCGAGGTGAAATACTGGGTGTCGCGGGCTTGGAAGGCGGGGGGCAACGTGAAATTGCGCGAGCCTTGGTCGGCTTGGAAAGCCTGGCTCAGGCTGACATCTACAAGTACGACTCAACCAGCTCCATTGCTGCGTCGCTCGATCCTTCCGCAGGTATCCAGGCGATGATTCGAGCTGGTATTGGGTTCATTCCCGAGGACAGGAAGAGCGAAGGTCTTTTCCTGAATCTCTCTATCGCAGACAACATTGCATTGGGAACCCAGATAGGACGCCCGATGGGATCGATCCTCCACAACGCCCGCAATCTTGTCGCGACCCTTGTGAAGGAAATGAAGATCGGCACAGGCAACTCAAAAGCTGTCGTGAAATCGCTCTCTGGGGGTAACCAGCAAAAGGCGCTGATCGGGCGCTGGCTTGCCTCTGGCGTCGACATCATCGTTATCGAGGAACCTACGCGCGGCGTTGACGTGGGCGCAAAAGCAGAGATCTACCGTCTCTTGCGAAGCTTTGTGGATCAGGGTGGCGCTTTGCTTGTCTTGTCGCGCGAACTGTTGGAGCTAATCGGTCTTTGCGACCGCATCCTTGTAGTTCACGACGGGCGCCTTGTCGCGCAGATGCCTGGCAACGAAGCCACCGAACAAGGGATTCTACAAGCAGCGATCGGAAGTACTGCTTCGACCCTGGTAGATACCACCGCCAATGGAGCAGCGACCTATGAGCGTGCTTAATATTCTCAGTGCACCACGCAATTCCCGTAGCGGAAATCTTCGCTTCGCCTTTGCAATCCTCGCCGTTTTGGTGGTGATAGCAGCTGCCAGTTCACCGGAGTTCTTCACTGCGCAGAACATCAAAAACGTCATCGCGCAAACCGCTCCACTGATCCTTGCGTCAATTGGGCAAATGATGGTTGTGGTCACCGGGGGACTCGATGTTTCAAACGGCGCCGTAGTCAGTCTGACGACCACCTTGGTGGCCATGCCTTACCATGATGCAATCAATCTGAGCCTTGCCTTTGGCGCCGCCTTGATGATTGGTCTGGCGAATGGTTACGGCGTCGCACGGCTGAATGTGCATCCCATCATCATGACGCTGGCCACCATGAGCATTGCTCAAGGTATCGCATTATTGCTCAGGCCAATCCCCGGTGGGGACGTGCCAGCCTGGTTGATCGGGGCTGTGAATGGCAACCTTGGGGCAGTTCCCGGGTCGCTGTTCTGGGTGGTAGTTCCAGCCTGCGTTGCAGCATGGCTATTGTATCGCCGACCGTTTGGTGTGCACCTCTTCGCTGCCGGCAGCAATGCGGAAAATGCGCGTCTGAACGGCATCAAAACCCAGCGCATCATCATCGCTGCATACGTGCTCAGCTCGCTCTTCGCCTTTATCGCGGGTCTCTATCTGGCAGGACGGCTCTCATCTGGCGATGCCAAGGTGGGTAACGCATTCAACATCGACTCAGTGATGGCGGTCGCGTTGGGCGGCGTGCAGTTAAGCGGTGGCGTGGGTAGCTTGCTCGGCACTGTCATCGGAGCGCTCCTGGTTAGCCTCATCGGCAACACCATGAACCTTTCAAACATTTCCGCCTTCGTTCAACTGGGCGTCAAAGGCCTGCTGCTGCTTGCTGTGGTGAGCCTCCAGCGCCGCAAGGAGATCGGACTGTGAGCACTCGATCGACAAATGAGATATCACTGAACATGACTACCCCCAAGCAAAATACACAGTCGGTTTTCCAGTGGCTGCTGAGACTTCCACCGTCCTACATCGTGCTTGCCGGGTTACTGGTCGTCATTGGCATTTTTGCCAGCAATCTCCTCAGCCCGCTGTTCACCTCGATAATCCTGAGGCAGTGCGCTCCTCTCGGAATCATCGTTCTGGGCCAAGCGTTGGTCATGAGGGCAGGATCGATCGACCTCTCGGTGGTTGGTGTCTCGGCGATGACCATCTACCTGGTGACCTCCGGCATCCTCTCGGGGCTGCACCCGGCCTTCACCATCGTGATCCCGCTACTCATGGGGGTATTAGTAGGTGCCGTTAACGGAGTACTGATTGCCTATGTGAGAGCATCGGCGGTGATGATTACGCTCGGGGTCACTACTGTCCTGCTTGGCCTGGTGTCTTGGATGACTGCGGGCCAGCCGCCTGGCGCCGTGCCTCGTTGGCTGAACCTGGTCACCAGTGAACGCTTGTTTGGGTTGTCCTACGCGGTCTACATATGGGTCGGACTGACGTTGGTGTTCGCCGGAGCACTTCGTTATCTGGTGTTTGGCAAGCTGCTTGCCGCAATCGGCGACAGCCCCAAAGCCGCAGCAATCTCCGGTCTCCCTGTGAAGCGTGTCATTTGTGTCAGCCACATCGCTGCAAGCTTGCTGGGTGCGATGGGTGCGTTGTTGCAAACCTCGGCACTCGGGGTCGGCAGCATCAAGCCGGGCCTTGATTTGGCCATGAACGCGATCGCAGCGGCGATCCTTGGGGCCGTGACATTCGGTAGCGGTCGCGGGGGTGTCCTTGGCCCATTTGTCGCAGTACTTGCCTTCGGGTACCTGTTCGCTGCACTCACAGTGTTCGGTGTTCAAGAACCGGGGCGCCTGATCGTCCAGGGTGTCGTTATCGCCGTCGCTGCCATCAGCGCAGGCATCCGCCAGAAGTAGCCACCTCCTCCATAAGCTCCATCTGAAGAATTCAGCTCACTGGCCAGTTAAAAGGCCGGTGGGCTGATGTGTGGCCGCTCGCGGCCAAAACAGTGCGAAAACAATAACAAAAGGTCACCTCACTTCATGAACAAAGCATTGAAACACGCGCTCATCTTCTCCATGGCCCCGCTGGCCCTCACTGACTTAGCCCAAGCGCTGGAGTTTTCTGGATACCTCCGCTCGGGCGTCGGGGGTTCGACAAGCGGAGGAACGCAGTCGTGCTTCCAACTGCCCGGAGCACAGACGAAATATCGCCTGGGCAACGAATGTGAACAGTACAGCGAGCTGGAGCTTCGCCAGGATGTCATGAGCTTCAACGACGGATCAGTCTTGAGCGTTGATGGTATGGCTGCGCTGTGGGCTGACTATGGTCATTCACCCACGTTCACGGGAGACAACGGTTGGGCAAGGATGGCTCAGATGTACGCGCAATGGAGCAACGTCTCAGCGCTCAATGGTGGTTCAGTATGGGCAGGACGCCGCTTCTACAAACGTAACGACATCCTGATCTCCGACTATTTCTACTGGAATCAGAGCGCCACTGGCGCCGGCATCGAGGATGTGAAAATCGGTGACTACAAGTACAGCTATGCATTCTCACGGAAGGACAACGTCTTTCAACGTGACTACATCAACCGACACGACTTCAACATTGATGGCATCGAGGTCAACCCGGGCGGTGTGCTGCAGCTGGGCATTAGCTACATCGAGAATCCAGAGAAGGCTCAAGTCGACAGTGGCTGGGCTTTCACTGCGCAACACAAACAAACGCCCTTCCTTGGTGGTCACAACACCTTTGCAGTGCAATACGGTGAAGGGTCGGGCACCGGCTTGGGTTATACAGGGGATCCTAGTCTGGATAACAGCTCCAAGAGCTGGCGGGTCGTCGAGTATTTCGATTGGCAGATGACGCGCCAAATGAGCGGCCAGTTCGATGTCGTCTTCCAGAAAGACAAGAAGCCAGGCGGTGCCGATCAAAACTGGCTCTCCGTTGGCATACGCCCTGTCTATGCACTCACTGACCAGTTCAAGCTGGTGGCGGAGTTCGGCCATGACCAAGTCTCGGCCCCGGGTGGAACACGCAAGCTCGACAAATTCACCTTCGCGCCGACCTGGTCACCTGCCGGGCCTGACTTCTGGGCTCGTCCGGAAATCCGTCTGTACTACACCTACGCGCAGTGGAACAAAGAAGCTCAAGCCGCCGCGTCCGAGCTGGTAGCTGGATCGGCCTTGTCGGACACTGGTGCCTTCGGCACAGATAGGCATGGCTCCAATTTCGGCGTACAAATCGAATACTGGTGGAAGTGATCCCTAAGAAAGAGCCGTGAAAAGTCACCACCAGGTGACCAGCAAAATAGGCCTGGAAACGCCATTGAGCTTTTGGTGGTTTTCCAGGCATGTTACTCCACCTGACATTGCCATTTAGGATCGCATATGGGTTCGGCCAGAAATCGGAAATAAGCTTTCCGAATCCAAATGCTATTGACCAGATCTGCGCAGAGACTTGTCCGACCCGGTAATTTTTCCACCATTTTTCTCGACATCTCGTCGAATTTGCTCTTGATTCACCTTGTCCATTTTAGCCTTTGAGTTCACGAAGTCTTTATAGATCTTCGCGATGTAGTTTTTCAAAATATCCGGCACATCCTGAATCTTGCTTACGTCAAGGTCACCCACCTCAAATTTTGTTGCCTTGGATACTTCCTCGCAAGGCCAGCCAGGGCTGAGAATGTAAAAATACATGAATGGGAGCTTAAACACTGCAAAAAAACGGTGAGGATCATCAAAGAATCGAATATCCTGGGCTCCGATCCCACGATCTAAACCATAGGTATATTCTTTAGGCAGCCCGTAAAATGGAGGTTCCCCGCAGAACGGCGCAAAGTAAATAGTCGTACTACATCGATTATTAAGTACATCTTCTTTAGCAGACTTCAGAAAAACTTCTATAGCGATTTTATCCTCATCCGTCCAGCCATTGTCATCATCCTTTCTTGTGAGCAGTGCTCGCCAGAATACTGACAGAACAGCCAGCTTTGCTTCCTCGCTGATATCCACTGTCGAGGCTTGCTTTTGATAGTTTGCTATTTTTCTGAATAACCCCTCGGCAAGCTTTTTCTCCCAGACGGCAAGCTTTCTCTCGCAATTTCCGCACAAAAGATGTTTTTTTGGCCCATCCTGGTGTCGGGTATTGACGTCCCTAGTATCCCTTATGAACTGCGTGGGTGACGTCTTTTTGAGCCAGTCATACGCAAATTTTGGAATACTGTGAGACTCTTTCAGTAAAACATTTTTGCCATCACACAGCGCGCAGTCTCCTAGAACACCGCCCTCTGCTGACACATCCAACTCTTTCTCAGTAGTGTTACTTTCCATTGTCGAAATTTTCCCTTGAGTCCTATCTGATGAGATTCGCTAAAGCCAGACATCTGCGTTGCTAAAGCAAGCACTTGTGGCATGAGACGTCTACACCTAGTTGCCGAAAGTAGCGGAAGAAACATAACGATATCAGCTAGCCATCTTGGAGGCTAGGAAACCGAGGGGGCAAGCGGCTTTTGCAGGAAGGGAATACTTCGAGGGGCTACAGAAAGGCTAAGAGCCTGGAGCCGACGATATCGACCCCAGGCTATGGAAGAGTTATCGAGCGCCGTTCTCTTCTTCCCAAGCTTTGATTGCATCACCAGCAACGCGGAAGGCAGCCAGGGCCAGCGGCACGCCGGCGTAGATACCCGCTTGCATCAGGACGGCGCGAATTTCGTCCTTCGTTACGCCATTGGTGAGAGCACCTTTGACGTGAACACTGAGCTCATGGTGTTGGCTCATGGCGGTCAGCATCCCGATGTTCAGGAGGCTGCGGGTCTTGAAGGGGAGCGTGTCATCACCCCAGATCGCGCCCCAGCAGTACTCGGTGACGAGCGCCTGCATCGGTTTGTTGAAATCGTCGGCGGCTGACCAGGAACGCTCTACGTGGGCAGCGCCCAGGACAGCTTTACGGTTGTTGAAGCCTTTTTCGAACAGTTCGCTGCTCATGGTATTTCCTCTGTAAATGCAACGCTTTGAAGCGCCTGATGCGATTGTGTTTGGGTGTATGTAGCCCGGCTAGAGCATCCAATAGGGGTGGCTGCGCTCTAGCGATATGCTTTGAAACCTTGAACCCACTGCTTCCCAAAGCGTCCCAGCAGAGGTGGAGGCAAATAAGCCCCCTGCCCCATACTATTTAGCTAGGCATTACACGGTAAGGCTCAGATCGGAGGTACCGGCATTGCCGACAAGTCAGCCAGCAATGCCAGGTGTATCAGCCGTGGTGACCCACAATGCGATACATCTCAGTGTGGTCGGTGCGAGGATTGGACTCTTCAGCAGCATCCATCCACACCTCAAGGCACTCATGCCCAAGCTTCATGTCCTCGCCCATTTGCTCCGCCAGTGCGACAGCGATTTTCAGGTCTTTGACCATCAGCTGAAGCGCAAAACCCGAGGCGTAGGTGCCGTTCAGCATGAACTGATGCACCTTGTTGAGGGTGGCGTTGTTAGAGCCTGACGCACTGTTCAGGACATCAGTCATCACTGCCGGATCAAGCCCAAACTTCTCGCCGACATGGAGCGCTTCAACAGCGGCCAGCAGCCCAGCTGCGGAGACATAGTTGTTCAATGCTTTGATCGCATGCCCGGCGCCAACAGGGCCCACATGCGTGGTTTTGCCCATTTTGGTCAACAGCGCATCATTTTGCGCGGCCAGTTCAGCGGTACCACCCACCATGATGGCAAGGGTGCCGGACACTGCGCGCTTAACGCCACCCGACACTGGAGCATCGAGCAAGCCAATCGACAGAGCTTCAAGCTCAGCGGCCAGCTCGCGAGTCTGCAGGGGCTCCGACGAACTCATGTCGATGACCACGGCGCCCTTTTTTACCTGAGCAGCAATACGTTGTTTGCCGACCAGGACATCTCGAACAATGGCGGAGTTGGGCAGCATGGTGATGACGATGCCAACGTCGCTGATCGTATCAGCCGACTTCAGATCGGATGCGCCAACCTCGTTGCACAGCTCGGCAACAGTGACCTCGTTCATGTCACTGACGATCAACGGGTAGCCGGCCTTGGCGATGTGGGTGGCCATAGGACGGCCCATCATGCCGAGACCTATGAAAAGTACTTTGGGCAAAGACATACGCGTGATCCACCTTTTGCAAATAAACCGTTGAGACCCCCGTCAATCGACGGGGCCCATTATCCATTTCTCAAACCGACCCGTGACCGGACTGAGCAACCTCAAATTCTTCGGTGTGTTGCTTCACTGGCGCAGCGAAGAACAACATGAAGCCAGACAGTACACATGGGACAGCGCCAAACCAGACCGCAGCTTGCAGCCAGGAATCACCAGCACCCAAGAACATTGCCGAGCCCGCGCTGGCAATGATTGCCCCTACCGGGCCAATGCCCGTGACGATCGATGCGCCGGTGCCCCGCACAGAGGAGTCATAGCTTTCACCGACGTAGAACAAGAGGCACGAGTAAGGGCCGATCAGGAAGAACTGGCCGATGCTGTAAAGAGCAATGACCATCCACGTCTCGCTAGGGCCGTTGAGCATGGCCCAGAACGCAGCGCCACCCAGCATCCATCCCACAGCAATCACATTGCGTCGACCAAAGCGGTCGCCGAAGTAACCGTGGGTCAGGTATCCGAGATAAGCCACCAGATTGGACAGGAGCAGGATGATCAGCGAATTGCCAAAAGAAACGTGGTGCACGCTCATCAGTACTGTGGTGCCCAAGACGCTAAAGATCTGAACGGGGAACCAGTTAAGCAGGTGCGCGCAGCCAAGTACCAGGGTGGCTCGACGCGCTTTACCCTTGAGCACGCTGGCCAGCCCAGCAGAGTGTTCGTGTTCTATCTGTTGGCTCTGGGCAAGCGCCTGAGCCTCACCGTTCTTACCCGAAGCCTTGAGGGCTTTGATTTTGCTCAGCGCCTCAAACTGAGGGCTTTCACGCAAGCGCGTTGCCATGAACGCTACGATCAGGGAAGGGATTGCGGCGAAAATGAAGCACCCCTGCCAGCCGACATGAGGAAGCAAGACTGCGGTCAACCCCGCTGCCAAAAGTGCACCAATTGGCCAGCCGCCTTGCACCAAGCTGTAGATCAGGCCACGACGCTTCGCAATACGGGGATCTTTCGATGCGGAGTACAGCTCACTCAGGTAAGCGCCATTGACGCCTTGCTCGGCGTAGCCAAGACCTGCCAGCGATCGGATGAGGGTGAGCATCAATGTTCCGATCGAGCCAGCCCCTGCCGTCAGCGCAGAGCAGATACCCGCACCGCCCACAGTGATCACCATGCCAGCCCGACGACCGAACCGATCTACCAGTGGCCCTACTGCGAGCGCTACAACAACCGTACCAAAAGCGACCCAGGTCGCGAGACGCGCTTGAGCAGCATCATCCAAACCTGTCGCTTTACCAATTTCTGGCAACAACATGCCGAAAAGAATGAAATCATAAACAGCAAATGTCCAAGCCAGAAATGCCACTAGCGTTGCATATTTTACTTGAGCATTAGTCACGGACGCAGGTCGCCAAGCACCATTTTCCGGGCACTGAGACATTTTTAATACTCCACGAGTAGAATTTTATTGATTGGCAGATGCGCCGATCATTCTTGTTGTTTTAAATCGCGGTTCTTTGGATGGGAGGACAGTACTGTTACTGCCTCCCGTCCGGACATTACAACGACTTGGTGTGAATCTCATTCAGGATGGGGAGCAGATACTCCCTGAAGGCCGTGTAGTCTTCGGTGGCTGGGAAGTGCCCCAGCTTTTCCATAGGCCAGAACTTAGCGCCGGGAACCAGATCGGCCACCATCTGAGTTTCGGCAGGCGAAGTGTTCGGATCATATTCGCCTGTCAGAAGGTAGAGCATGCACTTGCTGGTATCGATAGTGCGTGCTTGTTCCGGAGTTACGTTGTGCTCGTAGTAGTAATAGTTCAGGTCACCGGCAAAGACACCTGGGCCACCGCACATATACTCCCACTGAATTTCACGGACGTTCGCTTCTGGCGAATACGGTGAGATGTTCAGCATCATCGCCGCGCCGATGGAGTTACGGCTGACGTTGGGGTTGTCAAACTCCCGACGGATGCCTGCCATACCGACATCAACGTACTCTTGAGCGGACTGCAGCGCGCCTTCAACCGAGATAGTGGCGCGGTAATGATCCGGACGGTACAGCGCCAGGTCAATTGCCAGATGGCCGCCCATCGACGAACCCATGTAGATTGGCGAGTCCAGTTGCAGGGCTTCGCTCAGTGCTTGCGGGAAGTCCAGCATGAAGTCGCGAGTCATCTTGTATTCCTGCTCCCACCAGTTCACCCCATACGGCGGCAGGGACTTACCGTGGTAAGGCAGGTCGAACGCGATGACGCGGAACTTGCTGGTGACCTCTTCATCACACAGCAGATGACGATACTGGCGACCGTCGGAACCTGCGGTGTGGCCAACCAGCAGCGGAATACCCTGCCCTGCTTCTTCGTAGTACACCCGGTACTCGATGCCTTGGACGTTCAGGTAGATATAGCGACCTACAATTGGATCATGCTTGGCCATTTTTCAGCACTCCTGCGAATGGATTTTGCGGAGCAGCTGCATCATCCGATTCAGTGCTGGCAGATAGGCGAAGGTGGCATGGCTGTCACTGATAGACAGGCCGTGCTTGATGGCTGTGGACTGCAGGCTCTGGAAGAACGGCTTCGGCTTCTCAGCGAGCATTTCTTTCCACAGTTCAGGTGTGCCCTTGACCATGATCTCGGTTTGAGTGTCGTCCGGCGCTCCCGACTCCACAGCTTCCAGTTTCCCTTCGTTGAAGGTCAGGTGATGCTGTTCTGAACCGGCAACCAGCTTGAGGGTACCGTTGAAATAGCGAGTCTCCCGAACGAATTCCGGATCCGTTTTGGCGACCTTTTCAAAGGCTTGAATATTGATGATAGGCATATCGTCACCTGATTATTTTTGTTGATTTCGCATCCCTGCGATCGGTATGGCGCTGGTACAGCTCCTGCCATACCGGTTTCGATTCCAGAGCCACCTAGGAGCCTTCGATTCGGCAGCTCCTCGTTATGATTGTAATACAATAATACCGCGACTCAACGCCAATATACCCCCTCTGCGACGAGTTGCAAGTCCCTGAAGAAAAATTTCCTAGACTGCTCTACCCCCCGTATTCTGCGGGGCGCGGCCTACAAGGGCTTGACCAGAACATTCTCTTTGCGAGAACGATCCCTTCCTTCGAATTCAGTTTTTTTGCAGGTCGAGCAGCGCTATGTTTCGCGATGTCACCCTGCACAGCCACGGCGCTCCTACGCCGTACGGGTGAACTCAGGTAACGCTGGTCTGCTTACCGTCTTTGCCCGCCCTGTAGCATTGGGGCGGGCTTTTTTTGGCCTAAAGAACTTAAGCCGTGGCTGTGCCTAAGGGGTCACCAGCATCACTCTGCGGCAGATCAGGGCTAAGCAGTTGAAGGAGAGCACTCACGTTTGGGTGCATGAACCCTTTTCGCCAGGCCAGCCAGATCTCCACCTTCGAGAACGACCCCGACAGTGGGAACGACTCCACCATTTCGGCCCCCTGCATCGCGCTGAGCATGCTCCTCGGAAACATCGCGATCCCAGCCCCTGCGGACACACAAGCGAGCATCCCGTGATAGGACTCCATTTCGAAAACACGGGCCGGCCGAACCCTGGCAGATGCAAACCAGTTTTCGAAGTGGCGACGGTATGAGCAATTTGAACGGAAGGCATACACCGTCTCGCCGGCCACATCACGCGGATGCCGAATCGGTGCGTGTTTGCGCGGAGCGATGACCAGCATGTCCTCTTCAAAGACCTTTTGACCATCCAATGCCAAATGCCCGATGGGCCCATCGATGAACGCCGCTGCGAGGCGCCCCTCGCTCACACCAATGATCATTTCTGCTGAGGAGCCAGTTGTCAGATCGAGCTGCACTGCAGGGTAGTGCTGGTGAAAGCTTGCTAGAACCGCCGGCATCCTCACGGCTGCCGTGCTCTCCAATGAGCCAATGGCAAACATGCCATGCGGTTCGCCACCCTTGATTACCCCTCTTGCCTCACTCACTAGATCGAGGATCTTCCTGGAATAGTCCAGAAAGACTGCCCCGGTGGGAGACAAATACAGGCGCAGCCGTTGCCTGATAAAGAGCTCGACACCCAGCTCGCTCTCCAGTTGCTTCAGCCTTGTCGTGACGTTTGAGGGTACGCGGTGTAGGCGCTGCGCCGCAGCGGTCACGCTTCCCTCCTCCGCAACAGCCCGGAAAATCTCAAGCTGCGTTAGATCCATAAATTCACTAAAAGAGAATGGTTCATTCTGAAATATTCATTTTTTGCCGATGCGCACCCGGCGTATGGTAGGAGCAAGAAATCGATAATGCTACAACCAGATTGTATTACAGGAATACGATATATAGCCTCGGAGCGCAACGGGTTCCTGCAGTTGCAACACCGCCCACCGACACGCGCCCGACGCCAAAGCGGCAGGAGCGCGATGACTGATTAAGAGGAGATAGAAAATGGTCTACCCGGACTACCGTAACGAAGCCGTGTCACTGAACCCTTCCACCGGCGAGGTTGTAGCTCGATACCCGTACCAATCTGATGGCGAGCTTGATGAGGCCTTGGAGCGCGTGCAGAGTGGCTTCAACGCTTGGCGAACAGTACCTGTCGTAGAGCGTGCGACCATCCTGACCAACATGGCTCGCGCGCTGCGTACCAATGCGGCCGACCTCGCACGTATGGAGGCCGTCGAGATGGGCAAGCCCGTCAGCCAAGGCCTCGCCGAGGTTGAGAAGACTGCGGCATTGTGCGAGTGGTATGCGGAACATGGCCCATCGATGCTGGAGCCCCAACCGACGCTGGTGGAAAACAATCAAGCGTTCATCGAGTTCCGCCCACTAGGCGCAGTTCTGGCCGTGATGCCTTGGAATTTCCCGATCTGGCAAATCCTGCGAGGCGCCGTCCCGGCCATTTTGTCAGGTAACCCATACGTCCTGAAGCATGCGCCGAATGTCATGGGTTGCGCCTACCTGCTGCAGCAGACCTGGGAAGCAGCTGGGCTTCCTGCAGGCCTCTTTGAGGTTATCAACGTCGCACCAGACGGCGTAAGCCGGGCGATCAAGGATCCTCGCATTGCATCCATCGCCGTCACGGGCAGTGTACGCGCGGGATCTGCCATTGCCGCTCAAGCTGGCGCGGAGTTGAAGAAGTGCGTCTTGGAGTTGGGTGGGTCGGATGCTTTCATTGTTCTCGCCGATGCCGACATCGATGAAGCAGTGAAAGCCGCCACTGTTGGTCGTTTCCAGAACACTGGCCAGATCTGCATCGCTGCCAAGCGAATCATTGTCGAGAAGGCCGTGGCCCAAGAATTTGAAGAAAAATTCGTAGCAGCCGTTAAACAGCTCAAGATCGGTGATCCGCTCCACGAAGCCACCTACATTGGGCCGATGGCTCGCTTCGACCTGCGGGAAGAGCTAGACGGCCAAGTCCAGGCGACGATCAATGAGGGAGCCCGTTTGCTGCTGGGTGGTAAGAGGATTCCAGGCGACGGCAACTACTACGAGCCAACCATTCTGGCTGACGTCAAACCCGGGATGACCTCCTTCGTCCAGGAGGTCTTCGGGCCGGTCGCATCCATCATCGTGGCGGACAGCCCTGAACATGCCATTGTGCTCGCCAACGACAGTGAGTTCGGGCTTGCTGGAAGCCTGTGGACGGGGGATGTCACTAAAGCTAAGCAGTATGCGGCCAGGCTGGTGACCGGAGGGGTGTTCATCAACGGCTACACCGCTTCTGACCCACGCGTCCCGATTGGCGGCGTCAAGAAAAGTGGCTTTGGACGCGAGCTCTCCCATTTCGGCCTGCATGAGTTCTGCAACATCCAAACCGTTTGGATTGACCGGCGTTAAAGAAAGACCCTGCGCAGGCATCACGCCTGCGCGGTTTTCCGGCAATGCCAAGGATTTCTGGTCGGCTCTCTCAGTGACTATCACCTCTGCGGCTCACCCCTTACTCCCAGGTTCCGCAGTGCTGAAATTCGGATACCCGCCATACGTAAAACGCGCTGCTGTGAACTATTCAGTTAGGCGCACAAAAGTCCTTAGCGCAGGTTCGGTGGCGCCGTGTACATTACGCCACCCCTGTTGGCGGGCCACCGCAGGCCAAGGCTTGTAGTGAGCAACAGCGGTTACCAAACCCGGCGCATGGACGCTGGTTGCTCAATTTTTGACTGGATGGGTGACTCACATGGATCTGGATCAGATGCGACAGAACGCTCGGCATGCTGCTGCAGCGGGTATTTTTGCTGCTATGTCTTCAGAGGAAAAAAGCGAGCAGTTGCTCGCTCGAATCCAAGGACAATCCGATGCCCAAATCGATTTCGGTGCACGCTATGAGGGAGTGCCAGCTGACCAACTGGAAATCTATCGTGCCATGGTCAGAGGCCAAGACAACGCGTTCAACCGAGAGCTCAGCCTTGTCCACAATCTGCTGCAACCTGGTGATGTGATTCTCAGCACGGGAGACACCTTCGGAGCGAAAGTCATTACTAAGGGGCAAAAATTCGGCTATGAGCATGCGAGATCAAGCCATGTCGCGCTAATGCACGCAGAGTTCGTATGCGTCGATGCGATGCCCAGCCTGGGAGTTTCCAACAGGCTAGTGTCGGAGGTGTTGACTGATGTAAAGCCCGGTTGGCGTGTAATCCGGTGCAGGAAACTGGGCTCAGAACACATGGACAGAGTCTATCAGGCCTGTGCATTCTACTTGGCACAACCCTACAAAATCCTGCCGTCTAAGAAGCCGATGAAAGCCGCTGCATATTGCTCGGAGCTAGCGCGCAAGGTCTTTCTCCACACCGGCATCACGGGAATTGGCATTCCTAACGACCGCGTGTTGAGCCCGGGGAAATTTGATGAATTAGCTGACAATCATCCCCAATGGGAGGATGTCACCGAACAGGTCAAGCCTGCGATCGAATTCTGTATGAAGTACCCCAAGTTGATGGGCATGACCACTCGACTCATGATCGAAGGCCTCAAGCTAAACCGGAAGCGCTTCGAAGAAAGAAAAGCTCAGATCAAGCAAATTCAACTGGCGGCCAGCAAAAACGCAATTTCCAAAGAAAAGGCGAAGGAGCTGATCAAATCCATCCGCGAGATTGAAAACACGATGAACCACAAATTCTGGGACTACACGAAGTAGTTCCGGCTGGCAGGGCATCTATTGACAAGCGCTGTAGCACAGCGTCCGAGTGCATGATTGCCATCGATTGGGCCTACACCTGGCGCAGTCGAACCCAGTGAGAATATCTACACCATCCTGATGTCCTAAGGGCAAGCCGCTTACGCCTACGCAACTATCCTGGCACGCATCATATTGATGAGCTCACGCAGGCCCGGCGGCATTTGACGCCTCCCAGGGTAATACAGGTAGTAAGGCGGCTCTATCGGCGCCCAGTCCGCAAGCACTACCTGCAAGCGCCCGGTATCGAGATACGCTCGGATGCGCTCCTCGGGGCAATAGGTGATGCCTCGATCGGCCAGCGCCATCTGTATCCCAAATTCGGTTTCATTGACACACAACTGGCCTGGGACATCGATCACCTGGTGATCACCATCCTTCTGAAAATCCCACCGGTAGATGGTGCCCTGCCCCGTTCGGATCTGGATGCACTTGTGATTGAGGAGGTCTCCCGGGGTTTCCAGCCTTGGGGCCCGGTTAATGTACCGTGGTGACGCTGCCGCAACCCATCGGATACGGTCACTGATCGCTACCGCGATGAAGTCTTCTGGAATGGTTTCCCCGTACCGCACACCTGCATCGAATCCTGCAGCGACGATGTCCACCATTCGATCATCAATCGCAATTTCAACGGACACGTCAGGATAAGCATCCAGGTATGCCGGGAGATGCTTGACGAATAGCAACCTGGCGCCATCGCTCAGAACGTTAATGCGTAAACGTCCAGATGGTCGATCACGATGCTGATCCACTTCTGCCAATGCACCTCCTATCTCCTGAAAGCCAATGGCCAGACGTTTCGCCAGGGTTGTGCCTGCTGCCGTCGGTGAAACAGTTCGATTGGTACGATTCAGGAGGCGTACCCCAAGCCGCTCCTCCAGATTTCTGATGGCGTGACTGAGCGCAGAGGTCGTCACACCGAGTTCAACCGCTGCTTTTGTGAAGCTGCGATGCCCCTCTACGACCAGGAATGAATTCAAGTCGGCTAGGTCAGCGCGCGACAGTCTGGCGATAGGAAGGACGGGCATCAGGCGCTCCATGTTGAGCAAAATTCAATAAAGCATTCAAAACCCCTAAACAAATTCGGGGGTTCATCTCGCTATCATAAATACGCCTCAACCAAATTCAAGGTAGTCCTGGTGTTTCATGCTTATGTCCTAGCTGCATCCTTGTACTTGATCTGGCGTCTGGTGCTGCCCCTCCCCGTTGCCAAAATGTGGCGGGTAGCTGGCACGCTCATCGTTCTCATCATTGCGCAGTACCACGCCATTCAGATCGCTATCTTCGGCTCGATGTTTTCGCCCGAGATGCCTCGCAGTTGGATAATCGTTTGTGGTTGGGCCTTCTGCTCGCTTGTGCTGCTCACCGTGACCATCCTCGTGCTTGACCTCATCAGTTTAGGGATGCGGGTGCTGTCGAAAGATCCAGGACGGATCATGACGACGCGAAACAAGACCATCGCAGCAATGCTCGTGGGGCTGATGTCCGTTTACGGCGTTCAACAAGCTATCCAGGTACCGCCCATTCGGCGCGTGAGCATCAAGGTACCGAACCTGCCGCCGGAGTTTGAAGGCATGCGTATCGTGCAACTGTCGGATCTGCACATCAGTGGTTTGTTCGATGCGGCGTGGACGAGAGAGCTAGTTGCGAAGACCAATGCGTTGAATGGCGACCTGGTGGTGATCACCGGCGACTTGATTGATGGGACGCCTGAGGCAAGGCAGCACGACGTGGCTGCTTTGGGCGACCTGCGGGCTTCCCTTGGCGTCATCACAATCCCAGGCAACCACGAGTACTACTTTCAGGAACGTCGCTGGCGAAAAGTCTTCGAACAGCTGGGCATGAAGGTGTTGATCAACGAGCACCTCACCGTTGACCGTGGTGATGCGAAGCTGGCGATAGCCGGCGTTACCGACGAGGTGGCCGCGAAGTACAACGGAGCCGGGCCAAATCTCAGCAAGGCGATCTCTGGCGTTCCCGTCAACGTACCTATCGTGCTGCTTAAGCATCGTCCGGAAAGCGCCGATGACTCAGCCGCAGCAGGTGTCGCTGTCCAGCTCTCCGGGCACACACATGGCGGCATGATTTGGGGTCTGAATCAAATCGCACGCTATGCAAATGGCGGCTTCATTTCTGGCATGTACCGGGTTGGGGCCATGACCCTTTATGTCAGCAATGGCACAGCCCTTTGGAACGGCTTCCCAATCCGACTCGGTGTTCCTCCTGAAATTACCGAGCTGACACTGCATACCCGCCATCACTGAGGAGGTGAACTCATGAATCATCCAGCCATTCGTAAGGGCTGCGTTGCCGTCATCACGGGCGCTGCGGCAGGCATCGGCTTCGCGATCGCACGTCGACTCTGCGAGGAAGGCATGAAAATCGTGCTGTTCGACAAAGACCAAGCTGCGCTTGATGCCGCTGTCAGCAAGCTATACCAGGCTGTTCCGGGTGCACAGCTGTTGGCCGTTACCGGTGACGTCACCTCCGAGCAGTCGTTGCAGGAGCTGTACGATCGCGCCCAAGGATTTGGTGACGTATCACTGGTTGTGAACAACGCTGCTATCGCCAAAGGCGCAGGGCCGTGGAGCAACCTGGGTCAATGGCGCCAGACCATGGAGGTCAATTTCTGGAGTGTGCTGGCTATCCAGCAGCTTTTCACCGAATACCTGCTCAGCAATGGCACTCCTGCGGCCATAGTGAACCTCGGCTCCAAAGAAGGCATCACCACACCACCAGGCAATGCGGCTTACAACGTTTCAAAGGCTGCATTGAAGGTGCTGACCGAGCAACTGGCGCACGAGCTCTATCAGCGCTCAGGAAATCGTGTCAGCGCCCATTTGCTGATCCCTGGCTATACCTACACACCGATGAATTTCCCCGAGATGGCGAAGAGTTCCGCAAAGCCGGAGGCACCTTGGACAGCCGACCAAGTGGCCGATCGCATGGTTGAGAGCATGGCCCGGGGCGAGTTCTACCTGTTCTGCGAAGATAACGAAGTCACGCGAGAGCTAGACCAGCGCCGCATGCAGTGGTCGGCAGACGACATGATTAAAAACCGCCCTGCACTTTCCCGCTGGCATCCAGCGTACGCAGATCAATTCCGCGCCTACATCGCCGACCTGAAGTAATACCTCTCTCGATCAACACCACGCAACCCCGTTCCGCTCACCCGGAACGGGGGCAGGCCTTTTCACGCTCAAAAAAGGGCATCCTGATGAATACCCAAGTGACGCACTCCACCCATGACGCGAACGCTATCTCTGCACCTCACGGGGTCGCAACGGCGATCGTGACCCTCGGGATGGGCGGTCTGTTCATTGGTACCGGCGAATTCGTCTCCATGAGCCTTCTGCCCGAGATCGCCAAAACCACCGAGGTCTCAATCCCCGCTGCAGGTAGCTACATCACGGCGTATGCGCTAGGGGTAGTTGTCGGCGCTCCACTCATTGCAATCCTCGCCGCACGTTGGCCCCGCAAGCTCTTGCTCATTGCACTTCTGGCCCTGTTCGCCTTGGGCTATACGACCAGCGCTATTGCTTGGAACCACCCTTCTCTGCTCATCGCCCGCTTTATCAGCGGCTTGCCGCATGGAGCCTACTACGGGGTTGCCTGCTTGGTCGCAGCGACCTTGGTTGGCAAGGAAAAGAAAGCCCAAGCTGCAGGGTATGTCATGGCAGGCTTGGCAGCGGCCAATGTCATCGGTGTTCCCGTCGCCACGTGGATAGGGCAAATGATGGGGTGGCGAGCCACCTTCGGGGCGTTGGCAGTTGCTGGCGGCGTGTCCATGGCCATGTTCTGGTATTTCATCCCGACCATCGCCAAGGATGAACACGCGAGTCCCACCGCCGAGTTGGCAGGGCTGAAGCGCGTTCAGATCTGGCTGACGCTTGCTACCGCGTCTATTGGCTTCGGTGGCATGTTCGCCGTCTACAGTTACATCACCCCGACACTGACTGAAGTGTCAGGCTTCAGTGTTGAGCAGGTACCCATGGTGTTGGCGCTGTGGGGACTTGGGATGATCGCGGGGAATCTGATTGGAGGCCGGTTAGCTGACCGCGCGCTGACACCCGCGATCTTCTACATCAAGGTTTGGAACGTAGTTGTCCTGGCGTTTTTCTCGATCTTCTCATCCTCGTCAATCGCCACGCTCATCACCCTGTTCATGGTTGGCTGTGGGTTTGCCCTGGTGCCAGCGCTCCAGGTGCGCTTGATGAATGTGGCCGGGCGAGCACAGACATTGGCCGCCGCGTTGAACCACAGTGCATTCAATATCTCGAATGCAGTTGGAGCTAGCTTGGGTGGATGGGCAATCGCTGCTGGCTGGGGGTGGGCCTCGACCGGTTGGGTTGCCAGTGCTTTGGCCGTCCTGGGCGTGATGCTCATGAGCATCTCTGTACTGGTCGAGCGTTTTCAGTCGCGTAGCTCTTCCTGACCTTCCTTTTTTACTCAGATACCGACCGAGGTGAGCATGGATAATCATCAACCTGTGATCGAGCTACTTGATGGCAATCGTATTCCGCAACTGGGACTGGGCGTCTGGCAGGCCAGCCCGGAAGAAGCTCGTGCCGCCGTGAGTGTTGCGCTCAAGACCGGCTACCGCCATGTGGATACTGCGTCGATATACAAGAACGAGGATGGCGTGGGCGCAGGCCTTCAAGACTCCGGCATCCCTCGGCAAGACGTGTTCATCACCACAAAAGTGTGGAATGAAGACCAAGGCTATGAACGAACACTGCGAGCTATTGACGAAAGCCTTGGGCGCCTGGAGCTCGACTATGTGGATCTGCTGCTGATCCATTGGCCCGCCCCTTCAAATGGGCTGTTCATCGAAACCTGGCAGGCCATGATTGAGGCACAGAAAGCGGGCAAGGCTCGCTCAATCGGTGTCTCCAACTTTACTGCGCAGCATCTGGATCAGCTCGTGAACGCCACAGGCGTAAAACCGGTTCTGAATCAGGTCGAGCTTCACCCTTTCTTCCAGCAAGCCGAACTGCGCAAAGCTCATGAAAACCTGGGTGTGAAAACAGAGTCTTGGAGCCCCCTGGGTCAAGGTGAGGCACTGGCCAAGCCTGAAATTCAGGCCATCGCCCAGAAGCACCAACGCACCCCTGCCCAAGTGATCATTAAATGGCATTTGAGCCAGGGGCTGATCGCAATCCCCAAATCCGTCACACCCTCGCGTATCAGCGAGAACTTCAAGGTCTTCGACTTTGAGCTTGATAACGAAGACTTCCATGCCATCGAGCGATTGAATGAGGAGCGCAGGCTGGGCCCGGATCCAGATAGGTTCTCCTGATATTTGCTTACAGACACGAAGGCGCAAGAGATTGCGCTTTTGTTGCTCGTCACTGAATTGCTCAGCGCGAGTCGACTGCGACACCGCGTCACTGCGCAAAGGTGCAGCCTTGGCCGGAGCCAGGCTGCACACAATCAAGAAGTAGTTTGCACCCTAGAGGTTGATATCCACGTCCCGAGTTTCACGCAAGAAGAACAATCCAACCACGAGCGACAGGGAGATCCAAAACAAAGGATACCAAAGCCCCTGGTAGATGTTTCCGGCTTGGGCTGACATTGCAAAGGCCACGGTCGGTAGAAGTCCGCCAATCCATCCGCTCGCGAAGTGGTAAGGGAACGACATGGACGTGTAACGAATACGGGTCGGGAACATCTCAACAAGCATCGGCGCCACAGGGGTCAGCGTGATCACCCCGCAGAACACCAGCCCAATCAGAATCAACAGCACCTTCCCCTGCTGGAAATTTTCCTTCTTCGCAGTCGCCGGGAATCCTTCTGCAACAAGCTGGTTAACCACCTGGGTTTTCAGTTCTGCAGATTTGGCCTTCACATCAGCGTCACCAACACTGCTTAGGTCAGCCACGTTGATCTCGGATGAACCGATCGTTATACGGGTACCGCCTTCAGACGTTGTGGTCGTTTCGTAGCTAACCCCGGCAGCTGTCAGAGCTTGCTTTGCAACGTCGCATGGGCTCTTGAACACGCGGGTGCCGGTCGGGTTGAACAGGAACGAGCACTCTCTCCCGTCTGTAATCAACGTCACCGGGACGCGTGCCTGGGCTGCCACAAGATCCGGATTACCGTAGTGAGCGATGCCCTTGTAGATCGGCACCATGAAAATGGCAGACAAGAGGAAGCCTGCCAGCAGCACAGGTTTGCGGCCAAATCGGTCGCATAGCCAGCCGGCGAACAGGAACATGGGCAGGCCCGCCAGCAACGCCAGCGTCAGTGTGGTATTGGCTTGTTGAGGATCAATCTTCAGGCTTTGCGTCATGAAGAAAGTCGGATAGAGAACGGCCATGTAGTAGGCGCAGGTCATACCGCCGCAGATGCCGAACAGCGCGATCACTAATCGCTTGGCATTGGCTTTATCCAGGAACGTCTCTGTCAGCGGTGCTTTGGAGAGACGGTTTTCCTCCTTCATTTTCTTGAATGCAGGCGACTCCTCCATGCCCATCCGAATCACCACCGAAATGCCGAGCAACAACACAGAGGCAAGGAACGGAATGCGCCATCCCCAGTCGTTGAACTCATCACCCGAAATGGCACGTGAGGCGAGAACCACTGCAAACGCCAAGAGCAATCCAACGGTACCGGTACCGGAAATCCAGGCAGTGTTGAAACCACGGTTGTGAGGTTTCGAATGCTCGGAAACATACGTGGCCGCGCCCCCGTACTCACCGCCGAGCGCAAGGCCCTGGAGCATCCGCATGGTGATCAGAAGTATCGGCGCGATAATGCCTACCGAATCGTAGGTGGGCAGCACACCGACCCCAACCGTCGCGACCCCCATGATCACAATGGTGATCAGGAACGTCTTTTTCCGACCAATCCGATCACCGATTCGACCAAATATTATCGCGCCGACTGGACGCATGATGAAGCCTACAGCAAAGGTCAAAAGGGCGAAAATGAAGCCCGTGCTTGAATCAAGCCCTGAGAAGAAATTGACCGCGAGCGCCGCTGCCAGCGCGCCGTAGAGCGTGAACTCATACCACTCAAATACCGTGCCGATGGATGCCGCCGTGATGACTTTCACGGTGGCCTTGTCGATCGTTTTTTCAGGAACTGACGCTGCCGTCTCTATGGAGTATTTCATAGACGCTTACCTGTTTTTTATTATTGGTTTTGGATGACATAGGTCGGTTGATTACGACGAGAAGTATCCAACGATGGACTTCGTTTCCAGATACTCCATGAGGCCATGCACGCCCCACTCTCGCCCGTTGCCAGACTGCTTGTATCCCCCGAAGGGTGCACCTAAGTCGGCAGCTGGATAGTTCAAGTGCACGCCCCCAGCTCGCAAGCGGCCAGCTACAGCGCGGGCACGCTCCAGGCTTGCAGACTGGACATAGGCTGCCAGGCCATACGGCGTACCATTGGCGATACTGATCGCCTGCTCTTCCGTGTCGTACGGGATCACCGACAGCACTGGGCCAAAGATTTCCTCTTGCGCGATGGTCATGTCCGGGCTGACGTTTGCGAAGACGGTGGGCTTAACGAAATATCCCTTATCCAAGCCTTCTGGGCGCTCCATGCCGCCACAGATCAGTTCTGCGCCTTCATTGATACCTGCTTGGATCAGGCGCTGCACTCGGTGGAACTGGGCCTCATTCACGAGCGGGCCAAGATGTGTCACAGTTTCCAGCGGATCACCCGTGCGATATTCCTGGGCAACCTGCCGTGCGATCTCACCCACCAAAGGCATCTTGGGTCGTGGAACGATCATCCGTGTCGGAATGGAGCAGGATTGGCCGCTATTTGTGAAACAAGCCGCAACGCCTTTTCGAACCGCTGTCTCGAAGTCAGCGTCCTCAAGAAGGATGTTTGCAGACTTGCCACCCAGTTCCTGAGCAACGCGTTTGACAGTGTCTGCTGCAGTTTTAGCGACTTGGATACCCGCCTGAGTCGAACCGGTGAACGACACCATGTCGATCAGTGGATGAGCAGAGATTGCACTGCCAACCGTGCGCCCTTCCCCATTTACCAGGTTGAACACGCCAGGTGGCACACCTCCTTCGTCCAGCACCTCTGCGAACAGGAGCGCAGACAACGCAGAGTACTCACTAGGCTTGAGCACGATGGTGCAGCCAGCAGCCAAGGCAGGCGCGATCTTGACAACGATCTGGTTGATCGGCCAGTTCCAGGGTGTGATCAACCCACATACGCCTATAGGCTCTCGACGAATCATCGTGGTGCCCTGGCGATGATCGAACTCGAACTCACGCAGAACACGAATGATTTCGTCAATGTGGGCGATGCCGCGTGCCGCCTGAGCGTCACGAGAGAACTTGATAGGCGTACCCATTTCCAGCGTCATCGCCTGCGCGAATTCTTCATACCGACGCTTATAGATAAACAGCACTCTTTCGAGCAGCTCAATGCGCTGGCCTACCGTCCATTGCGAATAGCTAACGAACGCCTCCCGCGCTGCGTTGACAGCCCGATCGACATCACGATCATCACCCATGGCCAACGTTCCGGAGCTCGCTTCTGTGGCTGGATTGATCAGTTCGAATTTGCCGCTACCAATGGGATCGACCCACTGGCCATCAATGTAAAACTGGTTAGTGCGATACATGGTTTGCTCCTGCTCTTTAGTCGAATGTCACAACCTGGCGGACTGCCTCGCCGTTTTTCAGGCGATCCATGCCAAGGTTGATGTCATCCAGCGGAAGGGTGTGGGTCACCAGCTTGTCGATTGGCAGGCGTCCCCGACGGAACAGCTCCAGATAACGCGGCAAGTCGCGGCTTGGAACGCTGCTCCCCATGTAGCTGCCTTTTAGGGTTCGCTCTTCCGCGACCAAGCCGACCATGGGAACGGCGAACGTCGCGTCAGGCTTGGCCAATCCAGCGGTCACGACCTCGCCACCTCGCCGGCCAACCTTCCAGGCGGTTTCGAGCGCGGATGCTGCGCCTGCGAACTCCAACGCCACGTCGACACCGCCATGAGTCAAATCCCTGATAGCTTCGACCAGATGAGGGTCAGCAGCATGGAAGACATGACGAGCTCCGAGCTCTTTCGCGAAGGCCAACTTGTGTTCGTTGGTATCGATTGCAATGACATCGCTAGCACCGGCAGCCAATGCGCCAAGCTGAGCGGCCAGGCCCACTCCGCCCATCCCCACAATGGCAACGGTCGAGCCGAGTGAGATGCTTGCAGTATTTGTCGCGGCACCGACGCCGGTCAGAACTGCGCATCCAAACAACGCAGCATGAGCGAGGGGGATCTCTTTATCGACCTTCACAAGGGATCGAGCTGAGACCACTGCGTACTCCGCAAAAGCTGAGATACCAGAGTGGTGATTCAGGTATTCGTCTTGGCGCATCAAGCGACGATCCCCCCTGAGCAGTGTCCCTTTGGTACCAGCAACAGCACCCGGGCCGCACAAGGCAGGACGCCCGCCCGAGCACTCGGGGCAATGGCCACAAGCCGCGACAAACACCGTTACGACATGGTCGCCGGGCACCAGGTCGTCAACATACGGGCCCACTGCTGTCACGACCCCGGCAGCTTCATGCCCAATTACCATGGGCAGCGGTCGAGGCCGGACGCCTTCAATTATCGAGAGGTCAGAATGACAGATGCCAGCGGCAGCCATCTTGATAATGACCTCGCCTGGCCCGGGTTGCCCGAGCTCGATTTCCTGGACTTGCAGGGGTTTTGATTCGGCGTACGGGCCTTCCAGCCCCATTCTCTCAAGTACTGCGGCCCTGATTTTCAAGGTGCTTACTCCGTCGGTGATTATTTTTATCGCGACCACGGGGGAAACCGCCCGCTCGTCATATTGAGAGACTGTATTACAATCTTACGATACCAACAAGGCGAACGGCTTCCGCCGGGGAAATAACGGGCCATCCTCGGCAGTGCTTTCAGCCGCCGGCGGAGAGAAGGCAAAGATCATCATCAACCGAATTGCATCTGACCACGTGCTGGAGTACCGAACTGTTGGCTCCAACCATGCTGCCTCCATAACAGGCGAGGCGACATTGTTCATGTTGCGGGGCAAAACCGTCTGCCACCTCTGGCATGCTGGACGCTTGCCTAGCATGGAGCTGCAGCCAGTAAGGCAAGTCCCCGTCGCTCTCTTCGCGATACCTGCTATAGGTAATATCCGCGCAATGTGCGATGACTATTGATTGTCTCTGATCCTGGTGGGTGCATGCCCCGTCTGCGGAGCCATTGTCATACCCCTCTCCAAGACCGCGACTGAGCGAGAGATAGCAAGTACGCCCGAGCTGCCGTTGAGTTCGAAATCGAAATTTATTCAATAGGTGAAGCCGAGGGGGCCGCGTAGGCACTGCGGCAGCCCCTCTGCCCCTGCCGCAGATGTTCGTGGGTGTTTGGCGTTCATTAACGCCCCCTTTGCCAACTGCGGATTCTCAAAAACTACTTGTCCGGTCACTCTGGTCTCTGAGCTCATGGTGAGCCCACAGCCCGGTGGGCTCACCTATTTGGCGCATAGCAAGACCATTACTGCCATTAGTTCACCACCGGAGTGCGCATTCACAAAACACGATCCTGAGCGTCGCTTTTTGCAAATCACGACAAAAATAATTCTGTGAGGCAATCTGACATGAAACCCAAGGCAATCGGCCAATTCGGCACGAAGCTGATCCTGACCTGTGCGTTAGCACTGTCTCCTCTCCTCGCGTTTGCCGACTCAAAACCGACAGCCATCAAAATCGGCATCACCACCTTCATCTCGGGGCCTGCGTCAGTCTTCGGGATGCCTGCAAAAGCAGCTGCCGATTTGTACCTAGAGCAGTTGAATGCTTCAGGCGGCATCAAGGGCGTGAAGGTCGAGCCCATTTTTATTGATGAAGGCGTGGGAGGTGATCGCCTTCTTTCGGAGTACCGCAGAGTCGTGCAGGAACAGCAGGCTGCTGTGATGATCGCTTCGATCTCCAGTGGTAACTGCAATACCCTGGCACCCGTCGCGGAGGATCTCAAGGTCGTAAACTTGTTGTGGGATTGCGGCACTGAAAAGGCACTGGAAAACCATGCCTATCGCTACGTCTTTAGGCCTCAAGCCAATGCGGTCACAGAGATGGTGTCGAGTGTCATCTATCTCCTTCAAACCAAACCCGACTTCAAGACGATTGCGGTGGTCAACCAGGACTATGCTTGGGGCCGAGATTCGTGGGAAATCTTCAGCAGAACGCTCAAGCAGCTTAAGCCTGATGTCCAAGTGGTTGCGGAGCTGTTCCCGCGATTTGGCGCCTCAGACTTCTCTGCAGAGGTCAGTCGCTTGCAGGTACTACGGCCTGATGTAGTGTTGAGCACCTCCTGGGGAGGTGATCTGGATACCTTCATTCGACAAGCCAGCCAGCGTGGCCTGCTTCAGAAATCCCAGTTCTTCCTCCCGCTTGGCGAGACGTCACTCGAACGCCTTGGCTCGGCGGTACCCGACGGGGTACTGGTGGGGGCTCGGGGCGATCACTATTTCTTGAACCCCCAGTACGCGAATGATGCCCGCCATGGTCAGTTCGTTAAAGAGTTCAAGGCGCGTACCGGCACCTACCCCATTTACTCCGCTTACCACATGGTGCAAGCACTGGACGCAACAGTTGCTGCCTACTCCAAAGCCATCTCCGCCAACGGTGATAAGTGGCCTGATGAAGAACAGCTTGCCGATGCGTTTCGAGGCTTGGAGTTTCGTGGACTCACCAGCGGCGTTCGGATTCGCCCTGAAGACGGACAAGGACTCGAACCCCAACTGTTTGGCGTGACTGCGGCGAGCAACCAGTTCAAGTTCAAAGTGCTCAAGGACATCGTTCTGATCAGCCCTGATGGCGTCACTACGCCGCCGGGGATGAAAACGCAGGAGTGGCTTGGAACGCTCAGCCCAGAACTGATCACTGAGATCAAAGCCGTGAGGGCTCAACCATGAACCTCTTCGACGTTCTGCTCCTCTCGCTCCTCGATGGCATCTCCTATGCCGGACTGCTCTTTCTGGTGGCACTGGGTCTGACCTTCATTTTCGGTGTGGTTCGAATCATGAACGTTGCACACGGCAGCCTGTACGCGTTCGGCGGCTATGGCGCCGCCTCGCTTGGACTGTGGCTCGGTCAGGATGCTGGTTCGACTAGCTTGTCGATTGCGTTGCTGTTGATGGGCGCGATCTCGGTGGGATGCATTCTGGGTACCGTACTGATGCTCTTACTCAAGCAGTTTCAGCATCGTGACCCCATCCTGCAGCTCCTCGTGACCTTCGGCGCGTTCATGATTTTCGAGGATCTTCAGCGACTGCTTTGGGGAAGTCAGCCCTACTTTGTGTCAGATGTCGTCACCAACATGGGGACATCTGAGCTCAAAGGTGTGACGTACACCAACTACCAGCTGTTCTTCGTGCCATGCGCCGCAGTGGCGGTGTTCGTGGCTCTCAGATGGTTCCTCAATAAGACTCTGGCCGGGAAACAGATCATCGCCGTTACCCATGATCGTGAGGTCGCTACCGCTCTGGGAATCAACGCCAAGCGTATCGCCTACCTCACCTTCCTGGTGGGCGCGATCCTGGGCGCGTTAGGAGGAGCGCTTGCATCACCTACAACTTCGCTCGTGCCAGGTATCGGCGCCGACATGATAGTCCTGTCTTTCGCTGTGGTTGCCAGTGCGGGCTTGGGCCAAGTCACGGGTGCGCTGATCACCGCCTTGATGATTGGGCTCGCTCGATCTTTGTGCGTCTACTTCGCGCCTGAGATAGAGGTGGTAATGCCGTACCTGATCATGGTCGCTGTCCTGCTCGTTCGTCCCCAAGGTCTCTTCACTGTCGTGCAAGCGAGGAAAATCTGATGCGCTCTCTACTTTTCTTTGCGCTACCAGTCATCATCGTACTCAGCCTGGCAGCTGGCATGCCGTGGCTCAAACTCCCACTGATACTCGCACTCTGTTATGGCATGGCAGCTCTGGGCGTCGTTGTTTTGCTCAAGGCTGGTCAGATCTCCTTTGGCCACGCTATGTATGCCTGCGTGTCTGGATACATCGTTGCTTTCCTTGGGCAACGCTTTCCCTCCCTTGATGGCGTGGTACTGATCATTGTCGCCACTGCCGGCAGTGTGTTGCTTGCCATGACAATCGGCGCATTCGTCGTGCGTTATCGGGAAATTTTCTTCGGAATGCTCAACCTTGCACTGTCGATGGTGCTCTTCACTGCATTGGGCAAGTTCTATCACGTAACAGGCGGCACGGACGGGCTAAGGGTTGTGCGTCCGTCGATGCTTGGGCTTCAGTTGGAGCGGAGCACATTTGAAATCACGCTGCTGGTGATCTCGCTCGTGTGTTCGGTGCTGATCGCAATTGGGATCCAGCGCTACTTCCGATCGGGAGAAGGACAAGCTCTAGCTGCCATCAAAACGAATGAAACACGACTGGAGTATCTGGGCATTTCAGCAAAGAGAGTTTTGTGGAAAGGCTACGTAATCTCTGCAGCCCTGTGCGGTCTCTCCGGTGCACTGTTCGGGCTATCCCAAGGCCTTGTAACGCCTGAGATGGGCTACTGGCTGCGTTCGGGTGAGTTTGTCTTCATCGCCATTTTGGGCGGGGCGGGTCATCCAATCGGCGCGTTCCTGGGAGGCTTCCTCTACGAATTCCTGAAGATGTATTCCGCAGCCTTCGTCAGTGGCTCATGGCAAATGGTGCTGGGGATCGTCCTGATTGTGATCATCTATTTCCTACCCAAGGGTTTGACGGGGTTGCTGCGCAAACGCCGTCTGGCAGGAGGTGATGCATGAGCCAGGCTCTTCTTGAGACGCGCAAACTGAAGCTCGCTTTCGGCGGGTTGGTGGTGGCCAACGAAATTGATTTCCAGCTCCACTCCGGAGAGCGGCTCGCAGTGATCGGACAAAATGGCGCGGGCAAGACAACGTTCATCAATATTTGCACTGGGCTACTGCGACCGGATGACGGGAACGTGTACTTCGCCGGCGACGACATTACCGGTCGCACTCCTCGATCTATTGTGCGAAGAGGTATGGCACGGTCATTCCAACTGCCCCAGCTCTTCCTCGATCACACCGTACGTGAGTCTCTGCAGATTGCATCCGCGTCCAGGCAAGGCAAATTGTCGGCGTGGATGGGGCTCGGCAAGGCCAGCGACAGGATTGAGATCGACCATATGCTCGATCTGATCGGCCTGCGCGACCGCCAAGACGAACCATGCAGCAATCTGCCGGAGGGACAACGAAAGCTCCTCGATGTCGCCATGTCACTTATGTTGCGCCCGCAGCTATTGATCCTCGATGAACCTACCAGTGGTGTATCGACTGAGGATAAGCACACCGTCATGGAGACACTCATGAGTGCGTTGGACGAACACAAGGTTACCGCCATCTTTGTGGAGCATGACGTCGACATCGTGAGTCGGTATGCGACGAGGGTGGCAGCCTGGATCAGCGGCGGAATCGCGGCTGATGGCAAGCCAGCAGATGTGCTGTCCAATCCAATGATCCAAAAAGAGGTGTTAGGGCTATGAACACGACAGTTCTGAGCTTCCATAGCATCAGCGTGGACATCGTGCGCGCTCCAGTGCTTCGCAGCATCACTGTTGACTTCGGTGCGGGCGAGATCATCGCAGTTGTCGGGCGCAACGGCGCCGGTAAAACGACGCTCCTGCGTACCATCATGGGCCTGCTCCCGATCAAGGATGGACAAGTACTGTTCAAGGGCAGCAACCTCGCATCGTTCCCCGCTCACCAACGGGCCCGGCTGGGCATCGGTTACGCGCCTCAAGAGCGTGTCATGTTCCCAACGTTTACCATCGAAGAGAATCTTCGGCTGCCATGCCAGGTAGCCAGGATGTCAAAGCGCGAGATTGATGATCGGCTGGCGATGACGCTTGAAGTGGTACCGCAATTGCGGGACATGCTTCCTCGATCCGGTGCCGCGCTTTCGGGCGGGCAAGGGAAGATGGCGGCTCTAGGGCGCGCATTAATGATTGGGCATGAGATGGTCTTGCTCGACGAGCCGTTCCAAGGCTTGGCGCCTGCACTGGCGACGGAGTACAGCAATGCGTTGAGGCGGCTCCAGCAGCTACTTCCAGAGCTGTGCATTGTGGTCACGGAATCCAACGGCTCGCTGCTCAAGGATGTCCCTGATCGAGTTTTGCAGATTGAGCGAGGCGCGTTGACTAGCACCGCACACCGCTCCTCATCTGAGCTGCCTTTAGCGCAAAGCACCAGTGTGCTCTCCGCGACTGGATACCGGTAACGAGAGCGGGCCTTGCTCGACATCTCAAGATGTAGAGCGAGGCCCGTTACACTGGGTGAGTTTATGATCAGGTGTTGTAAGCCCAGATGCGCCTGCTTTCCGGGGCCCACATCAGAGGCCCGGAGCGATGAACCGAGTCTCCTTTGGCGTCTACTGCAACTGTCGTAGGCATGTCTTTGACTTCAAACTCGTAGATCGCTTCCATGCCCAGGTCATCGAACGCAACGACTCTCGATTGAGTAATGGCTTGGGACACCAGGTACGCTGCGCCGCCTACAGCCATCAGATAAATGGCCTGGTGCTCCTTGATGGCGTCGATCGCCGTCTGACCTCGCTCTGATTTGCCGATCATTCCGAGCAGCCCTGTGTGCTTCAGAATGGATGGAGTGAATTTGTCCATTCTCGTTGACGTTGTAGGCCCCGCAGGCCCAACGATTTCATCTCTTACCGGATCGACGGGCCCAACGTAATAAATGAATCGCCCCCTTAAATCCACGGGCAGCTCCTCTCCTCGCTCCAGCATCTCAACCAGGCGTTTGTGGGCAGCGTCCCTACCTGTCAGCAATTTTCCGCTCAAGAGGATGATTTCCCCCGGGCTCCACGTGAGCACATCGGCAGGCGTAACCGTATCGAGATCTACTCGGCGAGCCGCCGCGGCTGTCCCCCACGCGATGTCCGGATAATCACTGAGGGCCGGGGCTTGAAATTGCGCTTTGCCCGTGCCGTCGAGTGTGAAATGTACATGTCTAGTCGCTGCGCAGTTCGGGATAATGCAGATGGGCAGCGAAGCAGCATGCGTCGGGTAATCCAGGATCTTGACGTCGAGGACAGTCGTCAGCCCTCCTAGCCCTTGCGCTCCAATGCCGAGCTGATTCACTCGATGGTACAGCTCTAGACGAAGTTCCTCTAATCGGCTGGTGGGGCCCCGCTCGATCAGCTCGTGAATGTCGATCGGCGCCATCAGCGACTGCTTAGCCAGCAATGCCGCTTTTTCTGCGGTACCACCAATTCCAATGCCCAGCATGCCCGGAGGGCACCAGCCCGCCCCCATTGACGGCACGGTGTTCAGCACCCAGTCGACGATCGAGTCAGACGGATTAAGCATCGCTGCCTTGGCCTTGTTTTCAGAGCCTCCCCCCTTGGCTGCAACATCGAAGCGAATGTCAGTGCCGGCGACGACCGAGTAGTGAATGATGGCAGGCGTATTGTCACGAGTGTTTCTCCGCCTCCCCGCAGGATCCTCCACTATTGATGCTCGGAGCACGTTGTCAGGATGCAGGTAAGCCTGACGAACGCCCTCGTTGATCATCTCATCCAGGCTCATGGTGTGATCGCCCCATTGCACATCCATTCCAACCTCCACGAAGACCGTCACGATCCCTGTGTCCTGGCAGATCGGACGCGAGCCTCTAGCACACATTCGAGAGTTGATGAGGATCTGTGCAATAGCATCGCGGGCAGCAGGCGAAGCCTCACGCTCGTAAGCCTCATGCATCGCGTTGACGAAGTCCTTTGGGTGAAAGTACGAAATGAACTGCAATGCCGACGCAACACTGTCGATGACATCCTGCTGCTGGATCTTTTTTGTCAATTGTCTCACCAGTTTTCGAGGCGGAAGACAGGTGAAGCATCAGCGCTGGCCTGCGCAACCGCCGAAGGGAAATCGTCTTACCAGCCATCGATCATGAAAGGGGGCTGCATGGGTTGGAATTTGTGATTACTAAAGCCCGTATTCACACATGACTAACATCCGCCGAAACCCGCCAAGCCATGGTTGGGACGCCCTCGTCCTTCGATCGGCGAGAGCCGACGTTCTGTGCTGTGGCGTTTATAAGATCCGAACGCCGGATTATAAAAATGTAAATTCCCTTAACGGGAAAGCCGAGGCAACCTGACCCCAGATAAAAAACAACAATGCGCCATCCAGGTCAGCCTTCATGCCCAGCCTCAAACGAACGACCAGCAATAAGGCTTCACCGCACTGCCTTGCTGTGACGGCCTTCCATGTCTCTGCCCGGAGCCGGGGTACCGCTGGTTATCAGGGTGGTCTACGGTCTTCGCCCGCATTGTCCCCTTTACCATTCGCTCGCCATGGCCTCGGAGGCTTCGCGTGCGTTGATCCCAATCAAGTATTTCCGGTTGACCGCTTGAGCTGGCCTTGCAGCGCGAGCGCCACCCAAATCGGCCAGCCAACTCCTACCCTGTTGAAAGGATTGATCCATGAGTAAGCTCTTTATTGATGGCGAGAATGTCCCTGCCACTGGCGGCGGAACTATTCCTGTGTATTCGCCGGTGACTGGAGAGGCCTATGCAGAGATAGCCCGAGGGCAGTCCCAGGATGTCGATGCTGCCGTATGCGCTGCACGAGCCGCCGTGAATGGAGATTGGGGCAGGAAGACCGCCACAGAACGAGGCCGTGTGCTGGTTCAGATCGGCAGCAAAGTCTTGGAAAACATCGACGAGCTCGCAGAGATTGAGGCTCGCGACACAGGTAAGCCAATTGCCTTGGCTCGTAAAGATATTGAGGCGCTGGCGCGATACTTCGAATTCTATGGAGGCGCGGCGGACAAGGTGCACGGGGAGGTCATCCCTTACCTTGCCGGCTACACGGTTAGCGTCGTGCGCGAACCCTGTGGAGTGGTTGGCCATATCATTCCATGGAACTACCCTGCCCAGATGCTTGGACGCACCATTGCACCTGCTCTGGCGATGGGCAACGCCTCGGTCGTCAAGCCTGCCGAAGACGCCTGCATGACTTCACTGCGCTTCGCAGAGATTGCCAATGAGGCCGGATTGCCAGCGGGCGCGCTGAACATTGTGACCGGTTACGGCAAAGAGGCCGGTGCAGCGTTGGCGGAGCATCCGGACATCAATCTAATCACTTTCACTGGCTCACCTGTGGTCGGCGTAGCCATCCAGACTGCAGCGGCAGCCAACCACGTCAAATGCGTACTCGAACTGGGTGGCAAATGCCCACAGGTGGTGTTTGAAGACGCCGACTTGGATAAGGCCATCCCAGTCATCGTCGGCGCGATCATTCAGAACGCAGGTCAGACGTGTTCTGCGGGCAGTCGTGTCCTGGTTCAGAGGACTGTATTCGATCAGGTCGTGGCACGGCTCGCTGCGCGCTTTAGCGAAGTTAGGGTAGGTCTGCCTGAGACCTCTCCAGATTGCGGCCCAATCATCACCAAAGCTCAATTTGGGCGGGTCAACCAATTTATTGCTGAGTGCAAGCAGTCCGGGTTACCCGTGATTGCCGAGGGACTCATGGACAGTGACCTACCGGAAGACGGTTACTACGTTAGACCTGTGGTTTTCGGCCCAGTACCTCGGGATCACAAACTGGCGCTGGAGGAAGTCTTCGGCCCAGTGCTCGCAGTGCTCCCCTTCGATGATGAAGACGATGCTGTAGCCCTGGCCAATGGCACCGACTATGGCTTGGTCGCCTCCATCTGGAGCGAAAACGGGGGGCGGCAGCAACGTCTGGCCAAGCGCCTTGAGGGCGGGCAAGTATTCATCAACTGCTATGGAGCAGGTGGTGGCGTGGAGCTGCCATTTGGGGGCATCCGCAAGAGCGGCCATGGGCGTGAGAAAGGTTTGCTCGCTCTCGATGAATTCAGCATCACCAAAACCGTGGTTAGCCACCACGGCTGAAACTCAATCTTGTTTTTGATCAGTGCCGGAGAAAATGATGACTCAGCTTAATAATAAGGTCGCTCTCGTAACAGGTGCAGCAAGCGGTTTCGGTGCGTGCATCGCGCGACGTTACATCGAACAAGGCGCGAAGGTCGTTTTAGCGGATATCAATTTTGAAGCTGCCAGCAAGCTCGCTGATGAGCTTGGAGCCAATGCTGTAGCCGCAGCTTGCGATGTCACCAATGCCGAGCAAGTTCAGGCTGCGGTCGACCTCTGCGTAAAGGCGTTCGGGACGCCGGATGTGGTGGTCAATAACGCGGGCACGACCCACCGCAACCAACCCCTGATGGACGTGGACGAGAAAACCTTTGATCGCGTGTTCGCAGTCAACGTGAAGTCGATTTTCCACATGACCAAGGCTGTCGTGCCCCTGATGCGAGCTCGTAAATCTGGCTCGATCATCAACGTCGGATCCGTCGCAGGCATTCGTCCTCGCCCAGGCCTCACCTGGTACAACGGCTCGAAAGGTGCTGTGAATCTGCTGTCGAAGTCGCTGGCTGTGGAGCTGGGCCCTGACGGCATTCGGGTTAATAACATCTGCCCAGTGATGGGTGAGACCGCCTTGCTCGAAGATTTTATGGGTGTGCCCGATACCCCAGAAAATCGCCAGAAGTTTTTGGCCACCATCCCGCTGGGCCGCCTTGCCAAGCCAGATGATGTGGCCGCTGTAGCTGTATTCCTGGCGAGCGATGAAGCTGCTTTCCTCAACGGTGTTGAACTGCCAGTGGATGGCGGCCGCGTGATCTGATTTGCACTAGCAATCCCTGCAGTACGCCCTTCCTTGCGCTTGCCACGATCGAGCGCATGGAGGGGGCTCAATGAACAGCTTGGTTCCAACCCCCTCCTCCTCAGTTACGCCGACTCGATGTCAGTCGTGATCGTTAATCCAGAGTTAACGCCCCCTTTCGATTCGCAAGATTCTTGAACGCTGACGAATCAGGCATCGTGATCTCTCGCGCCCCTCAGTACTCACTGTTTAAACAACATCAACAAATTCAGGAGAGGGCCTTTGGAGATAGAAGTATGCAAATCAAAGCCGCTGTCGTGAGAGACACCTCTGCCCCGTTCGTTGTGGAAACCCTGACCCTGGATGAGCCTAGGGCTGACGAAATCCTTGTGCGGATTGTCGGCGCTGGCGTCTGCCACACCGACATGGTGGTTAGAGATCAAGGCTACCCGGTACCTCTGCCCTTGGTGCTTGGGCATGAAGGCTCAGGTGTCGTCGAGCGCATTGGCGCAAACGTTACAACCCTACAGCCTGGCGATCACGTGGTATTGAGCTACGCCAACTGTGGTCATTGCACTAATTGCTTGAGTGGCGCCCCCGGCTACTGCGAATCTTTTTACGATCAGAATTTTGGTGGCCAGCGTACTGACGGCTCTACGCCCTATAAGGATGCCGAAGGCCACGCTGTATGCGGCTGCTTCTTCAATCAATCCTCCTTTGGCACACACGCTCTGGTTTCCGAGCGAAACGCGATCAAGATTCCAAAGGATGTCCCATTGGAACTCATGGGCCCACTGGGATGCGGTATCCAGACAGGCGCCGGTGCCATCATGAACGCACTCAAGCCTGGGGTAGGCAGCAGCATTGCCGTGTTCGGCGCAGGATCCGTGGGGCTCTCGGCGATCATGGCCGCCAAGGCGGTCGGGTGTACTCAGATCATCGCGGTCGACATGAATGATGCACGTCTGGAACTGGCAAGAGAGCTCGGCGCAACGCATGTGATCAATCCAGCATCGACGAATACCCTCGACAAAATCCGTGACATTTCCGGTGGGGGCGTTCAATTCAGCCTGGAGTGCACCTCCCATCCCAAAGTCCTGCGGCAAGCCGTCGATTGTCTACGCATCCCAGGCGTCTGTGGGTTGGTAGGTGCTGCGCCGCTCGGCACGGAAGCGTCACTGGACATGAACACGGTTCTGTTCGGGCGCACCCTGCGCGGCATTATCGAAGGAGACAGTGTGCCGAAGGTATTCATACCTCAGCTTATCGAGCTCTGGCGTGCTGGACGTTTCCCCTTCGATCGCTTGGTCAAGTACTACGCCCTGGAGGACATTAACCAGGCTGTGGCCGACTCAGAAAGTGGCGTGGTACTCAAGCCCATCCTCAAGCCCTGATGCTTGAGACACTTCAAACGATAGATACAGGTACGTTATGAACACTGCCCAAACACCCTCTCCACTGATCACCGCAGGTCTCCCGGCCCAGTTCCGACTGTCGATTGCCGGCAAATTGGTGGAGGCCGAATCTTCTTTTGACGTCTTGAATCCTGCGACCAACACAGTCATTGGCCAGGCTCCAGAAGGCTCTGCTGCGCAGCTCGAAGAAGCGATCGCCGCTGCAGCTGAGGCCTTCAAGTCCTGGTCGAAGCTGGACTGGCAAAGTCGCTCCGAGTACGTTCAGCGTTATGCCGATGCGCTTGAGGCACGAAAGGAAGAGTTGATCACCCTACTGACTCTTGAGCAGGGTAAGCCTCGCCACAGCCAAGCGAAATCGGAAGTGGAAGCAGCCATTTACTGGGTGCGGGAAGTCGCGAAACGCCATATCCCTGTCGAGGTGATCGAAGATACCGAGGATCACGTCGTAGAAGTTCACCACACGCCTCTGGGCGTCGTGGGCGCGATCACGCCGTGGAACTTCCCGGTGCTCCTGGGGCTTTGGAAAGTGGCGCCCTGCTTGGTCACAGGCAACACGATGGTGATGAAGCCCTCCCCCTACACGCCCCTGACATCCCTGTTCTTCGGCGAGATCGCCCAAGACGTCCTACCGGCCGGCGTGCTAAACGTCGTTTCCGGGGGCAACGAGCTGGGTCAGATCATCACTGAACACCCTGCCATCTCCAAAATCAGCTTCACCGGCTCGACGGCGACGGGTAAGCGAGTCATGGCCAGCGGTGCTAGCAACCTGAAGCGCATCACCCTAGAGCTTGGCGGTAACGATGCTGCCGTTGTACTCGCGGATGCCGACTGGCAATCCATCGTAAAACCTCTGTTCTGGGCGGCTTTTGGAAATTCTGGGCAATGGTGTATTGCGGTAAAGCGCCTGTACGTCCACTCCAGCATCCACGCCGAGTTTACTGCGGCCTTTGTTGAATACGCCAAATCGATCAGAGTCGGCGATGGCATGGATTCGACATCGGATCTGGGCCCGATCCAGAACCGTATGCAGTACGAAAAGCTACTGGAACTGTTCGAGGACACCCGCAAACGGGGCTACAAATTTGCCCTGGGTGGCACCATTGATGAGTCGCTGGCTGGTAACTTCGTTCCTGTCACTATCGTCGATAATCCCCCAGAGGACAGTCGCATTGTCCAGGAGGAACCGTTTGGGCCGATCCTGCCCATCATTGCGTTCGACGATATTGATGAGGTAATTGCCAAGGTCAACGCAAGCCCATTCGGCTTGGCTGGCTCCGTATGGGGTGGCGATCGGAGCAAGGCAATCGAGGTCGCGAAGCAACTGGAAACCGGTACCGTATGGGTCAACGAGATCCATATCCATGGTATCGACATCCCGTTTGGAGGCCATAAGCTCTCAGGAATGGGAGTGGAAAACGGCCAGGAGGGACTGGCTGGCTTCACTAACACCAAGACTTACATGTTCAAAAAGTAATTGGTTCGCATGCGCCCTCAATGGCCTTTCGCGCAGGCTCTTGAGGGCGCATGTGCGTTCGACTCACACCCTGGAGGACTAATGTGGCCAGCGTCTTGATTATTGGCGCAACTGGCAAGGTCGGAAGTCGCTTGGCTAGAAAGTTACTGGGCAATGGGCATGAAGCCGTTGGCACGTACCGACGAGCTGACCAAGCAGTAGCGTTGCGAATCGAAGGCGTTTTACCTGTCGAATGCGATATCGTGAGTGCTGGCGTGGCTGAGATGGCCGCGTTGATGTCGGGTATCGACGCCGTAGTATTCACGGCAGGCGCAGCGGGTGCCGGTAGAGAATTGACCGATGCGATCGACGGTGAGGGCGTTTTGAAGGCCAGCGCCGCAGCACAGGTCGCCGGCGTGAAACGATTTTTGCTGATCTCGGCATTCCCTGATGCTTGGCGTAGCAAACGAATGTCTGAGTCTTTTGAGCACTACATGTTCGTCAAACGGCACAGATGTGCACCTGGCCAGCACTGACTTGGACTGGGTCATCATTCGGCCTGGCACCCTCTTGGATGCAGACGCAACCGGAGCGATTCGCCTGGGATTGGCGATTCCCTATGGAGAGGTTTCCCGGGATGACGTGGCGTCGACTATTGTCGCGTTGATCGAGGAGCCACGATTGCGGCGGGTGATTCTGGAGCTGACATCAGGCTCAGCTCCAGTTCAACAAGCAGTGTCGGATCAAGCCCAGATGTTCAGCATTGTGTAGTGGACTTCTCAGCTTGGTCGGTTCTCAACAGGCTGATCAGTTTGCGCACACAGCCGGGTAACGCATCCAGTTCTCGGACGAGAATACTACGTTCTCTGATCGCCCAGGGCTCATCGAGTTGGACGATTGAGAGCTTCATCGTCTTGCTATGCCTGATCGCCGCTGATTGAGGGATGATGCCAATCCCAACATTCGCTTCAACCATCCTGCAGACCGACTCAAAGCTCGATACCTGGATCCGCCAGGAGAGCTTTTCGCCGAGTCTCTCCGCTTGCTCGCGCATGAATTCCTGCAGCGTACTTCCCTCCTGCATGCCCACGTGATGGTAAGCCAGGGTATCGACGAATTTTGGAGAGGCGGTCGTATCCAGTACGTGGCCTTCAGGGACAACAATCACCAGGCGGTCAGTGCTGTAGTGAAGTACTTCAAGCTCTTTGGTCGCAACCGGGCCTGCAACGATCCCCATGTCGGTTGAGCCTTCGAGTACCCCCCGCACGATATCTCTGGTCAATCGCTCTTGAAGGTCTACCGTCACGCCTGGGTTGCTTGCCAAATACCGTGCAAGGACTTCCGGCAGAAACTCCGTGACCGCTGTGGTGTTCGCGAAAATCCGGATGTGCCCCGATGAGTCAGCACCATACTCATTGAACTCGGTTTTAAGGTACGCCATCTGCCGCATGATGAGCCTGGCATGCTTCAGAAGCCGCTTACCTGCCTCAGTAAGCTCGACCCCTTTACTGTCCCGATACAGCAGATGGGTATTCAACTGTGCCTCAAGCGCTTTCATCCGAACGCTAGCTGCGGCTGGGGAAATAAACGCCTTCTTGGCGCCCTGCGTCAGGCTCGGTGCCTCAGCAATATGGATGAATAAATTCAGGTCTTTAAAGTCTAGGTGCATGACGTCAATCCGATCGCCCGTAGCATTAATTATAGCCTAACGCTGGGTTTCCAAAAGGCAAATTCACAGAACGCCAAGAGCCTCTCATGATCTCTTCAGGACTACAACCGCTTCCTGAATAGCAGCAGTTGAAAGCAGGCAGGCACCAACGCCCAGTTGCATGTCCTCCATTGGTTATTTCAACAAACCGTAGTTCGGCGCCTACCTGGCAGCCGCGCACTTTTCACCGTACGGAGCACACTGTGATTAAGCCGACCTCCAGCCCTCGCCCTTTGGATGGTGTAACCGTTGTCAGCCTTGAGCATGCGATCGCTGCGCCATTTTGTACGCGTCAGCTCGCAGATCTGGGGGCCCGCGTGATCAAAATCGAGCGTCCAGGCGTCGGTGACTTCGCGCGTGCGTACGACACCCGTACCGAAGGCCTGGCTTCGCATTTCGTTTGGACAAATCGCTCCAAGGAAAGCCTCACCCTGGATGTGAAGAAACCAGGTGCAGACGCAATCCTGAATGCGCTGTTGGATAAAGCCGATGTACTGGTGCAGAACCTAGCACCGGGCGCAGCAGCACGCATGGGCTTGTCGTTTGAGAAGCTCCACGAGCGTTTCCCAAGACTGATTGTGTGCGACATCTCTGGATACGGCGAAGGTGGCCCGTATGAGCAGAAGAAAGCCTACGATCTCTTGATTCAAAGCGAAGGTGGCTTCCTGTCTGTAACTGGCGGCCCAGGGGAAGACGAGCTGGCCAAGGCTGGATGCTCGATCGCGGACATCTCGGCTGGCATGTATGCCTACTCAGGGATTCTCTCAGCATTACTGCTGCGTGGAAAAACCGGAGTGGGTAGCCGAGTGGACGTCAGCATGTTGGAGTGCCTGGTGGAGTGGATGGGCTACCCGCTCTATTACGCTTATGACGGAGCAACACCTCCCCCTCGCGCAGGCGCCTCGCATTCGACCATCTATCCGTATGGCCCCTTCCCCGCTAGCGAAGGTGAAACCGTGATGCTGGGCCTACAGAACGAACGCGAGTGGGCCCTTTTCTGCGAGCGAGTCTTAGAAGCGCCGCAGCTGCTCAGTGATTCACGATTCGATTCCAACACCAAGCGATCAGCGAATCGGAGCGAGTTGCGGGCCATCATCGTCGATGCGTTTTCTCGTCTTGGCACTGAAACGGTTGTCGCTCGTCTTGATGCAGCCCCGATCGCCAACGCCAAGGTCAACAGCATGCATGACGTTTGGAAGCATCCTCAGTTGCAGGCACGTGGGCGCTGGACAGAGGTGGCCAGCCCTAGCGGTGCACTGCCGGCACTCTTGCCTCCTGCAAGTAACTCCGCCTTCTCTGCACGCATGGATGCCATTCCTGCCCTTGGCCAGCACAGCGACAACATCCTCAGTGAGCTTGGTTACTCTCAAACGGAGATCGGCACTCTCAAGAACGGTGGAGTGATCTGATCGTGACGAAACCTTCGTTTGTACGTAGCGCCCTGTTCGTACCAGGTGATCGACCCGAGCGATTCGAAAAAGCGTTGGCCACTGGTGCCGATGTTGTGATCGTAGATTTAGAGGATGCAGTAGAAGACGAGTTGAAAGCTCAGGCACGCGAAAACCTGCAACACTTGTTGAGTTCAAACCCGCATGTGGAGGTAGTCGTTCGAGTCAACGGAAGCGACCACCCAGAACACCAAGCGGACGTGGCTTTTTGTGCGGGCGCTGCTCAGGTTCGAGCTGTGATATTGCCCAAGGCGCAGAGCCGTACCCAGGTTGAGCATGTTGGAAAGCAAGGACTCGTGGTTTGGCCTTTGATTGAAACAGTACAAGGCGTTGAGGCCCTGGCAGAGATCGCTGGCGCGAAGAACGTGGAGCGACTGACCTACGGGGCGTTGGACTTTGGCGTAGAGCTTGGCCTGAAGTCAGGTACCACAGCCGCGAATCGAATGCTCGACCAGGTCAGATTCCGACTGCTGACTCAAAGCGTCCGTGCTGGGTTGCCACGTCCTCTGGAGACGGTCTTCGCGGACATCGCCGCGTTGGACAAGCTCGCAGAGTTCGCCAAAGACGCCCTGAACATGGGATTCGAAGGCATGTTGTGTATTCATCCCAAACAAGTGGCCGTGGTGAACGAATCATTTTCACCCACCCAGGACGAGTTGGCCTGGGCAGCCAGTGTCCTTGAGGCATCCTTAGGTGCTGCAGGTGCATTCAGATTTGAAGGCAAGATGATTGACGCGCCAGTGTTGGCTCATGCGCGTCGATTGATCGGGGAGTCATAACGCGTGCCGGCTTGAGTGATGCGTTGGCGTCGCTCAAGCCAAACAATAGTAGACCGCTGGTTGTGCACTCGACGTGAAAACTATCCTCGCCTCCTGCGCCAGTTTCCAATTCCGCAATTGGAGATGGGAAAGGCGCTGGCCTCGGGGTGATCGACATTCCTCCTTCAGAATCCATTGCCCATACAGTCGTCGCGCGCCGGAGGCCTGGGCGGTCTGCTGGCCATCCTGTGAGTGCGATTGGATAAGGGCAGACTGAGCTGCCCTTCTAGGGTACAAAACCTTTGCAGGCTATGAGAACAGAGCGCCTAGAACCTAAGACGCCCCATGGAGATATTGTTATGCTGCAGCGTCGCGCCGCTTGCTTAACTGTTCCCGCCAGACGCTTAACGCTTCGAGATCAACCCTTAGCTCAGCCTCCTCAGGAATGAACATCGGAATTTCAGTCGACTGGCTGTGCTCGTAACAACTGTACTTCGTCATCAAATCATCGATCAGCCTGCAGTCCTCCAGCTTGATACCCTGGATAGCTCGGAGCCGGCCATCGGTCTGGATTCCCCGTCGGTGCCTGAGCACGACCTTGTTGAGCAAGTCTTCCTCAACCGATCGTTCAACGAGTTTACGAAACTCGCTGCAAATTCCCTGCGCCAGGGCTCGGTAGGCGTCGGCGCCACCGACATCACCGGCCTTTCTTGCTTCCGTAAGACGGGTGAGCAAAATGTTGTTCGCCTTCTTAGTCGACGCACTCCATACATCCTGGTCAGACGGGTGGCCGGCAACTCCCCCGTAAGATTCGATTCGCATAGGACGGTAATGCTTGGACTTCCAGTCATCACTGACCTTGCGAGCCAGGTCTTCCAATACCCCGTACAACGACAGCCGGTGAGTGAGGACAATGACCTGTCTTGTCTGCGCCAGCGCCACCAGACGACAAGCGACAGCCCATTCAAACTCGTGATCAAGGGAAGAAATGGGATCGTCAAAAACAAAGGGCGCTGCCCCCGGCTTTTCGCACACGTCCGCCAAAAACGCCGCCAAGGAGATGATGCGGCGCTCTCCCTCGCTAAGCACTCCCTGAGGCTGGGTGCGCACGTCTTGAGCACCTTTGAGTCGAACCTGGTGCAACACCACACCATTTCGCGCTCTGGTTTTGATTAACTCGACCTGGATACGATGTGCACCAAGCGCACGTAACTCCTGATTGAAGCGCCCGACGTATGCTTCGGTCACTACCGCCTGGGTCACCTCAGCTGCCTTGGTGGAAATCGCCCGCGAGCTGGTGAGTGCCTTCCAGGCATCATACGCCTTGGATTTCTTCAGCCGCTCAACCTCTGCTCGGACAGCCACTGCCTGCTCGGTAATCCACTTGCGCGCCTCAAGCCCCAGTCTTTCCTTGCTCGCTTGTACCCTATCGAACTGCACTGCATCCGCTTCGTACTGGGCGGCCTCATCGTCAAGGCGCGCTTGGTAATCCGTAAGCGAAGTGATTGTTTCGGTCTGAGGGGCAACTGGCTGCGCTGCATGGACAGCTTCATGGGCATGCAGTGCGGCCCGGGCTTGTGATGCTCTTAGCCAAAACGCTTTGAGGTATTCCGGCCATTCCTTGGAACCCAATCCTGCTGCTTCGCATTGAGTAGTGATCTCTTGCTCTGTCGGAATCTTCGGCAGCCGCTCCAAGGCTTTGTCGTACAGCGATTCGGCGTTTTTGGCATCTGTTTCCAGCTTCCCCTGGACGAAGGCCTCAAACTCTTGAAGTCGGTGCTGAGCCTGCTCATCCAGCGTTTGGTGACATAAAGGACAGCGCGCCTGGTCATGAGTGACGGGAAACTGATCGTGCGGATAGGGCGAAGCTGAGAACGCCCGTGCAGCATCCCACATGGCCTTCCATGTCGGTAAGCCCACACCTTCAAGCTCTGCTGTCTTGATCTTGGCGCCTTCAACTGCGGTTTGCCGTTTTTGTTGGGCCGATTGCCTGAGCCCCCTTATCGTCTTGAGGCTTTGGTCAGAATAAGCTTCGGCTCCGCCACTCAGGGCGAAGATAACTTTCTGCAGTTCCGCCTTGGTGCGTCGCCGCTGCACAGCCAAAGCACCTGGATCTTCTGCCTTCAAGCGCTCAATCAAGCCAGTAAGCTGACTCTCGTCCTCTGGCTTCCAGGTCAATGCTTCATTCAACAGGGTTGGCGTCACTGCTCCCAAGCCCTCGTAAAAGCGCTTACCTGGTGTGCCGTCATAGATGGCAGGCATCTGGGGCAATGCTGTAACCAGCTTGGATTGCTCGCCTGCTAGGGCTTCCCTCACCTGCTCTACGACGACGGCGAGCTTTTCGAATAAGCCGACGATAGACGGGATATAGGTGGCAGCGCTTTCAGCTGTCAGGTAGTGGCTCGCCTCGTCGCTGTCAAAAATGTCGATATTGCGCAGCGCTTCGATCAGGGGCTGGCCAACGTGCCATTCGTGCGCGCTTTGTTGGCCGTTCAGCTCAGAGGTGACCTGGCACCTACTCGCTGGAGGGGCCGTTTTAAAGACGTTGGTTTTGAGCTCCGCGGCTCTGGGTTTTCCTGAAAGCTTTTTCAGGATGCGGGTGTAGCTGGATTTTCCTGATCCGTTGTGACCATAGATAACAGAGAGATTGTGCGAGCCGAACTCCAGAGGCCTGCGAGGCTCTAGGTTCTCGATGCCCGCAACCTCGCCAATCTGGATGAGCCTCAGCTCATCCTGGACGGTATGGCGATGACTCAACTCGGCAAACTCGCGATGTGATGACGGCTTACTCCCGGCTGGTGTTTTGATCAGCGCGGTGAGATCCGCGACATCGAGTGCATCAATTTCGCCCTTCTTCAGCAGCCGATCTGCTGCTTCCTGAAGCCAGTCATTTTGCTTAAGAAGCCATGAACGGATATCCACCTGCGCCTGCATCTTGCCCACTCCTGGACGTTGGTTGTGGCAAAAAGCTAGCAGAGGGTCATACGCCTCGCCAGGCAGTTACTCTGCACGGCGCCGGCTGAAAACGTATCAAAAAATTTGCGTCGACGGGGCGATGCGCAAGAACACCGCTCGCGGTGTTTTTACCAGCTGACCCTGCTGCACCAGTTTCTCCGGTCAGGTAGAATCCTAAGCATGGCATTACGCCACGTATCTTTTTATGCGTCGACCTCATGTCAAATATGAGATTTCGAATTACAAGGATGATCTAATGCAGCTTTGCTTTATATGGGTAAAAAAATTCAAGAATCTAGAAAACTTCGGCATTAGTTTTTCTGATGAATTTGATTTCCAATTTGATATCGCAGGAGGGAATCTTCATCGCATTAATAAAAACCCCATGCCCCACTTATTTGGAGACAATATAGCTAGCATCACTGGTGTGCTAGGCATAAACGGGGCAGGTAAGACTAATCTGCTTGAATTGATATGCCGCATAGTGAACAGCAGCGAGACATTAAGAATTGAGTACTTGGTGATCTACAGGGTGGGCGGGAATTATTATCAGTCAACCAATATAAAGCACCCTATCTCTGCTGACTTTTACATTAGTGGCTCCGTAAGTCGAGATGAGATGGAGGGGATGGATACAGTATTTTTCTCCAACGTATTTGATAAGAATTTTATTGACTTTGGAGATGCCATTGCCGACGTCTCTGTGAACAACAAAAACAACCCTAGAACCCTTGCTAGAAATCGAGAAACAAGACAGTCTGATTTTGTAAATGACATTGAATTTTTCCAATCAAGTGAATTTGAAAGCCTTGGACTGTCAGCCCCACCAAGAATTGAAATAAGAATAGAAAAATTTATCAATCGACATAATCAAGTATCTAGGCAAGATGCCGTTGTTCCGGTATTGAACTACCTGGCCGAGATTCGAAAAAAGAACAGGGATAGAGGAAAGCTTTACCTGGTCAGACAAACCATACAAATGGGGTTCTTGAAAACCTTGCTAGAAAGAGATACCTCAGAGAAGCGGCTTGTCTCTGATATGGTACACATCCTTGAGGAAAGACCAAACATAGCATTCGAAGAACTAATTGCCGAGTTTCGTGAACGCTGCTCACGGCACAATAATACAATCCCGTGGAGCTCCAACCTACTTCTGCATGATGCACTTACGATTTTGCTTGGACTGGAGAGCTTTTTGAAGGAAAAGCATTTCGATATTGATGAAACTTTAACTGGCCCTAAATACATATTTACCATTGATTTTGACCCTGTCGAGTCCTTCTGCTATAGACATCTGGCATGCGTTATTCAGACTCTAAGGTTTGGCTCTATCAGTTGGACTGGCGTAAGCTCAGGTCAAAAGGCATATTTAAATCTGTTTAGCTCGATATGGAATGGTGTAGACAGCTATAGATTTAGGTCGGAGAAAAAACGTACTACTTTGATCTGCATTGATGAGGGCGATCTCTATCTTCATCCGGAATGGCAGCTGGAGTTTGTAGAAAGACTCATAAAATGCCTCCCTAAACTTTCCGAAGGAACGGTGCAAGTCGTTTTCACGACTCACTCCCCCATCCTTATCAGTGACCTGCCTCATCAGTGCGTGGTTGTTTTAAATAAGGATCCAGAAGTTTCCGCCGACTTAAGTAATCGGGATGCGCAAAGACACAAAACCTTTGCAGCGAACCTTTATGATATATACCAATATTCATTCGGCCTTAATCATAAAAGAAGTGGCAACCTGTCATCTAGTTATCTTAGGGAAGTATTTAAACTGCTCGACAAAAAGACATTGAGCCAGCAGGATACCGAAAGTCTCAGTCTTGCGCTGTCAGTTATTGATGATGATGTCGTTAAGTTCCATATTCACAAGCGGATAGTTTCAGAATGATTAGCATTCACACCCATTTGTCGACCCAGTACCCTGATGTCACCAAGCTTCTTGATGATGTTGTCGAGGAAATGTGGAGTGACCTGAATCCAATCAATAGATTCGGACACCCGAACCAGTATGCTATCACTTCAAAAGCCGGTAGACTGAGAGAACTGGTTTCAGGTCAAGAGCACTTGGATAAGGTTGGCAACGATGCGATGGTAAGACAATTGAAGTATGTGGGGCTTCTAGAGAATCCCGTTTATCTCAAGCATATTATTACCGCAAAGCCGACTCAGCTGAAGCCAATAATTGCGACAGCCCAATCCATCCTCCTTGAAGAAGATCTATATATAATGCAGAAAGGAAGAGCCAAGTCGCAGCCGTTCGGGGAATTATTGCTCAAAAAATTATTTAATTACACATCTTATCGCAGCAGCGATCATTGCTATAGGCGCTACCAGAAGCTTCTTTTTGAGCAGGCAACATGCCCATATTGTAACTACGAGCCAGCAAAAATCATCGCAGTCGAAAAGACAGCGACGGAAAGAAAGGTCATGATGCTTTATGATATTGATCACTTCTATTCGAAGCACGCCTTTCCCTATTTGGCACTGTCATTCTACAACCATATTCCCTCCTGCGAAAAATGCAACCAGACGTTCAAAGAGAGCAAATTATTTGATATTGATACTCACATACACCCCTATCAACAGTGCTTTGACTCTATCTATAAATTCGAGTTGAATCATTCGGTACTTGCCAGTGAACCAATCGAAAAGGTTAAGCTTGTTAATAATGGTACTTTTCCAGATCAGCTGGCCACTAGCCTAGGCCTGGAAGAGCGGTACAATGGCGGCACTAGGCTCGCTCGCTCGGCTGAGCTAGTCGACATACTCAGCAAACGTACTCATTTGCTTGCTGATCCTTCATGTGCGCCCAAAGAATTTGAAGCACTAGTTGCTTTAATAAAGGCCTTTGGCGTGGTGAAGAAAAAAGAAGAAATTCTATCTCTGCCTTACGGAAAATATAATAGGGATATTGTAAAGATGTTTGACATTAATAATGCATTGAACATCACCTAGCATCGAATGGTGTGACAGGCAGGGGCTGGCCATCTCGTTTTCAAACCCGACAAGACCACCATCCCCTTCACCCTATTACGACCCTGTAGCATCTCAAAATCAGGTTTCTGAGCAACATCATTGCAGTGTCGGAGATGGCATACCCATCGTCCTCAGTTGGTAATCAGATACGGCCTGAAAAAGGGCCTCAGCTTCAGTCCGCAAGCGCTCGATCTCCTCTGCTGGAAGTTCGGCTGCCATGCCCTCGTGATATCGCCTAAGGGCATCCACAGCTTGCTGAGATAGCGGTTGGCTGTCCACGTAGATCTTTAGAAAGTCTCGTTTCATGATCCGCTCCAGCTCTCTACTCCTGGTGCCTGAACGGCGCCGGCAGCCAAGTCTACGGTTCGCCCGTCCAGGCCAATTTCAGGTTAGGCCATTTGGCTTCGTTTGTTGAAAACGACCGTACGCTTGTCCTCATACCTCACAACCCCTACAAACCCACGACGCTTCAGGGCCTCGACAAGCCGTCTTACGTCTGAGGACGGCGGAAGGTGTGCACGCTTCTTCCCAACGAGTTCGGCATGTTCCTCTCCCAGCAGAGGGAGCACCGGTGCCACGTCAGTCCAAGCACAATTCATCTGCAACGCCTGGATGATCATGTCTGTCCGCTGCGAAGGGCTCAACGAGGCATCCGAAAGACAATGCCGGATCACAGGCAGGTAGCTGCCCGGGAATGTGGCTTGCTCCCTGTTTGCGCGGACGCAAGCGTTGGCCAGCTCTTCAACCGAGCCCTCCCAACTGCTGAACATCTCTGCGGTGATGCCCTGCCACATCGTCATGGTATCGACCAATGACGCAACACCTGAACGGCTGAGGGCTGTAACCAAGCCAACTGGTAAGCTAGACAGGCTGAGAGTGTCACGTGCGTCCCGCCAATGGTAGGCAATGTAACGTGCCTCCAGGGAGAAATCATACTGGGCTAGAAGCTGCCTGATTTCTGAGCTGTATGGGACGAAGGAGGCGTTGGAGAAACAGGGCCACCGGCTCGTCGGGATGTTGCTCTTCAACAGCACGGAAGGCGCCAGGACGATCGACGAGAAAAGGGTCGTCAGGGTGTCATTGGTGAGCTGCTCTTGCTGGATGATGAACGTTTGCAATTCCTCATCGCCGTCGCCTGCCCAAAGTTCTTTGGCCAGGCTTGCTGAATGGCGTGTGACAAAATCTAGGAAACTTGGAACAGCAGACTGACCAAGATCTGGCCGTTCTACCTCGGACGATGAGGCGTCTCCGGTGCTGGTGATGACGCGGTTGAACAATGTCCAAACCGCATCCCCGAGGTTGCACAGTCGCGCAGACTTCAGAGCCGGCAACCAAAGTGCATGAGGAAGCTTTTCAAGATCCGTGATCAGGCAGTCGGTGTGTTTGAAGAGCGCTAGCTGAAGCGTCTCCATGTCTTTGGTACCGTCCACCAATGCAAACAGATTAAGCAGTGAGCTCTCCGTTTCAGGTAGGGTTCCCTCCTGACTCAGCAACTCATACACGTACTCGGAGGCTGATTGCCCGATGAGTTGATTGAAGCCCACGAGCTCTAACTGGGTAAGCTGATGATGCGAAACCATGACTGGTTTGGTGCCAAGTTCCAGGGGGCTGCATAGCAGTACCAACATCCGCAATGTAGGCGCCAGACACCCCCACTCCACCAGCGCTCTGAGCTCGTCAACGGTGCATGTTTCGCTGACATTCCAGAACTGCGCGGGCCTTTGTCTGAGCCAAGCCCATCCCATCTGGTTTGAGGCCAATCCGGGAATCAGCTTCGAAACATCACGCAGATCGTTGATGACATTGAAGAGCGTGTCGCTGCGCCCTTCAAGCTGTTTGACCTGGTCGGCCATCAAACTGTCCAACACCATGATCACCAAGTCTTCGCGCACCAGGTTCGCCTTGTCGTAGGCGACGAGATCATTGATAACGTTGGAATGATGTTTGAACAATGCCTTGAAGAGCCCAGGCTTCGCGTCATCGGGCAGCAGTTCGACCACCTCTGCAAGGCGCGCCAAGTGCTGAAAGCTGCTCTTGATGATTACTGACAGCTTTTCTTCCCTAGCGTGGACATCATCGTGCCGGGGGCGAACGAGCTCCGCCATTAAGTGCACCAACAGCCCTTTGCCCTTGTCGATCGAGTCGAAATCCAGCTTGCTCACTACGCGCTCGGGATTTCGGATGGGCGTACCAACATCAAGCATTTCGCCCCGGGCAAGGGCCATGGTGAGCATTTTGTCCGACTGGGTCAGCGAGCCCTCGTAGAAGAAGCCGAGGTAGTCAGTGTAATCGGTGTCCAGGTTGCCTCGGCGCAGCAGGAAGGTGATCAACTCATAGCCTTGGAGGATGGAGCCAAATGACTCTCCATAGGCATTGCTGCAGGCGGCCCGGAAAGGCATGGTCTTGAGCCCGGTGATTTTTGCTTGGATGAGGCTCATTTCGTCATCAATCTCTTCGAGTGATACCTCAAGGCCTTTGACACGCTCAGGATATGACAGCTCCTGCAGCACCGACTTGATGTTCAGGGGCTCACCCCTCTGATGTCCGTACGACCTAGAGTTCACCGATGGATAGACGCTTCTATGGCTGACAACGCGCTCAAACACACCATCTACGACAAACTCCATCAATGAAATTTCTGAGCGATCTTCCAGCCAGAGGTAATTCGCGTGCTGGAGGTTGCCTTTCCGGATGAACTCAAACCAGACGCAGGCACGAAGACTCGCAATGTCACTGGCGACTTCCGCGTCTCGTTCCTCTCGGCGTTGTTTTAACTCAGCGATGGCAGCCTGGTGACGCCGGATCTCAGACTTGACCCAAGCGGGATAGCCTTCAATGATTTGATAGACCACACCTTTGCGCTTGAGTAGATCCGAATAGACATTTGGATGGAGATTCCTCAACGCCACCATCGCAAAGAGCTTGTTCGGATCAAGCGGCAACCCGTCATTCGCGAGAATGTTCGCGTAAATGTCGAACTCGTTCACGATGTTCTTGATCAGCCGCATCTCGTCGATGTGATACCCCACGGTCTCGATCAGTTTGGGCGTGAGGCCTGCATTCAGCGGCTGACCACCCATATGTCGCTGGCCCAGCAGCTCGACCAGTTTTTCACAAGAGTTTTCCGAGTTCACCACAGGGATGATGGGAATGATCAGGTCGAAAAATTTCGTCTTGTCTGTGACGGTAAACATCTCATCCCGCAGCGCATAGATGAAATGGATAGGACGCTTGACCTGGGGGGACTGGCGGATGATGAAGTTGATCTCGCGCAGCCTGAAGAAGATCTCCTGGATGTCGAACCTGTCCAGATCCTCAATCACCACGACATCGATGTCGCTGCGCTCGAAGCAGTAGATGATCTCGTCGATGTTCTTGTGCAGTACCGAACCATGATGAGTTGCCTCAAGCTTACCGCCCTTCAGCGTCAGGCCATCGACGCTGAAGAGTGAGAGAAGCTTCAAGCCTGAATACAGGGCCCATAAACCGCCTGCCACTACGATACCAAGGGCGGCAAGTTCGGGCAGCCACATCAGTCCTTTCAATGCCCAATCCTTAGCTACCTCGGAGAGGGTCTGCAGCTTCGGTACCGCCAGGCGCAGTGCGGCGATACCGATCACTGCAACGCACAGGGTGCGCCAACAAATGCGCAGCGTTGACGCGTGAGAAATGCGCTTGAGCCGTGTCTTGGGTAGCTGCTTTGCTTGTACCGCGTAAAGGAGCTGCTGGACGATCGTCTCTTCGATCCGATTGATCAGGTCGTCACTGGCTGTCGTATCGGAACCGCCTGCAACCGGTGCCGGCGATGCTAATTCGGGAGCTGTAGAGTCAGACGCTTCATCAAGTGGCTTCACCGAAACAGCTGTAGGCGCGTTCGCCTTGGTGAACGTGGCCAGAGATACGAAAGTGTATTTGAAGCTGCGATGGTGTTCGAAAAACGTCTTCAGGACACTGCTCTTCCCTGCCCCATAGCCACCGGTGATCGCGATGTTCAGCACTTCATCGTTCTGTAGCGCTCGCAAGAGTTCGCGCTCATACCGTGCCGCCCTGTCGTCTTCCACTAGCACCGGCGTCAATGGCTCGAAAAAGAGTCCATTCTCACTACGCCAAGCCGTGAACGATCGCCGGGTTGCCCGTCCACCGGCGACAAGCGCCCACCAACAGCGGCTGGCGCCGCGTACGATTTTCCCTAGCATGTCCTGATCCTGGTTCCTGGCCTGCCGTACAGCCTTGCCGCACTTGCCTTCATATTCGTGCCGGCGTAGCCACAATGTGACCGCCGCGCACCTCAATAGCGGCTATATGCCACATATGAAGGCTCAACGCTATCCAGGATCAGGCGTGGTTGTTGCCTACACCTCAGCGCTGTCGAGTAAATTTTTTCTGTAGGCTGCCCTGGCGCCTCGGCTTTTCGGGTTTGTATTTGCAACGAGGGAAGCCTGAGCAGGATTTGAAATCACCGAACTTGCCGGTGCGCTGAAGCACGACACCATGTTGGCAGACCGGGCACCGTTCTTCCCGGATCGGTTCACCCTTGATGTCCGTAACCATCACGACACCGTCTTTCACCAGTTCGGTCAGGAATGGGGAGTTTCTGGCCGTCACGGTGAACATGGCGACTGACCTACGCGCTCGGGTCAACGCCACGTAGAAAAGCCGGCGTTCCTCGCCATACAGGTATGTGTCGCCTTCAGGCATGACCAGGCCAAATACCGGATCGTCACCTTTCAGGCTCGGGAACCCTCCCACCATCATTCCAGGAATCAGAACGTAGTCGGCCTGGTCACCCTTTGAGGTGTGGATGGTTTTGAATCTGATTTCGAGCTTGTTGCCATAGCGCTGCTCCCATCCCTGAGGGATGAACTGCGCATCGGACTTGTACCGTCCAAGCACGAAAACCGATATTAACCTCCCATCGGCACCAGGAACTGCCCCGGTCGAAAGCCCCTGGTAAAGGTCGTCCAGGTACTGTCGCAAGCCATCCCGAACCTGATCCCTGCTGGATAACTGAAATGCCTGAAAAGCTGGGCCTACAGGCTCAGTCACAGAAATCACAGTCTTCTGCAATTGAGCCGGGTTTTTGGCCACAAACTGGCTGGACGCATCGCAGATGGCCTGAGGGCATCGGTAAGTCTTCTCTAATCGGAAAACCTCACCGTGGCCGTACCAGTCGACGAAGCCTGTCATGACACTGACATCGGCGCCGGCGAATCGGTTGATCGACTGCCAGTCATCGCCTACAGCGAACAGGTGACTGTGGGTCTCCTGAACCAAGGCTCGGCAGAGCCGCGCTCGCGCGCGTGATGCATCCTGGTACTCGTCGGCCATGACCAAGCGATACGGCGACTGGTAGCCGCGCTCAAGGCAGTCTGCTGCCATGTTGATCATGTCCTCAAAATCAATGCCGCCGTCTTCTTTCAAGGCGGCATCCCATCCGTCGATCACCGGGATCGCAAGTTCCAGGAACATCTTGTACCGGAACTTGAAGACGCTGAGCGGGAGAGCGTCGTAGCGTTCGTGTAGGTTGTCCGCCGTCAGACTGTTGCTCTTATAGTGCGAAATGAACGCTCGGAGCACCTTCACCAGATCAATGTGATCCAGGGGCACCAGGCCGGAATCCGGGATCGGGCGGTCGGGGTTTGGATCTAGTACAACACCACGCGATGCCAGCTCTCGTGAGAGGTGCGCGAAGATCTCACCCGTCCTCAACTGATGGGAGGACGATTCGATCAGCTGGGTGCCGTAGCTTGCATGCGTCTTCCGCTTCCAGTCGGCACCTTCCGCATAATTCTCAAAATGTGCGGGCGCTTGACCGTCTGCGTCGAAGGCGAAATGCTCGTGATAGAGATTCAGCGCGGGGTAGTAAAAATCGGGCACATACTGCCTGTGCTCGGCGGTCGCAGTATCGTGCTCGTAGGGGCGCTCATAGACGTATTCGACACCGTTATAGAACAACCAGTTGGCAATCAATCGCTCTTCCTGGCTTGCGACATGCTCGCCATTGAGTGTGATCAGTCGAGCTTCCCCTTCTTGGTCGAAAGCCTCCGCCACATCTCTTAACGGCGCGGTGGAGTGATCCCGCCCGAAGACCAGGCGGAAAAGATCCCACTTGGTGCGGAACTCATCTGAACTGTCTTTGAGTGTGTCGACGATCACCCCAAGCTTCTCCAGCCCGAGATCCGCCCTGGTAGCCCACTTGGGTACACTCGGCTTCTTGCCCGTCGCGCCGCCAATGATTTTCAGGCCCAGGGAGTGGAATGTCAGTGCGTTGATCGTGACTCCGGCCATGCCAAGTCTTGCGAGTGACTGAGCCCCCCTCTCCTGTAGCTCCTGTGCGGCATCCTTGTTGAAAGCCAGCATGATGATCTCGGATGGGGCTACGAAACCGCGATGAACTGCGTAAATCGCCTTGGCAACCATCGTTGAGGTTTTGCCAGAGCCGGCGGAGGCAATCAGCTGAACACGGTTGTCAAAGCAGACCACGGCTTTTGCTTGCTCATCATTGAGCTCCCGGGACTCAACGTGATCGAGCAGATGCGAACATGCATCCAGCTCGCGGATCATGTGAACCTGGTTTCGAGCTTTCCAGTGCTCAGGCCAATCTTGAGACCATTGCCGCAACCGCCCTTGCACTCGCGGCTTGTTATCCCCCAACGCCACTTGGATGACAGGAGAATCGAACAACGCTTTGAGCTTCGCAGCGTCGATCCCCAGGGCATCCCTTTTCGAGAGGAGCTCCCGCTGCATGTCGTGCGTTAGCCATCGATGCTCGGCATCTGCAGTTACCACAACCTGATCAACCTCTTTCAGCCAGGCCATGATTTTGGCGTAGTAAGCACGGAAATGCTGCTTGCTCGTGACGGCTCGAAGCTGATGATCCAAGTTGCTGCGCGCAGCGTGGGACAGCCCAACGATGTTAACCTCGTGACCGATCCAGACGGTCACGTTCGTCCACAACAGACGTTGATGGAAGCGCAGCGAGGAGAACGCTTCGAGCGGTATCGGATACGTTTGGTCATTCAGTGTGACGCTGAGCTCATCGTTTTCGATCGTCAGACGCCATGACGCCGCCCTTCTGAACAGCCGCGACAGAAAAGAAGGTTGCCACTCCATTGTCATCCGCATCACACCGCAAAAGGCTGGCAGTTTATCAGACGATAGGTGCCATCAGTTTTCACCGTGAGCCTCAATCCCGTGCACGTCTGCTCTAGCCGCGACGGGGATCAGTGATGGCTAATGGGAGATCAACGGGGGCAAATCATCGGTTGTGTCTGCCGTTGTCTAGGAACGCGCTCCGAAAATACTCGAAACGGCGGTAAGTGCCTGGTAATCAAACCGCCAGGCAGGAGGATTTGGCGAAAACGGCTGCTGGGTTTGGAACGCAGCCATCAGCCCAAGTCAAAAAACGTTGATGGGGTATTCGATGAACGCCCTGATCTCATCTCCGTCTTGGTTGTAAGCACGAGTATTATTCGAAACTCTGAGCTGCCTCAATCGAACCAACGGGGTTACAGACATCCGTTCGGAGATCGTCCTGCAGGCCATCAAGAACTGGGGTGGCGCGTTGAATTTAGTCAACCGAGCGTAGGCCGCATCCGCTGTTTGACTTCAAGGGGCGCCGGAGGGGTTCGCGGTGTAGAGGCAGCGGACGAGTCAGATATTAGGATGGTTGCTGATGGACGCCCCCATAAGCATGTGCAGTGAGGAAAGACAAGCGCGAAAGAACCAGTCACCGGCCCTTTCGCTGCTGTAGTGCACCTAAGCGCCCAGTCGAAGCGCCGATGATCACTGAGTCGCACATGGCCTGGTGCATTCAGTTTGCCAGTCAGGCATCAATCACCCTTCGGGCCTGGGCATTCCTCATCTCCATCTCTGGGGTCGGAGGGTTCGCCTGACCTTAACCGTAGCTGTGCTGCCATCCACTCCCCCGCGTCTGCGAACTCTTTCATCATCTCGCCGAATTCCAAGGCTGTCAGGGCGCCTGGAATTTTTTTATCCTTCATGTTGCCTCCTGCAGTAGCGCAGATCGTCTGCGGGCAATCTTCCCGTCAACCTCAAAAGGAAGCGAGTTCGTGACCAAAAATCCAAGTGAACTAGCCTTTCTGGCCCGAGGGATCGACAGTGCGTTGGCCAGGAAGCTGAGAGAGGACAACTGGACACTTGCAAAGCTCCAATCGCTAAGCCCGGAGAAGCTAATCGAGCTGGGGATCAGCGACACCATCGTACCTGTCATCCTTGGTGAGGGCAGACCGCCCATACCCCCTGATCTCCTCATCAAGACACTTTATGATAATCGCTGGGTTTGCTGTGTGTGCCGTGACGCCGAGCGTCCAATCATCGTTCACCACATCAAACCCTGGGCTGAAAGTCGCGACCACTCCCACTCCAACTTGGCTGTCCTTTGCTCAATTCATCACGGCGAGGCGCACTCCACCCACGCGTTGGAGCTTACCCTCACTGCTGACCGGCTCAAGGCGGCAAAGGCCGCCTGGGAGCAGAAAGTCAGTCGACTTGATCCCCTCGCCATTTTCAAAGCCACTCAGCTAATGAGCTGCCAATGGTGGTATTTCAATCACGTCAGAATTTTTGAAATTGCCCAGCAGGTTGGGATAGAGGCCATCCAGCTCCAGGGGTTTCAAGGCGCTTTACGTAATGGAGCGTGTGACGAAGACGGGTACCTGTGTTCCAGGGAAGGTCTCTTGTACGTTGGTCAGGCTCGGTCGCTCTCTCTGTACCGATACATGAGCAACATGCTTCAGGCCGCCATGGAGCATACCTGCGTCAGAAACATTTCAGACGACCTAGACCGTGGAACGCTGGATCGCTTACTCCTCGGTGGCGACTTGGTGTTCGTCCAAGGCTCGTATCAATTCTCGGACATTCCCGATGGCTTCGGGGCGGATCTGGTACGGGGGCGGCGAAGCGTCAACAACGTCGAGATCAACTTCGTTTTCAACAGGAACGAATCAACCTCGGACTCAGCCCGTACCGAGTGGCTTCGAGGAGTCCGTCACCTGGGCTGCTTGCTTCGTGTCAACAAGCTCGAAAGAAGCCTCAAAGGCACCCTGCACATCGAAGCCACCGTCTTAGCAATTCGCAGCGCCCATGAAGAGTTGAAGTCGAGGATGTACGAGATTGGCCTGTACAAAAGCGGCTTGATAGGAGGAGCGGATGAGGACGAAGAGTTCAACCTCCTTGCCTGCGAAGACGTGCTGGCCGACGACGAGTCGGATGAGGACTTTCGTGTTAGCTGATCATTACCCACGTGGGCAGGAGCTTGCGCTGAGCAAGGCGCAGTTTGCCCTGGCGACTTTAATTTGAGTTCAGTCCCCACTTCTTCGAAACTGAAAACTGCGCTACGGCTCAATCATCTGCCAAGGGGCACGAGCTTGACCGCATAAAACTAAGCTAGAGCTTCGATATTCAAACCCACCGCCTCGCCGCTCCCCAAATCTAAGCTAAAAATTAGTTTTCTTAAACATGCTCCCCTAACGACACTCAAACAACCGGAACGTTTACGTTAAAAATTCTCAGCAAATTGATGTGGTAATACTCTCAATCAAGGGTTGCTAGCTATGATGCCTTGGGCGAACGAGAGTAAATCCTTGATACGCCCTCCTCCTTTTCTATCCAAGTAATGACCCAAGATACCTACAGCACGTGGCCCTTGCTCATCGCAGCGCTTGGAATCGCCGATCATCAATAACTGCGTATCGCTCACCCCGGGTACCTGACCCGGAATAACATCAAGCATCGTGCAGACACTCCGGTATATCGCCGGGTCTGGCTTTAGCAGACCTAACTCAGCACTCAGTGCATAGCCATCTAGGTCAGGGAAAAGCTTCCTGGCGATTGAACAATACGGCCCCGCCAGATTTGAGCACAAAGCAATTTTGATTTGATTCTCGCGGAGAAGCTCAATGGCAGGCACCGCGTCATCGAAGGGCTTGATGGACTGGATCTCAAGGTCGAGGCAGCGCTGGAGGTTGGCCAACTGTGCTTGCGACACCTGGATCTCCAGAAAATCAGCTGCCTCTGCAAGGCCGCCATTGATAGCCATGATCGAGCGTAGGTCACTCGGCGACGCTGCCCGGCCCTGTTGCGCACCTATCCTGAGCAGCTCTCGATAGGGATTCTGACGGTTCTGAATCTCAACCAAGGTGCCAAACAGGTCAAAAATGACCGCCGCAATCATGTCCTCTCCCCGTCAGTTGACACGCTCTAGTAGTTTTGAGTTTTTCGAACCTTAACTATTTTACTACAACGCCATAAGAGGCCAGGTCATTTACCAGGGTGTTGCGCCGCAGCATCTTCGGCAACTTGAAAATATTTCTATAGCCATAGATCAGGCCTAAAGGAATGATCAGCAAACCGAGGCCGAACGTTGCCGTCGCAGCAATCAAACCGGCCGGGATTGATCCCAGCCCAAACACAATCCCTTTTAGAACGGTCGACCTAGCAATCAGTCGCATATGATCAAGATCATACTCGACCTTGCCATTGCTCTTCTCGAATGCGATAAGAACAATCGATTTTTTACCTACATGCTTGAAGAACCAAGTGCGCGGAGCATCCGTCACAATAGCGCCGTGCCGCTTGAGGTAGTCTAGCATTACCACTTCTTTGAAGTGGAATATATTACCCTGGTCGTCCTCGCAGCGAACCATGGTATACAGCGCGTCAAGGTCACCACTCGCCTGAAGGTGAAAGTTCTTGACAATGAGTGTAATTTTTTTTGAGATCGGACATACCTTTCCTTAAATGCTCCACAATTTTTGTACCGGGTTAATTTGGTCATGTTGGGGGCAGGCGAGCAGGCAGGTGCCCTCCCCATGACGGAGATAGATGGTTTACTGCCAAAAAGTTAGATACCAACCAAATCAGATCAGCAAGGAGGTGCTCGCCTGGCTACGACCTGACTCTCCCTATCCTTGGGCTTGCTTGCCCAGCGATAAAATGGACTCAGGCCTCCGCGTCATCACACTCCGGAAGCTCGGAGACGATTACGTAGTGATCATTGCCTCCCAAACTGCGCATCAGCGTAAATCCTCCGCGTTGCTCGACAGCACGAACCGGCGGGGTAACGACGGTCATGCCATTACTGATCGCACCTGACTGGTCACCGTAGACGAGAGCCGTGTAGCGATCACCCACCCGAGCAGCGTTCATTAAATACGCATCGATGGTGATACCCCACTCGATACCGCTCGCCCGCACAACCCGTATTGGGAGTCCGGTCTGTTCACAGGCACTCACGCTTCCAATTCCTCAGTTAATTTCAATGATTTTGTACGGGTCGAATCCACATTCTTCCTGAGGATACCCGCGCTGGTTCGAGATCAAGCGGCACCCTCCCAGTACAGTGTCGATGGAGAAATGGGTATGGCCGAACGCCCAATAGTCGGCCAGCTCCACTAAGGAGTGCCATCTGTTGTAGTACGCTGCGCTCACATGCCCATCGTGCTCCTCCCCCGCCACCTCGGCCAATGGGGCATGGTGAGTGACGACAAACGTTTTCCCCGCGAACGGCCGATTCAGCTCCCGGCTAAGAAACTCCCGCGTGGCGTGGTTCTTGGCAATAAGGTCGGCCGGCCGCAGGCGCCGATAATTCGAGTCGGCTCTGATCATTTTGAAGTCATTCATGGCCCGGCTGCAGATCATGGATGCGGCGGCCGTGTCGCCAGTGGCTGAAAAATCCGTCCATGCAGTCCCCACCAGGAACCTCACATTTCCCAAGGTCAAAACCTCGTTCTCCATCACATGGACGTGGGCCGCTGCCGCCGCTCGCATCTTCTCGATTGTTCGATCGAGATGGCCCTTGTAGCACTCATGATTGCCAGCGCAGTACACAACTGGAGCCGTGAAGGTCTCATTTGCCCACAAAACACCCCGTGCTTGGAGATCAATGTCGCCGGCGAGCACGACCATATCCACTGGTACGTCTGGCGGGATGAAACGGTCGAATTCGTTGTGTAGGTCTGAGTAGATGAGGACTTTCATGGACTGGTGGTTTGGCCTGGCTGCTGACATGCGCTCACAGGGTCGAGACCCGATTCGCTGCACGCCGAAGCTAAAATTCGGTTTAAGCGTATATTGATAAAACCCGCGTGGCAGAAGGGCCCGCTGTCGACGAGCATACCCAGTGCAAAGCCTCATGACTATAGTCACTTGCGTATGACGACGCAAATTCAGCATATCGTTCCGTTTGCACGGATCCGATTATGTCGCTTCGCTCTGCCTACGCATCGGCTTTGCAGTACCTCCGCACTCATCGCGACTCATCCAAGCAGGAGCTGGCCCATGCGGCCGATCCCTCCTATTTGAGCCGACTCGAAGCAGGTTCTCGCTCAGTTACCCTTGACGTCAGCCAGCAAATTGCCGAAGCGCTTGACGTGGATCCGCTCACCCTTTTGGTGCTGACATACGCCGCGGAACGCGGCGTGACGCCGCAGGAGATCCTGGAGCACCTGGAGAGCGACCTGAAAGCCACACGATTGCTCCATTGTGAGATCCCTCCGCTACCTTCAAAGGCTATTCATCCTGTAACCGCTGCTGCTGAAGAGTTGCGCGCGCAAATTAAGGATCTTGCGGCTCAAGGTTTAAGCCAGGCAGAGGTTGCAAGGCAGCTAGGGGTCAGCCGTCAAACTGTTAGCAACCATTTGAAGAAACTCGGCTTGCAGGCCACCTGACACGCGAGTGAGTGTCAGGGTGGCTAAATACTTTCGAAACACTCAACGGAAGCAAACTGCTGGCGAATTTATTCATCTGCAATGGTTTAGATGTAAAAATCGCACGAGCCTGAGGCTCCCTTTGAAAAGTTGTAAATGGCGCAATAGATTGTGTGCCTATCGAGCCTTCGAAGCTCTACATTACTATTGATGAGCAGTCGGTGCGGGCTCTGGCACTTTCTACAAACGCTGGCTAGGACTTCTGGATTTTTCATAAATACGTAGGCACCCTCACGCGCAGGGAGGCCACGATTGCGACCAATTTCAAAGATGCCCGAGTATCTGCATGTCCGCTTGGAACAAAAGAATTGAGAGCTAAACATAATGCATTCTGCACCGGTTTTTTCGTAGTTTGCTAAACCATCGAGCACCTCATAAAAGGAACGCAATACACTGACAGCGTCCAACTCAAAGCTTGCTCCAACACCTCCATTATTCAAATTGATGGTTCTTTGCTTAAATCCGACGGTACAATCATAAGAGCAAGCGCTCCAAAAAAAATAATAAGGCGGAACTTGCCAGTACTTTGCGCAAACCAAGGCATAAGCAAGGACACCAGGGCATATCGCTCTTGCATCTATCCTTACCCACTCTTCTTTGCCAAGTTTTTTAAGCTTTTTGAGACAGGATCGATGAGGTTTCACATATACGCGAAAAAGGTACCTGCGCAACGCCCGGACAACCGCTCGCATTTCAGTACTAGATATCACCCGACTGCCTGCAGGCATCAACTCATTATTGCAACATGCATAAGCTGGGAATGTCCGTGAGCGCAAGGTGTGAGGGGGAGTATTTTTGAAGACAACAGTCGACTCAGAATGCCTAGTAGTGAAACCTGGCACGCCCAGTCGTTCAACTAAGTACCCAAGCGCTACGTGGACATCTTGCAATGCATTGGCATGATTTACAGCGATTACATCATAAACTGTCTCGCCTAACAGTTCGTGACCTCGCTGAACCCACGTGAAAAAAGTATTGCACCAAGTCCGTATAACGTCAGCTAGATCTGCAGGCAATGGCTCGTTTTTTGCGACCCTTAAGATAATTGGGATGTGTTCACAGATACTTTCAGCGTTATAAATACCCTTCTGTATGGCCCACTGCTGATCAAGAATCTTTGAGCACTGCTCACATCGCTCTAGGGCATCTCCATGCCAAGGGCAGTGGGTGACAACGCCAAAGTAAAATACCACGGAATGGTAACCGTACTTTATACATTGAGGGCAATGTCGGATCTGAACTCGCTCGCTCTGACTTGTTAAATCATGATCATATGTTTTAGGAGCCGGAAACCAACCATCGACAAATGATAGTTTCAGATCTACAGGTGACATTCCCAGTTCTGCGCTCAAGTCATGCAATGAGCCTGAGCAGTTCCACCATGTTTCCTGGATTGGGTTGCCCATTACGAAAACCTGTAGAGCATGATAGTCTGCGAGGCAATTACACCTCAGAATATCTAAGTAGACCTGCCATGAGGAAGGATATGACGCAACCATGGCAGGGTAAATGAGCATATTGCCACCTGGATAATTATTTTTTAGTCAGATTAGTTGTGTAGCTTGCCAAGTTTGCTTCAGCCACGGCTGCTTTAACGACATCCTGTGGAAGTTCAAACCCCGCATGATCGAGCTTTTTTGCGCGAATTAAGATCAGCCTGCATACTTCTAGCACATGAGCAGTCGGAAAAAGCTTCAAGCTTGCCTCGCGAATAGCTTGCTCCATTTGTAAAAAAATAAGCTTTGCGCTATCAGCCAACCTGAAACCGCCTGCGAAGGCTAGTGGTAGAAAGAACTCCGTATATGTGCATTTACTATTCGAAGGGTAGGTCATCTTCTCGTCAAAAAGTGTGAGGGTTTCCGTAAGCCATCCAACATTCTTGCAGTGCGGCAAGTCGTAGACTTCATTCAAAAACCGGACAAGTAGTTCGGGTCGCCCGTGCTCCCTCAGCAAGGTAATTGAGTCATCCACCTGTGTCTGGGCGAATCCGATCACTGTCATATCGATCCCCTGCAAGGCGAGTTCGTTCTGCAAGAACTGGAGGTGTTCATATTCCGTAATCAGCAATGCTTGCATTTCGTCGATCAACAGAACGAAATGCCTGCCATTCACCGATCTGAGCTTGTTCTCGATTGCCGCCAGAGCATCTCGGCGCAGGTTTTCGAGTTTTGGCTGACTCGGGATTGCAAGATTCAAATTCCTCACAATCGTACGGATTATAAGTTCATGGCGGCGTGGATCCGCAGTGATCATTAAGCAAAAACGATCTTTGAAACTTTGCCCTTCGTCAATGGCCGCACGTGAAAGCCGGCAGGCTGTGGACTTTCCCATTTGGGGATAAGCCCGGAAGCAGACACTCCTCTTATGCAGCATGACGGTCTCTGCGACAATATTTAACACTGGGGGTATGCTGGGCGTGACAATCGTATAGTCTTTTATAATAAGAGGATGGTTGGGGAAGTACTTAAGCTGCATCGCCAAATCTGTCGGCTCATAAACTTGCATCGACCGTTCCTCGTTAAATCTTCTTGATTAATGCGTCAATGTCTATACTATCCTCAGGCAACACCCATTCCCGCTCCGGAGCAGGGCGAGCAGGAACATCTGTCGTGGAGGTTGTCCCCCCACCATTTTCACTGTTCGTGCTCCATTCCATCTCATGCCTCAAGCGATCCAATTGCGACGCCAGTTTTTTCGACCTCGACTTGGTCTGAAGGCTGTGCTCTAGCTCCGTTGCCAGATGGTTATGAAAAACCACGACAGGACTTTGGCCCTCAACATTGCTCACAGTCTTTTTGCGTTTTCCGCTATTAACTGCTTTGCGTGTCTTCCTGGAATGTTTGACATCTTGCCAATGACCATCAACTTGGAGAGCTCCTAGAGAGCGCCCATCCAAGCGATACCCATAAATCGTCCGTAAGTCACTCTCATTGATTTTAAGAATTATTACTTGATTGATGAGATCACTTGCCTTTCTGAGGTCGTCATTGGAATAGCGGGCCCGCTCGAAATTTACATAGGGCCTGATGCCATTTTCAATACTGCCTCGTACTGTGCGCCTTTCTGATCTCAGCGCCAAGGCGATCGTATTCATCTTGTCAGTAGGTAGGAATCTAGGTATGAAATGATTATTTCCCTGACGTAGCCGCTGCTCTATAACTTGCAGCGGGGTTAAGAATGCTTTTCCTTCAGTTGGCTCTGCATTATGATTGGCAAAAACAGTGTAGCAGAGCTGCTCTAAATAGGAGCTTTTAATATTGTATCTTACTGCTGCTTTGCCTGCGCTGTCTCCTGAGTTGTCCCCAGGTCGAGATCCCACTGTGTTTACCGAGCGCTGAAACAATTCGCGTTCAAATTCTAAAAAAAGTCTTTCAATTCCAGGGCGTCTTTCAAAACGTCTAGGCGGGCCGTATTCCACAGCCCAACCTAGCTCCTTGCGAAGCTCGCAACTGACTTTTGTGGACAAATGCGCCAGTGCGTTGTCCAGCCGCAAAACTGATGGTACTACGCAGGCAAGTTCAGGATGAATCTCAGTGGGGAAGCCGGCGCCGGGTTTGAGCTCTAGATCTGGAATGAGCATATCAGGCTTTGGTAAATTTCGACTTAGCATCTCCCGTAACAACGAGATGACGTCTTCTGCATCTGCGTCCAGGCCGTACACCACATGAAACCACAACACTGCGAAGGAAGATGGTTCCAAAGCCACAATTACGTGGAGACGCTTAAGTACTACTGAGCTTACCAGGCCTGACGAACTTTCGAATGCGATTACAAACTCAGAATCGACGGTATGACTATCGATTATTGCAGAGTCATACAGGTTTTTGAGGTTCGCCAGCGTGGACTTACCCCTCCCTACTGCCAAATGCGCAACTGCAGACACGTCACCTATGATATGAACGGCACGATCAAAATTTTCAGCGCGAACTCTGCGAGTGAAGTCTGAAATCGTTTTAATACCGTAACTCTCGGTTGTGTAGGGCCATGCATCTTTGGGGTGGGATTTTTTCTCCAGAAACTTTATGAAGCTATGATGAACCGCTTTTGGCTTTATTGCAGCCTCATGTATGACTACATTTCCAGTGCCAGACTGAGTCTTCTCGCGCTTCAAGATCAACGCTCGTAGATAGTCCTCTAGATCGGGGTATTGTTGAAATAGGAGGCCAAGCACTCCGGAAAGGCCACTCCCACCTATTCGCGGTGTAACTGTGGCCGTTCTTTTATAGATTTTTATTTGAATATTTCGTATCAACCCCGTATATCCGTACACAACGCCACGCGCATCGACGAGAAGACATTTCGCAATGAGCTTTCTCAGATAGTTGCCGCCAATCTTGGTTTGTTGCTTTATCACTGAAAGCGAAGCACCTGCCATATACATTTCCAAGGCAGAAACCCTACGATTGAACGTGTTCCGTGCATCCTCAGAAAACGAATCAGTGCAAACAGGCTCCCATGGCATCGTTGACTCAAGAAGCCGTATCGTGGTCGCACGACTGTTTCGTGTTGTCATGGTAAAGACCACCGGGTATTGTTACCAAACCCATCGACGCTTGCTTCCACTTTAATGGTGCCCGATAAGATCATTTGGCACATCGCACCAAGCGCGAGCGCAGTATCTTGAATCGGAGTGCTGGCTAGGAGTGTGCGCACATCCCCGCCCTTTTGCACTGAAATCGTCGAGTAAATTAAATCCATTTCTTGTTTAAGATTGTAGCTGCGCACCTGCGAGGCAAACGCAATGACCTTTACCCAAAAGCCGAGGTTCTTGCTCGCCAAATAAAAGTTTGTGCTTGGCAGGTCTACAAGCGTGCCTGTTGAAATGGCGCTGCCGACCTCCTTGAACCAGACGGGAACGCGGCGCACCTCATCCTTAGCATCGTCGCTTTTGAAAATCCTGTGCAGCTCAACAGCGCCATCCACGCAAAAGACTTTAGTGCATTTGATGGCTTCGAATTTATCGTCTGCCGCTGGTTCTTCTGCCGAAACCTCGACCTCTACGCCAAGCTTGAAGCTAGCCACCTTTGGATTGGGCTCCAGATTTGTAACCCAGTGCAGAACCTCACAATCACCAACCAGCGCAATATCTTCCTGCAGCTTGTGGCTATAAAAAAGCCAAATGCTGTAGTTATTGCCCGTCGCCTTTCGTGAGGCTGTGAGCTGCCGTCTTAGGTGGGTTCTCGGGCTCGCCATGCTACCTACCCTGTCACTAAGGGATGTAAATTGCTTCCGAAAGCTTAGCTTTGCAGCAGGAGGGTATAGGAACTATTCGCAACAAAGTGGAGGGTTGAAATTTCAATCGGCGATGAAAAACGGGGGTTTACGGCTGTCGCTGGTGTGGATGTCTAGAAATCGTTGACTAAAGGGTTAATGGTTGTGCGGCCATGGGGTCACTATTACTTCTTTCCGCGTCCAAGGGTTCACATTTACTACTGGTGAACGGAAACAACCCTAGTGGCTTACGTGCACGCGCAAGCGGCTGGCTTTTATCAAGCTGCTGATTTATAAGGGGGTTGTTGGAAGGCTAAAAGTGTCAGGTTTACTTCGGCGGACTGCGTCATCACGGCAACCACCAAACTACCAGCGCGTGCGCAACGTCATGCCCATGCTGCGCGGGTCGCCGGTAAGCACTCCGTAATCACCTGCACCAAGCCGAGGGTAAACGGCGGTGATGTAGTTCTCGTCGAACAGATTGCGCGCCCACAGTTCGGCTTCCCAACGCCTGTTGCTGCGGCGCAGTCCAAGACGCAGGTTGGTCAGCCCATAGGATGGCTGGTAGCTGCCCTGGCCACCTTCGAGCGTGCCGTAGTAACCGCTGCGGAATTTGTAGTCCAGGGCGCTGAACAGCTCCAGGCCATGCTCCAGTGGGTAGCGATAGTCGATTCCGGCGTTGGCGTTCCACTCTGGAGCGTTGAACACGCGTTGACCTCCCAAATCGCACGACCACTGCGCGCTGGTTGGCGAGCACGGTGCGTTGGGGAAATCCCGGTACCGTGCGTCACTCCAGGCGATCCCCAGCCTCAGGTCAACCCGTTCGCTGGCACGTAGCTGCGCGTCCAGTTCGATCCCGCGCAGGCGCACTTTGCCGACATTGATCAGGTTGTCGCGGATCGGCGGCGAGAACTGGTCCGCCGGCGCACGGTTGGTCAATGCCTGGTAGTCGTCGACATCGGCCTGGTACACAGCCAGATCGAGCACGCCTCGTTCGTTCCAGAAGCTGCGCTTGAGGCCCACCTCGACCGAAGTGACCCGCTCCGCATCGAATGTCGATGAGACATTCGGGCCGATTACGTCGAGATTGATTCCACCGGCCTTGTAACCGCGTGACCAACTGGCATAGCCGAGCAGGTCATCGGCAAACTGGTAGCTGAACGTCAATTGTCCGGAAAGATTGCTCTCCTCGATCGCATCACGTCGGTAGTACTCGCCGCCGAGTGCGACGCTGCGCAGCAACGGGCCCGCCAACTGCGAGATCAGGTCAGGGCCCAGTGGCGCCAACCCCGAAACGCTGCGCGACAGCCAGCCCTGCTTGCGCTCGCGGGTGTAGCGCAGCCCTGGTGTGATCGCCAGGCGGTCCGTGGCATGCCAGGTGAGTTGACCGAACACGGCGCGGCTGTCGGTGCGTTGCTGACCGTCGAAGTCCTGCTGCGCGCCATCGAGCAATGACGGGGCAATCATTCCGGGCGTAATGCCCAGCCAGTCGATTTCCGGGCGATCCCCCAGAAAATAAGCGGCCGCGTCCTCGCCGAAACGCACGCCCACCTCGCGGTTCAACTTCTGCCGCAAATAATAAAGGCCCACCACGTAGTCGAAGTGTTCGTTGGGCGAATCGGCCAGGCGCAACTCCTGGCTGAATTGATGGTGATCGAGTTTCACGGCGGCGTTTTCGGCCACCGACAGCGGCATGCCATCGCCGTCCTGGTCCGCATCATAGGTCCAGTCGCGGTAACCGCTGATGCTGGTCAGCGTGGCGCCGCTGTCGAGCAGCCAGTTCAACTCCAACGTAGTGCCGGTCTGCAGCGTCTTCACCGTGTTGGGTTCGTCTTGCTGCACGCGACGCGCATAAGGATCTATCGGCAGTTGGCGGTAGCCAACGAAGGCGGCTCGATCGATGCTCGTCTGGCTGTAGTTGCTGGCCGCAAAGACATTGCCCTGCTCGTCCTGCCAACCATACTCACCGATCAGTCGCGCGCTGAACGTTTCACTCGGCGTCCACAATAGCTGGCCCCGTAGGCCCTGGCGGTTCTGGTCACCCAGGTGGTTGCCGTTGTAAGTGTTCTCTATGAGCCCATCGCGCTCTACGTCGTAGCCGGTCAGGCGCCCTGCCAATACACCATCGATCAGCGCGCCTGAAACCGTACCGCGATACTGACGCAGGCCATCACTGCCGACCGAGACCTCGCCATTGCCTTGCGGCTCGAAGGTGGGCGCGCGGCTGCTGATGTTGATCGCACCTGCCGTGGTGTTTTTGCCATATAGGGTGCCCTGTGGCCCCCGCAACACCTCGACCCGCTCGATATCGACCAGGTCGACCAGCGACATGCCTTGGCGCCCGAGGTAAACCCCATCGAGAAACACCCCGACACTGCCGTCCAGGCCATCGTTGTAGGAGCTCGAACCGAGTCCGCGAATACCGTAGCTGGCGTAACGCGCACTGGGCACGGCCACCAACAGACTCGGCACGCGCTGCTGCAGGTCCTCGGTACGGTAGATGCCGGCATCGTTCAATTGCTCGCCATTGAGCACGTTCATGGCAATCGGCACGGCCTGCACGCGCTCCTCGCGGTGGCGGGCAGTGACCTTCACCTCGTCGAGTACCAAGACCGAAGGCCGGCCAGGCTCCGCCTGTTCAGCACCAGGATCCTGATCATCGGCCTGGGCCCCACTCAGATAGAACCAACATACAACATGAAGCAGGCATCCATAGCGCACTCGGGGCTCGATCATCCTGGACACAGCAAACCTCTGATAGCGAACTGACATATAGCCGCTGCGAGGCTACATCATTCAGACTATGGAAAAAATCGTAAACGCTCGGGACAATCCAGTCCCAGGGGGCGGTAACAGCCAAGAACTGTTTGCATCGCGCGTTCGAGCTTGTAGGATCCGCGCATTGTGACTGGATGGCCGAGATTCACCAGGGCCAAAAACGACCGTTATCACACTCATTCGTCTACCCTCACAAAGCGCCATGCGGTTGTCCGCGAGTGCCTGGCGCTTCAATATTCCTGCGTTAACGTACCGGAGATTTTCCATGCTCAAGCGTTCCCTGGCATTGGCCGTCGGCTTGACCCTGTCTTTCAGCGCCTTGCTGGCCCAGGCCGCCGACACCCTGAAAGTCAGCGCGATTCCCGATGAAGCCCCTACCGAATTGCTGCGCAAGTTCAAGCCCTTGGGCGCTTATCTGGAACAACAGACCGGCATGAAAGTCGAGTTCATTCCCGTAAGCGACTACCCCGCGGTGGTCGAGGCGCTGGCGACCGACCGCATCGACCTGGCCTGGCTGGGTGGTTTCACGTTCGTGCAAGCACGCTTGAAAACCGGTAATGCGATCCCGCTGGTGCAGCGCGAGCAGGACGCCCAATTCACCAGTAAATTCATCACCGCCGACCCTGCGGTCAAATCCCTCGCCGACCTCAAGGGCAAGACCTTTGCATTCGGTTCAGTGTCTTCCACCTCTGGCAGCCTGATGCCGCGATACTTCATGCTCCAGGACGGCATCAAGCCGGAAAGCTACTTCAGCCGCGTAGGTTACTCGGGCGCCCATGACGCCACCGTCGCCTGGGTCCAGGCCGGCAAAGTGGATGCTGGGGTACTGAACGCCAGCGTCTGGGAAAAACTGGTCGCCGCCGGCAAGGTCGACACCACCAAGGTCAAGGTGTTTGCCACCACCCCGGCCTACTTCGACTACAACTGGACGGTGCGCGGAACGCTCGACCCGGCGCTGGCAGCCAAGATCAAGGCAGCCTTCCTCGCACTCGACCCGGCAAATCCGAAGGACAAGGAAATCCTCGATCTGCAGGCTGCCAGCCGCTTCATCGAAACCAAGCCTGAGAACTACAAGGGCATCGAGGAAGCCGCACGCGCCGCCGAATTGCTCAAATGACATTACATCTGACCCAGGTCAGCCTTACCCACGCCAACGGTGTCCAGGCGCTACGTGGCGTGGAGCTGCACATCGGTGCTGGCGAACAGGTCGCCATCATCGGTCCGTCCGGTGCGGGTAAATCGAGCCTGCTCAATCTGCTGGGCACGGCCCTGCGACCGGGTCAGGGCGAAATGCAGGTGCTCGGTGAAACGGCCTGGCAGTTATCTGCCCGCCAACGACAGCGCCTGCGCGCGCGCATCGGCTTGATCCACCAAGCGCCGCCCCTGCCACCGCGCCAGCGCGTGATCACTGCGGTGCTGGCCGGCAAACTGGGTCAGTGGGGCATGGGCAAGAGCCTGCTGAACCTGCTGCATCCGCTGGATGTTCCCGGCGCACGGGCGGCATTGGCCAGGCTGGATCTGAGCGACAAGCTGTTCGCGCAATGCCAGCAACTCTCCGGCGGCCAGTTACAACGCGTTGGCATTGCCCGGGTGCTGTATCAGGCGCCCGAGGTGTTGCTGGCCGATGAACCTGTTTCGGCCATGGACCCGGTGCTGGCCGAGCACACCCTTTCAGTGCTTTGCCGCCATGCCCGGGAGCACAACGTCACCCTGGTCGCCAGCCTGCATGCGGTGGACCTGGCCCTGGCGCACTTTTCACGGGTCATCGGCCTGCGTGACGGACAGATCCTGTTCGATCTGCCGACCGATGCCGTCGACCGTGAGCGGCTCGACAAACTCTACGCCAATGAGCAGTTGCAACCCTCGCCTCCACCACCCTCCCCCTTGAGTGTGCAGATCCCGCGATGCTGACACGCGATACCCGAGACCCCGCCAGCGGCCCTCGCCTGCTGGTCTGCCTGTTGGCGCTTGTCCTGCTGTGGCCGGGCATCCACTTCAGCGAGCTGGACCTTGGCGTGCTGGTGACGAGCGACAGTCAAAGCGAGATGGGCCGGTTTGTCTCGGCCTTCTGGCCACCGGCCCATGGCGAAGCGTTCATTGAGCTGCTATTGCAAGCCACCATGCAGACCTTGGCCATTGCCACGGCGGGCATGGCTCTGGCATTGCTGTTCGCCGTTCCCGCCAGCTTGCTGGCCAGCCGTGCGCTTTCGCTGTCTGCGGCCTCCCGGGGTGGCCAACCGGGCTATTGGGGGCAATTGCTGCGCTGGCCGGTACGCGCTCTGCTGATCTTCCTGCGCAGCGTGCCGGAAATCGTCTGGGCCCTGCTTTTCGTCCGCGCCGTCGGTCTGGGGCCGACTGCCGGGGTGCTGGCCATCGCCATTACCTACAGCGGCATGTTGGGCAAGGTCTACGCGGAAATCTACGAGTCGGTCGACCAGCGTCCGGCACATGCGCTGTTGCAGGCTGGCAGCGGCCGACTGACAGCCTTCTGCTACGGGATCCTGCCCAATGTCGCGGCGGAGCTGCTGTCCTACACGGTGTATCGCTGGGAGTGCGCCATCCGCGCCTCGGTGGTGATGGGCTTCGTCGGTGCCGGTGGCCTGGGCCAACAAATGGACCTGTCGTTGCGCATGTTCGCCGGCGGTGAAGTGGCCAGCATGCTGTTGACGTTCCTCGTCCTGGTCCTGCTGGCCGATCAACTCAGTCGCCTGCTGCGCTGGAGGCTGGCATGAACCGCCTGTTCAACGCGATATTGCTCCTGTGCATCGGTGCAGCCGTCGTCGCCTCGTTCGCCTATCTGGGCATCGACCTCGGCCAGCTTGGCGACAGCGGCAACCTGAACCGGATGGGCGCTTATGCCCAGCGTTTCCTCAGCCCGGACCTGAGCCCGAGCCATCTGAAAGCAATCGGCCACGGTGCCCTGGAAACCATCGCCATGTCCGCCCTTGGCACCCTGCTCGCCGCGGTGTTCGGCCTGGTCCTGGCCCTCCCCGCCGCCGGGCGCTTCGGTTGGCCGATGCAAAGCACCTCGCGCCTGGTACTCAACGCCTTGCGCGCGGTTCCTGAACTGGTGTGGGCGGCGCTGATGGTCTTGGCTGCTGGGCTGGGCCCCAATGCCGGCACCCTGGCATTGGCGCTGCACACCACCGGCGTGCTCGGCCGGCTGTTCGCCGAAGCGCTGGAAAACACCCCACCCGAACCGGCCGAAGCCATTCGCCTGCAAGGCGGCAATGCCGTGTGGGCGTTCTGTTACGGCACCCTGCCCAACCTGATGCCGCAGCTGTTGGCCTACATCCTGTACCGCTGGGAAAACAACATCCGCATGGCCAGCGTGCTGGGCTTCGTCGGCGCCGGCGGATTGGGGCAAATGCTCTATGTCAGCCTCAGCCTGTTCCAAGAGGCGCAGGCCAGCACGGTGATTCTGGCGATGCTGCTGCTGGTCCTCGCGGTCGACTCGCTGAGCAGTTGGAGTCGTCAACGCTGGGTCAAGGCCTGAGCGCTGCCGCGTAGCGGCGAGTTTGGCTCCCTGCGTTCAGATCAGAGCGGCGCCCCTCACTTCCCCACGGGTTGACCGCAACCGCTGCAGCCTGTCAGCGAACTGAAATATCCCCGACTTATTCTGCTGATGCGCGCATTGCGGCGATGTGCGGGTTGTACGTGCCTGCCCGTTCGGAAGTCATCCAGGGAGTCCGCCATGAAAATCAGTGTATTCGGTAGTGGTTACGTGGGATTGGTGCAAGCGGCGGTGTTGGCCGAGGTGGGCCATGACGTGGTGTGCATGGACATAGACGAACAGAAAGTCGAAAGCTTGCGCCAGGGCCAGGTGAGTATTTTCGAACCCGGTCTGGCCGCGCTGGTGCGTGAGGGATTAGAAGCCGGACGTCTGCATTTCACCCACGATGAAAAGCTTGCGGTGCAGCACGGTCAGGTGCTGTTCATCGCCGTGGGTACGCCTTCCAGGGAAGATGGCTCGGCCGATTTGAGTCAGGTCCTGGCCGTCGGTGAGGCGGTCGCTCGTTACCGCGAACTACCGGTCCTTGTCGTGGAGAAATCCACTGTACCGGTGGGCACCGGCGACGCCCTGCGGGCGCACATCGACAAATGCCTGCTCAAGGCCGGCCGTTTGTTGCAGTTCGATATCGTGTCCAACCCCGAGTTTCTCAAGGAAGGCTCGGCAGTGGCCGATTGTCGCCGTCCGGATCGCATCGTGATCGGCTGTGAACGCGATGAAGTGCGCGACACCATGCGCGACTTGTACGCGCCCTTCAATCGCAACCATGACCGGATCCTTTTCATGGACCTGCGCAGCGCCGAGCTGACCAAGTACGCAGCCAACGGCATGCTGGCGACGAAGATCAGCTTCATCAACCAGATCGCGGAGCTGGCGGAACACCTGGGCGCTGACATCGAAGCCGTGCGCCTGGGCATCGGCGCGGACTCGCGCATCGGTTATCACTTCATTTACCCGGGCTGCGGCTACGGTGGCTCGTGTTTTCCCAAGGACATGCGCGCGCTGATCCACACGGCCGAGCAAGCCCACTGCTCCAGCGATCTGTTGCAAGCGGTGGAAACCATCAACCAACGGCAGAAGCACAAGCTGTTCGAACGCATCCAGGCGTTCTACAAAGGCGATTTGCGCGGTAAAACCTTCGCGGTGTGGGGCTTGGCCTTCAAGCCCAACACCGACGACATGCGCGATGCGCCGAGTCGTACCCTGCTGGAGGCGTTGTGGGGGGCCGGTGCCAGTGTCCGCGCCTTTGACCCAGAGGCCATGCAGCAGACCCAGCAGCTGTATCCCGACGAATCGAAGCTGATGTTGATGGGCACGCCGGAATCGGTTTTGCCGGGGGCCGATGCACTGGTGATCTGCACTGAATGGCAACCGTTCAAGGCGCCGGATTTCGACCTGATCCAGCAACGGCTCAAGGCTGCGGTGATTTTCGATGGCCGCAACCTGTATGACCCGGACCGCATGGCAGACAAGGGCTTTACCTATTTCCCCATAGGGCGCGGGCAATCGTGCAACCTGCCTATCGCTCAGCAAACCTGGTTTCAAGCGTCCAGAAGCGCATGATCTTCCTTACCTCAAAATAAGTGCACTCAAACAGCATTAATATGAATTTGTAAGCAAGGGCCGCGAACGGCACACTGTGCATCGTTCCTCCCCCAACTGTTGGAACACTTAAAGGGCTTTCAGGGATTCTCCCGTAAGCCCCTTTTTTTGTTCGTTTTTTGGATTTCCGCTTAATGCTTTCTCGCTGGTTCCCCGCTGCTATCAATACCCGCCCCACCGAATGGAGCCGGGCCGCCATCGGTATGGCCCTGGGTACGATGTTCAGTGTCTGGCTGTGTGGCCAGGTGTTTGGCCTTGAGGTGGCGCAACACTTGATTGGCCCACTCGGCGCCTCGGCCGTGCTGTTGTTTGCCGTCTCCTCAGGCGCCCTCGCCCAGCCCTGGTCGATCTTCGGCGGTTACTTGTGCGCCTCGGTGGTGGCATTGCTGGTGGCCCATGTCCTGGGCCGTACCCTGGGGAGCGCCTGTCTGGCGGCCGGCATGGCGCTGGTGTTGATGTGCTGGCTGCGTTGCCTGCACCCTCCGGCGGGCGCCCTGGCGGCGACGATGGTATTGGCCGATCCGTCGATCATCGCCCTGGACTGGCAAGCTGTCGGTGCCGCGATGCTGGCCGGTTCCACCCTGCTCTTGAGTGCATTGGCCTATAACAACCTGACGCGCGTGCGCTATCCCAAGCGCGCCAGCGAGCCGACGCCGGTCATTCCCGCCGACCATTCACCCATCGACCGTCAGGCCATTACGGCTGAGGACTTGAAGCTCGCTCTTGAGCAAATGGAAGCATTCTTTGACGTAACTCCCGAAGATCTCGAGCAATTGATCCACGCCAGCGAACGCAATGCCAGGCGTCGCAGCATCACCGAAGTCCTCTCGGGTCGCGGCTGAGCCTGAGGCTGCTATAAATATGCAGACAGGACCTGCACGTATCCCGGTTGTGCAAGGCAAATTTGCACTGGTACGATCCTGACCGGGTACGCGCGACACAATTCATAAAGAACAATAAAAGCAGGGAGTTAGCGATGACAGCTCAGGTTTCATCACAAGCCTCGGGACCCATCGGAGCCGTGGCTCATGAAGTGCTGGTCGAAGTACGCAACCATATCGGCCACTTGACCCTGAACCGCCCCGCCGGCCTCAATGCCCTGACGCTGGACATGGTGCGCAGCTTGCAGCAACAGCTCGATACCTGGGCTATGGACCCACAGATCCGCGCCGTGGTACTGCGTGGTGCCGGCGAGAAAGCGTTTTGCGCCGGCGGCGATATCCGCTCGCTGTACGACAGCCACAAGCAGGGCGACAACCTGCACCAAGACTTTTTCGTCGAGGAATACGCCCTCGACCTGACGATTCATCACTATCGCAAACCCATCCTCGCCTTGATGGACGGTTTCGTTCTGGGCGGCGGCATGGGCTTGGCACAAGGTGCCGACCTGCGGGTGGTGACCGAACGCAGCCGCCTGGGCATGCCGGAAGTCGCCATCGGTTACTTCCCCGACGTCGGGGGCAGCTATTTCCTGCCGCGTATTTCTGGCGAACTGGGCATCTACCTGGGAGTCAGTGGCGTACAGATCCGTGCTGCCGACGCGCTGTATTGCGGGCTGGCCGACTGGTATCTGGACAGCGACAAGCTCGATCGGCTCGATGAACGTCTCGACCGCCTGGAATGGCACGACACGCCCCTCAAGGACCTGCAAGGCCTGCTGGCGAAGCTCGGCATGCAGCAGTTGCCTGCCCCGCCTCTGGCCGACCTGCGCCCGGCCATCGATCACTTCTTTGCCCTTGCGGACGTGCCAAGCATGGTCGAGCAGTTGCGTCAGGTCACCGTCGCCAACAGCCATGAGTGGGCGCTGAAAACCGCCGACCTGCTGGAGACACGCTCGCCCCTGGCCATGGCCGTAACCCTGGAAATGCTGCGTCGCGGCCGACATTTGAGCCTGGAAGACTGTTTTGCCCTGGAACTGCACCTGGACCGTCAATGGTTCGAGCGCGGCGACCTGATCGAAGGCGTGCGCGCCTTGCTCATCGACAAAGACAAGAACCCGCAGTGGAACCCGCCGACCCTGGGGGCGCTGGACAAGCGCCACGTGGCGAGTTTCTTCGACGGCTTCGACGACCACGGGAACTGAACCATGCACGACCTTGAGCTGACCGAAGAGCAAGTGATGATCCGCGACATGGCCCGGGATTTTGCCCGCGGCGAGATCGCCCCTCATGCCCAGGCCTGGGAAAAAGCCGGCTGGATCGACGACGCCCTGGTGGCGAAGATGGGTGAGCTGGGCCTGCTGGGCATGGTGGTGCCCGAGGAATGGGGCGGTACCTACGTCGATTACGTGGCCTATGCCCTCGCGGTGGAAGAAATCTCCGCGGGCGATGGCGCCACCGGGGCGCTGATGAGCATTCACAACTCGGTGGGTTGCGGGCCGGTCCTCAATTTCGGCACTGACGAACAGAAACAGACCTGGCTGGCCGATCTGGCCAGCGGCCAGGCCATTGGCTGCTTCTGCCTCACCGAACCCCAGGCCGGGTCCGAAGCCCACAACCTGCGCACCCGCGCCGAACTGCGGGACGGCCATTGGGTGATCAATGGCGCCAAGCAATTCGTCAGCAACGGTAAGCGGGCGAAACTGGCGATTGTTTTTGCGGTGACGGATCCTGAGCTGGGCAAGAAAGGCATTTCGGCGTTTCTGGTGCCGACCGACACGCCGGGCTTCATCGTCGATCGCACGGAACACAAGATGGGCATCCGCGCTTCGGATACCTGCGCCGTGACCTTGAACAACTGCACCATCCCCGAAGCCAACCTGTTGGGGGCTCGCGGCAAAGGCCTGGCGATTGCCCTCTCCAACCTGGAAGGCGGCCGCATCGGCATCGCGGCGCAGGCCTTGGGCATCGCCCGTGCAGCGTTTGAAGCGGCCTTGGCTTATGCGCGTGATCGGGTGCAGTTCGACAAGCCGATCATCGAGCACCAGAGCATCGCCAACCTGCTGGCCGACATGCACACCCGCCTGAACGCCGCCCGCCTGCTGATCCTCCACGCCGCCCGCCTGCGCAGCGCCGGCAAGCCATGCCTGTCGGAAGCCTCCCAGGCCAAGCTGTTCGCCTCGGAAATGGCCGAAAAAGTCTGCTCCTCGGCCATGCAGATTCATGGCGGGTATGGGTATCTCGAGGATTATCCGGTGGAGCGCTACTACCGCGATGCGCGGATTACCCAGATCTATGAAGGGTCGAGCGAGATACAGCGGATGGTGATTGCCCGGGAGTTAAAGAACTACCTGGTGTGATGGCTGAAAAAGCATCGCGAGCAGGCTCGCTCCCACATGGGATCTTTGGTGTACGCAATCTCTGTGTACACCTCCGAACCCTGTGGGAGCGAGCCTGCTCGCGATGGCGTCAGTCAGGACGCCGCATTACTTGTCCTGAAACTCCGCCGCCCGTTTGGCCACGAACGCCGCCATGCCTTCCTTCTGATCCTGCGTCGCAAATGCCGCATGGAAGACCCGGCGCTCGAAGCGCACACCTTCGGAAAGGCTGACTTCAAAGGCGCGGTTGACGCTTTCCTTGACCATCATGCTGATGGGCACCGACTTGGAGGCAATCAGAGCGGCGGTTTTCAGCGCGTCGTCGAGCAATTCATCAGCCGGCACGATGCGCGCGACGATGCCGCACCGCTCAGCTTCCACTGCATCGATGAAACGGCCGGTCAGGCACATTTCCATGGCCTTGGCCTTGCCCACTGCGCGAGTCAGCCGCTGGGTGCCACCCATGCCCGGCAGCACGCCCAGGTTGATCTCCGGCTGACCGAACTTGGCATTGTCACCGGCCAGGATAAAGTCGCACATCAACGCCAGTTCGCAACCACCGCCCAAGGCAAACCCGTTCACTGCCGCGATGATCGGCTTGCGCCGGTTAGCCACGCGGTCGCTGTCGCTGAACAAGTCATCGAGGTAGATCTGCGGGTAGGTCAGCTCGGCCATTTCCTTGATGTCGGCACCGGCGGCAAAGGCTTTTTTCGAGCCGGTCAGCACGATGCAGCCAATCTTTGGATCAGCCTCCAATGCATCCAGCGCCTGGTTCAGCTCGCTGACGATCTGCGCGTTCAAGGCGTTCAACGCCTGGGGACGGTTGAGGGTGATCAGGCCAACGCGGTCCTTGATCTCCAATAAAATCGTTTCGTAGCTCATGCAGGACTCCTGTTCAAAGATTGCGCGAAATGACCATGCGCTGAATGTCGCTGGTGCCTTCGTAGATCTGGCAGACCCGCACGTCGCGGTAGATGCGCTCCAGCGGGAAATCGTTGAGGTAACCGTAACCGCCCAGGGTTTGCAACGCCATGGAGCAGACTTTTTCGGCCATTTCCGAGGCGAACAGCTTGGCCATGGACGCTTGCACCAACGCCGGCTGCCCGTTGTCGCGCAAAGCAGCGGCGTAATGGACCATTTGCCGCGCCACGGCGATCTGGGTGGCCATGTCCGCCAGACGGAACGCCACGGCTTGGTGTTCGATAATCGGCTTGCCGAAACTTTGCCGCTCGCGAGCGTAGTCGCGGGCCGCTTCGAACGCCGCGCGGGCCATGCCCACGGACTGCGCCGCGATACCGACCCGCCCGCCTTCCAGGTTCGCCAGGGCGATCTTGTAGCCCTCGCCCTCCTCCCCCAAACGGTTGCCCACCGGCACACGGACATCCTCGAACAGGATCTGGCAGGTGTCGGAGGCATGCTGGCCCAGTTTGTCTTCGACCCGCGCCACGCTGTAGCCCGGCGAATCGGTAGGCACGATGAACGCACTGATGCCACGTTTGCCGGCGCTCGGATCGGTCACCGCAAACACAATCACCACCCCGGCGTTCTGCCCGGAGGTGATGAACTGCTTGCAACCATTGAGCACGTAGTGATCGCCCTCCAACCGTGCCCGGGTCTTGAGGCTACTGGCGTCCGAACCGGCCTGGGGCTCGGTCAATGCAAAGGCACCGAGCATCGCACCGCTGGCCAGGGGGGTGAGGAATTTGGCCTTCTGTTCATCGCTGCCGAACTTGAGGATCGGCACGCAGCCCACCGAGTTGTGCACGCTCATGATGGTCGAGCACGCCCCATCGCCGGCGGCGATCTCTTCCAGGGCCATGGCATAAGTCAGGTAACCGGTGTCGCAACCGCCCCACTGCTCCGGCACGAGCATGCCGAAGAAACCCAGTTCGGCCATTGCAGCAATGGCTTCCTTAGGGAAGCGGTGCTCGCGGTCCCACTCAGCGGCGAACGGTTTCAAGCGCTCCTGAGCGAACTGCCGGGCCACGTCGCTGATTTGAGTCTGTTCTTCAGTTGGGAGCATGGTGATTCCTTAATACAGGCATTCAACGGCCATGGCCGTGGCTTCGCCGCCACCGATGCAGATGGCCGCGACGCCACGCTTGAGGCCTTTCTGGCGCAGGGCCGAAAGCAGCGTCACCAGGATCCGCGCGCCCGACGCACCGATGGGGTGGCCCAACGCGCAGGCGCCGCCATGGACGTTGACCTTGTCGTGGGGGATCTCCAGCGCGCCCATGGTCGCCAACGCCACCACTGCGAAAGCCTCGTTGATTTCAAACAGCTCCACGTCGTCGAGCGACCAACCGGTTTTGTCCATCAGTTTCTTCACCGCGCCGATGGGGGCGGTGGGGAACAGGCTCGGCGTGTCGGCAAAAGCGGCGTGGCCGTGAATCACCGCCAACGGCTTCAGGCCTCGCTCCCGGGCCTGGCTCTGGCGCATCAACACCAGCGCTGCGGCACCGTCAGAGATGGAGCTGGCATTGGCTGCAGTGACCGTTCCGCCCTCACGGAACGCCGGTTTGAGCGAGGCGATCTTGTCCAGGCGGGCCTTGGGCGGCTGCTCATCGTGGCGCACGGTGACCTGTTCCTTGCCGACCATGACCTGCAACGGCACGATCTCGGCGTCGAAACTGCCGTCCTTGATCGCCTGTTGGGCACGGGTGGTGGAAGCGATGGCGAAAGCATCCTGGGCTTCGCGGCTGAAACCATTGGCTTCAGCGCAATCTTCGGCAAAGGTGCCCATCAGGCGGCCCTTGTCGTAGGCATCTTCCAGGCCATCGAGGAACATGTGGTCGAGCACCTTGCCGTGACCCATGCGCAAACCGCTGCGGGCGCGGTCGAGCAGATACGGGGCGTTGGACATGCTTTCCATGCCGCCAGCCACCACCACCTCGGCGCTGCCGGCGATCAGCATGTCATGGGCAAGAATTGCCGCCTCCATGCCCGAACCACACATCTTGTTGAGCGTGGTGCAGCGGGTCGATTTATCGAGCCCGGCCCCCAGTGCGGCCTGGCGCGCCGGAGCCTGGCCCTGGCCTGCCGCGAGCACACAGCCAAACAGCACTTCTTCAACCGCATCAGGGGCAATGCCGGCCCGCTCCACGGCAGCTTTAATGGCGGCGGCTCCCAGTTGCGGAGCGCTGAGGCTTTTCAGTTCACCTTGAAAGCCGCCCATGGGGGTGCGGACGGCGCTGACGATAACAATCGGATCGTTGGACATGACAATTGCTCCTACTTGGCAGCCATACGCAAGGCGCCGTCGAGACGGATCACCTCACCGTTGAGCATGGTGTTTTCAATGATATGCCTGACCAGCCCCGCGTACTCGGCCGGTTTGCCCAGGCGCGGTGGAAAAGGCACGCCAGCGGCCAGGGAGTCGCGTACTTCGGGTGTCATGCCGGCCATCATCGGCGTTTCAAAAATGCCCGGGGCGATGGTCATCACACGGATGCCGAAGCGCGCCAGTTCCCGGGCGGCCGGCAGGGTCAGGCTGGCGATGGCGCCTTTGGAGGCCGCGTAGGCTGCCTGGCCGATCTGGCCGTCGAAAGCCGCCACCGAAGCGGTATTGATGATCACGCCACGCTCACCCTCGGCATCGGCCTCGGTTTCACTGATAGCGGCGGCGGCCAGACGCAACAGATTGAAGCTACCGATCAAGTTGACGTTGATCACCTGGCTGAAGCTGGCCAGCGCGTGCGGGCCGTTCTTGCCGAGGATCTTCTCGCCGCGCACGATGCCGGCGCAGTTCACCAGGCCATTGAGGCCACCGAACGCCGCCAAGGTGGCCTTGACCGCCGCGTCTGCCGCCGCTTCGTTGCTGATGTCCGCCACCACGCTCTGGCAGCCCAGCATCTGCGCCTGGGCAGCCACGGCTTCGGCGTTGAGGTCCACCAGCATCACCTTGGCACCGGCCTTGACCAGCATCTCGCCGGTGGCCGCGCCGAGGCCGGACGCGCCGCCGCTGACGAGGAAAATCTTGTTGTCGATCTGCATCATGGTTTCCTTGGATTCAAGCTGAAACGTTAGGCGCCGCGGCCTCTTGAGCCTTGGCGATCTCCTGGTTGCGCAAGATAAAGCGCTGCAACTTGCCGCTTGGGGTTTTCGGCAAGTCGCTGACAAATTCGATTTCACGGGGATAGGCATGGGCCGCCAGGCGCTTACGCACGTGCTGGCGCAACTCTTCGGCCAGCTCTGGCGCGGCGCGGTATTGGGCGCTGAGCACCACGAAGGCTTTCACCAGTTCGGTGCGTTCGGGATCGGGCTTGCCGACCACCGCCGCCTCGACGACGGCGGGGTGTTCGATCAGTGCGCTTTCCACGTCGAACGGGCCGACGCGATAGCCGGAGGTGGTAATCACGTCGTCGCTGCGGCCGACGAAGCTGATGCTGCCATCGGGGTTGAACTCAACGGTGTCGCCGCTCAGGTAATAATCGCCGACGAAAGCCTTGGTTGGCCCGCCCTCGTAACCGGCGAACCAGCACATCGGTGACTGGCTGCGGTCGACAGCGAGAATGCCCGGCTGGCCCACGCCCAATTCACGGTTATTTTCATCCAGCACCACGATCCGGTGGCCCGGCGAGGCGAAACCAGCCGCGCCCATGTGCACCGGATGTTCCAGAGCGTGGTGATTGCACAGCACCATGCCCAGTTCGGTCTGGCCGTAGTGATCGTGGATCACCACGTTCAGGTTGTCGGCAAACCAGCGGATTACCTCCGGGTTCAGCGGCTCTCCGGCGCTGCTGACCGCGCGCAGCGTGCCCTTGATCGAGCGGGCGAACTGATCGCCCCCGGCGATCAACAAACGATAGGCAGTGGGTGAACCGGCGAGGTTGGTGATGCCGTACTTGTTGATGACTCGGCAAGTGCTTTCCAGGGTGAACGGCCCATCGTAGAACGTGATGGGATGCCCCATGGCCAGAGGGCCGGTCACACCGAAGTAGATGCCGTAGGCCCAGCCCGGGTCAGCGACGTTCCAGAAGGCGTCTTCGGGACGCAGGTCCACGGCGTCACGCATGTAGCTCTGGAATGCGACGATGGCCTTGAGCGGCACCGACAGCGCCTTGGCCGGCCCAGTGGTGCCGGAGGTAAACATCAACAGGAACGGGTCTTCGCCACTGAGCATCACCGGTTCGCACTGGTTTGCATGGTTCGCCACTTCTGCCCAGAAACTGTAATCGCCGCGAACGATGCCCTGGCCTTTTGCGCCGCCGACCGTGACCACTGTGGGACAACCGGCTACATCGTTGAGTTTGGGGCGATTGACCGCGTCGGTGACCACAACACGCGCACCGGAGCTGCCCAGACGGTGTTCGATGGCCTTGGGGCCGAACGCGGTGAACAACGGCTGATACACCGCGCCGATGCGCCACGTGGCGAGTACCACGATCAGCAATTCAGCGGTACGTGGCAGCAGGCCGGCCACCTTGTCACCCTTGCCCACGCCTTGGGCCAGGAGGAAATTGGCAAAACGCGCGGCGTTGTCCTGCAGGTCACGGTAAGTCCAGGTCGCGTCGCTGCCGTCGCGACCCTCCCAGAACAAGGCAATGCGCCCCGGCAATGCATGCCGGTCGCAACACTCGACACAGGCGTTCAATGCCTCGAGCGAGCCGTGCAGTGCGGTGTTGACGGTGTGCAGGTAATCGAACTGTGACGTGGCGGACGAGTAATCGCGCATGACCAGAATCCCTCTGTACTTTTTATTGGTTGGGGGAACCGTAAACAGCAGGGAAATACTCGCGCCGAAGGGCTTGGGCGGCAATGGTCAAAGCCATCAAGTTGCTTGACTGGTTTGGCCATGGTTGGGTGATGTGGCGTCTGGGAGGCCGTTATCGCGAGCAGACTCGCTCCCACCGGGGCAATGCGAACCTTATGTGGGAGCAAGGCTTGCCCGCGATAGCGCAAGCCCAGTCAACCCACATCCCAAATCAGCCAGGATCGTTGAGAATCAGGCTGCGATAATGTCCCGGATTGGACCCGGACCACTTGCGAAACGCCTTGTAGAAGGAGCTGGCATCGGCAAATCCCAGGCGCGCGGCGATTTCCACGAAGCTGATGGAAGGTTCGGCCAGCCAGTTGATGGCCAACTCCTTGCGCACACTGTCCTTGAGCCCTTGATACGTCTGGCCCTCCTCCGCCAAGCGGCGGCGCAGGGTCGAGGCCGAAACGCACAACTGCTGGGCCAGAGCCTCGGTCTCCGGCCACTGCTCGGGTGGCAATTGGCGCAGGTCGTGTCTGATGCGGCTGGCGAGGCTTTGCGGGTCGCGATATTTGACCAGGATGTTGGCCGGTGCCTGGGCCAGAAAGCGGTTGAGTTCCTCGGTGCTGCGTCGGATGGGCAGGTCCAGGCATTCGGCGGAGAAGATCATCCGGGTGCGGGGCCGGTCAAAGCGTAGGTTCCGGGAGAACATCACACGATAGTCGTCGCAGAAATCCGGTTCCGGGCAACGCAACTCAATGGAAAGAATCGGAATACGCCGCCCGGCCAGCCAACAGGCCACGCCATGAACAATCATCCAGTAGGTGAAATAGGTGAAGGCCCGGCGCGGCTCCTGATCGTCCTCCAGCAGGACGATTTCCGCCAGGCTCTGCTGGCGGACCCATTGGGCCGGCAACTGTTCGAACATCAGCGAGAGGAACCCCAGCCCCGCCGTCAGGCCGCTCGCCAGCGTGGGTTGGGCCATGGCGCACTGGCAGAGAAACGCCAGGCTACCCGACTTGAGCTTGCGCGGGTCCATGCCAAAAAACTCGTCATCCAGGCGTCGGGCGAGCAAACGCCAGAGCCGCGCATAAGCATGGGCCGGGACCCGCGCCTGGGAGTCGTCGAGCAACGCAGGGTCTATGCCGACCTTGCTCAGAACCTCATCGGTGGCCGCTCCGGGAGCGCAGCTTTGCAGCAGCGCCTCACGTACCAACTGGATGGAGATGGTGTCTTTTTCCGACATGGCACGAGCTTTCACAGGATCCGGTAAAGCAGCCGCTCGATCCGCACCCGGCTGACCCGTTTCAGAAACCTGGCGACTGCGGCGGGATAGTCCGGCAGGGTTTCCAGGTCCAGATATCGATTGATGCGCCGGGTGTGCTGGTAAATCTGCTCAAGCTCGGCCTGACGCGGCCCCAGCAGTTCGCCCTTGGAGTCATCCAGCAACAAAGCGTTTTCCAGGTCCAGGCGAAACGCCCGTGGATTGAGGTTATTGCCGGTCAGCAAGGTGTAGCGCTCGTCGATCCACATGCCCTTGAGGTGATAGGTATTGTCACCGTCACGCCACAGGTGCAGGTTCAGTTGGCCGCTGTCGATGTAACGCTGATGCCGCTTGGCGAAGCGGCGCAGGCTGATTTCGTAGAGATAGGGCAGCGCGGCGATGATCTTGAACGGCTCGCTGGGCGGCATGTAGAAGTCGTTGGCGGTTTTGTCGCCGACGATAATGTCGATCCTGACCCCGCGAGCCAGCGCGCGATTGATTTCCCGGGTCACCCCCAGGGGCAGATTGAAATACGGCGTGCAGATGGTCAGTTGCCGGCGACTGCTGGCAATCAATTCTCCGATCACCCGGCTCAACGGATTGTTCTTGCCCACGCCCAGCAACGGGCTCACCGACAGGCCGCTCTTGTCGAGGTTGCCGGCCTGCGTGTCATACGCGGCGTACTTGAGCCGGCTGCGCAGATCGCCGATGTCCTTGCGCAGGCTGCGAGTGCTGGGCAGGTTCGGCAAATCCAGACGATGCACGGCGCTGGAGGCAATCAAGCCATGCTGTATCAGGTGCTGCATCGAGTCGGCCAGTGCCTCGTTGCGCAACAGGTGGTATCGGTCGTAGCGGTATTTGTCGAACTTGTGCAGATAGACGTTATTGAGGCTGGCGCCGCTGTAAAGCACACAGTCGTCGATCACGAAGCCTTTGAGGTGCAGCACGCCGAACAACTCGCGAGTCTGCACCGGCACGCCGTAGATCGGCACTTCGCTGGCGTGAGTGCGGGTCTGTTCCTGATACCACGCCGAATTGCCCGGCTGCTTCTTGGCGCCGATCAGCCCGCGCTGGGCCCGCAGCCAGTCCACCACCACGACCACGTCCAGTTCCGGACGCTTGGCCTTGGCGGCGTGCAAGGCATCGAGGATTTCCTGCCCGGCCTCGTCCTCTTGCAGGTACAGGGCGACGATGTAGATGCGCTGGGTGGCCTGGGCGATTTGCTCCAGCAGGCAACGGCGGAACTCGGCGGCGCCATCGAGGATGGTCACGGCATCGGCGGTCAGTGCAAAGCTGCGCAGCTTAGGCAGCAAGGGGCGTTTGAAAAGCGACGGCATAGGGCTCGCAAAAGGTCGAATCCGAAGAGTGGTTGAGCTTACACCATCGATGGGTTCGGGTCTTCAGGGCGTAATGAAAAAACAACTTGACCAAGGAGAACGATCGTTCTACTGTAGCGACATGAACGAAATCAATAGCAATGAGACCCGAGACATTATTCTCGATGTCGCCGAAAAGTTGATCTATAAAAGTGGCATCGCGGCCACCGGCATGGATCGGCTGGTGAAAACCGCCGGCGTCTCCAGAAAGAGCATTTATCGCTACTTTGCCAACAAGGACGATCTGATCGTGGCCGCACTCCAGCGGCGCGACGAACGCTGGATGCACTGGTTCAGCAGTGAGGTCGACAAGGCCCCTACTCCGCGCGCCCGGCTGCTCAACCTGTTTACCGTGCTCAAAACCTGGTTCGACAGCGAAGGTTTCCGTGGCTGTGCGTTCATCAACACCAGTGGCGAAACCGGCGACCCACAGAACCCGGTCCGCCAGGTCGCCAAACTGCATAAACAGAAGTTGCTCGACTATGTAACTCGGCTGTGCACAGAACAAGGCGTCGAGAGCCCGGAAGCCTTGGCCCGGCAGTTACTGATCCTGATCGATGGCGCCATTACCGTCGCACTGGTCATGGGCGATCACAGCGCCGCTGACCAGGCCCAAAACATACTGAAGTCCTTATTGGCTGAAACTGAATAACCCGTTCCCGTAAACCGCTGTGCCACTTGCTCGATCACTCACTGGAGATCTGCCATGTCATCCACTGCTGAAGTTCGTCCGCCGCTGCCGCCTTTCACCCGTGAATCGGCCATTGAAAAAGTCCGCCTGGCCGAAGACGGCTGGAACTCCCGCGACCCACAACGGGTGTCCCTGGCCTATACGCTGGACACTCAATGGCGCAACCGTGCCGAATTCGCCCATAACCGCGAAGAGGCCAAGGCCTTCCTGACCCGTAAATGGGCCAAGGAACTGGACTACCGGCTGATCAAGGAACTGTGGGCCTTCACCGGTAACCGTATCGCCGTGCGCTACGCCTACGAATGGCACGACGATTCGGGCAACTGGTTCCGTTCCTACGGCAATGAAAACTGGGAGTTTGACGAGCAAGGGTTGATGTCCAACCGCTACGCCTGCATCAACGACATGCCGATCCAGGAAAGCGAACGCAAATTCCATTGGCCGCTGGGTCGCCGGCCGGATGATCATCCGGGGCTGTCTGACTTGGGGCTGTAGGCGCACGGCATTTGTATAAGCAACGGAAACCTTGTGGGAGCGGGCTTGCTCGCGAAGGCGGTGCGTCAGCAGGTAGCAATGCTGGACGAACAACCGTCTTCGCGAGCAAGCCCGCTCCCACATTGCTACTGCGGGCTCGGCCCAGCGCCCGCTCACAACGGCGCTAGACAAGCGGCCACTCGCCAGGGTTGACCGGCATGCCGCCAGGCATCACATTGCCTGGACCGCCGATACACTCAGAGGCGATTTGCTCGTTGCTGACCTGTGGAGCCCATGACCGCGTCGATTCCGATCCGCCCCCCCTGCCCGCCTGGTATCTGTGACTGCGGGCGTGATGCGTTGCTGCAAACCCCGGGCAGTGACCTGCGCATTCTTTGCTTGAACCGTCAGGAAGAAAAACGCCTGCTCGAACGGCTGGAAAATATCCAGAGCCTGGACGAACTCCAACGGTTGCAGCAGCGTATGTACGAGAACCTCGGAATCCGCCTGAGCGTCGAACCCGGCTACAACGAAGTGCGCACCATGCGCGGCATCGCCATCGAGTTCCAGGAGCAGCCCGGCCTGTGCCGCAAGATTCGTCAGTCGATCCCCACCGCCATTCGACGCGGGTTGGAAAAACGTCCCGAAATCGCCTGGCGACTGCTGGATGCCCACGACCTGTTCCGTGACACCTGAGAAACAGCTTCATCCCTGAAGCTGCACATCGGTCTAGAAGTCCACGGTGGCCGAAAGCAGGTAAGTGCGCGGCGTTGCCAGGGTCAAGCCTGCCTCGCTGTCATCCGAGGCGCCGGCTGAACTCCAGTAGCGCTTGTCCGCGACGTTCTCGACATTGGCACGCAGGGTGATGTTCTTCTGGTCCACCTTGAACGCGTAGCGCGCGCCCACATCCACACGCTCCCAGGAATCGATTTCCTTGGTGTTGGACTGGTCCAGGTACTGCGAACTGGAGTGGATGGCGCGGCTGGTCAGGGTCAGGCCCTGCACGGTCGGCACATCCCACTCGGCGCCCAGGTTGACATTGTATTTGGGCGTGGCCGGCGCCCGATTACCATCAAAGGCGCCCTCGGTGGTATCGGTCAACTCGCTGTCGATGTACATGACCCCGCCGAGCAAACGCAAACCCTTGAGCGGCTCACCGAACACGCTCAACTCAACCCCGGTGTTCTCGCGTTTGCCGTTCGGGCCGAAGACGCGCGTCGTGGCATCGGTGGCGTAGGCAGGCTGCTTGATCCGGAAGACGGCGGCGGTGACGGCGAGCGCACCCGCGTCATATTTGGCTCCCACCTCGACCTGACGACTGATGAACGGCGGGAATATTTCGTCCTCGTTGATCGAGGTCGATGGCGCGATCTTGCCCTGGCTCAAACCTTCCATGTAGTTGGCATACAACGACAGCTTATCGGTTGCCTTGAACAGGATTCCGCCCGACGGCGACATCTTTTCCTCGTCGTACGCGGTGGCGCCTTTGACGTTATCCGTCCAGTCGTCAACCTTGATCCGCTGCCAGCGGGTGCCGAGGGTCAGCAGCAGTCGATCATCGAAGAAACCCAGAGTGTCGGACAGCGCCACGCCGGTGGAGCGGTTTTCGGTATAGACCTTGCTGTCCTGGCGCGTGGGGTCGCTCGGAGTCGGCGTTTGCACCGGGTCATACAGGTTGCTCGGGGACGAAGCATAACGAGCGCCGCCATTGGTGAAATCCATGTAGAAGTAGCTGGCGGCCAGGTTGATCTCATGGCTCACCGGGCCGGTATGGAACCAGTTGCGCACCCCGGCCGTGGCCGTGCGGACATTTTCATCGCGGGTAAAGTCGCGGGGTTGAACGCTGAAATCGCCAGCGTCGTTGCTAACCGAAACGTTGTGCCGCAGGAAGTCATGATCACTTTTGCGCGCCCCTGCACTGCCGTACAACATCACGGAATCGTTGACATCGTATTGCGCGTTCACCGCGCCGAAAGTGTCCTTGGTGCGCGCCTTGCTCCAGCGCTGAGCGTAGTTGCGGCGCACATCGCTGGCGTGCGGGACCTGTGCGTTGGCCCCTACCAGCACGCGCTCCTGCGGCGCGTCGGTATCGCGCTCGGTGCGCCCGATATCCGTCGAGAGGCGTAGACGCTCGCCACGAAAATCCAGGCCCAGCACGGCCATGTCACGGTCGACACTCTGGTGATCCCATTCAGTGTCGCCGGACTGCTTCACGCCGTTGAAACGAACGCCGAACTGGTTGTCTTCACCAAAACGCCGGGCGACATCCACGGCGCCGCCGAGCTGGTTGTTGGAGGCGTAGCTGCCCGTGAACGAAGTGATGGGTTTGTCGGTGGCCCGCTTGGGCACCACGTTGATCCCGCCACCCACGCTGCCACGTGGCGAGACGCCGTTGATGAGCTGGGTCGGGCCCTTGATGATGTCGACGCGGTCGGCCATCTCCATGTCGATCGAATAGGTCGGCAGGATGCCGTAGAGGCCGTTGTAGGCGACATCACTGTTGAACAGGCTGAAACCGCGAATGGTGAACTGCTCGAAACGCCCGCCTGCCGGATTGGTGGCGCGAACCGAAGGATCGCTGGCAATCAAGTCGCCCAGGGTCCGAGCCTGCTGGTTCTTGACCACTTCGCTGGTATAGGTGGTCATGCTGAACGGGGTTTCCATGAAGTCCCGCGACCCGAGCAAGCCTTGCGAGCCGCGGCGCGCGACCTGGCCACCGGCATAGGGCTCGCCCTGCGCCAGGCTCGTGGCCCCCATGATCGAGGTGGGAGCCAGTTGCAAGCTGCTGCCTTCCGGCGCCGGGGTCAGGATGTAAGCCTGCTCGCCCACCGGCTGCAGTTGCAGACCCGAGCCCTGCAACAGTCGGGCAAAGCCCTCCTCCACGGCATACTCCCCCGACAGACCGGGGCTGTTATGCCCGCTCACCAGGGCCGGGTCGACCGACAGGTTGACCCCCGCCAGGCCGGCGAACCTGGTCAGCGCGGCGCTGAGGCTGCCGGCCGGCACCTGATAGCTGCGTCGGGCAGCTTCTTCGGCTTGGCTGGAGGACATGAACAATGGGCTGGCGCTCAGGCTGAGCACGAGGCTCAGGTTCAACAGCGGACGCCAGCCGGCAAGGGCCGGGCGAAAACGCAAAGGTACTACTGCGGACATTGGAGGGAGCTCTCGTTTTTGTTCAGTTGCCTTGAATGACAAGCGAGACAAAAAAAGGGGACAGGCGTCAGACAGTATTTTTGCGCAGCGTCAATGTGACCCAGTATCGGGTGCGCGTTTGCACGTGCAGCGGCAGGCTGGCCGAGAGCAACGCGAGGATTCGATCGGTGTTTTCCAGACGGAAGCTGCCGGTCACCCGCAGCGACTCCAGGGCGGGGTCCCAACGCAATAAACCTGGGCGATATCGGCCCAGCTCACGGAGAAAATCCCCCAACGGCTGGTTCTGCGCCACAAGTACACCGTCACGCCAACCCAACTGCGCTACGTCGAACGCCCCCACCGGTCCGGCGCCCGAGGCCAAGAGGTTGACCTGCTCGCCTTCCTTCAGTGTCAGCATTGGCCCGCGCAACGGTTGCAGTTGCACCGAACCACTGAGGACCGACACCCGGCAACTGCGCTCATTCAGGCGTACGCAGACCTCGCTACGGCTGACGGAGATCAGGCCGAACGGTGCCTGAATGGCCAATGGCGCAGGCCCCTGGACATTGAGGGCCATCTCCCCTTGCACCAGCACCAGGCGTCGAGCCTTGAGGTCCAGGTCCAGGGCGCTGTCGGTATTCAACTGCAAGGCGCTGCCGTCGGCCAGCGACCAGCGCCGCTGTTCGCCCGTGGCCGTGTGCAGGTCGGCGCGCCAGACCTCCAGCGGCAGCTCTCGCCCCAGCCACCAGGCCGTGGGCACCAACGCGGCGACGCCGAGCGCACGCTTGAGCACCGCCCGACGGGGCAATGCCGGGCGATCCAGGGTCGCCATACCCAATGAAGTCGGCACCCCGGCGAAACGCTGGCGCAATCGCTGGGCTTTTTGCCAGGCGGCCTCGTGGTGGGCGCTGCTGTCGCGCCAGCGTTGCAGCGCGGCGCAATCGAAGTCATCCCCGCCAGACTCCATCATGGCCAGCCAGCGAGCCGCCGCCCGGGCGACTTCGCGAGCTTCAGGCGAAGGGGCCTGGCGCATCAAAACTCCACCAACAGGCAATGCTCATAAGCCTGGGCCATATAGCGCTTGATGGTGCGCTCCGACACCTGCATGCGCTCGGCGATTTCACGGTAGCCCAGGCCTTCGAGCTGGCTCCACAAAAAAGCCCGCCGCACCAGAGCCGGCAGGCCATCGAGCAATTCATCCAGGGCTTGCAACGTTTCCAGCAGCAGCCAGCGCTGCTCCGGGGACGGTACGCACGCTGGCGGCAAGCTCGCCAAGGCGTCGAGGTAAGCCTGCTCCAAGTTGCGGCGCGCGTAAAAGTTGCTCAACAGACGCTTGCCGACTGTCAGCAGATAAGCGCGGGGTTCGTGCAGATCGGCCAATGGCTGAGCGCTGGACAGTACCCGCAGGAACGTGTCCTGGCGCAGGTCCGCGGCATCCCAGGCATTGCCCATGCGTCGTCTCAACCAGCCTTCCAGCCAGCCACCGTGGTCTCGGTACAGCGCGTGCAAGGAACGCTCCGTTGGCGTAGCTGCATCAGACATGTCAAGAAGCCTTGTGCAAGGAATACATTAAATGAGAGTGATTCTAATTAATGTTCCCGCACGAATCCAACTTCTTTATCGAACCGCTCTGTTAATGACCCTGGCCTATCGTTTTTCGCCAGCCTGCCAAACGGGTGGTTCGCCCCCCAACGCAGCCAGGGACGAACTCATTTGTTCAAACGGCCTCAGTGGCTGGCATGCAGTTGCTTCTGGACTTGCGGCATGGCCGAGGAGTGGTGGTTAAGGATCTTCCACTGACCGTCAATGCGTTCATAGATAAAGGTGTAGCGCGCCTGAACCTCGCGCTTGGAGCCGTCGGCGTTGGTCAGGGCAAAGGTATAGACACCACTGTCCATCGCCGCGTCAGGTCCCAGGTGACGGATTTCCCGGTAGTTGATCTGCCCCACCGGCTTGCCGGCCAGGAAGTGTTCAAAGTAATCCTGAATCAGTGCCGCCGTGTTGCGCACCTGGTTGGATACGGTGGGCTGCAATATCGCATCCGGCGCATACAGGCTGGTTACTGCAGCAGCGTTGCCGGTTTTGAGGGCCGCGTTCCAGCGGTCGAACAATGCGGCGATTTCACGGTCATTCTGATTCTGTGGCTGCTCGGCTACGGTGCGATAAACGTATGGCGTTGTTTCAAGTGCCAGGGCCAAGGGTGTGGTCAGCATGAAAAAAGCGGCAGCGGCGAAGGTTTTCAGTTTCATCGTAACGTTCCTGTGGGTTTCAATGAGCCGACTTTGCCGGGCCTGACGGCCTTCGCCATCGGCCAACCGGTGCCGATTGCCTATGCCGTTCGGCAGATAGGCCCGGTGCTGATGACACGCTCTAATACCGCCACGCCGACCGGTCCCATCCACGCTGGAGCCCTATCATGCAAAGCCCACCCCATGACCCCGGCAGTGCCCTGGCCATCCGAACCCAATATCGCCAGTCGCAAAGTCGTGCCGCACGCCTGCGCCTGCTGTTGGGCACCGGCCATGAACTGACGCAATTGCCCCTGTCGGCGATGCGCCAGCGCGCAGTGCAACGAGCGTGCGCATTCATGGCCATGGATCATGGCCTGCTGCTGGAGTGGGCAGCGGACACCACGTTTCGCACCATCGCCAGCCATGGCAGCCAAGAACGGCTCGATCTGCTTGCCAACCTGGCTCAGCCGCCGTCAGCCGAGCCACAATGGCTGGAGTACCCTGGCAGCGCCCTGCCCCAGGTCTTGCGCGTTCCGTTGCGTGGTTCCGACGGTGTGGTGTTCGGGGCTTTATTGCTGGGCAACGGCGTAGCCCTCGGCACGCCGGACAACGAGGATATTGAGTCACTGCAATTGCTGGCGACCCTGCTGGCTGCCCATCTGGAAAACAGTCGTCTGCTCGAAGCGTTGCAGGCCCGCGAACGCACCATGTCCGAGCTGGTCCATCGACTGTTCAGCGCCCAGGAAGACGAACGCAAGCGTGTGGCCTACGACCTGCATGATGGCCTGGCACAGAACCTGGCCGGCTTGCATCAGCGCCTGCAGGGGTTCGCCGGTCGCTGCCCGCCTCTGCCGCCGGCCCTGGCGAACGACTTGCAGGCCATCCTCGATCTCGCCCGGGGTTGTGTCGGCGAAGGCCGGCAGTTGATCGGCGGTCTGCGTCCCCATGCGCTGGATGACTTCGGTCTGTACAAAGCCGTCGACAAGGAAGCCGACCGCCTGCGGGATGCAGGCCTGTCGGTGGACTGGGCCGAGCACAGCGCCGCTCGCCTGCCGGGCAACACCGAAATCGCCTTGTTCCGCATTGCCCAGGAAGGCATCAACAACATTCTCAAGCACGCCCGGGCCAGCCATGTACGCCTGGGATTGATGGTGAGCGACGACCGGGCCTCGCTGCGGGTCGAAGACAATGGCCGTGGTTTTGCTCTGGAACAACCCATCGAGACCAATGGCACCTGCCATCTGGGCCTGGCGGCCATGCAGGAACGTGCCAGCCTGCTGGGCGGCCACCTGAGCTGTTTCAGCCAGCCCGATGGCGGCACCCGTTTGCTGGCCAGCGTCCCCCTACCCACCCACGGAACACACTCATGACGTCCCCTTTACGCCTGCTTTTGGCCGATGATCACGAAGTGACCCGCACCGGTTTTATCAGCATGCTGGCCGGCAGCCCGGGGTTCGAAGTCGTCGGCCAGGCCAGCGACGGCCAGGAAGCCCTCGATCTGTGCGAGCGGCTGCAACCGGACATCGCCATTCTCGACATTCGCATGCCGGTGCTCAATGGTCTGGGAGCGGCGCGTATCCTGCAGCAGCGCCAGCCGGGGATCAAAGTGGTGATCTTCACCATGGACGACAGCCCTGATCACCTTGAAGCCGCCATCGGCGCGGGCGCGGTCGGTTATCTGCTCAAGGATGCCAGCCGCGATGAAGTGCTGGACGCCCTCAAACGGGTCGCCCAGGGCGAAGAGGCCCTGAACAGTTCGGTCAGTGCGCGCCTGCTGCGGCGCATGGCCGAGCGCGGTGCCAGTGGCGCTACCCCGGTCCAGGCCCTGACCGCCCGCGAGCGTCAGGTGCTGGGGCTGGTGGCCGGCGGCTTCAGCAACCGCGAAATCGGCGAAAAACTCGGCATCGCCCCCGGCACCGCCAAGGCCCACGTGGAGCGAGTCATCGGCAAATTGGGAGCCGCCGACCGAACCCAGGCCGCCGTGCGCGGTGTTGCCCTGGGGTTGGTGGCCCAACCCAGCGGGCAATGGCCATGAGATTCCTCGCCGCCCGCCGCTGGGCCAACCTGCCATTGCGGGGCAAGGCATTGGTCGTCATTTCCCTGCCCCTGGTGGTGCTGTTGCTGTCGCTGGTGCTGATCTACATCACCGAACGCCAGACCGCCCGGGCCGAAGAAGACGTGCGCCGGGTGCTGCTGGTCCAGGGCGATATCCAGACGGTGCATACCCTGCTGGCCGAAGCCGCAGCCAGCGTGCGCGGTTACCTGCTGACCCGGCGCGAAGACTTCCTGCCCAGCTACGAACAGGCCACGCCGCTGATCAAGGCCGCGTTGCAACGGTTGGACCACAACATCCGCGACGCCCGGATGCGCGAGCGCCTCAAGACCATCACCCCACTGATCGCAGAAAAACTCGATGGGCTGGATGCCTTGCGCAACGGCAAGGCCGATGACACAGCGGCCATCACGACGATTCTGATCGAAAACAAACACGTCCTGGACGTGCTGCGCGAGCAGATCAACGCCATGCGTATACGTGAGGACGCCCTGCTCGCCGACCGCAGTGCCGCCGCATCGGCCACGCGCATGCGCCTGTTGTTCGCCACGCTACTGGCGGCGCTGTGCGGGCTGCTTGGCGCCATCGTGGCGGTGCTGTTCCTGTCCAAGGGCATTGTCGCCCGCGTGCAACAGGTCCAAGGCAACGCTCAGCGCCTGGCCTTGGGTCAACCGTTGTTGCCGCAACCGCCGGAGCAGGACGAAATCGGCCAGTTGGGCACCCGTCTGGTAGAGGCCGGGCAGTTGCTTGCCGAACGCGAGCGGGCTCTGCGGGATAACGAAGAACGCTTGCGGCTGATCATCGATGGGGTGAAGGACTACGGCATCTTTGCGCTGGACGCCCAAGGCCATGTCATTACCTGGAACGCCGGCGCCGAACGGATCAAGGGTTACACCGAACAGGAAATCCTCGGCCGGCACTTTTCGTTGTTCTATCTGAGCGAAGAATGCCCGGCGCACCCGGACATGGCGCTGCACGAAGCGGCCCGTGACGGTCATTACATGGAAGAAGGCTGGCGCTGTCGCAAGGACGGCAGCCGCTTCTGGGCCAGTGTGGTCATCACTGCCCAGTACGACAGTACCGGCACCCTGCGCGGGTTTTCCAAGATCACCCGCGACATCACTGACCGCCGCGCCGCCGAGATCGCCCTGCGCACCGCCCGTGAAGAAGCCGAAAGCGCCAGCCGCGCCAAGAGCGAATTTCTTTCGCGCATGAGCCACGAACTGCGCACACCCCTGAACGCCATACTCGGCTTCGCGCAACTGCTGGACATGGACTCCAGCGCCGGCCAGCGCCCACAGGTCAGTCACATCCTGCGTGCCGGTCAGCATCTGCTGGCATTGATCAACGAGGTGCTGGACATTGCCCGGATCGAGGCCGGTCGTCTGCCGCTGAACATTGAGCCGATTGCCTTGACGACGGTGTTGCATGAAGCCCTGACGCTGGTTTCCCCCATGGCGGCCGACGCCGGGATTCAGTTAGCCGAGCTGGCGCCGCTACCCGACAGCAGCGGTGTGCTGGCCGACCGTCAACGCCTGGTGCAGGTGCTGCTCAATCTGTTGTCCAACGCCATCAAGTACAACCGGCCCGGCGGTGAAGTGCGCATTGAAGTGACGGCCCAGGGGCCGCGAGTCAGCATTGCCGTCAGCGACACCGGGCATGGCATTGCCCCTGAGCAGCTTGACCGGTTGTTCAAGCCGTTCGAGCGCCTGGGTGCCGATCCACAGGTCGAGGGCACCGGTCTTGGGCTGTCCTTGAGCAAGAGCCTGCTGGAAATGATGCAAGGCAGCCTGCAGGTCCACAGCGAGCCGGGGCAAGGTTGTTGTTTTACCCTGCAATTGCCCGGTGCCCGGGTGGAACACGCCCGCTTGCCCCCCATCGTCGCGCTGAAGGCACCGCGTCCGTCAGTCGAATATCACGGCAAGATACTGTGCATCGAAGACAACCTGTCGAGCCTGGCGCTGATCGAGACCCTGATGCAGCGACGTCCGGGTATTCAACTGCTGTCGAGCATGCAAGGCCAGTTGGGCCTGGACTTGGCTCGCCAGCACGCCCCGCAGTTGATCCTGCTGGACGTGACCCTGCCGGACCTGACAGGCCTGGAGGTGCTGCGCCGCTTGCGTCAATCGGCGGCTACGGCGTCCACACCGGTACTGATGATCACCGCCGATGCCAGCGACCTGACCCACCGTGCCCTGCACGAAGCCGGGGCCACAGCGATCCTGACCAAACCCATTCATATCCAGGCCTTTCTCGGCCACCTTGAACGTTATTTACCGGAGCCCGCATGAATCACGATTTGCGCATCCTGATCGTTGACGATCAGCGCCCCAACCTGGACCTGATGGAGCAGTTGCTGGCTCGCGAAGGGCTGCACAACGTACTGAGCAGCACCGAGCCTTTGCGCACCCTCGACCTGTTCAACAGTTTTGAGCCTGACCTGGTGATCCTGGACCTGCACATGCCGGCATTCGATGGCTTCGCCGTGCTGGAGCAGCTCAACCGGCGCATCCCGGCAAACGACTACCTGCCGATCCTGGTGCTGACCGCCGACGCCACCCGCGACACCCGCCTGCGCGCCCTGGCGCTGGGCGCCCGGGACTTCATCAGCAAACCCCTGGATGCGCTGGAAACCATGCTACGCATCTGGAATCTGCTGGAAACACGGGCGCTCTATAAGGCGTTGCGCGAGCTGGTTCCATCGCAGCAGATCGAACTGTTGCGCCAGCACCGGCCGGCCGCCGGCGCGGTTTAGTCCGATTAAGCCGGCCGCAACAGGCTCGGGTTCTATTCGATGCGGTAGTGAAAGGTATTGCGCACCGCCGGCACTGTCACGGCCTGGCCGTCGACGATCCGCGGCTGATAACGGAAGGTTTGGGCCGCAGTCAGCGAGGGTCGGATGAACAACGGGTGACAGCCGTCCAACACCTTGGGGTTGTCGATTCGTCCGTCCGGCTTGACGCTGTACTCCACCGTGCAATCGCCTTCCAACCCTTTGTCCAAAGCCCGTTGCGGATAATCCGGAGCCTCTTTGCTCAGGGGTTGATAGTGGCGACTGTCGGCGGCGGCCAGGCGTGCCTGTTCGGCTTGGCGTTGCCGGGCGAGCGCCTGGGCCTGTTGAGCCGCTTGGCGCTGTCGTTCGGCGGCCTGTTGCTCGGCTTCCTGCTGACGTCGCTGGTTCTCCTGACGCTCGCGCTGCTGCTGGGCCTGTTGCTCGGCCTGCTGCTCGCGCTTTTGCTCCTCGACCCGTTTGCGCGCCAGGGTTGCCTGCTCCAGTTTCTGCGCTTGGAGCCTTGGATCAACCGCAGGTTTGCTCGGCGCCGGGCGTGGCGCTTGCACTGGAGCCGGCGTGGCTTCGACCGGTTCTGGGGCGACCTCTGCCACGGCGGTCGGCGCAGGCGCTTCAGGCACCGGCAGCGGTGGCAACATCACCAATTGCGTGCGCAGCACCCGGGGCGCTTCGACGGTCGGTTTCTCTACGGTCCAGCCCAGCACCAGCAATGCCGCGACAACCGCGTGCAAGGCCACGGCGAGTCCCGCTGCCAGGCTGTTCCTCCAGAAACCGCTGCCGGACACCGTGGGTAAACCCAAGGATGGACTGTGCATGATCATCGCCGTCATCGGGGTGCCTCGGTCACCAGGCCAAGGTTGCTCACTCCGCCCTGCTGCAAGGCGGCCATGGCGGCCACGACACGACCGTAGTCGGCGTGGTCGTCGGCACGGATATACACCTGGGTATCGCTGCGCTCGGCAACAACCTGGGCCACTTTGGCGCGCATCTGATCCAGGTCCACGGCGCTGTCGGTCTGGCTTTGGGTGTCCAGTTCAGCACCCAGGTTCCAGTAGTAACCGCCCTCGGCCTTAACAGACAGGGTCAGGATCTGTTGGCGGCTATCGTTGGCCAATGCCTGGCTGGCGACCTTGGGCAGCTCGATTTTCACGCCTTGGGTCAGCATGGGTGCCGTGACCATGAAGATCACCAGCAGCACCAGCATCACATCGATGTAAGGCACCACGTTCATTTCGGCCTTGGGCCCGTGCTTGCGTTGCGGCTTGACTAGCATCTGCCCTCTCCTCTCAAGCGGCCGCGGCCAGGTTCACCGGAGCGCCGTGCAGCTTGCGATGCAGGCGTGCCTGCAGCTCGTTGCCGAACGCGTAGTAGCGTGTCAGCAAGGTCTGGCCGCGGGCGGAAAAGCGGTTGTAGGCGATCACCGCGGGAATCGCCGCGAACAGGCCGATGGCGGTGGCGATCAACGCCTCGGCGATGCCCGGCGCCACGGTGGAGAGGCTGGCCTGTTGTACCTGGGACAACCCCAGGAAGGCATTCATGATCCCCCAGACCGTGCCGAACAAACCGATGTAAGGGCTGACCGAACCGACCGTGGCGAGAAACTGCAAGCCTTTCTCCAACTGCACCTCCTGCTCGCTGATTGCCACTTGCAGCGAACGCTCCACCCCTTCAAGCACCACCTGTGGGCTGCCGGAGGGCACGTTGAGCTGGGTGAAAGCCTGGAAGCCGGCGTGAAAGATCGGCTCCACGCCGCCCTCTTCCTCGCGCACCTGGGCGGTCTCGCGCAACAGCGCTGGCAAATCGCTGGTGCTGCGAAAACGCTGCATGAAACCCTTGAACTGGCGCTCGGTGCGGCGCAGCACGGTGCTGCGCTGGATGATCAGGTACCAGCTCAGCAGCGAGGCCAGCAGCAGTGTGAGCATGACGGCCTTGACCAGAAGACTCGCATCGCTGATCAGGCCCCAGATTGTCATATGTTCCAGCGTGGCTTGCATGGGTAGAGCTCCTGTCTGGCTGCTATTCGATGAAATGTTCATGACCGGTTGATGACAGCGCCGCTCAAGGCAGGCGCAAGGCTTTCGCGACTTCGTTCCAGGGCACGAACTTGAAGTTCTGGGTCTGCTCGGGCATCCGTTTGCGGCCGTCCTGGACCACCAGCATGCCGTCGCTCCAGGGACCGCCAAGGTTGGCCGAAGTGACTTCCAGGCCATCGGTTTCCGAGGCGCCGTCGATGCCCGCGGCGCCGTTCAGGCCGACACGGAACGCACCGCGCACGGCATAAGGCGGTTCGGCATCAAGTAGCACATAGCTGTCGTTGCCCTGGCTTGAGATCACCAGGTAATCGTGGCCGGCGCCTTGGTACAGGGCGATGCCCTCGACGTCGGCATGCAACTGAGGTCCGACCTTGATCACGTTGTCCAATGTCGCCGGCCGGTCGGCCCGGGCATCCACCGCCCAGACTCCGACGTCTTCTTCACCGAGAAACAGCCGCTGGCGCCGGTCATCGGCGACGCACCCTTCAGGCTGGCTGTCGACGCTGAACTGGCGCACCAACTGCCCTTTCACCACGCCGTCCGGGGCGCTGAGGCGGTACTGCAAATAGCGCCCGTCCTTGCCATTGGCGAAGGCATACAGTTCGCCCTCAACCGGCTGGAACAGGCAGATGCCGTAGATTTCCTTGAGTGGCGTGGGGATCTCGCCGGCCTCGCGCAGTTCGCCGCTGACCCGGTCGATGCTGAACAGGCTGAGGCTGTTGCGATCGCGGTTGCTGGCGACTGCCAGATCGACGGTTTGCGTACCCAACTTGAAGTTGCCGCGCACATCGACGTTGTTGAGGCGGCCCACCGCCAGCTCCTGCAGCAGCTTGCCGTGCAGGTCATACGTCAGCAGGCCTTGCTTCTTGTTGGTGCCCAGCACCCGGCTCAAGGCAGGTGTGGTGGGATGAACCCAGATCGCCGGATCATCCGCCGCGTCGCCCTGGCGCGCCACCGGCTCGCTCTGGCCAATGGCAGCCACTGTAGGCAGCACCGGCGGCAGGGACAAAGGGGTGGGTTGCCAATTGATTTGGCCCTGATACAGGCGTGCGCTGTCATCGTCGCGCAACAACAGTTCAAGGCCGTTTTTCGTCGCCCGTACCGCCAGATTTTCCGGCTCGTTCAGGCCCGGCAGCGCCAGACGGGCTGTCGAGGTCCAGCCCTGGCCGTCTTGCTGATACAGATGCAGCTGTCGCGCTTGTGGGTCCAGGCCCAGCAACCCGCCTGGTAACGCCGCCAGGTCCCCAGCGGCCTGCTGGATGTCACCGAACGGCGTGCGCATCGCCACGGGTACACGCACGGCATCGGCCTCGGAGGATGCCGGGTAGGCCCACCAGCCGACTTGTTCCTCGTTGACGAACAGTTGATTGGCGCTGTCTTGCACCTGACAGGTCTGGGCATCGGGCGGCAGTGGCAAGCCGCGTACGCGCTGTGCACTGGCGCTCAGGTGCTCGCCGTTGCCCACCAGCCATTGCTCCCCCTTGCCTTCTTCACCCACCAGAAACACAAACAGGTTGCTCGCTTCATCGCGGTACAGGCACAGCCCGTTCACCGGGAAATCTCGCGCAGGAACGTACAGCGGCGTCCCCCACTGACGTTTATCCGGATCGAGGCTGACCAACAGTGCTTGCTGACGAGTGCTGTCGAGGCTGGCCACCAGAACGTTCGCCCCGAGGGCACGGCTGTCGAGACCTTCGAAGGAGCCCTCCAGGCGTGACAGTTCGCGGCCTTGGGCGTCCAGCAACAGCAAGCCTTCACGGGCGCTGGCCAGTCGTTCGGTCGTCCAATGGCCGGGCAAAAATCCCAAGGCATTGATCGAGCGTTCCTGTGCCTGAGGCCAGGGTTGCAGCTTCAGGGTTGGGGAAGCCGCCAACGCTGGAACGCTTGCCAGGCTGATGAGCATTGCCAGCAGGTACTGCTTGGGTAAAAACAAAGCTGTGTTCAACGGAAAAATCCTTGTCATTGAGCCGGGTTCAAACGGGGCTGTTGTTCACCTGTGTGACGAAGGGATTGATCCCCTCGCCCTGACGGATCGGCGTCGCGATCTAGAAATGGGTGAAGGTCAGCCCCAGCTTGTAGGTCGGGCCGTATTCTTCGTACTGACCGTTGTAGGCGCGGTGGCCGGTGTAAACGAAATACGACTCGTCGGTGAGGTTCTGGGCTTCCAGGCTCACTTGCAGGTTTTTGGTCAGGGAGTAGCGGGCGCTGAAGTCGACAAAGGTCTGGGCGTCAACGTGCAGGTCATGGTCGCGGTCGCTGATGGACGCCAGCTCATACAGGTAGGCCGACTTGTAATTGGCCGACAGACGCAGGCTCAGCTTGTCGTTTTCCCAACCCAGCATCAGGTTACCCACGGTGTCCGACTGGTTCGGCAGGTCGATGCTGCGCTTGCGTTGTGTTCCGCTGGCCTGATCGAACCCTTCGATCTCGGCGTCCGAGCGACTGAAGGTGGTGTTGGCCCCCAGAAGCAATCCATTCCAGGGGGCTGGCAGCCAGTCGAATTTTTGTGAGTAGGCCAGTTCCAGGCCATAGAGCTTGGCGCTGTCACCATTGGCGAAGCTATGGGCTTCGGAGAAGTCGGCCCAGGCGCCCGTGCCCGCCAGGTCGGTGTTGTAGACGAAGTTCTTGATGTCTTTGTAGAACACGAAAGCCGACACAGTGCCGGCCCGGCCCATGAAATGTTCAATGCCCAGGTCCAGGTTGCTCGACTCCAAGGGTTTGAGGTCCGGGTTGCCGAAGGTCGCCTCGTCATCATCAATGACAAAACCCGGGGCCAGTTGCCCGAAGGTCGGACGCACCACGGACTTGGTCCAGGCCGCACGCACCTGGGTGTTCTTGTCCAACTGGTAACGCGCGTGCAGGCCCGGCAGCCAGTGGTGATATTTGCGCCGGGTTTGGGTGTCGGTGAACACGCCGTCGGTAACGCCGCTGCCTTTGGCTTCGAACTCCGTGCCTTCATAACGCATGCCGGCGATCAAGCGCCAATCGTCGATGTCCACCGTGTTCATCAGGTAAGCGGCGTTGATGTCTTCGCTCATCTGGAAGTCATTGACCCGCGACTCTTGCGCATCAAAGAAGGCGTCGCGGTCCAGACCACCCAACAATTGTTCGATGGCTCCGGCACTGATGCCTGGACCGTAACGGCCGAGACTGTAATCCACGTTGCCCTTCTGGAATTGTCCGAGGTTCAACTGCTCGTCGGTGAACCCCAGATCGTCGAAATCCTCATAGACCCAGGCGTCGAGATCGTTGTCCTTGTCGCGGCGGCTGACTTTGCCGCCGAATTTGACCTGGGAGGCGTAGCCACTTACGTCATAGTCTCTGGCCAGGTCAAGGCGCAGGTTTTTCTCGGTGTCGGTGGTGTTCTGCTGTTCCCAGTCCACCTTGTCCAGGCTGAAGTTGGCCGGATCATAGAACCCCGAACCAATGATCGGCCGCGGCTTGTCGTTGCCGTAGAAGCCCCCCTCGAAACTGTCGATGCCTTCGAATGTGGCACCGGCGATATGACCGGGGCTGTCCTCGCTGGACTTGCTGTAGCCGCCCTGGCCGCTGAGAGTCCAGAGACCGAACATGCGCTCCCCGCCCAGTACATAGGATTGGATCTCCTGGGTTTCTTCGCGCTGCTTGATCTTGCGCTCGCCTTCTGCTGCGCCCAGCTCACCGGCCGCTTGCGGATCTTCGAAAGCCAGGCTGGCGGCATTGCGGGTTTCGCTGTCTTTGTAACGACTGTAAAGCGTGCGCAGGTAGTAGCTGCTCAGATCATCAGGCTTGTAGTCGAAGTTCAGCCCGCCGCCGGCGCGCTCCCGACGGATGTCATAGTCGCGTTGTTCGAACTCTTCCAGTCGTGAGCCTTGCTCGAAATCCCAGGCGCCGCCGGTTTCAACGTTGTCCGAGCCAAAATCGCGCTTCTGCCAGCTCAGCGCTGCTGCAACGCCGAAGTTATCGATGCCGTCGCCCAGGCTGAAACGGTCGCTGATAGCGCCAGAGAATTTCGGACTCGTCTGGCCGGTATTCTTGTCGTAGCTGGCTTCGCTGCTGCCGGTGTAGAACAAGCCCTTGTGGTCGAACGCCGAGAGGCTTTTCACGTCGACCGTGCCGCCCAGGGAGTTGGCGTCCATGTCCGGCGTCAGGGTCTTGATCACCGACAGCGACTGCACCAGCTCCGCGGGCAGCACGTCCAGGGCAACGGCCCGGCGCTCGCTTTCCGGTGCCGGTACCAGCGTGCCGTTGATGGTCACGCTGTTGAGGTCTGGCCCCAGGCCCCGCACGCTGACAAAGCGACCTTCGCCCTGGTCACGTTCGACGCTGATGCCCGGCAGGCGCTGCACGGCTTCGGCGACGTTTTCATCGGGCAACTGCGCCACGCCGTCGGCATGCACCACGCTCTTGATGCTGTCGGCGCTGCGCTGCTCCTTCAGGGCCTGATCGATGCTGGCCGCCTGACCGACCACTTGGACGTGTTCAGTGGTCGTCTGCTCGGCAGCGCTCAGCCGTTCACTGGCAATGGCCATCGCCAACGCGGTGAACGTAAAACCGACGAGCCCGGCAGTGCTTGTGCGGTGATGCATGGTGATCTCCCCCAGGAATCCGAAAATCCGCCAGGCAACGGCCCGGCAACTGGGAGGGCACGCTAGGGGTGGGGGGTGACGGTTCTGTGACAGCGTTTGCCCGCAGGGCCTAAAACACACTGATGTGAGGGGGTTGGCGGACCAGAATGAGCTGAAATGACCTGTTTCCGAGCCGCACAGGCCTTCAGCAGCCGATCACTTTTAGCGAAACGTCGCTCCACACCGCTGTGGGAGCAAAGCTTGCTCGCGATGCAGGCGCCTCGATCCCCTGAAAAACCGCGTCGTCTTCGTCGCGAGCAAGCTTTGCTCCCACAAAATCCCCTCACCACAATGAGATAAGGGCGATCTCATGCATAAAAATCCGGACAACCAATGAGCTGATTCGACCTCCCCACCCATTCACCCACCGTCACCGCACTGTCACATCCATCTGCTGTGCTGAGCCGCATTCCGCTTCTGGCAAAGGATTCCGGCCATGTTCTCCGTGCTGCGCCCGCACCGCATCAAACTCGCCCTGCTTCTGCTGGCGGCCAACCTCGGGCTGATGCTCCACCTGGCCAACGGTGAGCTCAAACCGCTGAGTGAGTGGGTCTGGCTGGATATCCTTGGCGAAGGCGGCTCGGCCTTGCTGGCGCTGGTCTGGCTCGGCCTGGTGCTCAAGAGTCGCCCGGCCGGTCGGGTGACCAACTACCTCGTATGGGGCCTGGGTTGCATCTTTTTTTCCTGGTGGATCGACAGCCTCGACGAGTTCATCCGTTTGCCCGACAGCATCACCTGGGACCACTGGCTGGAGTCCGGGCCGATGCCGGTGGGCATGATTCTGCTGACCCTCGGCATCTATCACTGGCACCGGGAACAACTGGCGATCAACGGACAAATGGAAAAGCGTGAACGGTTGTTCCGCGAGCACCGCCTGTTCGACAAACTCACGCCGCTGGGAGGCGCGGACTTTTTCAGACATGAACTGACGAGCAGCCTGGAGGACAGCCGACGCCGCCAGCAGCCCTTGTCATTGCTGGCCCTGGACCTGGACAACTTCACCGCCATCAATCAGCGCTTCGGTCACGGCGAGGGCGATGCGGTGCTGCAAGCCGTCAGCCAGTTGCTGGTGCTGAACCTGCGCCGTCAGGATCTGCTTTGTCGCCTGGCCGGTGATCGCTTTGTGGTCCTGCTGCCCGACACCGGCGAGAGCCAGGCCCGGTATCTGGCCGCAGAACTGGCCCACGCGGTTGGCAGCCTGGCCCACAAGACTCGGCAACACGGCGAGCGCTTGCAACTGGCCGCCAGCACCGCCGTGGTGATGGCATTTGACGAGTCGCCGGAGGCCTTGCTCAAACGCCTCAACCTGACGCTGGCCCGATCCCGTTCCACGTTGAAAAGCGCCTGAGGCCGGCCCATGACCCTCAAGACCTGCTGGTATGAAACCGACAGCCGCTTCATTCCGGGGCACTATCAGCCTGCCGCGCTGATCGATCTGGCACTGTCGCGTGACATCGACAGCCACCGCCTGCTGCGTGGCACAGGGCTGTTCCACGACGATATCCTCGCTGGCCAGAGCCGCATCAGCCCGCAACAGTTTCTTGGCCTGATCGACAACAGCCGACGCCTGCTCGATGCCAGTGACAGCAGTTTCCTGTTTGGCCAGCGGCTGCTGCCGGGGCATTACGGGCCAGCCAGCCATGCGCTACGCCACGCGCAGAATCTGCATCAGGCCCTGGAAACCCTGATTGACCAGCAAGCACTGCTCAGCCCCCTGGCCGCGCCGCGCCTGTTGTTGGACGAGCACTATGCCTACATCCATTGGCTGGACAGTTGCGGTGCGGATGAACAATGGCGCTTCATACTGGAAGCCAGCATGACTTCGATGGTTGCCATGAGTGCATGGCTGAGCGGCGAACGCCTGCCCTGGCAATGCAGCTTTCGCCATGAGGAGCCGCGTTACGTCGAACAGTACTGGGTGCACCTGGGTGAACAGACACAATTCAATCGACCGCTGGACCTGATGCGCCTGCCTCGCCACTGTCTGGCCCAGCCCTGGCCCAACGTGTCGGCCACCGCCGGCCAGGTGGCGCGGATCGAAGCCCGAGACCAACTCGATCAACTGGGTTTCACGGCAAGCTTTCTGGACTGCGTCTACGACTACCTGCACAGCCATGTGCAGCAGACGCCCAGCCTGGAACAGATCGCCCAGGCTTTCGCCATGAGCCCGGCGACGCTCAAGCGCAAGCTGCACAAGCACCATACCGGGTTCCAGCAACAGGTGGACCGGGTGCACACCCATGTGGCGTTGTACTTGTACCAGGTCAAGGGGTTCAGCAACGAGGAAGTGGCGCAGTACCTGAACTTCAACGACACGGCGAATTTTCGCCGCTCGTTCAAGCGCTGGACCGGCAGTACGCCGAATCTGATCCGGCAGTTGCTGATGTTGGGGTGAGGAAATTTAGCGAAACTTCGCACCATTGTGGGAGCAAGGTTTGCTCCCACAGATAAATTCCCTGTGGGTTCAGTGCCCGCGAATGTAATGCTCCAGCTGCCGGATCAAATCCGCCTGCTCGACAATCGCCTCCTTCACCAGATCGCCAATGGACAACAACCCCATCAACTGGCCGTTATCCAGCACCGGCAAGTGCCGCAGGTGGCTATCGGTCATGACTTCCATGCAGCGGTCGATGCTCTGCTGGCTATCGGCGGTGACCACGGGAGCACTCATGACGGTGCGTACCGAAGTGCCCACCGAGGAGCGTCCTTGCAACACCAGCTTGCGCGCATAGTCGCGCTCGCTGAACACGCCAACCACCTGACCGTGTTCGATCACCGGCAACGCGCCGACGTTTTTCTCGGCCATGATCTGCAGCGCTTCGAGCACGGTCTGCTCCGGCGCGATGCTGTGAACCTGCTGGTTCTGCACACTCTTGAGTCTTACCAGTTGAGCGGCTGTTTTCATTGTTGATTCCCAACTTCAGTTAAAGGCAAGCCAATGCACTTAAATTGCCTGATTCATTGTGGCGCCCCGGTCAGAGGCGGATCAGTCTTCGCCAATCTCCACCACATCACCATTCAGGCGCACCGGCCACACCCGCAGACGCTGCTCCGGGTATTCCAGGCAATGGCCGTCTTCCAGGCGGAAATGCTGTTTGTAGAGGGGTGATGCGATCACCAGTTCACCCTTGATGCTGCCCAACAGCCCCCGACCGATCACGTTCGCCCCGGACTTGGGGTCGCGGTTGTCGATGGCGTACAGCGGTTTGTCCTGCTGTTCGGGCAGGTACAACAGCGCCACCTGGCTGCCGTCGTGCCAGGCGACCACGCCGGAGTTGGGCACCAGATCCTCGCGGCTGCACAGGGCACGCCATTGCACGGGATTTTGGGCCGCGTTGCGGGTGGGGATACGAACGACGTTTGACTGGCTCATCAGAGCACCTCCTCGGTAACGGGAATCAGGTGAAGCTCGTGGGCGTGAACCGGCCGGCGCTGGCCGCGTTCCCTGACGAAATGAACATCCGGATCACCGCGACCGTCGTTGACGAAGGTGCGGAAGCGCTTGAGCTTGTCCGGGTCTTTGAGGGCGTTGGCCCACTCGCATTCATAACGATCGACCACCAGTTGCATCTGGGCTTCGAGTTCGGCCCCCAGGCCCAGGCTGTCTTCGATGATGACGTCCTTGAGGTAGTCCAGGCCGCCTTCCAGGCTTTCGCGCCAGACCGACGTACGCTGCAACTTGTCGGCGGTGCGGATGTAGAACATCAGGAAGCGGTCGATGTAGCGGATCAGGGTCGCGTCATCCAGGTCGGTGGCGAACAGCTCGGCGTGACGCGGGCGCATGCCGCCGTTACCGGCCACGTAGAGGTTCCAGCCCTTCTCGGTGGCGATCACGCCGACGTCCTTGCTCTGGGCCTCGGCGCACTCGCGGGTGCAACCGGACACCGCGAACTTGAGCTTGTGGGGCGAGCGCAAACCCTTGTAGCGATCTTCAATGGTCAGAGCCATTTGCACGCTGTCCTGCACGCCGTAGCGGCACCAGGTGCTGCCCACGCAGGACTTCACCGTGCGGGTCGACTTGCCGTAGGCGTGCCCGGTTTCGAAACCCGCTTCGATCAGTTCGGCCCAGATATCCGGCAACTGGTGCAACTGGGCGCCGAACAGGTCGATGCGCTGGCCGCCGGTGATCTTGGTATAGAGGTCGTATTTTTTGGCGACCACGCCGATGGCAATCAGCTTGTCGGCAGTGATTTCGCCCCCGGCGATGCGTGGCACCACCGAATAGGTGCCGTTTTTCTGCATGTTGGCCATGAAGGTGTCGTTGGTGTCCTGCAACGGCACCAGGGACGGGTCCATGATCGGCTGGTTCCAGCACGACGCCAGGATCGAGCCCACTGCCGGTTTGCACAAGTCGCAACCGGTGTGCCCGCGGCCGTGCTTGGCCAGTAGCTCGTCGAAGCTGATGATGCCTTCAACCCGCACCAAGGCATAAAGCTCCTGGCGGGTATAGGCGAAGTGTTCGCACAGGCTCTTGTCGACACTGACGCCGCGAGCAATCAGTTCGTGCTCGAACACCTGCTTGACCAGGGCGGCGCAACCCCCGCAACCGGTGCCAGCCTTGGTATCGCATTTCAGTTGCCCAAGGTCGGTGCAGCCGCTGTCGATGGCCGCACAGATCGAGCCTTTGGTGACGTTGTGGCACGAGCAGATGGTCGCCGCCGCGGGCAGCGCAGCCGGGCCCAACGTGGGTGCACCTTCGGAACTCGGCAGGATCAGGCCGGCAGCCTCCTTGGGCAACGCGATGCCGTTCTGCATGTATTGCAGCAGGGTGTCGTAGTAGCTGTTGTCGCCCACCAGGACCGCGCCGATCACTCGTTTGCCATCGGCGTCCACCACCAGTCTCCGGTAGCTGGCGCTGGTTTGATCGATGAACTGGAAGCTGCGCGCCCCCGGTGTATTGCCGTGGGCGTCGCCGATGGAACCTACGTCCACCCCCAGCAACTTGAGCTTGGTGGACATGTCCGCGCCAGTGAACGGCTCGGCGCTTTCACCGCACAGGCGAGCCGCGACGTTGCGGGCCATCTGGTAACCCGGAGCGACCAGGCCGAAGATGCTGCCGTTCCAGGCTGCGCATTCGCCGATGGCGTAGATGTCCGGGTCACTGCTCAGGCAATAGTCATCGATCACCACGCCACCGCGCGGGCCGATCTGCAGAGCGCACTGGCGAGCGAGGGCATCCTGGGCGCGAATGCCGGCAGAAAATACGATCAGGTCGGTTTCCAGGAAATCGTCATCGCCGAAATTCATCCGATAACGGTACTGCTCACCGGCGCTGATGGACTGAGTGCCCTTGGACAGATGCACGCCGACGCCCAGTTTCTCGATGCGCGCCTTGAGGGCCAGTCCGCCCTGCTCATCCAGTTGTACCGGCATCAATCGTGGGGCGAATTCCACCACATGGGCTTCCAGGCCGAGGGTCTTGAGGGCATTGGCCGCTTCCAGGCCCAGCAGACCACCACCGACCACCACACCCCGGCGGGCATTGCTTGCGGCGGCACGAATGGCGTCCAGGTCTTGCAGGGTGCGATAGACCAGGCAGGAATCGCCTTCGGCGCCCTGGATCGGTGGCACGAACGGGTAAGAGCCGGTAGCGAGCACCAGTTTGTCGTAGCTGATGCGAGCCTGGGCAGTGACCACCTGGCGCGCCTCGCGATCAATTTCCAGCACCGGCACGCCCAGGTGCAGCGTGACGCCAGGGGTCTGGTACAACGAGGCTTGCCCAAGCGCCAGGGACTCGGCGTCACGGCCAGAGAAATACTCCGACAGATGCACGCGATCATAGGCGCGCATCGGTTCTTCGCTGAACACATGCAGGTGGTAATGATTGAGGGCACCGCGCTCGATCAGTTGCTCGACGCAGTGATGGCCGACCATGCCATTGCCGATCACGATCAGTGTTTGCAGCTTGTTCAGGGAAGCAACGTTGGAATTCATAAAAGCACCCGACAAAAGCCCATCACGGTTTTGAAAGCAAAAAAAAGACGCCTGAAACCTTGCGGTTCCAGGCGTCTTTGCCTGTTCTGTGCGGTATCGATCCGGCGACTGCGCCCCGATCTACCGTTATCCCCGGCCTGCTGGCTCTCGATCTTCGTTGACCGACGGGGTTGCCCACTTGAATGTATTTACAGTGGGCCTGAACAGCCTCTTGCAGCGAGCGTGCCAAGCCTTTGTCTGCCGCCCTGAAGTCACAGACCCAGCGCTGCTTGCAACCCTCGAAAATCCCTGTGGGAGCGGGCTTTCCCGTGAAAAAGGCCGTCCAGTCACCTCATGCTTACAGGCGCTCGCCTGACGCTTCCATGCGCGGACGATTGCCTTGCCATGGTGCGATCCATCGCCTGCGGCTTCATAAAAGTGCAGTGACTGGGCTGACGCTATCGCGAGCAGGCTCGCTCCCACAGGGGGGCTCGGGCCATTTGCGATGGGGAAGGTTCAGGTTGCGCCAGTGCGGGCGGCTCTATCCACCATCGCCACGATGGTCACAAAGAGCTCTTGCTTGGCCTCGGCGGCGCTGACTTCCCCGGTGGCAGCGGCATTGGACAGGGCTTCTGCCGCACCCAGCATCGCCCGCAGACTCGCCTGGGTGATGGCCCGTGTACCGGCGAACGGTTCCAGGACGGTTCGGCACTTGTCCAGGAAAATCGCCTCATATTCGCGCTTGATGCGCTCCAGTTCTGGCGAACTGGTCAGCGCCGCAATCACCCCCGGGATCTCCCGGCCTTGCAGCAGGACGCATTCGACAAACGAAGCAGCAATCACCTCGGCGCGGCTTTGCAGTGTCGGTTCGCTCGCTTCCAGGGCGGCGTCCATGAGCGCCGTCTGACGGGCATCGAAATCCTGATAGAGCGCCGCCAACAGCCCGGATCGAGTGCTGAAGTGGTCATACACAATGGGTTTGGTTACCCCCGCCTGTTCCGCGAGCCGGGCCAGGGTCAGCGCTTCGCTGCCCTCCTCTCGCACCAGCCGCCAGGCGACATCCATCAGTTGCCGTTGCCGATCCTCGCGAGACAAGCGTCGACGGGGAGCAGCTACAGATCGCGAATTTTCATCAAGGCTTGACATGCTAACTTTACCAACCGTAACTTACTAAAGGTAACTTAACCAAGCATACCTGCTTGATACCGGTCATTGCCATGAGGAGTTTTGCCATGCACGCACTCATCGTTGTCGCTCATCACGATCCCCACTCCCTTACCCACGGCCTCGCGAAAAAAATCGCCCAAGGCCTGACCCAGGCCAATCCCGCCGATACGTTCGAGATCGCCGACCTGGCCGCCGAAGGCTTTGATCCGCGGTTCAGTTTCGCCGATCACGCGGTACACCACCGCGAGGCCTCACCGCCCATGGACGTTTTGGCCGAACAAGCCAGAATCGACCGCGCAGATGCGCTGGTGCTGGTGTATCCCATTTACTGGTGGTCGATGCCAGCATTGCTCAAAGGGTGGATCGACCGGGTGTTTTCCAACGGCTGGGCGTTTGATTTCAGCCTCGATAAACCCTTTATCAAAAAACTGCAGCGTTTGCAGGTGCATCTGGTGGCCCTGGGCGGGGCTGATGAGGGTACGTTCCTGCGCCACGGCTATGGCCAGGCGATGACCGCGCAAATCGACCTCGGCATCTTTGATTACTGCGGCGCCCGGGTGGTCAGTTCCCAACGTTTGCTCGACTCGGAAACCCTCGAACCGGCGCTTCACCTGGCCACTGCCTATGACCTTGGCCGGCGGCTGTTCCCGCAGTGCGAGAAGACTGCACAGGTTCAAGCCAGCAGCGAGTGCGCCTGACCGCCATCAGAGCACGCTGCCCTTGGCGGCAGCGAGGACCTGATCACGCTTGTAGATATCCGGGATGTACACCGCCTGCCCCTGGTTGTCGGCTTGCACTGTCCAGTAGCCCAACAGAATCGGCACCGGCCTGGCCAGCCTGAACTCATGAGTCAGCCCGCTGGCCAGCAGCGTGTCGGTGCGCAGACGTTCAGCCGGGCTCACCAACCAGTCACGCAACTGCATGGCCTGTTCGACTCGCACACACCCCGAACTGAACGCCCGCGGTTCCTTGCTGAACAGTGACTGGCTGGGCGTGTCATGCAGGTACACGGAAAACGGGTTGGGAAAGCGGATCGCCATTTTACCCAGTGGGTTTTGCGGACCGGGGTCCTGGCGCAGCATGAGGCCGCCGGGATGCTCCCAATCGATGTCCTGGGCCAGTAACGGCAAGCCATCGCGATCGATCACCCTCAGGTTGTGTCGACTCAAGAACTCTGGGTCGCGACGAATCTCAGGCAGTTTGTCTTCACGCATGATAGTCGGGGGGATGGTCCAGGTCGGGTTAAGTGTCAGTCGTGTCACTCGGGACTTGAGCAATGGGGTTTCCCGGTCCGCGCGGCCCACTTGGGTGCGGGTTTGCCAGACCGCTACGCCGTCCTGGTAGACCGTCAACCGGGCCGCCGCCACATTGACCAGTACGCTGTCCGGCTCCAGGTCCCGGGCCAGCCAGCGCATGCGCTCCAGATTGACGCGCAACTGCTCGCGCCGCATGAACGGGCTGATGTTCAGCTCCGTCACCGTCCATGGCCCCACTACCCCATCGGCTTGCAGCGAATGGTGAAGCTGGAAGCTTTTCATCGCCGCCACCAAGTCGGGGTTGTAGTGATCGTCGACGATCACGGGGGGTGCGCTGAAATAGCCTTCGCTGAACAATCGCTGGGCCAGGGCCGGTACGCGGGCGTCCCGCTTGTCCGGGTGCAACAACGGGCCGCCGGGCACCGGTTGCCATTCGGGCAAGGGCTGTTGCCGTTGCCGGGCGTAAAGTTCACGCAAGTTGCGATACAGCGCCAGGCTCGGCCGGGCCTGCTCAAAGGCCTCGTCCAAGTCGTGCAGGCCCGACGCGGCAACGGCCAACACCTCGGCCTGACGATCCTGTGGCAGCGGGTCGGCCTTCCACACCGGCTCCAGGCGGTCCTGAGGCAGGTATCCGAAACGCAGCTCATACAGCGCTTGCAAGTAGCGCTGACTGATGGCGATGTCTACACAATGGGGGTTTTGGGCGGTTCCTTCTGCGGGCAAGCTGTAGCGTGCCGGGTCCAGTCCGTCGTCGGCCAGTTGCTGCAACTGTGCCTGCAACGCCATCCGTCGCTCATCGTTCGACCAGACGTCCTGGCCTGCGTTTTGCTCGTAGAACGCCTGCAAACTCATCATCGTCGGAAAGTCGACGCCTGCGGCCAGCTCGGGACAGTTGACCGACAGCTGGGCCAAGGTGGTTTGCACCAATGCCGGATCGCTTTGCTCGGCTGTTGCGACCAATGGCGCAGTGAGCAATAAAACGCTCAGGTAACATGCGGACTTTTTGAACAACTGCTTTACTCCAATCCATGGCCGTCCCGTTGACGGTCAACTTTGCGACAGGTACGACCCGCCATCATGCAAACAAACCAAATCGGACGGGATGCCGCAAACAAACACCACCGTGGGAATTTTCCATCTTCAGCAAGCCTCTTGCGCCGACTCTGCCTGGTCATCACCGGCCTTGGCGTGATGTGCAGCCCGGCGCTGGCCGACAAAGGAAATTCTCAGCCGCTTTACAACAGCCTCACCCACGCGGCGCCGGAACTCAATCCCCAAGCGCTCAAAAGTGCCTTGAGCGCCATGCAATGCGCTGTCGCCAACGGCGCTCGCCCAGCCCGCCACCTGGCGGTCATCGACTACTCGCAACCTTCCACGGCCCGTCGCCTGTGGATCTTCGACCTGCGCCAGAAGAAGCTGGTATTGCGCGATCTGGTGGCCCACGGGCAAAAATCCGGGGAAAACTTCGCCACGCAGTTCTCCAATCGCCTGGGCAGTTTCCAGTCGAGCCTGGGACTGTTTCGCACTCAGGAAAGTTATCAGGGCGCCCATGGATACTCGTTGCGCATGGACGGTCTGGAGCCGGGCTTCAATGACCTGGCCCGCGACCGCGCGATCGTGATCCACGCCGCCGATTATGTGAACCCGTTGTGGAGCGTGCGTCAGGGGCGCATCGGCCGCAGCCTGGGCTGCCCTGCCGTCCGCCCGCAGGTGGCGCGCAAGGTGATCGACAAACTTAAAGACGGGCAATTCATGTTTTCCTGGTACCCGGACCCGAGCTGGCTCAAGCGTTCGGCCTACCTCAACTGCCAGCCGCAACAGGTTGCGAGCATTTTGGCTACTAGCGGCAGTTAGGTAGCACCTTTGTGGCGAGGGGATTTAGCGAAACGTCGCACCGCCCCGCTGGGCTGCGAAACAGCCCCAATGCAGCAGACTCCATCTTCCTGGCACACCGAGTTGGCAGGCAGGGCTGCTTTGCAGCCAGCGGGGATAAATCCCCTCGCCACAGATTGCACCTGCTGAAAGGCTGGTTAAAATGCCGGCCTTTCGCATTGCTGGCCTTGTCCGATGAACCCTGAAGCCCTTCAAACCCTGCAGACCCATTTACTGACGGCCCTGACCTCGGTGCCGGAAGAAACCCGGCGCCTGTTCCATGGCCGCGGTCGCTGCTGGCCGGGGTTGGAGCAGATCACCGTCGACTGGCTGCAAGGGGTGATGCTGGTTTCGTTGTTCAAGCAGCCTGAGCCGACGCAGTTGGACAATCTGATGTCCACGCTGCTCGCCCTCACCGTTACCCCGGCCTGGCAACAGAGCAAGGCCCATACGCTGGCCGTGCAACACCGTTACCTTCCCGACAGCCTTACCCAGTGGCTGGTGGGTGAGGCTCTGGACGAATGGACCTTGGTCGAAGGCGGCTTGCGCTATCGGATCGACCTGGGCAAGAAGCAGAACAACGGTCTTTTCCTCGACATGCGCTACGGCCGCGACTGGGTTCGCGCCAACGCCAGCGGCAAGCGAGTGTTGAATCTGTTCGCCTACACCTGCGGTTTTTCCGTGGCAGCCATCGCCGGCGGTGCACAGCATGTGGTCAACCTGGACATGTCGCGCGCGGCCTTGAGTCGTGGCCGCGACAACCATCGCCTGAACGGCCATGACCTGAGCCAGGTGAGTTTTCTTGGCCACGACTTGTTCAAGTCATGGGGCAAGGTGATCAACAGCGGCCCTTATGACCTGGTCATCATCGATCCCCCCACCTTTCAGAAAGGCAGCTTCCTGCTGACCAAGGACTATCAGCGAGTCCTGCGGCGCTTGCCGGAACTGTTGTGCGCCACTGGCACGGTCCTGGCCTGCAGCAACGACCCCGCCACCGGCCCGGACTTCCTCATCGACGGCGTCACCCGCGAAGCGCCTGGCCTGAAGTTCGTGGAACGCCTGGCCAATCCCCCGGAGTTTCCCGACGCGGATATGGAGTGCGGCTTGAAGGCATTGGTGTTCACCCGCGACGATGGCTGCGCCGTGTAACGATGCCTGATGCGCCCCTTTGCAAGGGCGCTGTGGCGAGGAGATTTACGCCCTCGCCACAGCTTCGCGGCAGGTGTGCCGGCACAGGTTATTGCGGTCGCAGCGACCACCAAGGGGTGACCAGGCCAGTGGTTATCCGATGCACCATGGCCTCGACTTCCCGGCTCTTGACCGAACGGTAGATCGCCATGGTGCGCCGCAATTGGTCTTCGGTGAGCGTCACCGGCTCGCCTGCGGCCCAGTTCACATCTGCTACGGCCTCGAGCCTCACCCGATACCACATCGTCCCGGTGGGCTGGGTGATTGACTCCAGGGCGCTGGGCAGGTCGGCGTCCGGTTGCGCCAGGTTATCCAGCAATACCTGCGGCCAATGGGAGGGATCCACCGGCTCGCTGAAGGCATCCACCAGGTTTTCCTCCACCGTGTCCCAGATGGCCAGGCCGTCGAGCCAATCGCGAGACATCAACCCCAGATACGGGCGCCAGGCCAGTTCCCCTACGCGGGGCGTTTGATCATTGCTGTTGAATGTGTCCTGTGCGTCACTGAGCCAGTTGATGAAACCCTCACGGGTCATCGCGGCCCGGCGTTGCACAAGCTCGGGATATCGGCCGCTTAACACCTGGCCCCAATAGTCATAATGGTTGGTCAGAAACCTCGCAAAGTGTATGCCCTGGGGTTCGAGGCGAGCACGCTGAACCGAACCGAACATGAGGAAATGCAGCTCCAGCTCGGCAACGTCTGGTGTTTGCCTGTCCAGAACCCGTGCTTGCAAGCGGGTACGCAGTTGGGCCAATTGCTGGTCGAAATCTGCGATACGGCCCGACAGCTCGGTATAAAGGTCGGGGTAGCCAGTGTAGTACTGCAGGATACCGGCAGCCCTCTGACGATCTCCCAGGGCCAGGCCGCCTGGTTGATCGGCGTCTGCGTCACGGATGGCGCCGCAGAACCAATCGATGAAGCGGCGCCCTCCGGCATCGTCGCGAGCCACTTCCAATGCACTCTTGAGGTCGGGGAAGTCACGGAGCCAGTCATCGACGGTGTAGCGAAAGGCCTCGGGGTCCAATGCGCGAAGGGCGCGGATCTGGGCGCTGGGCAGTGGATTATCTTCGAGCCAGAGCCCAAGGGTGTTCGTCTTCGGCATGTTGCCAAGGGCAGGAATCAGATCATCCTGGATGTTGCTGATGCGATTGCCCTTGAGGTCGAGGAAGATCGGATCGGATGAAGGCCTGGCCAACAGCGCCAGGGCCAATGCCGGTACCCGATCGAGCCCCGCGTTGGCCAGTTCCAGCTCCTTGAGGTGCGCAAGCTCCGGCAGATCGGGTAATTCCCGACAGTTGTTACCGCTCAAGCGCAGGTCCTCCAGGGCCGTGGCGGCACGCAAGAATGCACTGCCCTGTTCATCCAGGCGAAGGCCACAACGAACCAGGTCCAGCGCTTGCAATCCTGGTAAAGCGGTGATGGCCTCCAGCTCCTGGGGGGTGAAATGCAAGTTGTCGGACCAGACCAGTTCACGCAGGGACGGCAACTCAGCCAGGCGGCCGATGGCCGCGACCATATTGGCACTGGCCACGGGGTCCGAGCCACTGCTCACCTCGGACAGCTGCAGCTCTCGCAAACCAGTAGCACGGTCGGCGCCGATCAAGGGGGCAAAGGTGTCCGCATTCATATTGAGCGGATTTCTGCCCAATGACAGCTCCTCCAGAGAGCGAAACTCACCCGCCGCTACCGGCACGGCGGTGAGCTCATTGCCATGCAGGCGCAGCGTATCGATATTGGGAAACAACCTCAGGAAATTCGAAGGGTCTTCGCTCAGCCCCAGATGAGCCAACGTCAGCTCTTCAATATGCTCGAAACGTGCGCTGATGGGAGGAAGCCGGCCGATGTTCAACCCCGACAGACGTAGAGTCAGCTCGCTATCCTCCCTGCGCGGATCCGGCTCACGGCGCCAGGCGCGACGGATCTCCTGCGCCACCTCCCTGCGCATGGCGATGGTATCTGCACGGGTATATTCGCTCTCGACGGGGTGATGAACCCCCTCATGGACCTCCCACTGACGCAGGCCTTCGTCCAGCGTTGCCCAATCGTTGCTCAACCGGGTCACCAGGGTGTCCAGGCTGATGCCTTCGCGCCTGGCCTGATCGGCCAGGCTACGCTGAAGCCTGGCCAGCGATTCCCCGGCATAGTAGGGAAACAGGCGTTCAAGACGCCCTTCCACACGGTGGCGCCAGCCCTGCAAAGGAAGTTTCCCGCGCCCACTGAGCGGATAACCCAGGCGTCCGTTCTGCCATTGCAGGGCAGCTGCGTCGTTGCCCGTGCGTTTGAGCGACAGGTACGTACGCAGCCTCTGGCGATCGCCAAGGGCTTGCTCCATCAGCACCTTGCGAAGGGTGGTCGACGCCCAGATGTTCAAGCCGAGCGCGTTGCGGGCCTCATCCGGCATCGCTCTGAGCAGCGCCTCTTCGAGGCTCGAATCCCCAGCCAGCTCATTTCCCCTTTCGTCGAAGGGATGGTATTTCCCGCCGTCCTGGCGGATGACTTTCAAGGGGCCGTTCTCTCCCACCTCGAGCGGAGCCAACAACTTGTCCGACAACAGCCGCAGGTGCAACCGGCCTTGCAGTTGCGGCGCATTGCCAAGTAGGCCCATGACAATGCGATCCCGGTCCGCGCTGCTTTCACCCCGCTCAAGATCGCGCAAGGCTCGAGTCAGGCGCAGCTCAGTCAGGGCTTCTACGCATTGTTTACCCAGGCGTCCCGTCACCCGGCCTGCTTGCAGCCGCACCCGGTCCTGGCCCTGAGACTGCCGGGCAAGCTCGTTGGCGATGGATTCAGGCAGCCCGGAAAAAGCCCGAACTATCGGAGCGGCCAACGGATCGAGCCGGGTGGACGAGGCCATGCCAGCAGTCACCTGCGTAACATTGCGCTCAAGATAATCGGCCCAGCGGCCGGCCAACAACCGACTGCTTTCCACCGGGCGCAGGCCGATAGAACTCTGCCCCAGCAGCACGCGCTGTTCGTCCGCGCGAAGACCGGCCAGGATACACTCCGCCCAGGCATGATGCTCCAGGTCCGCTTTGTCCAGATCGAGAAAACGCATGGTGGCCCTGTCGCCCACGGAGTGAACCTGCTCGCCATCGTGCAAGCGCAGCGTCATGTCCGCAGGCCAACCGGGCAAATCCACAAGGGTTTGGGTGACCTGAATGTGCGCGCTCCCGGGTGCTTCACCCGCGCGCAAGCGTCCAACGGTCTGCTGCACCCATTGCCAGTTGCGTGCCTCAGCGAGGGCATCGGCGAATATGGCCGGCATTGGCTGCCCGCCTACTTGCAGGTAGCGCAGATGCGCCTCGCTGATACCGACCTGCTGCTGTACGGCCAGGAGCATAGCGTCGTCCAGCTCGGCGGGCGTCTCGACAAAGTTGCGCAGCAACTCCAGATTGCTTCGCTGCAAGGGATTGCGGTGTGCCCATTGCCAGCCGCGCGCGCGGCTCCACTCCAGAGGCGGGGTCACGCCTCGGTGACCGGCAGGCAGGCGCAGCCCCAGGGCCTCGCCGGTGCCTTGCACCTCGAAATAACGACCATCGATCCGCACCCATGCCTCGTCTGGCGTACGCCAGACACCCCAGGCGTCCTGCTCGGCCTCCACAGGCGGCAAGCGTCGCGCCTGGAAGGGCGTGACATCGCCATTCCACAGCCGCGTCGTGCCGTCATGCAAGGGCATGGGTTCAACAGCCCCGCCGATGAAACCCAGATAGGCACCTTGGGCGACCCCGAACAGCACGTTGAAGATGTGATTGATGCATTCTTGCGCGTGGCCTTCGTTGAGCGCCTGGATACCTTCAAAGAACTCATACACCAGGCGCACCCCGCCCACCGCCGCCGCAGCCATCCCCATGGGAGCGCAGAACGGAATGAAGCTGACAGCCAGCATCAATGAACGCTCGGCAAGGCCTTCCCAATACTCCAGGCGTGCCAGCAATGCCTGCCAGTCCTGGTCCCGGGTCGAGATCATCAGCGCCGAGGCATTGCTCAGGGTGTGGGTGCGCCATTCGTGATAGCGATCATTCCAGTGATCCTCGCGAACATCGCTAAGGGTCCAGGGGACGTGGGGAACAGGCACGCGAATGCGCCGGGGATTACCCTCCTCGCCAAGCTCGCCTTCACGCCAACCCACAATACGCGCGTGGATTTCCTGGAAAAGGTTGAGGTTGTCTTTTATCTCCCACTCCACTTGGTCATGCAGGGCCTCACCTAAGCGGGCCTGCAAGCGTACCGGCAGGTAACGCATCAGGCTCTGGCGGTAACTGCGTTTGCGCACCAGTTCGGTCAGCTTTGCGGCCATGGCCTGCAGGCTGGGAAATTGCCTGATCGGGGCCACTACGTCATAGGGCAGGTGCAAGACGACCGGGCGAACGCCTTTTGCGTCCCCTTTCAGCCCCCAATACACCCGTGCGCCGAACAACGGCGCAGACAGCACCTCCAGGCCCTTGACCTCACACGCCAGGGAAGCCACCGGACGATCTTCGAGCCGCACCCCGACATAGGCCAACAATCGCTCGCCGGTGTCGTCCAGGCGTCCATCCAGCTTCGCCTCGTACGCGTCATAGGCGAGCAGACTGCGCGCGTAGGCCATATAGGCGTCAGCCACGACAGGAACCTCGTCGCCGATAGGCGGCAGGCGTTGCTTGAGCAGACGCTGGTAGGCACCGCCCACATCCACCTGCCGACAGACTCGGGCAAAACTGGCAGGGGTCGTGGGCAATGCCGTGGTGTCTGACGGCGCGCCCCAACGGTAAAACTCTCCAGGCTTGCCCTTGATGAAAAGCTCGCCGGTTTTATCGAAAGAACTGCCGGTGGCCGCATCAGCAGGAGGAAAGTTGCGCATGGCGGCCTCCACCACCGACAGAGAGGGGCCGAAGTGCTCGCGCCTGACCCTTGCCCGCCGGACTGCGTCGCAAACACTGCCGCGGCCATTGATCGGGCGCCAGGCCTGCATGGGTGGCTGAGCCTGTAGCAAATCGAGTGTGAAGGGTTCCGGCGCTGGCAGGTCGATAAGCAGTGCGTTCAGCGCATCGCTGTCGCGCTGCAATTGCTGGGCAAGGACCTTGAAACGCTCTTGGCGGTGGCGCGAAGCTTGTTTCAACCAGGCCGGTAGCCTGGCCTGGATGAAATCGATATGGGAATCGACAGTGGACATGATGGACCTCCTTCCTTGGGGTCGATTAAGCATCTGAAATTTTGAAATACGCTAAGCCGGGGCGTGGGCGATCCTCTCCAAAATGAGCTTGTTTTTAAACCGCCCAACCGTTGCAAGGGGTTGCAGGTTCCATGGCCAGTCGCTGACAGGTCTGCATCAAATGCTTGCGCCTGATCAGGATCACACCACCAACGTCAACCACGCCGACATCAGCAACAACACCGCCATGATCCGATTGAACCGACCCATGGCCACGGTGGATCGGCAGAATCTGGCGGCGCCGAGGCCCAGATACGCCCAGGCGGTCATGCATGGGATCGAAATCGCGAAGAACGCCAGGGACAGCCAGAGCACCCGCACGGTGCGGTCGGCCTCGGTGCCGGCGAAGACGCTGACCACCGCCAATGCCATCATCCAGGTCTTGGGATTGACCAACTGCAAACCGGCCGCCCCCGCCAAGCCAAGACGCAGACCCTCAATGGGTCGTTCAGGGTCGATGGCCTGGACTGGCGTGCTGAATATTTGCCAGGCCATCCAGCTCAACCAGGCAATTCCGGCCCATGACAGCAAAGTCTGGAGCGTTGCATGACGGGCCAGCACATCGCCCAATCCGGTGCCCACCAACAACACCAACAAGGCTGCGGCGGCGCAGGCGCCGAGGATGATTGGCAAGGTGGTCGCCAGGCCAAAGCGCGAGCTGTGGCTCAGCACCAGGATATTGGTCGGGCCCGGGGTGATGGAGGCAACAAAGGCGAACAAGGCGAACGGCAGCAACTGGTCCATGGAGCAACATCTCGGTGAATGATCGTAGCCTGATCATCCCCACCCAACCGCGCTCAGTCTGGAACGTTTGAGCAACGCTTGCGGTAGTCCGCCGGGCTCAGGCGATAGGCGCGCTGGAACCAGCGACCCAAATGACTCTGGTCGGCAAAACCGAGTATCGCCGCCACCGCCACCGCGCTTTCGCCACGGGCCAGCAAGCGCCGGGCCCGGGCCAGGCGTAACTGGATCAGATAGGCATGGGGGGCGAGACCGAACGCGGCCTTGAACGCCCGGGTCAGGCGAAAACGGTCCACCCCGGTGACCCGTGCCAGGTCATCCAGCCCGATGTCTTCACTCAGATGACTGTGCAGATAATCACGGGCCTGCTGCGCCACCAATGGCAGGCGCGGATCGGGATTGATCCGCGCACGCCAGTGCAGGTGCTGGGTCAGGTTGGCCAGCAAGGTGTCGAGGGCCGTCTGGCGCACGATGCGCATCTCCTGCTGATGCAAACTCTGGAACGCCATGGCCGTGGCGCTCGCCAGCCGCGCATCGTCGGCCAAGGTAGCGGCGAATCCCAGCTGTGCATTATCCGGAGCCACGTCGAACAACGACCGCAGTTCGCGCTCCAGCCACTGTGGCTCGAGGTACAACGTGCGATAGGTGAAACCGCTGGCGTGGGGCGCGTTGCCGTCATGCAACTCCCCAGGCTCGAGCAGAAACACCTTGCCCGGCGTGCTGTTGTGCTGCTGGCGGCGACAATGGAACTGCTGCACGCCCTGTTCGGTCACGCCCACCAGATAGGCGTCGTGCCAATGGGGATCGTAGGCATGCCCCTCGAAATGCGCGCGCACGGTCTCGATGCCGGACGTGGGGTCCTGCTTGAGATCGATCCAGTTGCGCGTTGTCATGGGCAGTCTCGTTTTTGTGTATCAGCACGAGCAGGTTAACCGCTGGCGGCGAGGGTGTCTGGAAGATTTGTGCAGTTTTGTTTTCGCCGAAACGAAGCAAATGGATCCATTAAAGACTGCCAACCGTCTACCAGGACACCAAAAATATTGACAACCGAATTAGTTAAGAGAGTTAATGGATCCATAAGCACAACAACATCCGCCCGGAGATCCGTCATGTATCCCAAGAACACCTGGTACGTTGCCTGCACCCCCGATGAAATCGCTGACAAACCTCTGGGCCGCCAGATCTGCGGCGAGAAGATGGTTTTCTACCGTGGGCATGAAGGCAAGGTCGCGGCTGTCGAGGACTTCTGCCCCCATCGCGGCGCCCCGCTCTCTTTGGGTTATGTCGAAAACGGTAACCTGGTGTGCGGCTATCACGGGCTGGTGATGGGGTGCGACGGCAAGACCGTCGAAATGCCCGGGCAACGGGTCCGGGGATTCCCTTGCAACAAGACGTTTGCGGTGCAGGAGCGTCATGGGTTTATCTGGGTCTGGCCCGGTGACCAGGCCTTGGCTGACCCGACGCTGATCCATCATCTTGAATGGGCCGAAAATGACGAGTGGGCTTACGGCGGAGGCCTGTTCCATATCCAGTGCGATTACCGCCTGATGATCGACAACCTGATGGACCTGACCCACGAAACCTACGTGCACGCCTCCAGCATCGGCCAGAAGGAAATCGACGAGGCGCCGCCGGTGACCACGGTCGAAGGTGACGAAGTGGTCACCGCCCGACACATGGAAAACATCATGGCCCCGCCCTTCTGGCGCATGGCCTTGCGCGGCAACAACCTGGCCGACGACGTGCCGGTGGACCGCTGGCAGATCTGCCGTTTCACCCCGCCCAGCCACGTCCTGATCGAAGTCGGCGTGGCCCATGCCGGCAACGGCGGGTATCACGCCGCGCCGCAGTTCAAGGCGTCCAGCATCGTGGTGGACTTCATCACCCCGGAAACCGAGACATCCATCTGGTACTTCTGGGGCATGGCCCGGCATTTCCAGCCCCAGGACGAAGCACTGACCGCCAGCATTCGCGAAGGCCAGGGCAAGATTTTCAGCGAAGACCTGGAAATGCTCGAACGCCAGCAGCGCAACCTGCTGGATCACCCGCAACGCAGCCTGCTCAAGCTCAATATCGATGCCGGCGGCGTGCAGTCGCGTCGAGTGCTGGATCGTTGGATTGCCCGTGAGCGCGAGCCACAAGCGGGATTGATTGCCAGCACCCATCAGGGAGAGCAGCGAGCATGATTGAAGTCCAGGTCACGGCGCGACACAACGAAGCCCAGGACATTTGCAGCTACGAGCTGACGAGTGTCGACGGCCAGCCTTTACCGGCGTTCACCGCCGGTGCCCATATCGACGTACACCTGCCCAACGGCATGATTCGTCAGTACTCGCTGTGCAATCATCCCGAGGAACGGCATCGCTACCTCATCGGGGTGCTCAAGGATGCCGCGTCCCGAGGCGGTTCGCGCAATTTGCATGAACAGATTCTGCCAGGCGCGCGCTTGCTGATCAGCGAACCGCGCAACCTGTTCCCCCTCGCCCCCGAGGCTCGACGCAGCCTGCTGTTTGCCGGCGGTATCGGTATTACGCCGATCCTGTGCATGGCCGAACACCTGGCCCAGAGCGGTGCGGCGTTCGAACTGCATTACTGTGCCAGGTCCAGGGAGCGTGCAGCCTTTATCGAACGCTTGCGCCAATCGCCTTATGCCGACCGGGTGTTTCTGCACTTCGATGAAGAGCCTGCAACCATGCTGGACGCTGCCAGGGTCCTGGCCGCCCCCAGTGAGGATCTGCACCTCTATGTGTGCGGTCCCGGTGGCTTCATGCAGCATGTCCTCGACACCGCCAAGGTTCAGGGCTGGCGGGAAAGCTGTGTGCACCGCGAGTACTTTGCCGCTGCGCCCACCGACACCCGCGCGGACGGCAGCTTCTCGGTGAAAGTCGCCAGCAGCGGCCAGGTCTTCGAAGTACCCGCCGACCGAAGCGTGGTCCAGGTGCTGGAAAGCCATGGTATCGAGATTCCGATCTCCTGCGAACAGGGCGTGTGCGGCACCTGCCTGACGCGTGTGCTGGAAGGTGTGCCGGAGCACCGGGACATGTTTTTGACCGAGGCCGAACAGGCTTGCAACGACCAGTTCACGCCGTGCTGCTCCCGCTCGAAGACGCCACTTTTGGTGTTGGATATCTGACCAATACCCTGTGGGAGAGCTTTGTGGGAGCAAAGCTTGCTCGCGATGGCGGCGACTCAGTCAGCATTGCTATCGGCTGACAGACGGCTATCGCAAGCAAGCTTAGCTCCCCCAGCCGTATGCGCGCTCACTGCGACCGAACAATCACCTTCATCCGCTCATCAGCCAACGTCGAGCCGAACACCTCGGCATAACGCAAAGTCGCATTGGCATGTTCGCGCATGATTGCCTCGGCGCGGGCTCCCTGGCGATGGATCAGCGCATCGAACACCGAGTGGTGCTGCATGTGGGCGTAGTTGAAGCGGCGAAATTCACCGGCCATGTTCTGACGATCCACCGCCAGGGCGGTGACTGAGGCAAATGGCAGGTGATCGTTGCGAGCCAGGGCATCGGCAATCGCCGGGTTATGGCTGCCCTCGACGATCACCTGATGAAAGCGCATGTTCAAGTCGTGATAGACCTCAAGGTCATCCTCGGTCACATAGCCCTTGGCAAACAGTTCGTCGCCCTGCACCAGGCATTGTTCAAGTGCCGCTCGCCCCTCTTCGGATAAGCCACGCTCGGCCGTTTGCCGCGCGGCCAGGCCTTCGAGCACACCACGCACCTCCACGGCCCCGGCGATTTCCTCGGCACTGACCGAGCGCACCTGGAATCCGCGACCACCGAAGCGCACCAGCAGCCCTTCCTGCTCCAGGGTACGAAACGCCATGCGCACCGGCATTCGCGAAACACCGAACAACTCAGCCGTGGGAATTTCCATCAAGCGCTCACCGCCCGCCAGCTCGCCTGAGGCGATCATCCTGCGCAATGCGACCAGCACCGTTTGGCCGGGCTTACTCATCCAGGTTCTTCCAGAGAAAACAGAGTCGCCATAGTAGAAGGCTTGGGACGGTGTGTCACGGCGGGGGTATGGAGCGAACGCAAGAGCAATCGAGCGCAGGAAAATCAGCGGGGCAGGCAGACCGCCATCGCGAGCAGGCTCGCTCCCACAATGGGTCCGCCATAGATCCTTGTGGGAGCGAGCCTGCTCGCGATGGCGGCAGACCAGACAACATTGATGGCAAGCCTTGCTGTCACGGATTTTGGGTCTGGACCGACTAGTTCGCCCGCAGGATCGACAGATCTTCGCCGCAATACAGCGCCTCGACTTTCGCCGCGCGCCATTGCAACACCGCCCGTTGGTTGATCGAGCCCTTGTCGGTGATTTCACCACGATCGATGGAGGGCGGCTCATCGAGCAAGGCAATCCACTCTACGCGGCTGGCGTTGCCGCTCGCCTCGCGGTTAAGACGTTGCAGCCAATCGGCAAACCACTGGCGTACCGGTGGGCTGGCCAAGACCTCGGCATCGCTGGCGCTCGGGGACAGGCCTGACAAGCGCCGGCATTCAGCCAGCCGTGGGAACACCAGCGCGCCCAGGCACTCGCGATCCGGCGCGGTCACCACCAGGTCCTGGACATACGGGGTCCCCTCCAGCACCGCCCGGTTACGCAGCGGCCCGACACTGACAAACACCCCAGAGGACAGCTTGAAGTCCTCGGCTATCCGTCCGTCAAACATCAGGCCCAATTGCGGGTCATGGGGATCGGCCAACTTGATCGCATCGCCCGAACAGTAAAAACCGTCTTCGTCGAACACCTCAGCGGTCTGCTGCGGCGAGCGCCAGTAGCCGGGCATGATGTGCGGTCCGCGGAAGCGCCCTTCGAACTTGCCGTCCACCGGCACCAGCCGCACCTCGCAGCCGGGTGCCGGCAAGCCGATGTAACCGGCCATGGACAACGGCCCGGTGGTAAAAGTGCAGGACGGCGACGCCTCCGTCATGCCCAGCCCGGCCATCATGCGAATGCGTTCGCCGCAATGCTGTTCGGCGACCTTGTCGAGCCGGTCCCAAGTACTTTGGGACAGACCCGCTGCCGCAAAAAAGAACAGACTGATGCGCTCGAAGAACCGCTCGCGCAACTCGCCGTCCTGCTCCAGGGCACTGACCAACTCTTCCCAACCTTTGGGCACGGTCAGGTACGCAGTGGGAGAAATCTCCTTGAGGTTGCGCAAAGTTTCGGCGAAGCCCTGGGCGGTGGGTTTGCCGTCGTCCAGGTAAAACGTGCCGCCGTTGTACAACACGATGCCGACGTTGTGACTGCCACCGAATGTGTGGTTCCACGGCAACCAATCCACCAATACCGGCGGCGCTTCACCGAACACCGGAAAGGTCTGCAACAGCATTTGCTGATTGGCGCAGAGCATGCGTTGGGTCGTGATCACAGCCTTGGGCAGCTTGGTGGAGCCCGAGGTGAAGAGAAACTTGGCAATGCTGTCCGGTCCGGTGGCGGCAAAGGCCCGCTCGGCCTCAATACCACCGGGTTGCGCCAGCAGGCTGGCAAAGCTTGCCCTGGACCTTGCGGCCATTTCCCCGCGCACTGTGATCAAGGGGATGTCCGCCGGCAGCACCGCATTGATCGCCCGCTCAAACGGCGCGGCCTCGCTGACAAACACCAGCCCCGGCTGCAACAAATCGCAAACGTGCCGCAGCTTGGCGAAATCCTGGGACAGCAACGAATAGGCCGGCGACACCGGGCAATAGGGAATCCCAGCGTACATCGCGCCAAGGGCCATTTGCAGGTGCTCGATGTCATTACCCGATAGCAGCGCCAGGGGCTTTTCGGCTGACAGGCCATAGCTCAACAAACCTTGAGCGATGGCCCGCACGCTGTCGAGCATCTGGGCATAGCTGACTCGACGCCAGTCCCCGCCCGCCTGGCGGGCTGCAATAAAGGTCTGTTGCGGGCGCACCTCGGCCCAATGCACCAGGCGATCAAGCAAGCGCGTCGGCAACGCAGCCAACGGCTCCAGGGAGCGCATGTGCAGGATGCCCTGCTCTTCTCTGACTTCAACGGCTGGATGACCAATCGACACCTGGCGATAGCGCCCGGGGCCGGCTCGGGAGGACGATCTGAACTCAACACTCACGTACATTTCCTCCATCAAGGCACGCCGAACCCGCGCGAAGCGAGCGGAGCGTGGCAGCATCTGGCTGCGGCCTTGTTATTGTTATGTCTGGCCTGCATCGGGCCGGCGATGTCCACGCGCCGCCGCCCGCAATGCGACGGATATCAGATCGGGTAATGCCGGGCGCCGTTCTGCATCGTCACCCAGCGCAACTGGGTGAAATGCTCGATGGACGCCTTGCCGCCAAAACTGCCGTAACCGCTGGACTTGACTCCACCGAAGGGCATCTGCGCCTCGTCGTGCACGGTCGGACCATTGATGTGGCAGATGCCCGACTCGACCCGTTGGGCCAAAGCCAACGCCCGAGTGGTATCGCGGCTGAAAATGGCTGCCGAAAGGCCGAACTCGGAGTCGTTGGCCAGGCGCAACAAGGCTTCGTCGCCTTCACCACGCAGCAACACGGCCACCGGACCGAAAGACTCTTCGCGGTACAGGCGCATGTCTGGAGTGACGCCGTCGAGCAAGGTCGGCTGCAGAATGCTGCCGTCCAGTTGCCCTCCCGCCACCAGCGTCGCGCCTTTGGCCAAGGCATCGTCGATCAACCCCTTGATACGCTGGCCGGCACTGACGTCTACCAGCGAACCCAATACCGAATCACCGGCCGCAGGATCACCGGCACGCAAGGTGGCGATCTTGGCGCTCAGCCGGGAAACAAAGGCATCGGCCACGCTGGCATCGACGATCAGCCGCTCGGTGGACATGCAAATCTGCCCCTGATTGAAGTACGCCCCGAAGGCGGCAGCTTCTACCGCTGCATCCAAGTCAGCGTCATCCAGCACCAGCAACGGCGCCTTGCCGCCCAGTTCCAGTAATGCCGGCTTGAGGTGGCGCGCCGATAGTTCGCCAACGATGCGCCCGACATGGGTCGAGCCGGTGAAATTGACACGGCGTACCGCCGGGTTGGCGATCAGCCGCGCGACAATGGCCGGCGCATCTGCCGGGGCATTGCAGATGACATTGACCACGCCATCGCCCAGTCCGGCGTCCTGCAATACCTGGCCAATCAAGCGGTGCACCGCCGGGCTGATTTCAGAAGCCTTGAGCACCACGGTGTTGCCGCAGGCCAGAGGCATGGCGATGGCGCGGGTGGCGAGAATCACCGGGGCATTCCACGGCGCGATACCCAGCACCACACCACACGGCTGACGCAGGGCCATGGCGAAACTACCAGGCACATCCGAAGGAATGATTTCGCCATTGATCTGGGTGGTCATGGACGCGGCTTCGCGCAGCATATTCGCCGCCAGATGCACATTGAAACCGTACCAGTTGGCCATGGCGCCCGTCTCGCCGGCAGCGGCGATGAACTCGCCAGTGCGCGCCTGCAATTGCTCGGCGGCACGCAGCAGACGCGTGCGTCGCTCATTGGGCGCCAGCGCTGCCCAGGCGGGAAACGCAGCTTGCGCGGCGGCCACGGCGGCGTCGGCATCCTCCAGCGTGGCAGCCGCCACACGGGAGACCACTTCACCGGTTACCGGATTGCAACGCTCGAAAGTCCGACCGTCACGGGCGGGGCACGACTGGCCGCCGATCAACAGGGGCACGTCCAGCATGGTGATTCCTCTTTATTGTCTTTATAGGGAACACATTCACAGTAGCGCCAAGGGCCTTTGAACAACAGCCTGCGGGCGCAGGATAGGCACCCGCCGCGCCGTCGTCTCAGCGCTTGTAGGTCTGCAACCCCGGCTTGATGCTCTTGTCGTCGAGGAACTGCTTCATCCCCTGCTCGCGACCACCCTCGGTGTCGAGCAGGCGCGACTGATCGAGCTTGGCGTACAGGTAATCCTCATTCTGCTCCCAGGTCAGTTCGCGGCAGCGTTTGAACCCGTGCTTGGCTGCTCGCAAAACCACCGGGTTTTTCTCCAGCAGGTTACGCGCCAGCTCAACGGTGACTTCGCGCAGTTGCGCCAGGGGCACGCTTTCGTTGACCAGTCCCATCTCGGCGGCTTTCTGCCCGCCAAAGGTTTTGCCGGTCATGATGTAGTACAGCGACTGGCGATGGCCCACGGTATCAGCCATGGCCTTGCTGACCAGATTACCGGGCGGGATGCCCCAGTTGATTTCCGAAAGGCCGAAGGTCGCCTCGTCAGCGCAGATCGCCAGGTCACACGCCACCAGCGGGCTGAAGCCGCCACCGAAGCACCAGCCATTGACCATGGCAATGGTCGGCTTGGCGTACATGCGCAGCAGTTTCCATTGCCACTGGGAGGCTTCGCGACGGATTTTTTCTTGCAGGATTTCAGGCCCGGCATCTACTTCGCGGAAATACTCCTTGAGGTCCATGCCGGCCGTCCAGGCATCACCGGCCCCGGTCAGCACCAGTACACCGGCGGCCGGGTCCTGCTCCAGGGTTTCCAGCACGTCGATCATCTCGCGATTGAGCGTCGGACTCATGGCGTTGCGTTTTTCCGGACGATTGAGGGTGACCCAGGCAATGCCTTCCTCGATATCGACCTTGACCGTTTTCCAGCGACCTTCGTAATTGCTCATGGCGGGCGTGCTCTCTTGTTCTTGGCTGAAGATGAGCAAAAATTAAACTCGAAAACTAGTTATGTCAATTAACTATTAATCCATTTATCTGTATTTTTCCCAACGGACAGGACAAAGCGGCAAATCACGATTTCGATATCCACCATAGCCATCGCGCTTCAACCTCGGCAAAATGGATAGCCTTGTTAATCACTCACCTTGAGGATGCTCCCTCCGATGGCCAAGTCTTCCAAGCTTGCCGAACCCGCCGAGCCCCAGGCCAGCGGTACCGACGCACAGGCCCCGCTGGACTCCGCGCTGGATGATCTGATCGGTTACGCCCTGCGTCGCGCCCAGTTGAAACTGTTCCAGAACCTGATCGGTCGACTCGCCATCCACGATCTGCGGCCCGCCCAATTTTCGGCTCTGGCGATCATCGACCAGAACCCCGGCCTGATGCAGACCGATCTGGCCAAGGCCCTGTCGATCGAACCGCCGCAAGTCGTGCCCCTGTTGAACAAGCTGGAAAGCCGGGCACTGGCCGTGCGGGTGCGGTGCAAGCCCGACAAACGCTCCTACGGGATATTCCTGAGCAAAACCGGCGAAACCCTGCTCAAGGAACTCAAGCAAATCGCCGCACAGAGCGACCTGGACTCCACCTCAACGCTTGACGGTGCCGAGCGCGAAGAATTGCTGCGCCTGCTCAAGAAGGTTTACCAGGCATAGAAAAACGGGCGCCAGCGTTTACAATCGCCGCCTTCTCCTACTACCCAAGGAATCGCCATGTCCGGGCTTGAACTGTTTGCCGCAGCCCTCGGCGTGATTGCTGTCTGGTTGACCGTCAAGCAGAACCCCTGGTGCTGGCCGATCGGCCTGGTCATGGTGCTGCTCTATAGCTGGATCTTCTTCGAAGTGAAGCTGTACTCGGACATGTTGCTGCAGTGTGTCTACGCCGTACTGCAACTCTATGGCTGGTACCAATGGACTCGTGCGGGGCAGCATCATGAGGGGCGACAAATCACCCGTCTGGGCGCGCCTTCAGTATTGCGTGGCCTGGCGGTCGGCGCGGCAGGCAGCCTGATGCTGGGTGCTGCCATGGCGCACTGGACCGACGCCGCCCAGCCCTGGCTCGACGCTGCACTCACCGGCTTCAGTCTCGTGGCGCAGTGGTGGATGGCGCAAAAACGCGTGCAATGCTGGCCGTTGTGGATCGCCCTGGACATCATCTTCGTGGGCTTGTTCATCTACAAGGACCTGTACCTGACCGCTGCGCTCTACGCTTTGTTCACGCTGTTGGCCGTACAAGGCTGGCGCGAATGGCGCGCCGACCCGGTCCTGCGCACATGAAGGTGATGGTGCTCACCGGCCCGGAGTCCAGCGGCAAGAGCTGGCTGGCGGCGCAGTTGCAGGAGCACTTCGGCGGCTTGCGGGTGGACGAATACGTTCGCCACTTCATGGAGCAGAATCCGCGTGAGACCCGCCTGTCGGACATCACCGATATCGCCGCAGGACAGTTGGCCTGGGAAGACGCAGCCCGCGCCGGTAAACCACCGTTGTTGATCCTCGACACCCACCTGTTGAGCAACATCCTCTGGAGCCAAACCCTGTTCGGCGACTGCCCAAGCTGGCTGGAGCCGGCCTTGCTGGCCCGCCATTACGACTTGCACCTGCTGCTGAGCCCGCAACAGGTCGAATGGACGGGCGACGGCCTGCGCTGCCAACCCGAACTGGAAGACCGAATGAGGTTTTTCGAGGCTATCGAGCAATGGCTGGTTCGGCATCAGCAACCCTTCCAGGTTATTGAAGGCGATTGGGCGCAACGTCGGGAACGGGTGTTTGCAACCGTGACTCGACTGCTCCAAGCCTGATTTACCCCTCTGTTTGTACCACTCTTGAAACACCCCAGTCGTGGCAAACCCGGCTCCAGAGCACTTCGATGGTTTTTCCAGTGCCTTTGTCAGGTTCTTGAAACACCTGCTTGCGAAGCCTTGAACCAGAGCCAAGCGATAGCGCCCGGCCATTAGCCTCTATCGGCATGTCTCACGGATGAAACAGGTGCTGGGCGAAACTCCCCTTAAATATAGCAACCCATTGAATTTGATAGATTTTTTATAACCGGCACAACACCTGCTCTTCCTCCTTCGCAACGCTGGACCAAGGCCAGCCCACCGAAGAAGGAATCGATGCCGTGGGGACTTTCAATAGAAGCTTGACCTGCCTGCTGTTGATCGGCTGCGCCGCTGGCGCGACGTTCAGCCTCCCTGTGCAGGCCGAGGGCAACGGCGTCATTGTGCTCACCCGTGACGTACAGCCCGTTCATATCGGTCGCAACGGTGGCAAAGACCCCTACCCGAGCACCGTCAACGCCAACCCATCTGATCGAGTCAATCAAGCGACCGCCAGCATCGAGCTGAGCGACGGCGAATTCGCCAGCGTCGCCAGCGGCTCGTCGATCCGCAACGCCGTCAACCCGAACAACACCGGCGTACAAGGTCTGAACATCGTGACCAACCCCAACGGCTTGCCGGGCATGCGCGCCGGTCACGGTGGCGGCAACGGTGGTGCCATCTCCGGCACGATCAACCGCTCGCTGAGTTCAGGGCTGGCCCCGCTGGGCCGGCTGGCCGGAGGTCAGTGACATGAAGCCAACCCTGTTTCTGCTTGCCCTGCTCGGCTCGTCCACCGCGTTCGCCGATCCGGGCGCGGCGGTGATCAGCACTGCCAATCTGCAGGATTCCGGCAGCCGCTATACCGGCAACTTCAACGTCAACCAGGCCGCTGGCGATCAGACCCAGCAGACCAACACCCGGGCCATCGCCATCGGCACTCACGCCCAGGCCACCACTGTCGTGCGTCAACGACTGGACACCGCGGCCGACCCGTCGATGAACGCAACGGCCCGCATCGGCGGCAGCTCATTTAGCAACGGCAACGGAGTACTGGGCGTGAACCAGTCCGCCGGGGCCAACAACCAGATGGCCAATGTCATGCGGGTGGGCATCAGTGCCCGGCCGCAGAGCATCGACGATAGCGCCCTTTCTCAACAGAACGTGGCGTTGTTACCAAACTCAGGAGCAACTGGCACCCCAACCGGCAGTCGCCAGGTCGTCACCAGCGACCAGGCCTTCACCGGCAGCCGAGGGGTTATCCAGGTGAACCAGAGTGCCGGGGTGGGGAACCGCATGGCTAACACCCTGAGCATCCGGGTCGCTGACTGACCCGAAAAACGTGGGCATAAGAAAGTACTGACACTTAACCAACGACACGCAAGGAGAAACACCATGAAACCAACAATGGCACTTAAACCATTGGTTTTCGCTCTCGCCGCTGTCATGGCAATGGCTGCACAGGCTGATGGAAACGGACGTGGCAACGGGCACGGCAACGGGCATGGCAATCACGGTCCGCAAGGTCCGTCGTTTGAACAACTGCTTTCGATCACCGCCGGGGCTAGCGCGACCGTGATGGATGAGCAGAACAGCGACGGCAACGTGGTGACCAACCAGGCCACCCGCAACACGGCTGAAGCCGCTGACTCGCTCAATGGCAGCAACGGCAATATGGGCGCCAACATCGCCGCCGGCGATGGCAACCAGCAGGACAACGCCGCCGCCATCGCCACCGCTGACGAAGCATTCATCTTCGGCTCGGCGGTCGCGACCTCCAGCGCCATGCAGGTCAATAACAATAACTACGTCAAAAACAACTCGACCCGAAACAACGCCTCGCTCACCAATGCGGGCAACAATGGCTCCGGCAACATCGGCATCAACGTGACGGCCGGCAACTTCAACCAACAGAAAAACAACCTGGCCATCGCTGTATCGGGCGGACGTGTCGCAGAAGCCGCAGCCTCGGCCGATCAGTCTTCCACCGGCCTTGTGGTCGACAACAAGGGCGTACGGACCTACAAGACCGACACCCTCACCAGCACCTACGCTGCTTCCGGCACCTTCAAGGCCAAAGGCACCGGCACCGTCGAAGACGACGACCATGGCGGCTGGGGCAACAGAGGCGGCTACGGCGGCGGTCACGATGACGACAAGTTCAAGTTCTCCGCCGTGGGCACTTTCGAACTGGCCGGCAGCAACACTCAACAAGTGCTGACCCGCGATGGCTGGAAAAACCCTGTCATCAACAACGCGACCATGACCAACTCCATGAACGGCTTCTCCGGTAACGGCGGCGCCAACGTGTCGGCGGGCGTGGGCAACCAGCAAAGCAACTCGCTGTCCATTTCGGCCGGTTGCAGGACTTGCATGTAAGCGCGATCGAAACGAAGCCCCGGAAACGGGGCTTCTTTCCCAGGTGTGCATAAGGCGTATCGATCATGCGAGCGGCAGCCCTTTCTCTGCTCCTTTGTCTGGCCGGCGTGGCTGAAGCTGCGCAAATGCCGGTCGCTGCCCTACCCGGCGGCATGTTGGTCTACAAGCCAGTACAGAGTGTGCGCGAGCGCAAGTTCAGTGACATCGTCGAACAGAAAACCGATTTCAGTTGCGGCGCCGCCGCGCTGGCCACGGTACTGCGCCAGGCCTATTGGCTTGACGTGGATGAAGAGCACGTCATCAAGGGCATGCTGGTCAAAGCCGACCATGACCTGGTCCGCACCCAGGGATTTTCCATGCTCGATATGAAGCGCTACGTGGAAAGCATCGGCATGCGCGCCCGGGGCTACCGGATACCGCCAGAAAAGCTCGAGGCAGTGACAATTCCGGTGGTGGTCCTGATGGACATCCGTGGCTACAAGCACTTCGTGGTATTGCAGCGAGCCGACCAGCAATGGGTTTATATCGCCGACCCCGTACTGGGGCACAAGCGCTACGCCCATAACGATTTCGTCAAAGGCTGGAACGGCATCGTGTTTGCCATCGTCGGCCCGGGTTACGACAAGACCAACGCACTGCGCACCCCTCCGCAACCGCTAACGGCGCGTAACAAACTGGACGGGTTCAACCCGGTCAAAGATGCAGAGCTGATGGATTTTGGTTTCATACAGAGCGACTTTTTCTAATCGCCGACCAATCGCCAACCATAAGTACAAAAGGAGCAGGAAGCTCCGGGAGCAGCACATGAAAACTTCACGCTGGCTGGCGTTTGCCAGCCTTGCCGCGGCTGTGTCGGGCCATGCCCACGCCGGATTCAAACCCATCGAAGTCAAGGATCAGGAGCTTGCCGAACTGCGTGGACGCTATGTCATGCCCGGTCGGGTCATCAGCTTCGGCATCGTCATGAGCAGCACCTGGCGCAACGCCAGTGGCGACCTGATCGGCGCGAGCAGTTCCATGCAAATCCAGGCGGCCACCGTCAAACCCCAGTTCTATGTTTCAACGATCAAGCAGACCGGCAATGGCCAGGCCCCGCAACAGGGCAGCGGCAACATTGTCGGTGGCGCGGGCCTGGCCGGTGGCCAGGGCGTGACCCAGAGCGTGCGCGCCGCGGGCGATGGCAATTCCGCCTACAACAACGTCAGCATCAACGTCAGGGAAAGCAACCAGGCACCCGCACTGGTGCCTGCTCAAGGCCAGCTGCTGAGCAAAGGCCAAACCATCAGCGGCAGCAACGCCGCCGGCAGTGTCGCGGTTACCGCCACCGGCAGCGGCGTGCAGATGGCGATCCAGGCCAACCACAACCAGGGTAGTTCTCTGCAACAAGTCGCCCAGGGCGGCTTGCTGCAAAACACTCGCTTGCTGGGTAACAGCAACCTGGTCAACAACATGACGCAACTCAACGTGGTGTTGAACAACAACGGCCTTAGCGCCGGAGCTTTGGACTGCAACCTGACCCAGCTGCGCGGACTGCGCAATCTCGGATATTGAACTACGCTGCCTTGCGACCACTGGGCAAATAGGGACGGCATATTTCATGTATCGATCCGTATCGTTGCGCGCTGTGATGTGCGTAAGCACCCTTTTACCGGCGCCCCTGCTGCAAGCAGCACCTGACGCCGACATTCAAGCACTGAAGCAGGAGCTTCTCGAGCTCAGACAACGATACGAGGTCCAGCAAAGAGCCCTGGCGGTACTCGAACAGCGAGTCCGCCAGGTCGAAGATCAACCCGCTGCTCCCGCGCCCAAGCGCCTGGCCAAATCCCCAGCCGACATGAAAGGCAACCAGACTGCGGCTGGCGGCAGCGGTTACGGGCAGTCCCTGGCCGATGATTCACAGCCCGCCCAGAGTGTCTCCAACCTCTATGACGAGGCCAGCGGCTTTTTTGGCGGTGGCAAGTTCAGCTTCGAAACCGGCGTGACCTATTCGCGCTACGACACACGACAATTGATTCTGAACGGCTTCCTGGCCCTGGACTCGATTTTCCTGGGCAACATCAACCTGGACAGGATCAAGGCCGACACCTGGACCCTGGACCTCACCGGCCGTTACAACTTCGACAATCGCTGGCAGTTCGACCTCAACGTACCGGTGGTCTACCGCGAATCCACCTATCAGTCCGGCGGTGCCAACCAAGGGGCAGCTGGGGTGACCAGCGAAGAAACCGTTACCCGCGATCCCACCATCGGTGACGTCAACTTCGGCATCGCCTACAAATTCATGGACGAATCGATCAACAGCCCGGACGCGGTGCTCACTCTGCGCGTCAAGGCGCCAACCGGCGAAGAGCCGTTCGGCATCAAGCTGCGCCAGTCCCAGGCCAACACCAACCTGTTTGTGCCTGAAGAGCTGCCCACCGGCAACGGCGTATGGTCGATCACACCCGGGATCTCGCTGGTCAAGACCTTCGATCCGGCCGTGCTGTTCGGCAGCCTCTCCTACACCCATAACTTCGAAGAGTCCTTCGACGACATAAGCTCCACCGTCAACCAGAGGATACCGGGCAAGGTGCGGATCGGCGACAGCTTCCAGATCGGCGCGGGCATTGCCTTCGCGCTGAACGAGAAGATGAGTATGTCGTTCTCGGTTTCCGACCTCATACAAAAGAAAAGCAAGCTCAAACAGGACGGCGGGGATTGGGAATCGGTGGTTTCCAGCGACGCCAATGCCGGCTACTTCAACATCGGCATGACCGTAGCCGCCAGCGACAACCTGACCATCGTCCCCAACCTGTCCATCGGTCTGACCGACGATGCGCCGGACTTCACCTTTAGCCTGAAATTCCCGTATTACTTCTAACGCAGTGCCCTGTGGGAGCGAGCAGGCTCGCTCTCACATCGAATAGTGCAAGGCTTGATTCAGCGGATTTGATGCTTGTGCAGAAGCCGGTAGAACGTCGGCCGGGATATGCCCAGCACGCGGGCAGCAACACTCAGGTTGTCACTGTGCCGGTTAAGCACATCGCTCAACGCCTGGCGCTCAGCACGGGTCTTGTAGTCTTCAAGGGTGCCCATCGGCGCCACCGGCCCTTGATGACCTGTCAGGCCAAGGTCCATCGCTTCGATCTGCCGCCCCTCGGCCAACACCAGGCCGCGACGTACTCGGTTGGCCAGCTCACGCACATTGCCCGGCCAGTCATGCTTGCCCATGGCCACCAACGCGTCTTCACTGAAACTGCGAGGCCGGCGACCGGTTTCCTGACTGTAGAAATGCGAGAAGTGGCTGGCCAGCATCGACAAATCGCCATGGCGTTCACGCAACGGCGCCATCAGCACCTGCAGCACGTTCAAGCGATAATACAGGTCTTCACGAAACAGCTTGTGCTCGATGGCTGCTTCCAGATCCACATGGGTGGCGGCCAAAATCCGCACATCCACGGCGATCGGCTGGCTGCCTCCGACCCGCTCGATGTGTTTCTCCTGCAGGAAACGCAACAGATTGGCCTGTAGCTCCAACGGCAGGTCGCCAATTTCATCCAGAAACAGGGTGCCGCCGTGAGCTGCTTCGATCCGCCCGATCTTGCGCTGATGGGCACCCGTGAAAGCGCCTTTCTCGTGCCCGAACAATTCCGACTGGATCAAGTGCTCCGGTATCGCGCCACAATTGATGGCAATGAACGGTTTGTTGCGCCGATGGGATTGGCGATGCAGCGTGCGCGCCACCAACTCCTTGCCGGTGCCGCTTTCACCGCGAATCAACACGGGCGATTCGGCAGGTGCCAGTTTGCTCAACAATTTGCGCAGCTCCCGAATGGGTTTGCTGTCGCCCAGTAATTCATGTTCGGGCTCATTGATGTGAATCGAGCCCTGTCCGCGCAAACGCGCCATGCCAAAGGCGCGGCCCAGAGTCACCTGAACCCGGGACACGTCGAATGGCAAGGTATGAAAATCAAAAAACCACTCGCAGACAAAGTCCCCCACATTCTTCAGACGCAACACTTCCTGATTCAGCACGGCGATCCACTCGGTGCCGCTGCGGCTGATCAACTCCTTGACCGCCTCCGGCCGTTCCAGATGAAAAGGTTGAAGTCGCAACAGGCCCACATCGCACGTTCGATCGCCCGCATGTTCAAGGGAACAGCTCTCCACGTCCCAGCCAATGGTGCGTAATCCGGGCAACAGGCGATGGCAATCATCGCAGGGATCAACCACGAGCAGACGACGCGACGTACTGGCTTCGATCATGACTGATCCTTGGCGCCAAAATAAGGAATATGAGGAAAAACAGTCGTTTGGCGAACCTGCATGTAACAGTAGCAAGAAGTTGACACCTGCTTGTATCAATTGATTATCGAGTTCGCTTTAAAGTGGTTATAAGCGCGCGTTTCGTTAGTTGTCGCCCGCTTGAATCTTTCATCAAGCTTTCAAACAAAAGTCCAAAAGCCGGGTCTGAAAGAAAATCGAAATTTATTTAAGGAATGTGTGACCTGCCCCCCCTTACAAGACATCAGTACAAGTAACCAGCCGCCCGGTACGCCCAACCGACGGCACATCATTTGATTGGGCATACTTAAGAGATAACGCCATGAACGCCCCGCTCCGTATCAACGAAGCTCTTTTGATTGCCGACCGCGCCTTTCGTCCTTTTCAATGCGTGGCCTGGGCTCCACAAGACGGTAATGGTGAACTGAGCCTGACCGTCATTGACCGCACCAATACTCATATTGGCCGCACTCAGATTCCAAGCAGTGCCTACACCGACCCGGCCCAACTGGCTGACTGCTTGAAACAGGCCCGTGCCGAGTTGAGCCAGGAAGGCTACACCCTGCAATCCTGGTCCATGCCTGAGTAAATCCTTAGCGGTAAACCTGATGATGGATTGCAGGCTTTGCACTGGATCGAAAAGCCAGTGTTCTGGCACGATTCGCTGCTGTTTCTGCAGCGTCTGATAGTTGTGCATTGTCACATTCAGGGATTGAATGTTGCCCTCATGCAGTCGTCGCCCCTCCGGGCTTATCGACACGCAAGGAGAGGCATGCATGCTCGATCAAACCGCGTTTGCAATGCCGACGGCCGCAGCCTGTGCCGGCCAACTCGACCCAGGCTTTGCCGATAACGGTAAAGCCTGGGTGCATTTTACCGGTAGCTTCGGGAGCCGGACCACGGGCCTGACGGTCGATCATGCCGGAAGGATCCTGGTGGCAGCCCGGATCGAAACGACCGAAGGCAGCCGGTTCGGGCTTGCACGGCTCAACCACGACGGTTCGGCTGACGCGAGCTTCGGACACCATGGCTATGTGATCGGCTCTTTTGAGCGCGGCTTCGAAGCCACGGCAGGCAAGGTGATGGAATTACCCGACGGCCGTATCCTGCTGTCCGGTCTGCACTACGAAAACACCGACCGCACCCTGCCCGCCATCGCGCTGTTCGATCAGCAGGGCCGCGCCGTTCAAAGCTTCGGCAGCGCCGGGCGGCAGGTCATACGGCTGTGCGGCAATCTTTCCCAAGGTCTGCGCGACACCTGGCTCCCACCCGGCGTACCGGGTCTTGAAGCCTGCGACATGCGGGTGCAGGCCGATGGCCGGATCCTCATCCTCGCCAATCATCATTACCAATTATCTGACCATGTCGGCATCCTGATCCGGCTCCTTCCCGACGGCGCATTGGACACTTCGTTCAACAACCGCGGCTTTGTGATGGTCCGGCATCTGTTGAAAAACACTTGGCTGGGTTGTGTGGCGCTTCAGGCCGACGGCAGCATCGTGGTCGGCGGAGTGATTGACTTGCCCCAACAAGGTTTGATGGCCCGCTATGATCCCAGCGGCACACTTGATGACAGCTTTGGCGAGGACGGTTTCCTGTCCATCACGACCCAACAGCACAGCGTGATGGTCAGCCAGATCGTCCAACTTCCAGACGGTGATCTGCAAGCACTGGGCAGCAGCCGCGACCCGATGCATTGCCTGTCGCTAAGAGTGGGCAGGGACGGCAAACCGGACCCTCGCTGCAATCAAGGACAGTGTCAGTTCCTGAAATTTGGCAACAGCGCCAGTCAGTGGACGGCGGCCCAGCTTCAAGCAGACGCAAAGCTGGTGACCGCTGGGGCCACCATCGGCGGTATCGAAACTGACTTCGTTCTGGCCCGGCACTTGCCGGACGCCAGCCTCGATCCGGATTTCGGTGAGGGCAGAGGTTGGGTCCGCACTCGGCTGGGCTACAGCCTCGACACCGCCACATCCCTGGCGCTGCAGGCAGACGGGAAGATCCTGGTGGGCGGCTATTCTCTGCATGGCAAGTATCGAGCAGTGGTGGTGCGGTACCGGCCCTGAGGATTTGCTTGGTTCATCGAGCCAGAATGAATCGCTCGATTGCCAGCGCCGCGCCGTCTTCGGTGTTGGCTGCGGTGATGACATCGGCCTGACGCTGAATCGCCTCCTCCGCCTGCCCCATGGCAATCGACAACCCCGCACGGTGAAACATCGCCGGATCGTTGCCACCGTCGCCCATGGCGGCGGTCTGTTCCAACGGCACCCCCAGGAACGCTGCCAGGGTCGCCAGCGCTTCACCCTTGTTTGCCCGCATCGCCGTCACATCCAGATAGATCGGTTGCGAACGCGAGACCTGAGCCTGGCCCTTGAGCAGCGGATGCAAGCGCGCCTCCAGATCAACCAGTAGCTGCGTATTGGCGCTGGTGGCGACGATCTTGTCGATACGTTCCAGGTAAGGCTCGAAACTCTCGACTTGCACCGGCGGATAGCCAAGCCCACGCGTCTCCACCGGCACCATCGGACCGTTGGCGTCGCGCACCAGCCAGTCGCCGTCGGCAAACACCCAGACCTCGATATCAGGCTGGTCGGCGTACAAGGCCAGCGTCGCCAAAGCCGCCTCAGGTGGCAGGTAGTGCACGGCGAGGAAACTGCCGTCCGGGTGGACCAGCGTACCGCCATTGAACGCGGCGGTAGGCAGGTCCACGCCCAAGGCTTCGATCTGCTGCAACATCGCCCGGGGCGGCCGCCCGGTGGCGAGGCTGAACATCACGCCCGCCTCGCGCAGCGAGCGAACGGCCTCGATAGTGCGCTGGTTGAGACTGTGGTCGGGCAGCAACAGCGTGCCGTCCATGTCACTGAGTAAAAACCGGATGGGGTGTTTCACCTGATCACTCATCGAGCGCATGCCAAACGCGGCCATCGCGTGTCAGCAGGTCATCTGCGGCCGACGGACCATCTTCACCGGCCTTGTAGAACTGGACCGTCGCGTCCTGTTGCCAGGCATCGAGGAACGGCTGGACCACACGCCAACCGTTTTCAATGTTGTCGGCACGCTGGAACAAGGTCTGATCGCCGGTCAGGCAGTCGTAGATCAAGGTTTCGTAGCCCGTGGACGGTTGCATTTCGAAGAAGTCCTTGTAGGCAAATCCCAGCTCAATATTCGCCATGTCGAGGGTTGGCCCCGGCCGCTTGGCCAGCAGGTCGAACCACATGCCTTCATTGGGCTGGATCTGGATTCTCAAGTACGTAGGTTGCAGTTCATCGACTTCAGTATCGCGAAACTGCGCGTAAGGCGCCGGTTTGAAGCAGATGACAATTTCCGTGTCCCGCACACTCATGCGTTTGCCTGTGCGCAGGTAAAACGGCACCCCGACCCAACGCCAGTTATCGATCATCACCTTGAGGGCGACGTAGGTTTCGGTATTGCTGTCGGGTGCGACATTGGCTTCCTCGCGGTAACCATTGACCGGTCTGTCGCCGACGTGGCCTGCGGTGTACTGGCCACGCACCGAGTTGGCGCGGGCCTGCTCCACCGACCAGGGGCGAATGGCCCCGACCACCTTGGCCTTCTCACCACGCACCGCATCGGCGCCAAAGGCAGCCGGCGGTTCCATGGCCACCATCGCCAGCAACTGGAACAAGTGGTTGGGCACCATGTCCCGCAGGGCGCCGGTGTGTTCGTAGAAACTGCCACGGGTTTCCACGCCAACGGTTTCCGCGGCGGTGATTTGTACGTGGTCGATGTAGTGATTGTTCCAGAAGGCCTCGAACAGGCTGTTGGAAAAACGGCTGACCAGAATGTTCTGCACCGTTTCCTTGCCCAGATAATGGTCGATCCGGTAGATCTGTTTTTCGCTCATGACTTTGAGCAGGCAGGCATTGAGCGCTTCGGCGGTTTGCAGGTCGGAACCGAACGGTTTCTCGATCACCACACGCCGGAAGGCATCATCCTGCTCTTGAAGCAGCCCAGCCGCGCCGAGGCGGCGGACCACTTCACTGAAAAAGCGCGGCGCGGTCGCCAGATAGAAAACCGCGTTGCCGGTGCCACTGGCGGCGATTTTCGCCGCCAGTGCTTGGTAGGTGCTGTCGTCGAGGAAGTCACCCTGAACATAACTGATGCCCCGAGCCAGGCTGGCCCACAGCACCGGGTCGAGCGCCCGGTCGGCATCACCGCCCTTGCTCGCCGCCTGGTGACGGATGAAATCCTCGAGTTTCCGGGCGAAGTCCACATCACTGATAGCATTATGGTCAACGCCAATGATCTGCAGGCCATCCCCCAGCAGCCCGTCGCGACTGAGGTGGTACAGCGCCGGCATCAGCAGACGCTTGACCAGATCACCATGGGCGCCGAACAGAAACAGCGTGGTCGGCGGCGCGGGTTCTGCCTTGGATTTCCTGCCGATCGAGGTCATTTTTTCGGCGTCTCCACGTGACCACCGAAGCCAAAGCGCATGGCCGAGAGCATCTTGTCACCGTAGGTGCTCTGCTGGCGCGAGCGGAAACGGGCGAACAATGAACTGGAGAGCACCGGCACCGGCACCGCTTGCTCAATGGCCGCTTCGATGGTCCAGCGCCCTTCACCACTGTCGGCAACCTCACCAGAGAAGCCGTCCAGCTTCGGATCGCTGGCCAAGGCGTCGGCGGTCAAATCCAGCAGCCAGGACGACACCACACTGCCGCGACGCCAGACTTCGGCGATATCGGCCACGTTCAAGTCAAATCGCTGCTCAGGTGGCAGGCTTTCGCTGGATTTGGTCTTGAGGATGTCAAAGCCCTCGGCGAAGGCCTGCATCATTCCGTATTCAATGCCGTTGTGGATCATCTTCACGAAATGCCCCGAACCGGCCGGGCCCGCGTGGATGTAGCCGCGTTCAGCGCGATCATCGTCGGACTTGCGGTCGCGGGTGCGCGGTATATCGCCCATCCCTGGCGCCAGGCTGTCAAACAAGGGGTCCAGGCGCTTCACCACTTCGGCGTCACCCCCAATCATCATGCAATAACCGCGTTCCAGGCCCCAGACGCCGCCGGAAGTGCCGACGTCGATATAATTCAGGCCCTTGACCGACAACGCCTGCGCGCGACGGATGTCATCCTTGTAGTACGTGTTACCGCCATCAATGATGACGTCGCCCGGCTCCAGCAACTCGCTGAGAACGTTAATCGTGTCTTCGGTGGGTGCGCCGGCAGGCAACATGACCCAGACAGCCCGTGGTTTTTCCAGACCGGCCACCAGTTGCGGCAGATCCGCGACGCCCGTTGCGCCCTCCTGGCTCAGGTTTTCAACAAAGGCGGCATTGCGATCGTAGACGACGGTGGTATGCCCATTGAGCATCAGGCGCCGCGCAATATTGCCGCCCATGCGGCCCAGTCCAATGATCCCGAGTTGCATGTGCTGATGCTCCCTACTACAAATAAAGGTGTGTCAAAGGTTTAGCTCAATCGACGAGTGGAGGTTAGTCCAGAGCATTGCTGCATAGTTTCCGGGTAATTCGAGCGATCACAAGGGATAACGCTCCAGATCCGGCCAAAGACACAGCGACCATGAAAAATAAAAAAGTTCCAATCACAAGCAAAAGAAATCAGAATCGGCGCCGATAGTAGAGGTGTCGACCAAATACTGGCGACATCTCTATAGTTGATGTACGCCATTTGCGAGGTGAGCAATGGACTCCGTAGTTACCGCACGTCCTCCCCAAACCCTTTACGTGACCATTCGTCGCGACGAATTACGCCTGCTCAAAGAAGAGCGTGATCTGCTGCTTGATGAGGTGACGCAATTGCGCATGCAGTTGCAACACTCCCAGCTGTCCCATCAGAGCCAGGCCCTGGCTCGGTAACCCCCGAGCAGAGGCGCGGCGCCGGAAGTGGCACTGGACAAACCGGTGTCATTTCCATGTGTACCCATTCGTGCCAAGGGCATGTGTTCTTGCCGCAACACGTAGCGGCCAGCCCCTGAGTGCGCGGGTTTCAGTGCGTGAGGTTGCAACGCGACCACCGGAAATAAACCTCCTCGCCACAAATAACGCCTTCGCCACAGCCCCCCCGACATTCGTTTTGTAACCAAATATCTAACAAACTTTTCACACCCCCATCGCGATACTCCCGGCCTTTTAGGTAGTTCGGCGCATGTCTGTGGGCATCCATTGGGTGCCAGCGGCTTTGTCGACAGGAAGGCTGGAGCGCTTGATGAGTTTGTTCAAACGCAGCACAACGACTGCGAAAAGTTTCGACTGGGCCGGGTTTGGCTGGTTATTTCTGTTTTTCTGGTATTTCTCGGGCATTACCCAACTGCTCATACTGGTAACCGACACCTCTGGGTTCACCGGGTTTCGCCAGGCATTCGTGATGAGCGCGCTGTGGCTTGCGCCCACGCTGCTCTTTCCTGCCCGGACCCGTTTACTTGCTGCGCTGATCGGCGTGGTCCTGTGGGCTTGCTCCATGGCCAGCCTGGGCTACTTCTTCATCTATCAGCAGGAGTTTTCCCAGAGCGTCATCTTCATCATGTTCGAATCGAACGTGTCCGAAGCCGGCGAGTACATGACGCAGTATTTTGCCTGGTGGATGGTGGCGGCCTTCCTGGCCCATACCGCCGTCGGATATTGGCTCTGGACACGTCTGCGCCCGGTGTACCTGCCCCGCGGCCAAGCCATGGTCGCGGCGACTGCGATTGTGGTGGCAGTTGCCGGCTATCCGCTGGTCAAGCACACCCTGCGTGCAGGTACATTTGCCGGTGGCCTGGAGAAATTCGAAAGTCGCATCGAGCCGGCCGTGCCGTGGCAGATGCTGGTTGCTTACCGGCGCTATGGCGAACAACTGGAAAACATGCAGGGCATGCTTCACAGCGCCAGCAAGATCGCCCCCCTGGGCCACCTGAAGGACGCCATGGCCGACCAGCCCACCACTCTGGTGCTGGTCATCGGCGAGTCCACCAACCGCCAGCGCATGAGCCTGTACGGTTACCCAAGGAAAACCACGCCGGAACTGGACAAGCTCAAGGACCAGCTCTCGGTTTTCGACAATGTCATCACCCCGCGCCCCTACACCATCGAAGCGCTGCAGCAGGTGCTGACGTTCGCCGATGAACAGAACCCAGACCTTTACCTGAGCACACCGTCCCTGGTGAGCATGATGAAGCAGGCCGGTTACAAGACCTTCTGGATCACTAACCAGCAGACCATGACCAAGCGCAACACCATGCTCACGACCTTCTCTCAACAAGCCGATGCGCAGGTATACCTGAACAACAACCGCAACCAGAACGCGGCGCAATACGACGGCGATGTGATCGCCCCGTTCAACCAGGCCCTGGCAGACAGCGCTGCGCGCAAACTGATCGTGGTGCACCTGCTCGGCACCCACATGAGCTATCAATACCGGTATCCGCCCAGCTTCAAGACGTTCACCGACCGCCAGGGCGTACCGGCGGGGGTGCGTGACGACCAGGTCCCGACCTACAACAGTTACGACAACGCGGTGCTGTACAACGACTTCGTAGTGTCCAGCCTGATCAAGGACTACGCCAAAACCGACCCCAACGGCTTTTTGCTGTACCTGTCGGACCATGGCGAAGACGTGTTCGATTCGCCGGGCCACAGCACGCTTGGCCGCAACGAAGGCAAGCCGACCGCGCCGATGTACACCGTTCCGTTCATCGCCTGGGCCTCGCCCAAGTGGCGTGAAACTCATGACTGGAACTTCAGCGCTGACCTGTCACGCCCCTACAGCAGCGCTCACTTGATCCACACCTGGGCAGACCTGGCCGGTTTGAGTTTTGATGAGCTGGACCGCAGTAAAAGCCTGGTGAGCGATGACTTCAAGGCCCGCCCGCTGTTGATCGGCAACCCTTATGAACACCAGCGCAAAGCCTTGATCGACTTCAGCCTGATGCAGCCCAAGGCGCCTGCGGTGCGGGTCGTGCAAAAATAACCGCACCGCCCTCGCCCGCTACCACAGGAGCGGCCTCTACAGGGGCTTTGTCCAGAACAGCATACGGCCATGGGCCGGGTCGAACATGCCAGGGGCAAAGCCAAACCTGGTATAGCTGGCCTGGGCGATGGCATTGCCTTCAAGCACTTCCAGGGTGATTTTGCAGCAACCCCGCTGGCGGGCGATATCCTCGACCTTCTGCAGCATCTTCTGGCTCAACCCCAACCCGCGGAACGGCTTCATCACCACAACATCGTGGACATTGACCAGCGGTCTGCAGGCGAAGGTCGAAAAACCTTCGAAGCAATTGACCAGGCCCGCTGGTTCGCCGTTGACGAAAGCCAGTACGCTGAAGGCATGCGGGCGCTTGGCCAGTTCCTCGGGTAGATGCAGCAGCACTTCCGGCGGCAGCGACTGACCACCGCCCATTGGATCTTCGGCATAGCCGTTGAGCACATAACAGATTGCTTCGGCGTGGACTGCATTGGTGTAGCTGGCTTGCAATACAAGAATGTCCCTGGTTTCTTCCACGGCGTTCCATCTCACTTCGGTAGTACCGACGGCTCCGGTGCCGTCGGCGGGATACGGTCAGGCGGACTGACCAAAACGCTGCATTTGCATTTCCTGCAGGCGGCTGAGCGTACGACGAAACGGGAATTGCAGATAGCCCTCGGTGTACAACCGGTCCATCGGTACCTGTGCCGAAAGGTACAACGGCACCTTGCGGTCGTAGCATTCATCGACCAGGGCAATGAACCGTCGCACACCGTCATCATGAATGGACAACTGCGGCAACTCACGATCACCGGCCTCGACCCTTTCAACCCCGTCTTCGGTTCCACGGGCAATGCGCCCCTCGCGCTGCTCGGCGCTCAGATTGGGTACGTCGCTGATCAGAATGGCCTTGAAACGGTCGCACAGTGCCATGAAATCCATGGCTGAGAACGGCTGTTCGCACATATCCGCGTAACGACTCCAGAGCACCGTATCGCTGGCCCGCACGGGCTGAAGCAGACGATGGCCAACTTCAATCGGCAAACTGTTGGACGCCTGTCCTGCGGTCAACTGGGCAAAAACAGCCTCCAACGGATCGGGTTGTCCGCCGTCGCGTAGCCAGTAGCGCTGCTGCAATGCTCCCGGATGCTGGCGATGATCTTGCCATCCGTTCACCGGCACGACCCGCATGTGCTGCTTGATCGCCGTGATGGTGGGCAGGAATCGCTCGCGGTTGTGGCCGTTGGCATAAAGCTCCTCGGGCGGCAGGTTGGAGGTGCTGACCACCACCATGCCCCGCTCGAACATGACCTGAAACAGACGGCTCAGAATGATGGCATCGCCAATGTCGGTGACGAACAACTCGTCGAAACACAACACCCTGACCTCTTGGCTCAGTTCTGCAGCCAATGCCTGCAAAGGGTCCGGCGTGCCCGTAAGCTGGAACGAGCGCTGATGCACCCAGGCCATGAAATGATGGAAATGCTGACGACGGGCCGGCACCCTCAGGCTTTCGTAGAAACGGTCCATCAACCAGGTCTTGCCGCGGCCGACCGGCCCCCAGAGATAAACGCCCTGGATCGACTTGCGCCCCTCGTGCAGTGCCTGGTGGCACTCTTGCAGAGCCATGATGGCCAGTTCCTGGGCTTCATCCTGGACAAAGCCATGGTGTTCGATGGCATGCTGCCAGGCGCTCAAGGGGGAGTCGAAAGTCATACGGCCCTGATCCGGAAAACGAGGTCGGGGAGTATGCCATGTCGGCGGCTTTGAGTGAGTGATCTCACCTGTCTGTGAACCCAAACAAAACCCTGTGGCGAGGGCGATCTATCTCCTCGCCACAGGTGTTGACGAACCAACGTGCAAACATCTAGATCGAGATATCCAGCCGACTGATCTTCCCTTGCTCGTCGAGCCGGAAGGTGTAGCGCAACTCCAGCGGGCTGCCGGGGAAAGTTCCGGAGATCAGGTTATGCACCAGCACCTTGCCGGTGCGTTGCTGCACATTGAGCACCTCGACCCGAGGCTGTAAACGCCGGGCGGTGTCTTCCATCCATTGAGCGATGGCCTGGGTACCGGCGCGGTGCTGGCCTTCATCGAACACGTTGGCATCCTCGGCGAAAAAACGCGTCACCGCCGAACTGTCACGGGCATTGGCGGCTGCAATGTAGCCGGCAATGGCCGGGGCCAGGGAAGAGACGGGATTGGACATGGTAGGGCTCCTTGTTTTATCGATCTGACACCATGCTAGAACAGCCTTGTGTCAGTTTTTGTCAGGAGTGAAACGCCCCATTTCGTCCAGTTCCATCAGCTTGAACCAGGCGCGCAACAAGTCGCTGCGCCGGCCAGGATAGCGCTCGCCCTGCTCGGTGGCAGAAGCAATCCGGTCAGTGCGAAAGGTCCGATAGGCGCCGCGTAGTTCACACCAGGCAACCACTACCCGCGCCTCATTGAAAAAACCCAGGGCCAACGGCCAGATCAGGCGCTGGCTGGGGGTTTTGTTCACGTCGGCGTAATCGATATGCAGCTTGGCTTGGGCGCGAATGGCCTGGCGGTACACATTCAGCTCCACCGTATTCTGTGGATAGCCATAGCCAGGAGGCCCGGGCAATACCGTGGGGTTGCGCAGGGCATCCCGGACGTCAGGCGCCAGCACTGCGGCCACCTTGGCCAAAGCGTCGGCAGCAGCCTTGCCCAGCACCTCGTCGCCACGCTGATCAACGTAGCGCAGCCCCAGCACAATGGCTTCGATTTCATCAGCCGTGAACATCAATGGCGGCAGGAACAGGCCGCTGCGCAACACATAGCCAATGCCCGCCTCGCCCTGGATCGGCGCCCCCAGGGCCGAGAGTTCGGCGATATCGCGGTAGAGCGTGCGCTCGGACACTTTCAACTCGGCCGCCAATGTCGCAGCGGTAACCGGGCAGCGCTTGCCTCGCAAGACTTGCAATAATGTGAGCAGTCGAGTGGTACGCGACACGATGGACGATCCGGAAAAAAGACTGACGCAGATTAGCAGAGCCTGGTGTCAGAAACTGTCAGGAGCCATGAGCCCTGTCTGGATTGAACTGGACGGGAAACCGCGTGATGTGCGGTGGTTTGAGAGAGATGTGGGTTATCGTGCTCAACAGCTCGCCCGTTTGCCCTACCTATTATCGTGAGAGTTTATCCATGCGCAGAGCCCTCGGTGTGTCCCTTTTCCTGATGTTGCTCAGTCTGAGCGCCTGCGCCCTCTTCCCGCACCGCGATCCGCTGAACATCACCGTGGTGGGCATCGAACCGTTGCCCAGCCAGGAGCTGGAGATGCGCTTTGCCGTGAAACTGCGATTGCAGAACCCTAACGAAACCGCCATCGATTACAACGGTGTCGCGCTCGACCTCGAGGTTAATGGCCGGACACTGGCATCGGGGGTCAGCGATCAGACCGGATCCATCCCACGGTTCTCCGAGGCGGTACTGAGCGTGCCAGTGAGCATCTCGGCTTTCTCCGTGCTGCGCCAGACGCTGGGCCTGAGCCAGACCCAAAGCCTGGACAACCTGCCTTATGTACTCAAAGGCAAACTGGCCGGTGGACTGTTCGGCACCCTGCGCTTCGTGGATCGCGGCACCCTGGACTTGCCGGGTACCGCGGCCACTTGGTAAATCAACGAGTGAAACGCACGCCGGGTTTGGCCCGCTCGTCCACCACCAGTTCGAACACATCTGGCCTGGCGTAATGGCCGACCACGTCATAGTCGTAGCGCGCCGGTACCAGTTCATCGGTATCGATTTCGGCGGTCAACAACCCGCTTGTGCCTTTAAGCGGACCGGCCAGGACGTCCCCCATGGGGCCGACAATCACACTGCCGCCGGCAATCAGGGGACGCTCGGCAGGCCAGTTCGCCACTTCAATGCCCAGCGCCTGAGGCGAGGCCTGAACCTGACAGGCGCTGACCACGAAGCAACGACCTTCGTGGGCGATATGACGCATGGTCACCTGCCACATCTCCCGCTCATCCACCGTCGGCGCACACCAGACCTGCACCCCTTTGGCGTACATCGCGGTGCGCAACAGCGGCATCATGTTCTCCCAACACACCGCAGCGCCTACACGACCGACCTGGCTGTCGATCACCGGTAAAGTCGAGCCGTCGCCCTTACCCCAAATCAGACGCTCAGTGCCAGTGGGCATCAGCTTGCGATGCTTGGCCACCAGGCCGGCATCGGGCTCGAAATACAGGGCGGTGCAGTACAAGGTACTGCCGTCACGCTCAATGACACCCACTACCAGACTTGCCCCCGTGCGCGCCGAAAACCCGGCCAAGGCCTCGGTTTCACTGCCCGGCACGTCGATGGCGTTGGCAAAATAACGAGCAAAGGCCTCGCGTCCCTCGGGCAACCGGTACCCCAACTGTGTACCGAAGCTTTCTCCCTTCGGATACCCACCCAGCAGCGCTTCGGGCATCACCACCAAGCGTGCTCCGGCCTGGCGTACGGCATCTTCATAGGTAAGGATCTGCGCCAGGGTGTCAGCTTTGCCTCCGGGCAACGAGCCGATCTGCAGGGCAGCCACAATGGATTTGGGCATGGTTTTCAACTCCTCGATCATCTGGGGTTGCTGATTTTCAGGTGCCAGACGATCATGAATAAAGCCCCATACGCTGCTAAATGATATGAGTGTTATGAATATCGCGGATGTCGACCTTAATCTGCTCAAGACCTTCGAAGCCCTGCACGATGAATCCAGCGCCAGCCGCGCCGCGCTACGCCTGGGCGTGACCCAGTCGGCCATCAGCGCGGCGCTGCGCAGGCTTCGAAACCTGTATGACGATCAATTGTTTGTGCGCACTGGCCGCGGCCTGGCGCCGACCTTACGGGCCAATCAGCTCAAACCGGTGATCAGCGACGCACTGAATAAATGTCGCCAGAGCCTGGCGATGGTTGACCCCGATGCCAGTCATTACGAAGGTCGCTCGGTCATCGTCGGGTTGTCCGATGATTTCGAAATTGCCCATGGCCGGCGCTTGATCGAGGACGTGGCACGACGGGCGCCGGGGCTGCGATTGATTTTTCGCCAGACCCATAGCCAGATCGTCGGCCGGGCGCTGATGGAGCGCAGTTTCGATCTGGCGATCACGGCGGGAGGGTTTACCGAACGCTTGCTCAGCCGTCAGGTACTGGGCGAAGGCGACTACGCCTGTCTCGTCGACCCGGCCAGCCTGACGCAGGACCAGCAGACGCTGACCCTGGAGGCGTTCGTGGCCCGTGAGCATCTGCTCGTGTCTTCCGGTGGGTTCATCGGCATCACCGACGAAGGGTTGGCCGGCCTTGGCCTGAGCCGGCGGGTGTGTGCCTCGACCACCCACTTTGCCGCCCTGCCGTTCCTGCTCAAGGGCAGCCAGGCCGTGGCGACCATTCCGCTGCATGCCGCCGCGGCGATCGCCTCCCTCAGTGGCCTGGCGTTGCTGCCCTGCCCGCTGGACCTGCCCCGCTACCCGATCGAACTGGGCTGGCGAACCCATACGCAGATGGACCCGGCCGTGGTCAAGGTGCGTGAGGCTATCATCGCGACCTTTGCCTGAGGTTTATTTGTTGGCTGCCATCAGACGATTGACTTCACTGCGCACCATGTTGGCGTACTCAGGCGGCGACATGCCGTCCAGTTCGGCACGTACCCATTCGGACCACTTGCCCTTGCGCTTGGAACGCTCGCCGAACAACCGGGCCGCGTCACCCTTGGCCTTGCCCAGATTGTTTTGCCACAGTTCAAAAAGTCGGGACTTTTCGTCTTCCAGTGCCGCGCGCTCGGCCAGGGGCTTGTCAGCCAGATTGAAACTCATGGGAATTACCTGTTGCGTAAATATGCGCCATCTTACACCTTGAAGAGGCGCGTCTTAACCACGTTTTATGATCCACAGTGCTGCCGCTGCCAGACGCTGCAACTTTTGCTCAAGGGCAGCACTCCATTGTTCACTGCCATCATCAGCAAGGAGTACCTCAATGGCTCGCAAAAGCACGCTGCAAGGGAATGGAGAGCAAATCAAGGATCAAGCCTTCAGTGAACTGAAGGCTTTGATTGAGGAATCGGAAAAGCTGCTCAAAAGCAGCGCCTCACTGGTCGGCGAAGACGCTGAAAACCTGCGCGACCAGATCTCGCAGAAGCTGCAACAAGCCCTGGATTCGGTTGCCAGCGCACGGGAGCGGACCCGGCCGATGGTCGATGCCACCGAAGTCTATATCGGCGGACATCCATGGCAGACCGTGGCCATTTCCGCAGGCTTCGGCCTGGTGGTGGGGTTGTTGCTCGGACGCCGTTAAGCCCTTGGCAAAAACCTGTTTGAATGATCACTGATAGTGTGGCGAGGAGATTTCCTCGCCACAGATGCGTGAACCGCCAGAGCCTCATCCGAAGCCGGCTTTACAAACCCGCCAACTCCCGCAACTGCGCCAATGTCTGCCCGTCCAGTGCGATCCCCCGCTCATTGGATTTGCTGCGCTCGTTGTGTCGACGATCACCCGGCAGCCGTCGCAACCCGACACCATGCATCTGCCTGACCAGCTCCTGGCTGCGCTCGGCGAAGTTCTGCCCGGCGGCCTTGCTCGGGTCGATCACGATCAACAACTGACCGGTCCAGGGTGTCTTGGCCCCAGGATGGTTGTGCCAATCGAACTCGAAGGAAAAGTTGCCACCGGTCAGGGCGGCCGCCAGCAGCTCGACCATCATCGACAACGCCGAGCCCTTGTGTCCGCCAAAAGGCAGGAGCGCCCCGCCTTCGAGAATCGCCTTCGGATCGCAGGTCGGCTGACCGAGGCTGTCCACCCCCATTCCTGGCGGTAGTGACTCGCCCTTGCGTGCAGCAATCTGCACATCTCCGTGGGCAATCGCGCTGGTGGCCAGGTCGAAGACAATCGGCTCACCATCGGCCCGTGGCGCAGCGAAGGCAATGGGATTGGTACCAAAGAGTGGACGGTCAGCACCGTGAGGCACCACGCACGTCATGCTGTTGACCACGCTCAATGCCACGAGACCTTCATAGGCAAACGGCTCGACATCCGGCCACAGGGCAGCGAAGTGATGGGAGTTGCGGATCGCCAACACTGCAATCCCGGCGCTGCGGGCCTTGGCCACCAGCAACGGACGTGCGGCGGCCAGGGCCGGCTGGGCGAAGCCGTTACCAGCGTCCACCCGTACAAACCCTGATGCCACATCTTCGACCGTGGGTACTGCCTGACCATTGACCCAACCACTTTTCAGCGTCGAGACATAACCGGGAATGCGAAACACCCCATGACTGTGGGCGCCATCACGTTCGGCTCCGGCGCAGTTTTCGGCCAGGGCCCGGGCGACCTCGGCCGACGTGCCGTGTCGCAGGAATATTTTCTCCAGCAAGCTCACCAAAGCGGAAAAAGACAGGGTGCTTGAACCGGCATGATCGGATAGCGCAGACATCTGAAGCTCCAGAGTGATTGTTGGAGGTAGCAACAGCGTAAGGGGAACCAGCCGGCTGATTAAACACCGCTTCACTGTCGGAGCAAAGCTTGCTCGTGCCGGATTACGCTGATCACCGCGCTTGCGTGCGGTAACTATGTACCACCTTGGCTCATTGATCGTTGCCTAGTCTGGCCGCTCATCCACCAAACGTGCCGCCTCGCGGCGCCTTGAGCGAGAAGCAACGATGACCACTGCAACTACGCCGTTATTATTTCCCGAGGTATTGGCCGCCAATAACCTGGAGGACTTGAACGCCCCCCACGGATTGACCCAGGCCGACCTCGACTGGCTGCACCACGTGTCCCTGTCCAACCACACGCTGCGCGCCGCACAGACGCCCCCCATGTCTGCCGAAACGATTCGCTTGCAGGTCGACGCAAACGCGCCGATCCCGCTGGCCGGCTGCCTTGTGCTCAAAGCGCTGACAGACGCAGACGCAGCGCAGACCCAGCCTGCGTTCCTCTACACGCCCTACGGCGGAATCAGAAAATTCGACAGCCCCGAAGCTCTCGAAGAGAAGATGGAAGCGATGCTGGACAGTCCAGCCGAGCGTGACGATCTTTTTCGGCTGCTATCGATTTCCCAGCGCGCCGAACTCAACAGCACCTCCGCGATCAGGACTACCCGGCAACGTATCGACGGTGACGTCTTCAACACCCTGGTCGAGTCCATCGAGTTCGCTCAAAGCCTCAACGCCCGAACAATGGTGGATGAACTGATCAAGTTACCCTCCCTCAGTACGATGCTTGACGCGATCTTGAATGAGGTGCTGTCCAACTTTGATCATCGACAGGCCCGCGTAACCATGAGCACGTGGAGTAGCGTGGGGAGTCAGAAGGCAAGCCAGTTGACCAGAAGCATGACGCTCAGCGAGGCGGTCCTGGCCTACTTCCACAGCCAGGGTCGGCCCGCCGGGCAAGACGTTGACTTCATTCATCCAGGCATCACCGTATCACCGCAAAACAAGCGTCAATGGGAGAGCGTGTTGAAGGTGACCGCCAGCAACCTGATCCCCAGCCTTGCCCACTGTATCGACACTTTTTGGGACGCCACCGGCCCGTTCAATACCTCGCGCCGGCGCTTTCTTTCCCAAGTTCTCAGCGATGCGCTACAAGCCACGATTCTGATCAAGCGGGAGAAAAGACAACTCACCGAGGCACACGCCCAGGAACTGCTGCGGCTGTACAGGCCATCTCGCCCGGACGAACCGCTGCTGTTTATCGAAACCCTGCGTCTTTGGGAATATGAGCCGCTCTACGTAGAGCTGGCGGGTTCTTTGATGATCAGCGCCAAGGGACACTATCTCTATACCCCCAGCCACGGCCTTGAGAAAGTCGACAACTACCTGGGTTTCAAGGATGCGCTGCTCAATACCCCCACCGGCGCGGGGCGAAAGGAAGAACTCTACAGTCTGCTCAGCCTGGAGGAGCGCAACCGCTTCCTGCGCTTTGACGATCCCCAGGTGTCAGGTAAGGCGGTGACGTGGCCGGTATTCGAGTCTCTGGCTGATGCGATCATCGGCAAACAGTCGAAAAACCTTCATTTCGCAATGGAGATGTCCCGCCAGGGGGACGTGGACGTCCACGCGCTCGTTGACAAGGCCCTGGACATACGCAGCCTGATCGGCAAAAACCTGCTGACGCAAAAAACCGCTGGACACTGGGGCACGCAGCCGGTTTTTTACGGGGACCTGCGCCCGTCCAATTTCATGGCTGATCAACTGGAGAGGAAGATCAAGAGCTACGCCAGTGTCGAAGAGGCCTTGAATGCCGAACTGAGCCGATTGCCACTCTCCAGCGACACCTCGCTGCGTCACGCATTGAAAGGCCTTCTTCCTAAACTGACCAACGTCTTTTCCCTGGGAATACGTGCAGAAGCCGAACTCAGAGAACTCAACGCAACCCTGTCTCCCGCCGCGCGCGACCTTATCGCCGCGGTCTTTGCCTTTGATGCCGAATATCCGGACCGCACTCAACGCATCGGGGTAAAGGGCTTCCGGCCCGATGTCTATTCGCTGAGGCTGGCATGTACCGAGGACGGCAAAACCGTCTCCTTGCCGCTGGCCAATTGTTTCCTGCTGACCGAACGCGGCGGGCTGGATACGCCTCATTCCGGCCTGGCAATTCTCTGGACACCGGCCGACGGTTTACAAGTGTTTGCCTCAGTCGAACTTGCCACCCAGCAATTGAATCGCCACCTGCTCGACTCACGAAAGCGCTCTGGTCTGCTCGCCAACCTCTGGCCCGCCCAACGCAAGCCCCATGGACGCTATCAACTGGATGTGTTTGAGCTGATCGAAGACAACGTGCTGCTCAATCGGATGAAGTCGTTCAACGCACTGTTCGAGGCCCAATACAGGTATCTGAGCACGCTAAAGAGCGGGGACTGGCAACTGACAGGGCCTGAACGGGTAAAAAGCCTGGGCACATTGCTTGAAAAGGCCGCGCCTACCAATCTGACACACGCCACACGTATCGCCCAGGCGATCCGCTTGCAACAGAAACTCCCCGCCTGGCTTGGCGCCGCACCACTTGAAGAACAGCGCCTACAGATTGACCTGCTTGAGCAATACAGAAGCAGTGTCGACGATGACGAGGATTATCTGGACGGTATCGAGCCCCTGCACACCTATGTGAGCAAAAAGCTCAAAGCGCTCCTGGATGCGCGTTTCGCCGTAAAAGACCTGGATCCCGCCACCCTGTTGATCACCCCGAACCATGCGTTGGCGGGGCCCGCCAGCAGCTTGACCGAGTTCGCCCTCAATCATGCCGAATTCACTCAAAAGACAGGCTTCAGGGTGTCCTCGACCTCCGGGCGCGCGTTGCCCGACAGCCTGAACGAGACGGCTGTCAGGCAAATGCTGCTGTCGTTGGACATCCCCACCGCCTATAAAAAGATCGTACTGGACGAACTCTCCACTACCTCGACCGATGGCCAGAAAAGAAAGCAGCGATTTCGCCGGCAGTTGCCCTGGCAACTGTTGCAACATGCCCACGCACTGCATCTACAACAGCACCTTTCGCCCACAGGGTTTGAATTGATTCGCCAGGTACTGGACATGCCGGATGCCATCGCACGCCAGGCAGTGGACGGCGCCAGCGCGTTGATTCGTCCACTGGAGCTGATCAAAACCCGGGGAACTGCGGCGATCAAGGCACTGGGGCTCTACCTGATCGGATCAAGCACCGATGATACTGCCCCCCATGTGCTGTATTCCCCCTACCATGCGGGCCACAACTTCACCGAGTTCAAGGACCAGGCCAGCCTCATTGCAGCCTTCAACACGCCGGGCGCGTTGCAGGACCTGCTGATTCGTCGACTTCCCGAAAGCCAGCAAGCCACGTTCAAGAACCTGTTCGCCGCCACGGTCGGTTCTCTATCGGAAATCACCCTGGCTTCCAATCCGATCAAGACCAACCTGTTCGATGTATTGTTCAACGACAATACAACCCTGTTATCGGACATGCTGAGCGCACAAACAGAAAAAAACCGCCAGTTTGACTGGGAAACGGCCCTGCATTTGTTCAGCGCCGGCGTCAAACTGGTGGGGCGGCAGTTGCAAGGCAAACTGACGTTTATCGAAACGCTTTGGGAAAGTTACCAAGACTTCAAGGCCTCTTCTGAATCCCTGCAGCAGCATGACTGGAAAGCAGGCTTGCACGACTTCATCGCCGGCGCGGCAGAGATGGTCTCACTTGGCTTCCTGAATCGCGACGACACCTTCGGCCTGCTCGACCCGATAAGTCCCGGCACGCAGAACGCCTCCATGGCGACCCCGCCCCGCTGGAAAGACATCGCCTCCACCGCCCCGACGCGCACCAACCTGCGGGCCTTCGAAGCCACGGAGGTGAGCCTGCACAACCTGCAGAAGAACCGGATCGACGGAACCTACAGGGCCCCAGGGTCCGACAAGCTTTACGCACCTGTTGCCGGCATGGTTTTTCAGGTGGCCAAAGCCAATCAGGTCTGGCGCGTGGTCCATGAACAGGGAGAGGGCCCAATACTGAGGCAGTCGCCTGATAACCAGCAATGGACCGTAGACCCACAACGGCAGACCATTCGCTACGGCAAAGTGATGTCAACGCTGGCCAATTCCTACAGCGACTACAAGGCTTCAACGTCGCTCAACATTGAGGCTCGGGGCATGGCGCAAATACGCCGCAAATACCCGGCTTACGCAAACATGATCGAGCAGGCCCTGGAGGTGGCCAGGTATTACTCATTCAACGCCCTGCATAATCTGGATCAGATCAAACATCAGGTCCCGCCGGGCTCTCGGCTGGATACCTTCCTGAAGACGTTTTTTGGGGTGAGGACAGTCGACGCCAGCCTGATCAAGAAAATACACACCGCCGTCTCGCCGCTGTGCCGGGCATTGGCTGATCCGTCCTGGGAAACCCGCAACGCCAAGCGCCTTGTAATCGGCCGTTTGAAATACATGGACGATAGAGCCACCGCATTCGTGCTCGAACCGGAAAAGGCAGGAAGAATCTATCTGACCCAGTATTTCTTCGAGGTCGGATTGGATTGGTACAAGGACGCGGTCCCGGATTCCTTCAATGTCGATGCCCACGCCCAGGCCGCGGTGCTTATCCACGAAGTTTCTCATCAGCTTTTCGACACGCTCGATATTGTCTATCTGGACGCGGCACTGCCGTTTCTGGACCTGATTTCCAATGCCACTCAGTTCGGACATTCAAAATACAATTATCAAAAGGACCAGCAACGCAACGGGCTGTCGTTGACCACGCCACGATCCAAACTGTTCATGGGCTGGGACAGTGCAGCCGGCGGGCTCAAGAGCCTGGAGCTTTTCCCCGAGCATCGGGATATGGCCCGGGAAATCCTGAAGATGACCGGCGCCAGAAGCATGAGCGAGGCGCGCAGTATCTTTCTGGATCCAGGTTCACCGACAGCACGCATCGACGTGATCTTGCGAAACGCCGACTCCATGACGCTACTCATCTGTGAGCTGGGTCGACAGCTGGACTCCCCACCCTTGAGTCCCGCGGCCACGTTTTAAACGGCCTCTGCGAACGCTGCGCGCGGACGGGCCTTGATCTTTTTTTCACGAGATGTATGCCACGCTATAACCACGACATACCGGTGTTCGAGCCTTTGACCGGAAAAAACAGGCTCATTTTGATGTGCAAACGCCATGATGGCGGTTCTCGACAGGTCATGCCGAAGGTTAGAATGCGGCAAACCAGGAAGAGTCAATGACCGAACATACACTCTCGGAAGCCGAATACGACGCCATTACCGATGCGGCCGCGCATTGGTGCATGCGTTTGCACGCCGTCGACTGCACCGACGCCGAACGGCTGGCATTCAAACAATGGCACGATGCCGATCCCCTGCACGCTTTCGAATACCAAGCCATGCTGGAGATCTGGGCCGTGGCCGATCATCTTCCGCGTGTCGAAGCGGCACCATCTCCCGCGCCAATACCGCGACCTCGGTCCCGCTGGAGTCGGATGGCTGTCGCAGCCGCAGTGCTTGTGCTGGGCATACCCCTGGCCGCCTACACGGGCTGGAACCTGGGCTGGGTTGCCAACTCCTACGAACGATTCGAAGCGGATGCAAGCGTGCGTCACATCACCCTGGGTGACGGCAGCCAGGTAGAACTGAACCTGGGCAGTGAACTGGTATTTGCCAATTACAAGAATGAGCGTCGGGTGACGCTGAAAAAGGGCGAGGCGTTTTTCGACGTCAGCCATGACACACAACACCCATTCGTTGTACGGGCCGGCCAGGGCCAGGTGCGCGTGACCGGCACTCGCTTCAATGTATGGATGTATCAGGATCAGGTCCGGGTGACGCTGGTGGAGGGCTCGGTATGGGTGACCAGCAACCAGGCACTTGCCAGTAACGGCTCGCAGCTGTCGCCGGGCATGCAGGCCAGCTACAAGGCTGGCGACTATCAGCCGCAAATCCGTGAAGTAGATGCCAACGACAGCTCGCTGGCGTGGCGCAACGGCAAGCTGGTGCTGGACAACCTTGCCCTCAGCGATGCACTCCCGCTGATCAATCGTTATCTCGAGCATCCCGTCATGCTGGCCGACAACAGCACGGGCGCCCTGCGTATCGGTGGTATCTACAACCTCAACGAAGTGAAGAACCTGGTGCCTTCGTTGCCCAAAGTCCTGCCGGTTTACCTGACGCAGAACCAGGACGGCAATCCAGTCCTCAACTCCATCGGTCAACGGCCGTCCAACTGAAAAAGCCGCGACCTGATCAGGTCGCGGCTTTTGTGTAAAACAACAGCGATCAGTGCGCGGCCACCCTGCCCGCCTCATCACGCTCACGGATGATCACCGTCTGATAGTGCGGATCGGCTTTGATCTGCTGTTCGGTGAACGGTAGCGCACTCCATTGCTTCTTCGAGAATGCCTGGGTCTGGTCGGCCGAATACGGCGATGCCGGGTCGCTGGAAATGGAAAATGCCAACAGACCTTCAGCCCGAGGTCCTTTGCCATCAAAACTCACCACTTGCAGATAGCTGGTGCCGCTGACCACTTCCCGTTTGCCGTTGGCCCCTGGCACGCTCTGAATCGCGTTATAGATCCCCAGCTCACCGGGGCCGCCGTGGATTGGCGTCTGCCGGCTGCCACTGCTGGCAACCTGGATGTCCTGCCAGCGGCTATCCTTCGGCAATCCGGCGGCCTTCACAGAGGCCTGCGAGGCCAGCATGGCTTGACGCACAGCCTTGTGCACCGGGGCACGCTCAATCGCCAGGCCGTTTGGAGTATGTCGCGGGTCTTGCGGATCGAACGGGACACGCCATGAATCAGGCACCCCCTGCAACTGCGCCATGATGCGCTGGAAATGAATGAAGCCCAATCCGCTGTCCAGGCCAGCGGTTCGATCCCAGACCCTGAGATCGTTGCACACCTGGGTCAACGTCACGGCATCGGCCCCCAGGTCACCGGCACAAAAGCCCAGCAGGTCGGGCATCACCTGATCAGCAAGGTAGACTTGGTCGTCCATGACCATGCGCTGCAAGTCATCGACCTTCACCGGCCCGTCCTTGGCCAGTTGACCCAGCCGCTGCAGAGCAAAACGCGCACGCAGGCCCAGCGGTTGGTCTTGCTGGCTGATCAAGGGCGAATAACCGGACAAGGGTTGTGAAGGGTTGACCATCCAGGCCGAATCGTTGGAATTTTGCACATAATCGCGGCGCAACAACTGCGGTAGCTTGTCGGCGGCGTAAATGCCTTTTTGCACGGCCTCGGGATCGATATCCCAGGCGCATTCGCCGCGTGAGCCGTCCAGTACGATGAGTTGCAGCCCTGCCCGCGGGTCGCTGCAGCGGGCCAACTTGTCGGCATCGACGTTCGGTACCACCGACACGTTCATGTAGAGACTTTGCCCCTGATCGTCCACCGCCAGGGTGTTGACCCATGGAATACCGTGGATCTCATGGACCGCACTCTGCAAGTCCTTGAGCGTGACGGCTTTGTTCATGGCGTACCACTGGGCGAGCACCCGATCATTTTCCCGGTTCGCATCGCGCAGGCTGTAGGCGAACTTGTCATCCCAGTCCAGCCGGCCGGGCCATTGCACGATCGGACCGAACTGCGAGCCGTAGACCACCCGCGAAACGCTCTGCACCTGGCCATCGGGTTGTTTGATGTCCACCGTCACCGTCTGTTGGCTCATCGGTACGGATTGACCATCGAGCAGGTAGCGGGTCGGGTCTTTCGGGTCGAGTTGCAGACGGTACAGCGTGAAATGTTTAGAGGTGTCGACGGTGTGGGTCCAGGCCAGGTGCTGGCTGAAACCGATGTTGATCACGGGCAAGCCTGGCAGGGCCGCGCCCATGACGTCCAGTTTGCCGGGAATGGTCAGGTGCATCTGGTAAAAACGCATGCCCCCCAGCCATGGGAAGTGCGGGTTCGCCAGCAACATCCCACGCCCGTTGAAGGAGCGCTCACTGCCGATGGCGACCGCGTTACTACCACGCTCCAGGGCGAAACGCTGCTGCCGGGTCGCAGCGCCTGCGAAACCTGTCCTCGGCTCGCCAGCGTCCGCCGTCGCTTGTGGCGGCTGAGCGCCCGCCAGGGCTTCGGCGAACTGGCCGACGCCACCTTCCACCAACAGGCGCCGGGTCAGTTTGACCAGGTCCAGCGCGGTGATCGGCCGCACCCACTCACTGGCACATTGCTCGGGCAGGCCGATGGCCTTGCGTTCGGCCAGCGCGCGGTTGAAACCCGCCACATAGCCTTCGACCAGTTGCTGTACTTGAGGCGTCTGGGCTTGCCAGAAACCGGAAACGGCTTGCGGCGTGTTGAGCCAATTGAAAAATACATCGCTGACGCGGTTCTCCCGCTGTTCGAGCGTGACCTGCTCCGGGCCGAAGTAGCGCGAGCGTTGACCATTTACCGTGACGATCTCATTGGCCAGCAGGCATAAATTATCCTCAGCGTACGCATACCCGATGCCGTAGCCCAACCCGCGCTCATCCTGAGCCCGGATATGTGGCACGCCAAAACTGGTGCGGCGGATCTCGGCACTGGCCTGTTCTTTATCACTTTGAGCGCTGGCGACGCAGTTGAACCCCAGGCTCACTGCGAAAAACACACCTGCGAGACCAAACCTCGATAACTGCCCGGACATTCTCACGTTCACTCCTGATCCAATACTTTCTAAAACCAGGACGGCTGCCTGGGAGTTCACATACCGCGTGCCTGGCCGGAATGTGCCTCCCTTGAAAACGAATGGGATGAAAAAAAATTAATGGCCTGGCACCGCCTGACTACGGGCGTTTGATCGCCTCCAGACAAATTTTTCAGCTTTTTGCCTTCATGATTGGCCGCGTTCGTTCGTCCTATTACAGGAGAGTATCCGTGACCTTTTCTGAACAGGCTGGTAAGGAGTTTTTGCATGCATGACGCGCGTCAGCCCATGGAGGGCAAGCCCAGGTCGACCGGCGTTCCGGCGACAGCCACTCACAACCTGTTCGACAGGCCAGCAGAACGAGGTAGCAATGAACACATCAGGCTTTTGCTCAAGAGCTTCGGCCTCAGAACCAGCCTGATTCGCCTCAAGGTCATCGATGCATTGCTCAAGGCCGCCGATGAAAACCGCAGCCTGGGTGTGCGGGGCGTACACAGTCAACTGCTGGGGCTGGACATTCCATTGTCCTTCCTCAGCGTGCGCGAGGTGTTGAAGCGCCTGTGCAGCGAGGGTGTCGTCACCCTTAACCCCGATAAGACCTACAGTTTGCACCGCAAGGCCATGCACGTGCTCCAGGGCGGGGAGTGACGCCTGCGCTCAGGGCTTGACCTTGCGTCGCATCACGCCGTTGATCACGACCACGATGACCGCGACGGCAATCGCGATGTATTGAAACAGCTGCTCGCTGATCATGCCGTTGTTCTGCATCCAGGTCAGTCCCAGCATGATCGCCAGAACCACGAGGACCACCAGAATCGAGTATTTCAAACGTTGCGATTGAGTCATTGCCAATTTCCTGAATGTATCCGCTCTGTATCCCCGTGCTTGCCAGCCCCATACCGTGTTTTGGAAATAGCGGGCAGCAGACGGGGTCTCATGGTACAGCCGAACGGGCGTACTCACGCAACCGAAGCCCATCAGATTAATTACCTGCATCACCACAGAAGTCCGCCCCTGGCGGACTTTTGTCTTACAGAATTAACTCATATTTCTGCCACAAACAAAGGGGAAGACTTCTTTCGGCCCTGAATTCCCCCAACGTATTCTCGAATAAGAGGCGCTTACCTCCTTACCGAAAATCGACGTTGGAAATCATGCAAACCTTGCTGGCAACTCTTTCGCCAATACGATTGACAGGTTTTTGCCTGGCTATCGCTCTTTTCGAACTATTGACTTATCTGGCCAGCGACCTGGTCATGCCGGCCATGCTCGCGGTGACCCGGGAACTGGATGCGCCCGCGGATCAAATCCCCTACGCCTTCAATCTGTATCTATTGGGCGGTGTTCTGCTGCCGTGGCTGATCGGTCCGTTATCCGATCGCTATGGGCGTCGTGCATTCATGCTCGCCGGTTGTGCCGGTTTTGTCCTGGCTTGCGCAGCGATCACCCTGGTCACCCACATGCAGGGATTCAACGGGCTTCGTTTGATCCAGGGTATGGGGCTGGGTTTCGTGATCGCGGTCAGCTACCCGGCCATACAGGAAGTATTCAACGAGTCGGACGCTGTGAAGGTCATGGCGTTGCTGGGCAATCTCGCCCTCCTCTCGCCCTTGCTGGGGCCGCTGCTGGGTGGCTTGCTGCTGCAATGGCTGTCCTGGCGCGAGCTGTTCATGTTGCTGGCAGGCCTGGGGGCAGTGAGCTGGCTGGCCTTATGGACATTCATGCCCCGAAGCCCCGGTCTGGCGCACTCCTGCCCCCGGCAACCGGCCCTGGAGCCGTTCGAACTGCGCACACTCATCAGGCGCTATGGCGCGCTGCTGAGTCACTCCGGCTTCATGGCCGCGTGCGTGGCGCTGGGGTTGATGAGCCTGCCGCTGATTGCCTGGATCGGTCTGTCCCCCCTGTTGCTGATCCAGGACCAGGGCCTGTCGCCCCTGGTCTATGGCCTGTGGCAAATCCCGGTGTTCTCGGGCGTGATCCTTGGCAATCTCCTGCTCAATCACCTGGTGGAGCGGGTGGGCGTGCGCGGGGTATTGCGCTACAGCCTGTGGCCCTTGTCTACCGGCCTCATCGCACTGGTGATCGCCAGCCCGTTCAACCTTGGCGTACCCGCGCTGGTCAGCGGCCTGGCGCTCTACGCCCTGGGGCTGGGCATGGGCAACGCGGCCTTGTATCGATTGGCGCTGTTCGCCAGCGACGACAGCAAAGGGCTGGTCTCGGCCATGGTCGGGATGATTTCCATCGCAGTGATGAGCACCGCCGGCTCACTGCTCGCGCTGCTGGGCGCCGGAACAAGCCTGAACGCCTTTGCCTTGATGGTCGGCATTGCCGGGCTCAGCTGCCTTGTGGCGCTGCGTCTGTTCCTGTCGCAACCGGCCGCTCACGTCTGAAAATCCCCTCCCTTAGGAACGTTACCCATGATTCATTTTCCCCACGCCGAAGCGCTGTGTGCATTGGCGCAGCCTTACGATCCCGATTCGGTACCTGCTGGTCTGTTTGATCGGGCCATGGCCCAAATCAGCCTGTTCCATTGCCACCACACCCCCGGCTACGAACACTGGCTCAACGCCAACGGCCTGGCTGTAGAGGATCTGGAGCATTTGACTGACTGGTCGCGCTTGCCGCCCATCTACGCCAATTACTTCAAACAGCGCTTGTTGCTCAGCCCCACCGGCGAGAACGCGCTAGAGCTGACATCCTCCGGCACCAGCGGCCAGAAAAGCCGCATGCGCTACGACGAGCGCAGCATGGCCGCGGCCCAGGGCATGGTGGCGCGTATCTTTGAACATTACGGCTGGTTCACGCCGGATTCGCCCTGCAACTACCTGTTGTTCAGTCACGAACCGGAGAAGGTCAATCACGTCGGCACCGCTCATACAGACCAGTTCTTGCGCAGCTTCGCGCCGGCCAATCGGATTTTTCATGCGCTGCGGCGCACCGGAAAAGGTCATGAGTTCGATGTCTTTGGCGCGATCCGGGCCCTTCAGGAGTTCGCCGAAGAGGGCCTGCCGGTGCGGATCTTTGGCTTCCCGGCGCTGCTGTGTCATGCGCTTGAGCGCATGCGTGAAACCGCGACGCCGAACCTCAAACTTGCCCCCGACTCCCTGGTATTTCTGGGAGGCGGCTGGAAAAAACAGGCCGCCCAGGAGATCCCCCGCCACGAGGTCTATGAACACATCACCCGGCAACTGGGCATTGAGGCGCACCGCTGCCGCGACGGTTACGGTGCCGTCGAGCACGCCGTGCCGTACATCGAATGTGCGCATCACAGGTTTCATGTGCCGGTCTATTCGAAAGCTTTCATACGTCACCCCTCGAACTTCAGCGTCCAGCCCTTCGGCGAGGCGGGATTGTTGTCGTTCGTCTCGCCTTACATCTCTTCCAGTCCCGCCCATGCCGTGGTGATGAGCGACCTGGCGACCCTGCATCCGGCCAATTGTGAGTGCGGCCTGAACACCCAATGGTTCGAGCTGCACGGCCGGGCCGGCACCAGTGCCAGCCGAAGCTGCGCCATGGCCGCTTCCGAATTGATCAAGGAGAATTGATATGTATCTCATCAATGGCCAACTGCACGCTGATCTGCCCCTCGATACAGCCCTTGAACGCCTGCAGACGCAACTGCCTGCTCTTCTGGACGCACCGCCCCCCAGTGATAGCGTGCTCGATTGTGCGCAGGCGTTCGCACAGATGCTGCGGGCCCCAGAACAAACTCCGCTCCTGGACGACGACCAGCGCCAGGCACTGATCGCCTTCTGCGAACGCAAGCATTTGAGCCGCAAACTCGAACGGGAGCTGGGGGCGGACGCGCGCTCGCTGCGCCGAATCGACTATAGCGATGGCCCTTTCGAAAGCTGGCAACCCCTGGGGCTGGTGGTGCATGTCACCCCCGGCAATGCTCCGCTGCTGGGGTTCTTCGCGGCACTGGAAAGCCTGCTGGCGGGCAACGTCAACTGGCTGCGACCCAGCACGCGCGATGCAGACCTGACGGCGCGGGTGCTGGCGACGTTCCTCGATTGCGACCCAAGCGGCCAGTTGCGCGATTACGTTGCGGTGCTGCCAGTGCCCTACCACGAGTGCCGGCGTCTCTTCGCGCTGGCCCAGGGCGTCAGCGCCTGGGGTGGCGAGACAGCACTCAAGGCCATGCGTGACCAGCTTCCAAGCGGCTGCCGCTGGATCGATTGGGGACATCGCATCAGCTTCGCCTATGTCACGCCGCAAGCCGCCAACGAGCAGGCGCTGGACAGTCTTGTGGATGAGGTCTGCCGCCTCGATCAGCAAGCCTGTTCCAGTCCCCAGTGGCTGTTGGTGGACAGCGACGAGCCGGCTCAGATGCTGGCACTGGGTGAGGCCCTGGCTGACGCATTTGAACGACGCGCCGGACAATGGCCAGCGTTGGAAACCAGTGCAGCCGAAGCGTGCGAGATCACCACCCGCACGGCACTTGCCCGACTCGACCACAGCTTTGCAGGACAAACCGGCCAGATTTGGGAAGGCCACGGCTGGCGCATTATTTGGGAGCATCACCGCGACCTGTTGCCATCGCCACTGTTTCGCACGCTTTTGTTACGACCGGTGCCCCACGGGCTGATCACCGAAACCCTGCTGCCCTGGCGAAACGTGTTGCAGAGCTGCGCGCTGATCTGTGAACCGCAACGGGCGCCTGAACTGGCACGTCGCGTCTTAGCCGCCGGCGTGACCCGCATCTCGGCAACCGCAGACATCCAGCAAGGCTACGAGGGCGAGCCTCACGACGGCGTCTACGCGCTGCAACGATTGAGTCGTCGGGTATCGGTCGGTCTTGAACCTGAGGTCGCCAGTCATCGTGTGACACTGGACGCCCCGCCGACCACGACACCCATTTCACCCTCGACGCCGATCATGGACAAAGCGGCATTCCTGGCGCTGCCTGCCGCACCCGAGGCCCAGTTGTTCTTCCGCTCAGGTGGTAGCAGCGGCGCACCGGTGCTGTCGCCCTACAGCTACCGCGATTTTGATCACCACATGCGGGCCGCCGCCGACGGACTGCGCGCGGCCGGCCTGGATCCGGCGAAGGATCGGGTCATGAACCTGTTTTATGGCGGCAACCTCTACGGCGGCTTCTTCAGTTTCTCGAAAATACTGGAGCACATGAACGCCGTGCATTACCCCATGGGCGCGACGTCAGATGCGGACTTCGAAGAGATCGCACGGATGATCGTCGCTCACAAGGTCAATACCCTGGTGGGCATGCCAAGTACCTTGCAGCGCCTGTTTTCCAGCCAGCAAGAAACCCTTCAAGGCTACGGCGGCGTGCGCAAAGTCATGCTGGGCGGCGAGCACCTGGGGCCAGGCTGCCGTCAGTTGCTTGAGGACTGCGGCGTGACAAGTATTCGCTCAGCCATCTATGGCAGCGTCGACGCGGGTCCCCTTGGCCATGCCTGCACTGCCAGCGGCGAGGGTGTATTCCACCTCATGGAGGACATTCAACACCTGGAGATCGTCCAGCTGGAACTGGACGCTCCGGTCGCGTCGGGGGAAACCGGACGGCTGCTGTTCACTTCGCGCAGACGCCAAGCGCAGCCCCTTCACCGCTACGAAGTTGGTGATTGCGGGCGCTGGCTCACCGCTCCCTGCCCGTGTGGCCTGGAGTCACCCCGGTTCGAGTTGCGCCAGCGCCACGGCGCCCTGATACGCATCGTGACGTACCTGATCAATACCCACGAGCTGGCTGAGCAGGCACAAACGGCCATTCAGATCGTACTCGATTACCACAGCAGCGGCTGCGAACGCCTATTGATTCGCGCCGATGGCAATGCACAAACGGTCCGGAGCCAGGTCATGGGCCTCGAACTGCTGTCCACGCTGGTGGAGTCCGAAATGCTCGTACTGGACGTGCAATCCTGTCCGGCGACAAGTTTCGAACATAACAAACACAGCGGCAAAGTACCGCTGGTGATTGATCGCAGACTCACCGCTTGATTGTTTTCCCGTGTAATTGAATAAGCGGACGTTAGAGTCCGAGAGAACCCTGATGAGCACCTCTTTACCATTCGAACAATGGCTCGCCCATATTCGTACGCATTCAACGTTCTACCGCAAGTCTTTACGGCATTTACCCGCGCAGAATTGCGCTCTGGAGGATGTCCCCATTGTCGACGTCGCCGACTATTGGGCCGGCAGTCATGACCTGGACAATTGGGACGTGCTGACCGACAAAATAGAAGACGCGCTGATCTACAAAACCGGCGGCACGACCAGTCAGGGGAAACTGTCGGTGTACACCCGCGCTGAATGGCAGCGGATGCTCAACTGCTTCGGTCAGAGCCTGGCAGCACAACTGAGGGCTGGTGATCGAATCGCCAACCTGTTCTTTTCCGGAGACCTGTACGCCAGTTTCCTGTTCATTCATGGCGCCCTTGGCAAAGTCGATGTAGCCATCACCGAATTCCCGTTCACCGGGGCGGTGGATCTCGACGTGCTGACCGAGGCGGTGACCGGCCACCGCATCAATGTGCTGGCCGGTGTGCCTGCGCACCTGCTGGCGTTTGCCGACCATTTGGATCAACAGGGACGAACGCTGCCCGGCATCACCACCGTGCTGTTCGGCGGAGAAAACCTGTTCGACAGCCAGTTGCCCGCGTTGCAGCGCGCCTTCCCACAGGCACGCTTCGCCTCCATCGGCTATGCCAGCGTCGACGCCGGGCTGGTGGGCGCCAGCGCACCGGACTGCAACCTGGGCGAGCACCGCGTGTTCGGCGAACAGATACGGGTAGAGATCATCGATGAACTGAGCGGTGAGGTCATCCAGGCGTGCGATCGGCCCGGCAATCTGGTGGTGACCAACCTCACCCGGACCCTGATGCCCATCGTGCGGTATCCGGTGGGCGACCGAGCGTGCTGGCGCGAGCCGGTTGGCACCCCGCGACGCAAGTTCGCGCTTCAGGGCCGCAGCGCGAAAAGCCAGCGAGTGCGGGTAGGCGTTTTCTCGCTGTTTTCGCAGGAAATCAGCGACATCATCCGCAGCATTGGCGGTGACCTTCAGTGGCAATTGATCATCGAGCACGCACAGAACAACGACCGCGTGTTGCTCAAGTGGGTGCCTGGCGGGCAAACCCAGGCTTGCCAGTCACTCTCCAACACATTGAAAGCTGCTTTGACCAAACAGTATCCGGGTATCGACCAACTCGACCTGCACGTCCAGGCCTGCGGCCTGCAAGCGTTGGAACGCCATCCACGCTCTGGCAAGCACCTGTCGATCATCGACCGCCGCACCTATGCTCCGTTGACAGCGAGGCACGCCGGATGAGCAGCGTGGTCATCCGACCGTTCAGGCCCACGGATGGCGTCGGAACCAGCGAATTGTTCCGCCGGGTTTACGGCGATCACTACGTCTCACCAGACGTCTACCTGCCACACATGATTGGCCTGCACAACCTGCTGAACCGTTGGCACTCCATGGTCGCCGTGGAGGATGACCGCGTGGTCGGCCATGCCGCACTGTGTCGGCAGACGGCCGATGGTGAAGACGCGGAACTGGCCCTGATCGCGGTGGATCCCGCGGTGCAGGGCGGCCAGATTGCGACGTGTCTGGGGCAGAAATTACTCGACAGCTGCCAGGACCTCGGGCTTGCCAGGCTGTCGATCAAGCAAGTCACCAGCCATTGCTACAGCCAGCGTCTGGCACAACGCCTGGGGTTCCATGACACCGGGCTGCTGCCTGACCATGTGCCCTCACCTTTCGCCACGGTCCACGCCGAAACCATCGTGGTCGGCAGCCAGGTGGTCAGCGGCCATCGCCGCCCGCTGCCGCACCTTAAATGGCCCGCGGCATGCCAATGGCTGACGCAACCCTTGGCATCGCTGTTTGGTACCTCGCTCGAGGCGCCATCGCCTTCGGTACAGCCTTTTCAAATCCGACAGCTGCCCGGAAGAATCGACATTGTGGCCGGGTACATAGGCCTTCGCCTGGCCGGGCAACTGCTGCGCTTGCCGGCCCATTGGTCACTTTCAGTGCGACTCGGACTGCGTCAGCAATTCGCCGACGATTACCAACGATTGATGGACGCCGGATTCATCTTCACCGGGATCATGCCTGCCGAAGGCGACCCCGGTTGGCAGGCGCTGTTTCACCGTGGCGCCCTGGATCGCCCGCTCACCTTGCATTCGGAGCCGATGCAACGGCTCCACGAACAAGTGCAAGCCCAAGGGCACATCTGGAGAAGCGCCCAGGCAGGTTCGGCGGCGTAAAAACGGAGTTTTCGGCGCTGTGGCCACGCAAAAAAGTCGCGCTGAAATGCTGGAAGATCGCGGCGTTCACGCTGCGATCTTTCCCGATCAGCGGTAATGTTTGCTATGTGGGCACCCCTCAAGCTGTCCAGCGACGGGCCGATAAAAATAAGTCAGGCCATTGCGCCAACTCCCGAAAGACGCCTTCGAGCAAGGATTCCCACATGCCCGCATTTCGCACCATTCAGGCGCGCTACACGCTGTTCCTGATTTCATTCATCCTGCTGTTGTCCATCCTGACCGTCGTGGGTATCAGCTATCTCGTCGCGCCCAAACTGCGCCACACCGAAGAGCAAGTGGCGCTTAATCGCATCAGCGAAGTGGCCGAGCAGATCCAGGGGGAATTGAACAAGGTCCAGGCGCAGCAACGCAGCATCACCCAGACCATCCCGCTGCTCGACAGCGATGCCATAGACAGGGTCCTGCCTGGCTTGGTGGATCAGTACGGCGAGCTGAAAGTCTTTGGTGGCGGGATCTGGCCGCTGCCTAATCAGCGGGCCGAAGGGCGTAGCAAATTCAGCACGTTCTGGCACCGCGACGCCTCGGGCAAACTGGTGGTCAATACCTTCTGGAACAGCGACGCGGCGCCAAATTATTACGATCAACCCTGGCACAAGGGCGGCATGGCCACACCCGCCGGCAAGTGCGCCTGGGCCGCCGCCTATAAAGACGACGCCAGCGCTGAGCCGCGGACCAACTGCGCCATGTCCATCCAGAAGAACGGCGCGCCTTATGGCGTTTCCACCATCGACGTGACCCTGGGCTTCTTCAATGAGCTGGTGGCACGCAAGGAAGCCGAGCTGAGCGCCGAGATGCTGATCGTGGAAGGCGATGGCAAGATCATCAGCAACAGTTCGCGCATCAGCGGCCCCATCGTGCTGAAGAACATCAGCGAACTGGCGGCAACCTCGCCCTTCGCCGCACAGGTCAAGGCCGGCCTGGCCCAGCGAGACCAACCGTTGCAGCGGGTCGAATTTGATAACAAGGGTGAGGCCAGTACCTTTTTCATGCGGCCTATCGAAGGTTCGCCGTGGTTCCTGGCTACCGCCTTGCCAACCCGCCTGATCACCGCCCAGCGCGACGATGTACTGAGCACGTTAAGCCTGCTGCAGATCCCGATGGTGATCCTGCTGGTGTTGATGCAGTTGTACGCGATCCGTCAGTTGACCAACCGCATGAAGACACTCAAGAGCAACATCGATGCGCTGTCCACCGGCGATGCCGACCTGACCCGGCGCATCACCATCCGCGCCGAGGATGAACTGGGGGCGATCGGTCATTCGGTCAACGGCTTCATCGTTTACCTGCAAAACATGATCGGCGAAGTCACCCAGGCGACCGGCGCCATGGCGACAAGCCTGGACAACCTGCAACGGACCTCAGCCCACACCAGCGAAATCCTGATGCGCCACGCCTCGGAAACCGACCAGACCGTCACGGCCATCACCGAGATGAGTTCCACCGCCGAAAGCGTCGCGCAGAACGCCGCCGAAACCGCTGCGTTCACCCAACGCGCCAATGAACATGCCGACCATTCTCGGGTGGTTGTCGCAGAGGCGTCCAACAGTGTGGTGGCCTTGATCGATGAAGTCGCCAGTGCTACCCGCAAAGTCGAAAGCATGCAGCAGGACGCTCAACGCATCACCGAGATTCTCGGCGTAATCGGCGCCATTGCCGGGCAGACCAACTTGCTGGCCCTTAACGCCGCCATCGAAGCCGCCCGGGCCGGTGAGCAGGGTCGAGGCTTCGCAGTGGTGGCCGATGAGGTACGCGCCCTCGCCGCCCGCACCCAGGCCAGCACCTCGGAAATCAACGGAATGCTGACGCGCTTGACCCAGGGCGTGAGTTCATCGGTTTCGGCCATGGAAAACACCCAGGCCAGCTGCCAGTCGGCCGCCGACGCCACGTCCAGAGTCAATTCAGGACTGGATGAAATGGCCGGTTCCGTCAGCCAGATCAACAGCCTGAGCACTCAGATCGCCACCGCTGCCGAACAGCAGAGCGCCGTGACCGAGGAAATCAATCGCAGCATGGTGCAGATCCGCCATATGGTGGAAGAGCTGGTGGAAAGTGGCCTGGCCAGCGAGAACAACACCCGCCAGTTGCTGGAAGCCAACAGCCGGGTGAATGCGATCATGGGGCGGTTCAAGGTGCGCTGAAACGCCCCAGGCTGTTTGCATATGAACCTGAGGGAGCGAGCCTGCATGCGATGACGGCGGCAAGGTCGACACTGGCCAAGCTGAACCACCGCGATCGCGAGCAGGCTCGCTCCCGCAGGGTTCTGCGGTGGCGGGTGAATTTGCGCCGAACTTCGAATCAGCATCGCCCCCAACCTGACAACTCTGTAATCCGCCCCTCAGCCCACTGTCAGCTCACGCTCGCTACTCTGTTATCCTCCTCCCAAACTGTTCGACACGAGACTGTCCCCATGGCCAATCCCCTGCACCTGCTCGCCCTGAGCGCGTTTTTTGTCACCACCCTGGCCCAGGCCGCCGAACCGATCACCATTGACGTACACCGCGATGCCAATTGCGGTTGCTGTAAAAAATGGATTTCACATCTGCAAGAAAACGGCTTCAAGGTCAACGACCATGTTGAAACCGACATGAGTTCAGTCAAACAACGCCTGGGTGTTGCGCCCAACCTGCGCTCCTGCCACACAGCCCAGATCAATGGCAAATTCGTTGAGGGGCATGTCCCGGCCGACCAGGTCCTGGCGTTGAGCAAACGGAACGACCTGCTCGGTGTGGCCGCGCCTGGCATGCCCATGGGTTCGCCCGGTATGGAAACGGACGGCATGAGTGATGCGTATCAGGTGATCGGCCTGAAAAGCGACGGGACGCAAACCGTGGTGGCGGATTACCCGGCCCATTGATGGGCGAGGCTTACATCGGCTTGTTCCTGGCGGCATTCGGTGCCGCCACCTTGTTACCGCTGCAATCCGAAGCACTGCTGGTTGGGCTGTTGCTCAGCGAACGCTATGAAACCTGGCTGTTGCTGGGGGTCGCCACCGTGGGCAACGTACTGGGCTCGCTGGTGAACTGGTGGCTGGGCACACGCCTGGAGCAGTTCAAGGATCGGCGCTGGTTTCCGGTCAGTCCGGCCCATCTGGACAAGGCCCGCGTGCATTATCAGCGTTATGGGCGTTGGTCGCTGCTGCTCAGTTGGATGCCCATCATCGGCGATCCACTGACCTTGGTGGCGGGCGTGATGGGCGAGCCGTGGCGGCGCTTTGTGTTGATCGTGACCCTGGCCAAAGGGTTGCGTTATGGCGCACTCGCCCTCGCGACCCTGGGCTGGATGGGTTGAACGTTCGCGACTTTGGGTTGCCTGTGGTTAATGTCGCCATAATCGGGCCACGCCAGGATCGGCCGGATGCCCAAAGGAGATTGCCCATGTCGCGTTCCACTGCTCGCTGGTTACCCAGCCTGTTTCTGACGGCCGCCCTGCCGCTGTTCGCCCAGGCCGAAAACCCGCCTGAAGGCCCGGCCTATGGCCCGGAACTCCAAGGCTTCGAATACCCCTACACACTCAAGCACTTCCCCCTTCAGTCCCAGGGCCAATCGTTGCAAATGGGCTACATGGACGTGCCGGCCCAAGGCGAGGTCAATGGCCGCACCGTGGTGCTGATGCACGGCAAGAACTTTTGCGCCGCCACCTGGGGCGACTCGATCAAAACCCTCAGCGAAGCCGGTTACCGGGTCATCGCCCCGGATCAGATCGGTTTCTGTACGTCCAGCAAGCCCGCTCATTACCAGTACAGCTTCCACCAACTGGCAACCAACACCCAGGCCCTGCTCAAGGCTCTCGGGGTGCAGAAAAGCATTGTGCTCGGCCACTCCACCGGTGGCATGCTCGCCACCCGTTATGCCTTGCAGTTTCCCGATCAGGTCGAGCGGCTGGCGATGGTCAACCCCATCGGCCTGGAGGACTGGAAAGCCCTCGGCGTGCCCTACCGTACAGTGGACCAGTGGTACGAGCGCGAACTGAAACTCAGCGCCGACGGTATCCGCAACTACGAGCGCAAGACCTACTATGGTGGCCGCTGGAAACCGGAGTTTGAGCGCTGGGTGGACATGCTGGCCGGGCTGAACAAGGGGCCGGGGCACACGCAAGTCGCGTGGAATTCGGCGCTGATCTACGACATGATCTTCACCCAGCCGGTCTACTACGAATTCAAGGACCTGAAAGTACCGACGCTGCTGCTGATCGGCACCTCCGACACCACCGCCATCGGCAGCGACATCGCGCCGCCGGCCGTGAAAGCCAAACTGGGCCGGTATGAAGTGCTGGGCAAGCAGGTGGCTCAATTGATTCCCCAGTCGACCCTGGTGGAGTTCGCCCATCTGGGGCATGCCCCACAGATGGAAGAGCCGGACCGGTTCCACCAGGCCTTGCTGGGCTGGCTGAACAAACCCATTCCCTGACGAGGTGTTCCATGGCGGTGCAAATAGCAGTCATCGATGATTGGCAGGACGTAGCGCGGGACGTGGTGGACTGGTCGGTGCTCGATAGCATCGGCCAGGTGACATTTATTCATGAGTACCCTGCCGAGCGCGACACCCTCGCCGCGCGCCTGCACCGCTTCGAAGTGATCTGCGTGATGCGTGAACGCACGCCATTCGACGAAGGCCTGCTGCGCCGCCTGCCCAACCTCAAGCTGTTGCTCACCGGCGGCATGCGCAATGCCGCCCTGGACCTCAAGGCAGCCGCCGAACTGGGTATCCAGGTATGCGGCACCGAAAGCTACAAGCACGCAGCCCCCGAGCTGACCTGGGCGCTGATCATGGCCCTGACCCGCAACCTGGTGCAGGAGGCCAATGCCTTGCGCGCCGGGCTATGGCAACAAGGCTTGGGCGGCGACCTGCATGGCAAGACCCTGGCGATCCTCGGCCTGGGCAGCATCGGCACACGGGTAGCTCTGTTCGGCCAGGTCTTCGGCATGCGGGTGATCGCCTGGAGCCAGAACCTCACCGCTGAACGGGCCGCAGAAGTGGGTGTGACCTACGTGAGTAAACAGCAACTGTTCGAACAGGCTGACATTCTCTCGGTGCATCTGGTACTCAGCGAGCGCTCCCGCGGTTTGGTGGACGCCCAGGCGCTGGGCTGGATGAAACCCCAGGCGCTGTTGGTCAATACCGCACGCGGTCCAATCGTCGATGAAGCCGCCCTGATCGACGCCCTGCGCGACAAACGCCTGGCCGGTGCCGCCCTGGACGTCTTCGCCGAGGAACCCTTGCCATCCGACCACCCGTTCCGATCCCTGGAAAATCTACTGGCCACACCGCACGTGGGTTACGTCACCCGGAACAATTATCAGAAGTTCTATTCCTTGATGATCGAAGACCTGCAAGCCTGGGCGGCCGGCAAACCGATCCGCCTGTTGACCCCCACTGGCGACTGAACACGTTTTAAGTGGGAGCAAGCCTGCTCCCACAGAAACAGCGTATTTCCGGGCCAACAATGGCCACTAAAATGCCTCTATTTCACCCGCCCCCTGATGGTGCATCGCGCCATTGCATCGCGCACGCCGATGAAACACCCCCATTCCCATACACCCATTACGTTTCCAGAAACTGCACTTCGTCGGTGCGTATCCCGCTTTGTCGTGTAAGACATTGCCGCCAACAAAGCTGATTGTCGGACAATTCGACGAAGCGCGCCGCACCGCTCTAGGTTCTGACCTAGACTGCCAAACCGGGGAGAAAACCGACCGGTCGTCCAGACGAAAAAAAGTGGAAACTTTTCGCAACGGCGACGGGTCAGGTTAGAGGTAGGGCAACAACGGCTGGTGCAGTCCTTGCAAGTCCTTGAAGCAGCCCCTTCACCTGATTCGCTTAACCGCATTGGGCAGCGCTTTGCTTACCTTGCGTAGCGCTTGTGCGCCTGGCCGCAGGATTCGGCCAATGAAACAACAGCTCTGGCGCTTGCCGGAAACAGATCGAGAAAATGGGAGAAAGTTATGATCAGTGCTGCCTTGGAACCACAGCAAGTCCGTTCTCAACTTCCGCTGGCGACTGACTCGCCGACGGCACCGGTGCTGGCCACCGGCGGCAAGGCACTGCTCCCGGTCGTCAGGCAGAATCCCAATCGCAAGAAGGTATTGTTCGTAACCTCGGAAATTGCCGACCTGGTCAAAACCGGCGGCCTGGGCGATGTTTCTTCCGCCCTGCCCCGGGCCATGGCCGGCCTGCATGACGTGCGAGTGCTGATCCCCGGTTACCCGCAGGTGATGAACAGCGGCAACCCGATCCACATCATCGGTGAACTGGGCGGCCACGCCGCGCTGCCGCCCTGCAAGATCGGGCGCATGGACATGGCCGACGGCCTGGTGATCTACGTACTGATCTGTCCGGAACTCTTTGCCCGTGAAGGCTCACCCTACGGGGCCAACAACGGTCGCGACTGGCCCGACAACCACATTCGCTTCGCCCGGCTGGGCCTGGCCGCAGCTGATATCGCCGCCAACCTCGCCCAAATCCACTGGTGCCCCGATCTGGTCCACGCCCATGACTGGCCGGCCGGTCTGGCGCCGGCCTATATGCACTGGCGTGGGCAACGCACGCCTACCCTGTTCACCATTCACAACCTGGCATACCAGGGCGTAGTGAGCCTGGCCTCATGCCCGGAGCTGGGTATCCCGGAGCACGCGCTGCAGCAGGAAGGCATGGAGTTCTACGGCAAGTTGTCGTTTCTCAAGGCCGGCATGGCCTACTCCAGTCATATCACCACGGTCAGCGCCACCTACGCCCAGGAAATCACTACCCCGGCATTCGGTTGCGGGCTCGACGGTTTTCTTGCGGCTAAAACACAACAAGGCCTGCTCAGCGGCATTCCCAATGGCATCGATGAGAGTTGGGACGCGGCCACCGATACGCACTTGTTCCGCCAGTTCGCCATGGGTGACTGGGAAGGCAAAGCCGTGAACGCGGCTCATGTACGCGATCTGTTTGGTCTAGACGACTCCAGCGGCCCGCTGTTCGCCGTGGTTTCGCGCCTGGTGTACCAGAAAGGCCTGGACCTGACCGAAGCCGTCGCCGAGTTCATCGTCGAATCCGGGGGCCAGATCGCGATCATCGGTCGCGGCGAACCGGAGGAAGAGCAAGCCATGCGTGAACTGGCGCTGCGTTTTCCCGGACGGATCGGTGTACGCATCGGCTTCAACGAAACCGACGCGCGGCGGATGTTCGCCGGCAGCGACTTTCTGCTGATGCCTTCACGCTACGAGCCCTGCGGCTTGAGCCAGATGTACGCCCAGCGCTTCGGCTCGCTGCCGGTGGCACGCAATACCGGCGGGCTGGCGGACACCATCGAAGACGGCATCACCGGCTTCCTGTTCGATGAGTCCACCGCCGAAAGTTACAAACAGGCATTGAGCCGGGCCTTCAAGGTCTTCGAGTTCCCTGACCTGCTCAACGCGATGCGCTGCCGGGCTATGTCAGCGCCATTCAACTGGTGCAAGGCCGTGGAACCCTACGCCGAACTCTATGAACAGCTAGTGGCCAAGTCACTGGGTAAATCGGCCAGACAATGAGGTAACAATGCCGTCAAGGACGCCTGAAACCTGGACCCATGGCGCGGTCATGCTCGATGCCGAGCACACCCGCTTCGCCCTCTGGGCCCCGGATGCTTTTTTTGTGAGTGTCGAGCTCGACACTGGAGATTCAATACCGCTACTGCCCCAGGCCGATGGCTGGTTCATGATCCAGACCCGTTGCCCCGCCGGCACTCGTTATCGCTACAACATCGACGGCGAACTGGAGGTTCCCGACCCGGCGTCCCGCGCCCAGGCCGGTGACATTGACCGCCACAGCGTGGTGGTCGACCCTCATGCTTACCGATGGCGCCATACCCAATGGTCCGGGCGCCCCTGGCATGAAGCTGTGATCTATGAGTTGCACGTCGGCGCCCTCGGTGGTTTCCAAGGCGTCGAACAGCACCTGGCGCGCCTGGCTGGATTAGGGGTAACCGCCATCGAACTGATGCCGCTGTCGCAGTTTCCCGGTGACCGTAACTGGGGCTACGACGGCGTCCTGCCCTACGCTCCCCAGGCCTCCTACGGCACGCCGGAACAGCTCAAGCACTTGATCGACAGCGCCCACGGCCACGGGCTGGCGGTGATTGTGGACGTGGTCTACAACCATTTCGGCCCCGACGGCAATTATCTGCACCGTTACGCAAAAGGTTTTTTCCGCGAAGACAAGCACACCCCCTGGGGCGCGGCAATTGACTTCCGGCGCCGCGAGGTGCGGGACTTCTTTATCGACAATGCGCTGATGTGGCTGCTGGAATACCGTTTCGACGGACTGCGCCTGGACGCCGTGCATGCGATCGAAGATCCGGATTTTCTCCAGGAACTGGCCGCCAGGGTGCGCGAACAGGTAGATCCGGTTCGGCATGTCTGGTTGACCGTGGAAAACGAACACAACCAGGCCAGCCTGCTGGAGCACGGCTATGACGCCCAGTGGAACGATGACGGGCACAACGCCCTGCACGTGCTGCTGACCGGCGAAACCGACGCCTATTATGCTGACTATGCCCAAGAGCCGACGGAACAATTGGCACGCTGCCTCAGCCAGGGCTTTGTCTTCCAGGGCCATATCAACCGCCACGGCGAGCCCCGGGGCGAACCCAGCGGTCACCTGCCCCCCAGCGCCTTCGTGCTGTTTCTGCAGAACCACGATCAGATTGGCAACCGGGCACTGGGTGAACGCCTGCACCAACTGGCCCCGCCTCAGGCCGTGCAAGCGGCGACGGTCTTGTTGCTGTTGTCGCCGATGATTCCGCTTCTGTTCATGGGCGATGAAGTAGCCGCCCGGCAACCCTTCCTGTTTTTCACCAGCCATCACGGCGAGCTGGCGGAGCTGGTTCGTGAGGGTCGGCGCAACGAGTTCAAGGCGTTCAGTGCCTTTGCCGATCCCGAAAAGCGTGAGCGCATCCCGGATCCTAACGCGGCTGATACCTTCGAGGTGTCGAGGCCTGAGCTGGAGGCGCAGCACGCTGAGCAACTAGCCAGTGAAACACTCTATCGACAACTGCTGAAAATCCGCCGTGAAGTGATCGTCCCGCGCTTGCCCGGAGCCCAGGCCTTGGACGCCGAAGTGCTGGGCCATGGCGCAGTCAGCGCACGCTGGCGCATGGGCGACGGCAGCGTGTTGCGCATTGACCTGAACCTCAGCGATCAGCCGGTCAAGCATACCGCTCAAGAAGAGGCCGAGATTCTTTTCGAACATCCGCAGCACGCCATGGGTCTGTTGCAGCAAGGGGCCCTGGCGCCCTACAGCGCGCTGGTCAGTCTGACGCACGCGGCAAACTTGCCCAACATCACTGGAGAGCGCCTATGAGCGATGCGCAACTGGAAATTCTCGCCGGCCGAGCGGGCCTGGCGGTGGACTGGATCGACGCCAACGGCCGGGCGCAGAAAGTCTCGCCCGCCGTCTTGCGTTCAGTCCTCATCGGTCTGGGCCATCCAGCCGGGACCGCCCAGGAAATCGACGCCAGTCTGCTGCAATTGCAGCAGGACCAACAGAATCATCAATTGCCACCGCTGATCACCGCCGATGTCGGCGCCAGCGTGGATCTGAGCCGCTACTTCGAAGCCGCCACGCCCTGCGAAATCCAGCTCGAGGATGGTGCCACACTGAACCTGAAACTCGACGCCGACGCCAGGTTGCCGGGGATGGTCCCGGTGGGTTACCAGCACGTCAGCATCCAGGACCAGCATTTCATCCTGGCGGTCGCGCCAGCACATTGCTATAGCGTGGCCGATGCGGTGGATAATCCGACGCCCCGCGCCTGGGGCCTGAGCGCGCAGTTATATGCGCTGCGCCGCCCCGGCGACGGAGGTTTCGGTGACACCCAGGCCCTGGAGGAGTTGGTACGGGTCGCCGGCGAGCGCGGTGCCGACGCCCTGGCGATCAGCCCGATGCACGCGATGTTCAGCAGCGACACCGGCCGTTACAGCCCCTATTCACCGTCCAGCCGGCTCTTCCTCAACAGTCTCTATGCCGCGCCGGGCACCGTTCTCGGCGAACGCGCGCTACGCGCGGCCATTGACGCCACCGGTTTGACCAACCAACTGCGCAACCTGGAAGAACAACCGCTGGTGGATTGGCCCGTGGCGGCCCAGGCCAAGCAGAAAGTCCTGCGCGCCCTTTACGACGGCTTCAGCCAGGGCGAGCATCCATTGCATGAGGATTTCAGCAGTTTCCGCCACACCAGCGGCGAACCCCTGGAGAATCATTGCCGCTTCGAAGCCCTGCAGGCCGAACGTGCGGCTCGGGGAGAGAGCCTGGACTGGCGCCATTGGCCCGAAGAATGGCGCAACCCGCGTAGTTCGACGTTGGCGCACTTTGCCGAGGAGAACGCCGACGAAATCGGCTTCTACGCGTTTTGCCAGTGGCTGATTACCCGGTGCCTGGAGCGCGTCCAGAGCGCGGCTAAATCCAGCGGCATGGGCATTGGCCTGATCGCTGACCTGGCAGTAGGCGCCGATGGCGGAGGCAGCCAGGCCTGGAGTCGGCAGGATGAACTGCTCGCCTCGTTGACCGTGGGCGCACCGCCGGACATCCTCAACCGCTCCGGCCAAGGCTGGGGCATCTCGGCATTCTCGCCAGAGGGGTTGGTACGCAATGGTTTTCGCGCGTTCATTGAGATGCTACGGGCCAACTTCGCCCACGCCGGCGGCTTGCGCATCGATCATGTGATGGGCTTGCAGCGCCTGTGGGTGATCCCCAACGACGCCCCGCCCAGCGATGGCGCCTACCTTTATTATCCGGTGGACGACCTGCTGCGTCTGCTGGCCCTTGAATCCCATCGCCATCAAGCCATCGTCCTGGGCGAAGACCTCGGCACCGTGCCCGACGGGCTTCGCGAGAAGCTCAGCGCCCGGTCGATCCTCGGCATGCGCGTGCTGTTGTTCGAACAGGACAATACCCACTTCAAACCCATCCTCGACTGGCCGGACAATGCCCTGGCCACGACCAGTACCCATGACTTGCCGACCCTCAATGGCTGGTGGCACGGTCATGATATCGACTGGAACGCCCGGTTGGACCTGATCGACTCCCACACCGAGATGGACTGGCGCAAACACCGCGAGCGTGAACGCGAAGGCCTGAGCAATGTGTTGAATCAGGACCCGCAGAACTTTCGTGAAGAACACCTGGATACCGACGAGATCCTCGACGCCAGTGTGCGTTTCCTCGGACACACCCGTGCGCCGCTGGTGTTGCTGCCGCTCGAAGACGCCCTAGGCATCGACGAACAGGCCAACCTGCCTGGCACCACCGATACCCACCCCAACTGGCGGCGTCGCCTGGCGTGTGACAGCCAGGTGCTGCTGGATGACCCGGGCGCCGCCCGGCGTCTGGAAATCCTCGCCTGCGCAAGGCTTCAGGCGAACGAGCGTGACCGATGAATCAGACGTTGATCCAACCATTGCGGGCGACCCTTCGCCTGCAATTTCATAAAGGCTTCACCCTGGACGATGCCATCCCCCAGGTGCCGTACTTCGCATCGTTGGGCATCAGCCATATTTACGCCTCGCCACTACTCAAAGCCCGCGCCGGCTCCATGCATGGCTACGATGTGGTCGATCCGACCCAGGTGAACCCGGAACTGGGCGGCGAAGCGGCGCTTCGACGCCTGGTCGCCAGCCTGCGTGAGCACCGGATGGGGTTGATTCTCGATGTCGTGTCCAACCACATGGCCGTCGGCGGCAATGACAATCCCTGGTGGCAGGACCTGCTGGAATGGGGACGTTTGAGCCCCTTCGGCGAGTTTTTCGATATCCAGTGGCATTCTCCCGACCCCTTGATGGAGGGCCAACTGTTGCTGCCGTTTTTAGGCAGCGACTACGGAGTGGCCTTGCAGGAAGGCACCCTGAAGTTACGCTTCGATGCCACACAAGGCAGCTTCCTGGCCGAGCATTACGAGCATCACTTCCCTATCTGCCCCATGCAGTACGGCGAATTACTCAAACCTGCCGAAACGCTGCCATCCGAACAGGCCGAATCCCTCAAGGCGTTGGCCGAGCGTTTTACCACGCTGAACTACCAGACCGACGCCCATACCCTGGCCCGACCGCTGCAGCAGCAATTGCAAGAGCTGGCCAGCCAGCCAGGTATCCAGGCCACCATCGAAGAGAACTTGCGCGCCTACGACTCCCGGCAACCCGAGGGGTTCGAGCGTCTGCATCAATTGCTGGAGCGCCAGAGCTACCGGCTCGCCAGTTGGCGCACGGCGGCGGACGACATCAACTGGCGGCGCTTTTTCGACGTCAATGAGCTGGGTGGCCTGCGGGTCGAGCGCCCCGCGGTGTTCGAAGCCACCCACGCCAAAATTTTCGAATTGATCGCCGAAGGATTGGTGGACGGCTTGCGGATCGACCACATCGACGGTCTTGCCGATCCTCGCGGCTACTGCCGCAAATTGCGCAGGCGTCTTGATTCGCTTTCGCCCTCGCGGCACCTGCCCATTTTCATTGAGAAAATCCTCGGCGATGGCGAGAGCCTGCGTCGGGACTGGAACATCGACGGCAGTACCGGTTACGAGTTCATGAACCAGATCTCGTTGCTGCAGCATGACCCGGCCGGTGCCGAACCCCTTGCCGAGTTCTGGAGTCGCCACAGCGAGCGACCGGCGCACTTCATCGAAGAAGCGCATCTGGCCCGTCAACAGATTCTCAATGGTTCCCTGGCCGGAGACTTCGAAAGCGTCGCCCAGGCCCTGTTGCAAGTCGCGCGGGACGACGTGATGACCCGTGACCTGACCCTCGGCGCCATTCGCCGCGCGTTGCAGGAACTGATCGTGCACTTCCCGGTGTACCGCACCTACATCAACCCGCTCGGCCGCTCCAACGAAGACGATGTGTTTTTTCGTCAGGCCCTGGAAGACGCCCGACAGACCCTCAGCGAAGCCGACTGGCCGGTGCTCGACTACCTGGCCGACTGGCTCGGCGGGATGCCCTGGCGGGATCGCCCACGGGGTGGTCAGCGCAAACGGCTGCGCCATGCTTGCGTGCGCTTCCAGCAACTGACCTCGCCAGCCGCCGCCAAGGCCGTGGAAGACACGGCGCTTTATCGTTCGGCAGTACTGCTGTCGCGCAATGACGTGGGCTACAACACCGAACGGTTCAGCGCCCCGCCGCAAGCGTTTCATGACGCCTGCCTCGAACGGCTGGAGCATTTCCCTGACAACCTGATGACCACCGCCACCCATGACCATAAGCGCGGCGAAGACACCAGGGCGCGGCTGGCGGTCATCAGCGAACGAGCTGATTGGTACATGGCGTGCGTGGACCAGTGGCGCATTCTTGCGCCATCGCTGCACAGCGACCCCGCCGCTCCTTCAGCCGGCGATGAACTAATTCTGTACCAGGCGCTACTGGGAAGTTGGCCGCTAGACCTGGATGTGCACGACCACACGGCACTGGCCGACTACAACGAGCGCATGTGGCAATGGCAACGCAAGGCTTTGCGCGAAGCCAAGTTGCAAAGCAGTTGGTCGGCCGTCAACGACGCTTATGAGCAGGCGACCCAACTGTTCCTGGAGCGGCTGTTGCTCGGTGATGAGGGGCTGCCCCTGCGCAACGCCATCGCCGAGGCGGTCCAGGTCATCGCCCCGGCGGGCGCCCTCAACAGTTTGGCGCAAACCTTGCTGCGCATGACTGTGCCTGGTGTACCGGACCTGTACCAGGGTAATGAGTTCTGGGATTTCAGCCTGGTGGATCCGGACAACCGCCGCCCGGTGGATTTCCTGGCGCGCCGCGAGGCAATGCAAACACCAGGCACCCCAGCGCAACTGGTAAGCACTTGGCGCGATGGCAGGGTCAAGCAAGCGTTGATCGCCAGGACACTGGCCGTACGCACCGAACACTTGCAGCTGTTCCAGCAAGGCCGCTATCAGCCATTGCAAGTGGTTGGCGCGCAGGCCGAACGGGTCCTGGCCTTTATGCGTGAGCATGAGCAACAACGGGCAATCATAGTGGTACCGATCCATGCAGCTCGCCTGCTGGAAAACGGTGCCGTGCCGCTGGTGGCTGCATCGGACTGGGGCGACACCCGCGTATCACTACCGTTTGCCCGTGGGGATGAAAAACTGAAGGGACTTTTTTCCAGCGCGGCAGTCACACCCCAAAGGGAGCTGATGGTCAGCGACGCGCTGGGGGATTTCCCGGTCAATGTCTTTATCCAATCTTGAGTTCAGTCAGGAGCACTGCGATGAGTACCGACGATAAACGCATTCGTGAATTCGCCTATCAGATCTGGGAATCCGAGGGTAAGCCTGCCGGGCAGGAAAAACGCCACTGGGAGATGGCTCGCAAACTTGCCGAGGCCGAAGCCCTGGCACCGAGCAAACCCGCCAAGGCCGCCGGTAAACCAGCGGCGAGCAAGCCTGCCGCGACCAAGAGCACCGCAGCCAAGCCTGCCACGAAAAGCACTACGCCCAAGGCCAAGCCTGCAGCCAAACCTGCCGCTGTCAGCACCTCGGCGGAAAAACCTGTGGAGAAAAAGCCACGAGCGCCGCGCAAGCCGCCGGCTAACTGATCCATACCTGACATCCGCCTCAAGGGCATGCGCCCCCGTGCTGACAAGGGCGCGTGCTGACGCCACACCAGGCCGACGCCTGGATGCGCGGTGTCCATCAATGGTGCCGCTAGGCGGCACAGCGGGAGCAAGCTGCCTCGCCACAGTGAAACGAATAGATTTTAAGTGAACAGCATTGCCGTATCTGTCTGTCTTTTGCAGGAGCAACTATGACCCATCCAAAAAACACTACGCCGCCGCCCGTTATCGAGGCTTCGCGGATTCGTGAAGGGCTGCCTTTCCCGCTGGGTGCGACGTGGGATGGCCTGGGGGTCAATTTCGCGCTGTTCTCAGCGAACGCCACCAAGGTTGAACTGTGCATTTTCGATGATACCGGCGAAGTCGAGCTCGAGCGTATCGAGCTGCCGGAGTACACCGACGAGATTTACCACGGCTATCTGCCTGACGCCCATCCGGGGATGATCTATGGCTACCGGGTCTATGGCGCTTACGACCCGGAGAATGGCCACCGCTTCAACCCCAACAAACTGCTGATCGACCCCTACGCCAAGCAACTGGTCGGCGAGCTGAAGTGGTCCGAGGCACTGTTTGGCTACACCATCGGCCACCCGGACGGCGACCTGAGTTTCGATGAACGCGACAGCGCGCCCTTCGTACCCAAATGCAAAGTCATCGACCCGGCCCACACCTGGGGCAACGACCAGCGTGTCAGTGTGCCGTGGGACAAGACCATCCTGTATGAAACCCATGTTCGCGGCATCAGCATGCGTCACCCCTCGGTCCCGGAAAACCTGCGAGGCACCTTCGCCGGATTGATGGTGGACGATGTGCTCGAACACATCCGCAAGCTGGGTGTTTCATCGGTGGAGCTGCTGCCCGTCCACGCGTTCGTCAATGACCAGCACCTGCTGCACAAGGGCATGACCAACTACTGGGGCTACAACAGCATTGCCTTCTTCGCCCCGGACCCGCGTTACCTGGCCAGCGGCAAAATCGCCGAATTCAAGGAGATGGTTGCGCACCTGCACGAGGCCAACCTGGAAGTCATCCTCGACGTGGTCTACAACCACACCGCTGAAGGCAACGAGCAAGGCCCTACCCTGTCCATGCGCGGCATCGACAATGCCTCGTACTACCGGCTGATGCCGGATGACAAACGCTACTACATCAACGATTCCGGCACCGGCAACACCCTGGACCTGAGTCACCCGTGCGTGCTGCAGATGGTCACCGACTCCCTGCGCTACTGGGCCACGGAGATGCACGTCGACGGCTTCCGTTTCGACCTGGCGACTATTCTGGGTCGATACCACGATGGCTTCGACGAGCGCCACAGTTTCCTCGTCGCCTGTCGCCAGGACCCAGTGTTGCGCCAGGTGAAAATGATCGCCGAGCCGTGGGATTGCGGCCCTGGTGGTTATCAGGTGGGTGGGTTCCCGCCAGGCTGGGTGGAGTGGAACGACAAATTCCGCGACACGGTGCGCGCATTCTGGAAAGGCGACGACGGCCAACTCGCCGACTTTGCCAGCCGCATGACCGCCTCCGGCGAGATGTTCAACCAGCGCGGTCGTCGCCCATACGCCTCGGTGAACTTCGTAACCGCCCACGACGGTTTTACCCTGCACGACCTGGTGTCGTACAACGACAAACACAATGAAGCCAACGACGAAAACAATCAGGACGGCAGCAACAACAACCTGTCCTGGAACCATGGCGTCGAAGGCCCGACAGACGATCCTGAGATCAATGAACTGCGTCAGCGACAGATGCGCAACTTCTTTGCGACCTTGCTGCTGGCCCAGGGCACGCCGATGATCGTCGCTGGCGATGAGTTCGCTCGGACCCAGCACGGCAACAACAACGCCTATTGCCAGGACAGCGAGATCGGCTGGGTCAATTGGGACCTCAGTGAGGATGGCGAGGCGCTGCTCAAGTTCGTCAAGCGTCTGATCAAACTGCGCCTGACCTACCCGATCCTGCGGCGCGGGCGGTTCCTGGTGGGCAATTACAACGAAGACCTGGGCGTCAAGGATGTCACCTGGCTGGCCCCCGATGGCAGCGAGATGACCACCGAGCAATGGCACGACGGCCACGGTCGGTGCCTGGGCATGCTGATGGACGGGCGCGCCCAGGAAACCGGTATTCGTCGCAAGGGTGGCAACGCGACCCTGCTTCTGGTGGTCAATGCCCATCACGACATCGTCAACTTCCGCCTGCCGGAAGTGCCCGAAGGCAGTTTCTGGACATGCATGGTCGACACTAACCAGCCGAAGGTGCGTGGCCAGGAGCGTTTCGATTTTGACTACGAATACTCCGTCACCGGCCGCTCGCTGTTGTTGTTCGAGTTGCAACGTGAGGAGGAGGAATAAACCTTCGATAAACGGGTGAAAAAACACAACCGCAGGGACGCGGTTTGTTCACCCGCTTAGTCCCCGCGCAGAAAAACAGCATTCGCAACAACATGGGGCGCGACGAATCGCCCAACATGATCAATACTTGGCGAGCGGTAGATTCCAGGATCGGAACATCGCCGCTCGCAGTCAGGCCCTGGTGGGCACCACCGGGCAATCGGCCCGGTGCATGGCTGAAAGATTGAATACAAACAGGGACGTCTCTCATGAAACTCGCTTCTCGCTTGCCAGGTCGACAGCATCCGCAAATATGGAACAGCGCCCCCCAGCTGGCCGACATTCCCATCATCAGTACCCAGACCCTCATTCCCGCTGGCGCACGCGCCGTCATCCTTGCTCCGCATCCGGGTGATGAGGTCGGTGCCTGTGGCGGTCTGCTCCAGTTGCTGAGCAATCTGGGTCATCCCATCTTGCTGATCTCGGTCACCGACGGCAGCATCAGCCATCCCGGCTCACCGCTGTGGACCGATGAGCGCCAGCATGCCTACCGCCCCCATCCCCAGGAAAGCGTGGACGCCCTGCATCGCCTTGGGGTACCGGCCCGTGGCATGCAGTGGGTGCGCGGTGGTTTTCCGGAAAAAACCCTCGCCGACCATGAGGCTCAACTGAGCGCTTTCATCGCTCGGTACTTGAAGCCGGGCGACGTTGTGTTCAGTACCTGGCGCAAGGATGGTGACAGCGACCATGATGCCGTTGGCCGCGCCGGGGCCCTGGCCGCCGAAAGCATTGAGGCGGTGTTCATTGAGCTGCCGGTGTGGGCCTGGCACTGGCCGGTCCGTGAGCAAAACAAGATCCCTTGGCACCGGGCCCGCAAGCTGCGCCTGGATATCTGGACCACCGCCCGCAAACGGCACGCCATGCACGCCTACGCCAGCCAACTCAACGGTGAGCCCGCCAGCGGCATCGCACCGTTGGTGCCACGGGTCATTCTTGATCGCATGGGTTTGCCCTATGAAATTGTGTTCATCTGACCACCGCCAATCCAGTGTGAGGCATGTCACAAAAGCGATGCCCCCTACCCTGTGGGAGCGAGCCTGCTCGCGATAACGGTGGCTCAGCGGGTGACGTGATTGACCTGGCAACGGGGAAAAATCCGGAACTGCGGCAGCCACCATAAGTCGCATGAACAGGTACGTCTGATTCAGGAGTGAACGTGACTGGCGATCCCAACCGGCAAGCCGCCGAATCAACGCCTTTGGACACGCCCGCGGCGGTCCATCGGCTACGGGTTCTGACGGTCAATACCCACAAGGGTTTTACCGCCCTCAACCGTCGTTTCATACTGCCCGAGCTGCGTGAAGCGGTACGCAGCACCGGTGCCGACCTGGTGTTCCTGCAGGAAGTGCTGGGCGAACACGACCGCCACGCTTCGCGCTACGAGAACTGGCCGCCAATGTCCCAGTACGAGTTCCTCGCCGACAGCATGTGGAGCGATTTTGCCTACGGTCGTAACGCGGTGTATCCCGATGGCCATCATGGCAATGCCTTGCTGTCCAAATACCCGATCCGTGAGTTTCGAAACCTCGACGTTTCCATTACCGGTCCCGAGCGGCGCGGACTGCTGCATTGCGTGCTGGACGTACCCGGTCATGCCGAGGTCCACGGAATCTGCGTGCACCTGAGCCTTCTGGAAAGCCATCGCCAGTTGCAGCTCAAATTGCTCTGCCAATTGCTGGATTCGTTGCCCGAAGACGCCCCGGTGATCATCGCCGGTGATTTCAACGATTGGCAGTTGCGCGGCAATACCGCCCTCGCTCGTCGCCAATACCTGCACGAAGCCTTCGAGCACCACCACGGTCGTCCGGCGAGGACCTACCCGGCGCGTTTCCCCCTGCTGCGTCTGGACCGCATTTACCTGCGCAACGCCACCAGCCATGCCCCGCAAATCCTGGGCAGCAAACCCTGGACACACCTGAGCGATCACCTGCCGCTTTGCGTGGAAGTGCATTTGTGAGGCCAAACACTGCGCGACACCCGGCGTACGAATCAAATGGTGAGTCGATGAACCAGAGGGGTTGAAACGGTTGATTGACGTCAATTCACCGATCTAGATAACCGAAAAAAATCAGTTATTTATTGGCACTGATTTCAGTTTGCCATTCATCGTTCATTTTCTTGACGCGACGGCACCGGTCTTCTTGACTACAACGTACTACCCCCGGAAATACAGTCAGGGGCAAGCCTCGGAACCCCGCTACAGCGGACGGCCCGAGGTTTGCCTCAATCCATTCGGTCGCCCCTCGTTCGGGGTAGGAGAGACGCCATAAGCGAGAAACGCATGCGATTGCAAGGCAGGCCCCCATGAAAACTTCCCTCCGTCCACAAGAGATCACTACCACTTTCTACACAATCTCGACTTCGTTGTTACTGTGTTCGTCCATGGAGGTATGGGCCTGGCCCGCCGAGCAGACGTCGCAACCCTGGTATGACCGAACACAGTCCGACAGCCAGGGCGCCGCCTCCATAAACGCTGACCCCACCTCCAGCAAGAGCCCCGCCCTCTTCACCTTGCGAAACGACAGCGGCCACACCCAACGCGTGGGCCTGATCAGTGGACAGAACCAGGTCATCACCCGCGTCAATGGCACGCTGGTGACTCCGGCCATGGCCGAGCCCGGCAAAGAAGCACTGAACCTGCAAGGCACCCATCTGGGCGCGTACTGGAGCCTGACCGGTCCGGCAGGCTGGCATGTGGATCTGAGTGCCAGCGGCGGGCGCGTCAACGGTTACAGCCGCACCGAGCAAGGCCAGCGTCAGGCCGCTGAAGGCAATGCCGTCACGTTGTCGGTCGAAGGCGGTTTTCCCATCGGTATCAGCGACCATTGGGTGGTCGAACCCCAGGCGCAACTGATCAACCAGCGCATCACCCTTGACAACCCCAATGCCGAGAACGGCTCCGGCAACGAACTGAGCACCTGGAGCGGGCGCGTCGGGGCACGCCTCAAAGGGACGTATCAGGTCAACGGCCTGGGCGTGGAACCCTACGTGCGCACCAACCTTTGGCACACGGTCCAGAGTGCCGACACCTTGACCCTGGACAAAGTCGACAAGATCAGCAGCAGCCGCAAATCTTCCACCGTCGAGGTAGGGCTGGGGTTGGTGGCGCGGGTTACACCGGTGGTGAGCCTCTACATCAGCGCTGACTACAGCAGCGACGTCGACGACAACGACCTCAACGGGCTGATCGGCAGCCTGGGGGTACGGATGCGTTGGTAAACCAGCGCTTCAGGGCGGGTCGCAGCCATGTGTTGGCGACTCGCCATGCCAACCGACAATGAGTCCAGCCTGCCCGCCTCCACACCTGCCTGACGCCGATAAAATCCTGTCCCTCGCCCCCCGGCACTTAAAACGCACCGCCATTTGGGCGTATAACCCTAAAAGCGATTTACGCCTGAAAGCCGTCAGCCCATGGCTCATTTCATTGATGGAGTAACGACATGACCCAAGCCAACCTCTTCGCCAACCTGTTTCCCAGCGCTGCCGATATTCCGCAGGCCTACCGCCTCGAGGGACAGATCGAGCAGCGCGAATACCTGATCGATGGCGTGCTGCAAACCTGGCAAGGGCCGCTGGCAGTTGTTCGCAGCCCGGTGTACCTGGCAGGCCCGCAGGGGGACGAACAAGTGATACTGGGCAGCACGCCGCTGCTGGATGCACAGACCGCGCTCACCGCCCTGGACGCGGCCGTCCGCGCGTATGACCGCGGCCAGGGCCAGTGGCCAACGATGCGCGTTGCAGAACGCATCCGCCATGTGGAGGCGTTCCTGGCGCGCATGCGCGAACAACGCGAGGCGGTGGTCAAGTTGCTGATGTGGGAAATCGGCAAGAATCTCAAGGACTCCCAAAAAGAATTCGACCGCACCTGCGATTACATCGTTGACACCATCAACGCCCTCAAGGAACTGGACCGCCGCTCCAGCCGTTTCGAGCTGGAACAGGATACGCTCGGACAGATCCGCCGCGTGCCGCTGGGCGTGGCCTTGTGCATGGGCCCCTACAACTATCCGCTGAACGAAACCTTCACCACGTTGATTCCGGCATTGATCATGGGCAATACCGTGGTGTTCAAGCCGGCCAAGCTCGGCGTACTGCTGGTGCGGCCGCTGCTGGAGGCATTTCGCGACAGCTTCCCGGCTGGTGTGATCAATGTGATCTACGGCAGTGGCCGGGAAACCGTCAGCGCGCTGATGGCCAGCGGCAAGATCGACATCTTTGCCTTCATCGGCACCAACAAAGCTGCAAGCGATCTGAAAAAACTCCATCCGCGCCCGCACCGTTTGCGTGCCGCCCTGGGCCTGGACGCAAAGAACCCGGGCCTGGTGCTGCCTGATGTGGATCTGGACAACGCCGTCAGCGAGGCGCTGACCGGCTCGCTGTCTTTCAATGGCCAGCGCTGCACGGCATTGAAGATCCTGTTTGTCCACGAAGACCTGGCACCGGCATTCATCGAGAAATTCAACGCCGGGCTGGCCGCCCTGAAACCTGGCATGCCGTGGGAAGATGGCGTGGCACTGACACCGTTGCCCGAAGCGGGCAAGGTCGATTATCTGCAGGCGCTGGTGGCCGATGCCGCCGCCAAAGGTGCGCAGGTGACGAATGAACACGGTGGCGAATCCCGCGGTTCGTTCTTCTATCCGGCCGTGCTCTATCCGGTGAACACTGCAATGCGGGTCTACCACGAAGAACAGTTTGGCCCGGTCGTCCCCATCGTGCCGTACCGGGACCTCAATACCGTGGTCGATTACGTGCTCGAGTCCGATTTCGGCCAACAGTTGAGCATCTTCGGCAACAACCCGGCCGAAGTCGGCAAACTGGTGGACATCTTCGCCAACCAGGTCGGACGCATCAACATCAACGCCCAATGCCAGCGTGGCCCGGACACGTTCCCGTTCAACGGCCGGAAAAACTCGGCCGAGGGCACGTTGTCGGTCCACGATGCGCTGCGCACCTTTTCGATCCGCACGTTGGTGGCGACCAAGTTCCAGGACAGCAACAAGGCGCTGATCAGCGACATCATCCGCGGGCGGGACTCTAACTTCCTGACCACCGACTACATCTTCTGACCCGCGCCGAACGATGGGTTATGGCAGGGCTGGACGGCGCACCTTGATGCCCCAGCCCTGCTGCATGCCGGCTGCCGCCAGCAGGATCGCTGCCACACCCAGCCACTGCAGCAACTCGAGGCGATGACCGAAGGCGAACCAGTCGACGAAAATCGCCGCGATCGGATAGATGAACGACAACGCGCCGGTCACTGCGGTGGGTAGCCGTTGAATCGCGCTGTATAACAACACGTACATCACGCCGGTATGAACCATGCCCAGGGTTACCAGGCTAGCCCAGGCCTCGGGCTGCTGCGGCAACGCCGAAAAGTTCGCCCAGGGTGCCAACAGCAACACACCGGTGCTGACCTGAATCAGCGCGATCAAGTGCGGCGGTGTCCCGGTCAGACGCTTGATGATCAACGCCGCAATGGCGTACAGCAAGGCAGCGCCCAGCGCCAGGGCGATACCCGTCAGATAGTCGCCGCCACCCTGCCCTTGCTCACCGTGGGCGCTGACGATGGCCAACATGCCGAGAAACGACACCGCCAGCCAGAACAGTTTTTGGGCGGTGATTTTTTCCCCCAGCAACAACGCCGCCAATCCCACCAGCATGAACGGCTGAACGTTGTACACCGCCGTACCGATGGCAATCGACGCGCGGGAGTACGAAGCAAACAGCAGCACCCAGTTGCCCACGATCGCCACGCCACTGAGCACCGCCAGCAGGAAGGTGGTGCGCGTCAGGAGACCCGGACGCAAGAATCCGAAACCGGCGCAAATCAGCAGCAAGGTCGCAGCACCGAACACGCAGCGCCAGAACACCACGTCCAGCACTGGCACACCGGAAACCAGCACGAACCAGCCGATGGTTCCGGAAATCAACATGGCGGCGGTCATTTCCAGCGAACCGCGACGTAAGGTCTTGTCCATCTTCAGGCTCCTTCAGCAAGTGGGCACAGTATGCCGAGCCAAAGGGGCGCTCCTCCATGGCACGAGAAAGGCTAAACTGGCTTTCGACCTTTTTTATCAAGGCAACTTCGAGCATTGGCCTAACGGAGTGAAAAATGACTGACGACATCGACCAGATCCTCATCAGCGCTCTGATGGAAGACTCCAGGCGTTCCCTCAAGGCCCTGGCAAACGTGAGCGGCCTGTCTTCCCCCAGCGTCGCCGAGCGCCTTCGAAGGCTCGAAGAGCGTGGCGTGCTCAGGGCGTACACCGTTGAAGTGGACCCCAAGTGCTTCGGCTACCAGCTCCAGGCGATTGTGCGTATTCGCCCGTTACCGGGGCAGTTGCAGGAAGTGGAACGGCAGATCCAGGCCATCGCTGAATTTACCGAATGTGACAAGGTCACCGGCGATGACTGCTTCATCGCTCGGCTGCATGTGCGTTCGATGGAGCAACTGGACACCTTGCTGGACAAGCTCAATGTTCTGGCAGAAACCAACACCGCCATCGTCAAGAAGACTCCGGTCAAGCGGCGATTGCCACCCATGGCATGAACCTGACCCGGCCTCGGTGTCATCCGAGGCCGGGATTTATCCTACTCGAGGTCTTCCAGCTCAGGACTGCGCTGCACTTTTTGCACCTCATCCTGAGGCGCATTGCTTGCTTTCATCAATTTTAGCGGCACGATTTTTTCGCAAGCATTCTTGCCGTCGGCATAGACGCCGCTGTGGTTACATTTCCAGTCATAGAAGTTGGCCAAGGCCGCGGACAATTGCAGGCTGTAGTCCGTGCTTTGGGTGCCCGGCGTAAAGGGTTGGCCGGCGGGGATGTTCTGGAACCATTTCATCCACTCTTCAGTACCCGGCGCTGGTGGGTTGGCCTGGAAAGTCGGGTTCATGATCGCCAGTTGCTGGTATTCAGCGGTCATGTGACAGCTCAGGCATGAAGCCTGCGGGTTGTCCACCGGCCCATTGAGGCGTCCGTTCCAACCCAGGTGGGTCGGCGGCAGTTCTTTGGTATTGGCATTGATTGCGGTCTGCTTCAACGCAGGGTTGATTTTGGTTTCTGTCGGGGTCGGATTGGTGAACTCGCTGCTGGTCACTTCAGGGTCGTTACCCCACATGATTCCGACCGGCACCAGGTTTTCCCAGTCACCTTTGCTTTTATCGATGCCGTTGTACTGAAAGGTCCCGAAGAGCCATCCGGTCTCGCTGACACGCGAGTCACGCACGGCAATGTCCATCTGGATCAATGCGACTTTTTTCACGACGCGATCAGTGGATGTAAACGTGACGGCGGTGTAGGCATCCAGCAGCAAGGGATTGGCCAACGACGGCACCGAATTGACATCGATGTCGGCATACAACGCCTTACACACCACCGTGCCGTTGGGGAAGCTCTTGGGCTTTGAAGTGAAGCTCGGGTCAGGGTTCTGCGGGTCTTTCCAGACCTGGCCTATGGTATAGGCACCGATATCGTTATAGATCCCCACCGCATAAGTCTGACCGGACTCCAACTGTGTGTGAGCGAGCTGTTTAGGTTGAATAGGCGCCTCTCGAGTCAGCCCGTGGATGCCTTCACGCCCGCTCGGCCCATAATGCTGCCAGGGCATGTGATACCACTGGCGGACGGCGTTTTTCTGCACATTCCAGTTGGTCTCGGCGTTGCCCTCCAGACAGTATTGCTTGACGCCCTCCATATAGGCTCGCCAGGTTTCAAAATCGTTGCTGCGTGTTGTTGGCAGAATCTTGAAGAACGCTGGCATCGACGCGGCGCCAGGGGCAGTGGTGGGATAGTTCTGGCTGAGCTGGAACGCAGGGCCGGAATATTCACTCTTGGGAGGGGCGAAGCCGAAATCAGGGAAGGTGCCGGCATTGGCCATGGACGACCCGCCGGCCAAGGTCATGAGTACAAGGATCTTTGCGTGGGACTTAATCATCGGTATCTCCTTATAGGGGCAACGCCTGCCAAATCATCGATCTCCTGATTGATGCGCAGGGCTTCCTTTGTTATTGGGCCAGGGCGCGTTGCCCCCGCCGGCTCACGGTTAACGCTCAGTGACGTGCGTACACCTCCTTGGCGCCTGAAAAACGGGCGCAATCAGACCTGGCTCGGATAGCCGAATGCGAACGATATCGGGGGGGGAACGTGGCGAAGATTTCGCGCGGTGGTTGACCGGTTTACCTCATGCCGCCCCTGGCAATGCAATCCCTTGTCATAGTTGTAGATCAATTATTCAAAGGCGCCATCACGATTCGGCTTTTTTGCGGGCAATTGGCCATAACGAAAAATCGGGGACGAAAAAAAGCCCGCCGAAGCGGGCTTTTCATATCACGCATGCAATCAGTCGTCGCGACCCATCAGGCCGAACAGCTGCAACAGGCTGACGAACAGGTTGTAGATCGATACATACAGGCTGATGGTCGCCATGATGTAGTTGCGCTCGCCGCCGTGGATGATGGCGCTGGTCTGATACAGGATGCAGACCGACGAGAACAGCACGAAGCCGGCGCTGATTGCCAGTTGCAGGCCGCTGATCTGGAAGAAGAAGCTGGCAACTACCGCACCGAGCAACACGAAGAAGCCTGCGGTGATGAAACCGCTCAGGAAGCTCATGTCCTTGCGGGAGATCAGCACGTAGGCCGACAGACCACCGAACACCAGCGCGGTCATGGCGAATGCCGAGCTGACCACTTCGGCGCCACCCTGCATTCCCAGGTAACGGTTGAGGATCGGGCCGAGCAGAAAGCCCATGAAGCCGGTCAGGGCGAAGGCCGAAACCAGGCCCCAGGCCGAATCGCGGAGCTTGTTGGTGAGGAAGAAAAGGCCGTAGAAACCGATCAGCACCACGAAGATGTTCGGGTAGCCGACGCGCATCTGTTGTGCAACGAAGGCCATCACACCGCTGAAAGCGAGCGTAAGTGCCAGCAGGCCATAAGTGTTGCGCAGGACGCGGCTAACCTCTAGCTGCTCAGCCTGCACGCTGTTGTTCACTGCGTAATCCTGTTCGCGCATGGCGACACTCCTCCGGTTTTGAAACATTCAGTGGCAAGGATGATAACAGACGCTCTGTAACAAGCTACGTAGAGAGTTTGACAGTGTGTTTCATTCGGGTATTATGGCGCCCGCAACGCAATACGGAGGTGTGGCCGAGTGGTTTAAGGCAACGGTCTTGAAAACCGTCGACTGTAACAGGTCCATGAGTTCGAATCCCATCGCCTCCGCCATCTTTATACGACAAAGCCCTGATTTTTCAGGGCTTTGTCGTTTCTTGGGTTCGCAGTTTCTGTTGGGCCATCTCCAGGTCGTTTCCGCATCTTTCAGTTATGTTCGCAACCCCACCCCTGCGATATCACTTTCCCGGCCAAACCAAATAGCTCGACCAAAATTTGAAGAATGAGCCACCTTGGGGCGTTCAAGCCAAAAGCATGAACTGGATTGCAAATGCCGGGATCGAGGCGGTGTCGAACTGCACTGCACGAACGGCTTTCTCTTGACCCCGTTCATCTGCGCCCATGCCAATCGTCGTGACAACAAATATGGTGGTTCACTGCAAAACCGCCTACGCTTGTTGAATGATCCCCATGCCCTTGTTTAGATAATGGACCGGACTGGAGCGATCTGATTTCCTTCGACCGTCCGCTCATCGCCAAGTCCGGACCTGCCCACGCGTATCGCCAACAACTGGCCTCTCAAGTCGGTCGACCCGACCAGCATATACGGCGCAACGAGAAGGCTACACGCACTACCCCACCTGTCGCTCCCAAGCGGCCGATGCCGCAGCACCTCTGGAAATGGGGGCGCTGTTCACGTTCTCCCATTGAGGAAGATGAGTATGTATCGGCCGAGCACGATTCCTTATCAGCAGCATAGAGGGTTCAGCCGAACCTTCACTCCGGGCCATTTGAGCTTGGGATTGTTCTTTCCTTTGGAGGCCTTCGATGGGGACACTCCGAGCATGCTCAACCAGGTCGCATTGGCCAAACGAGCAGAGGCGCTGGGCTTCTGCGCGCTCTGGTTTCGCGACGTGCCCCTTCGGGACCCTGGTTTCGGCGATGTCGGCCAAGTCTTCGACCCCTGGGTTTACCTGGGCTATATGGCCGCTCATACGTCGGAGATAGCGCTTGGCACCGCATCCATTGCCATCCCTTTACATCATCCTCTGCACACGGCCAAGGCGTCAGCCAGCGTCGATCAGTTGAGCACCGGTCGCTTGATCCTGGGGTTAGCTTCCGGCGATCGCCCGGTGGAGTTTTCGGCTTTTGGCGTCGATCCCGAAAGGCGCGCAGAAATCTTTCGAGAGCACTACGAGGTGATTCGCCAAGCCCACAGCACCAGCTTTGAACCCATCCGCTGGAGCGGTGGCGAGATGCGGGGCGCAGACCTCATTCCGAAACCCACCACCCAAGTCATTCCAATGCTCGTGACCGGCAATAGCCGCCAGTCACTGGATTGGATCGCGCGCGAAAGTACCGGATGGATCAACTATCCACGCATACCGAACATGCAGCGACTGATCGTGGAAGATTGGCGGCTGGAGGTCATGAAGCAATGTGGTCCCGTCTATAAGCCCTTCACTCAGTCGCTTTACATCGACCTCGATGAGACCCCGTCCACGCAGCCCTCTCGCATTCATTTGGGGTTCAGACTTGGACGCGACCATCTCCGGTATTTGCTGGAGTCGCTTGAGGAAATCGGAGTGGACCACGTTATCCTGAATCTCAAATATGGAAAGCGCCCTGCTGAGGAAGTCATTGAGGAACTGGGTACTCACATCGTTCCGCAATTCGGAGTACAGCCGCGTCCCGAAGCGAATTGATACGCCGGCCGCTTCCACGCTAGGCCAAGGTGGTGCGGTTCAACAGGTTGAATGATCAGGCCGATACCTGCTCAAGGAATATCAGTTGCAATGGCTCTTCCAGCAGGTCATCTGCCGTGGCGGCAAATCGCTGAAAGTAAGGCATCGAAAAATGCGCATCCAGCGCCGCCTGATCCCTGAAAGCCTCGCGCATGTAAAACGTTCCCTGCTCGTCACGCAGCTTGAACAACACATAATCGATATTTCCCGGCTCTGCGCGGGTCGGCTCGACCAGCGCCAGCAGTTCTTGTTTCAATGCCAACTCTTTGCCTGCCTTGGCCTTGAGCACGGCAATAGATACCAACACGTTACTGGACGTATTCATCGTCAACTCTCCAACATTAAACTTGGCTAATGATGCCGCAGGCGGTACAGCGGGCCCCGCAACCGCGCTCACCTGAAGAGCGAAATCAGAACCCCTCGAGAACGATCTTGCCCCGGGCTTTGCCGCTCTCGACCAGTGCATGGGCACGACGCATGTTTGCCGCATTGATCGCACCGAAGTGCTCCCCCACGGTGGTTTGCAGAACACCTTGGTCAATCAGAGCGCTGACCCGATCGAGCAGATGATGCTGGTTGATCATGTCCGGGGTTTCGTACAGCGAGCGGGTGAACATCAGTTCCCAATGCAACGACAGCGACTTGCGCTTGAGCGGCATCACATCGAGGCTTTCGGGATCGTCAATCACACCCAGACGCCCCTGCGGCTTGAGCACGTCGATCAGTTGTGCAAAGTGCTGTTCGGTGTGGGTCAGGCTGGCGACATAATCGATCTCCGGCACGCCGAGCGCTTGCAACTGTGCGAGCAGTGGCTGGCTGTGATCGATCACGTGATGTGCTCCCAACTGCCGCACCCAATCAGCGGTTTGCTGCCGTGAGGCGGTACCGATGACGGTAAGGCGGGTCAACTGTCGGGCCAGTTGCACCAGCATCGAACCAACGCCGCCAGCCGCTCCAGTGATCAACAGGTACTTGCCCTCCCCCGCTCCTTCGACGACACCGAGCCGGTCGAACAACAATTCCCAGGCAGTGATCGAGGTCAACGGCAACGCTGCCGCATCGGCAGGACTCAGTGAACGAGGCTTGTGCCCGACGATACGCTCATCGACCAAATGGAATTCGCTGTAGCTGCCGGTGCGGGCAATCGAGCCGGCATAGAACACTTCATCGCCCGGCTGAAACAGCGTCACTTCAGAGCCGACCTCCCGGACAATGCCTGCGGCATCCCAACCGAGGATTTTCGGTTCTTTAGTGAAAGTACCGGCACGCACTTTGGTATCGACCGGATTCACTGATACCGCGCGAACTTCAACCAATAGATCCCGTGGGCCAGCTGTGGGCTCCGGGAGGCTGATGTCAATCAATGCTTGTGGATTGTCGATGGGCAAGGCGTGTTGGGTAAAGGTGATGGCTTTCATGGAAACTCGCTGTCTGAAGGAATGATGCGCTCACTTGCAGCCATCTTCGACTTCCCATGTACAAAGAAAAACAAGCAGAATGCGCCAACACTTTCACTGCAGGAGTGAAAATGATCCGCATCGATGATCTTGGTTTATTCCTCCGCAGCGCCGCGCTGGGCAGTTTCACTGCAGCGGCGCTGGAGGCTGATCTACTGCCTGGTCAGGTCGCCGCCGCAATCAAACGTCTGGAGCGCGAGCTGGACGTGCGCCTGTTCGCCCGCACCACTCGCAGCCTGCGATTGACTGCCGAGGGCGAGCAGTATCTGCCCACCGCTCACTCAGTGCTTGAGACCCTGAAGCAAGGCAAGGAAAGCCTGCGTGGTGAGAACGCCACGTTGCGGGGCGTACTGCAAGTGACAGCGCCGTCCGATCTGGGGCGCAATATACTGCTACCGTGGTTGACGCTGTTCCGCCGTCGGCATCCAGAATTGACGTTGCGTTTTTTCCTGTCGGACCAGATGGCCAATCTGTTTCGCGACCCGGTGGACGTGGCGATTCGATACGGCCCGAATGAAGACGCCAACTACGTGGCACTGCCGCTTGCACCGTGGAACCATCGGGTGCTGGTTGCCTCGCCGGAGTATGTGCAACGCTGTGGTTCTCCCCAAACGCCAGCTGACTTGAGCAAGCATTCCTGCCTGCTCTATCTGCAAAATGGCCGGGTCTACGACAAGTGGAACCTGGGCGGGCAAACCGTGCAGGTTTCAGGTCCATTGTTCAGCGATGACGCCGATGTCGTACGACGCTGGTCGTTGGAGGGTGAAGGTATCGCCTACAAATCCTGGCTGGATGTCAGTGCAGATATCGCCGCAGGGCGACTGCTTGTGCTGTTGCCAGATCATCCTGGAGAAGTTTCACCGTTAAGCCTGGTGTGCCCACATCGCAAGCAGATCAGCCCTGCGGTTTCTCAGCTTTATACATGGTTGAGTGGTCAGTTTGCGGCTCTGGAGCGCAATGACTGCGATTGATGTCCGCTAAGCATCCCGCGCTTCATGGCTCGGCGGATCAATGTGTTCAATATTCCCCAGTACCAACGCTCGTCCGGCAAACAGGCCGCCCGAGGTTTCCAAGGCAAAACGTTCAGCATCGCGTTTGCGCACTTCGTCGATTACCGCGTCGGCTTCATGCTCAGACGCCCCCAGAGTCAGCACGGCCTGACGGCCGAGCAGCAGAGCGGCCTCAAAGGTTTCCCGCACGATGTAGTCGGCGTCGTGTTTGACCAATTCCAGCGCGTGTTCGCGGTCAAAAGCGCGCACCACCAATTTCACCTGCGGGCAGTAGCGCCGCGTACTTTCGACAATGCGTGTCGCGGCTTTTTTATCATCCACACAAATAATGATGGCGCGGGCGTGATGGGCGCCAGCAGCATCCAATATCTCATGGCGGGCGCCATCGCCATAATAGACCTTGAAACCATAGGGTGACACGGCGCGGATGACCTCGGGATTTATATCGATGATAGAAATTTTCGCTCCCTGAGCGAGCGGCGCCTGGCAGGCAATCTGCCCGACACGGCCAAAACCGATGATCAGTACATTGCATTTCAGATTCTGTGCGGCTTCCACACCGTCCATGGAAACGGTCCGCGCGCGAGCAAACCGTTTGTACAGCAATAAAGTCACCGGCGTAATGACCATGGAGAGCACCACAATAGCCGTCATATTGGCGTTGACTTCAGGACTGATGGCCCTGAGTTTGAGCGCTTCGGCAAACAGCACAAAAGCAAATTCGCCACCCTGCGCCATAAGCAAGGCGCGATCCAGTGCGTCGTCATGAGCGCTTTTCGCGAGGCGCGCGACCCCATAAATACACAGCGCCTTGACCAGCATCAGTGCCAGTACACCGGAGATGATGAGCTTCCAGGCCTCGGCCACCAATTGCAGATCCAACGACATGCCGACTCCGAGGAAAAACAGCCCCAGTAGCAGGCCGCGAAACGGCTCAATGTCGGCCTCTAACTGGTGGCGGAAGGTGGATTCGGACAGCAGCACACCAGCCGCGAAAGCACCCATCGCCATTGAAAGGCCGCCGAGCTCCATCAGCAACGCTGCGCCCAACACAACCAGCAACGCAGCGGCAGTCATTACCTCACGCGCTTTGACTTGGGCCAATACCCGAAACAGGGGATTGAGCAGCCACAATCCGATGGCCACCAATGCGCCCAGGGACAGTGCTGCGATACCTATGCGTTGCCAAAGGGGAGACGTGGGTCCATTCGCCAACTCAGTGGGCGCCAGAAATGCCACCACCGCCAGCAAAGGGGCTATCAACAGGTCCTCAAACAGCAAAATGGACACGACGTACTGCCCTCTCGGCTCGGTTATGTCGCCGCGTTCCGAGAGAACTTGCATAACCAGGGCCGTGGAGGTGAGTACAAAACCCGCTGCGCAGACAAATGACACCTGCCAAGGGAATCCAAAAGCCATGCCGACAAAAGTGAGCAGACAAGCACAAACCACCACCTGCAGGCTGCCCAGCCCAAAGATCTGCCTGCGCAGGTCCCACAGGTGCGAGGGCTTCATCTCCAGTCCAATCACAAAAAGAAACATGACCACACCCAACTCGGCCACATCGAGGATGGTATGAGGGTCATTGAACAGTTGCAGACCGAAGGGGCCAATGATCAGGCCAGCCGCCAGGTAACCGACCACTGAGCCGAGCCCGATGCGTTTGAACAGCGGCACTACCAGCACGGCTGCGGCAAGCAAAATGACGACACCCACTAATTGTCCTGCATTGCCTTCAACGGCCATAGCATTGACCCTCATCCCACATCAGGACCGGTAATGCTTCCACGGCCAGGCGTGTTGAGCAGAGCTATCAAGCTGAGCGCTCAGGCCCGCAAATTCTTCAGGACCAAGCACAGTATCTGGAGCGTTCACCAAGAAAGCTCCAGGGTAGGAATGCCATCTGAAGTGTAGTGCAGGACACCGGCATCGTTTGAAGGGGGCACAAAAAAATCAGTAGCGTTTCCCCCTCCTTACCGTAAAGGGCTGACGAACAATCCTTTCATTTAACTGATCGCGTAGGCCTGGCCTTGAATTTTGGACAACGAACTTTGGCCACGACACCCACCTTAAATACAAGTGGTTTATGGATCACTCTGCAAGCCATCTGATACGGTTTGTTTTCTATCACCTGAGCCTTTTTCGTCAACCAACACGCTGTAAAGTGCAAGCCGATATTCTTTAAAACAACAATAAAGTAGCCAACTAGCGCTGGCGTTTGGGCACACTGACGCACTCAAAAATTTAGAGCACTCCAGGATCAACAATAGAATCCTGCTTATCCGAAATAACTGCAAAAAAATAACGACTCACTTGACGTGGAGATAGTGCCGTGCAAAGGCTTGGCTTGAGTTTCCTGATGACTGGCGTTTTTGGGCAACTATCAGTACTACTATTGACCTACACGTCCATAGGACCGTCCTGTCAAAATAACGTCGAAAATTCATACATCCAGAAAAAAGTGACAACGCTCGAACAACTGCTCGATGACACCGTTAATAAAATTTCGGCTGAACTCAGTACAAAACATTCCGACGGGCTCGCGCACCTTGCCAAAAACGAATCCCGCATATCCGGCTCGACGGAGGCTGACGCCGTACAGTTTTTGCTCGAAAAACCCGACGAAACAGCAGTGCTTACACTGCCTTCATTGCCCACACAGGCAAACAAATGGACATCTATTCTAAGCGGTCTGCTTGCTTGCGCCGGCCTGCTCTTGGCACTCTTCGCTCGCAAAAAAACCATTGCTGCGCAATGGCACGTCTTTCGCACCGTGCCAGGCTCGATAATCACGCTGGAACGCCCGTGTTTGACGTGCAGCGGTTTCATTTCACACGCTGCAAAACCTGCTTCAGCCACGCCTTCATCCGGCCTATGGGTGATCGAAGTTGCGTTGAACACACCAAGCCGTCATCGCGCCACAAAAGCCATTAAGCAGTTGGAGTTGCCGGTAGCGCGTAAAGAAAACAACTTTGTCGTCATCGGACCGTATAAACAAAAGCAGGACGCGGCTCGAGTCGTGAAAGAGCTGAATGAAAGTCATGGCATTCGGGGATGGTTGATGGCAGGAAATTGACATAGTCCGATTGAACGCCGGGCTGGCCTCGAACAACCTACTACTTATTGCACGCCGCAAGAGAGCATTCATGATCACAAAAGAACTTAGAGCCGAACTCGCCCTGAAGAAATTCCTGGACGCAAACTTACGGATCCAACTTGAACTTCGCGAGCTAAACTACAGCCTCGCTGAGAACTGCGGGCTCTCGCCAGAAGAGTATCGCCTTCAATTTCTGCAAGAAGCATTTGAAGCAGAGGCGGATGCTCACGACTGTGATTACTGGGACTTCATCCTGCAGTGGGTAGCCGAAAATAAGGAGGAACTTGAGTTAATGCGCGAAGAACGCATGAAAGAGGTTTATGACTTTCTGGGAAATTAATAAATCCTACACATTTCACAGCCTATAAAACCGCAGCTTAAAATGAAAGACTCACTTCATCGGCGGGAATATGCCCAATACCCCCGCCCTCCTCTCGTTCAAACCGTCGCATAACAATCCACGACACGCCGATATTGGCTGGGGGAAGCTCCGATATGCTGACGGAAAAACCGTGTGAAATGACCTTGCTCGGAGAACCCGAGTTTCTCCGACAACAGGCCCAACGTTCCACTGCGCTCACGCTCAAGCCAGGCAAAAGCCCGGCGCATGCGCGCGTCGTTAAGCAGCAGGGTCGGCGTCATGCCGGTATCTTTTTTGAACAGCGCAAAGAAGTGCGCCCGCGATAGACCACAAGCCCGCGCGGCGTTGTCGATCGGGTTCGGATCATCGAGGTGCTCAAGCAACCAGGCGGTGCCGCGGCGCACGCGCGCATCCCGGAACTCACCTGAGTTGGGCGCCCCCAGTAGCGACAAATGCCGCCAGCTGGAAAAGTCCTCGATCAGTTCGATCAGGAAGTCGAACAGCATGAACTCCAAGCGCTCTTTCGGCACGATCCCACAACCATGCGCTTCGGCGACCAGGATATCGGCCAGGGTGCGATTTCGACTCGACAACTCGATGCACGACTGGGCAAAAAAGTCCGGCCGACCGCTGAGCGCCAGCGACTGCTGGGCAGTGGCCAGCCAGGCGGGCTCGATGTAGAGCGCCAGGATGACGGTGGCACCGGCACCGGGCTGCGGATCATAGAAGTGCGGTTCCCAGGCGTTGACCAGCACCGCCGTGCGATCACTGAGCGGAACCCGCCGACCGTTAACGTTGAAGTAAGTGTCCTCGCCGGACACTTTGACCAGCACATGGCATTCGGAATGGGTATGGGTGACCAGCGAATGATCCATATTCAGCAAGGCGACCCGGCCAAACCTGCCGTGGAAAACCCGTTGGGCAATCGACATCAGATTCCTCCGCTCGCTTGAAGCGATATCGTTATCGGCCTCAATGCATATCATCGGGGCGCCTATCTATTTCTCAAGCCCGGCGATCGCTCTATGGTTCAGCAACACTTGGCAGGCCACTATCGCGCGCGAATGTCCGAGCGTCTACCTCGACTTTCGCAGCCCCCACGTTCGTCGGAGAAACCGCCTTACAAGGCATGGCGTTCTTTGCCGTGATAAACACGCAGGATGTCGGCCACCACCGCCAGAGCGATTTCCGCCGGGGCTTTGCTGCCCAGATCAAGGCCGATGGGCATGTGTAAACGGGCGATCTGTTCATCCGTCAGACCACCGATGCGCTTGAGCCGTTCGGCGCGCTTGGCCGAGGTTGCCTGAGACCCCATGGCGCCGATGTAGAATGCCGGGGTGTGCACCGCTTCCATCAGCGCCAGATCATCGATTCGCGGATCGTGAGTCAGCGCCACCACCGCGGTAGCCGCGTGGCAGCCTCCGGCGGCAATGAACATCGAAGGCAGCACACGTTGCATCTCCACGCCTTCGAGATTTACATGCAGCATCTCTTCCCGGGGGTCGCAAGCAATGACTTCGCAGCCGATAGCGCGGGCGAAACTGGCGCAGACTTCAGCGACCGGCGAAAGCCCCGCCAGAATCAGTCGTAACGCCGGACCAACGCTGATGCGCACCTTTTCGTCGACGACTTGCACACGCTCGCTGCCGTGTCCGGTGTCCGGGTCTAGGCGCAAGACACCGCTGCTCAGCTCGACATGCCGCAGCAGACGGCGCTGGCCGAGTAACGCCGCTTGCAGACTCTCCAGGTGCATGAGCCATTCGTGACTGGCAGCGCGGTGCTCGACCAGCACGATCAGCACGCCACCACAGGGCAATCGCAGACGGTGGCGTTGCTCGACGCTGTCGCCATAACTGACGATCTGCGCCAGCTCGCGTAACTCACCGCGTGCCAGACTTTCGAGAAACTCCTCTTCGACGCAGCCACCCGACAGGGAGCCGACGTGTTCGCCCGTGCCATTGGTCACCAGCATCGCACCCGGGGCGCGCGGCGCCGAGCCATAAGTGGAGAGCACCGTGCATAGCCACTGTTCGTGCCCGGCGCGAGCCCATTGCAGTGCCTGATCGATCACCTGAACATCGAGATGGCGCATGTTTTCTATACCTCAAGCAAAGCGTGGTAAAGCTGCTGCTGGTGATTCAGGGTCGCGAAGACTACTACGCCACGCCCGAGCAACTGGTGGTCATCCAGCGACAGGTGCCTGGGCCGTGCAGCTGTGTGTTGCTGGATAACAGCCGGCACTTTCCCCAGACCGAAGCAACCGAACGGGCCTTGCAGCTGATGTGCGAATTCCTGGAGCGCCTCCCCGCCCTTATTTGAAGTTTCCTTGGGTTTCCGCAATCACCACGCTGCCGATCAGATAGATCACCGACAGACCGGCGGCGAAAATCGCCAGTACCACGGGGATCTGCGCCGGGCTGCTGCTGATCAGGGACACAAACGTCGGCATGGTTCCGCCGAGGGCGAAACCGATGTTCCAAGACAACCCAGTGCCGCTGGCGCGCAACTCGGTGGCAAAGCGTTCGTTGAGGAAGATCAGGATCGGCGCGATGATCGCCCCGCCCATAAAGGCAATGCCCACGCAATACAGCGCAGTGCGGATCAGCGAACCCGCCTCGGCGACACCAAGGAACATCATCGGCAGGCTCACCAGGTTGATCACACCCAGCAGCATGAAGGTCTTCTTGCGACCGATCAGGTCACTCAGGTAACCGAAGGCCAGTGCGCCGACAATCGTCGCTACCGACCCGTACATGAGCATCTGCGAAGTCTGGGTATGAGGAACTTTGGCGACCACGTTGAGCAATGTCGGCAGATAACCGCAGGCCAGGTAATACGTGGCTCCGCCGCCGAACGTAATCAGCAGATTGACCAGCATAACGCTGCGGTACTCGCGACCAAACAGACGCTTGAGTGGCGACACGACCACTATTGCCGGCCCCTTGGTCTTGCGGGCTTGTTGCAGTTGCTGCCACACCGGGGTTTCTTCCAGGTAACGGAACATCACCAGGCCAAAAACCGTGCTGAGCAGGCCGCAGAAGAACATGAAGCGCCAGCCCCAGACGTCAAATTCATCCCCCGGGAATATCTCCGACAACACCAGATAAGTGAATGACGCCAACAGCGCGCCCATGCCGGCACCGGCGCCACCGATCAACCCGGACATCAAACCGCGATAGCGCGGCGAGATGGATTCGGTGCCGATGGTGTGAGTGGAGGCGACGATGCCGCCAACGAAAACGCCCTGAATCACCCGCAAAACTAAAAACAGTATCGGCGCCATTATCCCGACCTGGTGAATGGTCGGTAACACGCCAAACAGTGCCGTGGAAATACCGACGCCGACCATCGACACCATCAACGCACGCTTGCGCCCGTGTTTGTCGGCATACGCACCGAAGATCGCCGAGCCCAGGGGACGCACCAGCAAGGCCACGGCGAACGAGGCATATACCGCGGCCAACGACAATGTCGGGGTGTCCGAGGGGAAGAACAGGCGGCCGATGATCGGCGCCACGTAGAGCAGAATGAACAGGTCGAACAAATCCAGCGCCCAGCCGAATGTCGAGGCAAATGCCGCGAGCAAAGCCTTGCCCGGTGGAATCTGCGGTGTATCGATAGCGGCGTCGGTGGGTGATGCAGTTATTGTTGTTGTCGTAGTCATGGTTGCCTCACACAAACGGTGAATCGAAACGTTCTGCATCCCGGTGCACGGGTTGCGGGTAATCAGCAGGTCAGCGGTGTTACCTTGATGTGCCCTTTTAGTTGCATTGAAGGGGCGGCAGGCCCCGCTCCGTAAGGTGTACGCCGTTACCAACATACCCCCGGGCCTGTTCGCCGGTACGATTTACTCGCCGATAAACACGGCCGCACGCTTACTGTGAAACGCTTCAACGCCTTCCTTGAAGTCCTTGGAGCTACGCAGACGGCTGTAGCAGTGACCTTCCATTTCGATCGCGACGGTCAGCGGTGCATCTTCGTTGTCGTTGATCAGTTTTTTCGCCGTGCGTTGGGCCAGCGGCGAGAAGCGACGCAGTTCGTCGACCAACGCATCGACGGTGCTTTCCAATTCGGTGTCTGGCACGACCTCGGTCGCGATACCCCAGGCATAGGCCTGGTCGCCCGTGATGCGTTTGGCGCGCATCACCATGTGCTTGGTGCGGGTGATGCCGATGATTTTCTGCAGACGCGCGGAGCCACCCGAGCCCGGGATCTGGCCCAGGTTCTGCTCAGGCAGGGCGTAGCGAGTGGTTTGCGAAGCGATGCGGAAATCGCAGGCCAGGGACAGTTCGAAGCCGACGCCGAAGGTGTAACCACGGTTGGCAACGATCACCGGTTTTTCGCAACGTGCCGGTGCCGCCACGTTCCAGGCCAGCTTTGAAACGTGCTCTGGCGAAGCCTCGAGGAAACCCTTGATGTCGCCGCCGCTGGAGAAATGTTCACCCACCGAGCGCAGCACGATGACGCGCACATCGTTGTGTGCATCGAGGGCTTCGAAGACCAGGCGCAGTTGATCGCGCTGCCCCATGGAAATGACGTTCAACGGCGCCCGGTTGAGGATGATGTCAGCGCGCTCGCGAGACACATCAACGTCAACCTGGAAGCCATCGAACTGGGTGTCGAGAAATTGCTGGATCGCTTGTTGTTGCATGGGAGTGTCCTCTGGATGATTAGCTGATGGCCTTCAAGGCCTGTTCCTGAAATTGGGCCAGCAGCACGCGCCGCAGCACCTTGCCCACTGGAGATTTGGGAATCTGGTCGATGAACTGGTAACGCCGTGGCCGCTTGAATTTGGCCAGGCCCGAAGCGATGCAATGGGCATCGAGGTCGCCTTCCGAGACCTCAGCGCGCAGCTTGATAAACGCGGCAATAATCTTGCCCCATTGCTCGTCGGGCAGACCGACCACCACCACCTCTTCCACCGCCGGGTGCAGAGAGAGCATGTTTTCTATTTCTGCCGGGCTGACGTTTTCGCCGCCGGTGATGATCAAGTCATCGACACGACCCGTGACGAACAGATCGCCCTCCAGATCGAAGTAGCCGATGTCACCGGTGAAATACCATCCGTCACGCAACGCCTTGGCGGTCGCTTCAGGGCGGTTCAGGTAGCCTTCGAACGCCTCGTCACTCGCCAGGTCGGCGATGATCTGGCCCTCCTCCAATGGGTTGACCTGCACGTCGGCTGTTTCAGCATCGATCGGCACCACGCGCACGCGCTGGTTCATTGCACTGCGCCCTGACGAACCGGGTTTGCGGCTGGCTTGCTGGTCGATGGTGAAGGTGTAGATCTCCGAGCTGCCGTAATGATTGACGAACAATTGCGGCTGGAACGCCTGCTCGACGCGACGCATCAAACCGTCGCTCATCGGCGCACCGGCAAAGCCGATCTTCTCCACACTGGCTACTCGCTCGCGGGCAAAGGCCGGGTGTTCGATGAGCATGTGGTAGAGCGTCGGCACCAAGTACAGATTGCTGACCTTTTCCCGCTCGATGGCCTGCAGCGTGGCTTCCACGTCAAACTTCGGCACACAGACGAAATGTCCGTCGATCAGCGCCATGGACAGCAGCGATCGAACGCCCATGGTGTGGTAAAGCGGCATGACACCTAGCGTGCACTCGTTCTGGCGGTAGAGGTTTTGCGCTACGTGGGCAACCGCCGCGGCGCGCTCACAACGGTGCCGACGGGGCACGCCCTTGGGCTTGCTGGTGGTTCCGGAGGTGTACAGCAACAGTGAAATGTCTTCGGCGTCGGCCTGCAAAATGATGCCGGAGGGGGTCTGCGAACACAGTTCCTCGAAACTCAGATCGGTGTTGGCGGCACGGAGTCCGGCGGCGATCCGTGGCAGCCTTGTGGCGGCGCTGCAACCGGCCACGACAGTCACGGTAGCGTCGTCGTAAGCCACCGCACGGATTTGCGCATCTTCGATGCAGTAGCCCAGTTCATCGGCAGTCGAACGCCAGTTCAACGGGGTCATGACGATGCCCGCAAACTGACAGGCCCAATGCAGGGTTGCCATCTGCCAGCGGTTTTGCATCGCTACCAGCAGTCGATCACCGCGTTGCAGCCCGAGGCATTGCAAGCCCCAAGCGGCGCTCTGGATATCAACGAACCAGTCTTCATAGGTTTTCTTCAACGCACCGTCACTGACCGCCACGGCGTGCGGTCGGCGTTCAACGGCAGCGAGGAAACTGCGTCCGAGATCGAACATTTTTGTTATACCCCTTTGTTCGTTTGGCGCTGGGCAGCGACTTCGAGCACGGCCTGGACGATGCCGGTGTAGCCGGTGCAGCGACATAGATGCCCCGAAAGCATGTCGCGTACCTGGGTCTCGTCCGGGTTGGGTACCCGTTCGAGGAAATCCACGCAGGACATGAGAATGCCCGCTGTGCAAAAGCCGCACTGCAAGGCGTGATGACGACGAAAAGCTTGTTGCAGGTCGCTCAGCGTGTCGTCGTCAGCCAGGGACTCGACAGTCTCGATACGCCGCTCGTGCCCCTGTACCGCTAGCATCAGGCAGGAACGCATGGCGACCCCGTCCACCAGCACCGTGCAGGCACCGCAGACGCCGTGTTCACATCCGACATGGACGCCGGTGGCACCGAGGTCGTGGCGCAGGAAGTCGCAGAGTTGGGTCCGCGGTTCAGCCAGGGCTTCACGGGAGCGGCCATTGAGTTCCAGGCGAATCGCAAAGGTTTGGTCGGCAGTTACACGCATGTTCAGACTCCTTCAATCAGCTGATGACCCAGCTCGCGAATCAGTTGGCGGCGATAGGCAGCGCTGGCCTGCACGTCGTCCTGTGCATCAAGCGACCAGGCGGTTTGATTGAGCGCGTCCGGCAATGCCGCACCACGGGGCAGACTGCGACGTTGCGGACGGTCGGCGACCCCGCCGATGCCAAGCTCGACCTGGTCCGCGCCAATGGCCGCGGCCAGGGAGACAATTGCAAAGTCGCCGTGGCGCATGGCGATTTCGCGGAAGCGATAAGTGATGCCTTCGCTCTTGAGCGGAAAACGCACCTCGACAACCAGCTCATCTGCACGCTTGTCGGTGGTGAGAATGCCTTGGAAGAAGTCGGCAGCCTTGACGATGCGCTTGCCTTTTTTCGACTCCAGAACGATCTCACCGCCCAGCGTCACCAGGCACAGCGGCAACTCGGCGCTGGGGTCGGCGTGAGCCACCGAACCGCAGACCGTGCCGCGATTACGCGTCTGGAAGTGGCCGATCCAGGGCATCGCCAGTGCCAGTAAAGGCACCTCGTCCATCAGGGTCGAACGCGCCAGCAGTTGCGCCTGTCGTACCCCGGCGCCTACGGCCAGGCAATCCTTGCGCAGTTCGATATAGGCCAGTTCAGCCACATGATTGATGTCGATCAGCAACTTGGGTTGAGCCAGGCGCATGTTCAGCACCGCCATCAGCGATTGGCCACCGGCGATGATGCGAGCCTCCTGGCCGTACTCGGCGAGCAGTTCAACCACCTGACGACGAGTGTCAGCCCGAACGTAATCGAAAGCAGCCGGTTTCATTGCGCACCTCCCTTGCCAAACAGCGCGCCAAGCGAGGCCCGCATCCGCGCCCACCAGCCGGTGGAGATGGCTCGGCCGCTGACCCGTTGTGACAGGCGAGTAAATATTTGTCCGATGATCACTTTCGAGGCCCCTTGCAACATTCGGCCGCCGACTGCGGCGACTTTGCCGCTGACCGCCACCTGGTATTGGTATTCCAGACGCGTGTGGCCATTTTCCAGTTCGACGAAACGCACCTTGGCCTGCCCCTGGGCCGAACCCATCGAGCTGCTGCCGGAACCGGACAGACGCAATGAATGCGGAGGATCCAGATCACTCAGGGCAACCTTGGCCTCGAAGCGCGCGCGGATCATGCCGACGCCGACGGTGACGTCTGCGCGATAACGGTTTTCACCTTCAAGCACGAGGTCGTGACAACCGGGAATGATCGCCGCCAGCGTTTGCGGGTCGAGCAAGGTATCGAAGACCTGTTGCGGCGAAGCAGGAATCACCACCGCGTCGTTGGCCCGCAGTGCCGGTCCAGCGACAGATGCCGCGTCCAGGTTTTCATCGGGCTCCATGCCCGCGGGCCGTGGCGGCTCGTCAATTCCGATGAGCGTGCGTACTTTTGATGGCGTCAGTGGCAGACGAATGTCCGAGCGACCAAGGGCGTCGGCCACCGCGTTGGCGATGCATACCGGCGTGCTCATATTGTTACCCTCGCCCACCCCCTTGGCGCCCAGTGGGGTGAATGGCGATGGCGTTTCCATGTGCAGGATCACCGGTTCGATCGCTTCCGGTGCGGTCGGCACCAGATAATCGGCGAATGTGCCAGAGAGGAAGCTGCCGTCCTCGCCATAGGCGAACTCTTCCATCAGTGCCGCGCCGAGGCCCTGGGTAAAGCCACCACGAATCTGGCCATCGACCAGCGCCGGGTTGAGCAGGCGGCCGGCGTCATGACAGGTGACGTAGCGATCGATGTGGATCTCACCAGTCATGCGGTCGATTTCCAAACCACAGATGTCGAAGACAAAGCCGTAGCACAGCGAGCTATTGACCTGGTCCTGATCGTCGGGTGCCACCAATTGCGGCGGGCTCCAGAAGGCGGTTTCGCGCAGACCGCCGCTTTCACCTTCCGGCAGCAGGCCCGGCGACCAGTGGGTCGCACCGGCAATCCGATGGAATGGCGCCACCGCCCCGCCATTGACCACGAAAATCTTGCCGCCCGCGAAACGAATATCTTCAGGACGGGCCTGCAAATGCTCGGCGGCAATCGCAGCGAGGCGATCGCGGACTTTCAGCGCCGCCTTGTAGACTGCACCTGCCACAGCACCGGCAAAGCGGCTGGAATAGTTGCCCGAGGCAATCGACCAAGCGTCCTTCTGGGTATCCAGTTCGACGTTGACCACGATGGATTCCAGCGCAACCCCAAGCACTTCGGCGACGACCTGCGCCACGGTGGTTTGATGGCCCTGCCCTTGCGGTGCCGAAGACACGTGCACGCTGACATCGCCCAGTGGGCCGACATTAATAGTCGCAGTAGCAACCGCGCCGTTTTTAGGTCCCGCTTTGCGCCGCTCTTCGGGCGTCATCGCGGTGGTGATGTAACCCATGTTGGAAATCGACGGCTCGATGACTGCGGTATAGCCGATGCCGTAGATTCGGCCTTCGGCACGGGCTTGATCACGACGGTTGAGCAACTCGTCGAGCCCCCCATCTGCCACCGCCAAGGCAATGCCTGCCTGGTAATTGCCGGAATCAAGCAATGCACCGGCGGCTGCGCTATAAGGGAAGGCATCGGCCGGCACCAGGTTACGGCGGATCACGTCCAACGGATCAAGCTTCAACTGCACGGCGATGTGTTGCAGCAGCCGCTCAAGGGCGAAATACACCTGCGGGCCACCAAAACCACGGTTCAGGCCGGAAGGGGTTTTGTTGGTCAGCACCACTCGGTTGCGCACTTGCAAATTGCGGATCGCGTAGGCTCCCGTCAGGTTGCCGTGCATGCGGTAAAAAGTCGCCGGTTCAGGTGCTCTCAGGTAGGCACCACAATCGTCGATCTGGTCATAGCGCAAAGCGGTTATACGACCATCTGCTTCTACCGCCGCTTCAATTTCGGTCACCCGATTAGTCGCCGAAGAAGCCCCCTGAAGATGTTCCAGACGGTCCTCGACCCATTTCACCGGTGCACCGACCTTGCGTGACGCCAGGCCCATCATCACCACGTAAGGGAAAACCCCTTGCTTGATGCCAAAGCTGCCGCCGGAATCTTTGGGCGTGCGCAAACGCAGCCGGTTGCCGGGCACATTCAGAGCACGGGCCATGACCGTGTGCAACGCATAGGGGCCCTGGAAATTGGCGAGCACGTCATAAATGCCGGTGGCGCGCTCGTACTGAGCCAGCACCACATAGCATTCGATGGGGGTGCAGGAACTGCGCGGAAACTTCACTTTGAGCGAGACCTTGTGCGGTGCCTGCTCGAAGGCCTGCTCCGGCTCGCCATAACGAAAGCGCCGTTCGTTGACCACGTTGCTGCCGACTGCTTCGTGCAGGATCGGCGCCTGTTCGGCAGTGGCCAGTTCGGGATCGATGATCGGGGGCAGCGGTTCGTATTCAATGCGCACACCTTCGATCGCGTCCTCGGCCAGATAGCGGCTCTCAGCGATAACCACGGCCACCGGCTCTCCGACATAACGCACCTTGTCCACGGCGACGCACCAGTGCTCCATCGGCTGCCGCACACCCACCGGGAACGGCAGCGCCCAGCGTTTGACATCTTCGCCGACCAGCACGCCGTGCACGCCTTTCATCAGCAGCGCACTGGAAAAATCCACCGAGGTGATTCGCGCATGAGCGTGGGGGGAACGGATGATCGCCGCATGTAACGTACCCGGAGGGATCGCAGCGTCATCGGCATAGCAGCCGAGGCCGCGCAACAATGCGGCATCCTCGACACGAGTCTGACGGGCGCCGATGTGGCCAGTCGGGCTTTCGGTAGCAGGCTGGAAACTAGTCATTTTTTCGCGGCTCTTGTTGTTGTGCAGCGCGATAGCGTTAGAGCCGAGTGTGTGAGAAAGGCGCAGGGAGCGCCTTGCCTGGGGAGAGGGAGTTCTGCGCTGGTGTCTGAAAATTTGCCTTGGCGTCTGATTTTCAGGTGTGGGACCAGACAGAATTGGCGGTCAGGGATGGGACGCGAGCTGGCTCAGGAAAGCTTCGATTTCTGTAGAGGGCATCGGTTTGGCAAAGTAATACCCCTGAAAAATATCGCAGCGGCTGCCCTTCAGAAAAGCCACCTGAGACGCAGTTTCCACGCCTTCTGCAACCACCGTCAGGCTGAGGTGATGGGCCATGGAAATAATGCCTTGGGTGATCGCTGCATCGTGATGGTCGGTGGCGATTTCCTGGATGAACGAGCGGTCAATCTTGATTTTGTCGATGGGCAAACGCTTGAGGTAGCTGAGGCTGGAAAAACCGGTGCCGAAATCATCGAGCGCAATTCGCACCCCCAAGGCCTTGACCTGGTGCAACGTATCGATCGCCTGTTCAACGTTATGCAGCAAGAGCGACTCGGTAATCTCCAGCTCCAACTGCCCCGCGCTAAGTCCGTGCTTGCTCAGCACTGTCTGGATACACTCGACGAACTGGCCACGCTGGAAATGCATCGGCGAAATATTTACGGCCATCGAGATTCCTGTGACGCCCTGCTCGCCTAGCTGGCGCAGCTGCGCGCAGGCTGTATCGAGAACCCAAAGGCTCAGTGGGATGATCTGACCACTATCCTCCGCCACCGGCACAAACACCGCTGGTGAGATGAATCCTTTTTCCAGATGCTCCCAGCGCAGCAACGCTTCGATCCCGACCACCCGCCCCGTGCGCGCGTCTATCTGCGGTTGATAGTGCAGCCTGAACGACTGAGTTTCGATAGCCTTTTGCAGGTCATTGCGCAGGCTCGCGTGCTCGCAAACGCGCTGATTAAGATCGCTGGTGTACCATTGGAAGTTGTTGCGGCCTTGCTGCTTGGCTTTGTACATGGCCATGTCAGCCTGCTGGATCAGCTGCATCGGCTGCTCGATGTGACCATCGCTCAGGGTGATACCGACACTTGCACTCACGTGCAGGTCCATGCCCTGGATGCAGTAGGGTTTGGCAATGCTGGCCATCAAGCGCTCGGCCACCGGTACAACGTCCTCATCACGAAGCAGGTCCGGCAGCAGCACGATAAATTCATCACCGCCCATGCGCACGATGGTATCACCAGGACGAACCTGCTGGGTCATACGCTGCGCCACCTCAATCAGCACCTGATCGCCGAAGTAGTGCCCGATCGAATCGTTGATGGATTTGAATCCGTCCAGATCAATGCACATCACCGCCAGACGACGCTTACGCCGACGACTGATGTGACAGTCCAGAATGAGCTGGTCTTCAAGCGAAACACGGTTAAGCAAACCAGTCAGCCGATCATGGCTGGCGTTAAAGCTCAATTGGCGCTCGAAATGCTTCTGCTCGCTGATGTCCCGGGCAATGCCAAATACCCCAACGATCTCTCCATTGACCATGATCGGCAGGTTAGAGATGTCCATGGTCAACAGCTTCTCTCCCTCGTCGCGAACCCGTGCCTCGAAGCGTTGAGGCGTTCCGGCGCGGGCTGCGGAAAAATGCTGACTGACCCGCTGCAGGTCTTCTTCGAGCACCAGATGGGAAAAGTGATGGCCAATAAAATCGGTTGCGGTGTGCGGCTTTAGCTTAAGGCCTGCTGGATTCACACTCTGGATGTTGCCGGCCAGATCGAGGGCGAACACCGGGTTGGGGTTGTAAGTGAACAATGAACGAAAACGTTGTTCGCTTTCCTCCAGACGTTGGCCGTCACGCTCATGGCGGATCGCAATGACTGCCAGTTGGGCCGCGCGGCCCAGTCGTTGAATCTGCGCCTCATTCGGAAAGTGGGTCCGGTTCTGGTACAGGGCAAATGTACCCAACACGCTTCCTTGATGGGAGAGCAAAGGCACCGACCAGCAGGAACGCAGGTTATGCCCCAGCGCCAGGCTGCGAAAACGCTCCCAGTTTGGGTCCCGGGCGATGTCTTCGGTGACCACCAGCTCGCGCCGGAACGCTGCGGCGCCGCAGGTTCCTTCCTGTGGACCAATGGCCATTCCATGAATCGCCTCGCTGTACTCGGCCGGCAGGCTGGGCGCCGCGCCGTTCAGCAGGTGTTTACCCTCGGCATCAGTGAGCAGGATAGAGCAGAAGGTTTCGGGGGCCTGTGCGTCGTGCATCTGGCAGATGGCGCAGAGTATTTCGCCCAGATGATGATCGGTCGCGATCATACCGAGAATGTCACGTTGCGACTCGGGGAAGGTCTTGCTGTGAAAGCTGGGACGAGTATTCATGGTGATTCCTGAAGACTCTCGAGGTCGTCCGGTCTTCAGAGAGCCAGAAATAGTGGCGGCCGATCACTGTCCACTAGTGCGTCGGACGGGCACTCTATAGAGCACCGACTCACTAAAAAAAGCCTCAGATCCAACATAAAAAACAGTATCAGATTGCAGCCGTTTGGCTGATTTCGCTTTCTCGACTCACCGCAATTTCTCGGCCATACAGGGTTCTCCCGCGAGAAAACTACGCGCCTGAGTGGGAGCCAAAAGTCGGCCGCCACTGTGGCGGCTGACTTAATCTGCGCCCGCCGCCAGCCTCCCCCATCGCCCCGCCTCCTTAGCGCTACACTCACGTCATTGACGTACCACGCCACCGTTAGCAGGGAGCTCAACGTGCACCCAGGCAAAAGCAGACCCACGCCACCTATACAACACCAAACACACACTCCACCCATCGTCCCAAGCGCCGCAATCCGGCCTTGTCTTGGCAACTCACCGATCTGCCCGATCAAGAGCCTTGACGGGAGGACCGCGTGACCACTCTCATTAAAAAATATAAATGGCCCGCCTTATTGGCTGTCGCGCTTGCTGTGTTTTCGGCCTTGATATTCTTTTTAGTCAAGTCCTACACCTACGACGCCTCCACCTATTTCGAGTCCCGGGATTTCATCCGCCAACTCAAACAATCCGACGCCAACTGGAACGTCAAAATCCTGCGAAAAAAGATCGGCATCAATAACAACCTGTCGCTGACCCCGCCACCTGAAGCGGTCAGTCGATGGGAGCAGTTGGAGCAGCTCAACAATTCCGGCCCTTTGGCGACCCTTTGGGCGTCCAGGCGCCAAGGCTATGTGGAGGCGGTGAAGAACAAAAGCCTGCTGGTGGAGCAGTTCCAGCAACACAACACCCGCTTACGCACCGCTTTGGATGCGCTGCCACTTGCCGAGGACGACATCCAGACACGGCTCAGGGAGATGGACGCCGACACTCCGATAAACCGCCTAGAGATTGCCTCAAGTGTCCTTGACCTGACTTTGACAACGCTTGAGTACGCCCTTTATGTCACCTCGGACAAGGCCGAAGAAGTAAAGAGCCAGCTCAATGTGCTGGAGCAATACATCGCCCAACTACCCCCGTCCTACCAGCCGTCCTTTAGCACGCTGACACAACATGTCGAATCCATTATCCAGGAACAACCGATCGTCAATGACCTCATTGACCGCATCAGTGTGATCCCGGTCGCTCAAGAGCTGGACAGTATTAACGAGCTGTTGAACGAAACCCAACGCAGGACCGCCGAGACCGAACGCCAATATCACATCTATCTGGCTGTATGCGCCGGCCTCATGGCCATTTTGATGATCTACCTTGCCGCGCGGTTGGTTCGCAGTTCCGCGCTCATCACTCAGATTAACCAGGAACTGCAATCCTCCAATGAACGGCTGGAAGAACGGGTGGAAGATCGCACTCGCGAGTTGATGCAGGCCGAACGTGAGCTGGTGGAGGCGGCGCGAATGGCGGGAATGGCCGAGATCGCGACCAACGTGTTGCATAACGTGGGGAACGTTCTCAACAGCGTGAATATTTCGGCGGACCTGGTGACCCGCAAGTTGAAAAACAGCAAGACGCTCGGCCTGGGAAAAGCGGTAAAAATGATGAATGAGCATGCCGAGGATCTGGGCCGTTTCATTACCCTGGATGAAAAAGGCAAATTGTTGCCTCGTTATTTAAATGAGCTGGTCGAATCCATCAATGCCGAACAGGGACTGCTCATTGACGAGCTGGCACAACTGACCAAGAGCATTGACCACATCAAGGAAATCGTCGCCACCCAACAAACCTACGCTGGCGCCGCGAGATTGATCGAGCCGCTCAATGTCAAGGATCTGTTCGAAGATGCGTTACGCATGAACGCAGGCGCGCTGAGCCGGCACCATGTCACGGTCATCAAGGATTTTCAGGACATCCCCACCATCCTGGGAGACAAGCACAGGTTGCTGTTGATCCTGATCAACCTGATCAGCAACGCCAAGTTCGCAATGTCGAATGTTTCCGGGCATCCGCGGGAAATCACGCTGGGGATCCAGATCGTCGCTGAGAGTACGTTACGCCTAAGCGTCAAGGATCGAGGCGAGGGTATTGCGCCGCAGAACCAGGCTCGAATCTTTAACCACGGGTTCACGACCCGCAAGGACGGCCATGGATTTGGCTTGCACAGCTGTGCTCTGGCCGCGGTTGAAATGAATGGTCGTCTCTACGCCCAGAGCGATGGGCCTGGTCAAGGGGCCTTGTTCACTCTGGAGATCCCGTTGGAACTGGCCAATACCTGAACCACTGGGGCGAGTTGGCTGCGTGCATAGCATCTTTCGGGTTGCGTGCGTGCAGCCAACTCGCCCCAGCGAACACGACCGTCTGGCGGGGCTATTTAGTGTTAGCCGATCGCTCGCTTCGGTTTCTGCGTACCGGCAACGCCGCCGCGTAAGCCAGCGCTTCCTCACGGGAAGCAAAGGAGCCAAGCCGGTCCACTTGGGTGCAGACCCGCCATGGGCCGCTGTTCACACTGAGTACGTCATAACCGTTGATGTGCACTTTCGTTAGCATCGCAGCACTCATAGTTACCTCCTGCCAGATAAACCTAAGGTACGCCCCTTACCTTACACTCAGTTGGCATCAGGGCATCAACCGGGCGTCGCAATTTCCCGGGGGCGACATGCCCATCAGGGTGAGCCCGATCCCCACAGTCTGTTCCACAACCCAGGCAATTGCACCGGCTCGGTGCCGTCTTTGACGGTGCGAGCCAGCGCTGCTCGCTCAAGCGCCTGACGGTCGTCATAAAATGGCTTGGTGTCGGTCTTCACCCCAGTCGCCTGGGCAGCGTCGATCAGAATCTGCAGGTACTCCCGGGCGTGTCGTGCGGTGTAGCGATTGAGATCATGAAAGGTCACTACCACCGGAATGACGCCATCAACGGCAGGTATCTGCCCGCCGGCGATACGTTCACGCACTTCGCTGAGCTGACGTATGAGGTTGATTCGCCGTCTCGGACTCGCCGTGATGCCCCAGACTTTGCCGTCGTTGGCACTCAGATCAGTGAGCAACATGTGCAGGCCATGGCGCCGGTAGGCCTCGAAGGTGCGGGTGTCGAAGCTCCAGAACGGCGGCCTCACCAGCCTGGGAGCCGCCCCCGTGATGGCGGCAATGTCGGCGCTCCCCTTGAGCAGCGACTGTTCCAGTTCATCTGGGCTGAGGAACCGGTGGTTGCTGTGCCCGGAGGTCGCGGTATGAAAGCCCAGCACATGCCCTTCCTGCTGTTCACGACGCATCACCGAACGCCCGATATCACTGCCACCGGCCCGCGACGCTCGAGTCTGCACAAAAAATACCGCCTTGATCCCCGGCTGCACCGGGTTTTGCGCCAGGGCATCGAGCACGCCCATGCTCGGGTTCCAGAAAGATGATGCGCTGGGCCCGTCATCGAACGTCAGCAGAAAGCGGATCGGCGGTTGCGTGCGAAGGCGTTGTTCGGTCTGCGCAGTCAGTTCGATGGGAGCGCCAATGCACCCCAGCAAAGCGCTGGCAAGGGCTACGAGAGACAACACCCTGGCGAAGATTTTCATTGTGTGCCTTTTATGGTGATCGCACTGACTCGCCTTCGATCCATGGCCCTTGGTGCCCAAGCCCAGCTTGGAGAAGGTTAACCGGGTTTGGTTCCCGGCCGCGAGCCTCGCCGCGCCCCCGATTTTGACCGTCTGGAGATCCGATGGAATTTTCCGCCCGCCTCTGCATCCATCCGTATAGAACTAATTAGGGAGGATTTATGGGCGGGCCATCGCTTTACATCATCGACTACATGCTCCATGGCGAGCCCAAGTCATTCATCATTCGTGCAGAAGTGATGAACAATTCCGAAGCCTGGCATTGGGCCAGTTGCGACGCGGGTGTCGGGCGCATCCCCAAATTCGGGAGGGAAAAGGTCAAGCGGGTGTCAAAACCACTGGCAGAAAAATACGGTATTACCGACGTGCGCTGGCGAGCCAGTGTCGCGCCGGCCTGGGTAAAAGAGTCAGGCTGAGTCCGCAACCCCTCTTTGGCGCACCGGCCGTCCGGCCGTGCGCCGTTTTCTTCGCCAGACCCGAAATAACTCAACTACGCTTAATTATCGGTACAACCCGCTGCTGGCGGGTTTTGTGCTGCCCTATACACACTCAATGGAGGTGCGACATGTCTGAAAAAGAGTCCATCACCACCGTGCTCACCTTGCTGGAATCGCGTCAGGCGCGATTGGCGGCAGCCTGCAAAGAAATCGCTGACTGGGTCGACCATCAGGGCGGGCACCCTACCGCCGTGCGCATCCGGGATCGTCTCAGTGACATCGAAAAAGACGCCCCCTCTATCCAGAGCGCTCTGACGTCCCTCAAGCCCGCCGAGCGACCACTGCCCAAGTTCCGCTAACGCATTGCGCTGCACAGATTCTTCCCCACGCTCTACCGGTTGGAAAACCGATGGAACGCGGGCGTTCTTTGCGCCTCGATATGGATATGTATCGGAGCAAAGCCGCTAGAGGGAGAACACCATGTACGCCAGAATCCTGCTGTTGATCGCCTGTGCCTGCCCTGCCGTCGCCATGGCGCAAGGCTGCGATGTAATCACTCGGTCCCAGACCCAAGCGATACCGAAGATCGAAACCCATAGTTGTTACGAATACAAAGGCGTGCCAGCCGAGGCGATTGGCTGGTCGTGCAGCAACGAAAGCAAAGGTGCACTGAGCACTGAAAAGAACCAGGTCGAACGTTGCGCCCAAGGCTATGTAGCGACGTGCCAGGCCCGGCTGACTCAGGAATCCCTGGCCAATCCGCACTCAACCAGCAAGGACCGTGGCGGCGAGTCAGCCAACATCCCTGACGATGCGCAAGTCACCCGGTACTACTACAACACCGAGCAACTGGCGCAAGCACAGAAAGATTGCGAAACCACCGGTGGGCGCTGGAAAAACCAATGAAGGGTCCCTAACCTTTGCTGTGCTCTGGCGACGACGGGCCTTCCTTCACACCGCGAGGGCCGGCAACGCCCCAGATGACCAGGCCCACCACAGGCAAGATGATCAACACCAGCGCCCATCCCGCCTTGGTCCCGACAGTCTTGTCACTGCGAAAGACACTGATGATCGCCCACAGATCCACAAGCAGCAAAAGCACCACAACGCCGATCCAGAAATAGCTGGCTAGTTCAGACATGGTCCAATCCTCTTAAGGTCTATGGTTTAGGCACACCCCCTGACGGTCCGTTCAAAGAATCTGCCATCGCGTCCCCCCGCCCGAACTTGCGTCTATCCACGCTCATTCAGATAGGCGACCCACCGTTCATAAGCGTCATGCTGGCGTTGGACGGCCTGCTCCCAAATCACCCCGCTCGTTTGATGTGCGTCGACGAGCGCCATCATTTCTGAGGTGGCCGCGTCCAGCTCCACGAGAAGCTCGTGGGATTTGATTTTGAAGTCTTCAACCGTGGTCATGTCTTCTCACTTCCCCTCTACCCGAGGTTGGCTATCCACCCAACATGGATACGTTTTTTCCAAGCTGATTCAGTCGAGGCGATGATCGGTCCAATGCCCAGTCCAGACACATAGCGAGTGCAGGGATGAAATGAAGTTCAGTCTTTCGCCGATTGCCGCGGTCGTACAGAGAGGCCCCGGTAAAAACTGTAGTGGACAGTCCGTATGACATCGGGCTCAAATATTGCAGTTATATTTCAATTTAATGACAGTCACGGATTGAGCAAGGCCATGAAAATTCGAGCGACCGTCATCTGCGAGGAAGATCGCCACATCTTGCTCGTGCGCAAGGCCAACAGCCGCTGGACATTGCCTGGTGGAACCGTTGAGCGCGGCGAAACCCATGCTGGGGCGGCACTACGCGAGTTGGCAGAAGAGACCGGGCTGGACGCGCACAACCTGCTTTATCTGATGCGCATCAGCGACGGTGAAACCGAACACCACGTGTTCGAAGCCGCGGTCACCGATTCAAAGACCGCCCGGCCACAGAATGAAATCAGCGACTGCCTCTGGCATCCGCTGGACGCTATCGCGCAACTGCAAATGAAAAAGGGCACCCGGGAGATTCTCGAGGCATTTCGGCGCAGGTTGTGAGCGCAGCTTGGATAAGGTGGTTTGACGGAGCAGAAACAAACAAGGGTTTGCATTAGCTTTCGCTCGCAAACCCTTGATTTTAGATGGTGCCCGAAGCCGGAATCGAACCGGCACGCCCTTACGAGCGGGGGATTTTAAGTCCCATGCGTCTACCAGTTTCGCCATTCGGGCGGTAGCGCGGTCAACCTTATGGACATCAGCGTGGAGCAGATATGCCAGTCGAGGCTGGTGCAGCAAGAGGGGGGAATATATACATCCCTTCCCGGCGAAGCAAGGTTGCTTCTGTCCTTTTCAAGACAAAACCTGTCGTTGCTCCGAAAATAAAAAAGCTCCGTAAATCATGGATCTACGGAGCTGTTTTAAAGTGGAGGCCGAAGTCGGAATCGAATCGGCGTAGGTGGATTTGCAATCCATCCACAATGCTCTGTATTTCAATAGCTTAGCATCGGAACCGTTCCGCAAGCCACAGATTTTTGACAGGCTACAACCCGTACGGAACGTGGCTCGCGTTTTCGGTTGCGGAACGCTTTCAAGCACTCAACACCCTATCAGCGGTTCATCTCCTCTTGCATACGCTTGGCACGCCGCCAGCTTGATCAGCCCCGGTCGCCGTCGACGGCGATTCCAATAATTCGTTGAGCATGGTTGCGGATAGTCCAGGCCACGGCGATCTGGCCAGCGAAACTCTCGCCACGAGCCTCTCCGTACAGCGTGCGCGCGAGGATGTCGCGATCCCTTACGGTTGCGGTCATAAACTTTTCTCCAGACGTAAAAAGCCCGCAGCTAGGCGGGCATAGTGTCACCCCGTATGATGCGCGGGGCTCGCCACAATCAATGAAATGGAAACTGACTTTGTCTCGTATCACTCCTGACCAATCGCAGCAGCTGGACTCGATCCGCGCTCTGTCTGCACTGGTGGTGCTGCTCGGCCACACAAACCAAACGATTCTGTTACCGACCCTAAAGGCAGGCTCGGTTTTCGTTGGATTCTTTACTCAACTGTCTGTGATGGTGTTCTTCGTACTCAGTGGTTTTCTCATAGGAAAGTCGGTCTGCAACAACATCGCAAAAAATCATGGCTTCAGTATCGGACAGTACGCAAGAGACAGGGCGCTTAGGCTTTATCCACCTCTGGTTGTAGCAATCCTCCTGATCGCTCTGCTGGCTGCCCTCGCCCCGTCAGTTTTCCCATCTGGAAGTCAGCAACTGTTGTCGATACCTGGCGCGAAATTCGTGAGAACAGAGTTCACAGCGATCGCGAAACAGTTGTTCGGTGCATTGGTGTTCCTGAACGAGTTCAAAACTACAACACCAACCGCAAACGGCCCTCTATGGAGTCTGTCGATCGAAGCTTGGTATTACGTCGTCGCTGCCGCTTTATTTTTGTGGCCTTCACGGAAGGCAGCGGCTATCGCTCTTTTGGTAGTCACCGTCATTGTCACCCACAAGAACCAGCTATTTTATATGCTGGCTCCGATATGGTTCTCTGGGTTCGCCTTGGCGCTCATGCACCAGCGAACGCCACAAATGAATAACAAGTTATTCGGTTGGTTGTTTGTATTACTTACTGCCGCCGTCGCGCTGGCCGTCGCGCTAGTGCTGTTCGCAGGGCCGCTTGGCAATGGCATATGGCTGGATCGAATGAATCATTTCCGGTTGATTTCTGGCTTGTGGTTCGCTTCCTTCATGGCACTTATTATGGGTGGCGGCGCCAGATTCCCCGCACTATTCCACAAGCAAGCCGGATATTCCTACACTCTTTACGTGATTCACTTCCCCATAATGCTGTTCATTCTCGGCGCTACTCAGCAATATATTTATGGATCAGTGACAAGGTCAATAATAGTCGGCGCACTAACCATTGCACTTTCAATTGCGGCCGCAAAACTAATTGCCCACTATGCCGAGAACAAGCAGCTTATCCGTTCACTTGCCCTGAACACCAAAAGACTGGTTACCTCAAAATGATCGACTTAAAAAGCATCACTTTCACCTTAACGATGATGCTTCCTGCTATTGCATCGGCAAATGATTACACCATTGAGACAACAAAATCAGGCGTTGAGTACGGATATCACCAGGGCACACCGAACGGACCTCTTCTAATTGTTGTTACAACCGACATAAAAGAATCGATGACCAACACTTACAGCCCTATTGGAGAAATATTATCTTCCAGGGGCTACAGCGTAGCGGCTATTGATGTCCCATGCCACGGCAAGGATATAAATAAAAAAGAAGGAAGCGGCCTAGAGTGCTGGCGAGCGAGAGCCGACAAAAACAGCGACAACATTTTCGACGGCTATATCGATAATTTAAAGTCTGTGCTTAGCGATGTAGCGGACAAACATAAAGCTCGTCTGGAAGGAATCACCGTCCTCGGCGTATCTCGTGGCGGTTACATCGCGATGAAGGCATCCGCCGAAATACCGAGCATCACTTCAGTCATCGCCATGGCCCCGGTCACCGATGTATTCCGCTTGCGGGAGTTCGAGAACTCGAAAGCCAATAAAACGGTGTACACGCTGGCGTCTTATTATCAGGCTCTTTCAAAGAAACACGTATTTATCCAGATCAACAATAATGACGACAGGGTCGGAACTACGGGAACCTTATCGTTGATTGCGGGAGTAACGAAGGCAGGAAACCCAGACGCTGTGGATCTGACGGCAATACTGACGCCAAAGAAAGGGCACTCGACTAGCGAGCATGAAATGGCCGCTGCATGGGCCCTGGCTCAGCAGCAGAAGCTTGCTAAGACAGACGATCAAATGTCTGCCCCTAAGTAGCTACAACGCGTTCCGGCGGCAGCCAGCCCTTCTGTGTGAAGTCTCATCGGTAAGTCATGCTTTCCCGAGCCGACTCGACTTCCACCCCCTTCGTAAGGATGCAGCGATTCAGGTAGAAACGCTCCCCATGGCCCCTGAATAGGAGCCATGGTCATTCTCAAGGAATTTCAGTTGATCGTTCAGCAGTGAGATCTCCCTCACTTGCCACCCCACAGGGTGCGCGCGAGGATGTCGCGATCCCTCTCGGTAACGGCCATAAACTTTTCTCCAAACGAAAAAAGTACGGTTTGCGGGCTAAGACAATTAGAACTATTAAAGGAACCGGGCGATCACACGTCGCGCTCCCAGGTTGGAAAGATGGGAAGTTACATTGAACAACCCACCTTCACCATCGATTACAGTACAAACTGCATCATTGCAAAACACTTCTGTAGGCTTCACTTTAATTATTGATCCAGCCGCTTTTATGTGCCTATCTATATCAGCCTCAACCCTCGAAATTAAAGACATATTTACTTTTTCATCGTATCGATTCAACAAGCCACCAGCGTAGAGTGCATCTCGGTATAATTTATTTTTTACATTCGTCATAATGCTTGGCGTTGGATAGATCAGCACAACCTTGTGACCAAGCCTCAGAAGCTCTTCAACAGACCTAGCGAAAGATGCATATACTTTTTCGCTATCGACCTTCGTATAGCCCTGGCGAACCGAAGCCAGCGGATCATCAATTCCTTTCTTTGCTTTATAGAACTGAGTAAAGCTACCGGAGACAACGAACGTTCTCCGGCCAGACATACTCCTTATTGCCTCCCAGCGCTGCTTATTTATGAGGATACATTCTGGAGCATCTCCCACCCAAATATCCTCATCAAAAAACGGACACTGCTCATATGACATAGTAACGAGACCATGTCCTAATTCCTCGAGTTTCCGCTTCAACTCCGACTCATACATACCAGCAAAACTATCTCCAACAGTTACCCAGCTTTCATCACCAAATTTACAAGCGGAACTGGGGACACGGTGGATGCAGACAAAGGTGTTCTCCCCTAACACCGAAACACCGGGCACATCCGTAGTAAGCTTGCGAAACTCAGGAACCCGGTAATCGGAATACACTTGCAGCGCTACGCCCTCAAGTCTTTTAGGTAAGCCCTGGGTGGTTTGTACTAGCGTAAAAAACCCAATACCGGTAATCATAAATGATACGAGTACGAAATACTTTTTTCGGTCACCACTCCGCCTAAACGGACTTTCGACAAACCTGAAAGTCAAGAATGACAAGGGGAGCAGAATCAACATTAGAATACCAAACGCGGCCCACGTAAACTCCTCAAACCTCAATCGATAAAAAGCGAAGAATGGTTGATGCCACAGATAAAGGGAATAAGAGATCAGCCCCAAAAAAGCGAATGGTGGTAGAGACAACAGCTTCGTCAAATGAGCATTTTGTCGCCCGTACATCACAAATAGGCAGCAGCCGGCAACAGGCAACAAAGTAATATATCCCGGATGTACTTGTTGATCATCAAAGATAAACATCGGAACAATCATCAAAGACAGCCCGACCAGCGGCAATACGTATCCAATAGTATTCGATACCGGCTTTCTGCTGCCAAGCAAGCAAACGAGAGCACCAGCTAAAAGCTCCCAGCACCTACTGAAAGGCAGGTAGAAGGACCTCTGTAGGTTTCCATCAGACAAATTAATGCAATACAACAACGACAGTGCTGCCGCCAGAAGCACTCCCTCAACTCTGTAGCGCGGGAGGAGCTTGGATAACAGCAAAATGAAAAAAGGGAACACTAGATAGAACTGCCACTCAACACCCAAGCTCCAAGTATGAATGAGCGGTTTCAACTTATTCACATCAGAAACATACGAATCCTCAGACATGAAGTGGAAGTTTGAGTATGAGCCAATTGCCGATACAAGCTCATTGGAATAAACTTCCAACTCTGCCGGCATCAAAAAGAAATAAGCATAGCACGACGCCACCATCAACATCACAAGCAACACTGGGTAGATGCGATTAAATCTACTAACGAAAAACCTTTGAACACTAAAGCTCTGCGTCGCCGTTAGCATCCCCGTTATCAAATAACCAGAAAGAACAAAGAACACATCCACACCAAAGTAACCGCCGGGTAAAACCCTAATCCCCTCAATCATAAGCTCGGCATGATAAAAGATCACCGCCACAACCGCCAAAGCCCGAATGCCGTCCAGCTCTTTCCTATATTGCATTTAATGCCTGGTCCTTTTGCTCAACCGTCGAACAGCTTGTCAGCCTGAAAATCCAGACACTTTACATGTGGCACTACTGAATTGCCATGACACGGGAAGATACCTGTTACCGTAACTGGCAAGCGCAAAGAGATCCCGCTGGGCAATGACCTGGACGATGCCATGCCAAGGCTGAAAAAGGGCACCCAGGATGACTATCGGAAGGGGTTGAAACAGCTGTGGAAGTCGTTCGAGCTGGCTCCAGTGGACGCGATGACGCCACAGGTGATCGCTCAATATCGTGACACCAGGTCGGCCAAGGTTAGGGCAAGCCGGGAAATAGCCCTACTGCCAACGATCTTCACCCACGCCAGGGAATGGGGCCTGACTGGCAAGGCCAACCCGTGCTCTCGGTTGCGGCGGAACAAGGATTTTTCTTGATTGGATCGCATGTATACTTAATAAAGAGATGCGACTGTCGAGCAGAACTATTACCTTCGCTGTCTCGGCACAACCCATATTCCATCTAATATTTATATCGACGATGGTTTCTTTTGGCGTTGGCTATGCGCAAGGATCTTATAGAGTGACAAGCATGTACAAAGCAGAAGCACAAATCCAAGTTGCAGTTGAGAGCTTCATATTGAAAGAGAATCGCCTCCCGAACACGATAGAGGAAGTCGAAAAAAAGTCACCTTATATCTCTCGATCACTCGACATAATCAAACGCTCAGAGATACGCATTGAAAGTGCCAAGGACTCCAAGGATAAATATCAAATAATCTTCCCCGGGCAAGATGAAAAAATAGATACGAGCGATGACCAGTCCGTGACAGCCCGGTTCGATCTTAGCGATTTCTATGATCAAGTTAGAAGCGATAGAAAGGCGAGGTAGTTTCCCAGCCCCAAAGCAGGAAAAGACTCTAAGGCCACTCGATTGGTAGATCGTTGCGGAACACTTTAAGAAATATGCGGAACACATAGGATTGAAACAGGCACAAAAAACCCCGTAACTCATTGAGCTACGGGTTTTTTGATAGTGGAGGCCGAAGTCGGAATCGAACCGGCGTAGGTGGATTTGCAATCCACTGCATAACCATTTTGCTATTCGGCCTCAAGACGCTTGATGCAAGAAAGCTACATCAACCGCGTACAAACCTGATCAGGAAACAAGACGCTTACGAAGCTCTATCTCCTTGAAAACATTGAGATTTTTTACGTCCCAGTGCGTTCGATGGGCGCAATTATGTACTCATTTGCCTAGGCTGACAACCCCTTGATTTCAAAAAAAATTCGTCCAAAGGCCAGCTTCCGCCCGACAACCACATAGGTGTGCGAAGGCTTCTGGGCCTGCGTCGCAACCCAGCGGAGCCAGCTCCCTCGCCACGGAGAACTTCAGGGACCCGTGGAGGCAGTCGCAGCCCTGCCCCATTTATGGGTAACATACCGGCCTTCCCCGCAGCCACCTGCGCCCTGCCAAATAAGCCCATTTCATGCCTTTCGAACTCAGCGTTGACCTTACCACCCTCGCTATCCTGATCGTCGTCGCCTTCATTGCCGGTTTCATCGATGCCATTGCCGGCGGAGGTGGCCTGTTGACCACCCCGGCCCTGCTGACCGCCGGCTTGCCTCCCCATCTGGTCCTGGGCACCAACAAACTCAGCTCGACCTTTGGTTCGGCCACGGCCAGTTTCACGTTCTACAAGCGCAAGCTGTTCCATCCAAGGCAGTGGACCCATGCCCTCGTCGGCACGCTGGTCGGTGCCTTGGCCGGCGCCATCGTCGCCCATTACCTGCCCGCCGAGTGGCTGAACAAGATGCTGCCGGTGATCGTCTTCGCCTGTGGCCTGTACCTGTTGTTCGGTGGCACGCCCAAGGCGCCGCTGGACAGCGATGCGCCGATCAAGAAGACCTGGCAAGCGCCCCAGGGGTTCAGCCTGGGCTTCTACGACGGCGTGGCCGGTCCTGGGACGGGTGCATTCTGGACTGTCAGCAGCCTGCTGCTCTATCCCATCGATCTGGTCAAGGCCAGTGGTGTGGCCCGCAGCATGAATTTCGTCAGCAACATCGCGGCGCTGTCGGTGTTCATTTTTTCGGGGCAAGTGGATTGGATCATCGGCCTGAGCATGGGGCTGTCGGTGATGGTAGGGGCATTCTTCGGCGCGCGCACCGCCATCAGCGGCGGCGCGAAATTCATCCGACCTGTATTTATCACCGTGGTAATGGGCTTGACCGTGCGTCTAGCCTGGCAGCACTGGTTCAGCGTGGCCTAAGCGCCGCGCCACATAGAGGTCGATCAGGTAGCGGGCGATGGAACGCGAGGCCGGCAGCGGCGGCAGGTTGTGCACGTTGAACCACTGGGCATCTTCGATTTCATCTTCCTGCCTGACGATGTCGCCACCGGCATATTCGGCATGGAAGCCGAGCATCATCGAATGGGGAAACGGCCAGCATTGACTGCCGACATACTGAATGTTCTTCACCTCGATGCTGACTTCTTCGCGCACCTCACGAACCAGGCAATCCTCGGCGGACTCACCTGGCTCGGCGAACCCGGCCAGCGTGCTGTAGACCCCCGTGACGAAGCGAGGCGAACGGGCCAGCAGGACTTCATCGCCACGGGTGATCAGCACGATCATGCTTGGTGAGATTCGCGGGTAATGCCGCAAATCACAGGCATCGCAATACATCGCCCGTTCCCGGGCAATCTGGCCCATGCGTTTGCCACAGCTGCCACAGAAACGGCACTCCCGAGCCCAGGTGCCGATCTGCGCGGCATAGCCCAGGACCTTGTACAGCGTGTGGTCATCCTCGAGCATGAAGGCCCGCAGCCCCTTCCAACTGCAGCCGGGGATGTCCTGTGCGCTGTGCAGTTCCAGCAGATAGACCGGCTCGCCATCCAGGTGGCCAATGCCATGCTCGGCGAGGATCGACAGGTCCTGGCGCTTGAGCCAGTCGCGGGGAAACAGCGCGCCGTTGTCATCGAACAGAAAGCCTTCCGGGCTGCGGGCCACGGCCCAGCCCCCCGGGAGATCGGTATCGAGTACTGCGGTGGTCCAGCGTGAAATCATGATCAATCAATCCTGAAATTCAGGTTTCTGTTTGCTCATATGGGCGGCCATGGCCACGCGCAGGTCGGTCGATTGCAGCATGGCGGCGTTCCAGGTGGCGACGTATTCCAGCCCGTCGTCGATGCGGTGGTCGCGCATGTAGCTGATCATTTCCTTGGTACCGGTCACGGCGATCGGCGACTTGGCGGCGATTTCCCGAGCGATGCCCATGACACCGTCAAGCAGGCTGGCGGTATCACTGTAGACACGATTGACCAGGCCGATGCTGCGCGCTTCGTCGGCACCAAAGGTGCGCCCCGTATAAGCGAGTTCACGCAGCATGCCGTCCCCGATGATCCGGGGCAAGCGTTGCAATGTGCCAACATCGGCCGCCATGCCGATATCGATTTCCTTGATGGAGAACTGTGCATCTTCGGCGGCATAACGCATGTCGCAGGCTGAAATCAGGTCGATGGCGCCGCCCAGGCAATAACCCTGGATAGCGGCAAGCACCGGTTTGCGACAGTTGTCCACGGCGTTGAACGAGGCTTGCAGTTGCAGGATCTTGCGGCGCAACAGGCGTGCGTTGCGGCCCACGTCCTTGCCCAGCTCATTGGCGACGGTGGCCAGCATCATCAGGTCGATGCCCGAGGAGAAGTGTTTGCCGGCCCCGCTCAATACCACCACGCGCACTTCGTCGGTGTCGTCGATCCATTGGAAGATTTCGACGATCTCGCTCCAGAACGCGGCGTTCATTGCATTGATCTTGTCCGGTCGATTGATCTGCACATGGGCGATATTGTCTGCAAGTTCGACGGTGAACGCTTGGTATTGCAACATGGCAGTGATCCTTTACCGGCTGAAAAAGAGGCCTGAACTATAACAAGTCAACGCACCGGGTCGTAGACAGTGCATCGGCCAAAAGCGGGACCTGGCGACCGGTCAGGTAAAGATGTCTCTGTGGCGAGGGGATTTATCCCCGTTGGGGCGCGAAGCGGCCCCTGCATCCCGACAGAGGTATCTGGGGTCTGCTGCGCAGCCCAGCGGGGATAAATCCCTCGCCACAGGGATCACCTTCAATCACGGATTATTCACTCACCTGCATCTGCCCATCCCACCCACCACCCAACGCGGCGATCAGTTGCACACTCGCGATCAACCGGCTCTGCTGCAAGGTCAGCACACTGCGTTCATTACTCAGCGCGGTGGCCTGGACCGTGACGACATCCAGGTAGGCGATCAGCCCTGCCCTGTACTGGTTCTGGGTCAGGCGCAAGGATTCGCGGGCGGCATCCAGGGCCTCCTGGCGCACGCGGGCTTCGTCTTCCAGGACTTTGAGCTGGATCATGTAATTTTCCACTTCGCGAAAACCGTCGAGCACCGTCTGGCGATAGGTGGCGACCGTCTGGTCATAGGCCGCAACGGTGCGGTCGACTTCCGCCGAACGCTGGCCGCCATCGAACAGCGTCATCGCCAGCTGCGGTCCCACCGACCAGAAGCGATTCGGCACACTCACCCAGTTGTCGTAGGTACTGCTGCTGTAACCGCCGCTCAAGCTCAGGGTCAGGTCCGGGTAATAGGCGGCCTTGGCCACGCCGATGTTGGCGTTGGCGGCCATCACCGAACGCTCCGCCGAGGCAATGTCCGGCCGGCGCTCAAGCAACTGCGAGGGCAGCGCCACGGGGATTTGCGGAAGGGTCGGGATGTCCTGGGTTTCTGCCAGGCTGAATTCGGCCGGCGGCAGGCCGATCAGCACGGCGATGGCGTTTTCAAATTGAGCGCGTTGCCAGATCAGGTCGATCAACTCGGCCTGGGTAGTCTTGAGCTGAGTCTGCGCCTGAGCCACCGCATCCCTGCCGGATACGCCCGCGCGGTATTGGTTTTCGGTCATCTTCAGCGAACGCTGATAGTTGTCCACGGTGGTCTGCAACAAGCGCTTCTGCTCGTCGATCACCCGCAATTGCAGGTAGTTTTGCACCAGTTCCGATTGCTGGCTCAGGCGCATGGCGGCCAGATCGGCGAAGCTGGCTTCGGCGCTGGCTTCATTGGCTTGCAGAGTGCGACGCAACTTGCCCCAGACGTCCGCCTCCCAACTGACACCGGCCTGGGCGCTGTAGGTGTCGCGGATGCCACTGGCCGAACTGCTCAGGCTCGAATTACTGCTGCCGGTGCCCTGGCTGGAGCGGTTCTTGCCGACGGTCAGGTCAACGGAGGGGAAGAACGCGCGCCGGGCACTGCGAACCAAGGCCTGGGCCTGACGGTACTGGGCTTCGGCCTGGGCCACGGTCTGGTTGGAGGTGTTGAGTTTCTCCACCAGGCCATTGAGCCGGGCATCACCGTACAACTCCCACCAGGCACCCCGAGCCAGGGCGTCGCTAGGATTGGCCTGGCGCCAACCCTCAGCCTCCTTGTACTGCACGGGCGCCGCGGCCACCGGGCGCTGGTAATCCGGGCCGATGGCGCAGGCGCTGAGCATCGCCACGCACAGCGTCAGGCTCAGCAGCCGCGAGCCACGAGCGGTCGCCAGCGGTGCGACAAGATTGAAAAGCGAACGGTCGGTCATAGCGGAGTTTCCAGGGCAGCATCAGTGCGCACGCCGCGCCAGCGGTTGAAGCGATGGCGCAGTTTGTCGAGATAAAGGTAAACCACAGGCGTGGTATAGAGGGTCAGGATCTGGCTGAACACCAGTCCGCCGATGATGGTCAGGCCCAGCGGCTGGCGCATCTCCGAGCCTTCGGCACCGCCAAGCAATAGCGGCAAGGCACCGAGGATCGCCGCCAGCGTAGTCATCAGAATCGGCCGCAAGCGCAGCAGGCAGGCGTTGCGGATCGAGTCCTGCGGCGACTGCCCGCCGCGCTCCAGTTGCAACGCCAGGTCGATCATCAGGATCGCGTTTTTCTTCACCACGCCAATCAGCAGGAACAACCCCAACAACGAAATCAGGCTGAACTCGCCGCCCAACAAGTAGATCGACAGCAGTGCGCCGACACCGGCCGACGGCAAGGTGGACAGGATGGTCAGCGGATGAATGTAGCTCTCGTACAACACACCCAGCACCAGGTACACCGCCAGCAATGCACCCAGGATCATGAACGGCTGGCTTTTCTGGGTTGCCGCGAACGCATCGGCGGTGCCGGCCATTTTTGCGATGATGTCTTCGGGCATCCCGAGCCTGGCAATTGCCCGCTCGATGGCGGCCGTGCCCTGCTCCACCGTTACCCCCTCGGCCAAATCGAACGATATGTCCTCGGAGGCGAACTGACCCTCATGGCTGACCCGATCATCCTCCAGGCTGCTCTCATAATGCGCGATGGTCGACAGGGGCACCCGCGCGCCGTCAGCGGTAATGACCTGGACCTGATCGAGGGTGCTCGGGTCCTGGGCGTACTTGGGGTTGACCTCCATCACCACCTGATACTGGTTGAGGCTGTCATAGATGGTGGATATCTGCCGCTGGCTGTAGGCGTTGTTCAACACCGAGGTGACCATATCCATGTCGATGCCCAGGCGCTTGGCCTGGTCACGGTCCACCACCAGCGTGATCTGCTGGGCGCCGCCGCCGTCGCGAGCGTCGATAGCGGTCAGCTCCGGCAAGGCCCTGAAGGCCGCCGCGACTTTGGGGTACCACTGACGTAGCGACGCCAGGTCACCGCTCTGCAGGATGTAGGAATACTGCGAGGTGGTCTGCTCACGTCCACCACCAAACTGCAGATCCTGGTCGGCCATCAGCATCAAGCGGCCACCCGGCACCAGGGGCATCTCCTTGCGCAAGCGCTCGATGACTTTCTGCGCGGAGATACCACGCTCGTTGATGGGTTTGAGGCGTACCAGCATGAAGGCATTGTTGGTGCCGTTGTTGCCGCCGATGAACCCCGCCACGCTTTCTACGGCTTCATCCTTCAGCACGGCGCGACGAAAGATTTCCATCTTCGGCTGCATGACGTTGAACGATAGGCCGTCGTCGCCGCGCACGAAACCGATCAACTGGCCGGTGTCCTGCTGAGGCATGAAGGTTTTCGGCACCACCACGTAGAGCGCGATGTTCACCCCTATGGTCACCAGCAGGCTCAGCAAGGTCAGGCGCCGATGGCGCAGCACCCAGTCCAGGCTGCGCGCGTAACCACGCACCATCCGCTCGTTGAGGCGCCGGCTCCAGCGCTGCAAGCGATTCTCCTGCCCCGGCACGTGGGGCTTGAGCCAGCGAGCGCAGAGCATCGGCGTGAGGGTCAGCGACACCACCAGCGAGACCACGATGGCCGCCGCCAGGGTGATGGAGAACTCGCGAAACAGACTCTCGATAATCCCGCCCATGAACAGGATCGAGAGAAACACCGCCACCAGTGAGACGTTCATCGACAGCAGCGTAAAGCCCACCTCTTCGGCGCCCAGGTAGGCCGCCTTCATGGGCGGTACGCCTTCGTCGATGTGCCGGGAAATGTTCTCCAGCACCACGATGGCGTCGTCCACCACCAGGCCGGTGGCGAGGATCAACGCCATCAACGACAGGTTGTTCAGGGAGAAGCCGTAGAGGTACATCACCGCAAACGTGCCCACCAGGGACACCGGCACCGCCAGGGTCGGGATCAGTGAGGCGCGAAAGTTGCCCAGGAACAGGAACACCACCAGCACCACCAGGGCCACGGCAATCAGCAGGGTCATTTCCGCCTCGTGCAGCGTGGCCTTGATCACCGGTGAGCGGTCCATGGCCAGGTTCAGCTTGACGCTGGCCGGCAGCACGGCCTGCAACGCCGGCAGCTGGTTCTTGATCTCATTGACCGTCTCGATGATGTTGGCGCCAGCCTGACGGTTGATCACCAGCAGCACGGCTGCGTCATCGTTGAAGAAACCGCTGTTGTAGCGGTCTTCGACGCCGTCGGTGACTTTTGCTACGTCCTTGAGGCGCAGTACCGAGCCGTCCTGGTAACGGATGATCAGCGTCTCGTAGTCCTTGGCCTTCTCCAACTGATCGTTGGCCTGGATTTGCCACATGCGCTGTGCGTCCTCGACCGAACCCTTGGGCCGGCGCACGTTGCTGTCGGCAATGGCGCTGCGCACATCATCCAGGGCTACGCCGTACTGGTTGAGCAGTTGCGGCTCCAGTTCGATGCGCACCGCCGGCAAGGAACTGCCGCCAATCTGCACCTCGCCCACGCCCGACACTTGGGACAGGCTCTGGGAAAGGATGGTTGAAGCCAGGTCGTAGAGCTGGCCCTTCTCCAGCACATCCGAAGTCAGCGACAGCACCATGATCGGCGCCTGGGACGGGTTGACCTTCTTGTACGTCGGCATGCTGCGCATGCCGCTGGGCAACAGGTTGCGCGAGGCATTGATGGCCGCCTGCACTTCCCGCGCCGCGCCGTTGATGTCGCGGTCCAGGTCAAATTGCAGGATCACCCGGGTAGAGCCCTGGCTGGACCGGCTGCTCATGGTGTTGACCCCGGCGATGGCGCCAAAGGAACGCTCAAGCGGCGTTGCCACCGTCGACGCCATCACCTCGGGGCTGGCCCCCGGCAAGTTGGCCTGGACCACGATCACCGGAAAATCCATCTGCGGCAACGGTGCAACCGGCAGCAAGCCAAAGCTCACGCCACCGAGCAGCATGATTGCAAAGCTCAGCAGCATGGTCGCTACGGGGCGACGGATGAAAGGGCCGGAGAGGTTCATGGGTGACCGCTCCAGGCTTCAGACGATATGCCGTGAGGGATGGTCGGGCTCTTGTGGCGAGGGGATATATCCCCGCCCTGTGGGAGCAAGCTCCCTCGCCACACAAAGCCCTCAAGCTCCGGGATGCCGGGTGCTGCCGTCATACCCGCACCTCTTCCCCATCAGGCTTGGCAAAGCGGCGCCCCAGGCGGTCGAAATACAGGTAAATCACCGGCGTGGTGAACAACGTCAGCACCTGGCTCACCAACAACCCACCCACCATCACCAGCCCCAAAGGCTGGCGCAGTTCGGCGCCGGAGCCCGTGGCGAGCATCAGTGGCACCGCACCGAACAAGGCCGCCAGTGTGGTCATCAGGATCGGCCTGAAACGCAGCAACGCGGCCTGGTAGATGGCCGTCTGCGGATCCATGCCCTGGTTGCGTTCGGCGTCGAGGGCGAAGTCGATCATCATGATCGCGTTTTTCTTGACGATGCCGATCAGCAGGATGATGCCGATGATCGCGATCATGCCCAGGTCATTGCCGCTGATGATCAGCGCCAGCAAGGCGCCGATGGCCGCCGAGGGCAATGTGGAGAGAATCGTGATCGGGTGGATGTAGCTCTCGTACAGAACGCCGAGCACGATGTACATGGTCACCACCGCCGCCAGGATCAGCAGCAAGGTACTCGACAGCGAGGCCTGGAACGCCTGGGCCGCGCCCTGGAATTGGGTCTGCACCCCGACCGGCATGCCAATGTCCTGCTGGACCTTCTCGATCACGTCCACCGCGTGCCCGAGGGCTACATCGGGCGCCAGGTTGAACGACATCATCACCGCAGGGAACTGGCCGATGTGAGCAATGGCCAACTGGGCCTGACGCTCCTCGACGCGGGCCAGACTCGACAGCCGCACCTGGCCACCATCGGTGGTCTTGACGTGAATCTGATCCAGCGCCTGCGGACCGATGCGCTCCCCGGCCTGGGCCTGCAACACCACCCGATACTGGCTGGCCTGGGTGTAGATGGTGGAAATCTGCCGCTGGCCAAAAGCGTCATACAGTGCATCGGTGATGTCCGACACCGATACGCCCAGGCGAGACGCGGCGTCGCGGTCGATCACCAGGTAGACCTGCAGACCTTTGTCCTGCAAGTCGCTGGCGACGTCGGTCAACTCCGGCTGCCGGGCCAAGGCTTCGACAAGGCGATCGCTCCAGAGGCTAAGCAACTCGGCATCCGGCGAAGACAGGCTGAACTGGTACTGGGTGCGGCTGACCCGGTCTTCGATGGTCAGGTCCTGCACCGGTTGCATGAACAGGCGGATGCCCACCAGCCGGTCCAGTTGCGGCTGCAAGCGGGCGATGATTTCGGTGGCGCTGTCATCCCGTTCGCTGTGGGGCTTGAGATTGATCAGCAAGCGACCACTGTTGAGCGTGGCGTTGTCACCGTCCACGCCGATGTAGGAAGACAGGCTCTGCACCGCTGGATCGGCCAGGATCACCTTGGCCAGCTGCTGTTGGCGCTCGCTCATGGCGGCGAAGGAAATCGACTGTGGCGCCTGGGAAATACCCTGGATCACCCCGGTGTCCTGCACCGGGAAAAACCCCTTGGGCACGGCCAGGTACAACACCACCGTCAGCACCAGGCTGCCCACGGCAACCAGCAGGGTCAGCGGCTGATGCTTGAGCACCCACTGCAACTTGCGACCGTAGGCGGCGATCATCCAGTCGATCCAGGCGCCGCTGGCGCGGTAGAAACGCCCCTGCTCTTGCTCCTTGGGCTCGCGCTTGAGCAACCGGGCACACATCATCGGCGTCAGGGTCAGCGACACCACCAGGGAGATCAGGATCGCCACCGCCAGGGTGATGGCGAACTCGCGGAACAAGCGCCCAACCACGTCGGCCATGAACAGCAACGGGATCAGCACCGCGATCAGCGACAGCGTCAGCGAAATCAAAGTGAAGCCAATCTGCTTCGCGCCCTTGAGCGCGGCCTGCATGGGGCTTTCGCCCTCCTCGATGTAGCGGGCAATGTTTTCCAGCATGACGATGGCATCGTCCACCACAAAACCGGTGGCAATGGTCAGGGCCATCAGCGTCAGGTTGTTGATGGAAAAACCGGCCAGGTACATCACGCCGAACGTGCCGATCAGCGACAACGGTACAGCCACCGACGGAATGATCGTGGCACTGACCCGACGCAGGAACAGGAACGTCACCATGACCACCAGGGCGATGGCGATCAGCAGTTCATGCTGTACGTCGGTGACCGAAGCGCGAATGGTCTGGGTGCGGTCAGTCAGCACCGTAACGTCCAGGCCGGCCGGCAGGTTGTCGGTAATGCTCGGCAGCAAGGCCTTGATCCGGTCTACCACCTCGATGACGTTGGCCCCCGGCTGGCGCTGGATGTTCAACAACACGGCCTGATTTTCGTTGGCCCAGGCGGCAAGGCGTTCATTCTCGGCGCCATCGACGATCTGCGCGACATCCTTGAGGCGCAACGGAGCGCCGTTGGCATAGGCGAGGATCAGCTCGGCGTAGTCCTTGGGCGAGGTCAACTGATCGTTGGCATCGAGCATCGAGACCCGGGTCGGTCCGTCGAAGTTGCCCTTGGGCTGGTTGACGTTGGAGGCGCCGACCAGGGTGCGCACGTCCGCCAGGTTCAGACCTGCGGCTGCCAGGGCCTCGGGATTGACCTTGATCCGCACAGCCTGGCGCTGACCGCCGGCGATCGAAACCATGCCGACCCCGCTGATCTGGGCGATTTTCTGCGCCATGCGGGTGTCCACCAGGTCATTGAGCTTGGGCAGCAACATGGTCTTGGAGGTGATCGCCAGGGTCAGCACCGGGGTGTCGGCCGGGTTGACCTTGTTGTACACCGGAGGGGCCGGCAGATCGTTGGGCAGCAGGTTGGTGGCCGCGTTGATCGCCGCCTGCACCTGTTGCTCGGCGACATCCATGTTGATGTCGAGGCTGAAACGCAGGGTAATCACCGACGCGCCGCCGGAGCTGGTGGACGCCATTTGCGTCAGGCCCGGCATCTGCCCGAACTGCCGTTCCAGAGGGGCGGTCACGGCGCTGGTCATCACGTCGGGACTGGCGCCCGGGTATAGGGTCATCACGCGGATGGTCGGATAATCGACCTGGGGCAATGCCGACACCGGCAGCAACCGATAGGCGATCAGACCGGCCAGCACGATGGCCAGCATGCTCAGGGTGGTGGCGACCGGGCGAAGGATGAACAGACGCGAGAGGTTCATGCGCCGCCCTTTTTCGCCTTGTCGGCCACGGCCGGTTCAGCCGGGGCCGCCGCCGTTTTGCCCTGCAGGTGTTCGGTCGGCGTGGTGGGCACGTCCTGGCTGTCGTTGACCACATCCACCTCACTGCCTTCCTTCAGGCGATCGGTGCCTTCAAGCACCACCCGATCCCCCGCAGCCAAGCCTTCGGTGACTACGGTGTGTTCGCCGTCGCTGGCGCCGATCTTCAGCTTTCTGATGGTGACTTTTTTATCGCCATCCAGGGCGTAGACGAAGGTGCCGTTGGTGCCGAACTGAATCGCAGCGGTCGGCGCCAGGACTACATTTTTGAGGGTGTCGGCCAACAGATGCACATTGACGAACTGGTTGGGGAACAGCGACTGGTCGCGGTTATCGTAGCGAGCCTTGAACTTCAGGGTGCCGGTGGTGATGTCGATCTGGTTGTCCAGGCTTTGCAGTACACCCTTGGCCTGCAGCTTCAGGTCACTACGGTCCCAGGCTTCCACTGGCAGCTTCGCCCCGCTGCGATAGCGGGCAAGCACGGTATCCAGGTTGGTTTCCGGCAGCGTAAACACGACGCTGATGGGTTGCGTCTGGGTGATGACCGCCAGCGCGGTAGTGTCGTTGGCGGCCACCAGATTGCCAACATCCAGTTGCCGCAAACCGACCCGGCCGGAGATTGGCGCCCGGATCCTGGTGAACTCCAGATTGAGCTTGGCGTCGTTGACTGCCGCCTGGTTGGTCTTGACCGTGCCCTGGTACTGGCCCACCAAGGCGGCGGCGGTATCGAGGGTCTGTTTGGCGATGCTGTCCTCGGCATACAGGCCACGATAACGCTCGAGGTCTACCTGGGCATTTTTCAGTTGGGCCTGATTCTGCAGCAGCGTGCCTTCGGCCTGGAGCAAGGCGTTCTGGTATGGACGCGGGTCGATTTCAGCCAGCAGGTCTCCAGCCTTGACCATTTGCCCTTCTTCAAAGGCGATCTTGACCAGCTCTCCACCCACCCGGCTGCGCACGTTGATGGTATTGAGGGCCGTGACGGTGCCCAACGCCTTGTAGTAAAGCGGAAAATCACCGGTGACTGCCGGCGCTACCCGAACCGGTACCGGCCCTGTCGCCCCCCCAAACCCTGGCCGCATCCCGCCCGACCGCCCCGCCTGTTCAGCAGGCGCTTTTTGCCCTGCTCCGGGCTTTTGGTCCGTCCCGGCGGGCCAGAACTTCCAGGCCAGCGCCGCGACGATCAATACGACGACCAGGCCAAACAGCCAGCGACGGGATTTGTGGGAAACAGAGGATTGCATGGAATGATCAACCATTGGGCGCGTGGGCTTCTTTTACGGGAGGCTGAACGATAAGCACTGGCGGGTATTTAGCAAAGCGCCTTTACCGGCAATTTACCTTGGGCTTACCTATCGCGTAGTTGGCTAAGGTCTTGAAGCACAAATGAAAACGGCCTGGACAAGGCCAGGCCGTTAACAATTGTAATAAATACTTTATTTCAGTACAGCTAGAGCAGCGTCGTAGTTGGGCTCTTCAGCGATTTCCTTGACTAGCTCGCTGTGCAGCACGTTGTCGTTTTCGTCGAGCACCACCACGGCACGGGCGGTCAAGCCTTTGAGCGGGCCATCAGCAATCGCCACGCCATAGTTCTCGATGAACTCACTGCCGCGCAGGGTGGACAGGTTCTGGACATTTTCCAGGCCTTCGGCACCGCAGAAACGCGCCTGGGCGAACGGCAGGTCAGCCGAGATGCACAGCACCACGGTGTTGCTCAGTTCGTTGGCCTGGGCGTTGAACTTGCGAACGGAGGTGGCGCAGGTCGGGGTATCGACGCTTGGGAAAATGTTCAGCACTTTGCGCTTGCCGGCGAAATCCTTCAGGGAAACGTCGGACAGATTGCCGGCTACCAGGGAAAAGGCTGGCGCCTTGGAACCGGCTTGTGGCAACTGGCCGTTGACTTGAACCGGGTTGCCTTTGAGGGTGACTTGAGCCATGAACGGATTCCTTCTGACAGGTTTGAAAATGGTGAGGCCGGAGTTAACCATGAAATGGTTCTGCGACCTATGGTTGGACATAAAAAGTCATGGCTTGGCGGTGTAGGAGCTATCGAGTGCCACGAGGCTGCGACCTTTGCTAATGAAGTCTAGAGAGAAAGATCGCAGGCTTCGCCAGCGCCTACAGCGACGCCTGTGCGCTATTTAGCCTTGAGCTTCAGAAACGACTGATGCAAGTCCGCCGCCCAACCATCGATCACACCTTTGACATCATCGGGCTTCATCACCTGGGCTTCGTTGGACAACGGCTTACCCGTGCCCTTGCGCACCACCTGGGCGACCACTGCATTGTTGCCGCCGTCGAGAAATACCGCTTCAGTGCCCAAGGTGGTTTCCTGGTCGCGAATACCGCTGGCGGTACTGACCGCGGCCGCCACCAGCGCGATCGGAATCACTTCATAAGGTTTCAGGCCCTCGGTCTTGCTGCTTACGGCGGTGATGGCCGCGCGCATCACCAGTACTCCGGGCCCAGGGCCGGTCGCCAGGGGCAGGGATTTGCCCGCTTCCCGCTTGAGCGCCTGATCGTAGTAACCGGTAATGCCGGACAAGGTGGCCTGGGGGATCTTCACGGTCGGCTGCGGCTTGGGGTAAAGCTGTGTCGGCTCGACGTAAAGGCTGGTGTATTTGCTCAGGTCTGCCGTGGGATCAACCCAGCGCATCACTTCGGCCCCCGACGGCGACTTCTCCTCCTTGAGCCGGCTGTAATCACCCAGAAAGCCGGAGTACTCATCCGGTTGGGTGATCTTGCTGGAGCAACCCGCCAGGGCAAGCGAGGCCATGCACACGGTGCCAATCATTGACGCAAACTTCATGCTGTCACTCCTGTAAGCCACACGAAACGGGGCCGGGAATTACAGGTATAGCCAATGGGCGCGGTTTTGCCTGCTCCGACAGGAACAAGTCACTGGGCAAGCCCTTTGCTCGCCACCGCCTTCAGCCGCGCTCGCGGGGTATCAGGCTCTGCAATTGCTGCGCGAGGAAGTCCGCGTCGAAGGTAAAAGTATCCGGATCCTTCAACCCGTTGGTTCGACGCCATTGCCACTGCAACGAAGGCGGCAGGCAAACCAGCGAGATGCTGCCGTAACGCGTTGCAGTCAGCCCCATGATCGCCAGGGAAATCTGCCCGCCGGCCCCCATTACATCGGGTATGAATTCCACCGGCTTGCCAGTGATGGACAGTGTCAGCTTTTCTGTCTTGAAGCCGGAGGTTTCTGCCGGAACACTCGGCCCGTGGGCCACATACGCCTCACGGGTCAGCGTCAGAAGGCCGGGGGCCAGGACCGGCGCCAGCCATTGCTCGATCTGCCCGTACAACGCCTCGATCTGTGCGGCCCACACCGCCGCTTGCGCCTCGTGCTGTTGCTTCTTGTGCGCTTCGCTGTCTGCGTAGTGACGAAGCATCTCACCCAATTGCTTTACATCGTCCATGCGCTGTTCCTCGATTCAAGGGGTGCTGCCAAGCTGGATGATGACAGGTTCAAGACGCAGGCGTACGCAAAACCCGCCTGGCCCGTCACGCGCGGCATACATAGTCGTGCGTCAGCACCTTTGCCGCAGATAAGGAATACCTCCGGGAAATCCGATGAGTGGAGAGGTTTTTCTCTGGTTTCTTCGCCTCACCTGTCAGGAATGACAGTAGTCAAAGCCGCGGGCGGGAGGTTTGATGAAGCGAACCGCCAAGACGATAACTCCGACGACGCTTGGCAAGAGGAGGACGCGCCATGACCAGCCTGAGCCCGGACAATGAAATCGAAGTCATCAACCGTGTCATCATCATCGGGATGGTGACGGTTGAACACCCAGCAAACCCGCACGGCGGTATCCCGCTTCGTTTGCTCGCCAATGGATTGCTGCCATTGCTGGTGGAACCCTGGACCCAACAGGCCGAATATGACGACGCCCGCATATTGCTGAGCAATTCCGACATCCCCGTGCTGAACAAGACCATTATGCCGGGTGAAGTGAATCAGCCATTCACGCTGAACCTGCCGGAAGCCCTGTTGAGCAACGGCATCAACCAGATACGCCTGAGCGTACTGCGTGTAGGTCAGACGATTCCCGAAACATCACAGTCATTGGACGTGCTCTTCCACCGGCCACGGCCGGGGGGCGAAGTCTCAACCCCAGGCGACAATCCCAACCTGACCCTCACCCTGCCCTCCGAGGTCATCACCAAGGGGGTGGATGCGGCAATGGCCAGCCAAGGGGTGATCCTTACCATCCGCTATCCCTACATGAGGGAAAAAGACGTTATCACAGTGGACCGTGACAGCCAGGAAATGACGCGCACCGTAAGCGCTACCGAGGCCGCTGCCGGCAGCGTGGACATCATTCTGCGGACCGCCGACTTCTGGCAAGACAATCCCCGGTTCGCTTTGCGGTTCAGAGTAACTGACCTGCTGGGCAACTCCAGCGGCCCGCAGGCGATATGGTCAAGGACCACCTACATCGATGTGCACATTCGCCAACCGGCACTCGACCTCACCAAACCCAGGGTCCTGGAGGCCAGGGAACTCAATGGCGAGCGCCTGAATTTCGAAAGAGATTTCTATGAGGCCCAATTCGCCAACGTCGAAGTGAACTACATCGGTTCGGCTCCGGGGCAGGACGTAAAAGTGTATTGGGTTGGGCGCAACTCCACCTGGGGCAGTGAGATCCAGACGGTATCGGCTGCTGGTCAAACGTTGAGATTCCAGGTGCCCAGAAACGAAGTGGTGGATTGCATCGGCACCGGTGCGGAGGTCTATTACACCGTCAGAGCGCCTGGCACCACTACGGATATTCCATCGAGAGACCTGGACATTACGGTCACGCCACAAAAATACACGCTACGGGAACCGACGCTGGACGGCAGCAAAACCAATCTCCGGGCCTATCATCCAGCCCTGCTCACCGCGCATACCGCACGAATGGCGCTGTTTGGCGTGACGGCCCGCTACGGTGAGGAAATTCGGATAACAGCCGGTACCAGCCAAACCGACCTGTCCGTGCCCCCTGCCTGGATAGCGGAAAACCGCGGGAAGCCCATCATGGTCAACTGGACACTCCGGGAAACCGGCACCGGCACGCCGATCATCTTTTCATGGTTTCTGAGATTGATCGCCTGACTCGGTTTTTCAGCTAACCAACGGTTTTGACGCTGCTTTTCCATTGCAGGAGGACGTACCGTGCGTAAATTAATGGGGTTGCTGTTAATCACGTTGATGGTCGGGTGCGCACAAGTCACGACAGCACCGCCTGCCCCCATCACAATCAACGGAGTCCAGGTACTCGATGGGCCTGAGACCGCCAGTTTCCTGACCACGCTTTACCATCGCAAATTTCCCAACTGCAACAATTCCGACTCGCAACCCTCGTTCCTCTGCTCGGGTGTCACCCTCAGGGTGACGGTAAAAGACCCCGAAGAACAATACAAAGTCTGGGACCCCAGCCCAACCTCAATAACCAGTGGCGGAGTGTCTTTCTCTTATCTACGGGCAGACGCCAATTTCGGGCGGCTGGCGTGGGGCCACGGCAACGGCCTTATCCTCTACCCCATCTTCGGCGCACCGCCTGACAAGATTGACCTGGACTATCTGTGCTCATACCCAATGGATGCCTGGACCTGGCACCGTACCAGCCCTTGTGGCCACCACGTGGACTATCCCGCGTTAAGCCAACTCTGCCATCTGGCCGGCGTGACCACTGCGCAACAATGGCTGGGCATATGGACTATGCCGGGGGGTAATGAACACCTGCGCCAATGCGGATTCGATGTCAACGATGACCGCAATCAACTGGCCGGACCGGCGTTCTACGCCTCGGTGCTGGGCAAGGTTCTGATAGGCGCGAGAGGATTCGCTGAGCATAACGAGATCATCATCAAGACCTGGACACCAGGACGGCCAAACACTTTCCCCATCATGGCGTTCTTCTTTGTTGCAGGAGGCACCAACGAGGGGTTGCCCGACGCTCGCTACAACCAACGCGACTTTTATAACTCCACCAATCCGAAAATTGTCGTGCCGATCATTCGTCTGACACCTGCCAACAGTGCCACCGAAAGCGCCACGTTCACCTACGTCGCGTCCGATCAGGCGGTGACTCAGTGATTCGTTCGTGCTGGGACCTACTCAGCGCAACCGCGCCATCGCCAGGGTGTCCACCCATCGCCCGTCACGCACGGCGTAGTCGCGCAGCAGGCCTTCGGTTTCGAAGCAACATCTGAGGGGCGACCCCGGGTCGTTGTAGAGCGCGGTGACCCCACCGATATGAGCTTCATTGAAGCGAGTGAGGCTGATCGAATGCTCGGACATGCGGCTCCTCCCTGGAGACCTGAAAAGGCCGTTCACTATAAGCCAGCGAACATTCAGGTATCCAGGGCCAAGCCTGTGGGAGCAAAGCTGCTCGCGATTGCGGTGATCCGATTGCATCAATACTGACTGTGCCGCCGTCTTCGCGAGCAAGCTTTGCTCCCACATGGGGTTGGGCTTGAGTGCTCTCTTCGCTACTGATGCTGCACCTGAACCATTGAGTTCACCTGCACCCGCGCGTGCATCTGCTCTGCCCCGCCACCGCGGCGCATGCCGCGTACCGGACAGGCGTCGAGGTAGTCCAGGCCGACCGCCAGTTTCAAATGCCGATCCGGACAGGTCAGGCGATTGGTCACGTCGAAGCTGTACCAGCCGTCCTCCAGCCAGGCTTCAGCCCAGGCGTGGCTCGCCAGATGACTTTCATCTTCGGTGCACAGGTAACCGGAGACATAGCGCGCCGGAACCCCCAGGCTACGCGCGCAGGCCAGAAATGCGTGGGTATGATCCTGACAAACCCCCACGCCCCCGGCGAAGGCTTCGGCGGCGGTACTGCTGACCTCGGTCGTGCCCGGGCTGTAGGGCATGCGTGCAGCCAGGCCGTTCATCAAATCGGTCAGTGCCGAGCGATCACGTCGGGCTGCGCATTGCTCCACAGCAAAGGCCGCGAGAGCATCATCGGCCTGGGTGAGGCGGCTGGGGCGCAGAAATGGCAGCGGTGACTGGCTGTCCGGCTCCATCTGCACCGCCTGATGGATTTCCACCTCGCCATAAGCCGTGAGCACCAGAGCGCCATGGGGCTCGTCCATGGTCATCACATGCAGGATATTGCCGTAGGGATCGAGCTGGCTGCGCACCAGACGTGGCAATTCCAGATGCCATTGCAGGATGCGTTGACGCTGAGTGTCCTTGGGGGTCAAGCGCAGGAACTGGATGCTGGTGCACACTTCATCGGCATAGCTATAGGTCGTGTCGTGGCGTATGGAAAGTTTCATACCACCTCCAGATAAGACTCGTGAACGGTCTGGCCCAGGTGGCGAATCTGGCCAATGAGGTCGGTCAGCCATTGATGCAGGCCCGATGCCAGGATCTCGTCGATGCCGGAGTAACGCAGCCGCGCGTTCAGTTCAGCGGCCAGGCGTTGGGCCGGGCGGCCATTGTTGCCCGGCAGGCTGGAGAGGATCTGGTCCAGCTCCTCGATACAGGCATGCAACGAGCGCGGAACGTCGGCGCGCAGCAGCAACATTTCCGAGACCTGCTCGGCGTTGGGCGCATTGCGGTAGATCTCGTTGAACGCTTCAAACGAAGACAACGCCCGCAGCAAGGCGCTCCACTGGTAATAACCGCGTGCCGAGTTGTCGCTGACCTCTTCCGACTCCTCACCAAACATTTCGTAGCGGGCGTCCAGCAGACGCAGGGTGTTGTCCGCCCGCTCGATAAAGGTTCCCAGACGAATGAATCTATAGGCATCGTTGCGCATGATGGTGCCCGACGTCGCGCCACGGAACAGGTGCGAGCGCTCCTTGACCCATTCACAGAAGTGGCTGATGCCGTAGCGGCCCAGACCATTGCTGGCAATGTTGCGCATCTCCAGCCAGGTGGCGTTGATGTTCTCCCACATATCGGCGGTGATGCGTCCACGCACCGCATGGGCATTGGTCCGCGCCGCCCGCAGACAGCTATAGATGCTTCCGGGGTTGGTTTCGTCCAGTGCGAAAAAATGCAACATGCGTTCGGTGTTCAGCGCGTCATAACGGGCGTTGTAATCGTCCAGCGTGCCGGCCGCCAGCAACGACATCGCCAGCTCGGCATGCCCGTCGCTGCGCCCGGCCTGGGGCATGAGCGACAGCGAGTAACTGACTTCGAGCATGCGCGCCAGGTTCTCGGCGCGCTCCAGGTAGCGGGACATCCAGTAGAGGTCCGAAGCGGTTCTTGAAAGCATGTCTTAGTCCTCCACTACCCAAGTGTCTTTGGTGCCGCCACCCTGGGACGAATTGACCACCAGCGAGCCGTCGCGAAGTGCCACGCGGGTCAGTCCGCCGGGCACCAGACGAGTTTCCTTGCCCGACAACACGAACGGACGCAGATCGATGTGGCGCGGGGCGATACCGCTCTCGACGAAGGTCGGGCAGGTGGAAAGGCTCAACGTCGGTTGGGCGATGTAGGCTTCGGGGCGGGCCTTGAGGCGTGCGCGGAAGTCTTCGATCTGCGCCGCTGTGGCTGCCGGCCCTACCAGCATGCCGTAACCGCCGGAGCCCTGGGTTTCCTTGACCACCAGGTCAGGCAGGTTGGCCAGCACGTGGGACAGATCCTGGGGCTTGCGGCACTGCCAGGTCGGCACGTTCTTCAGAATCGGCTCTTCGGTGAGGTAAAAGCGGATCATCTCGTCGACGTAAGGGTAGATCGATTTGTCATCGGCCACGCCCGTGCCCACCGCATTCGCCAGCACCACGTTGCCTGACCGGTAAACGGCGATCAGTCCGGGGACGCCCAACATGGAGTCGGGGTTGAACGACAGCGGATCGAGGTAATCATCGTCAAGGCGGCGATAGATCACATCCACCTGCTGGGGGCCTGCGGTGGTGCGCATGTAGACATGGTCGTCGCGCACGAACAGATCGGCGCCCTCCACCAGTTCCACCCCCATTTCACGAGCCAGGAACGCATGTTCGAAATAGGCACTGTTGAAACGACCGGGGGTCAGCACCACGGCGGTCGGGTTGTCCAGGGGGCTTGAACTCTTGAGGGTGTCGAGCAACAGATTCGGGTAGTGATCAATGGGCGCCACGCGCTGGGCGGCGAAGAGCTCGGGGAACAGGCGCATCATCATCTTGCGGTCTTCGAGCATGTAGCTCACGCCGCTGGGCGTACGCAGGTTGTCCTCCAGCACGTAATAACTGCCATCACCGTCGCGAACCAGGTCAACACCCGCGATGTGGGCATAAATGCCTCGGTGCAAGTCCAGGCCTTGCATCGCGATTTGATAACCCTCATTGGCGAGCACCTGCTCGGCCGGAATGATTTTTTCCTTGAGGATCCGCTGCCCATGGTAGATGTCGGCCAGAAACATGTTCAGGGCCTGGACCCGCTGAATGCAGCCACGCTCGACCATCTTCCATTCGCTGGCCTTGATGCTGCGAGGAATAATGTCGAACGGAATCAATCGTTCGGTACCCTGCTCGTCACCGTAAAGGGTGAAGGTGATACCGGCTCGATGAAACAGCAGATCGGCTTCGCGACGCCGCTGTTCCAGCAGCTCCAGCGGCGTGTCCGCCAGCCAGCGCGAGAAGGCTTGATAGTGCGGGCGGCAGTCACCCTTTGCATCATACATTTCATTAAAAAAAGCTTGGGGCATAGCCAACTCCCAGCCGCGTTCTACACGGCATTTTTTATCACTTCGTCATTCCAATGGTCCGGCCTTGCTTTGTTTTAATGAGCCCTGTTTTTCTGAGTACCTCGATTGCACCGGTCTCTGATCTGGCCTTTGCGTCTGGATGACGTGCGCCCCCTGATTAAATCTGCGCCGTGAATGCTCCTCTGATAACCCCGCGCTGTAGTGGCCTACTTTCTTGAGCTCTAGCAAAGGCTGTGCCTAAGCCCGGTGCACCAGGACATTGCTGGAGAAACCGTCGTAGATGTACGCCCCCGCGATATTTAGTTTCATTTTTGCGACATACGCTCCTTTATACGCTGAAACGTTTATTTCAGCTTTTTCCTACATGCGCCCGAACGAGTCGAATCGGTGCAATAAGTCAGGTAACAGGTCGGTAATGCCCCGAAAGAGGGAAATTTATACTCACCGCCCTTCAGAGCGCTCAAAAGCGACTCTCCTTTTTAAGCAAGAGACTTATCCCGCACTCAGGATTAAAGCACTCATCAGGCAGAGCGCTCAGCGATCACAGCCCCCCCCACGCCCCTCACTATCCGGCTCGGCCATTTGTCGCCTCCCTGCGAACAAACTCAAAGCAGACACTTGCGCCAGTAGTATTATGGTATACCATCATACGCACAGACCAATTCCACCCTCCTACGGAGCAGCTCATGAGTTTCGAAATTCGCAAGATCGTCAGCTATGTCGAAGAAACCTTTATCGAAGGCGGCAAGGCCACCGACAAGCCGGTGACCATGGTCGGGTTGGCGGTGGTGATGAAAAACCCTTGGCTGGGCCGTGGCTTCGTTGAAGACCTGAAACCGGAAATCCGCGCCAACTGTTCGGATCTTGGCGCACTGATGGTCGAGCGTCTGGTGGGCATCATCGGTGGCGCGGAAAAAATCGAAGCCTATGGCAAGGCCGCGGTGGTGGGTGCCGACGGTGAAATCGAGCACGCCTCCGCCGTGATCCACACCCTGCGTTTTGGCAACCATTACCGTGAAGCGGTGAAAGCCAAGAGCTACCTGAGCTTCACCAATAAACGTGGCGGCCCCGGCACCTCGATCCAGATCCCGATGATGCACAAGGACGACGAAGGTCTGCGCTCGCACTACATCACCCTGGAAATGCAGATCGAGGATGCACCACGCGCCGACGAAATTGTTGTGGTGCTGGGTTGCGCCGATGGCGGTCGCCTGCACCCGCGCATCGGCAATCGCTACATCGATCTGGAAGAACTGGCCGCCGAGAAGGCGCAGTGATCCAGCCTGGGCAACCACAATAAAAAAGGCATGCAGGAGCGCTCCATGATTCGGCTCACCGCTGAACTCACCCCGGCCGGCACCAGTTATCTGGTGACCGGCCAAGGCCAGCCCGTGGTCTTGATCCACGGCGTGGGCCTGAACAAAGAAATGTGGGGCGGCCAGATCGTTGGCCTGGCCACAAAATACCGCGTGATTGCCTATGACATGCTTGGTCACGGGGCCAGTCCGCGTCCCGAAAGCGGCGCCGGCCTGCTGGGTTACGCCGACCAGTTAGTGGAGCTGCTCGACCATCTGCAAGTGCCCCAGTCGACAGTGATCGGTTTCTCCATGGGCGGCCTGGTGGCCCGTGCGTTTGCCTTGCATTATCCGCAACGCCTGCAAGGCCTGGTGGTCCTTAACAGCGTATTCAACCGCAGCGCCGAGCAGCGTGCCGGGGTCATCGCCCGCACCGCCCAGGCCGCCGAACATGGCCCGGACGCTAACGCCGAGGCCGCGCTGTCACGCTGGTTCAGCCGCGAGTATCAGGCCGCCAACCCGGCGCAGATTGCCGCCCTGCGCCAGACCCTGGCAGGAAATGATCCTCAGGGTTACCTGACCACCTATGAACTGTTTGCCACCCAGGATATGTACCGCGCCGACGACCTGGGCAGCATCACGGTGCCAACGTTGATTGCCACCGGCGAACTGGACCCGGGCTCGACGCCGGAAATGGCCCGTGAACTGGCCGAGCGAATTCCCGGTGCAACGGTTGCCGTGCTTGACGAGCAGCGGCATATGATGCCGGTAGAATCGCCGCGCCTGGTCAACCAGTTGCTGCTGGAATTTCTCGACAGCGCAAATACCCGACAAAATCCAATAAAGGGGATCGTTGCATGACACTCGCACGCTTTTCGATGTGCATCGGCGGTGAATGGGTCGATGCCCTGTCCGGCAAGACTTTCGAAAGCCTGAACCCGGCCCTGGCCAAGCCCTGGGCCGAGTTGCCCGATGCCGACGAAGCCGATGTCGAGCGCGCCGTGCAGGCTGCACAGACGGCGTTCGAGAGTCCTGCCTGGCGTGGCTTGACCGCCACCGCTCGCGGCAAACTGCTGCGGCGTCTGGGCGACCTGATCGCTGAAAACAAAGAACAGCTGGCCCAACTGGAAAGCCGCGACAACGGCAAGCTGATCCGTGAAACCCGCGGGCAGGTCGGTTACCTGCCGGAGTTTTTCCATTACACCGCGGGTCTGGCCGACAAACTTGAGGGCGGCACCCTGCCCCTCGACAAACCGGACCTGTTTGCCTACACCGTGCACGAAGCGATGGGCGTCGTTGCAGCGATCATTCCCTGGAACAGTCCGCTGTACCTGACCGCGATCAAGCTAGCCCCGGCGCTGGCGGCCGGCAACACCATCGTGATCAAACCCTCCGAGCACGCTTCGGCCACCATCCTGGAGCTGGCTCGCCTGGCCCTGGAAGCCGGGATTCCACCGGGGGTGGTCAATGTCGTCACCGGCTACGGCCCGAGCACCGGCGCCGCCCTCACCTGTCATCCGCTGGTGCGCAAGATCGCCTTCACCGGCGGCGCCGCCACGGCCCGGCATGTGGTGCGCAGCAGTGCTGAAAACTTCGCCAAGCTGTCGCTGGAGCTGGGCGGAAAATCACCGAATATCATCTTCGCCGACGCCGACCTGGACAGCGCCATCAATGGCGCGATAGCCGGGATCTACGCCGCATCGGGACAGAGTTGCGTCTCTGGTTCGCGACTGCTGGTGCAGGATGAAATCTACGATGAGTTCGTCTCGCGCCTGGTAGAGCGGGCCCAGCGCATCCGCATCGGCAACCCTCAGGAAGATGCCAGTGAGATGGGCCCGATGGCCACCGCGCAGCAACTGGCAGTGGTCGAAGGTCTGGTGGCCGACGCTATCGCTGAGGGCGCTCGTCTTCGCTTGGGCGGCAAGCGCCCAGCGAACCTGGGCGAAGGCTGGTTCTACGAGCCGACCTTGTTCGAATGCGACCGCAACTCCATGAAGATCATGCAGGAAGAAGTGTTCGGCCCGGTGGCGTCGGTCATTCGTTTCAAGGATGAAGCCGAGGCATTGGCGATTGCCAACGACTCGCAGTTCGGCCTCGCCGCCGGTATCTGGACCCGCGACCTGGGCCGCGCCCATCGCCTGGCCCGGGACGTGCGTTCGGGGATCATTTGGGTCAACACTTACCGCGCGGTCTCGGCCATGGCGCCCATTGGCGGCTTCAAGAACAGCGGCTACGGACGCGAGAGCGGCATCGATTCGGTGCTCGCTTATACCGAACTCAAAACGGTGTGGATCAATCTCTCTCAGGCGCCCATGCCTGACCCGTTCGTGATGCGCTAGGAGTCCTGAGAAATGATCGAGCCCGGCATTTACAAAGAAGTCATGAGTTCGTTCCCATCCGGCGTCACGGTGGTGACCACCCTGGACCCAGACGGCAACATCGTCGGCATCACCGCCAGCGCCTTCAGCGCGCTGTCGATCGACCCGGCGCTGGTGCTGTTTTGCCCCAACTACGCCTCCGACACCTACCCGATCCTGCGTGACAGCAAACAGTTCGCGATCCACCTGCTGTCCGCCGACCAGACCGCCGAAGCCTATGCCTTCGCCGGAAAAGGCAAGGACAAGGCCAAGGGTATCGACTGGCACCTGAGCGAGCGCGGTAACCCGCTGCTGAGCAAAGCCACAGCGATCATCGAGTGTGAACTGTGGCGCGAATACGATGGTGGTGACCACGCGATCATCGTCGGCGCGGTGAAAAACCTGATCCTGCCCGAGCAGCCGGTGACGCCGATGATCTACCACAAAGGCAAGCTCGGCCCACTGCCGGTGCTGGCCTGAGTCTTCCGGGCGCAGATCCAATGTGGGAGCGCCCCATTTTCTCAGGAGCCGGCATGAGCCAAGCAGACGTGCAACTGCACAACCAACCTCTATCGACGATGTTGAGAGCCACCACGATGAGCAACGACAAATATGAACAAGGCCTGAAGATCCGCACCCAAGTGCTGGGCGAGGACTACGTCAACCGCTCCATCGAGAACGCCGACGATTTCACTCGCCCCTTGCAGGAAATGGTCACCGAATACTGCTGGGGCCATGTCTGGGGCCGTGAGGGTTTATCGCTCAAGGAACGCAGCATGATTAATCTGGCCATGATCTCGGCGCTCAATCGTCCGCACGAACTCAAGCTGCATGTGCGTGGCGCCTTGCGTAACGGCCTGAGTCGTGAGCAAATACGCGAAATTCTGCTTCAGGTCGGCATCTATTGCGGCGTCCCTGCTGCCGTAGACAGTTTCCGGCTCGCCCGTGAAGCCTTCGCCGAAGCCGATGCCGAGGCCTCCAGTTAACCCTCGGCTGTTTGATCTGAGCGGGCAAGCCTCTTGCCCCTTCTGCATGGACAGCCACATTACAGAGCGGACCCGATGAAACGCCTGCCACTCGACGACAGCTTCAAGGTCAATCGCAACCCCGTTACCCTGCGCGAAATCGTGCTGGATAAACTGCGAAGCGCCATCATGAATTTCCAGCTTCTGCCGGGAGATCGTCTGGTCGAACGCGATCTGTGCGATCGCCTGGGCGTGAGCCGCACGTCGGTGCGCGAAGCCTTGCGTCACCTCGAATCCGAAGGGCTGGTGGAATTCGCCGATGCCAAGGGCCCACGAGTCGCGATCATCACGTTGGCCGATGCCGGCGATATCTATGAACTGCGCTGTGTACTCGAGGGTTTGATCGTTCAGCTGTTCACCCTGCGGGCCAAGGCCAAGGACATCAAAGCGCTGGAAAAAGCCCTGGAGGAGAACCGCAAGGCCCTCAAGGACGGCGAACTGCAACAGGTCATCGATTCAGTACAGGGTTTCTACGATGTGCTGCTGGAAGGCTCCGGCAACCATGTTGCCGCCACTCAGTTGCGCCAGTTGCAGGCCCGGATCAGCTATCTGCGGGCGACCTCGGTGTCCCAGCAGAACCGTCGCGGTAGCAGCAACCAGGAAATGGAACGCATGGTCGAGGCAATCAAGAGTGGCGATCCGCTGGCCGCCCACCAGGCTTGTGTCGACCATGTGCGCGCCGCCGCCAAGGTCGCCCTGGAGTACCTCAAGCGCCAGCAGGAAGAAACCGGCGACATCCCTGAAATCACGGCGCCCATCGCCCTGAAAGAACCTCGCATAGGTCGCTGATCATGTTCAGCCCCAGCTTTTGTCCAAGGTGCGGCGGCAGCGACTTGAGTCACCGCCTGCCAGCGGGCGATACCCACGAACGCCTGATGTGCGGTGGCTGTGGCTATATCCATTATGTGAATCCGAAGATCATTGCCGGCTGCATCATCGAGCAGGACGGCAAGTACCTGCTGTGCCAGCGCGCAATTCCTCCGCGCCCCGGCACCTGGACGCTGCCGGCGGGCTTCATGGAGGGCGGTGAGACCACCGAGCAGGCGGCACTGCGCGAAGTCTGGGAAGAGACCGGCGTTCGCGCGGACATTCTCTCGCCCTACTCGATCTTCAGCGTGCCGAAAATCAGCGAGGTGTACATCATCTTTCGCGCCATCGCGCTGGAGATCACTGGCCAGTTCGGCCCGGAAACCCTCGCTTGCCAGTTCTTCGCCCCTGAAGATATTCCGTGGGACAGTATTTACTACCCGGCCATCCGCCAGATCCTCGAACGCTACATCGAGGAACGCCAGGCCGGGGTCTACGGCATCTACATTGGCAACGACGACAGCGGCAAGATTCATTTCATCCGCTGACAGGCCTCAGGGCGCAATACCCTCGACGATGATCACCTCAGCCTTGGCTACGTCCAGGCGATAGCGCTTGGCCGCCTGATACTGCTGCGAGTGATAACAGGCCAGCGCCTGCTCGTAAGAATCGAACTCGATCACCACGCTGCGTTGCGGCGTGGCCCTGCCTTCCATCGCCTTGCTACGCCCGCCCCGGGCCAGCATCCGTCCGCCATACAGAGCAAACGCCGCTGGCGCCCGCTGGGTGTATTGGCTGTATTGATCGGGGTCGGTGACATCTACATGAGCAATCCAGTACGCCTTCATAGTGACCTCTCGGTTTATTTTGTATTATGGTATACCAGGTATTTTAACCTGACACCGAGAATTCCAGCATGGCCTTCAACAGCATCGAAGAAATCATCGAAGACTACCGACAAGGCAAGATGGTGCTCCTGGTTGACGACGAGGATCGGGAGAACGAAGGCGACCTGTTGCTGGCCGCCGACCGCTGCAGCGCCGAAGCCATCAGCTTCATGGCTCGCGAAGCGCGCGGATTGATCTGCCTGACCTTGACCGACGAACACTGTCAGCGCTTGGGCCTGGAGCAAATGGTGCCCAGCAATGGCAGTGTCTTCAGCACCGCCTTCACCATATCCATCGAGGCGGCCGTTGGCGTGACTACCGGCATATCTGCTGCCGACCGCGCGCGCACCGTTGCCGCGGCGGTCGCTGTCGGCGCCGGTCCCACAGACCTGGTGCAGCCGGGCCATATCTTTCCGTTGCGCGCCAAGGAAGGTGGCGTGCTGACCCGCGCCGGTCACACCGAAGCCGGTTGCGACCTGGCGCGCCTGGCAGGCTTCACACCGGCGTCGGTGATCGTCGAAGTGATGAACGACGACGGCACCATGGCCCGCCGTCCTGACCTTGAGATTTTTGCCCACAGGCACGGGATCAAGATCGGCACCATCGCCGACCTGATCCACTACCGCTTGAGCACCGAGCACACCGTGGTGCGCATCGGTGAACGCGAATTGCCCACGGTGCACGGTACCTTTCGCTTATTCACCTTCGAAGACCGCATCGAAGGCGGCGTGCACATGGCGATGGTGATGGGCGATATTCGCCGGGAAGAACCGACCTTGGTGCGAGTGCACGTGATCGACCCGCTGCGGGACCTGGTGGGTGCCGAATACAACGGGCCTTCCAATTGGACGCTGTGGGCGGCCCTGCAACGGGTCGCCGAAGAAGGCTGCGGCGTGGTGGTCGTACTGGCCAATCACGAATCGTCCCAGGCGTTGCTCGAGCGCGTACCGCAGCTGACCCAGCCGCCACGCCAGTTCAGCCGGTCGCAATCACGCATCTATTCTGAAGTAGGCACCGGTGCGCAGATTCTCCAGGACCTGGGCGTCGGCAAGTTGCGGCACCTGGGGCCGCCGCTCAAATACGCGGGGTTGACGGGGTATGACCTGGAGGTGGTGGAGAGTATTCCCTTTACCGGATAAGCATGAGGCATCACCGTCCTCTGTGGGAGCGAGCCTGCTCGCGATAGCGGTAGACCTATCGGTCTCAAATGTTGACTGACACACCGCTATCGCGAGCAGGCTCGCTCCCACAGAGAGTGCAAAAAATCCCGGCCAGACAGATAGCCGGTACGGCAAAATGCTTGCAGAAAGTTTGGAATACCATAATATGATATTCCATAGACCGACCACTCCAGCCAAGTGCGCCCAGCGGGCAAGCACACAAAACCAGCCCTTGGCCCGGTCGCCTGCAAGGCCAGATGGACCTGAAGCTCCCGATAAGCGGGTAAACACAAGCCCGCTCAATAAACACAACAATGAGGGCGTGAAAATGGTGTTGAAGAAAAGTGCAGCCGCAATTTTTTTTGCAGGTCTGCTGAGCGTTACCAGCCAGGCATCGATGGCGGCCGAAAGCATCAACTTCGTCAGTTGGGGCGGCAGCACCCAGGACGCCCAGAAGCAGGCTTGGGCCGCCCCGTTCAGCAAGGCCAGCGGCATCACCGTGGTCCAGGATGGTCCGACCGACTACGGCAAACTCAAGGCCATGGTCGAAAGCGGTAACGTGCAGTGGGACGTGGTAGATGTCGAAGCGGACTTTGCCTTGCGCGCCGCCGCTGAGGGTTTGCTCGAACCCCTGGACTTCTCGGTCATCGAACGCGACAAGATCGATCCACGCTTCGTGTCCGATCACGGCGTCGGCTCGTTCTACTTCTCGTTCGTCCTCGGCTACAACGAAGACAAGCTCGGTTCCGGTAAACCTGAGGACTGGTCCGCGCTGTTCGACACCAAGACCTACCCTGGCAAACGCGCCCTGTACAAGTGGCCAAGCCCTGGCGTGCTTGAACTGGCTCTGCTGGCCGACGGCGTTGCAGCGGACAAGCTTTACCCGCTGGACCTGGACCGCGCCTTCAAAAAACTCGACACCATCAAAAAAGACATCGTCTGGTGGGGCGGCGGTGCCCAGTCCCAGCAACTGCTTGCCTCCGGCGAAGCCAGCATCGGGCAGTTCTGGAATGGCCGTATCTATGCGCTGCAGCAGGACGACGCCCCCGTCGGCGTAAGCTGGAAACAAAACCTGGTCATGGCCGACATCCTGGTCATTCCAAAAGGCTCGAAAAACAAGGCCGCGGCCATGAAGTTCCTGGCCAACGCCAGCAGCGCCAAGGGCCAGGCGGACTTTTCCAACCTGACCGCTTACGCGCCGGTCAACGTCGACAGCATCGCACGCCTGGATTCGGTGCTCGCTCCCAACTTGCCGACCGCCCACGCCAAGGATCAGATCACACTTGATTACGCGTACTGGGCCAAGAACGGTCAGGACATCGCGACACGGTGGAACGAATGGCTGGTGAAATGAAAATTTCGGCAACGGCAACCCCTCGCACCGGGAGCGCCCCTGGCGCTGCCGACGCGGCAACCGCCAAGGCAGCGATGGTCGCGCAAACGCCGTCGCTGGCACAGCGCTGGCGCGGGGCCGGCAATCTGCTCCCCGCCCTGCTGTTCCTGGGCCTGTTCTTCCTGGCGCCGTTGATTGGGTTGCTGCTGCGTGGCGTGCTGGAACCGGTGCCCGGGCTGGGCAACTACGAGCAATTGTTCGCCAATTCGGCCTATGCAAGGGTGTTGTTCAACACCTTTTCGGTAGCCGGGCTGGTGACGCTGTTCAGCCTGTTGCTGGGCTTCCCCCTGGCCTGGGCCATCACCCTGGTGCCTCGAGGCTGGGGCCGCTGGATGCTGAACATTGTCTTGCTGTCGATGTGGACCAGCCTGCTGGCCCGTACTTATTCCTGGCTGGTGCTGCTGCAAGCCTCCGGGGTGATCAACAAGACGCTGATGGCGCTGGGCATCATCGACCAACCGCTGGAGATGGTGCACAACCTCACCGGCGTGGTCATCGGCATGAGCTACATCATGATCCCATTCATTGTCCTGCCGTTGCAGGCGACCATGCAGGCCATCGACCCGATGATCCTGCAAGCCGGCTCCATCTGCGGCGCCAGCCCGTGGACCAACTTCTTCCGGGTGTTCCTGCCGCTGTGCCGGCCGGGTCTGTTCTCCGGCGGGTTGATGGTGTTCGTGATGTCGCTCGGTTACTACGTGACCCCGGCGTTGCTGGGCGGTGCGCAGAACATGATGCTGCCCGAATTCATCATCCAGCAGGTGCAGTCGTTCCTCAACTGGGGCCTGGCCAGTGCCGGCGCTGCCTTGTTGGTGGTGATCACCCTGGTGTTGTTCTACTTCTACCTGAAGCTCCAGCCGGAATCCCCGGTGGGTGCCAGCAACGCGAGGTAAGCCGTCATGCTCCTGACCCCCAATGCCATGAGCCGGCGCATGCGGTTCGGTCTGTACTTCACCACTGGCCTGATTGCGCTGTTCCTGCTGTTGCCGATCGTGTTCATCGTGCTGCTGTCGTTCGGTTCGTCCCAGTGGCTGGTCTTCCCGCCACCGGGCTGGACATTGAAATGGTACGGCCAGTTTTTCTCCAATCCCGACTGGATGAGCGCGGCATTGACCAGCCTCAAGGTCGCGGTACTGACCACCGTCTGCGCTGTGGCCCTGGGCCTGCCGACCGCATTTGCCCTTGTACGTGGACGCTTCCCCGGCCGGGAAATGCTCTACGGCCTGTTCACCCTGCCGATGATCGTGCCACTGGTGATCATCGCAGTGGCGGTGTACGCGCTGTTTCTCAAACTCGGCTACACCGGCACGATGTTCGCGTTCGTGGTCAGCCACGTCATCGTCGCGCTGCCGTTCACCATCATTTCGATCATCAATTCGTTGAAGCTGTTCGACCAGTCCATTGAGGACGCTGCGGTGATCTGCGGCGCCTCACGCCTGCAAGCGGTGTTCAAGGTGACCTTCCCGGCGATCCGCCCAGGCATGGTCGCCGGTGCCCTGTTCGCGTTCCTGGTGTCGTGGGACGAGGTGGTGCTGAGCGTCATGATGGCCAGCCCGACCTTACAAACCCTGCCAGTAAAGATGTGGACCACCCTGCGCCAGGACCTGACGCCTGTGATCGCCGTCGCTTCGACGCTGCTGATCGGCCTCTCGGTTTTGGTGATGGTGATCGCCGCCGCCCTGCGCCGGCGCAATGAAATCAGCGCCTGAGCGCCTAGGAGAACACGATGAGTGCCGTCAAAGACCCCGCACAACAGAACAACAAGACTCTGGTCAGCCTGCGCAACCTGAACAAGCACTACGGCGACTTTGCTGCCGTGGACGACATTTCCCTGGACATCCAGGACGGTGAATTCCTGACTTTTCTGGGCTCCAGCGGCTCGGGCAAAAGTACCACGCTGTCGATGCTGGCCGGGTTCGAGACCCCCAGCAGTGGCGAGATCCTGGTGGACGGCAAATCCCTGGTAAACGTTCCACCCCACAAACGCGACATCGGCATGGTGTTCCAACGGTATTCGCTGTTCCCGCATTTGTCGGTGCGTGACAACATTGCCTTCCCGCTGGCGATCCGCAAACTGGCCGCTGCTGAACGTGATCGTCGCGTCGACGCCATGCTCAAGCTGGTGCAGCTTGATCAATTTGCCCACCGCCGCCCTTCGCAACTGTCCGGCGGCCAGCAGCAGCGCGTGGCGATTGCCCGGGCGCTGGTCTACGAACCACGCATTTTGCTGATGGACGAGCCTCTCGGCGCCCTGGACAAAAAGCTTCGCGAAGACCTGCAGGATGAACTGCGTCAGTTGCATCGACGCCTGGGCATCACCATCGTCTACGTCACGCACGACCAGGAAGAAGCCATGCGCCTGTCCCAACGCATTGCCATCTTCAGCCACGGCAAGATCGTCGGCCTGGGCAGCGGCTACGACCTCTATCAGAACCCGCCGAATGCCTTTGTTGCCTCGTTTCTAGGCAATTCCAACTTTCTCAAGCTCAAGGCCCAGGGCAACGCGGTGGCGACGTTTGAAGACCAGTCCTTGTCCATTCGACTGACCACCGGTCTGCAAAGCGATCAGGCTGTATTGCTGATGGTGCGCCCGGAAAAAGCCTTGGCCCTGAGCGTCGAACAAGCCGCCCAGGAGCCCTTGGCGGCCGGCTGGAATGAGGTCTCGGCCAAGGTCGTCGAGGTGCTGTTTCTCGGTGAGAGCCAGACCTGCAGCGTGGTGACTTCGGGCGGCACTGCCATGACGGTCAAAGCGCTTTCCGCCGCCGGCATGCCCCTCAAGACCGGCGACCCGGTGCGCGTGCGCTGGGCCACGACCGATGCGTGCGTCTACACCCAATGGGCCGAAAGCGACCTCAACAAGGCCGCCGGGGCTCATTGAGGAACCGCGTCATAACCGAATTGCGTACGAGGACTGCTAAATGATCGATGCCAGCGTTTACAAACAAGTCATGGGCTCGTTTCCGTCCGGTGTGACGGTGATCACCACACTCGATGACGACGGGCACATCGTGGGCCTCACCGCCAGCGCCTTCAGCTCATTGTCGATGGAGCCGGCCCTGGTGCTGTTTTGCCCCAACTACAGCTCCGATTCCTATCCGGTGCTGATCAAGAACAAGCGCTTCGCCATTCACCTGCTCTCCGGCGGACAACAGAACGAAGCCTACGCATTCGCCCGCAAAGGCAAGGACAAAGCCGAAGGCATCGAATGGACCCTGAGCGAGTTGGGTAACCCGCTGCTGAGCAACGCCACCGCCATCATTGAATGTGAACTGTGGCGCGAATACGAAGGCGGCGACCACGCCATTATGGTCGGGGCCGTGAAGAACCTGATCGTGCCGCAACACACACCGGGGCCGCTGGTTTACTGCCACGGCAAGATGGGCGCCCTGCCCGTCCTCGCCTGAACCGATCGCCAACCATAAGAGAAAGCGCCATGAAATTTTCCCTGTTCGTACACATGGAGCGCTGGGACGAAAGCGTCAGCCATCGCCAGTTGTTCGAAAACCTGAGCGAGCTGACCCTGATGGCCGAGGCCGGCGGTTTCAGCACCGTGTGGATCGGCGAGCACCACGCCATGGAGTACACCATCTCGCCAAGCCCGATGCCATTGCTGGCATACCTGGCCGGCAAGACCACCACGATTCACCTGGGCGCAGGCACCATCATCGCGCCATTCTGGCACCCGCTGCGGGTGGCCGGCGAATGTGCGTTGCTGGATGTGATCAGCAATGGCCGCATGGAAGTCGGTCTGGCCCGGGGCGCCTATCAAGTGGAGTTCGACCGCATGGCTGGCGGCATGCCCGCCTCCTCCGGCGGCCAGGCTCTGCGGGAAATGGTCCCGGTGGTGCGTGCCCTGTGGCAAGGCGACTACGCCCATGACGGCGAAACCTGGAAATTCCCCACCTCCACCAGCGTGCCCAAGCCGATTCGCAAACCCCACCCACCGATGTGGATCGCCGCCCGCGACCCGGACTCCCACAACTTTGCCGTCGCCAATGGTTGCAACGTCATGGTTACGCCGCTGATGAAGGGCGATGAAGAAGTCCTGGACCTGAAGAACAAGTTCCAGGCTGCCCTGGACAACAACCCTGACGTGCCGCGTCCACAACTGATGGTGCTGCGTCACACCCACGTGCATGCCGCCGACGATCCCGAAGGCTGGAAAATCGGCGCTCAGGCGATCTCCAAGTTCTACCGCACCTTCGACGCCTGGTTCGGCAACAAGCAAGTTCCGGTCAACGGCTTTCTGGCACCAAGCCCGGAAGAAAAATTCGCCGAGCGTCCGGAGTTCCAGCTGGAGAACATTCGCAAGAACACCATGATCGGCACCCCGCAGCAGATCATCGAACGGATCAAGTATTACCAGGAACTGGGCGTGGATGAGTTCAGCTTCTGGTGCGACAACAGCCTGTCCCATGCCGAGAAGAAGAAGTCCCTGGAGCTGTTTATCCAGCAGGTGGTGCCAGCCTTCAATTGATATCCAACCCTGGAATCCCCCGGGGTCAGTTCCACCGTCATCGCGAGCAGGCTCGCTCCCACAGGGGGTCTATGGCGTTCACATAATGAGTGAACACCCGCGGCCAATGTGGGAGCGAGCCTGCTCGCGATGGCGGCCTGACTGAGACAACGATGTCATATCTGCCAAATTCCCCCACTTCCCCGTCGCCGCCCCGCAAACCTCTGTTCAGCGCCGATAAACCCCAATAACTTAACCGTTCAACGGATCAACTCTGATTAAGGATGATGGGCGTGGGGAGTTATCGGTTGCTGCTGGCCATGCTCGTGGCGATTTCCCACATGGGCGTGATGTTCGTAGGCTTCAACCCCGGCGTTGTTGCCGTGGTGTCGTTTCTGATTATCAGCGGTTTTGTGATGACGCCCTTGATCGACAGGAGCTACAACGTCCCAGGGAAAATCGGCCTGTTCTACCTTGACCGATTGTTGAGACTTTACCCGCAGTTCCTTCTGTATTTCGTCCTCTCCTGCGCGGTGATCCATTTCCTGCTGCCGGGCACGCCACAGGCGGCGGCGCTGACAATCGAAAACATCGCCACCAGCCTGCCCATCGTGCCGCTGGGTTTCTATATGTTCGGCATCACTGTGCCGGAGATCCTGCCACCTGGCTGGTCTCTGGGGCTGGAGATGTGCTTTTACCTGCTGATCCCGTTTCTGATCCTTTATAAGGCCCGAGGCATTGCGTTCGCGGTGTCCGTAACGGTTTTCCTGGTCGCCTCGCTGGGCTACGTCAACACCGACATCTACGGCTACCGTCTACTGCCGGGCGTGTTGTTCATCTTCCTGTGCGGCAGCTACCTGTACCACGCCCAGCCCAAAGGACTATGGGTCGCCTCCATCACCACGGTCGTGGCAGCGATAATGTTCCTGGCCATTGTTGTCGGGTTCATTCCCCGCCGCCCCTTCAACGCAGAAGTAACCTTGGGCATAGTCTTGGGTGTGCCGGCGGTGCATGTGCTCAGCAGGCTCAAGCATCACTGGATGGATGAGTTTCTGGGGAATATCAGCTATGGCGTGTTCCTCAACCATTTTGTGGTGATGTACGTGTTGCGGGCGTTCTGGCCGGTTGAGTACAGCGCCCTGATGATTACACTGGTGCTGGTGTTGTCGCTGGCATTGAGTGGCTTGTCGTATTACTGCGTTGAGCGACCGGCGCTGAAGCTGCGCCACGCGTTGAGGGCGGGCGCTAAACGTGAGATCGCACAGATACCCGTGGGCCGCACACCGGCGTAGCCGCTGACCCCGAATAAAAAAATGCCCGGATTAGTTTCCGGGCATTTTTTGTTTTCAGAACAGCGCACTCAGAACGTCACGCTGGCACTCAGGCGGGCGGTACGCGGTTCGCCGACATTGACCTGCACTTCGCTGCCGGTGGAAGACGGGTAGTAGTGTTTATCGAACAGGTTGTCCACGTTCACCTGCAACGAGGTCTTGTGCCCCAATACCGGTGACTCCCAGCGCAGGAAGGCGTCGGCCACGGTGTAGCTGCTGAGCCAGAAACCGTTGGCGGCATTCGCGGCGCGCTCTCCAACATAACGCGCACCGGCGCCGGCGTGCCACGCGCCGAATTCAGCGGGCACGTTCAGATGGTGGGTCAGGTACAGGCTGGCGGTGTGCTTGGGTGCGTCGGGCAGGCGATGACCTTCGTTTTTCGGGTCATCCAATATCTCGGTATGGGTGTAGGCGTAAGTGCCTATCAAGTCCCAACGGTCGGCCAGGCGACCGGTGATGTCCAACTCCAGGCCTTGGGAGCCAACTTTGCCGGCGGCTTCGGAGACGTCGTCAACAGTGGTCACCACGTTCTTTTTAACGATGTCGAACAGGGCGAGGTTGATGTTCAAGCCTGGCAATGGATCGTACTTGGCGCCGATTTCATAGCTGCGGCCCTCTTCCGGTTTGAAGGTGGCAAGGTTTTTATCGACGGTATCGTTAGGCTTGAACGACCGGCTGTAGTTGCCATAAAGCGACAGTTCCTCGGTGGCTTTATAGACGAGGCCCAGGAATGGGACAAAGGCATCGCCGTTATCGTCACGAACGTGGACGCGCGTGAGCATGCCTTGGTCGGCGTATTGATCGTAATGCTGGTAACGGCCCCCAAAGACCAGGATCCAGCGGTCATCCAGATGCCAGTTGTCCTTGAGATACACCGAACTGGAAGTCAGCTTGTTGCTCAAGTTGCTTTGCGGCGCATTTACCGTGCTTGGCTCCCCCAGACCACCGTACACCGGTGCCGCAGGGTCAAAGCCTGATTGATAAGCTCCGCGATAGGTTTTGCCACGGAATTGATCGGACACCTGATTGTCGACACCGATCAACAGGTCATGACGCTGGCCGAACAGTTCCTGCTTGCCCATGAAATCCCAACTGGCGTAGCGGGTTTCATCGTCATAGTGCGCGCCGTTGGCGGCACGCTGGAAAACTCCGTTCGACAGCCGCGGCTGCGCAATCGAAAGACTATACCGATCATTGTTCCAGCCATAGGTCACGCGGGTCTTCCACGCTTCACTCAGCTCATACTCAAACCGCGCTGTCGCCGTTTCGCGAATCCCCACGCTTTTGGCCCAAGGCTCATCAAGGCGCTTGTTGTAATCAATGTCGGCCGGATGCCCGTCGGTGAACACCGTGCCACGATCGAAAGGATTGGAATATTCGTTGTACTCATAACTGAGGTTCAACGAGGCCCGCTCACCCGTCCAGGCCAGGGACGGCGCCACCAGCGTGCTCTCGTTGACGCCATAGTTGCGCCAATAATCCTCATGCCCACGCTCGGCAATCAACCGATACGCCAGGCCGGTATCGCCCAACGGCCCGGTGGTATCCAGGGCCATGGTGCCGCCACCTTCGCTGTAGGCCGAGCCGCTCAGCGTCGTGCTCTGGGTGTATTCGGGTTTCTTGCTGATGATGTTGACCAGGCCGCCGGGCTCCAGAGCGCCGTATAACATCGAGGCCGGGCCCTTGAGCACTTCGACCCGCTCGGTGGTGGCGCTGAAGTTGCGTCCCAGGTTCGAACGCACACCATCGCGCAGGATCGAGCCGTCATCGTTGGTGCCGAACCCGCGCTTGACCAACGAATCCCGCGAACCGCCCAGGGTATTGCCCTGGCTGACGCCGCTGACAAATTTCATCGCATCGCCCAGCGAGCGCACCTGATAGTCCGCCAGGGTCTGCCGGGTCACCACGTTGATCGACTGCGCCTCTTCCTTGAGCGGTACATCGCTTTTGCTCGCGGTGCTGGCTTGCGACGCCGTGTACCCTTCGTCCTGAGTGATGCGACTGCCCTGGATGTCCGTGGTTGGCAGTTCGAGAATGTCCTGCGCCCACAAAGGGCTTGCGATGAAACAGCAGGACAGCGTTGGCAACACGCGTTTGAAAAAGGCGTTGCGGGTAGCGAGAGGGGTGGAACGATTCAAGACGCAGCACTCACAGAGGGATGTTAATGAGAGAGAATATACTTTGAGAATGATTCCCAGTAAATATTTCTAACGCTTTCCCGCTTGACCCGCGCAAAAAAAAAGACGCCGGATCACTCCGGCGCCTTTGTTCGTTTCCCACCCCTGTTATCAGGGCTTACCGCACATCAATGATCGATGGCCGCACCCGCCCCCCTTGGAACCCGGATATCTTCCACCAGGTGCTGAATGTGCTCCGGCGGCGGCGCGGTAAAGCGTGACACCACCACCGCGGCTACGAAGTTGAAGAGCATCCCCAGGGTGCCGATGCCTTCCGGCGATACGCCCAGCCACCAGTGCTCGGCAGTGTTCATCGCCGGATTGATGAATTTGAAGTAGACGATGTAGGTGAATGTAAACGTCAGCCCCACAATCATCCCGGCGATCGCGCCTTCGCGGTTCATGCGTTTGGAGAAGATCCCCATGACAATCACCGGGAAGAACGAGGACGCCGCCAGTCCAAAGGCGAACGCCACCACCTGGGCCACGAATGCCGGCGGGTAGATGCCGAACAACCCGGCGATCAGCACCGCCACGCCAGCGGCGATCCGGGCGGCCAGCAACTCTTGCTTTTCAGTGATCCTGGGCATGATGTTGCTTTTGAGCAGGTCATGGGAGACCGATGTGGAAATCACCAGCAGCAACCCCGCTGCCGTCGACAGCGCCGCCGCCAGGCCACCGGCGGCAATCAGGGCGATGACCCAGCCTGGCAACCCGGCAATCTCCGGGTTGGCCAGAACCATGATGTCGTTGTCGACATACAGTTCGTTGGCCACTGGTGAAACCTGGTTGCTCAGCAGCCGCTGCTCGTTCGCCCCGCGCTCACCCGTGAAACTCGGCGCGCCGACCAGGGCTGCCCCCGGGCCATACTGGATGATGCCGTCATTGTTTTTGTCCGCCCAGGCGATCAGCCCCGAATTTTCCCAGGTCTTGAACCAGGCTGGCGCTGTGGCGTAGCTGACGTTGGGGATCGAGGTCAGCAGATTGGTGCGCGCGAAAGCCGCCACGGCCGGTGCGGTGGTGTAGAGGATGGCGATGAACAGCAGTGCGTAACCTGCTGACTTGCGCGCATCACGCACTGTCGGGGTGGTGAAGAAACGCACGATCACATGAGGCAGGCCCGCAGTACCGACCATCAGCGCCATGGTGATGAAAAACACGTCGGTGGTCGATTTGGTGCCGTCGGTATAGGCCGTGAAACCGAGTTCCGCACCCAGCCCGTTGAGCCGCTCGATCACACTCTGGCCGGAGCCGGTGACCTCGCTGATGAAGCCCAGTTGCGGGATCGGATTACCGGTGATCATGATCGAGATGTAGATCGCAGGCACCATGTAGGCAAAAATCATCACGCAGTACTGCGCCACCTGGGTGTAGGTGATGCCCTTCATGCCGCCCAGCACGGAATAGAAGAACACGATGGCCATACCGATCATCACGCCGGTATTGATATCCACTTCCAGGTAACGGGAGAACACGATGCCCACACCGCGCATCTGCCCTGCCACATACGTGAAGGAAATGAAGATCACGCAGATCACCGCCACCACCCGCGCCGTCTGCGAGTAGTAACGCGCGCCGACGAACTCTGGGACGGTGAACTTGCCGAACTTGCGCAGATACGGCGCCAGACACATCGCCAGCAGCACATAGCCGCCGGTCCAGCCCATCAGGTAGACCGAGCCGTCATAGCCGGCGAAGGCGATGATCCCGGCCATGGAGATGAACGAGGCGGCCGACATCCAGTCGGCCCCGGTGGCCATGCCGTTGAGTACCGGGTGCACGCCTTTGCTGGCAACGTAGTACTCGCTGGTGGAGCCGGCGCGCGTCCAGATGGCAATGGCGATATAGAGCGCAAAGGACGCGCCGACGAACAGGTAGATCAGGGTTTGGGTATCCATGCTCGTCGGCCTCAGTCTTCGTGGACGTCATATTTGCGATCGAGCTGATTCATCTTCCAGACATAGAAGAAGATCTCGAGCACAAAGACATAGATGGACCCCTGCTGGGCGAACCAGAATCCCAGGGGCGTACCGAAGAAGCTGATGGTGTTGAGCTGGTCAACCAGCAAAATGCCAAAGCCGAACGACACCAAGAACCAGATTGCCAGCAATACCAGCATCCAGCGTAGGTTCTCCGTCCAGTAGGCACGCGCAGCCTGTTGCTTTTGAGTGGACATGGAAATCAACTCCCGTTGTTTTTATTGTTTTCCACTCAAACCGTAGCAGTCGCTGGGCAGAGCGCTAGTACGACTTTCGTCTACCTTCGCCACTCTGGATATTGACATCCGCGTTCCCTCACTTACTGGGACGGGTTAAAGATCGCGGAAACCGCCGCAGTGATATCAAATCGCCCATTTCCCTAAAGCTTTGCCGTGCGCGGTCGAATGTATGCAATCAAAGTGATTTTTTACCCGGGAGCAACGGATGCAGACGCTAAAGGCCTTGTACGAGTCTATCGAGATGCAGTTTTTCGATACGCTCACCAAAAAGCTGTCGAGCCTTTTCCTGCTGGTCGTGGTCAGTGGCTTGCTTTACTGGGTGGCAGTCAGTGCCCGCGCCGACATTGTGCTGCAGTTGCACACTGCGCAACTGGACCCCGCGCTGCTGGGGCAAGTCGAAGGCCGGCTCGACAGCCTCACCCATGCCCTGCTCTTCGGCGCGCTGCTGACGCTGTGCATGATCAGCTTCATGGTCTGGTACTTTCGCCACCTCATCGTGCGCCCCGTCACGGCCATGACCAAGGCCCTCGAGGAGATCGCCAGCGGCGAAGGCGACCTGTCCAAAGACCTGCCCCTGGTGACCCACGACGAAATCCGCGTGCTGGCCGACACTTGCAACCGCTTCCTGGCCAAGCAGCGGGAGATCATCAGTAATGTCCAGGCGCTGACCGTGCACATTGCGGTCGAATCGGCCCGCTCGTTGAAAAACATCAGCGACTCCAGCGACAGCGCTACTCACCAGGCCCGCTTCGCCAAGGAAGTGATGGACCAGAGCAACACCGCCGTAGGTCGCATCGAAGAAGTCTCGCGCCAGACTCAGGGCATTTCCAGCACCACTGCGCAGAACCTGAGCATGGCTCGCGACTCCTATGCAGAACTGCTGGAAGTGACGGGCAACATCAGTGAAATCTCCAGCAGCCTCAATGAATTCGCCACGCTGGTAGGCGCCCTGAACCAACGTTCTTCGAGCATCAAGTCCATCGTTGGGCTGATCCAGCAGATCTCTGCCCAAACCAACTTGCTGGCCCTCAACGCGGCCATCGAAGCCGCCCGGGCCGGTGAAAGCGGTCGGGGGTTTGCCGTGGTGGCCGATGAGGTGCGCACCTTGGCGCAGAATGTCAGCCGGGCTACCGACGACATCTCACGAAACATCGACGCCATGCTCGAAGAAGTCAGTTCCACACATGAACAGACCAACCAGATCAGCCACAGCGCCCGGGAAACCCAGAAAGTCGTGGAGCGTGCCTCGGGCCATTTCGAAAGCATGATCGGCGACTTCGAATCCACCAATGGCAAGTTGGCCGATATTGCGTCCCATATCCAGCTTTTCGCCGAATCCAACACGGGTATCAACGAACGGGTTACGCAGATCCATGCCGACAGCCAGTCGATTGACCAGCGCATGCAGCATTCGGCAACGGCGACCCGTGACTTGTCCGGTGTCGCTGAAAAGGTCCAGGCATTGTTGGGCCGGTTCGTGCTCGGCCATGGCAAGCTGGATGCCGCCATCACCCGGGCCAGCCAGTGCCGCGACGGCCTCCAGGTCCAATTGGAGGCGCTGCAGCAGGATGGCCTTAACCTGTTCGATCAGAACTACCAACTGATCCCCGGCACCGATCCCAAGCAATACATGACCAGCTACACCGAGCGTTTTGCCCAAGTCTGCCAGGAAGAATGCGACAAACTCACCCGCAGCACCCCGGGCGGCAAAGTCTCATTCATCGTCGACACCAAGGGTTATTGCCCAGTGAACAACAGCTGGGTTTCGAAACAACCGACCGGTGACCGCACCGTCGACCTGCCGGTGTGCCGCAACAAGCGCATCTTCAACGACCCGATCGGCCTGCGCGCGGCGGGCAACACCCAACGCTTCCTGCTCCAGACCTACCTGCGCGATACCGGGGAAATCATGACCGAGATCGACGTACCGTTCTTCTTCGGCGGCCGCCATTGGGGCAATTTGCGGGTCGGGTTCGATGCAGCGGTGCTGTTGGCAGAGTGATGCACTGCACCTGGTTCGGTGCTGATGCACATCCCGAGACCACCCCAAAACAACGGTGGGAGCAAGCCTGCTCGCGAAAGCGGTGGGTCAGCAAACATACATGCTGCTGACCTGATGCCATCGCGAGCAGGCTCGCTCCCACAAGGGGATCGGTGGTGTATGCAAATCCCGAGGCTGCCCCAAAACAACTGTGGGAGCGGGCTTGCTCGCGAAAGCGGTGGATCAGCAAACATCAATGCTGCTGACCTGACGCCATCGCGAGCAAGCTCGCTCCCACAGGGTTACCTCATCAACCTGAAATCAGTTGATCAACAGCACTTGGGCCCCGCCTTGCCACCGTATCGGGCTTCCTGGCGTTCGCGGAAGAACGCCTCGTAGTCCATCAGCGGTTTGTCCGGGTGTTTGCTTTGCATGTGCTCGACGTAGTTGTCGTAGTCGGGCATGCCGACCATCAGGCGGGCGGCCTGACCGAGGTATTTACCGAGGCGACTCAAGTCATTGAACATCGTTGCAATCCTCGATTCAGGCGTCCGGCACGGCCTGGAAGGGCGCTTCTTTATCCGTGCGTTCCTTGTGACCCCAGGCAGCGATGCCGACCTTGAGCGCGTAGAACAGGATGCTGAAGACCACCAGCAGGAACAACACCGTCAGCGTTGCGTTGGTGTAAGCGTTGTACACCACGTGCTGCATCTGCTCGATGCTCTTGGCCGGGGCCAGGATCTGGCCGGCGGCCAGGGCATCGTTGTATTTGCGCGCCAGGGCCAGGAAGCCGATCGCCGGGTTGGCGTCGAACAGCTTGATCAGGCCCGCCGTGGTGGTGCAGATCAGCAGCCAGACCGCCGGCAGCATGGTCACCCAGACGTAGCGCTGGCGCTTCATCTTGATCAGTACCACGGTGCCGAGCATCAGGGCGATACCGGCCAGCATCTGGTTGGAGATGCCGAACAGCGGCCACAAAGTGTTGATGCCGCCCAGCGGATCGATCACGCCCTGGTACAACAGGTAGCCCCACAGCGCCACACAGCCGGCGGTGGCGATCAGGTTGGCGACCCAGGATTCAGTCCGCTTGAGGGCTGGTACGAACGAGCCCAGCAGGTCCTGCAGCATGAAGCGCCCGGCACGGGTGCCGGCGTCTACCGCCGTGAGGATGAACAGCGCCTCGAACAGGATTGCGAAGTGGTACCAGAACGCCATGGTGTTCTCACCCGGCAACACCGAGTGCAGGATCTGCGCGATCCCCACCGCCAGCGTCGGCGCACCGCCGGCACGGGCCAGGATGGTGGTCTCGCCGATGTCATTGGCCACCGCCTGCAGCGCTTCGGGGGTGATTGCAAAGCCCCAGCTGCTGACAGTCTGCGCCACGCTCACCACATCACCGCCGACGATCGCCGCCGGGCTGTTCATGGCGAAGTACACACCCGGCTCGATCACCGAAGCGGCGACCATTGCCATGATGGCCACGAACGACTCCATCAGCATGCCGCCGTAACCGATGTAGCGGGCGTTGACTTCGTTATCGAGCATCTTCGGCGTGGTGCCCGAAGAGATCAGCGCGTGGAAACCCGAAACCGCGCCACAGGCGATGGTGATGAACAGGAACGGGAACAATCCGCCCTTCCACACCGGGCCCGTGCCGTCGGTGAACTGGGTCAGTGCCGGCATTTTCAGCTCGGGCATAGTGACCAGGATGCCGATCGCCAGGGCGACGATGGTTCCGATCTTCAAGAAGGTGGACAGGTAGTCGCGCGGCGCCAGGATCAGCCAGATCGGCAACACCGCGGCAACAAAACCGTAGCCGATCAGCATCCAGGTGATTTGCACGCCGGTGAAGGTGAAGGCCTCGGCCCAGACCGGGTCTGCGGCCACTTGCCCGCCGAGCCAGATCGAACCCAGCAGCAACAGCACGCCGATGAGGGAGATTTCACCAATGCGGCCCGGGCGGATGTAGCGCATGTAGATGCCCATGAACATCGCGATCGGGATGGTCGCCATCACCGTGAAGATCCCCCACGGGCTCTCGGCCAGGGCCTTGACCACGATCAGCGCCAGCACCGCGAGGATGATGATCATGATCAGGAAGCAGCCGAACAGCGCGATGGTGCCGGGAACGCGGCCCATCTCTTCGCGGACCATGTCGCCCAGGGAGCGACCGTTGCGACGAGTGGACAGGAACAGGACCATGAAGTCCTGCACGGCACCGGCCAGCACCACCCCGGCGATCAGCCAGAGCGTACCGGGCAGGTAGCCCATCTGCGCCGCCAGTACCGGCCCGACCAGCGGCCCCGCACCGGCAATGGCCGCGAAGTGGTGGCCGAACAGGATGTGTTTGTTGGTCGGGACATAGTCCAGGCCATCGTTGTTGAGCACGGCGGGGGTGGCCCGGCGCGCATCGAGTTGCATCACGTTATTGGCGATGAACAGGCTGTAGTAGCGGTAGGCGACCAGGTAGATGGCCACGGCTGCGACGACGATCCAGAGGGCGTTGATCGGTTCGCCGCGGCGCAAGGCCACGACACTCAACGCACAAGCTCCCAGAACAGCCACGGCAAACCAGGCAAGGTGTTTAACCAGACGGGTTGTCATTGCGTGTCTCCTGCCGATATCCAGTGGATTGCGGCGATTGTTTTTATAGTGTGCCCCGACTATTCGGAGCCGGCCCAATATCCGTGGAAGCCGTCAATAAATAAATCCGCAGTACTACGTACGGGCCATCTACGTAGTTCTACGTAGATTCTCGTGGGATCCCTCTGTGTGAGCCTATGCAAAGCCAATGCAGGCTAACGACTGTGGGAGCAAAGCTTGCTCGCGATAACGCTGGGTCTGTTGGCAACAGTCCAGGCTGATCCGTCGCGATCGCGAGCAAGCTTTGCTCCCACAGCGTTATGATGCCGACCATTCGCCTCCCCCCGTTGAGTCCGGACAGGAGTACACATGCTGCTCAAACACAAAATCGTCGCCTTGGGAATTCTGCCCCTGGTCCTGGCGATTGCCGTCATCTGCGCCTTGGTGATCTCGCTTAATCGCCAGTTGGGTGATCAACAGGCGCAACTGATCGAAGACAGCATCCTGGCCAGCAAGCGCGCAGAGCTGAAAAACTACGTCGAAATGGCGCAAAGCCTGATCGCCCCGCTGTATAACAACGGCCAGGGCGACGCACGCGCGCAGCAGCAGGTGCTGGAGGAGCTGCGCAAGCTCAGTTTCGGCATCAATGGCTATTTCTTCGTCTACGACCGCCAGGGGCGCAGCCTGATGCATGCCCGGCAGTCCGAACTGGTGGGCCAATACCTCTGGGACATGAAAGATCCCCAGGGGCTGCCGGTGATCCAGGCATTGCTCAAGAGCGCTGAATCCGGCGAAGGTTTCCAGCGCTACGCCTGGAACAAGCCCTCCTCCGGCCAGGTGACCGACAAGCTGGCCTATGTGGTGATGCTGGATCGCTGGGGTTGGATGCTCGGGACCGGGATTTACCTGGAGGATGTCGAGCGCGCCACCCAGCAAGCCCGCGCTGAGGTGGCCCAGGGCATCCACACCACCATGCAGGCCATCGCCGCCATTGCGCTGGTGGCGGTCCTGCTGGTGTTTGCCGGCGGCATGACCCTCAACGTCAGCGAACATCGCTTGGCCGACAAAAAGCTGCAACGACTGAACCAGCGCATCGTCAGCTTGCAGGAAGAGGAACGCGCGCGAGTTTCACGCGAGCTGCACGACGGCATCAGCCAATTACTGGTGTCGATAAAATTCCAGTTTGAACTGGCCAGTCACGTCCTCGAAAAGGGGCAGGAAAACGGCCTGGGCATCCTGAAGAACGCGACAGACCGGCTGGGGGAAGCCATTGGCGAGATCCGCAACATCTCCCACGACTTGCGCTCCTCCCTGCTCGACACCCTGGGCCTGTCCGCCGCCATCGGCCAGCTCGCGGCCGAATTCCAGCAACGCAGCGGGCTTGAAGTGTCGTACAAAAGCAACGAATTCGATTGCCGCCTGGAAAATGGAGCACCGGTTTCGCTGTTTCGCATTGCTCAGGAAGCCTTGACCAATATCGAGCGTCACGCCGGGGCGAAAAGTGTCGGCATCACCCTGTTCGGGTCCGGCCAGTCCTTGCGCCTGACGGTGGTGGACGACGGGATGGGTTTCAACGTACCGCAGGTCGAACGTGGCCACGCCGGCATCGGCCTGCGCAATATCCGCGAGCGGGTCGAGCATTTCGGCGGACGGCTGGAAATGACCTCGGTGCCGGGACGAAGCGAGCTGGATATCCTGCTGCCCATGAACATGCTGGCGACACAAAGCTGATGCGCGCCCAACCTGACAAGAGCACCTGCCGATGAACCTGCCCTCTGTGATCCGCGTCGCGCTGGTCGATGATCATTCCCTGGTCCGCGATGGCATCAGGGCCCTGTTGTCCGTCATGCCCCAACTGGACGTGGTGGGCGAAGCCGAGAATGGTGCACAGGCCATCGAGATGGTCGGGCGCTGCCAACCGGACCTGTTGCTGATGGACATCAGCCTCAAGGACATGAACGGACTTGAACTGACCCGCCTGCTGGGCAAGCAATACCCCAACCTCAAGATCCTCATCCTGAGCATGTACGACAATTATGAGTATGTGAGTGAGTCCGTGCGTTGCGGCGCCAGTGGCTACGTGCTCAAGAACGCCCCTTCGCGGGAAATCATCGCGGCCATTGAAGCCATCATCAGCGGTGGCACCTTCTACAGTGCCGAGATCGCCCAACGGCTGGCCACCGACCCAACCACCGACAACGAGCTGACGCCGCGCGAGAGTCAGGTGTTGTACAAAATGGTCCAGGGGCTGAACAACAAGGAAATGGCCCGGGAACTGGACATCAGCGTGCGTACCGTCGAAACCCATCGCCTGAGCATCCGCCGCAAGCTCAACATCGACAAGCCCGCGGCCCTGGTGAAATACGCCATCGATCACGGGATCATTTCACGCTAGCAACCCCGGCTCGCGCTCGCGGCTTATGACTGAACCTCGGTGGGCCTTTCGATCCGACCCGGAACTTCATCGGCCACCGTGCGATTGCGCCCGGTTCGCTTCGCCTGGTAAAGCAAGGTATCTACGCGCTTGTAAAGATCCTGCCAGGTTTCCCTGGGGCCTAGACTGCCGACACCGAAACTCGCGGTGACCGGCCCGACCGTATCGCGCGTGACAGGCGTACCGTTCTCGATGGCCGCCCGCAAGCGCTCGGCACATTCGTAAGCTTCCCGGGCATCGGTGTCCGGCAGGAGCACAGCGAATTCTTCACCACCGAGGCGCCCGACGATGTCCCGTTTGCGCGCCGAAGTGCGCAGCAGTTGGCCAACTTCGCGCAAGACGTTATCGCCCACGTCATGGCCATGGCTATCGTTGATGTTCTTGAAGTTGTCGATATCGCACAGTGCCAGCGCTGTCGTGCCGCGCGGGCTCTTCATCAGCAGCATCGACACCCGTTCTTCGAAGCCGCGCCGGTTCAAGACACCGGTCAACGGGTCAAAGTCGCGTTCGCGACGCAGGTCATCGATCACGTCAGCAATGGCCGCGGCGAGAATCACAAAGGCAAGTCCGATACCGAGCACCGCCAGGGACAACTGGAGCGCCTGCCAGAACACCGAGTTGGCGAAAGCGACCCGGTCCAGCGGCACCGACAGCCCGACAGTCAGCAGGGTCCGCGGAAAGAAATGCAACGCGAAGACCAGCAACACCCAGAACAGCGCCTTGTCAACGAGTCGCCCGCGTAACAGCGATCTGAGCTTGACCGCCGCCACAAGCAAAATCGCACCATAGCCGAAGTTCTGGATGTAGATGCGCGCAAGCAGGTTGCGGTCGATATAAAAGAACCAGGCCAGTGCCAGGGAAATGACGCATACCACGGCCACGTCCAGCCGCCAGCCGAGGCGTTTTTGCGAGCGCAGCAAAACGCCTTCGGCCACTGCCAGGACCGCCGAGGTATACAGCGCGCCGGACACAATGGCATTGGGCCCGACCCCAGGAGGCCAGCCGAAAAGCTGCGACGTGGCACCACATGCGAACAGGCCACAGCCACCAGCCAGGAGCAGCAGATAGTCGCGTTTTTTGTCGATAAACCAGGCGCAGACGAACGCAACCCCAAAGACCGACAGGATCCCTGGGACCATCAACATAAGCGTAATTCTGACGACTGATGCGTCCATCCGAAACGTGTTTCTCCCCTGACCCAAGTCTGCCATCGCCCATGATGACAGAGGCGAAGGCAGCACACCTGCGAAGTTTGAGGCGCCAATGACAGCCCGCCAACCTTTTCACTACACTGCCCTTCTTGTCCCCTCCCTTGCGAGACGTGCAGTCCCTATGAAAAACATAACAAACACAATGACGTTCTGTGGCCTGCTGGCGTTCTGCGGCAGCGCCCTTGCCGAGCCAGCCCCTTCGCACCTTGATCAGGTCCTGCAACGCGGCGAGCTGAAAGTATGTACGACGGGCGACTACAAGCCTTACACCTACAAAGCCGAAACAGGTGAATACGAGGGGATCGACATTGACATGGCCCGTTCGCTGGCCGCCAGCCTAGGGGTCAAGGTTCAATGGGTGCAGACCAGCTGGAAAACCCTGATGCCGGACATGGTCGCCGGTAAATGCGATATCGGCATGGGCGGGATTTCCGTGACCCTGGAGCGTCAGAAAAAAGCCAACTTCAGCACCACCCTGGATGTGGATGGCAAAATCCCACTGGTGCGTTGCGAGGACCAGGCGCGCTACCAGACCATTGAACAGCTCAACCAGCCTTCGGTGCGCCTGGTGGAACCGGCGGGCGGCACCAACGAAGCTTTCGTCCGGGCGTTCCTGCCCAAAGGGCAACTCAAGTTCCACGACAACGTGACCATCTTCCAGGAGCTGCTGGACAAGCGGGCCGACGTGATGATCACCGATGCCTCGGAAGCGCTCTATCAGCAGAAACTCAAACCCGGTCTTTGCGCCGTCAACCCCAGCCGCTACTTGCAGTATGGCGAGAAGGCCTACCTGCTGCCACGGGACGACATCACCTGGAAAATGTACGTCGACCAGTGGCTGCACCTGAGCAAAGCAAATGGCAGCTACCAGAAGGTCATCGGCCAGTGGCTGGCGGTGCCCCAGCAACAGTGACAATGCCTGCGCCGCACACGACTCACTCACCCAGGGTTTGTGTGCGGCCCCTGGAACTGGCATGTTGGTCTCTCAATTGATCAGCCACGAGGTTCCATGCAGATCGAGTTACTGGAAATCAGCGAGCACCTGCATCGTTTTCCCCCTTTCGATGCCCTGCCCCAGCAAACCCTGGAGGCCATAGCCCAGCGCGTCGAAGTCAGCTACTTCAAGGCCGGCAGCGATATTCTCGAGGCAGGCTCCATCGTCCACGACCTGCATTATGTGCGCAGTGGCGCAGTCGAGATCTACCGGCGTAACGGCCAGTTGTACAACCGTCTGGTGGAAGGCGATATCTTTGGTCAGGCCAGCCTGCTGCGCAGCAACAAAGTGCGTTTTCCGGCGCGGGCCCTTGAAGACAGCCTGATCTACTTCATCCCGGCGGATGTGTTTGCCCAACTGTGCGAGCAACATGACAGCTTCGCCGACTTTGTCGAGGCCGAAGGACACTCCAGGCTCAAATCCGCCGTAGAGGCCCAGGGCCGCGCCAGCGAACTGATCCAATTGAAATCCCGCGCGCTGATTTCCCGGGACCTGGTCTGGGTCACCCCGCACACCAGCGTTCACGAAGCGGCACGGTTGATGTCCCAGGAAAGCGTTTCCTGCGTCGTCGTCCTGGAACCTGCCGGGCATCACCCGGAAAAAATGCTCGGCATCGTCACCGACCGCGACCTGCGCACCCGGGTAGTGGCCGCCAACCGCAGCGGCGATACCTGCATCGGTGAAGTGATGTCGACCGATCCGGTGGTCATCCAGGCCGATGACTCGTTGTTCGAAGCCATGTTGTGCATGCTTCGCAGCAACATCCACCACCTACCGGTGGTGCACAAGGGACGCACGCTGGGGTTGATCAACCTGTCGGACATCATCCGGCACGAGTCCCAGAGCAGCCTGTACCTGGTCAACAGCATCTCCAACCAGACCTCTGTCGAGGGCTTGCGCTCATTGTTGCGAGATCTGCGCGGCACCTACATTCGCATGGTGCGCGACGGTGCGACGGCTCACATGATCGGCAGCGCCATCTCGGGCATTGGCCGCGCCTTCACCCAGCGGTTGCTCGAATTGGCCGAGCGGGAACTGGGGCCGCCGCCGGTTCCGTACTGCTTCATGGTGCTGGGATCGATGGCGCGGGACGAACAACTGCTGGTGACCGACCAGGACAACGCCCTGGTGCTGGATGATCGTTTCGACCCGGCCCTGCACGACGAATACTTCAAAAGCCTGGCAACCTTCGTCAGCGACGGCCTGGCAGAGTGCGGCTACAGCTACTGCAAGGGCGGCATCATGGCCACCAACGCGCAATGGCGGCAGCCGTTGCGAGTATGGCGCGAGTATTTCAGCCAGTGGATCGAGAAGCCCAATGCCGCCACCCTGCTCAACAGTTGCATCTTCTTTGACCTGGACGGGGTCTATGGGCAACTGGAAATGGTCAACGAACTCAAGGTGCTCTGCGCTGAAAAATCCAGGGTGACCCCCGCCTTCCTGGCGGCGATGGCCCGGAATGCCTTGAACCGCACGCCCCCCTTGGGTTTCTTTCGCACCTTCGTAATGGAAACCGACGGCAAGCAAAAACAGATCATCAACCTCAAGGGCCGTGGCACGGCGCCATTGACCGATCTGATCCGTATCCACGCCCTGGCCTGCGGGACCACGGCGCAGAATTCCTTTGATCGTCTCGAAGCCATCAGCACCACACAGCTCGTGCAACCGCAGGCCATTGAGCATCTGCGCTATGCCTTGGAATTCCTGTCGATGGTGCGTATCCGACACCAGGTCGACGCCATCGAACAGGGCCAGAAACCGGATAACTACATCGAACCGGAGCGCTTTTCCACCACCGAGCGGCACAACCTCAAGGAAGCGTTTCAGGTATTGAGCAATGCGCAGAAATTCCTGCGATTCCGCTACCCCGGTCACGCTCGGCCATCCCGATGAACAATCCGAAGGGGCAAGAAACGCTGGATTGGGCGGCACGTTTCAAACGTCTGGAACAGCAAGCCCGGCACCCGCTGCTGCAACGCTTCTACCAACAGGGTGTCATCGATGCCGGGACTGCACTGGAGCAGGTGGAACTGCTGGCCATGGACCTTGAAACCACCGGTCTGAACGCGCGCACCGACAGTATCGTCAGCATCGGCCTGCTGCCGTTCACCCTCAGGCGCATACGCTGCGGTGAAGCCCTGTACTGGGTGATCAAGCCCTCGCAGCTCAGTCATGAGTCGGTGACGTTTCACCACATCACACACTCCGACATCCGTCATGCTCCCCGATTGCCGGACGTCATGGAGAAAGTGCTGGAAGCCATGGCAGGGAAGATCATGGTGGTGCATTACCGGGCCATCGAACGCAACTTCCTGGATCAGGCGTTACGCAATCACCTTGGGGAGGGCCTGCAATTTCCGGTGATTGACACGATGCAGCTGGAAGCGCGGCAGGTGCGCGGTCAGCGGCGTTGGCTGGACCGGCTGTTACGCCGTCCACCCGAGTCCATCCGGTTAGCGGACAGTCGCTTGCGCTACCACCTGCCGCCCTATCACGCCCATCATGCCTTGACCGATGCCCTGGCGACGGCCGAGCTGTTGCAAGCGCAAATAGCCACTCACTACAGCCCGTCCGTCCCTATCGGCCAGCTGTGGGATTAAAAGGTCAGGTGCGCGGTTCCGACATCAATCCCTTGACCAGGGAAATACAGCCCAGCAGCAGGACAATGGCAAACGGTAAGCCGGTGGAAACCGCCATGGCTTGCAACGCGATCAAACCGCCACCCAACAACAGCGCAATAGCGATCACACCTTCGATGATGGCCCAGAACACCCGCTGTGGAACGGGCGCATCGACCTTGCCGCCAGCGGTGATGGTGTCGATGACCAGCGAACCGGAATCCGAAGAGGTGATGAAAAACACGATCACCAGCACGATACCGAGCAGTGACGTGATCTCCTTGAGCGGAAGCCCTTCGAGCATGGCAAACAGCTTGAGCTCCAACACCGCATCCTTGACCCCACTCAGCCCCTGGAGGGTGGCCTGGTCGATGGCTGTCCCGCCAAAGGTGGTCATCCACAATACCGACACCAGCGAAGGTACCAGCAGCACCGAGATCAGGAACTCGCGAACAGTACGGCCGCGACTGACGCGGGCAATGAACATCCCCACAAACGGCGACCAGCTGATCCACCAGGCCCAGTAGAACGCCGTCCAGCCTTGGGTGAATTCAGTGTCTGTGCGACCGAAGGGGTTGGACAACGCCGGCAGGTACTCGGCGTAGGTCACCAGGTTCTTGAAGAAGCCGGTAAGGATCGCCAGGGTTGGCCCCACCACGATAATGAACACAAGCAACAACAGGGCCAGGCCCATGTTGATTTCGGAGAGCAGCTTGACGCCCTTCTCCAACCCGGCGAGCACCGACCACAGGGCAATCAGGGTGATGCCGATGATCAGCACGACTTTGCTCACGCTGGTCGATTGAATGCCAAACAGGTGTTCAATCCCCGCAGCGGCCTGCTCGGCACCGATGCCCAGCGAAGTCGCCAGCCCGAACAGGGTGGCGAATACCGCCAGGATGTCGATGATATGGCCGGGCCATCCCCAGACGCGCTCACCCAGCAGCGGGTAGAAGATCGAGCGTATCGACAGCGGCAAGCCTTTGTTGAAGGAGAACAGGGCCAGGGACAACGCGACAATGGCGTAGATGGCCCAAGGGTGCAGACCCCAGTGGAAAATGGTCGCGGCCATGGCCAGGTCGGCGGAGGCTTTCATATCGCCCGCCGCACCGCCCAGAGGCGCCCAGTCGGTACGCGCCCCGCTGGCGTCGAGTGTGACACCGCCCATGGCGGCAGCGTAATGGGACATGGGTTCTGCCACGCCGTAGAACATCAGGCCGATGCCCATCCCAGCGGCGAACAACATGGAGAACCAGCCCACATAGGTGTGGTCCGGCGTGGCATCCTGACCGCCCAATCGAACCTTGCCCAAGGGCGAGACGATCAGCGCCAGACACAGCACTACGAAGATGTTGGCCACGCTCATGAAGAACCAGGCCAGATGCTTGGTCAACCAACTGCGCATGGCGCTGAAAAGCGGTTCGACTTCATTCTGCAGTGCAAGTGTCACGATGACGAACAGCAGAATGGTCGCCGCGGAGATGATGAAAACTTTGCCGTGGATATCCAGAGAGAAAGAGAACTGACCTCGGATATTGTCTTGCCCGATCACGTAGTCGGTGTCGATGAGATTGGCTTTGCCGCTGGGGGCTGGTATCCCCTCTGTGCCGGTTGACTGGGGTTGTCCTGATAGATCGTCTACAGGGTTTTTTCCCACGAGAACCTCCTTTTGTTATCCGCGCGCTTGGGCGCGCATGGTCTGATAAGCCCCGCTGTTCCTATGGTAAAAACGAGATGTGTGCGCATGTATCTTAACAAGCTTATGAGCCAGTCTGGGACATTGCGGCCGTTCAAGCGTTCCCCGGCTGGGAAAATGGCCCGTGCGCGAGCCCTCAGGGGACCGGCATCACGGCTGGGAAAAGCCTGAATCGCAAAGAAAAAAAAGGCGCCGGAATTGCCCCGGCGCCCTTTGATCAGCCTGTGTGTCGCTCAGCTCACTGCGCGGCGCGTACCTTGGCAATTTCGTCGTACATCATCTTCACCAGATTGGCATCCAGGGACTTGGCGAACTTGTCGATCACCGGTTGCACACGCTCGCGAAAGCGATCTTTCTCGGCCGGGGTGATCTCGTTCACGGTCATCGCACCGGCCAGTGTTGCTTTGGCCTTGTCCATGCTCGCAGCGGTGACTTCCCGCTGGTACTTCTGCGCCTCGGCGGCGGCCTGGCGGATCAGGTTTTTTTCATCCTCATTCAGACGGCTCCAGGTTTTCTGACTGATGATCAGCGACTGGGGATTGAAGATGTGGCCGGTCACCGACAGGTACTTCTGCACCTCGAAGAACTTGTTGCCCTCAATCACCGTGAAGGGGTTCTCCTGGCCGTCGATGGTGTGCTGCTCAAGGCCAGTGTAGACCTCGGGAAACGCCATCGGCACCGGGTTAGCGCCCAGGGCGGTAAAGGTTTCCAGGTAGATCGGTGACTGGATCACGCGAATCTTCAAGCCCTGCATGTCTTCAAGCTTGGCCACGGGATGCTTGCTGTTGGTCAGGTTGCGGAAACCCAGGTCCCAGTAGCCCAGGCCAACCAGCCCTTTGCTGTCCAATTGCGCCGCCAGTTTCTGGCCGACCGGCCCGTCGATCACCGCGTGGGCTTCTTCGGCGTTGTTGAACAGGAAGGGGAAATCGAGCATCGCGAAATCCGCTGCCTGGGCGGCCAGGATGCCGGAGTTGAGCACGGTGATGTCCAGCGTACCGCCCTGCAGGGCCGAGACCGTCTGCACGTCACCACCCAGGGTTCCGCCGGGGAACAGACGGACCTTGAGCTTGCCGCCGCTCTTCTCGCTCAGCAGGTCGGCGAACTTCTGTGCGCCTTGCCCTTGAGGGTGCTCCTTGACGTTCTGGAACGCAAATCGCAGGGTACGCTCGCGGATCTCGTCCGCGTGGCTGACCACGCTGCCCAGCAGCAGTCCCGTTGCACATGCCCCGGCCAACAAGGTTTTCATCAGTTGTCCCATGTCACTCTCCGATCATTATTGTTTTAGAAGTCGAGCTACTACCGCTTGCACCGGCGTCAACCGGTGAAGAATTTCAAAGGTCCCAGAACCAGTTGCGGAAACAGGACCAGAAGGAACAGCACCGCCAGTTGCGCGAGCAGGAACGGCCACACGCCACGAACGATCTCTTCGATATTGAGTTTCGAAACCCCGCTCACCACATTGAGCACGGTACCCACCGGTGGCGTAATCAGGCCGATGGCAGTGTTGATGAGAAACAGCACGCCGAAATAAACCGGATCGATACCCGCCTGGGTCACCGCTGGCATCAGCACCGGGGTGAGGATGAGGATGGTGGGCGTCATGTCCATGACCGTACCGACCATGATGATCAACAGCATGATCACCACCAGGAGCAAGGTCGGGCTGTCCATGAACGGTTCGAGCACTGCCGCCAACTGGCCTGGCAAGTCGGCAATGGTCACCAGCCACGAGGACACCATGGCCGCCGCCACAAGGAGCATCACCACCGAGGTGGTCTTGGCCGAGGACAGGATCACTTCGTACAGCTGGCTGACTTTCATTTCCCGGTAGATGACCAGGGACACAAACAGCGAATAGACCGCTGCCACCACCGCCGCTTCCGTCGGGGTGAAAATACCGAACTTGAGACCCAGGATGATGATCAGCGGCAGGCCCATGGCCCAACTGCCCTCGACCAGGGCCCGCATCACTTCGGCCCGCGAGCGCTTGGGTGGTGTCTGCACATGCTCGCTGCGGGAGATGAACCACCAGGCGATGGCCAGGGCGACACCGAGCATCAGACCCGGCACGATCCCGGCCAAAAACAGCTTGGAAATCGATACCCCGGACGCCACGCCAAACACAATGAAGCCAATGCTCGGCGGAATGACCGGGGCAATGATGCCTCCGGCGGCAATCAAGCCGGCCGAACGCGCCCGGTTGTGCCCCGCCAGCACCATCATCGGCACCAGCAAGGCCGCCAGCGCCGCCGCGTCGGCCACCGCCGACCCCGAAAGCGATGCCAACAGGCAGGACGCGATGATCGCCACGTAACCCAGGCCGCCACGCTTGTGTCCCACCAGCGCCATGGCGATGTTGACGATGCGTTTGGACAGGCCGCCGGAGTTCATCACTTCGCCGGCCAGCATGAAGAACGGCACAGCCATCAACGGAAAACTGTCGGCACCGTTAAGCAGGTTCTGGGCGATGATTTGTGCGTCAAACAGATCCAGATAAAACATCAACGCCACACTGACCACCAGCAAGGCAAAGGCAATGGGAATGCCCAGCGCCATGCTGCCTATCAATGACCCGAGGAAAATAACCAGTGTCATGGGCGGGTACTCTTGATGGGGTTATGGGCGATCACTTCGGCGGCGTCGTTGTCCTTGACCATGACCATTTCGTCATCCCTGAGCTTGCCGAACAGCGCCAGGTAGAGCTCATAGACCAGGATGGCGGCGGCGCTGGCGCCGAACACCAGGCCGGCAGCGTAGAACACTGCCATCGACATACCCGAGGCTGGCGCGACCACATCCAGGTTGATGACCGCCTGCTGCCAACTGCCGCTGAAGATCAGCCAGCAGATGTACAACATCATCAGGTGCCCGATGACCAGGCAGAGGCGCTTGCCGGCCGGAGGCAGGCGTTTGACCAGACTGTCGAGCCCCAGATGGGCACGGTCCTTGAGCGCCACCAAGGCGCCGAGAAAAATCATCCAGACGAAGAACCAGCGCGACAGTTCCTCCGAGACGCTGATGCCTGAGTTGAAGGCATAACGCAGCACCACATTGCCGAACACCAGCACGATCATTGCGACCATGCACAGCACAATCAGCAGTTTGAGCAGTTTGAAATACAGATCGACGACCTTTGTCATCTTGAAGACCTCCCGGACTTGTCGAGCGCCGGCATCCAGCAACCGGCGCGATAGGACCGCAACGATGGGCGGGAGCTATCGGGTCAGGACACAGCAGCTGAGCGTTGTTCCGGGACCGGAGCAACGAAGCGAGGGATAGGGGCTGAGCGCTTGCAGACGGGTACGCATGGGGGTTCCTCAATTTTTTATTATGGTCTTGGTCAAGCTGAGCAAGAGGTGTTGCGCCTAAAATGTACCAACCGGTTAGTTCGGTCAATCACCTTGGCGGGAGGCCCACACAAAGCGTGCGATTATCGGATAAGCGTGTGGGCCGGCTTATCCGGTATTTTTGGTGTTCCACACCGTGCCCAATGCGTTTTTTATTTATCAACAGACAACTTTATTTATGAACTAGCGCCACACAAAACTGTTCAACTCCGCTGATCTGAAAATCCAATAATAAAATTGAACCTTATTTAACTTCTGCACTTCACCGACACCCCGCCAACGCGATAATACTTCCAACCTCGACAACAAACAGGCGTCATTTCAATGACAAACATCCAGGCACCTTTATATAAAGCGGCGCCAGAAATAAGACCTCGATGGACTTGGCGTGATCAAGACGCCCTTTCCAGCACTCAATAAATTACAAAAAAACCTTATTATTCAAAATCTTAAACGATTTTTATTTCAGAATAAGAGCGCAACTTTCCAACCTCCCCTCAACCCTTCTTAATCAAAACAACAAAATACCTTTCAAATAAAACTTTGCGCCCGTGTTCTTTGGTGTTATTACTTCGCCGCTCCAAACTGCAATAGGCCATTACGCAACTTTCCGCGTGCGTAACGCGCCTGCCTGATATTGGACCCCACTTAATTCAACTTGCTTGTTTACTCAAACGCATGATCGCGCTTGGGCGAACGGCTGTGCAGCGCAGCAAACTGCGCGAGGAAGGGCGTCATCGCTACTCATCAGTCACGGATCAGGATTCTTTCGATCTTCGGTACCCGTCCGGAAGCCATCAAGATGGCACCTTTGGTCAAGGCCCTCGCCGCCGAACCGGGCATTGAGTCGCTGATCTGTGTCACCGGCCAGCATCAGAGCATGCTTGAGCAGGTGCTGGACCTGTTCGATCTCAAGGCCCATTTCACCCTCAACGTGATGACGCCGCACCAGACGCTCAACTCGCTGACGGCTGCGTTGTACGGCGCGATCGACCCGGTGCTGGAACAGACCCGGCCGGATCGGGTGCTGGTCCACGGCGACACCACCTCGGCCATGGTGGCTTCGATGGCCTCCTTTCATCGACGCATTCCCGTGGGTCATGTGGAAGCTGGGCTGCGCACCGGCGATATCTACAGCCCATGGCCGGAAGAAATGAACCGTCGTTGCATCGACCTCAGCGCCGACCTGCTGTTTGCCCCCACCGCACAATCTCGCGATAACCTGCTGGACGAACGTCTGCAGGGCCGCTGCCTGGTGACCGGCAATACCGTCATCGATGCGTTGCAGATGACCGCCCGGCGCATCGAGCAGGATGCACAACTGCGACAAACACTGGACCAACAGTTCCCGTTCCTGCAAACCGGACGCAAGCTGCTGCTGGTCACCGGCCACCGCCGGGAGAACTTTGGCGAAGGCTTCCTGGACATCTGCAAGGCCTTGCGTCACTTGGCCCAGCGTCCCGACATCCAGATCGTCTACCCGGTGCACCTCAATCCCAGCGTACTGGGCCCGGTGACGGAACAACTGGGTGACCTGCTCAACGTGCACCTGATCAAGCCCCTGGATTACCTGGCGTTCGTGCGCCTGATGCAACACGCCCACGTCATCCTCACGGACTCCGGTGGTGTGCAGGAAGAAGCGCCGTCCCTGGGCAAACCGGTGCTGGTGATGCGCGACGTCACCGAACGCCCCGAAGCCGTAGCTGCGGGCACGGTGCGTCTGGTCGGCACCTCCCCGGCCTCGATCATTGCCGGCGTGGACGCACTGTTCGACGACAAGGCCTTGTGGCGCCGCGCGTCTCAGGCAGCCAACCCCTATGGTGATGGCAAGGCCAGCCAGCGCATCGTCGATACCCTGATGGGGCGCCCGATGGACGAATTTCTCGTGGGCCAGTCGCAATTGCCCCAAGACTGGGCTCACCCACCGATGTACGCGCCACGCCAGTTGCTCGCCTCCTAATCGCTGCTCCCCCTTATCAGAATCGAGATTTACCTGAATGAAGCCTTCCGTTGCCATCTCTACGGGTGCGCTCAGCGCCCTTGCCTGTGGCCTGAGCCTGCTTGCGCTCATGCCAACCTTTGCCTTGGCTGCCGATAGCCCGCTTACCCAGGCAATCCATCGGCTCAACGCCGATACCCGCCAGGAGCGCGAAGTCCGCTTGAGCGACCTGGGCATCAGTGCGCCGATCCTGCTGGGCGCCAGCGATTCCCGACGGGAACTGTATCTACCCGTGCCGGCCGGGGTTGCCCTCAATGAGGCGACCCTGCAACTGGACGCCAGCTATCTCAATGGCGAAGGGGGCCGCAACACCCTGCTGCTGTCGCTCGATGGCTATCCGGTGCGCGCCGAAGGACTCAGCGAACCTCAGGGCAGTGCCAGCGCCACACTGGGCGTCGACAAGGCTGCGCGCGACAACGGCCTGGTGCGGCTGGGCATTGCCTGGTCTTCGGTGGTCTCCCGGCCGTTGTGCGAAGACGACCGAGTCATCGGCAACGTGCTGCGCATCCAGCCCGACACACGCCTGAACTACAGCTACGACGCCAGCCAACTGCAGGATGTCGGTGCCGCCTGGACGGCATTGCCTGCTCAACCCGGGATCCTGGTTGCACCCGGTTCGTTGTCCGCCGACAGCTATGACGCGGCCTGGCGATTGGGCGTGGCCCTGGAGCGAATGGGCAAGCACAGCCGCATCCTGCCGTTCCCTGCCGTACAAGACAGTGTGGATTTGAGCGCTCTGCGCATCCCGGCCGAACTGTTGAGCCTCCCGGCCTTCGCCAGCCTCAACGCGAAGGGTCAGCACAGCCTGGCCAACCCGGCTGAGATCGGCGCGCTGCTGATGCTGGGGCAAACCCCGAATGTACAGGCCGATCTGGCCATCAACGACCCGCAATTGCTCCAGGCCATCAATCAGTCCCTGGATGCGTTGCAGAGTCAGGTCCAAAGCGTCGACCCAACGGCGGCCAGTGCATTGACCCAATGGCGCGCACAACACGTCAACGCAGCCACGGCAGGCGCCGGTCCAGACGATGTGCGCCTGGCGCTGCTGGGTACTCGCCCGGTCCTGATGATCGCCCCGCACGCCACCGGCAAAGCCCTGTCGCTGCTTGGTTCAGCGTGGAACAAACTGGCGCGCAGCCGTCAGTTGACCATCAGCCAAGCGCAAACGCCTTTGAGCAACGATGGCCGCGTGGCCCTGTCGCGACTGGGCGGCGCACCTGGCACCTATGACGTGGCCTCCCGATTCGACTGGAGCACTTCGTTCCCCTTGGGCAGCGTGGCGTATGACGGTCGCTTGCCGGTGACAGCCGTGGTGGACCTGTCCGCAGCACCGGGGGCTTCACACACCCCGCCCGTGGCCTCGCTGTTTTTTAACGATTTCCTGATCGGGGCCCAGCAGTTGACCACCGATGGTCAGTCACAACGCATCCAGGCCCATATCCCCAGCTATGCCCTGGGTTCAAAAAACGTATTGCGCGTCTCGTTCCAGCGCCAGCCTGTCAGCGATCGCTGCCTGGAAACACCCCAGGCCTTCCCGGTAGCGGTGCTGCCGAGCAGCCATATCGTGCTGGACAAAATTGCCTTGGGCGACGGTTTCTCCGGCATGGCCGCGCGCTTCGCCGTGGCGACCCAGATCCTCGTTCCCCAGGCATACCTCGACCGACCGGCCGCCAGTCTGGCCCGGGTGATCTCGGTGGCCGATGCCGCCGGTGTTTCACCGTTGCGCGCGCAGTTGAACGTCAGCTCCGATCCCAAAGCCGTGGTCAGCCCGGACAAAGCCTTCCTGGCGTTCGAGTTGCCGCTTGAGGACAGCAAGGAATCGGTCCTGGTCGATGAACAGGGACGTCTGCGCATCAACCATGAAGATCACTTGCTGCTGGATGTGCAGCCCCTCAACCAACTGGCTTCGCTACAAGTGGTGCAAGCCTCGGGACAGCATGGCCTGGTGTATCGGACCCTGGGCAGCCAAGCGCCCGACTTCGCCCAGCCGATTGTACTGACCCGTGGCGATGTGGCGATTCTCGGCGACAGCGGCGCGGTGACGATCATCGACAGCAAGGACCCCAGCGGCAGTCGGTTGCTCGGCCGTGAAGAACCCAAAGGGCTGGATGCCTGGCGTAAACCCTCGCTGCTCTGGCTGATCCCTGGCGCCATTGTGTTGTTCCTTCTCCTGTTGCTGGCTGGCCGTAGCGCCCGTCGCAATCGCCAGTAACGGTACCCTTCGATGACGTCGCTTTATTGGCCCTATTGGCTGGCCCACTACTACAACTACCTGGAAGCGGCGACCATCGTCGTCGCGGTGGTGATCCTGATCTCCAGCCTGGACGACCTGATCATTGACCTGTGGTACTGGTCTCGCCGCCTGTACCGCAAGCTCACCGCGGACCGCAAATACCGGTCGCTGACCGTCGACCAACTGCTGGCCCGGGACGAACAGCCCCTGGCGATCATGGTGCCGGCCTGGCTGGAATATGACGTCATCGCACCGATGATCGAGAACATGGTCTCGACGCTCGATTACCAGAACTACGTGGTCTTCGTCGGCACCTATGTCAACGACCAGCGCACCATCGACGAAGTCGAGCGGATGCGCCGGCGCTACAAGCAACTGCACCGCGTGGAAGTGCCCCATGCCGGACCGACCTGCAAGGCCGACTGTCTGAACTGGGTGATCCAGGCGATCTTCCTGCACGAGAAAACCCATGGCATGACCTTCGCCGGGGTGGTGTTGCACGACAGCGAAGACGTGCTGCATCCATTGGAATTGCGGCTGTTCAACTACCTGCTGCCGCGCAAGGACATGATCCAGTTGCCCGTGGTGTCGCTGGAGCGCAACTGGTACGAATGGGTGGCGGGCGTCTACATGGACGAGTTCGCCGAATGGCACGGCAAGGACCTGGTGGTGCGTGAAAGCATGACCGACACCGTGCCCTCGGCCGGCGTCGGCACCTGTTTCTCCCATCGCGCGTTGCGGGTACTGGCCGGCGAAACCGAAAACCAGCCGTTCAACACCGACAGCCTCACCGAGGACTACGACGTCGGCGCGCGACTGGCCAAGGTCGGCATGAACGCCATCTTCGTGCGTTTCCCGGTGCAGTTTCGGGTGCTGCGCAAATCCTGGTTCCGCAAGCCCTACGAATCGACCCTGACAATGCCACTGTGCGTGCGCGAGTTCTTCCCGGACACCTTCCGCACGGCGTTCCGACAAAAGGCCCGCTGGACTCTGGGCATCGGCCTGCAAGGCTGGGAACAGATGGGCTGGAGCGGCTCGTTGGCCAACCGCTACCTGCTGTTTCGCGACCGCAAGGGCGTGGTGACGGCGTTCGTCAGTATCATCGCCTACGTGATTCTGGTGCAGCTGCTGGGCTTGATCATTCTGCGCAACAGCGGCTGGTGGGACGTCACCTTCCCGACGCCCTTTGAAACCAACGACCTGATCAAATACCTGCTGGTGGCCAACGGCATTGCCCTGCTCTGGCGGATCCTGCACCGTTGTTATTTCACCACCGTGCTGTACGGCTGGCAGCATGGCTTGCTGTCGATCCCGCGCATGCTGGTGGGTAACTTCGTCAACTTCATGGCCGCGTCCAGAGCCTGGCGGATGTTCCTGGTGGGCAAGGTGATGAATCGCAAACTGGTCTGGGACAAGACCATGCACGACTTCCCTTCCACCGACCTGGTGGCCATCGCGCCCCGCCGCCTGGGCAGCGTGTTGCTGTCCTGGCAGGCCATTACCGACACCCACCTGCAGAGTGCCCTGGACCAGCAACAATCACGCAACATGCCCCTGGGGCGCATTTTGCTCAACAACGGCTGGCTGGACGACGAGACCCTGGCCGAAGCCATCGCGTTCCAGAATGACCTGCCCCGGGTCTTCGACGTGGCGCAAAAAGCCGCCGCCTCCACCTCGTCACTGACCGGCGAGTTTGCCCTGCGCTGGCGGGTCATTCCCCTGGGCCGCAACGCTGACGGCTGCGAACAGATCGCTGTTGCCAACCCCCTGTCCGACGAAGGCCTGCAACAGATCGCCGCCGAACTGGGCAGCGAGCCGGTGCAACTGATTGCCAGGGAAAGTGAAATTCTCGCGCTGTTGCGCCAATTGCCGGAACGCAACGGCCACGCCGTACCGAATGCCAGTGCACCGCTGCTGGGTGACTTGCTGATCGAAATGGGCCTGCTCGATCGCGATCAGTTCAGCCGCGCCATGTTGCAGTATCGACCGCAGCACCACGGTCGGATCGGCGATTACCTGGTCGACAGCGGCGTGCTGCCCCGGGCCACTATCGAACAGGTGGCGGCGCGTCAGCACAGCGTCTACCCCATGGAGCTTCCGGCATGAACCGCGCCCTTCTGACCCTCTTGGCCACGGGGCTGAGCCTGATACCGGCCGTGGCTGCTGCCGAAACCTTGCCATTGCCGTTGTCCGGCCCGGCCTACACCGCCGCCAACCAAGCCTACAGCGCCTACGAGCGCAAGGACTACGACCTGGCCATCGCCAAGGCGCGCGAGGCCCTGCGCCTGCGCGCCGACGTGACGCGTCTGCACACCCTGATCGCCATGGCCGAACGTGACAAGAAACGGCGCGACCAGCCCCGGAGCGCCGCATCGTCCGCCGTGGCCGCGGCACCGGGCTTCATGGCCGCCACCCAAGGGTACAGGGCCTATGATCGCGAACGGTTCGGTCTGGCTGCGCAATCGGCTCGCGAGGCGATTGCCCAGGCTCCCCGTCGCCGGGAGTACCGGCTATTGCTGATCGACGCCTTGCAGCGCCAGCATCTTCTGGTCGAAGCCGACCAGGCTGTGGGCGAAGCGCTCAGGGTCTTCGCCAACGATGACGCGCTCCTGATGCGTCGAACGGCGATTCGTCGCCAACTGGCGGCGCCGCTGGCGGTCCAGGGCTACCGTGCCTTGCAGCAAGGCGATGCGGTGCTGGCCGTGGACAAGGCTCGCCAAGCCATGGCTTGGGCTCCGGAAATCGCCGCCAACCAGCAATTGCTCAACAGCGCGCTGCTGACGGCCGAGGATCGCGACGCACCGATTCTCGAGTGCCAGGAAAGTACCTTCGGCCTGACGTGCGCCACCCGACCGGAGAACACCGAAGGACAGGCACCGGTCAGTGATTTGCAGCTGGCCTATGATTCAGTCCGGGCCGGTGACGACGAGGCGGCCCACGCCGCGTTCCGCAGGGCCGATGCCAGCACCCGGCTCGCCCCGGCAGCGGCTCAGGATGCAGCTTACAACGCCATGCGCGTTCATGAAGACGACGAAGCGGTGGCGTATTTCAAGCGCGTCATCGATGCCCAGGCAACCGCTGAGTCGCCCATGTCTGCACAACAGCTGTTCGATACCCGTCGTGCCGTGGGCGACATTTCACGCACCATGGGCTTGACCAGCACCACCAGCTATCGCGGCAACAGTTCCAGTGGCCTGAGCGCTGCTCCGGGCACCAGCAACAGCGGCAGCCAAAGCAATGATCAACTGCAGAACAGCACTGAGCTGTCCTGGCGGCCGCTGGGGTATCGCAATGCGCGTTTCGTCGAACTCTACGGGCGCGTCACCGACACCCTGTGGAGCAAGAACAGCGACTCGGACACCGGTGCGGATGCCTTGCAAGGGGCGCTGGGGGTACGGATCAAACCCTTCAGCTCCATCAACATCATGGCCGCCTTTGAACGCACCTTTCCCCTGGGCTCCTCGAACGTCGAGGGCGACTGGCTGGCGCGCCTGGGCTACGGTTCGAGTATCGGCACCGACCTGCGGGTCGATGCGCCCAGTTGGTGGACCTCGCAGCTGTACGCCGAAGTCGGTCGATACATCAACGACTCGCGCAATTATTTCAACAGCGAATGGCAAGTGGGACGCAGCTACGCCATCGGCGGTACCGGCTCGCGCTGGGTGACCTTCCCCCATGTCGTGGCGGCGGTGGACTACGATTCCAAGATGAAAAGCGGCGCCGACGGTGACTTCTCGTCCGGCAACGCCGGCGGGATCGGCGTGGGCAACAACGTACGCTACTGGTTCCGCGAAGACGCCTACAACGCCCCGCGCTCCTATGTGGATTTTTCCCTGCAGTACAGGGCCAGGGTATTTGGCGAGGAACGCGCCAAAGGCGTGTTCGCTCGCTTGACCTACTCCTATTGAGGCCGTTGATGTGATGTGCAATTGCAAGAAGACGCTCGCTTGAAAATCTTCGGCCATATCATCAGTCGCACGGCTGTGGCGGCGCTCTCGCTGGCCACGGCCCTCGGCGCAGGCACAGGGACGTATTACATGATGAACCAGGAGGTTGCACCGAACATCGTTGGCATCGTCTGGCAGCCAGACAACCAGACCGTGGGCATCAAAGGCAACTGGGAAAAGCTGGGGGTGCGCGAGCTGCTGGTGCAATGGACGGTGGTGGATGACCAGGCCTTCGTGCCCGGCACCGGCCTGCCCAGCGTGCCGCTGCTGCCTGACTGGGCGCGCATCGCCAAGGCGCCCTGGGCCCAGGATGTCATCCTCGGGCTGGCCGGCCATTTCAGTGAAAACCGCTCCAGGGACAACATCGAGCAACTGGCCACGGTGTCGGAGCGCATTGCGCAACTGCCGACGCCACTGCACGTGACTGGGTGGTACTTTCCGGCCGAGGTCGATCCCAGCTGGTCTCGCGCCAAGGAACTGCCCGCCTTGCTGGCCAAGCTGCCGCGCCCGTTGTGGATCAGCGTCTACGACGGCGCCAACATCGGCCCCGCCGCCACTGCCGACTGGCTCAAGCAATGGTTGCCGGACGATATTGGCGTGTTCTTCCAGGATGGCGTCGGCGTCTACGCCCGCACCGCCCCGGTGGCCCGGGACTACGCCGACACCCTGCGTGACCGGCTCGGGAAGGATCGCGTGCGGATCATCGTCGAAGCCTTCCGCCCCAAGTTCGGCGGCGGCTTTCGCTCGGCCACGGTTGCCGAACTCACACCCCAACTGGCCGCCTATGCCGGCTATCCGCTGTACCTGTTCGACGGCCCCCATTATCTGACGCCTGAGTTGGTGGAGCAGCTGGAGCAATCCTTGGCCAAGCCGTGATCATGGCTCGAGGCCTTCGTCCTGGCCTGGCCCCATAGATTTGTATCGCTGTGTATATGAACGGCGAGTTGATACGAAATCGCTGACTTCGAGCCTTGCCGACACACAACGTCGATACACCTTCGCGTTTAACTGTGATCACCGGACAGCAGCACACCCGTTGCCACCGGCCCACTCAATCAAGCGCAAGGAGAATCACCATGTTCACTTTCTCGAAAGTTTCGTCCCTGGCAATCGCTCTGACACTGATGGGCGGGCTCGGCCTGTCGAACATCGCTTCGGCCACGGCCATGAGTGCAGCGGCGAAGGGTCAGGCTGCACAGTTGGTGGTTGAAGGCGGCTCCGATCGTCTGAGCCAGAACCGCGTAGCCGAGGGTGGCTCCGATCGCCTGCTTCAAAACCGCGTGGCTGAAGGTGGCTCCGATCGTCTGCTTCAAAACCGCGTGGCTGAAGGTGGCGCTGATCGTCTTCAGGAACTGCGCGAACGCAACGCTTAAGAGTTGCCGATAGCCGTGCCGAGTTTGGATCGAAGTCTCAGCGCAATGGATTATTCGGGGTGAGGGAGCTTGCCCTCTCACCCCGAATGTTTGCCTGGCTCACGGCTTGATGTTCTTCAGCTCGTTGAGCAGCGCCAACAGTTGCTGCATCTTTTCTTCACCAAACTGGTCTTCGATGCGGCGATAGTTGCTTTCCATCCCCTCACTCATCGACACGAAGCACTGCTGCCCACGCTCGGTCAGCCCTACGAAAACCCGACGCTGATCCTGGCTCGACTTCTGCCGACGCACCAGCCCATCACGCTCCAGACGGCTGAGCACACCGGTCATGCTGGGTTTGAGGATGCAGGCCTGATGAGCGAGCTGGTGGCTCTCCAGCTCTCCTTGCTGATGCAGGATACGGATCACCCGCCATTGTTGTTCCGTAAGGTCATGCTGGTTCAGCGCCGGGCGGAAAAAAGCCATGGCCGCTTCGCGCGCTTGCAACAGGGTCAGTGTCAATGAAGGTCTGGGGTTGGCCATGTTCGGACTGTTTGGATGGACGAGCTGGCAGCTTAGTGTTGCGGACAAGCGGCTGCAAGAAACAACGCCGCGCACTGGACGGCTGCATGACGCCGGTGGCGAGTGCTCCACCAGCAACAACGCTCAACGCAACCCCGATTGCCGCTGGCGATACTCCCCTGGTGTGAGCCGGGCGTAGCGCTGGAAGAAACGACTGAAATACGCCGGGTCCTTGAACCCGAGCTGGTAGCAGATTTCATTGGCTGAACTGCCGGTAAACAACAGCAACCGCTTGGCCTCCTGCATCAGCCGTTCCATGATCAGCTGCTTGGAAGGCAGGTCGGCGATCCGTCGGCACACATCGTTGAGCCGCGCCTCGGTGACGCCGATGCCCTCGGCGTAGCGCGACAACGGCCAATGTTGCAGATAGTGAGCTTCGATCAGCTCATTGAAGCGGTGGAAAATCTTCAGGTCCTCATGGCGGGCCGGTCGTGCCTGCAGAGAATTGGAACACAGACGCAGCAGACTGATCATGATCAGCCGCGTCAAACCGTCCAGCGCCGCGCTGCGCCCCGGCCGCTCGGCACAGACCTCCTCGCTCAGCTCCTCGAACAGGTACTCCAGTCGCCGCACCTCCCCCGCCTGTTCCGGCCCCAACTGCGCCAACGCAACGCAGGCCGCAGGCATTTGCACACCCGCCGGCGCCAGGCTCGGATCGGCGTCGATCAACTGCCACACCAATTGCTGACGAACGGTCAACACATGCCCGTCACTGTCGGCTTCGGTCACAAAAGAATGGGGAATGGTGGGTGGCGTAAGGAAAAACATAGGCCCGGATTCGACGTATTGCTGGTCGTCCAGATACACCCGTACGGCGCCGCTTTTCACGTAGTGAACCTGAAAGAAACGGTCATGCCGATGCACCGGCATATTGCGACCGAAGAAACCCGCCAGGTTGGCAAGCCGATCGTAGTGAACCTCGGCATCGCTGTAACGCTGGTCGTACACCTGGCCAATGTTGATGTTGGGGATTGGCTGACGGTCAGTCATCACGCATTTCTCGTTTTTTATTCTGATTCAGGCAGCGGCTTGGATTCATCCTGCGCCGATTTCCCGAGGGCAACCAGTGTCCGGTGATTCTGCCACGCTTGACGATAGTTAACATCTTAATTATAACTGTTAACACATTAACAATATCTGCAGAGCCCTCATCTCTGCCGCTGCCAGGAGACAAGCATGAGCCGTGCCCTGCATGACGTCGCGACCGGCACCCTGTTTGGGGTTGCACTGAACTATCAGGGGCTGCTGAAACAGCGCCTCGCCGAGTTCGAGCAACCGCCTTACCAGAAGCCGCCGGTCAAACCGGTGTTGTTCATCAAGACACCCAACACCCGCAACCGGCACGACGCCGACGTGGTTCATCCAGGTCACGGCCAGCGGCTGCAACCGGGGCCTGCGCTTGGCGTGGTGATGGGCAAGTCGGCCAGCCGTGTCAGCGCCGCCGAAGCACTGGACTATGTGGCCGGCTATACCGTGGTCAATGAATTCAGCCTGCCGGAAGACAGCTATTACCGCCCCGCCGTCAAGGCCAAGTGCCGGGACGGCTTCTGTGCCATCGGGCCTGAACTGGTGCCCACGGCCAACGTTGCCGACCCCCATAGCCTGACAATCAGGCTGTACGTCAACGGCGAGGTGCGCCAGCACAACAACACGGCCAATTTCGTTCGCAACATTCCCCAATTGATCGCCGAGATCAGCGAGTTCATGACGTTGCATGCCGGCGACGTTCTGATCACTGGCACGCCCGAGGGCCGGGTTGATGTCGTGCCTGGCGATCGCGTCGAAGTGGAGATCAGCGGCCTGGGCCGCCTCGTCAATAGCGTTGTGGCCGAGCACACAGGAGCACGTTCATGAAACACGCGCGCATTGGTTTTGAAGGCCAGGTCCACACGGTCACCGTTGAAGCTCACAACGCCGTTCGCCTGGCCGACGGTAGGCTGCTGGCCGAGGATCAGGTCCAGTGGTTGCCGCCGGCCACCGGCAGCATGTTCGCCCTGGGCCTGAACTACGCCGATCACGCCGCCGAACTGGCGTTCAAGCCGCCAACCGAACCGTTGGCGTTCATCAAATCCCCGGGCACCTACACCGGCCACAACCAGATGACCTGGCGCCCCGACAACGTCGCCTACATGCACTACGAGTGCGAGCTGGTGGCGGTCATCGGCAAAGCCGCGCGCAACGTCAAGCGCGAGGACGCGCTGGGTTACCTGGCCGGTTACACCGTGTGCAACGACTATGCGATCCGCGACTACCTGGAAAACTACTACCGCCCCAGCCTGCGGGTGAAAAACCGTGATGCCACCACACCTGTCGGCCCGTGGATGGTCGATGTGGCCGATGTACCGGACCCCGGCAACCTGAAGTTGCGCACCTGGATCAACGGCGAACTGCGCCAGGAAGGCTCGACCCGCGACATGATTTTCGACATCCCCTACCTGATCGAATACCTGTCCAGCTTCATGACCCTGCAACCCGGCGACATGATCGCCACCGGCACGCCCGAAGGCCTGGCGGACGTGGTGCCCGGTGATGAAGTAGTCGTGGAAGTGGAAGGCGTCGGCCGCCTGGTCAATCGAATTGTCAGCGAAGCCGAGTTCTTCGCATCCCGTAAAGAGGCGTGAGCAGCATGATCAAGCACTGGATCAACGGCCGTGAGGTCGAAAGCAAAGATGTGTTCGTCAACTACAACCCGGCCACCGGTGATGCCATTGGCGAAGTTGCCAGCGGCGGCGCCGAAGAAGTTGCCCAGGCCGTGGCCGCGGCCAAGGACGCTTTCCCGAAGTGGGCCAACACGCCGGCCAAGGAGCGCGCCCGACTGATGCGCAAGCTCGGTGAACTGATCGAGCAGAACGTGCCGAAACTGGCCGAACTGGAAACCCTCGACACTGGCTTGCCGATTCATCAGACCAAGAACGTGCTGATCCCGCGCGCCTCCCACAACTTCGACTTTTTCGCCGAAGTCTGCACGCGGATGGACGGCCACACCTATCCGGTCGACGACCAGATGCTTAACTACACCTTGTACCAACCAGTCGGAGTCTGTGCATTGGTCTCGCCCTGGAACGTGCCGTTCATGACTGCAACGTGGAAGACCGCGCCGTGCCTGTCGCTGGGCAACACCGCCGTGCTGAAAATGTCCGAGCTGTCGCCGCTGACCGCGAACGAGCTGGGGCGCCTGGCGGTGGAAGCCGGCATTCCCAACGGTGTGTTGAACGTGATCCAGGGTTATGGCGCCACGGCCGGCGACGCGTTGGTGCGTCATCCGGATGTGCGGGCGATTTCCTTCACAGGCGGCACCGCCACCGGCAAGAAGATCATGCAGACCGCCGGGCTGAAAAAGTATTCGATGGAACTGGGCGGCAAGTCGCCGGTACTGATTTTCGAAGACGCCGACCTTGAACGGGCCCTCGACGCAGCGCTGTTCACCATCTTCTCGCTCAATGGCGAACGTTGCACCGCCGGCAGCCGGATCTTCATCCAGGAAAGCGTCTACCCCCAGTTCGTGGCCGAGTTCGCCGCCCGGGCCAAACGCCTGATTGTCGGTGATCCGCAAGACCCGAAAACCCAGGTCGGCTCGATGATCACCCAGGCCCACTACGACAAGGTCACCGGCTACATCAAGATCGGCCTCGAAGAAGGCGCCACGCTCCTGGCCGGTGGCCTGGAGCGCCCGGCCAACCTACCGGCGCACTTGAGTCGCGGCCAGTTCATCCAGCCGACAGTGTTCGCCAACGTGGACAACAACATGCGCATCGCCCAGGAAGAAATCTTCGGCCCGGTGGTGTGCCTGATCCCGTTCAAGGACGAAGCACAAGCCTTGCAACTGGCCAACGAGACTGACTATGGGCTGGCCTCGTACATCTGGACCCAGGACATCGGCAAGGCCCATCGCCTGGCCCATGGCATCGAGGCCGGCATGGTGTTCATCAACAGCCAGAACGTGCGCGACCTGCGCCAGCCTTTCGGCGGCGTGAAGGGTTCCGGAACCGGCCGCGAAGGTGGACAGTACAGCTTTGAAGTCTTCGCCGAGATCAAGAACGTCTGCATCTCCATGGGCGGGCATCACATTCCGCGCTGGGGGGCATGATCACAGACAAATCGGGTGATTAACCTTGTGGCGAGGGGATTTATCCCCGCTGGGCTGCACAGCAGCCCTACACCCGACGACTCGGTGTGTCAGGCCTATTGAGGGGCCGCTCCGCGCCCCAGCGGGGATAAATCCCCTCGCCACAAATGCAGTGATCCACCCAGAGCATCAAGACCCGATTCACCCGTTATCCGAGATTCAACAAGAACAATTTTTCAGGAGAATCATCATGGGCGAAGTCGTCCTGGCTGCGAAAATCTGCCACGTTCCCTCGATGTACCTGTCGGAGCTGCCGGGCAAACACCACGGCTGCCGCGCAGCGGCCATTGCCGGCCATAAGGAAATCGGTCGCCGCGCCCGTGAACTGGGCGCCGACACCGCCGTGGTGTTTGACGTGCACTGGCTGGTCAACAGCGCCTACCACGTCAACAGTGGCACGCACTTCAAAGGCATCTACACCAGCAACGAGTTGCCGCACTTCATCAAGAACATGGAGTACGAATACTCCGGCGCTCCGGAACTGGGCGAATTGATCGCCGCCGAGGCCAATGCCGCCGACGTGCGCACCCTGGCCCACAACATCCCGAGCCTGGAGCTGGAATACGGCACGCTGGTGCCCATGCGCTACATGCACATGGATGTTCCGCAAGACCAGAAATTCGACGTGGTGTCGGTTGCCGCCTGGTGCGCCTGGCACCGTCTGCAAGACAGCTTCACCTTCGGTGCCGCCGTGCGCCGGGCCATCGAAAAAAGTGATCGCAAGGTGCTGGTGCTGGCTTCCGGCTCGCTGTCGCACCGCTTTTCCGATGATCGCAATGCCGAAGCCAACATCCACAACTGGACGCGCGAGTTCGACAAACAGGTCGACCTGCATGTCGTGGAGCTGTGGCGCCAGGGTCGCTGGAAAGAGTTCTGCGCCATGCTGCCCGATTACGCCGAGCACTGTTTCGGTGAGGGCAAGATGCATGACACCGCCATGCTTCTGGGGCTGCTCGGTGGGCCGGACTATGCCAAACCCGCCGAAATCATCACCGAACCTTTCGGCAGTTCCGGTACGGGCCAGATCAACGCCATTTTTCCAGTTTGAGCCACAGCGGCAGCCGACCACCCTCGACTTGCCGCTTGAAGCTTGCCACTCACAGCTGCCGACGCAGGAGGCCTCCATGCCCCACTTCATTGCCGAATACACCGACAACATCGAACAACAAGCCGATCTGCCCGGTCTGTTTGAAAAGGTTCACACCCTGCTGGGTGACAGCGGTGTGTTTCCCCTGGGTGGTATCCGCAGCCGTGGTGTGCGCCTGGATACCTGGCGCATGGCCGACGGCAAGCACGACTATGCCTTCGTCCACATGACCTTGAAGGTCGGCCATGGCCGTGACCTGGCTACCCGCCAGAAAGTGGCGCAAAAGCTCTTTGAAGTGATCACGGCGCACTTCGCCGAACTCCAGGCCCAGCGCTTGCTGGCGCTGTCGTTCGAGATGATCGAGCTGCACGAACAGCTCAACTTCAAGGCCAACAACGTTCACGCCTTCCTCAACGCCCAGGCCCATTAAACCCGCCTGCCCGTTCGCCCTTCGGCCTCTCTGACAAAAAGTACAAAATCATGAGCACAGCCAATACCGCCGACACTGCCGGCACAATCGCCCACGACCGCACCCATGCCACCGTCACCTGGCGACTGATGCCATTGCTGTTGGTCTGCTACCTTTTCGCCCACCTGGACCGCATCAACATTGGCTTTGCCAAGATGCAGATGAGCGCCGACCTGCAGTTTAGCGACACGGTCTATGGCTTCGGCGCGGGCCTGTTCTTCATCGCCTACGCGCTGTTCGGCGTGCCAAGCAACATCGCCCTGGACCGGGTCGGCCCGCGCCGCTGGATCGCCACGCTGATGGTGGTCTGGGGGGCTTTGTCCACCGGCATGTTCCTGATCGAAAGCGCCGCCGGGTTCTACGTGTTGCGCTTTCTGCTGGGGGTGGCCGAAGCCGGGTTCTTCCCGGGCATTCTGGTCTTTCTCAACCGTTGGTACCCGGCACGACGCCGCGCCCAGGTGACCGCGCTGTTTGCCATTGCCGTGCCGATGGCCGGCGTGATTGGCGGGCCCTTGTCGGGCGGCATCCTTGAACACTTCCATGACTTCGGTGGCCTGCGCGGCTGGCAGTGGATGTTCGTCATCGAAGGGCTGCCGGTGATTCTGCTCGGCCTGGTGGTGCTCAAGTGCCTGCCGGACAGTTTCGAGACGGTCAACTGGCTGACACCGCAAGCCAAACAGCAACTGCGCGCGCAACTGAGCGTCGAAGAACAACGCAAATCCATCACCTCGTTCTCGGCGATTCTCAACAACCCGCAGGTCTGGTTGCTGGTGGCGGTGTATTTCGCCGTGATGCTGGCGGTGAACACCCTGGCTTTCTGGATGCCCACGTTGATTCACGGCGCCGGAATCGGCAGCGACGGTCAGGTTGGATTGCTCAGCGCCGTGCCGTATCTGGCCGGCTGCTTTTTCATGATCGGCTGCGGCCGTTCGTCAGACCGCCATCGCGAACGGCGCTGGCACCTCTGCGTACCGCTGCTGATGGCGGCGGCAGGCATTGCCATCGCCGGTCTCTCACCCACCAGCCCAACCCTGGTACTGGGTGGCCTGATCATCGCGGGTATGGGTGCCAGTGCAGCGTTGCCGATGTTCTGGCAACTGCCGCCGGCCTTCCTGTCCAACAGCACCCAGGCCGCCGGCATCGCACTGATCAGCTCCTTCGGCAGCATTGCCTCATTCCTGGCGCCCTATCTGATCGGCTGGATGCGCGACACCACCCAGAGCGCCAGCCTGGCCCTTTATGTGCTGGCGCTGCTCATCGCCGTGGGGGGCCTGCTGGTGCTTCGCACCCAGGCCGCCATCGTCAACCCTCAATAAGAGATGCTCTTCATGCTCGATCAAAACCTCATCCAGCAGGCCGCCGCCCGCCTCGACCACGCAGAACGTTCGCGCGAACAGGTGCGGCAGTTTTCCCTCGACCATCCGTATATCACCCTGGACGACGCTTACGCCATCCAGCGCGCCTGGGTTGCGCAAAAGATCAAGGACGGCCGCAAGCTGGTCGGCCACAAGATCGGCCTGACCTCCCGGGCCATGCAGGTCTCGTCGAACATCACTGAGCCGGACTATGGTGCCCTGCTCGATGACATGTTCTTCGACGAGGGCACCGACATCCCGTTCGAGCGTTTCATCGTGCCCCGGGTAGAAGTGGAACTGGCGTTCATCCTCGGCAAGCCGTTGAAAGGCCCGAACGTGACGGTATTCGACGTGCTGGACGCCACCGAATGGGTGATCCCGGCACTGGAAATCATTGATGCCCGCATCCAGCAGATCGATCCACAAAGCAAGGCCACCCGCAAAGTCTTCGACACCATCTCCGACAATGCCGCCAACGCCGGCGTGGTCATGGGCGGGCGCGCGGTGCGCCCCACTGAAATCGACCTGCGCAAGGTGCCTGCGGTGCTCTACCGCAACGGCGTGATCGAAGAATCCGGCGTCTCGGCGGCGGTGCTCAATCATCCGGCCAAAGGCGTGGCCTGGCTGGCGAACAAACTGGCGGCCTACGACGTCACCCTGCAGCCGGGACAAATCATTCTAGGTGGCTCCTTCACCCGTCCCGTGGCGGCCAACCCGGGGGATACCTTCCATGTCGACTACGACATGCTCGGTTCCATCGCTTGCCGTTTCGTCTGATCGGAGACTGACTCATGGACATGCCCATCAATACCTTCAAGCAACGGCTGCGCAGCGGTGAGGCGCAGATTGGCCTGTGGCTGGGCCTGGCCGACGCCTACTGTGCGGAACTGGCGGCCAACGCCGGCTTCGACTGGTTGCTGATCGACGGCGAACACGCGCCCAATGATGTGCGCGGGATGCTCGGCCAGCTCCAGGCCGTGGCCCCCTACCCCAGCCAACCGGTGATCCGCCCGGTGGTCGGCGACACCGCATTGATCAAACAGGTGCTCGACATCGGTGTGCAAACCTTGCTGGTGCCGATGGTCGAAAGCGCCGGCCAGGCTCGCGAACTGGTGCGCGCCATTCACTACCCGCCTCAAGGCGTCCGAGGCGTCGGCAGTGCGCTGGCCCGTGCATCACGCTGGAACAGTATTGCCGGTTACCTCGATAAGGCCGACGAACAGATGTGCCTGCTGGTGCAGATCGAAAGCCGCGAGGGCCTGGCCAACCTGGATGCCATCGCCGCAGTGGAAGGTGTTGACGGGGTCTTCATAGGTCCGGCGGATCTGAGCGCGTCCATGGGTTTTCGTGGCAATCCCGGGCATCCGACCGTGCAAGCCGCCATCGAGGACGCCATCGCCCGCATCCGCCAGGCCGGCAAAGCGGCCGGGATTCTCAGCGCCGATGAAAAGCTCGCCCGGCGTTATATCGAGCTGGGCGCTGGGTTTGTCGCGGTGGGGGTGGATACAACCGTGTTGATGCGCGGTTTGCAAAGCCTTGCGGCGACGTTCAAAGACACACCAAAACCTGCGGCTAGCGGTGTGTACTGATAGCAACACAAACCTCTGTGGCGAGGGGGCCTGTGGGAGCAAAGCTTGCTCGCGAAACCGGCACCTCGGTTTCTGAGAGACCGCAGTGCCTTCATCGCGGGCAAGCCTTGCTCCCACAGAAGTTAACCAACCCGGGATCTCAACGCCTGATCGCTTTCAGGTCATTGAGCAACTCCAGTAACGTCTGCAACTTCTGCTCCCCCAACTTGCCCTGCAAACGCTGGTAATTCTCTTCCATGCTCTGGCTCATCGAATCGAAGCTCGCCTGCCCCTGCGGCGCCAGGCGCACCAGCACCCGCCGCTGATCCTGTTCGGCCTTGCGCCGTTCCACCATGCCCGCCGCTTCCATGCGCGTCAGCACGCCGGTCATGCTCGGTTTGAGAATGCAGGCCAGTTCAGCGAGGCGATTGATCTCCAGCTCGTCGTGCTGGCTGAGGATACGGATGACTCGCCATTGCTGTTCGGTCAAACCGTGCTGGTTGAGGGAGGGACGGAAAAAACCCATGGCCGCTTCACGGGCCTGTAGAAGGGTGAGGGTCAAGGATTGGCGCGGTTTGGGCATAGGTGTGTTCGCGAGGAAATTTAGTTAATGAGTTAACTAAATCTTAACAGCTTCGGCGCCAAGTTACCTTGGGGCGAAGGGATTTCTCTCCTCGCCACAAGGCTGAGTGTCGCGCTTGAACCCCTGTAACAACTCAAGCGCCTTTGATGACGCCTTTGAGCACGGCCTTGAAATGCTCCACCTGTTGCTCGCTGAACTGGCCGAATACCTTGTCCTGCTGCTCCTTGGCAATTGCCCAGAGTCCTTCGGTTTCGTCCACGCCCTTGACGGTCAGACGCACTCGCTCGCCCTCATCGGTGACCAGGCCCTTGCGCTTGAGGTTAGCCACGGCCTCTTCGATCTCACGCGCCGGCATCGCCACTTCCCGTTGCAGGTCGCACAGGTTCAGCCCTGCATCGTTTTCCAGCACCATCAACATCCGTGCTTCGCTGGTGCGCAGCCCGGTGGACAGCTGGCGCGGCTGGTAACTGGCCTGATAGGCCCGCAGCGCCTGGGTCATCAGGTAATACAGATTGTGGCTCAAACGGCCCTGGAAGTGACTGCTGGGGGACTGTCCCTCCTCCCGTTTGGTCATGCGGGTGTGGGGCAAGATCATCGAGTAGGCGCCCTGGTGATAGAGCAACGGTGAGCGGCCGTAATCATCAAACGCCACGACTTTACCGATCATGATCCAGTGATCACCGCCATCGACCTGTTGGAATTTTTCACAGTGAAAACGCGCCGAGCAATCGACAAACACCGGAGCACCTCCCTCCCCGGCCTCGAACTGGATCTCGGCGAACCGATCCTCCTTGGGCCGAGCGAAGTTGTTCGACAGGTCGATCTGATCGGCGGCCAGCACGTTCACCGCAAAATGGCTGGCGGCCTCGAACACACCGTGACTGCTGGAGCGCTTGTCGATGCTCCAGAGAATCAGCGGCGGATCCAGGGACACCGAGTTGAAACTGTTGGCCGTCACACCGACCTTGCGACCATCTTCGGCGGCCGCGGTGACCACGGTCACGCCAGTGGCAAAGTTACCCAGGGCCCGGCGAAACGCACGGGTGTCGAAAGCGCTATCGCACACATCAGACATACAAGACTCCCGGCCGCCTCAGTCGACGGCCTCAATTGTTTTTATATGAGCCAGGCTCAGCGAGCAGGCGGTCAAACCATGGTGGGGTCGGGCTCCAGGCCCATCAGTTCACGGCCCAGAATCTGCGCGCAGACGTCGTAGTCGGTGTAGGCGTGAGCACCGGTCAAATGGGCATCGCGGAACAGTCGTTGCAGTTCATTGGTCTCGAACCAGGCGCCACCCCCGGCTGCCTCCATCAGGCGATCCACTGCCTGAATGCACATTTTGGTGGCGTACCCCTGGTTGGTCCGCCAGAACGCCAGGGTTTCGCGGCTGGGGTATTGGTGGCGCTCACTGTGCTCGGCATGCTCTTGCCAGGTTTTCTCCAGAAACGCCCGGGCCGCCGCCACCTGATGAGTGGACTCGGCCAGGCGCATCAGCGCTGGAGTGGCGGCGCCGACCGCCGCGCCGGTGTAGGCGCGCACGCGGGTTCGGGTTTTCTCGCGAAAAACCTCCAGCATGCGTTCCGCCACACCCAGGCTCACGGTGGAGAAACCGCTGGCGAAATACGGGCGATACGGCGAGTAGAAAATCTTGCTGTCGGGGTACAGGCCAAACCCGGCGGATTTGCCTTCCATCATGTCCTTGGCTTTCTGAATCCGGTGTTCCGGCACAAACGCGTTGTCGATGATCAAGGTCTTGCTGCCACTGCCGCGCATGCCTACCGCGTACCAGTCATCGCGGATTTCATAATCGCTGCGAGGCAGCACCGCGAAGCAATAGTCCTGGGTTCCTTCGGCATTTTTGCGGCGAAATCCCACGATCGCCCACTCGGCATGGTCACAGCCGCTGCTCCAGCCCATTTCGCCGCTGAACATCACACCGCCCTCGACCTCCTCGGTGCGACCGAAAGGTGCAATGCTGCTACTGGCAGTCGCATCGGGATCGTCACCCCAGACTTCTTCCTGGGTTTTGGCCGGGAACATTGCCAATTGATGGCTGTGGGTGCACAACAGGCTCATGGCCCAGGCGGTGCTGGCGCAGGAGCCGGCCAGCAACGCGATGCAGTCGGCGAACTGCGGTAGCGATATTTCCATGCCGCCGTACTTTTTCGGCTGGAAAGCCCGGTGCATGCCGATACCTTTGAGCAAGGCTATATTTTCGACAGGAACGCTACGGTCCTTCTCTGCCTGGAAGGCATTGGCGGCAATGACCGGCAGGATAGGCTTGAGGTCTTCGAGCAACGGATTTGGCTTTTTCATGGACGGGCTCTTTTATTATTGGCATCTGCCGATCCCGCCTTTGCCCGGCAACCCGGTGGTGCAGGAATGGCGGAATCAGTGATTAAGGCCCGTTCAGTATGGGTAATCCGGGGCAACTGAAAAATGCACCTTCCAGACCCAAGATTGTACTTTCCACGGTGCGACCTTCACTGCCATGGCGCGCTCGATCAAATCCGCCGGCACGGATGATCAAGACAGGCGCCAGCACCAGGGCTCTTAATAGGGCCATCGCGTGCAGTGTCTTGCGAAGGCGCTTGTCACGGCGTTTCTTTTCACTTTGTCAGGTTGCGTCATGATCAATATCGAAACGCCCACCTATTACACCGCCACCAAGAAATACAACCTCAGTTTCCCAACCCTGGAACAGGACGTGGAAGCCGACGTCGTGGTGATTGGCGGCGGTTTCTCCGGCATCAATACCGCGCTGGAACTCGCTGAAAAAGGCATTACCAATATCGTGGTGCTGGAGGCGCGTTACCTGGGGTTCGGCGGCACCGGGCGCAATGGCGGGCAGATCATGGCCGGCATCGGCCATGACCTGGAAAAAATCAAGAAGGATGTGGGAGAAGACGGGCTGCGGCAGGTCTTCGAGATCAGCGATCTGGGCGCGGACATCATCAAGGACCGCATCGCCAAGTACGACATCGATGCCGACTTCTGCCATGGCTACGGCTACATGGGCTTCAACGCTCGCCAGGAAAAAACCCTGCGGGCCTGGGAAAAAGACTTCAAGTCGATCAACAGCAAGCATGAGATCCGCTTTCTCGGCGGTTCCGACGTGCAGCAAATCATCGGGTCCAAGGCCTACAGCAGTGCATTGCTGCACATGGGCGGCGGGCACGTGCATTCGCTGAACCTGTTGCTGGGCGAAGCCAAGGCACTGGTCAGCCACGGCGTGCGGATTTTCGAGAACAGTCCGGCCCTGGAAGTCAGCTACGGCGAGCGCATCACCGTGCGCACCGGGCGTGGCTCGGTCAAGGCCAGCAAGCTGTTGTGGGCCTGCGACAGCTTCCTCAACAAACTGGAGCCGGAGCTGCATCGCTCGACCATCAATACCTATGCCTTCCAGATGATGACCGAGCCATTGTCGGAGGAGCTGATCCAGCGCATCAGCCCGATTCGCGGCGCCTACAGCGATATTCGCCCGGTGATCGACTACTACCGCGTCACCAATGAAAACCGCCTGCTGTTCGGTGCGGCGACGCCGTTGATAGAACACATCCCCCAGGACCTCAAGGCCTGGAATCGGCGCCTGATGCTGAAGATTTTCCCGTACCTCAAGGACGTGAAGATCGACCTGGCCTGGGGCGGCCCGATGGCGTGCAGCCCGAACCTGTTTCCGCAGATCGGCACCCTGCCCGGCCGCAGCAATGCGTTTTTCGTCCAGGGCTATTCAGGCTTTGGCGTCACCCCCAGCCACATCATCTGCAAGGTGCTGGCCGAAGGCATGAGCGAAGGCTCGGCGCGCTACGACCTGGTCAGCTCCGTCAGGCGTCCGACCATCATCGGCAAGGACGCCATCCGTCCACTACTGCTGACCGCCGGCAAGTCCTGGCACCAGCTGTCGGGTTACTGGAATGGCCGTCGCTGATGGCCATGATGCCAGTCAGTTAGGCGCTCCCACAGATCCCAGCGCCTTCACGGACCGGTACTAGACATACATACCCGCTGTTTTTTTCACTCATCAGGAGTCACTGCCATGCCCCTTATCAACCTCAAGAAAGACATCCAGCTGTCCGACCTGGACGCCTGGGGCACCGTCGCCGATCTCGGTTCGCAGATTCTCGAAGGCGAAGTCAAAGCCTTCGGCAAAATGACCTTCGGCGCCCCCACCGATGCGGTCAGCAGCGCCTACTTCGGCACGACCAAGGGCAAGTTCCGAATGGTTTATCCGTTCGCCGAACAGGCCACCGTGGTCACTGGCGAAGTGGTGCTGACCGATGAAGCCAGCGGCCAGAGCACCCGCTACAAGGCCGGCGACAGCTGGTTCGTGACCAAAGGTACGCCGGTATTGTGGGAAGTGGTCAGCGAAAGTTTTGTCAAACACTACTTCGCGGTAGTCTGACCGGACCCGGCTGCCGGATTCACCGGCAGCCCTCTTGGCGGAGGTTGCGAGCATGTACGTCATCCCCTCCCAGGACATCGCCGGCCATTGCCTGCACGCGTTCACCCAGCTCGTCCCCGCCAGTCGAGCAGCCTTCTATTGCGTCGACCGACAGTTGCAAGCCCATGACTTCAGCCTGCATGGCATGAGCGGCGAGATGCATCGCGACTATCTGGACAATTATCGCCAGTTCGACCCGTTGCAGCCGCGCAACTACGTTTCCAGCGACCTGGCCGTGGTGCCTCTTGGCCTGGCCATGGCCCGCCAGCCAATCCGTGACAGCCATCGCTACCGCCATTTTTTACAGCGCTACGACGTGGTGGATGTGGTGGAAGTCTTCGCCCATCGGGGCAGTCGGCCTCAAGCGGCTATTTCCTTGTTGCGCACCGCCGAGCAAGGCGTCTTCACCAGCGAGCAACTGACGCAGCTCGCAGCGCTGCAAGCGTTACTGCAACTGGCCGTCGCCAACCTGCCGCCGCAGGACGACTCGCTCAGTAGCCTGACCCCCAAGGAACGCCAGATAGCGTTGCTGCTGCGCCAGGGCGTCAGTAACAAAGAGTTGGCCCGAGAGCTGGACGTCGGCCTGCCCACGGTCAAGACGCATCTGATCAACCTGTTTCGCAAGACCGGCGTGAGCAATCGAACCGAGCTGGTCAGCAGCCTGTTCCTCTAAGCCATTGCCTGTGCCGGTTCAACCATTCGGTTGATGGGCCAGCCCCGCGCAAGGCGCCATGATCCGGGTGGTTATCTCATCCAACCGGAGTCTTGCAATGACCACACCTACAGACTGGATCACCGTCGGCGCCCTGGCCGACGGCTTTGCCCCTGAAGCGTTCATCCTGCCGAACCTGGCCGACCTGAACGGTAAGACCTTCACGCTGAATTTCGCCAATGGCTGGCAGATCGAACACCGTTTCGAACAGCAAACCCTGTCATGGAACGCAGCCGATGGTCATTCCAGCGGCACCGCGCCTTATCGGGCCACGTCGGTGCGGCCAGGCCTCTACCTGGTGGATTTCGTCAAGCACGAAGGCGCACAAGCCTGGTCGGTCAGCCTGGTACTTGATACCGCTCACGCGGCGTTCACCGCAGTGATCGGCAGCATGCCCGGGCAAGAACAAACTCGCGAAGGTCTGTACAGCCGCGCGCTGGTCGGCCAGCCACTGACGGGCGTGAAAGTGGAGTTCCTTCACGGCAGTCTCGACCGCCCCTGGCAGCAGGGCCTGTGCCCACATGCACCGACCACCGAACTGGTGGGCCTGCGCAACCTGTATCGCTACAGCCCCAGCGAAGTCTACGAACACATCTATCTCAACGACCGGTTCTATTCCTGGCAGTGCCTCAAGGGTGTCGAACAGGGCCTGTGCGATACCGACCGGTGTGACACCTACAAGATCGCCGATCAGTTGTACCTGTTCGTCTGGCGGGAAAAGATCATCCCGACCCTGGGCCTGGTGCTGATCGACATGCAGCAGCACCGCAGCGACGGCAAGATTTTCGGTTATGCCGGCGCGTCTTTCGATGAGTTTTCCAATTTCCCCGTCAGTTCCTACTGCCAGGTTCTCAACCGGACGGAATATCCCGATGCCTGAATTGCGCACCATCGTGATCACGGGCGCGGGCACTGGCATCGGTGCCGCCTGCGCCCGGTTGTATGCCGCTGACGGCGCCAACCTGGTGCTGATCGGCCGACGCCGCGAACCTCTGGCGCAACTGGCCGAGGAAATAGGCGGCCTGTTGCTGGTGGGCGATGCCGCGTGCCCGACGACCTGGGACGGCTTCGTCGCACAGATCCGCGAGCGTTATGGCCGGCTCGATGTGCTGCTGGCCTGCGCTGGCGGCATGGGCCTGGGCAGCGCCACCCAGACCAGCCCGCAGACCTGGGAAGCGGCCATGCGCAGCAATCTCGACAGCGCCTTCTACAGCGCCCGGGCGTGCCTGCCGCTGCTGCAGGAAAGCGCTGGCAACATTGTGCTGATCGCATCCATCGCGTCGTTGGCGGCAGGCCCGCAAGTTTGCGGCTATACCACCGCCAAGCACGCGCTGCTGGGGCTGAACCGCTCCCTGGCGCGCGATTACGGCCCGCGCGGGGTGCGGGTCAACGCCGTCTGCCCGGGCTGGGTGCGCACGCCGATGGCTGATGAGGAAATGCAGGTCTTGATGCAGTTTCACGGCGAAACGCTGCAGCAGGCCTACGACAGGGTCTGCGCGGACGTGCCATTGCGCAGGCCCGCCAGCGCACAGGAAATTGCCCATGTGTGTCGCTTCCTGGCCTCGGATCAAGCCTCGATCATCACTGGCGCGGCATTGGTGGCCGACGGTGGCTCCAGCATCGTAGACGTACCAACCCTGGCCTTCAGCCGGATGGAGGCCACCGATGCCTGATGACCTGGATTTCAGCGCAAAAACGGTGCTGGTCACGGGCGGTGCCCAGGGTATAGGCCGGGCCATCGTCGAAGCCTTCGCCTGGCGTAGGGGCCGTGTGGTGATCGCTGACCTGGACCTGGCACAGGCCGAGGTGGTGGCGAGCGAGTTGACCGCTGCAGGTTGTCAGGTGCAGGCCGTGGGCGTGGACCTGGCCGATGCAACGGCGATCAGTACGCTGATGGCTGATCTGGAGCAGCGTCTGGGGAGGCTGGATGTTCTGGTGCACAACGCCGGGTACTTTCCCCTGACACCCTTTGCCGGGATCACACCAGCGATGCTTGAGCGCACGCTGGCAGTCAACCTTTCGGCGCTGTTCTGGCTGACTCAGGGAGCATTGCCGATGTTCCGTCGGCAGGGCCAGGGCTGCGTGCTGGTGACCTCCTCGGTCACCGGCCCGCGGGTGGCTTATCCAGGGCTCAGTCACTATGCGGCGTCCAAGGCCGGAGTCAACGGGTTCATCCGCAATGCGGCACTGGAACTGGCGAGTGAGCATATCCGGGTCAACGGCGTCGAACCCGGGATGATCGCGACACCGGCCATGGCGAACCTGGGAGATGATGCGGTCAATCAAGACATCGCCCGTCGGGTACCGCTGGGACGCCTGGGCACCCCGTCCGACATCGCCGGCGCCATGCTCTTTCTGGCATCGGACCTGGCCGCGTATGTGACCGGACAAACCCTGGTGGTGGACGGCGGCTCGACCTTGCCCGAGGTTTGAGCGTGTGGGAGCGGTGCGTCGGCTGGCGATGATGTCGACGCAGCCGTCATCACCGGCAGCCCTGCTCCCACAGCCCCCATCCACTGTGGGAGCGAGCCTGCTCGCGATAGCCGTGGGTCAGCTTGAGCCGACCCTGAATGCGCCCACCACTCAAACCACCCCCTGTACCTGTTGCAGATGGCTGGCACGAAATTCCTTGGGCGATAGCTCGAACTGTTTCTTGAACGAACGGCTGAAATGGGCCGAATCGGTGAAGCCCCATTTGTAGGCGATCGAAGTGATGGATTCGTCCCGCAGGAACGGATTGGTCAGGTCATCGGCGCTGCGCTTGAGCCGGGCCCGCTGGATGTAGCGGCAGACGCTGTCATCCTGTTCTTCGAATAAACGGTACAGGTGGCGCACCGAAATGTTCAGACGACTGGCCAGGCCCACCGGGCTCAAGCCGGGCTGGGCCAGGGACTCGTCGATGACTTTCTGCACATAACTGCGCAAGTGACTGCCTTGCAACGCAACGCCGTCATCCTCCGATCCGGTGCCCTGCTCCAGGGCCGAACCGAGCAGCGAAACAAACGCATTCTGCAAGGCTTCGCCTTCTCCTGTGGCGCCCTCACCGTCGGGAGTGTCCTTGCACAGCTGATCCATCAAGACGTGCAACATGCGCCCACAAGCCTTGCGCGAGGAGATCTTGCCGAAGGTCCGGGTTTCCCCGCCCAGTTTCCTGGACACATCCTGGCGGGACAGAGACAACACCGCGTGTTCAATCAGGCCGAACGGGCTGATCTCGAGCGAGCCCACCGAATCCATCAATAGCAGTTCGCCGGGCGCCAGCTGGATGCTCAGGCCGTTCTGAGTAATGCGTGAATATCCACTGCGCTGACTGACCAGGAAGCAATCCTGGTCGTCATCGTGGTCGGGATTGGGCGAGTGACGCTTGATACAGCCAGCGTTGGTACGCAAGTTGGCGAGGGAAAGACCGCCACGGAAGAAATTCGACACCTCACCGATAAACAGCGCGCGATTAAAGGCCAGTTCCGTCTCGAAATGGCCGCAAGTCGCGCGCAGATCCCGGTTCCAGGTCTCCAGCCCGTCTTGCCCAACCTGATGCATGCTCATGGCGCTCTCCGCAGTGGCTTATTGTTTTTGTACGGCAATAGTTAACATGTTATCTATATGCACGCAACAAGTACCTGATCGCCAGAGCAGTAGCACAATTGATGCCAGGGCAAAGCCCACAAATCAGAGTGTTCCCAGCACCCTTTGCAAGCCGCTCAAGACCGCCCACAAGGCAATCCGTTGCTCGCGGCTCAAAGCAATGTAGCGCCGAAAGGCCGGCATCCGATTCACCACCTCACTGCCGCCCATGTGCTCCAGCCGCACGCACCACTGGTGGTCTTGCAGATCGATGCGCAGGCGTTTGAAGTCTAGCGGCATGAGGGCTTGGTACAGCGCCGGATCGCCCTCTATCGCCGTCTTCAAACGAGCCGACAGCTGATTGTCCCCTTCCTTGAGCCGACAACGAATACCCTGGCGACGCACGGCCCCGCCATGGTGCAGTTCCACGCGTGCCGTGCCCTCTCTCGACGCAGGCACGCGCAGCACGAACTCGGTCATCACCAGGTGCATCAACAACTGCGACTCGGTGCGCTCGACGATCTCCACCTGCAAGCAACCATCATCGGTGACGGCCATCGCCGTCACCGGGCCGGACATCTCGAATCGCGCCAGCCCGAGGTTGCGCCGCAAGTGTTCCAGCGTCACCCCGGGACGATAACCGACCGGGGCGCGGTGGGCACTGAACAGCTCAGACAGTCTTCGCAGCACGTTCGTCAAACTCGCTGACAGGTTGCCCTGGCTCATGGGAAAACTCCTTGGCCAGCACGTCTTCCACCGACGCGGGCTTGAATGGATTGACCTTCTGCACCACCAGGGTCCAGAACAAGGCGTAGGCCGCAGTGCCACCGAGCATCACCGCGAATGGAACGTAAATGTCTGCCGGATTCATGCCTGGTGGAGTGATGAACCACATGCCGATGACGATGCCGACACTGGACAGGATCTGAGGCAGCGGGAAAAACGGTGAGCGATAGGCCCGTGGCAGATCCGGACGACGGATCCGCAGGCTGATCACCGACACGGTCACCAACAGGTAGGCAAAACTCCAGGCACACACTGCAGCCAGCACCAGATGCATGATGTTGTCGGTATTGCCGCCGAGCCACAACGCGTGCAGACAGGGAATCAGCATCGCCACAAGGATGCACAGCACGGGGGTCTTGAAACGCGGGTGCAGATAGGTGAAAAACCGCGGCAGCGCACCATCCACCGCCATGCCATACAGAATCCGCGGCACACCGGCCATCAGGGTGTTGATGGTCGCCGCTCCGGCAAACAGGAAGCCGATCCCCAGCCACATCGGACCGATATCGCCCATGACCTGCTCGGCGAATCGCGGAATCGCCATGGGCGTGTCCAGCAAGTGCACGCCGCTGGAGGCATCGAGCAGTACGTTTTCGACCTGGCGCTTCATCGCCGCGCCATAAATGAACATGCATGTGGCAACGCCGAACAACCCCAGCATCATGGCCCGCGGCATGGTCGTGGCCGAGCGCCGCAGGTCCGGCGCCAGTGGCGTGACGAACTCGCAACCGACAAACATGAACATGGCCATGCCCACCAGCGACAGCACCGTCACCAGATCGGTGCCCACCACGGATGCGCCAAACCACCCCTCCAGCTCCACCGCCGGAGCGGCGATCAAGCCCAATACGCCGAACACCATCAGGGTCGTCCACATGCCGAACGTGAGGATGATCTCGGCCCGGCCGAAGGCGCTGACACCAAACGCGTTCAGCACGCCGAAGACCACGACGAACCCCACGCCCAACAGCCAGGAGCCACCCGCCGATTCGGCCAGGGTGTTGAGGTGCTCGAAATTCACCAGGGCCATGACCCCGGCCAGGATCGTTTCCGCAGTCCCGGCGAACACATGGACAATCAGGTAGGCCGACAGCGTACCGGTGATTGCAAAAAAGCGTCCCATGCCACAGTTGATGTAGTCGTAGACCGAGCCGGTGGTGGGCAGGATCGAGGCGGCTTCGGCGAAGGTGGTCGCCTGGGCCAGCATCATGACCACGGCGATCAACATCGCCACGGCAAAGGCGCTGCCGCCAATACCGAAGCCCATGGTGGCGGTGAGAATCACCGGGCTTGCCATGATCAGGCCAATGGTGCTGGCCAACGCGGTGGGAAAGCCCACCGTACCCCGGTTCAAGTGCTCGGTGAGCCTGTCATTGATCGACATCGTGAAGATCCTCGAAAGCGGATTTTTAGTATGGATGCCACTGCCGTCCAGGAGCCGGCGCTCAAGCCTTCCCCAGCCAGTCCCTGATCGAAACGGCGTCGCGTGCAGGATCACTGTGCGCCGCCCTCGGCCCGAGCGTCTTGCCCGTGTCTGCCGCCGGTTTTGTTGCTGCCTGCCAGCGCTCGCGCCTTGGCGGGCTGGATCAATTATCTGGCAGGCAGGTAAAAGACTTCCCTGCCCCGGTCTCCCCTTAATGGGCGCTCTGATGTCCTATCACACTGGGGAAAACACCATGGAGCACACCCGCAATACACCTTTGCTGCGCAACGCCATCGGCCTTGGAATCGCCCTGCTGGTGGCTGATTCGTCGGCCCAGGCCTATGAGCTTTACACCGACGACGACACCACGGTTACCGGCAACTTCCTGGCGGTCTACGGGATGTTCAATAGTCGCAAGAACTATGACGGCACCCGCGGCGGCTCAAGTTGGCGTGAGGGTTTTATCAAGTATGGCCTGAGTATCGACCAGACACTCGGCGCCATGGGCAGCGTCTACGGGACGGCCAATCTGGTCAGCTCCGGCACCTGGGGCGACGGCGATGCCGCGGGCCTGAGCGACGGATCCGAACGCACCACCAAGTTCGATGAAGCGTTTGCCGGCTGGCGTTCAGGGGATCTGTTCCCGGCGCTGGGCAAGGACGGCGTCGACCTGTCCTACGGTCGCCAGGTCATTACCCTCGGCGATGGCTTCATCATCAATGACGACGGTCTGAATCTGGGCAAAGGCGTGGCCGACGGTGAGTTCAACCGCGGCGGCGCCTATTACCTGGCGGCCCGTCATGCCTTCGACAAGACCGCCGTGCTGCGCCTGGGCGGCCAGGAAGGCGTACACGGCAGCCTGATGTGGATCAAGTCCGACAACCGCGCCCAGGCCAATACCGAAATGGCCGCCGGTACCCTGCAATACAGCGCAGCACCAGGCACACTGGGGCTGACCTACATCCATGGCATCGACGTCGATGATCGCTACGCCAGCGAGTTCCAGAAGCAGCGCGAAGGCATGGACATCTACAGCCTGCGGGGCGCGGGGAATGCCGGCATCGACAATGCCCACTTTGCCTTCGAATATGCCTGGCAGGACAAGGACGCGGGCCCGGAGAAAGCCTGGTACACCGAAGCCGGCTACACCTTCGCTGAGCTGCCCTGGACCCCGGACCTGACCTATCGCTACAGCCGCTACTCCAAGGACTGGGACTCGATGTTCAACGGCACGAGTCGCGGCTATGGCACCTGGTTCCAGGGCGAAGTCACCGGCAACTATTCCGGGCCGTTCAACAGCAACACCGCTGTCCAGCACCTGGGGCTCAAGCTCAAGCCAACAGAGGCAGTGACTATCGGCGCGCTATTCTTCGACTACAAGACCCTGCACACCCGCGACACGCTGAATCTCGATGGACGGGAGCTGGACCTGTATGTGGAATGGGCCGTGAACGAACACCTGATCGTCACGCCACTGGTGGGTCTGTACAAGCCGGAAAAGGACGCGAGCAACGGCGGCAATCAAGTGAGTGGCAACGGCACCAATGTCTACAGCCAACTGGTGGTAGCGGTTCCATTCTGAAGCAACCGGGAGCTGCCCCGAAGGCAGCTCCCGGGCGGATTATTGTTTGTGCTGATGCAACATGGTCTGGATCTGATGAGTCGCCTGGCGAGTGCTTTCTGCCAGTTTGCGCACCTCATCGGCCACCACGGAAAAACCGCGTCCGACCTCGCCCGCCCTGGCCGCTTCAATGGCGGCGTTCAAGGCCAGCAGATTGGTCTGCTCGGCGATGCCCTTGATCACCCCCACCACGGTGGCAATCTGGGCGTAGGTCACCTGGTTCTGCTCCAGCATGCGCTGGTGGGTGGATTGGGCCGAGCGTTCATCGCTGATATCGCGCACCGCACCGATGACCCGAACCAGGCGTGCGTGCGAATCCCGTAACGCGCGACCACGCTCGCGACACCAGATGTAATCCCCGCTTTTATGGCGCATCCGGTATTCGAATACGTACTCGCCGCTGCCCTGGGAGCCAAGGATTTCCCGCTCGAAAATCGCCATGATCTTTGGCAGGTCGTCAGGGTGGGTGATGCTGACCTGGGCATCCCAGCCATCGGGTAACTCATCGGCGGTGTAGCCCAGCAGCGAGCGGAACTGACCGGAAAAACGCATGGCGCTGGCGGGGTGCTGCAGATCGCCATTGACCACCGTGATGTCCCAGCAGCCTTCGGTCAGGGTCGATTGCAGCAGCTCCCAGATGTGCGCTTGCTGCTGGAGTTGCTGCAACTGCTGGCGGTGTTCATCCAGGCGTGCTTCAAGCCGATGCTCGCGCTCCAGGGCCTGTTCCAACTGCTGGCGAGTCACCTCAAGTTCATGCTCACGTTGCCGGCCTCGCGCGCTCTGCTCGCTCACCTGTGCCTGGGCATTGTGCAGGTCTTCGCTTGCCTGCGTCATCTGCCGTGCGTGTTGCTCAAGACAGTCCCGCAGTGACGGATACACCTCCAGCATCGGGGCGTCGCCGCCCTCTCCGGCCAATGCGCGTTGTATTTGCGCGATCAACGCCAGCTTCTGTTTGTTGGTCTGGAGAAACATCGCCCGCCCCTTTGCCCGTCAGTCGAAACACTGATCTGAACGCAAACCGGTCGCGCTGGCTTGTACATGGCTGCAATGGCTTTTGCTCCTGGCTGCCAGCCCCTCCCGGAAACTGGCAGCCACAGACATACCCCGCGGCAGGCACAGTCAAGCCGCATCGGCCCCCAGGGATTAACCTCCAGACTTTCCCTTGCCCGCGATCAGGAAACCCTCATGAGCGATATTGCCCTGCTGCCTCAGGTCGAAGCTTTTCTCGCCCGACACCACGCGCTGTTCATCGACGGTCGTTATGTCCAAAGCCAAAGCGCGCAGACGCTGGACGTCGTCAACCCCGCCACCGGCCAGGTCATCGCACAGGTCAGCGAAGCCTCGCCAGGCGATATCGATGCGGCGGTGGAGTCGGCGCGGCGCGGATTCAAACAGTGGTCTGCGGCGGCACCGGCCGTGCGCGGTCACGTGCTGCTCAAGCTGGCGGACCTACTGGAGCGCCATCGCGAAGAACTGGCGCAGATCGAAACCTGCCAGTCGGGCAAGATCATCCAGATATCCCGCGCTTTCGAGGTCGACCAGGCCGCGCATTTTTTGCGTTATTACGCCGGCTGGGCCACCAAGATCAGCGGCCAGACCATCACCCCGTCGCTGCCCTCCTTCGCCGGTGAACGCTACACCGCGTTCACGCTGCGCGAACCGGTGGGCGTGGTGGTCGGCATCGTGCCGTGGAACTTCTCCACCATGATTGCCATCTGGAAACTCGCCTCGGCACTGGTGACCGGCTGCAGCATCATCATCAAACCCAGCGAGTTCACGCCGCTGACCATCCTGCGCATCGCCGAACTGGCCATGGACGCGGGCCTGCCACCGGGTGCCCTCAACGTGGTGACCGGCGGTGGTCAAGTAGGCAAAGGGTTGATCGAGCACCCTGGCACAAACAAGGTTTCGTTCACCGGTTCCGTGCCAACCGGCCTCGCCGTCGGCCAGAGCGCCATGGGCGCCGGGCTGACCCGTGCCACACTGGAACTGGGCGGCAAGAATGCGGCGGGTTTTCTGCCGGACGTGGCGGCGGACGTGGCGGTCAACGGCATCATCGAAGCGGGTTTTCTGCACTCAGGGCAAATCTGCGCGGCGGCCGAGCGGTTCTTTGTCCATCGTTCGCAGCTTGAACCGATCATGGACAAACTGGCCCAGCGCCTGAGCAAACTCAATATCGGCTCGCCCCTGGACGAAGCCACCGAGTTCGGCCCGGTCACCAACCGCCAGCATCAGCGCAAACTCGGCGAGTTCTTTGCCAAAGCCCGGGCACAAGACAACACCATCATTCACGGCGGCAAGTTGATCGACGGACCGGGCTGTTATGTCGAGCCGACCATCATCCTTGCCAACAGTCGCAGCGATACCTTGCTTCACGAAGAGACCTTCGGCCCGATCGCCACGTTCTTGCCTTACGACAGTGAAGAAGAGCTGCTGGAGCTGATGAACGACACGCCGTTCGGCCTGAGTGCCAGCCTCTGGACCAATGACCTGGGCAAGGCCCTGCGCATGGTGCCCGCCATCGAAGCCGGCACCGTATGGGTGAACATGCACACCCTGCTCGACCCGGCCGTGCCCTTTGGCGGCAGCAAGTCTTCGGGGATGGGCCGGGAGTTCGGCAGCGCCTTCATCGACGACTACACGGAACTCAAGTCCGTGATGATTCGCTACTGAGCCGCGACGTGGCGCTCACCCCAGGTAACGCTTGAACCACTCAAGGGTGCGCCCCCACGCCAGTTCGGCAGCCGCTTCGTCATAGCGCGGGGTCGAGTCGTTGTGGAAGCCATGGTTGACGCCCGGATAGATATAGGCCTGATAGGTCTTCTTCCCGGCCTTGAGCGCTGCTTCATAGGCCGGCCAGCCTTCGTTGATGCGGGTGTCGAGTTCGGCGTAGTGGATCAGCAACGGTGCTTTGATTCGCGGCACGTCCTCAGGTTTGGGCCCGCGCCCGTAGAATGGCACCGCCGCGCCGAGCTCGGGATACGCCACGGCGGCGGCATTGGCCACCCCGCCGCCGTAGCAGAAACCGGTGATGCCGACTTTCTTGCCGCCAATGGCGTCGTGTTTCATCAGAAACTCAACAGCAGCGAAAAAATCGTTCATCAGCTTCTCGGGATCAACCTGCTGCTGAAGCTCGCGCCCCTTGTCATCGTTACCCGGATACCCGCCCACCGAGGTCAGGCCGTCCGGCGCCAGCGCCACGAAACCGGCCTTGGCCACACGCCGGGCGACGTCCTCGATATAGGGGTTCAAGCCACGGTTCTCATGGGCGACCACCACACCGGGCACCGGGCCGCTAGCCTTGGCTGGCCGGACCAGATAGCCGCGCACCTGACCGTGACCCTTGGGCGAGGGATAAGTGATGTACTGCGCCACGATATCCGGGTCGGTGAAGTTCACCTGCATCGCTTGGGCATAGTTGGGGCTCAACGACGCCAGCAGTGCGCCGGCCGTCAGCCCGCCCACCGCAAACTGACTGGCCCGCTCCAGGAAGATCCTTCGGGATATCTGGCCGTGGGCGTAAAAATCGTAAAGCTCGAGCAGTTCGGGGGCAAAGTCCTTGGCGGTCAGGCGAGTCATGGTTTGATCCTCTTCGGGGATCGAAAAATCATAGACGAAAAAAAACGCCGCTCGATGAGCGGCGTTTTTTATTCACCAGACAACGTCCGGTTTACAGCGCCATGTCGGCCGCCGGGTTGCTTTGCGGGGCAGCGGCCGGCGCAGTCGGTGCAGGCGCGGTGCGCTGCTGGCCGATCGTTGGTGGCGTGTCCAGCTGCAGGACTTCGCTGGTGTAAGCCCACTCCTGAGCCACACGCTCAGGGCTTTCGTTGAGCTTGGTGCCGTAGCTTGGCACGATCTGATGCAGTTTTTCCTGCCAGGCCGGGGTGGCGACCTTGTCCTTGAAGACCTTCTCAAGCACCGTCAGCATGATCGGCGCAGCAGTCGAGGCACCTGGCGAAGCACCCAGCAGAGCGGCGATGCTGCCGTCCTGGGAGGCGACCACTTCAGTACCCAGTTTCAGGACGCCGCCCTTCTCTTCATCACGCTTGATGATCTGCACGCGCTGGCCGGCCTGCCACAGGCGCCAGTCTTGTTGCTTGGCGTCCGGGAAGTATTCCTTCAGGGCGTTGAAGCGATCTTCGTCCGACTGCATCAACTGGCCGGCCAGGTATTCAACCAGCGGGTACTGTTCGATACCCACCTTGGTCATCGGCCACACGTTGTGGGTGGTGGTGCTGGTCAGCAGGTCAAAGTACGAACCGTTCTTCAGGAACTTGGTGGAGAAAGTGGCGAACGGGCCAAACAGAATCACACGCTTGCCGTCGAGCACGCGGGTGTCCAGGTGCGGAACCGACATCGGCGGTGCGCCAACCGAAGCCTTGCCGTAGGCCTTGGCCAGGTGCATCTGGGCGACGGTCGGGTTCTCGGTCACCAGGAACGAGCCGCCTACCGGGAAGCCGGCGTATTCACGGGCTTCGGGGATGTCAGCTTCCTGCAGCAGGTGCAAAGCACCGCCGCCAGCGCCGATGAACACGAACTTGGCGTCGGTCTCGGTTTCGCTACCGTCCTTCAGGTTCTTGTACGCAACGCGCCAGGTGCCGTCTTCGTTGCGGGTGATGTCCTGCACTTCGCTGGACAGCTTGAGGGAGAAGTTCGGTTTGGTTTGCAGGTGAGCAGCAAACTGACGGGTGATTTCGCCGAAATTCACGTCGGTGCCCAAGGGACTCCAGGTGGCCGCAACTTTCTGGCTCGGATCACGCCCTTGCATCATCAGCGGTACCCACTTGTTGATCTGCTCGCGATCTTCGGAGTACTGCATGCCGGCGAACAACGGGCTGGCCTGAAGGGCTTCGTAGCGCTTCTTCAGGAACGCGATGTTGTCCTCACCCCAGACAAAGCTCATGTGCGGGGTGGAGTTGATGAACGAGCGCGGGTTCTTCAGCACGCCGTTCTTGACCTGCCAGGCCCAGAACTGACGGGAAACCTGGAACGCTTCGTTGATCTCGATCGCCTTGGCGATTTCGACCTTGCCATTCTTGTCTTCGGGCGTGTAGTTCAGCTCGGCCAGCGCGGAGTGGCCGGTACCGGCGTTGTTCCAGCCGTTGGAACTCTCTTGGGCAACACCGTCCAGGCGCTCGACCATTTCCATGGTCCAGTCCGGTTCCAGCTCATTGAGCCAAACGCCGAGTGTCGAGCTCATGATGCCGCCACCAATGAGCAGGACATCCACTTTTTTTGCCTCGGCGGCGTGCGTGGTCGCAAGACCCATCGCCATCGCCAGGCCCAGCAGCGCCGTGTGTGTTCTCTTCAACATGTGTGTATCCCTAGGGTAGAACGCCATTCCGCCCACCAGTCCTGCAAGGATAGACCACGCCATGGCCGGCATACGGCATGACTGGGGTCGAGACGGGACTGGAGGACGGACCTACAGGGGCCGAGAATCATCGGCCTCGCTTTTATGTCTCTCCGGCGCTGACTTCTTGTAGGTCTTGGCTTCAGCTGGGTGAGGGACACTGCAAAACGCTTGTAATCGGGCCAGACATGGCCGCGCCCGATTGTCGCAGCGGGGGGAGTTTACAGAATGAACTAAACAGACCGAAGCCTCTTTTTTCATTCAAGGCATAAACACCGACCAAATGACGGCGTTTTGATGGCGCACTGGCTGAAAAATGTGGGAGCGAGCCTGCTCGCGATGGCGGTGGCGCATTAGACAGTGATGCAAGCTGACCCAGTGCTATCGCGAGCAGGCTCGCTCCCACAAGGGATTGTTGGTGAAATCTGGCGTCACCTCGCCACTCGCTATCCGAGCAACTGACTCAACACCGCCCGCAATTTGCCGGGCTTGACCGGTTTGTTGAGCAGTGGCGCATTGAGTTTGCGCAAGGCGCGGCGGCACTGGTCGCTGCGATCGGCGGTGATGATCACCGCCGGGATCGTCTGTTGGAAATGCTCGCGCAAGTGCTTGACCACTTCGCACCCGACCACGCCATGGTCCAGGTGGAAATCCGCCAGGATCAGTTCCGGCGCGCGGCCTTGCAGCACGTCAAAGGCACCCGCCTCGTCCGTGGCGGTCAACACGTCACACCCCCACTGCCCCAGCAGCGCGGCCATGCTTTGCAAAATGCTCAGCTCATTGTCGATGACCAGCAGACGGCGGCCAGGCAGCGGGTTACCGGCGACGGCCTGGGCGGGCATCTGGGCCATGGGCAGCAGTCTTTCAGCAGACAACGGCACCTCGATGCTGAATACCGAACCGCGCCCCGGGCGGGAACGTACCTGGACCCGATAACCGAGAATGTGGGCGATACGCTCGACAATCGCCAAACCCAGGCCGACACCCTTGCGATCGGCAGCGCGACCTACGTCCAGCTGGTTGAACTCCAGGAAGATCGACTCCAGGCAGTCGGCAGCAATACCGCGCCCCGTGTCCCAGACCTCCAGGCTCAACCGCTCGCCCCGACGCCGCGCGGCCAACAGGATGCCGCCCTGAGCGGTGTAGCGACAGGCATTGCTGAGCAGGTTGCGCAAGATCCGGGTCATCAGCCGCAGGTCGGTCATCACTGTTTCGTCGCCGAAACGTACCCGTAGCTCCAACCCGGCAGCGCCAGCCACTGATTGAAACTCCGAAGCCAGCGGCGCGAGCAACTCATCCAGCCGATACGGCGCCAGGTCCGGCCTGACTGCAGCCTGGTCCAGCCGGGAGATGTCCAGCAGGTCGGTGAGCAGGTCCTCCGCCCCTTCGAGCGCCTGGTGGGTACGCTCCACCAGCACGTGTTCGGAGGTGGGCAGCGAGCGTTCGCGTAATGTGGCGATCAGTAAGCGTGCGGCGTTGAGCGGTTGCAGCAGGTCATGGCTGGCGGCGGCCAGGTATTTGTCCTTGCTGCGGTTGGCCGCCTGCGCAGCGTCCCGAGCATCGCGCAGTTGTTGTTCGATCAGCTCGCGCTGGGCGATCTGTTGTTGCAGGTTGCGGTTGGCCTCCAGCAGCGCGTCGGTACGTTCGGCCACCCGCTGTTCCAACTGATCGTTGAGCTGTTGCAGGTGTTGCCGAGCCTGTTCCAGCTCATCGAGGCGCGCGGCCAGTTCCGGATAGTGGCTCTTGCGCGTGGAGTGATTGCCCAGTCCCAGCAGCCCGGCCAGGGCTTTTTGCTGTTCGTCAGAGGGCTTCGCCATAGACGACCTCGACATCCCGCTGGCTCGACTCCCGAGGGTTGGTGAGAATGCACGGATCATGCATCGCATGTTGCGACAGGAAAGGAATATCCGAAGTGCTCACCCCGTGCAGCCCCAGGGTTTCGTGAAAGCCGATGGTGCGTTTGAGGGCAATCAGGTGTTCCACCAGCCGGGTACGGATTTGCCGGTGATTGAGGCCTCGGCAATCGATGCCCAGCGTCTGGGCAATCACTTTGAAACGCTCGGGCGCCGAGTTGTAGTTGAACGCCACCACATGCTCCACCAGCACCGCGTTGCACAAGCCATGGGGCAAATCCAGGAACCCGCCCAGGCTGTGGGACATCGCGTGCACCGCACCGAGAATCGCGTTGGAGAACGCCAGGCCGGCCTGCATACTGCCCAGCATGATCTTTTCCCGCAGGGCGACATCCGCCGGGTTGGCGATCATCTGCACCAGATTGCTGTTGATCAGGCGCATGGCCTCCAGCGCATGGGGGTCGGTGAGCGGGCCGTGGCCGGTGGATACAAACGCCTCGATGGCATGCACCAGCGCATCGATGCCGGTGCAGGCGGACAGGAACGGGTCCATGCTCAGGGTCGTTTCCGGGTCGATCAGCGACACGTCCGGCACCGCGGCCTTGCTGACGATGGAAAACTTCATGCGCTCTTGCTGGTTGGAAATGATCACGAACTGCGACACGTCCGCCGAGGTGCCGGCGGTGGTGGGAATCAGGATCAACGGTGGGCTGGGCACGTGCAAGGTGTCCACGCCTTCGAATTCCAGGATATTGCGACCATGGGCAACGACGATGCCGATGCCTTTACCGCAATCCATGGGGCTGCCGCCACCGACCGCGACGATGACATCGCAGTGGTTTTCCCGGTACAGCTCGGCCCCGAGCATGACTTCTTCGACCCGGGGATTGGGCGAGACGGCACTGTAGATGCAATAGTCGATGGCCTGGGCCTGGAGGCTGGCCTCGACGTCGGCGACCCATCCTGCGGCGATCACGCCGGGATCGGTGACGATCAGCACCTTGCGTGCGCCGAACGTCTTGGCGTAATTGCCAACATTGTGCCGGCAACCGGCGCCAAACATGATTTCAGGTGAAACGAACTTGCGCAGCGGACTGAGACTCTGGCTCATCGGTAAGCCTGTTCTTATTGTTCCGGGAATACCCTGAGCCTAAAGCATCCCACCGTGATTGCAATCAGACCAAATGGGTAGCCCGGCCTGAACATCTCAGGCCGGGCCAGCGCTCATCGGTTGGCGAAGTACATCGTCACTTCAAAGCCTATACGCAGGTCGGTGTACGCGGGTTTAGTCCACATGGGTCTTTCCTCTTCTTGTACCGGGCCATTCCGGCAAGGTCATTAATGCACGCTGTACCCGACGTTCGAATGCTACTTTCGAAGCGGTGAGTGGGGTGCGTTGGTAGCAATGCTGCAATCACACAAATCCAAATGTGGGAGCGAGCCTGCTCGCGATGACGCCTGAACATTCAACATAGAGGTTGAATGATCTACCGCTATCGCGAGCAGGCTCGCTCCCACAGGGGGGTGTTTCTGGGTTAGAAGAAGCCCAACGGATTAACGTCGTAGCTCACCAGCAGGTTCTTGGTCTGCTGGTAATGGTCGAGCATCATCTTGTGGGTTTCACGACCCACGCCGGACTTCTTGTAGCCACCGAACGCGGCGTGGGCCGGGTACAGGTGGTAGCAGTTGGTCCAGACACGCCCGGCCTTGATTGCCCGACCCATGCGGTAGGCGCGGTTGATGTCACGGGTCCAGAGACCGGCGCCGAGGCCGAACTCGGTGTCGTTGGCAATCGCCAGGGCTTCGGCTTCATCCTTGAACGTGGTCACGCCCACCACCGGGCCGAAGATCTCTTCCTGGAACACGCGCATCTTGTTGTGGCCCTTGAGCAGGGTCGGCTGGATGTAATAGCCGCTCGACAAATCCCCTTCAAGATGTTCCGCCGCGCCGCCCGTGAGCAGCTCGGCGCCCTCCTCCCGGGCGATGTCCAGGTACGAAAGAATCTTGTCGTACTGCTGCTGGGACGCCTGGGCGCCGACCATGGTTTCGGTATCCAGCGGATTGCCGCGCTTGATCTTGGCGATCTTCTTCATGACCTCGGCCATGAACGGCGCGTAGATCGACTCCTGCACCAGCGCCCGCGATGGGCAGGTGCAGACTTCGCCCTGGTTGAAGAACGCCAGCACCAGGCCTTCGGCGGCCTTTTCGATGAACGCCGGCTCGGCCTGCATGATGTCTTCGAAGAAGATGTTCGGCGACTTGCCGCCCAGCTCCACTGTGGACGGGATGATGTTCTCGGCGGCGCATTTCATGATGTGCGAGCCCACCGGGGTCGAGCCGGTGAAGGCGATCTTGGCGATGCGCTTGCTGGTGGCCAGGGCTTCACCGGCTTCGCGGCCAAAGCCATGGACGATGTTCAACACACCGGGCGGTAGCAGGTCGGCGATCAGCTCGACGAACACGGTGATCGACAACGGCGTCTGCTCCGCTGGCTTGAGCACGATGCAGTTACCCGCGGCCAGGGCCGGGGCGAGTTTCCAGGCGGCCATCAGCAGTGGGAAGTTCCACGGGATGATCTGTCCGACCACGCCCAGCGGTTCGTGGAAATGATAGGCGGTGGTCAGTTCATTGATCTCGGCGGCCCCACCCTCTTGGGCGCGGATGCAGCCGGCAAAATAACGGAAATGGTCGGCCGACAGCGGTACGTCGGCATTGAGGGTTTCGCGCACGGCTTTGCCGTTGTCCCAAGTCTCGCTGACAGCCAGGCGTTCCAGGTTCTGTTCGATGCGGTCGGCGATTTTCAACAGCACCAGGGAGCGATCCTGCACCGAAGTCTTGCCCCAGGCATCGGCAGCGGCGTGGGCTGCGTCCAGGGCCTTGTCAATGTCAGCGGCGTTGGAGCGTGGGAACTCGGCGATGACCTCGCCGTTGACCGGGGACGTGTTGGTGAAATACTCGCCGTTAACCGGCGCGACGAATTCGCCGCCGATGAAATTGCCATAGCGCGGCTTGAAGGTAACGACGGCGCCTGGGGTTCCGGGTTGTGCATAGATCATAATGGGCCTCTGCCTGGTCGATGCCTGTCGCGGGACAGGCGATAGGCCGATGGTAGAGAGACCCGCATGCTGGACGAATGCGTCATTGGCAGGGGGGCTCTCGTTATTTGGTCGTAGGTTTGTGGATTTTTCAGGACACGAAAAGCGGGAACAAGCGCTGCCTTTGTGGCGAGGGGATTTATCCCCGCTCGAGTGCGCAGCGCTCGCAAAGATTTTGGGGCCGCTTCGCAGCCCAGCGGGGATAAATCCCCTCGCCACAAAAGCAGCCCCCGGCTCAATGACAACTCAGCGCTTGGCCACCAACTCTTTCGGCAACTTGAAGGTCCAGAGCATGCCGCCCTGGTTGAAGTCCTTCACGCGCTTGGCCACTTCGCCGCCCCACAACGGCACCGCGCCACCCCAGCCCGAGAGGACGGAGACGTATTGCTCGCCATCCATTTCCCAAGTGATGGGCGAACCGAGCACACCGGAGCCGGTCTGGAACTCCCAGACCTTTTCTCCGGTCTTGGCGTTGAAGGCCTGCAGGAATCCTTCAGGCGTGCCGGTGAACACCAGGTTGCCCTTGGTGGTCAGCACTCCGCCCCACAGCGGCGCGAAGTTCTTGTGACGCCAGACCTCCTTGCCAGTCTTGGGGTCGATGGCCCGCAGCACACCGATGTAGTCCTCGTTCAGCGGCTTGATGGTGAAACCGGCTCCCAGGAACGCCGCGCCCTTCTTGTAGGCGATGCCTTCGTTCCAGATGTCCATGCCCCATTCGTTGGACGGCACGTAGAACAACCCGGTGTCCTGGTTGTAGGCCATCGGCATCCAGTTCTTCGCCCCGAGGAACGCCGGCGCGACAAACACCGAGCTGCCCTTGGCTTCGCTGCCCGGCGCGCCCGGACGGCCGGCCTCGTTGTAGATCGGCCGCCCTTCCTTGTCCAGGCCGCTGGCCCAGGTGATCTTGTCGACAAACGGGAAGCCGCGGATGAACTTGCCGTTGGTGCGATCGAGCACGTAGAAGAAGCCGTTGCGGTCGGCGGTGGCCGCAGCCTTGATGTCCTTGCCCCCTTCCTTATAGTTGAAGGAGATCAGTTCGTTGACGCCGTCATAGTCCCAGCCGTCGTGAGGGGTGCTCTGGAAGTGCCATTTGATGCTGCCGTCGTCTGGGTTAAGGGCCAGGCGCGACGAGGAATAGAGGTTGTCGCCAGGGCGCAGATGGGAGTTCCACGGTGCCGGGTTACCGGTGCCAAACAGCAGCAGATTGGTTTCCGGGTCGTAGTAGCCACCCAGCCAGGGCGCCGCACCACCGGTCTTCCAGAGATCCCCCGGCCAGGTCTTGCCGGCTTCGCCACCGGAAATGCCATTCTCGATAGCCTTGCCGTCCTTGTAGACATAACCCATGTGCCCTTCCACGGTCGGACGGGTCCACAGCAGCTCGCCGTTTTTCGGGTCGTAGGCGCTGATCTTGCCCACCACGCCGAACTCGCCGCCCGCCACGCCGGTAATCAGCTTGCCATTGACGATCATGGGCGCGGCGCTGATGGAATAACCTTCCTTGTGGTCAGCGACTTTCTTGCTCCACACCACCTTGCCGGTGTCCTTGTTCAGGGCCACCAGCTTGGCGTCCAGGGTGCCGAAATACACCAGGTCGCCATACAGCGCCACGCCACGGTTGATCACGTCGCAGCAAGGACGAATGTCATCGGGCAGGCGCGCATCGTATTGCCAGAGTTTCTTGCCGGTGCGTGCATCCACCGCGAACACCCGCGAGTAGGAACCGGTGAGGTACATCACCCCATCCTTGATCATCGGCTGGGCCTGCTGGCCGCGCTGCTTTTCACCGCCGAAGGAGAACGCCCAGACCGGACGCAGATCCTTGACGTTATTCACGTTGAGCGTGTCGAGCGGGCTATAGCGTTGGCCTTGCACGCCGAGGCCGTTGGTCACGACCTGCTGCGGGTTTTTCGGGTCCTGGAGAATTTCCTGATCGGTCACGGCGGCCAAGGCCGAACCGGACAGCAGCATGGCACTGAGCAGCAGGCTCACGGCGAAGGGCTGGCGACGTGCGGGATGAGTCATGACGGCTACCTCTGCGGTTATTGTTATACCCGGGAAATTTTCCCGGTCTGCCGCAGATTCTTGGCCTTGGGGCCGTCGTCAACAATTGCCCGCTGTGTTGAGTTTTCTAGTTCCTTGGTACATGTGAAGACGGGATTGGACCGTTACAACGCTGTTCCCTCAGGAAGCCGATAAGGTGGCGCCAGCCTTGCGTGAACGGCTTGCCGGCTTCAGGGCGAGTCGGCTTGGAAAAAATCGCGCAGGATTCGGGCGAATTCGTCGGGACGTTCGTCGGCCGGCCAGTGTCCGGCACCTTCAATGACGGTGCCGCTCAGGTGCTGCGCCACCGGTTCGAGGAGCAGGCTGGTCTTCTCGGCGAACCCCCATCGACCACCAATGCCGAGCACGGGCATCTGCAGTTTGCCCCGCCGAGCGGTTTCGGAATGATCGTCCATGTCCTGCCAGACCGCAGCGTAGTAATTGAGGCCCGCTCGCAGCGCGCCTGGTTTGATGATCTGCCGGACATATTCCTCGAAGTCCTCGCCGCTCACGCCCTCAGGGTTGGCGGACATCTTCCAGAAGAACCAGGAGAGCAGCTCGCGCTCCTTTCCGCGAATGAACATTTCCGCAACATCGGGCTGGGTGAAGAAGCTGAGTTGCCAGCTGCTGGCAACGTCCCAGTCTCGAGACGGCGTCAGCTTGGCCTCGTAGCCGAACCCCGGCAGCGCATATTCGGCGAGGGCCAGCCGTCGAACGTCGTTGGGGTGCGCGCCGGCATATTGGTAAGCAACGCCAACACCGTGATCGTAGCCCACAAGGAAGACCGGCCCCAGTTTGAGCTTCTCGATGAGGGCTCGTAGATCGCGCGCCATGGTCCGCTTGTCGTAGCCCCCGGGCGTAATCGACGATCCTCCGGCTCCGCGCAGATCCGGGGCAATGATTAGATACTGGTCGGCGAGTTCCGCCATGACCCGATTCCACATCAGAGAGTGTTGTGGCCAGCCGTGGAGAAGGACGATCGGTGCCCCTTGCCCGGTAAACCGATAGTGCATTTCGATGCCATTGGCGTGGATTTTGTCGTGGAGGATTTTTGTGATGGTCATTTCATCGCTGCTCCAGAGTTCTGCCTTGCGTAGAAAGCACTCTGCGGCCATGACATCTTCGGTTCCGCGACTTCGGCTATTTTTTCAGGCACCACACCCCTGCTGTGTCCTTAACAATGACCTTAGACCAAGCCCGGCCTTTTTCATTTTTGGCGCTAGCCGGGGGATTTGCCGGGACTACTCAATCTTGGCATCTACTCGCTTCATCCCTACCCGCTCATAACGCGGATAAAGATGACTGACACTGCGAATCAGCTCATACCGACTCAAGCTGATCCCGGCAAAACGCTCGGGGATGGGGCTGCGGATCATCTCGGCCATGTCATCGCCCCGGGCCGCGCCGTCGCGCATCAGTTGGTCGAGCCAGCTGAGGTAGTCGCGCATTTGCAAGAAAGGCCGGGCATCGCTCGCCACTGGACCATGGCCGGGTACGATCTGCTTCCACGACAGGCTTTGCAGGGTGTCCAGGTCCTTGAGCCAGACCTCCAGACCGGGGCTGTTCGGGGTGGTCAGGGCGCGTTCGTAGAACACCAGATCGCCGGCAAACAACACGCCGGTGGTTTCATCGAGGATCGCCAGGTCCGCCCCGGTGTGCCCGGCCAATGCCAGCAGACGCAACGAATGGTTGCCGACCTTCAGCGGACCGGGAACCAGCACTTGGTTTGGCAATACCACTTCGGTGCCACGCATCCAGTCACCGACCAGCCGGTACATGTTCTCGGCCATGGCATCGCCCTGCTGGCGCAACAGATCCGTGGTCCCCGCCAGCGCGCCGATGGAGACGTCGCTGAAGGCCTGGTTGCCCAAGACATGGTCGGGGTGATGATGGGTCAGCAACACCTGGACTACCGGCTTATCGGTGATCGCGGCAATCGCCTGGCGCAAGGCCTGCCCGTAGCGCCGGGACGGGCCGCTGTCGATGACCACCACGCCGGCCTCGGTGACAATAAAAGCGGTGTTGACGATGTTGCCGCCGTTGGCCTTGGCAAAATTGTCCGTGCTGCCTTCCAGCAGCCAGGTGCCTTCGGCGATCTGCCGGGGCTTGAGTGAATAGTCCGCTGCGGCCCATGTCGGCAGGCACAGGCCCAGCCAGATCAGCAACAACCAACGCATGGCGCGCTCCTTGTGGTCAGGGGACCGTTGCCTCGAATTCATTGCCGCTGTTGTCACGCAACAACAGGCGGGTCTGCCCGGGGCCTTGAATGTCGAAGCTCAGGTTGGGGTTTTCGCTGACGGCCGGGAACAGCTCCAGGCGCGCCAGCACCTGGCCGTCGGCGTCCAGCAACTGCGCCTGGTTGAGGTAAAACTCCGGGATGCCGCTCACCAGCCCATTGTCCATCGGGTGGGCGACTTGCAGGCGCAGGCGGCTGTCTTCACCTCGGGGGTAACGGGCTCCCAGCACTTCGCCCAAGTGTTCTTCCCAGCCCGGCTGGGTCCGCACCACGCTTGGCGCGGTGCAGCCGCCACCGGCTGCGTCGATCAACGTCGAGCCGACGTGCCACAGGCCGTCACGGGTCTGCACGGCAGCGCGCAACGGCGTGGCCTGCTCGATACGAATGCGGATCGACAGCCAGGGCAGCACCCGCTCCCCCGGCTGGAAATCGACGATCTTGGGCAGCGGGTTCAGTTCGGCCCAAACCAGCATGCGCACCACGTCGCCGGTGAATGCGCGGGCATCGATCTGCAATGGCACCTGGCGCGCGTCTTCGGCAAAAGGCGGCGCCAGCAATCGGACCCGGTCATCGAACACGAACGGCGCCTCAGCCAGCAGTTGTTTGTGATAGAAGGCCCACATCACCGAGGGCACCGGGTCCTTCCCGGTCTCGAGCGCCGTCGCCGTCAACGGCAGGCAGCACAACAGCAGACCCCACGCTCGCCAGTTCATCCCTGCGCTCCTATTGATACATCTCGGGCACTTCGTAACGCAGGCCGTAATGGGCATAGATGGTTTTGAGACTACCGTCGCGGATCAACCCCTCCAGCGCTTCTTCCACCGCATAAGCCAGCTGCCGGTTGCTCTCATGCACCGCCATACCGATTTCCCACCGTTGCTTGCCCATGTTCGGGTAAGCATTTTCGGCCAATGCCAGTTGCGGATCGGCTGCCTCATGCAGTTGCCAGTCGATCTCCCCGCGCATGGCCATGACCGCGTCGACCTGCCCGGCCCGCATGGCCTTGAACGCCTGGCCTACGCCGGGGAAGTGATGGGTCCTGGCGCTGAGCATGCCGTTGAACACCGAGGTCAGGTAGAACGACGGCACGCTGTCGACTTCAACGCCAATGGGGTGCTGCTGGAATACCGCGACACTGCCTACACTTTCAAGCCGGCGGCGGTCGTACGCCACTTGCCAGCACTCCTGCTGATAAGGCCCGAACATGGCGACCTGGGCGTTTTCCAGTTCACCGATGTCGTTGCGCTTTTGCACGTAGTCGCGATCGTAAGGCACGCGCATCATCAGGTCGGCCAGTTGCCGACCATGCAGGGCGCTGCTGCGCCAGATGTAATCGCGCAGGTCGTCATCGAGCTTTTCGCCGGGCGGCGCCCAGATCAATCGCAGGCGCACGCCAAGGGCTTTGGCGAGGGCCTGGGCCAGCTCCACATCCACGCCCCGAGGCTGGCCGTGGTCTTCGAAGCTATAGGGGGCAAAATCCTTGTACACCGCCACTTTCAGCTCGCCGGCGGCGATCATTTCGTCGTAGTTGCGCACCTGTGCCTGAACCGTCTGGCCACACAGCAACAGGCTGCAGAATATCCACGCGAACAGGCGCATGGCGATCACTCCTCGACGTGCACGCTGTCGAGATAGGTGCGCACCGCCCACAAGGCTTCCTGGCTTAAGTAGTCCGCCATTTTCGGCATGTAGACCCGGCCGTCGCGCACCGCGCCGTGACGCACGCGCTCGACAAACCACTCATCTCCGGCTTCGGCGGCGTCCAGCATGCGCAGATCCGGCGCGATCCCGCCGGACTTGGCTTCCAGGCCGTGGCACGCGGCGCAGTTCTGGTTGTAGGCCGAGGCGCCGATTTCCACCGCTTTGTCTCGCTCGGGAGAACTGCGGTAAGGGTTTTGCGCGAGCCAACCATCGCCATCTGTTGGCAGGCCGGTGTCCTTGATCGGGGTCAGCCCTTTGGTTTCCACTGCCTGGGGCACTACGTTGCCATGGGCCCACACGGAGCCTGCGCCGGTCAGCCCTATCAGCAATGCGGTAGCGATGATGGCGTTGCGTTTTGTTGTCATTGTTATGCCCTCGAATTTGCACGCAAGACCTCTCTACAGAGGCCGTGCCGTCATCTTAGGAACGCCTGCACCCCAGCCGAATGCTGCTTTGGTGGCCGCACTCTAGTTCCTTGGTAGCGGGTCATCTGGCGCGGTTCGCAAAGACAGCCGGTTCGGGAAGTCTTCCCGGCAAGGGCGGGACTTTTTCCGTATCGGTAGAGCCCTGACGCGACCCAACCTAGTCAGGCCAAAACCTCACTGGGAATGCCCACCATGACAATAAAAACGCTCCCCGCCCTCTCTTCCCTGACCGTTGCCTTGCTGCTGGCCGGCAGCCTGTCCCTGACTCCGCAGGCGAACGCCGCAGTCACCTGGGAAGACATCGCCAACGACCACCTGACCACCCGCGACGTATTGCAATACGGCATGGGCACCAACGCCCAGCGCTGGAGCCCGCTGGCCCAGGTCAATGACAAGAACGTGTTCAAGCTCACGCCGGCCTGGTCTTATTCATTCGGCGACGAAAAGCAGCGCGGCCAGGAGTCCCAGGCCATCGTCAGCGACGGCGTGGTGTACGTCACCGGCTCTTACTCGCGGGTATTCGCCCTCGACGCCAAGACCGGCAAACGCCTGTGGACCTACAGCCATCGGCTGCCGGACAACATTCGCCCGTGCTGCGACGTGGTCAATCGGGGCGCGGCCATTTACGGCGACAAGATCTACTTCGGCACGCTGGATGCGCGGGTGGTCGCCCTGAATAAAAACACCGGCAAAGTGGTGTGGAACAAGAAGTTCGGCGATCACGCGGCCGGCTACACCATGACCGGAGCCCCGGTACTGATCAAGGACAAGACCAGCGGCAAGGTGCTGTTGATCCATGGCAGTTCCGGGGATGAGTTCGGCGTGGTCGGGCAACTGTTCGCCCGGGACCCGGACACCGGTGAAGAAGTCTGGATGCGGCCTTTCGTCGAAGGCCACATGGGCCGTCTCAACGGCAAGGACAGCACGCCGACCGGCGATGTGAAAGCACCGTCCTGGCCCGACGACAAAACCACCGAAACCGGCAAGGTCGAGGCCTGGAGCCACGGCGGCGGCGCACCTTGGCAGAGCGCCAGTTTCGACCCCGAAACCAACACCATCATCGTCGGCGCCGGCAACCCGGGGCCATGGAACACCTGGGCGCGCACGGCCAAGGATGGCAACCCGCAGGATTACGATAGCCTCTACACCTCCGGCCAGGTGGGCGTCGACCCGAGTACCGGCGAGGTGAAGTGGTTCTATCAGCACACGCCCAACGATGCCTGGGATTTCTCCGGCAACAACGAGCTGGTGCTGTTCGACTACAAAGACAAAGACGGCAAGCTGGTCAAGGCCACCGCTCACGCCGACCGCAACGGCTTTTTCTACGTCGTGGACCGCAACAACGGCAAGCTGCAGAACGCCTTCCCTTTCGTCGACAACATCACCTGGGCCAGCCACATCGACCTGAAGACCGGCCGCCCGGTGGAAAATCCAGGTCAGCGTCCGGCCAAGCCACTGCCGGGTGAAACCAAAGGCAAACCGGTGGAAGTCTCACCGCCTTTCCTGGGTGGCAAGAACTGGAATCCCATGGCCTACAGCCAGGACACCGGGCTGTTCTACGTGCCGGGCAACCAGTGGAAGGAGGAATACTGGACCGAAGAGGTTAACTACAAGAAAGGCTCGGCCTACCTGGGCATGGGCTTTCGCATCAAGCGCATGTATGACGATCACGTCGGCAGCCTGCGGGCGATGAACCCCACCACCGGCAAGGTGGTCTGGGAACACAAGGAAGCCTTGCCGCTGTGGGCCGGGGTGCTCGCCACCAAGGGCAATCTGGTGTTCACCGGCACCGGCGACGGCTTCTTCAAGGCCTTCGACGCCAAGACCGGCCAGGAACTGTGGAAGTTCCAGACCGGCAGCGGCATCGTCTCCCCGCCCATCACCTGGGAACAGGACGGCGAACAGTACATCGGCGTGACCGTCGGCTACGGCGGCGCCGTGCCGTTGTGGGGCGGCGACATGGCCGAGCTGACCAAGCCGGTGGCCCAGGGCGGGTCGTTCTGGGTGTTCAAGATTCCGAGCTGGGATAACAAGGTGGCCCGCCAATAACCCTTGCGGGAGCGATCCTGCTCGCGATAGCGGTGGTTCAGTTGGCAGTGATGTTGAATGTGCCGACGGCTTCGCGAGCAAGCCCGCTCCCACTCTTGATCTCATTGGACACAGATTCTGTGTCCAGCAAAGATCCCTTGTGGGAGCGAGCCTGCTCGCGATAGCGGTGGTTCAGTTGGCAGTGATGTTGAATGTGCCGACGGCTTCGCGAGCAAGCCCGCTCCCACTCTTGATCTCATTGGACACAGATTCTGTGTCTAGCAAAGATCCCTTGTGGGAGCGAGCCTGCTCGCGATGGCGGTGGTTCAGTTGGCAGTGATGTTGAATGTACCGCCGCAATCGCGAGCAGGCTCGCTCCCACAGTTAACTCGAGTTCCTGCCATGAACTATCCACTGGTTTTATTGATCGTGTTCGCCGCAAATGCCAGCGCCGCCGATCCCGACATGCCCCTGACCATCAACGGCTGCATCATCGCCGAGTCCAGCCAATGCCCCGGCGCCGACCTTCGCGGCGCCCGGCTGGCCAACCAGGACCTGCGCAAAATGAACCTCAGCGGTGCCGACCTGCGGGGCGCCGATTTGCGCCATGCGCGGCTGGACCTGGCCAATCTGGAAAAAGCCCGTCTGCAAGGCGCCAACCTGACCCGAGCCAGCTTGCAGCAAAGCAACCTGCGCCTGGCGGACTTCAGTGGGGCCACGCTCAAGGCTATCCAGGGCTGGGGCCTGTTTGCCCAGGGCGCGCAGTTCCAGAAAGCCGACCTGAGCGCCGCGTATCTTCAATTCGCCCGGCTGTCCGGCGCCCGAATGCACGAAACCAACCTGCAAGCCGCCGACCTGGAAATGGCCTGGCTGAGCAAGGCAGATCTCAAGGGCGCCGACCTGCGCGACGCCAACCTGCAGGAAGCCAAGCTTGGCGAAAGCAACCTGGAAGACGCCAACATGAGCGGTTCACGCCAGCATTACGGGAATTTTCAGGATGCGAATATGCAAGGGTGTAGGGGTTGCCCAGTGTCCTGGGATCAATGAAGTCTCCAGATACATACAAAGCCTTGTGGCGAGGGGATTTATCCCCGCTGGGCTGCGCAGCAGCCCTAAAACAGCCAGCTCAATAGACCTGGCACACCGAGTCTTCAGGGTTTGGGGCTGCTGCGTAGCCCAACGGGGATAAATCCCCTCGCCACAGTTGAGCATCATTGCGAGGAAATGAGGGGCTCACCCCGCCACCCGCACCACGCCCATGTCGATCCCCAGGTGGACCAGTTCGGCATGGGAACTGACCTGCAGCTTGCTCTTGAGCAGCGTCAAGTGATTGGACACGGTCTTGGCGCTGATGCACAACTGTTCGGCAATGGTGCGAGCCGGGGTGCCCCTGGCGAGCATCACGAAGATCTCCAGCTCGCGCTGGGTCATGCATTGCAAGCGCGGGTCGGTGTTATGCCGGGTACTGGCGCAGGCCAACTGGGTGGCCAGGGCTTGTTCGATGTAGGCATGGCCGGCCAGCACCCGGCGCACGGCCTCCACCAGCACCTGGGGTGCCGAATTCTTGGTCAGGTAGCCCGCAGCCCCGGCGTCCAGCGCCTGGCGGACCAACGGCAGTTCATCGTGCATGCTGAAGAACAACACCCGCAGTTGCGGCAGGCGCTGGCGCAGGCGCCGGGTGGTTTCCAGCCCGCTGATACCGGGCAGGCCGAAGTCCATGATCACTAGGTGAGGCACCTGCTCCAGCACTTGGCTCAACGCCTCCTCACCGGTGGCGGCTTCGCGCACGTGCAGCTCCGGCATCAGCGCCCGCAATAGGCTGGCATAGCCCTGCCGAACCACCGCATGATCGTCGACCAACAAGATGTTCATCACGCCTCCAGGGGAATATTCAAAGCCAGAGCCCAACCGGCACCGGGCTGGCTGATGATGCGCAGTTCGCCACCCAGGCTACGGGCGCGCTCGGACATCGAGTGCAGGCCAACGCCCGCTCGATGGGGCCCGGTCGCTCCCCGGCCGTTGTCACGCACCAGCACTCGCAAACGCCCGGCCCGATGGTGCAGGCGAATCCGCACCTGCGTGGCGCCGGCATGCCGGACGACATTGGTCAGCGCTTCCTGCAACAGGCGATACAGGTGGGTCTTGTTCGAGCCCGACAACGGCGGCAACGGCGCGTTGATCCGCAGCTGACAGGCGATGCCCTGGTTTTGTTGCCACTGAGCCACCAGCAGCTCGATGGCCTCGGACAGCGGCAGGTGCTGAAGCACCACCGGATACAGGTCTTGCACCAGCGCACGGAATCCCTGTTGCAGATGCTCGCAATGACCCTCGAGCTGGCTGACGGTCTGCTCCAGCATCGGCGGCTGATCGATCACCAGCCGCAGCAAGCATGCCCGGGCGCGGATCCCTGCCACGTATTGGCCCAGGTCATCGTGCAGGGTCCGAGCCAGCTGAGTGCGTTCCTGCTCCTGCACAGCCAGCAGGGCTTGAGTAAGCCGGGTGTTATCGGCCTGGGCCTGAGTCAGGGCAGCGGTCATGCGATTGAAATGCACCGCCAATTGCCGGGCCTCCGGGATAGCATCAGCGGCCAGCCGCACCTGCAAATCACCGGCGCAGACCTGACGCAGGGCCTGCAGCAACTCATCGAGCAATCCCATACCCCGGCGCACCGCCCAGCGGATCACCAGCAGGCTGACCAACAGCGCCAGCGCACAGACGCCGAGCAGTTGCACCAGGGAATCGAGGACTTCTTCGATTTCGTCCCGAGGATCGACCGCGATCCAGGCCCGGCGACCGTCGCGCAAATCCACCACCTCGGCAGCCGGAGCGTCGCCCAGTAACCAGCGACCAAGCCAGGCGCTCACCCCGCCCTCGCTGTTCACCGGGTGCATCTGCCCCGCCGCCAACCAGTGCACCCGTACATGACGCAGACTGCCGGTCAACCGCGACTGGAGACTGGCCGGGTTGCGCTCGGCGGTTTCACTCAGGTAATGCACCACGGACTCGGCCGATTGCAGCTCGCGTTTCACATCGGCCATGGCTTGATGCAGCAACAGGACCGCACAAGCCAGGGTGACCACGGCGAAAAACGCCGTCACCCAGAGGTTGATTCGCCAGAGGGCCGACATGGTTAGCGGCCCATTCCCTGGCCGGCACAGAACCCCGGTGGGAGCGAGCCTGCTCGCGATGAGATCGGCACATTCAACAGCGCTGTCGACTGAACCACCGCTATCGCGAGCAGGCTCGCTCCCACAGGGGAACCTCTGTGCTCGCAGGTTTTGTGTTCGCGGCAGCTCTTTGGTTTGCCAGACAACCGATCCACGCCAATCAGACTCAAGATCAGCAACAACGGCAGCAGCAGGGCTTTGAGAATCCGCACGGTCTGTCCGCTCCTGATGAATGACGATGACTGGCATCCTAAAACCCCGGCGTCGACAGCGGGTTACTACCTTGGTACTGGCCCGGCGGTACTTTCTGCATATTTCCCCCTGGACACAGGCTTCCTATGCTGGCGCTACCCGCAAATGGAGGTGTTATGCGCCGGCTCGTCAGTTACGCCTTGATCCCTTTGCTCGCAGCGGCCAGCGCCGGGTTGCCGGTCGCCGCCCAGGCTGGCGACGGCGCGCCGCTGCAAGTGCGCATCGGCTACCTGGGTTACCGCCCCGACCCGGGCCCGCTGCTGTCCAACGTCATTGAAGAGCCCGCCGATGCCGGGCTGCGCGGGGCGCAGTTGGCGATTGTCGACAGCAACAGCACCGGGCGTTTTCTCAAGCACGATTACCAACTGCAAAGCGCCAGCGTCGACAGCCCCGAAGCCTTGCTCCAGGCCGCCCGAGCGCAGCATGACCAGGGTCTGCGGTTGTTTGTGGTCAACGCGCCATCCGCCAGCCTGCGCCAACTCAGTGCCGCCCTGCCCGACAGCCTGCTGTTCAATGCCGGCAGCGCCGACGACAGCCTGCGCACCACCGATTGCCTGGGCAACGTGCTCCACAGCCTGCCCGACCGGGCGATGCTCGCCGATGCCCTGGTGCAGTTCAGCGTCGTACGCAAATGGCGGCGGGCATTACTGATCGTCGGCCAGACGGCCGAGGACCAGGCCTATGCTGCTGCGCTACGACGAGCCATGAAGCGTTTCGGCATGAAGGTCGTCGCGCAAAAAGACTGGCAGTTCGACAACGACCAGCGCCGCAGCGCCCAGGCCGACATGCCTTTGTTCACCCAGACCGCCGAATACGACGTGGTGCTGGTGGCCGACGAGCGCGGCGACTTCGGCGAATACGTGCCCTACCAGACCTGGTACCCGCGTCCGGTGGCCGGCACACAAGGCCTGACCCCCACCGCCTGGCACAAGACCGTGGAAACCTACGGCGCGGCACAGCTGCAAAAACGCTTTGAAGCCCTGGCCGGGCGCTGGATGAATGATCGTGATTTCGCCGCCTGGATCGCCGTGCGCAGCATCGCCAGTGCCGTGAGCAAACTGCGCCGGGACGATCCATTGGCCATCCGCCAACTGGCGCTGAGCGAGCAATTGCCGCTGGACGGTTTCAAGGGGCGCAAGCTCAGTTACCGGCCGTGGAACGGGCAACTGCGCCAGCCGATTCCCCTGGTTCAGCCGCGGGCGCTGGTGAGCACCTCGCCCCAGGACGGTTTTCTGCACCCTACCAACGAAATGGACAGCCTGGGCTACGACCGGCCCGAAGTGAGCTGCCGCTACCCCTGATCCCTTCAAGAACAACAATAAGGAAACCGCCATGCGCCGCCCCCTGCTTGACCCGACCCGGTTCCAACCTGCCCTGCTTTGCCAGACCCTCACCCTGGCGGCGGCGTTGTTGGTCGCCGGCCCCGCCGCCGCCAGCATCGCCTGGGTTTCCAATGAGAAAGACAACAGCCTGAGCCTGATCGACATGCAGAGCCTGGAGGTCATCGAGACCCTGCCGGTGGGCCAACGCCCCCGAGGCCTGTTGCTGTCCCACGACAACCGCCTGCTGTACATCTGCGCCAGCGATTCGGACCGGGTCCAGGTGATGGACGTCGCCACCCGCAAGATCATCAAGGAATTGCCCTCCGGCAAGGACCCGGAACAGTTCGCCTTGCACCCCAATGACCGCTGGCTCTACGTGTCCAACGAAGACGATGCCCTGGTGACCGTGATCGACACCCAGACTTCCGAGGTGCTGGGACAGATCGGCGTCGGCGTCGAGCCCGAAGGCATGGCCGTCAGCCCCGATGGCAAATGGGCGGTCAACACCAGTGAAACCACCAACATGCTGCACTGGATCGACACCAGCACCCAGACCTTGGCCGACAACACACTGGTGGACCAACGGCCGCGTTTCGTCGAGTTCAGTCGTGACGGTTCGCAGCTCTGGGCCTCGGCGGAAATCGGCGGCACGCTGACGATTCTCGATGTCGCCAGTCGCCAGGTGCTCAAGACGCTGACGTTCCAGATCAAGGGCGTTCACCCCGACAAGGTACAACCGGTGGGCATCAAGCTCAGCGCCGACGGCAAACTCGCCTTCGTCGCCCTGGGCCCGGCCAATCACGTCGCCGTCATCGATGCCAAGACCTTCGAAGTGCTGGATTACCTGCTGGTGGGGCGGCGCGTCTGGCAACTGGCATTCACCCCCGATCAACGCCAACTGCTGGCAACCAATGGCGTCAGCGGCGATGTGTCGGTGATCGACGTGCAGAGCCGCAAAGTGCTCAAGTCGGTGAAAGTGGGGCGTTACCCCTGGGGTGTAGTGGTGACGCCATGAACGCCCTGGAAGTCAGCGACCTGAGCTTCGCCTACGGCGCGCGCGAAGCCCTCAGGCAGGTGAGTTTCAACCTCGCAGCCGGGCGCTTCGCCGCGTTGCTGGGCCCCAATGGCGCCGGCAAATCGACGCTGATTGCCTTGCTCACGCGCCTGTATGACGTGCAGCGTGGTGAGGTCCGCGTCGGCGGCCATTCGTTGCAGACCTCGCCGCGGCCGGCCTTGCGCCAGTTGGGCGTGGTGTTCCAACAGAGCACCCTGGACCTGGACCTGAGTGTCGAGCAGAACCTGCGTTACCACGTCGCGCTGCATGGCCTATCGCGGCGCCAGGGCAGTGTGCGCATCGACGCGGAACTGGCCCGCCAGCAGTTGACCGAGCGGCGCCAAGAACGAGTGCGTGCCCTGAATGGCGGCCATCGTCGCCGGGTGGAAATCGCCCGGGCGCTGCTGCATGAACCGCGCCTGTTACTGCTCGATGAACCCAGCGTTGGCCTTGACCCGGCCAGCCGGCTGGCCCTGAACCAACACGTCCGCCAGTTGTGCCACGAGGGCATCAGCGTGCTGTGGACCACGCACCTGCTGGACGAAGTACAGCCCAGCGACGATCTGCTGATCCTGCATCAAGGCCGCCTCGTCGCCAGCGCACGCGCCGACGCCGTCAGTCAGGCACATGGCGGCACCCTCGGTTCGGCCTTCACCCACCTGACCGCAGCGGGAGTTCACCCATGAACGCGTATTGGCAATGCTTCAGCGGCATCGTGGTGCGTGAATGGCTGCGTTTCGTGCTGCAACGCACGCGCTTTCTCAGTGCCCTGGTGCGGCCGCTGCTGTGGCTGCTGGTGTTCGCCGCCGGCTTTCGTGCGGCACTGGGCATCGCCATCATTGCCCCCTATGACACCTACATCCCTTATGAGGTGTACATCGTGCCTGGCCTTGCCTGCATGATCCTGTTGTTCAATGGCATGCAGGGGTCGCTGTCGATGGTCTATGACCGGGAAATGGGCAGCATGCGCGTGCTGCTCACCAGCCCCCTGCCGCGGGCCTTCCTGCTGGCGAGCAAGTTGCTGGCAACCTCGTTGATCTCGTTGTTGCAGGTCTACGCATTTCTCGCCATTGCCTGGCTGTACGGCATCCAGCCACCGGCCATGGGCCTGCTGCTGGCGTTTCCGGCGCTGCTGCTGGTGGCCCTGATGCTCAGCGCCCTGGGCTTGCTGCTGTCCAATGCCATCCGGCAACTGGAGAACTTTGCCGGGGTGATGAATTTCGTGATCTTCCCGATGTTCTTCCTGTCCTCGGCACTGTATCCATTGTGGAAAATGCTGGAGGCCAGCCCTTGGCTGTACTGGCTGTGCGCGGTGAGTCCGTTCACCCATGGGGTGGAGCTGGTGCGTTATGCGTTGTATGAACGGTTCAATCTGCTGGCGATGGTGGTGTGCGCGGGCTTGACCCTGGTGTTCGCGCTACTGGCGGTGTGGACCTTCAATCCGCAGCATGCGGCGTTGCGCAAAGCAGGCTGATTGCACGACGAATAACCCTTGTGGGAGCGAGCCTGCTCGCGATAGCGGTGCGTCAGTCACGTCTCTGCCAACTGAACCACCGCTATCGCGAGCAGGCTCGCTCCCACAGGGGATAGAGCATGACCTAGGTTTGACACTTGTCTTTGAGCCCGAAATTACTACTTTAGTACCGGTTTTCCTGTCTATGGTCGCATTCACAAGACCTCGACCCTGGCATGTAATGGGCGCATAACAAAAAGGATAAATTCCCATGCCCCGTTTGCTGGTGATCGTCTTGCTGGGCCTGTGGCTGAATGTCGCCCAGGCTGACACTGCGCTGTTCTCCGCGCAGGGCTATCGCATTGCCCAGTACCGCAGCCCGACGCCCGCCACCGTCGATGGCGCAAAGACACTCGATACCCAGGCACTGCAACAACTGATGGGGCAAACGCCATCTGCGATCCTGATCGACGTCTATCGCCGCCCCTGGCTCCAGGGACGCTTCATCGACAACGAGCCCCACGCCAACCTCCCCGGCAGCCTGTGGCTGGCCAATACCGGCGACGGCGAACTCGACCCGACCTGGCAGGATTACTTCAACCATCACCTGGGAAAAGCCACGGGCGGGCGAGCGGATCAACCGCTGGTCTTTTATTGCCGCTCTGATTGCTGGTTGAGCTGGAACGCGGTAAAACGCGCCGCCGCCATGGGCTATAAACAGTTGTATTGGTACCGCGACGGCCTCGACGCCTGGGAGGCGGCCCGCCTGCCCTTGCAAGCGGCCCGGCCCGAACCCTTTCCCTGATTTCAATGAGTGCGTGCCCCGCTCCACCCACACGACAATAACGAGGTGAATGGCCATGTATAAGATCCTGATAGCCGACGATCACCCACTGTTTCGCGAAGCCATCCACAACGTCATCAGCGACGGTTTTCCTGGCAGCGAGGTGATGGAAACCGCCGATCTGGACAGCGCCCTGGCGTTGACCCGCGAGCACGACGACCTCGACCTGATCCTGCTGGACCTGAACATGCCCGGCATGCACGGCCTCAATGGCCTGATCAACCTGCGCAACGAGGCGCCGACCATCCCCGTGGTGATCGTCTCCGCCGAACAGGACAAACAGGTGGTGCTGCAAGCCATTACCTACGGCGCGGTGGGGTTCATCACCAAGTCCTCGCCGCGCTCGCAGATGACCGACGCCATCGAGCAGATTCTCAACGGCAACGTGTACCTGCCACCGGACATCATCCGCACGCAGAAAAGCCCAATGGGCCGCCGCCTGAACGAAACCCCGGCCTTTGCGCCCGAGCTGCTGCAGGCACTGACCCGTAAACAATTGCTGGTGCTGGAACGCATGACCAAGGGCGAGTCGAACAAACAGATCGCCTACACGCTGGAGATCGCCGAAACCACGGTCAAGGCTCACGTCTCGGCCATCCTGCGCAAGCTCAATGTGCACAATCGGGTGCAGGCGATTCTCAGTGCCGGGGATATTGATTTCGGGGCTTATCTGCGCCGTTGAACCGCTGACACACATCCCTGTGGCGAGGGGATTTATCCCCGCTGGGGCGCGAAGCGGCCCTAAAACCTAAGAACTCGGTCTGCCTGGCAGATCCAGGGGGGCTGCTTCACAGCCCAGCAGGGATAAATCCCCTCGCCACAACAGCGTTCGGCTCAATGACTCTTGGGCCCACTCAACAAATGACTCATCGCAATCTTCAGTTTCATCGGCCGCACCGGCTTGTGCATCAGGGTGTGGCCGCGTTCGCGGATCTGCTGCTTGAGTTCGTTGCTGTAGTTGGCGGTGATCATCATGGCCGGGATCGCCGAGGCCCGGCGGGCGTTGATCCGGGCCACGGCGTCGACGCCGTTCTGCTCGTTGTCCAGGTGATAGTCGGCAATCAGCAGGTCGGCCTCGGCATGGTAGTTGTCCACCTGGCGCGCCAGGTCCTGCTCCGACAGCGCGGTCACCACCCGACAACCCCAACCTTCGAGCAGCGTACGCATGCCGGCGCAGATGGCCGCGTCGTTATCCAGCACCCAGACCCGGGCCCCGCGCAAGCGCTCAAGCATCGGCTCGCTCATCTCCAGGCTCGGCAACGGCTTGGGCGCGGTGGCGCTCAGGGGCACGTCGATGGAGAACACCGAGCCCTTGCCCGGCCATGAACGCACCTGGATCCGGTGCCCAAGGATCCCGGCGATTTTCTCGACGATCGCCAGTCCCAGGCCCAACCCTCGATCCTGATCCGGGCGCTGCACATCGCCGCGCTTGAACTCCTGGAAGATCTCTTCAAGACGGTTTTCGGCAATGCCGATGCCACTGTCCCAGACCTGGATGGACAAGCGCTGACGGTGCCGGCGACAGCCCAGCACCACCCGCCCGCTGGGGGTATAGCGAATGGCATTGCTCAGCAGATTGCGCAGGATCCGCGCCAGCAACTGCATGTCGCTGCGCACCAGGGCCGAACACGGCACAAAGTGCAGTTCCAGCCCCTCACTGCGCGCCACCTGGACGTATTCGGCGGCCAGGTTGTCGAGCAACTCGCTGAGGGCGAACGGCGCGATATCGGCCTTGATCACCCCGGCATCGAGCTTGGAAATGTCCACCAGCGTGCCCAACAGGTTTTCCACGTCCTGCAGCGAGTGGCTGACGTTGCGCACCAGTTGCGCATTCGCCACCGGCTCACGGCGCTCGAGCAAAGCGCTGGTGAACAGCCGCGCGGCGTTGAGCGGTTGCAACAGGTCATGGCTGACCGCCGCAAGGAATTTGGTTTTCGACAGGTTGGCCTGCTCGGCCTCGCGCTTGGCCTCGCGCAAGCGCAGCTCCACCCGGCTGCGCTCGTCGATTTCGCGCAATAGCTGGTCATTGAGGGTGGTCAGTTCGGCGGTGCGTTCCTGGACGCGCTGTTCCAGGTTCTGATAGGCCTGGTGCAGCGCCTCGGCGGTGCGACGCCGCTCGGTGATGTCGCGGATCAGCACGAAGATCCCCACCACTTCACCATTGGCCAGCCGATTGGGCACGTAGGAACGCAGCATATAGCGTTCCTGGTTGTTGATATTGGTCTCGGCAAACTCGAACGTCACACTCTCACCGGCCAAGGCCCGGGCCACGTAGGCCTCCAGGCGCTGGTAATGCTGTTCGCTGTGGGCCTCGCGCAGGCTCTGGCCGAGCATCACGCCACGGGGCCAGCAATACCATTGCTCGTAGACTTTGTTGGTAAATTCGTAGACCAAGTCGGCATTGAGGTAGGCGATCAGCGCCGGCACATGGTCGGTGATCAGGCGGATCCAGCGTTCGCTTTCACTCAGGGCCTCGGCGTGCTGGTAGCGCTCGGTGATGTCGGTGAAGGTGTTGACGTAGCCGCCGGTGGGTAGCGGATGGGTGCGAATCTCCAGGACCCGGCCATCCGACAGGCGCTGCTCGCTTTCGTGGATGAGCCGGCCATTGCTGTCGCGACTGGCCGGGGTCAGCAGTTGCAGTTCACTGTCGGCGATCACCTCGGAAAACGGCCGATGGGCCGCCACTGGCGCCAGACCGCTGAGTTCCAGGAAGCGACGGTTCCACAACTCCAGCACACCCTGGGCATTGACCATGGCCACGCCCTGGGAAAGGTTGTCCACGGCCCGTTGCAACAAGTGCGATTTCTGCGCGATGGCCTGTTCGCGACGCACGGTTTCACTGAGTTTGACGTCGGTGATGTCGGTAAACAGAATCACTCGACCGCCTTCCTGGGTTGGTCGTTCGCTGACTTGCAGCCAGCGCCCGTTCTGCAAGCGGTAAAGCACATGCTCGTCGGCCTGGCCACGCGGTTCTTCGCTGAACAACCCGTTGGCGGTCATCAGTCGCTTGACCTCGGAAATGCGCATCCCGGCGATGATACGCACGCGGCTGTGGGCCCAGAATGCCTTGAAGCGGCTGTTGAACAGGACGATGCGCTGTTGTTCGTCGAACAGCACAAATGCATCGGAAATGCTCTCAATGGCATCGATCAGGTGCCGGTGGGCGGTTTCCGCGCGCAGCCGCGCTTCGCCCAGCAGGTGATTGCCGGCCTTGAGCTCGGCCATGGCCTGGTTCAGGGCGTCGGTGCGCTCGCGAACCTGCTCGGCCAGCACCACTGAATGCTGGAACGCCGCATACGGGTCGTTGCCCCGGGTCACGCCGGACTCCACCCGTTCGATCAGTGCGTCGTTGATCCGCCGCAGTTTGCGGTTTTCGTGCTGCAGGCTGGCGATCTGCGCCTGCAGGTCAGCGATGGCCGGGGACGCGATGGCGGGCAATGGCAACTCCGGTGAAGGTCTGGTTGATGTGCATGCCATTGAACTGCTCTCCGTAGGTGTTGAAGCCCATCACGCGATGGTCGCGCAGGAACTGGCCGATCTGCTCCAGGCCACCGCGATCTTCCAGTTCCATGCGCCTGAGAAAACAGTCACAGCCGATGGTCAGCAGCAAGTCACCCAGACGCCCCTGCAAGCCGCTGAACAGCTCTTGCAGGTTGTGCAGCAAAGGGCCCGGGGTCATCGCCGTGAGCACGATGCCGTTCTCCACCGCGCAGTAAAAACTCAGGCTCAGGTCTGGGTGCACCTGCTGGATCGCCCGCACGTAATACTGGTCGTTGATGCGCACCGCCAGCGGATGGGCGGCGAAGACCCGGTAGTTCAGCGCATTCACCGGCACGCCGATGTGCCGGGCATATTCCTCGGCGGCGGGTTCGGCATTGAGCTCGTAGACACGCCGTGAGGTGCTGTCGGCCCCGGTCACGACCAACTTCTCCTCCCGAGGCAGGATGTGATGGGTGGTGAACACCTCGAAATCCAGCCAGGTGTTGATCAGCACCACCACGGCCGCGCCGCTGTGGAACTGACCTTCGTAGTACACGTGGGTGTGAGTCAGGTAGTTGTCGTCGCCGGCCGAACCGCCGAAATGCGGAATGTCCCCCAGCGCCGCGCTCAACGCCGCCAGCACCATCTCCTCGCGACTGGACAACCCATCGAGCAAGGTCAGGGCAAAGCTGTCGCCCTTGATCGGCGCCAGCGCATTGCTGCGGCAACCGCTGGCCAGTCGTTCGACCATTTGCTGGGCGTCGATCAAGCTGAAGTGCTCCATTTCCCCGATCAGCTCGGCGGCAATGGAAAAATGCCGATGATCGAAACCCACCGCTGTGACGCAGTTGCGGCCATAGCCTTGACTGGTGATTTCTCCGGCGCTGGTGCAGCCCACCAGGCGAATCCCGCCGAAGCTCTGGGAGAGCGCCTGGCCAAGAGCCGGCAAGTCGTATTCGGCGGAGCAGAAAAACAGCACGAAACCCAAGTGCGGGTGCAACAACTGCCGCGCCAGCTCCTGGGCAACCTGCTGGACGTTCGTTGCCTGGGACATGGCGCTTATCACACCTTCGCTCTGGGCCTTTAGCATCTTCGCCTCCGACGGGTGCGTGACAGGAACCTTGAGTGTACGAAGCGGCGCCCGACTCACGAATGCTACTTGGGTAGCGGGTAGACGCTTCCATGGGAGGAGAACAGTGGCGGCCCCTGCCGCGATGCGCACGGCAGGGACCACCACAAAAAACCCCGGGCTTCGGCTGGAATGCTCCTGTGGTGAGGGGATTTATCCCCTCACCACAGGGTTGGGCATTGCCCCGATGGATCCTCTTTACCAGGTCAACACCGCCCCCACCGCAAAGGTGTCGGTGTCTTCGTTCTGGGCGCTGGTGTCATGGCCGTTGATTTCGAACTGGTTGTATTCGGCCACGAGCTTGAGGTTGTCGTTGACGTCATGGAACAGCGCTATGCCACGGGTTTCATAGTCGGCGCCGCTGCCCACCACGCCATTGCCGTCGTCCTCGGTCTTGCCGTAGGACAGCGCCAGGCGGTTCTTGCCCAGTTTGTAGGAGCCCTGCAACAGGTAGCCGGTACTGTCGACATTGCGCAACGTCGCTTCGCCGGCGTTGTTGGTGAAGAACGGGTTGATACCCTTGGCCTGGAACCCGGAACCGGTGAGCGACAGGCCGCCCATCTTCGCCTGTACGCCATAGCCCAGGCCTTTGGAGGTCACTGAATCGACCGTGGTGTCGGTGTTGTCCGAGGTCTGGTAGCTGCCGTTGAGCCAGCTGTAGATCTTCGCCCCACCCAGGTCGAACTGGTAGGTCACCTCACTTTCAGTACGCGGATTTTCCTGGTAGGCCTTGCCGGTGGCACTGCTGTCGTTGGTGTCCACCGGGTCCATGATGCCCACCGCCACCCGCAGCCCATCCATCACCGGCGTGCGGTAAGTGATCTGCGAAGTCGGGAACGGATACGGGTAGCCGCTGCCGATGTTGCCGAACGACACCCCGCCGCCGTCCACCAACCCGAGGGTGTCGCTGACCTGCCCGTAACCGGCCAGTAACTCGTCCAGCAGAATGTTGGAACGGGCGAACAGACCGAAGTCCTTGCCGACCAGCACTTCACCCCACTGCGGATTGGCGACGGTGCCGTAGAACTGCCGCACGTCGATGGCGGTGTCGGTGCCGTTGGTTTCGCTGTCGTTGATGGTCACCCAGAACGAGGCACGGGCGCCAAGCTTGAGGTCATCGACCTGCTTGCCCATGTTGAAACCCAGGTAGTTGGGCAAGAAGCCCATCTTGACCCGCGCCTGCCGACGGTCGAACTGCTCCCCTGCCCGGTCAACATCGCTGTTGACGTAAAAGGCGTTGATATAGCCGTCGGTGGAAAAGGTGGTCTGGTCCTTGTCGTACAGCATGATTTCAGCCTGGGCCCACGACGTCAGGCCAAGGCTCGAAAGGCCGGCGATGACCGCAGGCAAAAAACGGTGGCGAGTATTTTTATTGTTGTGCATGGCGCGCTCCGCAACATGAGACGGGATGTCGGAGGCGATTATCGAAAGGCGACAGGCCGCGTCATACGCTGCCTTGGAGGCAATTGGCGGATGCTTTGGAGGCGCCGGCCCGGCGCGGCAGTTTGGGTGTAAGACTGCGATGTGACGGAGGGGCAATACTTAGGGCCTAACCCTGAAACTAAGGTGGGAGCGAGCCTGCTCGCGATGGCGGTGTGTCAGCCACCCTAAATGCTGCTGACCCAACGCCATCGCGAGCAGGCTCGCTCCCACAGGATCCTTGACTCAGAACCTCGGTTTGACGGTTTTCCAGTCCGGCTTGTAGCGCTGCATCTGCCGCACATCGTCGCGCTGGCGGATGCCGCAACTGAGGAACTGCTCATGCAGCTTGCCCAGTTGATCGCGGTCCAGCTCCAGTCCAAGCCCCGGCGCACGGGTGATTTTCACGCAACCATCGACAATCGGCAGCTTGCCGCCCTTGATCACCTCTTCATCCGGTTCCTGCCACGGGTAATGGGTGTCACAGGCGTAATCCAGGTTCGGCACCGAAGCCGCGACGTGGGCCATGGCCATCAGGCTGATGCCCAAGTGGGAGTTCGAATGCATCGACACGCCCAGGCCAAAGGTGTCGCACATTTTCGCCAGCGCCTGGGTGTCTCGCAGCCCGCCCCAGTAATGATGGTCGGCCAAGACGATCTGCACACTGTTGAGCGCCACGCTGCGACGGAACTCGTCGAAATCGGTGACCACCATATTGGTCGCCAGCGGCAGGCCCGTGCGCCTGTGCAGTTCGGCCATGCCTTCGAGCCCTGGTGTGGGGTCTTCGTAATATTGCAGGTCATCGCCCAGCAGCTCGGCCATGCGAATGGAAGTTTCCAGCGACCAGTTACCATTGGGATCGATGCGCAGCGGGTAGCCGGGAAACGCCTGTTTCAACGCCTTGATGCAGGAAACCTCGTGTTCCGGCTCCAGGGTGCCAGCCTTGAGCTTGATACTCTTGAAGCCGTAGTCCTGGATCATGCGCCGGGCCTGGGCGACGATCTGCTGTTCGTTGAGCGCCTCGCCCCAGCTGTCCGGCGGATACGGCGAACCGACGTGCTCGGCGTACTTGAAAAACAGATAGGCGCTGAACGGGATCTCATCCCGAATCGCCCCGCCCAGCAGATCCACCAGCGGCACGTTCAGGTAATGGGCTTGCAGGTCCAGGCAGGCCACCTCAAACGCTGAGTAAGCATTGCTCACCGCCTTGCTCGCATGGGAACCCGGCGCCAGCTCCGCACCGGCAACGCTGGCGGGCCGGTGGGCGGCCACGGTGGCCTGGACGATGGCCCGCAACTGGTTGAGGTTGAACGGGTCCAGCCCGATCAACTGGCTTTGCAGTTGCTGCTGGATCGCCAGGGCCGGCGCATCGCCGTAACTCTCTCCCAGGCCGATGTAACCGTTGTCGCTCTCGATCTCGATGATCGAACGCAACGCGTAGGGCTCATGAATGCCGCTGGCGTTGAGCAACGGCGGATCGCGAAAGGCGATGGGTGTGACGGTGACGCGGGTGATCTTCATGCAGCGGCTCCGATCATTGTTTTTGTAGAGAACGGGCCGATGATGGACGGAGGGTATTGTTCCCGTCTAATCTAACTTGGCACTTGATTGATACCTGGATTGAATCAATGTTTGAACTGGCCCAGCTACGCTGCTTCACCACGGTGGCGACCGAACTCAACTTCCGTCGCGCCGCCGAACGTCTGAACATGACCCAGCCTCCGCTGAGTCGGCAGATCCAGTTGCTGGAACATCACCTGGGTGTCGAACTGTTCACCCGCAGCACTCGCAGCGTGGCGCTCACCGCCGCCGGACGGGCGTTTTTCATCGAAGCGCAGAACCTGCTGGAGCAGGCGCAACAAGCCGCCGTGGCCGCCAAGCGGTTTGCCCAGGGCGACATCGGCTCAGTCACCATCAGCTTCGTCGGCAGCGCGGTGTATGAGTTTCTACCCAAAGTCATCGCCGAAGCCCGCTTGAAGCAACCCCAGGTAAAAATCGTTCTGTCGGAGATGAACACCTACCAGCAACACGAGGCCCTGCGCGCTCGCCGCATCGACCTGGGGATCGTCCGCTCGCCACTGCTGGAAACCGGCTACGCCACCGAGTGCCTGGTGCGCGAACCGTTCGTCCTGGCCGTGCCCGTCGGGCATCCGCTGGCCAGTGCCGATTCGGTGGGCGTCGAAGATCTCGACGGTGAACCCTTCCTGATGTACTCCCACTCCGCCTACCCACCTTTCAACGAACTGCTCACCGGCATGCTGCGCTCGGCCCGCGTTGCACCGCAGTTCGTGCAATGGCTGGGTTCCTCACTGACGATCCTGGCGCTGGTCAACGCCGGCATGGGTCTGGCACTGGTGCCCCGGTGTGCCACCAGCGTGGTGTTCAGGCAGGTGGTGTTTCGTGAAATCGATCTGGGTGAAGGGGTACAAAGCGAGTTGCACCTGGTATGGCGCCAGGACAATGACAACCCGGCGTTTGCCATGTTGCTGGAGGGCATTCGCGGGGCGGTTCGCGAGGGTCTCTGAATCTGAAGCCTACCGATGTCGCCCTCCGCAGTGACCAAACTTGACGACCTATTCCCGTCACCCCAAACAAGTTGTACGATGACAGACGAGATCAGCCGAAAACGCTAATCCGCTCCGATACCTACAAAAATAAGGAAATACCCATGAAAAAAGCCACATTGGTCATCAGCTTTCTGTGCCTGTTCAGCGGCTACGTCGCGGCTGCCTCTTCATCGGCCGAGCAGGAAGTGGCCCAGGCCGTCGACCACCTGACCCAAGCCATGCTGCACAAAGACATCCCACAACTCCAGGCACTGGCCGCCGAAAACCTGACCTACGGGCACTCCAGCGGGAAGATTCAGGACAAGAAAGCCTTCATTGCCGACATCGAAACCGGCAAGAGCGCGTTCAAGACCCTGGAGATGAAGGACCAGAAAATCACCCTGTCAGGCGATGTGGCCCTGGTGCGTCACCACTTCTCCGCGCAAGCGCTCAAAGGCACCGAAGTGGTTCCGACGGAAATTGAGAACTTTCAGATCTGGCAGAAGCAGAAGAATGGCAAGTGGCTGCTGATTGGGCGGCAGGCGTTTCGGTTCTGAGCTAAAAATCTCCGTGGGCGCCGTTAGTTAACTTGAAGCGGCAGGGATTCAATGTGGCGAGGGGATTTATCCCCTCGCCACAGGTCACCGTTACTTCAATCCGCCGCCCACTGCTCCCGGTACTGCAGCAGGAAATCGACAAAGGCGCGCACCCGCTGCGGCACGTACCGACCGTGGGGATACAGCAAGGTGAACGGACGTGAGCGCCCCGCGAAAGGCGCAAGTACCTCCACCAATTGCCCGTTGGCCAGCTCCTGCTCCACGATGAATTTGTAGGTCTGGAACAAGCCGGCGCCATGTTTGGCCAGCGTCACGCCGCCGAGCACATCGTCCGAACAGCAATAACCCCCTTCGCCGAACACCTCCTTTTCCTTGCCGTCGACATTGAACAACCAGGAAATCCGCCGCCCGCTGCTGGGCAGCTCGAACTGGATGCACTCGTGATCGTCCAAGTCTTCAAGGACCTGCGGCGTGCCGGCCTTGCGCAAGTAATCCGGGGACGCAACCACCACCAGTTTCGCGTCTTCCAGCAGCCGAGCGATCATCGATGAGTCGGGTTGCGCTCGCACCCGGATGGCGAGGTCATAACCTTCGGCAACGAAATCGATGTTTCGATTGCTCAGGTGCAGGTCCACCGTCACTTGCGGGTACAGCGCCCGAAAGGCCGGCAGCAAGGGCAGGATGCGGTGATGACCGTAGGTGGTGGGCAGGCTGATGCGCAGTTGCCCGGACGGCACCGATTGCGCGCCCATCATTTCCTGTTGCGCCTCCACCAGTTGCGTCAGCGCTTGCCGGCATTGCTCGAAATAGGTCCTGCCGGCTTCCGTCAGCCGAATGCTGCGTGTGGTGCGCACGAAAAGACGCGAACCCAGGCGCTCCTCCAGACGGAAAATCGAGCGACTCACCGCCGCCGGAGTCACACCGGCAAGCTGGGCCGCCGCGGTGAAACTCCCTGCCTCCGCCGCCAGGCAGAACAGTTCTATGCTGCCCAACTGCAAGTCTTCGAAATGACGCTTCATGATTCGTTACACCGCGTATCAACTGAAAGTTCCAGACACCTGTTTATCAGCCGCAGGCGTATAAATATAGTGGCCCCCGTGGCGCGGGAACCTCCTGCGCTCATTTCCCATCAGCAGGAGTGCATCATGCCTTTCGTCAATGTGCGTATTACCCGCGACGGCGTCACTCGCGAGCAGAAAACCCAGGTCATTTCCGAGATCACCGAAACCCTGCAGCGGGTGCTGGGCAAGGACCCGCACTTGACCCACATCGTGATCGAGGAAGTCGACACCGATAACTGGGGTTACGCGGGTATGACGACGACGCAATACCGAAGCTTGCCCAAAGAGTGACGGTTCTACCTTCCCGAGCCCGGTCCAACTGACCGGGCTTTTTTGTGCCTGATGATTAACCCTGTGGGAGCGAGCCTGCTCGCGATGGCGATGGACCCGTCACATTGATGTTGGCTGGAATACCGTCATCGCGAGCAGGCTCGCTCCCACATTGAATTAATTACATGACGTATCAACTCAAGTACCAGCCCCCGTATTTATCAAACCCAAGCGCATCAATACCCTGATCTCAACCACCGCCAACATCGGCGCAACGGTTTCAATTCAATTGATCAGGAGTTCAATCATGAGCCTCAACAAAACCGTCATCATCACCGGCGCCTCCAGTGGCATCGGCCTGGGTCTGGTCCAGGCGTTCCTGGATCGGGGTTATAACGTGGTGGGCAATGCCCGCTCCCAGTCCGGCCTGGACAGCGCGGCGCAACAGCTCGGCCATCCGGCGAACTTCATTGGCGTGGCCGGTGATATCGCTGACCCGGCGACTTCAACCCGTCTCATCAACAAAGCCATCGAAACCTTCGGGGCCGTGGACGGGCTGGTGAACAACGCCGGCTTCTTCCTGCCAAAACCTTTCATCGAATACAGCCCCCAGGACCTGGAAGCGCTGCTGGACACCAACCTCAAGGGTCTGGTCTACGCCAGCCAGGCGGCTGCCGCACACATGATCGGTCGTCAGCAGGGTTTCATCATCAACATCTCCGCCGCCGTGGCCCTGCAACCGAACATCCAGGTGCCGGCGGCGCTGCCGGTGTTGATCAAAGGCGGGGTCAACCAGATGACCCGTGCCCTGGCGCTGGAGCTTTCGCCGCACAACATCAAGGTCAACGCGGTCGCCCCCGGCATCATCGACACGCCCATGCATGACCCGGCGCACCGCGACTTCCTCAACAACCTGGCCCCGTCCGGTCGCGTGGGCACCATCGAGGAAATTGCCGAGGCCGTGTTGTACCTGGCGCGCGCTGATTTCACGACCGGCGCGATACTGCCGGTAGACGGCGGGATGAGCACGGGCAAGTGGTAAAAAGAAAAACCCCGGAGGCACAACCTCCGGGGTTTTCATGACGCCTGGAGTTCAGAGCGTATAGGAGATGCCGGCCTGCACGGTTCGCGGTGCGCCTGGGTAGGCATAGACGTTACCGAAAGCGCCTTCTTCGTAGTCGGCGTCGAACAGGTTCTTCAGGTCCAGGTTGAGGCGGATCCGCTCGTTGACCTTGTAGTAGCCGAGCAGGTCCACCACCGTGTAGCTGTCCATGGAGAACGCAGTCGCCGCCGTCTGGCCGGCCCGTTCATCCACATACTTGGCGCCTAGTCCCAGGCCCAGCCCTTTGAGGCCGCCATCCTGGAACTCATAGACGTTCAACAGGCTGAAGGTGTTTTTGGGCACGTTGAGCAAGCGGGTGCCGGACGGGATATTGATGTCCTTGGTCACTTCGGCATCCACATACGCGTAACCACCAATCACGCGCCACTCCGGCGTCAAATTGCCCGCCATGTTCAGGTCAAAACCACGGCTGCGCACTTCGCCAGCGGCCACGCTGAAGGTGGAATCCACTGGGTCAGTGGTGAGCACGTTACGTTTTTCGATCTGGTACACCGCCGCATAGACACTCAACTGACGATCCAAGGCTTCCCACTTGATCCCCATCTCATAAGACTTGCCCTCTTCCGGCTTGAACCCGCCGCCTTCGCGACTGGCACCGTTGTTGGGTTTGAACGAGCGCGCGGTATTGGCATAGACAGCCAAGGTGTCGGTCAAATCGTAGATCACACCCAGGCGCGGGGTGACCGCGCTGTCGGTGACGTCCCAGTTCCGACTACCAGGCGGGGTCTGAGGGACGAAACTCTCGTACTGATGCTCGAACCGCTCAAAACGTGCCCCGGCCAACAGCTTCAAGCGCTCAGTCAGCGCCACCTGATCCTGCACGAATACGCCAAACGTCTTGAGGTTTTCCTGATCATCGGTGGGCGTGCGTGTCAGCGCCGGGCGTGGCTGGCCATACACCGGATCGAAGATATCGATTGGATAAGCACTGCTCCCCGCGGCGGAACGTTTGATGATGGACTGGTAGTCGTAATCTTCATACTCGATGCCGGTCAACAGTGTGTGCTCGAACCCACCCGTGGAAAAACGCCCGGTGAGGTTAAGTTGGGTGTCCCGGTCAGTCCACTCCAGTTTGCGATAGTTGAAATTGCGCCCCAGGGTACGCCCGTCGGCGGCGATGCCGTTGCCTTCCACCGCGTTGCCCTGCAGGGTGCCGTCCAGCCATTGGGTGCCGCCGGCCAAGGTCCAGTCGTCGTTGAGCATGTGCTCGAAACGCACCTGCAGCATGTTGTTGTCGTTGTGCAACTTGCCGGCGTCTTTCTCGCCGAAGAACGTATCGCGCGAGGCGGTGCCGCGCTGGCCGGCGTAATGGGTCAAGCCACGGTCCAGCGGCGCATTGTTGCGCATGAAGTCGCCTTCGAAGGTCAGGCGCGTGGTGTCGTTGACCTGCCAGGTCACCACCGGCGCAATGCCATAGCGTTCGGTCTCGACGTGGTCGCGGAACGTATCGCCGCCCTCGCCGATCACGTTCAGGCGATACGCCAGGCGCCCTTCTTCGTCCAGCGGGCCCGAGGCATCGAGGGTCCCGCGACGCATGCCCTGGTCGCTGACCTGGCTGCCCAGGGTCACCGTGCGTTCGGCCAATGGCTGCTTGGACACCACGTTGAAGGTGCCGCCTGGATCGCCGCGACCGTACAACATCGTCGCCGGGCCGCGCAGCACTTCCAGGCGCTCGATGGTGTTGGCATCTGGCATGTTCGGGTAACCGCGGTTGATCGGGAAACCGTTGCGGTAGAACTCGCCCGTGGTAAAGCCGCGGACCGTGAACGTGGTCAGGCCCTGGCCACCGAAGTTGTTCGCCCTGCCGACCCCGCCGGCGTAATCGAGCGCGTCTTGCAGCCGGGTGGCGCTGAGGTCTTCCACCACGTCGCGCGAAACCACGGAAATCGACTGTGGGGTTTCATGAATCGCGGTGTCGGTACGTGTCGCGCTGGCCGAACGGGTCGCGTGGTATCCCTTGACGGGCCCTTGCGCGGACTCGATCTCCGAAAGACCCACGATGTCCGTGGCTTGCAGTTCCAACGGTGCGGAGGTTGCGGCCATGGGCTCGTCTGCCCACGTGGATACGGAATAAGCCTGGAGCACACACAGTGAAACGAGAATCCGACGCATCGATGCACAATCCTAACGAAAATACGTCAGCCCCCAGAGGCCGACAAGAATGTGTCGCGAAAGATACAGCAACTCATTCTTGTTTGACACAAATTCCCATTCACAACCCAGCAAAATGCCCCTTCCTGGCACGTGCCAACTGCACAACGCGACTGCTGGCAAAGTCGTATACCATATCCCCAACCAAGCCAAACGACCGCCGCCGTGACCTTATCCAAGTTCAATCTGCCTGATCTGGGCAACACCCCTTCCACTTCGGAAATCATCACCCGTCATCTGCGCGAAGCCATCGTGGCCGGGCATTTTGCCGAGGACGAGCCCATTCGCCAGGACGACATCGCCCGGCAGTTCAACGTCAGCAAGATTCCCGTGCGCGAAGCCCTCAAGCGCCTGGAAGCCGAGGGGCTGGTGATGTTCCAGCGCAATCGCGGGGCGATGGTCACGCGCATTTCCGAGGCGGAGCTGGCGCAAATGTTCGAGGTGCGGATGCTGCTGGAAGACAAAGTGCTGCGCCTGGCGATTCCCAACATGACTGAAGAGACCTTCGCCCGCGCCGAGAGCATCTGCCGTGAGTTCATCGGTGAAGACGACGTGGGTCGTTGGGCTGAACTGAACTGGCAATTGCATGCCTGTCTCTACGAGCCGGCGCAGCGCCCCTTTCTGGTGGGTTTGATCCGCTCGGTGCACGACAAGCTGGAGCGCTACCTGCGCATGCAGATGAGCCTTTCGGCCGGCAAGGAACGCGCCGACCACGAACACCGGGAAATTCTTGCGGCCTGCCGCGCCGGTGATGTGGAGCGGGCGGTGAAGTTACTGGACGAACACATCGCCGGCGTTTGCAAGACGCTGTTCGAGTTCCTGCCTTCGAGCCATTGATGCGTCGCTGCTGTGCCGATTTCGTCATGAGTGACAGATAAATCCATCAAGCCGTCACCCCCCAGCGCGGGCCACGCTTGCCGTCACTCATCTGAACGGACGTGGCCCCCCATGAAACGCATCACCGTGATCGATTCCCATACCGGCGGCGAACCGACCCGTCTGGTCACCGACGGTTTTCCCGACCTGGGCCAAGGCAGCATGGCCGAGCGCCGCCAGCGTCTAGCGACACAGCATGACGCCTGGCGCACCGCCTGCGTGCTGGAACCACGGGGCAGCGATGTGCTGGTGGGGGCGCTGCTCTGTGAGCCGCAGGACCCGAGCGCCTGTGCCGGGGTGATCTTCTTCAACAACAGCGGCTACCTGGGCATGTGCGGCCACGGCACCATCGGCCTGGTGACGTCACTGGCACACCTGGGCAAGATCGGCCCTGGCGTGCACACCGTCGAAACCCCGGTGGGCACGGTGCAAGCGACCTTGCATGAGGACCGTTCGGTCAGCGTACGCAATGTGCCGGCCTACCGTTACCGCAAGGCCCTGAGCCTGGAGGTGCCCGGTATCGGCCCGGTGGTGGGCGATGTGGCCTGGGGCGGCAACTGGTTTTTCCTGATCGCTGACCATGGCCAGCGCGTGGCGGGCGACAACCTCGACGCGTTGACCGCCTATACCTACGCCGTGCAGCAGGCCTTGGAACAGCAAGGTCTGCGGGGTGAGGACGGGGGCCTGATCGATCACATCGAACTGTTCGCCGATGACCCGCACGCCGACAGCCGCAACTTCGTGCTCTGCCCCGGCAAGGCGTATGACCGCTCCCCATGCGGCACCGGCACCAGCGCCAAACTGGCGTGCCTGGCCGCTGACGGAAAACTGCAACCCGGGCAGATCTGGCGCCAGGCCAGTGTCATTGGCAGTGAATTCGAAGGCTCCTATGAGTTCGACGGCGAGCGCATCGTGCCGACCATTCGCGGTCGCGCCTACATCAGCGCCGAAACCACGCTGGTCATTGAGCCGGATGATCCGTTCGCCTGGGGCATCGTCCCGTGAACGCCGGCCACGTCGCCGATGTGATCATCATCGGTGCCGGCATCATCGGCGCCGCCTGCGCCCGGACGTTGGCCCGGCGAGGCTTGAAGGTCCTGGTACTCGATGCCGGTTGGCACGGCGCCACGGCTGCCGGCATGGGCCACTTGCTGGTGCTGGACGACAACCCGGCGGAACTGGCCCTCAGTCAATATTCCCTGCAGCGCTGGCGCCAGTTGGCCCCGGCCCTGCCCGACGCCTGTGCCTGGCGCAACAACGGCACCCTGTGGCTGGCGGCCAATGCCGAGGAAATGGCCGTTGCCCATAGCAAGTACCTGAACCTGCTGGCTCATGGCGAAGACTGCGAGCTGATCGGGCGTGCGGCCCTGCAGCAGCGTGAGCCGCAACTGCGCGAAGGCCTGGAGGGCGGCCTGCTGATCAAGGGCGACGGGATCCTGTACGCCCCGGCTGCCGCGCGCTGGATGCTGGAGGAGGCCAATATTGCTCAGCAACGCGCCCAGGTCGTTGAAGTGGATGGCCATCGAGTGCGTCTTGAGGATGGTCGCTGGTTGAACGCAGAAGCGGTGATTCTCGCCAATGGCATCCAGGCCACCGAGCTGTGCCCGGAGTTGCCGATCGAAGCCAAGAAGGGCCATTTGTTGATCACCGATCGTTACCCCGCCACCGTCTCCCACACCCTGGTGGAGCTGGGGTATGTCACCAGCGCTCACAACGCCAGCGGTCCATCGGTGGCGTGCAATATCCAGCCGCGTCCGACCGGGCAGCTGTTCATCGGTGCCTCGCGACAGTTCGGCACCGTCGACCCGCAGGTGGAAGGCTGGATGCTGGCAAAGATGCTCAAACGTGCTGTCGACTACATGCCAGGCCTGGCACACCTCAACGGCATCCGCGCCTGGACCGGTTTTCGCGCCGCCAGCCCCGACGGCCTGCCGCTGGTGGGGCAACATCCGCAACGCCCTGGCCTGTGGCTGGCGGTGGGTCACGAAGGCCTGGGCGTGACGACGGCACCCGCAACGGCCGATCTGTTGGCCGCGCAACTGTTCAACGAAACCTCGCCGCTGGCGACGCAACCGTACCTGCCACAGCGTTTTCTGGGAGAACCGGCCCATGCCTGATCTGTTTCTCGATGGTCGCCCGCTCACTGTCGTCAGCGGCACCAGCGTCGCCGCCGCCCTTGCCCTGGGAGCCGACGGTTGCGGCCGCACTTCGGTCAGCGGCCAGCGCCGCGCGCCTCTGTGCGGCATGGGCATTTGCCAGGAATGCCGGGTGATGATCGATGGCCATCGACGCCTGGCCTGCCAGACACTGTGTCGCGATGGCATGCAAGTGCAAACACGACCATGAACGAAACCACCGACCTGTTGATCATCGGCGCCGGCCCCGCCGGCATGGCTGCCGCCCTGGCCGCGGCAAGCAGCGGCATGCGCATTGTGCTGCTGGACGATAATCCATTTCCGGGCGGGCAGATCTGGCGCGACGGCCCCCAAGCTCACCTCCCCGCCGAGGCCCGACGTCTGCGCAACTCATTACAGGCCTGCGCCAATGTGCGCTGCCACGCCGGCACCCGCGTCATCGCCTGCGCCGCCGATAAAACCTTGCTGGTGGAAGATGCCGAACGCGGCTGGCAGATCACCTACCAGCGCTTGATCTTGTGCACCGGCGCGCGCGAACTGCTGCTGCCCTTCCCCGGCTGGACGCTGCCGGGGGTGACCGCCGTCGGTGGTTTACAAGCATTGATCAAGAGTGGCCTGCCAGTGCGCGGCGAACGGCTGGTGATCGCCGGCAGCGGTCCGTTGTTGCTGGCCAGCGCCGCCACCGCCAAACATCAAGGGGCGCAGGTATTGCGGATCGCCGAGCAGGCCAATCATCGCGCCGTCGCCGGTTTCGCCGCGCAGTTGCCGCGCTGGCCGGGCAAGTTTTTGCAGTCGTTCAGCCTTTTCGATCCCCACTACCGCACCGGCACGCATGTGCTGGAGGCCCTGGGTCGCGAGCGGCTTGAGGGCGTGCGCCTGCTACAACAGGGCAAGACACTTGAACTGGCCTGCGACCGTCTTGCCTGTGGGTTCGGGCTCATTCCCAATACTCAGCTCGGCCAGGCCTTGGGCTGTGGTCTTGAAGGCCAGGCGCTAGCTGTTGACGCCTGGCAAGCGACTACCCGCCACGACCATTACGCCGCCGGTGAATGCACCGGGTTCGGTGGCAGCGAACTGGCGCTGGTGGAAGGCGCCATCGCCGGCCACAGCGCCGTTGGCAATAGTGTCGCCGCTCAACGCTTGTGGCCTCGCCGGGCACGCTGGCAAGGTTTCGCCCGGGCGTTGAACAAGGCCTTCGCCTTGGACGCGCGACTCAAGACCCTCGCTCGGGACGACACACTGGTGTGCCGCTGCGAAGACGTGCCGTATGGCGAGCTGGTCGACCACCAGGACTGGCGCGCCGCGAAACTGGCGAGCCGGTGCGGCATGGGGGCCTGCCAGGGGCGGGTCTGCGCTGCCGCGCTGGAACATCTGTTCGGCTGGCCCTCACCCACGCCGCGCCCGCCCTTCAGCCCGGCGCGGATCGAGACTTTGCTGCACCTGGAAGAAACCCCGCCCACTTGAGCCCGTGCAAGCCCAACCTGTGGGAGCGAGCCTGCTCGCGATAGCGCCGGTTCAGCAGCATTGATGTTGACTGACACTCCGCTATCGCGAGCAGGCTCGCTCCCACAGTTGCTTCGGGTCATTCATAAAGAACTGTGCGAACCAGCGTGCGATTGCGAGGTGACAGGTCCCGTATTTTCGATCGACACTGCGCTACCGCGAGCACGCTCGCTCCCATCAGAAGGCGATGCTGGACCATGTACCCCACGCTCACTTCCTTCGCCCCCTGCGATTTACCGACCCTGCTCAACAGCCTGCAACCCATCGCGCCGTTGCTCGACACCCTGTCGGACGTGGTGTTTTTCATCAAGGACAGGCAAGCCCGCTATGCCTTCGTCAACCAGACCCTGGCCCGGCGTTGCGGCTTCAAACAAAGCGCTGACCTGCTGGGCCTCACTGCCGAGCAGGTTTTTCCCGAGCGTTTCGGCCCGCTGTACACCGAGCAGGACCGACGGGTGCTGGCCAGCGGCCGGGAACTGGCCGACCAGCTCGAACTGCACCTGTACTACGGCAACCAGCCGGTGTGGTGCCTGACCCATAAACTCGCCCTGCATGCGCCCAACGGCCAGATCGTCGGCCTGGCCGGGATTTCCCGGGACTTGCAACTGCCCCAGTCGAGTCACCCTGCGTTCCACAAACTGGCGGCGGTGGATGCCCATATCAAACAGCACTTCGCCCACCCCATCAGCCTTGCCGACCTGACCGCTATCGCCGGGTTGTCGGTGGCGCAGTTGGAGCGCCACTGCAAGCGCATCTTCCAGCTCACGCCCCGGCAGATGATTCACAAGGCGCGGCTGGAAGAAGCCTCGCGGTTGTTACTGGACCACGACCTGCCCATCACCGAAATCGCCCTGCGCTGCGGCTACACCGATCACAGCGCGTTCAGCCGGCAGTTCCGCGCCTTGACCAGCCTTTCACCCAGTCAGTATCGCGAAAATCAGCGCTGACCTGTGTTCCCTGGTGGGGCATGGGGACTGCGATTGCTCCTATCTGTAACACCGCACGCAAGCGTTGTTCGGCGTCTGACGCAGCTCCACGTCTTTTAATGCATGCACATCAAAGCCTTACCAATGACCACTGACTCAACCTCAAACCGGCACGCTGCTTGCTTTATTTAATATCGTATACGAAATCCTCAATACGATATTTCATCCGCATTTATTCGACAGCGAGGCATTTATGAAAAACCCTGCATTGGCTGTAGCCCTGAGCGTTGCCCTCACGCCCCTTTTCATCGCCCCCGCTCACGCCGACAAACTCGACGACATCATCGGCTCCGGCAAACTGCGCTGCGCCGTGACCCTGGACTTCCCGCCCATGGGTTTTCGTGACGCTGGCAATAAACCCGCTGGTTTTGACGTGGACTATTGCCACGACCTGGCGAAAGTCCTCGGCGTGGAACCCGAAGTGGTGGAAACACCGTTCCCGGACCGGATCCCGGCGCTGGTTTCCGGCCGTGCGGACGTGATCGTCGCCTCCACCTCCGACACCCTGGAGCGGGCCAAGACCGTGGGCCTGACCGTGCCCTACTTCGCGTTTCAGATGGTGGTGCTGACCCGCGACGATACCGGCATCAACAGCTACGACGACCTCAAGGGCAAGCCTCTGGGTAACACCAGCGGCACCTACGAAGCCATCGCCCTGGAAAAAGACCAGAAAAGCTGGGGCAGCGGCAGTTTCCGCGCCTACCAGTCGCAGAACGACACGCTGCTGGCCGTCGCCCAGGGCCACATCGATGCGACCGTGGTGACCAACACCGTGGCGGCCGCGACCATCAAGTCGGGCAAGTACAAGAACCTGAAAATCGCGGGCAACGCGCCCTATGTCATCGACTACGTGTCCCTTGGCGCCAAGCGCAACGAGTACGGGTTGATCAACTACCTCAACCTCTTCGTCAACCAGCAGGTGCGCACTGGCCGTTACAAGGAGCTGTTCGTCAAATGGGTGGGCACCGACATCCCGCCGGCCGACCTGGTGGTGCCGCAGGTCTACTACTGAGGATTGGAGCATGCCAAGCACGCCTACCCGTGTGACGGGCCGAAGTCTGGTGGAGGGTGCCGCCCAGGGCGCCCTGCTGTACGCCGATGTGGGCCTGAGTTTCTGGGGCGGGGTCGACCCGGCCAGCGGCGAGGTGATTGACCGCCATCATCCGTTGAGCGGCGAACGCCTGGCCGGGCGCGTGCTGGCGATTCCCAGCGGGCGTGGCTCCTGCACCGGCAGCAGCGTGCTGATGGAGCTGATCAGCAACGGCCACGCCCCTGCGGCCCTGGTGCTGGCCGAGGCCGATGAAATCCTGACCCTGGGCGTGCTGGTGGCGCAGGTGATTTTCCAGCGCTCCCTGCCGGTGGTGTGTGTCGGGCACGAGGCCTTCAAGCGGTTGCGCGGCCAGGGTTTTGTGCGCATTGAAGGCGCTTGCCTGACCTTGTCAGGTCAGCGCCCCAACGATGGCTGGCATGGGCTGGACTTTCCAACCCCCGCGCTCAGCGGTTCAACCATCAGCCTCAGCCAACAGGACCAGGCGCTGCTGGACGGCAGACACGGCAAGGCGGCCCAGGTCGCAATGCAGATTGTATTGCGCATGGCCCAGATCCAGGGCGCTACACAACTGCTGGATGTGACCCAGGCCCACATCGATGGCTGCATCTATACCGGCCCGGCCAGCCTGCGTTTTGCCGAACAACTGGTGCAGTGGGGCGCGAAGGTGCGCGTGCCCACCACGCTCAATTCGATCTCCGTGGACCAGCGGCGCTGGCGGGAACTGGGCGTCGACCCCGCCCTGGGTGAGCCGGCCAGCGCCTTGGGGGATGCCTACATGGCAATGGGTGCGCAATTGAGTTTCACTTGTGCCCCCTACCTGCTCGACAGCGCGCCCAAGCCTGGCAAGCAGATCGTCTGGGCCGAATCCAACGCCGTGGTCTACGCCAACAGCGTGCTCGGTGCCCGCACGCAGAAGTACCCGGACTTCCTGGACATCTGCATCGCCCTCTGCGGCCGCGCGCCATTGACCGGCTGCCATCTTGACGCGCAGCGCAAAGCCGCGCTGATTATCGATGTGCCGCCGCTGGGGCCCGTGGACGACAGTTTCTATCCGCTGCTGGGTTATCACATCGGCAGCCTGACGGGCCGACGCATTCCACTGATCCGCGGCCTGGAGCACGCCGCCCCCACGCGGGACGACTTGAAAGCCTTCGGCGCCGCGTTCGCCACCACCAGCGCCGCGCCGCTGTTCCACATCGCCGGGGTGACGCCCGAGGCCCTCGACCCGGTCGATGTCCTGGAGCCGGGAGTCAGTTTGCCGCAGGACACTGTCAGCGTTGCCGGCCTGCTCGCCAGTTGGCGCGAACTCAACAGCGCCCGGCACCGCCAGGTGGACGTGGTCTCCCTGGGCAATCCGCATTTTTCCCTCAGCGAATTCGCCGCCCTGTCGGCCCTGTGCGCAGGCCGCCACAAACATCCGGAGGTGGTGCTGGCGATCACCTGTGGCCGAGCGGTACTGGAACAGGCTCGCGAAGCGGGCCATCTGCAGGCTATCGAAGCCTTCGGCGCGCTCCTGGTCACCGACACCTGCTGGTGCATGTTGGGCGAGCCGGTTATTCCGCCCGGCGCCACCACCCTGATGACCAACTCCGGCAAATACGCCCATTACGCACCGGGTCTGGTCGGTCGCGGCGTGCACTTCGCCAGCCTTGCGCAGTGCGTTGAAGCTGCGTGCAGCGCAACGGCCAGCGGTCAACCGCCGACGTGGCTGCAACCGACTGTCCATATGGGGGCCTGACCGATGTTTGACTACAGTTTCCAGTGGCGCCCGGCCTTGCGTGCCCTGCCCGACATGCTCGCCGGGGCCTGGGTCACCTTCGAGACCGCGGCGCTGTCGATGATCTTCGGCGTGCTGATCGCCCTGGTGCTGACGGTGATGCGCCAGGCCCGCCATCCGCTGCTGCGCGGCGTGGGCAATGGCTGGGTGTCGATCGCCCGCAACACGCCCTCGCTGTTCCAGATCTACATCCTCTACTTCGGCCTCGGCTCTCTCGGGCTGCACGTCAGTTCCTGGCTGGCGTTGCTGGCCGGGATCACCTTCAACAACGCCGGTTACCTGGCGGAAAACTTTCGCGGCGGCCTCAAGGCCGTGCCGAGTACCCAGATGCGCGCCGCCCGCTCCCTGGGCATGAGCGCCTGGCAAGCCTACCGGATGATCATCGTGCCGCAACTGCTGCGCATCGTGTTCTACCCGCTGACCAACCAGATGGTCTGGGCGGTGCTGATGACCTCCCTGGGTGTGGTGGTTGGCCTGAACAACGACCTGACCGGCGTCACCCAGGAATACAACGTCAAGACCTTCCGCACCTTCGAATACTTCGCCCTCGCGGCGGTGCTGTATTACCTGATCGCCAAGCTGATCGTCGGGCTGGCCCGGCTGTTGTCCTGGCGATTGTTTCGCTACTGAGGGCGCGTCATGTTTACCACCAGCCTCACCCTTAACGATCTGCTGTTCTTGCTCGACGGGGCCTGGGTCACGCTGCAACTGACCGCGTGGTCGATCCTGCTGGGCTCCCTGGCCGGCTTGCTGTTCGGCCTGCTGCGGGCATTGCTGCCGCGGGCCAGCCTGCCACTGGCCTGGGTATTGGACGTGTTTCGCAGCGTTCCGCTGCTGATCCAGTTCGTGCTGTTCAACGCCCTCAAGAGCATCGTCGGCCTGAACCTGAGCGCCTTCGCGGTCGGTTGCATCGTGCTCGGCGTCTACGCCGCCGCCTACTTCACCGAGATCGTGCGCGGTGGCGTGCTGGCGGTGCCGTTGAGTACCCGGCGGGCCAGTCGCTCCCTGGGCCTGAGTTACCTGCAGGATCTGCGCTACATCGTCCTGCCGATTGCCACGCGGGTCGCATTCCCTGGCTGGCTGAACCTGGTGTTGGGCGTGATGAAAGACACCGCGCTGGTGATGTGGATCGGCATCGTCGAACTGCTGCGCGCCTCGCAAACCATCGTCACCCGCATCCAGGAACCGTTGCTGGTGCTGTGCATCGCGGGCCTCATTTACTACGTCATGAGCCTGGTGGTCGCCCGCCTTGGCGCACGTCTGGAAAGAAGGTGGCAGGAAAATGATTGAGATCGAGAACGTACACAAATCCTTTGGCGAGCTGGAAGTGGTCAAGGGCGTGAGCCTGACGGTGGACAAAGGGGAAGTGGTGTCGATCATCGGCGGCTCCGGCTCCGGCAAATCGACCCTGCTGATGTGCATCAACGGCCTTGAGCCGATCCACAAAGGCAGCATCCGCGTGGACGGCATCGAGGTTCACGACCGCGCCACCGACCTCAACCGCTTGCGGCAAAAGATCGGCATCGTGTTCCAGCAATGGAACGCTTTCCCCCATCTGACCGTGCTGGAAAACGTGATGCTGGCGCCTCGCAAAGTGCTGGGCAAAAGCAAGCAGGAGGCCGAAGCGCTGGCGCTGCAACAGCTGGAACATGTGGGCCTGGGAGACAAACTCAAGGCCTTCCCCGGCAAGCTTTCCGGTGGTCAACAACAGCGCATGGCGATCGCCCGGGCCCTGGCGATGTCGCCGGACTACATGCTCTTCGACGAAGCCACCTCGGCCCTGGACCCGCAATTGGTGGGCGAAGTGCTGGACACCATGCGCATGCTCGCCGAAGACGGCATGACCATGGTGCTGGTGACCCACGAGATCCGCTTCGCCCGGGATGTGTCCGACCGCGTGGCGTTTTTCTGCGACGGGCGGGTCCATGAGATCGGGCCGCCGGATCAGGTGATTGGTAATCCTGTGCAGCCGGAGACGGCGGCTTTTCTCAAGTCGGTGAAATAGCGGACGGCCCTTTCGCGAGCAGGCTCGCTCCCACAGGTTCTGTGGCGTACGCAAAACAGTGTGGGAGCGAGCCTGCTCGCGATGAGGCCCGACCAGACAACCCAAGGAGCAGCCAATGCGCTCATCAAAAATCATCCATATCGTCAGCTGCCACGCCGAAGGCGAAGTCGGCGATGTGATCGTCGGCGGCGTCGCACCACCGCCCGGCGCCACCGTATGGGAACAGTCACGCTGGATCGCCCAGGACCAGACCCTGCGCAACTTCGTCCTCAACGAGCCCCGTGGCGGCGTGTTCCGTCACGTCAACCTGCTGGTGCCGGCCAAGGACCCGCGGGCGCAGATGGCCTGGATCATCATGGAACCGGCCGACACACCGCCGATGTCCGGTTCCAACTCGTTGTGCGTCGCCACTGTGTTGCTCGATAGCGGCATCCTGCCCATGACCGAGCCCCAGACGCGCTTGGTCCTCGAAGCGCCCGGCGGGCTGATCGAAGCGGTGGCCGACTGCCGCGACGGTAAAGTCCAGCGGGTGGAAATCAAGAACGTGCCCTCCTTCGCCGACCGCCTCGATGCCTGGATCGAAGTCGAGGGGCTGGGGTCGCTGCAGGTGGACACTGCCTACGGCGGCGACAGTTTCGTCATCGTCGACGCCCAGCGCCTGGGTTTTGCTATCCGTCCTGATGAAGCGGCCGAATTGGTGGCCGTGGGGTTGAAAATCACCCGGGCCGCCAACGAGCAACTGGGCTTTGTCCATCCGTTGAACCCGGACTGGTCGCATATCTCGTTTTGCCAGATTGCCGCGCCCATCGTCCTGGAGAACGGCATCGCCAGCGGTGCCAACGCCGTGGTGATCCAGCCCGGCAAGATCGATCGCTCCCCCACCGGCACCGGTTGCTCGGCGCGCATGGCGGTGTTGCACGCCAAGGGGTTGATGCAAGTGGGAGAGCGTTTCATCGGCCGCTCGATCATCGGCTCCGAGTTCCACTGCCGTATCGATTCATTGACCGAAGTGGCCGGACGCCCGGCAATTTATCCGTGCATCGCTGGGCGCGCGTGGATCACCGGCACGCATCAGTTGCTGCTCGACCCGGCAGATCCCTGGCCACAGGGGTATCGGCTTTCGGATACCTGGCCTGGCGCATGACTTCTTGAATTGGCATCGCCCCCTGTGGGAGCAAGCTTTGCTCCCACAAATTCCCTCGCCACATACCATTAACAACCGGAGACAACCATGAGCAAACGCATCAATTGGAGCGGCGTATTCCCCGCCGTCACCACGCAGTTCAACGATGACTTTTCCATCAACCTGGAAAAAACCCATCAAGTGATTTCCAACGTCATCCGCGATGGCGTGTCAGGCCTGGTGGTCTGCGGCTCGGTGGGGGAAAACACCTCCCTGAGCGCCGAGGAGAAAATCGCCGTGACCGAAGTGGCGGTGGATGCTGCCCGGGGCCGGGTGCCGGTGATCTGCGGCGTGGCCGAGTTCACCAGCGTGCAGGCGGCCAAGGTCGCCAACGCGGTGCGCCGGGTCGGCGTCGACGGCGTGATGCTGATGCCAGCGCTGGTCTATGGCTCCAAGCCGTTCGAGACCGCCGAGCATTTCCGCTACGTGGCCCGGCATGCCGACGTGCCGTTGATGGTCTACAACAATCCGCCGATCTACAAGAATGACGTGACCCCGGACATCCTGATTTCCCTGGCCGATTGCGACAACGTGGTGTGTTTCAAGGATTCGTCCGGCGACACCCGGCGCTTCATCGACGTGCGCAATGAAGTGGGCGACCGCTTTGTGTTGTTTGCAGGCCTGGACGACGTGGTGCTGGAAAGCCTGGCCGTGGGTGCCGAAGGCTGGGTCTCGGGGATGTCCAACGTGTTCCCTCAAGAAGGCGAAACCATTTTCCGCCTGGCCCGCGCCGGACGGTTTGCCGAAGCGATGCCGATCTATGAATGGCTGATGCCGATCCTGCACCTGGACGCCCGCGCCGACCTGGTGCAGTGCATCAAACTGTGCGAAGCCATCGCCGGTCGCGGCAGCGCCCTCACCCGCCCACCGCGCCTGGCGCTGCCGGAGGAGGATCGCGTGTACGTCGAGCAGATCATGGCCAAGGCCCTGGCCAATCGGCCGGTGTTGCCGGATGTGGGGCTTTGACCGCAGGACATGGCGCTGACCGGCGGTGATAGCGCCGCCGCCATCGCGAGCAGGCTCGCTCCCACATTCACCACAAATCCCTGTGGGAGCGAGCCTGCTCGCGATAGCGGTCTGTCTGAATCGACTATGCTGGATGTGCCGCCCTCATCGTGAGCCAGCTCGCACACAAGGTGCCCCATGAACTATTTCCTGGCCCAGGCCCTGAACAATCAGTGGGCCAATCACCGACTACTCACTGCCTGCGCGCCGTTGAGCGAGACCCAATACCAGGCACCGCGCACGGGGTTCTTCCCGTCCATCCAGGCCACGCTTTGCCACATCCTGGAAGTGGACCGCTATTACCTCACCGCCCTGGAAGGCGACCGTGACGGCCAGATAAAGGATTTTTCCGAGACCCTGGCCTTTGCCCAATTGCTGCACAACCAGACTCAAACCGACCAGCGACTGGTGGCATTCTGCGAAGCCCTGCGGGAAACCGACCTCGCCCGCTCCGTCGATCTGGTGCGTGTCGACGAGGTGGTGCGCGAACGAATCGACCGACTGCTGTTGCACCTGTTCGAACATCAGATCCATCATCGCGGACAGGTCCACACCATGCTCAGTGCCACCCACGTCAAGCCGCCGCAACTCGATGAGTTCTTCCTCGACTGCGACCACAGGTTTCGCGAAGAAGACGAGCAGTCACTGCAGCTCGGCGAAGACCGCGTCTGGCGCAACTACCTGCCGGGCTGAACCGATGATCCAACAGGAGACCTGCCATGAAACACATACTCGGTTGCATCGGCTTATCGTTGATGCTGATGGCAACGACAGCCCTGGCCCATCACGGCTGGAGCGAGTACGACACTGACAACACCCTGCAACTCAACGGAACGATAGAAGAATCCGGCTATTCGCATCCCCATGGCTTCGTGCGCCTGAAAACGGCGGACAAAACCTGGACCGTGGTGCTCGCCCCGCCGTCACGCATGGAGAACCGAGGCCTGAGCAAGGACATGCTCAAGCCTGGCAACCAGGTGGGCGTGGTCGGCTATGCAAACCGCAACAAACCCGATGAGTTGCGCGCAGAACGCATCACCGTCGACAACAAGACCGTCGAGTTGCGCTGATGCAGGCCATCGAGGCAGGCAACGACCCGCAGGGCTGGCTGGACCAACTGGAAGGTTCGTCCCTGGCGCTGGCCATGCGCGGCGAACTGTGGCTCTACCCGTTGGTGGAGGTGGTGCACATCATCGGGTTTTCGCTGTTGGTGGGCGCGGTGGTGATGTTCGATTTGCGGGTGCTTGGGGTGTCCAAGGACATTGCCGTGACGGCGCTGGCCCGCCATCTACTGCCCTGGGCCCTTGCGGCCCTGCTGTTGATCGTACCCGCCGGTTTGATGATGTTCAGCGCCCATCCCCATGACTTCGCCGGCAATGGCGTGTTTATCCTCAAGCTGTGCCTGATTGCGGCGGCGGGCCTCAACGCCCTGGCGTTTCACCTCGGGATTTATCGCACGGTCAGCCAATGGAACACCGCCAGCGCGGCACCAGGACTTGCAAAAGCGCAGGCGGTGCTGTCCGTGGCGATATGGTTCACGGTGGTGTTGTGTGGGCGCTTGCTGGCCTATACCTGAGATAAAAAGTGCGATGGCCTTGCCGGCCATCGCCAATCGCCCACCTCAGGCGCGCTCAGATCCGTGCGGGTGACACGATGATTTTCACGTTGTGCTCCTTGTTGTTGACCAGTTCCTCGAACCCCTGGCCAACGATCTGCTCCAGCTGGATGCGCCCGGTCACCAGCGGCGAGATGTCCAGGCGCCCATCGGCGATGAAGGCAATCACGTCGGCGAATTCACCGTTGTAGGCCAGCGCGCCAAGTACCTGCTTCTCGGTGGAGACCAGTTCAAAGAAGTTGAACTCGCTCGGTTCCTCGAAAATCCCCACCAGCACACATTTGCCCGCCTTGCGGATCAGGTCGATGGCGAGTTTGGCGGTGTGCTTGTTGCCGATGCACTCGAAACTGACGTCGGCCCCCAGACCAGCGGTCAAACGACGGACTTCGGCCAGGGCGTCGCACTCGTTCGGATCGATCACATGACTGGCCCCGACTTCCAGGGCCTTGGCCTTGCGCGCACCGGACATTTCCAGGGCGATCACCTGCGCCGCGCCGGCGGCCTTGGCGCACATGATGGTGCACAGGCCGATCGTACCGGCGCCGACCACCACTACGTTCTGGCCCAACAGGCTGCCGGCCTTTTTCACCGCATGCATGCCCACCGCCAACGGCTCGATCAGCGCGCCGGCTTCGGCGGGAAAATCGGCAGGCAGTTTGTAAAGCAGATTGGCCGGCACATTGACCAGCTCCGCGAACGCACCGTTGTTCATCAGCCCGGTGAACGCCAGGTTTTCGCAGATGTTGTAGAGCCCGTGGGTGCAGTAATAGCAGGTGCCACAGTGCTGACAGGCATCGGCCGCCACCGGCTCGCCGACGCTGAAGCCCTCGACACCAGCCCCCAATTCGACGATTTCACCGCAGAACTCATGGCCGAGGATGCACTGGCCCTTGATGCCGGTCAGCGGATGCGGCGCGTCCACCGGAATGAACACCGGCCCGGCCACATATTCATGCAGGTCAGAACCACAGATGCCGCACCACTGCACGCGGATCTGCACCCAGCCGGCGGGCGGCGCTACGGGCAGCGGCACGTCTTCGACGCGGATGTCGTTGCGGCCATGCCAGACAGCGGCGCGCATGCTGCGGGTAGGCTTGATTGAAACGTTCATAGCGTTGCCTCCAGAATTTTGTAGGGGCGACGAATCACCGCGCCGCCCGCTTGATCAGTGCTGCTCAATGAACCCGAGGATCAACCGGTTGACCTGCTCGGCCGCTTCCATTTGCACCATGTGCCCCTGGCCGGGCAGCACCTCGACCTGGGCACTCAGCCCATCGCTGTGGACCGCCGGGATGATCGCGTCGTCGCTGCCCCAGATCACCAGCGTCGGGACGTGGCCGGCCTGCACCACTTCGCGTAAATCCACCTGCTGGCGGCCGTCGGCGAACAGCGTCGCTGACAGTTGCAACAGCGCAGCGTCCACACCCTCCAGGCGCTTGTACTTGAGCATGTCATCGAGCATCTGCCGGGTGACCAGCTCGGCATTGGAGAACAGTTGCACCAGTTGCGGCTTGAGGGCGTTGCGGTTGGCCGCTTCGACAAAACCTTTGAGGTAGCTGCCATTGATCTGCGCGCCCAGCCCGGCACTGCCGATCAAGGTCAGCGACCGCACTCGCTGGGGCATCAGGCGCGCGGCGTTCAGCGACACCGCCCCACCCATGGAATGCCCCACCAGATGCACAGCGTTGATGTCCAGGTGATCGAGCAAGGCCAGCACCACGCCGCTCAGTTCGTCCAGGTCACCGCGTTGCAGTGTCTTGGCGGATTCGCCATGGCCCGGCAGGTCCAGGGCGATGACCCGACGCCCGGCCGCCAGTGCTTCGTGGTTGAACAGCCAATTGTTCAGGTCGCCGCCGAAACCATGCACCAGCAGCAGCGGCGTGCCGCCTTCGCCACGCTCGAAAAAGCGGATCACCCGGCCATCCAGTTCGACTTTCTGCGGTTTCGGGCCGCTGTCTTCGTCGGCAGCGTCGCCGGGCACAAAGGACGACTGGAACTGCTCGATGACCGCATCGATCTCGGCATCGCTCGCTTCACCGTCGACGACAATCCCGAGCAAGGCGCCGACCGCCAGGGTTTCGTCCTGTCGGGCAACCTGCCGCCGCAAGATCCCGGAGAACGGCGCTTCGACGCTGCTGGAAATCTTGTCGGTTTCCACGTCCATCACTTCATCACCCTTGGTGATGGCCTGGCCCTCCTCCTTGAGCCAGGCATCGACCCGGCCTTCGGTCATCGACAAGCCCCACTTGGGCATGGTCAGGGTATGAATCTGGCTCATCAGCGCTTGCTCCACTCGATCACGTTGAGCACGGCTTGTTCGATCTTCGCCGCGTCAGGGATGTACAGGTCTTCCAGGGCATCGGAGAACGGCACCGGGGTATGGGGCGCGGTGACCATTTCAATCGGCGCCTTGAGCGCGCCAAAGGCTTTTTGCGCCACCAGCGCGGAAATGTCGGTGGCCATTGAGCAGCGTGGGTTGGCCTCATCGATGACCACCAGGCGCCCGGTTTTCTCGACGCTTTCCAGGATGCTGTCCTCGTCCATCGGGCTGGTGGTGCGCAGGTCGATGACCTCGCAGTCGATGCCGCGCCCGGCCAGGCTGCGGGCCGCGTCCATCGCGGTGTTGACCATGCGCCCGTACGACACCAGGGTCACGTCTTTGCCGTCGCGCAGGAAATTGGCCTCGCCGAAGGGAATGGTGTAGAGCTCTTCCGGCACCTCGCCCTGCATGCTGTAGAGCAATTTGTGCTCGCAGAAGATCACCGGGTCGTTGTCGCGGATCGCCTGGATCAGCAGGCCCTTGGCGTCGTAAGGCGATGACGGACACACCACTTTCAGCCCCGGAATGTGCGTCCACAAGGAGGTGAGCATTTGGGAATGCTGGGCGGCGGCACGCAAGCCGGCGCCGACCATGGTGCGGATCACCAGCGGCGTGGAGGCCTTGCCGCCGAACATGTAGCGAAACTTCGCCGCCTGGTTGAGGATCTGGTCCAGGCAGCACCCGGCGAAGTCGACGAACATCAGTTCGCACACCGGGCGCACGCCACAGGTCGCCGCCCCGACCGCCGCGCCGACGTAACCGATTTCCGACAGCGGCGTATCCAGCACACGCCCGGGAAACTGGTCGTAAAGCCCCTTGGTGACACCGAGCACACCGCCCCAGGCGTCGTTTTCACCGGGCGCGCCGGCACCACCGGCGACGTCCTCGCCCATGATGAAGACGCTGGAATCGCGGCGCATTTCCTGGGCCAGGGCTTCGTTGATTGCCTGCTGATAGCTGATTTTTCTCGCCATGATGGGATTCTCTGTTCTTGTTTTATGAAGAGCGTTCAGGGATAGGAGACGTAGACGTCGGTCAGCAGGTCCGCCGCGGTGGGCTTGGGATCGGACTTGGCTTTGTACACGGCGTTTTCGATCAGCAACTCGATCTCCTTGTCGATCTGGTCCAACTGCTCGACGGTGAGCAATCCGGCCCGCGTGGTGCGCTCGCGAAACTGCATCAGGCAATCCTGGTTCTCGCGAAAATGCTTGACCTCGTCGGGTGCCCGATAAGTCTGGGCATCGCCCTCGAAGTGGCCGTAGTAACGGGTCAGCTTGACCTCGATCAGCGAAGGCCCCTCCCCGGCACGGGCGCGTTCGACGGCGGCCCCGGCGGCTTCGTGCACGGCAAAGAAGTCAAAGCCATCCACCGTCACCCCGGGCATGCCGAAACCGGCGGCGCGGTCGGCGATGTGATCGCAGGCCACCGACCAATTGGACGCGGTGGCTTCGGCGTAGCCATTGTTTTCAGCGATGAACAGGCACGGCAGGTTCCACACCGAGGCCATGTTCATGGCTTCGAATACCGCGCCTTCGTTGGAGCCACCATCACCGAAAAACACCACGGCGACGCTGTCGGTGCCCTTGAGCCGGGCGGCCAGCGCGGCGCCCACCACCAGGGGCGCGCCCGCCCCGACAATGCCATTGGCGCCGAGCATGCCTTTCTCGAAATCGGCAATGTGCATGGAGCCGCCCTTGCCTTGGCAGACGCCGGTCTTCTTGCCGTAGATCTCGGCCATCATCCCGTACACGTCCACGCCCTTGGCGATGCAATGACCGTGGCCTCGGTGGTTGGAGGCGATGCAATCGTCATCGCCCAAATGGGCCATGACGCCGGCGGCCGACGCCTCTTCGCCGGCATACAGGTGGACGAAACCGGGAATCTCGCCAGTGGCGAACTCCACGTGCAGGCGCTCTTCGAAAGCGCGGATGGTGCGCATCACCTGATAGGCGTGCAGCAGTTGATCGTGGGTGAGCGGTGTCGACATTTTTATTCTCCTGGGGTGTCTTCTTGAAGATTCAGAGGGTGTTGCGGGTGTTCGCGGCCGATGGCCAGCAAACGCTGTTGCGCGGCGTAGGCCAGCACCGCGTTGACATCGATGCTCAGCGGGCCGCCGGCATCGAGGGTGACCGTGGGCCGGTCCTGCGCGTTGAATTCGATTTCCCGTTCGCCGTCCAGGGCCAGGGTGCCTCTGGAGAGCGACAGGCCATGGGCGATGCCAGGCTCCAGGGGCCCGGCGGCGAGCACGCCACAGCCTTGCAACAGACCAGGGGCCAGCGGCACCAGCAACGCTTCGGGCGATTGCGGGTCCAGGCGCATCCAGGCACCACCCGCCGCCTGGCGTGACACCGGGAACCACAAGCCGCACAGCGCCGACAGGCCGATGGATTGCGGCTCGGCGAAGGTCACGAACACCTCGGCCAGGTCCTGCGCCCGACTGATGGCCCGGGCGCCGACAAAGCGCAGCGGCGACACGGCGACGTCCACCAGGGCGACTTCGCGCAAACCGCGTCCGGCATCGCAGACCAACAGGCGTTTGTTGCGACGCAGGCCGATCTGCGCAGGTATCCGGCCGCTGGCGTACAACCCACCGGCCAATCCGGCACTGGTGGCTTCGCGCAGTTCGGGGAAGGCGTTATTGGTGCCCGTGGAGAGGGTCAGCAGCGGGATATCACCGACTTCGGCGGCCACGGCCTTGTGGGTGCCGTCGCCGCCCAGCACGGCGATCAGGCTCACCTCGCGTTCTGCCATCAGGCGGGCGGCCTGACGCGTATCTTCGACGGTCTGGCGCAGCGTCAGGTCGAGAAATTCCAGGGCCGGCCAATGGCTGCTGCGCGCCTGGCGGCTGTGGCTGTTCCTCAGCACCGCGGCGGCAATGCCGGTCATGTCGGTCGGCATCAGGACCTGCTCGATACCGGTGGCACCAAAGGCGGCCAGCAGCCGCTGGATCACCGAAACCTTGTCGGTGCTGGAAAACAACCCGGCGTTGGCGGTCAGGCGTCGCACATCGCGCCCCGACGCCGGGTTGGCAATGATGCCCACGGTCAGTGGACGGCGACTCATGGCGCCACCGGCAGTTGAGTAGATGGACGACCTGGGCAGCAAAACCCTCGGTGCAGAGACATGGGACACCTCGTTTTTTATTATTGGCAGTCCGAACGGGTCGGTTGCAGACGCTAGAGCAAGGGCGGTGCCAGATACCGATAGAACCGGCGAAAGGCCCGGAACAGAGCCCTCGCAGCGCCTCCTCCGAGGGAATCCACCCACGCGCTGTGAGACGCGACATGTCAGCCTGCACGAGGTTCTGGCGAGACCGTGAGACGTGGCGTCTCACACTTGCCGGTGCGGCTCGCCGAGCTTGTCTGCGCACAACGAACGGCGCTTAATGAGCGCACAACGATAAGAAGCTGAAACGGAGGCCCGTATGCTTTCCGCTCACTCCCGGGCGCATGTGGATTGCGTCAGCCGCGTACTGAAAAACGCGGCGCAACTGCCACAGCTGCCCGTCCCGGACCTGATCCTCGACTCCTGGCGTCGCTCCATGGAGCAACATCATCTGGACCCCGGTTCGCTGCAGGGCCCGCGCATCCTGTCCCAGGACGTGCTCAAGCAATGCCGCGAGCGCTCGGAACTGTTCCTTAATATCGCCAGCGAAGAAGTCGCCCGGCTGCATGGTCGGGTGCGGGATGCCGACTACTGCGTGCTGCTCACCGATGCCCAGGGCCAGACCATCGATTACCGGGTGGAAACCACCATTCGCAATGACTGCCGCAAGGCCGGGCTGTACTTGGGCACCTGCTGGTCGGAGGGGGAAGAAGGCACCTGCGGCGTGGCGGCGGTGCTCACGGCCAAAGCCCCGGTGACGGTGCACAAGCGCGATCATTTCCGGGCGGCGTTCATCGGCCTGACCTGCTCCGCCGCGCCGGTTTTCGACCCGCAAGGGCAGTTGCTCGGGGTTCTGGATGTCTCGGCGGTGCGTTCACCGGATGATCGACGCTCACAGCACCTGATCCGGCAGATGGTGGTCCAGAGCGCTCGGGAAATCGAACAGGCGTTTTTCATGAGCAGCGCCCAGGGCTACTGGGTGCTGCGGGCCCATCGCAACGCCGGCTACGTCGACAGCCAGCCGGACTTGCTGTTCGCCTGGGACGACGACGGTTGCCTGCAAGCCCTGAACCCCGCAGCCCGCCAATACCTGCTGCAGCACTACGGCCAACTGCCGCAACACATCAGCCAGGTGTTCGACCAGCAACTGCTGCACCGAGCCCGCGACGAGCGTCTGTATCCGCTGTCCAGCCCCGGCATCGAGTCGCCTTTGCATGGTCGCCTGAGTGCGCCGCGACAGCGGGCCAATCCGCGCCCCCGGGTTGCCATGGCCCCGGTGGAGCTGGATCCTCGATTGGCCGACAGCCTGCGTCTGGCGGTACGGGTCAAGGATCGCAACTTGCCGGTGCTGATCCAGGGCGAAACCGGCTCCGGCAAGGAGGTATTTGCCCGCCAACTGCATCAGGCCAGCCAGCGCCGTGACCGGCCGTTCGTGGCATTGAACTGCGCGGCGATTCCCGAAAGCCTGATCGAAAGCGAGTTGTTCGGCTACGTTGCCGGGGCCTTCACCGGGGCCTCGGCGAAAGGTATGCAGGGCCTGCTGCAACAAGCCGATGGCGGCACACTGTTTCTGGATGAAATCGGTGACATGCCGCTGGCTTTGCAGACGCGCCTGCTACGGGTATTGGCCGAAGGTGAAGTGGCGCCACTGGGGGCGTCACGGCGCAGGGCCGTGGACATTCAGGTGATCTGCGCCACCCACCGCGATCTGGAGACATTAGTTGCCGCCGGCGGGTTTCGCGAGGATCTGTACTTTCGCCTCGGCGGCGCCCGCTTCCAACTGCCACCGCTGCGTGAGCGCAGTGACCGGCTGGCGTTGATCAACCGCATTCTGGATGAGGAATCGGCGCAGTGCGGGGGGATGGCGCAATTGAGCGGCGCAGCCCTGGAATGCCTGCTCGGTTATCACTGGCCGGGCAATATCCGCCAGTTGCGCCATGTGCTGCGCTACGCCTGCGCGGTGAGCGAGGCGAGTGTGATCCAGCTCAGTCACCTGCCCGAGTCATTGCACTGCACACAAGCGCCTATGGACGCACCACAACCCAGCGCCAGCCCGGAGCGTCAGATGCTGCTCGATGCGCTGGTGCGGCATCGCTGGAAGCCCACCGCCGCTGCACGGGCGCTGGGCATTTCCCGAGCGACCCTGTATCGAAGGGTTCACCTGCATGGCATCGAAATGCCCGGCAGAAGCCCGGCGTGAACCAACGCTTATCTTCGCGCCAGCGCATGCCGCACGCACTGTTCGTAGTAGGTCTGCTTGATGGCCGCGGGCTTGAGACGTGAAGCGCTGTTATAGGTCTGTTCGGTGATGCCCAGGGCGGTCATGCGCATCCACGGCCGGGGAAACTTGCGCACCTGCAACCTTTTACGCGCGCCGTACAAGGTGATCCCGGAAAGCTTCGACGCCTGGGCGCCGGCGGCAATGTCCGAACCCCAACGGCACACCGACTGCTGGTTTTTCGTCAGGGCCTTTGCCTGAGCCTCAAGCGAAACGGCGACCAAGAGACACGTCACCACGACCCACATAGAAATCCGCATAGGTTTGTCGCCCAACTTTCTGAAATAAAAGAAGTTTGACAACCTTGGAAAGAGCAAGGGGCCAGCACGGCTACGCAATTCCTTGCGGGGAGGGATTTATCTGTAGGAGCAAGGCTTGCCCGCGATGAACGATAACGCGGTTCAGTTGTTCGACCGCGGTGCAGCTATCGCGGGCAAGCCTTGCTCCCACAGATCCCTTCGCCACAAGCAAGCTCCCTTGCCACGGGTTACTGGCTGGCCTTGGCTTCCTCCAACAATTGCTCAATCACCCGTTCCTGCTCGGCATACCGCCCTTCGCCAAAGTGGCTGTAGCGCACCTGACCCTTGGCATCGATGAAGTAGTGGGCTGGCCAGTACTGATTGTTGAAAGCGCGCCAGATTGCATATTGGTTATCGATGGCCACCGGGTAGTTGATCCCCAGCTTGCGAACCTGCTCGCGCACGTTGTCGATGATTTTCTCGTAGCCGTACTCAGGTGTGTGCACGCCGATCACCACCAGCCCCTCCTTCTCGTACTTGCGCGCCCAATCGTTCACATAGGGCAGCGTGCGCTGGCAGTTGATGCAGTCATAAGTCCAGAAATCCACCAGCACCACCTTGCCCCGCAGTGACTCGCTGCTCAAGGGTGGCGAGTTCAACCATTGCACGGCGCCCTCCAGGGATGGCATCTCGCCCTGAGGCTGAAGCGATTCCAGGGGGGCCGCGCTCGCCTTTTCGACCAGGTAATCGATGGCCTTGGGCACATTCTTCAGTACCCCCTGCTCCAGGGTCGCAGCCCCTTGGGAGGAGGTACTGGCCAACAGGCGATCATCGGCACCCGTGCCAATCGCCACGGCTGCCAGCAATACCACGACACCGGTACCCCGGCGCAGCCAGGTGGTGATCGGCAATGACAGCTTGAGGCGGTCGGCCAATCCGCGCCCGGCCAGGATCAGCACACCCAGCGACAAGGCACTGCCCAGCCCGTAAGCGAGCAGCAGCAGACTGGTTTCAGCGCTCGCGCCTTGCAGCATGGCCCCGGTCAGAATCACCCCGAGTATCGGCCCCGCGCACGGCGCCCAGAGCAGCCCGGTGGCGACCCCGATCAGCACCGAGCCCACAGGCCCGGCCATCCGTCCGGCGCCGTTATCGATACGGTTGCCCAGGCTCACCAGCGGCCGCGCCAGCCATATACCAACCCGGCTGAACATCAGCGACAAGGCGAACAGCACCATCACCCACAGAGCGATTTGCCGGCCAACGCTGCTGGCTCGCACCACCCACTCGCTGCTGACCACCGCCAGACTCGAAACCAGGGCAAACGTCAGCACCATGCCGGCCAGCGTCAGCAGTACCGAGCCCCGTGAGCGATTGGCCCGGGCAAACAGAAACGGCACCACCGGAAGGATGCAGGGACTGAGGATCGTCAGGATCCCGCCCAGAAAAGCGATCAAAAGCATGGCAACACCTCAACGGTAGGTAGATAGACTGAACACACCAAATCGGGCGGCGCCTCTGTGGGAGCAAAGCTTGCTCGCGATAAACGATGACGCGGTATTGCCAGGAATCGAGGCGCCTGCATCGCGAGCAAGCTTTGCTCCCACAGATTTACTGCCACAGGTTGGCTGCCACGGCGAGTCAGTTCTGGTTGCTGCAGTTGTCAGCCAGCTTGCGATAGTCCAGCGCCTGCTTGTGGCCCGCTGAGTCGAGGTAGGTCATGCGGGCATTCACCACGCCGCAGGCCGGGGTCGGATCCTCGCTGAGGGACAGGACCTTCTGGATATCCAGGTGGGTGCCATAGGCGTAGGTCTGAGCCTGGACGTGACTCTCGGCCCGAGCCGACAAGGTGCAGATGTTCAGCGCGGCGAAAAGGCAGGCGGCGTAGACGGCTTTGGTGTTCATGGCGGTATCCTCGATGCATTCTATGGGTGTGTTTTTCGGCCGGGGCGTGTTGTGCCGCCTCGATGGATGCCATTGAATGCCCGTGAGGTATCGCGTCTGTATCGGGCAACGCGGCTTTTTGAATCCCTGTGTATCCGCCGCGCGCCAGATACACTGCAATACAAACCGCCGCGAGCCGGGCTGGCCGGCGCCTGTAGACTGATCACAACGAAACGCCAAGGGGCAGAACACCATGGATCACGTCGATCATGTGTTGATCGTGGATGACGATCGCGAAATCAGAGAGCTGGTGGGCAACTACCTGAAAAAGAACGGCCTGCGTACCACCGTGGTTGCCGATGGCCGGCAGATGCGTGCCTTTCTGGAAACGACCCCGGTGGACCTGATCGTGCTGGACATCATGATGCCGGGCGATGATGGCCTGGTGCTGTGCCGGGAGCTGCGCGCCGGCAAACACAAGGCCACACCGGTGCTGATGCTCACCGCCCGCAACGATGAAACCGACCGTATCATCGGCCTGGAAATGGGCGCCGACGATTACCTGGTCAAACCCTTCGCCGCCCGGGAGTTGCTGGCGCGGATCAACGCGGTGCTACGGCGTACCCGCATGCTGCCGCCCAACCTGGTGGTCACCGAAAGCGGTCGCCTGCTGGCGTTCGGCCGCTGGCGCCTGGACACCACTGCACGGCACCTGCTGGACACTGACGGCACCATGGTCGCCTTGAGCGGCGCCGAATATCGCCTGTTGCGGGTGTTCCTCGACCACCCGCAGCGGGTGCTCAATCGCGATCAGTTGCTGAACCTGACTCAGGGCCGGGACGCCGATCTGTTCGATCGCTCCATCGATCTGCTGGTCAGCCGCCTGCGTCAACGGTTGCTGGATGATGCCCGGGAGCCGGCCTACATCAAGACCGTGCGCAGCGAAGGCTATGTGTTCTCGTTGCCGGTGGAGATCCTTGAGGCGTCGGTATGACCCTGCCGCTGCGCTGGCCGCGCACCCTCGCCTCGCGCCTGTCGCTGATCTTCCTGATCGGCCTGATCCTGGCCCAGGGCCTGTCGTTCGGCGCCCAGTATTACGAACGCTACCAGAGTGCCAAGACCACCATGCTCGGCAACCTGGAAACCGACGTCTCGACCTCGGTCGCCATTCTCGACCGCCTGCCGGCTGCCGAGCGCCAGGCCTGGCTGCCGAAACTCGCCCGACGCAACTATGGCTACCTGCTCGATGAAGGTCAGCCAGGCCAGCGAATGCTTCCTGACAACGCCCCGGTGTCGGTGACTTCAATCCAGGAGGCCATCGGCCAAGCCTACGCTCTGACGTTCACCGACATTCCCGGACCGAAGCAGCATTACCAGGCGCACCTGCGCCTGGCCGACGGCAGCCCGCTGACCATCGACGTGCGCCCGGCGATGATGCCCCTCTCCCCCTGGCTCCCGGTGGTGTTGCTGGGGCAACTGGCGCTGTTGATCGGCTGCACCTGGCTGGCCGTGCGCATCGCCGTCGGCCCGCTGACCCGACTGGCCCAGGCGGTGGAAACCCTGGACCCGAATGCCCACAGCGTCCGCCTCGACGAAAAAGGCCCGACCGAAGTGGTGCATGCCGCCAAGGCGTTCAATGCCATGCAGGACCGTATCGCCGCCTACCTCAAGGAGCGCATGCAGTTGCTGGCGGCGATTTCCCATGACTTGCAAACCCCCATCACGCGCATGAAGCTGCGCGCCGAGTTCATGGACGACGGCATCGAAAAGGACAAGCTGTGTAGCGACCTGAGCGAAATGGAGCACTTGGTGCGCGAAGGTGTGGCCTATGCCCGCAGCATCCATGGCGCCACCGAAGCCAGCTGTCGCATCAACCTGGATGCGTTTCTCGACAGCCTGGTGTTCGACTATCAGGACATCGGCCAGGACGTGCAGCTATCCGGGAAAAACGCCGCGGTCATCGACACCCGGCCCCATGCCCTGCGCCGGGTGCTGGTCAACCTGGTGGACAACGCCTTGAAGTTCGGCGGCGCGGCGCAGATCCAGGTGCAGCGCACTGACAGCGGACAACTGGCGATTCAAGTGCTGGACCGTGGCCCCGGCATCAATGAGCAGGAGCTGGCCGAGGTGCTCAAACCGTTCTACCGGGTGGAAAGCTCGCGCAACCGGGAAACCGGTGGTACCGGGTTAGGGCTGGCCATCGCCCAGCAACTGGCGATCGCCATGGGCGGTTCGCTGACCTTGAGCAATCGTGACGGCGGCGGGTTGTGTGCCGAGTTGCGGCTCAGCCGGGAAATTTAACCCCGATCCACCTGTGGGAGCGAGCCTGCTCGCGATGGCGTCGGTATAGCCAACATCTCTGCAAGCTGCACCACTGCTATCGCGAGCAGGCTCGCTCCCACAAAGGTCAGCCCCAGGCTTTAATGTACTCGGGCTTTGTATGCCAATGTGTCCGCCACAGGCACGGTTACACAGGCTTGCAAACGCCCGAATTCCAGACACACCCCACTTACACCCGTTTGAAAAACTCCCTTGTGTTCCCGGTCGCTATTCACGACCGGGCCCCACACCCAAGGAGCCTTCTCATGCCTGCTTCCACGTTTCGTTTCCAGGGCTGGTCGCTGTTCAGCCTGCTTGCCGCCCTGGTGCTGTTGATGACCGCACTGACCCTGGCGCTCCACCCGGACCTGACCGAGGGCGTGCGCAGCGCCATCCGCGCCACAGCCCGCTCATCCTTCGCCTTGTTTCTGCTGGCCTTTACCGCCTCGGCGTTTGCCGTGCTGGTGCCATCGCCCCTGAGCCGGTCCCTGGTCCGCGAGCGACGTTTCATCGGTTTGGCCTTCGCGTTTTCCCATCTGGTGCACGCCGTGCTGATCTACAGCTATGGGCAGCTCAACCCCGAGTTCTGGCCGGGTCGCACCACCGTTGGCAATATCCCCGGCTCCGTCGGATACGTATTCATCCTGCTGCTGGCCCTGACCTCCTTCAAAAGCACCGCGCGTCTGATTGGCGGCAAAGCCTGGAAACGCTTGCACGTCAGCGGCATGTGGGTGCTGGTGGCGATCTTTGCCTACTCCAACTTCAAGCGCATTCCCATGAGTGCCTGGTACGTGCTGCCCTTCGGCCTGACCTGCGCAGCCATCGCGATTCGTCTGGTGGGCAAGCTCGCCCAAGCCAACGCGCGCCGAAGGAGTTCATCGCCGTCGGGCCGCGCAGCCGCCCCTCTGGTTGCCACTGACCACTCGAATTGAGCCCCTGGGAGATCGATCATGTCTGCAGATGTTTTGAAAGGCCTGCGCACAACACTCGATCAGACCGGAACGTGGCTCGGGCCATTGGGCCTGCGCCTGTTCCTGGCCTGGGAGTTTTTCGAATCCGGTTGGGAGAAATGGCAGGGCGACAACTGGTTTGCCCAAATCCAGGCCGCGTTCCCCTTCCCCTTCAACCACTTGCCGGCCAGTTGGAACTGGGAACTGTCGATGTGGGCCGAACTGCTCTGCGCCCTCGCCCTGCTGATGGGCCTGGGCACTCGCCTTTCGGCGCTGGTGTTGATGGTCGTCACGGTCGTCGCCACCGCCGCCGTGCATTGGCCGGCGGATTGGTCAACCTTGAGTGAACTGGCCCAGGGGTACGCCATCACCAACAAAGGCCACGGCAACTTCAAACTGCCGTTGATCTATCTGGTGGCGTTGTTGCCGCTGCTGTTGCAGGGGGCCGGGAAGTTGAGTGTCGATGCGCTGCTCACTCGGGGATACCGCCGATAACATCGCCTGATACATATCCCTGTGGGAGCGAGCCTGCTCGCGATGGCGGTGGACCAGTCACATCGAAGTTGGCTGGAATACCGCTATCGCGAGCAGGCTCGCTCCCACAAGGAGGTTCTGCGCTTAACCGCCGGATTGCGCCTGCACCCCGACCACCCCTTCCCTGTGCATCTGGCGCAACAACATCACCGCGTTATCCATGAATTCGTTTGAATCCACCCCCGCCTCCCGCGCCAGCGCAAACAACTGGTCGCGCCCAGCCAACCCGGGAAACTGCTCGATACGCTGCAACAGCCGCCAGGCCAACGGACTGAGTTCGGAAAAGCGCACCGCAAACCCAGGCGTTCGCCGCACCAGCAGCAGCGTCGGTTGCGGCGGTGGCGTCGTGGGTTGGTAGCCCGGCGCCAAGCGATGCACCGGCCAAAGGTACGCCAGCGGCCAGGCCAAAGGTGAAACACGCAAAGGCTGATCGAGCAATGCTGCCTCGTCACTGGCCGGCAGCGACTCGGCTTGCGCTTGCAGCAGCGCCATTTCGACCCACTCGTAGTGAGCCAGCTCGGCCATGAACGCCGGCTCGTCAGGCGACTGCCGGGCCGCGAGATAGCCCACGAACTCCCTGGCAATGTCTGCGAACCGGGGGGCGAGGCAACGATGCTCACGCAAGAAACGGCGTACGCAGGCCCGCCACGCCTCCTGCCCCAGCACGCTCACCAGTACCGGGAATGTGCCGCTGAGCAACGCACGCATGTTTTCGAAAATCAGGTCCCGATACACCTGCGCCCGAGCCACGTCCATGCCCGGCGGAATCGGACAGTGATCAGGATCGCGCAGGTAGCGGGTCAACGCCTGTTGCTGTTGCTGCAGTGTCTGCATGATTTCAGCCATGGGCCACCGCCTGCCCCGGCTCGGCCTGATCCTGCAATCGGCGAATAGTCTGCAGCTCGGCGGCCAGCACGGCGTAGGGCGGGAAATTGAAGTCCCGCTCGAGCAAGGTCGGCTGGACGCCGAAACGCGCGTAGGCCTGGGCCAGCAAGGCCCAGACCAGCGGTTTGACCGGCGCGCCATGACTGTCGATTTTCAAGGTATCGGACTCGTCGTAGTGCCCGGCCACGTGCATGCCCACCACCCGCTCAGGCGCAAGGCCAGTCAGGAATGCCTGGGGATCGAAGCCGTGATTGACCGAGTTGACATAAACATTGTTGACGTCCAGCAGCAGGTCGCAATCGGCTTCGTGCAATACCGCGCGGGTGAACTCCAGCTCCGTCATGTCTTGCTGCGGGGCGGCGTAATAGGAAACGTTCTCCACGGCCAGGCGGCGCCCCAGTACGTCCTGGGCCTGCCGAATCCGTGCCGCTACGTGATGCACCGCTTCCTCGGTAAAGGGCAACGGCAGCAAGTCATACAAGTGCCCTTCATCGCCGCAGTAACTCAGGTGCTCGCTGTACATCGGTACATTGAAGCGCTCCAGGAAGTCGCGCACCTGCGCCAGAAACGCCAGGTCCAGCGGCGCCGGTCCGCCCAAAGACAGCGACAGGCCATGACACGACAACGGATAGCGTTCGGCCAGCCCATGCAAAGCGGCGCCGTGAGCGCCGCCAATGCCGATCCAGTTCTCCGGGGCCACTTCGAGAAAGTCGAAATCCCCAGCGGGCGCCTCGCGCAGTTCATCGAGCAAGGCGCGGCGCAGACCCAGGCCTACTGAGGGTTTGGTAATTGAGGGGGTGACCTGTACGGCGGGGCCTTTCAGGCCTGAATGTTGAGGCATGGCACATCTCCTTGGGGTAAGAGATGGGAAGCCATGAAGGGCGATTGCCAATCAGTCTGTAAAAACCAAACCCTGTGGCCAGGGAGCGGCTCCCTGGCCACAGTTGTTCGCTCGACAGGGCATCACTGGCGCCTGCCCCGTCAGGCTTCCCACCGGTGAAAGTCAGGACTCGATAGCCGCCCCGCACTTGCCCTCGCCGCATTTGCCTTCGGCGCTCTTGGCCTGGCCCGCCAGGTATTTCTCGGCCTCAGGCAACGAGATGCCGCCATCATGGTTGGCGTCGATCTTGTCGTATTCAGCCGCGCGCTCCGGCGCCGCCGCAATGAACTCCTCGCGTGAAACCTTGCCGTCGTGGTTGGTATCGGTCTTGGCGAATTTATCTTCGCCGCACTTGCCCTCAGCGGGTTTCTTCACCGTATCGGCCGCCGCCAGGGTGTAGCCCTGGGCCAGATCGTTCATGGTCAGGGCCGAGGCTGCGGTGGAAAGGCCAAGGCCGCCGACCAGGGCCAGACCGAGTGCAAGAGACGAACTGCTGGAGAAGTTGAGCATGGGGGTGTTCCTCGAAAGTTCAGATACGCCAGTCACCGGCACCGGGGATCGGTGTCGGCTGGCAGGCGTAGTTAACCGTCGATGTGTATCCGGGCTGTGTCGCCAGCCGAGGTGAAAACAAGCAAATGTATCCAGGCCGCCCTGCTACACACTGGGATACACGCCCATGCGCGCGTGGCCGGTCGATCCGAACGAGCGCGGCATCGTTGTGCAGATCGCCAAACAGCTGCCGGGGAATCGCCAGGACAAGGAATGAGCCAGGCCTCTGCGACGACCGTTTTGCCTGAAGGCCAATAGCCAAGCGCCTCTGCGCCGTGTCAACTGTCGGAACGGTTAAGTTAATTGAGCCGACAGCCGATACAGGGACGTGCGGGATATTTCGCGTTTAGCTGATGGCTTGTTTATGACTGAAGATGCTGGCAACGACTCCACCGTTTCGCCCCCAGGCCTGCCCAGCCAGAGCTTCACCCGTCGCACCTTCCCGGCCATCATGCTTTTGCTGTTCGTCATGTCAGCACTGGCTATCGCATTGTTGCTCAGCATTACCGGGGCCCAGGATAGGCGCGCCCGTGAACAGAGCCTGTTTTTCGCCCAGCGCGCCATCGACGGTATCCGCGCCGGCATCGGGCGGGACCTGAGTGACTATTCCAAGTGGAGCGACGCCTACCGGCATCTGCATGTCGAAATGGACAAAGACTGGGCCTATGACCAGGAAAACGTCGGCAGCAGCGTTTTCGGGCTCTACGGCTACCAGGCGGTGTTTGTCATTTCCCCGACCGGCAAAACCGTCTATTCGGTGATCAATGGCGATATGAGTGAGGTCGACGCCGACACGTGGCTGGCCGGTGACCTGCAAGGGCTGGCGAAGAAAGCCAGCGACCCGCAGAACCGCGATGAAGTCATCGTCGAGCTGCTGCATCACGACGGCGCACCTGCGTTCGTCGCCGCCTCGGCCATCACCGTCGGCACCGACGACAGCGTGCCCGAAATCCCGGGGCCGCCCAGTTTGCTGCTGTTCGTGAAAGTCCTTGATGCCGCCTCTTTGCAAAACCTGGCGCGAGACTTTGCCCTGCCAGATGCCCACATCACCCATGCGCCGGAGCAGATGGGCACGGCCCGGATATCCCTTGACGGCCAGACCGGCGAGGCTTTGGCGTGGCGTCCGGAGACCCCCGGCAACGACCTGCGCAAGGCCCTGCTGCCCTTGCTGGTCCTGGCGCTGCTGGTGTTGGCCATCCTCGCGCTGGCGGTGCTGCGCCATGCCCTGGTCATGCTTCGCGCCCAGGAACGTCAATACGCCAGCCTGTTGGCCCACCGCAAGGCACTGGAACGTAGCGAAGAACGTTTTCGGGATATTGCCGAAGTGTCCTCCGACTGGTTATGGGAAGTGGATTCGACCGGGACGCTGACCTACCTGTCGGAACGTTTTGAACAAGTGACCGGCTTCAACCCCACACAATGGCTGGGCAAGCCCCTGCATCGGTTGCTCCATCCCCACGGTGGCTCGATTTCGATTGCCCAATGGCTGCTCGGCGGGGCCAACAGCGATTCGTCGGCACCGTTGTTATGCGAGTACACCGCGCGCAATCAGCGTATCCGCACGTGCAAACTTTCGGTCCGCGCCATCGAAGCCGGCACCTTGGGCTTTCGGGGCACCGCCACCGACATTACCGAGGAGCTGCGGGCGCTGGCCCAGATCAAGCACCTCTCGCTGCACGACCCGCTGACCGGGCTGGCCAATCGAAACCGCTTGTTCGATTGCCTCAGCGAACACCTGGACCCGGCCGACGGGGCACCGCTGGCGGTGCTGAACCTGGACATGGACCGGTTCAAGCCGGTCAACGATTCCCTGGGGCATGCCGTAGGCGACAAAGTGCTGCGGGAAGTGGCCCATATCCTTCAGCAGAACGTGCGCAGTTCCGACCTGGTGGCCCGTCTGGGCGGTGATGAGTTTGTCATCGTCATGCCCGATCCCGGCAGTCCCCGGGACCTGGAACAACTCTGTGAGCGCCTGATCGATTGCATGCAGCGCCCCATGCACCTGGACGGCAACACCTTGTACCTGGGCGTGAGCATCGGTGTGGCCTGGTCGCAACCCGGTGACGAGCGCGCCACTGAATTGTTGCGTCACGCGGACATCGCTTTGTATGCAGCCAAGGCGGCGGGCCGCAACACCTGGCGGGTCTATGAGGAGGCCATGGGCAACATGGCCCGCGACCGTCGGCGCTATGAGCAGCAACTGCGCGACGCCATGCAACGCGAACAACTGGAGCTGCGTTACTTGCCTCGCTTCGATGTGTGTGCCGAACAACTGCACGGCTTCGAGGCCCAGACTTTCTGGCACCATCCCGAGAAAGGTGAACTGGGTGGAGCGGACTTCATCCCGATCGCCGAAGCGTCTGGCCAACTGGAAGAGCTGGGGACCTGGATGTTGATCAACGTCTGCGAAGAAGCAGTGACCTGGCCCACCGCTGTCAACGTTTCCGTCGCGGTTTCGCCCAAGTGGTTCAGCAGCAGCTTCTTGCTCAATCAGGTGCGAACGGCCCTTGAGACAAGTGGCCTGGTCCCCCAGCGCCTGACCCTGGAAGTGGCCGAAGGGGTTCTGCTGATCGACCACAAAGCGGTCGCCAGTACCCTTCATGCGCTCAAGGACCTGGGCGTGCGCATCAATATCGACAAGTTCGGCACCAGCATCGCCTCCCTTCGCGAGGTACTGAACCAACCGTTCGATGGCATACGCTTTGATCGCAACATCCTGTCACAGCTGGGCCTGGAACACGATCGCGAAGGCGTGCTGGCGATGATCCGACTCAGCCGCAGCGTGGGTCTCATGGTCACCGCCGAAGGCATCGAAAACGCCCGGCAATTCAGCCAATTGCGCAGCGTGGCCTGCGACCACGTACAAGGCCCCTACTTCGGCTCGGCCCTGGCCCGCTCGGAAATGGCCTCGTTCTTTACAACACCCCGGTGGTTATAGGGCATCGTTCTGGATGACTTGAAACCACTCTTTGCGCTCATCCAGCGTGTGCCGAATCAATTCGACAAGCATCTGCACTTGCGGCATGTCCAGGGCGTGACTGCCCACGGCCATCCATAACTGACGCTGCATCGGGTGCTCGAATACCCTCGGCAACGCGATCAGGCCACGGTCCAAGCCACTCATGTACTGAGGCAACAGACCGATGCAGGCGCTGCAACGAATCATTTCCAGCATCAACGCGTAGGATTGCACCTGCACCACGCCCGCGCGGCGTTGCTCCATCAGAGCGTTCCACGGCGCGAAGCTGTCCACCTGACCGTCTGGCTGCCATTGCACAAGCATGTAGTCGCTCAGGTCGTCCAGGCACTCGGGGCGGGTAGCCGGGCGTGAGTAGCGCTTGGCGATGTGTGGCACATAGTCCAGCCGTGCCAGTCGTTCGGGTGATTGTGTGGGGAAACTCGGCCCCGGTCCCAAGGCGTGCGAATCACTCAACCACAGCACCAGGTCGGCACTGATGGCTTGCAGCGCCAGCTCACTGTCCAGGGTGATAATCTGCAACCGCACACTGGCGTTGCGCCGCAGCAAAGAGATCAGGTCACGGCCCAGGATGTCGTGCAGAATCGACTCGGCCACGGCCAGGCGGACCCGTGGTTGATCATTGTGCGGCACTGAGCTTTCGTGGACCTGTGCAATCAATCGCGCCTGTAGCTGCCGGCCCTCGCGACTGAGGGTCAAGGCGCTGCCCTGGAAACTGAACAACGAGCGTTGCAGCGTCGCCTCCAGCTGCGCCAACTGCTTGCGCAGCCAGGTCGCTTTGACGTTCAGGCTGCGAGCCGCCTGCATGAAACAGCCGCAACGAGCACTGACCAAAAAACACTGCGCCACCTGAGGCGAAATGCCGGATGCCTGGACCAGCCAGGGCTCAGCGATGCGCGACGGTGAGCGATACTCGGTGACAGCCTGGCGTCCTGCGGGCTCGATGAATGACATAGGTGACTCCCTGTCGGTTGTACGGGATAAGCGTTGATGCACATTCCAGCCAAGCATAATTCCCGTGGCGAGGGAGCTTGCTCCCGCTGGGCTGCGCAGCAGCCCCGATGAGGTTGCCGCGGTCCTCCAGCGGGAATCTGGATATAGCTTTTTGGGGCCGCTTCGCAGCCCAGCGGGAGCAAGCTCCCTCGCCACAAAAGCTTGGTGCGGGCTTGGCTAGCGAGCCTCCTCCAGCACCTTGCTCAACTGCGCGCCATCAATGCTCAGGGTCGCGGTGTCAAGCATGCCGTCCAGGTAAGCCTTGGCAATCTGTTCCTGGCGCTGGGCACGCAAGGCCTGGGTCAGGCGCTCGCGTACTTCCTCCAGGGTTGCTTCCCGGGGCGGCTGTTGTTCAGTGAGTTTGATCACATGGAAGCCCGCCGCGCTCTGCACCGGGTCCGATACGGCACCGAGTTTCAAACGAGCCACAGCCTCACGCACTGGCGGCACCAGTTGCTGCAACGGTTGCAGGCCACTGTCGCCACCGCGCTCGGCACTGGTGCGATCCTGGGAAAACCGGGTCGCCAGGGCGGCGAACTCTGCGGGCGACGCCTGGGCTTTCTGGCTCAACTCGACGGCTCTGCGGCGCGTCGCCTCCATTGTTTGCGGCTCGGTGGCGGCCAGGAATATCTGACTGACCCGGTACAGCGCCGGCACTGCCCAGTTGGCTTTCCCTGCCTCGTAAGCCTGCTGCAATTCCTCCTCACTGGGATACTCGGCCGGCACCTGACTAACCGACTGCAAGTAATCACGAAACACGATCTGCTCGGCCGCCGCCCGGGTCTGGCGTTCCACCTCCGGGCGCTGACGCCAGCCCTGGGCATCGGCCTGTTCCAGCACGGCTTTTTCCGCCAGCCGCGTACGGATCCAACCCTCCAGGACCGCTCGGTTACCGAGCATCTGCTGACGAACTTCCGGCGCCAGCGCCGACAGCAACACTTTGAGCTCTTGCGGGCTGACTTGCTGGTTGCCCAAGCGGGCCAGGCTCGGCGAATCGGCCGAGGCAACGCTGACGGTCTGCACAGCCGCTACTGGATCGCTGCCTGGCCTCAGGCCGAGCACAACAGCCACGGCGACCAGGCCCAACGCGGCGGCGCTGATAACAAAGGTCGGTTTTTTCACGATGCGGTGGCCTCCTCCAACGGCGGCTCGGCGGGTTCAACCTGGGGCTGCATCCGTGCCGCGTTCTGGCTGTACTCGCGCAGATAAACGATGAATTCCTGCAACAGGCGATCCCACAATTCCAGGTTGCTGCGCAAGTGATCTGCGCTGACACCTGCGGCGACCACGACATCCATTTCCATCACCAGGAACTCGCCCTGCACCGACAACCTTGCAAAACGCCGCGAAGCGTTCCATAGCTCGGCCAGACCGGCCGGCAACTCACCCTGTACCCGCAAGGCGCAACTGAAGGTGAAGTCCAGATACTGATCAGGCGCGGCCGACAGGTTGCCGAAGCGCACCGCATAACCGATGCCCTGGCTGGCGCTAAGCAGTTGCACGATGCCGTTCTGTTCCGTTTCGTTGACCCGGTACCCGGCGGCTTGCAACAGCTCGGTCAGGGACGTTGGGCTGACGTGTTCAATCAATGAAGTCATGGTCGACTCTTCCTTGCGCTATCAATGGGTGATCGAGGCCTGGGGCGCATCGAAACGGTTCTTGTAGAGGTCATCGCCAAAGCCCTGGGCCAGCTCTTCGAAACGCACCCGGGTCTTGGCGGCGAAGGGCTGGCGGATTTTCATGACGTCGGTGACGTCAATGGTTTCGTAGGCGTGGAGCAGCGTCTTGGCGACTTCGTACATCTGCTGATTCTTGACCGAACATTGCTGCACTTGTGTGTCACGCTCACTCAGTTGAGCTTCCAGACGAGCACGTTCGGCTTCCTTGCCACGGGCCAGGACCAGCAACTCGTCATAGGCTTTCTTGAACTTGCCGATCTGGTCATTGCTGGCCGCCACCTGGGCCTGGGCCTGGCTGCGCAGGCTCTGCTCGTGCCCGGCCAATTGCTCGTTCAGGGCCTGGGCCTTGCTCAACTGCGCGGTCAATTGCTTGATCTGCTCCTGGGCTTGCCGGGCCTGGTCTTGCGCCGCCTGCCGGGCGGCGCTGGCCTGGGCCTGTTCACTCTGCAAGGTTTGCAACTGCGCGGTGGTGCTGCGCAATTGCGCCCGCAGGCGTTCTTCCATTCCTTCGCCGTGGGCCGTGCCGCTTAACAGCAGGCCCAGCACCAGCAACGCTACCGGACAATGGTTCATGGCTCGCCTTTTCATGAGGCCTCCCTGCGCTTAGAAGCGCGTGTTGATTTCAAGCTGCAAGACATCGATGTCATACGGCGCGCCGTACACCGCTTCGGAACTCAGCCAGCGACCGGTGGCGAAGACGTTGCTCGCCAGACCGTAGTTGCCGCCCAGGAAGTAACCTTTGGCATTGGTGCCACCCAGGTGAAACGACGAATCGTTGAAACCGTCCGGCAAGGCATCCGGCTGGATGTACTTGTAGCCGGCGAACAGGTTCCAGTCGCCCTGGCGCTTGAGTTCCAGTGAGTTGCCCAAGGTGAACTGGAGCATCCAGGCGTTGGCGCCGCTTTCCACCTCACCGTTTTCGTCCAGGTTGTTGGCGAACTGCCCTTCGGAGCGCTTGCGCATCTCGCCTTCGTCGTAGCCCAGGTTATGCACGTAGTTGGCCTGGCTGCGCAGTTTCAGGTCTTGCGGCAGATCGGTGTCCCACTGCAGATTCAGGTCCAGCAGGTTGAACTCCGAGGCCAGACCGACATACTGCGGCTGTGGCGTGGTGGACGGGTTGAGAGGATTGGGCGTGATGTCCCGTAGCAGGAACACCGTGTTGCCCTTCTGCATGAACGCCACGCGCGAACCATCGCTGTCGCAACCCGGGTCACCGGCCCACGGCTCGCACGGCGAGGAGCGCTGGCCTTCGATATCGTCGAAGCGGTAATAGGCCAGCGCGCCCTTGACGCGGTTGCTGTCGTTGATCGCCCAATTGGCCCCCAGCTGCGCCCCGTACAACCACTTGTTGTCGCTCTCCTCTTTGTCGGAACCGTTGCTGGTGCTGGTGTCGTTGGTGTACTCCACCGGGAACGCACCGACGGTGCCGAACAGGCCCCAGTCCTGATTGAGCTTGCGGTTGAAAATCGCCGCCACCCCATCAAAATTCAGGTCACCGGAATACAACAGGTCGGTGGAGTAAAACGGATTGGCGATTCGCCCGCCGGTCAGGGTCAAGTCGTCCGAGGGTTTCCAGGTCAGGTAACCCTGGTCGAGCCAGATGTCCTTCTTGCCGAAACCGCCGCCCAGGGTCTGGGTGGTGGACACCGGGTTGTTGTCCGAGCCGGTGCCGATGCGAATGCCGGCGGTCCATTGCGGAGCGATCACAGCCTTCATGCCCAGACGTGCGCGCAGGCGGAACAGGTTTTCCCGGTCTTCGCGCGTATTGAGCAACGGCGGCAGACTGGAGCTGCTGTTAGGGTTGACGTCGTACGGTCCTCGGTCATTGAGCCGGGCGAAGTCGACGATTTCGTTGCTGTTGGTACCCGAGTAGTAGCGCGACTCATCGCGCAGGCGAATGTCGCCATCAAAACTGATCCGCGAGACCCAATCCGGAAAGGTGTTGGGCTGGGCCCAGTTTTCCTGCTTGGCGGTGGCCATGACTTCAGCCTTGACCTGATCGCGGATCTGCTCGCGCACGATGTTTGGCACGTATTGCACCCGCACATCCCCCGGTGCACCGGTCGGCGCTGCGGCAACCGCCGTGGCCGCCTGGCGGGCCTGCACGGCTTCCCGTTCGGCCTGGGCGATCAAGCCATCGGCCTGGTCCTGCTTCAACACGCCCTGCTGTACCAGCAGGCGGATCAGATTGATCGTGGCGTTTTCCGACGGCGCCGGGGCGGCCGCCGCGTGCCCGGCCAGGCTCAATACAACCAGGCCGATTGCCCAAGACAATCGATTCACATTGGAAATCATCTGCACACAACTCCTGTTGGCAAACTTTCAAATATTCGGTTAACCCGGACGCCGTCCCTGCAAGGACAGGCGCACGGGCAAAGTCAGGGAGGCCGGTGGCCGTTCACTCAGAGGGGGAGCGGTGCGCAAGGCGGTGATGACTTGTTCATCCACTTGCCCGTTGCCGCTGGACTTGACCAGCTCGACCCGGGTGATCTCGCCCACGGCGCTCAGCCAGACGTCGGCCTGCAGTGAGAAGGCCAGGCTGCGCAGCTCGGGGTTTTCCCGAAGCAGGCGCTGGAAGGTGAACGCCAGGAACTGGCTGTAGGTGCCGTTACCCAGCCGTCCACCTCCAGCCCCGGCCATGCCACCGCCCTTGCCCGCACCGATGTTGAACGCGTCGTTGCCGGCCTGGGCATCACCGTCCATTTGCATGGGGTTCTCCAGGTCATCCACCGGTGACGGCGGCGCTTCTTCTTCGGGCTTGATCTCCTCGGGTTCCGGGGTCGGTTCTGGCTCGACCACTTTCTCCTCGACCTGGGGCTCCGGTTCCTTGGGTTTTTCCGGCGGCGGCGGGGGCGGCGGCGGCAGCGGAATAATGGTTGGCACCTTCGGCGCTTCACGGCGCACGCCACTCATGTCGTTGGCCCATTGCCACAGCAACCAGGCCGCCACGCCACCCAGCACCAGGGCGGCGGCCCACTTGAGCAGGCGCAGCGGCGCGTTCTTCACCGGGGGCGGGTTGATGGGAAGTTTGGCGGTCATGGTCAGCCCTGGCTCGGTTTGCCGGTCACGAGACCGACCTGTGACAGTTCCAGGCGCCGCAACAGATCCAGCACTTCGATGACTTTCTGGTACTGCACCGTGGCGTCGCCGCGCACGATCACCGGAAAATCCGGGCTCTGGGCTTTTTCGATACGCAGACGCTCCTCCAGCTCGCCCAGAGTCACCGGGTAGGCATCAAGGAACACCTGCCCGCCGTCATTCACCGAAATGGCCTTGGTCTTGGCTTCGGACAGCGACACCGAGGCGCTGGCCTTGGGCAGGTTGATCTGAATACCCGACACCTGCGCCGTAGCGGTGAGGATGAACATCACCAACACCACCATGAGCACGTCCACCAACGGCGTGATGTTGATGCTGTCCACTGCGGCGTCATCGTCGTCATCGTGTGAAGCGTTTACGCTAGCCATGACTGCGCTCCTCAGGCCGGTACGGGCGATTGAACGTGATGGTCACGGCGATGCGCCGCTTCACCGGACTGACCTTCGCCGTGCATCTCCGCCAGGCGCGTGATGAACTCGTCGACGAACACCCGCATGTCGGCGCTGACTTCCTTGTTGCGGGTGATCAGCCGGTTGTAGCCAAACAGCGCAGGGATCGCGACGAACAAGCCCATGGCAGTGGCGAGCAAGGCTGCGGCCATGCCCGGGGCAATGGCGTTGATGTTCACGTCACCGGCCATGGCCGTGCCGAGGAACACCACCATGATCCCCAGCACCGTGCCGAGCAGGCCGATGTACGGCCCGCCGGCGATGGCGTTGGACAAGGTCGAGAGTTTCGAGCTCAGTTGCTGGTTTTCCCGGGTGCGCACACCGTCCATGGAGCAGCGGATCGCTTCGATGGTGGCGGCCGACACCGACGAGGTATCGGCGCCCTGCTCGCGACGGGTGCGGATCTCCTTGACCGCCACCAGGTACAACCGCCACAGGGACGAATGTTGCAGGCGCTGGGCGAGGTCCTGATCGTCGGCGAACATTTCCAGGCGCGTGCCGATCGTGGCGAACTGCTCACGGAAGGCTTCGTTGGCGGCACTGAGGCGGCTGACCATGCGGTTCTTGCGGATCATGATGACCCACGACTGGAACATCATCAGCACCAGCACCGCGATGATCACCCAGGCGTCCAGCGGCACAGCGTTGAGCAGGAAACCCAGGCTGCCGAAACCGAAACCGGACTGCTCTTCATCGACACCATAGGCCACCAGTTTCGATTCAGCGCCCTGGGCATTGGCATCAGCCAACAGCAGCGGCGCCGCACGGGCGACCTTGGACAGCCGCACCTCGTCCATGGCCCCGCTGAACGGCACAAAAGCCCCGGTGGGAAGATCAGTTGAAGGGTCGGAGGCAAGCCCCGTAGAAAGATCGGCCCCCAGGGCCATCGGCGAATTGAACGCCGGCATCGCCACCGCCAGGCTCGCGGTTTCACGACCGTTGACGTACAGCACGACCCGGTCGCCCGAGGCGGTCAACGCCAGGTGTTGCCATTGGCCGGGGTTCAACGGTTGAGTCGAGACGGCACGCTGACCGTCAATGTCCAGGAATGGCACACCCTGGTTCACCCCCACCAACAGGCTGGCGGCGGCCTCACGGCGGGCCAGGATCACTTGCTCACCGCTGGCCTGATCCTGGCGCAGCCAGGCGCTGAATGTGAACGCCGCGCCGGTGCTGTGCTGCAATGAAGGGCTGGCCGGCAACAGCAGCGGCTGACCGTTGAATTGCAAGGCGCGACCGATCACGCCATCGATGCTGGTTCCAGCGGCACCCTGGGCATTGTTGCCATACGCCGTGGCATCCCGGGGCGGTACACCGGTGGTGCCATCGAAGTGGTAAAGAGCGGTGTAATCCGGGTCGAAGGTCAATTGGCCGCTGCCGGTGGCCGGCGCCTTCTGGTTGCCGTAGTACATCCACAGATCCTGACGCTGGCCACCCTCCACGTTCGGTACATCGACCCAGATCAAGGCCATCCCCATCAACGGGTCGAAGCTTTCGATCTGGTGATTGAGCACGGTCTTGTCATCGGCACTGACAAAACGCAGGTCCGAGCCATCATCCTTGACACCGTCGAAGGTGAAGTTGCCGGTGTGCAGGCGTACCAGCAATGCGGTGCGGCCCAGGGCCTGGCTGATCGCCGCGCCTTGGGGCGTGGTGTCCACGGAAATCTGTTTGCGGTAGTGCCAGTCGTCCTGCCACCAAGCGTTGGCCGTGGCTGGAAGCACCAACCCCAGGCAGATAAACAGGGATAACAATAAGCGTTGCATGGACATGACTCCTAGGTTCAAAACGTCGCTTGCAGGTTGAAATGCAGGCGCGATTCCTGTTTCGAGGTGTTCGGCCCTTCGAGCAGCGGGTAGCCCCAATCGAGGCTGCCGGACAGCCATTTGCTCAGGCTCGCGCGAGTGCCGAGGCCGACACTGGCCAGGCTGTAATCCGCGTCCTGATCGGGCAGTTCGTCGCGCAAGTACAACTGCGCGCCTTCGGCGAAGGCGTAGAACCGCCACTCCTGGACATAACTGCCGAGGAACTTGGCAATGGAAGGTGTACGCAACTCCTGGGACAGCAGGTAGCCGTCATCCCCGGTACGCTCGGCGGCCAGATAACCGCGAACCGATGTCGCGCCACCGGCAGAGAATTGTTCGTTGGAAACCAGCGGCCCGGACGCCAGCTGGAACGCGGCTTTGGACGCGGTCTGCCAGTCGTTGGCGAAGGTGAAGGTGTAATTGCCGTCACCCTTGAGCACGGCAAAACTGGGGCTGGCGCGGTAGCGCTTGTAGTCGAAGTCTTCGTCGGAACTGCCATAGCCCAACAGGCTGCGGGTGCCCGCCACCAGGCTCAGGCCAAGGCCCAACTGGCTGTTTTCGGTGTAGCGAAAGCCGTTGTAGGCGAAGGTGAACGGCGCGTACTTGAGCGGTACTTTGTCGCTGGCGCCGCCCAGATTCAGCTCTTCCTCAAAGTCTTTGAAATCCACGCCAATGGAAAACGTATTGGCCCAGGCGGCGCTGGACGCCAAGGTGTAGATCGCCGAGACACCGTACGAATGGCCCCTGCCCAAGACGTTGCTGCCACCGATGGTCGCCACGTTGCTGTCGGATTGGTAACCGGAGAACTGCACACTCCAGTGCTCGTCCAGCGGCGCGGTATAGGAGCCCGACCAGACCTTGGCGTTTTCGGTGTCCTGGGGCGCGGTGAAGAAGGTCAGCGAGAGGCTGTGACCCAATTGCCAAAGGTTGTTGTAGCCCAGGCTGGCGACTGTGCGCAGCTTCTCGGTGTCGGCGCTGTAATCGTTATTGAGCCCCAGGCTGGCTTGCCACGGGTTCTGATCCTCGACCTGCAAGTCCACATCCATGGTGCCGGGCCGCTGGCCCTCGCGTACCAACGGCATGACCTGGCGCCCCGGGGTCTTGTTCAACTGCGCCAACTCGGTCTGGACCTGGGCGAAATCGGGCACCTCGCCTTCCTTGAGCGCGGGCACGTCCTCGCGGATCTCCACGGGCGAATAATGCTTGGCACCCACCACGCGGACTCGGCCGACTTTGGTCTCGCTGACCTGCAGGTAGACGATGCCGTCTTCGACTTTCTGCTCCGGCAACTCGACGAACACCGATTGATAACCGCGCGCCTGATAGGCCTTCTGCAGCGCCTCCCGGGCACCTTCGATATCGCTCAAGGCCTTTTGCGGGCCGAGGAACGGGTACACCGCCTCCTCGATGGCCCGGGCATCGAGCACGGTGTTGCCACGCACGAAATACTCGTTCACGTCCACCAGGCGAGCCGGGGCCGATTCGACTGCCTGCTGCGCTTGCGCGGCGAACGCCGACGGCCCCCCGACCGTCAACACCAACCAGCCCCACAGCGCTGGCCGCGATTTGAAGAAATGCTCCACACCACCCCCTGAATTCAAAGTACCGCTCAATTGCTTGCAGTCGATGTCGTGGCGTGCCGCGCCAGCCAGGTGTGCAGCAGCGCGAAATTCAAGGAGAACTCCGGCATTTGCAGCAAGGCACCGCAGAACACTTCACCGATTATTTTCTGGATGAGCCTCACCGCCCGCGCATCGCCCAGCAGCGTGGCGAGGTCTTTGCTCAAAACGTCGAAGCGCCAGACCTTCTGGTTCAGGTCCAGGCCGACGAACCAACGGAACAGCAGGTTGTAATTGAGTTGTTCGTAGAGTTGCTGCTCGCTGGGCACCGAATAGAGCAGTTGCAGTAAAAGGATGTGCATGACGGTCTGCGGTGCGATCAGCATCTCAGCGCTTGCGGTGAGGCCTTGCAGCACGTCGCGGTGGTCGTCCAGCAGGTCGTCGATTTGCGGACGCAGCAACACCAGTGAATGGCCTTGCGGGATGTAGCTGGACACTTCCTTGAGTGCGCCCTGCCAGTCATCCTGGGAAACGATCCAGACCCACGGTGCGCCGTAGCGATACACCGAGACCGGCTGCTTGCGCGCCGCCTCGACGATCTTCGACAACCGCTGGTCAAGCTCCTGCATGCCCACTTTCGAATAACGTTCCATAGTTCCCATCGCCTCACTCCCGGCTGCCTGCCCCGGTTCCAAACGACCTTGCAGGTCCCCTCGAACACGTCACACAGGCTTGACGGGAATGGCGATGTGCTACCGAACTTTTGTCATGAAAGCTTCATTTGGATGGACGTCGATGGGAACTTGAGCGCGGCTCCCGTGGCGAGGGAGCTTGCTCCCGCTGGGCTGCGCAGCGGCCCCAAAAAGGCTGCTGGGGAGTATCTGACACACCGCGGTGATTGGCTTGGGGCTGCTGCGCAGCCCAGCGGGAGCAAGCTCCCTCGCCACAGGTACTGGGTGTCCAGCAACCCTGTGGGAGCGAGCCTGCTCGCGATGCCGGCGACTCGGTGCCAGCCGATCGCTACAAACTCAACCGCCCCCGCTCTTCCTCGGTCAAGCGCTGCCGGGTCTGTTCATCCAGGGGGCCGGCGCCCAGCACTTGCACCGGGCTGGCCGGGTCGTAGGCCCGTGGCGTGTCGCGGCTGGCACCGTCGCGGGACGGGGCCAGTTGCTCGGAGCCGAAGCTCACCACCTGCACGGTGAACACCGACGCCTGGTTTTGTCGCGCCGCGTTCTGCTGCTGGCGCGCCACGTCTTCCGCCGCTTGTGTCGCCGAGGACGCCGCCGAACTGGCCGAGGTGATGGCCCCGGTGTTAACCGTGGCCGCCAGTGGCACACCGGAGGATTTGCCCTGGGTCTGGATGTTGGCCGCGTTCACCACGGTCAATGCCGCGATGTTGACGTTGCCCGACACCCGGATCCCCGCCTCGCCCGCATCGATGGTGCCCAAGGGCGCGATCAGGTCGATGTCGCCCGGCGCCACTTCGGCAATCGGGTTGAGCGTGGCGATACCGGCGCCGGTGCTCGGCACCGACGGCGACAGGGTCACGTTGCCCCAGCTGTCATACAAGCGCTTGGGCGGCGTGTAGACCACGGTGGTCTTCGAACCGCGACCGGCGTTGATATCGCCCTGGGCCGACCAGCCGAGAATCGAACCGCCAAAGGTGGTCATGATCCGGCTCTGCCCTAGTAGAATGCTGTTCTGCGCATACAACTGGATATCGCCCTCACCCTGGGTAATGACCCCGGCGGTGGACGGTGGTGCGTTGCCTTCGATGCCGAACGTTTGCCCGCCGCCCGGCGTGAGCATCTGGATGCCACCGCCGAAATCGGTGTGCACACCCGCCCCGCCGAACATCGTGATATCGCCCTTGTAGGTGATCGCGTTACCCGCCACATCCTTGCTTGGGAACAACAAGTCGATAGCCTCCCGCCCGCGCAGGTAGCTGCCCTGGCGCACGCCGCCCACTTCGTTGTACTCACGACCACCGGCCTTGAGCTCGGCAAAGTACACATCGCGGGCAAACACCCGCTGCTGCTCCGCCGGCAGCGCCGCGAAGAAGCTGCGGGCCTGCTCGGTGTCGCCGCTGAAGCCAAAGCGTTCCTTGAGCCAATCCACCAGTTCCGCCTCGTAGGTCTTGGCGACTTTACCGTCCTGGTTCGCCAGGGGCACACCGGTCAGGGCCTGGTTGGCCGGGTCCAGGTACGCCTTGACGAAGCGCTGGTAATCCGCGCCGTTGAGTCCCGCGCCGGCTTGCAGCACCAGGCTTGCGCCAGGGCGCGAATCCCCCGGCACCACAGCGCCGATACTGTTGATGCTGACCTTGTCGTCCATCCGCAGATTGCGCCCGGCGGTGATCTCCAGCAGGCCGGGACCGGCGACGTTGAAGTTGCTGTAAAGGATGTCGCGCCCGGCCGAGACGATGGAGATGTCGGTGGAGTTGTTGTGGATGAAGAGGTTGCCGGTGCTGGTGTAGTTCCCTAAGTAGAAGTCGCTGGTCAGCGAGCCGCCCAGCGGTATACCGCTGCTTACAATGTCTCGTCCGGCCTTCATCCAAACGGCCCCCATACCTTCGAAGGAAATCTGTCCGAATCGGCCATCGTTCTCAGAGGTGTACCTCATCGCTCGTCCACTCGCGACTGCCAGCAAATCGCCTGTGAGCGCATAAAAGCGAGCAGGATCCGTGTTGCCGGCCCACTCGTTGGAGGCGCTGCTGGTATCGAAGGTAATCAACGGTAAAGTATCCGCGCTGGGAGGCACACGATTGGCATCAGCGGAGAGATTGCTGACCACCACACTGCCATTTACGAGCCCGGCAAAGGCTGGGCGCAACGGTGTCGCCAGGGCCGCAGACGATGCACCGGAACGACTGACCGACATATCGCCACCGTAGATGGAATCGCCGGCCATGAATTGCAACTCACTGTTGATGCCAGGAGCGAGCAGCAGGGCTGGACGATCGTTGCCGTTGTAGCCGGTTCCATCCCATACCGAGGATTGGCCATAATAAAGACTGCCATTGGCCGCCACAGCCCTCAGGATCGACGGGTAGACCACGGCTAAATCCGTGGCCGTCGCGCTAACGAAAGGCGTCAGGTTACCTCCCGACGACCACAAGTCGATCGCCGTGTTGGCGGTCCACAACGTAAACCAGCTGACACCCGATCCGTTGGTCGCACCACTTTTGAAGGGCGAAACGCTCATCATCGGCGCCCGGCCCGGGTCTGCTACGTCCATCACTACCAAGTCGCCCGAAGTGCTCAGATTGAACGTGGCATCGCCCGGCATCAGGGTCAGCCCGCCTGTTGGCAAGCTTCGCGTAGCTCTGAAAGAGTCATAAGCGCGTGTTTCTCCGGGAGACTGTACCGAAGCAACGTTGCCATAGCGCAGGTCGATTCGACCGATGGCACCGCTATCGATCTGCGCATGCCCCCGCAGGTTGATGACCGCGCCATTGAGATGCCCGTTCACGAACAGGCTCTCGGGATTCAAAGCACCACCCACACGCAGATCAAGATCACCACCACCGGTCAATTGCAGGCTGCCATCAGCGCCCACACGCCCGGTGCTGCCCACGGCAAGAACCAGTCCTTGGCTGCGGCTGTTGCTGATCGGCACAAGACCACTCCCTGCCATTTGATCGAGCACCCCCGCATCGCCGGCCACCTGAACATTCAGGTTACCGCCGCCTAGAGTACCGAACCCCGTAAACCCGACCATCAAATCAGCCTTGCCGTCCTTCGCGGCGGTGTAACTACCAAAATTGATCCACCAAGCGGTGGGTTGTGCCTGCGTGCCGGTTGCGACTGAGCCATTGCCCTGACGCCACAGCCAATTGCCGACGTTGACCGTATCGTAACCAACGTCTCCCCCATTGGGCCGCCCCCTATCCGTACTCGATACGTCCAGGCTATTACCGGTCAGATTGCCGCCAACCTTCAAGCTCAGGTTGCCGCCAAAGTCCGGGTACCAGGCACGATAAAGACTGTTGCTACCACCATCCACGAACTGCTCGTTTTCACCTAGTGCATCATTGAGCACCTTGCCCGCCGCCCCCAGCGCCTTGGGCTGATTGTACGGGTCGTTGGCATAAGTCTCGCTGGCTGAACTGCCGGCGGTGTAGACGCCGTACAGAGAATCCATTTTCAGATCGCCCGCCGACAGCAGCTCAAGGTCTGCCGCTCCGGTGCGGATCACACTCCAACGTTGGCTGCCTGCCTTGTATTCCGTTTGCCCAACAGCGGTGCAAAACGACGGGGTGTCGTCACACATTCCAGGATAGGCAAGGTTTTCGAAATCAATCGGTTGACCCACGAGGTCTGGAACCCCGAAGTTTTCCGCCCCTTCCTCCGTCCAGACAAAGCCGCTACTGGCCTTGCAAAACGACGGGGTATCCTCACACATCCCTGGATAGGCAACGTTCTCAAAATCAATGAATTTACCTGCCAGGCTCGGATCTCCGAAATTTTCCGCCCCCTCTTCGGTCCACACCAGCCCCCCCGCCCCGGCCTTGCCAAACATGCCGTAGTGACTATCAGCCAAATGAAGATCTCCACCCGCCAACACAGGCTGCACAACCCGGCTGTCCGCCGCCTGCGTATCGGCGCCGGCCACCAGGCGCAACGACCAGGACTGCGAACCCTCGGCCAGCATCGGCGCAATGGCCCAGTTGCTCCCCGCCACTTCCGGACGCAACTGCACCGACTCGACACCGGCCGGCAACTTGATGTCGGTACCTGAAGGAATTTTCGAACCCACACTCAGCGCCAGGGCCCCGCTGAGACGCAGCACATTGGTCAAGCCGTTGCTCGCGCCCGCAATGCCTGGCAAGGCAACGCCTTTTGGCCAGATCAGGCTGCGTATTGTTGCGCCGCTGCCCAGCAGGCTGCCTACCCCCAGCACCGTGCCCGCCTCCAGGGTCTGGGTCGAAGCCAACAAAGTGCCAGCGGCGAACAACAGATTACCCGAGGCGTCATGCACCGCCGCAGCCAGCACCGTGCCCGCCGGCAGCACCAGTGGCTGATCAAGCGTCGCCGCCACCGGCAGGCGTGTTCCCGCCGCCAGGGTCGCGCCCTTAAGGGGTACGTCGAAGTTGAGCACCGAGCCCGCTGGAAACGCCGTGCCATCCGCCAGGGTCACACCGGTACCGGGCACGACAATATCACCCGCCGCGAAATCAATGCCCGGCAACAGCACCCAGCCCTTGTCGTCGTTGGTCGCGGGCGGTTGGGCGAATCCGTCGGTGATGCTGCCATAGATGTTCAGGTCACCCCCGGCGCGCAGCGTCAGCGCACCCGACTCACCGGAGCCGTACACGGCGGTTTTACGAGTATGCGGATTCACACTGGCGTAGCGATAACCGGACAGGTCCAGGTCACCCCGCACCACCAGATCACCGTCGGCCGTCGCGCTGACGATCTCCACACCGGGCCGTAGGTGGAACGCATCGGCATATCGAGCGTTGTTCAGACCGGCGAGTTTACGTTGCATCAAATCGCCGTTGGCCAGCGCCGCGTTGATGAAGGCAATACTGTCCTGGTGCTTGCCATCCAGGTACGCCTGGTCGATGACCTGATAAGGGCGTCCGCTGGCTGCCGGATCGCTGCCAAACTCTGCATCGTTGTACTGCCACATACCGTTGACCGCGATGGACCGGGCGCCCTGGATATCCAGGCCACCGCGTGCATCGATGGCAATGTCGCCCTGGGTCGGGGTCGAGCCGGCGCGGCGTGCATTGAGTTCCAGCGTGCCACGGGCACGGTCGTCGTGCTGCCCGGCGAGCGCCGCAGTGCCATGGCGCAAATCGATGCGAGCTCCGTCGGCCAGGGTCAGCACGCCGCCTCGCGAGGTCAGGTCGACAATGGCGCGGTTCGGTGAGTCGATGATCTTGCCATAGCTGTCCACCCGCAGACGGCTGCCGTGGGCATCGAGCACCGCGTTGCTGCCCAGGGTCAGGGAGCGCCCGGCCGCAAGCCGGATGCTGCCGACCCGCTCGCCGCTGGCGTCGACCTTGCCGTTGACCAGCAGGCTGCCATTGTCCAGGGACACGTCAATGGACGAGGCCTTGAGTTCGTTGCCGATCACCAGGTCGCCCTGCTTGAGCTGGAAGCTGCGGGAGCCGAACAGCTGTCCTTCGTTCAACCGTTGGTTCAAGGCCGCGAACTGCTCGCTGAGGTTACCGTTGCCGCCCAGGCGCTGGGCCTGGATCTCCACGCCGCCAGCCAGATATGGCATGGCGGTGCCCCCGGCGTCATATTCGCCGGTGCTGCTGCCGAGAATCCGCCCCTGCAAATCGACCACCCCGGCCGCGCCGTCCAGGGCCACCGCACTGAGCCGACCGGCCTGGTTGTGGCGGGCCGAAAGGTCGATGCTCGAACCAGCAGCCTGGCGGATGTTGCCGCTCTGGCTTTGCAGGATCACCTCGCCTCCGGCGCTGTAGCGTGTCACATCGTTGAAGGTGACGGTGCGGCCCGCCACGTCGATCAGTGCCCCATCGGCCAGGGTCAGGTCATCCGTTGCGCTCAGGGTCAGCTTGCCGCTGGGCAGCATCACCGCGCTGGCAAGGTTCAGGCTCGCGCCTTTGATGGACAACTCGCCCCCAAGCCCGGAGACAGTGCCCGGCTTGGCGCTTGTGCCCGCTACGTTGACCGCGCCGCCTGCGGTGATGCGGTTGACCGAGCCGGCTTCACCGGTCAGCAACGGGGTGAGGATATTCAGGTTGCCGCCGCTGTAGGCGTAGCCCGTTTTCGCGTCATAGGCCCCCTGGCGTTGATACACCGCCAGGCTGCCTTTGTGGTTGGCGGTCAGGCGTTCGCTGGCGCTAAGGTTGACGTTGGCGAAGCCCAGTGCAAGACGGTCCAGGGTAGTGATCGAGCTCGGTTGGGCGAAATCGCCATAGCCGAATTCGATGCGCTGGGCCTGGATGTCGAGGCGACCGGCACCGGTGCCGGCCCCGCCGGCAATCACCGAACCCGGCGCGCCAACGGCGCCGTTCCAGATCAGGTTGGCGGTGCGAATGGTCGCCACGTCGTTGACGCTGCCTGCGCCATAAATGGCCGGCGTGCTGAGCATCAGGTTGGCCAACCGCGACTTGCCCGTCGCCGGGTCATAGGTGTCGAGACTGACAGTGCCGTAGAAATTCAACGCCTCACGCGCCGACAGTTCCAGGGTTTCCAGGGCCGGGGCGCCGTATTCGGTGTCCCCGCGCAACAGGCGATCGAGTACCGTCTGGCTCAGGGTCAGACCGGCCGGCAAGACCTGACGCGCCGCTGCGTCGCTCAATGCCGGGGCGGTGCCGACGTTGATATTGCTCAGGGCCAGGGTCAGGTGACGGGTGCCGTAGCGCACCTTGTCGTCCAATTCCAGGCTCCCTCCGGTGGCGGCGACGATGCCGCCCTCGGAATGAATTCGGGTGACGCCGCTGCATGGCGTCAGGCTGCAGCCGCCGATGTTGATGGAGCCGCTGCTGCCCGATGAGGGTGCCAACACGTTGAGCAAGCCGTTGGAGGCGGCCAGCAAGTTCTGACCACTCACATTGAGGTCATAGATAAAACCGTCATGGGCATCGTAGGCAGCCGCGCCACGACCAATGGTATTGATGGCGGCGCCTTGTTCCATCGACACCTCGCTGCTGGCCAGCAGGAAAACCTCCGGTGCCGCCAACGTAGCGCCTTCACGCAAGATCACTCTGGACGAGGTTCTACCTCCACTGCTCGAGGGCGTGATGTAGTTTCCGCTCTGACCATAGAGCGTCAAGAACTGCCCGCCAATAACCTGACGCGATGCATTCAAGGCATTCAGGCTTTCGGCATTGAGGGTCACGCCCTCGAAGCCGGCCGTGGCCCCGCGCCCATCGGCAACGACCTCCAACGCCCCATTACCTCCAACCACCGTGACGGTACCGCCGTAGCCACCTTTCTGAGGCGCGAACTTGCCGATGCCTTTAAAGGAGAACGCCTGATCTCCCGCTCCTGGCGCGAGTTTCAACTTCAAAGTCTTGGCGTCCACCGGCAACAGGGCTCGTGGCACGCCCAGGCGTGCGGCATCGGCTACAGCGAACTGGGCGTAGCTGGTTTCGTTGTACTGCGAATAGCGACGCAGCACATCGCCCGAAGTCAGGATGACCTGGCTGGACAGACTGTTGCGCTGCCCGGTATTGACCACCGACAGCACCCCGGCGGTGGCCCAGGAGCCGTTGCGCATCTGCAACGCACCCGCCGTGGAACCCTGACCCGCCAGACCGTTGACCTCGACCCGGAACGCCCCCGGCAGCAAGGCATAGGTGGACGGCATCAGCGTATAGGTACCGGCGGCCAGCCCCGGTACACCGGCGCCAATGGTGATTTGTTGTCCGATCCTGGGGTCCACTGCGCCGCCCTCGGGCGCCACTGGTGCGTATGCACTCTGGTTGCCCGGCACAATGGCGTAGACCGGGTTGCTGGCCAGGCCCGGTAAAGTAAAGCCGCCGTTGGCACCGATTTGCACCAGCGGGTTGAAGCGCGCGTCGGTGGAGCCGCCACGGCCGGAAATGAAACCGGCACCCAGCAGATCACCGCCACCCGAAAGATCGAGTACCGAGCCTTCCTGGGCCGCAACAGACTTTCCGCCCAGAATCACACCAATATTCAGATCCCCGTTGCCATAGGAGATGGCCCCTTGCCCCAGAAGCACCACCTTCTTGCCCGCGTACTCATAACTCTGACCATCGACGGTACCGCCGTAAGGCAGAACCAGACCGAGGCCACTGACTGAAGTGAGGCTGTTCGGCAGCAAGTCCACTTGGCTAGTGATGCTAGTGCCGTCGTTGGTGCCGACCTCAATCAACCCCAGCGGGGCCCGAACCACCCCCCCCTGCTCGATATTCGCACTGCCCAGTTGTAAGTGACCGAATGCCGAATAAGGTACCTGAGGCGTCACCTGGGTAGTCCGCCCGATGACCAAGCTGCGCGCCGGGTCGTAGGCAGAGGTGCCACTCAAGCTATACCCCGCCAATACCCGAGCCCCGACCCCGGTCGCCGGATACAGTTGCGCCGCTTGCAGGATCATGTCCGAAGGAGTCATTAATTGCGTGCTAAAGCCCGTAGGCAATCCTTCGCTGGAGAATCCCGTCAGGAAGCGCAAATCACCACGGCTGCTTAACTGGACCAGGTCGAACCCGGCGCGCTCCAACTCGACCGTGGTGCCATTGGCCTGTCTCAGCGTGCCTTTGCTGCTGAATCTCACATTGCCCTGTACATCCAACAAGTCGGCGTTGACGGAAAGCACCGCCTTGTTCGCAAGTGGCGATACGTCGCCTTCGATCACCGGTCGGGTATAGGAATCCATATTCGGTAGACTGGCCGCCGGCCCCGCCAGCAGCAAATGAGCTGCATTAAGTTGAACACGGGTGTCGGCTGGCGCGGCTGTGCTCAACCCGAAGCTACGCGCATATAGGCTCAGGCTTTGGCCGAGGGACAACGACACGTCGCCACGGATACTAATAATGCCGTTACTCAGCAGAGACAGGCTGTCGAAGCCGCCCGCCTGGACCTGGTCCACACCCAAACGCCCATGACCATAGATCAACGAATCCGCCGAGGCCTTGGCGGTGTCGCTTAGCGGGCTCGCCTGGGCGGTTTGTCCCAGCACCAGTTCACGCACCTGCAAGACCCGGTCATTGACCGCGCTTTTCAGGTAATACGGTGTCTCCAGCGCCACCGACAAACTGCCCCCTGCGGCCCCCGTGCCACCGGAACGGGCGCTGAATTCGCCGTCCAGGTACAGACCATTGGCCGACGCCAGGGAAATACTGCCACCGTTGCTCGTCACCGATGTGCGTCCCTGGCCAGGAACATCCAGCATTGCCTGGCTGCCATCCGCTTGCAGGCGTGCCCCCTCGCGCATCACCACGAACAATTCCGGCGCCGAAGCCGATCCTTTCGCGACATCAATCTGACCACCAATGACAATCTCGCCGCCGTCATGCACCAGGCCATAGGTCTGGCCGCGCATGTCTTGGGCAGTCACGGCCCGACTGGAGACATCGATCAATGCTTGCTCGCCTAACCAGATGGAGCGTCCATGGCCTTGGGCATTGACCGGGTTGCGAACTGGGTTGCTGACGCTCAGTTCGGTGAGACTGACTCGTCCGCCCCAGGCGTTGAGGGTGCCGTTGACGGTCAGTTGACCGATGCTGCGCAAGTCGATGCCTTGTCCCGGATCGACGCTGATCACGCTTCCACGCCCGATGTTCAATACCGTGCTGGCCATGTCTGCCGCGCTGGAGTTCGCGGTACCGGCAGTGAGGCTCAGGCTCGCGCCGTGGCGCTGGGTGAGAACACCTTTGATCGCATCTTCCTGATACAGCTCCGGCGTCCAGCGCTGCAAGGCATCAGCCGGCTCTGCGTTGCTGCCGGTAGTCAACGCCTGCTCGCCGAAACGGTACACCGGCATCGTCACATCGACCCGGGTCCCATCGGCCACCGTCAGGCCTTCGTTGCCGGTGATGTCATAGGCCGAGAAACCCTTGTCGAAAAAGTCGCCGTCCAGTTGCAACGTTCCCGGTTCCAGTGGCGAGCCACTGTTGCCGATCAGCACTTTGTTGGCCGCCAGCTTCAAGGTCCCGCCACCGCTCACCCCGGTGCCGCGCAGTTCACCGTCCAGGTTCAAGGCGCCGTTACCGGACGACGCGCCGGTACTGGCGGTCAGGGTCAAGTCACCGCCCTTGCCACCGCGGGTCTTGCCATCGGCCATGACCGCAGCACCGGAGCTGACGTCGATCAGGCTGCCCTGGCGCACATCGATATCGCCACTGCTGCGCACAGACACCGTACCGCCATTGATGAACGGCAGACCTTCACGGTCGTTGCCGTCGAGCAGCAAATTGCTCCACCGCCCAGCGGTGTTCAACGTCACGCCTTCGCCCAACGTGACCGCTGCACGCTGACCGGTGGCAGGCGAAAGCACGACGTCTACCATCTGGAAATTATCGGTTCTGACCTGTTTAAGCACGTTACCCAGGGCAATGCGACCGCTGCGGGCCGTCAGGTCGGCGTTCACTTCCACCTGCGGCGCGTAAAGCGTGATATCACCGCCATCGGCCACGTTGAGCGCGCCGTCGACTTTGATGCCTTGCGCCGCTGCCACCTTGACCGCGCCGAGTTGGAAGCCATTGAGCAGCTCATTGTCCAGCACCAACTTGCCTTGCCGATCAGTGCCGACCACCGAGGTCAGGTCAAGGCCCGCAGCAATCTTGTCGTTGACCTCGCCGACGGTGACCTGATCGAAGGTAGGGTTCAGGCCACTGTTGATCACACCGCTGGCCTTGTCGTAGATCGGCGTGTAACTGCCCACCAGCAACTGAGCCCGCCGGGCCACGGCGTTTTGCGATTGCTGGTAACCGTCGAGGTTGAGGTTCGGTGCCTGGTTCTGGCGTTCGCCCTGGTAGACCTCGCCGACGATCTGGCCTTCCAGCACCGCGTTGCGGGTCGACACCACCAGCTTGCCGGCATCGCGGCCAACGGTGTAGCCGGCCTCAAAGCGCTCGCGGGGGGCGATCAGTGGGTTGTAGTAGTAATCGGTCTGGCCCCAGCGTTGGCTGTGGTCTTCGTAACCCTTGTAGATGCCGCTGTAGAGGATGTCCCCCGGCGCCTTGGACAATTCATACAAGCGCCCATTGGGGCCCCTGAGCCAGGACTGGCGCAGGTAGCCGCTCTGCACATCCAGGGTACCGCCGGACAGGTTCAACTGCGCCGCCTGCTGGGTCACCACGTCGTTGCCGGTGAACGTCAGCGTGCCACCTTGGGCGGCCCATTCACCCATGCTGTGGCCCCGTGTGCCCAGGTAGCCGCCGACTTCCAGCAGCCCACCCGCCGTGTACCAACGGTCGGTGGCATAACCGTTGGTGCCCGCCGGCACGTAGATCAAATCACGCACGTCCACCCAGACATCGTTGTTGGTCAACTTGCCGCCCTCGCGGTTGACCGGTGCGTCACGCTGTTCGTTGCCCTGTACGTTGACCTTGATGGAGTTGGACTCCATCGCCACCTTGACGCCGATGGCGCCGGACACGTCGATCACCGCACCATCGCGCACCAGGCTGCGACCGGCGGCGCTGACCGCGACCTGACCGCCGGTGGCCAGGGTGATGGAGCCGTTCTGGAAGTCGACGCTGCCGCCACTGACGATCTCGACCCGCGACTGGTCGGTGCGGTCGACCACGCTGCTGAGGTTGTTGAACCGACCGGTGATCAGGTTGTTCGGCGTACCGTCCAGGCCGGCGGGCCCGGCATTGTATTGGCTGTCCAGGGCACTGCCGCCGCCGGCGTCAAGCAGCACCGCCGTGGCACTGCCCTGCCCCAGGGTGACGCTGCCGGTGCTGTCGCTGAAGGCGTTGAGCAAGTGCACGGTGCCGCGGGTGTCCACCGAACTGCTCGCCACCGCCACGCCATTCTGCTGCACATTGTGCCCGGTAAGGGTGATGTCGCCGGTGCTGGCCTGGATCAGGCCGCTGTTGATCACCGTGCCGGCGCTGCTGCCCGGCTTGAGGGACGTCGCGACCTCGTTGCCACGGGTGGTGGAACGCGGGTTACCGCTGGTGCCCTGACCCCGGCGAATATAAAAACTGTCGCCCGCTGCCAGGGTGGTCTGGCCCTTGGCGGTGATGATGGAACCGGCGTTCTCCACTTCCGAGCCCAGCAGCAAGGCATAGCCGCCCCCGGCGGTGGAGGTGGCGGCGCGGTGGGTCTCGATCCGCGCACCGCGCTGCACTTCGATCTTGCCGGCGGCGTCAGTGAAGGTCGGCTGGGTGCCGGTGGCATCGACGTACAAGCCGCGCTGGCTGAATTGCTCGTCGCTGACGTTGGCCGCCACCGCCGCCAGGTTGCGCACGTTGACCTGGCTGCTGCCGCTGAAAATGATGCCGTTGCGGTTGACCAGCATCACCGTGCCGTTGCCCTTGATCTGGCCCTGGATCTGGCTTGGTCGCGCTTGAGGGTCGTTGACCCGGTTGAGCACGGCCCAGTCCGACTGCTGCTGGAAATCCACCGTGGTATTGCGGCCGACGTTGAAGGTTTCCCAGTTGAGAATCGCCTTGTCGGCGGTCTGCTCGATCTTCACCGTGGTCTTGCCGCCGGCCTGGGTCTGCTGCGGTCCCTTGGCGTTGAGCCAGCCCTGGGTCAGGCTGTTATCGACCTTGAGCCCGCCCTCGCCCAAACCGTCGGGCACGGTCTGCACCTGCCCGAACGCGGCTTGCCGCCCCGCGGCCTGGGCCGCCTGCTGGGCCGCGATGGCGGCCACGGTGTTGTTGAGGTTGGTCAACGAACGCTGCAACTGCGCATTGGCCCGTTGCTGCTGCGCCAGGGGCGGCGGCATGCCTGGCTGCGCGGTCGCGGGCCGCCCCGCGCCACCGGCCTGAGACGCGCCCTTGGCGGCAAACCAGGCCGAACTGAACGCCGTCGCCGCGTGGGCATTGCCGGCCACCATCAGCAGGGCAATGGCCTGGGCCAGCGGCTTGAGCCGCAACATCGACAACTCGCCATCGCGACGGGGGGCATTCAGTTTCGTCTGAGGTTTGCAGCGCAGCATCCTACTCATCCTTTCGGTTTGCTCTAAGGGGCACAACGCAGTGCTATCAAGCTGCCAGCGTTGGTTATAGGGGTTAGGCGGTTACAGCCGCTCGGGACCGAACGGATGTCATGAAAATTTCATGTGGCTGTGTTGGCGCCGGTGTGACGCAAAAATCAGCAACGGCTTGCACCGTTGCTGATCGGGTGTTGCAGGTCGCTCAAGCGTAGGCTTACAACGGACGACCGACGCTATTGCAGACGTTGGTGTTGCCGATGCTCAGAGCGTTAGAGGCGGTCAGGAAGCTGCCGCGGATCGCGGACTTCCAGGCGCCTGGCAGCGGCACGAAACGGTTGGCGGTGATAGCCGCGTCGTTGCTGCTGGCAGCAGTGGCGTTGTAATGGCGAGTGAAGAAGTCACGCACTTGCGTGGTTTGGGTGGCATCGGCGTAGCACTGGCTGAAGATCACGTTAGTGAAGCCCAGGATCGGGTAGCCGGTGGTTGGGTAAGCCACAACGCTTGGATCGCTAGGGTTGGTGGTTGCAGCGAATACCGGTACCCAGGCGTTCGGGTTAGCGCGGTTGGCGGCAGCAGGCACGGTGACAGCTGCGATTGCGGCCGACACGTTGGCCGGGGCTGGGGAAACACCGGCAACGCGAGCGACCTTGGTGGCGTCGTCCAGGCCGGCCAAGGTGGTGGCGGCGTAATCCGGGCTCATGTAGGTGATGCGACCTTGGGCAGCATTCACCGCATCCATCACAGCTTGGCTACCAGTGGCGGCTACGGCGCCGGCTGGCAGACCAAGGCTATAGCTGGAGGCGAAGTTGGTGGTGATGGCGAAAGTGCCGGGCACAGCGGGTACAGCTGTAGGGCACTTGGCGTTCAGAAAGCGGGTGAACAGTTCGGTAGTACCGCTGCTCTCAGCACGATAAGTCACAGTGATCGGGCCGGAACGGCCGGAACCGGTGATTTGGTTCCAGTCAGTCAGCGTGCCGGCGAATACGCCGCACAGCTGAGCGACGCTGAGGTCAACGTTGGCGGTGCCGGTCTTGTTGAAAGGAATGGCAACCGAAGTGGCGACCGAAGGCACCTGGATCAATGGGCCCCAGGCGGTGCCGTGGTTGGTGACGTAGGCGTTCAACTCAGCCTGGGTGAGCTTCGAATCGCTGCCCGCCCAGTGCACGTTCTTGCTGGTGTCACCAGGCACGAAACGGGTGTAATCGTTGTTCAGGAAAGCGGCCTTGCCAGCACCGCTGCCCACGCCAATGTAAGGGGCGAAACCGGCAGTCAGGACGCCGGAAGTCTGGTACAGCGGCTGAGGCAAGGTAGCGCCACCACCGTTGACATCAGCCATGGCGGCCTGAGCGGCGCAGAGGCCGGCGAGGGTCAGGGATACCGCGAGAACGTTGCGCTTAAACATGAAGAATCTCCTTTCATCGTGTTCGTACGTAGGTTGGGTGACGCATGCTTGCCGTCATGGCGCTCGGTCCTGTGCCGATGGCGATGGGGTGAGGCCATGGGTTAGAAACTCGCAGTTTCCGGTGACAGATAAAGGAAAAAACCTCGGGAGCTGGAGGCTGTTTTTTTGGGTTTTTCCTCGGGTGTTCGAGGGCTCTGGGTTGGGGTTTCAGACAGGTTTTGTGACGGTGTTGCGCAGGGTGGGCGTGGAGATGGCGGCGGGTGGTTGTCTGACGATGGAAGATGACAGAACGAGGAACCCGAGTTTGGCGTTGGCGAGGGTCGGGAGGTGTCTCAAGCGTTGAAAAAATTTCCGCTCGATCAGCTTTTTTTGTGGCGAGGGGATTTATCCCCGCTGGGCTGCGCAGCAGTCCTAAAAGCCAAACAACTCGGTGTGTCAGATAGATTGAGTTGGCTGTATGGGGGGCTGCTGCGCAGCCCAACGGGGATAAATCCCCTCGCCACAAAATCAATGTTCACCACGGATTGCGTGCGCTTATTGAACCAACTGATTGATCTCGATAATCGGCAACAACACCGCCATGACGATCACCAGCACCACACCGCCCATGACCACGATCATCAGCGGCTCCAACAGCGCAGTCATGCCCATGGCCCGGCGTTCGATGTCGCGGGACAGGGTTTGTGCGGCGCGTTCGAGCATTGGCGGCAGGCAGCCGGTTTTTTCGCCGCTGGCAATCAGGTGGATCAGCACCGGCGGGAAGACTTTTTCCACCCGCAACGCCGCCGCCAGGTTGACCCCTTCGCGGACCTTGGCCGTGGCATCGCTGACGCTCAGGCTCAGGCGGTCGTTGGACAGGGTCTGGCGCGCCGCCTCCAGGGCTCGCAGCAAGGGCACCCCGGCGCCGCCGAGAATCGCCAGGGTCGAGGCAAAACGCGCGGTGTTGAGGCCCAGCACGAAACGCCCGATCAGCGGCAGGCGCAAGATGCGACTGTGCCAGTTCAACCGCGCCTGCGGGTTGCGCAAATACAGCCGCCAACCCCAGAACCCACCGGCCAGCATGCCAAAACACAACCAGCCCCAGGCGCGGATGAAATCGCTGGCGGTCAGCATCGCCACGGTCAACCCAGGCAGGTCCTGGCGGGCCTGGGAGAATGCGCTGACCACTTGGGGCACCACGTAGCTGAGCAGGAAAATCACGATGGCAATCGACACCAGCCCCACCACGCCCGGATAGATGAACGCCGTAAGGATCTTGCCCCGCAGGTTGTTGCGCTCCTCGATGTAGTCCGCCAGCCGCTCCATCACCTGGGCGAGGTCGCCGGACTCTTCACCGGCGGCGATCAGTGCCCGGTAGATGTCCGGAAAGTCCCGGGGTCGCGCCGCCAGGGCTTCGGCCAGGCGCATGCCGCTGCGCACATCGGCGCGCACTGCGCTGAGGGTCTGGGCGATGTGTTTGCGCTCAGCCTGTTCCACCGTGGCGCTCAACGCGGCCTCCAATGGCAGGCTGGCTCCCAGCAGGCTCGCCAGTTGCCGGGTGGCCCAGGCCAGGTCGTTGTCCGAGAGTTTGGCGCTGAACAGGCCGCCGCCATGGGCTTGCGTTGTATTGCGTTCGACCTGCACCTGCAACGCCGTCAGCCCGCGACTGCGCAGCAGGTTGAAGGCGCCACTCTGGCTGTCGGCTTCCAGGTGCCCGACCTCGATCTTGCCGGTGGCGTCGGCGGCCTCAAAACGGTAGCGATTCATCAGGCGTCCCGTGTCACGCGCAGGATTTCTTCAGGGGCGGTGGCGCCACTGCGCACCCAGCGTTCACCGTCCTCGCGCATGCTGAACATGCCGGCCTGGCGGGCGGCCGCACGCAGCGCCTGCTCCCCTGCCCCCTGGTGGATAAGCGTGCGGATATCATCGTCGATGCAGAACAATTCATGGATGCCGGTGCGACCGCTGTAACCGGTCTGGTTACAGCTCGGACAGCCCACCGGGCGCCAGGTGCCGGGGGTTGCCGGATCAGCTTGTTTGCACTGCGGGCAGAGTCTGCGCACCAGGCGCTGGGCGAGTACGCCGAGCATCGACGAGGCCAGCAGGAACGGCTCGACGCCCATGTCAATCAAGCGGTTGATGGCCGACACAGAGTCGTTGGTGTGCAGCGTCGCCAACACCAGGTGACCAGTGAGGGATGCTTGCACGGCAATTTGTGCGGTTTCCAGGTCGCGGATTTCGCCGATCATGATGATGTCCGGGTCCTGGCGCAGAATCGCTCGCAGGGCCAGGGCGAAGGTCATGTCGATCTTGGCGTTGACCTGAATCTGGCTGATGCCCGGCAGGTCGTATTCCACCGGATCTTCCACCGTGAGAATGTTGTGTACGCTGGCGTCGAGCCGAGCCAGGGCGGCGTAGAGGCTGGTGGTCTTGCCGCTGCCGGTGGGGCCGGTGACCAGCACGATGCCGTGGGGTTGGCGGATCAGGTGATCGAGTTTGCCCAGTACGTCCGGGTCCATGCCCAGGGTTTCCAGTTGCAGGCGCCCGGCCTGTTTGTCCAGCAGGCGCATCACCACCCGTTCGCCATGGCCGGTGGGCACCGTCGAAACCCGGATGTCGATCGGGCGTCCGGCCACGCGCAGGGCAATGCGGCCGTCCTGGGGCAGGCGTTTTTCGGCGATGTCGAGCTGGGCCATGATCTTGATCCGCGACACCAGCGCGCCATGCAGGGCCTTGCGTGGCGAAACCACGTCACGCAGGGTGCCGTCGACCCGGTAGCGCACCACCGAATGGCTTTCGTAAGGCTCGATGTGGATGTCGCTGGCCTCATCCCGCGCGGCCTGGGTCAGCAAGGCGTTGATCATGCGGATCACCGGCGCGCCGTCCTGGGTGTCCAGCAGGTCGGTGATCTCGGGAATGTCCTGCATCAGTCGGTCGAGGTCCACCTCGTTCTCTGCCGCGCCCACCACGGCGGCGGCGCTGCCGGTGTCGGCGTAGGCACTGTTGAGCAACCCGTCGAGTTCCTCGTCACGCACCCGCTCCAGCCGCACCTCGCCGAACTGGCGGCGCACTTCACTGATGGACCAGCCTGGCGTGGAGGGACACACCATCAACACCGCGCCTTCATCCGACTCACGCAGCACCAGGCGCTGGGCCTTGGCCCAGGCGTATGGGAGGGTGTTCATGCTGACACCTCAGGTCCATAAGATGCATCCGCACCTTGTGGGAGCGAGCCTGCTCGCGATAGCAGTGTGTCAGCTTGCATGGATATTGACCGGGTCGCCGTCATCGCGAGCAGGCTCGCTCCCACAGGGCTGGTGTTCATCAGCGAGTGCCTCCTTCAACCGGAACCGCCTTGATCACCGCCCTGGGCGTTTGCAGCCCGGCGGGGGTGGCCGGCGGAATGGCCTTGGCCGAGGCCGGCAGTTGCGGGGCTTGCATGTCCGGCATCGCCCAGCTGCGCTCCGGTTGCAGCAGGCCCTGGGCGCGGCGCATGAAGTCGTAGCGGTTGAGGGTGATGCCGCGCCCCGCCGCCGTGTCGCGGATGATGTAGGGGCGCAGGAACACCATCAGGTTGGTCTTGGTGATCTGCCGCCGCTCGTTGCGAAACAGCGCACCAATACCGGGGATGGTCGACAGCCACGGCACCGCGTCGTTGCTCTGGCTGTAGCCGTCCTGCAACAACCCGCCAAGGACCATGATCTGCCCGTCGTCCAGCAGGATGCTGGTGTCGATGGCACGCTTGTTGGTGACAATCCCGCTGGCGCTCGAAGCGCGGTTGTCGACGCTGCTGACCTCTTGATAGATGTCGAGCTTGACCGTCCCGCCTTCGGAAATCTGCGGGCGGACGTTGAGCTTCAGCCCCACCTCTTCACGGGTCACGGTCTGGAACGGGTTGTTGCTGGTGCCACCGCCGCCGGTGACGTAACTGCCGCTGACAAACGGAATGGTCTGGCCGACGAAAATGCTCGCCGCTTCGTTGTCCAGGGTCAGCAGGTTCGGCGTCGACAACACGTTGGTGCCGCCCTTGCTCTTCAACGCCCGGGCCAGGACCTTGAGGTCGAGGATCTTGCCGATGCCGGGAATGTCCACCGTGCCGTTGACCAGGCCCAGGTTCAAGCCCTGGGGCAACACGTCGATGCTGGTCTTGCCGTTGAGGTTGAGCCCGGTGCCACCGAGGTTGACGCCGCCGATCACACCGCTGCCGCCCAGGTTGCCGGTCTGCCATTGCACGCCGAACTCGCTGGCATCGTCCTCGCCGACCTCGACGATCAGGCTTTCGATCACCACCTGGGCGCGGCGCTGGTCCAGCAAGTCGATGACCTCCCGCAGGTTGCGGTACAGCGGGTCCGGCGCGGAAATCAACAGGGTATTGGTGGTGGCGTCGGCCTGGATGGTCACGCCGCCGGCACTGAACGCGGTGCTCTGATCGTCCTGCGGCGAAGCCGAGCTTTGTCCGCTACTGCCTTGGGCATAACCATTGCCAGAGGTCGAAGCGCTACCGCCCGTGGTCCCGCTGGTGCTGGCGCCATCGCCGCTGCTCTGGCCGTTAGTGCTGGCGCCCATGCTGCTGAGCACCGAACGCGAGTTATCACTGCCCTCACCTTCGCTTTCCCCGGTGAGCAAGCCGCGCAGGGATTGGGCCAGTTTGCCGGCCTGGGCATTGCGCAGGTACACCACGTGCAGGTTGCTCGGGTTGTTCTGGGCATTGTCGAGCTTGTAGATCAGGTTACGCGCCAGTTCGGTGCGCTCGGGGCTGCCGGCGCGGATGATGATGGCGTTGGAGCGCGGGTCGCCGATCACGTTGATCTTCTGGGTCTGGTCTCCGCCCTGGGTTTCCAGCAACTCGGAGACCATCTGCGCGATGTCCACGGCGATGCCGTTGTGTATCGCCACCACGTCGGTGTCGATGGCGCTGGGGGTATCGATGCCTTCGATGAGCTGCGCCACCCGCGACAGGTTCTCGGCGTAATCGGTGATGACGATGGTGTTGTTGCCGGGGTAGGCATTGATCGGGTTGTTCGGCGACACGATCGGGCGCAACACCGGGATCAGGTTCACCGCGTTTTCGTATTGCAGGCGAAAGGTGCGGGTCAACATGCCGTTGCCGGCCGGTCTGTCGGCGCTGTAGATCGGCCCGCCCAGCAGCTTGGCGTCGGCCTCTGGCACCACCTGGGCCACGCCGCCGACATCCACCACGCTAAAGCCCTGCATGCGCAGCGCGGCCAGCAGCATGTCATAGGCCTGGTGCGCCGGCACCTGACCTTCGGACACCAGCGTCAGGTTGCCCTTGACCCGCGGGTCCACCAGAAACTGTTGGCCGGTGGAACGGGACAAGGCCCGCACCACCGCCTGAATGTCGGCCTCGACAAAGTTCAGGGTCACCGGTTGGTCACCCAGCGGGCTGCGTGCCAGCGTACTGCTGCGGGGCTCGCGGGCGCGGGCGGTGAGATCGACCGGGTGTCGCACTGGCGGTTTCTGTTCACGCAAGGTCTGGGCCCGCTGACGGTCCAGCAGCGCATCGCCGCTGCGCTGAGTACTGCCCAGCGGAATGCCCAGTTCACTGTCCACCAGCAACGGTGGCTGCGACGCTGGCGGTGTGCTGTTGCAGGCGCTCAATGCCAGCAACAGAAACGGCACGCTCTTGCGCCAATGACGCGGGTATCGGGACCCCTTCATGAAGCTTCCTTAGCGCCTTGCGCCTGATCCATGCGAACGGTTCCGGACAGGGTGCCGGCGGTGTTTTCAGTGTTTTCGATGTTGTCGGCGTTGTCGGTGTTGGCCGGGGCCGTGCGCCGCAAACGGGCTTCAAGCACTTGCAGGGAAAATTGCCGTGGACTGCTCAACAGCCAGCCCATCACCTCATCGGCCGGCGCGTCGTTGAAAGTGAGTTGCCAAGCCGCGTCCACGGCCTGCAACTGGTAGTGCTCGCTCAAGCCGCCGGCATCCAGGGCCTGGCGCAGAGCCGCTTCCAGAGGCTGGCCTGACGCCGGGCCGCCGACGTCCCGCAAGAGCACTTCGAGGGCCTGGGTCTGCGCGCGCAACTTCGGCGTTTCGACCTGCCAATACGCAAGGGTTTGGAGCGGTGGCTGGATCAACAGCAACCAGACCAGCAGCCCGCCGAGTACCAGCGCCGCCAGCGACACGGCGCGCTGCTCGCGCACCGCCAGGCCCTGCCAGGACGTCCGGCCACGCGCGCGCAGGGTTTGCCACTGCGCCCATAGCCGTGCCGGGAATGGCTTATTCATCGTCGGCTTCCGGGGGGTGTTCGGAGGTGTCCTGCGCGCCCTGTCCGGGCAAAGCAGCACGCAAGGTCCAGCCCTGGTCATTGGCCGCAACGTCGATGCCGGCCTCGGTCAGGGGGATTTTCCAGTCGTCTGCGGCGGATGCTTTTTGTGCCTCGGCCACGAGCGTCAGGCGTAACTCACCGTTTTCAAACACCAGTTCCTGCACGTTGCCGCTCATGAACGGCATGGCGCTGCCCGCCTGTTGCACCAGGCTGGCGAAGCGTTGCGCCGGGTCCGCCGCTGTGCCGCTTTGGCGCGCGGCGATTTGCTGTCGGGCTTGTTGCAAGGGGTTGAGAATCACCGGCAGTTCGGGAAACGCCTGCTTTACCCGCTGGCTCATCTGCGCCTTGAGTCGTTGGCCCTGGGTGGCCTCACGGGTGGCGTAGAGATTGAGGCCGACCACCCACACCGCCAGCGCCACCGCGCAAAGCGTCGCCGCCCTGCCCCAACCGCCACGCTCGGCCGGGCCATGCGTCAGGCCAGCATGCAAGCCCCAGCCCGGCGCGGCACCAGTCCAGCGCTGGGGGGCGGGCAAGGTTTTGATCGAAACCTGCGGCGGCGAATCGCCCACCCACTGCAGCCCGGCCCCTGCCTCCAATAACCATTCATCCAACGCCTCTTCCAGCAGCGGCTGCACCACCGCGTGCTGCACGCTGTAACGCACCAGCAGGTGGCCGTCGTCGACGCAGGCCACCGGCCCGGACAACACTGGCAGGGCGTAGGCCGCCGGGTACAGCCCGTGCAGGTGCAGGCCGGCCTGGTGCAGCATCCGGCCCAGGGCATCGAGTGACTCTCGGTCGAGCCAGGCAATGTGCACCTGCCCGTCGGCACCGCGCGCGCTGTGAGCCACCTGCATGCGCTCGCTGGCACCGAGCATCAGCGCCTGGGCGGCGCAGTTCACCGCGGCGGTGATTTTCGCTGCCGGCAACTGCGGCAGTTCCAGACTGGTGAGCAAGCTGTCGCGCGGATGGAGAAAACATTCGACCCGCTGCTTCTTTGCACCCTGACCGAGGTCCCGGAGGTTGCTGTGCCCCTGGTCGCGGACCTGGCCCTGGCGATCGAGCCAGGCGAATGCCACCGGGCTGTCGAGGCTCAAGCTGCCCAGTGGCATCAACGCTATGCGCAAGCGAGTCATACGCCCACCCGTGACCAGATCACCTGAGGCATCCGGTCCTGGCTGCGTTGCAGCAAAGCATCCAGCACGACCCGCCGCTGCCCACTGCGCGCCTGACCCCGCAGGCGGAACCAGTCGCTGGTGATGCCGACCTTGACGGAGGCCATTTCCAGCTCAGGCATGCGCAGGCGATTGACGAAATCCCCACGGTTGATAAACCAGTGGCCACCGTCTCGCTCAGCGATCAGCGCCTGGGCCCGTTGCAGCGACAACCCCGGCACGTAAGCAGCCAGCACCGGGGCGCTGGCGGTGTTGCCGTTAAGCCAGGTATTGGCCGGCAGAATCGTCACATAAGGCGCCAGTGTTTCTAGCACTTGCGGGGTGACACCCTTGATGCTGCGCAAATCCTGCAACGTGCGCAGCATGGGGCGTGTCGGCGCCAACGGCGTACCGGAAGCATCCGGCGAGGTGCTGCGACCGCTGTCGAACGTACTGCTCACCGCGGCCTTGTCCGCCAACTCTGGGTTCAACAGCCGTGGGTACGCGGCAATCACCCGCGCGACGATGCGCGCACGTACCGTCGCGGCGATACCCAGTTGCTCGCACAACCGTTCGAAGGTGCGCACCTGTTCCTGATCCACACGTTCATTGGCGACCAGATTGCGCAGGTTGAATTTGCCTTGCTCATCTTCCAGTCGCCCTTCGAAGGGGATGTCAGCCAGGCTGGAACCGGCCATCACGAAAGGGTTGGCCCAAGCCTGACCGAAGCGCGTGAGCGGATCGCGCTGACGTGCATCCCACAACAATTGGCGGCTCAATTGCAGGCCACCCTGCAACCGCGCCGTGCCCTGGATACGCAACTGCTCGGCCTCCAGGCTGCGGGTAAACAGGGTTTGGCGGGTGAGCATGCCCCCGGCGATGACCGCCACCACGGCGGCGATCAGCAAGGCACTGATGACCGCCATGCCCCGCTGCTTCGCCGCGAAGGGCGAATCCGTTCGCATCACGGCCCTTATAACTGCCAGGAGCCGATGTCGGCATTTACACCATCGCCGTCAGGCTGGCCGTCGGCCCCCAGGGAAAAGATATCGACTTCACCATTGGCGCCCGGGTTGAGGTAGTTGTAGGGACGGCCCCATGGATCGTTGGGCAGGCGCTCCAGGTAGGAACGCCATGTGCTGTTTTTTGCGTCAGCGGGCCGTTCCACCAGCACCTTGAGCCCCTGGTTCATGCTCGGATAGCTGCCGTGGTCCAGGCGATAGAGTTTCAACGCCTGCATCAAACCGCCAATGTCCTGTTTCGCCGCCGTCGCCCGAGCCTGGTCCGGCCGGTCGAGGACCTTGGGCACCACCATCGCCGCCAGAATGCCAAGAATGACCACCACAACCATGATTTCGATCAGGGTGAAACCCTGCTGCCCACGAGGGCCTTGGAGACGGGCGTTGTAACGGGCGATCTGCATCTCGACGGTCCTTCGCTGGATTCAATTCGTGGCGCAGTGTTGCAAGAAAATATGTCAGTGATATTGAAAATGCTCAGGAGCTTACGTCGTCAATCGGTCAACAATGGCGGTTAAGCTCGGGGGCTGCCTCCGCCCATAGAGCTCGCGCGATGCCACGTCACGCCCCACAAGCCGGCTTCACCCTGATCGAAGTGCTGGTCGCCCTGGCGATCATCGCCGTGGCCATGTCGGCGGCGGTGCGCGTGACTGCGGTGATGACCCAAAGCAATGGGCTGCTGCGAGACAAGTCCATCGCCCTGCTGGCGGCCCGCAGCCAACTGGCGCAACTGCACTTGGAGGGGCGTTTTGTGCAGGGTTCAAAAGTCATCGAATGCGATCAGGGACGGTTGCTGCTGCGTTGCGAACAGAACCTGCGCCCGGCGGAAAATGGCCGCATGTTGCGGGTTGAACTGACCGTGTCGGATCGCAGCCACGAAGCACCGCCGTTAGCGCGGTTGGAGACGTTGGTCAGCCGGGAAAAATAGCGGCTATACACGGTCCCTTTTGTCGAGTGAGCTTGTTCCCTCGCCGCAAGGGTTCGTCGTGATCTCAAGGACGGGTGAGCGAGGGTAAAGCCACCGAATCCGGCAATCGGGCCAAGGCCAGCCGCGTTTGCTGATTGCCCCGCTCGATCACCACCGCTTGCGCCTCGATCGACACCAGCCGCACCCCATGAGCCACCCGCTCTCCAGCCAGGAAACTACGAGGTGGGCCGTCGTTGAGACTGAGGATCGCCACAGCCCCGCGAGCGCCGGCCAGCACACCGCTGACCTTGATATCCACCGGCGCCGGCTGGCTGGAGAACCATTGCCGTGCAGGATTATCGGAACGCTCGGCCAATCGTTGCGGGGCAACATCCGGCGTGCGGGATTCAGCCGATGTCAGTAGCAGCGAAGACCAGGTCGCCACCCCGGCCAATGCCGCCAACAGACCGAGTGCCTGGAGGAGTTGCGCTGGGGAAACTCGGTCGATGAACACCATGGTCTGGCTCTCCTTTTTTTATCCGGTCTCCAGCGTACGCCTCGATTCTCTCCGTTTTATTTCACATCCTTATCATCTTCACCGTGCAGGATGAATACCGACGCAAAGGAGCGCGAATGAACCTTGGCAAGCAACGCGGTTTCACCCTGATCGAATTGATGGTGGTACTGGTGATCATCGGCATCGCCAGTGCCGCGGTAGGTTTGAGCATCAAACCCGACCCGCTGAAGTTGCTGCGCCAGGATGCCGAGCGGCTGGCGCAACTGCTACAGCTCGCCCAAACCGAAGCCCGCGTCGATGGCCGGCCGATTAGCTGGCGCTGGGATGCCAAGGGGTTCGGTTTCAGCCGTCGGCAGGATCAAGGGCCAGGGCTGGATCGCTTCAAGGATGATCCACAACTGCACCCGCGCCGGTGGCAGAGCCCGTCCATGGAAGTTCATGTGGAGCCCAGGCAGCGGGTCGTGTTGAGCGCCGAGTGGATCGGCGCCCCGCTGAACATTCGTTTGTCGGACGGCCAGAGCAGCATAAACGTCCAGCGCAGCGCCGCTGGCCGGGTGCAGATTCAATGAACGGCCGGGAGACGGGCTTCACCCTGCTTGAAGTCATGGTGGCGATTCTGCTGATGGCGGTGGTCAGCCTGATTGCCTGGCGCGGACTGGACAGCGTCACCCGGGCCGACAGCCATTTGCAGGCCAGCACCGAACAGACCGAAGCCTTGCTGCGAGTGTTGAATCAGCTGGAACGCGACGTAGCATTACGCGCCAGCATCGAGTTGAGCGAACCGTTAAAACCTGGAGTCGATGAGCAGCCCTGGACCGCGCCACCCGCCCTAACCGTGCGCAGCACCGAAGGTCGGGGGTTTCGTCTGGATGTGATCCGGGTGGCCGCCGCTCAAGAAGGCACGCTGCAAAGGGTGCGCTGGTGGCTCGAGGGTGACACGCTTTACCGAGCCCAAGGCCAGGCCCGCAGCCGCTACCCATTGCCGGCACCCGGCGCGGGCGTGACGGTGCTCAGCGAAGTCAGCAACGCCGGACTGCGTTACTGGGACAGGGAAAAAGGTTGGCGCAAGCTCAGCGGCAATCGCCAGGAAAACCCGCTGGGCATCGAAATCAGCCTGACACGGCAGACGCCACAAGGAATGGAAAAGTATCGACAGGTGTTGGGGCCGCTGGAGTGAGAGCAAACCCAGTGTGGCCGCGAGCCTGCTCGCGATGAGGCTCATCCGGATAGCGCTGAATCAGCTCAGCACCACCACCCCGCCCGGCAATTCGGTGCATTTGGCGCCATAGGCATCGCGGATCAACAGCGCCACGCCAGCCAGTTGATCAAGACGGAACCGCGCCTGGACCTTGCGCTGGCCCAATTCGCGATTGAGTAACAGCAACATGCCAGGACGGTAGCGGTTGATTTCGTCGATGACGCTGGCCAGGGTCGCGTCGTTGAACACCAGCACCTGCTCGCGCCAGGCAGTGGCCGCCGACACATCTGCGTTCTTTGGAGTGCCCACCCGGCCGCTGTCGTAGGTCAGTTGCATGCCCGACTCCAGGTGAAAACTCTGGCCGCGCACCTGGACCTGCACCAGACCTTCCAGGCAGGTCGCGCAGACACTCTGGTCGATGTAGCGGATATTGAATCGAGCCCGAGCGGCGCTGATCAAGCCGGCGCCGGCCTGGACGCTGACCGTTGAAGCACTGCTCCCCAACACTTCAACTTCACCGCCGAGCAACACCAATCCTTCCCCTCCTTCGGCCGACTGACGGCGGCTGAGGCGGGTTTGGGTATTCAGCTCAAGACTGACACCCTTGGCCAGTTCCACCCGGCGCTGTTCGCCAACCTCGGTGACGTAGTCGGCAGCGAGTCCGGAAACCCCACCGGGCACCGTGGCGCGGATCAACAGAAAACCTGCCGACGCCGCGATCGCGCCGCCGAGCAACGCCCGTCGTCCGAAATGTCGCGGCGCCTGCAACGCCTCGGCAGCCGGTTGCAGCCCGTGCCACAGCGCCTTGGCTTGCTCGAACGCCTGAGCGTGTTCGGGGCTTTGCCCGCACCAATGGCGCAGCGCCCGGGCATCGGCCACGGTGGCACGGCCCGAGGTCAGCAGGATCAACCAGTCTTGGGCCTCGCTGGCCAGTCGGGCCTGAGGCGTGGCATCAGGGGAAGCAATGCTGAAGATGTTCAAGCGCACACACACTCACGAATTGGTCTGGTCTCTACTCTCAAGACTGTTTTCCCGCGCCGGGACCGAACCGCTGAATCACTTTTCTTTCCAGGCGCAGGGCGCAATGCCCCAGCGCGGCCTTGATTTCCTTCTCGACCATGCGCGTGGAAATGCCGAAACGTTGGGATATTTCCAGGTGCGGCGCTTCCTCCAGACGCGCGGCAATGAAAATCCTACGACGCCGCGCCGGCAGCTCATACAGGGCCTTGAGCAAGGTCTGCAACTCCTTCTGCCCCCCCACCACCCGGGCCGGATCCAGCGCTTCATCGGAAATCTGCAGCAAGTCCTCGATTTCGCTGCCGGTGAGCAGGCGAGCATCGGCCTGCCGACGGTCGGCGGCAATGTTCAGCGCCATGCGATAGAGATAGGCACTGGGCTGGGCGATGTCCGGCGTCTCGACCATGCGATCGACCCGCAAGTAGGTTTCATGCAGCACATCGTTGGCCAGTTCCTCGGAGCCCAGGCGCTTGCGCAGGCGCACCTTGAAATCCTCATAAGAGGTGAGGAACAACTTGACCAACGGGCTGCGACCAGAGTGTTTCATCGCCCCAAAACCCCTTCCCCTGCTGTGCACTCCATGCTTGTTCCTGATGAGTCGGGTAATAAAAGCAGGGTTACCGGTTGGCGCAATGAACTGGGCGCCGGGCGGTCGATCCTGAGGTTTTGCAAACTGTTGACCAAGGCCTTGTCACGCATCGGATCGCCCGTGGAACTGACCAGGCGGCTATGCTGAACCACGCCGTCCCGGCCGATCCACACTTGCAGCACCGCCCGAAAACTTCCCGGGCGGGTGAGTGGTGAACGGCACAAGTTGCGCTGGATGACCGTTTGGATCGCCGCCGCATAGTTGCTGTCGCTCAAGCCCGGGGCCGCGCCGGAAGGCAGCGGCACCTCGTGGACCCGCACCGGTTGCAACGTGAACGCATCCGCTCGGGCGTAATGCGCCGCGAGCCCGGTGCCGCGAAGCAACACATTGAGCCCTTGAGAAGCGGTGAACAGTCCCTGGACGCCCAGCGTATGGCGCTGGCTGGATAGTTGCTGATCCACCAGCACCGCCATACCCGTCGCCCGACTGAATTGCTCCAGCGCCGTGGTCAGTTCCTGCGGGGCGATGTCCAGCTCCACCAGGCTGTTCGCCTGGATCGGCGCGGCCAGCAACCACAACAACGCCATCAGCCCCCCCAAGGGTGACCTGGCCAATCCACGCCTGCGCCCGCCCCCGGCTCTGCCTTGCTGCACGACTGACGTATCCGTTGAAAACCGTCATCCTGAGGGCTGTTTATGAATGTCGTATGACAACTGATACAAATCCCTCGGACCCCACTAAACTCGTGCTCTGACAGCGAACCGCCTTCTGGGCGGGCCAGGAGGTCGACAATGAAACAGTGGATGAAAATGATGGCGGGCCTCGGACTGCTCATGGCCCAGCCTTGGGCCCATGGCGAAGAGGTACCGGCGTGTATCGAGGTGACCGTGGGTGGCTACAGAACCGCGGACTACAACTGCCTGAGCCGACAAATGGGCAATGATCCGCAGGCCGCGGCGGCCGCGCAACGCACGCAAGAGGCCTTGAATGTGCCCGTTAACAAACGCGCGCCGAACAGCATCGGCCTGGCAACCCCGGCGGCCACCAGCGTGCGCATGGGTAATACGTTTGGCACCTCGGTCAAGCCCCAGCGACCGACGGTCCCGGCCAGCCCCTCGCCGCTGCCCAGATAACCGCTGTTTGTGGCCAGGGAACTTGCTCCCTGGCCGCAGGAGTGCGTAGCAACGTTAAAAGTGCAGCCCCTACGCACCTCAAAACAGGCTTTGCACCTGCTCCAGGACTGCGCGGTTCATCTGGCCGGTGTGGGTATGCAGGCTCACATAGCTTTGCAGCATGTCCAGCTTGGTGTTGAGCAGGTCCCGACGGGCCTGGAATAACCGTTGTTGCGCATCAAGGATGTCCACCGTGGAGCGCACACCGCCCTGGAAGCCTTTTTCCGTCGAAGCCAGTGCCCGCTGGTTGGACTCCACTGCGCGCTGCATCGCCTTGCTTTTGGCGAAGCCGGCCACCACGCCCAGGTAATCGGTTTCGATCGTCTCGGCCAACTGCTGGCGTTGCACGTCATAGTCCGACTGCGCACCGGCCAGTTGCGCCTGGGCCTTGGCCACCGACGCTCGCACCGCCCCACCGCGATACAACGGAATATCCAACTGCAGCCCCACGTAATAGGTGTCCTGGCGCGGGTCAAGTTCCTGGTACTGGCGGGTCTCCCGGCGAGTCAACTGAGTGGTCAGTGCCAAGGTCGGATAATGCCCGGCGCGCTGGCTGTCGGCCTGGGCCTCGGCCACTTTCACCGCCGCCAGCCGGGCCGCCAGCTCGGGGCTGGCCTCGCGGGCAATCGCCGTCCAGTACGGCAGATCCTGCTCGGGTGGGATCGGGCTGCCGGCGGCAAGCTCCTCGCGCATCGGCGCAATGTCATCGATGGGCACATTGGCACGACCGGACAACGCCCGCAGCGCGGCCACGCGACGAGCCTCGGCTTCGGCCTCCTGGGCCTCGACCAGATCAAGCCGCGCCTGGGCTTCATCGATATCGGTGATCGCGCCCTGGCCACCCTCGAAGAGTTTTTTGCTCTGGATGACCAACCCGTGGATGGCGGCTTTTTGCTGGGCGATTAACTTGATCTCGTTTTCCGCCCGGGCGACGTCGAAGTAGCCCTTGGCAACCCGGTCGAACAGCGTCTGGCCGGCGACGTCGAAAAGCTGGCTGCCCAGTTGCCCTCGTGCCTTGCCTTCCTGATACGCCGCCCAGCGCGCCTTGTCGTAGAGCGCTTGCTGCGCCGCCAGGGTGACGTTGTTGGCCTGGTAATCGTTGCTGTTGACGTAGCCGCTGTCGTCACCGCCATCAGTCCGCCCACCGCGGCCATAACGCGAAGTCAGCGACACTTGCGGATAGAGGCCGCCACGGCCAATCGCTTCTTCCTGCCGCGAGGCATCATAAGCATGGGTGGCTGACTGCAAAGTCGGGTCGTTGAGGCGGGAGGCATCGTACGCCGCGGTCAGGCTCAGGCCACCGTCGGCGGCCCAGGCGACATTGAGCATCGCCCAACTGGAGCACAGGCTCAGCAGCACGCGAGCGCTGTAACGGCATCGGTCGATCATGCTCATTCCTCTTTGAAGGCTGCCAGCAAGCGTTCGCGCAACGGTTTCATCAGGTAATTCATGAAGGTGCGCTCCCCCGTGACCACCGTCACATCGGCCAGCATGCCCGGACGCACCCACAACCCGGCGGCCTGCAACGAGGCGACCGTGTCGGCGGGAATCTCGACCTTGGCGGAGAAGTACGGCAAGTGCGTCTGCTCATCGATCAACTGGTCGGCCGACACCGTACTTACGGTGCCGGTTACCGTCGGCGTATCCACCCGTTGCAGCGCGGTGAAATGCACATGCACCGGCAACCCCGGGCGCAACTTGTTGGCCATCAACGGCTCGAAACGCGCGGTAATCGCCATTGGCGCATCCAGCGGTACCACCTGCATCAGGGTTTGTCCGGCCTGGGCCACGCCGCCAACGGTATGCAGGCTCACGTCCATGACCTGCCCGGCCACTGGCGCACGGATAGCGCCGTTGTCGACTTCAAATTGCAAGGCACGCATCTGATCGGCATAACCGGCCGCCTCGGCGGAGACCTCGCTGAGCTGGGTTTCAGCATCGCGACGAAACTCCTGCTGCACTTGCAACGCCTTGAGCCTGCTTTCGTTGATGGCCTGGCGGGTCCGCCCGACATCGCCCACGCCGGAGGCAATCTGGCCGGCCAGTTGGGCGGCGTTGCGCTCGGCCTCGAAGAGTTTGTTGCGCGGAACATAACCCTCACGGGCCAGCTCGCGCAGGCCTTCGAGCTCCTGTTGCTGAAAGCGCATCTGCGCGTCGTAGTTACGCTTGACGCCTTCATAGCCCTGCAATTGCTGCTGCAGCGCCGCGACCTCGTGTTCGATGATCTGCAAACGGCTACCCAGCTCCGCGCGGCGGGTCAGAAACAACTGGTTTTGCAAGGCCATGGCGGCCTTGACCCGCGGCTCGTCGGCGCGCGCCAGCAGTTCAGCCGGCCACTGAATCTCGGCGCTGCCCAGACGCTCGGCAATCAACCGCGCTTCAATGCTGCGATCGTTGAGCAACTTGCCCAGGGTCACGTCCAGTTGCGACTGCGCCTGCACGGTATTGAGCTGCACCAGCAACTGCCCCTGGCTGACTCGATCACCATCGCTGACCAGCAGCTGGTCCACTACCCCGCCGACCAACGACTGCACCGCCTTGCGCTCGCCCGCCACCACCACGGTGCCACTGCCCACGACACCCTGATCGAGGGGTGCCAGGAAGGCCCAGAGCAAAAAGCCGCCCAGCGTCAGGACCAGAAAGCCCACACCATACCGCGCAGCACCGCTGGCATCGGTACTGGCGCTGGGCAGGGTATTGGCGTCGAGCACGCTCAGTTGCTGCTCGCTGTGCGCCGATGCAGCCGGGGTCAGATCACGCATCTTCGCCGGCCTCCCTCACCGCAGCGGGCCTGGGCCCCGGCATCAATGCCTTGAGCACCCGGTCCCGTGGGCCGAAGGCTTGTTGGGCGCCGTCCTTGAGTACCAGGATGTGATCGACCACCGCCAGCACATTGGGTCGATGGGTGATCAGCACCACGGTACTGCCGGCGGCCTTGAGCGCATTGATCGCTTGTACCAGCGCCAGCTCACCTGCTTCGTCGAGGTTGGAGTTGGGCTCGTCGAGCACAATCAGCGACGGGCGCCCGTAAAGTGCCCGGGCCAGGCCCAGGCGTTGCTTCTGCCCGCCAGACAAACCCAGCCCACCGGGGCCCAGTGGCGTGTCATAACCTTTGGGGAATCTGAGGATCATCTCGTGAATGCCGGCGTGACGAGCGGCGGCAATGATTTTGTCGGCATCCTGCTCGCCGAAGCGGGCGATGTTGTCGGCAACGCTGCCATCGAACAGCTCGATGTCCTGGGGCAAGTAACCCAGGTACGGGCCCAGGGCATCATGGGACCACTGGCTGATCTCGGCGTCATCCAGGCGCACCGAACCGCCGATGGCCGGCCATACCCCGACCAGCGCCCTGGCCAGCGTCGACTTGCCACTGGCGCTGGGACCGACTACGGCAAGCACTTCGCCCTTGGCCAGGCTGAAATTGATCCCGCGCACAATCGGTTGCGAGGCGCCGGGCGGGCCGACATACAGTTGCTCCAGGCGCACCGCGCCGGTGGGCGGCGGCAAGGGCATGCGCAGGCGCTCGCGGGGGTGCTGGGTAAGCAGCTGGCTCAGACGCTGATAGCTCTGGCGTCCGGCGTTGAATTGTTTCCAGGAGCCGATGGCAATTTCCACCGGTGCCAGGGCGCGGCCCAGCAGCAGCGACATGGCGATCATCATGCCTGCCGACATCTGCCCCTCGAGCACCAGCAACGCCCCCAGGCCCAGGGCCAGCGACTGTCCCGATATGCGCACGAAACGGGTTGCAGAAGTGATACGGGCACCACGGTCACTGGCGTGGGCCTGCGCGGCAATGATGCGTTGTTGCAGCAGGCTCCAGCGCTGGCGCAACGGCCCGAGCATGCCCAGCGCCTGAATGACCTCGGCATTGTGGAGCGTGCTGTTGACATAGACAGACGACTGCACCCCCAGGCGATTGGCTTCACCCAACCGGGCGCGAGTCGCCAGCTCACCCCACAACGCCAGGCCGATCAGCACCAGGGCGAGCACCAGGGTCAACACCCCGAACCAAGGGTGAAAAATAAACGCCACCAGCAGGAAGATCGGCAACCACGGCGCGTCCAGCAAAGCGATCAGACCCTGGCCGGTGATCAACTGGCGCAACGTCGCCAAATCAGTGAGCACCTGGGCCGGGTTGGCGTTGTGCTCGCGCAGGCTGCGGGCGAAGGCGGCGTCGAAAATTCGCTCACCCAGGGCGTCGTCCAGCCCCGCACTCATGCGAATCATCACCTCGCCGCGAACCCACTCGATCAGGGCGCTGAACAGAAACAGCGCCAGGGCGATCAAGGTCAGCATGAACAGGGTGGTTTCGTTGCGGCTGGTCAGGACCCGGTCGTACACCTGCATCATGTACAGCGATGGCACCAGCACCAACAGATTGATCACGCCGCTGAACAGCGCCAGCGACCAGAACACCCGGCGGTAACTTAATAAGGCAGCATCAATGTCATGACGCGGATCGAGTAGAAAGCGCATAGAGAATCAACCCGCAAAGGAATAGTCGGTCCCGGCGCAATCCATCGCGAGTTATTTGCCCGAAGGCGTCAAAAAAAAGTGCGTCATGTCGCTGACGTGCAGCTATCTGGGTCGATCCTCGCCGCTACAGACGCCAAGTACTGACAACGTAACCACGGGTTAGTGCCAGCGTGGGGCCGGTGTTTTCACCTCAATACGGGCAAGATGGGGCATTCAAGACAGACGGCGTGTGATCTTGAACCGCCCCCTAGGGGCTAGTCGTAAAACGGCTCGACCAAGGTCCGACTGCCAAGAAAAAAGCTGTCCGCCACCAGACGTAACGGCTGCAGGTCCAGGTCGCTGGCCTGGTCAGCAATCAACTGCTGGAAATGCCGATACACCGCCGCGTATTCACCTTCCTGGGAAACGGTCTGGCGAACGCCGTCGATGCTCAGCACTGCCCCACCGTTGTCCAGGCGCAGGAGGCCTTCGGTGCAGCGAATCTCGATGCTCCAGAGTTCGTCGTGACCGTGGTCGAAATCGAACTCCGCACGGACATCCAGGTGTTGCGCGTCGGACATCTTGATGCTGGCGGCAATCGGCGATTGGCAGTTACTCGGCACGCGCAGTTCGGCGGACTCAACGAACAGCGGCAGCGCCAGCAGATGGGTCACGATTGAAAACGCGTTGATGCCGGGATCGAATACACCCAGGCCTCCAGGTTGCCAGATCCAGGCCTGGCCGGGGTGCCACTTGCGTACGTCTTCCTTCCAGTCGATCTTGACGCTTTGCAGGGTGCGGCTGGCGAGCCAGTCACGGGCCGCCTCGATGCCGGGCGCGTAGCGTGAATGCCAGGCGAACAGACCACTGACACCTTGCTCGCGTACCTGATCCACCAACGCCATCGCTTCACCCAGCGTGGCGCAGGGCGGCTTTTCTACCAGCACGTGTTTGCCCGCGGCCAACGCTTGTTGCACCAATGCGAATCGCCCTTGCGGCGGTGTGCAAAACGCAATCGCATCGACCTGCGGGCCGTTTTCAAGCAGCTCGCCCAGGGACCGGAAATTCTCCACACCGGCGCAGGGCTGCCCTTGGGTGGCGACAGACACCAACTGGAACGCAGGGTTGGCGAGGATAGCGGGAACGTGTTGATCCTGGGCAATCTTTCCGTAGCCCACCAGACCGAGACGAATCGGTTGCATCGATGACTCCTGATTATTTTTGTACTTTTGATGGGCCAGCAAACTAGCGGTAAATCGCGTGGCCGACAATGGCTCGCCACACATGCGCTTGATTGTCGTGGGCGCTACAGCACACGCTTCACGCCTGCCGAGGTTCGCAGGGCGCGCTCATGACGTTGGCAATCCTGCCCAAGAACGGCTCCAGGCGTTCACCCGGCGCGTCGTGCTCCACCACCAGGGCGGTGACTTCTTCACACGACGCCACCTGATAGTGGGCAATGCTGGAGAGTTTTTCATTGGTCACGGCCACCACCACCTGACCGCTCGCCGCGACGACCGCGCGCTTGAACTCCGCGTCATCCAGGCCGAACGCTGTGATGCCATTGTCCGGGTCGATGGCGCAAGCGCCGAGAAAACACAGGTCAACATTGAACTGCCGCAGTTGCTGCACAGCCGCCAGCCCGATCACTCCGCCCGACGCCGTGTTCACGCGTCCGCCCAACAGGATCACCTCGGCGCAGGGCAGCTTCATCAGTTGCACGGCAATCAACGGCGAATTGGTGCTCAGCGTCAACTTAAGGCGTGGATCGATGGCGCCGGCAATCGCCAGGTTGGTCGAGCCGGCATCGATGAACACATGCTGGCCCGCCCTCAGCAACGAGGCCGCCGCCAGGCCGAGACTGTCCTTGCGCTCGACGTTCTGCCGTACTCGAACGGCCATCGGCCGTTCCACGGCCGGCAACAGGATCGCGCCGCCATAGACGCGCTTGCATAACCCCGCCGCCGCCAATACGCCAAGATCGCGCCGTATCGAGTGTTCGGAGACATTGAATTCGCTGGCCAGATCGGCCGCAATCACCCGACCATACAGGGCCAGACGCTCGCTGATCCGTTGCTGGCGTTCACCGGGGAACACTTCGTGAGTTGAAGTCATGGCATCTATAACCTTCATAAACGAGCACTAATTATCACTAACGAGCAAATATGCCGATTGCAGAGCCTCTCGTCAAACCTCAACGCCGGGGCAGCGGACCCAAGTGAATCTGCCCCCTCTTCCCCACAGGCAAAAAAAACCCCGCCACCGAATGCGGTGCGGGGTAAAAAAATGGTTGGTTGCGGCCAACCAAAGGAGCACGGTGAAAAACCTGTACGGGCCGGCCTCAGATGCAGTCCTGTGCGGCACGTTCAAAACTCGAAGGCAGGAAGCTGGAAGCCAACAGACGCCGCTCGTAGATGAATACCTTGCCACCGTTCCCGGCCTTGTAGGCTTCCAGCACGTTGTCCGCCGACACCTTGCTTGGCACCACGATCCGGTAGCTGCGTTGGGACTGGGAGACGGTCGGGCTCATCGCGTGGTCCTGCAATTTCGGCACGACACAGTCGGCGTACTGGGCCGGCGTCTTGCTGGTCTGCAAGGTCAGGGTCGGGTCGTTCGGCGCGCTGGCACAACCGGCGAGCAACAAGGAGGCAAACGCCATGGAAGACGCAAATAAAAGGCGCATTGGTCTGGTCCTGAAAATAAAGGTTGGTTCATCAGGCAACGGAACTGCGTTACGGGTTGCCGCCACTGCCAGGTGCATCGGGTGTGTGGCGGTCAGATGAGTGAAACCTCATCGCCCCAACTGCTTGAGTTACCTGTTCGATGGGGGGATTTTCCAGGCATTGCCGACAAAACAGAACTTGTGTTTCGTAATGATCACTATTGCTTCCAGCAATAGTTGCGGGCGGTGAAGACCGGTTCAGTGGCCTGTGCCGCCCCCCTGCTGATATTCGCGGGGCGTACAGCCAAACTCTCGACGAAACACCGTGTGCAGGTACTGCGCCGATTTGAAGCCGCAGTTCTGGGCGATGTCGGCAATCGCCGAGTCGGTGTTTTCCAAGCCCTGGGCGGCCGCTGCCAGTTTGAAGCGCAGGATCTCGTCGTGCACGCTGCAGCCCCGCGCCTTGCGAAAGTGCGCTTCCAGGGAGGAGCGCGACACGCCCACATAGGCCGCCACCTGAGCGGTCTTGATGCCCTGGCAGGCATATTGGCGAATGAACAGCAGCGCTTGCATGACGTAAGGGTTGCCTAACGGTTGGTGCAGACTCGAGGCCTGGACGTTGATCGCATCCGGGGGTATCAGCACCTGCGTACCCGTGGACGGCATGCCGTGAAGCATCTGATGGAGCAGGCGCGCGGCGGTCCGACCCATGGTTTCGGTGCCCTGGATCACCGAACTCAGCGGCACCCGCGTCAGGGTGCGGGTCAGGGGGTCGTTGTCGATGCCGATCAGTGCCACCTGCTCCGGCACGGCGATTCCGGCGGTCAGGCAGGCCTGCAGCAGTTGCCGGGCACGGGCGTCACTGACGGCGATGATACCGATGGGTTTGGGCAGGCTTTGCAGCCAGGCGATCTGTTGTTCGACGGCGCTGTCCCAGAGCGGCGCGCTGGTGCCCATGCCGCGATAGACCTCGGCGTGCAGACCATCGCGTTGCAGCAGCCGGCGAAAGGCGTTTTCCCGTTCCTGGGCCCAGCGATTGGCTTGTGCTTGCGGCAGGCTGAAGCAGGCAAAGCGCGTCAACCCGGCCTCGATCAGGTGCTCGTACGCCAGCTTCATCAAGGCCTCATTGTCGGTGGCGACATAGGGAATGCCCTTCGGATAAGCGCGCTCATCCTGGTAAGAGCCGCCCACCGCCACCACCGGCAATCCGATCCCGGTCAGCGCTTCGCCGATCAGCGGGTCATCGAAGTCGGCAATGATCCCGTCGCCCTGCCAGCGTTCGATGCCTTTCAACCGACAGAGAAAATCTTCCTCAAGGAACAGGTCCCAGGACGCGCGGGTGCTGCTCAGGTAGTTGCCGATGCCGCTGATGATGCCTCGGTCGTAGATCTTGCTGCCGTTGAACAACAACGCAATGCGGTGAACGGGCGGGACGGTTTTCATGGTTTTTACCCTGGGCCGATGACCACAGACTAGGCGCGTGACCGTCGGATCTCAATACTCAAAATCGCACTGTGCCTTGGTGATTTTCATAATCAGCGGCCACCGGGCCGGCGTTAGTATCGATACACCGCCAAGAACAATAAGGAAATCGCCCATGTCGTACTTTCCCGCCATCGACAAGGTTCGCTACGAAGGCCCCGCCAGCGACTCGCCTCTTGCTTTTCGCCACTACGACGCCGACAAACTCGTGCTCGGCAAGCCCATGCGCGAGCACCTGCGCATGGCGGTATGCTACTGGCATACCTTTGTCTGGCCGGGATCCGATGTGTTCGGCGCCGGCACCTTCCAACGCCCGTGGCAGCATGCCGGCGACCCGATGGAACTGGCCATCGGCAAGGCCGAAGCGGCCTTCGAGTTCTTCTCCAAACTGGGCATCGACTACTACTGCTTTCATGACACCGATGTCGCCCCGGAAGGCCACTCGCTGAAGGAGTATCGCAACCACTTCGCGCAGATGGTCGACCACCTGGAGCGTCACCAGGAACAAACCGGGATCAAGCTGCTGTGGGGCACCGCCAACTGCTTCAGCAACCCGCGCTTTGCCGCAGGCGCCGCCAGCAACCCGGACCCGCAAGTGTTCGCCTGCGCCGCCGCCCAAGTGTTCAGCGCGATGAACGCCACCCTGCGTCTCAAGGGGGCCAACTACGTGTTGTGGGGCGGTCGTGAAGGTTACGAGACCCTGCTCAATACCGATCTGAAACGTGAGCGCGAACAACTGGGCCGCTTCATGGGCATGGTGGTCGAGCACAAGCACAAGATCGGTTTCAAGGGCGATCTGCTGATCGAACCCAAGCCGCAGGAACCGACCAAGCACCAATACGATTACGACAGCGCCACGGTGTTCGGCTTCCTGCAACAGTTCGGCCTGGAAAAGGAGATCAAGGTCAACATCGAGGCCAACCACGCGACCCTGGCCGGGCACAGTTTCCATCATGAGATCGCCACAGCCGTCTCCCTGGGGATCTTCGGCAGCATCGACGCCAACCGTGGCGATCCGCAGAACGGCTGGGACACTGACCAGTTCCCCAACAGCGTCGAAGAGATGACCCTGGCCACCTATGAAATCCTCAAGGCCGGCGGGTTCAGCAATGGCGGCTTCAACTTCGACTCCAAGGTCCGTCGTCAGAGCCTGGACGAGATTGACCTGTTCCACGGCCACGTCGCGGCCATGGACGTCCTCGCCCTGGCCCTGGAACGTGCAGCGGCGATGGTGCAGAACGACCGCCTCCAGCAGTTCAAGGACCAACGCTACGCCGGCTGGCAGCAACCGTTCGGTCAGGCGGTGCTGGCGGGTGAGTTCAGCCTCGCTTCACTGGCCGAACACGCCTTCGACAACGAGCTCAATCCGCAGGCTGTGAGTGGTCGGCAAGAAATGCTCGAAAACGTGGTCAACCGGTTCATCTACCCCTGACACCAGGCCCCGTTCGCTGCGCAGAGGTTGTTACATTCTCGCGACAAATCTCTGCTCGCGGCACGCCGGGAGTCTCTACAGTTCTACCCGCATCACGTTCATCGTCAGGCAGTGTCTTTCGAACAACAATAAAAGGACGCACCACCATGAAAAAACTGAAACTCACGCTGCTCGCCGGCGCCCTCGCCCTGCTCTCGCTTCCGGTCATGGCCGACGCCACCAACCCGAAAATCGGTTTCTCCATCGATGATCTGCGCCTGGAACGCTGGTCGCGGGACCGTGACTACTTCGTCGCGGCGGCGGAAAAAATGGACGCCAAAGTCTTCGTCCAGTCGGCCGATGCCAACGAGCAGAAACAGATTTCCCAGATCGAAAACCTCATCTCCCGTGGCGTCGATGTGATCGTCATCGTGCCGTTCAACGCCACCGTGTTGACCAATGCCGTGGCCGAAGCCAAGAAGGCCGGGATCAAGGTGGTGTCCTATGACCGACTGATCCTCAATGCCGACATCGACGCCTACATTTCCTTCGATAACGAAAAAGTCGGCGAGATGCAGGCCAGCGGCGTGTTGAAAGCCGCGCCCAAGGGCAACTACTTCTTGCTCGGCGGCGCGCCCACGGACAACAACGCCAAGGTCCTGCGCGAAGGCCAGATGAAAGTGCTGCAACCGGCCATCGACAAGGGCGATATCAAGATTGTCGGGCAACAGTGGGTCAAGGAATGGAACCCCACCGAAGCCTTGAGCATCGTTGAAAACGCCCTGACCCGTAACGACAACAAGATCGATGGCATCGTCGCCTCCAACGACGCCACCGCAGGCGGTGCCATCCAGGCACTGGCCGCGCAGAAAATGGCCGGCAAGGTGCCGATCTCGGGCCAGGACGCCGACCTGGCGGCGGTCAAGCGGGTGATCGATGGCACCCAGACCATGACCGTCTACAAGCCGCTGAAACTGATCGCCACCGAAGCGGCCAAGCTCTCGGTGCAATTGGCGCGTAACGAGAAACCCACCTACACCTCGCAATACGACAATGGCAGCAAGAAAGTCGACACCATCCTGCTCACCCCGACCCCGTTGACCAAGGACAACATCGACCTGCTGGAAAAAGATGGCTTCTATACCAAGGCGCAGATCGCTGGACAGTGATCCCGGGACAACCCTGGGTGAATGAGACCTGTGGGAGCGAACCTGCTCGCGATAGCGGTGGTTCAGCTTGCATCGATGTTGTATGTGCTGCCGCCATCGCGAGCAGGCTCGCTCCCACAGGGGCTTTGCTTGGCTAGCTGCATCTGAGATGCCTGGCCCCAGGGCTGTCACCACCTCTGCCTATGTGTGAGCCCTTTTCATATGAGCCCTCGCCATGTCCGACTACCTGCTGCAAATGAACGGCATCGTCAAAAGCTTCGGCGGTGTCAAAGCCCTCAATGGCATCGACATCAAGGTCAGGCCAGGTGAATGCGTCGGCCTGTGCGGTGAGAACGGCGCCGGTAAATCCACGCTGATGAAAGTCCTGTCGGCGGTCTACCCGTACGGCACCTGGGACGGTGAAATTGTCTGGGACGGACAGCCGCTCAAGGCGCAGTCCATCAGCGAAACCGAAGCCGCCGGGATCGTCATCATTCATCAGGAACTGACCCTGGTCCCCGACCTGTCGGTGGCCGAAAACATCTTCATGGGCCATGAGCTGACGCTGCCCGGCGGACGCATGAACTACCCGGCAATGATCCACCGTGCCGAAGCCCTGATGCGTGAACTCAAGGTGCCGGACATGAACGTCTCGCTGCCGGTTTCACAATACGGCGGGGGTTACCAGCAGTTGGTGGAAATCGCCAAGGCGCTGAACAAACAGGCGCGCCTGCTGATTCTCGATGAACCCTCCTCGGCCCTGACCCGCTCGGAAATCGAGGTGCTGCTGGACATCATCCGCGACCTCAAGGCCAAGGGCGTCGCCTGCGTGTACATCTCCCACAAGCTCGATGAAGTGGCCGCCGTGTGCGACACCATTTCGGTGATCCGCGACGGCAAACACATCGCCACCACCGCCATGACCGACATGGACATCCCGAAGATCATCACCCAGATGGTCGGACGAGAAATGAGCAACCTCTACCCCACCGAACCCCATGACATCGGCGAGGTGATTTTCGAGGCGCGCCATATCACCTGCTACGACGTCGACAACCCCAAACGCAAACGGGTCGACGACATTTCGTTCGTCCTCAAGCGCGGGGAAATACTCGGCATCGCCGGGCTGGTCGGCGCCGGCCGCACGGAACTGGTGTCGGCACTGTTCGGCGCCTACCCCGGCCGCCATGAAGGCGAAGTCTGGCTCGACGGCCAACCGATCGACACGCGCACGCCCCTCAAGTCAATCCGCGCAGGCCTGTGCATGGTGCCTGAAGACCGCAAGCGCCAAGGCATCATTCCCGACCTGGGGGTGGGCCAGAACATCACCCTGGCGGTGCTGGACAACTACTCGAAAATGACCCGTATCGACACCGAAGCGGAGTTGGGCAGCATCGACCGGGAAATCTCGCGCATGCACCTTAAGACCGCGAGCCCGTTCCTGCCAATCACCAGCCTCTCCGGCGGCAACCAGCAAAAAGCCGTGCTGGCCAAAATGCTGCTGACCCAACCGCGCGTGCTGATTCTCGATGAGCCGACCCGGGGCGTGGATGTCGGCGCCAAGTACGAGATCTACAAGCTGATGGGCGCGCTGGCCGCCGAAGGCGTGTCGATCATCATGGTGTCCTCGGAACTGGCCGAAGTGCTGGGGGTGTCCGACCGCGTGCTGGTGATCGGCGAAGGCCAATTGCGCGGTGACTTCATCAACCACGAACTCACACAGGAACAGGTGCTCGCCGCCGCCCTCAGCCACCCCGAAGACCATAACAATAATGATCGGAAGTCCGCGTAGATGAATCAGGTCAAGCAACTCTTCAGCCGCTACAAAATGCTCGCGCTGGTGATCGCCGTGGCGGTGATCTGGCTGTTTTTCAGTTGGCAGACCGAGGGCGGGTTCCTGACCCCGCGCAACCTCTCCAACCTGCTGCGGCAGATGTCCATCACCGGGATTCTGGCCTGCGGCATGGTGCTGGTGATCATCAGCGGTGAGATCGATCTGTCGGTGGGTTCACTGCTTGGATTGCTCGGTGGCCTGGCGGCGATTCTCGACGTGATCTATCACATCCCGCTGCTGGCGAACCTGAGCCTGGTCGCCTTGTGCGGCCTGGTGATCGGCCTGGGTAACGGCTACATGACCGCCTACCTGCGCATCCCGTCGTTCATTGTCGGCCTGGGCGGCATGCTCGCCTTTCGCGGCATTCTGCTGGGGATTACCGACGGCACCACCATCGCCCCGGTGTCACCGGAGCTGGTCTACATCGGCCAGGGTTATTTGCCGCACTCCGTCGGCACGGGCCTGGGCGTGCTGCTGTTTGCCTTGACCCTGTTCCTGACCTGGAAACAGCGGCGCAATCGCGCCCTGCATGGCCTGGCGGCCCACTCTCTGGTGCGTGACGTCTTGCGCGTGGTGCTGATCGGCGCAGTGCTGGCCGGGTTCGTCTATACCCTCAACAGCTACGACGGGATTCCGGTTCCCGTGCTGCTTCTGCTGATGCTGCTCGGCGTGTTCAGCTACGTCACCAGCCAGACCGTGTTTGGGCGACGGGTCTACTCGGTGGGCAGCAACATGGAAGCCACGCGCCTGTCCGGCATCAACGTGCAGGCGGTGAAGCTGTGGATCTTCGGCATCATGGGCGTGATGTGCGCCCTCGCCGGCGTGGTCAACACCGCACGCCTGGCCGCGGGCTCCCCCTCGGCCGGCAGCATGGGTGAACTCGACGCCATTGCCGCCTGCTTCATCGGCGGCACCTCCATGCGCGGCGGCTCCGGCACCGTCTACGGCGCCCTGCTCGGCGCGCTGGTGATCACCAGCCTGGACAACGGCATGTCCATGCTCGACGTCGACAGTTACTGGCAGATGATCGTCAAGGGCAGCATTCTGGTGCTGGCGGTGTGGGTGGATGTGAGTACACGCACGGGGCGGCGCTAGTGGTTAGGCGCTCACCTATGGTGGGAGCAAGGCTTGCCCGCGATGAAGATGACGCGGTCTTCCGGGGGGCCGAGGTGCCTGCATCGCGAGCAAGCTTTGCTCCCACAGAAAGCCGTGCACTCACAGCGGTGCGGCAAGAGGTGATCCGAAAATCTCGTAGGAATTTACCTCTGTGGCGACGGGGCCTTGCTTGCGCAAGGTGTTTCCTGTCTTATCGAAGATCGGCTCGGATTGGGCCGTTCCTACTTCAACAAGGAGTGACTGCATGGAAGTCCACACTCAGCTACAACCCTGCGATTGCGCGAATATGGAAGACATCCGCCGCGAGATCGATGCCCTTGACCAGGCCGTTATCAAACTGCTGGGCAAACGCTTTCAGTACGTACTGGCAGCGTCGAAGTTCAAGACCTCAGCCACGGCGGTGCGTGCGCCGGAGCGCTTCCAGGCCATGCTGGCGACCCGGCGTCAATGGGCCGAGGCCGAGGGCCTTAGCCCGGATGCGATCGAGAAAATGTACAGTGACCTGGTGAATCACTTCATCGCCCAGGAGATGGAACACTGGACGGCTCTTCGATCCGGGACCTGATCGACACGACAAGCGCCCTGCGCTCAGGCCCAGGCAACCGTCAACAGGCCGGCGCCAAGCACGACACATAACGGTGAATAGACCCAGGTGTCGAGCTTGGCGAACGTCGAGCCCTTGACCTCCTTGAAGAAACCCACCAGGTTCGATTCGCCAATGGCGCGGGCGAACATCAGCAAGGCGATCGCGCTGATCAGCCATTGCAACGCCCGATGGGTGACGGGCGGTGCCAGCAAGCCGACCCGCAGGCACACCAGAACTGCAATCAGCAGCAACGCGAGGGCCACCAGCAGCGTCAGCCATCCCGATGGGTTGAACGCCGGACGCAGCGACTCTCCTTGCCTCACCGGAACCTGAGGCACGACCGCCAGGGCCGCCCATCGCCCGCCCAGGGCCCAATACAAATGAATCAAGCTGATGGTCGCAAATACTGCGACCAGCGACCGAGCCACTAAAAGCGTCATTCGCCAGCCTCCTTGAAAGGTTGAACAATCATCCTAGCTCGAATTCGGCATTTCGCCGCACGGGCGCAGACTGCCGGTTTTCGGCGAATGACGCATTGCTCAAGATCAAGAGTTCAACCTGGCGCGCTACAGACCGGCGGCGACTTTGTCGGCAACCTCCTTGGGCACCCAGGCCTGCCAGACCTGTGGATGGGCCTTGAGGAACGCCTCGGCGGCTTCACGCGGCGGTGTGTGCTTTTCGCTCATGTCGGCCAGGGCCTTGTTCAACGGCTCGATCGGCAGGTCGACTTTACTGAAGAACTCGGCAATGTCCGGGTGTTGCTTCTGAAACGGCGCGGATACGCCAATCGACAGCTTCGAGGCCAGGGAGCGGGTTGGCTTGGGGTTGGGGTTGTCGGCATCGGTCAGGGTTTTCCAGGCCTCGGCATCGAACGCAGGCTCTTGCAACTGCACCAACTTGAAACGTCCCAGCAGCGGTGTAGGCGACCAGTAGTAAAACAGGATCGGCTTGCCCCGGCGGATCGACGAGCTGATCTCCGCATCCAGCGCCGCCCCCGAACCACTTCGGAAATTCACATAGCTGTCGGACAACCCATAGGCCTTGAGCTTCTGCTTGTTGACCACTTCGGAGGTCCAGCCGATGGGGCTGTTGAGGAAGCGACCCTTGCTGGGGCTTTCCGGGTCTTTGAAGACATGCTTGTAGCGCGCCAGGTCTTCGACGCTGCGCAAATCCGGCGCCAGAGGCTTGATGCCCCGGGCCGGGTCGCCCTTGATCACATACTCCGGGACCCACCAGCCTTCGGTCGCACCCTTGACGGTATCGCCCAAGGCGATCACCTTGCCTTCGGCCTCGGCCTTGACCCACACCGGGCTGCGACCGGCCCATTCTTCCCCGATCACCTGGATGTCGTTGTTGGCCAGCGCCGTTTCCAGGGTAATGGTGGTGCCCGGCAATGTGTCGGTCGGCAGCCCATAACCCTTTTCGACGATGACCCGCAGGATATCGGTGATCAGACTGCCGCTTTCCCAATTCAAGTCGGCAAAATGGATCGGCGCCTGCGCGGCCGATGCCGGAAGTGACGAAACCAACACCGCACAGGTGGCCCAGGCAGCCAACCACTGTCGAACTCGTTTCATGCGTTGCACCTCGTACCAGACACAGCGATAGCTCAACGGTCCTGCGTAACCGGACGCAAGCCTCTGAATAATTCAGTCAACTGACTGTAGCCGAGGTTCCACGCAGACCTTGCGAAAACCGTTGGCAGGGCGCAAAACCCGAACGCTGTGTCAGCCCGCCTATCACATCCATCAGGCTGACGTGGTGCACATCACTCGCTGGCCTTGAAGGTGACGAGTTCACCTTTGCGCCACTTGGCGGCTTTGGCGGTCACGGCCTTGAGGGTCTTGGTCAGGCCCTCGTGCAACTGCTCGTTGGCGGCGAAAACAGTCAGCACGCTGTGCCCTTCCTTGAACAGGATCGCGTGGCCACCGGGGGTGGCCACGAAGGCGTAATCCCCAAGGCCATAGACCGTCAGCTTGATATCGCGAAAGCGGATTTCAAACTTGCCACCTTCACGGCTGGGCAATACCGCTGCACGAAAATGATCACCGACTTTGAGTTCAAGCCTGGGTTTGTCATCGACCACCAGGGCCGATTCAGTATCGATTTCGGCAACATAAATACCTTCGGCGGTTTGCTCGGTGATGTAGACGAAGCGCGACTGGAACTGCTTGACCAGCTTTGCCCGCAGATCACCAAGTACGAATAACGCATGCATGTCGAGATTACTTACTGCCAAGGAAACATCCCCATCTTTGTAAACGACCCGCCCTCTGAAAAGGACGGACCACGAGAACCCGTGCCGACTGTGTGTGTCGCAGTGGACCTGTAACTGAAAATTCGAAGTGAACGGCGTGCCCTGCCCCGGGGCGAGAGAAGACTAAAGGATTGCCACTCTCGCCGTCTTTCCCGCGGGGTCGTCAGAGGCTGAAGGAAAACGCCACTCTGAGCATCGGAAAAGGTGGGACTACTAACTTTAGGGAAATTTCTCACTTAGAAAAGCATTTTTCTGACATCGAGGGCAAAAAAAATTGCTTTAGATAGGCACAGCCATCCACACGGTGCTGCCGATTCTAGAGCAGCCGCAGGCGTGGAGACTACTCAAAACACTCGGTAATTCGTCGGTAAACCATAGAAAAGGAATTCACATGGCCACTTTCACAACCCTGACCCAACCCCTCACCCCTTGCATCGCTGACAAGCCTGACGGGTTTGACCAAGTCCATTACCTGCCGGTTTCTTTGTTTCAACCGCGTTATCGGGTGGTTCTGGCCGGCAAGTGCTTTTTCCATATTGAAGAAACCTCGACTGGCCGTGTAAGAGGTTTCCGTACCGATCATAACGAGGCCTGTTACCTGGCCAGGCGTCTGGAACGAAGCGTTTGACCTGAGATACCACACGCCCATCACTTAACTCAGCCACGACAGGCAACTGCTGCCATACTGCCTGCCCAGCGAAGACCGTCCCCCATTGACGATCGCGCACCCATACTATGACTTGTGAAGGAAAGGCGCGACGTGACGGAATTTGATATTGGCGAGTTTTTCATCCGGGGTGAGGCCAGAGAGGTCGAAGGCGAATTCCAGGCTGTCATCGTGATGCGCGCCAAGCCCCCCTTGACCACCACCCGTTATCATCAGGTGGAAAAGGATCGCTGGTTCAAAACCCCCGAACTCGCCGCCGAGGCTGCGCGGGCAGCGGCAAAAGCCCTGAAACTCGCGGTGGATGAAGGCGCGTTGAAAGCCTGAACCCGATCGAACTCCTGACGGGCGTTTGCCTCAGATAAAGGGAAGCAACCGAGGCGCCATGACGGCGCCCGCCCAAAGGAGAACCCCATGGAACAGCCCTCGCACGAACTGAGTACCTTGTTCGATCAACTCGGCCTGCCTTCGGATGACAAAGCCATTGATGACTTCATCATGGCCCATCCGCTGGAGCCGGAGATCAAACTGGTGGAGGCCGACTTCTGGTCGGAGCAACAGAAGGATCTACTGCGCGAATGGCTGCTCGCTGACGGCGAGGAGGCAGTGCTGGTGGATCAATTGAATGTCCGCTTGCACGACGGTAAATAACCCTCAACCCTTTAACCCCTGTGACAAGGGAGCTTGCTTCCGCTCGGCTGCGCAGCAGCCGTGCCCAGGCCCCCCAGCGCTGGCCAGCCTAGCGCGGCTTCTCGGGCTTATAACCCAGCCGCAAACCACCCCAATGACGCCCCTTGAGCATGATCGGCACGGAAAGGTCATGCATCAGCTCACCCGTGTCTCGAGTGTAGGTCTGCAACAGCACGGGCTGCTGGTGGCTACCGCAACGAATCCCGGTGCGGTCGGAGAACTTGCGTTTAGTGCGATTGTTCACCGTGTCCACTTGCGGATCACCGGTCAGGGGTTGGCTGAAGACCTTGTTGTGGGTCGGTACATAACCTTCCTGGGTACAGGCAATGGCGAATACCAGGCCTTCGTGCCGGGCGAGCAAAGGTTCCTGGATAGCTGGCAGGACCTGATCGGTGTAGCGGTCGAAACGGGTCTGGAACTTGGCGGGCTGGGTATTGGGGATGGGCTGGTAGCTGCGGTCGAACAGGTCCTCCAGGCTGACACGGCCCTGGTCAATGTCCGCCTCGAACTGGGCCGCGATCTGGCTCGCCCCTTCCCGCGCCAGGTCGTAGACCCGTTGGTGATAATCGTCCAGGCCAACCTCGGCCAGGCGTTCGCTGATGGTTTCGGCCTGGCCTTCCATTTGCACTGCCGCTTGGGCCAGGCGCTGGGTCTGCTGGTCGCTGATGGACAGGTCACTGCGCATCTGCTCGATGGCGTGAAACAGGCTGTCGAGTTGTTCGCGGTTGGTGTCGGTGCCCTGAGCAATGGCGCTGACCTGGGTTTCGACGCCGGCCGCCAGCCGGGCTATGTTTTCCAGGTGCTGACCGGTGTGCTCGACCTGCTGCACGCCACTGTCCAGGTCGCTGGCCAGTTGCCGGATCTGCTCCACCACCTGGGCGGTGCGCTGCTGGATATCCGCAACCATGACCCCGACCTCGCCGGTGGCCGCGGCCGTACGCCCGGCCAGTCCACGGACCTCGTCCGCCACCACCGCGAAGCCGCGACCGTGCTCACCGGCCCGTGCAGCTTCGATGGCCGCGTTGAGCGCCAGGAGGTTGGTCTGGCTGGCGATCGACTGAATCACCAGGCTGACCCGCTGGATTTCATCGCTGCGCACGCTCAGCGCCTCGATCAACTCGCGGCTGTCGTTCGCGCGCTGGCTGAGCTGATGCATCCGGCTGATGGACTCCACCAGTTCGCTGCGCCCGGCAACGCTACTGCGATGGGCCTCACTGGCGGCACTCAGGGCCTGCTGGCTGAGTTGCGAGGTGGCCTGTTCAGTGGTGATCATCGATTCGGCATTACCGACGATCTGCGCCGCCGCGTCGAGCTGCGACTGGACCTTGCCAGCCAGTTGCTTGACCGAATAGGCGACGCCGGCCGCCGACAACGCGTTATGGCTGGTGGTGTAGGACAGATCACGGGTCAGCTCGGCCAACTTGTCCGCGGCTACCGGCTCAGGCGCGGCGGCCAGGCGCGAGCGCAGGCGCGGCAGCCAGACGATGAACATCGCCAGGGGCAGGCCCAGATACAACGACCAGCCGCCCAACGTCATGCCGCACAGCAGCAATGTCAGCGCCAGACTCTGCAAGGTCGGCGTCAACCAGCGCGCCATGCTGTTGGTTACAGGCACCTGCACCTGCGCCGCATTCGCCACGGAACCGTCTGTCGCCATGTTGATCACCCACATTTCTCGTTGTTATGCCTGCATTAAACGCCACTACGGAGCCATTATCCATGGTCCATTAGTCGCGTTCTTGCGGGGGGTCAACGGAAGTAGACGAACAGGCGCAGACAAAAGCAAAAGATCGCAGCTTCCCGAAGAAAGCTGCGATCTTTTCTGAAACGCGGATCAGGCCTGACGCTGGTGCTTGTCGATCTGCTCGTGACGTTCCTGCGCTTCGATGCAGTACTTGGTGGTCGGGCTGATCAGCAGGCGCTTGAGGCCGATCGGCTCGCCGCTGTCATCACACCAGCCGAAGCTGTCGTCGTTGATACGGTCCAGGGCCTGCTCCAGCTGAGGCAGCATGCGCTGGTCGCGATCGATGGCGTTGACCAACCAGGTCCGCTCTTCTTCTACGGAAGCAGCGTCCGCCGGGTCAGCCGGGGTATCCAGGCTCTCAATGGCGATTCGGTTCTGTTCGATGCGCTCGTGGGTTTCCACTTTCATGTTCTGCAACAGCTTGGTGAAGAAAGCCAGCTGCTCGGCATTCATGTAGTCATCCGCCGGCATGGCCAGCAACTTTTCCTTTGTCATTGATTTCTCTATAAAAAAACGTGCATTAAGGCGAATTATGAAGCGTCCCGCAGCGCGCTGCCACGCTCATCGGGAAGGCGCCGTCTATTCCAAGCGCCACCCGGCACTCAATTTACGAGGGGCGGCAGTCTAAGGCCGAGTCGAAGCCTCAGCAACTGAAAACATAGGGAAAATGTCCGACAACCCTTCTAAATGTTCTCTGACAAGCTTTTGGCAGTCATCGGAGTGCGTTTATAACAAGAAATTCGATTCAATAGCTGTATCAAGAAGACAAATGGCAACGCCACGCGGGTCAGGCGTGGCGCTTTGTCGCAGCGTAGGGACCTTCAGCGTTTGAGTTTGCGCTTATTGCGGTACTGGTCGATGACCACCGCCACCACAATGATCAAGCCCTTGATGATGTCCTGAATGTAGGCATCCACGCCGACGAACGTGAAGCCACTGGCCATGACCCCGAGGATCAGCGCGCCGATCACCGTTCCGGTGATGCGCCCCACCCCACCGGCCAGGCTAGTGCCGCCGATCACGGCCGCAGCAATCGCGTCCAGCTCATAGGACATGCCCATGCCGGCCTGCCCGGTGGCGGCCCGCGCCGAGGCCACCACCCCGGCCAGCCCCGCTAGCAGCCCGGCGATGCTGTAGACGATCACCAGATGGCGTTTGACGTTAATGCCCGAGGTGCGTGCCGCCTGCATGTTGCCGCCGATGGCGTAGGTGTACTTACCGTACTTGGTGTAGCGCAGGGCAATATGGAAGATCACCGCCACCACCAGGAAAATGATCACCGGCATGGCGCCATGGCCGATGGCGGTATAGGAATCGGACAACATGCTCACCGGCTGGCCTTCGGTGTAGTAACGCGCCAGACCGCGGGCCGAGACCATCATGCCGAGGGTGGCAATAAAGGGCGGGATACCCGTGATGGCGATGATGCTGCCGTTGATCGCTCCGGCCAACAGCCCAACGCCCAACCCCGCCACCACCGGTATCCACACCGGTAAGTCAGTCAGGGAAGGAAACACCGCCCGGGTGAAATCCGAGGTTTGGGCCAGGCTGGCGGCGATCATGGCCGACAACGCCAGCACCGAGCCGGACGACAGGTCGATACCGGTGGTGATGATCACCTGGGTCACACCGATGGCCAGCAGACCGATGATCGACACTTGCAGGATCATCAGCACCAGGCGCTGGGAGTTCATCAGGAAACTCTGGTCGCGCATGATCCAACCAAACACTTCGAACACCAGGCCGATGCCGATCAGCACCAAGAAGATACTCAGTTCCGTCGGCAGCCGCCGACGCGTCCTGGCCGGTGCGGCCGCGGGTTTGTTTTCCAGTATCGCGTTCATAGCATTCACCTTTTTCTCTGTGGCGAGCTTGCGCCCTCAATTATCAGGACAGGCCAGAAGCCAACTGCATCACCCGCTCCTGGGTCGCCTCGCTACGGTCCAGCGTGCCCATCAGGTCACCTTCATGCATCACCATCACCCGGTCGCTCATGCCCAGTACTTCCGGCAGCTCCGAAGAAATCATGATCACCGCCATGCCTTCGCTGGCGAGGTAGGAAATGAGCCGGTAGATCTCGGCCTTGGCGCCAACGTCGATGCCACGGGTCGGCTCGTCGAGGATCAGGATGCGTGGGTTGGTCATCAGCCATCGGGCCAGCAGGGCCTTCTGTTGGTTGCCGCCGGACAAGGTGTCGATGCACTGTTCCAGGGACGGAGTCTTGACCCGCAACTTCTTGCACATGTCTTCGCACAACGCGCGCAAGGCTTTCTGCTGGATGAAGCCGTTGCCGACGTAATGGGGCAACACGGCCATTTCCATGTTTTCCAGCACCGACAGGCACGGGAACAGGCCACTGAGCTTGCGATCCTCGGTCAACAGCGCGAACCCCTTCTCGATGGCCATGTGCGGGTCGCTGATGCGCACCGGTTGCCCGTCGAGCAGGATCTCGCCGCCCGTGCTGGGCGTCACGCCGAAGATCGCCTCGGCCACGTTGGTCCGGCCCGAGCCCATCAGCCCGGCAATGCCCAGGATTTCTCCGGCATGCAAGTCGAAGGACACATTCTTGAAAATGCCCTCCAGGCTCAAATCACGCACCGACAGCACCAGATCGCCGATGGGCTTGTCCCGTTCCGGGAACAACTGGCTCAGTTCGCGCCCGACCATCATTGATATCAGGCTGTCGCCGTCCATGCTGTCGGCCCGTTGCAGGCCGATGTAGGCGCCGTCACGAAACACCGCCACTTCATCGGCGATGGCGAACACTTCGTTCATTTTATGGGTGATGTAGATGATGCCCTTACCCTGAGACTTGAGGTCGGCGATGATCGAAAACAGATGGGCGACCTCCGTCTCGGTGATGGCCGAGGTCGGCTCATCCATGATCAGAATGTCAGAGTCGTAGGACACCGCCTTGGCGATCTCGACCATCTGCCGCTCGGCAATGCTCAGGTTGCCCACCTGCTCTTCAGGATCGAGGTTGATGCGCAGGCGCTCCAGCAACTTGGCGGTGCAGCGGTGCATTTCCCCGTGATCGACCATATGCAAGCCGTTGAGCTGCTCGCGGCCGATCCAGATGTTTTCAGCGATGCTCATGTGGGGCATCAGGTTCAGTTCCTGGTGGATCATCGCGATGCCGGCCTGCAGGGCTGCCAGAGGTGTGTCGAACTTCACCGGCTTGCCCCGCAGGCGCAGTTCACCGGCGTCCGGCTGGTAGATGCCGGCCACGATTTTCATCAGGGTGGATTTGCCCGCACCGTTCTCGCCCATCAAAGCCAGCACGGAACCGGGGCGCACCCGCAATTGCACATCCGACAGGGCCACCACGCCGGGAAAGCCTTTGCTGACGTTGACGACTTCCAGCAGATACGGTTCATCAGGCATTACGTCCGGCCGGAAAGTCATCGCCGGGGCGCTCGAAGCAGTCGCTGAAGCGAACATGATCAGGTACTCCCTCGGCAAGGTCAGTGGGCGACCTCGCCTGTTTATTGTTGTGGTAGCAGTACGTTAAACGTCACTTGAACTGATCGACGTTTTCCGGCGTGATCAGGCGATACGGCACCCATACGGCCTGCTCGACCGGCTGTTTCTTGACCATTTTCACCGCCGTATCAATGGAGCCGTCGGCCTGGCCCTTGGCGTCCTGGAACACCGAGACCGCCATCTCGCCTTTCTTCACGGCGTTCAGGCCGTCCGGCGTGCCATCGACCCCGGCGATCAGTACGCTGCCTTTCTCCTTGCCGGCACCCTTGAGTGCCATGGCCGCGCCGATGGCCATTTCGTCATTGTTGGAGACCACGGCATTGAACTCGCGGCCCTGAGTCAGCCAGTCGTTCACCAGTGTCATGCCTTTATCCCGCGACCAGATACCGGTCTGCTCTTGTTCGATCTTGATGTCGGGGTACTTGGCCAGCACTTCCTTGACACCCTTGGTGCGGTTGGTGGTGGAGTTGTTCGCCAGGTCACCCAGCAGAATCACGATGTTGCCCTTGCCCGACATTTTGTCGGCCAGGTATTGCATTTGCATCCGGCCGGCTTCCAGATCGTCGGACGCCACGGTCACCACGCCTGCGGGCAGTTTCAGGTCGTCGGGACGGCGATTGACGTACACCAACGGGATCCCGGCGGCGACCGCGGCCTTGGTAATGCGCTGGGTGGCGGCAGTGTCCACCGGGTTGACGATGATTGCGTCGACCTTCTGGCTGATAAAGCTTTCCACCTGGCTCAGTTGCTTGACCACATCACTGCGTGCGTCTTCGAACTGCAAGGTGACGCCATCCGGCAGGGACTTGGCTTTGCTGTCCATCGACTCACGCAGGTACGTCAGCCAGGTGTCATCGAACTGGGACATGCTGACGCCGATCTTCAGGTCCGCCAGGGCGACGCCGCTGGTGAGCATCAACGACAGGGCCAGCGAGGCGATACGGGTCTTGGTCTTCATGAACGGTCTTTCTCCACTTTTTTGTTGGTTTTATGGATAAGGCGTGATGGATCTCAGGAACGGGGCAAACGCACGATGGGCGCACCGGGCATGCAACACACCACGGTGCCGTTGCGCTGAATGCACAGGGATTCGAACAGGGGAAGGATTGCGCACAGGCGCAGCGAGCTTGGCAGGTGAAACGCAGAACGGCTGAAGGTTTTCATCGACGGTACCTGGCTGTGTTTCTTGTTTTTGTTTTGTCCGTCATTTGCTCAAGGCTGACTTGGCAAAAGACGAACAGGGGTGTCGGTAACCTGGAATCGACTTTATTGGAAAATATTTTCCATATCAACTCATTTTAGAATTTTATTCGTTTTTTATTCCATGGCCGACAGACGTGGCCAAAACCACCACTTCGCCCTGCTCGGCGCTCAGCCTTGCAGCGTCGAGGATGCGAGTGGTGGCCAGGGCATCACGAGCCTCCACCGGCAAAGGACCAACGCCTTGCAACGCGGTTTGCAGGCGCTGGTAGAACGCCATCCAGCAGCCGCGCTCCGACGCCACACGCTCGCGCTCGCTGCCTTGCTCGAACCAGCCCCAGCGCCGATGCTCTTCGCTCCCCCAGCGCTCACCCTCGGTCGCCGGGCTCAACCCGGCCAGCGCCTGGGCCTCCTGGCCGTCCAGGCCCTCGACGGTGTAGCAGCCTCCGGTGCCGCTGACCCGAAAGCGCGGGCGCGGTGCGTTTTGCAGGCAACTGCCGCTCAGGTGGGAAAGCACGCCGCTGGCATGGGTCAGGGAGATAAAAAAGCCGTTGTCGAACACCTGCCCGGGTTGCCGGTAATCCAACTCGGCGTAAACCCTGGTCACCGGGCCGAACAGTTGCAGCGCCTGGTCCACCAGATGGCTACCCAGGTCCCGCAGAAACCCGCCGCCGCTACCTTTGCCGACCGATGTTGGCGAATAACGCTCGACGCTGGACTCAAAGCGAATGACCTGCCCCAGCGCACCGGACTCCAGCAGTTTGCGCAAAGTCAGGTAGTCCGAATCCCAGCGGCGGTTCTGATACACGGTCAGCGGCACGTTGTGCTGCTCGGCGGCCAGCACCATCGCCTCGGCCTGTGCGGCATCAAGGGCGAAAGGTTTGTCGCTGACCACTGCAATACCCAGTTCAATGGCCTGCATGACCACGGCCGGGCGACCGTCCAGCGGCGTGGACACCACCACCGCATCGACGCCTGCGGCCACCAACTGTTCGAGGGTATCGAAGGCTTGGGCGTGGGGGTGCTCGTTCGCCAGTTGCTGGCGCCGCTCAGCGGACCGCGTCACCACGCCGACAAACGTAGCCCCGGGCAGACTGCTGATCAGCGGTGCATGGAAAAACCGTCCGCCCTTGCCGTAGCCCACTAGTCCGATTCGCATGAAGATTCCTTGAAAGTCGTTGAATAAACACATCCCTGTGGGAGCGAGCCTGCTCGCGATGGCAGTGTATCCGCCACATTAATGCCAACAGATCCGCCGCCATCGCGAGCAGGCTCGCTCCCACAATTGACCGAGTACCTTCAGGGAAACGCGGTCGACTGTGGGAGCGGGCTCCCACAGGAGATTGTGGTTAGCCGTAGAAACGCGGGCGTTCGGGCAGTTCGACCTTGACGATCTGCCCACTCTGCTGCGCTTGAACACAGGCATCCGCCGCCACTGCCGCGGCGAACCCGTCCCAGGCCGACGGCCCGCCCACCTGTCCGGCGCGCACGCCGTCGATGAAAGCCTGCAATTCGACGTCGTAGGCCGCGATGAAACGATCCTTCCAATCCATCAGGATCGCATTAGACAGCTTGGCGCCACTGCGCAGTTGCACCTGGGACGGCTCCGGGAGTTTGGCGATGCCCGTCTCCCCCACCACTTCGCACTGGATGTCGTACCCATATTGGCAATTGACGAAAACCTCCACATCGATGCGCGTGCCCTTGGCGGTTTCCAGTAACACGATCTGCGGATCGCGCAGGTGCGCCAGCGCCTTGCTGGTCTTGCGCGGGAATACCACCTGCACCGAAACGTAGTCATCGGCCAGCAGCCAGCGCAGCACATCCAGCTCATGGATCAGTGTGTCGGTGATCGCCATGTCGGTCTTGTAGTTCTCCCCCACGCTCGGATTGCGATGCGCGCAGTGCAGCATCAGCGGTTCGCCGATCTGACCGCTGTCGATCACCGCCTTGAGCGCTCGATAGCCTTCATCGTAAGGGCGCATGAAACCGACCTGAACCAGCCGCTTGCCATGGGCGACTTCGGCTTCGACGATCTTGCGACAGCCTTCGGCCGTGACCGCCAGGGGCTTTTCACAGAACACCGGTTTACCCGCCGCGATTGCCGCCAGCACGAACTCTTCGTGGCTCGGCCCCCAGGAAGTGACCAGGACCGCCTCAACGTCCGGCGCATTGATCAAGGCATGGCCGTCGGGATACACCTCGGCGGTCAGTTTCAAGTCGGCCAGCACCTTCGCCGCCTGGGCGAGGTTGATGTCGGTCACCGCCACCACCTGGCTGTTGAGCAAGGTCTGGCTGCAACGACGGATATGGTCCTGGCCGATGGCCCCGGTGCCGATGACGCCCAGCTTCAAAGACATGAAAAACTCCTTTCGTAGGGTTGGGGCTGTTAATACTGGCGAGCCTCGGCCAGTCGTTCATTGAGGGTTTTGGCAGCCGCATCGGTGCGCGCGCTGGTGGAGACTTGCGCCACGCCGACCCGCCACCAGGACAGGTAGCTGTGGATCATGGTCTTGGGCAAGACCTTGATATCGATGAGCGTCGAGACCGTTTGCAGCCGCGCATCGGCCAGGGCCGCGTGGAGTTCGTCGAGGGTCTTGACCTTGTAGGTCTTGCAGCCGTAGGCCGCCGCGCTCATGGCGAAGTCCACCGGCACGAAGCCGCCATCGAGCTTGCCGGTGTCCGGGTTGCGGAAGCGGAACTCGGTGCCGAAGCTGTCCATGCCGTTGCCCATCTGTAAATTGTTGATGCAACCGAACGTCATGTTGTCCAGCAGCACCACATTGATCTTGCGACGCTCCTGGATCGAGGTCGCCAGCTCCGAATGCAGCATCATGTAGGAGCCGTCACCCACCAGGGCATAGACCTCTTTGTCGGGTTCGGCCAGCTTCACGCCCAGCGCCGCGTTTACCTCATAACCCATGCACGAATAGCCGTATTCGACGTGATAGGTGTTGACCCCCTTGCTGCGCCAGCTGCGCTGCAAGTCGCCGGGCAGGCTGCCGGCGGCGGCAACGATGATCGCCTCATCGGCCAGGGTTTGGTTGAGGGTGCCCAGCACGCGGCTCTGGGTCAGGCAGGAACCGGTGAGTTCGATGAATTCACGAAACACCGCCGGATCCAGGTGATCGTTGATCTCTGGGACGAAGTCCTGGGTCTGGAAGTCAGCCTGATAGATCCGGTCCACTTCGGCATCCAGTTGGGTTTTGGCATCGGCGATCTGCCCGCCCCATTCGGCACGATAGTCACCCATCGCGGCGGACAAAGCCTCCAGGCCCGAGCGCGCGTCGGCCAGCAGTTGCACACCGTCAAGCTTCAAGGCATCGCAAGGGCTGATGTTGAGGTTGAGAAACTGCACATCCGGATGCTGGAACAGCCATTTGGACCCGGTGGTGAAATCGCTGTAGCGGGTGCCGATACCAATGATCAGGTCCGCTTCCTTGGCCAGCAGGTTCGCCGCCAGGCAACCGGTTTCGCCGACGCCTCCGACGTTCAGTGGATGACTGGACACCACCGCACTCTTGCCGGCCTGGGTCTCGGCAAAGGGGATTTCGAAGCGCTCGGCAAAAGCCTGCAACGCTGCGTTGGCCCCGGCGTATTTCACCCCGCCGCCGCAGATGATCAGCGGCTTGCGCTTGCCCTTGAGCAGCGCCTGGGCATCGCCGAGCATGGCTTCGGTGGCCGGGCGACGGTCGATGCGGTGAACGCGCTTTTGCAGAAAGTAATCGGGGTAATCGTAGGCTTCGGCCTGCACGTCCTGGGGCAACGCCAGGGTCACCGCGCCGGTTTCGGCCGGGTCGGTGAGCACGCGCATGGCGTGGATCGCGGCGCTCATCAGTTGCTCGGGGCGGTTGATGCGATCCCAGTATTTGCTCACGGCCTTGAACGCATCGTTGGTGCTGATGCTCAGGTCATGGAACTGTTCGATCTGCTGCAGCACCGGGTCCGGCTGGCGACTGGCGTAGACATCACCAGGCAACAGCAGCAACGGGATACGATTGGCCGTCGCGGTGGCGGCGGCGGTCAGCATGTTCGCTGCGCCAGGGCCGACCGACGAAGTACAGGCGTAGATTTTGCGGCGCAGATGCTGCTTGGCGAAACCGATGGCAGCGTGGGCCATGCCCTGCTCGTTGCGACCCTGATGGACCACCAGGTCACCGCTGTCCTGCTCCAGCGCCTGACCCAGGCCCAGCACATTGCCGTGGCCAAAAATCGTAAAGACCCCGGCGACGAATTTGCTCTGGACGCCATCGACTTCGACGTACTGGTTATCGAGGAATTTCACCAGGGCCTGGGCCATGGTCAGTCGTGTTGTGGTCATGCTTGCACCTTGTCTGGAATGCAAATTTGGCGGCTGGCTCAGTCCACTGTGGGAGCGAGCTTGCTCGCGATAGCAGTATTTCAGGCGACTTATCTGTTGAATGTGCTGCCGCCATCGCGAGCAAGCTCGCTCCCACAGGGGGGCTTCGTCATACTTGAAAGTCGGGTCAGGCCTGGGAGCTTTGCAGATGGTTCATGCTCGCCCCCAATGCCTGGCGGATGTCGGCCAGTTCATGAATGCTCTGGGCAAAGGGTTCGAAGGACAGGTAGCCCTCGTAACCCCCGGCCCGCAACGCCTCGATCTGCGCGGCATTGCCGAGAATGTCGGCCTCGCCCACCAGCACGCGGTGGCCGTCGCGGATGGTCGTCAAGGGTGCCTGGGCATCCTCGACACCGGAGATGTGCACCAGCCCGGTCAGCTCGGGGAAAAATTCCTGCTCACCGGCCAGGTGATGATGAAAGGTGTCATGCACCAGACGGAACACATCCAACCCGCCAATGGCCTTGATCGCTTCCACTGCCGTGCGCTTGCGCCGCAGCGAACACTCTTCAAACCCCAACGGCTCGATGAAACCGTAGATACCGAAAGCCCGCAGGATCGGCGCCAGTTCACTGAGGGCCGTGCGCAGCCCCGCGGCGCGTTCGACCTCGCCGCGCGGGTCGTCGCGCTCGTTGAGCGGGCACATCACCAGCCCCTCGGCGCCGCATTCGCGGGCATAGTCGGCCAGCCGCACGGCTTGGGCACGGCGCTCCTCGTTCCATACGTCGAAGGGATACAACGCGTTGATCGACAACACCTTGATGCCCCGCGCCTCGCACAACTCACGCACCTGTGTCGGTGGCATGCCGTTTTCGATCTCGACGCCCTTCAGATCGTTGCGGATCTCGATGGCATCGGTTTTCAGCGCCAGCGCCAGGTCAATGAAATCGGGCAGTGACAGGCGCGGAGCAACCATTCGGTTCAAGGCAAAACGCAGGGGCTTGTTCATTGTTGTTATCCCTCCGGCATTCATAAACGGTTATTGGGCAGTCGGCATGCTGAACTCGGGGCCCTTGGCGATGCTGTCGGGCCAGCGCTGCATCACGCTTTTGTAGCGGCTGTAGAAGCGCAAACCTTCTTCACCGTAAGCATGGTGATCGCCAAACAGCGAGCGCTTCCAGCCGCCAAAGGAATGCCAGGCCATCGGCACCGGAATCGGCACGTTGATGCCCACCATGCCGACCTTGATGCTGCGGGCAAACGCCCGGGCAATGCCGCCGTCACGGGTGAAGCAGGACACGCCGTTGCCGAACTCGTGAGCATTGATCAAGGCCACGGCGCTGGCGAAATCCGCCACGCGAACGATGCCCAGCACCGGGCCGAAGATCTCTTGCTGGTAGATGCTCATCTGGGCGCTGACCTGGTCGAACAGCGTCGCCCCGACAAAGAACCCCTGCTCGGCCCCCGGCACCTTGAAACCACGGCCGTCGACGATCAGGCGCGCGCCTTCGGCGACCCCGGCGTCGATGAAGCCTTCGACCTTGGCCTTGTGCTCGGCGGTCACCAGCGGCCCCATGTCGGTGCCGGGTTGCTGGCCGTTGCCGATCTTCAACTGATCGATGCGCGGCAATAGCTTGGCGATCAGTTCGTCGCCCACGTCCCCCACCGCCACGGCAATGGAAATCGCCATGCAACGCTCACCGGCCGAGCCGTAGGCCGCGCCGATCAATGCGTCCGCCGCCTGGTCGAGGTCGGCGTCGGGCATGACGATCATGTGATTTTTCGCCCCGCCAAGCGCCTGCACGCGCTTGCCGTTCGCCGTGCCCTGCTGGTGGATGTACTCGGCAATCGGCGTGGAGCCGACGAAAGAAATCGCCTCGATGTGCGGGTGCTGCAACAGCGCATCTACCGCCACTTTGTCGCCCTGGACCACGTTGAACACACCGTCCGGCAACCCGGCCTCCGTCAACAGCCGAGCCATCAGCAAACTGGCGGACGGGTCACGCTCCGAAGGCTTGAGGATGAAACAGTTACCGGCGACCAGTGCCAGGGGAATCATCCACAGCGGCACCATCACCGGAAAATTGAACGGCGTGACTCCGGCACACACACCCAAGGGCTGGCGCAGGTTCCAGTTGTCGATGCCGCCGCCGATGTTGTCACTGAAATCGGTCTTGAGCAGGTTCGGCGCGCCGCAGGCGTACTCGACGATCTCGATGCCGCGGGTGACTTCGCCATGGGCGTCGGACAGCACCTTGCCGTGCTCGCGACTGATGATCTGCGCCAGTTCGTCGTGATGGCGGTCGAGCAATTCCTTGAACTTGAACATCACCCGCGAACGGCGCAATGACGATTGCTCGGACCAGCCCGGGAATGCCGCCAGCGCCGAGGTCACCGCGGCCTCGACGGTGCCCGGTTCGGCCAGCGCCACCCGGGCCTGTATCGCGCCGGTGGCCGGGTTGAAGACGTTGCTGAACCGCACCGTGTCGCTGTCCTGCACTCGACCGTTGATGTAATGGCCTACTACCGGGGCATCGCTCATTGTTCTTGTTCTCCGTGCAAAGGGTGGAAATCAGAGATCAAGCAGCCAACTGTGCTGCGGATCGTTATGGAACTGCCAGACCCGCTTCGGGCCGGCCATGACGTTCAGGTAATACGACTCGTACCCGTAGGGCACGCTGACCGGGTGGTAACCCTTGGGCACCACCACCAGGTCGCTGTTTTCCACGGCCATGGCCTGGTCGATGCTGCGGTCGTCGGTATAGACCCGCTGGAACACGAAGCCCTGGGACGGGTTGACCTGGTGGTAATAGGTTTCTTCCAGAAAGCTCTGGTGCGGCAGGTCGTCGGTGTCGTGCTTGTGGGGTGGGTAGCTCGACGAATGCCCCGACGGCGTGCGCACTTCCACCACCAGCAGCGAGTGGGCCGGCTCACTGTCGGGCAGGATGTCGCAGACATAGCGGGTGTTGGCGCCCTTGCCGCGCACGCTGCGCTTCATGCTGTCCGGGCGGATCAGCCGTGGACCGTAACTGTTTTGCGCAGAACCCGGCGCAGCACACACGGCAATCTGTACATCGCTCAGGGCGGTGACCTGGGCCTGGCTGCCGGGGGCAGGTACGCGGCGTAGGGCGATTTATCCTCGAACACCGACTGGCGATCACCGAGGTTGTCCCAACCGAAGGCACCCTGCCCCGGTGCTTCACCCTTGAGACTGATGCGCCCGCTGAGCAAGACCAGGCACAGTTCCTTGTCGGCGGCAGCCACCGGGAGCTTTTCACCAAGGCTCAAGCGGTAGGCGGCAAACCCGACATACTCCAGTTCGCCGGCGGGTAGCTGGACCATGGTCTGGCCGCTTGGCTGGCTTTTGATCAACAGGCTCATGACGCAGTCCTCTCTTGCAGCAAGGCGCGCAGGGTGTCGTAGCCTTTCTTGGCGTAGGCATAACTCGGTGCCACGGCCGGATCCTGTTCGGCTTCGACCACCAGCCAGCCGTGATAGTCGGCGGCCAGCAGCACGTCCAGCAACGCGGCAAAGTCGATGTCACCATCACCCGGTACGGTGAAGGTGCCGTTGACGATGCAGTCGGGGAAACTCCAGAGGTTGTTGCGCGCCAGTTGCACCACAGGCTTGCGCACGTCCTTGAAATGCACATGGCAAATGCGCTCGATGTGCTTGCGTAACACCTGCAAGGGTTCGCCGCCGCCCATGTAACAGTGGCCCGAGTCAAACAGCAGGCCAACCTCACTGCCGGTCAGGGCCATCAGTTTGTCGATGTCCGAAGGCGATTCGACATAGGCGCCCATATGATGGTGATACGCCAGGCGCACACCCCGGGACAGGGTGAAGCGCGCCAGTTCGGTGAGTTTTTCGGCATAGTCTTGCCAGGCTTCATCCGTGTGAAAACGCGGTCGCTCGATCAGTGGGATGCGCTGGCCTTGAATGGAATCGGCCACCTCGCCGTACACCAGCACCGTCGCACCGTTTTGCGCCAGCAACTCGACATGGCTGGCGATGGCATCGATCTCTTCGGCCGCCGAGCGCCGGGCCAGACGACTGGAATACCAGCCGGAGACCAGCGCCAGGTCATAGGGCCGCAGCACATCGCCAACGCCCTTGGCATCCTTGGGAAATTTGCCGTTGAGCTCGAAACCTTCGTAACCGATTTCCTTGCCTTCGCTCAGCGCCGTACTCAACGGCGTCTCGCCACCCAACGATGGCAGATCGTCGTTGCTCCAGGAAATCGGGTTGATGCCAATTCGAATTGCGGGCATGGCTGCACCTTTTATTGTTTTTACCTAACCATTGAAGGCGGCGATGAACCCTGTGGGAGCGAGCCTGCTCGCGATAGCGGTGTGTCAGGCGACTTAATGTTGACTATCAGTCGGCTATCGCGAGCAGGCTCGCTCCCACAGGATCAGTGTTCACAGCTTTTAACTTCGCGCAGCACGCCACGCCTCGATCAACTCCACAAACCTACCCTGCACCTGCCGGATCAACGTTTCATCGTCGACTTCCCCGGCCAGCCAGGCACGGCTCGGTTCCTGGAAGATTGTCCGTCCCACGGCAAATCCACGGCAGGTTGTGCTCTGGCTGGCCTGGCGGAAACCCTCGGCTAGCACGGCGGCCGGGGCGTTGAGGCCCAGCAGTACCACACCTCGGCAATAGGGATCACGCTGTTGAATCAGCTCATCAAGTTGCTTCCATTCGTCGGCCGTCTGGGCTTCGATTTTCCACCAGGCCGGAAAGATGCCCAGGTTGTAGAGGCGTTTGAGGGCGCGATACAGCACGTCCGGGTGCGGCGACGGATGATCCTTGGGTGGAATGACTTCCAGCAGCAGTTCATGGCCGCTGACCTGGGACGCCTGATACAGCGCCATGAGTTGCGCCTCCTGTTCCAGGCGCAGCAGCGGTTCGTCGTCGGGGTGAAATTGCACCAGGCACTTGATGATCTGTTCCTGTGGCCAGGCGATCAGGTTGCTGCCGATAGAGCGCCCATGTTCGAACGCCAGCGGCCGTGAACCCTGCACCTCCACTGGCCGGGCAACCCACCAGTCACGTCCAGTGGCGGCGTTCAGCGAGTCCTGGCCGAAACGTTGGTCGGCCAGCAGACCGACATCGGCCTCGATGCCCTGACGTTTCAGGTCGGCTTCGACCCGTTCCACGGCCTGGATGAACAGTTGCTTGAGTGCGCTGATAGCGCCCAGCTCACGCCCGCCTTTATGGGCCAGTTCTACCAGTTGCCAGCGATGATCGAAGGCAAAGATGAACAATTGCTTCCACTGTTTGCGCGGCACGCTGACCTGATGCAGACGTTGCAATGCCGCGTCTCGATCCGGCCGGGTAATCGGCACCGGGCTATTGAACAGGTAGTCGAGTTCAGCCCGGGTCGGCATCGCTGGGGCACAGGCATGGCGCGACACCACCAGGCCACCGCAGGCATTGGCCAACTGGCAGCAGCGTTCATCGCTGGCGTCCTCCAGCCAACCGGCGAGAAAGCCCGACATGAACGCATCACCTGCGCCCAATACATTCAGGACCTCGACCCGTACACCAGGATAAATCGCGCCGTCTTCAAGCCGGGCCGGGATGGCGCCATGAATCACCGTGCAACCTTGCGGGCCGAGCTTGACCACCAAGGTCGCCGCCGTCAGCGAGCGCACGGTACGCAACGCGCTCAGCAGATCTTCGCTGCCGCCGGCGATCAGGAATTCTTCTTCGGTGCCGACGATCAGGTCGAAACGCGGCAGGATGCTTTGCACGTGCTGGCTGACTTTCTGGTCGGCGACGAAACGGGTTTCCCCATCGGCCTTGCCCGCCAGGCCCCAGAGCACCGGGCGATAGTCGATGTCCAACACGCGTTTGACGTTGTGTTTCTCGGCGTAATCCAACGCCTGGGTGCTGGCCTTGTAGACACTTTCGGTAGAGAAATGCGTGCCGGTGATCAGCAGCGCCTTGCTGGAGGCAATGAACGTTTCATTGATGTCTTCGGCGCGCAGCGCCATGTCGGCGCAATTTTCCCGGTAGAACACCAGGGGAAAGGTTTCCCGGTCCTTGATACCCAGCAGGACCATGGCCGTCAGGCGTTCAGGGTCGACCTTGATGCCGCTGACGTCGCAGCCTTCGCGGGCCAGGGACTCCACCAGGAAACGGCCCATATGATCGTCCCCTACCCGGCTCAGCATCGCCGACCTGAGCCCTAACCGCGCGGTGCCGAAGGCGATGTTGGCCGACGAGCCACCCAGGTATTTGGCGAAGCTTGCGACATCTTCCAGGCGCGCTCCGACTTGCTGCGCGTAGAGGTCGACGCCCAGGCGTCCCAGGCAGATCACATCCAATTGACGCCCACTGGCAAAACGAGTCTGGCCCATGCTGGCTCCTGTTATTTTTATCAGCCCGCGCTTGCCACCGAAACCGGCGCCAACGCTCTTGGTGGATGCAGACTAAAACGAGCAGCGGCCAATAATCAATAATTATTCTATAAATTTTTTACGTGGAATATTTTTTCCAATACGCTATCACTGAAGCGCGCCAGACGCGGTGCATCGTTTCAGCAGGTGTCGCAACGTTGTCTGCTCATGATTTTCCCCGCGCCTACGCTGTAGACTGCGATCAGCCAACCTATTGTCGAGGGCCGGCCCTTTTCCCGGGCCGCCCTATAAGAACAAGCCAGAAGGATTTTCTATGACCCGCCCCGATCTGCCGGCGCCGTCCGAGAGCGCGTCCGAACCCGCCCTTTCAAGCCCACCGATCAATGCCGAGCGCCTGCTGCAACTGATTACCGACGAGTATGAAAGCCTGCCGCGACAGCTCAAACGCATCGCCAGCTACATGAGCCAGCAAAGCGACCGGATCATGGTCGATCGCATCAGCGACATTGCGCGCGAATGCGAAGTGCATCCGTCGGCCATCGTGCGGTTTTCCCAGCGTTTCGGCTTCAGCGGGTTCAGCGAAATGCAGGCCTTGTTTCGCGAGGCCTATACCCACAAGACCACGCCGGTGCAGAACTACCAGCAACGCATCCGCAGCATGATCGCCAACAAGTCGCAGAAAGCCAGCGGCGGCGACCTGGCGCGCGAATGCGTCAACGCCACCCTCTCGGGCATCGAGCGTCTGGGCCTGGAGCTGGACGATCAAGCCTTCGACAAAGCCGTAGACCTGGTGGTCAACGCCGACAACATCTATGTGGTCGGCGTGCGACGCTCGTTCGCGGTGGCCGATTACCTGGTCTATAACCTGCAACACACCAACAAGCGCATCCATCTGGTGTCCGGCCTGGGGGGCAGTTATCGCGAGCAAATGCGCAGCGTGCGGGCCAACGACCTGGTGATCGCCATCAGCTTTACGCCCTACGGCAAGGAAACCCAGCACTGCCTGCGCATTGCCCAGCATCATCAGGCCAAGACGCTGATCATCACCGACAGCAACCTGTCGCCCCTGGCCAAACGGGCCAATGCGGTACTGTTGGTGAACGAAGGCAGCTCTTTCGCCTTCCGCTCGTTGAGTGCCACGTTGTGCCTGTGCCAGGCGTTGTTCATCGCCGTGGCTTACCGACTGGAACTCAAGGTCGATGAAATCCATGAACAGGTCGGGTTCGAGGATTAACCCCGCAAGATTCTTCTGAAGGAGACGTCATGAAACTGATCGGCATGCTGGACTCGCCCTACGTGCGACGCGTCGCCATTTCCGCCAAGTGCCTGGGGGTTGCCCTGGAACACGAGTCCGTTTCGGTGTTCAGGCATTTCGAACAGTTCCAACGCATCAACCCGGTGGTCAAGGCACCGACCCTGGTGCTCAACGATGGCAACGTGCTGATGGATTCCACATTGATCATCGACTACCTCGAGGCCTTGGCCGCGCCGGGCAAAAGCCTGATGCCGGTCGACAGTGGGCAACGGCTGCGCGCGTTGCGCGTGATTGGCCTGGCCCTGGCGGCGTGCGAGAAGTCGGTGCAGATCTACTACGAACGCAACCTTCGGCCGACAGAAATCCAACACGCCCCCTGGGTCGAACGCGTGGAAGGCCAACTGGCGGCGGCCTATGACATGCTAGAACAGGAACTGGTGAAACAGCCCCTGGCCACCGATGGCACCCTCGATCAGGCGGGCATCACCGTGGCAGTGGCCTGGAGCTTCACCAACCTGGTGGTGCCGGATCAGGTGCAGGGAAAGTCATTTCCATCGATCAGCGCGTTTACCGCCTATGCCGAAGGGTTGGAGGCGTTCGCCAGCACGCCGATGGTATAGCGGACGAGCGCGGCTTGTGTGGGAGCGGGCTTGCTCGCGAAGATGGTGGCAGACTCAACATCATCGTCTCAGATAGACGCTATCGCGAGCAGGCTCGCTCCCACAGTTGGTTCCTGAGTGACCATCGGATGAGGCCCCCCCAGATCTATGTGGGAGCGAGCCTGCTCGCGATAGCGGTGGGTCAATCAACATCAATGGCACTGATCCGACGCCATCGCGAGCAGGCTCGCTCCCACAGTTTGGGGCCGGGGGACTGCAAAATTTGTGTTCGGCACAAAGAATTGCTTCAAGTCAGCTCCATTTCCTTTGGCTTTACCACCGGCACAACCTCGAAGCGATCCGCCAGGAACGGCGTGATGTCCAGCGGCAGGGGCTCGTTGTTCACCAGTTTGTCCAGCAGCACTCCGGTGATGGCCGAGGTCAGGATGCCGGTGCGAAAGTGCCCACAGGCATTTAGGTACCCTTCCACGCCGCGCATCGGGCCCAGGATGGGCAACTCATCAGGTGAGCCGGGGCGCAAACCGGCCCAGGTGCGTTTCAGGTTGATGTCGGCCAGCTGCGGTATGCAGCGCACCGCGCCCTGCACCAACCCCTCGATTTCCGGGTAGGTGGTGGTCACGTCGAAACCCCTGTCTTCGGTGGTACTGCCGATGAGGATTTCGCCGTTGTCCTTTTGCGCGACATAGCAGTCGCTGGTGGTCAGGCACCCGTTGAGGATCTTCGGCATGCGTTCGGTCAGCAGGATTTGCCCCTTGACCGGCTTGACCGGGATTCGCACACCGGTGGCCTGCTCGCTCAGGTCCGCCGCCCAGGCACCGGCGGCATTGATCAACGTCCGACACATGAACGTCCCGGCTTCGGCGGTTCTCACCCCCGTCACCCGCGCCCCGTCTCGAAGCACCTGCGCCACGTTGGTGTTGAAGAACATATCGACGCCGTTCTGCCGGGCACCCTCGGTGTAGGCATCGGCCAGCCGGAACGGGCTGACCTGATGGTCGCACAGAAACTCCAGCGCGCCCCGGGCCTCATGGCTGACATTCGGCTCGGCCTCGCGCAGGGCGGCCTGGTCGAGCCAGCGTACCTGATCGGCCAGGTGGGGAATGCAGGCGACGATGTGCTCGGCATACAAACGGTCTTCATCGTCGTAGATCACGAACTTGAGCCCGGTCTCCTCGAACTTGAAGTCCATGCCGTGGTTGTCCATCAGCTCGCGGTGCAGTCGGGGATACATCGCGTTGGACTGCAAGGCGAAATCGAAGAACGACTGGGGCAGGATGTGCGGCGTGCTGGCGTCCACCGCCACGGCGGCGCCCTGGGCCTGGCGCTTGCGGTTGGCCGACATCATCCGAAAGAAAATCACCCCGCAGCCCAGGCCCACGGATTCACCGATGGCCCACAGGCCGCCGGCCGAAGCGCGGGTGGCGTTGCCGGGGCGCTTGGCGTCGATCAAGGCGATCTTCAAATGCTTGCGTTTGGACAGTTGATAGGCACAGGACGCACCGATCACGCCCCCGCCGACGATAACGACATCATAGTGCTTGAGGTCTGAATGCTCAGTCATGCCGGAGGGCCTCCGTGCCGACGTTCTGAAAGGCTGAAAAGGGAATCGGGTCGATGGGGAAACGCGGCCGCAGCCAGCCAACGTCGGCACGCCCGGTGGCCTGGCGCAGGCGATCACTGCAATAGCCCACGCACATCCGCCCCTGACAGTCACCCATGCTCACGCGGGTGCGCATTTTCAGGCTGGCCATGTCTTGCACGCCCTGCTCCAGGGCGCGGTCGATGTCGGCGCGGGTCGCGTGTTCGCAGCGACAAATGACCGTGTCGGCGGTCGGCAACGCGGTTTGTCCGGCGCCGCGTTGCGTGTAGCGGTCCACGGCGGCGCGAAAGCGAATGATCCGGTCCAGTTGCGCCCTATACCGGTCGCGGTACTCCAGGGCAGTGGAGCAATCCAGCAGGTCGGCCTGCATCAGGATCGACAGTGCGGCGATGCGCCCGCTCAACATGGCGGCTTCGCCACCGCGAATCCCGCCCACGTCGCCGGCCAGGTGAATGTGCGCCTCGCTGCTTTGCTGCCAAGCATCGGACACTGCCCGCAAATAACCGTCATCGATGAAGCCATGCTCCAGGCCCATCTGCTGGCTCAATTGGGTGCGCGGGATGAAACCATAGCCGACTGCCAGCGTCTGGGCCGGGACCTGTTCGGCTCGTTCGAGGTCGGGCTCCCAGGTACTGGAATACGGTGCAACGGTGACGATGTCCAGCTCGCCCTCGCCGTTGGCCTGTACCACTCCCCAGCCATAACGCACGGGGATGCGATGCAGTTTGAGATAAGCCAGCATGCTCAGGCCGTCGAGGAACAATTGCGGTTTGTTCAGCAATGCCAGGCTTTCCCTGGCGATCTTGCCGAAGGCACAAGCCTCATAGACGCCCGCCACGGCCACGCCCGAAGCGTGAAGTTGACAGGCCACCAGCGGCAGCAACGGGCCTGTACCGGCGATCACCACCGGCCCCGGCGGCTTGACCGCTCCGCTCTTGATCTGCAATTGCAGACCACCGAGCAGCATCACCCCCGGCAGTGTCCAGCCAGGGAACGGCACGCTGCGCTCGTGACAACCGGCCGCCAGCACCAGGTGGGAATAGCTGACCTCGCGCAGTTGTTCATCGGCGTTCAGCAGCATCAGCGCCTTGAACCCTTCGGCGCCGATGACGCGGTGGTTGAGTTGCACATCGATCAGCCCGGCGTAGCGCTGGAACTCACCGTGGAGTTTGTTCAGGGCTTCGCTGTAGCGCGGCCCGAGGTAATCCAGGCTCACCCCGTCGCGCAGCGGCCCGCGGTAGACCACGCCACCCAGGCGCGGCGCTTCTTCGAGCAGGGTGCAACGCACCCCGTGGGTGGCCAGCTCGATGGCCGCGGCCATACCCGCCGGCCCGCCGCCGACAATCACCGGATGGAGGTTCATGGTGCCTCCCTTTCGGCGATGCGATTGGCCCGGGTTTCGATTTGCATGCCGGGACGCACTTGGGTCTGGCAGGCGCGGCGCTTGTGGCGGCCGTCGATCTTGACCAGGCAACATTGGCACACGCCCATGCCACAGTATGCGCCACTGAGTTGGTCGTGATCGTTGCGTGCTACCTGGCGCTGGCCCAGGGCCTGAATGACGCTGAGGACGGTTTCACCTTGGGCCGCGCTGACGGACTGCCCGTCCAGGTGCACCGTCATGTCGGCCTGCTGCAGCGGCTGGATATCAAATTTTCGGCGTAGAAGGTCTTGAGGTTGCATCATGTTGCTCTTCCTTGAAGGTTCAGTGAGGTCTCGGCTCCTTGCGGCACACCATCACCGGTTCGTGTCAGTGCCCATCAGCGACAGCGCGCCAAAGCAGGGCAACGGACGCAGCATGATGGTGCGCACTAAATTTATGTTAGGGATTATTTGTGACCAAGTGTTGATCCAGGCCAGTGAATACCGCTGTCGGCGTCCATGAACATTTTTTCAGAAAGCCGACAGCTATTTTTTGGCAGAATGCTGCGCAATGGCTTCAATTTCTCACCCGGTACCGCCCATGAACCGCATTTTGACCATCGAAGACGACGCCGTGACCGCCCGTGAAATCGTCGCCGAACTAACCCGCAATGGCCTGGATGTCGACTGGGTCGACAACGGCCGCGAGGGCCTGGAACGGGCGGTGAGCGGCGATTACGACCTGATCACCCTGGACCGCATGCTGCCCGAACTCGACGGGCTGGTGATCGTGACGACCTTGCGCACCATGGGCGTGGCCACGCCCATCCTAATGATCAGCGCCCTCTCCGATGTGGACGAGCGGGTACGCGGCCTGCGGGCCGGTGGCGACGATTATCTGACCAAGCCGTTCGCCACCGACGAGATGGCCGCCCGGGTCGAAGTCCTGCTACGACGCAACAACGGTGCCCGCGAGCCGGAAACCGCACTGCGGGTGGCCGACCTGGAACTCAACCTGATCAGCCGCGAAGCCAGCCGCAACGGGCAACTGCTCAGCCTGCTGCCCACCGAATACAAGCTGCTGGAGTTCCTGATGCGCAACAGCGGCCAGATCCTCTCGCGCATGATGATTTTCGAAGAGGTCTGGGGCTATCACTTCGATCCCGGCACCAACCTGATCGACGTCCATATCGGCCGCCTGCGCAAGAAAATCGACCCGCCGGGCCTGGAACCGCTGATTCGCACGGTACGAGGTTCCGGCTATGTCATTGCTGAACCCCGCTAAGGGCTGGCGCTCCTCCAGCAGTCGCCTGCTGGCGCTGTACAGTTCGCTGTTCGTGCTCTGGAGCGCGGTCCTGATGGGGGTGATGTATTACGAAGTGTTCGGTTACCTCGACAGCCTTGCCAAGCACTCCCTGATGCAGCGTCAGCACCTGTTCGCACGTATCCATGGCGATCAGTTGGAAGATGCTCTCATGGCCAGCCTGACCCTGGATGAACGCGGCGTCGACGCCTACGGCCTGTTCGATCCGCAATTGCGCCACTTGAGCGGACCGATCCGGCACGTCCCCCCCGATCTGCCGCTGGACGGCAATATTCATATGCTCGGCGGCTGCGTCGATTCCAGGGATCCAGGTATTCCTTCCGACAGTTGCGACGCGGTGGCGACCCGGACCCAAGACGGCCGCTGGTTGGTCCTGGCGCGGGACAACGGCTCGCTGTTCGCTGTCACGCGCATCATTCTGCACGCGTTGTTCTGGGGCGTGTCCCTGACCATTTTGCCGGGCATTGCCGGCTGGCATCTGTTGCGTCGGCGACCGTTGCAACGCATCCGCAAACTGCAGGCCAGTGCCGAGGCCATCGTGGCCGGTGACCTGACTCATCGCCTACCGCTGTCGAGCCGTCGCGATGAGCTGGACATGCTGGCGGCGATCGTCAACGCCATGCTCGATCGCATCGAACGCCTGATGAACGAGGTCAAGGGCGTGTGCGACAACATCGCCCATGACCTGCGCACCCCGCTGACTCGCCTGCGCGCCCAGCTTTATCGCATCCAGCAGCAAGCCCCGGACGGCTCGTCCGAGGCGTTGCAGATGGATCAGGTGATTGCCGAGACTGACACCCTGATGGCGAGGTTTCGGGGCTTGTTGCGGATTTCCGAGCTGGAAGACCAGCAACGACGCTCAGGGTTCGTGCGCCTCGATCCGTTGCAGTTGTTGCAGGAACTGCACGATTTTTATCTGCCGCTGGCCGAGGAGCGGGAACTGACCTTCACCCTCCAAGTACCCGCTGCCCTGCCCTTGCTCAACGGCGACCGGGCATTGCTGTTCGAGGCGGTGTCCAACCTGCTGAGCAACTCGATCAAATTCACCCCGCCGGGCGGTGAGGTGATCCTGCGTGGCGTTGATCAGGGCGACAGCAGCCGCATCGAAGTGCTCGACTCCGGGCCCGGAATCCCCGAGGCGGAGCGCAAGGCTGTGTTTCGCCGCTTCTACCGCGCCGAGGGCAGCAGCCAGCAGAGCGGCTTTGGCCTGGGGCTGTCGATCGTCGCGGCGATTGTCAACTTGCACGGGTTCACGCTGGAAGTGGGCAGCAGCGAGCAAGGCGGCGCTCGGCTGGCACTCGATTGCCGGGCGACGCTGCTGTAGGTGGCGGCTACCAAGTTCAGCGGAAAAGTTCAGCGGATCACTCAGGCGGGGTCACTTCGATACAGCGGGGTGTTTTCAAGCTCATACCGCAACTCATCGATCAGCTTTGCCAGGCTTTCTTCCGAGCGGACGCTGTCGACGCTCATGCCGCTCACCACCAGATCCACCTCCCCGCTTTCGCGGTGATACAGGCGTACGGTAAGGGTTCCGTCGCCGTTGAGGCTGCATTCGCAGGCCAGTGGCTTGAAGCTTTCTTCGAGTCGGGCGCGCAGGGGGGCCAGTAGGGTCATCCGTTGCTCCTCAGCGCTGTAGCCGTGAGCGACCGGCGGGCAACTGCGGGCTCATAGGCCCGGCAAGCGTCCTGGCGATTGCACGATTGATTCGTTCACTGCTCATTGTGGCGTGTTCCTTGACTGTTTCGTGGGGGACGCGGCATTGCGCAGAGAATGCCGCACCCTCACAGCCTAAGGAGCCAACGGCGCGGGCAAAACCCGAATTTGCACCAGCACGCCCGGTGCATTTGCACTGGCCATCATGGTGCCTTCATTCGCCACTCGTTGGCGAACAGGCCGCGTTCGCGCGCCCAGACGATTGCCTCGCTGCGGCTGTGAACATCGAGTTTGGAGTACAGCGTCGCCACGTGATTGCGCACGGTATTGGGGGCCAGCTTCAAGCGCGCGGCGATTTCCTTGTCGGCCAGGCCCTGGCAGATCAGCCCCAGCACATCACGCTCCCGGGCTGTGAGCTCGGTAAATGAAGTGCTGGGCAACTGGGCGTTGATGCTCTTCACATTGGCCAGTTTTTCGATCAGGGTCCGACTGAACCAGGAGGCATCTTTCATCACCTCTTCGATGGCCGCCACCAGCTCCAGCTCCGAGCGTTTGCGTTCGGTGATGTTCATCAACACCAGCAAATAACACGGCTTGTCCTGAATGACGACAGTATCGGCTGCCATCTCGCAGTCGATCTGCTCCCCACCTTTTTTGTGAACCTTGACGTCGACGCTGGACACGGTTGCGGTTTTTTCCAGCGTGGCAAACAGTGCGGCGCAGGCATCCGGGTCGAGAAAGCCGATTTCCTCCACGGTTTTACCCAGCAGTTCTTCACTGGCGTAACCGCTGGTCTGGAGAAAGGCTTCGTTGATCTCCAGCAATTGCTGTTCGGCGCTGCACACCAGGGTTGGCACGGGCGTGAGACGGAACGATTTGGCAAAGCGCTCCTCGCTCTGGCGCAACGCCGTTTCGGCCTTGCGGCGCGGCTCCATGTCCATGAAGGAAAACAGCATGCAGTCTTCGTCATGCAGGTCATCCAGCGGCTGGCCCGCGACAATCACTTGCTTGCTGCCGCCCCCTGGCAGTTTCAACTCAGCCTGCATTTGCGGAATGGTCGCGCCCTGCCCCAGGCGCTCGATGGCCAAGTCACGTTTCTCGGCGGCCTCGAGCACATCCAGCTCATACACCGAACGCCCGATCACCTGCTCGCGGCTATAGCCGGTCATTTCCAGAAAGCCTTGGTTGACCTTGATATAGCGCAAGTCACTGAGGCGGCAGATTACCGCTGGCGCCGGGTTGGCCGCGAAGGTTCTCTCGAAACGCTGTTCGGCGCTGGCCCACTCGGTGGCATCGCTGAGAATCAGCACCAGCAATTCCGCCTGGCCGCTACGGTCGGTCAGCACCATGCTGCGAATCCGATGAACCCAGGTGCGATCCGGATCAGCCTCGGGCGTGACCTCCACCAATACATCGCTGAACTCATCGCCACGGGCGACCCGGGCAATGGGGTAGTTGTCCGCGGTCAGCGGGTGGTTGTTGCGATAACGCAAATTGAACCGCTGGGCGTATTCCTCGGCGTTGGCCCCCAGCGCCTTGAGGTCAGTGACCCCGTGCATGGTCAACGCCGCTTCGTTGGCCCAGGCGATGGTCTGATCGACTTCGATCAACATCACCCCGTCAGACAGCCCGGCGATGATTTGCAGCAGTTGACGACGATTGGTATCGGTAGTCGGGACATCCTGGCTCATCGGGTCTCCATGTGGTCAGAGGAGCATGGAGATTACGACCATTCGCGGCGATGACACGTTCCCCTATAGGAACTGTCGAGTGCAACGAGGCTGCGATCTTTTAATCCTCAAGCTGCTTCAAGCCGCCATGCGTCCCTCGGCAATCGCCTGTGAGGCGGCGAGCATCGCTCGCAGCAGCACCGCACACCCGGCAGCCAGATCATCCGGGGCGGCGTTTTCGATTTCGTTGTGGCTGATGCCGCCTTCGCACGGCACGAAGATCATCCCGGCTGGCCCCAGTTCGGCGAGGAAGATCGCGTCGTGGCCTGCGCCGCTGACGATGTCCATGTGGGACAGGCCCAGCCCTTGGGCAGCACCACGCACAGCTTCGACACAACCCTTGTCGAAGTACAGTGGCGGAAAGTCAGCCGTAGGGGTCAGTTCATACGTCAGGCCGTGTTGCTGGCAAGTGTCATCAATGACTTGCCTGACCTCGGCGATCATCGAATCCAGGCGTGCCGGCTCCAGGTGACGAAAATCCAGGGTCATGCGCACTTCGCCGGGGATGACATTGCGCGAACCGGGATAGGCTTGCAGGCAGCCAACCGTGCCACAGGCATGGGGTTGATGGCCGAGGGCCGCGCGGTTGACGGCGCCGACGATGATCGAAGCACCGACCAAAGCGTCCTTGCGCAGGTGCATCGGGGTCGGGCCGGCGTGGGCTTCGACGCCCCGCAAGGTCAGATCGAACCACTTCTGCCCCAGTGCCCCCATCACCACACCGATGGTCTTGCGTTCGTCCTCCAGGATCGGCCCCTGCTCGATATGCGCCTCGAAATACGCCCCCACCGGATGCCCGCTGACCGGGCGTGGCCCGGCGTAGCCGATGGCATTGAGTGCCTGGCCGACGGTAATGCCCTCGGCGTCGGTCTTGGCCAGGGTTTCTTCGAGGGTGAACTTCTCGGCGAATACGCCGGAGCCCATCATGCACGGGGCGAAGCGCGAACCTTCTTCGTTGGTCCAGACCACCACCTCCAACGGTGCTTCGGTTTCTATTTTCAAGTCATTGAGGGTGCGCAGCACTTCCAGGCCGGACAGCACACCGAAGCATCCGTCGAACTTGCCACCGGTAGGCTGGGTGTCGATGTGGCTGCCGGTCATCACCGGTGGCAGGTTCGGATTGCGCCCCGGCCGACGGGCGAAAATATTGCCCACCGCGTCAATGCTGACGGTGCAGCCGGCTGCCTCGGTCCATTGCACGAACAAGTCCCGGGCCTGGCGGTCCAGATCGGTCAGGGCCAGCCTGCACACCCCACCCTTGACCGTGGCACCGAGCTGCGCCAGGTCCATGAGCGACTGCCACAAGCGGTCGCGATTGATGTGCTGTTGGGTGGACTGTAGAACGTCGACGGCTGCGTTCATGGGGGATCTCCAGTTTTTTCAGGCATTTTCTCGTTGTACTTGAGGCCGCTATCGCGAGCAGGCTCGCCCCCACAGGGGATCTGCTGTGCACACAGGCTTGCGTTCACCCCAATCCAGTGTGGGAGCGAGCCTGCTCGCGATGAGGCCCTCCTTTACACCGCAGTTTTAGCGATGGACGGGCTCGCCCGCATACTGCACAACCCGTAATAAATCACCCCGCCCAGTGCCGAGCCGGTGAACCAGCCGTAGCTGTAGAACCAGCTGAATGCATCGCTGCCCAACGACAGCAGCGTCAGCACCACAGGCACGCCAAAGGCGATGAAGCCGTTCCAGTTCCAGGCCGGGTAGACGTCGTCGCGGTACAGCCCGGCCAGGTCCAGTTGTTGTTTCTTGATCAGGAAATAGTCCACCACCATGATCCCGGCAATCGGCCCCAGCAGGCTCGAATAGCCCAGCAGCCAGTTGGAATAGACCGACTCAAGGCTGACCTCGGAAACGATCAGACCGAGTTTCTTCAGCAGTTCGTGGGCCATCAGCGCCAGCCCTACCAGCCCGGTCAGCATCACCGCCTTGGTACGGCCGATCAGTTTTGGCGCCAGGTTCTGGAAGTCGTTGGTGGGTGAGACGATGTTGGCGGCGGTGTTGGTCGAGAGCGTGGCGATGATGATCAGCACCATGGCCAGGGCCACCCACAGCGGGCTCTGAATGTGTCCGATCAGGGTCACCGGGTCAGAGACGGTCACGCCCACCAGTTTCGCCGAGGCCGCCGTCATTACCACGCCGAGGGCGGCGAACAGGAACATGGTCAGCGGCAGGCCGATGATCTGCCCCACGATCTGGTCTTTCTGGCTCTTGGCATAACGACTGAAGTCAGGAATGTTCAGCGACAGCGTGGCCCAGAAACCCACCATCGCTGTGAGCCCTGCCAGGAAATAACTGGTCACGCCGGCACCTTCGGGCCGCTTGGCCGGCTGCGCCATCAGTTCGGTCAGGGAGACGTTGGGCAACGCCCACATCAGCAGGCCGACTCCCACCAGCACCAGCAGCGGCGCGGACAGGGTTTCCAGCCATTTGATCGACTCGGCACCGCGCAGCACCACCCACAGGTTCAGGACCCAGAACACCATGAAACCAATCACTTCGCCGGTGCCACCCAGGCTCTTCCAGCCTTCGAACACCGAGCCGAGAAACAGGTGAATCGCCAGCCCGCCGAACATCGTCTGGATTCCGAACCAGCCACACGCCACCAGTGCGCGGATCAGGCAAGGCACGTTGGAGCCGATGACGCCGAAGGACGAGCGCAACAGCACCGGGAACGGAATGCCGTATTTGGTCCCGGCAAAGGCGTTCAGGGTCAGGGGAATCAGCACGATGATGTTGGCGAACAGGATGGCCAGCAACGCTTCACCCACCGACAACCCGAAATAGGCCGTGAGCACGCCGCCCAGGGTGTAGGTCGGCACACAGATCGACATGCCTACCCATAACGCGGTGATGTGCCATTTATTCCAGGTTCGCTCATGCACCTGGGTTGGCGCGATGTCATGGTTGTAACGGGGGCTGTCGAGAACGTCGCTGCCGGCTTCAAGCTCGAATAACCCGTCGCGCTCGGTCACTGTTGATCTGGTCATGTCCGCTCCACTGTTTTCATTATTTTTGCTCATCGACTGGCGATGGCCGGAGTACTTGCATGTAAAGCGCGCGTTCTACCGGCGGCCCTGCCTGGCAGCGACAGCACTCAATAACTGTGCCGATTGCCTCGCCGGGTTGACCGGTTGAACGATATAACACCGACAACTTTATGATATTTAACGCTTTAATTTAATTTCATTGTCCGCTCGCACTGCGCGCCAGTGCCCTTGAGGCTAGATGACCTGCACGTTCTGTCGAGCCCGAGATTCAAAGTGGTGCACCCCACAATATTGCGAAGCGTCTAAACCGCACTTTAACGCCTTTCAAGCTGCTGATTTAGCATGATAAATCTCGCTCAAATAATGATCCTGTCAAGTGCGTCAAAATGGTGAGGCGGCTCACCATTTTGGTGATTTATAGATTAAATTGATATTTTTCAATGAGTTATATATTCAAACAACCCATTAAAAATAATCTTGCCGATTCGTAAAACTCCAGCTAGCTTCTAATCCTGACAGCCGTGACAGGATTAGAACTCTGCACGACTTCATCACTTCCCCATCATGATCTATACAACATAAAGAACCGGCATCAGTCGGTCATGCCTGCGAGGAACTCGGAATGTCTTTGTTGATCCGTGGCGCCACCGTAATAACCCATGATGAACGTTATCGCGCCGATGTGTTGTGTGCCGAGGGTGTGATCAAGGCCATTGGTGAAAACCTGGATGTGCCCGCCGATGTCGAAGTACTCGATGGCAGCGGCCAATACCTGATGCCGGGCGGCATCGACCCGCATACCCATATGCAGTTGCCGTTCATGGGCACCGTCGCCAGCGAAGATTTTTTCAGTGGCACGGCAGCAGGCCTGGCGGGAGGCACGACGTCGATCATCGACTTTGTCATTCCCAATCCCCAGCAATCGCTGATGGAAGCCTTCCACCAGTGGCGCGGCTGGGCGGAAAAAAGCGCCAGTGATTACGGTTTTCACGTGGCGATCACCTGGTGGAGTGAACAGGTTCGTGAAGAGATGGCCGAGCTCGTCAGCCATCACGGGGTGAACAGCTTCAAGCACTTCATGGCCTACAAGAACGCGATCATGGCGGCCGACGACACCTTGGTGGCAAGCTTCGAGCGCTGCCTGGAACTGGGCGCCGTGCCCACGGTGCATGCCGAGAACGGCGAGCTGGTTGATCACCTGCAGCGCAAGTTGCTGGCCCAGGGCATTACCGGCCCCGAAGCCCATCCGCTGTCGCGGCCCTCGCAAGTGGAAGGTGAAGCCGCGAGCCGGGCCATCCGTATTGCCCAGACCCTGGGCACGCCGCTGTACCTGGTGCATGTGTCGACCAAGGAAGCCCTGGATGAAATCACCTATGCCCGCAGCCAGGGTCAGCCGGTCTACGGTGAAGTACTGGCCGGGCATCTGCTGCTCGACGATAGCGTTTATCGCCACCCCGACTGGCAGACCGCCGCCGGTTACGTGATGAGCCCGCCCTTCCGCCCTCGCGGGCATCAGGAAGCGCTCTGGCATGGCTTGCAATCAGGCAACCTGCACACCACCGCCACCGACCATTGCTGTTTCTGCGCCGAACAGAAAGCCGCCGGCCGCGAAGATTTCAGCAAGATTCCCAACGGCACCGCCGGTATCGAAGACCGTATGGCGGTGCTGTGGGATGAAGGGGTCAACAGCGGCAAATTGTCGATGCATGATTTCGTCGCCCTCACCTCCACCAACACGGCGAAGATCTTCAACCTTTACCCGCGCAAAGGCGCCATTCGCGTCGGCGCCGACGCCGACCTGGTGCTCTGGGACCCGCAAGGCAGCCGCACGATTTCGGCCAAGACCCACCATCAACAGGTGGACTTCAACATCTTCGAAGGCAAAACCGTGCGCGGCGTGCCCAGCCACACCATCAGCCAGGGCAAGCTGGTCTGGGTCGATGGCGACCTGCGGGCCGAACGCGGAGCGGGACGCTACATCGAACGACCGGCTTACCCGGCGGTGTTCGATTTGTTGAGCAAGCGGGCGGAGTTGCACCGGCCGGTTGCAGTGAAACGCTGATAGCGGCCTACGGCCTATCGCGAGCAGGCTCGCTCCCACACTGGATTTTGAATGGATACAAAATCTGTGTGCACCGCAGATCCCTGTGGGAGCGAGCCTGCTCGCGATGAGGCCAGTCCGGACACAAAAAACACTGCCCACCAGAGGCAGCACCTCAAACACCGTGAGGCCAATTCCATGATCCAGCCCTTGAGTCACCTCCCCCATTCCCAGGAAGACCCGACCACCCTGGCCGCGCGTTTCAGCGACCTGGCGCCGCCGCTCAACCCACGACAGGCGCACCTGGAAGCATCCCGTTGCCTGTACTGCTACGACGCGCCGTGCGTGAACGCCTGTCCGAGCGAGATCGACATCCCTTCGTTCATCCGCAACATCCATCAGGACAACGTCCAGGGCGCGGCGCAGAAGATTCTCTCGGCCAATATCCTCGGCGGCAGTTGTGCCCGGGTCTGCCCCACGGAGATCCTTTGCCAGCAAGCCTGCGTGCGCAACAACGCTCAAGAGTGCGCGCCGGTACTGATCGGCCTGTTGCAACGCTACGCCGTGGACAACGCCCACTTCAGCGAACACCCGTTCAAACGCGCCGCCGCCACCGGCAAGCGCATTGCCGTGGTCGGCGCGGGTCCTGCGGGGTTGTCCTGCGCTCACCGCAGCGCGATGCACGGCCACGATGTGGTGGTGTTCGAGGCCCGGGAAAAGGCCGGTGGCCTCAACGAATACGGAATCGCCAAATACAAGCTGGTGGACGATTATGCCCAGCGCGAACTGGACTTTCTGCTGGGCATCGGCGGCATCGAAATCCGCCATGGGCAAAAGCTGGGCGAAAACCTCAGCTTGAGCGACTTGCATCAGCAATTCGACGCTGTGTTCCTCGGCCTCGGCCTGGCCGCCAGCAAACAACTGGGCCTGAGCGATGAACAGGCGCCGGGGCTGCTGGCCGCCACCGAGTACATCCGCGAACTGCGCCAGGCTGACGACCTTAGCCAGTTGCCGCTGGCCGACCGCTGCATCGTCCTCGGTGCCGGCAACACCGCCATCGACATGGCCGTGCAGATGGCCCGTCTCGGTGCCCGGGACGTCAGCCTGGTGTACCGGCGCGGCCTTGAGGACATGGGCGCCACCGGCCATGAGCAAGACATCGCCAAGGCCAATCAGGTGCGTCTGCTGACCTGGGCCCAACCGCAACAAGTGCTGCTGGACGAGGCCGGGAATGTGCGGGGCATGCGTTTCTCCCGCACCCACCTGGAGAACGGTCGGTTGGTCACCGGCGCCGACACCTTCGACCTGCCCGCTGACGGGATTTTCAAAGCCATTGGCCAGGCCTTCGATGACCACGCGCTGGCGGACCCGCTGGCCCGTGAACTCAAACGCCAGGATGGACGGATCCTGGTAGACGAGCATTTGCGCACCAGCATCGCCGGCGTGTATGCCGGCGGTGACTGCACCAGCCTGGACCAGGACCTGACGGTGCAGGCCGTGCAGCACGGCAAGCTTGCCGCCGAGGCGATCAACGCTCAACTCATGCTCAACGTGGAGGCTGCGTAAATGGCCGATCTGTCGATTGTCTTCGCCGGCATCAAAGCCCCCAATCCGTTCTGGCTGGCCTCCGCGCCGCCGACCGACAAGGCCTACAACGTGGTGCGTGCCTTCGAGGCCGGTTGGGGTGGCGTGGTATGGAAAACCCTTGGAGAGGACCCGGCGGCCGTGAACGTGTCGTCGCGTTACTCGGCCCACTTCGGCGCCAATCGCGAGGTGCTGGGCATCAACAACATTGAGCTGATCACCGACCGTTCGCTGGAGATCAACCTGCGGGAAATCACCCAGGTGAAAAAGGACTGGCCGGACCGGGCGCTGATCGTGTCGTTGATGGTGCCGTGCGTGGAAGAATCCTGGAAACGCATCCTGCCCCTGGTTGAAGCCACGGGTGCCGACGGTATCGAGCTGAACTTCGGCTGCCCCCACGGCATGCCCGAGCGGGGCATGGGCGCAGCCGTCGGCCAGGTGCCGGAGTACGTCGAGCAAGTCACGCGCTGGTGCAAGAGCTATTGCTCGCTGCCGGTGATCGTCAAGCTCACGCCGAACATCACCGACATCCGCGTCGCTGCTCGCGCGGCCCATCGGGGCGGCGCCGATGCAGTGTCGTTGATCAACACCATCAACTCCATCACCAGCGTCGACCTGGACCGCATGGTCGCCCTGCCCATCGTCGGCAGTCAGAGCACCCACGGCGGCTACTGCGGCTCGGCGGTCAAGCCGATCGCGCTGAACATGGTCGCGGAAATCGCCCGCGACCCGCAGACCCAGGGCTTGCCGATCTGCGGCATCGGTGGCATCGGCAGTTGGCGCGACGCGGCGGAGTTCATCGCCCTGGGCAGTGGCGCCGTGCAAGTGTGCACGGCGGCGATGCTCCACGGTTTTCGTATTGTCGAAGAGATGAAGGACGGTCTGTCACGCTGGATGGACGACCACGGCCACGCCAACCTGCAGGCATTTTCCGGTCGCGCGGTGGGCAACACCACCGACTGGAAGTACCTGGACATCAACTATCAAGTCATCGCGAAGATCGACCAAGCGGCCTGCATCGGCTGCGGTCGCTGCCACATCGCCTGTGAAGACACGTCCCACCAGGCCATCGCCAGCCTCAAGCAAGCGGACGGGACGCACAAATATGAAGTGATCGATGAAGAGTGCGTAGGCTGCAACCTCTGCCAGATCACCTGCCCGGTGCAGGACTGCATCGAGATGGTGACGGTGGAAACGGGCAAGCCGTTCCTGGATTGGAACCATGATCCGCGTAATCCCTATCATGTAGCGGTCTGAAATTTGCGGTGTCTGGCCGGGCGCCATCGCGAGCAAGCTCGCTCCCACAGAGGATCGTGTCGTTCACAGATTTTGTGTACGCCAGAAATCCACTGTGGGAGCGAGCCTGCTCGCGATAGGGCCATCAGCCTCAACACAGATCTCAAGGCTCCAACCCAATCCCCCGCAAGATCACACTGGTCACCGTCTGCACTGCCCGCTCAAACTGCATGTCGGACAGTGGCTGGTGATCATTGAGGATGTTGATCTGGTGGTCGAAGTCGGCGTAGTGCTGGGTCGAGGCCCAGATCATGTAGAGCAGGCTTGAAGGCTCTACGGGGAGGATGCGTTTGTCCTCCACCCACTGGCGGATTTTTGCCTCTTTCATCTTGGCCCAGTCATAGAGGCTGGCATCCAGCGCCTGGCCCAGGGTCGGGGCGCCGTGGATGATTTCGTTGGCCCAGACCTTCGAGCCGTAGGGCCGGCTACGGGAGTGGTTCATCTTGGCGCGGATGTAACTGCTGAGCACCACCCGCGGGTCATCGAACATCTCGAAGCACAAGGCATCCTGCTTCCAGACCTCCAACAGATCGAACAGCACGGCGCTGTACAGCTCGCTCTTGGTGCTGAAGTAATAATGCAGGTTGGATCGGGGCAGTTGCACCTCGGCAGCGATGTCGGCCATGGCGGTGCCGCCGAAGCCCTTTTCGGCAAAGACCTTTTCGGCGGCCAGCAGGATTTTCTCGACGTTACTGCGACGAATCTCGATCTTGTGATTGCCCATGAGGGCTCCCTGACGACAGCGTTGGTCAAGACTAGCATTCACCCACTTCTGAAAACACCGGCGCTGCTTGTGGGAAAGCTTCTGTGGCGAGGGAGCTTGCTCCCGCTCGGCTGCGCAGCAGTCGTAAAACCGGCTGGCGCGGTATCCCTGGAAAACCGCGCCAGTTCATTTTGGGGCTGCTGCGCAGCCCAGCGGGAGCAAGCTCCCTCGCCACAAAAGCAGGTTCGGGTTGGCCTCTGGGGGTGTTCTTCAAAGGCCAGTTTCAAGGGGTGAGTCAGCTAGTGCGCTTCGACGTTATCCAGCACACGGTTCGCCAGCAATCCGCTCAATTCGATCAATTGCTGGATGCCCAGGGCGATGTGGCGCCTGGGACCTTCCAGGTCGAAGGCCAAGTCACTGACCATGGCATTGGCCGAGGCCAGGTTTTCGCTGAGGTTGGCGAGCAGGGTTTCGGTGTCGACGCCATTGGCGACGGTGAACAGTTGGCCGGGATCGGCCTCGGATTTGCTGGGTTTGGGCTTGAGGTAGTGGTCGAGGATGCGGTCGGCGGCTTTGTCGAACGCCTTGGAATTGGATGGATCTGTACCGGGTGGGTTGGGGGTTACTTTGAACATAGGTGAATCTCCAAATCGAAAAATGGAGCCATCACTCTCGCTACCAAACGAAGGGTGGCGGCCATACGCGGGTTGGTAGACCGGTGACTTGGAGAACCGGCGCGTCCGAAAACGCCCTGCGCATGACCGCCATAAAACAGATACCAAAACGGACTGTATGACAGGGGCTATGCGTCAAGTCAAAAGCCGGGCTACCAAACCCGATCACTGATTCAATCAGCGACCCGGAAACGATAGAACCCTGCCCCCCAGGCGCACAAGCCGGCGGATTCTGGCGCAGTTGTAGGCAACGGCGCAAGACAACGTAGCCCGACCCCGAACGATCCTACATCTGGATAAACACAAACCCGTTTGGACCCGGCATAGGGTTAAACAACACACCCTCGCCACAAGAGCCTTCTTGTTTGATCGTTCCCACGCTCCTGCGTGGGAATGTCGCCAGGGACGCTCCGCGTTCCGCTTCTGGAAGGTGACGCAGAGCGTCACTGGATGCATTCCCACGCCGAGCGTGGGAACGATCAAAAACACCGGCGCTGCTTGTGGGAAAGCTTCTGTGGCGAGGGAGCAAGAGCTCCCTTAAGACTTCCAATCGCCAGCATTCGACTAATGTCTTAGACCAGTCATCGCACAACCAAGCACCCTCCCCGCTACTCTCAAACCACGCTTCGACACGGCGCCACGGCCTGCAATCTTGAGCTCGGCCAGCGCCAGCCATTGAAACGTCTCATTTTGAGCACATCCGAGTTGGACAATTCCGATAATGGCCAGTTGACAACGAGGAGCAGCTTCCAAATAATCCACCTCATGTTGTACGACGACGTATGACAAATAAAAACAACAAAAAAGTAGGGAGCGTCATAGTGAGCACACGTGTCCGTTTTTCGCCCAACCACCGTCAAAATCGCCGTACCTTTCTCAACGCCAGCCCCGCCCTGGTCCTTCTCGGTTGCAGCAGCCTTGCCGCGTTCCTGCCAATGTCCGCCAGCGCCGAAGGCTTCGTCGATGACGCCAAGGTCAATCTCAACCTGCGCAACTTCTACATCAACCGCAACTTCACCAACCCGGCTAACGCCCAAGGCAAAGCCGAGGAATGGACCCAGAGTTTCATTCTCGACGCCAAGTCCGGCTTCACCCAGGGCACAGTCGGTTTCGGTGTAGACGTGCTGGGCATGTACTCGCTCAAGCTCGACGGTGGTCGCGGCACTGCCAATACCGCCTTGTTGCCGGTGCATGACGATGGCCGCCCGGCCGATGACTTTGGTCGCCTGGGTGTCGCACTCAAGGCCAAGGTGTCGAAAACCGAGTTGAAGGTGGGCGAATGGATGCCGGTGCTGCCAATCCTGCGCTCTGACGATGGCCGCTCCCTGCCGCAGACTTTCCGCGGTGGTCAAGTCACCTCCACCGAGATCAATGGCCTGAGCCTGTACGGCGGCCAGTTCCGCGCCAACAGCCCGCGTAACGACGCGAGCATGGAAGACATGTCGATGAACGGCCGCGGTGCGTTCACGTCCGACCGCTTCAATTTCGGCGGCGGCGAATACGCCTTCAACGACAAGCGCACTCAGGTCGGCGTCTGGTACGCGGAACTCTCGGACATCTACCAGCAAAAATATTTCAACCTGACCCACAGCCAGCCCATCGGTGACTGGACCCTGGGCGCCAACCTGGGCTACTTCATCGGCAAGGAAGAAGGCAGTGCCCTGGCGGGCGACCTGGACAACAAGACCGCCTTCGCCATGCTCTCGGCCAAATACGGTGGCAACACCTTCTACGTCGGCCTGCAAAAACTCAGCGGCGACGATGGCTGGATGCGCGTCAACGGCACCAGCGGCGGCACCCTGGCCAACGACAGCTACAACTCCAGCTACGACAACGCCCAGGAAAAATCCTGGCAAGTGCGCCACGACTTCAACTTCGCCGCCGTCGGCGTACCGGGCCTGACCCTGATGAACCGCTACATCAGCGGTGACAACGTACACACCGCTACTGTTAATGACGGCAAGGAATGGGGTCGCGAAAGCGAACTGGCCTACACCGTACAAAGCGGTGCGTTGAAGAGCCTCAATGTGAAATGGCGTAATTCAACGATGCGTCGGGATTACAGCAACAACGAGTTCGATGAAAACCGCTTGATCGTCAGCTACCCGATCTCGCTTCTTTAAGCCGGGATCGGTCGCCATGGTCGCTTTTCAAAAGGGCCATGGCGACGCGACAGCCAAAGGCAGGGACGCCGTTGTAGAGCGATTCGTCGATCAAACGTTGACAAGGTAGCGGTAGGATAAGGATATTCCCTCTCGGTCGTACGACAACTTATAACAACTGATACCTCTCACCGTTTGCTCAGGTAATTTCATGACTACGACACACATTCGCCACCCCTTCAATCGTCTGCTGCTGACCGGTGCTGCCGGCGGCCTGGGCAAAGTCTTGCGTGAACGCCTCAAGCCTTTCGCCCGCCACATTCGCCTGTCGGACATCGCCAACATGGCCCCGGCCATTGATGAAAGTGAAGAAGTGGTGCCGTGCGACCTGTCTGATAAACAGGCGGTGCATCAACTGGTGGAAGGCGTCGATGCCATTTTGCATTTCGGCGGTGTTTCGGTAGAGCGTCCGTTCGAAGAAATCCTCGGCGCCAACATCAGCGGCGTGTTCCACATCTATGAAGCCGCCCGCAAGCATGGCGTCAAGCGCGTGATCTTCGCCAGTTCCAACCACGTCATCGGTTTCTACAAGCAGGACGAGGTCCTCGACGCCCTATCCCCTCGCCGTCCGGATGGCTACTACGGCTTGTCCAAGTCCTACGGCGAAGACATGGCCAGTTTTTACTTCGATCGCTACGGCATCGAAACCGTGAGCATCCGCATTGGCTCGTCGTTCCCCGAGCCACAAAACCGCCGGATGATGAGCACCTGGCTGAGCTTCGACGACCTCACCCAACTGATCGAATGCTCGCTCTATACCCCGAAAGTCGGCCACACCGTGGTGTATGGCATGTCCGCCAACCGCGACGTCTGGTGGGACAACAGCCAGGCCGCGCACCTGGGCTACCAGCCCAAGGACAGCTCCGAAATCTTCCGTGACAAGGTCGAAGCGCAGCCGATGCCGGCCGCCGATGACCCGGCCAGGGTCTACCAGGGTGGCGCCTTTGTCGCAGCCGGCCCGTTCGACGACTGATTCGCCTGTTTTTCATGGGATACGAACGAACCAAGGAATCGCCATGCAAGCCGAATTGATTGTCGATGCACGCAACGCCGTCGGTGAGAGCCCAGTGTGGGTTCCCGAGGAGAACGCCCTGTACTGGGTGGACATTCCCAGCGGTGGGTTGCAGTGCTGGAATGCCGGAACCGGACAGCTCAAAGGCTGGGAAACCCCCGAAATGCTCGCCTGCATCGCCCGTCACCAGGACGGGGGTTGGATCGCCGGCATGGAGAGTGGTTTCTTTCGCCTGCACCCCTTTGATGACGGCAGCCTGGACAGCGAATTGTGCGCCAGTGTCGAGCACGCCCGCACCGACATGCGCCTCAACGATGGCCGTTGCGACCGCCAGGGCCGTTTCTGGGCCGGCAGCATGGTGCTGAATATGGGGGCCAACGCCGACCAGGGGCGGATGTACCGCTTCGATGGCGGACAGCGCGGGCCGGTCGAGGCACAACTGAGCGGGTTCATCGTGCCCAATGGCCTGGGCTTCAGCCCGGATGGGCGCACGATGTACCTCTCCGACTCACATCCGTTGATCCAGCAGATCTGGGCTTTCGACTACGACATCGACAGCGGCACGCCCTCCAACCGACGGCTGTTCGTCGACATGATGCCCCTGGCCGGACGCCCGGACGGCGCGGCGGTGGACGCAGAAGGTTGCTATTGGATCTGCGCCAACGATGCCGGCCTCATCCATCGTTTCACCCCGGATGGCCGACTGGATCGCTCTTTGGCGGTGCCGGTGAAGAAACCGACGATGTGCGCCTTTGGCGGCAGCCGTCTGGACACCCTGTTCGTCACCTCGATCCGCCCTGGCGACGACACTGATCCGCAGTCCCTGGCCGGGGGCGTGTTTGCCCTCAACCCCGGCGTCAAGGGCCTTGCTGAAACGGCTTTCGGAGGATCGAAACCCGCCGCCAACTGACCTGCATTGCCGCTTCATTCGATAGACATAAAAACAACAACACTGGAGATTGACCATGAATTTCAAACGCACGCTTCTGATCGCAGCCCTCCCCCTGGCCTTCCTTGCGCAAGCGGCACAGGCTCTTGAGATCAAGTTTGCCGATATCCATCCTGATGGCTATCCAACCGTGGAAGCGGAAAAAATCCTTGGCAAGACGCTGGTCGAGGAAAGCAAAGGCCAAAAAGACCCGTTCACCTTCAAGATGTATTCCGGCGGTGTGTTGGGCTCGGAAAAAGAAGTCATCGAGCAGCTTCAGGTCGGTGCCGTCCAGATGGCCCGCGTCAGCCTGGGCATCGTTGGGCCGGTGGTGCCGGACGTAAACGTCTTCAACATGCCATTCGTGTTCCGTGACCAGGCACACATGCGCAAGATCATCGACGGTGAAATCGGCCAGGAAATCCTCGACAAGATCACCAACTCCGAATTCAACCTGGTGGCCCTGGCCTGGATGGACGGCGGTACTCGCAACCTCTACACCAAGAAACCCGTGCACAAGCCCGAAGACATGCATGGCATGAAAATTCGTGTCATGGGCAACCCGATGTTCATCGAGACCCTCAACGCCATGGGCGGTAACGGGATTGCCATGGACACCGGTGAAATCTTCAGTGCTCTGCAGACCGGCGTGATCGACGGTGCGGAAAACAACCCGCCGACCATGCTCGAGCACAACCACTACCAGAACGCCAAGTACTACAGTTTGACCGGCCACCTGATCCTGCCGGAGCCGGTGGTGATGTCCAAGTTCACCTGGGAAAAACTCACCCCCGAGCAGCAAGCCCTGGTGAAAAAAGCGGCCAAACAATCCCAGCTGGACGAGCGCGAATTGTGGGACAAGAAGACTGCCGCCAGTGAAGAGAAACTCAAGGCCGCGGGCGTTGAGTTCATCACCGTCGACAAGAAACCCTTCTATGACGCCACCGCACCGATCCGGGCCAAATACGGTGCACCGTACGCCGACCTGATCAAGCGTATCGAAGCCGTTCAGTAACACCTCTCAATCTGTACTTGAAAAGGCCAGGTGCGCCCGATGTCACGGGCGCGCCCGGTTACGGTGGAACCCGATGAAGAATTTGCTGCTGCGCATCAACGACAAGATTTACATGACTTGCATCTGGGTCGCCGGCCTCTCTGTCCTGGCAATTGCTCTGATGATTCCCTGGGGCGTGTTCGCCCGCTACGTGCTGGGTACCGGCTCAAGCTGGCCGGAACCCACCGCGATTTTGCTGATGATCGTGTTCACGTTCATCGGCGCCGCCGCCAGTTACCGCGCTGGTGCGCACATGGCCGTGGACATGCTCACCAACCGCCTGCCCCCTCACTTGAAAACCGCGGCATCGGTGTTTTCCCAACTGCTGATGGCGGTGATCTGCATCTTCATGATCAGCGGCGGCACCAAACTCTGCCTGTCCACCTGGAACCAGTACATGAGCGCCCTGCCCACACTGCGGGTCGGCATCACGTACATGCCCATACCGGTCGGTGGTTTTCTGACCCTGATTTTTGTCCTGGAAAAACTCTTGCTCGGTGATCAGAGCAAGCGCCGGGTCGTGCAGTTCGACCTGGTCGAAGAAAGTGAAGGTGCCGCTTAATGGACGCTCTGATTCTGCTGGGCAGTTTTTTCCTGTTGATCCTGATCGGCATGCCGGTCGCCTACGCCCTGGGTGCCGCTGCGCTGATCGGCGCGTGGTGGATCGATATTCCATTCCAGGCCGTGATGATCCAGGTCGCGGGCGGGGTGAATAAATTTTCGTTGCTGGCCATTCCGTTCTTCGTCCTGGCCGGTGCAATCATGGCCGAGGGTGGTATGTCTCGCCGGCTGGTGGCCTTCGCCGGTGTGCTGGTGGGTTTCGTGCGCGGCGGTCTGTCACTGGTCAACCTCATGGCCTCGACGTTCTTCGGTGCCATTTCCGGATCCTCAGTGGCCGACACCGCCTCGGTGGGTTCGGTACTGATCCCGGAGATGGAACGCCGCGGCTACCCGCGGGAGTTCTCCACCGCAGTGACCGTCAGTGGTTCGGTACAAGCCCTGCTGACCCCGCCCAGCCACAACGCGGTGCTGTACTCCCTGGCAGCCGGCGGTACGGTTTCCATCGGTGCGCTGTTCATGGCCGGCATCGTGCCGGGCCTGCTGATGAACGCCTGCCTGATGGTGCTGTGCCTGATCTTCGCGAAGAAGCGCAACTACCCTAAGGGCGAAGTGATTCCCCTCAAGCAGGCACTGAAAATCTGCCGGGAAGCCATGTGGGGCATGATGACCATGTTCATCATCCTCGGCGGCATCCTCTCGGGTGTTTTCACCGCCACCGAATCGGCCGCCATCGCTGTGCTCTGGGCATTCTTCGTGACCATGTGCATTTACCGCGACTACAAGTGGAGTGAGTTGCCGAAACTGATGCATCGCACGGTGCGTACCATCTCGATCGTGATGATCCTGATCGGCTTCGCCGCCAGCTTCGGCTACATCATGACGCTGATGCAGATCCCGGCGAAAATCACCACCCTGTTCCTGACCATCTCCGACAACCGCTACGTGATCCTGATGTGCATCAACGCGATGCTGCTGGTCCTGGGTACGGTGATGGACATGGCGCCGCTGATCCTGATCCTGACCCCGATCCTGATGCCGGTGATCATGGGCATCGGCGTGGACCCGGTGCAGTTCGGCATGATTATGCTGGTGAACCTGGGTATCGGGCTCATTACTCCGCCGGTGGGAGCAGTGCTGTTCGTCGGCTCCGCCATTGGCAAGGTCAGTATCGAAAGCACCGTCAAGGCCCTGCTGCCGTTCTACGGCGTGCTGTTTCTGGTGTTGCTGGCCGTGACCTACATTCCGGCGATCTCGCTGTGGTTGCCGCGTCTGGTGTTGTAACCCTATAAATGAGCAAGCCCCCTTGTGGCGAGGGAGCTTGCTCCCGCTGGACTGCGAAGCAGGCCCATAGGTTTTTGACTCCGGGCGTCTGCTGCGCAGCCGAGCGGGAGCAAGCTCCCTCGCCACAAAAGCATGCACACAAGAGTCGTCCCGAAGTTTTTCCAACCCAGCAGACAAGCCAACATGACCCCGCCTCTTCTCCAACTCGAAGACGAACAGACTCGCCTGACCCTGGCCCCGCACCTGGGTGCCAGCCTGGTCAGTTGGACGTTGCGCGGCAGCGGCCAGCCGCTGTTGCGCCCGCCCGCGCCCCAGGCCGTGGAAAACGGCCTGCCCGGTAAGCTCGGCTGCTTCCCGCTGATCCCATGGTCGAACCGGATCGCCCAGGGCGGTTTCGATTGCCCCGGCGGCTGGCTCGGTCTGGACGCCAACAGCCCCAACGACCCGTTCCCGATCCATGGCAGCGCCTGGCAACAACCGTGGCAAGTGATAGAGCAAAGCGCCCAGGAAGCCTTGTTGCAACTCGACAGCCAACATCCATTCGCCTATTGCGCCAGCCTGCGGATTCGCTTGAGCGGCGGTCAGTTACAGATCGCGATGCACGTCACCCACCTGGCCGAACAGGCCGCGTGGCACGGGCTGGGTTTGCACCCGTACTTCCCGCGCACTGCTGGCACACGCCTGCAAACCCGTGCGACCGAAGTCTGGATGTGCGATGAGAAAAAACTGCCAACCACGTTGGGCAGCGTTCCTCGAATCTGGGACTTCCAACAACCCCGCTTGCTGCCGGACACACTGGTGGACAACGGCTTTGGCGGCTGGGACGGGCATTGCCTGATCCAGCAACCGGACCTGGGTTATGAGCTGGAATGCCGAGCCAGCGGCAGCGAATACTTCCTGCTGTACTGTCCCGTGGGCCTGGATTTCTTTTGCATCGAGCCGGTCAGCCATCCGGTCAATGCCCACCACCTGCCAGGGCGGCCAGGGTTGCGCTTGCTGGAGCAAGGGCAGTCAGTGACGCTGGGGTTTTCGATGCAGTGTCGACTCCTGTAACCCCTCCAGACAGGTTTCTCTCCCGCTCGGCTGGGCGTCAGGTCCCCAAGGTCAAACCGTTGGCCGGCAGAGGCAGCGCCGTCTTGTAACGCACCTGCTTGAGCGCAAAGCTCGAACGGATATTCGCCACCCCCGGAACCTTGGTCAGAAAGTCCATCATGAACCGCTCCAGCGACTGGATCGACGGCACCAGCACGCGGATCAGGTAATCCGGGTCGCCTGCCATCAGGTAGCACTCCATCACCTCCGGTCGGTCGGAGATCGCCTCTTCGAAGTGCTGCAACGCCTCCTCCACTTGTTTTTCCAGGCTCACGTGGATGAACACGTTGACATGCAGGCCCAGCAAATCGGCATCCAGCAGCGTGACTTGCTCGCGTATCACCCCCAGCTCCTCCATGGCCCGGACCCGGTTGAAGCAAGGCGTGGGCGATAGATTGACCGACCGGGCAAGCTCGGCGTTGGTGATGCGGGCGTTTTCCTGAAGGCTGTTCAGAATGCCGATGTCGGTGCGATCCAATTTACGCATGAGACAAATAATCCTGTTTTTTATCGTTGTGCAGATTTTTTATCTGCAAATGATCTGAACAGCAACCCAACAGAGAAAAATATTCTTCTGCGTCGAGCCTATGATTGTTGTAGGACAATTTTCCTTACCCGGGAAAGTTCGTCAGCTAGCGCGCCCACTACAAGAAATTCACAAGATCGAGCGTAGAAAGCCATGAACCCAGCGTATGAACCGCTACGCCTGCACGTCCCCGAACCCTCGGGCCGTCCCGGCTGCCAGACCGACTTCTCCTACCTGCATCTGAGCGATGCCGGCACGGTGCGCAAACCCTCCATCGACGTTGAACCGTCCGACACGGCCGACCTGGCCCGCGGGCTGATTCGCGTGCTCGATGACCAGGGCAATGCCCACGGCCCATGGGCCGAAGACGTGCCTCTCGAGATCCTGCGCAAAGGCATGCGCGCCATGCTCAAGACGCGCATCTACGACAACCGCATGGTGGTCGCCCAGCGCCAGAAAAAAATGTCGTTCTACATGCAGAGCCTCGGCGAGGAAGCCATCGGCAGCGGCCAGGCCCTGGCGCTGAACATCGATGACATGTGCTTCCCCACCTATCGCCAGCAAAGCATCCTGATGGCCCGTGAGGTGCCGTTGGTGGGCATGATCTGCCAACTGCTGTCCAACGAGCGCGATCCGCTCAAGGGCCGGCAGTTGCCGATCATGTACTCGGTCAAGGACGCCGGTTTTTTCACCATCTCCGGCAACCTCGCCACGCAATTCATCCAGGGCGTGGGCTGGGGCATGGCCTCGGCGATCAAGGGCGACACCAAGATCGCCTCGGCCTGGATCGGTGACGGCGCCACCGCCGAATCGGACTTTCACACCGCCCTGACCTTCGCCCACGTCTACCGGGCGCCAGTGATCCTCAACGTGGTCAACAACCAGTGGGCGATCTCCACCTTCCAGGCCATTGCCGGCGGTGAAGCCACCACCTTCGCCGGACGCGGCGTCGGCTGCGGCATCGCTTCGCTGCGGGTGGATGGCAACGACTTCATGGCGGTCTACGCCGCTTCGCGCTGGGCCGCCGAACGCGCCCGCCGCAACCTCGGCCCGGCGCTGATCGAATGGGTGACCTACCGCGCCGGCCCGCACTCCACTTCCGATGATCCGTCCAAATACCGTCCCGCCGACGACTGGAGCCACTTCCCGCTGGGCGACCCGATTGCGCGCCTCAAGCAGCACCTGGTGAAAATCGGCCACTGGTCCGAAGAGGAACATGCCGCCGTCACCGCCGAACTCGAAGCCGAGGTGATCGCCGCGCAGAAGGAAGCCGAGCAGTACGGCACCCTTGCTGGCGGGCAGATCCCAAGCGCCGCGACCATGTTCGAAGACGTCTACAAAGAGATGCCGGAGCACTTGAAGCGCCAGCGTCAGGAGTTGGGGATCTGACATGAACGATCACAACAACAATATCCAGCTGGACACCGCCATGACCACTACCACCATGACCATGATCCAGGCCCTGCGCTCGGCCATGGACGTGATGCTCGAGCGCGACGACAACGTCGTGGTGTTCGGCCAGGACGTGGGCTACTTCGGCGGCGTGTTCCGCTGCACCGAAGGCCTGCAGAATAAATACGGCACCTCGCGGGTGTTCGACGCGCCGATTTCCGAGAGCGGTATCGTCGGCGTGGCCGTGGGCATGGGCGCCTACGGGTTGCGGCCGGTGGCCGAGATCCAGTTCGCCGACTACGTCTACCCGGCCTCGGACCAGATCATTTCCGAAGCGGCGCGCCTGCGCTATCGCTCGGCCGGCGAGTTCACCGCGCCGATGACCCTGCGCATGCCCTGCGGCGGCGGCATCTATGGCGGCCAGACCCACAGCCAGAGCATCGAAGCGATGTTCACCCAGGTTTGCGGCTTGCGCACCGTCATGCCGTCGAACCCTTACGACGCCAAAGGCCTGCTGATCGCCTCCATCGAAAACGATGACCCGGTGATCTTCCTCGAACCCAAGCGCCTGTATAACGGCCCGTTCGACGGCCACCACGACCGCCCGGTAACCCCATGGTCGAAACACCCGTCGGCGCAGGTGCCGGACGGTTACTACACAGTGCCGCTGGATGTCGCCGCCATCACCCGCCCGGGCAAGGACGTGACCATCCTCACCTACGGCACCACGGTGTATGTGTCCCAGGCCGCCGCCGAAGAAACCGGCATCGACGCCGAAGTCATCGACCTGCGCAGCCTCTGGCCGCTGGACCTTGAGACCATCGTCAAATCCGTGAAAAAAACTGGCCGCTGTGTGGTCGTCCACGAAGCCACCCGCACCTGCGGTTTCGGCGCCGAGCTGGTGTCGTTGGTGCAAGAACACTGCTTCCACCACCTGGAAGCGCCCATCGAGCGTGTCACCGGTTGGGACACCCCCTACCCGCACGCGCAGGAATGGGCGTATTTCCCAGGGCCGTCCCGTGTGGGCGCGGCGTTGAAACGGGTCATGGAGGTCTGAATGGGCACGCACGTTATCAAGATGCCGGACATTGGCGAAGGCATCGCCGAAGTTGAACTGTCGGTGTGGCACGTCAAGGTTGGCGACATGGTGGTCGAAGACCAGGTGCTGGCCGATGTCATGACCGACAAGGCGATGGTGGACATCCCCTCGCCAGTACACGGTCGGGTGATCGCCCTGGGTGGCGAGCCCGGCGAAGTCATGGCGGTGGGCAGCGAACTGATCCGTATTGAAGTCGAAGGTGCCGGCAACCTCAAGGAATCGGCGCAACCCGCCGTCGCCGCGCCAGCGCCGAAACCCGCGCTGGTGGCAACGCCTGAGCCGACGATAGAACAACCCGCTGCGGCGCCACGCCCCGCGCCGCAAGCGCCGGTGGCCCGCGATCCGGACGAGCGGCCGCTGGCCTCCCCGGCCGTGCGCAAACATGCGCTGGACCTGGGCATTCAATTGCGCCTGGTCCAGGGCAGTGGCCCGGCCGGGCGTATCCTGCATGAAGACCTCGAGGCCTATCTGGCGCAGGGTTCAGCGACCCCGGCCAAAGGCGGCTCGGGTTATGCCGAACGCCACGACGAACAGCAGATCCCGGTGATCGGCATGCGCCGCAAGATCGCCCAGCGCATGCAGGAAGCGACCCAGCGCGCCGCGCATTTCAGCTACGTCGAGGAAATCGACGTCACCGCCCTGGAAGAGCTGCGGGTGCATTTGAATGAAAAGCACGGTGCCCATCGCGGCAAGCTGACCTTGCTGCCATTCCTGGTCCGCGCCCTGGTCGTGGCCCTGCGGGACTTCCCGCAAATGAACGCCCGTTATGACGACGAGGCCCAGGTCATTCACCGTTCGGGCGCTGTGCATGTCGGCGTCGCCACCCAGAGCGATGTGGGCCTGATGGTACCGGTGGTGCGTCACGCCGAAGCCCGTAGCTTGTGGGACAGCGCGGCAGAAATCTCGCGTCTGGCAACCGCGGCCCGCAATGGCAAGGCCAGCCGCGATGAGCTGTCTGGCTCGACCATCACCCTGACCAGCCTCGGTGCGTTGGGCGGCATCGTCAGCACCCCAGTGCTGAACCTGCCGGAAGTGGCGATCGTCGGCGTGAACAAGATTGTCGAACGGCCCATGGTGATCAAAGGCCAGATCGTGATCCGCAAGATGATGAACCTCTCCAGTTCCTTCGATCACCGAGTGGTCGACGGCATGGACGCGGCGCAATTCATCCAGGCCCTGCGCGGCCTGCTCGAACAGCCCGCCACGCTGTTTGTGGACTAATCATCAATGGAGCAGGCCATGCAAACTTTGAACACCACGCTGCTGATCATCGGCGGCGGCCCCGGTGGCTATGTGGCGGCGATTCGCGCCGGTCAGTTGGGCATCCCGACCATTCTGGTGGAGGGCCAGGCGTTGGGCGGAACTTGCCTGAACATCGGCTGCATCCCGTCCAAGGCGTTGATTCACGTCGCCGAGCAGTTCCATCAGACACGGCACCACAGCCAGGGCTCGGCCCTGGGTATCACGGTGTCGGCGCCAAGCCTGGACATCGGCAAGAGCGTGGAATGGAAGGACGGCATCGTCGATCGGCTGACCACCGGCGTCGCGACCCTGCTGAAAAAGCACAAGGTCCAGGTCATTCACGGCTGGGCCAACGTCGTCGATGGCAAAACCGTTGACGTCGGCGACACGCGCATCCAGTGCGAACACCTGCTGCTGGCCACCGGATCGAAAAGCGTCGAGCTGCCGATGCTGCCGATTGGCGGGCCGATCATTTCCTCCACCGAAGCCCTCGCCCCGACCTCGGTGCCCAAGCACCTGGTGGTGGTGGGCGGTGGCTACATCGGCCTGGAGCTGGGCATCGCCTACCGCAAGCTCGGCGCCGAGGTCAGCGTGGTCGAGGCCCAGGAGCGGATTCTGCCGGCCTACGACGGCGAACTGACCCAACCGGTGCACGAGGCGCTCAAGCAGTTGGGCGTGATGCTGTACCTCAAGCACAGCGTCGAAGGTTTCGATGCCCAGGCCAGCACGTTGCAAGTGCGCGATCCCGCTGGCGAGACGCTGAACCTGGAGACCGACCGGGTGCTGGTGGCCGTTGGTCGCAAACCTAACACCCAGGGCTGGAACCTCGAAGCGTTGGACTTGGCGATGAACGGTTCGGCGGTGAAAATCGACAACCGTTGCCAGACCAGCATGCGCAATGTCTGGGCCATCGGCGACCTGAGCGGCGAACCGATGCTCGCCCACCGGGCCATGGCCCAGGGCGAAATGGTTGCCGAGCTGATAGCGGGTCAGCATCGCGAGTTCAACCCGACGGCCATCGCAGCGGTGTGCTTCACCGATCCGGAACTGGTGGTGGTCGGCAAAACGCCGGACGAGGCCAAAGCCGCCGGGCTCGACTGCATCGTTTCCAGCTTCCCGTTCGCCGCCAATGGCCGGGCCATGACCCTGGAATCGAAAAGTGGCTTCGTGCGGGTCGTGGCACGGCGGGACAATCACCTGATCGTCGGTTGGCAAGCGGTTGGCGTTGGTGTGTCGGAGCTGTCCACCGCGTTCGGCCAGTCCCTGGAAATGGGCGCTCGCCTGGAAGACATCGCCGGCACCATCCACGCCCACCCGACGCTGGGCGAGGCGGTGCAGGAAGCGGCGTTGCGAGCGTTGGGGCATGCGTTGCATCTGTAAAAGTTGTGGGTGAATAACCTTGTGGCGAGGGGATTTATCCCCGCTGGGTTGCGCAGCAACCCCAAAACCTGTCACCGCCGGGCGTCAGATATCTGAGCTAATGGGGCTGCTTCGCAGCCCAGCGGGGATAAATCCCCTCGCCACAGGCTGCGAAACAGCCCCGGAATGAAGTATTGTTGTCCCCATCCAAAAAACGTCAGAAGCCTTGAACCGTTTCGACGGTTGTTAAGAAATAGAGGGTGTCATGGGTAACGAGAGCATCAATTGGGACAAACTGGGCTTTGACTACATCAAGACCGACAAGCGCTACCTGTCGCACTGGCGCGATGGCGCCTGGGACGCCGGCACCCTGACCGACGACAACGTGCTGCACATCAGCGAGGGCTCCACCGCCCTGCACTACGGTCAGCAGTGTTTCGAAGGCCTGAAGGCCTATCGCTGCAAGGACGGTTCGATCAACCTGTTCCGCCCTGACCAGAACGCCGCCCGCATGCAGCGCAGCTGCGCGCGCCTGCTGATGCCGCAAGTCGAGACCGAGCAGTTCGTCGAAGCCTGCAAGCAAGTGGTCCGCGCCAACGAGCGCTTCATCCCGCCTTATGGCACTGGCGGCGCGCTGTACCTGCGCCCGTTCGTGATCGGCGTGGGTGACAACATCGGCGTGCGCACCGCCCCCGAGTTCATCTTCTCGATCTTCTGCATCCCGGTCGGCGCCTACTTCAAGGGCGGCCTGACCCCGCACAACTTCCTGATCTCCAGCTACGACCGTGCCGCCCCACAAGGCACTGGAGCGGCCAAGGTCGGTGGCAACTACGCCGCCAGCCTGATGCCCGGCTCCCAGGCCAAGAAGGCCAGTTTCGCCGACTGCATCTACCTGGACCCGATGACCCACTCGAAAATCGAGGAAGTCGGCTCGGCGAACTTCTTCGGCATCACCCATGACAACAAATTCGTCACCCCCAAATCCCCTTCGGTCCTGCCGGGCATCACCCGCCTGTCGCTGATCGAACTGGCCAAATCGCGCCTGGGCCTGGAAGTGATCGAAGGCGACGTGTTCATCGACAAACTGTCGGACTTCAAGGAAGCCGGCGCCTGCGGTACCGCTGCGGTCATCACTCCGATTGGCGGCATCAGCTACAAGGACAAGCTGCACGTGTTCCACAGCGAAACCGAAGTCGGCCCGATCACCCAGAAGCTCTACAAAGAGCTGACCGGCGTGCAGACCGGCGACGTGGAAGCGCCGGCTGGCTGGATCGTCAAGGTCTAAGCAGCGCTCATGTGGCGAGGGAGCTTGCTCCGTCGCCACATGGGTTTGTCTCCCTTACTCCCGCCGCAAAACCAGCCATCGCCCCCAACGCTGGCGAAACCATCCGTAACCGCTGACCAGCAGAATCCCACTCAATACCAAAGCCGCGCCAACGATGAAGTTCGGCTCCAGCGGTTCATCCAATAACCAGACACCAAAACCGATGCCAAACAGCGGCGTCATGAACGACAGCACCCCCAACTGCGAAGCCAGGTAGCGGCGCAGCAGGGAAAACCAGATCAGAAAACTGGCGAAAGACACCAGCAACACTTGAAAGGCCAGGCTGGCCAGCAGTTGCGGTGTGGGGTTGATCGACGTTTGCCCCAGCACCACCGACATCCCTACCAGCAGCACCCCGGCGCCGACCAATTGGTACAACAACGTCTGGCTGGCGGGCAGGTTCGTCAAGCGTGAACAACGCACTGTCACCGTCGTAGCCCCCCAGAGCGCACCGGCCAGCAGCCCCATTCCATCACCCAGTAACGAACTGCCGTTCGCCGCCCCCGTCCCTCCGCTGAACGCCACAACAATACCGCCGAATGCCACGGCGATACCCAGCCATTGCAGAGGTTTTAGACGTTCGCTCGGCAGTTTCCAGTGCAGGCCCAGAGCGGCGAACATCGGCGCGGTGTAGAGGAAAATCACCATGTGCGAAGCCGTCGTATGGCGTAGGCCTTCACCCACCATCACGAACTCCAGGGCAAACAACAGCCCCACCAACAGGCCGGGACGCCAACTGCCATCGGCCAGGGACAGGCGTTCACCGCGCGCCAGCACCAACAGCCAGACCAGTACCGCAGCGATGGCCGAGCGCACGCCCAGTTGCAGCATCGGCGCCATGTCGGCGGCGCTGGCCTTGATCGCGACTTGCTGGAAACCCCAGATGGCACAGAGGCCCGTCATCAGGGCACTGACCTGGCCATCCAGGGCGCGGCGGGTGGTCATGGGAAAGGTCCTTGGGCAGAAATGGATGAAAGGATTGTCTGCCTGACACCTTTGCTGGATATAGTGATTACCCGACAAGCCATCCCGGTAATCCGCCATTACGGTCGATATGCAGCCTCCAGCTCAACATCTGAAGATTCCTCCGTTCGACGCGGCCCTGCCCTCGCCGATTTTCTTTCGCAGCGCCTGCATGCCGGCCCACGCCACTTACCCTCGGCACCGGCATGCCTGGGGAGAGTTCGTCTACTCCTACAGTGGGGTGATGGAAATCGAGATCGCCCAGCACCATTACCTGGCACCACCGCAGTACGGCATCTGGTTACCGCCGGACATGGAACACGTTGGGTTCAATCGGCATGAAGCCTGTCATTGTTCGTTGTACCTGGCGGCCGAACTGTGCGCTGCGCTGCCGGCCGTACCTTGCGCGCTGACCTTGAGCCCGCTGATCCGCGCGTTGCTGGAAGAGCTGCGCAGCGACCCGCCGAGCCAACCTCAGACGCCCGAGCAGCAGCGCTTGTTGCAGGTGCTGGTGGACAAGCTGATCCAGGCGCCCCATGCCGGCAGTTACTTGCCCTCCTCGGATGATCCACTGCTGGGCCCCGTGTTGCGGACCCTTGAGGCGAATCCCAGCGACCCACGCTCCTTGCCGCAACTGGCCCGCGCCGCCAACACCACCGAACGCACACTGATGCGCCGGGCCCAGCGGGACCTGGGCATGTCACTGGTGGAATGGCGCCAGCGCCTGAAGGTCATCGAGGCCCTGGCCCTGCTCGAACGTGGCCAGAGCGTGGAAACCATCGGCCTGGACCTGGGCTACAGCAGCGCCTCGGCGTTCATCAGCATGTTTCGCAAAATGATGGGCACCACGCCGGATGAGTATCGGCGCAGGCACATGGCTGGATAATGAGGGTGGTTCGGGAATGGCTATCGCGAGCAGGCTCGCTCCCACAGGGTCTGTCGGTGGCCATCGATCATGTGTTCAGCGCAGGTCCACTGTGGGAGCGAGCTTGCTCGCGAAGGACGTGGACCAGCTTGCATGGATGCTGGATGTGAAGGCCCCTTCGCGGGCAAGCCCGCTCCCACAGGGTTTGTCGGTGGCCATCGATCATGTGTTCAGCGCAGGTCCACTGTGGGAGCGCGCTTGCTCGCGATGGCGGTGGATCAGCTTGCATGGATGTTGGATATGAAGGCCCCTTCGCGGGCAAGCCCGCTCCCACAGGGTTTGTCGGTGGCCATCGATCATGTGTTCAGCGCAATTCCACTGTGGGAGCGAGCCTGCTCGCGATGGCGGTGGATCAGCTTGCATGGATGTTGGATGTGAAGGCCCCTTCGCGGGCAAGCCCGCTCCCACAGGGTCTGTCGTTGGCCATCAATCATGCGTTCAGCGCAATTCCACTGTGGGAGCGAGCCTGCTCGCGATGGCGGTGGATCAGCTTGCATGGATGTTGGATGTGAAGGCCCCTTCGCGGGCAAGCCCGCTTCCACAGGGTCTGTCGTTGGCCATCAATCATGCGTTCAGCGCAGGTCCACTGTGGGAGCGAGCCTGCTCGCGATGGCGGTGAATCAGCTTGCATGGATGTTGGATGTGAAGGCCCCTTCGCGGGCAAGCCCGCTCCCACAGGATCTGTCGGTGGCCATCATGTGTTCAGCGCAATTCCACTGTGGGAGCGAGCTTGCTCGCGATGGCGCCAGCAGGTCCGACATCCATCTCGACATCGACACCCAATCGCGCCGCCATTTCCTTGCGCCCACTGGTCGTCAACGCCAGCGCCCGGCTATCCAGGTCCTGGATCACCCATTTGCGCTTGATCGCCACTTGCAGCAACGCCGCGCCCAAGGCGCCCCCCAGGTGCGGACGGCGCATGCTCCAGTCCAGGCATGGACAGGCAAATCGGCGTCGCTGACCGGCAAGCGCCTGGACATCAATGCCCAGCCCTTGGAACAGCGCTTCGCCGGAGTCACTCAGGCGATACCCTTTGCCTTCCACATCCACCAGCCATCCAGCCTCAAGCATCCGATCATGCATGCGCACCGCCAGCGTGCCGGCCATGTGGTCGTAGCAGGTGCGGGCGAATTGCAGGCGATCCGGGGTGCGCGCGGTGAAGGTCGGGGCGGCGTTCTGGCCGATCACCATCAACGCTTCCAGCGCCTGGGCAACCCGCTTATCCGCCAGGCTGTAATAGCGATGTCGGCCCTGGACGTACAAACGCACCAAGGCCAGTTCCTTGAGCTTCGCCAAATGGCTGCTGGCGGTAGAGGCACTGACGTCGGCGATGCTCGCCAACTCCGTGCTGGTTCGGGCATGGCCGTCCATCAACGCGCACAGCATTCGGGTGCGGGCCGGTTCGGCAATGGCCGCGGCGACCTGGGACACCCCAAGGTCATGTTGCTCTGCATTCATATTTCGCCCCCCGACGAATCGAGCCATGGCAGGACTTCAGATAGTAGCAACACTTTCAATCGTCGCGGGTCAGCACTTCCAGCAGCTCGATTTCGAAAATCAGATTGGCGCCCGGCTTGATGTGAGCGCCCATGGACCGTTCGCCATAGGCCAGATTCGCCGGCACCCACAGCTTGCGTTTGCCGCCGACCTTCATGCCCATCAGGCCGACGTCCCAGCCCTTGATCACCCGACCGGTGCCAATCACGCACTGAAAAGGTTTGCCTCGACTGTAGGACGAATCGAATTCGGTGCCGTCTTCCAGCGTGCCACGGTATTGGGTGGTGATCAGCGCGCCTTTGACTACGCTTTTGCCGTCGCCCTGCTCCAGGTCGATGATGTGCAGTTCTTCGTTCATGGGCTACTCCCGTGTGGTTCAGGCGCGGGTTTTCGCAGAAATCCGCGTGTCTGGCAAACTTTTGTGTGTTGGGTGCACAAGGGAACCGCAGCGGTCGCTTCGGTTCACATGGGTATCGACCCTGTATTTCAGATAAGGATGTTCTGATGATCGACTTTCGCCCGCTCCACGGCTTCATTCCTCCCTATATCCTCAACCGAATCATCGCCCACGGTTCCGAACATCAACGCTCCAGCGCCCTCGGCACCCTGACCCACGTACGCAATCTGCGGCACAACCCCGGTCCGCCGCACACCCCGCCCGCCGCCGCAGCGCTGCCCAGGCCCGGCAAGCCCGGCCAACCCCAGCGCAGCGTGCATGACGCACAAAACACCATGGAACTGCCCGGCCAGCCGGTACGCCTCGAAGGCCAGGCCGCCACTGGCGACCCGGCCGTGGACGAGGCCTACGATGCCCTCGGCGCCACCTACGATTTTTTCTGGAAAGTGCTGGGGCGCGACTCCATCGACAACAAAGGCTTCGCCCTGGTGGGTAGCGTGCATTACGGCCAGGACTACGAAAACGCCTTCTGGAACGGCGCGCAGATGGTGTTCGGCGACGGCGATGGCGAAATCTTCCAGCGTTTCACCCGCTCCCTCGACGTGGTGGCCCACGAGTTGGCCCATGGCGTGACCGAAAGCGAAGCCGGATTGATCTACGCCAACCAGTCTGGGGCGTTGAACGAGTCCATGTCCGATGTATTCGGGGTGCTGGTCAAGCAGTTCGTCCTCGAACAGACCGCCGACCAGGCCGACTGGCTGATCGGCGCCGACCTGCTCACTGACAAGATCAACGGTGACGGCCTGCGAAGCATGTCCAACCCCGGCACGGCCTACGATGACCCGCTGCTGGGCAAGGACCCGCAACCGGCGCACATGCGTGAATTCGTCATCACCCGCGAGGACAACGGCGGCGTGCACATCAATTCCGGCATTCCCAACCGCGCCTTCTATCTGGCGGCCACCACGCTGGGCGGATTTGCCTGGGAAAAGGCCGGCCGGATCTGGTATGAAACCTTGTGCGACAGAAGACTGGCCAACGACGCCTCCTTCAGCGACTTCGCCCGCTTGACCGTCGAGCACGCCCGCCAGCGCTTTGGCATCCGGGAAGTGCAAGCGGTGCAGAACGGCTGGGCTCAGGTTGGCGTCGATTTAACCGAGGAGCACTGATGAAACCCCTTCCAAACCTCGATGATCACGCCGTGGTGCGGCTGTCCCGCCAGGGCGGCGTGGCGGCGATGCCCGGCTTGACTCGCCCTCGGGAAATCGATTTCGCCCAGTGCGATCTCGACCAGCGCACGCGTATCTGTTCGGTACTGGAAGGGTGCCTGCCGCTGGACTCGGCGGCACCGGGGCGTGGCGACCAGCGTTTTTTCCGGATCGAGGTGCGCTATCGCGCCAACGACCAGGACGACGAAATGGTGCTGCAGGTGCCTGAAGACCAGGCACCCGGCGAGCTGGTTCGCCTATGGGACAAAGGCGAAGTGAGCTCAAAGGACTAGCGTGTGGCGGGGGTGATTTTCAGGATCCGGCCGGAGGCAATCACCACCATCACGTATTTGTCATGGATCTGCACCCATTGCGCGCCTTCCTCGGGTGCTTCGAGCCCCTTCTCCTTCCAGTTTTTAATGGCCTTGTCCGAGCGCTGATATTCAGAAGGCGTCCGGTCGGCCTCCACCAACCGGCGACCATTGTTGGGTGAATGTTCCACCGCATCTCCGGTGGCCTCGACCGCTTGCGCCACAGGGCCAAAGGCTCCGAGACCGGCGATCAGGACCAGGCTGGCGATCAGGGTAGGCTTGCGCATAAAAACTCCAGTGATTTCGAGAATACTGAAATCTCCGACTTCAACGGCGGCGAATCATTCCTTTTACTGTAGCGACGAATCCGTCGCCGACTGTACGGGGCGGTGATGCCGACAACCGGCGTAGGCTGGCAAAAAAGCCATTTATAAAAACCGGGGCTCGCCATGCACATCGCCATTCTGACCTTCGACGGCTTCAACGAACTGGACTCACTGATTGCCTACGGCATGCTCAGCCGTATTTCCCTGATCGGCGATAAGGAGTGGCGCGTGAGCATCGCTTCACCTACCCCGCGCGTCACGTCCATGAATGGTTTGACCATCGACGCCCAGATCGACCTGGAGCAGGCCTGCAAGGCCGACGCCGTGTTGTTTGGCAGCGGCATGAAGACCCGGGAAGTGGCCGACAACCCGGCCATCATGAGCCGGCTGCGTCTGGACCCGACGCGCCAGTTGCTCGGTTCCCAATGCTCCGGCACATTCCTGCTGGCACGCCTGGGGCTGCTCGGCCAAGCACCGGCCTGCACCGACACCACCAGTAAACCATGGGTCGTGGCGGCGGGTGTCAACGTGGTCAACCAGGCGTTCCACGCCAATGGCAATATCGCCACCGCCGGTGGCTGTTTCTCCGCCCAGTACCTGTCGGCCTGGGTGCTGGCGCGGCTCAAGGGCCTGGAGACCGCGCGGGAAGTGCTGCATTACTTTGCCCCGGTGGGCGAGAAAGAGGCCTATGTGGAACGGGGGTTGGGGCATATCCGCCAGTATGTGAGTGAAGTGGCGCAAGTCTGAGGCCGCGGGAAGAACAACGATGTCCCTGTGGCGATGGCTACACATTGGCAGCCACATCCCCTATAAAGTCCAACACACCTCACCGCACGGATCCCGCCATGAGCAACGCCACCACCTCATCCCCTGCCCTCAAGGAAATCTTCAACGCCACACGCCTTGAGTACATCGCCAGTGAAATGAGCGCGGTGTATCCGGCTTTCGATAGCCGGGTGTTCCTGGCCATGGCCAATGACGGGCTGAGCGAGTTGTCGGTGATGCAACGCATGGCGCGAGTCAGTGAGTGCCTGCATGCAGTTCTGCCCTTGGAGTACGAGGCGTCGCTGGATGTGCTGCGGGACCTTGCGCCCCGACTCAACAGCATGTTTGTCAGCATGTTCCTGCCCCACTACGTGGCGTCCTACGGTCGGCACAGCTTCGACCTGTCCCTGGATGCGCTCAAGTATTTCACCCGGTTCGGCTCCTCGGAGTTCGCCGTGCGGCATTTCCTGCGCGATGACCTGGCGCGCACCCTCAAAGCCATGCACGACTGGGCGCACGACCCCAACGAACACGTCCGTCGCCTGGCCAGCGAAGGCAGTCGACCGCGCTTGCCCTGGTCGTTCCACCTGGAGCCGATCCAGGCCAACCCCGACCTCGCCGCCGCGATCCTTGAGGCCCTCAAGGCCGACAACAGTCTGTATGTACGCAAGTCCGTGGCCAATCATCTCAACGACATCACCAAGCAGCACCCTGACTGGGTGCTGGACCGGATCGAAGGCTGGCCCCTGCAAGATCGCCATACCGCATGGATCGCCCGCCATGCTTTGCGCAGCCTGATCAAACAAGGCAATTCGCGGGCACTGGCGGTTATCGGCGTCGGCGGCAAGGCGCACATCCAGGTGCTGGACTTACAGGTCACGCCGGCGGTGATTCGTCTCGGCGAACCGATTACCTTGTCGTTCAAGGTGCAATCAACCCTCGAGCAGAACCAGCGCCTGGTGATCGACTATGCCATCGACTACGTGAAAGCCTCGGGCGGCACCTCGGCCAAAGTCTTCAAGCTCAAGACCTTCGACCTGCCTGCCCTTGAGTGCGTCAGCCTCAGCCGCTCCCAGCATATTCGCGAACTGACCACCCGCCGACACTACGCGGGCCGGCATGCGGTGCATCTGCTGGTCAATGGCGAACGGCTGGGGAGCACGGCGTTCGACATCGTTCCCTGAGCGGCCGCTCAGGCCAGCGCCAGCCGTTGTGCCTTGCGAATGTCCTGCAGGAAGCGCTCGGCCGGCAGCGGGTGGCCCAGCAGGTAACCCTGCAGCGAATCGCAACCCAATTGAGTCAGGAAATCCTGCTGCACGTCGGTCTCCACCCCTTCGGCAACAATCCGCAGCCCCAGGGCCTGGCCGAGGGCGACGATGGCCGAGACAATCGCCGCATCATCACTGTCGTGCTCCAGGTCGCGGACGAAACCGCGATCGATCTTCAGCTCGTTGGCCGGCAAACGCTTGAGGTACATCAGGCTCGAATAACCGGTGCCAAAGTCGTCGATGGACAAATCCACGCCCATGTCCGAGAGCTGCTGCAGCACGGTCATGCTTGCATCGGCATCGCTCATCGCCGTGGTTTCGGTGATTTCCAGGGTCAGGCTGTTGGCTGGCAGATGATGAATTTCCAGCGCCGTGGCGACGCTCTGCACCAGGCCCACGTGACAGAACTGCAAGGCCGACAGGTTCACCGCGATGCGCCAGTCGGTGTAGCCGAGCACGTACCATTCGCGCATCTGGCGGCAGGCCTCGTTCAACACCCATTCCCCGATGGGAATGATCAGCCCGGTCTTTTCCGCAAGGTCGATGAAGGTATCGGGCATCAGCAGGCCCTGGGTTGGATGCGTCCAGCGCAACAAGGCTTCAGCCCCCACCGGACGGCCGTTGGCAGCGTCGAACTTGGGCTGGTAATGGAGGCTGAACTGGCGCTGCTCGACGGCGATGCGCAGGTCTTGCAGCAGTTGCAGTTGCTTGCGGGCGTTGCTGTTCATCGAGGCATCGAAAAAGCTGTAGCCGTTCTTGCCGGCGCCCTTGGCGTGGTACATCGCCGCATCGGCATTCATCAGCAACTCTTCGGCGCTCTGGCCGTTGCCCGGATAAAGCGCGATGCCGACACTGGCGGATATCTGCAGGTCATGATCGGCCACCCGGAATGTGCGACCGATCAGCCCGACCTGGCGGGCCGCCAGGCGCAACGCATCGTCAGGCTCGGCCAGTTGCACCAACAGCACGAACTCATCACCGCCGATCCGCGCCAGGGTGTCCTGGCTGCGCAAGTCTTCCCGCAGGCGCAGGGCCACGTCGCGCAGCAACAGGTCGCCCATGTGATGGCCGAAAGCATCGTTGACCGGTTTGAAGCCATCCAGGTCGATGAACATCAAGGCGAAACAGCCGCCCTGCTCATGCACCCGATGCATGGCCTGACCGATACGATCGGCCAGCAGCACGCGGTTGGGCAATTCGGTGAGGGGGTCGTGCAGGGCCAGTTGCGTCAGCTCACGGTTGGCCAGGGTCAGCGATTGGGCCAGCTCTGCGGTCCGGGCCTCCAGGCGCGCATCGAGAATCGACGTGAGCAAGGCGATGGCCAGTACCGCCAACGTGGTGATCAGCACCAGATTGTCCAGACCCTTGCCACTCAAGCCGTCCAGAGCACCGCAAAAGCTGCCGTCGCTGAAGCGCGCTGCGGCCATGCCGGTGTAATGCATGCCGACAATGGCCAGGCCCATCACGACAGCAGCGCAGGCGCGGGCCAGACGTACATGGGGGATGTTCTGGCGCAAGCGAAAGGCGATCCACAACGCAGCCGCCGAAGCGCCGACCGCAATCACCAGCGAAGCCCCGAACAACGAGGGGTCATAATCAATACCCGGCTGCATCCGCAGCGCCGCCATGCCGGTGTAATGCATGGCGCTGATGCCGGCGCCCATGATCAACGCGCCGAAAGCCAGTTGCCACGCCGGCAATTGCGGTTGACTGACCAACCACAGGGCAAAGCCGCATGACAGGATGGCAGTCAGCAGGGACAAGGCGGTGATCGACACATCGTAGCCAAGCTCCACCGGCAAGGTGAACGCCAGCATGCCGATAAAATGCATGGACCAGACCCCGACGCCCATTGCCAGGGAACCGCCGGCCATCCACCAATGCGCCGCGCGCCCCTGGGTGGTCGCGATGCGTCCGGTCATGTCCAGCGCGGTGTAGGAAGCCAGTACCGCAACAAACAGGGAAATAGAAACAAGGGCCGGTGAGTAGCTGCCGATGAGCATGGTTTTTTCTCGTGACTGGAAAGCCGAACTGCTTCCATGCCCGGTTGAAAGGCGGCGATTGTACTCAATTGCGGTACGGGCGTACCGACCAAATATCAAAAAGCCATCAACCCTGGAATATTTGCGACGAAGGACATCTTGTCTCCGGATGACTGAAGGCACCTGCGTCACAGGCCGTTCGGCTAAGCTGTGGTGGGCCATTTTTTCAGGAGACCCATCCATGACCGCCCCAACCACCGCGTTAGTGGTAATAGACGTTCAGAACGACTTCATCCCCGGAGGCCAATTAGCCGTACCGGGGGGTGACGAAATCGTGCCATTGATCAACCGCCTGGGTCGTTCATTCAGGCAGGTCATCCTCGCCCAGGACTGGCATCCGGCCGGGCATGCTTCGTTTGCCTCCAGCCATCCGGACAAGCAACCGTTCGACCTCATTCAACTGCCCTATGGCGAACAGAAACTGTGGCCCGACCACTGCATACAGGGCACCCAAGGCGCCGCGCTGCACCCGGCCCTGGACCTGCCGCACGCGCAACTGATCATTCGCAAGGGCTGCAACCCGGACATCGACAGCTATTCGGCCTTCATGGAAGCCGACCGCCAGACACCCACCGGCCTGACGGGCTACCTCAAGGAGCGCGGCATCGACACGGTGTACATGGTGGGGCTGGCGCTGGATTTCTGCGTGATGTTCTCGGCGCTGGATGCCCGGGCGGCGGGGTTCAACGCGCTTGTGGTGCTCGACGCCTGTCGGGGCATTGATATCGACGGTTCGATGGAGGCGGCAATCCGGCGGATGCAGCAAGCGGGTGTGGCGCTGATTGAATCGAGCGCAATAAACGCCTGACCCCTCCCCCCAGCCTCACCGCGTTGGCAACCACAAGCGCAATCGCGCCCCACCCAGCGGCGAAGCTTGCGCCGTCAGCGTACCGCCCTGGGCTTGCAGGGCGCGACGGCTGATGGCCAGGCCCAGGCCAAAACCACCCGTGGCGCGATCGCGACTGCGGTCCAGGCGATAGAACGGTTCGAACACACGCTCGCGCTCGCTGTCAGGAATACCGATACCGTCGTCGTCGACCCAGATCTCGCAGCCCTGGACGCCGACCAGCACGCCGACCTGGATCCGCTTTTCGCAATAACGCATGGCGTTGCGCAACAGGTTCTGCAACGCCCGGGCCGTCAGGCGCGGGTCCAGCACGAAACGCTCCAGCGTGCCGTGCAGCAGCACATCGATCACCACATCCGGCGCCGCCAGGTCCTCGTCGACACTGCCCAAGATACTGTCGATGAACTCGTCCAGCGCCACCTCCACGCGTTCGGGCAGAAGCTCGGGGTTCTGCAGACGGCTGTAAGACAGCAACTCCAGCACCAACTCATCCAGCTCGCGGATGTGCGTCACCAACCCTTGCAGCCGTTCGCGACTGGCCGGCGGCAGGTCATCGGACAGCGCCAGGGCCAGGCCGAAATCGAGGCGGGTCAATGGCGTGCGCAATTCATGGGACACTGCATTGAGCAGATCGCGCTGCTGGTTGAGCAAGCGCTCGATGTCGCCGGCCATTGTGTCGAACACGTGGGCCAGGCTGCCGATGTTCGAGCTGGAGCCAATCTGCGTACGTTCGCTCAAATGGCCTTTGCCGAAGCGTTCAGCCGTGCGTTTGAGCCGTTCCAGATCGCGCCAATGCGGCCGCAACCAAAGCAGCAGGCAAGCCAGCATCGTCGCACCGATCAACACGTTGATGCTCCAATACAGCCAACTGACCTCGGTCGGGTCCGGGGGCACAATCATCTTGACCGCCGTGCGCTCATCCAGCGGCGCGGCCGCCAAGGTTCGCCAGGCCCATTCGCCCAGGCGCACCACGTTCTCGCCGCGCTGCAGACGCGCCTGCTCGTCGGCGCTGAAACCCTCATCCTCGATGGCCGCCAGTTCGATGCGCAGCGGCTCGAATTCCTTGTCCATCTGTGCCGCCAGTGCCGGCCACTGCTCGCTGGGCACGTTATGGAACTGCCGGACCATCAAGGTTTGCAGGCCACGGGAATAATCGAGGTTGTAGTTCAGGAAGCGCTCATGAAACAGCCGCACCACCAGCTCCGGCATCAGATAGATCGCGGCGCTGTAGGACACGATGGTGACCAGGTAAAGGCGAATCAGCAGCTTCCACATCGACTCAGCATTCCCACTCGGAACGGCTGAACAGATAACCCTTGCCCCACACGGTCTTGATCTTGCGGGCTTCGCCGGCGTTGTCGTCGAACTTGCGCCGCAGCTTGGAGATCGCCACGTCCACCGAGCGGTCGGTGCCGTTGAACTCGATGCCGCGCAGACGCTGCAGAATCTGGTCGCGGCTCAGCACCTCGCCGCAATGCCGGGCCAGTACCACCAGCAGGTTGTATTCGCCGCTGGACAGCTCCACCGCTTGCCCGCGCCAGGTCACGGTGCGTTCGGACAGGTCGATGCACAGGTTGCCCATGAGAATGCGATCGTTGACCGTCTGCGGCTCGGTAAGGCTGCTGCGGCGCAACAAGGTCCGAACGCGTGCCAGCAGGACCCGGGGTTCACAGGGCTTGCTGACGTAGTCATCGGCGCCCATTTCCAGGCCCAACACCTGATCATGGCTGTCGTCCCGGGCGGTGAGCATCAGAATCGGCAGGGTCGCCGAATCGGCCCGCAACAAGCGGCAGACCTGCAAGCCGTCCAGCCCCGGCAGCATCAGATCGAGGATCACCAGGTCCGGCGGATCGACCCGCGCCCGTTCCCGCACATGATCGCCACGGCTGAGCACACTGACCCTGTAGCCGTTGCGCTCCAGGTAGCTGGCGATCAGTTCAGAGAGGGCGGTGTCGTCTTCCACCAGGAGGATGTTGGGCATGGTGTTTCCAGAGTGCTGGGGCGCCTGGCGGATCGCCTTCGCGAGCAAGCCCCTCCCACAATGTTCATGTAAACCTCTGTGGGAGCGGGCTTGCTCGCGAAGGCGACATAACAGGCACCAAGGAATCAAGCTGCCAAGGATATACGCCCTCACCCACCCACGAGCAAACCCCTTACACAATTTCACACAGCACCTACAAAGCTTTACCGATGCGCCCCCCTCCCCCCCTAGCATGCAACGTTCACTGTCGGAGAAGCACCATGCCAAAGAACTCCCTCGCCACTCCAGGGCACAAGCACATTTAAGAGTCAGCCCGCCTGAGAGCTACTCAAAAAATCATAAATAAAAGTGCTTGTAAACTGTCAGGAATGACAGTTTACAAGCCTTTAAAAAACGCGTTCTCTAGAGTTCATCCAGCATTAGGGTCAACACGGCCTTTGGACACCTTAGTTCTAGCAACGGAGACCGAATCCATGAATGCTGCCACTTATCAATTGAGCTTTGCTCCCGGCAACTATGTCACCGCGTCAGCTTTCTCCACCAATGGTAAAGACTTCCCCGAGTTTGTCGCCACCTCTCGGCTGATCGAAAAGAAAAAGGCAGGTATCACGCGAACGGAAGCCGTGGTGATTACCGCCATTGATCGGGAAGAAAAAAAGACGAGGGCGACAATCACTTCCACTCGTGAGCTCATTATCATCATTCCGGCAAATTTCGAGCCGGGTAGCTATGAGTTGAAAACACGGGATGATGTGGGCTTCAGCCTCAAGGAGTCCACCACTATTTACGAAGGTATTTCCGGCAGCATTGAATTGGTACCGGCCTCGGAGGGGAACGTAAGGGGCAACTTCAATGTTGATCTAGAACTGCCGGGAACCAATGGACAAACCATGCTGCTCAAAGGCCAGTTCCAGGTGCTCAAGGCTTGATAGTTCGCTGCCAACACCACGTAAAAAGGGAAGCCGAAGCTTCCCTTTTTTACATGACTCAGAATGAGTAGTGAGCGCCCAGATTGAAACCGATGTCCTTGGTGACATTGTCACCTTTGCTGGTATCGAGTTCGGCATGCACCTGCCAACGATCACTCAATGTCCATGAGGCTCCCGCCGCCACTTCGAACCGGGTACCGGACAAGTCGTTGTTGAACTTGTTGTTGTTGACTCGAACTTCGTTGTGCTTGGCGAACTCCTGGACCACCGCGGTGCGAATATGCGGTTGCAGTACGCTGCCATCGTCCAGGGTCATACCCCGTCCCAGTGTCACACCCACTTTGCCCAGCATGGATCGCGTGGTGTCGGCGTCCGCCTTCAAACCATTATCGAGGTTGAAATCCTTGCCCTGCACTGTCGCCATCTGCCACTGAGTAAACGGCTCCACATAGTAGCCATCCTTGATATCGATGTGTTTACCAAACTCCACCGACGCACTGGCCCCCAGGTTGTTGTAGCCGCCCTTGGTCCTGGTGCCATCGCTCATCGTCACCTTGGCGTCGTTACGGAAATGGTTGAGCTTGGCGACGGTATCCAGGTAGTAACCGCTATCACCCAGCCAAGTGCCGTACATACCCAGGGAGGTGCTGTCGATTTCGCCTGAGCTGCCACGGCTCAAATCGAGGTTCGACTTGCTGTAACCGGCGAATACACCCAGCAACACACGTTCGCCCGCGATCTGCACCGGGGTATCGACCCCCAGGGAGATGCCGTGTTGATTCTGACTGTAGCCGTTGCCGTAAGCGTTGGTGGTGACGCTGTATCGGTTACCGAACGAACGAATCCAGCCACCCGTCTGGCCGCCATTGACCCGCAGATCGCCCATCCGGGTGTTCAACAACGCCATCTCGCCATAGATCACTGTGGGCGCAGTACCGAAGATGGCCATGACCGAACGGGTCGGTGTGCTGATCACATCCTTATCAGGTTGCAGATACCAGTCATCTCCGTTCTTCACCAAGCGGTAGGTATAAGCGCCGACATCCACGCGATCATTGACCAGATCGTACTGGGCGCCTGAGGCGACACTCTGCACCACCTTGATCGAGTCATCATTGACCGGATCAAGACCGGTGCTGGCGACCAACAGCTGATGATTGCCGGTAGCGCTGCCCGTGATATTCAGCAGGTCACTGATGCCCTGATTGAAGTCGGTGCCTATTTCGAACCTGCCATTACCCGCCAGATTGGCCACGTCCAGTTGGAAATATTGCTGATTGCTCCCCAGCCGAACGGTCCCGCCAGAGTTGAGCGTAAGATTGCTCACCGCCTGGCTGTCGGTCATCTGCCACAACGCCTGATTGCTGATGGCGAAATTGGATACGCCGCTCACCTGGCCGGTCAGGTTGGCGCCGTTATCCAAGGTCAGATTGGACACACTGTCGGCAGCGCCCATTACATCACCGACCATTACGCTGCGGTTGTTGATCGAGACATTGGCGACATCTTGTAAGTTGCCGGTGAGCGTAGAGGCGTTGTTGATCACCACATTCGAGGCGCCCAGCACGTTGCCCGTCATACTCGCCTGATTGTTGAGGGTCGCACTGGTGACGTTTTGCATATCACCGGTCAACGACGCCGCGTTTTGCAGGACGACGTTACCCGAACCACCCTCATCCACCACGATATTACCGGCCAAGGTACTGTTGTCGACGAGTAAATCAGCCGCGGCACCGGTACGCACTTCCAGCAACGTACCGTTCCCGCCGATCAGGGTTGAACCGTTGCGGACCTGGATGTTGGCCACACCTGGAATATTGGCCGGACTGTAGCCGACGACAATGGCCGAACCGCTTTGACCTTCTACCTGGGTACTGTCCAGCACGATCGACGACTGGATGACCGTTGACGCGTTGGCATCGGTGCCCACGATCAACCCGTTCAGGCCACCAGTGATCGTGCTGCCGCTGGCGGACAGCGCTCCCTCATGCAGACGTATCCCGAAACTGTTGGCGCCGGTGCCCTCCACCGTGGAGTCCTGAACGGTCAGGTCGCTGAAACGGTTGCCAGCGAGCCCTCCCACCAAGCCTCGGACCACACTGTTGTTACCCAGGGTGACCTGCGAGCCGCCAGCACTGTTGATATTACGTGCGGCTAATATGCCAATTCCCTGAGCACTGGTCACCGTGGAGTTATTCAACGTCGCACTGGCGTTGGTCAGCGCAATGCCCTGGGTCAGGCCATTCACTCCGTCAGGGGTGACCATGGAGTTGGTCAGGTTAACCGTGGCACCTGCAACGCCAGTGATGCCTAAGGTCGAGGCCCCCGAGCCTGTTAACGTGGCGCCGGTTTCAACGACCCAGGTTTCCACCGGGGTATTAACGTCGATAGCCTGACTTTGCCCAGCGGGAACAGTGCCAGCTTGGGCCAGCGATGGATTGATCAGCAGCGGCATGAACAACAAGGCCGACACGCTGGTAGCTGTCTTGCGATAGGAAAATACAGACTTAGACGACATATTAATGAGTCCTACAAGATGACATTCCTTCAGGAACGAATGTCCGACTCAATGAGCGCGAGCCGGAATAAAAAACGGTCGCCAGACTAGTGTTTATCTATTCATCGCTATGTAGGATAAATCCGCATATGCATACGACTTTTCCCATTTAAATGTGGGATCTCTACTTCTGAATCTACGGAATCTCGCTTCAACAGTTAAAGACGACAACAACTGTCGTCATTAACTGTTTGTATCTGCAGCGAGATCAAGTTGTAGTTGAAGCCACATCAAGGCGTCTCTGGACGCTCCACTTCGCAATACACGAGGCTGGAGTTCAGGAGGGACACGCGTAGGGTGGCCGCTGATTCGATACCATTGACCGTGTAAGCGATATGGGCATATCTAAAGGGAGGGCGTCCCCCTGCTCCTGGGCTCGGCAACTGGATCTCGCGTATTTTGGCGTAATCATCCAGCCTGAACTCCAGGTCGCCGGTCGGCGGCATGACCGCTGAATCCGTAATGCGAGTATTGGGAATGGCCGGCGCCCCCACTGCGTCGGTTTCGCGCCCTTCGAATACCAATGCCACCGTGGCACCCGATGGAATATTGGGGTCTCGCCGGATGCGGATTCGCAGATTGCGTGGCATATAGGGAGGCATGGGGCCATCAGGCACCGCCGGATGGTTGAGGCTCGGGCAATTGATCAAGGTCTCGATTCGTTCCGGCACCACCGAACCGTTTGCACCTCTGTATGCCGATTTGACAATTTGTGGGGCGGGCAAGTTGATGACGATAGCCGTTACATCAACTTTGGTCGTTGGCGTCTGTTTCATCACGTTGTCACTGCCGGGGTATTCGATGGTGATGTAGGCCTCACGGGCGTTGCCACCTGCCACCGTGCCGTTACCCTCAGTTCGAATCGTTTCCCAAGGTAATGTTGTTGTGACCGTCGTCGCCCCTACCAACACAGGAACTGGACCGCCAACCTGTTTGTCTTGGTAGTAGAACTTGACGATTTCACGGCCTGTGACGGGCCGATTGGTGTCAACCCAAACGGGCCAGTTCATGGCCGCGCCCAAACCTGCCTGATCCGGCCCCAGAGTGTTGGGAGCGGGGGGAGTGGTGCCTGCGCCTTGAACCACTACCGGAGCTATGTTGATGTTTTCCGGGTCCGGCAGATTGGGGTTTTCCGGTCCGGCATAGGAAAAGTCGAGGACCGCGAACTGCATGGGAGTCGAAACGGGATTGGGGGTAAGAGTTGCGCGTTCCAGTTCATACCAGTATTCGATCTCGGTTTCGTCGGTTTTATTTTCATCTCCGAAGAACGGAGCCAAGGTCGCGTAGTCCAGATCGAACGTCAATGTTGCAGTCGTGGGGGGAGTCGGGATGACCTGTTCGGGCAAAGCGGTTGGCCCGCTTTCGGTTGAATAGATATAGGGAATGATTCGATCACCACCAAGCGCGTGACGCGGAGGATCTATTTCCATAATCGCCCGGGTGCCGGGAGGCGCCACCGTCGAGAAAGTAATCGGCACGCCACCATCGGTGACCGGGATCCTTGGCACATCGAGAATCGGTGCCGGCGCCTTGACCCGATTGAAAAGAAAGGTGACTGGAGCGTGATTACTGATATTTCCCGGCAGGTCCGTAAGGTTGTAGGAATAATAATAGGTCCCGTCCTCCAACCCTTCCAAAAAAGTGCGGGGAATGTTGATGATCCCGGTAGCAGGCAAAGGGCCGCTAAACGCCGGCGTTTCTGCCTGCATCAAGTTGAAGGTCGTTGCTTTCGAAATGTAGAAAGTGACTTTATCGTCAAGTGCTTCGAACTTTGTATAGGCATTGGGGATAACGATGTTCAATCCGTTGGCATTGGCTGGGTCATTTAGCCAAGCGTCGTCAATGGTGGCGGAAACCGGGGTTATTGCTAGTGGGCGTGCCCCCTGTCCGTTCCCTGGACCTGGCTGCCGTTGGTAGGGCGCGGTCAAATCAACGAGGACGTCGGTAAATGGGCTCGATGTGTCTCTGTTACCGTCATCGTCTTCCAGAACAAACGCCATTTCGTACGCGGCGTAATCACCAGCGATATCGAATACATCGACCAGGCTATCGACCGGTACATCAAACTCTATCGGGAACGTCCAGACATCTCCTGCCTCATCGGCCCTTATTTTTTCTGCAACTATATAGGTGGTAACATAGGGGTCGGGGTCAGCGACTTCACCTCGTGGAAATAAATGAAGGGTTATCCTTGCCCCCCCTCTTACTTTATCGTCGATGTCCGCAAGCTCAACTTTTAGCTGTCGATCTGTCTTGAGCTGTTGATAGGTGAGCCGGCCATCCGCCAATTGACCGACAATCACTGGAGATTCGGCAAATACACCACCACCTGACTTAACCTGTGTGTTCATGTTTGTAGACTCCATCGATGATTGATTCATTGAATTGCCAACTTCATGAAACGCTGAGGCGCCCTCGGTATCTGAACCCAACCCCGCCACGCTACCTGGGCCACAGGGACGCGCCTCGCCCGGGATGATTCGATCGATCTTTACCAACCCAGGTGGTGATTTTCCCAATGCGTTGCCGTTTCGATACAGCATGTAACTGGCCAAAGCCGATGCATTGCGTTCCATCGGCTTTATGTACTGTTCATATTTATCGCTGCCCAATACGAAATCGAATCCCTGCGTGGACGTGGCCTCTTCCTGGGTCAATAACTTAGGCAAGCGCAGCGCTGTACCCGGGATCGGGCCTACACCATTGAGCGTGGTAAAACCCTCCCAATTCAGGACGCACTCATCATCCTTGGCGAACCGTCCTGGTTGAGCGGGAACATGAACGAATATGCTTTCCCATAACTTCGGCTGCGAAGAGCAATTGAGATAGCCCCATAACGTAGCGCTGGGAAAATCTGGTTCGGCCAGATTCACAGGAGTAGGCCGTTTGACAATGAACACTTGCGGGGAGGATGTATCCTCGTTTCCATCATCCCCCGTCGTCACCCGATAACGCAGGCGAATATCCCCCTCTATTTGAAGGTATTGCGGCGGCAATAGAACAAAATCCGGAAAGACCACCGGCACAGGAAAGAAGTTGCTGTAGAACCGTATTTCAATCGGGGAACCCGGCGGCACCACCCACACTTCCAGCAAGTCACTTTTACCGGTTGTCTGGGACGGAGCCTCCCACTCCGGAATGAATAGTTTCGCGCCCACGATGGAAGCTTCTGGCGGAAGCACGCTGTCTGCGCCGACCCCTTCAATACTCAAAGGTCTTGCCAGGACACCGATATTTCTTCCACTTTTACTTGACGAAGACATTCACAATTCTCCAAAGCCTGGATTGATCTGGCCTGGAGAAATTAGATGCGGATTTGCCGGTGACGCCTACTGTCAGATCTGACAGGTCTGACGGCCGTTCGTCGGACTGATCACCGTGGCCGCCTTTTGCCAGAGAAGACAATCAAGCTTGGGCTTGCTCCAGTGTATCCGCCGCGCAACGGGTGATCCGATGGCAGGCCTCCTTGAGTTGTGGCTGGCCAACCACCAGGCCAATCCGTATATGCCCCGCCGCGCTCGCCCCGAACGCCTCGCCCGCCAGCACCGCAACGCCAAAGCCGTCCAGCAGCCGCTCGGCAAATGCCTGGGCACCGAGGCCGGTCGGGCGTACGTCGACCATCACGAACATGCCGCCATCGGGCCGCACAGGCTTGAGACCGGGACAGCCATCAAGCATGGCGCACACCAGGTCCCGACGCTGGCGATACTCCTCGTGCATCTGCGCCACTTCAGGCAAGTCCTGCTCCAGTGCCACCTGGGCCGCCCGCTGGACGAAATCCGGCAGACCGAACAGCATGCACAACGACAGGTTGGCCAGATGTTCGGCGAGCGGTTCGGGACCGATCACCCAGCCGATGCGCCAACCGGTCATGGCGTGGGATTTGGACAGGCTGTTGATCGTCGCGGTGCGCTCGGCCATGCCCGGCAGGCTGGCCGGGCTGATGTGTTCGCCTTCGTACAGCAGGTCGCTGTAGACCTCATCGCTGATCAGCCACAGATCATGTTCGATGCACAACTGCGCCAATGCTTGCCAGGTGGACAGCGGCAGGCTGGCGCCGGATGGGTTGTTCGGGCTGTTGAGCAGCATCGCCCGGGTACGGGGGGTAATCAGCCGGGCGACGTCGGCCGGGTCAACCCGAAAAGCGTTTTCCGGGCGCACCGCCACCGGCAGCACTTTCGCTCCGCAGGCACCAAATACGGCTTCGTAAGTGACATACATCGGTTCTGCGATGATCACTTCATCACCGGGGTTGAGCAGACATTGCGCAACCGCATAGACCCCACACTGCGCCCCCGGCAACACGGTGACATGCCCGGCGCCTACCGGCTGGCCACAACGCTGGCGATGGCGCCGAGCAATGCTGGCGCGCAGGGTGTGCAAGCCGCGCACGTCCGAATAATGCGTGTCTCCGGCGCGCAGGCTGGTCACAGCGGCGTCGATGATGGCGCGAGGGGTGTCGAAATCCGGGTCGCCCACCGATAACAGCAATACATCCATGCCCTGCTCACGCATGGCCAATGCCCGGTCGTGAATCTGCCACGCGGCGGCGCCGTCGCCGGTGATGCGGCGGGTCAAATCTGAAAAGCGCATGTACCACTCCTGTTTTGCGCGAAGTCCAGCCTCAACCCTATCTCAAATTCAACGCCGTGGGAGCAAAGCTTGCTCGCGATACGGGCTACTCGATTCCTGGGAGACCGCAACGCCTGTATCGCGGGCAAGCCTTGCTCCCACTGGTCTATCGGGCGGCCACTCGCCAAAGCCGGGCGATGTCCCGGGCTCGCTCAGTCAGCAGGCGTGGCGCGTCGCCACAGGCCTCCTGCAGGGTCATCGGCCCGCTGACCAGGGCAAAGGCTGCTTCGATGCCGTGCTCATACAGCGCCTGATAACCCTCCCCCAGCGTGCCGGCGATGACCACCACCGGTACGCCATGCTGGCGGGCGATGCGCGCCACGCCAAAGGGGGTCTTGCCACGCAAGGTCTGGGCGTCGAAACGGCCTTCGCCGGTGATCACCAGGTCAGCGCCGTTGATCGCCTCGGCCAACCCGGTCAACTGGGCGACGACGTCCACGCCGGTGCGAAATTGCGCGCCCAGGAACGCCTTGGCGGCGAACCCCAGCCCTCCGGCGGCGCCGCTGCCCGGTTCGTCGCGTACATCCTTGTTCAACGCCTGGGCACAGTGTTCAGCGAAATGCCCCAGCGCCTGGTCCAGTTGCTGTACCTGCTCAGGGGATGCCCCTTTCTGCGGGCCGAAAATCGCTGAAGCGCCGTGAGGTCCGCACAACGGGTTATCGACATCGGCGGCAATCTCGAAACTGACCTGGGCCAAGCGCGGGTCCATCTTGCTCAAATCGATGCGAGCCAGTTCGGCCAAAGCCAGGCCACCGGGTGGAAGCGGTCGGTTGTGTTCATCCAGCAGCGCCACGCCCAGGGCCTGCATCGCGCCGGCACCGCCGTCGTTGGTGGCGCTGCCGCCGATGGCCAGGATCACGCGCCCGGCGCCTTCGTCCAGGGCGGCGCGAATCAGCTCGCCAGTGCCATAGGTACTGCTGGAACAGGCATCACGTTGCCCAGGAGGTACCAGCTGCAAGCCGCTGGCCTCGGCCATTTCAATGATCGCGGTGTGGCTGTCGGGCAACCAACCCCAACGCGCTTCGACGCTGTCCCCCAGCGGACCTTTCACCCAACTGCGCCGCCACTGCCCGTTGCAGGCCGCCAGCACCGACTCCACCGTGCCCTCCCCGCCGTCGGCCATCGGGCACTTGATCAACTGCGCATCCGGCCAGACCTGGGCCAGGCCTTGGGCGACAGCATCGGCCACGCCCTGGGCGCTCAGGCTGTCCTTGAACGAGTCGGGGGCGATGACTATTTTCATACTTATTCTCCGGTTCCAGTGCACGGCACGGCAGTTGAGCGCAATTGTTCAAGTTCACGCAATCGGGTTGCCATCAACCTCGTTGTCGAGGCTGATGGCCTCATCGCGAGCAGGCTCGCTCCCACAGGGATCCGGGCTAGCTGAAACCTGTGGCCCAGGCAGATCAGTGTGGGAGCGAGCCTGCTCGCGATAGCGGTCTGCCTGTCAAATCTCTATCGAGTGCGTGGGTTGTTGTCCGGAGTGTAAGGGGTCGAGCGTGGCCTGCGATCTTTTCGTTTGCCACGCCCGGTTGTTCTGGGGTTTGATTGGGCCTTTCCCATCGATAAAAGGACCTTGTCATGAGCTACCGCACGCTAGGCCATTCCGGGTTGCAAGTCTCGACATTGACTCTGGGCACCATGATGTTCGGCGAACAGACCAGCACCGAGGATTCGCTGCGGATCATCGACAAGGCCTGGGACCAGGGCATCAATTTCATCGACACCGCAGACGTCTACACCAACGGTCGTTCCGAAGAGATCGTCGGCGAGGCGATTGCCAGTCACCGTCATGAATGGGTGCTGGCCACCAAGGTCGGCTTCGGCCCACCAGATGGTGTCCCCAACCGCAGCGGCCTGAGTCGCAAGCACATTTTCAATGGCATCGAGGCCAGCCTGACGCGCCTGGGCACCGATTACCTGGACATCTATTACCTGCACCGCGAAGACCACAACACCCCGCTTGAGGTCACGGTGTCGGCCATCGGTGACTTGATTCGTCAGGGCAAGATCCGCTACTGGGGCCTGTCGAACTACCGTGGCTGGCGCATCGCCGAGGTGATTCGAATCGCCGATCGCCTGGGCATCGACCGGCCGGTAATCAGCCAACCGCTGTACAACATCGTCAATCGCCAGGCCGAAACCGAGCAGATCACCGCCGCGCAGAACTATGGCCTCGGCGTGGTGCCTTTCAGCCCCCTCGCCCGCGGGGTGCTCAGTGGCAAGTACGCACCGGACGTGGCACCGGACGCCAACAGTCGCGCCGGTCGCCAGGACAAACGCATCCTGGAAACCGAATGGCGGGTCGAGTCCCTGCGCATCGCCCAACAGATCCAGCAATACACCCAGGAACGCGGCGTGGGCATTGTCGAGTTCGCCATTGCCTGGGTGCTGAACAACCGCGCCGTCACCTCGGCCATCGTCGGACCGCGCACCGAGGAACAATGGGATGGCTACACCAAGGCGCAGTCGGTGACGATCACGGCCGAAGATGAAGCCTTCATCGATTCGCTGGTGACCCCGGGGCATGCCTCGACGCCAGGCTTCAATGACGTGGGCCACTTCGTACCGGGGCGTGTGGCGCGTACGTCATAACTTCGTCGACTCCGACGAACACTGTGGGAGCATGGCTTGCCCGCGATGGCCGCGCTGCGGTTCAAGGGCTGAACCGAGTTATCGTTCATCGCGGGCAAGCCTTGCTCCCACAGGCCATGCGCCACAGATAAATTTTCCAGTCACAAGTCCGGGTGTCGATGATCACCCTCATGAGAACCACTGTGTCCAAAGGCATCGTTCTATCGGTCTCGGCCTCTGTGCTGTTCGCCGTCATGTATTACTACACCTCCCTGCTCTCGCCGCTGACCGGCGTGGAAATCTTCGGTTGGCGCATGCTGCTGACGATGCCCTGCATGACGGTGTTCATGCTGGTGGCAAAGGAGTGGAACCTGGTAACGGCGCTCGGTCGGCGCCTGATCGCCACGCCGCGTCTGTTGCTCGGTGCCATGGCGTCTTCGGCGTTGATGGGCGCGCAGCTGTGGCTGTTCATGTGGGCGCCCCTCAACGGCTACAGCCTGGACGTGTCGCTGGGGTATTTTTTGTTGCCGCTGTCGATGGTTCTGACCGGGCGCCTCGTCTATGGCGAGCGCCTGTCCTACCTGCAGAAAATCGCCGTGTTCTTCGCCACCCTCGGCGTGGTCAACGAGTTGTACCAGGTGGGTGGGTTTTCCTGGGCAACACTGTTGGTGGTGGTGGGTTATCCGATCTACTTCATCCTGCGCAAACGCCTGGGGACTGACAACCTGGGCGGGTTGTGGCTGGACATGACCCTGATGCTGCCGCTGGCGCTCTGGTTCGTACACAATGGGGAGCAGGGTTTCGCTGTTTTCGACCAGTACCCTTGGCTGTCGCTGCTGATCCCGTTGCTCGGGGTGATCAGTGCTTCGGCGCTGGTGGCCTACATCGTTGCCAGCCGGTTGCTGCCGTTCAGCCTGTTCGGGCTGTTGAGCTATGTCGAACCGGTGTTGCTGCTGGGCGTTGCCCTGCTGCTGGGAGAAAGCATCCAGGCCAGTGAATGGCTGACCTACATTCCCATCTGGCTGGCCGTGGCAGTGCTGGTGCTCGAAGGGTTCAAGCATCTGATGCGCCAGCGACGCCGGACCTGAAACTTACACGGACCTTGTGGGAGCGAGCCTGCTCGCGATATCGGCGGCACATTCAACATTGATGTATCTGAAAGGTCGCGATCGCGAGCAGGCTCGCTCCCACATTGGGATCTGCTGGCCAATAAAAAACCCGTACGGCAGTTACGCCGCACGGGTTGTCTGTTGCCTCAGCTCTTACTCAGTAGCCAACACACCACGCCGCACCTGGTCACGCTCGATGGACTCGAACAACGCCTTGAAGTTGCCTTCGCCGAAGCCATCGTCGCCCTTGCGCTGGATGAACTCGAAGAACACCGGCCCCATCAGGGTTTCCGAGAAAATCTGCAACAGCAGACGCTTGTCGCCCTGTTCGGAAGCGCCGTCCAGCAAAATGCCCCGCGCTTGCAGTTCATCCACCGGCTCGCCGTGGTTCGGCAGGCGACCTTCGAGCATTTCGTAGTAGGTGTCCGGCGGCGCGGTCATGAAGCGCATGCCGATGCTTTTAAGCTGGTCCCAGGTCTTGATCAGGTCGTCGGTCAGGAAGGCCACGTGCTGGATGCCTTCACCGTTGAACTGCATCAGAAATTCTTCGATCTGCCCGGCGCCCTTGGACGATTCCTCGTTCAGCGGGATGCGGATCATGCCATCCGGGGCGGTCATGGCCTTGGAGGTCAGGCCGGTGTATTCGCCCTTGATGTCGAAGTAACGGATCTCGCGGAAGTTGAACAGCTTCTCGTAGAAGCCGGCCCAGTAGGCCATTCGCCCGCGATACACGTTGTGGGTCAGGTGGTCGATGATTTTCAGGCCCGCGCCCACCGGGTTGCGGTCAACGCCTTCGAGGAACACGAAGTCGATGTCGTAGATGGAGCTGCCTTCACCAAAACGGTCGATCAGGTACAGCGGCGCGCCGCCGATGCCTTTGATTGCCGGCAGGTTCAGCTCCATCGGACCGGTTTCGATGTGAATCGGCTGGGCGCCGAGTTCCAGGGCGCGCTTGTAGGCCTGTTGCGAATCCTTGACCCGGAATGCCATGCCGCACACCGACGGCCCATGTTCGGCGGCGAAGTACGAGGCCACGCTGTGGGGCTCGTTGTTGAGGATCAGGTTGATCGCGCCCTGGCGATACAGGTGCACGTCCTTGGAGCGGTGGCTGGCCACTTTGGTGAAGCCCATGATCTCGAAGATCGGCTCCAGGGTATTGGGTGTGGGGGATGCGAATTCGATGAATTCAAAGCCCATCAGGCCCATCGGGTTTTCGTATAGATCTGCCATGTTGGCGCCTCATCATGCTTATCAATTAACGGAGCGTTAGTTGCCGGCCATGCTGAGGGCACGCGGTGGCGCGCAGGAAATGCCGCGAACGGTGCGGGCGAGGAAATCGCCGTAGATCAGTTGAAACCCGAATATCTTCATTGTCGACCCAAGGCTCTTGCGGGCGAGGCTTCTGCTGCCAGAAGACGTTTATTCTTATATGCGTAACTCGATTCTACACAGCGTAACCATGTTTGTCCGCCTTCGGTATCAAATCGTCTTTTGCGGCGACCGCGCAAGGGGTTTGTTGCACAGGAAAATCCCCGTCAGGATCAGCCCCGCACCTACACCCATCAAGACGGTGAGCCGCTCGTCCAACAGCAGCGCCCCGAACAGCACAGCGGTCAACGGGTTGAGTGCGATGAACACGCCGGAACGGGTCGCGCCAATCCGACGGATGCCGTCGTACCAGGCTATATAGGCCAACGCCGACCCCAGCACGCCCAAGTACAGCAGGCTCAACCATTGCCGGATGTCCAGCCCGCGCAATGCTTCGACGCGAACTTCGCCTGCGGCCGCGCAGGCTAGCCACAACATCAAGGTGCCCAGCAGAATCGACCAGGTCACGGTTTGCAAAGGCCCGAGGCTTTCATTCAGGTTTTTGGAAAACAAGGAATAAATGCCCCAGCCCAGCACGCAGCCAAAAATCAGCAGATCGCCCAGCCAGCCCTGCCCTGCACTCTGTAGCAAGGACGGATCGCGACTGACGATCACCAGCCCCGCCCCGCCGATACACAGCACGATGCCCGCAACTTTCGCCCGGCTCAGCCGTTCCTTGAACAGCCACCAGGACGCCAGTCCTATCACCGCCGGATTCAAGGCCACGATCAACGAGGCCCGCGACGCATTGATGTACTGCAAGCCATAGAAGAAACACAGGTTGTAGAAAAAGATCCCGAAGAACCCCAGCGCCGCCAATTGCAGCCCTTGTTTGCGGTTGGGCCTGGCCAGCGGGATCCCGGCCAGACCGAGAAACAGCAACAGCGCGAGACTGGCCAACAGAAACCGCAGGCTGGCGGCGAGCAGCGGGGTCAGGGCATCGGAAAGGATCCTGCCGGCAACGAAGGTGCCGCCCCAGATCATGGTGACCATGGCCAGTTTCAGGTAGACCGGCAGGTCCGAAGGGGTTGGAACGGATTGTTCGAGGGTTTTCATGGTTTCACCACATTGAAATAAAACGACTACCCGTGGCGAGGGAGCTTGCTCCCGCTGGGCTGCGAAGCGGCCCTTTTCTATGAGCGCTTCGCACTCAAGCGGGAGCAAGCTCCCTCGCCACAGGAAAGTGCGCTTGAGATACTCTATTGTTCGCCTCATGCTTGATCATCGTAAAATGAGTATTCCCTCATGACCCTCACCCAACTCGAAATCTTCTCCCAGGTCGCCGAGCTACGCGGTTTCACCGCCGCGGCGACGCGGTTGGGCATCAGCCAGTCAGCGGTGTCCCACGCCATCAAATCGCTGGAGCAGGAGTTGGGCGTAGAGCTGTTCAGACGTCATCAGACCCTCATCGAACCCAGCGACATTGGCCGGCAGTTGCTGCTGCGCGCCCGGGCCATGCTCGGGCTGGCCAATACCCTGCGCCAGGAAGCCGCCGATGCGCGGGGCATGCGCCGAGGCACCCTGCGCATCGGCTCGTTCGGTCCGACTTCGTCGATGAAGTTGTTGCCCGCCATCCTGCAACGTTACCGGGCTCTGCATCCGGGGATCGAAGTGCACATCGACGAAGGGCCGGACCGGCAAGTCATCCAGTGGCTGGATGAACGGCGGATCGACGTCGGTTTCGTGGTGCTGCCCGAAGACCGTTTCGACACGTTCGCGCTGATGCAAGACCAGATGGTCGCCGTGCTGCCCACCGCCCATCCCCTCGCTGCCCAAGCCAGCCTGAGTCTCAAGGACCTGTGCAACGACCCGTTCGTGCTCACCGAGGCCGGTTCTTCTGAACTGGTTTCGCGCCTGTTCAACGCAGCCCGGCTCACACCGAACGTGCGCTATCGTTGTTCGCAGCTGCTCAGTACCCTGGATGTCGTCAGCCGCGGCGAGGCCGTGACCCTGGTGTCCGAAGGTTCACTGCCGGGCGGCGACAACCCACGGTTCGTCACGCGGCCATTGTCGCCACAGGTTCCGCGTCAGATAGGCCTGGCGGTACTGGACAGCCGACAGGCCTCGCCCGCTACCCTGGCATTTATCGAGCTGGCGAGGCAGTCAGTCTGATCACCGGCAACCGAATACACTATCGAAGCTGTTCCTCAAGCCCTCACAGGTTATGCAGATGCCATTGACCGCCACTCGTTTGCGCAAGCGGCCCCGTCGCAACCTGATCACGCTGCTCTGCGGCGTGCTGCCGATACTGTCAGGGCTGGGCATTCTGTACATGCAGGCGGAACGGACACTGGAGCAACAGAGCCGACAGACCAGCGAAGAGTTGATCGGGCAGATCGAACTGATGCTCGACAACACCGCCCTTGCGGCGCGCGAACTGCTGCCTCTGGCCGGCCAGCCCTGCGAAGCGGTGAAACTGGCCTTGCGCGAACAGGTGACGCGTCGCCCATTCGTCCGTTCGACCAACCTGGTGTGGGACAACATCCTCTATTGCAGTTCGCTGTTTGGCGCCTTCGAGGAAACGCTTGATCCGAACGCCTACCATCAGGGTACGTTGTGGCTCATGAACGGCAACCCGATCACCCCCGACACCGCGCTGCTGATCCACCGGCTCAATGAAGGGCGGCAAGGGGCATTGGCAACGCTGGACGGTTATCACCTGGCCAATGTCTTGCGTCTGATCGGCGGCGAAACCCGGTTGTTGCTGCAAGTCGGGCCAAACTGGCTGACCGCGGACGGGAAGGTCCGAGCAGCGCCCCTGCCCGCGCTGCCGGTCGCCCGCAGCAACCTGACCTCATCGCGCTATGCCTTCAATGTTGAAGCCGGCTTCGATGAGGGGGAAATCTGGCGCTACATGGCCCGTGAGTATCCGCCGCTGTTCAGCCTGCTGATCTTCTTCGGTGTCATCGCCGGAACACTCGGCCATTGGCTGCAAAAACGCGCCTCATCCCCCAGCCATGAGCTGCAACGCGCGCTTGAGGCCGGGGAATTCGTGCCGTATCTGCAACCGGTCGTGCAGGGCGACAGCAAACGTTGGGCCGGGGTCGAAGTGCTGATGCGCTGGAACCATCCCAAGGAAGGCCTGGTGCGGCCGGACCTGTTCATTCCCTTTGCTGAACACAGCGGTTTGATCGTGCCGATGACCCGGGCATTGATGCAGCAAACGATGCGCTTGCTATCGCCCTTGGTCCCGCAACTGGAAAGTCCCTTTCACGTCGGCATCAACATCACCGCTCGCCATTGTCAGAGTCTGGAACTGGTGCAAGATTGCCGCGAGTTCCTGGAGGCCTTCCCACCAGGGGTCATTACCTTGGTGCTGGAACTGACCGAGCGCGAGCTGATCGAACCGACACCCACCACTCACCAGCTGTTCCAGCACCTGCGTGAACTGGGGGTGAAGATCGCAATCGACGACTTCGGCACCGGTCATTCCAGCCTGGGCTACTTGCGCCAGTTCAACGTGGACTTCCTGAAAATCGACCAGAGCTTTGTTGCCATGATTGGCGTCGATGCCCTGTCACGGCACATCCTTGACAGCATCATCGAACTGTCGGGCAAGCTGGACTTGGGTATCGTTGCCGAGGGGGTCGAAACCGTTGAACAAAGCAACTATCTGGCCGCTCACGGGGTGAACTTTTTGCAGGGTTATCTATTTGGTCGCCCGATGAGTGGCGCGGATTTCATTGCGGCGGTGTCCGTCATTGAAAGCCCTGGTGCTACGTCCCTCCACGGACAACCACAGTCGGACTGATAAAATTCGCATCCCTTGTTACATAACGAAAAAGTTACGATTTACACCCGTGGGTTTCACTACTACAATTTTTTTACCTGTGGCTAATAGCAGGAGCGTCATTATCACCGAGTCGCTTCAAGGCACTTGGCTTATAGCTTTGTTTGCGGTTGGTATCAGCCAAATATTCTGATTGGAGTAACGATATTGTCCAGACTCGCTGAATTTCGTAAAGCAGAACAGGACCTTCAAGAGCGGCTCAAGCAGCTGGAAAAGCTGAAGAATGATGCCGGGCTCAAGAAAGAAATCGAATTCGAAGAGAAGCTCCAGGGACTGATGAAAACCTACGGCAAGAGCCTGCGAGACGTCATCGCGATTCTCGACCCGAACCCGGCCAAGGGGGGCCTGCCATCGACCCTGCCTGTCAAAACCCGCCGTGCGCGAGTGGTCAAGGTGTACCAGAACCCGCACACAGGTGAACTGATCGAAACCAAAGGCGGCAACCATCGAGGCCTGAAAGCCTGGAAAGAACAGTACGGTGCAAAAACCGTTGACGCCTGGTTGCGCAGCTGAGAAAGCTGGCCGAATGAAAAAAATCCCTGAGCCTGCTCAGGGTTTTTTATGGGGCAGGATTTCTGGATTAAGTAGTTCTAATACCGAGGGCTTTATAGTTTCAGGCTATTTCGTACCGACTGTATTTCATCCTGGTTTTCTACAAACTCCTGAGCCTGCCCCGCATAGGACAGCACATTAGCCCTGCCCTCCTTTAGTGCAGCCACGAGTGTCTGAGATAACACGTGCCGACCGTTTTGCGTGATCGTGCAAGTGGTCTCCAGTGCGGCAACGTCGCCCAACATCGAAGAATGAATCTTATTACAGACACTTTGATAACCGCTCTGATAAAAGTCCTTTTGAATTGATTTGCGCATTTCCAGTAACACGCCTTGCAAGTTGACTTGATGACCCGGCTCGATGGGTGTCGTGGTCAGTTCCATGACCATCACCGCCGTGCCCGCTGAATCACTCTTTGTCGCCCGTTGCCGGGTCGTTCCCGGCGCTGCCGACGAGGTGCCAGCATCAGAGGGCAATGGTTCGATGACCCAGCCTGGGGGCCAGGCGACCTGCGGTTCGGCGGCCTGGACAGCGACATTTGCCATCGAGGCCAGCAGCAGGACAAACAGCGAAAGGAACGGTCGAATCATTGCATTGCACTCAAGGACGATTCGTAAAGTCTGAAGCCCGCCGCCCAGGCAAGCAATAGCCAGAGGCGTTTGGCGATGCCGCGCCCCTTGCGTATCATGGGTGCACCTGCAAGGAAGCCGTTTAGCGCAAGCCCAGGACCGTCGCAGCAAAGTTGCGATGCCGTTTGCCCCACTTATTTTCCGGAGGGCCCATGAGCCTGCACGAACTCAACACTTTCCCTGGCGTCACCGCCCAACCCGATACCGCCACGGCCAAATTCGTCTTCAACCACACCATGCTGCGGGTCAAGGACATCACCCAGTCCCTGGATTTCTACACCCGGGTGTTGGGTTTTTCCCTGGTGGAAAAACGCGATTTCCCGGAAGCCGAATTCAGCCTGTACTTCCTCGCCTTGGTGGACAAGAGCCAGATTCCGGCCGACGCTGCACAGCGCACCGAATGGATGAAATCCATCCCCGGCATCCTGGAGCTGACCCACAACCACGGCACCGAAAGCGACCCGGCGTTCGCCTACCACAACGGCAACACTGACCCACGCGGGTTCGGCCACATCTGCATCTCGGTCCCGGACATCGTGGCCGCTTGCGAGCGCTTCGAAGCGCTGGGCTGCGACTTCCAGAAGCGCCTGAACGACGGTCGCATGAAAAGCCTGGCATTCATCAAGGACCCGGATGGCTACTGGGTTGAAATCATCCAGCCTGCGCCGCTGTAAGCGCCACCGTAGGGTGTGTGGGCAATAAAAATCCCACAGCCCCCTGTGGGAGCGAGCCTGCTCGCGATAGCGGCAGCGCATTCAACATTGATGTACCAGACAGTCTGCTATCGCGAGCAGGCTCGCTCCCACAGGGTAATGCGTGATCCCCAAAAAAAACCCCATGAGCACTGGGCTCATGGGGTTTTGTTTTTCCCGCTATCGGCTATCTGTTTATGCCGGCGCGGAGGTACGGATCAGATGGTCAAAGGCGCTCAACGAAGCCTTGGCCCCCTCGCCTACGGCGATCACGATCTGCTTGTACGGAACAGTCGTCACGTCACCGGCGGCGAACACACCCGGGATCGAGGTTTCACCGCGGGCATCGACAATGATCTCGCCGCGTGGCGACAGCTCGACGGTGCCTTTGAGCCAATCGGTGTTAGGCAACAGACCGATCTGCACGAAGATCCCTTCCAGCGCCACGTCCCGTACTTCACCGCTTGGGCGGTCTTTGTAACGCAAGCCATTGACCTTCTGGCCATCGCCCGTCACTTCGGTGGTCTGGGCGTTGGTGATCACGGTCACGTTCGGCAGGCTGTGCAGTTTGCGCTGCAATACCGCGTCGGCACGCAATTGCACGTCGAACTCCAACAAAGTGACGTGGGCTACGATACCGGCCAGGTCAATGGCCGCTTCCACGCCGGAGTTACCGCCGCCGATCACTGCCACGCGTTTGCCTTTAAACAGCGGGCCGTCGCAGTGCGGGCAGTACGCCACGCCCTTGTTGCGGTACTGCTGCTCGCCCGGCACGTTCATTTCACGCCAGCGCGCACCGGTCGCCAGAATCACGGTCTTGGCCTTGAGGCTCGCACCACTGGCGAATTTGATTTCGTGCAGCGCGCCATCCTTGCCTGGTACCAATGCATCGGCGCGTTGCAGGTTCATGATGTCCACGTCGTACTGCTTGACGTGCTCTTCCAGGGCGACGGCCAATTTCGGCCCTTCGGTTTCCTGCACCGAGATGAAGTTCTCGATGGCCATGGTGTCGAGCACCTGACCGCCGAAGCGCTCAGCCGCGACACCGGTGCGGATGCCCTTGCGGGCCGCATAGATAGCCGCCGAAGCGCCGGCTGGGCCACCGCCCACCACCAGCACATCAAAAGCCTGCTTGGCGCTGATCTTCTCAGCCTGGCGTTCGATACCACTGGTGTCGATCTTGGCGAGGATTTCTTCCAGGCCCATGCGGCCCTGGCCAAAGTTCACGCCATTGAGATAAACACTCGGCACGGCCATGATCTGGCGTTCGTCGACCTCGGCCTGGAACAGCGCGCCGTCGATGGCGACGTGGCGGATATTCGGGTTCAGCACCGCCATCAGGTTCAGGGCCTGGACCACGTCCGGGCAGTTCTGGCAGGACAGCGAGAAATAGGTCTCGAAGTTGAACTCGCCTTCAAGGGAGCGAATCTGTTCGATGACTTCGACACTGGCCTTGGAAGGATGACCGCCGACTTGCAGCAAGGCCAACACCAGCGAAGTGAATTCGTGGCCCATGGGGATACCGGCAAAACGCAGGCTGATATCGGCTCCTGGGCGATTCAACGAAAACGAAGGCTTGCGCGCATCGGTGCCGTTGTCGAGCAAGGTAATCTGGTCACACAGACTGGCAACGTCTTTGAGTAACGCGAGCATTTCCTGGGATTTCGCACCGTCGTCGAGGGAGGCGACGATCTCGATCGGCTGGGTGACCCGTTCCAGGTATGACTTCAACTGAGCTTTAAGATTGGCGTCCAACATACGGGCGATTTCCATTTTTTGAATTTCAGAAAAAACAACGCCCGAGCGAATCTCGCCCGGGCGTTTTTTGGGGCGAAGCGGCTTGCTTGATTAAGAGCGGATCGCCCTCGGATGACTCACAGACTTAGATCTTGCCGACCAGGTCCAGGGACGGAGCCAGAGTGGCCTCGCCTTCTTTCCACTTGGCTGGGCAGACTTCGCCCGGGTGAGCAGCAACGTACTGAGCAGCCTTGACCTTGCGCAGCAGCTCGGAAGCGTCACGGCCTACGCCGCCGTCGTTGATTTCAACGATTTTGATCTGACCTTCAGGGTTGATCACGAAAGTACCGCGGTCAGCCAGGCCAACTTCTTCGATCAGCACGTCGAAGTTGCGGGAGATGACGTGGGTTGGGTCACCGATCATGGTGTACTGGATCTTGCCAATGGCTGGCGAGGTGTTGTGCCAGGCAGCGTGAGCAAAGTGAGTGTCGGTGGAGACGCTGTAGATTTCGACACCCAGCTTCTTGAATTCAGCGTAGTTGTCGGCCAGGTCTTCCAGCTCGGTTGGGCAAACGAAGGTGAAGTCGGCCGGGTAGAAGAACACCACGGACCACTTGCCTTTCAGATCGGCATCCGAAACCTGGACGAATTCGCCGTTTTTGAAAGCGGTAGCGTTGAACGGTTTAACTTGGCTGTTGATGATAGGCATTGATGACTCTCCGTCAGGGGTTGAAAAGTTGATGACGTGAATCTTAACCACTCATCCCCCGGCAGGCTCATTGGCAAACCTGATGTGAATGATTGGTTTTGGCTATCAGCCGCTTAATAGATAGAAGAAAACCTAATATGGCGAGCGGGCTCGCTCGCCATAGGTGGGTCCCAAGGATCAGGACGCTACGGGAGTTCGCATCGTGACGAATTCCTCGGCGGCAGTCGGGTGTACGCCGATGGTCTCGTCGAAATCACGCTTGGTAGCGCCAGCCTTGAGCGCGATGGCAAGCCCCTGGACGATTTCCCCGGCATCCGGCCCGACCATGTGGCAGCCCAGCACTTTGTCCGTGCGGGCATCCACCACCAGCTTCATCAGCGTGCGCTCCTGGCAGTCGGTGAGGGTCAGTTTCATCGGGCGGAAGCGGCTTTCGAACACCTGGACTTCCTTCCCCTCCTCCCTGGCTTGCTCTTCGGTCAGGCCGACCGTGCCAATATTCGGCAGGCTGAACACAGCCGTGGGGATCATCCGGTAATCCACCAGACGATACTGCTCGGGCTTGAACAGCCGCCGCGCCACCGCCATGCCTTCAGCCAGGGCGACGGGGGTGAGTTGTACCCGACCGATCACATCACCAATGGCCAGGATCGACGGTTCAGCGGTCTCGTACTTTTCGTTGACCTTGACGAAGCCCTTCTCGTCCAGCGTGACACCGGTGTGTTCAAGGCCCAGATTGTCGAGCATCGGCCGCCGGCCGGTGGCGTAGAACACGCAATCGGTGGCCAGTATGCGACCATCCTTGAGCTCTACCTCCAGGCTGCCATCGGCCAGTTTTTCGATGCTTTTGATGTCCGCGTTGAATTGCAGATCCAGGCCGCGACGGCTCAGCTCTTCGGCCAGATGCTTACGTACCGCGCCATCAAAGCCGCGCAGGAACAGCTCACCGCGATACAGCAACGAGGTCTGCGCGCCCATGCCATGGAAGATTCCGGCGAACTCCACGGCAATGTAGCCACCGCCCACCACGATGACGCGCTTAGGCAGTTCCTTGAGGAAAAACGCCTCGTTGGAGCTGATCGCGTGCTCACGGCCCGGAATGTCCGGTATCACCGGCCAGCCGCCTGTGGCGATCATGATGTGTTCGGCGGTGTAGCGCTGGCCGTTGATCTCGACCTCATGGGGTCCGGTGAGCCTGGCGTGGCCCTCGTGCAACACCACGCCGCTGTTGACCAGCAGGTTGCGGTATATCCCGTTGAGGCGATTGATTTCCCGATCTTTGTTGGCGATCAGCGTGGCCCAGTCGAAACTCGCTTCTCCCGTCGTCCAGCCATAGGCCGACGCTTGCTCGAGGTCCTCGGCATAATGCGCACCGTAGACCAGCAGTTTCTTCGGCACACACCCCACGTTCACGCAGGTACCGCCCAGGTAGCGGCTCTCCGCCACGGCCACCTTGGCCCCGAAACCGGCCGCGAACCGCGCAGCCCGCACACCGCCGGAACCGGCGCCAATCACATACAAGTCAAAATCGTAGGCCATTTTCTCTCTCCTTCGGCAGGCCATCAGCATACCTGCTGTTTTCACGCGAGGCAGCGTTGCGATGGTTATGGGGGCGGGAAATGAAAAAGCCAGGCGAAATGGGTAACACCGATCAGTCGGGCCAAAACCTGTGGGAGCGAGCCTGCTCGCGATAGCGGTGGGTCAGCTTGTGGTGATGCTGGATGTGCCGGCGCCATCGCGAGCAAGCCCGCTCCCACAGGGGTTTTGTTGGAGTGAGAGCATTATCCAGACAAAAAAACGCCCCGAACCGGTCGGGGCGTTTTTCAAGGTGCGGCGCAGGCGATCAGTACGCCTTACCCGTCTTGTAGAAGTTCTCGAAGCAGAAGTTGGTCGCGTCGATGTAGCCTTCGGCGCCACCGCAGTCGAAACGCTTGCCTTTGAATTTGTAGGCCATGACGCAGCCGTTCTGGGCCTGCTTCATCAGGGCGTCGGTGATCTGGATTTCACCGCCCTTGCCTGGCTCGGTCTGTTCGATCAGGTCGAAGATGTCCGGGGTCAGGATGTAGCGACCGATGATCGCCAGGTTCGACGGTGCATCTTCAGGCTTTGGTTTTTCAACCATGCTGTGGACGCGGTAGATGTCGTCGCGGATCATTTCGCCGGCGATTACGCCGTACTTGTTGGTTTCCTGCGGATCGACTTCCTGGATCGCCACGATGGAGCAGCGGAACTGCTTGTACAGCTTGACCATCTGGGTCAACACGCCGTCGCCTTCGAGGTTGACGCACAGGTCGTCCGCCAGGACCACGGCGAAAGGTTCGTCACCAATCAGTGGGCGACCGGTCAGGATCGCGTGGCCCAGGCCTTTCATTTCGGTCTGGCGGGTGTAGGAGAACGAACATTCGTCCAGCAGTTTGCGGATGCCGACCAGGTACTTCTCTTTGTCGGTGCCCTTGATCTGGTTTTCCAGCTCGTAGCTGATGTCGAAATGGTCTTCCAGGGCGCGCTTGCCGCGGCCAGTAACGATGGAGATTTCCGTCAAGCCCGCAGCAAGGGCTTCTTCGACGCCGTACTGGATCAGTGGCTTGTTCACCACCGGCAGCATTTCTTTGGGCATGGCTTTAGTCGCTGGCAGGAAGCGAGTACCGTAACCGGCTGCTGGGAACAAGCATTTCTTGATCATATAAGTCCTTGAAAAGGCGGTGTGTACGAGTTTCGGCGCAGTCTAATCAGGCCGCAGGCACCTTACAATGCCCAAGCTGGCCAACCGATGCCATCATAGAGAAATAAAAAATGGCGGATAGTTCAATCATCTTTCATTGCGAGGGCCAAGCGGTCTCACTGTACGCTCATGGGCGCTGTTTGCGAGCATTTGACGTATCATGGCGCTCTTGATCCCGCCAATGAGGCAGTTAGATGTCGGCAACAAAAAACGCAAACGGTTATTCGGTCAGCCAGGACAAAGACGGTCAGTGGTGGATCATCAACTACCACGGTGAACAGGTCGCCGGCCCCTTGCCCAGCAAAGCAATGGCGGTGGAAGTGGCCGCCGTGTTTCAGGACGAGCGCGCTGCCCCGGCAACCAAAGAGCGTGAAACGGCTCCAGCGCGCAGCCCCCGTCGTAAAAAGTAACGAGACAAGCCTCAAGTAAATGTCGCCTGGACATGGAACGGGGCTTTGTTTATCTGTACCGAAATGGCCATTCGCTATAACCTCGCGCCAGCCCCTTCCTTCTCGATGACGATTCCATGAAAAAATTTCTGGCGCTGTTTGCAGTCCTGGCCCTGGCAGGCTGTGCCACAGCCGAAAAAACCTACCTGAACACCGGCGAACAAGGCCTGACCATCGATTGCTCGGGCGAAGCGAACTCCTGGGCCACCTGTTATGAAAAGGCTGACGCCTCCTGCGCCGGCACCGGCTACCGCATCGTCGGTACCGATGGCACGCCGCAAGCCAAGGAAAGCGACAAGACCCTGGGTGTGGATGTCGGCAACTTCACCAGCCGCAGCGTCCTGGTGGTGTGTAAATAAGCCCGTGGTCTGACTCTCAGATGTGGATCTCGGCGAACTTGATCCCCAGGCCGCGGATGATCTCGATCAGGTCATCGAGGCGGCTGAAGGATTCAACTTCGTCCTGGTCGTCCACCAGAAAAAAGCTGCGTCCTGCGCTTTTCTTGAAAAAGACGATCCACTCCCCCGGGGTCGCCGGGTTCTGAATCACATGGGTGGCGCAGATAAGACCTTCTGCATGGCGCTCACGCACCTGCTCGCGCTTCATCGACTGACTCCATAAATGACAATGCCGCCAACGTCGACCGTGGCGGCATTTTTTGTCGAGGGCAGCAGTTTATCCGATGCCCGGCCTGCTCGTCAGGCCGAGCCCTGGCTCAACCGGAAATGCAGGCGTTGGCCGCGTCCTGCACATCACCCGGACGCACGGGCACGTTGGACAGGCTTTCGTGCAGCTTGATGCTGCTGCCACTGGAGCGCTCGTCAATATCGAACACCGCCGCCGGCAGCGTCGACAATTTGCCGGGGACGATCAAGCGCACGCCATTCTTGTGAGGTTCCATTTGCAGCGGACCCCGGGTGCTGGCCAGCTTGTCAGCGACGCACTTGGCATATTCGTGGGGTTTCTTTCCGGAGATGACATTCATGGTGGGCGGCGTCTGGTTGATGTCCGATACCGATGCACATCCACTCATGGCCAATGCCAACACCCACACACTGCGCTTCATATGATTCCTCCGATAAAGATCCTCCGACAATGCAAACGCTGCTTTTCTCCAGCATCCTGCGTCTTTTTTTGCGCATCCTGCGATAAATGAACAAAGCGTGGGGCGCAGGCCGGATATTAGCACCCGGTGCTGATAAACTGCGCAGCATTGACCTTGCTATCGTTTTGATTTGGTAGAAAAAGCCCTTCTGGAGGCGCCCATGAAATTCATACACCAGCGCGAACACCTCAACGAAGACGATATCGTCGTCATCGAATGCTCTCAAATGTGCAACATCCGCTTGATGAACGACGCCAACTTCCGCAGCTTCAAGAACGGCGGCCGGCACACCTATCACGGCGGCGCGTTCGACACGTTCCCGGCCAGGATCACCGCACCGAGCACCGGTTTCTGGAACATCACCATCGACACCGTCAACCGCCGTGCCATCAGCGTCACGCGCAAGCCGACCCTGACCCACAAAATCAAAATCATCCGGCGTTCCAGCTCGAAACTGAGCTGAGCATCGCCCTTCAAGACAGGCAAAACCGTGGCCCAGACAACCAAATACGTCATCAAGTACAAGCTCAACGGCGAACGCCGCTTCGAATTCGCGCAACTGGAAACCGGCACAAAGGAAGAAGCCATGGCAGCGCTGCAGGCGATCCATGGCCAGACCGATGATGTGATCAGCGACGTCAGGGTCAGTAAACCGTTGTAAAGGTTTCGTAGGCTCTTTGTGGCGAGGGGGCTTGCCCTGATTGGCGGCGCAGCAATCGTCAAGCCGGTGTACATCGCCTGCCGGAAGATTGCATCCTCCCCTTTGGACCGGCTGCGCCAACCAGCGCAAGCAAGCGCCCTCGCCACTAAGAATGCTTGCCTTATCTCAAATGTTGCACCGCAGGAAAATAAGACGATTTAAGTTGAAGAGTACTTCCCCCGGCTAAGTCTCTCACGATCCCATGGGTCTGATTCTCATGCCCGCGTCTCGCCCAATACCAAGAATTCGGCCAACCCAGTATCGAGGGTAAATCGCCTTCGTGCCGGTAGTTCCCAATGAAAGCATCATAGACAGCTTCCTCGAGTACCCCACCCTGCCCCCACATGACACTGACCAGAAGTGAGACTACCTGCACGCCCGAAACGGTAATGGTATAGGACGCAGTGATGCCGTCCCCGTCGGTGACAGTGATTTGCGCCTGGCCATTGCCCGCGGCACGCACATACCCCGTATCCGCGTCCACCACAGCCACTTGCGGGTTCGATGACGAGTATTTGTGGGGAGGAACCCCACCTACCGCGACACGCGTGTAACTCGCGTTGCTGGAGGGGATTGGATTGTTGGGCAATCGATGGTCCGCAATGACGTAGTTCTGCGTGGCCATGACATAGGCGTCCCCAAAACTCAGAGGGAACGCCACGGTCAGGTCTCTTGCCGACGACACCTGACCGCTACCGTAGAGCGCTTTCGCGGTGAAACTGTGCTCACCGATGGCCAGACCGATGACGGCGAAGTTCCAGATACCGTTGCTGCTGACGTGGGCAGAGCCTTTGAAATCCACAACGTCAAAAATATCCACTCCTTTATCGCCACTGGCGGTGCCGCTGAGCATGACGGCCGTTTCCACAGTGCTTGTGCCATGCGGAATTTCAACTTCCTTGCCGTCCTTCACTGAGGTAATTTCTGGCGGAGCAAGTCGGTTCAGGTGAATATCCAGAAAATAAACTGACGACTGACTGGAGTTGCCCAATTGGTCGAGCACCCTGAACTCGACCTGTGCCCTGCGGTTGTCACCCGCTTCCTGGAATTTGTCGGTGAACAGTGTCCTCACCTCCGGGACCGGGGCGCCGTCGGCTATCTCCCATTCATCGGTCGCATCGCCCAGCAGAAACTGAATACGATCGTAGGGCCGCCGGTTGCTGTAGTCGAAACCGAACGTCACCCCTTGCGCCGCCCGCTCGGCGCTGACCCCTTCGTCGATTACATCGGCTGGAATCAGCAGTTCCAGGCCTTCCGGCGCAGGTTCACCCGGAGCACGCAGGTGATACAGGAAGGTCAAGTCATCCGAGACCTCGTCGCCGCCGCTGGCGCGGGTCACTTTGTAGTACAGCCGGTTGACGCCATGACGCAACCGCCTGTGGGGTACATACAAGCGCATGCGCAGGCTTTCCTCCCCCGGCCGGACTGTATCGCCTGTCACGGGAGCGGGCTCGTCATTGAGATACAAGTCAGCCCGATCATCCGCTTCCAATGTCCAGGAATGACTCTGGGCCAATACCCATGGATCAATCAGACATTCAAGGCCCTTGGGCTGGTCGTCGTAAAGGCTTTTGGGGATACCCACCTGAGCAATGCCGGCCGGTCTCACCGGGGTGACCCAACCCATGATGATCACGGGGTACAACTTGAATAGTTCGTTCAATGTGCTGGATTGGATATCCATCATGCTCTCCTGGTGGGTGACAATCGCGAGCCTCTCGGGAACGTCGTTATCACACTCCAGGGCGGGGGAACTGGCTACTGTCAGATCTAACAGGTGTCGTGACGTTTGAGACAAATGGTTGGGTTGAGCTCGGTCAAGGGACATTGACCGCAAGCCCCGGAGTGCCGCAGACCTGAGCGCCTGCCAGACTGACCGCACTCTATTTGCCAGGTCTTCGATCATGCTCCCGAGCCTTCATGCGCCCTCGCTGGCCCAACACGTCAACACCCTTGACTGGCCCTCCCTGGAACAAGACCTCGACCAGGACGGCAGCGCAATCATCCGTAACCTGCTTACGGCCGAGCAATGCAGGATGCTCAGTGGCCTATACGCCGAACCCAACCTTTTCCGTTCGAAGGTGATCATGGCCCGCCACGGATTCGGGCGCGGGGAGTATCAGTATTTTCGCTATCCGCTGCCCGACCTCGTCCAGCAGTTGCGTCAATCCTTGTATCCGCCGTTGGTACCGCTGGCCAATCGCTGGAACGAATGCATGGGCCTTGAGGTGCGCTACCCCTCCGAGCATCCGGCTTTCATTGAACGCTGTCACACCGCCGGGCAACGGCGTCCTACGCCGTTGTTGCTGCAATACGGCCCGCAGGACTACAACTGCCTGCATCAGGACCTGTACGGCGAGCACGTATTCCCGCTGCAGGTGGCGATTCTGCTGTCGGAACCGGGCCAGGACTTTACCGGCGGCGAGTTCGTTCTCACGGAGCAGCGCCCGCGCATGCAGTCACGTGCGCAGGTTATCGATCTGAAACAGGGCGATGCGCTGGTATTTGCCGTGCATCAACGGCCGGTCAAAGGCGTTCGCGGTTATTATCGGGTGAACATGCGCCATGGCGTCAGCCGCGTGCACAGCGGTAGCCGGCATACACTTGGAATCATTTTTCATGATGCGCAGTGACGACACCCCTATCACGCTGGACCTGTTCGCCGACGAGACGCCGACGACACCCGGCCTGACCGAACAGATCGGCGAGCAAGCGTTTGTGTTGCGCGGTTTCGCCCTGCCCTGGCTCGAACGTTTGCTGCCGGCCCTGGAAGCGGTGTTGCTGGCCGCGCCGTTCCGGCAGATGGTCACGCCTGGCGGTTTTACCATGTCAGTGGCCTTGAGCAGTTGCGGCGCGCTGGGCTGGACCACCGACCGCACTGGCTATCGCTACACGGCCCATGACCCACAGACCGGCGCCCCCTGGCCCGACATGCCAGCGGTGTTCCGCGAACTGGCCCAGGCCGCCGCCCGGCAGGCCCACTTCGAGCACTTCGAGCCCGACGCCTGCCTGATCAACCGTTACGTGCCCGGCGCGCGAATGTCGCTGCATCAGGACAAGAACGAACGCTGCCTCAGCGCCCCCATCGTCTCCATGTCCCTGGGCTTGCCGGCGGTGTTCCTGTTCGGCGGATTCGAGCGCAGCGACAAAAGTCTGCGCGTTCCACTGTTCCACGGCGACATCGTGGTCTGGGGCGGCGTGGACCGGTTGCGTTATCACGGCGTGCTGCCGCTCAAGCAAGGCCAGCATCCGAAGCTGGGCGCCCAGCGGATCAACCTGACGTTCCGCACCGCCGGGTAACCGTGCAGAATTCAACCGCAAGACCCGGAGTGTTGCCATCTCACAGGCTCGCTATCTTAGCCAAAACGGGCCAATGGACATAACGACCATGAACAGCACTTCGAACACCCTCACCGCTGAACAGGATCCTCGCTGGGCCGCCGTGCTCGCCCGGGATCCGCGCGCCGACGGGCAATTCGTCTATGGCGTGAAAACCACCGGCATCTATTGCCATCCCAGCAGCCTGTCGCGCCTGCCCAATCCACGGAACGTGGAATTTTTTGACACGCCGGAACAGGCCCAGGCGGCGGGGTATCGTCCCAGCAAGCGAGTGGCCAGGGACCAGACCCAGCTCGCCGCCCAACAAGCGGCCCGGGTCGCGGCCGCCTGCCGACAGATCGAGGCTGCCGAAGAACTGCCTGGGCTCAATGAACTGGCGCAAAGCGCAGGCTTGAGTCCCTTCCACTTCCACCGGGTGTTCAAGGCCGTCACCGGCCTGACACCCAAGGGTTATGCCGCCGCCCACCGCTCGCGCAAGGTGCGCGAACGCCTGAGCGATGGTGGATCGATCACCCAAGCGCTGTACGACGCCGGTTTCAATTCCAACAGCCGCTTTTATGAAGCCGCCGACAAAGTGCTGGGCATGAAACCCGCCGATTACCGCGCCGCCGGGCAGAACACCGACATTCGTTTCGCCGTCGGCCAATGTTCCCTCGGGGCGATTCTGGTGGCGCAAAGCGAACGCGGTGTGTGCGCGATCCTGCTGGGGGACGATCCGGACGCGCTGGTGCGGGACCTGCAAGACAAGTTTCGCCGCGCCAACCTGATCGGTGCCGACCGCGAGTTCGAGCAATTGATCGCCCAGGTGGTGGGCTTTATCGAGGCACCGGCCCTGGGCCTGGACCTGCCGCTGGACCTGCAAGGCACGGCGTTCCAGGAACGGGTCTGGCAGGCCCTGCGGGATATTCCGCCGGGCAGCACCGCCAGCTATGCCGAGATCGCCCAGCGCATCGGCATGCCTAAAGCCGTGCGCGCCGTGGCCCAGGCCTGCGGGGCCAACAGCCTGGCAGTGGCGATCCCTTGCCACCGGGTGGTGCGCAGCGACGGCAACCTGTCGGGCTATCGCTGGGGCGTGGAGCGTAAGCGTCAGTTGCTGGCGCTGGAGCGCTCGTCCGCGGACTGAACGCCGATGTAGATCGCCACCGAGTCGGGGCCGCTGTAGACCTCGAAATCGGTGGTGAAGCGGCGCAACGTCTGCGGGTTGTCCACGAAATATGCCCAGATCAGGCCCCAGGTCTGGATCACGCAATCGGGCATCGGCCCCTTGGCCGAAAACATCAGGTAATCCCCGCCTTCGATGTCCACGGCGGCGTAGCCTGCGCTGGTCGCATCCACCTGCACCCCGGCCGTCACATCAAAGTAGCCGGTGGCGTCGGACTCATAGTTGGAATAGACCCCGTAGACAAACGATTCCGACTGCCTGGCGGGGATCTTGTCGAACAACCCTTCGCTGAAGAATTGCTGCCACATCGGGCCGATCCGTGCCATTTCAGGCTGCTGTTCGTCAGCGTTGCGCGTGTGTACCTGCAGGCCGGCCACGGTAAAGGGTTCGACTGCCTTGAGTTTGACGTCCATGGGTCAGGCTCCTTGAGAAATGAAGCGCGCATGGTAACCCGCTGGCCGTCGGGATCAAGTTGCCGCATCCGATTGAAAAACTCGACTGGCCCTGGCCGGGCCACACCTGCTAAAAACGCTGTTTTCCTCTGCCGTCGGAGACCTGTACATGAGCCAGTGGCCAGACACTCGCATTCTTGACCTGCTTGGCATCGAGCTACCCATCATCCAGGGGCCGATGGCCGGAGTGACGGGGCCGGCCATGGTGATCGCCGCCTGCAATGTCGGCGGGCTGGGTTCGATGCCGGCGGCGATGCTGGATGTCGAGCAATTGCGCCAAGCGCTGACGACGATCAGCGAACAGACCGACAAGCCGTTCAACGTGAATTTTTTCTGTCACCAGCCACCCGTGCTCGACGAGCCGCGCGCCGAGGCCTGGAAGCAGCACCTCAAGCCCTACTACGAAGAACTGGGCGCTGACTTCGACGCGCCGACGCCGGTGTCCAACCGCACGCCGTTCGATGATGCAGCCTGCCGGGTGCTGGAGCAGATGCGTCCTGCAGTGGTCAGCTTCCACTTCGGCCTGCCGGAGAAGTCCCTGCTGGATCGGGTGAAAGCCACCGGCGCTAAAGTCCTGTCGTCGGCCACCACCGTCGAGGAAGCCATCTGGCTGGAACAGCACGGTTGTGACGCGATCATCGCCATGGGCTATGAAGCCGGCGGCCATCGCGGGATGTTCCTCAGCGACGACCTCAACACCCAGGTCGGCCTGTTTGCCTTGCTGCCCCAGGTGGTGGATGCGGTGAGCGTGCCGGTGATCGCTGCGGGCGGTATTGGCGATGCGCGGGGTATCGTCGCAGCGTTTGCTCTGGGCGCATCGGCGGTGCAACTGGGCAGCGCCTATCTGTTCACCCCCGAGGCGAAGATCAGCGCGGCCCATCACCGGGCGCTGCGCACGGCCAAGGAAAGCCAAACCGCAGTCACCAACCTGTTCACCGGCCGCCCGGCCCGGGGCATCGTCAACCGGGTGATGCGCGAGATCGGGCCGATGAGTCCGATAGCGCCGGCATTCCCCCTGGCTGGCGGTGCGTTGCTGCCGTTGCGCGCCAAGGATGAAGAAGACTTCAGCAACCTGTGGGCCGGCCAGGCGTTCCCCATGGGTCGGGAGCTGTCGACCGCGGAGCTGACCCGGCGCTTGGCCGAAGAGGCACTGGTCCGATTCAACAACCGCGGTTGATCCTGAAGGAGCTCATTGTCTGTTGGAATGCCATCGCGAGCAGGCTCGCTCCCACAGGGGATCGGTGGTGAACACAACATCTGGGCACACCACTGGACCTGTGGGAGCGAGCTTGCTCGCGATGGCGGCAGCCCTCTCACGCCAACGTCCGCAAAATGCCGCGTTCCGTTTATCGTCCATTCGCTATATATTTCCGTATATAGCGAAACCGACCTTTCGGAGCCTTTATGCACCTCACCCGCTTCGCGCCGTTGCTGCTGACTACACTCTTTTGCGTTGGCGCCGTCCAGGCCGATGAGGTGCAGGTGGCCGTGGCGTCCAATTTCACCGCACCGGTCCAGGCCATCGCCGCCGGCTTCGAGAAAGACACTGGCCACAAGCTGGTGGCGGCCTATGGCGCGACCGGGCAGTTCTACACCCAGATCAAGAACGGCGCACCGTTCGAAGTCTTCCTCGCCGCCGACGACACCACCCCGGCCAAGCTCGAAAGCGAAGGCGACACCGTCAAGGGTTCGCGCTTCACCTATGCGGTCGGCACGCTGGCGCTGTGGTCGGCCAAGGACGGTTATGTCGACAGCCAGGGCCAGGTGCTCAAGGACAACGGCTTCCAGCACCTGTCCATCGCCAACCCGAAAACCGCGCCCTACGGTTTGGCCGCCACCCAGGTGCTGGACAAACTGGGGTTGTCCGGGCAAGTCAAAGGCAAGCTCGTCGAAGGCCAGAACATCACCCAGGCTTATCAGTTCGTTTCTACCGGCAACGCAGAACTCGGCTTCGTGGCCTTGTCCCAGGTGTACAAGGACGGCAAGGTGGCCAGCGGTTCGGCATGGATCGTCCCCGCCGAGCTGCATGACCCGATCAAACAGGACGCGGTGATCCTCAACAAAGGGCGAAACAACGCCGCCGCCTCGGCGTTCATGGATTACCTCAGAGGCCCGAAAGCCACCGCCATCATCCAAGCCTACGGTTATCAACGCTAAATGCCACTGACCAGTGCCGACTACGCCGCCATTTGGCTGACCCTGAAACTGGCCTCGCTGACCACAGTGATCCTGCTGCTGATCGGCACGCCCATCGCCCTGTGGCTGTCACGTACCCAGTCCTGGCTACGCGGGCCGGTGGGCGCGGTGGTGGCCCTGCCATTGGTGCTGCCGCCCACGGTGATCGGCTTTTACCTGTTGCTCGCCCTGGGCCCCAACGGCTGGATCGGCCAATTCACCCAGGCCGTCGGGCTGGGCACCCTCACCTTCAGTTTCACCGGGCTGGTGATCGGCTCGGTGATCTACTCCATGCCGTTTGTGGTGCAGCCATTGCAGAACGCATTCTCCGCCATCGGCAGTCGTCCCCTGGAAGTGGCGGCCACTTTGCGGGCCGGTCCCTGGGATACGTTTTTCAGTGTCATCCTGCCCTTGGCCCGCCCCGGTTTCATCACTGCGGCAATCCTCGGCTTTGCCCACACCGTCGGCGAATTCGGCGTGGTGCTGATGATCGGCGGCAATATCCCCGAAAAGACCCGCGTGGTGTCGGTACAGATCTACGACCATGTCGAAGCCTTGGAGTACGCCCAGGCTCATTGGCTGGCGGCGGCAATGCTGGTGTTTTCATTTCTTGTGCTGCTGGCGTTGTATTCCAGCCGCCGAACCCGGGCCGGTTGGAGCTGATCGATGATTCATGCGCGTTTTCAGCTCGACCATGGAGACTTCTCCCTGGACCTGGATGTGCAACTGCCGGGCCGTGGCGTGACCGCGCTGTACGGCCAGTCCGGTTCCGGCAAGACCACCTGCCTGCGCTGCATCGCCGGGTTGGACCGGCCGACCCGGGGGTTCATCGAGGTCAACGGCGAAGTCTGGCAGGACAGCGAGCGCGGGGTGTTCGTGCCGCCCCATCAACGGGCGCTGGGGTACGTGTTCCAGGAGGCGAGCCTGTTCGCGCATCTGTCCGTGCAGGCTAATCTGGCGTTCGGCCTCAAGCGCATCGCACCGGCGCAACGACGGGTGGACATGGACCAGGCCACCGAACTGCTGGGCATTGGTCACTTGCTCGATCGACAGCCACACAACCTGTCCGGCGGTGAACGCCAGCGGGTCGGCATCGCCCGAGCCCTGTTGACCAGCCCGCGACTGCTGCTGATGGACGAGCCCCTGGCCGCCCTGGATACCCGGCGCAAGAACGAAATCCTGCCTTACCTGCAACGCCTGCACGATGAGCTGGACATCCCAGTGCTGTACGTCAGCCACTCGCAGGACGAAGTGGCGCGCCTGGCCGACCACATCGTGTTGCTGGAGGCCGGTCGCGTGCTGGCCAGCGGGCCGATTGGCGAAACACTGGCGCGACTCGACCTGCCACTGGCATTGGGCGATGACGCGGGCGTGGTGGTCCAGGGCAAGGTCAGCGGGTATGACGCGGCCTATCAATTGCTGTCGTTGACACTGCCCGACAGCCTCTTGAACGTGCGTGTCGCCCACACGCCTCTGGCCATCGGACAGCCGCTACGCTTCAAGGTCCAGGCCCGTGACGTCAGCCTCAGCCTGGCGAACGATGCCCAGACCAGCATCCTCAACCGTTTGCCCGTTACCGTGGTCAGCGAACTGGCCGCCGACAACGCCGCCCATGTGTTGATTCGGCTGGAGGCTGCTGGCACGCCGCTGTTGGCGCGCATCACCCGTTACTCCCGGGATCAGCTGAAGCTTCATCCGGGGCAGTTGCTGTGGGCGCAGATCAAGGCGGTGGCGGTGTTGGCGTAGGGTATCGCCCCAGACAAATCCCTTGTGGAAGCGGGCTTGCTCGCGATCGCGGTGGTTCAGTCAACATGGGTGTGAACTGATCTGACGCTATCGCGAGCAGGCTCGCTCCCACAGGTCCGGCGGTCCAACCCTGATTCGTGGGTGTTGCGGGCCACCTCAGAAACTTGGCACGACCACAATGGGCTGCGGTCAATCGATCACAGGCCCCGGATTTGCTGCCAAGGATTCTTTCATGCCCGACACCCTGCCGCCGGAAGCGCTGCCGGCCGATCTGCATTATGTCGATGACACCGCCCCTGGTATCTCCCGCAAAAAGTTGCGGGGCAAGTTCTGCTATTTCGATCCTCAGGGCCAGCGGATCACCGATGCGGCCGAAATCCAGCGCATCAACGCCTTGGCCGTACCGCCGGCCTACACCGATGTATGGATCTGCACCGACCCGCGCGGCCATCTCCAGGCCACCGGTCGGGACGCTCGTGGGCGTAAGCAGTACCGCTATCACCCGCGCTGGCGGGAAGTGCGCGATGCCGACAAATACTCCCGAATGCTGGAGTTCGGCCGTACCCTGCCGCGCTTGCGCAAACGCCTGGAGCAGATCCTGGCCACGCCCGGATTCAGCCGCGACAAGGTCATGGCCACGGTTATCACGTTGCTGGACATCACCCTGATCCGGGTCGGCAACACCCAGTATGCCCGGGACAACCGCTCCTACGGCCTGACCACCCTGCGCAGCAAGCATGTGGAGGTCAACGGCAGCGCAATTGCCTTCCAATTCCGTGGCAAGAGCGGCGTCGAACACCAGATCACCGTGAAAGACCGGCGTCTGGCGCGGATCATCAAGCGTTGCCAGGAGATTCCAGGGCAGAACCTGTTCCAGTACCTGGACGACAACGGCGAACGCCACTCCGTCAGCTCGTCCGATATCAACGCCTACCTCAAGAGCCTCACCGGCGCGGACTTCACCGCCAAGGACTACCGCACCTGGGCCGGCAGCGCGGCGGCTCTGGCGGGGCTGCGACTGCTGTGCTGGGAAACCGAGAGCGAGGCAAAAAAACACCTCGCCGAGATGGTCAGGCAGGTTGCCCGGCAACTGGGCAATACCCCCTCCGTCTGTCGTAAATGCTACATCCATCCCGCCGTGGTGGAGGGTTTCCTGCTGGGTTCGCTGAGGGAGCTGCCCAACCCCCGGGTCCGCAAAGGCCTCAGCGAGGAGGAAGCCGCGCTGGCGATGTTCCTGCAACGCATGGCCCAAACTGCCGAAGCGTGCTGAACCCGGCGAACCACACCTGCTCGAACGCCAACATCCGGCCTCAGACGAGGAACATCCGCGCACCTGCGAACTCCCAACTGTACGGCGCCACCGCTGCGCAGACCGTTCAACGGGAAGTCGACAGGAGTTTGAAATGTCCGAACACATTGTCCATTTTCATTGCCAGATCGATCAGGGAACGACCGAGCGCTTCCGGGACAACTGCCTGGATGCCATTGAAAAAGGCGCCGACTCACTGATGCTCAACCTCTCGACGATCGGTGGCAGTACCAACTTCGGCTTTACCCTCTACACCTTCATCAAATCCCTTCCGGTGCCGGTGCGTGCCGTGAATGCCGGCAATATCGAGTCCATGGGCATCATCATGTACCTGGCCGCCAGCGACCGCACCACCACGCCTCACTCGCGTTTTCTGATTCACCCGATGAACTGGTATTTCGGCCAGAAGTCGGTGGATCACTCGCGTTTGCGGGAATACCTGTCCAGCCTGGACAACGACGTGGCGCGGTACGTGGAAATCTACGTCAAGGAAACCGCCGGCGCCGCCACTCAGTTGGACATTTTCAAATGTCTTTGCGCCGAAGAACGGGTCATCCCGGCCGAAAACTCTTTGGCCTTCGGCATCGCGCACCGGGTCGAGCAAGTGGTTTTCCCGGTGGATGCCAAGCATTGGAAAATCAGTGGTGGCGAGGACCAGTGACCCCGTGCCGTCAGTGCGTGCCGTTCGTCATCTGACGAAGTGTTTTCATTAAACTTTTGCCGGCCATTTCCTTTCACAAATTATGCGAGGCTCGTTGCTCGCGTAACCAAAATGAGGATGCTCGAAATGGCCAGTAGTGGAAACAAAAACCAAGGCAACTTCGCAAATGATCGGGAAAAAGCATCGGAAGCCGGCAAGAAAGGCGGCCATGCGTCGGGCGGTAACGTTGCAAGTGATCGTCAGAAAGGCACTGAGGCGGGCCGCAAAGGAACTGACCGCAACCAAGGCGCGGGCAGAAAATCGTAACCTGGAAAATCGCTGGGGCGCACGCCTGCTGCGCTCCGGCGCTTAATCTGTCATTGCCCTGAGGGGTCGATCAGCGTCCGCTATAAGCCTTTTTCACCATGTCGATCCAGATCGGGTCCAGCCGAGCTTGCTCGCTGTCGAGATTGAGCGCCTGCATCCTTGTCAGATGCTCATCAGCCTCTCGGGCGAGTGAGCCCTGGGCGCTGGAGTTGGCGTCCAGTTGATGCATCTGCGTCAATCCCAGATGATAAAACCGTAGCAGCTTCATGGCCGCCACGTCCTGGGCCTGCACACCGGCCTTCACCTGGTGCATCACATTGGTGATGCTCATCAGGCTGCGCTTGAGCTGCCAGCCGTACACCGCCGCGGCCATCCACGGCTGCGACCAGAAATACAGACGCATCAAGGCGACCATCACCAACACCGCGGCAATCACCCCGCCGAGATTGAAGCGAAAATTATCCCCCCCGGGTGTGCCGAACAGCATCACCGAAAGGCTGGACAACAGCATCGCCAGTGCCAGGAACGTCACGGCGACGATGAGGGTACTGCGTCGGGTCTGGCGTCGGTAGATTTCGGCGTCCCACGGCTTGAGCTCGAACATCGCGGTGCAATTTCCTTGTGCGGGGTAAAAAAAGTCCCGCATTATCGCCTGCCCGGTGGATTTAGCTATGCTGGAGCTCATTTTGTGTTGCAACCGACCCGAAGGATCCGGATCAAAGTCCATGGCGATACCGCAAGGATCGTGCGATCTTTCTGCGTGGACGTTTTTTTCAAGATGCCGTCGTTGTGAGTACGGCATCGTTTTCAAGGAAAGCTGAATGAATCAAAGACATGTAATCAACGCCTCGGTCAGCCCGAAGGGCAGCCTGGAGACTTTGTCCCAGCGCGAAGTCCAGCAACTGAGTGAAGCCGGTTCCGGCAGTATCTATACCCTCTTCCGCCAGTGCGCCCTGGCCATTCTCAACACCGGCGCCCATGTCGATAACGCCAAGACCATCCTGGAAGCCTACAAAGACTTCGAGATCCGTATTCACCAGCAAGACCGCGGCGTACGCCTGGAACTGCTGAACGCCCCGGCCGACGCCTTCGTCGATGGCGAAATGATCGCCAGCACCCGCGAGATGCTGTTCAGCGCCCTGCGCGACATCGTCTACACCGAGAACGAACTGGACAGCCAGCGCATCGACCTCAGCTCCTCCCAGGGCATCAGCGACTACGTCTTCCACCTGCTGCGCAACGCCCGCACATTGCGCCCTGGGGTGGAGCCAAAAATCGTCGTGTGCTGGGGCGGCCACTCGATCAACACCGAAGAATACAAATACACCAAGAAAGTCGGCCACGAACTGGGCCTGCGCAGCCTGGACATCTGCACCGGCTGCGGCCCGGGCGTGATGAAAGGCCCGATGAAAGGCGCCACCATCGCCCACGCCAAACAGCGTATCCACGGCGGCCGTTACCTGGGCCTGACGGAGCCTGGCATCATCGCCGCCGAAGCGCCGAACCCGATCGTCAATGAGCTGGTGATCCTGCCGGACATCGAGAAGCGCCTGGAAGCTTTCGTGCGCGTGGGCCACGGCATCATCATCTTCCCGGGCGGCGCCGGTACGGCGGAAGAGTTCCTCTACTTGCTGGGTATCCTGATGCACCCGGCCAACCAGGACCTGCCCTTCCCGGTTGTTCTGACCGGGCCCAAGAGCGCCGCGCCGTACCTTGATCAACTGCATGCCTTTGTCGGTGCGACCCTGGGCGAGGCTGCGCAGAAGCACTACCAGATCATCATCGACGACCCGGCCGAAGTGGCTCGGCAGATGACCCAAGGGCTCAAGGCGGTCAAACAGTTCCGCCGCGAACGCAACGACGCCTTCCACTTCAACTGGTTGCTGAAAATCGACGAAGGCTTCCAGCGCCCGTTCGACCCGACCCACGCCAACATGGCCAGCCTGGGCCTGAGGCGCGACCTGCCCGCCCACGAACTGGCCGCCAACTTGCGCCGGGCGTTCTCGGGGATCGTGGCCGGTAACGTCAAGGACAAGGGTATCCGCCTGATCGAAGAACACGGTCCTTACGAGATCCACGGCGATGCCGCCATCATGGAACCCCTCGACCGGCTGCTCCAGGCCTTCGTCGCCCAGCACCGCATGAAACTGCCGGGCGGCGCGGCGTATGAACCGTGCTATCGCGTGGTGACCTGACCGGTTCAACGATCACCACAGATCCAACTGTAGGAGCGAGCCTGCTCGCGATGGCGGCGGGTCAGATTGCATCATTGCTGAATGTGCCGACGCTATCGCGAGCAGGCTCGCTCCCACAGGGGGTCTGCTGCGATCACAGCGTCGGGTTCAGTCGCATCCGTCCGGCCTCATCCACCTCAAGGCCAAGCCCACGGTAATCCTTGATCAGCGGATGGGGGGTGGCCACCGGATGCGTATGCGTCGCCGTCACCACCCACACATCCGCTCCCGCCGCCTCGCCGGCCTTGATACCCGCTTCGGCATCCTCGAACACCAGGCAGTCCTGGGCGGCGACTTGCAGGCGCTCCGCTGCCAGTCGATAACAGGCCGGATTGGGTTTGCCGTCGCTCACATCCTCGGCGGTGACCATCACCGCCGGACGTGGAATGCCGGCCGCTTCCATGCGCCGCAAGGCCAGCGCCATGGGCGCCGAGGTGACGATGGCCCATTGCAGGGGCGGTAGGCTGTTGAGCAATGCCGCAGCACCGGGCACCGGCACCACACCTTCCACATCTTCGATTTCCTCGCGGGTAATCTGCTCGGCCTCGGCCAGGGCATCCACCCCTGGCAGGCGCTGGCGGGCAATGGTGTCGATGGCGCGCACGCCGTGGATGGTCGGCAGAAAGCTCGCCACCTCCACACCGTGACGAAGGGCCCAGCGCGTCCAGATCCGCTCGGCCGCGGCGATGGAATTGAGCAGCGTGCCGTCCATGTCGAAGAGGAAGGCGCGGTAGGAAACACTGGAGGGCGGGCGGGCAGACATCGAAATCCTCGGTGATGGCGGTAGGAGAATGCCGGCCACTGTAACATCGCCAGGCACCGAATCCCTGTGGGAGCGAGCCTGCTCGCGATGGCGGTGGGTCAGCGCGCATCGATGCCGAATGTGCCGACGCTATCGCGAGCAGGCTCGCTCCCACAGGTTTTTTGTTGTGTCAGAAAGCGCAGAGCTACACCAACCGCTCAATCCGCTGATGCTGCCAGACCATCTTGTAGTACAGGGTCTGCAACACCAGCATGCTCAAGTAAGCCACCGGAAACGCCATCCATACCCCTTGCAGGCCGAACTGCGCGTCCAGCAGGTAGGCCACTGGCAGCTGAACGCCGACGATGCAGAAGATCGAAATCGCCACCGGCATCAGCACCGTGCCGCTGGCGCGCATGATGCCGCCGACCACCGCCTGGAAGCCGAAGACCAGCAGGCTCCAGAGCATGATGTGCAGCAGATGTTCGGCCTGGATTCGCGCCGCCGGGTCGGTGATGAACAGCCCCAGCAGCCAGTGAGACAACAGATATCCCAAGACCACCAGCCCACCGGTGAGCCAGACGTTGATCAACAGGCCGGTGCGCAGGATCGGCCCCAGACGCTCCAGACGCCCGGCACCGATGGCCTGGGCGCCGAGGATCGAGGCGGTGATGGCAATCGACAACGCCGGGAACTGCACGTAATTGACGATCTGCGTCACCGCGCCATAGGCGGCCGTGGCCTGGGACCCGTGGCCATTGACCAGCGCCAGGATCACCAGCTCCGACAGTGAGATCACCACCATCTGCAACCCCGTGGGCAGGCCGATGCGCAGCACCTTGCCGAGGATGTCCATGTCCAGGCGCATCGCCGCGAACAACGCCCGGTCCGGCGCCAGGGCGTGCTCGCGACGGTTCAGGCGCCACGCGAGCATGACCATGGCCGACGCCGTACCCACCAGCCCCGCCAGCGCCGCGCTCTCGATGCCCATCTGCGGCAGCCCCAGCCAGCCGCGAATCAGCGCCGGCGTCAGCAGCAGCCCGACGCTGGTGGACACCAGCAAGGCCAGCATGGGCGACAGCGTATCGCTCACCCCGCGCAGCAACTGGGTAAACACCACGAACACCAGCAGTATCGGCAGGATCCACATCATCACCCGGGCATAGGACACCGCGTCCTCCAGCACATCGGCCGGCGTCCCCAGCCCCTGCAGCGCCTGGCGCGCGAACACGGTGCCGAGCACCGCCGCCACCAGCCCGATGATCGCCGCCAGCAATAACGTGGTACCGGCAATCGCCTTCACCGTGCCGGTTTCCCCGGCGCCGTAAGCCTGCCCGATCAACACCCCTGCTCCCGCGCCCAGGCCAATCACCAGCGCGATAAAGAAAAACAGGATGGGAAACATGCCTGATACCGCCGCCAATGCCTGGGTGCCGAGCATCTGGCCGATGTAGATGCTATTGAGTGTGCCGGACATCGATTGCAGGAAATTGGACAGGACCATGGGGGCCAGGAACAGGAGGTAGATTTTCCAGAGAGGCTGGGTGGGCATGAGGGCTCGTGATGGCAGGTTCAAAATCCGATGCGGGGTAATTTAGCTTATTCCCGGATGGTGGTGAGGGAATCTGTGGGAGCAAGGCGCAAGGGGTTGTGGGCGACTCATCTGTTCGTCAGGGCGCCTCGACATTTCAGCGACTGCGTCTAATCTCAGATAGCACAGTGCCACTCACTGGGCAGGTCAACGCCCTCGGCCATACCGGAATCGGACGACCGGTCTTAAAGTCCGGGGTGGGGTCGCAGATAACCAGTTATTCGCAAACAACCTGTTAGCAACACTGTTCAAGGACCGAACCATGACGTCGTATTCACACGGTCATTCCCATTCCCAAACTCCGCCGCGCATCCTTTGGTCCAGCTTGTTTGTGGCCCTGATCGCGAGCGTCGGCCTGTTGGTTCTCAACGGCCCAAGTACACAAAACCTGGGGTTGTGTGCCGTGCTCCTGGCCATTGGCGCCGGGGTCGGCGTGTGGGCTGCCCGCGCCCAGCACCAGCAGATCGACAGAGCCGTCGCCGCCGCCATTGCCCATCACGCGCTACACGCCGCCGACCACTTGAACCATAAGGCCAGCGCGCAACTCAACGAAGTCATCCTCGGTGCCATGCCGATCTGGGCCAAGCAGGTGGAAAGCTCCCGGCAGCAGACCGAAACCGCGATCGTCTCGCTGACCAATCGCTTCACCGGCATCTCTTCACGCCTGGAAGATACCGTGCAAGCTTCGCAACTGGCCGCCGGTGAGCTGGCCGGCAACAGCAGTGGCGGCGCCGTGCAGGTGCTGGCCCAAAGCGAAGGTGAGCTGGTCCAGGTCATCGACTCCCTGAAAGCCACCCAGGCCAGCCGCGATGAAACCCTGGCCCAGGTGCGTAACCTCACCGCCTACACCGGCGAGCTGCGAACCATGGCCGCCGATGTCGCGGCCATTGCCGCGCAAACCAACTTGCTGGCCCTCAACGCCGCCATCGAAGCCGCCCGTGCGGGCGAAGCCGGGCGCGGTTTTGCGGTGGTGGCCGACGCCGTGCGCAGCCTGTCGAGCAAGTCCAGCGAGACTGGCCAGCAGATGTCGGCCAAGGTCGACATCATCAATAGCGCCATCACTCAACTGGTCCAGGCCGCCTCCAGCGGCGCGGATCAGGACAGCCAGTCGGTCAGCGTCTCCGAGGACAGCATCCAGCGCGTGCTGGAACGCTTCAAGAGCGTCACCGGGCGGCTGGCCGAATCGGCCGACCTGCTGCAGCAGGAAAGCTTCGGTATTCGCGACGAGCTCACCGAAGTGCTGGTCAACCTGCAATTCCAGGATCGGGTCAGCCAGATTCTCAGCCACGTGCGCGACAACATCGAGGACCTGCATGTGCATATGCAGCAGGCCAGTCAGTCGCCCGACCAGGCCGTTTCCATCGATGCCCGCCAATGGCTGGCGCGCATGGAAACCACTTACGCCACCGAAGAACAACGCCGCAACCACCACGGCGAATCGGGCGCGCACCAGAATTCACAGGAAATAACCTTCTTCTAGGAGAGCCGTTCATGGCTAAAAGTGTATTGGTTGTCGACGACTCCGCGAGCGTCCGGCAGGTCGTCGGCATCGCGTTGAAAAGTGCCGGCTACGACGTGATCGAGGCCAGCGATGGCAAGGATGCACTGGGCAAGCTCAATGGCCAGAAGGTGCACCTGATCATCAGTGACGTGAACATGCCGAACATGGACGGCATCACCTTCGTCAAGGAGGTCAAGAAGCTGGCCAGCTACAAGTTCACGCCGATCATCATGCTCACCACTGAATCCCAGGAGTCGAAAAAACTCGAGGGCCAGGCGGCGGGTGCCAAGGCCTGGGTGGTCAAGCCGTTCCAGCCGGCGCAGATGCTGGCGGCGGTGTCCAAGCTGATTCTTCCTTGATTCGCGGAGAGTGAAATGCCCTTGCTGTACGAAACACAGGACGACACCGCGCAGGTGCAGATCGACGGCGAGCTGACGATCTACACCGCCGCCGACCTCGCCGCGCAGTTGCTGCCGCGCCTGGGGGCGACGCCGCGCATGGCGCTGGATCTGTCGCAGATTACGGAAATGGACGGCGCCGGCCTGCAACTGCTGATGATGGTCCAGCGCGAGGCTCCCAAGGCCGGTACCCGCCTGGAGATAACGGGCCACAGCAAGGCCGTCACGGAAACACTCGCCCTGTGCAACCTGGTTGTATAGAGACCTCGCAACACGTCGGACACGACAAAGGATATGAGCGTGAGCATCAATCTCGATCAGGCACAACAAACGTTCATCGTCGAGGCACGGGAACAGTTGCAGGCGATGGAAGAGTCCCTGCTGCAACTGGAAAGCGACCCGGGCGACGATGATGCTATTGGCGCGATCTTCCGGGCGGCCCATACGATCAAGGGCTCGGCCGGGCTGTTCGGCCTGGAACCCATCGTCAGTTTCACTCACATCGTCGAAGACGTGCTCGATCGGTTGCGCAATGGCAGCGTCGAAGTGGACGCCGGCCTGATCGCCGTGCTGCTCAAGTCCAGTGATCACATGCTGGAGCTGATCAATGTGGTGGCCAACCAGGGCGCGAAACTGGCGCCCCCGGCCCTGGCCCGGGAAATGGAGCTGTGCCAGATCCTTCAGGAATATCAGGCGCCCTCGCCTGCCGAAGCCCCGAAGCCCGCCGAAGCAAGCGACACACAAGCGCCCGCCGAAACGCGCCTCTGGCATATTGCCCTGCGTTTTGGCCCGGAGGTGTTCCGCAACGGCATGGACCCGCTGTCATTTCTGCGTTACCTGCAAACCCTCGGTGAGATCATCCACATCACCACGCTGACCGACGCAATGCCCTCGGCCGAAACCTGGGATGCCGAGTCCTGCTACCTGGGGTTCGACATTGAGTTCAGTTCGGCTGCCGGCCACGGGGCGATCAACGAAGTCTTCGATTTCGTGCGCGAAGATTGCCAGATCCAGATCGTCGCCATTGATGACCCCGTGCCGCAGATGAACACCGGGCTGGTTGCAACCACTCAAGAGCAGGCTGACCCCAACACGGCAATGGTCACCACCGGCGAACTGATGCCGGACCAGCGTTCGGCTGCGCGCATGCCCGCTCAGGTCTCGCCAGACAAGCAACCGGCAACCAGCGACGGCAAGGCCAAGGACGGCGCCTATGTGCGGGTCAACGCCGACAAGCTCGACGAGTTGATCAACCTGGTGGGCGAACTGGTCATCGCCAGCGCCGGCGCCAGCCTGCTGGCCCGCCACTGCAACGACGACTCGTTGCAGGAATCGACTTCAACGGTGTCCGGGCTGGTGGAAGAGATTCTCGACGGCGCCTTGCGTCTGCGCATGATCCCCATTGGTGAAACCTTCAACCGGTTCCGCCGGGTGGTGCGCGATGTCAGCCAGGAACTGGGCAAGGACATCGACCTGATCATCAGCGGTGCGGAAACCGAGCTGGATAAAACCGTGGTGGAAAAAATCGGTGACCCGCTCATGCACCTGTTGCGCAACGCCATGGACCACGGCATCGAAACCGCCGAGGCGCGGCTGGCGGCCGGTAAACCGGCCAAAGGTCATCTGCACCTCAATGCCTATCACGACTCAGGCAGCATCGTGCTGGAAATCGCCGACGACGGCGCCGGCCTGAACCGTGACCGGATCCTGGAAAAAGCCCAGGAACGCGGCCTGGTTGCCCTTGGCGCCAGCCCCACCGACCAGGAAATCTACAACCTGATCTTCGAGCCGGGTTTCTCCACCGCCCAGGCCGTCACCAACCTTTCCGGGCGTGGCGTGGGCATGGATGTGGTCAAGCGCAACATTACCCTGCTGCGCGGCACTGTCGACCTGGACAGCCAACCGGGCCAGGGCACCGTGGTGCGCATCCGCCTGCCGCTGACGCTGGCGATCATCAATGGCTTTCTGGTGGGCATCGGCCAGTCCACGTACGTCATTCCCCTGGACATGGTTCAGGAATGCATCGAGCTGAGCGAGGACGACGGGGTTTGCAGCCGCGAACAAGGCTACCTCGACCTGCGCGGCGAAGTGCTGCCGCTGGTGTACCTGCGCGATCACTTCAACCACGAAGGCCCGGCCTCGCGCCGGCAGAACGTGGTGGTGGTGCGCTACGCCGAACTCAAGGCCGGGCTGGTGGTGGATGACCTGCTCGGTGAATTCCAGACCGTGATCAAACCCCTGGGCAAGTTGTTCGGCGCGCTGCGCGGCATCAGCGGCTCGACGATCCTGGGCAGCGGCGCTGTGGCGTTGATTCTCGACGTGCCGGCGCTGCTCACGCAGATCGCCCAAATAGACAACCGCTACACCTCGACTCAATCACAACAAGCCACTGCTCGCTGACGCTTTAGCAATTCCATGGAGAGGTACTTCCCAATGAAATGGTTCTACGATCTTAGAATCGCCACCAAACTGATCACCTCGTTTCTGGTGGTGCTCGCGTTGACCGCCGTCATGGGGGTGTTCTCGATTATCCAACTCAACGAGGTCAACGGCACAACCATCGAGATCCGCGAAAACTGGATGACTTCGATGCGCGCCGCCTCGGGCATGCGCTTCTACGCGGCGAACTATCGCCTCAAGGAAAATCGCCACATTTCCGCTGACTCCGAGCAGGAGCGCACGGCCATCGAAAAAGAAGCGGACGAAGCCAAACAGGGTTTCGAAACGCGTCTGGCGACCTATGAAAAACTGCTGTCCAGTGCCGAAGATCGCCAGCTGTTCGACACTGCCCGCAGCGACTGGGCCGCGTACCTGGCCGTTAGCAAAGACCTGTTCGCACTGTCCCGACAAAATTTGCTCAACGAAGCCCAGACGTTGCTCAAGGGCGAATCCAAACGTCATTTCGACCTGGTGACCGCCGACCTGCAGAAACTGGTTGAGCTCAATGCCGCCGGGGCCGACGTGGCCAGCGCCCATGGTACGGAACTGTATGAGAATGCGCGTCTGTCGATCATCGCCGTGCTGGTTGCCGCCCTGCTGGTGGGCCTGGGCCTGGCACTGTTCATTTCGCGGATCATTTCCCGCCCCCTGAAACAGGCGGCCTTGGTTGCCGAGCAACTGGCCGAAGGCAACCTGAACGCGAAAATCGAAAGCGGCTCCAAGGACGAAACCGGCATGGTGCTCAACGCCATGCAAAACATGGTGGGCAAGCTGTCCCATATCATCGGTGAAGTGCGCAACGCCGCCGACAACCTGGCCAGCGCCTCCGAAGAAGTCAGCGCCACCGCGCAATCCATGAGCCAGGCCACCAGCGAGCAGGCGGCCAGCGTCGAAGAAACCAGCGCCTCCATCGAACAGATGAGCGCCAGCATCAACCAGAACACCGAAAACGCCAAGGTCACCGACGGCATGGCCAGCAAGGCCGCCAAGGAAGCCACCGACGGCGGTGAATCGGTGCAGCAGACCGTGGTGGCGATGAAGAAAATCGCCCAACGCATCAGCATCATCGATGACATCGCCTACCAGACCAACCTGCTGGCGCTCAACGCTGCAATCGAAGCGGCCCGCGCCGGTGAGCATGGCAAAGGCTTCGCGGTCGTCGCCGCCGAGGTGCGCAAACTGGCTGAACGCAGCCAGGTGGCGGCCCAGGAGATCGGCGAGCTGTCGTCCAGCAGCGTCGACATGGCTGAGAAAGCCGGGCACCTGCTGAACGAAATGGTCCCGTCCATCAACAAGACCTCGGACCTGGTGCAGGAAATCAGCGCCGCTTCCGAAGAACAGGCCGCCGGCGTGGCGCAGATCAACACAGCCATGACCCAGCTCAACCAGGTGACCCAGCAGAATGCTTCCAGCAGCGAAGAATTGGCCGCCACCGCAGAAGAAATGAGCAGCCAGGCCGAACAGCTGCAACAGGCCATGAGCTTCTTCACCCTGGACGCGCCGGCCAAATCGGCCAGCCAGCCACTGAAGGTGGACAACACGCCCGGCCCGTCCAGTCGCAAGACAGCCCGTGCGCCCGCGGCGGTGATGCCCAAGGCATTTGCCTACAACATGGCCAGCGCGCCAGACGAATCCGAATTCACCCGGTTCTGACGGTCCGGCCCTACGGGCTTCGCTTAAAAGGAGAAAAGGCATGGGCGCCATCGCGACCACACGTCAAGCCGCCATCGCGGTTGAGGAAGAAGCGCAATACCTGACGTTTATGCTCGGCACGGAGATGTTTGCCATCGGCATCCTGTGCATCAAAGAAATCATCGAGTACGGCAACCTGACGGTGGTGCCGATGATGCCGGCCTTCGTACGCGGGGTGATCAACCTGCGCGGCGCGGTCGTGCCGGTGGTGGACCTGTCGGCCCGGTTCGGCCGACAGAACTCGGCGATCACCCGGCGTTCGTGCGTGGTGATCATCGAGGCCAACACCGAGGACGGCCCCGCCCAGGACATCGGCCTGCTGGTGGACACGGTGTCGGCGGTGCTGGAGATCCCGGCTTCGCAGATCGAACCGCCACCGAGTTTCGGGGCGAAGATCCGCGCCGATTTCATCAGCGGCATGGCCAAGGTCGACGGCAAGTTCGTGATCGTACTGGAGGTGGACCGAGTGCTGTCCATCGATGAAATGTCGCAGCTGGCCCAGGCCAGCCCTGCCGCGCTGGAAGCTGAAAACCAATGAACGCAGACACCTGCAAGGAACGCACTGTGAACTCATTGGCGCTCAATGACCGTGAGTTCAGCCAGTTTCAAGCCTGGCTGTATCAAGCCGCGGGCATCAACCTGTCACCGGCCAAGAAGGCCCTGGTGGCCGGGCGGTTGTTCAAGCGCCTCAAGCACTATGAACTGGGCAGTTACGGCGAGTATTTCAAGCTGATCATGAGCGGCCAGCGCACCGAGGAATTGCAGGTGGCGCTGGACCTGCTCACCACCAACGAAACCTACTTTTTCCGCGAGCCCAAGCACTTCGATTTCCTGCGCGAACATGTGCTGCCCCATGCTACGCCGGGTAAAACCTTTCGCCTGTGGAGCGCCGCCAGTTCCTCGGGTGAAGAGCCCTACAGCCTGGCCATGACCCTGGCCGAAGGACTGGGCACCACACCTTGGGAAATCATCGGTTCAGACATCAGCAGCCAGGTACTGGCCAAGGCCCGTTCCGGACATTACCCCATGGAACGCGCCCGTACCCTGCCCCAACCGTTGCTGGTGAAATATTGCCTGAAGGGCACCGGCAGCCAGCAAGGCACATTCCTCATCGACCGGGCGTTGCGCAGCCGGGTCAACTTCATCCAGGTCAACCTCAACGACACCTTGCCGGAGCTGGGCGAGTTCGATGTCATTTTCCTGCGCAACGTCATGATCTATTTCGACCAACCCACCAAAAGCAAAGTGGTCGCCCGATTGCTCCCACGGCTCAAGTCCGGCGGGTATTTCATCGTGAGCCACTCCGAAAGCCTCAACGGCGTATCCGATGCGTTGAAACTGGTGGCACCTTCGATTTATCGCAAGCCATGAGCGCCGCGCTCAAGCAAATGCCCGAGGTGTATCTGGCGCCCGGCGAGTTTCGTTTCGCCACCAGCCCGACTCGCCTGCGCACCATTCTCGGCTCTTGCGTGGCCGTCACCCTGTGGCATCCGGAGCGCAAGATCGGCGGCATGTGCCATTACATGTTGCCCAGCCGGGCGCGCTGCTCCACGGCGCTGAACGGCATGTACGCTGACGAAGCCATCGAACTGTTCGTCCGCCAGGCAAAGGCCCATCGCACCGAACCCGAGGATTACCAGCTCAAGCTGTTCGGCGGCGGCGAAATGTTCCCGGAGCTGCAACGCCAGGTGCCGTTCGGCGACGTGGCGCGGATGAACGTCAACGCAGCGCTGGAAATGGCCGCGCTGTACCGCCTGGACCTGATCGCCCAGGACATGGGCAGCACGGGCTACCGAAGCATCATCTTTGACCTGTGCAGCGGCGACGTGTGGGTCAGGCATCAACCGATAAGGACCCGGCATTAACCATGTCAAAAAAGATAAATGTACTGCTGGTGGATGACTCTGCCGTGGTTCGCCAGGTACTGCTGGCGATCCTCAGCGACACGCCGGACATCCATGTGATGGGTGCGGCGTCCGATCCGATTTTCGCCATGGACAAACTGGCCCGGGAGTGGCCCGACGTGATCGTGCTGGATGTGGAGATGCCGCGCATGGACGGCATCACCTTCCTGAAGAAAATCATGAGCGAGCGTCCCACGCCGGTGGTGATCTGCTCGTCCCTGACGCCCAGGGGCGCCGAAACCACCTTGCAAGCCATGGCCGCCGGCGCGGTGGAAATCATCACCAAGCCCACCAGCGGCCTGAAGAATTTCCTGCTGGAATCTGCGCCGGAGCTGATATCGGCCATTCGCGCCGCCGCCCAGGTCAACGTCAAAAACCTGGGCCGGCGCCCTGCCCCGGCGCCGCTGACCCCAGCCACCAAACTCACTGCCGATGCCATGCTGCCAGCCGCCAACGGCCATGCCATGGCCCAGACCACCGAACGCATCGTCGCCCTCGGCACGTCCACCGGCGGCACCCAGGCCCTGGAAGCGGTGCTGACCGCCTTGCCACGGGTGTGCCCAGGCATAGTCATCGTCCAGCACATGCCGGAAAAATTCACCGCCTCGTTTGCCGCCCGACTCAACAGCCTGTGCCAGATTGAAGTACGCGAAGCCCGCAACAACGACCGTATCCACCCGGGCCTGGCCCTCATCGCCCCAGGCGGCAAACACATGATGGTGACCCGCAGCGGCGCGTTCTATCACGTACAAGTGGTGGATGGCCCCCTGGTCAACCGCCACCGCCCATCGGTGGACGTGCTGTTTCGCTCAGTAGCCAAATTCGCCGGCCGCAACGCCACCGGCATCATCATGACCGGCATGGGCGACGACGGCGCCCGCGGCCTGAAAGAAATGCTCGACGCCGGCAGCAGCACCGTGGCCCAGGACGAAGCCAGCTGCGTGGTCTTCGGCATGCCCAAGGAAGCCATCAAACTCAACGCCGCGCAGCGGGTGATGGGGTTGCAGGAGATTGCGCAGGTGATTTTGCATCGGTAGGCGCTAAGGACTGCTCCCCGATCCACACAGAACTCATTGTGGGAGCAAGGCTTGCCCGCGACGCAGGCGATGCAATCCTTCAGCAACCGAGGCGCCTGGTTCGCGAGCAAGCCTTGCTCCCACAACGGGGATAAATCCCCTCGCCACAAAAAGCGACCGGGTTTGCTTCAGTATTCCGCTGAAGCATTCCTTTGCCACAGGGCCACCTTGTCTGCGGGCTTGTGTCTACACCGGCGAAATCGTCGCCAGCACGCCAATCAAAAGGGTCAGTGCCAAAAAACCACCCAAAAAAATCGCCATCTTCGTCATGAGCCCTCCTGGAGCAGAAAACTGCGCTACACGGGCGGTTTGATAGGCAAACCGCCTGGCTATTCTGAGGTGGGAACTGGGTTGATTACAGCGGCAGCTTTAACAGAAAAATACGGATCAGACGAAACGCGTAGAACCGTGCCTCACGACCGTTGTGAAGTCAGCCGACGACTCTCGTTTTCGCCATTGCAACGGTTCGTCAAGCTGGAGTTGCCTTTCGCAACCCTCCGACGTCATTGCCTACAACCACTACAGAATCAGCTGGCATTTGCCCCCTTCACCGGCTCAAGATTCAACGCCAGCACGCTCATCAACACGATAACCGCCCCAACCACCACCATCACTGACGGGCGCTCGGCCAGCACCAAAGAAGCCATCAACATCGCGGTGGGCGGTATCAGGTAAAGCGCCATGGAGGCGCGGCTTACATTGCTATGCGCCAGTACGTAAGCCCATGCGAGGTACGCCAGCGCGCTGGGAAAAATACCCAATATCAGCATCGCCAGATTCACCGAAACAGAAGCGTGTTGTGCGTCAATTAGCAGTCCCGGCGCGAAAATAAATAGCAGGACTGTGCCCGACCAGACGGTGTAGCAAACCATGGTCAATCCATCGTATCGCTGGGCATGACGTTTCTGGAGAGAGAAATACAGACTCCAGGACAGCGCCGCCAGCAGGATCAAGAGTCCATGGGCGTTCATATCACCCAAGCCACGATCCCCCGCCACGACCACGGCAGCGCCAAACAAGCCGCACACTACGCACCCCCACTGCCAACCACTGACTCTGTCCTTGAAGAAAAAATGTGCGAGTAAAGCGCTGAACAAAGGCGTGGACTGGGCGAGCACACTGGCGGCCCCGGCACTGACGCCACGCTGACCGTAATTGAGCGCAATGTGGTGCAAGCTCACAGCGAAGAAACCCAGCACCGCCAGCAATGGCAGGTCCCTGAGACGCGGCCGGGAAATACCCTTGACCATCGCGACCAGGGCCATGAACACCGAAGCGATGAGAAACCGCATCAGCGCCAAGTGACCCGGCTCGTAAGCCTGCAAGCCGATGCGAATGCCAATCGGAGAATAGGCCCAGCAAAAAATCACGAACGTCGTCGCGAGGATAATTCCCGCACCGGGTTTGCTGGAGGAACCGTCGAACGACACACAACGCGTTTCCATTTAGAAGTCCCTGCCCCATTGAGCGTCTGCCGATTTGCCTCGAAGTATCGAAACCACCTCACATCAGCACAAGTGACTTAAACTCAACCCACCATTCACTTTGGGTGAGCTATGGAACTGTCCCAACTGCGCATGCTCAAGACGGTCTTCGACACCGGCAGCATCGCCCGTGCCGCTGAAGTGCTGCACTGTGTGCCGTCCAACATCACCGCACGCCTCAAGTCCCTGGAGCGGGAGCTCGGCACGCCGTTGTTCTTCCGCGAAGGTCGCGGACTGCGAGTCAGCCCGGCGGGTGAAGTGTTTGTGGGGTACGCGACAAAAATACTGAACCTGACAGAAGAAGCCCGCCGCGCAATAGCCCCTGACAGCGCGCCGAGCGGCCCGTTGCGCATTGGCGCGATCGAGTCCAGCGCCACGGGGCGTCTGCCCCAGTTGCTGGCCAAATACCACGCGCAATACCCGCAAGTATCCCTGGAACTGAGCACGGGCACCTGGGCTCAGCTGCTGGACGATGTCCAGCATCACCGGCTCGATGGCGTGATCGTAGCGGTGGACATGGAGCGACCTGGACTCAAACGAGCCGTGATGTACCGCGAAGACCTGGTGCTCATCGCCTCCGAGTCCCACGGCCCGTTACGCAGCGCCGCCGATTTGCAAGGCAAGGCGATCTTCATGTGGCCCACGGGCTGTCCGTACCGCTTGGCGCTGGAGCAATGGCTGCTACGCCATGAGCAAACGCAGCCGATCATCAGCATCGCCAGCTACGGCGCCATCGTCGGCTGCGTCAGTGCAGGTGCAGGTGTCTCGCTGGTGCCCCGTGGGATCTATGAGCAATACCGCCAGGGGGCTGGTTGGACGGGGTATGAATTCCCCGAGCTGGCGGGGATCGATAACCTTTTTTATTGGCATGAAAACACCGGTCGGCATCCTGCCAGGGAGGCGTTTTTGGGGATGCTGCAAACGGAGTTCGAGGGCTAGCTGCACCGCCCTCCCTGTGGCGAGGGGATTTATCCCCGCTGGACGTCTTGCACGCAACCGCTGATTACCGCATCCGTGTGGTGACTCAAGTACTGGAAAACATCGCGTTCCGATCCGAGATCGCCAGCGACACAGTGGTGCTTTCGGACTTGGCGCAACTTTTGGTAATTCCGTTGCGTGATGGGTGTGATTTGCTGGAAGTGATTGGTCGACGGCTTCAGGCGCAGGTTGAACATTGACAGCGTTTCGGGCGCTTAAAGCGCCCGTTTCTGCTTAGCTGGCCGATGAGTTCTGCACGGACTTCCCTCGTTGCATGCATTCGACCTTACCTGCCATTTACATCGGATTTGACCACCTATGATTGGCAGAGAATGGCCTTTGCTGCCCATCGCACGCCCTCACCGCACTGATGCCTGATAATCACCCAGAAGTACCGCGGCTTACTAAGCCGTTTCGCAAGAGCGAGCTCGCGGCAAATCACTGGACGAAGTTTCCGAGGGTGAAGTTGTAGCGAACTGAGTCGTTTCAGCTAGCCAACCCTCAGCGCGCCTCCCTGTTAGTCTTGCGCAGCAGTTCGTGGGCCATCTCGATGGCCTGCTCGCGTGAGGCGGCGAACAGCAGCGGGTAGCCCCAGACCTTGGCGAACAGGCCGGCGAATGCCTTGAATCCCAGGCGCTTTGCCGCGCTGGGTTCGACCATGATCAGGGCCAGAACCAGGCTGCGCAGTTGCGCCTTGTGCTTCTTCATCCACAGCGTGGTGCGTTTCTTTTCTTCTGGTGAGTGCTCATGGTCATCGCCGGGTGGCGTTTCGCTGAGCAGCACGAAGGGTTCGCCGCGCTGCAGGTTGGCTGCGAACTCGTCGAAGTCCTTCTGGGTATCGTGCCCGGGCTCGTGGGCGAAACTCATCCACACCAGCGGGAATTCAGCGCTATTCATCGGCATGGCGGGTTCCTTTGCGGTTGAGGTGACGCCAGCTGGCGGCGATGGCGAACACTCCGGGCAGGGTGATGAAGAATACCGCCGAGAAGGCGACGTACCAGCCGTCGCGCAGCCCGTCGGTGACTCCGCCCAGGGTATTGAGCACGACCAGCAGGCTGCCGAGGATCAGGACAGCCCACTGGGCCTTGCGGGTTTCGATCAGGGCGAGGAGCACCGTGACGATCCAGGAGCCATAGAAGGTAGGAAACACCCAAAGCATGCCGGGCTCGAAGGTAATCGCCGGGGCGGTGCCCTGTGCTCTCACAAAGTCGTTTACGTAGAAGAACAACTGGAAGGTCACGAAGAGCACTGCGCCAGCAGTAGTCGTCAACCAGAACAAGGTGACCTTGTTCGCATTCTGTATCGCCAATACGTGAACCGGGTTTTGGGTAGGCATGAGCACGTTCTCGATGTTCAAGGCGGTAGGGGCGCGAGTCGCCGGCAGCGATCCGCGTACTGCGGGCAATCAGTAGCGGTAGTCCAGCGTGGCCATCAGGTTGCGCGGGGCGCCATAGGTCACGGTGTCGAAGTCACCCTTCTGCAAGGCGTACTTCTTGTCGAATAGGTTGTTGACGTTGAGGCCCAGGTCGATGTTCTCGCTCAGGGCGTAACGCCCCATCACCGAGGTCAGGGCATAGGCGCTCTGTTCGCCGCCCAGCGTGCTGGTGCCAACGCCCGGCGCCTGGTAAAAGCGGCTCTGCCACTTCACGCCTGTGCCCAGGGTCAGCTTGTTCCACGCGCCAGGCAGCCGGTAGGTGGTGAAGAACTGGGCCGTGGTGCGCGGTAGCTGGGAGTTCAGGCGCTCGCCGTCGCCATCCTCGGCGGTGAAGTGGGCGATACCGGCGTAGATGTTCCAGCCAGTGGCCAGCTCGCCCTGCAGGTCGAACTCGATGCCGCGAGACTTGGTGCCGTCGGCGCCGGTATAGGCGTTGGCTCCGCCTGGGGTGAACGCGCCGGGGACCAGTTGCGCGGCGTTGTCCAGCTTGGTCTCGAACACCGCCACGGCAGCATTCAGGCGCCCGCCCAGATAGGCGGCCTTGAGGCCGACTTCCTTGGTCTTGCCCTTGGACGGCGTGAGCACGTTGCCGGTCGTGTCGCGGAAGTCGGTTTGCGGGTTGAAGATGCCCGTGTAGCTGACGTAAGCCGAGTAGGTACTGTCGATGTCGTAGACCAGTCCGACGTACGGGGTGAATTCGTTGTTTTTCTTGTAGTGCAGCGTGCTGCCGTTGGCGTCGTCGTCGACCTCGTAATAGTTCAGGCGCCCGCCGACGATGAGCTTCAGCGGATCGGCCAGGGAGAAGCGGGCCGCACTATAGATGCCGCTCTGCTTGACCTCGGTGCGGGTCGGGATATGCGGTATGGCATCAAAGTTGGGCCGTGGCGTGCCTGGGCTCAGGCTATGGATGTTGATCGGCGTAAAGCCTGCGAAGAACGGCGCTACATCGTCCTGACTGGCCTTGCGGCGTGAACTTGTCGCGCCGACCACCAGGTCGTGCTGGCGACCGAGCATTTCGAAGGGGCCGCTGGCCATCACGTCAAAGGTGTTCTGGCGACTGCGCCCCTCGGACGCCACTGCGAACGGGAAGGCGCCCAGCCCCGTGACGGGGTCAGGCCGGCCACCCAGGGAGACCAGTTCGGATTCGCTTTCGGTGCGGTACTGGTTGAACACGCCCTTGAGCGTCCAGCCGTTGTCGAAGCGGTGCTCGACTTCGGCAAAGGCGGTCTTGAGGGTGTTGTCGAAATGGCTCCAGTCCTGCCCATAGCTCTTGGAGCGGGAATAATCGATCTGCGAACCGTCGCTGTACCACAGCGGCAAGCCGCCCCAGGTGGCGCCCTTCGGCGTAATGTCCTGGTAGTCATAGCCCAGGCTCACCGTGGTATCGGCGGTCAGGTCGGCCTCGACGATGCCGTAGAACGCCTTGCGCTCGGGCTTGTAGCCGTCCAGGTAGGAGTTGCCGTCCTGATAGGTGCCTACCAGGCGCGCGCGGATGCGGCCGTCCTCGGTCAGCGGTGTGGAGACGTCGCCCATGCCGCGGTGGGTATCCCAGCTCCCGGCGCCGAGGGAGGCGGATGCGGCGAATTCAGGTGTCGGCCGTTTGCGCACCAGGTTGATGGAGGCTGAAGGGTTTCCGGTGCCGGTCAGCAGGGCCGAGCCGCCACGCACCACCTCGACACGGTCATAGAAGGCGGTGTCCAGGGCGCTGATGCCGCTGCCGTTGACGGCGTTGCCGATCACGGTGGGGATGCCGTCGTACTGCACGTTGTTAATCAGCAACCCCCGCGAATAGAAGCTGGTGCGCTCGCTGTCGGCCTGGCGCGCGGTGACACCGTTGGTGTTCTCCAGCACGCTCTGCACCGTGTTGAGTTGCTGGTCGTCCATGCGCTGGCGCGTGATCACGGTCACCGCCTGGGGCGTTTCCTTCAGCGTCATCGGCAGGCGCGTCGCCGCTGCCGTCTCGCCGGTGGTGTAGGAGCCGGTTCCCTCGGTGGTCGCGTTGTCCATTTGGCCTGTCACGCGGATTGCCGGCAGGGCCACTTCCTTCTGGGCTGAGTCTGCTGCCTTATTTTGCGGCTGCGCCGTCTCGGCGGCAAATGCGCCCGGCGCACTGAGCACAAGCGCTGCCGCAATCGCCGAGCCCAGCGCGCTGCAGGGCGCGTTTTTGAGGTGCCCGGCGAGCGGCGGGCAGACGACTGAATCGGCGCACAGAGCAAGAGACGAGCGAAACTTCCCTGTAATGGATGAAGTTTTCATTTAAGCAATACTCATTTGCATTTAGATGGCGCATTTAACAACAAAGGCAATGCGCCATGATGGTGAAATCAGGCCAGATTGTTATTCGATTCGGCCAATAATGATCACACCCTCCCGCTGGCCGTTTTGAGTAATAGTCATGGTTGATTACGGAATATGGTCGACTTGCCAGGCAGACTGACGAGGGGCAAACGGCCGGCGTGACATGCGGCGATGTCGCCGTTATGCGCGGTCGTCTTCCTGGGCGAGCGACGTTGCAGGGTGTGTGGGGGGTGCTGAAGTCCGCGGCTTTTTAATAAAGCAGCGCAGGCTTGCGTCAGGACAGGCGGATTGGATCAGAGGGCGATCGGATCGGGGAGCATGATTCCGGGCGCAGCTGCCGTCACCGCGCTGCCGGTGCGATCCGAAAGGTAGCGAGCCGGCGGCTTGCCCACCGCCTTGCGAAACATCGTGACGAAGCCGCTGGCGTTTTCGTAGCCCAGTTCCAGCGCCACCGTTTGCACGCTGTCACCCTTGGTCAGCCTTTGCAGCGCCAGGATCACGTGCAGCTGCCGACGCCAGCGCCCGAAGCTCATGCCAATTTCCTGCAGCAGCAGGCGGCTCATGCTGCGCTCGCTCATACCTATGCGCGTCGCCCAGGCGGTCTTCGACGTCTTGTCAGCCGGCGTCGCCAGGATCATTTCCGCGAGGCGACGCAAGCGTGGGTCACGCGGCATGGGCAGGTGCAGGTCCTCCACCGGCGCCGCCACCAGCTCGTCGAGCAACACCGCCAGCAACCGTTCCTCCCGTCCGCCTGGGGCGTACAGCTCGGGAACGGCGGTCGCCTTGAGCAGCAACTCGCGCAGCAGCGGCGATACCGAAATTGTGCAGCAGGTGGTCGGCAGATCCGGCGCGGCATCCTGCTCGACGAACAGGCAGTAGCACTCCACTTCACCGGAACCCCAGGCCGAGTGGGGCAAGTCGCCGGGGATCCACAAGGCGCACTGCGGCGGCACGATCCAGACGCCTTCTTCGATTTCGCAGTTGAGGATGCCGCGAACCGAGTAGATCAACTGCGCCTTGCGGTGCTGATGCGTGGCATTTTCCCAGTCCTTGGCGACCAATGTGGCACTCAGAGCCACAACCGGCCGCGAGACGCTGTCGACGTCCATGGTGGAGGTCAGATCGGTAACGGCGATGCTCGACATGAGGTGTAGAGACTCGGATAGAAAAGGAGGCCTTGGCCTAGCTGGAAAGTATCACGAGCCGCTAGTGTAATGACATCCGGCCTTCCCTCCACGTCAGCAGATGTGGATTTCGTGCACATGCGCGATTTCCAGTCCGGTTTTGAGTACCTGTCGCACTCGAAAACGTTTTTACACAGCCTCGGCCGAAAACAGACGAAAGCCCACCCCATCCCCCGATCTACTCCACAACCCCATTAAAAACAACAGTCCCATCCCCCTCCTTCTTAACCGTCAACCTATTCCCCTCCACCACAACCTCAACCAACTCAGAACACCCAGCCACCTCCCGCTTCCCATCAACACGCTCGACCTTGGCATCAAAACTAAAAACATAAGTAGACGCCGGGCAAGCATTCCCACCCTCCCCCGTGGAAACAACCACCACATACCGGCTCGGCCCAAACGTATAAGCCTTTTCAATCGCCACATACCCGGTGTACTCAGCCTCCTCGACAATTGCCTCCATGACATTCACCACCCCAGCGCGCGTTTGATAATTCAGCGCGGTCCCCGTCCCTTGGGTCTGGGTCGTGAAAGGCCCGGCACGCTCGGCGGTGACGGGCAAGGTTTCATAGGCAACACCCGGGGGCGCTGGGGGCGCGATTTGAGTCGTGACGGTGGGTTTTGCAACGAGGCTTTGTTGGGGTTCAGGAAGATCGCATAGGCCGTTTTTGCAAATGAAATCCCCTTGGCAATCGATATCTTCCGAGCACTGGTTGGTTTCTTCGAAGGTGCTCTGGTTGGCTTTGGCGTAGCCGACGACGGCCAGTGCAAGGAGGGTGCAGACGAACAGACGCTTCATCGGTGAAGTCCTTTTCTTGGATGGTGGCCGGATGATAACTGCAAACCTTCCGGGTTTGTCTCTGGTCACTTTCGATTTTGCAGTGTCGGGTGGTCCAACTTTGCTTTGAATACTAGCCTTGCAAACGTGCGCACAAGGAAGTCGAGAAACCATGACTGACCGCGATCAACTCCATCGAAATGGGTACGCTCTGCTCCGTCAAGCGATCCCAACCGAATGGCTGGAAGACCTGCGTGCCGTGTTCGATGCAGGTGTGAGGCCGTCGGACCAATGGCCCGTGCCGCGTGGCATGGACTGGCGTCATTCGCTGTTGGACGATGATGCGAAGGTTCAGGCTGTGTGTCGTCTGCCCCAGGTGCTGGCGGTCGCGGGGGAGTTGATCGAGGAGCGGTTCTTTCTGTCGCAGGTGGAGGGGCGCGAGCCTCTTGCCGGTGGCGGCCGTCAACCGCTGCACCGCGACTTGTCGGCCCAACGGCCAGGCGACATTGCCATGGCCCTGGCTTTTTTTGACGACTATGGCCCTGAGAACGGTGCGACACGCATCGTGCCTGGCAGCCATCGGCCCGAGCCGGGAGCGCCACCATTCGATTTCACCAACGAATCACGCTCCGTACAGCTTTCAGGTTGCGCCGGTGACATCCTGGTGTTCGATGTGGACTTGGTGCATGCGGGCAGCCTGAACTCGGTGGGATCGCGCCGTCGTTCGATTTTGATCAGTTATTTTTCGGAGCAGTTGTACGCTTCACACTTGGAAACCGTGGGGCTGCGTAATGTTCGTATGGCCACGAGTGAGCGGTTCGAGCCTTTGGATTTTGGCTTCGGTCTACGCTCGCCTAGGTAAAGATGCAGTCATTTGCGCATGACACACCGCCAGAATTTCATCGGCCAGCGCCGAGTCGTCAGGACAGGCGCGCGATAGCATGATCGCGCCGACCGCGTGCGCCAGCAGGTCGATCATTTTCCCCCTCGCCTCACCCGGCGCCGCATCCGGCCCGGTCGGGTATTTTTCGCCGAGTGTTTGCAACATGCGCTCGATGCCTTCAGCGAATGCCGCCTTCAAATCGTCCGACTGACGTGCCGCGTCACCGCACAACGCTGCCATGGTGCAACCCGTGGCGCGCCCGTCGCGATGGTCCCGCGACACATACACATCAATGAAGTCCTTCACGCTCAATGCGTCGACGCCGATCAGTGACTGCTCAAGACTCTTCGCCGAGGCTTCGGCCATCAGGTCAGCCTTCGAACCGAAATGTTTGTAGAAACCGCCATGGGTGAAGCCGGCGGCGGCCATCAGGTCGGCCACGCCGACCCCGTCAAAACCGCGCTCGCGAAATACGACTGAGGCTGTTTCGACGATGTGCTCCCGATTTGCCTGGGCCTGGGCTTTGGTCACGCGCATGTTTCGATACCTCGTTACCGCTGGAAATTCATCGACTGATCATACATTGATGTTGATCATAATCAAAACCGTTGACAGTTTAGATTTCGATCATCATCATAATTTCCAGCGATCAGACCAGTTACCAACGGACACGGAACAACCTCCCATGAGCGACCTGAATCTGTTTACCGCCTATACCTTGGCCCAGGCACTGGCTGATCGAGCCTGACTTTTTCTCATGCATCAATCCCAATCCATGTTTCTCACAAAGAGCTGACATCATGACTACTCGCCCTACCGTTCTCATCACTGGCGCGTCCACCGGCATTGGCGCGGTTTACGCTGAGCGTTTCGCCCAACGCGGACATGATCTGGTGTTGGTCGCCCGAGATCACTCTCGCCTGGAAACGCTCGCCGCGAAGTTGCGTGGCGAGCACAACGTCGCCGTTGAAGTGCTTCAGGCCGACCTGACTCAACTCACTGACCTGCACAGCGTCGAAGCGCGCCTGCGGGATGATGCGCGCATCGGCATCCTCGTCAACAATGCCGGCGCCGCACAGTCCGGCACCTTCATCGAGCAAAGCACCGACAGCGTTGCACAACTGGTAGCCCTCAACACCACCGCACTGGTGCGGCTCGCCAGCGCCATCGCGCCGCGCTTGGCCAAAGCAGGTGAAGGCGCGATCATCAACATCGGCTCGGTGGTGGGTCTGGCGCCTGAGTTCGGCATGACGGTCTACGGTGCGACCAAGGCGTTCGTGCTGTTCCTGTCCCAAGGCTTGAGCCTGGAACTGTCGCCTCAGGGTGTCTATGTGCAAGCCGTACTGCCCGCAGCCACCCGCACGGAGATTTGGGATCGCGCCGGTATCGACATCAACACTTTGAGCGAAATCATGGAAGTGGGTGATCTGGTCGATGCCGCCCTGGTGGGCTTCGACCGTCGCGAGCCGGTGACCATTCCTCCGCTGCATGAAGGCGAGCGCTGGGATGCCCTGCAAACCGCGCGTCAGGGTCTTTTGTCGCAGATCAGGCAGTCCGCCGTGGCGCAGCGCTATTTGACTCAAGACTGACCCATGCCGACAGGTCGGCCTCGCCCCACTCTCATTCCCCCGACAAGAGCAGCTGCAACATGAAGGCATTTTTTATCGACCGCTACGGCAAGCAGAACGGAATGATTGGCGAAGTGCCCGACCCTGTGGTCGGTGTGCATGACGTTCTGGTTCAGGTGCATGCAACCAGCGTGAACCCGTTGGACTCGAAGATCAGAACGGGGGAATTCAAACTGATCCTGCCCTATACGTTTCCATTGGTATTGGGCAATGACCTGGCCGGAGTGGTTGTTAGCACGGGTTCGGCGGTGAAGCGATTCAAGCCAGGAGACGAAGTCTATGCACGTCCTCCAGAGGCCCGGATCGGGACGTTTGCTGAACTGATCGCCGTGGACGAAAACGCGCTCGCGCTGAAACCCTCGAATCTCGACATGGCCGAAGCGGCTGCCATCCCCTTGGCGGCTTTGACGGCCTGGCAGGTGCTGGTTGAGACCGCCCAGCTGAAAAAAGGCCAGAAGGTGTTGATTCATGCTGGATCCGGTGGCGTCGGCACGTTTGCTATCCAGCTCGCCAAACACCTTGGCGCCTTCGTTGCGACCACCACCAGTACGGCGAATGTTCAATGGGTGAAAGCACTCGGGGCGGATGTGGTCATCGATTACAAACAGCAGGATTTTGCAAAGGAGTTGCGCGATTTCGACGTGGTGTTGAACAGCCTCGGCGCCGATGTACTGGAGAAATCGATCAAGGTGCTCAAGCCTGGTGGACAGCTCATTTCCCTTTCAGGGCCGCCGACCGTGCAATTTGCCCAAGAGCAAGGCCTGTCTTGGGTGCTGGGGCAAGTCATGCGCCTGCTGAGCAGCGGTATTCGCAGAAAAGCCCGCAGACATGGGGTGAGCTATGCGTTTTTGTTCATGCGAGCCAACGGGATACAACTGCAGAAAATCACCTCGCTTATCGAGGCTGGGGTCATCAAACCGGTCATCGATCGCTCCTTCCCTTTTGCATCGACCGCAGAGGCGTTGCGCTACGTCGAGCAGGGCAGATCAAAAGGCAAAGTCACCATAACAATCAAATAAGCGCACGACAAAAGATGTCAGTAGATGATGTGCATACCGCCAAGTACCCGACTGCGGCGCCTGAACCAGAGGAGCCGCCAGCGCACGACAAGTCCATAGAAGAGCAGTGCCACCGGAACCCGCACGGGTAGAAAAGCCGATCATCTTTTGGCGTGGTTTGATGCTTGAGCAGTAACCGGGAAACGGTTCAAAAAGCAGGCGGTCGGCCAGGTCGGAGTTGCACTGGGGTACCAGACCTGGCTGCATTTACACCCCCATGCCTACTCCACCGCCTCAGCCACGCCCTGATCCTCCCCCAGAAATCCGCCACTCTGGTGATGCCACAACCGCGCATAGGTGCCGTTTTTCCCGAGCAATTCGGTGTGGGTGCCTTGTTCGATGATGCGTCCATCATCCATGACGATCAGCCTGTCCATCGCCGCAATCGTGGACAATCGATGGGCGATGGCGATCACGGTCTTGCCCTGCATCATTTCATCGAGGCTTTCCTGGATGGCGACTTCGACCTCTGAATCCAGGGCGCTGGTGGCCTCGTCAAGCAGCAGGATCGGGGCATTTTTGAGCATTACCCGGGCAATGGCGACGCGTTGACGCTGGCCGCCCGAAAGCTTGATACCCCGCTCGCCCACCAGGGTGTCGTAGCCGCTGTGGCCTTGCTTGTCGCTCAGTTGGCTGATGAACCCATCGGCTTGGGCACTGGCCGCGGCGCTGCGGATTTGCTCGTCGGTGGCATCGGGGCGTCCATAGGCGATGTTGTCGCGAATGGAGCGGTGCAGCAGCGAAGTGTCCTGAGTCACCATGCCGATGGCGCTGCGCAGACTGTCCTGGGTGACGTGCGCGATGTTCTGCCCGTCGATGCGAATCTCACCCTTGTCCACGTCGTAAAAGCGCAGCAGCAGGTTGATCAGCGTGGATTTACCGGCACCGGAGCGGCCCACCAGCCCGATCTTTTCGCCCGGGCGAATGCTCAGGCTCAGGCCATCGAGCACCTGGCGTTCGCCGTTGTAATTGAAGCTCACATTGTCGAAAGTCACCGCGCCGCCCGTGGTGACCAGCTCCCTGGCGTCCGGGGCATCCTGCACCTTGGGGCCGCAGGCCAGGGTCGCCATGCCATCCTGCACGGTGCCGATGCTCTCGAACAGCGAGGTCATTTGCCACATGATCCAGTGCGACATGCCATTGATGCGCAACGCCATGGCAATAATCGCCGCCACCGCACCCGCGCCCACTTGACCTTGGTGCCATAGCCATAGGGCATAACCGCCTGCCCCCATGATCAACCCGACCACCAATGCCTGATTGACGATCTCGAACTGGCTGACCAGGCGCATCTGGCGAAAGCCGGTCTGCTTGAAATCCTCCATGGCAGCGCGCGCGAAGTGGGCTTCACGTTTGGAATGGGAGAACAGCTTTACCGTGGTGATGTTGGTGTAGGCGTCTGAGATACGCCCGGTCATTGATGACCGCGCATGGGCCTGCTCCTGCCCTACTTTCTCAAGGCGGGGTACGAAGTAGCGCATGGCAAGACCGAACAACGCCACCCAGACAATGAACGGCAGCATCAGCTTCAGATCAAAGCCGCCGGCCAACGCGATGATCGCAATGAAGTACACCCCGATCCCCGGAGCGATCTCGATAATGGTGAATAACACCTCGCGCACCGACAGCGCCGTCTGCATCACCTTGGTGGTGACCCGGCCGGAGAACTCATCGGAGAAGAACGAAAGGCTTTGCCGCAACATCAGCCGATGAAAATCCCAGCGCAGCCGCAACGGCAGGTTGATCGCCAATATTTGGTGCTGCACCATCGTGCGCATCGCTACCAGCCCAATGCTGGTCACCAGCACCACGCCGATGCCCCACAGCACGCGACTTTCCTGTCGGGCCGCATCGCCGCCTGCCTGCCAGATCGACAGCATGTCCACGACCTGCCCGAGAAAAGAAAACAGCCAGGCTTCGTAAATCGACACAGCGGCACTGAGCAACGCGAGCGCGAGAATATAACCGCGAGCGCCCCGGGTGCAGGCCCACAGGAACCGCGCCAGGCCGTCAGGTGGAGGGGGAGCTTCGTCGGGCGGAAAAGGGTCGAGCCGTTGTTCAAATGCGTGAAGCATGGTGATCTCCAAAACCATCTGGTAAAGAGATTCTGGCATTTAACGGTTGCTTTGAGGGGTTTGGGTGGAGGAAAGGTTGTTCGCCCGGCACAACGAGGGTGCACGGGAGCAGACGTTTCATGCCTCACAAGGAAACCGAGAACGCCATGATCGACCGCAAACAACTGCATCAGGACGGCTATGCCCTGTCCGCCAAGCGATCCCGGCCGAGTGGCTGGATGGCCTGCGTGCCGTGTTCGATGCCGGGGTGAAACCGTCGGACCAATGGCCAGTGCCGCGTGGCTTGGACTGGCGTTACTCGATACTGGACGACGATGCGAAGGTTCAGTCGGTATGTCGCCTACCACTGGTGCTGGCAGTGGTGGGAGAGCTGATCGGGGAGCGGTTCTTTCTCTCGCAGGTGGAGGGCCGCGAGCCTCTGATCGGTGGTCACCAACAACTGCACCACGACTTGTCGGCCCAACGGCCAGGCGACATCGCCATCGCCCTTATTGCCCGACGGGCCGCTCATACCGCCGCTGAATCCGCTCCACCTCGCCAGAGCGCCGCAACTGCTCCAAAGCCTTGCTCCACGCGGCCACCACCTCATCGTCAGAGTCAAGGCTGAAGGCGATGTACAGCGATGACCGATAGAGTTCGATGGGGATTTTGCGCAGTGTGCCCGGTGCGATATTCAACTGGCGGCTGTAGTAAGCCACCCCGGCATCGGTGTCACCTACGATGATCTTGGTCCGCCCGGCGAGCAGCATGCGGTAGAGCAGCTTGCTCTCGGTAGCACTTTTGTCCAGGTTGTTGAAGCCCAGCGACTGCAGCATCTGCGGCACCAGGCCGGCATGTCGCGTGGTGATCTGCGGGGCGTGCAGCAGTTGTTCCAGGGAGTTCACCGGCGGCGTACTGGCCAACTGATAGGCATGAATGGACTCTTCCACGATCGGCCCGACCCACTTGTACAACGGCTCGCGCTCCGCCGTGCGAAACAGCGAGAACATGATGGTCTTGCTTCGGGTCCTCAGTACCTGGGTGGCGCGCATGCTGGGCTGCAGCAGCACCTCGAAGTCATCCCCGGTCAGTGCCATGATGGCTCGCACGATTTCAGTGGTCATGCCGGTGAGCTGGTTGTTCTCCTGATAGTTGTACGGGGCCCATTCTTCGGTGACCACCTGATACGGCTCGGCCCTGGCAACGCCAGTACCGAGCAGCAGACAGAGCAGCGCTGCGACAGGTGTCGATTGTTTCACGGGTTCTCCTGATGGGCAGCCTGGTGTTTATGGGGGACCTGATAAGCATAGCCTTAAACACGCACCAAACAGTTGGTGCGCCCCCTTCAGCGGAGATAAATCCCCTCGCCACGGGCTCACCCAAGCGCGTCACTGCGCCCAGCCATTAGCCACAACGATGCGTCGTATAACCGAGGCAGGCGTTCCCCCCGCACCGCCGTCGACTTATCTTTGCTCCAGCGATCAATGAGGTTCGCGCTGCCCAGGATTCCTGCCATGCACACCCAATCCATTCTCCATCGCACAACATTGCTAGCTGCCCTTTTTCTCACGGCAGCGATCTACCCCCTGACTTCCACCGCAACGCCAATAGAAGCCTCGCGATCACACAAACCCCAGCTGCCGGGCGTCTACCGATTCCAAGTGGGTGAGGTACAGGTCAGCGCACTGAGCGACGGTACGCTACCGCTTAATCTTCACCCGCTGCTGCGGGGCATCAGCACCGGGCAAATAGACGCGCTGTTGCAGAAAGGCTTCGTCCGTAACCCGGTGGAAACCTCGATCAACGCCTACGTGATCGACACCGGTTCTCATCTGGTACTGGTGGATACAGGCGCCGGCGAACTGTTCGGCAATGTAGCCGGCAAACTGCCCCAGAGCCTGGCCGCCGCTGGCTATCGGCCAGAGCAGATCAGCGACATTCTGATCACCCACATTCACACCGATCATTCCGGCGGGCTGACGCGGGATGGGCAGATGCTATTCCCCAACGCGACCATTCACGTGGGTCAGGCCGATGTGGATTTCTTCCTGGATCCGGCCAACCTGAGCAGCGGACTCCAACCCAAGCACCTGGAAGAAGCGCGCAAGACGATTGGCACCTACCTTGAGGCGGGCAAGGTCAAGACGTTCACCGCAAAGACCACCCTCCTCCCCGGCATCACCGCCATCCCGACACCGGGCCACACGCCGGGCCATAGCTTCTACAGGGTCGAGAGTCAGGGTCAAAGCCTCGATTTCTGGGGGGATATCCTGCACGTCGGCCTGATCCAGTTCGCCCGGCCCGAGGTGACCATCAGTTTTGACGTCAATCAGGACAACGCACGAGCCCAGCGGCTGCGTCAGTTCGAAACCTCAGCCGATGAAATGCGCCTGTCTGCGGTCGCGCATTTGCCCTTCCCCGGTATCGGCCATATTCGACGCGAAGCCGGAAAGTATGAGTGGGTGCCGGCCCAGTATCGCAATCGCGACTGAAACGCTCGATCTTGTGGGAGCGAGCCTGCTCGCGAAGGCGGTGGCACATTCCCCATCGGCGCTGACTGACACACCGCTTTCGCGAGCAGGCTCGCTCCCACAGGGGATTTGCGGTGAATGAAGATTCTGCGGCTGGCGGTGATCGAGGGTGGGAGCGAGCTTGCTCGCGAAGGCGTAGGCACATCCCACATCTTTGCTGACTGACACACCGCTTTCGCGAGCAAGCTCGCTCCCACAGGGGATCTGCGGTGAATGAAGATTCTGCGGCTGGCGGTGATCAAGGGTGGGAGCGAGCTTGCTCGCGATGGCGGCGGCACATTCAACATCTTTGCTGACTGATACACCGATTTCGCGAGCAGGCCCGCTCCCACAGGGGATCTGCAGTGAATGAAGATTCTGCGGCTGGCGGTGATCAAGGGTGGGAGCGAGCCTGCTCGCGATGGCGGCGGCACATTCAACATCTTTGCTGACTGATACACCGCTTTCGCGAGCAGGCTCGCTCCCACAGGGGATTTGCGACAAATGAAGATTCTGCGGCTGGCGGTGATCAAGGGTGGGAGCGAGCCTGCTCGCGATGGCGGCGGCACATTCAACATCTTTGCTGACTGATACACCGCTTTCGCGAGCAAGCTCGCTCCCACAGGGGATCTGCGGTGAATGAAGATTCTGCGGCTGGCGGTGATCAAGGGTGGGAGCGAGCCTGCTCGCGATGGCGGCGGCACATTCAACATCTTTGCTGACTGATACACCGATTTCGCGAGCAAGCTCGCTCCCACAGGGGATTTGCGACGAATGAAGATTCTGCGGCTGGCGGCGATCAAGGGTGGGAGCGAGCCTGCTCGCGATGGCGGCGGCACATTCAACATCTTTGCTGACTGACACTCCGCTTTCGCGAGCAGGCTCGCTCCCACAGGGGATTTGCGGTGAATGAAGATTTTGCGGCTGGCGGTGATCAAGGGTGGGAGCGAGCCTGCTCGCGATGGCGGCGGCACATTCCCCATCGGCGCTGACTGACACTCCGCTTTCGCGAGCAGGCTCGCTCCCACCTGCGCAACGCTATACAAACCGGCACCTTGTTTGATTTCATGCCCGCACAGCAGCCTGTCTGATGGCGCTGATCGGGAGATGAAGATGAACTACACGGATTTCGACGGAGCGTTGCTGCTGGCACTCAAGGCGCTGCTGCAAGAGCGCAATGTCACGCGTGCCGCTGCCCAGTTGGGCATCAGCCAACCGGCTCTGTCGGCACGGCTGGCGCGTCTGCGGGATATCCTGGCGGATCCGTTGTTCGTCCCGGCGGCGAACGGTCGTGGCGTGGTCCCCACGCCCCGGGCGCAGGCACTGGAGCAAGAGTTGCTGCAAGTGCTCGAAGGGCTCAAACGCCTGGTCAGTCAACCGGAACGTTTCGATCCGGCCACCACGACCCGCACCTTCGTCATCGCCTTGTTCGAAACGCCGGCGGCCGTTCTGGCGCCGGATCTCTGCGCCCGTCTGAAGCATGAGGCAAAGCATGCAAAGCTGGCGTTCATCCATCCCCCACGCGACGTGTTCGAGCGTCTTGAGCAAGGCCAGATCGATCTTCTGATCACCGTGCCAGGCGCGCTTCGCGACGACCTCATGCAGCGACCTCTTTGGGAGGATGGCTTCCTGACCGCCCAGCGCAAGGGCCATCCTCGCGGCACGGGACCACTTGATCTCGAGACGTTTTGCGCCCTTGATCATGTGCTCGTGTCCTCGGAAGGCGGGCGTTTTGCCGGGGTGGTCGACGAGGCACTGGTGGAGATCAACCAGGTTCGCAACGTCGCCTTCTCCATTCAGAATTACGCACTGGCGCCGCTGCTCGTTGCGTCCACCGATACCCTGTGCACACTGCCCTCGCGCTTCCTCTGCCAGTACCGCGACCGGTTGGACCTGTTCGAACCACCCCTCGAGCTGACGGCGCTGCGCCTGGTGCTGGCCTGGCACCCGCGCAATAACAAGGATGCCGGCCATCAATGGCTGCGCCGCCAGGTCTATCTCAGCGCGGAACTGGAGCCCGCTTGAGTGCTCCAGCGTAGGGGGTCCATCCAAGCGCGCCGCAACCATCGGTTATGCGTATAGCAGCTATCGATAGCGCAGCGGTTCTCGGTAGCAGTCTCTCTCTCTAATCTGCCCACCAACGCGATCGACGGCGGTCGCGACAGGTCAAACCGACCCCTATGGAGAGAGACGATGAACACACTCAACCGCACCATGGCCATCGCGACGCTGGCACTGGCAACCCTCAGCGCCGAAGCTGCCTCCCCCGCCCAGACCGCTGCGAGCATGTCCGCCGTCGGCAGCATGATCCAGTCCGCCAGCTATATCACCACTCGGGATGGCGTGCAGCTGTACTACAAGGATTGGGGTCCACGGGATGGCCAGGTAGTCACCTTCAGTCACGGCTGGCCGCTGAACGCCGACAGCTGGGAAGCGCAGATGATGTTCCTCGCCTCGAAGGGTTATCGCGTCGTTGCCCACGACCGTCGCGGTCATGGCCGCTCCAGCCAGCCGTGGGAAGGCAACGATATGGATCACTACGCCGACGATCTGGCGGCGGTGATTGAAGCGTTGGACTTGAAGGATGTCACCCTGGTGGGGTTCTCGACGGGGGGCGGCGAAGTGGCTCGCTACATCGGTCGCCATGGTACAAGCCGGGTGAAGAAGGCCGTGCTGGTTTCCGCCGTCCCACCGCTGATGCTCAAGACCCAAACCAACCCCGGCGGTCTGCCCATCGAGGTGTTCGACGGGCTGCGCAAGGCGTCCCTGGAGAACCGCTCACAGCTTTACCTGGACATCGCCTCCGGTCCATTCTTCGGTTTCAACCGCGAGGGTGCCAAGCCATCCCAAGGGCTGATCCAGTCGTTCTGGGTGCAGGGCATGCAGGCGGGCAGCAAGAACACCTATGAGTCGATCGCGGCCTTCTCGGCCACCGATTTTCGCGACGACCTGAAGAAGTTCGATGTGCCGACGCTGGTCGTTCATGGAGACGATGATCAGATTGTTCCCATTGATGCTTCCGGTCGGGCCTCGGCGGCGCTGATCAAGGGTGCACGTCTGATCGTCTACCCCGGCGCGCCGCATGGCCTGACCGATACGCACAAGGACCGGCTGAACCAGGATCTGCTGACGTTTCTTCAGGAATAAAACAATGACATGCACTGCATGACCTGTGTGGGAGCGAGCCTGCTCGCGATAGCGTCGGAACATTCACGACCCCGGCCAGGCGACCTAGCGCCATCGCGAGCAGGCTCGCTCCCACCTTTGTCCAGGGGCGCCCAGATTCTGCGCCCACCTTGCAGAGCCCTTCTCAGGAAGGGCTTTTGCGTTCTACGCCTCTCACGTCAAACGGCTTGTGGTCGGCACGCTTATCAATTCATGTGAACCTAGCCGTCCTGCAACCCTCGGATATTCAAGACGTACCAAGGGTGATCCACATGACAATCGAAGACACTTTATTACGTCAACGCAAGGTACTTGCCGAGTTCGGCGAGCTGGCCCTGGTTTCAGACGATTTTGAACACATCCTCGACGAGGCGTGTCGTCTGGTCGGTGAAGCACTGGAAACCCATTTGGCGAAGTTCATGTCGCTGGAAGACGACGGGCTCACTTTCCTCGTGCGCAACGGTGTGGGCTGGTTGCCGGGGGTCGTCGGCGAAGTCCGGGTTCAGGCACTGGAAGGCACACCGGAACGGTATTCCCTGGACTCCGGCGGCGCCGTCATTTCCACGGACATTGCGACAGAAACACGCTTTCGCTATCACGACTTCCAAACGCGCAACGGCGTCCAGGCGTTCGTCAATGTGCTGGTATACGGCGCCACCGAGACGCGGCCCTTCGGCATCTTCGAAGTCGACAGCCGCAGCCCCCGGCAGTTTAGCGAGAGCGACATCGACTTTCTGCGCGTCTACAGCAACCTGCTGGGTGCGGCGTTGAAACGCGCCAAAACCATGCAGGCCATGCGCCTGACTGAAGAAAAATTGCGTGAAAGCGAAAGACACTATCGAATCGCCGCGCAGCTTAATCCACTCTGGCCCTGGACGGCCGACAGCCATGGCGCGGTGACATCACTGGATCAACGCTGGTATGAATACACCGCACGGTCGCCTGAGCAGACACTCGGGCGCCAGTGGCTGAACGCAACGCACCCCGATGACCGCATATCATTTGCCCGGTTGTGGAATCAGTCGCTGGCGAGTTTGCAACCCTTCGACGCACAGATCCAGTTGCGAAAATCCACGGGGGAATATCGATGGTTCAGAATCCGCGCGTTTTGTAGCCTGGATCCCGAGGGACGATGCGAGCGCTGGTATGGCACCGTCGAAGACATCAACGAGCGGGTGCAACTGGAGGCGGCGCTCAGGGACTGGAACGACCTGCTCGAAGACCGGATTGCAACCCGTACCCAGCAGCTTGAAGCCGAACAACAGGAGCGTGCGCTGGCCGAGTCGAAACTGCGGCAAAGTCAGAAGATGGAAGCGGTAGGCCAACTGACGGGGGGTATTGCCCACGACTTCAACAACCTGCTGGCTGGCATCAGTGGCAGCCTTGAGCTGATGCAACGGCACATCGACCGTCAACGCTACGACGAACTGTCTCGCTACAACTCCGTCGCCCTGACCTCAGCGACACGCGCCGCCGCACTGACCCAGCGCCTGCTGGCATTTTCCAGGCAGCAGTCGCTAGAACCGGAAGTTCTCGAACCGCGCAAAGTGGTGGCCGGCCTGGAAGAAATGATCCGACGCTCCGTGGGCCCGAGCATTCATGTCGAATGCGCTTTCAGGGGGCATGATCCGATCAAATGCGACCCCAATGGACTGGAGAACGCTCTGCTCAATCTGGCCATCAATGCCCGGGATGCGATGCCCGGTGGCGGAACCTTGAAACTTGACGTGCAACGCTGCGTTATCGACGCGACATCTTCCAGCGAAAAAATGATGCCGCCGGGCCCATATGTGGCGATCTCGGTCACCGACTCGGGCACGGGGATCAGCGCCGACATCCTGTCTCGGGTATTCGATCCGTTCTTCACCACCAAGCGCATTGGCGAAGGATCCGGCCTGGGCCTGTCGATGATCTACGGGTTTGCCCAGCAATCCGGAGGGCAGGTGAAGATTCAGAGCAGCGTCGGCGTGGGCACGACCGTGACAATGTATTTTCCGGTTGTCAGCCAGTCCCCCATCAGGGTGAAAAGCGCGCATCTGGATGACACCGCACCCTTGCAGCCCGGCGCCAACGAAACCATTCTGGTGGTGGATGACGAAGCGGCGATTCGCCAGTTGGTCTCGGAATTCCTGACTGAAACCGGCTATCACGTCATCGATGCGCTGGACAGCGTCTCTGCCCTCAAGCAGGCCGATAAGACCGAGCATATCGATTTATTGCTGACAGATATCGGCCTGCCGGGAACCATGAATGGCATCAGCCTGGCGAATGAAATGAAGGCCAGATATCCCTCGCTGAAAGTGTTGTTCATCACCGGATTTGCCGAGGGGAAAAATCTGGTTTCGGTCGACACCACGACCCACGTACTGGCCAAACCTTTCAGCTTGACTGACCTGGGCCGACGGGTGAGTGCGTTGATTCACGCCAGTGAGGACAGCGCTGGATGACGGGGCCCCTTTTCCTTTGAATCAGTGCCGCAACAGTTTGCGCAACGGAATCTCGTCCTTGCGCACAGGCGACTTGATGACGATGTAGCTGAAGTATTTGGAGATGCCGATGTTCTTGTCCAGCAGGCTTTCCATCACATCCTGGTAATCCTGGATGCTGCGGGTCATGAAGCGCACCAGGTAATCGTAGCCACCGCTGATCAGGTGACATTCGAGCACTTCATCCACCAGGCGGATGTTGGACTCGAATTTGGCGAAGTCCTCGCGCTTATGGTCGCTCAAGGTGATTTCGGTGAAGACCGTCACCGAGTCGGTAATCTTGGCCAGGTTCAAATGGGCCTTGTAGCTGGAGATATACCCCAACGACTCGAGCCGTTTGACCCGTTGCAGGCATGGGCTGGCGGACAAGCCAACGGCATCGGCCAGGCTGACGTTGGTCATGCGACCGTCTTTTTGAAGCTCTACCAGAATGCTGATGTCGATCCGGTCCAGTTTCGCTACACCTTCCATCACCTACCTCTGTCTGCCATTTGTAAGACAATCTTCTAACAAAATCAGCACCGTAAAGACAGCTGATGCTGAGCCACCAGATCGGCCATGCTGTTGATGCAATACTGGCCCGCGCACGGCTTGGGCGGGTTGTCGGGGTTGCGACAGATCAGGCAAACCGCCCCAACCTTGGCGGGACGGGCGCCAGGTCGGGTCACTTGAAGAATAGCCTGCGCATCGAGGTCGTTGGCCTTGAGCCAAACGGTATCGTGCAAAGGGTCACTGGCCAGTGAAATAAAATCCTCCGGCTCGATGCCCAGGCGCTCGCACAACGCACCCCGGTCTTCTGCATCGCGGTCGCCCAATACGAGCAGGCGATAGAACTTGCGCAGATAGAGCATCGCCCCCGGCGCATCCTCGAACAACGTCCAGGCGGCGGCCGAGCGGGCGAAGCTCATGCCCTCCTCCCAACTGACCTTGAGTTTCCAGCGCTCGGCCAACTGACGGTGGGCGAAACACAGCAAACCGCTGAAGCCCAACTCGCCGAAGCGCGGATACAGCGCTTGCAGTACCTCATCGAACTCGGCCAGCACCTGGTTTTTTTCCGGCGATTCGCCGTGGTTTTCCAACAGTGGCTGCAGCGCCGTCCAGATGGCGGAGTCCCGATCCACCAGGACCTCATCGCAGTCGATCAACAATGCCCGATACTCAGTCAACCTCATGGGTAAAGCCTCCGCTGATGTCCCACCGATCCACGCTCCTTTGATTTGCATTGGCGCTTGCCCTGGCAAACGCCATGAACACCAGGCCTTCAGCCCATGACCCGTGCCAGCGCAGCGTCGAGAATCTGCAAGGCCTCATCGACCTGCGCCTCGCTGGTCACCAGAGGGGCAAGGAAGCGCAATACGTTGCGGTACACTCCGCACTTGATAACCAGCAATCCACCGGCCCGGGCTTCGTCGATCAAGCGCTGGTTGAGGTCGGCATCCGGGGTGCGCGCCAGGTCATCCTTGATCAGTTCGATCGCCAGCATGAAGCCGCTGCCACGCACGTCGCCAATGCGCGGGTAGCGGGTTTGCAGACGTAACAGCCCCTGACGCAGACGCTCGCCCAGGGCTTCGCCACGGGCCAACAGGTGTTCCTGCTCGTAAGCGTCAATCACCGCCAGCGCCGCCGCGCACGACAGCGCGTTACCGCCATAGGTACCGCCCAGTCCACCAGGCAGTGGCGCATCCATGATTTCGGCCTTGCCGACCACACCCGACAGCGGCAAGCCGCCGGCGAGGCTTTTGGCGACGGTGACCAGGTCTGGCTGGATGCCGGCATGCTGGAAGCCGAACCATTTACCGGTGCGACCAAACCCGGTCTGGATCTCATCAAGAATCAGCACAATGCCGTGTTTTTCCGTCAGCGCGCGCAGGCTTTGGAGGAACTCGACGGGCGCCGAGAGGAAACCGCCGTCGCCTTGCACCGGCTCGATGATGATTGCTGCGACCCGCTCAGGTGCCACTTGAGTCGCCAACAGTTCGTCCAGCGCCTGGAGCGCCATTTCGCTGGTGACACCCCGATAGGCATTCGGATAGGGCGTATGAAAGACCTCCGGCGCGAACGGCCCGAAATTCTGTTTATAAGGCTGGCTCATGCCGGTGAGCGTGGTACCCAGCAACGTCCGGCCATGGAAGCCGCCGCGAAAGGCGATCACCGCCGAGCGCTGAGTGTAGGCTCGGGCGATCTTCACCGCGTTTTCTACGGCTTCGGCGCCTGAGGTAAAGAACGCCGCCTTATAGGCTTGCTCACCCCCGATCATTTCGCACAGGCGCTTGGCCAAGTCCAGATAAGGCTGGTAGGCCACGACCTGGAAACAGGCATGGGTGACTTTTTGCAGTTGGGCTTGCACCGCCGCGACCACCTTGGGGTGATTGTGGCCGATGTTCAGCACACCGATGCCGCCGACGAAGTCCAGGTAGCGCTTGCCGTCCACGTCCCACAACTCCGTGCCCTGGGCCCGGTCGATCACCAGCGGATGGGCAGTGACCAGTCCACGTGGCACGAACTGATCACGCTGACGGAGCAGACTTGGGGTTTCTTCGACTTTACTGTTCATGGCATTTCCCATCGTGAGCCTCGCAACCAGGAAGCGGCTGCGGTGTGTTCACAGGTTAAGCGTTCGACACGATTGTCTAAGCCGAACTTGGTCGTTGAGAAATTCGGATCGACTGTTTACACCCCGACAAACAGCAGAATCCTCCAAGGGCGCCTCGCACCATGGAATCTACCGGCAGAGGTGCCTTGCAACGCAGCCTCGTGCTGCTGCACAGGCCCTTTCGACAGATCCTGCTCTGACATTGAGGCATGCTTGATACTTCCCTTTTACATGCGAGAAATGCCCCATGGCCCTGCTGTATAAAGCTGACCCGGTCCGCGGCGAACAATGGCAGCGTCTGTTCGCCAAACATGCCCCGGATATCCAATGGCGTGCCTGGCCGGACATCGGCGATCCTCGGGATATTCGTTACCTGGCGGCCTGGCAGGCACCGGACGATATCGAAACCGTGTTGCCCAACCTAAAAGTGCTGTTCGCCTTGTCGGCGGGGGTCGATCAACTGGATCTGAGGCGCTTGCCGGCGACGCTGCCGGTGGTGCGATTGCTCGACCCCGGCATCAGTCAGGGCATGTGCGAATACGCCAGTTTCGCCGTACTCAGCTTGCACCGCGACATGGTGCGCTATCGCCAGCAACAGACCGAGCGGTGCTGGCAAGCACACCGGTTGGTGCCTGCGCAGCAGCGCCGGGTCGGGGTCATGGGCCTGGGGTTGCAGGCCCGTCACATACTCAACACCCTGAAGCCCTTTGGTTTCGCCTTGTCGGGCTGGGCGCGCAGTGAACATCACATTGATGGAGTGGAGTGCTTTGCCGGAACCGGGCAACTGCCGGCCTTCCTCAGCCAATGCGATATTGTGCTGTGTGTCTTGCCGCTGACCGAACAAACCAAGGGAATTCTCAACCGTCAGTTGTTCCAACACCTGCCCAGGGGCGCGGCCCTGGTCAACATGGGCCGCGGAGGGCATCTGGTAGAAGCGCATTTGCTTGAAGCGCTTGCCAGCGGCCAGCTGAGCGCGGCGGTGCTCGACGTACTGGAACAGGAACCGGCCGCGCCGGATCATCCGTTCTGGAACCATCGGCAAATAATACTGACGCCCCATATCGCAGCGATGACTCAACCCGAGAGTGCGTTTGGCGTGTTATTGGACAATATTCGCCGCCACCAACGGGGCGAAACGATGCTTGGCCTGGTGGACCGTGAGCGCAGCTACTGAACCGTGCGTGACGAGGTGCATCGAGCAAAAAACCATCCGGTATTTACTGCTGGCCCGGCCGCTGATTTGAGCAAGAAATGTGGCCGCAAGAGGCGTTGCAGAAGGAACCTGCCGAATCGTTTTGCGACCCTTGTCAGGCCTGCTTGCAGGTGAGATACAAGCATCACCCGCGGATAAATCCGACCGTTTACACCCTCTCTCAATGGTGATCTGCCATGTCCACTTCGAAACGCCCTGACTACGTCTATCGTGCCATGACCGCCACCGATGTCCCCTCGGCACACGCCTTATCCGTGCAGTTGAAATGGCCTCATCGTCTGGAGGACTGGGCGATGCTGCAGCGCGTCGCCCAAGGTTTTGTCGTTGAGAATCAGGGCCGCTTGATCGGCACTGCATTCACCTGTGCCCAGGGAGACTACGCCACCATCGGCCTGGTGATCGTCGATGACGAATACCAGGGCCAGGGGATCGGTCGCAAACTGATGGAACTGGCCATTGAAGCGTGCGGCTCGCGTACTGCCATCCTCAATGCGACGCTGGCCGGTGCCCCGCTGTATGCCAGCCAGGGATTCGTTGACTTTGGGCATATCCAGCAACATCAGGGCCTGGCTTTACCGCCTGTACCGCAGGGGTTGGCCGACGACGAACGCTGCCGCGCGCTGACCGAAGCCGATCACGCTCAAATGATCAGACTGGCCAATGCGGGAAGTGGCCTGGACCGTCAGGCCGTGCTCACCGATCTGTTCGATGTCGTTGAGCATGCAGTGGGTATTGAGCGGGACGGCCAGTTGTGCGCTTTCGCCCTGCTGCGCCCCTTCGGTCGTGGCCGTTGCATCGGTCCGGTCATCGCGCAGAACCCTGAACAGGCCCGGCATCTGATCGCCGTGTTGCTGGCACGGGTGCCGGATGCATTCGTTCGGATCGACATTCCCTCCGACACGGGGCTGGGCCCCTGGCTCGAAGAAGCGGGCCTCAAGCAGGTCGACACCGTCGCCCAGATGGCTCGTGGCACGCCCCCGCAAGCGACCGGCTCAGTGCGGCAGTTCGTGCTGGTGACCCAGGCCGTTGGCTGACAAATCCCATCGCTTATCCAGGTCTTTTTTGGAGAATCATGTTCATGCCCGAACCCACTGCAGTGCTGTTGGCGCATGCCGACGGCAGCCCCGCCTCAACCTCGTTCACCCAAGGCTCATTGGGGGCCAATGATCCGTTCGACAGGCTCATCGCTTATGCCGGGGCGGATGGCATCGCCGCTGGTGTCGTCCGGGCCAGCGGTCGGTTCAGTAGCGACCAGTATCCCTTCAGCGAAATGATCGTGGTGCATGCCGGAGGCGTTGAACTGCGCAGCCAGGCACAAACGCTGCGCCTCAGCGCCGGTGAAAGTGCGGTGATCGCCCGTGGTACGGCGGTTGAGATCGACGCGCAACCCGAGTCTTTCTGGGCCTTCTGTGCCGATACCCAGCGCGTGAATGCCAGCGAGCCCGGGCTGACAGCACTCCCGACGCACACGATGCTCTCGCCTTCGGCGGCCCCCGACGACGCAATACTGCTCAGCCCACCCCCGCAATGTCGCTCGCACAATCTGTTTGTCGAAAAAGCGACCAACCTGCGCATTGGGATCTGGGACTCAACGCCGTACACCCGCCGGACCAGGCCTCACAAGCTGCATGAACTGATGCACCTGATCGAAGGCAGCGTCACCCTGCAGACAGCCGACGGAAACGACCTGACGGTCAACGCCGGCGATACCGTATTCGTCCCCCTGGATGCACCCTGCGCCTGGGACAGCAGCGTTTATGTACGCAAGGTCTACGTCGTCAAATAGCACCGCTATCGCGAGCAGGCTCGCTCCCACAGGGGATCTGCGGTGGATGTGAATCTTGCAGCCACCCCGAAAAACTGTGGGAGCGCGCCTGCTCGCGATGGCCGCGGCACAGTCGAAATCCCCGGTGACTGACACTCCGCTATCGCGAGCAGGCTCGCTCCCACAGGGGATCTGCGGTGGATGTGAATCTTGCGGCCACCCCGAAAAAACTGTGGGAGCGAGCCTGCTCGCGATGGCGACGGCACGGTCAAAAACCCCGGTAGCTGACACCCCGCTATCGCGAGCAAGCCCGCTCCAACAGGGGATCTGCGGTGGATGTGAATCTTGCGGTCACCCCAAAAAAACTGTGGGAGCGAGCCTGCTCGCGATGGCGACGGCACGGTCAAAAACCCCGGTGGCTGACACCCCGCTATCGCGAGCAAGCCCGCTCCAACAGGGGATCTGCGGTGGATGTGAATCTTGCAGCCACCCCAAAAACAGTGGGAGCGAGCCTGCTCGCGATGGCGACGGCACTGTCAAAATCCCCGGTGACTGACCCTCCGCTATCGCGAGCAAGCTCGCTCCCACAGGGGATCTGCGGTGGATGTGAATCGTGCAGCCACCCCGAAAAAACTGTGGGAGCGAGCCTGCTCGCGATGGCGACGGCACTGTCAAAATCCCCGGTGACTGACCCTCCGCTATCGCGAGCAAGCTCGCTCCCACAGGGGATTTTGAGTTTTGCGATCGAACTCCAAAAAAAGCCCGCAGTGTGAGCGGGCAAAAAGGTGTCACAGGTTAGTAAAGCGTCAAAGCGCCGCAACGATGGCCCTGCCGACATCCTGGGTCGAGCCCTGTCCGCCCAGGTCGGGGGTGATCGGCCCTTGGGCAATCACTTGTTCAATGGCCTTGAGAATCCCGTCATGGGCGGCGCGATAACGTTCATCACCATTGCCCAGGAAATCGAGCATCAACGCCCCTGACCAGATCATCGCAATCGGGTTGGCGATGTTCTGTCCATAAATATCCGGCGCCGAGCCATGCACCGGTTCGAACAACGACGGGAAGCGTCGCTGCGGATCGAGGTTGGCCGACGGCGCGATGCCGATGGTGCCGGCGCAGGCCGGGCCGAGGTCGGAGAGGATGTCGCCGAACAGGTTTGACGCCACCACCACATCAAAACGGTCCGGCTGCAGAACGAAACGCGCACACAGGATATCGATGTGCTGTTTGTCCCATTGCACATCCGGATACTGCTCGGCCATCAACGCCGTGCGCTCGTCCCAATACGGCATGCTGATGGAGATCCCGTTGGACTTGGTCGCCGCGGTCAAGCGCTTGCGCGGTCGGGTCTGGGCCAGATCGAAGGCGAACTTGAGAATCCGATCGACGCCGCGCCGGGTGAACACCGACTCCTGGAGCACGAACTCATGCTCGGTGCCTTCAAACATCTTGCCGCCCACGGAGGAGTATTCGCCTTCGGTGTTCTCACGGATCACCACGAAATCGATATCCCCCGCTTCTCGCCCGGCCAAGGGGCACGGCACGCCCGGGAACAGTCGCACCGGGCGAATGTTCACGTACTGGTCGAAGTCGCGGCGGAACTTGAGCAGCGAGCCCCACAGGGAAATGTGATCCGGCACTTTGTCCGGCCAGCCCACGGCGCCGAAGTAGATCGCATCGAAGCCCTTGAGTTGCTCGAACCAGTCAGCGGGCATCATCTGCCCGTGTTCCAGGTAGTAGTCGCAGTGGGCCCAATCGAGCACTTCGATGCTCAACGACAACTGCCATTTTTTCGCGGCCTGCTCCAGTACCCGAAGCCCTTCAGGCAGGACTTCCTTGCCGATGCCATCGCCGGCGATGGCAGCGATTCGAAATGGTTTGCTCATCAATCGTGGCTCCCTGGTAGGTGTGCAAACAATGGACACATCACAGCCCACCGATGTGGAAGGCCTTGATTTCAAGGTATTCATCCAGGCCGTATTTGCTGCCTTCACGGCCCAGGCCCGACTGTTTGACACCACCGAAGGGCGCGACTTCCATGGAAATGAGTCCTGTGTTAAGACCGATCATGCCGAACTCCAGTCCCTCGCCGAACCGCCATGAGCGGCGCAGATCCTGGGTAAAGAAATAAGCCCCCAAGCCATACGGTGTGGCGTTAGCCAGCGCCAGCGCCTCTTCCTCGGTGGAAAAACGCATCAGCGGCGCAACCGGGCCAAACGTTTCCTCACTGGCCAGCAACATGCCAGCGTGGGCCTCGCCAAGCACCGTGGGCTGGACGAACTGGCTGTCACCCTCGGGAATGCCGCCACAGAGCAGACGCGCGCCCTGACTCAACGCATCATCGATATGCCGAGCGACTTTGCTCACCGCCGCCATGTTGATCAGCGGACCGATCATCACGTCGGCCTCCAGGCCATTGCCGACCTTGAGCTTGCCCACTTCTTGCACCAGGCGCTCGGCGAAGCGCTGGTAAATACCGTCCTGCACCAGGATGCGGTTGGCGCAGACGCAGGTCTGGCCAGCGTTGCGAAACTTGCTGAGCATGATCCCGGCCACGGCCTGCTCCAGGTCCGCGTCGTCAAACACAATGAACGGCGCGTTGCCGCCCAGCTCCAGGCTCAGGCGCTTGATGTGTTCGGCGCTCTGGCGCATCAGCAGGCGACCGACCGCCGTGGACCCGGTGAAGGAAATCTTGCGCACCGTCGGGTTGCCGGTCAGTTCTTCGCCGATGCCCGCCGGCATGCCGGTCACCACGTTGAACACTCCCGCCGGAATCCCGACCCGCTCGGCCAGCACCGCCAGGGCCAGGGCCGACAAAGGTGTCAGGTCCGACGGTTTGACGATCACCGGGCACCCCGCCGCCAAGGCTGGCGCGCATTTGCGGGTGATCATCGCGTTGGGGAAATTCCACGGAGTGATCGCCGCGCAGACACCCACTGGCTGCTTGAGGGTGAGCAGACGACGGTCGCCGCTGGGGGCCGGGATGGTTTCGCCATAAACCCGGCGAGCCTCTTCGGCAAACCATTTGGCGAAGCCGGCGCCGTAGCGGATTTCGCCTTTGGCTTCGTTCAGCGGCTTGCCCTGTTCAAACGTCATGATCAGCGCCAGATCGTCCAGGTTGTCGATCATGGCCTGATACCAACGCTCCAGCAGCACCGCGCGCTCCGCCGCCGGGCGCGCACGCCAGGCCGGCCAGGCACGCTCGGCGGCGTCGATGGCACGCCGGGTTTCCACTCCCTGCATGGCCGGCACCCGAGCGAGCACTTTGCCCGTGGCCGGGTTGATGACGTCGAGCGTGGCGGCGTCATCGGCACCGATCCACTGCCCGTCGACGTAGGCGAATTCTGCTAAAAGGCTGGGGTCTTTCAATTGATTCTTGAGCATGATCGCGTCCTGTTCCGAGGTATTTCCAGTCTAGGGAGATGCCGCGGATGAGGATGCTGAAAGCGGGTTTTGGGCAGTGTTGGATGCTGAAGTTTCGAGGTGGGACGGCAGGCTCTACCGAAGCCCCAGGCTAAACACCGAAACCTGTGGGAGCAAAGCTTGCTCGCGATTGCGGTGGATCAGACACTGATCAAGACCATGTCATCGTTCATCGCGAGCAAGCTGTGCTCCCACACGAGTACTCCCACATTTTGTTCTGTGTATGGCTTAGATTTTCAAGGAGCCCAGCAACCCTTCCAGAAACCGCTCCCCCGCTTCCATCTGGCTGATTTCAATGAACTCGTCGGGCTTGTGCGCCTGCTCGATGGAGCCCGGGCCGCAGACCACCACCGGCACATCCAGGCGCTGCTTGAACAGCCCTCCCTCGGTGCCGAAGGAAACCTTGGCGGTGCCGGTGTCCGCTGCGGCGAAGTTCTTCAGAAAGCGCACCGCCTCAACGCTCGGATGAGTATCCAGCCCCGGATAGACGTTCAGGGTTTCGATCTCGATGTCCGCCACGCTGGAGAGTTTCCTGGCCTCGCGCACGATCACTTCGGCGTGCTCGCGCAGTTGCTCGAGGAACTGATCCAGATCGTCGGCCGGCAGGTTGCGCACTTCGAAATCCAGGGTGCACAGGTTTGGCACGATGTTCAGCGCCTTGCCACCGACAATCTGCCCGACGTGCACGGTGCTGTAGGGCACGTCGTAATCGGCGTCCCGGGCGCCCTGCTCTTGCAGCTGCTGCTGGCTCTGGCGCAACGCGGCGATGAAATCGCAGGCCACATGAATCGCATTGACCGAACGCGGCGCCAGGGACGAGTGCGCCTCCAGGCCACGGCAGTAAGTGCGATAAGAGCCTTTGCCCTTGTGCCCGAGCACGAACTGCATGTTGGTCGGCTCGCCGATCACGCACAAAAACGGCCGCACCGGTGCCAGGTGCAGCACGTCAAGCAAGCGGCGTACACCCACGCAACCGATTTCCTCGTCATGGGAGAGCGCCAGTTGCAGCGGTCGGTTCAGGGGATGGTCGGTGGCATCGAGCATGGCATCGATGGCCAAGGCGATGAACCCTTTCATGTCGCAACTGCCACGACCGTACACCCGCCCGTCCCGCACCGTCGCCTGGAACGCCGGAACGGTCCAGGCCTGCCCCGCCGCTGGCACCACGTCGGTATGTCCGGACAGCAGAATCCCCGGCAACTCCCGTGGGCCGATGCTGGCGAAGAGGTTGGCCTTCTTGCCGCTTTCATCCTTGACGATCAGCGACTCGATGCCCTTGCTCAGCAGCAGCTCGCGCACGTACTCGATCAGGGCCATGTTCGACTCTGAAGAGACCGTTTCAAACGCCAGCAGGCGTTCGAAAATAGCTAGCACGCGAGGTTTCATGAGGCTTTGCTCCGTTGCTCGGCAGTGGGGGCGAATCGGCGAATGGAGAACGGTTCGATCGAGGTGCTGGTACTGCCGGTGCTGATCAGCTCGGCCATGACGTCGCCAACCCCTGGCCCGAGCTGAAAGCCGTGGCCGCAGAAACCGAACGCATAATACAAGCCGTCCACGTTGCCGCTGGGGCCCATCACCGGCAGGGAATCGGGCAGATAACCTTCGATGCCGCTCCACACGCGAATGATGTTCAGGTTGCCGACGCCTGGGAGCAAGCGACGCATCTGGTCAAGCTGGTTGAGAATGCTGCGCGGCTCGACATAGGCCCGGCGGTTGAGCATGTCCGGCTTGCTGCGATAGCCGCCACCGATGACGATGTTGCCCCTGGGGATCTGCCGGAAATAGATCACTTCCTCAGGAATTTTGGTGTACACGCCGATCACCGTCGGCAAGGCATAAGGCACCGGTTCGGTGACGGCCATCTGTGGGCCGTTAGTGTCCAGCGGCACCGGCTCACCAAACTGCGCCGAGAGTTTCTGCCCCCAGGCACCCGCCGTAATCAGCAGTTGAGCGGCGCTGAACTGACGGCCATCGGTGGTTGTGACACTGAAATCACCATTGGCCTTCTGCACTTCAGCCACTTCGGTCCGCTCCTCGATGCGTGCGCCGAGTCGCCGCGCCGCCCTGGCAAACGCCGGGGCCGCCAGACGCGGGTTGGCGTGACCGTCGTGCGGCGCATAGGAGCCGCCCTTGACGTCTGGCCCGAGGAACGCAAAACGCTCGTGCAGCTCAGCGCCACGAAAGATCTTCAAGTCCAACTGCTCTGCCTCAGGGGCGTCGGCATAGGCTTGCAGTTCGGCGATCTCCTCTTCGCGATAACACACGCGCATATGCCCGCTGGCGATGAACTCCAGATCGTCGTCGATCAGTTCCGGCAGGCGCTTCCACAGCGCCCAGGAACGATTCGCCAGCTCCAGCTGGCCGAGAAAACGCCCCTGGCGCCGCACGTTGCCGAAGTTCACGCCACTGGCGTACTGACCGATCTGGTCACGCTCCAGCAGGATCACCGACTGGCCCCGCTGACGCAGGAAAAATGCCGCCGCCGAGCCCATCAAACCACCGCCGACGATGACCACATCAGCTTTATTGACCGTCATGGCGTCACCTCCCGAGTGAGCATCGAAAGCGGTTTGACCGGCGCCTGTCCGCGTTGCCGGCCCACTTCCTGAACGTGGACACCGGCGGCTGCGGCAATGACCTCGGCCCCGGCCTGAGAGCAATAACGCCCTTGGCAGCGGCCCATGCCCACCCGACTGAAGGCCTTGGCCCGGTTGACTTCACAGGCGCCCTTTTCACTGACGGTACGGCGCAATTCGCCGGCGCTGATCATCTCGCAGCGGCAGACAATGGCCTCATCCGGCAAGGCTTTGGCTTGCGCGGCGGGCCAGGGAAACGCCTGGGCCAGACCGAGACGAAATTGATCCATGACGTTGAGCGCCTGACGCTGCGCGGCGACCTGCGCGACGTCCACCGGTTGCTGCAAATCGCTCAACAACGCCAGGGCGACCAGGCGCCCGGCATGCTCGGCGGCATCAGCACCACGGATCTTCGACCCATCTCCGGCGGCATAAACACCGCTGACCGAGGTCCGGCCGTCTTCGTCCGTGTCCAGCCACCATTGGCCTGAAGCCTCGTCAAAACGCAGAGCACAACCGGCCAGGTCGGCCAGCTGGGTTTCCGGGCGCAGGTGATAACCCAGCGCCACCGCGTCGCAATCCACGGTCAAGGTTTCACCGGCCGCCGTGCTTACCCGCACGCCACTGACGCCGGAAGTCGCCTCACCCAACACTTGCAACGGAGAGACACCCAGGTGCACCGGGATTTTCGCCCGATACAATTGAGCCAACAGCTTCATGCCGGTAAACAGCAATCCGGGGCGCGCCATGAGTTTGGGCAAGGCTTTGATGCGCAGGCCCAGCGGCGCGGTGTCCAGCACCGCCGCCACGTTGGCACCGGCCTTGAGGTATTGGCTGGCAACCAGATACAGCAGCGGCCCGCTGCCCATGAACACCACGCGGTGGCCGATGGACACCGCCTGGGCCTTCAAGGCTATCTGCGCCCCACCGAGGCTGTAGGTACCGCCCAACTGCCAGCCCTCGATCGGCATCAAGCGGTCAGTGGCGCCGGTGCAAAGAATCAATGCATCGTAATCCACCGTCGAATGCAGGCCCTGGCTGACGCAGCACAGTTGCCCGGGCGTAAGGTTCCACACCAGCGTGTCCGGACGATAGTCAATCTGTGGGCGCAAACGGTCGAAGCTTTCGTGCAAGTCCCGGGCTTTGTCCGCCTCGGTGCCGTAAAGCGTGGCGTAGTTACGAGTGAAGCCTTCAGGCTGGCGCCGGTAGATCTGTCCGCCGTCACGACGGTTTTCGTCGATCAGGACCGGCTTGAAGCCCGCCGCGACCAGGGTTTGGGCGCAACGGATGCCGGCAGGCCCGGCGCCGACAATGGCGACTCGATGATTGCTCAGCCGCGCAGTGGCCATATCGCCTCCGGTTGCTTGGTGATGATGTCCAGCCCTTCGCGCACTTCATTGGAACAGGCACGCAGCCGTTCGCCGCTGCGGGTCCAGACCCAGCAATCCTGGCAGGCGCCCATCAGGCAGAAACCGGCCCGGCTGCCAGGATCGAACTCCGACTGGCGCAACGCCGGGCCCCGAGTCAGCAATGCGACCATGAGTGTGTCCCCCTGCAAGGCTTCGATGGGTTCGCCATCGACTTTCAAATGGACGATGGGCCGGCCCTGCTCGGCCAACCTCACGAAACGAGCGTTCATGCGTAGGCTCCCATGATCATGCTGTTGGCATCCTGTTGGCTCTTGAGCAGCTCGGCGCTGTCGTGATGGCAGAGGACTTCACTGCCGCCGTCGATGATTCGCCGGGGTGGCGCGGTGTGGTTGCACAGGCCATCGACCCGCACCGGGCAGCGATTGAGGAACGTGCAGAGCCCCGGCTCAGTGGCCTTTGCTCCCAAAGCGGGCAGCGTGCCGCAGGTGGTGGTGCCACAGTTTTCCAGCCAGCCCTGGCGCAATTCCGGCACCGAATGGATCAGCAGGTCGGTGTAAGGATGAAAGGGTGGCTGGGCGAACGATTGCCGGGTGCCCTCTTGAACCTTGTGGCCGCTGTACATCACCACAATGTCGTCGCACAGCGCCCGCACCGTGGAGATGTCGTGACTGATGAACAGGTACGAAACCCCCAATTGCTGGCGCAGGTCGCGCAGCAGCTCGAGGATGGCCGCGCCGACCACCGTATCGAGTGCCGAGGTCACTTCATCGCACAGGATCAGATCCGGCTTGGCCGCCAGCGCCCGAGCCAGGTTGACCCGCTGTTTTTGCCCGCCTGAGAGTTCGCTCGGGCGACGTTCGGCCAGGTCCCGAGGCAAACGCACCAGGTCCAGCAACTCGCCGATACGTTCACGTAGCGCCGCGCCCTTGAGGCCGAAATACATCTTCAGTGGCCGGCTCAGAATGTTGCTGACGCTGTGCATCGGGTTGAGCGCGGTGTCGGCGTTCTGGAAGACCATCTGGATGCGCCGGAATTGCTCGTCAGTGCGTTCGGACAGGCTGCCGCCCAAGGGTTGACCGTCAAACGTCAACCCGCCGAGGGCCGGGGTCAACAGCCCCGCCACCACCCGGGCCAGGGTTGATTTGCCCGAGCCCGATTCGCCGATCACACCGATGGCCTGGCCCCGGCGCACGGTCAGGTCGATGTCTTCCAACACCCGGATCGACGGCATGCCCTGTTGATTCTTGTTGCCGTAGCCAGCGGTCAAGCCTTGGATAGTCAGCAGCGGCGCATCGCCAGCCACGCCGCAGGGCGGACGAATCGTCGTATCCGGCCGCGCCGCCGCCAGCAGGCTGCGGGTGTAGGCGTGAGCCGGGCCTTTGAGCAGTGGCGCAGTGGCGCTCTGCTCGAAGATCTGCCCGCCGTTGAGCACCACGATCTGATCGGCCATCTGCGCGACGACCGCCAGGTCGTGAGACACATAGACCGCCGTCGCGCCCCGCTCGCGCACAACGCGCTTGAAAGCGCGCAACACGTCGATCTGGGTGGTCACGTCCAGGGCTGTAGTCGGTTCATCGAGCACCACCAGCAGCGGATCGCTGATCAGCGCCATGGCCGCCATCACCCGTTGCAGTTGCCCGCCGGAGACTTGATGGGGATAGCGTTGGCCGATGCGCTCGGGATCGGGCAGCGCCAGGTCGCGGAACAGTTCGATGGCCTTGGCTTCCAGTACGGGCCGGCTGCCCAGGCCATGAATCAACGCCCCTTCCACCACCTGGTCGATGAGTTTTTTCGCCGGGTTGAACGCCGCGGCGGCGCTTTGGGCGATATAGGACACACGATTGCCGCGCAGACTTTGCAGCTCGCCTTCGCTCAACGCCAGCATGTCATGTTCGCCAATCTGCACCACGCCACCGGCCAGGCGACAGCCGCGCCGGGCATAGCCGAGCAACGCCAGGGCTATGGTGGTCTTGCCGGAACCGGACTCGCCGATCAGCGCCAGCACCTCACCTTTCTCCAGGGAGAAGCTCACGCCCTTGACGATCTCCACCTCACTGCGCTCGCCGCAAGCGACTACCCGCAGGTTTTCGACTCGGATCAACTCGCTCATTTCAATGCCCCCCCGTACGTCGACTACGTCGCGAAGACAGGCGGTCGATAAACAGATTGACGCCAATGGTCAGGGTGCCGATGGCCAGGGCCGGAATCACGATGGCCGGCGCTCCCTGATTGAGCCCGCCAATGTTTTCGCGCACCAGCGAGCCCAGGTCGGCATCCGGTGGTTGCACACCCAGGCCGAGGAAGCTCATGCCGCTGAGCAGCAGCACGATGAAGCCGAAACGCAAGCCCAAGTCAGCCAGCACCGGGTTGAGCATGTTGGGCAGGATCTCCACGCAAGCGATGTACAGTCGACGTTCGCCACGGGTGCGGGCCACTTGCACGTACTCCAGCGCCTCGATGTTCACCGCCATGCTGCGGGCAATACGGAACGCGCCCGGCGAGTAGCTCAGCACCGCCGTACACACCAGCAAAGTCACCGACGAGCCAAATGCCGAGACCATGATCAACGCCAGCATCTTGCTCGGGATCGAAATAAAGGCGTCCATCAGGCGACTGATCAGCTCATCCAGCCACTTGGGTGATACCACCGACAGCAGTGCGCAACTGGTCCCCAGCCCACTGGCCAGGACCGCAGCCACCAGCGCCAGGCCCACGGTGAACTGTGCGCCGACCAGCACGCGACTGAGCATGTCGCGGCCCAGGTAATCGGTGCCTAACGGATAAGCGACACTGAGGCTGTCGAAAACATTGTCAGAGACCACTTCCCCCACCGGGTGCGGTGCCAGCCACGGACCGAAGATCGCCACCAGCAACCAGAAGACACACATCGCGGCGCCCACCAGTCCCAGCCAGGACGTGGCGTGAGCGTCTTTGCCCAACGCCAGAGCGACCGCCGCGGTCGGGGATTTTCCAATGAGATTGTTCATTGATTTCTCAGCCTCGGGTTGGAAAGGATCGCGCACAGATCAGCAATCAACACCAATGTCAGGTACGCGGTACAAAACAACATGGTGCAGGCCTGGACCAACGCCATATCACGGTTGGTCACGGCATCGACCATCAGGCTGGCAATGCCGGGATAGTTGAAAATTGTCTCGACGATCACCACCCCGCCCAGCAGGTAGGACAGACTCAAGGCGATGGCATTGGCGATAGGCCCGATGGCGTTGGGCAACGCATGACGCAGTACCACCCGCACCGGGCTCACACCTTTGAGACGGGCCATCTCCACGTAGGGGCTGTCGAGTTGATCGATCACCGCCGCCCGGGTCATGCGCGCCATTTGCGCGATGATCACGCAACACAGGGTCATGACCGGCAAGGCGTAGGTGCGCATGAATTGCCACGGTGAGGTGATCTCGCTGGAATAGGACAACGCCGAGAGCCAACCCAGGTTCACCGCGAAAATCAACACTGCCAGGGTGGCGACCAGAAACTCCGGTACCGCCACCATCATCAAGGTAAAAAAGCTGATGAAGCTGTCGACGCGACCACCACGCCCCATCGCCGAACCAATGCCCAGGGTCAGTGCCACTGGCACCGATACCAGCGCTGTGGCGGCCGCGAGCATCAGGGTGTTGGGCACCCGTCCGGCCATCAGTTCCGTGACCGGCACGGCGTTGGACACCGACACGCCCATGTCGCCGCTGAGCAGGCTCGTCAGCCAATGCAGGTAACGCAACACACCCGGCTGATCGAGGCCCATTTTCACCCTCAGGGCCGCCACCTGCTCCGGCGTGGCGAACTGTCCCAGGGCCTGTTGCGCCGCGTCTCCCGGCAACACCGCCGTGATGGCGAACACCACCATCGAGACGATCAACAACGTCACGATCGCGGCGCCCATGCGCCGGCCGATCAACCAAAGTGTGCTGCTATTCATCAGCCTGCCCTCCTGCCCTGTCACCCAGCCAATACCCGGCGTTCATCAGACGTCCAGCCAGACTTGCTCGGAGAACATGTAGCCCATGAAACCGCCCAGCGGGTTGGTGCCATAGCCTTTGACGCGCTGATCGACACCGTCGATGTTGCTGATAAACACCGGGATGCCGATGCCGCAGTGGTCATGCACCAGGGTCTGCATGTCGGCGTACATCTTGCCGCGCTTGACCTCATCAGTTTCGCCGCGGGCCTGGACCAATAGCTGATCGAACTGCGGGTTCTTCCAGGCGGACTCATTCCACGGCGCCGTGGACTGGAAGAACTGCGAGAACAGCATGTCGGCGTTGGGCCGCGGGTTGATATTGCCGAAGCTGATCGGGTGCTTGGCCCAGTGGTTGGACCAGTAGCCATCGCTCGGCAGGCGGTTGACATTGAGCTTGAGCCCGGCCTCCTTGGCCGATTGCTGCAGCAACACGGCAACGTCCACCGAGCCGGTGGCAGCCGGCGAGCACATCACCGGCATGGTGATACTTTCCATGCCCGCCTTCTTCAGCAGGAAACGCGCTTTTTCCGGGTCATAGGTCCGCTGTGGCAGGTCAGCATTGAAGAACCGTGCGCCGGGGGCGATCGGATGATCGTTGCCGACCCTGGCGTAACCACGGAAGATTGCCGACTTGATCTGTTCACGGTCCAACAGCAACTTCATCGCCTGAGTGAACTCCGGGCTCTGGCCCGGCATCTGGTCCTGACGAATGATCAAGTCAGTGTAGTTACCCGACGGCGAGTCCACGACCCGATGGCCAGCGCTGTTCTTGATACGAGTGGTGGAGCGCGGGTTGACCTCGTTGACGATCTGCACATCGCCCGATAGCAGCGCGTTGATCCGCGATGGCTCGTCAGGAATGCCGATGAACTCGATCTCGTCCAGATACGGCAGGCCGGGTTTCCAGTAATTGGTATTGCGCGCACCGATGGAACGCACTCCCGGCTTGAATTCCTTGACCTTGAACGGACCGGTACCGATGCCCTGGCTGAAATCGCTGGTGCCTTCAGGCACGATCAACAGATGGGAGATAGCCAGGACCGATGGCAGCTCGGCATTCGGGCCGCTCAGGCGTATCTGTACTTCATGGCTGCCGTTGGCCTTGACCTCGGCGAACTGCGACGCCAGCGGCAAGACCTTGGATCCCGTGATCGGATCCTTGTGTCGCAACAGGGAAAACACCACGTCAGCGGCGGTCAGCCCCTTGCCATTGTGGAAAGTCACTTCCTTGCGCAGGGTAATCACCCAGAGCGTGGCGTCTGTCGTGTCGATGCGCTCGGCCAGTTCGAGTTGCGGCACCATGTGACTGTCGAAGCGCGTCAGGCCGTTGTAGAACATGTAATGACGCACGTAGTCGGTGGACGATGAGCCTTTGGCCGGGTCCAGGGTGTCGGCGGTGGAACTGGAGATGCCGGCGACGCGGATACGCCCGCCCGGCTTGCCTTTGCCCGGGCTTGCCGCTTCTTCGGCGAACAGCTTGCCGGCGGCGCCGAAGAGGCTGCCTGCACCTGCTGCGGCCACACCTGCCAACCCCAGCATCTGCAATGCATTGCGGCGAGACATGCCGCGATTGAGCCCTTCGAAAACACGCAGACTTTCTGTACCGGTGATCAACTGGTCTTCAATGCCATTTTTGTTGTCAGTCATGTCAGTTCTACCTTTCGGAAAATGATAGGGCTCGATTGCGCACGATTAACGCAACGTGGTTGAAACGCCAAACAACGCCATGAAACTCAGTGCAGGTAGTCCTGCAGGCGGTAATACGCGCCTACCAGCGGCAGGAACCAGGGTTTGCCGAAATGCCCGGGAATGGCCGGCCAATCCAGCTCGCGCCAAGGGTTGGCCTCGACCTCGCCGGCCATGACCTGGGCCATGACCTGCCCCATGTGCACCGACATCTGCACGCCGTGGCCGCTGTAGCCCATGGAGTGATACACCCCCCCATGCTGGCCGGCCCGGGGTAAACGGTCGGACGTCATGTCCACCAACCCGCCCCAGCAATAGTCGATCCTGACGTGGGCCAGCTGCGGGAACATCTGCACCATCGCCGCTTGCAGCACCTTGCCGCTCTTGGCGTCGGAAACGCTGTCAGACATGGCAAACCGCGCCCGACCGCCAAACAACAGCCGGTTGTCCGGCGTCAGGCGAAAGTAGTTACCGATCATGCGGCTGGTGACGTAGGAGCGACGCGCCGGCAGCAAGCTGTCGATCAGCGCCTGGGGCAACACTTCGGTGGCGATGACGAAGCTCCCCACCGGTACGATTCGCCGCCGGTACCAGCCCAATCCACCTTGCTGACAGGTGCCGGTGGCCAGCAGGATCTGCGAGGCCTGCAGCGCGCCCTTGCTGGTGTTGACCTGATAGCCGCCTGTGTTCGCCTTCCAGTCCTTCACCGACACGCCCTGGAACACCAACGCCCCGTGACGGGCCGCCGCCTCGGCCAGGCCGACACCGAAGCGCCCGACATGCATCTGCACGCCGTTGCGCTGCAGCAGGCCACCGTGGAACTGGGCCGAATTGACCTCCGCCCGCACCGCTTGGGCAGACAGCAACTCGACGTCGGCATCGACTTCCTTGCGGATCAACTCACAGGTGCGCGCCAGTCCTTCGTAGTGCAACGCTTTGGCGGCCAGTTTGAGCTTGCCATGGCGAGTGAGATCGCAGGCAATCGCTTCCTGCTCCACCAGCGAAACCACACTCTGTACGGCGCTTTCATAGGCCAGGTAATAAGCCCGCGCTTTATCGGCGCCGAGGCTGGCGGTGAGTGACGCGTAGTCCTGGGCAACGCCGGTGTTGCACTGACCGCCATTGCGCCCCGACGCTTCGCCAATCACCCTGCCTGCTTCCAGCACCGCCACGCTGGCCCCCTTCAAGGCCAGGGCCCGGGCCGCCGCCAGACCGGTGAAACCACCACCGACAATGGCCACGTCTACCCGCCCGGGCAATCCGCCGAGCTGGGCACCGGTGAAGGCCGGTGCGGTATCGAGCCAATAAGACTCACTGCCCATGTCTAACCCCTTTTCACCTTGAAGAGTGCGCTCAACTCAGAGCCCGACCAGACCGGCCAAACCGCCGATGTCCGGGATTTGGTGGTAGCCATACACAGCGTTCGCCGGCTGCTCATGACCGCGGGCGACGAAGGCTTTGTTCTTGATCTTCATGTCGTGGGCCGACATCAGGTCGTAGCGAAAGCTGGACGAGACATGCAGCACATCCTCCGGCCCGCAGCCGAGGTTATCGAGCATGAATTCGAAGGCCGCCAGGCGCGGCTTGTAGGCCTGGGCCTGCTGGGCGGTAAAGACTTTATGGAAAGGCGCGCCAAGCTTGTCGACGTTGGACATGATCTGTTCGTCCATCGCGTTGGAAAAAATCACCAGGGGAATCTTGTCGGCGATTTTCGACAGACCCGCCGGTACATCGGCGTGAGGGCCCCACGTGGGCACGGCGTCGTAATAGAGCTGGCCTTCGCCCCGATATTCGACACCCCAGCGCTTGCAGACCCGCATCAGGGACGTCTTGATGATTTCATCATAGGGCCGCCACTCGCCCATCACCTGATCCAGACGATAAGCGGAGAAATCCTTGACGAACTGGTCCATCTGCCCGGCATCGACACGATCGGCGAACAGCTCGCGGGTCATGGTGCCCATTTGGAAGTTGGTCAACGTGCCGTAGCAGTCGAAGGTGATGTACTTGGGTCGAAGAAAGCTCATGAGTGCGGTCCTGGATTTGTTGTTGAAGGCAATGCCGAGGCAAACATTGATGCCGTTCGTGAAGCACCGGTACAACGCTGCATCACGTTTTTATTACAACACCATGAGACCGTGGATAAACGGTTAAAAATACCGGCCGCTTGGTACAAACCACCGTTTTGCAGGGCTCGCTCAGCAGACTTTGCGGGATGCTCCAGACACGGGCGTTGCACCCGTGTTTCTGTGGGTTTGCGGACAGTTATGGTGCGTCTGGCGACGCAGTGAAGGCCGCTTTGCGGCAGAATCTACGCCTGCAGCGGGCCGTTCCAGCATCCAGGTTGAACGGGCCGCCGCTATCGCGAGCAGGCTCGCTCCCACAGGGTTTTGATGGGGCAGCCACCTTTGTGTTTGCCACAGATTCATTGCCGGAGTGAGCCTGCTCGCGATGACGTCAGGCTTTCAACTCAGCCTCAAGAAAACTCACCAACGCCTGCACCCGAGCGCTGCGAACTTTGCGCGACGGCACCAGCAGGTTGATCGGTGCGCTGTCGAATTGCCAATCAGCGAGCACCCGGACCAGGTTGCCCTCGGCGATGGCTCTGCTGACATCCCATTGCGAGCGCAGCACCAGGCCCAGCCCCTCTTCGGCCCAGCGTCGGGCCACGCTGCCGTCGTTGCTCAGCAATGCTGGCTGGATGCGCAGGGTCTTGCGCTCCTGCTCATTGTGCAGATGCCACAGCGTGACGTCCTCATCGTTTTCGCGAATGCAAATACAGCGGTGCTCAGCCAGTTGCTCCGGTGAAGACGGCGTGCCGTGCCGCTCCAGGTAGGCGGGGCTGGCGCACAACCAGCGGGCATTGTGGCTCAGGGGCCGGGCGACCCACTGGCTGTCACTGAGGTTGCCGATGTGAATCACCGCATCACTGTCGTGACGATCAGGCCAGGGCGTTTCCCGTAGATCCAAGTGCAGGCACAACTGTGGGTGCAACCTGGCAAAACGCGCCAGCAACGGCGCGATGCGTTGCCGTCCATAGCCGAACGGCGCCGCCAGCCTGAGGGTGCCGGCCAGTTGATCGTCCGGCTGTTTGAACGATTCGGGAAGCGCCTCCAGTTGCTCCAGCAACAGCGCGCTCTGGCGGGAGAAGCGCTCGCCATCGGCGGTGAGGCTCAAGCGCCGAGCATCGCGGTTGGCCAGGGTCAGGCCGAGCAGTGTCTCCAGTTTGCGTAAGCGCATGGACAACGCAGGTGGCGAGACATTGAGGGCCCTGGCCGCTGCGCTCAACGACTCGGAGCGCGCCAGCGTCACGGCCATGCGCAGGTCTTCGATGCTAATCATTCAGTTCAACTTAATGATTGATGACGCAACATTGAACCACGACTTCACGATCACTGAGTAGAGTCGCCCTGTCCCTATCCATCGAGTGCTGCTCATGACCGCCTCAATTCCCCTCCTTGATACCCCTGTCGCGCTCATCGATGTACCGCGCATGCAGCGCAACATCCAGCGCATGCAGCAACGCATGGACACCTTGGGTGTGCGTCTACGGCCCCACATCAAGACCAGTAAATGCCTGCCCGTGATTCAGGCGCAGATCGCCGCGGGCGCCAACGGTGTCACCGTGTCTACCTTGAAGGAGGCGCAACATTGTTTCGCAGCCGGCATCCAGGACATTTTCTACGCCGTGGCCATGGCGCCCGGCAAACTGGCCCAGGCCCTGATGCTCAAGCGCCAAGGCTGTCGCTTGAGCATCCTCACGGACAGCCTGACGGCGGCCCGGGCCATCGTCGATTTCGGCCAGCAGCACGATGAGCGGTTCGAGGTCTGGATCGAGATCGATTGCGACGGCCATCGGTCCGGCGTGCGGGTCGAGGACGATTCACTCGTGGGCATCGCCCGGCTACTTGATGAAGGCGGCATGCAGCTTTGCGGCGTGATGACCCACGCCGGCTCCAGCTACGAACTCGATACGCCAGACGCGCTGCAAGCCTTGGCCGAACAGGAACGCAACCTCTGCGTTCGTGCAGCCCAACGCATTCGCGAGGCCGGGCTGGCCTGCCCTGAGGTGAGCATCGGCTCCACACCCACGGCGCTGTCGGCACAGAACCTGGAAGGCGTCACCGAAGTTCGCGCAGGCGTCTATGTATTCTTCGACCTGGTGATGCACAACGTCGGCGTCTGCCAGGCAGGCGAACTGGCGCTGAGCGTGCTGACCAGCGTCATCGGTCATCAACAGGAAAAAGGCTGGATCATCACCGATGCCGGCTGGATGGCCATGAGTCGTGACCGGGGTACGCAGCGCCAGTCACGGGACTTCGGCTATGGACAAGTGTGTAGCGAAACCGGCGACTGGATCGACGGCGCGCTGCTCACCAGCGCCAATCAGGAGCACGGCATCATCACCCTGACGAACGCCGAGCACGTGGATATCACCGCGCGGTTTCCCATCGGCAGCCGCCTGCGCATCCTGCCCAACCATGCTTGTGCCACTGGCGCACAGTTCCCTCATTACGTCGCCTGTGATGCCACGGGCCAAGTGCACAACTGGAGCCGTCTGCATGGCTGGTGAAATCGGGTTTATCCATACCACTCACGCCGCAGCGCCGGGTGGACATTACGCCCAGGCGCTGTCGTACCAGGGCGTCCTGTATGTGTCCGGGCAATTGCCGGTACGCGCCGATGGCAGCCACAGCGTCGACCAGCCCTTCGAGGTCCAGGCCGCCATCGCCCTGGAAAACCTGCTGGCGATTCTCGACGCCGCTGGCCGGGGACCGAGGGATCTGGTGAAGGTGACGGTCTATGTCGCCGGCATCGAACACTGGCCGGCCTTCGACCGAATCTATGCCCGCTATCTGGGCGAGCACCGCCCCGCACGCGCCGTGGTGCCCGTCCCGGCGCTGCATCATGGCTACCTGATTGAAGTCCAAGCGCTGGCGCGCGACGCAAGCCATTCCTAAGGGAAGTGGATGCCCCTGTGGAGCGGGATCGAAAGCCAATGCCTGAATCGGCCAGCGTCGCCAGCACTGGCAAGCTTGTCTGAACCCAAGGGCTACGCCCTGAAACGGATGCCGCTACGTTTTTGCCAAGTTAGCGCGCCAGATACAGCAGATTCTCCTTTGCCAAGGTCGAGAACGGCACAATTGATCAGGGCCGCTTTGTTAGTTTATTGAGCAGACACGGCATAGCGACCTGCTGCAGGCCATGCCATAAACGCTCTATGGGAGCCCGTTGGATGACAACCCGATCTTCGAACAGCTACACCCTTGATCCGCACACAACCAGACAGCTTTATATCAATGGTGACTGGTCGTCCCCGGCACATGCGGCCACCTTGCCGGTGATCAACCCGGCCACCGAAGAGGTTGTTGCCCAAGTCGCCCAAGGGTCGTGTGAGGATGTTGATCGGGCGGTCGCGGCGGCGCGTGCGGCCTTCCCCGGCTGGTCCTCGACTTCGCCAGCTTCGCGCGCGCTGGTGATCGGCAGAATCCATGAACTGATCCTTGAACGAAAGGAGGCGCTGGCCCAGGCGCTCTCTCTGGAAATGGGCGCGGCCATCGGTTTTGCCCGGGCGATGCAAGTGCCACTGGCGGCCGAGCACGTGCGCGTGGCCCGCGATGTGCTGTCCAGCTATTGTTTCCAGAAGGTCGAAGGCGGCACAGCCATTACCCGCGAACCCATCGGCGTCTGCGGTCTCATTACGCCGTGGAACTGGCCGCTGTATCAGATCACCGCAAAAGTCGCTCCGGCCATTGCGGCGGGTTGCACGGTCGTTCTCAAACCCAGCGAACTGTCGCCCCTGAGCGCCCTGCTCTTCGCGCAACTGGTGCATGACGCGGGCCTTCCTCCCGGTGTCTTCAACCTGGTGAACGGCAGCGGTGCCGAGGTCGGTGCGGCCATGGCGGCGCATCCCGATATCGACATGATCTCCATCACCGGCTCGAACCGCGCAGGCGCGTTGGTGGCCCAGGCGGCCGCCCCGACGGTGAAACGCGTGACCCAGGAGTTGGGCGGCAAGTCACCGAACGTGCTGCTGCCAGACGCTGACTTCGACAAAGCCGTGCCACCGGGGGTGATGTCGGCGTTTCGCAATGTCGGCCAGTCATGCAGCGCACCAACCCGCATGATCGTGCCAAGAAACAGGTTAGCGGAGGTCGAAGCCCTGGCTGCCGCCACCGCCAATGCGATCATCGTCGGTGATCCGCAATCGGAAGAAACCATCCTCGGTCCCATCGCCAATCAAGCCCAGTTCAAGCGCGTGCAGGCCATGATCGAAGTGGGCCTGAACGAGGGTGCAAAACTGCTGTGTGGTGGGCCAGGCCGCGTGCAGGGTTTTGCAAAAGGCTTCTACACGCGCCCCACTGTGTTCTCCGAGGTGGACAGCGCCATGCGCATCGCCCAGGAAGAAATCTTCGGCCCGGTGCTGTGCATCATCCCCTATGACACGGTGGATGAAGCGGTCGCCATCGCCAACGACACCGTCTATGGGCTAGGCGCTCACGTTCAGGGTCAGGACCTTGAACAGGCGCGCAGCGTTGCCTCGCGTATCCGCGCAGGGCAAGTGCTGTTGAACTATCCGGCGTGGAATCCGATGGCGCCGTTCGGTGGCTACAAGCGTTCCGGCAATGGCCGTGAGTATGGTCTCCATGGGTTTGAGGAGTACCTGGAGATCAAGGCGATTGTGGGCTTTGGCTAAGACCCGCTACCGCGCCTACTCCTCGGAGCGCCCCTTACCCTCACGATCATGCGGGTAGTGCCTGGTGAACGGAAACGCCGGCAACCAGGACTCACGGCGCACGGTCCAGCTTTCGTAGGTGGGCATCAGTTGATCCGGGGCATCCAGCGTTCCCAGGTTCACTTCCACCTCGTCGCCGCTACGGGCAAACACCGACGAGCCGCAGCGCGGGCAGAAGAAGCGCCCGGCGTAGTCCCGGGTTTCGCCCTCGATCGTCACGGCATCCTGGGGAAACACGGCGGAGGCGTAGAAGAGCGCCCCGTGATGCTTGCGGCAGTCGAGGCAGTGGCAAAGACCAACCCGGTACGGGCGCCCCGAGGCTTGGATGCGAACGTTGCCGCACAGGCAACCGCCGGTGAATTGGTCCATGGTACGTCTCCTCTGCAGTCATGTGGTCGGGTTTCATGACCCGGATCGGTCGAGAACAGGCGCATGCTGTGCCATCAACTCCACCACCCATTCAATGAACACCCGCAACTTGGCGCTGATGTGTCGGTTAGGAGGATAGGCCACGTAGAGCGGCATCGGGTCGAGGCGCCAGTCTTCGAACAGGCGCACCAACTCACCTCGCGCCTGGTGGGATCTGGACATGTACTCGGGTAGCCAGAGCACACCCAACCCCGCCAGGCCGGCCGCGAGGTAGGCGTTGCCATCATCGACGGCCAGTGCGTAGCGTCCTTTGATGTGCAAATGCTCGCCGTGGTTGTGCATGGCGTAAGGGAGCGGTTTGCCGGTGCGCGCCCAGAGGAAGCCGACGATGCGATGCTGGGAATCTTCCAGTTCTCGCGGATGCGCAGGCGTGCCCACGCGCTGCAGATAGCTCGGTGCGGCAAACACGCCAAGAGCCAGGTCGCCGACGCGCCGGGCGATCAGCGACTGATCCGTCAGCTCGCCGCCGCGCACCACGCAATCGACGTTTTCATCGAGCATGTCGACGATGCGGTCGCTTGCGCCCATGTCGATCTGAATGTCCGGGTATCGCGCGTAAAATTGCGGCAATGCCGGCATCAGGATCATGGTCGCCAACGGGCTTGGCACGTCCACTCGCAATCGCCCTCTGGGCAGTGCCTGAGCGCCGGACAGGCTGGTCTCGGCATCGTCCATGTCGGCCAGCAGGCGAATCACCCGCTCGTAATAAGCGGCGCCGTCAGCGGTGACGTTGACCTTGCGCGTGGTGCGGTTAAGCAACTTGACGCGCAGCCGGGCCTCCAGTTGCTGCACCAGTTGGGTCACGGTGGTCTTGCTCATGTGCAGTGTTTCGGCGGCCTTGGTAAAGCTGCCCGCCTCCACCACTCGAACGAATGCTTGCATCGCGTCGAAACGATCCATTGCTGCCCCGGGTGTTCGTCAGATTGTTTGGATTTTACAAACAGTGATCGCCAAGGTTGCTCGTTTATCGTCCGCGCACAAGCCCCTAGAGTGTTTTCAACATTGAATCCGACCCTTTGATGGAGGCACCCATGACACAGCGCGATGTAGTTTTCCCCGCCGGACGCCAGGCACTTTATGAGCGTAATCGCTATTCGCCGGCGATTCGTTCCAATGGCTTTTTGTTCGTATCGGGGCAAGTCGGCAGCACCGAAGACGGCTCGCCAGAGCCTGAACTGGAGGACCAGGTTCGGCGGGCGTTCAACAACCTGAAGGCGATTCTCGCCGCCGCCGATTGCACCTTTGATGATGTGGTTGACGTCACCGTGTTCATCGTCGACCCCAAATCGACATTCGAAACGATCTGGAAAGTGGTGCCCGAATTCTGGGGCAGCGCACCGCACCCGACGCTCACGGCGGTGGGGGTGACCTGGTTGTATGGTTTTCAGTTCGAGATCAAGGTGATTGCCAGGTTGCCTGAAACCGCCCAGGGGTGAGCTGACTGGCGGTGGGTCAGGTTGCGGCTGTTGAATGTCCCGCCGTCTTCGCGAGCAGGCTCGCTCCCACAGGGGATTGTGTTGACCCACCCATCGAGACCGACACAGATCCAATGTGGGAGCGAGCCTGCTCGCGATAGCGGACTGTCAGCCTGCGCCGCTCAACCTTTCAACGCTGCTTCGATGGCCGCGATGTCGATCTTTGTCATCTCCATCATGGCTTCGAACGCGCGCTTGGCCGCTGCCTGATCGGGATTGGCTATCGCGGCGGTCAGCACGCGCGGGGTGATCTGCCAGGACAGGCCCCACTTGTCCTTGCACCAGCCGCAGGCACTGGCCTGGCCGCCATTGCCGATAATCGCATCCCACAAGCGGTCCGTTTCGGCCTGGTCATCAGTCGCGACCTGGAACGAAAAAGCCTCGGTATGCTGGAACGCCGGGCCTCCGTTCAGCCCCAGGCAGGGAATGCCCATTACCGTGAACTCGACCGTCAGCACATCGCCCTGCTTGCCCATCGGGTAGTCACCGGGGGCGTGATGAACAGCCTGCACCGCACTGTCCGGGAACGTCGCGGCGTAGAACTGCGCAGCCTCCAGCGCAGCACCGTCGTACCAGAGACAAATCGTGTTTTTGTTATTCATCCGATCTCTCCGAGAGATAACTGGACGGTAAAGTCTAGCAGTCTCTGCGTTGGCGCAAGGCTAGCGGACCAGTGGACTCATCCGCTCCCCATGACTGACCATCCAGCGAATCATGCTCGCCAGAGGCACCCGGTAATTCTGGATGTCGCACGCGCCAACCTGGTCATGGCTGTACAACTCCAGGTAACGGCTGAGCAGTAAATGTCGGCCATCCTCCGTCAACTGCAACTCGATCTCCCGGCAATGCAGAATGCCTTGCTCAAGGTTTTTCACTCGCCGGTGCAGAACCAATACAGGGTTACTCATCCACGGTCTCTCCCTCCGGGCAGGCGTCGTCCCCCGCCACCGCGCCCAACTTGCCCTGGGCGACAAAATCGGCGCGCCGCTGCGCTACCGCGTCACGAAGCGCCACGTAGTAATCCGGCCGGGCCCGCAACTTGTCCGTCAGCGGGAGCGCCTCGGCACGACCATCAACGACCCCACCTACGGTATTGATCGTGCCTAACGTATCGACCGTATCGCTGTTGCTGCCGAACGGATCGACCGTAGAACTCAGCAGTTTGCCGGTTGCGTCGCGCAGGTTGGACGTTCCCAGCAACGGCAGTTCGACGATCGGCCCGGGAGCGATGTTCCAGACGCCGAACGTCTGGCCGAAATCGGCCTTGTGGCGCTCGATACCCAGTTTGCCCGACACATCGATCAGCCCGACGATGCCTGCGGTGGTGTTGATGACGAAGCGACCCAGGGTGTTGACCGAGCGTTGAGCGTTGCCTTGCAGCAGATCGTTGATGAAGACCTTGGGCTCACCGAAGTTCGCCACGAAGTTATGCACCCCCGTCTGCACCACGTCCGGAAGCTTGAGATAACCACGGGCAACCGGGGCCAGCGCATAGTCATCGACAGTCCGGTTGAAGGCGAAGATACCCCGGTTGACGGGCTCTGCCGGATCATCGACGGTGTAGCTCGCACGTTCACAACTGCCAGGGGTTGCAGCGGGCGTGCTGGTGCAGCCGCTGGCGAATGCCACGAGTCCTACGACAACAGTGCAACGAACAAACAGCGGAGCGGGCTTGGTGATCGGCATACAAGGCTATCTCGGCGAGGAATTGGGGCGATACCGGTCAGTTTGGGAAGACACCGCCGTACACAGCTCTGGTGGCGAGGGTTGTGTTGGGTTGGCCGTCGTTTAACTGACTGACATCGGGTGATCCTGCCCCTGATTCTTTGCCTGAAGATTTCCACAACATTGCTCGTCGGCAACTTTATTACCGAGTTGAAATATATGACGCAGGCCCCGGATTGACCCTAGTATCCCCTTCTGTATTCATTGCCCTGCGTGCCCACTGTGAGCCATCTATTACTGGTGGACGACGACCTCGAAGTCCTCGCCCTCTTGCGCAAATTCCTCGAGCAACATGGCTATAGCGTCGAAGTGGCCGCCGACGGTGCTGCCCTGTGGCAGGCGGTGGCGCGTCGCTTGCCGGACCTGATCATCCTCGATGTCATGTTGCCGGGAGACAGTGGACTGGTGCTCTGCCAGCGACTGCGGGCCGAGCATACGGTCGGCATCATCATGCTCACGGCCATGGGTGAGCTGAGTGATCGCGTCGTCGGTCTTGAGTTGGGGGCGGATGATTACCTGACCAAGCCGTTCGATGCGCGCGAGCTGCTGGCCAGGGTGCGCGCCGTGCTCAGGCGCACCGGCGAAGCCAGGGGCACATTGAACAACAACTCGCGCCTGATTCTGGAGTTCGAAAACTGGCAATTGGACGTCGCCCGCCGCGAGTTGCGCTCACCGGACAAAGTCATGATCCCGCTGTCCACCGGCGAGTTTGAGTTGCTGCTGGTCTTTGCCGAACACCCGCGCCGGGTCCTCACTCGCCAGCAATTGCTGGACCTGGCCCGCGGCGAAACATACGACGCCTTCGATCGCAGCATCGACGTCCAGGTCAGCCGGCTGCGCCGCAAGCTGGAGAGCGATATCACTGGCCCATCGATGATCCGCACCATTCGCAACAGCGGCTACCTTTTCAGCCCCCATGTGGTGAAGCGATGAAGCCCCGGCACTCAGCTTTCCATCGGCCACGCGATACGGTAGCCCGCTGGATTGCCCTGACCACCATGCTCGCCATGCTGACTTTACTGGCCCTGAACGAGCTGTTCGGCCTGTTGGCTGGGACCTGGGCACGCCCTCCCCTGATGGAAACCGGCCTGATGGAGAAAGCCGCCGCCATCACTCGTATCATCGACTCGGTGGCGCCCGGACAACGGCCCGATATCGCCAGGGCAGCCAGCGACCAGGCGTTCACCGCACAATGGTTGCCCCGTCGTGAAGACGCACGAGTGCCGGTGATCGACGACCCACAGTTCAGTGAGGGGGCGACGTTCCTGCGCAAGCAACTGGGCAGGCCCGAGGCCAGGATAGAGGCCTTCGAGCCCGGCGATTGGCCCGCCGACCAGCCAGACAGGCGCTACGCGGTCCTCATCCAATTGGCCGACGATTCCTGGGTGGAATTTTCCGTAGCCTCTCGCAGTTGGGGCCTGAAAGAGTGGATGCGCAACCTGATCATTATCGGGCTGATTCTTCTATCGACGTTTATCGTCGCCCTGATTGCTACACGGCATCTGGCGACACCGCTGGAACGCTTTGCCGAAGGCGCCAGGCGCTTTGGCGTGGACTTCAGGGCGCCGCCCATCCCGGTGGTCGGGCCTCACGAAATCCGTCAGGCGATCCTCGCGTTCAATGCCATGCAGGCCCAGCTGCAACACTTCGTCCAGGACCGCACGCAGATGCTCGCAGCCATCTCCCACGACCTGCGCGCCCCCCTGACCCGCATGCGCCTGCGTGGAGAGTTCATCGACGACGCCGAACAGCAATCGAGGCTGTTCAGGGACGTGGATGAAATGCAGGCGATGGTCAATAGTGCGCTGGAATTCTTCCGCGACGAAGCTCGGCTCGAACACGCCACCGCGTTCGACCTGGCCGAACTGCTGCACACGGTCGTCGACGACTTCAAGGATGCCGGCACCGAGGTTTCATTCGAGGGCGCTCCTCGTTTCGTTTACATGGGCCGGCCCATCGGGATCAAGCGAGCCCTGGTCAACCTGATCGACAATGCGAGCAAATATGGCAGCGAGCCGGGCGTTCAGCTCAAGGCGTTCATGGACCGTGTCGAAATTCGCGTCCACGACCGCGGGCCTGGTATCGCCCCGCAGTTCCACGAGCAAGTCTTCGCGCCCTTCTTTCGCATCGAAGGCTCGCGCAACAAGCACACCGGCGGTGTCGGGCTGGGGCTGTCGGCAGCGCGGGCGACGGTGCTGGAGCATGGCGGGACGCTGACCCTCAGGAATCGGCGGGGCGGCGGCCTGGAGGTCAAGGTCTCGCTGCCGCTCAATTGACCCCGGCACCATACGCCGGCAAACAATGTTCTAAACAACACGCGCCTTCCTCGGTAGGATGTCCGACCTTTTGACCAGGACCGGCCTACCGGAATTGCCCTGATGATTCTGATCATTTACGCCCACCCCTACCCTGACCAATCACGGGTCAACCAGCAAATGCTCCAGCGGGCATCCAGCCATCCGGACGTGGTCATACGGTCTCTCTACGATCTTTATCCGGACTTCGACATCGACGTCGAGGCCGAACAACGCGCCATCGAACAGTGCCAACTGCTCGTCCTCCAACACCCGATGTATTGGTACAGCATGCCGCCGCTGCTGAAATTGTGGATCGATAAAGTGTTCACCCATGGCTGGGCCTATGGCAGAGACGCCACAGCCCTCAAAGACAAGCCCCTGCTGTGGGCCGTCTCCACGGGTGGCAACCACGATCATTTCCAGATCGGCGCCTACCCGGGCTTCCAGGTGCTGGCCCAGCCCCTCCACGCAACGGCCGTCTACTGCCACATGCGCTGGCTGGAGCCGGTCGTGGTACACGGCGCGTATGCCGGCGCGTCCGAAACCCTGGATGCACAAATCGAACACTACAGCGCACGCCTGGCCTCCTGGAAGGAAGATTGATATGGAGACTCACAGCCTGATTGAACTGCTTATCTACCTGGGTTCGGCAGTGTTGATCGTGCCGATTGCCGTCAGGTTGGGCCTGGGCCCGGTGTTGGGTTATCTGCTGGCCGGGTGCGTGATCGGCCCGTGGGGACTCAAGCTCGTTACTGACGTAAAGGCGATTCTGGAATTCGCCGAAATCGGCGTCGTCCTGATGCTGTTCGTCATCGGGCTCGAGCTCGATCCCAAGCGGCTCTGGGCGTTGCGCAGGATGGTGTTCGGTGGCGGTGCCTTGCAGATGCTCGCCTGTGGCGGGGCAATCGCGGTGTTCTGTGCGGCCCTGGGGCTGAATTGGACGGCCGCGCTGCTGGTCGGCCTGACCCTGAGCCTGTCCTCCACGGCCATCGCCATGCAAGCCATGAACGAGCGCAACCTGACGTCGACCGCCGTCGGGCGCAGCAGCTTCGCCGTCCTGCTGTTCCAGGACATCGCGGCCATTCCCCTGGTTGCCATGATTCCGTTGTTGGCGGCCCACGGCGACACGCCGTCCGGCACCGCCCTGGTGCTTTCGATTATCAAGATCGTCGTGGCCATCAGCGTCGTCGTGCTGCTGGGACGCTACGTGACACGCCCGCTGCTGCGCTTCGCCGCGCGCTCGGGTCTACGTGAGATCTTCAGCGCCGTGGCGCTGTTTCTGGTGTTCGGCTTCGGGTTTCTGCTGGAAGAGGCCGGCTTGTCGATGGCCATGGGCGCGTTCCTCGCCGGGGTGCTGCTGGCCAGTTCTGAATACCGCCATGCCCTGGAAAGCGACATCGAACCGTTCAAAGGCTTGCTGCTGGGGTTGTTTTTTATCGGCGTCGGCATGTCGATCGATTTCGGCACGCTGATCAATGCACCGCTGAAGGTCATGACCCTGACCCTGGGTTTCATTCTGATCAAATTGCTGGTGATCAAGGCCGTCAGCCGTTTGCTGAACGTCCCTTCCGGCCAACGCTCATGGCAAGCGGTGTTGCTCGGCCAGGGCAGCGAGTTCGCCTTCGTGGTGTTCGGCGCCGCCACGCTGGCCGGCATTCTGACCGACCAGTGGGGCAAGAGCCTGACGCTGGCGGTGGCCCTGTCCATGTGCCTGACGCCGTTGCTGATCCTGCTGCTGGATCGAATAGAGTCCGCCACCAAGAAAGACCGCCAGGAATCCGACCTCGTCGATCAGCAGAACCCACGGGTGATCATCGCCGGGTTCGGTCGCTTCGGACAGATCGCCGGGCGTCTCTTGATGTCCTGCGGCGTCGAGGTGGTGGTGTTGGACCATGACCCCGACAACATCGAGACGCTGCGCAAATTCGGCGTAAAAGTGTTCTACGGCGACGCCACTCGCCTCGATCTGCTCCACGCGGCCGGCGCCGGCCAGGCGGTGGTGCTGATCAATGCGATTGACGACCAGCAGGACAACCTGACGCTGACCCGACTGGCCCAGGAGCACTTCCCCGCGTTGAAACTGATCGTCCGTGCGCGGGACATGGGGCACCTGATCACCCTGCGGCAGATGGGCGTAGAGACCGCCGAGCGGGAAACCTTCGAGAGCGCGCTGGCATTGGGCCGAAATGCGCTGGTGCAGATGGGCGTCGGGGCTTACGAAGCGCGCGAGCGCGCGGATCAGTTCCGTCGTTTGAATCTGCAGATGCTGGAGGAAATCGTCGCCCAGCCGGAAGACGACCTCAAGTTCAGGCACGACGCCTACCAGCGCGCCAACGCGTTGCTCACCGAAATGTTCAACGAAGACCGTGCGCGCCCCGTCGACAGTTGGCCTGACCATCATCGAAACGAAACGGATGAGGCGCGCAGCTGATCCGTCCCCCGGCGTCACACCCGCCCGAACTGGCGCCGGTACTCCACCGGCGTCAGCCCAGTCAGTGCCTTGAACATCCGTTGCAGGTTGGAACTGCTGCTGAAACCCAGCTCGGCGCCGATGCTGGCGAGGGATAATGATGTCAGCGTCAGGCGTTCGCTGACCTGGTTCAGCTTGATGCTCCGGGCGTACGCTGCGACGGTCTGGCCCGTTTCGCTGCCGACCTTGCGCGCGAGCGTGCGTTCGGACATGGCGAGCCGCTCCGCCAGCGCCTTGACCGTGATGTGCTCCGCTGGCATTTGCTCGATCAGCCCATGCAACCGACGCAGCAACCCATCGGGCTGCTGGACCAGGGCGATCCCTTGGAACGCCGCGTGAGACACCGCTGGGCGCGCAAGCACCATGAGCCGGGTAATGTCGCGCAGCACATCACGGCTGACGCTCTGTTCGATCAATTTTTCCGCGATGGGCAAATAACCATTCACCCCCGAAGCGGTGGCGGTTCGCTCATTGAACACGCAGTTCTGATCGCTTTGCCAACGGACTTTTCGATACTGCGCTTGCATCGCCTGAGCCAGCCACCACGTCACCGTCGCGCCCTGCCCGTCCAGTTGCCTGCAGGCGGCCAGCAGGCAAACGCCTGTGCAGTAAGCCCAGAGCTGAAGGTGTCGCGGACGTTTCGACAGTGCTTTCAACAGTTGGGTCTGCCCGGTAAGTACCGCGTTTACCTGCTCGGCCGATTCGGCCCAGAAACCGGGAACCAGGACGGCGTCGAGTTCGCAACTGCCCAGGGCCGCCTGCGCTTGCAGGCTTATGCCATGCGCACAGGTTACCGGGCCTGCTTGCAGTGCGACATAAGTCGCCTCGAACAACACCCGGCCGCTTCGGCGGTTGGCCGCATGCAGCAGATCGGCGAACGCAAACAGGCCGGCAGGCATGCAACCGGGAAACAAGAGTAGACCGACACGGAGTTTTTTGGGCATGGCTTGAAATGAATCAATGATGTCAGATTCGGCCATTATGCCCATCACCCCAGATCGACACCATGAAGCGCTCGCCCAAAAAAGGAACGCTCCATGAAAATTCAGCAAGTCCGTAACGCCACGATCATCCTTGAATCCGGCCCGTATCGCGTGCTCGTCGATCCGATGCTGGCCGGCAAAGGCATGCTGCTGCCGCTTCGGTTGTTCGGCGCCACCCAGCGCAATCCGCTGGTGGAACTGCCAGCCGCTACGACTGGCGACCTGGAGACCGTGACTCACTGCCTGATCACGCACTGCCAGAAAGGCCATTTCGATCATCTGGACCGAGCGGCCAAGCGGTGGTTGAGGGAAAAACAGATCCCGGTGATCTGCACGCCTCATGATGCCCCCTACCTCGCCAAGCGGGGCTTGAATGTCCAGCCGCTTGCCAAGGAACACCAACAGCCCGGCGCATTTTTGGGCGGCACGATCCGTACAGTCAGATGCACCCATGGGCAGGGCCTGGTGGGCAAGCTGATGGAACACGGCGTCGGTTACCTGATCGAGCTGCCTGGCGAACCCAGCGTCTACCTCACCGGCGACACCCTGCTTAGCCCCGCCGTGCGCGAGTTCGTCTTGCACCATCAACCGCAGGTCAGCGTGGTGCCGGCAGGCGGGGCCAGGTTCGATTTAGGCGGCGACATCATCATGGGCATCGAGGAAACCCTTGAGTTCGCCCGCTTGTCTCGCGGAACCGTGGTCGCCAATCACCTCGAAGCGCTCAGCCACTGCCCGACGACGCGCAAGGCACTGCGCGACGCCGCCGCGATGGCCGGCCTCGAAGGTCGGATACGGGTACCGGAAGATGGCGAGACGGTGGTGTTCCAGCCTGCCTGAACCAAGCCGTCCAACTCGGTCAGCATCTGCACTGGAATCCTCCGCTCGCTTGCCGTGAGGTTTTCCCGCAGGTGCGCCACTGACGACGTACCGGGAATCAACAGGATGTTTGGCGCGCGTTGCAGCAGCCACGCCAACGCCACGCACAACGGCGACGCCTCCAGGCGCGCCGCTACGCTCGAAAGAGCTTCCGACTGCAGCGGCACGCATCGACCCTGGCGTCCATGAGCAGAAAGGAAATCACGAAAGGCTCGACGATGGACGGTAAACTGGCCGCGCAAGGGCCGCTTGCGTCGCGACCGCCCCATTACCCTTTCCTGAACAAGAGGCTTTCATGGCAAACCAAGACATCACGTTCATCCCCGACCCGGACGCGGACTCCATCTCTTCCGACGTCGCCGGCTTCGGCGGCCTGCTGGTTTCCACCCAGATCCCCACTCGCCCTGACGGCAGCCTGGAGCTGGGTGACATCACCTTGCAAAGCGAATGCACATTGCAGGCGCTCAAGACAGCCCTGGAAGGCGCCGGCAGCTCCATGGACCGGGTCTTGCACCTGACCATCTACCTCACCGACATGGCCGACCGCGCGGCCTTCAACGAGGTGTATCAGCGTTTCTTCGCCAAACCCTGGCCGGTACGCGCCGCAGTGGGCGTGGCGGCGCTGGCGGTTGAAGGAATGCGAGTGGAAGTGACTGCGATGGCGGCCAAAGGCTGAGGTTACGGCTGTTTTGATCGTTCCCACGCTCTGCGTGGGAATGCATCCTGTGACGCTCTGCGTCACCTTCCAGAAGCGGAACGCGGAGCTCCCTGGCGACGTTCCCACGCAGGAGCGTGGGAACGATCAATAACATTCGGCGCGGCGTTTGAAGACAGGTTCTTGATGAGTTCAAACCCGCCGGACATGTCCCAAATGCGCGATTTCCACGAAAACAGTCATTTGCGCACCTAGCCCAGGCCTCGGCGCCTGTCTAAAGTGCGGCGTTTTCCACCCTCGCGGGCGTATTTATGAATCTCTGGTTCCGACTGTTGCTCATGCTGTTTCGTCGTCCCTGGCGCAAGCCGACCGGCCCCTTGGATACCACCGTGGTGCGCATGCGGGTGTGGCCGTTGGACCTGGACCTCAACCGCCATGTCACCAACGGCCGCTATTTCACCCTGGCCGACGTAGGGCGTATGGATTACGTGCTGCGCAGCGGCGCCTACAAAGTGGCCTTGCGCAACCGGGCAGTGCCGATCGTGGGGGATGTGTGGGGTAAGTTCCGCCGGGAGCTGAAGCTGTTCGAAGCGTTCGAGGTGCACACCCGCCTGCTGGGCTGGGACGAGAAGTGGACCTTCATGGAACACCGCTTCCTGAGCCAGGGGCGCGTGGTGGGCGTGGTGATGATGCGCGGCCTGTTCCGTTCGGCCCAAGGCACGATTGCACCGGGAGAGTTTATTCGCGCACTGGGGTTGGCCGAACACTCACCGGCCATGCCCGAATGGCTCAGCGCCTGGTCGCAAAGCTGCGATGACATGAGCCTTGGGCTTCGGGAGGAGGAAAGTGCTCGTACTGTTGACTAGCAGTGACTGGATCAGATCGATCCGCGCCAGCCGGCACTGCACATCCCTCCCCCACAACAGCGTGAGTCTTACTGAACGGTTTTCAGCTTGACCACATCACCGGACACCTTGGTGGTGTAACCGGTCAGGACCCAGGCCCAGAACCAGTCTTCCTGCACTTGGGTGTTGATCATGGCGTCGCCGCCCTTGGCCAGGATCGCGGCATTCTGAGCGCGCACGAAACGGTTGTTCTGGCGGATCGGGATCATGCCGAACAGCAGCAGGCCGGTGGCCTTCGCTTCACTGTGGCCGACCACGGTGTATTGGCTGCTGTCGTACTGCTTGGTTTTCATCGGGGTGCCGGTGCAACCCGCCAGGGCCAGGCCAACCAGTGCGCAGGCGACAATTTTGCTGAGGTGGTTCATTGAATACTCCATGAGAAAACGCCCGGGATCCATCTCTCGGGCGGCGCGTACTCTAACCGATCAGCGTCAAATTGACATCACTGCGCTCAACCGGCCGCAAGGCTCAGCGCAGAGCCATTCGTCAGTTGCCTCTGCAGCTAAACAGGCCCCCGTCGATACCATGGACACTGTGCCACGGAAGGTAATCTTGCCCATTCCGGCTGATGAATAATGGCCGGTTCCGTCGGAGCATTGACCATGATCGATTTGACTGTCTGGAACATCACCCTGCCCGTGCAGACCCCGGCGCAGGTCGTGGCGACCAAGGCCATGCCGACGCTGCAGAACAAGTATTTCAACCGATCCGGCGAGCGGATTGTCTTCTGGGCGCCGGTGACCGGCTCCCACACCGGTAAAAGTGACTACCCGCGCTCCGAATTGCGCGAAACCACCAAAGACGGCAAGTTGCGCAACTGGCGTTACAACAGCGGCGTCAACACCCTCAAAGGCACTTTGGCGGTGAACCAAGTCCCTTCCCAGGGCCGTGTAGTCGTGGCGCAGATCCACGCCAAGGATGCCCCTACGCCGCTGTTGAAGCTGGTGTATCGCTACGCCAAGGGCACCGGCAACATCGATGTGGAATATCGGGTAAAACCCAAGGACAAGAAGAGCCCGGTGATCTATACCGTGCCGAAAGTGGCACTGAACAAAACCTTCAGCTACTCCCTGCAAATGGACAAGCAAGGCAAGCTCACGGTGCTGATCAACAACGTTGGCAAGCAGGTGAAGCTGGACCGCGCCTGGCATGGCTACAACTTTTACTTCAAGGCCGGCGTCTACACCCTGGACAACGTCGGTTCTTCCAGCGAAGGCGGGAAAGTGACCTACACCAAACTGGACGTCAGCCATAAATGACTGACGTCCGGCACCTCAGGCCTTAGACGCGGCCACGACCGCCTGCCGGCCGTTGAAGGTAAACAGGAAGCAGACAAACACCAGCAGCGCAAAACCGGCCGGGAACAACCAGATGCTCTTCCACTCATGGCCGCCGTCCACGGCATAGTGATCGGTCACCTGCCCCGCCACCCAGAAGCCGATCAGCATGCCCACGCCATAGGTCGCCAACGTAATCAGCCCCTGGGCCGAGCTGCGAAAACGCTCCGGCGCCTTGGCATCGGTGTAGATCTGCCCCGAGACAAAAAAGAAGTCATAGCAGATGCCGTGCAGGGCGATACCGGTGAAGAGCATGAACGCCAGATCGCCGTTATTGCCGTAGGCGAACAGCACGTAACGCAGCGCCCAGGCCAGCATGCCTACCAGCAGCGCCAACTTGATGCCGAAGCGCTGGATGAACAGCGGCAACAGCAACATGAACAGCACTTCGGAGACTTGCCCGATGGCCATTTTCGCCGTGGGGTTGGTCATGCCGGTTTCGGCCAGGAACGGGTTGGCGTTCTGGTAATAGAAGGCCAGGGGGATGCAGATCAGGATCGAGGCGATGAAGAACACCAGGTAGCTGCGATCCTTCAACAGGCCCAAGGCATCCAGGCCCAGCAGCTGTTTGACGCCACCTGCGCTCGCTTGCGCCTTGAGCGGTGCGGTGGCCGGCAACGTGAAGCTGTAGAGCCCCAAGACCAGCGAGGCGATGCTGGCCATCAGGAAGGTATTGCGCAAGCCGCCCGCCGAGATCGCTTCGCGCGAATCCCAGGCAAACACAAAGCTGATCACCACGCCGGCGACGATCCAGCCGATCGTGCCCCACACCCGGATACGGGAGAACTCCAGCGCCGGGTCGCGCATCTGGCGGAACGCCACGGAGTTGACCAGGGCCAGGGTCGGCATGTAGATCACCATGTACGCCAGCACGTACGGGTAGAACACGTTGAAATCCGCCGCCGCATACAGCTGATACAACAACACCGCGCCCAACAGATGCAGCACCGCCAGGATGCGTTCGGCATTGAAGTAGCGGTCGGCGATCAGGCCGATCACGAAGGGGGCAATGATCGCTCCCCAGGACTGGGTGGAGAACGCCATGCCGATCTGCCCACCGCTGGCGCCCAGGGTGCTGGACAGAAAGGTCCCCAGGGTGACGAACCAGCCACCCCAGATAAAGAACTGCAGAAACATCATCACGCTCAAGCGTGCGTTCATCGTGGTCATGACAGTCACCGTTTTATTGTTGTTCTTGTGAAGAAAAATGCTCAGGAACGCTGTTGTGGCGAGCCGCTGTGGGAGCAAGGCTGGCCCGCGATGGCCGCGCCGCGGTCCAACCGTTGAATCGCGTTTTCGTTCATCGCGGGCCAGCCTTGCTCCCACAATGAGTTTCCTCGCCATAGGGTTTTGGGTTGGGCCGGTTACCTCAACAGGCCCAACAACCGCCGGTTGGAATCTTCATCGGCCGTTACCCCGGCAAAATCGTCAAACGCCTTTCGGGTCTTGCTGATCATGTGTCGCTCAATGAACGCCGCGCCTTCTGCGGCGCCCTGTTGCGAGTCCTTCAGGCAACACTCCCACTCCAACACCGCCCAGCCGCTGAAATCGTATTGGGTCAGTTTGCTGAAGATCGATTTGAAATCGATCTGGCCATCGCCCAGCGAACGGAACCGCCCGGGACGATCAACCCAGCCCTGATAGCCGCCGTACACGCCGGAACGAGCGTCGGGCCGGAACTCGGCGTCCTTGACGTGGAACATGCGGATGCGCTCGTGATAGCGATCGATGAAGCCCAGGTAGTCCATCTGCTGCAGGAGCAGATGGCTGGGGTCGTAGAGAATCGCTGCCCGAGGGTGATGATCGACGGCCTGCAAAAAGCGCTCGAACGAGGCGCCATCGTGCAGGTCCTCACCCGGATGGATCTCGTAGCACAGGTCCACGCCGGCTGCCTCGAAACAGTCCAGAATGGGCAACCAGCGTCGGGCCAGTTCGGCGAATCCCTGCTCCACCAGGCCAGAGGGGCGTTGCGGCCACGGGTACAGGTACGGCCACAACAGCGCACCGGAAAACGTCGCATGGGCGGTGAGGCCCAGTCGCTGGCTGGCGCGGGCGGCGAGCTTCAATTGCTCTATCGCCCATTCGGTCCGAGCCTGGGGCTGACCGCGCAGATGGGCCGGGGCGAAGTCGTCGAACAGTGCGTCGAACGCCGGATGCACCGCCACCAACTGGCCTTGCAGGTGCGTCGACAACTCACTGATCTGGACACCGGCCTGGGCGCAAATGGCCTTGAGTTCGTCGCAGTATTCCTGGCTCTCGGCGGCGCGGGCCAGGTCGATGTATTGCGTGCCCGACGTCGGCAGCTGGATGGCCTTGTAACCTTGTGCGGCCGCCCATTGAGCGATGTTCGCCAGGGTGTCGAAAGGCGCGTCGGCGGACATGAACTGCGCCAGGAAAATACCCGGGCCACGCAGGCCTGTCGGTGTTTGGGCAATGGGATTCACGGCGGGGCTCTCCTGATTCATTGTGTGCAGGCCAGTGCGGTCCACTTGGTATCGCCGCGATGGTTGGCAATGGCCGCTTCGATAAAGGCCATGCCCCGCAGACCGGTTTCGATGCCGGGTACGCCGGGGGCGTCTGGCCCTGGCGCGGCGGCCCGTATGGCACGGGCAAAATCGCCATAGAGGTTGGCCATGGCTTCCAGATAACCTTCAGGATGCCCGGCCGGCAGCCGCATCCGCTGGCGGGCGGCCTCACACAACCAGGGCTGGCCCACACCGGACCGCAAGACTCGCAGGGGTTGGTCGATGGGACGATGGATCAGGCTGGCCGGTTCTTCCTGGCGCCATTCCAAGCCACCCTTATCGCCATACAGGCGGATTTTCAGCGGGTTCTCTTCACCTGCGCAGACCTGACTGGCAATCAGCACGCCGCTGGCGCCACCGGCCATGCGCAACAGCATCGCCGCGTCGTCGTCCAGTTGCCGACCCGGGATGTGGGTGCCCAACGCCGCACATATCTGTTCGATGGGTTGGTCGGCGACGAACTCTGCCAGGGAAAACGCATGGGTGCCGATGTCGCCAATGCAGCCACCCAACCCTGACTGTTGAGGATCGTCGCGCCAACCGGCCTGTTTGTTGCCTTGCCCGGCGACGTCCTGACTGAGCCAGCCCTGGGGGTATTCGACCAGCACTTTGCGCACAGCACCGATCACGCCGGTGCGCACCATCTCCCGGGCCTGCCAGACCATCGGATAACCCAGGTAGGTGTGAGCCAGGCCGTAGAGCCGGCCGCTGCTTTGAAGCACTTGCTTGAGGGCCAGCAACTCACGCAGGTTCATAGCGGCGGGCTTTTCACTGAACACATGAAAACCCGCCTTCAGCGCCTGGTTGGCGATGGGGGCGTGCAGATGATTGGGAGTGACGATGACCAGCAGTTCCATGCGCAAGTGGGCCGGCAGCGCCGCTTCGCTGTCGAGCATGCCTTGCCAATCGCTGTAGCAACGGGACGCGGCCAGCCCCAGGGCCGCGCCGGTCTGCTGATTGTTGTGCGCATCACGGCTGAACGCACCGCACACCAGTTCAAAACCACCGTCCAGACCCGCGGCCTGACGGTGGGCCTGGCCGATGAAAGCGCCCTCTCCACCGCCGACAAAGCCCATTCTTATTTTGGCTGCTACAGGATTCATCGCGACTCTCTTATGCTGGGACTGATGACGATGTAACCGGTTACATCATGGCGGAAATCTAGGCTCAGTTTTGCGGCATGTCAAACCCGTTGGCCCATGCATGAGCATTTGTGCGACGCGCAACCTGCGGTAAGCTCCCCAACCGTGCCGGCATTCCTGGCGCCGAATCGAGGTGATTTTGTCCAATATCCGTGAAGTGGCCCGGCTGGCCGGAGTTTCGGTGGCCACGGTTTCCAGAACGCTGAAATCTCCCGAACGGGTGCTGCCCCAGACTCGCGACAAGGTTAACGCGGCGGTGGAACAGGCCGGTTATCGGCCCAACTTGATGGCCGTGCAGTTTCGCTCCCGGCGAACCGGCAACCTGGTGATTCTGGTCCCGACCATCGCCAACACCTTTTTCGCCCGGGTCATCAGCGGGGCCCAACAGGCTGCGCAGGCGGCCGGTTATCGACTGCTGTTGTGCGACACCCAGGGTCGAGAAGAAATCGAGCGCGAATTTGCCGCCCTCGTCTACGCGCACCAGGCCGACGGGGTGATCCAGTTGCGCGCGAGCAACCCTTTCGAATCGCTTCCCGCGGGCGCCGAATCCTTGCCGCTGGTCAACGCCTGCGAAGTGGTCAAAGGCGCCCCCTACCCGACCATCAGCCTCGACAACCGGGCCGCCGCCCAGGCCATGACCGAACACCTGATCGGACTCGGCCACCGGCGCATCGGCATCATCAAAGGGCCGCGAAGCAGTCCCCTGACCCTGGACCGCGTAGCCGGTTATCAGGATGCACTGCACCAGGCCGGTATCGCCGCAGACCCTGGCCTGATCTGTCACGGCGACTTCACGTTGAAGGCCGGTTACGACGGGGCCGGCGCGATGCTGGAGCTGGCCGAGCGCCCCAGCGCGCTGTTTTGTGAAAACGACGAGATGGCCATTGGCGCGCTCAAGCGCATCAAGCAAATGGGGTTGCGGGTGCCCGAGGACATTTCACTGGTGGGTTTTGATGACATTCCTTTCGCCGCCTACTGTGATCCGCCGCTGACCACTCTCTCACAACCTGCCGAAACCTTCGGCCAGCGGGCGGTGCAAATGCTGATCGCCCTGATCGAGAAAACACCGCTTGCCGAACGGCATGTCGTGCTGCCGTTCGAGTTGACCGTACGCGGCAGCAGCGCTGCGCCAGGCCCGGCGTTTAACAAGGATGCTTGAAAAAAACGACGCCCATCACCTTTTGATGCGCTATTGACTCGCCACCTGCCGGTCCGTTTCGACTACAGTGGCACTACTCTGCATAAAGCCATAACAAGACGGAGAGTTTCCCATGCGAGTCAACAAGCGCTTCACCCTTCTGGCCGCCGCGGCAGCACTGGTGGTCACGACCACAGCCCAGGCAGCACCGGTGTACATCAACATCCTGACGGGGGGCACCAGCGGGGTTTACTACCCGATCGGGGTCGGCCTGTCGCAGATTTACAGCAACGGGATCGAAGGCTCCAAGACGTCGGTACAGGCCACCAAGGCCTCGGTGGAAAACCTCAACCTGCTGCAGGCCGGTCGCGGTGAGCTGGCGCTGGCGCTGGGCGACTCGGTGGCGGACGCCAAGAACGGCGTGGAAGATGCCGGTTTCAAAGCCCCTCTGACCAAACTGCGGGCCATCGCCGGCGCCTACCCCAACTACATCCAGATCGTTGCCAGCCAGGAGTCGGGTATCAAGACCCTGGCCGACCTCAAGGGTAAATCCATCTCCGTGGGGGCGGCCAAATCCGGTACCGAGCTCAACGCGCGGGCCATCCTCAAGGCCGCAGGGTTGAGCTACAGCGACATGAAGGTCCAGTACCTGCCGTTCGCCGAATCGGTAGACCTGATCAAGAACCGCCAACTGGATGCCACGCTCCAGTCCTCCGGGCTTGGGATGGCGGCCATTCGTGACCTGGCCTCGACCATGGCGCTCAACTACGTGTCGATCCCGGCAGACGTGGTGGCGAAGATCGGCAACCCGGCCTACCAGAGCGCAAATATCCCGGCCAATACCTACGACGGCCAGGCCGAAGCCGTGCCGACCGTGGCCATCACCAACATCCTGGTTACCCGCGCTGACGTCTCGGACGAGGTGGCCTACCAGATGACCAAGCTGATGTTCGATAACCTCACCCGCCTGGGCAACGCCCATTCGGCGGCCAAGGACATCAAGCTGGAAAATGCCGCGAAGAACCTGCCTATCCCGCTGCATCCCGGTGCCGAGCGCTACTACAAGGAAGTCGGCGCGCTGTAGACCGACCCGGTGCAGCGGCGATGATCGCCGTTGCACCCTCCTGGTTCGCACCTTCGATGTAGACAAGAGGCTTTCAGTTAATGAGTGAAATTCAGCACGGTCTTCCCTCCGACCCACGAGACTGGCCCAAGACGCTGTTCTACGTGGCCCTGCTGTTTTCTGTATTCCAGATCATCACCGCCGCCTTCTCCCCCATTTCCAGCCAGGTGCTGCGTGCCGTGCACGTGGGTTTCCTGTTGTGGGTGGTGTTCCTCAGTTACCCCGCCTATGGCGCAAGCCGCCCCTGGCAACCTCTGGCATGGCTGTTGTCCCTGGCCGGCGTGGCCACGGCGGTGTATCAGTGGGTGTTCGAAGCCGACCTGATCCAGCGTTCCGGTGACCTGACGTCCGCGGACCTCATCATCGGTATCGTTTTGATCGTGCTGGTGTTCGAAGCGGCCCGACGGGTGATGGGGATTGCCCTGCCGCTGATTTGCGGGCTGTTCCTGACCTATGGGCTGTTCGGTGAATACTTGCCAGGCGACCTGTCCCATCGCGGCTACGGCTTCGATCAGATCGTCAATCAGTTATCCTTCGGCACCGAAGGCCTGTATGGCACGCCCACCTACGTATCGGCCACCTACATTTTCCTGTTCATTCTGTTCGGTTCCTTTCTTGAAAAGGCCGGAATGATCAAGCTGTTCACCGACTTTGCCATGGGCCTGTTCGGCCACAAGCTCGGCGGCCCGGCCAAAGTGGCGGTTGCCTCCTCTGCCTTGATGGGCACCATTACCGGTTCGGGCATCGCCAACGTGGTGACCACCGGGCAATTCACCATCCCGCTGATGAAACGCTTCGGCTACAAGGCCGCGTTTGCCGGCGGCGTGGAAGCCACCTCGAGCATGGGCAGTCAGTTGATGCCGCCGATCATGGGCGCCGTGGCGTTCATCATGGCCGAGACCATCAACGTGCCATTTGTTGAAATCGCCAAAGCGGCGTTGATTCCCGCGTGCCTGTACTTCGGCTCGGTGTTCTGGATGGTTCACCTGGAAGCCAAGCGCTCCAACCTCAAGGGCTTGCCCAAAGACCAATGCCCCAGCGCGCTGGGCGCCGTCAAAGAGAACTGGTACCTGCTGATCCCACTCGCCGTGCTGATCTACCTGCTGTTCTCCGGTCGCACGCCGCTCTTTTCCGGCATGGTCGGACTGGCACTCACCGCCATCGTGATTCTCGGTTCGGCGATCATTTTGCGGGTGTCGAGCTTTGCAATGCGCTGCGCTTTCTGGATCGCCCTGGGCATCTTGTGCGTGGGCTTTTTCCAGTTAGGCATTGGCGTCATATTCGCGGTGATCGCGGTGTTGGTGGCGATCTGCTGGTTCATCAAAGGCGCGCGGGAAACCCTGACGGTTTGCCTGCACGCACTGGTGGACGGCGCGCGGCATGCGGTGCCGGTGGGGATTGCCTGCGCCCTGGTGGGGATCATCATCGGCGTGGTGTCGTTGACCGGTGTGGCGTCAACCTTCGCCGGCTACATCCTGGCCATCGGCAAGGACAACCTGCTGCTGTCGCTGATCCTGACCATGCTCACCTGCCTGGTGCTGGGCATGGGCATTCCGACCATTCCCAATTACATCATCACCAGTTCGATCGCCGCGCCCGCCCTGCTGGAACTGGGCGTGCCACTGATCGTGTCGCACATGTTCGTGTTCTATTTCGGCATCCTCGCCGACCTGACGCCACCGGTCGCGCTGGCCTGCTTCGCCGCTGCGCCCATTGCCAGGGAAACGGGGCTGAAAATCAGCTTCTGGGCGGTGCGCATCGCCCTTGCCGGTTTCGTCATTCCATTCATGGCGGTCTATAACCCGGCGCTGATGCTCCAGGGCGACAGCCTATGGATGACTGCTTACATGCTGATCAAGACGATGCTCGCGGTCGGACTGTGGGGCATGGCGTCCACCGGCTACCTGCAACAGAAAATGCCGATCTGGGAACGCCTGATGTGCTTTGCCGCCGGGGCTTTGCTGGTCGTGGCGCTGCCGCTGACCGATGAGATCGGCTTCGTGTTGGGGGCTCTGCTGATCTTTCAACACGTGTGGCGCTCGCGGCGTACCGGACGGGCCTTGGCGTGATCGGTTTGTGCCTGGGCCTGGCCGGTGCGGTCTGGGCCCAGCTTCCTGTCACTGATTTCACCCTGGCGTGGAATCACACCATCGAGAAAATCCGCTGGGAGGAAGATTACCGCGTGACTGAACAAGGCCTGGTTCTGGGCGAAGCCAGGGTCAAGGGCAACGGCGCCGGCATGGAAGTTCCGGACGGTGCCCGGTTGAAAAACGGCAGCTGGCACTATCAGCGCCAGTTGCCGTCCCTGCAACCGCTGAAACTGGGGCGAACACCCGAAGCGGGTGATTACCAGTTGTGCGTCGACGGGGCTTGCCAGCCGATGAGCCACTGGCTCGGGCCGCCCAAGGCAAGTCAGCCAACGGTGGAATTGTGGAGTTGCGGATAACCAGGTCCCCTGGTCCAAACAGAACTCTGTGGCGAGGTTTTTTTGTGGGAGCAAGCCTTGCTCCCACAACTGCCCCCTCACCACAATCAAACCCAGGGTCTGAAGGTCAGTCACTCACGCAAACGTCGCCCCACGGGTATTCACAAACAGTGCATACAACGAGTGGCTGCCGGCCATGAACAGGCGATTACCCTCCCGTCCGCCGAAGCAGACGTTAGGGCAACGCTCCGGCAGGGAGATGTGGCCGATAGCCTTGCCCTCGGGGTTGAACACTCGCACACCGTCGAGCTTTTCCAGGTCGGCCTTGGGATCGCCATTCCCGCCCCACCCGCACCAGAGGTTGCCACTCTCGTCGCATTTGAGCCCATCGATGGCCGCGTAATCCAAGCCTTCGATGTGCTTGCGCCGTTCGCCCAGGGTGCCATCGTCCTTGACCGTGATCGCCCACACCAGGCGGTTCGGCTTGGCCCGGCCTTCGACCACGTAGAGGATCTTCTCGTCTGGTGAAAAGCACAGGCCGTTGGGCCCTGCCATGTCGTCGATCACTCGCGTGACCTTGCCGGTTTCACCGTCGATGCGATACACCGCGTGGGGCTGGGCAGGGGCGACTTTATGCCCTTCGTAGTTGTTGCCGGTCTGGAACGGTGGATCGGTGAACCAGACAGAACCGTCGCGCTTGCACACGATGTCGTTGGGCGAGTTGAAAGGCTTGCCCTCGAAACTGTCCGCCAGCACGGTGATGGTGCCGTTGTGCTCGGTGCGGGTGACGCGCCGGCCTTCAGTCGACGTGGTGGAGCCTTCGCAAACCAGCAAGCGCCCTTGGCGATCGCGGCACAGGCCGTTGGAAAAGTTGGAGTTCTCGCGGTAAACCGACAGGCTGTCGGTGACTTCATCCCAGCGCATGATGCGGTTGTTGGGAATGTCACTGACCAGCAAATAACGACCGTCGCCGACCCACACCGGCCCTTCCGCCCAGCGCAGGCCGCTGGCGAGCTTTTCAACACTGGCGTTGAACAGCCGCAGGTCCATGAAGCTGGGGTCGAGGATCTTGATCAGCGGGTCAGGGTAGCGCTGGCTCAAGGGCTCTGCCTGAGTCAGCCCGGGCAGGTTGCCCAGGGTTGCGGCGGCGGCCGAAACCACCAAGGATTTTTTCAGGAATACCCGGCGGCCCTGATGGGCAGTCGTTGCAGGTTGCGAAGCATCCATCGTGCGTCTCCGTTAATTATTATTGGACGGCGACGACAGTTTTACTCCGTGATAGGACATCGTACAAGTATGCGCTCTGCCCTGCGCAAGAAAAAATTCAGTTGGCGTGGAGCGGGATCCGTACGGTGAAGGTGGTGCCCGATCTGGCCTTGGAATGAACCTCGATAGTGCCCTTATGGGCGGATACGATGGCGGACGCGATGTGCAGGCCCAGCCCGAGCCCAGCCGCAGAGCCATACTGCATGTCACCGCTGCGCAATTGCCGGACCATCGGGTTGAAGATGCTGGCAATGGCGTCCTTCTCGATAAGCTTGCCCTGGTTGTTGATGGCAATCACCGCCGTATCCTCTTCGGTACTCAATGAAACAGTAATCGGCGCACCCTCGCTACCATGCTGGACGGCATTACCAATCAGGTTGGCGAACACCTGTTCCATGCGCGCCTGATCAAACAGGCCTTCCAGGGCGCCCGTCGTTTCAAAGATGATTCTGCTTTCCGGATGATAGGCCCGCGCCTCTTCCACCATGCCCTCGCAGGCCGCTACCAGGTCACCGTTGAAGCGCTGCACCGGAATGCCCGCCCCCAGTTGGGTACGGGTAAAGTCCAGCAGATCGCCGACAATCTTGTTGGCCCGTTTGACGCTGGTGTAGATGCGCGAAGAGATCTTGGTGGCTTTGGCGGGCAGGTCGCCTGCCCGCAGCAGCACTTCGGAACTCAGCAGGATCGCGCCCAGGGGGCTGCGCAAGTCATGCCCCAGAATCCCGAGGAAGATATTGCGGCCCGCATCGACGGCGCCCGAATAGCTGACCACGGACTCCGCCAAGGCCTGGTCTACGGCCTCGTTGAAGCGGATCACGTCGGACACCACTTGCTCGTGGTCCAGTTGGGTCTGCGGCATCCAGAGCATCAGCACGCTGGTGCGCAGCGCCCGGTATTCCGAAACCATCTGCTCCACCGTAAACCCCGAGGACTGGCGAATGACCGCATGGGTTTCGGCTGCGGTTTCAGCCTCTACCGCCGGCGCATCGCCCTGGGACTTGGCGATCTGTTCCTTGACCGTCTGCGGGGTGCGCAGGTCAGCGGCAATGGTGCGCAGCATCTGCTCGGCGTGATCGCGCAGAGCCACCGAATCCATGCCATGGGAGGCGGGCGTGATGGTTTTGGCGAAGTCTTCCCACGCCTGAAGAATCGGCTCGATATTGTCGAGGATGAAATCAGCCAGGCGCATGGGTTGCTCCGCAGGAAGGGATAATCGAGGGTTAGTGTCGCAAACAACGCATGAACAACCGGCCTCGCTTCCATTGTTGTACAGCAAACCCAGGGCGATAGGTGATTCATCGTGGCGCGTGAGCAGGCTGGCGCTGCACTGCGCAGGCGTTTTGGATAAACAGCCTTGCGCCAAAATAGGGCACTTGTCTCTTGCAACGCTATACGGTACAAATCAACTTCAAGTTGTACGACAACCTATAACTAAAATAGCCGTTCCGAAGCGTCTTGCTTCGGCGGCCTGCCTTTGAGACCCCCTGCCATGACCCGCTCCACGGCTGCACCTGACACCCCCACTCCGCTCCCTCGGCACCTCGCCGTGCTGGTTCTGCTGTGCATGGGATGTGCCTTCGCCGGCAACCATGTCGCCGCGAGGGCAGCATTTGATGACGGTGCCGGGGTCTTGCTGGCAATCCTGCTGCGCTCGGGCGGCACCCTGCTGGTGCTGGCCGCAATGGTGCTCTGGCAACGTCAGAACCTGCGCCTGCCGCAGGGGGTCTGGCGCTGGCAATTGGCTCTGGGGCTGTTGATTGCCGCCCAGAGTCTGTGTCTGTATTCCGCCGTGGCTCGGGTCCCGGTCGCCCTGGCGCTGTTGGTGGGCAATGTCTTTCCGATTCTGCTGGCGTTGCTGACCTGGGCACTCGGCGGGCCACGTCCGACCGCGCGCACTGCCGCGTTGATGGGCATGATTCTGGTTGGCCTGGTGTTCGTGCTGGAAGTACCGGCCCGGCTGTCGTCGCAAGAAAGCGTCGGCCCGCAGTGGTTGCTCGGCGTGGGCCTGGCCTTCTGTGCCGCCTGCGTGTTCGCCTGCGCGCTATGGATCACCGACCACAAACTGTCCCAGGTGCGCGGTTCGGTCCGCAGCCTGCTGACCATTTTCATCGTGTTCAGCAGCGTCAACCTCGCCGGCCTGACCGGCGCCCTTCCCGGTGGCTTCGACCTGCCGGCCACCAGCACCGGCTGGTTTGCCCTGGCGACCCTGGTGGTGCTCTATGGCACCGGGTTTATCGTGCTGTTCATTTCCGTGCCCCGCCTGGACATGCCGCGCAACGCCCCGGTGATGAACATCGAACCGCTGGCGACCCTGCTGATCGGCTGGCTGGTGCTGGACCAGATGCTCAACCCGGGCCAGGTGATTGGCGGCGCGATTGTGGTCACCGGCATCGTGTTGCTGACTTATCGCAAGGTCGAGCGCATCAAAGCGCCGGTTGCCGAAGCCGCTGGACGCAGCTGAAACACATCAGCATCCATCCCCGCTGTGTGGGAGCATAAGCTGCTCCCACACACGCTTCAGGCCGGCCGACGCACCGCCCTCACCTTCGCGCTATTGCCGCCGCCGCAAAAGAACCGCTCGCCGCCGTCTGACTCAAGCCCCGACACGCCAATCCCCGGCGGCATGGTCACGCTTTCCAGCACTTCTGCGGTTTGCGGGTCGATGCGCCGCAGATCGCTTTCATCGTTTTCCCAGGTGCCGTGCCAGAGTTCGCCGTCGACCCAGGTCACGCCCGTGACGAAGCGGTTGGATTCGAGGGTGCGCAGGATCTTGCCAGTGGAGGGATCGATCTGGAGGATTTTGCGCGCCTTGTACTGGCCGACCCAGAGTGATCCTTCGGCCCAGGCCAGTCCTGAATCATCACCACTATTGGGCGCCGCAATGGTCGCCAGTACCTGACCGCTGCGCGGGTCGATCTTGCGAATGGTGTCTCCGGCGATCTGGAACAGGTGTTCACCGTCAAAAGCCGTTCCGGCGTTTGCCGGAACGTCCAGCGAACGCAACATCTGGCCGCTGGCCGGATCGAGTGCATGCAGCTTGTCGCCGGAAGCAAACCAGACGAGCTCGCCGTCATGACTGACACCGTGCACGCAATCGACGCCGGGAAAAGGGCCATATTCACGCAGGATCTGCGCATCTGAACGTTTCATCTTGCAAGCCTCCTCGTTGGGGTGTGACTGCATCCTAACCATCGGGCAGCAGCGCGGTGAGTAACAATACCGTCGTGAATCCGGGCAACGGTGGCGCCAGCCAGCGACAGGCCCGCCCACGCCCGACCGACTGCACCTTGCCGGACGCGGCCAGCGTGTCGAGGGCCCGTTGCACGGTGCGCTGGCTGACCTCCAGGGCCAGCGCCAGGGCGGAACTGGACCAGGATTGGCCATCGGCCAGCAACGCCAGCACTGCGGCGTGGGGCTCTTCTACAGGACGCGCCAGCACCACCACTTCGCCCTCCCTGCGCGGCACCAGGGCAAACCCACGCCGGGTCGCCGTCACCTCGGCCAGCGGGCGCAGCGCCACCCGCAAGCGCCCGACTTCGACCCGCAGTCGGGCGCGATGGGAATCATCCGTCAGTTTCAAGCCAAAGGCCTGGGCAACGAGGGTTTCCCTGGACACATCGGCAGGCCAGGCTTGAGCCAATTGCCTGGCGAGGGTGAACAACACCGGGCGCCTGGCAAGAGAGATCCGCAGGCTCGCCCTGTTCACGCCATTGCGACATGCGTCCACCACCAACGCGTCGCTGGACAGGAGTGCTTCAACCTCCTCAAGGGTCAGCAAGCGCTCCTCGCCCCCTGCAATCAGACGCGCCGCCGGAGCCTGCAGGACGCGCCAGGCGCTTTCGACTTCGGCAGTCAGCGCGCCAATGCCGGCTTGTCGCGCAGCCTGGGTGGCATGTTCAAGTGCGGCCCGTGCGGTTTTCGTTCGTAACCGCCGCATGGCGATGCCCGCCACCACCAGTTCGCAAGCGGCTCTGGACGGCGGTGGAAGACAGCCCGGGTCAAGGTCAACCAGCCTCGCCTTGGCCTCGTCGAGATGGCCTAGCAGCAGTAATCGGCGGATTTCGATTGAGCGTGCGTGGGCGACGTTCGTCCGGTCGCCCTGGCGTTCAAGCACCGCCCGCGCAGCCTCCAGGCGCTTCACCGGCCAAGCCAGATCACGGGACGCCAGGGCGATCTCCCCTTCGGCCACCACGCACCGCGCCTGTGCCACGGCCTCCCGGGGCCCGAAGGCCCGAGCCGCCCGCCGCATCAGCACCCTGGCCCGCTCCAGCTCGCCCAGCTGCGCCATGGCAATGCCGCGAAGCGCCAAGGCCGGCGCATCGTCACGCAGGGAAACGCGATTGAGCGCGGCCACCGGATCCCCCGCCGCCAGTGCTCGTGCTGCGGCGCTGATCAACGCATCCGATGCCATCGTCCGGTTTCCCTCGCCACAGGTTTGGGTGTCGCGATCAGAGACGGATTTCCCCCGCCGGCAGCACATCGATCCGCGACACCGCGCTGCTCAGGCGTCCCAGCCGGTTGTTGTGATTGGCAATGATCTGCTCGGCCGCCATGCTGCCGTTGTCCACGGTGGAATGGGCGTCCGCGGCCAGCACCACGTCATAACCCAGGGCATGGGCCTGGCGTACGGTGGCGTTGACGCAATAGTCGGTTTGCAACCCGCAGATCACCACGCGATCAATCATCCGCGCTTGCAGCAGCGAAAGCAGGTCGGTCTGGTAGAAGGCGTCCGGCGTGGTCTTGCGTACTCGCAGGTCATCCGGTGCGGTCAACAGGCCATCGGCCAGTTGCCAGGCGCTGGAACCATAAGTCAGCGACCCCTCCAGCTCTTCGTGCTGGATCAGGATCACCGGCAAGCCGACGGCCCTGGCCCTGGCGCTGAGCTCGTTGATTGTCCGGATCATGCGTGGGCTGTCGAAACACTCCTCTTGGCCGCTGCACAGCGCGCTCTGGACATCGATGATCAGCAATGCGGTGTTCATGACGTTCCTCTTCAAAACGTGTTGGATCCCGACAACAGATTAACAACCTGGCGATCATTGCCTGTCGCGGATCGCTTCAAAACACTAGGCAGTATGGCCCGGTTTGCGTAGTACGCCTGTTCGCCGTCGCTTGGGTGACGCAAAAGCCAGGTTTGGGATAGGCTCGTGCGGCTCATCCCTCACCGCACAAGGACATTGCCGATGACGCTACGAATCGAACGTACGGACACCCCCACCGCAGAAGACCGCGAGGCGATCCTCGTCCCGCTGCGCGCCTACAACACGGCCAAGACCGGCGGGACGGTGCCTGAGTTGGTCGCCTGGCTGGTGCGCGACGAACACAGCGGCGAAACCGTGGGCGGGCTCTACGGTCGAGTGTTCTTTCAATGGTTTTATATCGAGTTGCTGGTGGTGCCGGAACAGGCCCGTGGCCAGGGCACCGGTTCGACGTTGATGCAGATGGCCGAAGACTTTGCCCGAGAGAAAAACTGCGTGGGCATGTGGCTGGACACCTTCGACTTCCAGGCGCCCGCGTTCTACAGGCAACTGGGCTTCACGGAAATCGGCCAGATCGACGATTACCCGCCGGGCCACCAGCGCTTCTTCTTCCAGAAGCGCCTGAGCCAGACCGAGTGAAATACAGGCTATTGTGGACTTACTCGCGATAGCGGTGGGTCAACTGCGGTGATGTGGGCTGTGCCGGCCTCATCGCGAGCAGGCTCGCTCCCACATGGGGTTGCGGGTGTTCACAGGATCTGCAAACGACACAAAAACCTGTGGGAGCGAGCCTGCTCGCGATAGCAGTGCAAGTGGTCTACAGACAAGTCGCCAACGCCGCCAACCGACGCTTGGCAACAAAGTCGTCATGCCGGGCGTAGTAGTTCAGCGCCGTGCCGGAAGCGCTGGTTTGCAGATCCACAAACGATTCGGCAGAGCGGGTGTACACGGTCATGCCACCCGTCTTGCCGGGTTGCAGATAGGCACCGGCATCGACGCCAAACACAGCTTCGTCCTGCCAGGAAAACTGCACACACTCGGCCACCACCTGCTGCGGTTTGTCCGAAGTCAATGTCTTATAGGGTGCTTGAGTACGGGCCTGGTTCATCGCCGAACCCGCGCAGCCAACCAGCAACGTTGCGGCCACGGCCACCATCAGCATTCGCATTGCGTTCACTCATAGAGAAAAAAACCGACTGTAGCACTGCGGCCTGGGCCTTCATGCTGCTTTACTGAAATTTATACGCGACACCGGGCGATGATTCGCGCAACCTGTCGCGCCATTGCCACTTGCCCGCGCGGAACAGCCCATGACACCCAATGCCGAGTTCTACAAACCCAGCACCGAATACGCTGACAAACTGATCAGCCAGATCGGCCAGACCCCGGCCTGGATCGCCAAGCGAATCGGCGTCACCGACAAGCGGATTCGCTACATCCTCGACGGCGAACGCACCGTCAAGGGCGAAACCACGCCGATACAGATGACCTACACCGAACAGTTCGCCCTCGAATGCCTGGCCGCTGCGGCCAAGGCCAGCAAGAAACAACCCCCGGCACCCAAGGAGTGACCATGGCGGCAACCGAACAGCAACATGAACGAGCGCTGGAAAAATTTCTCGATGCACGCCCCGACCTGCGCGTCGAGCTGGACAACCTCAACCCGCTGTTGGCCCAGGCCAAGGGCGAGACCGCCGCGCAGTATCGCGCCGAGCGCTTGCATGAAGCATTCGAAGCCGAGGCTGAGCACCAGGGCCTGTTCGCTTGGGAACTGACCCTGCAACTGACCGCCACCTCGCCTCAGGACTACGAAAACCAGCGCATGGAAGTCCACAAGGAGGTGGCGCAGATGGCGGGGATGGAGTGGGCGGAGTATTGCGAGTTGAATGGTCTCAAAAACCAAGGCTGAGTACTTCCTGTGGCGCTCGCCCCTTTCCTGGCAATCGCCCCCCCGTCCATAAAGCTTTATCATGGCCGCAGTTTTGCTGATCGGGTCTGTCATGAAGTTTGCCATCGCGTTGTTTTCCGCCGCCCATGCGCCCTCCTCGCGCCGCGCCCTGTTGTTTGCCCAGGCCGCGCTGGCCGGTGGGCATGAAATCGTGCGGCTGTTCTTCTATCAGGATGGCGTCTATAACGCTGCCGACAGCCTCGTAACGCCCCAGGATGAACAGGATCTGCCCCGACAGTGGCGCGCCTTTGTCAGCGACAACCAGCTCGACGGCGTGGTTTGCATCGCAGCGGCGTTGCGCCGTGGCGTGCTGAACGATGAAGAGGCGCAGCGCTACCAGCGTTCGGCGGTCAGCGTCGGCTCCCCTTGGGCCTTGTCCGGCCTGGGCCAGTTGCATGATGCGATCCAGGACGCCGACCGCTTGATCTGTTTCGGAGGCGCGTAATGGCCAAATCCTTGTTACTCATCAGCCGCCAGGCTCCCTGGTCGGGCCCCGGGGCCCGGGAAGCGCTGGACATCGTGCTGGCCGGCGGCGCGTTCGACCTGCCCATCGGCCTGCTGTTCCTCGACGACGGGGTCTTTCAGCTCGCCAACGGCCAGAACGCCAAGGCGCTCCAGCAAAAGGACCTGAGCGCGAACTTGCAGGCGTTGCCCATGTTTGGCGTCGAGGACCTCTACGTCTGCGCCGACAGTGCCGCCGAACGTGGCGTCGCAACCGCTAACCTGGCGCTGGACGAGCTGAAAATACTCAGCGCGCCGCAGATCGCCGCGCTCATTGATCGTTATGACCAGGTGATCACCCTCTGATGTCGACTTTGCATGTGTTGTCTCATTCCCCCTTCGGCGATAGCCGCTTCGCCAGTTGCCTGCGGGTACTGGGCGAGCCGGACGCACTGCTGCTGTGCGGCGACGCGACATACGCCTTGCGAGCCGCCACGGTGCCGTTTGCAGAACTGCAGCGCAGAGGCCTGAAGCTTTTCGTGCTTGGCGAAGACGCACAAGCCCGGGCCCTGGACATTCCGCAATGGGCCGAGGCCATCGACTACCCGGCGTTCGTCGCGCTATCGGTCCACCATGACAAGGTCAACACCTGGTTATGAACGTGCTGAACGTGGGCCAACGCGCCATTGCGCTGGACAAGGACGGCTACCTGGCCGATCTCAATGACTGGTCGGCCGAAGTCGCCACAGCCCTGGCGGCCGCCGAAGACATCGAATTGGGCCCCGAACACTGGGAGGTCCTCGAACTGCTGCGCGGCTTCTACGACGAATTCCAGCTCTCCCCCGCGACCCGGCCGCTGATCAAGTACACGGCGCTGAAACTGGGCGCCGACAAGGGCAACAGCCTGCACCTGAACCGATTGTTCAAAGGCACCCCCGCCAAACTCGCCGCCAAGCTGGCGGGCCTGCCCAAACCGACGAACTGCTTATGACCGACTTCCCACCGCTGACCCTTGAGACCCCGGCCGAACATCCGTTCGCCCAATTCGTGCGCATCCTCGGCAAAGGCAAGCGCGGCGCCCGTGACCTGACCCGCGAAGAAGCGCGGCAAGCCATGGGCATGGTGCTGGACGAGCAAGTCGAGGACACCCAGCTCGGCGCCTTCCTGATGCTATTGCGGCACAAGGAAGAAAGCGCCGAAGAAATGACCGGTTTTACCCAAGCCTTGCGTGAGCGCCTGCAGACCCCGGCGTTGGCGGTGGATCTGGACTGGCCGACCTACGCCGGCAAGAAGCGTCATTTACCGTGGTACCTGCTGGCAGCCAAATGCCTTGGGCAGAACGGTGTGCGGATTTTCATGCATGGCGGCGGCGCGCATACGGCGGGCCGGCTCTACACCGAGCAACTGCTTGGCTTCCTGAACATCCCTCTGTGCCGCGACTGGCAGCAGGTTGGCGCAGCGCTGGACGACGGTGGCCTGGCCTTCATGCCATTGGTGGACTGGGCACCGCAGATGCAACGGATGATCGACCTGCGCAACACCCTGGGCTTGCGTTCGCCGATCCATTCCCTGGCGCGGATCCTCAACCCCCTGGGCGCCCGTTGCGGGCTGCAAAGCATTTTCCATCCGGGCTACCAGGCGGTCCACCGCGATGCCAGCGGTTTGCTGGGAGACACCACCATCGTGATCAAGGGCGACGGTGGCGAGATCGAGATCAACCCGGACGCCGACAGCCACCTGTATGGCACCCGCGACGGTGTGAGCTGGGATGAGGAATGGCCGCGACTGGCCGAACAGCGCCACGTCAAACCGCAAAGCCTCGACCCTGAGCACCTCAAAGCCATCTGGCGAGGCGATGTTGAAGACAGCTACCCGCAACTGGCGCTGATCGCCACCATGGCCCTGGCCTTGCGCGGCCTGGGTCTGGCTCGGGAAGACGCGTTAGAGCAAGCCCGCCAATACTGGGCCGCGCGGGATCGATCGATTTAACCGATCATCAACGCCCAACCTTTGCGCTTTTTGTTCGAACCTATGGGAATAGACTCCTCTCCAACGTTTATTGGTAGAGGAGATCGAGATGGGTTTGTTAGTCGAAGGTCGCTGGCAGGACCAGTGGTATGAAAGCAAGGACGGCGCCTTCCAGCGTGAACAGGCGCAACGCCGCCATTGGATCACCGCCGACGGCAGCGCCGGCCCCACGGGCGACAGCGGATTTGCCGCCGAGTCCGGGCGCTACCATTTGTATGTATCCCTGGCCTGCCCCTGGGCCCACCGGACGCTGATCTATCGCAAGCTCAAAGGCCTGCAAGACCTGATCGATGTCTCGGTGGTCAGCTACCTGATGCTGGAAAACGGCTGGACCTTCGACAAGCGCCATGGCTCCACTGGCGACAAACTCGATCACCTGGATTTCCTGCACCAGCGCTACACCGCCGATACGCCGCACTACACCGGTCGCGTCACCGTGCCAGCGCTGTGGGACAAACGGCAACAACGCATCGTCAACAACGAATCAGCGGAAATCATCCGCATGTTCAACAGCGCCTTCGACGGCTTGACCGGAAACGACCTGGACCTCTACCCCGAGCACCTGCGCCACGATATCGATGCATTGAACGAACGCATTTACCCGGCAGTGAACAATGGCGTGTACCGCGCCGGGTTCGCCACCACTCAGGCAGCCTACGAAGAAGCGTTCGATGGTTTGTTCACTGAGCTGGACCGCTTGGAAGCATTGCTGCAAACCCGACGCTACCTGGCCGGTGAATACCTGACCGAAGCCGATATCCGCCTGTTCACCACCATCATCCGCTTTGACGCGGTGTATTTCGGCCATTTCAAATGCAACCTGCGGCGCATTGCGGATTATCCGAACCTGTCGAACTGGTTGCGGGAGTTGTACCAGTGGCCGGGGATTGCCGAGACTGTGGACTTCACCCATATCCAGCGCCATTACTACGGCAGCCACAAGACCATCAACCCCAACGGAATCGTGCCCAAGGGGCCGGAGCAGGACTTCAGGGTTGCCCATGATCGGGAGCGGTTGAGTGGGAAAGGGATTTGGCGGGGGGTTGAGAACTGATCCAGGATCTTTGTTGATTCTGAAGGCCAATCGCGAGCAGGCTCGCTCCCATATGTGATCGTTGTTCAACCATGAATCTGCGGTTGTACACGATCACTGTGGGAGCGAGCCTGCTCGCGATTGGAGCGACACGGTCTGTCTAGACCTGCCCCTGAGCCCCTTCAAACCACGCCAGTTTCTCGCGCAGTTGCACCACTTCCCCAACGATCACCAGGGTCGGTGCATGAACCTCATGCTCGGCCACCAGTTTCGGCAAATCTGCCAAGGTGCCGGTAAACACCCGCTGGTTGGAGGTGGTGCCTTGCTGGATCAGCGCCGCCGGTGTGTCCGCCGCGCGACCGTGCTTGATCAACTCGTCGCAGATGATCGGCAGCCCCACCAACCCCATGTAGAACACCAACGTCTGCGCCGGCGACACCAAGTCCGCCCACGGCAAGTCACTGGTGCCGTCCTTCAGATGACCGGTGATGAATCGCACCGACTGGGCATAATCGCGATGGGTCAGCGGGATCCCGGCGTAGGCCGCGCAGCCGCTGGCGGCGGTGATGCCCGGAACCACCTGGAACGGGATGCCATGGGCCGCCAGTTCTTCGATTTCTTCACCGCCACGGCCAAAGATGAACGGATCACCGCCCTTCAATCGCACCACACGTTTGCCTTGCCGGGCCAGATCGACCAATTGCTGGTTGATCTGCTCCTGGGGCACCGCGTGCTCTGAGCGACGCTTGCCGACGTAGATCCGCTCGGCGTCACGCCGGCACAGCTCAAGGATCGCCGGAGCCACCAGACGGTCGTAAAGCACCACGTCCGCCTGCTGCATCAGACGCAAGGCACGGAAGGTCAGCAGGTCCGGATCACCAGGGCCAGCGCCCACCAGATAGACTTCACCCGGTGCATTCGGCGCCTGGCCTGCAATCTTTTCACGCAACAGGCGCTCGGCCTCGGCGCCCTGCCCGGCCAACTGTCGATCAGCGATCGGCCCCTGGAACACCTCTTCCCAGAACGCCCGGCGTTGCTGCACATCCGGGAACAGCCCTTTGACCTGGCTGCGAAAACGCGCCGCCAGCCCGGCCAGTTGCCCATAGGTCGAAGGAATCCAGGTTTCCAGCTTGGCTCGGATCAACCGCGCCAGCACCGGCGCATCGCCGCCGCTGGACACCGCGATCACCAGCGGCGAGCGGTCGACAATCGCCGGGAAGATCACGCTGCACAGGGCCGGTGCGTCCACCACGTTGACCGGCACGCAACGCTTGTGGGCGTCGGCCGACACCTGGGCGTTGAGCGATTCGTCGTCGGTGGCGGCGATGATCAGGCCACAGCCGTCCAGGTCCGCTTCCACGTAGCCACGCAGGATGCATTCACCGCCGCTGCCACTGACCAGTTCCCGCAACTGCGGTTCGATATCGGGTGCGACCACCCGCAACAACGCGCCGGCATCGGCCAGCAGGCGAGACTTGCGCAAGGCAATCTCGCCGCCGCCGACCACCAGCACGCGGCTGCCGCGCAGGTTGTGGAACAGTGGCAAATAGTCCATTTAGCCGATGACCTCGATGCCGCCCATGTAGGGCTTCAACACCTCGGGCACACGGATCGAACCGTCGGCCTGCTGGTAGTTTTCCAGTACCGCCACCAGGGTGCGGCCCACGGCCAGGCCGGAGCCATTGAGGGTGTGGACCAGCTCCGGCTTGCCGGTTTCCGGGTTGCGGAAACGCGCCTGCATGCGGCGGGCCTGGAAATCGCCACAGTTGGAGCACGAAGAAATCTCGCGATACTTGTCCTGGCTCGGGATCCAGACTTCCAGGTCGTAAGTCTTCACCGCACTGAAGCCCATGTCGCCGGTGCACAGCGCCAGGGTGCGATATGGCAGCTCCAGCAGTTGCAAGACTTTCTCGGCGTTGGCGGTCAGGCTTTCCAGCGCTTGCATGGACACCGAGGGCTCGACGATCTGCACCATCTCGACCTTGTCGAACTGATGCTGACGGATCATGCCCCGGGTATCACGGCCCGATGCCCCGGCTTCACTGCGGAAACACGGTGTGTGGGCGACGAACTTGATGGGCAGTTGCTTGGCGTCGACGATCTCGCCAGCGACGATGTTGGTCAGCGACACTTCGGCGGTAGGGATCAGGTACAGGTCGGCCTCGCCTTCGCGGCTGATCTTGAACAGGTCTTCCTCGAACTTCGGCAACTGGCCAGTGCCCTGCAAGGCTGGCGCCTGAACCAGGTAAGGCGTGTAGGCTTCTTCGTAGCCGTGCTCGGTGACGTGCAGGTTGATCATGAACTGCGCCAGGGCGCGATGCAGACGGGCAATCGGCCCGCGCAACAAGGCAAAACGGGCGCCCGACAGCTTGGCGGCGGTTTCGAAATCGAGCCAGCCGAACTTCTCGCCCAGGGCGACGTGATCCTGCACCGGGAAATCGAAGACTTTGGGCGTGCCCCAACGGCGCACTTCGACGTTGCCGTCTTCATCTTCACCGACCGGGACCGATTCATGCGGCAGGTTGGGGATACCCAGCAGGATCGAATCCAGTTCGGTCTGGATCGCGTCCAGCTCGACCTTGCCAGCACTCAACTCACCCGCCATGCGCTCGACATCGGCCATCAGCGGTGCGATGTCTTCGCCGCGCTGCTTGGCCTGACCGATGGATTTGGAGCGCGCGTTACGTTCAGCCTGCAGGGCTTCGGTGCGGGTCTGGACGGTCTTGCGCTGTTCTTCCAGCGCTTCGATGCGCGCGACGTCCAGGGCGAAGCCACGGGATGCCAGGCGGTCCGCTACGTCCTGAAGGTTGCTACGTAACAGTTTGGAATCGAGCATGTCGGTCTCTCGTTATCAAAGTTTGGTCAGGGACAGGCCAGCCCAGGTGGCGAGCAGCCCGCCGAATACGCTGATGGCCGCGTAGCCCAGGGCCAGCGGCACCTGCCCGCTTTCCAGCAGGCGCACCGTATCCAGTGAAAAGGATGAAAAAGTCGTCAGGCCGCCAAGAAAGCCGACCAACAGCCCCGCGCGCACCTCGATGGGCACCTCGGGGCGAATCAAAAACAGACCGTATAGAACGCCGATCAGCAGACAGCCCACGATATTAACGGCCAGCGTGGCGGTATAGAAGTGCCGCGGCCAATTTGCGTTGACCCAATTGCCAGTCGCAAAGCGCAACAACGTGCCGGCAACGCCACCAGCAGAGACTGCGAGGATCAAGGGGATCAAGGTTTTCTCCGCTGCCTTGGACTCAGACGGTCCAGTTGTGCCAAATGATTGAGTTTCTCGCCGATCTTCAGTTCAAGGCCACGGGGCACCGGCTGATAGAACGGCTGGGGTTCGAGTTCTTCGGGAAAATAGTCTTCACCGGCGGCATAGGCGTCCGGTTCGTCGTGAGCGTAACGGTATTCATCGCCATAGCCCAATTGCTTCATCAGTTTGGTCGGCGCGTTGCGCAGGTGCAGCGGCACTTCCAGGGAGCCATGCTCGGTGGCGCTGCGCATCGCGGCCTTGAAGCCCATGTACACCGCATTGCTCTTTGGCGCGCAAGCCAGGTAGGTGATGGCCTGGGCCACGGCGAGTTCGCCTTCCGGGCTGCCGAGGCGCTCCTGCACATCCCAGGCGGCCAGGCACAGGCTCAGGGCGCGGGGATCGGCATTGCCGATGTCTTCGCTGGCCATGCGTACCACTCGACGCGCCAGGTACAGCGGATCGCAGCCGCCGTCGATCATGCGCGCAAACCAGTACAAGGCCGCGTCGGGGTTGGAGCCACGGATGGATTTGTGCAGCGCCGAAATCTGGTCGTAGAACGCCTCACCGCCCTTGTCGAAGCGTCTACGGGTATCGCCCAACAGGCTTTGCAGCAGTTCGACGCCAATCTCGCTGTTGTCTTCGGCCAGGTCCGAGGCGTTTTCCAGCAGGTTGAGCAAGCGCCGGCCATCGCCATCGGCGGCCGAAAACAGGATCTGGAAGCCTTCGTCGCTGAGGCTCAACTGGCGTTTGCCCAGGCCGCGTTCCTCGGTCAGCGCCCGGTGCACCAACTTGCGCATCGCCGCCTCGTCGAGGCTCTTGAGCACATAGACCCGCGCCCGGGACAGCAAGGCGTTATTGAGTTCGAACGAAGGGTTTTCGGTGGTCGCGCCAATGAAGATCAGCGTCCCGTCTTCGACGTAGGGCAGGAACGCGTCCTGCTGCGACTTGTTGAAACGGTGCACTTCATCGACAAACAGGATGGTGCGCTTGCCGTATTGCCCGGCCTGTTGCTTGGCGACTTCCACCGCCTGGCGGATTTCCTTGACCCCGGCCAGCACTGCCGAAACCGTCTCGAAATGGGCATCCGAGACTTCGGCCAACAGCCGCGCCAGGGTGGTCTTGCCCACGCCCGGCGGGCCCCAGAAAATCATCGAATGCAGCGCGCCCTGCTCCAGCGCTTCGCGCAGAGGCTTGCCGCGAGCGAGCACATGCTCCTGGCCGACGTACTCATCCAGGTTGGTCGCGCGCAGGCGGGCGGCCAATGGCTGGGCAATCGGGGCGCTTCGAAACAGGTCCATCACTACTTATGCAACCTCCGCTGGGTCCTGGTGCCGATCCTCTCTACCGGAGCAGATCTGTGGGAGCATCTGTGGGAGCAAGGCTTGCCCGCGATACAGACACCTCGGTGCGTCTGGTAGACCGAGGCGATGCAATCGCGGGCAAGCCTTGCTCCCACAAGCCTTGCTCCCACAGGCCATTTCCGACAGGGGCTTTATGTTTACTCCTGGATCACGTCCGCACCCTTGGGGATGTCGAACTTGAACTTGGACGCAGCGATCGGCTCGTTGGCCTTGACCCCGGTGAACAGGATATTGGTACGCTGACCGACACTGTCGATCAGTTGCATGTCGTTGACCAGACCGTTGCGAAAGGACAGGCGCAGGCTGTCGAACAGGCTGTCCCGGGTCTTGGGCTTGAGGGTGAAGTCAATCACGCCACCGGCCTCTTTGGAGCTGATGTCGAAACTCTGGCTGATCTTGGAAACATCGCCGGAGAGCAGCAACGCCGGGGTCTGGGTCAGGCGCTGGTCCAGGGTCTTGATGGTGACCTGTTCCAGGTCCGGGTCCCACAGCGAGACTTTCTTGCCATCGGAAACCATCAGTTGTTCAGCCGGTGCATCGGTGTGCCAATAGAACAGGCCCGGACGCTGCAAGGCCATCTCACCGGCGGTTTCCTGCAACTGGGTACCACTGCCGTCGAGGGTCAGTTGGGAGAAGCGAGCGGTCAGGGTCTGGGAACGTTCCAGCAACTGGGTCAGGCGGGCCACGTCCTTTTCATCGGCATGGGCCGACAAGGTGGTCAGGGCCAGTACGGGCAACAGCAACATGCGAATCAGGCGCATGGGAGTCCTCTTGAAGTCGTGGGAGGTCGAGCGGCGTGTCGCCAGGCCGCTCAGGTCATTAATCGCGCATCGGGCCCGGCGCCAGTACTTCGCGCGAACCGTTGGTGTTCATCGCCGTCACGACCCCGGCCATTTCCATGGCCTCGATCATGCGTGCGGCACGGTTGTAGCCGATCTTGAGCTTGCGCTGAACGGCGGAAATCGAGGCCCGGCGGCTTTCCAGGACGAACTGCACCGCTTCGTCATAGAGCGCATCGGTTTCGGCATCGTCATCGCCACCACCGCTGCTGCCCTCAAAGCCGCTGCCGGCTTCCTCGACACCGTTGAGGATGTCGTCGTTGTATTCAGGGGCGCCACGCAGTTTCCAGGCTTCAACGACCCGGTGCACTTCATCGTCGGACACGAACGCACCGTGCACACGAATCGGCAGGCTGGTGCCCGGCGGCATGTAGAGCATGTCACCGTGGCCCAGCAACTGCTCGGCGCCACCCTGGTCGATGATGGTCCGCGAGTCGATCTTGCTCGACACCTGGAACGCCATGCGGGTCGGAATGTTGGCCTTGATCAGGCCGGTGATCACGTCCACCGACGGCCGCTGCGTCGCGAGAATCAGGTGGATACCAGCGGCACGGGCCTTCTGGGCGATCCGGGCGATCAGTTCTTCGACCTTTTTGCCGACGATCATCATCATGTCGGCGAATTCGTCCACCACCACCACGATGGTCGGCAGCTTGTGCAGCAGCGGCGCTTCGTCGTGGATGTTCTCGCGGTGGTACAGCGGGTCGCTCAACGGCGTACCGGCCTCTTCGGCCTCCTTGACCTTGGCATTGAAGCCCGACAGGTTACGCACGCCCATCTTCGCCATCAGCTTGTAGCGGCGCTCCATCTCGGCGACGCTCCAGCGCAGGGCGTTGGCGGCGTCCTTCATGTCGGTCACCACCGGGCACAGCAGGTGCGGAATGCCTTCATAGATCGACAGCTCGAGCATTTTCGGGTCGATCATGATCAGCTTGGCGTCTTCCGGGCCGGACTTGAACAGGATCGACAGGATCATCGCGTTCACACCCACCGACTTACCGGAACCGGTGGTACCGGCCACCAGCAGGTGCGGCATTTTCGCCAGGTCAGTGATGACAGGCTTGCCGCCGATGTCATGGCCCAGGGCGAGGGTGACCGGCGACTTGTGGTTGTCGTATTCAGGGGTGGAGAGCACTTCGGAGAAGCGCACGATCTGCCGGTCTTCGTTGGGAATCTCGATGCCCACGGTGGTCTTGCCGGGAATCACTTCCACTACCCGCACGCTGGTCACGGCCAGAGAACGTGCCAGGTCCTTGGCCAGGTTGGCGATACGGCTGACCTTCACGCCGGCGGCCGGCTGGATTTCGTAACGGGTAATCACCGGGCCCGGGTGGATCGAATCCACCGAGACCTCGACGCCGAACTCCTTGAGCTTGATTTCCAGCAGGTGACCGACGGCCGCCAGGGATTCGGGGGAATAGTTGAGCTGTTTCTTTTCGGCCGGGTCCAGGATCGAGATCGGCGGCAAGGTGCCTTCCACCGCGCTGTCAACGAACAGCGGCGCCTGTTTCTCTTTCTGCACGCGCTTGCTCTGCTCCGGCGCCTTGGCCGGAGCCATGGTGATGACCGGCGGCACCTGTTTCTCGCGCTCGGACATGTGCTTGCTCAGGGCCTGTTCACGTTCGATCAGGCGTTCCTTGACCTTGGCCTGCTCGCGCTTGTCCGTGACGGTCGGGGCCACCACGTCGTGGACGCGGTCATCCACCTCGCGCAGTTGCGCCACCAGTTGCTTGCGCTCGGTGCGCGCCGCCCACCAGCGATTCATCGCTCCCTGGATCAGCTCGATCAGGTCCAGGGTGATCTTGCCGGTGACATCCATCACCTTGAACCATGACAAATCGGTGAACACCGTCAGGCCGAACAGGAACAGGGCGATGAACAGCAGCGTACTGCCCTGGATGTTCAGGGCGTTCTTGGCCAGCTCGCCAAGACTTTCCCCCAGCGCACCGCCCGCTCCGGCCGGCAGGCCGGTGGGTGCGTGAAAATGGATATGGGCCAGCGCGGCGCCCGACAGCACCAGGAACACCAGGCCGATCAGGCGCCAGGAAAACAGCCAGCCACTCCACTGCCAGGGCTCGTGGCGTTGACGGAAAATCTGATAGGCCTTGATCGCCAGCAAAAGCGGAAAGATGTAGGCGAAATAGCCCAGCACCATGAACAGGATGTCAGCGCTGTAGGAACCGGCCGGACCGCCGAAATTCTGCACATCGTCGATCTTGCTGTTGTGGCTCCAGCCCGGATCGTCCTTGCCATAGGTCAGCAAGGCCATCATCAGGAACAGGCACAAGGCGCCGATGGCGATCAACGCACCTTCCTTGAGCCGGTAGTGCAATTGCTGGCGCCAGAGCGGAACGACTGTTTTAGGTGCTGCGGTGGATTTCTTCAAAACGCTTCTTTTCCTGCGCCAAAGGCGCGTCCATCTGTTGAATGACTATAAAAAACTGCTCATCACGAGCAGGCAAAAAAGTGAATGTGCACAACCGGTACTACTTTTACCACTGTGACGTGCATCCAGAAAACCGCAGGTGTTGCCGAAGATTTTGATCTTTTGCCTCTCCTGCGTTCAAAACTCAAGCATTGTACGGGTTTGTCAGCCCCAAGGCATTGTCCGCACGATGGGCTACAGCATAGCCAAAAACCAGCTGTGTTGGCGTCAATTGGAGCATGCATTCTCTTTCGTGACAAAGGCTTATGAGGTGTTTTTATGAGCGAAGTGAAGCATTCACGCCTGATCATTCTCGGTTCCGGCCCTGCGGGATACAGCGCCGCTGTCTATGCCGCCCGTGCCAACCTCAAACCCGTTGTCATTACTGGCCTGCAGGCCGGTGGCCAGCTCACCACCACTGTCGAAGTCGACAATTGGCCCGGCGATGTCGAGGGTTTGACCGGTCCAGTGCTGATGAAACGCATGCAACGCCACGCCGAACGCTTCGACACGCAGATCGTCTACGACCATATCCACACCGCCAAGTTGCAACAGCGCCCTTTCGAACTCATCGGCGACAGCGGCACCTACACCTGCGACGCGCTGATTATCGCCACTGGCGCTTCAGCCCAATACCTGGGCCTGGCCTCAGAGCAGACCTTCGCCGGCAGGGGCGTTTCCGCCTGTGCAACCTGCGACGGATTCTTTTACCGCAATCAGGTAGTGGCGGTGGTCGGCGGTGGTAATACGGCGGTTGAGGAGGCTTTGTACCTGTCCAACATCGCCCGTGAGGTACACCTGATTCACCGCCGGGACAAACTGCGCGCAGAGAAAATACTGCAGGACAAGCTGTTCGAAAAAGCCCGCAACGGCAATGTGAAGCTGCACTGGAAGCAGAATCTGGATGAAGTGCTGGGCGATGCAAGCGGCGTCACCGGCGCGCGTCTGCGCCAAAGTGAGACCGGCCAGACCAGCACCTTGTCCCTGGCCGGCGTGTTTATCGCTATCGGCCATCAACCCAACACCGAGCTGTTCCAGGGCCAACTGACAATGCGCGACGGCTACCTGATCGTCCGCGGCGGCAGCGAGGGCAATGCCACTGCAACCGATATCGAAGGCGTGTTCGCCGCCGGCGACGTGGCCGATCACGTGTATCGACAGGCCATTACATCGGCCGGCGCCGGTTGCATGGCCGCACTCGACGCCGAGAAGTATCTCGATGACATTCCGGTGGTTTGACGGTTAACCTTTAGGCGGCCTCTTGTCTGCGCACAAGACCCGCCCTCCCCTTCTGCAAGCCCGGATGACCATGCTGACTTGGCTACAACGCAACACGTTCGATTTTCCGCCACTGGCCAAAGCCCTGAGCGACCCCAATGGCTTGCTGGCCGCCGGTGGCGACCTGTCCGCCGATCGGCTGATCCGGGCCTATCGCCACGGCTGTTTCCCGTGGTTCTCCGAAGGCCAGCCGATCTTGTGGTGGTCACCGGATCCACGCACCGTATTGTTTCCCGACGAACTGCATGTATCGCGCAGCCTGGGCAAGCTCCTGCGCAAGCAACGCTATGCCGTGACGTTCGACAAGGACTTTGCCGCTGTCATCGAGGCCTGCGCCGCGCCCCGGGACTATGCTGACGGCACCTGGATCACCGAGGCCATGCAAACCGCCTATCTGGAGCTGCATCGACGCGGTTTCGCCCATTCAGTGGAGGTATGGGACCAGGGTATATTGGTGGGCGGCCTGTATGGCCTGGCCATGGGGCAGCTGTTTTTTGGCGAGTCCATGTTCAGTCGGGCCGATAACGCCTCGAAATTCGGCTTCGCCACCCTGGTCCAACATCTCAAAGCGGCCGGTTTCGTGCTGATCGACTGCCAAATGCCCACCGAACACTTGCACAGCCTCGGCGCCCGGTCGATCCCAAGGGCTGAGTTTGCCGGCTACCTCAAGGCGCATCTGGACCAGCCCAACCACGCAACCTGGGTTTGCTGAGCGACAATGGCGCTCCTGGCTTACACTTAATCCAAAGCTTACTCCCGAGGGTTGATCATGACCGAGTTGGCGCGCTTGAAGTTTTATGCCACTCAACCCCACTCTTGCAGTTACCTGCCCGAGGAGCAGGCCACGACGCTGTTCCTCGACCCTAGCCAGCCCATGGATGTGCATGTCTACGCAGATCTGTCGGAGATGGGCTTCCGTCGCAGCGGCGATCATCTCTACCGGCCCCATTGCCAACATTGCAATGCGTGCGTGCCGGCGCGCATTCCCGTGGCTCAGTTTGTACCCAATCGCCAGCAGAAGCGGATTTTCAAGCGCAACGCCGACCTGCAGGTCCGGCCAGCCAAGCCGCAGTTCAGCGAGGAGTATTTCGATCTTTACCAGCGCTACATCGAGCAGCGCCACGCCGACGGCGACATGTACCCGCCCAGTCGTGATCAGTTTTCGACCTTTCTGGTCCGCGACCTGCCCTTTTCCCGCTTCTATGAGTTCCGCCTCGAAGGGCGACTGGTGGCCATCGCCGTCACAGACCTGCTGCCCAACGGGCTTTCGGCGGTGTACACCTTCTATGAGCCCGACGAAGAACGGCGCAGTCTGGGGCGTTTTGCCATCCTCTGGCAGATCAACGAAGCCCGGCGCCTCGGGCTGGAAGCGGTGTACTTGGGCTACTGGATCAAAAACTGCAAAAAAATGAATTACAAGACCCAATATCGCCCCATCGAATTGCTGATTAACCAGAGATGGGTCGTCCTCAGTTAGAACCCCTTGGCTTAAACCCCCTTTTTCGGGCACAATGCACGCCGCTTTTGCCTGGCGCAGTTGCACCGGGCCATTCACTGGATACCGAGGGCTTTACTGCATGTCGAAAGAAGACAGCTTCGAAATGGAAGGCACTGTCGTCGACACCCTGCCCAACACCATGTTTCGTGTGGAGTTGGAAAATGGGCACGTCGTAACCGCGCACATCTCCGGCAAGATGCGCAAGAACTACATTCGTATTCTTACCGGTGACAAAGTGCGCGTCGAGCTGACGCCCTATGACTTGAGCAAAGGGCGCATCACTTACCGCGCTCGCTAACAAGTCAATACAAAACGCCCGGCTGATGCCGGGCGTTTTTGTTTGTCCGCGCCAATAATCACCTCACAACCCTGGGGGAGCGAGCCTGCTCGCGATGAGGCCGGCGCATTCGACATTACAGCCAACTGACCCACCGCTTTCGCGAGCAGGCTCGCTCCCCCAGGAAATTTGTGGCGGATACAAATCCTGCAGTTATCCAGACCCGGAGGGGCCAGGTGTTTCTGAAGTCAGCAAAAAGGCGCCTTTCGGCGCCTTTTGCTTTTCCTGCGTGTAACGATCAGGCCATTTCAGCCGTGGTTTCGAAGTCGAAGGTCAGCTCGCCATCCTTGATGTCGATGTGGACCACACCGCCATGTTCGGCCAGTTCGCCAAAGAGGATCTCCTCCGCCAGTGGACGCTTGATCTTGTCCTGGATCAGGCGAGCCATCGGCCGTGCCCCCATCGTCACATCGTAACCACCGGCCGCCAGCCAACTGCGGGCCGCATCGGTGACTTCCAGCAGCACACGCTTGTCTTCGAGCTGCGCCTGAAGTTCGGTAAGGAACTTGTCCACCACACTCTTGATGACCTCATGGCTGAGGCGACCAAACTGGATAATGGTGTCCAGGCGGTTGCGGAATTCAGGCGTGAAGCTCTTCTTGATCACTTCCATCGCATCGGACGAATGGTCCTGATGGGTGAAACCGATCGAAGCGCGAGCCGCGGTTTCGGCGCCGGCGTTGGTGGTCATGATGATGATCACATTGCGGAAATCCGCCTTGCGCCCATTGTTGTCGGTAAGCGTACCGTGATCCATGACCTGCAGGAGCAGGTTGAAGACTTCCGGATGCGCCTTCTCGATTTCATCGAGCAAGAGCACGCAATGCGGCTGCTTGGTGATGGCCTCGGTCAGCAGGCCGCCCTGGTCGAAACCGACATATCCCGGAGGCGCACCAATCAGACGCGATACGGTGTGACGCTCCATGTACTCGGACATGTCGAAGCGAACCAGCTCGATCCCCATCGCCTTGGCCAATTGCCGTGCGGCCTCGGTCTTGCCGACACCGGTGGGACCTGCGAACAGGAAAGAACCCACTGGTTTGTCCGGCGACTTGAGTCCGGCGCGAGACAACTTGATGGCGGTGGACAGCGAATCGATGGCTGCATCCTGACCGAACACGGTCAGCTTCAGGTCACGCTCCAGATTACGCAGCAGCTCCTTGTCGGAACTGGTGACGTGCTTGGGCGGAATCCGCGCGATTTTCGCCACGATGTCTTCGACCTGTGGCACTTCGATGCGCTTGACGCGCTTCTCCACTGGCTGAAGCCGCTGATAGGCACCCGCCTCGTCGATAACATCAATGGCCTTGTCCGGCATATGCCGGTCATTGATATAGCGCGAGGCCAGCTCAGCAGCGGCGCGCAGGGCTTCATCGCTGTATTCGATATTGTGGTGCAGTTCGAAACGCCCCTTCAGCCCACGCAGGATACCGATGGTGTCTTCCACCGAAGGCTCCGACACATCGACTTTCTGGAAACGCCGGGCCAGGGCACGGTCTTTTTCGAAGATCCCGCGAAATTCCTGGAACGTGGTCGAACCGATGCAACGGATATCACCCGAAGACAGCAGCGGCTTGAGCAGGTTCGAGGCATCCATGACGCCACCGGACGCAGCACCGGCACCAATGATGGTGTGGATTTCGTCGATGAACAGGATCGCCTGCGGACGCTTTTTCAGCTCGCCCAGCAATGCCTTGAAGCGCTTCTCGAAATCACCGCGGTACTTGGTGCCCGCCAGCAAGGCCCCCAGATCGAGGGAATACACCACACTGTTGGCAAGCAGGTCCGGCACCTGGTTATCAACGATGCGCTTGGCCAGGCCTTCGGCGATCGCAGTCTTGCCCACGCCCGCCTCGCCCACCAGCAGCGGATTGTTCTTGCGGCGTCGGGCCAGGATCTGCGCGACCCGCTCGACTTCCGCCTCGCGTCCGACCAGTGGATCGATACGCCCCTGGCGCGCCAGTTCATTCAGATTGCTGGCATAGGCGTCCAGCGGATTGCCCGAAGAAGAAGACTCACCGCCCTCGTCATCCTGCATATCCTGTTCACCTTCGGAGTGATCGCCGTGCCCAGGTACCTTGGAAATGCCATGGGCGATGTAATTGACGACATCGATGCGCGCAACACTCTGCTGCTTGAGCAGGAAAACCGCCTGGCTTTCCTGTTCGCTGAAGATGGCGACCAGCACGTTGGCGCCGGTCACTTCACGCTTACCCGAGCTCTGTACATGAAAGACAGCACGCTGCAGGACACGCTGGAAGCCCAGGGTTGGCTGGGTTTCGCGATCCTCGTCATGAACGGGGATCAATGGCGTGGTGGAGTCGATGAACTCCTGCAAATCATGCTTGAGTTTATCGAGGTTTGCGCCGCAGGCACGCAAAACGGTGGCGGCAGCCTCGTTATCCAATAGGGCCAGCAGCAGGTGCTCGACGGTCATGAATTCATGACGCTTCGAACGAGCCTCCTTGAAGGCAAGATTGAGGGTGACTTCGAGCTCGCGGTTTAACATAGCTTCACCTCATACCCAAGTGGTCGGCGTTAACCGTCCTTCTCGATTTCACAGAGTAGCGGATGCTGGCTTTCCCGGGCGTACTGGTTGACCTGCATGGCCTTCGTCTCGGCGATGTCGCGGGTAAACACTCCACATACTGCCCGTCCCTCTGTATGGACGGCCAGCATGACCTTGGTCGCCAGCTCGCGATTCAGGTTAAAAAACACCTCGAGCACTTCGACGACGAAATCCATCGGTGTGTAGTCATCGTTGAACAAAACCACCTTGTACATCGGTGGCGCCTGTAATGCAGGCTTTGCTTCCTGAACAGCAATGCCTGCGGAATCGTCGTCATGTAGATCCGGGCGATCCTGATTGAATGTTAGTCGAATCTGGCTGATTGCATGCATGGAAAGAAAGGTTCGTTTAGTTGGCAAATACAGTGATGGGGGCGCTTGTAGGCGATTTCAACCACGTTCGCCGGGTCACCTTGACTATCGGGAAAACGGTGTTACAACCAATAGAGCCCATCGTGGGTTAAAAAGGTCCGTGGAATCGATCCTGTTTTCCAAGATTAGCCTGCGGATGGATTGGATGATACTCCACTGACGGAGTGTGTTGCAGAGGGATATGGCCTATGTCGGTCGTCAAGATGAGTGGCAAAGTCAAATGGTTCAACAATGCCAAGGGCTACGGTTTCATTATCGCAAACGGCAGGGATGAAGACCTTTTCGCCCATTACTCGGCGATTCAGATGGATGGCTATAAAACCCTGAGAGCCGGACAACGCGTCACGTTCGAAGTCATCCAGGGGCCCAAGGGCCTGCACGCGGTCAATATTGCACCCGACACCGTCGAAGATACCTCTTGCGCTACCCCCGTCAATGCCATGACCACTGAAGCCCATTGATCGGCACAAGCCTCCCCTGACAACAACAATGCCCGACTCGATCACTCGAGCCGGGCATTGTTTTGCTGACTGCCGATCCGCTTACATGTGCGAGATCAGTGCATCACCGAAGGCCGAGGAAGACAACAGCGTAGCGCCGTCCATCAGGCGCTCGAAGTCATAGGTCACGGTCTTGGCGGAAATCGCGCCGTTGGTGCCCTTGATGATCAGGTCGGCCGCTTCGGTCCACCCCATGTGTCGCAGCATCATTTCCGCCGACAGGATCAGCGAACCCGGGTTGACCTGGTCCTTGCCGGCATACTTGGGTGCCGTGCCGTGGGTGGCTTCGAACATCGCCACGGTGTCGGACAGGTTGGCGCCCGGCGCAATACCAATGCCCCCCACTTCCGCCGCCAAGGCGTCGGAGAGGTAGTCGCCGTTGAGGTTCAGGGTCGCGATCACGTCGTATTCGGCCGGGCGCAGCAGGATTTGCTGGAGCATGGCATCGGCGATGGCGTCCTTGACGATGACGTTCTTGCCGGTTCTCGGGTTCTTGAACTGCATCCAAGGCCCACCGTCGAGCAGGGTCGCGCCGAATTCCTCGGCCGCCACTTCGTAAGCCCACTCCTTGAAGGCACCTTCGGTGAACTTCATGATGTTGCCTTTATGCACGATGGTCAGCGAATCGCGATCGTTATCCACTACATATTGCAAGGCCTTGCGGGCCAGACGCTGAGTGCCCTGCTTGGAAACCGGCTTGACGCCGATGCCGCAATTCTCGTCGAAACGGATCTTGGTAACGCCCATTTCTTCTTTCAGGAACTTGATGACCTTGGTGGCTTCGGGCGAACCGGCTTTCCACTCGATACCGGCGTAGATGTCTTCGGAGTTCTCACGGAAGATCGTCATGTCCACGTCGCCAGGCTTCTTGACCGGGCTTGGCACGCCTTCGAACCAGCGCACCGGACGCAGGCATACATACAAATCGAGCTGCTGGCGCAGGGCGACGTTCAGCGAGCGAATACCACCACCGACCGGCGTGGTCAGCGGGCCCTTGATGGAAACCACGTAGTCTTTGACCGCGTCCAGGGTTTCCTGGGGCAGCCAGGTGTCCTGGTCGTAAACCTGAGTTGCTTTCTCACCGGCGTAGACTTCCATCCAGGAAATCTTGCGCTTGCCGCCATAGGCCTTCTGAACCGCAGCGTCCACCACCTTGATCATGACCGGGCTGATATCGACGCCAATGCCGTCGCCTTCAATGAAGGGGATGATCGGGTTGTCGGGAACATTAAGAGAATGGTCTGCATTGACGGTGATTTTGTCACCGACGGCTGGAACCTGAATCTTTTGATACCCCATGCTGAACTCCATTGCTTGGATTGAACATCTGGCTGCGTTCGAGCGTACCCCAGTTGTATCGGCGCGCAAACCCTACGTTAGGCTCATCCGGGGAAAAGCGTTGCAGTTCGCGGTGTACAACCCTGAAAAACAAGGGAAAAGCGCCAAACGTGAGCATAGCCTGCTCCTCTAGCACTGCGACGTTTAGACCAATGGACGAGTACGCAAGTATATGAACCATCGGCAGATCGCCAGCTACCTATGTATAATGCCGCCGCTGACCACAGGGTCACGACGGCTGATGGCTCTATCACAAGACTTTCGGCCCGTTGAAAGCCGGACCGTTACCGCGGCCCGACCGCTTGACGCTCGACTGATGCACCCAACATCACCGCGAAGAAACCTCGACATTCGACTCACGGATGACTTTGAACGAACGCGCTTACCCGGCGCCCCTCGAGTTTCTGCGCATGCTTTAGCAAAGAAGAGAGTTAATCCGAATATGCCCACCCGCTCGAAGATCATCTACACCTTCACCGACGAAGCTCCCGCCCTCGCCACCTATTCGCTGCTGCCGATCGTCGAAGCCTTTACCGCCTCGGCCGACATCGCCGTGGAAACCCGCGATATCTCCCTTGCAGGGCGCATCCTGGCCAGCTTCCCCGAGCAACTGGGTGACAAAGCCGTCGCCGACCACCTCGCCGAACTGGGCGACCTGGCCGTGACGCCTGAAGCTAACATCATCAAGCTGCCGAACATCAGCGCCTCGGTGCCGCAACTGCAGGCCGCGATCAAGGAATTGCAGGCCCAGGGCTATGCACTGCCGGACTACCCGGAAACCGTGACCAGCGACGCCGAGAAAGACGCACGCGCCCGCTACGACAAGGTCAAGGGCAGCGCCGTGAACCCGGTCCTGCGTGAAGGCAACTCCGACCGCCGCGCACCGCTGTCGGTCAAGAACTACGCGCGCAAGCACCCGCACAAAATGGGCGCCTGGGCAGCCGACTCCAAGTCTCATGTGGCCCACATGAGCACCGGTGATTTCTACGGCAGCGAAAAAGCCGCCCTGATCGACGCCGCCGGCAGCGTGAAAATCGAGCTGATCGCTCAGGACGGCACTGCCACTGTCCTGAAAGAAAAAACCACCGTACAAGCCGGTGAGATCCTCGACTGCGCCGTGATGAGCAAGAACGCCCTGCGCGACTTCATCGCCGCTGAAATCGAAGACGCCAAGCAAAAAGGCGTCCTGCTGTCGGTCCACCTCAAGGCCACCATGATGAAGGTCTCCGACCCGATCATGTTCGGTCAGATCGTCGCCGAGTTCTACAAAGACGCCCTGGCCAAGCACGCACAAGTGCTGGAGCAGATCGGCTTCAACCTGAACAACGGCATCGGCGACCTGTACGCCCGCATCAAGGCCTTGCCGGCCGAGCAGCAGGCGCAGATCGAAGCCGACATCCAGGCGGTCTACGCGGCGCGCCCATCCCTGGCGATGGTCAACTCCGATAAAGGCATCACCAACCTGCACGTACCGAGCGACGTCATCGTCGACGCCTCGATGCCGGCCATGATCCGTGACTCCGGCAAGATGTGGGGCACCGACGGCCAGTTGCACGACACCAAGGCCGTGATCCCGGATCGCTGCTACGCCACCATCTACCAGGCGGTGATCGAAGACTGCAAGCAACACGGTGCCTTCGATCCGACCACCATGGGCAGCGTGCCGAACGTCGGCCTGATGGCCAAGAAAGCCGAAGAATACGGTTCCCACGACAAGACCTTCCAGATCAAGGCCGACGGCGTGGTCCGTGTTTCGGACAATACCGGTCGCACCCTGCTGGAGCAGAACGTCGAGGCGGGCGATATCTTCCGCATGTGCCAGACCAAGGACGCGCCGATCCAGGATTGGGTCAAGCTGGCCGTCAACCGTGCCCGCGCCAGCAGCACCCCGGCGATTTTCTGGCTGGACCCGATGCGCGCCCATGACGGCGTGGTGATCGAGAAAGTCCAGGCTTACCTGAAGAACCACGACACTGCCGGCCTGGACATCCGCATCATGTCGCCGGTCGACGCGATGAAATTCACCCTGGCCCGCACCCGCGAAGGCAAGGACACCATCTCGGTGACCGGCAACGTACTGCGCGACTACCTGACCGACCTGTTCCCGATCATGGAACTGGGCACCAGCGCCAAGATGCTGTCGATCGTGCCGCTGATGAACGGCGGTGGCCTGTTCGAAACCGGCGCCGGCGGTTCGGCACCCAAGCACGTTCAGCAGTTGCTGGAAGAAAACTTCCTGCGCTGGGATTCCCTGGGCGAGTTCCTGGCCCTGGCCGCGTCCCTCGAACACCTGGGCGTGACCTACAACAACCCTAAAGCCCTGGTGCTGGCCAAGACCCTGGATCAGGCTACCGGTGAGTTCCTGGACCGCAACAAGTCGCCTTCGCGCAAGGTCGGCGGCATCGACAACCGCGGCAGCCACTTCTACCTGACCCTGTTCTGGGCCCAGGCATTGGCCGCGCAAAACGACGACGCAGCCCTCAAGGCCCAGTTCACTGCCCTGGCCAAGACACTGACCGACAACGAAGAAAAAATCGTTGCCGAGCTCAATGCCGTCCAAGGCAAACCGGTGGACATCGGCGGTTACTACTTCGCCAACCCGGAGCTGACCAGCAAGGCCATGCGCCCAAGCAACACCTTCAACGCGGCGATTGCTGCGCTGGTGTAAGGTTGTAAAGGAACACCACAAACCCCGGCCCTGGTGCCGGGGTTTGTGTTTCCAGACACAACGCATCCCCCCCGTGGGAGCGAACCTGCTCGCGATAGCGGTATAACATTCAACACTGACGCTGACTGACACACCGCTATCGCGAGCAGGCTCGCTCCCACATTTGACCGTGTTCAACCTTTGAATCGAGAACGCTTCATGGACTGGAACCCCCACATCACCGTCGCCACCATCGTCGAAGACAACGGCCGTTTCCTGATGGTGGAAGAATCCAAGGGCGGACGAGCGGTGCTCAACCAGCCTGCAGGCCACCTGGACCCGAACGAAACCCTGATCGAAGCCGCCGTGCGCGAAACCCTGGAAGAAACCGGCTGGGACGTCGAACCTACCAGCGTGGTGGGCATTTACCTGTACACCGCCCCCAGTAATGGCGTGACCTACCAACGGGTCTGTTTCGCCGCCAAGGCCTTGAACCACCGTCCGGACTATCCACTGGATGATGGCATCCTGGGCGCCAAGTGGCTGACCCGCAACGAGTTGCTCGAACAGCGTGAACACTGGCGCAGCGAGCTGATCATCCGTTGCATCGACGATTATCTGGCCGGTCATCGCCACAGTCTGACGCTGATCCGTCCTTCTCTTTAGCCTTGCGCGTCCGGGCCTGATAGAATCGCGTCCTTTTTCAAGACACTCATTGAACTGCTATGCGTGATCCAGCCCCTTCTGACACCACCAACAAGCGCGTCATTGTCGGCATGTCCGGCGGCGTGGACTCTTCCGTTTCCGCCCTTCTGCTGATCGAGCAGGGTTATGAGGTGGAAGGCCTGTTCATGAAGAACTGGGAAGAAGACGACGGAACCGAATACTGCACCGCCATGGACGACCTGGCGGACGCCCAGGCCGTCTGCGACAGGATCGGCATCAAGCTGCACACCGCCAACTTCGCCGCCGAGTACTGGGACAACGTGTTCGAGCACTTCCTGGCCGAATACAAGGCCGGCCGTACGCCGAACCCGGACATCCTCTGCAACCGCGAAATCAAGTTCAAGGCGTTCCTCGACTACGCCATGATGCTCGGCGCTGACCTGATCGCTACCGGTCACTATGTGCGCCGCCGCGACATCGACGGCCGCACCGAACTGCTCAAGGGCCTGGACCCGAACAAGGACCAGAGCTACTTCCTGCACGCCGTCGGCGGCGAGCAGATCGCCAAGACCCTGTTCCCGGTGGGCGAGCTGGAAAAGCCGCAAGTGCGCGCGATCGCCGAAAAACACGCCCTGGCCACCGCCAAGAAGAAAGATTCCACCGGCATCTGCTTTATCGGCGAGCGGCGTTTCAGCGACTTCCTCAAGCAGTACCTGCCGGCCCAGCCAGGCGAAATCAAGACCACCGAAGGCGAAGTCATCGGCCGCCACCATGGCCTGATGTACCACACCATCGGCCAGCGCCAGGGCCTGGGCATCGGCGGGCTGAAGGACGCCGGTGAAGAGCCGTGGTACGTGCTGGTCAAGGACCTGGAGCACAACGAGCTGATCGTCGGCCAGGGCAACGACCATCCGTGGTTGTTCTCCCGCGCCCTGCTCGCCTCCGACATCTATTGGGTCAACCCGATCGACCTCAGCCAACCGCGCCGTCTGACGGCCAAGGTTCGCTACCGCCAGAGTGATCAGCCCTGCATGCTGGAAAAAACCGCCACGGGCTATCGCGCGACGTTCGATGACCCACAACGAGCAGTCACACCCGGCCAGTCCGTGGTGTTCTACGACGGGGAAATCTGCCTGGGCGGCGGCGTGATCGAAGTCGCAGAGCCCTGGAGCAGCAAGGCATGAGCCCGACCCAGGAGCAACTGACGGCATTGGGCGGGGTGTTTCTCGCCGCCGTGCTGGTGGATCGGATCGCCAAGACCGGCCAAGCCACCGAAGCGGGCCTGAGCTGCATGCTCGGCAGCCTGCTGATTCGTGATCCCAAGGACACACTTGAAGTCTATGGCGGCGATGACCTGAACCTGCGCGAGGGTTATCGCGCACTGATCGGCGCCCTGGAGCGCGACCCCAGCACTCTGCAACGCGAGCCGCTGCGCTACGCCCTGTCGATGCTGGGCCTGGAACGTCAATTGGCCAAGCGCGACGACCTGCTGGATACCATCGGCAATCGCCTGCCGCAGATTCAGTCCCAGGTTGAACACTTCGGTCCCGCCCACGAAAACGTCATCGCCGCTTGCGGTGCGCTGTACCAAGACACCCTGAGCACCTTGCGCCAGCGCATCCAGGTACACGGCGACATGCGCAATCTGCAACAACCGAGCAATGCCTCGAAGATCCGCGCCCTGTTACTGGCCGGAATTCGCTCGGCGCGGTTGTGGCGGCAGTTGGGTGGTCATCGCTGGCAGCTGGTGATCAGTCGACGCAAATTGCTGAAAGAGCTTTACCCGTTGATGCGCAACGAATAAGTCGCCTCAACCCGTTTTTTTTGTGGCGAGGGAGCTTGCTCCCGCTGGACTGCAACGCAGTCCTTTGAGTCCGGCTGATCCACCGGACTGCCTGGACTCAGGGCCGCTTCGCGCCCCAGCGGGAGCAAGCTCCCTCGCCACAGGTGGTAAATAGTGTTCCGTTACGCGTAATACGCCGGTCAGTTGGCGACGGACCGGCGATTGTTTTCATGTATGATACGCGCCCCATTTCGTTGCCCGACTGTCCGAGAACACCCCATGCAGCTTTCTTCGCTCACTGCGGTTTCCCCTGTTGACGGCCGCTACGCCGGCAAAACCCAGGCCCTGCGCCCGATTTTCAGCGAGTACGGCCTGATCCGCGCTCGCGTCCTGGTTGAAGTGCGCTGGCTCCAGCGCCTTGCCGCTCACCCTGGCATTGCCGAAGTCCCGGCGTTTTCCGCGCAAGCCAACGCGGTGCTGAACGCCCTGGCTGAAAACTTTGTGCTGGAGCACGCCGAGCGCGTCAAAGAGATCGAGCGCACCACCAACCACGACGTCAAAGCCATTGAATACCTGCTCAAGGAGCAGGCGGCCAAGCTGCCGGAACTGGCCAACGTCAGCGAATTCATCCACTTTGCCTGCACCAGCGAGGACATCAACAACCTGTCCCACGCCCTGATGCTGCGCGAAGGCCGTGATGACGTGATGCTGCCGCTGATGCGCCAGACCGCCCAGGCCATCCGCGAGTTGGCAATCCGCTTCGCCGACGTTCCGATGCTATCGCGCACCCATGGTCAACCGGCTTCGCCGACCACCCTGGGCAAGGAACTGGCGAACGTGGTGTACCGCCTGGAGCGCCAGATCGCCCAGGTCGCCGCCGTGCCACTGCTGGGCAAGATCAACGGCGCCGTGGGCAACTACAACGCCCACCTGTCGGCCTACCCGGACATCGACTGGGAAGCCAACGCCCGCGCCTTCATCGAAGACGAGCTGGGCCTGAGCTTCAACCCGTACACCACCCAGATCGAGCCGCACGACTACATCGCCGAGCTGTTCGATGCGATCGCCCGTTTCAACACCATCCTGATCGACTTCGACCGTGACATCTGGGGCTACATCTCCCTGGGTTATTTCAAGCAGCGCACCATTGCCGGCGAAATCGGTTCCTCGACCATGCCGCACAAGGTCAACCCGATCGACTTCGAAAACTCCGAAGGCAACCTGGGCATCGCCAACGCGCTGTTCCAGCACCTGGCGAGCAAACTGCCGATCTCCCGCTGGCAGCGCGACCTGACCGACTCCACCGTGCTGCGCAACCTGGGCGTGGGCTTTGCCCACAGCGTCATTGCCTATGAAGCCAGCCTCAAGGGCATCAGCAAGCTGGAACTCAACGAGCAGAAAATCGCCGCCGACCTGGACGCCTGCTGGGAAGTCCTGGCCGAGCCGATCCAGACCGTGATGCGTCGCTACAACATCGAAAACCCGTATGAAAAGCTCAAAGAACTGACCCGTGGCAAGGGCATCAGTCCTGAAGCGTTGCAGACTTTCATTGATGGCCTGGACATGCCTGCCGAGGCCCGCGCCGAGCTGAAAAAGCTCACGCCGGCCAACTACATCGGCAACGCAGCGGCACAAGCCAAGCGCATCTGATCCACCGTTTTGCCCTGAGACGCCCGGCCGCGCCGGGCGTTTTTATTCGCGTCTGAAAAGTATATTTTTTCAATAGGTTACACATGAATCCTGATATTCCTCTGCAACTCCTGGGCGGCATCACGGCACGGGAGTTCCTGCGCGACTACTGGCAGAAAAAACCACTGCTGATCCGCCAGGCGATTCCAGACTTCCAAAGCCCGATCGATGCCGACGAACTGGCCGGCCTGGCCCTGGAAGAAGAAGTCGAATCGCGCTTGGTCATCGAGCACGGCGAACGTCCCTGGGAATTGCGTCGCGGCCCGTTTGCCGAAGACGAATTCAGCAAATTGCCGGAGCGCGAGTGGACCCTGCTGGTGCAGGCTGTCGATCAGTTCGTACCCGAAGTCAGCGAACTGCTGGAAAACTTCCGTTTCCTGCCGAGCTGGCGCATCGACGATGTGATGATCAGCTTCGCCGCCCCGGGTGGCAGCGTCGGCCCGCATTTCGACAATTACGATGTGTTCCTGCTGCAGGGCCATGGCCAGCGCAACTGGAAAATCGGCCAGATGTGCGACTCCGAGAGCCCGCTGCTGCAACACGCCGACCTGCGCATCCTCGCCGACTTCGAAGCCACCGACGAGTGGACCCTGGAACCGGGCGACATGCTTTACCTGCCGCCGCGCCTGGCGCACTGCGGCGTGGCCGTGGATGACTGCATGACCTACTCGGTAGGCTTCCGCGCGCCGAGCGCCGCCGAAGTGCTGACCCACTTCACCGACTTCCTCAGCCAGTTCCTGCCGGACGAAGAACGCTACACCGACGCCGATGCGCGCCCGGTGGCCGACCCGCACCAGATCCAGCACGACGCCCTCGATCGCCTCAAGGGCCTGCTGGCCGAGCACATGAGCGACGAGCGCCTGCTGCTGACCTGGTTCGGCCAGTTCATGACCGAGCCGCGCTACCCGGAGCTGGTGGTAGGCCCGGAACTGGAAGAAGACGACCTGCTGGCCGGCCTGGAACAGGGCGCAGTGATCATCCGCAACCCAAGCGCCCGCCTGGCCTGGTCGGAAGTCGATGATGACCTGCTGCTGTTTGCCAGCGGCCAGAGCCGTTATCTGCCGGGCAAGCTGCGCGACCTGCTGAAAATGATCTGCGCCGCCGATGCCCTGCACAGCGAAAACCTCGGCCCGTGGCTGGCCGACGAAGACGGTCGCGGCCTGATCTGCGAGTTGGTCAAGCAAGGCAGCCTGGGGTTCGCTGATGAATAAAATCCACGTTCGTGTCGCAGACTGGCAAAAGGATAACGCCGAGATCCGGCGCATTCGTGAGACTGTGTTCATTGCCGAGCAATCCGTCCCGCCTGAACTGGAATGGGATGCCGATGACCAGAGCGCGGTGCATTTTCTGGCGTTTGAAGGCGACTTCCCCATCGGCACCGCGCGCCTGTTGACTGACGGCCATATCGGTCGCGTCTCGGTCCTCAAGGACTGGCGCGGCCTGAAGGTGGGTGACGCGCTGATGCACGCCGTGATCGCCGAAGCCGAGAAGCGTGGGCTCAAGCAGCAGATGCTCAGCGCCCAGGTGCATGCCACGCCGTTCTACGAGCGATTGGGCTTTGCGGTGGTCAGCGAGGAGTTCCTGGAAGCCGGGATTCCGCATGTGGACATGGTGCGTCACTCGGGCTGAAACCAAACCCTGTGGCGAGGGGATTTATCCCCGCTGGGCTGCTCCGCAGCCCCCAAATCAATCACTGCGGTGTGTCAGGTTGATGTAATCGGCTTCATTGGGGCTGCTGCGCAGCCCAGCGGGGATAAATCCCCTCGCCACAAGAGCATCATGCAACCACAAAACGCCCCGCCATCCACCGATGCCGGGGCGTTTTGCCGTCTAACATTCAACTTGCCCCACCCCAGGCCGACAAACTGGCAATATCAAGCCTTTGTCTCGCGGAGAAATGGACATGTCCTTACGCACCCTGCTCGCCACCCTGCTGCTCGGCTGCAGCCTGTCGGTGATGGCCGCTACTGAAATCGTCCCGCTGAACTACCGAACCAGCGCCGACCTGTTGCCGGTGGCGCAGAATTTCATCGGCAAGGACGGCCAGGTCAGCGCCTATGGCAACCAACTGATCGTCAATGCCGAGCCCAGTAAAATCGAGGAGCTCAAGGCATTTCTCGCCCAACTGGACACCGCCCCCAAGCGCCTGCTGATCACGGTCGACACCAACGAAAACAACTTGCAGGGCGACCAGGGCTATTCGATCAACGGCGCCGCTCCCAGCCAGACCCGCATCATCAACCGCAGCACCGCCAGCCGCGAAGGCGGCGTGCAGCAGGTACAAGCCAGCGAAGGCCAGCCGGCGCTGATTCAGGTCGGCCAGAGCGTGCCGTTCACCAGCACCCAGACCGACACCTACGGCCGCCTGCAAAGCCAGACCGAATACCGCAACGTCACCCAAGGCTTTTATGTCACGGCCAGCGTCACCGGCGAGACCGTTCATCTGAACATCAGTACCAACCGTGACCGTATGAGCCAGGAACGTCCCGATGTAGTGAACGTTCAAAGTACCGACACAACGGTCAGCGGCCGCTTGGGTGAATGGATCACCCTGGCCGGGGTCAATCGCCAGACTCAGGCCGATAAACAGGGGCTGAGCCGCAGCTACTCGACCCAAGGCCGGGACGACATGATTCTGCGGGTCAAGGTGGATACCCTGAACTGAAGCACCAAAAACTGACTGACGAGTCGTATTAGACCAAAGATGTAGTGCTATAAAAAAAGCACTACAAAACGTTTGACGAGCCAAAAAACCGAAGGCATGATGGCCTCGCTCCCGCTAATCAGGGGCCCTGGCAAGGGCCTTCGGGTCGACGCTTGCAACTACCCTGCGAGCCGATTCGTGTCTGTACCGCCCACAAGGTGTGTTTGACGAGGTTGCGACTGGAACGAAGTTGTCCCGAGGGACGGAAGCGTAACTAGGTAACCCGGCATCATTCTGAGTTCGTATAAAGGCCCACGACGCCCGAATGCGCCCGCAGTTCGCCTCTACCTGCTCACTTTCCCCTCGAGCCCATCGTTCATCCCGTCGCCTCCCCGCCTGAACCGACTTGACCGTCCAACCCCTGGTCGGCAGGAGCAGGAATTTTCCACCCCAGACCTATGCGACGAGGTTTATCTCCATGGCACTGACACGCGAACAGCAAATTGCAGCCCTTGAAAAAGATTGGGCTGAAAACCCGCGCTGGAAAGGCGTGAAGCGCAATTACTCCGCTGCTGACGTCGTCCGTCTGCGTGGCTCGGTTCAACCTGAGCACACTTTTGCGAAAATGGGCGCCGAGAAACTGTGGAACCTGGTCACCCAGGGCGCCAAGCCAGCCTTCCGTCCCGAGAAAGATTTCGTCAACTGCATGGGCGCCCTGACCGGCGGCCAGGCTGTGCAGCAAGTCAAGGCCGGTATCCAGGCGATCTACCTGTCGGGCTGGCAAGTGGCTGCGGACAACAACTCCGCCGAGTCGATGTACCCGGACCAGTCGCTGTACCCGGTGGATTCGGTTCCAACCGTGGTCAAGCGCATCAACAACTCGTTCCGTCGTGCCGACCAGATCCAGTGGAAAGCCGGCAAGAACCCAGGCGACGAAGGCTACATCGACTACTTCGCGCCAATCGTGGCCGACGCTGAAGCCGGTTTCGGCGGTGTACTGAACGCCTACGAGCTGATGAAGAGCATGATCGAAGCAGGCGCCGCCGGCGTTCACTTCGAAGACCAACTGGCTTCGGTGAAGAAATGCGGCCACATGGGCGGCAAAGTTTTGGTGCCGACCCAGGAAGCCGTGCAGAAGCTCACCGCTGCCCGCCTGGCCGCCGACGTTGCCGGCGTACCGACCATCATCCTGGCCCGTACCGACGCCAACGCCGCTGACCTGCTGACTTCCGACTGCGACCCGTACGACCAGCCGTTCGTGACCGGCACCCGCACCCAGGAAGGCTTCTACAAGGTTCGCGCCGGTCTCGACCAGGCGATCGCCCGTGGCCTGGCCTACGCGCCGTACGCCGACCTGATCTGGTGCGAAACCGCCAAGCCGGACCTGGACGAGGCGCGTCGCTTCGCCGAAGCGATCAAGAAGGAATACCCGGACCAACTGCTGTCGTACAACTGCTCGCCTTCCTTCAACTGGAAGAAAAACCTGGACGACGCGACCATCGCCAAGTTCCAGCGCGAACTGTCCGCCATGGGCTACAAGCACCAGTTCATCACCCTGGCCGGCATTCACAACATGTGGCACAGCATGTTCAACCTGGCGCACGACTACGCCCGCAACGACATGACCGCCTACGTGAAGCTGCAAGAGCAGGAGTTCGCTGACGCCGCCAAGGGCTACACCTTCGTGGCTCACCAGCAGGAAGTGGGCACTGGCTACTTCGACGACATGACCACCGTGATCCAGGGCGGCACCTCCTCGGTAACCGCGCTGACCGGCTCCACCGAAGAAGAGCAGTTCCACTGATCCTCGGCATGCCTTGAGTCAACGGCCCTTGCGGACCGAATAAAAGCTAACCGCAAAGCCGACGTTCTGCAGCCCCGACTGGTTCGGGGCTTTTTTTCGCCGTTTTTCCAGCTTTCACCAACCGTTGATCGTCAAGGCCATGCGGTTTTTTGGTATGAGTGGGGATCGGAACGACCATTGCTGGAATTACCAGTTGGAGCATGGCCGCCAGCCCCCCCCTTTCACACCTTGAAGTGACTGACCAACTGCTGCAACTGGTTACCCAGGCGCGCCAATTCGATGCTGGAGGCTGCGGTTTCTTCGCTGGCTGAGGCGGTCTGTTCGGATACATCGCGCACACTCAGGACACTGCGACTGATTTCCTCGGCCACCGAGCTTTGTTGCACCGCGGCGGCGGCAATCTGTTGGTTCATGGCCTGAATGCCAGAAACCGCCTGGGTGATGTTGCCCAGGGATGTGCCGGCCTTGCATGCCAATTCCACGCTGCTGTCGGTCAGTTCACGGCTGCTCTGCATAATGCTCGATACCTGACGCGTGCCGCTCTGCAAGCCCGCCACCAGGCTCTCAATCTCTTCGGTGGAATGCTGGGTACGCTGGGCCAGCCCACGTACTTCGTCGGCGACCACGGCAAAACCGCGCCCGGCGTCACCCGCGCGAGCGGCCTCAATGGCGGCGTTAAGGGCCAGCAAGTTGGTCTGCTCAGCCACCGCCCTGATCACGTCCATGATCTTGCCGATGCGACCGCTTTCTTGCTCCAGCTCGTTCATGGCGTCGACTGAGCGCCCGACCTCGCTGGCCAAGCGCTCGATCTGAACGATGGCTTGCGCGACCACCTGGTCGCCAATACGGGCTTGCGCATCGGCCTCTGAGGCGGCTGCGCGAGCCTGTTCGGCATTACGCGCGACTTCATGCACGGTAACCGACATTTCGTGCATGGCGGTCGCCACCTGATCGGTCTCGATCTTCTGACTATTGACCCCGGCACTGGTCTGCTCAGTAACAGCCGATAGCTCTTCGGCGGCACTGGCGATTTGGGTGACACCATCGCGGATGCCACCGATCAGGTCGCGCAAGGTGCTGCCCATACGCTGAATACCCTGCTGCAAGACACCCAGCTCATCACGACGAGTCACGATCATGTGTTGCGTGAGGTCGCCTGCCGCAATGCGATCGACCACAGCCAATGTGTCTTGCAACGGCCGTGTAATCTGGCGGGTGATGATCAGGGCGGCGAAAATCCCCAACAACATCGCCAAGGCAGTACAGCTCAGCTGCAGAATGCGAGCCTGGGCGCTGTCTTCGTCACGGGAAACCAGTTGGCTGGCATACATTTCGTCAGACAGACGGGTGATGGTTTCACCCAAATCGGTGGTGTCCTGCACAGCCTTGCCTATGGCCTGATTACTGGCCGTGAAGTCCTGTACCGAACGACGGTAAGCAATCAGCGCGGTTTCCAACTGCTTGATGGTGTCGGCATAGGTTGGGCCGAAAGCGCTGTTGAGCGCTTCGATGCTCTTGAACGCATTTTCGAGCTGGCGGGTGGCGGCTTGTTCGGTGGCGCTATTGGGGTTGCCGGTATAGCCACGCACTTCATAACGCACCAGCGCCACGTCCTCTTTGGCCTTGAGAATAAGCTTGTAAAGGTCAAAGCGGCGCTCATCCGAGGCGGGCAGTGCTTCCACGTCAGCGATGACCCTGGCAATCAGCGCGGCGCCCTTGACCGCATTGACGCCCATTTCCTTGCGCATGGCTGCGTCATTGCGATAAGCCTCGCGCATCGTATTGAGTGCCACTTGATACTGCGTGCTGGCCTGCTCGATCAGAGCAAGTTTCTTCAGGTTTTCCGGTTTTCTCAGTTCTTTGGCGAGGCTTTTCTGCTGGGCGACAAACTGCTCCAGCGACGCTTGGATCAATGCACCCTTTTGTTCATCACCCCGGTCCAACTGGTACTGCAAGCGAGCTCTGCGCAGGTGATCAAGGCGGTTACCCAGTTCGGTAATGCTGGTCATTCGATCCGTGCGCTCGATCATTTTCCCCAGGCTGAACCAGCCGGTCGCGGCGAGAATAGCGGTCAGAAGCAGCACAACAGCAAAGCCCAAAGCCAGCTTGAGCATAACGCTCATATTCGCGATCCAAGAGTTCATGACTTTCCTTTGGTATCAGCCACGAACGATGAAAACTGACGCGGCTATCTAAGAAGGGGCCGAAAATCTAACCAGCATTGATATAGATGATTAGATGAATGAAGCATAAAGATAGCCATTTGATATCACCTCTTCAAGACCTTAAACCCAACCTCGTGCCGTTTTTTGCTCGCACGACGGTGGTCGCTTAAACACGAAATACCCTGGCCATAGGATCTGCGCGGGGCTAGCTGAGCGACATTGATCGGACGCCCACGGCTTTTTTGAGCCGTTTTTTTTCAAGCAATCTACTCTGTAGGAGCTAGCCTGCATCTGTGGGTGCCAAGCTTGCCCGTAATGAACGATTGCGCAGTCTGCCTCGGGACAGCGTTGCCGGCATCGCGAGCAAGCTTGGCTCCCACAGGAGCAGTCCCCATGCAGATCCAACCTTCACCGAGCCCGCCCCCCCAAAAAAACTGCGGCGCACGGTTAGAAAAATTGATCGAACGCAGTATTGGGCAGTCCGAAAAGGAGTAAAACGTCCGACGCTGACAATTGCAGTAGCGGCAATGTAAGGCTGCCCCTCGGACACAACACTAAGTGCGTAGCAGAAAGGCCGCCACAGATAATAATAATTATCATTTGAAAGCCATTATCATTGTTGCATTCCGCACGAAATATTATTGATCAACAGCCGGCCAACGCCCACGGGGCCGGGGCCGCAGGGTCCTGGAGGTACGCTATGTGCTTATTCCAATAAATAATTTCGCTATAGGAATTTTACTTGCCCGGTGTTTAGCCATAAAATCACCGCGATTGATTGCTGCGACATATCGTCACTGCGTTATTTCTTTTCAAGCTCAGAGACCTTTGCTCTCTGTTAAGGATTTCCAGCATGCCCGAAGCGACAGGACTCATGGCCCACAACTGGGGCTTTGCCATTTTCCTTCTGGGCGTTGTCGGCCTGTGTGCCTTCATGCTCGGCGTGTCGAGCCTGCTCGGGTCAAAAGCCTGGGGCCGCAGCAAAAATGAACCGTTCGAGTCCGGCATGCTGCCTACCGGTGGCGCCCGCTTGCGGCTCTCAGCCAAATTCTATCTGGTCGCGATGCTCTTCGTGATCTTCGATATCGAAGCCCTCTTTCTCTTTGCATGGTCTGTGTCCGTCCGCGAAAGCGGCTGGACCGGATTCGTCGAAGCTCTCGTTTTCATAGCAATTCTGTTGGCAGGTCTTGTCTACCTTTGGCGGGTGGGGGCTCTTGATTGGGCTCCGGAAGGTCGTCGTAAGCGGCAAGCGAAGCTGAAACAATGAGGCTTTGGCAATGCAATACAATCTCACCAGGATCGACCCCGATGCTCCTAACGAGCAGTATCCGATTGGCGAGCGGGAAACCGTTTCCGATCCGTTAGAAGATCAAGTCCACAAAAACATCTTCATGGGCAAGCTCGAAGACGTGCTGAACAGCACGGTCAACTGGGGTCGCAAGAACTCCCTGTGGCCGTACAACTTCGGCCTTTCGTGCTGCTACGTGGAAATGACCACCGCCTTCACGGCGCCCCACGACATCGCGCGCTTTGGCGCCGAGGTGATCCGGGCATCGCCGCGCCAGGCGGATTTCATGGTTATTGCCGGGACCTGCTTCATCAAGATGGCGCCGATCATCCAGCGTCTCTACGAGCAAATGCTCGAACCGAAGTGGGTTATCTCCATGGGTTCGTGCGCCAACTCCGGTGGCATGTACGACATCTATTCCGTCGTTCAAGGGGTGGACAAGTTCCTGCCCGTGGACGTCTACGTGCCTGGCTGCCCGCCTCGCCCTGAAGCTTTCCTGCAAGGCTTGATGCTGTTGCAGGAGTCGATTGGCCAGGAGCGTCGCCCACTGTCCTGGGTCGTTGGTGATCAAGGCGTCTATCGCGCCGAGATGCCATCGCAAAAGGAACAGCGTCGCGAACAGCGTATCGCAGTCACCAACCTGCGCAGCCCCGACGAAGTCTGATCCAGCTCTGCTCTGCATAAGAAACGAGAACCTGGCTTCATTCTTTACGTTGACCGAAAGCGATAAATAACCATGACTACAGGCAGTGCTCTGTACATCCCGCCTTACAAGGCAGACGACCAGGATGTGGTCGTCGAACTGAACAACCGTTTTGGCCCCGAGGCGTTCACCGCCCAGCCGACCCGCACCGGCATGCCGGTGCTTTGGGTTGCCCGCGCCAAACTCGTCGAAGTCCTGACTTTCCTGCGCAACCTGCCCAAGCCGTACGTCATGCTCTATGACTTGCATGGCGTGGACGAGCGTCTGCGCACCAAGCGTCAAGGGCTGCCCGACGGCGTCGATTTCACCGTGTTCTATCACCTGATGTCGATCGAGCGTAATAGTGACGTGATGATCAAGGTCGCCTTGTCCGAGAGCGACCTCAGCGTGCCGACCGTGACCGGTATCTGGCCGAACGCCAACTGGTACGAACGTGAAGTGTGGGACATGTTCGGGATCGATTTCCCCGGCCACCCGCACCTGACGCGCATCATGATGCCGCCGACCTGGGAAGGTCACCCGCTGCGCAAGGACTTCCCGGCCCGCGCCACCGAGTTCGATCCGTTCAGCCTGTCCCTGGCCAAGCAACAGCTCGAGGAAGAAGCCGCGCGCTTCAAGCCGGAAGACTGGGGCATGAAACGCTCCGGGGCGAACGAGGACTACATGTTCCTCAACCTGGGCCCGAACCACCCTTCGGCCCACGGTGCATTCCGCATCATCATGCAGCTGGACGGCGAAGAGATCGTCGACTGCGTCCCGGACATCGGCTACCACCACCGTGGCGCCGAGAAAATGGGCGAGCGCCAGTCCTGGCACAGCTACATTCCCTACACCGACCGCATCGATTACCTCGGCGGCGTGATGAACAACCTGCCGTACGTGCTTTCGGTCGAGAAACTGGCCGGGATCAAGGTGCCGGAAAAGGTCGACGTCATCCGCATCATGATGGCCGAGTTCTTCCGGATCACCAGCCACCTGCTGTTCCTGGGTACCTACATCCAGGACGTTGGCGCCATGACCCCGGTGTTCTTCACCTTCACCGACCGCCAGAAGGCCTACACGGTGATCGAAGCCATCACCGGTTTCCGACTGCACCCGGCCTGGTACCGCATCGGTGGGGTTGCCCACGACCTGCCGCGGGGCTGGGAAAAGCTGGTCAAGGATTTCGTCGAATGGATGCCCAAGCGCCTGGACGAATACACCAAGGCCGCCTTGCAGAACAGCATCCTCAAGGGCCGTACCATCGGGGTCGCCGCCTACAACACCAAAGAGGCCCTGGAATGGGGTGTCACCGGTGCGGGCCTGCGTTCCACCGGTTGCGACTTCGACCTGCGCAAGGCGCGTCCTTACTCCGGCTATGAAAACTTCGAATTCGAAGTACCGCTGGCAGTCAATGGTGATGCCTATGACCGCTGCATGGTTCGCGTCGAGGAGATGCGCCAGAGCATCAAGATCATCGACCAGTGCATGCGCAACATGCCGGAAGGCCCGTACAAGGCGGATCACCCGCTGACCACGCCGCCGCCCAAAGAGCGCACGCTGCAACACATCGAGACCCTGATCACGCACTTCCTGCAGGTTTCGTGGGGCCCGGTCATGCCGGCCAACGAGTCCTTCCAGATGATCGAAGCGACCAAGGGCATCAACAGTTATTACCTGACGAGCGACGGCGGCACCATGAGCTACCGCACCCGGATTCGCACCCCAAGCTTCCCACACCTGCAGCAGATCCCTTCGGTGATCAAAGGCAGCATGGTCGCGGATATGATTGCGTACCTGGGTAGTATCGATTTCGTTATGGCCGACGTGGACCGCTAAGCATGAATAGCACGCTTATCCAGACAGACCGTTTCGCCCTCAGCGAAACCGAGCGCTCGGCCATCGAGCACGAGCTGCATCACTACGAAGACCCGCGCGCGGCGTCGATCGAAGCCCTGAAGATCGTTCAGAAGGAGCGTGGCTGGGTGCCTGACGGCGCGCTCTACGCCATCGGCGAGATCCTCGGCATCCCGGCCAGCGACGTCGAAGGTGTTGCCACCTTCTATAGCCAGATCTTCCGCCAGCCAGTGGGTCGCCACATCATTCGCGTCTGCGACAGCATGGTCTGCTACATCGGCGGCCACGAGTCCGTGGTCGGCGAGATCCAGAACAAGCTGGGCATCGGCCTGGGCCAGACCACCGCAGACGGGCGCTTCACCCTGCTGCCGGTGTGCTGCCTGGGCAACTGCGACAAGGCCCCGGCGCTGATGATCGACGACGACACCTTCGGTGACGTCCAGCCTGACGGCGTCGCCAAACTGCTGGAGGGCTACGTATGACCCTGACTTCCTTCGGGCCCGCCAACCGCATCCAGCGTTCGGCCGAAACCCATCCCCTGACCTGGCGTCTGCGTGACGACGGCGAAGCGGTGTGGCTGGACGAATACCAGGCCAAGAATGGCTACGCCGCCGCGCGCAAGGCATTCACCGACATGGCCCAGGACGACATCGTCCAGACCGTCAAAGACTCCGGCCTCAAGGGTCGCGGCGGTGCCGGCTTCCCCACTGGCGTGAAGTGGGGCCTGATGCCCAAGGACGAGTCCATCAACATCCGCTACCTGCTGTGCAACGCGGATGAAATGGAGCCCAACACCTGGAAAGACCGCATGCTGATGGAGCAACTGCCCCATCTGCTGATCGAAGGCATGCTGATCAGTGCCCGTGCGTTGAAAACCTACCGTGGCTACATCTTCCTGCGCGGCGAATACACCACCGCCGCCAAGCACCTGAACCGTGCCGTGGAAGAAGCCAAGGCCGCTGGCCTCTTGGGCAAGAACATCCTGGGTTCGGGCTTTGATTTCGAGCTGTTCGTCCACACCGGTGCCGGGCGCTACATCTGCGGTGAAGAAACCGCACTGATCAACTCCCTGGAAGGCCGCCGCGCCAACCCGCGCTCCAAGCCGCCCTTCCCTGCCGCCGTCGGCGTGTGGGGCAAGCCGACCTGCGTGAACAACGTCGAGACCCTGTGCAACGTGCCGGCGATCATTGCCGACGGCGTCGACTGGTACAAATCCCTGGCCCGCGACGGCAGCGAAGACATGGGCACCAAGCTCATGGGCTTCTCCGGCAAGGTCAAGAACCCTGGCCTGTGGGAACTGCCATTCGGCGTAACCGGCCGCGAGCTGTTCGAAGACTACGCCGGCGGCATGCGCGACGGTTACAAGCTCAAGTGCTGGCAGCCCGGCGGCGCTGGCACCGGTTTCCTGTTGCCGGAACACCTGGACGCACAGATGTACGCCGGCGGCATCGCCAAAGTGGGCACCCGTATGGGTACCGGCCTGGCCATGGCGGTGGACGACAGCGTCAACATGGTTTCCCTGCTGCGCAACATGGAAGAATTCTTCTCCCGTGAATCGTGCGGTTTCTGCACCCCTTGCCGCGATGGCCTGCCGTGGAGCGTCAAGCTGCTGCGCGCCATTGAAAACGGCGAAGGCCAGGCCGGCGACATCGAGACCCTGCTGGGTCTGGTGGGTTTCCTCGGCCCGGGCAAGACCTTCTGTGCTCATGCACCGGGTGCCGTGGAGCCGTTGGGCAGCGCGATCAAATACTTCCGCTCTGAATTCGAGGCCGGCATCGCGCCAACGCGCGCAGGCGATCTCAATCAGGTGGTCACGCCGACCATGGTCGGCGCGTAACGACGCTTTAAAAGGCGAAGGGTCCGTGCCCTTCGCCTTTCGTCCGATGACGCCTTTGAAAGGCTGTTTGGATTCGGACGAATAACAAGATTCCATTAGCCACGCCCGCTGACACCGGGCCAACGAAGAACTTTGAACCATGGCCACTATCCACGTAGACGGCAAAGAGCTCGAAGTCGATGGCGCAGACAACCTGTTACAGGCATGTCTGTCCCTGGGCCTCGACATCCCTTATTTCTGCTGGCACCCCGCCCTTGGCAGCGTAGGCGCGTGTCGCCAATGCGCGGTCAAGCAGTACACCGACGAGAACGACAAGCGTGGTCGGATCGTCATGTCCTGCATGACCCCCGCCACTGACGGCAGCTGGATCTCCATCGACGACGAAGAAGCGAAAGTTTTTCGCGCCAGCGTCGTCGAATGGCTGATGACCAACCACCCTCACGACTGCCCGGTCTGTGAGGAAGGCGGCCACTGCCACCTGCAAGACATGACGGTGATGACCGGCCACAACGAGCGCCGTTATCGCTTCACCAAGCGCACCCACCAGAACCAGCAACTGGGCCCGTTCATCTCCCACGAGATGAACCGCTGCATCGCCTGCTACCGCTGCGTGCGTTTCTACAAAGACTACGCCGGCGGCACCGACCTGGGCGTGTTCGGCGCCCACGACAACGTGTACTTCGGTCGCGTTGAAGACGGCACCCTGGAAAGCGAGTTCTCCGGCAACCTCACCGAGGTCTGCCCGACCGGTGTGTTCACCGACAAGACTCACTCCGAGCGCTACAACCGCAAGTGGGACATGCAGTTCTCGCCGAGCATCTGCCATGGCTGCTCCAGCGGTTGCAACATCTCCCCGGGCGAACGCTACGGCGAACTGCGTCGCATCGAGAACCGCTTCAACGGTTCGGTGAACCAGTACTTCCTGTGCGACCGTGGCCGTTTCGGCTATGGCTACGTCAACCGCAAGGATCGTCCGCGCCAGCCATTGCTCGCCAACGGCGCCAAGCTGAGCCTGGACGAAGCGCTGGACAAGGCCGCCGAACTGCTGCGCGGGCGCAACATCGTCGGTATCGGTTCGCCACGGGCCAGCCTGGAAAGCAACTACGCGCTGCGTGAACTGGTCGGCGCCGAGCACTTCTACAGTGGCATCGAAGCCGGTGAGCTGGAGCGCATCCGCCTGGTGCTGCAAGTGCTCAAGGACAGCCCGCTGCCCGTGCCGACGATGCGTGACATCGAAGACCACGATGCGGTGTTCGTCCTGGGTGAAGACCTGACCCAGACCGCCGCGCGCATGGCCCTGGCCCTGCGCCAGTCGGTCAAGGGCAAGGCTGAAGACATGGCCGACGCCATGCGCGTACAGCCATGGCTCGACGCGGCCGTGAAGAACATCGGCCAGCACGCGCTGAACCCGCTGTTCATTGCCAGCCTGGCTGAAACCAAGCTCGACGACGTCGCCGAAGAATGCGTCCACGCAGCTCCGGATGACCTGGCGCGCATCGGTTTTGCCGTGGCCCACGCCCTGGACGCCAGTGCCCCGGCCGTCGAAGGTCTGGACAGTGAAGCGGCCGCGCTGGCCCAGCGTATCGCCGACGTCCTGCTCGCGGCCAAACGCCCATTGATCATTGCCGGCACCTCGTTGGGTTCCAAGGCGCTGATCGAAGCCGCCGCCAACATCGCCAAGGCGTTGAAGCTGCGCGAGAAGAACGGCTCCATCAGCCTGATCGTGCCGGAAGCCAACAGCCTCGGCCTGGCCATGCTCGGTGGCGAGTCGCTGGACGCAGCCCTGCAAGCGGTGATCGACGGCAGCGCCGACGCCATCGTGGTGCTGGAAAACGACCTGTACACCCGCACCGACAAGGCCCGGGTGGACGCTGCCCTGAATGCCGCGAAAGTGCTGATCGTTGCCGACCACCAGAAAACCGCCACCACCGACCGCGCCCACCTGGTGCTGCCGGCGGCGAGCTTCGCCGAAGGCGACGGTACGCTGGTCAGCCAGGAAGGTCGCGCCCAGCGCTTCTTCCAGGTGTTCGACCCGACTTACCTGGACGCCAGCATCCTGGTCCATGAAGGCTGGCGCTGGCTGCATGCCCTGCGCGCCACCTTGCTGAACCAGCCGATCGACTGGACGCAACTGGACCATGTCACCGCCGCCGTCGCTTCGAGCAGCCCGCAACTGGCTCGCATCGTCGATGCCGCGCCATCGGCCGCGTTCCGCATCAAGGGCCTGAAGCTGGCCCGCGAACCGCTGCGCTACTCCGGTCGCACCGCGATGCGCGCCGACATCAGCGTCCACGAACCACGGACCTCCCAGGACAACGACACTGCGTTCTCGTTCTCCATGGAAGGTTACTCGGGCTCCGCCGAACCGCGCTCGCAAGTGCCGTTCGCCTGGTCGCCGGGCTGGAACTCGCCGCAAGCCTGGAACAAGTTCCAGGACGAAGTCGGCGGTCACCTGCGTGCCGGTGACCCGGGCACTCGCCTGATCGAAAGCCAGGGCGATGGCCTGAGCTGGTTCGCCAGCGTGCCGCGCGCCTTCAACCCGGCACCGGGCACCTGGCAGGTCGTACCGTTCCATCACCTGTTCGGCAGTGAAGAGAACTCTTCCAAAGCCGCTCCGGTCCAGGAACGCATCCCGGCCGCCTACGTGTCGCTGGCCAAGTCCGAAGCCGATCGCCTGGGCGTCAACGACGGTGCCCTGCTGAGCCTGAACGTCGCGGGCCAGACCTTGCGTCTGCCGCTGCGCATCAATGAAGAACTGGGCGCCGGCCTGGTGGCCCTGCCGGCTGGCCTGGCGGGTATTCCACCGGCGATATTCGGCAAAACCGTCGACGGTCTGCAGGAGGCAGCGCAATGAGCTGGTTTACCCCTGAAGTGATCGACGTGATCCTGACGGTTCTCAAGGCCATCGTGATTCTGCTGGCCGTGGTGGTCTGCGGTGCGCTGCTGAGTTTCGTCGAACGTCGCCTGCTGGGCTGGTGGCAGGACCGCTACGGTCCGAACCGCGTCGGCCCGTTCGGCATGTTCCAGATCGCCGCCGACATGATCAAGATGTTCTTCAAGGAAGACTGGACGCCGCCGTTTGCCGACAAGGTGATCTTCACCCTGGCACCGGTCGTGGCCATGAGCGCCTTGCTGATCGCCTTCGCGATCATCCCGATCACCCCGACCTGGGGCGTGGCGGACCTGAACATCGGCCTGCTGTTCTTCTTCGCCATGGCGGGTCTGTCGGTGTACGCGGTGCTGTTCGCCGGCTGGTCGAGCAACAACAAGTTCGCCCTGCTGGGCAGCCTGCGGGCCTCGGCCCAGACCGTGTCCTACGAAGTGTTCATGGGCCTGGCGCTCATGGGCGTGGTGGTCCAGGCCGGCTCGTTCAACATGCGCGACATCGTCGAGTACCAGGCCCAGAACCTGTGGTTCATCATTCCGCAGTTCTTCGGTTTCTGTACCTTCTTCGTGGCCGGCGTGGCCGTGACTCACCGTCACCCCTTCGACCAACCGGAAGCGGAACAGGAACTGGCCGACGGCTATCACATCGAATATGCCGGCATGAAATGGGGCATGTTTTTCGTCGGTGAATACATCGGCATCATCCTGATCTCGGCACTGCTGGTGACGTTGTTCTTCGGTGGCTGGCACGGTCCGTTCGGCATCCTGCCGCAACTGTCCTTCGTCTGGTTCGCCCTGAAGACCGCGTTCTTCATCATGCTGTTCGTCCTGCTGCGCGCCTCGATCCCGCGCCCGCGCTACGACCAGGTGATGGACTTCAGCTGGAAATTCTGCCTGCCGCTGACCCTGATCAATTTGCTGGTGACCGCTGCGATCGTGTTGATGAACACGCCTGCGGCCGCGGTTCAGTGAGGATTTGACCCATGTTCAAATATATTGGCGACATCGTTAAGGGTACCGGTACCCAACTGCGAAGCCTGGTCATGATCTTCGGCCATGGCTTTCGCAAGCGCGACACCCTGCAATACCCTGAAGAAGCGGTCTACCTGCCGCCGCGTTATCGCGGCCGCATCGTCCTGACCCGCGATCCCGACGGCGAAGAACGCTGCGTGGCCTGCAACCTGTGCGCCGTGGCGTGCCCGGTGGGCTGCATCTCGTTGCAGAAAGCCGAAACCGAAGACGGTCGCTGGTACCCGGACTTCTTCCGTATCAACTTCTCGCGCTGCATTTTCTGCGGCCTCTGCGAGGAAGCGTGCCCGACCACCGCGATCCAGCTCACGCCGGATTTCGAAATGGCCGAGTTCAAACGTCAGGACCTGGTGTACGAGAAAGAAGATCTGCTGATTTCCGGTCCCGGTAAAAACCCTGATTACAACTTCTATCGTGTTGCAGGTATGGCCATTGCCGGTAAGCCAAAAGGCGCCGCGCAAAATGAAGCCGAACCGATCAACGTGAAGAGCTTGCTGCCTTAAGGAAGAAAGATGGAATTCGCTTTCTATTTCGCATCGGGTATCGCGGTGGTCTCCACGCTTCGAGTGGTCACCAACACCAACCCTGTGCACGCCCTGCTCTACCTGATCATCTCGCTGATCGCCGTGGCCATGACCTTCTTCAGCCTCGGTGCGCCGTTTGCCGGTGCGCTGGAAGTGATCGCCTACGCCGGCGCCATCATGGTGCTGTTCGTGTTCGTGGTGATGATGCTGAACCTGGGCCCGGCCTCGGTGCAGCAAGAACGTTCCTGGCTCAAGCCGGGCATCTGGGCGGGGCCGGTGATTCTCGCCGCGCTGCTGCTGGGTGAACTGCTGTATGTACTGTTCGCTCACCAGAGCGGCCAGGCCATCGGCCACACCACCGTAGACGCCAAGGCCGTGGGCATCAGCCTGTTCGGTCCGTACCTGCTGGTGGTCGAACTCGCCTCGATGCTGCTGCTTGCCGCAGCCGTCACGGCGTTCCATTTGGGCCGTAACGAGGCGAAGGAGTAATCACATGCCTGCTATCCCTCTCGAGCATGGTCTGGCGGTTGCCGGCATCCTGTTCTGCCTCGGTCTGGTCGGCCTGATGGTCCGCCGCAACATTCTGTTCGTGCTGATGAGCCTGGAGGTCATGATGAATGCCTCCGCCCTGGCCTTCATCGTCGCGGGCGCTCGCTGGGCGCAGCCGGATGGACAAGTCATGTTCATCCTGGTGATCAGCCTGGCAGCCGCTGAGGCCAGTATCGGCCTGGCGATTCTGTTGCAGCTGTATCGCCGCTTCCACACTCTCGATATCGACGCTGCCAGCGAGATGCGCGGATGAACCTACTCTTTCTGACTTTCGTATTTCCCCTCATCGGTTTCCTGCTGCTGTCGTTCTCTCGTGGACGCTGGTCGGAAAACCTTTCGGCGCTGGTTGGCGTGGGGTCCATCGGCCTGTCTGCCATCGTCACGGCCTACGTGATCTGGCAGTTCAACGTCGCCCCGCCTGAAGGTGGCGCGTACGTGCAGGTGCTGTGGCAGTGGATGGCGGTGGAAGGCTTCACGCCGAACTTCGCCCTGTACCTGGATGGCCTGTCGGTGACCATGCTGGGCGTGGTGGTCGGCGTGGGTTTCCTGATCCACCTGTTCGCCTCCTGGTACATGCGCGGCGAAGCCGGTTACTCGCGCTTCTTCGCCTACACCAACCTGTTCATCGCCAGCATGCTGTTCCTGGTGCTCGGCGATAACCTGCTGTTCCTGTACTTCGGCTGGGAAGGCGTGGGCCTGTGCTCGTACCTGTTGATCGGTTTCTACTACAGCAACCGCAACAACGGTAACGCGGCGCTCAAGGCGTTCATCGTGACCCGGATCGGCGACGTGTTCATGGCCATCGGCCTGTTCATCCTGTTCCAGCAACTGGGCACCCTGAACATCCAGGAGCTGCTGGTACGTGCTCCGCAGCACTTCCAGGCCGGCGACTTCTGGATCGTCCTGGCGACCCTGATGCTGCTGGGCGGCGCTGTCGGTAAATCCGCGCAACTGCCGTTGCAGACCTGGCTGGCGGATGCGATGGCTGGTCCTACCCCGGTTTCGGCACTGATCCACGCCGCAACCATGGTGACCGCCGGTGTCTACTTGATCGCCCGTACCCACGGCCTGTTCGCCCTGGCGCCAGACATCCTGCACCTGGTCGGCATCGTCGGTGGCGTGACATTGGTGCTGGCCGGTTTCGCAGCCCTGGTCCAGACCGACATCAAGCGTATCCTCGCCTACTCCACCATGAGCCAGATCGGCTACATGTTCCTGGCCCTGGGCGTCGGCGCCTGGGAAGGCGCGATCTTCCACCTGATGACCCACGCCTTCTTCAAGGCGCTGCTGTTCCTTGCTTCCGGTGCGGTGATCGTTGCCTGCCACCACGAGCAGAACATCTTCAAGATGGGCGGCCTGTGGAAGAAACTGCCACTGGCCTACGCCAGCTTCATCGTCGGCGGCGCGGCCCTGGCGGCCCTGCCACTGGTCACCGCCGGTTTCTACTCCAAGGACGAGATCCTCTGGGAAGCGTTCGCCAGCGGCAACCAGGGTCTGCTCTATGCCGGCCTGGTGGGTGCGTTCATGACCTCGCTGTACACCTTCCGCCTGATCTTCATCGCGTTCCACGGTGAAGCCAAGACCGAAGCCCACGCTGGCCACGGCATTGCCCACTGGCTGCCACTGTCGGTGCTGATCGTGCTGTCGACCTTCGTCGGCGCCCTGATCACGCCACCGCTGGCCGATGTCCTGCCGCAAAGCGTCGGCCATGCCGGCGGCGACGCCAAGCACAGCCTGGAAATCGCTTCGGGCGCCATTGCCCTGGCCGGTATCCTGCTGGCCGCCCTGCTGTTCCTGGGCAAGCGTCGCTTCGTCACGGCGATCGCCAACAGCGGCATCGGGCGATTCCTTTCGGCCTGGTGGTTCGCTGCCTGGGGCTTCGACTGGATCTACGACAAACTGTTCGTCAAGCCATACCTTGCGATCAGCCACATTCTGCGCAAAGACCCGCTCGACCAGACCATTGGCCTGATCCCGCGCATGGCCAAGGGCGGCCACACTGCCCTGAGCCGTACCGAGACCGGTCAACTGCGTTGGTATGCGGCTTCCATGGCGGCTGGCGCCGTGCTGGTTATCGGCGCCATCGTGCTGGTAGCGGTCTGATATGAACCTTGCGAACTTGCGAAAGGAAACGAGCCCGTCATGATTCTGCCCTGGCTAATCCTGATCCCCTTCATCGGCGGCCTGCTGTGCTGGATGGCGGAGCGTTCAAGCTCCACCCTCCCGCGCTGGATTGCGCTGCTGACCATGTCCCTGGAACTCGCACTCGGCCTCTGGCTCTGGGCGACCGGCGACTATTCATTTGCTCCGGCCCCTGGCGCCGATCCAACCTGGGCGCTTGAGTTCAAGCACATCTGGATCGAACGCTTCGGTATCAGCGTGCATCTGGCTCTCGACGGCCTGTCGCTGCTGATGATCCTGCTGACCGGCCTGCTGGGTATCCTCTCGGTCCTGTGCTCCTGGAAAGAGATCCAGCGTCACGTCGGTTTCTTCCACCTGAACCTGATGTGGATCCTGGGCGGTGTCGTCGGCGTGTTCCTGGCGCTGGACCTGTTCATGTTCTTCTTCTTCTGGGAAATGATGCTGGTGCCGATGTACTTCCTCATCGCGCTCTGGGGTCACAGTTCTTCGGACGGCAAGAAAACCCGGATCTACGCGGCGACCAAGTTCTTCATCTTCACCCAGGCTTCCGGCCTGATCATGCTGGTGGCGATCCTTGGCCTGGTGCTGGTCAACTTCAACAACACCGGCGTGATTACCTTCAACTACGCCGACCTGTTGAAAGTGCAGATGTCGCGCACCACCGAGTACGTGCTGATGCTGGGCTTCTTCATCGCCTTCGCGGTGAAGCTGCCGGTGGTGCCGTTCCACTCCTGGCTGCCGGACGCCCACGCCCAGGCGCCGACCGCAGGTTCCGTGGACCTGGCCGGTATCCTGCTCAAAACCGCCGCCTACGGCCTGCTGCGCTTCGCCCTGCCGCTGTTCCCCAATGCCTCGGCCGAGTTCGCGCCGATTGCCATGACCCTGGGTCTGATCGGGATCTTCTACGGTGCGTTCCTGGCGTTCGCCCAGACCGACATCAAGCGCCTGATCGCCTTCTCCAGTGTTTCGCACATGGGCTTTGTGCTGATCGGGATCTACTCCGGCAGCCAGTTGGCCCTGCAAGGCGCGGTGATCCAGATGCTGGCCCACGGCCTGTCGGCTGCGGCACTGTTTATCCTCAGCGGCCAGTTGTACGAGCGTCTGCACACTCGGGACATGCGTGAAATGGGCGGTATCTGGTCGCGCATCGCTTACCTGCCGGCCATCAGTCTGTTCTTCGCCGCGGCGTCCCTGGGCCTGCCGGGCACCGGTAACTTCGTCGGCGAGTTCCTGATCCTGATCGGCTCGTTCGTCAGCGCTCCGTGGATCACCGCCATCGCCACCTCTGGCCTGGTGTTCGGTTCGGTCTACTCGCTGATCATGATCCACCGCGCCTACTTCGGCCCGACCAAGTCGGATGAAGTGCTGCGCGGCATGGACGGTCGCGAACTGATCATGGTGCTCGGCCTTGCGGTGCTGCTGGTTTACCTCGGCGTCTACCCGCAACCGTTCCTCGACACCTCTGCCGCCACGATGCATGGCGTGCAGCAGTGGCTCGGCACCGCCTTCTCTCAACTCGCTTCGGCCCGGTAAGAGCGCTATGGAATTCACGATTCAACACTTTATCGCGCTTGCGCCGCTGTTGATCACCAGCGCCACGATCATCGTGGTGATGCTGGCGATCGCCTGGCGGCGCAATCACTCACAGACCTTCCTGCTGTCGGTGGCGGGGCTGAACCTGGCCCTGCTGTCGATTCTTCCGGCCCTGAAAGTCGCGCCGCTGGCGGTCACCCCGCTGTTGCAGATCGACAGCTTCGCCTGCCTGTACATGGCGCTGATCCTGGTCGCCACCCTCGCCTGCGTCACCCTCGCCCACGCCTACCTCGGCGATGGCGGTACGGGTTACCCGGGCAACCGTGAAGAACTGTACCTGCTGATCCTGATGGCCGCCGCCGGTGGCCTGGTCCTGGTCAGCGCGCAGCACCTGGCCAGCCTGTTCATCGGTCTGGAGCTGCTGTCGGTGCCGGTCTACGGTCTGGTGGCCTATGCCTTCTTCAACAAACGCTCCCTGGAAGCCGGCATCAAGTACATGGTGCTGTCGGCCGCCGGTTCCGCGTTCCTGTTGTTCGGCATGGCCCTGCTCTACGCCGAAGCCGGTACCCTGAGCTTCGTCGGCATCGGTCAGGCCCTGGCGGCCACCGGCCTGCCTAGCCCGATCGCGCAACTGGGCCTGGGCATGATGCTGATCGGCCTGGCGTTCAAGCTGTCGCTGGTGCCTTTCCACCTCTGGACCCCGGACGTCTACGAAGGCGCCCCGGCACCGGTGGCGGCGTTCCTGGCCACCGCGTCGAAAGTCGCAGTGTTCGCGGTGATGGTGCGGTTGTTCCAGATCTCGCCAGTGGCCAGCAGCGGTGTGCTGAGTGACGTGCTGACCATCATTGCCATCGCGTCGATTCTGTTCGGTAACCTGCTGGCGCTGACCCAGAGCAACCTCAAGCGTCTGCTGGGTTACTCGTCCATCGCCCACTTCGGTTACCTGCTGATCGCGCTGATCGCCAGCAAGGGCCTGGCGGTAGAAGCCATCGGCGTGTACCTGGTCACCTACGTGATCACCAGCCTCGGCGCGTTCGGCGTGATCACCCTGATGTCCTCGCCGTACAACGGCCGTGACGCCGACGCACTGTACGAATACCGCGGCCTGTTCTGGCGCCGTCCGTACCTGACCGCCGTGCTGACCGTGATGATGCTGTCCCTGGCCGGCATCCCGCTGACCGCCGGCTTCATCGGCAAGTTCTACATCATCGCCACCGGCGTCGAGGCTCACCAATGGTGGCTGGTCGGCTCCCTGGTGCTGGGCAGTGCCATCGGCGTGTTCTACTACCTGCGCGTCATGGTCACCCTGTACCTGATGGAACCGAACCTGCGTCGCCACGATGCCGAGTTGCACTGGGAACAGAAGGCAGGCGGCGTGATGCTGCTGGCTATCGCCGTACTGGCGTTCTTCCTCGGTGTGTACCCGCAGCCGTTGCTGACCCTGGTTCAGCAGGCCGGCCTGACGGGTTGATCACCCGAACGCTGTAGCATCAAAAAATGCCCGTATCGCTTGATACGGGCATTTTTTTTGGGCTGTAGAAGTCGCCTACCTCGGGCTATCCTGAGGCGCTTGAACATACGACTCCAAGAGGGAAAGGCTTTGGGCATGGACATCGATTGCGTGGTGGTGGGCGCGGGCGTGGTCGGGCTCGCCGTGGCTCGGGAACTGGCCCAGGCCGGTCACGAAGTGCTGTTGATCGAAGCCGGCGAAGCCATCGGCATGGGCACCAGCTCGCGCAATTCCGAAGTCATCCATGCCGGCATTTATTACCCTCCGGGGAGCCTCAAGGCGCAACTGTGCGTCGAAGGTCGCCAACAGTTGTACGCGTATTGCGCGAGTCACGGGGTCGCGACCCACAGGCTTGGCAAATTGATCGTTGCCAAGGATCAGTTTCAGGTGGAGGGGCTCAAGGCCTTGTTTGAGCGAGGATTGAAGAACGGTGTCGACGACCTGCGTCTGCTCGATCAGCAGCAGGCGCTGGAGCTGGAGCCCGCTCTGGCGTGCGTGGCCGCGCTGTATTCGCCTTCCACCGGTATCGTCGACGCGCACGCACTGATGCTGGCCTTGCAGGGGGATGCCGAAGCGGCCGGTGCCGACATCGTATTCCACACGCCCTTGCTGAGGGCACGGACCATCACCGGAGGTTTCATGCTGGAGCTGGGTGGTACGGCGCAGATGAGTCTGTCCTGCCGCCGACTGATCAACGCCGCCGGCCTCCAGGCGCCCGCCCTCGCCCGCCGTATCGAAGGCTTGGCGCCGCACTCGGTGCCCCGCGATTATCTGTGCAAGGGCAACTACTTCAGCCTGACTGGACGCGCGCCTTTTCGGCATCTGATCTACCCCGCTCCGGAAGCTGCCGGCCTGGGCATTCACATGACCTTGGATATGGCGGGCCAGGCCCGATTCGGCCCGGACACCGAGTGGCTCGAGCGCGAGGACTACCGCGTGGACCCGGCCCGCGCCGAAGCCTTCTACCCGGCGATTCGCAATTATTGGCCAGGCTTGCCGGACCAAAGCCTGCAACCGGGCTACAGCGGCATCCGTCCGAAAATTTCCGGCCCCGACGAGCCGGCCCGGGACTTCCTCATCAGCAGCCCCGCCGAGCATCAGGTCCCGGGGCTGATCAATCTGTTCGGGATCGAATCGCCAGGGCTGACCTCCTGCCTGGCCCTCGCCGGGCGGGTGCGGCAACTGATCGTCTAGCGGTGGGGGCAGCGCAAAGTGCAATGCATTTTTCCATGCCCTCATGCAGGCTGCACGACCCGCAAAAAACAGACTCATATAACCTGTTGTTTTAAAACGAGTTTATATAAATCCTTGGCTGGCACGACTGATGCAATTTCCCTGTAACGCGGCGTTGGCGCTTGAAGCCGGCCCGCATCCGTGAATTGCCAGGAGCTACATATGAACGCCATCGACCTGTTGAAAGCCGACCATGAACGCGTCAAGGCCATCCTTGCCCAGCTGAGCGAATCAACCAGCCGAGGCATCAAGAAACGCACCGACCTATTGGCGAAGCTGGAAATGGAAATCTCCATTCATACCCGACTGGAAGAAGAAATTCTCTATCCGGCCTACAAGCAGGCCGGCGGCAAGGAGCAGGCCGAGATGTACTACGAGGCCAAGGAAGAGCACCGCACCGTCGACTCGCTGGTGCTGCCGGACCTGAAGAACACCGACCCGTCCACCCCAGAATTTGCCGGCCGGGTGAAAGTGGTCAAAGAGTTGCTTGAGCACCATATCGAAGAAGAGGAAACCGAGATGTTCCCTCAAGCCAAAAAACTGCTGGGCAAAGCGACGCTGGAGTCGTTGGGCGAGCAGATGGAAGCCATGAAGGCGCAGTACAAAAAAGAAATGAGCAGCTCCAGCCTGGCCGCCTGATCAGGCGCTGCCGATGCGTTCAGCCGTTTGCCACGGCTGAACGCAGCCGGGCAGCTCACTGCATCTGTTCTCGCAAGAACTCCACCAGCGCCTGCACCGGGCGTGAACTTTGCCGATGTTGCGGATAGACCGCCGACAGCGCCAAGGCCTCTGTCTCGAAGCCTTCGAGCACCTTGATCAATCGACCGTCCTTCAATGCCTCTCCGACAATGAACGTCGGCAGATACGTGATGCCCATGCCCGCGACAGCCGCGTCCCTGAGCAAATCGCCGTTATTGGCACGCATGCGTCCGGCGACCTCCAGGGTCAGCGGTTTGCTGCGTCCACCGAACCGCCATTGCACCTGACGGCTATGCCCATAGGGCAGGCAATCGTGATTGCGCAGGTCTTCGGGCCGTTCGGGCGTACCGCGTTGCGCCAGGTAGGCGGGGCTGGCGCAGTACACTCGCTCAATGGTCGCGATGCGCCGGGCGATCAACGTCGAATCCTCCAGCACGCCAATGCGCAGCGCAATGTCGTAGCCTTCCCCCAGCAGGTCAACCGAGCGATCACTCAAATCCACTTCGACACTCACCTCTTGGTGGCGCTGCAAGAACAGCGGTAACAGGCTGCCCAGGTGCGCGACCGCGAACGAAAGTGGTGCGCTAAGACGAATGGTGCCGCGAGGCTCGCTGGTCTGGCCGCTGATGCCCTGCTCCACCTGTTCGACTTCACTGAGCAGGCGCAGCGCTGCTTCGTAATAGCGCTGGCCCAGCGGTGTCACATCCAGCCGTCGTGTCGAGCGATTGAGCAAACGCACGCCCAGCCGTTGCTCCAGTTCCATGAGTTTGCGGCTGACGAACTGCTTGGACAGCCCGAGCTTTTCCGCCGCCGCGGTGAAACTGCCCGACTCCATGACCTGGGCAAAAATGCGCATTTCTTCGAAGGGGTTCATTGTCATTCCAGGGTGGACAGTCAGGATGTTCTGGTGGGTATTGTGAATGGGGTACGACAGGTTGCATAGAGAGTGAAAGTGCCACCGTCATCGCGAGCAAGCTTTGCTCCCACAAGGATCTTGTGGTCACCCTGAATAAATGTGGGAGCGAGCCTGCTCGCGATGACGGCCGATCAGCTTGCCGAAAAGTGGATGCCAGGCGCAAAAACGCCCGCACAAGGCGGGCGTCATCCAGCAGCAACCACTCAGCTTACTTGGCGGTCAGCGCCGAATAGCTGTTCATCAGGTTGCGGTAGTTGGGGATACGCTGGGACAGCAGATTGCCCAGGCCTTCGATGTCGTTGCGCCAGTCGCGGTGCAACTCACAGGCCACCGAGAACCAGTTCATCATCTGCGCGCCGGCAGCCGTCATGCGCACCCAGGCCGCCTGTTGCACGGTTTCGTTGAACGTACCCGAAGCGTCGGTGACGACAAACACTTCGAAACCTTCGGCCAATGCCGACAGCGTCGGGAATGCCACGCAGACGTCGGTTACCACGCCAGCGATGATCAGTTGCTTGCGGCCGGTGGCCTTGATCGCCTTGACGAAGTCTTCATTGTCCCAGGCGTTGATCTGGCCTGGGCGCGGAATGTACGGCGCGTCCGGGAACATTTCCTTGAGCTCTGGCACGATCGGACCGTTAGGGCCGTCTTCGAAGCTGGTGGTCAGGATGGTTGGCAGCCCGAAGAATTTCGCCAGGTCAGCCAGGGCCAGCACGTTGTTCTTGAACTCGTTGGGCGAGAAGTCCTGGACCAGGGAAATCAGACCCGTCTGGTGATCGACCAGCAGAACGACTGCGTCGTCCTTGTTCAGGCGATTGTAAGCGTAAGCAGGAACGTTGCTCATGGGATGACTCCTTTGGATGGATGTATTGAAAAACAATGTGGGAGAATCGGTGTGTCAGTCAAAAGGCAAAGCAGGAGCAGCCAAACGCGCCCCAGAAGCCCTGAAAATCGCTGACTGGAACGTTCGACAGCCGCGCCCGTTCATGGCTATGGGCGTGCACCGTGCACGGGCCGCTGCACTGGTGGACTTGCGCCTGCAACGGTGAAGTCGGACGCCAGTGGCCGGGCACCTTGACCACCGGCGACCAGTCCGGGAGTACCGGCACGCTGGCGGGGCCGAGTTTTTCGAAGTCGCCGGCGGCGTACACCACCTTGCCGTCGACCACTGTCAGCACCGACTCGATCCACTTGATGGCCTCTTCCTCGACGCTGAAGAAATCCGCGCTCAGTGCCGCCAGGTCCGCCAGTTGGCCAACCTTGATCTGGCCTTTCTTGCCCTGCTCCGAGGAGAACCAGGCGCTGCCATGGGTGAACAGTTCCAGCGCCGTCAGGCGCGGCAGGCCTTCTTCGTGCAACGAGAGGCCACCGACGGTGCGGCCGCTGACCATCCAGTACAGCGAGGTCCAGGGGTTGTAGCTCGACACCCGAGTAGCGTCGGTACCAGCCCCCACCGGCACGCCTTCGGCCAGCATGCGCTTGATCGGTGGCGTGGCCTCGGCGGCCTTGGCACCGTAGCGGTCGACGAAATATTCACCCTGGAAGGCCATGCGGTCCTGGATCGCGATACCGCCGCCCAGCGCTCGCACGCGTTCGATGTTCTTCGGTGTGATGGTCTCGGCGTGGTCGAAGAACCACGGCAGGCCGTTAAACGGAATGTCGCGGTTGACCTTCTCGAACACATCGAGCATGCGGCTGATGGATTCGTCATAGGTGGCATGCAGGCGGAACGGCCAGCGCTGTTCCACCAGGTGTCGAACCACCGGCTCCAGATCTTGCTCCATGCCCGGTGGCAGGTCCGGACGCGGTTCGAGGAAGTCTTCAAAATCCGCTGCCGAAAACACCAACATCTCACCGGCGCCGTTATGCCGCAGGAAGTCATCGCCCTGGTGCAATTTGACGCTGCCGGTCCAGTTCTTGAAGTCGGTGAGTTCTTCCTTGGGTTTCTGGGTGAACAGGTTGTAGGCGATGCGCACCGTCAACTGCTGCTCGCGTGCCAACTGCTCGATCACCGCGTAATCATCCGGGTAATTCTGGAAGCCGCCGCCGGCATCGATGGCGCTGGTCAGGCCCAGGCGATTGAGTTCACGCATGAACTGGCGCGTGGAGTTGACCTGGTACTCCAAAGGCAGCTTCGGCCCTTTGGCCAAAGTCGAGTAAAGGATCATTGCGTTGGGCCGCGCCACCAGCATGCCGGTGGGTTCGCCCTTGCTGTCGCGCACGATCTCGCCGCCCGGCGGGTTTGGCGTGTCCCGGGTGTAGCCGGCCACTCGTAGCGCCGCGCGGTTGAGCAAGGCACGGTCATACAGGTGCAAGACGAATACCGGGGTGTCCGGGGCTGCCTGGTTGAGTTCTTCCAGGGTCGGCATGCGTTTTTCGGCAAACTGGAATTCGTTCCAGCCGCCCACCACCCGCACCCATTGCGGCGTCGGTGTGCGATCGGCCTGGTCCTTGAGCATGCGCAAGGCATCGGCCAGGGACGGCACGCCTTCCCAGCGCAGTTCCAGGTTGTAGTTCAGGCCACCACGGATCAGGTGCAAGTGCGAGTCGTTGAGCCCGGGAATGACGGTGCGGCCCTTGAGATCGATAACCTGGGTGCCGCTGCCGCGCAGGGCCATGGCCTCGGCGTCGGTCCCTACCGCGACGAAGCGCCCCTGGCTGATGGCGACCGCACTGGCGCGGGGCTTCTCACGGTCGACGGTATGGAACTGGCCATTGAATAGAATCAGATCGGCGTTCATCGGACTTCCTTTGGCGAAAAATGTGCAGGTGAATCAATCGGTGCTGGCATTTAGAAGGGGCTGCTCCGCAGCCAGCGGGGATAGATCCCCTCGCCACAACCCCCCCTCGCCACCACAGTGTTTGTCACAACAGCTCGGCGCTGCTTAGGGCTCCAGGTGTTCGTGGGTTTGAGAGGCTTCTAGCCACGGCGCGAACAGGCGGGTGGCCAGCGGCATGCACACGTACACCACCGACAGCACGATGGTCAGGGTGATCAGGAATGTGGCGACTACGTAGTTGGAAAGAAATGCGTGAAGTTGCAGCACAGGCCCCCAGATCAGCGGTACCAGCAAGGTGTGGGGCAGGATGACCAACAGCGTCACCACCGCCTGTTTCCAGCGTGGCGGAGGAATGGCGGCATCGGCCAGCGGGGCGAACCAGAACTCCTTGTGGGGGGCGACTTCGGTCTGGTCGCCATCAGCCAGCAGCGGCGCGGCCTCTTCCACCAGCTCGCGGCGCTGGGGCGAGTCCAGCCAGCGTTGCATCGCCTCGGTGGAGCAGAAACGCAGCACGCAGGTAAACAGCGACAGCCCGCCCAGCTTGCCCCGCACCACATCCACACCCAAGTGCCCAGGCCACTGACCAGCCACCCGCACGGTGCGGCGCAACCAGGCCTCATAAGCCGCGTCCTGGCCGGACTTGATCCGATGCTTGATCACCAGGGTGACGATTTCGTCGAAGCCGGGTTTTGCAGGGCCGCTGGTGGATTCAACGGTTTGAGGTTCAGACATGACGTAGCACTCCAACAAAACGCGTGTTCATCGCCAGGCGCCCAGGCCCGGCAATCAACACGCTGGTAAATACAATCAGCAGCAGCCAGCCGAACTGCCCTTCTTCCAGGGTCCACTGCGGGTGTACCACCACAAGTGCGACGGCCAGCAGAAACAGGATGGGCACGCACGCCAGACGCACGAGGCCCCCGGCCATGATCAACAGGGGGCAAAGCACTTCGGCGAAAATCGCCAGCATCAGGGTGGGCGCGGCGCCCAGGTGAAACGGATCCTCGATGCGCGTCAGCTCAACGCTGTAATGCAACAGCTTGGGCAGCCCGTGGACCCACAGTAAAAACAGCCCACCGCTCAGGCGCAGAAACAGCAAACCCAGATCCTGCAGGGAACGTTCGTGCACATTGCTCATCGCTGTACTCCATCCAGATCCGCATAGGCGGCGGCCGGTAACGATTGAGACATGTGGGTGGCAATGCGCGAGCGCAGCCAGCGCTCGGCCGGATCGTTGTCATGCACACCGCTCCAAACCATCGACAACTCGGCGGCATTGATCTGGAACGGCGGATCCTCCGCGCGCAACGCGCAGCCTTCCACCAGCGCGCAGGCGGCGTAGTCAGGCACGGTGGCGATCAGTTCGGTGCCTGCCAGCAAGGCTCGCAGACCGCTGAACTGCGGCACCGCCAACACCACTTTGCGCGTTCGACCAATGCGGGCCAGGTCCAGGTCGATATTGCCGCTCAGGTCGCCCGAAAACGAAACCATGGCATGGGGCCGCGCGCAGTATTCGTCCAGGGTCAGCGGCCCAGGGCGCTGGTCGCCGCGCAAGACCTTGCAGGGAATGTCGCGCAACTTCTTGCGCTTGGCATTGGCCGGCAGGTCGGTGGTGTAACTCACGCCGACGCTGATTTCACCACTGGCCAGCAGCGAAGACATCAGCAGAAAATTGGCCCGGCGCACTACCACAATGATGCCGGGTGCTTCTTCGCGCAGTTGACTGAGCAAGGGTGGAAACAGGCCGAATTCGGCATCGTCGGACAAACCGATGCGGAACACGTCGCAACTGGTGGATGGATCGAAAGCCTTGGCCCGGCTGACCGCGCCCGAGATCGTGTCCATGGCCGGCTGCAGTTCCTGCAGGATCGCCAGGGCCCGCGGCGTCGGCTCCATGCCGCGACCGTTGCGGATCAGCAGCGGATCGTCAAACAGATCCCGCAGCCGTCCCAGTGCAGCGCTTACCGCCGGCTGGCCCATGAACAGCTTTTCGGCGACACGGGTCAGGTTCTTCTCGAACATCAGCGCCTCGAAGATCACCAGCAGGTTCATGTCGAGGCGGCGTAAATCATTGCGGTTCATGGGTGTTGTTCCTGTTGAATACCGGTCCTGTGGGAGCGAGCCTGCTCGCGAATGTGGTAACACAGTCGACATAAGTGCCAGCTGACCCACCGCTTTCGCGAGCAGGCTCGCTCCCACAGGCTTGCGGCTTGGTCAACCCTGGATAAACGCCAGCAGGTCCGCGTTCAGGCGGTCCTTGTGGGTATCGGTCAGGCCATGCGGCGCGCCGGGGTAGATCAGCAGCTGCGAGTTCTTGAGCAACTTGGCGGCGGCGATACCGGCGGTTTCGATGGGGACCACCTGATCATCATCGCCATGCACCACCAGGGTCGGCACATCGATATTGCGCAGATCTTCGGACAGATCCGTCTCCGAGAACGCCTTGATGCAGTCGTAGGTGTTCTTGTGACCGGCGAGCATGCCCTGCATCCAGAACCAGTCGATCATGCCCTGGGAGACCTTGGCGCCCGGCCGGTTGGCACCGAAGAACGAACTGGCCACATCTTTGTATAGCTGAGATCGGTCAGCCAGGGAGGCCTGGCGGAAACCGTCGAACACCTGCACGGGCAAGCCACCCGGGTTGGCCGGGGTCTTGAGCATCAACGGGGTCACCGCCGAAATCAGCCCGAGTTTGGCGACGCGGGCGGCACCATGACGACCCATGTAGCGGGCGACTTCGCCACCGCCGGTGGAGAAGCCCAGCAACACCGCTTCCTTGAGGTCCAACCGCTCGATCAGCTCGGCCAGGTCATCGGCATAGGTGTCCATGTCGTTGCCGTCCCAAGGCTGGCTGGAGCGCCCGTGCCCGCGGCGGTCATGGGCGATCACGCGGTAACCGTTGGACGCCAGGAACATCATCTGCGCCTCCCAACTGTCCGAGTTCAACGGCCAGCCGTGGCTGAAGACCACTGGTTGACCACTGCCCCAATCCTTGTAGTAAATCTCGGTGCCGTCGCGGGTGATGAAGGTGCTCATGACGTGACTCCTTGAGGTGGGTGGATTGCTCAATGGTCCGGTCAGAGGGGGCATTTGCGTGAGTTAAACGTTGTTAATTTTTTTGGAACCGGCGTGTTAAGCCGCGATGAAGACGGCTTTTTTGTGGCGAGGGGATTTATCCCCGCTGGACTGCAAAGCAGTCCCGAGACTGACACCTGGGTGTGTCAGATTCATGGGGGATTGGGCTTTTGGGGCCGCTTCGCGACCCAGCGGGGATAAATCCCCTCGCCACAAGGTTCTAGCAACCAGAGGGTTGTGTGTTTGCCAGTGAGAAGGCCCTTCACCGTTGCGCTTGAAACAAAACCTGAGGAATATGCTCGGGAAAAGCCCCTGCACCGGGATCAGAACATTGAGAGCAACATGAGCCAATACCTCAACCTGCCTGTCGAACAGACGGTGCATTTCGGCCCCTACCGCGTCCATCCTCGCCAGCGGCTGGTGCTGGAGGCCGGGCAGCCGTTGCGCCTGGGACGCCGGGCAGTGGAGATCCTGCTGGTATTGCTCGAACACGCTGGAAACGTGGTGAGCAAGCACGAACTGATGGCCCGTGTCTGGCCCAAGAGCGTGGTGGAAGACACCAACCTGCGGGTGCACGTGGCGGCGCTGCGCAAGGCCCTGGGAGACGGCCAGTCCGGGCAGCGTTACATCATCACTGTGGCGCAGCGCGGTTACAGTTTCGTCGCACCGGTGTCCCTGGAGCCGGTCGAGCAACTGGCGCGCATCCCGCACCCTTCCCTGGCCCACAACCTGCCGCCGCGCCGCACCCGGCTGATCGGACGCCAGGGCCTGGTGGAAAACCTGGTGGCCCAGCTGCCGAGAAAACGTTTCATCACCCTGGTGGGGGCCGGCGGGATCGGCAAGACCACCGTCGCCTTGCGTGTCGCTGAGCGGTTGATCGGTCACTACCGCGACGGTGCCTACCTGCTGGACCTGGCGTCGCTCAACGATCCGTGCATGATTGCCCCAAACCTGTGTGCGCTGCTGGACCTGCCACTGCATGAAGGCGACCCGCTGGATGCCATCACCCGGCGACTCAAAGAGCGACACCTGCTGCTGGTCATCGATAACTGCGAGCACCTGATCGATGCCATCGCCCAGCTCAGTGAAACCCTGCTGCGCGGTGCGCCTCACTTGCACATCCTGGCCACCAGCCGCGAAGGTCTGCGGGCCGAAGGCGAGCACGTGCAGCATCTGGATTCCCTGGCGTTCCCCCCCCGGGAGATGCCCATCAAGGGGTATCCGGCCCTGGAGTTCCCGGCGCTGCAGTTGTTCGCCGAACGGGCAATGGCCAGTCATGACAGCTTCGAGCTGACGGATCAGGACATACCGCTGGTGGTCGACATCTGCCGTCGGCTGGACGGTATCCCCCTGGCCATCGAACTGGCCGCCGGTCAGATCGGGGTATTCGGACTGGAGGCACTTCACCGGCAACTGCAAGACAGCGTCGCCCTGCTCCACAACGACACCAACGTCGCCGCACCACGCCAGCAAACCCTGCGGGCCACGCTGGACTGGAGTTTTGCGCTGCTTACCGACTGCGAGCAAACCTGCCTGCGACGGCTGGCGGTGTTCATGGGCAGCTTCAATCTGGCGTCGGCCGCAGCGGTGATCGTGGGTCAACATATCGCGCCGGACCAGGTGCTGATGTCGGTCAGCCAGCTGGTCGCCAAATCGCTGCTCAACGTCGAGGTCGGCGATGAAGAGGTGCGTTATCGCCTGCTGGACACGACCCGCAGCTATGCCCTGGAAAAACTGACTGAAGCCGGGGAACTGGCTGCCAGCCACCAGCGTCACGCCGAGCGCTGCCTGACGCTGATGGAGCATGCCGAAAAAGACTGGGAAACGACCCCCACGCGGCAGTGGATCGCCCGCTACGCCCTCTATCGCGACGACATCCGTGCCGCGCTCGACCGGGGGCTGGGCCCGCAGGGGTCGCACGCGGTAGCGATCCGCCTGACTGCCCGCACCCTGCCCCTCTGGCAGGAGTTGTCGCTGCTCAGGGAGCACGGGCTTTACGTGAGCAAGGCGCGGGCGTTATTGCGCCACAGCCCCGTGCCGTGCCCACGACTGACCCTGGCCCTGGAACTGGCCCATGCCAGTTTCAATTACCATACCCAAGGCGGCACGCCTGCCACTGTCGAAGCCTTCATCACGGCCCGGGGCCTGGCGCAACAATGCCAGGACCTGGCTGGCGAGCTGCGAGCCGTGTCGGGGCTCATGACCGTCAACCTCAGCTGCGGCAACTACCAAGAGGCGCTGGAGCAAAGCCTGGATTTCGACCGACTGGGCATGCACGGCGACCCGACCCTGTCCTTGAGCACCCAACGCCTGCGGGTGCTGGCGCAGCATTTCACCGGCGACCAGACGGCCGCCCGGCGTGATGCCGAACAAGTGATCCAGCGCCTGGCCCAGAGCGGCCACCTCAGCCGTTTCTCCCACGGCTTCGGCGTGCAATACGATCAGAGCGTGGCGGCACTGACCGTGCTGGCGCGCATTCTCTGGCTGCAAGGCTTTGCCGAAAAAGCCCGGCGCACCGCCGATCTTGCGCTGCAGATTGCCTTGCAGATCAACCACGGCATCTCGATCTGCTACACCCTGGCGCTGAGCGGTTGTGTGATTGCGCACTACAACGGCGATCATTCACGCGCCCGGGAAAGGCTCGAACTGTTGAAGCACCAGGCGAAAAAACATTCGGTCATGCTGTTCCATGACTGGGCCAGCCACTATGCCCGCGCTTTCGATGACGAAACCCTGGAAGCGAGTTCGACCAACGCCGGACTGATCCAGGACATCGTTGTCACCCTGCGCATCGATTGCGTCAACCAGGCACAGGTCGAACGCGCCCGCAACGGTGCGGCAGGCTGGTGTTCGGCGGAGATCCTGCGGGCCGATGCCGAAGCCCTGCTGGCGCAAAACGACCCCGCCCTTGAGCGCTGCGCCGAAGAGCAACTGCTGAGCGCCCTGACGGTGGCCCGGCGGCAAAATGCCTTGGCTTGGGAATTGCGCAGCGCCATGTCCCTGGCCCGGCTGTGGCAACGCCGGGGCATGGACCATGCCGCCCAGGATCTGCTCGGGCCGGTCTATCGTCGTTTCAGCGAAGGGTTCGACACCCCCGACCTACAGCAAGCTGGCGCGCTCCTGCAAAAACTGGCCCGACGGCTGGGGCCTTGAACGACGCACCTCCCAAGCTTCTTGCAACGCGTGGCGCCGACTGAAAACAGCCCACTGACCACTGCGCCGCAATTTTTCCAGGGCATAGGCGCGCGTGGTGTGGAGCAAGTGGAACCGAACCCCGTCCACGCACTGCTCAACCATGACCAGCGATTGGTTCGCCAGCCGTGACAGCAGACCAGGCAGTTGCCCTGCTTCCAGCTCGGCACAACTGATGACGGCCAGCGCAGCCTTGAGCGTAAACGGCCCATCGAAAACGGCCAGGCGCTGGAACACGGCTTGCTCATCGTCACTCAAACGCTCGAAACTCCAATCCAGCATGGCCTCCAGGCTTCGATGGCGCGCCACAGCCGTGCGGCGCCCATGGTTCAAGAGTGACAGCCCACAATCCAACTGTTCCAAGACCCCCGCCACGCCCAACACACCCACCTGGGCCGCCGCCAGTTCCAGCGCCAGCGGTAACCCGTCCAGGCGTTGGCATATCTGGACAATCACCGCCAGCTCACGGTCATTGGGCTCGAAACCCTGCTGCCGGGCAGCGACCTGATCGATCAACAACTGCACGGCCGGACACGCCAATATCTGGTGCGCCGGCTCACCGGGCGAGGCCACTGTCAGCCCCGGCAATTGTACGACGCGCTCATCCGTCAGACTCAAGGGCTCGCGGCTGCTGAACAACAGCGAGACCTGCGGGGCCGATACGCCCAACGCCCGGGCCAGGTCCCGGCAGGCGTCGAGCAGATGGTCGCCGCCATCGAGCACCAGCAAAACCCGCCAGGATTTCAGTTGCTGGCCCAAGGCGCCATGTCCCAGGCCCAGGGTGCGGGAAACCTGCCTCGTCACCTGCGACGGGTCGCTGATGGCGGACAGGTCCACAAACCAGGCACCGTGGTCAAAGTGTTCCAGCAACAGTTCGGCCACCCGCAGCACCACGGTGGTCTTGCCGACCCCACCCGGTCCGGTCACGGTGGTCAGGCGCTGACGGGGCACCTCGCTGAGCAACCGGCCCAGCACTTTGTCGCGACCGATCACCGGGCTCAGGCGCGCGGGCAGGTTGTGGCGCTCGATCGGCTGCTCGACGTCAGCATCCACGACCACGGGCGCGGCAAAGCAATAGCCCTGCCGGGGATGATTGAGGATGTAGCGCGCCCCCTGCGCCGCGTCACCGAAAGCCCGCCGCAGCGCCGCGATGTGCACCCGCAGGTTGATGTCTTCCACCACGCTGTCAGGCCAGACGCGCGCGATAAGCGCTTGCTTGCTGACGAAGTGACCGGCGTTCTCCAGCAACACTTGAAGAATGTCCAGGGCGCGACCGCCCAATACCAGGGGCTCGCCGTCACGCGTGACAAGTCGCTGCTGGCGATAAAAGCTAAACGGGCCGAAGCACACCGCCGGCTCGGTGTCGGGTCTGGCGAAACTGTTCATGGGCGATCCAGCGCCGGATAACCATCGCGGGCATGACACTACGGCGATCCGAACGCGTCTGCCCTGGCTCCTGCGCATCCTTTCCAGAGGGTTCGCGGTTATCTTGGCAGCCATCGCCCAGAGGACAATGCTGGCACAGGGCGCATCACGGACATTGCGGTGCCCTGGACGGACACCGACGGCTCAACTGAACTGCTGGCGGTATTGCACGGGGGTCAGGCCAAGCTTTTCACTGAACAGCAAGCGCATGTGCCGCACACTGCCGAAGCCGCTGCGAAACGCCACGGTCTTGAGGGGCAAATCCGTGGATTCCAGCAACTGGCGGGCGCGGTCGATGCGCGCGCCTTGCAGGAATTCCATGGGCGTCATCTTCACTTCGCGAACGAACATCCGGGCGAAATGGCGCGAACTCATGGCGGCGATCGCGGCCATGCGTTCGATGGTGAACGGTTCCTCCAGGTGCTCCATCACATGATGCTGCACCCGGGTAATGGCAGACTCTTGAGCCGCCACCGCCGCCACCAGCGGGCTGAACTGCGCCTGGCCGCCCTGGCGCTTCATCACCACCAGCAACACCTTGGCCACATCCAGCGCGACTTTACGACCGTGGTCCTGAGCGACGATGGACAGCGCCAGGTCGATGCCGGCGGTGACCCCACCGGACGTAAACAAGCGTCGATCCTGCAGGAATATTTTGTCGGTCTCCACCCGTGCCTTGGGGAAACGCTGAATCAGGCGTTCGGTGTAGTGCCAATGGGTGGTGACGCGATAGCCGTCAAGCAGCCCTGCCTCGCCTAGCACAAATACGCCGGTGCAAATGGAACCGTAGCGCGTGGCCCGCGGCGCTGCCGCGCGCAACCAGGTGTGCAATCCCGGATGCTGGTCGTTATAGGCGCCCGGGCCACCCGGCACCAGCAACACGTCATAGGCCGCCCAAGCCTGGTCGATGTGAATATCGGCCTGTACCGCCACGCCATTGGACGCTCGCAACGCGCCGCGCTCGGTTCCCAGGGTCAGCAATTGATAACGAAGATCGGGTTCAAGGTAACGATTGGCGATGGAAAACACTTCAAGAGGCCCGGCCATGTCGAGCAATAAAAAATCCGGGAACAGCACCATTGCAACGGTTTTCATCGAAAATACGCCAAAATATTCAGGACCTGCAGATGCCACTTGTGGGAGCGAGCCAGCTCACGATAGCGCACTGGCAACCAACAAAGGGCCAAGCTGAAGCGGCTCTACGCACACAGGTTCGCTCCCACAGGGTTGTGTAGCCTGCAAAACCAACATTATGTCGAAGCCACGTGCCTGCGGGTAGGCACTGCTTATTGTCCACTTAGAACGGACAGTATTTCGTTTTCCACCTGCTTATTGAACAATTCAATAACCATTAACCTTCTTCTGAACCTGGCGAACGCCCAACGCCGCCGCCCATACACATCAGGAGAGCTACCATGCTGACCCTTCGCAAAGCTTCAGACCGCGGCATAGCCCGCCACGGCTGGCTGACCTCGTTCCATACCTTTTCCTTTGCCAGCTACCGCAACGTCAATGAACAAGGCTTCTCCGACCTGCTGGTCATCAACGACGACCGGGTCGCAGCGGCCAAGGGCTTCGGCCAGCATCCTCATCGGGACATGGAGATTTTTTCCTATGTACTTGAAGGCGCGCTGGAGCATAAGGACACCTTGGGTACCGGCTCCGTCATTCGCCCCGGTGATGTGCAACTGATGAGCGCCGGCAGCGGTGTGGCCCATAGCGAGTTCAACCACAGCGCCGAGGAGCTGGTGCACTTCCTGCAGATCTGGATCGTGCCCAACGTCAGTGGCGCCACACCGCGCTATCAACAGGAGCACTTCAGCGCCGAACAGAAACGGGGTCGCCTGCAATTGATCATTTCCCCGGACGGCGCCAACGGCTCGCTCCAGGTGCGCCAGGACGCACGGGTCTATGCCGGGCTGTTCGACGGCAAGGAAAACGCTACCTTGACATTGGCGCCTGATCGTTATGCCTACGTGCATGTGGCCCGCGGCAGCATCGAGCTCAATGGGGTGCCGTTACAGGAAGGTGATGGCGTACGGGTGCGCGAGGAACAGCTGCTGACGTTGAGCAACGGTCAGGATGCCGAGGTCCTGGTGTTTGATCTGCGGCCACAGGAATTGCCGCAGATGCCCTGAGGGCGGCCCCTGTCCGAACAGGTCGCGTGCTATCCCCGAACGCCCTGTTTTCGCTCAAACGTCGAACGATAACTGCCGGGCGGAACGCCGAAGAAATCGCGAAAACGACGCTGAAAGTGCGGCGAGCTGACAAAGCCCGTCGCCACGGCGATTTCTGTGACGGATCGATTGGTCTGCTGGATAAGTTGGCGCGCACGGGTCAGGCGCAGTTCCAGGTAATAACGTGTCGGGGTTGCGCCGAGGAAACTGCAGAAGCGCCGTTCCAACTGCCGCTTGGAAATCTTCACGCATGCCGCCAGCTCATCGATGGTCAACGGCTCCTCGATGTTTTGCCACATCAACTCCAACGCCAGCTTGAGACTTTCTGGCAGCGTCGGATCGGTTTCGACGAAGACCGGCGGCAGATCCGACGCGTCGCCCGACTCATCACACCGCAGGATCTCCTCGATCGCCCCCACCAGCGCTTCGCCTCCCGTCTGGCGGATCAACTGAAGCATCATGCGCAGCGAGCTGTTGGCACCTGCGCAACTGACCCGCTGCCGGTCCACCACATAAGCGCGGCTGGAAACTTTCACATGGGGAAAAACCTCCGCCATCATGGCGCGACTTTCCGGGTGAACCGCGCACTCGAAACCATCGAGCAAACTGGCATCGGCGACGAAAAAAACGCCGTTCCACAACCCGCCCAGTATTGAACCGGACGCGGCGTTGGCGCGCAGCTTGCGTCGCAGCAGCGGCATGCCCTGCAACTTCACGCGAAAGCCACCGGCGACGATCAGGACGTCCTGGTTTTCCGGCAACTGCGCCAACTCGATATCGGCCGAGATGACGATCCCCAGGTCACTGGTCACCTGACTCCCCGAGGCCCCAACCGTCAGCACCTCATACAGAGGCCTGTCGCTCATCAGGTTGGCCGTCACCAGCGCATCCACCGCACCGGTAAAGGACATCATCGAGAAGTTGTCCATCAATACGAACGCGACACGAACCGGAGCCTGGTCAGCACCTGAGGATCCGAGCGGCCGGTAAGCCATGTTTTTGTTTTTAAGTACGCTCTCGAATGCGCTTGGCATAGGGCCTCGTCAATACATGAAGGCATCAGGACTTGCATCACGCTCGCGCTTTAAGCAGCAGAGCAATTGGCACATCTTCCAGATTAACCACGACGGCTGCAATCGACTCGCGACACCGCAGGGTCATCGCCCCCTCCTCGACCTCAAGTACCGTCGATTCTGGTCGATATCGTGTAGGTACGCATGGGCGCTTCCCCCGTTCCAGAAACTCGCAACGCGCACCGCTACTGTTTCCTGTTTCCGCCGTTTCAACACCTATAAATATCCGCGGGAGAAGTCATGAATATCAAACAGAAGCTGACATGGGCGTTCGCGGCCATCGCCTGCCTGCCAGTTATCCTGGTGGCGGTGCTGGTCGTGTTGAACCTGCGCGACGCCGCACAAACCAACTTCCTGGACAGCAGCGGCCGTGAAATCCGCCAGATCGACAACGGCATGAAGCAGTTCTTCGATGGCATCAGCCAGAACGTCGAGTTCTTCGCCAAGGACCCACGGATTATCGCGGCCAAGGATCTGAAAAATTATTCCGGTGCCGACGCTGCACAAATTCCGCTGCCTGAGAACAACAAACAGCTGCTGGACATATTCGACAGATTCGCCAAAAGCCATCCGACCACCGCCTATCTTTCTCTGGGGCTGGCCGACGGCGGTTACGCCAGCTGGCCTGACGACCCCAAAATTTCCAATTACGACCCCCGCGTACGCCCCTGGTACAAGGCCGCCATCGCTTCGCCGGGCACCACCGTGCGCACAGACGCCTATTACTGGGCACCGGACGACGTGTCGCTGATCGGCATCGTCCATACGGTCTCCGACGCCGCCGGCAAGCTGGTGGGTGTGGTGGGCCTGGACGTGTCGCTCAAGCAACTGACCGAACTGGTCAAGAACATCAAGCTGGGCGACAGCGGTTACCTGATGCTGGTCGAAGCCAATGGCAACGTCCTGGTCGATCCCAGCGATGCCAAGCACAACTTCAAGCCCATGGCAGAAATTGGCCCCAACTATGCCGAACTGGCCAAAAGCGGTGATGGCGTGACTCAGATCGAGATCGATGGCGTGCCCTACATGGCCAACGTCGTCAGTTCCAAAGGCCTGGGCTGGCGCTTCATCGGTCTGATCAAACGCGACGAAGTCATGGCCGAAGCCGCGAGCCTGACCTGGTTGATCGCCATCATCGCCGCCGCGCTGGCAGTGGTGTTCGCCATCGTCGGCGCCAGTTTCGCCAGCGTGATCGTGCGACCGATTCGCGGTGTTGCCAATGGCCTGCAGGAAATCGCCGAAGGTGAAGGCGACCTCACCCGCAAGCTCTCGGTGCAAGGCAAGGACGAAACCGCCACTCTGGCCAGTTGGTTCAACCAGTTCCTGGGCATGATCGCCCAACTGGTGCAGCGCATCGGCAGCGCCTCCTCCGACCTGCAAAGCGCCGCCGCCGATACCAGCGAAGTGGCGCAAAACATGAACGAAGCCGCCGGACGTCAACGCCAGGCCGTTGAACTGGTAAGCACCGCGTTCAACGAAATGGTCGCCACCGCCAATGAGGTCGCCCGCTCTTGCAGCCAGGCGGCCTCCAGCGCGGACGAAGGTTATCGCGACGTGCACGACGGCCAGCATCACATCGGCGAAGCCACGGGCAGTGTGCTGAAATTGAGCGAGGATCTGCAAAAGTCGACCCAGACCATGCAGGCGCTGGAGCAGGACAGCAAGAACATCAACACCATCCTCGACACCATTCGCTCGATTGCCGAACAGACCAACCTGCTGGCCCTCAACGCCGCCATCGAGGCCGCGCGGGCCGGCGATCAAGGTCGTGGGTTCGCCGTGGTGGCCGATGAAGTCCGCGCCCTGGCCCGGCGTACCGCCGACTCCACCGGCGAGATCGACAGCCTGCTGGGCAACCTCGCGCGCCGGACCCAGGAAGTCACCCTGCAGATGCAAGGCAGTCTGCAGGGCTCCAAAACCAGCGTTGAACGCATCCAGCAGGCCCGCGACAGCTTCGACAAGATCCGTATCTCGGTGGACTCGATTCGCGACCAGAACACCCAGATCGCCACGGCGGCCGAGGAACAGCACCAGGTGGCCGAGGACATCAACCGGCACATCTCGCAAATCCATACCGATGCACAACTGGTGGAAGAATATGCCCACTCGGCGCAGACGGGCTCGGGGCGCTTGACGGATATTTCCGGGCAGCTCAAAGGATTGGTGGGGCGGTTCAAGTTCTAGTTGTAGAGCCTGAGACAGCCCCCCAAATGTGGGAGCGAGCCTGCTCGCGATGGCGGTGGCTCAGCTTGCATTGATGTTGAATGTGCTGACGCTATCGCGAGCAGGCTCGCTCCCACACTTGCTGTGTCACCGAGTCATTGCGGCCCTGTTGTCACCGATGCGGTTTGCCCGCCAAACATGGCCTCGAAGCGCGGTTTGTTGGCTGCGTAGTACTCGGCGACCACCTTGTCTGCCGAACTGTCCCGCGCCGCCGCCATCAATCTCTCAAGGTCAGCTTGAGGAATATTGAAGTGAGTGAAGAAGCGGGCGACGTCGGGATACTCCGCGCTAAAACCTTTGCGGGCCACCGCGTGAATCTGCTCTGCGCCCCCAAAAATCTTCTTGGGATCATCCAGATAGCGCAGCGACCATTTGGAGAACATCCAATGCGGGCTCCAGGCGTTGACCAAAGACCATTTGTCACGCTTGAGGTTACGATCCAACTCACTCAACATCCCGGATTCGGACGAAGCAACCATTTTGTAGCCATCGAGTTTGTATAGCTCAATGGCTTTTTCTGTCAGCTTGTATTGGCCGTTGCCCACTTCTGAAGTGAGGATTTTGCCGCCGAGCTTTTCCCGCACATCTGGTTTGTTGAGATCCTCGATGCTGGCGATCTCACTGGCGGCAATGGAAGTTGGCACCGCCATACCGATCCGACCTTCATACAACACGCCAAGGTCTTCGAGCTTGTCGCTGTACTTGTCATAGAAGGCTTTGTGAGTGCTCGGCAGCCAGACCATCGGGATCAGGTCGATATTACCGTTAGCCAGCGCCTGGAACTGAATGCCGATATCGGCCAGCACCAGTTTGACCGGTTGCTTGAGGTGGTCTTGCAGGGCGGTGCTTGCCAGCTTTACAGCGATTTCCGTATCCGACCAATTCACCCATCCAATGCGCACAGGCGCAGGCTCCTCGGCATGGGCAAGCAAGCTGCAAAAGACCATACACAGGCCTGCAAGCCAGCCGCTAAAAGTCTTACTGGATAACGTAACCATAGTGCCTCTCCGCGTTCTGTGTGAGTTGTTGTTGGCAGGACAGCAGAAGCAATCACCTTCACTCATGAGCGCAAAAGCGCCCTCATCTTCAGGCGGTTTTGATCTCTACGTTCACGTTGGGGTCAATGGCGCCGTTCACTGCGGCAGACATTTTCAGTGCCTCTAGCCCTCTTGAGCCCAAGCCTGGAGTCCCTCACCCCGAGCAAGCCAAATCACCTCGCTGCGAGCCGATCTTAATCCTGGCATTTTGACGGCGCAAGAAAAATGTACACCACTGTCTGAATCATTGACACACATGAACATCCAACTTACCGTTATGTCAAAACCACGCCTGACGTTCTGCTCCGGAGCGCAACACCATGTCCAGCGACCCCTTGCTGCAGCCTTACAAGATCAAACACCTGACACTCAGAAACCGGATCATGACCACCTCCCATGAGCCCGCTTACCCCGTCGATGGCATGCCGAAGGACCTGTACCGGGCGTATCACGTTGAACGGGCAAAGGCCGGCGTGGCGTTGACCATGACCGCAGGTTCCGCTGCCGTTTCCCGTGACAGCCCGCCGGTGTTCAACAACGTGCTGGCGTACAAGGATGAGGTGGTCAAATGGATGAAGGACCTGACCGACGAGTGCCATGAACATGGCGCCGCGGTGATGATTCAACTGACCCACCTGGGACGGCGTACACGCTGGGACAAGGCCGACTGGCTCCCGGTCGTATCGCCCTCTCATCGCCGCGAAGCGTCCCACCGGGCCTTTCCGAAGAAACTGGAAGACTGGGACATCGACCGGATCATTGAGGACTACGTGGATGCCGCCGAACGCATGAAGGCCGCAGGCCTTGATGGATTGGAGTTACAGGCGTACGGGCACCTCATGGATCAATTCTGGTCGCCGCTGACCAACGACCTCGACGGCCCCTACGGCGGCTCGCTGGAAAACCGCTTGCGCTTCACTTTTGATGTGCTGCGTGGCATCCGCCAGCGCTGCGGCGAGGACTTCCTGCTGGGAGTGCGCTACACCGGCGATGAAAACCTGCCGGGCGGCTTCGGTGCCAAAGACGGCATCCAGATTTCCCACATGCTCAAGGACAGCGGGCTGGTGGATTTTCTCAACGTCGTTCGCGGTCACATCGATACCGATGCGGGCCTCACCGATGTGATTCCGATCCAAGGCATGCGTAACTCGCCGCACCTGGATTTTGCCGGCGAGATCCGCTCGGCCACCGGTTTCCCGACGTTCCATGCGGCCAAGATCCCGGACGTGGCCACGGCACGCCACGCCATCGCCTCGGGCAAGGTGGACATGATCGGCATGACGCGGGCGCACATGACCGATCCACACATCGTGCGCAAAATTATCGAAAAACGCGAAGAAGACATCCGCCCCTGCGTCGGCGCCAACTACTGCCTGGACCGTATCTATCAGGGTGGCGCCGCGTATTGCATCCACAACGCCGCCACCGGGCGCGAAACCACCATGCCCCACGAGATCCCCAAGGCACCCACCAAGCGCAAGGTGGTGGTGATCGGTACCGGCCCGGCGGGCCTGGAGGCAGCGCGGGTCGCCGGCGAGCGCGGCCACGACGTCACGGTGTTCGAGGTGGCTGACCAACCCGGCGGCCAGATCCGCTTGACCGCGCAGAGCGAACGGCGTCGCGAGATGATCAGCATCATCGATTGGCGCATGGCGCAATGCGAACGCTTGGGCGTGAAGTTCCATTTCAACACTTGGGCCGAAGCCGAGACCGTCATCGCCGAGGAACCGGACGTGGTGATCGTCGCCACAGGCGGCTTGCCGCACACCGAGGTGCTCAAGCAGGGCAATGAACTGGTGGTGTCGACCTGGGACATCATTTCCGGCGACGTCAAGCCTGGCAAGAACGTGCTGATCTTCGACGACGCCGGCGACCACGCGGCGCTACAGGCTGCCGAAATCATCGCCAACAGCGGCGCACAACTGGAGATCGTCACGCCGGACCGGTCGTTTGCGCCGGAGGTGATGGCGATGAACCTGGTGCCTTACATGCGCAGCCTGCAGGACCTGAACGTCACCTTCACGGTCACCTATCGCGTCGACTCCGTAGAGACGCGCGACGGTCAGCTGGTGGCCAGCTTCGGCAGCGATTATGGCCAGGTGCACAAGCAGCGCGTGGTCGATCAGGTGGTGATCAACCACGGCACCCTGCCCCTGGACGATCTGTACTTCGACCTGCGCCCGCATTCGAGCAACAACGGCGCGGTGGAGCAGCACAATCTGATCGCCGGGAAAACCCAGAATATCGTGACCAACCCTGAAGGCCGTTTCCAGCTGTTCCGGATCGGCGACGCGGTGTCGGCACGTAATACCCATGCCGCTATCTACGATGCACTGCGGCTGGTGAAAGACGTCTGAAGGTCATGCCCCTGACCCCATGAGTCAGGGGCAATTTTTGAGACTTAACATTGACTTTCACCCCGTGCGAGCCTGCTGGCGATAGCGGTGGTTCAGCTACATGGATGCCGGATGTGCTGTTGTCATCGCGAGCCGGCTCGCTCCCACAGGGGATCTGTGTTGGACATGAATTTTAGATCGACTGAAGATTGAATGTGGGAGCGAGCCTGCTCGCGATACGGTGGTAACTGCTACCCCAGCAACCGATACACACACGAGCCCCGATCGCGCAGGGGCTGCTTTTTTCAGGCTTGAAGCCCCTGACGAGCAACCGCTGCACCTGCCTGCAACGCCCTGCCCACCTGCTCCTCGAAGTGCCCATCGATCATCGCTTGCAAGGCGGCAGCCGTCACCCCACGGTAGACCACCAGGGCGTCGATCATGTGTTGGGCATCGTGACTGGCCAACAACTGGCTGCTGCTTACCACCACATTTTTCGCGGCACGGTGGGCGATATCGCAGGGAATGCCGGCAGCCATCGCCTGATTGGCCAGCGTCGTCATCAACAAGGCAGGGAAAGCCGGGCCCGTACCCGAGAGCGCCGAGAGGTAATCGATGAAGTCCTCTTGCTGCACCTCTGCCGCCGTGCCTACACACTCGAACAAGCGCTGCACGAGGCTTTTCGTCGTTGCCGCTACCTCTGCAAAGCAATACCAAGGCGTAAAGGACTGCCCGATCTCCACCGCCGCATTGGGCATCGCCCGCACCACTGCCGCAGCCGAGGTCTGTGCAGCAATTGTCTGTGCGCCAATCCCAGCCATCAGAGAAATAACGGTTTTACCCGTCGCGTTGATGTTCAGGCTGGCGAAATGCTCGGGGCGAACGGCGATGATCACGACGTCGCTGCGATCCACCAGGCCCTGGTTGTCCGCGACCAGGCAAGCACCTTGCTGAGCCAACGGGTGGTTTCCCGAACGATTGGAAATGACCAGGTTCGCCGCCGGCAACAGTCCCTTCGCCAACACCGCCTTGGCAATCGACCCGCCCAGCCAGCCGGTCCCGCCAATGATCCCCACGGTCTCATTGATCATCGGCGCTGCCTTCGAAAGTGTCGGTCAAGGGAACAAAGATCCCAGGCTCCTTTTCGGCATAGCCGAACTTCCCATAGAAGCGATCCAGCTCGCGCTGCTTGGGGACTTTGCCGGTGAAAATACTCACGTAATGCGGAATGCGCTGGAAGCGCACAGTAATCAGCTCACTCGTATTCATGGTGATATAGCCGATCTGCGTCAGATAAATCGTTCGGGCCCGGGTATCAGCGCCTTGGCTGTCATAACCGAAGCGCTTGAACATGCTCGCCAGAGCATTCATCCGCTGCTCGTCTACGGCAGCGACCTCTTGGGCCACTTCAGCGGACTGTAGCGCCCAACTGCGCACGGCAAACTCGAACTGCGAGTCGAACAACTGCGGGTTGAGCCAGCACTCGAACACATTCAGGATCGCCTCGGAAATGCTTTCGGCATAACTTTCGCTTTGCCTGATCAAGCCCCCGGTATTGGTCTCCCGCCACCGAGACAACAAAGCCGCCAGCAACTGCTCGCGGTCCTCGAAGAACCAGTAGAAGCTGGTGCGTGACAAGCCCAGGCGCTTGGCCAGCGGCATGACCCGAACAGCATCGATGCCCGACTCCTTCAGAGCCTCGTAGGCCGCTTCCAGCCACCCCTCCGGCGACCCCCGCCAGCCTGCGTCTTGAGCCTTGCCACGTGCTTTCCCTAACTGGGACATCCCATGCCTCCTTCAAAATACATAAACCAATGTACCTCTACGACCCTAAAATGTACATGTGAGTACATTTTGTTGACATGAACAGACATATGTCTTGAAGTCGACCATCAGCCTTATCGCCATCGTTTCTCGGTCACACGAATTGCCTGAGCGGTATCTCTGGCAGGCAAAGCCTCCATTAGCATTTGTCCTATCCTTGCATTAACCACCCACCCGGAGAGTCGAAATGCCCACCTGCGAATCCGCCCTCCTCCAAAGCTGGCACCACAACGCCCAATCCTGGATCGAAGCCATCCGCACCGGCACCCTCGAAAGCCGTATCAAGGTCACCAACCAGGCCATCATACTGGCGGTGCTAGGCCGTCAACCCGAGCGTGTGCTCGACCTGGGTTGCGGTGAGGGCTGGTTGTTGCGTGCCCTGACTGAACGAGGTATCGAGGTGGTGGGTGTAGATGGCGATGCGACGCTGGTTGAGGCCGCGCGGGCCGCCGGTTCTTCGCGGGTATATTTGGCCAGCTACGAAGAGCTGGCGCAGGCCAAGGTGGACATCGGCAGCGACTACAACGTGATCTGCGCCAACTTCGCTCTGCTGCATCAAGACATCGTCCCTTTGCTCGCAGCCATGAACGCCCTGCTCGCCCCTGGCGGTACGCTGGTGATTCAGACGCTGCACCCGTGGGTCATGGCAGCGGACGACTACCAGGATGGTTGGCGGGAAGAGACTTTCACCGGTTTCAAGGGACAGTGGCAACCCATGCCGTGGTACTTGCGAACCTTATCCAGTTGGCTCAACGCACTGGACATGGCCGGCTTTCGTCTCGCCGGCCTACAGGAGCCACAGCACCCGCAAAGTGCGATGCCGCAGTCGTTACTGTTAGTAGCCGAGCGGCGAGACTAAGGGCGTTTGCTACGGGGCAGACTTCAACCGCACGCCACTCATCAATAAACCTCAACAACACAAAAAAACTGCCGATACCCAAGGTAAGACCCCAGTGACTGGGTTTCAGGATTGAACGGCGGACCAGGTAATGACAGAGATTTATCTGCTGATAGCACACGGCACGGATCAGGGCGAAGCGTACGTCCTGGGTTGGTTCGATGACAGGACCAAAGCCAGGGAAGTGGCCGAGCAGAAAGAATGGGAAGCCTACCGGGCGAGCCTGAAGGCGGAGCATCCATGGTCAACCCACAAACCCCTGGCGCCGGACCAGACCGACTATCGGCGCTACTGGATCAAGACCGTTTCGAAGTTTGATCAGGTGCCTGTTCCGAGGTCTTGGGCGGTTCATTGATCACCGTGGGTGAAATTCAACGAAACGAGCGTTGTCGAGGGTGGTCTAGAAAATTAAGCCCATCCGATGAGAGCATCATTATGTTGAAATTTCTTGGCGGCACCGTAGGTATCATTTTCATAATCGGCCTGATCGTGGTCATCGCCCTGTTCAAGCTGGTCTTCTGACGGCGACAGTGTCGACCACAGGCCTGGGAACGCCGTTTCTCAAGGCGTGAAAAAAGCCCAATCTTTGCAGATTGGGCTGAACCGCTCCGGGAATTCGCTAACGGGCAAATGCATAATAGCTCTTTGCCATTTATTTCACCCACCCCGCTTTCAATCGGGTGGTGTATTCACTACATTGAGTGTAACTCTGCTCTGTTGACACGGACTGTCATGACTACCCTATCCTCGATCACTTCCGCCATTCCCCTCCAGACTCGCTCCGCTGTCGCGGCATCGCCTGCAACAGCGATAGACAGTGCTGATGTCTTCCCGGCTCGACCGTCGGCAATCGTCAGCCTGGGCAGCCCGGTGGTCGATGTTGAATCACAGACCTATTCCCGCCTCGGGCAACTGCCTGGCCAGGAGAATGTTCGTGTTTGGGAAAAGGAAGGTCAGGACGCTATCACCAACATCATGGGAACCAACCCCAGATCGCTGTCGATAGCCAACCGCTTTCACCGCCTGGGTGCGGTCTTGGTGGAGCAGTTCGCCAAGAATGGTTCGAGCATTTCCCAGTCAGTGCTCCATACCACCACGGACAGGGCTTACGACGTCGCCGGGATAAAATCCGAACAGACGCTACTGCACAATAAAGCCGACAACCTGATCAGTCTCAGCATCAAGACCGCCAGCGGCAAGACGGTCACCTTCAGCCTGACAAGCCAGGACGATGGTCTTGGCGTCCAGGCTACCGTGAATGGTGGCCCGCTGAGCGAGGAGGAACTCAAGGCGATTGGCGCTCTGAGCAGTGCCTTTCAGGCGGCTGTCGACGGGTTGACGGCCGAGCCGCCCAAGCTCGACCTGGGCAAGCTGACGCAGTTTGACTCCAGCGTATTGGCATCCATTGACCTGAACGCCAAGCTTAAGGGCGTGGACGGTGAAGATCTGACCCTCGCCTTTAGCGCCGACAACCAACGCCGCACCACGCAAATGAGCGGTCCGGATGGCAAACTGAACCTGAGCGTTGACCTGAAGAACAGCACAATCCTGGGCGATGCCAAGCAACAGGCCAACGCACTGAACAGCTACCTTGCCCAGTTTGACCGAGTGCAGGAGCGTGGCAACGCCAAGGCGGCCCTGATGGAGATGTTCAAGGATGCGTTCAGCGCCATGAACAGCCACTACCCAGAGGGCATTACCCTACCTGACCGATTGACCCGTAATGCGGCGGACAAAGGCCTATTGACCGGACTGGCAGACTTCGAGGCGTCCATCACTCAGACTAACAAGGCGTCCAACCCGATGCACCTGTCTGAACTCGATAGTTTTGCCTATACCCTCTCGCAAAAGACTGTCGTCGCGGGCTCCATCATGCGTGACCGCAAGATCGATCAAACCCAGCAATCGAGTCTATCGGCCAGCTTTCACAAAAGCCTGAAGGGCGGGAAAGCACCTGCGCTGGGCAAAGATTACGAATCGCAGAACTATCTCTACGTACAAGTGAATGACAAGGCCAGCAGCTCGGCCAGCCTCGCCTACAAGGATGGCCGACTGACCAAAGCCTCCGTCACGCAACACGCCAGCCAGGACACACGGACACAGAAGTACGTCACGGGCAAACTGATTGAAGAGACCGTGGTGCCGAAGGAAGCTTCAGCCAGCCGCAGTCACTTGGTATTGCTGGAGTACGCCGCCAAGGAGAGCAAGAAATCCAAGGATGCGCAGGAGCAATCCTTACTGAAGGAAGCGCTCGCTACCCTCCACAGTTCGGTGATGTTGCAGGAAAATCCTTTGGCGTTGATGCGTTGAACACAGTGCTTTGCGCTGGAACAACCGTGAGCCGGTTTGATTCGACCGTCGCAGTCATCTGCATTGCCTGCGGATGAGCCAGCATACACTCAGCGATCGCAGGCTCCAGCTCAACCCGCACTCGCCTTGTCAGAGCCCGAGCACCAAAGCGTGGGTCATGCTTTCGGCACAGCCAGTCGCTTGCCGCAACGTCCAGGACCAGCGTACGACGATGCTGACCGAGACGTTGGTTGAGTTTGTTCAGTTCGATCTGCAACAACGCTTCCAGCCATTGGGTTTCGATGCGCTGGAAAACCAGAATGCGATCAATACGGTTTAGAAATTCCGGTTCGAACCACGCGTGCAGCGCTTGTTCCAACATGGCCTGCTCACCTTGGGGGGCGATGCCGAGCCAGCGCCGCCAACCGCGTGAAAAACGTTCCCTGTAGGTAGTCGCTTGCCGGGCTCCAATGTTGCTGGTCATGAAGATCAGGCTATTGCGAAAATCCAGCGTTCGGCTACCGCCCGCCAAGGTCAGTTGGCCGTTCTCAAGAATGCCCAACAAGCTGCGCACCACTTCCTTGCTGGCCTTTTCCAGTTCATCGAACAGCACGATGCCTGGGCGACTGTAGGTACCTTGAATCAATTCGCTATTGAACAGACTGACGCCCTCTTTACTCCCCACATAACCAGGTGGCGCTCCGGTGAGCGCCGCCGAGTAATGCTCCTGGGCCAGGGTGTGCATGTCGATGCGACAAAAAGCATCGGAGCGACCGTGTATGGCCTGTGCCAGCAGACGGACGATTTCGGTCTTGCCGACACCGGTTGGCCCCATGAACAGGTTCACCGTCAACGGCCTCTCACGTTCACCAATATCGACCTTAACCACGTTTAGCAACGCCTCGACCGCGCTCATGGCTTGTTCTTGGCCGACAATTCGACTGCGCAACAACGCCATGACCTGAGCGGGATTGAAGACGAAGCGTGAGGTCAACAAATCTGCTGCCGGTGATGCGTTGGTCAGGCTAGGCCGTGGGTGGTTTGGGTCGATGCGATCATTCACGAAAGGCATGGTTTAGCCTGCGTGTTTTTCTTTACCGTCGTGGGGAATCTCTCCCACCGGGCAATGAGCCACGCCGACGGTGCGACGGGTAAGTTTTTCGACATTTTCCTGGGCTTTCTGCGCATCCAGTACCCAGGTGCGGTAAAAGTCGAACGGGCAGTCAGCCACTCCCTTGTCGCCGTCCCCGGATTTATAGACCCCGGTGTAACCGCGATGCAGCAGCTTGAACAAATGATTCTGTGATTGGTCGTTCGCTCGCGCATCGCGGATTTGCGAAACGGATAATTGTGCGTACTGAATGCCCATTTCCTCTTCACCGCATTCGCCCAGAGTGCGACCGTCGAAGCCAATGATCGCCGAGTGACCAAAGTAGGAGTAAACCCCATCGAAGCCGGCGGCATTGGCCACTGCCACATAACAATTATTGGCCCAGGCCATGCTTTTGGACATCATCACCTGCTGCTCTTTGGCCGGGTACATATAGCCCTGGCAGCGGACGATCAACTCCGCCCCTTTCATTGCACAGTCGCGCCAGATCTCCGGGTAGTTACCGTCATCACAAATGATCAAGCTGATCTGCAAGCCCTTCGGCCCCTCGCAGACATAGGTCCGATCACCCGGATACCAGCCTTCTATGGGGCACCAGGGAATGCACTTGCGATACTTCTGGACGATTTCGCCCTGGTTATTGATCAACACCAACGTGTTGTACGGGGCTTTGTGAGGGTGTTCCTCATGCCGCTCACCGGTCAGGGAAAACACCCCCCACGTGTCTGCCGCACGGCACGCGGCGGAAAAGATCGCAGTCTCTTCGCCTGGAATGCTGGCGGCAGTCGCCATCATCTCATCGTGGTCGTACATGATGCCCATGGTGCTGTATTCAGGAAACACCACCAGGTCCATGCCGGGGAGACCGCTTTTCATACCAGTGATGATGTCGGCAATCTTGCGGGCGTTTTCAATGACCTCGGCTTTTGTATGCAGCCGCGGCATTTTGTAATTGACGACCGCGACACCCACGGTATCCGGGCTGCTGGAAATATCACCATGACGCATGAAATTTACCTCTGTTAATGGCTGATCATCCAAGGTCTGGAGCCGGTTTTACTCTTGAGCCCCTGAGGATTGGCTTTGGTCGGGGCCAGCGGTTTGCTCGGTGCGCAACAACTGCACCCACTGGGGTGACGACGGTTCTGCTGGTACTCACCAAGGGTCTGCGGTGAGTGGGCACTTCGCTCGTTGGTCGCCATGGCCTGGCGTTGACTGCTCGACAACGTCGTCAGCGCCGGCGCAGACAACAGCAACGGCCCTCCTGGGCCCGCGCAAAACGGGCACTGGCACGGCTCGTGCCGTTGGGCCATAGGCCGCAACATTGTGAAACAGCCACAGGTTTGGCATTCGTACTCATAGGTCGGCATGGCGCTCTCCGGACATTGATCGGGCTCGGGCGTGTCTCACAGGTCCGGGGCGATCGGCAGATCGATACTGTCGTCGAGGTGTTTGATGGGGCCGTTGGCGTTGGGGTTGATGTCGAACTCGAAGATTTCGGTGGGTAACCAGAGCGTCGCGCAGGCGTTGGGGATGTCGACCACGCCGCTGATATGCCCTTGCACCGGCGCAGAACCCAACAGTGCATAGCCCTGGGCGGGCGAATAACCAAACTTGGTCAAGTAGTTGATCGCATTCAGGCAGGCCTGGCGGTACGCGATATTGACGTCCAGGTAGTGCTGCTTGCCGGCTTCATCCACCGAGATACCTTCAAAGATCAGGTAGTTCTGGTAGGTCGGGATAATCGGGCTGGGTTTGAACACCGGGTTCTTGATTGCGTACTTGGCCATGCCGCCCTTGATCAGCTCGACTTTCATATGCACCCAGCCGGCCATCTCGATTGCACCGCAAAAAGTGATCTCGCCGTCGCCCTGACTGAAGTGCAGGTCTCCCACCGACAACCCGGCGCCGTTGACGTAGACCGGGAAGAAAATCTTCGAGCCCCGGGACAGGTCCTTGATATCGCAGTTACCACCATGTTCACGCGGCGGCACGGTGCGTGCGCCGGTGGCCGCGGCATCATCCCGGGCCTGGCCTTTGAGCTTGCCCATGTGCGCGGTGGCGGCCAGCGGGGCGTTGGCCAAGGGCGGCACGCGGGTCGGGTTGGTATCGATCAGCTCCTGCTCACGGCGGTTCCAGTCGGCGAGCATTACCGGGTCGGGCAGGCAACCGATCAATCCGGGGTGGATCAGGCCGGCAAAGTTGACCCCGGGAATGTGCCGCGAGCTGGTGAACATGCCTTTGAAATCCCAGATGGCTTTCTGTGCGCTGGGAAAGTGATCCGTGAGGAATCCGCCGCCGTTCTGCCGCGAGAAGAAACCGTTGAAGCCCCACATGGATTCGGCCTTGGCACCGATGTCCAACAGGTCGACCACCAGCAGATCCCCCGGCTCGGCGCCATGCACGCCCACTGGACCGGACAGGTAGTGCACGGTGGACAGGTCGACGTCACGCACATCCGAGGCGTCGTCGTTGTTCTTGATCGCGCCGGCGGTCCAATCGTAAGTCTCAAGAATAAAGTCATCCCCTGGCTTGACCCAGCAAGCCATGGGAATGTCCGGATGCCAGCGGTTATGGATCTGTTCGTTCTCGGTGGCGGGCTGGTTGAGGTCGACTTTGATCAAGGTATCGGTCATGGCGAAGCTCCTGAACATTGGGGGTGTACCGCGTTGGAACCAGTCTCGAATGGCGGCCCGAATCGGCCAATACGTTGGATGACGTACCCCTGTAGGAGCTGGCTTGCCAGCTGCAACAAAGGGGGCCGATAAACCATCGCGCCGCCCGGCCGCACCTACACAGAGAGGTAGCGACTGATGGTGGCTTCGTCGACCTTGTCCCGGGTCTCTTCAATCACGAAGCGGCCCTTCTCGATCACCAGGAAGCGGTCGGCGATTTCCAGGGTGAATGACAGCACCTGCTCGGAGACCACAATGGTCAGGTCGCGCAGGTTGCGGATCTCTTTCAAAGTGCGGGCGATGTCCTTGATGATCGACGGCTGGATGCCTTCGGTAGGTTCATCGAGCAACAACACCTTGGGATTGGTCGCCAGCGCCCGGGCGATGGCCAGTTGCTGCTGTTGCCCGCCCGAGAGATTGCCGCCCTTGCGCGAGCGCATGTCGTGAAGCACCGGAAACAACGCATAAAGATCTTCGGGGACCTGGCCCCGGGCCGATGCTGGCAGGCCGGTCTGAATATTTTCCAACACCGTCATGCTGGGGAAAATCATCCTCCCCTGGGGCACATAGGCGATGCCGAGTTCCACCCGCTCGTGGGTTTCCAGGTTCGAGACCTCCTGGCCATCGATGCTGACCTGCCCCCGCCACTGCGGAAGGATGCCCATCAAACTCTTGAACAGCGTGGTCTTGCCCATACCGTTGCGTCCCATCACGGCGACGATTTCGCGTTTGGCCACGGCCAGGTCGAGGTCGTGGAGGATCTGGCTCTGGCCGTAACCACAGGACAGCTTGTCTACGTTGAACATGCCTGCTTCCTCAATGGCCTAAATAGACTTCGATGACTTTCGGGTTGCTCTGCACCGACTCCATGCTGCCCTCGGCCAGGACCTTGCCCTGGTGCAGCACCGTGACCTTATGGGCGATGCTCTTGACGAATTCCATGTCGTGTTCGATCACCAGCACCGAGCGTCCCTGGCTGATGCGCTTGAGCAGTTCTGCGGTCTGGACGCGTTCGTTGACGCTCATCCCGGCGACGGGTTCATCGAGCATCAACAGGTCAGGGTTCTGCATCAGCAGCATGCCGATCTCCAGCCACTGCTTCTGGCCGTGGGACAGCAGGTCGGCCTGTTGCTGCAACAGCTCACCGAGAAAAATCTCCCGCGCCACCTCTTCAACCCGGGCAATCACTGCGGCACTGCGTTTGAAGAACAACGCGCCCAACACCTTGCGCCCCGCCGGGTAGGACATCTCCAGGTTCTCGAACACCGTGAGGTTTTCGTAGATCGACGGGTTTTGGAATTTGCGCCCGACACCGGCACGGACAATGTTGTACTCGCGCATCTTGGTCAGCTCCTGACCATCGAACTGAATGCTGCCGCTGGTGGCGCGGGTCTTGCCGCAGATCAGGTCGAGCACCGTGGTCTTGCCTGCGCCGTTGGGCCCGATTACCACCCGCACTTCATTGCGGTCGATGTACAGGTTGAGGTTGTCCACGGCCTTGAAACCGTCGAATGACACCGTCAGCCCCTCGATAACCAGCACCGGCTTGTTCATTTGAAAACCCACGGCGGTCATGGCTGCGTCTCCAGCGAAGGACGTTCAGGAGCCGAGGCTGGCGGCGCGGTGCGCGGCGCCTCTGGCAGGGGTTCGGCAACGGCAGCTTGCTGCGAGGGACGCCGCAATAGACGGCCAAGGGTCTGGCGGCCATGGCTGTCCCAGAGTCCGGCCAAGCCATTGGGGAAGTACATGACCACGGCAATGAACAGCCCGCCCATCAGGTACAGCCATAATTCGGGGAACGACTCGGAGAAATAGGTCTTGCCGTAGTTCACCAGTAAGGCCCCATACACCGCGCCGAGCAGCGACATGCGCCCGCCGACAGCGGCAAAGATCACCATCTCGATGGACGGCACGATGCCGACGAACGAAGGCGACATGAAGCCCACCTGCAAGGCGAACATGGCGCCGCCAATGGCCGAGAAGGCGGCGGCGATGCAGAACACGAAAATCTTGAAACTGGCTACGTCATAACCAGAGAAACGCACCCGTTCCTCTCTATCGCGCATCGCCATCAGCAGCCGCCCGAGCTTCGACGCGAGGACGAAACGGCCGATGAAAATGCAGCCGAACAACAAGGCCGCGTTGATGAAGTACAGCAGCAGCTTGGCGCTGTCGCTGCGCAGGTCCCAGCCGAGCAGAGTCTTGAGATCGGTGATGCCGTTGACCCCGCCGGTCAGGCCCTGCTGGCCGACGATCAGCACCGTGAGAATCAGCGCGATGGCCTGGCTGACGATAGAGAAATAAACATCCCCCACCCGCCGCTTGAACAGCGCCATGCCAATGATGAAGGCCAGCACCACCGGCACCAGGATCACCGCTAGCAGTGTGAAGCTGAAACTGTGGAACGGCACCCAGAGCCACGGCAGTTCGGTGATCTGGTTCCAGTCCATGAAATCCGGAATGCCCGGCGTCGACTGGATTTTGGTGCTCTGCGGGTCGGAGGCTTCGAGCTTGAGAAACATCGCCATGCAGTAGCCGCCGACGCCGAAGAACACCCCTTGCCCGAGGCTGAGAATGCCGCCATAGCCCCAACATAACACCAGGCCGACAGCGACGAAGGCATAGGTCAGGTACTTGCCCACCATGTTCAGGCGAAAGGCATCCAGGGTCAGCGGGAAGACCACGAAGATCAGCAGCGCCAACAGGGCCACGCCCAACAGGTTCTGCTTGCCCGCCAGCATCTTGTCTAAAAGCTTCATTGGCTCGCCTCTACTTGCGCACTTTGATGGAGAACAACCCTTGAGGGCGCAACATCAGGATCAGAATCACCCCGGACAGGGTCAGCACCTTGGCCATCGAACCACTGAGGAAAAACTCCGAAATCGATTGGGTCTGGGCAATGACGAACGCCGACGCAATGGTGCCGAACAGGCTTTGTGCGCCGCCGAAGACCACCACCAGGAAGGTGTCGACGATGTACTGCGAGCCCGCGGTGGGACCGGTGGAGCCGATGGTGGTAAAGGCCGCGCCGGCCACCCCCGCGACACCACAACCGAGGGCAAAGGTCATTCGGTCGACCTTGCGTGTATTGATGCCCACGGCTCGGCTCATCAGTCGGTTTTGCACCGTGGCCCGCACTTGCAGGCCCCAGCGTGAGCGGTAGAGCAAGAGAAAAATGGCCCCGGTGAGCAGCAGGGTCAGGGCCATCATGAACAGACCGTTGCGCGGGATCTCGATGGACTCAGTGAAGTTGAACGAGCCCATCAGCCACTCCGGCGGCGTCGCGCTGACTTCACGGGCGCCGAACACCGAACGGAAGGTCTGCTGCATCACCAGGGACAGCCCCCAGGTCGCCAGCAATGTGTCCAGTGGACGCTTGTAGAGCCGACTGATCATCGCCCACTCCACCAGCCAGCCGATGGCCCCGGCCATCAGGAACGACAGGGCGATGGCGATGAAAAAATAATAGGGTTGAAACCACGGAGCGAAATGACTGGTCAGGCTCGAGCAGACATAGGTGGTGTAGGCGCCGATCGTGAGGAACTCGCCGTGGGCCATGTTGATGACCCCCATCTGGCCGAAAATGATCGCCAACCCCAATGCCATCAACAGCAGCACGCAGAACACGGACAAGCCGTTGAACCCCTGCATCGCCGCGATGGCACCAAATTCCGATAGCCATTCCATGATGATGGACTCCTGCTTGGAGGGAGGATGTGGAAAACGATGGACTTCCATCGCCGGCAAGCCAGCTCCTACAAAGTGTTGGAGTCGGCTTGCCGCGATAGGCCCGGACCTTACTGATAGCCTTTAGGAAACGGATTCGGTTCGATCAGATCGGACTCGTACACCACTTTGAACTGGCCATCGGGTTGCACTTCACCGATGCGGGTCTTGCTCCACAGGTGATGGTTTTCATGCACTTTGACGTAGCCTTCAGGCGCGGTTTTCAACTCGATGCCCGGCGAGGCTGCAACCACTTTGTCGATATCGAAGCTGCCGGCCTTCTCCACCGCAGCCTTCCACAGCCATGGGCCCAGATACGCGGCCTGGGTCACGTCGCCGATCACCGAATCCTTGCCGTACTTGGCCTTGAAAGCGTCGACGAAGGCTTTGTTGTTGGGGTTGTCCAGGCTCTGGAAGTACTTCATCGAGGCGTAGAAGCCGGCCATGTTTTCGCCGCCGATGCCCAGCAATTCATCCTCGGTCACCGACAGGGTGAGCAAGGTCTGCTTGGCCGAATTGACGCCCGCCGCATTGAGTTGTTTGTAGAAGGCCACGTTGGAGCCACCTACCACGGCGGCGAACACAACGTCGGGCTTCTTCAGCTTGACTTTGTTGATCAGCGAGCCGAACTGGGTGTTGCCCAGCGGGTAGTAGTCTTCGCCGACCACGGTGCCGTGCAGCACGTTCTCAATGTGTTTGCGCGCAATCTTCATCGAGGTGCGTGGCCAGATATAGTCCGACCCCACCAGGTAGAAGGTTTTGGCGCCTTTGGTCTTGGCGATCCAGTCGAGGCTGGCGAGGATTTGCTGGGTGGCTTCCTGGCCGGTGTAGATCACGTTCTTCGACTGCTCCAGCCCCTCGTAGAAAGTCGGGTAGTAGAGCAGGCCGTTTTCTTTCTCGAAAATCGGCAGCACAGCCTTGCGCGAGGCCGAGGTCCAGCAACCGAACACCGTTGCCACCTTGTCGTTGACCAAAAGCTTCTTGGCCTTCTCGGCGAAGGTCGGCCAGTCGGAGGCGCCGTCTTCCTGGATCACCTTGATCTGCCGACCGAGGATGCCGCCTGAAGCGTTGATCTGCTCGATGGCCAGGCGTTCGGCCTGGATCGAGCCGGTCTCGGAAATCGCCATGGTGCCGGTGGCCGAGTGCAACTGGCCGACCGTGACTTCAGTGGCGGTCACCGCCAGGCCGGTGCTGTTGGCCTCGTCCGCCCATACACCCTGGCTGAACACACTGGCAGCCAATAACGACAGGGCCGCCGCCCCCAGAGCCAGGCGGCGCGGCAACAGGCCTTTAGTACGGATCAATCGTGGTTCCATGCTGCTACTCCTCTGCGGTGACGCTGACAGCTCGCCTTGAGGCGGCCGGCAACGGTGGTGGCATCAGCATGGCGGCGCGGATCGGTGACGGGTATACGCAGCCTGACGTAAGCGCATACGTCATTTGACGTAGGGAAAAATGCACCAAGGCGGCGCAGGCTATCGCCCCAGGCCCCGCCTGAACGGCACTGCGCGGACGCGCGCGCAGGCAACAGCTGGCGCGGCAAGACGGCGTGGTGCAGGGCATGAAAATTGCTCGGCTATCCGCCACGGGCACACCCGACAGGCACGGAGCGCCTTGACCCCAGGAGTCTTTCGCCGTGCTTCCACCTGGCACCCAGCGCATCGCCAAGATCCGTCGCGACTACAACAGTTGGGTCGCCGACGAAACCATGGAAGACTACGCCCTGCGTTACACACCAAAGTCCTTCCGCAAGTGGTCGGAGCTACGCATCGCCAACACCGCCCTGGGCGCGGTGTCGTTCCTGGCCCTGGAGGCGATTGGCGGGGTATTGGCCCTGAGCTACGGCTTCACCAACACCTTCTGGGCGATCCTCGCCGTGAGCCTGATCATCTTCCTCACCGGCCTGCCCGTCAGCTACTACGCCGCCCGCTATGGCGTCGATATGGACCTGTTGACCCGCGGTGCCGGCTTCGGCTACATCGGCTCGACCATCACCTCGCTGATCTATGCCAGCTTCACCTTTCTGTTCTTCGCCCTGGAAGCAGCGATCATGGCCCTGGCCTTGGAGCTGTACTTCCATATCCCATTGGCCTTTGCCTATGTGATCTGCTCCGTGCTGGTGATCCCCCTGGTGGCCTATGGGGTGACCCTGATCAGCCGCCTGCAACTCTGGACCCAGCCATTGTGGCTGGTGCTGCTGGTGCTGCCCTATCTGTTTGTGCTGCTGAAAAACCCCGAGGCCTTCAGCGACTGGACCAGTTTCCGGGGCCGTGATGCCAGCGGCGACTTCAATCTGCTGGCGTTTTGCGCAGCCTGTACCGTGGCCCTATCCCTGGTGACGCAGATCGGCGAACAGGTCGACTACCTGCGCTTCCTGCCGGAAAAAACCGCGGCCAACCGCAAGCGCTGGTGGGCCGCCCTGCTCTGCGCCGGCCCCGGCTGGATCCTGCCCGGCGCCCTGAAAATGTTCGCTGGCGCCTTCCTGGCGTTTCTCGCTCTGCAACACGAGATCCCCATCGAGCGCGCTACGGAACCGACCCAGATGTACCTGGTGGCCTTCGGTTATGTGTTCGCCTCGCCGGAATGGGCCCTGGCGGCCATGGTGCTGTTTGTCTTCGTCTCGCAGATGAAGATCAACCTGACCAACGCCTACGCCGGCTCCCTGGCTTGGTCGAACTTTTTCGCCCGGGTCACCCACAGTCACCCCGGCCGCGTAGTTTGGCTGGTGTTCAATGTGGCCATTGCCCTGATGCTGATGGAGTTGGGGGTATTCGACGTCATCGACCAGGTGCTCGGTCTCTACGCCAACATCGCCATCGCCTGGATCGGCTCGGTGGTCGCCGACCTGGTGATCAACAAACCCTTGGGGTTGTCACCGAAGTACATCGAGTTCAAGCGCGCTCACCTCTACGACATCAACCCTGTGGGCGTCGGCTCCATGCTGATTGCCTCGCTGCTGTCGGTCCTCGCCCACTTCGGTCTATTTGGTGCACTGGCCCAGGCCGCTCCGCCCTTCGTCGCCCTCGGCACCTCGCTGGTCATGACCCCGCTGCTGGCCTGGGCCACCCGTAGCCGCTATTACATCGCCCGCACCAGCGATCCGTTACTGCTGCAACCGGTAGCTGCGAGCACGCAGATCACCTGCGGCCTGTGCAGCAACCCATTCGAAACCGCCGACATGGCTTTCTGTCCGGCGTACAGCACGCCCATCTGCTCGCTTTGCTGTTCGCTGGACGCGCGTTGCGGCGATCGCTGCAAACCCCACGGGCGTCTGTCGGCGCAATTCGAAGCGCTGTTGCATTGGTTGTTGCCCAATGCCTCGGTGCCACGCCTGCACACCCGGCTAGTCCATTACCTGGGCCTGCTGCTCGCGCTGATCCTGATGCTCAGCGGCGCTCTGGCGCTGATCTATGGCCAGGCCTCCCAGGGGCTGCCCCACTCGCCGCAAGCCCAGGCGACGCTGTACCAGGCATTTTTCCAGGCCTTCCTGACGCTCTCGGTACTGGCGGCCATCCTCGCCTGGTGGGTGGTCCTGACGCGGGAAAGCCGCCGCGTGGCCCAGGAAGAATCGGACCGCCAGACCCTGCTGTTGATGCAGGAAATCGAAGCCCACCGCTTGACCGACCAGGCCCTGCAAGATGCCAAGGAGGCTTCCGAGGCGGCCAACGCGGCCAAGAGTCGCTACGTCACCGGACTGTCCCACGAACTGCGTACGCCGTTGAACAGCATCCTCGGTTTTACCCAGATCCTGCAGCGCGATGCGGCCATGCCGGAGCAGCATCAGGATGCCCTGGCGACCATCCTGCGCAGCGGCTCGCACCTGCTGTCGCTGATCGACGGCCTGCTCGATGTAGCCAAGATCGAGGCCGGCAAATTGCGCCTGGAACCGACGGAAATCCCCTTCCCGGAACTGATCCACGATCTGGAGCTGATGTTCACCCCACAAGCCCGGGACAAAGGGTTGCGCTTTCGCCTGGAGCTGATCGGCAAGATACCGGCGGTAGTGCGGGGCGACGAAAAGCGCGTCCGGCAGATCCTCATTAACTTGTTGGGCAATGCGGTCAACTTCACCGACAGCGGCGAGGTCTGCCTGCGGGTCAGTTACATGCGCGAGACGGCAACCTTCGACATCATCGACACGGGTATCGGCATCGACCCCGAGCACATCGAGCGAATCTTCCAGCCTTTCGAGCGCGGTGATCTGATGCGCCAGGACAAGGGCGTTGGCCTGGGCCTGACCATTACCCGCATGCTCACCTCGCTGATGGGCGGCGAGTTGCAGGTCAAGAGTCAGCAGGACAAGGGCACCTGTTTCCAGGTGCGCCTGTTTCTCTCGCAAGTACGGGTGCCGCAAGCGGTGATCCATGTCGAACACGACATCATCGGCTACCAGGGGCCGCGGCGTCTGGTGCTGGTAGTGGACGACCATGTGGACCATCGCAAGGTCCTCAGCGGCATGCTTACGCCCCTGGGCTTTGAAGTGATCCAGGCCAGCAACGGCCAGGAAGCGATTCGCCAGGTCGCCCTGCGGGGGCCGGACCTGATCCTCATGGACCTGTCGATGCCGACGATGGATGGCTGGGAAACCAGCCGACTGATCCGCCGCAATGCGTTGTCCACAGCACCGATCATCGTGATATCGGCCAATGCCTTTAACGACGAGCGCGAGCGCAGCCTGGCCAGTGCCTGCAACGACTACCTTGCCAAGCCGGTAAACACCCCGGAGCTGCTCGAACGGATCCAGCAGCAACTCGACCTGCACTGGCTGCGCCGCGAAAAACCAGCCCCTGCGACATTCCCCGTACCGGGGGTATTGCCCTCACAGCCTGACCTCATCGCCCTCGGCGAACTCAGCGCCATTGGCTACGTACGCGGTCTGCACGAAAAACTTGACGCCATCCAGGCCGAGACGCCAGCCACCGCCCCTTTCATCAGTTCCCTACGCAAGCTGCTGAAAAACTTTCGCCTGGACGAAATCAACCGCGCCCTCAAGGAGGCAGAAGATGAATGTATTGACCACAGTCGCTGAACCCGGTGTCGTGCTGATTGTGGACGACACCCCGGACAACCTCGCCATGCTCTCCGACGCCCTCAACGATGCCGGCTACATGGTCCTGGTGGCCCTCGACGGGCTCAGCGCCCTGAACCGCATCGAACGCCGGCGTCCGGACCTGATCCTGCTGGATGCGATGATGCCGGGCCTGGACGGTTTCGAGACCTGCCGGCGGATCAAGGAGCAACCGGCCAACGCCGATATTCCGGTGCTGTTCATGACCGCGCTGACGGAAAGCAGGCATGTGGTCCAGGGCTTTGAAGTCGGTGGCAGCGACTACGTGACCAAGCCGATCCAGACCGACGAAGTGCTGGCCCGGGTCGCCGCACACCTGCGCACCTCGCGCATCCTGCTGTCGGCCCGAGCGGCGTCACAGCCAGCCGCGCCGAGCCTGGACGACGAGCCGGCGCAGAGGGTGCTGTCGGCACGCTTTCAGCTCACCGGTCGGGAAGTCGAGGTTCTGCGCTGGGTGGCCTGCGGCAAGACCAACCGCGACATCGGCACCATTCTTGATCTGAGCCCACGCACCGTGAACAAACATCTGGAGCATGTGTATGTGAAGTTAGGTGTAGAAACGCGCACAGCAGCGACCTCCGTGGCCTTGTCGGCCATGACCGATTCTCGCAACAGTGTTTCAAGGTAAGCCGCGATAACCAGACGTATTGCTGGATGAGCACTAGCTGGTGGATGAAGCAGGAACGTTGGAAACGGCTCTCGCCAAATTACGTTTGTATCGCGGCAATGTCTTTGATGATGTGCCGACGGCTTATCGGTCAAGCGGGTTCCTTTCAGAGTGCCTTGGCCCAGCCGCGCAGTACGTACTTCTGGATTTTGCCCGTCGAAGTTTTCGGCAACTCGCTGAACACGACGGTTTTCGGGAGTTTGAACCCTGCCAGATGCTCACGACAGAAGCGAATGATCTCGGCTTCCCGAGTGTCCTGGCAGTCAGCTTTGAGAGTGATGAAGGCACACGGAGTTTCACCCCATTTTTCGTCCGGACGGGCGACCACCGCAGCTTCCAGTACCGCCGGGTGACGATACAAAACGTCCTCAACCTCGATGGTGGAAATGTTCTCTCCTCCCGAGATGATTATGTCCTTGAGCCGATCCTTGATTTCGACATAGCCGTCCGGGTGACGAACCGCCAAGTCGCCGGTGTGAAACCAGCCGCCCCTGAACGCCTCACGGGTGGCATCGGGGTTCTTCAGATAGCCTTTCATCACTGTGTTGCCGCGCATGAAAATTTCGCCAACGCTGATCTCATCGCAAGGCACCGGCTCCATGGTCTGCGGATCGGCAACCATCAGGCCCTCCAGGGTCGGGTAGCGCACGCCTTGGCGTGACTTGATCTTCGCCCGTTCGTCGAGCGGGCGCTCATCCCATTGCGCGTGCCAGGCACAAACAGTCACAGGACCGTAAACCTCGGTCAATCCATAGACGTGGGTGATCTTGATGCCCATCTCCTCGACCGCACCGATGACCTTGGCCGGCGGCGCGGCGCCCGCCACCATGGCGTTGACCGGGTGATCGAAAACGACCTTGGCCGAGTCTGGCAGGTTGACCAGCGCGTTGAGCACAATGGGCGCACCGCACAGGTGGCTGACCTGATGCTGGTTGATCAGGGTGAGAATTTTTTCCGGGTCCACGCGGCGCAAAAACACATGAGTACCGGCCAATGCGGTGACGGTCCACGGGAAGCACCAGCCATTGCAATGGAACATCGGCAGAGTCCAGAGGTACACCGGATGGTTGCCCATCGCCCAGGTCATCTGATTGCCCAGTGAATTGAGATAGGCACCACGGTGGTGGTAAATCACGCCTTTCGGGTTGCCGGTGGTGCCGGACGTGTAGTTGAGGGCGATGGCTTGCCACTCGTCCTCAGGCCATTGCCAGGCGAATTGCGGGTCGCCTTCAGCGAGGAAGGCTTCATAGTCCAGATTGCTGAGCGCTTGGCCTTCGCCATACTCCGGGTCGTCCACATCGACCACCAGGGGAGGATTGGACAGCAGGCTCAAAGCTTCACAGATCACCCCGTGGAATTCACGGTCGGTGATCAACACCCTGGCTTCACCGTGTTCCAGCATGAAGGCAATGGCTGGCGCATCCAGCCGTACATTGAGGGTGTTGAGGACTGCACCAATCATTGGCACAGCGAAGTGCGCTTCGAGCATGGCCGGGATGTTGGGCAGCATCACCGCGACCGTATCGCCCTTGCCGATACCCCGCCCGTTGAGCGCGCCGGCCAGGCGTCGGCAGCGCTCATAAGTCTGTTGCCAGTTGCGCCGTACCGCGCCGTGGATCACCGCCGGATACTCACCGTAGACCGAGGCCGTGCGCTCAATGAAGCTCAGTGGCGAGAGCGCGACATAGTTGACTGGCGAGGGCGCCAGGCCCGTTTCGAAAATCGACATAAGATATTCCTGTGAGGAAGTTCCCAGCCGCGTAGCACGGCTGGATACTTCCAATGGCTGATTGTTGGCTCTGCTCAGGTGTACATCACGCCCCTGGGACGCTGCATCAGTGCAACCGCTGGTTCAAACCGTGCGCTTATCGTTTTTGCGCACGTACGAGCGCCATGTCATGGCCCACTGCTGCGGGTCTTCCAACTGCGCGCTCTTGAGCCGGTGGATCGCCTGGTTATGCGGCGAGGTTTTGACAATCTCGGGATTAGAGTAGGCCTCGTCAGAGATCCGCGCGAGCACCTGGATCCAGGTGTCCAGCGCTTCCTTGCCATACATTTCGCCCGGCTCTGGGGTGAACGGCTCAGGTATCAGCCAAGGGTGGTGGCTGCTCCACATCGGATCAATACCGAAATCGCTCATGCGGTTCTGCACGTCGTGGACATCGACCCCGGTGTCCTCCTTGAGTTGCTCAAGGCTGTAGCGGGTCATCTCCATTCGCGCACTTGTGGCCTCGGGATGGGAACGGGTGACACCGCGAATGGCCAGCAGGCCTTTTTCCATGTAGTTGTTGGCCAGCACGGAAATATCCGAAGCCTCAGACATGCCCGCTGCACCCATGGCGCGGGACCAGGCGTAGGCCTTGAGAATCACTGGGACATTGCCCCAGAACTCGCGAATCTTGCCGCAGCTCTGTGGACGGTCGTGATCGAGGCGGTAGCGCTCACCGTCAAAGGCGACCACTGGCGCGGGCAAGAACGGCGCAAGTTCCGCCGAGCAGCCATACGCTCCAACAGCGGGCCCGCCGACACCACTCTTGGGCGCGCCGAAGGTCTTGTGCAGCATAAACATGCAGGCATCAAAACCGAGTTCGCGTGCACGGATTTTGGTCATCACGCCATTGAAGTTGGCGTGATCGTAGAAGCACAGGCCGCCGGCCTCGTGCACCACGCGCACCCATTCGCGGATCTCGGGATTGTAGACGCCCATGTCGTCGGGGTTGTTCACCATCAATGCGGCGGTGCGGTTGGACACGGCAGCCTTGAGCGACTCGAGCGACGGATAGCCATTCTCCTCAATCATCAGGGTGATGACTTTGAACCCCGCCGCAGCGGCCGTCGCGGCACTGCTGGGGTGTGTCTGGATGGTGGTGATGATCTCATCACGCTGGGCCAGTTCACCACGGGACGCATGGTAGGCGCGGGTCACGGCGCAACTGGTATAGGCCGCGTCGGCACCACCGCCCGCCTGGAAGATGAACTGATCCATCCCGGACAATTCACGCAAGATCGTGTCCATGCCGTGTACCACTTCCAGCGCACCTTGCAGGGTGTCTTCGTCCTGATACGGATGTACGTGGGTGATTTCCGGGCGCCAGGCCATGGCCTCGTTGATCTGCGCGTTGTACTTCATGGTGCAGGTGCCGAACAGGCTGATGTTCATCATGCCCAGGGTCTGCTGCGACAAACGCAGGTAGTGGTACAGCACCTCGGGCTCGGACATTTGCGGCAACGCCGGTTTGCGCGAGCGGCGCATAGTCGCGGGAATCAAATCAGCGGCGCTGCCGACAGCTGTTTGAACGTCGGCTTCGACATCGGAAAAAATCACTCCGCGACGGCCGGGATAGCCCATTTCCAAAATGACAGGTTCGCTCCAGACGGGGGCGTGGTATTCCCTGAGTGTGGTGCTCATTGTGCGATTACCTTTTTGAGTGCAGCGGTCAGACGCTCAAGGTCTGCCTGGGTGTGAATCTCGGTGACGCAATACAGGGCACTGGCGCCCAGCTCCGGGAAGTCCTGCGTCAGGTCTTTGCCTCCGAAGATCCCGAGTACGAGCAACTGCTTGTTGATGTCTTTCACACTGAGCCCGGTGGCGTCGAAATTGACCACGAACTCTTTGAAAAAACCGGACGCAAATGTCACGCCTACCCCTGGAATTTCAGCCAACAGCTTCGCGGCGTAGTGAGCCCGTTGCAGAATGACCTTGCCGACGTCTTCAAAACCTTGCGGCCCCATCATGGCCATGTACACGGCGTTGGCGATGGCCCACATGTACACCGAGTGGCCGGTCCAGTCGTTACCCTTGTCACGCAAGCCATAGGACGATTGCTCGAACAGGCTCAGGCCAAAACCGTATTCGCCGGGCTTGATGGTCTCACCGATACTGATGAACAACGTCGGGTACTGGTGGGCGTAGAGTTCTTCATCGCGGGTTGCAATGAAGCCACTGACACCGCCGCCACAATTCATGTGCACACCGAGCGGCTGAGTGGTACCGACCACGATGTCCGCGCCGAAATCGATGGGCGCGGCCAGCACGCCCAGGGAGATAGGGTCGACACCGACGATCACTTCGGCACCCGCCGCGTGGGCAATCGCCGCAATCTCGGCGCCTTGCTGTTCAATCACCCCGAAGTAGGACGGGGTTTCGAAATACACGGCAGCGGTTTGTGCACCGATTGAGGCGCGTAGGTGATCGAGGTCGAGCAAACCGGTGTTCGGGTCATAGTCGACGAGGCGCACGACGATGTGGCTCGGCATGTCGACCGGTTCGCAGTAGTTGCGAATAATCGACAGCCGCTCCGGGTCGATGGCGCGGACCACCGCCACTTCGTGACGCCCGGTGATGCGTGTGGCCATACGGATGGCGTGGCCGGCGGCGCAACCCCAACTGCGCACAGGCAAGCCGACCAGGTCCATATTCAGTAGCTCGCCGAGCTGGCTGCAGAATTCGAACCAGGCCTGGTTGCGCCCGTGATCGGAACTCGGTTCGCCGAACACCGACGTCAGCCATTCGTTGCGCCGTACCACCTCGTCGCAGGCCGCCGGGACGTGATGCTGCCAACAGCCGGCGCCGAGGAAGTTGAGGTTCTGCTCGCAGGTCTTGTTCTTCGACAGCGTACTGACCAGGTGTCGGCGCAGCTCACTCTCGTTCAGTGCCGGCGGCAGGTTGATCGGCCGCTGCAGGCGATGTTCCTCGGGGATTTGCTGGAACAGTGCCTCGATGCTGTCAACACCAATCGAGTCCAGCATCTCCTGCTTGAGGGCGGGGACGGAGTTCGCCATGTAGGGGTGGGCGACATGATTGCTCATGGGGTTATCCTCGGTTTTTTCGGATGGAACAGATGGTCAGGATCGAACCCTGAAAAAGACGGACCGGTCAGGTCCTGTGTGCACGCGTATATGGCCGCTGAGCGCGGCGTCGACTTGGGCGTCGCCGGTGTCGACGCGCAAGCAACCGGCGTCGAGGGAGAGCAGCTTGTCCATCGAGGCGATCACGATGAGGTGCTCGCGTCCTACCCGGCGGATGACCTCGGCGCTGATCTGCTGATTGCCACGGCCGAACAAGCTGCCATGCCCGCCAAGAACGCCGACGATGATGCGGGTCTCATAGCCCTCCATCAGCCGGATCAACTGGTGTTCGTTGAGGTCAGAGCCCACCAGCGCGCCGTTCAGTACGGCATCGACACCCAGCAGCGTCGATGGCAGGCCGAGTTCGGTCATCACGCGCCGCGTGGTGGTGCCGGGCCCCAACAGGTACAGGCAGCCTGGCTGCATCTCTCGAACGACCTGCCGACAGGCGGCGTCCAGCGCCAAGCTGTCACTGGCGACAGAGCTGGACTTGGCGTTTTGTACGAGGTGACGTTCATAAGGGCTGCGTGCGTAGCCATAGAGTTGCGCCGACACTTGGTCACTTCGCGTGGCGGCTTCATCGATGTCCATCACCTCGGCCTCGCGAAAGCGCACTGAAGGCTCGCCAGCAATAAAGCGTGCGGCGAGGCTTCCGACGTTTTCGGGATTGGTACCGAAGACGGCGGAATACATTTTCACGCCCGTTGGGATACCGAGGATCGGCACCCGGTCGCTGACCATTCCCAGCACATCCCGCGCCGTGCCATCACCGCCGGCGAAAAGCAGTAGATCAACGTTGGCGTAAGCCATGACAATCGCCGCGCTTCGCGTGTCATCAGCTTCGCTCGATTCGGATATTGAGCGGTAGACGACGATAGGATCGAGACCGGCGGCGCGTGCAACGTCTTCGCCCAACGCACCAGAGCCGGTGAGCAAGCGAAAAGGCATGGACGAGGCAGCCAGGCGTTTGAGCGCAAGCACGGCGCGCTCGCTGGAGACCGGCCGCGCACCACGGCGTCGCGCCTCTAGCAGGACATCGGGGCCATCGGTGCCCTTCAAACCCACCGGGCCGCCCATGCCCGCCACAGGATTGACGATCAGCCCGAGGGTTTTGCCCTGGCCGACGCTGGTGACTGAACTCTCGGGATCGCGCTGCTCACACATTGCTCGGTATCCTGTGCTGAAGAGCGGCGTCACCGGCACTGAAGAAACAGATCTCCATGCCGATTGCATACGCCGCGTATGTGAGCAACAATACGACATACACAGCGTATGTCAACTGACATACGCCATGCATGTTGAATTTTTGATGAGGAAAACGATCGATGGCGCAGAAGCGTGCGGACATGATTTCGGAGACCCGCGGCAAGCTGATCAAGGCAGCACGGGAAGCCTTCGCGACGAAAGGCTATGCGGACAGTTCGATGGACGATCTGACCGCGCAAGCGGGGCTCACCAGGGGCGCGCTATACCATCACTTCGGTGACAAGAAAGGGTTGCTGCAGGCAGTCATCACCCAGATCGACGAAGAAATGATGGCGCGCCTGTCCGTCATCATCGATGAGGCGGCCACGATCTGGGACGGCTTCATTGATGAATCCATCGCGTACATCAAGATGTCCCTGGAACCTGAAATCCAACGCATCGTGTTCCTCGACGGGCCATCGGTGCTGGGCGATCCTTCGCAATGGCCCAGCCAGAACGCCTGTATCCGCAGCACCCAACGCAGCATCCAACGCCTGATTGATGAAGGGACGATTCGTAAGGTCAACACCGAAGCGACGGCGCGCCTGATCATGGGCGCCCTGCTCGGCGCGTCCTTGTGGATCGCCAACGCCGATGATCCGCACACAGCGTCCGAGCAAGTGGTGGAGAGTTTTGTCGCATTGGCGTCGGGATTGCTGCTGGCGTCTGAGGCTGAAAATCGGTAGCGGTCAGGGGTTGCAGGATGAGAGGCAACCGCAAGGCCGTCATGGAACGTTCTGCCAAGTGAGTCAGCTCGGTGCCGCCAGCGTGCTGCTCTTTCCGCTGTACCGTCAAGAGGCTGTGGTCTTAGAGGGGGAAAACCGAAGCAAACAAAAAAGGCACCTGCTATAGCTATATTTCCAGGAAAACGAAGAGAGTAAGTTATGAACACTAATTTTGGTGTGAACGCATGGGGAATCAGCACGGTTGTACTTGCGATTGCGGCGCTCTTAGTTGTTATATTGGACGGTGCCTTTCTAGGGCTTGACGGAAAGTTTGTGGAGGGAACACCTAGGTGGATCTCGTCGCTCCAGCAGTGCGGAAATATAGTGGCGGGGATCTTAGGATTCAGTGGATTGGCGTGGTCGAACTTCTACAAGGCTTTTACCGGTGCTAAAAACTAGTCGGATCAAGGTCTGAATAGACCAGGCAACGAAAAAAAGCCCGGCGCTAGACCGGGCTCTGTTCACTGTTACGTCAGCAAGTCCTCTTCTCTGGTCTGCCACATGACCTAATGCAAAAAGTTGACGCCAATAATAAATCGACACTTACACTGAACAAACCTTCCACCACTTGAGCTTGCTTATTTGTTTAGGTAGCTATGCAATTTAATAGCGCTTATTGGTTTCTGAAATTTTTTCTATAAAAAACTTGCGCTCAGAAAAAACCGAGCTAATTTCTACATCACTCTTCTAGCACTCCTTTGGCTGTCGGCATTCTTAGGTAACGAGTCTGCATCTCGTAAACAGATGAGCGCGTGTGTAACTGATTTCGGTCCACTTGTACCAATTGGTTCTCACCTGACTTCAGGAGATGCACATAATGTCCAACTGTTTTCATTACCTCGCGTCAGTGGCTTTTGGGACTATCCTGGCAGGCTGTTCGCAGAACCTTCAACACAACGAAGGTGCAGTTCAGATCGCTCACTCCACTGACGGCATCCACGTCGTAAGCGTATTCCTCCTTCCCTCGCAAAAAGCCCCCGCGCCGATCACAAAAGGCGAAGCGATCTCAGTGAAACTCACTGCTGCCTATATCTGCGATTTCCGCGAGCGCCTTACCCCTCGAGACTGGTTCTCCAGCAGCAATACCGGGGCCGTGCCATGCAACGGAGGCGACGGGAATGCCAGTGGCTTGGGGTCGGCGCAGAACACCAGAGGTGAAATAGCCATTCTGGCGAACGTCGCAGAGCGCACCACGACCACGGGGCTCACCTTTAACCCCGCCGATATCCAACGCAACGGCCGCGTTGTTTATTACAACGAAGACGTTCGCGAAAGCGGACAGTTGATCAATGCCCTGAATATCCCCCTCTATGGCCCCAAAACCTACGAGGGCGGCACGTTCTTCATGGATGTAGCAATCATGGAGCTGGACAATGACGAAAACGAACAAGGTCGCCATTTGCTTCAGGAACTTGCAAAAGTCGGCAGCGCCGCCTATGCGCCTGGTACCCCCGTACTTAACTTGCTCAATACTTTGGGCGGCGCACTGTTAGGGGCTAATGGCGACGACGTTGAGCTTCGCTATCAAATGGAGTTCGACCCCACCTACACCGGCAAGACCCTCGCCTCGTCCCAGACTGTACTAGCGCCACGAACCAGCCGCGCGCCCCTACAGGAAGGCTATTACGCAATCATCAGGATGGAGCGCCGAGACGAACTTCCCGACTTTGCGTCTATGAGAATCACCGAGGGCAGCCATAGCCCCTATATCAGCGATCCCACCGGTACCTTATTCAAAGGCGGCTCTTGGCTGCTGATCAGAGTCGCCCGAGAAGACCATATCCAAGCGGCGCCTCAAGACTTCGCCACCAAATTGACCGACGTCCTCAATCCATCGGGCAAGACCGAAGCCACCCGCAGTGCGGAGTTAGAGGCCATCGTAAAGGCTGTCGAGGGTGTCCATACAGCGCCCGACAAAAAGTAGGAACTGGTAGCGACTTCGTCGTCAATGTCGAAATTACGCCGTTGCTGAGTGCACCTGTTGCCGTCGGACGTGAACAAAAATGGAGCCCATCGTGAACAAACATCACCCTTACCACCCGATCATATACGTGCGCGGGTTTGCTGCCACTAACGATGAAATAGAAGAAACCGTCGCCGATCCCTACATGGGTTTTAACATCGGCTCATCCAAGTCACGTCAGCTGTGGAACGGCAAGGTTCAGAAATTTTTCTTTGAGTCGCCCATGGTTCGCCTCAAAGATGAGATCGTCTGGCTCAACCAAGGCACACAACAAAGTGATCGCCGCTACGATGATATTTACGTCAACGGCCAGGACCTCACCGAGCCCGACCCGGAGAATCCGACACAACCATTGCTGCGCGGTATCGCACTGCCCTATCAATCGATCATTATCTTCCGTTACTACGACGAAGCTTCCGAGACTTTCGGGAGCGGCAACACTCCACCCATTCAGCATTTTGCCCAAGGCCTGAGCGATCTGATTCTCAGGGTACGCGCGCTCGTATGTCGCAAAGGCGATGATCCCATTACCGGCAAACCGTTAGATAATGGCGTTTCCGAAAAAGACTTTCGCTGCTATCTGGTCGCTCACTCCATGGGCGGCCTGGTTGCCCGAGCGTTTCTGCAAAATCCGAAGTTAGGGAGCCCCGAGGCTCGCCAGGCCGTCGATAAACTCTTCACCTATGCCACCCCTCACAACGGCATCGATCTGCGAATCGTACGCAACGTTCCGGCATGGGCCACTTTTGGAGACGCCAACAACTTCAATCGCCAGCGTATGGCTGACTACTTTGCCATTCCTCCGTCACAGTTAATCCCCTCCAGTGACCCAGACGTTTGTGTACTCACCAACTTCCCCGCCGAACGGGTGTTCAACCTCGTGGGCACCAACCCCAGCGACTACACCGTTATGAAGGGTATGAGTGCATGGGCCGTGGGCGATGCAAGTGATGGTTTGGTCAGAATCGACAACGCCACTACTTTCTCGCACAACGGCAACCAGGTTATTCGTTCACCTGCTGCCTTTGCCCATCGTAGTCATTCGGGACACTACGGCGTCGTCAACTCCGAGGAGGGATACCAGAACCTGACACGTTTCCTGTTCGGGAGTCTGCGCATTGACGGGATACTGGATATCCACAGCCTGACTTTACCCGCTGACATTCAAGTTGAAAAAGACAAGGGCAAACAGATTCGGGGTTCTTATCAATTCGAAATCGTCGCCAGCGTACGAGGAAGCCAATGGCAAATACATCGTCGGGTCGTACGCGAAAACTCAGCAATCCATCGGATGTACGACGAACTCTTTCCACTTGTCAACGGCGCAGCCACTCCGGACAGGAGCGCCAGCCCTCAACTGTTCTCAGTGTTCCTTGATGAAACCAAAAGTGTCAGTCAAGCCAAGTCTGTCGCGTTCGCGTTCGATCTGGCAGTGTTGGTACCTGACTATATGGTTGAGAACACGTTCTGGCCAAACCAGCATTACGAAGGCAGCTACATCTACAGAGAGCTGATCCTGGTGGAAGCCATTCCTGATGCCGCGGAGCCCATTGGGTACAAAATATTACATGGCTACCAAAGCAAGACACCTAACTTGGCAACGACTCCGTGCGTAACGCAGGACCTACCAGGTGGAGCGGGAGTGAGTTTCGATATCCCGGTAAAGACCGAAGACGGCATCCGGCCTGGCATTTCGGCGACCTTGCGTGTAGAGGTTCGTCTGTGGAACCGGGTCACTGTATAGAGGCCGCCTCATAGAGCGGGCAGTAACTTCATGTGCGGCCACCCGGCCTCATTTTTCCGCGCCCCGAACTTTAGATCAGCACGCTGGACATTCGCTAGTGCCCAATAAATAGCGCAAACGAAAAGAGTGCCGATTTCCCCCGTGCTGCTTCTGGAGCAGCTTGGGGCAGATCATAAAACTGCACATTGTTCAATGATAGATAGATCGCCACGATGGAGTGTCACGATGAGCCTGCACAGAACCACCGTCCTACTAGCCGTGCTGCTTGCGTCCTTCGAGACGTACTCTGCAGAAATTACTGGTTTGGCAGTTTCGCCTACCGCCGACGTTAATAGCCCAATTGGCGTAGGCCCCAAAAAACCCCGCCGCTGCTGTATCACTTGGAAGCCAAGTCCAGATGAGAACCCTGAAGAGTACCGTTTGCGTTTAGAGGAACAGCGCAAGGGCGTCGAAATATTACGGCGCTCGGATGAACTGAAGCCTGGGAACGGGCAACCGTCCTATCAAGATTTAATCGAAGGGTATAAAGGCGGTATTGAATCGTACAAAGGAATGCAATAAGCGCAGCCCGCCGCGACACTCAACTGTCATTAATTGGAAAACCGCATGGAAAGTCTTAATCCACTGCTGCACTCCCTCACCTATATGGCAGGTCCGTCGCTTGCCGCCATAATATTGAATATCGCCATGTGCTTGGCGATATTAAAGCTATCCCGGCATAAGCTTGAGCCGGGACACACACCACTCATAATAGCGTTGTGCTTTCTCGGAACGATTTTGGGCGTGATCGCAGGCGGCAGTGCAACTCCGCTTGGACAGTCATTAGTCACAGGGATCCTAGGCATCGTTGCCACCCTCCTCACTTACTTGCTTAGTAAAGAGTCAGCAGCCGATTGGCGCAACCTGATGCCTTTTGCGATGATAGCGCTATTGGTCGCGGCGTTCGCCGGCCTAATGATCGGCGGCAACTATAAAGCAGTACGGCAAAGTAACGAAGAGTCTATGGCGCAATGGCAAAAATACTACGAAGTCGTCATGCTACCCATTTGCACCAAGGAGCTGGAGCTACTCCTTAATCACAAAGCACTTCCCGAAAACTATATCAGTCAGTGTGATCAAGCGAAGTCAATCATTGAACAATAACCCCCCAATAATTAAATAAAAAATCGTCATACCTAACCATCCAATCACACTAATGGGAGGGGTACACCGATAGCTACCCTGTGCCGTCTTGTCAGACATCCATTCATGGTCGCTCACGCATCAGCTGCGACGAGACAAAAACGGGGGAAAAATTTCAATTTCTTCTGCCTGCTGGAACCGTGCTAAAGCCCAGTCGAAATGTTTTCGGAGAGAACGATCTTCACTGTACTTACAGGCTTCAGGTTTAGCACGCTTTGCGGCGAGACTCAGCATCAACCGCCACCACCAGCACCAAGCACGGCATCAATTACTACCTTCGCCCGAAGGTTGCCTCGCGAACTGTTCAATCGGCAACCTTTTAGCAAGCATCTTCCCGCCGTCGGGCTCTTGCACTGATACGTGTTGCCGGGGGAACGAAGGTCGAACGCCTATCGGATGGCAAAGCTACCGAGATCCAAGATATTTGTGGGAGTAAACGTGGCGTTTCCAGACATGAAAAAGCCCAACCTTCTCAGATTGGGCTAAATCATTGAAAAATATGGTCGGGACGGAGTGATTCGAACACTCGACCCCTAGCACCCCATGCTAGTGCGCTACCGGACTGCGCTACGCCCCGACTAGGCGTGAATCTTGTTCCGTCTCTCAACGGAACGCTCAGGAATATATCGCAAGCTTTTGAAAACTGGAAGATTTAAAAGCAGAAATTTATTTCTTGAGCACCACCAGCACATCTTCAAGCTCGGCGATCATCTGGCGGATCATCTGTTTGTACTGGGTTGTATCGTCTTTGGCCTCATCACCGGAGAGGCGCAAGCGCGCTCCGCCGATGGTGAACCCCTGGTCGTACAGCAGCGCGCGGATCTGCCGGATCATCAGCACGTCTTGTCGCTGATAATACCGGCGGTTACCGCGGCGCTTGACCGGGTTGAGTTGAGGAAACTCCTGCTCCCAATAGCGCAGCACATGCGGTTTTACCGCACACAGCTCGCTGACTTCACCAATGGTGAAGTAGCGTTTGCCTGGGATGACGGGTAGCTCGTCGTTATGACTTGGTTCCAGCATAAGCCTCAACTCGGGCCTTCAACTTCTGCCCTGGACGAAAGGTGACCACACGGCGAGCCGTGATCGGGATTTCTTCACCCGTTTTCGGATTGCGGCCAGGCCGCTGGCGTTTGTCCCGCAGGTCGAAATTGCCGAAACCGGACAATTTGACCTGTTCGTTGTCTTCCAGAGCGTGCCTGATTTCTTCGAAAAACAGTTCGACCAATTCTTTGGCCTCCCGTTTATTCAGGCCCAGCTCCTCATACAGACGTTCCGCCATCTCAGCTTTCGTCAGAGCCCCCATACGTCACTTCCTTAACGTGGCGTTCAACCTGTTTTCGAGCGAGGTGAGGATATTCTGCGTTGCGGTATTCACCTCATCGTCATTAAGAGTGCGCGATGGATGCTGCCAGGTCAAGCCGACTGCAAGGCTTTTTCTATGCGGATCAATGCCTTTACCCTGATACACGTCAAATAGCCTGAGGTCCGTGAGCCATTCGCCTGCATTTTCACGGATTACATCCAGTACGGCGCTGGATGCAACGTCGCGATCGGCCAGCAGCGCAAGGTCACGCCGCACTTCAGGAAAGCGCGATAACTCCTGGAATTTCGGCATTTTCCCCAGTACCACTTCGCCCAGAACCAGCTCGAAAACAAACACAGGACGATCAAGACCCAGGGTCTTGGACAGTTCAGGGTGAATCGCGCCGACATAGCCGACTTCACGCCCATCACGCTCAATGCGTGCTGTCTGCCCAGGATGCAGCGCCGGATGCTTGCCCGGCACGAAGGTGAACGCGTCGAGCGCACCGGCGAAGCCCAGCACCGCTTCCACGTCAGCCTTGACGTCGAAGAAGTCGACGACATCGCGACCTTGCGCCCAGCCTTCCGGCAAACAACTGCCGCAAACGACACCGGCCAGCATCGGCTCTTGCTTCAAGCCTTCCAGCTGACCAACGAAACGCAGGCCGCTTTCGAACAGACGTACGCGGTCCTGTTGGCGGTTCAGGTTGTGCTGGAGCGACTTGACCAGGCCCGGCCACAGGGACGAGCGCATGGCGGCCATGTCGTTGGAAATCGGGTTGGCCAGCAACAGCGGCTCGACACCCGGATTGAACAGCTCGAACTGACGCGGATCGATGAAGCTGTAGGTGATCGCTTCCTGATACCCACGAGCCACCAGCAGACGGCGCAGTTCCGGCAGGTCGCTACGGGCTTCGGCCTTGGCCTGTGGGGCCAGGCGCGCCTGCGGGTAGCGAACCGGTAAACGGTTGTAGCCGTACAGACGGGCCAGCTCTTCGATCAGGTCGACTTCCAGGCTGATATCGAAGCGATGGCTTGGCACTTCGACACGCCACTGCCCTGCCCCGTCGGCGCTGATGTTCAGGCCCAGGGCGCTGAGCAGGCGCTCGACTTCAGCCGGGTCCATTTCCATGCCGAGCATCTGCGTAATGCGCTGGGCACGCAGGGTGACCGGTGCGATTTTGGGCAGGTGCTGTTCGCTGACGGTTTCGATGATCGGGCCAGCTTCGCCGCCAGTGATTTCCAGCAGCAGGCCAGTGGCGCGCTCCATGGCTTCACGGGCCAGTTGCCAGTCCACGCCGCGCTCGTAACGGTGCGAGGCGTCGGTGTGCAGGCCATAGGAACGGGCCTTGCCAGCCACCGCAATCTGGTCGAAGAACGCACTTTCAAGGAACACATCACGGGTCGTCGTGGAGACGCCGCTGTGCTCGCCGCCCATTACGCCGGCAATCGCCAGGGCACGGGAGTGGTCGGCGATGACCAGCGTATCGCTGCGCAGGGTCACTTCCTGGCCATCGAGCAGTACCAGCTTCTCGCCTTCCTCAGCCATGCGCACGCGGATGCCGCCGTTAATTTCGGCAAGGTCGAACGCGTGCAGCGGCTGACCCAGCTCCAGCATCACGTAGTTGGTGATGTCGACGGCAGCGTCGATGCTGCGCACGTCGGCGCGACGCAGGCGCTCGACCATCCACAGCGGGGTCGGCTTGGACAGGTCGACATTCCGGATAACGCGCCCCAGGTAACGTGGGCATGCCGCCGGCGCCAGCACTTCAACCGAGCGCACTTCATCATGCACCGCGGCAACGGTCGCGACCGCTGGACGTGCCACTGGGGCGGCATACAACGCACCCACTTCACGAGCCAGACCGGCCAGGGACAGGCAGTCGCCACGGTTCGGGGTCAGGTCGACCTCGATGCTCGCATCGTCCAGGCTCAGGTACTCACGGATGTCCTGGCCGACTGGTGCGTCAGCCGGAAGCTCCATCAGGCCATCGTTGCCTTCGCCAATCTGCAGTTCAGCCTGGGAGCACAACATGCCGTTGGACTCGACGCCACGCAGCTTGGCTTTCTTGATCTTGAAGTCGCCCGGCAGTTCGGCACCGATCATGGCGAACGGGATCTTCAGGCCCGGGCGCACATTTGGCGCGCCACAGACCACCTGGAAGGTTTCCGCGCCATTGCTGACCTGGCACACCCGCAGCTTGTCGGCGTCCGGGTGCTGCTCGGTGCTCAGCACCTCGCCCACCACCACACCACTGAATTCACCGGCGGCCGGCGTCACGCTATCGACCTCAAGACCGGCCATCGACAGACGAGCAACCAGCTCGTCCCGGCTTACCTGCGGGCTTACCCAGCCGCGCAGCCATTGTTCACTGAATTTCATCCTGCTCTCCTATTAGATTCGTTACGGGTCTGCGGCTTAGCGAAATTGCGCAAGGAACCGCAAGTCGTTGTCGAAGAACAGGCGCAAGTCATTTACACCGTAACGCAGCATGGCCAGACGCTCGACGCCCATGCCGAAAGCAAAACCCGAGAACTCTTCCGGGTCGATCCCGGACATACGCAGCACGTTCGGGTGAACCATGCCGCAGCCCATGACCTCCAGCCAGCCGGTCTGCTTGCAGACGCGGCAGCCTTTACCGCTGCACATCACGCATTCCATATCGACTTCAGCGGATGGCTCGGTGAACGGGAAGTACGAAGGACGGAAACGCACCGCCAGTTCTTTCTCGAAGAACACCCGCAGGAACTCTTCGATAGTCCCTTTCAGGTCGGCGAAATTGATGTCGCGATCCACCAGCAGGCCTTCGACCTGATGGAACATCGGCGAGTGGGTGATATCGGAGTCGCTACGGTACACACGGCCTGGGCAGACAATGCGGATCGGCGGCTGCTGCGATTCCATGGTGCGGACCTGTACCGGCGAGGTATGGGTGCGCAACAGCATGTTCGCGTTGAAATAGAAGGTGTCATGCATCGACCGGGCCGGGTGATGGCCTGGGATGTTGAGCGCCTCGAAGTTGTGATAGTCGTCTTCGACCTCAGGGCCTTCGGCAATGCCGTAGCCGATGTGGGTGAAGAACTGCTCGATACGTTCCAGGGTCCGGGTAACCGGATGCAGACCGCCGGAAGTCTGGCCGCGGCCAGGCAGGGTCACGTCGATGGATTCGGCGGCGAGCTTGGCAGCCAGATCCGCTTCCTCGAACAAGGCCTTGCGCGCATTAAGGACTTCTGTAACACGCTCCTTGGCAACGTTGATCAGCGCACCGACCTGCGGACGCTCTTCGGCCGGCAGGTTCCCCAGGGTCTTCATCACCTGAGTCAACTCGCCCTTCTTGCCAAGGTAGTGAACCCGGATTTGCTCCAGGGCATTGATATCTTCAGCGCTTTGCACAGCCTCTAGTGCTTGAGAGACCAGCGCGTCCAGGTTTTCCATGTACAGACTCCAGATACAAAATAGGGGAAGAGCTTGAAGGCTCTTCCCCTATTTATGACGTTTAACACCTGGCCCCACAGAGGTGAGGCCGGGTGACTGTCGGGGGTACTTAAGCCAAGGTGGCTTTAGCTTTCTCGACAATCGCAGCAAACGCCGCTTTTTCGTTCACTGCCAGATCAGCCAGAACCTTACGGTCGATCTCGATGGACGCTTTTTTCAGGCCGGCAATGAAACGGCTGTAGGACAGACCGTTAACACGAGCACCAGCGTTGATACGAGCGATCCACAGAGCGCGGAACTGACGTTTTTTCTGACGACGGTCACGGTAGGCGTATTGGCCTGCCTTGATTACCGCTTGCTTGGCAACACGGAATACGCGGGAACGCGCGCCGTAGTAGCCTTTAGCAAGTTTCAGAATTTTTTTGTGACGCTTACGGGCAATGACGCCACGCTTTACACGAGCCATGAGTTACTTCCTCTATTCTTGATCCAAAAATTAACGAAGGCGCAGCATGCGCTCGACTTTTGCCACGTCAGACGGATGCAGCAAGCTGCTACCGCGCAGTTGACGCTTACGCTTGGTCGACATTTTGGTCAGGATGTGGCTCTTGAAAGCGTGCTTGTGCTTGATACCGTTAGCAGTTTTCAGAAACCGCTTAGCAGCACCACTTTTAGTTTTCATCTTTGGCATGTTCGGATACTCCGCATTCAGTTGATAAACATAATCGCAAGGCCTGCCGTGCCCTGTTGATTACTTCTTCTTTTTCGGGGCGATGACCATGATCAGCTGGCGTCCTTCCATCTTAGGATGCTGTTCGACCGAACCGTACTCGAGCAGGTCTTGTTCAACCCGCTTGAGGAGTTCCATCCCCAGCTCCTGGTGGGCCATCTCACGGCCGCGGAATCGCAAGGATACCTTGGCCCTGTCCCCGTCACTCAGGAAACGTACCAGGTTGCGCAGTTTTACCTGGTAATCCCCTTCCTCCGTCCCTGGACGAAACTTGATTTCTTTTACCTGAATCTGCTTCTGGTTTTTCTTCGCCGCGGCAATCTGCTTCTTCTTTTCGAAGATCGACTTGCCGTAGTCCATCACCCGGCAAACCGGCGGGACTGCGTCTGCGGAAATTTCTACCAGATCAAGCTTGGCTTCTTCAGCAATACGAAGCGCTTCATCAATCGAGACGATGCCAATCTGCTCGCCGTCAGCGCCAATTAACCGAACCTCGCGTGCCGAGATATTCTCGTTGATCGGGGCTTTCGGTGCAGCTCGTTTATCTTGTCTCATTTCACGCTTAATAATAATTACTCCAAATCTGGGCGACCACGCCGGGAAACCGCTTGCGCGAGGAACTCAGCGAATTCGGCGACGGGCATCGAGCCCAGGTCAGCACCTTCACGAGTACGCACAGCGACAGTCTGCATCTCGACCTCCCGATCTCCAATAACCAAGAGAAAGGGAACCTTGAGCAAAGTATGCTCGCGGATTTTAAAGCCGATCTTTTCATTTCTCAAGTCGGACTTGGCACGAAATCCGCTTTGGTTGAGAGTTTTTTCGACCTCGGCGGCAAAATCTGCCTGTTTATCAGTGATATTCATGATCACTGCCTGGGTCGGCGCCAACCACGCGGGGAACGCACCCTCGTAGTGTTCGATCAGAATCCCGACGAAGCGCTCGAACGAACCGAGGATCGCGCGGTGAAGCATGACCGGGTGCTTGCGGCTGTTGTCTTCGGACACGTATTCGGCGCCCAGACGGATCGGCAGGTTAAAATCGAGCTGCAGGGTACCACACTGCCACACGCGACCAAGGCAATCTTTGAGCGAGAACTCGATCTTCGGCCCGTAGAAAGCCCCTTCGCCCGGTTGCAGATCGTACGCAAGGCCCGCGCTATCGAGGGCAGCGGCCAGCGCTGCTTCGGCGCGATCCCACAACTCATCGGAGCCGACGCGTTTTTCCGGACGAGTGGACAGCTTCATCTCGACTTCGGTAAAGCCGAAGTCCCGGTAGACGTCCATGGTCAGCTTGATGAAGGCAGCGGATTCGGCCTGCATCTGCTCTTCGGTGCAGAAGATATGCGCATCGTCCTGGGTGAAGGCACGCACGCGCATGATGCCGTGCAGCGCACCCGATGGCTCGTTACGGTGGCAGGCACCGAACTCGGCCAGGCGCATCGGCAGCTCGCGGTAGCTTTTCAGGCCCTGGTTGAACACCTGCACGTGGCAAGGGCAGTTCATCGGCTTGATGGCGTAGTCGCGGTTTTCCGACTGGGTAGTGAACATGTTGTCGGCATAGTTGGCCCAGTGCCCGGATTTCTCCCACAGGCTACGGTCAACCACTTGCGGCGTCTTGATCTCCAGGTAGCCGTTTTCACGCTGGACCTGGCGCATGTACTGCTCGAGCACCTGGTACAGGGTCCAACCGTTCGGATGCCAGAACACCATGCCCGGGGATTCTTCCTGGGTGTGGAACAGGCCCAGGCGCTTGCCGATCTTGCGATGGTCACGCTTCTCGGCTTCCTCGATACGCTGGATGTAAGCCGCCAGTTGCTTCTTGTCGGCCCAAGCAGTGCCGTAGACGCGCTGCAACTGCTCGTTCTTCGCATCGCCACGCCAATAGGCGCCGGACAGCTTGGTCAGCTTGAAAGACTTCAGGAAGCGGGTGTTCGGCACATGCGGGCCACGGCACATGTCGACGTATTCTTCGTGGTAGTACAGGCCCATGGCCTGCTCGTCCGGCATGTCTTCCACCAGACGCAGCTTGTAATCCTCGCCACGCGCCTTGAACACTTCGATGACTTCGGCACGCGGGGTCACTTTCTTGATGACGTCGTAATCTTTCTCGATCAGCTGCTGCATGCGCTGTTCGATGGCCGCCATGTCTTCCGGCGTGAAAGGACGCTCAAAAGCGATGTCGTAATAGAAGCCTTCGTCGATGACCGGCCCGATGACCATCTTCGCGCTCGGGTACAGCTGCTTGACCGCATGGCCCACCAGGTGCGCGCAAGAGTGGCGAATGATCTCCAGCCCCTCTTCATCCTTTGGCGTGATGATTTGCAGCGTGGCGTCGCTGTCGATGACATCGCTGGCATCGACCAGTTTGCCGTTGACCTTGCCAGCCAGGGTGGCCTTGGCCAGGCCCGCGCCGATGGATGCTGCGACCTCGGCTACGGAAACCGGGTGATCGAATGAACGTTGACTGCCGTCGGGAAGAGTAATAGTTGGCATGGCGCCTCCTCTCCTAGTGGTGACCCCTACCAAAGGTCACGTGGGTTGGGATGAGCCAGTACAAGATCCAGTCCAGGCCATTCAATGACGAACGCCTGCCTTACAGCGGCAGGAGCCTTGCGGCCAACCGGGAAAACCGAACCAGAGTGACTGGGATTCAAATCAGGGTTAATCGAACATTTGCCGCAGCCGGGACCTGTTGTCCTCCGGAGCCTGAAAATACCCGAGCCCGGCATGCTAGCACAGATGAACGGTCATCGCCGCGCCCGGATTGAAGCGGACGTAAATCCACGGTTTTTATGCCAGAGTGCTGAACTGTACCGCCCGCTACGCCTCAGATAACAAGACATCGACCCGAAAGGAGCATCTTCGCATGCGTCTGAACACATTATTTGCAGTAGTCGCCCCCCTCGCCCTGCTGCTCCCGCTGACCGCCCACGCCGAATGGCCCAAGGGGGAACGTGAGAAATACATGGCCCAGTGCACCGAGGCGGCCACGCCACAGATCGGCGCGGCAGCGGCCAAATCCCATTGCGCCTGTGGCGCCGATGCGATCAAGTCCTACCCGGCAGCCGACATTCAAGCCTTGATGGACAATAAGGCGACACCGCAGCTGCAGCAAAAAGCACTGGGGCAGATTGCAAAATGCAAGGCCGATAACAAGGCCAAAAAGTAAGAAAACAGGTCTTTGCACGGAGCCGTGCATCGATAAAAAACGCTGATTTCGGGCCTTTTTGACCGATTTATTCAGGTTTTACAGCTTTTTTTATCGTCTTTACGTTCGGCTGAAAGCCTTTAAAACCGGGCCTTTCAGCCGGATCAGGCAGTAAAGAAAACACGACTGATTGGCAAACAGCGCGTGCGGGGGGCTCCCAAATCGAACATTTCGACTATGATACCCCGGTGTGCCCAGTTGGCCTGAGCAGCACAGTACACTGAAAATATATGTTTCTTGGAGATACACCATGTCTAATCGCCAAACCGGCACCGTTAAATGGTTCAACGATGAAAAAGGCTTCGGCTTCATCACTCCTACAGGTGGCGGTGACGACCTGTTCGTACACTTCAAAGCTATCGAAAGCGACGGTTTCAAAAGCCTGAAAGAAGGCCAGACCGTTTCCTTCGTGGCTGAGAAAGGCCAAAAGGGTATGCAAGCTGCACAGGTTCGCCCAGAGTAATTACTCGGCGAGCACAAAAAACCCCGTCCATGTGACGGGGTTTTTTATGGGCGATTGAAAAATCAATCAGCCGCAGTTCACCCGATTGATGATCAGATTGGCGTCAGTGTTGAGATTCAGGCGATCCGAGCGGTACTCAAGCGTCACCATATCGTTGGGCTTGAGGATCCGCGCATATTGCGCACCGGCGCGGGTGCGGGCTTGTTCCAGCAGTTGCGGCGAGGCCTTCTTGCCGATGGCGAACTCGGCAGCTGTTGCTTCGCAGCGGCTGTAGCCTGTTTCTGTTGCTACCGGATCAGGGGTCGATTCAGAGGTGCTGCTGCAACCGCTCAAGAGCGCGACGGCCAGCAAAGTACCCAATGACGCGAGCTTCCAAGGCATGAAGCCTCCTTTTGTTGATGATTAAACAGAGAGCGTGCGACAGCCCAAACGAAGCTTGGTTTCAACCCAAGGGCTATCATGGTGCCCTCATCAGGAAAACAGGCAGTTTGCCTGAGCCGACATCCCGCTTCAGGGGTGAATCGTGACTGAATATGAATGGTGTTCAGTAAACGTCGATGTAGTCAAAGGGCGGATTGGGCCAGTTGTCCTTCAACGCATTGTAGATCTGCATGACCCAGACCTCGTCACTGGCGGCGACCAGCCCGACGTAGCCTGAACCTTTTGCCCACGTTTCCAGCCGAAACGATAGCCCGTCGATGTCCACACCGCCCACCACGCCCGAAGACAAATAGGCGATACCCGCCTTGGTCACGCGCAGTTGGGTGTGCTCGTCATCACTGGCCGAAGCCAGCAACCGACGAACCGCGTCGAGGGTCAACCCGTCAGGAGCGTTCAAATCGATCTGCACGGCGGGGGCCTCTTCAGAAAGTCAAAAAGCAAGTGTCGCACAGCCCTTCCCTGATGCCTAAGTCGCAGTGCAAAACCCCAGGCAAAAATGGTTAACTCACCCTACAGACCTCCCAACTCGCGAGCCCGACCATGAGCACCGTCAGCATCGAAGCCACCATCAATGCCAAATGGTCGGAGGGCCACAGCTCCTATAGCCCTGGCAGCCCCGAAGAACTGGCAATCATCGGTATAGAACTGTTGGTCAAGGAACTGGGAACGAAGGCGGCCCTGAACTTTATCCAGCAAGCGTTCGAACGCTACCCCAGCAGCATTGAAGCGGTGGATTGAAACACACCCGCAAGCCCTGACCTGCGGGTGCTCGACAAGACCGATTACTTCAGACGCGCAAGGCGCTCGGTCAGCAGGTCAAAAAAGCCCTGAGCGTCGCCATCCTGCACCCAGTAGGCATTTTTGGGTGCCTTCAGGCCGTCGTACCAGTCAACGATGGTCTGGCCAAAGGTCGGCCCTTCACGGCTGTCCACCACGACGTTGACCGAACGCCCGGTAAACAACTCTGGCTTGAGCAGGTAGGCAACCACCGTGGCATCGTGCACCGGTCCGCCCGTCATGCCGTAATGCTCCATATCACCTTTGACGTATTCGTTGAGAATGTCGCCGACGATCTTGCTGGCCTTGTTGTCCACGGCAGCGATCTGCTTCAGGCGTGCTTCGCTGGTGAGGATCTTGTGGGTCACATCCAGCGGCAGGTAAGTGAGCTTCACACCGCTCTTGAGCACCACTTCTGCGGCCTGTGGATCAGCGTACAGGTTGAACTCGGCCACCGGAGTGATGTTGCCGCCATTGAAGTGCGCACCGCCCATGATCACCACTTCCTTGATGCCCTGGACAATTTCGGGCTCCTGTATCAATGCCAGGGCCAGGTTGGTCTGCGGGCCAAGCATGGCAATGGTGATGCTATGGGGCTTGGCAGCCTTGAGGGTGTCGATCAGGTAGTTGACGGCGTTGCCCTTGGCCAGCCCCTTCTTCGGCTCATACACCTCGACACCCGACAGGCCTTCCTTGCCATGGATGTTTTCCGCGTAGATAGGCGTGCGCATCATCGGCTTCGGCGCACCGGCATACACCGGCACGTCTTCGCGCCCCGCCCATTCCCGGGCCAGGCGAGCGTTGCGCGATGTCTTGTCCAGACGCACGTTGCCAGCGACGGTGGTCAACGCGCGGATATTCAGCTCTTCGGGGGAAGCCAGGGCAAACAACAGGGCAACCACATCGTCGGCCCCCGGATCAGTGTCGATGATCAGGTCGATTTTTTCCGCCGCCTGGGCGCTCGTAGCAGTGATCAGTGACAAAAGCAGCAGACTCCGGAACAGTTGACGCATTTTCTGAGCATAGCGGTGCATGGCGCATTCCTTGTGCAGGGTTGAGAAGGTTAGAACGTTACTCCGGCAATCAACACGATGTTGCAATACGGGGAGCATTCTCCCGTGCGAATAATCGCCCGAGCTTGCCTGCTGACCGCCTTGAATTGTTCATGGCTGACCAGCTCCCGCGCCCCCAGCGCGCCATCGGCATGCAGTGCCTCCAGTGTCGCCAGGGCCGCAGGTTGTTTATCGAAAATCTCTTCAGCGAGTATGTGGCTCTCCACCTGCATTTCGCTGAGCAGCACTTTCAGGGTGCTGACAAAATCCGGGATGCCGTGGGTCAGGGCCAGGTCGATCAACTCGACCTGTGGAGGCACCGGCAAACCCGCATCACCGATGACCACCTTGTCGCCATGGCCAAGGGAAGCGATCAGTCGCGACAGCGCGATATTCAACAACGGCGTCTTTTTCATGATTTGAAAGCCTGTACTTCCAGCAGGGTGGGAATGGAGGGCTGCGCCCCCACGCGGGTGACCGATAACGCGGCGGCGACCTGACCAAAACGAATCGCCTCGACCTCGCTTTTGCCGTCAGCCAAGGCTGCGGCGAAGCCGCCGACAAAAGTGTCTCCGGCCGCCGTGGTGTCCACCGCCTTGACCAACGGCGCCGGGAAGTGCTGGAAACTCGCGCCGTTGGCGAACATCAGACCCTGGGCGCCCAGGGTCACGATCACCTTGCCGGCACCAGCGGCGAGCAATTGCGTCGCGGCCGCTTCGGCGGTTTCCAGAGAGTCCACCGCCAGCCCGCTCAGCACGGCGGCTTCGCTCTCATTGGGAATCAGATAGTCGATACAGGCGTACCAGTCGGCCGGCAAGGGCCGGGAGGCCGGCGCCGGGTTCAGGATGACGGTCTTGCCCAGTTCCCGACCGCGCTTGAGTGCATGCCCGACGGTCGCGTCCGGCACCTCGAGCTGGCAGATAATGACGTCGGCGCCGCGCAGCACCTCATCGAACCGGTCCAGGACATCAGGGGTAAGCACGCCGTTGGCCCCGGCGACGATAACGATCGCATTCTGGCTGTTGTCGTCGACAACGATCAGCGCAACGCCGCTGGAGCCGGCCACGACACTGACCGACTGGCAATCGATGCCCTCGGCCAGCAGCGCCCCGCGCAATTGCTGGCCATAGGCATCACTGCCCACGCAACCGACCATGGACACCTTCGCTCCCAGGCGCGCCGCGGCCACAGCCTGATTGGCGCCCTTCCCGCCCGGGATGGTGCAGAACGATTCACCAATCAGCGTTTCACCGCCCCTGGGCAGACGCGGTGCACGGGTCACCAGGTCCATGTTCAGGCTGCCTACTACCACTACTTTTGCTGGCATACGTCTTCACTCATCAATTCGGTTCAGCGGTATTGGGCGAATGTACCTGACAGCGGTGCAGTCGACTCTCGCAAGACAATGCTGGGTGTCACGATGCGCTGATCGGTGGCCAGCCCCGGCGTTGCGATCCGCCGCAACAGCACTTCAGCGGCCATCTCACCGAGCTGCAGGATCGACTGCCCCACCGTGGTCAGCGCCGGATAGACATAACGGCTCATCTGAATGTCATCGAAACCAATGACCGACAGTTCACTGGGCACGCGCACGTTGCGCTCGGCGGCGGCGCGCAGCACACCGATTCCGATCATGTCGTTGGCCGCAAAAATCGCACTGGGCGGCCGTTGTTCGAGCAGCCTGGCCGCCGCCTGATAACCACCGGTGCTGGTGAAATCGCTTTCGAGCATGCGTTCGACGGGCAGCTCGACCCCGGCTTCTTTCAGGGCGCGGCAGTAACCGGCCAGACGCATCTGCGCCACGCTGGTGTCCGCCGGGCCACCGATAAAGGCGATATCACGGTGGCCAAGCTCCAGCAGGTGCCGGGTGGCGAGGTAGGCGCCGTGTTCATGGTCGATGCGCACCAGGTCCGCGTCGACACCGTCGAGCCCACGGTCGACGATGACCATGGGCGTACGCACGCTGGTCAGCCCCTGGGCGAGACCGGCATCGCCGCCGGCGGAAGCGACGATCAGACCGTCGATGCGTTTTTCCAGCAGCACCCGCAGATAACTGCGCTGCTTGTCCGGGTTGTCGTCGGAGTTGCACAGGATCACGCAGTAGCCGTTGCGCTCACAGTAATCCTCGATCCCCCGGGCCAGTTCGGCAAAGTAGGGGTTGAGGCTGTTGGGCACCAGCAAGCCAATGGTTGCAGTGGTCTTGGCCTTGAGCGAGCGGGCCACCGCGCTGGGCACGTAGTCGAGCTGCTCGATGGCGGCCTCGACCTTGCGCCGCACCTCTTCGCTGACCGGTCGCGTCTTGTTCACTACGTGGGAGACGGTCGTGTAGGAAATTCCCGCGAGCGCCGCCACATCCTTGATCGTCGCCATGGTTCAGGCCCGCCGACTGGCGCGCTGACTGCGGTAAGTATCGAGCACCACCGCAACCACAATCACCGCGCCGGTAATGATGCGCTTGGTCGGTTCGGTGGCGCCAATCTGCGCCAGGCCCGCGGCCAGCACGGAGATGATCAGCACGCCAAAGAAGGTGCTGATGACCGAACCGCGCCCGCCCATCAGGCTCGTGCCGCCGATGACCACAGCAGCGATGACCTGCAGCTCGAGCCCCGAACCAGCGTTCGGGTCGGCCGCTTCCAGACGGGAAATCTGGAACAGCGCGGCCAGACCGGCCAGCAACCCCATCAGGCTGAACACCAGGATCTTGTATGGTTTTGGATTGATACCCGCCAATCGCACGGCTTCTTCATTGGTGCCGATACCGATCAGATAACGGCCAAACACGGTGCGGGTCAGCACAGCCTGGGCGATGAAGATCACCAGCAAGGCAATGATGAATGACGGCGAAATACCGAAGGCGATTGGATTGGATAGCCAAGCGAAGGAATCCCCGATGTAGGCCGTCCGCGAGCCGGTCATCTGGTACGCCAGGCCTCGGGCCATTTCCAGCACGCCGAGGGAAACGATGAACGATGGGATCCGCCACGCCACGGTAATCGAACCGGTAACGGTGCCGGCCAGGGCCGCCACGGCCATTCCCAACAACGCCGCCGGCCCGACGCTCCAGCCCCAGCCCAACACCGCCACGCTCACCGTCGATGCGGCCAGGGCCAGCACCGACCCCACCGATAGATCGATACCGCCGATGATCAGGATGAAGGTCATGCCGACCGCCAGCACCATGAGGTCTGGAATCTGGTTGGCCAGGGTGCTGAAGGTGTCATACGAAAGAAAATGGCTGCTCAGGACCGAGAACAACGCGATCATCGCCAACAAGGCCCCGGCCAGTCCCAGGTAGGTGCCCAGGCCATAGAAGTTGCCACTCGGTTTGCCGACGGCCGATACGGTTTTCATGAGAAGTCCCTAGGCGCTGCTTCGTTGAGCAACGCATCACGTTTCTGGTAGCCGGCGAATGCGGCGGCAAGCAAGTCATCCTGGGTCCAGCTGTCGCGCTCGAAGGTGTCAATCAGGCGGCCGGCGGACAGCACGCCGATCCGGTCACAGATCAGCATCAATTCCCGCAGGTCGCTGGACACCACAACCAACGCCTTGCCCTGGCGCGTCAGCTCACCGAGCAGCGCATAGATGTCGAATTTGGCGCCGACGTCGATGCCTCGGGTCGGCTCGTCGAACAGCAATACCGAGCAATCGCGTTCCAGCCAGCGGCCGATCACCACCTTCTGTTGATTGCCGCCCGACAGTTCGGACACCAACTGTGTCGGACTGGAGCTGCGGATTCGCATGGCGTCGATCTGTCGCTGCGCCAACGCGAACTCTTCGCTGCCATTGACGAAGCCGGCGCTGGAGATTTCCGGCATGTTGCCCAAGGCAATGTTGGCGGCGATGGATTGAGTCAGTAGCAGGCCTTCGCCCTTGCGGTCCTCGGTGATCAGCGCGATGCCGTGGGCCACCGCATCGGACGGCGAGCGAATGCTGACGACATTGGCCGGCGAACCCAGCGCCACCGTGCCGCTGTCGGCCGCATCGGCGCCGAAGATCAACCGCAGCAGCTCGGTGCGCCCTGCCCCGATCAACCCGGAAATACCGAATATCTCGCCGCTGTGCACCTCGAAGGACACATCGCGGACCTTGTCCGAACGGCTCAAGCCGTTGACGGTCAACGCCGGCGCGCCGATCTGGCGCGGGCCCAGGTCGATGTGCTCGCCCAGCTCCCGCCCGACCATCAGCGTCACCAACTGCTCGCTGTTGTAGTTGGCCATCGGCTCGACGCAGACCAGGTTGCCGTCGCGCAGTACCGCAATGCGCTGAGCCACCCGAGCCAGTTCTTCGAGGCGATGGGAAATATAAATGATCGACACGCCCCGCGCCTGCAGACGAGTGATCTGCTCGAAGAGCATCTCCACCTCACGAGCGGTCAGCATCGCAGTCGGCTCGTCGAGAATCAGCACATGGCAATCGCCGATCAGGTTGCGGGCGATTTCGACCATCTGTTGGTGACCGATGCCCAACTCACTGACCAGTGTGTCAGGGTCGATTGCATCGAGCCCCACCTGGGCCATGGCCTCGACCGCCGCTTTGCGCAGTTGCTTGCGACTGATCCAGCCGCCACGACTGGGCAGGTTGTGGAGGAACAGGTTTTCGGCCACGGAAAGTGTCGGCAGCAGGTTGAGCTCCTGCATGACCATGCGCACGCCCAGCTCTTCAGCCTGGGTACGACTACCGGGACGATAATCCTGCCCCTGGAATTGCATCTGCCCGGTGGTCGGCGTCACCAGCCCGCCGATGATCTTGGACAGGGTGCTCTTGCCGGCGCCATTTTCGCCGGTCAGCGCCAGCACTTCGCCGCGCATCAACGTCAGGTCGATGTCGCTCAGTACCGGTTGGGCATAGGTCTTGCCGATGCCGCTGACCGAAAGTACAGCGTTCGGGTCGCGAACGGACATAAAAAACTCTCCAATACGCTCGCCAGCAAGGACGAGCGTCGTTGTGTCGCCAGGATAACTACTGGGTCACCAGCTCGACCGGAGTTTCGATAACGCCGTTAGTGCCGCTGTCGACGGCTTCGCCCTTGAGGATCTTCAGGGCCGTCTCGATGCCGAAAACAGCCTGTTTGGCGGCGAACTGATCGGCAGTCGCCAGGACGCGACCGTCCTTGAGCATGGGCTTGATGGCGTTGATGTTGTCATAACCGACCACTTTTACCTTGCCCGCCTTGCCGGCAGCGCGGATGGCCGATACCGCGCCGACCGCCATGCTGTCGTTACCGGCCAGCAGTGCCTTGATGTTCGGGTATTCGCTGAGCATCGAGGCGGCAACCTGATTGCCCTTGTTGATTTCCCAGTCGCCCGATTGCAGGGAAACGACCTTGATCTGCGCCGCTTCCATTGCATCCTTGAAGCCGGCGGTGCGTGCCTGGGCATTGGTGGTGGTGGACACGCCTTCAATGATACCAACCTCATCACCAGCCTTGAGCTGCTTGGCCAGGTACTCACCCACCAGGCGCGCGCCCTTGCGGTTGTCCGGGCCTACGAACGGCACGGTGATGTTTTTGCTTTTGACCACGTCCGGATCGAGCTGGTTATCGATGTTGATCACGGTGATGCCGGCGTCGACGGCTTTCTTGATCACCGGCACCATGGCCTTGGAGTCGGCTGGTGCGATGATGAGGGCATCGACCTTGGACACGATCATCTGCTCGACAATGCGGATCTGGTTGGCGGTGTCGGTTTCATCCTTGATCCCGTTGGAGATCAGGTCGAAATCGGCGGAGTGTTCCTTCTGATAGGCCTTGGCGCCATCTTCCATGGTCAGGAAGAACTCGTTGGCCAGGGATTTCATGACCAGGGCAACCTTGGGTTTTTCCGGGGTCTGGGCAAATGCCGAAGAGAAAGGCAGCGCAGCGGATGCGGCGGCGAGCATGGCGACGGCGAGAAGGCGTCCAGCGAATGGCAACTTCATGGGTTCACTCCGATTTTATGATTATTTTGAGCAAAATCGTTGCACGGGAAGTCGTTCCACAGGCCGTCGCCAAGCATCAACGAAGGCTGCGCAAACGTTTGCGTGAAAGGAACTATGGTAAAGCTTCCGGGTTTTGTCAACGTGCGGATTTCACCGCAAGGCTGGGGATCAGACGGTCGTGTTGACCAGGGCACCCGAGCCGGAGCCCTTGGCCAGCTCTGTGATCAGATGGCCAGTGACTTCCAGCAACGCACCGCTGGTGTCGGCAATCTGGCCTTGTATCGCCATGACCGCAGTGGTTTTGGCTTCGGGTGTCGGATAGACCTGCTTCTGCGCAGCAGACAACTGCTGTTGCTGTTCTCTGAGCTGCTGTTGCAGCTCTTGCATGCGTTTGAGCAACACCTGCACGGCAATGCTCTGGGTGCTCCCGCTCTTTTCGGTCTTGCCTTCGGACGCAGGGCTCATGCTCGTACGAACCTGGCCTGGCGCCTGCGTTTGACCAAGGGTCTCATCGGCTGCCTCAGCGCTCGCTTGGCTCAAGGCCTTGAGCGTGGCCGCGGACTGGCCGCCGATGGTGACGGCAGCTGCATTTGGAAAGCCGACGGAAAACGACATAACAAAACTCCATGGATAAGATTCCTACGAAGGCCATCGACTGCTTGAGCGGCTTCTTTAGCTTAATTTTTCCTACACCAAAACGGAAAAAGCGTTGTCAGAGGATTTTCTTGAATTTTAAGCAGTTGCGTAAATGCCTACGGTTAAATACTGTACGCACGTACAGCTCAATAAGGATAATCCTGTGGCAACGCCGTCCGCTGCAACTACCCCCTTAGATTCCTATACCCGCCTCGGCCTGCGGGTCTCGAAAATCATCAACTCCCCCACCGCACAAAAAGCCAAGGCGGCCCTGATCTTCCGGCTTCCCGAGGAGCCGGTGGATGAGTGGGAGCGCCTGCTGGAAGAAATCGACGAGAACGACAATGTGACCCTCGCCTATCGCGACGATGGCGGTGTGCAGGTGTTCTGGGTTGTGCCGAAGGAAGATTGAGCCTGATGAGTGTTCGTTGTTTTGCTTTATTGCTTGCGATTGTCGCCATGGGCGCGCAGGCCGATGCGCCCCGCACGTTCAGCGAGGCCAAGAAAGTCGCCTGGAAACTCTATGCCCCCCAATCCACCGAGTTCTACTGTGGCTGCAAATACTCAGGCAATCGCGTGAACCTGGCAGCCTGCGGTTATGTGCCGCGCAAAAACGCCAATCGCGCCGCGCGTATCGAGTGGGAGCATATCGTCCCGGCGTGGCAGATCGGGCATCAGCGTCAATGCTGGCAACAAGGCGGGCGGAAGAATTGCACCCGCCACGACCCGGTCTATCAACGGGCCGAGGCCGATCTTCATAACCTGGTGCCCAGCATCGGGGAAGTGAACGGCGACCGCAGCAACTTCAGCTTTGGCTGGCTGCCGGCGCAGACGGGCCAGTACGGCTCATGCCTGACCCAGGTGGATTTCAAGGCCAAGAAAGTCATGCCCCGCCCTTCCATCCGTGGAATGATCGCCCGGACGTATTTCTACATGAGCAAACAATACGGCCTGCGCCTTTCGAAACAGGACCGGCGCCTGTATGAAGCCTGGGACAAGACATACCCGGTACAGAGCTGGGAGCGCCAGCGCAACCAGAGCGTGGCGTGCGTGATGGGGCGTGGCAACGAGTTCGTGGGCCCGGTGAATTTGAAGGCCTGCGGTTGATCTCGCATGGGTAAACAGCGCCAATCAACTGTGGGAGCTTGTTTGCTCGCGATAGGGGCATGCCCGTCAACGTCAACGTTGGCTGAGCCACTGCTATCGCGAGCAGGCTCGCTCCCACAGGTGTTGTGGCTTACCTGACTGTTCTGCTCTGCGGGGTTTATTGAGCGCTTGGGTAATCCACCACCAGCGACTCGATGTTGCGCTTTTTCGCTCGAACCAGGGCGGCGTTCAATTGCTCCTGCTTCGCCTCGGCTTCAGCCTTTGAATTGAAAGGCCCGACCAGAACCCGGTCCTTGCCATTGTCTTTCACCACACTCGATACAAAACTGTGCTCGATGAGCCAGGCGGTCAGGTCGCTGACCGCTTGCGGGATTTCGCCCCGGACCTCGACGCCCCATTGCGGCGCAGCGGCGGCGCTCGGTGCAGTGGTTGCCGCCACCTTTGGCTTCGGTGTGTCGACGTCACGCCCTTCACCGCATCCTGCCAGCGCCAATACCGCGATTACCCAAGCCAATTTGCGCACAACGTTTTACCCCGGAAGACATGGAGCGGGGATTTTAACACTCAAGCCCGTCAATAACGCCGTAAACAGCGCTCAAAACACGAGAAACCTGCACGGCGTCTCTGTATAGTCGCACCCTGGGAATTAATGCTGCGTCTGCGCGTCAGAAAGAGGCACCCACATTGTGACACTTGGCACTAATCTATAAGCAGTACCGACATCTGCACTGCCTGAATCAGGTGCCCTATAAAGCAATCAAGGAGAACACCATGCTGATACTCACCCGCAAAGTCGGTGAAAGCATAAACATTGGTGACGACATCACGATCACCATTCTGGGCGTTAGCGGCCAACAAGTCCGTATCGGCATCAACGCTCCGAAAAACGTTGCGGTGCATCGCGAAGAGATTTATCAGCGCATTCAGGCGGGCCTTACCGCCCCTGACAAGCCGCAAACGCCCTGAGCCCTGTAGCAGTCCGTAGCCAGCCCTTCTGCATCGTCGCAAGGCTGGCTAAAGATTCATGCCGACTGTCCCTCATCATCCCCGCTCCATCTCGCCTTTGATTTTTTCGTTCATCCCGTCAAACCGATACTAATGACATGGCTCATAGCATGGCTGTCAGACGTTTCGTTTTAATGGCGATGAAGCAGGTATTCGTGGCGGCTCAACCCAGCCCCACGCCGCGAGCCATTCCTGTGGCAGCGACCACCATCAGCACCAGCAACAAAGCTTCAATGTGACTGATCCGCGCAAACCGGCCAGCTTTCGAAGGATCGATCGCACGCCCTTTGCCCAGCGCCATCCGCCATTTGATCAGCGCGATCATCGGCGCGATTTCAAGCAACAGGATCAGCACGAACAACGTCATCTTCAGGTGAAACAGCGGTTGGTGCAGGTAATAGTCCGTGCCTTTTTCAAACCCACCAAAAGCACGCATCCCGCCGGTCACCAGCAGGACCACCGCCGATAGCCCCCACAGGTTGTCCGCCATCAAGACATTTCGAACCGCGTCCGTCCCGCCCGCCAGGCGTCGCAACGCCGTGCCACGGGTAAGTACCGCCCAGAACCCCAGGGCGAAAGCCAGAAGATGAATTGCCGCAAGAGACCAATGAGCCAACATGGAAGATTCCTGTCAGAGGATGTCGAATCGACCTGACAGTACTAGCTCATAACAGGATGATTGCCAGGATAGGCATACAAAAAACTGTGGGAGCGAGCCTGCTCGCGATAGCGGTGTATCAGTCGACAACAATGTTGTCTGACACTCCGTCATCGCGAGCAGGCTCGCTCCCACAGGGGTATTGCGTAAGGACTCAGTCAGCCAAGCGCCAGGTCGTCCCGCCCTTGCCGTCTTCCAGCACCACGCCCATGGCGGTGAGCTGGTCGCGGATGCGGTCGGATTCTGCCCAGTCCTTGTTGGCCCGCGCAGTCAGGCGCGCCTGGATCAACGCTTCGACCTCGGCGGCGTCCACGCGACCTTCGGCACCGGCCTGAAGGAAATCATCCGCCTCGAGCTGCAACACACCCAGGACGCCGGCCAGTTCTTTCAGACGCGCCGCCAGACCCGCCGCCGCGTTGAGATCACTCTCCCGCAGACGATTGATCTCGCGCACCATCTCGAACAGCACCGCGCAGGCTTCCGGCGTGCCGAAGTCGTCGTTCATCACTTCAGTGAAGCGCGCGACGAAGGCTTCGCCACCGGCGGCCGGGACCTTCGGCAGGCCCTTCAACGCATGGTAGAACCGCTCCAGGGCGCCCTTGGCGTCCTTGAGGTTGTCTTCCGAATAGTTGATGGCGCTGCGATAGTGACTGGACACCAGCAGGTAACGCACGACTTCCGGGTGGTACTTGTCGAGCACGTCGCGGATGGTGAAGAAGTTGTTCAAGGACTTGGACATCTTCTCGCCGTTGATCCGGATCATGCCGCAATGCATCCACGCATTGGCGTAGGTCTTGCCGGTGGCCGCTTCACTCTGAGCGATTTCGTTTTCGTGGTGCGGGAATTCCAGGTCGCTGCCGCCGCCATGAATGTCGAAGGTCTCGCCCAGGCAGCAGGTCGACATCACCGAGCATTCGATGTGCCAGCCCGGACGCCCGGCGCCCCACGGCGACTCCCAGCTCGGCTCACCCGGCTTGGCGGCTTTCCACAGCACGAAGTCCAGCGGGTCCTGTTTCGACTCGTCGACTTCGATGCGCGCGCCGATGCGCAGGTCTTCGATTTTCTTGCGCGACAGCTTGCCGTAGCCCATGAACTTGGCGACGCGGTAGTACACGTCGCCATTGCCCGGTGCGTAGGCGTAACCCTTGTCGATCAAGGTCTGGATCATCGCCAGCATGCCTGGGATGTGGTCCGTGGCACGGGGCTCCAGGTCCGGCTTGAGGATATTGAGGCGCGCCTCGTCCTCGTGCATGGCCTTGATCATGCGCTCGGTCAGCGCATCGTAAGGCTCGCCGTTTTCCCGGGCACGGTTGATGATCTTGTCTTCGATGTCGGTAATGTTGCGCACGTAGGTCAGGTCATAACCACTGAAACGCAACCAGCGGGTCACCAGGTCGAAAGCGACCATGCTGCGACCATGGCCGATGTGGCAGTAGTCGTACACGGTCATCCCGCAGACGTACATGCGGACCTTGTTACCGTCCAGCGGCTTGAAGACTTCTTTGCTCTTGGTGAGCGTGTTGTAGATCGTAAGCACAGGGTTTCCCTTAAGACTTGATCACTGACCCCAGGAATCGCGCAAGGTCACGGTACGGTTGAATACCGGAGCACCGGGTTTCGAGTCCTTGATATCCGCGCAGAAGTAACCTTCGCGCTCGAACTGGAAACGGTCTTCCGGCTGTGCGTTGCCCAACGAAGGCTCGGCACGACAACCAGTGAGTACTTGCAGGGAGTCAGGGTTGATGTTGTCCAGGAAGCTGGCGCTGTCCTCGGCCTTTTCAGGGTTCGGCGAACGGAACAGGCGATCGTACAAGCGCACTTCGCACTCGACGCTGGCAGCGGCCGGCACCCAGTGGATCACGCCCTTGACCTTGCGACCCTCCGGGTTTTTGCCCAGGGTCTCGGGATCGTACGAGCAATGCAGTTCGACGATGTTGCCGTCGGCGTCCTTGATCGCTTCGTCGGCGCGGATCACGTAGCTGCCGCGCAGGCGCACTTCACCGGCAGGCTCCAGGCGCTTGTAGCCTTTTGGCGGCTCTTCCATGAAGTCTTCACGGTCGATGTAGATTTCCCGGGCGAACGGCAGGACGCGCACGCCCATGTCTTCTTTCGGGTGGCAAGGCAGCTCGAGGTTCTCGACTTTGTCTTGCGGGTAGTTGGTGATCACCACTTTCAACGGACGCAGCACGCACATGGCGCGTGGGGCGCTGTGGTCCAGGTCGTCGCGGATACTGAATTCCAGCATGCCGAAGTCCACCACGCCGTCGGAACGGTTGGTGCCGACCATCTCGCAGAAGTTGCGGATCGATTTTGGCGTGTAGCCACGACGACGGAAGCCCGACAGCGTCGACATGCGCGGGTCATCCCAGCCGTTGACGTGCTTTTCGTCCACCAGTTGCTTGAGCTTGCGCTTGCTGGTGATGGTGTAGTTCAGGTTCAGGCGGCTGAATTCGTACTGGCGCGGCTGAGCCGGCACCGGCAGGTGCTCCAGGAACCACTCGTACAAAGGACGATGGCTTTCGAACTCCAGGGTGCAGATCGAGTGGGTGATGCCTTCGATGGCGTCCGACTGACCGTGGGTGAAGTCATAGTTGGGGTAGATGCACCATTTGTCGCCGGTCTGGTGGTGATGGGCGTGACGGATGCGGTACATGATCGGGTCGCGCAGGTTCATGTTCGGCGAGGCCATGTCGATCTTCGCGCGCAGCACCCGTGCGCCGTCCGGGAACTCGCCGCCGCGCATGCGGGCGAACAGGTCCAGGTTCTCCTCGACGCTGCGATCACGGAACGGGCTGTTCTTGCCCGGCTCGGTCAGGCTGCCACGGTATTCCTTGGCCTGCTCGGGGGTCAGGTCGCACACGTAGGCCTTGCCGGCCTTGATCAGCTCCACCGCCCAGTCGTGCAACTGGTCGAAATACTGCGAGGCATAGCGCACCTCACCGGCCCATTCAAAACCCAGCCATTTAACGTCGCTTTCGATCGCGTCGATGTACTCCTGGTCTTCCTTGGCCGGGTTGGTGTCGTCGAAACGCAAGTGCGTGACGCCGCCAAACTCCTGGGCCAGGCCGAAGTTCACGCAAATCGACTTGGCGTGACCGATGTGCAGGTAGCCGTTGGGCTCCGGCGGAAAACGGGTGACGATCTGCGTGTGCTTACCCGAATCCAGGTCCGCCTGGATGATCGGGCGCAGGAAATTGACCGGCACGGCCGGGCCGGTCTTGGAATTCGAGGTAGGGTCGACAGTGGGCTTGCTCATAGGATCCTTGAACGTACAAGTGCGCGGCCGGGTGCGGCCTGATAAATCAAAGCCCGTATCATAGCCGATGCTGTCAAGCACCTGACAGGCCAGGTCGGTAAACGATTGAATTTAATCGACGACCCGATGAAAAACAGCCTCGAAAAACCCGCTCGGCGCGCTAAACTGCCCAGCCTGGCCGATTAAAGCCAGACCGGTTGCGGGCAGCAAAGCCCCGAAACCCACGAATTCCTTGAAAGAGTAGCGATCATGACTCAAGTCAAACTGACCACCAACCACGGCGACATCGTCCTGGAACTGAACGCCGAGAAGGCACCGATCACCGTTGCCAACTTCGTTGAATACGTCAAGGCCGGCCACTACGAAAACACCGTTTTCCACCGTGTAATCGGCAACTTCATGATCCAGGGCGGCGGTTTCGAGCCAGGCATGAAAGAAAAGAAAGACAAGCGCCCAAGCATCCAGAACGAAGCCGACAACGGTCTGGCGAACGAGAAGTACAGCGTCGCCATGGCCCGCACCATGGAACCGCATTCGGCTTCCGCGCAGTTCTTCATCAACGTGGCCGACAACAGCTTCCTGAACCACAGCAGCAAGACCACCCAGGGCTGGGGTTACGCGGTGTTCGGCAAAGTGGTTGAAGGCACCGACGTGGTCGACAAGATCAAAGGCGTTTCCACCACGTCCAAGGCCGGCCACCAGGACGTGCCAGCAGAAGACGTGATCATCGAGAAAGCCGAGATCATTGAGTGATACTGCTGATTTCAGACTTGCATCTGGAAGAGGAGCGCCCGGACATTACCCGGGCGTTTCTGGATTTGATCGCCACACGCGCCCGCTCGGCGCAAGCGTTGTACATCCTGGGCGACTTTTTTGAAGCCTGGATCGGCGACGATGCCATGACGCCGTTCCAGCGTTCCATCTGCCAGGCCCTGCGCGAATTGAGCGACAGCGGCACGGCCATTTTCCTGATGCACGGCAATCGTGACTTCATGCTCGGGCAAGCCTTCTGCAAAGCGGCCGGCTGCACCCTGCTCAAGGACCCCAGTGTCGTGCAGTTCAACGGCGAACCGGTGCTGCTGATGCACGGCGACAGCCTCTGCACCCGCGACGAAGGCTACATGAAGTTGCGGCGCTGGCTGCGCAACCCGGTCACGCTGTTCATCCTGCGTCACCTGCCATTGGGCAGTCGCCAGAAACTGGCGCGCAAACTGCGCAGCGAAAGCCGCACGCAGACGCGAATGAAAGCCAATGACATCGTCGACGTCACGCCCGAAGAGATCCCGCGGATCATGCAGGAATACGGCGTGAAGACCTTGATCCACGGCCACACCCACCGCCCCGCTATCCATAAGCTGCAACTGGGCGAACACGCTGCCCGGCGCATTGTGCTGGGGGATTGGGACAAGCAAGGCTGGGCGTTGCAGGTGGATGAACAGGGGTTTGCCTTGGCGCCGTTTGGTTTTGGCAATACGCAGTTGGCGTTGCCAAGCAACTGAAGAACGCAGATATCCCTTGTGGGAGCAAAGCTTGCTCGCGATGCAGGCGACACGGTTCCACTGCAAGACCGTGTCATCGTTCATCGCGAGCAAGCTTTGCTCCCACAGGCTCGCTCCCACAGTGGATTGCATTTCACTTCTGAATCAATGCCCCGCCGACGCAGGCCCCGCCTTCGCCGCAAACGGCGGTTTCGCCAGCCACACCAACACGATCAAGCCCATGAACGCCCAACCCAGCAGCGTGAAGTAATCCACGGTGGAGAGCATGTACGCCTGGCTGTTGAGGATCTGGTCGAGCTGGGCATAAGCCGGTGTGCTCGCGCCACCGAGATGGTTAAGCGCCTCGCGGGTGGCCGGCTCATAGGTGCTGATGCTTTCACTCAGGTAGGCATGGTGCTGGTCGGCCCGGCGTATCCAGATCCAGGTGGTCAGCGATGCGGCAAAGCTACCGCCCAGGGTGCGCAGGAACGTCGCCAGTCCCGCACCATCCGCGATCTGTTGTGGCGGCAGGTCCGACATCAGGATGCTCAAGGTCGGCATGAAGAACAGCGCCACGCCGATCCCCATGAACAACTGCACTAGGGCGATGTGCCGGAAATCCACTTCGTTGGTGAACCCGGCGCGCATGAAGCAGCTCAGGCCGATGGCCAGAAACGCCAGCCCGGCCAGCAGGCGCAGGTCGAACTTGTGGGCGTATTTGCCAACGAAGGGCGACATCAATACCGGCAGGATGCCAATGGGCGCCACCGCCAGCCCGGCCCAGGTGGCGGTGTAGCCCATCTGGGTCTGCAACCACTGCGGCAGGATCAGGTTGATGCCGAAGAACCCGGCGTAGCCCCCCACCAGCACAATGGTGCCGATGCGAAAGTTGCGGTAGGCGAACAGCCGCAGATTGACCACCGGATGGCGGTCGGTCATTTCCCAGATCACAAACACCGCCAGGGCAATGACCGAGATCAGCGCTCCGATAATGATGAAGTTCGACTCGAACCAATCCAGGTCGTTGCCTTTGTCGAGGATCACCTGCAGCGCACCGACACCGATGATCAGCGTGATCAACCCCACGTAATCCATTGGCTGGTGGCTGGTGACCACCGGCCGCGCCTTCAGTTGCTGGCGCACCACCATCACGGCGAAGATCCCGATGGGCACGTTGATAAAGAAGATCCACGGCCAACTGTAGCTGTCGGTGATCCAGCCGCCGAGAATCGGCCCGGCGATCGGCGCCACCACCGTGACCATCGCCAGCAACGCCAGGGCCATGCCGCGCCTGGCCGGCGGATACACGGCAATCAGCAAGGTCTGGGTCATGGGGTACAACGGCCCGGCCACCAGCCCCTGAAGGACACGAAAGCCAATCAGCTCCGGCATCGAAGTGGAGATACCGCACAGAAACGAGGCGAGCACGAACAGCAGGGTCGCCCACAAAAACAGCTTCACCTCGCCAAACCGACGGCTGAGCCAGCCGGTCAGCGGCAGCGCGATGGCGTTGCTCACCGCGAACGAGGTGATGACCCAAGTGCCCTGCTCCGAACTGACACCCAGGTTGCCGGAAATGGTCGGCAAGGCGACGTTGGCAATGGTGGTGTCGAGCACTTGCATGAACGTCGCCAACGACAGCCCGATGGTGCTGAGCAGCAGGCTGGGCGGCGTGAAGGACGCGTTATTGCTCATTGCGAAATCCTATGAAGCGAAGCGGACATGACAAAGTTGCGCAAAAGTCCCGGTTGAAATGGGGGACAAAACTGTGGGAGCGAGCCTGCTCGCGATGGCGGATTTTCAGTCGCCATCAACACGGGCTGATCCACCGCTATCGCGAGCAGGCTCGCTCCCACAGGTTCAGGTCATTACCCAAGTCGCCAGGCATGGCTACCTCAGCGCTGGGCGGTCTTGCTGGCAGCGGCACTATTTTCGTGGATCAACCGGCTGATCATCGCGTCGGCGTCGACCAGTTGCCGGTCATAGACCTGGGTGCTGAAAGAGGCTTGTTTCGGTGGTTGCTGGGCCAGCACCGGACCACTCTGGTCGCGCAGGTTGACGTCGACCTGGGTCGACAGGCCGACCCGCAGCGGATGCTTGGCCAGTTCCTGGGCGTTGATATGAATACGCACCGGCACCCGCTGCACGATCTTGATCCAGTTGCCGGTGGCGTTCTGCGCTGGCAACAAGGCAAACGCGCTGCCGGTGCCCGCACCGAGGCTGTCGACGGTGCCGCTGTACTTCACGTCGCTGCCATAGAGGTCGGTTTCGATGTCCACCGGCTGGCCGATGCGCATGTCCCGCAGCTGGGTTTCCTTGAAGTTGGCGTCAATCCATAACTGATCCAGCGGAATCACCGCCATCAGCGCCGTGCCCGGCTGCACCCGCTGGCCCAACTGCACCGTGCGCTTGGCGACGTATCCGGTGACCGGCGCGATCAAGGTGCTGCGGGCGTTGGTCAGGTAGGCCTGACGCAATTGCGCGGCGGCCGATTGCACGTCTGGATGGGAAGCCACCACGGTGTCATCCACCAAGGCACTGGAGGTCTTGAGTTGCTGTCTGGCGTTGGCCAACGCATTCTGCGCCGAGGTCAAATCGTCACGGGCGTGGGACAGTTCCTCCCGGGAAATCGCCCCGCCGGCCGCCAGGTTCTTGCGTCGGTTGTAGTTCTCCTGGGCCTTCTGTACTTCGGCCTCCTGGGCTTTGACCTGGGCGCGCATGCCATCGACGTTGCTGTACAAGCCACGCACCTGGCGCACGGTACGGGCCAGGTTGGCCTGGGCACTTTGCAGCCCGACCTCGGCGTCGTTCGGGTCGAACTGCACCAGCACCTGGCCTTCACGCACCAGATCACCGTCGTCGGCACCGATGCTCACCACAGTGCCGGTGACCTGCGGCGTGATTTCCACCACGTTGCCGTTCACATAGGCGTCGTCGGTGCTCTCGCTCCAGCGGCCATACAGTTCGTGCCAGGCCCAGACGCCCAGGCCACCCAGGACGACAATCAGTGCCAGTCCCAGCAGCATCAGCTTGCGCTTGCGCGGGTTGCTGCTGTCCTGGGCAGTTTCAGAGGGTTGGGTAGTTTCGGCAGTAGCCATGACAAGTACCTCGAATCAGTTGTGCGACGTGGTGGAGGCCGGCGCGGCCGAAGCCAGGGTGTCGGCCTCGAAGCCACCGCCCAGGGCCTGCATCAGTTGGATCGACAGGTCGATCTGCTCGGCATTCAGGTTCGCCAGTTGGCGCTGGGCCTGGAGCAATTGCTGCTCGATGCTCAGCACGTCCAGGTAATTTCCGATGCCGGAGCCATAGCGCTGGACCACGGTGTCGTAAGAGTTCTGCGCGATATCGGTAGCGTGTTGCTGCGCGGCGATCTGCCGAGCGATGTCGCGCAACTGGTTGATGGTGTCGCTGACATCTCCAAGGGCCTTGACCAGACTCTTGTTGTACTGCGCCACCGCCATGTCGTAATCAGCATCCCGGGCATCCAGGTCCGCCCGCAGTCGCCCACCGTCGAAGATCGGCAGCGACACCGTCGGCGCTACGTTGAAAAAGCGGCTGGCCGAACCGAACATCGCGTCTCCCAACAACGACTGCACCCCCGCCGCCGCGCTCAGGTTGAGGTTGGGGTAGAACTGAGTCTTGCCGGCTTCAATGTCCTTGCCCGCCGCCTCGACTCGCCAACGACCGGCGACCAGATCCGGACGACGGCCCAGCAATTCGGCTGGCAGGTTCGACGGCAGGGCAACGGCGCTGGCTTGCAGCACGTGAGGGCGAGCAATTTCATTGCCGCGGTCCGGCCCCTTGCCCAACAGCACCGCCAAGGCGATTTTTGCGCTTTGCAGGCGTTTTTCTGCGTCGATCCGGCTCGCATCGGCGCTGGCTTCCAGGCTTTCGGTCTGCTGGAACTGATATTCGCTGTCGATCCCGGCGCTGAGGCGGCGCTCGCCCAGATCGAGCATTTGCCGGGTGCGCTTGAGGTCCTCGGAGGCCAGGTCATAAATGATATGGGCCTGCCCCAGATCGCTGTAGGCCCTCGCCACGTCAGCGGCGAGTGTCAGGCGAGCGGCCTGCCGGTCGATCTCGGCGGCGCGGGCCTCGCCCAGGGCCGCTTCCCAGGCCGCACGCTGGCCGCCCCAGAGGTCGAAGTTGTAATTGAAATCCACGCCCAGCGAACGCAGGGTGCTGTACGCCCCGCCCTGCCCTTGCGGGTCCTGGTCACGGGCCAGCCGCGAACGGCTGACACTGGCGCTGGCGTCCAGGGTCGGCATGCGCGCCGCATTGGCGGCGTAGGCAGCGGCACTGGCCTGATGCACCCGAGCGCTGGCGATCTGCATGTCCGGGCTGTCGCGCAACGCTTCGTGGATCAGACCGTCGAGTTGTGGATCGCCGAGGCTTTTCCACCAATCGCTTTTCGGCCAGGAAGCGGGTGACAGCGTGACGCCGTTGAGAGATTGCCCGGCCTTGAGGTTTTGAGCCTCAAGGCGGACGCCTTCGGTGTTCAGGCCGCTGTAACTGGCACAACCGGCCAGGCTCATGGCCAGCAACACCAGGCTGATGCGGGTACGCAAGGTTTTACGACTCATTTGTCCCCCAACCGCAACACGGTGATGGGATCACCGGCGGCGAGCAGAATTTTCTTGAGGATTTGTTCGAGGATTTGCAACTCCTCGCGGCTGATGGCGCCCGCCAACTGGTTCATGGCATCGGCGCCGATAACAGGCAGGCGATCGGCCAGGGCCTGGCCGGCTTCGGTCAGCACCAGTCGCACCTGCCGACGGTCATCCGCCGAGCGCTGGCGGATCAGAAAACCTTTCTGCTCCAGACGATCGACCATTCGCGTCATTGAGCCGCTGTCCAGGGACAGGTACCGACACAGCTCGACCGGCGTATCGATGCCGTGCTGGGCCATGATGATCAACACCTTGAACTGCGCGGCGGTGATGCCGACGGGTTCCATGTGGGTATCGATGATTCGGTCTTTGAGCAGCGCGGCACGACCGAGCAGCATGCCAAGGTGGCAATTGTGGAAATCGTCCGGGGTGAAATGTTTCATCTGACCACCTTTTACTGCCTAGGCAGTGAATGTATGTCGAGATGTTACTGCCTAGGCAGCAAATGTCAAACAAATAGTTAGCTTGCTATGCACAACCCGACAAACGCAGATAAAAAATGTGGGAGCGAGCCTGCTCGCGATAGCGTCGTGACAGTCAACATTGAGTCGGCTGATACATCGCTATCGCGAGCAGGCTCGCTCCCACAGGAGGTGGCGCGAAGGCTTAGAAATCGCGCTTGTAGAAGATATCCAGGGAGCTGGCGACGCCGCTGGCGGCTTCCAGGTACACCCGCTTGCTGAGTTTGTAGCGCAGGGCGATGGTGTTGGCCGGTTCGAACACGCCGACGCCGTAACGCAGGCTGAGTTTTTCCGTCAGATTGCCGCTGGCCACGACGCTGGTGGCATCGCCGCTGCCCTGGGTGTCGAGCTGGAAATCCTCGATCCCCAGATTGTTGGCGAGGCTGGTGGTCACCCCCGCACTGCCCATCAGCCCCAGGCCCAGCGCCGCCTGGGCGAGCATGTTGTTGTCCTCGCCCGTGGTGCTCAGCGGCCGGCCGAGTACCAGATAAGACAACGCCTGCTCCTGGCTCATGGCCGGTTCAGAGAAGATTTGCGTGGTCGGCTGTTCGGCACTGCCGCTCAAACGAATACCGGCGATCACGTCGTCGGTCTGGCGAATCGCTTCGATATCCAGGTAGGGTTGGTCGATCGGCCCGGCGAACAGCAGCCGCGCCCGACGCACCGTCAGCCGTTGCCCATAGGCCCGGTAGCGACCGTCGTTGAGCCAGAGTTCACCGCGAGTGTCCATGTTGTCGCCGATGTGCACCTGGCCCTGGACGTTGGCCGTCAGGCCGAAGCCCGAAAACGCGAGCTTTTCCTGGCCCACGATTACATCGATGTCCATCGCCATGGCCATCGGTGTCTTGCCCTCCTCGGTCTGGTGGCCGACGATCACCGTGTCATCCGACACCTTGACGGTAGACGGCGGCAGTTCGCGCACGGTGATTTCGCCTTTGGGCACCAGGACCTTGCCAGCGATGGAAAGCCGCTCGCCCTGCATCGTGATGGTCAGGTCCGGCGCCACCTCCAGCACCGCGTAAGGCTCGACGGTGACCGGCAATTGCGAACCCTTGAGCGCCAGGTTCATGCTCAGGGCTTCGCCCCAGCCGATGTCCCCGGTCAAGCTGCCTCGGCCGCCCTTGCCGCTTTTCCAGTCACCGTTGAGGCGCACCGTTTCACCGGCAATCGTTGCGCGCATCTGCAAGTCTTCGAGGCTGACCGGCAGTTCCGGGCCGGACACTTCGCCATCGCTGATCATCAGGTTGCCGTTGACCTGGGGCGCCAACAAACCACCCGACAGCGTGCCGCTGCCATTCAGGTGACCGGTGAGGGTTTCCATCATTGGCAGGAATGGCCGCGCCACGGACAAGTCCAGGCCGCTCAGGCGGAATGAGCCGCTCAGCGGTTTGCTGGCGGGCAATGGGTTGATCTGCGCCTGGAGCATCAGTTCGCCCAGCTTGGCCCCAACGAAATTCAGGCTGGTGTCGATCCGCTTGGGCGTCAGGCGACTGTCGAGGGTCAAGGTCTGGTAGGGGAAGTCCAGCCATTGCTCAGTGTCGCGGTCCTTGTCCCGGATCCGCAAAGTGCCGCCGCTGGCGTCCACCAGAATGCGCCCGTTCGGGCCGCTGGCCGGCAGGTCCAGTTGCAGGTCGGCGTTGAGTCGGCCCTGCCAGGCAAAATCCTTGGGCATCCACTGGGCCAGGCTTTCGATGGGGAATTGCTTGAGGTGATAGCGCAGCTTCGGCTCCGGCATCAGGCGCTGATCCTCACCACACAGGCTGGCCTCGCCGGAACGCCAACAGTGGGCCCCCAGGTTGAGCGTGCCGTTGGCCAGGCGCTCCAGCTTGGCCGGGGCTTGCAGACGCCAGGCCTGGCCGCCGGCCTGCACATTGCCAGTGCTGAGACGCCCGCGCCAGTTGCCTTGGTCGAGCACGCCATCGAGCGCCAGGGCCGTTTCCAGCTGTGGCCCTTGCAGGTCGAGGGTCAGTTTTTGCTGCCTGATGTCGCCCTGCCCGCTCACCGTCAGGACACCGAGCGACGTGTCACCCGCCCGAATGCCGCTGGCCTTGAGGTCAACCTTGCCGCGCTGCGCGCTGTCGAGGGTCGCATCCAGGTTCAGGCTTTGCAGGCGGTTGTCCTGCAGCGCCAGTTGCGTGCCTTGCAGGTCGAGCTTGCCTTGGGGGGCCTTGAGGGTCCCGGCCACGTTGAGGCGACCCACCAACTGGCCGCGCAATTGCGGCCAGAGTTGGGCCAGGCGCGAGAGTTTGATATCGATCTGACCGCTGAGTTTTTCTTGCAGGCTGCCCGTGCCGTTGATGCGGTTGTCACCCAGGCGAATGTCCAGCGCGCTGAGGTTCCACTGCTCGCCAACACCGTTGGCCTTGGCTTGGAACAGCGCCGGTTGGCCGCGCAACTTGCCCTTGAGGTCCAGGTCCGCATCAAGCTCCAGACGGTCATTTTTCATCGAACCCTTGCTGCGCAACGGCCCGGCCAGGGTGCCGGGCAGCTCCCCCAGCCAGTACGCCGGGTTGATGGCCGACAGTTCCAGCGCCGTGTCCCAGGCGATGCCGTCGGCAAACTCCAGGTTCAGATGGCCTTCGGCCTTGCCCTGCCCGGCGGCGAGTTTGAGTTCCGGCAAATGGATCGTCGTCAGGTCGCCGCTGAACGGGCTGTCCAGGCTGAACGCTCCGGCGGGACCGTCCAGCGCCGCCTGGAAATTACCCAGGTATTTGCCATCGGTATACGACACTTCACCGTTGAAACTGCGCAGCGTCACTTGCGGCTCGTCGATCAGCGGATAGAGGCGATGCCAGGGGAAGTCCAGCCAGGCGATTTTCGCCTCGGCGCTCAGGCCTTCGCGCCAATCCAGCTGGCCGGTGAGCTTGAGGTATTGCTGATCACTGGCGTTGAGGTCCAGGCCGGCGATCTGCGCACCGTTGGCGTCCACTTTGCCTTGCAGCAGCAAGGCCACCGGGCCTTTTTCGGCGGGCAACGTTGCCTTGCCAAGCAACTGGTAGCCGCTGTTCAGATCGCCTTCGCCCGTCAGCTCCAATTGATTGAGCATCAGGGTATCCGGCAGATCGGCGCTGGCCCTGAAGCCGTCAGCGGTGATGCGTACCTTGGCCGGCAGGTTGTCCGCCAGCGGTTGCAGCTCACCGACCAACCGGCCTTGCAGATAACCACTGCTGTCGGCGTTGAGGTTGAGGGTTTTGAGCAGATTGCCATCGATGTTCAGGTCCAGCGTCCAAGGCGTGGCGCCTGGCGCCGGCAAGGTCAACCGGCCCTGGGCCTTCAGCGGCCAGTCGCCGCCGGGTTGCAGCAAACCGGACAGCGTCAGGCTCAGCTCGTCGCGCTGCAGCTGCACCGAGTCGATCTGCAGACCCTGGGCGGTCCAATGCGCGGCCAGTTGCAAGCCCTTGAGCTGTTCGCTGCCATTGAACAACAGGCTGCCGACCTGCACGTCGCCCAGTTCCAGGGCAAGCGGCAAGTTCAGGTCCGGCAAGGTGATCGGACCGCTGCTCGGTTCGTCAGCGGACGGAGGAAATTGCAGGCTGACCTTGTCGGCCTTGAGCTGATCGATGCACAGGGTCATGCGCGCCAGGCATAGCGGCGACCAGGCGAAAATCACCTGATCGAGTTCCACTCGGCTGCTGTCCTGCTGCCACAACAGGTGGTCGGCACTCCACTGGCCGCCCAACCGTCCCTGAAAATTATCCGTACTCAAACCCGGCACAACACCAAGCGCCCAACGGCTGCCCCATTGCGTGCCGAGCACGATGCCCAGGGTCAGCAAGACCACCAGCAGCAACGTGCCGAGCGCCAGCAGCGCTATTTTCAAACCGCGATTCACAACTCGGGCCCCATGGAAAAGTGCAAGCGAATGCCGCCGTCGTCGTCCAGCGCATGGGCGAGGTCGAGGCGGATCGGCCCCACCGGCGACACCCAGCGCACACCGACGCCGACACCCGTCTTGAGGCTCGGCAGCTCAAGGCTGTTAAAGGAGTTGCCTTGGTCGACGAAGGTCGCCACCCGCCATTTTTGCGCAATCGAATACTGATACTCGAGGCTGCCGGCGACCATGTAGCGACCACCGATGCGATCCCCTTCGGAGTTTTCCGGTGACAGGCTCTGATAATCGTAACCGCGCACGCTCTGGTCGCCACCGGCGAAGAAGCGCAGGGATGGCGGGATGGATTTGTAGCCATTGGTGGCACTGCCACCGACCTGGGCCCGGGCCAGCAGACGATGCTTGTCGAACACCGTAGTCAGGCCCTTGACCATGGCCGTGCCATATAAAAGGTTGTTGTCCGATCCAAGCCCTTCCTTGGCGACCTTGGTGTCGAATTGAATGCGATAGCCGTTGCGCGGATCGATGCGGTTGTCACTGCGCAGGTAGGAATAGCTCACGCCCGGCATCAGCAAGGTGCTCAGGCCCGAATCGTCGCCGAGCCGATACTCCTCGCGCTGCCACTTGAGCGACACCACCCGTTGCCAGCCACTGGGCAACTTGCTGTGCCATTCGGGGCCCACGGTCAGCAGCTTGCTGAGGCTATCGGTGCCGGACAGCTCTTCATATTGATAGCCACCGGCGTAGCGCATCTTGTCGGTCAACGGCGGGTCCAGGGGGACGTCGTACCACAGGCCAACGTTCTGCCGGGGCGCCGACACTTCGGCTTCCCAGCCATAACTGTGGCCCTGGGGATTGACCCAGTGGCGCGTCCAATTGGCCTTGGCCCGCGGGCCGACGTCGGTGGAGAACCCCAGGCCCAGGCCCATGGTGCGCGGCTTTCGGGTCTCGAGCTTGACCGCCACCGGGATCACGTTATCGGTGGCGGCGGTCGGTGCCGCGTCCACCCGAACGCCTTCGAAATATCCGCTCGATTGCAGGGCCTGGTTGAGTTCTGCGATGAGTTCCGAGTCGTACGCCTCGCCCGCCTTGAACGGCACCATGCGCTGCAACAACTCTTCATCAAAGGGCGTGTCACCCTCGAAACTCACCGGGCCCAGGGCGTAGCGCGGGCCGCTGTCGTAGACCAGCTCGATGTCGGCCACGCCGGCCTGGGGGTCCACCAACAGCTTCTGGCTGACAAATCGCCCGCTGAAAAACCCATAGCGCGAGGCTTGGTTCTGGATGATCCGTTTGGCGTCTTCATAGCGCCCATGATTAAGCACCGCGCCAGGTTTGAGCGCGGCGTTGTCGGGTACGCGAAAAGCCTTGAGGGAAGCGGCCGGGCCATCGATGCGCACGGTGACATTGCGCAGGTGCACGGGCTCGCCAGGGTCGATGGTCAGGATCAGACGCGGGGTCTTGCCGCCCTCGACCTCACTGTCGATCTGCGGCTGGTAGTAACCCAACGCCTGGGCGGCTTTGCGCGCCTGTTCTTCGGCGCCCCGACTGAAACGCAGCAAGGCCTCTTCGTCACGATCGCCCACGCCGCCGATATAGCCTTCAACGTTAGCCTTGAGGCGGTCGTTGGACGGCTTGACCCGTACATCCAATTCACTTTGTGCCAGTGCCGCGCAGCTGAGGGACAGCAAGAGCGCACCACTGGTCATTCGTCCTGGGAAATTCATGGCGCGGATGCTATCACGAGCTTGGAAGCCTGATAGAGCCGGACATGTCTCAAAAGTTTCCCCGGATTACGCCGTTGCGCTCTGCAATACCTGCGGGTTGGCGTGAAAGAAGACATGTTCGCGGACGGGTCCTACCGCAATCTCGCCGATTTCCTCATAACCCTGACGTTTATAGAACTCCAGGTAACGTGGGTTGCCGGTGTCTAGCACCACGCCCTGGGAGTTCTCGTCCACCGCACACCAGTTATGCACCGCCGCCAGTAACTGTTCGCCGAAGTGTTGGCCTTGAAACTGCGGATGCACCCCCAGCAGTGGCAATACATGGACAGAATCCGACGGCAGGCAAGCCGTCACTGCGGCATGGTAGTCCAGGTAGCGCCGGGTGCAGCGAAAGCCGGTGCTCAACACCATGCGCAGGCGCCAGGCCCAGCTTTCAGTGATACCCAGGCGGCGCTGCGGGGGAGCAATCAAGGCAATGCCGATCAGGCGGTCGTTGACCAGCAAGCCGATGGCCGGCAGATCCTGGAGAAAATGCTGTTTGACCAACTCACGCACCGTGGCCCGTACCCGATGTTCATAACCGGGCCGCTCGGATTCGAACAGGAAGCTGAAGGTCGGTTCATGACGATAGGCCTGGTAGAGCAATGAACGTGCCTCGCGGGAATAACCGCTGTCGAGCATATGGATGTCGGCGATGGCGGTGGCGGTGGCGGTGGCGGTTTCTGGCATGACGGTCAATCTCCTGGGCGAGGCTCGGTGAGGCCCCGCTCTTATTGAGTACGAACCCGATTGGGCTCTGATCGTTCCTACATGCACAGGACATTAGCAGCGCATTTGTCCTACTGCCACGCTGGCCGTGCTCCTACATGTCAGCTAGCATCGCAGTTTTGCCAGGACAGCCGACCATGAAGATCGTCTCCTTCAACATCAACGGGCTGCGCGCCCGCCCCCATCAGCTGGCGGCGCTGATCGAGAAGCACCAGCCGGACGTGATCGGCCTGCAGGAAACCAAGGTCCACGACGAGCAATTCCCCCTGGCCGAGGTGCAGGCCCTGGGTTATCACGTGCATTACCATGGGCAGAAGGGCCACTACGGCGTCGCCCTGCTCTCCCGCCAGGCTCCACTGACGTTGCACAAAGGCTTCGAGAGCGACGAGGAAGACGCCCAGCGGCGTTTCATCTGGGGCACCTTCGCCGATGCCAACGGCGTGCCGGTGACCATCATGAACGGTTACTTCCCCCAAGGCGAAAGCCGCGACCACCCGACCAAGTTCCCGGCCAAGGAGCGTTTCTACAACGACCTGCAACAACTTCTGGAAAGCCGTTTCAGCAACGACCAGCCCGTGGTGGTGATGGGCGACGTGAACATTTCCCCGGAAGACAGCGACATCGGCATCGGCCCGGACAACATGAAACGCTGGCTGAAAACCGGCAAATGCAGCTTCCTGCCGGAAGAGCGCGAGTGGATGGCACGCCTGAAGAACTGGGGCCTGGTGGACAGCTTCCGGCACCTGAACCCGGACGTCACCGACCGCTTCAGCTGGTTCGACTACCGCAGCCGCGGGTTCGAAGACGAGCCCAAGCGTGGCCTGCGCATCGACCTGATCCTCACCTCCCATGGGCTGCTGCCACGGGTCAAGGATGCCGGGGTGGATTATGAACTGCGCGGCATGGAGAAACCTTCGGACCATGCGCCGATCTGGCTGCAGTTGAGCTAAATCCAGGACATACACAAACCTTGTGGGAGCGAGCCTGCTCGCGATGACGGCGGCACATTCAAAATCAATGTGGCAGTTGCACCGCTATCGCGAGCAGGCTCGCTCCCACAAGGGATCTTCGGCGAACTGCGGCTGACAAGTCGCACGCCTGTCACTTTTCAGTAACCTGACTGACTTAATCTTCCGGCACGTTCTTAGGTTCAGAAGGTGTCGGCATGCGGCTGCGCGTTGTTTTTTTCATGGGCCTCTGGCTGCCGCTCACGGCATGGGCCAGCGGCCTGCCGATTCCCGAACACGGCCCCGCGCTGCGCCTGCAAGGCTCGAACACCATCGGCGCTACGCTGGGGCCGGCGCTGGTCAAGGCGCTGATGGTGGATCAGGGGCTGCTCAAGGTCCGTACCGAAATCACCGACCGCGAGAACGAGCAGCGTATCGTCGGCCAGGCCGCCGATGGTCGGCGGGTGGAAATCGACATTGCCGCCCATGGCTCCAGCACCGGGTTTTCCGCCCTCAAGCACGCCAGCGCCGAACTGGCGGCCTCTTCGCGACCAATCAAGGACAGCGAGGTCAAGGAGCTGGCACATCTGGGGGACCTGAAAAATCCCAGCGCCGAACAGGTCATCGCCATCGATGGCCTGGCGATCATTCTTCATCCACAAAACCCGCTGCGCCAGCTCGACACCCGGCAACTGGCGAAGATATTCAGCGGCGAGGTAAACACCTGGGAATCGGTGGGCGGCGCCGGCGGCCCGATTCATCTCTACGCCCGGGATGAGCAATCCGGCACCTACGACACCTTCAAGGAACTGGTGCTCAACCGACAGGGAAAACGCCTGGCCCCTTCTGCCCGGCGCTTCGAATCCAGCGAACAGCTTTCCGACGCCGTCAGCCAGGATCCGCAAGGCATCGGTTTCATCGGTTTGCCCTACGTGCGCCAGGCCAAGGCGCTGGCGATTGTCGACGGCGACTCCCAGCCCATGATGCCGCTGACCCACCTGATCGCCACCGAAGACTACCCTTTGTCGCGCAGGCTGTTCTTTTACCTGCCACCGCAAGAAACCAACCCGTGGGCCGAGGCACTGGTTGAGTTCACCCAAAGCGAAAAGGGCCAGGCCATCGTCGCGGCCAACGGGTTCATCGCGCAAACCGTCCAGGCCATGGCCGTCACCCCCAATGCGCTGATGCCTGAGGGTTATCAGGCCCTGAGCCGCCATGCCCAACGGCTGTCGGTCAACTTCCGCTTCGAAGAAGGCAGCGCCAGCCTCGACAACAAGGCCCAGCAGGACCTGGGGCGTGTGCTCGCCTATATAAAGCAGCACGACAAGCTCGACCGCCGAGTGACGCTGGTTGGGTTTGGCGACGCCAAGGACGACCCGGCACGCGCCGACCTTCTGTCCCGATTGCGGGCCATGGCGGTGCGGCGCGAATTGGTCAAACACGGTGTGGCGCTGCGCGAAGTACGCGGCTTCGGCGCCCTGATGCCGGTGGCGGCCAACAGCGAGGATGAAGGCCGGGTGAGGAATCGGCGGGTGGAGGTCTGGGTTTACTGACACCGAAAGGCCAAATGTTTATCCCGCCAGCCTAAGCGTAGGACCTGACCGCCTCGCCTTGCGCCGTTGCCTACAACTACGCCAGAATCCGCCGGCTTGTGCGCCTTGGGGTGGGGCTTTATCGTTTTCCGGTCGCTGACGAATCAGCGATCGGGTTTGGTAGCCCGGTTTTCCTGGTGCACGTGCAACCTGACGCAGGGGATTTCTATGCCCTCTGTTTTATGGTGGTCATGCGCAGGGCGTCCTCGGACGCGCCGGGTTGCCAGGTAACCGGTCTACCAACCTTCGTATGGCCACCTCCCTTCGTTTGGTAGCGAAAGGGATGGCTCCAATTTCTTACCTGGAGTTTCATCTATGTTCAAACCAACACCTAATCCGCCAGACACCGATCCAACCACCCTCAACACCAAAGAATTCGACAAAGCCGCCGACCGCGCCCTCGACTTCTACCTCAAGCCCAAACCCACCAAGCCCGAGCCTGCTCCAAGCCAAGTCTTCACCGTCGTCAACGGCATCGACACCGAAGCCCTGCTCGCCAACCTCAGCGAAACCCTGGCCTCGGCCAATGCCATGGTCAGCGACCTGGCCTTCGATCTGGAAGGTTCCCGGCGCCACGTCGCCCTGGGCATTCAGCAACTGATCGAACTGGGCGGCTTGCTGGCGAACCGAGCGCTGGATAACGTCGACCCACGCTAGCCGCTACCACACACTCCCACTGTGGGAGCAACTGTCTTGGATGGTTTATTTAGCCATCCTTTCCAGGGACAGCGAGGCTCCCACAGCTCTGGGTATGTAAGTCTGAGGGGGGACTCTCGTAATCACAATTTAGGCGACTTGTGAACTGGCCTAATGATTTTGGACACTTCAATCGGGCGCTATGATGGCGCCCAAATCTGAGGTGTTTGGATATGCGCAAATCTTACTCCAGTGAGTTCAAGCTCAAGGCTGCCAGCATGGTGCTGGACGAGGGCCAGTCCGTTCCCGAAGTCTGTGCCAGCCTGGATATTGGCCCTACCGCCTTGCGCCGTTGGGTCGACCAGGTTCGCAAAGAGCGCTTGGGTTCGACCCCCGAGGGGGCTAAGGCGATTACCGCCGATCAGCGAGAGATTCAGCAGCTCAAAGCGTTGCTCAGGCAAAAAGACCTGGACATTGAAATCCTAAAAAAGGCCAGTGCTCTCCTGCTTTTGGACTCCAAAGATCATTCTCGTTGATCAACGAGCTGGACGAGCAGTACGGCGTTAACAATTGCTGTCGGGCGTTTGGGGTCAACCGCAGCAGCTTTTACGCCTGGCGTCAGCGCCAAGGCAAGGTGAAGCCTGAGCGGGAGAAACTCAAAGCCGTGCTGGTCGAGCATCACAAGGAATCCAGAGCATCCGCCGGGTCTCGCACCCTTTCCAAGGAACTGCAAGCAAAGGGGCATCGTGTCGGGCGACATCTGGCTCGCAGTTTGATGCGCGAAGCCGGTGTTGCCAGTCATCAGCGGCGGCGGCACAAGTACAAATCTTCCGGCGTGGAAGCGCTGGTAGCGCCGCATGTGCTCAAGCGCAAGTTTGATGTCACGGCGATCAACCAGGTGTGGTGTGGAGATGTGACGTACATCAAGGTGGGTAAGCGCTGGATGTATTTCGCGGCAGTGTTGGATTTGTTTGCTCGCCGGATCGTGGGGTGGTCGTTTTCAATGATTTCCGATGCCACGCTGACCTGCGAAGCGTTGCGAATGGCGGTTCAATTGCGAGGCTGTCCAAAAGAGGTGCTGTTTCATTCTGACCAAGGTTGCCAATACACCAGCCACAAATTCAGGAATGAGATGCGCAAGCATGGACTCCTGCACAGCATGAGTCGTAAAGGTGAGTGCTGGGACAACGCCCCGATGGAGCGTTTCTTTGGGAGCCTGAAATCAGAGTGGGTGCCAGACGATGGCTACAGCTCGGAGCATGAAGCCCGCGTGGATGTGCAACGTTATGTGATGCGATACAACAACGTCAGGCTCCATAGCTACAACGACTACCGGTCGCCGGTAGCCATGGAGAAACTGGCGGCGTGAAACCTTAACTGGTGTCCAGAATTACTTGACCAGTTCATTGGCCCTCCTACTCAGAACCATCTCGGATCATTGCGTTTAGACGTACCAACAAGACCCGCATACATGCGATGAGCGCAACCTTGGCGCATTTACCTTTCTCGCGTAGCGCCTTATACCTCGCATTTGTCACCTCAGATTCCTCATGCCCTCACACACAGCATCACCACAAGCCCTCTCCCGCCGGTTCGGCGTTGCGCCGATGATGGATTGGACGGATAAGGCGCGATCCCTCCCGCCTTTACTGCGTTTGGCAACCATCCAAAATCCGCTTGTAGCAAATTTTTAGCAAGACCATCTTTACCGTACCAGTTTGTTTACATCACGCCGCTGGGCGAGAATCACACCGCTATGTCGAAGGGTGTCTCTTGAGTTTTCAGGGTCAATGAAATCGGGAAGTTAGCACCCTGCGCAAACTCTCCGCGTCCTATCGAAACGCGGCTACTGTTACGAAAATTGGTACGGAAAACCGAGGGAGACGATAGGCGCCTTCGTAGATGGTTGGAGACACCTTGACCCAACCGAGATGGGGTAGCTCCCAGACTTACTCGGAGCTAAAAGATCACGACATCACTCAATTTGATATCGCCGCTCGGCCAAGGGAGTAAAGCAAAGCCTCGCATTTGCGGGGCTTTTTAGTAAAAAAAAGCAAAAAATCGTGCGCGAGCATTGAAAGTGGTTCCTCAAAACTTTAGTAATCGGTTAAGCAAAAGCCCTTCCCCTACCATACTCTGGGCTACTTGGTTTCGGACTGGCCACTGTGCCATCATAGGGCCATCTGAGTCTCAGACCATCTCCCGCATGGTTTGATCAAACTCCAAAGTCGCGGAGCAAGGACTACTGCTATGGCTTACAGCTTATCGAGAATGACCGTCTATGCCCTTTTAAGCGGTCTAGAGGAGGATCTCAGGATTGCAATTAAAGGTCGTCTCGGCGGTGAAGACTATAGTGACGATAGATTCGACCAACAATTAATATCAAGATCAAAGGCACGATTAGAGAAAGAAATTGGCGCTCAATATGAAGAGTCAACCTTAGACAACTTGGTCGACTATTTTGATCTTGGTGATACCTACCAAATAATTAATTCAAACCAATTATCCTTCGACACAGATTTCAGCCAAGCAATTAAGACAAGAACGAAACAGTTCGAAAAAATCATCCCTATACGCAATAGGGTAATGCATGTTCGGCCTTTGAATTTCGATGACCTCCCATTAATTTCCGATTTCTGCTCAGACCTAATTAGTAATAGTTTCTACTCTTGGGACAACCTTGAAGAAACCTTCAAACGCCTGCACGACGACCCTAGCTTTGTTCTAGATTTAAAGATCCCTGTAATAGACTCCGACAAAGACAAAATCCCTCATAATCTACCACTACCAGACTTTGATGAAACAGGGTTAATAGGGCGGGATGCTCTGGTTAAGCAAGTTAAAAAATTATGTCTGGGAGGCTTCCCAGTCATATCAATTGTCGGAGAAGGCGGCGTCGGAAAAAGCGCTCTGGCACTAAAGGTCGCCTACGAACTGTTGGAAGAAGAGGTAAATCCATTTGACGCCGTTGTGTGGGTGACATCCAAAACAACTCAAATAACCGTCAATGAAATTCGCGACATCAAAGGAGCCATAACAAGTTCTATCGGGGTTCTACAAGAAATTTCGTCTCAATTGAGCGGCATTGATTCTGGCGATCCACTAGCCGAAATAATCGAGTATCTAGGAACTTTCAAAATCGCGTTATTCATCGACAATCTTGAAACAATTATGGATCAAAACATTCATAAATTTGTTAGTTCCCTACCCGATGGTAGCAAGCTGATCATTACCTCGAGAATCGGACTCGGGGCATATGAGTACCCGATCAAACTCGGTGGCATTGAGGAAAACTATGCTGCAAAATTGATACGTACACTTGGCCAATTAAGAAACGTCAGCAGCATAGCAACTCAAGACGAAGCCACCTTACGTCGATATGCGAACAGGATGTACCTTAATCCAGGTTACATCAAATGGTTTGTCAGTGCGATTCAAACCGGAGTTGCCGCAGAAGCAGTACTTCAGAACTCATCTCTCTTCCTAGAGTTCTGCATGAGTAACGTGTATCAATTTTTGTCCCAAGATACCCGCGATCTGACAACGACAATGCAGTGTGCTCCGGGATGGAAGGATATTGCAGAGCTATCCTATTTATCCGGCTTCGAGGCGATCAGAATTCAAAAAGCTCTTCAGGAGCTTATGACTACTAACATGCTGGCAGAATCTTCCAAACCAACAGGTGGTAGCGTTAAGACAACGTACCAGTTAGCGGAATTAGCACGAGCTTATCTCAATAAGCATCATCGCCCTTCAAATGCGTTTCAACAGAAGGTAAAAGGCAATCGAAACAAACTTAACTCTGTCGTGGAAATGCGCAGCGCTACAAATGGCAACAGATACTCCCCGCTCAACATAAAAGTCAGATCAAAAGCGGATCGCGTAATTGTCAAGATGCTTCATGACGCAATGAGACATTTAAGAGTCGCGGCAAACGAGCCAGCTTATGAAATACTTGAAGAAGCAAAACGGCTAGCCCCAGACTATTTCGAAGTACCTCGAGTACTAGCGTACTTCCATCAAAAAAACGGAAATTATCCAGAGGCACGAGAAAGCCACGAACTCGCGATAGCACTTGCACCTAACACAGCTCAATTACATTACTGGTTCGGTAAATTTATCCTGCACGAAGAAGAGTCCGTTGACGAGGCCGTTGACCAATTTGAAATAGCAAGAAAACTTGATATTACCTCGCCAGAAATCGCGATAAGTTTAAGCCGCGGCTATATGTTTCAGCACAAGTTTAACGAAGTTCGAGCGTTAATCGACGAGTTAAGCGAAAAAATAGAATTACTCGATGACACCTTAAGAAAGACTTATTACGATACTCGCGTACAGCTAAATTACCGGGAAGCGGACTTCGCGTGTCAGGCAGGTGATATCGGTGGAAGTATTAATGCAATTAAAAAGATGCGTGAAGAATTTGACCATTTACCGCCTGAACATAAAGACACTTACATGCGATCAAAATTAGGCAAAGCAGTAATTACTGTTCAAAGACTCCTCAGGATGACCTCGGGGACTGACGACCACGCATATATAGTAGATCTATTAGACTGGATCAATCATGAATCGGAGAAGTCGATAACCAGGCCAAAACCTCGGCGACTGTAAGTACCAACAAGATCACTCATAACACTTCTACGAGTCAAGTCAGGCCTTGACAATGAAGGCCTGACGGTGACATCTCGTATACTTTTTCGCTTTCAATTCCCAATGCATATCATGTGCCTTCGGGATTCTAAAAGTTCATCTTGCGCCTCATCTGTAAAGCACAATTGCACATTCAGTCTCTCCCCAACGATCATCGATGCGTCGGTACGATGATGGATTGGGGGCTTAGTGCTCCTCAAACGCCTAGGAAAGACTGGGGCAACCGGATCCATCCCTACGCCCTTACAATTTCTAAGCAAGCCTCACTCGCCGCCTTACGAGGCTGCTACCTATTCTATACTTTATAGTTTCTGGTGGGAGTCGATGCCATGCCTAGCGAATATTCTCTATCGGATTTGTTGGAGAGGCTCTATCACAATCAGCTGGCTCTGGAGGCCGCCATAATGGAGCTCACGCCATCGATAGAGCTACACTCGCCACAGCTAGGCGACAACGTTCGCGGGACCCTTCAGACGATTGGCGAAAAGGCCGGATTCATCAAGCAAGGTTTGGCTCGGCTAAAAAAATCAGATCCTACTAAATGAGCGACAGCTTCAGGCCTAGGCTGTGTAAAAACGCAGGCGCCGTTTTGAAGTCTACATTGCTACGTTAAATTTGCCTGCACTTGGTTAGTCAGCAGACCTAAAATTTGCATAGGATCGCAATTTTCGTTCTGGTTTTGACCGTTGAATCTGCCCTAAAACGTTTTTACACAGCCTCGGCCAAAAGCAGTCGTTCACGGGAGGCAATATCGACCCATAGCGGTCGTTAGCTGCAGGAAGCTTAGCGCCTCTACATTGGAATATTATCTGTAGCCGCAATCCAATCAGACGGAACTTCCATTACCCTACCAAAATCACCTTTATCCTCAAAAAATAAACTCAAGTGTTTTTTGTGCTGTTTTATTGCCCATGTTAAACTCTGAAATTCAAATACGACTCTCAAAAATGACTGCGCTGACACCCTAAAGCCTCCATCCAAAATATTACCAGTCGATGAAATCTGGGCATACCAGTTCTCGTCCTGCAAGAAAGTAATATGCAGGCCGCCCCTCTTAAATCTTCTCTTTAGCACTTGCAAATCAAGAATCACCACAATGGTTAAATTACCACTAATAAAATTAAAAAGATGTTCGGGATTTAACGATAGGTGAAAAGGCGTATAAGGATGCCAATTCATTGCTGTTTTATATTCGTTCAAATTAAATACGCGAGCGTATTTTAAAGGTATTTGATCAAGAGCTCCCTTTTTGAACTTCGTTATGGCTAGATAGTGAATACCATTTTCTGGCGAGACATGACTAGTTCCTTTCTCGTAGGAACTACTTATGCACGCATTAATAGCTTCCAAGTGATAGCGTTCTTTTCCTATGTGCTCCCGTCTTATTACGGGTCCAGCACCTCTGAAGTTTTCTGCCTCATCCTTTGTGAAAAATCCGCTTAATTCACCTATACTTCTAAGCTGTTTTTCTCCTCGCCTATCAAGCTTCTTTGATGCTTTTACCTCAATGGGGTAAGGATCATTGCTACCTAGTAGGCATACATCGCCATGCCTTAGCGTATTTGTCAGATCGCAAAGCACTGCTGGCACATTATTTTTTGCGGCAGCTTTTAGGAGCGCTATCTCGGCTTTTATCCCGTCCTTTCCGGAAATAAACCCCGCCGTTTCTTTTACGTGAAACTTGTCATCATAAAGAAAATGTTTAATTGCATACTTATCGCAGAAGTGAAATACAATACTCTCAACATACATCTTCCAGATATAGATTATATATCTGTAACTCTCAACTTTATGATTAAATTTCCTGATAAGGTTTTTTATCTCGTTTGCTCGTTCTCTGGTTGGTCTGTCATTTGCTTTTTCAAGGCGCAGCTTTTGAATTATTTCTTTTGCGTGCGAGATCGCTCTTTCTGCCTCTTTGACCTTCTTCAGAATCAATAATTGAAAATCTACAATTGCTCCTGCCGGCAATTTTTTTTCGTTTTTATGATTTGAAGCATTATTGTGAACTGTTCAATACTTTTTCGATACCTAGCAACCATTTTCATTCCCCAACCAAACACTCTCTAGACCATGTTCAAAAGTTAACATAGAGGTCAGCAGTCCTGTATTTTTCGCCAGCCACCCATGTTTTCGCGCAACAGGTGGCGAAATCATAGCTGTCGTTTTGAAGCAGCTTTCAGCCAGAAAAAGCTCTTCGATGCTCTTACCAGAATTCTTATCGCCCACGAAAATATTGACGCCGTCGTTAAACTCTAAGGGGTCATCGCGTTTTTTTTTGAAGTTGATCAGCTTGATCGATTTTACGTGCACTCTAAGTCCCTCTAGACACCACTTAAGGATGGCGGGTCGCAATCTCAATCGAACGGTATCTCGGGTGATACATACTGTCCATATGGCCATCAGATGAAAAAAGTCCAAGGGAGTTTTGCATCACCTTGAGCGTAGCCGCATCCGATGTCTGCTTCTGGCCGACAGCTGCCCGTCACCTTCATCAACGTGGCTTAGATGTTCGTCTCTTGGTGGGAGTTTGCCAACTAATTACAAGCAACAACCCATAACTGGTCCAGCCTCGTCGTAAAACTCCGACTCATCACCTCTCGACGCATTCCCCAATCTGGATTGATGGGCACGCTGGCTGGCCTCAGCGTTCCCCTGCCCCAACGCCCATTGATTTGGTCCAACACTGTCATCAATACCGTGGCATCGGCAGCTTGGGAGGTTGCAAATAGATCGTCGGTGAACTCCCCTGGCTGGCAGAGATTCATCAACAGCACCTCAGCCTTACTGTACTTGAACCCCTGGCGATACATCCGGTCGAGCGCCTCTACCGCCGCCTTCGTCAGCAGACGCACGTCGTCGGTGGGATACGGCAGATCGACCAACACGCCATTGGCGTACTTCGCCTCTTCCGAGTTGAACATGCCGGTGCGGATGCTGACGCGGATCTTCTTGCACAGTGACTTCTGCGCCCTGAGCTTTTCCGAAGCACGCATCATGTACGTGGCTACCGCCTCCTTGATGGGAGCCAATTCCGTGAGCCGCTTACCAAACATCCGGCTACAGCAGATCTCCTGCTTCGGCGGGTCCGGCTCGTCCAGCTCCAGGCACGGCGTGCCGCCCAGCTCGCGGGCAGTCTTCTCGATCACCACGCTGAATTTCTTGCGTAGCGTCCACGGGTCAGCCTTTGCCAGGTCCATCGCTGTCTTGATGCCCATGGCGTCTAGGTGCAGTTTCATCTTACGGCCGACGCCCCAGACCTCGGCCACGTCCGTATTGCGTAACACCCAGTCGCGCTTAAACGGGTCGCAAATGTCGACCACGCCGCCTGTTTGCACCTGCAGGCGCTTGGCCGTGTGGTTCGCCAGCTTTGCCAGGGTTTTGGTGTGAGCGATCCCTACCCCGACTGGGATGCCGGTGCAGCGCAGCACATGACTGCGGATCTTGCGGCCGAGGGCATCCCGGCCGTCAATGCCGGTCAGATCCGCGAAGGCTTCGTCGATGCTATAGACCTCAACGGCAGGCACCATCGATTCAATGAGTGTCATGACGCGCTCACTCATGTCCCCATAGAGCGCGTAATTCGACGAGAACGGAACGATACCGTGCTTCTGCAGCTTGTGCTTGATCTGAAAATACGGTTCGCCCATCTTCACATAGGGCTTGGCGTCGTAACTGCGAGCGATCACACAGCCGTCGTTGTTGCTCAGCACCACGATGGGCACGCGGGCCAGGTCCGGGCGGAACACTCTTTCGCAACTGGCGTAGAAGCTGTTGCAGTCAATCAGGGCGAAAACGGGCTGGGCTTTAGACATGGCTGCGCACGCTGCAGGTGATGACGCCCCAGATGATCAGCTCGTCGCCCTCGAGCACGTACCTCGGTGGATACTTTGGGTTCTCCGACAGGAGAATCACCTCCTTCCCACGAATGCAAAGGCGTTTACACACGGGTTCGTTGTTCAGCAGCGCCACGACGATGTGGCCATGCGCAGGTTCCATCGCACGGTCCACAACGGCTAGGTCCCCTTCAAAGATCCCAGCGCCCTGCATGCTCTCCCCGGCGATGGAAACCAGGTAGACATGCGGGGCACGAATGTTCAGAACCTCATCCAATGAGATGTGCGCTTCGATGTGGTCCGCTGCCGGGGAAGGAAACCCGGCGGGTACGCGAAACGAACACAAAGGCAGCTTCAAGCCACCCGTAGCGATAGGGCCTAGAACTGAAAAGCTCATGACGCACGACTTCCAAAATACTGTACGAACATACAGTTAACTTTGTACAAGTTTCTTGGTCAATTTGTATAGGAAAAATCTGACAGGCGGGTCAGCCCATCCGCGGGTGATTCTTGCAGTACGGGGGGATGAAGGGGTCATCGATTTAACTCTGGCCCAACCGATTGGCTCTCTCCATCCTCGCCATCCCATTCCTGTTAAACTGCGCTCCCATCGCATTTGTCACTTCAGATCCTCATGCCCTTACACACAGCATCACCGCAAGCCCTTTCCCGCCGCTTCAGCGTGGCCCCCATGATGGACTGGACTGACCCCCACTGCCGGTTCTTCCTACGCATCCTCTCCAAACACGCCCTGCTCTACACCGAGATGGTCACCACGGGCGCGTTGCTCAACGGCGATCACGAGCGTTTCCTGCGCCACCACGAAGCCGAGCATCCCCTGGCGCTTCAACTCGGCGGTAGCGTCCCGGCCGATTTGGCCGCGTGCGCGCGGATGGCTCAAGAGCATGGCTATGATGAGGTCAATCTCAACGTCGGCTGCCCAAGCGATCGCGTGCAGAACAACATGATTGGTGCATGCCTGATGGGGCATCCTGAGCTGGTGGCCGATTGTGTGAAGGCGATGCGTGATGCTGTGTCGATTCCGGTGACGGTCAAGCATCGGATCGGGATCAACGGGCGGGACAGTTACGAGCAGTTGTGTGAGTTCGTCGGGACGGTGCGTGACGCCGGTTGTACGAGTTTTACCGTGCATGCGCGGATTGCGATTCTGGAAGGGCTGTCGCCCAAGGAGAACCGTGAGATCCCGCCGCTGCGGTATGACGTGGCGGCACAGTTGAAGAAGGATTTCCCGGAGCTGGAGATTGTGCTCAACGGCGGGATCAAGACGCTGGAAGCCTGCCACGAGCATTTGCAGACATTCGACGGTGTGATGCTGGGACGCGAGGCGTATCACAACCCGTATCTGCTGGCCGAGGTGGATCAACAACTGTTTGGCAGCAGCGCGCCTGTCATCAGTCGGGCCGAGGCGTTGGCGCAGTTGCGGCCTTATATCGCCAAGCACCTGGACGCCGGCGGGGCGATGCATCACATCACTCGCCATGTACTGGGGCTGGGTACCGGGTTTCCTGGGGCGCGCCGTTTTCGGCAGTTGTTGTCGGTGGACATCCACAAAACCAAAGACCCGTTGGCGCTGCTGGATCAGGCGGCGGGCATGCTGGAAGGACGCTAACTGTCACTTGCTTTGAACCTGAGTCCTGTTTTGGCATCGTATCTACCGATACCCGCCCCGGCCTTTCAAACATCCGTTTTCAGGTTGTTGCCGCTGGGGCCATCGATCCCCCTTCACGCCCTTGAGTGGCTGCCGGCCCTCGGGTAATGTCAACAGACCCATAGGACAGAGCACGCTCATGACTTCCAAGCTGGAACAACTCAAACAATTCACTACCGTAGTGGCCGATACCGGCGACTTCGAAGCCATCGCCCGCGTTAAACCCGTGGATGCCACCACCAACCCTTCCCTGCTGCTCAAGGCCTCGGCCATTCAAGGCTACGCCGAGCTGCTGAACGCCTGTGTGGCCGATTGCAAGGGCGATGTGGGCCTGGCCAGCGACCGTTTTGGCGTGGCGGTCGGGCAAGAGATTCTCAAGGTGATTCCGGGGCGTATTTCCACTGAAGTGGATGCGCGTCTGTCGTTCGACACCGAGGCCATGTTGAAACGTGCGCATCGCCTGATCGACCTGTACGAAAAGGCCGGCGTTGGCCGCGATCGCGTGCTGATCAAGATCGCGTCCACCTGGGAAGGTATTCGCGCCGCCGAGCAGCTGGAGCGTGAAGGCATCCAGTGCAACCTGACGCTGCTGTTCTCCTTCGCCCAGGCTGCGGCTTGCGCCGATGCCGGCGTGTTCCTGATTTCGCCTTTTGTCGGCCGCATCTACGACTGGTACAAGAAGGCCAACGGCAACGACTACACCGGTGCCGATGATCCGGGCGTGCAGTCGGTGACGCGTATCTACAACTACTACAAGGCCAATGACTACAAAACCGTGGTCATGGGCGCAAGCTTCCGCAACCTCAACCAGATCGAGCAACTGGCCGGCTGCGACCGTTTGACGGTCAGCCCGGATCTGCTGGAGAAACTGGCCGCCGACGAGGGCAAGCTGGAACGCAAGCTGGCACCTGGGCAAGCCGGTGAGGCGCGCTTGAGTCTCAATGAAGCGCAGTTCCGCTGGTTGTCCAACGAGGACGCCATGGCGACCGAGAAACTGGCTGAAGGCATTCGTCAGTTCGCCCGGGACCAGGAGAAGCTTGAGGCGTTGCTGCAAGCCAAGCTTTGAGGTGATTTCGAAGTAATAAAGAGGGCGAACCTGGGTGGGTTCGCCCTTTTTTATAGGCTTGGGAAGGTGGCGGCTGGCCGGGCGCCATCGCGAGCAAGCTCGCTCCCACAGGGGGCGCTGGGCAGATAAACATTGTGGGAGCGAGCCTGCTCGCGATGAGGCCCGCTCAGTCTACGCAAACCTATGAATCAGGGCCGCTCCAGCGCACTCACCAGGTCATGGAACGCTTCACGATTGGAGTCGTTCAGCCCCATGAGGATCTTATGGGCCTCAAGCACCTTGATCCGCACTTCCTCTTCCGATTGATCCTGATCGGGCAGATCGTCCAGGCACTCAGGGCATGGCACGGGATCGCCGACGATATTGAATACCTGGTCAAAGCCCATGGATTGCAGCAACCGGGTGATGTCGTTGTGGGTGGTGACCACGGTCGGCAGCAGGCCGACCTTTTGCCGCGACAGGATCGACAGCTTGGCCAGCAGGCCCAGGGTGGTACTGTCGATGCTGCGGGTTTCGGTCAGGTCGATCACGATGGCGTTGAAGTTCAACGCGGTGAAGATCCGCTCAATAGTCGCATCCAGCGCCGAACAGAGGGTCAGGCGCACTTCACCGACAAACTTCAGGACAAAGGTGCCGTCCTGCTCGGCGAACTGGATTCTACCGGTGCTCATCAAAGATTCCTGCTCAACACTAACAGGGCGATATCATCCGGCATCTCCCCTAGCGTGGCTAATCCAAACACTTGACGCAAGCCTTCCAGGCTGCCGCCCGCTGCGCTTACCCGTTCAGGCAAGGCCGCTTCTTTCTCTTTGAGTGTAGGTTCTGACAAAAGGTCCAGAATGCCATCAGACATCAGCGTCAAACTGAAGGTCGGTGGCAGTTCCAGTACGTGGTCTTCGTAGGTGGCCTCGTTGAAAAGGCCCACCGGCAAACCACGCCCTTCCAGGTAACGAACACTGTCAGGCGTATACAACACAGGCAACGGCAGATGACCGCCGATGCTATAGGTCAACAAACCCGTCTCCTCGTCGATGACCCCACCGACCATTGTCACGTGTTTGCCCAGCTTACAACTGATCAGGCCCCGGTTGATATGACCAAGGACTTCTGATGGCTTGAACTCAGGCAACGTGCCGTTGCGCTTGGATTCGAACAGCAGGCGCGTGGTCATGAACTTCAACAGTACCGTCACGAACGCTGACGAAGCGCCATGGCCGGAAACGTCCGCCAGATAGAACGCCACTCGACGTTCATCGACCCGGAAATAGTCGACGAAATCCCCCGACAGATACAAAGACGGGATGATCTGGTGGGCAAAACGGAAATCGTCGGCGGTCCAGGGACTGACCGGCAACATGTTCATCTGCACCTGGCGGCCGGCGTTCTGGTCTTCCTGCAACAGGTTCAGGCTGGCTTCCAGCTCGCGGTTGGCGGTTTCCAGCTTTTCGCGATAACGCTGGTTCTCCACCAACAGGCGCGAACGGTCCAGGGCCCGGCGCACCGAATGCTCGAGCACGGCCAAGTCTTCAAGGGGCTTGATCAGGTAATCGGCCGCGCCCAGGCGCAACGCCTCAACCGCGTCGTTCATCACGCCCGCACCCGAAACCACGATGACCGGGGTCTGCGAGGAAAGCTCGGTGACTTGGCGAATGAGTTCGAGTCCGCCCATCTGCGGCATGCGCAGGTCGCAGATGACCAGGTCGGGCTTGTCTTGCTCGAATACCTGAAGACCCTGTTGACCGTTGCTGGCCTGCAGGACGCTGAAACCACTGTCTTCCAAGTAGGCTGCGAGGCTGGCTCGCACCACTTCGTCATCATCGATTATCAGCAGCGTGGCACTGGTTTTTGGCATGTGGGCAAACGGCGCCAGAATTAGGTTGGCGTAGCGGGCTGGGCAACTGGGCCTGGCGCTCACTACTGGATTCGCTTTCTAGCCTCTCTGTCGTACCGGATGTAGGCCCTTGTCCTACACACAGTTACATCAGAGGTGCCCTTCTAAGGCGCAGACGGTACTCCCATCCGCGGGGCGTTTCAAGCTCATGCAGATAGCCGCTTGCCGTCTTGGTTTGTCAAAGTACAGAGAGTTATAAGAACCGAGCGAAGCGTAACTCAATGGAAGGTTCGATCCCTGCTTAAACAGTGCCTCAAAACAAAGAAGGCGGCCCTGAGGCCGCCTTCCTGGGGTTACCGGGCGAAATTAAAAATCATCTTCGACCTGGCCATCCTTGACCTTGAATTCACGGTTCTGCAGGAAGGCGTTGCGGATAAACACATACTTGTCGCCACTCACCAGTTTTTCGGCGGACAACAGGCTGGCGCGGGTATCGACGATGTTCAGACCGAAGATCGAGTTACGCACCGAAACGTTGTCGATGTAACGATAAGGGGCCGTGTAGTCATCGACAAGCTTGGCCGGCGCGTCACGCAAGGTGCTTGGTCCCAACAACGGCAGCATCACGTACGGGCCACTGCCGACTCCCCAATAACCCAGGGTCTGGCCGAAATCTTCATCGCTGCGTTGCAGGCCCATCCGAGTGCCCACGTCGAAGAACCCCAACAGGCCGAAGGTGGTGTTGAAGATCAACCGGGCCGTGTCGACCCCGGCTGCGGCCGGCTTGGCCTGCAGTACATTGTTGGCCAGATTGCCCACGTCGCCGATGTTGCGGAACATGTTGTGGATGCCGTCTTCGAGAAATTGCGGCGTCACGTACTGATAACCCTGAGCCAGCGGCTTGAGTGCGTAGGTATCAACGGTGTCGTTGAAGGTAAAGATCGGGCGGTTGATGCTTTCCCAAGGATCGTCTTCCGTTGCGGCCTGGGCGGCGAAGGGAACCAGCAGGACGCAGGCAGACAAACACAGCTGAGCTAGACAATGGCTCCAGCGCATAGGGAAAACTCCTTGGATTATTCAGGCAAGGGCGCCGAGCCCAGGCGGTAAGGGCGCTAGTATAAAGCGGAACGCTTGGATAGACAGCACTGAAAGAGAAGCTGCTCGTAGGATTTTTCCGCACCCGGCGCCTTCATTTCACTGTCATTGGACTGTCATTGAGGCACGTTAGGCTGCGGGATATTTCAAGGACGTTCCCATGCCCCGCGCCGAAACCCTGCCCCTGCCCGCCCCCAGCCTGACCGCCGTACTGTTTGGCTTGAGCGGTTGTCTGGTGGATTTCGGGGCAAGGGCGCGACAGTCAGGAGCAGTGCCCACCGAGCATTCGCAGCCAACCCCCGGCGCCCTCGAAAGCCTGCGCCTTTTGCAGCTTCAGGAGATTCCCTGCGCCTGGCTCGACGAACTGCCACCTGCCATCAGTCATAGCCTGGCTGCTTCGTTACCGGCGTGGATCAAATCGCCGCAACTTCCAGCAACAAATTATCCGTGGCCGGCCCCGCATGCCTGCTGGCAGGCCTTGATGGCGTTGAACGTCCAGCAATTGGACGGTTGCGTGCTGGTCAGCGGCGAGCCGCGCTTGTTGCAGTCGGGGCTCAATGCCGGCTTGTGGACCATCGGGCTGGCGTCCTGCGGCTCGCTGTGTGGCCTGGCGCCGAACGAATGGCAGCTCCTGAGCCAACAGGAACGAGAGACCAAGCGCGCCAAGGCCACCGTGCAGTTGTTCGGCCTGGGGGTGCATTCGGTGATCGATCACCTGGGTGAACTCGACACCTGCCTGGCGGATATCAGCCTGCGTCGGCTCAAAGGTGAAAAGCCCTGACCGAGATCATGCAGGGTGCACGAGGGTGGATTACTCTTAAGGCAAGCCACGGACTTTTGACGCACCGTCGCGGTCCATGGCTGTGCCTATCAATAAAGGGAGTACGCCAATGCCTGCCCGCGAATTGCAGAAACAACTTGATGAACTGCGCGAGCAATTGGAACAGAACCCGCCGCTTTCCGAACCGGAGCGCGAGAATCTGCATCAACTGATGATTCAGCTCGAAGCCGAGATCGAACTGGATAATTCGCTTCAGAATGCCGACCTGGTCGATGGTGTGAACCTGGCCGTCGAGCGCTTCGAACTGGATCACCCCACTATTGCCGGGACGTTACGCAACATCGTGCAAGCCTTGGGCAACATGGGGATCTAAACCCGCCAGATGCAAAAAAGCCCCGCTATTGATAGCGGGGCTTTTCATTTTTCACGATATGAAATCCAATCCCCTGTGGGAGCGAGCCCGCTCGCGATAGGTGGCTCAGCCAACATCAATGCTGAATGTGCCTGACTCATCGCGCGCAGGCTCGCTCCCACAGGATTATTTATTGCCGGACCAGGCGATGGTTCGGCAGCTGTACCTCTTCGGTACTGCGATACGGATTGATGTCCAGCCCACCCCGCCGCACATAGCGCGCATACACCGTCAATTTTTCCGGTTTGAGCAAGCGTTGCAGGTCGAGAAAGATCCGCTCCACGCACTGTTCGTGGAAATCCGAATGCTGGCGGAAGCTGACGATGTAGGCCAACAGGCTGGCAGGGTCCAGCGCCGCACCGCGATATTGCACCGCGACGCTGCCCCAGTCCGGCTGGCTGGTCACCGGGCAATTGGATTTGAGCAGATGGCTGTGCAGGCTTTGCTCCACGATGCGCGAATCATCGCAGCGCAGCAGCTCCGGGCGCGGATGCTCGTAGGAGTCGACGGTGATGTCCAAGTCATCGATGCACACGCCGGGTAATGCCACGACCCCTTCACTTTCGACGTCCTTCAGGCTGCGGATGCGCACGCCCACCGGTGTACCGGCGGCCGCCGACAGGTCCTGACGCAGGGTCGCTTCCAGGCTCGCGGTATCAGCGAAGGGCGTCTGGTTCAGCGAGTTAAGGTACAGCTTGAAGGATTTGGATTCGATGATGTTTGGTGAATCCGCCGCGATTGCGAATTCACCAATGGCCACCACCGGTTTGCCGGACGGCAGCAGCCATGACAGCTCGAAACAGTTCCAGAAATCCACGCCCTTGTACGGCAGGGTCTCGGCCGTCAGGCCCAGTTCCGCCCATTTCGCGGTGCGCGGGATCGGAAACAGCAGTGACGGCGTGTACGTGGCGATGTATTCGCTGGATTTGCCCAGCGGCGAATGTTCGGCTGCGGGATGCATGACGGAAACCTGACTGAAGAATCAGCCGATTCTATCAGCCTTTGCCCCAGCCTTTGAGTGCTTACTGACTGACTGTCAGCTTGCCTTTCATCCCGGCCTGGTAGTGGCCAGGCACATTACAGGCGAACTCCAGCCGCATGGCCTTGTTGAAGGTCCAGGTCAGCTCGGCGGTTTTGCCCGGCTCCACCAGCACACTGTTGGGGTCTTCATGGCGCATGCCGGCCTCCCCGTGCCCCATGGAGTCATGGGCCATCCCTTGCTTCATTGCGGTCGGGGTCAGTTGTCCGCTCTGTTGCATCTTGAGCATTTCCTGCTGATGCTGGGCGTGCATCGCGGCATTGCCCAGGTTGAACTCATGCAGCAACTGACCTTTATTGATCAGCACGAACCGAACGGTCTCGCCAGCCTTGATATCAAGTGCACCGGGGTCGAAGGTCATGTCCCCCATCACCACATCGATGCTGCGACTGGCCTTGGCCGCCGAGGCAGGCTGGCCGAAATCAAAATGGCCCGGTGACGCCCACGTGGGCGTACTGAGCACCAGTGCAAAGGCGGTCAGGATCAAGCGGTTTGCCATTAACATGTCCATACTCCTGTCAGATTCAGCGTGTGAGAACTCTATCTCTGCACACCTGCCAATCGGCTTACGGATCGATTACAACTTTGTCAGGTAGAGCCACGGCTACGTCCGACGCGGTATAACGCCCTCGTTCCAACAACGCCTTGAGCTGCCTATGAAACTGCTGATCGTCGAAGACCAAACCAAAACCGGCCAATACCTGCGCCAGGGCCTGACCGAAGCCGGGTTCAACGCCGACCTGGTGGCCGATGGCATTACCGGCCAGCAATTGGCCTTGAGCGGTGAATATGCCTTGCTGATCCTCGATGTGATGCTGCCCGGCCGCGATGGCTGGCAGATTTTGCAGGCCGTGCGCGGGGCCGGCCTGGATACGCCGGTGCTGTTTCTCACCGCGCGGGATGCGGTCCAGGATCGCGTGCATGGCCTGGAGTTGGGCGCCGACGATTACCTGGTCAAACCCTTTGCCTTTTCCGAACTGCTGGCGCGAGTCCGCAGCCTGTTGCGCCGCGGCAGCTCGACGCCCCAGGAAACCAGCCTGCGACTGGCGGACCTGCGCCTGGACCTGATCCGCCGCCGCGTCGAACGCAGCGGCCAGCGCATCGACCTCACGGCCAAGGAGTTCGCGTTGCTGGAAATGCTCCTGCGTCGCCAGGGCGAGGTCCTGCCCAAATCCCTGATTGCTTCCCAGGTCTGGGATATGAATTTCGACAGCGACACCAACGTCATCGAAGTCGCGATACGGCGCCTGCGAATCAAGATCGACGACGATTTCCCCAGCAAGCTGATCCACACCGTGCGGGGCATGGGGTATGTCCTTGAAGAGCGCAACCTGTGAGGGGGCGTTGGTCGCTGAGCAGCCGGCTGGCGCTGCTGTTCGCCGCCTGCACCGCCGTGGTCTCCCTGTTTGCCGGCGTGCTGTTCAGCCGTGGCAGCGAGGCGCACTTCATCGAGCTGGATCAGCAACTGCTCGAAGGCAAACTGATCGGCCTGCGTCGCGCCCTGCAGGGGCTTGATGCCGAGCAAACCCAAAACCGTCTGGCAGATGAACTCAGTCGCCAGGCCGACCTGGCCTTGCGCATCAAGGATAGCGATGGCGTGCGCTGGTACGACAGTTCGCTGCGGATTCCGGCTCAGTTGCCGGAGCGTCCCGGCCTGTCCACCCTCAGCGATGCCGACACTGACTACCGGGTATTGAATGCACCGCTGTACCCCGACCGCCCGGACTCGCCGCAACTGACGCTGCTGCTGGACATCACCCACCACCAGCATTTCCTGCAACGCATGCAGCGCCTGATCTGGCTGACGGTCGGCCTCTCGGCCCTGGCTACCGCCCTGCTCGGGGCCTGGGCCGCCCGGCGCGGCTTGCGACCGTTGCGGCGTATGGGGGCCATCGCCGGCAGCGTCTCGGCCCGCTCTCTCAATGCCCGACTGCCGGAAGAACACATGCCCGCCGAACTGGCGGAACTGGCCCACAGCATCAATGACATGCTCCGACGTCTCGATGATGCGTTTCAACGGCTCTCGGCGTTCTCTGCCGACATCGCCCATGAACTGCGCACCCCTTTATCGAACCTGCTGACCCACACCCAGGTCACCCTCACCCGCGAACGCTCGCTGGAGGATTATCGCGAAGCACTGCACAGCAATCTTGAAGAGCTGCAATGGATGGCGCAGCTGGTCAACGACATGCTCTACCTGGCCAAGGCTGACCACGGCTTGCTGGCACCCAGCCGCGAACCGCTGGAACTGGCTCAGGAAGTGGATCTGCTGCTGGAGTTTTTCGCCCCGCTGGCCGAAGACGCCCACGTCCGCTTGAGCCGTGAAGGCAACGGCCGCATCGACGGAGACCGCAGCATGCTGCGCCGGGCCCTGTCCAATTTGCTGGACAATGCTTTGCGCTTCACGCCTGACGGTGGCGAAGTACGAGTACATATTGTCGAGGGCGTTGGGCAGATGCATGTAAACGTGGAGAACAGCGGTGACGGGATTTCAGCGCACTTGCTGCCGCGTCTGTTCGACCGTTTCTATCGCGCCGACCCGGCCCGCCAGGAAGGCAGCAGTGAACACGCCGGGCTGGGGCTGGCCATCACCCGCTCCATCGTCCGCGCCCATGGCGGGCAGATCCGCTGCGAATCGGCCGATGGCTGGACGCGGTTTTTGATCGAGTTGCCGAAGGGGGATTAAGCCCGACGCAAACCCTGGTGGCAAAGAGACTTATCTGTGGGAGCAAGGCTTGCCCGCGATGCAGGCGCCTTGTTTCCCCCGCAGACCGCGTCGTCTGCATCGCGGGCAAGCCTTGCTCCCACAGACACCTCGCTAAATCCCGTCGCCACCAGAGTCTTCAACAAGCCCTTCTGCCACAGAGGTCTGTGCAGTATCAGGAATAGCGCAACGCCTGTGCCGGCTCGACCTTCGCCGCACGCCAGGCCGGGTAAACCGTGGCGAGGAAGCTCAGGATGAACCCGGCCGAGCAGATCAGCACTACATCACCGCGTTGAAGCTCCGAAGGCAGGTTGCTGACGAAATACACGTCGGAACTGAAAATATGCTGGCCAGTGACCCTTTCCACCCAACCCACTAAATCACTGACGTTCAGTGCCGCAATCACCCCCAGCACGCCGCCAATCAGCGTGCCGACCACGCCAATCACCGTGCCCTGGACCATGAAAATCGCCATGATCTGCCGTGGCGTGGCGCCGATGGTGCGCAGGATCGCGATATCCGCGCCCTTATCGTTCACCACCATGATCAGGGTCGCGATGATGTTGAAGGCCGCCACCGCGACAATCATCAACAACAGCAAACCGATCATGGTTTTTTCCATCTTCATGGCACTGAACAGGCTGCCCTGAGTGTGGGTCCAGTCGTCGGCCTTGTAGTCCGCGCCGAGGCCCGTGGCGATGTCGCCGGAAACTCGCGGCGCGGCGTACAGGTCCTTGACCGCCAGGCGCACACTTTGCACCTGGTTTGGCTGCCAATGTTGCATTTGCGCGGCGTCGGCCACGTGGATCAGCGCCATGGAGCCATCCAGTTCGGCGCCTACCTTGAACACGCCGACCACATTCAAGCGCTGCATCCGCGGGGTGATGCCACCCGGCGCGGTGCTGATTTCCGGCACGATCAGGGTCAGTTTGTCCCCGACGTTCAAACGGAAGCGCCGAGCAGTGATTTCGCCGATCACCACGCCAAACTCGCCCGGTTTCAAGGCATCGAGACGCCCCTGGACAATATGCTGGGCGACAATGGACACCTTGCCCTCCTGGGCCGGGTCGATGCCGCTGATCTGGATCGGTTGCATCGCGCCTTTATGGCTGAGCATGCCTTCCATTTCAGTGAACGGCACGGCAGCGATCACCTCAGGATTTTTCAGCGCCGCGGCAGCCACCGGCTGCCAGTCGTCGATCGGCTTGACGCCGATGATGGTGGCGTGGGGCACCATGCCCAGGATGCGCGAGCTCATTTCGCGCTGGAAGCCATTCATCACCGACAGCACCACGATCATCGCCAGCACCCCCAGGGCGAGGCCGATCATCGAGGTCATGGAAATGAACGAAACAAAGCGATTGCGGCGCTTGGCGCGGGTATAGCGCGTGCCGATGAAGATCGATAACGGTCTGAACATTCGCGGGGCACCGTATGAAAATAAAAGACCCGGCGCTTGCAGCAAGCGCCGGGTTTCGGTCGGTCAAATGGGCGTCAGGCAACCTTCCTGCAAGTGCAGGACGCGGTCCATCTGCCGGGCCAGGTTCATGTCGTGGGTCACCACCAGGAACGCGGTACGCATCGAGGTACTGAGTTCCAGCATCAGGTCCTGAATGCCTTGGGCGGTGTGGGAGTCGAGGTTGCCGGTCGGCTCGTCGAGCATCACCAGCCCCGGCTTGTTGACCAGGGCCCGAGCAATCGCCACGCGCTGGCGCTCGCCACCGGACAACTCCGCCGGCTTGTGCTCCAGACGATGGCCCAACCCGACCCGCTCCAACAACGCCGTGGCCCGCTGGCGGGCTTCAGGGATCGCGGTGCGACCGATCAGCAGCGGCATGCAGACGTTCTCCAGCGCGGTGAACTCCGGCAGCAAATGGTGGAACTGGTAAACGAAGCCCAGGGAACGGTTGCGCAGCAGGCCACGGGCCTTCTCGTTCAGCGCCGAGAGTTCCTCGCCGGCCAGCCAGACACTGCCGGCAGTCGGTGTATCGAGGCCGCCCAACAGATTGAGCAGGGTACTTTTGCCCGACCCGGACGTACCGACAATCGCCACACGCTCGCCCGGATGCAGCTCCAGCTGCAAGCCCGACAACACCACCACCGATTCCGGCCCCTCCTCGTAGGATTTGCCCAGGTTACGGCAGCTCAAGATTGCTTTTTCACTCATACCCGACTCACTCATAACGTAACGCCTCCGCAGGCTGGGTGCGCGCGGCACGCCAGGCTGGATACAGGGTGGCGAGGAAACTCAGGACCAACGCGGCGCCGCAGACCATCAACACATCGTCTGTCTGCAACTGCGACGGCAGGTAGTCGATGAAGTACACGTCGGCGTTGAGAAACTTGTGCCCGATCAGGCCTTCGAGAGCGGCAATCGCGGCGCTGACGTTCAGCGCGGCAAACATCCCGACCAAGGCGCCGACCACCGTACCGATCACGCCAATGACCGTGCCCTGGACCATGAAGATCCGCATGATCTGCCCCGGCGTGGCGCCAAGGGTGCGCAGGATGGCGATGTCACCTTTCTTGTCGTTCACCACCATCACCAGAGTGGAGATGATGTTGAATGCCGCCACCGCGACGATCAGCAACAAAAGCAGACCGATCATGGCTTTTTCCATGCGGATCGCCTGGTACAGGTTGCCGTGGGTGCGGGTCCAGTCTCGGGCGTAGTAGCGGTCTTCGCCGAGCTGCTGGGCGATGGTCCACGCGACGCGCGGCGCCTGGAACAGATCATCGAACTTCAGCCGCAGGCCCTGGACCTGATCCGGCTTCCAGCGATGCAGGCGCGCCAGGTCCTGAAGGTTGGTGACGCCCAGGTAACCGTCCAGCTCGCCGGCGCCGACATGGAAGATGCCGACCACGGTAAAGCGCTTCATGCGCGGGAACATACCGCCCGGGGTCACGGTGACTTCCGGTGCCACGAAGGTCAGCTTGTCGCCGATGGCGGCGCCGAGCTTGGCAGCGGCCTTGTCACCGATGACGATGCCAAAGCTGCCTGGCGCCAGGTCGTCGAGTTTGCCCTGCTTCATGAAGTTGTCGATGATCGACACCTGCCGCTCAAGCCCAGGGTCAATGCCATTGAGCAAGACCTTGGAAACCTTGCCATTGTGGGTCAGCAGCCCCTGCATCTGGGTGAACGGCGCAACCGCCAGCACCTGCGGGTTCTGCTTGACCTTGGCGGCCAGGCTCGGCCAGTCGCTGATGGCTTCGCCGGTTTCGAGGGTGGCGTGGGGCACCATGCCCAGCACGCGAGTGCGCATCTCATGGTCGAACCCGTTCATCACCGACAGCACGACGATCATCACGACCACGCCAAGGGCCAGCCCGATGATTGAAGTCAGGGAAATGAACGATACGAAATGATTGCGACGTTTTGCACGGGTATAACGCGTGCCGATAAATACGAAGAGAGGTCTGAACATGTCGGGGCTTGTTCGGAGGGAAAAGGAACGTCCTTGTGGCGGGGGTCACAAACCAGCTTTACACTCAGACCACCGCCGCTACCATGGGTTCGCCATGTCGACATTAGATGAAGAAGATCGCCGCGAATACTACCGTATCGAGGACACGATCGCACTGGAAATTCGGCCCCTCTCCATTCCTGAAGCTGCTGGCCAGGAAGTGTTGCAGGATGCTTCTCCACTATTCAATCTGCTCAGCGAATTACACCTGAGCGAATTCGAATCGCAACACCTGCTGCGCCAGATCAGCGAGCGCGAGCGCAGCATCGCGGCTTACCTCAAGGCGATGAATAAACGCATCGACCTGCTCAGTCAGGTCATTGCCCTGACGGCGCTCGGCGAAATCGGCGAACCGCAGCCGGTGATCATCTCCGAGGGCGGCATCGACTTCCAGCACGCCACGCCTGTCGGCGTTGGCACGCACCTGTCGATCAAGATGGTGCTGATGCCCCAGGCCCTGGGGCTGTTGCTCCGGGCCCGGGTCACTCATTGCGACCCCAAGGGCGACGGCTATGACGTGGGCACCGAGTTCGAACGCCCCACCGACGCCCAGCGCCAGTTACTGGCCCGCTACATCCTGCAGAAACAGGCGCAAGAGCGACGCCTGGCGCGGGAACTGAACGAATCCGGCATCAATAAGGAAGAACCGTGACCCTCATTTATGGCCACCGTGGCGCCAAGGGCGAAGCGCCAGAAAATACCCTGACCGGTTTTCAGGAGTGCCTCAAGCACGGCGTGCGCCGATGCGAGCTGGACCTGCACCTTTCAATGGACGGCGAGTTGATGGTGATCCACGACCCGACCCTCAAGCGCACCACCGATCGCCGGGGCAAGGTGGTGGAGCATTCGGCCGCCGAGCTGGTGACCTACGATGCGCGCAAGGGTGGCCCGGGCTGGATCAAGCCGTGCCCGATCCCGCGCCTGGAGGAGCTGTTCGAAAAATGTGATTTCGAGCATTGGCAACTGGAGGTCAAGAGTGCCTCACGCACCCGCGCCGCCGCCACCGTGCTGGGGATCCGCGAAATGGCCCAGCGTTTCGGGTTGCTGGACAAAATCACCATCACATCCAGCTCCCGGGAAGTGCTCAAGGCTGCCCTGGACCTGACCCCGGACATCTCCCGCGGGCTGGTGGCCGAATACGCCTGGCTCGACCCACTGAAGGTCGCCCAGAGTTACGGCTGCGAGATTCTGGCGCTCAACTGGACGCTGTGTACGCCGGAACGCCTGATCAAGGCCCAGCGTCAGGGGTTGCATGTATCAGTGTGGACGGTCAACGAACCCGCGCTGATGCGCAGGCTCGCCGACTTCGGCGTTGACAGCCTGATTACAGACTTTCCCGGTTTGGCCACTGCCACCCTCGAGAATTGCTGAAATCGGTCTCCCCGGCCGGCTCAGGCCACCGGCCGGAGCCGCTCAAAAAAGCCGGTTGAGCCCGTCATAGGCCGCTACCCGATAGGCTTCGGCCATGGTCGGGTAGTTGAAGGTCGTGTTGACGAAGTATTTCAGCGTGTTCAGCTCGCCCGGCTGGTTCATGATCGCCTGGCCGATGTGAACGATCTCCGACGCCTGGTAACCGAAACAGTGCACGCCCAGCACTTCCAGCGTCTCGCGGTGGAACAGGATCTTCAGCATGCCCTGCGGCTCTCCGGCGATCTGCGCCCGCGCCATGCTCTTGAAGAAGGCCTTGCCCACTTCGTACGGCACCTTGGCCTGGGTCAGCTCCTGCTCGTTCTTGCCGATCGAGCTGATCTCCGGAATGGTGTAGATGCCGGTCGGTACGTCGTTGACGAAGCGCCAGCTCCCGTTGTCGACAATGCTGCCGGCCGCTGAACGGCCCTGGTCATGGGCGGCGCTGGCCAGGCTCGGCCAACCGATCACGTCACCGGCGCCGTAGATGTTCGTCACACAGGTGCGGTAGTTCTCGTCAACTTCGATCTGGCCACGGCTGTTGACCTTCACGCCGATGTTTTCCAGGCCCAGGGTGTCGGTGTTGCCGGTACGGCCGTTGCACCAGAGCAAGGCGTCGGCCTTGATCTTCTTGCCGGACTTGAGGTGCAGGATCACGCCGTTGTCCACGCCTTCGACGCGGTCGTAGTCCTCGTTGTGACGCACGGTGATGTTGTTGTTGCTGAAGTGATAGCTCAGGGCCTGGGAGATTTCCGAGTCCAGGAAGCTCAGCAACTGGCCACGGTTATCCACCAGTTCCACCAGCACACCCAAGCCGCTGAAGATCGAGGCGTATTCGCAACCGATCACCCCGGCGCCGTAGACAATCAGCTTACGCGGGGTGTGGCCCAGGCTCAGGATCGTGTCGCTATCGTAGATACGTGCGTGGTTGAAATCGATATCGGCCGGACGATACGGGCGCGAGCCGGTGGCGATGATGATGTGCTTGGCCACCAGCTTTTCGACCACGCCATTGCCGCAGACCACTTCAACGGTCTGCTCATCGGCAAAGCTGCCGGTGCCAAAGAACACGTCGACCCGGTTGCGGGCGTAGTAACCGGTGCGCGAGGCGACTTGCTTGGAGATCACCTTCTCGGCGCTCTTGAGCACGTCCGGGAAGGAGAACCAGCGCGGCTCGCCGATGGCGCGAAACATCGGGTTGGTGTTGAACTGCATGATCTGCCGGACCGAGTGACGCAAGGCCTTGGACGGGATGGTGCCCAAGTGGGTGCAGTTGCCACCGACCTGCCGACGGCTGTCGACCATCGCGACCTTGCGCCCTGCCTTGGCGGCGTTCATTGCCGCGCCCTCTCCCGCCGGGCCGGAACCCAATACCACCACGTCGTAGTTGTAGACAGCCATGCGTACTCCTCAGAACAGGCCGCGGCGCTACATTTGGCACCACGGCTAAATCATGCCGGCCAGCGACATGAAGGAACAATTTGGGGCCGGTTCATGAGCCCGGCCACAGTCTATAGAAGCGTCAACGCCGCGCACATTACCCCTTGGTCGCGTCGTAGGCTAGTTTTGCCTGCGCTATTTCGCCACAGGTGCGCTTTCAGCGCGCTGTCATCATTGGGTTTTTCCGCCAGTCATCCGTTCAAATGCTTCATTGGTGCGAACGATGAAACGGTCATTGTCCCGCAATACGAAAAATACCCCGATGCCATGCTTCTGGGCATAGTCCCAACCCCGTTCAGGACCGAGAATGAGCAACAGCGTCGATAGTCCATCGGCCATCAACGCCGAAGGATGAATCACCGTGACTGACGCGAGGTTGTGTAGGACCGGTGCACCGGTGCGCGCATCAAAGGTGTGGGAATAACGCCTGCCGCCCTGTTCGAAATATTTGCGGTAGTCGCCCGAGGTGGAAACCCCGTAGCCGTTGACCTCGATGACGCGCTCAGCCACCCGCCGGTCGTCCCGGGGTTCTTCCAGGGCGATACGCCAGGCGGCACCATCGGGTTTGCGTCCGGCGGCCTTGAGTTCGCCAGTGACCTCGGCCAGATAGCTGTCGATGCCCAAGGCCTTGAACCGGCTGGCGATCCGGTCGACGGCATAACCGGCGGCGATACTGTTGAAGTCGACTTCCACCGCGGCGTCTTTGCACAAGCGGTCGCCGTCGATGCGCAGATGAGCATGCCCGACGCGTTGGCGCACCTGGGCCAGGGCTTCTGCGGTCGGTACTTTCTCTGCTCGGGACTGGGGACCGAAGCCCCACAGGTTGAGCAGCGGCTCCACCGTCAGATCGAAAGAACCGTCGCTTTGGGAGGACAACTGCTCACCCACGCGGATCAACTCCAGGACAGGGCCAAGCATGATCTGGCAGCTATTGGCCGGCAACGCATTGAACCGTTCGATGTCCGAATCGCTGCGATAGGTCGAGAACAGTCGATCCACTTCGGCGAGGATGCTTTCCACCTCGGCCCGCACCGCTTTCGGTCCAGGTGCGGCGGAATGCCTGACGTACTGAATCGAATAGTGGCTGCCCATGGTCGGGCCGTCGAAGCGCTCCAGGGTGTCGCCGTTGCCGCAACCGGACAACACGCCGAGCAGCACCACAAGCCCCATCCATCGTCCAGTTAACAAATCTTCATCCCCCCTCGAAACCGCGCCGGCCATTATGGGCTTCAGCGCCCTTCAGTCCAGATGCAAAAAACTGTGGGAGCGAGCCTGCTCGCGATAGCGTCGGATCAAACGACATTGATGTGACTGACACACCGCTATCGCGAGCGGGCTCGCTCCCACAGTGGGTGCAGCGCTTTCATACAAGATTGTCAGAGTGAGTACCTACCCATGCCTTCCAACACCAGCAACGGCAAGGCGATCTTTCGCGTTGTCAGCGGCAACTTCCTGGAGATGTTCGACTTCATGGTCTATGGCTTCTACGCCACGGCCATTGCCAAGACGTTCTTCCCGACCGACAGTGCTTTCGCCTCGCTGATGCTGTCCCTGGCCACATTTGGCGCCGGGTTCTTGATGCGCCCGCTGGGGGCGATTTTTCTCGGGGCCTACATCGACCGGCACGGCCGCCGCAAAGGCTTGATCATCACCTTGGCGATGATGGCCGCCGGCACCGTGCTGATCGCTTGTGTGCCGGGTTACACCACCCTCGGCGTGGCGGCACCGCTGCTGGTGCTGCTGGGGCGATTGCTGCAGGGCTTTTCCGCCGGTGTTGAGCTGGGCGGCGTATCGGTGTATCTGGCGGAAATTTCCACACCGGGGCGCAAGGGTTTCTTTGTCAGTTGGCAATCCGCCAGTCAACAGGCCGCCGTCGTGTTTGCCGGCCTGCTGGGCGTTGGCCTCAATCACTGGCTGAGTCCCCAGGAGATGGGCGAATGGGGCTGGCGCGTGCCGTTTCTGGTGGGTTGCATGATCGTGCCGGTGATATTCGTGATCCGTCGCTCCTTGGAAGAAACACCTGAATTCCAGGCGAGAAAACATCGCCCTACCCTGTCGCAAATCATCCGTTCCATCGGTCAGAACTTCGGCATCGTCCTGGCGGGCATGGCGTTGGTGGTGATGACCACGGTGTCGTTTTACCTGATCACGGCGTACACGCCGACCTTCGGTAAAGCCGAACTGAACCTGTCGGACCTGGATGCGTTGCTGGTGACGGTATGCATCGGGCTGTCGAACTTCTTCTGGCTGCCGGTGATGGGCGCATTTTCCGACAAGATCGGACGCAAGCCCTTGCTGCTGGGTGCGACGATTCTGGCGATCCTCACGGCATATCCGGCGCTGTCCTGGCTGGTGGCGAACCCCAGCTTCAGCCATCTGCTGATCGTGGAGTTGTGGTTGTCGTTCCTGTATGGATCGTACAACGGTGCCATGGTAGTCGCCTTGACGGAAATCATGCCGTTGGAAGTGCGCACCACCGGCTTCTCCCTGGCCTACAGCCTGGCAACAGCGACCTTCGGCGGGTTTACGCCAGCGGCCTGTACTTATCTGATTCATGTGCTGGGCAACAAGGCCGCGCCGGGGATATGGCTCAGTGGCGCGGCGGTGTTGGGGCTGATTGCTACCTTGGTGTTGTTCAGGGGCAATCGCCATGAACTGCGGACTGCACAGGCCTTGGCGGCGAGCGGCGCCTGACAGATTGCTATCGCGAGCAGGCTCGCTCCCACAGGATTTACTCGGTCCATTGTGGGAGCGAGCCTGCTCGCGATGAGGCCAGCCCGGGCGACAAAAAACCCAGACAAAAAAACGCCCCGACAAGTCGGGGCGTTTTCATGTGCAGCTAAGGCTTAGCGCGGGAATGCTGGCGGGTTTACACCGGCCATGTCTTCCATCACGCGAACGACCTGGCAGCTATAACCGAACTCGTTGTCGTACCAGACGTACAGCACAACGCGGTTGTCCTGAACGATGGTCGCTTCAGCGTCGACCACGCCGGCATGGCGCGAGCCAACGAAGTCGGTGGACACCACTTCCTGGGAATTGACGAAATCGATCTGCTTGTGCAGGTCGGAGTGCAGCGCCATATAGCGCAGGTACTCGTTCATCTCTTCACGGGTGGCGGCTTTCTCAAGGTTCAGGTTGAGGATGGCCATCGACACGTTCGGCGTCGGTACACGGATCGCGTTGCCGGTCAGCTTGCCGGCCAGCTCAGGCAAAGCCTTGGCAGCAGCGGTGGCGGCACCGGTCTCGGTGATCACCATGTTCAGCGCGGCGCTGCGGCCACGACGGTCGCCTTTGTGGAAGTTGTCGATCAGGTTCTGGTCGTTGGTGTACGAGTGAACGGTTTCAACGTGACCGTTGATGATGCCGAACTTGTCGTTCACAGCCTTGAGCACCGGCACGATGGCGTTGGTGGTGCACGAAGCGGCGGAGACGATCTTGTCGTCAGCGGTGATTTCGTTGTGGTTGATGCCGTGAACGATGTTCTTGAGCTTGCCCTTGCCAGGTGCGGTCAGAACAACGCGGTCGACACCCGGGCATGCCAGGTGCTGGCCCAGGCCATCGGCGTCACGCCATACACCGGTGTTGTCCACCAGCAGTGCGTCCTTGATGCCGTACTGGGTGTAATCCACCTCGGTCGGGTTCTTCGCGTAGATCACCTGGATCAGGTTACCGTTGGCCGTGATGGTGTTGTTTTCTTCGTCGATGGTAATGGTGCCGTTGAACGAACCATGGACCGAATCGCGACGCAGCAGGCTGGCGCGCTTGGTCAGGTCGTTCTCCGCGCCTTTGCGCACCACGATGGCACGCAGGCGCAAACCATCGCCACCACCGGTTTTCTCGATCAGGATGCGCGCCAGCAGACGACCGATACGACCGAAGCCGTAGAGCACGACGTCGGTGCCTTTGCGTGCCGAAACGTTTTGCTGGCCAACCACATCAGCCATCTCTTCGCGAACGAACTGCTCGGCGCTACGGCCGTTGCCTTCGTTACGGAATTTGAACGCCAGCTTGCCCAGGTCCACCGAAGCCGCGCCGAGCTTGAGCTCGCTCATGGCCTTGAGCAGAGGGAATGTTTCGTGGACGGAGAGTTCGCTGTCGTCGGAAGAACGGTGGCGAGCAAAGCGGTGAGCCTTGAGAATCGCGATGACAGACTGGTTGATCAGGCTGCGGCCATAGATCGAGCTCACCACGTTGTTATTGCGGTAGAGCTGACCGATGAGAGGGATCATCGCTTCTGCGAGTGCTTCACGATCGATCCATTCACCAAGACACTGGTCGGGCTTCTGAGTCACGGGAACCTTCCACATGTAGGGGCTGAAAAAAGGGGCTACATTATGCCGCCGACTCTTCGGCGGAGCAATGCGCGCCTGTCGCACCGTGGTTTTCCTGTTCGCCAGGGTAGTCTGCGACTGACAGCCGCCCCCTTCCCCCGCTACAATTGCCGACTTTGTCGCAACGCTGGAGCTCAACCTTCCGTGCCCGTTCTGCGTCTCCCGCTTCTCCCTGCCGCGGCAGGTAAACAGCACTGGGGCAACCTGCCCGGTGCCGCCCTGAGCCTGGCCATTGCCGAGGCTGCCAGCGCTGCAAAGCGCTTTACCCTGCTGCTGACCGCCGACAGCCAAAGCGCCGAGCGGCTCGAACAGGAACTGAGTTTCTTCGCCCCGGATTTGCCCGTGCTGCATTTCCCGGACTGGGAAACCCTGCCCTACGATCTGTTTTCGCCCCACCAGGACATCATTTCCCAGCGAATCGCCAGCCTTTATCGGTTGCCGGAGCTCAGTCATGGCGTTTTGGTAGTGCCGATCACCACGGCCCTACATCGTCTGGCACCGACCCAGTTTTTGCTCGGCAGCAGCCTGGTGCTGGACATCGGCCAGAAGCTCGACGTCGAGCAAATGCGCAGCCGTCTTGAAGCCAGTGGCTATCGTTGCGTCGACACGGTGTACGAGCACGGCGAGTTCGCGGTACGCGGCGCGCTGATCGATCTGTTCCCGATGGGCAGCAAGTTGCCTTACCGCATCGACCTGTTCGATGACGAAATCGAAACCCTGCGCACCTTCGACCCGGAAAACCAACGTTCCATCGACAAAGTACAGTCGGTGCGCCTGCTGCCGGCCAAGGAATTCCCGCTGCAAAAAGACGCCGTGACCCGCTTCAAGGCGCGCTTTCGCGAACGTTTCGATGTGGATTTCCGTCGCTGCCCGATCTTCCAGGACCTGAGCAGCGGGATCACTCCCGCCGGTATCGAGTACTACCTGCCGCTGTTTTTCGAAGAAACCTCCACCCTGTTCGATTACCTGCCCCAGGACACTCAGGTGTTTTCCCTGCCCGGCATCGAGCAGGCGGCGGAAAACTTCTGGAACGATGTGCGCAATCGCTACGAAGAGCGCCGCGTCGATCCTTCCCGTCCTTTATTGCCACCGGCCGAGCTGTTCCTGCCGGTGGAAGACTGCTTCGCCCGGCTCAAGAACTGGCCACGCGTGGTGGCAAGCCAGCAGGACGTGGAAACGGGCGTCGGCCGCGAACGCTTCCCGGCCAAGGCCTTGCCGGACCTGGCGATCGAAGCCAAGGCCACGCAGCCACTGGCGGCCCTGGCCGGTTTTCTCGACGGTTTCCCCGGCCGCGTGCTGTTCACCGCCGAATCCGCCGGTCGTCGTGAAGTGCTGCTTGAACTGCTTGAACGCCTGAAACTTAGGCCGAAAACCGTCGATAGCTGGCCAGACTTCGTCGCCGGCAAAGACCGCCTGGCGATTACTATCGCGCCGCTGAACGACGGCCTTGTCCTGGAAGACCCGGCCCTGGCGCTGGTGGCCGAAAGCCCATTGTTCGGCCAGCGCGTCATGCAGCGTCGGCGTCGCGAGAAACGTGCCGACGCCGCCAACGACGCGGTCATCAAGAACCTCACCGAGCTGCGCGAAGGCGCGCCAGTGGTGCACATCGACCACGGCGTAGGCCGCTACCTGGGTCTGGCGACCCTGGAAATCGACAACCAGGCCGCCGAGTTCCTCACCCTTGAATACGCCGAGGGTGCCAAGCTCTACGTGCCGGTGGCTAACCTGCACCTGATCGCCCGCTACACCGGTAGCGACGACGCCCTGGCGCCGCTGCATCGGCTGGGTTCGGAAACCTGGCAGAAAGCCAAGCGCAAGGCCGCCGAACAGGTGCGCGACGTGGCCGCCGAGTTGCTGGACATCTATGCCCGGCGCGCCGCCCGCGAGGGGTATGCCTTCGCCGACCCGAAAGCCGACTACGAGACCTTCAGCGCCGGGTTCCCCTTCGAGGAAACCGTCGACCAGCAAACCACCATCGAGGCCGTGCGCGCTGACATGCTCGCGCCCAAACCGATGGATCGGCTGGTGTGCGGCGATGTCGGTTTCGGCAAGACCGAAGTGGCGATGCGCGCCGCATTCATTGCCGTGCACGGCGGCAAGCAGGTGGCAATCCTGGTGCCGACCACCCTGCTTGCCCAGCAGCACTACAACAGTTTCCGCGACCGCTTCGCCGACTGGCCGGTGACCGTGGAGGTGATGAGCCGCTTCAAGTCCACCAAGGAAGTGAACGCGGCGGTGGCCGATCTGGCCGAGGGCAAGATCGACATCGTCATCGGCACGCACAAACTGCTGCAGGACGATGTGAAGATCAAAAACCTGGGGCTGGTGATCATCGACGAAGAGCACCGCTTTGGCGTGCGCCAGAAAGAACAGCTCAAGGCCCTGCGCAGCGAGGTCGACATCCTGACCCTGACGGCCACGCCGATCCCGCGCACGCTGAACATGGCGGTGTCGGGCATGCGTGACCTGTCGATCATCGCCACGCCGCCGGCCCGTCGCCTGTCGGTGCGCACCTTCGTCATGGAGCAGAATAAAAGCACGATCAAGGAAGCCCTGCTGCGCGAGCTGCTGCGGGGCGGCCAGGTCTATTACCTGCACAACGACGTCAAGACCATCGAGAAATGCGCCGCCGACCTGGCCGAGCTGGTGCCGGAAGCCCGCATCGGCATCGGCCACGGGCAGATGCGCGAACGTGAACTCGAACAGGTGATGAGCGATTTCTACCACAAGCGCTTCAACGTGCTGATCGCCTCGACCATCATCGAGACCGGCATCGATGTGCCGAGCGCCAACACCATCATCATCGAGCGCGCCGACAAATTCGGCCTGGCCCAGTTGCACCAGTTGCGCGGTCGGGTCGGGCGCAGTCACCACCAGGCCTACGCCTACCTGTTGACGCCACCGCGCCAGCAGATCACCCCGGACGCGGAAAAGCGCCTGGAAGCCATCGCCAACACCCAGGACCTGGGCGCCGGTTTCGTGCTGGCCACCAACGACCTGGAAATCCGCGGTGCAGGCGAGTTGCTGGGCGACGGCCAGAGCGGCCAGATCCAGGCCGTGGGTTTTACCCTGTACATGGAAATGCTCGAACGGGCGGTCAAGTCGATCCGCAAGGGTGAGCAACCGAACCTCGACCAACCGTTGGGCGGCGGGCCGGAAATCAATCTGCGGGTGCCGGCGCTGATCCCGGAAGACTACCTGCCGGATGTCCACGCACGGCTGATCCTCTACAAACGCATCGCCTCGGCCACTGACGAAGAAGGCCTCAAGGACCTGCAAGTGGAGATGATCGACCGCTTCGGTCTGCTGCCGGAGCCAACCAAGAATCTGGTGCGTACCACCTGGCTCAAGCTCAAGGCCGAGCAACTGGGCATCAAGAAAGTCGACGGCGGCCCCAATGGTGGTCGTATCGAGTTCGAAGCCCAGACGCCGGTCGATCCGCTGGTACTGATCAAGCTGATCCAGGGCCAACCCAAACGCTACAAGTTTGAAGGTGCCACGATGTTCAAGTTCATGGTGCCCATGGAACGCCCGGAAGAGCGTTTCAATACCGTAGAAGCGCTGTTCGAGCGCCTCACTCCGACCCCTGCTTGAAGGACGCCCCATGCGCCTGTTTCGCTCACTGACCTTGTTGATGACCCTGGTCGCTCCCCTGGCGTTTGCCGATGACCTGTATCAGGTTGAAATGATCCTGATGCGCCAGAACGCCGAACCGGCGATTGTCAGCCGCGCCGCACCGGAGGACTGGGACGCGGGCGCGCAACGCCTGGACGCGAAGAGCCAGCGCACGCCTGCATTGGGTCACATCGTGGAAAAACTCAACGCCAGTGGTCAGTACACGGTGCTGATGCACAAAGCCTGGCAGCAGAACCTGGGCGAACAGGGCAGCCGAATCGCCGTCAGTGATGGCGCAGAACAGTTCGGCCAGTTTCCCATCGAAGGAACCCTGGAACTGAAACTGGGGCGGTTTACCGACGTGGACGCCGACTTCTGGATCAACCAGATCGACACCAATGGCCTGGTCACTTCCAGCGAACGCCTCAAACAGCAGAGCCATACCAAAAATGGCCAGTTGAATTTCCTCGACAACGGCCACCTCGGCCTGCTGATCAAAATCACCTCGCTGACTGCGCCTGCGCCACGGCAGGCGCCTGACGTCATTCCGGACTGATCGGCGCGCCTATGCCCTCGCCCCTGAGCAAACCCCTGGCACCCTCCTGGGTCAATCGATTCAAGGAACAGAGCCTGGAGCGCGGGCGCCGTTACGCGCTGGAAAACCGCGTCAGGATCGTCGAGGCCGGCGACAGCACCATCACCGCCAGTTGTGAAGGCTCTGGGGGTAACGTTTACCGCCAGACGATTCGCCTGAAAGAGTCAGCCAAAGGCACGTTGATTCTGCTTGAAGCCGCCTGTACCTGCCCGGTGCGCATCAACTGCAAGCACTGCGCGGCGGTGCTGCTGCAAGTCCAGGAAACCCTGGCCTACCCGGCCGCCGAGAAAGACGCGCAGTTGCTGGAGAAACTCCAGGCCGTGCTGGAAAACCGCAGCCCCAAGGCCCCGCCGCAAGTGCTGGTGGACAACGTCCAACCAATGCCGCGGCTGTGGCTGGCGAGCATCGAGTTCAGCGCTTTCGAGCCGCGCAATGGCAAGATGCAGCGCTACATCCAGCACCGCGCCGCCCTGTCTTTCAGCTACCTGGACGAATACGTCAGCGGCCAGCGCAACACTGACGTACTGATTCGCCAGGACACACAGACGCTGCGGATAAAACGCCAGACAGAAGTGGAGCAGTCCTACCGCGAACAGCTTCGAATCCTCGGCTTCAAAATCGCAACCCGCCAAAGCAAGGCCCTGCCCGAAAGCGCCGGTGAGCTGTACGAGATGGTCAACGACAGTGCCTGGCTGACGTTCACCCTCAACGATCTGCCGAAACTGCGTAGCCAGGGCTGGGAGTTGCAGATCGACGAGGATTTCGGTTTCGACCTGACGGCGGTGGACGAATGGTACGCCACGGTCGAAGAAACGCCGGAACGGGACTGGTTCGATCTGGAACTGGGGATCATCGTCAACGGTGAACGATTGAGCCTACTGCCGATTCTGCTGAACCTGATGCGTTCGCACATCGAGCTGTTCAACCCGGAACGCCTGGCCAGGCGCCGCGATGACGAACTCATTCTGGTCAATTTGCCTAACCGTCCGAACTCCGAGTTCGGCCCGCAGCAAGTGGCCCTGCCCTATGGCCGGCTGAAACCGGTGCTGGCCACCCTGGGCGAGTTTTACCTGCAAGAACCGGGCACCACCAAACTGCGCTTGAACAGCGCGGATGCCCTGCGCCTGAACCCGCTGCAAGACATGCCCCTGCGCTGGGAAGGCGGCGAGCACATTCGTGGCCTGGCCCAGCGCCTGCGGGACATCAAGGACTACACCAGCACGGCGCCAGACGGTCTGAACGCCACGCTGCGGCCTTATCAGCTCGAAGGTTTAAGCTGGATGCAATCGCTCAGGCAACTGGAAGTCGGCGGCATCCTCGCGGACGACATGGGCCTGGGCAAAACCCTGCAAACCCTGGCGCACATCCTCAGCGAAAAAAACGCCGGGCGCCTCGACCGCCCTTGCATGGTGGTCATGCCCACCAGCCTGATCCCCAACTGGCTCGACGAGGCCGCCCACTTCACCCCGCAACTCAAGGTGCTGGCCTTGTACGGCGCCGGGCGCAAGAAGCACTTTGACCGGCTGAACGATTACGACCTGGTCCTCACCACCTATGCGCTGTTGCCCAAGGATGTCCAGCGCCTGGCGGAGCAGCCGTTGCATGTGCTGATCCTCGATGAAGCCCAGTACATCAAGAACCCGAACAGCAAAGCCGCCGAGGCCGCCCGCGAACTCAACGCCCGACAGCGGCTGTGCCTGTCCGGTACGCCGCTGGAAAACCACCTGGGCGAATTGTGGTCGTTGTTCCACTTCCTGCTGCCGGGATGGCTCGGGGACGTCAAGAGCTTCAACCGCGACTACCGCGTGCCGATTGAAAAGCGCGGCAGCGATGTGCGACTGCAGCACCTCAACGGTCGGATAAAACCTTTTCTGCTGCGCCGGACCAAGGAGCAAGTGGCGACAGAACTGCCACCCAAGACCGAGATCATTCATTGGGTCGAGCTCAGCGATGCCCAGCGGGACGTCTACGAAACCATGCGCCTGGCCATGGACAAGAAGGTACGCGACGAGATCACCCGCAAAGGCGTGGCTCGCAGCCAGATCATCATTCTCGAGGCGCTGCTCAAGCTGCGCCAGGTCTGTTGTGACCTGCGCCTGCTCAACGATGCCGCCTTGCCTGCCCGCGGCAGCACCTCGGGCAAGCTCGACAGCCTGATGGAGATGCTCGAAGAGCTGTTTGAAGAAGGTCGCCGGGTGCTGCTGTTTTCTCAGTTCACATCGATGCTGTCGCTGATCGAAGACGAACTGAAGAAACGCGGCGTCGATTACGCCATCCTGACCGGCCAGACCCGGGACCGACGTACGCCGGTCAAGGAATTCCAGAGCGGCAAGCGTCAGATCTTTCTGATCAGCCTGAAGGCCGGCGGCGTAGGCCTGAACCTCACCGAGGCCGACACGGTGATCCACTACGATCCATGGTGGAACCCCGCCACCGAAAACCAGGCGACCGACCGCGCCTATCGCATCGGCCAGGAGAAGCCGGTGTTCGTCTACAAAATGATTGCCCGAGGCACGGTGGAAGAGAAGATTCAGCTGCTGCAGAAGGAAAAATCCGACCTCGCAGCCGGCGTATTGGACGGGCGCGTGGCCGGAGACTGGAAACTGCAAAGCGACGATATCGAGGCACTGTTCGCGCCATTGCCGGACAAGCTGGAAAAACGCTGATTCACAGCAATCCCTGTGGGAGCCGAGCCTGCTCGCGATAGCGGTGATTCAGATGTTGAAGATGTGGCTGTGCCGCCGTCATCGCGAGCAAGCTCGCTCCCACATGGTCCTGAGGTGAGCGCAGCATAGGTCTGCACCCCGAATCTCCTGTGGGAGCGAGCCTGCTCGCGATAGCGGTGGTTCAGTTGTTGGAGATCTTGGCTGTGCCGCCGTCATCGCGAGCAGGCTCGCTCCCACATTGCCCTGAGGTGAGCGCAGCATAGGTCTGCACCCCGAATCTCCTGTGGGAGCGAGCCTGCTCGCGATAGCGGTGGTTCAGTTGTTGGAGATGTTGGCTGTGCCGCCGTCATCGCGAGCAGGCTCGCTCCCACATGGTCCTGAGGTAAGCGCCGGATAGGTCTGCACCCCAAATCTCCTGTGGGAGCGAGCTTGCTCGCGATAGCGGTGATTCAGATGTTGGAGATGTTGGCTGTGCCGCCGTCATCGCGAGCAGGCTCGCTCCCACATGGTCCTGAGGTAAGCGCCGGATAGGTCTGCACCCCGAATCTCCTGTGGGAGCGAGCTTGCTCGCGATAGCGGTGGTTCAGTTGTCGGAGATGTTGGCTGTGCCGCCGTCATCGCGAGCAAGCTCGCTCCCACATTGCCCTGAGGTAAGCGCCGGATAGGTCTGCACCCCGAATCTCCTGTGGGAGCGAGCCTGCTCGCGATAGCGGTGGTTCAGTTGTTGGAGGTCTTGGCTGTGCCGCCGTCATCGCGAGCAAGCTCGCTCCCACATTGCCCTGAGGTGAGCGCTGGATAGGTCTGCACCCCGAATCTCCTGTGGGAGCGAGCCTGCTCGCGATAGCGGTGGTTCAGTTGTTGGAGATCTTGGCTGTGCCGCCGTCATCGCGAGCAAGCTCGCTCCCACATTGCCCTGAGGTGAGCGCCGGATAGGTCTGCACCCCGAATCTCCTGTGGGAGCGAGCCTGCTCGCGATAGCGGTGATTTAGATGTTGAAGATGTTGGCTGTGCCGCCGTCATCGCGAGCAGGCTCGCTCCCACATTGCCCTGAGGTGAGCGCAGCATAGGTCTGCACCCCGAATCTCCTGTGGGAGCGAGCCTGCTCGCGATAGCGGTGGTTCAGTTGTTGGAGATGTTGGCTGTGCCGCCGTCATCGCGAGCAGGCTCGCTCCCACATTGCCCTGAGGTGAGCGCTGGATAGGTCTGCACCCCGAATCTCCTGTGAGAGCGAGCTTGCTCGCGATAGCGGTGGTTCAGTTGTTGAAGATATTGGCTGTGCCGCCGTCATCGCGAGCAAGCTCGCTCCCACATGGTCCTGAGGTGAGCGCAGGATAGGTCTGCACCCCGAATCTCCTGTGGGAGCGAGCTTGCTCGCGATAGCTGACTAACCGGTAGATACCTTGTCACTTTGAAAATCCCTCACCGGCGTGCGCCGATCCGTGGTGCTGCCGGTCAACAACGAATAGTCAAGGCTGCGCTTTTGCAGCTCCTCCTCAATCAAGGCCAGCATTGAGGTGAACTGGGAAAACAACAGAATCTTGCCCGAATAGCCCTTGCTGGCAGCAGGAAACCTTTGCGCCCGTTTTCACTGCCTGTTCCGCTAGCCAGCCATCAATACCCGCGCCAACGTCGACTTCACCTTCCCCATCCCGTCATGCAGCGCCTGCTCGATTTCCGCCATGGTGATCACAGCCGTGGACTTGCCCGCCGCCGGATTCACCACCAGCGCCAGGCAGGCGTAATCAAGCTCCAGTTCACGGGCCAGCGCCGCTTCCGGCATGCCGGTCATGCCGACGATGTCGCAACCGTCGCGCTCCAGGCGGGCGATTTCGGCCACGGTTTCCAAGCGCGGGCCCTGGGTGCAGGCGTAGACGCCATGGCTGCTGTAGCCACAGCCTTCGGCGGCCAGGGCGGCGATCAGTTGCTGGCGCAGCGCCTCGCTGTAGGGGTAGCTGAAATCAATGTGGGTAACCGCCTCCAGGTCATCGGCAAAATAGGTGTGCTGACGGCCGCTGGTGTAATCGATCAATTGGTGAGGCACGCAGAAATGCCCGGTCCCCATCGCGGCGTGAATCCCGCCCACGGCGTTGACCGCCAGGATCGCCTCGGCGCCGGCCTGCTTCAGGGCCCAGAGATTGGCGCGATAGTTCACTTGGTGAGGTGGAAAGCGATGAGGATGGCCGTGACGGGCCAGAAACAGCACTTCGCGCCCGGCGTAGTCACCGATCTGCACCTCAGCCGATGGCGCACCATAGGGCGTTTCTACTGCCAGGGACTGGCGAATGGTCAGACCTTCGAGCTGGGTCAGGCCAGTGCCTCCGATAATTGCGTAAACGGTCATGACAAATGTCCTTAATCGATCAGTTGGGCGGCTTTCAGCGCGCCGATTGCCGTCAGCCAGCATGGGTCCTGGCGGTACTCGGTGGAGGCGAAGGCCTGCCCGCGCATGCGTGCGATGCGCGCCGATGGTTTGACCTTCAACCGCTGGGCGGCGCTCAAGGCCAGTTCGGCGGCGGCGCGGTCGTTGCACACCAGCCCCATGTCGCAACCGGCCGACAACGCCGCCTCGATACGACTGGCGGCATCACCCACCACATGAGCACCCGCCATCGACAGATCATCGCTGAAAATCACACCATCGAACTGCAATTCGCCACGCAGAATGTCCTGCAGCCAGCGCCGGGAAAAACCGGCCGGATTGGCATCGACCTGCGGATAAATGACATGGGCCGGCATGACGGCCGCCAGTTGCTTGCTCAGTTTGGCGAACGGAACCAGATCGTGGGCGCGGATCTGTTCAAGGCTGCGCTCATCGTTGGGAATGGCCACATGGGAATCGGCTTCGGCCCAGCCGTGGCCGGGGAAATGCTTGCCGGTGGCGGCCATACCGGCGGCGTTCATGCCCCGAATGAAGGCACCTGCCAGCAGCGCTGCGCGCTCGGGGTCGCCTTCGAAGGCACGACTACCGACCACCGCGCTACGTTGATGATCGAGGTCCAGCACCGGGGCAAAACTCAAATCGAGGCCGACCGCCAGCACTTCAGTGGCCATGATCCAGCCGCACTGCTCGGCCAGGTATTCGGCATTCGGGTTGTCGGCAATCGCCCGCATTGCCGGCAAACGCACAAACCCCTGGCGCAGGCGCTGCACACGCCCGCCTTCCTGATCGACCGCCAGCAGCAGGTCGGGGCGGATGGCGCGAATCGAGGCGCTCAGCTCGCGCACCTGGCGTGGATGCTCGATATTGCGAGCAAAAATGATCAGGCCACCCACTTCGGGCTGGCGCAACAGGTGGCGATCTTCGGCCGTCAACCAGGTACCGGCGACGTCCACCATCAACGAGCCTTGCAGGCCAGCAGTCATAATATTTCCTTGATAACAATGAACCCGCACAGCGGCGCACGCACGACCGCGCCGCCGGGCTCCAGGCCCGGCAGGTCACGGTTATGCAATGAAATATAAAGCGGGTTCGAAACGAGAGTCGGCATGGGCCGCTAGCTTAGCGGATGTAGGCAGCCGCGCCCACCCGTGCACTCAGGCCTTGGCGAGCGCCGGGGTTGATTTGCTGCGCGGGCGCAACTGCGCGGCAGCCATGGCCTCATCGGTGACGCCACTTTCGGCGCGCATGCCAGCAGCCAGGAATGGCACCATCAGACGCATCACTTGCTCAATCGAGGTATTCACACCGAAATCGGTTTCAGCGATGGCCCGCAGCGCCTTGATGCCGGACATGCTGAAGGCAGCGGCGCCGAGCATGAAATGCACGCGCCAGAACAACTCGATCGGCGGAATGCGCGGCGCGGCCTCGTTGACCAGAAGCATATAGCGGCGGAAAACCTTGCCGTACATGTCTTCCAGATACCGCCGCAGGTGGCCTTGGCTCTGGCTGAATGCCAGGCCCAGCAAGCGCATGAAAATGGAAAGGTCGTTACCGCTGCGTGGCTGCACGACAAGGGCTTGCTCGACCAGGATCTCCAGCAGCTCTTCCAGGGTTGGCTTGACGTCAGGCTTGGCCTGACGCCGCTCCAGCTCACGATCCAGGCTGACACAGAAAGGCCCGAGGAAACGCGAGAACACGGCCTGGATCAGCGCTTTCTTCGAACCGAAGTGATAATTCACCGCCGCCAGGTTCACCCCGGCCTTGCTGGTGATCAGACGCAATGAGGTTTCAGCGAAACCTTTTTCCGCGAACAATTGCTCGGCAGCATCGAGAATGCGTTCTACGGTTTCCGACTGGGCCATGGCTACTCCGCCTGACAAACACTTGTTTGAAACATACGTTTCAGCCTTGGGGTTGTCAAGCCTGCCGGGACGTTTTGCGAACGCTCGGTCAGATATTTAACCACACCTGCGGCCCGCTGTAGCCCATGACGTTTTTGCGGCCCGACCGACCGTCCAGCGGCCTGTGCGAAAAGGAGGATTGCCAAGCCGCGCCCACTGTATATAATCCCAGTCACTGTATAAAAAGACAGAGCGATCAATATGCTAAAGCTGACGCCACGCCAAGCAGAGATTCTAGCCTTCATCAAACGCTGCCTCGAAGACAACGGCTACCCGCCGACCCGCGCGGAAATCGCCCAGGAACTGGGTTTCAAGTCGCCCAACGCGGCTGAAGAGCACCTCAAGGCGCTGGCTCGCAAGGGCGCTATCGAAATGACCCCGGGCGCGTCCCGTGGCATTCGCATCCCCGGCTTCGAGGCCAAGGCCGACGAAACCACCCTGCCGATCATCGGCCGGGTAGCAGCAGGTGCTCCGATCCTCGCCGAGCAGCATGTCGAGGAATCCTGCAACATCAACCCATCGTTCTTCCATCCACGAGCTGACTACCTTCTTCGCGTGCACGGCATGAGCATGAAGGACATCGGCATCTTCGACGGCGACCTTCTTGCGGTCCACACCACTCGCGAAGCCCGCAACGGCCAGATCGTGGTGGCGCGAATCGGTGATGAAGTGACCGTCAAGCGTTTCAAGCGCGACGGCAGCAAGGTCTGGCTGATTGCCGAGAACCCCGAGTTCGCCCCCATCGAAGTCAATCTTAAAGATCAGGATCTGGTCATCGAAGGCTTGAGTGTCGGCGTTATTCGCCGCTAAAGGAGGCTTTATGCAGTTCCCACACACACCACAACACACTCAACTTCCGCTGTTCGAGGCGTTCATGGCCCAACCGCTGGTTCCCGCCCTCAAAGAGGTGATCGAGTCACCTTGGGGCGCCGAGCCCGAGGCCTTCAGCGAACTGTCGTTACGTGGTGCCGCCGGGAACTGCCTGAACCTGCTGGCGCCGATCCTGCGCGAGCTGAGCCAGGACCAGGACGCTCGCTGGCTGACGCTGATCGCACCACCGGCCAGTGTCACCCAGGCCTGGCTGCGAGATGCGGGCCTGAACCGTGAGCGCATCCTGCTGCTACAGCCGCGAGGCACTCAAAGCGCCCAGCAACTGACCTGCGAAGCGTTGCGCCTGGGCCGCAGCCATACGGTGGTCAGTTGGCTCAATCCGTTGACCACGACCGCACGGCAACAGTTGATCAGCGCCGCGCGCACCGGGGACGCACAAAGCCTGAATATTCGATTGGGCTAAAAAACGCAGGGCTTCTCCAGGACAGAGAAGCCGGCCAGGAACACTATCGTCCAAAAAGCCGACAGGCGGGATCAATGAAGAACCCGCGGCCCCTCTTCCTTGTTGAATTCGCCTTCAACCAGACGACCTGCCATCTGCACGCCCACACTCAACATCGCCTTGGCGACTTCGACGTGCTGGCCTTGCAGGAAGGCCTTGGCGTCCTCGGAGAAGTTCAAGGTAACCAGAGAACCCTCGTCCTCGGCCCTGCGCAGCTCGATGCGGCCATCAGGAAGTTCGACAATTTCTAGAAAGGACGTTGGCATAAAAGTCTGTTCTCCACGAAAGGCGAGGATTATATAGTCATCGGCCAGGCTTCGCTCGGGATCTTGACCAAGCGTTATGGGCGAATATTACGGATCGGGGGAAAACTCAGCACTCGTTCAGCCCTTCGCGAAAGCGGATTGCCAAGCTCTTGAGGTTCTGGCGCCAGCTTTCCAGCTCCTCTCGGCTCAATGCCTGCTCGGGCTCTTCTTCGTCCAGATTGACCGCCATGATCAAAGGTTGGGTCACGTCGCCCTTAGGCTTGCGAGGAGCACGGGGTGGCTCGAACAGTGCCGCGTGTGCCGCCAACAGTTGCGCCAGCCAGGTTTGCGGGTTGTGCGCCAGCTCGACCATTTCGGCCAGTTCCGGAATGGCGATGGTTTCCAACACTTCTTGTGTCAACAACAGTTCGGCCCGGGGCGCATTTGCCTGCGGCAGACGGTAGAAACCGGCAATTTCGTGGCAAAGCCCCAACAACGCGCCGTACAGATGAAACAGCGCTGATTCGCGCCCAGCCTGGGTCAGCGCGGGGGAATTCATCGCACGCCCATCCTCTGCCCTGGCGAGCGCTTCGAGCGACAGGCCGGCGAAATAAATTTTCTGATTGGTGCGGGTGTAGAGTTCGTGGGCCATGGCGGCATTCTCCCCAACGAAATAAAAGCTTCACGCAAGGGCGACAGTGTCGTGGAACAACCGAGGCCACTGCAAGGCAAAAACAAAAAGGCCGCATGAAAACCTACGGGTTGTCATGCGGCCTTTTGTTTACTTGAGGCTATTGGGACGGCTGCGCCCGAAATATCGGACTGGTCCAGCGGGAGCAAGCTCCCTCGCCACAGGGAGCCCTAAAGCAAGCCCCCCCTCTTCAGACAAGCCTTGGTGATCAGCGCTTGTCTTCAACCTTCCATTTGCCGCCGTCGTAGTACGCCTTCCAGCCGGTTGGCTTGCCGTCGACTTCGGTCTGCACGTACTGCTCCTTGGTCTTGCGGCTGTAACGAATCACCGCCGGCCGACCCTCCGGATCCTTCTGCGGAGCTTCGCAGAGGAAATGGTACTTCGGATCGATTTCATCCTTGTGCGGCACGATCTCCAGCACCAGCGGCGCACGGGTCTCGCGGTTTTTCGGGAACTGGCTCGCCGCCAGGAACAGGCCGGACGCGCCGTCGCGCAGGATGTAGGTGTCGTTGACCTTCTCGCACTTGAGTTCAGGCATCTTCACCGGGTCCATCTTCGGCGGCGCCGCATCGCCGCTCTTGAGCAGTTTGCGGGTGTTCTTGCAGGTTGGATTGGTGCAGCCGAAGAACTTGCCGAAACGGCCGGTCTTGAGCTGCATCTCACTGCCACACTTGTCGCACTCAAGGCTCGGACCTTCATAGCCCTTGATGCGATAGGTGCCCTCTTCGATCTCGTAACCGGCGCAATCGGGATTGTTACCGCAGATGTGCAGCTTGCGCTTCTCATCCAACAGGTAGGCATCCATCGCTGTGCTGCAGATCGGGCAGCGGTGCTTGCCGCGCAGCACCAGGGATTCCGATTCCCCCTCGTCGTCCGCGGCGATTTCGTCGCCCGGCACCAGGTTGACCGTCGCCTTGCAGCGCTCTTTGGGAGGCAGGCTGTAGCCCGAGCAACCCAGGAACACGCCAGTCGAGGCGGTACGGATCTGCATCGGACGACCACACGTCAGGCATGGGATGTCGGTCATGACGGGCTGGTTGGCCCGCATGCCGTTCTCGGCACTTTCGGCTACTTCGAGCTTTTTCTTGAAGTCGCCATAAAACTCGTCGAGGACGTTTTTCCAGTCCCGCTCACCCTGGGCCACATCGTCGAGATTCTCTTCCATGCCGGCGGTGAAGCCGTAGTCCATCAGGTTGGAGAAGCTCTCGGACAAACGTTCGGTAACGATGTCTCCCATCTTTTCCGAATAGAACCGACGGTTGTGCAGCGCCACATAACCGCGGTCCTGGATGGTGGAAATGATCGCCGCGTAGGTCGAAGGACGACCGATGCCACGCTTTTCCATTTCCTTGACCAGGCTGGCTTCCGAATACCGGGCCGGCGGCTTGGTGAAGTGCTGGGTCGGATCAAGCTTGAGCAGCTTCATCACATCGCCCTGGGCCATGTCAGGCAGGACGTCGTCGTCACCCGGCTTGGTGATTTGCGGCATGACGCGGGTGTAGCCGTCGAACTTCAGGATGCGGCCCTTGGCGCGCAGCTCGAAGTCGCCGGCACCGACGGTGACCGTGGTCGACAGGTATTGCGCCGGCAGCATCTGGCAGGCCAGGAACTGGCGCCAGATCAGCTCGTAGAGGCGCTCGGCATCGCGCTCCATGCCAGACAGCTTGCTTGGCTCGGTGTTGGCATCGGAGGGACGAATCGCTTCGTGAGCCTCTTGTGCGCCTTCCTTGCTGCTGTAGACGTTCGGCGTCTCCGGCAGGTATTTCTTGCCGAACTCGCTTTCTATATAAGTGCGCGCCATTGTCACGGCATCGGCCGAGAGGTTGGTCGAGTCGGTACGCATATACGTGATGTAGCCCGCTTCGTACAAACGCTGGGCCATCATCATGGTTTTCTTCACGCCGAAACCCAGGCGGTTGCTCGCGGCCTGTTGCAACGTGGAGGTGATGAACGGTGCCGACGGCTTACTGCTGGTCGGCTTGTCTTCGCGCTTGACGATGCTGTAGCTGGAAGCCTTGAGCTTCTCCAGCGCAGCCATGGCCTGGGCTTCGTTGAGCGGCTTGAAGGCTTCACCCTTCTCGCGCGCCACGTCGAAGCGCACGGTGGCGCCCTTGGCGGTGCCGAGGTCGGCGTGGACTTCCCAGTATTCTTCAGGGATGAACGCACGGATCTCCCGCTCGCGTTCCACCACCAGCTTCACGGCGACCGACTGCACACGCCCGGCCGACAGGCCACGGGCGATCTTGGCCCACAGCAGAGGCGAGACCATGTAGCCCACCACGCGATCAAGGAAGCGCCGCGCCTGTTGGGCGTTGACCCGATCGATGTCCAGCTCGCCTGGCTGGGAGAAGGCCTCCTGGATGGCCTTCTTGGTGATTTCGTTGAACACCACGCGCTTGTAGCGGCTGTCATCCCCACCGATGGCTTCTCGCAGGTGCCAGGCAATGGCTTCCCCTTCGCGGTCCAAGTCCGTCGCCAGATAGATGGTGTCGGCATCCTTGGCGAGCCGACGCAGTTCTTCGATGACCTTTTCCTTGCCCGGGAGGATCTCGTACTTGGCTTTCCAGCCGTGTTCCGGATCAACCCCCATGCGCGAGACCAGCTGCTTGCGCGCCTTGTCCTTGGGCGACAGCGCCGGCGCTTCACCGGCAGCAGCCTTGCCGCGCTTGGCGGCTGGCTCCTTGCTGGCGCTAGCCGAACCGCTGGTGGGCAGGTCTCGGATATGGCCGATACTCGACTTCACCACGTATTGGTTGCCCAGATACTTGTTGATGGTCTTGGCCTTAGCCGGGGATTCCACAATGACCAGCGATTTGCCCATGGATCAGAAAATTCCTGAATTCTAAAAAGTGAAAGGCGGTTGGCGCCTGACGCGGCACCGCTATATATAGTGGCTGCAAGGTGAGGTCAAGCGCAGGGTTGCCCCGGTATCGGCCTCAAGGCTTGGAAAAAAGGCTCTCTTCGGCCTGCACCAAAGCAAAGCGTGGCACCTGCTCGCCGTCAACTTCGACAGACTCCTGGAACATGCTCAACGGTCGCACCCAAAAGCCGTAATCGCCATACAGGGCTTGATAGAAGACCACTTCTTCCTCGGTCTCGGAATGCCGCGCGATGCTGAATACGCGGTACTGCGGACCTTTGTAATGTTGGTAGAGCCCAGGTTGTATCGGCATGCTTCGGCCCTCGCTCAAATATTTTTTAAATAAAAACAAAATCTTTTTTTTCTAAACCCGGAAAAACAAAAACCGGGGCACTTGGCCCCGGCTTCCATCGACGTAACGCTTAGACGCGTTCGAAGACAGTGGCGATGCCCTGGCCGAGGCCAATGCACATAGTGGACACCCCAAAGGTGCCGCCGTTCTGCTTCATGACGTTGAGCAGCGTGCCGGAGATACGCGCACCGGAGCAACCGAACGGGTGACCCAGGGCGATCGCGCCGCCGTGCAGGTTAACCTTCTCGTTCATCTTGTCGAGCACTTTCAGATCTTTCAGCACTGGCAGGGCCTGTGCGGCGAAAGCTTCGTTGAGCTCGAAGAAGTCGATATCGGAAATACTCAGACCCGCACGCTTCAAGGCTTTCTGCGTCGCCGGTACTGGACCATAGCCCATGATTGCCGGATCAACACCGGCCACGGCCATCGAACGAATCACCGCCATCGGCTGGATGCCCAGGTCCTGGGCACGCTGGGCCGACATCACGATCATGCACGAAGCACCGTCGGTGATCTGCGAAGAAGTACCGGCTGTCACGGTGCCGCCCTTTGGATTGAAGGCCGGCTTGAGGGCCGCCAGGCTTTCCAGGGTGGTTTCCGGACGAATGGTTTCGTCGTAGTCGAACAATTTCAGGAAACCGTTCTCGTCATAGCCCTGCATCGGGATGATTTCGTCCTTGAACTTGCCTTCCACGGTCGCCTTGTGGGCGAGCTGGTGGGAGCGCACGCCGAAGGCGTCCTGCTGTTCGCGGGTGATGCCGTGCATTTTGCCGAGCATTTCCGCGGTCAGGCCCATCATGCCCGAGGCTTTTGCCGCGTACAGCGACATGTGCGGGTTCGGATCGACGCCGTGCATCATGCTCACGTGGCCCATGTGCTCGACACCGCCGACGACGAACACATCACCGTTGCCGGTCATGATCGCCTGAGCAGCGGTATGCAGCGCGCTCATGGACGAACCGCACAGACGGCTGACAGTCTGTCCGGCCGCGGTGTGAGGGATCTGGGTCATCAGCGAAGCCATGCGGGCGATGTTCCAGCCCTGCTCCAGGGTCTGGTTCACACAGCCCCAGATTACGTCTTCGACTTCGTTGGGGTCGACCTTGACGTTACGTTCCAGCAGCTTGCTGATCAGGTGCGCCGACATGTCTTCGGCGCGGGTGTTGCGGTGCATGCCGCCCTTGGAGCGGCCCATCGGCGTACGACCGAAGTCGACAATCACGACGTCTCTAGGATTCAAGCTCATAAATGTTCTCTCGCTCTAGTCGTTGGGCGCTTAACCGAAGAAGCTCTGGCCGTTCTTGGCCATTTCACGCAGCTTCGCGGTCGGGTGGTACAGCGCGCCCAAATCAGCGTACTGGTCTGCCAGGGCAACGAACTCGGCCACACCGATCGAATCGATGTAGCGCAGCGCACCGCCACGGAATGGAGGGAAACCGATACCGTAGACCAGACCCATGTCGGCTTCGGCGGCGGTTTCAACAATGCCGTCTTCCAGGCAACGCACGGTTTCAAGGCACAGCGGGATCATCATCCAGTTGATGATGTCCTCGTCGGTGACTTCGCGCTGCTCGTAGACGATCGGCTTGAGCACTTCCAGCACCGACGAGTCGGCCACTTTCTTCTGCTTGCCGCGCTTGTCGGTCTCGTAGGCGTAGAAGCCCTTGCCGTTCTTCTGGCCCAGGCGCTTGGCTTCGTAGAGCACGTCGACGGCCGACCGGCGGTCGTCTTTCATGCGGTCCGGGAAGCCTTCAGCCATGACATCGCGACCATGGTGGCCGGTGTCGATGCCGACCACGTCCATCAGGTACGCAGGGCCCATTGGCCAGCCGAATTTTTCCATGATCTTGTCGATGCGCACAAAGTCCACACCGGCGCTGACCAGCTTGGCGAAACCGCCGAAGTACGGGAACAGAACGCGGTTGACCAAAAAGCCCGGGCAGTCGTTGACGACGATCGGGTTCTTGCCCATTTTCTTGGCGTAGGCCACGGTGGTGGCGATCGCTAGTTCGCTGGACTTCTCGCCACGGATCACTTCCACCAGCGGCATCATATGCACCGGGTTGAAGAAGTGCATGCCGACGAAGTTTTCCGGACGCTTGAGGGCCTTGGCCAGCAGCGAGATGGAAATGGTCGAGGTGTTCGAAGCGAGGATAGTGTCCTCTTTGACCTTGTCTTCGACTTCAGCCAGTACCGCCTGCTTGACCTTCGGGTTCTCGACAACGGCTTCGACCACCAGGTCGACATGGCCGAAATCGCCGTAGGACAGGGTCGGACGAATGCCGTTGAGCACTTCGGCCATCTTCGCCGCGGTCATGCGACCTTTATCGACGCGGCCAACCAGCAGCTTGGCCGCCTCGGCCAGGCCTTGCTCGATACCGTGCTCGTTGATGTCTTTCATCAGGATCGGCGTGCCTTTGGACGCCGACTGATAGGCGATACCGCCACCCATGATACCGGCGCCGAGTACGGCGGCCTGCTTCACGTCACGGGCGATTTCGTCGTAGGCCTTGGCCTTTTTCTTCAGTTCCTGGTCATTGAGGAACAGACCGATCAGGCTTTGTGCAGCCGAGGTCTTGGCCAGTTTGACGAAGCCGGCGGCTTCGACTTCCAGGGCCTTGTCGCGACCGAAGTTCGCGGCTTTCTGGATGGTCTTGATCGCTTCGACCGGCGCCGGGTAGTTCGGGCCTGCTTGACCTGCGACGAAACCCTTGGCGGTTTCGAAAGCCATCATTTGTTCGATGGCATTGAGCTTGAGCTTTTCAAGCTTCGGCTGGCGCTTGGCCTTGTAGTCGAACTCGCCACTGATGGCGCGCTTGATCGTTTCGAGGGCCGCTTCCTGGAGTTTGCCTGGCTCGACCACGGCATCCACGGCGCCGACTTTCAGTGCGTCTTCAGCACGGTTTTCCTTGCCGGCGGCAATCCACTCGATAGCGTTGTCGGCACCGATGAGGCGCGGCAGACGCACGGTACCGCCAAAGCCTGGGTAGATGCCCAGCTTGACTTCCGGCAGGCCGATCTTGGCCGTGCTGGACATGACGCGGTAATCCGCTGCCAGGCACATCTCAAGGCCGCCACCCAGGGCGATGCCATTGATGGCCGCGACGGTCGGTACGTTGAGGTCTTCGAAGTCGCTAAAAATACGGTTCGCTTCGAGGTTGCCAGCGATCAGTTCGGCATCGGGCAGCTTGAAGTTATCGACGAATTCGGTGATGTCGGCGCCGACGATGAAGACGTCCTTGCCGCTGCTGACGATCACACCCTTGATCGAAGCATCTGCCTTGATAGTGTCCACAGCCTGACGCAGTTCATTCAGGGTTAGACGGTTGAACTTGTTGACGGACTCACCCTTGAGATCGAACTTCAGTTCGACGATGCCACTTTCAAGAGCCTTAACCGTGATGGCTTTACCTTCGTAAATCATCAACTGATCTCCACGATATGGAAGCTGAACAGTACACGTTGAACGCTGACTGCTGGTTCGGCATTGACGTTTACCGCCGATGCTACGCCAATCCGCCAGGCACACCCGTCAACGCGATAGTCGGGGTTCTGTAGGAACGTTCGGAAAATACAAACGCTCAATTCATACGCCCGTTTGATTTGGGTACGCCACCTTCACGGAATTTCCGACAATTGTCAATCGCCCTAAACAGGGGCTTGAACGCGACTTCCCGGTCATTTGCGTACCGCACGGATCCCAACACGGCGCTGCATGTACAGCCATTCATAGGATCAATAATTAGAAAAGTCGCCCTAATTCCAAGCGCGCTGGATTCAACCGACTACTCTGTCGGGAGCGCGATTGAAGATTTTGAGCAAAGGACGTTACGAACGAACGTCCGGATAGGCGTTTTGATTACCGGCCTGCCTGGCCAACCCGCCCGATGAGACTGTCGGGCTTTTTTATGCCTCAGGCCAGCGCCTTGAGCACCGCGCAAATATCCTGCAACACAGCGGCTTCGCCCTTCTCGCCCCAATACAAGGCGATCATTTGCCCATCGGCCTCGATTTTGTAGACGTTGGCTGGCAATTTTTCGAAATGATTGAGCAACGACTCATCCTGGCAGACTTCGCGCCACTGATTGACCCATACGCCCGGCGCGGTTTGCCAGTAGGTCCAGATAGCCGGCTGCTTGCCCCGTCGGGGCCGATGGTACTGGGCGCAGGGGTTTGGCGCCTGCTGCCCGAGCCAGTGGGGCCACTCCTGCGGAGCCAGTTGCATGGCCAGGCCAAGGCGTCGCGCCTCCATGCGCAACGCCATGCGACCGCTCTGAACACGGGACGGGCGCAACCATGCCAGGGGGCTTAATACCACCAACAGGATTGACACCACTATCCAGACCGTCATATTCGTACTCCCCGAATTCTGATGAGCCCATTGACGATTGACCCACGTCGCCGTCGATGCGCTTGAAACCAGCCATACTTACCGTATCGCAATTCTCTGGAGTGCCTTCCATGTACTACGAACACGTCCTGGTCGCCGTCGACCTCACTGAAGAATGTGATCCCGTCGTCAAGCGTGCTCTGGCCCTTTGCGAAGGTCGAGACACCAAACTGTCGCTGGTTCACATCGTCGAACCCATGGCCATGGCCTTCGGTGGTGATGTGCCGATGGACCTTTCCCAGTTGCAACAACAACAATTCGATCAAGCCAAGGAACGCCTTGACCGGCTGATCGTGAAATACCCCGCCCTGAAAAAGGAATACAGCCACCTGACCTACGGCCAGCCGCGTCAGGAGATCCATCACCTGGCCAAGGAACAGGGTTGCGACCTGATCGTCGTGGGCAGCCATGGCCGTCATGGCCTGGCACTGCTGTTGGGCTCTACAGCCAACGACGTGCTGCATGGCGCGCCTTGCGATGTGCTCGCGGTGCATCTGGTCAAGCGCACATAAAACCTAAACCTGTGGGAGCGAGCCTGCTCGCGATAGCGTTGGGTCAGCCAATACCCATATTACTGACCCACCGCTATCGCGAGCAGGCTCGCTCCCACAGGGGAATAGCGTTTCAAATAGAAATCCCGGCGTTCATCTCTGAGCACCGGGATTCTTTACAACAGTGGATCAAGCGTCCAGTTCAGCCCAGCGCTCGACCAGTGCATCCAGCTCGGCCTGCAGCTGCTCCAGATGCGCGATCACCTTGGCGGTTTCAGCCGCAGGGCGCTGGTAGAAGCCAATGTCAGCCATTTCGGCTTGCACCGCTGCGATCTGCTGTTCCTTCGCGTCGATATCACCCGGCAATGCTTCCAGCTCACGCTGCAACTTGTAGCTGAGCTTCTTCTTTGCCGGTGCCGCCGCCGGTGCAGCAGCAACCGGAGCAGGCTCGGCCTTGACCACCGCCGAATTCAGGTCGGCCTTGCCGGACTTGCTCTCAGTCACGCCCAGCAAGCGCGGCGAGCCACCCTGGCGCAGCCAGTCCTGATAACCACCGACGTATTCACGCACCAGGCCTTCGCCTTCGAACACCAGGGTGCTGGTAACCACGTTGTCGAGGAATGCCCGGTCGTGGCTGACCATCAGCACAGTACCGTTGAAGGTCAGCAGCACCTCTTCCAGCAACTCGAGGGTTTCCACGTCCAGGTCGTTGGTCGGTTCGTCGAGCACCAGCAGGTTCGCCGGCTTGCTGAACAGTTTGGCCAGCAGCAGACGGGCACGTTCACCGCCGGACAGCGCCTTGACCGGGGTACGAGCACGTTGAGGGCTGAACAGGAAGTCGCCCAGATAGCTCAACACATGGCGGCTCTGGCCATCGATGTCGATGAAATCGCGGCCTTCGGCAACGTTGTCGATGACGGTTTTTTCAAGGTCCAACTGATGGCGCAACTGGTCGAAGTAGGCGACGTCGATCTTCGTGCCCTCCTCCACCTTGCCATTGGTCGGTACCAGACCGCCGAGCATCAGCTTGAGCAAGGTGGTCTTGCCGGTACCGTTGGCGCCCAGCAGACCAATGCGGTCACCACGCTGCAGCACCATGGAAAAGTCCTTGATCAGGAACGGGCCGCCAGGGTGCGCAAAACTCACGTTCTCAAGAACCATCACCTGCTTGCCGGACTTGTCAGCGGTATCCAGCTGAATATTGGCCTTGCCGGTGCGCTCGCGACGCTCACTGCGCTCCATGCGCAGCGCCTTGAGCGCTCGTACACGGCCTTCGTTGCGGGTGCGACGGGCCTTGATACCCTGGCGAATCCAGACTTCTTCCTGGGCCAGCTTCTTGTCGAACAGCGCGTTCGCGGTTTCTTCCGCCGCCAGCGCCGCTTCCTTGTGCACCAGGAAGCTGGCGTAGTCGCCATTCCAGTCGATCAGGCCGCCGCGATCCAGTTCGAGGATACGGGTCGCCAGGTTTTGCAGGAAAGAACGGTCGTGCGTGATGAACAGCACCGCGCCCTGGAAATCCTTCAGGGCTTCTTCAAGCCAGGCGATGGCGCCGATGTCCAGGTGGTTGGTGGGCTCGTCGAGCAGCAGCAGGTCCGGCTCGGACACCAGGGCCTGGGCCAACAACACCCGGCGACGCCAGCCACCGGACAGCTCGGCCAGGGTCTTGTCGGCCGGCAGTTGCAGACGACTCAGGGTGCTGTCCACCAACTGCTGCAGGCGCCAGCCATCGCGGGCCTCGAGGTCGTGCTGCACATGCATCAACTTGTCCAGGTCGGCATCGGTGACGATGTTCTGGCTCAGGTGGTGATACTCGGCCAGCAGCGCGCCGACACCGTCCAGGCCTTCGGCGACCACGTCGAACACCGTCCGCTCGTCGGCCACCGGCAGTTCCTGGGGCAATTCGCCGATTTTCAGGCCTGGCGCGCGCCAGACCGAGCCGTCATCGGGCTTCTGATCGCCCTTGACCAGCTTCATCATGCTGGACTTGCCAGTGCCGTTGCGGCCGATGATGCACACCCGCTCACCACGGGCGATCTGCCAGGACACCTTGTCCAACAACGGCATAGCGCCGAAAGCAAGGGACACATCGCTGAATTTGAGCAGGGTCATGAGCTTCTCCAAAAACCGGGCGCGCATTCTACCTGAGATGAGGCCTCAGAAGTCCGCCAATTTCGCCCTCGAAGCACTCTTCATAACAAATGTTGCGAACTTGCGCGGATGACCCCGCAAAGCTTTCGCCCATTGCTGGCAAAAGGCTAAGCTACAGACAGTTACCCTGGGTCAAACCTTGGGCTTGTCATGTTTTTTCTGCCCGGACGTATCATGCGCAGTCGCCTTTTCAGTGTTTTATCTTGCTTGTTTGTATGTGCCACTGCCGTTCAAACCGCCCAGGCGGTGGATATCTCCACCCAGCGTCAGTATTACGATGAAGCCAAGCGTGCCTTGGCCAAAGGTGATTCCGGCCCCTATTTTCGCTACAGCCAGGCCCTGCGTGACTATCCGCTGGAACCCTACCTGGCCTACGACGAACTGACCGCTCGCCTCAAGAGCGCCAGTAATGCCGAAATCGAGAAATTTCTCGCCGAACATGGCGACCTGCCCCAGGCCAACTGGATGAAGCTGCGCTGGTTGCGCTGGCTGGCCGACCGTGGCGATTGGGCGACCTTCGTCAAGTACTACGACCCCAAGCTCAACTTCACCGAACTGGACTGCCTCAACGCCCAGTATCAGCTCAGTCATGGCCTCAAGGCCGAAGGCTACGCCAACACCGAAAAGCTTTGGCTCACCGGCAAATCCCAACCGGCCGCGTGTGATGCGCTGTTCGGCCTGTGGGCGACCCAGGGTCAACTGACTGAACAGAAACGCTGGGAGCGTGCCAAACTGGCCGCCCAGGCCCGCAATTATCCACTGGCTAAAAGCCTGATCAGCGGCCTGAGCACCCTCGCCCCTCGCGGCCAACTGCTGATAGACGTGGCGCAAAAACCGGAACTGCTCAATCAGCCATCGCGTTTCCGCCCGGCCGATGAGCCGATGGCCGATATCGTCAGCCTCGGCTTGCGGCGCCTGGCCCGTCAGGATCCAGAGAAAGCCATGGCGCTGTTGGACGGCTACGCCAGCACCATGCATTTTTCCAAGCCTGAGAAAGTCGCCATCGCCCGGGAAATTGGCCTGACCCTGGCCAAGCGTTTCGACAGTCGCGCCTTGGGCGTGATGACAAAATATGACCCGGAACTGCGCGACGATACCGTCTCGGAATGGCGCTTGCGCCTGCTGTTGCGCCTGGCCCGCTGGGACGACGCCTATGAGTTGACCCGCCGCCTGCCCGAGACGCTGGCCAGCACCAGTCGCTGGCGTTACTGGCAGGCCCGCAGCCTGGAGCTGGCGCAGCCTCAGAATCCCGAGGCGCTGACGCTTTACAAGCATCTGGCCCGTGAGCGGGACTTCTACGGTTTCCTGGCCGCCGATCGTTCTCAATCGCCCTATTCGCTCAACAACAAGCCGCTGGTGATGAGCCAGGCGCTGATCAATAAAGTGCGCAACACACCGGGTATTCGTCGGGCCCTGGAGTTTCATGCCCGGGGTCAGATCGTCGACGGTCGCCGCGAGTGGTATCACGTCACTCGCCACTTCAACCGGGACGAGATGGTCGCCCAGGCGAAACTGGCCTACGACCTGAAATGGTACTTCCCGGCGATCCGCACCATCAGCCAGGCCAAGTATTGGGACGACCTGGATATTCGCTTCCCAATGGCCTACCGCGACACCCTGGTGCGTGAAGCCAAGGTTCGCGGCCTGCATTCAAGCTGGGTGTTCGCCATCACTCGACAGGAAAGTGCCTTCATGGAAGATGCGCGCTCCGGTGTCGGCGCCAGCGGCCTGATGCAGTTGATGCCGGCCACCGCCAAGGAAACCGCGCGCAAGTTCAACATCCCGCTGGCCTCGCCCAAGCAAGTGCTGAACCCGGACAAGAACATCCAGCTGGGCGCGGCGTACCTGAGCCAGGTTCACAGCCAGTTCAACGGCAACCGCGTCCTGGCCTCCGCTGCCTACAACGCCGGCCCTGGTCGGGTGCGCCAGTGGCTGCGCGGTGCCGACCACCTGAGCTTCGATGTCTGGGTGGAAAGCATCCCCTTCGACGAAACCCGGCAATACGTGCAGAACGTGTTGTCGTACTCGGTGATCTACGGCCAGAAACTCAACTCGCCGCAACCGTTGGTGGACTGGCATGAGCGCTATTTTGATGATCAGTGAGTGGGCAGCAGCAAGCCATAAGCTTCAAGCGGCAAGTTGTTCCTGAAAAAAATGCCCGCATCTTTCGATGCGGGCATTTTTTTGCTCGGTTGCCGACCCTGTGGGAGCGAGCCTGCTCGCGATAGCGGTATGACAGTCGACCTCATGGTTGCCTATCTGCCCTATCGCGAGCAGGCTCGCTCCCACATTGGTTTCGGCTCGTCCGGCTCAATGAACAGAATCACCCTGCTGATTGAACTGCAACGCTGCCAATCGCGCATACAACGCGTTACTGGCCACCAGTTCCTGATGGGTGCCCACGGCGACTACTTTGCCCTGGTCCATCACCGCGATCCGGTCGGCATTTTTCACCGTGGCCAGGCGGTGGGCGATGACCAGGGTGGTGCGATTTTTCATCAGGCTGGGCAGCGCTTGCTGGATCAAGTGTTCGCTTTGCGCGTCGAGGGCGCTGGTGGCTTCGTCCAATAGCAGGATCGGTGCGTCCACCAACAGCGCTCGGGCGATGGCCAGACGCTGGCGTTGACCGCCGGATAACCCCAGACCGCCGTCACCCAAGTGGGTCTGGTAACCCTCCGGCATTTTTTCGATGAAATCGTGGGCATGGGCAATCTGCGCGGCTTCGCGCACCTGCTCGGACGTCGCCTCGGGATTGCCGTAGCGGATGTTCTCTTCAACCGTGCCGAAAAACAGCGCCGGGTTCTGCGAAACCAGGGCGAAGTGGCGACGCAGGTCCAGTGGATCGAGCTGGGTCAGCGGCACATCATCGATGAAAATCCGCCCTTGCGCCGGGTCGTAGAAGCGCAGGAGCAAATCATACACCGTGGATTTCCCGGCACCGGACGGCCCGACCAGGGCCAGGGTCTCGCCAGCCTGGACGCTCAGGTCCAGGCCGTCGACCGCATAGCTGTCCGGCCGGGACGGATAAGAGAAGCGCACGCCTTCGAGACGCAAATCACCCCGTACCCGCTCAGGCAGGGTCACCAGGCCAGAAACCGGCGGCTGGATGATGTTTTCCGAGCGCAGCAATTCGGCAATGCGCTCAGCCGCACCAGCCGCCCGCTGCAACTCGCCGATGACTTCGCTCAGGGTGCCGAAGGCGCTGCCGACGATCAGGCTGTAGAACACAAACGCCGCCAGCTCACCCCCGGAAATCCGTCCGGCGATCACATCCATGCCCCCGACCCAGAGCATCACCCCCACCGCCCCCAGCACCAGCACGATCACCAGTGTGATCAGCCAGGCCCGCTGGGCGATGCGCTTGCGGGCGGTGTCGAAGGCCTGCTCCACGGTCACGGCAAAGCGCCGTTCATCCTGGACTTGATGGTTGTAGGCCTGCACGGTTTTGATCTGGCCGAGGGTCTCGGAGACGTAGCTGCCGACATCGGCAATGCGGTCCTGGCTCTGGCGCGACAGGCTGCGCACCCGCCGCCCGAATATCAGGATCGGCGCCAAGACCAACGGTAGTGCGATCACCACGATACTGGTGAGTTTGGGGTTGGTGATGAACAACAACACAATGCCGCCGACCACCATCAAGGCGTTGCGCAAGAATAGCGACAACGACGAGCCGATCACTGACTGCAACAAGGTCGTATCGGCGGTCAGGCGCGACTGGATTTCCGAGCTGCGGTTGTTTTCGTAAAAGCCCGGGTGCAGATACACCAGATGGTTGAAGACCTGCCGGCGGATATCGGCCACCACTCGTTCGCCAATCCAGGACACCAGGTAGAAACGGGAAAAAGTGCCGATCGCCAATCCCACTACGAGCACCATGAACAGGCCAATGGACTGGTTGAGCAGGTGCGGGGAGCGCGTCATGAAGCCCTGGTCTACCAGCAACCGGATGCCTTGCCCCATGGACAAAGTGATTGCGGCGGTGACGATAAGGGCCAGTAAGGCGCCAGCAACCTGCTTGCGATAAGGAGCAATGAAGCCACTGGCCAGGCGTATGGCACGGCGTTGTTGGGAAGAGAGCATCAGAAGCATCCGATAATGCAGCAGGAAATGGACCGCCCGGCGACACCGAAGCGCAGCGGAACTTGGTTGAATCAGAATGAGTCAGGTTAAATATGACCGTAGCGACTAGAGGCTAGATGTTATCGGTCTAAAGTCTGGCTGGAAACGCGACCGTGTTTCTGATTGAGTGGAGCTGTCGCCATGAACCTACAAGGAGTGTCATGGCTCGGTCACCTGGCGACACTAAAATAGGCACACAACCTGATGAGGAGACAGGCCATGTCCTTGCAACACAGCAGCGACGACAAGATTCAAGTGATCCGCACGCAACCGGACCAGTCTCTGGGCTGCTCGTTCATCGACGCCCAAGGGCGCGAAGTACCGATCACCGAAGACATGATCCAGAAAGCCTGCAGCGAGCTGGAAAAACGACTGGTCAAGCCTGCCGAACAAAAGTGATACAGCCCGTCTTCATTGAACCCGACCATGATGTCGGGTTTTTTATGCCCGCAGCCTTTGCGGGCTCCTGTGACCTGGCGCTTGTGGGTTGGCTCTTGTGGCGAGGGAGCTTGCTCCCGCTCGGCTGCGCAGCAGACGCCAGGTTTTGGGCCTGCTTCGCAGTCCAGCGGGAGCAAGCTCCCTCGCCACAAAAGCGATCCACGATTAAAGGCTGGTGGCGCCCAGAGCGCTCACGATCTGTTGCAACGCCGGCGACTGCCCCTCGATGCGAACCTTCAGGCTGTCGATCTCCCGACGCGGCGGATAATGCTTGCGCAGGGCATCGAAAGCGCTGCGTTGGTCGCTGACCGTTCCCACCAGGCTGCGACGAAAATCCGCGTCGTCACGACGTGGGTCATACACGCCACGGCACAACATCGCCAGCGCCCAGGCCGGATCAGTGTCAGCGTCCAGCGTGATGCCGCCCAGCCATGGCCGGGGCAGCAGATCGCTCAACCGGACCGCAACCGGTTGCTCGAGGAATGCGCACAAGGATTCGTAGATCTGCGCCGTACCACGCTGGCGACCATCGAGGCTGTAGCCGGCAATGTGCGGGGTGGCGATCACGCACAGGTCGGCCAGATCCGCATCCACGCTCGGCTCATGCTCCCAGACATCCAGCACCGCTTGCAGGTCTTCGCGTTCCAGCAACACCTCGCGCAGCGCCGTGTTGTCGATCACCGGTCCACGGGCTGCGTTGATCAGCCAGGTACCGGGCTGGAGCCGGCGCAGGCGCTGCTCATCGAACAGGTGCCAGGTCGGTTGCGCGCCGTCGCGAGTCAACGGTGTGTGCAGGCTGATCACATCGCACTGCTCGATGATCTGTTCCAGACTCACGTAGTCGCCGCCTTCGGCAGCCTGACGGGGTGGATCGCAGACTTTCACCGTCCAACCCAGGCCCTTGAGCACCTCAACCAACCGCCCGCCCACCTGCCCGGCACCGACCACGCCAAAGGTGCGTTGCTTGAGGTCCGCGCCTTCGATTTCAGCCAGGGTCATCAGGCTGCCCAGCACGTAGTCCACCACGCCACGGGCGTTGCAACCCGGTGCGCTGGCCCAACGAATACCGGCCTCGGCGAAATAATCCAGATCCAGGTGATCGGTGCCGATGGTGCAGGTGCCGACGAACTTCACCTTGCTGCCTTCCAGCAGCGTGCGGTTGACCTGGGTGACGGAGCGCACCAGCAACACATCGGCCTGCTCGACCATTGTCCGGTCAATCCCCCGGCCCGGAACCCGGCGGATCTCGCCAAACCCTTGGAAAAACGCATCGAGCAGGGGAATATTTTCGTCGGCGACGATCAGCATGGCAGAGCTCCTTTGGCGGGATGGGCAGTGTAGGCGTTCCGTTAGGCCTGTGCATTACCCGAAGCAAATGATGTTGTGGCGAGGGGATTTATCCCCGCTGGGTGCGCAGCCCCCCAACGACTTTGCGACTGCTGCGCAGTCGAGCGGGGATAAATCCCCTCGCCACAAGGTATTCGCAAGCCAGCTAAACGATTACAAATCCACAACACAGGTTTTTTCCTGACCACTGTGTCAAGGCGTAGAATGCGCCGCCTCGCGCTTATTTTTTCGGACGTTTCGCCTGTGAATCCTGTGATCGACCACGCCACCACCCTCTCCCGCCCGGCCCGGGTTCGCCTGGAGCTCAAGACGCTCCTGGCCCTGGCATTGCCGATCATGGTGGCGCAGCTGGCGACCACTGCCATGGGCTTTGTCGACGCGGTGATGGCCGGCCGGGTCGGACCACGGGACCTGGCGGCGGTGGCACTGGGCAATTCGATCTGGGTGCCGGTGTTCCTGTTGATGACCGGCACACTGTTGGCCACCACGCCGAAAGTCGCCCAGCGCTTCGGCGCCGGCACGTTCGACGAGATTGGTCCGCTGGTGCGCCAGGCGTTGTGGCTGGCGCTGGTGGTGGGGTTGATTGCCACGCTGGCGCTGCTCGGCGCCGAACCGATCCTGCACATCATGAACGTGGACCCCGAACTGATCGGACCCTGCATGGAGTACCTGCAAGGCATCGCCACCGGCCTGCCGGCGGTGGCGCTGTATCACGTGCTTCGCTGCTTCAGCGACGGCCTGGGCCGAACGCGACCGGCGATGGTCCTGGGTTTGTGCGGGCTGGCGCTGAACATCCCGCTCAATTACATCTTCATTTACGGGCATCTGGGCCTGCCCGCCATGGGCGGCGTCGGTTGCGGCTGGGCCACGGCCCTGGTGATGTGGTTCATGGCCCTGGGCATGGCCGGTTGGGCGCGCTGGGCGCCGGCCTACCAGTCGAGCCGGTTATTCAACCGCTTCGACTGGCCACAATGGACCGTCATCAAGCGCCTGCTGGGTATCGGCCTGCCGATTGGCATCGCGGTATTTGCCGAATCGAGCATTTTTGCGGTGATTGCCCTGCTGATCGGCAGCCTCGGCGCCACCGTGGTGGCCGGGCACCAGATTGCCCTGAACTTCAGCTCCCTGGTGTTCATGATTCCCTATTCGTTGGGCATGGCTGTGACGGTGCGGGTCGGCCAGGCCCTGGGCCGGCGCCAGCCGCGCGAAGCGCGCTTCGCCGCCGGAGTCGGCATGGGTACGGCGCTGGCTTATGCCTGCCTGTCGGCGAGCCTGATGTTCTGGCTGCGCGGGCCCATCGCGGCGATCTATACCGGCGATCCGGTGGTGATCGAAGTGGCGTCGATGTTGATCGTCTATGCGGCGTTGTTTCAGTTTTCCGACGCGATCCAGGTCACGGCGGCGGGCGCGTTGCGCGGCTACCAGGACACCCGGGTGACGATGATCCTGACGCTGTTCGCCTACTGGGGCATTGGCCTGCCCGTGGGTTACATCCTGGGCCTGACCGACTGGCTCGGCACCGCCAGCGGTCCGAGCGGGTTGTGGCAGGGCCTGATCGTGGGCTTGAGCTGCGCGGCGCTGATGCTGTCGATCCGCCTGGCACGCAGCGCACGCAAGCAGATCCGCATCAGCCGTTCGGCGGACTAAGCGAGCTTTTTGCGGATCCAGTAGCGGTAGGTGCCATCGACCTCGTCCTGAGCCACCAGTTCGTGGTCGAGGAACACACAGAACTTGGGAATGTCGCGACGGGTCGAGGGGTCAGTGGCAATCACCTTCAACAACCCGCCGGGCATCAGGTCGCGGATGTGTTGGTGCAGCATCATCACCGGCTCCGGGCAATTGAGGCCGGTGGCATCCAGCGTACCGTCGACCGGCGTATCGTTCATTTCACTCATGTTCTACTCCTGAAACTGGCGGGCATTGTCGCGCAATGTCGGTGCAAGGTCACCTCTGGCTTAACACTGCCCCCTGTGGGAGCGAGCCTGCTCGCGATAGCGTCGGGCCACCCAACATCGATGTCCACTGATGCACCGATATCGCGAGCAGGCTCGCTCCCACAGGGATTTCATTGCCTTTCAAGCGCTAGCGGGACTTGGGCTTTTTGGCGTCCAGCCGCCGCAGATGGCACGTCACTTCCTCACGGTCGTGGTACAGCTGCTTGCAGCCGATCTCGACCTTGATGCCCCGGGCCTTGAAGCCGTCGGCGATACGTTCGAGCAGGCGTTTCACTTCGGCGTAACGCTGCTTCATCGGCAGCTTGAGGTTGACCACCGCCTCGCGGCAGTGCCCTTCGCCGATCCACTCTTCCAGCATCGCCGCATTACGCGCCGGCTTCTCGACGATGTCGCAGACCATCCAGTCCACCGGCTGCTTGGGCTTGAACGTAAAGCCGTCCGCCATCAGGTGCTGCACCAGCCCCGTGTCCATCAGGCTTTCGGCCATCGGCCCGTTGTCGATGGCCGTCACCAGCATGCCGCGGTTGACCAGTTGCCAGGTCCAGCCGCCCGGCGCGGCGCCTAGGTCCACACCGGTCATGTCGCTGTGCAGGCGCTCGTCCCACTGATCCCGAGGAATAAAGTGGTGCCAGGCCTCTTCAAGCTTGAGGGTGGACCGGCTCGGCGCCTCCCGAGGAAATTTCAGGCGTGGAATGCCCATCGGCCACATGGCCGAATTATCGGCCTGCGCCAGGCCCAGGAAGACTTCGCGACCGCTCTTGAAGGTCAACAGCAGGCGTGGCTTGTACGGGTCATCCACCAGTTTGCCGGCGCCGGTCAGCGCCTTGCGCAGCGGCCCTTCGAATTTCTTGCAGAAGTTCGACAGCTCTTTACCGTCATTGGTGTCCACCACCTCCAGCCACAAGCTACCGCAGGTCGGGAAGGCGCTCATGTGGGCCAGGATGACACTGATGCGGTCTGTTTCCGGCAGATCGATGAAGCTGCCACGCGCCCACTGGCGCGGAAAAATCAGCTCGGCGAAACGCTGGCCGCGCATCAGTCGCTCGGCACCGTCGTCTTCGGTACAGACAAATTCGGCGCAGGCGCTGGCCGGCTTGGCCTTGGCGTAGCCGGCCACGTTCAGCCGTGCGGCGTGTTCGGCGATCTCGGAACAGACCTCGCCTTCGAAGCCTGGTCGGCAGTGCATGAAAAGCGTGTTCATTGAAACTCCGTAGCAAAGCCTGTCACGAAAACCGGCGCATGATAGCGGAGTTCGGAACCCCAAACCCGCTCGTAGAGTCCAGTGATTAGTCATACGCTCAAAACAGGGCTAGGTTAAAGGCTCTGTCCGTCCCGTCAGTCCGTAGCCGTGCGGACTCAAAGGAGTCATTTCAATGCCGTCCCTCGATAGCCTGAAAACCCTTAAAACGCTGCAAGTCGACGCCAGGATTTACCACTATTTCAGCCTGCCCGACGCCGCCCGAAGCCTGGGAGACCTGGACCGGTTGCCCATGTCCCTCAAAGTGCTGCTGGAGAACCTGCTGCGCTGGGAAGATGAAAAAACGGTCACCGGCACCGATCTCAAGGCCCTCGCCGGCTGGCTGAAGGAGCGTCGTTCCGACCGGGAAATTCAATACCGTCCTGCTCGGGTACTGATGCAAGACTTCACCGGCGTTCCGGCCGTGGTCGATCTGGCCGCCATGCGCGCCGCCATGGAAAAGGCCGGTGGCGATCCGCAGCGGATCAACCCGCTGTCACCCGTGGACCTGGTGATCGACCACTCGGTGATGGTGGACAATTTCGCCAGCAGCCAGGCGTTCGAACAGAACGTCGACATCGAAATGCAGCGCAACGGAGAGCGCTACGCCTTCCTGCGTTGGGGCCAGAGCGCCTTCGACAACTTTAGCGTGGTGCCGCCGGGCACCGGCATTTGCCACCAGGTCAACCTCGAATACCTGGGCCGCACCGTGTGGACCAAAGAGGAAGACGGACGGACCTATGCGTTCCCGGACACCCTGGTGGGCACCGATTCCCACACCACCATGATCAACGGCCTCGGTGTACTGGGCTGGGGCGTCGGCGGGATTGAGGCCGAAGCGGCCATGCTCGGCCAGCCGGTGTCGATGCTGATTCCAGAAGTCATCGGTTTCAAACTCATCGGCAAGCTGCGCGAAGGCATCACCGCCACCGACCTGGTGCTGACGGTCACCCAGATGCTGCGCAAGAAAGGTGTGGTGGGCAAATTCGTCGAGTTCTATGGCGACGGCCTTGCCGACCTGCCGTTGGCCGACCGCGCCACCATCGCCAACATGGCCCCGGAATACGGCGCCACCTGCGGTTTCTTCCCGGTGGACGACGTGACCCTGGACTACCTGCGCCTGTCCGGACGTCCGACCGAAACCGTGAAGCTGGTGGAAGCCTACTGCAAGGCTCAGGGCCTGTGGCGGCTGCCCGGCCAGGAACCGGTATTCACCGACACGCTGGAACTGGACATGGGGAGTGTCGAGGCCAGTCTCGCCGGGCCCAAGCGTCCTCAAGACCGGGTCTCACTGCCGAATGTCGGCCAGGCTTTCAGCGACTTCCTGGGCCTGAACGTCAAACCCACCAGCAAGGAAGAAGGCCGCCTGGAAAGCGAAGGCGGCGGTGGGGTCGCGGTAGGCAACGCCGATCAGGTGGGGGAAAGCGAATACGAGTTCGAGGGCCGGACCCATCGCCTGAAAAACGGCGCAGTGGTGATTGCGGCCATTACCTCTTGCACCAACACCTCCAACCCCAGCGTGATGATGGCCGCCGGGCTGCTGGCGAAAAAAGCCGTGGAGAAAGGCCTGACCCGTAAGCCGTGGGTCAAGAGTTCCCTGGCACCAGGTTCGAAGGTGGTCACCGATTACTACAAGGCCGCCGGGCTGACCGAGTACCTGGACAAACTGGGTTTCGATCTGGTGGGTTACGGTTGCACGACCTGTATCGGCAACTCGGGGCCGTTGCCCGAGCCGATCGAAAAAGCCATCCAGAGCGCCGACCTGACGGTGGCCTCGGTGCTGTCGGGTAATCGTAACTTCGAAGGCCGCGTGCACCCGTTGGTAAAAACCAACTGGCTGGCGTCGCCGCCCCTGGTGGTCGCCTATGCCCTGGCCGGCACGGTGCGCATCGACATCAGCAGTGAACCGCTGGGCAACGACCGCGACGGCAACCCGGTGTACCTGCGCGATATCTGGCCCAGCAGCCAGGAAGTCGCCAACGCGGTGGCCCAGGTCAACACCAGCATGTTCCACAAGGAATACGCCGCCGTGTTTGCCGGTGATGAGCAATGGCAGGCTATCGAGGTGCCGCAAGCCGCGACTTACGTCTGGCAATCGGACTCAACCTACATCCAGCACCCGCCGTTCTTCGAGAACATCAGTGGGCCGCCACCGGCCATCAACAATGTCGAAGGCGCACGAATCCTGGCTTTGCTCGGCGACTCGGTGACCACCGACCACATCTCTCCGGCCGGCAATATCAAGACCGACAGCCCGGCAGGCCGTTATCTGCGCGAACAGGGCGTGGAGCCCCGGGACTTCAACTCCTACGGTTCAAGACGCGGCAACCATCAGGTCATGATGCGCGGCACCTTCGCCAATATCCGGATCCGCAATGAAATGCTCGGCGGCGAAGAAGGCGGCAATACGATCTACATCCCCAGTGGCGAGAAAATGCCGATCTACGACGCCGCCATGTCGTATCAGGCCATGGGCACGCCTCTGGTGGTGATCGCCGGACAGGAATATGGCACCGGCTCGAGTCGGGACTGGGCCGCCAAGGGCACCAATCTGTTGGGGGTCAAGGCGGTGATCGCCGAGAGCTTCGAGCGCATCCATCGCTCCAACCTGGTGGGCATGGGCGTGCTGCCGTTGCAGTTCAAGCTCGATCAGAATCGCAAGAGCCTGAACCTCACCGGCAAGGAAACCCTGGACATCCTGGGCCTGAGCGACGTCGAACTGACGCCACGCATGAACCTGCCGCTGATCATCACGCGCGAGGACGGCCGCCAGGAGCGGATTGAAGTGTTGTGCCGGATCGACACCTTGAATGAAGTGGAATATTTCAAGGCTGGGGGGATTTTGCACTACGTCCTACGGCAATTGATTTCAGAATAAAAAGAAGCGTCTTACGAAAACACCGCCTGTTAATAGGCGGTGTTTTCGTATGGGTCTGCCTATAATCCCGCCGGTCCTGCCATCACCATCGCCACAAACGGTTCTTCAGTCTCAAAGGATGTGATATGCCTGCCCTGCCCTGGCCATACCTGGCCTTCCTTTCCATCGGCTATGCCTTGGCCCTGGCCTTCGGTCAACTGGCCTGGACTGCTGCGATCTCGGTCGCGCTGCTGCTGTTCGCCGGGTATGCGGTGCGCCAGCAGCAGACACCGGTCGGGCAGTTTCTCGGCCACGCCCTGTTTGTGGTGATGGCCCTGGCGTTGGCCTTGCACTGGATGCCGGGTTTTTTCAATGGCCGGGCAATCGCGCCGCAACGTTTTACCGACGATGCCGTGCCGTTTGCCATGTACCTGAACCAGGACAAGCCACTGATCGGCTTCTGGTTACTGCTGGCGTGTCCCTGGATCGTCGGCAGGCGCTCGTTTCGCCTGTCGCTACAGGCCACGGCCCTGGGGCTGACCCTGAGCGCCGTGCTGGCGCTGGGCGGGGCGATGCTGCTGGGAATGATCCATTGGGCACCGAAGTGGCCGGAGTCGGCCTGGATATGGGTACTCAATAATCTTTTATTGGTGACGTTGGTGGAGGAAGCGCTGTTTCGTGGCTACATTCAGGGTGGCCTGAGCCGACGCTTCAAACATCTGAACTATGGCGACAATCTGGCATTAATCCTGGCCTCACTGCTGTTCGGCCTGGTGCATGCCGGGGCGGGATGGCAATGGGTGTTGCTGTCGGGCATGGCGGGGGTCGGTTATGGCCTGGCTTATCGCTTTGGTGGGCTGGGCGCGGCGATTGCCGCCCACTTTGGCCTCAATCTGCTTCATTTCGCCCTATTTACCTACCCGATGCTGGCGTGATACCGACCGGAAAAATAACTTCAATAAAAACCTGACGGCGCCGACAACCTTTCAAAGCCTTGCGGATCTACACACCATGCGTAACAACCAGCCCGTCACACAACGCGAAAGGACCTTCCCGGCCCAACAACGTCTGATTTCCACTACCGATGCCAAAGGCGTGATCACCTATTGCAACGACGCGTTCGTTGAAATCAGCGGGTTTTCCAAGGAGGAACTGATCCGCTCGCCCCACAACCTGGTACGCCATCCCGATGTGCCGTCGGCCGTGTTCGCCCATATGTGGAACACGCTCAAACAAGGCTTGCCATGGATGGGCATCGTCAAGAATCGCTGCAAGAGCGGTGACCATTACTGGGTCAACGCCTATGTCACCCCCGTGTTCGAAGGTAACCAGGTGATCGGCTACGAGTCGGTGCGGGTCAAGCCCAGCGCCGAGCAGATCAGCCGGGCCGAAGCGCTCTATCAACGCATCAATCAGGGCAAGCCGGCGATCCCGCGCAGCGACAAATGGTTGCCGATCCTGCAGGACTGGCTGCCGTTTATCCTGGTCAGCCAGTTGAGCTTCGTCGTTGGTGCGTTTCTCAATTCCTCCTGGGGCTTTGCCCTGGCTGCCGTGCTCTCGGTGCCCCTGGGCCTGATGGGCCTGCAATGGCAACAGCGCGGGATCAAGCGCCTGCTGCGTCTGGCCGAGCAAACCACCTCCGACCCGTTGATCGCCCGGATGTACACCGACAGCCGGGGCGTCCAGGCGCGCCTGGAGATGTCGATCCTCAGCCAGGAAGCTCGCCTGAAAACCTGCCTGACCCGGTTGCAGGACACTGCCGAACACCTCAACGAGCAGGCGCGGCAGTCGAACTCGCTGGCCCATAACAGCTCCAGTGGGCTGGAACGCCAGCGAGTGGAGACCGAACAGGTGGCCACCGCCGTCAACGAGATGGCCGCGACGACCCAGGAAGTCGCCAGCCACGTGCAACGCACCGCCGACGCCACCCAGGAAGCCAATCGCCTGACCAGTCGTGGACGCGACATCGCCGGGGAAACCCGTGAAGCCATCGAGCGCTTGTCGGTGGTGGTGGGCGAGACCGGGCAGACCGTGACCCAGCTGGCCAAGGACAGCGACGAGATCGGTGGCGTGGTGGACGTGATCAAAGGCATTGCCGACCAGACCAACCTGCTGGCCCTCAACGCCGCCATCGAAGCGGCCCGCGCCGGAGAGATGGGTCGCGGCTTTGCCGTGGTGGCCGACGAAGTGCGCCAACTGGCGCAACGTACCAGTGAGTCCACCGGGCAGATCCACGCCCTGATCGCCAAGCTCCAGCAAACCGCCACCAATGCCGTGCAGACCATGGATGCCGGCCACCGCCAGGCTGAAGAAGGCGTGGCTCGGGTCATGGAGGCGGACGCAGCGCTGGTGGGCATCAGTGAAGCGGTGGCCAACATCACCGACATGACCACCCAGATCGCTGCCGCTACCGAAGAGCAGAGTTCGGTGGCCGAAGAGATCAGCCGCAACATCAGCAACATCTCGGAACTGGCCGACCAGACCTCGGGCCAGGCCCACAGCTCGGCGCTACTGAGCGAAGAACTGACCCGCACCGCCAATACGCAGTATTCGCTGGTGGAGCGGTTCAACCGCTGATAGAGGCCTGCCTCATGAAAAACCCGGACAGCGCAAGCTTCCGGGTTTTTTGTTGCCTGACAGGCCGCTATCGCGAGCAGGCTCGCTCCCACAGGGGGCCAAGGTTGCTCATTCAAAGGCATTCCAATTGTGGGAGCAGGCTTACTCCCTCAGGGGGTCAAGGTTGCTCATTCAAAGGCATTCCAATTGTGGGAGCAGCCTTACTCCCTCAGAGGGTCAAGGTTGCTCATTCAAAGGCATTCCAATTGTGGGAGCAGCCTTACTCCCTCAGAGGGTCAAGGTTGCTCATTCAAAGGCATTCCAATTGTGGGAGCAGGCTTACTCCCTCAGGGGGTCAGGTTGCTCATTCAAAGGCATTCCAATTGTGGGAGCGAGCCTGCTCGCGATGAGGCCTTGATAGCCAGCAAGGAACCTACTGAAGAAACCCGGCCACGCTGCCCGCCGCCGCCTCCAAATGCTGCTCGTGACTAAACCCCGAGGCCTTCAGCGGTTTCAGATCATGATCCCCCGCCACCAGCCACATCACCTCGATACTCGGTGACAGCACGTAACCCTGCACCGCCTCGCGGTTACCCAAGGCATCGCGCTCGCCCTGGACGATCAAGGTCCGGGTCTTCAAGGCTGCCAAGTGCTCGACCCGCGGTTTCTCCGGTTTGCCCACCGCGTAGAAGGGATACCCCAGGCACACCAGGGCATCAGCTTTCAGCTCATCGGCCAGCAAACTCGCCATGCGCCCGCCCATGGACTTGCCGCCAATGGCCAACCGCCCAGCGACATAAGGCCGCACCGTGGCGTACACCTCACGCCAGCATTCCAGCAACTTGGGAGCCGGGTTCGGCGGACGCTTACCGCCGTCCAGGCGTCGTTGAGCCATGTAGGGAAACTCAAAGCGCAACACGTTGATGCCATGTCCGGCAAGGCGCGCGGCCATTTCGTTCATGAACCCGCTGTCCATCGGCGCGCCGGCGCCATGGGCCAGGATCAGGGTCGGTGGCTCGGCGCTGACACCCGTTTGCGCCGCCGTCCATAGCCAACCGTGTTCGGCCACACATCGCGCCCATTGATCCCCGTCAATACTGGCCTTGTGCTGTTTGTCCATGCTTGCCTCGCTTTTAGTCTGCCTATAACTCCAGGCGAAGAATGCCGCGCTGCCTTGCGCAAGCGCTCACTTCGGCTGAACCGTGGATGGGGAACCATGAACACATCTATCAGTACCGCCTACAACTACAAGGTGGTCCGCCAATTCGCCATTATGACGGTGGTGTGGGGCATCGTCGGCATGGGGCTCGGGGTTTTTCTCGCGGCCCAATTGGTCTGGCCACAGCTCAACTTCGATTTGCCGTGGACCAGCTTCGGCCGCCTGCGCCCGTTGCATACCAACGCGGTGATCTTCGCCTTCGGCGGCTGCGCCCTGTTCGCCAGTTCGTTCTACTCGGTGCAACGCACCTGTCAGACACAGCTGTTCGCGCCGAAAATCGCCGCGTTCTGCTTCTGGGGCTGGCAATTGGTGATCCTGCTGGCGGCCATCAGCCTGCCGCTGGGCTACACCAGCTCCAAGGAATACGCCGAACTGGAATGGCCGATCGACATTCTGATCACCATCGTCTGGGTCGCCTACGCCATCGTGTTCTTCGGCACCGTGGCCAAGCGCAACACCAAACACATCTATGTCGGTAACTGGTTCTTCGGCGGGTTCATCCTGACCGTGGCGATCCTGCATATCGTCAACAACCTGGAATTGCCGGTGAGCTTCACCAAATCCTACTCGGTGTATGCCGGGGCCACCGATGCGATGGTGCAATGGTGGTACGGCCACAACGCCGTGGGCTTTTTCCTCACCGCCGGCTTTTTGGGGATGATGTATTACTTCGTGCCGAAGCAGGCCGAGCGTCCGGTGTATTCCTATCGGTTGTCCATCGTGCACTTCTGGGCGCTGATCACCCTGTACATCTGGGCCGGCCCGCACCACCTGCACTACACCGCGCTGCCGGACTGGGCACAGTCCCTGGGCATGGTGATGTCGCTGATCCTGCTGGCGCCAAGCTGGGGCGGCATGATCAACGGCATGATGACCCTGTCGGGTGCCTGGCATAAATTGCGCAGCGACCCGATCCTGCGGTTCCTGGTGGTGTCCCTGGCGTTCTACGGCATGTCGACCTTCGAAGGCCCGATGATGGCCATCAAGACCGTCAACGCCCTCTCCCACTACACCGACTGGACCATCGGCCACGTACACGCTGGTGCCTTGGGTTGGGTAGCGATGATTTCCATCGGCGCGCTGTATCACATGATCCCGAAAGTCTTCGGCCGCCCCCAGATGCACAGCATCGGCCTGATCAACGCGCACTTCTGGCTCGCGACCATCGGCACCGTGCTGTACATCGCCTCCATGTGGGTCAACGGCATCGCCCAGGGCCTGATGTGGCGTGCGGTGAACGAGGACGGCACCCTGACCTACTCCTTCGTTGAAACCCTGGTGGCCAGCCACCCCGGCTTCGTCGTACGGCTGGCGGGCGGGGCGATCTTTCTCCTCGGCATGCTGCTGATGGCCTACAACACCTGGCGCACCGTGCGGGCCTACCAGCCTGCCGAAGCCGCCGCTGCCGCGCAGATGGCTTGAGGAGTCCGCCATGAAACACGAAACAATCGAAAAAAACGTCGGCCTGCTGATGCTGCTGATGGTTCTGGCCGTGAGCATTGGCGGCCTGACCCAGATCGTGCCGCTGTTCTTCCAGGACGTGACCAACAAACCGGTGGACGGCATGAAGCCCTACACCGCCCTGCAACTGGAAGGTCGCGACATCTATATCCGCGAAGGCTGCGTCGGCTGCCATTCGCAGATGATCCGTCCGTTCCGCGCCGAGACCGAGCGCTACGGCCACTACTCGGTGGCCGGTGAAAGCGTCTGGGACCACCCGTTCCTGTGGGGCTCCAAGCGCACCGGGCCGGACCTGGCCCGGGTCGGCGCGCGCTACTCCGATGACTGGCATCGCGCCCACCTGTACAACCCGCGCAACGTCGTGCCTGAGTCGAAGATGCCGGCCTATCCGTGGCTGGTGACCCAAGCGGTGGACAGCAGCCACACCGAAGGCAAGCTGCGCGCCATGCGCACCCTGGGCGTGCCGTACACCGACGACGACATCGCCGGCAGCGTGGCCTCGCTCAAGGACAAGACCGAGATGGACGCGCTGGTGGCCTACCTGCAAGTGCTCGGCACTGCCATCAAGAGCAAGAGGTGAGCCTATGTTTCTTGAAATGAGCACTGGAATGATCCGCGGCCTGGGCACGGTCGTGGTGTTCGTGGCCTTCATCGGCCTGACCCTGTGGGTATTCAGCAGCAAGCGCAACTCGGAGTTCGCTCAGGCGCGCCTGCTGCCGTTCGCCGACGAGCCATCCGCCGACATCGCCAACCCCCAAGACCCTGCAACAAGGAGCACCCGGCCATGACCACCTTCTGGAGTACGTGGATCAGCGTACTGACCATCGGCAGCCTGATCGGTCTGACCTGGCTGCTGATCGGCACCCGCAAGGGCGAGACCAAGGGCAGCGTCGACCAGACCATGGGCCACAGCTTCGACGGCATCGAGGAGTACGACAACCCGCTGCCGCAGTGGTGGTTCCTGTTGTTCGCCGGCACTTTGGTGTTTTCCGTCGGCTACCTGGTTCTCTACCCGGGCCTGGGCAACTGGAAAGGCATCCTGCCCGGCTACGAAAATGGCTGGACCGGCGCCCATGAATGGGAAAAGGAAATGGCCAGGGCCGACGCCAAGTTCGGGCCGATCTTCGCCAAATTCGCCGCCATGCCGGTGGAAGAAGTCGCCAAGGACCCACAGGCCTTGAAGATGGGTGGCCGCTTGTTCGCCTCCAACTGCTCGGTCTGCCACGGCTCGGACGCCAAGGGTGCCTTCGGCTTCCCGAACCTGGCCGACAGCCACTGGCGCTGGGGCGGCAGTGCCGAAACCATCAAGGCCACCATCATGGGCGGTCGCATGGCCGCGATGCCGGCCTGGGGCGAAGTGCTGGGCGAAGCCGGCGTCAAGAACGTGGCCGCGTATGTGCGCCATGATCTGGCGGGCCTGCCGCTGCCGGCAGACAGCGGCGCCGACCTGCAAGCAGGCCAGCAAGCGTTCAACACCACTTGCGTTGCCTGCCACGGTGCCAACGGTAAAGGCACCGAAGCCATGGGCGCGCCAGACCTGACCTTGCCGGCCGGCTTCATCTACGGCACCAGCCTGGCGCAACTGCAACAGACCATCCGTCATGGCCGCCAGGGCCATATGCCGGCGCAGAATGAGCTGCTCGGCAATGACAAGGTGCAACTGCTCGCGGCTTACGTCTACAGCCTGTCCCACGCGGCGGGCGCCGAGCGTCTGCAAGCTGAACGCAAAAGCGAATAAATCCTGACCAGGCGAACAGCCGCATCCATCTGGATGCGGCTGTTTCGTGCCCCTGCGCGACGCATTGTCGCACCCTCCCTTCGTCTTCCTTTCGGTTCCCCGGAATCAAGTCTAAGCTTGCCTCTGCGTGCGCTGGCGACTGCCGGTTTCAGGTCGACCCGACCCGATGCGTTCGACAATCGTTCGACAAAAAGGCCGCAAAGGCAGGTGAATACCGGCTGTTGCGACAGTTACCTAGCATCACCCGAACGCCGTGCTCGAACACACCCCGTTACAACCGACCTGCCCCCCTCGCCTCTTTCCTTCGTTGCGACATTTTACCGAGGGCCAATTTTGTCCCTACTCAGCACATGGAAAGGCCGCAGAATCTGCTTTGGAAAGCATTGACCCAGGTCATGGCGCGTTGCAATGACCCCCCGCTTTCTCCATACTTGCGACCGATTTTTATCCTAATAAAACACCCAAACCGTGGAACCTTAGAATGAGCACAGCAATCAGTCCGACTGCTTATAACTATAAGGTAGTCCGCCAGTTCGCCATCATGACGGTGGTCTGGGGGATCCTTGGCATGGGGCTCGGTGTATTCATCGCCTCGCAACTGGTCTGGCCGGAGTTGAACTTCGATCTGCCATGGACGACGTTTGGACGCCTGCGCCCGCTGCACACCAACCTGGTGATCTTCGCCTTCGGTGGTTGTGCGTTGTTTGCCACTTCCTATTACGTCGTGCAGCGAACCTGCCAAACGCGACTGATTTCCGACAGCCTCGCCGCCTTCACCTTCTGGGGTTGGCAAGCGGTCATCGTCGGTGCGATCGTGACCTTGCCGATGGGTTTCACCACCACCAAGGAATACGCAGAGCTGGAATGGCCCCTGGCTATTCTGCTGGCCATCGTCTGGGTGACCTACGGTCTGGTGTTCTTCGGCACTATCGTCAAGCGCAAGACCAAGCACATCTATGTCGGTAACTGGTTCTACGGTGCCTTCATCGTCGTGACCGCCATGCTGCACATCGTCAACCACGCGTCCCTGCCGGTCAGCTTCTTCAAGTCTTACTCGGCCTACTCGGGCGCCACCGACGCGATGATCCAGTGGTGGTACGGCCACAACGCCGTGGGCTTCTTCCTGACCACCGGCTTCCTGGGGATGATGTATTACTTCGTGCCGAAACAGGCCGAGCGTCCGATCTATTCCTATCGCCTGTCCATCGTCCACTTCTGGGCGCTGATCACCCTGTACATCTGGGCCGGCCCGCACCACCTGCACTACACCGCGCTGCCGGACTGGGCACAGTCCCTGGGCATGGCGATGTCGATCATTCTGCTGGCTCCGAGCTGGGGCGGCATGATCAACGGCATGATGACCCTCTCGGGCGCCTGGCATAAGCTGCGCACCGACCCGATCCTGCGGTTCCTGGTGGTTTCCCTGGCGTTCTACGGCATGTCGACCTTCGAAGGCCCGATGATGGCCATCAAGACCGTCAACTCCCTGAGCCACTACACCGACTGGACCATCGGTCACGTACACGCCGGGGCCTTGGGCTGGGTTGCGATGATTTCCATCGGCGCGATCTACCACATGATCCCGAAACTGTTCGGTCGTGCGCAGATGCACAGCACCGGCCTGATCAACACTCACTTCTGGCTCGCCACCATCGGCACCGTGCTCTACATCGCCTCGATGTGGGTCAACGGCATCACCCAGGGCCTGATGTGGCGTGCAATCAACGACGACGGCACCCTGACCTACTCGTTCGTTGAAGCGCTGCAAGCCAGCCACCCTGGTTTCATCGTCCGTGCCCTGGGCGGCGCGTTCTTCGCCAGCGGCATGCTGTTCATGGCCTACAACGTGTATCGCACCGTTCGTGCCTCTGACCCGGCTGAAGCTGAAGCCGCCGCCAAGATCGCCGTAGTTGGAGCTCACTGATGAAGCACGAAACAGTAGAGAAGAATATTGGCCTGCTGGCCTTCTTCATGGTCATCGCCGTCAGCATCGGCGGCCTGACCCAGATCGTTCCGCTGTTTTTCCAGGACGTGACCAACAAGCCGGTCGAAGGCATGAAGCCACGCACCGCCCTTGAACTGGAAGGTCGCGACGTCTACATCGCCAACGGCTGTGTCGGCTGCCACTCGCAGATGATCCGTCCGTTTCGCGCCGAAACCGAACGCTATGGCCACTACTCGGTTGCCGGTGAAAGCGTCTGGGACCACCCGTTCCTGTGGGGTTCCAAGCGTACCGGCCCGGACCTGGCCCGTGTGGGCGGTCGCTACTCCGACGACTGGCAGCGTGCGCACCTGTACAACCCGCGCAACGTAGTGCCTGAGTCGAAAATGCCGGCTTACCCGTTCCTCGTAGAAAACAAGCTCGACGGCAAAGACACCGCCAAGAAAATGGAAGTCTTGCGTACCCTGGGCGTGCCTTACACCGATGAAGACATCGCCGGTGCCAAGGATGCCGTGAAGGGCAAGACTGAAATGGACGCGCTGGTGGCCTATCTGCAAGGCCTGGGCACCATCATCAAAAGCAAACGGTGATTTAGATGGATATCGGGATGATTCGTGGCCTGGGCACCGTCGTCGTGATGGTGGCCTTTATCGGTCTGGCGTTGTGGGTGTTCAGCCCCAAGCGCAAGTCGGAGTTTGACGACGCGACCTTGCTGCCGTTCGCGGATGATCCCGAAGCCATCAAGCACGTCGAGCAAGCTTCTAGGAGTAACAAAGAATGACTACGTTCTGGAGTCTGTACGTCACAGTCCTCAGTCTGGGTACGATCTTCGCCCTGACCTGGCTGCTGCTGTCGACCCGTAAGGGCCAGCGCGCCGAACAAACGGACGAGACTGTTGGTCACTCGTTCGATGGCATCGAAGAGTACGACAACCCACTGCCTAAATGGTGGTTCATGTTGTTCGTGGGCACCATTGTCTTCGCCTTGGGTTATCTGGTGCTCTACCCGGGCTTGGGCAACTGGAAAGGCCTGCTGCCAGGGTATAACTACCTGGACACCGAAAAGCAGACCCCTTTCGCCAATGGCCAGACCGGCTGGACCGGCGTTCACGAGTGGGAAAAGGAAATGGCGCGTTCGGATGCCAAGTTCGGCCCGATCTTCGCCAAGTTCGCCTCCATGCCGATTGAAGAAGTCGCCAAAGACCCGCAAGCCCTGAAGATGGGTGGCCGCCTGTTCGCCTCCAACTGCTCGGTCTGCCACGGTTCCGACGCCAAGGGTGCCTATGGCTTCCCGAACCTGACCGACGCCGACTGGCGCTGGGGTGGTGAGCCGGAAACCATCAAGACCACCATCATGGGCGGTCGTCATGCCGTGATGCCGGGCTGGGCTGCCGTGGTTGGCGAGCAAGGCGTTGCCGACGTCTCCGCCTACGTGGTGACCAGTCTGCACGGCCGTAAACTGCCGGAAGGCGCCAAGGCCGATCCGGCCAACGGCCAGAAGCTGTTCGCGGCTAACTGCGTGGCCTGCCACGGCCCAGCTGGCAAGGGCACGCCTGCCATGGGCGCACCTGACCTGACGCACCCGGCCGGTTTCATCTACGGTTCGAGCTTCGCTCAGCTGCAGCAGACCATCCGTTACGGTCGCCAGGGCCAGATGCCTGCCCAGGCCGATCTGCAGGGTAACGACAAGGTCCACCTGCTGGCTGCGTACGTCTACAGCCTGTCTCATGGGGAACCGGCGCCAGCCGCCGATGCCCAGTAAGGCACACGCCTGATGTACCAAAGGCCCCGTCAACCCATGTTGGCGGGGCCTTTTTTATTGGTGGGTATCCAGGAGCGAAGCTGTTTAACTTGCTCGCCGCCCACGCCAGTAGTAACGTGCCTACATTGTAGTTTATGAGGGCACTGCCATGTCCATCACGACCATTTCCAGCCGCGAATTCAACCACGACACAAGTGGTGCCAAAAAAGCCGCCCGCCAGGGGCCAGTCATCATCACTGACCGTGGCAAGCCGGCCCACGTACTGCTAAGCATTGAGCAGTACCAGAAACTGACCGGCATTGGCACCAGCATTGTCGAGTTGCTGGTCATGCCTGACGCGCCGGATACCGATTTCGATACCGAACGTGCCGTCATCACTCCCCGGCCAGTGGACCTGTCCTGATGTTTCTACTCGACACCAATGTCATTTCGGAACTGCGCAAGCCGCATGCAGATAAAAACGTACAGGCCTGGGCACGGAGCGTGTCCGCCCCCAACCTGTATGTCTCGGCAATCACCGTATTGGAGCTGGAAACTGGTGTAATGCGCTTCGAACGCAAAGATCCGGTGCAAGGCAGCCGCCTGCGCGCGTGGCTGGATAACCACGTCCTGCCCGCATTTTCCGGCAGGATCCTGGCGGTCGACCGCACCGTCGCGCTGCGCTGCGCTCGCCTGCATATACCGGATCGCAGCAATGAATGCGATGCACTGATTGCCGCCACCGCGCTGGTCCATGGCCTGACCGTGGTCACCCGCAATGTGAGTGATTTTCAAAGCAGCGGCGTGGCCTTGCTCAATCCATGGTCAAGCTAATATAACGTCGCGACGGACCATCAATTACCGCCAAGGAGATAGGCGCAATGGGCATCGAAACACTTCAGCGCGCAACGATGAGCCCCCGGCATGTCTGACGCGCTCTGGGCCGCTCGCCTGGGCGATGCACTGAACCACACCTCCATGATGGCCGACATTCTCGGCGGCGTGCTGGAAGTGGCGGCCAACATCGCCATCACCGCCCTGGCGACGGCAGCGGTGGTGGCCGCCACCGGCATCACCGTCGCCACGGGTGGCTTGGGTTGTTTCCTGCTCGGTGCGGTGGTGGGGGCGGTCGTGGGCATTGCCATGAGCAAGACCGGGGCCGACGAAGGCCTGAGCAATATCTGCGAAGGCATCGGCAACGCGCTCTTCCCGCCCACGGTGCAGGCCAACATCCTCACCGGCTCCAAGGACACCTTTACCAACAACATCCCCTCGGCCCGCGCCGCCGGAGCGGTTGTTTCCCATGTCGCGCCGGCCGGCACCGAACTGGACATGCCCGAGCCGGAAGAAGAAGCCGAGCCCAGTTACCTGGACATGGCCGGCAACTTCTTCTCGCAGATGTGGCGCCCCACCGTCGCCTCGCCCGCCCCCGGCACAGAGACTCGGCCGGAAGACCTGGTGATCTGCACCAAGCACCCCCCGATGCCGCCGCAGTTCATGGCTGAAGGCTCGGACAAAGTCACCATCAATGGCCAGCCCGCCGTGCGCAGCGGCGACCGCAGCACCTGCGATGCGACGGTGGTCTCGGCCGGGTTGATTTCCCCGGACGTGACCATCGGCGGCGGCTCAGTGGTGGTGCGTGAGATTCGCAGCGGCAAGACCCCGGGCGTGGGGCTGGCGGTCACCGCGTTGCTGATGCTCAAGGGGGGCAAGGGCAAGTTCTTCAGCAAACTGCCGTGCATGCTGGCCGGTGGCGCGGCGTCGATGGCGGTCAGCAGCGCTATGGGCGCCGCGGCCAACGCCGCCATGGGTTCGTCGAACCCGGTGCATGCCGCCACCGGCGCCAAGGTGCTGGGCCGCGATGAAGAGCTGGACTTCGTTTTGCCCGGTGTTCTGCCAATCGACTGGCAACGCTTCTACAACAGCCGCGACGAGCGCCGCGAAGGTATGTTCGGTGCGGGCTGGAGCGTGGTCTACGAGGTGCAGGTGGAGATCCTGGCCCATCCCGAGGGCGGCGAGACCCTGCTCTACACCGACGAACAGGCCCGGCCCATCGACATGGGTTCGATCCCGTTGGGCGGCGCGGTGTTCAGTGCTGGCGAAGGCCTGGCCGTGCGACGTCATCTCAACGGGCAGTTGCTGATCGAAAGCGACGACGGTGTGTATCGCCTATTCGAACCCACGCCGGGCCACACATCCCTGCTGCGCCTGAGCCAACTCGGTGACCGCAACGACAATCGCATCTTCCTCGACTACGACGCCGCCGGACGACTGATACGCCTGCGCGACACCTTCGATCTGGTGCAAGTCGAGCTGATCCGCGAGCGCGAACGCGTCACCCAGATAGAACGCCTCTACCCCGACCAACAGCGCGAAGTGCTGGTCAGCTACGCCTACGACACAGCGAACAACCTGAGCGAAGTACGCGACGCCACCGGCCAGGTGCAACGGCGTTTCAGCTACGACGCCGGCCAGCGAATGCTGGAACACCAACTGCCCACTGGGCTGCGTTGCTTCTACGAATGGGCCTTGGTCGAAGACCAGGAATGGCGCGTGGTCCGGCACTGGACCGACGAGGGCGACACCTACCAGTTCGACTATGACCTCAAGGCCGGTGTAACCCGCATTACCGACGGTTTGCAGCGCGTCAGCACGCGCCACTGGAACAGCCAACACCAGATCACCCGATACAGCGACAACCTCGGCCAGACCTGGCTGTTCGAGTGGAACGACGAACGCCAACTGCTCAGCGCCACCGACCCACAGGGCGGGCGCTATGAATACAGCTATGACGAGGCCGGTAACCTGATCGGCGAAACCGATCCGTTGGGCCGCAGTGATTCGACGTTATGGCTCGAGCACTGGGCGCTGCCGCTGGTGGACACCAATGCCGCCGGCCACAGCTGGAAATACCGCTACGATCAACGCGGCAACTGCACCGCCGAAACCGATCCCCTGGGCCACGTCACCCGCTACCGCTATGACGCCCACGGTCAGGTCATCGAAATCATCGACGCCACCGGCAAGCTTAAAAAGCTGCGCTGGAATCCGTTCGGGCAGTTGGTGGAGCACATCGATTGCTCGGGTTACCCGACACGGTTCAGCTACGACCAGCGCGGCTACCTGCAGACCATCACCGACGCCCTCGGCGAGCGCACCCAGTTCAGCTACGACGCCCAAGGCCGTTTGCTCAGCAGCCAATTGCCGGATGGCCGCACCGAACAGTACCAGCGCGACCTCGCCGGGCAGTTGACCGGCTACACCGACCCGGCCGGGCACACCACGCTCTACCAGCACAACCGTCGCGGTCAGGTCCGCCAACGCACCGACGCCCACGGCCGGCAGGTACAATTCGCGTACGACAGCTACGGGCGGCTGCAGGCGCTGACCAATGAGAATGGCGGGAGCTACCGGTTTGCCTGGGATGCGGGGGATCGGTTGGCCGAACAGCGCAACCTTGATGGCAGCGCCAAAGGCTACACGTACGACGTCCTCAACAACGTAAAACGAGTCGAAACCATCGCAGCGCCGCGAGGTGATCATCAGCCCAGTGAAAGGACCATTGTTCATCATCTCGAACGTGATGCCATTGGCCGGCTGACCACCCGAATCACACCTGATGGACAGTCCCGGTACAGCTATAGCCCGTTGAATCAGTTAATCGAAGCCACCGTCATCGCTAACGACGGCAACGAACAACGACTGGGCTTTGCTTATGACGCGCTGGGTTATCTGATTGAGGAGCAGAGTTCAGCGGGCGTTCTGAAGCATCACTACGACGAACTCGGCAACCTGATCCAGACCCACCTACCCGACGGCCGTTGGGTCAGCCGCCTGTACTATGGCAGTGGTCATCTGCACCAAATCAACCTCGACGGCCACGTCATCAGCGACTTCGAACGCGACCGGCTGCATCGAGAGGTGCTGCGCACCCAAGGCCAAATCAGCACACGGAGTGAATATGACCGTAGCGGGCGCTTACGCAGCCGCCAACGCCGGCATACCAGCCAGCCGTCGTTGATGCCTGCCGCAGATCAAACCCATTTTGAGTTTGATCCTGGCGACCACCTGGTGGCGCGCCTTGAACGGCAGCCAAAAGGTCAACAACGCCAATTGCTGCACTACGATGTGACCGGCCGCATCCTGGCAAGCCAGGGCACTCGACAAGGCCAGAATGAAACATTTTCCTTCGATGCCGCCGCCAATCTCCTCGACAGTTCACCTGGTACAGGTGGGCGGGTTACGCACAACCAACTCAAGCGCTATCAGGATAAGCACTATCGCTACGATGATTTTGGCCGAATGATTGAAAAGCGCAGTGGGCGACATGGCCTGCAGCGCTTCAGTTACGACTCGGATCACCGGCTGGTTGAAGTTCGAACCCAGAAATCCGACGGTGGAAACGTCGTCAGGATGCGCTACGACCCGTTGGGCCGAAGGATTGAGAAAACCGAACATGACGACAACGGGCGTCTCATCGCCCGCACGCGTTTCGACTGGGATGGCCTGCAATTACTCAAGGAACATAAAAATAGCCTGACCAGCCTGTACCTCTATATTGGCGACAGTCACGAGCCCTTGGCCCGGGTCGACGGCATCGGTGAACATCAACGCATCCGCTATTACCACAACGACCCCAATGGTCAGCCACAGGCCTTGACGGAAAGTGACGGCTATCCGCTATGGCACGCTCACTACCAGGTATGGGGCAATACCACTGATGAAGTCCGTGAGCCGTACTACATCGAAGAACAGAACCTGCGTTTTCAGGGGCAATACCTGGACCGGGAAACAGGCCTGCACTACAACACCTTCCGCTTCTATGATCCCGACATAGGCCGCTTTACCACGCCCGACCCCTTGGGCCTGGCCGCAAGCCTGAATCTTTATCGCTACGCACCGAATCCATTTACCTGGATCGACCCGCTGGGGCTTAAAGAGAATGAGATTATCCGGTACATGGGCGAGAGCGAAACCGTCTCGTCCAAGGCCGCCAACGGAGGCAAAGGCGGCTTGGTTCCGAATATCCGAGGAGAGAAAGCGGTCTGGGTCAACCAGGACAGTAACCCTGGATTCAACCCAGGCAATGAGAAGTATCGGGTAGTGGCCACCGTCAATAACGAAGGGGTCAGCATGCTCAATAACCACAAGGACATCTCTACCGTTGACTATAAAGAGACGGGCCTGAAAGATGGCGTGCTGTCCAAGACGAATGAGCCCAAGGCCAGAGGCATCGGTTTCCGATTATTGGATAAATTCAATAAAACCATTACGTCATTTCGTGTCGAGAAGAAAGGCCCGAACGGAAAATGGAAGACCTGCGGATAAAGCCAGATGGACATATTCGATCTTCTCTCATACAAGCTTGAAAATTTCCTGAACGTCCGGCCGTATCCGAAGGCGTTGGGTGCTGTTTTTTACAAAGAAGACGAGCCTTCGCTACTGAACGTCGTCGCGAAAAAACACAATGGCGCTCCCTTCAGCGTTAGCCGCTGGCGGGACTTGTTTTCCACCAGCGCTTTCGAAAAAGCCATGCTGAAGAACGGCTTCACGGAACCCGACTGCTACGCCCTCCTCCTGGTCCTGTCGCGCTTTGGCTACCTGCTTGAAATCGACAACCGTCAACGAACCAACAAGGAATATTTTATTTTCTTCTACCTGATCCAACTGATCAGCTTGAAGAACAGCACCCTGGATGCGGATGCGCGCCTCAGGAACTACATGCTTAGGTTCCTCCTCTTCGAATTGAGCATCGATGACGAGGCGTATCGTCGGTTCAGCATCGAGGGCAATCAGTTGATGATGGCGACCGATGGGCTGGGGTCCGTGGCTTTTCTGGATGTGATTGATCTGGTTTACAAAGCGATCAAGGCCGACAGCAGGAAAGAGCATCAACTGCTGAGTACGTTGAAAACGTTTCAAACAAGCACAGTCAGATTACTCAGCGAGCCCGACGATACCCATTACCGCTGCGCGATCAATGATCGTCACAGCGAGCTTATGTACCCCGACGTTTTTTTGCCCACCTATGCTCAGGACAGGCAAAAAATATTTGATGCTTTGATCGACGCGGTCAATCCGCTTCAGTCAACGGCAAACCTGTTCGTCTCCAATATGGTTGTGATGAATTACGCCTTTCACGTCCTGAAAGACAAGCCTCACGAAATTCTAAAACTGAAAAAACACGTCCGTGATGAAGCGCTGTTCGGCCAATTGCTGGAGGTGATCATCATGCGTCGGATGGCAGTCAACAAAGCGCTGTTCGAAAAAATTCCCACGGGGCACGATCTGTCCTTGATCAAGGATGAGCAAACCGCGTTCTACAACATTTTGTACCGCCGGTAGAAACTTGATGCATTTGTGCGCCTGACGCCTCTCTTTGCAGCGCACAAAAATAATCAGAGCCGGGATTCGGCTGTGCTCAAGAAAACCCTGGCGGCTAGATCAAATTGGAAAACAAGCAGTTCGATCTGGCGCTTGCGAACAAATGACCAGGCGCAGGTTAAGCGCAAATCCCCGTGGCGAGGGAACTTACCCCCGCTGGGCGCGGAGCCGCCAAAAATAGTGGCACAAAACAATCAGGAGGGGCTGTCGAACGAGTCGGCAGGCCCATGGTTTTTTCGCCAACGCCATGGAATGTCTATAGTCAATTGATCTGGGTCATGACTTGTTACATCCGCTACACCATTCTATGCAGAGTCCCAACGCGACCAAAGGTCGCACCCTTGAGCTAGACCTACAGGCGTATCATTGCACCACTGCAATACCCTTTCTGACCGTGGTCGGCACGTACTGATCCCGGCACTTTTCCACTGCCGTGGGATGCATTTTGATGAGTAACCAGATTCCGGTACATGACGTCACCCCGCCTGCCAAGGACGCGAACCAAAGCGTCGACCTGTATGCCTCTCGGGAAAAAATCTACACCCGTGCCTTCACCGGCCTGTTCCGCAACCTGCGGATGGTCGGCGGTGGCGTGTTGTTCCTGCTGTATTTCGGTACGGTCTGGCTGAACTGGGGCGGGCATCAGGCCGTCTGGTGGAACCTGCCCGAACGCAAATTCTTCATTTTCGGTGCGACCTTCTGGCCCCAGGACTTCATCCTCCTGTCCGGACTGCTGATCATTGCCGCCTTCGGCCTGTTTTTCATTACGGTCTATGCCGGGCGAGTCTGGTGCGGCTACACCTGTCCGCAAAGCGTGTGGACCTGGATTTTCATGTGGTGCGAGAAGGTCACCGAAGGCGACCGCAACCAACGCATCAAGCTCGACAAGGCGCCCATGAGCGGGAACAAGTTCCTGCGCAAGTTGGCCAAGCACAGCCTGTGGCTGCTGATCGGTTTTGTGACCGGCATGACCTTCGTCGGTTATTTCACGCCGATTCGCGAACTGGTGTTCGAATTCTTTACCGGCCAGGCCGATGGCTGGTCGTATTTCTGGGTCGGCTTCTTTACCCTCGCCACCTACGGCAACGCCGGCTGGCTGCGCGAGCAGGTGTGCATCTACATGTGCCCTTACGCCCGTTTCCAGAGCGTGATGTTCGACAAGGACACCCTGATCGTTTCCTACGACCCGCGTCGGGGCGAAAGCCGTGGCCCGCGCAAGAAGGGCGTTGACTACAAGGCCCTGGGCCTGGGGGACTGCATCGACTGCACCATGTGCGTCCAGGTCTGCCCCACCGGTATCGACATTCGCGATGGCCTGCAGATTGAATGTATCGGCTGCGCGGCGTGCATCGACGCCTGCGACAACATCATGGACAAGATGGATTATCCGCGCGGGCTGATCAGTTACACCACCGAACATAACCTCTCGGGGCAGAAAACCCATAAACTGCGCCCACGCCTGATCGGTTATGCCCTGGTGCTGCTGGCAATGATCAGTCTGCTGGTGACCGCGTTCTTCATGCGTTCGCTGGTCGGTTTCGACGTCAGCAAGGACCGCGTGCTGTACCGCGAGAACGCCGAAGGCCGGATCGAGAACGTCTACAGCCTCAAGATCATGAACAAGGACCAGCACGACCATACGTACGTGCTGGAGGCCTCCGGCCTGCCGGATCTCAAGCTCCAGGGACGACGGGAAATCAAGGTCGCGGCCGGTGAGATCTTCACCCAGCCGGTAGAACTGTCCAGTGCACCGGACCAACTGCCGTCGAGCACCAACGAGGTGACGTTCATCCTCAAGGATGCCGATGACGACAGCGTTCATGTTGAAGCCAAGAGCCGGTTCATCGGCCCACAAATTCGTTGAGAGAACTGAACATGCCTGCAGCAACCGCCACCAGCCCCTGGTACAAGCATCTCTGGCCGTGGATCATCATTGCGATCCTGGCCTGCTCGGTGACGCTGAGTCTGACCATGGTGACCATCGCCGTGAACAACCCGGACAACCTGGTCAACGACAACTACTACGAAGCCGGCAAGGGCATCAACCGCTCCCTGGAGCGCGAACTGCTGGGCCAGACCCTGCAACTGCATGCCAACGTGCAACTGGATGACGTCACCGGCGAAGTGAACCTGCGCCTGAGCGGCGACAGCCGGCCCCAGACCCTGGAACTGAGCCTGATCTCGCCCACCCAGCCGGAGAAGGATCGCAAGATCGTCCTGACGCGCAACGACAGCGAGCCGGGACGGTATGTCGGTCAATTGACGGACAAGATCGAAGGCCGGCGCTTTGTCGAATTGCTGGGTGTGGAGAACGACAAGACCTGGCGCCTGTTCGAAGAAGAGCAGATCAACCATGACCAGGCCATCCTGCTCGGCGATGAACCGCTGCAAGGCGCTGAAGACCTGAAGAAATAGACGGCTGCGCTGCGCGCAATCGCGAGCAGGCTCGCTCCCACATTGAGGTGTCGTTAGGTTCAATTCACAACGACGCAGACCTGTGGGAGCGAGCCTGCTCGCGAAAAGGCCTTCAGATGCCAGAAAGTTTCGATATGTGAATACCTCATGACCACCCCACTGCCTTGCTACCACTGCGCCCTGCCCGTCCCCCCGGGCAGTCGCTTCACCGCCGTTGTCCTGGGTGAAACCCGTGAGCTGTGCTGCCCGGGCTGCCAGGCGGTGGCCGAGGCCATTGTCGCTGGTGGTTTGGAAAGCTATTACCAGCATCGCAGCGAAGCGTCGGCCAACCCCGAAACCCTGCCGGTCCAGTTGATCGATGAGCTGGCGCTGTACGACCGCCCGGACGTGCAGCAGTCGTTCGTGCGCCATGAAGGCGAGCTGGCCGAAACCACGCTGCTGATCGAAGGCATCAGTTGCGCCGCCTGCGGCTGGCTGATCGAAAAACAACTGCGCAGCCTGCCGGCCGTGGCCGAGGCGCGGCTGAACCTGTCCAATCACCGCCTGCACGTGAGCTGGGCCGACGCTCAATTGCCGCTGAGCACCTTGCTGGCCGAACTGCGCCAGATCGGCTACGTCGCCCATCCCTACCAGGCCGATCAGGCCAGCGAACAGTTGGCCGCGCAAAATCGCCTGGCCCTGCGCCAATTGGGCGTAGCCGGTTTGCTCTGGTTCCAGGCGATGATGGCGACCATGGCCACCTGGCCGGAATTCAACATCGACCTGAGCCCGGAGATGCACACCATCCTGCGCTGGGTCGCGCTGTTCCTCACCACACCTATCGTGTTCTATAGCTGCGCGCCGTTCTTCAAGGGCGCGATGCGCGACCTGCGCACCCGACACCTGACCATGGACGTTTCGGTGTCCCTGGCCATTGGCGGTGCCTACGTGGCCGGGATCTGGACGTCCGTCACCGGGGTGGGCGAGCTGTATTTCGATGCCGTGGGCATGTTCGCACTGTTCCTTCTGGCCGGTCGCTACCTGGAACGCCGTGCCCGGGAGCGCACCGCTGCCGCCACCGCACAACTGGTCAATCTGCTGCCGGCCTCGTGCCTGCGCCTGGAGGATAACGGCCAGAGCGAACGAATCCTCCTCAGCGAATTGCGCACCGGCGACCGGGTCCTGGTGCATCCCGGAGCGGTTCTGCCGGCCGACGGCAGAATCCTCGACGGCCAGTCCAGCGTGGACGAATCACTGCTGACCGGCGAATACCTGCCACAACCTCGCCAAGTGGGCGACACGGTGACGGCCGGCACCCTTAACGTAGAAGGCGCATTGACGGTCCAGGTGTTGGCACTGGGGCAAGACACCCGGCTGTCGGCCATCGTCCGGTTGCTGGAACGAGCCCAGGCCGAAAAGCCGCGGCTGGCGGAAATCGCCGACCGCGCCGCGCAATGGTTCCTGCTGTTCTCCCTGGTCGCTGCGGCGGCCATCGGTCTGCTGTGGTGGCAACTGGATGCCTCTCGCGCCTTCTGGATCGTGCTGGCGATGCTGGTCGCTACCTGCCCTTGCGCACTGTCCCTGGCCACGCCAACCGCTCTTACCGCCGCCACCGGCACGCTGCACAAGCTTGGCCTGCTGCTGACTCGCGGCCATGTGCTGGAGGGCCTGAACCAGATCGACACGGTGATTTTCGACAAGACCGGCACCCTCACCGAAGGGCGTCTGGCGTTGCGCGCCATTCGAACGCTGACGGCCCTGGACAGTGATCAATGCCTGGGCCTGGCCGCTGCCCTGGAAAATCGCTCCGAACACCCCATCGCCCGTGCCTTTGGCCGCGCGCCACTGGCCGCCGAGCATGTGCAAAGCACCCCGGGGCTGGGTCTGGAAGGGCTGGTGGGTGACCAGCGCCTGCGCATCGGCCAACCCGGTTTTGTCTGCGAACTCAGTGGCGCAGCGGTGCCGGTGATGCCGGATGAGCCCGGACAATGGTTGCTGCTGGGTGATGACATCGGTCCGTTGGCCTGGTTCGTCCTCGACGACCGCTTGCGTACCGACGCCCCGGCATTGCTGGCCGCCTGCAAAGCGCGGGGCTGGCGCACACTGTTGCTGTCGGGCGACAGTTCGCCCATGGTTGCCAGTGTCGCCGCCGAACTGGGCATCGATGAGGCCCGCGGCGGTTTGCGCCCGGACGACAAACTGGCCGTGTTGCAACAGTTGCACCAGCAGGGCCGCAAGGTGCTGATGCTCGGCGACGGGGTGAACGACGTGCCGGTGCTGGCGGCGGCGGACATCAGTGTCGCCATGGGCTCGGCCACCGATCTTGCCAAGACCAGCGCCGATGCAGTGCTGCTGTCCAACCGTCTCGACGCCCTGATCCACGCCTTCAGCCTGGCCCGGCGCACACGGCGGGTGATCATCGAGAACCTGGTGTGGGCGGCACTGTACAATGGCCTCATGTTGCCGTTCGCCGCCCTCGGCTGGATTACGCCGGTGTGGGCCGCGATCGGCATGTCCATCAGTTCGCTGACCGTGGTGTTGAATGCGCTGAGGCTGACTCGCCAGCCCAAGATGCAGGTTTTCGATGCCTCGCCCGATACCCGCCCGCTGCCGGCCTGAGCCGCGCGGGCATGGAGTTCCGACATGCCAGCTCTTTACGTGATGATCCCGGCCGCACTGCTGATCGTGGCCATTGCCGTCTACATCTTCTTCTGGGCCGTGGACAGCGGGCAGTACGATGACCTCGACGGTCCGGCCCACAGCATTCTGTTCGACGATCAGGATCCGAACCACAAGGCAGCGGTGGACGAAGCCAGCGGCGAGCCCCGCAAGCCGGACGACAAGGCCCCGCCCCATGCTTGATCTGGCGCCATTGTTGGTCTCGGCGCTCATCCTGGGTTTATTGGGCGGCGGCCATTGCCTGGGGATGTGCGGCGGCCTGATGGGCGCCCTGACCCTGGCAATCCCCAAGGAACAGCGCAGCCGGCGCTTTCGATTGCTGCTGGCCTACAACGTTGGGCGGATTCTGAGCTACGCCAGCGCAGGGTTGCTGATCGGCCTGGCTGGTTGGGCCGTGGCCAATAGTCCGGCGGCGATGGTCATGCGCGTGTTGGCCGGCCTGCTGTTGATCGCCATGGGCCTGTACCTGGCGGGCTGGTGGAGCGGCCTGACCCGCATCGAAGGCGTCGGTCGTGGCCTGTGGCGGCATATCCAGCCCGTCGCCAACCGTTTGCTGCCGGTGTCGAGCCTGCCCAGGGCCTTGCTGCTCGGCGCGCTCTGGGGCTGGCTGCCGTGCGGGTTGGTCTACAGCACCCTTCTCTGGTCGGCCAGCCAGGGCGATGCGCTGGACAGCGCGTTGCTGATGCTCGCCTTCGGCCTCGGCACCTGGCCGGTGTTGCTCGCCACGGGCATGGCCGCCGAACGCATCACCGCCCTGTTGCGCAAACGCAGCGTGCGCATGGCCGGCGGGCTGTTGGTGATTGTCTTTGGTATCTGGACCCTGCCAGGGCCGCATCAGCATTGGCTCATGGGGCATTGACCGAGTCGCCGCCATCGCGAGCAGGCTCGCTCGCACACTGGATCGCGGCTGACCCAAACCTCATGAACACCGCAAATCCCTGTGGGAGCGAGCCTGCTCGCGATTGGCCCTCGCCCAGACTCCACCCCCCGTTGACGCAAATCAAAACCGCCCCGCGCCCTCCCTCTTAAACTCTCGCCCATGCCAGCCTATCCGGGAAACGCCCGCATGCTCGACGCCATTCGTTGGGACTCAAACCTGATCCACCGTTACGACCTGGCGGGGCCCCGCTACACCTCGTATCCGACCGCGGCGCAATTTGGCAGCCAGGTGGGGACCTTCGACCTGCTCCACGCCCTGCGCGACAGCCGCAAAGCCTTGAGGCCACTGTCGTTGTATGTGCATGTGCCGTTCTGCGCGAACATTTGCTACTACTGCGCCTGCAACAAAGTCATCACCAAGGACCGTGGCCGCGCCCACGCCTATCTGCAACGCTTGGAACAGGAAATCCAGCTGATCGGCTGCCACCTCGACCCGGCCCAGCGCGTAGAACAATTGCACCTGGGCGGCGGCACCCCGACGTTCCTCAACCATGACGAACTGCGCCAGTTGATGGCCAGGTTGCGCCAACACTTCAACCTGCTGGAGGACGATTCCGGCGACTACGGGATCGAAATCGATCCCCGGGAAGCCGACTGGTCCACCATGGGCCTGTTGCGGGAACTGGGTTTTAACCGCGTCAGCATCGGCCTGCAGGACCTTGACCCGGCCGTGCAGCGCGCCGTCAACCGCCTGCAAAGCCTGGAAGAAACCCGCGCGGTGATCGAAGCCGCCCGGACCTTGCAGTTCCGTTCGATCAACATCGACCTGATCTACGGGCTGCCCAAACAGACCCCGGAAAATTTCGCCCGCACGGTCCAGGAAGTCATCCAGCTGCAGCCGGACCGGCTTTCGGTGTTCAACTACGCCCACTTGCCGGAACGCTTCATGCCCCAACGCCGCATCAACAGCCAGGACCTGCCCAACCCGGCGCAGAAACTAGCGATGCTGCAAGGCACCATCGAACAACTGACCGCGGCGGGTTATCGCTATATCGGCATGGACCACTTCGCCCTGCCCGACGACGAACTGGCGATTGCCCAGGAAGACGCCACCCTGCAACGCAACTTCCAGGGCTATACCACCCATGGTCACTGCGACCTGATCGGCCTTGGCGTGTCAGCCATCAGCCAGATCGGCGATTTGTACTGCCAGAACAGCAGCGACCTGAACCATTACCAGAACACCCTGGCCGACGGTCAACTGGCGACCAGTCGCGGGCTGCTGTGCAATGCCGACGATCGGCTGCGGCGCGCCGTGATCCAGCAGTTGATCTGCCATTTCAATCTGCTATTCACCGACATCGAACAAACGTTCAACATCGATTTTCGCGGTTACTTCGCACCGTTGTGGCCACAACTGCAAGAGATGGCCGCGGACGGCCTGATCGAATTGGACAGCAGCCACATCAAGGTACTGCCCGCCGGGCGCCTGCTGGTGCGCTCGGTGTGCATGGTCTTTGATGCCTATCTGGAAGGACACAACCGACAGCGCTTCTCCCGAGTCATCTGAGCGCGACAATTTGACGATGAAAGCCCACTGGCCGGAGTACCTTAGCTGAGTTACCCTTACGGCTTATGTGTGTTTCCCACAAGGATTTAAGAAATGTCCGAGCCAGTCAAACTGCGCGCCCACAACCAGGCCCATTGCAAGGATTGCAGCCTGGCTCCGCTCTGCCTGCCACTTTCATTGAATCTGGAGGATATGGACGCGCTGGACGACATCGTTAAACGGGGCCGACCGTTGAAAAAAGGAGAATTCCTGTTTCGCCAGGGCGACACCTTCGATTCCGTCTATGCCGTGCGCTCGGGCGCCTTGAAAACCTTCAATCTGAGCGATGGCGGCGAAGAACAGCTCACCGGCTTCCACCTGCCCAGCGAGCTGGTGGGTCTGTCGGGCATGGACACCGAAACCCATCCGGTCTCGGCCCAGGCGCTGGAAACCACCTCTGTGTGCGAGATCCCCTTCGATCGCCTGGACGAACTGGCCTTGCAACTGCCGCAACTGCGTCGTCAGTTGATGCGAGTCATGAGCCGGGAGATCCGCGACGATCAGCAAATGATGCTGCTGCTCTCGAAGAAAACCGCCGACGAACGCATCGCCACGTTCCTGGTCAACCTCTCGGCACGTTTCCGCGCTCGCGGGTTTTCGGCCAACCAGTTCCGCCTGAGCATGTCGCGTAACGAAATCGGCAACTACCTGGGCCTGGCGGTGGAGACCGTGTCCCGGGTATTCACCCGTTTCCAACAGAACGAGTTGATCGCCGCCGAAGGCAAGGAGATCCATATTCTCGACCCGATCCAGCTCTGCGCCCTGGCGGGTGGCTCGATCGACGGCTGATGAGCATGCGCGCGGCCCAGGTTCGCCTTGCCGCGCTATACTCCGGCGTTTGCAGCCTGCCAGGACACCTAGACGATGGTCTTCGACTCCTTCGATATCAAATCCCTGATCCGCCCCGTGATCGATTTCCCCAAGCCGGGCGTGATCTTTCGCGACATTACCCCACTGTTCCAGTCCCCCACCGCGTTGCGGCTGGTGATGGACAGCTTCGCCCATCGTTATGTCGAGGCCGAGTTCACCCACATCGGCGCGATGGATGCGCGAGGCTTCCTGATCGGCTCAATCCTGGCTTATCAGTTGAACAAGCCCTTGGTGCTGTTTCGCAAGCAAGGCAAGCTGCCGGCGGATGTGCTGGCCGAGGGTTACCAGACCGAATACGGCGAAGCCTTCCTTGAAGTTCACGCCGACAGCCTGTGCGAGGGTGATTCGGTGGTGATGTTCGATGACCTGATCGCCACCGGCGGCACGCTGATCGCCGCCGCCAACCTGATCCGCCGCATGGGCGCCAAGGTCCACGAGGCCGCGGCGATCATCGACCTGCCGGAGTTGCTTGGCTCGCAGCGCCTGGAAGACATGGGGATACCGACGTTCTGCCTGACGCAGTTTTCGTTGAGCGAAAGGTAACGCCCGTCAATAGCACACACACCCCATGTGGGAGCGAGCCTGCTCGCGATAGTGGTGTGTCAGCCGACATCAATGGTGGCTGATCTGCCGCTATCGCGAGCAGGCTCGCTCCCACAGGGTTATTCGTGGCAGTTATAAAGCGATCGGTTTGCGCCCGGCAAACGAATGCGCCAGCGTCCCGCCGTCCACCAGTTCCAGCTCGCCGCCCAGCGGCACGCCATGAGCGATGCGTGAGGCGATCAGGCCCTTGTTGTTGAGCAATTGCGCGATGTAGTGGGCGGTGGCTTCGCCTTCGACCGTCGGGTTGGTGGCGAGGATGACTTCGGTGAAAGTCCCGGCCTCTTCGATCCGCGCCATCAGTTGCGGAATGCCGATGGCTTCCGGCCCCAGGCCGTCGAGCGGAGACAAATGCCCCTTGAGCACGAAATAACGGCCGCGAAAACCGGTCTGCTCCACGGCGTACACATCCATGGGTCCTTCCACGACGCATAGCAGGCTGTCGTCCCGACGCGGGTCGGCGCATTGCGGGCAGAGGTCGTCTTCAGTGAGGGTGCGGCATAAGCGGCAATGCCCTACCCCTTCCATGGCCTGGCTCAGGGCCAGAGCCAGACGCGAACCGCCGCTGCGATCACGCTCAAGCAATTGCAACGCCATGCGCTGAGCAGTTTTCTGACCCACACCCGGCAAAGTTCGCAGGGCGTCGATCAGTTGGCGAATCAAAGGGCTGAAGCTCATGGAGGAAATGTCCGACATAACAACGAGACGCGGTTTATACCCGCGCCTCCGATTAGCGTCAAATACTCAATCCTGCGCCACCCGCACCACCAGCTTGCCGAAGTTGCGCCCTTCCAGCAGGCCGATAAAGGCCTGTGGTGCATTCTCAAGGCCATCGACCACGTCTTCGCGGAACTTGACCTTGCCGTCACGCACCCAAGGCGCCATGGCGCTGATGAACTCCGGCTGACGACCACTGAAATCGTCGAACACGATAAACCCCTGGATCCGCACGCGCTTGGTCAGCAAGGTGCGCTGCAATTGCGGCAAGCGATCCGGGCCGCTAGGGGCTTCATGCTCGTTATAGGACGCGATCAGGCCACAGAGGGGAATGCGCGCCTTGGCGTTGAGCAGCGGCACCACGGCGTCGAACACCTTGCCACCGACGTTTTCGTAATAGATGTCGATGCCCTTGGCGCAAGCCCGGGCCAGTGCCTCGGCAAAGTCATCGCGCTTGTGATCGACACAGGCGTCGAACCCCAACTCGTCGACCACGTACTTGCATTTCTCGGGGCCGCCGGCCACACCGACCACCCGCAGGCCCTTGATCTTCGCCACCTGGCCGACCACCGAGCCGACTGCGCCCGAGGCTGCCGCGACCACCAGGGTTTCCCCGGCCTTGGGCTGACCGATCTCCATCAAGCCCATGTACGCGGTCATGCCCGGCATGCCCAGCACACCCAGCGCCATCGACGGGCTGGGCAGCCCGGACGGGATCGGAATGACATTGCGGCCATCGCTGACAGTGTGGCTCTGCCACCCCGTAGCGCCCACCACCAGATCCCCCTCCTGAAACTTCGGATGCATAGAACGCTCGACCCGGCTGACAGCACCACCGGTCATCACCTCATCGATTTCCACCGGCGCGGCGTAGGAAGGTGCGTCGCTCATCCGTCCGCGCATGTAAGGGTCCAATGAGAGAAACAGCGTCTTGAGCAGGATCTGCCCCTCCTGCAGCTCCGGCAACGTCACCTGCTCCAGACGGAAGTTGTCCGGGGTGGGAGCACCTGTGGGGCGGGAGGCGAGGACGATGCGCTGGTGGGTGGTCGATGCTTGTGACATGGAAGCGTCTCCTTGATCGTTGAGTGGCACTTACAGGAAGCAGACCATTGCCGGCTGGGCGGCGTTCGATGTTTGTTCAGTGGGTACTGGTGGGAGCAAGGCTTGCCCGCGATGCAGACGCCTCGGTTCGTCGCAGCGGCACGTCATCGTCCATCGCGGGCAAGCCTTGCTCCCACAGGTAAAGTTTCTAGCGCACTCGCCTTGTGACACAAACAAAAATGCCAGGCGCGATGCCTGGCATTGTATGTAGCCCATCCCGATCGGGATGGCGAGTCAGAACGGCAGTTTCATGCCCGGCGGCAGTTGCATGCCAGCGGTCATGCCGGACATTTTGTCCTGGCTGTTGGCTTCGATCTTGCGCACTGCGTCATTGACGGCGGCGGCGAACAGGGCTTCGAGCATTTCCTTGTCGTCTTCGCTCAGGCCTTCGACCACGCTCGGGTCGATGCTGACACGCTTGATGTCGTGGCGACCGGTCATGACCACGGTCACCATGTCGCCGCCGGACTTGCCGGTGACTTCGGCGTTGGCCAGTTCTTCCTGCATCTTGGCCATTTTTTCCTGCATCTGCTGCGCCTGCTTCATCAGGCCGGCCATGCCACCTTTCATCATGGGAATCACCTCGAAAGTACTTGGATAAACACCGCGCCCGGCCCGTTCGGCCTGACGCTTTCAGTTATGAGCCCTGGGTCACCGGGGCCTCGACAGGTTCGATAGTATCGTGACGGACCACGGCACCGAACTGTTGCATCATTTGCTGGATGAACGGATCACCGTGGATCGACTCCTCGGCTTCGCGCTGACGGTCGGCACGGCGGCGGGACGCAGCCTGGGCCGGCGTCTCCTGCTCAGGCTTGATCAGCTCAATGCTCAGCGTCAGCGTGCGCTGGTGATACTGGTTCAGTGCATCGTTGAGACGGCGCTGCTGCGTGGCGTTGAACAGCGCGCTGTGGGCCGGGTCCAGGTGCAGCAGCCAGTGGTCGCCCTCCACGGAGATCAGCGTGCAGTTGGCGGCAATGCTGCCGGTCATGCCGGTAATCGGCAGGTTCGGGAACAGCTCCAGCCATTGCAGGGCCAGCCCGGTAGCCGGCATCGCCGCCGGTTCAGGCTCGGGCTCCGGGGCCGGCTCGGCGGCGTGCTCGCTGGCCAGTTCATCCAGATAGCTGTAGGCCGAATCCATGTCCGGCTCGATGTAATCCTCGTCCAGTGGCGGCTCATCATCCAGGTCCATGCCTGGCGTGGCGACATCAACGTCCGCCACCGTGGGCTCAGGCAACGGTGCAGCCACCCACTCGGGCGCGTCGGGTACCACGCTGTCGGGCGTGGGCATAGGCATCGGTGGCAACTCGGGTTGCTCGGCGACGGTTTCCAGCACCGGTTCCACGGCAGGCTGCTGGACGACCTGGGTCTCGACCGGGTCGTTCCAGGGCAGGTCGACCACTTCTTCAGCGACCGGCTGCGGCAACGCCTCGACGACAGGCTCGGGCTCAGGCGCCGCGACGACAGGCACCGGGGCCGGTTGCTCAACCGCTGCCGGGGCAGAGGCCACTGCCGGCGCAACGACGGGCGCGGCAGCCACTGGCTTGGCGGAATCAGCTGTGGCCTGGCTGATCCCCACTGGCTTTAGCGGTTGCCTCGGGGCGTTGTCCGTGTCGGCTGGCCGGAACGCGAGCATTCGCAGCAGCACCATTTCGAAACCACCGCGCGGATCCGGCGCCAGGGGTAGGTCGCGCCGACCGATCAGCCCCATCTGGTAGTAGAACTGCACGTCTTCGGCCGGCAGCGCCTGAGCCAGTGCCAGCACCCGATCGCGGTCGCCATGACCGTTGTCGACACCCTCGGGCAAAGCCTGGGCGATGGCGACACGGTGCAACACGTTGAGAATTTCCGAAAGCACGCCATTCCAGTCCGGCCCCTGCTCGGCCAGGTGACGCACCGCTTCGAGCAACGCCTTGGCGTCACCGTCGATCAGCGCATGCAACACGTCGTAGACCTGGCCGTGGTCGAGGGTGCCAAGCATGGCCCGCACATCGGCGGCCATGACCTTGCCTTCACCAAAGGCAATGGCCTGGTCGGTCAGGCTCATGGCGTCACGCATCGAACCATCGGCGGCGCGACCCAGCAGCCACAGCGCATCGTCTTCGAACGGTACGTTCTCGACACCCAACACGTGGGTCAGATGCTCGACCACCCGCTCCGGGGTCATGTTCTTGAGGGAGAACTGCAGGCAGCGGGACAAAATCGTTGCAGGAAGCTTCTGCGGGTCGGTGGTCGCCAGGATGAACTTGACGTAGGGCGGCGGCTCCTCGAGGGTCTTGAGCAGCGCATTGAAGGAATGGCTGGAAAGCATGTGCACTTCGTCGATCAGGTAGACCTTGAAGCGCCCACGGCTTGGCGCGTACTGCACGTTGTCGAGCAGTTCACGGGTGTCTTCGACCTTGGTGCGGCTGGCGGCGTCGATCTCGATCAGGTCGACGAAACGGCCTTCGTCGATTTCCCGGCATACCGAGCACTCGCCACACGGCGTCGAGGTAATACCGGTTTCACAGTTCAGGCACTTGGCGATGATCCGCGCGATGGTCGTCTTGCCGACGCCGCGCGTGCCGGTGAACAGGTAGGCGTGATGCAGCCGCTGGCTGTCCAAGGCATTGATCAGGGCCTTGAGCACATGGGTCTGGCCGACCATTTCGCGGAACGAGCGCGGACGCCATTTACGTGCAAGAACCTGATAACTCATCGAAAACCATCGCCACTGGGAAGCAGAAGCGGCTAATGCTAGCGGAGCAGGGGCGAAATTGCATCCGGTGTACTCGTCTAATCTGTCTAAGCTTGGGTCAGGGGCCTGGTTGCCGACAGGATTTTGCACCATCAGGAGAGTTTATGCGTTCGGCCATGGGGGCTTTGCTGTTATTGGGTTCAGGGTGTTTTGCTGGCGAGATTCCGTTGCGTTTCGCCATTACCGATAGCTGGGCCATGCCCATGGTGCAGACTGAAGAAGGTCGCCCGATCCAGGGTATCATCCCCGACGTAATGACCCGCCTGGCGGCCCAGGTGGGGATGCCGGCGCAGTTTCATGTGCTGGCCCGCGCCCGGCTGGACAATGCCATGAACCACGGCGAAGTCGACGTACGGTGTTATGTCACCCCCGAGTGGGTAAAGGATACGGGGGGCAATTACCTGTGGAGCGTCCCGCTGTTTTTCCAGCGCGACGTGCTGGTGGGCACGGCCAGCTCCCCCAAGGTGGTGACGCCCGCCACCCTGCCCCACCAGCCGGTCGGGACCGTCCTCAGCTATACCTACCCGACCTTGCAGCCGTTATTCGACGGCGGGCATCTGCGACGTGACGATGCACGCAGCCAGGAACAAGTCCTGGCCAAGCTTCTGGCCGGGCGCTATCGCTACGCGGTGAGCAATCAATGGGCGCTGGACTGGTTCAATCAACGACATCCCCCAGACCGGCAACTGCGTGCCGTGGCGGTTCTCCAGGAGCGCGGGCTGGGCTGTTATGTACGCGATGATCAAAACATTCCGGCCCAACGCATTCTGCGCACCTTATTGAAGATGAAAACGTCGGGGGAAATCGACGCGATCATCCAGTCCTACACCGGACATAAAGAGTCGCCGCAAGCCGGATCCGATTCGCCCTGAACGTCCGACTGATGCTGCCATTGCGGCGGCGAAACAAATCCTTTCACCCAGCCAGGCACCTGGTCGGGTGGCATGGGTCGGGCGATGAAATAGCCTTGGGCCACTTCGCAGCCCAGGCGCAGCAGCAATTGACCATGCTCCAGGCTGTCCAGCCCCTCCGCCACCACCTGGCGCCCAAACGCCCTAGCCAAACCGATGACCGCTTCGGTCAGCGCCAGATCATCGCGGTCATTGAGTATGTCGCGGACAAAGGTCTTGTCGATCTTGATGGTCTGCGTGCGCAGGTGTTTGAGGTCATTGAGCGAACAGTATCCCGTGCCGAAACCGCCCAGGGAAAACCCCACGCCCAAGGCCTGGCACGCCTGGAGACAGGCGCTGACGTGGGCAAGGTTTTCCACCGCCAAGGATTCAACGATCTGCAGATCCAGCATGCGCGGCGACACCGCCGGGTGCCGTTGCAGCACCTGCCGCAACCGCTCGACGAAATCTGCCCGCTGGAAATGCCGCGCCGAGATATTGATGCTCACCGGCCAGACTTGCCCCGCGTGCTGCCATTGCTGCAACTGAATCAGCACCTGCTCCATGACCCACTCACCGATCTCGACGATCAGGTCGGTTTCCTCCACCAGCGGCAGGAACTCCCGGGGCGGTACCAGGCCCCGTTGGGGGTGTTTCCAGCGCAGCAGCGCCTCGAGCCCCACCACCGCGCCATGGCGCATGTTGACCTTGGGCTGAAAATGCAGGCGCAATTCGTTGCCGGCCATGGCCTGCCGCACCCGCTCGACGGTCTGGTAAGTGGCCCGCACTTCCTGGTCCCGGGACACGTCGAACAAATGAAAGCGATTGCGGCCGCTCTGCTTGGCCACGTACATCGCCTGGTCGGCGTGGCGCAACAAGGTATCGGCGTCTTCGTTGTCACCGGGAAACAGGGTGACGCCAATGCTGGCGAAAACCTTGATGGCCTTCCCATCAATGGCATACGGCATGGAGACGGCAATCAGCACCCGGTTCAACGCGGCATGCAATTCCTCAAGCCCGCATACATGGCGCAGTACCAGCACAAACTCATCGCCGGCCAACCGCGCCACCACATCCTCCCCCCGCACGATGCTGCGCAGACGCCGGGCGACCTCCACCAGCAACTGGTCACCACTGGCATGGCCGTGGCCGTCGTTCACAGCCTTGAAGCCATCCAGGTCAAGCATGCACACCGCCAGGGGCAAGCTCTGCGCCCTGGAAAATTCCAGGGCCTGATCCAGCAGGTCGGACAGGTAGGTGCGGTTGGGCAACCCGGTCAACACGTCGTGACCGACCCGCCATTGCAGCGAATGCAACAACTGACGCTTCTCGCTGACATCAAAACGAATCGCCAGATAGCGCTCGATCTGACCGGTCGCATCGTCGATCACCGGCACCAGAGTGGTATCGACCCAATGCAGCGTACCGTCCTTGGCCCGGTTGCAGATCTCACCCTTCCAGACCTGCCCCAGGGCGATGGTGCGCCACATGGCGCTGAAGAACTCGTCCGGGTGTTGGCCGGAGTTGATCAGGCGATGGTTAGCCCCCAACAGCTCATCGCGCGGGTAGCCAAAAAGCTTACAGAACTGGTCGTTGACGTAGGTAATGCGCCCGCTCAGATCGGTTTCAGAAAAAATCGCGGCGGCGTCAACGGCTCTGCGGTACTTCTTATCCATCGAAGCAGTCATCCATGAGTCAGGCTCATTTGTCGCGCGCGGTTGCACCGCCCCAGGACAGGCGAAAAATCAACTAGGCTCAAACACCTTGAGATACGCTGGAGCGCGGGCCGTGGCGGTGCTACCTGAAGGCGCCAAGCGTCGCCTTGTGTACAACAAGAAAACGCAAGGCTCGCCTTTTTCGCACATCCAGGCTTCTGAAGCAGGTCACCAAATGCCCGTGCCAAAGGCCGATTCTACGAAACACATCACATTTTGCAAAGCAAGGTGATGGATCATGCGGTTGCCTAATGCAAAAATCTATCGTTAAGTTCTTGATTCTAAATGGGAATTAAGCGATGCAAATTTCAAGTTTGGGTCCGGCCATCAGACGCTATCGCAAAGTAGCGGGGCTTACTCAGGCTGAACTTGGCGAAAAAACCGGTTTTGACCCCAAAACCATCAGCCGCTTCGAAACCGGCACCTACACCCCGAGCATGGAAACCTTGGTCTTGCTTGCCGACAAACTGGATGTGCAGCTCAAAGCATTTTTTGCCGACATGGACGATGAGGACGAACAGCGAGCGTACCTGTTTGGTGTCATACACAGAGCCACCGCGAAGGATCTGGGGAAGCTGATTGCGGCGGTAGACCAGGCACTGTCGAAGCCTTGAAGCAGGCATGAAAAAAGAGGAGTCCGGGCTGTCGGTGTGCGACGGATCGGGTTCCTCTTTGGCTTTTTTGCTTGTTCGCTGTCCGGCTCTATTGAAAGGCTACTGTCACAAATTCCGAAGTGTATCCATCCGATCATGCAAGACACGAATCACCGCAATCCCATAAGCCGTGATCCGAAAGTAAATCATGTGTCGTTCGACACTACGTCGGCGATAACCAGTTCGAACATGGTCACAGGCTGGAGCTATCTTAGGCTGCTGCGCCAGTTCAGAAAACGCCGCAATGATGGTATCAACGTATCGATTGGCCTGCGCCACGCCCCATCGTTGGGCGGTATAGGTCCAGACAATTTCAAGATCACGCTCGGCGGCAGGTGTAAGGCGGTATTCAGCCATGCGCTGTCAGCATTCTCTTCTTGAACGCATCGGGATCGAATGGTTGAGGTTTTCCACTGGATTCACCCTCTTTCAGGGCGGACCGGATAGCCTCAAGTTCAGCGCTACGCTCCTGCTCGCGCCGAATCAGATCGCGAATGTATTCGCTATCATTGGTGTAGTGACCCGCTTCGATCTGAGCCTTGATCCAGCCGTCTTGTTGGTCGGTGACGGTGATGGTTTTTCGAACGGTACCCATGATGAGCCTCCGGGAAAATGATCGACTCACGCAAAATTATCATACTATTGGTGCGATATCGAGAATGAGCACTGCAAAGGCCCGTACGCAAATCCTTTGCCCCCTCCAGTCAAAAAGCCCCACTGCGCAGCAACGCACTGGAGCTCTTTGCTTTCCATCAGGCAGCAGAAAATATCGACCGGTAATCGATCAACAAACAAAGTAGATAAGAAAATTCGACAAACCTTGCGAACGAAGGCCTGGGCGTTATGGAGGCAACCCCACCAGCCACACCCCGGCACACAATGTTCCCGCTGTGGCTGCTTCCTTCCGGATCTGACCAGGTTCACGGGTAATCGTTGCGGGGGGACCGATGGGGTCACCATAACGACGCCCGCCTGACGGCGAGCCGCGCCATTGTACCTATCTGACGAGAAGTTACAACCGTTCGCGCCGGATTAAAAAACTGAAGATGTTCAAGCACTTGCCTGTGAGAACAAAGCTTGCTCCCACAAGTCGGCGGTTACAGCAGCACCTCGTCAGCCCGGCCGCCCTCCTCCTGAATCACCAGATGGATGAAATGCAGCTTGGTGATCACCGCGGCGGGTACGACGAACGGGTAGAAATCCGGTTGGCCCATGCTGCGCGACAGTTCGTTGAGCATGCCGGCCAGTTCGATCCAGGCGTTGACGAACGAAAGAAAGGCCACGCCCCCCGTATGTTCAGGGTCGAACAAGGTCTCGGGCGGGAACGGCTGGTAGTCGAAATCCATTTCCCCGGCGCTCATGCCAAAACCCAGGGCCGTGTCCACCGCGTCCATCATATGCAGGTAATGCGCCCAGGTTTCCGCCCAGTCTTCCCAAGGATGCATGGTGGCGTAGGCGCTGACGTAGTGGGTTTGCCAGTCCAGCGGCGCGCCTTGCTGATAGTGACGCTCCAGGGCATCGCAATAGCTGGCCCGCTCGTCACCAAACTGCTCGCGAAATGCATCGAGCCAATGGCTGTTGGCGATCAACCGGTCCCAGTAGTAGTGCCCCACCTCATGACGAAAATGCCCGAGCAAAGTGCGATACGGCTCGCGCATCTGCTGGCGCACATGCTCGCGGTGGGCATCGTCGGCCTCTTTGATGTCAAGCGTGACCAACCCGCTGGCGTGGCCGGTGGTCGGAGGCGTGCCATCGAGGTCGACGCCGATGAAATCGAAGGCCAGCCCCTCACTTTCACTGACGGTTTTCGGGATGACAGGCAAACCGAGGGTGATCAATTGCGCCACCAGCCGCCGCTTGGCGGTTTCGACCTTGCACCAGCGTTCGGGGTTTTCCGGGATCGACAGGTCGGGAATGGTGCGATTCAAGCTGCAGGCGATGCACAAGGTGTCGTGCCCATTGGCCGGCAGCAGCCAATTGCAGGCCGCCGGCGTGTCGAGGTTGGCGCAACGGCGAAACAACCCGGCTTGTGGGTCGGCATCCAGGGTCCAGGTGCCAGGCTGCTCGCCGGGTTGCAGGGACGACAAACGGCTTTGCTCGGGCTGATAGCCCAACACCGCCTGGCAGGCCAGGCACTGGCTGTTGCGAAAAAACAGCGACTGGCCGCAGCGACACGGCCAGATCTTGCTGTTACGCGAGCGATCGCCCGTAAAGGGCGCGGCGATGCGTGAACTCAGTTGCTCGAAGAAGCGGTACATGGTGATCTCCGGGGGCCTGCAAGACTAGATCCCCTCCTGTGCGTGATCGTTCCCAGGAGCGTGCGAATCATCCGAAGATTGTGAGCATTGTGTAGGACGCTGCCGGGCCGGGCTACCCCGCCTTGCGCCATTGCCTACAACTGCGCCAGAATCCGCCGGCTTGTGCGCCTATGGGCCGGACTTTATCGTTTCCGGGTCGCTGACGAATCAGCGATCGGGTTTAGCGACCCGGATCATTCTAGGTGCATAAGCGGCCCATGCTTCGTTGCAGGTCTAACTGCAATGACGTTATGGCGGCTGTATGTGGGAGACCTTCGAGTCTGCCGGGTGCCTATGACCGGTTCGCTAACCTGCGTGCAGCCGCCACCATTTCTGTTTAGCGACAGGCCTTGGTGGCTCCATCCCATAGGAGCGTCACCATGTTCAAAGCAACCCCCAACCCACCGGACACCGATCCAACATCCCCGCACAAAACCGCCGCCGCTAAAAACTCGACGAAGCCGCCGAGCGCGCCCTCGACTTCTACCTGAAGCCAAAACCGGAAACGCCGGAAGCTGATCCCGCACCCGCTCAGCTCTTCACCGTGATCAACGGCATCGACACCGAATGCCTGCTCGCCAACCTCAGTGAAACCCTGGCTTCGGCCGATGCCATGATCAGTGATCTGGCGTTCGAGCTGGAGGGTTCGCGGCGGCATGTGGCGCTGGGTATTCAGCAGTTGATCGAGCTGGGAGGGTTGCTGGCGAATCGGGCACTGGATAACGTCGACCCGCGCTAGCCGACTCGCCACATAACCCTGTGGCGAGGGGATTTATCCCCGCTGGGCCGCGCAGCGGCCCCAATCCTGTCGACTCAATCAGCCAGACAGACCGAGATGGCAGATTTTAGGGCTGCTGCGCAGCCTAGCGGGGATAAATCCCCTCGCCACAATGGGTCCGAGTTTCCTGGCGACATGACTAAACCGTAATGCCGTGCTGACTCAAGAACGCCACAAACGCTTCTTCATCCAGCACCTTGAGCCCCAGCTCATTGGCCTTGGTCAGTTTCGACCCGGCCCCCGGCCCGGCGACGACGCAATGGGTTTTCGCCGACACGGAACCGGCCACCTTGGCCCCCAGGCTTTCCAGTTTGTCCTTGGCGACATCGCGGCTCATCAACTCCAGCGATCCGGTCAGCACCCAGGTGTGCCCGGCTTCGGGCAAACCTTCGACGACTTTTTTCTCGCTCTGCCAGTGCATGCCGAAGGCCTGCAGTTGCTTCTCGGCGGCTTCGGCTTGTTGGCGGTTGGCGGCGATGGCGAAGAACTCGCGCACGGCGTTGGCCTGTTTTTCCGGCAGGGCCTGGCGCATGTCCAGCCAGTCGGCGTTCATCACCGCTTCGAGCGAACCGAACTTGTCCGCCAGCTTCTGCGCCCCGCCCGGCCCGACCGAGGGAATGTTCAGCTTGTCCAGGAAACCGCCCAGGGTGGTGCTGGCGGAGAACTCGGCGCCCAGTTCGCCCTGGTCCTGGATATCCAGGCCATGGCGCAGCAAGCCCTCGATCACCTGGCGGTTGTGCGAGTCTTCGAAGAAGCTGTGGATCTCGTGGGCCACTTCCAGGCCGACGTCCGGCAAGTACGTGAGCACTTGCGGCAAGGCCGCTTGCACACGCTCCAGTGAGCCGAGGGAGCGGGCCAGGACCTTGGCGGTTTCCTCGCCCACGTCCGGGATGCCGAGGGCGTAGATGAAGCGCGCCAGGCTCGGCTTCTTGCTGTCGACGATGGCCGCCAACAGGTTCTTGCTCGACAGTTCGGCGAAGCCTTCCAGGTCGACCACTTGCTCGAAGGTCAGGGCATACAGATCCGCAGGCGAGCCCACCAGCCCCTCGTCCACCAACTGTTCGACGCTCTTCTCGCCCAGGCCTTCGATGTCCATGGCCCGGCGCGACACGAAATGAATGATTGCCTGCTTGAGCTGCGCACCACAGGCCAGACGACCAACGCAGCGGTACACCGCGCCTTCGCTGATGGTTTCACGACCCTTGCTGCGCTTGACCAGTTGCGTACGCTCCACATGGGAGCCACACACCGGGCACTGTTGCGGGATTTCAACGGGACGGGCGTTTTCCGGGCGACGCTCGGTGACCACTTGCACCACTTGCGGGATCACATCACCGGCGCGGCGGATAATCACCGTGTCGCCGATCATCAGGCCCAGGCGCGCCACTTCGTCCATGTTGTGCAGCGTGGCGTTGGCCACGGTCACACCGGCTACCTTGACCGGCTTGAGCCGCGCCACGGGTGTCACGGCGCCGGTGCGGCCGACCTGGAACTCGACGTCCAACAGTTCGGTGAGTTCTTCGCTGGCCGGGAATTTATGGGCGATGGCCCAGCGCGGTTCCCGGGCGCGGAAACCCAGTTCGCGCTGGGAGGCGATGCTGTTGACCTTGAACACCACGCCGTCGATTTCATATGGCAGTGCGTTACGCCGCTCGCCGATGTCGCGGTAGTAATCCAGGCACTCGTCGATGCCGTGGGCCAGTTTCAGTTCGCGACTGATGGGCAAGCCCCAGGCCTTGAGCTGCTTGAGATTGCCGATGTGGGTGTCGGCAATGTCCGCCGTCACCTGGCCGATGCCGTAACAGCAGAATTCCAGCGGACGATTGGCGGTGATCTTCGAATCCAGCTGGCGCAGGCTGCCCGCGGCCGCGTTGCGCGGGTTGGCGAAGGTCTTGCCGCCCGCCTCCAGTTGCGTGGCGTTGAGACGTTCGAAGCCGGCCTTGGACATGTACACCTCGCCGCGCACTTCCAGCACCGGCGGCCAGCCACTGCCCTGCAGCTTGAGGGGGATGTTGCGCACCGTGCGCACGTTAACGCTGATGTCTTCGCCGGTGGTGCCGTCGCCGCGCGTGGCGCCGCGCACCAGCAGGCCGTCCTGGTACAGCAGGCTGACCGCCAGGCCGTCGAGCTTCGGCTCACAGCTGTACTCCACCGCAGCGCCACCGCCCAGCAAGTCGCCCATGGGCAGGTCGAGGCCTTCGGTCACCCGGCGGTCGAATTCGCGCATGGTGGTTTCGTCGAAGGCGTTACCCAGGCTGAGCATCGGGATTTCGTGGCGGACTTGGCTGAAGGCCGACAGTGCAACACTGCCGACACGCTGGGTCGGGGAGTCGCTGGTCACCAGCTCCGGATGCTGCTCTTCCAGGGCCTTGAGCTCATGGAACAGGCGGTCGTACTCGGCGTCCGGGATGCTCGGTTCGTCGAGGACGTGGTAGCGGTAGTTGTGCTGATCCAGCTCGGTACGCAGCTGTTGGATGCGGGTTTGGACGGCAGTCATGGATGTTCTCTCATAAAGCAAAAGAGCAGCCTAGGCTGCTCAATTTTTTGAAATCATCGGCAGTCGGACCTGAGCCCGCCGAACATACAACCTGTGGCGAGGGGATTTATCCCCGCTGGGCTGCGAAGCAGTCCCAAAGCTAACGACTCAACTAGCTGATAAGGCCAAGGGGCCAGGATTTAGGGCTGCTGCGCAGCCCAGCGGGGATAAATCCCCTCGCCACAAAAGCCCTTCAGCCAGAAAAATTCTGCCGACTTTAGCGCTTCTGGGTCAGCGCCCGGCGTTCGAATTCGACGATGCGCTGGCGGTAGTGTTCGATGGTCTGGGCGGTCAGCACGCTGCGCTGGTCGTCCTTCAGCTCACCGTTGAGTTCCTGGGACAGCTTGCGCGCCGCGGCCACCATCACGTCAAAGGCCTGCTTGGGATGACGCGGGCCGGGCAGGCCAAGGAAGAAGCTCACCGCCGGGGTGCTGAAATGGTCGATGTCGTCCAGGTCGAACACGCCTGGCTTGACCGCGTTGGCCATGGAGAACAGCACCTCGCCGTTGCCGGCCATGCTTTCATGGCGGTGGAAAATGTCCATCTCGCCAAAACGCAGGCCGCTCTCCAGGATGTTCTGCAACAGCGCCGGGCCCTTGAAGCCGGCCGGGTCGCGGCAGATCACGCTGATCACCAGCACTTCCTCGGCCTGGGCCTGGTCCTTGTCGCCGCGCACGGGTTTGTTCTCGTCCGGGAAGTCGTCGTCGCGGCTGCTGAAGCTCGGGCCGCCGTCCAGGTCGAGATTGAGGTTCAGGTCGCCCTGGGACGGTTCGCTGTTGCGCTTGCCGCGCTTGGAACCCGTTTCCCGTGGCTCGCGCACTGGCGCGCTCATCGACGGCAGGTCGTGCTCATCCAGTTGCGGCTCCTTATGGGTATCCAGCACCCGGGGCGGGCCCAACAGCTCGGCATTGCCATCGTCATCCGGCAGGTTCGACAGGCTGCGGTCGAGACGAAACTTGAGTTTCCCCTTGCCGCCGCGCATGCGGCGCCAGCCGTCGAAAAGAATACCGGCAATGACAATAATGCCGATGACGATCAGCCACTCGCGCAGACCGATTTCCATGTAATCCCGTGCCTCTATAAAAATGCTGAAAAATAAGGGGCTTAGCTATGTGCAAACCGCTTTAAAACGTGGCGCCAACTCTATGTTCTGAATGGCGTTTTGCCCACGCATACGAAAAATTGACATTAAACTAGCACGACCAAAGATAACTTTACACCGTCTGTCGCGTAGGCTTGCGCCATTCTGTGAATTGAACGACAAGCCCAAGGCTCATAAAAATCCTACAGCATCCTAAATAGATGCCCTACAAGCAGTGTTTCACGCGTCCACCATCGCCATCGCCTCCTCCACATCCACGGCCACCAGACGCGAGCAACCCGGCTCATGCATGGTCACGCCCATCAACTGGTCGGCCATTTCCATGGCGATCTTGTTGTGGGTGATGTAGATGAACTGCACAGTCTCAGACATCTCTTTTACCAGCCGCGCATAACGCCCCACGTTGGCGTCGTCCAGCGGCGCGTCCACCTCATCGAGCATGCAGAACGGCGCCGGGTTCAATTTGAAAATGGCAAAAACCAGGGCCAATGCCGTCAGCGCTTTTTCACCCCCGGAGAGCAAATGGATGGTGCTGTTCTTCTTGCCCGGGGGACGCGCCATGATGGTCACCCCTGTATCGAGTAAATCTTCGCCCGTCAGTTCCAAGTAAGCGCTGCCGCCACCGAAAACTTTCGGGAAAAGTGCCTGCAAACCGCCGTTGATCTGATCAAAGGTATCCTTGAAGCGATTACGGGTTTCCTTGTCGATCTTGCGGATGACGTTTTCCAGGGTCTGCAACGCTTCCACCAGATCGTCGTTCTGGGCATCCAGATAGCGCTTGCGCTCGGACTGCTGCTGGTACTCGTCGATGGCCGCCAGGTTGATAGCGCCCAGACGCTGAATGCGCGCGGCGATGCGTTCCAGCTCTTCTTCGGCGTCTTTCTCGTTGGCCCCGGCCACCAACGTGGCGAGCACGCCGTCGAGGTCGTAGCCGTCTTCCAGCAATTGGTCCTGCAAGGCTTTGCGGCGCACCGTCAGGGCCTGCCATTCCATGCGTTGCTGTTCCATCTGGCTGCGGATCAGCTGGGATTGCTGTTCGGCCTGGCTACGACGCTTTTCGGCGTCGCGCAGTTCGCGGTCGGCATCTTCCAGGGCAATTTGCGCAGTCTTGAGTTCTTCATCAACGCTCATGCGCTTGTCGAGCAACTCTTCGAGTTTGAGGCGCAACTCTTCCAGCGGCGCTTCGCCCTCCTCCAGGTTCAGGCTCAATTGCTCGCGCTTTTCGGTCAGGCGTTCGGACTGCATTTCCAGCCGCTCCAACGCTTGGCGCGTGGAATCGTACTGGGCCTTGAGCGAGCCCAGGCGCACCGCCAACTGATGGGCGTGATCCTTATGCTGGCGGGCATCCTGGCGCACCCGGTCGAGGCGTTCGCGCAGACTGTCGCGCTGAGCCAGCAGCAACTCGCGCTGCTCGGTGTCCACGGCCATGGCATCGAGGGCTTCCTGCAGTTGCAGGCGCGCTTCACCGATCTGCTCATGCTCCAGCGCCCGCTGCTCGCCCAGCTCGGCGATTTCTTCCTCAAGGCGCGTGCGGCGCAAGGCCAGTTGTTCAACCTTGGCCTTGCCGGCGGACAACTGCGCCTTGAGCTCGCCCTGCTGGCGTGCTTCGTCCTGCAACAACCGACGCAAGTGTTCGCGACCATTCTCCTGCTGGCGCTGTTGCGCCCGCAGATTCTGTAATTCGGTTTCCAGGGCTTCGACGCTCGCTTCGCGTTCTTCACGCTCGGCGCTCAGGCGCTGGATTTCCTGGCCTCGGGCAAGCATGCCGCTCTCGGCTTCGCTGGCCCGGCGCACCCGCAGGAAATGCCGACCGACCCAATAGCCGTCCCGGCTGATCAGGCTTTCCCCGGCCGCCAGTTGTCCGCGCAGGGCCAAGGCCTGTTCAAGGCTGTCCACCGGTTTCACCTGCCCCAACCAGGGAGACAGGTCGACCTGGGCCTCGACTTTATCCAGCAAGCTGCCCGGCATCCGCACGCCATCGCCAGGCGGGCTGAGCAGGCGCAGATCGCCCTGAGTGAAGCCCGACAGATCGAAGCCTGCGAAGTCATCCACCAGCACCGCTTGCAGATCGGCGCCCAGCACGGTTTCCACCGCCAGTTCCCAACCGGCATCGACCTTCAGGCCTTCGGCCAGTCGCGGACGCTCGGCCAGATGCTGGTCGCGCAGCCATTCGGCAGCGCCGGTGCCGGGGTCCAGCGCCGCTTGCTGCAAGGCCTCCAGCGAAGCCAGACGGCCATTGAGGCGCTGCAATTCACCCTGGGCCTGCTGCTGATTCTGCAGGGCCAGTTGCAAGGCCTGGCGCAGTTGCTCGAGCCGCTCGACCTGGGCATCTTCGCTGGCTTGCAAGTCTTCAAGGGTGGCTTCGCTGGCAGCCAGTTGTTCGCTCAGATCGACAATCGCCGCGTCTTCAGGGTCCGCCGCGAGCAAGGCGCGCTCTTCGGCCAAACGGCGCTGACGCTCGGCCAGGCGTTCCATGCTGGCTTCCAGTTGCTGGATGCGCGACTGCTGGACTTCGGCCTGACGCCGCGGCTCGGCAGAGCTCAGGTTGAAACTGTCCCACTGCTCTTGCCAGCCATGCATGCTCAGCTCGGCTTCTTCCAGGGCGGCGGCAGCCTCTTCGGCGGCGGCGCTGGTGAGTTCCTGCTCGGGCGTGAGCCGGTCCAGTTCTTCGCCCAGGGTCAGCAGCAACGTGCGGTCGTGGCCCAGGTGGGATTCGGTTTCCAGGCGCGCGCGCTCGGCCTCTTTCAAATCATCCTGCAGCTGGCGCAGCCGTTGCTGACCGTGCTGGATGCTCTGTTCGACCCGGGCGATGTCGCCACCCACCGAATAGAAGCGCCCTTGCACCAGGTTGAAGCGTTCGGACAGGTCGTGGTGGCCGTCACGCAGGCGCTCGATGGCGGCGTCGGCATTGCGCTGCTCGGCCACCAGGGCTTCAAAGCTGACTTCCTGATTGCCAATGATCGCCTCGCGCTGGCCGACCTGCTCGTTCAGCGCCTGCCAGCGCAGGGCCGAAAGCTGGGCCTTGAGCTGACGTTCTTCGCCTTTGTATTCCTGATATTTCTTGGCGGCTTCGGCCTGGCGGTGCAAGCGCTCGAGCTGGCGTTCGAGCTCTTCGCGCAGGTCGGTCAGGCGGGCCAGGTTTTCGTGGGTGCGACGGATGCGGTTTTCGGTCTCGCGCCGCCGCTCCTTGTACTTGGAGATGCCGGCGGCTTCTTCGATGAAGTTGCGCAGGTCTTCGGGCTTGGCCTCGATCAGCTTGGAGATCATGCCCTGCTCGATGATCGAATAGCTGCGCGGGCCGAGGCCGGTGCCGAGGAAAATATCGGTGATATCGCGACGTCGGCACTTGGCGCCGTTGAGGAAATAACTGTTCTGGCTGTCGCGGGTCACTTTGCGGCGAATGGAGATTTCCGCGTAGGCCGCGTACTCGCCAATCAGGGTGCCGTCGGAATTGTCGAACACCAGCTCGATGCTCGCCTGGCTCACCGGTTTGCGACTGGTGGAGCCGTTGAAGATGACGTCGGTCATCGACTCGCCGCGCAGGTTCTTGGCCGAGCTCTCGCCCATCACCCAGCGTACGGCGTCGATGATGTTCGACTTGCCGCAACCGTTGGGCCCGACCACCGCCGCCATGTTACTGGGGAAGTTCACCGTGGTCGGGTCGACGAAGGATTTGAACCCCGCCAGTTTGATGCATTTGAGCCGCACGTTCAGGCCGCCGTCAGGGCAGAAACCACCAGATCGCAACTGCGCTGGGCATAAGCCGTCAGCACGATGCGGATCTGCGGCAAATCACGGGCCAGCACGGCGGTCAGCAAGCGCTGGAACAGGTCGAGGAATTCGCTCATCTCGGCCTTGCGTTGTTCCAGGGCCAGGAAGTAGGCGCGGCTCATGGCCGGTTGCAGGTTCTCGACGGTTTCCTGCAAGTACGGGTTGTTGGCGAAGGGATACGCGGCGCGCATCACGCTGAAACTTTCATCGACGAAGGTGCGGATGTCCTGGCGCGCGAAGGCGTCCTGAAGACGCTGCTGGATCTCGATGAACGGCGCCATGTCGGCCTGTTCCTGCCAGCCATGAGCCACGGCGTTGCCCAGCAGGATGTACAGCTCGCTCATCAGCGCACAGAGGCTGCGCACCTTGTGTTCGCTCAATTCGGTGACGTGTGCACCACGGCGAGGCAGGATCGCGATCAGATGCCGGCGCTCCAGTATCAGCAAAGCCTCACGGACCGAACCGCGACTCACGTTGAGCGCCAGCGTGACCTTCTGCTCCTGGATGCGCTCGCCCGGCTTCATTTCACCACGAATGATGCGCTCGGCCAGGTGATGGGCGATTTGCTCGGCGAGGCTGTCCGGGGCCTTGAACGTCATGGTTGTCCTTCAAACTCTTCGATTTGCACAAGCGGCGCAGTGTAGCGCACTCAATACGTCATGGCGCAGGGCCTGCAGCGGGTTTTTGGCACGATCCAAGCAAAAAAGTTTGAGCCCTCATCCTGAAACAGAATCTGTGGAAGAACCTGTGGGAGCCGAGCTTGCTCGCGATAGCGGTCTGTCAGCATGCATCCATACTGAATGTACCGCCGTCATCGCGAGCAAGCTCGGCTCCCACAGGGTTCTACAGTGTCTATAGACCGTTGTTCATCGACCAAGCGGATTTTCTTGACCTTTAAGTCAGAAAATCGTTGACCGCAAAGTCAGACCTGCTAAATTCAGCCCAAGTCGATACAACAATAATGAGTCTGCGAGGCCTTCCGTGATCCAGTTTTTACTCAACCAGGAACTCCGTAGCGAGCACGCCCTGGACCCGAACCTGACCGTGCTCAACTATTTGCGCGAACACCTCGGCAAATCCGGCACCAAAGAAGGCTGCGCCAGCGGCGACTGTGGTGCGTGCACCGTGGTGGTGGGCGAGTTGCAGACCGACGAGGACGGCCGTGAACGCATTCGTTATCGCAGCCTCAATTCGTGCCTGACCTTCGTCTCGTCCCTGCACGGCAAGCAGTTGATCAGCGTCGAAGACCTCAAGCACCAGGGCCAGTTGCACAGCGTCCAACAGGCGATGGTCGATTGCCACGGTTCGCAATGCGGCTTCTGCACACCGGGCTTCGTGATGTCCCTGTTCGCCCTGCAAAAGAACAGCGAACAGCCCGACGCCCATAAGGCCCACGAAGCCTTGGCCGGCAATCTGTGCCGCTGCACCGGCTACCGGCCGATTCTGGCGGCCGCCGAGCAGGTCTGCTGCGCCAGGCAAGCGGACCAGTTCGACGCCCGCGAAGCCGAGACCATCGCTCGCCTCAAGGCCATCGCACCGACTGACACGGGTGAGCTCAACAGCGGCGACAAACGCTGCCTGGTGCCCTTGACCGTGGCCGACCTGGCCGACCTTTACGACGCTTATCCCCAGGCGCGCCTGCTGGCCGGCGGCACGGACCTGGCCCTGGAAGTCACCCAGTTCCATCGCACCCTGCCGGTGATGATCTACGTGGGCAACGTCGCTGAGCTCAAGCGTATCGAGCGTTTCGCCGATCGCCTGGAGATTGGCGCCGCCACCGCACTCTCCGACTGCTACGAAGCCTTGCAGGCTGAATACCCGGACTTCGGCGAACTGCTGCAGCGCTTCGCTTCGTTGCAGATCCGCAACCAGGGCACCTTGGGCGGCAACATCGGCAACGCCTCGCCGATTGGCGACTCGCCGCCCTTGCTGATCGCCCTCGGCGCGCAGATCGTCTTGTGCAAGGGCCAGACCCGCCGCACCCTGGCGCTGGAAGACTATTTCATCGATTACCGGGTCACCGCCCGCCAGGAAAGCGAATTCATCGAGAAGATCATCGTGCCCCGGGCCAACGCCGAGCAAGCGTTCCGCGCCTATAAGGTCTCCAAGCGCCTGGACGATGACATTTCCGCCGTATGCGCGGCGTTCAACCTGCGTATCGAGCATGGCGTGGTCCAGGACGCCCGGGTGGCCTTCGGTGGCATGGCCGCGACGCCCAAGCGCGCCAAGCATTGTGAAGCCGCGTTGATCGGTGCCGCGTGGAACGACAACACCGTCGAACGTGCCTGCGCCGCACTGGCCGAGGACTTCACACCGCTGTCGGACTTCCGCGCCAGCAAGGAATACCGCCTGCTCAGCGCCCGCAACCTGCTGCGCAAATACTTCATCGAACTGCAAACGCCGCACATCGAGACTCGGGTGACCGCTTATGTCTAACCATCACGCCGTAGAGAAGACTCAAGCCGAGCTGGCCGAACTGTTCGCCCGCGACCTGACCACCGGCGTGGGCCGCAGCGTCAAGCATGACAGCGCCGCCAAGCATGTATCCGGCGAAGCCCAGTACATCGACGATCGCCTGGAATTTCCGAACCAGTTGCACGTTTACGCCCGCCTGTCGGACCGCGCCCACGCCCGGATCTTGCGCATCGACACCGCGCCTTGCTACGCCTTTGAAGGCGTGCGCATCGCCATCACCCATGCAGACGTGCCCGGCCTCAAGGACATCGGCCCGCTGCTGCCCGGTGACCCGTTATTGGCCATCGATGACGTGCAGTTCGTCGGCCAACCGGTGCTGGCCGTTGCCGCCAGGGACCTGGAAACCGCGCGCAAGGCAGCGATGGCGGCCATCATCGAATACGAAGATCTGGAACCGGTGCTGGACGTGGTCGAGGCCCTGCGCAAGCGGCATTTCGTGCTGGATAGCCACACCCACCAGCGCGGAGATTCGGCGGCGGCACTGGCCAGCGCCGAGCACCGTATCCAGGGCTCGCTGCACATTGGCGGCCAGGAACACTTTTACCTGGAAACCCAGATTTCCTCGGTGATGCCCACCGAAGACGGCGGCATGATCGTCTACTGCTCCACACAGAACCCCACCGAAGTGCAGAAACTGGTGGCCGAAGTGCTGGACGTTTCGATGAACAAAGTCGTGGTGGACATGCGCCGCATGGGCGGCGGCTTTGGTGGCAAGGAAACCCAGGCCGCCAGCCCGGCGTGCCTGTGCGCGGTCATCGCCCACCTCACCGGCCAGCCGACCAAGATGCGCCTGCCCCGGGTCGAAGACATGCTGATGACCGGCAAGCGCCACCCTTTCTACATCGAATACGACGTCGGCTTCGACAGCACCGGGCGCCTGCACGGTATTGCCCTGGAGCTGGCCGGCAACTGCGGTTGCTCGCCGGACCTGTCGGCCTCGATTGTCGACCGGGCGATGTTCCATGCCGACAACGCCTACTACCTGGGCGATGCAACCATCAACGGCCATCGTTGCAAGACCAATACCGCGTCGAACACCGCTTACCGTGGCTTCGGCGGGCCGCAAGGCATGGTCGCCATCGAAGAGGTGATGGACGCCATCGCCCGGCATCTGGGGCTGGATCCGCTGGCGGTGCGCAAGGCCAACTACTACGGCAAGACCGAGCGTAACGTCACCCACTACTACCAGACCGTCGAGCACAACATGCTCGAGGAGATGACCGCCGAACTCGAGCAAAGCAGCCAGTATGCCGAGCGCCGCGAAGCGATCCGCCGCTACAACGCCAATAGCCCGATTCTGAAAAAAGGCCTGGCGCTGACCCCGGTGAAATTTGGTATTTCCTTCACCGCCAGCTTCCTCAACCAGGCCGGGGCGCTGATTCATGTCTATACCGACGGCAGCATCCACCTGAACCATGGCGGCACGGAAATGGGCCAGGGCTTGAACACCAAAGTCGCGCAAGTGGTGGCCGAAGTGTTCCAGGTGGAAATGGACCGGGTACAGATCACCGCGACCAACACCGACAAGGTGCCGAACACCTCGCCCACCGCTGCCTCCAGCGGTGCCGACCTCAATGGCAAGGCTGCGCAGAATGCCGCCGAAACCATCAAGCAGCGCCTGGTGGAGTTCGCCGCGCGGCAGTACAAGGTCAGCGAAGAAGACGTGGCGTTCCACAACGGCCATGTGCGGGTGCGCGATCACATCCTGACGTTCGAGGCGCTGGTGCAGCAGGCGTATTTCGCCCAGGTTTCGCTGTCGAGCACCGGTTTCTACAAGACCCCGAAAATCTACTACGACCGCAGCCAGGCCCGAGGGCGGCCGTTCTACTACTACGCCTATGGCGCGGCGTGCGCCGAGGTGATCGTCGACACCCTGACCGGCGAATACAAGATGCTGCGCACCGACATCCTCCACGACGTCGGCGCCTCGCTGAACCCGGCCATCGACATCGGCCAGGTCGAGGGCGGTTTCATCCAGGGCATGGGCTGGCTGACCATGGAAGAGCTGGTATGGAACGACAAAGGCAAGCTACAGACCTGCGGCCCGGCCAGCTACAAGATTCCGGCGGTGGCCGACATGCCGTTGGATCTGCGGGTCAAGCTGGTGGAAAACCGCAAGAACCCGGAAGACACGGTGTTCCATTCCAAAGCCGTGGGCGAACCGCCGTTCATGCTCGGCATCGCCGCGTGGTGCGCCATCAAGGATGCCGTGGCGAGCCTGGGAAATTACCAGCACCAGCCGAAAATCGATGCACCGGCGACCCCGGAGCGGGTGTTGTGGGGGTGTGAGCAGATGCGTGGGTTGCGGGTGGCGAAGGTTAAGGAAGCCGAGTCCGAAGCCATTTGATGATCGTTCCCACGCTCTGCGTGGGAATGCAACCCCCCGACGCTCTGCGTCGAAGTTTGAAGAGCGGACGCGGAGCGTCCAAAGATGCATTCCCACGCAGAGCGTGGGAACGATCAGTTGAGGTGAATATGTACAACTGGATCAGCGCCCTCGCCGACCTGCAAGATCGCGGTGAACCCTGCGTGCTGGTGACGATCATCGAAGAACTCGGCTCGACCCCACGCAATGCCGGTTCGAAAATGGTGATCAGCGTCAGCCAGACGTTCGACACCATCGGTGGCGGCCACCTGGAATACAAGGCTATGGAGATCGCCCGGCAGATGCTCGCCAGCGGCCAGCAAAGCACCCATCTGGAGCGCTTCAGCCTCGGTGCCAGCCTGGGCCAGTGCTGCGGCGGCGTCACCGTGCTGCTGTTCGAACCCATGGGCCAGGTCCAGGCGCAGATCGCCGTATTCGGCGCCGGCCACGTCGGCCGCGCCCTGGTGCCGCTGCTGGCGAGCCTGCCCTGCAAGGTGCGCTGGATCGACTCCCGGGAAGCGGAGTTTCCTGAACACCTGCCCCACGGCGTGCGCAAGATCGTCAGCGAAGAGCCGCTGGATGAAATCGACGAACTGCCCGCCGGCAGCTACTGCATCGTCATGACCCACAACCATCAGCTCGACCTGGAACTGAGCGCCGCGATCCTCAAGCGCAACGACTTCGCTTACTTCGGCCTGATCGGTTCGAAAACCAAACGGGTCAAGTTCGAACATCGCCTGCGCGATCGCGGCTTCGACAGCAGCACCTTGCAGCGCATGCGCTGCCCGATGGGCATTGGCGACGTCAAAGGCAAGTTGCCTGTGGAAATCGCCATCTCCATCGCCGGTGAAATCATCGCCACCTATAACGCGGATTTCGGCCAGCACACCACGCGCGCCGAACCGATTGCCAAGCTGTTGCCGGCCTCGCGCCGCAGCCAGGCGAACCGTTGAACAATCGTTGAGAATTCCCATGCCCCTGACACGTAAAGCCTACCGCGCCGCCCTGCTCCACAGCCTCGCCGACCCTGCCGAAGTCGGCATTGAAGCGTCCTATGAATATTTTGAAGACGGCCTGCTGGTGGTGGAAAACGGCCAGATCAGCGCCATCGGCCACGCCAGCGAATTGCTGCCCACCCTGGCGGCCGACATCGAGATCACTCATTACCAGGACGCGCTGATCACGCCCGGCTTCATCGACACCCACATCCACCTGCCGCAGACCGGCATGGTCGGGGCTTACGGCGAGCAATTGCTGGACTGGCTCAACACCTACACCTTCCCCTGCGAAAGTCAGTTCGCCGACAAGGCTCATGCCGACGCCGTCGCCGATATTTTCGTCAAGGAACTGCTGCGCAACGGCACCACCACCGCGCTGGTGTTTGGCAGTGTGCACCCGCAATCGGTGAACGCGTTTTTCGAGGTGGCCGAGAAACTCGACCTGCGGATGATCGCCGGCAAAGTGATGATGGATCGCAACGCCCCGGACTACCTGACCGACACCGCCGAATCCAGCTACACCCAAAGCAAAGCGCTGATCGAGCGCTGGCATGGCAAGGGCCGCCTGCATTACGCCGTGACCCCGCGTTTTGCGCCGACCAGCACGCCGGAACAACTGGCCCTGGCCGGTCAGTTGCTGGGGGAATATCCCGACCTGTACATGCAGACTCACATCAGTGAGAACCTGCAGGAAGTGCAATGGGTCAAGGAACTGTTCCCCGAGCGCAAAGGTTATCTGGACGTCTACGACCACTACCAACTGCTCGGCGAACGCTCGGTGTTCGCCCACGGCGTGCACCTGTGTGACGACGAATGCGCGCGCCTGGCCGAGACCGGTTCGGCCATCGCGTTCTGCCCGACCTCGAACTTTTTCCTCGGCAGCGGCCTGTTCAACCTGCCAATGGCCGAGAAGCACAAAGTGAACGTGGGGTTGGGTACGGATGTGGGGGGCGGCACCAGTTTTTCGCTGCTGCAAACCCTGAACGAAGCCTACAAGGTGATGCAGTTGCAGGGCGCCCGCCTGAGCCCGTTCAAGTCGCTGTACCTGGCCACGCTTGGCGGCGCCCGGGCCTTGCGCCTGGAAGACCGGATCGGGACCTTGCAGCCGGGCAGCGATGCGGACTTTCTGGTGTTGGACTACAACGCCACGCCGCTGTTGAGCTATCGTCTCAAGCAGGCCCGGGACATTGCCGAGAAGTTGTTTGTGTTGATGACGCTAGGGGATGACCGGACGGTGGCGCAGACCTTTGCGGCTGGCCGGTTGGTGCATCAGCGCTAGATTTCTAGCGCCTGTCAGACTGCCAATCGCGAGCAGGCTCGCTCCCACAGTGGATTTGTGTCAATCACATAACCCTTGTGGGAGCGAGCCTGCTCGCGATGAAGGCAACTCGGTATGACTGATTCAACTCATCAAAGCTTGGCCGTCGACCGCCCTGGCTTCTTGCTCTGCAACAAATGCGAAAACACCGCATGCAAATCATCCGACGCGCTTTCTTCGTCGAGGTTGAGCTTGCTGTCGATGTGGTCCATGTGGTGCATCATCAGGTCCACCGCCAGGGTGGCATCGCGGGCCTCGATGGCGTCGATCAATTGGGTGTGTTCGTCGTAGGAACAGTGGGAGCGGTTGCCGCTTTCATACTGGGCGATGATCAGCGAGGTCTGCGACACCAGGCTGCGCTGGAAGCTGATCAGCGGGGCGTTCTTCGCCGCCTCGGCCAGCTTGAGGTGGAACTCGCCTGACAGGCGGATGCCGGCGCCACGGTCACCACGGGAAAAACTGTCGCGCTCGTCGCTGACCATCTGCCGCAGTTCGGCAAGCTGCTCGGCGGTGGCGTGCTGCACGGCCAGTTCGGTGATGGCCCGCTCCACCAGACGCCGGGCCATGAATACCTGGCGGGCCTCTTCAACACTCGGGCTGGCCACCACGGCGCCGCGATTGGGCCGCAACAGCACCACACCTTCATGGGCCAAGCGCGACAACGCGCGGCGAATGATGGTGCGACTGACCCCGAAAATCTCCCCCAACGCCTCTTCGCTCAACTTTGTACCGGGCGCCAGACGCTGTTCGAGGATGGCCTCGAAAATATGCGCATAGACAATATCGTCCTGGGTTCCGCTGCGGCCGGCTTTGCCTGCTCGCGGTTGTTTCTTGAGGGGCTGCAACTGTTCGTTCATGGGCACTCGAGTCGGAGAACTGCGGCGAATTGACCGTGACTGTAATACGCCTCAGCGGGTCGCTGACAAGTATCACGTAAATAATACGTCGATTGTACACAACCTCTGATGGCAACACGACTGTACGGCTGTTTACGGACGTGGCTGTATTGCAATTGGCAACGGAGTTGAGTTTAGGCTTAAACCCCGAATCTGTGGCCCCCGCCCTCCTGCAATTTACAACAAGGACCACCGCCCACCATGACCGAAGTCACGACCACGCCACTTCGTCCGTTGGCCGATACATCGCCATCGGCGATCGTCGCCGGTTTCATCGCCATGATGACCGGCTACACCAGTTCGCTGGTGTTGATGTTCCAGGCCGGACAGGCGGCAGGGCTGACCAGCGGGCAGATTTCTTCGTGGATCTGGGCGATTTCCATCGGCATGGCCGTGTGCTCCATTGGCCTGTCGTTGCGGTATCGCACACCGATCACCATCGCCTGGTCGACACCCGGCGCGGCGCTGCTGATCACTAGCCTGGGCGGGGTCAGTTATGGCGAGGCCATCGGCGCCTACATCACCTGCGCGGTGCTGGTAACGATCTGTGGCCTGACCGGCAGCTTCGAGCGCCTGGTCAAGCGCATTCCGGCCTCGCTGGCGGCGGCGTTGCTGGCGGGGATCCTGTTCAAGATCGGCAGCGAGATTTTCGTCGCCGCCCAGCATCGAACCGGTCTGGTGCTGGGGATGTTTTTCACCTACCTGATCGTCAAGCGCCTGTCGCCGCGCTACGCAGTGCTGGCGGCGTTACTGATCGGTACAGCTCTGTCAGGCTTGATGGGGCTGCTGGACTTCAGCGGCTTTGCCCTGGAAGTCGCCACACCGGTATGGACCACGCCGCATTTCTCCCTGGCGGCCACCATCAGCATCGGCATTCCATTGTTCGTGGTGGCGATGACCTCGCAAAACATGCCTGGCATCGCGGTGCTGCGGGCCGACGGTTACAACGTACCGGCCTCGCCGCTGATCACCAGCACCGGCATAGCCTCGCTGCTGCTGGCACCGTTCGGCTCCCACGGCATTAACCTGGCGGCCATCAGTGCGGCCATCTGCACTGGGCCCCACGCCCATGAGGATCGTAACAAACGCTACACGGCAGCAGTCTGGTGCGGGGTTTTCTATGGGCTTGCCGGGGTGTTCGGCGCGACACTGGCGGCGTTGTTCGCGGCGCTGCCCAAGGAGTTGGTACTGTCCATCGCGGCGCTGGCGCTGTTCGGCTCAATCATCAATGGCTTGAGCATCGCCATGAGCGAAGCCCGGGAACGGGAAGCGGCACTGATCACCTTCATGGTCACGGCATCGGGGTTGACGCTGTTTTCCATCGGCTCGGCGTTCTGGGGGATTGTGGCGGGGGTGTTGACCTTAGTGATCCTGAACTGGCGTAACGCCTGAAGGCATCGCGAGCAGGCTCGCTCCCACAGAAGGATCTGTGTCGTTCACAACAATCCTGTGGGAGCGAGCCTGCTCGCGATGGCAGCCTGAAGGGCAACACCTACCCAACCGACAGGCACAAAAAAACCGGCCCCCAAATGGGCTGCCGGTTTCAGACCATCAAGCGACCGGATTGATCGGCTTTTCCGGGTACCAGACGTCCATCAGCGGGCTGACTTCAACGCTGGTCAGCTCAGGACGCGCCTTGAGCCAGGCTTCAACGGCCGCACGCTGCTCTTCGGACACCGAGCCACGCTTCTGCAGGCAAACCAGACCGTAGTCGTCGCCGCCAACATAGCCCAGGCCATTGGCTTCCATGGCTTCTTTCAGGAAAGCGTCGAGGAAAGCGTCAACGGCCTCATCGGCCAGATCTTCTTTGAAATCCAGGTTCAGTTCGAAACCCAGCTCTTGAAATTCATCCACGCACAGTTTTTTGCGCAGACGCTGGGAACGGTTAGTCGCCATTGGAACAATCCTCATAAGTAATAACGGCCGGCACTCTACCAGTTTGGTGCACTGTTTGCCCGCCTGATCGGGTGTGTGGGCCTACCGTCGGTAAAAAATAGCGCCCTGAAGGGCTCAGGCACGGCACAAGCCGTTGCACCTTGGGGCATAATGCCGACACTTTCATGACGTTGAGGGCGTTCATTTTCATGTCCTCGTTTTTTCCCCCCTCGCCCGTAGGGTTTTATTTCAAATGATCAGATCTTTGCGTCCACTGCTTTTGGCCAGCCTTCTTCTTCCCCTGGCCCTGCCCGCATCCACCAGCGCCGCCACTATCAACACGGCCCTGACGCCCAATGTGCAAAAGGCCCTCAAGAACAGCAAGCTGCAAAACAACGCCTTGTCCCTGGTGATGATCCCACTCAACGGCCCTGGCACCCCGACCCTGTACAACGCCGACGTCTCGGTGAACCCGGCCTCCACCATGAAGCTGGTGACCACCTATGCCGCCCTGGAGATGCTGGGGCCCAATCACCAGTGGAAAACCGAGTTCTATACCGACGGCACCCTCAGCGGCGGGATTCTCAACGGCAACCTGTACCTCAAGGGCGGCGGTGACCCCAAGCTGAACATGGAAAAACTCTGGCTGCTGATGCGCGACCTGCGGGCCAATGGCGTGCAACAGGTGACCGGGGATCTGGTGCTGGACCGTGGTTTCTTCATCAAACCGCAGTTGCCTGAATTCAACGACGACGGCAACGACAAGAACAAACCGTTCCTGGTCAAGCCCGACTCCTTGCTGGTCAACCTCAAGGCCCTGCGTTTTGTCGCCCGCAATGACGCCGGCCGGGTGCTGGTGTCGGTGGAGCCGCCGATTGCCAGCATTCGCATCGAAAACCAGGTCAAGGCACTCAACTCCAAGCAATGCACCGGTGGCGTGCGCTACAACCCGGTGCCCCAGGCAGACGGCAGCGTGACCGTGACCGTCGGCGGCCAGCTCGGTGACGGTTGCAGCTCCCAGACTTACCTGGCGCTGCTGGACCACCCCACCTACACCGCCGGAGCGGTGCGGGCGATCTGGAAGGAACTGGGCGGCAGCATTCAGGGCAAGGACCGCCTGGCGGCGACCCCGAGCAGCGCCAAGGTGCTGGCCCGGGCGTTCTCGCCGGACCTGGCGGAGATCATTCGCGACATCAACAAATACAGTAACAACACCATGGCCCAGCAATTATTCCTGAGCCTGGGCGCAGAGTTCCGCAACGAAGCCGACGGTGACGACGCCAAAGCGGCACAGCGGGTGGTACGCCAGTGGCTGGCCAGGAAAGGCATCACCGCGCCGCACCTGGTCATGGAAAACGGCTCCGGCCTGTCCCGCGCCGAAAGGGTGAGTGCCCGGGAAATGGCGGCAATGCTGCAAGCCGCGTGGCGCAGCCCGTACTCCGCCGAATTCATCAGTTCGATGCCCATCGCCGGCACCGACGGCACCATGCGCAAACGTCTCAAGACCACCGCCATGGCCGGCGAAGCCCACGTCAAGACCGGCACCCTGAACACCGTTCGCGCCATCGCGGGCTACAGCCGTGACATCAACGGCAACACCTGGGCCGTCGTGGCGATTCTCAACGATCCGCGGCCATGGGGCGCTTCGTCGGTGCTGGACCAGGTGCTGCTGGACCTGTACCGCCAGCCGAAACTGCCGCAGACGGCTTCGGTGCTCTAAACCCGTACCAAATTGAATGTGGGAGCGAGCCTGCTCGCGATGCGTCAGCCAGTGAACAGCGATGTTGAATGGCACACCGTTATCGCGAGCAGGCTCGCTCCCACATCGATCACCGGCGCGAACGACTACCCCAACTGCACCTCAACCCGATCCCGTCCGGCCTGCTTGGCCGCGTACACCCCCGAGTCGGCCCGCAGCAGCAGCGCATCCGCCCCCTCCCCGACCCGCCAGGTGGCGATACCGAAGCTGGCCGTGATGACACCCACGTCCTCGATCGGCGCGCTGCGCAGCCCTTCCCACAACCCCGTGGCCAAGGCCTGGGCACTTTCGCCGTCGGTGTCCGGGCACAGCACCACGAACTCTTCACCGCCCAGCCGACAGAACACGTCGGTACGTCGCAGCCGCTGGGTGATGCGCTGGCAAACCGCCTGCAACACCCGATCACCCACTGCATGACCATGCTGATCGTTGATGCGCTTGAAGTGATCGATGTCGAGCATGATGACCGCCAACTCGCCGGTGCCCCGCTCCACCCGCGCCATCTCCGTGGTCAGGCGCTCCTGGAAATAGCGCCGGTTGCGAATACCTGTCAGGGCGTCGGTCACTGACAAGGCTCGCAGTTCTTCTTCCACCCGCTTGAGATCGGAAATGTCGGAAATATAACCGTGCCACAACACCCCGCCGCCTGGCAGCTCCTCAGGCGTGGCCTCGCCGCGCACCCAACGCAACCCACGCTGCGGCAGTTGCAGGCGATACTCCTCGCGCCATGGGCTCAGAGTGTCGGCCGAGGTGCGGATCGATCTGCGCACGCGCGCACTGTCCAGCGGATGGATGCGCGAGAAAATCGATTCGGCGTTGCGCACCAGTGTCTCGGGCTCCAGTTCATAGATATCGCGAATGCCATCACTGGCATAAATCACGCTGAAACGCCCATTGAAATCCATCTTGAACTGGTAGATGCCCCCAGGCACGTGGGCACTGAGCTTTTTCAGCAACAGGTCCCGGGCGGCCAGGGCCTCATGAACGCGCTTGCGTTCGGTGATGTCGATGCAGATCGCCAGATGCCCGACCCACAGCCCCTGATCATCGAGCATCGGTGTCGCCAGCATGTTCACGGTCAGATGGCTGCCATCGCGGCGCACCAGGGTCCACTCCCGGGCCTGCTGGCCACCCTGTTCGCCGCCCTCGACCAACATTGCGTGGCACGTGGGAATCGGTTTGCCATAACGCGCAGCAAGTTGTACGGCCCGGGCCTGGAGCTCGCGCGGCAAGTGAAGGCTTTCGAGGGTCATGCAGTGCAGAACCTCGCCGCTGTCGTAGCCAAGCATCTGCTCGGCGCCCGCATTGAACGTGGTGATCACCCCGCGAAGATCCGTGGCGATGATCGCAACCTGGGTCGCGGCATTCAGCACACCACGCAACTGACCATGAGTGCCCCGCAGTTCCTGCTCACGCTCGCGCAGCTCTCGGGTCCGCAGCTCGACCAACTGCAGGGCCCGCTGTCGCTGGCTGACCAGCACATACAGCAGCGCACTGAGGAGCAGGCTGAGCAAGCCCCCCAATACCACCAGGCTGGCCACCGAGGAAGGGTTGGTGGACAGGAACATGTGACTGGGCCGCAACTCTATCCGATAGTCACGATCGGCCAGGCGCAACAGGCGGGTCGCCGACAAGTCACTTTCGCCCGGTGGATCGAGTGACTCGAACAGCACTTCCTCCCGATCGTCCGTGGACAGGTCCATGACCCGCATCGAAAGGTTGTCCTGACCGGGCGCCGGCAGGCCATCACCCACCAGTTGGCGCATGCTGACGGCAGCCACGACGTAACCGAAAGGTTCCTTGGACCACGCCTTGGAGACCGGCGCGACCAGCAACACCCCGCGGGTGGCGGTGGCGGCCTCTCCCGCCAGGTCCAAAGGTTGCGATACCACTATGGTCTCCCGATGGCGAGCGCGCTCAAGGGTGGCACGGCGCAAGGGATGGGCGAGCAGGTCCAAGCCCCGTGGAGCCTTGAAGGAAGGTTGATTCTGGAGGTACAACACCGGCACGTATTCGTCCCGTTCGGCGGCCAGACGCAAGCCACCGGAGTCGTCCGGCTCACGGATGGAAAACGTATCGCCCCCCTCTGTGCGGGCTTGTTGTTCGAACGATGATCGTTCGTCGCGCAGCACCCGAGGCGCCCAGGCGAACGCCTGGGTGCGCCGCAGCAACGCTTCGGCATAGCCATGGAATTCCCTCTCGGAAACCCCGGCCGAGTTGGCAAAGAAACGCCTCAGGCTGTCGAGACGTTGCTCCTGGTCCTGAAAACGTTCCTCGATGCGGCTAAAGCGTTCATCGGCTTGCAGTTCAAAGCGCTGGCGCAATTGCTGGTCAAACAGATTAGCCATCGCCCAGGTCAACAAACCGGTCAGGAACGCACCGGCCAGCAGCACCAGCGAAGCCACCAGCCAGGCCGACACATCTTCGCTGATAAAACCCAGGATTCTGGGGCGTACCTGATGCAATGCCATAAATACAACTCAGAAAGGGGCAGGCAGTAGGTACTGCCCTGTCCACAGGCTTAAGTTATAGCTATTAGCCATCACTTTGACCAGCACAAAAACGCCTGAAAGCCTTGAGTTTCAAGGCTTCCATGGATCCAATCGGCTACAGGTCAGCGGGCCATGATTTTCCAGGCACGGTGAATCTTGCCATTGCGGGCAAAATCCGGATCGATGGTCTTGGCGGTGATTTCCTCCACCGCGTAACGCTCGGCCAGATTGTCCTCGAGCTGGAACTTGCGGAAGTTGTTGGAGAAGTACAGCACACCACCCGGCGCCAGGCGGGCCATGGCCAAGTCCAGCAGTTGGACGTGGTCGCGCTGTACGTCAAACACCCCTTCCATGCGCTTGGAATTGGAGAATGTCGGCGGATCGATGAAGATCAGGTCGTATTCGTCACGGCTGGCTTCAAGCCAAGCCATCACGTCGCCCTGCTCCAGGCGATTCTTGTCCGAAAAACCATTGAGCGACAGATTGCGCCGCGCCCAGTCCAGGTAGGTTTTCGACAGGTCGACACTGGTGGTGCTGCGCGCACCGCCCTTGGCGGCGTGGACACTGGCGGTCGCGGTGTAGCAGAACAGATTGAGGAAGCGCTTGCCGGCCGCCTCTTTCTGGATCCGCAGGCGCATCGGCCGGTGGTCGAGAAACAGCCCGGTGTCCAGGTAGTCGGTGAGGTTGACCAGCAGCTTCACGCCGCCTTCGTTGACCTCGGTGAACTTGCCCTGGGTGCTCTGGCGCTCGTACTGCTTGGTGCCGCTCTGCCGCTCGCGACGCTTGATCACCACGCGGCTCTTGTCGACGTTCAGTGCCTGGGGAATCGCCGCCAGGGCGTCGAACAGCCGGGCCGAGGCCTTTTCCGGGTCGATGGATTTTGGCGCGACGTATTCCTGGACGTGAACCCAATCGTGGTACAGGTCGATGGCCATGGAGTATTCCGGCATGTCGGCATCGTAGACCCGATAGCAGTCCACGCCCTCACGCTTGGCCCATTTACTCAGCAGCTTGAGGTTTTTTTGCAGGCGATTGGCGAACATCTGCCCGCCTTCGCTCAAACGGGCCTGCTCGACCACAGGAGCCGGAGCCGGTGCCGGCTTGATCGGGTTACCGTTCTTGTTGTACTGGCGCTCTTGCGGTACTTCCGGCGCCTGATCGTACTCAGCCTGCTCACGCTCGGCCTGGCGCTGTTCCGGGGTACGACGCTCGCCGGTGACGAACTGATCGGGCAGGACCTTGATCAGCAGCAATTTGCACGGCAAGGCGCCGTTCCAGAACGAATACTGCTTGTGACTGCGAATGCCCATGCGCTTGCCCAGGTCCGGCGCGCCGGTGAACACTGCCGCCTCCCAGTTCAGGCAGGCCTGGCGCAGACGCTCGCCGAGGTTCTGATAGAGATAGAGCAAGCTGGCTTCGTCGCCCAGACGCTCGCCGTACGGCGGGTTGCAGATCACCAGGCCTTTCTGGTTCTGGTCCGGGCGGGGTTCGAAGGTGGCGACTTCCCCCTGATAAATCTTGATCCACTCGCTCAGGCCCGCCCGCTCGACGTTGTTGCGGCCCGGCTGGATCAGCCGTGGGTCGGCTTCGTAGCCGCGAATCCACAATGGTGGCTTGGCCAGGCCGGCAGCGGCACGCTCGGTGGCTTCTTCGTGGAGCTTCTTCCACAACGCCGGCACATGGCCGAGCCAGGCGGTAAAACCCCACTGCTGGCGACGCAGGTTCGGCGCCATGTCGGCGGCGATCATGCCGGCTTCCACCAGGAAGGTGCCGACGCCGCACATCGGGTCGGCCAGCGCCCCGCCTTCAGCGGCGATACGCGGCCAGCCGGCGCGGATCAGGATGGCGGCAGCGAGGTTTTCCTTCAGCGGCGCGGCACCTTGCTGCAGGCGGTAGCCGCGCTGGTGCAGGCTGTGGCCGGAAAGGTCCAGGGAAAGGATCGCTTCGCCGCGGTCCAGACGCAGGTGGATGCGCAGGTCCGGGTTGAGCTTGTCGATGGATGGCCGCTCGCCTGTCGGGGTACGCAGCTTGTCGACAATGGCGTCCTTGACCTTCAAGGCGCCGAAGTGGGTGTTGTCGATACCCGAGCCATGGCCGCTGAACTCCACCGCCAGGGTGCCATCGGCGAGCATGTGGTCTTGCCAATCCACATCCAGCACGCCGTGATACAAGTCTTCGGCATCCTTCATCGGGAAGCGCTTGAGCACCAGCAATACGCGGTTGGCCAGGCGCGACCACAGGCACAGGCGATAAGCCGTTTCCATGTCGGCCATGCCGCGCACGGCCGAGGTGTGCTCACGCGCCTCTTCAAGGCCAAGCCCGACGGCTTCCTCGATCAGCAGGCCTTCAAGACCTTTGGGGCAAGTGAGGAAGAGTTCGAAACGATCGGACATGGGATTTCCAGAGCCTTTGGCTAAGTGGACCGGGCAACGCATTGCCGGGCCGGGTTCAATCAGGTGCTTTTCTCAAGAACACCCGTGTGGCACGAAAGTGTGCCGTGCCACCCTCGCCGCTCAGGTTAAAAGAGCTTAGAGGCGAGGGCAGATAAAAAATTCTGTGCAACAAATTGTGAAAACTCGACCCTTTCGTCGAATAGTACCCGAGTGCAACGGGGGGACATTCTCATTCGCCTGAGGGCTGCACCCTTCGATGCAGGGCCGATCATACAGGGGTCTTGCCTGAAAGCGGGTGACGAACATCATGTTACTTATCGCCCTAACATCTTTATTGTTACGTGCTTATGACAAAACGATCATTCCATCCATGTGACGCTTTGGTTAGAACTCAACACAGGTTGACGTCGCAACGGCGTCAACACCTTGGCTCGTCACGCCGGCAACGAGCCGCCAACGGCAGAATGATTCTGCCCCGGCCTCGATAGAGGTCGACGCTAAGCAACAGTCAACAAGTGAGGGCAACACCCTATGAGAAGACTTAAGCGTGATCCGTTGGAAAGAGCATTTTTACGCGGTTACCAATATGGCGTTGGTGGTAAATCCCGTGAGCTTTGCCCCTTTACTCTACCGTCGGTACGTCAAGCCTGGATCAATGGCTGGCGAGAAGGACGCGGCGACAACTGGGACGGTATGACCGGCACTGCGGGTATCCATAGACTCAACGAACTTCACGCCGTCGGCTGACACAGGGCTTAACACTCAAGAACTCGACAATTTGATACTCACATCGATTTAACCACGCACGTCCCATCCGGACGGCGGGCTTCGGCCCAGGGGGCTCCTTCGAGGAGCCCTTTTTAATGCCTGGGTTTCATGAACACTGCAAAAAGCTGGGCTGTGAATACAGTTGTGGCGAGGGGATTTAACCCCGCTGGGCTGCGCAGCAGCCCCTCAGAGTGTCAGGTTTAACGAGTGAGCTGTTTGGGGCCGCTTCGCGCCCCAGCGGGGTTAAATCCCCTCGCCACAGTTGAATCGCGTTGCACCTTGAGAATCAACGCAGTGCAGCAATCGCATCCACCGATTCCCGAATCAACGCCGGCCCCTTATAGATAAAGCCCGAATAAATCTGCACCAGGCTCGCGCCTGCGCTGATTTTTTCGGCAGCATGCTTGCCCTCGGTGATGCCACCCGCCGCGATGATCGGCAAGCGCCCCGCCAGTTCGGCGGCCAGCACTTTCACGGTATGGGTGCTCTTGTCCCGCACCGGCGCACCGGACAGCCCGCCCGCCTCGTCGGCGTGTTCCACCCCTTCGACGCCTTCGCGACCCAGCGTCGTGTTGGTGGCAATCACCGCGTCCATTCCGGTGTCGATCAGGGCCTGGGCCACCTGTGCGGTCTCTTCGTCGGTCATGTCCGGGGCGATCTTGATGGCCAGTGGCACATGCTTGCCATGGATCACCGCCAATTCGGCGCGACGTCGAGCCAGGTCAGCCAGCAGTTGCTTGAGCGAATCACCAAATTGCAGGCTGCGCAGCCCCGGAGTGTTCGGGGAACTGACGTTGACGGTCACATAACTGGCGTGGGCGTAGACCTTGTCCAGGCAGATCAGATAATCGTCAACCGCGCGCTCCACCGGTGTGTCGAAGTTCTTGCCGATGTTGATGCCCAGCACGCCCTTGTACTTGGCGGCAGCCACACGCCCCAGCAAATGGTCGACGCCCAGGTTGTTAAAGCCCATGCGGTTGATGATCGCCTCGGCTTGCGGCAGGCGGAAAATCCGTGGCTTGGGGTTGCCCGGCTGGGCACGCGGGGTAACGGTGCCGATTTCCACGAAACCGAACCCCAACTGGGCAAAACCGTCGATGGCCGCGCCATTCTTGTCCAGGCCCGCCGCCAGCCCGACCGGGTTGGGGAACTCAAGCCCCATCACATTCACCGGCAATTTAGCCGGCGCCTTGCACAGCAGACCATTGAGGCCCAAACGTCCACCCGCACCGATCAGGTCCAGGGACAGATCGTGGGAGGTTTCCGGGGAAAGTTTGAACAGCAGTTCACGGGCCAGGGTGTACATGGGCGGCTTGGACTCAGGCGACGAAATGAGGCGGCGATTATAGCCGGGCTACGACGACGCACGCGAGGCGCCTGCACAAAACAGCGGCGATGGCATATGCCTTGCACCACTTGCGTTCATCGGCACCCATGCCAACGACGGAATGAGTGCCACACTGTATTTGAAGGACAACGGCGTCGTCATCCGGCCTTGCAAACGTCCGGATACGGCGCCTTTTTTTGTGGAAAGGTGATGCGCGATGAATGAAATTCCAGCCAACCCCCTGGCCTGGGTCAACGGCAGCGATGCCCCGGAAAAGAGCGCGATCAATCTTGGCTTCATGGCCTTGAGCGACTGCGCGCCGCTGGTGGTGGCCGCCACCCAGGGCTTTGCCCAGCCTTACGGGCTGACTTTGAACCTCAAGCGCCAAGCGTCCTGGGCCAACCTGCGGGACAAGCTGGTCAGCGGTGAAATCGATGCCGCCCACAGCCTTTATGGCCTGATCTACGCGGTGCACCTGGGCATCGGCGGGGTCGCGCCGACCGACATGGCGGTGTTGATGGGGCTGAACCAGAACGGCCAGAGCATCAACCTTTCCCATGGCTTGCAGGCCCAAGGCGTGACCAGTCCTGAGGCACTGGAACAGCATGTGCACCAAACTCGCCCGAAACTGACTTTCGCCCAGACCTTCCCCACTGGCACCCACGCCATGTGGCTCTATTACTGGCTCGCCGCTCAAGGCATCCATCCGCTGTCGGATGTCGACAGTGTGGTGGTACCGCCGCCGCAAATGATCGCCCACCTGCAGGCCGGACGGATCGACGGGTTCTGCGTGGGCGAGCCGTGGTGCGCCAGTGCGGTCAAACAGAACCTGGGCTTCACCCTGGCGACGACTCAAACCATCTGGCCCGATCACCCGGAAAAAGTCCTCGGCTGCACCCGTGCATTCGTCGAGCAATACCCCAATACCGCCCGCGCACTGGTGATGGCGATCCTGCAAGCCAGTCGCTTCATTGAGCAAAGCACCGAGAACCGCCGCAGCACCGCACAACTATTGAGTGCCCCCGAATACCTGGACGCACCGCTGGATTGCATCGAGCCGCGCCTGTTGGGGATTTACGCCGACGGGCTGGGCAACAGCTGGCAGGACCCTCACGCGATGCGTTTCCACGGCAACGGCGAAGTGAACCTGCCCTACCTGTCCGATGGCATGTGGTTCATGACCCAGTTCCGCCGCTGGGGCCTGTTGCGTGAAGACCCGGATTATCTGGCCGTGGCACAGCAAGTCCAGCAGCTCACGCTCTACCGTCAAGCCTGCGCGGCACTGGACATCGCCGCCCCCCGCCAGGACATGCGCAGCAGCCAATTGATCGACGGCACCATCTGGGACGGCTCGGATCCGGCCGCTTATGCCAAAAGCTTCAAACTGCACGCTTTGAGCGATGCGGCTCCCCTCTTCGCCAGCCGCTGACAGGAGCCACGACCATGCTGCGTATCCTGCTGATCAACGACACCGCGAAAAAAGTCGGCCGTCTCAAAGCGGCCCTGATTGAGGCCGGGTTCGAAGTCATCGATGAATCCGGATTGACCATCGACCTGCCGGCACGCGTCGAAACAGTGCGTCCGGACGTGATCCTGATCGATACCGAGTCACCCGGGCGCGATGTCATGGAGCAAGTGGTGCTGGTCAGCCGCGACCAGCCACGACCGATCGTCATGTTTACCGACTCCCACGACCCGGATGTAATGCGCCAGGCGATCAAGTCGGGCGTGAGCGCCTACATCGTCGAAGGCATCCACGCGGCGCGCCTGCAACCGATCCTCGACGTGGCCATGGCCCGCTTCGAAAGCGACCAGGCCCTGCGCGCCCAGCTCCTGGCCCGGGACCAGCAACTGGCCGAGCGCAAACGCATCGAACTGGCCAAGGGCATGCTGATGAAGATGAAAGAATGCAACGAAGAACAGGCCTACACCCTGATGCGCCGCCAGGCCATGAGTCGCCAGCAGAAGCTGATCCAGGTGGCCGAGCAGATCATTGCGATGAATGAGCTGCTCGGCTGAAAGCCTTGCAGCGCCTGGCCCGGCGCTATCGCGAGCAGGCTCGCTCCCACAGATCCTGTGGCCACTGGAACTCCAATGTGGGAGCAGGCCCGCTCCCACAGGTTTCATGGCCACTGAAGATCCACTGTGGGAGCGAGCCTGCTCGCGATAGGTCTCACACTGCTCCCCTGTTGGCACAGTTCTCGCTTTAGCAAAGCCACAGGTAACCAACGGCGGTTGCCCCACCTACGACAAAGACGTCGCACACCCTCCTCGCCCCCTGGCGATTCGGGTTGCGGCGTTTTTTTGTTTTGATCCCACAGTCCGGGGTCGGTGGTGCAGCCACAGGCGGCGCACTGCTTCAAGGCACTGACTCATTTCTCGAGACTTTTACAGCTGAGGTGCGCGATGAATTCAAGCTTCTGGAAATCCGGCCACACCCCGACACTGTTCGCGGCCTTCCTCTATTTCGACCTGAGTTTCATGGTCTGGTACCTGCTCGGTCCACTGGCGGTGCAGATCTCTGCCGACCTGCACCTGACCACCCAGCAACGCGGCCTGATGGTGGCTACGCCGATCCTGGCCGGTGCCGTACTGCGCTTGTTCATGGGCCTGCTGGCCGACCGGATTTCACCGAAAACCGCCGGTATGGTCGGTCAGGTGATTGTGATCGGTGCACTGTTCTGTGCCTGGAAACTGGGCATCCACAGCTACGAACAAGCCTTGCTGCTGGGGCTGTTCCTGGGCGTGGCCGGTGCGTCATTCGCCGTGGCCCTGCCGCTGGCCTCCCAGTGGTATCCGCCACAGCACCAGGGCAAGGCCATGGGCATTGCCGGCGCTGGTAACTCGGGCACCGTACTGGCTGCGCTGATCGCACCGGTAATGGCAGTGGCATTCGGCTGGAGCAACGTGTTCGGTTTCGCGCTGATCCCGCTGATCGTGACCCTGATCCTCTTCGCCTGGCTGGCCAAGAACGCTCCCGAGCGGCCAAAAGCCAAATCCATGGGCGACTACCTCAAGGCCCTGGGCGACCGGGACAGCTGGTGGTTCATGTTCTTCTACAGTGTGACTTTCGGCGGCTTCATCGGCCTGGCCAGCGCACTGCCCGGCTACTTCAACGACCAGTACGGCCTGAGCCCGGTGACCGCCGGTTACTACACCGCCGCTTGCGTCTTCGGGGGCAGCCTGATGCGTCCACTGGGCGGCGCCCTGGCGGATCGTTTCGGTGGCATTCGCACCCTGTTGGGCATGTACACCGTGGCCGCTGTCTGCATCGCGGCAGTGGGCTTCAATCTGCCAAGCTCCTACGCGGCCCTGGCCCTGTTCGTCTGCACCATGCTCGGTTTGGGTGCGGGCAACGGCGCGGTATTCCAACTGGTGCCACAACGCTTCCGTCGCGAGATCGGCGTGATGACCGGATTGATCGGCATGGCCGGCGGCATCGGCGGTTTCGCCCTGGCGGCAGGCATGGGCGCGATCAAGCAAAGCACCGGCAGCTATCAACTGGCACTGTGGTTGTTCGCCAGCCTCGGCGTCCTGGCTTGGTTCGGCCTGTACGGCGTCAAGCGTCGCTGGAGGACCACCTGGGGTTCGGCCGCTGTCACCGCGGCTCGGGTATAAATAGCCTCCATGAGCCTGCAACTGAGTTTTGCCGAAGCCAGTGCCATTGGCCCTCGGGAAGAAAACCAGGACGCCCTGCGCCTGGTGACCCCGGCGCCGGCCCTGGCCGCGAGCAAGGGGTACCTGTTCGCCATCGCCGACGGTGTGAGCCAATGCGCCGATGGCGGGCTGGCCGCCCGTTCGACCTTGCAGGCCCTGGCCCTGGACTACTATTCCACGCCGCAAACCTGGGGTGTGGCCCAAGCGCTGGACCGGCTGTTATTGGCACAGAATCGCTGGCTGCAAGCCAACGGTGGCGGGCAACCGCTGCTCACCACCGTCAGCGCGCTGGTCCTGCGGGGCCGGCGCTTCACCCTGGCCCACGTGGGCGATTGCCGGGTCTACCGCTGGCACGACAATCATCTGCAGCGGGTCAGTGAGGATCACGTCTGGGAACAACAGGGCATGCAGCACGTGCTCAAGCGTGCCCTGGGGCTGGATCAGCACCTGATCCTGGACTTCCTCGATGGCGAACTGCGCGCCGACGAGACCTTCGTACTGCTCAGCGATGGCGTCTGGGCGGTTCTGGGGGACACGGCCATCGCCGGTATCCTTCGCGACCAGCCGGACCTGGACATTGCCGCGCAAACCCTGGTCAACGCTGCGCACCTGGCCGGCAGCCAGGACAACGCCAGCGCACTGCTGGTGCGGGTCGATGCGGTGGGTGAAGCGAGCATAGGCGATGCGCTGGCCCAGTTACAGCAATGGCCCCTTCCCCCGGCATTGAAACCGGGGCAAGTGTTCGAGGGCTGGCAGATCGAAAGCCTGCTCGGCCAGAGCCAGCAATCGTTGCTCTACCGGGTACACGATGGCCAGGGCCAACCGTGGTTGCTGAAAACCTTGCCGGGGCATCTACGGGACGATACTCAGGCCGGGCAGTCGTTGCTGTCGGAAGAGTGGTTCCTCAGGCGGGTCGCCGGGAGGCAGTTTCCGGAAGTCCACGGCGTTGCCCAGCGTCAGCATTTGTACTACGTCATGCGGGAATATTCGGGCAAGACCCTGGCCGAGCTGTTCAACCAGGGCGGCCCGTTGCCTCTGCCCCAGTGGCAGGATCTGGCGCAGCGGCTGGTGCACGCGGTGGGCCTGTTGCATCGAAGACAGATCTTTCACCGCGATATCAAGCCGGAGAACCTGCACCTGGGCGAGGATGGGGAACTGCGCTTGCTGGATTTCGGCCTGGCGTACTGCCCGGGATTGTCCGAAGACCAGGCCAACGTGCTGCCCGGCACGCCCAGCTATATCGCCCCGGAAGCCTTCGGGGGTGCGCCGCCGACGGCGCAACAAGACTTGTATGCGGTCGGCGTGACTTTGTATTTCCTGCTCACCGGACACTATCCCTACGGCGAAATCGAGGCGTTCCAGCGACCGCGCTTTGGCATACCGGTCAGTGCCCATCGCTATCGACCGGACCTGGCCGAATGGCTTGGGCAAAGCCTGGAGCGTGCCGTGGCGGCGGATCCTGGGCAACGCTTTGAAACCGCCGAGGAATGGCTGTTGCTGCTGGAACAGGGTGAACGGCGCAGCTTGAGCGTCAGGCCTCGGCCGCTACTGGAAAGGGAGCCGCTGAAGGTCTGGCGCACGTTGGCGCTGGTGTCTTTGGTGGTGAATCTGGTGCTGCTGTATTTAGCGTTTCACGGCTGAAACCCAGTCGCGTCTATCGCGAGCAGGCTCGCTCCCACAGGTTTTGTGTCCACCGCAGATCCAATGTAGGAGCGAGCCTGCTCGCGATGGCGGCCTGATGGTCCCTGCAACTGCGCCTGCGGGACGCTCCATTACCGGGCAACACGCTTTGATTCGGTGCAATAAATCCCGCTCCAATCCGCACAACCCGCCTCCCCTCCAATAAATCCGCGCCCTCAAGCCAGTTGGCACAACCACTGCATAACCTCTCTCACCATACATAAAGCAACGCCTCCAACGATGAGGGCGGTGCTTCCCGAGAGAACGGGACAAGGACAAAGGCGTCCTCGCTAGGCAACTAGCGGGACGCCTTTTTTTGTTTTCGTAAAAGTATCGAGCCAGTCCGAGCACCGTGATGAACCGGGCCTGAGCTTGTGGAGAACCCTGATGAAGAAACTCAAACTGGTGATGATCGGCAACGGCATGGCCGGGGTTCGAACCCTTGAAGAACTGCTCAAGCTGAGCAATGAGCTATACGACATCACGGTGTTCGGCGCCGAGCCTCATACCAACTACAACCGAATCCTGCTCTCGCCCGTGCTCGCCGGCGAGCAGACGTTTGAAGAGATCGTGCTCAACGACCTGAGCTGGTACCTGGACAACAACATCAAGCTGCTGCTCAACCGCAAGGTCGTGGAGATCGACCGAGTCAAGCGCCGGGTCATCGCCGAGGACGGCAGCGAAGCCGAATACGACCGTCTGCTGATCGCCACAGGCTCCACGCCATTCATCCTGCCGATCCCCGGCAACACCCTGGATGGCGTCATCGGCTACCGCGACATCGCCGACACCCAGGCGATGATCAACACCGCCAAGACCCACAAACACGCCGTGGTGATCGGCGGCGGGCTGCTCGGCCTGGAAGCCGCCAACGGCTTGAAACTGCGGGGCATGGACGTGACAGTGGTGCACCTGGGTGAATGGCTGCTGGAGCGTCAGCTGGACAAGACCAGCGGTCAGTTGCTGCAAACCGCCCTGGAAAATCGCGGGCTGAAATTCCGCCTGAGCGAACAAACGCAAGCCCTGCACGACGCCGGCAATGGCCGGGTCGGCTCGGTGCAATTCAAAAACGGTGACATCATCCCGGCCGATCTGGTGGTGATGGCCGCCGGTATCCGCCCCAATACCGAACTGGCGGAAAAGTCCGGCATCCCTTGCAACCGCGGGATTCTGGTCAACGACACGATGCAAACCTACGACCCGCGCATCTATGCCATCGGTGAATGCGCCAGCCACCGTGGAACCGCCTACGGCCTGGTGGCACCGCTGTTCGAGCAAGCCAAGGTCTGTGCCAACCACCTCGCGCAACTGGGCTTCGCCACCTACAAGGGGTCAGTGACCTCGACCAAACTCAAAGTCACCGGCATCGACCTGTTCTCCGCCGGGGACTTCATGGGCGGCGAAGGCACCGAGACCATCACCCTTTCCGACCCGATTGGTGGCGTCTACAAAAAACTGGTGATCAAGGATGACGTGCTGGTCGGCGCCTGTCTGTACGGCGATACGGCAGACGGTGGCTGGTATTTCCGTCAGATCCGTGAGAACCACACCATCAGCGAGATCCGCGATCACCTGATGTTTGGGGAAAACGCCCTGGGAGACGTAGGACACCAGGGCCAGGACAAAGCCATGAACATGGCCGACACCGCCGAAGTCTGCGGCTGCAACGGCGTGTGCAAGGGCACCATCGTCAAGGCGATCCAGGAGCATGGGCTGTTCAGCGTCGATGATGTGAAAAAACACACCAAGGCCGCCAGTTCCTGTGGCTCCTGCGCCGGTTTGGTGGAGCAGATCCTGATCAACACCGTGGGCGGCGCGGCGGACGTCAAACCGAAAAGCGAAAAAGCCATCTGCGGTTGCAGCGATCTCAACCATGGGCAGATTCGCCAGGCGATCCGCGACCAGCATCTGCTGACCATCGCCGCAACCATGAGCTACCTGAACTGGCGCACCCCAAACGGCTGCGCCACCTGCCGCCCGGCGCTCAACTACTACCTGATTTCCACCTGGCCCGGCGAAGCGCACGACGATCCGCAGTCGCGCCTGATCAACGAGCGTGCCCACGCCAACATCCAGAAAGATGGCACTTACTCCGTCGTCCCGCGGATGTGGGGTGGCGTGACCAATCCGTCTGAGTTGCGGCGCATTGCCGATGTGGCCGACAAATACAACGTGCCGATGGTCAAGGTCACCGGCGGCCAGCGTATCGACTTGCTAGGGATCAAAAAGCAGGATCTACCCGGAGTCTGGAAAGACCTGGACATGCCGTCCGGCCACGCTTATGGCAAATCCATCCGCACCGTAAAAACCTGCGTAGGCAGCGAATTCTGCCGTTTTGGCACGCAGAACTCCACCCAATTGGGAATCGAGCTGGAGCACGACCTCTTCAACATGTGGTCGCCCCACAAAGTGAAGCTGGCCGTTTCCGGTTGCCCCCGCAACTGCTCGGAAGCGGGCATCAAAGATGTCGGCATTATCGGCGTCGATTCCGGCTGGGAGATGTACATCGGCGGTAACGGCGGGATCAAGACTGAGGTCGCCGAATTCTTCGTCAAACTCAAGACCGCCGAAGAAGTGCGCGAATACAACGGCGCATTCCTGCAGTTGTACCGCGAAGAAGCCTTCTACCTCGAACGCACCGTGCACTACATGCAACGGGTCGGCATGGAGCACATCAAGAAAGCGGTACTTGAAGATCCGCAACGACGCAAAGCCTTGCATGACCGCCTGAAGTTCTCCCTGTCGTTGGAACAGGACCCATGGAAAGAACGCCTGGAACAGCCCCAGCTGAAGAAAGAGTTTGAAGTCATCACCGTGAAAAACCTGGAGGTACCGGCATGAACTGGCTGGATATCTGCGCACTGGAAGAGATCAACGCCCTGGGCTCGCGCATCATCAATGGCCCGAAAGGCGATATCGCGATTTTTCGTACCAGCGACGATGAGGTTTTCGCACTCGATGACCGCTGCCCGCACAAGGGTGGCCCGCTGTCCCAGGGGTTGATCTATGGCAAGCGCGTGGCCTGCCCGCTGCACAACTGGCAGATCGACCTGGAAACCGGCCAGGCCCAGGCCCCGGATGTGGGTTGCGCTCATCATCATGCGGCGCGGGTCGAAAACGGCCGGGTGATGCTGGCATTGCGGGAAGCAAGCTGATGAGCCGTCAAACCACCGCCTCGACCTGCTGTTATTGCGGGGTCGGTTGCGGCGTGCTGATCGAACATGACGACGAGCGTATCCTCGGCGTCAGTGGCGATCCCGCCCACCCGGCCAACTTCGGCAAACTGTGCAGCAAAGGTTCGACCCTGCACCTGACCGGCGACCTCGCCGCGCGCGCCTTATATCCCGAACTGCGCCTGGGCAAGGGCCTGTCCCGCGCCCGCACCGATTGGGACAGCGCGCTGGATCACGCGGCCAGCATCTTCGCCGATACCATCGCCGAACACGGCCCCGACAGCGTGGCGTTCTACATCTCCGGGCAACTGCTGACCGAGGACTACTACGCCTTCAACAAACTCGCCCGGGCACTGGTGGGCACCAACAACATCGACAGCAATTCCCGGCTGTGCATGTCCTCCGCCGTGGTGGGCTACAAGCGCAGCCTCGGTGCCGACGCCCCGCCCTGCAGCTATGAAGACCTGGAGCTGAGCGACTGTGTGATGATTGTCGGCAGTAACATGGCCTACGCCCATCCGATCCTGTTTCGCCGCCTCGAGGACGCCAAGTCCCGCCGACCACAGATGAAAATCATCGTCATCGACCCACGGCGAACCGACACCTGCGACCTTGCCGACCTGCATCTGGCGATCCTGCCGGGCACCGATGTCGCCTTGTTCCATGGGATTTTGCACCTGTTGTTGTGGGAAGACTGGGTCGACCGCGGCTTCATCAAGGCCCACACCGAAGGCCTGGCGGACCTCAAGAACCTGGTGCGCGACTACACCCCGGCCATGGTCGCCCAGATCTGCGGCATCAGCGTCGAGCAACTGCACCAGTGCGCCGAATGGGTCGGCACGTCGCCCAGCTTCCTGTCGTTGTGGTGCATGGGCTTGAATCAGTCCACCGCCGGCAGTGCGAAGAACAGCGCGTTGATCAACCTGCACCTGGCCACCGGCCAAATCGGCCGGCCGGGCGCCGGGCCCTTCTCTCTGACCGGTCAGCCCAATGCCATGGGCGGTCGGGAAACCGGTAGCTTGTCGAACCTGCTGCCGGGTCATCGCGACGCCGCCAACGCCGAACATCGCGCCGAAGTCGCCCGCTACTGGGGTGTTGAACAATTGCCCGCGACCACGGGTTTGAGCGCCATCGAACTGTTCGAACAGGTTCGAAGTGGCAAGATCAAGGCACTGTGGATTGCCTGCACCAACCCCGCGCAGTCGATGCCTGACCAGACGGCGGTCCGGGAAGCCCTGCAAGCCTGTCCATTCGTGGTGCTGCAAGAGGCCTTCCGGACCACCGAAACCGCCGCGTTTGCCGACCTGCTGCTGCCAGCGGCCAGTTGGGGCGAGAAAGAAGGGGCGGTGACCAACTCCGAACGGCGTATTTCCCACGTCCGCCGGGCGATTGCCGCACCGGGTGAGGCACGGCCGGACTGGGCAATTACCGTGGATTTCGCCCAACGCCTGGAGAAACGCCTGCGCCCGGGTCAACCCAGCCTGTTCGCCTTTGAAACCCCGGCTCAGTTGTTCGATGAATACAAGCAACTGACCCGTGGCCGCGACCTGGACTTGTCCGGTATCAGCCATGCCCTGATCGATCAACTCGGTCCTCAGCAATGGCCCTTCCCGCAAGGCGCCAGCAGCGGAACACCGCGCCTGTATCTGGACGGGATTTTTCCTACCGACAATGGCCGCGCGCGGTTTGTCGCAGAACCGTATCGCGCCGCCAAAGAGTTGCGCGACGCCCGCTACCCATTGACCCTCAACACGGGTCGCCTGCGGGACCAATGGCATGGCATGAGCCGCACCGGCACCGCCGCGCAATTGTTCGGTCATGTGAACGAAGCCGTGCTCAGCCTGCACCCTGACGAACTGCTTCGCCATCGGCTGCAAGCCGGTGACCTGGTCAGCCTCAAGAGCCGTCGTGGCGCCGTGATCGTGGCGGTGGACAGCGACGACAGCGTGCGCCCCGGGCAGGCGTTTCTGCCCATGCACTGGGGCGACCGCTTTCTCAAGGGTGGGGTCAATACCCTGACTCAACCGGCCTTCGACCCCCTGTCAAAACAGCCGGAACTCAAACACAGCGGCGTGCGCCTGGAACCGGTGAACCTGCCCTGGCAGCTTTTCGCCCTGGTCGAAGGCGATGTTCAACAGCACTTGGAGACTTTGCGACCACTGTGCGAGGCGTTTGCCTACGTCAGCCTGAGCCTGACTGGGCGCGAACGTCCCGCGTTGCTGATTCGCGCGGCCAGCGCCGTCGCCCCCGAACCGCAGTTGCTGCAGGCGATCGACGAGCAATTGGGGCTGATCGAAGGGCCGGTGCTGGCCTATGACGACCCGCGTCGTTCCATCGGTAAACGGGTGCGAATCGAGAACGGTCGCATCACCGCCATTCGCCTGGCCGGCGAAACCCTGGCCCGCCACTGGCTGCAAAACCTCTGGCTGGAAGGCCGCGCCGATGAGCAGTTGCGGCGCTGGCTGCTGGCGCCTTTGAGCGCCCCACCAGGCAATGCCGGCGCCGCCGTTGGCGGCAGCAAAACACTGTGCAACTGCATGAACGTCAGCCAGCGTGCGATCTGCGCCGGCATTGAACGTGGCCTGGACTTGCAGGGGCTGAAACAGGAACTGGGCTGCGGCACGCAATGCGGCTCCTGTGTACCGGAAATCAAACGCCTGCTGGTTGCCACTGCGCAACCGGTGGCCGCTGTCTCGTGAGGAAAACACTATGAACGCAAAAGTCTGGCTGGTGGGTGCAGGTCCTGGCGACCCTGAATTGCTGACCCTCAAAGCCGTGCGTGCCTTGGGCGAAGCCGACGTGGTGTTGATCGACGATCTGGTCAACGATGCAGTGCTGGAGCACTGCCCTGGCGCGCGGATCATCGCCGTCGGCAAGCGCGGCGGATGCCGTTCCACGCCACAGGCTTTTATCCATCGGCTGATGCTGCGTTATGCCCGTCAGGGCAAATGCGTGGTACGCCTCAAGGGCGGCGACCCGTGCATCTTCGGCCGAGGCGGCGAAGAGGCGCAGTGGCTGCGCGAGCATGGCGTCGAAGTGGAACTGGTCAATGGCATTACGGCCGGCCTCGCGGGTGCGACGCAATGTGATATTCCGCTGACGCTGCGTGGGATTGCCCGGGGCGTGACGCTGGTCACCGCCCACACCCAGGACGGTAGCAGCCTGAACTGGCAAGCCTTGGCACAAAGCGGGACCACCTTGGTGGTGTACATGGGGGTGGCGAAACTGAGCGAGATCCGCGAGCAACTGCTGGCCGGAGGCCTGGCGGCGGACACGCCGGTGGCGATGATTGAAAATGCCTCCCTGCCCCATCAGCGCGACTGTCGCAGTGACCTGACCTCGATGGAGGCCGATGCAGGCGCATTTCAACTCAAGAGCCCGGCGATCCTGGTGATTGGCGAGGTGGCCAGAGCTGCTGAGCTGGCAGGCGCGCAACCGGCCTGGGTCCAGGCTTCGGCGCTATAGCACAGACACCAGCAAACCTGTGGGAGCGAGCCTGCTCGCGATGGCGGTGGATCAGCAACATTGATGCTGACTGACACACCGCCATCGCGAGCAGGCTCGCTCCCACAGTTTTTTGTGTTTCTCCAGCCCCGCCCCTGATTTTCATAAATCGCAGGCAAAGAAAAGCCCGGCCTAAGCCGGGCTTTTCCAAAGCTGTGGGCTAATTACTTAGCTTCGGCTTCAACCTGCGCTTCTACGCGACGGTTAACAGCACGGCCAGCGTCAGTAGCGTTGTCGGCAACTGGGCGGGATTCGCCGTAGCCAACAGACTGAACGCGGGACGATTCAACACCGTACTGGTTGGTCAGGACTTGCTTAACGGCGTTTGCACGACGCTCGGACAGAGCCTGGTTGTAAGCGTCAGGACCGACGGAGTCAGTGTGACCTTCAACAGTAGTGGTGGTGGATGGGTACTGCTTCATGAAATCAGCCAGGTTCTTGATGTCGCCGTAGCTGTTTTCTTTAACGACCGACTTGTCGAAGTCGAACTTGACGTCCAGCTCAACACGTACGACTTCAGCAACAGCTGGGCAGCCATCAGCGTCAACGGTTACGTTGGCTGGGGTGTCAGGGCACTTGTCGACGTTGTCGCACACGCCATCGTTGTCGCTGTCGGAGCAGACTTCAGCCGGAGCTGGAACTGGAGCAGCAGCAGGCTTGGAGCCGCCACCGAAGTTCACACCGATACCGACGCTTGGAGCCCACTCGGTGTCGCCCTGGTCGATGTTGTACTGAGCTTCAACGCCGGCACGGGCGTAGAAGTTGTCAGTGAAGTACAGCTTGGCACCGCCGCCAACGTTGGCGAAGGTGGAGCCGTTGCGACCGCTACGGCCGTTCTGACCGATGCTCTGATCGGAGAAACCAGCCGATACGTAAGGACGCAGCATGTCGCCTGGGTTGTTGAAGTGGTACAGAGCGTCCAGAGCGGTGTTGGAGCCCTTGATGTTACGACCGTCTTCGGCACGTGCGTTGTGCACTTCGTCGTAGGCCAGACGCAGTTCTACGTCGTCGGTCAGGAAGTAACCAATCGAGCCGCCGAACAGGTTGCCGTTGTTCTTGAAGTCGCGAGCGCTGTCGAACATTTCTTTCTTGGCGAAGCCTTCGATTTCAACTGCGCCTTGGCCTTGTGCCAGAGCGCCGAACGAAGTGGCAGCAATCAAAGAACCAATGGCAAAGCCCAAGGTGTTTTTCAGTTTCATCCGTTAAATCCCCATCTGGTGATTGTAAAGCAGTCCCGCAAACCGGGGGACAACTCGGCGACAAGTCTATCAGAACTTGCCTACACGTAAGAGATATTTGCGCCGAACTAAGTTTCAGCAATACCCGCAAATTTCTCACGCAATTTATCAAGAGCGCGCTTGTAACGCATTTTTGTCGCGCTCAACCCCATGTGCATTATGTCTGCGATCTCTTGGAATTCCAGCTCTGCGACAAATCGTAGCACCAGAATTTCCCGGTCGATCGGGTTCACATGGACAAGCCAGCGATCCAGCCCACCCTTTTCCTCTGGTTTGGGCGCCTTTTCTTCAGACGCTTCCTCCAGAGGATCCAGGCTCAAAGCATCCATCAAGCGACGCTTTCGCCGTTCCTTGCGGTACTGCGTGATGCATTCGTTGTACGTGATGCTATAGAGCCATGTCTTGAACTTCGATTTCCCCTCGAAGTTCTTCAGGCCATACAGCACCTTCAACATCACCTCCTGACAGACATCGTCAGCATCACGATCGTTCCCCAGATAACGCGCACAAACGTTAAATAATGTTCTCTGGTAACGGCGCATCAATTCTTCGTAAGCACGCGTTACGTGGAAAAGTTCCGTATGCGCGCGCGCGACCAACTCCTCATCGGAGAGATCACGGGGGTCGTAGCGCGTGGATAGCGATTGGGGTTTGTTCAAAACAAGTCGGGCCGACAGTCTAGGTCAATGTGCGCCGCAGCCTGCGTTAACGGGCATTTTGCGGCGGCATACATTAGCAGGGTTTGCCGGGTTAGCGGCTACTCACATGCTGTTCCAGTAGGATCCGATTGGAGAGCGATACCAATTCACCCTCCTCGGTCAGCAATGTGGTCTTCACCGTGCCGATCTCTTCGATCTGGCCTTCGACCTCGCCAACACGCACTTGTTGCCCAACCTCATACAATTCACGCACATAGATTCCCGCAAGAATCTGGCCGGCGATTTCCCGGCTTCCCAACCCCATTGCCAGCGCAACCGCCAGACCAACGGTAATCAATACGATGACGATCACATGGTTGAGCAGGTCAGTCTTGACCTCCAACTGGCTGATCGCGACCGAAATACTGATGATGATCACCAGGCCCTGGGCAATTCGCCCCAAGCCCTGGGCGTAGTCAAGCCCGACACCTTCGGCCGCGCCGCGCACCAGCCCGTTGGCCAATTGCGCCAGCAGAACGCCCACCAGCAATACCAGCGCGGCACCGAAAACCTTCGGCAAATACAGCGCTAGCATATCGAGCGTAGCTGAAACTCGCTCAAGGCCCAGGGATTCAGCGGCAGAAACCAGGAAAATCAGCAGAACGAACCAGTAGACGATCTTGCCGACCAAGGTCGAGATCGGAACCTGAATGCCACCGCGCGACAGCAGCTTGGTCAGGCCGGTGCCGCCCATCAGGCGGTCGAGCCCCAATTTGGCGAGCAGTTTTGAAAGCAGGGTGTCCAGCAGCTTGGCCACCACGAACCCCAACAACAGCACCACCAGGGCGCCGAAGAGGTTGGGGATGAAATTAGCCACCTTGGTCCACAACGCGGTCATTGCCGTGACGAGGCTCTGGGTCCAGAGATCAAGTTCCATATTCAATCAGCCTTATCAGCGGTGCGAGTAACAGGTTTACGACGGGAAACCGGCGAAACGTGGGCCGACCCGTTATTCAGGGCGATCATCAGCGCGGGCAACCAGCGGCCCAGCAGGCTGAACAGATCGCCGGCGCCAACCTGGCGGTTGGCGGTTTTCAGTACACGTCCCAGGCATGCATCGTCGTCCCGGCTGGACGGCGAAGCCTTGAGCATGTCGCGCAAAGACTGTTCAAACGGATCGTGCATACGCACCTCTCGTGATGTCTGTGAAAGACGCGATCAAATTTCGGCAGGTCACATGGCGCCCCGTCAAACCCAGCGCAAACGGCGGAACAGCCACCACTGACCGAGGGCCACGCCGACCATCAACAGGCATGCAACCAGGAAGCCATAAGGGCTTTCGGAGAACGGAATACCGCCGACGTTGATGCCCAAAAGACCGGTGAGAAAACTCATCGGCAGAAAAATCCCGGTGATGATGCCGAAGCGGTACATGGTGCGATTCATACGCACCGACAGACGCCGGTCCTCGGCCTCCAGCACAAGCCCCACGCGCTCTCGGGTCAATTCCAGCTCTTCGAGGTAGCGGGTCAGGCTGTTGTTCAATTCATTCCAGTAATCGCCATCATCCTCGACAAACCACGGCAGTTTGAGCCGTGTCATCTGGCCGAAAATATCCCGCTGGGGGGCCAGGAACCGCTTCAGCCCGGCCGCCCTTCTGCGAATGTGCAAAATGGCATCATGCTCGGGGGTATACCGTTCGTCGGTATCAATCTTTTCTTCTTCGCTATCGACGATTTCCGAGAGCTGGGTGACCAGATCCTGCACCTTGTTGGTCAGGTACTGCGCCATATAAAGGATGAGTTCCGACGCAGTCCTTGGCCCCTCGCCCTCGGCCAGTTGCGTCAACAGTTCATCGGTGGCGCGCAACGGACGCAGGCGCAGGGAGATCACTCGCTGGGGGGACGCGAAGATCCGCACCGACACCATGTCCTCCGGTTCTGCGCCCGGATTGAGGTTGACGCCGCGCAGAAACAGCAGCAGTTCGGCGTTGGGCAGCGGCAACAGGCGCGGCCGGGTGTTCTCCTCCAGCAGCAGGTCGCAGTTGAATTCGCTCAGGCCACTGGACTTGCGCAGCCAGGTGTGGGTTTGCGGATGACTGCGATCCCAGTGCAGCCACAAGCTTTCGTGGGCCTGTAACTGCAAATCGTCGAGTTCTGTCCGGGCTATCGAACGCGCGCCACCATTACCGTCCAGCACCAGGGCATGCACCAGCCCCCATTGCGCGTTTTCTTCCTCGAACATCCTCATCCCTTATGGCTTTGACGCTTCATTCAGGCATTTTCAGCGGGCTGGGCGACACAATCACGCCGTTGTTGTCCGCATAGACATACTCGCCTGGACGAAACGTCACGCCGGCAAAGGTCACCGCGACATTGAGATCGCCGATGCCACGCTTGTCGGTTTTCATCGGATGGCTGGCCAGGGCCTGGACACCAAGGTCTGTCTGGGCAATGACGTCGACGTCGCGGATGCAACCGTAAATCACCAGCCCTTCCCAGCCGTTTTTCGCGGCTTTTTCGGCCAGCATGTCACCCAGCAATGCCCGGCGCAGTGAGCCGCCGCCATCGACCACCAACACTTTGCCGTTGCCCTTGAGTTCCACCTGCTCCTTGACCAGGGAGTTGTCCTCGAAGCATTTGATGGTCACGATTTCGCCGCCGAAGGAATCGCGGCCACCGAAATTGCTGAACATCGGCTCCAACACTTGCACCAACTCCGGGTAGGCGTCGCACAGGTCGGGCGTGAGGTAATGGTTCATTGAACAACTCCTGTAAAGGCTGGAACGTCAGGCTGAGTGAGCAACCGTTTGTGACCGGAACCGCGTATCGCGTCATATCTTAGCCGCAAGCCGACAAGAGCGAAATGCCCTTGTCAGAGCCTTCGCTTCAAACCGCTTCGGCCAGCCTGGATGGATCCGCCAGTAGCGGTGCATGCTGATCTGCCAGCCAACGCGCCACCAGCGGCCAGACCTCAGCATGGGCCGCTTTGCTGACCAGCATCTCGACATGGCCGAAATCGTCGGTAAAGCCCTGCTCCCGGCCCAGGCAGACAAACTGCTTGTGCGCAGAGCCGACCTGCTCGAAGAGTTTGCGGCAAGCCCAGGTCGGATCCTGCTGGTCGCCGGCCGCGCTCACCGCCAGTATCGGCACCTGCACATCGGCCAGCCCCGCCCACCAGTTCTTCTGCGCATCACCAAAACGCCCGAACAGGCCATACCAGCGCATGCTCTCCAGCGCCAGGCCGATGGGCTCGTCCTCCGGGCCGCGCTTGAGCCGCGAACCGGACAACTGGGCAAAACGCTTGAGAATGAAACGTCCGCTCCATTCCACCGGCGGGATCTTCAACGGCCAATAGGTGCGGCTGACCTGGGTGCCAAAAAACGCCGCCGAAGCCACCGCCGGCTCGCCCAGATAGTGACCGCCCAACGCCGCCGCCAGGGTGATGCCGCCCAAAGAGTGGCCGATCCAGTGTGGCACCTGCCCGCTCTGCTCACGCACGAAGGCACCGATGGCCGGCAGGTCGTAACGAGCGTAATCGGCCACGCGGTTCTTGCGGTAGTCGTGATTGCGCTGGGACAGGCCATGGCCGCGCATTTCGGGAATCCACACGTCAAAGCCCAGCCGCGCAAGATAGGCCCCCAGTCCCAGGCCCTTGGGCGAATACCAGAAGCGCCGGTTGGAAAAACTGCCGTGCAGCAGGATCACGGGAACGCCGCGAACCTCGCTGCCGTCGGCCATGCCCAGTCGGGTGACGGCCAGTTCAACGCTGTAGTCCGGGCTGTTGCCGGGCTTCAGACGATAGACGTCTTCGCTCAGATCACCACGCCGCTCGGCGCTGATCAGGGCGACAGGAAAAAGGTTGCTGCTGCTTTGCATAATGCTCTTGCACAAAAAAGGGCGGCATCCGCCTGGAGCCCGCCCTACTTCAATCAAAAGGGGCTGCCGCGCAACCTGTGGGAGCGAGCCTGCTCGCGATGGCGGTGGATCAGCAAATCAACGTTGACTGACACTCCGCCATCGCGAGCAGGCTCGCTCCCACAAGGGCTGCGCTCACCGACTGACATCAGCCGGTGAGGCCCCTTCACTCGATCAGACCGCAGCCTGACCTTCAGCCAGGAAGAACCAGGTCTCCAGCACGGAGTCGGGGTTCAACGAAACGCTTTCGATGCCCTGCTCCATCAGCCACTTAGCCAGGTCCGGGTGGTCCGAAGGGCCCTGACCGCAGATGCCGATGTACTTGCCGGCCTTGTTGCAGGCGGCAATGGCATTGGCCAGCAGCTTCTTGACCGCCGGGTTCCGCTCGTCGAACAGGTGCGCGATGATGCCGGAGTCACGGTCCAGGCCCAGGGTCAGCTGGGTCAGGTCGTTGGAGCCGATGGAGAAACCGTCGAAGAATTCAAGGAATTCTTCAGCGAGGATCGCGTTGGACGGCAGCTCGCACATCATGATCACGCGCAGGCCGTTGTCACCACGGGCCAGGCCGTTTTCCGCCAACAGGTCGACAACCTGGCTCGCTTCGCCCAGGGTGCGCACGAACGGCACCATGATCTCGACGTTGGTCAGGCCCATCTCGTTGCGCACACGCTTGAGGGCGCGGCACTCGAGTTCGAAGCAGTCACGGAACGATTCGCTGATGTAACGCGAAGCGCCTCGGAAGCCCAGCATCGGGTTTTCTTCTTCCGGCTCGTAGAGCTTGCCGCCAATCAGGTTGGCGTATTCGTTGGACTTGAAGTCCGACAGGCGCACGATGACCTTTTTCGGCCAGAACGCAGCCGCCAGGGTGCTGATGCCTTCCACCAGTTTTTCGACGTAGAAACCGACCGGATCGTTGTAACCGGCAATGCGCTTGTCGACGCTGTCCTTGATCTCCGGCGGCAAGCCGTCGTAGTTCAGCAACGCCTTGGGGTGCACGCCAATCATGCGGTTGATGATGAATTCCAGGCGGGCCAGGCCCACACCCGCGTTCGGCAGTTGCGCGAAGTCGAAGGCGCGATCCGGGTTGCCGACGTTCATCATGATCTTGAACGGCAGGTCCGGCATGGCGTCCACGGAGTTCTTCTTGATGTCGAAGCCCAGTTCGCCTTCGAAGATATAGCCGGTATCGCCTTCGGCGCAGGACACGGTGACGCCCTGGCCGTCCTTGAGCAACTGAGTGGCGTTGCCGCAACCGACCACAGCCGGAATGCCCAGTTCACGGGCGATGATCGCCGCGTGGCAGGTACGTCCGCCGCGGTTGGTGACGATGGCGCTGGCGCGTTTCATCACCGGTTCCCAATCCGGGTCGGTCATGTCGGAAACCAGCACATCGCCGGCCTGGACCTTATCCATCTCCGAGACGTCCTTGATGATCCGCACCTTGCCGGCGCCGATGCGCTGGCCGATGGCACGGCCTTCCACCAGCACGGTGCCGGTTTCCTTGAGCAGATAGCGCTCCATGACATTGGCCTGGGTACGGCTCTTCACGGTTTCCGGACGGGCCTGCACGATATACAGCTTGCCGTCGTCACCGTCCTTGGCCCATTCGATGTCCATCGGGCACTTGTAGTGCTTCTCGATGATCATCGCCTGCTTGGCCAGCTCGCTGACTTCGGCGTCGCTCAGGCAGAAGCGCGCGCGCTCGGCCTTGTCCACGTCGACGGTCTTGACCGAACGACCGGCCTTGGCTTCGTCGCCGTAAATCATTTTGATGGCCTTGCTGCCCAGGTTACGGCGCAGGATGGCCGGACGACCGGCTTCCAGTGTGCCTTTATGGACATAGAACTCATCCGGGTTCACCGCGCCTTGTACGACGGTTTCACCCAGGCCGTAGGCGCCAGTGATGAACACCACGTCACGGAAACCCGACTCGGTGTCGAGGGTGAACATTACCCCGGCGGTGCCGGTTTCGGAGCGGACCATGCGCTGAACACCGGCAGACAGGGCGACCAGTTTGTGGTCGAAGCCCTGATGCACACGGTAGGAAATGGCACGGTCATTGAAAAGGGAAGCGAAGACTTCCTTGGCGGCACGGATGACGTTTTCCACGCCACGGATATTCAGGAAGGTTTCCTGCTGGCCGGCGAAGGAGGCATCCGGCAGGTCTTCGGCGGTGGCCGAGGAGCGCACGGCGACGGCAACGTCGGGATTGCCTTCGGACAGTTTGGCGAAGGCGGTGCGAATTTCGGCGTTCAGCTTCTCGGGAAACTCGGCTTCCATGATCCATTGGCGGATCTGGGCGCCGGTCTTGGCCAAGGCGTTGACGTCATCGACGTCCAGGGCATCGAGCGCGTCGTGGATCTGTTTGTTCAGGCCGCTCAGTTCCAGAAAGTCACGATAAGCCTGAGCCGTCGTGGCGAAGCCACCTGGCACCGATACGCCGGCACCGGCGAGGTTACTGATCATCTCGCCCAGGGATGCGTTCTTGCCCCCCACATGCTCTACATCATGGACGCCGAGCTTATCGAGGGAAACTACGTACTCTACCAAGGTGATCTCTCCACTAACTGTGTTGGAAAAGCTCAAGGCACCGGTGGCTCCAGGGGAGCGAATACCGGCGATATGGCCTGGACCTGGAAAATAAGTGAGAATGCGGGCCACTGGCGGCCGGCAAATCGCGCCTATCATATCCAAGAATCGTCACTAGCTCACTAGGGCCCAAGGCGCAAATGAAACGATCTGCTTTCTTTATCTCCGACGGCACCGGCATTACAGCCGAAACACTGGGCCAAAGCCTGTTGGCGCAATTCGAAAACATTACCTTCGCCAAATTCATACGTCCGTACATCGACAGTGTCGACAAGGCGCGGGCCATGGTACAGCAAATCAATAAAGCCGCCGAAACCGACGGTTTCCGCCCGATTATCTTCGATACCATCGTCAATCAGGACATCCGTGAGATTCTCGCAACGTCCAATGGTTTCATGATCGACATTTTTTCCACCTTCCTGGCGCCTCTGGAGCAGGAGCTGAGCGAGCATTCGTCCTACTCGGTCGGCAAATCCCATTCCATTGGTCATAACTCCAACTACATGGAACGCATCGAGGCGGTCAACTTCGCCCTGGACAACGATGATGGCGCCCGTACGCATTATTACGACAAGGCCGATTTGATCCTAGTGGGTGTGTCGCGCTGTGGTAAGACGCCGACGTGCCTGTACATGGCGATGCAATTTGGTATCCGCGCGGCCAACTATCCGCTGACCGAGGACGACATGGAGCGCCTGCAACTGCCCAGCGCCCTGCGCGCCCACCAGCACAAGCTGTTCGGCCTGACCATCGATCCGGATCGCCTCACCGCGATCCGCAACGAGCGCAAGCCCAACAGCCGCTATTCGAGCTACGCCCAGTGCGAATTCGAAGTACGCGAGGTAGAAAACCTGTTCCGGCGGGAGAACATTCCCCACATCAACTCCACGCATTTTTCCGTGGAAGAGATTTCGGCGAAGATCCTGGTGGAGAAAGGGGTGGAGCGGCGGTTCAAGTAACCCGCAACAACACAAAACCCTGTGGGAGCGAGCCTGCTCGCGATAGCGGAGTGCCAGCCAACATTAATGTCGCTGATCCACCGCTATCGCGAGCAGGCTCGCTCCCACAGGGGTTGAGGCGTCCTTACATGCTCTGCATTAATGGACTACCGCCACCTGCTCATCCATTTTCTTGCGCAGGCTCAAGGGACGCATGTCGGTCCAGACTTCTTCGATGTAGGCCAGGCAGTCCTTTTTGAAGCCGCTTTTGCCAACCGCACGCCAACCTTCGGGGATGGCTTTGTACTCAGGCCAGATCGAATACTGTTCTTCGTGGTTGACCACGACCTGAAAGACGATGTCCTCGCGGTCGAATACTGAAGTCATGGGTGTCTCTCCATCTTTGTTCGAGGTTCACTGCGGCGCATGCGCAGCCAGGGTATGAAAGGAACGTTTGGAGCCGGGTGAAAATTAGGCTTGGGCAACGGCAGCCTTCAAGGCGCGTCCGAAAATCTCGGCAACCCGGTCGATCTCCGTCGCTGTGATGGTCAGCGGCGGCAGGAAACGCACCACGCCGCCCTGCCGGCCACCCAACTCCAGGATCAACCCGCGTTTGAGGCATTCACGTTGCAACCGTGGCGCCAAGCGCGCATCTACCGGCGGGTGGCCCAAGGCATCCGGCATTCCGGCCGGGTCAACCAGTTCGACGCCAAGCATCAGCCCGCGTCCACGGATATCGCCCAGTTGCGCAAAATCCCGCTGCAGGACGTGCAGGTGTTCGCTCAAGCGATCGCCCATGGCGCTGGCGTGGGCCGGCAGGTTGTGTTCCACCAGATAGCGCATCACCGCGGAACCGGCAGCCATGGCCATTTGATTGCCACGGAAGGTCCCGGCATGGGCTCCCGGCAGCCAGGTATCGAGCCAGTCGCGATAAACCACCACCGCCAGCGGCAGGCTGCCGCCGATGGCCTTGGACAGCACCACCACATCTGGAATGATGCCGGCGTGTTCGAACGCGAACATTTTACCGGTGCGGCCAAAACCACTCTGGATCTCGTCGACAATCAACGCCACGCCCGCCTGCTCGGTGATGCGCCGCAACCCGCGCAACCAATCCAGATCGGCCGGTATGACCCCGCCCTCGCCCTGCACCACCTCTACGATCACCGCCGCCGGCAATTGCACGCCGGCCTCGGGGTCGGTCAGCAGGTTTTCCAGATAATGCAGATTGGCCTTCACCCCCGAGGCACCGCCCAAACCGAACGGACAGCGGTAATCGTAGGGGTAAGGCATGAATTGCACACCGTTACCGAGCAAGGCGCCCAAGGGTTTCTTCGGTCCCAGGCTGCCCATCAGGCTCAGCGCCCCCTGGCTCATGCCGTGATAACCGCCCTGAAACGACAACACGGTGCTGCGCCCGGTGGCCGTGCGCACCAGTTTGAGAGCAGCTTCCACCGCATCAGTGCCGGTGGGGCCGCAGAACTGGATCTTCGCCTCGGCGGCAAGGTCCGCCGGCAACAGGCCGAACAGGTCCTGAACGAAGCGATCCTTGACCGGCGTGGTCAGGTCCAGGGTATGCAAAGGCAACTCATCGCTCAGCACCTGCTGGATCGCCTCGATCACCACCGGATGGTTATGCCCCAGGGCCAGGGTGCCGGCCCCGGCCAGGCAGTCGATGAAAGTGCGACCCTCGACGTCCTCGACATACAAACCCCTGGCGCGCTTGAGGGCCAAGGGAATGCGCCGTGGATAGCTGCGGGCGTTGGACTCCTGCCGGCTCTGGCGGGCCAGCAGCGGCGACTCGTTGAATTGGTAGAGCGTCTCGGTCGGCGCGCAACTGACCCGCGCCGGCTGTGCTTCGATAAGACTATTGGCGACTGACATCTCTCGACCCCGCAATACACTGTAGTAGTGACCCAAATGGCACACCGGGCAGGTGCGCATCCGGTCGGGGCGCACGTGCAGGTTTCCTGTTGTGGAAACGCACCGGCGCGGCAAGGATTTACTCTGGAATCGAACTTTCCCCCGCAGGCTCGACCAGTGGCTTGTGCATGGCAATGGCGGTGACACCGCCGATGGCGAACGCCTCGGCGCTTTGCCTGAACCCCAGATGTCGATAGAACCCATGGCTGCTGCGTGTGCTATTGAGTGTCACCTGGACGACCCCGCGACCGCGCAACCACCCCTCGATATCCCGTACCAGCGCTCGCCCGGCACCGCGGCGAAACCATTCCGGTTGCACATAGCAGAACGCGATCCGGCCTGAAACCGAGGCCATGGCGGTGCCCACCAGCCGCCCCTGCAAACGCGCCAGGGTCAGGCGCAACCTTGGGTCGAGCAGTAAGGGTTGTAGGTGAGCGAGGGTGTTGTGGCGTATCCAGGCTGCCACGATGCGCGGGTCGTTACGGTGTTCGGCGGCACATCCGAGGCGGATGGAGCGTTCGGCGATCCGGCTGATGATGCCGGCATCGCTGGGGGTGGCGGTGCTTATTTCAATGAGTGGTTCCATGGCGCGGTGTTCCTCAGTCCTTGAGTCGAGCTGAGAAAAACATAGCCCCGGATGAGGTGGGTGCGCCAATGGCAGGTCGTTACAACGGATGTATGCAGCTCCCCGGTAGACCTGGGTTAACCCACCTGTACAGGCATCGTCAATTCAACCCGCAATCCGTCCGGACGGCTGTCGAAATGCAGACCGCAACCACAACGCTGGACGATGGCCTGGACAATCGCCAACCCCAGTCCGCAGCCGGTGCTCTGGCCATTGCGCCAGAAGCGCTGGGTCAGGTACTGGATATCGTCGGCGTCAATGCCGGGACCATGATCGCGAACCTGGAAGCGTACACGCTGGCCAATCATTTCCAGGCTCAATTGCACCTCGGTCCCGTCCGGCGTATGACGCAAGGCGTTGTCCAGCAGATTGCGCAAGGCGGCGATGGAAAGCACCGCCGGCATTTGCACCGGCGCGTCGGACACCCCGGGTGCCAAATGCAACTTGATCCGCTGGGGAGCTCCGCCGGTCGCATCCTGGATCGCCAGTCGCGCCACTTGCTCGGCGTTGCATTGCACGCCATCGTCGAACGACAGGCTGCCCTCGACCCGGGCCAGCAGCAACAACTGTTCGAGGGTGCGGTGCAAGCGGTCGGCGCCCTCCTCGGCCCGGGCCAGGGACTGATCGCGGGCGACGCCTTCGGTCATGCGCGCCACTTGCAGGTGAGTCTTGATAGCCGTCAACGGGCTGCGCAACTCATGGGCGGCATCGCCGGTCAGCCGGCGCTCGCGCTCAATGGTCTTACCGATACGCTGGAACAGCTGGTTCTGGGTCTCCAGCAACGGCCGCAGCTCACTGGGCAGCGGATGGATCTGCAGAGGCTCCAGGGAGTCGGCATTGCGTCGCATCAATGCATCGCGCATGCGATTGAGCGGTGCCAGGCCCTGGCCGATGCCCAGCCATAACAGGCACAGGCAGCCCAGCAGCGCCACGCCGACCGGTACCGAGGCCGCCAACAGCACCGACATGTTCAAGGCTTCGCGTTCGATCTGGCGGTCGGCGGTGGTGATGCGCAAATCCCCTCGGGCCAGGGTGAAACTGCGCCAGGGCGCGCCGTCGATCATCTGGTCGTGAAAGCCCAGCTTCTCGGCTTCCAGGGTTTGGTCTGGGGTGCCATGGCTGCGGGCCAGGATCTCCCCCCGCAAGGAGCTGACCTGGCAAGCCATGCCCCCCGGAATACTCACATGCTCGGTCCTCAGGTGCGTGCCTTCACCTTTGCTGGGCAATGGCGGCATCTGCTCCAGCAGCCCGGCGACCATCCGCGCCGAAGCCACCAGTCGCTGGTCAAGGGAAAACATCATCTGGTTGCGCAGATCACTGAGCATCCACGCCGCCGCCAGGGCCCAGATCAGGGCGAAGGCCGCGCCGAGGGTCAGACTCAGGCGCAATCGCAGGCTCATCACTTGGAGGACTCCCCGTCGTCGGCCGGCCCCAGCCGATAACCCAGCCCGCGGACCGTCTCGACAATGCCATTGCCGAGCTTGCGCCGCAGGTGATGGATATGGACGTTGAGGGCGTTGCTTTCCAGTTCGTCATTGAACCCGTAGACGCTGTCCTTGAGTTGCTCGGTGGACAGGACCCGACCGCGACTGTGCAACAGCGCCTGCAGCAATGACTGCTCACGCCGGGAAAGGTCCACCGGCTGTCCGCCGAGGGTGGTTTCCCGGCTGCTGGGGTCGTAGGTCAGGCGACCGTGCTCGATCAGATTGACGCTGCGCCCCGCCACGCGCCGTAGCAAGGTGTGCAGGCGCGCCGCGAGTTCACGCAGATCAAAGGGTTTGAGCAGATAATCATCGGCACCGGCCTGCAAGCCGTCGACCCGGTCGGTCACCGAGTCCCGGGCGGTGAGGATCAGCACCGGTATTTCCAGACCTTGCTGGCGCAATTGGCGCAACAATTTAAGGCCGTCCTCGTCGGGCAGCCCCAGGTCCAGCACCATGACGTCGAACCGGGCCACGCCGACCATCGCCCGCGCCGCCGACGCCGTGGCGACGTGTTCGACGGTCAGGCCCTGGGCCGTGAGCCCGGCGACGATCCCGCTGGCGATCAACTCATCGTCTTCGCAGACCAGTACGTGCATGGTAAGCCCCGTGGAAAAAGGTACATTAGGCCGCCGGCCGATTAAGCCGACATTATGCGACGAGTACGGCAAACATGGGCGATCATTGCTACCTGCCGATCGTCGCCGGGTTAATCGACGGTTAATCGCCAGTCGCCATCGTGCATTCCACTTGCTCCGTTCTAAGGCTTTATCCATGCGTCGATTGTTTTTGCTGTGGCTGCTCCTGATCTCGGGCCTGGCCCAGGCCGCCAATCCCTTCGAGACCAAAACCGATTTCCTGCCGGTGGAAAAGGCCTTCGTGTTTACCTCCGAACGCCTGGACTCCGGTGAAACCCAGTTGTTCTGGCAGATTGCCGACGGCTACTACCTGTATCAGCAGCGACTCAAATTCGACGGTCTTGCCGAGGCGCAAAAGCCGAAGTTGCCGGAGGGTGAAGCCCATAGCGACGAGTTTTTCGGCGATCAACAGGTTTATCGCCAGGCGCTGGAACTAAAGATTCCCGCCGGTGCCACCGGCAAGATCAAGGTCGGCTTCCAGGGCTGCGCCGACGCGGGCTTGTGTTATCCGCCCCAGACCCAGGTGGTGGACCTGGGTGGCACTGCACCAGCGGTTGCCAATGGTGAGGCGCCGGACCAGGCCTTGGCCAGCGGCCTGCAGCAACGGGCCTTGGGCTGGAGCCTGCTGGTGTTCTTTGGCCTGGGCCTGTTGCTGGCGTTTACGCCGTGCTCGCTGCCCATGTTGCCGATCCTGGCCGGGGTGGTGGTGGGCAGCGGCGCCAGCCCTCGGCGTGGATTGGCATTGGCCATCAGCTACGTGATCAGCATGGCCCTGGTGTATGCCGCCATGGGCGTAATCGCCGCGCTGCTGGGGGCCAACCTTCAGGCACTGCTGCAACAACCGTGGCTGCTGGGCACTTTCGCGGCGATCTTCGTGGTGCTGGCGCTACCGATGTTCGGTTTCTTCGAATTGCAGTTACCGGCCGCCCTGCGCGACCGCCTGGAAAGTGCCGGACGCCAGCGCCGCGGCGGCAGCCTGGTGGGCGCCGGTATTCTCGGAGCCTTGTCCGGCCTGTTGGTGGGCCCGTGCATGACTGCCCCGCTGGCCGGTGCGCTGCTGTACATCGCCCAAAGCGGCAATGCGTTGCACGGCGGGCTGATCCTGTTCGCCATGGGCGTGGGCATTGGCCTGCCGCTGTTGCTATTGGTGACCGTGGGCAATCGTTTCCTGCCCAAACCCGGCGCCTGGATGAATGTGCTCAAGGGCGTGTTCGGTTTCCTGTTCCTGGGCACCGCGATCCTCATGATTCGCCCGGTCATCGACGGCTCGCTGTGGATCGGCCTGTGGGGCACGCTGTTGTTGATTGCCGCCTATAGCGCCTGGCGGCAGACCGAAGGTTTCGGTCGCACAGCCTATGTATGCGGCAGCGCGTCGCTGCTGTTCGGTCTGTGGGGCAGCCTGCTGGTGATCGGCGCGGCGGGTGGCGGCGATGATTTCTTCCAGCCCCTGGAGGTCTATGCAGGCACCTCGGAAAGCTCGGCCGTCAGCACCCATGATGCCTTTATCACGGTCAGCGAGCCTGCCGCCCTGCAGCGGGAACTGGATGCGGCCAAGGCCCAGGGCCAATGGGTCTTGCTGGACTACTACGCCGACTGGTGCGTGTCCTGCAAGATCATGGAAAAACAGGTGTTCGGCCGCGCCGATGTGCTGGACGCCTTGAAAGACGTACGTCTGGTGCGTCTGGACGTCACCGCCGACAATGCCGCCAGTCGCGAACTGCTGGGCCGCTATCAAGTGCCGGGGCCACCGAGCCTGCTGTGGATTGGCGCCGACGGTCAAGAGCGGCGCAGCCAGCGGATCACCGGGGAAGTCAATGCCAAGGAATTCCTGGAGCACTGGAACATGACTCGGAACGCGCGCTGATGCTGACGTTTACCCTCGGCACCTTTGCCATTGCGCTTAACCATCTATTGCTGATCAGCGCGTTGGCACTGGCGACCCTGGTAGGCTGGCGAGTAGCCAAGCGCGGTGGCGAAAACCCGGAATCGGTGCTGTTCGTGCTGTTTTTGCTGGGGCTTCTGGCCGCACGGATCGGCTTCGTCGCCGCCTACTGGAACCATTACCAGGATGACCTGTGGCAGATCGTCGACCTGCGCGACGGCGGTTTTCTGGCCTGGCCGGGGATCGTCGCGCTGGTGATTGGCGCGTTGCTGTGGGGCCGGCACCGACCGGCCTTGCGCCGGCCGTTGGGTTTCGGCGTGGGCAGCGGCCTGTTGTTCTGGCTGGTGGCGACGATGTCGTTGACGATCTATGAACAAGGTACCCGACTGCCGGAAATCAATCTGCGTAACGCCAACGGCGAGACGGTGAAACTCACCGATTATCAGGGCGGGCCCCTGGTGATCAACCTCTGGGCCACCTGGTGCCCACCCTGCCGGCGCGAAATGCCCGTGCTGGAAGAGGCCCAGCAGCAGCGCCCGGACCTGACGTTCCTGTTCGTCAACCAGGCCGAAAGCATGCAAAGCGTCAGCACTTATCTGGCCACCCAGGGCTTGAGCCTGGACAACGTGCTGTTTGATGGCAGCGGTCGCCTCGGTCAAGCCGTCGGTTCCATGGCACTGCCAACCACCTTGTTCTACAGCGCCGACGGCCGCCTGCTGGACAGTCACTTGGGCGAATTGTCAGAAGCGAGCCTGGCCCGCGCCCTGGAGAACTTCGAAACGCCGGATTCAACCTCGGCTCCCCACTCCGCCACAAGGAAACCCTCATGCCCCGCCTCCGCCACTTGCTGACCCTGGCCGTCGCCGCCACGCTGTCGCAGGCACCGCTGCTGCACGCCGAAGAACTGCCCGCGGCCATCAAGAAAATCGAAGCCAAGGGCGCGAAAATCGTCGGCACGTTCGAGGCGCCGGACGGATTGCGCGGTTACGCGGCGCAATACCAGAACCGTGGGATGGCGCTGTACCTGACACCCGATGGCCAGCATGTCTTGCTGGGCAACCTGTACGACGCCGACGGCAAGGACCTGAGCGCCGAGCCGCTGCAAAAGCTGGTCTATGCCCCAATGGCCAAGGCCATCTGGGGGAAGATGGAAGCGAGCAACTGGATCGCCGACGGCAGCAAGGACGCGCCGCGCACCGTCTATCTGTTCAGTGACCCGAACTGCCCGTACTGCAACATGTTCTGGGAACAGGCACGGCCATGGGTCAAAGCCGGCAAGGTGCAGTTACGCCACATCATGGTGGGCATCATCCGTGAAGACAGCCCAGGAAAATCCGCCGCATTGCTGGCGGCCAAGGACCCTGAGCAGGCCTTGGAAACCCACGAGAAGGCCGGCAAGGGCAGCGCGCTCAAACCCCTCAAAAACATACCGCCGGCCATCCAGGCAAAACTGGACGCCAACCTGCAGTTGATGGAAGAACTGGAACTGTCCGCCACCCCGGCGATTTTCTACCTGGATGACAAGGGCGAACTGCAACAGCAGCAAGGCGCACCGTCGCCGGACAAGCTGGTGAAGATTCTCGGGCCGAAGTGAGATCGACCTAGAGGGCCTCATCGCGAGCAGGCTCGCTCCCACAGGGGATGTGTGGCGACGACAAATTCAGCGTCAGGCACAGATCAAAATGTGGGAGCGAGCCTGCTCGCGATGGCGTCAGGTCAGCTGCGCAGAAACTCCAGCAAGGCTCGGGTGACGAATTCCGGGTTTTCCAGGTTGGAGATATGCCCAGCCTCTGGAATCAGCACATGCGGGCAGCCAATCAGCTCAGCCATTTCCAGCGCCTCGGACGGTGGTCGCGGTTTGTCCTGGTCGCCGCACATCACCAGCGTGCGCCCGGCGTCGAGCTCAGGCAGGCGCGGCAGGATGTCGTCCCGACCAAAAATGATCCGTCCCAACGGCACGATACTGTCGCGCAGGCGGTCGGCCGGCAGTGCAGCCAGCGTGGCGCGGAACTGCTGGTAGAGCGCTGACTGCGGATCGATGCCCGACCGGAAAAAGATCGGCACGACAATGTCCAGCAACGGCTCGGGGATGCTGCCGCTGGCTTCGATCTTGTCGAACAGCGAAAAGTAATACTGGCGAGTCGGTTCAGGTTCGACCCCCACGTAAGTGTCCATCAACACCAACGCCTCAAGCCGCTTGGGCGCCATCAGCGCCAGCCGTGCGCCCCACATCCCGCCCACCGAAAGCCCCACCAGACTGAAGCAATCGACCTCCAGATGATCCATCAACGCCAGTGCCTGGCGGGCCAGATCGTCCAGGGATTTCATGCCCTCAGGCAAACGCCCGGACTGACCGTGGCCCCAAAGGTCCAGGGCGATCACCCGGTAATGCCGGGACAGTGCCTCGATCTGCGGCGCCCACATGGTGTGATCCCACAGGTAGCTGCTGCCCAGCAGCACCACCGGGCCCTGGCCTTGGTCCAGGTAGTGAAGTGATTGCCCATCAAGGGTTGCAAAAGGCATTAAGACCTCCTTGTGTTGAATGGAGAAAAAGCCTTGGGAGACTGAGCCGTACGGGGCGAGGCGTCAACCGTGGGCTTTGCGGTGTTAGTAATGACGCCATCGCGAGCAGGCTCGCTCCCACCGGGGATTTGCGTCGATCACAAATCCATTGTGGGAGCGAGCCTGCTCGCGATGAGGCCTCTTATAGACGCCGCAGAACTACAATCCTTCCAATTGCGCCATCAAATCATTCAACCGATCCACCTTCTCCTCGGTGATTTCACTCGCCGCCAGCCCATCGATGTATTCGGCCAGTTCCTGCACCGTGCTGCACTCGAACATCGCCCGCAGCGGCACATTGCGTTGCAGGGCCTTTTGTACCCGCGAGGCGATTTGCGTCGCCAGCAACGAGTGGCCGCCCAGTTCGAAGAAATTGTCTCGCACCCCCACCCGCTCGACCTTGAGCACCTGGGCCCAGATGTCCGCCAGGGTCTGCTCCAGCTCATTGCCTGGCGCCTGGTAATCCTGGCTGTGCAACTGGCCGATTTCCAGGGCCGGCAAGGCGTTGCGGTCGAGTTTGCCGTTGGCGTTGAGGGGCAAGCGCTCAAGCCACAGCCAGTGCAGCGGTACCATGTACTCCGGCAGTTCGGCGCGCAGACGCTGCTTGATGCGTTCCAGGCGTTCGGTCGGCTTCAATGCCGAATCGGCGGCGACCAGATAGCCCACCAGATGCTTGCCGTTGGCGCCTTCCTGCACCCCCACCGCGCCATCGCGCACCTCGGGCTGTTCATGCAAGCGCGCTTCGATTTCCCCCAGTTCGATGCGGTAACCACGAATCTTTACCTGATGATCGATGCGTCCGACGTACTCCAGCACGCCATCGCGACGCCGCCGCGCCAGGTCACCAGTGCGGTACAAGCGCTCCCCTGGCGCCCCAAACGGGTTGGGCACAAACACTGGGGCAGTGCGCAATGGATCACTGACGTAACCGCGCCCTACCCCGGTGCCTGCCACGCACAACTCGCCCACCGCACCCAGCGGCACCAGGTCCAGCGCACCATCAAGCAAGTACAAACGGTTGTTGTCGGTGGGCGTACCAATCGGCAGGTAGCTGCCACGGGTCGAGGCCATGTCGACCCGGAAGAACGCCACGTCATCGGAGCATTCCGCCGGGCCATAGGCGTTTACCAGGCCAATGTCCGGGTAACGCAACAACCATTGATGGGCCAGCTCCGGCGGCATCGCTTCACCAGTGGGCAGCATCCAGCGCAGGCCGTCCAGGCCGATGCGGTCCTGGGCGAGCATGCCCTGGATCAGTGACGGCACGCTTTCCAGCACCGTGATGGCCTGGCGTTGCACATGCTCGAGCAGCCCTTGCGGGTCGTGGGCGATAACGTTGGGCACGATGTCCACCCGGGCGCCGAACAACGGCGCGGCGAGGAACTGCCAGACGGAAATGTCGAAACTCTGGGAGGCGGTCTGGGCGATCACGTCAGTCTCGCTCAAGGCCAGGTACGGCACCTTGCTGAGCTGGTTGTTGAGCATGCCGCGTTGTTCCACCATGACGCCTTTGGGCAACCCGGTGGAGCCCGAGGTGTAGATCACGTACGCCAGGTTGTCCGGGCCGCTGTAGATGCCAGGGTTTTGCTGCGAAACATCGCTGGCCTGGATACTTTCCCACACCAGCAACTTCGGTCGCCCGGAACAGGCGAACTCGTCCAGCAGCGCCAGCGCCTGGGCATGACAGGCCTGGGTGCAGACCAGCAGCGGCGTGCGGCTCAGCTCAATGATGCGGCTCAGACGCTGACTCGGCAGGCCTGGGTCCAGCGGCAGGTAACCGGCACCGGCCTTGAAGCTGCCGATGATCATGCCGAGCAGGTCCAGGTCGCGCTCGGCCAGCAACGCCACCGGTTGATCGAGGCCCACGCCCGACGCGATCAAGGCATGGCCGAGGCGGTTGCTCCGTGCATTCAACTCGGCGTAGCTGTACGTCCTGTCCAGGCAGGTGGCGGCCACCCGTTGCGGATGGGCCGCGACCCGGGCCTCGAACAGCTCGACGTAACTTTGCTCCAACGCATAGGCACGCTCGCTCTGGTTGCAGCCTTCGATCAGGAAGTCCTGCTCCTGGGCGCCAATCAGCGGCAGCTCGGCCATGTCACCGTGAAAACCTTCCATCAGTGCCAGCAGCAAGCGCTTGAACTCACCCAGCAAGCCCTGGACAGTGGATTCATCGAAGTAACGCTGGTCGTAGGACAGATGCAACCCCAAGTCATCCCCCGGGTAGCAGACCGCCGTGAGCGGGAAGTTGGTGTGGGTGCGGCCCGAGTCAGAGGTGGCGTTGAGGCTTTGGGCGCGATCCAACACCGAAACTTCCACCGGCGCGTTCTCAAACACGAACAGACTGTCAAACAACGGTTGGCCCTTGGGCAGTTCGCTGACTTCCTGGATGCTCACCAATGGCAGGTATTCGTACTCGCGCAGTTGCATGTTGCTGTCGAGCAACTCACTGAGCCATTGGCGCACACTGCAACGCTGATGATCGTCGGGCATCCGCACGCGCAAGGCGATGCTGTTGATGAACAGGCCGACGGTGCGTTGCATTTGCGGCAGTTCCACCGGGCGTCCGGCCACGGTGACGCCGAACAGCACGTCCCGATCGCCGCTCACCCGCCGCAGCACCAGCGCCCACGCGGCCTGGGCGAAGGTGTTGACCGTCAGTTGGTGAGCCTGGGCCAGTTCGCGCAACCGGGCACCGTCGTGGACATCGAGGCGGGTGTAGCAGTCACCGACAATCATGCCGCCGCTGTCACCGGCGTGTTCACGCAGCAACGGCCGGTCGGTGGGGATCGGCGTGGTCCGTTCGAAACCTTGCAGGTTGCGCGTCCACCATTGCCGCGCCTCGGCCAGACTCTGGTGTTGTAACCAGCCGATGTAATCGCGATAACGCGGCGGCTCGGCCAGTCGCGGTTCGCGGTGTTCGCCAAGGGCGGTGTAGATCTCGAAGAAATCCTCCATCAGCAACGAACGGCACCAGGCATCGATCAGGATGTGGTGGTTGCTCATCATGAACCAGTAACGCGCCGCGCCAACCCGGATCAGGCGCAAGTGGAACGGGGCCTGGTTCAACAGATCGAAACCGGCCTCGCGCTCGTGCTTGAGCAACGCCTGGAGTTTGGCGTCCTGCTGATCCTCGGGCACTTCACACCAGTCCAGATAATCCACTGGCGTGCTGCCAGGCTTGTGGATGATTTGCAGCATTTCTTCGCCGACATTCCAGCAGAACGACGCGCGCAAGGCTTCATGACGAGCGATCACGGCTTGCCAGGCTTGAGCGAAACGTTGCCGATCCAGTTCGCTGTTGATGCGGTAGCGGTCCTGCATGTAGTACAGGCCCGTGCCTGGCTCCAGCAATGTGTGCAGCAGCATGCCCTCCTGCATCGGCGTCAGCGGGTAGACATCTTCGATCTGCGCGGCCGGCACCGGCAGGCTGTCGAGTTGGGCCTGGGTCAGTTTCGCCAGGGGGAAGTCCGAGGGCGTCAGGCCGCCCGCCGCGTCCGTCAGGCAATGTTCGATCAGGCCCTGCAGCTCATCGAGATAGGCATCGGCCAGCGCAGCGATGGCCTGGCGGTCGTGCCGCTCAGCGCTGAACGTCCAGCGCAGCACCAGCTCGCCGCCGCTGACCTGACTGTCGACACTCAGCTCGTTGGGCAGCGGCGCATCGGGGTCGTGGATCGCCCCCAACGCAGCGTCCAGCGGCTGGAACAGCGCGTCGTGGCCCAGGGTCTGATCGAGCTGCCCCAGGTAGTTGAAGGTGATCGCCGCGTGCGGCAGGCCGGCCATCGCCTGGCGCGTCGCGGCGTCAGCCAGGTAGCGCAGCACGCCGTAACCGAGGCCCCTGTGAGGCACCGCGCGCAGTTGTTCCTTGATGGCCTTGATCGAGGTGCCGAGGTCGTCACCCGCCGGGCTCAGGCGCAACGGATAAACGCTGGTGAACCAACCCACCGTACGGGTCAGGTCGATGTCGTCGAACAGCGCCTCACGGCCGTGCCCTTCGAGCTGGATCAGCGCCGATTCGTGGCCGCTCCAGCGACACAGCACCCGGGCCAGGGCGGTGAGCAGCAAGTCGTTGACCTGGGTGCGGTAGGCCCGCGGTGCCTGTTGCAACAGTTGCCCGGTGCGCTCGGCGTCCAGGCGCACGCTGACGGTTTCAGCGTGACGTTCCTCAAGCCCGCCGTCAGGATGGGCGCAGGGCAGCGCCACATCCGGGCCGCTCAACCGCGCTTGCCACCAACCCAGTTCCTCGCGCAGCGACTCGCTGCCGGCGTAGGCCTGCAAGCGCGCGGCCCAATCCCGGAACGGGCTGGTCTTGGCCGGCAGGTCTGCGGTTTGCCCGGCGCTGATCTGGCGGTAGAGCGTTTGCAGGTCATCCATCAATACCCGCCACGACACACCATCAACGACCAGGTGATGGATCACGATCAGCAGACGTTGGCGGCCATCGGGCAACTGCGCCAACACCGCGCGCAGCAAAGGCCCGCTCGACAGATTCAGGCTGCGCTGCGTCTGGGCAAACACCGTTTCACAGGCCTGCTCACTCTCCACGTCCACCTGCCGCAACAGCGCCGCTTCGGACAATGGTCGGTGCTCGGCGCACCAATGCCCGGCCATGTCGGCAAAGCCCAGGCGCAACGCATCGTGCTGTTGGAAAACGCTGCGCAATGCCTGTTCCAGCACGGAGGGTTGCAGGGTAATGGCCGGCTCCAGCAACAACGCCTGGTTCCAGTGGTGACGGTTGGCAATCCTGCTATCGAAGAACCAATGCTGGATCGGCGTCAGCGCCGACTCACCGGCGAGCAGCCCCTGCTCAGCGCTCACTGACTGACTGTGGCTGGCAACACAGGCCAGGGCCTGCACGGTCTGGTGCTGGAACAGGTCGCGGGGCGTGAAGTGAATGCCCTGTTGCCGGGCACGGCTGACGACCTGGATGGACAGGATCGAGTCGCCGCCCAGTTCGAAGAAGTTGTCGTTCAGGCCGACCTGCTTCACGTTCAGTACGTCGCACCAGATCGCCGCGAGGGCCTGCTCCAGGGCACTGCTCGGTGCCAGGTAATGTTGGCGATTGAACTCAGGATCCGGCATTGGCAAGGCACGCCGGTCGAGCTTGCCATTGGCGGTCAGCGGCATGCTCGCCAGCAGGATCAGGTGGGTGGGCACCATGTAGTCCGGCAGTTGGGCCTTGAGGTGATTTTTCAGCGCTTCGCGCAGGGCCGCTTGTTGCTCGGTGTCCTGTTCAACGACGTCGGTCACTAGGTAGCCGGCCAGTTGCTTGCCGCCCGGCAGATCGAGCGCCAGTACCACCGCCTCGCGCACGGCGTCATGTTCCAGCAGGCGGCTTTCGATTTCCCCCAGTTCGATGCGGAAACCGCGGATCTTCACCTGATGGTCGATCCGTCCCAAATACTCCACCTGACCATCGACGCGCTGGCGCACCAGGTCACCGGTGCGGTACAGCCGTCCGCCATCGGCGGCAAACGGATCGGCGACGAAGCGTTCGGCGGTCATGCCCGGACGCTGGTGATAGCCCTGGGCCAATCCCGCGCCGCCGACGTACAACTCCCCGGTGGCGCCTTGGGGCACCAGGGCCATGTCGGCATCGAGGATATAGGCCACCCGCGCGCCGACCACGCTGCCAATCGGCACACTCGCCGCGCCCTCTTCCAGTTGCTCAGGGGCCAGGCTCGCCAGTGGCATGACCACGGTTTCGGTCGGGCCATAGGCGTTGAAGAACAGGCTCGGCTTGAACGCCGCCCGGATGCGTTGCAAATGCTCGCCGGTCAGGGCTTCGCCACCGGTGATGCACATGCGCACCGGCAGGGTTTGTCCCTGGGTCGCCAGCCATTGCGCCAACTGGCTGCCGTAGCTGGGGGTGAAGCCGAGGATGTTGATGCGCTGTTCGCGAATCAGCCCGCAGATCTGTTCGGCGTCCCACTGCCCTTGTGCGCGCAGCACCACCTGGGCACCGCTGAGCAGCGGCACCAGCAGGCGCTCGGTGGCGGCGTCGAAGTTGATGGAATAGAAATGCAGCTCGCAATCGTCCGGGCGCATGCCGAAACGCTGGATCACCGCCTTGCAGTGCATGGCGATTTCACCGTGGGACACCACCACGCCCTTGGGCTTGCCAGTGGAACCTGAGGTGTAGATCAGGTAGGCCTGATGCTGCGGCAGGTTGATCAGCGGCGGTGCCTGGTCCGGGTAGCCGGCCAGGGCCGGGCTATCGTCCTCCAGGCACCAGCCCTCTACACCGGCCGGCAATGGGCCCAAGGCCTGGAACATCGCCCGGTCGCTGAGCAGCAGACCGAGGCCACTGTCTTGGATCATGTAATGCAAACGGTCCAGCGGGTATTCCGGGTCCAGCGGCACGTAGGCGCCGCCGGCCTTGAGGATCGCCAACAGGCCAACGACCATCTCCAGCGACCGTTCCAGGGCCAGGCCCACCCGTACCTGCGGCCCGACGCCGCGCTCGCGCAGCATCCAGGCCAGACGGTTGGCACGGCGTTCGAGTTCGGCGTAACTCAGGGTCTGCCCGGCAAAGGTCAGGGCCGGTGCGTCGGGGCGCGCCAGGGCCTGTTCGCTGAACAGTTGATGGATGCATTGATCCAGGCGGTGTTCGCCGGGTTCGACGCCGAGGCTGTCGAGCATCTGTTGCTGCTCGCGGGCATCGAGCAACGGCAATTCGCTTAGCCGCTGGGTCGGATCGGCCAGCAGTGCCTCCAGCAGATTGCGCCAGTGTCCGGCCATGCGGGCGATGCGCGGTTCGTCGAACAGGTCGGTGCTGTAGGTCAGGCAGCAACCCAGGCGATGGTCCAGGTCGGTGACTTCCAGATTCAGGTCGAACTTGGTGGCCCGGGCATCGTTGGCCAGGTATTCGACGCTCATCCCGGCCAGCGTGCGGCTCTGCTGGAACTCCCAGCGCTGCACGTTGCACATCACCTGGAACAGCGGGTTGTACGCGGCACTGCGCGGTGGTTGCAGGGCTTCGACCAGATGATCGAACGGCAAATCCTGATGGGACTGGCCTTCGATCACCGTCTGACGCACCTGCTCGAACAACTCAGCCACCGACATTTGCCCGTCGAGCCGGCAGCGCAGCACCTGGGTATTGAGGAACGCACCGATCAGCCCTTCGCTTTCCGGACGGATGCGGTTGGCCACCGGCGCGCCGATGCGCAGGTCGGTCTGGCCGCTGTAGCGATAAAGCAGCACGGCCAGGGCGGCGGTCATGGTCATGAACAGGGTTAAGCCCTGTTGCGCGTTGAAGGCGCGGACTCGGGAGGCGAGATCATCACTGAGGTCGAATCGGAACAATTCACCGCGATGGCTTTGCACCAGCGGACGCGGACGGTCGCCCGGCAATTCGAGCAACGGGTGTTCGCGACCCAGTTGTGCGGTCCAGTAGTCCAGTTGCCGTTGACGCTCGCCAGACTCCAGCCACTGGCGCTGCCAGACGCTGTAGTCCAGGTACTGCACCGGCAAGGGTTCCAGTGGCGATTCACGGTCGTCGATAAAGGCTTCGTACAGCGCACTCAGTTCCCGGGCAAAAATATCCATTGCCCAGCCTTCGGTGACGATGTGGTGCAGGGTCAGCACCAGGTAATGTTCCTGCTCGGCGGTCTTGACCAGACAGACCCGCAGCAATGGCCCGGTTTCCAGGTCGAAGGGTTTGTGGGCTTCGCTGTCGGCCAGTTGCTGCACCCGCTGTTGGCGAATATCGACGGCCAACGTCGAGAAATCTTGCCAGTCCATGCGCAGGCCGGTGTTGGCGTGCACCTGTTGCCGGGGCACGCCATCGACGCTGGGGAAAGTGGTGCGCAGGGTTTCATGGCGCAGGACCAACGCCTGCAACGCCGCCTCGAAACGCCCGACATCCAGCACCCCGCGCAACCGCGCCATGCCGCCGACGTTGTAGGCCGGGCTGTCGGGCTCCATTTGCCAGAGGAACCACATGCGCTGCTGGGAATAAGACAACGGCACCGGTTGGCTGCGATCGACCTTCTCGATCGGCGGTTGCCGGTTGGTCTGGCCGCTGGCCTTTATCAAGCGCACCTGTTCGGCGAACGCACCCAACTCGCTGGCCTCGAACAAGGTGCGCAACGGCAGCTCGATATCGCAGGCCTGGCGGGTGCGGGAAATGATCTGGGTCGCCAGCAGCGAATGACCGCCCAGTGCAAAAAAGTCGTCCCGCAGACCGATGCGGTCGAGCCCCAGCACGTCGCGCCAAATGCCAGCGACCTGCTGCTCGAGGGCACTGACCGGCTCGACGTGTTCACGTACTTGCCAGTGCGGTTCGGGCAAGGCACGACGGTCGAGTTTGCCGCTGGGGCTCAGGGGCATGGCGTCCAGGCGCAGCAATTGCGCGGGCACCATGTAGTCCGGCAGTTCGGCGGCCAGGGCGGCGTTGAGTCGGGCGTTTTGGAGGTCCTGATCTTGCCCGACATCGCAAGCGGTGTAATAGCCGATCAGTTGCGGGCCGGCCGAGGTCTCGCGTACCAGCACCGCCACTTGGGCCACGCCGTCCTGGGCCAGCAGCCGCGCTTCGATTTCCTGTGGTTCGACCCTGAAGCCGCGCAGCTTGACCTGTTGGTCGAGACGGCCAAGGTATTCGATCACGCCATCGGCGCTCCAGCGCACCCAGTCACCGCTGCGATACAACCGCGTGCCCGCCACGCCCAGCGGGTCGGCGATAAAGCGCTCGGCGCTCAAACCCGGACGCCCGAGGTAACCCCGAGCCAGCCCCAGGCCGCCGATACACAATTCACCCGACACACCGGCGGGCACGGGGTTGAGTTCACTGTCGAGCACGCGGCACACCACATTGCCCAGCGGCCGGCCGATGGGCGAGCGCTCGCCGTCGGCGACGCTGCAATGCCAGTGGGTGACGTTGATGGCGGTTTCGGTCGGGCCATAACGGTTGTGCAATTGCGCCGACGGCAGCTGCGCCAGCACGCGGTTGCGCAGTTCGGCCGGCAAGGCCTCACCGCCACAGAAGACCCGGCGCAGGCTGGTGCAGCGGGCGCTCAGGGGCTCGTCGATAAACAGGCTGAGCAGCGGCGGCACGAAGTGCAGCGTGGTCACGCCAAATTGCTGGACCAACTGCGCGATGCGGTGCGGGTCACGGTGTTCGCCAGGGCCGGCCAGCACCAGTTGGCAACCGGTGATCAGCGGCCAGAAACACTCCCACACCGACACGTCGAAACTGATCGGCGCCTTTTGCATCAACACATCGGTTTCGTCCAGCCCGTAAGTGTCCTGCATCCATTGCAGTCGCTCGGCCAGGGCGGCATGGGTGTTGCCGACGCCTTTGGGTTGGCCGGTGGAGCCGGACGTGTAAATCACGTAGGCCAGGTGATCGCCATCCAGGTGCAAGCCCGGCGGGTTGCTCGGCCATTGCTCCAGGTGCAAGGCATCCATGGCGATGACGCTGACGCCCTCGCAGAGGGGCAAGCGTTCAAGCAATGCAGTTTGCGTCAGCAGCAGATCGACGCCGCTGTCCTTGAGCATGTAGGCCAAACGCTCGGCCGGGTAATCGGCATCCAGCGGCACGTAGGCGCCGCCGGCCTTGAGGATCGCCAGGACACCGATGAGCAACTGCGGCGAACGCTCGGCGGCAATCGCCACGCACACGTCCGGACCGACGCCTTTGTCGCGCAGGTAATGGGCCAGGCGATTGGCCTGGGTGTGCAGCTCGGCGTAATCCAGGCAGCCATCGTCCCACAGCAGCGCATTGCGTTGCGGCGTGCGCCGGGCCTGCTCGTTCAACAGCTCCGGTAGCCATTGGCGGGCCGGCGCGCACGGGGCCGCGCCCCACTGCTGCTGTTGGGTGTATTCATCGGCGCTCAATAACGGCACATCGCCGATGGCCTGCTGCGGATCGGCACAGACCGCGTGCAACAGGTTGCAGTAATGCATCGCCAACCGCGCGATGGTCGGCGCCTCGAACAGCTCGTCGGCGTAGTCGAACGACAGCGTCAGCCGGCCGTTGCGATCCTCTTCGCTGTGCAGTTGCAGGTCGAACTTGGCTTCGCGGCTGTGCCACGGCAACTCCTCGGCCAACAGCCCCGGCAAACGACGCAAGGCGCTCAGGTCTCGCTGTTGATGGTTGAACATCACCTGGAACAGACCTTGCTCGCGCGCCTGGGGGAACGCTTCGAGCAGTTGTTCGAACGGCAGGTCCTGATGGGCCTGGGCACCGAGCGTGGCCTCCCGGGCCTGGGCCAACAGCGCGGCAAACGGCTGGCGCGAATCGACCTGCCCGCGCAGCACCTGGGTATTGATGAAAAAGCCGATCAGCCCCTGGGTCTCCAGGCGTGGACGGTTGGCGTTGGGCACGCCGATGCGGATGTCGGACTGATCGGTGTAACGCTGTAACAGCGCCTGGAAGGCCGCCAGCAACAGCATGAACGGGGTTGCATCGTGGGCCTGGGCCACTTGGCGCAAGGCATCGCCGAGGCCTTTGTCCAGGCGCAGGCTATGGCGGGCGGCGCTGCGCTGGCGTTGCGCACTGCGGGGATGGTCCGTGCTCAGGGCGAGGGTCGGATGTTCGTCGCCCAGTTGCTGTTTCCAGTATGTCAGTTGCCGCTCGGCCTCCCCTTGAGCCAACCACTGGCGCTGCCAACTGCCGTAGTCGGCGTACTGCAACGGCAACGGCGCCAGCGCGGCGACCTGCCCCTGGCATGCAGCAGCGTACAACCGGGAAAACTCATCGATCAGTACGCTCATCGACCAGCCGTCGGCGATGATGTGGTGCAGCGTGACCAACAATTGGTGGTCACCCTCATCGAGACGCATCAAGGTGACCCGCCACAGAGGGCCCTTCTGCAAATCGAACAGCAGCGCCGCTTCATCGTCACGCATCTGCCGCGCCTGGGCTTCGCGCTGGTCGGCGGGCAGGTCGCTGAGGTCGATCACGCGCAGCTTGAACTCACCGGCCGGATCGACCTGTTGCAGGGCGACCCCCTCGCGCTCCAGAAATCGTGTGCGCAGGGCTTCGTGGCGTTCGAGCAGTTGCTGGAAACTGGCCCTTAGTGCGTCTTCGTCCAACTCACCGCGCAGGTGCAAGCCGCCGGGGATGGTGTAGGCGCTGCTCGCCGGATCCAGTTGCCAGGTGATCCACAACCGATTCTGGGCAAGGGATTGCGGCAACGCTTCGTGGCGCGGCAACGGGCTGATCACGCCTTGGGCCTCGCCACCTACCTGTTGCTGATTCGCCACCGCTGCCGTGAACGCTGCGAGGGTCGGCGCTTCGAACAACAAGCGCAGATTCAGCGCCAGCCCCAGCCTTTCTTGCAGCCGCGCGACCACTTGAGTGGCGGCGATGGAGTTACCGCCCAACAGGAAGAAATGATCGTCGCCATGGACGTGTTCAATCTGCAACTGCTCGCACCAGGCTTGGCCGATCAATGTCTGCAACGGCGATGACGAGCGGGCGTCAGGGCTTGCTTCAACCTCGACTGAAGGGAACTGCGCATAGCTGTCGAGACTGCCGTCGGCCCATCGGGTCCGGCACGCCGAGCGTTGCAACTTGCCGCTGGAGGTCTTGGGCAACGCGCCCGGATTGAGCAACACCACCACACTCGGCGCTTGCTGACAGGCTTCGGCCACCGCCTGGCGAATGGCTTTGATCAACGCTTCGGGTGGCAGGATCTTCTGCACGCTGCGGCTGATTTCCGCCGCGATGCCGATGCCTTCCTCGCCGCCAGCGTCGACCGCGAACGCCGCCACCCGGCCCTTGCGCACGACTTCCACTTCCCGCTCGATGGTTTGCTCGATGTCCTGGGGGTAGAGGTTATGACCGCGCACAATCATCAGGTCCTTCAGGCGGCCGGTAATGAACAGCTCCCCCTCACGCAGGAAACCCAAGTCGCCGGTGCGCAGCCAGGTGCAGCCATCGTACTGGACGAATGTCTTGGCGCTGGCCTCAGGGTTTCGCCAGTAGCCATGCGCAATGCTCGGCCCGCAGGCCCAGACTTCGCCGACCCGGTTGTCGGTCAGCGGCTGCAACGTGTTGGGCTCGACGATCAGCACCGCATGCCCGGGCTGGCTCACGCCGCAACTCATCACTGTACTGCCCTGCCCTGGCTCGGCACGATGGTGCGCCAGTGCCGTGTTGTCCATTTGCAACGACGGGATGCCTTGACTGCGCGGTGTGCCCGCGACGAACAAGGTCGCTTCAGCCAGGCCATAGGACGCCATGAAACTGTCCGGCGTGAAGCCGCACGGCGCGAATTTCTCGGCAAAGCGTTCCAGACTGTCGAGACGGATCGGCTCGGAGCCTGAATAAGCCACGCGCCAGCCGCTCAGGTCGAGGCGCTTGAGGGCTGATTCACTGACCCGCTCGCTGCACAGCCGATAGGCGAAGTCCGGGCCGCCGCTGATGGTGCCGCCGTATTCGCTGATCGCCTCCAACCAGCGCAACGGCCGGGCTAGGAAGTACGCGGGCGACATCAGCACGCAGGGCACGCCGCTGAAAACCGGCTGCAACAGGCCGCCGATCAGGCCCATGTCGTGGTACAGCGGTAGCCAGCTGACGATCACGTCGTCAGGGTTCAGATCGATGCCGAAGCCGTGGCGGATCAATAATTCGTTGGCCACCAGGTTGCCATGGCTGACCTGCACCCCCTTGGGCAATGCGGTGGAGCCGGAGGTGTATTGCAGGAAAGCGATGTCATGGTCCTGCAGATTCGGTTGCAGCCATTGCCCGGCGCGGGCCGGATCAAGGGTATCGACGCACAGCACCGGCGGTGCCGACTCGATGGCTTGCAGCGGCTCGCGCAGATCGCTGCGGGTTAGCAACAGGCGCGGCTCGGCATCGGCAATGATCGACAGCAGGCGTTCCTGGTGGTGGCGACGGGCGGACTCCGGCGGATAGGCCGGCACCGCGATCACACCCGCGTACAGGCAGCCAAAAAACGCCGCGACGTAGTCCGGGCCACTGGGAAACAGCAAAACCGCACGGTCACCGAGCGCCGCTTCGGCCTGCAAGGCGGCGGCGATGGTCCGGGCACGCAGGTCCAGGTCGCGATAACTCAGTACAACACTTTGCTCCGGGACGTCGGCAAGGAAGCGCAAGGCCACACGGTCCGGCGACAACGCGGCGCGGCGCTGAAGGGCATGAGCCAGGGTGCTGGGGAGTTCGAACGCGTCGGTCATGAGGTTTCCTGCCTGAAATTCGGCTTGCTAGTGGTATCTGGTGGCCTGCGGAATGCGGTTCGGCATCGGGACTGCCGCCCGAAACCTTCATCCCTGAGAACGGATACCGCCGGCAAATAATTAGTCAGCGGCCTCTTGATCCAGACCCGCCGGAAAGCAGAACACCGCGGCAACGGGTCGCAGTTCTCACGCTGGACTTATCAGCATCAATAATTCTTCTTCTCAATTGACAATCATTATCATTCAGCCTAATTTGTCGCTCGATATGCAGGACGAGTCGGACAGATCCCTCGTCCTGCTAACTTTTTGCAACAAGGTGAATTCCATGACGGAACAAGTATCCACAAGCAGGTGCGACTCACCGTTACTTCAGGCATTCGTGGATAACCGGATGATCCTGGTCAAGATCGCAGCACGAATCACCGGTTGCCGGTCCCGGGCAGAAGACGTGGTGCAGGATGCGTTTTTCCGGCTGCAATCGGCGCCCCAGATCACCTCGTCCTTCAAGGCTCAGCTCAGCTATCTGTTTCAGATCGTGCGCAACCTGGCGATCGACCATTACCGCAAGCAGGCGCTGGAACAGAAATACTCCGGGCCGGAAGAGGAAGGGTTGAATGTGGTGATCCAGGGGGCTTCGCCAGAAACGTCACACATCAATTTCTCGACGCTGGAGCACATCGCCGACGCGCTCACCGAACTGCCCAGCCGCACCCGCTATGCCTTCGAGATGTACCGCCTGCACGGTGTGCCACAGAAGGATATCGCCAAGGAGCTGGGGGTCTCGCCGACCCTGGTGAACTTCATGATCCGCGACGCCCTGGTGCATTGCCGCAAGGTGTCGGGAGTGCGTGGGGATACCTTTGCCCGGCGGTGATTTTGCACTGATTTTTCGGGCCTTATCGCGAGCAGGCTCGCTCCCACAATGGATCTGCGCACTCACAAAGTCTGTGCTGTGCGCAATCCCTGTGGGAGCGAGCCTGCTCGCGATGGAGCCCTAGGGGCTTACAACCTCACCTCAACCCACACCGATCAAAAAACCGCTCACGCCCCAGAATCATCAGCGCCGCGCGCTTGTGGGGGAAATCGAATTCCTTTTCACAGTGGAAACACTGGTTGTGCAGATGACCGATCATCCGGGCGTTGTCGGCTCGAGGTTCGGCCACCACCCGCTCGGTGCGCGGGTCGTCGAGAAACAGGTAATGCACCAGCGCCGACAGCCAGCTCGCCACCTTGTGCGGGCCGCGGTGTTGCTCCTCGCCCACCAACATGTGAATGCCGCGATCATAATTGTGCACGTCATAGAACGGCGCGATCCGATCCTCCTTGGCCCAATAGGCTTCGAAGTAGGCGAAAGGCTGGTCGTCGAAACAACCGATCAAGGTCAGCACCCGGGGATCGCGCTGCAGTGTGCTCAGATACTCGCGATGTTGTTCCAGGCTGCCCTCCTCCTGCCAGAAACTCGCCACCCGAGGACTGTTCTGCCAGCGGTTGAAGCGCGTCAGGTCCTGTTCGATTTCCAGGGTGCGCAAGGACACCCAGGCTCCCAGGCGCGCATCGAAGCGCCGATACACCTCACCTCGCGGCTTCGTGGGCCGGCGCGGATGACGCTTGCCATCGGTGATGATCATCTGTTGCGGATAGCTGCCGTTGAACGACTCCCCCAGCCAGGGTTGCGGCAGTTGCCAGAACATCGTGCGCTCGCAGATGTATTCGTCGGCACACTCGCCGGGCGTCAGCAGTCCGCTGAGCAAGGCTTCACCGGGACGCTCGGGCAGATGCCAGGTCAGGCGCCGGCATTCAGGATCGCGGGCGAACAGCCAATAGCAGGCCGCCCAAAGCGCCGGGCCTACGGGCCGATCGTTGATTTCCTGCAAATGCACATGCAGCTCGGTACCACGCTCCAGGCGCAGCCGGATCAGCGGCGCGCCCTCAAGCATCAGGCTCAGGTGGCGTTCGGTTTCATCGGCGCCGAGACGGCGACCGCCGGGTAAAGGCAGCATCGTCGGGTGCTTGAGATTGGACATGGGCGGGGCTCACGTAGTCGTCGGTAGTCAACGTGTGACGTGAGCCAGGCAGGGAAATTTAGTGCCCCGTTCAATGATCGTGCGCTGGCACCAGCTGTATCTGGTAGGGCTTGAAAATCGCCAGCATCTGCCCGTCGTCCCGCAGCTTTTGCAGCAGTCGCTCGAACGCTTCGCCAGAGATCGGCGCCTGGGGGCGGATCAGCGCGTAATGGTGGTAAATCTGATCGATACGTTCGGATATCAGCAATTGAGGGTCGACGTCAGGATTGCGCAGCACGTAGTCGATGAGGTACGAACGGGTGACCAGCGCAATGTCCGCACGCCCGCGCAAGACCATCAGCAGGTTGCTGTCATGGGAATACGTCAGCGTGGCGTTGTATTGGCCGGTCAGGAACTTGGGGTCGGCGTTGAATTCGGCAAAGGCGTAGTGGTAGCCGCTGAAGAGCGCCAGGCGCTTGCCCCTCAGATCAGAGAAATAGTCTTGCTGACGATCCGGTTGACGCTGGGCAACGAAGATTTCCGCATCTTCCAGACCCATGTCTACCGCAGTATGAGGCACATCCTTCCAGCCCCAGTCCGGGTTCTCGAAAATGGCCATGTCGACCCGGCCCTGCTTGAAATCATTGAAGCGGCGCGGAATCGACGTCGGAACCAGCACGAATTGATAGTCGCTTTGGGACCGGTTCAAGGCCTCGACCAACTGCGGCAGCAAACCGGTATCCGCGCCAGTTTCGGGGCGTATCGTGTAGGGCGGAAAATGCGCTGCGCCAATCCGGACCAGTTGCGCAGCCGTGGCCGGCAACGCGAACACCGCAATAAACGCAGCCAGCAAGACGCGCGAGGCTATCCCCATCGTTGAAAACGTCAAGACAGCTCACTCCCCAGAAAGTTAATCATCAGTGAATCCAACCAGGCATCTCAATGCACATTACGCAGGGCACGCAAGGCGACCACTCAGCGGCATTGCTGCCTCTTTTTATTTTTCTTCAAGCACCAGAATCAAGGCTTGCTCGGCCAACTCATCAAGACTCAGGCTGCCCTCGGCGCGAAACCAGGTGGTGGTCCAGGACAGGGCGCCGGTCAGGAAACGACGGGTGATGAACACGTCGCCCCGAATATACCCCGCGTCCTTGGCCTGCCCAAGAACCTCAAGCCACAGGGCCTCATAAATATCACGCAAAGCCAGCACCTGTCTTTGACCTTGCTCAGACAACGAACGCCATTCGTAGACCAGGACCGCCATCGCCTCGCCGCTGCCGCCCATGATCGATTGCAACTCGCAGCGAATCAGCGCCAGGACCCGCTCGCGCACACTATCGGCCTCGGCCAGCGCCGCGCGCATCAACGCCGTGTTGTAGCGAATGGTCTCTTCCATCACCGCCCGCAGGATCTCGTCCTTGCTTTTGAAGTGATGAAAGATACTGCCCGACTGGATGCCCACCGCGCTCGCCAGGTCGCGCACCGTGGTGCGCTCGAACCCTTTGTTGCGAAACAGATGGGCGGCGGTCTGGAGCAGTTTGCCGCGAGCGCTGTCAGGATCGGTCAGTTGCCCGTTATCGACCAGCTCACGCATCACGTTCAGGGCTTTTTGCTCATCCACCCATTCTCTCCTACAGTCGATCGATCAACGTCGGGCCACGCTTGCGGAACCGACGAGGTGGCGCGGGCAATTTAAGCTGGCCGGGGCACCCAAGCAAGCGCTTGGATCGAAGAACCGGCGGTCGTTTACAAACCAAGCGCTTGCTTGGTAGTCTCGGGCGACGTCGGCCGGAGGGAGCACCATGCCAAAAACGATACGTATCGGTTGTGCCAGCGCCTTCTGGGGCGACACCTGTACCGCTGCGGCGCAACTGGTCGAAGGCGCCGAACTGGACTACCTGGTGTTCGATTACCTGGCCGAGGTCACGATGTCGATCATGGCCGGGGCGCGCATGAAAGACCCTCGGGGCGGCTATGCCACGGACTTCATCGAAGTGCTCTCACCGCTGCTTGCTCGTTTGCATGAACGCAAGATCCGCGTCATCAGCAATGCCGGCGGGGTCAACCCCCAGGCCTGCGCCGCCGCTCTGCAAGCGGCCTGCGACAAGGCCGGCGTGCCCTTGAAGATCGCGGTGCTGCTGGGAGACGACCTGCAACCACGATTCGAACAGCTCGCCAGCCAGGGCATTGTCGAGATGTTCAGCGGCGCGCCCCTGCCGGCGGTGTGCGTGTCCACCAACGCTTACCTGGGTGCCCCCGGCATTGTCGAGGCCTTGCGTCTGGGAGCCGACATCGTGATCACTGGCCGAGTGGTGGACAGCGCCGTGGTCAGCGCGGCCCTGGTGCATGAGTTTGGCTGGGCCTGGCACGACTACGACAAACTGTCCCAGGCCGCATTGGCCGGACACCTCATTGAGTGCGGGGCTCAATGCACGGGCGGTAATTTCACCGACTGGCGGGAAGTACCGGATTACGAGCACATCGGTTTTCCCATCGTTGAAGTCAGCGCCGACGGCCAATTCATCGTCACCAAGGCCGAAGGCACCGGCGGGCTGGTCACGCCGCTGACGGTCGGGGAACAACTGCTCTATGAAATCGGCGATCCCCAAGGCTACCTCTTGCCGGACGTGATCTGCGACTTCAGCCAGGTCAGGTTGATCCAGCAAGGCAAACACGCGGTGCGCGTCCAAGGCGCCAAGGGCTTGCCGCCCACCGATCAATACAAGGTCTGCGCCACCTGGGCCGACGGTTTTCGCTGCACCGCCCTGTGCCTGATCGCCGGCATCGATGCGGTGGCCAAGGCCGAACGGGTCAGCCAGGCGATCATCGCCAGGACTTCGCAGCTGTTCAGTTCGCGCGGCTGGGCGCCCTACAGCGAGGTGAACATCGAGCTTCTGGGCAGCGAAGCCACTTACGGCCAGCACGGCAGGCGCCAGGACAGCCGTGAAGTGGTGATCAAACTGGCGGTGCGCCACCCCGACAAACAGCCGCTGGTGCTGTTTTCCAGGGAAATCGCCCAGGCCGCTACCGGCATGGTGCCGGGGCTGACCGGCCTGATGGGCGGTCGCCCGACGGTGTATCCGTTGATTCGCCTGTTCTCGTTCCTGATCGACAAATCCGCTTGCCGGCTCGACATTGAACTCGACGGGCAGAGTCATCCTTGCCTGCTGCCCGCCGTTGAAGCGCTGCAAACCCGCGACTTGCCGGTCGCTCCCGACCCGCCCAAACCCCAGGGCCGGGCTGATGCCAGCGTGCCGTTGGTCAAACTGGCGGTGGCGCGCTCCGGCGACAAGGGCAACCACAGCAACATCGGTGTGCTCGCCCGCGCCCCCGAATACTTGCCGTGGATCGCCGAGGCGCTGACGCCCCAAGTGTTGGTTGACTGGATGAGCCACGTGCTCGACCCACTGCTGGGGCGCGTCGAGCGCTGGTATCTGCCGGGCACCCACAGCCTGAACTTCGTGCTGGAAAATGCCCTTGGCGGCGGTGGTGTCGCCAGCCTGCGCATCGACCCGCAGGGCAAGGCGTTCGCTCAGCAGTTGCTGGAGATCCAGATACCGGTGCCACAGAGCATCGCCGATCAGGTCAATTAAAGGACGATCGCCATGGCGTTCGGTTCGAGCACAAGGAACACCCATGCCAGTCATCGAATCGCACCTTGACCCACACAGCGCCGACTTCGCCCGCAACCACGCGGCCATGTTGGCTGGCGTCGCACACCTGCGTCAGATCGAACAGGCGGTGCTGGAGAAAGCCGCCCAGGCCCAGGCCAGGTTCGAGCAACGCGGCCAACTGCTGCCACGCGAGCGTCTGAACCTGCTGCTGGACCCCGGCGCGCCGTTCCTGGAACTGGCGAGCCTGGCCGGCTACAAACTCCATGACGACAAGGACGGCAGCCAGGCCGGTGGTGGTTTGATCGCGGGGATCGGCTACGTCTCCGGCGTTCAGGTCTTGGTGGTGGCGAACAACAGCGCGATCAAGGGCGGGACCATCTCCCCCAGCGGCTTGAACAAGACCCTGCGTCTGCAACAGATCGCCATGGAGAACAAACTGCCGGTCATCACCCTGGCCGAAAGCGGCGGCGCCAACCTCAATTATGCCGCGCAGATTTTTGTCGAAGGAGCACGCAGCTTCGCCAATCAGGCGCGGATGTCCGCCATGGGCTTGCCGCAGATTACTGTGGTGCATGGTTCGGCCACGGCGGGCGGGGCCTACCAGCCGGGGCTCTCGGATTACGTAGTAGTGGTGCGCGACAAAGCACGGCTGTTTCTGGCCGGCCCTCCGTTGCTCAAGGCCGCCACTGGCGAAGTCGCCACGGAAGAAGAACTGGGCGGTGCGCAAATGCATGCGCAGGTGGCCGGCACCGCTGAATACCTGGCCGAGAATGACGCCGATGGCATACGCCTGGCCCGGGAGATCGTCAGCCTGTTGCCCTGGAACGAGCAACGGCCGACACCGCCTGAACGCACCTGGAAAGAGCCACTCTACCCGGCCGATGAGTTGCTGGGGTTGATCCCCGACGACCCGAAAAAGCCCTATGACGTGCGGGAAATCGTCGCCCGCATCGCCGATGGTTCGGACTTCCTGGAATTCAAAAGCGAGTTCGATCAACAGACGATTTGTGGCCACCTGCGCATTCGTGGTCATGCCTGTGGCCTGATCGGCAACAACGGCCCGATCACGCCCAAGGGCGCGAGCAAGGCCGCGCAGTTCATCCAGCTGTGCGACCAGAGCCGCATACCGCTGCTGTTCCTGCACAACACCACCGGCTTCATGGTCGGCACCGAGTCGGAACAACAAGGGGTGATCAAGCATGGGGCGAAGATGATCCAGGCCGTGGCCAACGCCCGAGTGCCGAAGCTGACGGTTGTGGTGGGCGGCTCCTACGGCGCCGGCAACTACGCCATGTGCGGCCGAGGGCTGGACCCACGCTTCATCTTCGCCTGGCCCAACAGCCACACGGCGGTGATGGGTGGAGCCCAGGCCGGCAAGGTTTTGCGCATCGTCACGCAGGCGACGCAGATCAAGAATGGCCTCACCCCCGACCCGAAGATGCTGGACCTGCTCGAACACACCACCGCGCAGACACTCGACAGCCAGTCCACTGCGCTATACGGCAGCGCCAACCTGTGGGATGACGGGCTCATCGACCCGCGCGACACCCGCACGTTGCTAGGCTACCTGCTGGACATCTGCCACGCGGCTGAGCTTCGCCCGCTGCAACCCAACAGTTTCGGTGTGGCCCGTTTCTGAACGTGTGAAGGACTTTTGATCGCTGCTCACAGGAGAACAATAAAATGATCTTCACCCAGGAACACGCAGCTCTGCGGCGCACCGTTCGCCAGTTTGTCGACCAGCAGATAAACCCCTATGTCGACGAATGGGAGAAGGCCGGACGGTTTCCCATCCACGAGGTTTTCCGCAAGGCCGGTGAACTAGGGTTGCTGGGTATATCCAAGCCGGAGCAGTTCGGCGGCATGGGCCTGGACTACAGCTATTCGATCGTCGCCGCCGAGGAGTTCGGCACCATTCATTGTGGCGGCGTGCCGATGTCCATCGGCGTGCAGACCGACATGTGCACCCCGGCCCTGGCGCGTTTCGGCTCCGATGAGCTGCGTGAAGCATTCTTGCGCCCGGCCATCAGCGGTGAGCAGGTCGGTTGCATCGGCGTCTCGGAAGTCGGGGCCGGCTCTGATGTCGCCGGGCTCAAGACCACGGCCCGTAAGGATGGCGATGACTACGTCATCAACGGCAGCAAGATGTGGATCACCAATTCACCGAGTGCCGATTTCATGTGCCTGCTGGCCAACACTTCGGACGACAAGCCCCACATCAACAAATCACTGATCATGGTGCCGATGAACAGCCCGGGTATCAGCCTCGGCGGGCACCTGGACAAACTCGGCATGCGCAGTTCGGAAACCGCCCAGGTGTTCTTTGACGACGTACGGGTGCCGCAACGCAATCGCGTTGGCCAGGAAGGCGCCGGGTTCATGATGCAGATGTTGCAGTTCCAGGAGGAACGCCTGTTCGGCGCGGCGAACATGCTCAAGGGGCTGGAGCACTGCATCGACAGCACCATCGAGTACTGCAAGGAGCGCAAGACCTTCGGCACCGCCCTGATCGACAACCAGGTGATCCACTTTCGCCTGGCGGAACTGGCCAGCGAGATCGAATGCCTGCGGGCGCTGGTCTACCAGGCCACCGAGCAGTACATCAACGGCCAGGATGTGACGCGGCTGGCGACCATGGCCAAGCTCAAGGCCGGGCGCCTGGCCCGGGAAGTCACCGACAGTTGCCTGCAATACTGGGGCGGCATGGGTTTCATGTGGGACAACCCGGTGGCGCGGGCGTATCGCGACGTGCGACTGGTGTCCATCGGCGCCGGTGCGGACGAGATCATGCTGGGCATCATCTGCAAACTCATGGGCATTTTACCGGGCAAGAAAAAATGACTGTGTTCACTCTCCATTGTGGGAGCGAGCCTGCTCGCGATGAGGCCCTGACTGCCACCGAAAAACCCAGGAATGACCACCATGCCCGCCTTCAGCAAGATCCTCATCGCCAACCGCGGTGAAATCGCCTGCCGGATCCAGCGTACCGCCCAGGCCCTGGGCTATCGCACCGTGGCGGTGTTCAGCGAGGCCGACGCCGACGCGCTGCACGTGCGCATGGCCGATGAAGCGGTACTCATCGGTGCAGCACCGGTGCCGCAGTCCTACCTCAATCAGCCGGCCATTCTCGATGCGGCCCGGCGTACTGGCGCCGACGCCATCCACCCTGGCTACGGTTTTCTCTCGGAAAACGCCGGATTCGCCAAGGCCTGCGCAGAGGCCGGTATCGTGTTCATTGGCCCCAGCCCCGACGCCATCGACCTGATGGGCAGCAAACGTCGCTCGAAAATCGCCATGATCGCCGCCGGCGTACCGTGCATCGCCGGTTACGAAGGCACCGATCAGGACGACGACACCTTGTGCCGTGAAGCCGAACGCATCGGCTATCCGTTGATGATCAAGGCCAGCGCCGGCGGTGGTGGCCGAGGCATACGCCTGGTTTGGCGGGCTGAAGACCTGCTGGAACAGTTACGCACCGCGCGCTCCGAGGCGCTGCATGGTTTTGGCAACGATGAGTTGATCCTCGAACAGGCCTTGATCAATCCACGGCATGTGGAAATCCAGATTTTCGCTGACCACCACGGCAATCTGCTCCATTTGGGCGAAAGGGATTGCTCGATCCAGCGACGCCACCAGAAAATCATTGAAGAAGCGCCCTGCCCGGTCATGACCGCCGATCTGCGCCAGGCCATGGGTGACGCCGCGCTCAAGGCTGGCCGCGCGGTCAATTATGTGGGTGCCGGGACCGTGGAGTTTTTGCTCGCCCCGGACGGCGGTTTTTACTTTCTGGAGATGAACACGCGCTTGCAGGTCGAACATCCGGTCACCGAGCTGATCACCGGACTGGACCTGGTGGCCTGGCAACTGGATGTGGCCGCCGGCCTGCCACTGCCCCTGCGCCAGGACCAGGTCCAGTTCAGTGGTCACGCCATGGAGGTGCGGTTGTATGCCGAAGACCCGGCTGCGAACTTTCTGCCGCAAACCGGCCATTTACTCAGTTGGGAACCCCCTATCCGCGACGGTGTACGAATCGACCATGGTTTGCTTGAAGGCCAGACCATCAGCCCGTTCTACGACCCGATGCTGGGCAAAGTCATCGCCCACGGCGCTACCCGTGAAGAGGCCCGACGCAAATTGCTGCGAGCCGTGGAGGACTGCGTGCTCCTGGGTGTACAGGCCAATCAACGCTTGCTGGCGGGGTTGCTGGCTCATCCACAATTCATTGATGGAGATTTCGGCACCGATTTCATCCAGCAACACTTCGCCGATCATCCTGCCTTGCAGGCCCCCGCCCCCTCGGCTGAGCAGCTCGCCATCGCCGCAGCCTTGTTCTATCAGGCCATGCATGCACGTCATGCGCCCGGCCTGGGAGGATGGAGCAACAATAGCGGCGCGGTGCGGCGCTATCGCATTGGCCTGGGCGAGCGCGACTGGACCCTGACCCTGACCGCCGGAACCGGCGGCACGCTGCATATCCGGATAGCCGAGCGTGTGATCGAGTTGAAATTGCTCGAAGCTGATCAGTGCGGCGTAACGCTGATGATCGACGGTATTCGCCAACGCCATGCCTGGCACCTCGATGGTAATGACCTGTGGCTGTTCACTCGCCCAGGCGGCCTGCATTTACAGGATCGGACCCAGGCCCCCGTCGCCGCCAGGGCCAGCGTCAGCGATGGCACCCTCAAGGCGCCGATGGACGGCGCTATCGTCGAAGTGCTGGTCAGCGAAGGGACGGCAGTACGCCAGGGACAGCTACTGATGGTGCTCGAAGCGATGAAAATGGAGCACCCACTCAAGGCAGGTATTGATGGAGTGGTCAGGACCTTACACGTCAAGCCAGGCGATCAGGTGAAAAACCGCCAGTTATTATTGCAGGTTGAAACAGCGCACTAGGCGGATGCGCAGGGTTTGACTACGCTCAAACCCATCAGCACGCCGATACCGGGAACCTTGCGATGCCTCACTGGCTGGTGATTGATCTGGAGGCCACCACCGATGAAGGTGGCTGGCCGGTAACCGAAATGGAAATTATCGAAATCGGCGCCACGCTGGTGAATCGGGATGGCCGCGAGCTGGACCACTTCCAGCGGTTCGTAAAGCCGTTGAGGCGCCCGTTGCTCACACCTTTCTGTCGCGAGCTGACCCATATCACCCAGGCCAATATCGACAGCGCCGCGCCTTTGACCGAGGTCTGGCCGGCGTTCGAACGCTGGCTGGCGCAGTACCACGCGAACCTGGAGAGCTGGGTCAGTTGGGGCGATTACGACCGCAAGCAATTGCTTCAGGAATGGCAGCATCAGCGGTTGCACAGCTTTCTCGGCCAAGTGCCGCACATGAACCTCAAGCAGCGCTTCGCCAAAGCCCGCCGGCTGGAGCGCCCCCTGGGGCTCAACGGGGCGCTGCAACTGGCCGGCCTGCAATTCTGCGGTCAACAACACCGGGCCCTTGAAGATGCGCGCAATACAGCGCGGTTATTACCCCTGGTACTCCCAGGCTGAACGCGAGCCACGACTGCGGCGCGGCAGATGACGAACGTTGAAGCCTTGTGCATACTGGCCGGCCTTTTCCAGCCCCTTTTTTCGAGGAATCGCCCATGTTTAAAGTCAACGAGTACTTCGACGGCACCGTCAAGTCGATCGCTTTCGGCACTGCCGAAGGCCCTGCGACCATCGGCGTCATGGCTGCGGGCGAATACGAATTCGGCACGGCCCAGCGGGAAATCATGCACGTCGTCTCCGGCGCCCTGACCGTGAAACTGCCCGACAGCACCGACTGGGAAACCTTCGAGGCCGGCAGCCAGTTCAATGTACCGGCCAATAGCAAGTTCCAGCTCAAGGTCGCCGTCGACACCGCCTACCTGTGTGAATACCGCGGCTAAGCCTGTGGCGAGGGGCGGTGCGACGTTTCGCTAAATCCCCTCGCCACAAAAGCCCCGGCGTGGCATCGGGTAATGAAAAATGCCCGTGTCCAGTGGACACGGGCATTGTTTTTTCAAAAGCGGTGTTTATTCGAGCACTTCAACCGGCATACCCACTTCAAGCCAACCATTGCTGTCATTGACCAGGTTCTGGCCGAACATCGCACCGTCCGGTGTCGAACGATACTGCTGCAGCGTGGCGAAGGGTTCGCGGTCAGGGTCGCGTTCGCCGGTTTGCGGGTCGACCGTGGTCATGATGCAGCGTGAGCAGGGCTTGACCAGCCGGAACTCCACATCGCCGATACGAATGCGCTTCCAGCCATCCTCGGCAAATGCCTCACTGCCCTCGATAACCAGGTTGGGACGAAAGCGCAGCATCTCCAAAGGGCGGCCGACCCGATCGGACACGTCCTGCAAAGAGGCCTGGCCGATCAGCAGCAAGGGGAAACCGTCCGCGAACGCCACCTTGTCGTCATCCTTGCCGTAACCGGCGGCGGTGGTGCGCGCCAGTTCCACCGGAACGTGAACCAGCCGGGTGGGCTTGCCGATGAACTCGCTGACCCAGGCCGCCGCCTCGTCACCGGCATCCGGTACGCGCAAGGTGTCGCGCCAGATGATCACACCGCGCCGTTGCTCTTCGTCAACAGGTGGCAGGGGCACATCCAGGGTGGCAAAACCTGGCGCACTGAGCGTCAGACCGCCGGCCTCATTCCACAATGCCGAGAGCTGGCTCATCTGGGTCACCGCCCGCTGGGTCAGGAAGCGCCCGGTGCCCTCGTCCACCAGCATCCAGCGCCGGTCACCGTCCAGGCCCAGCTTGTCCAGGCCTATGCCTTGCAGGAGCTGGCCTTTGCCGGACTTCAACGGATAACGATACAGCGCGCTCAGCCGCAACATGGTCGACTTCCCCGGTGACGAAAAAACGCCACCTTATACGAGCCGGCCATTGAAGCAAACCATGATCAGCCTCAGTCGAGCATCAGTCGCTGGCGCACCACATCAACCAGCTTGTCCGGCTGGAACTTGGAGAGGAAGTTGTCGCAGCCGACCTTCTTGACCATTGAATCGTTGAAGCTGCCGGACAGCGAGGTGTGCAGCACCACGTAGAGCCCGCGCAAACGTGGGTCGTTGCGGATCTCGGTAGTCAGGCGATAGCCGTCCATTTCCGGCATTTCCGCGTCGGTGAAAATCATCAGTAATTTGTCGGTCATCACTTCGCCAGTATCGGCCCAGGCCTTGAGCATGTTCAGGGCTTTCAAACCGTCGCTGGCAACGTGCATCTTCACACCCAACTGACCCAGCGTATCGCGCAGTTGAGAGAGCGCGACATTGGAGTCGTCCACCAGCAGCACTTCGCGTCCACGGGCGCGCTCCAGTACCGGATCTTCGAGCTTGTCCCGGGAAACCTTGGCGTTGTAAGGCACGATTTCGGCCAGGACCTTTTCCACGTCGATGATTTCCACCAACTGGTCGTCAACCTTGCTGATCGCCGTCAGGTAGTGCTCACGCCCAGCGCTGGTCGGGGGCGGCAAGATGGCTTCCCAGTTCATATTGACGATGCGGTCCACGCCGCCCACCAGGAACGCCTGAACCGAACGGTTGTATTCAGTGACGATAATGGTGCTGTTAGCTCCCGGCACCAGCGGACGCATACCGATGGCCTGGGACAGGTCGATCACCGGCAATGTCTGGCCCCTCAGATTGACTACACCGCACACAAACGGATGGCGCTGCGGCATCAACGTCAGCTTCGGCAACTGCAGCACTTCCTGGACCTTGAACACGTTAATGGCGAACAACTGCCGCCCTGCCAGGCGAAACATGAGAATTTCCAGGCGATTCTCACCCACCAGTTGGGTTCGTTGATCTACTGTGTCGAGAATGCCGGCCATCTATGACTCCTGGGCTTGTTCGGATGAATCCATGAAGGAGATATCGGCCGTGCAGACGGGATCTTGACCCCTGTATAAAATCTCGCGCAGGGCATTGATGTCACATTAGCATCATGCTTTACTTGCTTCACGGATTTCATCCCCCAGCTCTGCCGCTGCGCGACCTCAGTTTGCGCACAAAGTTCCCCCGCCTAGGGGTTTCCCCTAGGGACAATCAGGTCCAACCTGATATTCCCGCTATCCAATAGCCATTAATGTGACGCCATTCTCATTGCTGAACGGAGTCAGGCTTTTGTGCGCGACCGCAGGACACCGGACTTCCAGCCATTTGGCCGATCCCGCCAGTGCAATCGTTTGCGCGCATGCCTTTGTCTACGGGCGAAAGAGTGCCTGCGGGTCTTCGTTAGTTGCCGGCCGAGAAGTCCAGCCGTTCGCCACACGCGATTTTCTTGCGTCTGACATGATGTTGTGGAGATAAGCATGCCGAACGATCGTAAAAACTGGAATCAGCGCCTTCCCGAATTTCTGATCGAGGCCGAAACGCTTTTGGCCAAGTCAGAGGAATGCCTGACCCATCTGCAGCTGATCAACGACGACAGGGACGCCATTGATTGCATGCTCAGCACCTTGCTGAAGCTGGCAAACAAGGCCGACGCCCTGGCGCTGGAAGCCATTTCAGAATTTTCGCTGCATATCCATGGCTTGCTCAGCAACGCGCAGAGTCACGTTGAATTGCATGAGCAGGCGCTGGGCGCGCTGAAGGATTGCTTCACCCTGATGGCCTGGCAACTGGAACTGGTCGATCACACCACCGGCCAGCTCAGCCTGGACAGCAGCGAACAGACCTCGTTGATCGAAGCCTTTGCCTTCCAGGTAGGCCAGAGTCCTGGCCAGACATTGCCTGCTTCGCGCCCCCTGGGTTTGGTGCCCTACTCACAAAAGCAGGCCTGAGGCCGATGAGTGCGGTTCGACCCGATGCGGCTGACACTTGGCACTTTCACGCCACCATGCTGAACGCGACCAACGAAATATGAAGTGGTACTATCTCCCGCGTCAGAGGCTTCAAGATAGTGGCATTAAGCCGCCAACTGAGGCCATCTTCGACCTGAAACGTTTATCCGTCCCGGCCTGTCAGATACGCTGACCAGCCTGCCCGCAGCGAACATTCATTGGCTCCATCCGTCATGTACGCCAGCCTCAAGTCAATCATCACCTGGCCACCCTCCCGAGAAAATGCCCGCCGTTTCACGTTGTTGTTGTGCGTCTGCTCGACCCTTGGCTGCCTGCTGGCCTATCTGTTCGCCTCGACCGTCCCGTTGAGTTTGCTGGCGCTCAATAGCGCAGCCATGACCTGTGTCTGGATCCAGCATCGCCTGTCACACAAATCCATCAAGTTCCAGCCCCAGGAATTGGCCGATCGGTTGCTTGAGGTCCAGGAAAACGAGCGTCACAGGCTCAGCCGTGAATTGCACGACGATATCGGCCAGTTGCTGACCGCGGCCAAACTGCAAAGCGAATGGCTCAAGCGCCGTATTCCGGAAGAACTGCACGGCCAGTGCACGATCCTCTGCGAGACGCTGGACGAAACGCTCAATAAGGTTCGCGACGTATCAGCCATTCTCAACCCAAGACAACTGACCAGCCTGGGACTTGAAGCCAGCCTGCGCGCGCACCTGCTCAAGACGCTGGCTAATACGCCGCTGAAATGGAGCCTGGACTGCCAACAACGCATGACCGGCATCCCTGAGGAAATGACGGTCGCCGCGTTTCGAATCACCCAGGAAGCCGTGACCAATATTTTGCGCCATGCCCAGGCGAAAAACCTGCTGGTGCGCCTGCAACGCTTGCCCGAAGGCCTGACCCTGTTGATCAGTGACGATGGCAAGGGATTCGTCCCGGCCTCCCACCCCGCTCACGAAGGACAACGCGGCATGGCCGGCATGTCAGAGCGGGTTGAACAACTGGGCGGCACCTTGAAGGTCATCAGCGAGGCCGGCAAAGGTACCCATATTGAGGCAAGCTTTCCCTGGACACCTCGCGCCCTGGAACGGGCCAGCAAGAATAAGGTTCTCCATTGATTTGTAATTTGCTTCTGATAGATGACCACTCGCTGATCAGGGCCGGTGTGCGCGCCCTGGTCATGGATCTGCCCGGATATGCCGTGATCGGCGAAGCCAGTGACGGGACGCAATTGCTGGAACTGGTTGAACGGCTGGTTCCAGATATCGTCTTGCTGGATATCTCCATGAAAGACACCTGCGGCCTGGACGCGCTGCAACAGCTCAAGCGCGTGCGTCCCCAGAGCAAAGTGTTGATTCTGTCGATGCACACCGATCCGGCGTTAATCATGCAGGCGCTGGAATCCGGAGCCCATGGCTATCTGCTCAAGGACACCACCGCCACCGAGCTGGAACACGCGCTGGAAGCGCTGCGCAACAACGAACGCTACCTGAGCCCTGCCATTGCCCACACCGTGATCAACCAGGCACTGACCCGTACCCAGAAACCGCAACCCGATCCTGGCCAAGCTCATAATCTGACCGCCCGCCAGTTGGAGATCCTGCGGCTGATCGTGCGTGGCAAGTCCACCCGGGAAATCGCCAACGGCCTGAGCTTGAGCATCAAGACCATAGAAACCCACCGGGCGCAAATCATGAAACGCCTGCAGATCCATGATGTGGCCGGACTGGTGCTGTTCGCCGTGCGCGAGCAGATCATCAGCCTGGACGATTAAGCGCCACCGAGGTACTCAGCAAAGGCGAATCGGCGGGCAGGTGAACACGCAGCGCTTTGGCCTGCACAGTGAAACGCAAACTGTCGACCTGCAACGGTTCGCCATCAAGATTGATATCCAGGCCTTGAGCGACCTTGATTTCCACCCATGGCAGGCGTGCGCGCACGAACATGTTGTCGATCCCCAGGCCACCGGCCAGCAAATCCTTCAGGGTGCTGACCACTTCCTGAGGCGCCGGCAGGACACTGATGTCCAGCAATCCATCATCGACCAGCGCCTCAGGGCACAGTACATGCCCCCCTCCGGCCTGCCGGCCATTGCCGATGCCCAGCGCCAGCAAATCGCCCTGCCAGTGGAAATCCGGGCCCTGCAGCTCACCGTAGGCCGCACTCAGTTCACTGAAACGTGATAAACCGGTGAACAAATAGGCGGCGCCACCCAAGACCTTTTTCAAGTCCTCGGAGGTGTTCGCCGTCACTTGGCTGCCAAAACCACCCGTGGCCATATTCAGGAAGATCTGACCGCCCACTTCGCCCAAATCGATAGCCTGGGGCGTGACATCCAGCAGATCCAGGGCCTGCTCCGGCTCCAGCGGGATACCGGCGGCACGGGCAAAGTCATTGGCCGTACCCAGCGGCAGCAATACCAGGCTGACCTCACTCGATTTACGCACGATCGCCTCGGCGATATCACGCAAGGTCCCGTCCCCACCGCCGGCGATCAGCGTCGTGTAACCGGCATCCAGCGCCTCATCGACACAGCGTCGGGCATCGCCAGCCTCCCACGTCACTCGGACCGCAAGGTCCCAGCCCTGCTTGCGCTTGAGCATCACTGCGGCGCGAACCTCATCGTTGAGCGCTTGCTTGCCATGCAAAATCAACAGCGCCTTGCCTTTGCTCATTGTTATCTCCGTCATGGGAAGGTTCAGAGAATGGGACCACTCACACGGCCGAAAAAGCCCGGACCGATTCAAATTAAATAAAAGACTGCGCCGCGCGCCCATGGGGAAAACCGGCGGACAGCCCCCGCCGCCCACTTCTCGACTCGAAGAATTTTCTTACAAGAACTGGCGAATCAGCTCAATTGACCCGTCAACGGTATTGAGACACTTTGGTGCTCTGTTGTGCTGGATCGTTTAAATGCTCATTACACAAGGATGTCTTAACCCATGGATGGATACATCACGGCCCGCAGGGGCCGGAACAGTGGTTCGAACAGTTATGGCCAAAGGGATGAAACGCCCCATGCATAGCCATAAATACAAGCTGTCGCCCCGGCAGCTCGCATCATTTGGAAGCGAACAGGCCAACGTTCAAAACGAATGCAAAAGTTGCAGTAATCCCGCAGGAGGAATTGATTTGGAACCGCGCGTCGTTGAACTGGAAACTCACCTTAAATACATCCGTAAAGACATGGATGAAATCCGAACCGATGTGAAGGTCATCCGCCACAGGCTCGCCTATTCAGCAGGCGCAGCAGCGGTGGTCTTTGGCCTGCTGGGCTGGATTGCGAACAGTCGATTCGATCAACTGGTCATGCTGCTCTCGCGATAAAGCCGATGGGCATGAAAAGCCCGAGCACTCGACTCGGGCCGGATACTCCCACTGCCGCAGCGCTAGCCCAGGACCTCGCTCAAGGGAATAAAACCCACTTCGTCGCCTTCGACCAGGGTTCGCCCCTCAAGCACCTCAACCAGTCCTTCAGCCCAGGCCGCGCTGCGCAGCACACCGGAGCTTTGATTGCGGTAGATGATCGCCCGACCGTTCTCGAGGCGACCTCGCAAGTATTCTCGTCGACCGCCTGCCTTCGGCCAGTCGAAGCCAGCCGGTACCTTGAACTTGAGCGGCGTTACCGCCTGAACACCCTGGCGGCGTAACAAGTAAGGCCGGGCTAACAATGCGAACGTCACCAAGGTCGAGGCAGGGTTTCCGGGCAGGCCGATCACAGGCACACCACGAAAATGCCCGAACGTCAGCGGTTTCCCAGGCTTGATGGCAAGCTTCCAGAGCGCGAGTTCACCCTCTTCGCGCAAGGCGGTCCCCAGGAAGTCAGCCTCCCCCACCGATACGCCGCCAGTGGACAGGATCAGATCGACATCCGACAACTGCCCCAGACGCTGGCGGGTGGCGGGCAAGTCGTCGGGCAGAATACCTGCGTCGACCACCTCACAACCCAGCTGCTGCAACCAGCCACAGAGCAGTACGCGATTGCTGTTATAGATCTGGCCAGGGCCCAGCGCCTGACCTGGCTCTACCAGTTCGTCACCGGTGGAGAGCACTGCAACACGCACCTTGCGCACCACCTCCAGCGACGCGCAGCCAAGAGACGCCGCCAGCCCCAGCTCGATCGGCCCCAGGCGAGTACCGCAGGAAAGAACCGTTTCTCCGACAGTTGCCTCCTGCCCCTGCGGGCGGATGTTTTGCCCGCTCACCATCAGCTCGGTAAAGCGTATGCGCAGGTCATCTTCAACCACGGCGTTTTCCTGCATCTCGACGCAGTCAGCGCCGGCAGGGACAGGCGCTCCGGTGAAGATCCGTGCACAGGTTCCTGCAGCCAGCGGCTCCGGGGCCTGGCCGGCGAAAATTCGCTGACTGACCACCAGGGGCTCACCTGTGCAGTCAGCCAGCCGCAACGCGTAGCCGTCCATGGCGCTGTTGGGCCATGGCGGCAAATCAAGGGTCGATACCAGATCTTCTGCAAGCACCCGGCCTTGCGCCGCGGCCAAAGGCAAACGTTCACGCTGGACAATCGGCGTAGCCGCCGCCATCTCGAGCAAACGCTCCAACGCCACCTCCACGGCCATCAAGGCACCGGCCTTGCCCGGTTTACCCACGGGATTCACAAGGCGCTGCCTGTTTCAGATGGGCCACGAAGTTACACGGACGATGCCGCGCATCCAGTTGCTCGGCCAGTATCCCGTCCCAGCCAGTACGCACCGCGTTGGTTGAGCCAGGCAGGCAACAAACCAGCGTGCCATTGGCCAGACCTGCCAGCGCCCGAGACTGGACGGTGGAAGTGCCGATGTCCGCCACCGATATTTGGCGAAACAGTTCACCGAAGCCGTCGACCTGTTTGTCCAGCAGGCACGCGACGGCTTCCGGAGTGCTGTCGCGCCCCGTGAAACCGGTGCCGCCAGTAATCAGCACCACTTGCACCACGTCCTCGGCGATCCAGTTCGCGACTTGCGCGCGGATCTTGTACAAATCATCTTTGAGCAGAACCCGCGCCGCCAGGTTGTGACCGGCCGCCGTGAGCCGATCGACAAAAACCTGCCCCGACGTATCGGTTTCAAGGGTGCGGGTATCACTGACTGTCAGCACCGCGATATTGAGCGGCACGAAAGGTACATCAGCCTTGGCTTTCATAGGCTCGTCCAGTTGTAGAGGAAACAGCCCGGTGTTATATCACAGCGCTTCATTTTTTCGCCCGTGCGGAGACACACCATGACCTCGAATACTTCCCCGCCATCATGCTCCATCCTGCTGCTGGCGGGGGGGCGCGGACAACGCATGGGCGGGCAGGACAAAGGCCTGTTGCAGTGGCAGGGCGAACCGTTGATCGCCCATCTGCATCGACGGACGCGCGCACTGAGCGACGATCTGATTATCTCCTGCAACCGCAATCCGGAACGCTATGCGCTGTATGCCGATCAATTGGTGCATGACGATGAAGGGGGCTTCCCCGGTCCGTTGGCAGGCATCCGGGCGGGCCTCAAGGTGGCACGATACCCTTCTCTGCTGGTGCTGCCGTGTGATGTACCGCAGATCGACTCCAGCCTGCTCGACAGCATGCTCAGCGAGGCGAGCCAGCATCCCGACAAGCCACTGATGGTACGTCATGGTGAACATTGGGAACCGTTGCTGTGCGTCATTCCTGTGGCGCTGGCCCCGGCTTTCGAACAGGCCTGGAGCGAAGGCGAACGCAGCCCGGGCCGCATCATGCGGGCGTTGCATGCGACTGCACTGCAATGCCCTGCCAACGATATTCGCCTGGCAAATCTGAACACGCCTGAACTGCTCAGCGGCTACAAAGGTGTGTCAGATTGACACTAGCCAGGAACTTGCGCGCGCTGTATACGTCTGAAGGTCAGTAACTTGAAGAATCCTATTTCGGAGAAACACCATGACTCAACGGACCCTCGCCACTTTCATGCTCGCACTGGGCCTCGCCACTCTCGCCGGGTGCGCATCGCCAACAGTGATTACCTTGAATGACGGTCGCGAAATCCAGGCCGTCGACACCCCCGAGTACGACGAAGACACCGGCTTCTACGAATTCGAGCAACTGGACGGTAAAGAGACTCGCGTGAACAAGGATCAGGTTCGTACCGTTAAAGACCTGTAACCTTCAACGCCACAGCCAGCTACAGAAAAGCCCGCGATACTTGCGGGCTTTTTGATGCCTGTTCGAAAGTCAGCTCCGATCACCACTGCAAGCTGATATCGCTTTGAAAAGCACGTTCCTGGCCGGTGACAGGATCGATAAAACTCAACCCCTGGGCCAGCAGCTTGAGCGGGTTGGCGTAATCGTCCTCTACGTCCCGCAGCACGTCCGGGTAGAACGGATCGTTACAGATAGCCGCCCCGAGGGCATTCATATGCACTCGCAACTGGTGCTTCTTGCCCGTGACCGGAGACAGACCGTAGCGCCACAACTCGCCATTCTTTTCCAGGACTTCGATGGCCGTTTCGGTATTGGGCTCGCCCGGCCCTTCCTGCATCCGGAAGAACGGCTCGCCATCGATCATTCGGCTCTTATGCACCCGAGGAAAGGTCATCTGAGGTAACGCAGGGGCTATGGCCTGGTAGCGTTTCTCGATTTTGCGCGTTGGAAACAGCGACTGATAAGCCGAACGGGTCTGCGGGTTGGCTGAAAACAGCACCAGCCCCGCCGTATGCCGGTCGATACGGTGCAAGGGCACCAGATGGGGATTGTCCAGACGTCGGATCAGACGTCGCAACAGGGTCTGCTCGACATACTCGCCCGCTGGAGTGACAGGCAGAAAATGCGGCTTGTCTGCTACCACCAGATGTTCGTCGGCATACAGAATCGATTCCACGACCGGGATCGGCTTCTCGTCAGGCACCTCACGAAAGTAGTGGATGCGCAGGCCTTCCCGGTACGGCAGGTCGGCAGCAATGGCCCTGCCCTCGCCGTCCAATACCCGCCCCCGGGTGATGCGGTCCAGCCACTGCTCGCGACTGATGGTGCTGAAATGCTCGCACAGGCACTCCAGCACCGTCTGCCAGGAGCCGGGCGGAAGATACAAGGTACTGGCCTGATGGTGAGCGGCGCAAAATGATGACCGGGACATTGAAAACTCTAATCTTTTGGCAGGGCGGCATTATCCGCCAGCCGCCCATGTCAGCCCAGCAATGATTGCTTCACGCCGGGATCGACGTCGTCTTTGCTGCCGCTTCAGTGAACTCCTTCAACCAGCGCAGCACTTCCACCGCCTCCCAGCGACCCGGATCGTACAACGCATACAACAGGCCCTGGTAACCCACCACATCCAGTTGCTTGTGGTAGCCGGCACGCTGGAACAGTGCTTCGATCTCGGCGAAGCAGGTGTTGAAATGCAGTTTGTTGAAGGGCGTCTTGCCTTCGGTTACCAGCCCGTCCAGGCGCAACTCCTGGACCGCCTCGCGCACAACGTCCACGGACATCCTGTTCACGCTGTTTTTCAGTTGTTCGACATTGACCAAGGGACGCACTCCAGATAACTGTATGGGCATACAGTAACCGAAGAAGGGAGTTTTCGCCAATGGCAGTGCCTGGATTCGACGTATGGCAGGGTTCAACTCAGGAAAGCGGCCACCTGATCAGCATCGTCAAAAGGCCAATCCAGTTCCGCGCCCGTATCGATCCGGCGCAGGACCGGGATTCGCAGCCCATAACGTTCGGACAAAACCTCGCTCTCGGCGATATCCACCAGCTCCACCAACAATCCATGCTCGACGAAAGACATCAATACACCTTCGGCAACTTCACAAAGATGACAACCCAGGGTGCCGAACAACTGGCATTCAGGAGGCATGGCAGGTAGACCCACTAAAGAGAGACGGTCATTCTAGGCCCACCCTGCAAAACCGTCGAGCCGGGTAGAAAATCTGACAGTGCTTCGGTAAAACGCTGTGCAAATCATTGAGCGCCAATACTTTTCCGGCAATGCCCGGCGCTTATTTTCCTTCTACGCTGTGTGGCGCAAACCTTGAAACGGAGTACCCCTTGTTTGCCAATCTGCTGATCATTCTTGCCTCGTCCCTGGTGGTCATCGCCCTGTTCAGGCGACTGCGCCTGCCGCCGGTACTGGGTTATCTCTGTGTCGGTCTGGCGGTCGGCCCCACCGCCCTGGACTGGGTGAACGACAGCGAGGAACTGCCAGACCTGGCCGAGCTCGGGGTGGTTTTCCTGTTGTTCTCGCTGGGGCTGGAGTTCTCCCTGGCGAAGATGATCGAACTGCGCAGGGTCGTGTTCGGCCTTGGCAGCCTGCAGGTGCTGTGCTCAGGGATACTGCTGGGCAGTCTGCTGCTGCTCTTCGGCGCCCCGCCTGTCGCCGCCATGCTGCTCGGCGCCGGGCTGGCCTTGTCATCCACCGCTATTGTCAGCAAGGAGCTGACCAGCCTGGGGGAAATATTCAGCAGCCATGGCCAGAACGCAATCGGTGTGCTGCTGTTCCAGGATGTCGTCGCGGTGTTGCTGTTGACCCTCGTCCCCGTGTTCGCCGGCAGCAGCGAGCAACCATGGTACTGGGCGTTGCCCCTGACCCTGGGCAAGACCCTGGTGCTGTTCGGCGGTTTACTGCTGGCCAGTCGTCTACTGCTGCCGCGGCTGTTCCATGAAGTGGCCGAATCCCGGTCCGCTGAGCTGTTCGTGCTGCTGGCCCTGGTGATCGTATTGCTGACGGCTTGGCTGACCCATCTGCTGGGTCTGTCACCGGCCCTCGGGGCGTTTCTGGCGGGCATGTTGTTGGGGGAAAGCCATTACCGACATCAGATCGAGGCAGACATACGGCCGTTCCGCGACATTCTGCTGGGGCTGTTTTTCGTCAGCATCGGCATGCTGATCGATCTGCAGTTGTTTGTGGAGGACGGCTTGCTGATCCTCGGGTTGACCCTGGGATTGATGCTTATCAAAGGCTGCGTGGTCGCAGTGCTGGTGAAATGGCAAGGGGACGACGGCGAAACCTCCTGGCGCAGTGGCCTGGCCCTGGCCCAGGGCGGCGAGTTCTGTTTTGCCCTGATGGCACTGATGCAGCAGAACCGCCTCATGCCCGCCGACATCAGCGGCCTGCTGCTGGCAGCGACCTTCTGCTCGATGCTGCTGACGCCACTGCTGCTGCGTGCCGCGCCGCACATTGCAGCCCGCCTGCACCGCAAACCCAACGAAGAGGCACAGCTGGACCAGATAAGCGCACTCAATGCCGATTTGTCCGGCCATGTGGTTATTTGCGGGTATGGCCGCGTCGGCCAGTCAATCGGCAGGTTTCTACGCAGGGAACACCAGGCGTTCGTGGCCCTGGACGACGATCCGGTCATCATTCAGGAAGCCAGCGTCGGGGAAAGCTGCGTGCACTATGGGGATTCACGCCGAGGCGACCTGCTGGCCGCCGTCGGACTGAGTCGCGCCAAGCTGCTGGTGATCGCCGTGGACAAAACCGACATCGCCATCAGCGTGCTCAAGGAAGCCCGTCGGCTCAATCCCCAGGTGCCGATTCTGGTGCGTACCCGCGATGACAGCCAATTGGCGGAGTTGCAGGCTGCCGGGGCCAGCGAAGTGGTCCCGGAGCTGCTGGAGTCAAGCCTGATGCTGGCCTCCCACGCCCTGATCATGCTCGGGCTGCCGAACCAGCAGGTCCAGCAGCATGTGGATCAGGTCCGCCACGACCGCTATCGCTTGCTACACGGTTTTTATCCTGGGAATCAGGACAAAGAGCCTTAGGATCAGTCCTGACTGACCGCGCCGATCTTGTGGATCGAAAGGTCGGCGCCGTAGTACTCCTGCTCCTGAGTCAGCCGCAGTTCCACCACAGCCTTGATCGCACCATAGACCGCGAACCCGCCGCACAGGGCAACGACAACGCCCAGCGTGGTGCCGATCAGTTGGCTGATCAAACTGACCCCGCCCAGGCCGCCCAGAGCGCTCTGGCCGAAGATCCCGCAAGCAATGCCGCCCCAGACACCACACAACCCGTGGAGCGGCCAGACACCGAGCACATCGTCGATCTTCCACTTGCCCTGGGCCGCGGTGAAAAACCAGACAAACAAGGCACCGGCGATAGCGCCGGTCACGAGTGCGCCGATCGGGTGCATCAGGTCCGAACCGGCACAGACCGCTACCAGCCCGGCCAACGGACCGTTGTGCAGAAAGCCGGGGTCATTGCGTCCGACGACCAACGCCGCCACGGTCCCGCCGACCATGGCCATCAATGAATTGATCGCCACCAACCCGCTCACCGCCGGCAGCGTCTGGGCGCTCATCACGTTGAAGCCGAACCAGCCGACAATCAGGATCCACGAACCCAAGGCCAGGAAAGGAATACTCGATGGCGCGAACGCCACCAGACGACCGTCGCGGTAACGGCCGTTACGCGGCCCCAGCAAGAGCACGGCCGCCAGCGCCAGCCATCCGCCCATGGCATGCACGACCACCGAACCGGCAAAATCATGGAAGCCAGCGCCGAACTGGGCTTGCAACCAGGCCTGCAGGCCGAAATTGCCATTCCAGACCACGCCTTCGAAGAATGGATACACAAACGCGACGATCAACACCGTGGCACACAACTGAGGGGCAAATCGGGCACGCTCGGCAATACCGCCGGAAATGATCGCCGGGATCGCGGCGGCGAACGTCAACAGGAAGAAAAACTTCACCAGGCTGTAACCATGATCGACGTTGAGCGCCGCAGCAGGTTGCAGGAAGGTCACGCCGTAGGAAACCCAGTAGCCCACGAAGAAATAGGCCAGGGTGGAGACGGCGAAATCACTGAGAATTTTCGACAGTGCATTGACCTGGTTCTTCTGTCGGACAGTTCCCACTTCAAGGAACGCGAAACCGGCGTGCATCGCCAGAACCATGACCGCACCGAGCAAAATGAACAGCGTGTTGGAGCTGTGGACCAGAGTGTCCACAGCGCTTTGCATATTTTCCATGGTTGGCAGACCTGAAAAGTTGAAAAAAGCACCAAACCGGTTCGCCCACCCAGACGACGCACCAAGTCGAGACATCTCATCTGACTACCGAAAAACCGATGAACCGAATGAGTGCACAAAAAATCGACAATGCGGTGTTGCGCTTGGAGTGCTTCGCGGATTTTGTTTTTCTGGGTTAAGGTTTTGCGGGCTGACGCCCAGCTTCAGCGCACAGGCGCAGGGGGACGCACCAGTACATGGCAAAACCCTGAGCAAAAGTTGTACCAGTCAGTTTCACTGAACCTTCCGGTATGGCTCATACTCGAACGCTTCAGACGTCACTTACGGAGATTCCCCCATGGCCAGAACCCAGGCAAAGACTGCTCAAGAAATCCTGATGGAAGATTTTCAGACGCTGGTCAGCGACACCGAACGGCTGTTGGATCACACCGCGACACTGGCTGGCGACCAGGCCGATGAGCTGCGCAGTCAGATCCATGAAACCCTTCTGCGCGCCCGCGAGACCCTGAAGTTGACCGAAGACTCGGTGCGTGAGCGCGGCCAGGCGGCGGTGATCGCCACCGAGGAATACGTTCAGGCCAATCCTTGGCAATCCGTCGGCATCGCCGCGGGCGTGGGCTTTCTGATCGGCCTGCTGGCGACACGGCGCTAATGATGGGCATTGACGAATCCGGCTCGTCCGAAGCGGGCACACAACCTACAGCACGCCGCCTGGGCGCCGCGTTCCTTGGCTTGCTGCACAGTCATGTCGAATTGTTCGGCATCGAATTGCAGGAACAGAAAGCACGCACAGTCAGCCTGTTGTTGTTCGCCGGGCTGGCGCTGGTATTTGCGTTGTTGCTACTGGTGGGGCTGTCGGCGCTGGTACTGATCCTGGTATGGGATACCTATCGTCTGGCGGGGATTATTGGCTTGTGCCTGTTTTATCTGCTGGCCGCCCTGTTCTGCGGCCTGCGACTCAAGGCAGCGATCTATGACGAGTCCTCCCCTTTCCATGCCACTTTGGAAGAATTGGCCAACGACCGGGAGCGCCTGTTGCCATGAGCCTGCCTGATATTCCTCAAGCCCGGACCCGCCAGGAAATGCGCAAGGCGCTGGTACGTCTGCGCATGGAAATGCACCGACAGGAAATCCGCCAGGAAACCCGTCAACTGTTGCAACCTCTGCAGCGGGTGCGCGGTTTCACGCAGAGTTGGCACGAGGGCTTCGGCATCAAGCACGCGCCGCTCTGGGGCGTGGCGGCGGTGTCCTTGCTCGGTTTTCTCACCGGCAAACGGACCCGCAGCGGCCGCACCAGCAGCCTGACGGGACTGATCCGGCTGGCAACGACCCTGCTGCCGCTCATCAAGCTGGCCAAAAGTGTGCGCAAACCCTGACGTAGCAATAGCCTATAGGTCTTGCGAGGTGCCCCGCGAACCGCGAAGCTAGGACATCGACCTTATCAAACGGAGCAACCAGCCTTGGATTGGCACACCTTGCTGACTCGCGAGCGCCTCGGAAAAACGCTGCACAGCCCGGAAGAGTTGGGCCGCAGCCCGTTCCACAAAGACCATGACCGCATCATTTTTTCCGGCGCGTTCCGGCGCCTGGGACGCAAGACCCAGGTGCATCCGGTCTCCAGCAACGACCACATCCACACACGCCTGACCCATTCGCTGGAAGTCAGTTGCGTCGGACGCTCCCTGGGCATGCGGGTGGGAGAAACCATCCGCAGCGCCCTGCCTGAGTGGTGCGAGCCAAGTGACCTGGGCATGGTGGTGCAATCGGCCTGCCTGGCCCATGACATCGGCAACCCGCCATTCGGTCATTCCGGTGAAGACGCCATCCGCTATTGGTTCCAGCAGGCCGCAGGCCGCGGTTGGCTCGACGCCATGACCGAGGCCGAGCGCAACGACTTTCTCAATTTCGAAGGCAACGCCCAGGGGTTCCGGGTGCTCACCCAGCTTGAATATCACCAGTTCGACGGTGGTACGCGGTTGACCTATGCCACCCTCGGCACTTACCTCAAATACCCCTGGACCGCCCGTCACGCGGACTCCCTGGGCTACAAGAAGCACAAGTTCGGTTGCTACCAGAGCGAACTGCCGTTGCTGGAACAGATCGCCCACAAGCTCGGCCTGCCTCAGCTCGAAGACCAGCGCTGGGCACGGCATCCGCTCGTTTACCTGATGGAAGCCGCCGATGACATCTGCTACGCGCTGATCGACCTGGAAGACGGCGTGGAAATGGAGCTGCTGGAATACCCGCAAGTGGAGTCGCTGCTTCTGGACCTGGTGGGCGACGATCTCCCGGACACTTACCGTCAACTTGGACCACTGGACTCGCGAAGACGCAAACTGGCGATCCTGCGGGGCAAGGCCATCGAACATCTGACCAACGCCGCAGCCAGGGCTTTCGTCGAGCAGCAGCAAGCATTGCTGGCCGGTACGCTGCCAGGGGACCTGGTGGAACACATGCATGGCCCAGCCAAACGTTGCGTATTGAATGCCAAGGACATGGCGCGCAAGAAAATCTTCCAGGACAAGCGCAAGACCCTGCATGAGATCGGCGCCTACACCACGCTGGAAATCCTGCTCAACGGATTTTGCGGCGCCGCCCTGGAGCAACATGGCGGTCGCACGCCTTCGTTCAAGAATCGGCGAATTCTCGACCTGCTGGGTAACAACGCGCCCGATCCGAACGGTTCGTTGCATGGTGCATTCTTGCGGATGATCGATTTTATCGCCGGGATGACTGACAGCTACGCCAGCGAAATGGCTCAGGAGATGACGGGCCGTACTCGCCAATGAGAGGGCGTCGGCGGCAAGCCTGGATGCGAAGGCACAGTCATTGAGGTTTGGCAGGCCCGCCCCTCGGGGCGGGGTAAACGGCAATGAAGCGTCGTACTCGTTTCTGAAAAGTCGATGGCCTGCCATTTAATACTGAATAAAACCCTTCCTCTATTTGTTTGTATAAACAACATCCTGAAAGAAATCTCCCCTTCAAAACGGGCAATAATTCCCCTTCCTAGTTCATTCACCTACTAAAAACCCAATCACATCGTAGTACCCCGCCTCTTTTTTTGTAGGAAACTTCTGAAATTGAATATGTATGCCTGTCTCCTCATACGACCCCGGCATTAACTGGGCTAAGGTGCGCGCTTTATTAAGCTCGTAGGGACTTTATTCATGAACTCCGTTTTCATTGTCGACGACCACCCGGTCATCCGCCTCGCCGTTCGCATGCTCCTGGAGCATGAGGGCTATAAAGTCGTAGGGGAAACTGACAACGGTGTGGATGCGATGCAAATGGTGCGCGAATGCATGCCGGACCTGGTCATTCTGGACATCAGCATCCCCAGGCTTGACGGGCTGGAAATTCTCTCACGGTTCAACGCCATGACCACGCCCCTTAAAACATTGGTGCTCACCGCTCAGTCCCCAACGCTTTTCGGTATCCGGTGCATGCAATCCGGTGCCTCTGGATACGTTTGTAAACAGGAAGACCTCAGCGAGCTGGTCAGCGCAATCAAGGCCGTTTTGTCCGGTTATAACTATTTCCCCAGCCAGGCACTGAACCCGGTCCGCCAGGATGATCCTCGCAGCATAGAGCTGGATCTGTTCAAAAGTGTCAATGACCGAGAGTTGATGGTGCTGCAACTTTTTGCTCAGGGCCGTACCAATAAGGAAATAGCCAAAGGTATGTTTCTCAGCAATAAGACTGTCAGCACTTACAAAAAAAGATTGATGCAAAAACTCAAGGTCAAGTCCCTGGTAGAACTGATTGAAATGGCGAAGCGCAACGCGCTGGTGTGAGAAAAGACCGGATGCTCAAATGCATAAGTAGATGCCTCCTGCTATTAAGCGCGGGGTTATATGCGCACGTCCTCATGGCGACGCCGGGCACGCCCGAGCACTACACGCTTTTGGGTCGTTCGACGGCGGCTCATGTCGAGGTCCTGCTGGATGACGCTCACCGTAGCCTGTTACAGGACCGGCAGGAATTGGTACTGGGAACGTCTGCCCCTGATTATCCGCCCTTCGATCTGTCCACCAGCGGGCAAGACTACGAGGGCATGACTGCCGACTACGCCGGCGTCATCGCCAGGGCGATCGGTCTGCCAATGCGGGTTTTGCGTTTCGCTTCCCGGGACGAGGCCATTGCGGCCCTCAAGAATGGAAAAATCGACCTGCTCGGCACCGCCAATGGTTTCGAAGCGCGCACCCCCGGCATTGTGCTATCGACCCCTTATGCAGTGGACCAGCCCGTTCTCGTCACCCGGACGAATGAAAGCCGTTCCCTGACCGAAGATCTCCAGGGATTGCGGCTGAGCATGGTTTATCACTACCTGCCGCTGCGGGAAATCGAAAAGCTTTACCCCAAGGCAATCATCAGCACCTACCCCTCCTACCAGAACGCCATAAACGCCGTCGCTTTCGGCCAGGCGGATGTCTTTCTCGGCGATACCATTTCCACCCACTACATGATCAGCAAGGGTTACCTGAGCAACATCCGCATGGCCAGCTTCGGCAAGCATGAGTCCTATGGATTCGGTTTCGCGGTTCGAAGTCACGATACCCGGCTGCTGGAGGCCATCAATGCCACGCTGAACCAGATTTCCATCACCGAGCAAGCGGCCATTTCCAAACGCTGGAGCGCTGGCAGCGACTTGTATCTCACGGAACACAAGATACAACTGACCGCCCGGGAGCAACGCTGGCTGGCACGGCACCCGGTGGTGCGAGTCATGGTCAACGAAACCGCGGCGCCCTTCACTTTTTTCGACTCCGATGGTGACTTTCGCGGCATCAGTGCCGACCTGCTGGAGCTGATCCGGTTGCGCACCGGCATCCGCCTGGAGATCCAGCGCACTCAGAATGATAGCGAAATGATTGCCGCGGTCCTGAACGGTCAGGCCGACATGATTGCAGCGCTTTTGCCGAGCAGCGCGCGGCAGCAACAGTTGAAGTTCAGCCGCCCCTACGTCGACAGCTCATTCGTCCTGCTAACCCGCAAGCAATCTGACACCCCGGCAACCCTCGACCAGTTCGGCGACCGAACCCTGGCCATCACTCAAGGCAATCCGGTCATTGAATGGCTACGCAGCCAGTATCCGGACATCAAGATCATCGAAACCGACGACCCTCTCCATGCCGTTGAAATGCTCGCCAAGGGCCAGATCGATGGCAGCGTGAACTCTCTGGTCATGGCCAACTACTTCATCTCGTCGCACTCGTTGCGAGACACCTTGCAAATCAGCAGCACCGTAGGAACCCGCCAGGCCATGTTCTCGTTGGCCACTGCCAAAGACGCCGTGGAGCTGAACTCCATTCTCGACAAAGCCCTCACCAGCATCGACCCGGACGAACTGGGCGTGATCAATAATCGTTGGCGAGGTTACGTGTCGGCATCGGAACACGCGTGGCGCACCTATAACCGCCTGTTTTTCCAGATCGTCGCCGGCGTCGGCCTCTTGTTGCTGCTGTCGCTGGCATGGAATGCCTACATGCAGCGCCAGATCAGGCAACGTCAACGGGCGGAGCTGGCCCTCAATGACCAGCTTGAGTTCATGCACTCGCTGCTCAACGGCACCCCCCACCCGATCTACGTCAGAGATCGCAACGGTTTCCTGCAAAGTTGCAATGACAGTTACTTGCAGACGTTCAACGTGAAACGCGAAGAGGTCATCGGCAAGAACGTCATGCCTGGGTCCATGAGCAATGCTTTCGAAGCGCAGGAGTACCAGGCGGACTATCAGCGGGTCATGGCCGAAGGCACTCCGCTGGTCCTGGATCGCCCGTTACATATCGGGGCTGACAAGCTGACCATCTACCATTGGATTCTCCCCTATCGCAACTCAAACGCCGAAGTACAGGGCATCATTGGCGGCTGGATCGACATCAGCGAACGACGCCAATTGTTCGACGAACTGCGCGCCGCCAAGGAGCGGGCCGACAATGCGAACCGCGCCAAAAGCACGTTCCTGGCGACCATGAGCCATGAGATCCGCACCCCCATGAACGCGGTGATCGGCATGCTGGAGCTGGCTTTGAAACATGCCGACAAGGGCCATCTGGACCGTTCGACCATAGAAGTGGCGTACGAATCGGCTTCCGGCATGCTCGAGCTGATCGGCGACATCCTGGACATTGCACGGATCGAGTCAGGTCACCTGAGCCTGGCGCCCGAGCGGGTCAATCTCAGGGCCTTGCTGCAATCAGTCATACGGGTTTTCGAAGGCGTTGCTCGACAGAAGAACCTGGCATTGTCGCTGCTGTTCGACCCGGCCGAAGGCAACCCGGACGTCCTGATAGATCCCTTGCGATTCAAACAGGTGCTCTCGAACCTGATCAGCAATGCCCTCAAATTTACCGAACAGGGTCAAGTTCAAATCAAGGTCCAACTGTCTCCGGCCGCCCCGGATGACACCCTGCACATGCAACTGGAGGTCAGCGACAGCGGCATCGGCATCAGTGCGGCAGACCTGCAACGTCTGTTCGAGCCGTTTTCCCAGGTCGACAACACCGGCCGGATGGCGCGAACGGGCGCAGGACTTGGCCTGGTGATCAGTCGCAACCTGTGTCAGATGATGGGCGGCAGTCTGCACATGAGCAGTGAGCCGGGCATCGGCACCCGGGTCCAGATTTCACTGCAACTGACTACCCTGCCGACCACCACGGTTTGCGTGCCCCAGGAACCTGTCGTTGAAACGGCCACGGCCGCCTTGAGCGTTCTGGTCGTGGATGACCATCCGGCCAATCGCTTGTTGATGTCGCAACAACTGGAGTACCTGGGTCATCACCATCAGGTCGCCCATGATGGCGCACAAGGACTCAAAGCCTGGCATGAAGGGGATTTCGACCTGGTCATCGCCGATTGCAACATGCCCATCATGAGTGGCTACGAACTGGCCAGTTCGATTCGTCGCCATGAGTGCGAACGCGAACTGCCGCGCTGCACCATCCTGGGGTTTACCGCCAACGCACAACCGGAGGAAAAACAACGCTGCCGGGACGCCGGAATGGACGACTGCCTGTTCAAACCGATCAGCCTGAGCGCCCTGAGCCAATGGATGAAAACAGTCAGATCCACCAGCCGGCCCAAGGCTTTCAATGTGCAAAGCCTGCAGACCTTGACCGGTGGCAACCCCTTGTCCATCCGGCGCCTGTTGGAAGAACTGCTCAGCAGCAATCGCTCGGACCGCCGGGAGTTGCTCGATATTGCCCGCAGTGGGGACCGACAGGCACTGACCGAGGCCGCGCACAAAATAAAAGGCGTCGCCCGAATCGTGCAGGCGACCTCGTTGATACAAAGATGTGAGGCGCTGGAACACGCCTGCCACCAGGCACAGGGTGCGCAACCCATTGGCGAATGTACCGAGGCGCTCGACCAGGCCATGACCGAACTGGAGCGCGCCCTGGAAACAGAGATCGCCAAGGCAAAATAATCCAGCGTTTACTATGCTGATCGCTCAGCAGTGCGCACCAGGGGCGTTCTCGATTGGTTTCCCCCGGCGCGGCAGGGAATGAGTTGGGAACGCCCATCAACACTTGGAGTGACTGCAATGCCCAGCGCACCGCGTCCGCAACAACGCCGGTTCCCCTTGCACGTACACATCAGCGTGATGTTTACGTTGCTCCTGCTGCTGACCGGTGTGGTGCTAGGCATTTTCAACTATCACCAAACCACACAAATCATCCTGTCCAGCAGTGAAAAACTGTTCAACCGCATCGAGCAGGACGTACGCCTGGATTTGTATGACACCTATGAACCCATCCGCCACCTGTTGGGCCTGCTAGCCGATTACCCGGCGACACGTGAACCCAGGATCGCTCAGCGCCTGGCCCTGCTCGCCCCCTTCAGCCAGGCGCTGCGGGACAACCCGAACCTGGCGTCGCTGTACCTGGGCGACAGCAATGGCGACTTCCTGATGGTCCGTCCCTTGCGTACCGAAGCCCTGAAGACCGCGCTGAAAGCACCGGCCAACGCGGCCTACCAGGTCTGGACCGTGGATAGGACAGCTACCCCCGGCCAGGTTCGTGCCCAGTCGCTGTTCTACGACCAGAGCCTGACGCTCGTCAGCCGTCAGGACATTGCCGACGAATCCTACGATCCACGCAACCGAGGCTGGTTTCGCAGCGCGCTGGGAAGCGCCGAGCAAATCACCACCGAACCCTACGTATTCTTCTCCACCCAAAACCTGGGCACCACCCTCGCCCGGCGCAGTGGCGAACAGGCGGTCATCGCTGCCGACCTGACCCTGGCGTCCCTGTCCCAGACCCTGGCCAAGCACAGGGTGACCGCCGGCACCGAAATTGTGCTGCTCGACCCCCAGGGCAATACAGTCGCCTACCCCGACAGTCATCGGCTGATCACCGACACCCAGTCGGCACGCCTGATCAAGGCACGCGACCTCAGCCCGGCCATCGCCGCCGCACTCGACGACAACACCGACACCCCACGCCTGGAGGCTGGTGGACGCCAATGGATCGTTTCGCGCAGCCACATGCAGGAAGGCGGGCCGCAGGGCCTGGAACTGGCGTTGCTGGTCCCTGAGGATGAGTTGCTGGCCGATGCCTATCGCATGCGCTGGCAAGGCGCGCTGATTACCCTCGCCACTCTGCTCCTGTGCCTGCCCCTGGGCTGGTTGACCTCCAGGATTCTGGTCAAGCCCCTGCGCGCACTGGTGCAGGAGGCGGACGCCATCCGCAGCTTCGATTTCAACTACCCGGTGTCCCGTCGCTCCCCCGTGCTGGAGGTCGATCAGTTGGGCGTCTCGATGGCGCGAATGAAAGAGACCCTGGCAAGCTTCTTCGAAATCACCGCCAGTCTGCGCGCCGAAACCCGCTTTGCCCCGTTGCTGGAGCGGGTGCTGTTCGAAACAGTGAAAATCGGCCAGGCCCAGGCCGGCCTGATTTACCTGCGCGAGAACGATGACGATCAGGTCAGGCCCTATGGGTTGGTCATCGATGGAAGGCCTCGGGACCTTGCTGCCTTCGGCTTGCAAGGTCATGCGCTCAAGGCACAGGACAGCCCGCCATGGCTGCAGCAACTGGACGCCTCGGACAACCTCGTCACCTCGTTGGGCTTCGAGCAGGTCGGCGACCTCAAGAGTGTCCTGCTGGCACTGGATGCGCCACGGGTTCACCTGATCGGCATCCGCCTGCGCAATCGTCACCAGGAAACCGTCGGGGTTCTGGTGTTGCTGATAACCGACAGCGGCACCGAAGCCGACCTGGAAAAACTGCAGCCAGACCGCATCGCCTTCCTGCAGGCCGTGTCCGGCGCCGCCACCGTGAGCATTGAAGGCCAGCGCCTGCAAGCCCGGCAAAAACAACTGCTCGATTCGTTCATTCAACTGCTGGCTGGGGCGATCGATGCCAAGAGTCCTTACACCGGCGGTCATTGCCAGCGGGTGCCAGCCCTGACGCTGATGCTCGCCCAGGCCGCCGCTGCCAGCCAGGCGTCGGCATTCCAGGCCTACCGTCCCACGGAAGATGAGTGGGAAGCGCTGCACATCGCCGCCTGGCTGCACGATTGCGGCAAGGTCACCACCCCCGAATACGTGGTCGACAAAGCCACCAAACTGGAAACCCTGAACGACCGGATCCACGAGATCCGCACGCGCTTCGAGGTGCTCAAGCGCGACGCCTGGGTCGATTATTGGCAGGCCCTGGCAACGGGTGGCGAGCCGTCATCCCTGGCCCAGCGACGCGACGCCACACTGGCCAGCCTCGATGACGACTTTGCTTTCGTCGCCCGCTGCAACCTCGGCTCCGAGGCCATGGCCGACGCCGACCTGCAACGTTTGCAAGATATCGCCCAACGCCCCTGGACCCGGACCCTGGATGACCGCCTGGGGGTTTCCTGGGAAGAGAACCGGCGCCAGGCACGCACGCCCAAGCCTGCGCTTCCAGTCACTGAACGGTTGTTGGCGGACAAGCCCGAGCACCTGCTGGAGCGGCACGAAGCCGAGCTGATCCCGACAGACAACCCGTGGGGGTTCCAGCTCGACGTGCCGCCCTGGAAGTACAACCGCGGCGAGCTTTACAACCTCAGCATCAAACGAGGCACGCTGACGCGTGAAGAGCGTTACGTCATCAACCATCACATGGTGCAAACAATCCTGATGCTCAGCCAGTTACCCTTTCCCAGCCATTTGGGCAACGTGGCGGAGATCGCTGGCGGGCATCACGAGAAGATGGACGGCACGGGATATCCCAAGCGGCTCAAACGCGAGGAGATGAGCCTGCCGGCACGCATGATGGCGATTGCGGACATTTTCGAAGCACTGACGGCTGCCGATCGTCCTTACAAGAAGGCCAAGAAACTGAGTGAAGCCCTGGGCATCATGGCCACCATGTGCCGTGACGCCCACATCGATCCAGAGCTGTTCGGGCTGTTCATCGATGAAAAGATCTACCTGAGCTACGCCAACCAGTTTCTCGATCCGCGCCAGATCGATGAGGTCGACCCGGACAGCCTGTTGGACAAGGCCGGACTGAAGGCATGAAAGCCGCCGTTGTAGGCGCTGCCGAGCCGAACGCGGTCCGAGCTTTGGCCAACTGCTACGGCAAGCGGGTCAGCAGTCTGTCAGGCGCAGGAAGATATCGGCCAGTTGCTCGATACCGGCCCGGTCATGCTCGGTAAAACGTGCCAGTTTCGGACTGTCCAGGTCGAGCACGCCGATCAGGCGCCCGCCCTTGACCAGCGGCACCACCAGTTCGCTGTTCGACGCGCTGTCGCAGGCGATATGCCCGGCAAAGGCATGGACGTCTTCAACACGCTGAGTCTGGCGGGTCGCCGCCGCTGTCCCGCACACACCACGGCCAAAGGGAATTCGCACGCAGGCGATCTGCCCCTGGAATGGGCCCAGCACCAGTTCTTCGTTGCGATTGAGGTAAAAGCCGGCCCAGTTCAAGTCGTCCAACTGACTGAACAGAAAGGCCGAAAACTGCGCGGCATTGGCGATGAAGTCCCGCTCATCGGCCAGCAAGGACTCAAGCTGTGCCGCTAACAAGCCATAGCCGTCGAGACCTTCGCCGGTGCCTTTCAAATCGATCATGCCTTATTCTCCAGAAGTTTGAGGCCCACCCAATATCGGGCAAACTGATAAGCGCAACGTCCGTTGCGGTTGCCGCGCCCGGTGGCCCAACGCACTGCCTGCACATCCAGCGCTTCATCACGCTGCCAGGCCAGCCCGGCCTTGGCCGCCAGCTCGCCGATCCAGTGCTCCACCACGTTGAGGAAATGCTCCTGGGTAAACGGATAAAACGACAGCCACAACCCGAAACGGTCAGACAGGGCGATCTTGTCCTCTACGGCCTCGCTGGGGTGAAGCTCGCCATCGACCCGCTTCCAGTTCTCGTTGTCGCTTTCCTTTTCCGGCACCAGGTGACGGCGGTTGGAGGTGGCGTACAACAGCACGTTGTCCGGCGCCTGTTCCAGAGACCCGTCCAACACGCTTTTAAGAACGCGGTAATCGCCCTCCCCGGACTCGAACGACAGGTCATCGCAGAACAGCACAAAGCGCTGCGGCAGCTTTGCGATTTGTTCGACCACCCGCGGCAGATCGGCCAGGTGATCGCGCTCGATCTCGATCAACCGCAAGCCATGCTGGGCATGTTCGGCCAGCAACGCGCGCACCAGAGACGACTTGCCAGTGCCACGCGAGCCCCACAGCAACGCATGGTTGGCCGGCATGCCATCGATGAACTGGCGGGTGTTGCGACCCAGCTGTTCAACCTGACGATCCACGCCAATCAGGTCCGACAGGCGCATGTCGAGGCTGACTTCAAGCGGCAGCAGGTAACCACTGCGCCCGTCGCGCTGCCAACGGGCCGCCAGCGTTCGGGTCCAATCGATAGCCGGCCGTGGAGCAGGCAACAAGGGCTCTATGCGAGCCAGCACCGCATCGGCACGCTCAAGAAAAGCATTCAATCGAGAGTCCATGTCTTCTCCTCGGACAGGTTCACAGTGATGATGGCGCTACAGCGACGAAACGCCGTACCCAATGGCGGGTCTATCCCACACAACATAAACCGGCTGCATCGGTATTCAGAGATGATCAGCTATGCTTGAGCGGCGAAGGGAAACGTAAGTGGTTCATCATTCCATGGACATCAGATTCACCCAACGGCTGTCCTACAAGCAGGCCCGGCTGACCGTTCTGGTGGGTTTCGTGCTGGGTACTTTGCTCAGCCTGATGCAGATCGGCATCGATTATGCCAGCGAAGACGCGTCGATCAACCGTGAAATCCTGTCGCTGCTGGAAATCAGCCACAACCCGGCATCGCGTATCGCCTATAACATCGATGCCGAACTCGCCCAGGAGCTGTCCTTGGGCCTGTTGCGCTCACCGGCCATCATCGGTGCCCAACTGATCGATAACAACAACACCGTGCTGGCCAGCGTCAAACGCCCCGAACTGCAGAGCAGTTACCGGTTCATCAGCGACTTTCTCTTCGGTGCCCAGCGCCAGTTCGAAGACCGCCTCTATCTGGACCACCTGCCGGCCGAGTCCCTGGGCGTGCTGCGGCTGGAGGTCGACACCTATGCTTTCGGCAGCCGGTTCCTGCGCCGGGCCGAAGTGACGCTGCTCAACGGTTTCGCCCGCAGCCTGATCCTGACCGGTCTGCTGCTGGCGTTGTTTTATGTGATGCTGACCAAGCCGCTGGTTCGGGTCATCCGCGAACTGAGCAGCCGCGATCCCAGCAGCGGCGAGCAGAGTCGTCTGGAATGCCCCTCCGGCCACCAGCAGGACGAGATCGGTGTACTGGTCTCGGTGGCCAACCAGCAGTTCGAAAATATCGCCACCGAGATCCAGCAACGGCGCACGGCCGAAAATCGCCTCACCGATTACCTGGCGCAGTTGGAAAACATTGTCTCGGCCCGTACCGCCGAACTCAAAGCCATCAATGCCCGCCTCAGCCAGTCCAACGAGGAGTTGGAAGTGGCCCGGCGCACCGCCCTGGATATGGCCGAAGCCCGCTCCGTCTTTCTGGCCAACATGAGCCATGAGATCCGCACGCCGCTCAACGGTCTGTTGGGAATGATCGCGCTGTCACTGGATGGCCCCCTGACGGCCGAACAACAGCAACAGCTATCGATCGCCCATGACTCGGGCAAGGTGCTGGTTGAACTGCTCAACGATATCCTTGATCTGTCGAAATTCGACGCCGGTCAACTGGAACTCGAACGCATCCCGTTCGACCTTGGCTCGCTGGTCGAAGACACCGCCAACCTGCTTTCCCAGAACGCCGCTCCCAGCGTCGAGCTGGCCTGCCTGATCGACCCGGCGCTTCCAGCACAGGTCCTGGGTGACCCTACCCGGGTGCGCCAGATCGTCAGCAACCTGCTGTCCAATGCGCTGAAATTCACTCGCTTCGGCCGGGTCGACGTACGTTTGAGTCCACATGAAGACGGCGTGCGAATCGAGATCTGTGACACCGGCATCGGCATCCCCCAGGAAGCCCAAGCACGAATTCTCCAGCCGTTCACCCAGGCCGGTGTTGGCATTACCCGCCAATTCGGTGGCACCGGGCTGGGCCTGGCGCTGACCTACAACCTCTGTGAAGCCATGCAAGGCCAGTTGACGATCACCTCCGAGGCCGGTTTCGGCAGCCAGTTCTGCGCTGACCTGCCCCTGCCCTGCCATACCCCGGCGACGCCCGTCGAGCCCTTGCGCGGCAATATTGTGGCCATCACCGACCGCAGCAGCGGCCTGGCCGAATTGCTCAACATGCTATTGCCCGGCTGGGGGCTGGACTATGAAAGACGTTCGGTGGATGACGGATTGCTGGGCCTCAAGCCTGATGTCCTGATTACCGACTGCCCGGAATGCCTGTTCACTATGCGTCCCACCTTCGACGCGCCCATCCTGCTGGTCACCGCATATGGCAGTTTTCTGCCCAGCGAAGAAGCCGCCGCCCTCGCCCCCTTGTTACAGCAGGCCCGGCCCCTGGCGCGCCATGCCCTCTATCAGATCCTGCGTCGCGCCTTGCAAAGCGACGCCACCACCATCAATGACGCTCAGATCGAAACCCTGGCGCCGTCCAAACGCGGGCGGGTGTTGCTGGTGGAAGACAATCCGGTCAACCAACTGGTGGCCAAGGGCATGCTGGTGAAGCTCGGTTGCGAAGTCATCGTCGCGGCCCATGGCGCCGAAGCCCTGGACCTGCTCGAACAGAGGGATTTCAATTTGGTCCTGATGGATTGCAACATGCCGGTCATGGACGGTTACGAAGCCAGTCGCCAGATCCGTCGCAGCGGGCGCTGGCCGGATCTGCCGATTGTCGCACTGACAGCCAACGCCATGCCTGAGGAACGTGAGCGATGCCGGGCCGCCGGCATGAACGATTACCTGTCCAAGCCGTTTCGGCGCGAAGAGCTGGCGGCGTTGCTGGACCAGTGGGTGCCGCTTACGTCAGCGCTTTGATCTGCCCCAACAGATGATCGAGACCGTCTCGCAACTCTCCCAGGCGGTCCAGGTCAAGCCCGCTGTCGCATAACAGGCGGGCCTTGAGCGGACCGACCTGCTCACGCAATTCCCAGCCGGTTTGCGTAAGGCTCAGATGCACCTCCCGCTCATCGCGGGCCGAACGCTGGCGCTGAACCAGGCTCAGTTGTTCCAGGCGCTTGAGCAACGGCGTCAGCGTGCCCGAATCCAGCAGTAGCCGTTCGCCCAGAGCCTTGACCGTGGGTTGTTCCGGCGCATTTACCTGCCACTCCCACAGCACCAGCATCGCCAGGTATTGCGGATAAGTCAGGCCGAGCTGATCGAGCATGGGCTTGTAGCCGCGAATGACCGCCCGCGACGCGGCGTACAGTTTGAAGCACAACTGGCTGTCGAGTTTCAGCGCATCGACTGACAGATCATTCATTTGAGTAAGGCTTCGATCTCACCGGTCAGGTCCTGGGGTTTGGTGGTCGGCGCAAACCGCTTGACCACCTGGCCGTCCTTGCCGATCAAGAACTTGGTGAAATTCCACTTGATGCCCTTGGACCCCAGTACGCCGGGCGCCCGCTGCTTGAGCTGGACAAACAGCGGATGGGCATTGGCGCCGTTGACCTCGATTTTCTTGAACAGCGGAAAACTCACACCAAAGTTCAGCTCGCAGAACTCGGAAATTGCCCCCTCGTTGCCCGGCTCCTGCTTGCCAAATTGATTGCAGGGAAAGCCCAGCACCACCAGGCCCTGGTCCTTGTAGGTCTGCCACAACGCCTCAAGCCCCTTGTACTGGGGAGTGAAGCCGCACTGGCTGGCAGTATTGACCACCAGCACAGCCTTGCCGGCGAAATCGGCGAGGGTCTTTTGCTCCCCCTTGATCGTGGTGCACGGGATGCTCAGCAGGTTGTCGCTCATGGCAAGGCTCCAGATGGGAAGAAGAGGACACTGAAGATAGCGAGCAATTAAATTGCATGCAATTTAATTATCCAAAAATACCCGCATCACAGATTGTGGGAGCCAGGCTTGCCCGCGATGAAGGCGACACGGTCTTTCAGAGATCGAGGTGCCTTCATCGCGAGCAAGCTTTGCTCCCACAGAGTTACCCTCGGGGCACCAGATCCAGGCACACCGAATTGATGCAATAACGCAAGCCCGTGGGTGGCGGGCCGTCAGGGAAGACGTGGCCCAGGTGCGCGTCACATTTGGCGCAGACCACTTCGGTGCGGATCATGCCGTGGCTGACATCGCGCACTTCCACCACTGCGCTGCCTTCGATCGGCGCGTAGAAACTGGGCCAGCCGCAACCGGAATCGAATTTGGTCTGCGAATCGAACAATGGCTCGTTGCAGCAGATGCAGTGGTACACACCATCAGTCTTGGTGTCGTTGTATTTACCGGAGAATGGCCGTTCGGTGCCCTTTAGCCGACAGACGTTGTACTGCTCCGGGTCAAGCATGGCGCGCCATTCTTCAAGGGTTTTCTGCAACTTTTCCATCGTCCTACCTCGGCAATTGAAAAAGCCCGATCCGACGCTTTTCCGCAGATCGGGCGGCACGTATGATTGCGCCTCGTCAGACGCCAGTCTGGCAGTCACGTCATGCGCATTCAAACGGATTGTCACGCATGTACCGCGTCAAGCCTGGGCACAGACGCAGGATCCCCAGTACGGTAGTTCACTCGCCGCCTGGATCGTTCATTTTCGGGAACACATCGCCATGCAGGTCAGCAAATCGAACAAGCTCGCCAACGTCTGCTACGACATTCGCGGCCCGGTGCTCAAGCACGCCAAACGCCTGGAAGAGGAAGGCCATCGCATCCTCAAGCTGAACATCGGCAACCCGGCACCCTTTGGTTTCGAAGCGCCCGATGAAATCCTCCAGGACGTTATCCGCAACCTGCCGACCGCCCAGGGCTACAGCGACTCCAAGGGCCTGTTCAGCGCCCGCAAGGCCGTGATGCAGTACTACCAGCAGAAACAGGTCGAAGGTGTCGGCATCGAAGACATCTACCTGGGCAACGGCGTGTCCGAACTGATCGTGATGTCGATGCAGGCCTTGCTCAACAACGGCGATGAGGTGCTGGTGCCGGCCCCGGACTACCCATTGTGGACCGCCGCCGTGAGCCTGTCGGGCGGCAACCCGGTGCATTACCTGTGCGATGAACAGGCCAACTGGTTTCCCGACCTGGCGGACATCAAGGCCAAGATCACCCCGAACACCAAGGCACTGGTGATCATCAACCCGAACAACCCCACTGGCGCGGTGTACTCCAGGGAGGTCCTGCTGGGCATGCTGGAACTGGCTCGCCAGCATAACCTGGTGGTGTTTTCCGACGAGATCTACGACAAGATCCTGTACGACGATGCCGTGCACGTCTGCACCGCGTCACTGGCGCCGGACCTGTTGTGCCTGACCTTCAACGGCCTGTCCAAATCCTATCGGGTGGCGGGTTTCCGCTCCGGCTGGATCGTTATTTCCGGTCCCAAGCATCACGCCCAGAGCTACATCGAAGGCATCGACATGCTGGCCAATATGCGCCTGTGTGCCAACGTACCGAGCCAACACGCGATCCAGACGGCGCTGGGTGGCTACCAGAGCATCAACGACCTGGTCCTGCCCCAGGGCCGGTTGCTGGAGCAACGCAACCGTACCTGGGAATTGCTCAACGACATTCCTGGTGTCAGTTGCGTCAAGCCAATGGGTGCGTTGTACGCCTTTCCGCGGATCGACCCGAAGGTCTGCCCGATCCACAACGATGAAAAATTCGTCCTCGACCTCCTGCTGTCCGAAAAGCTGCTGGTGGTCCAGGGCACGGCGTTCAACTGGCCATGGCCGGATCACTTCCGCGTCGTGACCCTTCCCCGGGTCGACGACCTGGACCAGGCCATTGGCCGGATCGGCAACTTCCTCAAGTCCTACCGCCAGTAATCCAGGTGGCGTGCGAGGGGACGACTCGCACGCTGTTTGATTCAGCAACACATCCGTTTCGCCCGTTGCGGCAGGCCTTCTACACTGAAGGCGCGGCAGACGGTGCGCGGCGCGACTCAACGTTCACGGGGTACGGGCGCTCCTTTTCTTTTCCGCGGTCACTTTCAGAAAAGTCTTTCAAACATTTGCGACGCGTGTAGGACACAGTTTGAAATAGTCGGCGTGTTGAATAGCCTGCGGCGGCACCTTATATACCCCGCATAACGCTACATCTTTAGCATGAGGAGATTTCCACAACCATGATGCGCATCCTGCTGTTTTTGGCCACTAACCTGGCGGTCGTGCTGATTGCCAGCATCACCCTGAGCCTTTTTGGCTTCAACGGGTTCATGGCGGCCAACGGGGTTGACCTCAACCTCAGTCAGCTGCTGATCTTCTGTGCGGTGTTCGGTTTCGCCGGTTCCCTGTTCTCGCTGTTCATCTCCAAGTGGATGGCGAAGATGAGCACCAGCACCCAGATCATCACTCAGCCGCGCACTCGCCACGAACAATGGCTGCTGCAAACCGTCGAGCAGCTGTCACGCGAAGCCGGCATCAAGATGCCGGAGGTGGGCATCTTCCCAGCCTACGAGGCCAACGCCTTCGCCACCGGCTGGAACAAGAACGACGCGCTGGTCGCTGTCAGCCAGGGCTTGCTCGAGCGGTTTTCGCCGGATGAAGTCAAGGCTGTGCTGGCCCATGAGATCGGTCACGTCGCCAACGGCGACATGGTGACGCTGGCGCTGATCCAGGGTGTCGTGAACACCTTCGTCATGTTCTTTGCCCGCATCATCGGCAACTTCGTCGACAAGGTGATCTTCAAGAATGAAGAAGGCCAGGGCATCGCCTACTACGTGGCGACCATTTTCGCCGAGCTGGTATTGGGCATCCTCGCCAGTGCCATCGTCATGTGGTTCTCGCGCAAACGTGAGTTCCGCGCAGATGATGCCGGTGCACGCCTGGCTGGCACCAGCGCCATGATCGGCGCCCTGCAACGCTTGCGTGCCGAGCAAGGTTTGCCGGTACACATGCCCGACACCCTCAATGCCTTTGGCATCAACGGTGGCATCAAGCAAGGCCTGGCTCGCATGTTCATGAGTCACCCGCCACTGGAAGAGCGTATCGACGCACTGCGTCGTCGCGGCTGACAGGTTCAAGCTTCAAGAAAAAGCCCGCAGCGATGCGGGCTTTTTTCTGCCTGATTTATGAGTTGCCTGGTCTGGCCCCATCGCGAGCAGGCTCGCTCCCACAGGGCGTCTTCGGCGAGTGCCAATTCATAGTTCGCAACGGATCAACTGTGGGAGCGAGCCTGCTCGCGACAAGGCCAGCGGGCACGCCACATCAACGACTGGAAACCCGATACACCCGCTCATCCAGCCTTTTGACGCCAGCCTGCAAGAACTTCCAGCTTTCCCCCAGCACATCCTGCTCCTGCAATACCTCCAGCCGCCAGACCTCGCCCAGCAGCCTCTGCACTTCGTCATCCCCTACGGAAAACGGCGGGCCAGGCATTTCACCCTGTGAGTAATCCAGAGTAATGAGCAATCCGACACACTGCGGCAGAATCTTCTGCAGATGAGCCGCATACCGCTCCCGCATCGGCCCAGGCAGGGCGATCAATGCAGCGCGATCGTACAGCGCCGTGCAATCGCTCACATCCTCCGGGCTCAGGGCAAAGAAATCACCGCAGCGGATTTCAATGTCAGCGGCACGGAACACCTTGAATGCGCCCTCTTCACTCACGCTCGGCTCAAGCTGATGCTCAAGGAAGAAATCCGCGGCGGCTTTTTCCGACAGCTCCACCCCCAGTACCGAATACCCCTGTTGGGCAAGCCACAAGAGGTCGAGCGTCTTCCCGCATAGGGGCACCAGCACCCGACTGCCCCGCTCCACCCCCAGTTGCGGCCAGAAACGTTGCAGATAGGGATTCACCTCTGGCAAATGAAAACCGATCTGATTCGTTGACCAGCGCTTGTGCCAAAACTCAGGCTCCATCACTCACTCCAGAAAAACCGATTAAAACGGGCTAAAACTTATATTAGATTTAGATCATAGACCTGACAGAAGATGGCGACATCTTAACGCTCAGGAGTCCGTTCATGCTGCCCAGCCTGTTTATCTCCCATGGCTCACCGATGCTGGCCCTGGAACCCGGTGACAGCGGCCCGGCACTGGCTCGCCTCGCCGCGCAACTGCCCACACCCAAAGCCATCGTCATCGTGTCCGCGCACTGGGAAAGCAGTGAACTGCTGGTCAGCGCCAATCCGCATCCACGGACCTGGCACGACTTCGGCGGCTTCCCGCCGGCTCTGTACGAGGTGCAATATCCGGCGCCGGGCGATCCACAATTGGCGGGGCAAGTGGCGGCCCTGCTCAACGCCGCACACCTGCGGGCACGCCTGGACACAGAGCGACCCTCCGATCATGGCGTGTGGGTGCCGTTGTCCTTGATGTACCCCAAGGCCGAGATTGCCGTCGTGCAGATCTCCCTGCCCAGCCGACAAGGGCCGGCCCTGCAAACCCAGGTCGGCCGGGCCTTGGCGAGCCTGCGCCAGCAAGGCGTGTTGCTGATCGGCTCAGGCAGCATCACCCATAACCTGCGCGACCTGAACTGGAACGCCGGCCCCGAAAGCATTGAGCCCTGGGCCAAGGCTTTTCGTGACTGGATGGTGGAGAAATTGGCAGAGGACGACGAAGCCGCGCTGCATGATTACCGTCGCCAAGCCCCCCACGCCGTGCGCAGCCATCCCAGTGACGAGCACTTGTTGCCGTTGTATTTTGCCCGGGGTGCGGGAGGTGAATTCAGCGTTGCCCATCAGGGGTTCACCCTGGGGGCTTTGGGGATGGACATCTATCGGTTTGACTGATGAACCGAGTCGCGTTCAATCGCGAGCAGGCTCGCTCCCACATTTGACTGCATTTACCTGTGCCACTGTGGGAGCGAGCCTGCTCGCGATGGGCTCGCCCTGAAAAGACACCCAGCTTCAGGCAAAAAAAATCCCCGAACCAGTCGGGGATTTTTTATGTTCGATCAATCAGCCCGAGAGCGGATCAATCTTCGCGATAGCGACGCAGTTTAAGCTGCTTGCCGGCGACACGAGTGTCCTTCAGTTTGGTCAGCAACTTCTCCAGACCATCTTCCGGCAGCTCTACCAGGCTGAAGCTGTCACGTACCTGGATGCGACCGATGGCCTCACGAGCCAGACCGCCTTCGTTGAGGATGGCGCCCAGCAGGTTCTTGGCCGCGATGCCGTCACGGGCACCCAGCGCAGTACGGCAGCGCGCACGGCCTTCGGCCAGCGGGATCGGCGCACGACGCTCGCGATCACCACGGTCCGGACGATCACCGCTACGCTCTGGACGATCGCCACGCGGTGCGTTGTTCGGCACCAGTGGACGTTCTTTCTCGATCGCAGCGAGGGTCAGCGCCTGGCCATTGGTGGCCTTGCGCAGCAGAGCAGCGGCCAGGGCACGTGGGGTGCAACCGATGTCGGCGGTCAGGCGATCGAGCAGATCACCGTGGGTCGATTCGGCGTCAGCCACCAGTGGCGACAGGCTGTTGGTGAGCTTCTTGATGCGGGCATCGAGAACTGCCTGGGCGTCCGGCAGGCGAACCTCGGCGACCTTCTGACCGGTTACACGCTCGATCACTTGCAGCATGCGGCGCTCACGCGGGGTGACCAGCAGCAGTGCACGACCTTCGCGACCGGCACGGCCAGTACGGCCGATACGGTGAACGTAGGATTCCGGATCGTACGGCATGTCCACGTTGAACACGTGGGTGATGCGCGGAACGTCCAGGCCACGGGCGGCAACGTCAGTGGCCACAACGATGTCCAGACGGCCATCCTTGAGGGAGTCGATCACACGCTCACGCTGGTTCTGGGCAATGTCACCGTTCAGCGCAGCGGCTTTGTAGCCTTTGGCTTCCAGGGCGCTGGCCAGGTCCAGGGTCGCTTGCTTGGTACGTACGAACATGATCAGGGCGTCGAAATCCTCGACTTCCAGCAGGCTCAGTACGGCCGAGGTCTTCTGGTCGGCGTGAACCAACAGGTGAGCCTGTTCGATCGCGGTGACGGTCTGGGTCTTGGTCTGGATCTTTACGTGTTGCGGATCGCGCAGGTGGCGCTCGGCAATGGCGCGGATCGACTGCGGCAGAGTGGCCGAGAACAATACAGTCTGACGGGTCGCTGGCAGGGCCTTGAAGATGACTTCCAGGTCATCCATGAAACCCAGCTTGAGCATTTCGTCGGCTTCATCGAGAACCAGGTGGTTCACGGTGGCCAGGACTTTTTCGTCACGACGCAGGTGGTCGCACAGACGGCCCGGAGTGGCGACAACAATCTGCGCGCCGTTACGGATGGCTTTGAGTTGCGGGCCCATTGGAGCGCCGCCGTAAACAGCCACAACGGTTACACCAGGCATCTGCTTGGAGTAGGTTTCAAAAGCGGTTGCTACTTGCAGCGCCAACTCACGAGTTGGCGCCAGGATCAGGGCTTGCGGTTCGCGCTTAGCAGGATCGATGCGATGCAGGATCGGCAGGGCGAACGCGGCGGTTTTACCCGTACCGGTTTGCGCCTGACCAATCATGTCGTGACCGGCCATGATGATCGGGATCGATTGCTGCTGAATAGCCGAAGGTTCTTCGTAACCGGTCGCAATGACGGCTGCAAGAATGTTCGGATTAAGATTAAAAGCGACGAAGCCGCCGGTTTCCTGGGTCATGGGTCTGCCTCTAAGTGCATCCGCAAAGACCCATGCTCCAAAGCTGCGCATGCCGTGTTGAGACTCAAGAGTCGCCCTGGCTGCTTTGTCGGCGGGGATTTGCGAAAACGAATGAATGAAAAAGAACGTCGTGGAAGCATCCGTTGTGCGGACATGCAACCGAAGCTGGCTTCGGGGAATTGCGCTACCTTGACGCGGCCCGGCTAAAGGCCGGCGCGCACTATACCGGAAATCGCCCGAAAAGGGAGATTTTTTATTGCCAAACCCGGTTATGGGACTGGCTGTCATGGGCGTCGGGACAGCCGGCTTAAACGATTTACCTTCCGACAGCTTGCCTATCAAGTCGCCGGACGAATGGCCTTGATCAACGACTGCAACGAATAACCCAGCCGCGGCGCCAGCCCTTCGGCCCGGGCGACCAGTCCTTGCATGTCCAGTTCCTGGTCCAGATCCGCCGGCACGATCAGGATGACATTGCCTTCTTTAACCGGCAGCTCCCAGTAATGCCGGTGGTACAAGCCGCGCAGCAGCGCCGCGCCCAATGGCTTGCCGTCGTCGGTGGCCCATTGGTTGATCACCAGCCAGCCGCCGGGGTTGAGGCGTTTCTGGCAGTTCTCCAGAAAACCCCAGGCCAGGTGCCCGACGCCAGGGCCGACGTCGGTATAGAGGTCGACAAAGATCAAATCCGCAGGCTCGGCGGTTTCAAGCAGCTCCAGGGCATCGCCGACGCGGATGTACAGCCGCGGATCGTCGTCCAGCCCCAGGTATTGGATGGCCAGGCGCGGCACATCGGGGCGCAGTTCGATGGCTTCGACATCTTCCAGCGGCAGAAACTTGAGGCAAGCCTGGGTCAGCGTCCCGGCGCCCAGCCCAAGAAACAGCGCGCTTTCCGGCTGCTCGTGGCACAACGCGCCAATCAACATGGCGCGGGTGTAATCATATTCGAGCCAGCTCGGGTCGGCCGTGAACACGCAGCTCTGTTCGATGGCATCGCCAAATTCCAGAAAACGGTAGTCCGCCACTTCGAGAACCCGGATAACACCGAACTCGTCATGCACTTCGGCGAGCAAATGCTCGACGCGCTCCTCTGTCATTTCATCTCCTGTGGCTGCGCTGACCCTGAACATAACCGGGGCAAAAGCGCGATTGTCCGCGAAGCGACGCAAACAGGTCACGCACTAATTTGCTGATAACATGGCAGCCCGAGCGTAAACCACCTAGAGATCATGATGAGCCAACCCTGGAGCCCTGACAGCTGGCGCGCCCTGCCGATCCAGCAGCAACCCCAATACCCCGACGCGGCGCATTTGCTGCAGGTCGAGCAGACCCTGGCCAGTTATCCGCCGCTGGTGTTTGCCGGTGAAGCCCGGGAGTTGCGCCGTCAGTTCGCCGAAGTCACCCAAGGCCGGGCCTTCCTGCTGCAGGGCGGCGACTGCGCCGAGAGCTTTGCCGAGTTCTCGGCGGCGAAGATCCGCGACACCTTCAAGGTGTTGCTGCAAATGGCCATCGTCATGACCTTCGCCGCCGGTTGCCCGGTGGTCAAGGTCGGTCGTATGGCCGGACAGTTCGCCAAACCGCGCTCGGCCAACGATGAGACGATTGGCGGGGTAACCCTGCCGGCCTATCGCGGCGACATCGTCAACGGCATCGGCTTCGACGAAAAAAGCCGCGTACCGGACCCGGAGCGGCTGCTGCAGTCCTACCATCAGTCCACCGCCACCTTGAACCTGCTAAGGGCCTTCGCCCAGGGCGGATTCGCCGATCTGCATCAGGTGCACAAGTGGAACCTGGACTTCATCGCCAACTCGGCCCTGGCTGAGAAGTACAGCCACCTGGCCGACCGTATCGACGAAACCCTGGCCTTCATGCGCGCCTGCGGCATGGACAGCTCGCCGCAATTGCGCGAAACCAGCTTCTTCACCGCCCACGAAGCGCTGCTGCTCAATTACGAAGAAGCTTTCGTGCGCCGCGACAGCCTGACCAACGACTACTACGACTGCTCGGCCCACATGCTGTGGATCGGTGACCGCACCCGTCAGTTGGACGGTGCCCATGTCGAATTCCTGCGCGGGGTGAACAACCCGATCGGCGTCAAGGTCGGCCCGAGCATGAACCCCGACGACTTGATCCGTCTGATCGACGTGCTCAATCCGGACAATGATCCGGGGCGGCTTAACCTGATCGCGCGAATGGGCGCGAACAAGGTCGGCGATCACCTGCCGCAGCTATTGCGCGCCGTGCAACGAGAAGGCAAGCAGGTGCTGTGGAGTTCGGACCCGATGCACGGCAACACCATCAAGGCCAGTAGCGGTTACAAGACCCGGGACTTCGCGCAAATCCTCGGGGAAGTGAAACAGTTCTTCCAGGTTCACGAAGCCGAGGGCACCTATGCCGGCGGCATCCACATCGAAATGACCGGGCAGAACGTCACCGAGTGCATTGGCGGCGCGCGGCCGATCACCGAGGACGGGCTGTCGGACCGTTACCACACTCATTGCGATCCGCGGATGAATGCCGATCAGTCGCTGGAACTGGCGTTTTTGATTGCCGAGACGTTGAAGCAGGTGAGGCGGTGAGTCAGTAAGTCATTCGCCGTTTGTTGGATTGCTATCGCGAGCAGGCTCGCTCCCACATTGACCGCGGCGTTCACAAATCCTGTGTTCACCAAAGGTCAACTGTGGGAGCGAGCCTGCTCGCGATGAGGCCAGTTCAGTCACCCCCCACCTCAGCCAACGCCCCCGCCAGCCGAACCCCACCCGCCCGAGCGCAATTGAGCTGGACCCGCGCCAACCCCAGCCAGTCGGCCAAGCGTCGCAGGTTCACCGCCAAAGCCTGCATCCCTTCCTCGTCCAGCCCCGGCGCCTCCTCGTGCACGGCATGCACCGCCAATCGACCCAAAGCCCGCTCCGCCCGCAGATCCACCCGCGCGGCGATACGTTCGTTGTGCAGGAATGGCAGCACGTAGTAGCCATACACCCGCTTGTGAGCCGGGGTATAAATCTCCAGTCGATAACGGAAATCGAACAGCCGCTCGGTACGGCTACGCTCCCAGACCAATGAATCGAAGGGCGACAACAACGCACTGGCCGCCACCTTGCGGGGAATCTTCGCGGTGGGTCGGCACCAGGCCGGTTGCTTCCAGCCTTGCACCTGGCAGCGCACCAGTTCACCGGCCTCCTCCAGTTCGGCCAGTCGTCCACGGCTATCGGCCGGATCGAGTCGAAAATAGTCGCGCAAATCTTTCTCGGTGCCCACACCCAAGGCTTGGGCGGCATGCAGCAGCAAGGCGCGCTGGGCCTGGGGCTCGTCAGGCAGCGGTTGTTGCAGGACCGAGGACGGAAACACGCGTTCCGGCAAGTCGTAAAGCCGCTCGAAGCCCCGCCGCCCCGCCACCGTCACTTCACCCGCCGCGAACAGCCATTCCAGCGCATGCTTCTCGGCGCTCCAGTCCCACCAGGGGCCGGCCTTTTCCTGGCGCGTGGACAAGCTGCCCGCCCCCACGGCGCCTTGCTCGCGGACCGAAGCCAGTACGCGACGAATGACATCCTGACGCTCCTGACCGAACTGCGCCAACTGTCGATAAATGCCCTCACCGCGGGACGCACGCTCCATGCGCCAGCGCATCAGCGGATACATCGCCAGCGGCAGCAATGAGGCTTCATGCCCCCAATATTCGAACAGCGTACGGCGTCGGCCCTGGCTCCAGGCTGCCTGGTCGAGCAAATCAGGGGGGTAGTGACCGAGACGGGAAAACAGCGGAAGGTAGTGCGAACGCACCAATGCATTGACCGAATCAATCTGCAGGACGCCGAGGCGTTCAATCAGGCGGTTAAGGCGCGCCGGTTGCACCGAAGCTGACGTCGGCCGCCCGTCGAATCCTTGGGCGGCCAGCGCCAGACGCCGGGCCTGTTTGAGGGTAAAGGACAGAGTCGCGGGCATGAAGATCTCCTTGTCTGCTCGCAACCTACCTCACCATTAAGCGGTTTGTGTAGGGAAGGATGGCTCATTTGTGCATCGGGTCATCCCAGAATGGCCGAACCACTTCCTTTTCGACGTCGGCACGGCTGACGCCGATGTCCTTGAGCGCCTCATCGCTCATTCCGGCAAGCAGTTCACGTTCGTGGTGCAATTCGTACCAGCGGCTAAACTTGTGCAGCAGAGCGCTGATGGAAAAGCCATGGGATGAGAGTTTTTCTATCAGTAGATAACCTTTTTGACCTTTCATCGTGATGTCCTCCGTTGGGGATGGCTCAAGTCTCACGCTAACGCTAAGATCAATCCAACGAATGTTTCTTATGCAATACATCTCGGAGATTGATCAATTGTCGAGTTACCCGAGCATCGATACGGAAGTGCTGCGTACCTTTGTCGCCATCGCTGACCAGGGCGGTTTCACCCGTGCCGGTGAGTTGGTCAATCGCACCCAGTCCGCCGTCAGCATGCAGATGAAGCGACTGGAAGAGGATGTATTGCAGCGGCGGCTGTTCGAGCGTGACGGGCGCCAGGTCAAGCTGACCGCCGAAGGCCAAGTGTTGCTCGGCTACGCCCGACGGATCCTCAAGCTGCACAGCGAAGTGTTCAACACCCTGCGTGAGCCGCACATGGTCGGCACGGTGCGCATCGGCACCCCGGACGATTATGTGATGCGTTTTTTGCCGGGGATCCTGCAGCGCTTCGCCCAGTTCTATCCCTTGATCGAAATTGAAGTGCACTGCGAGTCGTCCAAGCAGTTGCTGCTGCGCCAGGATCTGGACCTGTCCATCGTCACCCGCAAACCGGGGGACGAAATCGGCCAGTTATTGCGCAAGGAGCGCTTTGTCTGGGCCGAAGCGGCATGCTTCAACGTCCACGAACAAACACCGTTGCCGCTGGCGATGTTCAACAGTGATTGCTTCTGCCGGCAATGGGCCTGCAATGCACTGGATGCCATGGGCCGCGATTATCGCGTGGCGTACAACAGCTCGAGCCTGTCGGCGCTCATGGCAGTGGTTGGCGCGGGCCTGGCGATCACCGCGCAACTGGAAAGCCTGCTGACCCCGGACATGCGCGTGCTGGGCGAGGCGGAAAACCTGCCGCAGTTGCCCGAAGCGAGCATCATGCTGATCCGCAACCTGCATAATCCGTCGCCGATCACCGAGTGCCTGGCCGAGCACATCGTCGAAGGTTTCAAACTTTAAAGGCGAGCAAGATCGCGCACAGCACCAGGAAACCGCAGAACAGCCCGCGCAGCAGCCGCTCCGGCATGGCGTGGGCGACTTTTACCCCCCAACTGATACTGAGCAGGCCACCAGCGGCCAGCGGCAGGCCGATCCACCAGTCCACTTGGTGATGCACCGCATACGTGGCGAGGGTCACACCAGTACTGGGCAAGGCCAACGAGAGAGACAACCCCTGGGCGACCACCTGACTGGTACCGAACAGGCTGGTCAGGAACGGCGTCGCGACGACCGCCCCGCCGACACCGAACAATCCGCCCATGGTCCCCGACGCCGCCCCCAACACGGCGAGCCACGGCCAGCCATAACGCATCTGCGCCGAAGCCGGGGGGCTGGCGGCAAACATGCGAATCAGGTTGTAGGCCGCCAGCACGATCAGGAAGGCCACGAAGCCGATTCGCATGCTTTGCGCGTCGATACCCACCGCCCAGATCGAGCCAAGCCAGGCAAAGCAAAAACCCATGGAGGCCAGTGGCAGTACATGACGCATTTCAATGCGATTGCGCTGGTGGTAGCGCCACAAGGCGAGCATCACGTTTGGCACGACCATCACCAGGGCCGTGCCCTGGGCGATCTGCTGATCGAGGCCGAACAACAGGCCCAGCACCGGAATGGCGATCAACCCGCCACCAATCCCGAACAATCCCCCCAAAGTGCCCAATGCGGCACCGAACGCCAGATACATCACACCTTCGATCACAGCCGATTCCCCCTTGATCAGGGCGCTTATCCTACGCAGTCGGCGCTCGCGGGGGAACGCAACTTCCGATCAGAACGTCAGAATTATCTGGCGCATTAAAGGTTCGCCCGCTAGATTCGTAGCGATCATTGATTGAAGGTTCTGCCATGAGCACCCAACGCGACACCCCCGACCCCTGCGAAGCCCTGTTGCTCGACAACCAGGTGTGCTTCGCCCTGCACTCCACGTCGCTGCTGATGACCAAAGTCTACAAGCCGCTGCTGCAAGCCCTGGGCCTGACTTATCCGCAGTACCTGGCGATGATGGTGCTGTGGGAAAAGGACGGCCTGACTGTCGGGGAAATCAGCAACCGCCTGCTCACCGATCCGGGTTCACTGACCCCGTTGCTCAAGCGCCTGGAGGCCGAGGGCTTGCTGAGCCGCACCCGCAGTCGTGAGGATGAACGCGTGGTCATCGTCGAGCTCACCGAACAGGGACGCGCCCTGCAGGAAAAGGCCCTCAACATTCCCCAGTGCATTCTCGGCGCCAGTGGCCAGACCCTGGAGCAATTGAAGAAGCTGCAGCATGACCTGCAAGAGCTGCGCGGGAATTTGCAAGACAGCCTCTGAAACGCAGCCTGTCCAGCAGCACCGTCAACTGCCCCAACGCTATCGCGAGCAGGCTCGCTCCCACATTTTGATCTTTGGTGAACGCACTTTTTGTGTTTAACACAGATCGTTGTGGGAGCGAGCCTGCTCGCGATGGCACCAGTCCGATCACCTCCTGCCCCCTCTCTTAAAAAAAAATTTTCAGCTGATGAAACCGCTCTATCTCAAGGGATCTACGCCGTTAGAGCGAGCGAAATTCAATTCCCCTTAAAAATTTATCTTGCGCGCAAAATATTAGCGCTATACATTTGCATCACACCTACTTAGCGCACAAACATTTAGCGCTGTAACAGCAACCAAAACCGAGGCTCTCACCATGCAAACGCTCTACACCGCAATCGCAACTTCCACCGGTGGCCGTGATGGTCGTGCAATCTCCAGCGACAACATCCTGGACGTCAAACTCGCCACCCCCAAAGAACTCGGCGGTGCAGGCGGCGCGGCAACCAACCCGGAACAACTGTTCGCTGCCGGCTACTCGGCCTGCTTTATCGGTGCCCTGAAATTCGTCGCAAGCCAAAGCAAGCGCAAGATTGCGGATGACGCCTCGATCACCGCCCATGTCGGTATCGGCCAGATTCCCGGTGGTTTCGGCCTCGACATCGACCTGCACATCAGCTTGCCCGGTCTGGACCTGGCCGATGCACAGAGCCTGGTGGACGCAGCTCACCAAGTCTGCCCGTACTCCAACGCCACTCGTGGCAACGTCGATGTGCGCCTGCACGTCACCGTTTAACCAACGCCTTCCAGCCTGCACTTAAGGAGATGCACATGAACACCTTCAGCAAAGCCTTGACCGGCACCCTTCTGGCACTGAGCGTCGGCAGCGCGTTCGCCGACGGCATCGTGGAACACAACACCCAGGCGTTTCTCGACGCGCTGAATGCCGGCACCGGCAAGCCATTGGAGCAACTGTCGCCCAAGGACGCCCGCGCGGTACTGGTCGGCGCCCAGGCCGGGGTGAAACTGAGCTTGCCCAAGGCCGACGTCAGCGAGAAAACTATTGAGGTCGATGGCCAGCCGATCAGCCTGACCATCGTCCGGCCGGCCGGCGTCAAGGGTGAACTGCCGGTGTTCATGTTCTTCCACGGCGGTGGTTGGGTATTGGGGGATTTCCCAACCCACGAACGGCTGGTTCGGGATCTGGTGGCCGGATCAGGTGCCGTCGCAGTGTTCGTCAACTACACGCCTTCGCCGGAAGCGCATTACCCGGTAGCGATCAATCAGGCCTACGCCGCGACGAAATGGGTGGCCGAGCATGGCAAGCAAATCAATGTCGACGGCAAGCGCCTGGCCGTGGTGGGCAACAGCGTCGGCGGCAACATGGCAGCGGTCGTGGCGTTGATGGCCAAGGACAAAGGTACCCCGGCGATCAAATTCCAGGCCTTGTTGTGGCCGGTGACCGATGCCAGTTTCGAGACGGCGTCCTACAACCAATTCGCCGAGGGACACTTCCTCAGTAAAAACATGATGAAGTGGTTCTGGGACAACTACACCACCGATGCCGGGCAACGCAGCGAGATCTATGCCTCCCCGTTACGCGCCAGCACCGCGCAACTCAAGGGCCTGCCGCCCGCGCTGGTACAGACCGCCGAGGCCGACGTGTTGCGCGATGAGGGTGAAGCCTACGCCCGTAAACTGGACGCGGCTGGCGTGCCGGTCACGGCGGTGCGCTACAACGGCATGATTCACGATTATGGTTTGCTCAATGTGGTGAGCCAGGTGCCAGCGGTGCGTTCGGCGATGTTGCAGGTATCCCAAGAACTGAAACAACATCTGAAGTGACTTGTGGCGCAACCCTGTGGGAGCAAGGCTTGCCCGCGATGAACACAGCGCGGAACCGAGGCGCCTGGATCGCGAGCAAGCCTTGCTCCCACAGGGCAGGATTAAATCCCCTCGCCACCGTCTCCATCCTGCCCTCTGTCTGAACATGATCCGCAGGCATGAAAAAGCCCGACTCAATGGTCGGGCTTTTTCATACACAAGACTTCGCTTATTTAGCGCGGCCTTTGTAGGAACCGCCTTCGCGGGTATCGATCTCGATCATGTCGCCGATTTCGATGAAGTCAGCAACCGACAGCTCGGTACCGTTCTTCAGTTTGGCAGGCTTCATTACCTTGCCGGAAGTGTCACCGCGAGCGGAACCTTCGGTGTAGTCAACCTGACGCACGATGGTGGTCGGCAGTTCTACGGAGACCAGACGCTCTTCGAAGAACACGGCTTCGCAGACGTCGGTCATGCCTTCTTCGATGAACGGCAGAACGCTTTCGATGTCTTCGGCGTTCAGCTCGTACATGGTGTAGTCAGTGGTGTCCATGAACGTGTAGGTGTCGCCGCTGATGAAGGACAGGGTCGCTTCTTTGCGGTCGAGGATCACGTCGTCCAGTTTGTCATCGGCGCTGTAGACGATCTCGGTTTTGTAACCGGTCAGCAGGTTCTTCAGCTTGGTCTTCATGATCGCGCTGTTACGACCCGACTTGGTGAACTCAGCTTTCTGAACCAGCCAAGGATCGTTTTCGAGACGGATCACGGTCCCGGGTTTCAGTTCTTTACCAGTTTTCATTGCGAATATCCGAATTTGGATGGGATTTACAAAAATCTAGGCCGCGTATCATATCCAATTTACATAAAACTTCACCAGCGCTGCGGCAAGATCGGGTCGCGAGGCCTGTTCCAGACACCATGCCTGGGCATGATCAAGCAGTTCCTGCTGCTGTTGATCGACCATTTTCCAGTGTTCGGCCATGTCCTGGCCAGCATTCCAGGATCGCCAGAGACCGCTGATCGCTTTTTCAGCCGGCTCCGAAAGGCCGTGGGTGTACAGCCTGAGAAATGCCTCGAGTTTTTCCAGATGAACGTCTTCTTCCTGCTGGTAGATATGCCAGAGCAGCGGCCGACCCGCCCATTGGGCGCGCACGAAGGAGTCTTCACCCCGCACGGCGTTGAAATCGCAGCACCATAGCAGTTGATCGTACTGATCCTGGCGGACGAACGGCAGCACCTGCACCGTCAGGGCACCACGTTGTTGTACCGCACCGGCCTTCAGGCCATCGATGCCCAGCCAACGCTGGACATCGCCGAGCACCCGACCTTCGGGAATCAATACATGAGAGGCCTGGGTATCGGTCGCCATGGCATCGAACCAACTGGCAAGCCCGGCGTTTTCGTAGGCAAACAGCGAGATCAGACGCGAGCCCGGCGTCCGATGGACGCCCAACGCCTCCAGGAAAATCCGTTGCGCCTGGGCATCCTGCTGAAACTGCCGACGCCGCTCCAGCAGGCCGGCTTCACGCAGCAGCCCGCCCGTGCCCTCGCGGAAGCCCGGAAAAAAGAAATATTTCTGCACGTGCTTGTATTTGACCGAGGGTAATCCGTGGCACCCGATCACCCAATCTTCCGCACTCAGGTAATCGAGGTTCATCCACAACGGCGTGGTCTGCCGCTCGGCCATCGCATCCATGTAGGCGCTCGGCAACTGGCAGGCAAACGCGGCGATGACTACATCGGCGGCGTCGGTGGACGGCCAGACCTCAGGCCAATGGCAGACTTGCACACCCTGCTGCCATTGCTCGGACAGCGTGATGTCGATTTGCGGACACAGTCGTTCAAAGGCCCGCAGGTCATCTACCCATAACCGCACCGCACATTGATGCTCGGCCACCAATTGCCGAGCCAGGCGCCAAGTGACGCCGATGTCGCCAAAGTTATCGACGACGGTGCAAAAAATATCCCAGCGCACGGTCATTCCCGACTCCCTGTGGCAAAGGCCTGATTGTCCCGCATTAAACCGATGATGCAGAAGAGCCGACGGCGATTAATCTTCATGCGACAATCGCCGCCTATCACGTGTTCATTGCCAGGAAGCAGCCATGTCCGATCACCCGCCAGCGCCACGCCTTACAGCCCTGCAATTGACCGTCAGCATTGCCCTGGGCCTGTGGCTGGGGTTTCTCGCCATCGTATTGACCGGTTGGCTGCTGTCCAGATTCCTGTTCAACGAACAACTGGCGCCAGTGGCCGCGGCCGTGCAGCAACTGGGGCAACCGCCGGCGGTGCAACCGACCCCGGAGCCGCCACCCCCCATGTTCGAGCAGTACCAGCAAAATCTGCAACGAAACGAACAACGACAGGCCCTGGATCAAGCTCGCAGCGATCCTCGCAACCTGTCCAACCCCAAGTGTCAGTTCTGGTTGCAACAGGACCAGAACGCGCCCAGTGAAAAGAGCCGGGCCAACGTTTTGCAGTTTTGCGATTGATCATGAACAAACAGATCGTCCACCAACTGATTCTCGACAAACTCAGGATTGACCTGGGTATCGCCGAGCGCGCCGCGCAAACGGCCTACGAAACCGCGACCCACGAGGAAAACATCGCCGAGAACAAATACGACACCCTGGGTCTTGAAGCGTCTTACCTCGCTGCCGGGCAAGCCAGGCGTGTCGAAGAAATCCGCCAGGCCCTCGCCCTCTGCCAGAACCTGATACTCAGGCCCTACGACGAACAGCGCGGCATTCAGATTGGCACCCTGATCGGGCTGGCGGATGAGGATGATCGTCAGCAATGGTTGTTTCTGGGACCGGATGCCGCGGGGTTGAAAGTGTCGCTGGTGGGCCAGCCGATCACCGTCATCACCCCTCGCTCGCCGCTGGGACGAAGCCTGCTGGGCAAGTTCGAAGGGGATGAAGTAGAGATCGTCGTCGCAGGCGCCCGGCAACAGTTCGCTGTCACCGAGGCGATCTAGCACTCACTGTTCAGTGCACCGGTAATTCCACACCGTCGAACAGCTCTTCGAGTTCCTGCTTGTTGTGGCACTGGATGGCCTTGGCCATGACTTCCCGGGTCAGGTGTGGGGCGAACTTTTCGATGAAGTCGCACATGAAACCACGCAGGAAGGTGCCACGCCGGAAACCGATCTTGGTCACGCTGGACTCGAACAACTCGCTGGCATCCAGCACCACCAGATCGCCGTCCAGCTTGGTATCGACGGCCATTTTCGCCACGATGCCCACGCCCAGACCAAGGCGGACATAGGTCTTGATGACGTCGGCGTCGGCGGCGGTGAACACCACTTTCGGGGTCAGGCCGCGATGGCTGAAGGCTTCGTCGAGTTTCGAACGGCCGGTAAAACCGAATACGTAAGTCACGATGGGGTATTCGGCCAAGGCTTCAAGCGTCAACTTTGGCAGCTTGGTCAGCGGATGGCCCTGAGGCACAACCACGCAGCGGTTCCAGCGGTAGCACGGCATCATCACCAGATCGCCGAACAGTTCCAGAGCCTCGGTGGCGATGGCGAAATCCACGGTACCGTCCGCCGCCATTTCGGCGATCTGCATCGGCGAGCCCTGGTGCATATGCAAGGCCACGTCCGGGTATTGCTTGATGAAGTTGCTGATCACCGGAGGCAGTGCATAACGGGCCTGGGTGTGGGTGGTGGCAATCGACAGCGTGCCTTTTTTCTCGTTGGAAAATTCCTGGGCAATCTGCTTGATGCTTTCGACCTTGCGCAGGATCTCCCCGGCCGTGGTGATGATGCGCTCACCGGCCGGAGTCACGCGGGTCAGGTGCTTGCCGCTGCGGGCGAAAACTTCGACACCCAGCTCATCCTCCAACAGGCGGATCTGCTTGCTGATGCCGGGTTGCGACGTGTAGAGGCTTTGGGCAGTAGCGGAAACGTTGAGGTCGTGGTGCGCCACTTCCCAGATGTAGCGCAGTTGTTGAAGCTTCATATGTATCCCTCAAAGCAGTTGGACGCCACGGGCATCAGCGACGATATATAACTATATGAATGGTTGTATTAATTAATCTAGAACTTTTTATAAAAAAGCCACTACTTTGCCTCAAGCCTCCCCCTGACGTCGCCGCTGCACCAGCGGCACCAGGTAGACCGGTACCCGGGATAACTGCAATACCCGCGCAGCGGTCCTGCCCAGCGGTGTTTCACCGCTAGCCCCTTGACAGTGACTGCCTACGATCAGCAAATCGACTGAGAGTTTCGCAGCCTGATCGAGAATGACCTGGGATGGATCGCCCTGGAAAACCCGCACCGACTTGATCAGCTTCAAGTCCTGCTGCCCCTCGCCCAACTCTTCGCGAAAGCTGTCGAGTACCCGCTGTTCAATGTTGGCCATCACCGTATTCAGACCCTGGCGATGAAATTCGTTCAGCGCTTGCTCATCGAGATAACTTTGCAACACCGACTCCGCGAACAGCCCCATCGGCTCTACCGCATGCACCACATACAACTCGGCTTCGAACGTCCGTGCCAACGCCAAGGCATGCTGCATCACATAAGGGGCGTAAAGTCCCAGGTCTGTGGCGTACAGCATCGAACGAATCATGTGACCTCCTCGCGTGCCAGAATGGCGGAGATGGATTCAGCTTAGCAGCGCCTTGAGGAGTACGACGTCCAGCGTAACGCCCTAAACAACGGGCAGTCAGAGCTTCACTTCATTGCTGATGCCGTGGGGCACATGACCCGTGGCGACCACCTCGCGAGCCAGTTCGCAGTGGCCGGTCTGGTCGTCGAAAAAGACGTCGGCGGCGAAGGCTTCGAGAAATGCCGATTTGGTCAGGCCACCGAGAAACAGCGACTCATCCAGACGAATGTCCCATTCGCGCAACGTCCGGATGACGCGCTCGTGGGCCGGTGCCGAACGGGCAGTGACCAGCGCCGTGCGAATCGGGCAGGCGTCTTCGGGGAACTCGCGTTGCAGTGCATTGAGTGCCGCCAGAAACCCCTTGAACGGCCCGCCTCGCAGCGGCTCACGAGCCGCTTGCCGTTCGCTGGCCTGGAATGCAGCCAGGCCGCCGCTCTGATAGACACGCTCGGATTCGTCGGAAAACAGCACCGCATCGCCGTCGAAAGCGATACGCAGTTCCTCGCTGGCGGCGCGGCTGGCGCCACCCGACAGAATGGTCGCAGCGGCGAATCCGGCGTCCAGGGCACTGCGCACATCTTCAGCGTGGGTGGACAGAAACAGATCACAGCCGAACGCCTTCAGATAGGGGTAAGGACTGCGGCCGCCGACGAACGCCGCGCGGGAAATCGCCAGCCCGTAATGATGAATCGAGTTGAACACCCGCAGGCCGGTGTCGGCGCTGTTGCGCGAAACCAGAACCACCTCGACTCGCGCACGCCCCAGATGCTCGTTGAGATTCAGCAGCTTTTGTACGAGAGCGAAGGCGTCGCCGGGTTCGAGGACTTCGTCCTCATGCTCAATCTGATATTGCCGGTAAGCCTCGACGCCGCCCGACAGATACACCTTATGGCTGTCACTCAGATCGAACAGCGCCCGCGAGGAAATCGCCAGCACCAGTTTGTCGTCGATGTTGTTTGCCATGTCGCTCCCCCTTTCGCCTGATCAGCGGTTTCGTCGGTCCATAAATGCCAACGCCTGATACAAGGCTTCGATTTTCGGCAGCTCACAACCGGCTTTTTTCGCCGCCGCCAATGGTCGGCTGTAAATAGCCTCCAGCTCCAGCGCGCGCTGGTGGGAATAATCGTGATACATACTCGGCCAGTAGTCGGGCATCTTTTCGGTCATCGCAAACAGATACTCGGCATAGCCCGGCGCAATCTGGTGACCGCAAGCCTGAGCACCCCGCACCACCTCCCCCATCAGGGCCTGGATCAAGCCTCGGCTGTCACTGTCGGCCATCAACGGCGTGGTACTGGCACCCAACAGAACCGAAAGACCGTTGTAGGGCACGTTCCACACCAGTTTCTGCCAGCGCGCCTGCCGCAGGTCGGGCATGGCCTGGGAATCCAGGCCGGCGGCACGGAACAGCCCGGCCCCCTGCTCGACAATCGCCATGCGTTGCGCCTGATCGTGGCAAGGACCGCTGTGGTAACCGAGGTTGACTGCACCGAGGGCCTGGTGGGCAATGACGCCGGGACCGACCCGATGCACACAGATCAGGCACAGGCCGCCCAGCAGATGCAGCGAATCGGGCAGCAACGGTCGGAGGTCGTCCTCAACATCCAGGCCATTTTGCAGCAACAGGACTTTTGCACCCTGAGCGGCAGCTTGAATGATGGCCGGGGCCAGGTCGGCATTGCTGGTGGTCTTGGCACCGACCAGTAGCCAGTCGCAGGGCGGCATGTCCGCCGCCGAACGATACGCCTGGACCGGGTTGAGCGTCAGGGCGCCGTGAACCGCGCTGTCGACTCGCAAGCCGCCCTCGGCCACCGCCCCAAATTCGCTGCGCAGTAAAAAATGCACGTCAAAACCGGCGCGAGCCAGCATCACGCCATAGAACCCACCGATCGCACCGGTGCCGATCATCCCGATCCGCGGTTTAACGCCTGCCTGCATCATTGCCACTCCTCAACTAACAGTCCATGCGCATCATTACATAGGTGCGGGCCAACGTGGCGAGACAGCCGGGTTCCGCCGGGCCGGTTCACGTTCGGGCGCAGCAGGTCCTTTTGTGAAGGCTGCGCCGTCAAGCGCGAGCAAGCTCCCCCGCCGCAATTAACCCGTCCCTGCCCATTGTCGAGCAACCTCGTAACGCGCTAAGGTTCCGCTCCCCGACGCGCTTAAATCCGCTGTGCACCGCCGCGCGGGGATCGCTGGCGGCCGGCACCCGTGACCTGACGAGTAACACGATGGCTGATTTACCGATCAATGACCTTAACGTCGCCTCCAACGAGACCCTCATCACGCCTGACCAGCTCAAGCGCGATATCCCCCTGAGCGACGCTGCCCTGCGCACCGTGACCAAGGGCCGGGAAGTCATTCGCAACATTCTCGACGGCACCGACCATCGCCTGTTCGTGGTCATCGGGCCCTGCTCGATCCATGACATCAAGGCCGCCCACGAATATGCCGAGCGCCTGAAAGTGCTGGCGGCGGAAGTTTCCGACACCCTGTACCTGGTAATGCGGGTGTATTTCGAAAAGCCGCGCACCACCGTCGGCTGGAAAGGCCTGATCAACGACCCGTACCTGGACGACTCCTTCAAGATCCAGGATGGCCTGCACATCGGTCGCCAATTGCTGCTGGATCTGGCCGAAATGGGCCTGCCCACCGCCACCGAAGCCCTGGACCCGATTTCCCCGCAATACTTGCAGGACCTGATCAGTTGGTCGGCCATCGGTGCGCGGACCACCGAATCCCAGACTCACCGTGAAATGGCCTCCGGCTTGTCCTCGGCCGTGGGTTTCAAGAATGGCACCGACGGCGGCCTCACCGTGGCGATCAACGCCTTGCAGTCGGTTTCCAGCCCTCACCGCTTCCTGGGCATCAACCAGGAGGGTGGCGTCTCGATCGTCACCACCAAGGGCAACGCTTATGGTCACGTGGTGCTGCGCGGTGGCAACGGCAAACCGAACTACGATTCGGTCAGCGTCGCGCTGTGTGAGCAGGCACTGAACAAGGCCAAGATCAAACCGAACATCATGGTCGACTGCAGCCACGCCAACTCCAACAAGGATCCGGCGCTGCAACCGCTGGTGATGGAAAACGTGGCCAACCAGATTCTGGAAGGCAACCAGTCGATCATCGGCCTGATGGTCGAAAGCCATTTGAATTGGGGCTGCCAGGCGATCCCCAAGGATCTGGCGGACTTGCAGTACGGTGTGTCCATCACCGATGCCTGCATCGACTGGAGCGCAACCGAGAACACCCTGCGCAGCATGCATGCCAAGCTCAAGGACGTGTTGCCTAAACGTCAGCGTGGCTAAAAGGATCGCAGCCTCGTTGCACTCGACGGCGCCTAGGCCGGCTATGTGTAGGCGAAGGCTGCGACCTTTGCTCTTTTCAAGGCTAAAAAAACGCCGGGCTTTTCAGCCCGGCGTTTTTATTGGGGAATCCGTAAGGTCAGAGCTTGGCCGCGTGACGCTGGTGACGCTCCATGTAGCGCTCCACGTAGGAGCAGGACGGGATCACCGTGTAGCCCATTTCGTCGGCGTATTGCAGCGCCCTTTCGGTCAGCGCCGCCGCAATGCCGCGTCCGCGCAAGGCATTGGGCACGAAGGTGCGATAGATATCCAGGGTCTGTTTGCCCAGGTCCATATAAGTCAGATAGGCACGATGACCGTCCACATTGGTCTCGAACTGATGACCAGCCTGGTCATGGTGGATGGACAACGCCTCGCTCATCACTACTCCTCGCGGGTCTGAATGCTGACCCCTACCTTACCGATGTTTTTCCGGCGAAGGAACATCTACGCCACCCCGTGCCTGTCTGGTCACCGAGCGCCAACACCCACCGCTCAACCCCGAGCACGTCGTGAATAGTAGGCACCAATGACGCAAATGCTCAAGGCACGCCCGTCAATGGGGGTAAAACCCGGTCGGGTTTATCGATTGAGCGCCACCGTCACGCGCTAGTCGGCCAAGGCGCAATAGCTGAACATCGCCAGTTGTTGAGTCGTGAGACGAGCGCCGGTTATTAAAGTCACCGCCAACACCAATAAAGATAGCCGCCCCCCTGAGCAAAAAACGCTCAAAAGTGTAGATGAATCAATAAACAACGACGTTAACGGCTTAAGGAAAGTTCTCCCGCGCACGGAACTTTTGCTCAATGACGCGCTCAAGCCAGGTGCCGGAGGCTGCATATTTTTTAAACAACACCCCAAAAAGTTGCTCGAAAAAGAATCACCGCCTACAATTTTTTTGCTTCTTGCGCGACGTCAGTTTACTTACTACAAGTAATGGGTAGTATGTACGCCGGCTAACTCCTCGCTGTGAGGAGACAGTCACTTAATAGAAAGTCCTTGAAGGGGAACACGATGAACAACGTTCTGAAATTCTCTGCTCTGGCCCTGGCCGCAGTTCTGGCTACCGGTTGCAGCAGCGCATCGAAAGAAACCGAAGCACGTCTGACTGCTACCGAAGACGCAGCAGCTCGCGCCCAAGCTCGTGCAGACGAAGCTTACCGTAAAGCTGATGAAGCTCTGGCTGCTGCTCAAAAAGCACAACAGACTGCTGACGAAGCTAACGAGCGTGCTCTGCGCATGCTGGAAAAAGCTAGCCGCAAGTAATAGTCCTCCGGGATTGTTATCGAGCCGACCCATTTTTTGGGTCGGCTTTTTTATTGCCCGGCGTTTCCCCAGGCGATAAAAAAACCCGCCGACATCGCGAAACGCCGGCGGGTCTCTATTGCAGGTTTTACTGTTGCAGATCGATCGGCGCGCTGGAGACCATCGGTGCCGAAGTATTCGGAACGGCGATCTCGACCGGCAGGCCGTCTTCGGCCGCCACCACATCACGCACCACATCCCAGTCCATGCGCAGGTTGCTGGTGATGTCCTCACGCTTGAGCATCGTGTTGATCACCGCGGTGTGCTTGTCCACCACCGATGGGTTGCCGTTGTCGTCCAGCGGCGTGTGGGCCTCCAGATAAACCTTCCCGCCGCTCACACCCAGCTTGTAGGGATCGTTGATGATCCGTACCGAGGTGCCCACCGGCACCATGCCGGCCATCTGCAGTACGTTGTTGTTGAACATGCGGAAGCAGCCGTGGCTGGTGCGCATGCCGATGCCGAACTTCTTGTTCGAACCGTGGATCAGGTAACCCGGGGTGCCCAGGGTGAACTTGAACGGACCCAAGGGATTATCGGGACCGGCCGGCACCACGTTCGGCAACGGATCGCCGTCGGCGGCATGCTCAGCCTTGATCGAGGCCGGCGGAGTCCAGGTCGGATTCGGGGTCTTGGCAATGATGCTGGTGTGGGCGATCGGCGATCCCCAACCTTCACGGCCAATGCCCAGCGGGAAGGTGTAGACCACATTCCGGCCCTTGGGGAAGTAGTAGAGACGGTACTCGGCGAGGTTAATCACGATGCCTTCGCGCGGGCCAGGCGGCAGGATGAAACGGGTCGGCAGCACGACCTCGGTGCCCGCACCCGGCAACCAGGGATCGACGCCCGGGTTGGCAGCGACCATCTCGGTGTAGCCCAGGTCGTAGGTAGTGCCCAGGTCGGCGAAGGTGTCTTCGTATTTGGCCTTGATGACCTGCACCTGGCCGACAATGTCTTCGCCTGGCGGTGGCAGAGGCAGCTCCAGGGCGGCAACGGGACCAGCCATGCACAGGGCGGCAAGAGACAGGCAGCGGGTGACGGCAGGCAAGCGCAGCAACATCCGGGAAATCCTTTGCAGGTCGAACAGAGGGTATGAAGATTGTGATTGTACACCGCCCCCCGTTATTTCGGGGAGGGCGACAATGAGGCGTCCGATGCCTAGCATGTCTGGAGACTGAAATAAAAACCTGTGGGGGCGAGCCTGCTCGCGATAGCGGCGGCACATCCAACATCAATGCAAGCAGGCCCACCGCCATCGCGAGCAGGCTCGCTCCCACAAGGGGCATGCCGGGGATCTGGGGAATTACAATTCGAACCGCAGTTCCGGCCAGATCGGCGAGGTGCCGCGCTTCTGGGACTCCAGGATCGCCCGGCACAATGAACACAGGCGATGGTCCTGGAATATCTTGCGGTCAACAGCCGACCAGCGCGGCTGGGCCGGCAGCAGGCTGCCGCACAGGGTCCGGTCGGCCGAGCCACCGAGTTCCAGTTGCCGGGTCACCAGATGCACCCGCACTTCCTGGCAGGCGAACAGGTCCAGCTGTTCGTCAGGCTCGATCAGTTGGTAGGCAAACAGGGACCAGGCGGGACGCGGCATCGGGGGCTCCAAATCGGGGGCGCCACATTAGCCGAAAGACCGCCTGTAGAAAAGCGTCACAGCAGCGGTTTTAGCGTCGGCCAGACATTTTCCAGCAACTTGCCCTGGGCCGCGACGGACGGGTGCAAGCCATCGCCCTGCATCATCCCCGGAACACCGCCAACGTCCTGAAGGAAAAACGGCACCAGCGGCACGTTTTTCTCCTCGGCCAGGGTGCTGTAGACCCGGGCAAAGGCATCGGTGTAGCGCTGCCCATAATTGGGCGGCAACTGCATGCCCAGCAGCAGTACCTTGGCACCGCTGGCGCGCGAGCTGTCGATCATCGCTGCAAGGTTTTGTTGCAATTGCGTTGGCGGCTGTCCACGCAAGCCATCGTTGCCCCCCAGTTCCAGGATCACCAGGTCCGGCTTATGGGCTGCAAGCAGCGCCGGCAGCCGCGCCTGGCCGCCTGCACTGGTGTCACCACTGATAGAAGCATTGACCACTTTGTCGTCGAAACCTTCGGCCTTGAGCCGTTGTTCGAGCAAGGATACCCAACCTTGCCGGGTATCCAGGCCGAAAGCGGCGCTGATACTATCGCCAACGATCAGGACTGTACCCGCCGCTGCGTTCTGGGCCATGCACATCAGGGCCAGGCCGGCACTCAAAAACCACACACGCATCGGATTCTCCATGGGCTCAAGCATTCTCACCGCGAAGGACCTTAGCAAAGTGGTTCCCAGCGCGGAAGGTGAACTGACTATCCTGCACGAACTCAGCCTGGAACTGAACAAGGGCGACAGCCTGGCCATTGTCGGCGCATCCGGTTCCGGCAAATCCACCCTCCTGGGCCTGCTGGCCGGCCTCGACCTGCCCAGCAGCGGTGAAGTGACCCTCGCAGGCCAAGCCCTCAGCGTTCTGGATGAAGACCAGCGGGCCCGGATCCGCGCCGAGCATGTCGGCTTTGTCTTCCAGTCGTTCCAGTTGCTCGACAGCCTCAATGCGTTGGAAAACGTCATGCTGCCATTGGAGCTTGATGGTCGCCGGGATGCCCGCGAACGCGCTACGGAATTGCTGCAGCGGGTCGGCCTGGGCCAGCGCCTGACCCATTCGCCCCGCCAGCTCTCTGGCGGCGAGCAGCAACGCGTGGCGATTGCCCGTGCCTTTGCGGCCGAGCCGGACGTGCTGTTTGCCGACGAACCCACTGGCAACCTCGACAGCCACACCGGTGAGCGCATCAGCGATCTTCTGTTCGAGTTGAACAAGGAAAGCGGCACGACCCTGGTGCTGGTCACCCATGACGAACGCCTGGCCCATCGTTGCCGGCGCCTGATTCGACTTGAAGCCGGCCAGATGGTCGCCCCCCTGGAGCCTTGATGGCACGCTTGCCGCTGTTGCGTCTGTTCAGTCTCGCTGTCCGCCAATTGCTGCGCGATGCCCGCGCCGGCGAACTGCGGGTGTTGTTCTTCGCCCTGCTGGTGGCGGTGGCGGCAAGTACCGCCATCGGCTACTTCGGAGCCCGTCTCAACGGCGCGATGATGATGCGCGCCACCGAGTTTCTTGGCGCCGACCTGCTGCTCGAAGGCAGCTCGCCAGCCCGCCCCGAACAGATTCGCGGCGGCACCGATCTGGGCCTCGAACATGCCCGGGTGGTGGAGTTCTCCAGCGTCGTGGCCACCGACAATGGCATTCAGCTCTCCAGCGTCAAGGCCGTCGATGACATCTACCCCCTGCGCGGCGAACTGAAAAGCGCCCCTGCCCCGTTCGCCCCGGAAGAAACCGGCGGGCGACCAAACCCTGGCGAGGCCTGGGTCGAAGCACGACTGCTGACCGCTCTGGATCTGAAAATCGGCGACAGCATCGACGTCGGCAACCAGCCCCTGCGCCTGAGCCGTGTGCTGACCTACGAACCGGATCGCGCCGGCAATTTCTATAGCCTCACGCCCCGGGTCATGATCAACCTCAAAGACCTGGACGCTACCGGCGTCGTGCAGCCCGGCAGCCGCGTCAGTTATCGCGACCTGTGGCGCGGCCCGGCACCAGCGCTGCAAACCTACCGCGACCTGATCAAGCCGGGCCTGGAGCCCAATCAGCGGCTGCAGGATGCACGCGATGGCAACCGGCAGATCGGTGGCGCCCTGGGCAAGGCCGAACGGTATCTGAACATGGCCAGCCTGGTGGCGGTGCTGCTGTCCGGCGTCGCCGTCGCCCTCTCGGCCAACCGCTTTGCCACCCGACGCTTTGATGCCAGCGCACTGCTGCGTTGCCTGGGGTTGTCACGCCGGGAAACCATGGTGCTGTTCAGCCTGCAATTGACCGTGCTGGGCCTGCTGGCCAGCCTCAGCGGTGCGCTGCTTGGCTGGGTCGCCCAACTGGGTCTGTTTGCACTGCTGCATGACCTGTTACCCACGACCGTCCCGCCGGGTGGCCTGCTGCCGGCCATTGCCGGAATCGGCACCGGAATGGTGGCGTTGGCCGGCTTCGCCCTGCCCCCTCTGGCCGCGCTGGGACGGGTACCCCCCTTGCGCGTTTTACGCCGGGACATGCTGCCGATTCCTTCCAGCACCTGGGTGGTCTATGGGGCCGCCCTGGGTGCCCTTGGCCTGATCATGTGGCGCTTGAGCCTGGACCTGGTCCTGACGTTCGCCCTGCTCGGCGGTGGCGTCATCGCAGCACTGGTGCTCGGCGGCCTGCTGTTGCTGCTGCTCCAAAGCTTGCGCAGGATGCTGGCCCGCGCCTCGTTACCCTGGCGGCTCGGCCTGGGCCAGTTGCTGCGCCACCCCTTGGCGGCGGCCGGCCAGGCGTTGGCATTCGGCTTGATTCTGTTGTCCATGGCGCTGATCGCCCTCTTGCGCGGCGAGCTGCTGGACACTTGGCAAAACCAGTTGCCGAAAAACGCCCCGAACTATTTCGCCCTGAATATCTTGCCCAACGACAAGCAGGCCTTCACCGACAAGCTGCTAGCGTTGTCGGCGCAATCGGCGCCGCTCTACCCCGTGGTACCGGGACGCCTGATCAGTATCAACGGCGAGCCGGCCAAGGAGTTTGTCACCAAGGACTCGGCTGGTGACCGGGCCCTGCAGCGCGACCTGAGCCTGACCTGGGCTGCGGACCTGCCGGCGGGCAACGTCGTCACGGCCGGGACCTGGTGGCCGCAGCAACCGCCGGACGATATTCCGGGCGTTTCGGTAGAAGGCAAGGTGGCCGAGAACCTCAAGATCCAGCTGGGGGACCGTCTGGTTTTCAACGTGGGCGGCGTCAATCGTGAGGCGAAGGTCACCAGCTTGCGAGAAATCAACTGGGACAACTTTCAGCCTAACTTTTTCATGATCTTCCAACCCGGCACGCTGAAGGATCTACCGGCCACCTATCTGACCAGCTTCTATCTGGCGGCAGGCCACGACCAGCAGATTGTCGACCTGTCCAGGGCCTTCCCGGCGGTGACGATCCTGCAAGTCGAAGCCCTGCTCGAGCAGTTGCGCAGCATCCTGGCCCAGGTCACCCTGGCCGTGGAATATGTGTTGCTGTTTGTACTGGCTGCGGGAATGGCCGTGCTGTTCTCCGGCCTGCAAGCCACCCTCGATGAACGGATCCACCAGGGTGCGCTGCTCCGCGCCCTGGGTGCCGAACGAGCCCTGTTGGTCAAGGCCCGGCGCATCGAGTTCGGGCTGTTGGGTGCGGTCAGTGGCTTGCTCGCGGCCTTGGGTTCGGAACTGGTGAGCCTGGTGCTTTATCGTTACGCGTTCGACCTGCCCTGGCATCCGCATCCATGGCTGCTGGTACTGCCTTTGGTGGGAGCGTTATTGATCGGGGCAGCCGGTGTGTTCGGTACGCGTCGAGCCCTCAATGCCAGCCCGCTGACAGTCTTGCGCGAGGGTTGATAGACTCCCGGCTTCGCCACCACAAGAAGTTGCCATGAGCCGTTATCGCCCACCCCGCACCGCCGGCACCGCGTTGATCACCCCTGAGGGCGAGGCGCGGATGCGCGCTGAATTTCATGAACTGTGGCATGTGCGCCGCCCTCAGGTGACCCAAGCGGTCAGCGAGGCGGCGGCCCAGGGGGATCGTTCGGAAAACGCCGAATACACCTATGGCAAGAAAATGCTGCGGGAAATCGACAGCCGCGTGCGTTTCCTCACCAAGCGCCTGGAAGCCCTCAAGGTGGTCAGTGAAAAACCCAGTGACCCGAACAAAGTGTATTTCGGCGCTTGGGTCACGGTTGAAGATGAGGACGGCAAAGAGTCTCGCTATCGCATCGTCGGCCCCGACGAACTGGACCTGAAAAAGAACCTCATCAGCATCGACTCGCCCTTGGCGCGGGCGTTGATCGGCAAAGCGCTGGATGCTGAGATCAAGGTTCAGACACCCGCAGGTGAACAACTTTTATATGTCACTCACATTGAATACATATAAAGCTTCACCGGCCCACGGCCCGAAAAACCCAGTCATCTCAGCTCACCTCAGCGGCGGGTAATCAGCCCCTGTCGGGCCACGCGGGTCAATTGCCGGATCATTTCGCTGGCGTGCGCCGCACTGGGGGACTGGATAACGGCCAGATCGAAACTGTCATCGGCAAAACGCGCCAGAGACTCACCGTCTTCGACAAACTGGATAAGGAACGCCGCCGGCCCGTGGTTGCGTCGCGGCCAGCCGTCGAGATAGCGCAATAACGTAGGCTGGTGAGTACCGCCCAGAAGGATTTTTGGATTGCGTTGCAGAAGGTTCGCCGTGATCGGCGCAAGACGTACAAGGGGGCTGGATGCGTTCATCGTGTCGTGTCTCTGCCTCAAAAGTCTGCATGGCAGGTGAGAGGCAACACCGAACCAGCGCTTTAGCGGTATTTCGAAGCCCCGTGTAACCGGCTTCTATCGGTGACTGAATGAGTCACCTGGCGCCCCGCAAGTAGCTGTTTAAATCGGCGCATGAGCGGCATCCTAGAGAAGCTGACCGGCCAGTGTCAAGAATCTGCGCGCACAAAAAAGGCCCGTTCCAGACGGGCCTTCAATGATTCAGGTATGCAATCAGCGGGCGATGGCCTGGTCGACCGACAACTTGCCAGCACCTTCGATCAGCACCGCGACGCTGCCTGCCAGCAAAGCCAGGGCAAACTCATAACCGTTGTTGGCCATGAACAGACCGTTGCCGATGTGCACGGAGAAAATCGCCACCAGCGACAGGAAGGCCAGTCCCAGCGCCGCTGGACGGGCCAGCAGACCGATGATCAAGGCCAGCCCGGCGAAAAACTCGGTGCCGCCGGCCAGTGTCGCCATCAGATAACCTGGGGTCAGACCAATGCTTTCCATCCACTGCGCCGTCCCCGTCAGGCCGTAGCCACCGAACAGGCCGAAGAGTTTCTGGGAGCCGTGGGCGGCGAAGATGATCCCGACAACGATGCGCAGGACAGTCAGGCCATAGCCAGCGCGAGTAAACAGAACTTTGTTGATGAAAGTGCTCATTAGGTTCATTCCTTGGGATAAGTGGGTTGGCCGCTATATTAATCAACAAAATGCATGATAAAAGCGGAAAAAATCCGTGATACCAATCAGTTTACTCGATCATTTACGCACAACAACCTTTTGTTCCCTGGGCTCCAGCGACTCCCGTTCACGATCAAATGCCAGATAGTATTTGTTCACACTATTAACGTAGCTTACTGCGCCCATTCCCACCTGCTCCATGGCAATGCGTTCGACCTGGAAGAACCACTGATTGGGATTGAGCCCCCGCCGCCTGGCCTCGGCCCGCATGCCTTGGACACGCTCAGGCCCCATGTTGTAGGCGGCCAGGACGAAGGCCATTCGCTCGCGCTCATTGAGCTTGGGGCTGGCGAAAAACTTTCGGCGTATCAAGGCCAGGTACTTGGCGCCAGCCTGCACGTTGGCGTCCAGGTTCTGGATGTTGCGCACCCCGACCCTCTGGGCTGCTGAAGGGGTAATCTGCATAAGACCCGTAGGGCCGCTGCCACTGCGGGCATTGGGTTGCAGGGAAGACTCCTTGAACGCCAGTGCCGCCAGGTTCAGCCAATCCATGCCTTGGGCCGTGGCATGTTTTTGCAACACCGGGCGCAGTGTCTCAAGACGCTGGCGATTGGCACGGGCCAGCGGATAGTGAACCCGGTACAAGCGGCGATAGATGCGCAGAAACGCCGCGTCCTGATTGGAAGGCGCCTTATAAGTCGTCAGGAAGCGGTCGATGCTCGCTCGCAGCATGGCGGCGTCACGACGGACAAACCAATACTCGTCAGCCGGCTCGCCAATGAGCACCTGCCGGTCGAAACGCAGCTTGGGCAGGATCTTGCTCCAGCGTTCGGCAATGGGCTGCTCGACGATGGTCAGATGGAAAATCCCGGCCTGAACCATTTCCAGCACATCTTCCACCGCCAGGGTCGGGTCGACCCACTCGATCTTCACCGGCGGTAATTTACGCAGCGCCAACTTCTGGTTGATCTGACTCAGGGCTTCCCCTGCGGCGCTACCGTTGGGCAGGGCCAGGGTCTTGCCCGACAGTTGCTCTACGCGGGTGTAGCGCCGCTGGCCCTTGGCTCCCACCAGAAGCAACGGCACGTCGGTGCGAATCGGATTGCTGGCGCTGACCGCAAGGCCAGCCAGGGGCTCGAGCAACTCGCCGGGCGCGACCAGATCGCCTTCTCCGCGTTGCAAGGCGCCCAGCAGTTGGTCCTTGGCCTTGGGAATGATCTTGAGGGTGATTTTCTGGTCATCCCGAGCGTGGCCGTTGAGGTATTGCTCGAAGGCACGTAAGCGATGATATTCGACGCCAATGGGTTGCCCCTTGACTTCGCCAGAGCTGTTGCGGCTCTGGTTGACCAAAACTTTCAGCACCCGGCTGCTGCGGATTTGCGCAAGGTCGCGCACCGTAGTCGGCGCTACCACCTGTACCGGGCCGGGCAGCCGCGCCTCGGCCGGCATCGGCAGCAACAGCGAACAACACAGCAGCAACAACACTTGGGGACGTGTCATCCACTCTCCGAAAGGATACCGCGGCCCGCAGCCTTGAAATATCGAAGCTGGGGTCGACAGAAACAGAGCACCTGGGGCGCTGAAAAGTGCGAAAGACTGGCACAGTGCTGGCGTTTATACCAACCCGACCGGTCTGGCGGCCTCAACAGACAGCCTCAACTCGTTGTAGTTCTTGGCTTTTCTTATAAATCTACAGCTCTGATATGCTTTGCGGCCTTTGGGTCGAGGTAGCACCATGCAACTCATCGATATCGGCGTCAACCTGACCAACCCCAGTTTTGCCGACAAACACGAGGCCGTGCTTGAGCGCGCCTATGCGGCCGGTGTCTGCCAACTGGTCTTGACCGGTACCAGCGTCGACGGCAGCGAACAGGCGTTTGAGCTGTGCCAGCGCCTCGATGACACCGGGGAGCGGCTGTTTTCCACCGCCGGTGTTCACCCCCATAGCGCCAGCGACTGGACCGCCGATAGCGCCAGGCACCTCAAAGACCTGCTGAAACAAGACCGCGTTCGCGCAGTGGGTGAATGCGGGCTGGATTTCAACCGGGACTTCTCCCCGCGCCCGCAGCAGGAAAAAGTCCTGGAAGAACATCTCGCCCTGGCGGTGGAGTTGCAATTGCCGGTCTTTCTTCACGAACGTGATGCCGATCAGCGACTGCTGGAAATCCTGCGGGATTTTCGCGACCAATTGCCCGCAGCGGTGGTGCACTGCTTTACCGGTGAGAAAAAGGCCCTGTTCAGCTATCTCGACCTGGACTTACATATAGGCATCACAGGCTGGATCTGCGACGAGCGCCGGGGCACCCATCTGCATCCATTGGTACGGGAAATTCCTCGCACTCGCTTGATGCTTGAAAGCGATGCACCGTACCTGTTGCCTCGCACACTGCGCCCCAAACCCAAGAATGGTCGTAACGAACCGGCCTACCTGACGGAAACGTTGCGCGAAGTCGCCTTGCACCGGGGCGAAAGCCAGGAAGACCTCGCTGCCCATAGCACCGCCTGTGCCCGCGCGTTTTTTGGCTTGCCCACCCTCTCCTGACCCAATGAAAACCTGTTGGAGCGAGCCTGCTCGCGATAGCAGTGGATCAGCTTGCCCATAGGCCGACTGATACACCGTTATCGCAAGCAGGCTCGCTCCCACAGGGGATAGGCGTTGTCTGTTGACCCATATCAACACCCCGCACCTTGGATAGCGGCACAATAATGGCACCTTGCCAAAACTGTTTCCGCTATCAGAGAAGACCTTCCATGGGTGCCTGGCTTAGCAATATCTCACTGAAATACAAATTCTGGGCGGTCAATGCGGTCGCCTTTGTCACGACCTTGCTGCTCGTACTCTACGCGGTGCAGCTCGAACAACAGGCGCGCAACCATGCGGCCCAGGCAAACGCCCAGGCCCAGGCACGCTTGCTCAGTGCCTGGCCTGCCGGGCAGCCATTGCCCAAGGCCGATCACCTGCTGGCATTCCAGCGCGGCCAGATTCCCACATTGAACGATCAATCATTGCCTTCAATAGCAGAGGCCAACGGCTGGGTAGCACTCTCGGCCAGCCCCCTGCTGGGCGACAACCCACTGCTGGGCGCCGAAGTAATCCGTGGCGGTGACGGCCAACAGTTGGCCGTGCTGGCCCAAGGCGCAAGCCTGAGCCAGGTGTTCAGGGAACGCTTCAGCCTATACGCCGTGGCGGTGTTCGTGTTGATGCTGGCCATGCTGGGCGCATCGCAGCTGCTAATCCGGTTTCTGCTCAGCCAGCTCAACACCCTGAAGGATGTGATGCTGCACGTGGAAAAAACCGGTGACCTGTCCGCCCGCGTCCCCTTGGCCTGCAAGGACGAAGTGGGCCAGATGGCGGCGGCGTTCAATGCCATGCAAGCCGGATATCAACGTGTGGTTGACACCGTTGCCAGCACTGCTCGGCAACTGGACAGCGGTGCAGCACGCCTGGCATCGAGCATGAACGATGTTCGCCACGGCATGCTCGGCCAGCAAAGCGAAACCGATCAGGCGGCGACGGCGATCAACGAGATGTCCGCTACGGTTTATCACATCGCCCAACATGCCGGCGCCACCCGCGACCTGTCGAAAAGCGCCGATACCTTGGCCGGCAATGGCCGCGAAGTAGTCAGCCGGGTGCAACAGTCGATCACCGGACTCTCCCGCGGCGTGCAGCAGACCGCCGAAATGATCCAGCGCCTGGCCGAGGACAGCCAGAAGATCAACAGCGTGGTCAGCGTGATCCACAGCATCGCCGAACAGACCAATCTACTGGCCCTCAACGCGGCCATTGAGGCGGCGCGAGCCGGGGAAATGGGTCGAGGGTTTGCAGTGGTGGCCGACGAAGTACGCAACCTGGCCAAGCGGGTACAGACCTCTACGGATGAAATCACCGCCATGGTGTCGGCCTTGCAGGCGGGAACCCGGGACGCGGTGGATTTCATGCAGGAAAGCTCCTACAAGGCCGACGATTGCGTGCAACAGGCCCGGGAAGCCGGTGAGGCTCTGGAGCAAATCACCGGGGCGGTGGCGCAGATGCGCGAGAGCAACACCCAGATCGCCGTGGCGGCCGAGCAGCAAAGCCAGGTTGCCGAGGAAATGAACCGGGCGGTCGTGAGTATTCGTGACGTGACTGAAAACACCGTGCGCCAGACGGTGGACTCGGCCACCACCAGCCATGAGCTGGCGACGTTGGCCGGTGAGTTGAACAAGGCGATCGGGCAGCTCAGGCTCTAGGGCCCCGCTGCCAATTGACCTGCCTGGGAGAGTTCTTGCGGCCGGGGGTTTATCTGTGGGAGCAAGGCTTGCCCGCGATGAAGACAATATGGTCTCCCTGGGGAACGAGGCGCCTGCATCGCGGGCAAGCCTTGCTCCCACAACGGTGAAAGGCTATGGCCACCTATCACGTCGATAGCCAACCGCGATTCGTCGCGCTGCCCGGCCGGGCTTACGCTTGGGTTACTCGGTTAGCGAACTCAAGGATCAGCATCATGGGCAAACGTCACCCCCACTTCCCGGCCTGGCAATGGCGCACCTGCCTTGACCATCATGGTCACCCGAGCAATCCGGTGTTGCACCAGATTGCCGTACCGCTGTTCATCGTCGCGTTTTTGCTGATGGTATCGGGGGTGTTCAGCCTCAGCCTGGCCAATGTCGCCATCGGCTCCCTCGGCATGATTGCCGCACTCGTGTTGCAGTGCCACGGTCATGAAGAGCCTTAGGCGAAAACTGTCACTGTCTGCCGGCTCAGGGCGATCAAGCGACCATCCGCGCTCCAGAACCTGGCGGCGACATGGCCGTAACCGTCCTGAGCATGCTCGATCTCGGCCAGGTATTTACACCAGTCCAGTGTCGTGAGTTCCAGCAGTGGCTGGACGAACTCAATGGTCCAGGTGAGCGTACTGCCCGGTGCCATTTGAGTGAGATGGGGTAGCAACGCCGGAGGCCAGGCATCGACCAATGCCAGGATGTGCCCCTCGTTCAGCGGCTCCTCTTTGACATCACCACGCAAGCGCACCCAGCCCCCCATGCTGCGGGATTTGTTGCCGGTAAACGGCAGGCCACCAACACTCCAGCACAGCGCCAGGTGACGCATGAATTCCGGCGTAGCGCCCTTGATGTAGGGCAGTTCCTGGCATTGCTCCACGCTTTTGAACTCAGGCGCGGGGTCGGCCTGGACCGCCACCACGGAAGAGCGCGAGGCGCCGAAGCTGCCTTGTACCACGGTCACTACCTGACCGTTCTGTACCGCTCGCCCCAATACTTGGCTGACCGCCTTGCCTTCACGCAATACGTCGACTTCGAAACTGACGGGTACGTCGGCCGCTACCGGCCCGACGAAGGTGATCGCCAGCGAACGCACCGGGCGATCCGCCGGAACCCGCGCACGCATCGCTTCATATTGCAGCGCCGCCACCAGACCGCCAAAACTGGCGCGTCCCTGGCCCCATTCAGGCGCGATGATCACGCAGTCAGGCTGACGGCGCACGGCATCGATCAAATCGGAAAAGCGCATGACAACCTCGAAAACATGGGAAAAAGATGCAGGAATCTTAACCAGCCCAGACGGGTGGCACAGCGCTCATTCTGGCCAAAGAGACTGACAGATAGGCCGCGGCATCCCAACCCCCGCCAATCTACTGTGGGAGCGAGCCTGCTCGCGATAGCGGTGAGTCAGCTTGAATAACTGGTGACTGACGCGGCGCTATCGCGAGCAGGCTCGCTCCCACAAGGGAATATCTGCAGGACTCAGGATTTTTTGAAGCAACTGGCAACGAGTTTATCGAGCACTTTATCGGACTTGGCCTCGGCCTTTTCCATGGTGCTGAGCCAGACCGGCACGCAGGATTGCAAGTCGCTTTCCTGCTTGGCCCTGGCCAGCCATTGCCAGCAATCGTGCCAGTCCCCCAAGGCGCCTTGGGCGGACTTGAGCCGTGGCATGGCCGCTTCGGGTAGGCGGTCAAGTTCGGGGTAGGCTTCGATGGCGTAGCGCACACGCTTGATCAGCAGCCGCAAACGGTGGCGATCATGGGCCGGATCGCCCAAGGCTTCGCCGAGTTTCTTCCATTGTTTGTCCAGGCGCTTTTCGATGCGTTTGCGCAGACCTTTAAGCAGGTCCTGACGTTGCGCCGCGCGAATGAAGCGCGGGAAAGCATCAAGCACCATCAGCAATTGGGCCAGCTCCGGGCTGCCGGCAACGGCGGGATAAGCATCGGCCATTTGCACCTGGCGCCGCCGCGCGGCTTCGATCTTGCCGTGCTGCTCAAGGTAGGCGGCCAGCACTTCCCGGTCACGCAGGGGCGTGGTCAGCGCGCCGACCGCCGAGGCCGCCGTTTCCAGCTGCTCGACACCGGGCAAACCGCGCAACGGACGAAGCAAGCTGCGCAAACGGCGAACCGTGGTCCGCAGGTCATGCAGGGCTTCACTGTCGGTATGGGCATTGAGGCGGGCCTGACAGGCCAGCAGCCGGACTTCCAGGCCCAGTATCCGGGCCACCAGCCGATCAATCATGGGGACGTACTCCGTACGTAGCGTTGAGCGTCAAGCTGCAAGCTTCAAGTGAGGAGCAGAGTGCTCCCCTAACTTGTAGCTTGCCGCTGACAGCTTGTCGCTGCTATTAACGCCCTGCGCGGGATTCGCGGATGTAGAAACGGGCCTTCTCGGCCTTTTTGGTGCACCCCTCAAACGCTTCGAACTGCTGCTGGGTCTTGGCGCCGGTCAACAACGACAGGGCCTTGGAATAACTCACGGTGCCGGCAAAACCTTCGGCCTTGGCCAGGTCCAGTTCGCGCCAGGCACTGTCGAGCTGGCTGCCGCAGCTATCGCGGTAAGCGGTCTTGCCGGCACAACCGGCCAGGGCCAAAACCATCAAGGATGCCACCAGGGGCAGACAAATCCGGGCTTTCATCAATTACACCTCAAGTCAGGTCAACAGTCGTGCAAGTAAGACGGTCCAGCCCGCAAAAAGTGCCAATGCCCGACCGCGTAAATACAAGTGTGGGCGAGCATACGCAAATGCCGGCACGGCGTATCAAAAAACGACACCTGCGCCACAACGATTGAGCCCAGCCGTCGATAAGTGCATTGTTAAAGTCTGTTTTACAAGAGGCCGGGTCATGACAAAACGTGTCGCATTGGTACTGGGATCGGGTGGCGCCCGGGGCTACGCCCATATCGGGGTGATCGAAGAAATCGAACGACGTGGCTACGACATCGCTTGCATCGCCGGCTGCTCCATGGGTGCCGTGGTGGGCGGAATCTATGCCGCGGGCAAGCTCGACGATTATCGTAACTGGATTGAAAGCCTGGATTACCTGGATGTGCTGCGACTGGTGGACGTCAGCTTTCGCCTGGGGGCGATTCGCGGCGAGAAAGTCTTCGGGCAAATTCGCAAGATCGTCGGCGAACTCAATATCGAAGACCTGCGTATTCCCTACACTGCCGTGGCCACCGACCTGACCAATCAGCAGGAAATCTGGTTCCAGGAAGGTTGCCTGCACCAGGCAATGCGCGCCTCGGCGGCGATTCCCAGCCTGTTCACCCCCGTGATGCAAGGCAACCGCATGCTGGTGGATGGCGGCCTGCTCAATCCGTTACCCATCGTGCCGGTGGTGTCGAGCCATTGCGACCTGATCATCGCGGTCAACCTCAACGCCACCAACCAGAAACAGTACCGACTGCCGGTCATCCAGCGCCCGGCAGCGTTCAAGCGTCGCTTCGACACCCTCGTCAGTTCCCTGGGCTCGCGTCTACCGTTCCGTCGCAAGCAAGCCGAGCAGTTGCTGCTGCTGGAACAGGAGGCGCTAAAAGCTGAAGCCGCCGAGATCAATCCATGGCTGGAATCCGCCGAGCCCGAGGGCCAACAACCGGCCGCCGCGCCGGAATCCGAAGGTGCGCCGAAATCGGCGACCGGTTCGTTCATCATCGACAACGTTGGCCCGGCCTCGCTGCTGGATCTGATCAACCAGAGTTTCGAGGTGATGCAGACGTCCCTGGCCCAATACAAAATCGCCGGGTATCCACCGGATGTGCTGATCAACGTGCCGAAACGGGTGTGCCGGTTTTTCGAGTTCTACAAGGCGCCGGAGCTGATCGCCCTGGGGCGGGAGATTGCCAGCGATACGTTGGATCGCTATGAGAATGAGCAGAACTGAATGTGGCACTAAACTCTGTGGCGAGGGGATTTATCGAAACGTCGCACCCCAGCGGGGATAAATCCCCTCGCCACAATAGCGCTTGGCTTGAAACCTTGTGGTTAAACACCACCCTCCCCCAACAACCGATACCCAACCCCCGCCTCGGTCGCAATGAACCGGGGCCGGGTCGGGTCGTCCGCCAGTTTTTGCCGCAGATGACCGACCACGATCCGCAAGTAATGGGTGTCTTCGGTGTGGGTCGGGCCCCAAATGTCCTTGAGCAATTGCTGCTGGGTAATGACCCGCCCTGGATGGCGCGCCAATTGCGCCAGCACGGCGTATTCCTTGCGGGTCAGGGCCACTTCAGTGCCATCGAGCAGAACCCGGCGATAAGCCAGGTCCACCGTCAGCGGACCAAACGTCAGCGCCGCTTCCCGCGCCTCGCCTGCCGGGGCCTGACGCAACAAGGCACGAATGCGCGCCAGAAACTCCTGGATGCCGAACGGCTTGGTGACGTAATCATTGGCGCCGTTGTCCAGCGCCTCGACTTTCTGCGCTTCGCTGGCCCGCACCGAGAGCACCAGCACCGGCACCGTGGACCATTGGCGAAACTCGCGCAGTACCTGCTGGCCGTCCATGTCCGGCAGGCCCAGGTCGAGCACCAGCAGATCGGGCTTGTTCAGCGCCGCCTGGGCCAGGCCTTCGGCGCCGGTGCCGGCTTCGAGCACCTTGTAGCCTTGGGAAGTCAGGCTGATGCGCAGGAATTTGCGAATCTGCGGTTCGTCATCGATGACCAAAAGGGTCGCGGTCTGGCTCATGAGGTCCGTTCAATGCAATCAGGTGGAAAGAGAGTAACCCAGCGCCGCTCAGGCTTCATCGTCCAGGCCCGGTTGTGTCTGTAATGGCAGGTGCAGGGTGATGCAGGTACCGCGTCCGTCCAGGCCGGTGTCCACGCTGATCCGCCCGCCATGGGCACCGACCATGCCCTGACAGATCGCCAGCCCCAGCCCCGTGCCCTGCCCGCCGCGATCCCCGCGCGCAGCGGTATAGAACATGTCGAAGATTTTCTCGCGCTCTTCTTCAGGGATCCCGGGTCCCTCGTCGGCCACGGCGAAAAAAACTTCGCTGTCCGTCGCCCCTGCGCTGAGCAGCAATCGCCCGTGAGTCGGTGAAAATCGTGCGGCGTTCTCCAGCACGTTCACCAAGGCCTGTTCGATCAACGCCGCGTGAACATACAACAACGGCAACTCGGCCGGCACTTCGATGCCCACCGTCAACGGTGCCAGCACCGCCCGCAACCGGTTCAACGCGCTGCCGACGATATCGGCCGGCGACACCCAGTCCCGCGCCAGCTTCAGAGCCCCATGGCCGAGACGAGTCATGTCCAGCAAGTTCTGGATGTAGCGATCCAGGCGCTCAGCTTCATCACGGGTGCCTTCCAGCAGTTCGCGGCGATCGGCCAGCGGGATCGCCTCTCCCAACGCCAACAGGCTGTCGATACTGCCGCGCATGGAGGTCAGCGGCGTGCGCAAATCGTGGGACACCGACGCCAACAACGCACTGCGCAGTTGCTCGGTTTCGCCGTGCAGGCGCGCTGCTTCCAGATCCTGGGCCAGTTGCGCCCGCGCCAGGGCCTGCGCCAGTGGCTGACTGAGAGCTGCCAGCAGACGACGCCGCTGGCCGCTCAACGGCTTGCCTTCTTTCGGGCAAACGCCCAGCAACGCCAGCGGGCCCTCCTCTGTCGACAACGGCCACCACCACCAGCGCCCGGACGGCAGCGTCCCGGTGCCGGCGCCGGCCGGTTGGTCGTGTTGCCAGGCCCAATCGGCGGCCGCGCGCTCAGCTTCAGTGAAGGTCAATGGTTCAGCTGTCTCAACCTTCCAGCCGTCCTGGCCGTCACGGTTGAGCAGGCACAGTTGCAGGTCGTGCCAGCCGTTGAGGTGTTGCGCGGCGGCGCTGATCACCGCCTGGCGGTCGGTCGCGGCGGTGAGTTTGCGGGACAGATCAAGCAGCTCGCCGGTTTCCTGCTGGGTCTCGCGCAGCGCCTGCAACTGTCGTCGCTGGCGGGCCGCAAGGTTGCCGGTCAGGGCCGCCATGAGCAAGAAAAACACCAGGGTGAGTACATCTTCTTCACGCTGGATGGTGAAGGAAAAATTCGGTGGGATGAACAGAAAGTCATAGGCCAGGAACGACAGCGCCGCGCAGGCCAGCGCAGGGCCGAGGCTGCTGCGAACCGCCACCAGCAACACCGCCATCAGAAACACCAGGGAGATATTAGGCAAGGGAAGAAGCCCGGAGACCCCCCAAGCCAGCGCACTGGCCGCCGCCGTCGCCAACAGCGCCAGCACGTAGTCGAAACCAGCCAGGGCGGCGTTTGAACGCTCACGGGCCGCAGGGGGCTGTTCATCGCGATCCAGTACGTTGATTTCCAGCCCCCTGGCATCGCGCAGCAAACGCGAAGCCAAGCCACCACCGAACAGCCGCCGGCGCAGACGCCGCCTGGACTGTCCCACCAGCACCAGCGTGGCGCGACGTTCGGTGGCGTGCTGGATCAAGGTCCTGGCGACTTCACCGGCCCGTAGCAGCACCACTTCCCCACCCAGGCGTTCGGCCAATTGCTGGGCATTTTGCAGGCGCTGGCGCGATGGCTCGTCCCGCGTGCTGCCGTTGTCCACGTGTACCAGGCTCCAGGGAAGATGCCGACGCTGGGCGACGCGGCTGGCGTGGCGCACCAGACGTTCGGCCTGGGCATCACCGTCAACCCCCACCAACAATCGTCCCCGCACCGCCGGAGCCGCCTGGCCCAGTTGGCGATAGCCCTGGGCAAGATCGTTGTCCACCTGTGCAGCGGCAGTTTGCATGGCCAGCTCACGCAATGCGGTGAGGTTGGTCTGGCTGAAAAATGCATCGATCGCAGCGCGCGCCTGTTCCGGCACATAAACCTTGCCATCGCGCAGGCGCTCCAGCAGCTCGCGCGGTGGCAGGTCGATCAACAGCAGTTCATCGGCCTCCTGCAGGACCCAGTCGGGCAGCGTCTCGCGAACTTGCACGCCGGTGATACCGCGCACCTGATCGTTGAGACTTTCCAGGTGCTGGACATTGACGGTGGTGTAGACATCGATGCCGGCGGCCAGCAACTCCTGAATGTCTTGCCAGCGTTTGGCATGTCGGCTGCCGGGCGCGTTGCTGTGGGCCAGTTCGTCCACCAGCACCAAGGCCGGTCGAGCCGCGAGCAGACCATCAAGGTCCATTTCCTCGAGCATCACACCGCGATACTCCGAACGCACCAGCGGCTGCTGCACCAGACCACCGAGCAGCGCTTCAGTCTCACTGCGGCCGTGAGTCTCCACGACGCCGGCAACCACCCTGACACCTTGGCGCAGTTGCGTGTGGGCCGCCTGCAGCATGGCGTAGGTCTTGCCGACACCCGGCGACGCACCCAGGAAGACCTTGAGCCGGCCCCGGTCATTGCGGGGCAGCTTGGCTAACAGTGCATCGGCGCGGCCGGAGTCGCTCATGTGTTCGGGTTCTCTTTCAGATGTTGATCAAACGCCCTGTGGGAGCAAAGCTTTGCTCCCACAGGGGTCTACAGTTTTTCCAGCGCCAGGTTCAACGCCAGCACATTCACCACCGGCGGCCCCACCAGCGGTTGCTCGATGTGAGCGTCGAGCAGTTGCTGCACGGACGATACCGGCAGATTGCGTGCGGCGGCGACACGCGCCAGTTGATAGGCAATCGCTGCCGGTGGCAAGTGGGGATCCAGTCCGCTGCCCGAGGTGGTCAGCAGCGCCAACGGCACTGGGCCTTGACCCGGCACTTGCAAGGCCTGGGCGTCACCGATCACCCGTGCGGCCAGGGCCGGATTGCTCGGGGAAAAGTTGCTCGCGCCGCTGGCTACCGTGGCGAAAGCACCCGCCGATGGACGTGGATGGAACCAGGCATCGCCCTGGAAATCCTGGGCGATCAACAGAGAGCCGCGGACCTTGCCGTCGGCATCAACGATCAGGCTGCCGTTGGCCTGGGCGGGAAACGCGACTTGCGCCACGCCCGTAACCAGCAAGGGGTACGCAACGCCGGTGATCAGGGTCATCAGAAGCAATAGGCTCAAGGCCGGGCGTATCAGAGTGAACATCCAGAAATCCTCGAATTGAATGAAAAAATTACCTGTGGGAACCACTTTGTGGGAGCAAAGCTTGCTCGCGATGCGGTTACCTCGGTCTGAACCAACACCGCGTCATCGTTCATCGCGGGCAAGCCTTGCTCCCACAAGGTGAAGGCGAGCGTCGGTTATCCGCTCAAACCAGCCCCAACGCCGTCAGCAACATGTCGATCGCCTTGATCCCCACGAACGGCACCACGATCCCACCCAGGCCATAGATCAGCAGATTGCGCCGCAGCAGCGCCGCCGCGCTGGCGGCCTGCACCCGCACGCCACGCAACGCCAACGGGATCAGCACCACGATGATCAAGGCGTTGAACACAATGGCCGACAGAATCGCACTCTGCGGGCTGCTCAGGTGCATCACGTTCAGCACACCCAGTTGTGGATAAATCGAGGCAAATAGCGCCGGCAGGATGGCGAAGTACTTGGCGATGTCGTTGGCGATGGAAAACGTCGTCAAGGCCCCACGGGTCACCAGCAGTTCCTTGCCGATTTGCACCACGTCCAGCAACTTGGTCGGATCGCTGTCCAGATCGACCATGTTGGCCGCCTCTCGCGCCGCCTGGGTGCCGTCGTTCATCGCCATGCCGACGTCAGCCTGGGCCAGGGCCGGCGCATCGTTGGCACCGTCACCACACATCGCCACCAGACGACCGTCATTCTGCTCATGACGGATGCGCGCCAGTTTTTTCTCCGGTGTGGCCTCGGCCAGCACGTCATCGACGCCGGCCTCGGCAGCAATGGCGGCGGCGGTGAGTGGGTTGTCGCCGGTGACCATCACCGTGCGAATCCCCAACTTGCGCAACTCGGCAAAGCGCTCGCGGATACCGGGCTTGACCACGTCCTTCAGATGAATCGCCCCCAGCAGCTTGCCGTCAACGCACACCAGCAAGGGGGTACCGCCGCTCTGGGCGATCTTGTCCACCTCCCGCGCCAGTGCAGGTGGCAGTTCGCTTTTCGACAGGCCGATAAAACTCAGCAGCGAATCCACGGCACCCTTGCGATACACCCGGCCCTGGTAATCGACACCGGACAAGCGGGTTTCAGCACTGAACGGCACAGCGGTCAGCAGTTCGGCGCCAGGCTCGGGTTGCGAGTGCAAACCCCGCAGGTACTCGACAATGGACTTGCCCTCCGCCGTGTCGTCGGCCAACGAAGCGAATAACGCGCCTTCGGTCAACTCCTTGACGCTCACGCCGGGCGCGGCGTGAACCGCGGCACAACGACGATTGCCGAAGGTGATGGTGCCGGTCTTGTCCAGCATCAGCACATGCACGTCCCCCGCCGCTTCCACGGCGCGGCCGGACTTGGCGATCACGTTCAGGCGTACCAGTCGATCCATCCCGGCGATGCCGATGGCCGACAACAGCCCGCCGATGGTGGTGGGAATCAACGTCACCAGCAGCGCCACCAGAAACACCAGCGGCAAATTACCGTTGGCGAAATGCGCGAACGGCTGCAGCGTCACCACCACCAGCAGGAAGATCAGCGTCAGGCCGATCAGCAGAATATCCAACGCCACTTCGTTGGGCGTCTTCTGCCGCTTGGCGCCTTCGACGAGGGCGATCATACGGTCCAGGGTGGATTCACCGGGGTTACTGGTGACGCGCACCAGCAGCCAGTCGGAGACCAGGCGCGTGTTGCCGGTGACGGCTGAACGGTCGCCGCCGGACTCGCGGATGACCGGGGCCGATTCGCCAGTAATCGCCGCCTCGTTCACTGCGGCGATGCCTTCGATCACTTCACCATCGCCAGGAATCATCTCCCCCGCCTCGACGCGTACCACGTCGCCTTTTCGCAGGCGGGTGGCGGCTATCACCTCAAAGCCGTTGGCCGTCTGGCGACGTGCGCTCAGGCCTTCGCTACCGGCCTTGAGACTGTCTGCCCGGGCCTTGCCGCGACCTTCGGCCAGGGCTTCGGCAAAGTTGGCGAACAGCACCGTGAACCACAGCCACAGGGCAATTTGCGCGGCGACAAAAGTCGGCACGCTGCTGTCCGGAACGAAACACAACACCGTGGTGAGAATCGCGGTCAGCTCCACCACCAGCATCACTGGGGCACGGTGCAACTGGCGCGGATCGAGCTTGACGAAAGCTTGCACCAGCGCTGGCCGCCACAAGGCCGAAATCGCGGTTTTCGGTTGCTCCGACGCCTTGGCGACGACGGTTTTGCTCATTGGCATATTCATCATCAGATCCTCAGAAACCCAGGCTCAGGTGTTCGGCAATCGGCCCCAGGGCCAGGGTCGGCAGGAAGGTCAGGCCGCCCACCAACAAAATGGTCACGGTGAGCAGGGTCACGAACAGCGGGCCGTGGGTCGGGAAGCTGTTCGGGCCGATCGGCGCGGTTTTCTTCAGCGCCAGGCTACCGGCCAAGGCCAGAACCGGCAGGATGTAGCCGAAACGACCGATCAACATGCCCAGGCCCAGCATCAGATTGTGAAAGGGTGTGTTGGCACCAAAACCGGCGAAGGCCGAACCGTTGTTCGCACCCGCCGAGGTGTAGGCATACAACAACTGGCTGAAGCCATGGGCACCAGGGTTGCTCACCGCTGCAGCAGGTCCGGGCAGGCTCGCAGCAATGGCCCCCAGCCCCAACACGCTCACCGGCATGACCAACAGGGTTATCACCAGCAGTTGCACTTCCCTGGCAGCGAGCTTTTTGCCCAGGTATTCCGGGGTACGGCCAATCATCAATCCAGCCAGGAACACCGCGATCAGCACGTTCAGCAGCATCCCGTAGAGCCCCGCGCCGACGCCGCCAAAAATGACTTCGCCGACCATCATGTTCACCAGCGAGACCATGCCGCTCAGAGGATTGAGGCTGTCATGCATGCCATTGACCGAGCCATTGGAGGCCGCCGTGGTGGTGACGGACCACAGCACCGTGGCCGTGGTGCCAAAGCGCGCCTCCTTGCCCTCCAGTGGCGCGGTCTGCTCCACCGAAGCGTTATGCAGCGCCGGATTGGGTTGGGATTCGGCCCACAACGAGGTAGCGCCGCCGATCAGAAACAGTACTAGCATGCAGGCGATGATCGCCCGACTCTGGCGCAGGTCCTTGACGTAATGGCCGAAGGTGAACACCAGCGCGGCGGGAATCAGGATGATCGAGGCAACTTCGAACAGGTTGCTCCAGGCCGTCGGGTTTTCGAAGGGGTGTGCCGAATTGACGCCGAAGAAACCACCACCGTTGGTGCCCAGTTGCTTGATCGCGATCTGGCTCGCGGCCGGGCCCAATGGAATCACTTGATCCGCGCCTTGCATCGTCAACCCATGCACATAGTGCGCGAAGGTTTGCGGCACGCCCTGCCACACCAGGAACAGGGCCAGCAACAGGCACAGCGGTAACAGCCCGTAGAGGGTGGCGCGGGTAATGTCGCCCCAGAAGTTACCCAGCGTTGCAGCGGATTTGCGCCCGATTCCGCGACACAGCGCCACCAGCACGGCCAGGCCGGTAGCTGCACTGACAAAGTTCTGCACAGCCAGGCCAAGCATCTGGCTCAGGTAGCTCAACGACGCTTCACCGCTGTAGGACTGCCAATTGGTATTGGTGGTGAAACTCACCGCCGTATTGAATGCCTGGGTCCATTCCATACCCGGCACTTTTTCGGGGTTGAGTGGCAAATGCCCCTGTAACAACAGAATCGCGAACAACAGCGAAAAGCCGGCCAGGTTGAAAGCGAGCAAGGCCAGGGTGTACTTCTGCCAGCTCTGCTCAACGGTGTGATCGACGCTGGCCAAGCGATAGCAACCACGCTCCACCGGGCCAAGAACAGGTGAAAGCCAAGTGCGCTGGCCTTCCATCACCCGGTAGTAGAAACGCCCCAGAAACGGTGCAGGGATCAGCACCAGCGCAAAGAAGGCGAGGATCAGCCCGTAGTCATAACCGTGCATAGCCACTCCTAGTTCCGATCCGCGCGCAACAGCGCAATCAGTAGATAAATGAACAGCGCCGCTGCCAGCAGCAGCGACACCCCGTCCAGAAGGCTCATGGGATTTCTCCGTCGTACGGCGTCATGCCGTGTGTGGAGTGATTGTCGGCAGGGAGGGCGTAAAGGAACGAGATCGAGAGAGGGGGCGAGGGATAAAGAATGTGTAAAAAAGGGGTTGGTGATTGGCTGGGTGGGCCTCATCGCGAGCAGGCTCGCTCCCACATTTGATCTGTTGTGAATAGAGAATTTGCCTCCACTGAAGATCCCCTGTGGGAGCGAGCCTGCTCGCGATGAGGCCCGCCCTGGCGCTGACGCTCCGAACTGGAGCACAAAATCGAGCCATCAGGCAGCGAACATCCCCGATACGACACAATTTCACCCATTACGACCACCGCCGCCACACTGGCACGCCCACTGCACTGCCCCACCCCAGCGCTTTTGCTATGGATCGAGGGGGAGCCACCGATGAACACACAACTCAAACCCACCCTGGGCACCCTGCATTTATGGGGCATTGCCGTCGGGCTGGTGATCTCCGGCGAGTACTTCGGCTGGAGCTACGGCTGGGGCGTTGCCGGAACGCTGGGCTTTCTGGTGACATCATTCATGGTTGCGGCCATGTACACCTGCTTCATCTTCAGCTTCACCGAGCTGACCACCGCCATCCCCCACGCTGGCGGACCATTCGCCTACAGCCGTCGGGCCTTTGGAGAGAAAGGTGGGTTGATCGCCGGCCTGGCGACGCTGATCGAATTCGTCTTCGCCCCACCGGCCATCGCTCTGGCCATCGGTGCCTACCTGAACGTGCAATTCCCGGCCCTGGACCCGAAACACGCAGCGGTCGGTGCCTATATTGTGTTCATGGGCCTGAACATCCTCGGGGTGAAACTGGCGGCGACCTTCGAACTGATCGTCTGCGTGCTGGCGGTGGCCGAACTGCTGGTGTTCATGGGCGTAGTCGCCCCGGCGTTCAGCTTCAGTAGCTTCGCCTTGAACGGCTGGGCCGGTTCCGATGTGTTCGGCGCGCCGGCCATCGCCGGGATGTTCGCCGCAATCCCCTTCGCCATCTGGTTTTTCCTGGCCATCGAGGGAGCGGCCATGGCCGCCGAAGAAGCCAAGGACCCGAAACGCACAATTCCCAAGGCCTACATCAGCGGCATCCTGACCCTGGTGTTCCTGGCCATGGGCGTGATGTTCTTCGCCGGTGGCGTAGGCGACTGGCGCACCCTGTCCAACATCAACGACCCGCTGCCCCAAGCCATGAAAACCGTAGTCGGGGAGAGCTCCGGCTGGTTGCACATGCTGGTGTGGATCGGCCTGTTCGGCCTGGTGGCAAGCTTCCACGGCATCATCCTCGGCTACTCGCGCCAGTTCTTCGCCCTCGCCCGCGCCGGCTACCTGCCCGCCTCCCTCGCCAAACTCTCACGCTTCCAGACCCCGCACCGGGCCATCATCGCCGGCGGCCTGATCGGCATCGCGGCGATCTACAGCGACGGCATGATCAACCTCGGCGGCATGACCCTGACCGCCGCCATGATCACCATGGCGGTGTTCGGCGCGATCGTCATGTACATCATGAGCATGCTCAGCCTGTTCAAACTGCGTAAAACCGAACCCAACCTGGAACGCACCTTCCGCGCGCCGGGCTATCCGATCATCCCGGGTATCGCCCTGGTACTGGCAGTGGTGTGCCTGGTAGCGATGGCCTGGTTCAATGCCCTGATCGGGCTGATCTTCCTCGGTTTCATGGCGGTAGGCTTCCTGTACTTTGTGCTGACCGCACAACTGCGCGCCGATGCCCCGGCCGATGCGATGCTCACCGGGCTTTGAGGTGAACCCGGCACAACGGGCGTAATATGGAACCACTGCGAACAACCTTCGCTCATAAGTGGTAGGTGCGGTGGACAGGCGAAACGTTCGTCGTCCATCGCCCCCTCAAGGAGAACCCTATGCCCTGGTACGCCTGGTTAATTCTGATTGTTGCAATCGGCTCGATCGTGGGTGGCTTGATGATGCTGCGCGACACCGCCCACAAGGTCGAACTGACGGATGAACAACGCAAGCGTGTTGCCGAGCGCAATGCCGAGATGGATGCGAAGGAGGCCAAGGATCGTTGATTGCGGCCCTGCCCAACACTTTGGCGGTGAGTTTGTGGCGAGGGGATTTATCCCCTCGCCACAACGGCCTGCACATAGACGGCCAACGCCGCGCTACTTCTCCCAATCAGCCTTGGCAATCTGCAAGCCATGAAGCCCCTTGTACGCCGCCCTCTCAGGCTGGCTCCAGCCCGACAGCAATGAATCCTCCAATCGATAGATCTCCACCCCCAACGGACGACAGACACTGAGGGGATCCTGCGCATCCGGCCCCCACATCGCGAGCGACAGATCGCCGCCGGGGCAAGTGGACAAGGCACACAGCAAATCGATCTCGGCAAAAAACTCCAAATAATCGCCCTTCTTCGCCGGACAGGCCTTCATGAAGTACATGTCGTCATGATTGAGCCCAGTACACTGGAAAATATTCAGCACATCGTGCACATCGAACTCGGTCAGCCCATGGGGTAATACCGCACGGGTCAGGTTCGAGTGGCAGTGATGGTGAAAATCCTCGCCGGTCAGCATCCTGTTCACGTACGGATCACAGCGCGTCCCCAGCAGGTCGTGCAATCGTCCACCATGCTCGTCGATGCCATAATCGGCCAGACTGTCATCGGTAATGGTCACCAATGGACGCAAGAATGGCAGGTTCGACCACAACCGATCATGAGTGCTGACATGAGCGCCCTGCAGCTGACGCGTGCGCGCAGCCCACAGGCGTTCCCGTGGATCGTGGGCATTCCACACGTTGAAGTCCCCCACCTGCGGGCCCACCGGAGTCGTAACGCGGAACACATGCCCGGCGGGTACGTGCCAAGCGCGGCCGGTACGGATGGGGACCTCGAACTGTTCGATCAGGGTGCGCTTGTCCTGCTGGGTTCGGATGCGGTCGTAGAAGGGTTTGTCCACTTGCAGGGCCGAGCCTTTGCTGACTTGGTAGGCGGCTGGGTAGTTTTTGTGCATGGGGTGGGTCCTTGATCTGAGGTGGTTGGCGGGGACGAAGCTCCAAAAGGCGGATGGTCGAACCTAGACCAAGACGCATCCGATCATCGTTTTAAGTGGCATTGGGCCAAAATGCAAAAAGGCCAGTCATATTTCGACCGGCCTCTTTCACCATCACACCTCAGTTCACTTCCAGCTTGTCACGATTCCTGTCGAGAATCGCCTTGCCAATCCCCTTGACCTCCAGCAACTCCTCTACTGAAGAGAAGGCTCCATTACTCTCGCGATACGCAACAATCGCATCAGCCTTGGCCTTGCCTATCCCCGCCAGTTCGCGTTGCAGCGTAGCGGTGTCCGCCACGTTCAGATCCACCTTGACGCCTTGCGGTTTAGCCGACAGTTCCAATGCCTGCGGCGCCGCCGTCGTCTCGGGCTTGACCGCGGGCGCAGCGATAACAGCTATAGAGGCGCTGGTTAGAAGGGCAAAAACCAGAGAGTAGAAATAGCCTGTACGCATAAGTGACGCTCCATGACATCGTTAAGAGAGAAGCAGCTTTTCCGAAGCTGCTTCTCAAACTTAGGCGATGATGGGGGGCTGTCAAAAGTGTGTACGTTACAGCGTGTGTAACAATCAGGGTTCCAGTCGGCGCTGTTGATTCATCCAGTCGACAATCTCGCCATCAGGTGTGTAGCCATTAACCGACTCGCGCAACAACTGACGCACCCGCCCATAATCATCAGCCTTTACGGCGATGAGCAGATCATTCAGTTTCAGCTTCAAAACATCCCAAGGCAGATGGTCTTCATTGGCCTTCATGATCATGGGATGGTCGGTCGCAGCGACGTTATCGCCAATCAACAGTTCTTCATACAGCTTCTCGCCGGGCCGCAGACCGGTGAACTCAATGGAAATATCTCCTTGAGGATTGCGCTCCGAACGAATGCTCAAGCCTGACAGGTGAATCATCTTCTCCGCCAACTCGACGATCTTGATCGGCTCCCCCATATCCAGCACGAACACATCCCCGCCCTGTCCCATGGAGCCAGCCTGAATCACCAACTGTGCAGCCTCTGGGATAGTCATGAAGTAGCGGGTGATTTTCGGGTGCGTGACCGTCAGAGGGCCACCGGATTTGATTTGGCGATGAAACAAAGGAACAACAGAGCCCGATGAGCCCAAAACATTGCCGAAACGAACCATCGTGAACCGGGTTTTGTTGACCCGAGAAATGTTGGCTGCATCACCAAACAGTGCCGGCGCAACCTCTTTACTCAGCGCTTGAAGCGTCAACTCGGCCAAACGCTTGGTACTGCCCATGACATTCGTCGGCCGGACGGCCTTGTCCGTAGAAATCAGTACGAAGTTTGAAACCCCCGACTGCAGGGCGGCTTGAGCAGTGTTAAGCGTGCCGATGACATTATTCAACACGCCCTCGGCAATATTGTGCTCGATCATAGGCACATGCTTGTAGGCGGCAGCATGATAAACCGTATCCACACTCCAGGTTTCCATCACATCAAGCAGCTTCTTTTGATAGCGGACGGACCCTAGAATGGGCACCAGCTTGACCGACGTAGGCTCCCGAGAGGCGGGTGGGTCCAGCTCAGAAAGAATGCTGTAGAGATTGAACTCGCTGTGCTCAAACAACAGAAGCGTGCTCGGCCCCAAGGAAAAAATCTGTCGGCACAACTCCGAACCAATGGACCCGCCAGCCCCCGTCACCATCACCGTCTTGCCTTTGATACAGCGCTCAAGCAAATCGGCCTGGGCCGGTACGGCATCGCGACCGAGCAAGTCAGCGATATCCACTTCCTGGATATCGTCCACCTTCACCCGTCCACTGGCCAGATCCGTGAAATTCGGCACGCTACGCACGTGAAGCGGAAAGCTTTCCAGGAAATTCAGAATCTCCCTACGACGCGCACGAGTAGATGACGGTAGGGCCAGGAGGATTTCCTCAGCACCGGTGGCATCGATCATCTGTTGGATGTGTTTAGGTTTGTAGACATGGAGGCCTGAGATAGAGCGATGCGCGATACTTGAGTCGTCGTCGATGAACGCTACGGGACGCATCACTCGGCCCATGCGCAACGCAGCAACCAGCTGATTACCCGCCACCCCCGCACCATAGATGGCAACTTTGGTCAAACCATCATCCCGGCTGGTGAACGGCACGTGCTGAGCGGCGGTGAACCAGTCGCCCATGAAGTACTGGCGCATACACAGACGTAGCCCGCCGAGGATCACCAGGCTCAGCCACCAATAATTGAAGATGATGGAGCGCGGGACGATGGCTTGGTGGTTGCTGTACCAATAAACGACAACCGCCAGGATCAGGGATGACAGACTCACTGCTTTGACGATAGCGATCAGCGCATCATTACCGAAATAGCGCATGACGGCGCGGTACATGCCAAAGCGTATGAAAAGCGGGATAGCAACGAGCGGGGCAAAGGCGAAAAGCCATAGATGAGCACGAAATGGGTTGTACATGTCATCAATGCCAAGCCGGACAATGAATGCCAGAAATAAAGCAAGCCACACCAACACCGTATCGGTGGCAACCTGGATCAATCTTTTTTGCCACCAGCGGAGTTCAAGTAAATACACCCTGACTGTATCCATATCCGCCTACCACCTCAGCAATCTCTCTTATTTTGGCTGTATCGCTCAATTAAGCATCCGGTAAAGAAATGGGACTTTAAAGAAAAGTAGCAAAACGATTCGTCAGTTTTTTAACGAATTGCTCTCCGGTTGACCTGCCTGATACTTCATTGCCAACATAATCAGCGGTGCATAAGCCAATACGATTCCGCCGATTCCGTCCAGCTTGTAATACACCACACAAAACGCTATTGGCAGCAACCAAAACAAATTAATAAAGCCCACCGCCAAAGTGACAGGCAGATGCTTGCCATATCGACGCGATGCAAATTGATAAGCATGACTGCGATGCGCTTCGTAAATTTTATCCCCCCGAACAAAACGACACAGCAGCGTGAACGTCGCATCGACGATGAAAACGCCTAAAAGTATCAACCAGCCCCAAAAAAGACTGGGCGAAAGCCAGGCCGCCTGAAGCGTTAACATACCGATCATCAGCCCCAGAAATCCACTCCCAGCATCCCCCATAAAGATTTTTGCCGGTGGCAAATTCCAGCAGAGAAACCCTGCGACGCAAGCAACCAGCAGAACCAAGGGCCCAATGTGATCCGACGCATTGCTCACCCAGTATAGTAGACAACCTCCAAGGCAGACCGTGATTGCTTCAACAGCGGCGATGCCATCGATGCCGTCCATGAAATTGTAAAGATTGAGCATCCAGACCAGATATATCACTGCCAGTAGAGACCCGTACCAACCCAGCTCCAAGCTGACACCAAACAGGCTGATAGGCGGCAATCCTCCAAGCCAGTAAATTCCCCAGATCGCCGCAAAAAAATGTGCCAACAAACGCCATCGCGCAGCGACATGCCGATGATCATCGAGAAAGCCGATAACGGCGGTTAGTGCTCCAGCACCCGCCAAGGCAGAAAAAGTTGTGCGGGCAATCAGGTCTCCCGTGAACAGAACCATCAAAGCTACGAGAAACGTCAGTACGATCGCCACGCCGCCACCACGCGGCGTGGATACCGAATGGGAACTACGGTCATTCGGGACATCCAGCAAACTTCGAGAAAGGGCATAACGGCGCAAAATGGCAGTAAGCACATAGGAGAGAACGAATAAAGCCAGAATAAGCCATCCATAACACATGGTTTCCAGGGCTCCAAAATAAGATCCTGACCATCACCGGATATAAGAGTTTATTCGAAGATGATGGATGGTGGAAAACAAGTCACAATGAACTCAATAGAAATATCCATTTCTAAGCTGCACTTAGTACTGACCACACCGAAGAGCAGTAGTACCCCTCGATTAAACCAGCACCGAACAAATCACCATAATCCTCTTGCAAAGATTATAAAAACCACGCGCACCGACTTCGCGAAAAATAATGTCGCACACCCTGAGCAGGAAAGCCAGTGACAACATCGTGGGTAGCTTCTGCAGAGTTTTCGCCACCATGGTTGGAGCTTTAATCGGTCAAAAAACGATGTAAATCGAGTTCAGGTTTACGCTTCTGCTCCCTAGATGATCAGAGGCTGAGTTCTGGCCCTGCTATCGGCGCCTCATACTCAACCTCAATTTCAAGTTGGCAGAACTGATCAGACAATCAAAAAATAGGCAATCACATTATCTGCTTTAGTAATGGCTGAGACTTTAGGTATCCAGAGAACTCTGAAATCCCATGGTTCGTGAGATGCTGAAGGTCAAACAGTAGAGGATCCCCATATCTGTTATCGACCCACAGTCTGCATTGCTTGGAGGGGCAGAAAAAATCCAATACGTTGACAAAAAATATATTATGTTTTTCAGCCATTTTACGGGCGTCATTAACGAGATCTTGATAGCTCCACCGAATAATTTTCTTGTTATCCTCAGGAAAAAACAAAGGTATAGCGCGGTCATTAGGCAAGGATTTTATGTAGTCCGCTGAGGTCATACCTAATACCGGGGAGACTCCCAACATGATTACGTTCTTAGTGATGGATTTTGCCGCCAACACTCCGGACTCCACATCTACCCATTCTCGAGGCCGGTACTGGAAATTTATTACAACAGCCTTTATGTTTATTGCTCCCGCAAGGCGCCTGAGCAACTCAGCCGATTGTGAAAAACACTTAGTTTTAACATCGCCCGGCGGACAGCTTGACTGATGGAGCATTATAAAATTCGTATCTGGAAATGCTCTTCTCAATGCATGTAGAGTGTCTCGCCCAACACTGTCCCCCATAACGAGAACGTTTTCCGCTTTGGCTTGAGAGGTTAGACACAGAAATAAACGGTCATTCGTATTGCCCTGATCGTAACTGCATGTCCACCCACTATGAATTTTAGAATCATACTGCGGAATCTTACCGTGAAAGTTCACATTCAGACTAGACATATAAATGGCAGTTTCCTCTTCAATCCGAGAAATCATAGTTGCCCTGTCGCCGCTGTATAACTTTGCACGAGTCTCGGTGAACGCAGCCAGCTGAACGCCTGCGAAATTTGGAGTTGAACTTCCATACACGAGCGCTGCAGCCCCAATTAAAAAGGTTGCCGCCATTGCGTATGCTTGACGCGTTGAACCGATAACAGCTTTCTTTCTGATTGGCTGCTCAATGAGAAAGTACGAGGCAACCGAAAGCAAAAAAGCAAACAATAGACCAGCTGCCAGATCGCTCCAAGTAGCTGCGGGTTTAGCTGTACGGATGGCAACGAGGATCGGCCAGTGCCATAAATATAGAGAATAGGAAACTAAACCGACCCAAACGAAAGGCTTAGACTTTAGGATCGTCGCGACAATCCTCCCGTGCCCCTGAGCAGAAATTATCAGCGCAGTTCCCACCGTCGGGAGCAATGCCGCAGCCCCTGGAAATACTGTGTCTTTTGAGTAGGTGACAACAGGTACCAGTATCAGCAACAACCCCGTAATCTCGAGGGCATCAACGATTAATACCTTACGAGGTGCCCGAAGTCCTGAAATAGCAAGTATTGCTCCGATTAAAAGCTCCCAAAACCTTGATAATGAGCTGTAAAAAGCAGTTTCCCGCTCAAATCCTTCAATCAAATATATAGAATATATAAGCGAAACAAACGCCAAAAATACACTTATTGAAAGAAGCCGCTTGCGGCAAACTTTACATACCGCCAGCAGAAGCACCGGAAAAACAAAATAAAATTGTTCCTCTACAGAGAGCGACCATATATGAAGTAACGGAGTTAGCTCCCCAGGACCATCAAAATACGCAACCTCTGACAAAAAGAACCAGTTAGAAACAAACCCGAGGGCAGCATATACACTTCGGCAAAAATCACCGAACTGCTGAGCATTAAAAAGAAAAAATGAAAACAACCATGCCACGATAAAAACCGGGATAAGAGGCGGCAGTAAACGGCGGGCGCGACGTTCATAAAAGTTCAAAAATGAGAACCGCCCCCCATCCAACTCTTTAACAATCATGGATGTAATCAGATAGCCAGAGATTACAAAAAAAACATCTACACCTACAAAACCTCCCGGCAAGAAACTAAAACCTGCATGGAATAATAGAACACTGACTACCGCTATCGCCCGTAGCCCGTCAATCTCCGATCTGTAGCCTATCATTCTGCCGCCGACTCCTTTGATACGGCACCCACCCCATGGTCAGATGCATATTCCACAAGAAAACCGCTCCCCGAATACACAAGGGGCTTACCTATATCAATTGTTTTTAAACCTAACGACATCTACAGACAGTATATTAACGAAAGGGAACCCTCCATGCAAAAAAAGGCGCCATCATACCCCCAAGCAAACGCAGGGTACTCATTTTTTAATACCAACTTACTGTATAGATGAACAGATCTATAGACTCGCAACGTTCTGTGCACGGAGTAAAAGCTTCAGGCAGGACTTGCAGGGACATTCTACAGGGACGCCCAGCGCTGGTTGGCGTCAGACACTTACGTATCAAGAAACAATGACTGCTGTCTTTGCTAAGTCAGGGTGTAACCAAGAGGGATGGTTTGACCAGAACACATGCAGATGAAAAAGCCACTTAAAAGTGCAGTCATTAATAAGCTGCGACGCACCATATGAATAAACTGATACACCGTGAAGTGATTTTTTCAGCCGCTTTCGAACTCTAGCCGAGTGCTCTTCCATCCCAAATTATCGAGTAACTCAGCGAAGGTATTGTCCCAAATAAGACAACTACACTCCACCGTCACCCCGCAGATGAACCATCCAATGCAAGCCTTTTGGATTTAGTTTGCACGGCGAGCAAAATAGCGATAGGTAACCAAAATACAGTCCAGTAATTACCAGGACGGGTGAAGATGCGTTCGACGTCAGTCAGCATCACGATCAAAGCGTAAACAAGCGCTGGAAATGCCAATCGAACCCAAGGATTACTTCGGTCACACCAAGCCTTATAACACACGCCAAGCAGGCCTGCTCCCAGCAACGCTATTGATATCAAACCACTGTCATATATCTGCTGAAGATAAAGACTGTGGGCATGAGGCGAAGAAGTTTTTCCATTGGGCCAATCATAGTTAAATGGTGTTCCCAGGCCGTATCCAAATACCCAATGATCCTGCATCACAGTGAAATAGTAATTCCAAATTGGGCCTCTACCGGACAGCTGGCGCTTAAATAACTCGTTGAGCAGGTGTTCCCACCAAATAACAGTCGCGGTTACTGCCACCAAAGAGCATAGCCCCAGAATCCACCAGCCTCTTCGAGAATTTTGCAACGCAACAGCAACAAAACAACCTACACCTACACCGACCCACGCTCCACGGGCATACGTCAAAAGCACATACAGTACCAGTACGGCAAAGGCCAAAAACCAAAACAGCGCCTTCCGCAGACTAACGCGCTGATCAATGGCAACTCCGAAGACCCACGTAGCTATGGCACCATGAAAAATACCGGCGGCTACTGGATATCGATAGTTTGCAATTTCTCCAATACCTAGACGATCAATGCGAAAAGTCCGGTAGGTCAATGGACGATCTAGCCACCAGAATTGATAAATCAGTGTTGCCAAAGCCCCTAATGCAACGAGCAATATCCCACCTAACAGAGCCCTACGAAGTAAGACCTCTCCTCTATCCATTAGCAGGAATACGGCAAGCAGGAACAAAGCAATGAAAAGCCCACGTTTAGCAAAGGATAGTGAGCTTGTTTCGGAATTGAATGCCCAGGTACTACTTAGCGCTACCCATACCAGAAAAGCAATCCAAGGTATGTACTGAGCACCTATACGCCGCTCGGCTCCTTTTAAAACTGTACAAATAAAAAAAATCAACGCCGGAAGCAACAACCAAAGATAAACTTGCGCGTTCCGCGCACTCCCTGAAACTATCCATACCCTACCACTTATTTGGATAAATAGGCCTATCGCCAGCGCCCAAAGCATTATGACCTGCCACTTAGCGCTTACAGGCTTGTCGCCAAGAAGCCGAACACCACTTACCATATCAACACCTTAATTCAAAATACTCAAAACGCATTTTTATTGACAAAGCCTTTGAATACCGTAAGAAATATTATTTTTATATCTATCCACAACGACCAATTATCTATATACCAAAGGTCGTACTCAACGCGCTTCTGCATCTTATCCAAGGTATCCGTTTCACCTCGATAACCGCTAACTTGCGCCCAGCCAGTAATACCTGGCTTGACCTTGTGTCGCTGCATATACGACTCAACTAAATCTTTGTAATACTCATTATGAGCCAGCGCGTGAGGACGTGGCCCAACGATAGACATACGTCCTTGCAGTACGTTAAAAAACTGCGGTAACTCGTCCAGACTAGTACGCCGCAGAAACGCTCCGACGCGCGTCACTCGACTATCATTGCGAGAGGCCTGCGTGACGTCACCGCCACTTTCATTATGAACAACCATTGAACGAAACTTATAAACCTTAAAGTGCTTACCATTAATACCCATACGGTATTGCTTGAACAACACGGGCCCAGGCGAACTTAATTTAATAGCGATACCAATCATGAAACATAATGGCAGTATCAACAAGCTGATCAATCCACCAATCACCAAATCCTCAAGCCGCTTCAATACCTGTGCCGGCCCGTCGATGGGGCTGCAGCTCAAGTCCAGGGAATAAAGGCCGGCAATATGGCTTACCCGATGATTAAGTAATCTAATATCTCCCCATTCGGGAATAAAACGTACGGCAACCGTATGGTGGCGTAAAGCATAAAGAATTGAACGTATGGCCCCTCCCTCGCTAAGAGGCAAACAAAGCCAAACTTCGTGCACACTATGCTCATCTACCCTCTCAGCCAAGCACTGCAACCAGTCTTCATCAGGCCTATACTTAAGATTCGTCGCAACTCTAAACCCATAGCCATCCAATGTTCGGCCGCTGCGCAACTGCCCAGCAGACTCGCCTCCCGAGTCCACCAGCAATACTGTTTTCAAGTTCATTCCAGACGAACGCAAACGGCGTAATAACAAATACACTCCCAAGCGCAGCAACAGGCAAAAGACTCCCCCAGTCGCTAGCATCAACGAAAACCAGATTCTGGAATAATTGTCTGACACTTTGAGGAAGAATGACGATGACAGAAGTATGCCGGCGGCCGAGAACCAACAAACCAACAACACACTCAATTGTCGCCAGAATGTATACCCTCGCTGCGAACCATAAACGCCGCCAGAGGCCATACAAACAACGACAACAATAGCAGTAATCATGGTTGCCGTATTATACCGCCCCATCATGTCAAAGGTGCCGAAACGGTACTCATGGGCCACCAACCCTGCGGCGATTACAATGAGCATATCCAGAAGCGCCACAAAAAAGGGCACAGGGTAGCGCTCCGCAAAGGTAGGCTGATAGCGATGAATGACTTGCATGTCCTTTACACAATCTCCGATATTATAGGGGCCGAATAACGCATACTAAACCCCGGCAATCTGAATACTCAAATACAAACAAAAAATAACTGGGTCAAGCATTCTACCTACCAAGACATGAGCCAGATTGCAAATTCAAGAACTGCCCCCATAACTCCGTTAGGGGTCATTTTGGCTTAACCCGCCCGTATTTGTCTTCCAAACGTACAATATCATCCTCACCAAGATAGGATCCAGATTGCACCTCAATGAGCTCGAGCGGGATGACGCCCGGATTTTCGAGAGCATGGACCTGACCAATAGGGATATAGGTCGATTGGTTTTCAGTGACCAAATAGGTCTTTTCACCATTGGTGACCTGCGCGGTGCCGCTCACGACAATCCAATGCTCGGCGCGGTGGTGATGCATCTGAACAGACAGCTTCGCACCTGGGTTAACAGTGATGCGCTTGACCTGATAGCGGGGGCCGTTATCAATGCAATCGTAGCCCCCCCAAGGGCGATAAACCTCACGGTGGTTGGCATGCTCGTGACGCTTTATGCTTTTAAGTTGCTCAACGATTTTCTTCACATCCTGTACCTGGCTTTTATGGGTCACCAACACTGCATCCTTGGTTTCCACTATCACCAAATCGGTTACCCCTACAGCAGCAACCAGGCGGTGCTCAGCATACACGTAACTACTGCTAATCCCCTCATGAAGCACATCACCTACAAAGACATTTCCATCGCTATCCTTCGGACTAACGTCCCAAAGTGCAGACCATGAGCCGATGTCACTCCAGCCGGCCTCCAAAGGCACCATGATCGCATCGGCGGTCTGCTCCATCACAGCGTAATCAATCGAGTCCTCAGGGCACTTCATGAAGGACTCTGCATCGATCCGAGTAAAATGCATGTCCTGTTCTGCCCCCAGGAGAGCCTCCCGACAGGCGTTGACAATTTCAGGTCGATGCAGCGTGAGCTCTTCCAGATAGCGGCTAGCACGAAACATGAACATACCGCTATTCCAAAAATAATCCCCGGAGGCAAGATAACTCTGAGCAACTTGCAGATCGGGTTTTTCAACAAAGCGGTTGACCGTATAGCCACCTTGTCCGACCGATTTACCCTTCTCGATATAGCCATAGCCCGTTTCTGGAGAGGTCGGAACCACACCAAAGGTAACTAACTTACCTGCCTCCGCGAAAGCCAACGCAGCCTGAACACTTGAATGAAAAGCTGGTACATTCTGAATGAGATGGTCAGCTGCCAGCACGAACAGTATTGGATCCTGATCTTCACTTATGGCCTGCAACGCAGCCAATGCAATTGCCGGAGCTGTATTGCGCCCCACGGGCTCTAGGATAATATTGGCCTGATCCATCCCCAACTGACGCAACTGCTCTGCTGCGAGAAAGCGATGCTGTTCGTTACAAATCAAGCGAGGTAAGTCTGCCTCCAAACCTTCAAGTCGCCTGATTGTCTCTTGTAGCATCGAATACTCAGAGTCAATAAGCGATAAAAATTGTTTAGGCTTGAGTTGCCGAGATAGCGGCCAAAGGCGCGATCCAGAGCCACCAGCCATAATTATCGGACACAACATAAAAATTCACCTTATATAATCACTTCATGCAGATGAGTAGTGAGACTCATACGCGTTATGCAACTGCCAGGGAGCACCGCTCGTGAGCAACGCTTTTAAGAGGAGCCTAATTTAAACTTGGCATATAAAGTCGGAGCTACTCAACAAACTTTTGAAATTTAAAAAAATCGGAAGATTTCTGATCCACGAATGCCTTTAATTTACGCCTAAAAACCTCAGTTGCAAATGTTTCAGCATGAGCACGAATAGCAAGCGGATCAAAAACGAAGTCCGTCTCAAATTTATTTACGGCATTCTTTATTGAGCTTTCGGTCTGTTCCTGAAAGAAAACTCCTGTCTTTCCTTCCAGGACAGTTTCAAGCGCCCCGCCTTTACCATAGGCTATTACCGGGGTACCGCAAGCCTGCGCTTCAACGGGAATAATTCCAAAATCTTCCTCAGCTGCGAAGACGAATGCCTTTGCACGTTGCATGTGATCGCGTAAAACATTAAAAGGTTGATACCCCATAATAGTCACGTTTGGACCAGCAGCCTGCTTAACCTTATTAAACTGAGGACCATCACCTATAACAATCAATTTTTTATCCGGCATTTCCGAAAAAGCCTTGACGATCAGATCCATCTTTTTATAAGGAACCATTCGTGATGCGGTAAGGTAAAAATCACTCTTACCTTCAACCACCTCAAAATCCTCAACCGCGACATTAGGATGAATAGTTACAGACTCACGCTTATAAACCTTACTAATCCGGCGGCCAATATAGTCGCTGTTCGCGACAAAGAACTCTACGTTATTTGCTGTCCTGCTATCCCACCCTCTGATCTTGTATAACATGTAGCGAGCCGCCCACCCTTTCAACCCCCGCTCCAGGCCAGACTCTGCCAGATATTGCCCCTGCATATCCCACGCATAGCGAATGGGTGAGTGGCAATAACATACATGCAGTTGATCAGGACCGGTAATGACACCTTTAGCGACTGCATGACTGCTACTTATAACAAGATCATATCCAGAAAGGTCTAGTTGCTCAATCGCAAGAGGCATCAAAGGCAAATATAGCTGATATCGGGTGCGGGCTTTGGGGAGGTGTTGAATAAAAGTCGTTTTGGAAAGTTTTCCACCCAATTTTTCTCGATCACTAGCAGACAGAAAATCAACAACAGAGAAAAGATCAGCATCAGGCCAAAGATTAATAATTTCCGCCAATACTTTTTCAGCCCCAGCAAAAGTAACAAGCCAATCGTGAACTATAGCAATCTTCATATTTTTCCCTAAACACACAAATACAAAACAGAAAAGCAACCGATTACACTATCAATACATCATCCACTGCGATCACACTTCAAAAACAAATTTGAAAAGCATAATTTTATTATTATGCCCAACAAAAGCGCCGCAATCATTGCGTACTGCCCGAGACCTGTTGTGAATAAATTCACCACTGCAAAAAAAGGTATAAACGTGCAAAAAATTAAGTACATTGGCAACCAACAAAAGTTCCGAATTATTACATTGCGCGCCACCATGCCAATTACAATAGCAAAAAATAAACAAGCAACACCTGCGCCTAACGGGCCAAAATCATAAAGCACAGGCCCAAACAGTGTAGTGTAAACGCCCGGCCTGACTACACCCGCCGTTAAAACATCCTCAATTTTACCGAGTTCTAACAGAGACATAACAATTTTTGATGGAATATAAAAACTCTGTAAACCATACGTCGTCGCGCCGTCAGTCAATCCGCAAAGGTAAAAAAACTCGTATACCCCATGCGTAATATACTGACTAAAGTGAGTAAAAGCATATACAAGCCCAGATAAGCCAGCGTCACCATCGTTTGTCAGATAGTTGACAACCTCCTCACTTGCAGGGGCAAACCGTGCATAACCCGAAAGCTCCATAGACGCTATGGGATCAACTCCCATCTGCACTGTTCTTACCCAAAAAACCATACCTGCAAACCAAACCAAAGCAATCGCAGCGGTCATTCCTAAAATGATATTCCTCAAAGAAACCTTGATATATCCTGTCATCAAAACGGAAAGCAAACAAACGGCCATGAATATGACCAAACCACTTCGAGATCCTTGAAGCACCACATCGGAAACCGCAAATACAGCCGACAGAATCAGCATTGGAAAATGACTGATCCTTGAAATACCGGCACTTCTCATGAAAAAGATCAGAAATGGAAGAAATAAAAACATTGACGAGAGTACAGCTCCAATCAAGGCGACACTTTCCATACCTCCTGATGCAATCATTTCTCTGTTGGCCATAAAATCAGCGCCAATATTTCCCCCTGCCCGGATAAAAATTCGCTCGAAGATCCGAAGCGCTAATCCAAATACCCCCATCAAAAAAACGAGCCAAATTAAAGTACCTAACAGTCGCACATCAAAATGCACATAAAGCGCTTTCCCTCGCCTTCGCCCGCAAGACAAAAACATACCCATATAAAAAATCGATGTGTAGATTAAAAAAACTACAAAAGAAAAATCCCCGCCTTCATAGCTAAAATTAATCGGCGCCAACAACCAAATAAAAAAATATACAGTACCACCCATCAAAAAAATTTTATGCGGACAGAACACGGTTAGCTTCAAAACAGAAGCATTCATACTTTCACCCTTTATTTTTAGAATCAAAACTATCAACCCAGAAGCTTCGACCTAAATATGAATATAAACTGCACTGCAACCATACTAATAAAGCCTGCAAGCCATGCTATGGTGAGCGAAAACTTGTGATCCGTCCCCCCTGTAAAATAGAAACTCCCAAAGATAATTAGAAAGACAATTAACCCCAAGGCCACGGCAATAGATTGTGACATGACTCTACCTGCACTACTTAGAACCCCTTCGAAAGAGGCACTGGCGGACCATAAAATCATTACTCCGGCCATCGACCAGACCAGCCATATATCATTAGAGTCGGGTAAGGGAATATTAAAAGAGCGAACAAATTGAGACGAAACAGCGAATGCAATAAGTACGGAAAATATTGCCACCAGCCCTACACACCCCAACAAAGCAAATTTTCTTTTGGTCAGATCTCCACGATAGATCTGCCTAAAATAGAAAGTATTAATAAATTGATGGATTATAATTGCAATAGATAGCCAGCGAAAAACTATCGAAAAAGACGCTACAAGCGTCGCATCACTAATCCCGCCCATCAGCAATCTGGGCCCGGCCATAAACGCGCCCATTAATGTGCCTCCAATGAAAAATTTATGGCTAAGGGAGAACATTTTTTTATAGTCTTCATGAAACCAGTAATTAGCACTGGGCAGGTCTGATATTTTTATCAAAAGCCATAACATACAAAGCTCGATGGCGATCATCACGAGCATAAACCCGAGCACAAAATCCACACCCACAACCGTCAACAACAAGGACAACATTAGAGCGATATATAGAGCACTCTCTGCTAGAGATGCCCAAGCCCCCTTTCCTAGCCCCTTCAGACGAGCAGATAGCGCCAACTGCAGAACCACCATCGCACTTTGCAGTGTCACGACACCGACAAAGGAGACCTTCCAATCAATGCCTGCCACAGGTAATAGCAAAACAAAAAGCAGTGCACAAAAGCACACCAAGCAAACATACATCACGGCGGCTCTTACATAAGGAGTAAATACCCCTCCCAAGGAACCATAGGCGACAACACCATGAGCACCTAACGCCATTATCGGACCGAGGGTCATTGATAGCGAGAGCCACCATTCAAGAGCGCCATATTCGGCCTTGCTTAATAACCATGCGGCCAAAAACGGCGCAAATAATACTGAAGATTTCGAAGCACCAAATAAGACAGCATGCCCTGAAAGCCTCGTTACAAAACTATGCAATTTCAGCTCTCCGGTTTCTTATTGAAAACCGCTTCAACCAAACCATTAACTTTTACCTCTGGATAACGCTGCTTGGCCGCATCGTAATCTGACTCAATCCATCTCAGCGCTTGACTTACATACAGGCCAGGTTTAACAAGTGACTTCGAAACACAGGAAGATGCTCCGACCGTTATACCATTGTTAATTGTCACTCCAGCATTGATGACGCACGCAGAACCTATATAGACGTTATTTCCAATCTTTACGCTGCCATCAACTCTAAATCTATCCAGGCCGGCGGGAGCATGAAGATACCCATGCGTCCATATTTGGCTCGCCACTCCTGCAATAGTAGTATAGTTACCCAATCGAACGCTTCGAGTACAATCAACAAGATGCTTAGATGTAATTTTAGAAAACACCCCCAGACGCAAAACAGATCGCCCCCATGTAACGCCTCGTCTTGCTCTTATTATTTTATTGAAATTACCGATTGCGGCATTCGTTCGAAGAAATACCCAGACATCACCTCTTATCTGGTTAAAATGTTGGAGATATGAGCTATCTTTCAACACCAAAGCTTTGCATGACAGGTAGTTCCCATGACCAATTTTAACCGAATCATGTAAAATGATCTTGCCACACTCAATCCAGGAGAAACCGATTTTACAACCTTTGCCAATCTCCCAACCAAGAAGCCTTAACAAGAAATTTTTCGGCATTATTGGCGGAAATACCAAGCATACAATCGCCGCAAGTTTTTTCTTCACATGCATTGCTCAGCCACTCTTATCAGATTAGCGCCAACCTTTTCTATGTTCTTCGAATCTAACACCGAAGGTAGACTGGCAGGATCAGAGATCAAACCTGGAAAGGTAGTGAAGTAGAGTTTTTTAACCAAGTCGATTCTGCCCTTGTCGTCAGCCAACTGAAACAGCCCTGCGTCAATTCGTGCAATAACAGTTCTGACTTCCTCTACGCTGTCCGCATACGAATAGCCGACCTCATCAGACAATACTCCAGGCCCAAACTGAACAACAGGCTTACGAGAAAGAACACTTTCAACAGCAATAGTACCGGTAACAGTACAGACGAGATGAATCCGATTGAATATCTTGTCCATTCCCATTTCAAAGGGTATTGGAACAATACGTTGGTCCTTTGAGACAAGATCTAACAGGCTATTGTTCAGCTCGTACTTTGATTTGGGGTTCAATTTTACGAGTAACTTCCACCCCAGAGGTAAGGCCTCAGCGAGGTCACTTATAAGTCGTGACTGATCCCTGTATTCCTGCCCCCACAGATCAAGATTTGACTCTGGTTGCATTTGCATGGGATATAAGAGATAGCGATATCCATCGTCAAGTTTAAATTTCGACGTACAAATTTCACTCCACTCAATCAAAAGCCGTGACACCGCCTTGTCCAGCTTTCTTTTCCGCCAAGGAGATGGCGTATTAAATCGCTCCCCGCGAAAATAGCTCTTTATCAATACCAAGCGATTTGGAAACGAGCCATGGATTGGAAAAATACGTCCGACATCAGTAGGCAATGAGGGCCGCATATATTCAGGAATTCGCTCGCGCTTGCGTATAGCCTCCGCGAGGGAATAGCACTCTTCATCCGAAGGTAAATCTGTTGATCCATCAATCGCATTCTTGGTATCGCCCAGATAAATGCTATACCGTCCGCCAGGATAACCAGGCATCGATGGATGAAAGAATGGTACGTTATTTTTCTTGCACCACTCGACTGTCATCAACTCATGAAATAACGTCGCCTCACCAATCACAAGCTCAGGTTTCTCAATTGAAAGAATACGCTCTATTTCGGCGTTGTAGTACTCATAGTGAGTAGTGCCTCCGCCGAAATAGTTAATATATCTATCCGACTTGATAACTTTTTCGAGCCCATGATTACTTGAAAGAGATTTCATATCTCTTCTCGAAGGAAAAGGTATCAAATTAGCCGTGCCATTTTTAGGCATAAAACTCGGATTCTGCACTACCCAAGCTACATAATGTCCTTGCTTGATGAAATATTCAGCTAACGCATCCCAGAAAAAAGTCTTATATCTATTTTCCAACATTACTATTTTCATGAGTTAATACTTTTCTTTTCGCTCAATAAATCTAAAACCAGGACCAACGACGATCGAGTTCTCTGGAATGCTTTTACTTACAACTACCCCTGCTCCAATGACCGAATTCTTGCCAATTGTAACACCAGCCAAAATGATACTATGCGCACCAATCCACACACCATCTTCGATGGTGATTGGCTTAGCTATATGCTTATAGGGTAACTCTCCATTAATGTCTAAAGAGGCTGTCTCTATATGGACTCCTTGCGAAAGCCTAACTTCGCTGCCAAATGAAACAGGTGACATGGCGCCTATGACACAACCTGGACTCAACATGACTCTTCCTGAAAAGCGTATATTTTCAGGGTATTTAAAAACAACACTCCAATGACAGTTGCTTCCTTTCGGTATATCCAACAACGACCTCGCCCTCGCGAAGGTCCAAAATCTATCAAAACCAATGCCCAGAGTAATCAGCGCTCTAAAAAAGCACTTAACTATTGAAAATTGAAAAACAAACTCTGCAATATCCTTTAATGTATTCTTCATTTCACATAAAGCCGATTGACATAACCATCCAAATCCAAAATTTTACTACTGTTCAGTTTTACTGGACTGTAGTCGTATATACCTATTGGATGAAGGGAGTACTGTGCTTGAAATAAAAGCCGTCGCTCAGTCGAAGGAAGCTGTCCTTTATGCAAACCAAACGTATTTTCTAGAAAGGCTGTCCCCCTTGTACCAGTAAAATACTTGATACCGTCCTTTCCAAAACTAGTCTCCACTTCTTCATCTGTGTATCTGCGAATTTTTCTAAATGCCGGATTTCTATGACTCCCTGGAACAAAAACATGGGGCCCTGAGCCAGAGCCTACATCCGTCAAATATATAAATAACTTAATAAACCGCAGATCATCCACATCTCGATGAAAACTCTCAGCCTCCTGAGGAGCATCATGACCGGGATAAGACCACCAGACGCTTAAGTTGGACAGCGTCGGCTTTGCACCGAGGATACTTTCAACAACTTTAAGGACTCTCTCATCATTGACCCACTTCATTGCATGTGGCGAGTTAACAATATCCTCGGTAGAAAAAGGCGCGGTGTGACAATCCGCTGGTGGCCTCTCGGGGTCGAAGTAACCGGCATCTGCATCCCAACGATCGAAAGTTTTTTTATCAGAAAACCAGTCGACCATTTCTTTGACTTCGCTCTCCCTCACTAAATTATCCAGCATTGCATAGCCCGCTTTATGTAAAGAGGCCGCATCATCCTCATAGGGAATAACAGGTAGTGATTTGCTTGGCAACCGTTTACAAGCAAGGTCAGATAACAGCTCTCTGCACCTTGGATTCATCAAGAGCCTCTGACTGAAAAAAGCAAGTCTTTTTAAGGGATACACTCGACCTATTATTTTCTTTATCTTTGTTTCAGCCATGACTCACAGTCCTTTCATCAGAAGCCAACATTATCACTAAATTTTATATCCCAGTATCTACTAACTTAGTGCTATGCAAAAAAGCAATCCAACCCAGCTAGAGTTACCTTGTATCTCGTTCCATTACGTCGATTTACCGTAGGTCTATATCGAGACTCAAGCTATATGCGTCAAATCCTCTCCTGCGAATATGATCAAGCAAGTTGCCAACATGCTCCTAACAGATTAAATGGCAATCAGCCCCACGTTCTTAACGCTTCAGAAAAAGCCAGGCATTGAATGGCACACCCGCTGTTTATTTGCAGCGAAGCATCAATCCGAAACACCCCTTTCATTAAATTCACGAAGGGTTGGACTCAGCTTGAAAGGCTTTGTACAGCCATTCCGCGCGAACCCAGTCCTCGGGAGTATCTATGTCTTGCACGCGGTGACGCGGCAACAGGACGGCACTAGACTCGGGGCTGAAGATCATTTTGCCCTGCAACCATGCATCGGCGAGCCCCCAGTAGAACTGCCCGGCGTCGTGATAGCTTTCATCAAGGTCCTGAGAGCGGGTATTAAAGTACTCTGGGTAGAACATTTCGACACGTCCGGTTCCAGTCAGGCGAATTGCCCGCTGAACAGGGAATGCATAACTGGTGACTGAGAACGCATACTGGCTTCCCGACAGTTCCAGGGTGTTCAATCCGCGACGCAGATCCTCAGAACTTACAAAAGGCGCGGTGGCATATATACAACATACCTGTCGAGCGTCAAAACCGTTCGCCTTGCACCACTCGATCGCCTGCTGAATCACCGGAATAGTCCCGGTGTAATCGTCAGACAGTTCGGCCGGACGCATGAACGGAACACTGGCACCGTACTGTTGGGCAACTTCAGCTATTTCTTCGTCGTCCGTAGAAACAATTACTCTATCAAAACAACCACTTTTTAACGCCGCTTCAATCGACCAGGCGATCATCGGCTTTCCGCAAAACATTTTGATGTTTTTTCGTGGGATACGTTTGCTGCCACCCCGGGCAGGAATGACGGCCAGTCTCATACTCGCAGAGCCTTGGAGATTGCTGTCACGACCTGATCCTGCTGCTCGTTGGTCATGGTCTGGAACATTGGAATACTGATGGCTTCACGATAGTAGTCTTGCGCCACTGGGTAGTCTTCAGGCTTGAAGCCCATCCGCACGTAATAAGGCTGAGTGTGAACCGGAATGTAATGCAGGTTTACACCAATTCCTTGTTCTCTCAAGGATTCGAATACTTGACGGTGAGTCCGGGTAATTTTTTCCAGTTGCAGACGAATCACATAGAGGTGCAAACCCGAATAGCTGTCGACATGTTGCCACGGCGTGCTCACTGGTAATGTGGCCAGCAGATCGTTATAGCGAGCGGCCAACTCATGCCGACGAGCGATGTACTGATCCAAGCGCTCCATCTGGCTGAGGCCTAACGCTGCCTGCAGTTCGGTCATCCGGTAATTGAACCCCAGATCAATCTGTTGGTAGTACCAGGGCCCGTCTGCTTCGTGGGTCATCTGCTGCGGATCACGGGTAATACCGTGACTGCGCAACAGGGCCATTTTATTGGCCAACTCGGCATTGTTGGTCATAGCCATACCACCTTCAGCGGTGGTAATAATTTTGACCGGGTGAAAACTGAATACGGTGATGTCGCTGTACTTACTGTTACCGATGAACGCCCCCTGGTATTTACCGCCAATGGCGTGTGAGGCGTCTTCGATAATCTTGAAACCATAACGGCCGGCCAGGGCGTGAATCGCCTGCATGTCGCAGGGCTGCCCACATAGATGTACTGGCACCACGACTTTTGGCAAGGTTCCTTCGCGTTCAGCCTGTTCCAGCTTACGCTCAAGCGCTTGCGGGCATAGGTTGTAGGTACGAGGGTCAATATCCACGAAGTCGACTTGCGCACCGCAATACAAACCGCAGTTGGCGGAAGCAACGAAAGTAACCGGACTCGTCCACAGGCGGTCGCCGGGACCAAGACCCAGTGCAAGGCAAGCAATGTGCAGCGCCGAAGTGGCACTGTTCACCGCTAGCGCATGACTGGCGCCTACATGGCGCGCAACCTGTTGCTCAAAGCGAGGCACCATCGGGCCTTGAGTGAGAAAGTCCGATTGCAACACCCCAACCACCGCATCAATGTCAGCTTGGGTTATGTCCTGGCGACCATAGGGAATCATGTATCAGATGCTCCCAATCTTGGCTTCGTTGATGGTGATCCAATTCTGCAGATCTTCGTCACTCATCCACTCGGTATTATTGTCACTGGCATAAACAAAACCTTCAGGGACTTTCTTGCCATCCTTGATCCGTTTCGCGCAGGTTGCCCACTCGTTGATCACTGGCAGGATCTTGAAGTGCTCTGGGTACTCGTAGGTGTAATAGGAGTCTTCGGCGCTGATCATCTGCTCATGCAGCTTCTCCCCTGGACGGATGCCGACGATTTTTTGGGTGGCGTCCGGTGCAACGACACGGGCAAGATCAGTGACCTTCATGGACGGGATCTTTTTCACGTAGATCTCACCGCCCTCCATGTCTTCAAATGCATGCCAAACCAGCTCGACGCCCTCTTCCAGAGAGATCATGAACCGGGTCATGCGCTCGTCGGTAATAGGTAGTTCGCCACTGTCCTTGATCGACATGAAGAAGGGGATTACCGAGCCACGCGAGCCCATGACATTGCCGTAGCGCACTACTGCCATACGCGTCTCATGGCCCCCGGCATAAGAGTTACCGGCAACGAAAAGTTTGTCGGATGCCAGCTTAGTTGCGCCATACAAGTTGATCGGGCTGCTGGCCTTGTCGGTGGACAATGCGACAACGCGTTTGATGCCTTTGTCGATGCAGGCATCGATCAGGTTCATCGCACCGTTGATGTTGGTCTTGATGCACTCGAACGGGTTGTATTCGGCAGTGGGTACAATTTTGGTCGCAGCCGCATGAACCACATAGTCAACACCATCAAGGGCCCGATACAGGCGCTCTTTATCGCGAACGTCGCCGATAAAGAAACGAACACGTGAGTCACCCTCGAATTTTTTGGCCATGTCCCACTGCTTCATTTCATCCCGAGAGAAGATGATGATCTTTTTCGGGTTGTACTTGGCTAAAGTCATGGGCACAAAGGTGTTACCGAAAGAACCAGTACCGCCTGTGATGAGAATGGTTTTGTTGGTGAACATTAACGCGTCCCTTGGTTGCTTCCCGAGCGAAGTCAGGATTGGAATAAACGGTAAGGTGCGGAGTCAGGCAGTAGAGCCCCCATGACTTCCAGCCCAATACGAAAAAAAGCTGATATACAACTCTACTGGTACAGCCAGTTGCGACCAGTATTGCGCAAACCTCCAAGTTGTCAGGATGAAAATCCTCAGACTGGCATATGGCGATGAATCATCGGCCGCTCAACGCCTTGGGCACATATAGCCTGCGGGCAGGAACCGTGGACTCTCTGGCCCCGGGCACGCTACCGCCCCAGGATTTACCGTTGGCTTCCTGAGAACGCAAACACCTATCATTCTTCCCCTCCCGTATCTGAAGCCATCCATTGCTAGGCAGAAACGATATTTGCCAACGGTACACTGATTTGCCGTTGACGGTTCAGCATGTTGATGAGCAGGATGACTCGCTCCTCCCCTTCCATCGCCATGAACACGGCGTCGATCTCAGAGAGGCCACTGTCAAGGATGCGAACATTGTCGCCGACGTTAAAAATCTTTTTTACTTCGGATTCTGATCGCTGTTGCAGTTGGTAAATCAGGTCATCGGCTACGCGCAATGGCTGCCCGCCAAAAGCGACTACCCGAGCAATGCCGCGGGTTGAACGCAACGGTGCCCAGCTGGCTTCGTTAGACATCTGAATAAATAGATAACCAGGGAACAGCGATTCAATGCTTGTCTGCCGCTGTCCGCGCACGATGCGTTCGCGCCTGCACGTCGGACGCGCACATTCGTAGCCTTGTCGGCTAAGGTTGTCTTCGGCGCGCTCGTCCTGACGAGGTTTGCATTGCACCAGGTACCAATTTCGAGTCTGAATCATCAGGTGTCTTGGCATCGCGATCTAGTTTTCATTTCCCACTCTATCTCAAGCGCTTAGCTTGGTCGAAATTATGCCTGCTATCGCCCCACATGGCTTTAAGGTAATTATACGTCCACCCGAACGCATACCGCTGCCTGAGAAAACATGCGCAGGCGGCAGATTTCGCGAGATACCCGATTTTTCTGATGCTGGGGCTGACAGCTTATGGTGATTAGCTGACCAAAGTAGCAGCGTCATAAGCTTCGGTGCCCCCGGCAAAGGTCAGCTTTTTGAAACCTACCAAAAGAAAGCAAGGCAGACACCCGAAATGTCCGGCGCGCACAGACCAAGGCAAAAGCGCATTGCCCTCTGATTAATCGCGGCACACTGCTATGCGCCCTATTCGCCTGAACCTGTCAGTCGACTGCGCAAAAAACGCAGTCGACTGACAGGCTCAGGTTGGCACCAACATAACATTGATGACGCGATCGAGTGCCGCAGCACTATGGTGAAAACCGTTCGAAAATGAGATGACCTTGCAGCCAAAGAGCAGCTAACCCCCCATCAGTCGTTCGAAGGTTATCCCTTGACAGCCTTTTGGTGATCAGAAACCCGAGCCAAACCGAACCGAACCAACGCGAGCCCGCCCCCTAATATCAAGCCGGCAATAAAACCCAGCACTAAAATCAAAGCCTTTTTAGGTTTTATCGGACTCTCCGGCACTTCAACACTACCATCCTGCCGATAAACCGAAATCCTTTCAGGATCAACATTCAACTTACGATATAAACCGTACTGCATCTGCAGCGGCCGTAAATCAGTGATGAATGCATCATCAGAAGACCTGGACTCCAGCGCATTGATTTCCGCCGCCAATGCTTTGCTACCCCGCTGGTAATCCATTTTATCGCCGGTCTCTACCGTGATATCCACCGCTGCAGAAGAGTTGATTATCGGCGAGGTCAAACCTATCGCTTCAGCGATCTTCAACGCCTCCCGCAGCTGTTGAATGCGGTCCTCGCGAACTCGCTGCGCAGTCTCGCGCAAGCTCACAATTTGCTGCTCAAGATTACGCGCATTTACCGACGCCTCGGTGGTCACGTTCTTGACCAACTCCGACTCAGCAGCTTCACTGGCGTGCTGGACGTAGATCCTTGCCCATTCGGTGGCCTGAGTAGGGTCCCCACCTTGAACGGCCACCGAAAAGCGATCTGGCGTATCTTTTCCCGGCCCTTTGATCACCAGTTCCCGGGAAAAGCGCGCGTACAAACGGTCGAGAGCGCCCTGTCGTTGAGACTCTTCAAGGGAAGGAAGATAAACCTCATCGAAAAATTTCCGACGAAGGGATTCACCTTGGAGGTTTCTGGCAAAAACGTCATAAACATACTTGATCGAATAAGGTTCCAGCTCAGTGCTTTTCCCACGACCAAAATTCAGCTCGGCTATATCATTCTGCGTTGGCGGCATGATGAAAAGCTTGGACTCATAGACCGGCTTACTGAGAAGCGCATACGCAGCCGCACCTACCGTGACTAAAAGAGTCACACCAATGATCAGCCATTTTTGGGACCAAAGCCCCTGAGTAAGGGCGATAAGGTCAATCTCATCAGAGCGATGGGTTTCGACTTGATTATTTTGCATCTGAGGCCTCGTGTCCTTTTTTTGACATAGCGCCCGCACACAAACTGGACGCGCTAAAAGGCAGAACGATCAGCCCCTCGGCGGATACCGCAGTAAACTGAGTTAAATTAAACACGATCAAAACGCACCCAAAAGCCAGAAAAAAGTTGCAGACAGTGATCCTTTTACACAAAGACTTCCGGGCTCACACATCCATTATTTAAACCGCCGGCGCAGGCCCATGAACCATGCGAGTAGCGGGCCCAACATCATACCAGCGAGAAATGCCAACAGCACGAAAACCGAAACAGGAACCTGCGGCGTCGACCAGCCCAAGAACAACAATGCGACAGAGTGGGTATTTTCAAGCACAAACAGAACGATGACTGCAGCCACTAGCAACGCGAGCAAGACGAGGGCAAAACGTTTAAAGCGGTGCATGAATTTCCCCTTGCATAAACGCCTCCTTACAGGTCATCCCCCTCCTCCTCATTGACGCGATCCCTGAGTTCCTTGCCCGGCTTGAAATGCGGAACAAATTTACCGTCCAGGCTCACGGATTGGCCGGTTTTGGGATTGCGACCGACACGCGGCGCACGGTAATGGAGAGAGAAGCTGCCGAAGCCACGGATCTCGATGCGGTCTCCGGTCGCCAGGCACTGGGACATTTGCTCAAGCATGGTCTTGATGGCCAGCTCCACATCTTTAGATGAGAGTAGCCCTTGATGGGTGACAATTCGTTCGATCAACTCCGACTTCGTCATATTTTTCCCTTCTTTTTCAAGCAGCTAGGAAAATCGCTTGAAAAGGTTTTAGCATGACCGGAAGAATTTGAACAGCCCAAGTCTTGACATATCTTCATCCTGTCGTATTTGCCCCGCTTCTGCACAAGCCTTGCACTTGAGCGAATTCAACGACAAATGACCAACATCGTGCGGGTCAGGTAGCCTGCCGGATTGAAGCCGAATGGATACTGATCTTCATCCTTGGCATCATCGGAGCGAGTGATGACTTTGTACCCTGCGCCCTTGCACTCCTTCGCAGCGCGCTTGTGGCATTTTTCCCAGCCCGATCCCAGGCCGGAACAATCGACCTCGATGCCACTGACGCCACGCACCGCATGGGTCTTGGCACTTGTGGTGCAACCTGCCAAGGCCAATACCGCGAATACCAGGATGAGCCTGTTCATTCGTCTCCTTAAATAGCCAGCACCCGACTGGGTGGTGTCTGACCTGACGCTATCGCGAGCAGGCTCCCCCCCCACATTGGCCCGGGGAGACCAGGGCATCCACAGTCTAACCTTGAACAGGTGATTGATCTGCTTAAAGAAAGAGACAGTTAGGTTGCAGGATTGGTTTCACTGCCGAGTCAGATAGAGGAGCCAACTTACAAACAGGCCAGTTTTCCCGAATCACGCCCACAAAAAAGGGCGACCGAAGTCGCCCTTTTTTATGGTCTGACAGAACTCAGTTCTGCTTTTCCATCTGTGCACGCAGCAGGTCGCCCAGAGTGGTAGGACCAGCAGCAATGTCAGAGGTAGCTGGCTTGTCGCGCAGGCTCTGGATTGCTTCTTTCTCTTCAGCATCGTCTTTCGACTTGATGGAGAGCTGGATTACGCGGCTCTTGCGGTCAACGCTGATGATCTTGGCTTCTACTTCTTCGCCTTCTTTCAGAACGTTGCGCGCGTCTTCAACGCGGTCACGGCTGATTTCAGAGGCTTTCAGAGTCGCTTCGATATCGTCGGCCAGGGTGATGATGGCGCCTTTAGCGTCAACTTCTTTCACGATGCCCTTAACGATTGCGCCTTTATCGTTCTCTTGAACGTACTCGGAGAACGGATCGCTTTCCAGTTGCTTGATGCCCAGGGAGATGCGCTCGCGCTCTGGGTCAACCGACAGGATAACGGTGTCCAGCTCGTCGCCCTTCTTGAAGCGGCGTACGGCTTCTTCGCCCACTTCGTTCCAGGAGATGTCGGACAGGTGAACCAGACCGTCGATGCCGCCGTCCAGACCAATGAAGATACCGAAATCGGTGATCGACTTGATGGTGCCGGAGATTTTATCGCCCTTGTTGAACTGGCCAGAGAAATCTTCCCATGGGTTAGATTTGCACTGCTTGATGCCCAGGGAGATACGACGACGCTCTTCGTCGATGTCCAGAACCATAACTTCCACTTCGTCGCCGACTTGTACGACTTTCGAAGGGTGGATGTTCTTGTTGGTCCAGTCCATTTCGGAAACGTGTACCAGACCTTCAACGCCTTCTTCCAGCTCAGCGAAGCAGCCGTAGTCGGTGAGGTTGGTAACACGAGCGGTGACGCGGGTGCTTTCTGGGTAACGGGCTTTGATAGCAACCCATGGATCTTCACCCAGTTGCTTGAGGCCCAGGGAAACACGATTGCGCTCGCGATCGTACTTCAGAACCTTGACATCGATCTCGTCGCCAACGTTGACGATTTCCGAAGGATGCTTGATACGCTTCCAGGCCATGTCGGTGATGTGCAGCAGGCCATCGACGCCACCCAGATCGACGAATGCGCCGTAATCGGTGAGGTTCTTGACGATACCTTTGACCTGCTGGCCTTCCTGCAGCGATTCCAGCAGAGCTTCACGCTCGGCGGAGTTCTCGGCTTCCAGGACACTGCGACGGGAAACGACAACGTTGTTGCGCTTCTGGTCCAGCTTGATGACCTTGAATTCCAGCTCTTTGCCTTCCAGGTGCGTGGTGTCGCGCACTGGACGGACGTCAACCAGGGAACCTGGCAGGAACGCACGGATGCCGTTAACGTCGACAGTGAAGCCGCCTTTAACCTTACCGTTGATAACGCCCTTGACCACTTCCTCAGCTGCGAAAGCCGCTTCCAGAACGATCCAGCATTCAGCGCGCTTGGCTTTTTCACGGGACAGCTTGGTTTCACCGAAGCTATCTTCAACCGAGTCCAGCGCAACGTGAACTTCGTCACCGACGTTGATGTTCAGTTCGCCAGCGTCGTTGTAGAACTGCTCAAGCGGGATGAGTGCTTCAGACTTCAGACCAGCGTGAACGGTTACCCAGCGAGCTTGGTAATCGATATCAACGATAACACCGGTGATGATGGAGCCTGCCTGAAGGTTCAGGGTTTTCAGGCTTTCTTCAAAGAGTTCCGCAAAGCTTTCGCTCATTTTAATTCCTGTTGATTAGGGCGAAGAATACGCCCGCCTCCACACCCCAGACGGTGTGGGTTAGTTTCATATAAAAGAAGCACCGCAGGACTATGACTGGTCCCCTGCGGAGCTTCCTGGTCACCCGGCGATATCGCGGATGGCGATTTCGCTCATGATGCGTTGCAACACCTGATCGATGGACAACTCCGTGGAATCCAGCTGTATCGCGTCAGCCGCCGGCTTGAGCGGGGCTACTGCGCGCTGGGTGTCACGCTCGTCGCGTGCACGGATCTCATCTAGCAGACTCGACAGACTAACATCCTCGCCTTTGCCCTTCAACTGCAAATATCGGCGACGAGCCCTCTCCTCGGCACTGGCGGTGAGGAAAATCTTCAGCGGGGCATCGGGAAACACCACGGTCCCCATGTCGCGCCCATCGGCCACCAATCCGGGCGGCTCCTGGAAAGCGCGCTGGCGCTGTAGCAACGCCTCGCGCACCGCCGGCAGCGCGGCGACCTGGGAGGCCCCGGCCCCGACGCTTTCGGTACGAATGACATTGCTGACTTCGTCACCCTCCAGAATGATGCGCTGCAGCTGACCGTCGGTCGCCGCGATGAACTGCACGTCCAGATGCGCAGCCAGGGCCTTGAGCAGCTCTTCGTTGGTCAGATCGACGCCATGATTGGCCGCGGCGAACGCCAGCAGACGATACAAGGCGCCCGAATCAAGCAGGTTCCAGCCCAATTGTTTGGCCAGTATTCCGGCGATGGTGCCCTTGCCCGAACCGCTTGGGCCATCGATGGTGATAACCGGTGCCTTGATGTTCACGACTGTGCCTCTTGTGCTACTCGAATACCGACCTGGGCACACAGCGCCAGGAAGTTCGGGAACGACGTCGCGACGTTGGCGCAATCATGGATGCGGATCGGCGCACTGGCGCGCAAAGACGCAACACTGAAGGCCATGGCGATACGGTGATCACCGTGACCATGGACTTCGCCACCGCCGATCTGGCCGCCGTCGATAATGATGCCGTCCGGCGTCGGCTGGCATTTCACGCCCAACGCGATCAGGCCGTCAGCCATCACCTGGATACGATCCGACTCCTTGACCCGAAGTTCTTCAGCGCCGGTCAGCACGGTGCGCCCTTCGGCACAGGCCGCCGCCACGAACAACACCGGGAATTCGTCGATGGCCAGTGGCACCAGCGCTTCGGGAATCTCGATACCCTTGAGTTTAGCTGCTCGTACGCGCAGGTCTGCAACCGGCTCGCCGCCCACTTCACGCTGGTTTTCCAGGGTGATGTCAGCGCCCATCAGGCGCAGGATGTCGATCACACCGGTACGGGTCGGGTTGATGCCCACATGCTCAAGCACCAGCTCGGAGCCTTCGGCAATCGAGGCGGCCACAAGGAAGAACGCCGAGGACGAGATATCGCCCGGCACCTCAATGTGGGTCGCGGTCAGTTTGCTGCCGGACTCGACGGAGGCCGTGGCACCGTTGACCGTGACCGGGTAGCCGAAGCCGCGCAGCATGCGCTCGGTGTGGTCGCGGGTCGGGGCCGGCTCGGTGACAGTGGTCTTGCCTTCGGCATAGAGACCGGCCAACAGCAGGCAGGATTTCACCTGGGCGCTGGCCATCGGCATGGTGTAGGTCAGGCCCTTGAGCTTGTTGCCACCGCGAATGGTCATTGGCGGACGACCTTCGGCCGCCGTCTCGATCACCGCACCCATTTCCCGCAGGGGGTTGGCCACGCGATTCATCGGCCGCTTGGACAGCGAAGCGTCACCGGTCAGGGTGCTGTCGAAGTCCTGGGCGGCCAGCAGGCCGGACAGCAGGCGCATCGACGTGCCGGAGTTGCCCAGGTAGATCGGCCCCGGAGCCGGCTTGAGGCCGTGCAGGCCGACACCATGAATGGTCACGCGACCGTGATGCGGGCCTTCGATGACCACGCCCATGTCGCGGAACGCTTGCAGCGTCGCCAGGGCGTCTTCACCTTCGAGAAAGCCTTCCACTTCGGTCACGCCTTCAGCCAGGGAGCCGAGCATGATCGAACGATGGGAAATCGATTTATCGCCCGGTACACGAATACGCCCACTCAGGGAGCCACCAGGTTGTGCCAGGAAAATCAGATCGTTGGAGTTCATAGCGTCCACATAGGCCCGACGGGCCAGGATTTTACTGAAATGCTCGCGGGCCACCCTGGCGCGTGTGAAAACGCCCAGCAATTGGTGCCCGTCCCCTGCATCGACCGCGTCGCGCAAGGCGTCGAGGTCGCTGCGAAATGTATCGAGTGTGCGCAGGACAGCTTCGCGGTTGGCGAGGAAGATGTCGTGCCACATGACCGGGTCGCTACCGGCGATTCTCGTGAAATCGCGGAAACCGCCGGCAGCGTAACGGAAGATCTCAAGATTTTCATTGCGTTTGGCCAATGAATCCACCAGACCGAACGCCAACAGGTGTGGCAAATGGCTGGTGGCGGCCAATACTTCATCGTGGCGCTCGACCTGCATGTGCTCGACGTCCGCACCCAGCTCGCGCCACAGGCGATCCACCACTGCCAGCGCAGCCGGATCGGTCTGGTCCAGTGGCGTCAATATTACTTTGTGACGACGAAACAGTTCGGCGTTGGAGGCTTCCACCCCGCTCTGCTCGGAACCGGCAATCGGATGACCGGGCACAAAGCGCGCCGGCATCCCGCCGAAGGCTTCGGTGGCCGCCCGCACGACATTGCCCTTGGCACTGCCGACGTCCGTGAGAATCGCCTGCCCCAGGTCCATGGTCGCCAGGCGTGCCAGCAGCTTCTCCATGGCCAGGATCGGCACAGCCAACTGGATCACGTCCGCACCCTGGCAAGCAATCGCCAGGTCGTCCTCACAGCGATCCACCACTCCCAGTTCCACCGCCAGCCGACGCGACTGCGGGTCCAGATCGACACCCACCACTTCACGACACAGACCGCTTTCGCGCAGGCCTTTGGCGAAAGAGCCGCCGATCAACCCCAGACCGACCACCACCAGGCGACCGATCATAGGTGCAGCAGATTGCAGTGAAGTGACATCAACCACGAGCCAGAACCTTGCTCAACGCCTCGAGAAAGCGGCTGTTTTCCGCTGGCAGGCCAATGGTGACGCGCAGGTGGTTCGGCATGCCGTAGTTGGCAACCGGACGCACGATCACACCCTCGCGCAGCAAGCCCTGGAACACCGGGGCTGCGACACGGCCCAGGTCGACGCAGATGAAGTTGCCTTTGGATGGAATCCAGCTCAGGCCCAGCTCGCGGAACCCGGCTTCCAACTGCCGCATGCCAGCCTCGTTCAGGCGGCGACTTTCGGCCAGGTAGGCGTCGTCCCCGAGCGCAGCGCAGGCAGCGGCCAAGGCAAAGCTGTTGACGTTGAACGGCTGACGCACGCGGTTGAGCACATCGGCCACCACGGCGGTGGACAGGCCGTAACCAACCCGCAGCGATGCCAGGCCATAGGCCTTGGAGAACGTGCGCGAGACCAGCAGGTTCGGGTAGGCGGCGAGAAAATCCAGGCCATCGGGCAAATCGCTGCCTTCGGCGTATTCGATGTAGGCCTCATCCAGCACCACCAGCACGTGCTCGGGCACGTCCTGCAGGAAGTCGTCCAACGCCTGGGCGTCGAACCAGGTGCCGGTCGGGTTGTTTGGGTTGGCGATGAAGACGACCCGCGTGTTGGCGTCGATGGCCGCCAGCATGGCGGGCAGGTCGTGCCCCCAATCCTTGGCCGGCACCACATGGGCGTCGGCGCCGACAGCCTGGGTGGCGATCGGGTAGACCGCAAACGCATGCTCGCTGAACACGGCGTTGAGGCCCGGCGCCAGATAGGCACGCGCCACCAGCTCGAGAATGTCATTGGAACCGTTGCCCAGGGTGACCTGGCTCAACTCCACGCCACAGCGCTCGGCCAGCAGGCTTTTGAGGGCGAAACCGTTGCCGTCGGGATAACGGGTCAGCTCGGCCAGCTCGTCACGGATCGCTTCCAGCGCCTTGGGGCTCGCCCCCAAAGGGTTTTCGTTGCTTGCCAGCTTGACGATGCTGGCCGGGTCCAGATCCAGCTCACGAGCCAATTCGTCCACCGGCTTGCCTGGAACGTAAGGCGAGAGTTGTTGCACGCCTGGCTGAGCCAGAGCGAGGAAGTTGCCACTCATTAGCTATCCGCCCTTAAAGAACTGCTTTGGGGTAGGAACCCAGCACCTTGAGTGCCACTGCTTCCTGACTGATTTTTTCCAGCACACCTTTTACCAGTGGATCGCGGTGGTGGCCGACAAAATCGATGAAAAACACGTAGGTCCATTTACCGCTGCGCGACGGACGGGTCTCGATCCGTGTCAGATCGATGCCATTGTCATGGAACGGCACCAGCAGCTCATGGAGCGCGCCGGGCTTGTTGCTCATGGAGACGATGATCGACGTCTTGTCGTCGCCGGTCGGCGGCACTTCCTGGCTGCCAATCATCAGGAATCGCGTGGAGTTGTCCGGGCGATCCTCGATTTTTTCCGCCAGGCGGGTCAGGCCGTAGAGGCCGGCTGCCATGTCGCCGGCAATCGCCGCCGAGTTCCATTCACCCTTGACCCGCTTCGCCGCCTCGGCGTTGCTGGAGACCGCCACGCGCTCGACATTCGGGTAATGGGCATCCAGCCACTTGCGGCACTGGGCCAGTGACTGGGCGTGGGAGTAGATTCGGCTGATGCTGTCGGTCTTGGTGTTCTCCCCCACCAGCAGGTGATGGTGGATGCGCAGCTCGACTTCGCCGCAGATCACCATGTCGTGCTCAAGGAAACTGTCCAGCGTGTGGTTGACCGCGCCTTCGGTGGAGTTTTCCACCGGCACCACGCCGAAGTTCACCGCGCCCGCCGCCACTTCACGGAAGACTTCGTCGATGGCCGCCATCGGCTTGCTGATCACGGCGTGGCCGAAATGCTTCATGGCGGCCGCCTGGGTGAAGGTGCCTTCAGGACCCAGGTAAGCGACTTTCAGAGGCTGCTCGAGGGCCAGGCACGAAGACATGATCTCGCGGAACAACCGCGCCATTTCTTCGTTGCCCAGAGGCCCCTTGTTGCGCTCCATGACACGCTTGAGTACCTGCGCTTCACGCTCCGGGCGATAGAACACCGGCACTTCGCCTTCGGCCAGGGAGGCCATTTTCACCCGCGCCACTTCCTGGGCGCAGCGCGCGCGCTCGCTGATCAGCTCCAGGACCTTTTCGTCCAGGGCATCGATGCGCAGGCGCAGCGCCTTGAGTTCTTGCTCAGACATCAACCATGTTCCTTCTCGAACTCTGCCATGTAGGAAATCAACGCATTGACCGCGTTGATATCGACGGCGTTGTAGATGGAAGCGCGCATGCCGCCGACCGAACGGTGACCCTTGAGGTTCAGCAGCCCGCGCTCGTCAGCACCGGCCAGGAACGGCTTATCGAGACGATCGTCGGCCAGGCGGAACGGTACGTTCATCCACGAACGATCGGTCTTGTTGATCGGGTTGCTGTAGAGGCCGCTGGCGTCAATGAAGTCATAGAGCGTGCGCTGCTTCACTTCGTTGAGCTTGCCGATGGCCTCGACACCGCCCTGTTCTTTCAGCCACTCGAATACCAGGCCGGACAGGTACCAGGCCAGGGTCGGCGGGGTGTTGTACATCGAGCCATTGTCGGCGGCGACCTTGTAGTTGAGCATGGTCGGGCACAAGGAACGGGCGCGTCCCAGCAGGTCTTCGCGAATGATGCTGACCAGGATGCCGCTGGGACCGATGTTCTTCTGGGCGCCGGCGTAGATCATGCCGAAACGGGAGATATCCACAGGGCGCGACAGGATGTCCGAAGACATGTCAGCCACCAATGGCACGTCGCCGGTTTCCGGAATCCAGTTGAATTCCAGGCCGCCGATGGTTTCGTTCGGCGCGTAATGAACGTAGGCCGCATCCTTGGACAGGTTCCACTCGTTCTGGCCGGGAATGGCGAAATAGTCGTAGGGCTTGGCCGTGGCCGCGACATTGACGTGGCCGTAGCGCGAGGCTTCTTCGATGGCTTTCTGCGACCAGATCCCGGTGTCGATGTAGTCGGCCTTGCCGCTTTCGGGCAGCAGGTTCAGCGGGATCTGCGCAAACTGCTGGCTGGCGCCGCCCTGCAGGAACAGCACCTTGTAGTTGGAGGGGATGTTCAGCAGATCACGCAAGTCCTGCTCGGCCTTGGTGGCAATGGACACGAACTCATCGCTGCGATGGCTCATTTCCATGACGGACAGGCCCTTGCCATGCCAGTCGAGAAGTTCACCTTGGGCACGCTTCAGGACCGCTTCAGGAAGCGCCGCCGGGCCGGCACAGAAGTTATAGGCTCTCTTGCTCACATCCAATCTCGCTCTGATCTGGTGGTCACATCAATCTTCAATCAACACATGACCCAAATGTGGGAGCGAGCCTGCTCGCGATAGCGATGTAACAGTCAGCATCCATGTTGAATGTCAGTCCGTCATCGCGAGCAGGCTCGCTCCCACAGTTGCGCGTCATGTGCAGTGTCGCAAATTTTCAAACGGGACAAACAACAAGGGGGCGAATCTTCATCCGCCCCCTGCATGTCCGCTTAGTCCTGCGGTTCTTCTTCGTCTGCAGCAGCGTCGAGCGGTTGGTCGCCGGTCATGTCGTCAACGTCGGTAGCAAGAGTGCCGTCGAACGCCACGCCCTCCTCGCCTTCCAGCTCCTCGCCTTCGACTTCCGATGGCTCCTGCACGCGCTCAAGCCCGACCAGCGTTTCGTCGCTGGCCAGCTTGATCAGCGTCACACCCTGGGTGTTACGACCCAGGCTCGACACTTCGGCCACCCGCGTGCGCACCAAGGTGCCCTGGTCGGAGATCAACATGATCTCCTCGCCATCGAGCACCTGGACAGCGCCGACCAGACGACCGTTACGGTCGTTGCTGACCATGGCGATCACGCCCTGGCCGCCACGCTTGTACTCAGGGAATTCGCTGATGGCCGTGCGCTTGCCATAACCACGCGCCGAAGCGGTGAGGATCTGGCTGCCTTCTTCGGGGATCAGCATGGAAATCAGCTTCTGGCCTTCCGGCAGGCGCATGCCGCGTACACCGCGGGCGGTACGGCCCATGGCGCGAACGTCGGATTCCTTGAAACGAGTAACCTTGCCGCCGTCGGAGAACAGCATGACCTCACGCTCACCGTCGGTGATGGCAGCGGAAATCAGCACGTCACCTTCGTCCAGCTCCAGGGCGATCAGGCCGACACTGCGCTGACGACTGAAGGATTCCAGCGGAGTCTTCTTCACGGTGCCCTTGGCGGTGGCCATGAAGATGTAGTGGCCTTCGGTGTATTCCTCCACTGGCAGCATGGTAGTGATGTACTCATCGCTATCGAGCGGCAGCAGGTTGACCAGCGGACGACCACGGGCGGCACGAGACGCTTCGGGGATTTCGTAGGTCTTGAGCCAGTACACCTTGCCCTTGCTGGAGAACAGCAACAGCGTGGTGTGGCTGTTGGCAACCAGCAGGTGAGCGATGTAGTCCTCGTCCTTGACGCCTGTGGCCGACTTGCCTTTGCCGCCGCGACGCTGGGCCTGGTAGGCGGCCAACGGCTGGGTCTTGGCGTAGCCGCCGTGGGAAATGGTCACCACGCGCTCTTCTTCCGGGATCATGTCACCCAGGGTCAGGTCCAGGCGCGCATCGAGAATCTCGGTGCGGCGCACGTCGCCGTATTCGGCGCGGATCACTTCCAATTCTTCGCGGATCACTTCCATCAGGCGCGTGGCGCTGTTGAGGATGCGGATCAGCTCGCCGATCTGGTTGAGGATTTCCTGGTATTCAGCCAGCAGCTTCTCGTGTTCCAAGCCGGTCAGGCGGTGCAGACGCAGTTCCAGGATGGCTTGCGCCTGTTCCGGGGACAGGAAGTACTTGCCGTCGCGCAGGCCGTATTGCGGGTCGAGATTTTCCGGACGGCACGAGTCGGCGCCGGCACGCTCGACCATCGCCACTACCGCGGTGGATTCCCAAGGCGTGCTGATCAGCGCTTCCTTGGCTTCCGACGGCGTTGGCGAGGCCTTGATCAGGGCGATGACCGGGTCGATGTTCGACAGGGCAACGGCCTGGCCTTCGAGGATATGACCACGCTCACGGGCCTTGCGCAGCTCGAACACGGTGCGGCGAGTGACCACTTCGCGACGGTGACGCACGAAGGCTTCCAGCAGATCCTTGAGGTTCAGGATCCGCGGACGGCCGTCGATCAGCGCCACGATGTTGATGCCGAACACCGCTTGCAGCTGGGTCTGGGCATAGAGGTTGTTGAGGATCACCTCGGGCACTTCGCCGCGACGCAGTTCGATCACGACGCGCATGCCGTCCTTGTCGGACTCGTCCCGCAGCTCGGTGATGCCTTCAAGCTTCTTCTCTTTCACCAGCTCGGCGATCTTCTCGATCAGACGGGCCTTGTTCAGCTGGTATGGGAGTTCGGTGATGACGATCTGCTGGCGACCACCGACCTTGTCGATGTCTTCGATGGTCGAGCGGGCGCGCATGTAAATGCGGCCGCGACCGGTGCGGTAGGCTTCGATGATGCCGGCGCGACCGTTGATGATCGCAGCAGTCGGGAAGTCAGGACCGGGGATGTACTGCATCAGCTCATCGACCGTCAGCTCGGGATTGTCGATGAGGGCCAGGCAACCGTCGATGACTTCACCTAGGTTGTGCGGCGGGATGTTGGTCGCCATGCCCACGGCGATACCGCTGGAGCCGTTGACCAGCAGGTTCGGGATACGGGTCGGCATGACCGCCGGGATCATTTCGGTGCCGTCGTAGTTCGGCACCCAGTCCACGGTTTCCTTATGCAGGTCGGCCAGCAGTTCGTGGGCCAGCTTGGTCATGCGCACTTCGGTGTATCGCATGGCCGCGGCGTTGTCGCCGTCCACGGAACCGAAGTTGCCCTGGCCGTCTACCAGCAAGTAGCGCAGGGAGAATGGCTGGGCCATCCGGACGATGGTGTCGTACACGGCGGTGTCACCGTGGGGGTGATACTTACCGATCACGTCACCGACGACACGGGCTGATTTCTTGTACGGCTTGTTGAAGTCGTTGCCCAGCTCGCTCATCGCGAACAGCACGCGCCGGTGCACGGGCTTCAAGCCATCGCGCGCATCCGGCAGCGCCCGCCCGACGATTACGCTCATTGCGTAGTCGAGGTAGGACTGTTTCAGCTCGTCTTCGATATTGACCGGGAGGATTTCTTTGGCCAGTTCGCCCATGAGAAGCCTGATTCCTTTTTCTGGTGAAACCTCGTCACATCCAGATGGGACGAACGAAGCTCGCCGCTGCAGAACAAGTGCCATGCAGCGACTTACGACAAATCAACGAGTTATGCCATGGATCTGCGCAGTAAAGGCCACCTCATGAGGCAGCCCTGGAAACCGCCGGATGTTATCACAAGAGCCGCCACGCACCTATCCCCCTGATGCGCATGGAGCATAGTTAGTTGACCGGTGACAGGCTGATATGGGACGAGAGGGGCTTAGAGGCTTGCCGAAAGCAGATTTGAGGTTCAATTCAGGCTCATTTGCTGACTTTCAGGGCCTCATCGCGAGCGGGCTCGCTCCCACGGGGGATCTGTGTATGCCGAAGATTCCGGCCACAACACCGATCCAATGTGGGAGCGAGCCCGCTCGCGATAGCGGCAGACCCGCCACTCAAAGCCTTCAGTGCAACCGCTTGCGACACATCAACTGCGCCATCTTCGCCGTATCCGGGCGCTCGACGATGCCTTTCTCGGTGACAATGGCGTCGATCAGGTCCGCCGGGGTGACGTCGAACACCGGGTTGAAGGCATCCACCTCCGCCCCGACCCGCTTGCCGCCAACCTCCAGCAGTTCGCGCCCGTCGCGCTCTTCAATCGGAATGTCTTCGCCGCTGGCCAGGTTCATGTCGATGGTCGAACTCGGCGCCACCACCATGAAGCGCACGCCATGGTGCATGGCGCAGACCGCCAGTTGATAGGTGCCGATCTTGTTCGCCACGTCGCCATTGGCCGTGATGCGGTCGGCGCCGACGATGACCCAGGTCACGCCCTTGGTCTTCATGATGTGGGCGGCGGCGGAATCGGCATTGAGGGTCACCGGGATGCCTTCATTGGCCAACTCCCACGCGGTGAGGCGCGAGCCTTGCAGCCACGGACGGGTTTCGTCGGCGTAGACGCGCTCGACCATGCCTTCGATGAACGCGCCCCGGATCACGCCCAGGGCCGTGCCAAAACCGCCGGTGGCCAGGGCGCCGGTATTGCAATGGGTCAGGATGGCCTGGGCGTTGCCCTGATGCTTGCGGATCAGGTCGACACCCAACTGAGCCATGGTCAGGTTGGCTTCGCGGTCGCTTTCATGGATTGCGATGGCTTCGGCCTCAAGGGCCGCCAGCGGTTCGGCATGCTCTTTCAAGCGCCCCAGCCGGTCGCGCATCCGGTCAAGCGCCCAAAACAGGTTCACCGCCGTCGGCCGCGAGTCGGCCAGCAGGGCAAAATCAGCTTCCAGCGCCGTCTGCCAGTCCCCGCCCTCGGCCACCCGCGCCCGCGCTGCCAACACCACGCCATAGGCCGCACTGATGCCGATGGCCGGCGCGCCCCGCACCACCATCGAGCGAATGGCCTCGGCCACGCCGGCCGCCGAGGTATAGGCGATCCAGGTTTCCTCGAACGGCAAAATACGCTGATCCAACAGATAGAGGGCGCCATCACGCCAATCGATGGCCTTCACCTTCTCCGCAGCCAACAGTCGATCGCGCATCCCACACCCCGCACTCATGAACAAAAGCCGCCGATTATAGCGATCCCTCCGCGAAGACGCTCGGGTATACTTCGCCATCCTTTATACGCCATGGAACCGTTCCACGATGCCCAAGCCTGCCGTTGCGCTCGACTTATTACTGCTGCCGACCTGGTTGGTGCCTGTCGAACCCGCCGGTGTCGTGCTCAAGGATCATGGCCTGGGCATCCGCGACGGCTGCATCGTGTTCATCGGTCCAAGGGCAGAAGCCCTGAAGTGTGACTCAGCCCAGGTCCGCGAACTGCCGGGCATGCTCCTGAGCCCCGGATTGATCAACGCCCACGGCCATGCGGCGATGACCCTGTTCCGCGGGCTGGCCGACGACCTGCCCTTGATGACCTGGCTTGAACAACACATCTGGCCGGCCGAGGGTAAATGGGTCGACGAAGATTTTGTTCGCGACGGCACTGACCTGGCGATCGCCGAGCAGCTCAAGGGCGGCATCACGTGTTTCTCGGACATGTATTTCTACCCCAAGGTTGCCAGCGAGCGTGTGCATAACAGCGGTATCCGCGCACAAATCGCCATTCCGATCCTCGATTTTCCGATCCCCGGTGCCGCCAGCGCCGACGATGCCATTCGTCAGGGCATCGAATTGTTTGGCGACCTCAAGCATCATCCACGGATCAAAGTGGCATTCGGCCCCCATGCGCCCTACACCGTCGGCGACGAGAACCTGGAAAAAATCCGGGTAATCGCCGAAGAACTGGACGCGGCCATTCATATGCATGTTCACGAAACCGCCTTCGAAGTACAGCAGGCTGTGGATAACACCGGTGAGCGACCCATGGCCCGGCTTGGGCGACTGGGCCTGCTGGGGCCACGCTTTCAGGCGGTGCACATGACTCAGGTCAGCGATGAAGACCAGGCGTTGCTGGTAGAAAGCAACTGTAGCGTGATCCATTGCCCGGAATCGAATATGAAGCTGGCCAGCGGTTTCTGCCCGGTGGAGCGCTTGTGGCAGGCCGGGGTCAATGTCGCGGTCGGCACTGACGGGGCGGCGAGCAACAACGATCTGGACCTGCTGGGCGAGACGCGTACCGCCGCGTTGCTGGCCAAGGCCGTCGCCGGTTCGGCCACGGCCCTGGACGCCCACCGGGCGTTGCGCATGGCCACGCTCAATGGCGCCCGGGCACTGGGCATCGAAGCGACGGTCGGCTCGCTGGAAGTCGGCAAGGCCGCCGACCTGGTGGCCTTTGACTTGTCGGGACTGGCCCAGCAGCCGGTCTATGACCCGGTGTCGCAACTGATCTACGCCACCGGTCGCGACTGCGTGAAACATCTGTGGGTGGCCGGCAAGCCCTTGCTTGAGGACGGCCGCCTGACCCGCCTGGACGAATCGCAGCTCAGTGCCACGGCACAGGCATGGGGTCGTCGCATCAGCGGCCACAACGAATAACCAGGTCCCTTGAGCCACGGCTCGGGCCCTACGATTTTTCAAGTTTTTCGAGGATCTGCACATGAGCAACGTCGACCACGCTGAAATCGCCAAATTCGAAGCCCTGGCCCATCGCTGGTGGGACCGTGAAAGCGAATTCAAACCGCTGCACGATATCAACCCGCTGCGGGTCAACTGGATTGACGAGCGAGTCAGCCTGGCTGGCAAGAAGGTGCTCGATGTCGGCTGCGGCGGCGGCATCCTCAGCGAAGCCATGGCCCAGCGCGGAGCGACGGTGATGGGCATCGACATGGGCGAAGCACCGCTGGCGGTTGCGCAACTGCATCAACTGGAATCCGGCGTCAGCGTGGAATACCGGCAGACCACCGCCGAAGCCCTGGCCGAGGAAATGCCCGAGCAGTTCGATGTGGTCACTTGCCTGGAAATGCTTGAACACGTACCGGATCCATCATCGGTCATCCGCGCGTGCTTTCGCATGGTCAAGCCCGGTGGCCAGGTGTTCTTCTCCACCATCAACCGCAATCCGAAGGCCTACCTGTTCGCCATCATCGGCGCCGAATACATCATGAAGCTGTTGCCACGTGGCACTCACGACTTCAAGAAATTCATCCGGCCTTCGGAGCTGGGGGCCTGGAGCCGCATGGCCGGGCTGACCGTCAAGGACATCATCGGCCTGACGTACAACCCGCTGACCAAGCACTACAAGCTGGCCGCCGACGTTGATGTCAACTACATGATCCAGACCTTGCGCGAGGAGTAAGTCGATGCGTCTCAAAGCGGTTCTCTTCGACATGGACGGCACGCTGCTCGACACCGCGCCGGACTTCATCGCCATCTGCCAGGCCATGCGTGCCGACCGTGGCCTGCCACCGATGAACACGCAGCATATTCGCGACGAAATTTCCGGCGGCGCCCGGGCGATGGTCGCGGTGACCTTCTCCATGGACCCGGAGTCGCCGGGTTTCGAGGAACTGCGCCAGGAATTCCTCGACCGCTACCTCAAGGGCTGCGCGGTGCACAGCCACCTGTTTGACGGCATGGCCCAGGTGCTGGCCGACATTGAGGCCGCCAACCTGATCTGGGGGGTGGTCACCAACAAACCGGTGCGCTTTGCCGAGCCGATCATGCAGCAGCTAGGCCTGGCCGAACGCTCGAAAGTGCTGATCTGCCCCGACCATGTAAAGAACAGCAAGCCGGACCCCGAACCGCTGACCCTGGCGTGCAAGATGCTCGACCTGGATCCGGCCAGCGTATTGTTCGTAGGCGACGACCTGCGGGACATCGAGTCTGGCCGCAGCGCCGGCACCAGGACCTGCGCGGTGACCTACGGCTACATTCACCCGGACGACAACCCGAACCATTGGGGCGCGGATGTGGTGATCGATCACCCCTCGGCGCTGCGTGAAGTGCTGGATAACGCGTTGTGCAGTTGCTGAGCTGACCGTACTCACTGTTGTCGATGCTTTTGTGGCGAGGGGATTTATCCCCGCTGAGGCGCGAAGCGCCTCTCCTACAGCATCAGGCCAAGCTGCAAAAACTTGGGGCTGCTTCGCAGCCCAGCGGGGATAAATCCCCTCGCCACAGATCAATCCCTTCGCCACACGTGCGCATCACCACGCATTTGTTCTGTTTCGTGAGGTTTTTTTATGTTTGAGTATTCCGCCCGCCCCGACCTGCTCAATGGCCGGGTCATCCTGGTCACCGGCGCTGGTCGCGGCATCGGCGCCGCAGCCGCCAAGGCCTATGCCGCCCACGGCGCTACGGTATTGCTGCTGGGCAAGACCGAAGCCAACCTGACCCAGGTCTACGATGAAATCGAAGCGGCCGGGCATCCACAGCCGGTGGTAATCCCGTTCAACCTCGAAACCGCCCTGCCCCATCAGTACGATGAACTGGCGGCGATGATTGAAACCGAATTCGGCCATCTGGACGGCCTGCTGCACAACGCCTCGATCATCGGCCCGCGTACGCCGCTGGAGCAGTTGTCCGGCGAGAACTTCATGCGGGTGATGCAGGTGAACGTCAACGCCATGTTCATGCTCACCAGCACCTTGCTGCCGCTGCTCAAGCTGTCCAAGGACGCGTCCGTGGTGTTCACCTCCAGCAGCGTCGGGCGTAAGGGACGGGCTTACTGGGGGGCTTATGGCGTCTCCAAGTTTGCCACCGAGGGGCTGATGCAAACCCTGGCCGACGAAGTCGAGACCGTCGCACCCATGCGCGCCAACAGCATCAACCCCGGCGCCACCCGCACCAGCATGCGCGCCCAGGCCTATCCGGGGGAAAACCCGCTCAACAACCCTACGCCTGAAGAAATCATGCCGGTCTACCTGTACCTCATGGGGCCGGATAGCACAGGCGTCAACGGTCAGGCGTTCAACGCCCAATAATTGTTCACCTTCGCGTCGCGTCGGTTTACCGTCGCGACGTCCCTGCGCCCGATACGTAGCCAGGCGAACCGCCAAGTCCATGTCGCCCCATGCCGACGACGCGCTCGCCGTTTGCAGTCAATACATTGATTTACAATCGGTTTTTATTCTACTGAACCGAATGGCACGACTTTCGCTCTAAAGATCCTCAAACACGCCATGTTCGGCGGGTAATGGATGTTGAGATGAGACTTATGCCTGCCAGGTAAAGCGGACTAAACTCAAATCAGATGTCCTACGGGACTGAAGGACCAGTACGACGCGCCGCCCAAAGCCGCCTCACCCAACCTGTCAGGACAGATTTGCTTAGGGGCTCACGCCATATGAAAACGCCAACCCAGATCAACGCGATTGATTTCGACAGCGCCAAACTGCAGCGCCTGGGCTTTGGCCAGCCGTCACCGCTGGTGGCACGCTCTGTCAATCTTTCGCAGTTGCGTCAGCAGCTGAGCCAGCAATTGCAGACCAGCCTGGAGCCGCAACGGATCCTGGGGCTGTTTTTTCGTGAGGTTCAGCGGCTGGTGCCGCTGGACGCGCTGATCTACCGCCACAGCCCCAGCGATCTGCGCCTGGAGCTGGGGCAACGCGGGCATCACACCCTCACCTACAACCTCAGCCATGAAAGCGAGTACTTGGGCGAGCTGGTGTTTCGCCGCAATCAACGCTTCACCGAGACCGAACAAGCCGACCTTGAGTCTGTGTTGTCGACGCTGCTGTTTCCGTTGCGCAATGCTCTGCTCTACCGCGCCGCGACCCAAAGCGCCCTGCGTGACCCACTGACCGGCACCGGCAACCGCATCGCCATGGACCAGACGCTGATCCGTGAAATTGATATGGCCAAGCGTCATTTGCAACCGCTGTCACTGTTGATGCTGGACATCGATCATTTCAAGCGCGTCAACGACAGTCATGGGCACGGTATCGGCGATGAGGTGTTGAAGGGCGTAGCCGAGGCCATCAAGAATCAGCTGCGCAATGTGGACATGGTGTTCAGGTTCGGCGGCGAAGAATTCCTGATTCTGCTCTCGAACACCAGCCGGGACGCCGCGGCCTTGGTCGGAGAACGACTGCGTCATGCCGCCCAGGCGCAGGATTATTTTGCCGCAGGTACGCGGATCGAACTGACGGTGAGCCTGGGTTGCGCGACGTTGCTGCCGGGTGAGTCAGTCGAAAGCCTGCTGCGCAGGGCCGACAACGCGTTGTACGTGGCCAAGCGCGAGGGCCGCAACCGGCTGGCGATGGCGGGTTGAAAACCAGCAATGACAGATTCTGTGAACACCGTCGAAAAATGTGGGAGCGAGCCTGCTCGCGATGGCGATCAGGCAATCAACCTCCCCGTTGACTGTCCTGACCCCTTCGCGAGCACGCTCGCTCCCACCTGGGTTGGCTATCGGGTATCAGCTCCCGGCCAACGCCAGGCGCTCACGGGTCGATGAGGTTTTCCCCACCGATTCCGATTGCTCCAGTTGCATGCAGCGCTCCAGGAAGAGGTACATGTAGTCGTAGCTCTTGCAGACAGCCTGGCGCAGTTCGATCTGCAAGGCCTTGCTCGGGTTCATGCCCGCCAGGGTGCAGATGATTTCCAGGGCTTCCCAGGGATGGGCATCATCGTACTGGGCGTGCATCTTCAGCCACTTCATGGCTCGCTTGCGGTCTTCCTCGGCGAAAGCCGCCGCGTAGATACCACTGGAACACACCAGTGCCGACCACTCCCCGGTTGCCCCCTCGATGGCATAGTTGGTCGCGGCGATGGCCACGATCAGCGAGTCAGAAGAACTCGTATGCCAGCACCAGTGGCTCAGCGCATGGAGTTCGGGTGGCACTTGCTGCGCTTGCAGATCTTCCAGGGTCACGCCATGGGCGGCGCTCCAGTTGACCCAGTAATCGGCATGGTTGAGTTCGACACGAATGTTGCGCATCAGCCAGCGACGCGCCATGTCCTCGCCGGGATGGCGGGCAAAGCGCGTCTTGGTGAGGTTCTGTGCCATGTATAAGGCGAACTGTTCAACGACCGGCCAACCACCAATAAGGTAGTGGCGCATGGTCTTGGCACTGAGCTTGTTATCGCGCATGCGTTGATACAGCTCGTGTTCGACAACCCGGCGCTTGCTCTCGCTGCAATCGGTAATGAGCTGTTGTGCCCATTTCGGATAGCTTGTGGCGTCCATGAGCGGGCCTGTTCGGTTGAATGTGTCGATCACTGTCGGGCTCCTTTTGATTGTGATTTTTTCCGGATCAACAAGAGGTTCAGCGGAACGTGCCGGGGGCCTTGAATAACAGCGGCTGCGGCCGGGCCGGCCTGCATTGCAACGTATCACAGGTAAACAACTGCGGGCGTTCAATCACATACCCTTGAGCGTAGTCCACCCCAATCTCCAGCAACGCCTGCTCGATCTGGGTAGTTTCAACAAACTCGGCAATCGTGCGCTTACCCATGACGTGGCCGATGTGATTGATCACCTCGACCATTGCACGGTTAATCGGGTCGTCCAGCATATCCTTTACGAAACTCCCGTCGATCTTCAGGAAGTCTACAGGTAAATGTTTCAGGTAAGCGAATGAAGACATTCCGGCACAAAAGTCATCGAGCGAAAAGTAACAACCCAAGCTCTTGAGTTCATTGATAAAGCGGATGGCGCTGCCCAAATTCGAAATAGCACTGGTCTCGGTTATTTCAAAACAAATCATTTCTGGTGGAATCGAGTAGGCCGCGAACTGTTTACGCAGGAAATCAAGGAATGCCTGATCTCCGATAGTTGTGCCTGACAGATTAATCGCACACATGGCCATCGGTCCCTGTCGCGAATCGTTCAGGCACTGGCGGATGATCTTGAAGACGTTTTCCACCACCCAGCGATCCAGGGAAGTCATCAAGCCATAGCGTTCTGCCGCGGGAATGAAACTGTCCGGCAGAATCATCCTTCCGGCTTCATCATGCAGGCGCAACAGGATCTCGATATGCCCACCGCCATGGTCGCCCGGACCCAGCGCGGCGATTTCCTGGGCATAAAGACAGAAGCGATTCTCCTCCAGGGCCATGTGCAAGCGCTGGACCCAAGCCATCTCGCCAAAGCGCAGGGACAGCTCCGAGTCGTCGGCGTGATAGACCTGGACGCGGTTGCGGCCCTTTTCCTTGGCCATGTAACAGGCCATATCGGCGGCACGCAGGGACGCCTCCAGCGTCGTCGGGCTTTGAGCGATATGCACCAGACCGATGCTCACGGTGGTCACGAATGGCCGGCCCTTCCAGACAAAATGCAGGTTCTGTACGGTCTGGCGCAGCCCTTCGGCGATCTTTTCCGCGGCCTCCGGCGAGCAGTTCTCCAGCAAGATACCGAACTCATCGCCCCCCAGTCGGGCCAGGGTGTCGTTTTCCCGCAGCCCCGATTGCAACAGTGCGCATATATGCCGCAACAGTTCGTCACCCGCCGCATGGCCACAGGTGTCATTGACCAGCTTGAATTGGTCCAGGTCGAGGAACATCAATGCATGGCGCCCCACCTGGCGCGTCAGATTGTGCAGGGCTTGTTCAAGGCGATATTCAAATTCCCGGCGATTGGCCAGGCCGGTCAGCGCATCATGGGTGGCTTGCCACGACAGGTTGGCGATGTATTGGCGTTCCTGGGTCATGTCGTGCAACACCAGCACCGCTCCGCTGACCTTGCCGGCATGGCGGATCGGCGCGCCTACGAGCGTGACGGACACAGTGCTGCCATCCAGGCGCTGGATCAGTTTGGAATGCTCGCTGCCGCCACCGAGCCGGCCGCTGAGAATATGTTCGATCAGGGTCAGGCCTTCACTCTGGGCGTTGTCATCGAGCAAATTGAACAGGGCGGCCAGAGGCAGTCCCGTGGCGTGCTCGGCCTTCCAGTGAGTCATCGCTTCGGCGGCGGGATTCATGTAGGCAATTGCCCCTTCCACATCGGTGGTGATCACGCCATCGCCAATGGACTGCAAGGTGATCTGCGCCCGCTCCTTTTCCAGTTGCAGGGCATTGGCGAAGACCTGCCGCTGGGCCAGCAGTTTATGCGTGCGCAACAGCGCCAGCACGATCAACCCCAGTGCGGTGGCGAAGTTGGTCACCAGCAACAGGCGCAGGATGAAGCGCGACCCCTCCCCCAGCGCATCGCTGAAAGCTTTGGCTGCCGGGGTGACGGAATCGTTGATGGCAAAGATTTTCGCCTTCCAGCCGCGAATATCTGCCTCAGAAGCCTGACCTGCGGTAATCCGGCTGTGCATCTGGCGGGCGACGTCATCCAGTTCAATCAGGTAGCCGTCGCCCACCGTCCAGAGATCGATAGCCTCTTCCAGGTAACTGAAGTGTCGAAAATTCAGGTAGAGCCAGATCAGACTGGACACGTCGTCCGGGTGGTTGCCGCCCTTGAGGATTCCCGCCCGTGCAGCCTCCAGATCCGGCGGCTGACGGTCCAAGGCCACCCGCAGCTCATGCCCGCCCTCAGGTACGGCGATGGCCCGCTGGTACTTTTGAAAGATTGTTTCGTCGCGACTGTCGGCATAAAGATTGAGGTAGTAAATGGCGTCTTTCTGACCCTTGGACCAAAGGCTTTCTCCCGCCACGTAGCCGCGCACCGCAGACAACACGTAAAGACTGACACCCCCCAACAATGCCTGAAACAGGACGACGGCGATAAAAGGCCAGACGATGCCCAACAACCGGGGGGTTCCGAGAGTCCGCGCTTGAGTCATGAGATCCCTTGCATAGGCGTAGGCGATCAGCATTCAGACCGCTCATTCCCGCAAGACTAGGAGGCGTAGCAGCTCCCCGCAAGAGGCCGGACACTATTTGACACCCCATGCCCCTGGATGCCTGAGACAACAGCGGTGATAAAGCCCTGGTAATTGCCAAACGCCATTACAACTTTCCTGCACCCCATACATATCTACCACCCCGGGTTTGCCTGGACTGTTTTGATACGGAACTTCTCTAGACCTTGCACTTTATCGAGGCGCGTAGAGAAACGTTCGTTAATCACCAGGAAACCTCCATATGCAATCTACCGCCGCCCCCGGCCTTTCAACGAGTCTGAGCCCGACACCCTCTTATGCCGAGAAACATCAGGGTTTTCTGGGCGATTACGAGGCCATGCTATCGCTCGTTCGAAACCATCAGATACCGCTGCAGACGTTGGCCGACAGCCTGATCAAGCCCAGGCTTTGTTCACCCATGGCGTTGGAAAATGAAACCGGACAACGAGCACTGCACACGCTCATCCAGGATAAAAACTATCAGGCGCTGTGCAAAACGCTAAGCGCCCCTCATTACCACTTGATCGTCACTTTAAAAGACGGCAAAGCCCTCTACGAGACACTGTCAAGGAACAGAGAAACCACCATTCAGATTCCACTGAACAACGACCCCTCTTGGAACGGGCTGCGTGCAAAGATTGAAAAAACTGCTCGACTATTAGGCGGGCAAATTCGTTTCGACGGCCAAGTAACATTTGCACGAATGACCTGGTTTTACGGTATTACCCCATGCAATCGGCAAAACACCGAGCAACGCCACGCCACGATGAATGCGCTGGAAGAGAAACGCGCTCACCACACGCTGGGGCTTGGACATGGAATAAACATCGACGCCCTGAGCCCCCACACTGAGAACCTGATCACTGACACAGTGCGTCAATTCCTGCCTACGCCGCACACCCCATTGCTGGCCTACCTGGGCGCTTCGGATATCGACACATTGACGACGACGCAAATCCGGGCGAAGCCTTCGGCGTATCTGGAGGCTATTCTGCAATCGACGAACGCCCGGAAACTGGCAACCAGGTTATTGCAAGTGCTGGGCTGGTTTGGCGGCAGACCCGGTGAGGACACGGCTGCAGGGATATGCACCAAGCTGCTCGCCCACGCCATTCGTCTTTGGCTTGAAAAGGAGCAAAACGAGAGCCCGGACAGTATCGCCGGTTACCCGTGGCAACGTTCGTCCAACTGGGGGAAAAGCTATGGGCAGATTCGGGCCGAGTTCGAGGCGCATCTGCTGTCTTCAAAACGCGCCGCGTCAGTGAACGAATCCATTCTGCTCGCGCGTCTTTATCAATCCTTGTTCCCGCCGCACTTCCAGATTCACGATATACCGTCGCAACTGCCTTACCGAAGCTCCACCGTCTGGGTAAATTTTGCTCATGGTGTGGGTCTTGCTGACGCGATCGACCCGACGTTGCTGCAAAGACTGAGTTTCCAGCAACTGGTCGACTTCCCTGGCCAATACGCCAGTGAAGCCACGGCTGATGACCTGAAACTGGTCACCCTGACCAGATTGAAACCCATGCTGGAATGGGCCGTGACAAACGGCCTGGTTGCCCATAAGGCCGACGAGCACTACACCCTGCAGGACATACAGACTGCTGCAGAAAAGCTCGACTTCACCATCGATAGCTTGACCCGGGCGGTCAACTGGCTGGATAGCCGCCCCCCCGAGAGGCTGAACATCGCCCGGCTTAAAATGGCGAAGCTCTTCGCAGACGGCCGGTTCGTGACGGATGGCAGGAAGCTGGTGAAGGAGGCCAGCACTTATGCCGCCCCCGTGACTCGGCTCAGCGGCCCCATCGCAAGACTCGCCCCCCAAACTTACACATTCACGGATGTGTATGCAGCCGGCCAACTCACTGAGCATAAATGGTTCGTCACCCGGCCCGATGGAAAAGTCATCACCGATGTCTGGTTCAAGATCGACCACGATACGACCCTACAGACTAACTTTGCCGCGCCCGGCTTTAGCGCTATTGCCCAGCAGGACAGGAAGCTCCCCGATATCGAGCAAACGTTCAAAACCCATTTCGACATCTACCTCAGCTTCATCAGAAGTTCCTATCGCACGTTGATCACCCACCTGCTCGCATCCCTACCCCTGGCTGATCGCCAAGCCCTGGAGTACGGCGTGACAAAGGTCTACACCCTCAGAAAAGAAACCACGGGCATTGAAGCAAACAATGAATCCGAAGATAAGACGCTGCCCCTGCGCGCGCGTAATGGCTTCATCCTGGAAACGACGAGCCAGCGCAAAACCTCGTACTACGAACTGCTCCCGCGGGCTGGGGTGATCCGCCCACGACCGGATATTCAGCCACACCATATTGGCGCAGAGCGCAAAATCGAAAAGTGGAGAATCAGCCGCGGCTCGGCAGTGAGTGTGGATGTTCTTCGCCATAAAACCCTTCCGTTCGATTGGGATGCCCACGTAAAAGGCACCCTCCCCGGCGCTCACAAAGAATGCCAAGCCATCCTGGACCCACTTGGCGGCACGTTCGGCGAATCGAACAATAGCGACGCCAACCACACCCTACCGCGGACATTGGAGTCGAAAGTCACCCTGGACCTGGCCCGGTACATTTGCGAGAAGCTGCTTTTCGTTGACGAAAAACAGCTCTACGACAGTTGTTATGGCGAAACCGAATTCGACCGTCAAAAGGCCAGGCGTGAAAAAAACCTGGAAATCCTCAAAATGTTTGTGCCCTTCTGGGGCAGTATCGAAGACTTGGCTTCGGGGGACCGTGATCGCCTGGTGAGTGGAGCCTTTGGCCTGTTCACAGATTTTGTTGCATTCGCCCGACCCATGGGCAAGTTTGCGTCAGGCTCGCTGAAGTTGGTCAGCGCCGCGGGCAAGTTGAGCATTGGCAAAGCACTGCCTGCCTTTGCAACGCTGACAGGTAGTTTGCTCAACGCCACCCTGAACCCGCTCGACGGCATTGCGTCCTTGCTACGGGCAGGCAGCCAGAGCGTGTACAGGTTCAGTAAAAAGGGCTATCTGAGTCTCAAGACGTTGTCCGGGCGCGCCGGCCAATACGATTTCGTCCAAGGCATGGCCCAAGCCACGGACCCGGGCCGCTGGCGTCCACTGACAATGAATGACCAGTTGAGCACTGTGCGCGGAGTTGACGATGTTCCTGTGCGCAACACCACAGCCACAGGCAGCGCCGATTACCGTTTGATTGACCCTTTATCGTCCAGGCCTTACGGCCCTGGGCTGGGCGCTGACGTATCACCGGGCCGCTCCCACTTCAACACACGGGCGCAAACCGACATCGAGACCCTCGTTGAGTTACCGGAAAATGCCCGGGTACTAGAAGTGCTTGAAGCCGATGGCAGCCGCCTCTTCTATGTGGATGGCGTGCCCTATCGTTTGAAGGCCGGAACCCTGCGTCGCATCAGCCACCGGGATGACAATCCACCCTTCAGGAAACTGGCGTGCCGTGTTCGTCGTGCGCCGGATGAGGCGTGCAAAACCAGGTATGTAGTGCAAGACAAACCTGCCGAGCGCCCACCCGCGGGCGAGTTCAGCACTGAGTTAAGCTGGGCGCCCTGGTTTGGTGACGCAACGTTCTATCCCTCCACGCCCAAGCATCCCAACGATCGCGCCCTGCTCGCCTTCGAAGGGAAAATCTATGAACTCAAGGACGGCAAGCTCAACACCTACAAAGGCAAACCGCAATGGATCGGTCTCTCCAGCAGAATCCCCATCCCCAAAGAAACCATTACGGCGACCCTGGAATTTCAAACCGGTCTGTACGGTGGCATCAAAGTAACCGGTTCGGCAGAAAAAATTGACGATATCCATCAAACCGGCGCGCTCATCATTCCCTCGATCGATGAGCAGTTCACGTACATATTCACCCGCTTGAACACGGATGATTATTACATGACCAGATTGCTCTCCACTGAGAGTGTCGAGTCTGCTCTGAGCCTGAAAAGGCTTGGCCCAAGCGACCTGACGCCCGGCTCTTTGGGAGAAGAGCTGCAACGGGTTTATATCGGTTCGTTGAACGCCAACAACGCCGCGCGAATCTACGGCAGAGACCAGGTCGAACGGGCACTGGACAAGATCGATGAAATTTCGATACCCATTGGCGCACCGAGCCATCCACCCTCCAATATGAAGTGGTTGAAAGTCAGTACCTACCCCGCCGAGGCGGTGTTATTCGATCGTCGCACCAGGATGATTGTCTCTGATTTGCCTAACGGAGCAGCCGTGTGGCAACCCACCACACAAGCGCCCGAAGCCATACAAAAATCAACCGCAAGCATCTTCAACGCGCTTTTTACATCGCCGTCCATTGCCGGCCCGTCTCAATCCACCACCCGAGCGGTGACCATCAATGACGCCATGCGAGAACTGCAAAAAACCCTTCCGACCAAAAATCAAAAGAACATAGCTTTTGCCCACGTCATCACGGCATCCGGAAACAACGAAATATATGTCAGTGTTTCCGGAATCGAGGACTACACCCGGCACCTGCCGCTGTTCAAATCCCACAGTGGCTATACGCAAGTCAACGTCAAAGAGGCCACTTACTTCAATGTTGATGGCATCAGGAACGCGATTGACCCTGCCTCCCTCACTCTGAGCGCCGATGGAAAATTGCTCGCTATCCCCCATCTGATGGATGCTCCGGGCACCTCGGACAGGCTCAGTCGAGTGACCTCTGCGGACAGTGAAAGCAAACTGATTGCCTACATCAGCGAAAAGTATCCAAACCCTGAAGACATCAAGTCGATCACGCTTGCCACCACCCTGCCTCCTTGCGAATCCTGCGCGATTGTCATGAAGGAGTTCGGTCATGAGCGCGGAGCCGCTGCGTTGAACGTCATCTGGGGACAGCGCCGTAAGCGTCCGGCAACTGAAATGAGCTCTTCAACCGAATCCGATTGATCCCTGGCGATCAATGCTGCTGCAGATGCCCGTAGAGCTTGGCGTATAAACCACCGTCAGCAATCAGTTGCTGATGGTCGCCATCCTCGGCGATTTGTCCGCCGTCGAACACCAGCACGCGGTCGGCCTGCTTCACGGCCGACAACCGGTGCGCGATGATCAAGGTGGTCCGGTTGCTCAAGAACCGCGCCAGCGCCTGGTGCAGGTTGTACTCGGTGGCGGCGTCCAGCGCCGACGTCGCCTCGTCGAGGATCACCACCTTGGGCTCGGCCAGCACCATCCGGGCAATGGCCAGGCGCTGGCGCTGGCCGCCGGACAGACGCACGCCGGAACGGCCGACGATGCTGTCCAGACCGTTGGGCAAACTTATGATCGTCTGGTGCAGTTGGGCGATTTCCAGTGCCTGCCAGCAGGCCTCATCCGTGCGCTCGCGGCCCATGGTCAGGTTGGCCCGTACCGTGTCGTTGAACAGCGCGGGATGCTGCAGGACCACGGCAACATTGTCGCGCACGGTTTCCAGGCCGATTTCCTGCTGAGTCGAACCACCGAAACGGATAGTCCCGGCCAGCGGCGTGTACAGCCCCAACAGCAACTGGACCAAGGTACTTTTGCCACCCCCGCTGGCCCCGACAATCGCGACTTTCTCACCGGGGGCAATCGACAGGTTCATCTGGTTCAGCACCAGTTCGTCGCCGTAGCCGAAACTCAGCCCCTGAACTTCGATACCCACGGTGGCACGCCCCTGGAACGGGTTAACACTGCCGGTGTATTGCGGTTCGTCGGCACGGGCCAACAACTCGTTGATCCGCGACAATGCGCCCCCGGCGGCATAAAACGCGTACTGCAGATTGAGCAGTTGCTCCACCGGTCCGATCATGAACCACAGGTAGCTGAACACCGCCAGCATCTGGCCGATGGAGAGGTCGGAGAACAGTACGGTGAGCATCGCCGCTGCGCGGAAAATATCGATACCAAACTGAAACAGCAAACCGCTGGCGCGGTTCGAGGCATCGGTTTTCCACTGTGAACTCACTGCGTAATCACGGACCTCCCTGGCCCGTGTCCCCAATCGACCCAGGAAATAACCCTGGCGGTTACCGGCACGCACCTCCTGGATGGCATCCAGGGTTTCGGTCAGGGCCTGGGTGAAGCGCGAGGTGCTGTCATTCTCCAGCTTCTTGAGGTGCTTGACCCGTTTGCCCAACTGGACCGTGGCGTAGATCACCAACGGGTTGAACAACAGGATCAGCAGCGCCAGTTGCCAGTGCATCCACACCAGAATGCCGGCAGTGCCCACCAGTGTCAGCATCGCCACCAGGAAACGACTGAGGGTTTCGCCGATGAATTTATCAAGCGTGTCCAGGTCGGTGACCAGGTGTGTGGTCACGGTACCGCTGCCCAGGCTTTCGTACTCGCCCAGGGAAATACGTTTGAGCCGTTCGATCAATCGGACGCGAATGCGATAGACGATGTCCTTGGCCAGCCTGGCGAACAATCGCGCCTGCAGCACGTTGAACAGCAAAGCGCCGCATCGCAGGACCAGGGTCACCACCAGCATCAGGCCAATATAACCGGCCGCGCTTTGCCAGCCGCTGGGCAACGCATGGTTCATGACCTTCAATGCCGCGTCGCCCTGGCCCAGCAGCACTTCGTCCACTAAAAGCGGCAGTAGCAGCGGGATCGGTACGCTGCACAGCGTCGCCAGCACGGCCACGCCGTTGGCGATCCACAGGGCTTTCTTGTGTTTAAGGGCCAGACGGCGGATTTCTGCCCAGCTCAAGCGGTCGACGCGCTGCCCAGGGGATGCGTCATCCGCCCGGTCAGGCACAGGCCGCGCGCTCCAGCCAGCGGCCCAACAGTGGAGACAACTGGCTCAGGGGCTGGTAGCCGTTGGTAAGCAAGGCCAATTGACCGTCACGCTCGGCCAGCAGCGTAGGAAAACCCGCGATGCCAAGATCCTGCACCCAGGTGAAATCCGCGGCAGTGGCCGCATGTTGCTCGGCGCGGTCAAAGGCTGCGGCGAACTCGATGCGTGGCAGTCCAGCCTGTTCGGCCAGTTCCACCAGGACGCTGGCGTGGGTCACATCACGACCCTCGACATAAAACGCCTGCTGGATCAGCTTCAACAGCTTCCAGGCCAGGTCCGGCGCCAGGCCACGGGCCGTCACCAGTGCCCGGCAGGCCGGTTCGGTGTCATAGACAAAACCGTCCGGCAGCGCCCCTTCAAGCTTGAACGTCTGGCCGGTGGCCTGGGTGACGGCCTGCCAATGCTCGAGGATGTAGCGTCGGGTGGTCGGCTCCAGGGCCGAACCGCTGCCGGTGCGCAAACCGCCCACCACCAGGTGCAGTTCTACCCCGGCGGCCTGCGCCTGCTCGACCAGTGCCTCGGCAACCGGCGCAAACCCCCAGCACCAGGAACACATCGGGTCCATCACATAGAGCAGGCGTGGCGCCATGGTTCAAACCTCGGAAGGTGATTGCTTATAGTTGTAGCCGATCGGATGCGGCATGTTGCGGGCCTTGGCCAGTTCGATCTGCTTTTGCCGGTCGATGGCGCTGCGCCGGGTCTTCTCGCTCAGCTTGTCCCAGCAATGCGGGCAACTGATGCCTGGCACGTAGTGCTCCGAAGCACGGTCTTCTACGCTCACCGGTGTACGACAGGCATGACACTGATCGTAGTCGCCTTCGCTAAGGTCATGGCGAACGGTCACGCGGTTATCGAACACGAAGCAGTCGCCGCGCCATTTGGTTTCTTCCTGAGGCACCTCTTCAAGGTACTTCAGGATGCCACCCTTGAGGTGATAGACCTCGTCGAAACCCTGGCCGAGCATGTAGCTGGAAGCTTTTTCGCAGCGAATGCCACCGGTGCAGAACATCGCGACTTTCTTGTGCCTGGCCGGGTCGAAGTTGGCTTTGATGTACTCGGGGAACTCGCGAAAGCTGGTGGTCTTGGGGTCGATCGCGCCTTCAAAGGTGCCGATGGACACTTCGTAGTCGTTGCGCGTGTCGATCAGCAAGACTTCCGGATCGCTGATCAGTGCGTTCCAGTCCTGCGGTTCGACATAAGTGCCAACCTGTTTGTTGGGATCCACGCCTTCGACGCCGAGGGTGACGATTTCCTTCTTGAGCTTGACCTTGGTGCGATAGAACGGCTGCTCATCGCAGTACGACTCCTTGTGGTCGATGTCGATCATGCGCGGGTCGTTTTTGAGCCAGGCCAGCAATCCGTCGATGCCTTCGCGAGTGCCGGAAACGGTGCCGTTGATGCCTTCTTCGGCGATCAGCAGCGTGCCTTTGATGCCGTTGTCGAGCATGGCCTTGAGCAATGGCTCACGCAGCTCGACGTAATCTTCAAGGGTGACGAACTTATACAGTGCCGCCACGACAATGGATGGTGTCATGGGTATTTCTCCAGGTGGCTACCCTCGCAAAGGGTGAACCGGATGCGAAAAAAAACGCGCCCCGTGAGGCGCGTTGCGGATTCTAACAAAAAACAGAGGGGTTGCAGGAGTGCAGCGACAACAGCCACAACAGCAGTCATTCTCTGCAGATCAGTGCTTGCTGCCACCGGCACAAGTCGGCGAAGCCGGGGCTGTATCGATCTGCGCCCATTCCTCGGGGGTATAGGTGTGCAGCGCCAACGCATGGAACTCACCCATCAGCTCGCCCAGCGTGCCGTAGACCTTCTGATGACGCTTGACGCGATTGAGCCCCTCGAACTGGTGGCTGACCACCACGGCCTTGAAGTGGGTCTGTAACCCACGGCTGTGCATGTGGCTTTCATCCAGCACTTGCAGGTGCTCGGGCTGCAACAGCCCGAGCGTCGATTCGATGCGTTGTTGCATGCTCATACCGGGCTCCGCTTACGGCTTTTTCTTGGCAGGGGCGGCTTTGGGCTCAAGCTCGGCGGTCATGTCCGCCAGCAGCTTGTTGACCACCGGCACCGCGCTTTCCAGCTTGGCCTGGGTCAACTGGGCCGATTGCTGGGTCAGCTGGGGCATTTTTTCCAGGACTTTCTTGCCCAGGGGCGAACGGTAGAAGGACACCAGTTCCTTGAGCTCCGGCTCGCTGAAGTTGGAGGTGTAAAGCTTGACCATGTCCGGCTTGAGCTTCTTCCAGCCGATGGCCTGATCCAGCGCGGCGTTGGCCTTGGCCTGGTAGGTTTCGAGGGTGGCTTTTTTCGACTCGGGAGCCTTGGTCTGTTCAAAGCGCTGGGCAAACATCTGCTGCACTTGCATGTACACCGGGGTACCCAGTTTGTCGGCGTGCGCCAGGGTCAGGAACTCTTCGGCACTGGCGTTGTGGCTGGCGGTATCGGCAAAAACAGGACTGCTGGCACACACCAGAGCAACTGCGGTACAGATGGCACGAAGACGGGTCATCGAGTTTCCTTTTCTACAGGCGAGGTAAAACCCCAAGGGCGATCATTCTGCGCCTAATAAACGCCGAGCCTCAACCCCATTGCTCTACGCGTCCGATTGACGGGCCGAAACGATCGAAAAATGATTGAGGGAACCCGTGTCGCCCTTCAGGGCCTAAACTGCGCATTCAGACCTACAGGAGTTTGACCCGATGAGCCGTATCGAAACCGACAGCCTTGGCCAGGTTGAAGTCCCGGATGAAGCCTACTGGGGCGCCCAGACGCAGCGCTCCCTGATCAACTTTGCCATTGGCAACGAACGCATGCCGCTGTCGGTGCTGCACGCCCTGGCGCTGATCAAGAAAGCCGCCGCGCGGGTCAATGACCGCAATGGCGACTTGCCTGCCGACATCGCGCGCCTGATCGAACAGGCCGCCGACGAAGTCCTGGCCGGCCAGCATGACGACCAATTCCCCCTGGTGGTCTGGCAGACCGGCAGCGGAACCCAAAGCAACATGAACGTCAACGAAGTGATCGCCGGGCGCGCCAACGAGCTGGCGGGCAATCCCCGCGGCGGCAAGAGCCCGGTGCACCCGAACGATCACGTCAACCGCTCCCAGAGCTCCAACGACTGCTTCCCCACCGCCATGCACATCGCCGCCATCCAGGCGGTACATCAGCAATTGCTGCCGGCGATCGCCGAGTTGTCCGGCGCACTGGCGGAACTGGCGGCGCGCCACATGAAACTGGTCAAGACCGGCCGCACCCACATGATGGATGCCACGCCGATCACCTTCGGCCAAGAATTGTCAGCCTTCATCGCTCAACTCGATTACGCCGAACGGGCGATCCGTGCGGCACTGCCGGCGGTTTGCGAACTTGCCCAGGGCGGCACGGCAGTGGGCACCGGGCTCAACTCGCCCCACGGCTTCGGCGAGGCGATCGCCGCTGAACTGGCGGCGCTGTCCGGTCTGCCCTTCGTCACCGCGCCAAACAAGTTCGCGGCGTTGGCCGGCCATGAGCCCCTGACCACGTTGTCCGGCGCGCTGAAAACCCTGGCCGTGACCCTGATGAAGATTGCCAATGACCTGCGCCTGCTGGGCTCCGGGCCACGGGCCGGGTTCGCCGAAGTGAAGTTGCCGGCCAATGAGCCGGGCAGCTCCATCATGCCCGGCAAGGTCAACCCGACCCAGTGCGAAGCCTTGTCGATGCTGGCCTGCCAGGTCATGGGCAACGACGTGACCATCGGTTTCGCCGCCAGCCAGGGTCATTTGCAATTGAACGTGTTCAAGCCGGTGATCATTCACAACCTGTTGCAGTCGATCCGTCTGCTGGCCGATGGCTGCAGCAATTTCCAGCAGCACTGCATCGCCGGGCTCGAACCGGATGCCGAGCAGATGGCGGCGCATCTGGAACGTGGCTTGATGCTGGTCACCGCCCTGAACACACACATCGGCTATGACAAATCCGCCGAAATCGCCAAGAAAGCCTACGGCGAAGGGCTGACCCTGCGCGAAGCGGCCTTGCAGTTGGGGTATCTGACCGACGAAGAGTTCGATGCCTGGGTGCGGCCGGAGAATATGCTGGAGGCCGGAAGCCAGGGCTGAGATGTGTGCTTGGTTGGACGCAAAGCGTGCGCTCAACACAACCCACCTGTGGGAGCGAGCATGCTCGCGATGAGGCCGCTCGGCTCGACATCATTATCGACGACCAGACCGCTATCGCGCGCAGGCTCGCTCCCACAAAAAAGCGGTTCTTCTTGCAGTCGCGGTCTATCGCCCGACAGCCAGTCGCTCACGCCGGGCCCTGAGCCCGGCAATCAGCGACGGCCCCAGGGCAACCAATGCCGATCCCAACACCACCAGCACCGCCCCGCCATACCCCAACAGATTGATCTGCTCGGCATGCACGTAGTCAGGCCACCACCAGGCTGCCAACGCCACCGCAGCGAAGGTCACCAGCGGCGTGATCGCCAGGGTCGCGCTGACCCGCGACGCCTCCCAATGAGCCAGGGCCTCGGCAAAGGCGCCGTAGGCAATCAGGGTATTGAGGCAGCAAGCAAGCAGTAGCCAGCCTTGCAGCGGACTCAGTTGCAGTGCCTCCAGCGGATGCACCCAGGGCGTGAGCAGCAGCGCGCAGAACAGGTAGATCACCATCATCACCTGCAACGAATTCCACACCGTCAGCAGTTGCTTCTGGCCCAGGGCATAGAAGGTCCAGACCGTCGACGCCAGCAACACCATCAAGACCCCGGCGGTGTAGTCGCTCAGGGACGTCAGCAGCTCGCCGAGGCGCTGGTTGAAAAACAGCGTGAAGCCGATCAACAACACCAGCAGGCCGATGCCCTGTCCCACGCTGAAACGCTCCTTGAACACAAACAGGCTGGCCACCAGCAACATGATCGGCCCCATCTGCACCACCAGTTGCGCGGTGCCGGGGCTCAAGCGATTGAGGCCCATCAGGTACAGCACGTAGTTGCCGACCAGCCCCAACACCGCCATCGCCACCAGCCAGCCACCCCGGGGGCCCAACACCTTGCGACTGGGCAAACGGCGAGTGGCCGTCAGGTAGATGAACAGCAAGCCACCGGACACCAGCAAGCGAAACCAGGTCACGGTGACCGGATCCATCACCTGCAGCACTTGCTTGAGCTTGATCGGCAGGATGCCCCACAGCAGGGCGGTCAGCAGGGCAAGGAACAGGCCGTAGACCCAGCGACCGGACGATATGTGCATGCAACCCTCGCGGCTCAAGACAAAGAGCTCCCATTCTAGGCGCGGATCGCTCCAGGACACAGGGACAGTTAGGCCGTGGACGTCCATGGGACTGTACGGGTCGTTGCCGTCGATCGCCTGGCCAGGCGCAAATCAAGGACTGCGCATAAGCTCAAATGACATTGCCCCGCTGCCTTTGGAGACCGCCATGTTTGGCAAACGCGCCCAGGATCCCGCCCCTACGACGATTTTTCGCAGCGACCGGATCTGCCGGGTAAACGGCGAGTTTTACTTCAATACTCGGGAAGGCACGCAGGAAGGCCCGTTCGCCAGCCGTGAGGCGGCAGAACGGGAGATAAAAGCGTATATCGCGCGGATGCAGCAACTGACCCAGGTTGCCAGCTAGCGCAGCTGACGCAGCCCCCCTTGTGGCGAGGGGATTTATCCCCGCTGGGCTGCAAAGCAGCCCCAAAGCAAACCACTCTGTCAGCCTGATATACCTCGGTTGTAGATTTTAGGGTTGCTGCGCAACCCAGCGGGGATAAATCCCCTCGCCACAAGTAATCATCTCGCTAACTGTCAGCGCCCGGTTATCTCACCGCCTCAAACAACCCCGTCGCCCCCATCCCGCCGCCCACGCACATGGTCACGATGCCGTAGCGCAGGCTGCGCCGTTGCAGCTCGCGCACCAGATGGCCGACCTGGCGCGAACCGGTCATGCCGAACGGGTGGCCAATGGAAATCGAACCGCCGTTGACGTTGTACTTCTCGTTATCGATTTCCAGCCGGTTACGACTGTAGAGACACTGGGATGCGAAGGCTTCGTTGAGTTCCCACAAGTCGATATCATCGATATGCAAGCCCTTGGCCTTGAGCAGTTTGGGCACCGAAAACACCGGACCGATACCCATTTCGTCCGGCGCGCAACCGGCCACGGTAAAGCCACGGAAAAACGCCTTGGGCTTGAGCCCCAGGGCCAGGGCTTTTTCCAGGCTCATCACCAGGGTCATCGAAGCCCCGTCGGACAACTGTGACGAGTTGCCTGCCGTCACCGAGCCGTCTTCGGCGAACACCGGCTTCAAGCCCGCCAGACTTTCATAGGTGGTGTCGGGGCGGTTGCAATCGTCGCGATCAACCACGCCGTCGAGAATCTGCACCGCACCGGTGTTCTTGTCCTCGACCTTGTACTTGACCGCCATCGGCACGATCTCGTCGTCGAACAGCCCGGCCGCCTGGGCCTGGGCAGTGCGCTGCTGGCTCTGTAAGGCGTAGCGATCCTGTTCTTCACGGCTGACCTGATAACGGCGGGCGACGACCTCAGCGGTCTGGCCCATGGGGAAATAAATCCCCGGCACTTGCTCCTTGAGCAGCGGGTTGATCAGGTGATCGGTATTGACGCTTTTCATTGTCAGGCTGATAGATTCCACGCCACCGGCAACAATGATCTCGCTGCAACCGGAGGCGATCTGGTTGGCGGCGATGGCGATGGCTTGCAGGCCCGAGGAGCAGAAGCGGTTGAGGGTCATGCCGGCAGTGCCGATGCCCAGTTGCGAAAGCACCGCCACGTTACGGCCGATGTTATAGCCCTGGGCGCCCTCGTTCGAACCGGCGCCGACGATACAGTCCTCGACGCTGGCCGGATCGATCCCGTTGCGCGCCAACAATGCATCGACACAATGGGCCGCCATGTCGTCCGGACGGGTCATGTTGAACTTGCCGCGAAAAGACTTGGCCAGGCCGGTCCGCACGCTGTCGACGATCACCACTTCACGCATGGCTGTACCTCAATTGTTATTGTCGGTTAGGAGTCAATTGAGCATAAATCCACTGTATAACCGACCGCGACGATCATTCACCCCGCGTATGCGTTCCCATCGGCCACTATTTGCCCTTGCTCGCCTTGCGAGCCTGCTTTGCTGAGCGCTCGAAGGCCTCCTCCAGCGCTTCATTAAGCGTGCGCAACACCTTGACCCGCGCCCAGCGCTTGTCGTTGGCCTCCACCAGGGTCCAGGGAGAAATCTCGGTGCTGGTGCGGTCAACCATGTCGCACACCGCCGCCCGGTAGGCATCCCATTTGTCACGGTTGCGCCAGTCGTCCTCGGTGATCTTGAAGCGCTTGAAAGGAATTTCCTCGCGTTCCTGGAAGCGCTCCAGTTGAGTCTCCTTGTCGATGGCCAGCCAGAACTTGACGACCACGACTCCGGCGTCGGCAATCTGCTCCTCGAAATCGTTGATCTCGCCGTAGGCCCGCAGCCAGTCGGCCTTGCTGCAAAAACCTTCGACCCGCTCCACCAGCACCCGGCCGTACCAGGAGCGATCGAACACGGTGAACTTGCCCCGCGCCGGGATATGCCGCCAGAACCGCCACATGTAGGGATGGGCGCGCTCTTCCTCGGTGGGTGCGGCAATCGGTACGATGCTGTACTGGCGCGGGTCGAGCGCTGCCGCGACCCGCCGGATCGCCCCACCCTTGCCCGCCGCATCATTGCCCTCGAACACCGCCACCAGGGCATGGCGGCGCATGCGTTTATCGCGCAACAGGCCGGAAAAACGCGCCTGCTCGGCGATCAGTTGTTCTTCGTAATCGGCCTTGTCCAGACGCAGGGTCATGTCCAGGCTGTCCAGCAGCGTGACCTGGTCGTCCAGCGGCGGCAGTGGCGCCACATTGACCTTTTCCGCTTTGATCCTCGAGCGGTGCAAGGCCTGGCGCATCCCGTCAAGCAGGATCCGTCCGACCGTAAGGCTTCGATAATAACTGTCCATGCCTTCGATCACATGCCACGGGGCGTAGTCTCGACTGGTGCGGCGCAGGACCCGCTCACCGTATTTGACGAACTTGTCGTAGGTCTGGGACTGCTGCCAGTCCAGCGGGCTGATGCGCCAGCTGTGCAGCGGGTCGTCCTTGAGCCCCTTGAGCCGGGCTTTCATCTGTTTCTTGGACAGGTGGAACCAGAACTTGAAGATCAGCGCGCCTTCATCGCAGAGCATTTTCTCCAACCGTTCAGCGCCATTGATGGCCTGATCGAGCCGTGGGTCCTTGATCTGGCCATGAACGCGCCCCTGCAGCATCTGGCTGTACCAGTTGCCAAAGAAAATCCCCATGCGTCCCTTGGCCGGCAGCATCCGCCAATAACGCCAGGCCGGTGGCCGCGCCAGCTCCTCGTCGGTCTGCTGATCGAAGGTACGCACTTCGATCAGCCGCGGGTCCATCCACTCATTGAGCAATTTCACCGTTTCGCCCTTGCCGGCGCCTTCGATGCCGTTGATCAGCACGATGACCGGAAAACGGCTCTGCTGGTGTAGCTCGTACTGGGCTTCGAGCAACGCTTCACGCAGTGCCGGCACTTCGGCGTCATAGGTGTCTTTATCGACGGCGTGACCGATTTCAGCGGATTCGAACATGGACAGCTCCTTCCAGGGAATGGGGCAAGACTAGCGGATTGGACGCGGGCCGGTGCAGCAGATTCCATCCAGACGAACGCTGTATTGCGATGGGTCAAGCAAGCCCATACCGATCGGCTAGAATGGCCTCCCAGTTTTGACCGAGCCTGCCATGACACCCGTACAGCACCACGCCCAACTCGACTGGGACGATCAGGGTCGCCCGCGCTCGCGGGTGTTCGACGATGTGTATTTTTCCGATCAGTCGGGCCTGGAAGAAACCCGCTATGTGTTCCTTGAACAGAACAACCTGACCGAGCGTTTTGCCGCGCTGCCGGACGACGGGCGGCTGGTGATCGGCGAGACCGGGTTTGGCACCGGGCTGAATTTTCTCTGCGCCTGGCAGTTGTTCGAGCAGTGCGCACCGGCCGGGGCGCGGCTGCATTTTGTCAGTGTCGAGAAATTCCCCTTGAGCCCCCCCGACCTGCGCCGGGCACTGGATTTGTGGCCGCAACTCAAGCTTCAGGCGGATCAATTGCTTGCGCAGTACGTCGCCATCCATCAGGGCTTCCAGCGCCTGACGCTGGGAGACGGCCGGGTGACCCTGACCTTGTTGATCGGCGACGCCCTGGAACAATTGCCACAGCTGGATGCGCAAATCGACGCCTGGTTCCTGGACGGTTTCGCGCCGGCGAAAAATCCCGAGATGTGGACCGCCGAGCTGTTTGCCGAACTGGCGCGCTTGGCTGCCCCCGGCGCGACCCTCAGCACCTTTACCAGCACCGGCTGGGTGCGACGGTTGTTGAACGCGGCCGGCTTCAAGATGAAGCGTACGCCGGGCATCGGCCATAAATGGGAAATCCTTCGCGGGGTGTTTCTCGGCTGGCCGCAACTGACACCCGCACCGCCCCCGGTAAAACCCTGGTACGCCCGCCCCACGGCGCACAGCGGCGAGCGTCGAGCCCTGGTGATCGGCGGCGGCCTGGCCGGTTGCGCCAGCGCGTCCAGCCTCGCGGCCCGTGGCTGGCAGGTGACACTGCTGGAACGGCATGCCGGGTTGGCCGAAGAAGCGTCCGGCAACCCGCAGGGCGTGTTGTATCTCAAGCTTTCGGCCCATGGTACGGCGCTGTCGCAGATGATCCTCAGCGGTTTCGGTTACACCCGGCGCCTGCTCGAACATCTGCAGCGAGGTGTGGACTGGGACGGCTGCGGTGTCTTGCAACTGGCCTTCAGCGCCAAGGAAGCCGAGCGCCAGGCGCAATTGTCCGAGGCCTTTGCCGAAGATTTGCTGCATGTCCTGGATCAACCCCAGGCCGAGGCGCGGTCCGGTATCGGCCTGGCCTGTGGCGGTCTGTTTTACCCGCAAGGCGGTTGGGTACATCCGCCCGCGCTGTGCCGCTGGCAGGCATCCGCCCCCAAGATTGAGGTGCAAAACCACCATGAAGTCCTCGAGCTACGCCGCGTAGACGGTCAGTGGCAGGCCTGGGACGGTGAACGTTGCCTGGCCAGCGCGCCGGTAGTGATCCTCGCCAGCGCCGCCGAGATCAAACGCTTCGATGCGGCCGCCGACTTGCCCCTCAAGCGCATTCGCGGGCAGATCACCCGTCTGTCGCAAACCGCCCACAGCCAGGCGCTGCGCACGGTGGTCTGCGCCGAAGGCTACGTGGCTCCGACACGGTTGGGCGAGCACACCCTGGGGGCCAGTTTCGATTTCAAGAACGACGACCTGACCCCTACCGCCGCCGAGCACGCCGGCAACCTGCAGATGCTGGAGCAAATCTCCGCTGATCTGGTGGAACGCCTGGACGCCAGCACCCTGGACCCGGCACACCTCCAGGGCCGCGCGGCGTTCCGTTGCACCAGTCCGGACTATCTGCCGATTGTCGGCCCGTTGGCCGAGAGTCAGGCCTTCACCCAGGCATACTCGGCGCTGAGCAAGGACGCCCGCCAAGTGCCGGACTGCCCATGCCCCTGGCTCGATGGCTTGTACATCAACAGCGGCCACGGCTCCCGGGGCCTGATCACCGCGCCATTGTCGGGCGAGTTGATTGCCGCCTGGCTGGACAACGAACCTTTGCCCCTGCCCCGAAGCGTGGCCGAGGCCTGTCATCCGAACCGGTTTGCGTTGCGGGCGCTGGTTCGGGGCAAGGCCTAATGCAGATTGCCGGTATGCCACAAAAACCTGTGGGAGCGAGCCTGCTCGCGATTGCGCCAGATCATCTGGCATCTAAGTGACTGGCACACCGCGATCGCGAGCAGGCTCGCTCCCACAGGCTGATGTTTTGCCGTGGTTTTTCAGTCGCCCGAGCGTCCCTACTTCAGCTGCTTATAACGCATTGATCTAAAACTCACACCAATCCCACCGGTCAGTTTCAAAGTACCCGCCATTTTGGCGTATGGTGTTTGACCCTCCCCAACGGAAAAACCGGTAAGGACTTATGTGCGGATTAGCTGGAGAGTTACGTTTCGATCAACAACCTGCGGACCTTGCGGCCGTAGAGCGAATCACCCATCACCTGGCTCCTCGCGGCCCCGACGCGTGGGGTTTCCACAGTCAGGGCCCCATTGCCCTGGGCCATCGGCGCCTGAAAATCATGGACTTGTCCGACGGTTCGGCCCAGCCGATGATCGACAATCAACTGGGCCTGTCCCTGGCCTTCAACGGCGCGATCTACAACTACCCTGAATTGCGCGCCGAGCTGGAAGGCCTGGGCTACGCCTTCTATTCCGGTGGCGACACCGAAGTGCTGCTCAAGGGCTACCACGCCTGGGGCGAAGCACTGTTGCCCAAGCTCAACGGCATGTTCGCCTTCGCCATCTGGGAACGCGACGCCAAGCGGCTGTTCATCGCCCGCGACCGCCTCGGTGTCAAACCGCTGTACCTGTCGCGCACCGGCCAGCGCCTGCGCTTTGCCTCGGCGTTGCCGGCGCTGCTCAAGGGCGGCGACATCAGTCCGATGCTCGACCCGGTGGCGCTGAACCATTACCTGAATTTTCATGCCGTGGTCCCGGCGCCTCGCACCCTGCTGGCCGGCGTTGAAAAGCTGCCGCCTGCCACCTGGATGCGGGTCGAAGCCGACGGCACCACCGAGCAGAAAACCTGGTGGACCCTGCCCTACGGACCACGGGCCGACGAACAGCACCTGAATCTGCAAGACTGGATCGACCGCGTGCTCGACAGCACCCGTGAAGCGGTCGCCATTCGTCAGCGTGCCGCCGTGGATGTCGGCGTGCTGCTTTCCGGCGGCGTGGACTCCAGCATGCTGGTGGGCCTGCTGCGGGAGGTCGGTGTGGAAAACCTTTCCACATTCTCCATCGGCTTCCAGGATGCCGGTGGCGAGCGCGGTGACGAGTTCCAGTATTCGGACCTGATCGCCAAGCACTACGGCACTCATCACCACCAGTTACGCATCGACGAAAAAGAAATCATCGAGCAACTGCCGGCGGCGTTTCGCGCCATGAGCGAGCCGATGGTCAGTCATGACTGCATCGCCTTCTACCTGCTGTCGCGGGAAGTGTCCAAGCATTGCAAAGTGGTGCAAAGCGGCCAGGGCGCCGATGAACTGTTCGCCGGTTACCACTGGTATCCACAAGTGGACGGCGCCAGTGACCCATACGCGGCCTATCGCGCCGCATTCTTTGATCGCAGCTACGAAGAATATGCCGCTACCGTGCAGCCCAAATGGCTGACGGCCAATGACGCGGCCGGTGATTTCGTCAAGGAACACTTCGCCCAACCGGGCGCCGACGCAGCGGTGGACAAGGCCCTGCGTCTGGACAGCACGGTGATGTTGGTGGACGACCCGGTCAAGCGCGTCGACAACATGACCATGGCCTGGGGCCTGGAAGCGCGCACGCCATTCCTGGATTACCGACTGGTGGAACTCTCGGCACGGGTCCCGGCGAAATTCAAGCTGCCCGACGGCGGCAAACAGGTCCTGAAGGAAGCCGCTCGACGGGTGATCCCTGGCGAGGTCATCGACCGTAAAAAAGGCTATTTCCCTGTACCCGGTCTCAAGCATCTGGAAGGCAACACTTTGGCCTGGGTCCGCGAACTGCTGCTGGATCCGAGCCAGGATCGCGGCCTGTTCAACCCGGCGATGCTTGATCGACTGCTGACCGACCCCAACGGCCAGCTCACCCCGTTGCGTGGCTCAAGGCTGTGGCAACTGGCGGCGCTGAACCTGTGGCTCAGCGAGCAAGGAATCTGATCGATGAAACCCCACAATCAACGCCTGCTACGGGGCCAGGCGCCCTCCTACGAACGCCTGCAGGCGCGACTGGCCGAAGACGGCAGCGAACTGGGCGCCGACCCGATCGCGGTGCACTGCGGCTGGGGCCGATTGCTGATCGGCCACACCTTCCCAGACCCGGCAAGCCTGGCCCAAGAGCTGCTCAATGAGCAATCGGGTGAGCGCGACATTGCCTTGTACGTCGCCGCCCCCCAGCAAATACTCGGGCTGGAACCGGCGCAGCTGTTTCTCGATCCATCCGACACCTTGCGCCTGTGGTTCAGCGACTATCGCCAGGCCACCCGGGTATTTCGCGGTTTCCGGATTCGCCGGGCGCAAAGCGACGCCGACTGGCAGGCGATCAACCTGCTGTATCAGGCCCGGGGCATGTTGCCCATCGATCCGCAACGACTCACGCCGCGCCATGAGGGCGGGCCGGTCTACTGGCTGGCCGAAGATGATGACACCGGCGCGGTGATCGGCAGCGTCATGGGCCTGAATCACCAGAAAGCCTTCAACGACCCGGAAAACGGCAGCAGCCTCTGGTGCCTGGCCGTGGATCCGCAGTGCTCGCGGCCCGGTGTCGGGGAGGTCCTGGTGCGCCACCTCATCGAGCACTTCATGAGCCGGGGCCTGAGTTACCTGGACCTTTCGGTGCTGCACGACAATCGCCTGGCGAAAAGTCTCTACGCCAAGCTCGGGTTCCGCAATCTTTCGACGTTCGCCATCAAACGCAAGAACTGCATTAATCAGCCGTTGTTCCTGGGGCCGGGCCCCGAGGCGCAGTTCAATCCTTATGCGCGCATCATTGTCGAAGAGGCTCACCGCCGGGGCATCGAAGTCCAGGTGGACGACGCCGAAGGTGGATTGTTTACCCTGGTCCACGGCAGCCGCCGGATCAGGTGCCGTGAATCCCTCAGCGACCTGACCAGCGCTATCAGCATGACCCTGTGCCAGAACAAAAGCCTGACCCACAAGGTGCTGAAAAACGCCGGCTTGAACTTGCCGGCCCAACAGTTGGCTGGCAACGCCGATGACAACCTGGCCTTTCTCGATGAGCACGAACGGGTAGTGGTCAAGCCACTGGACGGTGAACAGGGCCAGGGTGTCGCGGTGGATCTGCGCACGATTGAAGAGGTGCAGAGCGCGATTGAAACGGCCCGCCAGTTTGACAGCCGGGTGCTGCTGGAGAGCTTCCACGAGGGCCTGGACCTGCGCGTGCTAGTGATTGGCTTTGAAGTGGTGGCAGCGGCGATCCGGCGGCCAGCGGAGGTGATCGGCGACGGTCGGCACACCATCGGCGCGCTGATCGAAGCCCAAAGCCGCCGCCGACAAGCGGCCACGGGGGGTGAAAGCAAGATTCCCATGGACGCCGAGACGCAACGCACATTGAGCGCCGCAGGTTATGACTACGACAGTGTGCTGCCCGCCGGCAAACACCTGTTCGTACGGCGTACGGCGAACCTTCATACGGGCGGCGTGCTGGAAGATGTCACGGGCATCCTCCATCCGACCCTGACTGAAGCTGCGATACGCGCCGCGCGGGCCTTGGATATTCCCATGGTTGGCCTCGACCTGTTAGTGCCAGCGGCCGATCAGCCCGAATACGTGTTCATTGAAGCCAACGAACGCGCCGGCCTGGCCAACCACGAACCGCAACCCACTGCCGAACGCTTTGTGGATTTACTGTTTCCCCATAGTCAGGCGGTGGCCCAATAGAGGTGTAGTGCCTGGGCGGGCCTCATCGCGAGCAGGCTCGCTCCCACCCGGTGGTATGCACCGCCGCAGAAACCTTGTGGGAGCGAACCTGTTCGCGATGGCGGCTTGAAGGACACCAACCTTTCATAGGTCAGACACATTCCCTTCCTCATCGAAACCATCGATGCGCTCAACTCATCAGGAGTTTCCATGATCAGCAAAATTCCCGAACCGGATCTCGAGTACCTGCAAAAAGTCCTGCTGGAAATGCTCGCCATTCCCAGCCCCACCGGCTTCACCGACACCATCGTGCGCTACGTCGCCGAGCGGCTCGAAGAGTTGGGTATCGAGTTTGAAATGACCCGGCGCGGCACGATCCGCGCCACCCTCAAGGGCCGCAAGAGCAGCCCCGATCGGGCCGTGTCGGCTCACCTGGACACCATCGGCGCCTCGGTGCGCGCCATCAAGGACAACGGGCGCCTGACCCTGGCTCCGGTGGGTTGCTGGTCCAGCCGCTTTGCCGAGGGCAGTCGCGTCAGCCTGTTTACGGACACGGGGGTGATCCGAGGCAGCGTACTGCCGCTGATGGCGTCCGGGCATGCATTCAACACCGCCGTGGACGAAATGCCCATCAGTTGGGATCACGTCGAACTGCGCCTGGACGCCTACTGCACCACCCGCGCCGATTGCGAAACACTGGGGGTGGGCATTGGCGACTATGTGGCGTTCGATCCTTTGCCGGAGTTCACCGAGAGTGGCCATATCAGTGCTCGGCACCTGGACGATAAAGCCGGGGTCGCGGCGCTGCTGGCGGCGCTCAAGGCGATTGTCGACAGTGGCGAAGAACTGCTGATCGACTGCCACCCGCTGTTCACGATTACCGAAGAAACCGGCAGCGGCGCGGCGGCTGCGCTGCCTTGGGATGTCAGCGAGTTCGTCGGCATCGACATCGCGCCGGTCGCACCGGGCCAGCACTCGAGCGAACACGCAGTGAGCGTGGCGATGCAGGATTCCGGGGGCCCTTACGACTATCACCTGTCACGGCACTTGCTGAAGCTGGCCAGGGAAAACGAACTGCCGGCGCGCCGCGACCTGTTCCGTTATTACTTCAGCGATGCCCATTCCGCCGTCACCGCCGGCCACGATATCCGCACCGCCCTGCTGGCTTTCGGCTGCGACGCCACCCATGGCTATGAACGCACCCACATCGACAGCCTGGCCGCCCTGAGCCGCCTGCTGGGCGCCTACATTCTCAGCCCACCGGTATTCGCCAGCGACGCCCAACCGGCCCAGGGTTCGCTGGACCGCTTCAGCCATCAGCTCGAACACGATGCGCAGATGGAAAGCGATACCCGGGTGCCGTCGGTGGATAGTTTGATTGGGCAGCGGTCGGATAACTGAGCACAGTTCCAGAATCTCAGTGCCCGTCATGACGCCATCGCGAGCAGGCTCGCTCCCACAAGGAGACCTTCGTTGAGCATAAAGTTCGTGCCCGACGCAGGCACACTGTGGGAGCGAGCCTGCTCGCGATAGCGCCGCAACAGACACCGCAAGCCCCAAGCCAGGCTAGCCGCAAAAGCCCTTTGGTCGTAGCATCGCGACATTGTCTAGCCGAGGTACCCCATGCTGATCCCTTACGACCAACTCGAAGTCGACACGCTCACTCGCCTGATCGAAGATTTCGTGACCCGCGACGGCACCGACAATGGCGATGACACGCCGCTGGAGACCCGCGTATTGCGGGTCCGGCAGGCCTTGACCAAAGGCCAGGCGATGATCGTCTTCGACCCGGAAAGCGAACAGTGCCAGTTGATGCTCAAGCACGACGTGCCCAAGCATCTATTCGACTGAGCAGACCTTGCGATTGGCCAGGGCCCTTTTTTTCTGAATCTTTTCGTATATCTCGGAGCGATGAACGTCGATGTGCCGTGGCGCTTCCACGCCAAAACGAACAGTGGTGCCGTTGACCGAGAGCACTCGGACGGAAATATCATCACCGATGGAAATCAGTTCACCCACAGCGCGGCTAAGTACGAGCATGGTTCTTGTCCTTAAGAATATCTGGACCTTGACCATGCCCGCCCCGCCTGAGGTTCTCAAGAGACCCTCAAGAATTCAGTAACGCCCTACAAGCAACACTCTGGCAACTGAAGGAAACGTCCTGCAAAACCCTGTCGGATAGCGGACTTATTCAAGAGGCGGAAACCCGCGGACCGAACAGAATCACACTCGCCCCCAACACGCAGAGCGCCACCCCCACCCAGTCGGAAGTCAGCGGCCGCGCTCGCTCCACCACGGCCAGCCAGCCGATCGAGGCGATGATATAGATACCGCCATAAGCGGCGTAGGCACGACCGGCGTAGGTCGCTTCGATGCGGGTCAGCAACAGGGCGAACAGCGTAAGACTCAACAGGGCCGGCACAATCCACCAGGCGCTCTTGCCCTGGCGTAGCCACATCCAGAACGCGTAACAGCCGGCGATTTCAAACAGCGCGGCGAGAAAGAACCAAAAATAGTTGAGCATGTGAGCGTCCATCAGGAGGGCCGAATGCGGCCATCCTGAGGACGCCGGACACTCAGGTCAACTCGGGTTCTGTCGAGCCTTGGCGCGCATCTTGTCGGCCATGACGGTCATTTCGTCGTACAGCAATTGCGGATTCTTCTGCTTGATGGCCCAGGCCATGCGCCCTTGCTCGTGGGGCAGGATCATGAACTGGCCCTGGGCGACCTGTTCATAGATGTAATCGGCAATCTCGGCAGCGCTGATCGGCGAGCTTTCCAGCAGCTTGCCGACCTGGGCTTTCATTGCCGGCGTCGGGCCGCGGAAGGAGTCCAGCAGGTTGGTCTGGAAAAACGACGGGCACACCACATGCACACCGATTTCCTGCTGTGCCAGCTCGATCAACAGGCTTTCCGACAGCGCCACCACACCAGCCTTGGCCACGTTGTAGTTGCTCATGGCCGGGCCCTGCATCAGGGCGGCCATGGAGGCGATGTTGATGATCTTGCCGCGGCTTTTTTCCAGCAACGGCAAGAACGCCTTGCAACCCTTGACCACGCCCATCAGGTTGATCGCGATCTGCCAGTCCCAATCCTCCAGGGACAGTTCACTGAAGAACCCACCCGAGGCCACACCGGCATTGTTGACGATGATGTCGATGCCACCGAGCTTCTCTTCGCAGGCCTGGGCAAACGCCGTCAGTTGGCTGTAGTCGCGCACGTCGCAGCGCTGGACAAAACCGTCGCCGCCAGCGTCACGCACCAACCTGAGGGTTTCCTGAAGGCCCGGCTCACTGACATCCGACAAGGCCAGGCGCCAGCCTTCGCGGGCCCAGCGCAGCGCGATTTCGCGACCCAGGCCAGAACCGGCACCGGTAATCATCATGCGATTTTGCATAGGAAACAGCCTTGTTGTTCCGGGAGAGATGCGCCGAGTGTAGCGAAGGACCCCGCCGCACCCACGCTCCATCAGAGTGCTGAATGGCGAGGGCAAACCTTAATAGGTTTTGAGGGGAACAACCCAGTGGAACCGCCTGTGGGAGCAAAGCTTGCTCGCGATCGGCGCGACGCAGTTCTGGAAGATGGTGTCGTTTGCAGCGCGAGCCCGCTTTGCTCCCGAAGACGGGTTCTTTCACGCCTCAAAAAGACTTTGAATTTTTTACAGGACGTTACGGTCGTACTTATTAAGCCGCCCGGATTTAACGCATGCGTGCTGGTAGTTGAAAGTTGCATCACTCCAGAACTGACCAATAAGGAAATCAACAATGGGCACAATACTCATCATTATCCTGATCCTCCTGCTGATCGGTGGCCTGCCGGTCTTCCCGCACTCTAGAAGTTGGGGTTACGGTCCGTCCGGAATCATCGGTGTCGTACTGGTAGTGCTGTTGATCCTGCTATTACTGGGCAAGATATGAACCACTAAGTGACAAAAAAAGAGGCCCGTTAAGGCCTCTTTTTTATGGGCGGAACTTCTCAGTCCGGAACACCTTGTGTCACGCCGGCGGTGTTATCCAGCAGGCTCTTGGTGGCGGTTTGCAGAAACGCCTCCAGCTTGAGTTTCATTTCGAGAGCCTGCGGCGCGTCGGAGATGACATCCGCGCGTGGCTGGGCACCCAGTTGGTAGCGGTACAGCTTCGGCGCCATTTCCTTTTCCCTTGGCAGTACCAGAATTTTGTCGTCGCGGATTATCGCCGTGGTCTGATCACTGCCCGACGGTTTGATCACGCCAAATCCGCTGTCGCCTGGCGGCAGGTTCAACAGATCGCGGCCCCAGCACTGGTTACGCACTTGCCCGCCGATCCGGCCCATGATGGTCGGGACGATATCGACCTGCGTGCCCACGGTGTGGTTGCGCTGGCCGAACTTTTCCTGGATACCCGGGCCGATCAACAGCATCGGTACGTTGAAACGGCCCAAGTCCATTTCGGTAATCTGGCGCTCGTTACCAAAGCCGTGGTCTCCGACGATGACAAACAGCGTCTCCTTGAAATAAGGCTCCTTGCGGGCCTTTTCGAAGAACTGACCCAGCGCCCAATCGGAATAACGCATGGCAGTCAGGTGCGCATTCAGGCTGCCACGGTCAGTGACCGGTTCCACCGGCAACGGTGTCGGCAGCGCATACGGCGTGTGGTTGGACAGGGTCTGCAGCAACGCATAGAACGGTTTGCCGTTTTCCCGTGCCTTGAGTTCGATCAGGCTGCGGTCGAACATATCCTGGTCGGACACGCCCCAGGTGGGGTCGGAGAACACCGGGTTCACATAATCATTGCGCCCGATGAACGTGGTCATACCTTGGCCGCTGAAGAAACCCGACTGGTTGTCCCAGGCGAAATCACCGTTGTAGACATACACGTCGTCGTAGTTGCGGGCACTGAGCAGTTGCGGCAGCCCCGAAAACTTGTGGCTGCCTTCAGGTGTCTGCATCAGATACTCGAAGCCCGGCAGGTTCGGGAAGCAGGCCATGGTGGCGAACATGCCCTGATGGGTGTGGGTACCATTGGAGAAGAAGCGGTCAAACAGCAGACCTTCCTTGGACAGTTTGTCCAGATAAGGCGTGATATTGCCCGGCGCGCCCAAGGCACCTACCGAGTGCCCCGCCATGCTTTCCATGAGAATCACTACCACGTTCTTGATCGGCAAAGTCTTGTCGGCCGGTGGCGTGTAGTCGCGACGTACGGCGGCGGTGTCTGCATCGACCAGTTTGTCGTCGGGCATCACCAGCATGTCCCGCACCGTCTGCTGGGCCAGCGGTTGCTCGAGGGTGGCTTTCCAGATGTTGTCGCGGTGTTCGGACATCCGGCTCTTGGCCGCGGCCACCAGTGACAACGTGCCATTAAGGCCCAACTGGTTGGCAAAGTTCGAATCGGTGGTGTAGACGTCACCCCAGCGCAGCGGCGGCCCCTGGCGCAAGGTACCCCGGGCGGCGCCCACGGCCACGACCAAGCAGACCATGAACACCGCGACACGCCCGTACCACGGAGCCACCTGGCGTGTGCCAATGGTGCCGCCACTGAACGGCCCGCGCGGTCGAGTCGCGCGGTCGGCGCCCTTGAACGCCATCGTGAGGATCAGCGTGCCCACGACCCACGCCAACAGGTAGCGCACCACCGGGAACCCATACCAGAGCATGCTCATCACGGTTTTCGGGTCTTCCTGCACATACTGGAAGACCAGGCCGTTGAGACGCTGGTGAAACTCGCGGTAGAAGTCCATCTCCATCAGACCGAGGAACAGCGCGATGCTGGCGGTCACGGTCAGCCAGAAACGAAAAAAACCACGAGCCGCCATGGCCCGCGCGCTGAACAAGGCCAGCAGCAGCGGAATACACAGATAGACCACCAGACGCAGGTCAAAACGCAGACCGTTGACGAACGCCTCGACGAAGGTCGAGGCCGGGGTGTCGAGGATCATTTCGCGGTTGTAGACCAGTAGCGCAACGCGCAACAGGCTGAACATGATCATCATCACCAAGGCACAGAGCAACGTGTAGGCCAGGTGAGATTTGACGGTCGGTTGCAGCAGGCGATGCGTGGTGCGTTGCTGACTCAGGGCGTCCGGGATTGCCATGTCGTGTAAGGACCTAATGGGGTTGAGGGCGAATAGAACAACGGCGCGTCCTATGCCGACCATCACCCGGGTCCCTGGGTCTGCGCGAGTGCGCGAGCGTTGAATGAATGGCTGAGCATCGCCATTCATTCACCGACGGCAACAGGCGCCGGGATTGTCCGCAAGGTCCTGTGAAAATTTTGTTCAATGACTATTCGCAAACACAAAAAACTCCGGATTGCCCGATGAGTCTGTGTCGAACCTCTCTGTGGTCAGGGGATATAACCCCCGCCACAGCTTGGGAGTCCTGATCAGTCGTTGCTTGGCTTGTTGATCGCCTGCAAGACGTACTGCGGCATGGCGAACGCGCCGATGTGAACTTCAGGGTTGTAGTAGCGGGTAACAATGCCGCTGCCAATGAAGCGCTCACGCAGGGTCTCGCGGGTCAGCTTGCGATAGGCAGTATCCGTCGAGCCCCAGGCGAAAGTCATGGCGCCGCCAATGTAGGTCGGCACGGCGGCCTGGTAGAAATGCCAGTCGGCAAACAGGCCACGCAGACGCCCGGCAGTGGTTTGTACTTCGCCCAGTTGCATGAACGGCGTGCCGTTCTGGGTCACCAGAATGCCGCCTTCGTTCAGGCAGCGATGACAGGCCTGGTAGAAGTTTTCCGAAAACAGCACTTCACCCGGGCCGATCGGGTCGGTGGAGTCGGAGATGATGACGTCGAACTTCTCCTGGGTGGTGGAGACGAAACGCATGCCGTCATCGATCACCAGGTTCAGGCGCGGGTCGTCGTAGGCGCCCTTGGAGTGGTTGGGCAGGAACGCCTTGCACATGTCCACCACGGTGCCGTCGATTTCCACCATGGTGATGTGCTCAACGCCCAGGTGCTTGGTCACTTCACGCAACATGCCGCCGTCGCCACCGCCGATGATCAACACGCGTTTGGCCGCGCCGTGGGCGAGGATCGGTACGTGGGTCAGCATTTCGTGGTAGATGAATTCATCGGCTTCGGTGGTCTGGATCACGCCATCCAGCGCCATCACCCGGCCCATGCGCGGGTTCTCGAAAATCACCAGGTGCTGGTGCTCGGTGCGCACTTCGTGCAGCAGCTTGTCCATCCGAAAACGCTGGCCGTAGCCTTCGTAGAGGGTTTCCAGGTAGTCGCCGGTCGGGGTAGTCGTCATGGTCAGGTGCTCCGATAAATACGCGGTTGGCCGGTGAAGGCTCGCAAAGGCGCGCATTCTACGACGCCGGGCATGACAGGTCGAACCTTGAACTCATCACCGGCCAAACTGCGTAGTAGCTGTCGAGCCCAGCCGGGGCGAGCCGGTTCGCCACAGGCTGGTCTCTCTTAGTGGAATTGACGCCCCAACCCCGCCGGAACGCCTTCGATGGTGGTTTCTTCCCACGGCCCGTTCGGGCTGATGGAGCGGCTCCAGCCGTTGCTCCAGCGGTAATAGGTGCGCTGGCGATAGAAGGTGTTGGTGTGGTTGTCCAGCACATAGACCCCAAGTTTGGCGTCCCAGTGGCTATTGCCGCCGGGTGGTGGGGCGAAGCTGGCGGAAGTACGAGGCAACGGCTTGGCCGGTGTGTTCGGCGTGACGGGCTTGCTTGGGGCGGTCGACGGCCCCGGCTTGGTGGCCGGGCCTGAAGACGGGATGGGAGGCAGCGGCGCCGACGGCTGCGGCGGACGCTGGACCGCACAAGCACTCAGGCCCAGGACGAGCGTGAGCAGGGTGATACGAGCGATGGCGGTCATGGTGCGAATTCCTGTTATTTATCCGGGCTGTCGATAGTCAGTTGTTGCTGCGCCGTGGTGCTGCTCGCCAGAGGCTTGCTGCGGCCGATCCATTCACCGGCGGTCGGTTGACCGGCCCGGGAAATGCGCGCCACCAGTTGGACTTCAGGGAAGTTCGACAGTTTCAGTTGCGGCATCATGGCGTCCGCGTCGCCCAGTTCCACGGTAACAGGCAGATCAGCGACGGTCAGGCGCTTGGCCGCCAGCGGCGCCGGCGGGCCGGAAGCGGCGCGGGCAAAGATGAACACGCTGTCGCCCGGCTGCACCTTGGCCTTGAGCGCTGGCGCCAGCTCGACGCGCACCTTGAGCAATGCCGCAGCCTTGCTCACTGGCGCTTGGGCGACCTTGCCGCCGCTGGCCTCAAGCTTCTCGGTGGCGCGGCTGATACCGCCCTGCAGCGCCTCACGGGACTTGTCGCCTTCCGGCAGTTGCGCGAGCAGGCGGCCCCAATAATCAATGGCTTGCTGATAACGCTCGCCTTCGAACGCGGCGATTCCCAGCAGGCCCAGGCTGGTGACTTCCTTGGGATCGAGCTTGAGCGCTTCGTCGGTCAGGGCCTGGACCTTGTCCGACCATTTCTTGCCATCGGCGAAATACTGCGCCTGAGCCCATTGCCCGAGCAGCTCGGGTTGCCGGCCGGCCACCACCACGGTGCGCTCGAAGATCTTCGCCGCATCCGCCGGTCGGTCCTGGGCCATGTAGGTGCGACCGAGGAAATACAAGCCCTCGGCGTTATCCGGTTGCGCGGCCACCGCGCGCTCCAGGCGCAGGGTCATTTCTTCCATCGACTGCGGTGCCTGGGCGAACTCACGGGTCAGCTCGACCTTGTCGCTGGCGCCGAAATGCAGATACAGCCCCAGGCCCAACACCGGCACCAGCACGGCGGCGAGTAACGGCAACGGTTTCCCCAAGCGAGACTCGCGCGGCGCATCGGCGCCTTCGGTGTCGGCGAGCAGTTCACGCGCGGCTTCGGCGCGGCCGGTGTCCAGTTGCGCGGCGTTCAGCACGCCCTCTTCCTGCTCGGCCTGCAACTCGGCGACGCGCTCCTGGTACAGCGCTACGTTGAGCGCGGTGCGGTCCTCTTCGCGCTGGGCGCGGCGACCGCGCAATACAGGGATCAACAGAAAACTCAGGGCAACCAGGAGAAGCAGACCTGCGGCGAGCCAGAAATCAATCATGCTTGGTTTTATCCAACAGTTGGTCGAGGCGCTGGCGCTCTTCGACAGAAAGCGTGTCCGGGGCAGCCGTGCGCTGGACCCGGCGGCGGCGCACAATCACCGCGATGACAACGAAACCACCGAACAACAGCCCGGCGGGGCCAAACCAGAGCAGCGCGGTCTTGGAGGTCAAGGCCGGGTTGTAGCGCACGAACTCCCCATAGCGGTCCACCATGAAATCGATGATCTGCTGGTTGTCCTTGCCTTCGCCGAGCATGCGGAAAATTTCCTTGCGCAGGTCGGCGGCAATCGGTGCGTTGGAATCGGCGATGTCCTGGTTCTGACACTTGGGGCAGCGCAGCTCCTTGGTCAATTCACGAAACCGCTCGCGCTCGCCCTCGTTGGCGAATTCATAGGTATCGATGGCGGCGTGGGCCACGCCAGCCAGGCTCACCCCGAGGATGAGGGCTGCTAACCAGCGCTTCATGGCTTGGCCTCGTCGACCAGCGCCTGATACTTGGCGGCCAGCTTCTCGCGCCAGACCTGTTCGTCGATCACGCCGACGAACTTGTCGCGGATGACACCCTTGGCGTCGATGAAAAAAGTTTCCGGCGCCCCGTAGACGCCCAGGTTCAGGCCCAGGGAGCCCTCTTCATCGCGGATATCCAGTTGATACGGGTTATGGAATTCGGCCAGCCACTTCAAAGCATCGGCGTTGACGTCCTTGTAATTGACGCCGTAGATCACCACGCCATTCTGGGCCAGTTTGTTCAATACCGGATGTTCAACCCGGCAGGAAATGCACCAGGTGCCCCAGACATTGACCAGTGCCGGTTTACCCAACAGGTCCGCCCGCGTCAGTGTCTTGTCGCCCTGCACCGACGGCAGGGAAAACTCAGGGAACGGCTTGCCGATCATCGCCGAGGGCAATTCGGCCGGGTTCAGGTAGAGCCCCCGGTACAAAAACACCGCCATCAACAAAAACAGCGCCAGCGGCAACAGCATCAACCAACGTTTCATGCAGGGGCTCCCGTCATGCCCAGGGTTTCACGCACCCGGGTTTTTACCTTGACCCGATAACGACGATCCAAGGCCGCCAGCACGCCACCCAGGCCGGTCAGCAAGCCGCCGAACCAGATCCAGCGCACGAACGGCTTGACGTGGACCCGCACAGCCCACGCGCCATCGCCCAGGGACTCACCCAGCGCTACATAGAGGTCGCGGGTGAAACCGGCATCGATCCCGGCTTCGGTCATCACCGAATTCTGCACGGTGTAGAGGCGCTTTTCCGGATGCAGCACGCTCACTTCCTGGCCGTCGCGGAGCACCCGCACGGTACCTTTGTCGGAAGTGAAGTTCGGGCCTTCGTAATGTTTGGCACCCTCGAAGACAAACTGATAGCCACCCAGATCCATGGACTCTCCGGGCGCCAGGCGCAGGTCGCGCTCGGCGCTGTTCTGGCTGGACAGCACCACGCCCAAGGCGCAGACCGCGATACCCAGGTGGGCGAGCTGCATGCCCCAGTAGCTGCGGGTCAGGGTTGGCAGGCCCTTGATCAAGCCCTTGTGGCGGGTCTTGTCGAAGATATCCCTGACCCCGGCCAGCAACACCCAGGCCGCCAGCACGAAGGTCGCCAGCACCGCCCAGTTGAAATCGCCATACGCGATCCCGGCGATGACGGCCAGGGCAGCAGTGCCCAGCAGCACGGGCGTCAGCATGCCCATCAGCCATTTGACCGGTGTGTCTTTCCAGCGCACCAGCATGCCGACAGCCATCACCACCATCAGGATCGCCATCAGCGGAATGAACAAGGCATTGAAGTACGGCGGGCCGACCGACAGCTTGGCGCCGGTCAGCGCATCGAGCACCAACGGGTACAACGTGCCCAGCAGGATCATCGACGCGGCAACCACCAGTACCAGGTTGTTGCCCAGCAGCAGGGTTTCCCGGGACCAGAGGTTGAAGCCGACCTGGCTTTTCACCACCGGCGCGCGCACAGCGAACAGCGTCAGAGAGCCGCCGACCACGAACAGCAGGAACATCAGGATGAACACCCCACGCTCAGGGTCAGAGGCAAAGGCATGCACCGAAGTCAGTACGCCGGACCGCACCAGGAAGGTTCCCAGCAGGCTCAGGGAGAATGCGGCGATGGCCAGCAGCACCGTCCAGCTCTTGAACACGCCACGTTTTTCGGTGACGGCCAGGGAGTGGATCAGCGCGGTGCCCACCAGCCAGGGCATGAAGGAGGCGTTTTCCACCGGGTCCCAGAACCACCAGCCACCCCAGCCCAGTTCGTAGTAGGCCCACCACGAACCCAGGGTGATGCCAATGCCCAGGAAGGCCCAGGCGACGATGGTCCAGGGACGCGACCAGCGCGCCCAGGCGGCATCGAGACGACCGCCCAGCAACGCGGCAATGGCGAAGGCGAAGGCCACGGAGAATCCAACGTAGCCCATGTAGAGCATCGGCGGGTGAACGATCAGGCCGATGTCCTGCAGCAACGGGTTGAGGTCGCGACCGTCCATCGGCACCTGGGGCAGGATGCGCTCGAACGGATTGGAGGTAATGATCAGGAATAACAGGAAACCGATGCTGATCATCCCCATCACCGCCAGCACCCGGGCCAGCATTACCTGGGGCAACTGCCGGGAGAACACCGAGACCGCGAAGGTCCAGCCGGCGAGGATCAACGCCCAGAGCAACAGAGACCCTTCATGGGCGCCCCACACCGCGCTGAACTTGTAGTACCAAGGCAAGGCGCTGTTGGAGTTGCCAGCAACGTAGGCCACGGAGAAATCATCAGCCATGAACGCGTAGGTCAGGCAACCAAAGGCGAACAACATGAAGGCGAACTGCCCCCAAGCCGCCGGCTGGGCCAGGCTCATCCACAAACGATCGCCACGCCAGGCACCGAGTAAAGGCACTACCGCTTGAACGATGGAGAAACACAAGGCCAGGATCATCGCTAGGTGACCCAGCTCGGGAATAAACAGACCGGTCATCGATCAACCCTCCTTCACGGGAGCGGGCGCCGACTGGCCGCTGTCTTTCAAAGCCTTGGTCACTTCCGGCGGCATGTATTTTTCGTCGTGCTTGGCCAGGACTTCATCGGCCACCACCACGCCTTCGGCATTGAGCTTGCCCAGGGCGACGATGCCCTGCCCTTCGCGAAACAGGTCCGGCAGGATGCCACGATAGGTGATGGTCACGGTCTTGTTGAAATCAGTGACGTTGAATTTCACGTCCAGCGAGTCCCCGGAACGCTCCAGGGACCCCTCCTCCACCATGCCGCCGGCACGAATGCGCGTGTCCTTGGGTGCTTCGCCGTTGGCAATCTGGGTCGGGGTGTAAAACAGGTTGATGTTCTGTTGCAAGGCGCTCAGGGCCAAGCCGACTGCGGCGCCGACCCCCACCAGGATGGCAAGAATGATGACAAGACGTTTTTTGCGCAGCGGATTCACTGACCATTCTCCCGGCGCAGACGACGCGCCTCTTGTTGCAGATACCGCTTGCGGGCCAGGATCGGCGCCGCCACGTTGAGGGCCAGCACCGCCAGGCAGATGCCATAGGCGGACCAGACATACAGGCCGTGATGGCCCATGGCGAGAAAATCGCCGAATGATGCAAAACTCATCGAGCGGCCTCCAGGCTGTTCTGTACTTCGGCCTTCACCCAACTGGCCCGGGACTCGCGCTTGAGCACTTCCAGGCGCATGCGCAGCAGCAGCACCGCGCCGAAGAAACAGTAGAAACCCAGCACGGTGAGCAACAGCGGCAGCCACATTTGCACAGGCATCGCCGGTTTTTCGGTGAGGGTGAAGGTCGCGCCCTGGTGCAGGGTGTTCCACCAGTCCACCGAGTACTTGATGATCGGGATGTTGATCACGCCGACAATCGCCAGTACCGCGCAGGCCTTGGCGGCGCTGTCACGATTGCTGATGGCGTTGCCCAGCGCAATAAGACCGAAGTACAGAAACAGCAGGATCAGCATCGACGTCAGTCGGGCATCCCAGACCCACCATGAGCCCCAGGTCGGCTTGCCCCAGATCGCCCCGGTGACCAGCGCTACGGCGGTCATCCAGGCTCCGATGGGCGCGGCGCATTGCAGGGCCACGTCCGCCAGTTTCATCTTCCACACCAGCCCGACCACGCCGCACACCGCCAGCATCACGTAGATGGACTGGGCCAACAGCGCCGTGGGAACGTGAATGTAGATGATGCGAAAGCTGTTGCCCTGCTGGTAGTCCGGCGGTGCGAAGGCCAGGCCCCAGACCACGCCGATGCCGATCAGCAGCAGTGCGGCGATGCTCAACCAGGGCAGCAGTTTGCCGCTGATGCCGTAGAACCACTTGGGTGAGCCGAGCTTATGAAACCAGGTCCAGTTCATTGCTGTTTCCATCACGGTTGCGACCCGTCATTACGAGTCGCCAGGTCTGCCTTTACTTCAAAAGAAGTGGTCAGTTCTTGACCAGGCCTCATTATTATTCGCCGACGCTGATTTTCAGGCCAGCGGCTATTGCAAAGGGTGTCAGGGTTATCGCCAGGGCGGTCAGGCTCCCAAGCCACAGCAGATAACCGGTTGCCGGCATGCCTTGCAGCGCGGCTTGCAAGGCGCCACTGCCGAGGATCAACACCGGGATATACAGCGGCAGGATCAGCAGCGCCAACAACAGGCCGCCGCGCTTCAACCCCACCGTCAACGCCGCGCCGACTGCGCCGAGCAGGCTCAACACCGGCGTGCCCAGCAACAGCGATACCAACAATACCGGCATGCAGGCAGCGGGCAAGCCCAGCATCATTGCCAGCAGCGGCGAGAGCAGCACCAGTGCCAGGCCGGAAAAAACCCAGTGTGCCAGTACCTTGGCCAAAACCAGAAGGGCCAGGGGGTGCGACGAAAGGACCCACTGCTCCAGGGATCCGTCTTCGAAATCACTGCGGAAAAGCCCGTCCAGCGAGAGCAGGACCGATAAAAGGGCCGCCACCCAGACCAGCCCCGGCGACAAGGTTTGCAACAATTGAGTCCCGGGACCGACCGCCAGCGGGAACAGTGCGATGACAATCGCGAAGAACACCAGCGGATTGGCCAGTTCGGCCGGACGGCGGAACAACAGGCGCGCCTCGCGGGCAAGCAGCAGGCCAAACACACTCATACAGCCCAGTTCCCAAGATCGATGTTGCGATAACCGGATGGCATCCGCGCCAATGTGTGGTGAGTGGTCAACAGCACCATGCCCCCCCTCTCGCAGTGCCCGGCCAGGTGCTCCTCGAGCTGCGCCACGCCCTGCTTGTCCAGGGCGGTGAACGGCTCGTCGAGAATCCACAGCGGCGGGCTGTCGAGATATAACCGGGCCAGGGCCACGCGGCGCTGCTGGCCGGCGGACAGGGTGTGGCACGGCACGTCTTCGAAGCCGCGCAGGCCCACCGTCGCCAGCGCCTGCCAGATCGCCTCGCGCCCGGCCGGTCGATGCAGCGCGCAGAGCCAACTGAGGTTTTCTTCAGGCGTCAGCAAATCCTTGATGCCAGCGGCATGGCCGATCCAGAGCAGATTGCGGGCCAGTTCGCTGCGCTGGCTGTGCAACGGCTGGCCATTGAGCAGCACTTGGCCGGCGGTCGGCTGCATCAACCCGGCCAACAGGCGCAACAGGCTGGTCTTGCCACTGCCGTTGGGACCGCTGATCTGCACCATATCGCCAGGCGAGAGTCTCAATTGGAGATTCTCGAAAAGCAGCCGCAAATCTCGCTCACAGGCGAGGCCAACGGTTTGCAGGAGAGGACTGGTCAAGGGATAGCGGGCCTTATACGGTTCAAGTCGGCAATGCAGCGGCCGTTAAAGAGGTGCAGCATAGATGCTTTGGCGGCCGGTTCCACAGAGCTGCGTCAAACAATTGCAAGGTTTTCGCCACTCCCTGAAAGACCGGCGGCATTATACATGTCATGCCCCAGGGGGCGTGCTCAATTAGTTTCCCAAGGTAAGACCGCAGATGACAGGCGACATGAACATCCCGCCGTTGCCTCAGGCCTCGGCAACAACCCGTATGCCGGCGGTCACGGGCGAGCTGCTCAAATTGCTGACGCCGGTCGAAGGCCTGATCGGTGCGGGCCAGACCGCCAAGGCCGAGGTGTTGTCGCTCAAGCAGGCGGAACAGACCTTCCAGCTGTTGCTCAAGGTCACCCTGGAGAGCGGTCGCCAAACCACCGTGCAAGCCACCAGCACCCAGCCATTGCCCCAAGGCACCAGCCTGGCCGTGACTCAGCCGTCCGCCAGCAACCTGGCGATTACCGTGCAGCAGGCCATCGCCTCGAGCGTCGCCACCCTGACCCGTATCGACACGGCACAGATGCCGGTCGGCACGCTGCTGCAAGGCAAGGTACTGACCAGCCAGGCGTTGCCGCAGTTGCCGGGGCAACCCGCGGTGTACCGGTCGCTGGTGAGCCTGCTCAACACCGCCCAGGCCGGAAGTACCCTGGACATCGACAGCCCGCAACCGCTGCGCATCGGCACGCTATTGAGCGCTCAGGTACAAGACGCCCAAACCTTGAAATTTGTCCCCTTGAGCAACCGCCAGGAACAACTGGCGGTGAGCCAGCAACTGGTCACGCAGATGAGCCGCCAGGGCTCGTTGGACAGCCTGGTCACCGCGCTGCAAAACACCGCGCTGCAAAAGCTTCCGGCCAGCGACGACACTGGCGCCGAGTTGCGCGCTGCGGTGACACGCCTGTTGGCGGGCCTGCCCGACATCCAGCAACTGAGCACACCCAAGGGCCTGGCCCAGGCCATGGCCGCCAGCGGCGCGTTCCTGGAAAGCAAACTGCTGGCCGGGCAAGTACCGAGCCTGGCGCCAGACATGAAGGGCGATCTGCTGAAACTGATCGCCCAACTGACCCCGGCCCTGCCCGCCTCAACCAACCTCGCCGCCATCATCGCCGCCAACACCTTGGCCCAGGCGCTACCCAGCTTCGTGCGTAACGCCCTCGGCACCCTCGGCCAGGTCAGCGTCAAGCCGCAACCCACCAGTTTCCCCCTGCCCTCGCGCCTGTTGAAAGGCCAGGACGATGAAGGCGACCTGGAACAGTTGTTGCGCCTGGCCGCCGCCGCCGTGTCGCGCCTGCAAAGCCATCAATTGTCGAGCCTGGAACAGACGGGCCTGACCGACGACGGTCGATTGATGAGCACCTGGCAGTTGGAAATCCCCATGCGCAACCTGCAGGACATCGTGCCGCTGCAGGTCAAGTTCCAGCGCGAGGAAACCCCGCCCCGGGAGGAGTCACCGGAACGCCGTGAAGAACGCGAGCCGAAACAGCAGCTCTGGCGGGTCGAGCTGGCGTTCGACATGGAGCCACTGGGGCCGCTGCAGATTCAGGCTCAGTTGCTCAGCGGCAGCCTGTCGAGCCAGCTATGGGCAGAGCGGCCGTACACCGCCAGCCTGATCGAAAACAATCTGACCGCGCTGCGTGAACGCCTGGTGACCTGCGGCCTGAACGTTGGCGACCTGGATTGCCACCTCGGCACCCCGCCCCAAGGCCCCAAGACGCGACTGGAACAACGCTGGGTGGACGAAACCGCATGACAACCGACACCGCACCACGCCAGGCCATCGCCCTCAAGTACGACGGCCTCCACGCCCCGACCCTCACCGCCAAGGGCGACGAAGCCCTTGCCGAGGAAATCCTGCGGATCGCCCGCGAAAGCGAAGTGCCGATCTATGAAAACGCTGAATTGGTGAAGCTGTTGGCGCGGATGGAACTGGGCGACAGCATCCCGGAAGAGTTGTATCGCACCATTGCCGAAATCATTGCCTTTGCCTGGAACTTGAAAGGCAAATTCCCCCAGGGCTATGACCCGAACGCGCCAAGTGTCGAGAAGGATGTGACCGATCGCGGCGACGATTATTGATCACTGCGATGCTGTTCCTGTGGCGAGGGGATTTATCCCCGCTGGGTTGCGTAGCAACCCCAAAAAAAGCGACTCATTTTCTCTGACTCGCCGGATCGCCCAGATTCAGGACCGCTTCGCGATCCAGCGGGGATAAATCCCCTCGCCACAAAAGCGCACCCCAAAAAAAATCGCAGCCTTCAGCAACGCCTACAGGGGAATGTGAACCCTGTAGACGCTGCCAAAGGCTGCGATCTCTTGATCTTTCTTGCAGCTTGCCGCTTGAAACTATCAGCCGCCCTTATGCAACTTGCTCATCAACTCCGCCTCGGCCTGGGTCAGGCCGCAGGCTTGGGTCAGTTCGTCGACGCTGGCGCCCATGCCCACCAGGCGAGCGGCCTGGGCGAAGGACAGGCTGGAGGGGTCGCGCTGCTCCAACTGGGCCAGTTTGTCCGGCAACGGAGCGACCACGGCGCGTAGCTCGTGCAGGGCTTCGCCCATGCGCACGGTGCCGTTCTGGTAATCGTCGACGCGTTTGGCCAGGTCGCGGATGCGTTGATCACGCAACGCATCGCCCTGGGCCTGCTGAGCGGCGATCTGCCGCTGGCCGCGTATGTACGCGACAAACATCGCCAGCGTGCCTGCCCAGAAAAGGAACAGGACAATGACTGCTACCTCAAGAATCAAATCAGATACTCTCCAGTTCCGACCATTCCTCTTCGCTCATCATCTTCTCCAGCTCGACCAGGATCAGCAACTCGTTGTTCTTGTTGCACACGCCCTGGATGAACTTGGCCGACTCTTCGTTACCGACGTTAGGCGCGGTTTCGATTTCCGACTGACGCAAGTAAACCACTTCAGCGACGCTGTCGACGAGGATGCCGACCACTTGCTTGTCGGCCTCGATGATCACGATACGGGTGTTGTCGTTGACCTCGGTGGAGTTCAGGCCAAACCGCTGGCGAGTGTCGATCACCGTGACCACGTTACCGCGCAGGTTGATGATGCCCAGCACGTAGCTTGGCGCACCGGGTACCGGGGCGATCTCGGTATAGCGCAGCACTTCCTGAACGCGCATCACGTTGATGCCGTAGGTTTCGTTATCGAGCTTGAAGGTTACCCATTGCAAAATCGGATCTTCGGAACCCTTGAGAGACGACGCCTTATCATTCATACCCTGACCCCTCGAAAAACCGCCTGTGGCGGTGTGTGTTCTGCCCCGTGACGTGGTGCGCCACGGGTTGTCTTATTTCGGTTTCTGAACCGGCTTGGCGCCGCCCAGGTGTTTTGCCCCGCCACTGGCGATCAATTCGGCCAGCTCGGAAACGTCCAGCAAGGCGCACATGTGCTCGATCACCGTACCGGCCAGCCATGGCCGTTGGCCTCGATGGCTGCGCCACTTGATCTCGTTCGGGTCCAGGCGCAGCGAGCGACTGACCTGATGCACCGCCAAACCCCATTCATACCCTTGCACCGAAATCACGTATTGCAGGCCCTGGCGAAAATCATCGCGATAACGGTCCGGCATCACCCAGCGCGCGGTATCCAGCACCTTCAGGTTGCCGGCCTGGCTCGGCAGGATCCCCAGGAACCATTCCGGCTGACCGAACAACGGCGTCAGTTCCTGCCCGGCCAGGGAATATATCGATCCCAGGCATACCAGCGGCACCGCCAGGGTCAACCCGGCCACATCGAACAACAAACACTCGAACGGCTCGGCGGCCCAGGCCGGACGGTCGTCGGTCGGCACCGGCGGCGGTGGGCTGCTTGGTGGCAGATGGACTTCCACCACCGGCGTCACCAGGCCCTGCAGCAACGGTGCAACGGTCGAGACCGGCGCCAGGATCGGCGCAGGCGCTTGCATCACTGCCACCTGAGGCTTGATGAACGGAGCCTCGACTGCCGCGGCAATCACTGTTTTGTGTGCATCACGGGCCTGCTCTTCGAGCACGGCCGCCTGAAATTCATCCAGTCCACCTTCGGCTTCGACGGTCTCGGGCAACGCCTCGATCACGCTCGGTTGCGGTGGCAGTTCTTCGGTTGCTTCCTGCAACAGCCCATCCAGATAAGACTGCAGGGCCAGTTGCGGACGCGAGGTTGTCTTTATCGGGCGGCTCATGGGAACAGTGCGCCACTTGAAAAGGTTATCGGCATGTATGCGCCTGGACTTGAGCGCTCACAAGCGAGTGCAATGCCTTTGGTAAGCCTCGTCACCTTAAGCCACCTGCTGCGAAACGAGCTGCTGGGCCAGCAGGTGCTTGAGCAGCGCCCGGTAGGCCAGCACGCCGCGGCTCTTGCCATCGAATTGCGAAGGGGTCACACCGGCACGGCTGGCGTCACGCAAACGCGTGTCGACCGGAATGTAGCCTTGCCAGATGTCATCCGGGTACATGTCCCGCAGCACGCGCAGGGTGCCCAGGGACGCCTGGGTGCGACGATCAAACAGGGTCGGCACGATGTTGAAGGCCAACGATTGCTTGCGTGAGCGGTTGATCATCGCCAGGGTATTGACCATGCGCTCCAGGCCCTTGACTGCCAGATGCTCGGTCTGCACCGGGATAACCAATTGCTGGCTGGCCGCCAAGGCGTTGACCATCAGCACGCCAAGCAGCGGCGGGCTGTCGATGATCGCGTAATCGAAGTCCTGCCACAGTTGCGCCAGACTCTTGGCGATCACCAGGCCCAGACCGCTTTGTCCCGGCGACTGCCGTTCCAGGGTCGCCAGGGCGGTGCTGGATGGCAACAGGGAAATCCGCTCATCGCTGGTGGACAGCAGCAACTGCCCCGGCAAGCCTTCGGGCACACCGCCCTTGTGCAGGAACAGGTCGTAGTTGCTGTGCTCCAGACTGTCGGGATCGTAACCAAAGTAGCTGGTCATCGAGCCGTGGGGGTCCAGATCGACCATGACCACGCGCTTGCCCGCCTCGGCCAGCAATCCGGCTAAAGCGATGGAAGATGTGGTTTTACCCACACCACCTTTTTGATTGGCGACTGCCCAGACTCTCATTCGGATTGTTCCTCCCGGTCGATAAAGGCTCGACCGAGAAATAGCTCGGTTATAAAGCGGGTGACGGAGAATTGACGGCGCTCTGTCTTCCCGGCGACTTGGGCTGGGTCGGTGCAGTTTGTGTGCCAGCACGCTTCAATGCCGCATCCGGTGTTGCATGGGCCGTACCGGTCCCGGTCAGGCTGCGGCGCACCTCAAGGTTGCGCGACACCACCAACACCACTCGCCGGTTGCGCGCCCTCCCCTCGGCGGTGGCATTGTTGGCCACCGGCTGGAATTCACCATAGCCCACCGACGCCAGCCGGCCGGGGTTTACGCCCTGCATCGCGAGCATGCGCACGATGCTCGCCGAACGCGCCGAGGACAGTTCCCAGTTGGTCGGGTACTGCGCAGTGCGAATCGGCTGATCGTCTGTGAAGCCTTCTACGTGGATCGGGTTGTCGAAAGGCCTGAGGATCGCGGCCACTTTATCGATGATGTTGAACGCCATGTCGCTGGGCATGGCATCGCCGCTGCCAAACAACAGGCTGGAATTGAGTTCGATCTCAACCCACAACTCGTTGCCGCGCACGGTCATCTGATTGGAGCTGATCAGATCACCAAACGCCGCGCTGATGTCATCGGCAATGCTTTTCAACGGATCGCTGCCGCCAGCGATACCGGCATCGACCTGCTCGGAGTCCCTGACCAGCGGTTTGGCCGGCGTGGTGGTCTTGGGCCGCTCATCACCAATGGGGATGGGCTTGAGGGCGCGGTCGGAGTCGGTAAACACGCCGATCAGCGCCTCGGAAATAACCTTGTACTTGCCTTCGTTGACCGACGAGATCGAATACATGACCACGAAAAAAGCGAACAGCAGCGTGATGAAGTCGGCGTAAGAGACGAGCCAGCGTTCATGGTTGACGTGTTCTTCACGATGCCTGCGACGTGCCATTTTCCATGTCTCCCATCAGTCCATGAAGCCCTGAAGCTTCAACTCAATGGAACGCGGGTTTTCACCTTCGGCGATCGACAGGATCCCTTCCAGCAACATTTCGCGATAACGCGACTGGCGCAACGCAATGGACTTGAGCTTGGCGGCGATCGGCAGCAGCACCAGGTTGGCACTGGCCACACCATAAATGGTCGCGACGAAAGCCACGGCGATACCACTGCCCAGTTGCGACGGATCGGCCAGGTTGCCCATCACGTGGATCAGGCCCATCACCGCACCGATGATGCCGATGGTCGGCGCATAGCCACCCATGCTTTCAAAGACTTTGGCCGCTTCGATGTCACGGCTTTCCTGGGTGTAGAAATCCACTTCCAGGATGCTGCGGATGGCTTCCGGCTCAGCGCCGTCCACCAACAGTTGCAGGCCTTTGCGCGAATAGTTGTCGGGTTCGGCGTCGGCCACCCCTTCCAGGCCCAGCAAACCTTCCTTGCGGGCGGTCAGACTCCAGTTCACCACGCGGTCGATGCCACCGGCCAGGTCGACACGTGGCGGGAACAGAATCCAGATGAGCACCTGCATGGCGCGCTTGAAGGCGCTCATGGGCGACTGCAACAGCGCCGCGCCCACGGTGCCGCCGATCACGATCAACGCCGCCGGGCCGTTGGCCAAGGCCCCCAGGTGACCGCCTTCCAGGTAATTGCCACCAATAATGGCGACGAACGCCATGATGATGCCGATCAGGCTGAGCACATCCATTACAGGCACGCCTCGACCAGATGTCTACCGATGTCGTCCAGCCCGTACACCGCGTCGGCCAGATCCGCTTTGACAATCGCCATCGGCATGCCATAGATCACGCAACTGGCTTCATCCTGGGCCCAAATGGCGCTGCCGCCCTGCTTGAGCAGGCGCGCGCCTTCGCGACCGTCGGCGCCCATGCCGGTGAGCACCACCGCCAGAACTTTGTCGCCGTAGGATTTAGCGGCGGAGCCGAAAGTGATGTCCACGCACGGTTTGTAATTGAGCCGCTCATCGCCGGGCAGGATTTTCACCGCGCCGCGACCATCGATCATCATCTGCTTGCCGCCTGGCGCCAACAGCGCCAGGCCCGGACGCAGGATGTCGCCATCCTCGGCCTCCTTGACGCTGATACGACACAGCTTGTCCAGACGCTCGGCGAACGCCTTGGTGAAGGCCGCGGGCATATGCTGGATCAGCACGATCGGCGCCGGAAAGTTGGCCGGCAACTGGGTCAGGACCCGCTGCAACGCCACCGGGCCGCCGGTGGACGTACCAATAGCGACCAGTTTGTAGGCTTTGCGCTTGGGGGCCGGCGACGATGACGTACTGGCGGGCGCGGAACGAGCTGGCGCTGGGGCCGGGGCACTGCGCGCTGGGGCCGGATTGAAGCTGCCCGATGAAGCCGGGGCTGGTGCAGGCGCTGGCGCAGGTATGCTATAGGCACCGACACGCCGGTTGCTGCGGGAAATACTGTGGACCTTCTCGCACAGCAACTGCCGAACCTTGTCGGGGTTGCGCGAAATGTCTTCGAAATTTTTCGGCAGGAAATCCACCGCCCCGGCGTCCAGCGCATCGAGGGTCACCCGGGCGCCTTCATGGGTCAGGGAGGAGAACATCAATACTGGGGTCGGGCAGCGCTGCATGATATGCCGCACCGCCGTGATGCCATCCATCATCGGCATCTCGTAGTCCATGGTGATCACGTCCGGCTTGAGCGCCAGCGCCTGATCGATTGCCTCTTTGCCGTTGGTCGCCGTACCGACGACCTGAATACTCGGGTCCGCCGAGAGAATTTCCGAGACGCGGCGGCGGAAAAACCCCGAATCGTCCACCACCAGGACTTTAACTACCATAAACACTCCGTTAGACGAGACGCGGCTGCGGGCCGCGCCCCTCCAGAATCAAATACGCCGTGCGGCGTAACGCTTGAGCATGCTTGGCACATCGAGAATCAACGCGATGCGACCGTCGCCGGTGATGGTGGCGCCGGACATGCCCGGGGTGCCCTGGAGCATCTTGCCTAGCGGCTTGATGACCACTTCTTCCTGGCCCACCAACTGATCGACGACGAAGCCGATCCGCTGGGTGCCCACCGAAAGGATCACCACATGGCCTTCACCCTGCTCGACATGAGCGGCGGAGCTGACCAGCCAGCGCTTGAGGTAGAACAGCGGCAGTGCCTTGTCCCGCACGATCACCACTTCCTGGCCGTCCACCACGTTGGTGCGCGACAGGTCGAGGTGGAAGATTTCGTTGACATTGACCAGCGGGAAGGCGAATGCCTGGTTGCCCAGCATCACCATCAGGGTCGGCATGATCGCCAGGGTCAGCGGGACCTTGATGACGATTTTCGAGCCCTGGCCCTTGGTCGAGTAGATGTTGATCGAACCGTTGAGCTGGGAAATCTTGGTTTTCACCACATCCATGCCCACGCCACGGCCCGACACGTCGGAAATCTCGGTCTTGGTCGAGAACCCCGGGGCGAAGATCAGGTTGTAGCACTCGGTGTCGCTCAGGCGGTCGGCGGCATCCTTGTCCATCACACCGCGCTTCACCGCGATGGAGCGCAGTACGTTCGGGTCCATGCCTTTGCCGTCGTCGGAGATCGACAGCAGGATGTGGTCGCCTTCCTGCTCGGCGGCCAATACCACCTTGCCGCTGCGGGGCTTGCCTGACTCTTCGCGCTCTTGCGGCGACTCGATACCGTGGTCGACCGCGTTGCGCACCAAGTGGACCAGTGGATCGGCCAGAGCCTCGACCAGGTTCTTGTCCAGGTCGGTCTCTTCGCCCACTAGTTCCAGGTTGATTTCTTTCTTGAGCTGGCGCGCCAGGTCGCGAACCAGGCGCGGAAAGCGCCCGAAGACTTTCTTGATCGGCTGCATCCGGGTCTTCATGACCGCCGTCTGCAAGTCAGCCGTGACCACGTCCAGGTTCGACACGGCCTTGGCCATGGCTTCGTCCTGGCTGTTGAGGCCCAGGCGCACCAGGCGGTTACGCACCAGCACCAGTTCGCCGACCATGTTCATGATCTCGTCCAGGCGAGCGGTGTCGACCCGTACAGTGGTCTCGGCTTCGCTGGCCGGCTTTTCCGCCGGCGCGGCCGCCGGTGCGCGGGCTGGCGCCGGGGCGGCGGCAGCAGGCTTGGGTGTCTCAGCCTTCGGTTCCGGTGCCTTGGCGGCGGGTTTGGCCGCGGCCTTCTCCGCTGGCGCAGCCGCTGTGGCAGTGGCGGCAGGCGCAGTGGCTGTTGAGGCGGTGCCGACTTCGCTGAACTTGCCCTTGCCGTGCAGTTCGTCGAGCAGTGATTCGAATTCGTGATCGCTGATCAGGTCGCTGCCCGCTGCGGCGGCGGCAGGCTTGGCTGGGGTCGGCGCGGAGGCGATAGCCGAATCCAGTGCGTCCACGGCGAAGTTACCCTTGCCGTGCAACTGATCGAGCAAAGCCTCGAACTCATCGTCGGTGATATCGGAGTTGTCGCCCGCCGCTTTCGGGGCGGCCGGGGCACTCGGGGGGGCGACGGCATCCACGGCGAACTGGCCCTTGCCGTGAAGCTGATCGAGCAGCGACTCGAACTCGGCGTCGGTGATTTCATCGCTGGCGGCGGCATCGGCGGCCGGCGCAGCCGGGACAGCAGGCGCTGCCGGAGCCTGGGCTTGAGCCTTGACGGCGTTCAGCGAGTCCAGCAGTTGTTCGAATTCGTTATCGGTGATGTCGCCTGATTCCTCGGCGACCGGTTCCTCAACCACTGGCGCGGCTACCGGTGCAGCTTCGTCAGCCGACTGCGGCTCGGCCAGGCGCGACAGCGCGGCGAGCAGCTCAGGCGTAGCAGCGGTGATCGGTGAGCGCTCGCGCACTTCACTGAACATGCTGTTGACCGCATCCAGCGCTTCGAGCACCACGTCCATCAATTCCGAGTCAACGCGACGCTCACCCTTGCGCAGGATGTCGAACACGTTTTCGGCAATGTGACAGCACTCCACCAGCTCATTGAGCTGGAGGAAGCCGGCGCCTCCTTTTACAGTGTGGAAACCGCGAAAAATTGCATTGAGCAGATCCGCATCATCAGGTCGGCTTTCCAGCTCGACCAGCTGTTCGGACAGTTGCTCTAGAATCTCGCCGGCCTCAACCAGGAAATCCTGAAGGATCTCTTCATCGGCGCCGAAGCTCATTAATGGGTGCTCCTAGAGGTCTAAAACCTAAAATCCAAGGCTGGACAGCAAATCGTCCACATCGTCCTGACCGGACACAACGTCTTCTCTTTTATCGGCATGAATTTGCGGACCTTCACCCTGAGAGAGATGTTTTTGTGGATCTTTTTCAGCGAGCATCGCTTCACGGTCGTGTTCGATGCCTGCAAAGCGGTCTACCTGGCTGGCCATCAACACCAGTTTGAGCAGGTTGCTTTCCACTTCGGTGACCAGTTGGGTCACCCGCTTGATCACCTGGCCGGTCAGGTCTTGATAGTCCTGAGCCAGCAGAATGTCGTTGAGGTTGCTCGCCACGGCGCGGTTCTCGGCGCTACTGCGCGTCAGGAAACCGTCGACCCGACGGGCCAGCTCGCGAAACTCTTCAGCCCCGACTTCGCGCCGCATGAAGCGACCCCAGTCGGTGCTCAAGGCCTGGGCTTCATCGCTCAGGCCATTGACCAGCGGCGTTGCGTTCTCCACCAGGTCCATGGTGCGGTTGGCCGCGGCCTCGGTCAGCTTGACCACATAACCCAGACGCTCGGTCGCGTCGGTGATCTGCGAGACCTCCTCGGCCTGCGGCATGTTCGGATCGATCTGAAAATTGACAATCGCGCTGTGCAGTTCACGCGTGAGCTTGCCCACTTCCTGATACAGACCGCGGTCACGGGTCTGGTTGAGCTCATGGATCATTTGAACCGCATCGCCAAAGCGGCCTTTCTCAAGGCTGTCGACCAGTTCGCGGGCATGTTTTTTCAGGGTCGATTCGAAATCACCCATTGAAGATTCGTTATCCATAGCTCCCCCGTGGCGCCGTTAACCGATGCGTTCGAAGATTTTTTCGATCTTCTCTTTCAACGCCTGGGCCGTGAAGGGTTTGACCACGTAGCCGTTCACACCGGCCTGGGCCGCTTCGATGATCTGCTCGCGCTTGGCTTCGGCAGTGACCATCAGCACCGGAAGGTGCTTGAGTTTTTCGTCGGCGCGCACATGGCGCAGCAAGTCGATACCGGTCATGCCGGGCATGTTCCAGTCAGTCACCAGAAAGTCGATGCTTCCGCTGTTGAGAACCGGAATGGCAGTGGTGCCATCGTCGGCCTCGACCGTGTTGGTGAACCCAAGGTCACGCAACAGGTTTTTTATGATCCGCCGCATCGTTGAGAAGTCATCAACGATGAGGATTTTCATGTTCTTGTCCAATTCGACCTCCAAGCAGTCTTAAACGCGCCCAGCACCTGAACGCGCCATTTCAATCAATCCGGCACAACACTCGACAACGGTCTGGAGGACAACAGAGAAAGACTGGCTCAGCACATGCCAGGCCAGCCTCGTTCGCAGTGTCCCCACACTGCTGTCAGCGCGCTCGCCACTCCCCCAAACGCCCCCGCAAACGGGCCGCGCACTGGCTGTGTAACTGGCTGACCCGCGATTCGCTGACACCCAGGACCTCACCGATTTCCTTGAGGTTCAGCTCTTCGTCGTAGTACAGCGCCAAGACCAGTCGCTCACGCTCCGGCAAATTGGCAATCGCATCCGCCAGCGCGCTCTGGAAACGCTCATCTTCCAGGTCACGCGATGGCTCCATGTGAGCACTCGCGCCGTCCTCGTGCAGCCCTTCGTGTTCGCCGTCCTGCAGCAGGTCGTCGAAACTGAACAGGCGACTGCCCAAGGTATCGTTCAAAATCCCGTAATAATCATCGAGACTCAATTGGAGTTCGGCCGCAACCTCGTGATCTTTAGCGTCACGCCCGGTTTTAGCTTCAATGGCGCGAATGGCGTCACTGACCATGCGGGTATTGCGATGCACCGAACGCGGCGCCCAATCACCCTTACGGACTTCATCGAGCATCGCCCCGCGAATGCGAATACCGGCATAGGTCTCGAAACTGGCGCCCTTGCTCGCGTCGTATTTGTTCGACACTTCGAGCAGGCCGATCATGCCCGCCTGGATCAGGTCTTCAACCTGGACACTGGCCGGCAAGCGCGCCAGCAAGTGATAGGCGATACGCTTGACCAGAGGCGCGTATCGCTCAATCAATTCGTACTGGGCGTCCCGTGCCGATTTCTTGTAGAGATGGTTGTAACCGCTGGCTGTCATAACACGGGCCCTGCTGTTTGTTGCACGAGACGCTCGACGAAAAACTCCAGATGCCCGCGAGGGTTGGCTGGCAGTGGCCAGGTATCAACCTTCTGGGCAATAGCCTTGAACGCCAGTGCGCATTTGGAACGGGGAAAGGCTTCATAAACCGCACGTTGCTTCTGGACGGCCTTGCGTACGCTTTCGTCGTAGGGCACAGCGCCGACGTATTGTAGGGCGACGTCCAGGAAACGATCCGTGACCTTTGTCAACTTGGCGAACAGGTTGCGACCTTCCTGCGGGCTCTGGGCCATGTTGGCCAGGACGCGGAAGCGGTTCATGCCGTAGTCACGGTTCAATAACTTGATCAGGGCATAGGCGTCGGTGATGGACGTCGGTTCGTCGCAGACCACCAGCAAGACTTCCTGGGCAGCGCGTACGAAACTGACGACCGAATCACCGATACCGGCAGCGGTGTCGATCACCAGCACATCGAGGTTGTCACCGATGTCGCTGAAGGCCTGGATCAGGCCGGCGTGTTGAGCCGGGGTCAGGTGAACCATGCTCTGGGTGCCCGAGGCAGCCGGCACGATGCGAATCCCGCCCGGCCCTTGCAGCAGCACGTCGCGCAGTTCGCAGCGGCCCTCTATCACGTCCGCCAGCGTGCGCTTGGGCGTGAGCCCCAGCAGCACGTCGACGTTCGCCAGGCCCAGGTCGGCGTCCAGCAGCATGACCCGTCGGCCAAGCTCTGCCAGAGCCAGGGACAAGTTCACTGACACGTTAGTCTTGCCGACGCCACCTTTGCCGCCGGTCACCGCGATCACCTGTACGGGATGCATGCTGCCCATGTTCGTTCTTTACCTTGTCTTACTTAGACGGAGGCCACATTACTGGCTGCGCGCTCGCATGAAGGAACAATGCATGGCAGACCATCGATGTAGGTACAAAAAATATTCATGATTACCTCAGCCGACCTGCTTGGTCGGGCTGTGGTAGATATCAGCGAACATATCAGCCATGGCTTCTTCGCTGGGTTCTTCCTGCATTTGCACACTCACGGCACGACTGACCAGTTGATGACGGCGCGGCAGATGCAAATCATCCGGGATCCGCGGCCCGTCGGTCAGGTAGGCCACCGGTAAATCATGACCGATCGCCAGGCTCAACACCTCGCCCAGGCTTGCCGTTTCGTCCAGCTTAGTCAGGATGCAGCCGGCCAGCCCGCAGCGTTTGTAGCTGTGGTATGCGGCGGTTAGAACCTGTTTCTGGCTGGTGGTTGCCAACACGAGATAATTTTTTGACCGGATCCCACGCCCGGCCAGGCTTTCAAGCTGCATGCGCAGGGCCGGATCGCTGGCTTGCAGGCCGGCGGTATCGATCAGCACGACGCGCTTGCGCAGCAGCGGTTCCAGCGCCTGGGCCAGGGACTGGCCCGGATCCACATGGGTCACCGACACATTGAGGATCCGGCCAAGGGTCTTGAGTTGTTCCTGGGCACCGATACGGAAACTGTCCATGCTCACCAGGGCGATGCTCTGGGCGCCGTACTTGAGTACATAACGCGCCGCGAGCTTGGCCAGGGTGGTGGTCTTGCCCATGCCGGCCGGGCCGACCATGGCAATGACGCCACCTTCTTCGAGAGGCTCGACTTCCGGTGTGGCGATCATCCGCGCCAGGTGCGCCAGCAACATGCGCCAGGCCTGACGAGGTTCTTCGATATCGTTGATCAGCGCCAGCAGGTCACGGGACAACGGACCGGACAGGCCGATACGTTGCAGGCGACGCCACAGGTTTGCCTGGGCCGGACGGTTGCCTTGCAACTGGTTCCAGGCCAGGGAGCCGAGCTGAACTTCCATCAGTTCACGCAGGCTGTTGAGTTCGAAGCGCATCGAGTCCAGGGCGCGCGGGTCGACGCCACCGCCCGAGGCAGCCTGAACCGGCGCCGGACGACGCGGCTCGGCCTTGGCCTGCTCGACCAGTGGCTCGGCAGCGGTCAACGGCAATCCAGCGGTCAGAGGCTGGCCGGCGAACAATTGACGATTGGTGCCCGCGCTGGCTTCGCCGTCACTGCTGCGCAAGCTCAATTCGGCCTGGGCACTGGCGATGCGCGACTGGGTCTTGCGCAGCTCATCCTCGAGTTCCATGTTGGGAACACGTGGGGCCAGCGCCGACAATTTGTAATCCAGAGCCGCCGTCAGCTCGACACCGCCGGCGATCCGACGGTTACCGATGATGGCGGCTTCAGCGCCCAGCTCGTCACGAACCAGCTTCATGGCCTGACGCATATCGGCGGCAAAAAAACGCTTCACTTGCATAAACCACTACCTCAGCCGTTGGGCCCTACTGTCGCAACGATGGTCACTTGCTTGTTGTCCGGTATTTCCTGGTACGCCAGCACATGCAACCCCGGGACCGCGAGGCGCCCGAATCGCGAAAGCATCGCGCGAATCGGACCGGCCACCAGCAGGATCACCGGTTGGCCTTGCATCTCCTGCCGCTGGGCTGCATCGATCAGCGAACGCTGCAGCTTCTCGGCCATGCTTGGCTCCAGCAGAACGCCCTCTTCCGAGCCTTGTCCTGCCTTCTGCAGACTATTGAGCAATATCTGTTCCAACCTTGGCTCCAACGTGATCACAGGCAGCTCCGACTCAGTGCCTACAATGCTTTGGACGATTGCGCGGGATACGCCAACCCGCACCGCAGCCACCAGAGCGGCGGTATCTTGACTCTTGGAAGCGTTGTTGGCGATAGCCTCGGCAATGCTGCGAATGTCGCGCACCGGCACCTGCTCAGCCAACAGCGCTTGCAACACCTTGAGCAATTGCGACAACGAAACCACGCCAGGCACCAGCTCTTCGGCCAGCTTCGGCGAGCCTTTGGCCAGCACTTGCAGTAATTGCTGGACTTCTTCGTGACCGATCAGCTCGCTGGAGTGCTTGTACAGAATCTGGTTCAAGTGGGTCGCGACCACGGTACTGGCGTCCACCACGGTATAGCCAAGGGACTGGGCCTGGGCCCGCTGGCTGATTTCGATCCATACCGCTTCCAGGCCAAAAGCCGGATCCTTGGCGGTAATGCCGTTGAGCGAACCGTAGACCTGTCCCGGGTTGATCGCCAGTTCACGGTCCGGGTAAATCTCGGCTTCGGCCAGGATCACCCCCATCAGCGTCAAGCGATAGGCACTTGGTGCCAGATCGAGGTTGTCACGAATATGTACGGTGGGCATCAGAAAGCCCAGGTCCTGGGACAGCTTCTTGCGCACACCCTTGATCCGCGCGAGCAATTGACCACCCTGATTGCGGTCCACCAAGGGGATCAGACGGTAACCGACTTCCAGGCCGATCATGTCGATCGGCGTCACGTCGTCCCAGCCCAGCTCCTTGGTTTCCATGGCACGAGCCGGCGACGGCAACAGTTCCTGCTGACGCTTGACCTCCTGCAGGGCCTGAACCTTTTGTACGTTCTGTTTCTTCCAGAACAGGTAGGCGCCACCCGCCGCCAATGCGGCCATGCTCAGAAACGAGAAATGGGGCATCCCGGGGACCAGGCCCATCACGGCCATCAGTCCGGCTGCAACGGCCAACGCCTTGGGCGATGCAAACATCTGCCGGCCGATCTGCTTACCCATGTCTTCGGAGCCGGACGCACGGGTCACCATGATCGCGGCAGCTGTGGATAACAACAGTGATGGCAATTGCGCCACCAAACCGTCACCAATGGTTAACAGCGCGTAAACCTTGCCGGCATCGCCGAATGTCATGCCGTGCTGGAAGATACCGACAGCCATACCGCCGATCAGGTTGATGAAGAGGATCAGCAGGCCGGCGATGGCATCGCCGCGCACGAATTTGCTGGCACCGTCCATGGAGCCATAGAACTCGGCTTCCTGGGCCACTTCCAGACGACGGGCCTTGGCCTGGCCCTGATCGATCAGGCCGGCGTTGAGGTCGGCGTCGATTGCCATTTGCTTGCCGGGCATTGCATCGAGGGTGAAACGCGCACTCACCTCGGAAATCCGTCCGGCACCCTTGGTCACCACGACAAAGTTGATGATCATCAAAATGGCGAAGACGACGATACCCACCACGTAGTTTCCGCCGATCACCACTTCACCGAAGGCCTGGATCACCTTACCGGCAGCGGCGTGGCCTTCATGCCCGTGGATCATCACCACCCGGGTGGACGCCACGTTGAGCGCCAGGCGCATCAGCGTCGCCACCAGCAGAATGGTCGGGAACACCGCGAAATCCAGTGGCCGCAATGCGTACACACACACCAGCAGTACAACGATGGACAAAGCAATGTTGAACGTGAAGAACACGTCCAGCAGAAACGGTGGCACCGGCAGCATCATCATGGCGAGCATGACCAGCAGCAACAACGGCACGCCCAGATTACCCCGGCTGAGGTCGGCTACGTTGTTGCGCGCGGTGTTGAATAACTGAGAGCGATCCACCAATAATCCCCGTTCCTGTGAAGCAAACTTTTGACGCCCGAAACGGGCGCAGACGGGGTATTGCAAGAAGCCTTCCAACTTTTGTCAGAGGCTGAAATAGAGGCGCTAGCCAAGGCGCTGAATGCAATCGAGGCTCGCTCCCACTGGTTCTGCATCCGAGCGCAATCAGCGCAGGCCCGAATCAGGAGTCGCGGCGCAAATCCGGTGGAATCGGCAAATCCTTGAGAGGCTCGGGGCGCTTGCCCTTGCCGGCGCGGTGTTGACGGATCTGATAGACGTAGGCCAACACCTGGGCCACGGCCAGGTACAGGCCTCCGGGGATTTCCTGGTCGAGTTCGGTGGAGTAGTAAATCGATCGCGCCAACGCGGGGGACTCGAGCAGCATCACTTCGTTGGCTACGGCAATCTCGCGGATTTTCAGCGCCAGGAAATCACTGCCCTTGGCCAGCAACACCGGAGCATTGCCTTTATCGGGGTCGTACTTGAGTGCCACGGCGTAGTGAGTCGGGTTGGTGATGACCACGTCGGCATCCGGGATCGCCGCCATCATCCGGCGCTGGGACACTTCACGCTGCAACTGGCGAATCCGTTGCTTGACCTCCGGCTTGCCCTCCTGGTCCTTATGCTCGTCGCGGATCTCCTGCTTGGTCATCATCAGCTTCTGCTTGCTCTGATACAGCTGGATCGGCACGTCGATGGCGGCGATCAGAATCAAGCCGCAAGCCATCCACAAGGTACTCCAGCCCACCAGCTGCACGCTGTGGATAATGGCCTGCTCCAAGGGTTCATGGGCGATGCGCAGCAAGTCGTCGATATCGGCCTGCAGTACCGTCAGCGCGACAAACAGGATCAGGAAAAACTTCCCAAGCGCCTTGAGCAACTCCATCAGCGCCGTACTGGAAAACATTCGCTTGAGGCCGTTGGCCGGGTTCATCCGACTGAACTTGGGCGCCAGGCTCTTACCGGCAAACAGCCAGCCCCCCAGGGAAATCGGGCCAATAATGGCCGCCAACAGCAGAAAGATCAGGACCGGTTGCACGGCCAGGATCGCGATCTTGCCGGAGTGCAGCAGGTATTGCCCCATGGCACCGGGACTGAGCAGTACCTCGCGGGGCAAGGAAAAATTCAGGCGCATGATTTCCAGCAGATCCAGGGCCAGCCCGCCGCCATAAATCAACAGACCGCCCGCCCCGGCCAACATCACCGCCAGGGTATTGAGCTCCTTGGAGCGCGCAATCTCGCCCTTGTCCCGAGACTCCTTCTTGCGCTTCTCCGTGGGGTCTTCTGTCTTGTCCTGCCCACTCTCGCTTTCGGCCATGGTTCAGCGCGCCTGTGCCATGTCGCGTAACAGCTGCAGGGCCTGGGTCGCCAGCGGCTGGTACTGATTGAGAAGATCCCCCAGGCTGATCCAGAAAATCACCAGGCCCAGCACCAGGGTCAACGGAAAGCCAATGGAGAAAATGTTCAACTGCGGCGCCGCCCGGGTCATCACGCCAAAGGCAATATTGACCACCAGCAACGCGGTAATCGCGGGCAATACCAACACCATCGCCGCCCCTAGAACCCAGCCAAGCTTGCCGGCGATGTCCCAGAAATGATTGACCAGCATCGCGCTGCCCACCGGCAATGTGGTGAAGCTCTCGGTCAGCACCTCAAACACCACCAGGTGCCCGTTCATGGCCAGAAACAGCAGGGTCACCAGCATCGTCAAGAACTGCCCGATCACAGCGCTGTTCACGCCGTTGGTGGGGTCGACCATGGAGGCGAACGCCATGCCCATCTGGATCGAAATGATTTGCCCGGCCACCACAAACGCCTGGAAAAACAGTTGCAGCGAAAAGCCCATCAAGACGCCAATCAGAATCTGCTCGGCCACCAGCATCAATGCACTGAGGTCCAGAGCGTTGACCGGCGGCATAGGTGGCAACCCTGGTGCGATGACCACCGTAATCGCCAGAGCGAAATACAGCCGTACGCGGGTTGGCACAAGGGTAGTGCCAAACACCGGCATGCTCATCAGCACCGCGGTGACACGAAACAGCGGCAGGATAAATGACGCCACCCAGGTACTGATCTGGGTATCCGTCAGTTCGAGCATCGACATCAGGTCAGCCGATCAACTGCGGAATACTGCCGTAAAGCTGCAGGATGTATTCCATGAAAGTTTGCACCAGCCAGGGACCGGCGACGATCAACGTCACCAGCATTACCAGCAGACGCGGCAGGAAGCTGAGGGTCTGTTCGTTGATCTGGGTCGCGGCCTGGAACATCGCCACCAGCAAGCCCACCAGCAGGCTGGGTATCACCAGCACAGCGACCATCATGGTCGTCAGCCAGAGCGCTTCGCGGAACAGGTCTACCGCTACTTCAGGCGTCATATTCTTGCTACCCGCACAAATGGCCTAAACACCGCCGAAACTGCCCGCCAGGGTGCCGATGATCAGGGCCCAGCCGTCCACGAGCACGAACAGCATGATCTTGAACGGCAGGGAAATGATCAATGGCGACAGCATCATCATACCCATGGCCATGAGCACACTGGCGACCACCAGGTCGATGATCAGGAACGGGATGAAAATCATGAAACCAATCTGGAACGCGGTCTTGAGCTCGGACGTCACGAACGCCGGCACCAGGATGGTCAGCGGCGCTTGATCCGGGCTGGCAATGTCAGTGCGCTTGGACAGGCGCATGAACAGTTCCAGGTCGCTGGTGCGGGTCTGGGCCAGCATGAAATCCTTGATCGGCACTTCAGCCTTGGCCACCGCGTCCTGGGCGGTGATGGTTTCCGCCAGATAGGGCTGCAGCGCATCCTGGTTCACCCGGTCGAAGACCGGTGCCATGATGAACATCGTCAAGAACAGCGCCATGCCGGTAAGAATCTGATTCGACGGCGTCTGCTGCAAGCCCAGGGCCTGGCGCAGGATCGAAAAGACGATAATGATCCGAGTGAAACTGGTCATCAGCATGACGAACGCCGGGATGAAACTCAGCGCGGTCATGATCAGCAGGATCTGCAGGCTGACCGAATACTCCTGAGCCCCTTCGGCGTTGGTGCCCAAGGTAATTGCCGGGATCGACAGCGGATCGGCGGCAAGCACCAACGGCGCGGCCAGCATCAGGACCACCGCCAACAGAATGCGCAATGGCATTACTTTTTATCCTTCTGATCTTTACCCAACAGTTCCATGAGACGCTGGGCAAACTCGGGGGTGGCCTGGTCGGTGGCAGGCACCTGCACCGGCTCCTTGAGAACATGCAATGCAGTAATGGTGCCCGGGCTCAGCCCCAGCAGAATCTGCTCGTTGCCAACCTGAACCAGCACCAGCCGGTCCCGCGGGCCAAGCGCGCGGGAACCGACGATGTCGATGACCTGCCCCTTGCCGGCTGGCCCCGCCTGCTGCACACGCCGCAGCAACCAGGCCAGGAAGAAGATCAACCCCAGCACCAGCAGCAGACCGAGCACCAATTGCGCCAGTTGCCCGGCGATCCCGCTACCCGCCGCCGGCGCAGCCGCTACGGTGGCTACCGGTTCGGCCGCCAGCACGCTGAATGGCAGCATCAAGGCTGCGGCGAAAAAACCTTTCACTCAGCGCAACTTCTTGATGCGTTCGCTCGGGCTGATCACGTCCGTCAGGCGAATGCCGAACTTCTCGTTGACCACCACTACCTCGCCATGGGCGATCAGCGTGCCGTTGACCAGTACATCCAACGGCTCGCCAGCCAGGCGATCCAGCTCGATCACCGAGCCCTGGTTAAGCTGCAGCAGATTGCGGATGTTGATGTCGGTGCTGCCCACTTCCATGGAAATCGACACCGGGATGTCGAGAATCACGTCCAGGTTCGGGCCGTCCAGCGTCACCTGTTCGTTGCTTCTGGGCACGCTGCCAAACTCTTCCATCGGCAGGCGGTTGGAGGCGTGAGCGCCAGTGTCGGCCGCCAGCAAAGCGTCAATGTCGGCCTGCCCGGCGTCGCCGGTTTCTTCCAGGGCCGCAGCCCACTCGTCGGCCAGCGCCTGGTCATCCTGGGTGTTCATATCGTCAGCCATCATTTGTCCTCGGCGGGCAAAAATTCAGTTAAAAACGTAAGGATTCGACACCGCTCAGCGGCGTTCGATCGGCTCGATCACCTGCAACGCCAGGTTGCCTTTGTGAGAGCCCATCTTGACCTTGAAGGCCGGTACACCGTTGGCGCGCATGATCATGTCTTCAGGCATCTCGACAGGAATAATGTCCCCCGGCTGCATATGCAGGATGTCCCGCAGGCGCAGCTGACGCCGGGCAACCGTCGCGCCGATCGGCACGTCGACATCCAGCACATCCTGACGCAAAGCATTGATCCAGCGCTCGTCCTGATCGTCGAGATCCGACTGGAAGCCGGCGTCGAGCATTTCCCGTACCGGCTCGATCATCGAGTACGGCATGGTCACGTGCAGATCGCCACCACCGCCATCGAGCTCGATGTGGAAGGTCGAAACCACAATGGCTTCGCTCGGGCCGACGATGTTGGCCATGGCCGGGTTCACTTCCGAGTTGATGTACTCGAAGTTCACTTCCATGATCGCCTGCCAGGCCTCCTTCAGATCGACAAAGGCCTGCTCCAGCACCATGCGCACTACCCGCAGCTCGGTCGGGGTGAATTCACGCCCTTCGATCTTGGCGTGACGACCGTCACCGCCGAAGAAGTTGTCCACCAGCTTGAACACCAGTTTGGCGTCAAGGATGAACAGCGCTGTGCCGCGCAACGGCTTGATCTTCACTAGGTTGAGGCTGGTGGGTACATACAGCGAGTGCACGTATTCACCGAACTTCATCACCTGCACGCCACCGACGGCCACATCGGCCGAACGGCGCAGCATGTTGAACATGCTGATGCGGGTGTATCGGGCGAAACGCTCGTTGATCATTTCCAGGGTCGGCATCCGTCCGCGAACGATGCGATCCTGGCTGGTCAGGTCGTAGCTTTTGACGCTGCCCGGCTCAGCAGCGTTTTCGGTCTGCACCAGGCCATCGTCGACACCATGCAACAGCGCGTCGATTTCATCCTGGGACAACAGGTCCTGCACGGCCATGTCGGGTTCCTACTGCAATACGAAGTTAGTGAAGAGCAACTGTTCGATCACCACTTTGCCGAGCTCTTTCTGAGCCACTTCCTGCACGCTGGCCGTGGCTTTCTGACGCAGCATTTCCTGGCCGACGGGCGTGGCCAGGGTGTCGAAATTCTGTCCGGAAAAGAGCATCACCAGGTTATTGCGGATCAGTGGCATGTGCACCCGCAGCGCTTCCAGATCAGCCTGGTTGCGGCCCAACAGGGTGATACTGACCTGCATGTAGCGTTGGCGGCCGTTCTGGGTGTAGTTGGCCACGAAAGCGGGCGCCATCGGCTCGAAAATCGCCGGCTGCTTGCCCACCGGCGCGGCCTCGACCGCCACGGCCGGCTTGCTTTGAGCGTTGTGCATGAAATACCAGGTCGCCCCCACAGAGACCCCAATGGCCAGGAGCAAGCCCACCACGATCAAGATGATCAGCTTGATTTTGCCCTTGGTTGTCGGGTCCTTTACAGCTGCTGCTTCGCTCTTCGCCATGCCAATAATCCGTCACTAATCGGGGTTTTCACTGTTGCACGGCAAGGCAGGAGCAAGTGTTATGCCAGAAGTGTCGGGGCACAAGGATCACGATTGGGATGCAATCTGCAGAACGCCATAAAACCAATGTGGGAGCGAGCCTGCTCGCGATAGCGGAGTGTCAGTCACCCATTTTGGGACTGATTCACCTCTATCGCGAGCAGGCTCGCTCCCACAGGGGGGGGACATCTTGGGGTCAGGCGTAGAAATCGACCGCGCTGGTGCCGATCACGCTGGTGGCAGTGGCTGCTACTTCAGCAATGCTGGCTGGCAGGTCTTCCTCTACCGAATCCACCCGACCGCCGGACGATGTTGTGCGCCCAGCCTGGGCCTGTTGCTGCGCTTGCTGTTCCTGCCCTTGGGAGCCACGGGATTGGTCGGACACGCTGACGTCGACCTGGCCCATGCCCTGCTGGGCAAAACTGTCGCGCAGGCGATGCATCTGACCTTCGAGCGCTTCGCGAACGCCGGAATGAGCGCTCATGAACGTCACCTGGGTCTGCTGATCCGGAACCATGTTCACCCGAATATCCAGACGACCGAGTTCGGCCGGCTGCAACTGGATATCGGCCGCCTTGAGGTTGACACTCGACAGGTACATCACCCGGTTGACCACTTCTTCGGTCCAGCCGCTCTGATTCATGGCGATAGGCTGGTTGACCGGTATCGCATTGGCGGTTTTTGGCGTGGCGGCCTGGGTTAGCGCCGCCAGACGGTTAGCGAAGTCATCCACGCGAGTATCGCTGGAGGCGGCGGTCAGATCCTTGAGACCCTCATTGATCAAACCGCCAAATGCCTTTTCACCGCCTTGGCTGCCGGGGCCAGTACTGTTCTGATCAGCCTGGACGGTGAGCATGCTTGCCATGCCGGCGGCAAAGGTTTGGGCCGATGACGGCTCACCGTCAACCGATGTAGGGGCAGGCGTCTTGGACTGCGCGTGGCTGGCAGCGGAAACATGGCCGCTCTGCTCCATCGCCAGGCGCAAGGCAGGCAATGCATCAAGCGGATCGGCCGCCGGATCGAATTCAGGATCGACCACAGCCGAAGTCTGGGCTGCTGCGGCCAATGGAGCAACCGGCGCCGCCACCGCAGCCGCGACTTGAGGCATCGTCGTGGCCACCACGGGGGCGGGTTCTGCCTCGGTTGCGACAACCGTTGCGATCATATCCGGCAGCAGCGCGGGGTCCACAGCCGGATCGCCAGAAGCGACTTCCGCCACTGGGGTTTCAGTCGTGTCGGCACCGTCATCACTGACCACCTTGTCATCGGTCGTTGACGGCTTGTCGGCGGGCAAGGATTTGCCGCTATCGGCAACCGTCGTCTCGGAGGCGGCAGCCGTTTCGTTGCCATCGTCTTTTTTGACGGTGTTATCAGAAGCCTGGTCGCGCACCTGTTTAACCGATGGCTCGGGGGCGGTCGACGACTTCGCGGGGGCCTGGCGGGCGAAGACCTGGGCGAAGCTGGAGGCTTTATTCCCGAACTCAGGGGCCGCTGCCGGTGAATTGACGGCGGCCTGAGGCTTGGCCTGCGGGGTGGCCTGAAGCAGTGTATTGGGCGTTACGGGCATAAAAAGGTCTCCGCTGCACTGGAATCATAGGTACAGTCGAGAGAGGACAATGCAAGGGACGGGCCAACCTATTGGCAATGCTCGAATCTCAGCAGTGGAACCCTTCACGCTCTTCCCTGCAAAGCTTGCGGACATGGGCGAATTCACTGTCGATTTCGCTGACCAGCTTTTCAATCCCGCTCAACGACGGCTGTTTGGCACGTTGCTCCAGTTCGCCACACAGTTCTGCCAGGCGGATGGCGCCCATGTTGCTGCTGCTGCCCTTGAAACTGTGGGCCGTGGCACTGAGCTTTTCCGCATCCCGCGCCTCATGCAGCACACGCAGGCGTGCTTCGGAATCGTTAAGAAAGGTATCCAGCAACTCCAGATACCCGTCCTCCATGACTTCCTTCAACGTACTCAGTACGTCGCGGTCCAGATGAATCTCACTCACTTGTTCGCTCCCTGATCAAGAATGGCGCCGATTATGCCAGAGCCTCCCAGAAAAACTCCACGCGCGCACTACGACCATCGTCGGACCAGCAGGCCTGATGGCTCAACTGACGCACCAGGCTCACGCCGCGCCCCGACAACCGGTTACTGTCCGCAGGTCGTGCCAACACCCGGGCGACATCGAAGCCCTGGCCACTGTCTTCGACTTCAATGACCAGACGACCACCGTCACCGTGAGGCGTGACGTGCACATGAACCCGGACGTGACCGCTGTTCAATTCATCCAGGCGCTGGTTGCGCTCGCTGTAGTAACGGGCGAAACCCGACGCGTCGCGCTTGAGACTCGAATCAAGCCCCAATACGCCATGGTCCAGCGCATTGGAGTAGAGCTCCGACAGCACGCTGTAAAGAGCGCCACTCTGAGCCCTGAGCCCATGAACCTCAAGCAACAGCTGCAACAGGTACGGCATCGGGTTGAACCGCCTGAGCGTCTGCGCGCGAAACTCGAAACTCATCGACCAGTCCAGCGGACTGGACTGGCCGCTATCGGAATAGACCGGCGGTGGCGGGTTGAGTTGCGTCGGCGCGACCAAGCGCACCTCGACCATGCTGAAGTCGTCCCGCGGCTCGCCGCGAAAGTCCCGCAAGGCTTGCTGGATGTCTTCGAAAAGACAGTCGGGCTCACGATTGGCCGAAAAGACCTGTTGCAAACGCTCCACGCCAAACAGCTGCTCATTGTCGTCAGCGGTGTCGATCACGCCATCGGACAGCAGGAATACCCGGTCACCCAGCGACATGGGGTGTACTTCAGTGCGGTCATCGAACAACTGGGGAGTGAGCACGCCCAGCGGCAGGTGCCGCGCCGGCAATGACGTGCGCACACCGCTGAGGCTGTCATGCAGGTAACCATCGGGCATGCCGCCGTTCCAGACTTCCACCGTGCAGCGCTGGAAACTCAGGCATAACAGGGTCGCGCAACAGAACATGTCCACCGGCAGGATGCGCTTGAGCTTGGCATTCATCTCCCGCAGGATCTGCGCCAGGCCATAACCTTTGGCGGTCATGCCGTAGAACACCTCCGCCAGCGGCATCGCGCCGACAGCGGCCGGCAAACCGTGTCCGGTGAAATCCCCCAGCAGGATGTGCATATCGCCCGCCGGGTTGAATGCGGCCAGCAGCAGATCGCCGTTGAACAGGGCGTAAGGGGATTGCAGGTAACGGATGTTCGGTGCGCTCAGACAGCCGGAATGGGCGATCTTGTCGAACACGGCCTTGGCCACGCGCTGCTCGTTGAGCAGGTAGTCATGGTGCCGGGATATCTGGTCACGCTGTTCCACGACAGTGGCCTGCAACCGACGCAAGCGGTCCATGGCCTTGATCTTGGCGGCCAGGATGACCTGGTTATACGGCTTGGCCAGAAAATCGTCACCCCCGGCTTCCAGACATCGGGCCAAGGCTTCGCTTTCGGTCAACGAGGTGAGAAAGATGATCGGAACCAACTGCTCCCCAGCCAGTTGCTTGATCTTTTGCGCCGCCTCGAAACCATCCATCACCGGCATCATCGCATCCATCAGCACCAGGTGCGGACGCTGCTGGATATAGATGTCCACCGCTTCGGCACCGTCAGCCGCAGTGAGCACGTGATGGCCCTGACGACGGACAATAGTCGACAGCAGCAGTCGGTCAGCGGCACTGTCTTCGGCAATCAGGACCGTCAGCGGTTCGAGGTCGGACAACATGGCTGCCGGTCAAGCTTTTCCGGGATGAAGTTTGTCCTGGAGATGGCCTGCCTGTGGCTTGTCTTTTTCTCCCGAGCTGTCTTTCCCTGCTTCTTCTTTCGGATAGATATCGAACAGCTTGTCGAAGTTGGAGATCGCGAGGATTTTCTTGACGTCACTGTTGCTGTTCACGATCCGGATATCCGAATCTTCGCCGCCGGCATGATCGCGTAGCAGCAGGAGCATGCCCAAGGCGGAACTGTCGAGATAAGTGGCTTCTTTCAAGTCCACCACAATGGATTCGGGCTTTTTGTTGAGCCGCTCGTAAGACTCGCGAAACTCCTGATGCCGCCCAAAATCGAAACGACCCTTGATCGAGATCGTCAGCTTTTGCCCATCGGGGGATACTTCGGTAACGACTGACATGTTCGGCTTCCTTGTCATGGACATACGTGTACAAGGTTTAGCACCTGGTAGAAGTCTGAGCAAGGTTTGGAACACTTCCCTCTCAAAATCCCGGCCCGATGATCAATACGGATCCTGACGCGGCAGACGCTGGGACAATTCATCCAGCAGTTTTTGCTCGCGCCTGTCCTCCAATCGCCGCGCTTCGTCGATATAACGCTGTACGAGTTTGCGCAGCCCTTCGACCCGGGCGAAAGCCTCCTGCCAACTCTGGCGAGCCTTTTCCAGGTTGTTCTGGTGCCAGACCAGACTCTGGCGCTGCTGGTCAATGGCGGTGCCCAATTGCGCAAGAAAGCCCTGGTAACCCAGCAACCATTGGCCGGAAACCCCATGGCTGCCACGGGCGATCCACTGCTCCTGGTATTCGAGACGGAAGTTTTCCAGGTCCGCCAGTTTGCTTTCGGCGACGGCCACCTGCCCCTGGAAATATGCCAGACGCTGGACGGCGGTTTTTTCGGCTTTTTCCGCCATCTCCACCACGGGCGCCAGACGCGCCGCACGACTTGTGGCCATGGCCGGTTACCCGCCGGCGACCGGAGTGAAGATGCTCTGCAGGTGCGCTTCGCTGGCGCCCATGCCGATGTTGTCGTTCAGGCTCTGGCGCAGATAGACCGCCATTGCCGGATAGAGATTGATGGCGGTATCGGTCTCACGATCACCGCCGGGCACGTAGGCACCGACGCTGATCAGATCGCGGCTTTGCTGATAGCGCGACCAGTATTGCTTGAACTGTTGGGCACGCTTGAGGTGCTCGGCGCTGATGACCGACGGCATGACCCGACTAATGGACGCCTCGATGTCGATGGCCGGATAGTGCCCTTCTTCGGCCAGACGCCGGGACAACACGATGTGACCGTCGAGCACGCCACGGGCCGAGTCGGCAATGGGATCTTGCTGATCGTCGCCTTCGGACAGCACGGTATAGAACGCCGTGATCGAACCGCCGCCCTTTTCCGCATTACCGGCGCGCTCAACCAGCTTGGGCAACTTGGCGAATACCGAGGGTGGATAGCCTTTGGTGGCCGGCGGCTCGCCAATGGCCAGGGCGATTTCCCGCTGGGCCTGGGCGAAACGGGTCAACGAGTCCATCAGCAGCAGGACATTCTTACCCTTGTCGCGGAAATACTCGGCGATTCGCGTGCAGTACATGGCGGCCCGCAGGCGCATCAACGGAGCATCATCGGCTGGCGAAGCCACGACCACTGATCGCTTGAGGCCCTCTTCGCCGAGGATGTGCTCGATGAACTCCTTCACCTCGCGGCCCCGTTCGCCGATCAGCCCGACCACGATAATGTCCGCCTCGGTGAATCGGGTCATCATGCCCAGCAGCACACTCTTGCCCACCCCCGTACCGGCAAACAGGCCCAGACGCTGACCGCGCCCGACCGTCAACAAACCGTTGATGCAACGAATGCCCACGTCCAGCGGCACGCTGATGGGGTCGCGCTTGAGGGGGTTGATCGTCGGGCCGTCCATCGGCACCCAATCCTCGGCCTTCATGCCGCCCTTGCCGTCCAGGGCACGCCCGGCGCCGTCCAGCACCCGTCCGAGCATGCTCATGCCCATGGGCAGCCGACCGGTGTCAGCCAAAGGCACAACCCGCGCGCCAGGTGCGATGCCGGCTACGCTGCCCACCGGCATCAGAAAGACCTTGCTGCCGGAGAAGCCCATGACTTCGGCTTCGACCTGGACCGGGTGATAACTGTCGTCGTTGATCACCATGCAACGACTGCCCATGGCGGCACGCAGGCCCTCGGCTTCGAGGGTCAGGCCAACCATGCGCAGCAAGCGCCCTTCCAGGATCGGCTGCCCGGCCAGCTCGGTGGCCTCGGCGTAGCTGCCCAGGCGCTTGCCGAAGCTGGTTCGCTCAAGGCGCATCGCGGCCGTCCAGTTCAGGGGTACTGAGTTCAAGAGCATCCGACTCTGCGGCGTCTGGATCAATAGGGGTGTCAACCTGGGGCTCGTCCGGCAATTCCAGGCTCAGGTCGGCAGCAGCCGGGTGCAGTGCCTGTTCGTGCAACTGGTCGAAGAGCTTGGCCATGATCTGGCTGATGCGGGTTTCGATGGTCGCATCAATGCGGCTGTGCTCGGTTTCCACACGGCAACCGCCCGGCAGCAGGGATTCGTCCTCGACGATGCGCCAGGTTTCTTCATGACGCTCACGCAGTGCCTTGACCAGTTCGAAATCCTGAGGATTGATGTACAGCCGCACATTGCCCACGCCCAACGGCAAAAGCTTGAGGGCTTCGCGCATGACGTGTTCGATCTGGCTCGAATCAATGGCCAGTTCCCGCTGGATCACTTGTCGAGTGATGTGCTGCACCAGCCCGACCAGGGACTTCTCGATCTGAGTGTCCTGCTCGGCGATGGGCTCGAACAGGTTGAGCATCAGCGATTCCAGCGCGCGGAGCTTGGCTGTCAGCGCTACGTCGGCTTCCTGGCGAACCTTGAGCGTGGTGCTATGGAAACCTTCTTTTTCACCAATGGCGAAGCCTTCGTTGTAGGCCTCCTGACGAATGCTTTCGACTTCTTCGAGGGTCAGTGGCTGGACTTCTTCCAGCGGCACCTCCTCCATTTCCGGCAGTTCTTCCTCGGGCTCAGGCTCAGGCTCGGGCACGTGGGGATCGAAGCTGGGCAGCGACCAGACGTCAAAACCACCGACGTCCCGAGCGCGGATCAGGTCGCTGGGTGAACCATCACTCTTGGCAGACATAACGACCTTAGATCATCTCTTCGCCGCCCTTGCCACCGAGCACGATCTCTCCGGCTTCGGCCATACGGCGGGCGATGGTGAGGATTTCCTTTTGTGCGGTTTCCACGTCGCTGACACGTACCGGGCCCTTGGCCTCGAGATCGTCGCGCAACAGTTCGGCCGCCCGTTTGGACATGTTCTTGAAGATCTTTTCCTTGACGCCTTCGTCCGACCCCTTGAGGGCCAGTACCAGGACGTCGGAGGACACTTCGCGCAACAGCGCCTGAATGCCGCGATCGTCGACATCGGACAGGTTGTTGAACACGAACATGAGGTCTTCGATCTGACCGGACAGGTCTTCGTCGAACTCGCGGATCGAGTCCATGAGCTGGCCTTCGATCGAACTGTCGAGGAAGTTCATGATGTCCGCCGCGCGCTTGATGCCACCCAGAGTGGTGCGCGAGGCATTGGAGTTACCCGAGAACTGCTTCTCGAGAATCTGGTTCAATTCTTTCAGGGCCGCCGGCTGCACGGTATTGAGCGACGATACCCGCAGGATGATGTCCAGGCGCACCTTATGATCGAAGTTGCCCAGCACTTCACCGGCCTGGTCCGGGTCGAGGTAAGCCACCACGATCGCCTGGATCTGCGGGTGCTCGTAACGAATCACGTCAGCCACCGCGCGCGGCTCCATCCACTTGAGGCTGTCCAGGCCGCTGGTATTGCCGCCCAGCAGAATCCGGTCGATCAGGCCATTGGCCTTGTCCTCGCCCAGGGCCTGGGTGAGCATTTTGCGCACGTAGTCGTCAGATCCGACGCCCAGGCTGGTCTGGTCGCCGACGATGTCGACGAACTCGCTCATCACCTGTTCGACCTGCTCACGGTGCACGTTGCCCATCTGCGCCATGGCCACGCCCACGCGCTGGACCTCCTTGGGACCCATGTGACGCAACACTTGGGCGGCGTCGGTCGACCCCAGGGACAGCAGCAAAATCGCGGCTTTGTCGACCCGGGACAATTTGGCAACAGCGGCTCGATTATCACTCATCTGCGTTAATCCACTCTTTCACGACCTGGGCCACACGACCCGGATCTTCTGCCACCAGACTCTTGATAGCGTTCAACTGAGCGTCATAGCCTTCACTCGGACTTGGCAGCAGAATGCTCTGCGGCCCACCGAGGCTGACGCGATCATTGGCCAATTCGCCATCCAGGCCGCCCATGCCTCCCAGCTCTACATCACCCAAGCCAGCCAACTGCTTGTTCTTGCCGCCACCGGTAATGTTGTTGAGCACCGGACGCAGCACGCCGAACACCAGGATCAGGATGAACAGCACACCCAATACTTGCTTGACCACATCCCAGAACCAGGGTTGCGAATAAAATGGAATGTCGGCGATTTCTTCGCCGCGCTCCTGGGAGAACGGCACGTTGATCACGCTCACGCTGTCGCCACGGCTGGCGTCGAAACCGACCGCGTCCTGCACCAGGCGAGTGAACCGCGCCAGTTCGTCGGCACTCCACGGCGCACGGCTGGTTTCGCCATTGGCCGGGTTGATCTTGACCTGATCGTCCACCACCACCGCGACCGACAGGCGATTCAAACGGCCCTGTTGCTGCTTGGTGTGGCTGATGGAGCGGTCGAGCTCGAAGTTCTTGGTCGATTGTTGGCGCTTGTCGGCCGGGTACGGCGCCAGCATCGGCTGACCGGTGGCCGGATCCATGATCTGTTGGCCGTTGGCGTCGATCAGCGGCTGGCCCGGTTGCACCATGCCAGCGGCCGCAGTGGCACCACCGGTGGTCTGGGGCGCGCTGGCCGGCGACGGCGGTTGGTTGCTAAGCGCACCAGGCACGCCTTGCGGGCCATTGCTGGCGGTGCGTTGCTCGTTCACCGACTGTTCGCTGCGCAACGCCGGTTGATCAGGGTTGAACTGTTCGGACGTCGACTCGACGGAGCTGAAATCCACATCGGCCGACACCTCGGCCTTGTAGCGGTCGTTACCCAGGATCGGTTGCAGGATGTTGTGCACCCGCTGAGTCAGCATGCCTTCCATGCGACGGCTGTAGTCGAATTGTTTGCCGGCCATGGTCAGAGCAGAGTTCTCCGCCTGATCGGACAACAGGTTGCCCTTCTGGTCGACCACGGTGATCTGGGACTTGCTCAACTCGGGAACACTGGTAGCCACCAGATTGACGATGGCCACGACCTGGCTGGGCTCCAAAGAGCGACCGGAATACAGTTCAACCAGTACCGAGGCGCTTGGCTTGCGCTCATCGCGCACAAACACCGAGCTTTTTGGAATCGCCAGGTGCACACGGGCACCCTTGACGTTGTTCAGACTGGCAATGGTGCGCGCCAATTCGCCTTCAAGGCCGCGACGATAACGGGTCGCCTCCATGAACTGGCTGGTACCCAGGCCCTGGTCCTTGTCGAGGATCTCGAAACCGATATTGCCATCGGTGGGCGTTACGCCAGCAGCGGCGAGCTTGAGGCGCGCGCGCGCCACGTCGTCGGCCTTGACCAGCAAGGCGCCGGAATTGGGTTCGACGGTATAAGGAATGTCGGCGGCAGCCAGGGTTTCCATGACTTGCTTGGCGTCCATGCCCTCCAGACTGCCGTACAAAGGACGGTAGTCTGGCTGCTGGGACCACAGCACCACGGCAAACCCGATCGCCACGCTGGCAGCCAGGCCGACCAACAGGCCCACCTGACGCAGCATGGTCATCTCGGAGAGGTTTTCCAGGAAGGACAGACCGAACAGCGGCGGTTTGCCGTCGGGCGGAGTGGCCTTGGCCGGAACGTTATCAGCGACTGCTTCTGCCATGACTCAATAATTTCCTTAGACCGGCATCTGCATGATGTCTTGGTAGGCTTGAACCAGCTTGTTACGAACCTGGGTCAACGCCTGAAACGAGACACTGGCTTTCTGCGAAGAGATCATCACGTCCGTCAGATCGACGCCACTTTTGCCAATCTCGAAAGCACTGGCCAACTGACTCGATGCCTGCTGGGTATCGTTCACTTTATTGACGGCCTGACCGAGCATGTCGGAAAAACTGCTGGCGCCCACTTCCGGGACCGCGACCGACTTAGGCTGTGCCATGGCGTCCATTTGCATGGCCCGCATGTCCAGCATCAACCGATTAAATTCAATACCTTGGCTCATGGTCTACTCTCTCTGGCGGCCCGCATTTTTTTGACACTTACTCAGCGGGTACACAGGTATTAGCAACAAGGGTGCCAGCTCCGTGACCGTAAAAAACAAATGCATGTGGGAGCGGGCTTGCTCGCGAAGGCGGTGGTTCAGTCAATGCAACGGCGACTGGTAAATCGCTTTCGCGAGCAAGCCCGCTCCCACAAGGGATATTCGGTGCACATCACTCAACTGGCGAACAGGTAGGCCTCGACGTCCATGCCGGCGTCACGCATTTGCGCCAGCTTGTAGCGCAGGGTGCGCGGGCTGATCCCCAAGCGCTCGGCCGCTTCCTTGCGACGCCCGCGCTCGGCGCGCAGGGTGTCGATGATCATCTGGAATTCGCGACGACGCAGGTCGTCTCCCAAAGCACCGGCCGATTCGCCCTCCACTTCCGCCGGAGGGGCGAACGCCGGGACCGCTGACACGGCCGGCAATGGCGCGCAGGCCACCGGACCGCTCAGGCAAAAATCTTCCGGCTGGATCAGACCGCCCTGCTGCAGAATCAATGCCCGCTGAATCGCGTTATCCAGCTCCCGTACGTTGCCAGGCCAAGGGTAGGCGATCAGAAACGCCTGGGCCTCGGGGGACAGCCTGGCTGCCGCATGCTTCATTTTATTGACGTGTTTGGTCAGCAGACGCTCGGCCAGCGGCAGGATATCGGCGGTGCGCTCGCGCAACGGTCGCCAGGCCAGCGGAAATACTGATAGACGGTAGTAAAGGTCTTCGCGAAAACGCCCTGCCGCCACTTCGCCAGCCAGGTCGCGGTTGGTGGTCGCCACCACGCGGATATCCAGGCTGATAGGCTTGCGCGCACCCACCCGCTCCACTTCCCGCTCCTGCAACACGCGCAACAGCTTGGCTTGCAGGCCAAGGGGCATTTCGGAAATTTCATCGAGCAGAATGGTGCCACCGTCAGCCTGCTCGAACTTGCCGGCCTGGGCCGAGATGGCGCCAGTAAACGAGCCCTTCTCGTGACCGAACAGCGTCGCCTCCAACATATTGTCGGGAATCGCCGCACAGTTAATGGCAATGAACGGTTCGCTGGCACGCCGGGATTGCTGGTGAATGTAGCGCGCCAGCACCTCCTTGCCGGTGCCGGATTCGCCGGAAATCAAAACAGTGGAGTCGCTGCGAGCCACCCGCGCGGCCAACGCCAGCAACTGCGCACTGGCCGGTTCGATCGCGACCGGGCCTTCACCCTCGACGGCAGGGCTGCCCAAGGCATGGCGGGCCACCAGGTCCAACAGCGCCTTGGGCTCGAACGGCTTGACCAGATAATCCGCAGCCCCCTGGCGCATGGCATCCACGGCACGCTCGACGGCACCGTGGGCAGTCATCAGCAGGACCGGCAATTGAGGTTGGCGGGCGCGCAACAAACCAAGCAGCTGGTGCCCATCCATGCCCGGCATGTTGACGTCACTGACCACCAGGCCGAAGGCCTCTTGAGCCACGGCCAGCAAAGCATCTTCCGCCGAACCGACGGCGGTGTAATCGTGCCCGGCCAGCACCAGGGTATCGGCCAGCGCCTCACGCAGGGCCCGGTCATCCTCAACCAGTAACACCTTGATCGCCATGACCTTCACTCCACTCCCGGCGTACTGGAAAACAATGGCAAAAGCACCAGTGCACAGGTGCCACGCCCCAGACGCGAGCGCAGTTGCAATTCTCCCTGATGGGCACGCGCCACTGCCTTGACTACGGTCAGGCCCAAGCCCGTGCCTGTGGTCTTGGTGGTAAAAAAGGGTTCGCCCAAACGCGCCAGCACCGCTGGCTCGATGCCGCTACCACTGTCACTGACACACAAGCGCAAGGTGTTGCCCCGTGTGTACAAGTGCACTTTGAGCCGGACGTCGCCGCCGCTGGCCTGGACCGCGTTTTCGATCAGGTTCAACACTGCGCCCACCAGGGTGTCGCGATTACACAACACCTCGCCATCATGGCTGTCGCATTGCCAGCGAATTGGCAGGTCCTGCACGTGAGTCAATGCGGCGGCTTGCAAGGATTGCAGCAAGACCTTGGGGGTGACGCGATCGGTCAATGGCAACTCGCCACGAGCGAACACCAGCATGTCGCGCACCTGATGCTCCAGCTCGTGCAGCCGCTCTTTCAGGCGTCCGGCGAAGCGTTGTTGGGTTTCCACCGGCAGTTGCTGCTCGGTCAGATGACTGGCGTACAGCAAAGCGGCCGACAGCGGCGTACGAATCTGATGAGCCAGCGAGGCCACCATCCGCCCCAGGGAAGACAGGCGTTCGTGGCGGGCCAGTTGATCTTGCAGGTGACGGGTTTCGGTCAGGTCATTGAGCAACACGAGCTGCCCGGGCTCGGCGTCCAGCGAACGAGTGGAGATGGACAGGCGCCGACCGTCCTTGAGCGACACTTCATGGCCGTCGTCTTCACGCGGGGCGAAGCAGCGGGCGATGACGTGCCGCCACAACTCGCCCTCCAATGGCAGGCCAAGCAGCTCGCAGGCCGCCGGATTGGCTTCGCGCACGCGACCATGGGCATCGATGACGATAACGCCACCGGGCAACAGGTCGAGGAGATTTTGCAGCCGATTAGCCAGCCGTTCCTTTTCCGCCAGCTCCTGCATGCGCTGGGCACTGACCACTGCCAGCTCGCCCTTGAGCTCAGTGACGCGAGCTTCGAGCAGGCTGTAGGAATCGGTCAACCGGCTGGACATCTGGTCGAACAGCGAAAAGGCCTGCTCAAGTCCAACCCGGCTTGCCTGCTCGGCGGACGGCATGATCCCCGGCTCGGGGACAGGTGAGATCTGGGCGGCTTGGGTCATCGTGCTCTCTCGCTTGGCTGACCGTCAGTTAAACGGAACGTTGCGAGGGATGTAGCAATACCCGTGCCGAAAAAAAACCGCCTGAAAAATCAGGCGGTTGGAAAACAGGCGTCAATCATCCGCCTGTTCATCTCCTTCGCGACGGCTCATGCCGTACTTGCGCATCTTCTCCACCAGGGTGGTACGACGGATGCGCAGGCGTTCGGCGGCGCGGGCCACGATACCGTTGGCATCGTCCAGGGCCTGCTGGATAAGGCCTTGTTCCAGGCCTCCCAGATAATCCTTGAGGTCAAGGCCTTCTGGTGGCAGCAAGGCATTGGCGGTGAAGTCCGGCGTATGGCCGTTGATCGCCACGCGCTCTTCCAGATCGCTGCGCAGGCTATCGACCATTTGCTCGTCTTCATCGTCGACATAACGGAATTTCTTCGGCAACTCGACCACGCCGATCACACCGTAGGGATGCATGATCGCCATGCGCTCGACCAGATTGGCCAGCTCACGGACGTTACCCGGCCAACCGTGGCGGCACAGGGACATGATTGCCGCCGAGTTGAAACGGATCGAGCCGCGCTTCTCGTGCTCCATGCGCGAAATCAGTTCGTTCATCAGCAGCGGGATGTCTTCGACCCGCTCACGCAGCGGTGCCATTTCAATCGGGAAAACATTGAGGCGGTAATAGAGGTCTTCGCGGAAACTGCCCACCTCGATCATGCTCTCGAGGTTCTTGTGGGTCGCGGCGATGATTCGCACATCGACGCTCTGGGTCTTGTTGCTGCCCACGCGCTCGAAGGTGCGTTCCTGCAAGACTCGCAGCAACTTGACCTGCATCGGCAACGGCATATCACCGATTTCATCGAGAAACAGCGTGCCGCCGTTGGCCAGCTCGAACCGCCCGGCCCGGCTGGTGATGGCGCCGGTGAAGGCGCCCTTCTCGTGTCCGAACAGTTCGCTCTCGAGCAACTCGGCCGGGATCGCACCGCAGTTGACCGGCACGAACGGCGCTTCGCGACGCTTGGAATGGTAGTGCAGGTTACGCGCAACCACTTCCTTGCCGGTGCCCGACTCACCCAGGATCAACACGCTGGCGTCGGTATCGGCGACCTGCTGCATCATCTGGCGCACATGCTGGATCGCCCGACTGGTGCCAACAAGACTACGGAAAAGGTTGGGCTCGCGATGCCGGCCGCGCTCGCGCGCCTGGTCGTACATCTCGCGATAAACCTGGGCGCGGTGCAGCGAATCGAGCAACTTGCTGTAGCTGGGTGGCATTTCCAACGTGGAAAGCACCCGGCGGCGCTGGTCCTCAGGCAAGTCAACGGAAGAATTTTCGCCCATTAACAAAACCGGAAGGAACTCATCCCAGGTTGAGAGTGTCTTTAGCAAGCCCAAAAGCGTTGCGGGTGCATTTACGGTTCCGATCAGAACGCAAATGACTTCACGACTGGACGACAAAGAGCCGACGGCCTGCTGCCAGTCATGGCTTCCGCAGGGTAAATTTTCTTCACCAAGAAAATTTAGGATCACCGCCAAATCGCGGCGGCGGACGCTATCGTCATCGATCAGGAGAATTTTGGTTTCACGCCACATGCAATAGCAACTTCCCTAGTCAACTCAATGCCCGGAATTTGGGGGCAAGCTAGACGCTTGCAGACTTGTCATGCCTGTAGACGCCTGAAATCTGTAAACAGCCACTAGTTAAGTCAAAAAACCGTGCACAGTCAAATTTATGGCGCACTTTGTTCGGATTAACTGAGCGTTAACCGAACAGATGGTAAACCTTTGCCGCGTTCTGCGCTTGATGGATCTGCGACATCTCGTCGACAATCGCCTGACGCTCGCCAGTGGCCGCCTCCAGCAGCTGCCGATAGACCCCCAGCAACTCCTCAAGATTGCTCCGCAACGCCGCCTCGTCTACCTCAGGCTCGCTCAGAACGTCTTCCATGCAGGAACGGCAAGCCAGGTCCAATTGACCGATTGCCTCCCAGTTGCGCTCGGCCAGGGCACCGACCAGGGCATCACGGGTTTGTTCGATTCGCTGCAAGACAAGACTCATGAGCGTGCTCCTTAGAATTGCGGACCCGGTACGGCGATGGCATCCCAACCTTCCTTGACCGTGCTCAGCAGATCGGCGACTTCGTCGAGGATCTTCGGATCAGTCTTGGCGTTGGCTTCGGCCAGGCGCTTCATCATGTAGGTATAGAGGCTATCCAGCTCAGTGACCGACTCGGCCTGGTTTTCCAGGTCCAGGCCTTCACGCAAACCGCCAATGATGCCGATGGCCTTACTGATCAGTACGCCTTTATTGGCGATATCCTTGCGCTCCATCGCACCCTTGGCCTGGGCAATGCGGTCCAGCCCGCCCTCCATCAGCATCTGCACCAGACGATGGGGACTTGCTTCGGAGGTTTGCGCCTGGGCGCCAATCTTCTGGTATTGGCGAAGGGCTAACATCGGATTCATGTTCTACCTCATCAAAAAAAACTTCGGTTCGTATAAACAGCGTATCGACGCCGCGTCAAAAAACTTTAGATCGAAAAAGCCGAAAGCCCGGAGCGTCCTGAGACGCTACCGGGCTTTTGTGTATCGACCAGAATCAGCTGTTTTTCTGCTGTGCCGTCATGGCTTCGAACATCGAGGTGATGTTACTGGCAGTGGCTTTCAGCCTGCCCACCAGGGTATCCATGTCGTTGTACTTTTTGGTCAGCACCGCGGTGAGGGTTTCGATTCGGCGATCAAGGGCCAACTGATCTTCGCTCAGTTTCGCCTTGAGAACTTCCAGGTTCTTGGATCGAGCCGTCAGGATGTTATCCACAGGCTTGCCATTGGAGTCCTTCTTACTGGTCTCCGTGTAGGGATTGAGTGCATTCTGCATGCGCTCGATCAGACCATTTTCCCCAGTGAACAGGGTCTGGATTTCTCCACCCAACTGCCTTTCGTTCACGGCAGTTGCGAACTTCGTACTGTTAAAATCCAGGGCACCAGTCGTCTGGTTGGTGGTAATCCCCAACTGCGACAACACGGTCAGCTTATCGCCAGCACCGGTTTCGGACAAAGGCGCGCGAATAGCCGCCAAAAGCGAGCGAGGCAATGAGTCACCGGTCAATGCTGCCGGAACCGAGTTACCTTCGGCATCTGTCGATGGCTTGGTCAGGGAAGTCACGGCCTTCGCAATAGCGTTATAAGCATCGACAAATTTCTGAATCGAAGCTTTCAGACCGTCGGTGTTGGCAGCAACGGTGACGGTCGTCGGGCCGGTACCGGCAACGACTAACGTCATGCTCAAGCCTGAGACCACGTTATCCAGCTTGTTGGTCGGACTGGTCATCGCCAGGCCGTCGACGTTGAACTTGGCATCCTGTGCGAACACCAGAGAACCTGAAGAAGTCGCGGTGGGGGGTGTAGCCATCGCTACAGAGCCGTCAGCCGCAAGACTGGCAATGCCGCTGAGAGAAATATCGTTGCCCGCACCAGTTTTAGTCGAGCCCACCACAAGACGTGAACCAAAACTGTCGGTCACGATGTTGGCGGCCAGACCGCTGGAGGAGTATTTGCTGTTGATAGCGTCCCGAACCGACTGCAGCGTCGAATCAGCAGGAATATCAAGGGTGTAATCCGTACCGCCCTGGCTAATGGTCAGCGTACCGGTCTCCACCGCACTGGAAGCGCCACCGGCGAAAGCAGCCGTGGCAACTTTTGAGGAGGTTGCCAGCTGAGTGACGTTGACCGAGTAGATACCACTTACCGCCGAGTTCCCGGCTGTCACCGTCAGCGCACTGGTATTGGCCGAAGTAGCGGAAACACCGGTGAATTGAGGCGTGGTCGTGCTGCCCAGGCTTTCAAGCGCGGACTGGAAGGTAGCCAACAGCGATTTCAGGGTGCCGATCCCCGAAATATTGGCGGTATTGGTCTTGGTGGCGCGGTCAATCTGACCTTGCTTGGCTGCTTTGTCAGAATCCACCAATGCCTTCACGATAGCACCGGTATCAAGGCCAGAGCCTAAACCCAAGCCAGGTAGAATTGGACTTGCCATGTGGGACTCCCTTCAGTGTGCCGCCGGTCTTTTGACCTTTAAAACGTCAAAAGAACCAAACAACAAAATTCGTGCCAGCTGTCAGGCTTGTGCGCTGAACAACAGGCTGCTTGCATCATTCAAACTGTTCGCCAGCTTGAGCACTTCTTCATTAGGGATCTGGCGAATCACTTCACCGGAGCCGCTGGCAATCACTTTGACGACCACTTTGCCTGAAGGCTCATCGATTGAGAACTCCAGATTGCGCTTGACCGACTGAACAAAGGTTTCGATCTCCTGAACCGCTCTCTTCAGCTTTTCCTGCTCGGCCTCAGCGTCTTTTGGCTCATCCTTGACCGGTACCACGGTGGCAGCATCGGCTCGAGGCTTCTCCACTGGCTTGTCGGCAAATGTCGTCGCCGGCTTCGCAGCTGGATAAGACAAGTTCAGCTTCACGCTCATATCCATGTCCATCACCTCTTGAACGGAAAAAGCGAGAGAGTACGCAAGCGCACTCCCCCGCTAAAACTCATCCGACTATTACTGAAGCAGCTTCAGTACAGCGGATGGCAGTTGGTTGGCCTGGGCCAGAACCGAAGTGGAAGCCTGTTGCAGAGTCTGCTGCTTGGTCAGCTGGGCAGTTTCAGCAGCGAAGTCGGTGTCTTGTACACGACCCAGTGCAGCAGCGGCGTTTTCGTTGATGTTCTGCAGGTTGGAGATGGTGCTGGTCAGACGGTTCTGGGCAGCACCGAGGTCCGCACGGCTGGCGTTGATGGTCGCCAGAGCAGCGTCGATCGCGTCGATTGCAGCTGCAGTGTTGGTTTCAGCCTCAGCACTATCAGCAGCACTGATCGCGATGGCAGCAGAGTCAACGCTCAGGGTCGCAGCGTCGAAGCTGTCGCTCAGGGTCAGAGTGATCTGGTTGGTAGCACCGGTGTTGGAGCCGACCTGGAAGGTCATGGTGCCAGCGGAACCGTCGATCAGGTTCTTGCCGTTCAGGTTGGTCGAATCAGCGATACGGGTCAGTTCGTCCGACATCTGAGCAAATTCTTTGTTCAGAGCATCACGGTCAGCAGTGCCGTTGTTGTCGTTTCGAGCCTGGACAGCCAGCTCACGCATACGTTGCAGAATGTTGGTGGATTCCTGCAGAGCGCCTTCAGCGGTCTGAGCGATGGAGATACCATCGTTGGCGTTTTTGATCGCAACAGTCTGACCGCGGATTTGCGAGGTCATACGAGTAGAGATCTGCAGGCCGGCGGCGTCGTCTTTGGCGCTGTTGATTTTCAGGCCGGAAGACAGACGGGTCATCGAAGTGGACAGAGCATCGGAAGCCTTGTTCAGGTTCTTCTGAACGTTCAACGATGTGACGTTAGTGTTTACTGTTAAAGCCATGACGAATTCCTCGTTGGTTGGGTACTGCGGCTTCCGGCCCTGGCAACCGCCGGGTGTGGCCTAGAGAACCTTCGTAATAGTTATCGTCGTAATCGGAACTTGCTTTAGCTGTTTTTTCAAATAATTTGCCATCAGGGTGCCACCCCTCGTAAATCAAGGACTTGGCAGCGCTCAGAAGGTAAAAAAATGACGTCAGGGAATTGCCGGAGCCGCTATTCGTCCAGACAGCGGTCCTAGCGGAGGGGAAAAAGACTTAAACCGCCTGACCAGCGGTCAATAGGTCAACCAGCTCGTACTCAAGATAATCCGCCAGCGAAAGCCAGTTCTGAGCCTGCTGATCGTTGAACATCAAGCCAAGCAAACCGCCCCACGATGACTGGACATCGCCTGGCATAAGCTCGACAAAAGGCTGGGCCGCCTCGACCACTGCAACCATCGCCAGCCCCGCCTCGACATCGCGGCCAAGACGAAACAGCCGAGCACATCCGCGCGCGTCTTCGATGACCACCTCAAGGCTGCTCATCGCACAAACTCTGGATGAAAAGCAGTGCCCACGATCATCGCTCCATCTCGACTGCTGTTATAAAAGCGCACCTGAGGGTGCCTGGCGACAAATCGCTCCAGCTCACACAAATAGCTACGGAAGTTGAGCTGAGTCTTGACCCGCTGGCCATGGCCATCAAGCACCCAGTGCCTGGATGCGTCCAACTGAGGCCCCAGGTCGCCGTCGCCCCAACCCGCATGGGTCTTGTCATGGGGAAAAGCGAAATCGGCTCCGAACAAAGTGACCTGCGTCGCACCCATCCTGACGGCCAGGTCCACGGCCGGATGAATCACGCTGCCACCTACGTACAGCTCGCCCCGAGGCAGTTGCTGGCGCATTTGATGATAGACAGGGCTGGCGGAATAACCGGCATAACGGCGGCCCTGCCAGGCTTCAATCACCGATGGATCCGCCATTGGCAGGTAAACCAGGGCAATGTCGCCGGTGTCTTCGGGCGGAAGGTGGCGCGCCGAAATGCGTTGATCAATGCTGACCACGATATCCGGTCGGATGCCTTGGGTGATCAAGGGCCGATAGGCCGTATCGACACAGATCAATAGCGGCCGCTCGGCTTGGCTATTCAAGCCGCGAAGTCTCTCGAAATGTTGCTCAAGGCTGGGACCGGTGGCAACGACGAACGCCTCACGCCCCTTGAACGCGCCGAACAGCTCGGCAACATCGCGGTCGTCTCGCACGAGATTGAATGTCGATTGCAACCGCTCGACGATCTCGGGGGCTTGGGAATCGAACTCCCGGTTAGTGAAGTCCAGATGAATTTCGCTGATCAGGCGATCACGAATCTTGGCACTGTAATCATCGGCCAGTACCAGCTCGGCGGGGAGCGCGAAGAATGGCAATTGGATTTCCGCCAGATCGCCCGAGTAGAGCAACACCACCCTGGGATCGGCAAGCCATGGCATCTGATCCAGTACCTGCAGTACCAGGGAAAACACCGCGCCGTTGAGAACATGAACATACAACCGCTCGAGCCCTGCCCGCTCCAGCAAGCGGTTTTGCAGGTCGCCCAACCCGGTGCCGTAGACATGCACCATGGTGGCATCCTGCGGCAGGCTGGCCGCTTGCAGATCAGCTTCGGCGAGACGGTCATGCCGGCTGGTCAGCTGGATGCCGTTGATGCTCAGGGTCGAACCCAGGCCCTCCACCAGATCGGCCTGCAACTCACCGGCATTCTCCAGCAGCAGCCGCTGGGCCACGGCCGGCCAGCGTTGCTCGATCACCTGGAAATTGCGCTCAAAGAACTCGCTCATGGCGTCTCGCTTTTCCATCAGGCAAAAAAATAGCGTTCAAGGTTACACCTTGGACGCTATTTTTTGTGCTCGGGCATTAACGGCTCAAGGACGATAAATGATCGCCGACCCCCAGGACAGGCCCACGCCAAAACCACTTAACGCCACGCGTTTCCAGTCGGAATCGAGCACGTGCTTTTCCAGCAGCAATGGAATGCTCGACGACACGGTGTTCCCGGTCTCGACCATATCCTTGATGAACTTCTCCGGCTCGCCTTCGAAACGCCGCGCCACCGCATCGACAATCGCCGCACTGCCCTGGTGAATGCAGAACGCATCGATGTCGCTGGCTTGCAGATCGGAATCGGCGAGCAACTCATGCAAATGAGCCGGAACCTTGATCAAGGCGAAATTGAACACTTGGCGACCGTTCATGAAGAACACCCCGTCGCTGACCTTCAGGTGCGGCGCACCGGAACCGTCGGTGCCGAACTTGGCCTTGCCCAGGTGCCACGGTGCATCCTCGCCCATCCAGGTAGCGGTGGCGGCGTCTCCAAACAACATCGTGGTGTTGCGATCTTCCGGATCAACGATTTTCGAATACGGGTCCGCCGTTATCAGCAGGCCATTCTTCAGGCCGGCGGCTTCCATGAAGCCCTTGATGGCGTAGATGCCATAGACATAACCCGAGCAGCCCAGGGAGATATCAAACGCTGCGACAGTGGTCGGCAAACCCAGCTTGTCCTGAACGATGGCCGCCGTGTGAGGCAAGCCTTCTTCGTCGCCGTTCTGGGTAACGACGATCAGTACATCGACAGATTCACGTTTCAGGCCGGGATTGTTGGCAAACAGCGCATTGGCCGCTTCTACACACAGGTCCGAGGTTTCCTGCCCGTCATCCTTGCGCGGCAAGAAGGCGGAACCGATCTTGCCCAGGATGAACTCTTCATCCTTGTCGAACTTCGCACCTTGTGCGTAATTATCCACGCCGGCTACAGGAACGTAGCTCGCAATGCCTTTTATGCCAATCATTACGGCTTCCCAATTAAAAACAGCCCAATACCACCGCTCGCAAGGATTCGAGGGGCGCCGACAAACGGGAAGTGTAAAGGGCTATCACTGGGCCTGATAAGGGCCAGGCGCCATCTTCCCGGTCAATACAATACAGTGAAGATGCGCGTTATGACTCACAGGTCACGCGATTTTACTGATTAAGCCTTTTGAAAAGGCCTAATCAGCAACAACGGGTTTAGTAACAGACCCTATGCAAGCAACCGCGACCAATCGACAGCCGTAGCGGTGCCCAGCGCAAAGCCGGTGCCGGTCAAGGCCAGGTTGGGGTTACGGGCCGGGTCGTGTTCAAAGCGCGCCCGCCATTTGTCCTGCAGGGCGCTAGCAGCCTGTGGCGCTTGGGCGAATGTGCCGGGGTGCAGCATCTGGGCCTGAGGGGTCCAGACGGTGAGATAACCCGCATCGGCCGCTTTCAGGCACAGATCGACATCGGCAAACGCCTCAGCGAAGTGGTCCTCGTCCAGGCCGTCCACGGCTTCGAACAGCTCCTTGCGGATCATCAGGCAAGCGCCCGACACCGCCGAGTAGCTCTGCTCCACCTGATGACCGTTGAGGTAGCCCTTGGCGTCCTTGCGTTCGCCAACAAACACCGAGCCCACCTGGCCGTCGGGCTTAAGCACCAGCCCGGCCTGGGTGGTGACACCGCGGTTGTCCATCTGTTTGCTGCCGACGACCCCCACTTCAGGCCGCTGGGCCTGGTTGAGCAGACTGTCGAGCCAGTTGGAATTGACCACTTGCACCTGGGCAGACAGCAGCACCAGATAGTCACCTTTGGCCTGGCCGCTGGCCCAGTTGTACAACGCCGAAGTGCTCAAGCGCCGCTCGCTGCGCAGGATGCTAATCCGGTCGCCCTTGCCTTCCAGGCTATCCAGCCACTGGATCAGGTCTTCGGATTGGCTGTGGTTGTCGGCAATCACGATTTCATGACGATGGTAGCGGGTACGCTGCAGCACGCTGACCAACGCCTGTTGGATGTGTTCGAAGTTGTCGCGGCTCTCGAGGATGATCGACACCAGTGGCCGTTCGGCGTGCTGATAATCGATCTGGTAGGTCAGCGGCTGGGCCGAAGTGACCTGGGCGCGATAACCCCGGGCAGCCAAGTGACGGGTCAACACCTGACGCTCTTGAGGGTTTTCTTCCTGCGCCGGGGCGTTGCAGATCAACAACGGCTCGGCCAGATGCGCCAGGCCGCTGAGCCCTTCGTCCTCGATCAGGCGCAACAGCAGGTCCAGTTCCAGGGCCTGGGTGTATTGCGCGGTAAAGCCACGGGCCTGGGTCAGCACCTCACGGCGAATCAGCCAGTGCCGCGCCATCAACGAAGGCACCGATTGCAACAGATCGAGGTTGACCCCCGGACGGAATACGTCGGTGAGGCCGCCATCGGCCTTGCGCTGGATTTCATCCATGGCCACCGCGCGCACGCCCTCGGCACCGATCAGTTCGAGACTGGCGCGCAGCAGGCCGCTTTGGGTGAACTGGTCACCGGCTTCGGCCAGCAACAGCCAGTCGGCGGTGGATTGCCCGACGATCTGATTGATGCGCTCGACGTAATTGGTGGTGCTGACTTTGACGAAGTGCACGGTGTCACGCGCGGTGGTGGTCGCCGGCAAGTCACCCGTGGTGAACACCACGACGTTGAATGCTTTGCAATGGCCGTTGACCAGGCTGTCGAAGGTAGCCTGCAACTTGAACATGTCAGCGTCCAGATCCAGCAACAGGATGCCAAACCGCGGCCCGCCCTGATGCTCGGCCAGGTGGGCGGCGATGGACTTGAGTTGCTGTTCATCGGGGTTACGTGCTTCAAGCCAGCTCAACAAGCGACCGGAGTGCATGTTCTCCAGTAACCGGCGATCCTGCTGCCCCGGCACCGAGTCCAGACGCTCGAGCCAGGCCTGCAACTTCACCGATTCTTCAGGCTCGTCGCTGTTCTTCAACGACTCGGCCAGGCGCTTGACCACGGTACGATTGAACGCGTACAGGCCTTGGGCCTCCCACAAACGACTGCGCAATGTGCGCTCGTCGTCATTGGGTTGCACCTGCATCAATTCGTGCTGGCGCAGCAGGATGCCTTCCAGTTGCTGAAGCTGAAGGCGACCGGCCGGCATTGCATGCAGCAGGAATTCAAACTGGGTCAGCAGATCGAAAACCCTCTGATTATAAAATGGCATTTCGACAAACTGTTGTGGGCCAAACGAACGTATCGGCTCGCCCCCTGCTTCCAGCCAGGCGGAACGAATGATCTGTGTACCTTTGAGTGAGCGCCCCTGCTGCAAGCAGTCAGCCATGGCCGCAAAACTGTCCAAAGCAATCTGTTTGATACGCTCCGGAGCCTGCTCGGTAAGCTGGGTAGGCACGGATGCGAGAAACTCGGCGAACTGTTCCCGCTCGGCAACGCTTTTGGCGTCCTTGTAGCTAAGCACGGTCAACACATTGGTGTTGTGTTCGGAACCGCCGTAGTTGAGTTCGCGCACGGCGAACGGAATCGGCAGGATCCGCGCCTTGGCGCACGCCAGCAAGTAAAAGGTATGACCGATTTCCTGCCATTCGAAACTGGTGCCTGGCGGCAGCATGCCGTACCACTGCTGCAGCAGGTCGGTGCGGGTCACGGCGTAGAACGGCGGAAGGAACTGATCCATGAAACGGATCACACGGTCCTCGGCCAGTTCGCTGTTGTAGTCCTCATGCACCTTGCGATCACGACGGAAGTAGCAGACTTCTGTGGCGCAGGACAAATACATGATCCCGTAGCCATGGCACAGGCCATAGTCAGGGTTGGCTTCGAGGAACTCCACCGATTCGGTCAAGGCATCGTGCAGCAGGAAATCGTCATCGGCGGCGAACACCATGTAGGGCGTCGTGACCTGATTGACGCCGTACACCAGCTTGTCTTGCAGCCCCTTGTAAGTGAACTGAGGCAAGTGCCGGTAATCGACCGAGGGAAAATCCCGGGCAATTTGCTCATCGCGCTCGACCGATGAATCAAGCACCAGCACCGAACACGGATAGCCGCTGTAGTAATGCAATGTCCGGCGCAGGAACGCACTGCGGTTGTGGGAGATCACCACCACTGTGAACCGCTCGTTCAGCGGTGCCACGTTGCTTTGAGCATTGTTTCGAACCTGCATATTTCCTGTCCCCACAACCTGCCAGACGCCAATGATTTGATACGGATGAATTAACGAACCCGGCGCAGATAGCCATCCGGTGCAACGGTGATCAGCAGCTTGTTCTGCAACTGCCGGTCAATTTCGAAATCGCCATTTTCCTCGAGGTATTTCCACACCGCGGTTTTCGGGTTGTCGCCCGGGCCCCATGGACGATCCGGGAAAAAGTCCGCCGGCATGTCCTCGACCACGGTGTCCATCACCACGCAATAGCTGCCTACCGAAACCAGCGGCGCGTACAGACGCAGTTCTTCGAGCACATGGTCGTGGGTGTGGTTGGAATCGAGCACCAGGATGACTTTCTTGCCTTTGGCCGCTGCATGGACCTGCTCGGCGATGGCCGGATCGATGCTCGAACCCTCGATCATCGAGATGCGTTTGCTCATCGGGTGGCTCTCGATGGCTTCACGGTTATGGGGGCGGATATCCAGGTCGATGCCCAGCACTTCACCGTGGCCTTGCAGCTCCAGCAACGAGGCGTAATAGATGATCGAACCACCGTGGGCGATGCCGCACTCGATGATCAGGTCAGGCTTGATCTGCCAGATCAGTTCCTGCATGGCCATCATGTCCTGCGGCAACTGGATGATGGGGCGGCCCATCCAGGAAAAATGGTAGCTGTACTTGTGACGGGCCGATTCGTTGAAGAACTCTTTGGCCAGGCCAACGAGTTTCTGGTCTTGGCCTTGACCGGCGATTTCGGTCTGGCATTGGGCTTCGAAGGCTTTATGGATCGTGTTGTCGGTCATGTTCGAATCTCGTGGTTATTGGAACGAAGCACTGTCAACGGCGTGGTAGACGTAACGCCCACCGGTCATCCGCTTGATCTCTTCAAGGTAATTGGAATTCATCACAAACACGTGCGCCCCTTCAGGCAAGGTATCCATCGCCTCATCCGGTGAGCAGACACGCGCGCCACTCAAGGGTAGATACCGTCCCTGCTTGGCCGGGTTGATATCCACCACGCAGTCCACCGCCACACCAGCGCGTTGCAGGAACAGCGAATAGATCACACCTTTGGACGAAGCCCCCCAGATCGCCGAGCCCTGCTGCGGCGCAGCCTGGATAATCTGCACCGCGCGCCCGAGACTGGCAGTGAAGCCGTCCGGCAACGCGAGTTCCGCCGCGGGTTCTTCCGGCGTCAGGCGCAACGTAGCCAGGTCAGCCACGATGTACAGGTACTGGCCGCCGAACAGATGTCCGGCTTCATGCACCGTGCCGAACATTCGGCGCAGGTCATCGAGGCGGAAATAATTGACATGCTCGTAGAACAGGTCGAACCAGGCGCGATGCTCCAGGATCCAGTCCAGGCATGGCACTTCGATGTAGATCTGGCCGCCCTGATTGGCCGCTGCGATTTCGGTGAGAAAGCTCAGCGGGTCCTGGATGTGCTCAAGCACATGACGAAGCACCACCGCGTCGGCCGACAGGCCCAGGTCACGAGTGAACGGCGCCTTGATCACATCGGCGTTATCGCCCTCGTAGGCCGGGTCGATGCCCGTGATGGCGTAGCCACGCTGCTTGAGCAGTTCCAGGAAATAGCCCTTGCCACAACCGACCTCGATCAGCTCCTGGGCGCTGAAGTGCCGGGCAATGATGCCTTCTACCTCAGACAGATGCCGCTGGAACTGAGCCGAGTGGGCCTGTTCGTTCTGATAATCACTGTTGTAGCTGAGCTTGTCGGCATCGAATGCCTGGTTGAAGACCAACCCGCTCACTTCGTCCTGGACGAGTACCATATCGGCACACGCCGAGGCTTTGGCCGACTGCTCATCGGCAAAGGTCCGGTTTTGCAAAACCGGAAGACCGGTGGCCCGGTACAGCTCACGCGTCATGTGCGGCTCCCAATAAGTTTTGCAAACGGTCGGCCACGCCCCAGAACGCCATGGGTTCGTGAGTCGGGTAAGGATAATGGCCCAGGTTCAGGCGAAGGGCGGCACCACGCTCGCGCAGGTGTGCTTCCACCAGCGCGCGCACTGACACCGGTTCGCCGCTGGAACAATTGACCACGCCATTGAAACGGCGCCGCAGCAGCAGGCCAGCCAAATGGGCGGCCGCAGTCTCGATCGGCAGGTAATCGCGCAACTGCTCCCCCCCGGACATATCGAATACCGCTGCTTGCGCATCGATGGCCCGGTCCAGCGCCGCCAGCAGGCTGTTGGGGTTCTGGCCAGCGCCATGCAGGTAGAACAAGCGGGCCCACTGCAAGGTAAAGGGATGCTCGCGTTGCAGGTGTTCGAGAAACAGGCGCAAGGTGTTTTTCGCCAATCCGTAAGGATTGGCCGGTTGCGGCGCAGTCTGCTCGTCGAGCGGCCCGCTTTGCAGGCCGTATTCGAAACAGGTGCCAGTGACCAGCACTTGGGAAATGCCTGCCTCGACGGCCTTTTTGATGAAGCGATAATCAGCCATCAAGTTGTGTTCGAAATGAAACAGTGCCTGGTAATTCGGCAACCCAGGCCAGGCCAGGTGCGCCAACGCATCGACCCCTTCGACCAGCGCCGCGACGTCCAGCGCCTCGTCGTGGACATCAGCCGCCACGAACTCGACCTGGTCGAACCAAGGCAATGCTCTCGCCGGTTCGACCCGACGAGCAACAGCCCTTACCTCACAGCCACGCGCTAGCAACGCCTGGACCAGATGACGGCCGACGAACCCTGTAGCGCCAGTCACCAGGACCTTCATAGCATCGTCAACTCAGGCACGGCTATCACGAACTGCCCACCCCATTGACGAACCTCGGCCAACTGCTGGCTGACTTCGCTCAACAGGTTCCAGGGCAGGACGAGGACGTAATCGGGTTTCTCCCGCGCGATACGCTCGGGCGATACGACCGGGATTCGGCTGCCCGGCAAGTACTTGCCCTGTTTGTGCGGATTGGCATCGGCTACCCATGCCAGCAGGTCGGGTTTGACCCCGGCATAGTTGAGCAACGTATTACCTTTGGCGGCCGCGCCATAACCGACCACATGCTTGCCATCAGCCTTGGCCTGCAACAGGAAGCGCAGCAAACCATGCTTGATGGCCTCAGCGGCCGGCGCCAGGGTGGCGTAATACGCAGAGGTTTTCACGCCAGCGGACAGCTCAGCCTGCAATTGCTGTTGCACCGTGGCCAGCACCGGACGACGCTCGCCATCGGAGCGCTGGACGAACACCCGCAACGAGCCGCCGTGGGTCGACAGTTGGCTGACATCGAATACTTCCAGCCCGTTGCGCTCGCACAGTGTTTGCACGGCCGTCAGCGACAGGTAGGAAAAATGTTCGTGATACAGGGTGTCGAACTGCTGCCCGGCCATCAGCGTGAGCAATTGCGGAAACTCAAACGTCGCGACGCCCGTCGGCTTCAGCAGCGTGGCGAAACCAGCGAGGAAATCATTGATGTCCGGCACATGGGCGAGCACGTTATTGGCCGCCATCAGGTCGGCTGCCCAACCCTCACCCATGAGTTGCAACGCGGTATCGCGGCCAAAGAACAGCTCGCGAATTTCCAGACCTTTTTCACGAGCCGCCTCGGCGGTGCTGCGGGTCGGCTCGACGCCCAGGCACGCAATGCCGCGCTTGGCCACGTACTGCAACAGGTAACCGTCGTTGGCGGCAATCTCCACCACGCGGCTGTCCGGGGTCAAATCGAAGCGTTCGACCATCTCGGCCACATAGCGCTCGGCATGGGCCAGCCAGGTACTGGAGAACGAACTGAAATAGGCGTAGTCGGCATCGAACAGACTGTCGGCGCGGGTGTAATCCTCGGTCTGTACCAGCCAGCACTGCTGGCATACCGCAACCTTGAGCGGCACCCACTGCTCGGCCTGCTCCAGTTGGTCGGCCCGCACGTATGCGTTGGACGGCGGCGACGTGCCAAGGTCAATCAGTGGCAACACCAGGGCAGTCCCGCAACCTCGGCAATTCATACACGCACTCCAGCGAAATGCTCGTCGAGCAAGGGATGGCTGCTGTCCCGCATCGACAGATTATTGACAGGCAGCGGCCAGGCAATCGCCAGCCGCGGATCATTGACCGATACGCCACCCTCATGCTCCGGGGCGTAATCGGCACTGTGCAGATACAGGAGCTCGGCATCGTCGGTCAGGGTCTGGAACCCATGGGCAAACCCGGCCGGGATCAACAGGCTGCGGCCGTCACCCGCCGTTAAATGTTCGGCATGCCAGTGCAGGAAAGTGTCGGAATCGGGGCGCAAATCCACCGCCACATCCCAGACCCCACCGCGCAGGCAAGTGATCAATTTGGCCTCCGGTTGCGCCGCGCTCTGGTAATGCAGACCCCGTACGCTACCTCGCTCACGGGTGCAGGAATGGTTGATCTGACGGATATGAAACGGTTGGCCGAACGCGCTCAGACTGCCCTCGCAGAACAGCCGGGCAAAATGCCCGCGCTGGTCTTCGAAGCGTTTGTGCTGGACGCTGAACAGCCCGGCAAGAGGCAATGCCTTTAACAAAAACTCGCTCACAACGCGCCTCGGTACAGGTTCAATTGGCCGAGGGTGACCTGACGCATGTCATCGCCGTTTTGCCACGCCAAATGCCAATCGAGGGTCTGGGCAAGACACTGCTGCAACGACCAGCGCGGTTGCCAACCCAGCAACTGACGGGCACGGCTGCTGTCCAGGCGCAGCAGGCCGGCTTCATGCAAATCACTCGGTTCGATCCGTAGGCCCGGGGCCAGCGGCCAGCGCTCGGCGAGCAACTGGACGACTTCGCCGACGCTGCACATGTCGGCCTCGCCGGGGCCAAAGTTCCAGGCACCGGCAAACTCCGGGCCTTGCTCATAGAGGCGTGCGGCCAATTGCAGGTAACCGGCCAGCGGCTCCAGGGCGTGCTGCCAGGGGCGTACGGCCTGGGGATAACGCAGCGTCACCGGTTCGTCCGCCGACCAGGCCTTGAGCACGTCTGGAATCAGCCGTTCAGGGGCGAAATCACCGCCGCCCAGCACATTACCGGCCCGGGCCGTGGCCAGGGCCAGGCCGTGTTCGGCGTAACGATCGGCGGAGAAAAACGAGGCGGCATAGGACTGCGCCAGCAACTCGCAGCAGGCCTTACTGCTGCTGTAAGGATCGTGGCCACCCAGGGCTTCGTTTTCGCGGTAGGGCCACAGCCATTCCTGATTGGCGTAGACCTTATCGGTAGTGACCAGGACACAGGCTCGCACGCCGCCAATCTGGCGGACCGCTTCGAGCAGGTTCAGGGTGCCCATGACGTTACTGGAATACGTGCCCAGCGGATCGCGATAACCCTCGCGTACCAATGGTTGAGCCGCCAGGTGCAGGACGATCTGCGGCTGCACGTCGGCGAGCACTTCCAGCAACGCGCCGAGGTCGCGCAAATCACCGCGCCGATCATCGATGCCCTCGCCTACCCGTGCCAGCTCGAACAAGCTGGGCTCGGTGGCCGGATCCAGGGAAAAACCGCTGACCCGAGCGCCCAGGCTTTGCAGCCACAGCGCCAGCCAACTGCCCTTGAAACCGGTGTGGCCGGTGACCAGCACCCGCTTGCCGCGCCAGAACTCCGGGCTCAACCCCATTGTTTCCATGGGGCCTCCCCGCTTTGCCACAGGGCCTCAAGATGATTTTTATCGCGCAGGGTGTCCATCGGGTGCCAGAAACCGTCGTGCTGGAACGCCTGCAGTTGCTGTTCCGTTGCCAACGCTGCCAGCGGCTCGGCCTCCCAGGAAGTCTGATCGTCAGCAATGTAAGGCAGGACCTTCGGCGAGAGGACAAAAAAACCACCGTTGATCCAGCCACCGTCACCCCGAGGTTTTTCGGTGAAACCCAGGACGCTATCGCCGTCACGCTCCAGCGCACCGTAACGTCCAGGAGGCTGGACTGCCGTCACCGTGGCGAGCTTGCCGTGCGCCAGGTGAAAATCCACCAGCGCACCGATGTTGAGGTCCGAGACGCCGTCGCCATAGGTAAAGCAAAACGCCTCTTCGTTTTCCAGATAACGCGCCGCCCGCCGCAGCCGGCCGCCGGTCATGGTGTCTTCACCGGTGTCGATCAAGGTCACGCGCCACGGCTCGCTGTAGTTCTGGTGAACGTCCATGCGGTTGTTGCACATGTCGAACGTGACATCGGAGGTGTGCAGGAAGTAGTTGGCGAAGAAGTCCTTGATGGCGTAGCCCTTGTAGCCCAGGCAAATGACGAAGTCGTGGATTCCATGGGCGGAATACTGCTTCATGATGTGCCAAAGAATTGGCTTGCCACCGATCTCGATCATCGGCTTGGGCTTGAGGTGCGACTCCTCGCTGATCCGCGTGCCGAGACCACCTGCCAAGATAACTGCCTTCATCGTCTCCCCTCTTGTCCATCACCGGGCTCGGCCAAGCGTTGTTTCGCTTTGCGGGCGCGGGGATTACACCTTCGATGCCGATCCGGGCGCCGCGGAATGCCGCAAGCGCTCGTTTTATGGCGATATGAGGGGGGCTTGCAGGAAACGCGCCAGCTCGCCGGAGGGGATTTGAATCAAAACAGGGTTGAATACTGATCTTAGTGGCGAGGGAATTTTATCCCCTCGCCACAGGCCTTCCGGCCCAAACAGCTCATGCTCAGTCCGGCAACCAGCCCCACAACCAATGCTGCAAGTTGTCGCCGCTGAGCATGAAATCACGAAGCACCGCTTCGCGCAGTTCATCGCCCATGCGGTAGCTGGCGTCAGGGTCGGCCAGGTGCATGCGGATTGCCGCGATCCATTCCTCGGTACTGTTGCTGCGCACCTTGGTACACGGCAGGAAGCCGTCGTAGGCCTTGGTGTCGGTGCAGATAACCGGATAGCCGCAGGCGCCGTACTCCAGCAAGCGCAGGTTGCTCTTGCAGTCATTGAAGATATGGAATTCCAGCGGGGCCAAGGCCAAGTCCAGGTTCAGGCTGGCCAATTTGGAAGGATAAGTGCTCAAGGCAACCGACCGGTGGAATTCATGGATGTACGGCCGCAGCGCATCCGGACACATACCAAAGAAGACCCACTCCACCTCGCCTGCCAGCTCGCGAACCACGTCCGCAATGATCTCCAGGTCGCCGCTGTGACTTGTCCCACCTCCCCAACCCACTCGGGGCTTGGAGGACGTACCGCGGCGACTGGTCAACCGACTCCATGGCTTGGGCGGCAGCATGTTGGGCACGATACGGATCTCATGGTGCATGCTGGACAACGCATCAGCGAGCGACGGCGTCGTCACTACCACGCGATCACACAATCCGATCCCTTCGCGCAGCATCTGCTCGATATTGACCGGCTTGTTGCGCGCATGAGTGTTTTTCTTGGGCGCATTGACGACGTAATCGTCAAGCTCGAAGATCCGCAGGGCATTGGAATACTTCTTCATCCTCAGGATATCGCCGGCGGCACCTTCACTGTAGCGCCCCTGCAAGACGATCGTATCCGGCGACAAGCGCTCGACTTCAACGGTCGAAGGCGATTCGTAGGCGACTCGGGCAATCACCCGTCCCGCAGCCTCCAGTTCGGCCAACGGAGCCGTAACACGATAATGGCCGACCGCGGTGGCGTTGACCGGCAAGCCAAGCACCAATGGCAACGCGCGGGTGCAGAACGGATTCCAGTTGTTGCGCAGCGAAGGCTCCAGGCTGAAGCTTGATGCCCCCAGGCTCAGCGCAGGATTGTAGGCAGGATCCCGGGCAATCTGCGGCAACCATCTACGAGAGAAGATTTCGTGTTCGCGCTCCATCAACGTGGTTTCGTCCGGCCGGACAACGCTCGATTGAGGGTCGATTTTCATCACGGTGGCGTAAGGCGTCCAAACCACCAGATAGCCGTGCTGGCCAGCGCGCAAGCACAGGTCGGCATCGCTGAGACCGAGGGTAAAGGACGCTTCGTCCAGGTAGCCGAGCTCATCGAAAACCTGCTTGCGCACCATCAGGCAGTCGCTGCTGACCGAACTCCAGTTCTGGGTGGTGTGCAAACGTTGCATATAGCCCCGGGAAGCCGCTGGCTCACCGTAGAACGGCGTCCCCACCGGCCCGGCCAACCCGAGAATCTGCCCGCCGCCAACAAGAGCGCCTTGAGGGCTGAGGATCCTGGCACCTACCACCGCGACCTCAGGTCGCTGGGCATGATTGATCATCTCATCCAGCCAATCATTATCGCGGACGATCGTGTGCGCACTGAGCAGTAGCAAGTATTCACCACTGGCTTGGCTGGCGGCAAAATTACGCACGGCGGCGTCATTGGCCTCGCCGACATGACGCAGTACCCGCAGCATGCTCGCCCCCAACTGCGCCATGCTCGCCAGCCAGTCGAGCATAGCCGGATCCTGAACGCCGCTGTCCACGATCAGGATTTCATAATGGGTATAGGCAGTACGCTCGATCAGGCTTTCGGTGCAGTGTTGCAACGCCGCAAGCGAGTCGCCGGTACGCACGATAATCGACACCAGCGGACGTGCACCGTGTCGATAGTTGATGCGATTGATCAACGGCATCGTATCCGGTGAGATCTTGTGTTCGATGCCGATACGATCCAGATGCGCGCCAACCAACCGGGCATTGCCTTCGATGACCTCGGGCAGCGACAACCATTGGGCGAAGCTCAGGGCCGACTCGACCTGGATTTCCGGAATGTGTTCGATGGTCTGAGGGCCGGCCTCTTCCACCAGGCGCCAGAGCAGATCGTGGGGCGCCAGTTCGCCCTGGGTCGGCTCGAAGCCGCCCGCGGTCATGAACCGCTCACGCTCGAAAGCCAGGGTCCGACCGACATAGGGATAGGCGCGCATCAGGTCCAGATTGAAGTCCGGCTTGAATACCGGCTCGAAGGACTCCCCGTCCACCAACGCACCTTCATCACTGTAGACGCAAAGAATGCCCTGCCTCCCGGCCACGCGCTCGGCCAGGATCAGCAATGCCGAATCGCGCAAGACGTCGCCCGCTCGCAGCAGATAAAACCAGTGCGCGCCTTCCAGCTGTGGAACGATGGCATTGAGCTGACGCGGCCAATCGGCCTGATAAGGCAACTGCAGCACTCGCTCGTCGACCTCGCAATGCGCATCGGAAAGCACCACCACGGCCTGGGCGCGATACAGCTGGCCCTTGATGCTACGCAACGTCGCCGCAAGCGACGTCGCATCACCGAGGGCGTCGATGATCACAGGCACGATGTTCGGCTGAAATGGCCAGCTATCGATGCGCGCGGGCATGACACGCCGCTCAACCTCGCTGAACTGGCGGACGCTCAGCCATTCGCGGTAAAAGTCGGCGTAGCTCTCACTTTGCGCCCCTACCCGACCATTGACGACGGTATTGCGGTTGCCCAGCACGCGGGTTACGCAGAGTTCCTGCCAGGCATGAGGCTGGTCAGTGATTTTGTTCAAATCGATGCAGCGCACCCAACCCGAGGCCGGAGCCGCTTCGCCGCTGCGCGCAACAAGCATCTGCGCCAGCCACCCCCCTTCTGCCTTCGCGGCCTTGAGCATTTCCGGAGTCTTGCTCAAACGCTCCGGGTACAGCCGCTCGACACTCAACACGGTATTCAAGGCAATCAAGTTGCCACGACGCATCAGGCAGACGAACAAAGCAAAGTCGAGCAAAGCGACAAAACCGGCACCGTCCTGAAGGAGCGCCGGCAGCAATTCCAGCACATCGGCGCGGCGCATCAGCGTCGAACTGAAATTGCCAACAAAGTTGGTCAGCGTGCTCTCGAAAATCGCCAGCATGTCATCGCCCTTGAGCAGGGCATCGTTCGGCGAGAAGCGGCAATTGTCCACACGAGGCGGCAAGATGAAGTTACCCGCGTCACACAACAACCGAAGCGCGAACACAACGCTGACGTCAGCATGATCCATCAACGCCTGGGCCTGCATCGCAATGCTCGGCGCAAACAGCCGATCATCGTCGCACAGCACTTTGATGAACTCGCCCCTGGCCTCTTCGACACAACGCAACAGGTTGCCCTGAAGCCCCAGTCGCTGCGGATTTCGCAGATAGCGGATCGGATGGGACGGCTCAGTGAAGGAATCGACTATCCGGCGAATCTCATCGCCAGGCGAATCGTCGCAAACAACGATTTCGATCTGCTCGTAAGTCTGGGCCAGGGCACTGAGCAGTGCCTGATCGAAGAACCGGGGGTTGTACGCAGGAATGACAATACTGACGAGGGGCAATGGTTTCACGGCGAAAACTCTCGAGCGGCGGGCCCCGACCTTTTCAGGCCGGAGCCCCGGAACCGCTTAAAAAAGACGGTTGGCGGCTCGGTCGATACCGGCTCAGATCTTGTTGAACAGGCCCAGTTGGGTGATCTTGCTGAAAGCCAGTTGCGAGGCTTGCAGCATGGTCTGTTGCAACGTCAAGCGGGTCATCACTTCGGCCGGATCGGAATCGCGGATCGACGATTGGGTCTGGCTATTGGCCAACAACAAGCTCTGGTTCGTGTCGCTTTGGGTTTCCAGAGCCTGACCACGCCCACCTACCGAACTCAAGGCGCTGGACAACTGATCGGTGCCGCTGGCCAGGTTGCCAATACCGGAGGCCAGCGAAGCCTGCAGCTTTTGCAGCGCAATCGGATCGTTGTTGGTTGGCGTGCTCAACGCGGTTTTCAGTTGGTTCACGGTGTCCAGAATGTTCTGGGTCTCGTGGGTATTGACCGCGATGCTGAACTGATCGTCCGCACCGGGCGTACCGTCCAGGGTGAAGCTCACGCCCGAGGCGGTGGCCACGTTGCCGGCCAGGGTGCCGCTGGACACCGGCTGGCTGTTGGCGGTCAACGGCGCGGCGTACAGGTCGAAGTCGGTGGCGCTGGTGAACTTCAATACGGCCGAACCGGTAGGGAAACTGGCGTGATACGCCACCGGGTCGGTGATCTCGCTGCCCGTGACCTGGACGGTGGTCGGGTTGCCCGGGCTGCGGGTCGCGGCAAAGGTGTCCGGCTTGGCGGCCAGGGTGAAGGTATGGCCCGGCAACACGGTATTGGCATCATCACCGGTTTGCAGATTGATGTTCAGGGTCAGTTCCAGACCACGGAACTGCACCGCCTGACCTTTTTTGCTGCTGGGATCAAAAGCGCCGCCCTGGCTGGCTTCGGCGGTGACGTCGTTGCCGCCGGAGTCGGTGATTCTCAGCTGCGTGCCGCTGGTGAATTCAACGGTATAGGGTTCGCCGCTGCGGAATTTGCTGTTGTAGCTGACACTGGACGAGACCTGACCGTTGGACAGCACCACGCGACCATCGTCCACCGCCGGCGCGGTCATGGTGACCTGGCTGCGGCTGGTGTTGACGGCCTGCTGGAACACTTCCCAGCCGGTGCTGTTGGTGGCCATCGACATGGTATCGCCGACCGGCAGGTCGAGGGTCACCTGGTCACCGTTGTAACTGTAGCTGCCATCGTTGTTGCGGGTGAACGGGATGGTGTCGCCCTTGGAACCGGCAAAAATGTACTTGCCGTTTTCGTCCTTGCTGTTCATCAGGCTGAGCAACTGCTCTTCGATCTGCGCCAGCTCCGAGGCGTTGGCCTGGCGGTCGGCGTCGGTGTAGCCAGCGTTGCCGGCACCGACGGCCAATTCCTTGGCGCGCTGCAGCACGTTGCCAATGCTGGTCATCACCGCTTCAGTGGTGCCCAGCGTCGCCTTGATGGTGTTGGCGTTGGTTTCGTACTGAGCCAGCATCGAGGCCTGTGTGCCCAGTTGCAGCAGACGTGAAGCCCCTACCGGGTCATCGGCAGCGGTATTGACGCGCACCAGGCTGCTGGCCTCTTCGCTGGTCTTGACCACATTGGCGAAGTTTTTCTGATAGTTCGCAGCCGTGGATTCGTAAAACTGGGCGGTAGAAATTCGCATGGGCTACGACTCCTTAAAGACTGTTGATCAATGTGCTGAAGATTTCCTGCGCAGCCTTGATGATCTGCGAAGACGCGGTGTAGTACTGCTGATACTTGACCAGGTTGCCGGTTTCTTCGTCCAGGTCCACGCCCGACAGCGAATCGCGAGCGCCCTTGGCGTTATCCAGGATCGCGCCGGTGGCAGCGCTGTCGAGCTTGCCCTGGGCGGCCTTGGAACCTACGCCCTCCACCAGCTTGCCGTAGGCATCGTTCAACGAAATGCCCTTGCTGGCGGAACCGGTGTCCACGGTCTTGGCAGTCTGCAAACCGGCCAGGACAGTGCCGTTACGGTTATCCAGGCTGCCGGCCTGGCTGACGCTCACATCGATCGCGGCACCGTTGGACGGTGCGCCAGCAATCGACATGTCGAAGGTGACGGTACGCTGCACCGGCGGTGCCGAGGAGTCCATGATCGGGTTGCCGCTGGCATCCTTGAGTGGAACGCTCAGGCTCAAGGTATTGCTCTGGCCGGGCTTGATCGTGCCATTGCTGATCTCGACACCCGTGGCATCGAGCAACTGGTAAGCCTGGCTGGTACCGTCGGCGGACGTCGCGCCGAAGACCACCTTGACTGGCATCGAGGTCTTGATGCCGTTCTGGATGATGGTGGTGGTGGCTTCGTCGTAGATGTCCAACTGCGACGTCATGGTCGGCTGGCCGCTGGCCGGAATGGTCAGCGTACCGCTGCCGCCCGGCACGATGGCTGCGCCCAGCGGCGCGGCAATCGCCAACCGCTTGGAGTCGGTCATCTCGGTCTTGATACTGGTCGCCGCGTTGCGGGTCGGGGTGATCTTGAACGAATCGCCAGCGGCAGCGGTGCCATTGGCGAAGGTCATCGAAAAGCCGTCGATCACCGGCGGCGGCGTCGTCGCGGTATTGAACGAACCCATCGAAGTGCCGTCAGGCAGGCGCTGGACCGTGTAGTCGGTGGCGCTGGTGAACTTCACCTTGTAATCATTGGTGGTCAGCGCGCCGGTGTCTTCGATGGCCACGTTGAAGTTGCCGGAACCGGCGCTATTGTTCAACGCGGCAATACTGCGCTGACTCATCTGCGCGGCACTGTTGATGTTGGTGAACAGGTTGGAACCGAAGGCGCCGTTCTTGTCGATGCCCGAGGCCTGGATCGCGTTCATCTGGTCGGCGACCACCAGGGCCACGCGGCCCAGTTCATTCATGGCCGGGTCAAGCACAGTGCTGCGATAGCGCATCAGGCCGCCGATCTCGCCGCCGGTAAGTACCTGGGTGAGGTCCATGACACTGGAACCGCTATTGAGCTGGATCCCCAGGCGGCCCGGATCGTTCTTGTCCGGCACGGTTTCCAGGGTGTTGACCGTATTGCCCATCACCAACGGCTGGCCGGAACCCAAGTAGATGTCCAGGCTGCTGCCGTTCTCCACGATCTGAGTGCCGGTGAAGGCCGAGAGCTGGAGAATGGTCTGGTTGCGGGCGTCGAGCAGGTCGTTGGGAGCACCGCCGGAGTTGGAGACTTCGGCGATTTTCTTGTTCAACTGAGCGACGGTGGTAGCCAGTTTGTTGACCTGATCGACCATGCTCGACAGGTTGCCGTTGATGTTCTGATTCTGCTCCGTCAATTGGCTGGCGACCGAATTGAAACGATTGCTCAAGGCTTGCGCATCGCTGAGCAGCAACTGACGGGACGCATCATCGCCCGGCTTGGCGTTGACGTTCTGCACCGAGGCGAAGAACTTGGTCAGCGCGCCATTGAGGCCCGTGCCGCTGTCCGACAGCAAGGCATCGAGCGGGGTGATCTGCCCTTGATACGCGGCCGCATCGCTGTTGAGCGAGGTCGTGGTCTTCAACTGCGCTTCAAGGTAGGCGTTATAGACCCGGCGCACATCGGCCAGGGTGGTGCCGGAGCCGATGAAGACGTTGCCGTATTGATTGGACGCCTTGGTGGTCTGCACGGTCTGCTGACGCGAATAACCGGCGGTATCAACGTTGGCAATGTTGTTACCCGTGGTCACCAATGAGGTCTGACTTGCGGACAGACCCGACATCCCGATGTTGAGCAAACTCATGGTTCAGACCTTATAAAGTCGTAGTGGCGCCAGCCGAAGCGTAGTTTTGGTAACTGGTCATCTGCCGGGCTATATTCGAAATCTTGCTGGCGTAGTTCGGGTCGGTGGCGTAACCGGCCTTCTGCAACTCACGCACAAACTGTTCCGGGTTATCGGCCGACTTCAGCACATCTTGATAGCGACTGTTGCTTTGCAGCAGATTGACCAGGTCATGGAAGCTGTCGCGATACGAAGCGTAGGAACGGAACTGGGCCGTCTCCTTGACCATCTCGCCATTGCGGAATTCGCTGGTGATCGCCCGCGCCGAATCGCCCGTCCAGTTCTTGCTGGCCTTGATACCGAACAGGTTGTGGCTGCTGCTGCCATCAGGCTGACGCATGACCGACTTGCCCCAGCCGGTTTCCAGGGCCGCCTGGGCCACCAGGTAACGAGGGTCCACGCCGATACGGTCCGCGGCTTCCTTGGCCATTGGCAGCATGGCATCGACGAACTCGTCAGCATCGCGGAAGGCCTTGCGGGCTGGCGCCAGGGGTGGCTGCGCCACGGCACGCCCGTACACCTGCATGGACTCGCTCGGCTCTGACGCCTTGAGCGCGGCCAGCCAGTCGCCATTGGCCAGTTCGCCGGTGGCAGGCTTGACGGCGGTGATGGCACGATCCGGCAAAATATTCTGCGCCTTGACGTCAGGCGCGACGGCAGCCGAAGGCACCAACCCGGCAAGCAGCCGATCGGCCAGTTTGGGCGGCAAGGCCAGGCGGCGCTGGTTGAGCAATTCCATGTCGTTGCGGTGAACGCCCTCGCCCACCCCTTGCGGCGCACTCACGGCCCGCGAAGCCCACAGCGGACGCTGGCCGTTGGAGCGCGACAATGGCCCGTCGGGCAACGTGCCGGCGGCAATGGGCGTCGGCACCGGGGCCTTGACGGCCTCGTCCAACGCTTGCTCCTGCTTGCCGGCCGACAGCGTTGCCGCCTCGCCTGACACCAGGGGTTTGTTCTTGGACATCTGGCGCAGCAGCACGTCGGCCAGGCCGATACCACCGCCCTCGCGAGACATGGAAACGGCCAACTGCTGGTCGTACATTTCCTGGTACTGCTTGGCTTCAGCGGTATTGAGCGGATTGTCCTTGCCCATCGACTCGGTCGCCGCACGCATGGACTTGAGCATTTCACCGATGAACAGCGACTCGAATTCCTGCGCCACTTTGCGCAGGTTGCCGTCACTGTTCTTGTCGCCGACCTTGAGCTGGTTCAGGCGATTGAGGTCCGAGTAGGAACCCGAATCCCCGCTGATCAAAGCGCCCTTGCGCATATCCATGGCTCGTTCCTTAAATCACGATCAGGTCGGCTTGCAACGCGCCGGCCTGCTTCAAGGCTTCGAGAATCGCCATCAAGTCGCCCGGCGCCGCGCCGACCTGGTTCACCGCCCGGACAATTTCATCCAGGGTAGTGCCCGGGCCGAACTTGAACATCGGCTTGGCTTCCTGCTCGGCATTGACCCGCGAACGGGGCACCACGGCGGTCTGGCCGTTGGACAAGGGTCCAGGCTGGCTGACGATCGGGTCTTCGGTAATGGTCACGGTCAGGCTGCCGTGGGTCACCGCGGCGGGTGAAACCTTGACGTTCTGGCCGATCACAATGGTGCCGGTGCGCGAGTTGATGATGACTTTCGCAACCGCCTGGCCCGGATCGACTTCGAGGTTCTCCAGGATCGACAAATAGTCGACCCGCTGACTCGGATCCAGAGGCGCGGTGACGCGCACCGAGCCGCCGTCGATGGCCTGTGCCACGCCAGGGCCGAGCATGTCATTGATCTTGTCAACGATGCGCTTGGCGGTCGTGAAGTCATAACGGTTGAGGTTCAGAGTCAGGCTGTTGCCTTGGTTGAAACCGCTCGGCACCGCACGTTCCACCGACGCACCACCAGGAATGCGGCCAGCCGACGGAACGTTGACGGTGATCTTGGAACCGTCACGGCCTTCGGCGTCAAAGCCACCCACCACCAGGTTGCCCTGGGCGACGGCGTAGACGTTGCCGTCGATACCCTTGAGCGGCGTCAACAACAGGGTGCCGCCGCGCAGGCTCTTGGAGTTACCGATGGACGAAACAGTGATATCCACCTGCTGCCCGGGCTTGGCGAACGCCGGCAGGTCGGCACTGACCGACACCGCCGCCACGTTCTTCAACTGCACGTTGCCCGAACCCGCCGGCACCTTGATGCCGAACTGCGACAACATGTTGTTGAAGGTTTGCAGGGTGAACGGGGTCTGGGTGGTCTGGTCGCCCGTGCCATTGAGACCCACGACCAGGCCATAGCCGATCAACTGGTTGGAGCGCACGCCGGAAATGCTGGCGATGTCCTTCAGACGCTCGGCTTGAGCGGTGAAGGCCGCCGACATCAGCAGTGCCCCCATCAACAGCTGCTTGAGATTCAACCGCTTAAGATTCAACTGGGCCACCTAGAAAGGGAACTTCGGGCTGAGGAAGAAACGGTCGAACCAGCCTGGCTGACTCGCATCGGCAAAAGCACCGGTGCCCGAGTAGGTAATACGTGCATCGGCTACACGGGTCGACGAGACGGTGTTGTCGGTAGCGATATCATCGGCGCGAACCATGCCGGCGATGCGCACCAGTTCGTCACCGGTGTTGAGGGTCAGCCACTTCTCGCCCCGCACAACGATGATGCCATTGGGCAACACATCGGCGACGGTCACGGTGATCGAGCCGGTCAGGCTGTTGCTCTGTCCGGACTTGCTGTCGCCCTTGGTGGCCCGGTCGGAGCCATAACCGGCGTTGAGGCTCAGGTCCCCGCCACCGATGGGATTGTTGGTGGTCAGGCTGGAGCCGAACAACGACGTCAGGCCAACGCTGGTCTCGCTGGTCTTGTCGATCTGCGAGTTGGCGTTCTTGCTGGCCTGGGTCCGTTCGTTCAGGGTGATGGTGATGATGTCCCCAACCCGGAAAGCCTTACGGTCGCTATACAGGTTCTGCTCGAAGCCAGCCTGGTAGATCGAACCGTTGTTGGCAGCGGCCGGCAACGGCGTGCGCGGCAACACCGGAGCGTAGTACGGGTCATTGGCCTTGGGCGTTGGCGCGACACAGCCCGCGAGCGCAGTAACTCCACTCAGTGCCAGAACAGATACGAAGCGATTCATGACCCTACCTCTTGGTGTTGCAGGTGGCCTCAGGCCGCCCTATAGACGTGATTACAGATTCTGCGTAACGAACGAGAGCATCTGGTCGGCGGTGGAGATCACCTTGGAGTTCATCTCGTAGGCGCGCTGGGTGGTGATCATGTTGACCATCTCCTCCACGGTGCTCACGTTGGACGTTTCCAGGGTGTTCTGCAGCGTGGTACCGAAGCCGTTCAGGCCTGGCGTGCCGACTTGTGGCGCGCCGCTGGCCGCGGTTTCCAGGAACAGGTTGTTACCCACCGCTTGCAGGCCGGCCGGGTTGATGAAGTCGGCAGTCTGCAGGTTGCCGATCACCTGCGAAGCAGGGTTGCCCGCCACAGTGATGGACACGGTGCCGTCGCGGCCCACGGTGAACGTTTGGGCGTCGTTCGGGATGATGATCGCCGGTTCCAGGGCGAAACCGCTGGCGTTGACGATCTGGCCATTGGAATCGAGGTGGAACGTACCGTCACGGGTGTAGGACGTGGTGCCATCGGGCTGCAGGATCTGGAAGAAACCGCGACCGTCGATGGCCATGTCCAGCGGCTGCTCGGTGGTTTGCAGGCTACCGGCGGTGAAGTTTTTCTGGGTGCCGACGATGCGCACACCGGTACCCACTTGCAGGCCCGACGGCAATTCGCTGTCCTGGGTCGATTGGGCGCCTGGCTGGCGTTTGACCTGGTACAGCAGGTCCTGGAACTCGGCGCGATCACGCTTGAAACCCGTGGTCGACACGTTCGCCAGGTTGTTGGAAATAGTAGAAAGGTTGGTGTCCTGGGCGGACAGACCTGTTTTGGCAACCCAAAGAGCCGGAAGCATTCGATTCTCCTCGTACGCCTGTTTTTCGGCGCGACGCTGTAATTAATGATTAGATCTGCAAGACCCGAGCCATGGCTTCGTCGCCTTCTTTGGCGGTGTTCATCATCTTGACGTGAAGCTCGAACTGCTTGGCCAGGGCCAGCACCGAAGTCATCTCGTCCACGGCATTGACGTTGCTCGCTTCCTGGAAACCCGACACCAGTTGCACGTTGGCATCAATGACAGCCGGCTGGCCGTCCTTGGTGCGGATGGTGCCGTCCAGGCCCTTGGTCATGTTGCGAAGATCCGGGTTGACCAGCTTGATGCGGTCGACTTCAGCCATCACGCGCGGGCCTTCACCCATGGCGCGGATACTGATGGTGCCGTCCTGGCCGATTTCGATTTTCTGCTCTGGCGGCACGGCGATCGGACCACCGTTGCCCATCACCGGCATACCGTTGCCGGCCCGCAGCACGCCCAGGGCGTCAACGTTGAGGCTGCCGGTGCGCACGTAGCTTTCACCGCCTTCAGGGTTCTGCACAGCCATCCAGCCCGGCCCGCTGACTGCCACGTCGAGGTCGCGGCCGGTTTCCACCAGCGCGCCAGGGGTGAAGTCAGTGGCTGGACGCTCGGACATGGCAAATGCCCGCGCCGGAAAGCTGTCGCCAAACACCGGCATCGAACGAGCCTGCTCCAGGTCTTTCTGAAAACCGTTGGTGGAGATGTTCGCCAGGTTGTTGGCATGGGCCCGCTGCGCCAGTGCGTTCTGGCTGGCGCCGGTCATTGCCACATAAAGGTACTTGTCCACTGTCGTTCCTCTGCATGCCGGACGTTTGCCGTCCACTGCTGTACTGCTGAGCACTAAGCAATTTGCAGACCAACTTTTTTCTGGCGCCGTCGAGCCGCACAAACAAAGGGCTTCAGGGTTATTGAAGGGATTTGGGGAAATGTATCGAAGACGAAAAACCGGCGGTGTCATGCCGTTTGGTGGCAACGCTTGACCTTCTGGCAACGGCTACTGCCGTCATCGCGAGCAGGCTCGCTCCCACCATGGATCTTGGGTGCTCGCAGGATTTTGAACACTCGATACCCCTGTGGGAGCGAGCCTGCTCGCGATAGAAGTCCCCACCAAACACAACAGGTAAGCAACTATTATGAGCCGGCCTTACCCACCTCATACTCACGCAACTTATTGGCAATGGTCGTATGGGAAACCCCCAGCCGCTTGCCCAGTTGCCGGCTGCTGGGGTGTTCGGAATACAGCCGCTCAAGCACGGCTTTCTCGAATCGCCCGACGATGTCGTCCAGCCCACCCTCCAGGGAAAAGTCCCCCAGAGGCTGACGCACGCCGTAGTCCGGCAGACGGATATGCTCGGCTTTCACCGTTGCGCCATCACACAGGGAGACAGCCTGGAACAGCACGTTCTCCAACTGCCGAACGTTGCCTGGCCAGTGGTAGTGGCTGAGACGGTCCATCGCCGCCGGGGCCAGTTTCGGTAGCGCACAACCAATCTGCCGACTGGCCTGGTCAAGAAAATGCTCCACCAGCGGCATCAAGCCATCGAGGCATTCGCGCAGGGGCGGGATGTGCAGCGAAAGGACGTTCAAACGGTGGTACAGATCCTGACGAAATTCCCCTCGGGCGCAGAGCTCAGACAAATCCACCTGGGTCGCACAGATCACCCTGACATCCAGGTACACCTCTTCATCGCTGCCTACACGACGGAAGCAACCGTCCTGCAAAAAGCGCAGCAATTTCACTTGCAGGCGCGGGCTCATTTCCCCTACCCCGTCGAGGAACAGCGTGCCTCCGGCGGTCAGTTCGAGCAAACCGAGCTTGCCTTCGGCCCGGGCCCCCTCGAAAGCACCCGGGCCGTAGCCGAACAGTTCGGTCTCGGCCATAGACTCAGGCAACCCCGCACAGTTGAGTGCCATCAACGGTGACTGCCCGCGCGGACTCGCCAGGTGACAGGCGCGAGCCAGCAACTCTTTGCCAGTGCCGGTTTCGCCTTCTATCAACAGCGGCGCATCCAGTGGCGCCATGCGCCGGGCTTCCCGGACGACCGCGGCCATCACCTTCGAACTCTGGAAAATGCTGTCGAAGCCGCGCAGTTCCTGCTTGCGCACGTTATAAATGCGCTCGCCAACCCGGTCCGCCCGATGCAACGTCAGCACCGCACCGGCCATGGCCTCGCTGTCGTCGTGCTCCGATTGCAGTGGCGCGATGTCCGCCAGAAACACATCGCCCCTGACCTTGACCCGCAAGCCGTTGATGCGTGACTGATTGGCGCGCACCAGCTCCGGCAGGTCAAAATCCTCGGCGTACCGGGACAGTGGGATCCCCGGCACTTCATCCACCCGCACCCCGAGCAACTGCGCCGCAGCCCGGTTGGCGGCGACGATGGAACCCCCCATGTCGATGGACAGCACCGGAAACTCCAGGGCGCCGAGCAGCGCGTTGAGCTCCATGTGCCGACGCTCACTGGGCATCAACCCCACCCGCTTGACGCCGAAGACCCCGGCAATGCCTTCGAACTTCGGGCGAAGCGCCTGAAACTGGATGTTGATCAGATTCGGGCAGTGCAGATAAATCGCATTGCCGTGCTCACCACCCACTTCCCCGCGGGCGACGTTGATGCCGTACTCCACCAGCAGGTTGAGGATGTCCCGCAGGATGCCGATGCGGTTCTGGCAATGGACTTTGATGCGCATGAAAAGGCCCGATATCAATGTGTATGCAAGCATGGGAGAGCGGACTGCTTCGCAGCCCAGCGGGAGCAAGCTCCCTCGCTACAAGTTTTTCTGCTTGGCAGCGCAAATAAACGTCAAGATTATGTGACAGTTGTAGGCCATTTCCCAGTCGAAAAACCCGACAATAGCGAAGAACAGCTGGAGCCGTAACGAAAACTTTACGAAACCACACCTTTATCGCGATACCCACTCTTGCCTGCCTGCTGCACACATCCCTGCTTCGGGTTATCTCTAATGCATCGCTGGATATAACAACAAACAAGCCGTCCCCCAGAGGGAAATCAGCAGGAGAGCAGCATGAAGCAGACGCAATACGTGGCCCGCGAGCCCGATGCGCAAGGTTTTATTCACTACACCGCCGAAGAACACGCGGTGTGGAACACGCTGATCACCCGCCAGCTCAAAGTCATCGAAGGCCGTGCGTGCCAGGAGTACCTGGACGGTATCGACAAGCTGGGCCTGCCCCACGACCGTATTCCTCAATTGGGTGAAATCAACAAGGTGTTGGGTGAAACCACCGGTTGGCAAGTGGCCCGGGTACCAGCGCTGATCCCCTTCCAGACCTTTTTTGAATTGCTCGCCAGCAAGCAGTTTCCCGTCGCGACGTTTATTCGTACCCGCGAAGAACTGGATTACCTGCAAGAGCCGGACATTTTCCACGAGATATTTGGCCACTGCCCGCTGCTGACCAACCCCTGGTTTGCAGAATTTACCCACACCTACGGCAAACTCGGCCTACAGGCTTCCAAGGAAGAACGCGTCTACCTGGCGCGCTTGTACTGGATGACCATTGAGTTCGGCCTGGTGCAAACCCCGCAAGGCCGACGCATCTACGGTGGCGGCATCCTGTCTTCGCCCAAGGAAACTGTTTACTGCCTGTCGGACGAGCCGGAGCATCAAGCCTTCGATCCGCTGGAAGCCATGCGCACGCCGTATCGCATCGACATCCTGCAGCCGGTGTATTTCGTGCTCCCCGAGCTCAAGCGCCTGTTCGACCTGGCCCACGAAGACATCATGGGCATGGTCAAGCGTGGTCGCGAACTGGGCCTGCACGCTCCGAAATTTCCGCCAAAAGCTGCGTGAACCGCGTCTTTTAATCTCAATTGAGTCTGTTGCACAACGCGGCTTTGCTTTAGCGTGAGTGCATCGACGTTTTTCAAATATTCGATCCGGGAACACACCATGAACACTCTGAACCAAGCCCATTGCGAAGCCTGCCGCGCCGACGCGCCACAAGTCAGCGACGAAGAACTGCCGGTACTGATCAAGCAGATCCCGGACTGGAACATCGAAGTGCGCGACGGCGTGATGCAGCTGGAAAAAGTCTTCCTGTTCAAGAATTTCAAGCACGCCCTGGCCTTCACCAACGCCGTCGGGGAAATCTCCGAGGCCGAAGGTCATCACCCGGGTCTGCTCACCGAATGGGGCAAAGTCACCGTGACCTGGTGGAGCCACTCCATCAAGGGCTTGCACCGCAACGACTTCATCATGGCCGCCCGCACCGATGACGTGGCCAAGACCGCCGAGGGCCGCAAGTAATGCATTTCGATGCCATCGGCCGGGTGCCCGGCGATCCGATCCTCGGCCTGATGGAGGCTTACGCGGCGGACAGTAATCCGGGCAAGTTCGACCTGGGCGTGGGCGTCTATAAAGACGCCCAAGGCCTGACGCCGATTCTTGCGGCAGTCAAACAGGCCGAGCAGCGCCTGGTGGACCGCCAGAGCACCAAGACCTACATCGGCGGTCATGGCGACGCCGCGTTCGGCCAGTTGATCAATGAACTGGTGCTGGGCGCCGACTCGACGCTGATCAAGGACAAACGTGCCGGTGCGACCCAGACGCCGGGCGGCACCGGCGCCCTGCGCCTGAGTGCCGACTTCATTGCCCAGTGCCTGCCGGGCCGCGGCGTTTGGTTGAGCAACCCGACCTGGCCGATTCACGAAACCATCTTCGCCGCCGCCGGGGTCAAGGCCAGCCATTACCCCTATGTAGGCACCGACAACCGCCTGGATTTCGAAGCGATGCTGGCGACCCTGAGCCAGGCACCCAAGGGCGATGTGGTGTTGCTGCATGCCTGCTGCCATAACCCCACCGGCTTCGACTTGACCCAGGAACAATGGCGCCAGGTGCTGGAAGTGATGCGCAGCCGCAACCTGCTGCCGTTGATCGACTTCGCTTATCAAGGTTTCGGCGATGGGCTGGAGCAGGACGCCTGGGCCGTCCGGCTGTTTGCCCAGGCACTGCCTGAAGTTCTGATCACCAGTTCCTGTTCGAAGAACTTCGGCCTGTACCGCGACCGCACCGGTGCGCTGATCGTCTGCGCCGGCGATGCCGACAAACTGGTGGATATCCGCAGCCAACTGGCGAACATCGCTCGCAACCTGTGGTCGACGCCACCGGATCATGGCGCGGCGGTAGTGGCGACGATCCTGGGCAACCCGGACCTCAAAAGCCTGTGGGCCGACGAAGTGCAGACCATGCGCCTGCGCATTGCACAGTTGCGCAGCGGCCTGCTGGAAGCGCTCGAACCCCACGGTTTGCGTGAGCGCTTCGCCCATATCGGCGTGCAACGGGGAATGTTTTCCTACACCGGCCTGACGCCGGAACAGGTCAGACTCCTGCGCGAACGCCACAGCGTGTACATGGTCGGCACAGGCCGGGCCAACGTGGCAGGCATCGACGCCACGCGCCTGGATTTGCTGGCTGAGGCTATTGCTGACGTGTGCAAGTAACCAGCCTTTGAATAGCTGAACACATCCCCTTGTGGCGAGGGGATTCATCCCCGCTGGGCTGCGCAGCAGCCCTTAAATCCGTCACCTCGGAGAGTCAGGTTGCCTTGTATCGAAGGTTTTGGGGCTGCTACGCAGCCCAACGGGGATTTATCCCCTCACCACAGATAAGTCCTTTTCACCACAGAAGCTGCGCCAGACGCTAGACCTGCGGGCCCGTCCACTCCCGGACAAACTGCCCGACGTCTTCCTTCGGCGCCGTGCGTGCTTCTTTCTGCGGTGTGCCCAGGTAGAGAAAACCGATCACCTCTTCACCGTCCTCAAGACCAAGCCCCTTGGCCACATGAGGTGAATACGCCAGCTCACCCGTACGCCAGACTCCGCCCACCCCTTGGGCGTAAGCCGCCAACAGGATTGCGTGGGCTGCGCAGGCGGCCGCCAGCATTTGTTCGGACTTGGGGATTTTGAAATGGTCCTGCAACCGTGCAATCACCACCACGACCAGCGGTGCGCGCAGCGGGCCGTTGAGCGCCTTCTCCACGACGGCTTCGGCTACCAGCGGATCATTGAACCGCGCCGCTTCGGCCAGGAGCTCGCCCATGCGATGACGCGCCTGCCCTTCGACCGTCAGAAATCGCCATGGCCGCAACTGGCCATGATCCGGAGCCCGCATCGCCGCGGCGAACATGACCTCGCGCTGTTCGGCGGTAGGCGCCGGGTCCACCAGGCGCGGGACGGAAACACGGTTGAGCAAAGCGTCGAGAGCCTGCATCGGCCACCTCCTGAAAAAATGTCCAGCTATTCTAGTGGCTTGTACGGCGAGTTCGTTAGCTCAAATTCCGCAACCAGAAGTCCATTGCGCAGGCCACTGGACTCACGCGCCACCGGGTGCCGGTTTACATGCCGCTTGTCGCGGGTAGAATGACGCCCTTCCCTTTCAGCCCGAGCGGACTTCATGGCGTTGCCGACCCTACGGATCATTGGTTTCATCATCGGCATCTTCCTGATCACCCTGGCGATCTTCATGGTCGTGCCCATGGCCACCTTGCTGATCTTCGAGCGCACCAACGACCTGCCATCGTTCCTCTGGTCGAGCATGATCACCTTTGTCGCCGGCCTGGCCCTGATCCTTCCCGGACGCCCGGAACACGTGCATCTGCGGCCCAGGGACATGTACCTGCTGACCGTCAGCAGTTGGCTGGTGGTGTGTATCTTTGCCGCGTTGCCCTTCCTGCTGACCCAGCACATCAGCTACACCGACTCGTTCTTCGAAAGCATGTCCGGGATCACCGCCACCGGCGCCACGGTCCTGAGCGGCCTGGATAACATGTCCCCCGGCATCCTGATGTGGCGGTCGTTGTTGCACTGGCTCGGCGGGATCGGCTTCATTGCGATGGCGGTGGCGATCCTGCCGCTGTTGCGCATCGGTGGCATGAGACTGTTCCAGACCGAATCCTCCGACCGCTCGGAGAAAGTCATGCCCCGCTCCCACATGGTGGCGCGGCTGATCGTGGCGTCCTATGTAGGCATCACCATTCTCGGCACCCTCGCACTGTGGTGGGCGGGGATGAACCTGTTCGATGCCATCAACCATGCGATGTCGGCGATCTCCACCGGCGGGTTCTCGACGTCGGACAAATCCCTGGCCAAATGGACCGAACCGGCGGTGCATTGGGTCACTATCGTCATCATGATCCTCGGCAGCCTGCCGTTTGCCTTGTACGTCTCGACACTGCGGGGCAATCGCCGGGCGCTGATCAAGGACCAACAGGTCCAAGGCCTGCTGGCGGTGCTGCTGGTGACCTGGGTGGTACTGGGCACCTGGTATTGGGCGACAACCGACCTGCACTGGCTGGAGGCCCTGCGGCACGTGGCGTTGAACGTGACGTCGATCGTCACCACCACAGGCTTCGCGCTGGGAGACTACAGCCTGTGGGGCAATTTCTCGCTGATGTTGTTCTTCTACCTGGGTTTCGTCGGCGGCTGTTCCGGTTCGACGGCCGGCGGGATCAAGATCTTCCGCTTCCAGGTTGCCTACATCCTGCTCAGGGCCAACCTCAAGCAATTGATCCACCCGCGCGCGGTGATCAAGCAGAAATATAACGGCCACCGCCTCGACGAAGAAATCGTACGCTCGATTCTCACCTTCTCGTTCTTCTTCGCCATCACCATCTGCGTGATCGCCCTGCTGCTCTCGCTATTGGGCGTGGAATGGATGACCGCCCTGACCGGCGCGGCCAGCACCGTGTCCGGCGTCGGCCCGGGACTGGGAGAGACCATCGGCCCGGCCGGCAACTTTGCGCCGCTGCCGGATGCGGCCAAGTGGATTCTGTCGGCTGGCATGCTGCTGGGCCGACTGGAGATCATCACCGTGTTCGTGCTGTGTATCCCGGCGTTCTGGCGTCACTGACCGGGCTGGCCGTTTGACCGCGCCCGGTATTCGCCGGGCGTTGTGTCGAACCAGCGTCGAAAGGCCCGGAAAAAATTGCTCGGGTCGGCGAAGCCCAGCAGATAGGCGATTTCCAACAGGGTCAGGGCCGGCTGCGCCAGATACTGTTCGGCCAGTTCGCGGCGGGTGTCATCGAGCAGGCTCTGGAACGTGGTGCCCTCTTCCTGCAAGCGTCGCTGCAAGGTGCGCTGGGACAGGTGCAGCGTCTGCGCCACCACGTCACGCTTAGGCTCGCCCCGTGGCAGCAGCCGGCACAACACTTGCCGGGTCTGGTGGGTCACGCGGCTTTCGGAAAAACGCGCCAGGTATTCACCGGCAAACCGGTCGTGGAGCTGCGCCATGGCCTCGTTGGCGGTGGGTAACGGTGCCTCCATGTCGCTACGTTCGAAGATCAACGCGTCGTAAGGTGCGCCGAACATCAGTGGCGCGGGAAACGCCTGTTGATAAGGCGCCAGATCAACCGGTTCGGCGCCCTGGAACAGCACCTTCATCGGGTGCAAGGTGCGTCCGGTCAACCAGTTGCACATGGCCAGTGCACAGGCCAGGGAAGCCTCGGCACTCTGGCGGGTGGGCGGGAGATGGTCGCCATGCACTGTCAGAACCAACCCGTAGCCCCCCTCCATCTGACGAAAGCTCAGGTCGGCGCTTTCAGCGATGATCCGCTGATAACGCACGAGCCGCTGGAAACCCTCGACCAGCGTGCGGCTGGACATCAAGGCATACCCGACCACGTGAAACGACGCCGGGCGCACCACTTTACCCATGTTCAAAGCGATGGCCGGGTTGCCCGACAACTCCACGGCGCGTTGCCAGAGTCGGGTCATCGAATCCTGGGGGAAACGTGCATCCGGATCTTCCAGCGCGTCATAGTCCAGCCCCAGCTGTTTGAACAGCATCCGACAATCCAGGCCGTCCATTTCCAGTGCCTTGACAATCCCCATCGCCCAGCTTGAAGAAGTCGTTCGTTCGCTCATGACGTTTTACTTGCATGACGAGCCGCAGGGTACGGCTGGATTTGCGAAGGATACTAAAGTGGCGCCCATTGTCACTGGTCGTTGCAAGTGATCGCTCTAGACTTCAATCAAACCGTTGGTCGCCCAGAACCAACAGAACAATAACCACAGAGCCCGCAGTCGTGGAAAACACCAGACGCTTCAATACGTTCGCTGAGTTCTATCCCTATTACCTCAGCGAACACAGCAACAGCACCTGCCGGCGCTTGCACTTTATCGGCACCTCTCTGGTCATCCTGATTGTTGCCCTGGCTCTGATCGTCGGCAACGGCTGGTGGCTGATCGTCTTGCCCATTGCCGGCTACGGCTTTGCCTGGGTCGGGCATTTCTTCTTTGAAAAGAACCGTCCCGCCACGTTCCAGCACCCGTTCTACAGCCTGCTCGGCGATTTCGTCATGTACCGCGACATGCTGCGGGGCAAAGTTGCGTTCTAGCCACTCTCAAAGGACTGCCCATGAACTCCCACGCGCGCTTTACCCACATGAAGGACGGTACTGAGGAAGACTGGGCAATCATCGCTGCCGACTTCAGCGCCTATGCCCGGCAATTACCGGGTCGAATCCTGACCCATTTGGAGTTGCTGGACGGCGATTTCGGTGGTTTTCCGGTGGATCGCCTGACCCATTCCCTGCAAACCGCCACCCGCGCCTATCGTGACGGACGGGACGAGGAATATGTGATCTGCGCCTTGCTTCACGACATCGGCGACACCTTGGGCAGCTACAACCACCCGGACATTGCCGCCGCCATCCTCAAGCCGTTCGTCAGCGCCGAAAACCTGTGGATGGTGGAGAAACACGGGATATTTCAGGGCTATTACTTCTTCCATCACCTGGGCATGGACCGGCACCTGCGCGAGCAATTCAAAGCGCATCCCCAATACCAGGCGACCATTGATTTCTGCGCCCGATACGACGCCGCGGCGTTCGATGCCGAGTACGACACCCTGCCGTTGAGTTTCTTCGAGCCGATGCTGGAAAGGCTGTTTGCCGCACCGAAGCAGTCGATCTACAAGGCGGCGATGGCTGAACAGGCTCAAGCCTGACTGATTGCTGGGATCGCTATGCGGTCCATCGCGGGCAAGCCTTGCTCCCACAGCTGGTGCTTGCTCTCGCAGGCTGTGAATACCTGTGGGAGCAAGGCTTGCCCGCGATGGCTTCAGATCGGCTCACGCCGGTTCGGTGACTTTCAACTCAGCCCGGATCAACGCCTCCCGCGCCTGGGCATCGGCCAACCGATACAACTCGATCGACCCGTCCCAATGCTCGATCAGCGCCGTGCACGACTCGACCCAATCGCCACAATTGAGATACTCCACCTCGCCCACCCTGCGCATCTCGGCATGGTGGATGTGTCCGCACACCACACCGTGCAGTTCACGCTTCACACATTCATGGGCGATGGCTTCTTCGAAGTCGCTGATGAAGCTGACCGCCGTCTTGACCTTGTGCTTGAGGTACGCCGACAACGACCAGTAACCGTAGCCATAACGGGCCCGCCAATGGTTGAGCCAGCGGTTCAGGGTCAGGGTGAACTCGTAGGCCGAATCGCCAAGGAACGCCAGCCAACGGTGGTACCGGGTGATGACATCGAACTGATCGCCATGGATCACCAGCAAATGCCGGCCGTCCGCGGTGACGTGCACCGCTTCGTCCACCAATTGGATATTGCCCAGGATCAGCTTCGAATATCGCCGCAGAAATTCGTCATGGTTACCGGTGACGTAGATCACCTCGGTGCCGCGCTTGCTCATGGTCAGCAAGCGGCGAATGACGTTGGTGTGAGCCTGTGGCCAGTACATGCCGCCGCGCAGCTTCCAGCCGTCGATGATGTCACCCACCAGGTAGATCTTGTCGGTATGGTAGCCCTTGAGAAACTGCGACAAATGCTCGGCCTGGCAGTCCCGGGTGCCCAGGTGCACATCGGAAATCCATAAGGTGCGAACACGCTGTTTGCGGCTGGGTCTGGCGAGCTCGGCGCTGGTCATGGGCAACCCTCTGATCGTTTTAGCCACTGTGCCTCCCTGCGGTTAATACCCCATGACAAACACAAGTCCGTTATATGACAGCGCGAAGCAGCGTGGCCTCGGTGTATGCTGACGGCCTGCCCCGGGAGACCGAGATGAGACCGACCCTGACGCTACGCCATTACAGCCACGACCTGATTGTCCACAGCCACGACCACGCCCAACTGGTGTTCGGGTTGTCCGGGCTGTTGGATTTCGAGGTCGAAGGTTGTGGCAGCCAGGTCGTGCAGCAGAGTTTCGTGGTGATACCCGCCGGTGCCCATCACGCCTGCGGCAGCCCCCGTGGCAGCCGTTGCCTGGTGCTGGATGTGCCGAGCGATGACTGGATCGGGCAAGCCTTGGGTGATCACGCCGACGCCAGCCGCCGATTGCTCGACAATGCCGCGCGCAGGCCCCTGGATGCGGGGCAAAGCCAGTTGGTCAGTTGGCTGGCGGGCAGCCCGGTGGACGACCCGGTGATCGCCCAACAAGGGGCCGTGCTGCTCCTGGCCAGCCTCAATGGCACTGGCCAGGACATCGTCGGCGGCCGGCGCCTGCCCTATGCGGCGCTCAACGCCCACATTGACCAGTACGCCGCCTATCCGCTGCAAGTGGCGGACCTGGCCCAGGTCGCCGGGCTCTCCAGTGCCCGCTTGCATGCACGCTTCGTCGCTGAATGCGGGCAAACCCCGATGGACTACATCCGCAGTCGCCGTCTACACAAGGCGGTGGACCTGCTGCGTGATTCGCAACTGCCCATCGGTGAAATCGCCCACCGGGTCGGTTATAGCTCGCAAAGCGCCTTTGCCGCCGCAGTGCTGCGCGAATTCGGCGCCTCACCGGGCAAGCTGCGGCGCCAGCGCTAGCTTCGCGCTAAAAAACGCGAGGATCGCGACAGACATGAACGGCCGGTAGCGGGTTCAATACCCAGACGCTCAACCGTTGGACAAGGATCGCAATGACTCCCCGTACCGCCCTCGGCGCCCTGCACATTGGCGCACTCATGTTTGGCCTGACCGGTGTATTCGGCAAGCTCGCCGCCGCCTCGCCAGCGGTCATTGTGTTCGGCCGCGCCGTATTCGCCGTGCTGGCCCTGGCGTTTTTTGCCCGCTTCGCCAGCAGCGCCCGCTGGCACAAGCTCCACGCACAGGACCTTCGACGCCTGCTGCTGGGCGGCCTATTGCTCGCCGGACACTGGGTGAGCTTCTTCATATCGGTCAAAGTCGCCGGTGTGGCAATCGCCACGTTGGGCTTTACCAGCTTCCCGGCCTTCACGGTGTTGCTCGAAGGGTTGATTTTCCGCGAGCGGATCCGTGCCAATGAAATCCTGTTGGTGGCAATGGTAAGCATCGGCCTGGTGCTGGTCACACCGCACTTCGACCTGGCCAGCGGCGCCACCACCGGCCTGCTGTGGGCCGTGCTTTCGGGGTTGCTGTTCTCGCTGCTTTCGCTGGTCAACCGCGCCGGTTCCACACGGGTGCCGCCGGTACAGGCCGCTTTGTGCCAAAACCTGGTGGTCGGCTTTTGCCTGTTGCCAATGGCAGCGCCGCAACTGATTGACGTGCGCCCTGTCGACTGGCTTTGGATCGCCCTGCTGGGGGTGTTCTGCACCGGCCTGGCCCATAGCCTGTTTGTCGCCAGCCTGGCGGTGATCAAGGCCCGCACGGCGGCGGTGGTGTTTGCCATGGAACCGGTCTACGGCATCACCATCGCCTGGTTGCTATTCGATGAAAACCCGACGTTGCGCATGCTGCTGGGTGGCGCGCTGATCATCGTCGCGATCGTGATGTCGAGCCAACTCAGTGGCGGCACAAAGAAACCGGGTGTAAGCGCCCAAGCCGCGTCTCACTGAACCCGGTCGTTGTGGCCCAGGTCCCGCTCCGGGTCGATCCGGTCGCGGACCCGCTGCTTGAGAACCTTGGCCTCGGGAAAACCACCATCGGCCTTGCGTTCCCAGATCTGCGTGCCATCGCAACTGATATGAAACACCCCACCGGTGCCCGGCACCAACGACACCTTGCCCAAGTCGTCGCTAAACGTGCTGAGCAGTTCCTGAGCCAGCCAGGCGGCGCGCAGCAGCCACTGACATTGGGTGCAATAGGTGATGACGACTTCCGGTTTGTGCTCGGTCATTGCGGGTGAACTCCTGGGGGCAAAGGCATCGCTATAATACCTGCCTTTGATTGCCCGCCCCGAGATTGACGATGCGCCGCCTGCTGCCTTGCCTGCTTCTGCTACTGCTGCCCCTGCTCGGCCATGCCAACGAGCCCGCCGTCGAGGCGCCGCGTCCGAAAATCGGCCTGGTACTGTCCGGCGGCGCCGCCCGGGGCCTGGCCCACATCGGGGTGCTCAAGGCCCTGGAGGAGCAAGGCATCCAGATCGACGCCATCGCGGGCACCAGCATGGGCGCAGTGATCGGTGGACTGTATGCCTCAGGTTACAAAATCGACGAGTTGGAAAAACTCGCCCAGGGCATCGACTGGCAACAGGCCCTGTCCGACGCTCCGCCGCGCAAGGACGTACCGTTCCGGCGCAAGCAGGACGATCGGGACTTTCTGGTGAAACAGAAACTCAGCTTTCGTGATGACGGCAGCCTCGGCCTGCCCTTGGGCGTTATCCAGGGGCAGAACCTGGCCCTGCTGCTTGAAAGCCTGCTGGCCCACGCCAGCGACACCCGGGACTTCGACAAGCTGCCAATCCCTTTCCGCGCCGTGGCGACCGACATCGCCAGTGGCGAGAAGGTGGTGTTTCGCAAGGGCCACCTGCCCAAGGTCATCCGCGCCAGCATGTCGATCCCGGCGGTATTCGCGCCGGTGGAACTGGACGGCCGGTTGCTGGTGGATGGCGGCATGACCGACAACATCCCGCTGGATGTGGCCCGGGAAATGGGCGTGGACAGGGCCATCGTGGTGGACATCGGCACCCCGCTGAGCACCCGCAAGCAATTGGTCACCGTGATCGACGTCCTGAACCAGTCGACCACCCTGATGACCCGGCGCAACTCCGAAGAACAATTGGCAACGCTCAGAGAAGACGATGTGCTGATCCAGCCGGCGCTGGCGAGCTTCGGCGCCACAGACTTCGGCCGCGCCCAGGAAATGATCGACGCCGGTTACCGTGCCACCCAAATACTCGAGGCCCGCCTGGCGCACCTGCGCCCCACGGAGCCGGCCGACCCCGAGCTCATGGCGGCGCGTACCCCAAGCGAGCGCACGCCGGTCATCACCGCCATTCGCGTGGAGAACGACTCCAAAGTCGGTGACGACGTGATTCGCTATTACGTTCGCCAGCAAGTCGGCGAGCCGCTGGACCTGGGTCGTTTGCAGACCGACATGGGCACGTTGTACGGGCTGGATTACTTCGAGCAGGTGCAATACCGCGTAGTGCACAAGGCCCCGGACCATACGCTGGTCATCAGTGCCCGGGGCAAACGCACCGGCACCGATTACCTGCGGCTGGGGTTGAGCCTGTCGGACGACATGCGCGGCGACAGCGCTTTCAACCTTGGCGCCAGCTATCGGGTCAATGGCATCAACCGCCTGGGCGCCGAGTGGCTGACCCGGGCACAGATTGGCGACAAGCAGGAGCTGTACAGCGAGTTCTACCAGCCGCTGGATGTCGGCTCGCGCTACTTCATCGCACCCTACGGGCAATTCGAATCCCGCAACGTCGAGTCCATCCTGGACAACGACCCGGTGGCCCAGTACCGCGTCGAACGTTATGGCTTTGGCCTGAACCTGGGCCGGCAGATTGGCAACAGCGGCGAAATCCGTTTCGGTGTCGGCCAAGCCTGGGGCGAGGCAGATGTACGCATTGGCGATCACGACCAGCCCAGCGAAAGTTTCAATGAAGGCTTCTACGACCTGAAGTATTCATTCGACTCCTTCGACAATGTGTACTTCCCCCATGAAGGCGAAGACATCGGCCTGACCTGGCGCCAGTATGAGCCGGGATTGGGTTCCGACCAGCGTTACCGCCAATGGGAACTCAATCTGGACAAGGCGCTGAGCCACGGCCCGGACACCTTCATCCTCGGTGGGCGTTACGGGCGTACCCTGGACACCGCTGAAGTGGTGACTTCAAGCTTTGTGCTCGGTGGTGCGCGGCAACTGTCGGGCTTTCGCCAAGACGGCATCTCCGGGCAGAACATAAGCCTGATGCGCGCTGTGTATTACCGAAGGCTCACACCGCGAGCCTACCTGCCGCTGGATTTCCCGCTGTACATCGGCGGCTCCCTGGAACGCGGCCGGGCGTGGAACAACGACAATGAGTTCGACAGCGGCTACATCAATGCCGCCAGTATTTTCCTGGGGTTTGATACGCCGTTGGGGCCACTGAATTTCAGCTATGGGTTTAACGATGATGATGAGCGGGCGGTGTATCTGAATCTGGGGCAGACGTTTTGATGGCCCTGTATCCGCAAGCCCCCACATTGGTTTCGTGTCGTTCGCGGGCTTGGCGTTCACCGCAAATCCCCTGTGGGAGTGAGCCTGCTCGCGAAGGGCCAGCAGGCTCACTAATAAAGGACTTCAGCGAATCCCCGCCAGGAGCACGCGCGCGGTTTGCCTGAGAGGTTCGTTGCCCTCTTCGAGCAACTCTTCCAGCAGTGCGACGGCGGTTTTCAGATCGCCATCGTCAATGCAGTTCTGCGCTTGCTCCAGCTTGTCGGAGTGTTCCGGTACCTGAAGCTCTTGGTGGACAGGCTCAAGGACCATCGGCTCCAGTTCCAGCGACTGCTCTTCATCGGCAAACCCGTCGAGAAATGCATCGTCCAGCGATTCGGTTTCAGACGGTGCGCTCCACTGCAGGTCGGGCTCGTCGAAACTCGAAAGCGACAAGTCCCCAAAGCCTTCGGGCGCAACAGGGGTTTTTTCAGTGGCGCTGTGCTGCGGCTCGGCAAGATCCCAACTGGTTTCCATGGACAGCGCATCCAGATCGAGTTCGAACTCGTCACTGGACGCAGGAGCGACGTCAGTCAGCGGCGGCTGAGGTTCTGTGACCATGGGCGCGGCCACCGCGGCGACCTTCGGATAACGCCCGCGGATTTCTTCGAGTGTGCTGACGTCAATGCCCTGCGCCAACAAATGATGTTCCTGGGCCTGGAAACCGATGGTATCGCCCTGCTTGCCCAGCACTTCCAGCAACTTGAGGCCCAAGTCGGTGCGCGCGGGCTCCGTCAGCAGCGCGGCGCGCAGCAATCCCGCCGCTTCGGTGAAACGACCGTAGGTCAGGTAAATCCCGACCCCTTCCAGCACGTCCCCCAAAGGTGCATCACCGTTGCTGAACGACGTGGCGGCCTCAGGCTGTTCCGTGTCGGCGGTCGAAGCGTAGGTTTGGGTGTCGTCTTCCAGCATCGGTTCAGGACGCTCGGGCAGGGACTCCATTTCCGCCTGTTCTTGCTGCCGCCGACGAAGGAACAGCAATAACCCGAGCAACCCCAACAGCCCCACCAGCGCTGTTATCCACAGCCAGTTAATGCCCTCCTCTGGTTCCGGGACCGGTTCTGTGACGGGTGGTGCTTGATCTGGCGGCGCGGGGGTTGCGGCAGGCACAGACTCCGGCTGCGCAGATTCAGCAGGGGCTGGCGTGAGCTCGGCCAGTTGTGTCTGCAACTCGCTGATCTGCTTGCGCTGACTCGCGATTTCTTCGTCCTGGGACTGGAGCAGCGCCTGCAGTTGCTCGATGGTTTTTTGTTGCTGCTCGTTTTGCAGCACGCTGGCGGCCAGTTGCTCGTCGGACATGGCGGAGGCCGGGGCGGCAGCCGTTTCTGTCGCTGATGGCAGAACCGCAGAATCGGGCAGCAATAAACGCTGGCCCACGGAAAGCCGGTCACTGCCGGGGTTCAGGGCCTGGATGCCCTGCATCAGCTCATTGACCGAAGCATTGCTGCCGGCGTCATGCAGGCGTTTGGCGATGGACCAGGGGTTGTCTCCCTGCACGACGGTATAGCGCTTGCCTTGAGTAGCCGCAGGCGGCTTGACCGCAGGCGTTGCCTGGGCCGCGGCGGAAGGCTCGTCCCGCGCCGGTACGATACCCGGCGTGCCCGGTGGGTCGATCAGCACGGTGTATTCGCGCAGCAGACGCCCGTTGGGTTGATTGAGCTGCACCAGGAAATTGAGGAAGGGTTCCTCCACCGGTTTGCTGGAGGTCACCCGAATGTAGCCGCGCTCGCCGCGCAGCACTGGCGTGAAGCGCAAGCTATTGAGATAGAACACCCGCTCCACGCCGGCACGGCTGAAATCGTCCGCGCTCGCCAGGCTGGCCGACAAATCGCTTTCACTTACCCCGGTCACATCGACCAGGGCGATATCGGCACGCAACGGCTGATTCAGGGCGGAATGGAGGGTGATCTCCCCAAGCCCCAGCGCCGATGCCAACGCCGAATACCCCATGGCTGCCACGACTACCAACACGTTGAGCCAACTGCGCAACGTGAACTGCAAACTTACAAGCATGGGCATCCCTTTTGATTACCAGACTGAGCGCCTAAGTACTGGTTATAGTTCGCGAACCGCCGAATCTCAAAAGTCTGACGCCTGGGATATGCCTCAGGATTTTTCCAGATTGGCCAGAATCGTGCCGTGGACCCGCATGCACACTCGCATGTCGGCTTCATCGACCCCCTCGAACAACTCGCGGCGCAGTTGCGTGGCAATGGTTTCGATCTGTTCGATCAGCGGCAGCGCCGGTGCACAAAGCACGATTTTCTTGGCACGACGATCCTCGGCCACGGCCTGACGCTGCACCAGGCCCTGAGCTTCCAGGCTGTCGAGCAACCGGGCCAGGGTCGGGCCTTCGACAGCGACACTCTGGGCCAGTTCGCGCTGGGTCGGCGCCTGTTCGAAACGGGCCAGGTGCAACAGCACCAGCCAGCGGGCCTGAGACAGACCCAACCCGGCCAGGCGACGATCCAGCTCGGCACGCCAGCCTCGAGACATTTGCGCCAACTGCATGCCAAAACGGTGTTGATCGGTTAACGGCATAAAAAAACTCATCAGATCTGAAATAGAGAAAAACTAATTATTAGTCAGCTAAGCATGAGCTTCGGATTCAGGCAAGGTTTACCCTGTAGTGAATCGTTAAAGGAAGGTAACTCACTGATCAGACTTCAAATTCCGACTGCAACGCAGCCCTGACGCAATACAGGACACCTTCTGGAACCCGACCGACAAACAGTGCTGCAACTTCCGACACCGGTGGCAACTCGCCTTCGCCGTCCAGAAACGCATCCTGCACCTCGCCCATCAATTCCTCGGGTAAATCCAACGCCTGCTCCAAAGACAACTGCTGCTTGCCGATGGCCTCGGCCAGCATCGTATAAACGTTCTTTTCCGAGCATTGCAGTTGCCCGGCGATCTGCAACGGGGTCATGCCAGCGCGGGCCAGGGTGATCAATTCGTGGCGAACATCGGCCACCGCTTTCGGCGCTTCGGCCTCGCCGCCCAGCACTTGGAGGAAGGCTTCGCCGTAACGCTCCAGCTTGCGCGCGCCCACGCCACTGACCCGGGCCATTTCCGCCAGGGAGGTGGGTTGGCTGCGGAGCATCTCCAGCAGCGTCGAGTCGGGGAAGATCACATACGGCGGCACGCCATGCTCTTCGGCCAGCTTGCGACGCAAGGCGCGCAAGGCTTCCCACTGGTCGCGCTCTTCGCCGCGCACCAGTTGGCTGGCCTGGCTCTTGCTGTTCTTGATCGCCGTTGCCGGCTTGAGATCACGGCGCAGTTCGAGGGAGACCTCGCCTTTGAGCAACGGCCGGCAACTCGCACTCAGGCGCAGGCCGCCGTAGCCTTCCAGGTCGATATCGGCCAGCCCGCGGGCCACGAGCTGGCGGAACAATGAACGCCACTCACTTTCCGTGCGTGCCTTGCCCACACCGAACACCGAAAGATGCTGGTGGCCAAAGCTGCGCACTTTTTCGTTGTCCTTGCCCAGCAGCACGTCCACCAGATGCCCCACGCCATAGCGCTGGCCGGTGCGATAAATCGCCGACAACGCCTGGCGGGCCGGTTCGGTGGCGTCCCAGGTTTCCACGCCGTCGACGCAGTTGTCGCAATGTCCGCAAGGCTGGGGCATGTCTTCGTCGAAATAGGCCAGCAAGGTCTGGCGCCGGCAGCGGGTCTCTTCGCACAGCGAAAGCATGGCGTCGAGCTTGTGCTGCTCAAGACGCTTGTGGCGCTCGTCGCCCTCGGAGTTCTGCAGCATCTGCTTGAGCATCACCACGTCTTGCAGGCCGTAGGCCATCCACGCGTCGGCCGGCAAGCCATCACGGCCGGCGCGCCCGGTTTCCTGGTAATACGCCTCGAGGGATTTGGGCAGGTCCAGGTGCGCGACGAAACGCACGTTGGGCTTGTCGATGCCCATGCCAAACGCCACGGTGGCCACCATGATCAGGCCTTCCTCATTGAGGAAGCGCTTCTGATGATAGGCCCGCAAGTCATTGGGCAGGCCGGCGTGATACGGCAACGCCGGAAAACCTTGCTCGCAGAGAAACGCCGCCACTTCATCGACCTTTTTGCGCGACAGGCAATAAACGATGCCGGCATCGCTGCGCCGCTCGGCAATAAACGCCAGCAACTGCTTGCGCGGCTGCTCCTTGGGCACGATGCGGTAGAAAATGTTGGGTCGGTCGAAGCTGGAAAGGAAGCGCTCGGCGTTCTGCAAATGCAGGCGTTCGACGATTTCTTCGCGGGTGCGTTTGTCGGCGGTGGCGGTCAGGGCGATGCGTGGCACGTCGGGAAACAGTTCGGCCAGTTGCCCCAGTTGCAGGTATTCACGGCGGAAGTCGTGGCCCCATTGGGACACACAGTGGGCTTCGTCGATGGCAAACAGAGCGATTTCCAGGCTCTGCAGGAAGGCCAGCATGCGCGGCTGCACCAGGCGTTCCGGGGCCAGGTAGAGCATTTTTATTTCACCGCGCTTGATTCGCGCCGCCAGGTCCCGTTGCTGCTCGGCGCTGAGGGTCGAGTTCAGCGAAGCGGCTGCAACCCCCAGTTCTTCAAGGGTCGCGACCTGGTCGTCCATCAACGCAATCAGCGGCGAGACCACTACCGCCAGGCCGTTGCGCAACAGCGCCGGCACCTGGAAGCACAACGATTTGCCGCCGCCGGTGGGCATCAGCACCAGGGCATCGCCACCGCTGGCCACGCGCTCAATAATGGCACCCTGGCGGCCACGAAAACTGTCGTAGCCGAAGATGTCCTTGAGGACGCGTTGAGCCTGTTCGAGCATAAAAACTCCAAAAATCACCGAAACATCCCTGCAAGGCTGGTTCAGAATCAAAAACGCTGCACCGGCAAATCGTAAGTGCGCGTTTCGAAACGCCGGGACGCCGCAGGGCATCACAAAACGCGGCAGTATACCCGAGGGTTTCGTTGTAAAGGGTGATGCTGACAAGAGGTGTCGGGGGGCTTCCGGTTGCCATCAGTCCCTGTGGGAGCGAGCCTGCTCGCGATGACATCGGCCCATTCAACATCAATGCAAGCTGCTCCACCGCTATCGCGAGCAGGCTCGCTCCCACATTTGATCTGTGGGCGAGCGCAAATTTGTGTCCACCCCGGGCATTGGAGAGGCAAATACACCACGCGGCTGGCCTGGGCGCTCAAGAAGGCCTAGAATTCCCGCATTGTTTATTCCCCAAGGTAGCCTGTAATGTCCTTCGCTGAGCAACTGACCCGCCTGCAAGTCTTCCTCGACGCCGATGAGCTGCACGAAGAGGCGCTGGATTACGTGGCCGCTCACGGCTACCTGACCGCCCTGTCCATCTGCTCCGAACAGGTGCCGGAGCGTGAGTGGATCGACGCGCTGTTCGCCGAAGAGCCGCATTACGCCGACGATGCCGAGCGTGAGGTCATCGAAACCACGCTGGTGTTGCTCAAGGCCCACATCGCCCGTCAGTTGGCTTCCGACGAAGAATTCGAATTGCCATGCGAGCTGGACCTGGGCGATGACCCGGACGATTCGGAACTGCGTGGCTGGTGCATCGGTTTCATGGAAGGCGTGTTCCTGCGCGAAGCCGCCTGGTTCGAAACCGCCGAGGAAGAAGTCAGCGAAATGCTGCTGCCGATCATGGTCGGTTCCGGTCTGTTCGACGAGCAACCGGAGTTTTCCGACATCGCCGCCGACGCGAACCTGATGGACGACATGATCGTGCAGATCCCTGAAGCCCTCACCGCCCTGTACCTACTGTGCAACGCCCCGGACGAGAAACCGGCGATCCTCAAGCCGCGCCACCACTGAGCCACCGGGTGCCCGCGCCCATCGGCAACCGCTCGCTGATCCTGCGCTACGTTCTGCTGGCCATTGGCTGGTTGAGCGTGGTGCTGGGGGTCATCGGGATCTTCATTCCCGTATTGCCCACTACCCCTTTCCTGCTACTGGCCGCGGCCTGCTTCGCCCGCAGTTCGCCACGTTTCTATCGCTGGCTGGTGGGCCATCCGCGGCTCGGCCCCTGGATCGCTGACTACCTCAGCGGCAACGGCATCCCGCTCAAGGGCAAGGTCTACGCCATCGGGCTGATGTGGGTGAGCATCCTGTTGTCCTGCTACCTAGTGCCCCTGCCGTGGGCGCGCGCATTCATGCTGACCAGTGCGGTGCTGGTGACGGTTTATATCCTCAAGCAAAAAACCCTGCATAAGCCCTGAAGACGCGCCCACCTGCCCACGCTGTCCGCGCATCCCCTCGCCACAGGGGCCTGTACTCCGAGCAAAAATCTGCGTGTCCATCAGCCAGCCCCTCACCAACCATTCGTCTTAAACCCGCCTTCACCTGTTAGTTCTGTCAGTAGTCAGCTTCCTCGGTCTGGCGTGTGATAACCGTGCCCGAGAGGCCGCGCCTCGTCACCTGCCAGGAGAACATGATGGACATCCATTCCTCTGAGTTAGACGAACTGTTCAAGATGGTCCCTGTGATCATTCCGGGTTGGATAACGCCAGTGAAGCCGGCCGGCCTCGCCCATGGGGGCATTCCCAAGAGCCTCTACGACGGTCAGGCGCGGGGCCTTCAATGCCTGATTGAGCCACTGGTGGAAATGCAGCGGCACGCCTGGACGCTGGAGGCTTGGGACCGGGTGGACCTGTATGTCAATGACGACCCCACTCCTGCCGCTGGCGATACCGTTCAGCCGGGGGAGGAAGCAAACCGCATGCCCTTGTATATCCCCCACGGACGCTTGAACCATGGGGTCAACAGGCTGCACTACCTCGTGACCCGTCCCAGCGATAACTCTTCGCAGCCCTCCGAGGACTTGTTCGTGCTGTATCACCTGCGCGCGCCGGGTGAGCCCGCGCCCGATGGCCTGGATCTGGTGATCCCGTCCGATGTTGTCATCGAGGGCGTCAGCGCCGAGCGCGCAGCGCAAGGCGTCGAGTTCGGTTTTACCTACACCAACCCGCGGGACTACGACCGCATCAACTTTTTAGTGGGAAATTTCCCCGTCCCCTTTGAGGTAACCGACGCTTCGATGCCGGTGGTAAAAACCCTGTTCACCGACACCTTCCAACAGGCGGGGGACAACCCCAATACGCTGCTCGAATACCGGGTGACGGACCAATTGGGCAACTCCAACCAGTCGCCGATCAAGCGTTTGAATATACATCTTGGCCAACCGCTGGAGCTGTTTCCCCCGAGCATTGACGAGGCCCTGGGCGACCAGCTCGACCCTGCCAATACGCCCAACGGCGCCACGGTGCGGATACCGGCCGAGGTCAATCTGCTGGAGGGTGATTCCGGAGAAGTGCGCTGGGTAGGACTACCCGGTGCGGGCAGCATCAACGTGCCGTTTACCATTTCAGCCAGCGAAGCTGGGCAGGCCAAGACCGTGCCCGTGCCGAAGTCGGTGGTGGAGGCGAATATCGATCAGACCATCACGTTGGACTACACGCTGCGGCGTCAGGGAGGGTCGCCTCTACCTTCGGATCCGGCGGTTTATGACATACGGCGGCAGGTGGGTTCTGGACAGTTGTTGGTCATGGGTGCGCGTAGTGTGTTTTTCAAACATTGGGCAACCAGCGAGATACGTCAGCTGACGGCATTGGATTCAACGACGCGCAAGCCACGCGAGGCGCTGTGGCAGTACGACGGGGACAGCGAAAGTGTGAATGCAAGCCACTTTCCGGATACCCAACCATCAAAATTGCTGCACGTGCGCAGTGGTAATGATTGGGTTCGTATCAATCCCGTTAATGTCTTCAGCAATGGCAACAATGTGTACACCGACCACATGGCGCCCTATGCCGCTTTTGTGGCTCGCCGTGACAGTGGTCATCTGGTCGGATGGGGCATGGCACTGTATGGCGGTGATATCCCGTCGACAATCAGGACCTTCACCGACATTGTCGAAGTCGCTGGTTCGGCCTTTTCCTTTGCAGCGTTGCGCGCCAATGGCCATGTGGTTGCCTGGGGCAGTTCAGTGCATGGTGGAGAGGTACCGGAGTCGATCGCCAGGCTCAAAGATATCAATGCGGTATACGCTAACGCTTACGGGTTTGCGGCGCGGCGCACCGATGGCAGATTGGTTGCTTGGGGTGATGAGAGATTTGGTGGCGCGCTGCCAGGGCCCATCGAGGCACTGGCTGGCATTGATGAGGTCACAGGAGCCCACTGGACCTTTGCTGCGCGCCGCACCAATGGTCAGGTGGTCGCCTGGGGTCCTGCTTTTGCAGGCGGCACGGTGCCGAACGACCCCCAATACAACAACGTAGAACGGGTAGTAGCCTCGGCCGCGGCTTTTGCAGCACTGCGTACCGATGACAGTGTGGTCGCGTGGGGCCATGCCGGCGGAGGCGGTGAGGTGCCGCGCGACATCGCCACGCTCGACGACATCATCGACGTAGCCGCCACCCATGTGGACGCTAATGCCGATCTCGACCACGGCGCCTTTGCCGCACTCCGTGCCAACGGGCATGTGGTCGCGTGGGGCCATCCATCTCTAGGTGGATCAGTGCCTCAGGATATCGCCGAGCTGAACGACATCTTACAGCTGACATCCAGCTCGGGGGCCTTTGCTGCGTTACAGGCCGATGGACATGTAGTTGCCTGGGGCCACCCGGAATATGGCGCAGCGGTGCCGGGGCCGATCCTCACACTTGATAACATCGTGCAAGTGACCTCCACACGAGGCGCTTTTGCTGCTCTGCTGGCCGACGGCACAGTGGTGGCATGGGGGCTTACGGCCTGGGGCGGCGACACTGGGGCAGTGGCTGATCAGCTCTTCGACGTTCAAGCTGTCTACGCCAACAATCAGGCATTTACGGCGCTGACAAACGATGGACGCGTGGTCACTTGGGGCTTGGCCGATGCTGGCGGCAACAGCGACGCCGTCCAGAACCAACTGCGCGGTCAAGTTTCCTACTACGCCACCCCGGCATCACGCGGTGCCGCGCTCACGCTTCAGGCTCGCAGCCAGGAAACCAGAAGCAGTTGAAGGAATAATCCACTAAACCGGTGAGACGCCCCGCGTGCCTCACCCTCAAACCACCGATTCTTGCGCCATTGCCTACAACTGCGCCAGAATCCGCCGGCTTGTGCGCCTTGGGGTCGGGCTTTATCGTTTCCTGGTCGCTGATGAATCAGCGATCGGGTTTAGCAGCTCGAACCATCAAGGCACGCCAGTGTCGCCATTGATCAGTCGATCATCTTCGGCTGGTCAGCATTATGGCGGCTATGCGTGGGGCACTTCGGTGCGCCGGGTTCCTTGATGCCTGGTCTGCTAACCCGCGTACAGCCGCCACCTTCTTCGTTTAGCAGCGATGGATGACGGCTCCACTCATCAAGGAGTTTCATCATGTTCAAAGTAACCCCCAACCCACCAGACACCGCCCCGTCATCCCCCTGCGACACTCTCGATTCGAAAGCATTCGACCAAGCCGCCGAACGCGCCCTCGACTTTTACCTGAAACCCAAACCGACCCAACCCGAAACTGATCCGCCTCCAGGCCAACTCTTCACTGTCGTCAACGGCGTCGACACCGAATGCCTGCTCGCCAACCTGCGCGAAACCCTGGCTTCGGCCGACGCCATGATCAGCGATTTGGCCTTCGAGCTGAACGGCTCGCGACGGCATGTGGCGCTGGGTATTCAGCAATTGATCGAACTGGGCGGATTGCTGGCAAACCGCGCGCTGGATAACGTCGACCCGCGCTAGTCGACACCTTCTCCCTCGCCACAAAAGCATGCATGCCGTTCACGCCAAAAGCGTGCATCCCCTCAAAAACACAAACCCGCCATGTCCTATTTGAACATGACGGGTTTTGTCGTTTCAGTTCACCTCACACGGTGTCCACCTTCAACGAGTGATCATTCAACATTCCGTTGATGATGGTCGCCGTATCCGCGCCGGCGATCATGCCGTCCACGCCCGGTGTGACGCCGTAGTAGCTGGCGAGGTTGACGCCGGCCAGATCGATGGTCTGGTTCGGCGCGGCGCCGGCCGTGGAGCTGACGTCGATGCTGGTCATGACCGACGCACCACTGCCGGTGACGCTGAAGTGCAGGTAATCGTCCAGGGACGCGCTGCTGCCGTTTTCCCCCAGCAACAGTTGCGACAGGTCAAGTTTGTCGAGGCCTGGGGTGAAGTCCGTGACCAGGTCATGGCCGCTGTTGCCCACCTGCCATTGGAAGGTATCAGCGCCGCTGCCTCCGGTCAGGGTGTTGTTGCCCAGGCCGCCGATCAACACGTCATCGCCACCACCGCCATTGAGCACGTCGTCGCCCAGGCCGCCGTTGATGCGGTTGCTGGCACTATCGCCGGTGAGGGTGTCGTTGAAGTTCGAGCCGACCAGGTTTTCGATGCCCGCCAGGGTGTCGATGCCGGCGCCCACGGTGTTTTGCGCGGCTAACAGACCCAGGTTCACCGTAACCCCGGCACTGGCGTGGGCGTAGCTGGCGGTGTCGTTGCCGGTGCCACCGTCGAGCAGGTCGTTGCCGGCGCCGCTGTAGAGCAAGTCGTTGCCCGCCTCGCCATGCAAGACGTTGTTGCCCGAACCGGCGCTGAGTATGTCGTTGCCGTCACCCGCGTTGAGGATGTTGTCCCCCTCGCCGGCGATCAGCACGTCGTCTCCGGTCGTGCCCGTCAGGGTGTGGCCTGCCTGATAGCTGATGCCGACCGCTGCGCTGTCGCTGCCACCGTGATTGTCGCTGGCGGTGTAGCTGCCGTGGTAATCCGGCGTACTGTCCTGGGCGCCGGCGTAGTTGACGGTCAAGGTCAGTTGGTAGTTTTCCGCGCCGTTGGGGTTGCCACCACTGCCATTGGCGATGTTGGTGACGTGGATCTGGTAGTTGCCATCGGCCGCCGCGGTGAACGAGGCACCGTCGGTGATCGTGATGAAAGGCCCGCCGTTGAGGGAGTACTCCAGGGCGATGCGTCCGGCCGCCAGATTGTGGTCCAGGGTGAGGGTTTCCCCCTGCTTGAGGCTGATGTTGAGCCGGTCTTCATCGTTGGTGTTGTGGTTGGACACCATCCCCAGCGCACCGCTGACCACCAGCACCGCGGTCATGGTCGCGGCATTGGCGACAAAAGCGCCGCGGTTGAGGTTGATCGACTGCACGTTGTTACCGGTGAAGCTGACCGTGCCGGTACTGCCGGTGAAGTCTGCGCCCCTGGCAACCCAGCCGGTGTTGAAGCCGGTGGGCGACGCCGTGAGCGGGTCGCCGTTGGCGTCGCTGTCGTTGCCCAGCAGCATTTCTCCCGGGATCACGATGTTGCCCGACAGGACGTTGGTGATGATGTTGTCGTCGACTGCCACGGGCGGGCTGTTGGGGAGAACCTTGACCACCAGGCTGGAACTGGCCAGGTCGCCGTCGTTGTCGCTGACAGTGAAGCCGATGGTCTCGGTGATCAATGTGCTGGTGGCGGTCTGGGACGTGTAGCTGTACTCGCCGGTGTCGAGATTCACTACCAGGGTGCCGTCGTGGTCAGTGGCGATACTCAGCGTGTTGTTGGCCGTGTTGAAAGTGCCATGGTTGGCCCCGCCGCTGGCGGTCAACGCACCCTGACCGGCGTTGGCGGCCGGATCGTAGCTGTAGGTGGTGCCATCGACCACTAGGCTTTTGACAAACCCGCCGTCGGCGCCGAACGAACCGCCCTCGCCCAGCAGGCTGCCAGTGACTGGCACACCCTGCACGGTGCCGGAGAGCACCGAGTTGAGCTGGTTCAGGTCGGTGACCAGCACCGCGTCGGTGTTGGTGTGGGTACTGCCGTCGTAGGCCAGCGGGTCAAGGTGAGTGTCACTGACCCCACCGCCCAGGCCGATGGCGTAGTTCTTGATGCCATTGGCGTCGAGGAATGCTTTCCACGCCGCTTCGTCCGCCGCATCAATCCCCTGGCCCGTCGTGGGCTTGCCGTCGGAGAAGAAGTAGCCAATGTTCTGTGCTCCGGTCAGTTGCCCCGAGGTGACAAACGCGGTCTTGGCCGCCGCTACCGCCGCATCGTAGTTGGTCCCACCGCCCGCTGACAGGCCGGAGAGGAGCGACTTGGCGGTCGCCACGTCCACCCATACGGAAGTCTGGTCGGTGGCGCTGCTGCTGAAGGTCACGAGCTGGACTTTCACATCCCCCAGATCGTCGTATTTATCGAGCAAGGCACTGATGGCCTGTTTCGCCAGGTCCAGCCGCGAGAGCCCCGGTACACCCGAGGGGTCGGCCATGCTCCCGGACACATCGAGCACGATCAACAGGTTCGAGTCGATCTCCACCGCCGTCACCGAACGCTCGGACGCGACGGCCGTGGGCACGTCGTCGACGATGCTCACCACCAGGTTGCCGGTAACACTGTTGCCCAAGGCGTCCGTGGCCTGGTAGGTGAAGCTTTCGCTCAATACATTCGGGCCGTCGTTGGCGTTGGGCGCCGTCGTGGCGGGCGAAGTCAGCGTGTAGGTGTACGAGCCATCGGGGTTGAGCAACAACTGGCCGTAGGCGCCGGTGGCGTTGCCCACCAGACTGAACGTCAGCGCACCACTGGCACCAGTCACCGAACCGACCAGGCTACCGCTGGCGGTTTCGCTGGTGGCGCTCGGCTCGCTGCCGGTGACGGTACCGGGGGCCAGGTCCTGGCCGTCCTGATTCAGGTCCAGGGCTTTTTCGTAGACGGTAATGTCCTGATCGGTTTCAGCGACGAGGCAACTGTTGTAGACATCGATGGTGATGGTGGTGGTGCTTTCATCGCCGTCGGCATCGCGCACGGTGTAGGTGAATACGTCAGTGGCCCCCGGCGCGCCGACGGCGTCCGGGTTGCTGTGGTAGACCGCGTTGCCATTGGCGTCCAGCGTGAGATAGCCGTAGGTGCCGTTGATCTGGGTGTTGAGGCCACCTGTTGCAGGGGTTGAAGTGTCGTTGCCGGCACGTACGCCGATCACTGCGCCACCGTCGGCGCCGAGCACGTCGTTGTCCAGCACATTGCCATTGACCGTGCCGCCCTCCACCACCGAAGCCAAATCGGCATGGGCGTTGGGCACGTCGTCAACGATGTTGATAACGATGGTGCTGGTGACGGTATTGCCCAGTGAATCGGTGGCTTGATAGGTAAAGCTTTCGCTCAGGACATTCGGACCATCGTTGGCCGAAGGTGCGGTGGTGGCTGGCGAGGTCAGGGTGTAGGTGTACGAACCGTCGGGGTTGAGCAGCAGTTGCCCATAGGCACCGGTGGCGTTGCCTACCAGGGCGAAGGTGACGGCGCCGATTGCACCTGTGACCGAGCCGACCAGGCTACCGCTGGCCGTTTCAGTGGTAGCGTTCGGTGCGCTGCCGGTGACGGTGCCGGGAGCCAGGTCCTGACCGTCCTGATTCAGGTCCAGGGCTTTTTCGTAGACGGTGATGTCCTGATCGGTTTCAGCGACGAGGCAGCTGTGGTAGACATCGATGGTGATGGTGGTGGTGCTTTCATCGCCGTCGGCATCGCGCACGGTGTAGGTGAATACGTCAGTGGCACCGGGTGCACTGACGGTGTTCGGGTTGCTGTGGTAAACGGCGTTGCCATTGGCGTCCAGCGTGAGATAGCCGTAGGTGCCGTTGATCTGGGTGTTGAGGCCGCCAACCGCCGAGGTTGAGGTGTCGCTGCCAGCACGCACACCGATCACCGCGCCGCTTGCGGCGGGTCCGTCGGCACCGCCCACATCGTTGTTCAGAACGTTGCCGCTGACCGTCCCGCCTTCGTCCACCGAGGCGGAATCAGCATGGGCGGTGGGCAAATCATCAACGATATTCACATCCAGATTGCCAGTGGCCGTGGTGCCGTTGTCGTCGGTGACCACGACGGCAAATTGCTCGCTGAGGCTGTTGGCGCCATTGGCGTTTGCGTGGGCTTCGTTGTCCAGCAAGGTGTAGCTGTAACTCACCACACCCGTGGCGGCGTTGAAGCCGGTGATGGTCAGTGTGTTGCCCAAGGCCGTGGTGATGGATTGTGGGAAACCGGCCGCAACACCACCCGTGACGACATTGATGCCACCTACGCTCAGGGTCTGCACACCGTCCAGCGCGGTGATGGTGAAGGTGCCGCTTTGGGTCAGCGCTGGAGCGTCCGGGCTGGTGCCGTCGCTGAGGTTTTTCTCCTGAAGGCTCAGCTCACCGCCTTCGGTGTCCAAACCTTCGATGATCACCGGGTCGTCGTTGTTGTGCACCTGCAACACCAGATTGGCGGTGCTGGTATCGCCGTCGGCGTCAGTCAGGGTGTAGGTGAAGGTTTCGCTACCGCTGCCGCCGCCGTGCAGGCCTTTGAAGTCGGCGTCGGCGGTGTTGAGCGTGTAGGTGTAGGAACCGTCGGCGTTGAGGACCAGCGTGCCGTATGTCCCGATAAAAGTGCCGGGCGTGACCGGGCCGGACGCCACGCGATCCGCACCTTCGGTGTCATTGGTCAGCACGCTGCCCGTCAGGGTCAAGTTGGTTTCCGAGGCGGTGCCGGCGTTGCTGTCGTCTACGGCTTGAGGCACATCATCAACGATATTCACGTCCAGATTGCCGGTGGCCGTGGTGCCGTTGTCGTCGGTCACCACAACGGCAAATTGCTCGCTGAGGCTGTTGGCACCGTTGCCGTTTGCGTGGGCTTCGTTGTCCAGCAAGGTGTAGCTGTAACTCACCACGCCCGTGACGGCGTTGAAGCCGGTGATAGTAAGCGTATTGCCCAATGCCGTGGTGATGGACTGTGGGAAACCGGCCGCAACACCGCCCGTGACGACATTGATGCCGCCCACGCTCAGGGTCTGTACACCGTCCAGCGCGGTGATGGTGAAGGTGCCGCTTTGGGTCAGCGCGAGAGCATCCGGGCTGGTGCCGTCGCTGAGGTTTTTTTCCTGAAGGTTCAGCTCACCGCCTTCGGTGTCCAGGCCTTCGATGATCACCGGGTCGTCGTTGTTGTGTACCTGCAGCACCAGATTGGCGGTGCTGGTGTCGCCGTCGGCGTCGGTCAGGGTGTAGGTGAAGGTTTCGCTACCGCTGCCGCCGCCGTGCAGGCCTTTGAAGTCGGCGTCGGCGGTGTTGAGCGTGTAGGTGTAGGAACCGTCAGCGTTGAGAACCAGCGTGCCGTAAGTGCCAGTGAAGGTACCGGGCGTGACCGGGCCGGACGCCACACGATCCGCGCCTTCGGTGTCATTGGTCAGCACGCTGCCCGTCAGGGTCAGGTTGGTTTCCGAGGCGGTGCCGACGTTGCTGTCGTCCACGGCTTGAGGCACATCATCAACGATATTCACGTCCAGATTGCCGGTGGCCGTGGTGCCGTTGTCGTCGGTCACCACGACGGCAAATTGCTCGCTGAGGCTGTTGGCGCCATTGGCGTTTGCGTGGGCTTCGTTGTCCAGCAAGGTGTAGCTGTAACTCACCACGCCCGTGGCGGCGTTGAAGCCGGTGATGGTCAGCGTGTTGCCCAAGGCCGTGGTGATGGACTGTGGGAAACCGGCCGCAACACCACCCGTGACGACATTGATGCCGCCCACGCTCAGGGTCTGTACACCGTCCAGCGCGGTGATGGTGAAGGTGCCGCTTTGGGTCAGCGCTGGAGCGTCCGGGCTGGTGCCGTCGCTGAGGTTTTTCTCCTGAAGGTTCAGCTCACCGCCTTCGGTGTCCAGGCCTTCGATGATCACCGGGTCGTCGTTGTTGTGTACCTGCAACACCAGGTTGCCGGTGCTGGTGTCGCCATCGGCGTCGGTCAGGGTGTAGGTGAAGGTTTCAGTGCCACTTCCGCCGCCGTGCAACGCCACGAATTGCGGGTCGCTGGTGTTGAGGGTGTAGGTGTACGTGCCGTTGGGCTTCAGCACCAGGGTGCCGTAGGTGCCGGTGAACGTGCCGCCAATGATCGGCCCGCTGTCAGGACCGGTGGGGATGCGGTCGGCGCCTTGATGATCGTTGGGCAAGACGTTGCCGGTGAGCGTGACAAGACTTTCCGATGCGGTGCTGGCGTGGCTGTCGTCAATCGCCTGGGGTACGTCGTCGGTGATGTTGACGTCCAGGGTCCCCGTAGCTGTATCGCCATCGCTGTCGACGGCCACGACGGGGAACTGCTCGCTGATGGTATTGGCCCCGCCCCCGGCGGGATGGCTTTCATTGTCCGTCAGGGTATAGCTGTAGCTGACCACACCGGTCGCGGGGTTGTAACCGGTGATGGTCAACGTGTTGCCCAGCGCCGAGGTGATGGATTGGGGAAAACCTGCGGGCACGCCACCGGTGATCACGGCGATTCCACCGATACTCAGGCTGCTCAGCCCATCGGGCGCGGAAATGGTGAAACTGCCGCTTTGCACCAGCGCGCCAGGATTGCTGGCGGAACCGTCAGACAGGTTCGCCTCATTGGCGGTCAATTCACCGCCATCCACGGTCAAGCCATCAAGGATAACGGGGTTGTCCGGGGTTTCAGGGTCTACCGGTGGCACGATTGCATCGTCGCCGCCGTCATCCGGATCACCGGCCAGACGCAGGTCTGGAAACTCGGGTATCCCGTTGAACCCGGCGGTGGGAAAACCGATCTGCGGATCGACCTCCCCGCCGACCTCTTCCAGCAACACAAAACTGTGGCCGCCACCCACGCCCCCCGGATTACCGCCCTCGGCGCCTGCAGCCGTCGCCTCGCCGGTCTGGGTCGGGTCAGCGCCGGCGGCGATGGCTTGTTGCAGTTTTTGCACATCGGTCAGTTGCGCATCACTGGGGGTGGTGGCCTCAGGCGTATCGCTAGCAGAGGCCTGGTTGGCGAGCAATTGCGGGCTCAGCGTCAGGTCACTTCCGCGGCCCAGGGTCAACTCCTTGCCGTTTTGCAACTGCACAGCCACCGCCCCTTCGGCCCCGGTGATCAGGTGCTCGCCGGCATAGAGCCGATCACCCTCAACCAGAGGTCGCCGCAGACCGCCGACGGCTTCTGCGAAAACCTGTCCTACCACCTTGCTGACGGTACCGATGAGCGCTGCCATGTGCATTCCTCCGTTGCCAACCGCAGTCGGCACCTGTCTGGGTGAAGAATTGGTGCTCGGATTGGCAGCCAGGGAATCTGGAAAATCTGCCAGCTTTCGGGGACGTAAAAGGCGCTAGCTATTCGCCACAATGACAAAAAACCGTCACTTAAAATCGCCTTTCAGGTCGTCCTTTTCGGCACCTCTTCACATCGCTTCAAAATGATTATGGAACTTTATTGACGCCCAAAATCCGTCAGGACCCGCAGATTCAAAGGCTTTCGCTTTGAACAATGTGCCGCTTTTTTCCAAGCACATAAGTTTTTTTTGGCATAAGTCTTATGAGAAATTCTTCTTAGGTTTTGCGCAGGATGTTCTTAGCTGTGTTGTTACAAGCTTGAAACGGTTTTGATCTTAAATACGTCAATATTTTGGCGACAGCGAAGCACAACAGACCTTAGGAGATGCACCCCATGCGCGTTCTTTCCCCCCTCTGCAGCGCGGTTTTGCTGGCCATGGCCTGCTCTTCTTCAGCGCAGGCCATGTCGTTGACCGAAGCGATCCAGAGCACCATTGCTACTCACCCGGAACTGGCGCAACGGGTCGATAGCCGTCTGTCGGCCAATGAAGACGTCAAGGTCGCCAGAGGGGGGTTCTTCCCGTCGGTGGACTTGAATGCCGGCTACGGGCGCGGCTACAGCGACAACACCAACACCCGGGCGCTGGGCAATCACCACACCAATATCCTGACTTACACCCAGTCGGAGCTGCGCCTGCGGCAGATGCTGTTTGACGGGTTCAACACTGCCAATGAAGTGGAACGCACCAAAGGCGTGGTCAATTCCCGGGCCTACTACGCCCAAGGCACCGCCCAGGACCTGGCGCTGCGCACCATCGAGGTTTACCTGGAAGTGCTCAAGCGTCGCGAGCTGGTGACCCTGGCCAAGAACAACCTGCAAGCTCACCTGCGCGTCAACGACCAGATCGGCCTGCGCACCGAGCGTGGCGTGGGCAGTACCGCCGACTCCGATCAGTCCAATGCTCGCCGGGCCCTGGCGGAAAACAACTACGACACCGCCCAGGTCGACCTGGCCGACGCCGAGGCTAACTTCTACAGCGTGGTCGGACGCATGCCCGATGAGCTGGAAACACCGCCCTCGACCAAAGGCGAGATGCCCGCTGACCTGCGCGAAGCCCAGCAAAGCATGGTGGACAACAACCCGTACCTGAAATCGGCCCAGGCCGACGTACAGTCCGCCGAAAGCCAGTATGAAGTGGCCAAGTCGCCGTTCTATCCGCGGTTCGACGCCGAGGCGGCGGTGGGCGCCAATAACAACCTCGGCGGCGAAGAAGGCCACGACAACAACTGGCGGGTCGGCGTGGTGATGAACTACAACCTGTTCCGCGGCGGCAGCGACAAGGCGCGGTTGGCGTCCAATGCCCACCAGATCAACCAGGCCATGGACATCCGCAACAACGCCCTGCGCCAGCTCAACGAAGACACCCGCCTGGCCTGGAACGCGATGCTCAACGCCCGCAAGCAGACCCCCACCGCCCGGGAATATGCCGAAACCACTTCCCGTGTACGCGCCGCCTATCAGGATCAGTTCGGTCTCGGCCAGCGGACCCTGCTTGATGTGCTCGACAGCGAAAACGAGCTGTACAACGCCAACCGTCGCTACACCGAAGTGCGCTACACCGAGGAATACTCGATGTATCGGGTATTGGCGAACATGGGCCAGCTGTTGAGCAAACAGCGCGTGGTGCTGCCGGCCGACGCGGTCGCTCAAACAGAAGTCAAAAACGAAGCGCGGCTGCCAGAACTGAAGTAGCCCCCCAAAAAAATGGGAGCGATCAATGTGACCAGCATGGAACCCGCAACCCTCAGCACCGATCCGCGGCTGAATGTCGATGATCCCTTGCTTGACGGTCTGTTGATCCTCTGCAAACTCCATGGCGCGACAGTCAGCCGCGCCAGCCTTGGCGCCGGGCTTCCAATGGCGCACCAACGTCTGAGCCTGGACCTGCTGCCGCGCGCAGCGGCCCGGGCCGGTTTGCAGGCGCGCTTGCTGCGCCGAGAGCTAGCCGATATTTCGCCACTCAACCTGCCGGTGATGCTGATTCTGGCCGGTGGTCGTTGCGCCGTGTTGCGGCGCTGGAGCGAGGACGGCCAGGCGCTGATCCTGCCCAGCGAAGCCGATGGCGGCGAGCAGTGGGTAAGCCGCGACGAACTGAGCGCCGTCTACAGCGGCCAGGCTTTGTTCGCCCGGCCGCGCCATGAACTCGAAGACCTGCGCGCGCCCCTGGTTCCACGGGTCGAGGCCTGGTTTCGTGACACCTTGAAACTGTCGCGCTGGCTGTACAGCGACGCGATCCTGGCAAGTTTGCTGATCAACCTGCTGGGGCTGATGGTGCCGCTGTTCGTCATGCAGACCTATGACCGCGTGGTGCCGAACCAGGCCACGTCGACGTTGTGGGTGCTGGCCGTGGGGCTGTTGATCGGCACGGGATTCGAACTGGTTTTGCGCGTGGTGCGCGCCCATCTGCTGGACACCGCCGGCAAGAAAACCGACGTGATCCTCTCCGCGACCCTGTTCGAACGCATCACCGGCATGGCGATGAAGGCCAAACCGGTGACCATCGGCGGGTTCGCCCAAAGCATCCATGACTTCCAGGGTCTGCGCGAATTCCTGACCGCTGTCACCCTCACCAGCCTGATCGACCTGCCCTTCGCCGTGCTGATGCTGGTGGTGATCGGGTTGCTGGGTGGCTGGCTGGTGGTGATTCCGGTGGTGGCTTTTCCGCTCACCATTATTTTCGCCATGATCATCCAGGCACGCCTGCGTGACACCGTGCAAAAAAGCCTGGCCCTGGGCGCCCAGCGCCAGGCATTGCTGATTGAAACCCTCGGCGGCCTGGAAACCCTCAAGGCTTGCAGCGCCGAAAGCGAGCGCCAGCATCAATGGGAAAGCACCCACGGCGCCCTCACCCGCCTGGACAGCCACGCCCGCAGCCTCTCGGCGCTGGCCACCAACGGCACGCTGTTTTTGCAACAACTGGCCGGCATGGCGACCATCGTCGCCGGGGTCTACAGCATCATCGCCGGTAACCTCAGCGTCGGCGCGCTGGTGGCGACCTACATGCTCGGCAGCCGGGTGCTGGCGCCGCTGGGGCAGATCGCCGGGCTGATCACCCGCTACCAGCAGGCACAACTGACCATGCGCAGCACCGATGCGCTGATGGCGCTGCCCCAAGAGCGCGATGCCAAACAACGGCCGCTGGATCGCACCCAATTGCAGGGCGCGCTGGACGTCAGCGGCGTGACCTTCCATTACAACGGCCAGAACGCCCCGGCGCTGGCGAATGTGAGTTTCAGCCTCAAGCCCGGCGAACGGGTCGGGATCATCGGTCGCAGTGGCTCGGGCAAGAGCACCCTGGCGCGCCTGGTGATGGGATTTTATGAGCCCCAGGAAGGCCAGTTGCTGCTTGATGGGCTCGACCTTCGGCAACTGGACGTGGCGGACCTGCGCCAGCAGATCGGCTATGTCGCCCATGACCTGCCGCTGCTGGCCGGCAGCCTGCGGGACAACCTCACCCTCGGCGCCCGCTACATCAGCGATGCACGCATGCTGGAAGTGGCGGAACTGACCGGCGTCACCGAACTGGCCCGCCAGCATCCCCAGGGCTTCGACCGCCCGGTGGGCGAGCGCGGGCAGTTGCTCTCCGGTGGGCAACGCCAGGCCGTGCTACTGGCCCGCGCCCTGTTGCTCGACCCGCCGATCCTGCTGCTGGACGAACCCACCAGCGCCATGGACAACAGCAGCGAAGACGTGTTGCGGCAAAAGCTCCATACCCATGTGCAGGGCAAGACGGTGCTGCTGGTGACCCATCGCACGTCGATGCTCAGCCTGGTGGATCGGCTGGTGGTGCTGGACAACGGCCGGGTTGTGGCCGATGGGCCGAAGGAAGCGGTGATCGATGCACTGCGTAAAGGACGGGTGGGGTCTGCGGCGGTATAGAAACAACACCGCAACCTGTGGGAGCAAGGCTTGCCCGCGATACAGGCGCCTCGGTTCCAGTGAGACCGCATTAGCTTCATCGCGGGCAAGCCTTGCTCCCACAGATAACCCCCTCAAGCCACAGGTATGTGTTCGGCTTTATTTTTTCTAACTGACGGGTATCGCCCATGTCTGCTCAAACACCCGATTCAGCGGCCCGAAGCTACTTCGGCAGTTTCAGCAAAAGCGCCGAAAGCGAGTTCATGCCGGAAACCGCCGGTGCCGCGCTGCAGGATTCGCCCCGTCGCTCGCGGGTCACGGTGTGGCTGGCGGCCGGACTGATCATCACCGCGTTGGTGTGGGCCAAACTGGCAGTCTTGCAGGAAGTCACCACCGGTGAAGGCAAGGCCATTCCTTCGAGCAAGATTCAGGTAATCCAGAACCTGGAGGGCGGCATCGTCACCGAGATTTTCGTGCGCGAAGGGCAGATGGTGAACAAGGGCGACACCCTGCTACGCCTGGACGACACACGGTTTCTGTCGAACAAGGGCGAAAGCGAGGCCGACCGTTATGCCCTGACCGCCCAGGTCGAACGCTTGTCGGCCGAAGCCGAAGGCCGACCTTTCGAACTGTCCGCTGAAGTCATCAGCAAGGCCCCGCAAGTGGCCGAGGACGAACGCTCGCTGTATGAACAACGACAGCGGCGCCTGGCCAGCGAACAGCGGACGCTGTCCGAACAACTGCGCCAGAAAACCCAGGAGCTGGCGGAGTTTCGCTCCAAGCAGGGCCAGTTCAGTTCCAGCCTGGCCTTGCTGCAAGAAGAGATGAACATGTCGGCACCACTGGTGCGCACCGGGGCGGTGTCGCCGGTGGAAATCCTGCGGCTCAAACGCAGCGCAGTGGAAATCCGTGGCTCACTCAACGCCACCACCCTGGCGATTCCTCGGGCCGAATCGGCGATCAACGAGATCAAGAGCAAGATCGACGAATCGGAACAGTCCTTTCGCTCCGAAGCGGCCAAGGAACTCAATGAGAAACGCACGGAGTTGTCAAAAATCACCGCTTCGAGCATTGCCATCGACGACCGCGTGACCCGCACCACCGTGGTCTCGCCGGTACATGGGGTGATCAAGCAGCTAAAGGTCAACACCATCGGCGGCGTAGTGCAGCCGGGCAGCGACATGGCAGAAATCGTGCCGCTGGAAGACAACCTACTGATCGAAGCCAAGGTCCGCCCCCAGGACGTGGCCTTCCTGCATCCGGGCCAGAAAGCCATGGTCAAGTTCAGTGCCTATGACTACACGATCTACGGCGGGATGAGCGCCAGGCTCGAACTGATCGGCGCCGACACCATCACCGATGACAAGGGCAACAGCTTCTACCTGATCCAGGTGCGCACAGATAAAAATCACTTGGGCGGCGATGCCAAACCGTTGTTGATCATTCCTGGGATGGTGGCGACGGTGGACATCATTACCGGGGAGAAAAGTGTCCTGGATTACCTGCTCAAGCCGGTGTTGAAGGCGCGGACTGAGGCGATGCGTGAGCGGTAGACCTTGAGCTGAGACTTTGGTTGATTGTGCTGCCGCTATCGCGAGCAGGCTTGCTCCCACATTGGATCTGTGGTGTTAGCAGATTTTTGCATGCACTGGAGATCAACTGTGGGAGCGAGCCTGCTCGCGATGAGGCCAGCAAAGGCACCACTCATTTCTCGGCATGATTACGCCGAAAAACCTCCTCCCCCATCGCCGCTATCTGCCCCTCGATCAACGCTTCGAACGGCCTCAGCAACGGCTCAAAACAGGTCGGTGCCTCAAGGGTTTGCAGCGCCTGGACAACCGCCTCCACCGTCGACAACGCCCCTGGCCCTGGCGCCTTGCGCAAGCGGTATCGAGACACACTGCCCGCGGCCAGTGTCACCCTCGGCAGCGCCGCCAACAGAGGGTTGAGGTGCAGCAACTTGCGCGCCTTGCGCCAGGTGCCGTCCGGGACGACCAGTAGTAGCGGATCCTCAGACGGAGCATAAGCATGCATGGGCTGCGCCTCTTCGCCGGGAAACAAAAGCCGCGCCTGATAACCCGGTTGATTGAGCAGCCCAGGCAAATCCTCGAACACCTCGCCCACGATCAACTCGGCATTATTGAGCCCCAACGCCGCCAGCCGCGCGGTGTTCAGGGCATGGTTCACCTCGCTGGGATGCTGCAACAACAGCACCCGAGTGCGGCTGTCGAGGCTGGGGATCAGCGGGCACAAACAATGGCTTTGCGGCCTGTGGCAGCGCGGACAATGAATTCTGGACATGACGGCACCTCAGGCCTGGTTGAGCTGCGCCTTGAGCAGATCGCGAAAAGTCTGGATCAGCGGCTCACGGCTGCGGCCACGGCGTACGATCATCGAAAACGGTGCCTGATAACCAAAAGTGGCCGGCAACAACACGCGCAAATCGCCCTTGTCCACCCAGGCCTGGGCATAGTGTTCGGGCAGATAGCCGACGTAGGCACCGGACAATACCAGGATCAACTGCGCCTCCATGCTCTCCACCGTCGCCGCGCTGTGCTTGAAACCGTGGCGGGCCAGTTCGGCCTGGCTCCAGTAACCGCGCCCGACCATGCGTTGCTGGGTGATGAGTTGCTCAGGGATACGCCGCTCGTTGAACAGCGGGTGACGGTTGCTGCAATACAACCAGTGCTGCTCACGGTACAGCGGCATGTAGACCAGGCCGCTCATGCGCGTGGAAAACGCGCCGATGGCCAGGTCCAGGCGGTTGTCCTGCACGCCCAGTTGCAGTTCGTACGGGCTCATGACCGACAGGTGCAGGTGGACTGCCGGATGCTCCTGGCTGTAGGCGCCGATGGCTTCGGCGAACGGCAGGGCTTTGTCGCTGACGGTGGAATCGATCACCCCCAGGTTCAGCGTGCCGCGCAACTCACCCTTCAGCGCGGCGGCGTATTGCTCGAACCCTTCAAGCTCGCCCAAAAGACGCAGGGTCTCCTGGTGGAACAACTCGCCCTTGCTGGTCAGGCTGAACCCACCCCGCCCACGATGACACAACACCAGGCCCAGGGCCGATTCGAGCTGGCTCATGTAGGTGCTGATGGCCGACGTGGAAAGGTTGAGCTCGTGCTGGGCATTGGCGAACCCCTGGTGCCGCACGACGCTGACGAAAATGCGCAACAGTTTCAGGTCGGGTAGAGCGTTGGCCATGGGGTCTCTCCATACAGGCGGGTCACTGCACACTTTGTGGCAAGGGGGTTTATCTGTGGGAGCAAGGCTTGCCCGCGATGAAGTCAACGCGGTTTCCCCCTTGGAACCGAGGCGCCTATGTCGCGAGCAAGCTTTGCTCCCACAGCTTTGCTTGCACAGCTTGCAAGCATGGTGTTGCCCCCAGAGATCAATCGCGAGTCTATCGCCCCATCCCGCATTAGTTTAGAAAAATCTGAACTAAGTATTTGCCCCCAGCGATTCTTCCACTCCCAGGCTTTTCGCAGAATCGGCCCCTGATAAATAAAACAACGATGAGGCCCTACCCGTGGACAAGATTCTTCACCAACCACTGGGCGGCAACGAAATGCCGCGCTTCGGCGGCATCGCCACCATGATGCGACTCCCCCATTTACAAACCGCTGCCGGCCTGGACGCTGCTTTCGTCGGCGTGCCGCTGGACATCGGCACCTCCCTGCGCGCCGGCACCCGTTTCGGGCCCCGCGAGATCCGCGCTGAATCGGTAATGATCCGTCCCTACAACATGGCCACCGGTGCCGCGCCGTTCGACTCGCTGTCGGTGGCCGATATCGGTGATGTGCCGATCAATACCTTCAATCTGCTGGACGCCGTGCGGATCATCGAAGAGTCGTACCACAAGATTCTGGAACACAACGTCATTCCCCTGACCCTGGGCGGCGATCACACCATCACCCTGCCGATCCTGCGGGCGATCCACAAGAAACACGGCAAGGTCGGCCTGGTGCACATCGACGCCCATGCCGATGTGAACGATCACATGTTCGGTGAGAAAATCGCCCACGGCACCACCTTTCGCCGCGCCGTGGAAGAAGGCCTGCTCGATTGCGACCGCGTGGTGCAGATCGGCCTGCGGGCCCAGGGCTACACCGCCGATGACTTCAACTGGAGCCGCAACCAGGGTTTCCGCGTAGTCCAGGCCGAAGAGTGCTGGCACAAATCCCTCGCCCCACTGATGGCCGAAGTCCGCGAGAAGGTCGGCGGCGGCCCGGTGTACCTGAGCTTCGATATCGACGGCATCGACCCGGCCTGGGCCCCTGGCACCGGCACCCCGGAAATCGGTGGCCTGACCACCATCCAGGCCATCGAAATCGTGCGTGGCTGCCAGGGCCTGGACCTGGTCGGTTGCGATCTGGTAGAAGTCTCGCCGCCCTACGACACCACCGGTAACACCTCGCTGCTGGGCGCCAACCTGCTGTACGAGATGCTCTGCGTACTGCCCGGTGTGGTCCATCGCTGAGGCGCGGTCATGAACGATCAGGCTCAAGTGCTCAAGGCCGCCGCTGAACTGGTGTCGGCCTTCGCCCGCAATGACCGTGACGCCTACTTCGGCGCCTTCACACCCGACGCGAGTTTCGTGTTCTACACCCTCGAACAACCTCTGCTGTCTCGCGATGCCTACCAGGCGTTGTGGGACCGCTGGCGGTCCGAGGATGGCTTCGAGGTGCTGTCGTGTACCTCGAGCAACGCCTTCGTCAGCCTGCAAGGGGACGTGGCGATTTTCATCCATGACGTGGCCACCGAGTTGCGCATGCAAGGGGAGCGACACTTTAGCCAGGAGCGCGAAACCATTCTGTTCCGCAAGCAGGAAGGACGCACACAAGAACAACAGGGCCTATGGCTGGCCTGCCATGAACATTTGTCCGCTATGCCGGAAGGGCTGCCACCCCCTTAGCCAAACAGACGACGCTCGCACACGATGGGCGCGCCTTTATGATCGGAGCAGATCATGCATAACAATAACGACAAAAGCCTTACGCAAATCGAAACCAACGGGGTCGAACAGATCCCGGACCATGAGCGAACCGCTGGCCCGACGGATCTGTTTCGACTGATCTTCGGCGGCGCCAACACCTTCGCCACCGCCGTGCTCGGCAGTTTCCCGGTGCTGTTCGGCCTCTCGTTCCAGGCCGGGGTCTGGGCGATTGTGCTGGGGGTGGTGCTCGGTTCGATCATCCTCGCGCCCATGGGCCTGTTCGGCCCGCTCAACGGCACCAACAACGCGGTGTCCTCCGGGGCGCATTTCGGCGTACACGGGCGGATCGTCGGCTCGTTCCTGTCGCTGCTGACGGCCATCGCGTTCTTCTCCCTGTCGGTGTGGAGTTCGGGAGATGCGTTGATCGGTGGCGCCAAGCGCTTGATCGGCGTACCGGAAACCGACTTGAGCCTGGGCCTGGCCTACGGCCTGTTCGCCTTGCTGGTATTGACGGTGTGCATCTACGGCTTTCGTTTCATGTTGTGGGTCAACCGCATCGCCGTGTGGGCCGCCAGCCTGCTGTTTCTGCTGGGCATCGCCGCCTTCGCGCCGGCCTTCGACAGCCAGTTCGCCGGCACCGTCGGCCTAGGCCAGCCGGGCTTCTGGGCGGCGTTCATCGGCGCGGCACTGGTCGCCATGAGCAACCCGATTTCCTTCGGCGCGTTCCTCGGTGACTGGTCGCGTTACATCCCGCGCAACACGCCCAAGCGACGCATCATGCTGGCGGTGATCGCCGCTCAACTGGCGACGCTGATCCCGTTCCTGTTCGGCCTTGCCACGGCCACCATCGTGGCGATCAAGGCACCGGACTACATCGCAGCCAATAACTATGTGGGCGGCCTGCTGGCGGTTTCGCCGGGCTGGTTCTTCCTGCCGGTGTGCCTGATCGCGGTGATCGGCGGCATGTCCACCGGCACCACGTCGCTGTATGGCACCGGGCTGGACATGTCCAGCGTGTTCCCACGAGTTCTGTCGCGGGTCAAGGCCACGCTGCTGATCGGCGTGCTGTCGATTGCCTTCATCTTCATCGGGCGCTTCGCCGCGAACCTGGTGCAGAGCGTATCGACCTTCGCCGTGCTGATCATCACCTGCACCACGCCATGGATGGTGATCATGATCATCGGCCTGCTGGTGCGCCGCGGCTTCTACTGCCCGGATGATCTGCAAGTGTTCACCCGTGGCGAAACCGGCGGGCGCTACTGGTTCAGCCACGGCTGGAACTGGCGCGGCCTGGGGGCCTGGATTCCCAGCGCGCTGGTGGGGCTGTGCTTCGTCAACCTGCCTGGGCAGTTCGTCGGACCGCTGGGCGAACTGGCCGGTGGCATCGACATCGGCCTGCCGGTGACCCTGGGCCTGGCCTCGGTGATTTACCTGGTGCTGCTTGGGTTGTTTCCGGAGCCGGCGGCGGTGTATGGGCCGGATGATCCGCGTAGCAAGGGTTCTTCGGTGCCAATCGAGAAACCCTCCCTCAGACAGACCGCCTGACCTGAGCAAACGAAATACCCGTGGCGAGGGAGCTTGCTCCCGCTCGGCTGCGCAGCAGTCGCCATCAGGGGCAGCTTCGCAGCCCAGCGGGAGCAAGCTCCCTCGCCACAAAAGCGCGTTCACACAGAGGTTGCAGTGCCAGGGCACGGTACCAACCGACTTCACTATAAAAAAGACAATCGGAGACACGCCATCATGGCTTTGGATTTAATCGTCGTTCTCATCTATGCCACCGGCATGATTGCCCTGGGTTGGTACGGCATGCGCCGCGCCAAGACTCGTGACGACTACCTGGTCGCCGGGCGCAACCTCGGCCCGGGCTTTTACCTGGGTACCATGGCCGCCACCGTTCTGGGCGGCGCCTCCACCATCGGCACCGTGCGGCTGGGCTACGTCCATGGGATTTCCGGTTTCTGGCTGTGCGGCGCCATCGGCCTGGGCATCGTCGGGCTGAGCCTGTTCCTCGCCAAACCGTTGCTCAAACTCAAGATCTACACCGTGACCCAAGTGCTGGAGCGCCGCTACAACCCCGCCGCGCGCCACGCCAGTGCACTGATCATGCTGGTTTATGCGTTGATGATCGGCGCCACCTCGACCATCGCCATCGGCACGGTGATGCAGGTGTTGTTCGGCCTGCCGTTCTGGGTGTCGATCCTGGTGGGTGGCGGCGTCGTCGTGCTGTATTCCACCATCGGCGGCATGTGGTCGCTGACTCTCACCGACATCGTGCAATTCTTGATCATGACCGTCGGCCTGGTGTTCCTGCTGATGCCGATGTCCATCAGCGATGCGGGCGGCTGGGACGCGATGGTGGCGGCCTTGCCGGCCAGCTACTTCGATTTCACCGCGATTGGCTGGGACACCATCCTCACCTACTTCCTGATCTACTTCTTCGGCATCTTCATTGGCCAGGACATCTGGCAGCGGGTGTTCACCGCCCGTAGCGAAGGCGTGGCGAAAGTGGCCGGTACCGCCGCAGGCCTGTACTGCGTGCTGTATGGCCTGGCCGGAGCCCTGATCGGCATGGCGGCCAAGGTATTGCTGCCGGACCTGGAAAACGTCAACAACGCCTTTGCCAGCGTCGTCCAGACCAGCCTGCCCAACGGCATTCGCGGGTTGGTCATTGCCGCCGCCCTGGCGGCCTTGATGTCCACCGCCGCGGCCGGCCTGCTGGCAGCCTCCACCACTGTGGTCCAGGACCTGCTGCCGCGTCTGCGCCAGGGTCGTGAAAGCGGCAATGGTGACGTTCATGAAAACCGCATCGCGACCCTGCTGCTGGGCGTGGTGGTGTTGGGCATCGCCTTGGTGGTGAGCGATGTGATCAGTGCCCTGACCCTGGCCTACAACCTGTTGGTGGGCGGCATGCTGATTCCGCTGATCGGCGCCATCTACTGGAAACGCGCAACCACGGCCGGCGCGATCACCAGCATGTCGCTGGGCTTTTTGACCGCGCTGTTCTTCATGATCAAGGACGGCCTGGACGCCAATACGCCGATCTACTACAGCCTGAGCGTGGCGCTGGTGAGTTTCGTGGTGGTGAGTCTGTTGTCACCACGGTCGAAAATGATGGCCAAGGCGGTCTGAAAGCAGTTTTTCTTCGAGGGTGTGGCGTCGGTTGCCACACCTTTTTTTTTTGCCCTTGTATCGCTCAGTTCCAGACGATGAAAACCCTGTGGGAGCGAGCCTGCTCGCGATAGCGGTGTATCAGCCAATATCAATGGTGGCTGATCCGCCGCGATCGCGAGCAGGCTCGCTCCCACAGAGATTTTCCTTCAAAAACAAAAAAGATCGCAGTCTCAGGCTGTTTCAACTGAAACAGCCTGAGACTGCGATCTCTCCGATATTCGCGGTGTCTTTACCGACGGCGCGGCTGGCGGCGGCGCTGCTCGTCATCGGTGCGGATAGGGATCGGTTGCATGGGCGGCTCGATCAGGCCGAGCGCGACACCCAAGTCATGAAGCCAGTTCTGGATTTTCTCTTTCATCGTGGTGCCCCCTTCAGGGTGGTACGAGCGGCAAAATTCTGTGGCCCCTTCGCACTGATAATAGTCCGAAGTCCTACGCAATGCTCGTCACACATTGCAATGATCTGTTACTGAATTGATCCAAATCCACCTCCCGGAGTTCAAGCTGATCGCGTCGTCATCACGGGCGCCCGCGGCCAGGCCTGTTGCTGCAGTTCAATCCAGGCGGTGAGATTGGCCCCCACCATCCCTTTGCGCCACATCAGCCAGGTCGTGGCACTGGCAAACGGCTCGGCCAACGGATGCATCCTCACACGCTCGCGGCCCGGCAGGCTGGCGAGCATCGACTCGGACATCAGCGCCACCCCGGAGCCGGCAATCACACAGGCCAGCATCCCCTGATAAGACTCAATCTCCATCGCCCGGCCCATGGCCGCATGGTCATGGGCAAACCAGGCTTCCAGACGCATGCGGTAGGAACAGCCCTGGCGAAAGGTGAATACCGAGCGGCCCTGGACATCCAGCGCACTGCGCACTGGCGGGTGATCGGCCTCGGTGATCAGCACCAGCCGCTCGTCGCACAACGGCACCCCGTCCAACCCCGCCAGCTCCAGCGGGCCGTCCACCAGCGCCGCGTCAAGGCGCCCGGTGAGCAAGCCTTCGAGCAATTCACCGCTGGGCGCCGACTGCACCTGCAAGTTCACCGCCGGGTACGTGCGGTGATAACCGGCCAGCAGGTCCGGCAAATGAATCGCCGCCGTGCTGTACATCGTACCCAACACAAAATCCCCGGCCGGTTGCCCGCCCTGCCCGGCAGCATGGGCTTCGTCGTGCAGAGCAAAAAGCTTGATCGCATAGTCCAACAGGACTTTTCCCGCTGGCGATAGCTGCAAACGCTGACGCTCGCGCAGGAAAAGATCTACGCCCAGTTGCTCCTCAAGCTGCTTGAGCCGGGTCGAGAGGTTCGACGGCACCCTATGCAGCCGCTCGGCGGCGCGGGTAATGGAGCCTTCCTCGGCCACGGCCTGGAAAATCCGCAATTGGCTGAACTCCACGACATTCTCCAAAAATGAACAAGTTACTCACTATTATTCATTTTTAATGAAAGTCAATCAGTCCTAGCCTGACGGTCATTCGCCTCAACGCTGGAGACCCGCCATGTCACCTCTGATTCGCCTGCTCGGCAGTTTCATCGCCCTGATGATGGCCATGGGCATTGGCCGCTTCGCCTTAACACCGCAGTTACCTCATTTAATCGGCGAAGGTCAGATCGACTTGACCGCCGCCGGTCTGATTGCCGCGGCCAACTACCTGGGTTACTTCCTCGGCGCGCTGGACGCCATGTTCGCCCGCCGTCCGGAACAGGTGCGCCGGCGTTTGATCGGAGGCCTGTGGCTGTGCGTGCTGCTGACCCTGGCTTCGTTCTGGGCCTGGGGCTTCTGGCCACACTTGGTGCTGCGCTTTGGTACCGGAGTGGCAAGCGCCTGGGTGTTGGTGATGATCACCGCCCTGAGCCAACCCTTGGCTGCGGCGGCGGGACGGCCACGGCTCGGCGCCCTGGTGTTTGCCGGCCCAGGGTTGGGGATTTTTCTGACCGGTTTGCTCGCCTTGGGCTCGAACCTGCTCGGCCAGACCTCCGCGACCCTGTGGCTGGTGTATGCCGGCGTGGCATTGGCGATGCTGCTGGTGATTCTGCCGATTCTGCCGCAACCCACCGCAGCCGCGACCGCTACAGCGCCAGTCAGCGCCTCGCCGAACCGTGGCATCGCTCGACTTGGCGTGGTGTATGCCCTGTACGGCTTGGGCTACATCATTCCCGCCACCTTCCTGTCGCAGATGGCCTCGGCGCAGTTCCACGGGCAATGGCAAGCAGACCTGTTCTGGCCCTGCTTCGGTCTGGCCGCCGCCACTGGCGTGTTGCTGGTCAGCTTGCGTCGTCCCAACCCGAACACCACCGGTCGCTGGCTGATCGGTACACTCTGGCTGCAAGCCGCCGGAGTGTTCACCTGCCTGCTGGGCAGCGGGCCGGGGCTGGCGCTGGGTGTAATCCTGTGTGGAGCACCATTCCTGGCCTGCATGCAACTGGTAATGCTGCGCTCCCGGGAACTGGCACCCCACGCCACCCAGCGCAACGCGGGCCTGTTGACCGCCTGCTTTGCCTTGGGCCAGCTCAGCGGGCCATTGCTGGCGGCGTTGAGCAGCCACTTCAGCGGTGGCTTGCAACCGGCGCTGATCATTGCCGGCAGTGGCCTGCTGCTGGCTGGCGGGCTGTTACTGCGGCCCGCCAGCCGGGATACGGTGAGCCCTTGCGCCCAGACCGCCCTGCGTTAATCAGGCCTGGCCGAGCGATGGGCTCAGATGCACGGTCGAGTCACGCCGTGCCAAGGCGAAATACAACACCCCGCCCAGGAAGCAACCGGTGAACCAGGCGAAATTGGCCATCGGTTGCAACATCGGCGTGAAGGTAATCGCCACGCCCATCAACGTCGCCGGCACCAGCGCCTTGACCGCCGTCCAATTGATGCCGCCGCTGTAGTAATAGCGCCCGCTGGGTCCGTCATTGAACAGCGCGTCGACGTCGATCTGCTGCTTTTTGATCAGGTAGTAATCCACCAGCAGAATTCCGAACAGCGGACCGATGAAGGCTGCCAGCACGTCCAGGGTGTAGTGGATCACTTCGGGGTTGTTGAACAGGTTCCACGGCGTGATGAATATCGATGCAATCGCGGCAATCATGCCGCCGGCACGCCAGCTGATCTTGCTGGGAGCGACGTTGGCGAAGTCGAACGCCGGGGATACAAAATTGGCGACAATATTGATGCCGATGGTGGCAGTCACAAAGGCAAAGGCGCCCAGCAACACCGCCACGTCGTTGTCGATACGCGCCACGGTGGCGATCGGGTCATGGAGCATTTCGCCGAACACCGGCAACGTCCCGGAAACAATCACCACGGTCACCAGGGAGAATGCCAGGAAATTCACCGGCAGCCCCCAGAAATTGCCACGGCGCACGTCAGACATGCTCCGGCAGTAGCGACTGAAATCACCAAAATTGAGGGTCGGGCCGGAGAAGTACGACACCACCAACGCCGTCGCGACGATCACCTGACCGAACGCTTGCCAGCCGGACAAGGACTTCTCCGCCAGAGTGAAGTTGATGTTGCTCCAACCGGCTTTCCATACGATCCAACCCGCCAACAGGAACATCACGGCGTACACCACCGGCCCGGCCCAGTCGATAAAGCGACGGATCGACTCCATACCGGCCCAGAACACCAGCGCCTGGACGAACCACAAGCTGAGGAAACCGAACCAGCCCAAGTAGGACAATCCGGCAAATTGCGGCGTGGCATAGACTTCCATGGAAGGAAAAAACCGCAGCACCACAATGATCAGTGCACTGGAAGCCAGGTACGTTTGAATGCCGTACCACGCCACAGCGATCAAACCGCGGATCACCGCAGGAATATTCGCCCCGAATACCCCAAACGCCAGGCGACAGATCACCGGATACGGCACCGCCGCTTGCTGGCTCGGCTTGGCAACCAGGTTGGCGATCAACTGCACGATGCAGATGCCGCAGAGCAACGCAATCAACACCTGCCAACTCGCCAGCCCCAGCGCGAACAGGCTGGCAGCGAACACATAACCGCCGACACTGTGCACATCACTCATCCAAAACGCGAAAATGTTGTACCAGTTCCATTTCTGCGGCAGCGGGCCCAGGTCTTCGTTATAGAGACGAGGGCTGTAGCCGTTGGGCAATTGCTCGGACATTGCGGGCTCCTTTTGAGTACCGCCGTGCCCCCGTATCGACCTGCTCACCATACTGCGCACGGGAGCCGGCATGGTTTGTATACGGGTTGCTACGCAGAATGCGTGCCACAGGTGGGGAATGTGAGACAACCTGCGGTGTGTGGCGGGGGCTGAAGCCGGGCAGGAGCAGGCACACGCCCACGAACAGGGCGCGAATGCATGCTAAAGGTGCAGGGTTTTGTATACAGAGGAGAGCCGAATACCGCTCCTGTGGCGAGGAGATTTTGAGGAACGGCGCACCGCTGTGGGAGCAAAGCTTGCTCGCGAAACAGGCGCCTCGGTATCAGAAAGACCGCATCGTCTCCATCGCGAGCAAGCCTTGTTCCCACAGCGGCCTCCCCTGGCCACATGAATCCTTATTTGCCGTGGCTCGACTGAAGATCAGCTCAACTCAATCCGATCAGCATGAATGACAATTTGCCCATTCTTGTAGAGCGCACCAATGGCTTTCTTGAAGTTGCCCTTGCTGACACCAAACAGGCTGCTGATCAGCACCGGGTCGCTCTTGTCGCTGACCGGCAGCGTGCCGTTGTTTTCGCGCAACTTGGCGAGGATCTTGGCATTGAGGCTGGTCGCCGCTTCCTGACCCACGGGTTGCAAACTCAAGCTGATCTTGCCGTCCGGGCGGATTTCCTTGATGAAACCTTTTTCCTGCTTGCCGGCGCGCATGAACTTGAAGATTTCGTTCTTGTGAATCAGGCCCCAGTGCTTGTTATTGATGATCGCCTTGAAGCCCATGTCGGTGGCTTCGGCGACCAGCAAATCGACTTCCTGCCCCGGCGTGTAGTTGGCCGGGGTCTTGTCCAGATAACGGTCCAGACGCGCCGTGGCGGTGATGCGGCGGGTGTGCTTGTCGAGGTAGACGTGCACCACGCAATATTCGCCGGCGGTCATCTGGCGCTTTTCTTCGGAATACGGCAGCAGCAAGTCCTTGGGCAGGCCCCAGTCCAGGAATACACCGATGCTGTTGACTTCAACCACTTTCAGGCTGGCAAACTCACCGACCTGAACCTTGGGTTTTTCCGTGGTAGCGATCAGTTTGTCGTCGCTGTCCAGATAAATAAAAACATTGAGCCAGTCTTCATCTTCGCTGGGAATATCCTTGGGGATATAACGATTGGGCAGCAGAATTTCGCCGTCCGCACCGCCGTCCAGATATAAACCGAAGTGAGTGTGTTTAACCACTTGCAAACTGTTGTAACGCCCGACTAAAGCCATTTCCAATACCCTCATTGCGTGGGCGGCATTCTACCCGGTTTTGCGGCGTGATTCGTGGCCTCTGGCGCGGGCGGCCGGAAGGGCCTTGTGCAGCCGTTGATTTCCCTGGGTTTTCCTCGCGTATGCGGCCATTCGTCAGGCGGACAACGGCCCTCCAGGCCGTTTCGGCCAGCCGTTTTTAAGTTATACAGTCCAAAGGGTTGCTATTTAAAACAGTGGCTTATGGCAATAATGACGGCATAAACCGCCCCTTATTCCAGCGCCCGGCGTGATAATTGAGGGAGTATATTTGCCAAGCAATTGTCAAGTATTTCCTGTACGATGCCTGGCCCAATTAATTATTTACAGGTTAATGGCCGTCATGCGCGTAAAAGCATCCAACAGCAAAGCAAAGCCCGCTCCAGCCGTGGAAACCAGCGAGTCTATCAACGACCAGATCGCTGCATTCCTCAAGTCCGGCGGTGAAATCCAGCAAATTGCCAAGGGCGTCAGCGGCCAGACATTCGGCCCGTCCAAGCAGATCAGCCTGGGCAAAAAGTAACCCGCGCGTCACCTGGTCCCAAAGCGCTTTGAGCTTCGAAGCGCTTGGACTGGAACCTCCCCGCTTACCCTCATCCTGCAAAAATCGACGAACGGCCCTCGCTGCCGAGCATTCGCCGGTATGCTTGCACCTCTCTAGCTCAAGTGTTTCAGCTTGATGACCGATCCTGCTCCTCGCTATCCATGGAGTGAAGCATGCGCATTCCCATTGTCTCCCTGACGCTCAGCCTGCTGGCGTGCCCCTTCGCCCATGGGCAGGTGTTTCAGCGCGAGCTCGGCGACTTCGACCTCAAACTCGGCACCACGCCCAGCCGCAGCATGGCCCAGGGCCTGGTCACGCCGTCGAGCACCGGCTCGTTTCATGGCGGCCTGGACCTGAGCCACGACAGCGGCTGGTACGTGGGCCAGTGGTCGCCCAGCGTTGGCCTGAGCCCATCGAGCAATCTTGAAGTCGATTCCTACATGGGCTTCAAACAGCCCTTCGACCAGACCCTGGGTTACGAAATCGGCCTGATCCACTACAGCTACCCCACCCTCGACACGCTCGACAGCCAGGAATTCTTTGGCGGCCTGACCGTGCTGGGCAGCCGGTTCGGCGCGGCCTTCAGCAACGACCCGGATAAACAGAACAGCACCTTGTTTGCCGACCTGGGCGGCAACGTGCCGTTTGGCATTGGTGTCAGCGCCAAATACACCACCCACCAGTACAACTCACCCGTGTCGGTGGAGGACGGTTATGTAGGCAGTTTCAGTGACTGGTCGTTGAAAATTTCCCGCCCCTGGAGAGGCATCGACCTGGACCTGATCTACAGCGACTCCAGCCTGAGCGGCAGCCGTTGCTCGGCGTACTCCGGCCACAACAGCGAATGCGACGGCCTGCTGACCCTCAAGATGGCCCACCCTTTTTACTAAGCGTTACTTATTCGATCGGCTGAACTGCCGCGCACCTGCCATGCTCAAACAAGACAATTACGGCTTCGCAACCCATGCCTTCGCAAGGACTCGCTCATGTCGCGCTGGTTCACCCGCATCGCCCTGCTCATGGCCCTGCTGCTCACCGTCACCGCCTGCAGCCGCGTGGGCCTGGCCTACCGCAACCTCGACCTGATCATCCCCTGGACGCTCAACGACTATCTGGACATCAATGGCGAGCAAAAGGACTGGTTCAACGACCGTCTCAATGAACACTTGAACTGGCATTGCACCACACAACTGCCCGGCTACCTTGACTGGCTGGACCGCTTGAAGAACATGGTGCAAACCAACCAGGTCACCGACCAGGCCCTGCAACAGCGTACCCGGGAAGCCAAGGCCGCCATCGCCGAAACCGCCCGGGAAATCACCCCGTCTGCCATCGAGTTATTACAGGGATTGAACGACGATCAGGTCGCGGACATGGACGCCGCGTTCGTCAAAGACCAACGCAAACGCCAGCAGCAATACCTCAAGCCGACGTTGCAGCAGCAAATCCAGGAGCGCAGCGAACGCATGGAGAAACGCCTGAACGACTGGCTCGGCCCGCTCAGCGAAACCCAGCGCCAACGCGTGCAGGCCTGGTCCCGCGCCTTGGGCGATCAAAACCAGCAATGGATCGCCAACCGCGCGCACTGGCAAAACCAGTTCAGCGAAGCTGTGGCGCAACGCCACAGCCCCGATTTCCCCAAGCGCATCGAGCAACTGCTGGTCGACCGCGAAAGCCTCTGGACCCCCGCCTACCGCCAGGCCTTCGACAAAACCGAAGCCCAGGCCCGCAGCCTGCTGGTGGACGTGATGGCCGACAGCACCCCGACGCAACGCGAACACTTGCTGAGGAAGATCGACCGGGTGAAAAAGGATTTCAGTGATTTGAAGTGCCTGAAGGCAGCACGCTCATAACACCACTGAGATGCATGTGGGAGATCGAATGTGGGAGCGAGCTTGCTCGCGATAGCGGCAGAACAGGCAACAGACCTGTTGATGTCAGACCGCTATCGCGAGCAAGCTCGCTCCCACAGGGCTCAGTGCAGGCCTGTCAGGCAATCTGCGCCTTCGAAGCCACCTCATCAAAAGTAAACTCATCCAGCGCATCTTCCTGCTCATCCAGCACCTGGCGCGGATGATCATTGCCCGGAATGCTGCTGTCGATCAGGCTCAACAACCGCGAGCCACGGGGCGTCAGCACAAAGTTCTCGCCGTTACCGCCCTCTTCCTCCGGCCGAGGCTCGATATAGTTACGCTCCAACAGCAGCTTTTCGTACTCCCCGGCGACCGCTTTCAGATGATCGAGGTTCTCGATCGGCTCGCCTGCGGCTGCCTTCTCTGCCGCGTACTGCTCCGCATAAGGCCGAGGGGTAAAGCTGTGGCCGGCGCCGTTTTGCACTTCGTGCAACAACCGTTCGATCAAGTCCCAGTTATAAGTCGTCATCCTGGTCCATCCTCCAAAGAGTGAGATGCCTACTTAAAGTGTGACCCAGGCGCTGCGCTGCCGTTCAGCCGGGCTTACCGGTGGGCTATTGCCCAAGCCGACCAACGGCCTGTCGAATTCACACTGGGCCAAACGACCACTGACAGAAGTGCCGAATCAGCGGCTCTGCCACGCAGGAGAATTCACCATGAACGTAGAAAATCATGCCGTCGTCTCGCGGGAAGAATGGCTCGCCGCCCGTCGCCAGCACCTGATCCACGAAAAAGCCTTCACCCGCGAACGCGACAAACTCAGCGCAGAACGCCGCGCCCTGCCCTGGGTAAAAATCGACAAACCCTACCGCTTCCAGGGCCCCAACGGCGAACTGAGCCTGGCCGACCTGTTCGGCGGCCGCAGCCAACTGATCATCTACCACTTCATGTTCGGCCCCGGCTGGACAGAAGGCTGTGATGGCTGCTCATTCCTGTCCGACCACATCGACGGCGCCAACCAACACCTGGCCCACCACGACGTCGCCGTGGTCGCGGTGTCCCGCGCGCCGTTCGCCGAGTTCCAGCCGTTCAAACGTCGCATGGGCTGGGCCTTCGACTGGGTCTCGTCAGAAGGCTGCGACTTCAACTACGACTTCGGCGTCAGCTTCAAACCCGAAGACACCGCCGCCGGAAAAGCCACCTACAACTACGAAAAAACCGACACCACCGAAGGCGAACTCCCCGGCCTAAGCGTCTTCTATCGCAACAAAGCCGGCGACATCTTCCACACCTACTCCACCTACGCCCGCGGCCTCGACATCCTGGTCGGCACCTACAACTACCTGGATCTCACGCCCAAGGGCCGCAACGAAGACGAAATCATGGACTGGGTGCGGCATCACGATAAATACGAAGAGGCCAAGCCTCATAGCTGCTGCCATGGCTGATACGCCAACCCGCGCAAGTCGAGCGCGCTCCCCGTGGCGAGGGAGCTTGCTCCCGCTCGACTGCGCAGCAGTTGCCTGCTTGGCCTCAGCCAAAGCCGACAACTGCCAGGCCAAAGGTCCTACATGAAGCTCGGAAAGCGGTGTCTTGTGGCTCAAGAGTGGATCGCTCTATAGTCCTTCGTCACCCAAAAAAGCGACCGGGTTTGGCGACCCGACCTACAGAGAGACTCAATCAACTTTCGAGGCTCTGACTATGACCAGATACATGTCCATCACCGGAATTGACTGCACCCCGGCCACCCTGCTCATCGACACCGACGCCCCGCTCGATGTCCTCTTCGAAACCGCCGACTACCGCATCCGCACCGTGACCCAACTGCTGGAAAATATCGCGTTCCGTTCGGATATCAGCTCCGATACGCTGGTGCTTTCGGACTTTTGCAAGATGCTGACGATAGCGTTGCGTGATGGGTGTGATGTGATGGACGTGATTGGGAGGCGGTTGCGGGCGCAGGCTGCTGAATAACGAAAACGGGCGACCTTTGGGTCGCCCATTTCATGCTCGAATAAGGGAGATACACTTTGCATACTTTTCACAAACAATAAGAGAAAAACGGTGACAGACCACGTTTCTACATCATAGAAAACGTGGTCTGTCCCCGTTCGTCATCAGCGGTTGCCAGAACATAACGTTGGCCAACAGGAACGCCAGGCCGCGCTTGGGCATGCCCCAGAAATGCTCGCGGGTTTGCAAGGCAGCAGAAGGCTGGCGGGCCAGAAAGGCGTGTTGGCGGTCGTCCATGATCGGGTCTCGTTGCAGCAGGAATTAGAGGAATACATCCACGCGGAAGTAGATCGGCGCTTCGCGCTCGGTCAGGGCATCCGGGCGTTCCAGGGAATGGGCGAAGGTGACGCTGGCGCTCAGGTGCTGGCCGCGGGCGAACAACTCCAGCGAATTGCTCGACATGCGCCCGTGCTGGTCGTCGTTGTAGCGGCCGCCACGAATCACGCCTTGGTCGTAACCGAGGCTGGTGCCGTATTCAGCGAACACCGGGCGCAACCACTCCAGCGTCACCGGGCGGCTCCAGCGCAGGTCGTTGCGCCAATAACCACCGCTGTCGCCGGACAGCGACTGGTCCTTGTAGCCACGAATCGACGATTGTCCGCCCAGGCTCATGCGCTGGGGGCTGAACAGCACGTCCTCGCTGCGCTGGCCGGTCATCAGGCTGCTGAAACTGAACGATTCGCCCCACAACTTGAACGGTTGCAGGTAACTGACGGTGGCGGTGTATTTGCGATAACGGGCGTCGGCCTGGCCGGGACCCGGATCGTGATCGCCCTGGGCATCGAAAGCGCCGATGCCTTGCTGCACACCCAGGTCCAGGTTGACGAAAGCACTGCCGACCCGTCGGCCATGGTTGATGCCAAACTGCCCTTCACTCAGGCGATTGCTGCTGACGTCCAGTTTGCTGTCTTCAATGAAGTTATTGGTGCGCAGGTAGGCCAGGCCGGTGTTGAGAGACGTCTTGCTCAGGGCGTCGCGGTGAATCACCCGTTCGACTCGCAACTGATGGTTCTGGCTGTCGCCGGTCTGCTTGAAGTTGAAACCGTTGGCCGGGATCTGCGAGCGGTACTCGCTCCGACTGTAGGTGTAACTGACGTTCCACCAGCCAAAAGGCAAGTTGTAATAGAGCATGGCGTTGTTGGAGGTGTGTTGGTGGTCGGTCATCGCATCGTGACCACCGCGCAACATCAACTGATCGGCCAAGCCCAGCGGGCTGTCCCACTCAAAACTGGTGCCCCACTGCTGCTCGCCGGTGCTGCGCTGGCCGTCGTTGCTACGCGACAGCCCGGCACGCCAGGGCTTTTGTACTTCGTTGGTGACGCGCACTTCACTGCCACCGACGTTCTGGCCGGGGGTCAGCTCCATCTTCGCCTGATTCGATGGCAGGCGATTGAGCTGATCGACCATCTGCTCGATCTCTCGCAGGTTGACCAACTCGCCGGTCTTGCCAGGAAAGGCCATCGCCAATTCACGGTCCGAGAGCTTGCTGTTCTCGGCGCCCTTCAAGCCTTCTAGCCGCCCTTCGACCACCAGCACGCTTAAATGCCCGCCGGACAAATCCTGCTGCGGTAAATAGGCCCGGCTGGTGACCAGGCCTTTTTCGATGTAGCGATCGGTGATGACTTTGAGCAGTTCATTGAGCTGCGTCACGCCCAGGCATTGGCCGATGTAAGGTTTGAGCAACGCTTCCCGCTCACTGGCCGACAGACTGTCGGCGCCCTTTAGTTCGATGGTCTTGATGGGGAAACATCGGGCATCGGCAGGCGCTGTTGGCTGGGCCGGTTTCTCCGCCTTGCCGGGTAAGTCCTTGAGTTCTTCCAGACGTTGACGCTGCTCTTCGAGCAAGCGGTTCTGACGCTCGCGGATAAGGTCGGTTTCGCCGGGGGTGGGGGCAGCGTGAGCAAGGGGAAGCGGAGAAAGGCACAGCAAAGCTACGCACAACCTCGCCCAAAGTAAGGGGGAGGACATGTTAGATCCCTCTAGCAAAAACGATATCAAAATAGTGGCGCGATACTAATTAGCCATCATTTTGACGTCAACTATTTGTTTGAGTCCGCGGGACTATTACCGAAACCATCCATCTGAAATAAGACGCCTCCCCCACGGAAGTACGAAAGGTCCGATGCGGAACCGGAAACTGCCTGCGAGAGGGACAGAAACAATCGCGGGCGTGCCTCGCAACATCCAGCCAATGAACTTTCCACCCTCGCGTGGCCTCAACCCCTTATCAGCCCAACAAGGAATACGAGGCCCCTGCCATGAAAACCCTCCTCAAACTCACCCTCGCCGCCACCCTCACCTGCGCCCTGCCTGCCTGGGCCACTTGCACGCCCGAGCAAGCCACCGCCAAGCGTGAACAATTGGCCAAGGAAGTGACCAGGCTCACCGAACAGAACCCGGAGAAGGCTAAGGAAATGAATAAGGAACTGCAGGCCATGGACCTGGAGACCGCCAGCAAAGATGTGCCGGACAAGTGCCAGTTGATTGATGAGCGTCTTCAAGAGCTCAAGAATGCTGAGAAGAAAGCGGGGTGACGCCCGGAGCGGATACAGCTTGCTTTTGTGGCGAGGTAGCTTGCTCCCGCTGGGTGCGAAGCGCCCCCTGAAATCGAAGCGTCAACTCGTTAGATGATTGTAAATTCCACTTTGTTGGGGCTGCTGCGCAGCCCAGCGGGAGCAAGCTCCCTCGCCACGGGTTTTGCGTCAGATTCAGTTATCCATAAAAAACCGGACTCAAGGTCCGGTTCTTTTTATCAAGCGCTGACGCAGCTTCACTCAGCCGCTGGCGCCTCCGGCTTGCGGCGCTTGAGTGGGGCCATGCCGTCCTTGCTGACCAGCGACAAAGCGTCGGTCTTCGGACGGTTGGCGATCTTGCGCTTGGTCGGGGCCTTGGCGCCGGTTTTCTTCTTGTCGCCCTTGGCGTCGACCTTTTTCTTCTTCACGCCAACGGCCTTGCCCGAGGCCTTGACCTTTTTCGGTCCGCCGTAGGTGCCTTTGACTTCCTTGATGGTGCGGCGCTCGAAGCTCTGCTTGAGGTAGCGCTCGACGCTCGACATCAGGTTCCAGTCGCCATGGCAGATCAGCGAAATCGCCAGGCCATCGTTGCCGGCGCGTCCGGTACGACCGATACGGTGCACGTATTCGTCGCCGCTGCGGGGCATGTCGAAGTTGATGACCATGTCCAGGCCTTCCACGTCCAGGCCGCGGGCGGCGACGTCGGTGGCGACGAGGATTTTCACGCCGCCCTGCTTGAGGCGGTCGATGGCCAGCTTGCGGTCTTTCTGGTCTTTCTCGCCGTGCAGCACGAACGCCTTGTATTCCTGGGCCACCAGGCGACCGTAGATGCGGTCGGCCATGGCGCGGGTGTTAGTGAACACGATGGCTTTTTCGTAGGTTTCGTTGGCCAGCAGCCAGTTCACGATCTGTTCTTTGTGCTGGTTGTGGTCAGCGGTGATGATCTGCTGACGGGTCGTGGAGTTCAGCTGGCTGACCGCGTTGAGCTGCAAGTGCTCAGGGTTGTTCAGCACCTTGGCGATCATTTCCCGCAGGCCCGAACCGCCGGTGGTGGCGGAGAACAGCATGGTCTGCTGGCGGTTGGTGCATTCGTCCACCAGGCGCTGCACGTCTTCGGCAAAACCCATGTCGAGCATGCGGTCGGCTTCGTCCAGCACCAGCACTTCGACTTCCTTGAGGTCGAGGTTGCCGGCGTTCAGTTGCTCGATCATCCGCCCTGGCGTGCCGATCAGGATGTCCGGTACTTTGCGCAACATGGCGGCCTGGACCTTGAAGTCTTCGCCACCGGTGATCAGGCCAGACTTGATGAAGGTGAACTGCGAGAAGCGTTCCACTTCCTTGAGCGTTTGCTGGGCCAGTTCACGGGTCGGCAGCAGGATCAGGGTCTTGATGCTGACACGAACCTTGGCCGGGCCGATCAGGCGGTTGAGGATCGGCAACACGAACGCCGCGGTCTTGCCGCTGCCGGTCTGCGCCGTCACCCGCAGATCACGCCCCTGGAGCGCGAGCGGAATAGCCGCTGCCTGCACCGGCGTTGGCTCGACAAATTTAAGCTCGGCCACGGCTTTGAGCAGGCGTTCGTGCAGGGCGAATTGGGAAAACACGGGTGCTACCTCGAAGAAATGCAAAAAAACAGCTGCATAGGGTAACGGTTTCGAGCGCGAAGGCCGAGTTTCTTTATACGAACGGCGCTAATCAGTGGCTTTTTTGTGAGCCGACTCGTCATCAAGGGTCACTTAACCTGGCTTAAATGCTCTAATCGCACCGTCGCGTCTTTATAGAAGAACCGTTTCGTCCATGGACATCAAACAGCTCTGGGTCAACATTCAAGACCTTTGGGGTGCTCTCGATAAGCATCCCCTCCTGCATTCCAGCCTTGCACTGATACTGCTGCTGGTGATTGCCCTGGTGCTGGGGCGCGTGGCGCGTTACCTGATCCTGCACGGTGCCAAGTTGCTGGGTCGCCAGCCGGCCCTGCACTGGGTCAACGACCTGCGCCAGAACAAGGTTTTCCATCGCCTGGCGCAGATGACGCCCTCGCTGGTCATCCAGTTCGGCCTGCACCTGGTGCCGGAACTGAGCAAGACCAGCATGATTTTCCTGGGCAATGTTGCCCTGGCTTTCACCATCCTGTTCATGGTGCTGGCCATCAGCGCCCTGCTCAGCGCCCTTCTGGATGTCTACGCCCGCACCGAACACGCCCGCACCCGCTCGATCAAAGGCTACGTGCAACTGACCAAGATGGTGCTGTATGTGTTTGGCGCGATCATCATTGTTGCCACCCTGATCGACCGCTCGCCGCTATTGCTATTGTCGGGTTTGGGGGCCATGTCGGCGGTGATTCTGTTGGTCTACAAGGACACCTTGCTGTCGTTCGTCGCCAGCGTGCAGTTGACCAGCAACGACATGCTGCGGGTCGGTGACTGGATCGAGATGCCTCAGGTGGGGGCCGACGGTGATGTGGTGGACATCACGCTGCACACGGTCAAGGTGCAGAACTTCGACAAGACCATCGTCTCGATCCCCACCTGGCGCCTGATGTCCGAGTCGTTCAAGAACTGGCGCGGCATGCAGCAATCCGGCGGGCGGCGGATCAAGCGCAGCCTGTTCATCGACGCCGGCGGCGTGCGTTTTTTGCAGGACGAGGAAGAACAGCGCCTGACCCAGGTTCATCTGCTGACCGATTACATCAGCCGCAAACAGGCCGAACTCAAGGCCTGGAACGAAGCCCAGGGCAACGTCGCGGCGATGTCGGCCAACCGCCGGCGCATGACCAACCTGGGCACCTTCCGCGCCTACGCCTTGGCGTATCTGAAAAGCCACCCGGACATCCAGCCAAACATGACCTGCATGGTCCGCCAGATGCAGACCACGGCCCAGGGCATCCCGCTGGAAATCTACTGCTTCACCCGCACCACTGCGTGGGCCGACTATGAGCGTATCCAGGGGGATATTTTCGATTACCTGCTGGCGGTAATGCCGGAGTTCGGGTTGAACCTGTATCAACAGCCCAGTGGCATGGATCTGCGTTCGGGGCTGTTGCCGGCGGCATTGGGGGCCAGTCCTCTGCCGGAGCCGCAGAAGCAGGTGGTTTGACCTTCAAGTCGCAGAGATCCCCGGTGGGAGCGAGCCTGCTCGCGAAAGCGCAGTGTCAGACAACAGATACAGCGACTGATACGACGCCTTCGCGAGCAGGCTCGCTCCCACAGGGGTTCAGTGTGCAGGCAGCGGCTGGCGTACCCCCAACCGACTGATCCACACCGCCGCTAATATCACCGACCCGCCCAGCAGCAACCGCCCCAGTTCCTCGTGCTGGTTCCAGATCAGCAGGTTCACCAGCAGCCCCACCGGCACATGCAAGTTGTTCATCACCGCCAGTGTGCCGCCGTTGACCATGCACGCGCCTTTGTTCCACCAGTAAAGCCCCAAAGCGGTGGAGACCAGGCCGAGGAATATCAGTACGCCCCATTGCAGCGGTGCTTCTGGCCAGAAATCCGCCTTGCCGAACATCAGGAAGGCCGGCAACGCCACCGCCAGTGCGCCGAGGTAGAAGTAGCCGAAACGCCGGTAGTGCGGCAGGTCGCTGGGATGGCGAGCGACGAGATGTTTGTACAGCACCTGCCCGGCCGCATAGGTGAAGTTGGCCAGTTGCAGCAGCAAAAAGCCCATGAAGAAATCCGGGTTGATCCGGTCGTAACGAATCACCGCCGCGCCAGCCACCGCCACCAGCGCCGCGATCAAGGCCCAGGGATTGAAGCGACGATTGAGCGCGTCTTCGATCAGGGTCACGTGCAGCGGCGTCAGGATGGTGAAAAGCAGGACCTCAGGCACCGTCAGCACACGAAAGCTCAAGTACAGGCACACGTAGGTCACGCCGAACTGCAAGGCGCCGATCAACAGCATGCCGCGCATGAACGACGGTTCCACCTGACGCCAGCGGGTCAGCGGAATGAACACCAGCCCCGCCAGCACAACCCGCACCAGCACCGCGAAGTAACTGTCGACATGCCCGGCCAGGTATTCGCCAATCAGACTGAAGGAAAACGCCTGAATCAGCGTGACAAAAAGTAGATAGCCCATACGCCCCTCGTTTCGGATGGCGGCGAAGATAGCGGTTTTTGCCGGTTGTCGCTAACCGCAGTAGCCAACCCAGGCACTGAACCCTGTGGGAGCGAGCCTGCTCGCGATGGCGGAGTGTCAGGTGATTTCTCTTACACAGTCACACTGCAATCGCGAGCAGGCTCGCTCCCACAGGGTTGTGTGGCTGGCCTGGAATTGCAGGCAAAAAAAAGCCCGATCTCGCTAAAGCGTTCAATCGGGCGACTGCACTCAGGAGCAACAAGTGCCAAGGGAGGTTCGATGCGCAAAACAGCTTGAAGGGAGCGCCAGGCCACTAGACCACCTGGCGATTACCTGAGGATTAACGGATCAGGCGACCTGGGACAGCTTGGCGTTGGCCTGATTCAAGCCCTTCTCCTGGAAATCACCGCCCAGGTTCATGCCCTCGGCATGGATGAAGGTCACGTCGTGGATGCCGATGAAGGCCATGACCTGACGCAGGTAGGGTTCCTGATGGTCGGAGCTGGCGCCAGCATGAATGCCGCCGCGAGCGGTCAGGACGAAGGCACGTTTGCCGGTCAGCAGGCCCTGGGGACCGGTGGGGGTGTACTTGAAGGTCACACCGGCACGCAGTACGTGGTCCAGCCAGGCTTTCAAGGTACTCGGGATGGCGAAGTTGTACATCGGCGCGGCCATCACCAGCACGTCAGCGGCCAGCAACTCATCGGTCAACTGGTTGGAGCGTTCCAGGGAAGCGTTTTCGATGTCGTTGCGCTGCTCGACGGGCTTCATCCAGCCCCCCAGCAGATTGGCGTCCAGGTGCGGTACCGGATGGATGGCCAGGTCACGAACACTGATTTCATCGGCCGGGTGCGCAGCTTTCCATTGGTTGATGAAGGTCTGGGTCAGTTGACGGGAAACCGAGTCTTGCTGGCGGGCACTGCTTTCGATGATCAGAACGCGGGACATGGGATGTAGCCTCCATCGGAGAATGTTGTCAGTCGATGGAGTGAAGCTTAAACATGGTTACATCGATCAAAAAGCGCAAATAATTGCTGCAAAACATCGATAAATTCGTTTATAAGCGGAGCAAGGATTGGCTCGCTCCTGTGTCACCGACTTATTTCGGCTGGCAGGTCAGTGTGATGCGCAGCTTGATGATGTTGCGGTTGAACTTGGCGGTGGCGTTCTTGAACTTGCCGGCGGCGACTTCGATCTTGCGGGTACGTGGTGCTTCAGGGCCGTTGCGAAACACCACAGTGCAGGCCGCGTCGGTGCCGCCGTAGTTGTTGACCTGAATGGAGCCAATGTCGGCGTCGGTGTCATAGGCGGTGTAGTCGATGCTCAGGCCGTTGAGGTGTTTTTCCACATCGATCGGGTACGCGAACGCAGTCAGCGGCAACAGGGCCAGCACCACACAACAGATTTTTTTCATTAGGCAGTCTCCACCAAGGGACCGCCAGCTTAGGACAAGAGGAGCTCAATATGAAAGCGCCCCGCGTGACCCTGGATCAATGGCGAACCTTGCAAGCGGTGGTCGACCACGGCGGCTTCGCCCAGGCCGCCGAGGTGCTGCACCGCTCCCAGTCGTCGGTGAGTTACACCGTGGCCCGCATGCAGGACCAGCTCGGCGTGCCGTTGCTGCGTATCGATGGGCGCAAGGCCGTGTTGACCGAAGCCGGCGGCGTATTGCTGCGTCGTTCCCGTCAATTGGTGAAACAGGCCAGCCAACTGGAAGACTTGGCCCATCACATGGAGCAAGGCTGGGAAGCGGAAGTGCGGCTGGTGGTCGATGCCGCCTATCCCAACGCCCGCCTCGTACGTGCCTTGACCGCGTTCATGCCGCAAAGCCGTGGCTGTCGCGTGCGCCTGCGCGAAGAAGTGCTATCGGGTGTCGAGGAAGTGCTGCTCGAAGGCGTGGCGGACCTAGCCATCAGCGGCTTCAGCATTCCCGGTTACCTGGGCGCCGAACTGAGCGATGTTGAATTCGTCGCGGTGGCCCATCCCGAACACGCCCTGCATCGCCTCAACCGCGAACTGAACTTCCAAGACCTGGAAAGCCAATTGCAGGTGGTGATTCGCGACTCCGGTCGCCAGCAACCCCGCGACGTCGGGTGGCTGGGGGCCGAGCAACGCTGGACCGTCGGCAGCCTGGCCACCGCCGCGACGTTCGTCGGCAGCGGCCTGGGCTTCGCCTGGCTGCCACGGCACATGATCGAGCGGGAACTCAAGGAGGGCTTGCTCAAGCGTCTACCCTTGGAACAAGGCGGCAGCCGTAACTCCACCTTCTATCTTTTTTCCAACAAGGAAAAACCCTTGGGCCCGGCCACGCAAATCCTCATCGAACTGCTGCGCACCTTCGACACCGCGCCGCTGGATGCGCCGTTCGCCGCCCCTGAACAAGCCTGACAAGGATTTTGCCAATGGCCTATTTCGCCCACGAAGATTGCAACTTGCACTACGAGGAATATGGCCACGGCGCGCCCTTGATTCTGGTCCACGGGCTGGGCTCGAGCACCCGCGACTGGGAAAAACAGATCCCGGTATTGTCCGCCCACTACCGTTTGATCGTAGTGGACGTGCGCGGCCATGGACGCTCCGACAAACCTCGCGGGCCTTACAGCATCGAAGGTTTCAGCGCCGACCTGATCGCCCTGTTCGAACACCTGGACCTAGGCCCGGTGCATCTGGTGGGCTGGTCCATGGGCGGCATGATTTGTTTTCAACTGGCCGTGGATGAGCCAGGGCGGGTCAAGAGCCTGTGCATCGTCAACAGCGCGCCGCAAGTCAAAGTCCGCACGCCTGATGACTGCTGGCAATGGTTCAAGCGCTGGAGCCTGATGCGCCTTCTGAGCCTTGAAACCATTGGCAAGGCCTTGGGCGCCAAGTTGTTCCCCAAACCGCAACAGACCGAGTTACGCCTGGAAATGGCCCGGCGCTGGGCAAAAAACGACAAACGTGCTTATCTCGCCAGCTTCGATGCCATTGTGGGTTGGGGGGTTCAGGAACGACTGTCGCAGGTGGCCTGTCCAACCCTCGTCATTTGCGCCGACCACGACTACACCCCCGTGGCCTTGAAAGAGGCCTATGTGAAACTGCTGCCCGATGCCCGGCTGGTGGTCATTGCCGACTCACGGCACGCGACCCCGCTGGATCAACCCGAGCGCTTCAACCAAACCCTGCTCGAATTTTTGACCGCAATCGACTCAACTACTCAGGATCACTGAACCCATGCTGAAAAAAATCGCCCTCGCCGCCGGCTCCGTCCTGTTTGCCGCCAACCTGATGGCCGCGCAGCCGACCAAGGCGCCCCACGTATTGCTGGACACCACCAACGGTCAGATCGAAATCGAGCTGGATCCGGTCAAGGCGCCGATCAGTACCAAGAACTTCCTTGAGTACGTGGACAGCGGCTTCTACAACAACACGATTTTCCACCGCGTGATCCCGGGCTTCATGGCCCAGGGCGGCGGTTTCACCCAACAGATGCAACAGAAAGACACCAAGGCACCGATCAAGAACGAAGCCAGCAATGGCCTGCATAACGTTCGTGGCACCTTGTCGATGGCGCGTACTTCCAACCCGAACTCGGCCACCAGCCAGTTCTTCATCAACGTGGCCGACAATGCGTTCCTCGACCCGGGCCGTGACGCCGGTTACGCGGTGTTCGCCAAAGTGGTCAAGGGCATGGACGTGGTGGACATCATCGTCAACTCCCAGACCACCACCAAACAAGGCATGCAAAACGTGCCGATCGATCCTGTGATCATCAAGTCGGCCAAGCGCATCGACTAAACAGCACAGGGCAAGCCTGAGCGGCGGCGGCGATCCCGCGCCGCTCACAGGAAAAAAGGAGAGCCCGGCCCGGGCTATGTACCCATGGTTTATCGCCGTTTCGAAACACTGATCGACATTTTCCGCGACGCCCCTACCTCGGCACCACCGAACCGCGTCCTGCCCTTCTACACCTATTATCTGAAACAAGTCTGGCCCAGCTTCGCCGTGCTGCTGGTGGTGGGCCTGATCGGCGCACTGATCGAGGTGGCGCTATTCAGCTACCTGAGCCGCATCATCGACCTGACCCAGGGCACGCCGAACGTGGACTTCTTCAAGCTCCACGGCCTGGAGCTGGCGTGGATGGCGGTGGTGGCGCTGGTTTTCCGGCCGATCTTCGTGGCCTTGCATGACCTGCTGGTGCACCAGACCTTGAGCCCCGGCATGACCAGCCTGATCCGCTGGCAAAACCATAGCTACGTGCTCAAGCAGAGCCTGAACTTTTTCCAGAACGACTTCGCCGGACGCATCGCCCAGCGCATCATGCAGACCGGCAACTCCTTGCGCGACTCAGCGGTGCAGGCCGTGGACGCGCTGTGGCACGTGCTGATCTACGCCATCAGCTCACTGGTGCTGTTTGCCGAAGCCGACTGGCGCCTGATGATCCCGCTGCTGATCTGGATCGCCGCCTACATCGGTGCACTCTGCTACTTCGTGCCGCGGGTCAAGGAGCGCTCCGTCGTATCGTCCGATGCCCGCTCCAAACTCATGGGCCGGATCGTCGACGGCTACACCAACATCACCACGCTGAAGCTGTTCGCCCACACCAACTTCGAACAGCAATACGCCCGCGAAGCCATCCAGGAGCAGACCGAGAAAGCCCAATTGGCCGGCCGCGTGGTCACCAGCATGGACGTGGTCATCACCAGCATGAACGGGCTGCTGATTGTCGGCACCACGGCGCTGGCCCTGTGGCTCTGGACCCAGTCGCTGATCAGCGTGGGCGCGATTGCCCTGGCGACCGGGTTGGTGATCCGTATCGTCAACATGTCCGGCTGGATCATGTGGGTGGTCAACGGCATCTTCGAAAACATCGGCATGGTCCAGGACGGTTTGCAGACCATCGCCCAGCCCGTCAGCGTTACCGACCGCGATCAGGCCAAGCCTTTGGCGGTGGCCCGTGGCGAAGTGCGCTTCGAGCATGTGGATTTCCACTATGGCAAGAAAAGCGGGGTGATCGGCGACTTGAACCTGGTGATCAAGCCGGGGGAAAAGATCGGCCTGATCGGCCCGTCCGGTGCGGGCAAATCCACGCTGGTCAACCTGCTGCTGCGTCTGTATGACGTGCAAGGCGGGCGCATTCTGATCGATGGGCAGGACATCGCAGAAGTGGGCCAGGAAAGCCTGCGCGAGCGCATCGGCATGATCACCCAGGACACGTCGCTGCTGCACCGTTCCATTCGCGACAACCTGCTCTACGGCAAACCCGACGCCACCGATGCGCAACTCTGGGCGGCGGTGCACAAGGCCCGCGCCGATGAGTTCATCCCACTGCTGTCGGACGCTGAAGGCCGCAGCGGTTTTGATGCCCATGTGGGTGAACGCGGAGTGAAGCTGTCCGGCGGCCAGCGTCAGCGTATTGCCATCGCACGGGTGCTGCTCAAGGATGCGCCGATCCTGATTATGGACGAAGCGACGTCAGCACTGGACTCGGAAGTCGAAGCGGCGATCCAGGAAAGCCTCGAGACCCTGATGCAAGGCAAGACCGTGATCGCCATCGCCCACCGCCTCTCCACCATCGCGCGAATGGACCGACTGGTGGTGCTGGAAAACGGCCGCATCGCCGAGACCGGCAGCCATGCCGAACTGCTGGCCCATGGCGGGTTGTATGCGCGGCTGTGGCAGCATCAGACGGGTGGGTTTGTGGGCATCGACTGAACCGGGTTGGCTTCTACAGACAGGAGGCGTGGGAGTCGTGTGGGAGCAAGGCTTGCCCGCGATGAAGATGACGCGGTCTCCCGGATGGCCCGAGGCGCCTGCCTCGCGAGCAAGCTTTGCTCCCACAGCCCAGCGCCCGAGCGCCATTCTGAAAAATTCTGTCCAGGATCCATTTAGCCCACACCGCAACCGCATACTCCCCACCGTCCAAGGCCGAAACCGCCACAGTCCATGACTCTGGCGGTTTTTTAATGCCGCTGGATTTGTCGCAACGTTCTGCTGTACTCAGCCCAGGTTCTGGAGATGAACCTGTCGTAACTCTGCTGGATGCATAACCGATTATCACGACTGTTCTATCAAGGATGCTTATGTCTTTACTCAAACGATCAACGACTGAGTTGTTGGGTACGTTCTGGCTGGTGTTGGGCGGCTGTGGCAGCGCTGTATTGGCCGCTTCCGGGATTGGCGTGCTGGGGGTTGCCCTGGCATTCGGCCTGACGGTGTTGACCATGGCGTTCGCCATCGGCCATATCTCAGGTTGCCACCTGAACCCGGCCGTGTCGGTGGGCTTGTACGTAGGCGGGCGGTTTCCGGCCAAGGAACTGCCTGCCTACATCATTGCCCAGCTCATTGGAGGGGTGCTCGCCGCCGCGTTGATCTACTTCATCGCCAGCGGCAAGGAAGGCTTCGACCTGGCCGCTTCCGGCCTGGCAGCGAACGGTTACGGCGAACATTCGCCCGGTCAGTACTCCATGGTGGCCGGCTTTGTGACTGAGCTGGTCATGACGGCAATGTTCATCCTGATCATCCTCGGCGCCACCGACAAACGTGCGCCAGCCGGCCTGGCACCGATTGCCATCGGCCTGGCCCTGACGCTCATTCACCTGATCTCGATCCCGGTCACCAACACCTCCGTCAACCCGGCCCGCAGTACCGGTCCGGCACTGATCGTCGGCGGCTGGGCCATCGAGCAATTGTGGCTGTTCTGGGTGGCACCGTTGCTCGGCGCCATCGTTGGCGGTGTTGCTTACCGCTGGCTGGGCAAGGAAAACAGCTGAGTCACGCCGGCGAAGATCAGCATTGCCGATAAGGCAGTGCGGTCTTCGCCTCTTCGGCATACGCCAACACGCCCTCCTGCTCCCGGACCAGAAAGTCTGCAACCGCCGCCTTCAGGCCAGGATGGCGCAAGTAGTGCCAGGAACGGGTGATCACCGGCTCGAAACCACGAATCAGTTTGTGCTCGCCCTGGGCACCGGCATCGAAACGCTGCAAGCCGTGGGCAATGGCGTAATCCATGCCCTGATAAAAACAGGTCTCGAAGTGCAAACGGTCGAATTCCGCCAGGCAACCCCAGTAACGCCCATAAAAACTGTCACCGCCCACCAGGCTGAACGCCATCGCCACCGGCCGTGAACCTTGCTTGGCCAACACCACGCGAATGGCCTCGGGCATGCGCTCGGCCAGCAGACTGAAAAACGTCCGGGTCAGGTACGGCGCTTGCCGACGCACCGCGTAAGTATTGGCGTAACAGGCGTAGACAAAATCCCACTGGGCCTGGTCCAGTTGATGACCTTCCAGCCATTGGAACTCGATGCCCTGCCCCGCCACTTGCTCACGTTCCTTGCGCATCTGCTTGCGTTTGCGGGAACTGAGCGCGTCGAGAAAATCCTGGAAGTCCCGATAACCGCGATTGCGCCAGTGGTACTGGCAACCAATCCGCTGCAGCCAGCCCTCCTGCCCGGCCAGCGCTGCGTCGGTAAAGGCATCGGTGAAGTTGATGTGGGCACTGGAGAGCGATTCGATTTCCAGATAACCCGGCAGGCTGGCAAGCAACTCCAACCCGTCTTCCCCACTCGCCGCCAGCAGCCGCGGGCCACTGACCGGGCTGAACGGCACCGCCGTCAACAGCTTGGGGTAATAGTCGATCCCGGCCCGGGCGCAGGCGTCGGCCCAGGCATGGTCGAACACGTACTCGCCGTAGGAATGCCACTTGCGATAACTGGGCAGAGCCGCCAGCACACGCCCGTCTTCAATATGCAGCAGATGCTCGGCCTGCCAGCCTGATTGCGGGCCCAGGCTGCCACTGTCTTGCAGGGCCGTGAGGAAAGCGTGGCGCAGGAAAGGTTGATTGACGGGCACCAGTGCGTCCCACTCTTGCGGCGCGATGGCGGACAGGCTGTCCAGAACGTGTAGCGGCATGCGGCTCCCCGATATCCAGAATGCGGATGGGGCGAGTATCGCCGATCCTGAGCGGACGGACGTAAAAAAAAACCCCGCCAGAGGCGGGGTTCAAAGGAGCTATAACGGATGAAACATGAAGCGTTGAATCAAATCAGCACGACTTAGAACACGTACTGGGCGCGCATGACAAAACCGTCACCATCGTCGTCGCCGTTGGCATTGGTCACGTTGTCGGCCTTGGCCTTGACGTAGGCAGCGGAGATTTTCACCGCTTCGTTGGCGTACCAGTTCACACCCAGGTTGTGCACCTTGGCTTCGGCATCGCCCACGTCACGGGTCGCGGAGGCAGTGGTGATGTTGTCGTCTTCGACGGTCATGCTGTCGTAGCGATAGAACACTTCCCAGGCGCCGATGGATTTGTTCTGGGGTTTGATCGCGTCAAACTTGCCGACTTTATAGCCACGGGACTCACCAGTGATGGTATAGGCACCCTGGACGTAGAAGCCGTGGCCTTTGATGTCTTCGAAGGCATCGCTGTCAGCCTTGGTTTTACGCGAAATGTATTCACCTTGGATCGACGCAGGCCCCATGGCGAAAGCGGCTTCCAGGCCGAACGCCGTGTCGGTGTCGTACGAACCGGCCGGCGAGTTGTTCGCGCCACCCAGCAACGGACGGTTGCCGTTAGGGCCGGCATCGTTGCCACCCAGCGTTTCGACGCCACGCATGCCCAGGCGGGAGCGATAACGTGCATCGAATACGGTGTCGGAGACGTCACGGGAGGCGACGTTCACACCGAAGTGCAGAACGTTGCCGGAGTCGTGCATCGGCGCGAATACGAAGCGACCGTTGACCTGCTTGACGCTGTCGCCGTCGGTGTCGTTGTTGTCCTTGGCGAATACGCCAGCGGAGGCATAGAACGAATCGGCGAAGGTGCTGGACGCTTGCAGACCCAGACCGTTCTGGTGGCCGTTGGCCCAGTCGATCAGATCATAAGCAGCGTTACGCTCCGGCGCGGTCACCCACTTGGAACTGGTGGCTTTTTCCAGGCCGAAATCCGGGTCGAAACGACCGAATTTGATCGAGACCGGCTTGAAGCCGTTGTAGGCCATGGACGCTTCGTCAAAGTAACCGTCGTCTGAACTGCCGGCGTTATGCGAGAAGTCGTAGCTGATGGTGTAGGCCCAATCCGTGTACAGCACGCCGGACAGTTCCAGGAAAGCGCGACGAAAGTAAGCGGCGTCGGCCGAATTGCCATTATCGGTGTAGAGACCGTCGAACTGGCTGTAGTCAGCCTGCAAACGACCGCCAAGCTTGAAGCTGAACTCTTTGTCGGTGGTAGCGACCTCAAGGCCGCCCTTGGTTTTGACCACGATATCGGCGCCATCGGTGGTGACGGTGCCGGCGAAAGCCTGGGCGGTTACTGCCATTGCCAGTGCGCTGGCGGCAACACCTGCGAAGTGCTTACGGATCATCGAAGAATTCCCCTGTTGGTAGTCTATGCCGTTAGAAAACACGCGGAACTGAGCCCGCTGGTGTTGGAGGGGATCTTGGCGATGGGTTGTGTCAGCGCAGTTGCTGTCAGATAAAGATTTTATGACAGGGGAACTTTTTACTTCGAAAGGGAATAACCGATGCACCAATACCAGTGGGAGCGAGCCTGCTCGCGATAGCGGTCAATCAGCCGGCATTGATGTCGAATGAAACAATGCCATCGCCAGCAGGCTCGCTCCCACAGGGGCGTAGGGGTGTCTGGGACTCAGCGAATATTTTTACGGCGCTCGGCCGCGAGTTTTTCAGCCAACTGATCCAGATTGGGAACCGGCGATTCAGGCAGCTTTCTGAGCGTGGCCTGCATCAGGCGCATCTGGCGAATGAAACGCCGGCACGTGGCACAGAACATCAGATGATGGCGCATCATCAGGCGCTCACGAAAACTCAGTTGGCCGTCGAGAAAATCGCTGGAGCGCGCCACTTGTTCCTTGCAGGTCAGCATTCGCCGGTTTCCTCGAAATGTTCTACGGTCGCAAAGACCTTCAGCCGTGCCCGATGCAACAGCACACGTACGTTGGAGAGCGAGATGTCCAGAAGATTACAGATGTCTTCCAGTTCCAGGCCCTGACGTTCGCGCAGGGTCAAGACACTGCTTTGCAGTTGCGACAGACTGAGCAGCGTGTGCTCGAGGCATTCGCGCAGCTCACTCATCGTGAGCAGCGCCTCCGGTGTGTCCTGATGCCAGGCGAACGGTGCTAGCAGCCAATGGCCATCCGCGGCGAAACGATCATCGCCCAGGGTGCCGTGGGGCGACGGCAGATCATCGAGCAACACCTCCCGACGGTTCTGCTTGTAGCGGCCCTTGGCGGCGTTGGCGGTGATGGTCAGCAGCCAGGTCTTGAGACTGGAGCGGCCCTGGAAGCCATTGAGGTTGCGCACCACTGACAACCAGGCGTCCTGCACCACTTCATCGGCATGCCGACTGCCCACGATGGCGTAGGCCACGGCGCGCATCGGGCTCTGGTAGGTGCTGACCAGCTCTTTGAAGGCCTGCTGCTCACCGGCCAGGAGGCGTTGGAGCAGTTGTGTGTCGTCGGTGACGGTCATTCAACGCCCATTGCTGAATAGATCGCGGCTGTGGCGAGGGGGCTGATGTGGGAGCAAGGCTTGCCCGCGATGCGGTCCTTCATAAACCGCGCTGCCTGTTTCGTGAGCAAGCTTTGCTCCCACATGACCTTGCTCCCACAAAAAATTCGTCGCCGCCAGAGGATTAATGCTTACGCAGAATCACGCTGCCAATCGAATAGCCGGCGCCGAACGAGCTGAGTACGGCGACCGAACCGCTGGGCAAATCATCCTGGTAGGAGTGGAACGCAATCACCGAACCCGCCGAGCTGGTGTTGGCGTAGCGGTCGAGGATCACCGGCGCTTCTTCTTCGGTGGCTTCGCGACCCAGCAGCTTGCGCACGATCAGGTGGTTCATGCTCAGGTTGGCCTGGTGCAGCCAGAAACGCTTCACTTCACCGACGCTCAGCTGATTTTCTTCCAGGTGCACGCCAATCAGTTCGGCCACCATCGGGCAGACATCGCGGAAGACTTTACGACCTTCCTGGACAAACAACTTGTCACGGCTGCCGATCCCCTCTTCCCCGGCGCGGTTGAGGAAGCCGAAGTTGTTGCGGATGTTGTTGGAGAATTTGGTGAGCAGCTTGGTGCTGACCACGTCGAACTGATACGGCGAGGTCGCCAGGTCCGCCCGTTCGATGATCACCGCGGTGGCCGCGTCGCCGAAGATGAAGTGGCTGTCGCGGTCGCGGAAATTCAGGTGGCCGGTGCACACCTCAGGGTTGACCATCAGGATCGCCCGGGCCTGGCCCAGTTGTACGCTGTTGGCCGCGGCCTGGATGCCGAACGTCGCCGAGGAACAGGCCACGTTGATGTCGTAACCAAAACCTTCGATGCCCAGCGCTTCCTGGACTTCAATGGCGATGGCCGGGTACGGACGCTGCAGGTTGGAACAGGCGACGATCACGCCATCGATGTCGGCGGCGGTGCGGCCGGCGCGCTCCAGCGCCTGTTTCGCCGCGCCGACAGCCATTTCACACAGCACCGACCACTCGTCGTTGGAGCGCTCGGGCAGGCGCGGGGTCATGCGTTGCGGGTCGAGGATGCCATCCTTGTCCATGACAAAGCGGCTCTTGATGCCGGAGGCTTTTTCGATGAACGCCGCGCTGGATTCGGTCAACGCCTCGACTTCTCCCCGCTCGATGGCTTGGGCATTGTCGGCGTTGAATTGCGCGACGTAGGTATTGAAAGACTGCACCAGCTCTTCATTGGAGATGCTGTTGGCCGGGGTGTACAGGCCGGTGCCGCTGATGACGACGTTATGCATGGTCGTGTCTCTGATCTGTTCAGGCAGAAAGCGTTGGCACCGACGTACCAACACACAAGGGGTCTTTTCCCATCCAGGGGAAGCAGACCTGGCAGCGCTTTATTCCGATCCGCCCGTGATCATCGACGCTAAAAACCACGGGACCGGCATTTATAGGCGCGAAGTTTGCCATAAACGCTGGCGTTTGGCCCATTCTCAGTGAATTACAAAACCAAACCCTGTGGGAGCGAGCCTGCTCGCGATAGCGCTGGATCAGCCAGCATCAATGTTGACTGACCCACCGCTATCGCGAGCAGGCTCGCTCCCACAGGTCTTGCGCCGGGGTCAGGGCTCCACCTGCCCCCACTGCTTGCTCAAGCGCTTATCCGAAATCGGCACCTTGGTGCCCAGTTGCTGGGCGAACAGCGACACCCGGTACTCCTCCAGCCACCAGCGGTACAGCTCCAGTTGCGGGTCGCGCTTGCCTTCCTGGGCGTGTTTGCTGGCGCGGGTCTGGTACTGGGCCCAGAGGTTCGACAGTTCACCGCTCCAGACCCGGTCCTTCTGCACCTGGCTGCCGAGTTTCTCCAAGCGCTGCTCGATGGCCTTGAGGTAGCGTGGCAGCTCCTTGAGCCACTGATGCGGGGTTTCGCGCACAAATCCCGGGTACACCAGATGGCTGAGTTGCTGTTTGATGTCGTTCAGGGCCACGGCCTGGGCCAGGTCGATCTTGCCCTTGAAGCGTTTTTGCAGGCCGTGCCAGAGTTTGAGGATCTCCAGGGTCAGCTTCGCCAGGCGTTCGGCGTGTTCGGTCCAGCCGCCGCGTTTGCGCTCGGCCAGGGATGCTAGTGCGGCGCCATCACGGGGCAGGCTCGCCTCGCCTTCCAGCACGCAACTGTCGAGACTGACCAGCAGGATGTCTTCCACCAGGCTGTCGATGCGTCCCAGTTCGCGGTACAGCAGGCCAAGTTCCGTCAACCCGGGCAGTTTGCCGCGCAGGAACTTGGCCGACTCTGCCAATTGCTGCATCAGCAACCGCTGCAAGGCGCGACGGTGCTGGAACTCGGCTTCAGCCGGGGTCGGGAAGCGGCCTTCCTTGACCACACCGCCCTCTTCCACCAGCGCCGGGTACACCGTCATCGACAGCCCGGCAATCTTCTGTTGGGTTTTCTCGGCCACCGGGGCGAAGATTTTCGCTTCCACCGGCGCCTGGCTTTTCGCCGTCTGCGGCACGGCCAAGGCGGCCTGGCTGGCTTCGGCAAAGCGCGCCGTCAACTCGGCCAGGTCACGGCCTTCGCCGAGAAACTTGCCCTGGCCGTCGACGATTTCCAGATTCATGCGCAGATGGCTTTCCACCTGCTGCGCAGCTTCCGCCCAGGCTTCGTCGCTGACCCGCGCGCCGGTCATGCGCAGCAGTTCGCGGCCCAGGGATTGCGGCAACGAACCCTCAGCAAAGGTGATGCGTTGCAGCGCGGCCTTGACGAAATCCGGCACGGGCACGAAGTTTTTGCGCAGGGCCTTGGGCAGGTTGCGCACCAGGGCGATGCACTTGGCTTCGATCATCCCGGGCACCAGCCATTCCAGACGCTCCGGCGGCAACATGGGCAGCAGCGGTGCCGGCACGCGCAAGGTCACGCCGTCGCGGGGATGGTTGGGTTCAAAATGGTAGCTCAGCGGCAAGGTCAGCTCACCGACGCGCAACGTGTCGGGGTAGTACGCGGCAGTGACTTCACTGGCCTCGCGGGCCAGCACGTCTTCTTCGCGCATGATCAGCAGTTGCGGGTCTTTCTGGCTGTTGATCCGGTACCAGCTGTCGAAGGTCGCGGTCTGGTGGATCTCGGCCGGCAAGCGCGCATCGTAGAAGGCGAACAGGGTTTCCTCGTCCGCCAGGATGTCGCGACGGCGGGCCTTGGCTTCCAGTTCGTCGAGTTGCTCCAGCAGTTGGGTATTGGCACTCAGGCACTTGGCCCGGGACTGGATCTCGCCGCGCACCAGCGCCTCGCGGATGAACAGTTCCCGCGACACCACCGGGTCCACCGGCCCGTAATGCACCGGCCGGCGACCGACCACGATCAGCCCGAACAGGGTGATCTGCTCATACGCCACCACCTGCCCGCGCTTTTTCTCCCAATGGGGTTCGAAGTGGTTTTTCTTGATCAGGTGGCCGGCCAGCGGTTCGATCCAGTCCGGTTCGATCTTGGCCACCATGCGCGCGTACAGCTTGGTGGTTTCCACCAGTTCGGCGGTCATCAGCCATTGCGGACGCTTCTTGCCCAAGCCTGACGAGGGGTGAACCCAGAACCGTCGTTGACGGGCACCGAGGTAGTCGCCGTCTTCGGTTTTCTGGCCGATCTGGCTCAGCAGGCCGGAAAGCACCGCCTTGTGCAGCTTCGGGAAATCGGCCGGCTCTTTATTGAGGCTCAACTGCATGTCGCGGCAGATCAGGCTCAACTGGCGATGGGAATCGCGCCACTCGCGCAGGCGCAGGTAGTTGAGGAAATTCTTGCGGCACCAGTTGCGCAGCGGGCTGGCGGTCAAGGCCTGGCGCTGCTCTTCGAAACCACGCCACAGATTGACCAGCCCGGCGAAGTCCGAGTCGGGGTCTTTCCACTGGGCGTGGGCCTGGTCAGCCGCCTGCTGACGCTCCGGTGGACGCTCGCGCGGGTCCTGGATCGACATGGCGCTGGCGACGATCAGCACTTCCTGCAAGCTGCCCAGTTTCGCCGCTTCCAGCAGCATACGGCCCATGCGCGGGTCCACCGGCAAGCGCGCCAACTGGCGGCCCAGCGGGGTCAACTGACTGTTGCGGTCCACCGCCGACAGCTCTTGCAGCAAGTTGAAGCCGTCGCTGATGGCCTTGCCGTCCGGCGGTTCGATGAACGGGAAATCGGTAATCTCCCCCAAGCGCAAGTGCAACATCTGCAGGATGACCGCCGCCAGGTTGGTGCGCAGGATCTCGGGGTCGGTGAATTCCGGCCGGCCGAGGAAATCCTCCTCGCTGTACAACCGCACGCAGATCCCCGGCTCGACCCGCCCGCAGCGGCCCTTGCGCTGATTGGCGCTGGCCTGGGAAATGGCTTCGATGGGCAGGCGCTGGACCTTGGCGCGATAGCTGTAGCGACTGATGCGCGCGGTGCCGCTGTCGATCACGTAGCGGATGCCCGGCACGGTCAGCGACGTTTCAGCGACGTTGGTCGCCAGCACCACGCGACGGCCAGGGTGGGACTGGAAGATCCGCTGCTGTTCGGCTGGCGACAGCCGCGCATACAACGGCAGGATTTCGGTGTGTTTGAGCTGGGCCTTGCGCAGCATTTCCGCCGCGTCGCGAATCTCCCGCTCGCCCGGCAGGAACACCAGCACGTCACCGGGGCTGCGGCGTTCGCTACGCTCATAGGCGGCGATTTCATCGAGGGTGGCGAGGATCGCCTGGTCGACGGTCAAGTCGTCCTCGACCCGGTTGCCTTCCTCGTCCTGCTCCAGGGTCAACGGGCGATACCAGGTGTCCACCGGGAAGGTGCGACCCGAGACTTCCACGATCGGCGCGTCATCGAAGTGCTTGGAAAAACGCTCCAGGTCGATGGTCGCCGAGGTGATGATGACTTTGAGGTCCGGGCGACGCGGCAGCAGGGTCTTGAGGTAGCCGAGCAAAAAATCGATGTTCAGGCTGCGCTCGTGGGCTTCGTCGACGATGATCGTGTCGTAGCGTTCCAGGTAACGGTCGTTCTGGGTTTCGGCCAGCAGGATGCCGTCGGTCATCAACTTGATCAGAGTGTTGGCGTCGCTCTGGTCTTCGAACCGCACCTGGTAACCCACCAGCGCCCCCAGCGGCGTGGCCAGCTCCTCGGCGACCCGGCTGGCGACGCTGCGCGCGGCGATCCGGCGCGGCTGGGTATGGCCGATCAAACCGTGCTGGCCGCGACCGATTTCCAGGCAGATTTTCGGCAGTTGCGTGGTTTTGCCCGAGCCGGTTTCGCCAGCGATGATCAGCACCTGGTGCTTGAGCAGCGCGTCCTTGATTTCGTCGCGCTTGGCGGCGATCGGCAAGCTGTCGTCGTAACGAATGACCGGCAGGCTGGCCTTGCGCGCCAACACCTGATCACACGACGCCTGCATGCGCGTCACCCACTGGGCCAGCTTGGCCTCGTCGGGTTTCTTGCGCAGCTCGAGCAACTGACGCCGCAACCGGTGACGGTCGGCGAGCATGGCGTGGTCGAGGTTTTTCAGCAGTTTGTCGATAGCGGGGGCTTGGTCAGTCATCAGGTACGCAAGGGTCGTCGGTTTGTGCAGGGGGCCGATTGTCGCAGATTTGCGCAGGCTGCGCCGACCCATGGCAGCCTGCCCGCTGTTCCCTTGTGGGAGCGAGCCTGCTCGCGATAGCGGTGTGTCAGTCGACATTAATGCTGGCTGATCCATCGCTATCGCGAGCAGGCTCGCTCCCACAGAGGTTTTGCGCAGATTTCGGGGTTATTCGCTGTCCAGGTCTTTACGCCGATAGGGGAACACGTCGATCACCTTGCCCGCCCGAATCGCCTCTTGCAGGCCCTTCCAGTAATCGGCGTTGTACAACTCGCCGTGCAGTTGATCGAACAGTTTGCGTTGCCCCGCGTCGGCGAACAGGAAAGGTGGGAACTCTTCGGGAAAAACGTCCAGCGGCCCGATGGAATACCACGGCTCGGAGGCCATTTCGTCTTCCGGGGTCCGCGGCTGGGGAATGTGACGGAAGTTGGCTTCGGTGAGAAAGCAGATTTCGTCGTAGTCGTAGAACACCACGCGGCCGTGGCGGGTCACGCCGAAGTTCTTGAGCAGCATGTCGCCAGGGAAGATGTTGGCCGCCGCCAGTTGTTTGATCGCCAGGCCGTAGTCTTCCAGCGCCTCGCGCACCTGGTCCTGGTTGGCGTTTTCCAGGTAGAGGTTCAGTGGCGTCATGCGCCGTTCGGTCCAGCAGTGACGAATCAATACCGTGTCGCCTTCCACCGACACCGTGGACGGCGCCACGTCCAGCAGTTCCTCCAGGCATGCCGGTTCGAACTTGCTCAGGGGAAAGCGGAAATCGGCGAATTCCTGGGTATCGGCCATGCGCCCGACCCGGTCGACGCTTTTCACCAGCCGGTACTTTTCGATCACGGTCGCGCGGTCGACGTTCTTCGACGGCGAGAAACGATCCTTGATGATCTTGAATACGGTGTTGAAGCCCGGCAGGGTGAATACGCTCATGACCATGCCACGTACACCAGGGGCCATGATGAACTGGTCGTCGGTATTCGCCAGATGGTTGATCAGCGCCCGGTAGAACTCGGATTTGCCGTGTTTGTAGAAACCGATGGAGGTGTACAGCTCGGCGATGTGCTTGCCCGGCAGGATGCGCTTGAGAAAGCCGATGAATTCCGCCGGGACCGGCACGTCCACCATGAAGTAAGAACGGGTGAACGAGAAAATGATCGACACCTGCGCCTCGTCGGTAATCAGCGCATCGATCTGGATGCCCCGGCCTTCGCGGTGCAGCAGCGGGATCACCAACGGCCATTGGTCGTCCTGCGTATAGATCCGGCCCACCAGGTAGGCGCCCTTGTTGCGATAGAGCACCGACGAAAACAATTCCACCGTCAGTTGCGGGTCCTTGCAGACCCAGTCGGGCAGGTTCTCCCGCAATTGGGCTTCAAGGCGCTGCAAATCGCCCGGCAAGTCGGCGTAATCCTCGCTGAAACGGTAATCGGCGAAAATCGCCGCCAGCATCCGGTCCAGCTGGCCCTCAGGTTTGTAGGTACGGGTCTGGGCGGCTCGGGCGCGGCGCAGGCTGGGCCGGGTGGTATGGATGAACATGGTGCCGTCGCTGATCAGGTCATGGCTGAACAGCCCGCAGAAGATCGAGTTGTACCAGGTCTCGGACAGCTCATCGTCGAAACGCAGGTCGATCAGGCTGATGTAGGCGCTTTTGACCAGCGGCCAGCAACTGACGTCCATCAGCGCCTCGGCTGCGAAAGCCTTGCGCAAGCGGGCGACGGTTTCGAAGACCTTTTCTTCATACAAGTTGATCCGCGCCGCAGACGCCTCTTGTGCCTCCTGCCAACGGGCCTGCTCGAACCGGGCGCGGGCGCCATCGGTGATCTGCCGGAAATGCTCACGGTAATCGTCAAAGCCTTCGAGGATCGAACGGGCGATATCGGCGGCGGGCCATGGCTGCGGCATAGGGTAAACCTCGGCGGGTCATGCTTGTTATTGGCGACTGAGCTTAGAGGCCAATCGCGCGGCAACGCAACCATTGCCATCGGTCTTGAGCGAGGCGACACTTGCGACCCGATCAAGGAAGGAATGCGCTGTGAACCCCGTTGATATCCTGCGTTTGCTGTCATTGGCCGCCATCTGGGGAGCCAGTTTCCTGTTCATGCGCATTATCGCCCCTGTCATTGGCACAATCCCCACTGCATTTTTTCGCGTGTCCATCGCTTTTGTCGGCTTGCTGGTGATCCTGGCGTTGATGCGTATCGACTGGAATTTTCGCGGCAAGCTGAAAATCGTGATGGTGCTGGGCCTGATCAACTCGGGCATTCCGGCGACGTTTTATTCGCTGGCGGCCCAGGTGCTGCCGGCCGGTTACTCGGCAATCTTCAACGCCACCACACCCTTGATGGGGGTGTTGATCGGCGCGCTGTTCTTCAGCGAAAAACTCACCATGACCAAGGTCAGCGGTGTGTTCCTGGGATTGTTCGGCGTCGGCATCCTGACCGGCGCGGGGCCGGTGGCCTTCGATCTGCAATTGCTGATGGGCGCCCTCTCCTGTCTGCTCGCCACCACCTGCTACGGTTTCGCCGGGTTCCTTGCCCGCCGCTGGCTTGATCATCAAGGCGGGCTGGACAGCCGTCTCGCGGCCCTGGGCAGCATGTTCGGCGCCACGGTGTTGCTGTTGCCATTGTTTGGCTACAGCGTCATCAGTCACCCTCCGGCCAGCTGGGGTGGCTGGAGCGTCTGGCTGTCGCTGCTGGGGTTGGGCCTGGTGTGTACAGCGCTGGCGTACATTCTTTATTTCCGCCTGCTCAGTTCCATTGGCCCGGTCAAATCCATGACCGTGACCTTCCTGATCCCGCCGTTCGGCGTGTTATGGGGGGCGTTGCTGCTGGATGAGCCGTTGGGGATGGCGCACCTGTATGGCGGGGTGCTGATTGCGGCGGCGCTGTGGCTGGTATTGAAACCAGCGGCGAGCGCGACCAAGGAGCCGCTCCCAGACCAGCGCAACTGAACATCCCCCCACCCTTGTGGCGAGGGGATTTATCCCCGCTGGGTTGCGAAGCGCCCCCATAACTGACACATCGAGGTGACTGAGCTGTTCTGGGGACTGCTGCGCAGTCCAACGGGGATAAATCCCCTCGCCACAATAACCTTCGCTCACCAGTCGCTGGGGGGCACGATTACTGCTGAGTCTCCTGCTCGGTGAACAGATCACTGAACAACATGCTCGACAGGTAGCGCTCACCCGAATCCGGCAGGATCACCACGATGGTCTTGCCCTGCATTTCCGGCTTTTCCGCCAGGCGCACGGCTACAGCCATCGCCGCGCCACAGGAAATGCCGCACAGGATTCCCTCCTCCTGCATCAGGCGCAGGGCCATGGCCTTGGACTCCTCATCCGTAACCCGCTCGACCTGATCGACGATCGACAGATCGAGGTTTTTCGGCACGAACCCAGCACCGATCCCCTGGATCTTGTGGGGGCTGGGCTTGATCTCGTCCCCCGCCATCGCCTGGGTGATCACCGGCGAAACCACAGGCTCCACCGCCACCGACAGAATCGGTTTGCCGCAGGTGTTCTTGATGTATCGCGAAACCCCGGTAATGGTCCCGCCGGTGCCGACGCCCGCCACCAGCACATCCACAGCGCCGTCGGTGTCGTTCCAGATTTCCGGGCCGGTGGTTTTTTCATGAATGGCCGGGTTGGCCGGGTTATCGAACTGCTGCGGCATGAAGTATTTGGCGGGGTCGCTGGCGAGGATTTCGGCCGCTTTTTCGATGGCACCCTTCATGCCCTTGGCCGGATCGGTGAGCACCAGCTCCGCGCCCAAGGCCTTGAGTACCTTGCGCCGCTCGATGCTCATGGAGGCCGGCATGGTCAACATCAGCTTATAGCCGCGGGCGGCGGCCACGAACGCCAGACCGATCCCGGTGTTGCCGGAAGTCGGCTCGACGATGGTCATGCCGGACTTGAGCTTGCCCGAGCTTTCGGCGTCCCAGATCATGCTGGCGCCGATCCGGCACTTGACCGAGTAACCTGGGTTGCGCCCTTCGATCTTGGCCAGGATGGTCACGCCACGCGGGGCAATGCGATTGATCTGCACCAGTGGCGTATTGCCGATGGAATGGGCGTTGTCAGCGAATATGCGGCTCATGACTGGGTCCTTAATGCAGCGGGGATTTAGCGCTTAAAGGTATGCCTGTTGCCCATGGGCGTCCAGTTGCACCGAACGTTCCAGTTGTTACAACAGTCAATGTTTTAACAACGCGGGAGACTGACTGAAATGAAGCGTCGATACAGCTGGCCACTGTGGACTTTCGCCGCCATCGTTGCGGTGCTGGTGGCCCTGCATTTCACCTTGCCGTTCCTGGTGCGCGACTACCTGAACGACAAACTGGCCGACATGGGTGACTACCGCGGCCAGGTGACCGATGTGGACCTGGCGCTCTGGCGCGGGGCCTACCGGATCAACGGCCTGGAGATCGTCAAGGTCGACGGCAAGGTTCCCGTGCCATTTGTCGAGGCGCCACTGATCGACCTGTCGGTCAGCTGGCATTCGCTGTGGTACGACCATGCGGTGGTGGCCGAGGCGGAGTTCGTCCGTCCCGAAGTGAATTTCGTCGACGGCGGAGCCGACCGGCAGAACTCCCAGACCGGTAGGGGCACCAACTGGCGCGAGCAACTGAGCAAGCTGCTGCCCATTACCTTCAACGAAGTGCGGATCCGGGATGGCAAGGTGACATTTCGCAACTTCAACTCCAAGCCGCCCGTGAACCTGCGGGCTACCGACGTCAATGCCAGCTTCTATAACCTGACCAACGTGGTCGACACCGAAGGCAAGCGCGACGCCCGTTTCGAGGGCAAGGCCCTGGTGGCCGAACATGCGCCGCTGGAAGTGCAGGCGACCTTCGACCCGTTGAGCGACTTCGAGGATTTCGACTTCCGCTTGCGCGCCAGGGACATCGAACTCAAGCGCCTCAACGATTTCGCCGCGGCCTATGGCAAATTCGATTTCAATGCCGGCCATGGCGACCTGGTGGTGGAGGCAGAAGCCGAGAACGCCCAGCTCAGCGGCTACATCAAACCGCTATTGCGCGACGTTGACGTGTTCGACTGGCAGCAGGATGTGGAAAACGAAAAAAAGAACATCTTCCGTTCGGTCTGGGAGGCCTTGGTGGGCGCGGGCGAAACGGCCCTGAAGAACCAGCGCAAGAACCAGTTTGCCACCCGGGTGGAACTCAGCGGCAATGTCCATCAGCAGGACATCAGCGCCTTCGAAGCCTTCCTCCAGATCCTGCGCAACGGTTTCGTCCAGGCCTTCAATGCCCGGTATGAGCAGCCGCCGCCGTCGGCCGACTGAGTCAACATGTGACGCTCCATTCAGAGACTGAATACAGCGTCTGCGTTCACAGTCGGCGGGGCACCGCGTTATAGTCGGGCACGACATTTATTTCGCGCGCCCCGCCTCGTCAGGCCGGCGTCACGTTCGAGGAAATTACAGATGAAGTTCGAAGGCACCAGCGCCTACGTGGCCACCGATGACCTGAAGCTGGCCGTCAACGCCGCCATCACCCTGGAACGTCCCTTGCTGGTCAAGGGCGAACCGGGCACCGGCAAGACCATGCTGGCCGAACAACTGGCTGAATCCTTCGGCGCGCGCCTGATCACCTGGCACATCAAGTCCACCACCAAGGCCCATCAAGGCCTCTACGAGTACGATGCGGTCAGCCGCCTGCGGGACTCGCAGTTGGGCGTGGACAAGGTGCACGACGTGCGCAACTACCTGAAGAAGGGCAAGCTCTGGGAAGCGTTCGAGTCCGAAGAGCGGGTGATTCTGCTGATCGACGAGATCGACAAGGCTGACATTGAATTCCCCAACGACCTGCTGCAAGAACTCGACAAGATGGAGTTCTACGTCTACGAGACCGATGAAACCATCAAGGCCAAACAGCGGCCGATCATCATCATTACCTCCAACAACGAAAAGGAACTGCCGGACGCCTTCCTGCGCCGCTGCTTCTTCCACTACATCGCCTTCCCCGACCGCGTCACCCTGCAGAAAATCGTCGACGTGCATTACCCGGATATCAAGAAAGACCTGGTCAGCGAAGCGCTGGACGTGTTCTTCGACGTGCGCAAGGTGCCGGGCCTGAAGAAAAAACCTTCCACCTCCGAACTGGTGGACTGGCTCAAGCTGCTGATGGCCGACAACATCGGCGAAGCGGTGCTGCGCGAGCGCGTCCCAACCAAGGCCATTCCGCCCCTGGCCGGTGCCCTGGTCAAGAACGAACAGGACGTGCAACTGCTCGAGCGCCTGGCGTTCATGAGCCGCCGTGGCACCCGCTGAACCCTCTTCGTTTCAACAAGAGCGAGGGCGATTGCCATGCTGCTTAACCTGTTCAATGAAATGCGCGCCGCCAAGGTGCCGGTGTCGGTGCGTGAACTGCTGGACCTGATCAACGCCCTGAAACAGCGGGTGATCTTCGCCGACATGGACGAGTTCTATTACCTGTCCCGGGCGATCCTGGTGAAGGATGAACGGCATTTCGATAAGTTCGACCGGGCGTTCGCCGCCTACTTCAATGGCCTGGAGAAACTCGATGATCATCTCCAGGCGCTGATTCCCGAAGACTGGCTGCGCAAGGAGTTCGAGCGCTCGCTGACCGACGAAGAGCGGGCGCAGATCCAGTCCCTGGGCGGCCTGGACAAGCTGATCGAGGAGTTCAAGAAACGCCTGGAAGAACAGAAGGAACGCCATGCCGGCGGCAACAAATGGATCGGCACCGGCGGCACCAGCCCGTTCGGCTCCGGCGGTTTCAACCCCGAAGGCATCCGCGTCGGTGACGCCGGCAAGCGCCAGGGCAAAGCCGTAAAGGTCTGGGACCAGCGCGAGTACAAGAATCTGGACGACCAGGTGGAACTGGGCACCCGTAATATCAAGGTCGCCCTGCGCCGCCTGCGCAAGTTTGCCCGCCAGGGGGCCGCCGAAGAACTGGACATCGATGGCACTATCGACCACACCGCCCGGGACGCCGGCCTTCTGAATATCCAGATGCGCCCGGAGCGACGCAACACCGTCAAGTTGCTGTTATTGTTCGACATCGGCGGCTCGATGGATGCCCACGTAAAAATCTGCGAAGAACTGTTCTCGGCCTGCAAGACCGAGTTCAAGCACCTGGAGTATTTCTACTTCCACAACTTCGTCTATGAATCAGTGTGGAAAAACAACCTGCGCCGCACTTCCGAACGCACCTCGACCCAAGACTTGCTGCACAAGTATGGCGCCGATTACAAAGTGATCTTCATCGGCGACGCCGCCATGGCCCCGTATGAAATCACCCAGGCCGGCGGCAGCGTCGAGCATTGGAACGAAGAACCGGGGTATGTCTGGATGCAGCGCTTCATGGAGAAGTACAAGAAACTCATCTGGATCAATCCATACCCGAAGGACACCTGGGGCTACACCGCGTCGACCAACATCGTGCGCGAACTGGTGGAGGACCGCATGTTCCCGCTGACCTTGCGAGGGCTGGAAGAAGGGATGCGGTTTCTTTCCAAGTAAGATTTTTTCTGCCCTTGAGGGCCTCATCGCGAGCAGGCTCGCTCCCACAGGGTCTCGAGTCCAATGTGGGAGCGAGCCTGCTCGCGATGCTTTCAGCCTCCGAGCGATGTTACAGCCCGCGCAAATCGCGCTCTTCAATCGGTCGGCTCTGGCGCAGACGCCTGCCGCCCAGCACCACCCAGTCGATCAGGCGGAACAGGCACTCCAGGCCAAACGACAGCAACATGGCGCCACTGAGGCCCCAGATCATCGCCTCGGGGGTCAGCAGGATCTGGTAGCTGTAGCCGTTCCAGGTTTCCTTGCGAATTTCCGGGTCGGCCGCCAGGGCCACTTGCAGCAAACGGATGTACCACGGCCCCTGCATTGCCTGGAATTGCTTGTCCAACGCCTGCTGACGGACGAGCAACGTGTTCAGGCTGTCAGCATCACTGCGAAAGATCGGGTCTTCGCTGGCACGGTAGTGAGCCACCAGCGCTTGCATGTCGCCCTTGAAAAACTGGTTGGCGGTGCCCTGGAAGCCTTTCAGTCCTGTCTGCGCTTCGATCAGGTGCGCCTCGACCCGCTTGGCGTAATCGCTGATGAAACCGGGCACCTGCACCCCCACCAACAGGCCTACCGCGAACAACACCAGCCGTAGATAACTGAGCAACATAATCGTGAAGTCCTTATTCGGTCTGGCCATGGCTGACGCATTCGCCGCGCCGCCACAGGCTCCATTGGCCCGGTTCGTAGCGGGTCCAGGTTTCGTTTTCAGTCAAGGGTTCGGTGGCAATTACCGTGACCACGTCATTGGGCGTGGTTTCGGCGTGGAAATCCACGATCACGTCCACATCCTTGAGCCGCGCCGGGCCGAACGGCGCGCGACGGGTGATCTGGACCAGTTTGGTCGAGCAAAAGCAGAACAGCCAGTCACCATCGCTGAGCATGCAATTGAACACGCCCTTGCTGCGGTATTCGGTGCAGGCCTGGATCAACGACGGCAACAGTTGCTCCACCTCCACCGGTTCCGGGAACGCCTGGCGCACGCGATTGAGCAAATCGCAGAACGCCGCCTCGCTGTCGGTATCGCCCACCGGACGATAGAAGCTTGCGCCCGGCTGGAAATCGGCGAGTTGGCCATTGTGAGCGAAGCACCAGTTGCGGCCCCACAACTCACGTACGAACGGGTGGGTGTTGGACAGGCAGACCTTGCCGACATTGGCCTGGCGAATGTGCCCGATCACCACTTCGCTCTTGATGGGATAGCGCTGCACCAGGTTCGCCACTTCCGACTCGCTGCTGGCGGCCGGGTCCTGGAACAGGCGCAGGCCACGACCTTCATAGAAGGCAATGCCCCAGCCGTCCCGGTGCGGTCCGGTCTTGCCGCCACGCTGCATCAGCCCGGTGAAGCTGAACACGATATCGGTCGGCACGTTGGCGCTCATGCCCAGTAACTCACACATGCTCGGACCCTCGCTTCAATGGGACAAGCCTGGCTACAGCCGCGGTTCGATGCGCGAACGCTGAGGGTTGCTCGGTACTGGCGGGCGACCGTAACGGTCATCACCCGCCACGCCGAACGGCTGCTCATCCTGTAGTTCATCGGCAGCGGCGGCGGCTTTGGCGGCAGCGGCTTTTTCCTTGCGAGCGCTGGCTGCACGCTCGATGGGGAAGCGGATCAGCACGAAGATCAAATAAAGACCAAAGACGATCATGCCGTACATGAACAGATCGGATACCGCACGCCAGGCGTTGTTGCCGACCTTGAACAGCACGTCCAGGGCAACGATGGCCAGGGCCGGAGCAACCTGTTCCTTCACGGGGTCGACGATAGTGGGGCTGAACAGCAACACCGCCATCAACAGGCGCAGGGGCTCGCGCAACCAGCGCCAGATCCAGCGGGTCATGCGCATCCATACCAGCAGGCAGCCCAGGGCGGCGAAGGCATAGAGGCCCCAGGCGATCAGATAGTCGTTCTCGGTCATGGTGTCCATGGCAAGGCAGGCAAATAGGCGCTTATAGTAACGGCTTTTCGCTCGTCAGGCTGCCCCGGCGTCTGTCGAGTGGTCTGTGCCGCAGTATCTGTCGGTTAATTTCTGCCGCCGCAGGTGGCTGACCGAACTAACCACACCGGCCATCAGTCCCTATTTCGTACAACGTTCGAGAGCCTTTCATGCCCCTATCTGCCCACGTTTGCAACGCCCCGATTGCCCGCAGGGACCCCGGTGTTGATCCCTACGCCTGGCTGCAGGAGCGCGACACCGACGCCGTGCTCGACTACCTCAAGGCTGAAAACAGCTATCAGGACGCGCAACTGGCTGACCAGGCCGAACTGCGCGAAACCCTGTTCCAGGAAATCAAGGGCCGGATCCTGGAGACGGATCTGTCCCTGCCTTCGCCTTGGGGTCCGTACCTGTACTACACCCGCACCACGGCCGGGGACGAATACCCACGTCACTACCGCTGCCCGCGTCCGGTGGACGACAGCCTGACGGTGGATGAAAGCCGCGAGCAATTGTTGCTGGACCCTAACGTGCTGGCTGGCGGCGGTTTCTTTTCCCTGGGTGCCTTCAGCATCAGCCCCGACCACCAGCGTCTGGCTTACAGCCTGGACACCACTGGCGACGAGATTTACACCCTGTTCGTCAAAGAGCTGGCCAATGACAAAGTCAGTGAACTGTCCTTTGAGGATTGCGACGGCAGCATGACCTGGGCCAATGACAGCCTGACGCTGTTCTTTGGTGAGCTGGATGACACCCATCGCCCGCACAAACTTTGGCGCTATCGCCTGGACGGAACGGCGGCCGAAGAAGTGTTTCATGAGCCGGACGGACGTTTTTTCCTGCATTGCTACCGTTCGAGCTCGGAAAAACAGTTGATCCTGTCCCTGGGCAGCAAAACCACCAGTGAAGTCTGGGTCCTGGACGCCACCCAGCCAGACCAGCCTTTCACCTGCCTGGCGCCACGGGTGGAAGACCATGAATACGACGTCGACCATGGTTTGCTCGACGGTCAGTGGAGCTGGTTGATCCGCAGTAACCGCGACGGGATCAACTTCGCGCTGTACCAGGCTGCCGACACGGGCCTGGCGCCGACCGAGGCCGACTGGCAGAACCTGATCCCCCACAGCGACACGGTGATGATCGACGGCCTGAGCCTGAACGCCGGCGCCATGACCCTGAGCCTGCGTGAAGGCGGCCTGCCCATCATCGAAGTTCACCCACAGGGTTTGCCGGCGTATCGGGTGCAACTGCCGGACGCGGCCTACAGCCTGCATGTGCAGAACAGCCTGGAGTTCGTCAGCCCCCGCATTCGCTTGCGCTACGAGGCGCTGAACCGTCCGGCACAGATTCGCCAGCTGGACCTGGCCAGCGGCGAACAGGTCGTACTCAAGCAAACCCCGGTCCTGGGTCCATTCGATGCCGATGACTACGTGAGCCAGCGGCTGTGGGCGACCGCACCGGACGGCACGCAGGTGCCCATCAGCCTGGTGGTCAAGCGCCAGGCCCTCGGCCAGCCGGTGCCGCTGTACCTGTATGGCTACGGCGCCTATGGCGAGAGCCTCGATCCGTGGTTTTCCCATGGGCGGCTGAGCCTGCTCGATCGCGGCGTGGCGTTTGCCATTGCCCATGTGCGTGGTGGCGGTGAGCTGGGGGAAGCCTGGTATCGCGCCGGCAAGCAGGAGCACAAACACAACACCTTCAGCGACTTCATCGCCTGCGCCGAGCATTTGATCGCCAATGGCGTCACCCGCGCCGATCAACTGGCGATCAGCGGCGGCAGTGCCGGTGGCTTGTTGATCGGTGCGGTGCTCAATCAACGCCCGGATCTGTTCAAGGTCGCGATTGCCGAAGTGCCGTTCGTCGATGTGCTTAACACCATGCTCGACCCGGACTTGCCGCTGACCGTCACCGAATACGACGAGTGGGGCAATCCCGAGGAGCCCGCCGTCTATGATCGGATCAGGGCCTATGCCCCGTACGAAAACGTCAGCGCCCAGGCGTATCCGGCGCTGCTGGTGATCGCCGGTTACAACGACAGCCGCGTGCAGTATTGGGAAGCAGCCAAATGGGTGGCGAAATTGCGCGCCACCAAGACCGATGACAACCCCTTGCTGCTCAAGACCGAACTGGGCGCCGGCCACGGCGGAATGAGCGGGCGCTACCAGGGGTTACGTGACGTAGCCCTCGAATATGCATTTGTTTTGAAGGTTTTGGGGTTGGTCTGAGGAACTCCGTCGGATGGCCGGGTCTTAGCTCCATGCGCAGGGCTCTGATACCACCACCCAATGTGGGAGCAAGCCTTGCTCCCACAAAGGAATCGCCTTACATCCAAACCCTTGCAACCGCCCCAGACACAAGAAAAAGACCGTGACGACATGTCAGAACCGACCTTACTGAACAACGAAATCCGCGACTGGCTGATGGACTGCGGCCTGTTCGACCAGTTGCAGCCTGTCGACTTCGCCGCGGCGTCGGGCTACTTCAGCATCAGCGCCATTGCCCAAGGGGAAGCGATTTTCCGCGAGGGCGATGCCGGCAGCTTCATGTGCATCATCCATTCAGGGCAAGTGGCCGTGCAGAAAACCGGCCCCGACGGTCAACCCGTCACCATCGCCACGCTGCGCAGCGGCCGGGCATTCGGGGAAATGGCGGTGCTGGACGGAGAACGGCGCTCGGCCAGTTGCATCGCCGCCAGTGATTGCCAATTGCTGAACCTGGGCAAGGATTCCCTGGAAAAAATGCTCAACGATGCACCGAAGATCGCCGCCAAGATCATCCGCGCCCTCGCCGTTTCCCTGTCCAAACGCCTGCGCATGGCCGATGGGCAGTTGTTGTCGCAGCAGGTTTAGCTCTCCTCTGTCAGTTGAAATGCAGAACCTGTGGGAGCGAGCCTGCTCGCGATAGCGTCGGATCAGCCAACATCAATGTTGACTGGTTTATCGCTATCGCGAGCAGGCTCGCTCCCACAAGTTTTTTGCCATTCAGTGATCTCATTAACAAGCATTGGGCCTACCCCCCCGGCGACTTGGCCTTCGGTGGTTTTGGCTCCATCCCTGGTATCGGCTGGTCCTTGGGCGGCTTGGGCATTTCGATTGGCGGCAGCAACGGCGGTCCGCTTCCGGGGCTGGGCGTGGGTACGCCGCTGGGCGTGACCGGCGGGTATGGCATCGGTGTGGGGGTGCCGGGCGAACCGGGAATGCTCGGTGGGCTCACCGGAATCGTGGGCTGCTGGGCCTGCACCCAACTTATCGAGAGCGCTGCCAGGGCAATGGCCGTTAGAATGGTGCGCTTCATCAATGGCTCCGTGGCGATTGTCTGTCTTCAGGCTAGTCCTTACCGCGCCGCTTTGCCCTTCCTTTGCATGAGACATCCATGAAACGTTTCGTTCTACTGGACACCACCCCCATCCCTGACAATGGCGGCGCCCTGTGCCTGTTCGAGTACGGCGACGACTTCGTCATCAAGATCCAGGGCGGTGACGGTGGGCAGTTGATGAATACGCGCATGCACGGCTCCGAAGACGCCCTGGCCGAGATTCCTTGCCGCAAGGTTGCCGGCCGTCCCGGCTCGCGCGTACTGATCGGTGGCCTCGGCATGGGGTTCACGCTGGCCTCGGCCCTCAAGCACCTGGGCAAAAATGCCGAAGTGGTGGTGGCCGAACTGGTGCCCGGCGTGGTGGAGTGGAACCGTGGCCCTTTGGGCGAAAAGGCCGGTCGCCCACTGTCGGACCCGCGTACCGTGATCCGCATGGAAGATGTGGCCAAGGTGCTGCAAGCCGAACCCCAGGGCTTCGACGCCATCATGCTGGACGTCGACAACGGCCCCGAAGGCCTGACGCAGAAAGCCAACAGCTGGCTGTATTCAGCTGGCGGCCTGGCCGCCTGCGCCAAGGCCCTGCGGTCCAAGGGTGTGCTGGCAGTATGGTCGGCCAGCGCCGACCGGCAGTTTTCCGACAAACTGAAAAAGGCCGGCTTCAAGGCCGAAGAGGTGCAAGTCTTCGCCCACGGCAACAAAGGCACCCGCCACACCATCTGGATTGCCGAGAAGCTCAAGGGCTGAGCTAAACTCTGTTCAACCGTCATCAGTCTTTTTTACAAAGGTGAACCCATGAGTTCGTCAACGCCACCGTCCAACACCGCCAAGCTGGATCGCATCCTCGCCGATGCCCAGCGTGACCGGGAAATGGGTTACCGCGACAAAGCCCTGAAAATGTACCCCCACGTCTGTGGCCGCTGCGCCCGTGAGTTTTCCGGCAAGCGCCTGAGTGAACTGACTGTTCACCACCGCGACCACAACCATGACAACAACCCGCAGGACGGTTCCAACTGGGAACTGCTGTGCCTGTACTGCCACGACAACGAACACTCGCGTTACACCGACCAGCAATATTTCGGCGACGGCTCCCTGAGCACCCCGAAAATCGCCAAGGCGACCCACAACCCGTTCGCCGCACTGGCCGGGTTGATGAAAAAGGACGAGTAGCCAGCCATTGTGGCGAGAGGATTTATGTGGGAGCAAGGCTTGCCCGCGATGAAGCCAATGCGGTCTTTCAGAAACCGAGCCGGCTGTTTCGCGAGCAAGCTTTGCTCCCACAGGATTTTGCGAACAACACGAATCCACTGTGGGAGCGAGCCTGCTCGCGATGGCGATCTTCAGAGCAATACATCACCAGAACCGAGCCCAGCCCGGACATTCCCCGTATAATCGCGCCTTTTCCCCAAAGGCACCCCGCCCGTGGCCAACAAACGCTACAGCTGCATCGGTCTGTTCAACCCCAAATCTCCGGAAAACGTCGGTTCGGTCATGCGTGCCGCCGGCTGCTACGGCGTGGCGTCGGTGTTCTACACTGGCAAACGCTATGAGCGCGCCGCGGACTTCGTCACGGACACCAAGAAAGTCCACTACGACATCCCGTTGATCGGCATCGATGACCTGAAAAAAATCCTGCCCCTGGGCTGTGTGCCAGTGGCCGTGGAACTGGTCGACGGTGCTCGTCCCTTGCCCGAATACACTCACCCGGACCGGGCGCTGTATATCTTCGGCCCGGAAGATGGCTCGCTGGATAAAGACATCCGTGACTGGTGCGAAGACGTGGTGTACATCCCCACCACCGGTTGCATGAACCTGGCGGCCACGGTCAACGTCGTGTTGTACGACCGCATGGCCAAAGGCAATAACACCCGTTCGGGGCCGCAATTCCGCTGATCGGTGCGCAATTGGATTGAACAAGGGAATCGCTCGGGCAGTCAGTTTTATACCAACCCCACACCGGAGACAGATCATGAGCGATAACAACCCGTTCGAGCCGATTGAGACCACCCCTTTCCAATCTCATCCGCCGCAAAACGTGCATGGCTGGGAACGCATTGGCTCATTGGCCGGCGGAGTCCTGATGATGGGCAAGGGCTTGCGCCGTGGCGGCGTGATCGGTTTGGCCCAACTGGCGATCGGCGGCATGGCCCTGGCGCGCGGCATCACCGGGCACTGCTCGGCCAAGACCTTGCTGGAAAAGAATCGTCAGAACCTGCACCACGCCCGTGCCCGCATCGAGCAGGCCGGTGATGAGCTGAGCCGCATGAAAGCCAGCGCCGAGGCCGCGACCAGCACGGCTACAGTGACGGGGAATGATTCGTTGAGTTCGCCGAAGGTTGGGCTTTGATTTTACTGGCTGATGGCCCCATCGCGGGCAAGCCTTGCTCCCACATTTTGAGTGCAACGCTGGTCAATGTGGGAGCGAGCCTGCTCGCGATAGCGGTATTACTGAAGTAACCGCGTATCCAGCACAGTAGAACTCTCCCCCAGAACGCTCTCGCTGAGCTGGACAAACTCCTGGGTATCAACCGTCTCCAGACGCATGGCGGCGTGCAGCACGTCATCGAGCGAGCGCTTGTTGCGGGTTTTCAAACGAATCTCGCGGTCCAGCTCCTGCAACAGCAACACCGCCTTGGCCACCGTCGCCGGGCGGACCTGCTCGCCACGCAAGGTGCTGACGCCTTTGCTGTCCCGAGCCAACCGGTCGTTCAGGCTCTGGTAGCGCTCATCACTCATGCCGCCAGCCCGACGCAGCAATTCGATGGCGTAATACTCGGCCAGCCCTTCGCTGATCCAGTCACTGCGCTCACGATCGTTGACGCGCGCCAGCATCTGCACCAACTCGCGCAACATCGGGCTATTGCCGCGTTCGCTGACCAGCGGCGGACGACTGTGCAGATAAATCGATTCATGCCCGGCCTGGGCGCCACGCCACATCGGGTCTGACGCGCCGATGATCAGCAGCTTGCCGGGATGACGCGGCACCAACGCCTGCACTTGCGGCCAGACGAACGTCAGCAGCGTCAGCACATCCATCCGGCGCATGCCCTGGCCTTGGGGTGAGGCCACCGTCACCTCGGTCTCTCCCAGGCGTGTGCGACGGCTGCCGAGTTTGCCGGCGAGCATCCAGCCGGTGGGACGATCGAACAGCCGCGCGGGGTTGTCGATGCGAAAGCGTTGCTTGCCGATGCGCGGCCAGGCCGTTTCGATGCTTTTCCAGCCGTCGGGCAGTTCAAATTGCAAACGTGACACCAGCTCAGTGCCATCCTGCTGATCCAACTTGGCCGGCGGCACAAGATCGTCGCCACGCAGAAGCCCCCATCCCGGGGTCATACGGGTTTCAAACGTACCGTTCTTGCGAGTATTACTGATGCGCACGCGATAGCTCAGGCTCGCCTTGTCGGCACTGGGACGCCAAACGCCGCGTGTGTCCTTGCCCAGGATGAGCTGCCATTGACCGTCGGCCTTGAAGTGGCTGTAGCGGCTGCCATCGCCGAGGTCGAAGTCCAGGCTGCGCACTGCCGAACCCCGCGCCAGGGTCAGGCGCACTTCGGCCTGATCGCTTTGCGGCAACAGGTGCACGTGATAATCCAGATCGACTTTCTGCGCCGCCCACAGCGGCCCGCACACCGCCCACAGCCCGGCTGCGAGCATCCTTTTCAATCCTGCTGCCATGGGTTCTCCCTGATGGTGCGATGCCCGGCATTCAGCCGGCGCGAAAAATCAGATGATCTTCCCAATCGTCCTCGGGCACGCTGCCTTCGGCCAGCATGCGCCCGGATTGGGAAATGCGTTCGTGGTGCACGGCATCGCGATCGCCACAGACCAGGTGGTGCCATAACGGCAGATCCTTGCCCTCACTGACCAGACGATAACCGCAGGTCGGTGGCAACCATTTGAACTCATCGGCCTTGCCCGGTGTGAGCTGGATGCAATCGGGAACAAAGTCGCGGCGCCGGGAATAGTCGGTGCACTGGCAGGTTTTCAAGTCCAGCAATTTGCAAGCGATGCGCGTGTAGTAGACGCTGTTGTCGTCTTCGTCTTCGAGTTTTTGCAGGCAGCACAGGCCACAGCCGTCACACAGCGATTCCCATTCCTGCGCATCAAGCTGATCGAGGGTTTTACGTATCCAGAACGGTTCGACTTTGGCGGCCATGGCTCAAGCAATCAGCATCAGATGGTGAAAAGGCCGTCAGTCTAGTGCCGGGGCCTCTTCAGGCCAAGCATGGGCGACTGTCGGTAGGGCGTTGTGTTGGCGAAGTCCGTAAATGGATTGGCCGAGAACACCGATGGGGTGACCGCTGAAGATCACTGTGGGAGCGAGCCTGCTCGCGATAGCGCCGGATCAGCCAGCATTGATGCCGACTGGCAAACCGCTATCGCGAGCAGGCTCGCTCTCACAAGTTGATTGGCTCGGTCTAATATCCCCGATCGAAATCCACTTCCCCGCGCAAGGTTTCGCCGGCCTGGTAGGCCCGCAGGTTTTCCAGGAACAACTGCACCATCATCGCCGGCGACGTCGGTGCCGAGCTATGGCCGGTCAGCAGCAGGCCCCAGGCCGTCCAGAAAGGATGCCGCTGTGGCAACGGCTCCTGGCGGCAAACGTCAATGACCGCGCCGGCCAGGTGCCCTTCCTTCAAGGCTTGCACCAGATCGGCATCGACCACGGCCACGCCGCGCCCGACATTGATGAACAGCCCGGTGGGCTTGAATTGCCTGAACAGCGTCGCGTCGTATATATCGTGGGTGTCCGGCGTGTTGGGCAGCAGGTTGATCACATAATCCACCTCCCCCACCATGCGCGGCAGATCCTTCAGCGCCCCGACCTCAATGAACGGCGCCAGCTCCCGGGCTTCGCTGGCAATGCCATACAGCTGCACACCAAACGGCAGCAGGAACTGCGCTACCCGCTGGCCGATATCGCCGGTCCCGACGATCAGTGCCTTGCGCCCGGCCAGACTCTGGCCCTGACGGTTGTCCCACTTGCGCTCGACCTGGCTGACCAGCCGCGCCAGCACCTCGCGCTCATGACCGAGCATATAGGTAAGGACGTACTCGGCCATCACCTGGCCGAAAATGCCCACCGCACGGGTCAGGCGATAATCACGCGTCAAGCCCTCGGCCAGCAGCGGCGTGATGCCCGCCCAGGTCGATTGCAGCCACTGGGGCTGATGGCCTTGACGCAACAGGGTGGCCAGCAGATCGGGCTGGCCCAGCCAGACCGGGCAGTCGGCGGCCAGTCGCGACAGTTCGGCGGAGTCGCCACTGGTCAGGACTTGGATATCGGGTGCAGCCTGTCGCAGAAGCTGGGCGTACACCGCGTGATCGTGTTCGGCAATCAGAACGCGCATGGATCAAACCTTTCAAAAACTATGCAGACGACCGCCGACAGAGTGTCGCTCCATCCTTGCGGCCATCGCCAATAAACCATTCCAGTGTTTCAAGAGGCCCGGGAAAGGTGCCTCGGGGTACCGTCAGACCGGGTCGTTGCGTCGCAGCAACTCTTCCGGCAGATGCTCGATGTATTCGTCTTCAGCCGGTGGCATCTGCAAGTGATAACCCTGGGTATCGAGGTTTTCCAGCACCAGGTTGATGTCCTCCCGGGACAGCTTGCGCTCGGGGCTCAGCACCAGGTCAAAGGCATGGATCGCCTTGCCAAAGGCAGCCATCAGGGGCTCGGGCACACGCTCCAGGGCATCGCTTTTGAGCACATACAGGTACATCTCGTTTTTCTTCGAGCTTCGGTAGATCGAGCAGATACGTTTCAAGGCTGTTCTCCGGCGGTGGCCAGGCTGTCGAGCAGCGCCTGGCCCATCAATTCGCGGCGCCAGCCACGCAGCGAATCGGGCAATTGGTAAGGGCCCTCGGGAAAGCCGCTCTTGATCAGCGCCTCGAGGGTTTTCTTGCGCAGCATCAGTTCAGGGGCGATTCCCAGGCGCTCGGCCTCAGCCTGCCCCAGTGCCCGCAGACGCTTGACCAGCGCCGAAGCCTCGATGGGCAAGGGTTCGGCCACGGCTGGCGGCCATTGTTCGGGCGGCACGCTGGCGGCGCGTTTTATCAGCTCCAGCAGGAACTCGCCGTCCTGGCGCACGGTACGCGGGTGCATGTCTTCGATTTTCGCCAGCGCGCCGAGGTTATCCGGCTGAGTGCGGGCCAGGGGCCACAGCGAGTGCTCGCGAATGACCCGGTTACGCGGCAGGTCACGAGCCCGCGCTTCCCGCTCGCGCCAGGCGCATAGCTCGCGCAGCACGGCCAGTTGGGCACGGGAAAGTTTCCAGGCCAGCTTGGCCTCACGATATACCTCATAGGGGTCGACTTCGCGACGCAGGTTGGCCACCAGCTCGGCGCCATCCTCCAGGACCCAGGCGTATTTTTCGTCAGAAAGCTTCGGGCGTAGCTGTACGAAAACTTCCGCCAGATGCACTGCATCTTCAGCGGCGTAGCTGATCTGCGTTTCCGACAGGGGTCTTTGCAACCAATCAGAGCGGGTTTCGCCCTTGGGCAAGTCGATGCCCAACACGTCCTGTACCAGCCGGGAATAACCCATGGAAAAACCCAGGTTCAGGTAAGCGGCGGCCAATTGAGTGTCGAACAGCGGCGCAGGCAGGCTGCCGGTCAAGCGCAGCAGCACTTCAAGGTCTTCGCTGCAGGCGTGCAGCACCTTGAGCACTGCCGGGTTTTCCAGCAACGCGGCCAGGGGCTTCCAGTTGTCGATGGTCAAGGGGTCGATCAGATAGGCACGCTCGCCGTCGCCGATCTGCAACAAACCGGCAATGGGATAAAACGTGTCGACCCGCATGAATTCAGTGTCGAGGGCGACGAATGGCAACTGCTGCCATTGGGCGCAAAACTGACCGAGGCTATCGTTGTCGCGAATCCAGTGAATATCGATGGCCACACGGCTCTCCCTTGAAGAATGGCGCGCAGTATATATCGCCGTCAGCGATTGCGAGCATCCATAGAGCGGGAGCCTGAGAGAAATCGCCTGCGCGAAGGCAAGAATAGTCCTACATCGGGAATTAACCGGCCTTGCACAACGCATAAACCCGCGTCAGCGCAAACCCGGGCAGAAAATCCTGGTACCACAGCAGGGTGAAACCGGCCTGGCGGAACTCGGCTTCAACTTCAGCCTTGTCGGCCAAGCCGCGGTGCGGTGCAGGTCCGATGTTGAGGCGACCTTCAATTTGCACCGACACAATCACCGTGTCACGGCTGACCCGATGAAATTCGCGCAACAGCGCCAGCCGATGCTCACTGGCCTTGATGTGCCGAAACAGTTGCAGACACAAAATACAGTCCACCGCGTTAGCCGACAGGCCGAGGGTGAATGCCGAACTGGGAAAGGTCGTGACCCGCTCCAGCAACGCGCCGCCATGGTGGGTGCGGGCGTGATCGAGCATGTCTGGCGAGGGGTCCGCCGCCAGGATCACCCGGTTGGCATGTTCGGCCAGCACCGGCCAGAACCGGCCCGCGCCACAGGTCACATCCAGCACCAGCCCCGGTTCACCGGCGGCTTTCAAGGCATTGCGGACCAATTGCTCGTCACGCCAGAACGCCAGGCGCAGTCGCCTGGGCGCCGCTTGACGGCAAATGCGCGCGTGTTCCCGGTCATGATGCCTGGCGAACTCGATCTCTACGGGGGATGGGGGTTGCCCAGACATACCAACCGCTCTTGGGAAAGATGAATAGGAACAGGCTAACCACCCGTACGTGAAAAAAAAGTCGAGGCGCTCACTGCCGGGCCAATACCCCGTCAATGACCGCGCCACGGCAACCGGCAAACAGGTCCAGGTCCCGGTTGTAGACCTTGCTGTTGACTTCCAGCAGCCCGAGCATCGAATGAAACAGATTGTCCTGGCTCAAGGGCTTGTCCCGGCTCAGTTGCAGGCAATGGGTGTCGACGGAGAAGGACTTCTGATAGCTGTCGGAAAACCAGGCCAGCATCGCCACGTGTTTCTGTTGTTCCGGGGCGAGCATGTAGGGCGTGCCATGGAGAAACAGGTTGTACTCGCCCAGGGACTCGCCGTGGTCGGACAGGTACAGCATCGCTGTGTCGACCTTGTCCTGATTGGCCCGCAGCAGCTCGATCAGGGTCGATAACACATGGTCGGTGTACACCAGCGTGTTGTCGTAGCCGTTGACGATGCTCTGGCGGCTGCAATTGTTCAGCGCATTGCTTTGGCACACTGGGGTGAAATGTTCGTATTGCTTGGGATAGCGCTTGAAATACTCCGGCCCGTGACTGCCCATTTGGTGGAGCACCAGCACGGTGTCCTTGTCGAGGGTGTCGATGAAATGCTGCAGGCCCTGGAGCAGAATTTCGTCGCGACACTCACTGTTGGCGCACAGGGCCGGGTCTTTGAGATTGCTGACATCCTGCACAGTGACCCGGTCGCAAGTGCCTTTGCAGCCCGACTGATTGTCACGCCAGATCACCTCCAGCCCGGCGCGCTTGAGCACATCGAGCAGGCCTTCTTCGTTCCTGGCCTTGCTGGCGTCGTAGTTCTTGCGGCCCATGTTGGAAAACATACACGGCACCGATACCGCGGTTTCCGTACCGCAGGAGTGCACATCAGTGAAGGCGATCAGGCCAGCTTCTTGATTGAGTTGCGGCGTGGTATCGCGGTTATAGCCCAGAATGCCGAAGTTCTCGGCACGGGCGCTCTCCCCCACCACCAGTACGGTCAGGGACTTGCGGGCATGGGTTTGCCAGACCGGATTACGACTCGCATCCTCTCCCAAGGTTATGAAGGGCTGTTTGGCCGACGCGACCTGTTCACGCAAGTACCCGATCGACGCACCGATGTAGTTGCTCGGTACCACCATCAAATGCAATTCATGATGATTGCGAAACAATGAAGACAACCCTTGGTAATTGGCCAGGGCGACCATGCCGATCACCGCCGCCGACACCCCACTCACCACTAACTTGCTTAACAGTTCTTTGGGCCAGCGGCGATAGCTGATCGGCGTTTTAAATAACAACCAGGACGGCAACACGCCTAATAAACCGAGGTAGGCAAACAACTTTAACGACAATAAATCACGCACCTCTGTGGCATTGGTTTCAGCAAAGTTACGAAACATCCCGGCATCGATCAGCACGCCATACTGAGCCATGAAGTACGCCACACCGGCGCTGATCAGAAAAAGCAACATCAGCACAGGCTTGAACAGCCCACGGAACGCTACCAGTGTCAGCACCAGGTTGAAGGCGAACAATACCAGCACCGCAAACGCCACGCCGATCAGCACGCCCCCGCCGTCACCTGCCGTAATGGTATGCAGGTGCTGCCAGAGCACAACGTTGAAGCCCACTAATAAAAAGACACTGGCGACCAGCGTCACCCACTCGGGGCGCACGGGTTTAATGGTCAGCATGAGGTTTTAAAGTTTCCTGGAAGTTGCGCTATGGAAAGCAAATACCGCAGGAAAGTTTGAAAAACTACTGTGCTACGGCAACACAAACTTTAGGCAGGTCACTATCAATTTTTCGTGAAAAAGTTGCCATTAAATAATTTTTCAAGTAGCAAGCCGCACGTCCGATCCGACGTGCAGCTTGTGGGCTCAGTTCAAGCCTGATGGATGTACCAACGCCAGTCCTGCTCTCCGACCTCGCCCATGAACTGACGGTATTCGGCGCGTTTGACCGCCAGGTACACCCTGAGGAACTCATCGCCGAAGGCTTGCCTGGCCCAGGTCGAGGCTTCAAGCGTGCGCAAGGTGGTGAGCCAGTCGGTGGGCAGCAATTCGCTCGCCTGGGCATAGCCGTTGCCCGCCACTGGCGCACCGGGATCGCACTGTTCACGAATGCCGCGATGGATGCCGGCCAGTATCGCTGCGGCGGCCAGGTACGGATTGGCGTCGGCACCACAAATACGATGTTCGATATGCCGCGAAAACGCCGGCCCGCCCGGTATCCTCAGGCTCACGGTGCGATTGTCCACGCCCCAGGTTGCCGCCAGCGGCGCATAGCTGTTGCTCTGGAAGCGCCGGTAGGAATTGGCATTCGGACAGAACATCAGCAGTGAGTCGAGCAACGTGTCGAGCATCCCGCCCACCGCATGACGCAGCAGCGGCGTGCCATCGGCGGCTTCGCTGGCAAACAGGTTATGGCCCTCGCGATCCGCCAGGCTGACGTGCATGTGCATGCCCGAACCCGCCAGTTCCGCGAACGGCTTGGCCATGAAACACGCCTGCATGCCGTGTTTATGCGCCACGCCTTTGACCAGACGTTTGTAGCGCACCGCCTCATCCATGGCCTGCAAGGCATCGGTGCGGTGTTGGAGGGTGATTTCCACTTGGCCCGGCGCGTATTCGGAAATGGCCGTTCGGGCCGGGATCCCCTGCGACTTGCAGGCGGAATAGAGGTCCGCCAGGAACGGTTCGATCTGTTCCAGCTCGCGCAAGCCATAAACCTGCGTGGCACCGGGTCGACCGCCATCAGCGTCCCGCGCCGGTTGCGGCCGGCCCTGGCTGTCGCGCTGCGCGTCCAACAGATAGAACTCCAGCTCCGCCGCCATCACCGGGTAATAGCCATCGGCCTGCAAAGCGTCGATCACTTGACTGAGCAAATAACGCGGATCGGCGATGGTCGCGGGCATGCCTTCCTGAGGATGCATGCTGACCTGCACTGCCGCAGTGGGGATCAGCCGCCAGGGCATTCGCTGCAAGCTGCCGCTGATGGGATAAGCCCGGCAATCGATGTCGCCAACATCCCACACCAGCCCGGAGTTTTCCACGTCGTCGCCATTGATGGTCAACCCGAGAATGGTACTGGGCAAGGGCCGCCCACTTTCGTAAAGCGCCAGCAACTCATCCCGGTGCAGCAGTTTGCCCCGAGGCACACCGTTGCTGTCGAGAATAAACAGCTCGAACAGCTCAATATCCGGATTTTGCTCCAGGAACGCCTGGGCTTGATGCAGGGGGGCAAAAGAGAGGTGGGCAGAACTCATGAGAACGCTCGTATTTTCATGTCGGACGGGCGACAAAGCACCGTCAGCCTGTGCTCGCGATCAACGAACACTGTTTAGGATCAACAGGAAATACAAGTATCTGGAGGACGGGCGTGGCGACAATGCCAGAGTGCCCAAAAAGCCAGTTCAGAGGGCAGCGCACACAGCGTGGGAGAGACCCCGGACATAAACCTGCCCACCGGCCCCATTGCGGCGAATGAAGGGTATTGGATTGCTGCGGGCCAACCGTCCATAAAAGACATCACAGGAAACACACTTTGGCAGAGTCCCACGTCACCAAAGCCGGTTAAACCTTGATTTGATGGAGCTTGGATCGCAATGAGCTAAACAATCGGCCAGAGAATCGAATGCTGAACGATCCGTCGTGTTCATTACATTATCTGTCCCACTCGCGACCGTGAAACCGCTCGCCTGGCATTCTCCTGGGACGATCGTTCCGTTAGGATCAAGGGTCTGGTTTGCGCAAGATCCGCGCAAGGAGCACAGAGAGAGACAGAACGGATGCTGAACAGTAACTCCCTCAGAAAACTCGATATGCAAGACCTCATGGTGTTTAACGCTGTGTACGAGCAAAGCAGCGTCACCGGTGTATCCGAGGCTTTGTGTGTCAGCCAGTCAACGGTCAGCTACTGCCTCAAGAAACTGCGGACCTGTTTCGACGACGAGTTGTTCATCAACACCCGCACTGGCATGCGCCCCACTTATAAAGCCGAGGGCATGTACAAGCATGTGCGCGCCATCTTGCAGAGTATCAACCTGTGCCATGCCGGTGCGGCCACGGTTGATCCCGCCCGGCAAACCATCAAGCGCCTGAAGGCTTGTCGGGATTCACCTTGAAACGCCGTGCAGCCAGGCCGCTGATAGCACCTGGCTGCGCGAGCGGATCGTCAAGACGCGAAGCACCTGACCCTCAGGCGCCGACGACAGCCTTGGCATAGGGGCCTCGGTCGATGTCGAGGATTTCCACGCACAGTTGCACGGAAACGTCAGCCGGCCATTCGCCCACCTCCTGGATTACCTCCAACAGTTTTTCGGCCAACTGCTTCTTGACCTCTGGCGAACGGCCGCTCAACAAGGCCAGCTTCACATGCACGAAACCGCGCTTTTCGAAAAGGGTGCCCACCAGGAAATTCTCGATTTTCACAGCCCGGCTTTTGATGTCCGACTCGGCAGCGAACTGACCGGAGGCCACCAGCGTATTATTCAGACGCAACAGTACGACACCCTCGTCAAACTTGGGCAGGTTGGCGGTGTACTCCATGTGCAGGTGAGGCATGTGTTCGACTCCTGTTCGAAAATATGACGATGTGGTTTCAGCCGTCGCAACCATACCTCGACTTTACTTGGCTGACGCAGGTTTTGTTTCGCGCAGCGGAATTTGCAGCGCGCCGGCGCGCTCACGCATGAACGCTTCCAGCCGTATCAGCGTTTCGAAAAACAGCCTCAAATTGTGCATTCGGCGCTGCGCAAAAAACCTTGAAGCACACGATAAAGACGTCCGGCTTAATTCACCGTCAGAGACTTCAGCCCCAACGCCATGACTCGCTCGTCGCTCCCCAACCCCAGCGCCTTGGGACTGACCGCGTCGGGTAGATGAAACTGCACACGCACCTGCCCATCTGCGGCAATCGCTTCGCGGATGGCCGGGCTCAATGACAGCTCCAGGGTGTTCTCCTGCATGCGGGTCAGTTGCGTCGACAGGGCCGCAACGCCATTGATCGAGACCTCGATTCTCTGCCTGGTATGCAGGGGCTGTACGAACGCCGCAGCTTCGATCGAGAGGGCGCGGGCCTCAGGGGGTACACGCAATACAAGCTCTGCCTGAGCACCTTCCGACCAGGTGCCCCAATCTTCGACGCGCCCCCAGCCGCTGACCAACATCGCGTTTATTCGGTTGAACACCTGGCGCTCACCTGGCTTGACCTGCACGTCCAGCGTCTCCTGCGCTATCGGTGGGCATTGGGTACAGGTCTTCCATCCCGGTGCCAGCACCACGAGGCCATCAAGACGGGTCAGCAGATCGGTCTGACGATTAACGGTTTTGATCGCTTCGAGCGCGGTGCGGCTGTCGAGAATGTAGAGGGAATCCGCTTCATACTGACCGGTGGCGAGCATTTGGCCAGCGTGCCGTTGAGCGTGTTCGATCTCCCGAGTGCCCATCCGCCCCAAGTACACGCTATCGGTTTCCAGACCATGGTTCTGGGCGTATTGGCTGATCAACAGCCAGTTGTCCGGCTGATTCTGCGGCAACAACGACCGGACCTTGGCGTAGTGATTTGCCGCGCTGGCCCAAAACGGGTCGGCCAGGGGCGTCGGCCAGCTCGAGGCGGTCGGCATCATCCGGCTCTTGCGCAGGCCTGCCCACCCGCTGCGGGTATCCAGAACCTGCACCACCAGGGCGACAGCCAGCAGACACACCGCAGCTCGTGGCTTATTGCCTCGGACCACCAAAAAGATCAGCGTAAACACGAGAATGTAGAACACCGGCCAGAACATCCTACCGGCCGCGCGAAAGACGTTCGCCAACTGCTCGATGGTTTTCGGCAACCAGTAATGCACATCCAGCATGCCAATACCGAGCTTGTTGGTCAGTGAAAAAAGCGTCAGCCCGATCAGCGCCAACAGCAATAGAGGTCTGCGACGCACGGCCTCCGCCAGGCCGGTGTTGCCTTGCAGCAGTGCCACGCCGGCGCAGATCGCCAGCATCAGCACCCCCAAACCCAGGTAATTGAAACCCTCGTAGTCCCCGGGCCCTTGGGGCATGTCGCGCAATACGTATGACCAGCCACTGGGGTTCACCACCGACAAGAGATTCAGACGATACAAGCCAAAACCACCCGCCACGGTCCCGCCGCCCACACTGAAATAACCCGCTTGCCAGCAGCAGAATGCGACCAGCAGAAACAGACCGGCCAGCTCAATCAAGGCATTGCGCCGGGGTAACCGACCCTTGATGGCTTTGCTGGCCAGATCAGCCAGCCAGATCAATGCCACCATCGCCAACAGATAGGCATGCACCAGCGCCGTCGCGGCCAATAGCACGCCCCAGGCCAGGCGTCGCTTTTGCAGACCGGGCCGCAACGCCAGGTACAGCGCCGCCAGGATCAGGAAATGCCCGGACAAGGAAAGATGCCCTCCCATGCGCAGAAACATCGGGGGCGAAAACACGAACAACCCGGCCCCCAACAACCTGATCCAGACCGAAGGCGTCAGCAGCCCCACCAGCTTCCAGGCAAACCAGGCCTGCAGGACAAAACACGCCAGCAGCCACAGCCCGAAATACTGGAACGTCTCGGGAAGCCAAGCATTGAAGGGCTTGAACATGAACGCCAGCAGCGGGTTGGAATCGGAAAAAATGATCCCGTTGGCCAACTCCAAGCCATAGGAAGGGTTCATGCCCAACGGAAAGGTCCAGGGCGAATCACGGAAAAACGCCCATCCCAGATAATGAGTCGCCGCATCGCCCTCCCCCAGCCAGGCGATATTCGTCGGGTTCAACACCCGAGGGCCGATGACCATCAGAAACGCCAGCACGCCCAACAATACGGGCAACAGGGAAACCAGATAACGCTCGCCACGAACGGTCATCGATACGTCCAGAAATTATGCAAGATGAAGGTAAACACCGGGATGATCAGCGCCACGGCAGCAATGCCTGCCAGGTAATTCAGGCCCGCGCTCTGCGCCACCCAGGCCACCAGCATCGCCAGCCAGAATCCGCCGATCGACACCACCACGAAACGGCCGAGCGTGCGGCCATGCAATCGGCTGGAGAAACTCCAGAGCGTGTTGATCAGGTAAGACACCACGGTTGCCACCACAAACGCAAAACCGTTGGCCAACGGCGGGCTGGCCAGGATCAGGTGCACAAACAACACGGCAGCCAACACATGCACAGCGGTCACGAACAAGCCCGTCATGGCGAACCGCAGCCCACGTCGCAGCAACGGCGACCGCGTCCAGATCATGGTTTTTGTGCCAGACAGAACACCGTCAGGCCGGCCACGCGATTGGCGCCCATAAACGCAAGCTCCAGGCTGCACAGCGACTTCAACACGCCATTGACCAGCGGATGATGCCGAGTGAGCGAGCTGGCCGGCGCGCCGGACGTGTTGCGTTGCAACAGGCGCACGGCGGCGGCGATCGGAAACACCAGGCCGAAATAGTAAGCGCTTTTGTGCACCTGCAAACCCGCCTGGGCCACGACCCCCTCCAGTTGCCCGAGGGTGTAACGGCGTTTGTGTTCCAAAAACACATCATGCCCGCTCCAGAGAAACTGGAACGCCGGCACGGTGATCAGGAAGCGGGTGCCAGAGGGCACCTTGTCGACATAAGCCTTGAGCAGGCCCATGTCATCGCCCACGTGTTCCAACACATCCATCAACAACACCAGATCCGCGTCCAGCGCGTCGATGGCGCGCCGGTAGTGGACGGGTTTGCCGGCGGTGCTGGCATCGGAGTCGGCCGGGTAACTGATGTCCACGCACCAGGCCCGGGCCGTCTCGGTATGGGACAACAAGTGATGGGAAAAAAAGCCCGATCCGGCCCCCACATCCAGCAGTGTTTTGGCCGATGTGCCTTTGAGCATGTGGAGCATGGCGCGCGCCTTGGAACGATAGTACCAATGCTGCCCGATATCAGGCCCCAGGATGTCGGTTTCCTTGAGATCCATTGTCAGTCCTTGGCGTCATAGATGCGCCGTACCAGAAAAACCGGTCGGCGTTTGGATTCAATATAGGTCCGGCCCAGGTATTCACCCAGTACGCCGATGCCGATCAGTTGCAACCCGCCCAGGAACGTGACTGCCACCATCAGGGAGGCATAGCCTGGCAGATCGACCCCGGAAATCAGCGTCCGTAGCACGATGAACACGGCAAACGAAAAGGACACCAGCGAGACGCTAAGCCCCAGGTAGGTCCAGATACGCAGCGGTTCGGTGCTGAAACTGGTGATGCCCTCCAGGGCAAAGTTCCACAGGCGCCAGCCGTTGAATTTGCTTTCACCGGCCGCACGCTCGGGCCTGACGTAATCCACGACGGTGGTTCGAAATCCTACCCAGGCAAACAAGCCCTTCATGAAGCGTCGGGACTCGGGCAGGCTCTGCAGCGCATCGACCACACAACGATCCATCAGCCGAAAATCACCGACATTTTCCGGTAGCTTGTGGTCGGCGATTTTATTGTGCAGCCGATAGAACCCGTTGGCGGAAACCTGTTTGGCCCAAGAGTCGGAGTCACGGTTTATGCGATGGCCCAGTACCACCTCGGCACCGTTGCGCCAGTGGGCGATCATTTGCAGGATCACCTCGGGCGGGTCCTGCAGGTCGACGTCGATCGGCACCACCGCCTGGCCACGAGCCGCTTGCAGACCGGCACTCAGCGCCGCTTCCTTGCCGAAATTGCGGCTCAGGTCGACGATCCGGATGCGCGGGTCGGCTCGCTGTTTTTCCAGCAACAGCATCAATGTTTCGTCGACACTGCCGTCATTGACGAACACCAGTTCCAGGGTCACCAGCGGCTCGTTCGCAAAAACCCGATCGACTCTGGCGATAAACAAATCTATGGACTGGACTTCGTTGAAAACTGGAATGACAAGCGAAAGCGCTAGACATCCTTGCAGATCCGCTCCTGGATATTCAGTCACTTGATGGCTCTTTTTCTTATAGGTTTTTCCAGTCCCATCGGGCTCCCAGCCCCCGGGTTCCCCGGACCGGACGTCAATGACAAACGTCTGAATCGGAATGTATTAAGCAGGACCGCACAAGGCAACGCAAGAACGAAACCGGAACTTTATCCAGCCCCGCGCCCCCAAGATGACCTGTTTCCTGAAAAGGGTCGCCGGAGCAAATCCGAATCCACATCGGCAATATTTGATAACGAATGGAAACGAATTTCCCATAGCCAAAACTATCAGCTTGGCTAGGCTTGGAGCGACATGTGCAAAGCATGTCTTGAATGAATTAATCGCAGGGAGCGAACCGATGTATTTTGAGATCTACAGGCAGACCCGAGGCACCCAGAGCACTGGAAAAGGCCAATGGCGGTGGCGCTTGAGAGCCGGCAACCACGAAACGATCGCCAGCGGCGAATCCTATGTGAACAAGGCTGACTGCCTTCACGTCATCGGGCTGATCAAGAGTGCCCAGGGTGAGACACCCGTGAAAGAAATCTGAAACAGCGACGCACTGTACGACCAGTAAGCCGCCCTGCGTAACGAGCAGCTTTCTGCGTTCCGAAGAATCCGGATCTCGCTTTTTCCTGCGCCAAGGCATATCAGACAGGTATCGTGTGCAGACAAAAGCGAGAGGCCGGTCTAAATGACTCAATCAAATCGTGAGCGCGACTGGCTGGTGCGGGCTCCTGAATCGCGGAAAATGGAACGCATCGAAGCCTATTTCAGTGGCCATGGCTACACCACCCACCGGCATGACACCTACGCCATCGGCGTCACGCTTTGCGGTGTTCAGAGCTTCAACTACCGCCATAGCAAACGCCATAGCCAGCCCGGCGGAACCATCGTCCTGCACCCGGACGAAGTTCACGATGGCGAAGCAGGCACGAGCGACGGCTTTCGCTACCGGATGTTCTATGTAGAGCCCTCCGTGATCCAGCAAGTGCTGGGCGGCAAACCCTTGCCTTTCATCAAAGGAGGGCTGTCGAACGATCCTCACCTCAATGTGGCTACCCGTAGATTATTGCGCTGCATGGATCATCCACTCGATCCGCTGGAAGAGGAGGACGGCATCTACGATGTGGCCCAGGCACTGGACAGCGCAGCGGGTAACCGGCGTGGGCGGCGATTGATCGACTACTCGGCGGCAGAGCGCGCACGACTGTTCATTCATGATGCCCTTGACCAGCCCATCAGTCTGGATGATCTGGTCCAGGCCAGTGGCCGGGATCGATGGAGCCTGTCCCGGGACTTTCGCGCTCTGTACGGCACCAGCCCCTATCGGTATATCAACCAGCGACGCCTGAATAAAGCCCGTCGTCTGGTTATCCAGGGCATGCCATTAAGTGAAGCGGCCCTGGCGTGCGGCTTTTTCGATCAGAGCCACATGACCCGGTTACATAGCCAGGCTTTCGGCATTTCACCAGCACGCTGGCTGAAGATGCTGCGCTGACTTCGGGTGCCGGGCCCCACAAAAGCTGCACAATCATCCAATACCTGCTCAGGCTCAGGCAGTAAGGTCGCGCTCACCCCCTTCACAAGACGAGCATTCCCCATGAGCACTCACTACTCCCCCATCAATTTCGCTCAGAAATACACACTCTTCCAGGAACAGTGGGCCCCGAAAGTCGTGGCCGAAATGAACGACTACCAGTTCAAGATCGTCCGGCTCGAAGGTGACTTCGTCTGGCATACCCACGCCGATACCGATGAAACCTTCATCGTGCTGGAAGGCGAGCTTCGCATTGATTTTCGCGACGGCGCGGTGACGATTGGCCCAGGCGAGATGTACGTGGTGAAAAAAGGTGTTGAGCACAAGCCCAGCGCCGCACTGGAAGTGAAATTGCTGTTGATCGAACCTCGCGGTGTCATTAACACGGGCGATGAAACCAATGAGCGAACAGCGGTGAATGATGTCTGGATCTGACCTCGCCCCGTGACGTAACCGATGCCAGGAGGTCAATCGTACTCAGCCTCCTGGTGATCGCCCAACAGGCGCCGTTGGCGAGGTGTCGCGGCGGCCAGCACAGCAGGGTTGAATTGCCAGTACAGATAAGGCGAGAACTTCTGCGCGATCATCCGCCGGCCATAGTGAACCTGCAGCATATAACGTGAACGATCGACGCTGCGGTTCTCGCTGCCGGCATGCCACAACTCGCTACGCAGCACCAGCACATCACCCGCTCGACACAACACCGGTTGCGCGACGCGCCCTTGCCATTGCGTTTCGCCCGCCACGGGCGCCCGCCCCGCCCGATGACTGCCGGGAATGACGCAGGTGGGGCTCAGTTCGGCATTGATGTCGTCGAGGTAAAACTGTGCGGTGAAAATCTGCATCGGCAACTCGAAAGCTGGATCGGCCAGAAGCTGTGGTGGCAATGCCATCGCCAGGTAATCCAGGTGCAACGGGGCGCCGACAAAACCGGGGTGGCAACGCCAGGCTGTCTGCCCAATGATGTGGCAATCATCCCCCAGAGCCGCCTCGGCCAGCTCGATCACCCCTTCCATATCGAGAAACGGCAACCAGAACGGATCACGATTGAACACGCACTTGTAGTGATCGATCACGCCGCTGTAGTCCCAGTGCTGAGGCTTGAGGCGATCGATTGCAAGGCGCAGATCGGTGATTTGCGCGGTGCTCAACACCGCGGGCATCAGGACGAAACCGTCCTGATGCAGGGCTCGCAAGCGCTCGCTGGTGAGCGCCGCCAAGGCTGGGAGAGTGCTCACCATCGCACCTGGGCTCAGGTGCGGAAACGGCCGGTCAACTCCGCCAATGTCCTCGACAGCCCGGAAAGCTGCTGGCTGGCATGCATGCTCTGGGCAGAGTTCTGCGCCGCTTCGTTGGACAGGTCGCGAATGTCGGAGATGTTGCGGGCGATTTCCTCAGTGACACTGCTCTGCTCTTCGCAAGCGTTGGCGATCTGCGCGGCCATATCGTTGATCCGCTGTATGGAACCGCCCGTGCCGCTGAGCACCTGATCGACACTCGCTGCCCGCTCGACGCTGTCACGGGCCTTGGTGCTACCGACGTGCATGGCTTGAACGGCCTTGGCGACACCCGACTGCAAGCGCTCGATACGGACCTGGATATCCTTGGTCGAATCCTGGGTCCGCGCCGCCAGCGCCCTGACTTCGTCAGCCACGACCGCAAAACCGCGGCCTTGCTCGCCGGCTCGCGCAGCCTCGATGGCGGCGTTCAGTGCAAGCAGGTTGGTCTGTTCAGCGATGCCACGGATCACCTCGAGGACCGCGCCGATACTGGAAGTTTCCTGGGCCAAGGCCTCGATGGTTCCCGACGCGCTTTCCACTTCCTGGGCCAGTTGGCGGATCGATTCGATGGTGCTGCTGACAACGTCGGCACCGTCACGGGACTGACTGGTGGCCTGTTGTGCAGCATCCGAAGCATTCAGCGCGTTGTGGGCGACTTCATGCACGGCGGCGCTCATCTGGGTCGCGGCGGTGCTGACCTGATCGAGTGCCGCATGCTCGCTGCTGATCAGTTGGTCATTGGTCGCGGCCATGCTGGCCATGGCGCGAGCTGCGGCATCGACCTCCCCGGTCACCCGGCCCACCTCGGCAATCAGCGGCTGCAGTTTGTCGAGAAAGCGGTTGAACGCGCTGCCGAGCTGGCCCAACTCGTCAGCCGAACGAACCTCAAGACGCGCCTTCAAATCACCGCCACCCTCCGCAATCTGCTCGACGCGGCTGAGCAAGCGACGCATAGGACGCAGCACGACCATTGGCAAGGCAACAACGACCAGAATGCAGCCAAGCAGACCGATCAACAGAATGGCGCCCTGATACACCCCCACTTTCTCGCCATTTTCTATCGCCGCATCTCCCTCGCGGTGGGACGCCTGGTCTTCCAGCTCGCCAAGCTTGTCGATGGGATCACGCATGGCCTCGAACAGGCGTTCGCTGTCACCAAAACTCAGTTTGCTGGCCGCCTCCCTATCCCCCACGGACAGCTCAATTACTCGTCTCGAAACCTGCTTCCACTTTACAAAAGCGTCATTGAACTGACTGACCAACGCCTGTGCCTCGGCATCGGGCTGCATCGCCGCATATTGCTGCACGCGATCATAAGCCTGCTTCGCATTCTCCTCATGACTGGCGCTCAGCGCTGTCAGATGCTCGTCCGCATGACCATCGAGCAGACTACGCTCGGCAACAAAAGCCTGGTAAAGATCGCGATCGGCATTGAGCAGCAAGCTTATGGCCGGCAAGTAACGCTTGGTCAGCTGTGTGCTGGACGCCGTCACCTGGTCGATGCCTCGCATCCCCGACCACCCCATCAACACCAACAAGAGCGCCAGAAAAGCAATCGGCAGGGTAATTTTCCAGCGAAAGCCCAGGTCGGCAAAGAACCGCATCATGGGGGGCACTCCTTCTATGGGGGTTAGCCTTCTTATCGGCAGGCATGCCTTGAGCTATAGACCATTAGTCTGATTGACACAAAGGAGGGGATTGTTTTAAAGGGCAGGCGAAGACGTTTTTGATCGTCTTGACCGAGGCCAGGGTTTCGGTTGAGGTTAGTGAAAACACCGTCGCCCTGCCCTGCAACGTCCGACACCGGAACGGTTAGAGTTTTTTAATTGCCGGAAAAATGTCCCCGCCGTGCCGGGTTACTTCGGCAGGATTCGGATCATTCAGCGAGAAGGCCAAGGCGTAGGGGCCGGGCGCTCCATCCGATGTCCAGTACAAAGACTCGGGCCAGCTCAATGCCCGCGCCACAAGCCCTTCGGATGGGAAATAGATTCCCCAGAATCTCTTCATTTGGGCCAGATCAAGGTGCAGCTCAGGGTTGGGCCGCACAGCTGAGAAGTTTGGGTCCCACCACATGTTGTCGATACGCTCCACCAGTCGGACACCCGAAAATGTAAGCACGTAGAAGGCCGTCCGACCACTTGCATCGGTAGCGATTATCCGTGCCGACCCATTTCCCGCAGCCCGCACAAGACCCGACTCCGAGTCTACGAGGGCAACCTCCTCGTTCGAGGATGCGTATTGATAAGGAGGTACGCCCCCCGTAGCCGTACGCGTATAAGTTGCAGTTGCGTCATCCGGAGGCATCCTGGGTGGTCGTCCACGCACGATAAAATAATTCGATGCCGTTTGACTGTGGTCCTGTCCGAAACTCAGCGGCTCCAGCACTGTGAAGGTGTAGGCGAGTGACTCCGGGTTGCTGCCGTAGACCGCCTTGGCGGTGAAGCTGTGCTCACCGACGGCCAGACCGATGACGGCGAAACTCCAGATACCATTGCCCTCGACGTGGGCAGAGCCTTTGAAATCCGCACCGTCAAAAATATCCACTCGTTGATCGCCACTGGCGGTGCCGCTGAGCACGACCGAGGTCGCCACAGTGCTTGTGCCATGCGGAATTTCAACCTCTTTGTCGTCTTTCACTGAGGTGATTTCTGGCGGAGCAAGTCGGTTCAGATGAATATCCAGAAAGTACACTGACGACTGACTGGAGTTGCCCAACTGGTCAAAAACCCTAAACTCGACCTGCGCCCTGCGGTTGTCACCCGCTTCCTGGAATTTGTCGGTAAACAGTGTCCTCACCTCCGGGACCGGGGCGTCGTCGGCAATCTCCCATTCATCGGTCGCATCGCCCACCAGAAATCGAATACGGTCGTAGCGCCGCCGGTAGCTGTAGTCGAAACCGAACGTCACGCCTTGCGCTGCTCGCTCGGCGCTGACACCCGCAGTGACAACATCGGAAGGGATCATCAGGTCCAGGCTATCGGGTGCGGGTTCGCCTGGAGCCCGTCGGTGGTACAAAACATTCATATCATTCGATGTTCCGCCACCACCACTGGGACGGGTCACTTTGTAGTACAACCGATTGACGCCTTGAACCAACCGTCCATGAGGCAAGTAAAGGCGCAGACGTTTGTTTTCTTCCCTGATGATATCGCCAGCCGAAGGAGTCGCGTCGTCATTTACATACAGGTCGACCTGGTCGTCAATCTCCAATGTCCCGCCGCGACGCGGGATCTCGAACCATGGGTCGACCAGACATTCAAGCCCCAGAGCCTGATCGTCGTAAATCCTTTTGGGGATACCTCCGTTCGCAAGATTGGCTGGCTTCACTGGGGTCACCCAGCCAGGGATGATCACGGGGATCAATTTGAAAAGCTCATTTAACTCAGAGGACTGAATATCCATCATGTTCTCCTGGCAGGTGGCGGGGCGTGGATCTCTGGGCGACGCCGTTATCACACTCCAGGCAGGAGAACCTGGCTACTGTCAGAACTAACAGGTGCGGGGAGATTTACGACAAATGGCGGGTTGAGGGGAGAGCCCTTGCGCGCCACAAATTCTCATTGCGAAGAGACCTTTTCCTGAAGAGCCCCAGTGCCGGAAAATCTTTACCAGGGAAGAATGTTTCGCGTGGACCGACGATGGCCGGCGCCGGTTCGCCAGCAGTTTGTCCAACGATGCCCTGAATAAAAACCTGAAAACGAAAAAGCCCCTGAAATGTTCAACCATTTCAGGGGCTTAGTCGTATTCAATAATGGCGGAGAGATAGGGATTTGAACCCTAGGTACTGTCGCCAGTACAACGGATTTCGAATCCGTCCCGTTCGGCCACTCCGGCATCTCTCCAGTGGCGCGCATCATACCAGCACATTCGCCGGAAGCGAACCCCCGGGCGAAATTTTTTCCGTGCTATCAGATGCTTGCGTCGATTACAGCGGCACGCCCAGACGCTGGGCAACTTCTTCGTAGGCTTCGATGACATCACCCAGACCCTGGCGGAAGCGGTCCTTGTCCATCTTCTTCTTGGTGTCCTTGTCCCAGAGGCGGCAGCCGTCCGGGCTGAATTCGTCACCCAGGACGATGGAGCCATCGCTGAACACACCGAATTCAAGCTTGAAGTCCACCAGCAGCAGGCCGGCGTCGTCGAACAGCTTGGTCAAAACCTCGTTGACCTTGAGGGACAACTCCTTCATGCGCGCCAGTTGCTCGGCGGTGCCCCAACCGAACGCCACAACGTGGGATTCGTTGATGAACGGGTCGCCCTTGGCGTCGTCCTTCAGGAACAGCTCGAAGGTGTATGGGTTGAGCTTCATGCCCTCTTCCACGCCCAGGCGCTTGACCAGGCTGCCGGCGGCGTAGTTACGCACGACGCATTCGACCGGGATCATGTCCAGCTTCTTGACCAGGCATTCGTTGTCGCCCAGCAACTTGTCGAACTGGGTCGGCACACCAGCAGCTTCGAGCTTCTGCATGATGAAGGCGTTGAACTTGTTGTTCACCATGCCCTTGCGGTCCAGTTGTTCGATGCGCTTGCCGTCGAACGCCGAGGTGTCGTTGCGAAACAGCAGGATCAAGCGGTCTGCGTCGTCGGTCTTGTAAACCGATTTGGCTTTGCCGCGGTAGAGTTCTTCACGTTTTTCCATGATGGGCTCCGCTTGCTAAGTAGATGGGCTAGGCGATATGTCGCCAGTCGAGCCCTGAATCTTGATCGGCCAGTTGCAGCCAGTCCGGGTCGCACCCTAGGGTGTCGACGAAACATTGCCGGGCTAGCTGCGGCAGGTTGTTCTTGCTGCTCAGATGGGCCAGGACCAGGTGTTGCAGGCCTTGCCAGCCCAACTCGGCCACCAGGAACGCCGCCTGGTGGTTGTTCAAATGTCCGTGTTCCCCGCCTACCCGCTGCTTGAGAAAGTACGGGTAGTACCCGCGCGCCAGCATGTCACGGCAATGGTTGGACTCGATCATCAATGCATCGAGATCCCGGTAGCTGTCCATCACCCTGTCGCAATACGAACCCAGGTCGGTCAGCAACCCAAAGCGCCGCTCACCGTCGCTGAACACATACTGCGTTGGCTCCCGGGCGTCGTGCGCCACGCTGACCACACTGACTTCCAGAGCACCAATGCGCAGTTGCTCGCCACCGGCGACGAAGCCAGCAGGTTCGATGGGCTTACGCAGCCCCTCCAGTGTTCCACGGCTCAGGTACACCGGCAGATTGTAGCGCCGAGACAGCAAACCCACGCCATGCACGTGGTCGGCATGTTCGTGGGTTACGAGTATCGCGCTCAATTGCGCCGGGTGCACACCCAGGCGCAACAGGCGTTTCTCGGTTTCTCGCAAAGAGAAACCACAATCGACCAGCACATACGTGCCGGCGCTGGCTATCAGCGTGCCGTTCCCTTGGCTACCGCTGCCGAGAACGGCAAAACGCATCGGATCAGCCCAGGTTGTCCTGAATCACGCTCAATACCTTGCGGGCCACATCGGCCGGCGCCACGGTGTTGATGTTTTTCTCGACGGTCACCTGAACGTTGTCACCCACCTTGCTCAGGCGAACCTGATAACGCTCGGCACGGGCTTCAATTTCTTCCTTGTCCGGCGCGCTGCCGAACAGACCGCTGAAGAAGCCAGGCTTCTCATCTTTCTTCTCGGCCTTTTCGGCGAGGTTGATGTAGTACAGGCCCAAGCTGCGGTTGATGTCTTCAACCCGCCACTCACCTTGTTCCAGCGCACGACCTACGCTCGACCAGGCGCGATCCAGGTCGGAGCCGACGTTGAGCACCGGGTTGCCGCTGCCGTCTTCGCTCAGGCTGACGCGGCTCGGGACGTCGAAGTCCCGGGATGCAAGCATCGAAACCGAACCGCCCTGTTCTGCGGTACGGCTCATGCTGGCGAGCATGTCGTCCACCAGCGCAGCGTCCAGGCCGGTGTTGACCGAACGGTTGGTGAAGGCCACATCGGCGGTACTACCGGCAGGGCGTTCAGCGCTGACCACGTAGATTTCACTGGTGTTGCGCTGCACGCCCGGCTCGATGCGAACCCGCACGCGGCTTTCGCTGTCGGCACCGACACCGGCGGCGCTCAGGCGCTTGGCCATGGCGGCGGACAGCTCATCGGCACGTTGCCAGGTCGTGGTGAATTCGCCCGTTTGCGGGCGCTGCTCATCCAGGCGGAAACCGTTGTCCTGGAAGAACTGGATCGCCACGGGCCAGACTTCGGCCGGTGGATGCTGGGCCATGACCCAGCTTGAATCGCCACTCTTCTGCAGGGTGTAGTCGCTGGCATCGGCCATGGCTGAGAGCGGCTGTGGACGGGGGACGATGTATTCACCCTTGACGCTGTCGTCGGCCACATTACGCGGGATCGGCAACAGCGGATCCAGACGTTTGGCGACATTGACATCGGGAGGCAGTTGCATCGGTGCAGTCTGTTGCGCTTCCAGGTAATCGCTACCACGGTCGCGGAAGTAACCTTCCGGGCCCCAGACCCATCCGCAGCCACTGGTGCTGGAGATAATCAAGGCAAGTGCGGAAAGTCCGGCCATTCGCTTCATGCGTTGTACTTCCTCAATTAAACCAGGACGCCCGACTGGCGCATGGCCTGCCGAAGCGGTTCGTGACAGGCTTCGCTCAGCCAGGTGAGCGGCAGGCGGATGCCTTGATGCATCAGGCCCATTTCAACCAAAGCCCACTTCACCGGAATCGGGTTGGCTTCGATGAACAGATCCTTGTGCAACGGCATCAGTTTTTCGTTGATTGCCCGCGCGGTCTCGGCGTCGCCCTTGAGCGCAGCCTCGCACAGGTCGGCCATTTCGCGCGGAGCGACGTTGGCGGTGACGGAGATATTGCCCTTGCCACCCAGCAGGATCAGCTCGACCGCGGTCGGATCATCGCCGGACAGCACGATGAAGTCATCACTCACGCCAGCGAGGATGGCCTTGGCGCGGTCCAGGTCGCCGGTGGCTTCCTTGATACCGATGATGTTCGGCACGGTGGAGAGGCGAATCACGGTCTCGGCCTGCATGTCGCAGGAAGTGCGGCCGGGAACGTTGTAGAGGATCTGCGGGATGTCGACCGCTTCGGCAATGTGCTTGAAGTGCTGGTACAAGCCTTCCTGGGTTGGCTTGTTGTAGTACGGCACGACCAGCAGGCACGCGTCGGCACCGGCTTCCTTGGCGTTGCGGGTCAGCTCGACGGCTTCGCGGGTCGAGTTGGCGCCGGTACCGGCGATAACAGGAATCTGGCCAGCGACCTGCTTGACCACGGCACGGATGACTTCGATGTGCTCGTTGACATCGAGGGTTGCCGATTCGCCAGTGGTACCGACGGCGACAATGGCATGGGTGCCGTTTTCAAGGTGGAAGTCCACGAGTTTGCTGAGGCTGGCCCAGTCAAGACGCCCTTGTGCATCCATGGGTGTGACCAGTGCCACCATACTGCCCGCAATCATGAAACCGCTCCTGCCGGAAAAAGAGAGCGGTAATGGTACTGGCGCCAAGATGCTTGTACAAGCGAACTACCATTCCCCTTGGCGATGGTTTTCGCTACCCTTCAGGCTTTGATCGGTACCGATAAGCTCATACGCCGGTTCCCAGCCTCCGTTATTCGTCGCCACAAGCCCCATTCCTGCGTTTGTCCTGCCGAATTCCCGCCGTCCCGGAATGCAGCGCAACCCCAGGCACAGGGCTTGAGTCGTTCGTTTATCCCGGTCTGTCGCCGTGCCGAGCTGCAAAAGTGCCGACCGCTCATCGCTTTAGGAATGCTGCATGTCCACCCCCACAGTCCGCGAACAATTCCTTGTTATCAGTGCCCTTGGCGCCAACCCCATGGAGCTGACTAACGTCCTGTGCCGCGCCAGCCATGAAAATCGCTGCGCCGTCGTAACTTCACGCCTGACCCGTCATGGCGAATGCAGTGCGCTCGTGCTTGAGATTTCCGGCAGCTGGGACGCCCTGGCCCGCCTGGAAGCGAGCCTGCCGGTGCTGGCCAAGAAACACGCCTTCACCGTCAACGTGGTGCGCAGCGCCGCCCTGGAGAACCGCCCCCAGGCCCTGCCCTACGTGGCGTATGTGAGTTCAGCCTATCGCCCGGACATCATCAACGAGCTGTGCCAGTTCTTCATGGACCACCATGTCGAGCTGGAAAACCTGACCTGCGACACCTACCAGGCCCCGCAGACAGGCGGCACCATGCTCAATGCCACGTTCACCGTGACACTGCCGGCCGGCACCCAGATCAGTTGGCTGCGCGATCAGTTCCTGGATTTCGCCGACGCGATGAACCTCGATGCCCTGATCGAACCGTGGCGCCCCCAAAACCCAATGTAAGGAAGCGTTCATGGCCGTTGCCATCGACCAACCGGTTACCGATTTCCAGGCGCCCGCCACCAGCGGGCACACCGTCAGCCTCGCGGCCCTTAAAGGCAAGCAGGTGGTGATTTACTTCTATCCCAAGGACAGCACCCCGGGGTGTACCACCGAAGGCCAGGGTTTTCGTGACCAGTACGCCCAGTTCCAGGCTGCCAACACCGAAGTGTTCGGCGTATCGCGCGATAGCCTCAAGTCCCACGAGAACTTCAAGTGCAAGCAGGAGTTTCCGTTCGAGCTGATCAGCGACAAGGACGAAGCCGTCTGCCAGCTGTTCGACGTGATCAAGCTGAAAAAGCTCTACGGCAAGGAATACCTGGGCGTTGATCGCAGCACGTTCCTGATCGACAAAGATGGCGTGCTACGCCAGGAATGGCGCGGCGTGAAGGTGCCGGGGCATGTGGATGCGGTGTTGGCGGCGGCGCAGGCTCTGAACAAGGCCTGAAGTTTTTTGTTGCCTGTTCTGGCGCTATCGCGAGCAGGCTCGCTCCCACACTGGATTTTCGGCGTTAACAAATCCCCTGTGGGAGCGAGCCTGCTCGCGATGAGGCCACCCGCCTCGCCGGATAAGTAGCGGCTGCTACAGCAACGGCGCCACAACCGGCTCACGGCTCGGCCACGCATCCAGCACAGCCTTGAACAGTGTTGCCAGGGGAATGGCAAAGAACACGCCCCAAAACCCCCACAGCCCGCCAAACAGCAATACCGCGCAGATGATCACCACCGGATGCAGGTTCACCGCCTCGGAGAACAGCAGCGGCACCAGCACGTTGCCATCAAGCGCCTGGATGATCCCGTAGACGGCCATCAGATAGATGAACTGATCGCTCCACCCCCATTGGAACAGCGCGATCAACGCCACGGGCACGGTCACCACCACGGTCCCGACATACGGCACCACCACCGAAATGCCCACCAGCAGCGCCAGCAATGCCGCGTAATTGAGCCCCAGGGCCACGAAGCCGATGTAGGTCACGCCGCCGCAGATGAAAATCTCGATGACTTTTCCGCGAATGTAGTTGGCGATCTGGCGATTCATTTCCTGGGCCACCCGGGTGATCAGCGCCCGCTCGCGAGGCAGATAGCCACGGACCCAGCGCCCGATCATTTCCCGATCCTTGAGAAAGAAAAACACCAGGATCGGCACCAGCACCAGGTAGATCATGATGTTCACCAGAAGCGGCAGGCTGGACAAAGAAAACGTCAGCGCCCACTGGCCGAACTTGCCGATCTGGCCGCGCACCACCTCTATGGCCTGCAGTACCTGTTCATCGGACACCAGATGCGGATAGCGCTCCGGCAACAGCAACAACAGCGACTGCCATTTGACGAGCATCCCGGGCAATTCGTTGAACAAGGTCACCAACTGATGCCAGAGCAGCGGCATGATCACGACGACGAACACCACCAACACCCCCATGAACAGGGCGAACACCAGCCCTACCGCCATGGCGCCAGGCAGCCGCATCCGTTCCAGTGTCGTGACCAGCCCCTGCATCAGGTACGCCAGCACCATCCCTGCCAGCACCGGCGCGAGCATGCCGCCCAGCGTGAGGACTGCCGTGAAGGCCAGGAACAGCAACACTGCCAGCACCACCGCCTCTTCGTCGGAGAAGTAGCGCTGGATCCAGTCGCGTAACACTTTGAACATTAAAAATCCTTAAGGGCCGCTGTTGATTTTCAGGCTTTCTTCAGCCAATAACGGTAGACGCCGTTGTCGTCTTCTTCACGCAGCAGCGTATGACCGGCCAGTCGGGCAAAGGTGCGGAAATCGCGCTGGGAGCCCGCATCCGTTGCGGTCACCTTGAGCACGGCGCCGCTGGCCAGGCGATTGAGTTCCAGCTTGGCCTTGAGCAGTGGTAACGGACAATTCAGGCCGCTGGCGTCCAGTTCGGCATCGGGGGCTACAGCATCGGTCATCGGTTCACTCCGCAGCAGGTCGTTGAGCGACTTAGAATATCTGGTCCCGGGCCTGGTGTCCGGCTACAGTAGGGTCTTTGTCGACTAAGGCTTCGTGCATGACATTTCTGCGCCCCACCCTGCTGACGCTCGCTTGCCTGCTTGCCTCACCGGGCTTCGCCGACGACCTGCCGTCACTTGGCGACGCCAGTTCTGCCATCGTCTCGCCGCAACAGGAGCACCAGTTGGGTCGCGCCTGGCTGGCCTTGCTGCGCAGTCAGGTCTCACAGCTCAACGATCCACAGCTCAAGGACTACGTCGAGTCCAGCGTTTACAAACTGGTGGAGACCAGCCAGGTCAACGACCGACGCCTGGAATTCATCCTGATCAACAGCCCGCAGCTCAACGCTTTCGCCGCACCCGGCGGAATCGTCGGGGTCAACGGTGGACTGTTCCTCAATGCGCAGACCGAAGGTGAATACGCCTCGGTCATGGCCCACGAACTGGCGCACTTGTCGCAACGCCACTTTGCCCGGGGCGTCGAAGCTCAACAACGCATGCAGGTGCCGATGATGGCAGCGCTGCTGGCCGGCATTGTGATCGCCGCCGCCGGTGGGGGTGACGCCGGGATCGCGGCCATTGCCGGCACCCAGGCGGCAGCCATCCAGGAACAACGGCGTTTCTCTCGCCAGAACGAACAGGAAGCCGACCGCATCGGCATCCAGAACCTGGAAAAGGCCGGCTATGATCCGCGGTCCATGCCGACCATGTTCGAACGGCTGATGCGCCAGTACCGTTTCGACGCCAGGCCCCCTGAATTCCTGCTGACTCACCCGGTGACCGAGTCCCGAATCGCCGACACCCGCAACCGCGCCGAACAGGCAAGGCCAGGTGGCATCGAGGACAGCATGCGTTATCAATTGATTCGTGCACGGGTCAAGTTGATCTACGAAGAAACTCCGGGGCTGGGCGCCAAGCGTTTCCGGGCGCAGCTGGATGAAAATCCGAAGAACGACGTGGCCCGCTATGGCTTGGCGATCGCGCAGATCAAGGGTGGCCAGCTGAATGAGGCCCGGGAAAACCTCAAGCAGCTCCTGGCCAAATCGCCCAACGAGATCATCTATAACCTGGCCCAGGTCGATCTGGATATCACCAGCAACAAGCTGCCAGACGCTCAGGCTCGCGTCGACCGGATGCTGACCCAGTACCCGGGCAACTATCCGCTGAATCAGGTGCGCGTCGACTTGCTGCTCAAGCAGAACCGCCCCGCCGACGCCGAGAAGGCTCTGGAGAACCTGCTCAAGACTCGTCCGGACGATCCGGATGTCTGGTACATGGTGGCAGAGACCCGCGGACTGTCGGGCAACATCATCGGCCTGCACCAGGCCCGCGCCGAATACTTCGCCCTGGTGGGCGACTACCGGCAGGCCATCCAGCAACTGGACTTCGCCAAACGGCGCGCCGGCAGCAATTTCCCGCTGTCGTCACGCATCGACGCCAGGCAGCGCGAGCTCATGGAGCAGGAGCGCATGGTCAAGGACATGATGGGCTGAGTCTTTTCGGACACAAAAAAACCGCCTCTTTCGAGGCGGTTTTTTTTGGGGACAGCTAAGCGATCACTCGGCCAGCTTGAAGGTAATGAAACTCGCACGGCCCTGACGCAGAACCCGCATCGAGACCGAACGATTCTTCGGCAACGCCTTGGCGATGTCGGTGAACTCCTTGGCCGAACCGATTGCCTGGTTGTTCAGGTGAGTGATGATGTCGCCTGGTTGCAGGCCGATCATGGCCGCAGGCCCCTCCTGCACCTCCTTGATCACTACACCACCTTGCAGCTCCAGGGTCCGTTTTTGCTCTGGCGTAAGCTCCGCCACAGCCACGCCCAGACGATTGCTGCTACGTTCCACGCCTGACTTGGCCAGCGAGTCCAGCTCCTTGCCTTCCTCAGGGATGGCGCCGACGGTCAATTCGACGTTTGTGCGCTTGCCTTCGCGAATCACTTCCAGATTAGCCTTGGAACCGGCCTTGAGGGCGCCCACCAGATGTGGCAAGTCAGCGGACATGACGATCGGCTGGCCATTCATGCTCAGGATCACGTCGCCCACTTGCAGGCCACCCTTGGCAGCCGGACCACCATCCTGAATCTGCGCCACCAGCGCACCGGCTGGTTTCTCCAGGCCGAACGACTCGGCCAGGTCCTTGTTCACTTCCTGAATGACCACGCCCAACCAGCCGCGGCTGACCTTGCCTTCGGTTTTCAGCTGATTGGACACGTCCATGGCGACGTCGATCGGAATCGCGAAGGACACGCCCATGAAGCCGCCCGAACGGGTATATATCTGGGAGTTGATCCCCACGACTTCACCGTCGAGGTTGAACAGCGGCCCACCGGAGTTGCCTGGGTTGATCGGCACGTCGGTCTGGATGAACGGCACGTAGTTTTCGTTTGGCAGGCTGCGACCGATGGCGCTGACGATGCCCTGGGTTACGGTATGGTCGAAGCCAAACGGCGAACCGATGGCCACGACCCACTGGCCGGCTTTCAGGTTCTGGGATTTGCCCAGCTTGAGCACGGGCAGATCTTTCCCTTCGATCTTCAGCAACGCCACGTCAGAACGCGGGTCAGTGCCGATCAGCTTGGCCTTGAGCTCACTGCGGTCTGCCAGGCGCACCAGGATCTCGTCGGCATCGGCAATCACGTGGTTATTGGTCAGGATGTAACCGTCGGGCGAAATAATGAAACCCGAGCCCAGGGACTGCGCTTCACGCTGACGGCCACCGCCAGGCGAACGCGGTTGCGGCATCCCGCGCTCGAAGAACTCGCGCAACATCGGCGGCAAACCTTCCAGGTCCGGCATCTGCTGATCCATCACCCTGCGTTCCGGCAGTTTCTGGGTGGTACTGATGTTCACCACCGCAGGCGAGGCTTGCTCGACCAGCTCAGTGAAGTCAGGCAATTCGACCGCCATAGCGGGAACGGCCTGACCGAGCACAAGCACAGTGGCAAAGATGGAAAGATAGGTTTTCAAGCGTGGTATCGACATACGGCTCCCGTTACGACGAGCGTGGTTAAGCGATATGGAGCAAGAAATACCAGGGGAAGATACGCCGGTATTTTTGTTCCGCAAACAGGCAAGGCCAGAGCCGAGCGGCTCTGACCTATAGAAAAAAAAATGAAGTTTTGCAAATGAAAATGCTGACAGAAAGTTTCGGCATTTCGATCAAGTCCCGACGCTGTAAGCCTCTTGCCCAATCGAACCACCCTGGCAGCTATTGAGTCGCCGTGGCATCGGAACGCATGGAGAGCGCGATCCGTTCCGCTGTGCCGATGGGAATTTCGCCGACCACCGTGACCATCATTTCGCCCTGGGGCGTCGTGAGTCGACGCGAAACAGCTGCTGTCGGGCCGAGCTGCGTACGCGTGTCGGTGACAGTCGCGCCGTTCAACGGTTCCAGAAACACCGAGAAACGAGCCAAGCCATCATCGTACATCAGGCTATTGACCTGAACGTTGGTTTCCGGATCCTTTCTCATCGCACTGCTGGTCAGTTCGAAGCCCGGTGGAAGCCAGTCCGAACGCCATGCAGTTTTCGCCATGGCACTTTTAGCTGGGGTCTGCGCTACTACCTTGCATTCGGCAGTGGTTTGCAGATCAGCGTCGGACGGTGCCGTGATATTCAAGCGTGTGAACTGAAAACGCTCCAGCAACTGGCCCTTGTCATTGAGCAACAGAGACTTGAGCGGCAGGCCGGTCTCTCGGTCCAGATGCAGTTCGAAACCATAACGATGCTGGTCCTTGGGCGTCAGCGCCACAATCACCGCAGGGCGCCCGGCCACGCGCGACTTGCCAATGACGGCAAGATCATACCAATTCTTGAGTTTTTGCGGATCGAGCGCACGTGCCGTGCCTTCAGGCGTATTCCCCACCCCAGCGATCAAGGAGCCGCTTACGCATTGAGTACGTCCATCAATGCGCAGGACTTCCTGTGCCGACCCATCGAGCTGGAGTAACCGCTCGCGGACTTTGCCATCCTGGACACGATGCCAGATGTTATGGGTAGAAAAACTACCGTTACGCTCGTAAACGAAAGTGCCCTGGAAGCTTTGCTGTTGCTCGGCCTGACTCAGACGATTAAGCCAGTCCTGAGCTTCACCGGCATAGGCTGGGATAACGCACCAGCCACCCAACAGAAGCGAAAATAGAGGTATGGCGCGCAATGGTCCTCCTTAGCGGTTTTCCAGACTGGCTGCACGGGCGTAAGGCAGCGCGCTTTCAGTACCTTTCAGGGCTGCTTCCTGGGCATGCTGACGCAGGTAGTTGGGCAGACGCTGATCATGCCAGCCTGGTTGGCCTTGCAGCACACCGTTGGCCATTGGACCGGCGACTTCCGAGCTTTCGCTATAACCGGCCAACACTGCCGGGCCCTTGACCTGTGGAGCGGCCAAGCCAGGCTGATTGGACTGCTGGGCCATTTGCACACCGGCGATCTCATCCTGGTTGTAGAGGCGAACCCCGGCCAGCACGGCCACCGTAACCGAAGCGGCAACCGCAAGACGACCCAGGCTGCGCCAAGGGCTGCGGGAGGCTTTGGCCGGAACAGCTTCATCAGCCAGAGCAGCAGATACAGCCGCAGCGATGTCGAGACGCGGAAGCAGCAGGTCCTTGTGCATGACAGCCCGGGCGATCTGGTAACGAGCCCAGGTCTCACGGGTTTCAACATCGTCGAAGGCATTGAGTACCCGACGCAATTCCAATTCGTCCGCTTCGTTATCCATCACTGCGGACAGCGATTCCTGCAGGGCTTCACGACTCATGGCGTTCCTCTCTTGGCTGTCGCCGCTGTCTCAGTTTTCCTGCAACAAAGGTTGCAGGGCTTTATCGATGGCCTCCCGAGCGCGGAAAATCCGGGAGCGCACGGTACCCACCGGACACTGCATGACGCTGGCAATGTCCTCGTAACTCAGACCGTCGAATTCACGTAAAGTTAGAGCCGTACGCAAATCTTCGGGCAGTTGCTGGATGGTCCGATGGACAGTGCCTTCGATCTCATCCCGCAGCAACGCTCGTTCCGGTGATTCAAGATCCTTGAGGCCATGATCGCCATCATAGAACTCTGCATCTTCAGAACTCACATCGCTATCCGGCGGCCGGCGGCCGCGTGAAACCAGATAGTTTTTCGCCGTGTTAATGGCGATGCGGTAAAGCCACGTGTAAAACGCGCTGTCTCCGCGAAAATTACCAAGCGCACGGTAAGCCTTGATGAAGGCTTCCTGAGCAACATCCTGGGCTTCATGGGTGTCGTGCACAAAACGCACGATCAACCCGAGAATTTTGTGCTGGTATTTCAGCACTAGCAGATCGAAAGCTCGCTTGTCGCCGCGTTGAACGCGCTCGACCAGTTGCTGATCCTCTTCCTGGGTTAGCATGAACACTCCTCGATAAGCTCGAAGGAGGCTTGCATTACTAATCGACCGGGCTTGCAACCATAGACTCGGGCTTTTCGCAAAAGTTCTCCCCTCCAAGCAAGTTTCCGGCGCGCTCTGATCCGGCACGCACGAAAAACGCAGCACGAGATTCCCCGGCTGCGCGAATAATCTGTCGCCGGGCCTGTCGGCAAAGATTCAAATCCTAATCTTGCACCAACCCGACGCTGTTCCCTTTTGCAGACAACCGTCTATTGAACCCAGTCGCTCGGCAAAAGTTCCAACTATTTATAGCCTTGTGTGTGGAACATCGAGCAACCCTGACGAGATAAACAGCCTTTCATCCTCGAAACGGTCGCCTTGTCGCCCATCCACCAAAATCGTGATCCGACGAAGCGTCACGGTTGTGTCATTCTGGTTTCACATTGCCATGAATACGCCGCTATTGTGCCGATCCCCCTCTCTATATACTAGTGGGCTGCATGGCTGCCTGACCCCATTGAAACGGATGTCTTGCGCCAACCCCGACCCGGGTCGTTTTGAGCGGAAACCTTTCGAATGAGCCAACAGTTCCAACACGATGTTCTGGTAATCGGCAGCGGCGCCGCCGGATTGAGCCTGGCGTTGACACTGCCTGAGCATCTGCGCATCGCAGTACTGAGCAAAGGCGACCTGGCCAACGGTTCGACATTCTGGGCCCAGGGTGGCGTCGCGGCCGTGCTGGATGACACCGACACTATTGAATCGCATGTCGATGACACCCTCAATGCCGGGGGCGGCCTGTGCAATCCAGAAGCCGTGCGTTTCACCGTCGAGCACAGCAGGGAAGCCATACAGTGGCTGATCGACCAGGGCGTCCCCTTCACGCGTGACGAGCAATCCGGTACCGAAGACGGTGGTTTCGAGTTTCACCTGACCCGCGAGGGCGGTCACAGCCATCGGCGCATCATTCACGCTGCCGACGCCACCGGTGCGGCGATTTTCAAGACGTTGCTGGCCCAAGCCCGCCAGCGGCCCAATATCGAGCTTCTGGAGCAACGCGTCGCGGTCGATCTGATTACCGAAAAACGCTTGGGCCTAGACGGTGATCGGTGCCTGGGTGCCTACGTGCTCAACCGTGGCACCGGGGAGGTCGACACCTACGGCGCCCGCTTCGTGATCCTGGCCTCCGGCGGTGCCGCGAAAGTCTACCTTTACACCAGCAACCCCGACGGCGCATGCGGGGACGGCATTGCCATGGCCTGGCGTTCAGGCTGCCGGGTGGCGAACCTGGAATTCAATCAGTTCCACCCCACATGCCTCTACCACCCGCTGGCCAAGAGTTTCCTGATCACCGAGGCCCTGCGCGGCGAAGGTGCTCACCTGAAACTTCCTAACGGCGAGCGTTTCATGCAGCGCTTCGATTCCCGCGCCGAACTGGCGCCCCGGGATATCGTCGCCCGGGCCATCGACCACGAAATGAAGCGCCTGGGCATCGACTGCGTCTACCTGGACATCAGCCACAAGCCCGAAGCATTCATCAAGAGCCATTTCCCCACGGTGTACGAGCGTTGCCTGGAGTTTTCCATCGACATCACCAAGCAACCGATTCCGGTGGTGCCAGCGGCGCATTACACCTGCGGCGGGGTGATGGTCGACCAACAGGGGCGCACTGACGTACCGGGCCTGTATGCCATTGGCGAAACCAGCTTCACCGGCCTGCACGGCGCCAACCGCATGGCCAGCAACTCGTTGCTGGAATGTTTCGTCTACGCCCGCTCGGCGGCAGCGGACATTCTTGAGCAATTGCCGCAGATCGCCGCCCCATCCACCCTGCCCTCGTGGGACGCCAGCCAAGTCACCGACTCAGACGAAGATGTGATCATCGCTCACAACTGGGACGAACTGCGGCGCTTCATGTGGGACTACGTCGGCATCGTGCGCACCAACAAACGCCTGCAGAGGGCGCAGCATCGGGTGCGGCTGTTGCTGGATGAAATCGATGAGTTCTACAGCAACTACAAAGTTAGCCGCGACCTGATCGAGTTGCGCAACCTGGCCCAGGTCGCTGAACTGATGATTCGTTCAGCCATGGAACGCAAGGAAAGCCGCGGGCTGCACTACACGCTCGACTACCCGGGCCTGCTGCCCGAAGCGTTGGACACTATCCTGGTGCCGCCCACCTACGCCGGCTGAACTTGAGCCGAACCCGCAGGCGCCGATGCAGATCCGGCGCCAGCGCATCGCGGGGCACACACAGCGAGCGGACCCGCCACTCCCCCCGCAGGCGAAAACGCAGCACGATAATCATCGGCAATGCCAGGCTGTCAGGGCGCAATTGCACCGCCTGCCAGCCAGATGCCCTGTTCCACAGCTGCCAGCCATCGGCGTCACGACGCAACCGGCAAAAAGCCTGACGGTGGGTCAACAATAGATGCCGCGGTAGCGTCCAGGCACCATGGGCCAGGCACAGCAGCACGCCGAGGCTGATTAACCAGAACGGGACGGACAACAGCAACAACGAACCCAAGGCAAAGGCCTGGGCCAGGAGATAGGCCGCCAGCAGTTGCCCGGAAGCCTGCCAGCGGCATTCAAAGCGATTACTTGGGCTGGACACGGTCCAGAATCATCCGAACCATGCGCTGCAGCTCCGGGTCTTCGGATTCGCTGCGCTCCATGAACCAGCCGAACATGTCCTGATCCTCGCACTCGAGCAGACGCACGTAGCACGCACGGTCGACGTCGTTAAGGTGGGGATAAACTTCTTTCACGAACGGCACCAGCAACACGTCAAGCTCAAGCATGCCGCGGCGGCTGTGCCAGTAAAGGCGATTCAGTTCAACATCTTCGACCATGGAGCGCTCCTCAAATAGAGCGCAAGTATACAGGCCCCACCGCGATGGAACAGACGGCTCGGGTCAGGCACCACCGATCCTTTGTGAACTACCCATTTCAAGGGCGCCCCCTTATGATGTCCACCAGACTTTTTACCCTGCGATGACCCATGGCTGATTCCGCTTTTTTCTGCACCCTGTCCCACGAAGGCGTTCTCGCGGTCCGCGGCGTGGACGCTGGCAAATTCCTGCAAGGCCAATTGACCTGCAACCTCAACTACCTGAGCGACAGCCGGGCCAGCCTCGGTGCCCGCTGTACCCAGAAGGGCCGGATGCAATCGAGTTTCCGCATCCTGCTCGAAGGCGATGGTGTACTGATGGCAATGGCCAGCGAATTGCTCGAACCGCAACTGGCGGACCTGAAAAAGTATGCCGTGTTCTCCAAATCCAGACTGACCGATGAAAGCACCGCCTGGGCTCGCTTCGGCCTGGAGAACGCCGACACGGCGCTCGCAGCCTTGGGCCTTGAGCTGCCGGCCGAGACCGACAGCGTCGTTCGTCATGATGGCCTGATTGCCATTCGCGTCTCTCCGAACCGCGCCGAACTTTGGGCGCCCGCCGAACAGGCCGACCCGCTGTCAGCCCGGCTGCGCGAACAGTTGACCGAGGGCGAGCTGAACCAGTGGCTGCTGGGTCAGATCCGCGCCGGGATCGGCCAGGTCATGCCGGCTACCCGCGAACTGTTCATTCCGCAGATGCTCAATCTGCAAGCCGTTGGCGGCGTGAGCTTCAAGAAAGGTTGCTACACCGGCCAGGAAATCGTCGCCCGCATGCAGTACCTGGGCAAACTCAAGCGGCGCCTGTATCGGCTGCAAATGGATGCCGGTGAACTGCCCGAGCCTGGCACCCCCTTATTTTCACCCACGCACGGCAGTTCTATCGGTGAAGTGGTGATGGCCGCTCACGCCGAACGAAACATTGAACTGCTGGCGGTGGTACAGGCCGAAGCTGCAGAAGATGACAATTTGCACCTCGGCGCGCTGGAAGGCCCGGGCCTGCAATTGCTCGACCTGCCTTACGAACTGGACCGCGACCGCGAAATCCAGCGCTGATCGCAGCATTTTGTCGTAATACCCTAGAGAAACGAAATGAGCGATTTGGCGGATAAGGTCCAACGGGATTTGGTGGAGGCCATCGATAACGATGACCTGGTTCTGCCAACATTACCGGAAGTGGCCCTGCAGATTCGCCGGGCCGCCGAAGACCCGGAAATCAGCGTCAGCAACCTGAGCAAGGTGATTGGTCGTGACACGGCGCTTTCGGCGCGCCTGATAAAAGTGGTCAACAGCCCACTGCTGCGTGCGACCCAGGAAGTCACTGACCTGCACACAGCCATCACCCGGCTGGGAGTCAACTACAGCAGCAACCTGGCCATCGGCCTGGTCATGGAGCAGATTTTCCATGCCCGTTCCGAAGTGGTGGAACAGAAGATGCGCGAAGTCTGGCGTAAAAGCCTGGAAATCGCCGGTGTCTGCTATGCGTTGTGCCGGATCTATACGCAACTCAAACCCGATCAGGCCGCGCTGGGTGGGCTGGTGCATCAGATCGGCGTACTGCCGATTCTCACCTACGCCGAAGACAACAATGAATTGCTGTCTGACCCGGTCAGTCTCAATCACGTCATCGAGACGATTCACCCGGTGCTGGGAGACAAGTTGCTCAGTGTTTGGGAGTTTCCAGAAAGACTGGTGAAGCTGCCGGGGCTGTATCTGGACTTCACCCGAGATTCGAAGCAACTCGATTACGTCGACCTGGTGCAGGTAGCTGCGTTGTATTGCTACAAGGACTCCGACCACCCCCTGGGCAGGATCGATGCCTTCGGGGTACCGGCCTTCAATAAGCTGGGCATCGACCCGGAAAACAAAGCCCGGTGCGCGGAGATCGAAGAAGCGCGGTCGATGTTTTATTAAGCAACCAGGCTCAAGCCCCCGAACTTGAGCTCAGGCACTGAACCTGTGCCGAGGGGATTTATCCCCGCTGGGGCGCGAAGCGGCCCCTGGCGTTCTGTCTGATACACCTAAATCGCCAGTTTGGGGCTGCTTCGCAGCCCAGCGGGGATAAATCCCCTCGCCACAATAGGGCTTGGCTCGGGTTCAATCTGAACCGGGGATAAAGCTCACCCTAACTTTCAAACCACCCTCCTGCCCATCATGCAGCGTGATTTGCGCCAGGTGCGCACGGCAGATTTCACCGACGATAGCCAACCCCAGACCCGAACCGGCCACTTGCTGATTGCGTCGATAGAAGCGCTCGAACACGCGGTCTCGCTCATGCGGCGGGATGCCCGGCCCGTCGTCCTCGACCTCAAGCACCGCAGGCGCTGTGACCCGCAGGATCACATTGCCGCCCGATGGGGTATGGGCCAGGGCGTTGTCCACCAGGTTGCTCAACAACTCGTTCAACAAGGTCGGCTCACCTCGCAGCCATACCGGTTCGTCGGCTTCCAAAGCCAACGCCACGCCACGGGCATGGGCCAACGGGGCCATGGCCATACCCAGCTCCCGTGCCAATTGGCTGAGATCAAGCAACTGCGCGCCGCCCTCGGCGATGGCCCGGGCACCATTTTCGACACGCGCCAGGGACAGCAACTGATTCGCCAGATGGGTCAACCGATCCGTGCCTTGGGCCGCGGTTTCCAGGGTTTCACGCCAGATTGCCGGCTCGCTGGCGCGTAGCCCCAGCTCGAGCCGGGCCTTCAGCGCAGCCAAAGGCGTGCGCAGTTCATGGGCGGCGTCGGCGATGAATTGCGCCTGACGCTCGAATTGCCCGCGAAGACGCTCGGTGAAATGGTTGAGGGCCCGCACCAGTGGCCAGAGTTCATGCTGGACCTCCACCAGGGGCAATGGCCGCAAATCATCCGGCTGACGCTCCTCCACCGCCGTGCGCAAGCGCTCCAGGGGGCGCAAGGCGGCACTGACGGCGAACCACACCATCAGCAGCGCGCCCACCGCCAGCATACCCAGGCGCAACAGTGTGTCGGCCATCAAGCCGCGGGCCATGCTGATCCGCGCCTCTTCGGTTTCCGCCACGCGAATCTCCGCCATGCCGTTCATGTTCGGTTCACTCACCGCCTTGAGCAGGCTCACCACCCGCACATCCTGCCCCTGATAGCTGGCGTTATAAAAGCGCGCCAGGGCCGGGTAATCGTCGGTACGCGGCGTACCGGGCGGTGGACCTGGGAGGTTTTCGTAGCCGGAAATCAGCTTCTGGTGGATGTCATTGACCTGGTAGTAAATACGCCCGGCGCTGTCGTAGGCAAAGGTATCCAGGGCCACGTAAGGCACATCCGCGCTGAGGCTGCCGTCGCGTTGCGACAGGCCGGCGGCAATGGTCCGGGCGGAGGCCAGCAGCGTGCGGTCGTAGGCCGTGTCCGCGGCTTCGCGACCGTTCCAGTAAGCACTCAGGCCGCTGGCGAGCATCAGTACCACCAACAGCAGTGCCAGGTTCCAGAGCAGTCGCCAACGCAAACTGTCGGGCTTATGCATCGCGGGTTTCCAGCAGGTAGCCGAGGCCACGGAATGTCACGATCGCCACGGCATGGCCGTCGAGTTTCTTGCGCAGGCGGTGGACGTAGATTTCGATGGCATCGGGGCTGGCCTCTTCGTCCAGGCCGAACACCTGGGCCGCAAGCTGCTCCTTGCTCATCACCCGCCCTGGCCGGGCGATCAACGCCTCCAGCACGGCCTGCTCGCGGGAAGTCAGGGTCAGCAATTCGTCGTCGAGGGTGAAGCGGCGGGTGTCCAGGTCATAAATCAACCCACCACAGCGCTGCTGGCGTTCGCCCCCCAATACGCTACGGCGCAACAGTGCCTTGACCCGAGCCTCCAGCTCCGTGAGCTCGAACGGCTTGGCCAGGTAATCGTCAGCACCCAGGTTCAGGCCATGAACCCGGTCCTTGACGTCGCTACGGGCAGTCAGCATCAACACCGGTAAGGTCTTGCCGCGGGCCCGCAGCCGGGCCAGCACCTCGAAACCGTCCATGCGTGGCAGCCCCACATCGAGAATCGCGACCGCGTACTCCTCGCTGCTCAAAGCCAGGTCAGCCGCCACCCCGTCGTGCAGCACATCCACGGTCAAACCGGTGCTCTTGAGCGCCTGGGCTACACTTTCGGCCAGCTGGAGATGGTCTTCGACGAGCAGGACACGCATTGGATTTCACCTCGATTCAGGGATGGTCGGCACCATTCTGTGGCGCGGAGTTTACAGCCGCATCCACCTCTGTGAAGCCAAAAACATCGTGAAAGCTTTTGAAAGGTTAGCGAAAGGTTGGCCGGTTACAGTCCTCCAACGGCAAGTTTCGACTGCCGGTCGCGAGGCACCTCGCGAACGAAAAACGCCCCGAAGCGTTTTCGCCAAATAAGAACAATAGAGCGGAGTATTCACCATGCTGTCCATACAGCCCCAGGCCCCGACGCCTGCTCGCCCTTCCCGCCTCAACCAGATCGCCTTCACTTGCGCCGCCGCTTTCGCCGGTCTTGCACCGTCGTCTCTGTGCGTCTACGCCACGTGACCTATCGCTCCTGATGGCCCGCTGTCGATTCCCGAAGGGTCCGACAACGGCAAATGTGCAACACACAACAACAACTCCTGTGGAGACAAAAATGAACCTATCACTGCGTAAAGTAGCCCTGGCCGCTGGTTGCCTGATGTTCGCCGGGCAGTTGCTCGCCGAACCCAAGCGTCCGGAATGCATCGCCCCGGCCGCGCCTGGCGGCGGTTTTGACCTGACGTGCAAATTGGCCCAAAGCGCCCTGGTGAACGAAAAACTGCTGACCAAACCGATGCGCGTGACCTACATGCCCGGCGGCGTCGGTGCAGTGGCCTACAACGCAGTGGTCGCGCAGCGCCCGGCCGACGCCGGCACGCTGGTGGCCTGGTCCAGTGGCTCGTTGCTGAACCTGGCCCAAGGCAAATTCGGGCGTTTCGACGAAAACGCCGTTCGCTGGTTGGCAGCCGTTGGCACCAGCTATGGCGCCATCGCGGTCAAGAGCGATTCGCCCTACAAGAACCTCGATGATCTGGTACAGGCACTGAAGAAAGATCCAGGCTCCGTGGTCATCGGTTCCGGCGGCACCGTGGGCAGCCAGGACTGGATGCAAACCGCGCTGATCGCCAAGGCCGCCGGTATCGACCCGCGCAAACTGCGCTACGTGGCGCTCGAAGGCGGTGGCGAGATCGCAACGGCCCTGCTGGGCGGCCATATTCAGGTAGGCAGTACGGACATCTCCGACTCCATGCCACACATCCAGAGCGGCGACATGCGCCTGCTGGCGGTGTTCGCCGAGAAGCGCCTGGATGAGCCGGAAATGAAAGACATCCCGACCGCCCGTGAACAAGGCTACGAGATCGTCTGGCCAGTGGTTCGTGGCTTCTACCTCGGGCCGAAGGTCAGTGATGAAGACTACGCCTGGTGGAAAAATGCATTCGACAAGCTGCTGGCTTCCGAAGACTTCGCCAAGCTGCGTGACCAGCGCGAACTGTTTCCGTTCGCCATGACCGGTCCGGAACTGGACACCTACGTGAAGAAGCAAGTGGCCGACTACAAGATGCTGGCCAAAGAGTTTGGCCTGGTCCAGTAATCGCCTCTGTTCTCGCGGCGGCGCCTGCATCACTGCGGCGCCGCCCAGGAGTTAGTCATGCTCATCCAACGTATTTTCGCTTCAGTGCTGCTGCTGGTTTGCGTCGGCCTCGCGCTGATGGCCTGGCCCTACCAGGCAGCCTTTTCCTATGAACCGGTCGGGCCGCGCGCCTTCCCCTTGCTGATGATCGGGCTGCTGAGCCTGGCCCTGCTTTATATGGTGTTTCGTCCGACGCCCATCGTGCACAGCGACGAAGATCCGCAACTGGATCGCGAGACCCTGCAGAAAATCGGCATCTGCGTAGTGCTGCTGCTGATATTCGCCGGGACCTTCGAACCCCTGGGTTTCATCCTCGCCAGCATTTTGGTCGGGGTTCCGATGGCGCGCCTGTATGGCGGTCGTTGGGTGCCGAGCGTGGTGATCATCAGCCTGATGGCCATCGGTCTCTATCTGTTGTTCGACAAGCTGATGGACGTGCCGCTGCCCCTGGGCCTGCTCGACGTCCTGGAGAATTGATATGGATACCCTGAATTATCTCGGCCAGGGTTTTGGCGTTGCACTGACCCCCTACAACCTCGTTACCGCCCTGAGCGGCACCCTGATCGGCACCGTGGTCGGCCTGCTGCCGGGCCTGGGCCCGATCAATGGCGTGGCGTTGCTGATCCCGATTGCATTCGCCCTCGGTCTGCCACCGGAGTCGGCCCTGATCCTGCTGGCGGCCGTATACCTGGGTTGCGAATACGGCGGACGAATCAGCTCGATCCTGCTCAACATCCCGGGTGAAGCCTCCACCGTCATGACCACCCTGGACGGTTACCCGATGGCCCGCAAAGGCATGGCCGGCGTCGCCCTTTCGCTGTCGGCGTGGAGTTCGTTCCTCGGTGCATTCATTGCCACTTGCGGGATGGTGCTGTTCGCCCCGCTGCTGGCCAAATGGGCGATTGCCTTCGGACCGGCGGAATATTTCGTGCTGATGGTGTTCGCCATTGTCTGTCTCGGCGGCATGGCCGGAGACCGCCCGCTCAAGACCTTCATCGCGGCGCTGATCGGGCTGTTCCTGTCCTGCGTCGGGATTGACGCCAACAGCGGCGTCTACCGTTTCACCGGGGACAATATCCATTTGACCGACGGCATCCAGTTCGTCGTGCTGGTGCTGGGCCTGTTCTCCATCAGTGAAATTCTGTTGCTGCTGGAAAAGACCCATCGCGGCCAGGAAGCGGTGAAAGCCACCGGGCGGATGATGTTCAACGTCAAGGAAGCGGCGTCGGTGTTCTGGGTGAACATGCGATGCGGCGTGCTTGGCTTCATCATGGGCGTGTTGCCAGGTGCCGGTGCGACGCTGGCCAGTGCCGTGGCGTACATGACGGAAAAACGCATCGCCGGTGCAAGCGGTACGTTCGGCCAAGGTGACAAGCGTGGCCTCGCCGCCCCGGAAACCGCCATCGGCGGCGCCGCCTGCGGTGCGTTGGTGCCGATGCTGACCCTGGGTGTTCCGGGTTCCGGCACCACGGCGGTGATGATCGGCGCGCTGTCGCTGTACAACATCACTCCAGGTCCACTGCTGTTCCAGCAACAACCTGACATCGTCTGGGGTCTGATCGCTTCGTTGTTCGTCGCCAACATCATGCTGGTGATCCTCAACATCCCGATGATCCGCGTCTTCACCCGTATCCTGGCCGTGCCGAACTGGGCATTGGTACCGGTCATCGCGATCATCACCGGGATCGGCGTCTACGCGGTGCACGCCACCACGTTCGACCTGTTCCTGATGATCGGTATCGGCATCTTCGGTTACATCCTGCGCAAGCTGGACTTCCCGTTGTCGCCGGTCCTGTTGGGCTTCATCCTCGGTGGCCTGATGGAACAGAACCTGCGTCGTGCGCTGTCGATTTCCAACGGTGCGCTGGAAATCCTCTGGTCGAGCCCGATCACCCTGGGTTGCTGGGTATTGACCGTCATCATGCTGCTGATGCCATTGTTGCGGATCTGGCGCCGTCGCTCGGCTCAACGTCGCGCCCTGGCCAATGTCTAAAGCTACACTCAGACAATGGTGGGGAACACCGCTGGTCGGTCTGGCCGGCGGTTATCTGGCCAGCCTGATCGGCTGGCCTTTGCCCTGGATGGTTGGCTCGTTGCTGGCGATCATCCTGGTGCGCTGCCTCACACCGTGGCAACTGATGGAAATCCCTGGCGGCCGTAAATGCGGCCAGTGGGTGGTCGGCATCGGTATCGGCCTGCACTTCACCCCGGTGGTGATGGAGCAGGTGCTGAGCCATTTTGGCCTGATCTTCTTCGGCGCGCTGATCACCAGCGTGTCTAGCGTGGTGAGTGTGTGGCTGATGCGCCGCACTGGCGAAGACCGCGCCACCGCTTTCTTCTCCAGCATGCCGGGCGGTTCCGGCGAGATGGTCAACCTCGGTGCCCGCAATGGCGCCGACCTGAGCCGCGTCGCTGCCGGCCAGAGCCTGCGGGTACTGGTGGTGGTGCTGTGCGTACCGGCCGCTTTCAAATACTTGCTCGGCGAAGGCGCCCCGGTGCAGCACGCTGCCACGGTGGATTGGCTGTGGCTGGCGCTGCTGTTCCCGGCAGGCGCCCTGCTCGCCTGGGGCTGGGAGCGTTTGCGCCAACCCAACCCGTGGCTGTTCGGACCGTTGCTGGTGAGTGCGGCGGTGAGCATCGGCTGGGATCTGCACATCGGCCTGCCCGACGGCGGCAGCCAGATCGGCCAGTGGTTGATCGGCAGCGGATTGGGTTGTCATTTCAACCGGCAGTTCTTCCGCCGCGCGCCGTCGTTCATGGGACGTACGCTGATTGGCACGGTGTTGACGATGCTGATCGCAACCCTCGCGGCCCTGGGCCTGAGCACGCTGACCCACCTGGACTTGCGGTCACTGACCTTGGGCATGATGCCCGGCGGTATTGCGGAAATGAGCCTGACGGCGGAGACGCTGCAACTGTCGGTACCGCTGGTGACGGCGTTGCAGGTGATGCGGCTGCTGTTTGTGCTGTTTCTGGCGGAGCCGTTGTTCAGGTATTGGATTCGCAAGCCGGGTTCGGTCTGATCGTCCGCGGCGCCTTCATCGCGAGCAGGCTCGCTCCCACAGAATATTGCGGCGCACACAAATCAGTGTGGGAGCGAGCCTGCTCGCGATGGGGCCCGTCAGCTGGGCGCATTAAACCGGCGGCAACCGCCAATCAATCGGCGCTTCGCCCTGTTGCTCAAGAAACTTGTTGGCCCGACTGAAATGCCCGCACCCCAGAAAACCGCGGTAAGCCGACAGCGGCGACGGGTGGACGGAGGTCAGCACCAGGTGTTTGGTGGCATCGATCAGCTTCTGCTTGCCCTGGGCATGGGCGCCCCACAGTAGAAAGACCAAATGCGGCTGGTGCTCACTGACCACTTCAATGACCCGATCAGTAAAGTGCTGCCATCCTTTGCCCGCGTGGGAATTGGCATTGGCACGCTCCACGGTCATGGTGGTGTTGAGCAACAACACCCCCTGGTCGGCCCAACTTTGCAGGTAGCCGTGATTCGGGATGTCGATATTCAGGTCGCGTTTCAATTCCTTGTAGATGTTCACCAGCGAGGGCGGCGCCGGCACGCCCGGCTGCACCGAAAAGCACAAGCCATGAGCTTGGCCTGGGCCGTGATAAGGGTCCTGGCCGAGGATCACGACCTTGACCTTGTCCAGCGGCGTGGAGTTGAGGGCATTGAAAATCAACGATGCCGGTGGGTAAATTTCCTTGCCGGCGGCGTACTCCCGACGCAGAAATTCACGCAACTCTGCCATATAGGGCTGGTCGAACTCGGCACGCAGGGCTTGCTTCCAGCTCGGTTCGAGTTTGATACGGTCGTCAGCAGTCATGGTTGCACCCGGTAAAAACAATGGGCGCACCCTAGGAAAGCCTACATGGCTTGTCAATTGATCTGACGCAGAACCGGCACTTTCCTACGCAGCGGTCATACTGATCATTCAAATTTCTGATCGAGGTCACGATGAATCTGCACTTCGAAGAACTCACTGGCATCAATGGCGCCCGTATCGGCATCGCCACCCTGGATGCTGAAAAATCCTTGAATGCCCTCTCCTTGCCGATGATCAACGCCCTGCGCGATCGTCTCGACGCCTGGGCCAGAGAACCGCAAATCGTCTCTGTATTGTTGCGCGGCAACGGCGCCAAGGCGTTTTGCGCCGGCGGCGAAGTGCGCAGCCTGGTAGAGGCCTGCCGCGCTCAACCAGGTGAAGTACCGCCCTTGGCGGCGCAATTTTTTGCCGCGGAGTACCGACTGGACTTCAACCTGCACACTTTTCCCAAACCCTTGGTGTGCTGGGGCCATGGCTACGTGCTTGGCGGCGGCATGGGGCTGTTGCAAGGCGCGAATATTCGGATCGTCACACCGAGCACGCGCCTGGCGATGCCGGAAATCAGCATCGGCCTGTACCCGGATGTCGGCGCCAGTTGGTTCCTGTCGCGGCTGCCCGGCAAGCTTGGCCTGTTCCTGGGCCTGACGGGCGCCCATATGAATGCCCGGGACGCCATTGACCTGGGTCTGGCCGACCGTTTCCTGTTGGATGAACAGCAGGACGATCTGATCGAAGGCCTGCTGCAACTCAATTGGCAGGAACAGACGCCCATGCAGCTCAACAGCTTGCTCAAGGCCTTGCAACAGGAAGCCGTCGCCCAATTACCCGAGGCGCAATGGCTACCGCGCCGGCAGAAAATCGACGAATGGCTGGATGTCAGCGATGTGCGCTGCGCCTGGAAAACCCTCAGCCTGCTGGTGGACCATTCAGACCCATTGATCGCCCGGGCGGCCAAGACCATGACCGAAGGCTGCCCGCTGACTGCTCATCTGGTCTGGGAACAGATCGCCCGAGCCCGGCATTTGTCATTGGCAAGTGTGTTGCGCATGGAGTACACCTTGAGCCTCAACTGCTGCCGACACCCTGAATTCAGCGAGGGCGTGCGGGCGCGGCTGATCGACAAAGACCACAAGCCCCGCTGGCACTGGCCGGACATCAACCATGTCCCCGCAGCAGCGGTCGAGGCGCATTTTCACAAGGCCTGGGAAGGGCGGCATCCGCTGGCGGATTTGTCTAACGAGTAAAGAACCTGGGTGGCACACCCGTGAGAGTGACATTCTGTGAGAGCGACATTCTGTGAGAGCAAAGCTTGCTCGCGATAGCGGTATGCCAGTCGCCGGGAAGCTAACTGATCCCCTGTCATCGCGAGCAAGCTTTGCTCCCACAAGCGTTATCCCATCGGGTTTGTTACAGGCACAAAAAAGCGGCGCTCAATGCGCCGCTTTTTGCTGCCGATGAATCAGCGGTGGTTACGCCGTCCATCATGATCACCGCGTCCCCGATGATCACGTCCGCCTCGACCACGACGGTCGTCATTCCAGCCGCCCCGGTTATGGCCGTCCCAGCCGCCCCGGTGTGGATGAGACCGGTATGCCGTGCGCGGTGGCGAGTAGTAGCGCGGGCCATGTTGGTAGTAGCGCGGCGCCGAGTAATAGCGCGGTGCCGGTTGGTAATACCGCGGTGCGTAATAGCCGCGCGGTGCCGAGTAGTAGCTCCCGCCACCGTAATAGACCGGCGCCGGTGAGGTGTAGACCTCGGAACGGTAGTAGCTTGAGCCTCCGTCGTAAGGAACACATGCCGAAAGTGTCAAACCCAGAAACGCAATGAGCAGAAGTCGTCGATACATGGCGGCCTCCTGGACCGCTAATGAGCCACATCAGCGACGCTGGCGGGCGGCAGTCATCTATTGGGTGACTGACGATTAATCTGACAGCGAAATCCGAATCTGGTGCGCCCCGGCAATAAGTTGAAACATGTGCTCCGTGCCTCATCCCGGTGCGATAAAGCACCACAACCATGCACAAACCCACTGGCGACGCCGCGCTGTTCTCCCCCCCACCCGCTTTGGACCGGGCCTTTACGCTACTTGGCACGGCTCTCGCTTTAACAAACTCCGTGCAGGAGTCATCACAGGTTCGCGGCACCACAATTTGCAATGGCTGACTAGGGTTCCGGCTCGCCTCTGGCGAGTGGCTGGTCCGAGAGTTGGCGACCTCCAGTTGAGGTTACACGGCGGGACAAAAGCCCGGGAGACAAGCCACCGTTCGCGGTGCCGCGTTGCTCCTGTCCGCCCTTGATCAACTGGAGAACCACCATGCTCAAGCTTCGTCTTTGCGCCCTGCTCCTCGCTACGTTCTCGGCCCTCGTAAGCCCCTCGTCCCCTGCCGCGCAAAAAGACCATTTCAGCGTCTGCTGGACCATTTACGCCGGATGGATGCCCTGGGAGTACGCCGGCAGCCAAGGCATTGTCGATAAATGGGCGAAAAAATACGGCATCACCATCGATGTCGTGCAGCTCAACGACTACGTCGAATCCATCAACCAATACACCGCCGGTCAGTTCGATGGCTGCACCATGACCAACATGGACGCCTTGACCATTCCCGCCGCCGGCGGCGTGGACAGCACCGCGCTGATCGTCAGCGATTTTTCCAATGGCAATGACGGCATTGTGCTCAAGGGTGACGGCAAGAAAGTCGCCGACCTCAAGGGCATGGACGTCAATCTGGTGGAGTTGTCGGTCTCCCATTACCTGCTGGCCCGCGCCCTGGACTCGGTCGGTCTCACCGAGAAAGACCTCAAAGTCGTCAACACCTCCGATGCCGATATCTCCGCGGCCTTCAATACCGACCAGGTCAAGGCCGTCACCACCTGGAACCCGATGCTCTCGGACATCAAGGCCCAGCCCGGCGTGAGCGAGGTGTTCAATTCCAGCCAGATCCCTGGGGAGATCATGGACATGATGGTGGTCAACACCCAGACCCTGCAGGACAACCCGGCCCTGGGCAAAGCGTTGACCGGTGCCTGGTTTGAAGTGGTGGCGCTGATGGATGCAAAAAACGCCGCCAGCAAGACCGCACTCGAACACATGGCCAAAGCCTCGGGCACCGATCTGGCCGGATTCCAGTCGCAACTGGACACCACCAAGCTGTTCGCCACGCCCAAGGAGGCCTTGAGCTTCGCCACCAGCGAGCAACTGCCCGCCACCATGCGCAAGGTCGCCGAGTTTTCGTTCCAGCACGGTTTGCTCGGCGAAGGCGCCAAGGACACCAACGCAGTCGGCATGACGTTTGCCAATGGCGTGACCAGCGGCGACAAGGCCAACCTCAAGCTGCGCTTTGACCCGACCTACGTGCAACTGGCCGCCGACGCCAAGCTGTAAACCGGAGGAGCTGGCATGCGCCTGATCAACCGCTATCCGGATCGCCCCAGCCGCCTGTTGTTGGTGATCCTGCCCTTCGCGCTGGTGCTGTTCGCCTACTTTATGGGCTCGGCCGAACGGTTGACGGACAACCCCAACGACAAGCTGCTGCCCAGCGCAGTGCAGATGGCCGATGCAGTCAAACGCCTGGCCTTCACCGCTGACGTGCGCAGTGGCGATTACCTGCTCTGGCAAGACACCGCATCGAGCCTGCGCAGACTGGCAATCGGCCTGGGCATCAGCGCCTTGGCCGGCCTGTGCCTGGGCATCGCCGCCGGCACGCTGCCGCTGTTCGGCGCGCCGCTCTCGCCGTTGCTCACCGTGCTGTCGATGGTGCCTCCCTTGGCGATCCTGCCCATTCTGTTCATCGTCTTCGGTCTGGGAGAATTGTCGAAAGTGATGCTGATCGTCATTGGCATCACCCCGTGTCTGGCCCGGGACCTGGAACAGCGCGCCCGGGAAATTCCGGTCGAGCTGCTGATCAAGGCCCAGACCCTCGGCGTTTCGACCTGGACCTTGATGCTGCGGGTGGTGCTGCCGCAATTGCTGCCACGCCTGTTGATTTCCCTGCGGCTGATGCTCGGTTCGGCCTGGCTGTTTCTGATCGCCGCCGAAGCCATCGCCTCCACCGATGGGCTGGGCTATCGGATTTTCCTGGTGCGCCGGTACCTGGCGATGGATGTGATCTTGCCGTACGTGGTGTGGATCACCTTGCTCGCCTGGCTGATGGACTGGGGTCTCAAGCACCTGACCCGGCGAGCGTTCCCCTGGTATGAGGGGGCGAAGGCATGAGTTTCATCAAGGTCAATAACGTCTGGCAGCAGTACGCCGATCAGGTGGTGCTCGAACGCTTGAACCTGAGCGTCGCCGAAGGCGAGTTCTGCACGCTGGTGGGGGCGTCGGGTTGTGGCAAATCAACCTTTCTGCGGCTGCTCTTGGGCCAGGAGCGCGCCAGTCGCGGGCAGATTCTGCTGGACGGTGAGCCTCTGGCTGGTGAGCCGGATGCCAGCCGTGGCGTGGTGTTCCAGCGTTACTCAGTGTTCCCGCACCTGACGGTGCTGAACAACGTTGCCCTGGGCCTGGAACTGCCGCGCTCGCCGCTGCTGGGACGCCTGTTCGGCAGCGCCAAACGCCAGGCCCGTGAAGAGGCCGCGCATCTGCTGAACAAGGTCGGCCTCGGCCATGCACTGGACAAATACCCGGCGCAGTTGTCCGGGGGCATGCAACAGCGGCTGGCCATCGCCCAGGCGCTGATCATGAAACCCCGTGTCCTGTTGCTGGACGAACCCTTCGGCGCACTCGATCCCGGCATTCGCAAAGACATGCACGCCCTGTTGCTGGAGCTGTGGCGCGAAACCCGCTTGACGGTGTTCATGGTCACCCATGACCTGTCCGAAGGATTCAGCCTCGGCACACGCCTGCTGGTGTTCGACAAGGTTCGCGTCGATCCCCATGCCCCCGGCGCCTATGGCGCGCGCATCACCTATGACATTCCACTGAACAGCGACCGCCGCACCGCCCGTGCCGCCGTCGACGCCCTGCCCGCCGAACTGGCCGGCGCATTGCGTATCGCTTGAAAGGAGTTTTCCCATGACCGATTCGACCCAATTGTTTCCTCCCTTCGCCGAAGAGCTGCTGCCCGGTGGCGGCCACCGTTCCTTCGTGCTCAAGCGCGGTCAACTGCTGCGCCTGACCGATCTGCGCGGCGGGGCCAACGTGAGCCTGACGCTGCTCAATGCCAATGAGAAAACCGAGCGCCTGAACCTGCCCGACAGCCTCAAATGCCAACACACCGCCAAACTCACCACCGGCCATTGCCTGTACTCGGACATGGGCCGGGTGCTGGCGGCGATCACCGCCGACACGTGCGGCTGGAGCGATAGCCTAGGCGGTGTGCTCTGCGCCGAGGAAGTGGCCGAAAAATACGGCCAGGGCCGCTATCAGGAACTGCGTAACGGGTTCTTTCGCAACGGCACCGACAACCTGTTGGTGGAGCTGGGCAAATGGGGGTTGGGCCTGTCCGACCTGCTGATGACCCTCAACCTGTTCAGCCGGGTCGATGTCGATGAGGCCGGCAACTTTCACTTCGTTGAAGGCAACGCCAAGGCCGGCGATTACATCGAACTCTACGCACCGATGGACACCCTGGTGGTGCTGACTGCGCTGCAACACCCGATGGACCCGAACCCGCAATACGCCCCGCAACCGCTCAAGCTCAGCTGGATGAACGCCGAGCCCAGCGTGGCCGAGCACTGCCGCAACTCGCGCCCGGAAAACCAGCGCGGCTTCATCAATACCGACCGCCTGTTCGCCTGAGGATCGCTGCCATGTCACTTGCCATCGCCACCCTGCAAAAGCAGCCCGACGCCGCTATCTACCGCGCCACCATTCCCGCCGGGGAACCCTGGCTGGTGGAGGTCAAGGCCGGCCAGACCCTGCGCATCCTCGACCTGGAAGGCAACCAGGCGGTCGATACGCTGTTCTACAGCCTGGCCAATCCCAAGGAACGCTACGACGTGCAGCGCACCCTGCGCCGGCAGAACAGCGTGTACCTGAGCACCGGCAGCGTGCTGTATTCCAACCTCGGCCAGCCCATGCTGACCATCGTTGAAGACACCTGCGGGCGCCACGACACCCTCGGTGGCGCCTGCGCCCAGGAAAGCAACACCGTGCGCTACGCCCTGGAAAAACGCTACATGCACAGCTGCCGCGACAACTACCTGCGGGCCTGCGCCCACGACGGTCGTCTGGGCAAGGGCGACATCGGACCGAACATCAACTTCTTCATGAACGTGCCGGTCACCGCCGACGGCGGCCTGACGTTCGAGGACGGGATTTCGGCGCCCGGCAAATACGTCGACCTGCGGGCCGAGATGGACGTGATCGTCCTGATCTCCAACTGCCCGCAACTGAACAACCCGTGCAACGCCTACAACCCCACGCCAGCGGAGCTTTTGATATGGAACTGAAACTCACCCGCCTGCGCCGCTGGCTGTTTGCCTTGTGCCAGAGCCGGTCGGGGCAGTGCATCAAATAAACACTGATTTCATGAACACCCTCAAACCCTTGTGGGAGCGAGCCTGCTCGCGATGGCAGCAGCACATCCAACACTGATGTAACTGACAGACCGCTATCGCGAGCAGGCTCGCTCCCACAGGGGAGTCGGGTGTTTGGAGGTTTCGCTCACGGGGACGACCCCGTCGGCCATCGAAAACTGCGGGACGGCCCGCATCCCAGTTCAGGCAGCACGCATGCCTGAGGGGGCAATGCCATGTTCGAAAAAATCCTCATCGCCAACCGTGGCGCCATCGCCTGCCGGATCCTGCGGACCCTGCGCGAGCTGAAGGTCGAAGGCGTCGCGGTGTATTCCCAGGCCGATGCGGCCAGCTTGCATATCCTGCAGGCCGACGAAGCCCACTGCCTGGGCGAAGGTGCGGCGGCCGGTACGTATCTGGCGGTGGACAAGCTGCTGGCAATCGCCAAAAGCAGCGGCGCGACGGCGATCCATCCCGGCTACGGCTTTCTCTCGGAAAACGCCGCCTTCGCGCAGGCCTGCGAGGCCGCCGGCATCGCTTTCATCGGCCCGACGCCAGAGCAACTGCGTGTGTTCGGCCTCAAGCACACCGCCCGCGACCTGGCTCGCCGGCACGGCGTGCCACTGCTCGAAGGCAGCGAACTGCTCGACAGCCTCGACGCCGCGCTACTGGCCGCCAACCAGGTCGGCTATCCGGTCATGCTCAAAAGCACCGCTGGCGGCGGTGGCATCGGCATGCGTGTCTCTCGCAATGCCGCCGAGTTGAGCGAGTCATTCGAAGCGGTCAAGCGCTTGGGCCAGAACAACTTCAGCGATGCCGGCGTGTTCATCGAGAAGTACATCGAGCGGGCTCGGCATCTTGAGGTTCAGGTATTCGGTGACGGCCAGGGCCAGGTGATCGCACTGGGCGTGCGCGACTGCTCGGTGCAGCGGCGCAACCAGAAAGTCATCGAAGAAACCCCTGCGCCCAACTTGCCCGAAGGTATGGCCGAGGAGCTCTGCGCAGCAGCGATTCAACTGGCCCAGGCGGTCAACTACCGCAGCGCCGGCACCGTGGAGTTCGTGTTCGACAGTGACGCCGGGCGCTTTTACTTTCTGGAAGTGAACACCCGCCTGCAAGTGGAGCACGGCGTCACCGAACAAGTGTGGAACGTCGACCTGGTGCGCTGGATGGTGCAACTGGCCGCCGGGGACCTGCCGCCCCTGAGCGAGTTGAGCCAGGGGTTGCGAGCCCAGGGTCATGCGATTCAGGCGCGCGTGTATGCCGAGGATCCAGGCCGGGACTTCCAGCCGAGCCCGGGGCTGCTGACCGCTGTGCAATGGCCGCCAGCCGACGGCAAACAACTGCGCATCGACACCTGGGTCGAGGCCGGCTGCCAGATTCCACCCTACTTCGACCCGATGATCGCCAAAGTCATTCGTTGGGCGCCGACCCGTGAGCAGGCACGCCTGGGTTTGCATCAAGCGCTGAATGAAAGCCTGTTGTACGGCGTGGAAACCAACCGCGACTACCTGCAACAGATTCTCCTCGATGCACCCTTTGCCAGCGGCCAGCCCTGGACTCGCTGCCTTGAGGCGCTGGTCTATCGCGCCCACACTTTTGAAGTGCTCAGCCCCGGCACCCAGACCAGCATTCAGGACTACCCCGGCCGACTCGGCTATTGGGCGGTGGGTGTTCCGCCATCGGGACCGATGGACAGCCGCTCGCTGCGCCTGGGCAATCGCCTGCTGGGCAACGAAGAAGGCGCTGCGGCGCTGGAAATCACCATGAGCGGGCCGTTGCTGCGTTTCAACTGCGCTGCCAGGGTGGCCGTGACCGGCGCGGTCATTGCGCTGACCCTCGATGGCGAAGCTGTGCCGATGAACACTGCGCTGTCGATTCCTGCCGGTTCCACGTTGGCGATCGGCACCATCGCCGGCGCCGGGGCGCGCAGTTACTTGTGCCTGCAAGGCGGCGTGCAAGTGCCGGATTACCTGGGCAGTAAAAGCACCTTCACCCTCGGCCAGTTCGGCGGCCATGGGGGGCGGGCCTTGTGTACCGGCGACGTGTTGCACCTGGCGCCCCTGGATGAGCGCGCGACCGTGGCGCACACGAGCGAGCCCACTCTGGAGCTGCCCGACGTGCGCCAGGTCCGCGTGATTTACGGCCCCCATGGCGCGCCGGAATACTTCACCGAGCGCTACATCCACACCTTCTTCGACACGGCCTGGGAAGTGCATTTCAACTCCAGCCGAACCGGCGTTCGCCTGATCGGACCGAAACCCGAATGGGTACGCGCCGACGGCGGCGAGGCCGGACTGCACCCTTCCAACATCCATGACAACCCGTATGCCATCGGCGCCGTGGACTTCACCGGCGACATGCCCGTCATCCTCGGTCCCGACGGCCCGAGCCTGGGTGGTTTCGTCTGCCCGGTGACGGTGATCGAGGCGGATCTTTGGCAACTGGGGCAACTGAAGGCCGGGGACAGGGTGCGGTTTGTGCCGGTAGACCTGAAGACCGCCCGCTCTCTGACCTTGGAATGGAATCAATGTGGGAGCGAGCCTGCTCGCGATGAAGTGGATGCGGAGTCTGATCTGGCCCCATCGCGAGCAAGCTCGCTCCCACAGGGGTTTGGGTCGCCAGTGGTGTTGGATATCGGTCAGGACGATACCCGTCTGGTGGCGAGATTGGCCGGCGACACGCACCTGCTGCTGGAGATAGGCGCTCCCGAACTGGATCTGGTGCTGCGTTTTCGCGCCCATGCCTTGATGCAGGCGCTGGAGCACAAACAGTTGCCCGGCGTAATCGACCTCACGCCGGGCATTCGTTCGTTGCAAGTGCATTACCAACCCGAACAACTGCCGCTGGCCGAACTACTGCAAATCCTCAGCGGTGAATGGGACGCGGTGTGCGCCGCGCAGGATCTGCAGGTGCCGTCACGCATCGTGCACCTGCCGCTGTCCTGGGACGATCCGGCTTGCCAGCTGGCCATCGAAAAATACATGACCACGGTGCGCAAGGACGCGCCCTGGTGCCCGAGCAATCTGGAGTTCATCCGCCGTATCAACGACCTGCCCAACCTCGACGCAGTGCAACGCACGGTGTTCGACGCCAGCTACCTGGTGATGGGCCTTGGGGATGTCTACCTCGGCGCGCCGGTCGCCACGCCACTGGACCCTCGGCATCGGCTGGTGACCACTAAATACAATCCGGCCCGCACCTGGACTGCGGAAAACTCGGTGGGCATCGGCGGCGCGTACATGTGTGTGTATGGCATGGAAGGCCCAGGTGGATATCAATTCGTCGGGCGCACGTTGCAGATGTGGAATCGTTATCGCGAGGTCGCCGCATTCGACGGCAAACCCTGGCTGTTGCGGTTCTTCGACCAGATCCGCTTCTACCCGGTCAGCGCCGATGAACTGCTGCGCATCCGCCGGGACTTCCCGCTGGGCCGCTTCGACCTGAACATCGAACACGGTCAACTCAACCTTGCTGATTACCAGCGCTTCCTGGCGCAGGAGGCGGACAGCATCGCCGCGTTCCGAGCGCAGCAACAAGGCGCCTTCAATGCCGAGCGCGAGCGCTGGATCGCCAGTGGCCAGGCACACTTCGACAGCGAAGAACCGGCACCCGCGCCTAGCGAAGATTCACTGCTGAGCGAAGATCAACTCAGTGTCGATAGCCACATCGCTGGCAATCTCTGGCAGGTCCAGGTGCAGGTGGATGCTCGGGTCAGCGCGGGTGACGTACTGGTGATTCTGGAGTCGATGAAGATGGAGATCCCACTCCTCGCCCCCGTGTCCGGAGTGGTGCGCCAGATTCGTGTACAGCCCGGCTCGGCGGTGCGCGCCGGACAACGTGTGGTGGTGCTGGAACGTGACTGAACTCAATCAAAGGATTAATGCCATGACCCCGTCTTTACGCCTGGACGATCTGCGCGACGCCTACCGCAGCGGCGAACTTACACCTCGGAATTTACTGTTGAGCCTGCGGGAAAAAGCCGCGGCGCTGAACCCGGACTACCACCTGTTCATCCACCTGCTGACGCCCGAGGAGCTTGAACCTTACCTCGTCGCGCTGGAGGGCCAGGATCTGGAAAACCTGCCGCTGTATGGCGTGCCGTTCGCGATCAAGGACAACATCGACCTGGCAGGTATTCCCACCACGGCAGCCTGCCCGGCGTTCAGCTACGTGCCGCAACGTTCGGCCACCCTTGTCGAGCAGCTACTGGCCTTGGGCGCGATTCCTCTGGGCAAGACCAATCTCGACCAGTTCGCCACCGGGCTCAACGGCACCCGCTCGCCTTACGGTGCCTGTCGCAATAGCGTGCTGCCCGACTATCCGGCCGGCGGTTCAAGCGCCGGCTCATCACTGGCGGTGGCCCTGGGTGTGACAAGCTTTGCCCTGGGCACCGACACCGCAGGCTCGGGTCGGGTGCCGGCGGCGCTGAACAATCTGCTGGGGCTGAAGGCCACCAAGGGATTGATTTCCACGGCGGGTGTGGTGCCGGCCTGTCGCACGCTGGACTGCGTCACGACCTTCACCGCTACAGCCCGGGAAGCCAGCCAGTTACTCGCGCTGACAGCCCGTCTCGACCCACGCGATGAGTACAGCCGCCGCAACCCGCAGTGGAACAACGGCACAGCGTTCGGCGCGCCACGCAGCTTTCGCTTCGGCGTGCCTCGTCGGCAAGACCTGGCTTTTTTCGGCTGCCATGAAGGTCCACAACTGTTTCAAGCGGCCATCGAGCGCCTCAAGGGCCTGGGCGGCGAAGCGGTGGAACTGGACCTGTCCCCGTTTCTGGAAGCCGCCCGGCTCCTTTATGAAGGGCCTTGGGTGGCTGAGCGCTACAGCGTTGCCGGGGAATTGATGGAGCGCGAGCCCGACGCCGTACTGCCAGTTATCCGCGCCGTATTGGCGAAAGCGCCTACCGTGGATGGCGTACAAACCTTCCGTGCCCAGTACCGTTTGCAAGCGCTCAAAGCCCAATGCGATCGCGTCATGGAAACGCTCGATTGCGTCCTCACCCCGACCATCGGTCGCCCGGTGACCCTCGCCGAACTGGCCGCCGAACCGGTGCTGCGCAACTCGGAGCTGGGTTACTACACCAACTTCATGAACCTGCTGGACTACGCTGCCGTCGCTGTTCCCAGCGCATTCATGGCTAACGGCTTGCCTTGGGGCGTGACGCTGTTCGGTCGGGCCTTCACCGATCAATACCTGTTAAGCGTCGCCGACGCCTTGCAGCGCCAGCAAGCGCCGGCCGTGCCGGCGCCGGCCAACCCGGCTCGCCATGACCGGGCGCGGCTGGTGGTGTGCGGGGCGCATCTGGACGGTTTGGCGCTGAACTGGCAGCTCCAGCAACGCGGAGCCCGTCTGATCGAGGCCACCCACAGCTCAGCCGATTACCGTCTCTACGCACTGGCCGGTGGCCCGCCTCTGCGCCCCGGCATGCTGCGGGTCAGTGAAGACGGCGTGGCCATCGAGGTGGAGGTTTGGGAATTGCCGAGCAGCGAACTCGGTTCGTTCCTGACCGGCATCCCCGCGCCGCTTGGGCTGGGCAAGGTACAACTGGCCGACGGCCGCTGGGAAAGCGGATTCATTTGTGAGCCGTATGGTTTGACGGGCGCGCAGGACATCAGCCATTTGGGGGGATGGCGGGCTTATTTAGATAGTCTGAAAAAGTTGTGATTGTGTGGCGAGGGAGCTTGCTCCCGCTCGGCTGCGAAGCAGACGCTTTTGCGGCCGCTGCACTTCGGTAAATCCCTCGCCACCCTTTACAAACCTGCAAATCCGAGCACCTTTTCCTACAAGGCCACTAAACTGATTTCATTGGGTCTGCGCCAAGGAAATCGCCATGTCGCTCCGTTCGCCGTTGTATTCCCAGCGCAAGCCGCTCCTGCTCGTGGCGGGGCTGCTAGGTGCAGGCTTTCTGATCATTTCATTGTTGGGCTACCACGCTGCCAACACTTCGGTACGGGACCACACGCTCAGGACGCTGTACCTGAACCTGCTGATCGGCCTGATCGTGACGCTGGCGGTGTTGGCAATCCTTTATCAATTGATCAGCAGCTACCAACGCCGCATCGACGCCCAGGCCACCCTCGACAGCCTGACGGAACTTCCCAACCGCCGTGGCTTCGACCTGTTGGCGGTACAAGCCCTGCACGAAGCCCAACGTGAACCCCAACCCCTGGCGGCGCTGCTGCTGGAACTGGACGAGTTCAAGCGACTGGACTCCACCCATGGTCACATCGCCAGCGACCAGTTGTTGACCGGGTTCGCTCGCGACTTGACCGACAGCCTGCGGCATTCGGACATCGTGTGCCGCTGGAGTGGCGAGACGTTTATTGTGCTGCTCAAGGACACCGACGGGCAGAACGGTCTGAAGATCGCTGAGAAAATTCGTCAACGGATCGAACAACAACGTTATTTCTGCAGTGGCAAAGAGCTGCGGGTCACCGTCAGCATCGGCCTCACCACCTTGCAGGACGAAGATACCTTGCACAGCTTGCTGTCGCGGACCGATCATGCGCTGCAACGCGCCCGGCAAACCGGGAACAACCGAACCTGTGTACAGATGCCTCACTCCAGCTATGAATAAACCTGACCTGTGCCCGGCCTGTGGCGCCAGCAATGACTGCACCCTGGCCGACCCGCGAACCGCCGACCGCGCCTGCTGGTGTTACGGCGTGAGCATCGACCCGGCCGTGCTTGAAGCATTGCCGGCCGAGCTGCGCGATCAGTCCTGCCTGTGCCCACGTTGCGCCCAGGTCGAAACCCAGTTGCGGGCCAAGCCGCAGCCGATCGCGTAAGATGCCCGCCCTTCGCTCTCTTGCCTGACCTGCCCCATGCGCCTTGACCGCTTCCTCAGTAATCTGCCGCGTTTCAATCGCCAACAAGTCCGGTTATTGTTGGTGGAACGCCGAGTGCGGATCGACGGGCAGATCATCAGCGACCCTCATGCACAGGTGCGCGAATTCAGCCGGGTCGAAGTCGATGAACAGGTGCTGCAAGCCGGTCGCCCACCCCGATATTTCATGCTGCACAAACCGCCCGGTTGCGTCAGCGCCACCCGCGACCCGCAACACCCCACCGTGCTGGACCTGCTGGATGAGCCAGACAAGGACGACCTGCACATCGCCGGGCGGCTGGACTTCAACACCACCGGGCTGATGCTGATCACCAATGACGGCAGTTGGTCACGGCGCCTGACCCAACCGCAGACCAAACTGCCCAAGGTCTATTACGTCGAGACCGAGCAACTCATCACCGCCGAATACGCCCTTACCTTCGCGCGCGGGCTGTACTTCGCTTTCGAAAACCTCACCACCCAGCCTGCGGAACTGCTCCTGCTGGGGCCAAGATCGGCGCGACTGAGCATCGTTGAAGGCCGCTATCACCAGGTCAAACGCATGTTCGGCCACTTCGACAACAAGGTGTTGCGCCTGCACCGTGAACGCATGGGACCGCTGCTGCTGGACGCCGAGCTTGAGCCAGGCCAATACCGCGCCCTGAGCCCTGAAGAGATCCAGCTGATCTGATCGTATGACCGCTCGGCAGAAGTGTCGGACAATTGTCAAACAACACTTGCGCGACGGCCGGTCCACTGCTTGAATCAAACCGTCGGCCGAAATGTGACCGATGAGTCACCACATACTTCCAAGAAACTTTTTGCCGGCCGGAGCCTCCTCGGGTTCCTTCTTAACTCCGGCAAACTGCCCGCCATAACAATACCCGTCGACCGGCTTTCGTGGATCGACATGGGCCTTATCTTTCAGGCGTATGCCTACCTGTCACATTGCTCGTGCAATCTCATTGCGCGCATACCCGCTTGCCAGGAGTCTTATGACATGAGGCCAGAAATCGCTGTGCTGGATATACAGGGTCAGTATCGGGTTTACACGGAGTTCTATCGCGCAGACGCCGCGCAAAAGACCATCATCCTGGTCAACGGCTCGATGGCCACCACCGCGTCGTTTGCACAGACCGCCAAAAACCTCTACCCGCAATTCAACGTCGTGCTGTACGACCAACCCTATGCGGGCAAGTCCAAGCCCCACAACCGCCATGAAAAGATGCTGACCAAAGAGATCGAAGGCCAGATCCTCCTGGAGTTGATCGATCACTTTGCCGCAGAGCATGTGCTGTCTTTTTCCTGGGGCGGCGCCGCCACCCTCACCGCCTTGGCCCAGCGTCCACGGCGCATCGAAAAAGCGGTGATCAGCTCGTTCTCCCCAGTGCTCAATGCACCGATGCGCGACTACCTGGAACGCGGCGTGGATTACCTGGGCAGCCTGGACGGTGACCGCGTGGGACATCTGGTCAACAGCACCATCGGCAAACACTTGCCGCCGCTGTTCAAGCGCTTCAACTATCGCCACGTCAGCAGCCTGGCCGAGCACGAATATGGGCAGATGCATTTCCACATCAACGACGTGCTCCACAGCGACCGGTTGTGCTACGTCAACGCGGCGAAAAAAATCAACGTGCCGGTGCTGTTCCTGAACGGCGAATGGGACGAATACACCTCGGCCACCGATGCCAAGGTTTTCGCCGACCACGTGCAACACAGCACCTTCAGCACGCTGCAAGCCACGGGGCATTTCCTGGACATGGAACACAAAGCCGCCTGCCGCGACAGCCGTGATGCCCTGCTGGGTTTCCTCAAGCAGCCCCACCAAGAAAGCCGACCGCGCTACAACTACGTGCAGGACTACCATGCCCTGGCTATGTGAAACCGAGTCCTCGCGAGCAAGCCCCGCTCTGCCCCAACAGACACGGGGCTTGCCCGCGAACGACCGCTCTGGTTTGAGGTTTGCGTAGACGCGTCACCGCTGCGCCCGTAAAGAAAAACTTCAAATCCGCGCCCACATCTGGTACAAAGTCAGCCGCTCTGAGCGGGTGTCGTATAATGGCATTACTCCAGCTTCCCAAGCTGATAACGAGGGTTCGATTCCCTTCACCCGCTCCAATCGAATTCTGATCTCACGTCGCGTGGTTTTGGCGGGGGATATGAAAAAACCGGCTCTTGGTGGCCGGTTTTTTTATGGCTGATGTTTGATACTTTTGTGGGCAAGCTGAGCTTTTACGGCGACTGTGGTATGGAGCGCGGGGCGAGGCGTAGGCTGAGATTGCCAGAATAGGGCTTCTGCGGTGCTCGGCCCAGCTTGGCACACGTCTCCAGATAATCAGTTACCGCCTCCTCAAACGCCGCTCGAAGCTCGGTGACAGATTCGCCGTGAAACCCGACGACATCCTTAATACCAGCGATGTGGCCTACAAAGTCCACGGAACGAATGCAAGCCACTGAGCTGAAAGTTTTTTCCCTCGCTCCACTCCATACAACGAAAACGATGCCCCACCCCCACCCTCGACGTCATCGAGAAAGCACCCGATTGCAAGCCGAATACACCTTGAGCCGGCTACCGCCACGGCATCGCCGAAAAAGGGCATCTCAGCGATAGAGCCTCAAACATGCTTAGCAACAAAAGCGACGATAACAAACACGGTCAGAGCGAACGCAGCACCAATGCTGAACGGCAACCACGTAACGCGGAATTTGGTCGGGGTGGGGCGCCTCATTTCTTCAGCTAAAGCCTCCACCTCACGATGTAATTGCTCGATGCTTGATTGACTACTTCGATGTGTGGACATGTCTTTTTCTCCTCCGAGGTCGCGGGGCCCCTGCTGAGTCAGTGAAACGTTTCTAGCAATCCTGAGCCGTTTGATCTTGACGCATTGTCGCGAACTAGTACTCAGATCTTAATCCAAACACCCGTAAAGGCGACAATGGCGGTCACTACCCCAGCCCCTACTGCGTACGGGTACCAGAAGGCTTCGTGCTTCAGCTTCGTTTCTTCGGCCGTAAGCTTACGCGTCTCAGCCAACAATTTTCGGGTTTCGACCAGTAGCTTATCGAGCTCTAAATTATCGCGGTCGTCCTGGAGCATTGGGTCATCCTTGTAGAGTCTCAGCCGCCCTGAGCGTCGCTATCTGCCGGCGAAGCCAGCAAAATCTGTCGGGCGTCAGTCGCTCATTACCTATAGTCCGTCTGCGGAGCACTATTTCCGATCTACGCAGTTGTGGATAGCGGATGATTCCCGCTTGGCTGTAGGCAAAATCAATGTTGTGAGGGCGCAGGCGCCCTCACAACGTACCTGGCGACTACCCAGGTAACTGGTGGTTATCCAGTACGCGATTCACCGCTAACTCACTCAACATAATCACCTGTTGCAGCACCATCATCGTGTTGCGCTGCGAGCCTTCCATTGCGCCGGCGATATCACTGGCCATATCGCTGGCCGACGCCAGCGATTCGCAGGCATGGACAAGCAGCGTTTCGTCATCCACCGTTGGGTCGATGAGGAAGATGTTGCCGGACTTGCGGGGCGGTATCTGCGTTTTCGGCGCCCCGGGGTTGAGGTAGAAGTTGAGTGCGCGGTCTGCCGCCTCTTTTAGCTTCTTAGGATCGAGAGTGGCGTCGTAGGGTACCGGATCGATGTCCGGGGGATTGGGGGTAACCTTGAACATATGTCTAATTCCAGAGTTGGGGCCGCAACCGTTCTCTACTAAAAGAAGGGTGGCGGCTGTGCGCAGGTTAGTAGACCGGTGGAATTAGCAATGCCGGCGCGCCCAAGGGCGCCCTGCGCACAACCACCATCAAGTGCAGGAATAGAAAGACCTGACTGAATGGTGCTCATGCACCTTACTAACACCATCCGGGCTACTAAACCCGACCACTGATGGGCAGTGGCAGGTAAACGATAGGGCCCAGGGGCACAGCGCACAAGCCAGCGGATTCTGACGCACGCGTAAGTAAGGACGCAAGGTGTCGTAGCCTTTAGGACGTAACGCCGGGTGTCTTTAAACATTCGCCTTGGGATATGTTTATGCGCAATAAACATCGAGCGTTTCGTTGATGTTTTTTGGGACTGAATCGCCGGCAGCACTGGACTTATCCCTCCTCAAACGACTGCTTTTGGCCGATTTCAGCCTGTCGCGAAGGGCAGAAACCGGCCAATACAGGAGTTTCGAACGAGCCTATGAAATTGGGGGCGATTTACAGCTCTCCGTGGCCCGATGCCTACATGCTGACTGTTTCGTTGGTGTTAGGATGGGCGCAGCGGCATTCTTCATCGTATCTATGGAGGGGCAATGGCCTCGAAACTTTTCAAACATCAAGACTCCATTACACTGGCGTTTTCGTTACTTGCAATTGTTATTTCTGGCTTGAGTTTTTATTATTCAGTTAGAGAGGTTGATTCTGTAGTTGTTAGAGCGGTCAGTTTTGCAGAGTCGAGCGCAGCGAAGGTTGGTACCGATGTAGAACTTGTATTCTCAAACGGTGGAAATTTACCTTATCTTATTAGCAAGATAGAAATTAAAACCTACCATGGGGTTACTGATGGAGGGTATTTTCCATCCCTATTGGATGAAAGGTTTGCCGAGGTGCCTTTTGTATTAGATAAAGGCGCAATGAAAATGTTGAGGTTGACTGTGCCCCTGACTGAATCGTTACTCGACGGCAATAGAACCATCCCTGTTCATCTCGTTGCAAAAATTACAGCTGTAGATGTGCATGGTCAGCTCCGCAAAGTTGAAGCTTGGTATGGATCATTCTGTTTGGAATCTGAAACTATAACCCAAGACATTATTAGGAGGGACATGGTTTCCATAAGTGATAGCAGAATTGGTTCTTCGCCGGATTTTAATACTGATCCTTGTATTGAGGTTTCACGAACCACTAGAATAAAAGCGAATCGCCACTAGTTTCGGAGACTGTCAGAATGACTGCTTTTGGCCGAAAGCCGTCGGTCGCCAACGGCAGCAATCGGCCAAAAGCAGTCATTCAATGCGCTACGCCACATCAGCAATACGCAAACCGCGTTTGGTGACTTGTTTGACTGCTTCGATCTTGGATTCTTCGGGGTGACGCTGGTTTCTGATAGCACCTCCTGATGGGTCTAATTGTGAGGCTTGGAGATGTCTACAAAACTAGGGGCGATTCATTTCTACCGTGAAAACCAGGGCCGACTTTTTCAACAGAATCGACCGAAAGCTGCCGCTCCCAACGGGTCGCCTTTTGTCCGAAGCTGTCCCTTTAAACCATTCCATTGAATAGAGGATGGACCATCACATCTTTGTCTTGATGGCGCGAATGGCTGCCATGTAAGCACTGTTACCGATTCCGACCTGACCCCAGACCTCGCGATTTTCTCCTCCTTGACGGTCATATTGTTCATCCGCATCCCATAGCGTCAGGATTTGGTTAGGAAATAGGTATTCATATGGTGAGAATTCATGCGGACCGGAATTGTCCGAAGCAGCCATCAGCGAAAACACGTCGATGGCAGAGTGCCTGAAGACATCGATGCCCTTGAAGACGAACGTGACGTTCGGGTTTCCGGAGACACCAATGAAGCTGACTTCATCGTTTGGTCCGTGGGAAACCTGCATGCAGGACTCGCAAAAATAATCGACGCTGTCCTGGGAATGCTCGAGTGGGAACCCAATGGCGGCCATTGTTTGCCTCGCTACAGTGCGTGCTACGCCAAGACGCACAGGACCAATAGCTTCGAGCGGTAAAATTTCAAAAGCAGGCATTTCCTGGGCTCCATAAGGTGAGAGGCTAACCAACAGCTCCGCTGGGGAGGGGGCGGGAGTTTTGCGGTACATTGTCCGAGAGTGGGCAACTCGGTACGCTGTCGACCTTATCTGATATGGAAATTCTTAACATGGATGCGCACGCTCTGATCGCCAGAAATTTCGTCGGGTGCGAAGCATACGAAGACGCCTCGTTCATCGGACGGTTACACGAAGCAGGACTCTGGGATCGTGACGAATACTGGCTACTGGAGTGGGCACTTTATCAAATCGCAACAGAGGCAAGCTTCAGTCAGGCGCTCTCACATAGGGTGTTCGAGATCTTCAGCTACAGCTTTCTGTTATTCGGGTGCCACTTTGATCGGAAGGATCTCTTCAAGATCCGAAACCTAAAAAGAAAGCAGGTCTATGATTTTCGCGAGAGATTCCAGATGGTTTTTGAGGGCTTCTTTGCTGGGAAAATGCCGAAACCGGCTCGCTTTGACGAACCCAATCCGTGGCTCGTAGGAGGCCGGTGATTCTGACCGGACGGGATAATGGCCGCTGATGTCAATCAACCGTTCCTCGGCTAACTACAGCATCTGAGGCAAGTTATTCCTAGCGAGAGTTAGGCGACGAGCTGCATCGACGGCAGCTTTCGGCCATTTCCTACCGGTCATAACAGTCAGCAATCAACCAAACGCGTACCTATAGGCTCCGAGAGTCTTTGAACCTCTCCAGGGAAGCAGGAATTACTCAATTTCTGCCAATCAACATTCCAACCTCAGCAACACCCTCTCCCCCACTGAAACACCTTGCAACCCTTGCGCGATTGAGAATTCCCCCACGCCTCTCTAAATTTTTTCCCACAACGCCGGGCCCCTCTGACAGCGAATCGCTGCCATGTCGGAGTTGCAGTTTGTACAACTTCGACACTGAGAGGAGGGGCTTATGACTGCCCTGGAACCGTTCTTTTTTGCCGAGTTTCTCGGCACCGCTACTTGGTTGTGGCTCGTTTTTATCAGCATCGTTATCAGCCTGTTGGTCTTCGACCTCGGGGTGCTACACCGTGAGCATCGAGAAATCGGCGTTCGTGAAAGCCTGCTGCTGTCTGCTGGCTATATCACGGCCAGCTTGCTGTTTGGGCTCTGGGTCTGGCAGGTCAAGGGCGGTGATGCCGGGATGGATTTCTACACAGGTTTTCTGATCGAGAAATCGTTGTCGATGGACAACGTATTTCTTATGGCGATGATCTTCAGCTTTCTCTCAATCCCGCGTAAGTATCAGCACGAGGTGCTGTTCTGGGGCATTCTCGGTGTGATAGTGCTGCGCGCGATCATGATTGGCCTAGGTGCGGCGCTGATCGCCGAGTTCAGCTGGATTCTCTATGTGTTCGGCATCTTCCTGCTGTTGACCGGGGCCAAGATGCTGTTCAGCAAGATCGATGACCATCCGGACCTTAGTGAAAACCTGCTGGTGAAGTTCCTGCGCAAGCACATGCGGGTGACTGATCGCTTGCATGAAGGGCGCTTCTTCGTCCGTCAGGCGGATGCCAGTGGGAAGTCCGTGCTCTGGGTGACGCCGTTGTTCCTGGCCCTGGTGCTGATTGAATGTGCCGACTTGGTGTTCGCTGTGGACAGCGTGCCGGCGATCTTTGCCATCACCCAGGATCCCTTCATCGTCTACACCTCTAACATCTTCGCCATCCTTGGCCTGCGTGCGTTGTATTTCGCTCTGGCGGCGATGATTCACCGCTTCGCCTATCTCAAGTACGCCCTGGCGCTTGTGCTGGTGTTTATCGGCGGCAAGATCTTCCTGGTCGGCATCATCGGCAAGATTGCGCCGGTGATTTCCCTGAGCGTGACCCTGGCTTTGCTGCTGGGCGGTGTGCTGCTATCGCTTTGGAAAACCCGCGACCAGGCCTCTGCTCGCTCGCAGGTTTAGATCCAAACAGGCGGCGGCCGCTACACGAAAACAATATTTGCAACTGCCATCGGGGGCCATAGGCCGATGTCGTTGAATGGGTGAGGGGCAGCCGAAAGTGAGCCGCCCCTCGTCACTTAAACGCGATGTACTGTTGTGTAGGCGCGTTGGTGAATAGTCCGCCCCCCTTCGATGCGTTCTCGAATGCAGACGCGAATTGGTAGAGTCCGATATCGTTCATCTGCACGACCTTGCTTTCATTTGCCGATCCGTGGAGCGAGTGAAAGACAATGCCTCGAACGGGAATCCCCCCTGGGTTGATTAATGCGTTGAGGATTTTTACAGGTAAATCCGTCTTCGTTTCAGGCCCTATGTACGATGCGTTTTTGCTTGCCATATTGATAAGGCACCAGAACAACCATTTGGGTGACATTTGCTGGCCGGTGCTGGGATGACCCAGTGTCGCGTTGACGCTTCCTTTCGCTTCAACAATCAGGTACTCAATTACGTTGCCTGTGCGCATGTCGCGTTTGACCCAAATCTGGTCTATTCCATTGGGGCGCATCCCGTTTGCGGACTTCCCCATTTTCATCTGGTAGTCCGTGCCATACGCGGTGATCAGGAGTTTGCTTGCTGCATATTCCCCGCGGGCCGACGTTATAGACTGCGGGGTCTTCAGATCTCCACGAAGGTTCGTGTAGTGGGTGCTCAAGCGATTTCCAGATTTGACATCGTTTCTTTTGAACCGGTCCCAGCCGAGGCTGTGATCCTCCCCCCGAAGCCAGGTGTTCACCGCTTCCCTGGTCGTGGCGTCGAGCCTGGAAACGGCGTCGTAGTGATCCCACGCTTCTTTTGCCTGCCGACGCACGATCCCTTGCTGCCGTATATCCTCGAATGCCAGCAACATCTGCGCACGATGCGTCCGAATCCACTGCACATGCTGATTAGTTGAGTCGAACAGCGGATGACTATGGGCGCTACCTTGGGTATGACGCGCATCCCGCCTCAGTGCCTGTGAGATTTCAAGTTGGCCCTGCATGTCGAGTAGAACGAGTTGGTCGGCGCTGGAATTGCTCGGAAGGACGGTGTGACGGTTCACAATCTGGCTGATCAGGCTACTCTCGGGTGGATCCAGCAACTTTCGTATGCCTATCGTTCCAAGGGCTGTGTAAGGGTATTGCTGGCTCGATAAAAGCGTCAGGTTATTCGTGGTCAGATCCAGCGTAGGTTGGTCGCCCAGATAGAGATCTACTTTCAGACCGCCAGGCCGCCCCGCTTCCAGGTTGTTCAAGATGCGTTGATTCAGCTGGTCGTTGGTGTCGGTATAACTTGTCAGCTGGTTCATATCAGGCGCCGTCCGTTGGCAAGGGTAAAGGCCGGATACAGAGCCGCAGTGAACGGTCGTTTACGGTCACTATCACTACGCGGGGCTTGATAGCAGCATAGAACACTGTGTCTGGAGTGTGAGTCTGAATTCAAAACCGGTGTAACGGGCGCTCAGGGGCATTCAGGGGGAATACGCGGATGCCTGCAAGAAGCCGCCTGCGCAAGCGGCATGACGCGAAATGGGCCGGCCACACATCGCCAACATGCGCAGGGTGCTGGATCCTATTGTTTGCAAGGTTCCGGTCAGTCGAAAAACCATCACCGTGCTCAATCAGAACCTTCAGTACCGTAGCGCCAGACTGAAGGCTATCCGCTCGGCCCTTAAAGGCCGTGAGTCACTACGCCAAAAGGTACTGTGATGGATGATAATCAGAGTCAAGGCTCACCAGTCCAGATGGTGAAGGTGAGATGCAATGCCCCACTCGCGTCAGCCCTCCGCTAACAAGCAGAAAATGGGTGGACGCACGTGGCAATTCTCTCTAGATTCGTCCCCATCGAAGCGACTGACCAGATGAGATTGAGCGCTTCCCAGCGACGAAAGTCGTAACCGCGCAAGGCGGTTCGTAAGTGGTGTCTGGATCTGCTTTACCGAATACGAAAAAAGACGCCTGCGGCGTCTTTTTTCGTTTCTGTCTCTAACGCTTGGTCGATGTCGGCTGCCGCATGTGGATCTTACCGCACAGCAATATAAAGCCCATCCTGCCCAGTAATCGAGGCGGTTTGTCGGTTTGATGATAAGCGCTTTCAACGACAAGGTTCAGGTCCTGAGGCTTATTCTTGGCAGCCCGACGTATCTCAAAAAACACGTGATAAGGTCCGTTCGGGTCTACGATCGTCATTGAGTACGCCCAATTGCGAAAATATCAACCGCCCCCCGGCAAATGCCCCAACGGCAGGGCCCCGGGAGTCTTCACCGTATGAATAGCAAAATTACTCCGGATGTCACTCACCCCCGGCAACTTCAGCAGCCGGCCAGTGAGAAAACGGTCGTAGGCCCGCAAGTCCGGCACCACCACTTGCAACAGAAAGTCCGATTCGCCTGAGACCAGAAACGCTGAAATCACCTCCGGCAACGCCGTGACCGCTTGGCGAAACGCTTCGGCCTGTTCGTCGTTGTGCCGTTCAACCTTGACGCCGACAAAGATCGTCAACCCAAGTCCTACTTCATCACGGTCGAGGATGGCTTGGTAACCGCGAATGACGCCGGCTTCTTCCAGCATCCGCACGCGGCGCAGGCATGGCGACGCGGACAGGCCGATTTCCTCCGCCAGTTGCACGTTGCTCAAGCGGCCGTCGCGTTGCAGCGCGGCGAGGATTTTGCGATCGAAGGCGTCCAGTTTCATGGATTGGTAGTTTCCGATTGAACTTCACGATTACTTGGCAGGTTATGCCAATTCCATAAGCTTTAGAAGCTGACTTCGCAACCACCTGCCCTGCCCGTCAGCCATAGACTGGCACTACCGAAATCGTCGATGCAGGGGGTGTGGTGTGGCAGAGCTCTGGTTGTTTTTGATGGCGTTAGTGGTGGTGTATCTGTTGCCTGGGCCGGACATGATCCTGCTTCTGCAAACCGGCGCTCGTCAGGGTAAGGGCGCGGCGCTGGCGACTGCGGTAGGCCTGGGGATCGCTCGGGGGTGTCATGTCGCGCTGGCAGCGTTGGGGCTTTCGGCGTTGTTCAAGACCGCGCCCTGGACCTTTGACGTGGTGCGCCTGGCCGGTGCCGCTTATTTGTTATGGATTGGTTTTCAATGCCTGCGGACTTCGCTGTTGCCAAGCTTTGAAGGGGCCGGCGTTGAGGCAGGAAGACGGCAGTGGCACCCGGCGATTCGGCGCGGGTTGTTGACCAACCTGCTCAATCCCAAGGCGCTGCTGTTTTGCTCGGTGCTTTTGCCACAGTTCATCGACCCACAGGGCGGGCCAGTGCTTGGGCAATTTGCAACCCTCGGCGTGGTGTTGGTCAGCGTCGGCTTATTGTTTGATAGCGCCTATGCGCTGGTGGGCGTGGCGCTCGGTCGCTGGCTCCAGCGTTCTCCTTCGGCCCAGCGCCTGCAGCAGTGGCTATTTGGGAGTCTTTTGATTGGGTTTGCTGTGCGACTGAGCTTTGTGCAGCAGTCGTAGTGCTTATGGGTTCGCGAAACGGCTTTGGTCCGTGCCGTAGCTCCAGCCCTGCTGGAGCAAGCTCTCTCTACACGGTCGCACTTCACATCCAGAAATAACCCCACCGACCTCGCCACCGCCCCTGTGCCGCGCGGCTTCTAGACTTTCCTGCAACGACGCCAACCACCCAACAAGGCCATATCGGTGGTTATAGTGTTGATCATCAAAACCAAGTAGGTATAGTAACCACCAAGCACACCACACGGAGGTGATGTGAATAGCCGATTTTTGATAAGCCAAATTGTTGCGGACGGTTGGTATCTGGTGCGGGTTCGGGACAGTCATCATCACTTCAAACACCCGACCAAACCGGGGGCTGGTCACGGTCCCTCATCCGAAGAAGGACCTGCTCAAAAAAACCGCCATCAGCATTTTGCAACAGGCCCTGCTACAAACGGCCAGTTGCCCTGCCCTCCCGGAGAACGATTGACATGCTTTACCCGATTGCAATTTCCATGGGCGATGAGAAGCACGCCTGGGGTGTTGAAGTACCGGATATTCCGGGTTGTTTTTCTGCTGGCGATGACCTGGACGATGCCATGGCGATGGCCCGCGAGGCGATTGAAGGGCACTTCGAGATTCTGGCTGAGGACGGCTCGCCGATTCCATCGGCCAATACAGTCACCTTGCATGCGGCCAATGCGAAATACGCAGGTTGCACCTGGGCGCTGGTGGATATTGATGTGACCAAATATCTGGGCAAGGCGCAGAAGCTCAACATCACCTTGCCTGGTTATCTGCTGAACCGTATTGACGAGTACGTGCTGCACCATCCTGAAGAAAAAAGCCGTTCCGGGTTTCTGGCCTCGGCGGCGCTGAAGGTGTTGCAGCAAGGACGTTGAAAACCAACCTGCCCTAAATCCCCTGCCCTAACCCTTGTGGGAGCGAGCCTGCTCGCGATGGCGCCCTATCAGTCAAACCCTACTGATCTGCCCATCGCGAGCAGGCTCGCTCCCACATTTTTTTTGCAATAAGCCGGTTATTTTTTCTCCGAACCGGACTCCTGCATCTGCACCGACGACTTGGTGCCATCGGTGTTGTCCTTGGTCTCGTTGTCAGAGTTGTCGAAGCAGCCCTGCAGGGCGAACAGGCAACAGGTGAGGAAAAAGGTGCGCGTGAGATTCATGGTGTACTCCGATTGAGGGCTTTAAGAAGTGACCTCTGAATACGGTGAATGGTTGCGATGACCTTGCAGCTCGCTGAACTTCAGGCTGCGCGGCAAATGTAAGTAGAATTTTCATCGCTTCATTGCTGTCACACCAGACAGGTAAGTCCCAGAAGGAAACGCAGCAATGAACTTCGCAAAAATCGCACAAAAACTGGCCCTGTGGGCAGGCAGTCCCAAGACGTTTTTGGGGGCGCTGGTGTTGTTGGTGCTCTGGGCAGTCAGCGGGCCGTTTTTCCAGTTCAACGATACCTGGCAACTGATCATCAACACCTCGACCACGATCATCACATTCCTGATGGTGTTCCTGATTCAGAACACACAGAACCGCGATACCGACATCTTGCATCTGAAGGTCGACGAATTGATCAGGGCGAACAAAAATGCACACGATGCAATGCTCGGGCTGGAGTCGCTGGACCTCAAGCAGTTGGAGGCGATGAGAAGGCACTACCAGGCCATGGGTGAGAAGGAGGCCAAGAACCTCGGTGCCGAGCAAGGCCTGGAGCCAAAAAACAAGATCGATCTGAATCAGTGCTGATACTGGCGCGCGAGCAGCCTTCGCCACTCGCGCGGCCAAGCGTGAAGTCAGGGCAGCGGATTACCACCCGTCACGCCAAACACTTCCCCGGTGATGTAGCTCGACTCCTGTGACGCCAGCAGCACATAGAGCGGTGCACACTCGGCCGGTTGGCCTGGGCGCTTCATCGGAACTTGAGAACCAAAGGTGGGGATTTTCTCCTGGGGTTGTCCACCGCTGGGTTGCAGCACGGTCCAGATCGGCCCCGGTGCCACGGCATTGACCCGTATCCCCTTGCTGATCACCTGCCCCGCCAGCGCCTTAGTGAATGCGACGATGGCCGCTTTGGTGGTGGCGTAGTCCAGCAGGGTGGCAGACGGATCGTAGGATTGGATCGACGCGGTGTTGATAACCGTCGCCCCCGCCGGCATCAGCGGTAATGCGGCCTTGCAGATCCAGAACATCGCATAGATGTTGGTTTTCATGGTGTCATCGAATTGCGCGGTGGTGATATCGGCAATGTCTTTCTGTGCTTCCTGTTTACCCGCAACATTCACCAGGATATCCAGGCCACCCAGTTGCTCATGGGCGCTTTTCACCAGTTGGACGCAGAATTGCTCATTCTTCAGATCGCCCGGGATTGCAATCGCCTTGCGACCCTCGGCCTCGATCAGCTCGATGACTTGCCGTGCATCCCGCTCTTCGCTGGGCAGATAGTTGATCGCTACATCAGCGCCTTCCCGGGCGTAGGCAATGGCGGCGGCGCGACCGATGCCCGAGTCGCCACCGGTCACCAAGGCCTTACGCCCTTCGAGGCGCCCGAAACCCTGGTAACTTTTTTCACCGTGATCGGGCTTGGGCACCATGTCCTGATCGATACCCGGTGGCGACTGCGGCTGGTCGGGGAAAGGGGGACGGGGATATTGGGTCAAAGGGTTCTGCATCGCGTATTGGTTGGGTTCTCGGCGTGTGGACATCGAGCTTCTCCTTTTCGGCGGGCAAGGTGAGCCGGGACGCAAGCGCCCTGGCCCTGAATGTTAAACGTGCGGCGAATCAGCGACTGGCCTGGAGCGCCCGGGCCATTTCGAGGTGGGTCTGCAACTTAGGCAGGGTTTCGTCGGCGAACGCCTTGATTTCCGGCACTTCCGTGGTCTTGGCCTGTTCCTGGATCTGCGCAATGGCTTCCTCGGTAGCCTTGACCTGGCTGGCGGCATAGGCAGCCTCGAACGACTCGCCTTCCGGCACTTGCGGCATTAGCGTCTTGGCCTTGTCTGCCACTTCTTCCCGTGGCGCGACAGGCAGGTCGAGTTTCTTCGCAATCTTGGCCAGATGCTGGTTGGCGGTGGTGCGGTCGTTGATCACCATGATGGTGTAATCCTTGACTTCCCTGGACTCGGCCTTGCCGTGGGCCATGCGGCTGGCCTCGATGTCGGCCATGCCTTTGGCCGAAGCATCGTTGATAAACTCGGCAGGCGATTGTGCCCAGGCACTATTAACCCCCAGGCCCACCAGCACGACGAGACTGGTGCTGCGTAAAAAGGTGGCCATCCGGCTCATGGTCACGCCCTCCTCTAAAAAGTTGCGGCAGATTTCTCGCCGCTGAATCAGAACCACCTGTAACGATGTGGACAAACGTCTGTTCCGAATACGGCCGATACCGGCTTCAACGGGTAACTCTCGACGACGATGAAGTGGGTGGTTCTCCCACATGTGCGACCCGATCCAGACGCCTTCGTTCGATCCAGGGCAATGTTTCCGGCGAGCGGGCCCCACCTGATATTCGAAAGGGCCGCGAACTGAAAGGTTTGAAAAATCGTTGGGCGCCACGACGAACGGTGGCCCGTGGTCAAATATCGAACGCCTTGTGATTCTGGCGTTTAGCGGCGTACATCGCCTCATCGGCGTGGCGGAACAGTGCGACATCTTCCAGGCCATGCTCGGGGAAACAAGCCACCCCGATGCTCGGCTCGATGCTCAGGCAATGCCCGTCCAGGCGCAGCGGCTGGGTCAGTGCATGACGGATCTTTTCCTGCACATGGTGGGCATCTTCCAAGGCCTGGACACTATGGAGCAGGACAACGAACTCATCGCCGCCAATGCGCGCCACCGTATCGGTGTCGCGCACACAGCCCTGGAGCCGGCTGGCCACCGCCTGCAACAACATGTCGCCCACCGCGTGGCCGTAGGTATCGTTGATCTGCTTGAAGCGATCCAGGTCGATATACAGCAGCGCCATGCGCCCAGACGCCGTCCGGGCGGTGGCCAGTGCGGCCTTGAAGCGTTCGCGCAGCAATTCGCGGTTTGGCACCTGGGTCAACTGATCGTACTGAGCCATGCGCTGCAACCGGGCGTGCAATTGCTGGCGCTCGATGGCGATGGTGAGCTGCGCACAGACGTATTGCAGCAACTCCTTGTCTTGCTCGGTGTAGCGCTGGTTGTCTTGCGTGCTCTTGACGATCAACGCACCGATCGTGCCGTTTTGCGAGATCAGCGGTACACCCAGCCAGCAGGGAGCGTTCGGTTGCGCCACAAGGTCGCAGAACCCCGATGGCAACTGACTGCAACCGGGGGTCAGCAGGATTGGCTGGCCGCTGCGAATCACTTCGGCGCACAGGCGCTTGGTGACCGAGCCCGGCCCATCGGGCTGTCGTTCCAGGTCATCGACGTGATAGGCAAAGTTCAACTGCTCGCACTGCTCGTCATACAGCGCCACCGAAAAATTCAGCGCCGGCAGCCACTCGCCAATGATCAGGTGGATGCGCTTGAACAACGCCAGCAGGTCCGCAGCCGCATGGGCGGCCTCGGAAATCGCATACAACGCCGCCTGCCGAGACTCGGCCTGCTTGCGTTCGGTGATATCCCGGGCCACGGCGATCCGCAACTGGTCCGCCGGCGACCAGCGCGCCGACCACAGGATATGCACCACCCGACCGTCCTTGTGCAGGTAGCGGTTCTCGAAATTGAGCTTGGGTTCGCCGTCCATGATCTCCCGCGCCGCATCAAGAGTCCGCTGGCGGTCGGCAGGATGCACCAGGTCGATCATCGGCTGGCCGATCAGCTCCTGCGGGGTGTAACCGAAAATGCGTTCACAAGCGGCGCTGACAAACACGAAACGCCCCTGGCCGTCGACGGCACACACGGCGTCCAGCAAAAGATCCATGTAACTGGCCAGCGGCGCACGATTGCGAGTGTCCATGGGGCTGGTGGTCTTCCGATAATGCATCGTTGAAAAAAGCCTTGCCTGCGCAGCCGGCACGTCAGCCCTGCGCCTTGCTGGCCAACAACCGATTCGCGCCAACAATACCCATGAGGATAGCGTAGGCCAACGGGCCGCCCAAAAAACTGATTGTTATCAGCAATGGCAATATCGACCCATGCAGCAGCTCGGCACGGCTGCACAGGCGAGGCGAAGAATCAGGGAGCGGTAAAAAACTCCATGGCGGCGTAAGGCGCCTGTCGACAGGCCTGCAGTCGGGACGTCAGATCTCCCACATGGATTTCGAGTTTGTGCCCGTCCGGGTCGAGAAAGTAAAACGAGTCCCCTTCGCTGCGGTTGTCGCGCCACGTCACCACCTGGGCCGCATTGAGCCGCGCCACCAGCACCGGGAAGTCCTCGGCACGGATACTGAATGCGTAATGGGTGTAGTCCGCCGCAGCCCCCTTTTTGCGCAACGGGTCAACAGACAGGCACAGCCATAGTCCGGGCAGCGACAAATAGGCCCCTTTGTCCCATCTGGCCTCAAGACGAAGCTGCAATAGCTCGCTATAAAAAACCACACTGGGGTCCAGCTCGGTGACGGCAAGTGTCAGATGATTGAAGCCTGAGAGCATCGACAAGCAACCTTTGGAAAAGAAACGGATGGGTCAAGTGCAGCAGGCTCAAGGGTGAAAGCATCGCTTTGCCCAGCTCCGACAGCGCAAATGGATTCCCCGCCCAGCCCCTTAGGCAAGATCCTACACAGAAGTCTCCGGTAACACTCAAACACGCCGGAAACGGCCGATTCAAAGCCCTGCATAACGATCTGTAAAGTCTGGAAACACACAGATATCGAAACCACCCACGGACAGCACCACTCAACCAAGGAATGTAACCGCACCATGAACCAGACTGCACAGCCAACCCATCGCTACACCAACTACCGTAAGGTCATTTCCCTGGCGGACCAGGACTGGCAGAGCGCCGAAGTCGGAAAAATCTCAGGGCTGAATGTCGAGGTCAAGACACCCAATGTCCTGGTCGACCAGTACGGCCGAACCTTTCACCATTTCTGTACCACGTCCTATCTGGGCCTGGATCACCACCCGGCGTTGCTGGACGGGGCCATGACGGCCCTGTGGGAAACCGGGACCTTGCGCGTCGCCAATTCGAAAAACCGCTGCAAACTGGCGATCCTGGACCGATACGAAACCCAATTGTCGGAGTTGTTCGGCGCCAGTTGTCTCAGCGCCCTGTCATGCAGCGCAGCGAGCGCCGGGATCCTGCCGTTGCTGGCCAGCGGCGTGCTCACCGACAATCGGCCGCCAGTCATGGTGTTTGACAAACATGCCCATTACTCGATGAACCACGTCAAGGCTGCCTGCGCCGATGAAACCCAAGTCATCACCGGGCCCCACAACGACATGGACTTTCTCGAGGACGTGTGCAAACGACAGCGCAACGTGGCGTATGTGGCCGATGGGGCCTACAGCATGGGCGGGGTGACGGATATGGACAGCCTGCTGTACCTCAAACAGCGCTATGGCCTGTTTCTCTATCTGGATGACTCCCACGCGCTGTCCGCCGTAGGGCAATGCGGAGCGGGCCTGGTCCGGTCACGCTTGCACGCCGTGGACGAGCGCACGCTGATTGTCGCCTCGCTGGCCAAATCATTCGGGGCCAGTGGCGGCCTGGCGATGTTTGGCAGTGAACGGCAAAAAACACTGGTGCAGCGCTACGGCGGGCCGAGCAATTGGTCCCAGAGCCTGAACGCGGCGGCCATTGGCGCCGGCATTGCCTCGATCCGCCTGCACCGCAGTCGAGAATTCAGCGCCTTGCAGGAGCGTTTGCAGGCTAATATCCGCCTCTTCGACAGCCTCATCCGCACCGAGCAGCTCGGCAATGCCATGGCGATCCGCCTGGTGACATGCGGTGAAGCAGCCCTGGCCAACAGCCTGGCGGTCGAATTGGCCGACCTGGGGTATTTCACTTCAGCGGTCTTTTTCCCCGTAGTGCCGCAAAACAAGGCCGCAATCCGCATCACCCTGCGCGCCGACATGGAGACGAACGTGATTCGCTCGTTCTGCGAACGGATCACCGATCTGCTGCTGGCACACGGGCGTGACATCCGTCCTTGAACGAGCGCCTTGATGAAGAACCGTACGACCCTGATCATCACCTGCACCACTGTCTTCCTGGCACAACTGGGCATGAGCATCTACTTGCCGGCCCTGCCCGACATTGCTCGGGATCTGGGGGCCGATGCGTCCCGGGTTTCCTGGGGCTTGTCGGTTTACCTGATCGGCATGGCGCTGCCAATGTTGCTATGGGGCAGCGTGAGCCAGCGTCTGGGACGCAAACCGGTGTTGCTGGCGGCATTGGGGTTGTACGGCCTGAGCAACCTGGCCTTACCGCTGGGTACGACAGTCGAGGCGTTCCTGACGCTCAGGTTGATTCAGGGCATCGGCGCCAGTGGTATCTCGGTAATGGCCAGGGTATTGATCCGTGACAGTTTCAGCGGCGATCTGCTGGCCAAGGCCCTGTCATGGATCTCGATAGCCTTCGTGATTGCCCTTGGCATTGGCCAGTATCTGGGCTCCTTGATCCAGGTTGCCTTCGGCTGGGAAGCGATCTTCTACGGGTTGGGTGCGGTCAGCCTGGCCATGGCGGTGGCAGTGTCCCGGGTCGGTTTCCCAGTGCTGACAGAAAGCAGCCACGGGCAATCAGCGTGGCGCGTCTACGGCAGAATTCTCCGATACCGAGGTTTTTTACTGCCGGCATTGGCTGGTGGCCTGGGTTACGGCGTGATCGTCGCGTTCAACACCGCCGCGCCACTGATCCTGCAGGAAAGCTTTCATTGGTCAGCGATTGAGTACGGCCTGCTGGGCTGGCCGATCAGTGCGGCGTACCTGTTCGGCGCGCTGGCGGTAAACGCCTTTGTGCTGCGCACCGGTCAGCGACGGCTGATGAGCTGGGGCATTGCGCTGGTGCTGGGTGGCAGCGCAACCATGCTGCTGGGGAGCGTCGCGCTGAGCAGTGTTGCGCTGCTGTTCTGGTTGCCGTACTGCTTCGCGGTGTTCGGCCAATCGTTGAATTACCCCATCAGCCTGTCCCTGGCCAATGAGGGTTCACCGGTGGCCGGTGCTTATGCCATGGCGTTGAGCGGTTTCCTGCATCAACTGATGGCATCGGCGATCGGCGCCATGGCCAGCCTGTTGTTGAGTCAACAGGCCTGGCCGCTGGCGGCATTGTGCACACTGCTGGCGGTGGCAGCGATGCTGTGCGTGCGGTTCATGCCGCCACGGGTCGCCTAAAAGGCGCTGCGGAAAATCTCCTCGATCTGCCGTTGATCCCCTGCCCGTGGATTGGTCAGGCCACAAGCATCTTTCAATGCGTTGGTGGCCAGTACCGGCACGTCGTTGAGACGTACGCCCAACTCACGCAGGCCGGCCGGAATGTCCACGTCCCGGGCCAGGCTGCGGATCGCCTCAATGGCCACCCGCGCGCCCTCCTCCGGGCTGAGTCCGCGCGTATCGGCGCCCATGGCATGGGCCACGTCGGTCAGCCGAGCGGCACATACCGAGGCGTTGAAACTCTGCACATGGGGCAACAGCACGGCATTACACACGCCGTGGGGCAAGTCATAAAAACCGCCCAGTTGATGGGCCATCGCATGCACAAAACCCAGCGAAGCATTATTGAACGCCATCCCCGCGAGAAACTGCGCGTAGGCCATGTTCTCCCGCGCCGTCAGATCGTTGCCGTCGCGCACGGCCTGACGCAGATTGTTGCTGATCAACGTGACTGCTTTCAGCGCGCAGGCATCGGTGATCGGATTGGCGGCAGTGGATACGTAAGCTTCGATCGCATGGGTCAACGCATCCATGCCGGTGGCGGCCGTCAGCCCCTTGGGCATCGCCACCATCAACGCCGGATCGTTGACCGACATGAGCGGCGTCACGTTGCGGTCGACAATCGCCATTTTCACGTGGCGGGTCTCGTCGGTGATGATGCAAAAACGGGTCATCTCGCTGGCAGTACCTGCCGTGGTGTTGATGGCGATCAGCGGCAACTGCGGTTTACTCGAGCGATCAACGCCCTCGTAGTCGCGAATTTCCCCGCCGTTGGTGGCACACAAGGCGATGCCCTTGGCGCAATCGTGGGGCGAGCCACCACCCAGCGACACCACGAAATCGCATTGGCTCTCCTTCAGCAACCCCAGCCCGCGCTCGACATTGGCGATGCTGGGATTGGGCTTGGCACCGTCGAAAATCACCGAGTCGATGTCCTGTTGCGCCAGCAGGTCGGCCACCTTGCTGGCGACGCCGGCCTTGGCCAACCCTGTGTCAGTGACGATCAGGGCCTTGCGAAAGCCGTAGTTACGGATGGCGGTCATGGCCTCGTCGAGGCAACCCAGCCCCATGACGTTCACGGCGGGAATGAAAAAGGTGCTGCTCATGGGAGATGCTCCTGGAAGAGGCCGGGATTGGCAGGGCTACCAGAATGACCGACTGGTCACAGCGCATCTTGATCTGGCTCAAGACTGGGTCGTGATAAAGTCGCGCCCTGCCTTAACCACGTTTTGAGATAACTTTCGCAATGACCGACTTCCAGCAATACGACGCCCAGCTCGAAGACTGGGATGCCTTGCGCGCCAGCACCGCTTTCAGCGGCTTGCTGCTGGGTAACGGCGCCAGCCGCGCCGTTTGGGACGATTTCGGCTACGACTCGCTGTTCGAAAACGCTCGCACAGTCGAAGAAAAACCCTTGAGCCCGTCGGAAATGAGTGTGTTCGACGCGATGCAGACACGCAGTTTCGAACAGGTACTCGGCGCGCTGAAAACCACCAGCCGGGTCAACAAGGCTCTGGCCGTCAGTTCCGCTGCACCGCGTAACCGCTACTACGCAATCAAGGAAGCACTGATCAACACCGTGCACGCGGTGCATATCCCGTGGCGACTGGTCGAACCCTCGACCCTGGCGACGCTTAATCAGGAGCTGGGCCGCTATCGCACGGTGTTCACCACCAACTACGATCTGCTCAACTACTGGGCGATCCAGCATGCGCCCGAGACCGTCACCGACCTGTTCCTGGGCAACGATCACAGCTTTGATCTGAGCCAGGCAGACACGGACAAACCACGTCTGCTGTACCTGCACGGTGGCCTGCATCTGGTACGCAACCAGGACGGCACGGCACGCAAGCTGACCGCCACCGAAGGCACGCTGCTGGGCAGTTTCGCCATCAACAATACGATCAAGACCCTTGACGACGTGCCGCTGTTCGTCAACGAAGGCCCGAGCCAGGACAAGCTCAAGACCATTCGCAGCTCTGATTACCTATCGTTCTGCTACGACCAGTTGCTGCACCACGGCGACAACCTGTGCCTGTTCGGCCATGCCTTGGGCGAACAGGACAGTCACATCGTCCATGCCCTGCGCCAGGCGGCACCGAAAACCGTGGCGATCTCGATCTACCCCCGCAGCCAGGCATTCATCCAGCACCAGAAGCGCCATTACGCCAAGGTGTTCCAGGGGTTGGCGGTTGAACTGCGGTTCTTCGATGCCAAGACGCATCCGCTGGGCAACCCGAAACTGTCGGTGCCGGTGGAGGTTTAGAGCCAGGGCAGGCATGGCCCCGTAGCTTGTGGGGAAGGGATTTATCGGTGGGAGCAAAGCTTGCTCCCACATTGGCCCTCGGCTTTTGGCGTCCTGTCAAAGCGCCGCCAGCGTCTTGTCCTTGATCACCGTCGTCGGTCCGTTGGCCATGACGCTGGCAATGCCCTTGTCCCGGGCGGCGTCAGAGGAATAGCTTTCGCTGCTGCCGATCACTTCGTGATTGCCAGCCTTGAGGTTGAAGTAAGGATGGCCGTCCTTGGTGCTCTTGAGTTCATAACGTTCAGCCAGTGGGCTGTTCTTCTGCACCGAAGCGATGCCACCGTCGGCACCGCTGCGGGTCGTGTACAGCTCGCTGGTCAAAATCGTTTCGGCGTTCGCCGCCTTGAGCACAAACTTAAACTGGCCGTTGCTGCTTTTGCTGACTTCGTACCATCCGGACATGTTCTTTCTCCTGGGCGGTTGAGGCATCCCCAAGAGTAAAGACCCGCTGCGCTTGTTCTGCCAGTGCCTTACAAGGTGATGGCCGTGCCCAGCAACGTCAGGAACCCCGCCAGCCAGTTCGGATGTGCCGGCCAGGCGGGCGCGGTCGCCAGATTGCCTTGAACGTGGCCTTCGGTGACCGCGCACTCGATAAAGGTCCCTCCCGCCAGACGCACCTCCGGGGCACAGGCGGGATAGGCGCTGCATTCGCGCCCTTCCAGGATACCCGCCGCTGCCAGCAATTGCGCACCGTGGCATACCGCTGCAATCGGCTTGCCCGCCTGGTCAAATTCACGCACCAGTTGCAGGACTTTCTCATTCAGGCGCAGATATTCCGGCGCACGTCCGCCCGGCACCAGCAACGCATCGTAATCAGCGGCCTCGACACCGACGAAATCATGATTCAGTGCGAACAGATGCCCCGGTTTTTCGCTGTAGGTCTGGTCGCCCTCGAAGTCGTGGATCGCCGTGCGCACGGTCTGCCCGGCGCTTTTGTCCGGGCACACGGCATGAACGGTGTGGCCGATCATCTGCAAGGCCTGGAATGGCACCATGACTTCATAGTCTTCGACGTAATCGCCGACCAGCATGAGGATTTTCTTTGCGGCCATGGGGTGGACTCCTTGAAAAATGCGTAGGGGGTGAACGCATTAAAGGTAGACCGGTACGTCGGTAGATGAGGGATAAGCGGCGATTACCTGACGGGCTGCACATCGCTGGATGCTGAATGCAACGTGTGGGAGCGAGCCTGCTCGCGATTCAGGCGACGCGGTTTTTCAGGTGCGCCGCGTCATCGTTCAATCGCGAGCAGGCTCGCTCCCACAGGGTAATGTGTCAGTCACTCAGGCGAGGTAACCGTCAGCCCGCAGCAGGGTTTCGAGGCAGTGCTCGGTGATGTGGTAGAACGCCTTGAGTTCCTGGATCTTCGCCAGCAGCTCTGCCGGGTCCACCGGTTCGGCGCGTTTGACCGCCAGGATCATCTTGTTCTTGTTGGTGTGGTCCAGGGAAATGAACTCGAACACCTTGGTTTCGTAGCCGCATGCCTCCAGAAACAGCGCCCGCAGACTGTCAGTGACCATTTCTGCCTGCTGGCCCAGGTGCAGGCCATATTGCAGCATCGGCTTGAGCAACGCCGGACTCTGGATTTGCAAGCGGATCTGCTTGTGGCAGCACGGCGAGCACATGATGATCGAAGCGCCCGAGCGAATGCCCATGTGGATCGCGTAATCGGTGGCGATATCACAGGCATGCAAGGCAATCATCACATCCACCGCGGCCGGCGCCACGCTGCGCACATCGCCGTGCTGGAAGCTCAGGCCCGGGTGCTCCAGCCGCGCGGCAGCTTCGTTGCACAGCTTGACCATGTCCTCTCGCAGTTCGACGCCGGTCACAATCCCTTCAGCCTGCAAGGTGTTGCGCAGGTAGTCATGGATGGCGAACGTCAGATAACCCTTGCCCGAGCCAAAGTCCGACACCCGCACCGGTTGATCCAGGGCCAGCGGCGAAGATGTCAGCGCATGGCTGAAGACTTCGATGAACTTGTTGATCTGCTTCCACTTGCGCGACATCGCCGGGATCAGCTCGTGCTTATGGTTGGTCACGCCCAAATCCGCCAGGAACGGGCGGTTCAGGTCGAGGAAGCGGTTTTTCTCGCGATTGTGCTCGGCCGATGGCACTTCTCGCAGTTGCTGGGGCTTGCTCTTGAACAGCGAGCTTTTGCCCTTTTTGCTGTATTCCAGCTGCGCTTCGTCGGTGACAGCCAGCAGGTGCGCGTTCTTGAACGACATCGGCAACAACGCGGCGATGGTCGCCACGCCTTCGGCCAGCGGGAAATTCTTGGTGATGTCGCGGGTTTTGTAGCGGTAAACGAAGGACAGGCATGGCTGATCCTTGACCGTCAACTGCTTGATGATCAGCCGTTGCAGGTCCGCTTCGTCACCGACGTACTTGGCCAGCACCAGTTTGATGAAGGCGTTCTGCTCAAGGCTGCTTTGCAGCAGCTCGATGAACTGGGCGTGGTGATCCGGCGCAGGACGGGCGGGGGTAGCGGTGACAGACATGGAAAAAGCGGCCTCGGGGCGGGCGGATCGGGAATGGCGGTTATTTTAGGGGGGATGGGCAGTGAGGGCACGGAAAAGTTCGTGTGGCGAGCAGTATCCCCTGTGGGGGCAAAGCTTTGCTCCCACAGGCTTGTGCTGGCAGAAATTTTTTCAGCCCAGCACCACCAGCCGATTCGGCAATTCATTGCGCGCGTGAGTCACGGGTACATGCTCCTTGAGCAATTCGCCGCAGGCCTCGATGCAGGTGACAAAACCCTGCAACGTCTGTCCTTGGCGGACCTGCTGGGTGAAGGTGGCGACAATGGCCTCCCAGCGCGTGTTGTCGAGACGCTTGGAAATGCCTTCGTCCACCAGGATTTCCACATACCGCTCGGCCTCGCAAACGAAAATCAACATTCCTGTGCCGCCGACGGTGTGGTGCAGGTTCTGCTCGAGAAACTGCCGGCGCGCCAGGTTGGAGGCGCGCCAGTGGCGCACGGAACGGGGGATCAGGTGGGTGGTGATTGCAGGAATGCGAAACGCCAGGCACAGCACGATAAACAGGACCCACTGCACCAGCAGCAGACTGTGCATGTTCAGCCAGCCCGTGAGGTAATGCACCATGCCGGGCACCACCAAGGCCAGAAGGCTGGCCCACAGCAGCGGGATGTAGGCGTAGTCGTCGGCGCGGGCAGCAAGCACGGTGACCAGCTCGGCATCGGTATCGCGCTCCACCCGGGCGATGGCCTCGGCGACCTTGCGTTGTTCGTGTTCAGTCAGTAATGCCATGGTTAAAAGTGCCTGCTCATTATTATTGTCACCAGCCGCCCGACGAACCGCCGCCCCCGAAACTGCCACCACCACCACCACCACCACCACCACTGAAGCCGCCGCCACCGCCGCCGCCAAAACCGCCGCCACCGCCATAGCCGCCCCCGGAACCACCGCGTCCGGCCGGCAGGATACCGAGCATCTGGCACACGAACACCGTTACGATGAACAGCAGCACCAACAACACGAACAGCCCCGGATGGCGCCCGACGAAATCGCCCTCCTCCTGGCCGTCGGCACCGTACACCGCAGCCGGCTCATCCAGCGCATTGCCGCCCAGCACCATCAGCATCGCCGCTACGCCGTCGCTGATACCTTTGTTGAAATTGCCGGCCTTGAACGCCGGAGTGATCACCTGGTTGATAATCACCGAACTCTGGGCGTCAGTCAGACGATCTTCCAGGCCGTAGCCCACTTCGATCCGTAGTTTACGGTCATCCCGGGCCACGATCAGTAGCGCGCCGTTGTTTTTATCCTTCTGCCCAATGCCCCAGTGACGCCCCAGTTGATAACCGAAGTCTTCGATGCTGCTGCCTTGCAGGTCCGCCAGCGTGACCACGACCACCTGTTCATCGGTGGCCTGTTCATGGGCCTTGAGCTGTGCATCCAGTTGCGTGCGCACCGAGGGTTCCAGCATCTGGGCAGTGTCCACCACCCGCCCGGTCAGTGCCGGAAAACTCAACTCGGCCTGGGCCGTGATGGCAAACATGCAGAGCAGCAGCAAGGCGCAGCTGCAAGCTGCAAGCTTCAAGCTATAAGCAAAAGCAGTGCGTATTGACTGTGCTTGAGGCTTGTAGCTTGAAGCTTGCAGCTGCTCCATCAAAACTTCACCTCAGGTGCTTTTTCGGCGTTGGGGCTGGTGGCTTCGAAGGTTTCGCGGATCGGCAGATCGCTGTACAGCACGCTGTGCCACAAACGACCGGGGAAGGTGCGGATTTCGGTGTTGTATTTCTGCACCGCCAGGATGAAGTCGCGACGAGCCACGGCGATGCGGTTCTCGGTGCCTTCGAGTTGTGATTGCAAGGCCAGGAAGTTCTGGTTGGCCTTGAGGTCCGGATAACGCTCGACCACCACCATCAGCCGGCTCAACGCACCACTCAACTGGTCCTGGGCCTGTTGGAACTGCTTGAGTTTTTCCGGGTTGTCCAGGGTACCGGCATCGACCTGGATGGACGTGGCCTTGGCCCGCGCCTCGACCACCGCCGTCAGGGTTTCCTGTTCGTGCTGCGCATAGCCCTTGACGGTTTCCACCAGGTTGGGGATCAGGTCGGCTCGGCGCTGGTACTGGTTCTGCACCTGTCCCCAGGCGGCCTTGGCCTGTTCGTCCAGGGTTGGAATATTGTTGATGCCGCAACCGGCCAGCAGCGTGGTGAACAGCATCAGCGCCAGTATTGGCAGGTGGCGAAGGTGATCGAGTCGTAGATTCATCGGTTGAAACTCCCCTATACAGTCCATTGAAGAAAACACAGCCACCTATCTCACCAGCGTCTGGGGCATAATCTGCCGCCGCCACGGGATTGAATCGGGTCGATGGGCTAAAAGATGCCCGGTGCGAAACTAAGTTCATCCGCGTGCGTTCGAAAACAGTGCTGCTCTTATTCAGACAATACTCGAACAACAATAGCCGCTCCTCACATTTTGCTGACCGGCGAGTCCTGATTACCGCCCTTAGGCTTGCGAGAAACCATTCATGAAGAAGCTGTGTTTGCTGGGCCTGTTCGTCACACTGGCCAGTCAATCCGTATTAGCCGACAACCTGCCAACCCCGATAGAGAACAAGAATGCCTTCATCAGCAACCTGATGAAGCAGATGACCCTCGAGGAAAAGATCGGCCAGTTGCGCCTGATCAGCATCGGCCCCGAGATGCCTCGGGAGATGATTCGCAAGGAAATCGCCGCCGGCAACATCGGCGGTACGTTCAACTCCATCACCCGGGATGAAAACCGCCCGATGCAGGACGCGGCCATGCGCAGCCGGCTGAAGATCCCGATGTTCTTCGCCTATGACGTGATCCACGGCCATCGCACGATTTTCCCGATCCCCCTGGCCCTGGCCTCCAGCTGGGACATGGACGCCATCTACCGCTCCGGCCGCGTCGCTGCCAAGGAAGCGGCGGCCGACAGCCTGGACATCACCTTCGCGCCGATGGTGGATATTTCCCGCGACCCCCGCTGGGGCCGGACCTCCGAGGGCTTTGGCGAGGACACTTACCTGGTGTCGCGCATCGCCGGGGTGATGGTCAAAGCGTTCCAGGGCAGTGGCGCCAACGCGGCCGACAGCATCATGGCCAGCGTCAAGCACTTCGCCCTGTACGGCGCAGTGGAAGGTGGCAGGGACTACAACATCGTGGACATGAGCCCGGTGAAAATGTACCAGGATTACCTGCCACCCTACCGCGCCGCCATCGATGCGGGTGCCGGCGGGGTGATGGTCGCGCTGAACTCCATCAACGGCGTGCCCGCCACCGCCAACACCTGGCTGATGCACGATCTGTTGCGCAAGGAATGGGGGTTCAAGGGCCTGGCGGTGAGTGACCACGGCGCCATCTTCGAACTGATCAAGCATGGCGTGGCCCGGGACGGTCGCGAAGCGGCGAAGCTGGCGATCAAGGCCGGCATCGACATGAGCATGAACGACTCGCTGTACGGCAAGGAGCTGCCTGGACTGCTCAAGGCCGGTGAAATCGAGCAGAGCGACATCGACAATGCGGTGCGCGAAGTCCTCGCCGCCAAATACGACATGGGCCTGTTCAAGGATCCGTACCTGCGCATCGGCAAGGCCGAGGACGACCCGGCCGACACCTACGCTGAAAGCCGCCTGCACCGCGACGATGCCCGTGACGTGGCCCGCCGCAGCCTGGTCCTGCTGGAAAACCGCAACCAGACCCTGCCCCTGAACAAAAACGCAAAAATCGCCCTGGTCGGACCGCTCGCCAAGGCGCCGATCGACATGATGGGCAGTTGGGCCGCTGCCGGGCGCCCTGCGCAATCGGTGACCTTGTTCGACGGCATGACCCGCGCACTGGGCGCAGAATCGAAACTGATCTACGCCCGTGGCGCCAACATCACCGGCGACAAGAAGGTGCTCGACTACCTGAACTTCCTCAACTTCGACGCCCCGGAAGTGGTGGATGACCCGCGCCCTGCCCAAGTGCTGATCGACGAAGCCGTGAAGGCCGCCAAGCAAGCCGATGTGGTGGTGGCCGCCGTGGGTGAGTCGCGCGGCATGTCCCACGAATCCTCGAGCCGCACGGAACTGAGCATCCCCGCCAGCCAGCGCGAGTTGATCAAGGCCCTGAAGGCTACCGGCAAACCACTGGTGCTGGTGCTGATGAACGGCCGCCCGCTGGCGCTGGTGGATGAAAAGCAACAGGCCGATGCGATCCTGGAAACCTGGTTCAGCGGCACCGAAGGCGGCAACGCCATCGCCGACGTGTTGTTCGGCGACTACAACCCGTCGGGCAAACTGCCGATCTCCTTCCCGCGCTCGGTAGGACAGATTCCGACCTACTACAACCATCTGAGCATTGGTCGACCGTTCACGCCGGGCAAGCCGGGCAACTACACCTCGCAATACTTCGATGACACCACTGGCCCGCTCTACCCGTTCGGCTACGGCCTGAGCTACACCGAATTCAGCCTGACGGACATGGCCCTGTCGTCCACCACGCTGAACAAGACCGGCAAGCTCGATGCCAGCGTGACCCTGGAAAACACCGGCGAGCGTGACGGCGAAACCGTGGTGCAGCTCTATATCCAGGATGTGACCGGCTCGATCATCCGCCCGGTGAAGGAGCTGAAGAACTTCCGCAAGGTGATGCTCAAGGCTGGCGAGAAGAAAGTCATTCACTTCACCATCACTGAAGACGACTTGAAGTTCTACAACGCCCAGCTCAAATACGCCGCTGAACCGGGCAAGTTCAACGTCCAGATCGGCCTGGATTCCCAGGATGTGAAACAACAGAGTTTCGAGTTGCTCTGATTCATCAACAGCGCAAATAACCGTGGGAGCGAGCCTGCTCGCGATGAGGGCCTACCAGTCACCGCATCATTGACTGTCAGGCCGCCATCGCGAGCAGGCTCGCTCCCACATTGTTTTTGCTGAACCTTAACCCCGCCGCCCCAGCACATTCACCACCAACCGATCCACCAACCCCCACACCCGTTGCTTGACCCGTTTCCACAGCGGCCGGCGCTTCCAGGTGTCGAGACTGACCTCCAGGCTCTGGGCGAAGTCTCGCTCGAAACTCGCCGCCACTGCCGTGCTGAGTGCGGAGTCGAGGGCTTCGAGGTTGGCTTCCAGATTGAAGCGCAGGTTCCAGTGATCGAAATTACAGGAGCCGATGCTGACCCAGTCGTCCACCAGCACCATCTTCAGGTGCAGGAAACACGGCTGGTATTCGAAGATTTTCACCCCAGCCTTGAGCAGACGCGGGTAATAACGGTGCCCGGCGTAGCGCACGGACGGGTGATCGGTGCGCGGGCCGGTGAGCAGCAGGCGCACATCGATGCCCCGGGCGGCAGCCTTGCGCAAGGAGCGACGCACGTTCCAGGTCGGCAAAAAGTACGGGGTCGCCATCCAGATCCGCTTCTGGCCGCTGTTCAGGGCCCGGGACAACGATTGCAGAATGTCGCGATTCTGGCGGGCATCGGCATAAGCCACCCGCCCCATGCCCTCACCCATCGGCGGAACCCGGGGCAAGCGCGGCAAGCCGAAGTTGGAAGCCGGTTTCCAGGCACGGCGATGGCGGTTGGCGAGCCATTGGCGGTCAAACAGCAACTGCCAGTCGAGCACCAAGGGGCCGACGATTTCCACCATGACCTCGTGCCACTCGCAGCGGTCATCCAGCGGGCTCCAGAACTCATCGGTGACCCCGGTGCCGCCAACCACCGCCAGGCGCTGGTCCACCAACAGCAGCTTGCGGTGGTCCCGATATAAATTCCGTACCCAGCGGCGCCAACTCAGGCGATTGTAAAAACGCAGCTCCACGCCCGCCTCGATCAGACGGTGGCGCAGGTCCTGGGTAAACGCCAGGCTGCCGTAGTCATCGAACAGGCAACGCACGCGAACACCGCGCTCGGCAGCCTGGACGAGTGCCTGGACCATCGCCTCGGCGCAAGTTCCCGCCTCCACCAGGTACAGCTCCAGCTCGACCTGTTCCTGGGCGCGGGCAATTTCCACCAGCATGCGCGGGAAAAACTGCGGGCCATCGATCAACAGCTCGAAGCGATTGCCCTCGCGCCACGGAAATACCGGGCCTCCCATGTCAGCGCGCCGTGAAAATCAGCACCGCATTCACCGGCACTGCGAGGCTGATGGCCGACAGCCCGGCCTGTTTGCGCAACTTCTCCAATCCCGGCGCCAGATCGAAATCCGCCGCATTGAGCACCACCGGCTCCAGGGTCACGACCTGGAACCGTCGTTCATCCAGGCGCGTTGCCAGCAGTTCGGCCTGATACACATGTTGCTTGCCGTGCAGGTCAACGGTCAGCGGCAAACGCAGTTCCAGTTGAGCGCCGTTGGCCAGGTCCTGAATCGGTAACAGGTCGAGCTGCGCGGTAATGGCGGCGTCGGCAAATTGCTTGATCTCGAACAACTCGGCGCGCATGCGCTCGTCACGCAGGGGAATGCCACTGTTGACCGACTCCAGCTCCACTTCCAGCCGGACCATCCCCTTGGGCTGGACCTGACCATGAAGCACCAGGAAACGCTGGACCTCGGAAACGTTGCCGTTTTTGCTGCTGATAAACGACAGCCGCGACGATTCGCCGTCCAGATACCAATTGGCTTGGACCGGCAGCGCGGCGCAGGCCAGCAGCAAGGTCGCGACAGCGTGAGAAAAAGACCGCTTGAACATACACACTCGGAGGGCAGATAAACCTGTGGCGAACCTTAACCGGGCCGAGGGCACTTGCAAACCTTCTGTTTCAATCCTCTATGGGAATACACAGGTCCGGTCACGGCTCCAACCGACAGCCCTGCCGCTCCCCCAGCCATCGTGCGCTATTGCTTCGTCCCAACCCGGCGACGGTGATGCGTTTCGCTTCAGGCGTTTCGAGAAAATCGCTGATGGGCACCGACTGCTTTACATAGCCACGGCAATAGTCAGCCGGTTGCTCCATCACGTAGCGACACGAGCAATACTCCTTGGCGGTGTAGGCGCTGATGATGTCGGGGAAGGCCCGCAGCGCCACCCGCTCGAGCCAGATCCAGCCGAGCAGCGCCACAACAAGCACCGACATCAGCGTGAGCAGCGGTCTGCGTCTCATGGCTGCACCGTCCCGGCGAACGCCGCCATGGCTCGCTTGAGCAACTCGTTGTGGCGGTAGCTGCCGTCGCGGTCATCAGCGTAGCGCACGATCACCAACCGGGCGCTGGGGATCACGTACAACGCCTGCCCCCAATGGCCCAGCGCGGCAAACGTATCCGGCGGTGCATCGGGCCACGGGTGGATGGCCGGGTCGGCCGCGCGGTTGAGCCACCAATGCCCACCGGGCACCGCTTCATCCTGGCCGGCCCGGAAGCGGGCGAAGGGCTCGCGATTGAACGCCACCCAGGCTTGCGGGATCAGTTGCCGCTCGCCCCAGCGTCCCTCGCGTTGCATCAACAGCCCCACACGCGCCAGGTCCCGCGCCGTAAGGTAGGCGTAGGAGGACCCGACAAACGTGCCGGCGGCGTCGGTTTCCCAGGTGGCGTGGCGGATACCCAGCGGCTCGAACAGGGCCGTCCAGGGATAATCGGCATACCGCGCCGGGCCAACGATATTTTTCAATGCCGCTGCCAGCAGGTTGCTGTCACCACTGGAGTAACGAAACACCTGCCCCGGCGGCCTGTCGCGTTCATGCTGCGCAGTGAACGCCGCCATGTCATGACGCCCACGGGTATAAAGCATCGCCACCACCGAGGACTTGAGCGGTGCGTATTCGTAATCTTCCTGCCAATCCAGCCCCGAGGCCCAATGGAACAGATCGGCCAAGGTCATGTCCGGATGCTTGCTCAACGCCGGGTAATACCTGGCGGCAGGATCCTGCAGACTGAACAGCTTTTGCCCATAGGCCACGCCAAACACCGTCGCCATCAGGCTTTTGCTGATCGACCAGGTCAGGTGCGCAGTGTCGGCACGGGTGGGCCCGGCATAACGCTCGTAGACCAGCCGCCCGTCCAGGATCACCAGCAGCGCATCGGTACGGATGCCCTGGCGAGAGGCATCGTCGCGGGGTGGGAAGGCGTATTGCTCCAGGGCTTCGATGGCCAGCCCGGTGGGGGTCGGGCCACTTGGCCATTGCTCACCGGGCCAGTCTTCAGCCTGGGCGTACAGGTTGAGCAACAGCAGCGGGATCAGGAACCAGCCTTTGGACATGCTCGGGGCTCGCAGGATTGAACCTTCTGAGCCTATTCAGACTTGATGACAATTTGGGTATGGGTGGCATCTCCCTGTGGGAGCGAGCCTGCTCGCGATAGCGCTGGCTCAGCAGCATTGATGTCAACTGACACTCCGCTATCGCGAGCAGGCTCGCTCCCACAAAGGGTTATCCCAACGCCTTGGCCAACCGCTTGGCCCGCGCACCCGCCGCCATGTCCATCACGGCTTTATCTCGCGTCCACATCTCGCGCCACACCGCCGGGCCGGCGGCCAGGGCGTCGTTCAGTTCTTCATCGAGCCCGCTGAACTGAGCGAACAACCCACCCAGCAGCACATGCCCGGCCGCGCTGGACGGGTTGTGACGACTCACTTCAGCGCAACCGGCCAGCAATCCCAGCAGACGCAGCTGCAGGGCTTGGGGCCAAGCGCACTCCTGCCCCACGCCATACAGCCAGGCGGCCATGGCACTGAGCACATAAAGGTCTTCCAAGGTGCGGAACGGTTTGACGTAGGCGTCCCAACCGTCCCCGGCCAACAACTCGCACAGCGCGCCATCCAACAGCACCCGGCCATGGCTGATGTCTGGCATCAGGGCGATGGCCGGGAGTTTTTCCAGGGTCACCCCCGGCTCTCCGGGATAAACCACCGCAAGATTCAACCGCGGCGGCTCGCCGGCTGCTTCGCTGCGGGCGGCAATCAGCAGCCACTCGGCCGCATCGCCCGCAGTAACGAAATCCTTGCGCCCGTTCAATCGCAGGTCGGTGATGCGAGTCTGCATGTCCGCCGGGCGCAGGCTGCGCTGCTCCGTGGCGCACAAGGCGCCCAGGCTCTGGGGCGCGCTCGGCCAAAGCACCCGCAGCGCCGCCTGATACCCCACCAGAAAAGCCAACCCCGGCGTTGCCATCAATCGCGCCCCCATGACGGCCAGTTCGAACGGCGTAACCGGCCCCAGGCGTTGCAGCAAGGCCGCATAACCCTCAGCCAGGTCCGGATGGGCGGGAAACCGTTCGCCGCGTTCGATCAGGTTTTGCCAGGGCATGGGAGGCTCCTCAATGGGCTGTCATATAAGCATCACCAAAGCTTCATGGCGATGACACCGGGGCTACATAGCCTGACTTTGCACAACATGGCTGCATAAAGAAAGTCGATCGGCTGCAACTGAACAGCCCGCACGGAGATTCGCTATGACTCAGATCGCCCGCATCAGCGACACTGGCAATGAACGCCGCCTGCAAGCCGAACGCCTGATTGGCGCCAAGGCTTTGCAAGAAGCCCAGGCCCTGCGCTTCAACGTCTTCAGCGGCGAATTCAACGCCAAGCTCAAAGGCGCGGAAATGGGTCTGGACATGGATGACTATGATGTTCACTGCGCCCACATCGGCGTACGCGACCTGAATACCGGCCGACTCGTGGCGACGACACGCCTGCTCGATCACCACGCCGCCAGCAGCCTGGGCCGGTTCTACAGTGAAGAAGAGTTCAACCTTCACGGCCTGGTCCATCTCAAGGGCCCGATCCTGGAAATCGGCCGCACCTGCGTCGATCCGGCCTACCGCAACGGCGGCACCATCGCGGTACTGTGGGGCGAACTGGCCGAGGTGCTGAACGAAGGCGGCTACAGCTACCTGATGGGATGCGCGAGCATTCCAATGCAGGACGGCGGCGTCCAGGCCCAAGCGATCATGCAGCGTCTGCGCGAACGTTATCTGTGCACCGAACACCTGCGGGCGGTACCGAAAAAACCGTTGCCGGCCCTGGACGTACCGTCCAACGTCATCGCCGAAATGCCACCTCTGCTCAAGGCTTACATGCGCCTGGGCGCGAAGATTTGCGGTGAGCCGTGCTGGGATGAGGATTTCCAGGTGGCCGACGTGTTCATCCTGCTCAAGCGTGACGAACTCTGCCCACGCTACGCCCGCCACTTCAAGGCAGCGGTGTGATGAGTCGGTTGCGGGTGTACGCGCGAATCGCGCGAGTGTTGCTGGTGGTGACGCTGGGTCTGAGCATGGCCAGCGTATTCGGGCTGTTCGAACGGTTGGGTGTGGCCAACTCCATGGTGCGCCGCCAGCGCTGGTCGCGTTTTTTCATGGCGCGCCTGAGCAATGCCCTGCCCTTCTGCGTGACGGTGCACGGGCAAATGCCGCAACAGCCCATGCTGTGGGTCAGCAACCATGTGTCCTGGACCGATATCCCGCTGCTGGGCATGCTCACGCCAATGTCGTTCCTGTCCAAGGCCGAAGTACGCACCTGGCCCGTGGCCGGATGGTTGGCGGCCAAGGCTGGCAGCCTGTTTATCCGGCGCGGCTCGGGCGACAGCCAGTTGATCCGCAAGCAAATGAGCCGACACCTGGAACAGGCCCATCCGCTGCTGATGTTTCCCGAAGGCACCACCACCGATGGCCGCTCCCTGCGCACTTTCCACGGTCGTTTATTGTCGGCGGCCATCGATGCGGACGTGGCGCTGCAACCGGTGGCGATCCGCTACCTGCGCAACGGTGAACCGGACTCGCTGGCGCCGTTCGTTGGCGATGATGATTTGCTGTCGCACCTGATGCGCCTGTTCGCCAATGACCGGGGCGAGGTGCACATCCATCTGCTGGAACCGATTGCCTGCCACGGCCAGGAGCGAGCTGCCCTGGCCTTCCAGGCGCAACAGGCGGTGCACAAGGCATTGTTTGGCGAAATCCCACAAAAGCAGCAAGTGCCGATGCGGCCTGCGATCGCGGCCTGATCCGGCGGCCCGATGCAGAGCCCTTGTGGGAGCGAGCCTGCTCGCGATAGCGGTCAGTCAGTTGGTTCTTGACTGCCAGGCCTTCATCGCGAGCAGGCTCGCTCACACATTTGAACTTCAGTGACGGCAAGAACCGGCTCCAACATCACCCCTGCCGTGTTGTCTGGCTCAACGCAAAATCCTGCAACTGCGGGTAGAACAGCTGAAAGTCTTCGCTCAACGGTTCATAGAGCCTGATCAATTCTTCCATGGCCCCGGCCAGTTCCTCCGGCCGGGACAGGCGTCGGGAAATCCCCCGCAATACTTGCCCAAGCACATCGAATTCTCGATAAGACCCCAGCCAGTCATCCGCCGCCATGTAAGGCGCGATTTGCGCCAGACGCCCAGGCAACTGCGGCTCGGCGGCGAGCACTCGGTAGACCTGGGAGGTGAAATCCATCAACGGCCCTTCGCCATACAGCGCCCAGTCCCGGGCCAGGCAATGATCAAAAAACACGTCGAGCACAATTCCGGCATAGCGCCGCCGTACGGTGGAAAAGCGCGACAAAGCGATATCCACCACGGGGTGGCGATCGGTGTACATGTCGATGCGCCGATGCAGGGCAATCGCCGCTTCGATTTGCGGATCGTACAGCCCTTGCAACGGCCCTTTGACGAAGTCGCCGTAGAGGCTGCCGAGCAGTCGTTCCCGGCCGGGACCGCCGAGGTGCAGGTGTGCGAGATAGTTCATGGCGCGAAGCTTAGCACCGCCGCGCCAATATCGTTATAACCCGATATAGCGATTTATTCGGTTTTCAGATCAAATCCATATTGGTGTATCGCGAAATAACGATTTAAAGTTCGCCCCATCGCGATATAGCGTTTTACTCATTCCGAGCAGCCAACCATGCCCCTCGACCTCGACGAAATAATAAAAGCCCTGGCACACCCAGTACGGCGAGACATCCTCAACTGGCTCAAAGACCCCAAGGTCCAGTTCCCCGAACAGTTGCACAACCACGAATTCGGCATTTGCGCCGGGCAGATCGACCAGCGTTGCGGCCTGTCGCAGTCCACGGTGTCCGCCCATCTGGCGGTGTTGCAACGGGCGGGGCTGATCACCAGCCAGAAGGTCGGTCAATGGCATTTCTTCAAACGCAACGAGGACGTGATCCAGCAGTTCCTCAAGCAAATGAGCCAAGAGCTCTGACCCGACAAGGATCCACCATGCCCCTCTCACTTCTCATCCTGGCCCTGAGCGCCTTCGCCATCGGCACCACCGAGTTCGTCATCATGGGCCTGTTGCCTGAGGTGGCGGCCGACCTGGGTGTATCGATTCCCGGCGCCGGCTGGCTGGTGACCGGCTACGCCCTGGGCGTGGCCATCGGGGCACCGTTCATGGCCCTGGCCACCGCACGGTTGCCGCGCAAGGCCGCCCTGGTCGCGCTGATGGGGATCTTCATCGTCGGCAACCTGCTCTGCGCCATCGCCAGTGATTACAACGTGCTGATGTTCGCCAGGGTCGTCACCGCCCTGTGCCATGGCGCGTTCTTCGGCATCGGTTCGGTGGTGGCCGCCGGTCTGGTGGCACCCAACAAGCGCGCCTCGGCCGTGGCCCTGATGTTCACCGGCCTGACCCTGGCCAACGTACTCGGCGTACCGCTGGGCACCGCGCTGGGTCAGGAAGCCGGCTGGCGCTCGACCTTCTGGGCCGTGACCGTCATCGGCGTGATTGCACTGATCGGCCTGATCCGCTTTCTGCCGGCCAAGCGCGATGAAGAAAAACTCGACATGCGCTCGGAACTCGTCGCCCTCAAGGGCGCAGGCCTGTGGCTGTCCCTGAGCATGACCGCGCTGTTCTCCGCCTCGGTGTTCACCCTGTTCACTTACGTCGCCCCGCTGCTGGGAGAAGTCACTGGCGTATCGCCCCGCGGCGTGACCTGGACCCTGGTGCTGATCGGCCTGGGCCTGACCCTGGGCAACATCATCGGCGGCAAGCTGGCGGACAAGAGCCTGGCGAACACGCTGATGGGGGTTTTCACCACCATGGCTGTGGTGTCCACCGTATTGAGCTGGACCAGCGTCGCGCTGATCCCCACTGAAATCACCCTGTTCCTCTGGGCCACCGCCTGCTTCGCCGCCGTGCCGGCCCTGCAAGTCAACGTGGTGACCTTCGGCAAAGACGCGCCAAACCTGGTTTCCACCCTGAACATCGGCGCCTTCAACATCGGCAACGCCTTGGGCGCCTGGGTCGGCGGCAGTGTCATCGACCACGGCCTGGGCCTGACCAGCGTGCCCCTGGCCGCCGGTGCGCTGGCCGTGCTGGCGCTGCTGGTCACCCTGATCACTTTCCGCCAGGGCGGCAATGCCGACCTGGCCCCTGCCACTCACTGACTTTTAACCCTTAACTTTCGAGGTTGTAATTGATGACGACTATTTTCGATCCAATCAAACTCGGCGACATCGAGCTGAAGAACCGCATCATCATGGCGCCGCTCACCCGCTGCCGTGCCGACGCCGGCCGTGTGCCCAACGCGCTGATGGCCGAGTACTACGTGCAGCGTGCCTCCGCTGGCCTGATCCTCAGCGAAGCCACCTCTGTCACGCCCATGGGCGTGGGCTACCCCGATACCCCCGGCATCTGGTCCAACGACCAGGTGCGCGGCTGGAGCAACGTGACCAAGGCCATCCACGGCGCCGGCGGCAAGATTTTCCTGCAACTGTGGCACGTGGGCCGGATCTCCCATCCGTCTTACCTGAACGGCGAATTGCCGGTGGCGCCCAGCGCCATCCAGCCCAAGGGCCATGTAAGTCTGGTGCGTCCGCTGGCCGACTACCCGACGCCACGCGCGCTGGAAACCGAGGAAATCGCCGATATCATTGAGGCTTACCGCGTAGGCGCCGAGAACGCCAAGGCCGCCGGTTTCGACGGCGTGGAAATCCATGGCGCCAACGGCTACCTGCTCGACCAGTTTCTGCAAAGCAGCACCAACCAGCGCACCGACAACTATGGCGGCTCCCTGGAAAACCGTGCCCGCCTGCTGCTGGAAGTGACCGACGCTGCCATTGAAGTCTGGGGCGCCGGCCGGGTTGGCGTGCACCTGGCACCACGCGCCGACTCCCATGACATGGGCGACGAGAACCGCCTGGAAACCTTCAGCTATGTGGCCCGCGAGTTGGGCAAGCGTGGCATCGCCTTTATCTGCTCCCGTGAAAAGGAAGGCGAAGACAGCATCGGCCCGCAGCTCAAGCAAGCTTTCGGTGGCCCGTACATCGCCAACGAACGTTTCACCAAGGACAGCGCCAACGCCTGGCTGGCCGAGGGCAAAGCGGATGCCGTTGCCTTTGGTGTGCCGTTCATTGCCAACCCGGACCTGCCGGCGCGCTTGAAAGCTGACGCACCGCTGAACGAGCCGCATCCGGAAACGTTCTATGGGAAAGGCCCGGTGGGTTACATCGATTACCCCGTGATGTAAATAAAAAACCGGCCTTACAAAAAGCCCCGACTCGCAAGAGCCGGGGCTTTTTTACATCTGTTGACGGCTGACGCAATCAAACTCCGCAGACATCGAAACATCAAATAACAACACCACACTTACTCACTATGGATTAACACACCGGACAGCGCTAATAATAAGCCCGAACAACAACCCACTCAACCAATGGATTTAACCGACATCTATCAAACTTAATAAGCAACTTCAATTCTTGTAAAAAACAACACTAAACCAAGTAACTTCAATTACGCGCCATTATCTTACGCAGGCTTTAGCGCGCCTCGTAATACATGAGAGACACATTACAATGAACATGATGAAAAAATTAATCCTCGCTCTGCTACTGGGACCGGCAGCCGTCGCCACCAGCCTGGCCAACACCGGCATCACCGTGGAGCTGGTAAACAAAACTTCTCACGCCTTGGAAATGACCAACATTTTAAGTGAGCAACCCACGCCCCCGGACATGTCCTTGAGCGCTTATGATGTCCCCGCCAAAACAACCCGCGAATTCTATTTCGCCCATAACAGGAAATTCACTTATCCCGCTGCTGGCTGGCAACCGACGCTGAGAAAAATCAAACCGATTGAATTAGTTCTCTCCTATCAAATGAGCACCTTCAACTTCGGCTGCCAAATGCAAACCCGCTTTGAAGCCCCCATCGGTTTTGGCGTCCTGGAATCCAGTTACAGGCCAAACAGGAAAAGCAAAACTGCGTATACCGGCAATGGTGAATACACCTGCCGCTCGGAAATCTTCCAGAAGATGCTCGAACCCCCTTTCAACTATTCCGTGCGCCTCATTGTTGAATAAACCAGAGGGTCGGTAACAGGCCGGCACGACAAGTACAGGCGCCTCAATGGCGCCGGTACATCAACACGCCATAATCCTCCTGCACAATAGCGACTCGCGAGCGATCAACGTGTCTGCAGTTCGTCTATAAATGACTCTGCCGGGATCAAGGCCCGGCGGGGTCCTCACCGTTCAGCTATTGACACAAACCGATGAAATTGAGCATTTTGTTTTATTTGCGCAGGTTGGGGCTCAGGTGCAGCATATCCAGCCCGATCTCCACCCAGCGCTCGGCCTCACCCGCCAGTGCGAAGCTGTCGGGAGCCAGTAGCCACTGGTACAAAATGCCGTCGATGTAGGCATGAATGGCGACTGCTGCCCTTTCGGGATCCAGATCGTCCGGCAACTGGCCACGCTTCATCGCATTGCGCAACGACAACGCGATACGCACGTTGCAATCGAGACTGACCTGGCGCCGCTGCTGGCGCAAATCGCACATTTCATCGGTGAATTCGCACTTATGAAACAAAATCTCATTAATGCGTCGGGTTTTCGGGTCCAGGGCCACCTGTTGGAACAACCGCACCAGCAGCTTGCGAACACAACCCAGGGGGTCAAGCTCCTCTTCACTTTCACTGGCGCGGGCCAGATCGTCGAGCGGCTCGTGCAACGTATCGAGCATGGCCTGGAGCAGGTCCGCCTTATTGCTGAAATGCCAGTAGATGGCACCGCGCGTTACACCGGCCAGCGTCGCGATGTCAGCCAGTGTCGTGCGGGCCACACCGCGCTCGAAAAAGGCTTTTTCGGCCGCTTCGAGTATCTGGCTGCGAGTCTCCAGAGCTTCCTCTTTGGTACGACGGACCATGGCAGTAAACACCTCAATCAGGATGCGTAAGCAATGCGTAAGGATCAACTGAACAAAATGTGAGGCGGCGTTCTTCACAACGCTTCTGCGACCTGCGCAGGCCTTTTGTCAGGCTTTTGTAAATACCGATGGTACGCAATTTGGGTGTTTACAAACAACCGTGTACGTAAGTATATTTCTTAGCATCCTACTAATTGTTTATCTCGCTCTTTTTCACCTTCCACTTTCTTGTGCGCCTCTTACGCGCCTGGACCCGAGGATTTCCATGCAATTCAAGCCAGCTGTTACCGCTCTGGTTACCGCCATCGCCCTGGCATCGCTGCTCAGCGGATGTAAAAAGGAAGAGGCGGCACCTGCCGCACCGGCTCCTCAGGTCGGCGTCGTAACCCTCAAGACCCAGCCGTTCACCCTGACGTCGGAGCTTCCCGGTCGCACCAGCGCGTTCCGCATCGCGGAAGTTCGTCCGCAAGTCAACGGCATCATCCTCAAGCGTCTGTTCAAGGAAGGTGCCGACGTCAAGGCTGGCCAGCAGCTGTATCAGATTGACCCGGCCATGTACGAAGCGACCCTCAAAAGCGCCGAAGCAAACCTGCGCTCAACCAAGTCCATTTCCGATCGCTATAAACAATTGGTGGACGAACAGGCCGTCAGCCGCCAGGAATACGACACCGCCTTGGCCAACCGCCTGGAGTCGGAAGCCAATCTGCAGACCGCCCAGATCAATGTGCGCTACACCAAGGTCTACGCACCGATTTCCGGTCGCATCGGTCGCTCCTCGGTGACAGAGGGTGCGCTGGTCAGCAACGGCCAGGCCGATGCCCTGGCAACCATTCAGCAACTGGACCCGATTTACGTCGACGTGACGCAGAGTTCCGTGGAACTGCTGCAACTGCGCCGTGAACTGGAAAGCGGCCGCCTGCAGAAGGCTGGCGACAACGCCGCCATGGTCAAACTGACCCTGGAAGACGGCAGCCAATATGCCCATGAGGGCAAGCTGGAGTTCTCCGAAGTGTCGGTCGACCAGACCACCGGTTCGGTAACCCTGCGCGCGGTGTTCCCTAACCCTGACCACACCCTGCTGCCGGGCATGTTCGTCCACGCGCAATTGCAGGCCGGGGTCAACAGCGCGGCGATTCTCGCGCCGCAGCAAGGCGTGACCCGCGACCTCAAAGGCATGCCGACCGCCCTGGTGGTGGGCCCGGACAACAAGGTCGAGCTGCGCCAGCTCAAGGCCAGCCGTACCGTCGGTAGCCAATGGCTGATCGAAGACGGGCTCAAGGCTGGCGATCGTTTGATCACCGAAGGGTTGCAGTACGTACGGCCAGGGGTGGAAGTCAAAGCCACTGAGGCCACCAACGTTGGCGCAAAGAACCCGGCCCCCGCACAGGCAGCTGACAAAGCCGCCGGCGGCAAAGGGGAGTAAACCATGTCGAAATTTTTTATCGACCGTCCGATTTTCGCCTGGGTTATCGCCCTGGTGATCATGTTGGTCGGGGCCCTGTCGATCCTCAAATTGCCGATCAACCAATACCCCAGCATCGCGCCGCCGGCCATTGCGATCCAGGTCACCTACCCGGGCGCATCCGCGCAGACCGTGCAGGACACCGTGGTGCAGGTCATCGAGCAACAGCTCAACGGCATCGATAACCTGCGTTATGTCTCCTCGGAAAGTAACTCCGACGGCAGCATGACCATCACGGCGACCTTCGAACAAGGCACCAACTCCGATACCGCCCAGGTCCAGGTCCAGAACAAGTTGAACCTGGCCACTCCGCTGCTGCCGCAAGAAGTGCAGCAACAGGGCATCCGCGTGACCAAGTCAGTGAGAAACTTCCTGATGGTGATCGGCGTGGTGTCGCGCGACGGCAGCATGACCCGGGAAGACCTGTCCAACTACATCGTGTCCAACATGCAGGACCCGATCTCGCGCACAGCCGGTGTCGGTGACTTCCAGGTCTTCGGTGCCCAGTACGCAATGCGAATCTGGCTCGACCCGGCCAAGCTGAATAACTACAGCCTGACCCCGGTAGATGTGACCAACGCCATTTCCGCGCAGAACGTCCAGATCGCGTCCGGCCAACTCGGCGGCCTGCCTGCCCTGCCCGGTCAGCAACTGAACGCCACCATTATTGGCAAGACCCGCCTGCAGACCGCCGAACAGTTCAAGGCCATCTTGCTCAAGGTCAATCCGGATGGCTCGCAAGTGCGCGTCGGCGACGTGGCAGATGTCGCCCTGGGCGGCGAGAGCTACAGCATCAATGCCCAGTTCAACGGTGCCCCGGCCTCCGGTCTGGCAGTGAGACTGGCCACCGGTGCCAACGCCCTCGACACGGCCAAGGCCCTGCGCCAGACCGTCGAAGATCTCAAGCCGTTCTTCCCGCAAGGCCTGGAAGTGGTGTTCCCCTACGACACCACACCGGTGGTGAGCGAGTCGATCAAGGGTGTGGTTGAAACCCTGATCGAAGCGGTTGCCCTGGTGTTCCTGGTGATGTTCCTGTTCCTGCAGAACTTCCGCGCCACCATCATCACCACAATGACGGTGCCGGTGGTATTGCTCGGCACTTTCGGGATCCTCGCGGCATTCGGCTTCAGCATCAACACCCTGACCATGTTCGGCATGGTGCTGGCCATCGGTTTGCTGGTGGACGATGCCATCGTCGTGGTGGAGAACGTCGAACGGGTCATGAGTGAAGAAGGCCTGTCACCCAAGGAAGCCACCAAGAAATCCATGGGCCAGATCCAGGGCGCCCTGGTGGGTATCGCCCTGGTGCTCTCGGCGGTGCTGCTGCCGATGGCGTTTTTTGGCGGCTCCACCGGCGTGATCTACAAGCAGTTTTCCATCACCATCGTCTCGGCCATGGCCCTGTCGGTACTGGTGGCCCTGATCTTTACCCCGGCCCTGTGCGCCACCATGCTCAAGCCGATTCCCAAGGGTGAGCACGGCACGCCGAAACGCGGCTTCTTCGGCTGGTTCAACCGCACCTTCGACCGCGGCGTCAGAAGCTACGAGCGCGGCGTGGGCAACATGCTCAAGCACAAGGCGCCGTACCTGCTGGCCTATGTGATCATCGTGGTTGGCATGGTCTGGCTGTTCACCCGCATCCCGACGGCGTTCCTGCCGGAAGAAGACCAGGGCGTGCTGTTTGCCCAGGTACAGACCCCGGCCGGTTCCAGCGCCGAACGGACCCAGGTGGTGGTGGACAACATGCGCGAGTTCCTGCTGCGTCCAAGCAAGGATGGCGGTGAAGGCGATGGCGTGGCCTCGGTGTTCACCGTGACCGGCTTCAACTTCGCTGGTCGTGGCCAGAGCTCCGGCCTGGCGTTCATCATGCTCAAGCCGTGGGAAGAGCGTGACGCTGAGAACACCGTGTTCAAAATCGCTGGCCGCGCCCAGCAACACTTCTTCACCTTCCGCGACGCAATGGTGTTTGCCTTCGCTCCGCCGGCGGTGATGGAACTGGGTAACGCCACCGGTTTCGACGTGTTCCTGCAGGACCGCGCCGGCATCGGCCATGAGAAGCTGATGGAAGCCCGTAACCAGTTCCTGGGCATGGCTTCCCAGAGCAAGATTCTCTCCCAGGTGCGTCCGAACGGCCTGAATGACGAGCCGCAGTACCAGTTAGAAATCGATGACGAGAAGGCCAGCGCCCTGGGCATCACCCTCTCGGACATCAACAACACCCTGTCGGTTGCCCTGGGCAGTAGCTACGTGAACGACTTCATCGACCGTGGTCGGGTGAAGCGGGTGTACGTCCAAGGTCAGCCGAATGCACGCATGAGCCCCGAAGACCTGCAGAAGTGGTATGTGCGCAACAGCGCCGGGACTATGGTGCCGTTCAGCGCATTCGCCAAGGGCGAGTGGGTCTACGGCTCGCCGAAACTGGCCCGTTACAACGGCGTGGAAGCGATGGAAATTCTGGGGTCCCCGGCCCCGGGTTACTCCACCGGCGAAGCCATGGCCGAAGTCGAGGCCATCGCCCAGAAACTGCCGGCCGGCGTCGGTATTTCCTGGACGGGTTTGTCCTACGAGGAACGTCTTTCCGGCTCCCAGGCGCCTGCGTTGTACGCCTTGTCGCTGCTGATGGTATTCCTCTGCCTGGCTGCGCTGTATGAAAGCTGGTCGATTCCGATCGCGGTCATGCTCGTGGTACCACTGGGGATCATCGGTGCCTTGATGGCGACCAGCCTGCGCGGCCTGTCCAACGACGTGTACTTCCAGGTGGGTTTGTTGACGACCATCGGTCTGGCGGCGAAAAACGCTATTCTGATCGTGGAATTCGCCAAGGAACTTCACGAACAGGGCCGCACGCTGGTGGAAGCCGCCATTGAAGCCTGTAGGATGCGTCTAAGGCCGATCATCATGACGTCCCTGGCGTTCGTTCTCGGCGTGGTGCCGTTGGCGATTTCCACCGGCGCAGGTTCAGGCAGCCAGCACGCCATCGGCACCGGTGTGATCGGCGGTATGTTGACCGCCACCATCCTGGCGATTTTCTGGGTGCCATTGTTCTTCGTGACTGTGTCGTCGATAGGCCGTCGCAAAAATATCGACCAGGACGACACTCCTGAAACTTCTAAAGAGGCTGGCCAATGAGCAAGTCGCTCCTCTCTCTGACCATCGCCGCCGTCGTGCTCAGCGGCTGCTCGCTGATCCCCGATTATCAGCGGCCCGAAGCACCGGTCGCCACGCAGTACCCGCAAGGTCCGGCCTACGAGCCGGCCAAGGCGGCCAGCCAGGCCGCCGCCGAACAGGGCTGGAAACAGTTTTTCCATGACCCGGCCTTGCAACAGCTGATCCAGGTTGCCCTGGAAAACAACCGCGACCTGCGCGTCGCGGCGCTGAATATCGATGCTTACGCCGCGCAATACCGCATCCAGCGGGCGGACCTGTTCCCGGCGGTCTCGGCCACCGGTTCCGGCAGCCGTCAGCGAGTGCCGGCACGGGCGTCGCAAACCGGTGAGGCAGCCATCAGCAGCTCCTACTCCGCGACCCTGGGCATCAGTGCTTATGAACTGGACCTGTTCGGCCGGGTGCGCAGCCTGAGCGAGCAAGCGTTGCAAAGCTACTTCGCCACCGAAGAGGCCCGTCGCAGTACCCAGATCAGCCTGGTGGCCAGCGTTGCCAACGCCTACCTGACCTGGCAGGCCGACAAGGAACTGCTCAAGCTGACCCAGGAAACCCTGGGCACCTACGAGCAAAGCCTCAAGCTGACCTCCCGCAGCGCCGAAGTCGGCGTGGCCTCGGCCCTGGACCTGAGCCAGGCACGCACGGCGGTGGAAAACGCCCGCGTACAACTGGCGCGCTATACCCGCCAGGTGGCTCAGGATGAAAACAGCCTGACCCTGCTGCTGGGCACTGGTCTGCCGTCCAACCTGAGCACCCAACCGCTGAGCGATGACCTGCTCAGCGAAGTGCCGGCGGGGTTGCCGTCAGACCTGTTGCAACGTCGCCCGGACATCCTCCAGGCCGAACGCAACCTGCTGGCCGCCAACGCCAACATCGGCGCCGCACGGGCCGCGTTCTTCCCCAGCATCAGCCTGACGGCCAACGCCGGCACCCTGAGCCCGGACCTGTCCGGCCTGTTCAAGGGCGGTTCGGGCACCTGGACCTTCGCCCCGCAAATCAACCTGCCGATCTTCAACGCCGGCAGCCTGCGGGCAAGCCTGGATTACGCCAAAATCCAGAAAGACATCAACGTCGCCAATTACGAGAAGTCGATTCAGACCGCGTTTCAGGAAGTCTCCGACGGCCTGGCCGCACGCCGGACCTACAATGAACAGTTGCAGGCCCAGACCGCCTTCGTCGCCGCCAACCAGGACTACTACAGCCTGGCCGAGCGTCGCTATCGCATCGGTGTCGACAGCAACCTGACCTTCCTCGACGCCCAACGTCAGTTGTTCAGCGCCCAACAATCGCTGATCACCGACCGCCTGGCGCAACTGACCAGCGAGGTCAATCTGTACAAGGCGTTGGGCGGTGGTTGGAATGCCGAACCCGGCAAGAACGAACCGGTGGCGGAGAAAGCGCCGCCGTTGAAACTGTTCTGACTTGATGCCTGAACGCTGAAACACGAAGCCCACCGGAAGGTGGGCTTTTTGTTTGTGCACGCTGTGTGGGAGCAAGGCTTGCCCGCGATGGCGGCCTGACAGTCGGCCAGGGTTTTGTTGATTGCGTACATATCCGTTTCTGCGGTAACGGCCACTTAGGGTTCCGCCCTTACGGCGGGTCACTTTCGAAAATCCGGAAGCCGGCCCAGGCGAAAGTAACCAAAGCGCTTCTGCCCCACCACTCGGTGCCTCGCCTAGGCTCGGCATGCCCTCACTCCGGCATTGCTCCGTGGGCCGCCGCGAAGGGCCATCCATGGCCCAGCGCGGCTACCTCGGCATCCATGCCGAGGTGCCCACTGCGCAATGCCTGCGTTCGGCCAGCGTGGTTAACGGGGCGCCCGAGATCAACGTCCACCGCGAGGCGGCCTGATAGCCGACCTGATTTTTTGGTGATCGCGTTCCTCCTGTGGGAGCGAGCTTGCTCGCGAAGAGGCTGGAACATTCAACATTATTCATCGACTGTGCCATCGCCTTCGCGAGCAGGCTCGCTCCCACAATTGGACCGGGATACGACCGGGAGAGCCAGGTCGGCTATCAGGCCGCCTCGCGAGCAAGCTTTGCTCACACAGTTCTGACCGGCGTACGACCGGGAGAGCCAGGTCGGCTATCAGGCCGCCTCGCGAGCAAGCTTTGCTCACACAGTTCTGACCGGCGTACGACCGGGAGAGCCAGGTCGGCTATCAGGCCGCCTCGCGAGCAAGCTTTGCTCACACAGTTCTGACCGGCGTACGACCGGGAAAGCCAGGTCGGCTATCAGGCCGCCTCGCGAGCAAGCTTTGCTCCCACAGTTCTGACCGGCGTACGACCGGGAAAGCCAGGTCGGCTATCAGGCCGCCTCGCGAGCAAGCTTGCTCCCACAGTTCTGACCGGTGTACGACCGGAAGAATCAGGTCGGCTATAAGGCCGCCTCGCTTTTGATTTTGATCTGGGGCGCCCCGTTAACCACGCTGGCCGAACGCAGGCATTGTGGAGTGGGCATCCCGGCATGGATGCCGGGATAGCCGCGCTGGGCCATGGATGGCCCTTCGCGGCGGGCCCACGGAGCAATGCCGGAGTGAGGGCACACCGAGCCTAAGCGAGGTGCCGAGTGGTGGGGCAAGAGCGCTTTGGTTACTTTCGCCTGGGCCGGCTTCCGGATTTTCGAAAGTGACCCGCCGTAAGGGCGGAACCCTAAGTCGCCGTTACCGCGAAATGGATATGTACTCAGTCAAAAACATCCTGGCCGACTGTAGGCCGCCATCGCGATCAGGCTCACTCCCACAAAGATCCAATCAGTTTTTGCCGTTCGATAATCGCCCAAAACCCGCAAACGACAATTGAACCGATCCCAGCCGGCCCTTCACCATCCCTGGCACAAAACCAATAACAACAGGTTCGATGCCATGCCCATAGACCCCGCCTCATCCGGCTGATCCTTCGATCGCCTTACCGTCCAGCTCCACCGTGCCGACTGCAACCCAAGGTTGCGGCAGCGACCCGCTTTGCCCACAAAACTAGAGACATGCCCATGAAACCTACACAGCATTTATTCCCCAGTCTTATCGCTATTGCCCTGTCTGGCGCCACCCTGCCCGTCCTGGCCGCAGAGTCGGGTTTTGTCGAGGACGCCAAGGTCAATCTCAACCTGCGCAACTTCTACATCAACCGCAACTTCACCAACCCGGCTAACGCCCAAGGCAAAGCCGAGGAATGGACCCAGAGTTTCATTCTCGACGCCAAGTCCGGCTTCACTCAGGGCACCGTGGGTTTCGGTATGGACGTGCTGGGCATGTACTCGCTCAAGCTCGACGGTGGTCGCGGCACGGCCAATACCGCCTTGTTGCCGGTGCATGACGATGGCCGTCCGGCAGATGACTTCGGTCGCCTGGGTGTCGCACTCAAGGCCAAGGTGTCGAAAACTGAGCTGAAAGTGGGCGAATGGATGCCGGTGCTGCCGATCCTGCGCTCTGACGATGGCCGGTCCCTGCCGCAGACTTTCCGCGGCGGTCAGGTCACCTCCACCGAGATCAACGGCCTGAGCCTGTACGGCGGCCAGTTCCGCGCCAACAGCCCGCGTAACGACGCGAGCATGGAAGACATGTCGATGAACGGCCGCGGCGCGTTCACGTCCGACCGCTTCAATTTCGGCGGCGGCGAATACGCCTTCAACGACAAGCGCACTCAGGTCGGCGTCTGGTACGCGGAACTGTCGGACATCTACCAGCAAAAATATTTCAACCTGACCCACAGCCAGCCCATCGGTGACTGGACCCTAGGCGCCAACCTGGGCTACTTCATCGGCAAGGAAGAAGGCAGTGCCCTGGCGGGCGACCTGGACAACAAGACCGCGTTCGCCATGCTCTCGGCCAAATACGGTGGCAACACCTTCTACGTCGGCCTGCAAAAACTCAGCGGCGACGATGGCTGGATGCGCGTCAACGGCACCAGCGGCGGCACCCTGGCCAACGACAGCTACAACTCCAGCTACGACAACGCCCAGGAAAAATCCTGGCAAGTGCGCCACGACTTCAACTTTGCCGCCGTCGGCGTACCGGGCCTGACCCTGATGAACCGCTACATCAGCGGTGACAACGTACACACAGGCACCATCACCGACGGTAAGGAATGGGGTCGCGAAAGCGAACTGGCCTACACCGTACAAAGCGGTGCGTTGAAGAGCCTCAATGTGAAATGGCGTAATTCAACGATGCGTCGGGATTACAGCACCAATGAGTTCGATGAGAACCGGCTGATCGTCAGCTATCCGATCAGCTTGTTGTAAAAGCCAAACATAAGTGGAGGCTGTACCGGCGTCATCGCGAGCAGGCTCGCTCCCACAGGGGGATCAGTGTCGAGCAAAAAATTTGTGTTCACCGAAGATCCAGTGTGGGAGCGAGCCTGCTCTCGATGGCGTCATCACATTCAACATCGATGCAAGCTGACCCACCGCTTTCGCGAGCAAGCTCGCTCCCACAGGGGGATCAGCGTTGAGCATAAAATTTGTGTTCACTGAAGATCCAGTGTGGGAGCGAGCCTGCTCTCGATGGCGTCATCACATTCAACATCGATGCAAGCTGACCCACCGCTTTCGCGAGCAAGCTCGCTCCCACAGGGGGATCAGCGTTGAGCATAAAATTTGTGCTCACTGAAGATCCAGTGTGGGAGCGAGCCTGCTCGCGATGGCGTCATCACATTCAACATCGATGCAAGCTGACCCACCGCTTTCGCGAGCAGGCTCGCTCCCACAGGGGGATCAGTGTCGAGCATAAAATTTGTGTTCACTGAAGATCCAGTGTGGGAGCGAGCCTGCTCGCGATGGCGTCATCACATTCAACATCGATGCAAGCTGACCCACCGCTTTCGCGAGCAAGCCCGCTCCCACAGGGGATCAGTGTCGAGCATAAAATTTGTGCTCACTGAAGATCCAGTGTGGGAGCGAGCCTGCTCGCGATGGCGTCATCACATTCAACATCATCGCCAACTGACCCACCGCTTTCGCGAGCAAGCTTTGCTCCCCCAGTCTTGACTTCCACAGGGATTGGCGGTGGATCTCAAGCCCGTGATTCGACGCCCAGTTCATCCCACACCGACTCGGCCAGGTGGAAGGTGGCGTTGGCCGCAGGGATGCCGCAATAGATAGCACTCTGCATGATCACTTCCTTGATCTCGCTGCGGCTCACACCATTATTGGCAGCAGCGCGCAAGTGCAGTTTGAGTTCTTCGCTGCGGTTCATGCCGATCAGCATGGCGATGGTGATCAGGCTGCGGGTGTGGCGCGGCAGGCCGGGGCGGGTCCAGATGTCGCCCCAGGCATGACGGGTGATCATCTCCTGGAATTCGCTGTTGAACTCAGTCAAGGCATTCAGGCTGCGGTCGACGTGGGCATCGCCCAGCACCGCGCGGCGTACTTGCATGCCTTCGTCGTAACGTTGTTTCTCGTCCACAAAATACTCCCTCAAGAACGACTGGAACCTAGCAGGAAAGCCAGCACCCGCTCGCTGAACGCGGCACCGGCCTGGACGTTGGACAGATGCGCGGCATGGAATTCGGCGTATTCGGCGCCGTTGACCCGCTCCTGGATAAAGTGCCCGCCCGACGGTGGGGTCACGGCATCTTTGGTGCCGGCGACCACCAGCAGCGGCACGCGAATCGACGACAACTGCTCGCGGAAATCGGCATCGCGCACCGCCGCGCAGTTAGCCGCGTAGCCCTGGGGCGAAGTGGCAGCAAGCATGTCGGTGATTCTCCTGACCTTCTCTGGATGAGCCTGGGCAAAGTCCGATGTGAACCAACGGGCAATCGAGGCATCCCGCAGCGCGACCATCGCCGCCTTGCCATCACGCAGTACGGTTTCGATCCGCGGGTCCCATACGGATGGGTCGCCGATCTTGGCGGCGGTGTTGCACACCACCAGTTTGTGCAGCCGCTCACCGGCATTGATCCCCAGCCATTGGCCGATCAATCCGCCCATGGACAACCCACAGAAATGCACCTTGTCGATGTTCAGCTGATCGAGCATCGCCAGCACGTCGCGGCCCAGTTGGTCGATGCTGTACGGCCCTTCAGTCACCAAGGATTGACCGTGCCCGCGCGTGTCAAAACGCAACACGCGAAAGTGTTCACTGAAGGCGGCGATCTGCTCGTCCCACATGTGCAGGTCGGTGCCCAGGGAGTTGGAGAGCACCAGCACCGGGCCATCCTGCGGTCCATCGAAACAATAGTTCAGTTCGCCTTCGGCGAGTTTGACGAATCCCACAACAGTCTCCTTTCAGGCGTTCAAGGCAAGGTGTTCAGCCACCGCGCGCGCGACCCAGGTCTGGGCCTGGCCGAGGTAGTGGGCGGGGTCGAGCAAATGATCCAGCTCAGCGGCAGACAACTGCGCAGTGACTTGGGGCTCGTCCCCCAACACGTCCCGCAAATGACGTTGTTCAGCCACGGCGCGTTTGCAACATTGCTCCAACAGATGATGCGCAGTGTCGCGTCCGACCCGCTGGGCCAGGACGATGCTCACCGCCTCGGCCAGCACCAGCCCTTGGGTCAGTTCCAGATTGCGAGCCATGCGCGCCGCGTCCACTTCCAGACCTTCGGCCAGCAGCCGCGCCTGTTGCAGGGCGCCGGACACCAGGCAGCAGATCTCCGGCAAGGTTTCCCATTCGGCGTGCCACAGGCCCAGGCTGCGTTCGTGCTCCTGGGGCATGGCGCTGAACAGCGTCGACAACAGGCCAGGGACTCGGGTCGCCGCACCGATCAGCACCGCCGCGCCCACCGGGTTACGTTTGTGCGGCATGGTGGACGAACCGCCCTTGCCCGGCGCCGAGGGTTCGAACGCTTCACCGGCCTCGGTCTGCATCAACAAGCTGATGTCGCGGCCCAGTTTGCCCAGGCTGCCGGCGATCAACCCCAGTACCGAACCGAACTCAACCAGGCGATCGCGTTGGGTGTGCCACGGCTGCTCCGGCAAGCTCAGTTGCAGCTCGGCGGCCAGGGCTTCGGCGATGGGCAAGGCCTGCTCACCCAGTGCGGCAAGCGTTCCGGAGGCACCACCGAACTGCAACACCAGCAAGCGCGGCTTGAGCTCATTCAGGCGCTGGCGGCTACGGGTGATGGCTCCCAGCCAACCGGCGATTTTCATGCCCAGGGTCACCGGTGTTGCGTGTTGCAACCAAGTGCGCCCGGCCAATGGCGTGGCGGCGTAGCGTTCGGCTTGGCGGGCGAGAATCGTGGCCAGTTGCGCCAGTTCGCCTTCGATCAAAGCCAATGCCTGGCGCAGTTGCAGCACCAACCCACTGTCCATCACGTCCTGACTGGTAGCCCCCAGGTGCACGTAGCGCTCAGCCTCGGCGTCTTGCGCGGCAATGCGCTTGCCGAGGGCCTTGACCAGTGGAATCGCCGAATTACCCGCCGTGGCAATCGCCTCGCTCAACGCCGAAAAATCGTACAACTGCGCGTCACAGGCCTTCTCGATCGGAGCCACTGCACTGACAGGGATCAAGCCCACCTTCGCTTCCGCCCGGGCCAGCGCCGCCTCGACATCGAGCATGGCCTGCACCCGGCCCGCATCACAAAACACCTCGCGCATGTGGCGGGTGGTGAAGTAGGCATCAAAGAGCTGATTACCCGGTCGTTCGCTCATAAAAAGTCCTTGGGTGTGCAGGTCTGCCGGCCTGACGCGGTTGGGTCAAAAGCTGCAACGTAAATACGTGGGTTGTCGCACATCCTATTCATCACCCGCGCAGGCCAACCCTACGCCTTCGGGTGGAACAGGGTCATCAGTATTTTGTACAACCCACGCCCCACCGTTGTTGCGGGGCTGGGCCAAGAGCATTCGCCACACGGGTTTCAATCAGTAGTCGAAGAACACCGTCTCGGCATCCGTCCCCTGCAAAACCACGTTCCACTGATACACGCCCGAAGCATCGGGCTTGCTCACGATAGTGGCGCGACGTTCCTCGGGCACGCAGGCCAGCAGCGGGTCGGTTTCGTTGGCCTGCTCACCATCGAAGTAGATTCGCGTCAGCAAATGCTTGACCAGACCGCGGGCGAACACCAGCACGACAAGATGCGGCGCCTGGGTCGTGCCGCCAAGGCCCGGCACGGAGCCCGGCTTGATGGTGGTGAAACGAAAACGCCCTTCGGCATCCACCGGCACCCGGCCAAAGCCTTCGAAATTCGGGTCCAGGGGCTTGTCCTGGTCGTCTTCCGGGTGTGCGTATTTGCCGGCGGCGTTGGCCTGCCAGACTTCCAGCATCGCGTCATTGACGAATTCGCCGTTGCCGTCGATCACCTGCCCGGTGATCGCCACGCGCTGGCCGAGGGTTTGGGCAACGGTCAGGTCTTCGCGGTTCAGCCAGGTCAGGCCGATGTGGTAGTAAGGACCAACGGTGTGGGAGGTGGTGGCAGTGAGCGTCATCTTATTTCTCCATCGGCGTGGCATCGCGGCCGCGCAATACGATGTCCCAGCGATAACCGAGGGCGTAGTGAGGAATGGTTTTTTCCAGGTCGAAACGGGCGATCAGACGTTCCTTGGCGCTGGTGTCCGGCACGCAGTTGTAGATCGGATCGTAGGCCAGGAGTGGGTCGCCGGGGAAATACATCTGCGTCACCAGGCGCGTCAGGATGCTCGGGCCGAACAGTGAGAAATGGATGTGCGCCGGGCGCCAGGCATTGTGATGGTTGCCCCACGGGTAGGCGCCGGGCTTGATGGTCTGGAACTGGTACCAGCCATCGGCGTCGGTGACGGTGCGACCGGTGCCGGTGAAGTTCGGGTCCAGCGGTGCGTCGTGCAGGTCGCGGTCATGGTTGTAACGACCGGCGGCGTTGGCCTGCCAGATCTCCACCAGGATGCCAGGGACGGGTTGGCCATGCTCATCCAGCACGCGCCCGTGAATGATGATTCGCTCCCCCAGTGGCTCGCCGGCATGCTGGGCAGTCAGGTCGTTGTCCTTCTCCTGCAGGCGATCGGCACCTACGGTCGGACCGGTAATTTCCGACAGCGAATGGGGCAGGTACACCAACGGCTTTGAAGGCGAGCGCAGGTTGGTGGACTGGTACGGCGGGTGCAGGTACTCCGGTTGGGTGCCCGCTTGGGGGCGACGATAACCAGGCTTGTCAGTCATGAAGCATTCCTCGGTTTCTTATTAGTGGAACGACGTGTCAGACGCGTTCGATTGCCAACGCCAGACCCTGGCCGACGCCGACACACATGGTCGCCAGGCCTTTCTTGCCACCGGTCTTTTCCAGATGATGCAGCGCCGTCAGCACCAGCCGTGCTCCGCTCATACCCAGCGGATGGCCGAGGGCGATGGCGCCGCCATTGGGGTTCACCTGCGGCGCGTCGTCCGCAAGACCCAGATCGCGCAGCACCGCCAGGCCCTGGCTGGCGAAGGCTTCGTTGAGTTCGATCACATCAAAGTCTGCGACCGCCAGGCCCAGGCGCTCAGTGAGTTTGCGCACCGCGGGCACCGGGCCGATGCCCATCACCCGTGGAGCCACGCCGGCACTGGCCATGCCCAACACTTTACCCCGAGGCGTCAGCCCGTGTTTCTTCACCGCTTCGGCCGAAGCCAGGATCATAGCCGCCGCGCCATCATTCACGCCCGAGGCGTTGCCGGCCGTGACGGTTTTGTCTGGACCGTTGACCGGCTTGAGTTTGCTCAAGGTCTCCAGCGTGGTGTCGGCGCGAGGATGCTCGTCCTGCTCGACCACGGTTTCGCCTTTCTTGTGGGCTACGCGCACCGGGACGATTTCCTCGGCGAAATACCCTGCGGCCTGGGCTGCTGCCGTGCGCTGCTGGCTGCGCAAGGCGAAAGCATCCTGGTCAGCGCGGGACACTGCGTAATCATCGGCCACGTTATCGGCGGTCTGGGGCATCGCGTCCACACCGTACTGGTTTTTCATCAACGGGTTGATGAAGCGCCAGCCGATGGTGGTGTCTTCCAGTTTCATGTTGCGGGAGAACGCGGCATCGGCCTTGCCCATCACGAACGGTGCGCGGGACATCGACTCCACGCCGCCGGCGATGGCCAATTCCATTTCGCCGCTGGCGATGGCGCGGAACGCCGTGCCGACGGCGTCCATGCCCGAGGCGCAGAGGCGGTTGAGGGTTACGCCGGGAATGCTCTGCGGCAGGCCAGCCAGCAGCAGCGCCATGCGCGCCACGTTGCGGTTGTCTTCCCCGGCCTGGTTGGCGCAACCGAGAAACACTTCGTCCACGGCAGTCCAGTCCACCGATGGGTTGCGTTCCATCAGCGCCTTGATCGGCACCGCGGCCAGGTCATCGGCGCGCACCGCGGCCAAACCGCCCCCGAAGCGACCGATGGGGGTTCGAATCGCATCACAGATATAAACGTCGCGCATCACGCTTCTCCCGGTGCCTGGCCGTGGGCCGCGGCAGTGCGCGCTTCCAGGTCGCGCAGTGCGCGCAGCTCTGTTTCGGTCGGCTCGGCGGTGGTTTGCACCTGGTCGGCAAAACGAATCGCCCAACCGGTGGCGGCAACGACTTGCTCACGGGTCACGCCGGGGTGCAGCGCAGTGACCACGAACTCATGGCTGCCGGCTTCCGGCTCCATGATGCACAAGTCGGTGATGATACCGACCGGACCTGCGCCCGGCAGGCCCAGGCGTTTACGCGAATCCCCGCCCTCGCCGTGACCGACCGAGGTGATGAAATCCAGCTTGTCGACGAACGAGCGCGCCGACTGCTTGAGGATGATCAGCACGCTCTTGGCCGAACCGGCGATTTCCGGTGCACCACCGGCGCCCGGCAAGCGGACTTTCGGTTGATGGTAGTCGCCCACCACCGTGGTGTTGATGTTGCCGAACCGGTCGACCTGAGCTGCACCGAGAAAGCCGACGTCGATGCGTCCACCCTGCAACCAGTAGCGAAAAATCTCACCGGTGGGTACGACAGTGTCCGCGGTTTCAGCCAGCTCACCATCACCGATAGACAGGGGCAATACGCTGGGTTTGGCCCCGATCGGACCGGACTCGTAGATCAGCACGACATCCGGCGACGAGGTCAGCCGCGCCAGGTTGGCTGCCTTCGATGGCAGGCCGATGCCCACGAAGCACACAGCGTTGTTCTGCAATCGACGGGCTGCGGCGACGGTCATCATTTCATTGGTGGAGTACGTCATTATTTCACCTGCGAAGTGGCAGCCAGTCGGGCCTGGAATTCACTGAAATCTTTCGTTGCGTGGATGTATTCATTGATCCATGCGGTAAAGGTCTCACGGTCCCGGGCGATCGGATCCCACGCCTGATAGAAACGGTTGTCACGTTCGGTGTAGCCGTGCGCGTAGGAAGGATGAGCGCCGCCCGGTACATGGCACACCGCGCTCAGCGCCCAGGTCGGCAGCACGCAGGCGTTCATCGGTGCGTTGAGGTCATCGACGATTTCTTCCACGGTGACGATGCAGCGCTTGGCGGCCAGGGCGGCTTCTTTCTGCACGCCGAGAATGCCCCACAACAGGACGTTGCCCTTGCGGTCGGCTTTTTGAGCGTGGATCACTGTAATGTCCGGGCGCACGGATGGCACGGCGGCCAGCACTTCCCCGGTGAAGGGGCAGGTCACGGTTTTGATCAACGGATTGACCTTTGGCAGGTCGGAGCCGGCGTAGGCCCGCAGCACCGCGAATGGCAGGCCCGAGGCCCCGGCGACGTAGGCATTGGCCAGGTCGGCGTGGCTGTGCTCTTCGATCTCCAGCGGCTGCGGCCATTGTTTTTCCACGGCATCGCGCAGCCGGTGCAGGGAGCCCACCCCAGGATTGCCGCCCCAGGAGAAAATCAGCTTGCGAGCACAACCGGCGCCGATCAACTGGTCGTAGATCAGGTCGGGTGTCATCCGCACCAGGGTCAGGTCTTTCTTGCCCTGGCGAATGATTTCATGACCCGCCGCCGTCGGAATCAGGTGAGTGAAGCCTTCGAGCGCGACGGTATCGCCGTCATTGACGAATTGCTTCACTGCGTCGTGCAGCGAAAGGATTTCAGCCATGGGGCAGGCTCCCGTTTTTCAGTAGACCAAGATGAAGAAAAAGGCGCGAGGTTAAGCGCCGGAGTGACTGAAGATTAAGCTCGGGGTTACAGCCAAACAATCCGATAATCGACTGAGTGTTCGTTTATCGAACAGATTGTTGTTTGGCTATCGATTTCCCAGACACCCTGATCCTGTGGGAGCGAGCCTGCTCGCGATTGAGGTGGGTCAGTCAACACTTATGCAAGTTGACCCACCGCTATCGCGAGCAGGCTCGCTCCCACCGGTCTGCCGCAAGGTTCAGATCATTGCCTCACGTCGCATCCGCATGACTGACCATGCCCTTGATCACCACCGCCGCAGTCGCCAGGGCCGCTGGAATGACCAGGGCGGTCAGGACCTGTTCGAAGTTCCAGCCCAGGCCCAACAATGTCGCGCCCATCCAGGCGCCGAGGATCGCGCCGAACCGGCCGATACCCAGCATCCACGAGACACCGGTGGCCCGGCCTTGGGTCGGATAGAACCGCGCCGCCAGCGACGGCATCGCCGATTGCGCGCCGTTGACGCACATGCCGGCCACCAGCACCAACGTGGCAAGCAAGGTAATGTTGCCCAGACTCTGCCCTACCGCGTAGGCGAATATCCCGGCCATCAAGTAGAAAATGCCGATGACTTTGTGCGGATTGAACCGATCCATCGCCCAACCCACCCCAACCGCGCTCAATACGCCGCCGAACTGGAACAACGCCCCGATAAACGCCGCCTGCTCCATGCTCGCGCCGCTGTCGCGCATCAGCGTCGGCAACCAACTGGTCAGCAGGTAAACAATTACCAGCCCCATGAAATAGGTCAGCCACAACAAGAGCGTCCCGGCGCTGTAGGTGCCGGAGAAAATCACCGCCAGCACGTTGCGGGCTTTAACGATTTTTTGTTCCGGCACACTGAAACTCGCCGCCTGGGCGACGGTGTGCGGATCGATCGGTGCCAGGGTCTTGCGCACCTTGTCCGTGCCACGATTGCGCACCACCAGATAACGTGCCGACTCCGGCAACCAGAACACCAGCACCACCGCCAGGATCAACGGCAGGATCCCGCCGATCAGCAGCAGACTGTGCCAACCGAACGCCGGTATCAACTTGGCCGAGATAAACCCGCCGCCGGCCATGCCCAGGTTGAAGCCGCAGAACATGCTGGTCACCAGCAACGACTTTTTACGCTCCGGGGTGTATTCCGACAGCAAGGTAGTGGCGTTCGGCATACCGGCGCCCAACCCCAGGCCGGTCAGAAAGCGCAGCACCAGCAATTGATCGATGTTGGTGCTGTAAGCCGATGCCAGGCTGAACGCGCCGAACAGCACGACCGCGCCTACCAGCACAACTTTTCGGCCGAAACGGTCTGCCAACGGACCGGAGCCGAGAGCACCGAAGACCATGCCGATCAGCGCCGCACTCATGACCGGACCGAGGCTGGCCCGATCAATGCCCCAGTCCTGGGAGAGCGCCGGAGCGATGAAGCCCATGGCCGCAGTGTCGAGCCCGTCGAGAAAAACAATCAGAAAGCACAGAATCACTACCCGCCATTGATAGCGCGAGATGGGTTGAGCGTTGATGAAGGACTGCACGTCGAGGCAATTGCCTACGGAGGTCTGGGGTTGGTTCATCTTGTTTTTATTCCACGCAAGAAAACGCAGGCGAACAGAGGCCCGGCAAATAAACCGCAAGGCTGCAAAAAAGGTGTTGGTTAGCGGGCGATCCGGGACAGACAGGTCGGTCGATCGTCAAGGTGAAGGCCGAGGAAGGTATACATGGCAGGTGTGCCTCTCATTATTATTGGGCCGCCATCCATCGGTCGAGCCAGGCTCGATCACGTCGGATGACGCTGCCGCGACATTAATGATCCGAGGCAAATACCGTCAATTCGTCAGAGGCGACTCTGTGCGTTTATCGAACAGCTTAAGTGAACAGTTGCGCGCTCAAGTCACGGCTGGCTCCCAACAGCCCCGGCAGGAAGCGCTGTTCCAGTTCATTGCGGCTGACCCGCCCGGCATGGGTACTGACATTCAGCGCCGCCACCACCTGGCCGGAGGCGTCGTAGACTGGCACGGCAATCGAGCGCAGCCCCTGCTCCAGTTCCTGATCGACGATGCACCATCCCTGCCGCCGCACCTCTTGCAAACACTCCAGCAAAGCCTGGGGAGTGTGCAGGGTCCGGCTGGTCTTGGCCTGCAGGTCGGCATGGTCGAGGTAATCACGCAGGGAAGCGTCGTCCAGTGCCGCCAGAAGAATCCTGCCCATCGAGGTGCAATAGGCCGGCAGACGTCCACCGACGGACAGGTCCACGGATATCAGCCGCTGGGTGGTGGCCGAACGGGCGATATAAAGAATGTCGTCGCCTTCAAGCGTCGCCATATTACAGGCCTCATGCAGCTGTTCGCTCATGCGATCCAGATACGGCTGCGCGGACACGGCCAGAGGCGTCGATGACAGATAGGCATGGCCCAGGGTCAATACTTTGGGCAGCAGCGAATAGGTTCGTCCGTCGGTGGTGGCGTAGCCGAGTTTGATCAAGGTATGCAGGCAACGTCTGACGGCGGCGCGGGGAATTTCCGTGCGGTGGCTGATCTGAGCGATGGTCAGGTGCCGTTTGCGCTCCTGAAACGCCTGGACCACGGCCAACCCTCGGGCCAGGGACGTCATGAAGTCCGGGTCACCGGTCAGGGCCTGGATGCGCTTGGCCGGCGAAGCAACGATGGGTGGCGCTACAGAAGCAAAGGCGTTGCGCAATTGGTCGTTCATATCTGGTCCTTCCCGGGGAATGGCGGCTATTACAAGCGGCTGCCCGCTGAGCAGACAAGGGCTGGCTGTCAGCACCGTTCGATTATCGAACCATCAACCGATAATCGCAATCAAGGCACCCTACCCCCCTCTTGCTTCTGTGTGAAGGGTTGATAAATAAGTAAGACGACACGAGTATTGAACGTAGTTCGCGCCAGCAGAGTGGATAGCGACATTGTCTGGCATTGCCTGAAACCTAATTGCCACAAGTTGCACATACAAATATTGATTCACACAACAACAGATTCTTTTAACTTTTCCCGATAGTGTTCTTCGGGCAGCCCGCTATAATGCACCACAGTGACGGTGCGGCAATCGACCGCTCCCGTCCGCAGGCATTGCAGGTTTCTATCCTGCGTGGTGCCGGCAGCCGGTGCCCGAAGCACCCGGATGGCGCTTCCCCGTATCGGCGGTATACGAAACTCCTGATGCTACGTCAGCTGTCAGCTCTGGTGCCGTGGCCGTCTGCATGTCTACATGCAGTGCGTATCACCAGATCCAATTCAATCCATTAGGTAATACTGTGACGAAAGACGAACTGCGCGCGGAACTTGAGCGCCAGGAACAACGTTACAAGGAAGTTTACGGCGGGGAAATCACCACCTACGCCGCGCAACCTGAACCGGAACGCAAACCCTGGCGTAAACGCGCCACCGTTCAGGACCAGGCCTTTACCCAGGAACTTCAGAAAATGGAACAGGAACTCAAAGCGGAAGAGCGGTAATGCTCAGCGCTTGATGTTCTTGTGAAGCGGTATCCGGCCGACACCCTGGCCGGCCCCGTACCGGACGCCCGCCATGAGCGGGCCGCCATTTCCCCGACAACGGTCGAGGAATGGCCTTGGCTTACCTTCTTTTCGGATTTTTCGCACAACCGCTTGAGGCTCTTGCAACGACGAGCGGCCCCCTGCCTGGCGCGCTTTCCGCTCCCGAATCAATGGGTTGCGCAACCCGCTAAACGCCAGGGTTCGAAGGGGTGCCTGCAAATTATTTCGTTGAAGAATGTTACCGATGAGCAGGCAATGCATCGATTACCGAGGTTTTCTGGCATAATCGCGCCCCCTTACGACCGGGTCAGAAAACCTTCATGATCGATTTATTTAGCGGACTGGATGCTTGGGTGCTTGTGAGCCTCTTGCTCGCCCTGGCCTTTGTCCTCGCCTTCGAGTTCATCAACGGCTTTCATGACACCGCAAACGCGGTGGCCACTGTTATCTACACCAAAGCCATGCCGCCTCATCTGGCGGTGTTCTTTTCCGGTGTGTTCAACTTCCTCGGCGTGCTGCTGGGCGGTGTGGGCGTGGCGTATGCCATCGTTCACCTGCTGCCGGTAGAGCTGCTGATCAATGTGAACACCGGACACGGGCTGGCCATGGTGTTTTCGCTGCTCGCAGCGGCCATCACCTGGAACCTGGGCACCTGGTATTTCGGTATCCCAGCCTCCAGCTCCCACACGCTGATTGGTTCGATCCTCGGCGTGGGCCTGGCCAACGCGCTGATCAACGATATCCCGTTGGCCGACGGAGTGAACTGGCAAAAGGCAATCGATATCGGTGCCTCCCTGGTGTTCTCGCCCATGGCGGGCTTCCTGATTGCCGCACTGGTATTGATCAGTCTGAAGTGGTGGCGTCCGCTGTCGAAGATGCACAAGACGCCGGAACAGCGCCGCAAGATCGATGACAAGAAACACCCCCCGTTCTGGAATCGCCTGGTGCTGGTCATTTCAGCCATGGCCGTCAGCTTCGTCCACGGCTCCAACGATGGCCAGAAAGGTATCGGCCTGATCATGCTGGTGCTGATCGGTATCGTACCGGCGCAGTTCGTGCTTGACCTGAACAGCACCACCTACCAGATCGAGCGTACCCGCGACGCGACGTTGCACCTGAGCCAGTTCTACCAGCGCAACAGCGAATCGCTGGGTGAATATCTGGCGCTGGGCAAAAGCGTGAAGGGCGATCTGCCAGAGAAATTCCGCTGCAACCCGCAGCAGACCGAGCCCACCATTGCGGCGCTGCTCGACACCCTCAAAGGCGTGGCGGATTACCAATCGCTGCCGTCGGAAAGCCGCATCGAGGTTCGCCGCTACCTGCTCTGCCTGGATGACACGGCGAAGAAGGTTGGCAAGCTGCCAGGCCTGGCAGCTCGGGAAAAAGACGACCTGAACAAGCTGCGCAAGGACCTGACCGCCACCACCGAATACGCCCCGTTCTGGGTGATTCTGGCAGTCGCCCTGGCCCTGGGCCTGGGCACCATGGTCGGCTGGAAGCGTGTGGTGCTGACCATCGGTGAGAAGATCGGCAAGCAAGGCATGACCTACGCTCAAGGTATGTCGGCGCAAATCACCACGGCGTGCATGATCGGTGCGGCGAACATCTTCAGCCTGCCGGTTTCCACCACCCACGTACTGTCGTCCGGCGTGGCGGGCACCATGGTCGCCAACAAGAGCGGTCTGCAAGGTGGCACGGTACGGACCATCCTGCTGGCCTGGGTACTGACCCTGCCGGCGACAGTGGCCCTCTCGGCCGCGCTGTTCTGGCTGGCGTCCAAGGCCATCGGCAGCTGATATCAGCGGCTTGCAAAAAAGGTGCGACCCTTACGGTTCGCACCTTTTTTTATGCCCGGACACCTGACTACTGTGGGAGCGAGCTTGCTCGCGATGGCGCCGGGTCAGTCAACACATGTATCTACAGACATACCGCTATCGCGAGCAAGCTCGCTCCCACAATGGGCTTGTGTGGAACAGGGGAAATCTGCTCAAAAAAAAGGGCGACCGAAGTCGCCCAAAATGCCTTGCGTGCTCGTTGTAGCTGGAAAGACCTACGGCTTTTTGCGCTTGTGTGCATCTTTCCAGATGAATAATCCGAAGCCGGCGAAAAACACGAACATGAGGCCGACGGTCAACACTCCGGCAAACACCACATTATCGAAAAACATGACTGGCCTCCTGGTCTTGCCCCTGTTGCGATGGGTGCAAGTTAACCAATCAGGCCTGGATGAAAATTGACCGGGGTCAATAACGCTCGCGACGCGGCGAAAAGGAAGGGAAATAACTGATCTGTATCAATGGATAGAGGGGGGAGTCAGCGCTTTTTGGGTTTTTTCTTCGGTTTTTTCTGGGCTTTGCCCAATGGCATGGCTTGCTCAAAAGCCTGGCGGACTTCGTTAAGGCGTTTTTCGTTGAGGTCGTGAACGCGCTTGGCGCGCTCAGCACTGAGGTCGATCAGTTTGTCGTCTTGGCTCATGGCGTGTCGGCATCGTACGGTGAACTGCGGATGCTCTCATGATGAAGGCTGTCGAGCGGGTTGACCAGCCTGCATGCGTCGACAAAAGCCTGGATCAGACCTGGATATCGACCCACAAGCCCTGACGCTCTTCCCCTTCCACCAACGGCACCACAGGCACGGTGTTATCGGCGTTCAGTTCAGTGCCCGGTACGGCCAGGTGCGCTTCGGGATCTTCGTCGGCTTCGCGGCGGCGCTTGTTGCGTTCCTGCTGGCGCTGTTGCTCCTCGCGCAGCAACAGAGCAGCCTCCTCAGGGTCGCGATTTTTCAGGTCGATGGTGCTTTCGTTGGAGCTTTGCTGCACCGGGACCACGGGCGGTATGTCCGGCCGCTGGCGGACCGGATCCTGTTGAGCGGTGATGGGTACGGCGCTCAAAGGGAGCATGGGTGGCAACATAAAGGTCTCCTGTCTTCAGGTTGTCGGCTGAGCGAGGGGCAGCTTGAACCGCTGGTCTGAAACTTGTGACCCGGTTGGCATTATCACAATAGGCCGGGCCGAGCTTGTTTGATCACTCAGCACACTTAAGTTCCGCACCGCCGGTAAGTAATCAATGCCCATGGCGACCCGATGTCTACGTAAATCCTTTGGTCTGAGGGATCATTCCGTTAAGATAACCGGCTTTTTCAAGGCGGGAGTCAGGCAGCATGGCGCAGCAGTATCAACCGGGGCAACGCTGGATCAGTGACAGCGAAGCCGAGCTGGGTTTAGGCACCGTTCTGGCACAGGACGGCCGCTTGTTGACCGTGCTCTATCCGGCCACTGGCGACACTCGCCAGTACGCGCTACGGAATGCGCCCCTCACCCGCGTGCGGTTTTCGCCGGGCGATGTGATCACTCACTTCGAAGGCTGGAAAATGACCGTGCGCGAAGTCGACGATGTCGATGGGCTGCTGGTCTACCACGGCCTCAATGGGCAGAACGAGGTTGTCACCCTGCCGGAAACCCAGCTGTCGAACTTTATCCAGTTCCGCCTGGCCAGTGACCGTCTGTTCGCCGGCCAGATCGACCCGCTGGCGTGGTTTTCCCTGCGCTACCACACCCTGGAACACACCAGCCGCCAGTTGCAGTCGCCGCTCTGGGGCCTGGGTGGCGTACGTGCCCAGCCCATCGCCCACCAATTGCACATCGCCCGTGAAGTGGCCGACCGCATCGCGCCACGGGTATTGCTGGCAGACGAAGTGGGCCTGGGCAAGACCATCGAAGCCGGCCTGATCATCCACCGCCAACTGCTCTCCGGCCGCGCCAGCCGCGTGCTGATCCTGGTACCGGAAAACCTTCAGCATCAGTGGCTGGTGGAAATGCGTCGGCGCTTCAACCTGCAGGTCGCCTTGTTCGACGAAGAACGCTTCATCGAAAGCGATGCCAGCAACCCGTTCGAAGACACCCAACTGGCCCTGGTGGCGCTGGAATGGCTGGTGGACGATGAGAAGGCCCAGGACGCGCTGTTTGCCGCCGGCTGGGACCTGATGGTGGTCGACGAAGCCCATCACCTGGTCTGGCACGAAGATCAGGTCAGCCCGCATTACGCTCTGGTCGAACAGCTTGCCGAAACGATTCCCGGCGTACTGCTGCTGACCGCGACCCCGGAACAGTTGGGCCAGGACAGCCACTTCGCCCGCCTGCGCCTGCTGGACCCGAACCGTTTCCACGACCTCAAGGCCTTCCGCGCCGAGAGCGAGAATTATCGCCCGGTGGCCGAGGCCGTGCAGGAGCTGCTGGACAAGGGCCGTCTCTCACCCGAGGCGCACAAGACCATCCACGGCTTCCTGGGTAACGAGGGCGAAGCGTTGCTGACCGCCGTCAATGATGGCGATGTCGAAGCCAGCGCCCGCCTGGTCCGCGAACTGCTGGACCGCCACGGCACCGGCCGCGTGCTGTTTCGCAATACGCGCGCCGCCGTGCAGGGCTTCCCGGAGCGCAAGCTGCACGCCTACCCGCTGCCGTGCCCGGACGAATACCTCGAACTTCCGCTAGGCGATCACGCCGAGCTGTACCCGGAAGTCAGCTTCCAGGCTCAGCCGGACGCCAACGAAGAACAGCGCTGGTGGCGTTTCGACCCACGGGTCGAGTGGCTGATCGACACCCTGAAGATGCTCAAGCGCACCAAAGTGCTGGTGATCTGCGCCCACGCCGAGACCGCCATGGATCTGGAAGACGCTCTGCGCGTACGTTCCGGCATCCCGGCCACGGTGTTCCACGAAGGCATGAACATCTTGGAGCGGGACCGCGCGGCGGCTTATTTCGCCGACGAAGAGTTCGGCGCCCAGGTGCTGATCTGCTCGGAAATCGGCAGCGAAGGCCGTAACTTCCAGTTCGCCCACCATTTGGTGCTGTTCGACCTGCCCTCGCACCCGGACCTGCTGGAACAGCGTATTGGCCGTCTGGACCGGATCGGCCAGAAACACACCATCGAGCTGCATGCGCCGTACCTGGAAACCAGCCCGCAAGCGCGGCTGTTCCAGTGGTATCACGAGGCCCTGAACGCGTTCCTCAATACCTGTCCGACCGGCAACGCCTTGCAGCATCAGTTCGGCCCGCGCCTGCTGCCATTGCTGGAAGAAGCCGATGACGGCCAGTGGCAAGCCTTGATCGACGAAGCCCGCACCGAACGCGAACGCTTGGAGGCCGAGCTGCACACCGGTCGCGACCGTCTGCTGGAGCTCAACTCTGGCGGCGCGGGTGAAGGCGATGCCTTGGTAGAGGCCATTCTCGAACAAGACGACCAGTTCGCCCTGCCGATCTACATGGAAACCCTGTTCGATGCGTTCGGCATCGACAGCGAGGACCATTCGGACAACGCGCTGATCCTCAAGCCGAGCGAAAAAATGCTCGACGCCAGCTTCCCGCTGGGCGACGACGAAGGCGTGACCATCACCTACGACCGCAACCAGGCGCTGTCTCGCGAAGACATGCAGTTCATTACCTGGGAGCACCCGATGGTGCAAGGCGGCATGGACCTGGTGCTGTCCGGCTCCATGGGCAATACCGCCGTAGCGCTGATCAAGAACAAGGCCCTCAAGCCCGGCACCGTGTTGCTGGAACTGCTCTATGTCAGTGAAGTGGTTGCCCCGCGCTCCCTGCAACTGGGCCGTTACCTGCCGCCGGCCGCCCTGCGCTGCCTGCTGGACGCCAACGGCAACGACCTCGCCGCCCGAGTCTCGTTCGAGACTTTGAACGATCAATTGGAAAGCGTGCCTCGGGCCAGCGCCAACAAGTTCATCCAGGCCCAGCGTGACCAGCTCTCGCCACGGATCAACGCCGGTGAAGAGAAGATCGCCCCGCGTCACGCCGAACGCGTGGCCGAAGCCCAGCGTCGCCTGGCAGCCGATACCGACGAAGAACTGGCGCGCCTGACTGCCCTGCAAGCGGTCAACCCGACGGTACGCGACAGCGAACTGGTGGCTCTGCGCCAACAGCGTGAGCAAGGTTTGGCGATGCTTGAGAAAGCGGCGCTGCGCCTGGAAGCCATTCGGGTGTTGGTGGCGGGCTGATTGCCGCCGCTACTCAACAAAAGGCCCGCAGCGATGCGGGCCTTTTTTTGTGCATTTGTCTGGTCCTACTTGCCGATCACCGCAAGGATCGGCAAGCCCACCGGTTTGCAGCGGCTGAACACTTTGCAAGCGCACGACTCACGATGTGGGAGCGAGCCTGCTCGCGATGGCGGTGGCACATCAGCCATTGATGCAAACTGACTGACCCACCGCTCGCGACTACAGCCTCGTCACTGAGCTCGGCTGCCAAGTTGCTGCTGCAGGTTGCGGATCTGCGCTTGCAGCGTGTTGATATTGCGGGTGACCTGGCCGCGGAAGGCGTCGAACTCGGCGGTGTTGTTGCCCCCGTTGTCCTGCTGGCTCTTGAGCACGATCACGTCCTGCTCCAGACGCTCGATGGCAGAGTTGGAAGTGGCGCGTTTCAGGGCGGTGATGTCGGCACCGATGCTCTTGAGCCGGGCATCGAGAGCACCATCCTCGCCCTGGTTTTTCAGGGCGGAAACTTCAGCCGCCAGCGCTTTGACCTGATCCTGGAGTTCCTTGTTGGAAGCTTGCAACTGAGTGCTGGCGTTCTGCTGCTCAGTGGTCTGGGCAATGATCTGGGCCAGCTCCTTGTCCAGGTCGGCGGACGGACCGAACGCGACCATCTGTTGTTTGTACTGCTCCTGCAGCTTGCTTTCGAATTGCTTGCCCTGCTCCTGAAGCTTGCCTTCCAGCTGTTTGATCTGCAACTTCAAGGCTTCACTGTCGCTCATGACATTGGACTGACCGGCTACCACCTTGCCGGAAATGTCCTGCAAGCGTCCCGCCGCATCTTCACTGATACGGGCGAAACTTTCCTGGGTGGCCACCAGTTGCTGTTCCATCAAGGAAATCTGCTGGAAGCTCCACCACGCCAGGAAGGCAAGCGCACACAACAGCGCACCGACCAGTGCCCACAGTGGCCCGGTACTGGCCCCCTTGACCTTGGCCGCCGCAACGGGTGCCGGGCGCGCTTGCACGTGGGGCGGGCGTTCGCGCTCAGGCAGAAAGTCATCGTCATCGGGAATGTCGGCCCGCATCCGCAAGCTCGGTATATCATCGAAGTCGTCGTTGGAATCGTTACGCATGGGCATTGGGTTCAACCTTTGGGAAACCGGTGTTGGCTTGATGCAGCGAGTATAACCCCCTCGCCCGCCGCACCGATTGACCCCGAACCTGGCACTCGGTTCATGACGGGGCGATCAGCGGGCATCCTGGGCTTTCCACCAGGCGCAGAACTCATCAAGAGCGGTCCACAGGCTGACCTGTGGATCGTAATCCAGATAATGCCGGGCCCGGCTGATGTCCAGGGTGAAATTCTTGTTCATGACCTGCATGCCCAGGCGCGACAACGTCGGTTCGGGACGGCCCGGCCATAACGTGCAAAAACCTTCATTCAGGGCGGCGACGCTGTAGGCCAGCCGGTAGGAACGATAACGCCGGACCTGTGGGACTTCCATCTGTCGCATCACATAATTGACCACATCCCACAACGGCACCGGCGTGCCGTTGCTGATGTTGTAAGCCTTGCCAAGGGCCGATTCGCCGGCCAAAAGACTGCTGAGCAGCGCTTCGTTGAGATTCTGCACGCTGGTGAAATCCACCTTGTTCAACCCGTTGCCGACAATGGCCAAGCGGCCCTTGCGTTGCATGTTCAACAGCCGGGGGAAAATGCTCATGTCGCCGGCGCCGGTGACAAAGCGCGGGCGCAGAGCCAGTACTTCGAGACCGAACTCCTGGGCCCCGAAGACTTTCTGTTCAGCCAGGTATTTGGTGGCAGCGTAGGGATGTTTGAAGCGCTTGGGCACTTGTTCTTCGGTCAGGTCCAGATGGTCCCGGCCGTCGAAGTAAATCGACGGCGATGACAGATGAACCAGGCGCCGGACCTTCTGCTTGAGGCAGGCCTCGACAATATTTTCCGTGACCTGGACGTTGCCCTGGTGAAAATCCTGATAGCGGCCCCAAAGCCCCACGGAACCGGCGCAATGCACGACGCTGTCAACATCAAGGCACAGGTCGCGAGCCAGCAACGGGTCACTCAGATCCCCCTGAATGAACTGCGCCCCGCGACGCACCAGGTGCTCAACGCTCTCGGCCCGGCGACCGTTGACCCGTACATCCAGGCCCTGCTCCAGAGCGAAACGCGCAAAGCGCCCGCCAATGAAGCCACTTGCGCCGGTAACCAGAATTTTCATGAAGACTCCTAAAATCAGATTCGAGCTTCAAGCTACAAGCTTCAAGCCAATCGCTTTCAACTTACCGCTTGGAGCTTGCTGCTTGCCGCCTTGATCAATCGTTCAGTCAACAAACCCAGTAACTGCCCACCATTGCGCCAATGATGCCAGTACAACGGCACATCAATCGGTTTATCTGCCAGCAATTCCACCAACTCGCCCCGCTCCAGTTGCTCACGCATTTGCAACTCAGGCACCAGTCCCCAGCCAAGCCCCGCTTCGGCGAGCCGAATGAAACCTTCGGACGACGGGCAGAGATGATGTTCGAAACCGCCTTCGACCCCCAGGGAAGCAAGGTAGCGATGCTGCAGGAAATCATCCGGGCCGAACACCAGCGCCGGCGTGCGCGCCAGTTGATCGGCGCGCACCCCATCGGGGAAATGCCTGGCGATGAACGCCGGGCTGGCCAACGCCCGGTAGCGCATGGCCCCCAACAACACACTACGGGCACCAGCCACCGGACGTTCACTGGCGCAGACGCACGCCGCCACCTCACCAGCACGCATGCGTTTGAGGCCGACGGTCTGGTCTTCCACCACCAAGTCGAGCAACAGATGATGTTCGGCGCAGAAATCTCCAACGGCCACCGCCCACCAAGTGGCCAGGCTGTCGGCATTCAAGGCGATCCGCAGGCGCTCAGGCAGCCCCTCCTCATCCAGCGCTGGCACCAGGCTTTGCAGGTCGCGCTCCAACAGCCGCACCTGCTGCACATGGTTGAGCAAGCGGCGTCCGATTTCGGTCGGTGCCGGCGGCGTGACGCGCACCAGCACCGGCTGGCCGACCCGCGCCTCCAGCAGTTTGATCCGCTGGGAAATCGCCGACTGCGACAAACCCAGCACTTGGGCGGCACGCTCGAATCCAGCCTGTTCGACAACCGCCGCAAGAGCGGAAAGCAATTTGTAATCGAACATCAGTTTCCCTAATGAGCAATCAGCAATATTGGTTTTTCTTATACCGCTTTGCACCAGAGAATGACACCGCATTCATACCTACTCGGGGAGTAATTTATGTGGCAAAGCTACATGAACGGACTACTGGTGGCCCTCGGGCTGATCATGGCCATCGGCGCTCAGAACGCCTTCGTGCTGGCGCAAAGCCTGCGCCGCGAACATCACTTGCCGGTCGCCGCCCTGTGTGTAACTTGCGATGCGTTGCTGGTGGCCGCCGGGGTGTTCGGCCTGGCGACACTGCTGGCCCAAAGCCCGTTGCTGCTTTCAATAGCCCGCTGGGGCGGCGCCGGGTTCCTGCTCTGGTATGGCAGCCTGGCGTTGCGTCGGGCCTGTTCGAAACAAAGCCTGCAACAAGATGAAAAACAGGTCGTGCGCTCGTTACGGGCGGTGCTGCTCAGTGCGTTGGCGGTGACCCTGCTCAACCCCCACGTCTATCTCGACACCGTGTTGCTGATCGGTTCCCTCGGGGCCCAGCAAAGCGTGCCTGGCGCCTATGTCGTGGGAGCGGCCAGTGCCTCGTTGCTGTGGTTCTTCACACTGGCAATCGGTGCGGCATGGCTGGCACCGTGGCTGGCCCGGCCGAGTACCTGGCGGATACTGGACGTGCTGGTGGCAACGATGATGTTCAGCGTGGCCATACAGTTGATCGTCTCTGGCTGATTATTCCAAACCGCTCTGGAACCTCTATCCCACACAGTTGTTGCGTGGTTATGCCGTTCCCCCGGTGCTATGATCCGACTCCTGCGCCGCAATGAGTACAAACTCCCCGGCGCTAGTCTGGCCGCCCGTGATCGGCCTTGCGCTCACCGCAACTGACCTGATTAGGAGAATCACCATGGCTTTCGAATTGCCGCCGCTGCCTTATCCACACGATGCACTGCAGCCGCACATCTCCAAAGAGACTCTGGAATTCCACCACGACAAGCACCACAACACCTACGTCGTGAACCTGAACAACCTGGTACCTGGCACCGAGTTCGAAGGCAAGACCCTGGAAGAAATCGTCAAGACTTCCTCGGGCGGTATCTTCAACAACGCCGCTCAGGTCTGGAACCACACCTTCTACTGGAACTGCCTGGCGCCAAACGCCGGTGGTCAACCTACCGGCGCGCTGGCCGACGCCATCAACAGTGCGTTTGGCTCGTTCGACAAGTTCAAGGAAGAATTCACCAAGACTTCCGTCGGCACCTTCGGTTCCGGTTGGGGCTGGCTGGTGAAAAAGGCTGACGGTTCCCTGGCCCTGGCCAGCACCATCGGCGCCGGCAACCCGCTGACCAGCGGCGACACCCCGCTGCTGACCTGCGACGTTTGGGAACACGCCTACTACATCGACTACCGCAACCTTCGTCCGAAATACGTCGAAGCGTTCTGGAACCTGGTCAACTGGAAGTTCGTGGCCGAGCAGTTCGAAGGCAAGACCTTCACCGCTTGATCCGTAATGCCAGACAAAAGAACCCGGCGCTTTGCCGGGTTTTTTTTAGCTGGCACAAAGCCCTCGGATCTTGTCCGGCCCCCTACCTCGTGTCTGAAATCCAACAAAAATCAAACCCAGGCCTCAAGTTGGGGGCCCTTCCATCCGACACAATGGTCGTAGAGCAATAACTCTGGAAACACCGTATAACGGCCAGGTTTCAGGCGAAGACCCTTGTGTTTGATTGTCCCTTTGACTGACATCACAGGATTGCCAATACTCATGGCAACTTGACGCTACTCGCACGGAACAAGGAACCCCCTCTTTGAAGCTGGAACTCAAGAACAGCTTGTCTGTGAAGTTGCTCCGGGTCGTGCTCCTTTCGGCATTGATCGTCGGCGTGGTATTGAGCTGCGCCCAGATCGTTTTCGATGCCTACAAAACCGACCATGCCGTCGCCAGCGATGCCCAACGAATTCTTGATATGTTCCGCGACCCTTCGACCCAGGCCGTCTATAGCCTTGACCGGGAGATGGGCATGCAAGTGATCGAGGGGCTGTTTCAGGACCAAGCGGTGCGCATGGCTTCTATCGGTCACCCTCACGAGACCATGCTCGCCGAAAAAACCCGGCCTTTGCAGCACTCTGGAAGTCGCTGGCTGACCGACCTGATCCTTGGCAAGGAACGCACATTCACCACGCAACTGGTGGGTCGCGGGCCTTACAGTGAATATTACGGTGACCTGAGCATTACTCTCGACACCGCCACCTACGGCCAGAGTTTCATCGTCAACTCTGTGATCATTTTTATATCGGGCATGTTGCGAGCCCTGGCGATGGGCCTGGTGTTGTACCTGGTCTATCACTGGCTGCTGACCAAACCGCTGTCGCGGATCATCGAACACCTGACCGAAATCAACCCCGACCGGCCGAGTGAACACAAGATCCCGCAGCTACGCGGCCACGAACAAAATGAGTTGGGGCTCTGGATCAACACCGCCAACCAATTGCTCGCCTCCATCGAGCGCAATACACACCTGCGCCACGAGGCGGAAAACAGCCTGCTGCGCATGGCCCAATATGACTTCCTTACCGGCCTGCCCAATCGTCAACAGCTTCAACAGCAACTGGACAAGATCCTGGTGGATGCCGGGCGCTTGCAACGCCGGGTGGCCGTACTGTGTGTGGGGCTGGATGACTTCAAGGGCATCAACGAACAGTTCAGCTATCAAACCGGCGACCAGTTGCTGCTGGCCCTGGCAGATAGGCTGCGAGCCCACAGCGGCCGCCTTGGCGCGCTGGCGCGACTGGGGGGCGACCAGTTCGCCCTGGTCCAAGCCGATATCGAACAACCTTACGAAGCCGCCGAGTTGGCCCAGAGCATCCTCGATGACCTGGAGGCGCCGTTCGTCCTCGACGATCGGCAAATCCGCCTGCGGGCGACCATCGGCATCACCCTCTTTCCCGAGGACGGGGACAGCACCGAGAAGTTGCTGCAGAAAGCCGAGCAGACCATGACCCTGGCCAAGGCCCGCTCGCGCAATCGCTACCAGTTCTACATCGCCAGCGTCGACAGTGAAATGCGCCGCCGTCGCGAGCTGGAAAAAGACCTGCGCGAGGCTCTGCTCCTCGAGCAGTTCAGCCTGGTGTACCAGCCGCAGGTCAGCTATCGCGACCTGCGAGTGGTCGGTACCGAGGCGCTGATTCGCTGGCATCACCCCGAACACGGCCTCGTGCCGCCGGACCTGTTCATTCCCCTGGCCGAACAGAACGGCACCATCATCGCCATTGGTGAATGGGTACTGGATCAGGCTTGCAAACAGTTGCGCGAATGGCATGACCAGGGCTTCGTTGACCTGCGCATGGCGGTCAACCTGTCCACCGTACAATTGCACCATGCCGAACTGCCGCGGGTGGTGAACAACTTGCTGCAGATGTACCGCCTGCCGCCGCGCAGCCTGGAGCTGGAGGTCACGGAAACCGGCCTGATGGAAGACATCACGACAGCCGCCCAGCACTTGCTCAGCCTGCGCCGCTCCGGCGCGCTGATTGCCATTGATGACTTCGGGACCGGTTATTCGTCCCTGAGTTATCTCAAGAGCCTGCCGCTGGACAAGATCAAGATCGACAAGAGTTTCGTCCAGGACCTGCTCGATGACGAGGATGACGCGACCATCGTCCGGGCCATCATCCAGTTGGGCAAGAGCCTGGGGATGCAGGTAATCGCCGAGGGGGTGGAGACGGTCGAGCAGGAAGCCTACATCATCTCCGAGGGCTGCCATGAAGGTCAGGGGTACTACTACAGCAAACCGCTGCCGGCACGGGAGTTGGGCATCTATCTCAAGCAGGCGCAGCGCAGCAAAGTCTCCATCATCTGATTCTTTCTCCTCGGGTAGTCATGCCTCTGCCGGAGTTGGCGAAGCCTGCGCTCTTTGGTTTGTTCGCTTGAGACTCAAGCGTCTGGGCAGAGATCGCCGCCTCGCTTAGCTCGGCGGCGCCTACGGAAGGCTGCCCGCGCCGCATCACAAATAAGAAATATTTACAGCTACAACCCTTTACACATAATGCAAATCTTTCGCATTATGTCGCAGCTTTGCGCACCTCGCGCCTGTCCCATCCATCACCGAAGCAGGATGTTCGCCATGATTCGTATGCCTCTGGCTACCGCCAGTTTGCTGGCCATCGCTATTTCCCTCGCCGGTTGCGGCGAAGGCAAAGACAAGGCCGCCGCGCCGCAAGCGCCCACGCCTGCAGCCAGCACCGCCGCCCCAGCCGCAGCCGGCAAAATCGACGAGGCCGCTGCCAAGGCCGTTGTCGCGCACTACGCCGACATCGTCCATGCGGTCTACAGCGATGCCGAATCCACCGCGAAAACCCTGCAAACCGCGATCGATGCGTTCCTGGCCAAACCGAACGACGAGACCCTCAACGCCGCCAAGGCCGCCTGGGTCGCTGCGCGCGTCCCTTACCTGCAAAGCGAAGTGTTCCGCTTCGGCAACACCATCATCGACGACTGGGAAGGCCAATTGAACGCCTGGCCGCTGGATGAAGGCCTGATCGACTACGTCGACACCTCCTACGCGCACGCATTGGGTAACCCGGGCGCCACCGCCAATATCATCGCCAATACCGAAGTCCAGGTAGGCGAAGACAAGGTCGACGTGAAAGACATCACCCCGGAGAAACTCGCCAGCCTGAACGAGCTGGGCGGTTCCGAGGCCAACGTCGCCACCGGCTACCACGCCATCGAATTCCTGCTGTGGGGCCAAGACCTCAACGGCACCGGCCCTGGTGCCGGCAAGCGTCCGGCTTCCGATTATCTGGAAGGCGCCGGGGCTACTGGCGGTCACAACGACCGTCGTCGCGCCTACCTCAAGGCCGTGACCCAACTGCTGGTCAGCGATCTGGAAGAAATGGTCGGCAACTGGAAGCCAAACGTGGCTGACAACTACCGCGCCACCCTGGAAGCCGAGCCTGCCGAAACCGGCCTGCGCAAGATGCTGTTCGGCATGGGCAGCCTGTCCCTCGGCGAACTGGCGGGCGAACGCATGAAGGTGTCCCTGGAAGCCAACTCGCCAGAAGACGAGCAGGACTGCTTCAGCGACAACACCCACAACTCGCACTTCTACGATGCCAAAGGCGTACGCAACGTTTACCTGGGCGAATACACCCGCGTCGACGGCACCAAGATGACCGGCGCCAGCCTGTCGTCCCTGGTGGCCAAGGCTGACCCGGCCGCTGACAACGCCCTCAAGGCCGACCTGGCCGACACCGAAGCCAAGATCCAGGTCATGGTCGATCACGCCAACAAGGGTGAGCACTACGACCAACTGATCGCTGCGGGCAACACCGCTGGCAACCAGGTCGTGCGCGACGCCATTGCCGCACTGGTCAAGCAAACCGGCGCGATTGAACAGGCCGCGGGCAAACTGGGCATCAGCGACCTGAACCCGGACAGCGCTGATCACGAGTTCTGATCAAGGCTGGTTGACTGACGGGTTATGCCCGTCAGCCAAGCCATAAAACCCTGTGGGAGCGAGCCTGCTCGCGATAGCGATGTTTCAGCCAACAGCAATGTGACTGACATGACGCTATCGCGAGCAGGCTCGCTCCCACAGTGGTTTCGGCTGTTCATAAATACGATGCACACCACAACGCCCGCTCCCACAGGAAATTTCATCGTTTGTGGTCATCACTGCAACCCCGCAAGCCGCCCCTCGATAAACCGCCTCTCCGGCAATTGCTGAGTCAATTCAAGCGCGCGTCGATATGCCGCTCTCGCCTCCTCCACGCGTCCCAACTGCCGACAGAGTTCTGCCCGCGCCGAGTGGGCCAGGTGATAATCGAGCAACTCGCCCCGGTCCAGAATCGCGTCGATCCGCTGCAAGCCCGCTTGCGGTCCATCGCGTTTGGCCAGGGCCGCGGCGCGGTTGAGTTCGATCACCGGCGAAGGCACCGCACGCAGCAACACATCATAGAGGCCGACGATCTGCGGCCAGTCGGTCTCCTGCGCCGTGGGGGCTTCGGCATGCACTGCCGCAATCGCAGCTTGCAGGCAATAAGGCCCGAACCTTCGGGTATTGAGCGCGGCTTCCACCAGGGCGCAGCCTTCGGCGATCATGTCGGCGTCCCACAAGGACTGGTCCTGCTCATCCAGCAGGATCAGTTCACCGCCGGGAGAGGTTCGTGCTCGCCGCCGCGACTCGTGCAGCAGCATCAATGCCAGCAAACCCATGACTTCGGCTTCAGGCAACAGCTCCATCAACAGGCGGGCCAGGCGGATGGCTTCGCGGGTCAAATCTTCACGCGTCACCTCAGCCCCCATCGAGGCCGAATAGCCTTCGTTGAATACCAGGTAGATCACTCGCAACACACTGTCCAGCCGCTCGGGCAGTTCCGAGCGGGACGGCACCTGATAGGGGATCTTCGCATCGCGAATTTTTGCCTTGGCCCGCACGATGCGCTGGGCGATGGCCGCCGGGGCGGCGAGAAAAGCCCGGGCGATCTCTTCGGTGGTCAGGTCGCACACTTCCCGCAACGTCAGCGGCACCTGGGCATCAGCGGCCAGGGCCGGGTGGCAACAGGTGAAGATCAGCCGCAGGCGATCGTCTTCCACGTCCTCATCACTCCAGTCGCTCTGCTCCAGTTCTTCGAGCTGGGCAATCAGCATCGGCCGGCTCGCCGCGAAGCGAGCGCGCCGGCGCAAACTGTCGATGGCCTTGAAGCGCCCGGCCGACACCAGCCAGGCCCGAGGATTGTCCGGCACACCGTCGCGCTGCCAGCGCTCGACCGCGATGAAGAAGGCCTCGTGCAAGGCCTCTTCAGCAAGGTCGAAATCCCCCAGCAGGCGAATCAGCGTCGCCAGGATGCGCCGCGAGTCTTGCCGATAAACCTGCTCGACCCGTGCGCTGACTTCTTCGGCCGACATCAGTCGGGCATGCCCTGGGTCACCAGCGCTTCGAGCCGATCCAGGCTCTGGCCCCAGCCGTCATGAAAGCCCATGGCTTCGTGGGCCTGGCGGTCTTCTTCGTTCCAGTGCAGGGCGCGGGCGGTGTAAAGGGTTTTATCGCCCATCTCCTCAAGCAACACTTCGCCGGTCATGAAGGCTTTGCCGGAGGGGATCCAGCCGGGCACAAACGCATCGGTGAAGACCAGCCGCTGCGGGGCAACGATTTCCAGGAACACGCCCATGGTCGGATATTCACTGCCGTCCGGGGCACGCATCAGGGTGCGAAACTGACCACCGACCCACAGCTCCATTTCGCACTCCGGCGTAGTCATGCCGTGGGGTCCCCACCATTGGACAAGCAGCGCCGGCTCGGTCCAGGCGCGGAAAATCTTCTGGCGCGAGGCGTCGATCACTCGGCTGATGGATAACTCGAACGCGGCAGGTTTGAGGTTCATGAATGAAATCCTGTTTGTGATTGTTGTTCAGGGATTCAGTTGGCGTACCGGTCGGACCTCGACGCAGCCGACCCGGGCCGCCGGAATGTTGCCGGCGACCTGGAGAGCTTCGTTCAGGTCCTTGGCGTCGATCAGGTAGAAGCCCGCCAGTTGCTCCTTGGTTTCGGCAAACGGACCGTCCGTGATCGACAACTTGCCGCCGCGCATGCGCACCGTGGTAGCGGTCTGCACCGACTCCAGGGCCTCGGCGGCAATCATACGACCGCTGCCCTGGACCGACTCGGCGTAGGCCATGCATTCAGCGTCCTGCGGGCTGTCGGGTGAGTTGTGCAGCGCATGCTCGTTGCTATAGACCAGGCATAAGTACTTCATGGAAAGCTCCGTGATCGAACTGATCAACTATGGACCGCAGAAAAGCGCTCAGCGAAAAAACCGACGATCAGGGCTGCAGGTCGAACATCACCGTACCGGCCATCGGATCAAACGGCGCGGACCAGTGTTCGTGGACAATCTTCCATTGCCCGGCCACCCGTTGATAGCAGGCGGTCGTGCGCATCCAGCAAGCCTGCTCTTCACCTTTGTCGTTGGTGCCGCCGCAATAGGCCAGCCAGTGAGCGAAGGCGATCGTGTCAGCTGCGGTAATCTCGATCTGATGGAAGTCGAACTTGTGCGGTCCAGGGCACATCTCCATGCACGCCTGCCAATGGGCCCGGTAAGCGACTTTGCCCTTGAATTGCAGGGCCTGGATGGCATCGAACGAAACGATATTGTCGTCATAGAGCGCCATGACTTTTTCAACATTTTTTTCCATGACAGCCTGGCGATAAGTCTCGATCAAGGCCTTGATTTCGGTTTCGATGGCTTGGGTATTCATGGTGATTCTCCGCAGGTTTTTGTTGAAGACACCCTTTGTCGTTTAGAGAAACTGCGAATCGACAACCCAAACAAAAATAATTCAAAGAAAAAAATTCGCTAGAATCCCAGGCCCATTCTGTCGGCAAACAACGGATGCTTTTGTGACCGCTCAGCTCGTACCCTACGAAGACCTCACCGAGCTGCAGCGCACGCAGGTCGAAGCCATCGAAATCCACCCCGAACAGATCAAGTTCGCCGGCGATATCCACGGCGCACTGCACACGCTGTTGTCCAGGCCCGGCCCTGGCGTCAAAGGGTTTGCGTTGCTGGCAGGCGAAGTGCCAGTGGCGTTCCTGTTACTCAAGCGCCCGCCAGTACTGCCCGCCTGGGCCAACGAACACAGCGCCACCCTGCACGCCCTGCAAGTCGATTATCGGGCCCAGGGCAAGGGTTACGGCAAGGCCTGCCTACTAGCGCTTCCTGCCGTGGCTCGGGCGGCATGGCCGCAAATCAGAGGACTGGAGCTTTCGGTCGACGCCGATAATGTCTCGGCCATCGGCCTGTATACCCGGCTGGGCTGGGTCGACAGTGGCGAAGCGTACAAGGGCCGCATCGGTTATGAGCGGCGGATGGGGCTGGTGTTTGACCAGGAGATAACCTGTCTGTGAGCGCGAGCCTGCTCGCGATTGTGGTGGGCCAGCTTGCATGAATGTTGGATGTGGCACCGCTATCGCGAGCAGGCTCGCTCCCACCGGTTTGCATTGCCGAGAGGATGGCAATCAGCTCGGTTTGAGAGGAATCCAGATTTCCAGAGAGCCTTCGCCGGTCCTGGGGTTGAAGTCTTCGCTGTAGCGTTCGAACTCCGGGGCCTCGGCAGCTGTGTGGCCGGATCGCGGCAGCCACTCTTTCCAGATGTAGTGGAACGTCTGCGGCAGGGCTTTCAACGGACCTTTGTGTTCGAACACTGCGTAGTGCGCAGGCTGTATTTCGATCCAGCGCAACTGTTCAGGCAAGTCATCGAGCCGGCTGACTTCCACGCCGGCAATGTATTCAAACCCACCCTTCCCGTCCGGGTTGCAACACACGCCATAGGTGACCTCATCTTTCTGCCCTGGCACTTTACCGAGCCAGGGCAAAAACTTTTCCCAGAGCAGCGGGATATCCTCGGCGGTGTCCGGGGTAAAACAGCCACCAAAACCGGCGATTATCTGAAAACGTCCGTGTTCGAAGCGTGGTTCGGCTGCGTTATCGGGTTCGTGCTTTTCCATGCGTCAACACTCCAGAAACGTGAGGTCGGGTGTTGCAGTATAGAAGCCTGATGAAGATTGCCAGGCCCGTTTCGCTTATCCGAGTCCAGGCACAACGGCCGGCGCCACTTTCCCGATAAACTCGTTGTAGCCAGAAACAATCACGTACACCGCGAAATAGCAGAAGATGGCGGCCGATGCCCAATAGCAATAGCGCAACAGTTTATCCCCCAGCAGCCTGCCGCCCTGGGTTGCTGCCAGGCACAGGCCTGCACACCAGAGAAGTCCGGCACAGAGAAATCCACTCAGGAACAGCGCCGAGCTGAGGATCGTTCCGCCGCCCGAGCGAGCGATCAATGTGCCGCCCACCGCCGCGAACCAGAGAATGGCACTGGGCGACGACATCGCCAGGAAAATCCCGCGAAAAAACTCCTGCCCGGATGAATGACTCCGCACCTCGCCAGCCTCGGCCAACGCCGCATGGTGATAGATCGCCGAATGAATCATCTTCGCTGCGAAATACAGCAGCACCACCGAGCCGCCGATCCACAGCACCCAGCGCACCGTTTCGTATTGCAGCAGCACCGTCATGCCGGCCAAGGCCAGGACCGCGTAGACCAGGTCCCCCACACATGTGCCCAGGCCCAGGGCGAAACCTTGGAAATAGCCACGTTGCATGGCCAGGGTAATCATCGCGATATTGGCCACGCCAATGTCCAGGCACAAAGAAAGGCTCAGCAGGAAACCGCTGGAAAATTCCATCATTCAGTCCATTCGTTTTTTGAACAGGGCGAGTCGTGCAGTGCGCAGGTGTTACTGAAAGTCCCCTGAGCGGATCGACAGTGTCGTCGAAAATAGTTGCGCGCCGCTACTGGACAATTGGCCATCAGCCCCTTTATCTTGCGCCGCAGGCCACCGCAGTGGCCAACGTCGCTCGGACGGTTCCGGGCGCTCACGTATCTCGAGGCAATAATGGCCAACCAAGGTTCGCCGCGCCGCTTTGCGCGCATCGATCGACTCCCCCCGTATGTATTCAATATCACTGCCGAGCTGAAGATGGCTGCGCGGCGGCGCGGCGAAGACATCATTGACTTGAGCATGGGTAACCCCGACGGCGCCACACCGCCACACATCGTGGAAAAGCTGGTCACCGTCGCCCAGCGTGAAGATACCCACGGTTACTCCACCTCCAAAGGCATACCGCGCCTGCGCCGCGCCATTTCGCGCTGGTACAAGGACCGCTACGAGGTGGACATCGACCCGGAAACCGAAGCCATCGTCACCATCGGATCCAAAGAAGGCCTGGCGCATCTGATGCTGGCGACCCTGGACCAGGGCGACACCGTGTTGGTGCCCAATCCCAGTTATCCGATCCACATCTACGGCGCGGTGATCGCCGGCGCCCAGGTGCGTTCGGTGCCACTGGTGCCGGGGGTGGATTTCTTCGACGAGCTGGAGCGCGCCATTCGCGGCTCGATTCCCAAGCCGAAAATGATGATCCTGGGCTTTCCGTCCAACCCTACCGCGCAATGCGTGGAGCTGGATTTCTTCGAACGGGTCATCGCCTTGGCCAAACAGTACGACGTGCTGGTGATCCACGACCTGGCCTACGCCGATATCGTCTACGACGGCTGGAAAGCCCCGTCGATCATGCAGGTGCCGGGTGCAAAAGACATCGCCGTGGAATTCTTCACCCTGTCCAAAAGCTACAACATGGCCGGCTGGCGTATCGGCTTCATGGTGGGCAACCCGGAACTGGTCAACGCCCTGGCGCGGATCAAGAGCTACCACGACTACGGCACCTTCACACCGCTGCAAGTGGCGGCCATCGCCGCGCTTGAAGGCGATCAGCAGTGCGTGCGGGATATCGCCGAACAGTACCGCCAGCGCCGCAATGTGCTGGTCAAGGGCCTGCATGAGCTGGGCTGGATGGTGGAAAACCCCAAGGCGTCGATGTACGTCTGGGCCAAGATCCCCGAGGCTTATGCACACTTGGGTTCGCTGGAGTTTGCCAAGAAACTGTTGGCCGAAGCCAAGGTCTGCGTCTCGCCGGGGGTGGGGTTCGGTGAATATGGCGATGATCACGTGCGCTTTGCACTGATCGAAAACCAGGACCGGATTCGCCAGGCCGTTCGCGGCATTCGCGGGATGTTCCGGGCGGATGGGTTGGTCAGCAAACCGAACGCCTGATACCAAAATCAATGTGGGAGTTTGCTCCCACTCTGGATCTTCAGATCACCAGAAGCCAATGTGGGAGCGAGCCTGCTCGCGATAGCGGCATGACAGTCGACTTCGTTGCTGACGGTCAGTGCGCTATCGCGAGCAGGCTCGCTCCCACAATGGGTGATGCGTCGTCGCTTAGATCACCAGCGACAGCAACAGGATGAAGATCAGCGCTACCACGGACAGGATGGTTTCCATCGCGGTCCAGGTCTTGAAGGTTTCGGCCACGGTCATGTTGAAGTACTGCTTGACCAGCCAGAAGCCGGCATCGTTGACGTGAGACAGGATCAGCGAACCGGCACCGGTCGCCAGGACCAGCAGCTCACGGTTCACACCCGGAATCATCCCGACCACCGGTACCACGATCCCGGCACCCGTAATGGTTGCCACGGTCGCCGAGCCTGTGGCGATGCGAATCACCGCCGCCACCAGCCAGGCCAACAGGATCGGTGAGATCTGCGCACTCACCGCCATGTGACCGATCACATCACCCACACCGCTGGTGACCAGCATCTGCTTGAAGCCACCGCCTGCACCGATGATCAGAATGATCGCCGCAGTCGGTGCCAGACTCGCGTCCAGCCACTTGAGTATCTGGCTCGAACCGATGCCCTGCTTGTAGCCGAAGGTGTACAGCGACAGCAGTAATGCCAACAGAAGTGCAGAAATCGGATGCCCGATCAGGTCCATGAACGTGCGGAAGAAATTGCCTTCAGGCAACACCACATCGGCAAAGGTCTTGAGCAGCATCAGGAACACCGGCGAGAGCACGGTGATCAGCGTGATGTTGAAGCTCGGCAGATCGGCAGAATCGGTCTCACGTGCCAGTTGGTCCACCAGCTCCTGATTCGGATGGCCGGGGATATGCTTGGCAATGAATGTACCGAAAATCGGCCCGGCAATAATGGCCGTCGGCAGCGCCACGATCAGGCCATAGAGAATGGTTTTACCGATGTCGGCACCGAATACGCCAATCGCCAGCAGCGGGCCCGGGTGCGGTGGCACCAGGCCGTGGACCGCGGAAAGACCGGCCAGCAGCGGGATACCGATCTTGATGATCGAGACACCGGTGCGACGCGCCACGATGAACACCAGCGGGATCAGCAGCACGAAACCGATTTCGAAGAACAGCGGAATGCCCACCAGGAAGGCGGCGAACATCATGGCCCACTGCACTTTATCCTTGCCGAAGGCGCGGATCAGGGTTTGGGCGATCTGATCGGCCCCGCCCGATTCGGCCATCATTTTACCGAGCATCGTACCCAACGCCAGAATGATGCCGACAAAGCCCAGCACGCCACCGAAGCCGTCCTGGAACGCCTTGATGATGGTGCCGATCGGCATGCCCGAGGTCAGGCCCAGAAAAGCGGCCGCGATGGTCAGTGCAATGAACGGGTGGAGTTTGAACTTGGTGATAAGGACGATAAGTCCGATCACCGTAACCACTGCATCAAGCAGCAGAAACGTCTCGTGGGACATGCCGAACATGGGAGGTGTCTCCTGATTTGTTGTTGTTATTGAAGCGGTTATTTGTAAGCCGTCGGGACAGCGCTATCTTTCTGACGCAAATTTTTTGCAACTCAACTGGCCAGCTTCAAACCGTGATCCACCCACCAGACATAAGCCTGATGAGCCAGTTCATCGACGCTGTGGCTGGATGCATCCAGAGCCAGGGTCAGGGGCTCGCCAACAGGGGATTGAAGGGTGGCAAACTGGCTGTCGATCAGGGTCGACGGCATGAAATGCCCCGGACGATGGGACACGCGGTCGGCGGCCACTTCAGGGGTCAACTCAAGAAATACGAAGCCCAGGCCCGGCAAGGCACTGCGCAGACGCTCGCGATAACTGTGCTTGAGGGCCGAACAGGTCAGCACCGGACGCTCGCCCATCGCATCGACACGGCGCAACTCGTCGCACAGGCTGTCAAGCCAGCCGGCACGGTCGTCGTCGTTCAAGGGGATACCGGCGCTCATCTTCTGGATGTTGGCCGCAGGGTGGAAAGTGTCGCCTTCAATGGCGGTGGCGCCGCTCAACTGGCACAGGGCCTGGCTGACGCAAGTCTTGCCGCAACCGGCAACGCCCATGATGACCAGGGCGGTGATGGGATTATTCATGTAACACCTCAGCGCGCAGACAGCGCTACCTTTGCAAGTTGTGACACCAGAGCAAAAGCAGAAGTTGCCGACGCCTTCTTGTCATTTTTGTGGTTGCAGCATGTTCGTTCACAACGCTAACGGTCAGGGCTCAGGCAAACCCCGCTCACGCATTTGCAGCCGCGTCGAGACAGCGCTACCTTAGTGCCTTGATTTTTGTTTGGCAAGCCGCCCTGATGACCGTCACTAAAAACGATAAGAATACCCGCACCACCGGTCGCCCCACGCTCAACGAAGTCGCACGCCTGGCCGGTGTCAGTCCTATCACCGCCTCCCGTGCCCTGCGCGGCGTCAGCACCGTTGCCGAAAGCCTGGTGGAAAAAGTCCGCCAGGCCGCCCGCGACCTGAACTACGTGGTCAACCCCGCCGCCCGCGCCCTGGCTTCGGCCCAGAGCCATTCGGTGGTGGTGCTGGTGCCGTCGTTGTCCAACCTGTTGTTCATCGACACCCTGGAAGCCATTCATCGTGTGCTCAGGCCCAAGGGCTTCGAAGTGGTGATCGGCAACTATCACTATTCCCGGGACGAAGAAGAAGACCTGCTGCGCAACTACATGGCCTATCAGCCACGCGGTCTGTTGCTGACCGGCTTCGACCGTACCGAAAGCGCCCGGCGCATGATCGAGGCCAGCAACATTCCCTGCGTGTACATGATGGAACTGGACCCCGGTGCGGGCCTTAACTGCGTCGGCTTTTCGCAACTCAAGGCCGGCGAGACGGCGGCCGAGCACTTGATCTCCCGGGGTCGCAAGCGCCTGGCCTATGTCGGCGCACAACTGGACCAGCGCACGTTGCTGCGTGGCGAAGGTTTTCGCCGTGCTTTGCAGAAAGCCGGCCTGTACGACCCGGATCTGGAACTGCTGACCCCACGGCCATCCTCGGTGGGCCTGGGCGGCGAACTGTTCCTGCAGTTACTCGCCAGCCATCCGGACGTCGATGCAATCTTCTTCGGCAACGACGACCTGGCCCACGGCGCGCTGTTCGAAGCCCTGCGCTGTGGCATCAAGATTCCCGAACAGGTTGCGGTCCTGGGCTTCAACGATTTGCCCGCCTCGGCCCACATGGTGCCGCGCCTGAGCAGCATCAGCACGCCACGGGAAGCCATCGGCCAGCGCGCCGCCGAACAGATGCTCACGTTGATGGCCGGCAACCGCATCGCTCAGCCGGTGGTGGACATGGGATTTGAACTCAAGGTTCGCGAAAGCACCTGAGCCCGACGGTCATGTGCGGTCGATCTATGCCGTCCGACGGCAAGGATTGGCCGCCATGATCGCCGGCATACGCTACACAGGCCTTTGGATCCAGGGCTCGCGACGGCGGCATGGGATTTGCTCCTGCACATGGCTCAGCCATAACCGCAGGTATCCATCATGTTGGTCAGTGCACAACAGCAAACGATGATTTTGCTGCCCAAGCGTCCGGGCGAGGATCCCACCGCAGAAGCCGCCAGCGGCCTGCAAAGCGCCGCGCTGCAGGCATTGCGCGATAACGTCCAGGCTCAGGCCAGCCAGGGCAGCACGCAGGTGCAGGCTTCGATCGCGCGACAAGCCACACAGCAGGTCAATGCCGCCACCGCCATCAGCGACAAGGTTGATGAAGCGTTTGCCAAGACCCGGGTTCAGTTGCAGACCGTTGCTTCATCAGCCTCCGATGAGGCCAAGACACAGGGCAGCTCTGCTCTGGACGCATTCAAGGACTACATGAGCAAGACGCCTGAAGAGCGTCTGCGCGACAGCATTCTTGAAGAGATGGGCATCACCCAGGAGGAGTTCGAGGCGATGCCGCCCGAGAAGCAATTGGCGGTCAGTCAGGAGATTGCCCAGCGCATGCAGGACAAGACGGCGATGGCGCAGGTCGAGAAGGACCAGGAAAGTCGCACTTCCGGCAAAGACCCGGCTACGGACATGTTCCTCGCCTCGCTTTGATAGGCTGCTGGGGTCAGCGGGCCGATGGCCGGGATGCATCCCTGGCCCGTCGCCCGCTGGCGTCGATTCAATGACCGAACAGATTCACCTTCTTGGCCTTTTTGTCGGCGCGCTTTTCATCGGCGGTCTTCGCCGGTTTTTTCTTTGCCGCTTTTTTTGAATCCATGCCTTTGGCCATGATACGTACTCCACTCATACGGGATGTGAAGTCAGGTATACACCTATCGCCGCAGACATGTTCTTTTATAATCACCCTCCCCTTCACCGCCCCCTGACTTTGCCATGTCCCAGATCCACTACACGCGGCTCGACGAACCCTTGTGGCCGCTGATGAACAAGTTTTATCGCGCCCACCAATCTTCAATGAAAGCGGTGCGTGAAGCGCAGTTGTGGGTGGCGCGGCAGGATGAAATCATCGCGGCCCTGTGCTTGCGAGCGGTGTCGGGTGGGCATTGGCTGACGGGGTTGTTTGTCGACCCGACGTATCGCATGCAGGGGATCGCGGCGCGCTTGATCGACGAAGCGGTGAAAGGCGTGGAAGGACCGGTCTGGTTGTTCTGCCATCCTGATTTGCGCGGCTTTTATGAGCGGCTGGGGTTCAGCTTCGACCCCGTGCTGCCTTATGCGATGGCCGAGCGCCTGAGTCGCTATGCGCGCAGCAAGCCGATGATTGCGATGGGGATGGAGCCTAAAACACTCTCCTGAAGCGCATCACAATCCAATGTGGGAGCGAGCCTGCTCGCGATAGCGGCGTGTCAGTCAACAGCTTCATAGCTGACTCACCGCTATCGCGAGCAGGCTCGCTCCCACAGAGGGTTTGCGTAGGCTAGTCGTCCGCCGCCGGGTCCAGGTCCGGAAACATGACCTCGGTAAAGCCGAACTTACTGAAATCGGTGATGCGCGAGGGGTACAGCCGCCCGATCAGGTGGTCGCACTCATGCTGCACTACCCGCGCATGAAAGCCCGAGGCCGTGCGCACAATGGCTTCGCCTTTGGGGTCAAAGCCTTCGTAGCGAATGTGTTGATAGCGATCGACCGCACCGCGCAGGCCCGGCACCGACAAGCAGCCCTCGAACCCCTCCTCCATCAGTGGGCCCAACGGCGTAATCAGCGGGTTGATCAGGATCGTCTGGGGCACCGCCTCGGCGTCCGGGTAACGCTCGCTGTGCTCGAAGCCAAAGATCACCAGTTGCAGGTCGACACCGATCTGCGGCGCGGCCAGGCCGACGCCGCCCACACTTTCCATGGTCTGGAACATGTCGTCGATCAACTGCCACAACTCTGGGCTGTCGAACATTTCCGGCGGCACCGGCGGGGCAATACGCAGTAGGCGTTCGTCGCCCATTTTCAGGATTTCACGAATCATGGTCAGGTTTCGTCAGTGTGGGGGTGAGGAATGGAATGGTCACGGCCCAGGCCCGACACATGCTGTTTTTCGTGCTCGCCCGGGCTCTTTTCACCACGGTCCTTGCCCTCGGCGGACATGTGCTCGATCACCGCGTTCATCTCCGCACCGAGCAACAGCACCGCCGAAGAAATGTAGAAGTACAGCAACAGCACGATGATCGCGCCGATACTGCCATACATGGCGTTGTAGTTGGCGAAGGTCTTGACGTAAAACGCAAAGCCCAGGGACGCGATGATCCACACCACCACCGCCAGCACCGACCCCGGTGTAATAAAGCGAAACTCCTGTTTGACGTCAGGCATCACGTAATAGATCAACGCCACAGCCACCATCAGCAAAAACACGATCACCGGCCAGCGCACGATGGTCCAGAGTGTGACGATGAACTCCTCCAGCCCGACCTGGGCCGCGATCCAGCCCATCACCTGCGGCCCGAGCACCATCAGCGCCGCGGCGGCCAACAACATGCCGGCGATGCCGATGGTGTAGAAAATCGACAGCGGGAAGCGCTTCCAGATCGGACGGCCCTCTACCACATCGTAGGCGGCGTTCATCGCACTCATCATCAACCGGACACCGGCCGAGGCAGTCCACAACGCAATGACGATACCCACCGACAACAACCCCCCCTTGGATTGCTGAAGCTGGTCGATCACCGGGTTGACCTGCTCCAGGGCCTGGGGTGGCAACACCAGCTCCGATTGCAGGCGCAGCCAGGAGAAGAAGTCCGGCAAATGCAGGAAACCGATCAGTGCGATCAGGAACAGAATGAAGGGGAACAGCGAAAACAGCATCTGGTAGGCCAATGCCGAGGCGTAGGTCGACATCTCGTCGTCGAGAAACTCGGTCACGGTGCGCATCATCACACGATGCAAGGGCAAGCCTTTCAAGGCCGGGAACATCATGTGCGTCTCCTTTCGCCGCAAAAAAGGAAGGTCGCCTGGCGACTCTCGGGGTTGCTATCCAAGACAAAAGTAACCTGTTTGGCGACTTTGGAACAATTTCCCCGGTGCAAGTTCGAGCAGACATGACAACGGCCACCCGCGGATGGCCGTTCCAATCGGTTATTCAACAGGCCGGTTATGCCTCGTCAACGCCTTTCTTGACTGCGTCCTTGGCCTTGCCCACGTTTTGCTGAACCTCACCTTTTTTCTCCTGGACCACGCCCTCAGCGCGCATGCGGTCATTGTCGGTGGCCTTGCCGACGCCTTGCTTGATGTTGCCGACGGCTTCGTTGGCAACGCCCTTCACTTTATCGCTCGTGCTACCCATGATGTCTCTCCTGTGAACAACTGTACGAAAAGTCATTACATAAGGGTTGACCGAGGCCGTTTGCGGGGAGTTTCATTTTTTCAGCAGCGCATTTCATCGTCAGATGCAGGTTGAGCTTTATGTTTGCCGATCCACCCCCGAGAATGCCCCACGTATTCAGGCTGCGACCTGAAGCTCCAATCTCGTAGGAACGTTATGAAACTCGATAAAAAGCAGGCCATCGCCCGCAGAAACCAGGAACTGGGCGGCGCCGTACTGGGCGTCAATAACTGCCACTTCAGCGAATTGAACCGCAACCGCAACATCTTCTGGTTCGATATCCCGGTGGCACGCCTGGCCATCGGTCAGTACGAATGGATCCACCTGCTGCTGCACACGCCGGCCACCGATGAGCTGCTGCACCTGAAGGTACCGACCGTGTTCCTGCGCGAAAAAATGGAAGGCCTGGAAGTACGCAACCAGGGCAAGCGCAAGGCGGCCCTGAGCCTGGAGCTGAGCGCCGACAAGGATTCGTACCTGCAGGACATGCGCCCGGGTGGCACCAACCTGGATTTTGCCCAGTTTCGGTTGTAACCAATCCGTATGGCTGCCGGGCTTCCTGTGGCGAGGGGATTTATCCCCGCTGGGCTGTGAAGCAGCCCCACGCTTTCATGAGCCACACCAATCTGTCATACAAGAGGCAGGGGGTTGCTGCGCAACCCAGCGGGGATAAATCCCCTCGCCACAGATTTTTGGGGCCTGCCAGGGCAATCCCAAACAAAAAGCCCCGCACTGGCGGGGCTTTTTATTGGCAGGGTTTTACTTCTTCAGACCTAACTTCTTCAGTTCTTCATCACGCAACTCGCGTCGCAGGATCTTACCCACGTTGGTGGTCGGCAGCGCGTCGCGGAATTCCACCGCCTTGGGCACTTTGTAGCCCGTGACGTTGGCGCGCATGTGTTCCATCACCTGCTCTTTGGTCAGCGTGACACCCGGGCGGGGCACAATGAAAATCTTGATTGCCTCGCCGGATTTTTCGTCCGGTACACCGATGGCCGCGCACTGCAGGACGCCCGGCAGGGTCGCCAGCACGTCTTCCAGCTCGTTGGGGTACACGTTGAAACCGGAGATCAGGATCATGTCTTTCTTGCGATCGACGATGCGCATGTAGCCGTCCGGCTGGATCAGCGCGATATCGCCGGTCTTGAGCCAGCCTTCGCTGTCGAGGATCTCGTCGGTGGCGTCCTGGCGCTGCCAGTAGCCCTTCATGACCTGTGGACCTTTCACACACAGTTCACCGATTTCGCCCAATGGCAGTTCTTCGCCGGCGTCATTGATAATCTTGCACAGCGTCGACGGCACCGGAATGCCGATGGTGCCAATCTGGATTTTCTGGATCGGATTGACCGTGGCGACCGGACTGGTTTCGGTCATGCCGTAACCTTCGCAGATCGGGCAGCCGGTAACCTCTTTCCAGCGCTCGGCCGCCGCCAGTTGCAGGGCCATGCCACCGGACAACGTCACCTTCATTGCCGAGAAATCCAGGTTGCGGAAGGCTTCGTTGTTGCACAGGGCCACGAACAACGTGTTGAGACCGACAAAACCGCTGAACTTCCACTTCGACAGTTCCTTGACCATCGCCGGGAGGTCGCGCGGGTTGCTGATCAGGATATTGTGGTTGCCGATCAGCATCATCGCCATGCAATGGAAGGTGAAAGCGTAGATGTGATACAGCGGCAGAGGCGTGATCAGGACCTCGCAACCTTCGTTGAGGTTGGACCCCATCAGCGCCTTGCACTGCAACATGTTCGCCACCAGGTTGCGATGGGTCAGCATCGCGCCCTTGGCCACGCCAGTGGTGCCGCCGGTGTACTGCAACACGGCCACGTCGTCACTGGTGGGGTTGGCTTCGGTCACTGGCTGGCCGTGGCCCTTGCTCAGCACATCGTTGAACTTGATGGCCTTGGGCAAGTGATAAGCGGGGACCATCTTCTTGACGTACTTGATCACGCTGTTGATCAGCAGACGCTTGAGTGGCGGCAGCAAATCGGCAACTTCGGTGACGATCACATGCTTGACGCCCGTCTTGGGCACCACAGCCTCGGCCAGGTGCGCCATGTTCGCCAGGCACACCAGCGCCTTGGCGCCGGAGTCGTTGAACTGGTGTTCCATTTCCCGCGCGGTGTACAGCGGGTTGGTGTTGACCACGATCAGGCCGGCGCGAATCGCACCGAACACGGCAACCGGGTACTGGAGAACGTTGGGCAGTTGCACGGCGATTCGATCGCCAGGCTGCAAGTCGGTATGCTGTTGCAGATACGCAGCAAAGGCACCGGACAATTCATACAGTTCCCCGTAGGTAATTGTCTTGCCCAGGTTGCTGAATGCCGGCTTGTCGGCGAAGCGTTGGCAGGACTGCTTCAACACCGCCTGAATATTCGGATACTCGTCTGGATTGATGTCGGCAGCAATCCCAGCTGGGTACTTATCCTTCCAAAAGTCTTCGATCATGGAAGCCCACTCCTCAGCAACGCGAATTCTCACCGCATTTGATGCGATTATTATTGGTGTGTGTTTATTGGTGAATCTGGCCTAATTCAACGCCGAGAAGTCACAAAAGCGCGCCGAGAGTAGCAGCTTTGCCAAGGGTCGCCTAGAGCCAAAAGTGGCCCCTACAGTCATAAATATGACTCAAGAATATGCAGTGGTCATTTTTAGAGTAAAAATACTAAGCGCTGGTTAATCACTGCGAATACATAAAAACCGTGGGAGCGAGCCTGCTCGCGATGGCGGCGCCTCAGTCGACATCTCTGTCACTGATACACCGCCATCGCGAGCAGGCTCGCTCCCACAGGGTTTATTCCAAAGGATGGCCGGCATCAGGCGATATCCCGCAACTCCCGCCGCAATATCTTGCCCACTGGCGTCATCGGCAACGACTCTCGCAGCACGATGTGCTTGGGTATCTTGTAGCCGGTGAAGTTCTCCTTGCAGTAAGCCTTGAGCTCCTCAAGGCTGACGCCCGTTTCGCGTGGCACCACGAACAGTTTCACCGCCTCCCCCGAACGTTCGTCCGGCACACCGATCACCGCGCAGTTGGCAACTTTCGGATGGGCCATTACCACGTCTTCGATTTCGTTGGGGTATACGTTGAAACCCGAGACGATGATCATGTCTTTCTTGCGATCGACGATGCGCACGAAACCGTCCGGGTCGATCACCGCGATGTCACCGGATTTGAACCAGCCTTCGCTGTCCAGCACCTCGGCGGTGGCTTCGGGTTTGTTCCAGTAGCCTTTCATGATTTGCGGGCCCTTGATGCACAACTCACCGCGCTCGCCCAGTGGCTGTTCGGCGCCGTCGTCGCTGACCACTTTCATGAGCGTGCCCGGCACCGGCAGCCCCACCGTGCCCAGCCGGGACTTGGTGCCGTAGGGGTTGGTGCAGGCCACCGGCGAGGTTTCGGTCAGGCCATAGCCTTCGGTGATACGGCAGCCGGTGAGCTGTTCCCAACGCTCGGCCGTGGCCTTGACCAGCGCAGTGCCACCGGAGTTGGTGAGCTTGAGGCTGGAGAAATCCAGGGTCTTGAAATCCGGATGGTCCATCAACGCCACGAACAGCGTGTTGAGCCCCAGCAGCGCCGAAAAACGCCAGTTCTTCAGCTCCTTGATAAAGCCACCGATGTCCCGCGGGTTGGTGATCAGCACGTTGTGGTTACCGGTGACCATCATGCACATGCAATTCGCCGTGAAGGCATAGATGTGGTACAGCGGCAGCGGCGCGATCATCACCTCCTGGCCTTCGCGCAGCAACGGTTGGCCGTCGTCGCCGAACTGGCCCAGGCATGCCCGGGCCTGCTGCATGTTCGCTACCAGGTTGCCATGGGTCAGCATCGCCCCCTTGGCAAGGCCGGTGGTGCCGCCGGTGTATTGCAGCACCGCGATGTCCTCGAGGCTGACTTTCAGCGGTTTGATGCCATGGCCCCGCCCCAGGCGCAACGTGCTCTTGAAGGAAACGGCCTGGGGCAGCGAATAGTCAGGGACCATCTTCTTGACCTTGCTCACCAGCGTATTGACCAGCCAGCCCTTGGCAGTGGGCATCAGGTCGCCCATCTTCGCCTCGATGAGATACTGCAGATCGGTGTCAGGCAGCACCTCCTGGACTTTCTGTCCGAACAGGTTCATGTACACCAGTGCCCGGGCGCCGGAGTCCTTGAACTGGTGGCGCATTTCCCGCGGGGTGTACAACGGGTTGGTGTTGACCACGATCAGCCCGGCGCGCAAGGCACCGAACACGGCGATGGGGTATTGCAGGACATTGGGCATCTGCACCGCGATACGATCGCCAGGCGCCAGGTCGGTATGGGCTTGCAGGTAACCGGCGAAGGCAGCGCTGTAGCGCTCGAGTTCGGCATAGGTCAGGGTAACCCCCATGTTGCTGAACGCCGGACGGTCGGCGAATTTCTTGCAGGAACGCTCGAACACCTCGATCACCGATTTGTAGGCCCCCACGTCAATGTCCAGGGGCACGCCGGCCGGGCGTTTGTCATTCCAGAAATCAGGCTGCATTGTTTTTATCCTCTTTACCTGAACGTGTCCGGGCCGCTTCTGTGGCTCTTGCACAGGCGGTGCTCTTGGGACACTAGCAGCTATGGCCAATCAGGCAAATATGGCAACCTGCTTCATAGATTGTGTGAATCTACCTGCCACGACTAACGTAACGTGACTTGATCAGGCGAGACGCAACGGATGCGCTATACAATGCAGCGACGCTGTGTTTGCCCTTGTGTATGCCCGTGAGTAAAGGAATGACCATGATCCACCAAACGTTCATGCTCACCGCCACCGACCACACCCGCCTGTTCGTCAATCAGTGGCTGCCTGAAACCGCCCCTGAAGCGGTGATCATGCTGGCCCACGGCATGGCCGAACACAGCGGCCGCTACGCGCGTCTGGCCCGGGCGCTGTGCGATGCAGGCTACGGTGTCTACGCGCCGGACCTGCGCGGCCATGGCAAAACCGGCGAAGCAGCGACGCTCGGCCATTTTGCCGACGAGGATGGCTGGGCCAAGGTGGTCGGCGACCTGGCCAGCCTCAATCAACACATCGGCCAGCAACACCCCGATGTTCCCATCGTGTTGCTGGGTCACAGCATGGGCAGCTACATCGCCCAGGGTTACCTGTTACATCACAGCGCCAGTCTGCACGGGGCGATTCTCAGCGGCTCGAATTTCCAGCCCGTGGCGCTCTATCGTGCCGCGCGCCTGATCGCCTGTTTCGAGCGCAAGCGCCAGGGCCCAAAGGGCCGCAGCGCCCTGATCGAGTGGCTGTCCTTCGGCAGTTTCAATAAGAAATTCAAACCCACGCGTACCCCCTTCGACTGGCTCAGCCGCGACCCGGCCGAGGTCGACAAGTACCGCCTCGACCCGCTGTGCGGCTTTCGTTGCACCAATCAGTTGTGGGTCGACCTGCTCGGCGGGTTGCAGCAGATCAGCAAAGCGTCCAATCTCGCCCAGATCGATCCGGGCCTGCCCCTGCTGGTGATCGGCGGTGAATGTGATCCGGTGAGTGAAGGCAAACGTCTCAAGGATCTGGCCGACGCCCTGCGCGGCGCCGGCAGCCAGCACTTGCAATTGACGATTTACCCGCAAGCCCGGCACGAACTGTTCAATGAAACCAACCGCGATGAAGTGACGGCCGACGTGCTGGCCTGGATTGCCCAGGCCCTGAGTCACAAGCGACCGCCACGCAGCGAATAGGTTTGCAGCGTTTTCCTTTACTCGTCACAGGATTTGATAGATGACCCAGGTTACCAACATCCCCTACGAAGCCCTCGAAGTCGGTCAGACCGCCAGCTACAGCAAGACCGTCGAAGAGCGCGACATCCAGCTGTTCGCCGCCATGTCGGGCGATCACAACCCGGTGCACCTGGATGCCGAATTCGCTGCGGCGAGCATGTTCAAGGAGCGCATCGCCCATGGCATGTTCAGCGGTGCACTGATCAGCGCGGCGGTGGCCTGCGAGCTGCCTGGGCCGGGCACCATCTATATCGGCCAGCAGATGAGCTTCCAGAAGCCGGTGAAGATTGGCGACACCCTGACCGTGCGCTTGGAGATCCTTGAGAAACTGCCGAAATTTCGCGTACGCATTGCCACTCGCGTGTTCAATCAGCGCGATGAGCTGGTGGTGGACGGCGAAGCGGAAATCCTCGCGCCACGCAAGCAGCAGACCGTGACCTTGCCGACGCTGCCGGCGATTACTGTCGGCTGATTGCCACTATCTAAAGTGAATGACCTGTGGCGAGGGGATTTATCCCCGCTGGGCTGCGAAGCAGCCCCCTGCGCTCGGGCAGACACACCTCAGAGGTCTTGAGATATTGGGGCCGCTTCGCGCCCCAGCGGGGATAAATCCCCTCGCCACAAAGTTATTGCAAGTCTTCACGCACCTGCACGCTCGCCGTCATCCCCGCGCTCAGGTTTACCCCTTCAGGCACCTTGTCCAGCTTGATCCGCACCGGAATCCGCTGGGCCAGGCGCACCCAATTGAAGGTCGGCTCGACCTCCGCCAGCAACTGCGCATCGGGATTGGTATTGCGGTCGGTAATGCCGCGGCTGATGCTTTCGACGTGGCCTTGCAGGGCATGACCGGCGCTCATCAACCAGACCTTGACCGGATCGCCCACGCGGATCCTGGGCAGTTTGGTTTCTTCGAAATAGGCCTGCACATAAAACGTTGAATCGTCGATCAGCGCCATGACCGGTTGCCCGGCATTCACGTAGTTGCCCTCGGCCAGGCGCAGGTTGGTGATATGGCCGCCCCGTGGGGCCAGGACCTGGCTGCGGGCCAGGTTGAGTTCGGCGACCTTGGCCTCGGCCTGGGCCTCGCGCAGTTCGCCCCGGGCGATGCCGGCGTTGATCTGGGCGTTTTCCCGCAACTCGGCGCTGATAGCCTGGGGCCCCAGAGCGGCGCGTCGACTGGCTTCGTGTTCACGCAAACTCAGTTGCTGCTGCCGGGTCTGGACCACCGCCCGGGCTTTCTCCAGCGCGGCCTCGAAACGTTCGCGGTCGATGCTCAGCAATAAATCGCCGGCCTTGACCTGCTGGTTGTCCACCGCCTTGAGCTCGCGCACCCAACCCGACACGTCGGGGGCGATCACCACCACGTCGGCGCGAATCCGCGCATCCCGGGTCCAGGGCGTGAGCATGTAGTACTGCCACAGATGAAACCCGGCGAAGATCGCCACGGCCACCACGCTCAGCGTGACGGCAACACGTACGGAAGTACGCATGTTCAACTCCTTATAGCGGTCCGAGGACCACGGTAATAACAGTCAGGACACAGACATACAGGGCGCAGTCGAACAAGGCTTCATGCCAGATCCAGCGCCCGGCCGGCACGAGGCTGAGCAACAGGCGAAGCCCACCGGTCACCAGCAAGGCCAGCACCACATAAATCAAGAACGGGCTGAGCAAAACCCCGCCTATCGACCACTCACGCAAGCCCATGGCTGTGCTCCCGTTGTTCAGGTTCGTGCTGACGGCACCAGGCGCGCCAGCTGTTCTGCAATTGCACCACCGCGCCCTGGGCCAGTTTCAGCGCATCGCCGGGCGGTTGCGTCGACAACACCTTCAGGAACTCGTCGCTCGCCGGGCCGAGTGCTTCGGCCTGATCAACTGCCGGACCGCGCTCAAGCACCTGCTCCAGCGCATCGAAGTAACGGCGCTGGGCCCGGTTGTCGGGCATTTGGGCGACGGCCAGACTCAAACGCAGGTGCAGCAACTCGTCACCCATGTCCAGGCCAAGCAATCCGTCATCCCAACGGCTACGCGCCGGCACCGGCAGTTCGGGATAATGCCGCGCCAGTTGCAACAGCCGATCAGCCATGCGTCCGCCGAACCAGCTCTCGGCGCCCCGCAGGCTACGGCGCGTCAACCGCACCAGATCATCCAGCGTGGCGGCCAGCAGGCGCCGGCTATGCCAGGCCGGATCGCGCAGAATCAGCAGGTTGAAGGCCAACACCGCCGCACCCACACCGATCATCATCGCTTGAGCATTGTTGAAGAACGCCGCCACGTCATATTTCATGGCGTTGAGCGGCGATATCAGCACCACGAAATGCAGACAGAACGAGGTGGCCGTGGCGAAAATCTGCGGCTTGGCCATACCCAGCGCTCCCAGGAACAGCGGCACGCCCATGGCCATGCACAACATCGCAAAACTGCTCCACTGCGGCAGCAAAATCTCACCGATGACAAACGCCGTCGGCACCGCCAACAGAATTCCCCGAAGAAAACTCATGCCGATCTGCGCGCCGTTTTCGCGACTGGCGAACAGACTGCACACCACGCAGGTGAGCACCAGCGCGCCTGAGGCGGCGGGCCAGGCAGTCGCCAGCCAGAAACAGGCGACCGCCAGAAACGCCAGGGCGCTACGCGCACCAAAGACCATGGCCAGGGGCAGGTCACGATGGGGCGCCAGGGTGCGAGGCGGATCCACCGCCTCCCTGCCCTCTTGCACCGCCTTCAAGGCTGCGCAGGCAGCCAGGGCGGTATCGAGCAACAAGGCGAAGCGGGCCAGGCAATAACTTTGCGCCGGGCTGATCAGTGGATCGTGGGATGCATCCAGCACCCGTGGTCGCAAGGCTTGCAGGGTCGCGCTGTCGGCGTCGAGGGCTTGTTGCACCTCGCTCATCCACGGCTTGAGGGCCTCGGCTTCCTCAGGATCGAGTTGTTTCCATTGCCGCCGAACCGAGCGGGAGATGCGCAGCAGCATCAACAGTTTCTGGCTCAGAGCGCTGATGGCCCGAGCCCGTTGCCGACCCAGGCTGCCTTCGAACCAGGCGTGTTCACGCTGGGCGTCCACGGCGACGATCTTGCCGAGGATTTCCAGCAGTCCTTTACGGGCCTGGGCGTCGCCCGTCAGGGTGGCACGGGCCGCCTGCATGCCGCTCTGCCAGGCGACACGGGCCTGATCGGCCAATTGCCGCTCGACCCGCAACGGCCAGAGCAACGCGCTGGCCGCCGTGGCGCAGACAATGCCCAGACTGATCTCCGTACAGCGCGCCACGGCCTGATCGAACACCCCCAGCGGATGGGAAATGGCCGGCAAGGCAATGATTGCCACTGTGTAACCGGCCAGCACGAACGAATAGGACCAGGCGCTGCGCAGCAGTGTGGAGCAAGCCGTGCACAAGCCCAGCCACACGGCCAGCGCCAGTAGGAACAACCAGGGTGCCTGAGCAAACAGCCCCATGAACACCACCGACATGACGGTGCCCACCAGCGTGCCGACCAATCGCGCCAAGCCTTTCTGCACCACCATCCCGGACAGCGGTTGCGCCACGATGATCGCGGTCATCAGCGCCCATGAAGGCTGCTCCAGGCCCCAGCGCAAGGCCAGCCAAAGCGCCAAGCCGCCACCAAGCACGGTCTTGATGGCGAATTGCACAGCGAGGCGGTCGGGAGCGAACAGGGCCTGGAAAGTAATGGGCACGCGAAAAACTCTTCTGGGGACGCAGTAACGATAGATGCAATAAAGGGTGATGGAGGGTGCAATTATTAGCTGGCTATCTATTTGAGTCCAGAGCCACCGTTACATGATCGGCATAAAAAAACGCCAGACAGGCTGGCGTTTTTTGTACAGCGCGCGTGTTTAGCTGGCGCGCGCCTGGTTACGCAGGGCTTTTACCTGGTCATGGTTGCGCTGCACGCCATGGTACTGACGCTCAACCAGATCGCGAATACCAACCAGGTTGTGCTTGCTGATTTTCTCCATGGCTTCTTTGTAAGCCTTAAGGGCATGGTCTTCACCGCGCTCGGCTTCGTTGAGCACTGCTTCTTCGTCCTTGCCAGTGAACATGGATTTCACGTCCACCCAACGGCGATGCATATCACCGGCAACGCTGGTGGAAGTTTCCGGATCGCCACCCAGGGCCCGTACGGCAGCTTGCAGCTCAGCCGCGGCGGCAGCGCAGTCTGCGGCGCGCTGGACGAACAAATCCTTGAGTTGTGGATGCTTGATGTCTTCAGCGCAAGTCTTGAAACCTTCCTGACCATCTTTGCTGGTCTCGATCAGGTCGTTCAGGACGGAGATGGATTCTTTGTTGATGTCGGTCATTTTTCAATTCCTTTGCTTGGTGAATAAAAAACCTACAAGGAATATTGCATCGGTCGTGCCAGCCGCAATCACAAATAAAAACATTAAAAATCAATAAGTTAATCAATCGCTCGATAACTGTATCCGTGTTCTTTGCATGATCTGTCATTTGGCCTGCATGCAGAATGCCTGTATTTTCCAGGCTGACTGAATTAAGACCCCTGCCATGAACCCGGAAAAGCTCGAACTGCTGGTGACACGCCAGATGCCCTTCGGCAAATACAAAGGCCGAATCCTGGCCGACCTGCCCGGGCAGTACCTGAACTGGTTCGCTCGCGAGGGTTTTCCTCACGGGGAACTGGGCGGTTTGCTGGCGCTGATGCAGGAGATCGACCACAACGGTCTGTCGGATCTGCTTGACCCCCTGCGTGCCAAACACGGCAAACCCAAGCCCCAACATTGATTGAGCCACGCCATGCCCGAGAACACCCTGCGCGCCCACGATGAAGCTTTCTGGGAAACTTTTGTGGGTCGCTACGATGTCGACCCCAATGGGCCGCTCAATCTGGAAAACGGCTACTTCGGCCGCATGTCCCGGACCGTGGTCGAGGAGTACCAACGCAATATTGAGTTCGTCAATCGCGGTAACTCGGTGTACGTGCGCCAGCATTTCGACCGGGACCATGGCGAAGCGATTCGCCAGCAAGTGGCGCAACTGATCCACGCGTCCCCCGCTAGCGTAGCGCTGGCCAACAGTGCCGGAGACGCCCTGCAAACGCTGATTCGCAACTACAACGGTCTCATGCCTGGCGATCAGGTGCTGATCTGTGATCTGGAATACGCGTCGGTCAAAAGCGCAATGCGCTGGCTGGCCCGGCAGCGTGGCGTAGAGGTGATTGAACTCGTCCACCCGCACCCCGCCAGTTTCGAAAGCCTGGTGGGCACTTATCGCCAAGCGTTCATTCGTTACCCGCGTCTCAAGCTGATGGCGCTGACCTACGTCAACCACCTCACTGGGCTGGTGATGCCGGTCCAGGCCATTGCCGAAACCGCCCGTGAGTTTGGCGTCGATATCATTCTCGACGGTGCCCACGCCCTGGGCCAAATCGATTTCGATCTGAAGAAGCTCGGTATCGAATTCGCCGGGTTCAACCTGCAGAAGTGGATCGGCGGGCCGCTGGCCCTGGGCTTTTTATACATCGCACCGCAACGGCTGGCCGACATCGACCCGGACATGGACGAAGATCATTATCCAGCCGCAGACGTGCGCTCGCGAACGCCCCACAGCACGCCCAATATCCCGGTTTTGCTCACCCTGCCCTTGGTCCTGGAGGAGCACCGTTCATTGGGTGGCGCATCGGCCAAGGGCGTGCGGCTCAGTTATCTGCGCGACCTGTGGGTGAACGCCGTGCGTGATGTACCGGGGATCGAAATCATGACGCCGGACGATCCGCGCCTGTACTGTGGCATCACGTCGATGCGCTTCACCGCCCAGCCCGATCAACAGGCGATGGCCGATCGACTGCTCAATGACTACGGGATCTTCACCGTGGTGCGCAACACCAGTGTCGGGCCGTGTATTCGCATTACTCCAGGGTTGATCACCTTGGCGAAGGATATCGAGCGGTTGACTACGGCGCTGATTAACCTGAGCCGAATGTAGTTGTGGCGAGGGGATTTATCCCCGCAGGGCTGCGCAGCAGTCCAGCAAGGAGGACTTAACCTATCTGACGCACCGAGATGTCAGGTTTCGGGGCCGCTGCGCGCCCCAGCGGGGATAATTCCCTCGCCACAAATCCAGCGTTCATCCAGCGCGGTACGATAAAACCCAGGCAAAAAAAAACGGCGCGCCGACCAAGCGCACCGTAAAACCGTAGAACACCCAACGAAGGTTCGGTAAGACAATCAGTCCAGCAGCGCCAGCGCCTCGGCGGTGCACTCCTGGATGCGGGCCCAGTCGCCGTTCTTGATCCACTCGGGATCAAGCATCCAGCTACCGCCCACGCACATCACGTTTTTCAACGCCATGTAGCTCTTGATATTGGCCGGGCTTACGCCGCCGGTCGGGCAGAATTTCACTTCGCCGAACGGGCCGCCCAGGGCCTTGATGGCCGCGACACCGCCGCTGACTTCCGCCGGGAACAGTTTGAAGCGGCGATAACCCAGGCCGTAGCCTTCCATGATGCCGGAGGCGTTGCTGATGCCCGGCAGCAACGGGATCGGGCTGTCGACGCTGGCTTCCAGCAGATCACGGGTGATGCCTGGGGTGACGATGAACTGCGAACCGGCAGCCTCGGCAGCGGCCAGCATATGGCGGTCCAGCACCGTACCGGCCCCGGTCACCAGTTCCGGACGTTGCTCGCGCAGCACCTGGATGGCCTTAAGGCCGTATTGGGAGCGCAAGGTCACTTCCAGCGCCGTCAGGCCGCCGGCGGCCAGGGCATCGGCCAGCGGCAGGATGTCCTGCTCACGGGCGATGGTGATCACCGGCAGAATCCGCGCCTTGGCGCAGAGGCTGTCGATCAGGGTAACTTTGTCCGCCATGGAAACGGTCGGGGATGGGTTTGTCATAGCGGCTGATCCTTGGTTCATGGGCACCAGTAAATCTCTAACGTAGGTTGCAAAAACGCGCGGATCGGCATTTCGGCGACATTGTCACCGGCCACCGCAGCGTTCAGGGTGGTCAATTTCGACTGACCGGAAATCGACAGCACTTTGTGTTTCGCCGAGGCTAGCAAAGCGCGACTCATGGTCAGGCGCTGGTGCGGCACGGTGGGCGCCAGCATCGGCCAGCAGCGGCGAGCACCATTGGCATCCAAGGCTTGAGCCAGGTTCGGACTGTCGGGGAACAGCGAGGCGGTGTGCCCGTCATCGCCCATGCCCAATATCAGTACGTCGATGGGCGGCAGCTCGGCCAGCAAACGATCGGCCTGCTCGGCTGCGGCTTCCAGATCGGCGCTGGCGCTGTAGAGGCTCAGGAACTGGGCCTTGGCTGCCGCACCTTGGAGCAGGTAACGCTTGAGCAGACCGGCGTTGCTGTCAGCGTGCTCAACCGGCACCCAACGCTCGTCGGCCAGGCTCACCACCACGTTCGACCAGTCCAGCGCCTGTTTGGCCAGGCTCTGGAAAAACGCCACGGGGCTGCGACCACCGGAGACCACCAGGGTCGCCGTGCCGCGCGCCTCGATGGCCTCGCGTAATTGCTCGGCCACCTTCAACGCCAAGCCCTCGGCCAGCAGCACCGGGGTTTTGAATTCGTGGGCGCTGACGCCCTGCGGTAGTTTCACTTCAGATATCGCCATACCATGACCTCCCGTCCCGCGTGATCAGTGCAATGGAGCTCATTGGCCCCCAGGACCCGGCCGCATACGGCTTGGGCGCATCGCCGGATTTCTTCCATCCGGCAATCAACTGGTCACACCACGTCCACGCGGCTTCAATTTCATCTTTACGGACAAACAGGTTCTGATTGCCGTTCATGACTTCCAGCAACAACCGCTCGTAGGCATCGGGAATCCGCGCGCTGCGATAGGTGTCGGAAAAGTTGAGTTGCAACGGACCGCTGCGCAATTGCATGCCCTTGTCCAGGCCTTGCTCCTTGGTCATCACTCGCAAGGAAATCCCTTCGTCCGGCTGCAGGCGGATGATCAGTTTGTTGCTGATCTGCAAGCGCTGCTCGGGGGCGAAGATGTAGTGGGACGGTTCCTTGAAGTGAATGACGATCTGCGACAGTTTCTGCGGCATACGCTTGCCGGTGCGCAGGTAAAACGGAACCCCGGCCCAGCGCCAGTTGCGAATGTCGGCGCGCAGGGCCACGAAGGTTTCGGTATCGCTCTGGGTGTTGGAGTTGGGCTCTTCCAGGTAACCCGGCACCGACTTGCCCTCGCTGTGGCCGGCGATGTACTGGCCGCGCACCACCTGAGTGGTCAGGCCTTCCGGGCTGATGGGGGCCAGGGCCTTGAGCACTTTGACCTTCTCGTCACGGATGCTGTCGGCGGACAGGTCGGCCGGCGGGTCCATGGCAATCAGGCAGAGCAACTGCAACAGGTGATTCTGGATCATGTCGCGCAGTTGGCCGGCTTTGTCGAAATAGCCCCACCGGCCTTCGATGCCGACCTTCTCGGCGACGGTGATTTCCACATGGGAAATGTAATTCTGGTTCCACTGGGTTTCGAACAGGCTGTTGGCGAACCGCAGGGCGATCAGGTTCTGGACCGTCTCTTTACCCAGGTAGTGGTCGATACGGTAGGTGCGGTTTTCCGGGAAGAACTGCGCCACGGCGTCGTTGACCTTGCGCGACGATTCCAGGTCCGAGCCGATGGGTTTTTCCAGCACGACGCGGGTGTTTTCGCACAAGCCGACCTTCGCCAGGTTCTCGCAGATCGCTCCATACACCGCCGCTGGGGTGGCAAAATAGGCAATGACTTGCTGGGCTGAACCGGCCTGCTCGGCCAGGGCGACATAGTCCTCGGCCTTGAGGAAATCCACGTGCAGATAAGTCAGGCGCCCCAGGAAGCGCTCAACCACGGTCTCGTTCAGATCCTTGTCGCCCACGTAACGGCGCAACTCCGCGGCGATGAACGCCAGGTGTTGCTGTTCGCTACCCGGCTCCCGGGCCAGGGCAATGATCCGCGTGTCCTCGTGCAACAGGTCCGCGCCATCGAGCTGATAAAGGGCAGGAAACAGCTTGCGCAAGGCCAGGTCGCCCAACGCGCCGAACAAGGCGAAGGTGCACGGTTCAACCGTAATCGAATGCATGATGTTTGTTCTTTTATCAAGTTAAGCTACAAATACCTTTTTTCAAGGCATCACTCAAGGAAAAATGTAGTAATAACCACAACATTTTTCGAAAATACCGATTCCGAGTGGTGGTACACCGGAGCCATCAGTAGGATAGGCCACCGCAAAGGGTCGTATCAAAGACCCGTCTTTCTAGGAATCTTGTATGGACCGCGTGCGAAATTTACTGGAACAGATCCAGAGTCGCCTTGAAGACCTGAACAAGGCAGAACGCAAAGTGGCCGAAGTGATCCTGCTCAACCCACAGCAGGCCACCCGCTTCAGCATCGCCGCCCTCGCCCAGGCCGCTTCGGTCAGCGAACCCACCGTCAACCGCTTCTGCCGCTCATTCGGCGTCAGCGGCTACCCGGAACTCAAGCTGCAACTGGCCCAAAGCCTGGCCAGCGGCGCCGCTTACGTCAGTCGCGCAGTGGAGGCCGATGACAACCCGGAAGCCTACACCCGGAAAATCTTTGGCAGTGCCATTGCCTCATTGGACAGCGCCTGCCAGGCCCTTGATCCCAATTTGATCAGTCGTGCCGTGGACCTGCTGATCCAGGCCCGGCAGATTCACTTCTTCGGCCTCGGTGCCTCGGCACCGGTGGCGCTGGATGCCCAGCACAAGTTCTTCCGCTTCAACCTGGCGGTGACCGCCCACGCCGATGTGCTGATGCAGCGGATGATCGCGTCAGTGGCCCACACGGGCGAGCTGTTCGTGATCATTTCCTACACCGGCCGTACCCGCGAGCTGGTGGAAGTCGCACGCATCGCCCGGGAGAACGGCGCGTCGGTACTGGGGCTGACCGCCGAAGGCTCGCCCCTGGCCAAGGCCAGCACCCTGAGCCTGAACATCCCGCTGCCCGAAGACACCGACATCTACATGCCGATGACCTCGCGGATCATCCAGCTCACTGTGCTGGACGTGCTCGCCACCGGCATGACCTTGCGCCGCGGTGTGGACTTCCAGCCGCATCTGCGCAAGATCAAGGAAAGCCTCAATGCCAGCCGGTATCCGGTGGGGGATGAGTTCAACTGAACTGGCTTGGGTAATTGAGCGCCTGACAGGCCGTCATCGCGAGCAGGCTCGCTCCCACAGTGGATCTTCATTGACCGCAGATCCATTGTGGGAGCGAGCCTGCTCGCGATGGGGCCAACAGCTGCCCCCCTTGATCAAGCCCCCACCCGCGCCTGCAAACTCAAATGCGCCCGCTCCCCCGGCGCCAGGCACAGGCTGTCAGTGCCACCGCTGGCCGCTTCGACGCAGACGAACTCCGACACCTCATCCCAACTCACCCCCAGCAAAGGCCGGGCACCGGGATGCCACACCACGGTATCGGCGCTGGCGCCGGTGTCGATGCACAGCTCACGCTGCCAGGCGTGGTCTTTAAGCTGCAGTTCACCCTCGTGCTGGAACACCCGCTGACAACCGCCCTCGACCCGCAAATCGCCTTCCTGCTGGCAGGCTGCACGGTTCAACTGGTCGTAGCCCAGCGCGCCTTCAAGCCCAGACAGCGCTATCTCACCCACGTCACCAATACGCCAATAGGCGTGCAGAGCCTGGCTCAATTGACACGGCAGGCTGTCTTGATGCTCGGTGCTCAAGCGTAATTCCATGCGTTCGCCCAGATCGGCGTACAGATCGACCTGCCAGTCGCACAACTGGAGCTGCCAGTGCAGGTGCACACCGTCTTCATCGCTGCGGCTGTCGAGCAGTTTCCAGTCGATCAACCGTGCCCAGCCATGGGACGGCCAGGCATTTTCGCTGGGATGACGGCCATACCACGGCCAGCACACCGGCACCCCGCCGCGGATCGCACCGACTTGTGGCCACTTGGCCGCACACCACAACCAGGGTTTCTGACCCCGCGGCTGAAAGTGCAACAGCTGCGCGCCCTGGCGACTGAACACCGCCTGGCACAGAGGATGATCGATCACCAACACATCACGTTGCTGATAGCGCTCCCACGCAAACACCGGGCGCTCGCGCAAGGATCTGAAAAAGCGTTGTAGCGGATGCTCATGCATGAGCTGCGGTCCTGGAAATCATTGAACTGGATTGATGCGACAGCTTTTTGTGGCGAGGGGATTTATCCCCGCAGGCCTGTAGGCCTCACAAAAAAAAGCGGACAGCCTTGGCCATCCGCAAATATGCGCACATAGAGAGGAGCTTATCGCAACAGCGTTAGAACACCGACTGAATTTTCAGACCGGCGACCAGCGCGTCGTCGACTTCATTCACACCACCCGGATGAGTGATGTATTGCAGGTTAGGGCGTACGGTCAGCCAGTTGGTCACGTGGAAACCGTAGTTGATTTCGTAGTTGTATTCGGTGCCACGCAACGGCGAGAACAACGGATCGTCGTAGTCGCTGACACCATTGGCCGCGTTGACCAGCTCGGCGTTTTTCTTCACATCTTCGTTGACATGGATGCGGGAAAAACCAATCCCGACGTCATCTTTAGGACGCGCATTGAACGGCCCCTTGTACACGAACATCAGCGACTGGTAGTTGTCGACGACGTTGGTTTCCTTGTCATGGAAGGTGGCGTTGGCCGCAATGTTCAGACCGCGCGATGCATCACCGTTGTGGGTGGTGAGCTGTTGCTGCACCACGAACCAGTAGCCATCCTTGCTGCTGTGGCTGCGGTAGGCGTTACCGGTTGTCGCGGCATCCTGGCCATTGTCGTCTTCGCGCACGTCGTCAGCCTTGGCCGTACTTTTGTAGTAACCGACACGGTATTCGCCTGGCAGGCCATTGAGCTTGGGCGACCAGACCAACTCGACCGGAATGAGCGTGCCCTTGGTGCCACTGCCGCTGAGCTTGTAGCGGTTTCCGTTTTCCAGCTGCGAAGGGTTCTGGTTGTAAGCACCGATCTGCGCATAGAGTTCGGGCGTGAGGTTGTACTTGACGCGAATCGCCGCCTGCATGATCGGCCAGTTGTACCAGATGCCGGTTGCCCAGTTACCCGCTTGCGAACCGCAGAACGCCAGGTTCTGGAACTCGCACGGGAAACTGTTGAAATCTTCACCGACCCCGTAATAACCGGCTTTGACATCCAGCTTACTGTCGAAATACTGCTGCTTGATCCACAACTGCGTCAGACGGGTGGTTTGCCCACGGCCCCAGACTTCCTGGGAAGAGCTGAGGGTGCCGGCACGTGGATCACCGATACGGTCGTTGGAGATGTTGCGACCGTCACGGCGAGTGAATTGAATCTTGGCCGTGGTATCACCCCAACCTGCCAGTTTCTCCAGGTCGAGGGCTACACCCAAGCCAAACTGCTGGGACCAACGCGCAGTCTTGTCATCGTTGTAACCGCCGTCGAGATTGGCCCCCATCTCACCGACGAAATCAGCCTTGATATCGATACCTTGCTCGATCAGCCTGGTCCGCTCGCCACCCCAGTCGCCCGTCATCCACTGCGAATCGGCGCTGAAAGCCTCGGCCGCGTGCGCACTACCGGCCAGCATCATCGCCGCAACAGCGGACAATTGGCAGACACGCCGGGCGTTGTTGTTCTTCTTCATCCCTACATCCTCGTCTTTATTGTTATTAACTGTTTTTATCTAACGCGGTTTACAACGATTGCGGCGAATGGTCCCCCACTCACCGCATACTCCCTGGTGGGAGAGAGCTTGTTTGGGAGCAAAGCCCCCTCCCCCATTTGTTCTTCATCGGCCTTTGAACTGCGCTACGTTTGCGGTCCGGGCATCTGTCTGCACTTGGCCGGCCACGCCCAGGCGTTCGCCGGACTTGGCGTCGAACAGCAGCACTTTCGAAGGATCGAATTGCAGCGTCAGGGTCTCCCCCACCTGCGGCGCCACGTCCGGCGCCAGGCGGCAGCAGACCTTGGTGTCGTTCAGGTTGACGAACACCAGCGTGTCCGGTCCGGTGGGTTCGGTGACCTGGACTTCGGCGCGAATGGTCGGCAAACCATTGGGCTCGTTGCCCGCCAGCATGATCTGTTCCGGGCGCAGGCCGAGGATCACTTCACGGTCTTCCAGACCCGCATCCTGCATGCCCATCGGCAGCTCGCAACGAGCCTGGCCGCTGTCGAGCAAGGCCAGCAGACGGCCGTCCTTGCGTTGCAGGCGCAGGGGGATGAAGTTCATCGGTGGCGAACCGATGAAGCTCGCCACGAACAGGTTGGCCGGGTTGGTGTAGATGTCTTTCGGCGTGCCGAACTGCTGGATGATGCCGTCCTTCATCACCGCCACTTTGTCGCCCAGGGTCATGGCTTCGATCTGGTCGTGGGTGACGTAGACCGTGGTGGTCTTCAGGCGCTGGTGCATCAGTTTCATTTCGGTACGCATCTCGACCCGCAGCTTGGCGTCGAGGTTGGACAGCGGTTCGTCGAACAGGTAGATCTTCGGCCGCCGCGCCAGCGCCCGGCCCATGGCCACGCGCTGTTGCTGGCCGCCGGAAAGCTGGCCGGGCTTGCGGTTGAGCAGGTGTTCGATCTGCAACAGCTTGGCCACGCGGGTGACTTCTTCGTCGATGGCCGGCTGGCTCATCTTGCGAATCTTCAGACCGAACTCGATGTTCTCCCGCACGCTCATGGTCGGGTACAGCGCGTAGGACTGGAACACCATGGCGATGTCGCGATCCTTCGGACTCATGCCGCTGACATCCTGGTCACCGATCATGATCGCGCCGCCGGTAATGGTTTCAAGGCCGGCGATGCAGTTCATCAGCGTCGACTTGCCGCAGCCCGAAGGGCCGACGAGGATCAGGAACTCACCGTCCTTGATCGACAACTCGATGTTCTTCAGGGTGTCCGGCAGGCCGGCACCATAGGTCTTGTTTACATTGCGAAGTTCGAGCGTTGCCATGATTACCCCTTGACTGCGCCGGCCGTCAGACCGCGCACGAAATACTTGCCTGCCACCACATAGACCAGCAGGGTCGGCAGCCCGGCGATCATCGCCGCCGCCATATCAACGTTGTATTCCTTGGCCCCGGTACTGGTGTTGACCAAGTTGTTCAGCGCCACCGTGATGGGCTGCGAATCGCCGCTGGAGAACACCACGCCGAACAGGAAGTCGTTCCAGATCTGGGTGAACTGCCAGATCAGGCAGACCATGATGATCGGGGTGGACATCGGCAGGATGATCCGCCGGAAGATGGTGAAGAAACCCGCACCGTCCAGTCGCGCCGCTTTCACCAGCGCATCGGGAATGCTCACGTAGTAGTTACGGAAAAACAGCGTGGTGAACGCCAGGCCGTAGACCACATGTATGAACACCAGCCCCGTGGTGGTACTGGCCAGGCCCATCTTGCCGAGCGTGAACGAAGCCGGCAGCAGGACGGTCTGGAACGGCAGGAAGCACCCGAACAACAACAGGCCGAAGAACAACTGCGAACCGCGAAAGCGCCACATCGACAACACGTAGCCGTTCAATGCACCGATCGCGGTGGAGATCAGCACCGCCGGGACGGTGATCTTGATCGAGTTCCAGAAATACCCGTCAACCGTGGCCCAGGCCTTGACCCAGCCGATGCCGGTGACCACGGTCGGCCAGCTCAGCAGGTTGCCGGTGCTGATGTCTTCCGGGGTCTTGAAGCTGGTCAACAGCATGACTACCAGCGGCACCAGGTAAAGCAATACGGCAAGGATCAGTACCGCGTAGATCGCGATGCGACTCAGGCTGATGGAAGGTTTGGCAGCGAGACTAGTCATGACGCTTGGTCCTCAGCTCGGAGTACAGGTAAGGCACGATGATTGCGAGAATCGCACCGAGCATCAGAATCGCACTGGCCGAGCCCATGCCCATCTGGCCGCGACTGAATGTGAAGGAGTACATGAACATGGCAGGCAGGTCAGAGGAGTAACCCGGGCCGCCGGCTGTCATCGCCGCCACCAGGTCAAAGCTCTTGATCGCGATGTGCGCCAGGATCATTACGGCGCTGAAGAACACCGGACGCAGGCTCGGCAGCACCACTTTCCAGTAGATGCGCGGCATGCTCGCGCCATCGATCTGCGCAGCCCGGATGATCGATTGATCCACCCCACGCAGGCCGGCCAGGAACATCGCCATGATGAAACCCGAGGCCTGCCACACTGCGGCGATCACCAGGCAATACACCACACGGTCCGGGTCGATCAGCCAGTCCAGGCGAAAACCTTCCCAGCCCCAGTCACGCAACAATTTGTCCAGGCCCATGCCCGGGTTGAGCAACCACTTCCAGGCCGTACCGGTGACGATCATCGAGAGCGCCATCGGGTACAGGTAAATGGTGCGGATGAAACCTTCACGACGAATGCGCTGGTCAAGAAACACCGCCAGCAGCACGCCGATCACCAGGGTGATGCCGATGAACATGCCGCCAAAGAGCGCCAGGTTCTTGCTCGCCACCCACCAGCGGTCGTTGTCCCACAGCCGCGCGTATTGCGCCAGGCCCGCCCACTTGTAGTTCGGCAGAAAGGTCGAGGTGGTGAACGACAGAACAAACGTCCACAAGATATAACCGTAGAAGCCCACCAGAACGATGAACATGCTCGGCGCCAGCACCAGTTTTGGGAGCCAGCGCTGCAATGCATCGAACGGCGAGGCCTTGCTGAACACAGCAACAGAACTCATGGGAAGATCCAGTACTTGAGAAAAAGACTACTCGCATCCCTTGTGGGAGCGGGCTTGTGTGGGAGCTGAGCTTGCTCGCGATGAAAGCGCTACGGTCTTTCGAATGACCGCGTTATCGTTCATCGCGAGCAAGCTTTGCTCCCACAGGCTCGCTCCCACAGGGGGTCGCGGTGCTAACGGTTACTTGGCAGACTGGACCGCTGCGCCAAGTTTCTTGGCGGCGTCGGCTGGGTCGGCTTTCGGGTCGTTGATGAAGTTGGTCACCACGTCAAAGAACGCGCCCTGTACTGCCAACGTGGTCGCCATGTTGTGCGCCATGCTCGGCTGCAGGCCGCCGGACTTGGCGTCCGCCAGGAAGTCCTTGGCAGCGGTCTGGGCGCAGGAATCGAAACCGTACTTGGCCATGTCGGCCAGCATGTCGTTGCGCACCGGGATCGAACCCTTGTTGATGCTGAAGACTTTCTGGAAGTTCTCACCCAGCACGACCTTGGCGATGTCCTTCTGACCGGCCGCGGTGCCTTCGTCTTTCTGCTTGAACACCGCCAGGGAGTCGATGTTGTAGGTGAAGGCCTTGTCGGTCCCCGGGAAAGCTACGCACTCGTAGTCCTTGCCGGCGACTTTCTTCGCAGCGGTCCATTCGCTCTTGGCCCAGTCACCCATGATCTGCATGCCGGCCTTGCCGTTGATGACCTTGGCCGCTTCCAGGTTCCAGTCCTGCCCCTTGCCGTCCACGTCCATGTAGGTCGCGACTTTCTTGAGCTCGGTCAACGCCTTGACCATGTCCGGACCGGTCAGGGCCTTGTTGTCCAGATCGACCAGGGCTTTCTTGTAGCCATCGACGCCCATGACCGAGAGCACCACGGCTTCGAACACCGTGCTGTCCTGCCAAGGCTGGCCGCCGTGGGCCAGCGCAATGAAGCCTGCTGCCTTGAGCTTGTCGCCGGCGGCGTAGAATTCTTCGAGGGTGGTGGGGTTTTTGGTGATGCCGGCTTTCTTGAAGACTTCCGGGTTGATCCACAGCCAGTTGACGCGGTGGATGTTCACCGGCACGGCAACGTAGTCACCTTCGTACTTCACGGTATCGGAGACTTTCTTGTCGAGCAGGCTGTCCCACTTCTCTTCTTTGGCAACGTCTTTCAGGACGTCGGTGTCGAGCAGTCCGGTAGACGCCCACTCCTGGATGTCCGGGCCTTTGATCTGGGCCACACCCGGTGGGTTACCGGCCACGGCACGACTCTTGAGCACGGTCATGGCAGTTGAGCCGCCACCACCGGCAACAGCGCCATCCTTCCAGGTAAAGCCGTCTTTCTCTACCTGGGCCTTGAGCACATCGACCGCGGCTTTTTCGCCACCGGACGTCCACCAGTGAACGACTTCCACGCTGCCTTTGGATTCGGCGGCAAGGGCGCTGACAGGGAATGCTGCGACGGGAAGCAGGGAAGCAAGAGAAATGACAGTAGCGAGGCGAGAAATCGCATTCATCTAGAAGTACCTTTCTTGTTGTTATGCATGCAAGTCTGGTGCTTGCGCTGCATGGATTCTAAACAGGAGAAATCCCTTCGCAGGTAACGAAGGGACGCGTAAATGTCACGGTATGGTTACACAGGTGTGGGACTGGAGAGTTTCGCCAACGCCGTCGCCATGCTGGGGGCGAGGGGCAAACGCGGGATCAGCACGGCCTGCCAGGCGTGATACAGGTCCGGCTTGCCCGGCCAGATGTCGGCGCTGGGGCGGTTTTGCGGATCGAGCTCGTGGTGCCAGCTGCCATTGCAACGGTCGATGAAATGTTTGTCACAGAACTCCCAGAACCGCCGGTACCAGGCTTCGTATTGCGCCTCGTCGGTGCGTTTGAGCAAGGCACTGGCGGCGGCCGCTGCTTCGGCATGCACCCAATGCAGGCGATGGCGAACTACCGCGCGATTGTCCCAGTCCAGGGTGTAGACAAGGCCTGGGGCGCCGTCGACCTCCCAACCGTGGCGGCAGTTCTGGTCAAAAAGTTTCTGCGCATCCTGGGCCAGCCAGCCCGGGGTCAACATGCCAATCTGCACCCGTGCAGCCTCAAGGTGCAACAGCAGCCGCGCCCATTCGAAACCATGGCCGGGCGTGGTGCCGTAAGGGCGAAAACCGTCGGCGGGGTTGTCGTGGTTGTACTCGCGAAGCGGCTGCCAGTGACGATCGAAGTGTTCCACCACCAGGTAGTCATTGGCGGCGGCGTGGCCGTGGATTACCCGCTCAACGATACGCAGCGCACGGACCAGCCAGCGAGGCTCGTCCGTGGCATCGGCCAGGGCCAGGAAGGCTTCGGTGGCGTGCATGTTGCTGTTGGCGCCGCGATAGGCTTCTTCGTCGCTCCAGTCGCGGTTGAAGGACTCGCGCAGGGCGCCCTCCTCTTCGCTCCAGAAGTGCGCATCGATCACCCGCACGGCTTCATCCAGCAACGCCTGGGCGCCAGGACGTTGGGCCACCACCGCGGAACTGGCCGCCAAGGCGACAAATGCGTGCAGGTAGGCGGCCTTGCCGGTGTCGTTCTCATGGGGTTGCGCCGTGGCGAACCAGCCGCCGTGCTCGGCGTCCCGCAGAGGGCCGCTGAGGGCCTGGACACCGTGGTCCACCAGCTCGGAGAACCCCGGCAGCCCCTGGATATGGGCCATGGCGAAGCTATGGGTCATGCGTGCGGTGTTCATGGTTTCAGCCCGGGCATCGTCCGGCAGGCGACCCTGCTCGTCCAGGTTGCCAAAGCCGTCCGGCAGCTTCGAGGCCTTGGCGAACGCCAGCAGACGCAAGCCTTCGGCGGCAAGCCATTGCTGGTGGGCAGGCGCATTCAGCCAACTGCTGAAGGCCGGTTGGAAGGTGTCCATGGGAGTACCTTTTTTTGTTGTTTTGACGCAGGGAGTCTAAACAAGGGATGGCGGGCGGCAGGTAACGAAAGGGGCGAGTTATGTCACCGACTTGTGACATTCACTTGAGCGATGTGCTGAAGCTGACGGCGTCATCGCGAGCAGGCTCGCTCCCACATTGGCGCCAGGGAATAAACAATTTTTGTGGTCACCACCGAGCCCTGTGGGAGCGAGCCTGCTCGCGATCAACGAGAACGCGGTCCGGCTAATCCACACTGCGAGGCAACTGCAACGTCACCCGCAACCCACCCTCGCGCAGGTTCTGCAGGCTGACTTCGCCGCCATGGCTATGGGCGATGTTGCGGGCGATGCCCAGGCCCAGGCCATAGCCCTGCTGCTGCCCGGCCAGGCGAAAGTGCGGTTCGAAGACTTGCTCCAGACGTTGCTCCGGCACACCTGGCCCCTCGTCGTCGACGTGCAGGATGAACGCGGTGTCATCGTCATCGATGTGCAAATGGGCGTTTTGCCCGTACTTCAGCGCATTGTCGATCAGGTTACCGATGCAGCGCTTGAGGGCCAGCGGCTTGCCAGGATACGGCGCCAACGCGCGGCCATCCTGGGTCACCCGACCATTGCCATTGGGCGCCAGGTACGGCTCGACCAGGCAATCGAGCACATGGTTGAGGTCCACCGGCTCGATGTTTTCGTGAATGTCGGTGTCCTTGACGCATTGCAACGCACCTTTGACCAATAACTCCAGCTCGTCCAGGTCGCGGCCGAACTTGGCCTGCAGGTTTTCGTCCTCCAACAGTTCGACCCGCAAGCGCAGCCGCGTGATCGGCGTGCGCAAGTCATGGGAAATCGCGCTGAACAATTGGCTGCGTTCGGTCAGGTAACGGCTGATGCGTTCACGCATGGCATTGAATGCCCTGCCCACTTCCACCACTTCGCTGCCGCCGCCTTCAGCTACCGGTTCCACTTCGGCGCCCAGGGACATGTCGCGTGCCGCGCGGGCCAGGCGTTTGAGGGGCCGGCTCTGCCAATGCACCAGCAAACCGATGAACAGCAACAACAGGCTGCTGGTCAGCACGATGAAACCGACCTGCTGCGTCGGCAGGCTCTGCTCTTCAAGACTGGTGTAGGGTTCTGGGAGCAGCGAAGCGATGTACAGCCATTCGCCCGGCGCCATCTGGATTTGCGTGACCAGCACCGGCGGGTTCACCGGTTCCAGGGTCAAGGCGTAGTGGGCCCAGGAGCGCGGCAATTCATCAAGCTTCAGGCCGCCGTTGAAAATCCGCAGGTCTTCGGGACTGACAAACTTCACCGAGATGTCGGCGCTGTTGCCCAGGGATTTTCGCAGTACGTCGTCCACCGCCTTGAGCACCGCCAACTTGCGCGGCGTAACCGGCAGCACGTCCATGCCCAGGGGTTTGTCGTTGAGCGTGACGACAAACCGCGTGCCGCCCATGCTGCGCAATTGATCCAGCACCAATGGCCGGTAAGCCACCGGCAACGAGCGCAGATAGCTGACACTGGCGGTCATCGAATGGGCCAGGCTACGGGCGCTGGTGACCAGGCCTTCGAGTTGGGTGGCGCGCAGTTGCGAGACCCAGATCAGGCTGGACAAGGTCTGGGCGAACAGCACCACCAGCAGGGTCAGCAGCAGCATTCTTCCAAGCAACGAACGCGGCACCGGCACCCGGCGGGCTATTTTCTTGATCCAATCAATGACCATTGCTGGCAATCACACTGGCCGCCAGTTGATAACCACTGCCGCGCACCGTGCGGATCAACCGTGGTGGCTTGTCGGTGTCACGCAGGCGCTGGCGCAGACGACTGACCGCCATGTCGACGATTCGGTCCAGGGGCATCAACTCCCGACCGCGAGTGGCGTTGCCAATGGTGTCGCGGTCGAGGATTTCCTGGGGATGGTCAAGAAACAGCTTGAGCAAGGCGAAATCGGCGCCGGAGAGGATCACTTCTTCGCCGTCGGTGTGGAACAGTCGATGGCTGACCATGTCCAGCCGCCACTCGTCGAAGGCCAACACTTCGCCGCCGGAGCGTTCCTGGCCAAACTGCGCACGACGCAACAGCGCCTTGATGCGCGCCTGGAGTTCACGCGGACTGAAAGGTTTGCCCAGATAATCATCGGCCCCCAGCTCAAGGCCGATAACCCGGTCGGCCTCGTCGGAACTGGCCGTGAGCATGATGATTGGTACGTGGGCCTGGCGCGGGTGCTGACGAACCCAGCGGCAAAGGCTGAAGCCGTCCTCGTCAGGCAACATCACGTCGAGGATCACCAGATCGCTGGCTGCTTCGTTAAGTGCCTGGCGAAACCCGGCGCCATCAGGGGTAGTACGTACCTGAAAACCCGCGCGACTGAGGTAAGTGTCCAGCAGTTCGCGAATCTCCTGGTCGTCGTCGACCAACAAAATCGATTTGTTCACTGAACTCACGGGGCCTCGTCCTTGTTGTTTGGGTTGGGCGGATTATGCCTGAAGGACGGAATCTACAAACACTGCAAAACCTTGTGGGAGCGAGCCTGCTCGCGATAGCAGTGTTTCAGTCGCCACGAATGTTGGCTGATACACCGCTATCGCGAGCAGGCTCGCTCCCACAGGGGGAGGCCACACTTCAACTTTAAACCGGGTTCGACTGCTCCAACGCCACACCCGCGCCCATCAGCCCGGAATACGGCGCCGTCACCAGCCAGACTGGAATGCCCTTGAAATAATCGCTCATGCAGCCCTTGTCGGCGAAGCAACGGGCGAAACCGCTTTCAAGGAAAAAATCAGCGAATCGCGGGACCACCCCGCCGACGATGTATACACCGCCACGCCCACCCACCGTCAGCACATTGTTACCGGCCACCCGCCCCAGCCAGCGGCAGAATTGCTCGAGTACTTCCAGGGCAATGGGGTCTCCGGCCAGGCCGGCGGCGGTGATGGATTCGGGCGTGTCGAGCACCGGCGTATGGCCATCCACCGCGCAGATGGCGCGGTACACCCGAGGTAACCCGCTGCCGCTCAGGGCGGTTTCGGCACTGACATGACCGATCTCGTTGTAGATGTGCTGCCACAGCTGGGTTTCCCGCGGGCTGCTCATGGGCAGGTCGACATGGCCACCCTCCCCCGGCAATGCCGCAAAACGACCGCCGCCCAAATCCAGCAACGTGCCCACACCCAGCCCGGTGCCAGGACCGATCACCACCGCCGGACGCAACGGCTCCGGCGTGCCCTCGCAGACAACCCGGTATTCATCGGGACGCAAGCACGTCATGCCCAGGGCCATGGCCGAAAAGTCATTGACCAGCAGCAGCTTCTCGACCTCAAGGGTCTTGCAAAAGGCCAGATTGCTCAGGCGCCAGTGATTGTTGGTGAAGCGAAACTCATCGCCGCTGACCGGCCCCGCCACGGACAGGCAAACCGAACCGATCGAACCCGGCTTCAGGCCTACGCCGCTCAGGTAAACCTTGATGGCATCTTCGGGGCAGGCGTAATCCGCGGTCGCCAGCACCTGGATATTTTCCAGGTTGTGGTTCTTCCACAAGGCGAACCGGGCGTTGGTCCCACCGATGTCACCGACCAAAGCCAGTTTCAATTAAGCGTCTCCAGGGCAGAAGTGAAGGCGCTGGCGCCCTGCTCTGCCGAGCTGAAGGCCATGCGCATGAAACCAAACAGCTCGCGACCGGTGCCAATGTTGTTGCCCAACAAGCCCTTGGCCGGTGTGCGTGCGGCGAATTCCTCGGCGTCCACCTTCAACTCCAAGGTGCCTTTGACGCCATCGACGCGGATGATATCGCCCTCCTGCACGCGGGCCAATGCGCCGCCAACGTAGGCTTCGGGGCTGACGTGGATAGCCGCCGGAATTTTCCCCGACGCGCCAGACATGCGTCCGTCCGTCACCAACGCCACTTTGAAACCGCGATCCTGCAATACGCCGAGGAACGGTGTCATCTTGTGCAGCTCCGGCATGCCATTGGAGCGCGGGCCCTGGAAGCGCATCACCGCGACAAAATCTTTCTCCAGCAGGCCGGCCTTGAACGCATCGGCCAGGTCCTGTTGATCCTGGAAGACCATGGCCGGGGCTTCGACGACCTGGTTTTCCAGGGCCACCGCCGAGACTTTCATCACGCCGCGCCCCAGGTTGCCTTCCATCACCCGCAACCCGCCCTCGGCCGAGAACGCGCGGGCCACCGGGCGCAGGATGTTTTCATCGAGGCTTTCGATAGGGCCTTCGCGCCATACCAGCTCGCCGTCTTCAAGAAACGGTTCCTGGGTGTAGCGGCTCAGGCCGTGACCCAGCACGGTATTGACGTTTTCGTGGAGCAAGCCGGCTTCCAACAATTCGCGGATCAGGAACGACATGCCGCCCGCCGCCTGGAAGTGGTTGATGTCGGCCTTGCCGTTCGGATAGACGTGACTCAGGGTCGGCACCACCTCGGAGAGGTCGGCCATGTCCTGCCAGGTCAGCTGGATGCCTGCGGCCATGGCAATGGCTGGCATGTGCAAGGTGTGATTGGTGGAACCGCCGGTGGCGTGCAGCGCGACAACGGAATTGACCAGCGACCGCTCGTCGACGATTTCGCCGATGGGCATGAAGTTGCCGCTCTGCTTGGTCAGGCGCGTGACCTGGAACGCCGCTTCGCGAGTCAGCGCATCACGCAACGGCGTGTTCGGATTGACGAACGAGGCACCCGGCAAGTGCAGGCCCATTACCTCCATCAACAACTGGTTGGTGTTGGCCGTGCCGTAGAAGGTGCAGGTGCCGGGGCTGTGGTAGGACTTCATCTCCGACTCCAGCAGCTCTTCGCGGGTGGCCTTGCCCTCGGCATAGCGCTGACGCACATCGGCTTTCTGCTTGTTGGAAATGCCTGAGACCATGGGCCCGCCTGGCACGAAAATCGTCGGCAAATGACCGAAACGCAACGCGCCCATCATCAGGCCTGGCACGATCTTGTCGCAGATGCCGAGCATCAGTGCGCCGTCGAACATGTTGTGGGACAACGCGACCGCCGTCGACAGCGCGATCACTTCGCGGCTCGGCAGGCTCAGTTCCATCCCCGCCTCACCTTGGGTCACGCCATCGCACATGGCCGGCGTGCCACCGGCAAACTGGCCGACCGAGCCGATCTCGCGCAAGGCTTTCTTGATCTGTTCCGGGAAGGTTTCGTAGGGCTGGTGGGCCGAGAGCATGTCGTTGTAGGAAGACACGATGGCGATGTTGGCGGCGTTCATCATCCGCAGGTGATGCTTGTCTTCGGTGCCGCAACCGGCCACGCCGTGGGCGAAGTTGGCGCATTGCAACTTACCGCGCATCGGACCGTCGCTGGCTGCACCGCGGATCAATGCAAGGTAAGCCTGACGCGTGGCGCGGCTGCGGGCGATAAGCCGTTCGGTGACCTCAAGTACGCGGGGATGCATGTGTAGAACTCCAGGCTAACGGGTGTGGCGACCTGATTGTCTATGCTGGTCAAAACCCCGCCACGCATTGGGCGACAGCGGATTTCTTGACCATTCGGACCAGTTGATTCAGGTCACTCGTTGTAGATAAAACAAAATATTGCCACTAAAAAGGCTTGTTTTCTATTTTTATGCGAATAATCTTGTAATTCCAACAACAAATCGACGGCGGCGCAGTTAATGACTCTTCGAATCGCAATCAATGGTTTTGGCCGCATCGGCCGCAACGTCCTCCGTGCACTGTATACCCAAGGTTATCGTCGCGACTTGCAGATCGTCGCCATCAACGACCTGGGCGACAGCGCAATCAATGCTCATCTGCTCAAGTTCGACACGGTTCACGGCACCTTCGATGCCGACGTGCAGCACGATCACGAAAGCCTGACGGTCAATGGTGACCGTATCTCGGTCAGCGCCATCCGCAACCCGGCCGAACTGCCCTGGGCCGCCGAAAAAATCGACGTCGTGTTCGAATGCACCGGTTTGTTCACCGACCGAGCCAAGGCCGCCGCCCATATCAGCGCCGGCGCCCGCAAGGTGATCATTTCGGCCCCGGCCAAGGGTGCCGACGCCACCGTAGTGTATGGCGTGAACCACGACATCCTGCGCCAGTCCCACCAGATCATCTCCAACGCTTCGTGCACCACCAACTGCCTGGCCCCGGTGGCCCAGGTGCTGCACCGCGAGCTGGGCATCGAAAGCGGCCTGATGACCACGATCCATGCCTACACCAATGACCAGAACCTGACCGACGTCTACCACAGCGACCCATACCGCGCCCGTTCGGCCACGCAGAACATGATCCCGAGCAAGACCGGTGCCGCCGAGGCGGTGGGCCTGGTGCTGCCGGAACTGGCGGGCAAGCTGACCGGCATGGCCGTGCGCGTGCCGGTGATCAACGTGTCGCTGGTGGATTTGACCGTGCAGCTCAAGCGTGAAGCGTCGGCCGAAGAAGTCAACGAACTGCTGCGCCAGGCTAGCCAGCATTCGAAGATTCTCGGCTACAACACCCTGCCGCTGGTCTCCAGCGATTTCAACCACAACCCGCTGTCGTCGATTTTCGACGCCAACCACACCAAGGCCAGCGGCAAGCTGCTCAAGGTACTGGCCTGGTATGACAACGAATGGGGCTTCTCCAACCGCATGCTGGATAACTGCCTGGCGTTGTGTAACGCCGAGTAACTCACCGCGCAGCCGGTAATGTGGGAGCAAGCTTTGCTCCCACAGGTTTGCTTCCACAGGCCTGCTTCCCAGGCTTGCTCCCCACATGGACTCGGGGTGGTGAAATGAGGGCTTGACCCATTGACTAGATGATAAGCATTATCATCTAGTCAAATCGAATCGGGCCCTACCGTGAGTCAATCGCGCTTTCATCACGTCTTCCTTGCCCAGCGCACGCCACTGCTGCGCACCCTCCAGCGCATGGTCAACAACCCCAGCACCGCCGAAGACCTGCTTCAGGAAACCTACCTGCGTGTCACTCGCGCCTTGGGCGAGCGCACGGTCGAGCACCTCGAACCCTTCGTTTTCCAGACCGCCCGCAACCTGGCGCTGGACCACTTGCGTGCGCGGCGTATTCAGTCCCGGACCCTGCTGGACGACGTGCCGCAGGAAGTTGTCCACAACGTGGTCGCCCCCCAAAGCAGCGCCGAAGACGCGGCCCATGCCGAGCAGATGCTCGAACGCCTCAATCTCCGCCTGCAAGCGCTGAGCCCGCGACAGCAGCAGATTTTTATCCTCAGCCGGCTGCACGGTCACAGTTACCAGGACATCGCTAAACGGCTGGACGTGTCGCTGAGCACCGTGCAGAAGGAACTGAAGCTGATCATGGCGATCTGTGTGGGCGTGGCCGAACGCCTTGGTGGCGACTGAACCTGTAAGGACTTTCTCTAAGAGGCCGTCGCCGATTGCGCTGGCCTGCGACCCTGCTAGGCTTGGTCGCTGACGCTAAATAGCCGTGCAAAAGACACTGCGAGGAACCACCGTGACAGACAAACAACGTGCCCCTGAGCACGCTGCGGCGCAGGACACCGCCCATGCCATGGAACAGGCGCTGGACTGGCTCATTCTGCTGGATAACCCCAGCGAGGAGCAGACCCGGCAGTTCCAGGCCTGGCTGGCGGCCGATCCGCGCCATGGTCAGGCATTCAAGCGGGCCCAGGCGATCTGGAACGGCCCGCAAGTGATGCAAAGCGCCCGGCAACTCAAAGGCCGCCCCCAAGCCAGTGCACTGTCACGCTTGCGCGCCCATTGGAAACCCTTGGCCACCGCTGCCGTGCTGTTTCTGGGCCTGTTCAACTTCAGCGACCTGCCCCTGCGTCTGCAGGCCGATCACCTGACCGTGGTCGGTGAACGCCAGCGCCTGCAACTGGAGGATGGCTCCAAGGTCCTGCTCAACACCGACTCGGCCTTTTCCAGCACGTTCAACGACCAACGGCACATAGCTCGGTTGTACAAAGGCGAGGCGTTTTTCGAAGTCCCGGACACACGCACCCTGCCTCTGCAAATCGACGCCGGGCCGGTCATCGCCAGCGTCAGTAACACCACCTTCGCGGTACGCTACCTCGATGGCGTGACGCAAGTGCAGGTGCAGCGCGGTGATGTGGATTTGCGGGCCACGCGTTATGACGCCCATGTCAGGCTGTCGGCCGGGGAAAGCATCCGCATCGGCCCCAACGGCTTCGACCGCCCTGCCCGGATGGATGCCAGCACCGATCTGGCGTGGGTCCAGGGACGGCTGGTGTTCGAGAATCGACCGCTGAACCAGGTGCTGGCCGAGCTGCGACGCTACTACCCCGGCTGGATCATCAACAACAACGAACGGTTGGCCCAGGTTGCAGTGACCGGCAATTATCGCCTCGACCAGCCGCTGGACGTGGTCCGTTCTCTGGCCCACATCACCTCTGCGCGCCTCCAGGAATTCCCGGCGCTGGTGATCCTGAACTAAATGAGAATTATTTTTACTCGATAGGCTTCGCTGGTTCGTCTCGTTATAGCCAATGCAATTGATTCGCATCCAGCGACATCATCTGCACCTATAACAGATGCGACACGGAGCGCTATCGATGTCCTCTCGCCTTACCCGCCGGTCCCTTGCCCCTGCGTGCACGCTGTCATTGCTGACCGCCGCCATCCTGATCGCCGGCACCGCGCCGACCGCCCTCGCCGCCACCACGGTGGAGCCGCCTGCGCGCAATATCGGTGATTACACCTTTGCCATTGCCCAGCAACCGCTGGTCTCGGCACTGAATGCGTTCACCGCCGTCACGGGCTGGCAGGTCGGCTTGCCCGCAGAACTGGCCGAAGGCGTCGCGTCGCCGGGCGTAAACGGCTCGCTACCAGCGGAAAAAGCCCTGGAGCGCTTGTTGGTGGGGACCAACCTGAGCTACCGCAAGCTGGGCAACACCAGCATTGTTCTGCAAAAGCACAGCACCAGCAGCGTACTGAACCTGCAGCAGGTGACGATCAGCGCCACACGCCAGGAACAGGACATCGTCAGCGTACCCAGCAGCGTCAGCGTCCACGACCGGCAGGAACTGGACCGCAACAACGTCAACACCCTCAAGGATCTGGTGCGCTATGAACCCGGCGTTTCAGTGGGTGGGGCAGGCCAGCGCGGCGGCATCAGCGGCTACAATATTCGCGGAATCGACGGCAACCGGGTGCTGACGCAGGTCGACGGTGTGGAAATTCCCGGAGGTTTCTTCAACGGCCCGTACGCCAAGACCCAGCGCAATTACGTGGACCCGGAAATCGTCAAGCGCGTGGAGATCCTCCGCGGCCCGGCCTCGGTGCTGTACGGCAGCAATGCCATCGGCGGCGCCGTCAGCTATTTCACCCTTGATCCGGACGACATCATCAAACCGGGTAACGACGTCGGCGCCCGCCTGAAGACCGGCTACAGCTCCGCCGACGAAAGCTGGCTCAAATCCGCCACCCTCGCAGGTCGCAGTGGGCCGTTCGACGGCCTGTTGCATTACAGCCAGCGCGACGGTCATGAAACCCAATCCTACGGCAATAACAACGGCACCGGCCTGGACCGCACCGCGGCCAACCCTGAGGACGTGCGCACCCACAATGTGCTGGCCAAGCTCGGCTGGAACTACAACGATGATTCGCGCCTGGGTCTGGTCTACGAGAAGTACAAGGATGACCGGGACACCGATCTGAAAAGTGCCTATGGCGGCCCCTACTCCGACGGCCAGCCGGCAATTCCTGACTTTGTATTGCCCGGCGGCATGTATCAGTGGCGCACCGGTAACGACACCATCAGCCGCGAGCGCTTCGGCCTGGAGCACAGCTTCGCCCTCGACAGCCTGCTGGCCGACCACGTGAAGTGGAGCCTGAACCACCAGATCGCCAAGACCGACCAGAGCACCGCCGAGTTTTACTTCCCCATCACCCGCCAGGTGCTACGCACACGAGAGACCCTCTACGAAGAAAAACAGTGGGTTTTCGACGCCCAGCTGGACAAGGCCTTCAGCCTCGCCGACACCGATCACGCGCTGACCTACGGCACCACGATCAAGCAGCAGAAAGTCACCGGTTCGCGCAGTGGCAATGGCGTCTGTCTGGCCGTCGGCGTGGGTTGCTCCGCCGTCGGTGACATCAGCACCCGGGACGTGCTGGAAAAAGCCAGCGACTTCCCGGACCCGACCATCAACACCTACAGCCTGTTCGCCCAGGATCAGATCCGTTGGAACCGATGGACTTTCACGCCGGCCCTGCGCTACGACTACACGCGGCTCAAGCCGCACCTGACCGAGGCATTCCTCAACACCGTGGACCCCACCAGCGGCGGTGAAGTCAGCGACAAGAACAAGACCTGGCATCGCGTCTCGCCCAAATTCGGCCTGACCTACGCCCTGAGCGACCAGTACACCTGGTACGGCCAGTACGCCGAAGGCTTCCGCACGCCAACCGCCAAGGCGCTGTATGGTCGCTTTGACAATCCCGGCGCCGGCTACAGCGTGGAACCCAACCCCGATCTGGAACCGGAAAAAAGCAAAAGCTATGAGACTGGCCTGCGGGGCCGTTTCGACTCCGGTTCGTTCGATGTGGCGGTGTTCTACAACAAGTATCGCGACTTCATCAACGAGGATGCGATCACGCCCGGGGCCGATGCGCTGACCTTTCAGAGCAATAACATCAAGCACGCCACCATCAAGGGCGCCGAGGTCAAGGGACGCCTGAACCTGGATCTGTTCGGCGCACCGCAAGGCCTGTACACCCAAGGCTCGGTGGCCTATGCCTACGGTCGCAATAACGACACAGGCGAGCCGATCAACAGCGTCAACCCGCTCACCGGCGTGTTCGGCCTGGGTTACGAGCAGGACCGGTTCGGCACGTTGCTCAGCTGGACCCTGGTCAAGAAAAAAGACCGCGTCGACGACAGCAACTTCAACTCGCCCGATGGCGTCAGCAGCCAGTTCAAGACCCCGGGCTTCGGCATCCTCGACCTGACCGGTTTCTACAAGGTGACCCACGACGTCACCGTCAGCGGTGGTCTCTACAACCTCACCGACAAGAAGTACTGGCTGTGGGATGACGTGCGTGGCTACGACAGCGTTGGCGAAGCAGCGGTGCTGAGCCCCGCCAACCTCGACCGTCTGACCCAGCCCGGGCGTAATTTCGCGGTCAATCTGATCTGGGATATCTGACTCGGTTGCCAGGCAAAACAAATACCTGTGGCGAGGAGCGTCATGTGAGAGCAAGGCTTGCCCGCGATGAAGGTGATGCGGTCTTCCAGGAATCGAGGCGCCTGTTCGCGAGCAAGCTTTGCTCCCACAGCCTCTCGCCACAATGTGCTCATTCGAAGGAGTTTTTCATGACTACCCAACACCCCGTTTTACGCTCCCAACGCTTGAACCAGATCACCCACGAGCCCCACAGCAGGCTCGATGCACTGGTCAAGGCCCACGCCCCGTTCGAAACCAAGGCCAACTTCGCCCGCTTCGTCGTGGCCCAGTACCTGTTCCAATCGGAACTGGTGGCGCTGTACAACGACGCCGAACTGTCCAGCCTGATCCCCGACCTGCCGGCCCGTTGCCGGGCAGAAGCGGCCAAGGCAGATCTTGCGGACCTGGACACCGACGTCCCCGCGCCAGTAGCCGGCGCGGTAAAAAATCCGACCCAGGCCGAGGCCCTGGGTTGGCTGTTTGTCTCCGAAGGCTCCAAGCTCGGTGCTGCATTTTTGATCAAGCGCGCCGTCGGCCTGGGCCTGAGCGAAACCTTCGGCGCTCGGCACCTGGCAGAACCTGCCGGCGGTCGTGCTGAAGGCTGGAAAACCTTCATCCGCACCCTCGACGGCCTGGCCTTCACTGAACAGCAGGAAGCCGAAGCGGACAAAGGCGCGCTGGATGCCTTCAATCGGTTTACGGTGTTGCTCGAGCACGGCTATGAAGCTGAACTGGCCTGAAATTCACCACCACTGCCTGTGGGAGCGAGCCTGCTCGCGATTGCGGTGTGTCAGCCTCCAATGATGGCGCCTGGCACACAGCTATCGCGAGCAGGCTCGCTCCCACAAGGAAATGCGTAGGCCTGAAAGAAGTTCATGAACTGTCCAGCCTCGAAAACCGCCCAACTACTCTTCGCCCTGCTCGCCTACACCAGCCTGGCCATCGGCCTGGTCGCCATCGTCGTGCCCGGCCTGCCGACCACCGAGTTCATCCTGTTGGCAGCCTGGGCCGCCACCCGCAGTTCACCGCGACTGAGCGCCTGGCTGGAAAGTCACCGGCTGTTCGGGCCGATGCTGCACAACTGGCGCAACGGCAAGGTCATCCCGCGCCGGACCAAGGTCGGTGCCACCGCCAGCATGCTGTTCTGCGCCGGGCTGATGCTGGTGATGCTCGACCACGGCTGGCCGGTGTATCTGGCCTTGGCCGGCATGGTCCTGGGTAACCTGTGGATCTGGTTCCGCCCGGAACAAGTGCGGGAGCTTGCTCCCGCTGGGCCGCAAAGCGGCCCCCAACGCGATTTTGAACTATGATCGCCCTCTCGTTCCGGAGGGCTTTCGATGTCAGATCTGCTCACGTCCATGCAAGCCGCGCTTGGTTTGCCCACGACCCCGATCACCTTCACCGGCGTCGGTGCCCTGCCGTCGGCGTTCGCCGTCACGGAGCTGGCCTGCGCCAGTATTGCCGCAGCCGGCCAAGCCGCCGCCGAGCTCATCCACCAACAAACCGGCCGTCTGCCGGCCCTGGAGGTCGACCGACGGCTGGCGTCGTTCTGGTTCTCCACCTCCCTGCGCCCCATCGGCTGGAGCGTACCGCCGATGTGGGATCCGGTAGCCGGCGACTACCCAACCACCGACGGCTGGATTCGCCTGCACACCAATGCGCCGCATCATCGCCTTGCCGCGGAAAAAGTCCTCGGCACCTGCACCGACCGCGCCGACATGGCGGCCAGGGTGGCTCGCTGGAACAAGGCCGAGCTGGAGCAGGCGGTGGTCGAGGCGGGCGGTTGCGCCGCCGAGATGCGTTCATGGCAAGCGTGGCAAACCCACCCTCAAGGCTTGGCAGTCAATGCCGAGCCGCTGGTGCACCTGAGTGAAACGACTGGAGAGCAGCGCAAGCCCTGGCTCGGCTCCGTGACCCAGCCACTGGCGGGCCTCAAGGTACTGGACCTGACCCGCGTCCTGGCAGGCCCCATCGCCAGCCGGTTCCTCGCAGGCCTGGGAGCCGACGTGCTGCGCATCGACCCACCGAGCTGGAACGAGCCCGGCGTGGTGCCGGAAGTCACCCTCGGCAAACGCTGCGCCCGCCTGGATTTGCACCGAGCTGAAGATCGCGTGGCTTTCGAGGCTCTGCTCAAGGACACCGACATCCTCCTGCATGGCTACCGCGCCGACGCCCTGGAACGTTTGGGCTACGGTGCCGAACAACGCCAGCGAATCGCCCCTGGTCTGATCGATGTCAGCCTCAACGCCTACGGCTGGAGCGGCCCCTGGCAGAACCGGCGCGGCTTCGACAGCCTGGTGCAAATGAGCAGCGGCATCGCCGAAGCCGGCATGGGCTGGAAACACACAGACAAGCCAACCCCGCTGCCGGTGCAGGCCCTGGACCACGGCACCGGATACCTGATGGCCGCCAGCGCGATTGTGTTGCTGTCCCGACGATTGATGAGCGGCCAGGGCGGCTCGGCACGCTTGTCACTGGCGCGCACGGCGAAGCTCTTGATCGAGCGTGGCGCGGGGGATCCGACCTCATTGCGGGCCGAGGCCGAGGATGATCAGGGACTGGTGGTCGAACAGACGCCGTGGGGACCGGCCCATCGCCTGCAGGTGCCCTTGAAAATCACCGGAACACCACTGCAATGGACCTTGCCGGCGGCGGAGTTGGGCGCGCATCGGGCCCGGTGGTGACGACCGTCCGTTGTGGCGAGGGGATTTATGTGGGAGCAAGACTTGCTCCCACATAAATCCCTCAACGCCCCCAAAAAGCTGACCTTCGCCTCAAAGCGCCAAAAACCCACTGTACAACCCATAAGCCGCCATGCCCGCCCCGGCCATCACACAGGCAAAGACCCCCTTCTCAACGTGAGTGAACAAGGGCTGCCCCTGTTCGCGCTTGGCCTGGGCAAACAGAATCACCCCGGGGGCATACAACAGCGCCGACAACAGCAGGTATTTCACGCCACCGGCATACAACAACCACACCGCGTAGCACAGGGCAACGCCACCGATGCACAGGTCTTTCATGCGCCGAGCCGAGGCCTGTTCATAGGTTTCCCCACGGGCGCACAGCAGCACCGCATAGGCCGCCGACCACAGATACGGCACCAGAATCATCGACGAGGCGAGATAGATCAGGCTGGTATAGGTGCCTGCGGAAAACAGGGTGATCAACAAAAACAGCTGGATCATGCCATTGGTCAGCCACAGCGCATTGACCGGCGCATGGTTGGCGTTTTCCCTGGTCAGGAATGCCGGCATGGTCTTGTCCCGGGCGGTGGCGTAAAGAATTTCCGCGCACAACAACGCCCAGGACAGCAGCGCGCCGAGCAGTGACACCGCCAGTCCCACACTGATCAGCAACGCGCCCCACGGCCCGACGATATGCTCCAGGACGCCGGCCAAGGATGGGTTCTGCAACTGCGCCAGTTCAGGCTGGCTCATGACCCCCAGGGACAGCACATTCACCAGCACCAGCAACGCCAACACCCCGAGGAATCCGATCACTGTCGCACGCCCTACGTCCGCGCGTTTTTCTGCCCGCGCCGAATACACACTGGCGCCTTCGATACCGATGAACACGAACACCGTGACCAGCATCATGTGCCGCACCTGGTCCATCACACTGCCCAGGTCCGGGCTCAGTGTGCCCCAGATATCGCGGGTGAAAATCTCGGCCTCGAAGGCCACCCCGGCCATTACAACGAACATCAACAGCGGCACGATCTTGGCCACGGTGGTCACCAGGTTGATGAACGCCGCTTCTCTGATGCCCCGCAGCACCAGGAAATGCACCGCCCACAGCAGCAACGATGCACAGCCGATGGCCACCGGCGTATTGCCTTGGCCGAACACCGGGAAGAAATAGCCCAAGGTACTGAACAGCAGCACGAAGTAACCGACGTTGCCCATCCAGGCGCTGATCCAGTACCCCCAGGCGGACGAAAAACCCATGTAGTCACCGAACCCGGCCTTGGCATAGGCATACACGCCCGAGTCCAGTTCCGGCTTGCGATTGGCCAGGGTCTGGAACACAAAGGCCAGGGTCAGCATGCCGACGGCGGTAATGGCCCAGCCAATGAGCACCGCTCCGACATCAGCCCGAGCCGCCATGTTTTGCGGCAGGGAAAAGATCCCTCCACCGATCATCGACCCCACCACCAATGCGATCAGGGCGCCGAGGGGTAACTTTTCGATGGGCTGCGGCATGTTCTCTCACTATTTAAATAAGTAAATAAAGCGACATAACGTTTTTGAATAACGCCATCCACGAAAAGTCCAAATACTTATGGACCGACCATTGTCCAATGGCATCAATTAAAAAGTCCATGTGGCAAGATTATTTTTGTCATGTCAGCAGCCTACAAAATAGTTGCGACTCATTGAAAATCAACTAGCGTGAATAATCCCGAGGGAAGGAAACTTTATATTCCCCTGCCGAACGCCCCATAGAGTGGGCCTTTCGCACAACTACAGACGCCTACGGACGCCGTTAACGCCTTCATTAACAATGGAATGTTGTCATGCACTGATCCAGATCAGCTATTCAACTTTCAAATCGACTTAGTCTGTTGATTCTCTTCTCCTGCGCTGGAGTCTCGCAAATGTCTGATACCCCCGCAAAACTTCGATTGGGTGCACTGGTCGCCCTGGTCGTCGGTTCGATGATCGGCGGCGGAATCTTTTCCTTGCCGCAAAATATGGCGGCCAGTGCCGATGTCGGCGCCGTGCTGATCGGCTGGGCCATTACCGCCGTCGGCATGCTGACCCTGGCTTTCGTATTCCAGACCCTGGCCAACCGTAAACCCGATCTGGACGGGGGTGTATATGCCTATGCCAAGGCCGGGTTCGGTGACTACATGGGCTTCTCGTCGGCCTGGGGTTACTGGATCAGCGCCTGGCTGGGCAACGTCGGTTACTTCGTGCTGTTGTTCAGCACCCTGGGCTACTTCTTCCCGGTGTTTGGCGAGGGTAATACCGTCGCGGCGGTGATCGGTGCATCAGTGCTGCTCTGGGCGGTGCATTGGCTGGTCCTGCGGGGCATCAGAGAAGCGGCGTTCATCAACTTGGTGACCACCATCGCCAAGGTGGTGCCGCTGTTGCTGTTCGTGCTGATCGCGGTGTTCGCCTTCAGGCTCGATATCTTCACCGCCGATATCTGGGGCTTGAAGAACCCGGACCTGGGCAGCGTGATGAATCAGGTGCGCAACATGATGCTGGTCACCGTGTGGGTGTTCATCGGCATTGAAGGGGCGAGCATATTTTCCGCCCGTGCCGAGAAACGCACAGACGTAGGCAAGGCGACCGTGATCGGTTTCATCACCGTGCTGCTGTTTCTGGTGCTGGTGAACGTGCTGTCCCTGGGGATCATGACCCAGCCTGAACTTGCAAAGTTGCAGAACCCGTCCATGGCCGCCGTGCTGGAGCACGTCGTCGGCCATTGGGGCGCGGTGCTGATCAGCGTCGGCCTGATCATCTCGCTGCTCGGTGCCCTGCTGTCCTGGGTGCTGCTGTGCGCCGAGATCATGTTCGCCGCGGCCAAGGACCACACCATGCCCGAGTTCCTGCGCCGGGAGAACGCCAACCACGTACCGGCCAACGCCCTGTGGCTGACCAATGCGATGGTCCAGCTGTTCCTGATCATCACTTTGTTCTCGGCCAGCACTTACCTGTCACTGATCTACCTCGCCACCTCGATGATCCTGGTGCCCTACCTGTGGTCGGCGGCTTACGCCGTGCTGTTGGCGGTACGCGGCGAGACCTACGAAAACGCCCTGGCCGACCGCCGCAAGGATCTGACCGTGGCGGCTATCGCCCTGATCTACGCGGTGTGGCTGCTGTATGCCGGCGGGATCAAATACCTGCTGCTCTCCGCCCTGCTCTACGCCCCCGGCGCGATCCTGTTCGCCAAGGCCAAGCGCGAGCTGGGCAAACCGATTTTCACCTCTGTCGAGAAGCTGATTTTCGCCGCAGTGATCGCAGGCGCCCTGGTGGCCGCCTATGGGCTCTACGACGGCTTCCTGACCTTGTAGCTGGCTGATTGTCTTAACTGGAGGATTTGTAATGACCACGGAAAAAGTGAAATACGGCGTTCATTCCGAAGCCGGTAAATTACGTAAAGTCATGGTGTGTTCCCCAGGCCTGGCCCATCAGCGGCTGACCCCGAACAACTGCGACGAGCTGCTTTTCGACGACGTGATCTGGGTCAACCAGGCCAAGCGCGATCATTTCGATTTCGTCACCAAGATGCGCGAGCGTGACATCGACGTGCTGGAAATGCACAACCTGCTGACCGACATCGTCGCCATCCCCGAAGCCCTGGACTGGATCCTGCAGCGCAAGATCACCGCCAACTCGGTGGGCCTGGGCCTGGTGAATGAAGTCGGTTCCTGGCTGCGCAGCCTGGAGCCACGCCATATCGCCGAATTCCTGATCGGCGGCGTCTCGGCCGATGACCTGCCGGACAGCTTCGGCGGCAAAACCATCCAGATGTTCCGCGACTTTCTCGGGCACTCAAGTTTCATCCTGCCGCCGCTGCCCAACACCCAGTTCACCCGCGACACCACTTGCTGGATCTATGGCGGCGTGACGCTGAACCCGATGTACTGGCCGGCACGCCGCCAGGAAACCCTGCTGGCGAGCGCCATCTACAAGTTCCACCCGGAGTTCACCCAGGCTGACTTCCAGATCTGGTACGGCGACCCGGACCAGGATCACGGCAACGCGACCCTCGAAGGCGGCGACGTGATGCCCATTGGCAACGGCGTCGTGCTGATTGGCATGGGCGAACGCTCGTCGCGCCAGGCCATCGGTCAACTGGCGCTGAACCTGTTCAAGCACAAGGCCGTGGAACGGGTGATCGTCGCCGGCTTGCCGAAATCCCGCGCCGCCATGCACCTGGACACCGTGTTCAGCTTCTGCGATCGCGACCTGGTGACGGTTTTCCCGGAAGTGGTGAGCCAGATCGTCGCCTTCTCCCTGCGCCCAGACGAGAGCAAGCCCGGCGGCATCGATGTGCGTCGCGAAGAAGGCAGCTTCCTCGATACCGTCGCTGCGGCCCTCAAGCTGCCGGCGCTGCGGGTGGTGGAAACCGGCGGCAACAGCTTTGCCGCCGAACGCGAACAATGGGACGACGGCAATAACGTGGTGGCCCTGGAACCGGGCGTGGTGATCGGCTACGACCGCAACACCTACACCAACACCCTGCTGCGCAAGGCCGGGGTGGAAGTCATCACCATCAGCGCCAGCGAACTGGGCCGCGGCCGCGGCGGTGGTCACTGCATGACCTGCCCGATCATTCGCGACCCGATCGACTACTGACCTTTGAGCCTGGGCCGGTATTTACCCAATACCGGCCCAGGGGATAACCGAAACCCAAGGAGATCCAAATCATGGCTTTCAACATGCGCAACCGCAGCCTGCTGAGCTTGATGCACCACACCAACCGCGAACTGCACTATCTGCTGGACCTGTCCCGCGACCTCAAGCGTGCCAAGTACACCGGCACCGAGCAGCCACACCTCAAGGGCAAGAACATCGCGCTGATCTTCGAGAAAACCTCGACCCGCACCCGCTGCGCCTTCGAAGTCGCGGCCCATGACCAGGGCGCCCACGTCACCTACATCGACCCGGTGTCGTCGCAGATCGGCCACAAGGAAAGCATGAAAGACACCGCCCGGGTGCTGGGACGGATGTTCGACGCCATCGAGTATCGCGGCTTCGAGCAGGAGATCGTCGAGGAGCTGGCCAAATTCGCCGGCGTGCCGGTGTTCAACGGCCTGACCGCTGAATTCCACCCCACTCAAATGATCGCCGACACCCTGACCATGCGCGAGCACAGCGACAAGCCGCTGCACGACATCAGCTACGCCTACTTGGGCGATGCCCGCTATAACATGGGCAATTCGCTGCTGATGATCGGCGCCAAACTGGGCATGGACGTACGCATCGGTGCGCCAAAGGCCCTGTGGCCGCACCAAGATTTCATCGACCAGTGCCAGGCCTTCGCCGCCGAAAGCGGCGCACGCATCACCATCACCGAGGACCCGAAGGAAGCCGTCAAGGGTGTGGACTTCATCCACACTGACATCTGGGTCTCCATGGGCGAGCCGGTGGAAGCCTGGGACGAGCGCATCGAGCAACTGCTGCCCTACCAGGTCAACGCGCAAATGATGAAGGCCTCGGGCAACCCGCGGGTGAAATTCATGCACTGCCTGCCGGCGTTCCATAACAGCGAGACCAAGGTCGGCAAGGACATCGCCGCGCGCTATCCGAACCTGGCCAATGGCGTGGAAGTGACCGAGGAGGTGTTCGAATCCCCGGCCAACATCGCCTTCGAGCAAGCGGAAAACCGCATGCATACCATCAAGGCGATCCTGGTGTCGGCGCTGGCGGATATCTAGAACCTCAGGCAACTCGCGCGTTCTGGAGCAGAACTGTGGGAGCAAGGCTTGCCCGCGATACAGACACCTGGGTGTAGCTGATGGACCAGGCGATGCCATCGCGGGCAAGCCATGCTCCCACAGGCCAGCTCCCACAAGGGGGCCGAGTCGTCCATTATTTCTCTGTCAGAGGACAGCATTATGCGCATCGTCGTAGCCCTGGGCGGCAACGCCCTTTTGCGTCGGGGTGAACCCATGACCGCCGACAACCAACGCAGCAACATCCGCACGGCGACCGAACAGATCGCCAAAATCCACCCCGGCAACGAGCTGGTCATCGCCCACGGCAATGGCCCCCAGGTCGGCCTGTTGTCGCTGCAGGCCGCGGCCTACACCTCGGTCTCGCCGTATCCGCTGGACGTGCTCGGCGCCGAGACCGAGGGCATGATCGGTTACATCATCGAACAGGAACTGGGCAACCTGCTGGACTTCGAAGTGCCGTTCGCCACGTTGTTGACCCAGGTCGAAGTGGACGCCAACGACCCAGGCTTCCAGAACCCCACCAAGCCCATTGGCCCGGTCTACACAAAGGCTGAGGCGGAAAAACTCGCGGCTGAAAAAGGCTGGTCCATCGCCCCGGATGGTGACAAGTTCCGCCGCGTGGTCGCCAGCCCTCGCCCCAAGCGCATCTTCGAAATCCGCCCGATCAAGTGGCTGCTGGAAAAAGGCAGCATCGTGATCTGCGCTGGCGGGGGTGGTATCCCGACGATGTACGACGCCGACGGCAAGCTACGGGGCGTGGAAGCGGTGATCGACAAAGACTTGTGCTCGGCGCTGCTGGCTGAACAACTGGAAAGCGATCTGTTGGTGATTGCCACCGATGTCAACGCCGCGTTCGTCGATTTCGGCAAGCCGACCCAGAAAGCCATTGCCCAGGCCCACCCCGATGAAATGGACAAGCTGGGGTTCGCCGCCGGTTCCATGGGGCCGAAAGTCCAGGCCGCCTGCGAATTTGCCCGCAACACTGGCAAGGTCGCGGTGATCGGCTCACTCTCGGACATCGAAGCGATCGTCCAAGGCACCGCCGGCACCCGCATCAGCACGGCCCAACTTGGCATCGCTTATCGATAACAGGAAACTTGCGGGGCAGATTCACGGTCTGCCCTACACCCACGCCTTCGAAGGAGAGTCGTTTATGGCCATGTTCGAACCCGGTCACCTGCACATGGAACGCCATGCACTGAACAAGGATGATTTCAGCTATAACCTGTGCATCGACTATAAGGTCGACCAGAACAAAAAAGAGGGCACGGGCATGTCGTTCCGGGTGCATGGCACCGTTGAAGACAAGCCTGTGGACGAAGAATTTTTCCTGGCCAAGGACCAAGCCTTCGACTTCGCCCGCCATGCCACGCGCATCGCCCAGAAATACGGCCTGCCCAAGACCGCCAGCATCGGCTCGATGCACAAGTACTACGACGAGATGTTCGAAGACGTACGCAAGCAACTGGACGTCAAGCCGGGCGACCCGATGAAGCCTGAACACCTGGAGTAACCTGGTTCAAAGCCCCCCAATTCCCGGTGGGAGCGAGCCTGCTCGCGATAGCGGTGCAACAGTCAACATCAATGGGGGCTGACCCACCGCATTCGCGAGCAAGCCCGCTCCCACAAAGGGTTATCAGCGTCCTGAATATCGGTTACATCAAACCACTGACTGGCTGGCAACCCGCTACGGCTGACCTATGCTGAAAGTAGTACCCACGGGTATTCGTTCAGAGGTCATCGCCATGAACATTAAAACAAGAAGACGCCTCGCCATTTTTATCACCTGCACCGCCACGCTTGCGCTGTATGGCACGGCGGCCTATCGGGTCGAACAGACTAGGCAGTTGCCGCGTGAATACGCCAGTTGCAACTTCGAACGCTGCATTCCTCACACCGCGACCCTGAACGCCTTGCGCTGAGGCGTGTTCAGTCGTCCGGTTGATCGGTCTTGAGCCGGTCCCGGAATGCCTTGGGAGAGATGCCAACCCGCCGGCGAAACAACCGGGTGAAATTGGTCGGGTCGGAAAAGCCGAGCATTTCAGAGATCTCGTAGATGGTCATGCCGGTGTAGGTCAGCAGCCGTTTGGCCTCCAGCAGTTGGCGCTCATGCATGATCTGCAGGGCCGGCTGCCCCGCCAGTTCCCGACAGGTGCCGTTGAGGTGCGACACGGAGATGCCCAGACGATGGGCCAGGTCTTCGACCTTGACATGCTGGCGATAGGTTTCTTCCACCAACTGAATGAACCCGTTGAGGTACTCCCGCGCGCGTTGTGGGCGCTGGGCCTGCGTACGCCGCTGCATCACCTGACGACTGACCCAGACCATGATCACGCTGACCAAGGCATGCATCAGCATTTCCCGGGCCGGCTGATGCCCACCGTATTCAGCCTGCAGGGCGCTGAACAGGCTATTGAGGTACTCGGCATCTTCCAGGGCCGGGTAGCTTTCGGCCTGGGCCAGCACGTTGACCGAATGACCCAGCTGCGATTGCAGGTGCGTCACCAGCGGTGCGGCCAGGGTCACCACGTAACCCTGCACATCCTCGGAAAAACGGAAGCCATGCACCGACAACGGCGGCAGGATCTGCACCGCCGGCTCGTCGAGCTGTGTGCGCTGGCCTTCGATTTCCAGCTCCGCCTGGCCCTTGAAGACAAACAACAACTGACAGAGATCGGCGTGCCGATGGGGTTTGATCTCCCATTGGTGCTCTCGGCTGCGCTTGGAAATGGTTTCACAGTGCAGCAGGTCCGGGGTCGGCCAATCCTGGCTCTCGCCGTAGAGCTTGAATACCGGGATTGAAGGCAGGTCTGTTTTTTTCATCACGAGGATCGGCCTGGGTTGCGGGCGATAATCGCACCGATTGGTAGAAAGTACAGGTATCGGCTCAGTTTTCCCCTTCAATTGACAGGTCCGCAAGCGAAAAATGCAAGCACCCCAATCAACACCGACCCTGGTCAGGTGCTTCGTGCGAGTCATAACAACAATGAAAACCCTCAAGACCCAAGTTGCCATTATCGGTGCCGGCCCTTCTGGGCTGCTGCTCGGCCAGTTGTTGCACAACGCTGGAATTGACACGGTGATCCTCGAACGCCAGACCCCGGACTATGTGCTGAGCCGCATCCGCGCCGGTGTGCTGGAGCAAGGCATGGCCCAACTGCTGCGCCAGGCCGGCGTCGGCCAGCGCATGGACGCCGAGGGACTGCCCCATGACGGCTTTGAGCTGGCGCTCAACGGCCGTCGGGTGCACATCGACCTGAAGGGGCTGACTGGCGGTAAAAACGTCATGATCTACGGCCAGACTGAAGTCACCCGCGACCTGATGGCCGCCCGAGAAGCCGCCGGCGCCCGCACGCTTTATCAGGTCGGCAATGCCCAGCCCCACGACATGCAAACCGAGAGCCCCTTCGTGACCTTCGAGCACCAAGGGCAAACCTGGCGCCTGGACTGCGATTACATTGCCGGTTGTGACGGTTTCCATGGTGTGGCGCGCCAGTCGATCCCCGCGGAAAAACTCAAGGTCTTCGAGCGGGTCTACCCGTTTGGCTGGCTCGGCATCCTGGCCGACACCCCACCGGTTCACGAGGAGTTGGTCTACGCCCGTCACGAACGTGGTTTTGCCCTGTGCAGCATGCGTTCCAAGACTCGCACCCGTTATTACCTGCAAGTGCCCGCCGAGGAGCAAGTGGCCGATTGGCCGGACGAGCGCTTCTGGTCTGAACTGAAAAACCGCCTGCCAGCCGACCTGGCCCAAGCACTGGTGACAGGTCCCTCCATCGAGAAAAGCATCGCGCCGCTGCGCAGCTTCGTGGTCGAGCCGATGCAGTATGGACGGATGTTCCTGGTGGGGGACGCCGCCCACATCGTTCCGCCCACCGGCGCCAAGGGGCTGAACCTGGCGGCCAGCGACGTCAGCACGCTGTTCAACATTCTGCTCAAGGTCTATCGCGACGGCCGTACGGACTTGCTGGAAAAGTATTCCGCCATTTGCCTGCGACGGGTGTGGAAAGCCGAGCGTTTCTCCTGGTGGATGACGTCCATGCTGCACCGCTTCGACGACGACGCCTTCAACCAGCGCATCAGCGAAGCGGAGCTGGAATATTTCGTCGACTCCGAGGCGGGTCGAAAAACCATCGCGGAAAACTACGTCGGACTTCCTTACGAGGCTATCGAATAGCCGGCTATCGACTTAAACTGCGGGCTCAGTCCTATTCGCCCCCCAGGCGTGATGCCCGCAGGTTCCGCCTTGACTCAACTCCATACCTCCCACGCCCCACAGCCTGCCATCCGTAGTGTGCTGGTGGCCCTGATGCTGGCGATTTTTCTCGGCGCATTGGACCAGACCATCGTCGCCGTCTCGATGCCGGCCATTTCCGCCCAATTGGGTGATGTCGGCCTGCTGGCCTGGGTGATTTCCGGCTACATGGTCGCCATGACCGTGGCGGTGCCGATCTACGGCAAGCTCGGTGACCTCTACGGTCGGCGGCCGTTGATGCTGTTCGGCATGGGGCTGTTCACCCTGGCCTCACTGTTCTGTGGGCTGGCGCAAAACATGGAGCAACTGGTGCTGGCGCGCATTTTCCAGGGCATCGGCGCCGGCGGGATGATCTCGGTGAGCCAGGCGATCATCGGCGACATCGTGCCGCCCCGCGAACGTGGCCGTTATCAGGGCTATTTCAGCAGCATGTATGCGCTGGCCAGTGTGGCGGGGCCGGTATTGGGCGGCTACATGACCGAGTACCTGTCGTGGCGCTGGGTGTTCCTGATCAACCTGCCCTTGGGCCTGGGGGCCTGGCTGATTGCCCGGCGCACCCTCGTCGGGTTGCCGGTGCCGCACCGTAAGCCGATCATCGATTACCTGGGCACCGTGCTGTTGATCATCGGCCTGACCGCGCTGCTGCTGGGCATCACCGAGGTTGGCCAGGGCCACGCCTGGCACAGCAGAGAGGTACTGGGGCTGCTGGGTTGCGCCGTGGTGGCATTGTCAGTGTTCATCTGGCAGGAGCGCCGGGCCCGGGAACCGTTGTTACCGATGCACCTGTTCGTCAACCGCAACGCCGTGTTGTGCTGGTGCACGGTGTTTTTCACCAGTTTCCAGGCGATTTCCCTGACCGTGCTGGTGCCGTTGCGCTATCAGAGCGTGACCGGGGCTGGCGCCGACAGCGCAGCGCTGCACTTGTTGCCGCTGGCGATGGGGTTGCCCATAGGTGCTTATTTCGCCGGACGCCGTACCTCGATCACTGGCCACTACCAACCGATGATCCTCAGCGGCGCCCTGCTCTTCCCGTTTGCGATCCTCGGCATGGCCTTCACCCCGCCCGACGCGTTCTGGCTCAGCAGCCTGTTCATGCTGCTCAGCGGCATCGCTTCCGGCATGCAGTTCCCGACTTCGCTGGTGGGGTCGCAAAACTCGGTGCAACAGCAGGACATCGGGGTCGCCACCAGTACCACCAACCTGTTCCGCTCTCTCGGCGGTGCCGTGGGTGTAGCGCTGATGTCGGCGTTGCTGCTGGCCTTGCTGCAGGACTCAAGCGTTGCCCAATTCGCCGGTTCGTCGCCGTTGGGTGAAGGGCATTCCGGCAATGTTTTGCTGGATGGATTGAACGCTGCCCCCGGCGAAGCACAACACGCCTTGCGTCAGCAATTGCAGACGACGTTCCGGCATTTGTTGCTGATCAGCGCCGCGGTGTCGTTGTTGGGGCTGGCGGCGGCAGTGGCGATGCCCAATCGCGTGTTGCGTGGGCGGGATGACAAGGCGCGCTAGTCAGAATGCACAAATAACCTGTGGTGGGAGATCTGTGGGAGCAAAGCTTGCTCGCGAAACAGGCGCCTCGGTTTTCTGAACGACCGCATCGCCTTCATCGCGGGCAAGCCTTGCTCCCACACAAGCCTTGCTCCCGCAGATGCTATCAAGCCGGCGCCACTACTCCCTCCAGCGGCGCCACCGCGCTCATCCCATCCTTCATCCGCTTGGCATCGCGCACGAAACAGCGCGACGCCAGGAACAGGAACACCATGGTCAGGAACAGCGCCACCGGAATCAGGAACATCGCGTCATGCAAGCCAATGGCCTTGAACGCCTCGGTCATCTGCGAGGCGCCGGTCGCGGCCATGGCCGCATGGGCAAAGTAGTCAGACAAGCCGCCTACCACCACCGGCCCCATGCCTCCCCCCAACAGATACAACCCGGCAAAGAACAACGCCATCGCCGTGGCCCGCAGACGCGGTTCGACTACGTCCTGGATCGCCGTGTATACGCACGTATAAAAGGTATAGGCAAACAGCCAGCCGACACTGAACACCGCAACGAACACACCAATTTCAATCCGTCCGGCATACAACGCCCAAGCGGTGGTGGCCGTGGAGATCACCAGGCTGAACGCGGCGAACAGCAGGCGTCCGTTGGGCACCCGTTGATGAATCTTGTCGGCAATCCAGCCGCCCAGGGTCAACCCGAACAGCCCGGTCACGCCCACCATGATCCCGGTGGCAACCGCCGCGTCGTGCAGCGGCATCAGGAAATAGCGCTGTAACATGGGTACCAGGAACGAGTTGCAGGCATAGGTGGCGAAGTTGAAACACAGCCCCGCCAACACCAGCCACAGAAAAGTAGGAATCGCCAGCACCCGACGGATCGGCTTGTCGATTTTTTCCTGGGAGATCTGCACCGCTTCCGCCGCGCCGCGCTTGGGCTCCTTGATGAAAAACATGAACACCGCCAGCACCAGCCCCGGCACCGCCGCGATAAAGAACGGCGCGCGCCAGCTGTCGAAGGCCTTGACCATCGCCCCGATGGTGAAGAACGCCAGCAGCAGACCGATCGGCAGGCCCAGCATGAAAATGCCCATGGCCCGCGCCCGACGGTGGGCCGGAAACAGATCACCGATCAGCGAGTTGGCCGCTGGCGCGTAACTGGCTTCACCGATCCCCACGCCCATGCGTACCACCAGAAACGCCCAGAAACTGCCCACCAAGCCATTGACCGCCGTCAGCCCGCTCCAGGTCGCCAGGCCCCAGCCCATCAACTTGCTGCGCGAACCGGTATCGGCCATGCGCCCCAGCGGCAGCCCGGCGATGGCGTAAACGATGGTGAAGGCGGTGCCGATGATGCCGATCTGGAAGTCGCTGAGGCTCCACTCCATACGGATCGGCTCGATGATGATCGCCGGGATGGTGCGGTCAAAGAAGTTGAACAGGTTGGCCAGGAACAGCAGGAACAGAATGCGCCAGGCATTCGCCGCTTGGGTCGAGTTCTGCATGGGTCCGTCTCTTTATTGTTATGGGGCACGGCGAGGCATCCGAACCCGGAGTCTGCAATCTAGACAGCGGCGCGCAGACTGTCTCCAATCATTCGCATGACTGATACCCGGCCATGGCGGGCGGCGTGTTTAGTGACTATGGTCAATTCCCTGAAGCAATTGACATCATTTTGCCTTATTTCGACTAAAGATCGCCTTCCGATGGCCGATTCAACCTATCAGGAAAGATTTTCCCGAGCGCTGCTCAGGCTGCCCCCCCTGAACGCTTGGGCCGACCTTCGCGCCGTCAAGGACGCGAGCTCCCATCCGCGATGGTTTGATGACAGTGGTCATCGAACCGACCAGTTCAGGCATATGGCGCACAATGACCTCTAAAAAAACAGCCACTGCAGTATCCGATCTTACGTTGAGCCCGGCCGCCAACGGTCCTGAAACCCCGAAGCCGCCGAGGCGCTCACGTTCCCTGTCGACTCAGCAGTATCTGTATTTCACCGAAACCAACACCGACCGCATCCTCGACAACCTCGACGGCCTGCGTGACAGCGTGTTCCCGCGCCCGCCGCACCTGGTGGACGACGAAAGCGAACGCGATCAGCAGGAGTTCCCGTCCGTATGCCTGATCGGCCTGGGTCGCTGTGGCTCCAACATCGCCCTGGACGTAGCCGAGCTGGTGTACAACGCCCGCAAGTTCTACCTCAACGAATTCAATGCCGAAGACAAGGGCTACAGCGACAAGGGTTACAGCCCGGCGCAGTGGATCCGCAACAATTTGCGCCTGGGCACCAGCAAGGTGAGCAAGCCGGTGTTTTTGGTTGAGCCGCTGGTGATGCTCGGCGACCTGGACAAGGACATCGCCGGACGCATCCGTTTTTCGCGCAAAGGCGAAAAAAGCGGCTTTTTGCGCGACTACAGCAAAATGAAAATCATGGACCTGTCGGAAGTCCATGCCGGGGGCGCCGGTAACGCGCCGATCCTGGGGCAGTACCTGGCCAAGATCATCCTGAACAAGGACACCCAGCGTTTCTCCAGCCCCGACTGGAAAATGATCCACTCGTACCTGATCGACAGCTGCGGCATCAAGGCCAACCAGTCGCGCCTGTACTTCTCGATCTTCAGTGCCGGTGGCGGTACCGGTTCGGGCATGGCCTCGGAGTTCGGCCTGGCTCAGCAGTACTCGTACATGAACAAGACGTTCGACACCAAGCCGATGGACGAACACGACAGCAAGAGCGGTCATTCCTTCGTCTTCGAGCCGATCTTCACCAGCGGCATTTGCGTACTGCCGAACATTTCCGATCACCGCAGCGAAATGTCCGAGGCGCTGCACATCAACGCTGGACGCCTGCTGTGCAAGTACCTGTCGGAAGAATGGGATTTCTCGTACAACTTCGCCAACGAAGACAGCAGCGAAGCCAGCGTGATGGGCCGCATCCGGCCCTGGAACGCGATGATGCTGATCTCCAACGACATCATGCGCTACGCCGAAGAGAGCGATGACGGCAACATCCAGAACATCGATGTCAATGCCATGGAGAAGCACGCCAACCAGTACATCTCCCAGCAGATCTTCAACATCCTGACCGCCCAGGCGGTGACCACCGACTACGACCAGAACTATTTCCGTCGTGCCGGCATCGACATTGGTGAAACCATTCGCCTGGACGCCAACGACCTGTTCATGAGCCTGGCCGGCCCGGTGGCGATTGCCTACGCCGAGTCCGTCGTTCCGGAAACCCCAGCGCCCAGCGGCGACAAGTTCAAGGTGTTCGAGAAGGAGCCGCCGCGCCTGAACATCGACGACCTGTTCTTCCGCTCCATCGACCTGCCGCACTTCAACAAAGTCACCCAGGCCATCGAAGGCATCAGCCTGTTGCCGATCGAGTCCAAGCGCTACCGCGCCTCGCTGGAGCAGTACAAGAATTCCGGCTACGACGCCGCGGCCCTGCATGACCTGCACTTCTTCAAGAACTGCTCGTCGGTGGTGTCGATCGTATCGTTGCCCAAGGACTACAAGCTGTCCTACATGGACCTGAACCGGCTCAAGACTCACCTCAACAGCCTGTTCCCCAACACCACCCTCAAGCGTTACGCGCTGGTGATCGGTGCCTCGGCCAACCTGTCGCTGACCACCCTGATCGCCAAGAGCCCCTGCCTGTCGGATGACTTCCTGACCCTGATCGTGGCGTTCATCAAGCGCTGTTTTGCCCGCACCCCGTATCGCTTCGATGACACCCTGGACAACTCGATCCTGGACTTCATCATCAACGAAGACTTCGACGAAGAGCGCATCGACGATCTGCTCAACGAGTTCGAAAACCCGGCGAAGATCCTCGACACCAACTGGTACGCGATCAAGCCGATGTACGAGAAGAAATACCGCGAGCTGATCAGCGACAAAGACAAGTTTGTCTCGATCAATGACATCCGCCTGTCCCGCGACTGCGTGAAAAAGGCGATCAAGTATTTGCGTGAGATCTACCGTCACCGCATCGGCAAGACCAAGGTTATTTCCCTGAATAACCATACGGGCAAGACTTATTGAGGCAGGCGCAGGACCGCGTCGCGCCAATCGCGAGCAGGCTCGCTCCCACATTAATCGCGTTCTTTCTGAGAAACGCGGTTCACTGTGGGAGCGAGCCTGCTCGCGATTGGCGGCCTCGACCAAAACACAAAATCAACATTCAGAAACAATTAAGCAGCCCAAAGGCTGCCCAATAAACTGTTCCCGTTACGTATACGTCACCCTCCGCTGTGGCGTTTCACCACGGCAGGATGCCATCACGCTACTCACCTACACACTTTTACTCCGCAGAAAATACGAACCAACTTGGTGCAGGCATCAAACCGACGCCCTTTCCTGGACCATAATCCACGGTGAAACCACCACCGCCCATAGCTGCGGATCACGTTCGAAAAAGTCCAGCGCCCGCGTTTCAGACAGCTTGGCCAACTGGTCGGCAGCCAGCCAGGCGGCGACTTTGGTACCTTCGTCCTGGGCAACGGCCTCGGCCGCGGCGATCAGATCCAGGGCCGGGTCGACCCACAATAGGGCACCCTTGGCAAAGAACGGCTCCAGCTCCTTCCAAGTGATGGATGCGGTTTCACCAAGCAGTTTGGCATAGAGGGTGCTAGGTTCTTGATTCATGGGAGCTGTCCGGAAAAGAAATCGGCGCGAATGATAACGTCGGTGGTCTGGCAGAAAAACCCGGTAGCAATTGGAGTACCGATTGGAAAGCGCAGGAAAGCCAGGGATTGCCGATTTGTCCGGACGAACCCCGCCGCCATTCTGTCTTTTTCTTTCAATTAAGCGACACCCTCAGGTTTTGCCCCCAAGCGCCAGCTTCCCTTGCCAACAATCGGCGCTCTACACTGTACCGGTACAGTTGCCGGGGGCATTTTCCGCGAGGATATCCAAGATATCTGACCCGGTTCTGCTGCTTCGGCGCCAGGACTATAAAAACTACAACAGCATGAGTGGAGCACTATGACTAAGGCTACTAAGCAGATTTCCAAACTGTTTGCCGCTATGGTTCTGGCCGGGGTTGCCAGCCATTCGTTCGCCGCCGACACCATCAAGGTCGGCATCGCCGGCCCAAAAACCGGCCCCGTAGCCCAGTACGGCGACATGCAATTCAGTGGCTCCAAAATGGCCATCGAGCAGATCAACGCCAAGGGCGGCGTCAACGGCAAACAACTGGTCGCCGTTGAATACGATGACGCCTGTGATCCAAAACAAGCGGTCGCGGTGGCGAACAAAGTCGTCAACGACGGCGTCAAGTTCGTGGTCGGCCACCTGTGCTCCAGCTCCACCCAACCGGCTTCGGACATCTATGAAGACGAAGGCGTGATCATGATCACGCCAGCCGCTACCAGCCCGGACATCACCGCTCGCGGCTACAAGATGATCTTCCGCACCATCGGCCTGGACAGCGCCCAGGGCCCTGCCGCCGGTAACTACATTGCCGACCACGTCAAGCCGAAAGTCGTTGCGGTCCTGCACGACAAGCAGCAATACGGCGAAGGTATCGCCAGTGCCGTGAAAACGACCCTTGAGAAGAAAGGCGTGAAAGTCGCCGTGTTCGAAGGCGTGAACGCCGGCGACAAAGACTTCTCCTCGATGATCGCCAAGCTCAAGCAAGCCAACGTCGACTTCGTCTACTACGGCGGCTACCACCCGGAGCTGGGCCTGATCCTGCGTCAATCCCAGGAAAAAGGCCTGAACGCCAAGTTCATGGGTCCGGAAGGCGTGGGTAACGACTCGATCTCGCAGATCGCCAAGGAAGCTTCCGAAGGTTTGCTGGTGACCCTGCCGAAATCCTTCGACCAGGATCCGGCCAACATCGCCCTGGCTGACGCGTTCAAAGCCAAGAAGGAAGACCCGAGCGGTCCGTTCGTGTTCCCGTCCTACTCGGCCGTTCAAGTGATTGCCCAGGCCATCACCGAAGCCAAGAGCGAAGACCCGGAAAAAGTGGCTGAAGCCATCCACGCCGGTACTTTCAAGACCCCGACCGGTGACCTGAGCTTCGACGACAAGGGCGACTTGAAGGACTTCAAGTTTGTGGTTTACCAGTGGCATTTCGGCAAACCTAAAACCGAAGCTTCGCCTCAGTAAGGCCTGGCCTGACTGACTGCCAATAAAGCCCACGGCGTGCCGTGGGCTTTGTTTTAAATGTATTGGGCCGCGCTGGCGTGATCCGCCAGTCTCCCCACCTGAAAATCTCAAAACCGTCATCAGCGGTTCGCTGGCAAACCTCGTGCTCGAAGTGGATGCAGATCCACGGGGCCGGGCGGGAAAATGACTCCACCAGTGAAATGCGTATCAGGTTTTTAGGAGCGCTGTAATGCCTGACATCTATCACTTCTTCCAACAGCTGGTTAACGGCCTGACCGTTGGCAGCACGTATGCCCTGATCGCCATCGGCTATACGATGGTTTACGGCATCATTGGAATGATCAACTTCGCCCACGGCGAGGTGTACATGATCGGCTCCTACGTGGCGTTCATCGCCATCGCCGGGCTGGCCATGATGGGACTCGACAGTGTCCCGCTGTTAATGACCGCGGCGTTCATCGCGAGCATCGTGGTGACCAGTTCCTATGGCTACAGCATCGAACGGATCGCCTACCGCCCCTTGCGCGGCAGCAACCGTCTGATCCCGCTGATTTCGGCCATCGGCATGTCGATCTTCCTGCAGAACACCGTTCTGCTGTCGCAAGACTCCAAGGACAAATCCATTCCCAACCTGATTCCGGGTAACTTTACCTTCGGGCCAGGGGGGGCACAGGAAGTGCTGATTTCCTACATGCAAATCGTGGTGTTCGTGGTGACCCTGGTCGCCATGCTCGGCCTGACGCTGTTCATCTCCCGTTCCCGCCTGGGCCGCGCCTGCCGCGCCTGCGCCGAGGACATCAAGATGGCCAACCTGCTGGGCATCAACACCAACAACATCATTGCCCTGACCTTCGTCATCGGCGCGGCCCTGGCGGCCATCGCCGCCGTGCTGTTGAGCATGCAATACGGTGTGATCAACCCCAACGCCGGTTTCCTCGTGGGCCTGAAGGCCTTCACCGCCGCGGTACTGGGCGGCATCGGCAGCATCCCCGGAGCCATGCTCGGCGGGCTGGTGCTGGGCGTGGCGGAAGCCTTTGGTGCCGACATCTTCGGCGATCAATACAAGGACGTCGTAGCGTTCGGCTTGTTGGTTCTGGTGCTGCTGTTCCGGCCGACCGGCATCCTGGGCCGTCCGGAGGTTGAGAAGGTATGACTAAACATCTTAAATCGGCGCTCTTCAGCGCGCTGTTGGTCTGGGCGGTCGCGTACCCGGTACTCGGCCTGAAACTGACCATCGTGGGCATCGACCTTGAAGTGCACGGCACCAGCCCCGCCATCCTGGCGACCATCGCCGTGTGTTCGGTGCTGATGTTCCTGCGGGTGTTGTTCAGCACGCAGATCAGCGCCGCCTGGAAGGCCTCGCCAGGCCTGCCGATAGTCCCGGCCAAGGCCAGCAACTTCCTGACCCTGCCGACTACCCAGCGCTGGATCATCCTGGCCCTGATCGTCATCGCGTTGGTCTGGCCGTTTTTCGGCTCTCGCGGTGCGGTGGACATCGCCACCCTGATCCTGATCTACGTGATGCTGGGCCTGGGCCTGAACATCGTGGTAGGGCTGGCCGGTCTGCTGGACCTGGGTTACGTCGGCTTCTATGCCGTCGGCGCCTACAGCTACGCGCTGCTGTCCCATTACTTCGGCTTGAGCTTCTGGATCTGCCTGCCAATTGCCGGGATGATGGCCGCCACCTTCGGTTTCCTGCTGGGTTTCCCGGTGCTGCGCTTGCGCGGTGACTACCTGGCAATCGTGACCCTGGGTTTCGGCGAGATCATCCGTCTGTTCCTGCGCAACCTGACCGACATCACCGGTGGCCCGAACGGCATCAGCAATATCGAGAAACCGACGTTCTTCGGCCTGACCTTCGAACGCAAAGCCGCCGAAGGCCTGCAGACCTTCCACGAGTACTTCGGACTGCCCTACAACTCGATCAACAAGGTGATTTTCCTCTACCTGGTTGCGCTGTTGCTGGCCCTGGCTGCGCTGTTCGTCATCAACCGCCTGCTGCGCATGCCTATCGGCCGTGCGTGGGAAGCGCTGCGTGAAGACGAGATCGCCTGCCGTGCCCTGGGTCTGAACCCGACCGTGATCAAGCTTTCGGCTTTCACCCTCGGTGCCGCCTTCGCCGGTTTCGCCGGTAGCTTCTTTGCTGCCCGTCAGGGCCTGGTGACGCCGGAATCCTTCACCTTCATCGAGTCGGCGATCATCCTCGCCATCGTGGTGCTGGGTGGGATGGGCTCGCAGCTGGGTGTGATCCTGGCGGCAATCGTGATGATCCTGTTGCCTGAAATGATGCGTGAATTCAGCGAATACCGCATGTTGATGTTCGGCGCCTTGATGGTGCTGATGATGATCTGGCGTCCTCAAGGTCTGCTGCCTATGCAACGCCCGCACATGGAGCTGCGCAAATGAGCCGCGAGATCCTGAAAGTCGAAAACTTGAGCATGCGCTTCGGCGGCTTGCTGGCGGTCAATGGCGTGGCCCTGACCGTGAAAGAGAAACAGGTCGTAGCATTGATCGGGCCGAACGGCGCGGGCAAGACCACCGTGTTCAACTGCCTGACCGGCTTCTATCAGCCTACCGGCGGCACGATCCTGCTGGACGGCGAGCCGATCCAGGGCCTGCCTGGTCACCACATCGCCCGCAAGGGTGTGGTGCGCACCTTCCAGAACGTGCGGCTGTTCAAGGACATGACGGCGGTCGAGAACCTGTTGATCGCCCAGCATCGCCACCTGAACACCAACTTCTTTGCCGGTCTGTTCAAGACCCCGGCGTTCCGCAAGAGCGAACGCGAGGCCATGGAGTTCGCCGAGTACTGGCTGGAGAAGGTCAATCTCAAGGAGTTCGCCAACCGTACCGCCGGCACCCTGGCCTACGGTCAGCAACGGCGCCTGGAAATCGCCCGCTGCATGATGACCCGCCCGCGGATCCTCATGCTCGACGAACCGGCCGCCGGCCTGAACCCGAAGGAAACCGAAGACCTCAAAGCGCTGATCGGCGTGCTGCGCGAGGAGCACGATGTCACCGTGTTGCTGATCGAGCACGACATGAAGCTGGTCATGAGCATTTCCGACCATATCGTCGTGATCAACCAAGGCACGCCGCTGGCCGACGGTTCGCCGGAACAGATCCGCGACAATCCTGAAGTGATCAAAGCCTACCTGGGGGAAGCGTAAATGCTGCAGTTCGAAAACGTTTCCACCTTCTATGGCAAGATCCAGGCCCTGCACAGCGTCAACGTCGAAGTCCGCCAGGGCGAAATCGTGACGCTGATCGGTGCCAACGGTGCCGGCAAATCCACCCTGCTGATGACGCTCTGCGGTTCGCCCCAGGCCCACAGTGGCAGCATCCGCTACATGGGTGAGGAACTGGTGGGCCAGGACTCTTCGCAAATCATGCGCAAGAGCATCGCCGTGGTGCCGGAAGGCCGTCGGGTATTTGCCCGACTGACCGTGGAAGAAAACCTCGCCATGGGCGGTTTTTTCACCGAAAAGGGTGATTTTCAGGAGCAAATGGACAAGGTGCTGCACCTTTTCCCCCGCCTGAAAGAACGCTTTAGCCAGCGCGGCGGCACCATGTCCGGCGGCGAACAGCAAATGCTCGCCATCGGCCGTGCGCTGATGAGCAAGCCCAAGTTGTTGCTGCTCGACGAACCGTCCCTGGGCCTGGCGCCGATCATCATCCAGCAGATCTTCGACATCATCGAACAACTGCGCAAGGATGGCGTGACGGTATTCCTGGTGGAGCAGAACGCCAACCAGGCGCTGAAAATCGCTGACCGGGCGTACGTGCTGGAGAACGGCCGCGTGGTGATGCAAGGCACGGGTGAGGCGCTGTTGACCGACCCGAAAGTACGCGAGGCGTATCTGGGCGGTTGAGTCTGTTGCTGCATGAGAAAACGGCCTTCGGGCCGTTTTTTTTTTGCCCAGTTCTCAGGTGAATGCTGTTGTGGCGAGGGGATTTATCCCCTCGCCACAATGGATTTCGAAACAAACAAAAAAAATCGAGAACCTGCTGTAACGCATTCCCCCACCCCCTCTCTAGTTCAGCAGACCGGCGCTAACGCCGGTTCATTTCCTGAAACTGGAGAATCATCATGACTGCTTCGACCCGCACCCTGTCCGCCGCCGCCCTGGCCCTGGCACTTGGCTCTGCCTTGAGCATGACAGGCGTCTCGACTGTCCATGCCGCCGACGACACCATGGAAAAATGCTTCGGTGTCGCCCTCAAAGGCAAGAACGACTGCGCCGCCGGCGCTGGCACCACCTGTGCCGGCACCGCGAAAATGGACTATCAGGCCAACGCTTGGAAATCGGTCCCCAAGGGCACCTGCACCACCCTCAAAAGCGAAACCTCGCCCACCGGCTTCGGCCAGCTTGAAGCCTATAAAGCCAAGTCCTGATCGCACCGCCTGAGGCCTGCCGCCATGTCGAACACCGCTTCCCTCGCCTTCGATACCCGGCTACCGCCGCGGGCGGGGCTGGGGCTCAAGACCGAGCATTTTCGTGAAGTGCTCCAGACCCGACCGGATCTGGGTTTCTTCGAAGTGCACGCGGAAAACTACATGGTGGCCGGCGGGCCGTTTCATCACTTCCTGGGGCGGATACGCGAACAGTATCCGCTGTCACTGCACGGCGTCGGCCTGTCGATCGGTGGAGAGGGGCCGCTGGATGTTGCGCATTTGCAGCGCCTGGCCACACTGATCGAACGCTATCAGCCCCAGTCTTTTTCCGAACACCTGGCCTGGTCCAGCCATGGCCCGGTGTTTCTCAACGATCTGCTGCCCCTGGCCTACGATGAAACGACGCTCAGGCGCGTCTGCGAACACGTCGATCAGGTCCAGTCCAGCCTCAAATGCACACTGCTGCTGGAAAACCCGGCCACTTATCTGGCGTTCGAGGACTCGACCCTCGACGAGCCTGACTTCATCAGTGAAGTCATCCGTCGCACCGGCTGCGGACTACTGCTGGATGTGAACAACGTCTACGTTTCATGCATCAACCATTGCCGTGATCCCCAGGCTTACCTCGACGCACTGCCCCTGCAGGCCACCGGCGAAATTCATCTGGCCGGGTTTGCCGAAGACTCCGACAGCCTGGGCGAGCGTTTGCTGATCGATGACCACGGTGCGCCAATCGATAACGAGGTCTGGCGCTTGTATCGCACGGCGCTGGCGCGGACCGGGCCAGTCGCCACGCTGATCGAGCGCGACAACCGCATCCCGGCGTTGGCAGTGCTGTTGGCCGAAGCCGGTCAGGCCGACCAACTATTAAACGCCGCCAGGGTCCAGCCATGAGCCGCTACAGCGAATTCGCCGCCGCCCTGCTCGACCCGCGCAAAGCTTGTCCGCAGGGTTTGACCTGCGCCACCGGCGCCGATCCAGAGAGCCGGTTCGCGGTGTATCGCAACAACGTGCTCAGCTCATTGATCAACGCCCTGGCCGACAACTATCCGGTGGTGGCGCAACTGGTGGGCGAGGAGTTCTTCGGCGCGATGGCCGGAATGTACGTCCAGTGCGCCGCACCGCGAAGCCCAGTCATGAGTGACTACGGTGCCGACTTTGCCGGGTTCATCGAACATTTCGAACCCGCCGCCAGCGTGCCGTATCTGGCGGATGTCGCCCGACTGGAGCGCCTGCAGGTGCAAGCCTGGCACGCCGCCAACGCCCGGCCCATGGATGCACAACAGGTCATGCAAGTGCTGTCATCGCCGGCATCCCATGATCATCTGAGGGTCGGTCTTCACCCGTCACTGCACCTGTTGCAATCGCCCTTCGCCGTGGTGGCGATCTGGGCCGCCCATCAGCAAGAGCCCGTCATGCCGGTCGACCCCTTCACGCCGCAATGCGCCCTGGTGCTGCGCAACAACCTGGACGTGGAGGTGTTTGCGATCAGTCCCGGCGCCCATGATTTCCTCAAGGACCTGCTGCAAGGTTGTTTCCTGGGCGCGGCCATTGATGCTGCAATCAGGCGCGACAGCGATCTGGAACTGGAGCACACCCTGGCGCAGCTCATCAGCCATCAAGCCGTCACCCATCTGTTAGCCGAGCAGGTATTGCCATGAACGCCCTGATCACTCGCTCCATTGAATGGCTGGATAAAATCCCTCACAGCCTGATCGCCTTCGTTGGGCGCTTTTGCATCGCGGCGGTGTTCTGGAAATCCGGCCAGACCAAAATCGAAGGCCTGGCCATCGACCTGATCGACGGCACCTTCCAGCTCGGCCTGCCGCGATTGGCCGATTCAACCATTCCCCTGTTCAAAAGCGAATACGCCTTGCCGCTGTTGTCGCCAGAACTGGCAGCGCATCTGGCGGCAGCGGCCGAGCATGTGTTCCCGATCCTGATCCTGTTTGGCCTGGCGACACGCTTCTCGGCCCTGGCCCTGCTGGGCATGACCTTGACCATTCAACTGTTCGTCTACCCCGACGCCTATCCGACCCATGGCACCTGGGCGGCGGTACTGCTTTATCTGATGGCGCGCGGGCCGGGCAAGCTGTCGCTCGACCACCTGATCGCCAGGCACTACGCTCGCTGATCAAGATCGGGACTCCTGTGGGAGCGAGCCTGCTCGCGATAGCAGTGTCAGCTTCAGCACAATTGTTGCCTGACCCACCGCTATCGCGAGCAGGCTCGCTCCCACAAGGTTCGTGTGATGCCTTGCTATCGCTGAAGCCGATCCAGCGCCTCGCCACTGCGCTTGAACCAGTCGATCAGATAATCGGCCAGCACCTGGGTGCGCTTGGGCAAACCGCCCTGGTACGGGTGCACGAGGTACATCGGCATGCGACGGGTCTGAAAATCCCTGAGTAACCAGCGCAAACGTCCGTCAGCCAATTCCTCATGCAACAGATAGGACGGCAACCGGGCGATCCCGGCGTTGGCCAGGGCGGCTTTTTTCAGCAGGCTGTAGTGATTGCTGGCGAACGGTCCCGATACCCGCACCCGCAACAATTCGTGTTGCTGGTGATAGAGCCATTCTTCGCGGCCGCTGTAATGACTGTTGAGCAGGCAACGATGTTCGGCCAGGCTCTGGGGCGTCAGGGGTTCGCCGTAGTGTTCGAGGTAGGCCGGGCTGGCGCAGGTCAGCTCATGCCAGGCCAGCAGCGGACGCGCCACCAGGCGCTCATCGAGGGTAGCGTCGGAGCGGATCGCCAGGTCGAAACCATCACGGGACAGATCCCGGTAGCCATTGTTGAGTTCCAGTTCAATCTGCACGTCGGGGTAGCGCTGGGCGAACTCCGTCAGCAAACCCTCAAAGAAGGTTTCGCCCAACGACACCGGAACCGTCATACGCACCGGCCCGGAAATTTCATCCTTCAGGCGAGCCAGGGCCTGACGCGCCCTTTGCACCTGCACCAACAACGCCTGGGCCTGAGGCAATAACGCCGCCCCCGCTGCCGTGAGACTCAAGCGCCGCGTGGTGCGCTGTAGCAACACCACCGAAAACCGACTCTCCAGCAGGCTGATGCGCTTGGACAACTGGCCCTTGCTGCAGCCCAATTGCTGGGCCGCCAGGGTGAAACTACCGGCCTCGATCAACACGGCGAACGCCGCCAGGTCGTCCATTTCGCTCATCGGATTGTTTCCAATTGAAAACCAAAGGTTGCCTATTACCACGATTATCAAGAGAAAGAACCTCTCTAGACTGCAATCTCATCCAGCCCATTGAGGAACAGCTAATGAAAATCCTGTTGATCGGCGCCAGCGGCACCATCGGTTCGGCCATTGATAAAGAACTGTCGCCGCGTCACGACATTGTGCGCATCGGCCGTCACAGCGGCGACCTGCACGTGGATATCAGTGACAGCTCTTCGATCCGTGCCCTATTCGAGAAAACCGGTCGCTTCGATGCACTGGTCTGCGCCGCGGGCAACGTCACCTTTGCGCCCTTGGACGAGATGACGCAGGACAGCTTCGCCCTGGGTTTGAAAGACAAACTGATGGGCCAGGTCAACCTGCTGCTGATCGGCCGCGAATTCGCCAATGACGGTGCGTCCTTCACCTTCACCACTGGCGTGCTCAGCCACGATCCGATCAGAAGCGGTGCGTCGGCGGCGCTGGTCAACGGTGCCCTGGACAGTTTCGTGCGTGCCGCGGCAATCGAATTGCCCCGGGGCTTGCGGGTCAACTCGGTGAGTCCGAACGTGCTGCTCGAAGCCATGGACAACTATGCCCCGTACTTCCGTGGCTATAAGCCGGTACCAGCCGCCGATGTCGCATTGGCCTACGCCAAGAGTGTCGAAGGCCTGCAGACTGGCCAGACCTTTCACGTCGGTTGACCTCTTGTGATGCAGGATCAGTCTGCGTAACGTGGCGGCACTTGTCTGGAGACTCAATGATGCGTGCCGCCCGTTCCCTGCTGTTTGTCGCCCTCCTGCCGCTTTTCGCCGGCTGCCAGTTGCTCGACGCTCCCCCCCAGAGCGTTTCCCATGCCGGGCAGATGCGCATGCAGGGCGAACTTACGGCGGCCGATGGCAAGCTGGTGTTCCAGTCCTGCCAGGAGCAGCGTCGCTACATCGTCAACGACAGCGGCGGCACCAGCGTACTGCAACAGGCCGCCAGCCTGGCCGATGATCAGGGCAAACTGTTTGCCGATGTGCGCGGCCATATCGTCACCAGCGCAGCGGCCGGTACCGACAGCCAGTTGAATCTTGAGCAGCTGTATCGCCTGGAGCGTTCGGGCAGCGCTTGCGACGACGCCGACTTCAAGCGACTGCTCCTGCGCGCCACCGGCCATGGCCCCGAGTGGAATCTGAACGCCAGCGGCAAGGGCCTGGTGCTCGAACGTGAGGGCCAGCCGCCTCTGGCAGTGCCTTTCGTTGAAGAACAACTGGGCGATGGCCGCTTCAATCTCGGCACCGAAGCCAACGGCCAGAAGGTCGAGCTTTGGGTCACTCCCCAGCGCTGCGTCGACAGCGCGACCGGCAGCGTGCAACACATGAGCGCCGAGCTGCGGGTCAACGGTCAGGTCCAGCGCGGATGCGCTTACTTCGGCGGTGCGCGTAACGACTGATTCGAAGTTTTTTGGCTTATAATCGCCGGCTCACGCCCTGGCGCAGTTGTGCGTCCCGCGAACCGGATCCTGTCATGTTACGAATCACCGAACTCAAGCTGCCGATCGACCATCCCGAAGAAGACCTGCGCCCAGCCATCGTGCAGCGCCTGGGCATCGCCAGCGATGACCTGCTCGACTTCACCCTGTTCAAACGCAGCTACGACGCGCGTAAGAAGTCCTCCGAACTGTGCTTCATCTACACCATCGACCTGACGGTGCGCGATGAAGCCGGCTTGCTGCGCAAGTTCGCCGATGACCGTAACGTCAACCAGGCGCCGGATGTCAGTTATAAAGTGGTGGGCCAGGCACCGGCTGACCTGAGCGAACGGCCGATCGTGGTCGGCTTCGGCCCGTGCGGGATCTTCGCCGCCATGTTGCTGGCACAGATGGGCTTCAAACCGATCATCCTCGAGCGCGGCCCCGAAGTGCGGCAGCGCACCAAGGACACCTGGGGCCTGTGGCGCAAAAGCGTGCTCAACCCCGAATCCAACGTGCAGTTCGGCGAAGGCGGTGCGGGGACGTTCTCCGACGGCAAGCTCTACAGCCAGATCAAGGATCCCAAGTTCCTGGGTCGCAAAGTCCTGCACGAATTCGTCAAGGCCGGCGCGCCGGAAGAAATCCTCTACGTCAGCAAGCCGCACATCGGTACGTTCCGTCTGACAGGCGTCGTGGAAAACATGCGTGAGCAGATTCGCGCCCTGGGCGGCGAAGTTCGCTTCCAGCAGCGGGTCACGGATGTGTTGATCGAGGACGGCCAGTTGGTCGGTGTTGAACTGGCCAGTGGCGAACGTATTCATTCAAAACATGTGATTCTGGCCCTGGGCCACAGCGCCCGGGACACGTTCCGCATGCTCCACGGCCGCGGCGTGTACATGGAAGCCAAGCCGTTCTCGGTGGGTTTCCGCATCGAACACCCGCAATCGCTGATCGACAGCGCGCGCCTGGGCAAATATGCCGGCCACCCGAAGCTTGGCGCCGCCGATTACAAACTGGTGCACCACGCCAAGAACGGTCGCTCGGTGTACAGCTTCTGCATGTGCCCGGGCGGCACCGTAGTGGCGGCCACCTCCGAGCCGAACCGCGTCGTGACCAACGGCATGAGCCAGTATTCACGTAACGAGCGCAACGCCAACTCCGGCATCGTGGTGGGCATTACGCCTGAAGTGGATTACCCGGGCGGCCCCTTGGCGGGCATCGAATTGCAGGAGCGTCTGGAATCCCACGCTTTCGTGCTCGGTGGCAGCAACTACGAAGCCCCGGCACAACTGGTGGGCGACTTCATTGCCGGCAAACCGTCTACGGCGCTGGGCAGCGTCGAGCCGTCCTACAAGCCGGGTGTGTCTTTGGGCGACCTGGCCTTGGCCCTGCCCGACTTCGCCATCGAAGCCATCCGTGAAGCCCTGCCGGCGTTCGAAAAGCAGATTCGCGGCTACTCGCTGCATGACGCCGTGCTGACCGGCATTGAAACCCGCACCTCGTCGCCGCTGCGCATCACCCGCGACGAAACGTTGCAAAGCCTGAACGTCAAGGGCTTGTTCCCGGCTGGCGAAGGCGCCGGCTACGCGGGCGGGATTCTCTCGGCGGGCGTGGACGGAATCCGGATTGCCGAGGCGGTGGCGCGGGATATCCTGGGCCTCAAGGCCTGACCCCTACCCACTGCGGGAGAAGCTTTGTGGGAGCTGGGCTTGCCCGCGATGCAGGCAGCTCGGTCTATCAGGTGAACCGAGGTGATGCTATCGCGGGCAAGCCCAGCTCCCACACAAGCTCGCTGCCACAAGGAAATTCAGTGTTTTCCAGTGTTCAGATATTGGCTCGGAGCACACTTTCCGGCAGCGCCTCACCCCGCTCCACACTCGCCGCCACGGCGTCCATCAATCCACTCAGCTCGTAGCCCTGGGCCTTGAGCCACGCCGGATCGTAATAGGTCGTGGCATAGCGCTCACCGCCGTCACACAAGATTGCCACGATCGAGCCCATCTCACCTGCTTGCACCATCTGCCTAGCGGCGATCAGCGCGCCGATCAGGTTGGTGCCGCTGGATCCGCCGACCCGTCGGCCCAATCGCTGGGCCAGGTAGTGCATGGCCGCCAGCGACAGGGCATCCGGCACTTTGACCATCGCATCGATCACCTTGGGCAAAAACGACGCTTCGACCCTTGGCCGGCCGATACCTTCGATCCGCGAACCACAATCCAGGCGCAGGCTCGCATCGCCGCTGCGGTAATAGTCGAAAAACACCGAACGCTCGGCGTCGGCACACAGCACACGGGTACAGTGCTGGCGGTAGCGTACGTAACGACCCAGGGTCGCGGTGGTGCCGCCGGTGCCGGGGCTGGAAATCAGCCAGCTCGGCTCCGGATGCCGCTCGAAACGCATCTGCTGGAAGATCGATTCGGCAATGTTGTTATTGGCGCGCCAGTCCGTGGCGCGCTCGGCGTAGGTGAACTGGTCGATGAAGTGGCCGTCATGCTCACGGGCCAAACGCTCGGACTCGGCGTAGATCTGCGTAGGATCGTCCACCAGGTGACTCTGGCCACCATAGAAGGCGATCTGTGCGATTTTTTCCCGGGAGGTGGTCGCCGGCATCACCGCAATAAAGGGCAAGCCCAAAAGCCTCGCGAAGTAAGCCTCGGAAATAGCCGTCGATCCGCTTGAAGCCTCGATCACCGGGGCGCCAGGCTTGAGCCAGCCATTACACAGCGCGTAGAGAAACAGCGAGCGGGCGAGTCGATGCTTGAGGCTGCCGGTGGGGTGGCTGGACTCATCCTTGAAGTACAACTCGATACCCGGCAGCCCTGGCAACGCCAGTGGAATCAGATGGGTGTCGGCGCTGCGCTGGAAGTCAGCCTCGATGATACGGATCGCTTCACGCGCCCACTGGCGGTGGTCATTCATGATGTCTTCTCACTGGATCAATGCGACGCGAGGAACCTGACGTACAGGCAGGCACGACTTGTCTCGGAAAAACCAGTCGCAAGCTTAGGAAAAAACCGACATCGCGCACAGGTACAGCTAAGGTCCAATATGGCCTGTCACTGCCTGACCACGCGTTGCATGCGTTGTAACGACATATAACAAAAAAGAATATAACTTTTGTTTTAACAACTAACAGTACCGGTTAGGGTGGACCATCTTTTTGATTTGATCCATGGAGAGCAACCGTGCCTCTACGTAATACTTTGACCCGTTTCCTTCAGTTGGAAGCTGCCAGCGGCCTGCTATTGATCGCCGCCGCCGTGCTGGCCCTGATACTCAATAACTCACCGCTGTCGTGGCTCTATACGGACTTTCTGGACACCCCTGTGGTGGCCCAGATCGGGGCGCTGAAAATCGCCAAACCGGCGTTGTTGTGGATCAACGACGGCCTGATGGCCATGTTCTTTCTGCTCATCGGCCTCGAAGTCAAACGTGAGGTTCTCGACGGGCAGCTGTCGAAACCCTCGCAGATCGTCTTGCCGGGTGCGGCAGCGATCGGTGGCATGGTCGTCCCCGCCCTGATCTACTGGTTCCTCAACCGCGACAATCCGGCCGCCCTCGCAGGCTGGGCGATTCCAACGGCCACCGACATCGCCTTCGCCCTTGGCGTGCTGGCCCTACTGGGCAAACGGGTACCCGTGTCGCTCAAGCTGTTTTTGATGACCCTGGCGATCATCGACGACCTGGGCGCCATTATCATCATTGCCATCTTCTACTCGGGCGCCCTGTCGACCTTGTCACTGGTATTGGCAGCCGCCTGCATCGCCGCGCTGGTGGCGATGAACCGCGCGGGAGTGGTCAAGCTCGGCCCCTACATGGTTGTCGGCCTGATTCTCTGGGTCTGCGTACTCAAGAGCGGTGTCCATGCCACCCTGGCCGGTGTGACCCTGGCGTTCTGCATTCCGCTGCGCACAAAAAATGCCGAGACCTCGCCGCTGCTGACCCTGGAACATGCCCTGCACCCCTGGGTGGCCTATGGCATCCTGCCGCTCTTCGCCTTCGCCAACGCCGGCTTGTCCCTGAGCGGCGTCACCGTCGAGAGCTTCACCCATCACGTGCCGATGGGCATCGCCATCGGCCTGTTGCTGGGCAAGACCGTCGGCGTTTTCGGCCTGACCTGGCTGGCGGTCAAGATCGGTATCGCCAGCCTGCCCGCCGGCGCCAACTGGGGGCAGATACTGGGCGTGGCAATCCTGTGCGGCATCGGCTTCACCATGAGCCTGTTCGTCGGCTCCCTGGCGTTCGCGCCCGGTACCAGTGAGTATGCCGGTATGGACCGGATGGGTATTCTCACTGGCTCGATCCTGGCGGCGTTGCTGGGTTATGCGGTGACAGCGGCGGCTAGTCGTAAGCAGACTGCATTTAAAGCCAACTAAAATTACCTGATCGGGGTGATGTTTGTTGTGTGTTTATTGGTGTGCATATCCGTTTCTTCGGTGACGGCCACTGGCGGTTCCGCCCTTACGGCGGGTCACTTTTGAACAGCGCAAAAGTAACCAAAACGCTTCTGCCCCACCACTCGGCACCTCGCTTAGGCTCGGTGTACCCTCACTCCGGCATTGCTCCGTGGGCCCGCCGCGAAGGGCCATCCATGGCCCAGCGCGGCTATCCCGGCATCCATGCCGGGATGCCCACTCCACAATGCCTGCGTTCGGCCAGCGTGGTTAACGGGGCGTCCGAGATCAACGTCCACCGCGAGGCGGCCTTATAGCCGACCTGTTTTTTTGATGATCGCGTTTTTCCTATGGGAGCGAGCCTGCTCGCGAAGAGGTCGACACATGCAACATCTTCGTCAACTGTGTAGCCGCCTTTTCAGCCTTGCGATAGTTCAGTTACATAGCGATTGAATGGACTGCCGTCATCGCGAGCAGGCTCGCTCCCACATTCGACCTTTCAGTGAGCACAAATTTATATCCAACACAGAACCACTGAGGGAGCGGGCTTGTTCGCGAAAAGGCCAACATACCCAACATCTTCATCGACTGTGATACCGCTTGCGTGAGCAAGCCCGCTCCCACAGGAGAAACGCGGTCCCACCAAGAATCAGGCCGGCTATAAGGCCGCCTCGCGGTGGACGTTGATCTTGGACGCCCCGTTAACCACGCTGGCTGAACGGAGGCGTTGTGGAGTGGGCAACCCGGCATGGATGCCGGGTTAGCCGCGCTGGGCCATGGATGGCCCTTCGCGGCGGCCCACGGAGCAATGCCTTCGTTCAGGCACACCGAGCCTAAGCGAGGTGCCGAGTGGTGGGGCAGAAGCGCTTTGGTTACTTTCGCGCTTTTCGAAAGTGACCCGCCGTAAGGGCGGAACCGCCAGTGGCCGTCACCGAAAAAACGGATATACACACCGCCCCCCCACCGAAACGAAGCCATAAAAAAATCGCGCCTCCCCGTTCAGGAAAAAGCGCGATTTTCTCTTAGCGATTCCAGCTTAGTGCGATACGCGGCTCGTACCATCCACAGTGGAAATACGAACTCGCTCACCCACACGGAACACTTCGTTTTCCTGAACCTGCTGCACATAGGCGCGCATGCTGCCGTCGTCTTCACGAACGGTGATTTCCACACCCTGGGTACGGGTCAGGCCTTCTTCGGTCGCGGAGCCGATCAGGCCGCCGGCCACGGCGCCGATCACGGCAGCAACGATACTGCCACGGCCACCGCCGATGGCGCTGCCACCCACACCACCTACCACCGCACCCGCCGCGCCGCCGATCGGGGTCTTGGTGCCTTCGATCTTGACCGGACGCAAGGCTTCAATGGTCCCCATGCGGATGGTCTGCACGCGACGCGCTTCGTCACGGGAATAGGAGTCACCGGTCAGGCTCGACTGACAGCCAGTGAGCAACATCGCCATCGTGGAAAAGGAAGCAACCAGCAAAACAGACTTACGCATAGCATCAAACTCCAAAAGACAGGTATTCATTAAACTCCGCAGCTTGACGCCTGTCACGGCCTCGCCGGGATAAAATTGTTTTCATTCAGGTGGGATACAGACTCGCCCGAAAAATTCACCCAAACAGTAGCGCCAATTTCCGCTATCCGCGTCACTGGCCTGAGGATTTCTCATGGATTATTTCATCATAGCCGCTACCACCGTCGCCGGTTTGTACTTTCATTGGTGGCTGTACGTGCGGATCAAACGCTGGATGGACCGCGATCTGGCGCTGTCATTGGCGGGGCAGGATGAGCTGAAAAAAACTTACATGCTGCAACAATTGGCCGACGCCCAGAAGCAAGGGATCAAGCGGCGCGACCTGCCGCAATGGCTTCAGGCCGCGGCGGCAGGGTATACCCAGGGCTAAGGCGCCAGACGCTCGCGGATCCAGCTCGCCTCTTGCAGGCGGTAGTTGAGGCGATCATGCAGACGGCTGGCCCGTCCCTGCCAGAATTCGATACGCTCGGGCAGCAGACGATAGCCCCCCCAATGCTCCGGGCAGTGAGGCTGGCTGTCACTGAAGCGTTGTTCGGTGGCCTTGAGCAAGTCTTCCAGCTCACCTCGACCCGCAATCACCCGGCTTTGAGGTGAAGCCCAGGCCCCGAGGCGACTGCCCAATGGCCGTACCTGATAATAGGCGTCCGACTCTTGCGCCGTGACCTTCTGCACCTTGCCCTCGATACGCACCTGACGCTCCAGCGTCGGCCAGAAAAATGTCATGGCCGCGAACGGGTTCGCGGCCAGTTGCTGACCCTTGGCGCTCTCGTAGTTGGTGAAGAACGTGAAGCCTTGGGCATCGAGCCCCTTGAGCAGCAAGATCCGGCAGTGCGGGCGCCCATCGGCATCCACGGTCGCCAAGGTCATGGCGTTGGCCTCCACCGGCGCCTGTTCGGTTTTCACCGCGTCGGCGAACCACTGGTGGAACAGCGCGAACGGCTCGGCCGGGGCCTGCGCCTCGGTCAGGCCATCGCGGGTGTAGTCGCGGCGCATATCAGCCAGCGTCTGGGTCATGGCGCGTTCCTTGTAGTTAGCCCATCACTGCTTGGATGCATCGGCAGCCGCGACTTTCTTGGCATCGGTAGCGGCTTTGGTCGGTTGCGGCTTCTTCGCCACCGGCGCTTTCTTGGCCGGGGCTTTTTTCGCAGGAGCCTTGGCGACAGCCTTCTTGGCCGGCGCTTTTTTGCTGGCAACAGCCTTGGATTTTTTAGCCGCCGGCGCGGGCGCTGGCGCCAAAGCCGCAGGTTTCACGTCCTGGACCGCCACCAACCTTACTGGTGCCGGGGCCGGCATGTTGTACTTGCTCAGCAGCGCAACCATGGTGTTTTGCGGCGTGACCAGCAGCTCGACACGACGATTCAAAGCGCGACCTTCAACGCTGTCATTGGCGGCACGGGGCGCAACCGAACCCATGCCACGCAGCATCAGGCGATCACGCTGCAAGCCGCTGAGACGGAAAATCGCCGCCACGGATTGGGCGCGTTCCTGGCTGAGCTTCAGGTTGACCGGCGCGGCGCCCGACGTGTCGGCGTGGCCGAGGATCAGCACGGCTGTTTTCGGATCAGCTTCCAGAATTTTCGCAACGCGGGTGAACGGGCCGAGGCTCACCGGCAGCAGCATGGCCGGACGATCCGGGTTGAAGGAGCCGTCCACCGGTGCGGTGACCACCAGCACGTCGTCGCGGCGTTCAAGTTCGAGCTTGCTGTCCTTGATGGCCGTGCGCAATTTTGGCTCGTAGTCGTCGAGCCAGGCCTGGGTGACTTTCGGATCCGGCATCGGCACCGTCTTGGCGGTTTCCTGATCTTTACCGCCGAATGGCCACCACCACTTGCCGTTGCTTTCAGCTTCAGCCTTGGCGACGGTAACCGGCGTCTTGACTTCAGGTTTGGCGTCGACTTTTTTGGCGACGCCGTCGGTGGCGTCATCGGAAGAAAACGGCCACCACCAGTGAGTGGCACCCTCGGCCTTGGCTTGTGGCGCGACGGCAGCCGGTTTCAGCGGCGCCGCTGACGTCGGTTCTTTGGCCGCGACCTTGTCGGAGGCGCCGAACGGCCACCAGCCACTGCCGCCCTCGGCATCATTTTGTGGGGTTTGTGCGCAACCGGTGATAGCGAAGCACAGCGCCAGAGCGAAAGATTTATTCAATGACATTGGATATCCACAAAATGATGTAAAAAAAAAAACAAAGGCCATGTTCGGGCCGCATAAACAGACGGTTGGAAACTGAAAGGAACACGAGGTTCCTGTGCCCGCCGCCTTCGCTAACGTTTTATAGACAAGTGGCAAGTACCCGCGCAAGGTTCTGCGCCCGCGGATCCATCAAAACGTATGGCCCGAGGGTGTTTGTCACAAAGCCAAAAGCCACATCGTGCTCCGGGTCGGCAAAACCGATGGAGCCCCCTGCCCCAGGATGACCGAATGCCCGAGGGCCGAGGCCGTAGGTCGCGTTCGGTACATCCGGCTGATCGAGCATGCAACCCAGGCCGAAACGGGTCTGGGTCAACAATGTCTTGTCCTCGCCGAAGCTGTGCTGGCGAGTCAGTTCGTCGAGCATTTCGCCCTCCAGCAGGCTGCCGTCCAGCAGGCCGGCATAAAACCCGGCCAGGCTACGGGCGTTACCATGGCCGTTGGCCGCCGGTTGTTCCATGCGCCGCCACTCTGGCTTATTGGTGCTGGTCATGATCGAGGGCGGGTTAGTAAAGGCCCGGGTAGTCATGGCCGTGGGTTCGCGCATCGTTACTTGTAAAAGGCGCTGGGCCGCCGCATCACCCGCATTGCCTTTGCCGCGAGCGATGTGGGCCACGCGATGAAACTCTTCATCAGCCAGGCCGACGTGAAAATCCAGGCCCAACGGCTTGGCAATACGGGCCACGATGGATGCCCCCGGCCCACGACCGTCAGCCCTGCGCAGCAGTTCGCCGACCAGCCAGCCATAAGTGATCGCCGCGTAGCCGTGACCGTCACCCGGCGTCCACCAGGGCGCTTCAGCGGCCAGAGCATCGACCATGGTCTGCCAGTTATAAAGTGCTTCGGGCGCCAGCAATTCACGTAACGCCGGCAACCCGGCCTGGTGGCAAAGCAACTGACGGAGCGTGACGGCTTGCTTGCCGGCTGCCGCGAACTCAGGCCAGTAGCGGGCGACAGGGGCGTCCAGTTGCAGCTTGCCTTCGGCCACCAGTTGCAGGGCGGTGACGGCGGTGAACGTCTTGGTGCAGGAAAACAGATTGGCGATGGTGTCGCTGTGCCAGGCCTCACTGCCATCCTTGTCGGCCGTGCCGGCCCACAGATCGATGACCGTGCGGCCACCAACCTGAATGCACAACGCCGCGCCGCGCTCCTGAGGATCGTCGAACAGCGCGGCGAAGGCTTCACGCACCGCCTCGAATTGAAGCTCATAATGGCCTTGAATCTGCACCCGCAACTCCCTTGAAACAAACACTTTTTTGAAGTGGCCTGCATTGTTTCAGCCATTGAGGTTTTTGGGAACCGCCGCAAGACGGCTGACCGGACTGACACTGCCCGTTTCGCTAAATCCCCTCGCCACAGAGACCTCCTCAGTCAAAAATCACCGGGAGGCTAGGATATCTCCCGCCGAAACGGTGGCAGGGCGTTGAGGATCGCCTTGCCGTAGCGCTGGGTCACCAGTCGGCGGTCGAGCAAGGTGATGGTGCCGCGGTCTTCTTCGGTGCGCAGCAATCGACCACAGGCCTGGACCAGTTTCAGCGAGGCGTCCGGCACGGAGATTTCCATGAACGGGTTACCACCGCGGGCCTCGATCCATTCGGCCAACGCGGCTTCCACCGGGTCGTCCGGAACCGAAAACGGGATCTTGGCGATCACCACATGCTCACAGTAGGCACCGGGCAAATCCACGCCTTCGGCAAAACTCGCCAGGCCGAACAGCACGCTGGAATCGCCGCCATCGACCCGCGCTTTGTGCTTGTTCAGGGTTTCCTGCTTGGACAGGTTGCCTTGGATGAACACTTGCTTGCGCCAGTCGCGGTCGAGGCCGTCGAACACGTCCTGCATCTGTTTGCGCGAGGAAAACAGCACCAGGGTGCCCCGCGAGCCTTCCACCAGTTCCGGCAGGTCGCGAATAATCGCCGCGGTGTGGGCGGCGGCATCCCGCGGATCAGCCTTGAGGTCCGGGACCCGCAGCACGCCGGCGTCGGCATGATGGAAGGGGCTCGGAACCACGGCGGTCACGGCTTTTTTCGGCAGGCCGGCGCGCATGCGGAAACGGTCGAACGTGCCCAGGGCGGTCAGCGTGGCGGAAGTCACCAGCGCGCCGTAGGCGACATTCCACAGGTTGCGACGCAGCATTTCCGCCGCCAGGATCGGGCTGGCATTGACCTCGATGTCGAACAGCGAGCCGCTTTCGGCCAGGGTCAACCAACGCGCCATCGGCGGGTTGTCTTCCGGGTCTTCAGTCGTGAACGCGGTCCACAACTCCCAGTTACCCTGGGAGCGGGACAGCAGACTGCCGAACAACGGGTACCACTCCTCGGCCTGGTTGCTGGCGATACCGATATTGACCTCGCCATCCATGCCTTCCTTGAGCAGGTCGGTCAGACGGGTGAACAGGTCGGTCAGGCGGGCAAAGCCTTTCTTGAGCTCGATGCCCATCTCGCGCATGTGCTCGGGAATGACGCCGCCGACAAAGCGATGGCGAGGTCGATCACGACCCTCGACGTCTTCGCCGGGCTTGAAATCCGCCACTTGTTCGCAGGCACTGAACATGAACTGCTGGTTCGTCTTGATTTCACGGGCCAGCTCGGGCACCTGCTCGATGAACTTGCCCAGGTCACCCGGCAGCGGGTGTTGGGCCAACAGCTTGGTGAGGTTCTTGGCGGTGGTTTCCAGCCAGTCAGCGGTGGAGCGCAGCCGGGTGTAATGGGCGAAATGGCCGATGGCCTTGTCCGGCAGGTGGTGACCTTCGTCGAACACATAGATCGTGTCACGCGGATCCGGCAGCACCGCGCCACCGCCCAGGGCCAGGTCGGCCAGGACCATGTCGTGGTTGGTGACAATGACGTCGACCTTGCCCATGCCTTCGCGGGCCTTGTAAAAGGCGCACTGGCCGAAGTTCGGGCAATGACGGTTGGTGCACTGGCTGTGATCGGTAGTCAGGCGTGACCAGTCGGCGTCTTCCAGGGCGGTGGACCAGCTGTCGCGGTCGCCGTCCCATTTATTGCCGGCCAGTTTTTCGATCATGCTGGTAAACAGCTTCTGACTGGCCTCATCGACTTCGATCTTGAAGCCTTCTTCCTCGAACAACTGGGCCGTGGCGGTCTGCGCCTGGCCTTCCTGGAGCAACATGTCGAGCTTGGACAGGCACATGTAGCGCCCACGGCCCTTGGCCAGGGCGAAGCTGAAATTCAGCCCGCTGTTGCGCATCAGGTCAGGCAGGTCCTTGAAAACGATCTGCTCCTGCAAGGCGATCGTGGCCGTGGCGATCACCAGGCGTTTGCCGGCGGCCTTGGCGGTGGGGATTGCCGCCAGGCTGTAGGCCACGGTCTTGCCGGTGCCGGTGCCGGCCTCCACCGCCACGACGGCAGGCTCGCCACTGCGCCGGCCTTCGTCGTCGGTGTCGATGTCACCCAGGACTTTTGCCACTTCGGCAATCATCAGGCGCTGGCCATATCGCGGCTTGAGGCTCTTGGCTTCGAGAAAACGCGAATAGGCGCCCTGGATCGTGGTTTTGAGTTCGGTGCTGATCATGAATGGTCGGGCGCTAAAAACGCTGGATAAATTTTCAGTGGTTCGGATCGGCGGCTATCATACCCCGCTAATCAATCCTGCGCAGAACGGAGTAACTCAATGACACCCTTTGCCCTCGTCTACACCCTGCATTTACTGGCGGCCCTGGTCTGGGTCGGCGGTATGTTCTTCGCCTGGATGATCCTGCGCCCCGCCGCAATCGCGGCCCTTGAGGGGCCGGCCCGGCTCAAATTATGGACAGAAGTGTTTCAGCGTTTTTTCGTTTGGGTCTGGGTCGCAGTGGTGCTTTTGCCGATCAGCGGCGTGGGCCTGATCCACATGCGCTTTGCCGGCTTCGAGACCGCGCCACGTTATGTGCAGATCATGATCGGCTTGTATGTGGTGATGACGGCGCTGTTTATCCGCATCCAGGGATTGCAATTGCCGGCCCTGCGCAAGGCCGTAGCAGCCCAGGACTGGCCGACGGGCGCGGCGGTACTGGGGAAAATCCGGCAGTTGGTGGGGATTAATCTGTTGATCGGGTTGCTGGTGGTGGCGATTGGCGCGGCGCGGCCGATGTTCTGAACTTAGCGTATCCCCTGGTGGGAGCGAGCCTGCTCGCGATAACGGTGGGTCAGTCACATCAAGGTTGACTGATACCCTGCCAACGCGAGCAGGCTCGCTCCCACAGGTCTCGAGCTCAGTCCTCTTAGAATCGCTGCACCGTCACCGCCCCCGCTGCTCCGGCTGGTCCCGGCTGGCCATCGGCACCAGGGCGACCGCTTTTGCCACCGTCGGCGGTATAGACGAAGCACCCCTTGGCCTTGCCGCCAGCGCCGGGTTTACCTCCGGCTCCAGCGGCGCCGCCCGCGCCACCCTCCACCGTAACCTTGATCTGCTCATCGGGATAATCACGGGGCAGTTCGAGACGCACCTGCGCACCCGCCGCACCCGGCTGGCCATCGCTGCCATTGCTGCCGTCGGCACCGCGACCGGCTGCCCCCCACGTACAACCCGGCGCCTGGCCGTTGGCGCCGTCGAGGCCCACGTAACCTGGCGCTCCGGTTCCACCGCGGGCATCCACCGACAACAATGGCGCATTCAAGGCATTGAAGCGCAGATTGAGATCACGCCCCGGTCGTGCCGCTTTGGTATAGGTTCCGGGCGCGCCCCGAGCCGTGATCTGACTGCCGTCGCCCAGTTCCCCCTCGGCAACTTTTATCTGCAGTGTCTGTTGCCCAGGCACGATGGCGATCCGTGCTTCGCGCCCCAGGTGCAGTTGGCCAATGGTCAATTCAGTGACGTTGGCAGGCACCAGCAACGTGCCGTAATCGGCCACCTCCAGCCGTTCCAGTGTCAGGGCGCTGGTGGTATTGGGCAGGCGCATCAAGGAATGGGTTTCGACCTGGATCACTTGGGCACTGGCCCAGGGGCACACGAGTGCGACAAGCAGACACAATTTACGCATGGGAAGCCTCGGCGGCGATCGGGAGGGTTTGCAGGTGGAAGATGCCGAACAGCAGCACTCGCAGGCGATCACGGCCTGAAGCCGGCCGGCCGCGCAAGCTGGCTCGAAACCACACCAGTTCCAGCAAATGGATCGCCAGCAACATCGCTGCGCCAAAATTGACCAGCAGATGCAGCGGATGAACGAACGGCATGACCAGGTTGACCAGCACCACCAGCCAGAACAGCAGGGTCAACAAGCGCCCCAGCGCCCATAACAGCTTCATACATCCCCCCGGTAAGTATTATTCTTTGCACGCACAGTAACGGCTTGCGCGCAGAATAAGCCAGAGGCCAGGGCAAATTTAATCTGACGCAAACCTCGGCTCGTCGGGTCGCCCCACTGGCGACCCGACGGCTCTGGCACGCGGCTCAGCGTTGGATATGCAACTCAACCCGACGATTCTGCGCCCGCCCCTCATCGGTCTCGTTGTCGGCCACAGGCTCGCTTTCACCCTTGCCCTCACTGGTGAGCTTGTCCGGTGAAAGCCCCTGGGTAAGCAGATATTCCACCACGCTGCTTGCCCGACGCTCGGACAACCCCTGGTTGTAGGCGTCAGTGCCGACGCTGTCGGTGTGCCCCACCACGCGAATACTGGCGACATTGGCATGACTCAATTTGCTCATCAGCCCATCGAGCTGGCTTCGCGCGTCTTGAGTGAGATCGGATTTATCGAAGTCGAACAGCACCTTGCCGGCATCGTTGAGGGTGATCACTTCAGTGGCCGGTGCCTGAGGTTCAACCGGCGGAGCGCTGACCGGGTATTGCGGCAACGGGCAACCATGATGTTCAACCGGGGTATTGGCCGGCGTGTCGGGACAACGGTCACGGCGGTCGAACACGCCGTCATCGTCCTCGTCGCCATCCTGGGCGTAGCAGATCAGGCCGCCGGTCAACAGCCCCAGCGCAGCACCGCCCGCCGCCCAACCGCTGCTTTCGAGGGCCCCCAGGCCGCCGCCAACCAGACCGCCGATCAAGCTACAGACTGGCCAGGTGCGTTGATTGAGCGGTGCGCCGCCATCGCTGTGAGTGGCACAACCTGACAACAGACTGCCCGCCAGCAGTACCGGTAAGGCGGCCCTGAGTAGAACGTTCATGGTGAATGCTCCTGTGTTACCGGCCCATACCGGTCACACAGGAGTAAAGACCCGCATCCGCGACTGTACAAGCCGCGGATGACGGGGGCTTCAGCGATTTATCTTGATCTCCGTGCGGCGGTTCATGGCCCGACCATCGGCGGTGCTGTTGTCCGCCACCGGCTGGCTCTCACCGGCCCCCTCCACCGAAACGAAGCTGGAACGGGGCACGCCGCTCTCAACCAGGTATTGCACCACCGCGTTGGCCCGTTGTTCAGACAGGCGCTGGTTATAGGCATCGCTGCCGACGCTGTCGGTGTGGCCGGTGACGCGCAGTTGCGCGGTGGACGTTTCCTGTTTGAGTCGGGTTGCAATCGTGCTCAGGACCTCCTTGTCTGCCGCCGTCAGCGTGACCTTGTCGAATTCGAAATGTACGTCACGGATCACAATGGTTTCTTCCTGGACCACCACGACTTCTTCAACCATCGGCGCCGGTGCCGGTGGCGGGCAGCCGTCGGCATCGACTTGCACGCCCTTAGGCGTGCCCGGGCATTTGTCGCGGCTGTCCGGCACGCCATCGCCATCCTCATCGCCGTCGCCATGCACCCAGCAATAAGCCGCCGCCATGGTGCCGACAAACAATGCACCACCGCCGGCCCAGGAGGTGCTTTCGATGGCGCCCAATCCAGCGCCCGTCACACCGCCAACCGCCGCGCAGGTCGGCCAATCGGTTTTCTGCAAACCTGCGCAACCAGTCAACACACCGGTCAGCAGAACCAAGGGTAACGCTGTGCGAACTATGCTCATTGGGTTTTCTCCTTGAGGGATCGGCTTTGCGCCGATTCAGGGGAGTAAAGACCCGACTCCGCATCCGCGCCAGCATCACGCTATCGCGGTTTTTGCCCCCTATTTGCCGTAGATCGATACGTTTAAGCACAAACCGCTCTAGGCCATGGGGTCCGCGCAGGCTATCGTGGCGGCTCTGACAGAGGAACTTCGATGACCGTTGCCATTTCTTCCCGTACGCCCCAGCAAGCCCTGGCTGCCGTGCTGGACCGTTATGCCCCGAAAAAACTGCTGTTGATCGGGGCCAGCAGCTTCCCTGCCCTTGAGGCGTTCCAGCAAGCGCATCCTGATACTGAAGTGGTCCACGCCGCCCCTGGCGCCCTTGCGGCGGACGTGGCGGCGCGACGTTTTGACCTGGCCCTGGCGCTTGATTGCCTGGAGCATTTGCCCAAACGTGACGGTCTGAACCTGTTGGGTGGCATCCGCAATCTCAACGCCAGCCGTATCGCCGTGCTGGCGGACCTCAATGCCTGCGGCTGGCAAGAAACTGATTTCTTTTCCCTGGCCCTGCAGGCCAGTGAGCGATTCCAGCGCGAGGAGCAGGTGCTGACCCTGTTTACCTACGATCTGCTTGAATACAAACAAGTCCCTGACTGGCTCAACTCACGCTTTTGGGCCAACCCGGAAAACTTTGGAAAATACTGGTGGTAGCCGTGAACACAAGCATGCACACAACCATTTGCCCGTGCGGCAGTGGCAACCCACTGGACGCCTGCTGCGGCCATTACCACGATGGTCACCCGGCGCCCTGCGCCGAAGCCTTGATGCGCTCGCGTTACAGCGCCTACGTGCTGGGGCTGGTGGACTATCTGGTAGCCACGACCTTGCCCGCCCAGCAGGACGGCCTGGATCGCCAATCCATCAGCGAGTGGAGCGCCAAAAGCACATGGCTCGGACTGGAGGTGGAAAGCAGCGAAGTATTCGGTGGCCAACCCGAACACGCCTTTGTCACCTTCACCGCGCGCTGGCACGACGGCCAGGGGGAACACAGCCACCGCGAACAGTCATCCTTCGTACAGAACGGCGCACGCTGGTACTTCATCGACCCGACAGTGCCAGTCAAGACCGGACGCAACGACACCTGCCCGTGCGGCAGTGGGCACAAATTCAAGAAGTGCTGCGCAGGCTACTTTAATCGCTGATATCGGAATCGTCCGACACTGCTGCGCTCGCCAGCAGGCTAGACTGGGATAAACCAGAGGCACGGACATGACCCTTTCATCACATCTGCTGCGCATCACCTGCCTGCTGCTGTTCATCGGGCTCGGCAGTTGTGCGTCCTGGCGAGGTGATGAGGCCCCTGAACCGCAGGTGCATCTGACCAAGGTCGAGGTGGTACGGGCGCGGCTGGTGGAGCAGAAGTTCATGCTGCACTTTCGTGTGGACAACCCCGACGACAGTGATTTGACCGTGCGCGGCATAACCTACCGCATTCATCTGGGCGACCTGTTGCTGACCGAAGGAGAGCACGAGCACTGGTTCACGGTGCGTCCCGGGCATAGCCGCTACTTCAGGGTTCCGATCCGCACCAACCTGTGGCCGCAGGTACGCAAGCTGGTGAAAATGCTCGAAAAACCCCGCCAGCAGATCCCCTATCGCCTGGAAGGTGAGCTGGAAACCGGTTTATTCATCGCCCACTACGTGCACCTGAGGCGCAATGGCGTGATAATCGCCGCCGATTTTATTGCGGAGTAACCCCGATGACCCAGCAACCCCACGTCCATGGCCCTGACTGCAACCACGATCATGACCATCACCACGATCATGATCACGGACATGTCCATGGCCCGAACTGTGGCCACGCCCACCAGGAACCGGTGCGCAACACCCTGAAGGATGTCGGCCGCAACGACCCTTGCCCATGCGGCAATGGCAAGAAATTCAAGAAGTGCCACGGCGCTTGATGATCCGGGCGAAGATAATCTTCGCCTGTTGAATCGTCCTCGCGAGCAGGCTCGCTCCCACAGGGGCCTGCGGCGACCACAAAATCCGGATTCACCACTGAGCCCTGTGGGAGCCTGCTCGCGATGGGGCGTTTGAGGCTAATCCATACCGGCTGGGGCAACCCCACACACTCGGTTTCAACCCGCCGCAAGAATCTGCTTCACGCTGACCACCGTCGCATACTCGCCATGCAAGTTGCCCAGCGACATGGCATGGACCTCGCCAGCCGAACGGGCATGGCCGAAATAGTCAGCCTTGTCGAAGGTAAAACACGCGTCTTCGGCCACCCAAGTGTCGAATCCCAGATTGCCGGCCGTACGCGCCGTGGACTCCACCGAGTTGTTCGTCGCCACGCCCACGATCACCAATTGCTCAATCCCCGCTTCCCGCAAGTCTGTCTCCAGGCGCGTGCCGCAGAACGCATCCGGCACCTGCTTTTGAACCAGCCTTTCCCCGGCTAACGGCTCGAACCGCTCCTGAACCTCCACGCCCGATTGCCCGGGCCAGAACACTGAGTCCGGCGAGCGGGACAGGTGGTGGACATGAATCACCGGCCGTGCCGATTGTCGCCAGAAATCGAGCAACTGGAGCATGCGCAGCTCCGCATCGGGGTTGTTGCGAGGGCCTAGCCTGGGGTGAAGGATGCCTTTTTGTTGATCGATAAGAATCAACGCTGCGTTTTTCTGTAACTCCATGCCGGTTTTCTCGTGTTCGGTCATTGAATTTTCCACACTTGAGCATCACCTCTTCCTACAGGCAAGCCTTTCGGCAATCAGGACGACCTCCCGCCGTCATGTGTTGTCCATCCATCACGCTGTCTTATCTGGAGCCCTCCATGATCGACCTGTATTACTGGACCACGCCCAACGGCCATAAAATCTCGTTGTTCCTTGAAGAAGCCGGCATGCCCTACAAGGTGCACCCGATCAACATCGGCCAGGCAGAGCAGTTCAAGCCCGATTTCCTGAAAATCGCCCCCAACAACCGCATTCCGGCGATCATCGACCACAAACCCGCCGATGGTGGCGAGCCGATTTCGCTGTTCGAGTCGGGCGCGATCCTGCTGTACCTGGCGGAAAAAACCGGCCAGTTCATTCCAGAGAATTTGCGCGGACGGCAAGAAGTGTTGCAGTGGCTGTTCTGGCAGATGGGCGGCCTGGGGCCGATGGCCGGGCAGAATCATCACTTCAGCCGGTTCGCCCCGGAAAAAATCCCCTACGCGATCAAACGCTATGTCGACGAAACCGCTCGTCTGTATGGTGTGCTGGATCGCCGTCTGGCGGACCGTGAATTCGTGGCGGGCAACGAGTACAGCATTGCCGACATGGCGATTTATCCCTGGACCGTTTCACACCAATGGCAAAGCCAGCGGTTGGAAGACTTCCCGAACGTGCAGCGCTGGTTCAATCGCATCAAGGAGCGCCCGGCCACTGCCAAGGCCTATGCCCTGGTGGACAAGGTCAACCCGCCCAAGCCCTGAGCCCTCCTGATACACCCAAAACCCTGCTGTGGGTAAGCCTCACAGCAGGCTTTCATCGCCAAATCAACAAATAACCCCTGCCCCCGCTTGCGCGCCCTCCTCCTGCTCACTAACGTAGCGCCTTTATCGGTGTCCCCCCCTCCCGCAGGAGCTTTGCCATGGCCTCGCCAGCCTCTATTTTTCCCTTCCCCCGGCTCGGCGTTGCCGCCGCAGTGGCCAGTGTGCTCGGTCTGAGCGGTTGCCAGACCTGGAACGCCCAGGACACGGTTCCTCCGACGTCCGGCGTGCAACCGCTCAAGGGGCTGGCGCAGAACGTCTCGGTTCGACGCAATGCCATGGGCATGCCACTGATCGAGAGCAACAATTTCCATGACGCCCTGTTCAGCCTCGGCTACGTCCATGCCAGCGACCGCATCAGCCAGATGGTGACCATGCGCCTGCTGGCTCAGGGTCGTCTGGCAGAAATGTCCGGCGCCGAACGACTGGACGTCGATCGCTACATGCGTGCGGTCAACCTGAAGAAAAGCGCCGACGAGCTGTACAAAGCCTCCTCGCCGCGGCTCAAACGCTTCTTCGAAGTCTATGCCCGCGGCGTCAACGCGTACCTGTTCCGCTATCGCGACAAGTTGCCACCGGACCTGGCCGCCAACGGCTACAAACCCGAATACTGGAAACCGCAAGATTCGGCGCTGATGTTTTGCCTGCTCAATTTCAGCCAATCGGCCAACCTGCCGGAAGAAATCGCCGCCTTGGTGCTGGCCCAGACGGTCACCCAGGACAAACTGGCCTGGCTGAGCCCCTCGTACCCGGATGAACAACTGCCGATGGCCGAGGCCGATAAGCTCCAGGGCCTGCGGCTCAGCGGTCAGGTCCCGGGCCTCAACGAAGTCAGCAAGGCCAGCGCTCAGTTGTCCGAACTGAATTTGCTGAATATTGCTTCCTCCAGCAACTGGGCCATCGCCCCGCATCGCAGCCGCAACGGCAAGAGCCTGCTGGCCAGCGACAGCCATGGCCCATTGAGCGTGCCGTCACTGTGGGTTCCCGTGCAGATTCGTGCGCCCAAGTATCAGGCCGCCGGGGTTTCCGTGGCGGGCATCCCGATGATTCTGGCGGGGTTCAACGGCAAAGTGGCCTGGAGCATGAGCAGCGTGTTGGGCGACAACCAGGACCTGTTCCTGGAAAAAATCCGACGCCAGGGCAATGGTCTGTCCTACGAGGTCAACGGCAAATGGCAGCCGGTGATGGTCCGCAACGAGACCTACTTCATCAAAGGCCAGCGGCCGATTCGCGAAGCGGTGTATGAGACCCGCCACGGCCCCCTGCTCAACAGCGTCCAGGGCTCGGCCATGGCCAACGGTCTTGGCCTGGCCTTGCAGACGCCGAGCTTTAGCGACGACAAAACCCTGGACGCGTTCTTCGACTTGTCCCGAGCGCAGAATGTCGAGAAAGCCTCCGATGCCAGCCGTGAAATCCGCGCCATCGCGGTGAACATGATCTTTGCCGACGCCAGCCACATTGGTTGGCAAGTTACCGGGCGCTATCCGAACCGCCGCGAAGGTGAAGGCCTGTTGCCATCGCCCGGTTGGGAAGGTCGCTACGATTGGGATGGCTACGCCGACCCGATGCTGCACCCCTACGATCAGGATCCGGCCCAGGGCTGGCTCGGCGCCGCCAACCAGCGAGTCATTCCCGACGGCTACGGCATGCAGTTGTCCAATTCCTGGGGCGCACCGGAGCGCGGCGAGCGTATGGCCGAGCTGGCCGGGGCCGGCAAGCACGACAGCCGCAGCCTGACTGCCATGCAATATGACCAGACCACGACCTTTGCCGCCAAGCTCAAGAAAGTCTTCGAAGCCCCGGGCATGGCCCAACCGCTCAAGCAGGCGATCGACGCGCTACCAGTGGCGGACCGGGCCAAGGCTCGCGAGGCCTATACCCGGCTAATGGCTTTCGATGGCCGGCTCAGCCCAGGCTCCGCCGACGCGGCGATTTATGAACTGTTTCTGCAGGAAAGCATGAAGCAGATCTTCCTCGACGAACTGGGTCCGGACAGCAGCCCGGCGTGGAAAGCGCTGCTCGCCAACGGTCAGTTGTCCTACTCGGCCCAGGCCGATCACTTGCTCGGTCGCGAAGACAGCCCGTTCTGGGATGACGTGCGCACACCGCAGAAGGAAGACAAATCCGTGATCCTGGCCCGCAGCCTGGCAGCGGCCATCACTGCTGGCGACAGCCAGTTGGGCGGTGACCACAAGGCTTGGCAGTGGGGCAAGCTGCATCGCTACGAATGGAAGAACAGCAGCGGCCAAATCGTCCGCGGCCCCCTGCCCGCCGGCGGCGATGCCTCCACGCTCAACAGCTCGGCATTCGTCTGGGGCGAGAGTTTCAACACCACCCAGGCGCCGGCCATGCGGTTCATCGTCGACTTCGGCCAGCCCGAGCCGTTGATGATCCAGGGCGGCACCGGCCAGTCTGGCAACCCCGCCAGCCCGAACTACGTCAATGGCATTGATCCGTGGATCAAGGGGAACTATCAGAACCTGCCATTGCAGCCGCAGAACTTTGAGCGGGCGTACGGCAAGGCGCGCTTGACCCTGGTGCCCGGTAAGTAGGCTGTCCTGTGTGGCGAGGGAATTTATCCCCGCTGGGCTAAACCCCCTCGCCACATTTGTCCGCCCTGCCACCTGATCCTGCCGCACCAAACCCGATAGAACTTCTCCTCCCGCCCCCGCCTCTACCAGACAAGCCCATCTTCCCGGTGAATGCATGGATCTTGTCATTGCCCGCCCCGAAGGCCTGTACTGCCCGCCCGGAGATTTCTACATCGACCCCTGGCGTCCGGTGGAACGTTCGGTCATCACCCACGCCCACGGCGATCACGCCCGTGGTGGCAACCAACACTACCTGGCAGCGGCCCCCGGCGAAGGCATTTTGCGTTCGCGATTGGGCCAGGACATCAACCTGCAAACCCTGGCCTACGGCGAGCGCTTGCTGCATCACGGCGTGAGCTTGAGTTTTCATCCTGCCGGCCACGTGCTGGGTTCGGCCCAGGTGCGCCTGGAATATAAAGGCGAGGTCTGGGTGGCGTCCGGGGACTACAAGGTCGAACCCGACGGCACCTGCGCGCCGTTCGAACCGGTGAAGTGTCATACGTTCATTACCGAATCCACCTTCGGCCTGCCGATCTATCGCTGGCAGCCTCAAGCGCAGGTCTTCGACGAAATCAATCAGTGGTGGCGCGGCAACATTGCCGTCGGCCGGGCCAGCGTGCTGTTCTGCTATTCCTTCGGCAAAGCCCAGCGGATTCTCCACGGAATTGACGCGAGCCTGGGTCCGATCCTGGCCCACGGTGCGGTAGAACCCCTGAACCGGGTCTATCGCGAGGCCGGGATCCGTTTGCCAGCGACGATCTATGCCGGCGACATCAAAAAGAACGACCCAATCATGAACCAGGCGCTGATCATCGCTCCCCCCTCTGCCGGTGGGAGCACCTGGATGCGCCGTTTCGGTGACTACAGCGACGCCTTCGCCAGCGGCTGGATGCGCCTGCGGGGCACCCGTCGGCGACGCGGCGTGGATCGCGGCTTTGTGCTGTCCGACCACGCCGATTGGCCCGGCTTGCTCTGGGCCATCGAACAGACCGGCGCCGAGCGGGTGATGGTCACCCACGGTTCAGTGGGCGTACTGGTGCGCCATTTGTGCGAGCAAGGCCTGGATGCCCAAGGCTTCAGCACCGAATATGGTGACGATGAAGAAGACTCAGGCAGCGCCACCGACGAGGACGCGTCATGAAAGCCTTCGCCCAGTTGTATGCCGAACTGGACGCCACCACCTCCAGCAATGCCAAGCTCGCCGCCATGCAGGATTACTTCACCAAGGCCCCGCCCCAGGACGCAGCGTGGGCCGTGTATTTCCTGTCTGGAGGGCGCCCGCGACAACTGGTGCCGGTCAAGACCTTGAGGGAACTGGCGGTGCAGATATCCGGGTTGTCGCTGTGGCTGTTCGAAGAAAGCTATCAAGCCGTGGGTGATCTGGCTGAAACCATCTCACTGGTCCTGCCAGAATCACCTCAGCGTTCCGACGAAGGCCTGGCGCTGTGGATCGAAGAGAAACTCCTGCCGCTGCGCGGTGAATCGCCCGAGGTGCTGGCGGTGCGGTTGCCGGCGTTGTGGGCGCAACTCGACCGAGCCAGCCTGATGCTGTGCATCAAACTCATCACCGGCAGTTTCCGCGTGGGCGTGTCCAAGTTGCTGGTCACACGCGCGCTGGCGGCCATGGCCGGGCTGGACAGCAAACGGGTCGCCCAGCGGCTGGTGGGGTATACCGACCTGTCCCATCGTCCGACCGCTGCAGGCTACCTCAAGCTCATCGCTGCCGAATCCGCTGATGAGCACGCCCAGCGCGGCGGCCAGCCTTATCCGTTCTTCCTGGCTCATGCGCTATCGCAAGCGGTGGAGCAATTCGACACGACGCTGGGACCGGCCAGTGACTGGCAGGTGGAATGGAAGTGGGACGGAATCCGCGCCCAGGTGGTCAAGCGCGATGGCCATTTGTGGGTCTGGTCCCGGGGCGAAGAGTTGGTCACCGAGCGCTTTCCCGAATTGCACAGCCTGGCGCAGGCGTTGCCCGACGGCACGGTGATCGACGGCGAAATCGTGGTATGGAAAGCCGCGCCGCCATCCACCGCGGATGCCTTCGATCCGGATACGCCGCTGGAACCGAGGGTGCAGCCCTTTGCCCTGCTGCAACAACGCATCGGCCGCAAAACCCTGGGCAAGAAAGTCCTCGAAGACGCCCCCGTGGTGGTGATGGCCTACGACCTGCTGGAATGGCAAGGCGAGGATTGGCGCAGTCGTGTGCAGACCGAGCGCCGCGAACAACTACAGACCCTGATTACCCGCTGCCGCAGCGCGGTGCTGCTGCCCTCCCCGATCATCACCGGCAAGGATTGGTTCGACCTCGCCCGGCAGCGCGAAGCGTCCCGCAGCCTCGGCGTCGAAGGCATGATGCTCAAGGCCCGCGACGCGCTGTACGGCGTTGGCCGGACCAAGGACATGGGCGTGTGGTGGAAGTGGAAAATCGACCCGTTCAGTGTCGACGCGGTACTGATCTATGCGCAACGCGGGCATGGCCGCCGCGCCAGCTTGTACAGCGACTACACCTTCGCCGTCTGGGACAACCCGCCGGGCAGCCGCGAACGCACACTGGTGCCGTTCGCCAAGGCGTATTCGGGGCTGACCGATGACCAAATGCGTCAGGTGGACAGCATCGTGCGCAAGACCACCGTGGAGAAGTTCGGCCCGGTGAGCAGCGTCACGCCGACCCTGGTTTTTGAGCTGGGCTTCGAAGGTATAGCCTTGTCCAAACGCCACAAGAGTGGGATCGCCGTGCGCTTCCCGCGGATGCTGCGCTGGCGCCAGGACAAAAGCGTCGAGGAGGCTGACACGCTGGCGACGCTTCAGGATCTGTTGAAAGGTTGACCGTTCTCCTCCGAACAGGGCCAGCGTCGGCCCGTGTCATGACGCCCTCCACATCAAGGCGAAAATACTTTCACCCGGTACTTCAAAACGTATGCGTCCATCCCGGCACTGGACAGGGGCATCGCGCTGGCGGCTATCAGGACCGAAAAGGGCGAGGGATGGGCAGGCAGTGCCTGCGCCCTGCAGGCTGATCCGTTGCAGACGGTCGCCCTTGTTTACCCCCAGCACGCTGCGTTCGTTGCCGCGGGCCATCGCCAGGGCATCGACCTCGAACGCGCTGTTGTCCATACGCAGAACCTGATCGAGCCAGTGCGACTGGATGAATTGCTGCGCCAAGCCTACCGGTTTGAGCTCGAAGCGATCGGGTCCTGGCAGGCGGATCATGCCTTTGAGGTGGTGCGGATCGTCAGCGGCCTGAAACCAATTGAGCACGTCGAGCAAACCATCCTGGGCTGAGTTGATCGCAACCGAGGCCCACCAGAGCGATGCGAAGTGTGTCTCCTGTTCGTAGGGGCTCACGCTTGAGCCACTGGAGATATTGGTCTGGTCCAGCAACAACGCCTTGCGTGGCCGGCCATCGGCTTGCAGGCCGACGACTTCGGCAGCCCGGCGCACGGAGTCGCGGTAGACCCGTGTGGCCAGCAGGTCGCGAATCATCCACTCGTGCCAGGCCAAGGCATCGATTTGTGCTGCCGATTCGTCGAGCATTCGCCGAGCCCAGTCGATGCCACGGTGCTGGGCGCCTCGTCGCGTAAACGGGCCGTTGACGAAACGCGAGCTGGCGGGCATGGCGATGCGCACGCCGGCCTCCCGCGCCCCCGGGTAGTCGAGCACCTGACGATACATGGCGTCGAAGAAGTGCTTGTACGTCGCATAGTCGGGATAGTTGTAATTGGGTTCGTCGGCAAACGAGAGGTAGTGCGTGCCGCTACCCAGGGCCACGGTGGCCGCCAGCCAGGCGTTCAGGCCGGCGTTGCTCTGGCTGTCGGCCTTCAGGTCGGCCTTACGCCCAGTGGCGGCCAGCAAGGTGATGTTCGTATCAATGCCACCGCGTTCCAGGTAAAAACGCCTGAAGGCATCTTCGTAATGGGGGTCAGCGGCCATGATGTCGACGGCGCTGTAAAAACTGCCCGCACGGGGCTTGAGCGCGTCGAGCGCGCTGTAGCTTGCCGGCGGTGGAAGCAGGTAGGGCAAGGCCAAGCCCAGGCGCGGCGTGGGGCCCAGCATGTCGGGGTGCAGGGCCAGCTCGGTGCGGCCGCTGTCCTGCCGCAGCGGCTGCAGGTGCTGCGGGCGCTGGGCGAACAGGTTGGCGGTGCCGTCCAGCCAGAAGGCCGCTTTGCCTCTACCTTGCAGGCGCAAGCGCCAATCTTGATCCCTATCGCTGACGGGTAAGGCAACCTGGTCGAACTTCGGGTACTCCTGGTAGGGCTTGAGCCTCAGTTCGACTGTTTTGCCATCGCCCAGGCGCTCGGCATTCAGAGCCCTGACGCCGCCGAAATACTTGCCCGCCAAGATCGCCTGCTCGCCACCGCGGACCTTGAAATACAACTCGACGTTGGCGGCGGTCTCGACGCTGAAGTGCACTTTCGTCGGCGCGAACAGGGCGACGGTCTTGTCGTCGTGCTCGAAGCGATAGCGCCTGAAGCTATAGCCCGGGACTTCGACACGGTAACTGGCGGCGCTGGCGGGCAATGCCCAGTCTTGTTTGCCGCTCCCTTCGCTGGCGGGAATAAAACGCTCGTCGCGCAGTTGCCCCTGGCCGTCGAGCAAGTAGATGCGTTCTTCATTAGCGTCGGTTTGCCAGGCCGGCACCCAACTGACGCGCAAGGTGTCGTCGCGCCCTGCCTGCAAATAGAGGCTGCCGTCACGCACATCGCCCCAGCGCATTGGCGCGGCCTGGGCCAGGCTGCTGAACGCCAGCGTTAATATCACGGCGATGCGTTTCATAATGTCCTTTTCACCATCTAACTGAGGCGCGTTGGCGCTCTGCCATCATCGCTCTATACAGTAGTCGCTGTGTAACAGGCGTGAGAAAAATAGTGTGAATCGTCGATGAACGGTATTTAAAAAGTATGTATTCAGGTGGCGCTTTATGCGCCTCTAAAAAAACTATGGATGCCCCGCCCACTAGCAGTTTTTCTGACGCCGTAATTGCGTCATCAGGGTATCTATCACGACAATAAAAAACCGACTTGCTCTTTTAAAGAGCAATGCTAACGTGACATCAGAGCCCACTATTTATTTAAGTGTCTTAAACCGTCCAGATCCTGCGCCAGGCCCTTCATGCAACAGTGACGGGGATACCCTCATTCAGGGAGTGGGCAGCCGCCCTCCCAGGGTGCTGCCCCAATGACGTGGCGACCGGAGTGAAACCCAAGACGTGCCAATCGTACAAGCAAGGGAGCCTGACATGCGCGCAGAGCAGCGGTTTCATTCACTGGACAGTTTCAGGGGGTTGATGGCCATTTCAGTAATGCTCTATCACTTGCGCGTCAGCGGTAGTTTCACCGAATGGTTGTTATTCCGTCACGCTGAAGTATTTGTATCTTTCTTTTTTGTATTGAGTGGCTTTGTATTGACGCACGCCTATGGCAGCTCGGTAAAATTTAACTTTAGAAAGTTCTTCATTTCACGAACCTTCCGCTTGCTTCCCTTGCACCTCTTTATGTTGGGCGTCTTTATACTGTTAGAGTGCGGTCGATATTGGGCTGCGCAAAAAGGCATGGACTTCAACAATGCGCCATTCTCAGGAAAGTTCGCCCCTTCTGAAATCCTGCCGAATGCACTGCTGTTGCAATCCTGGACGCATTTGACTAACCCACTGTCCTTCAACTATCCGTCCTGGAGCATCAGTATCGAGTATTACACCTACATGATCTTCGCCCTGATCGTGTGTATCGCTTTCGGCATCAGGACATGGATATGGGCGACGGTGATGCTCCTGGCCTTGGCGCTGATGTATGCCGGTAATACCTTCTTCACCATCGAGTCGCTGCGCGGCCTCGCTTACTTTTTCACTGGCTGTCTGGCTTACGCCGTGTACCTGAGGCTCCCCCAGCCCAGCCGGGCCCAGACCTGGTTATTGAGCACGCTTGAAGTGGCGGCAGTGACAGTGGCGCTGATTTTCGTGATCAACGATTTTGCAGGCAAGCAGTTGTGGGCCAGCCCGTTGTTCGGTGTCATCGTTGTGATATTCGCCTTTGATCGTGGCGCCGTGTCGCGGCTGTTGGCGGGCCGTGGCTTCGGTTTTCTCGGCAAGTTGTCTTATTCCATCTACCTGACCCACGCGGCCGTTCTGTTTTGCGTAGTGTCGGCATTCATGGTGGCGAAGAAAATCGTTGGCGTTGACATTGCACCGGTGATCGACGGGACTCGCTACCTGGACCTCGGTAATGTACTGCTCAACAACCTCATCGCTTTGCTGGTAGCGGGATCGGTAGTCCTGGTGTCGATGTTCACCTACCGATATGTCGAAATGACCGGGCAATCCCTTGGTCGAGCGCTTAGCAGCCCACCCTCGCACAGCGGTCCGGTATTGAGACCTGATACCGAGGCCTGAAAAAACAGCAGAGTCCGCGCCATCCTGGTGCATCTTTTAAAGCCTGCTCATCCCCGCGCACCATCACGTCCCGCTGGCTGCCGCCAAAGTTTTTAAAACGCTTGTTCGGCACTCTGGTTCGGAAATTGCTACCTTTATGCCGTCATACCGTTCTCGCCTTCACCGGTAACAATACTTACGCGCCACAAGCGCTCATATTGGTTTTAGGGATTGAATAATGAAAAAAGCACTGCTGACCCTTTCTGCACTGGCGTTGTGCATGGCCGCCGGCGTCGCCACGGCCAAGGAATACAAGGAACTGCGTTTTGGTGTCGACCCATCCTATGCCCCGTTTGAATCCAAGGCCGCCGACGGTAGCCTGGTAGGTTTCGATATCGACCTGGGCAATGCAATCTGCGAAGAATTGAAGGTCAAGTGCCGCTGGGTCGAAAGCGATTTCGACGGCATGATCCCTGGCCTGAAGGCCAATAAGTTCGACGGCGTGATCTCGTCCATGACCGTGACCCCGGCCCGGGAAAAAGTCATCGACTTCTCCAACGAGCTGTTCTCCGGCCCGACCTCGTATGTGTTCAAGAAGGGTTCCGGCCTGAGCGAAGATGTCGCGTCCCTCAAAGGCAAGACCGTCGGTTACGAGCAAGGCACCATCCAGGAAACCTATGCCAAAACCGTACTGGACAAGGCTGGGGTCAAGACCCAGGCCTACCAGAACCAGGACCAGGTTTATGCCGACCTGACCTCCGGCCGCCTCGATGCGTCGATCCAGGACATGCTGCAGGCCGAACTGGGTTTCTTGAAATCGCCAAAAGGTGGTGACTATGAAGTCAGCAAACCCGTGGACAGCGAACTGCTGCCTTCCAAGACCGCCATCGGTATCAAGAAAGGTAACAAAGAGCTGAAGGCTCTTTTGGATAAAGGTATCAAAGCGTTACACGAAGACGGCAAGTACGCCGAGATCCAGAAGAAACACTTTGGCGATCTGAATCTGTACAGCGGCAAATAATGCGCAGCGCCCATCCGGCCTCGGATGGGCGCTTTTTTTCTGCCAAAGGCCTCTTCCATGTTCGAACAACTCCTACAAAATCTGGGGCTCAGCGCCTTCAGCCTGCAGGGCTTCGGCCCGCTGCTGATGCAGGGCACCTGGATGACCATCAAGCTGGCGGTCCTGTCTTTGTTACTGAGCGTTTTGCTCGGCCTGTTGGGGGCCAGCGCCAAGCTGTCCAGCGTCAAACTGCTGCGTATCCCGGCCCAGCTCTACACCACGCTGATTCGCGGCGTGCCGGACCTAGTGCTGATGCTGCTGATCTTCTACAGCCTGCAAACCTGGCTGACCTCTTTTACCGACTTCATGGAATGGGAATACATCGAGATCAACCCATTCGGCGCCGGGGTCATCACCCTGGGCTTCATTTATGGCGCGTACTTCACCGAGACCTTTCGCGGGGCGATTCTCGCGGTGCCCCGGGGTCAGGTCGAAGCCGCCACGGCGTATGGCCTCAAGCGTGGCCAGCGTTTTCGGTTCGTGGTGTTTCCGCAAATGATGCGCTTTGCCCTGCCGGGCATCGGCAATAACTGGATGGTGATGCTCAAGGCCACCGCGCTGGTGTCGATCATCGGCCTGGCCGATTTGGTCAAGGCCGCCCAGGATGCCGGCAAAAGCACCTACCAACTGTTTTACTTCCTCGTGCTCGCGGCGCTGATCTATCTGCTCATCACCAGCGCGTCCAATGTCGTGCTGCGCTGGCTTGAACGCCGTTACGCCGCCGGTGCACGGGAGGCGGTGCGATGATCGAACTTCTTCAGGAATACTGGCGACCGTTCCTCTACAGCGACGGCAATCACATCACTGGCCTGGCCATGACGATGTGGCTGCTCAGCGCCTCGCTGCTGATCGGCTTCGTGATCTCGATCCCGCTGTCCATCGCCCGGGTCTCCCCCAAAGTCTACGTACGCTGGCCAGTGCAGTTCTACACGTACCTGTTCCGCGGCACGCCGCTCTACATACAGCTATTGATCTGCTACACCGGCATCTACAGCCTCGAAGCCGTGCGCGCCCAGCCCCTGCTCGACAGCTTCTTTCGCGATGCGATGAACTGCACGATCCTGGCCTTCGCCCTGAACACCTGCGCCTACACCACGGAAATCTTCGCCGGGGCGATTCGCAGCATGAACCATGGCGAAGTCGAAGCGGCCAAGGCTTATGGCTTGACGGGCTGGAAGCTGTACGCGTACGTGATCATGCCGTCGGCGTTGCGACGTTCGCTGCCGTACTACAGCAACGAAGTCATCCTGATGTTGCACTCGACGACCGTGGCGTTCACCGCTACCGTTCCAGACGTGCTCAAAGTCGCCCGGGACGCCAACTCGGCCACCTTCCTGACCTTCCAGTCGTTCGGTATCGCCGCGTTGATCTACCTGACCGTGACCTTTGCACTGGTGGGCCTTTTCCGCCTCGCCGAACGCCGCTGGCTGGCCTTTCTCGGGCCGACTCACTAGGGCTTCTGTTCCAGGACATACACGCAAATGCGCCACCAGATTCATGACCTGCTGGCCCCACTGCCGGGGACCGCACGCGAGATCCACAGTTTTCACTTCGGCCCGGAAGAAGCCGTCGGCAAAATCTACATCCAGTCGTCCCTGCACGCTGATGAGTTGCCCGGCATGCTGGTGGCCTGGCACCTCAAGCAGCGTCTGGCCGAGCTTGAGGCATCCGGTCACCTGCGGCACGAAATCGTGCTGGTGCCCGTGGCCAACCCCATCGGCCTGGAACAAGTGCTGATGGACGTGCCGCTGGGCCGCTACGAAATGGAGAGCGGGCAGAATTTCAACCGCCGGTTCGTCGACCTCAGCGAAGAGATCGGCAACCAGATCGAAGGCCAGCTCACGGATGATCCACAGCACAACCTGATGCTGATCCGCGAACACCTGCGCGACGCCCTCGCCCGCCAGACCGCCAGCACGCAATTGCAATCCCAGCGCCTGGTCCTGCAACGGCTGGCCTGCGACGCCGACATGGTGCTGGACCTGCATTGTGATTTCGAAGCGGTCGCTCATCTCTACACCACCCCCGAAGCCTGGCCCCAAGTCGAGCCGCTGGCCCGCTACATCGGCGCCGAAGCGAGCCTGCTGGCAACGGATTCGGGCGGTCAGTCGTTCGATGAATGCTTCACCCTGCTCTGGTGGCAACTCAAGGAGCGCTTCGGCGAACAATTCGAGATTCCCCTGGGCAGTTTTTCGGTCACCGTCGAACTGCGCGGCCAGGGCGACGTCACCCACGACCTGGCGAGTCTCGACTGCCAGGCCCTGATCGAATACCTGATCCGCTTCGGTGCCATTGACGGCGAACCGATGCCCTTGCCCGACCTGCCCTACCCGGCTACGCCACTGGCCGGCGTGGAGCCGGTGGCGACACCGGTCGGCGGCCTGCTGGTCTACAGCGCCGTGCCCGGGGAGTACCTGGAGGCGGGGCAACTGGTGGCGCAAATCATCGACCCCATCAACGACACCGTCACCCCCGTTCATTGCTGCAATGCCGGGCTGCTGTACGCCCGCTCGCTGCGTCGCATGGCCACTGCCGGCATGGTGATCGCCCATGTCGCCGGCGCCGAAGCCTACCGCAGCGGCTACCTACTTTCGCCTTGAGGATGCATGCCCCATGTACAAACTGACCATCGAAGGCCTGCATAAGAGCTATGGCGAACATCAGGTGCTCAAAGGCGTTTCGCTCAAGGCCAGGACCGGCGACGTGATCAGCCTGATCGGCGCCAGCGGCTCGGGCAAAAGTACCTTTTTGCGCTGCATCAACTTTCTGGAACAACCTAACGACGGCGCAATGAGCCTGGACGGCCAGGCGATCCGCATGATCAACGACCGCCACGGCATGCGCGTGGCCGACGAAAAGGAACTGCAGCGCCTGCGCACCCGCCTGGCCATGGTTTTCCAGCACTTCAACCTGTGGAGCCACATGAGCGTACTGGAAAACATCACCATGGCGCCGCGCCGGGTGTTGGGCGTCAGTCAGCAGGAAGCCGAAGACCGTGCCCGTCGTTATCTCGACAAGGTCGGCCTGCCGGCGCGAGTGGCCGAGCAGTACCCGGCGTTCCTCTCCGGTGGTCAGCAACAGCGCGTGGCCATCGCCCGCGCCCTGGCGATGGAGCCGGAGGTGATGCTGTTCGACGAACCCACCTCGGCCCTTGACCCGGAGTTGGTGGGAGAAGTCTTGAAGGTGATTCAGGGCCTGGCCGAAGAAGGCCGTACCATGATCATGGTGACCCACGAAATGAGCTTCGCTCGCAAGGTGTCTGATCAGGTGCTGTTTCTGCACCAGGGCCTGGTGGAAGAAGAAGGCGCGCCGGAAGACGTGCTGGGCAATCCCAAAAGCGAGCGGCTCCAGCAGTTTCTCAGTGGCAACCTGAAATAAACCCGACAAACCTGAAAGACTGCTTCTGTGGCGAGGGAGCTTGCTCCCGCTGGGCTGCGAAGCAGCCCCCAGGCGCTGGATGACACACTGCTGGGGACGCTGCGCGTCCAGCGGGAGCAAGCTCCCTCGCCACAAAAGCGCCCTCGCCACGATTTTCTTCATTAAACCTTTCATCCCTCACCGCGGTCACTGAAAGAGGACTTTCAGGGCGCACGCGGCGGGTATGGCGACATCCAACAACTACGCAAACCAGTGGTTCAGCGCCCGCGGCTGGAAGCCGTTCGCCTTTCAAAAACAAGTGTGGGCTGCCGTCAAACGCGGCGAATCCGGGCTGTTGCACGCCAACACCGGGGCCGGCAAGACCTACGCCGTGTGGTTCGCGGCGCTCAACCGGTTCGCCCGCTCGGCGCCACCGTCGGATAAACCCCGTAAACGCAAACCAGTGACCGAACCGCTGACAGTCCTGTGGATCACGCCGATGCGCGCGCTGGCCGCCGATACAGGCAAAGCCCTCGAGGCACCACTGGCAGAGCTGCAGATTCCATGGAGCGTCGGCCTGCGCACCGGCGACACCAGCGCCAGCGAACGCGCCCGCCAGGGTCGGCGTCTGCCCACCGCGCTGATCACCACGCCCGAAAGCCTGACCCTGATGCTCGCCCGTGCCGATGCGCAAACGGCTACCTCGACGCTGCGCATGGTCGTGGTGGATGAATGGCACGAGTTGCTCGGCAACAAACGGGGGGTGCAGTTGCAATTGGCATTGGCGCGCTTGCGGCGCTGGCATCCCCAACTCATCGTCTGGGGTGTGTCCGCCACTTTGGGTAACCAGGCCCACGCCGAACAGGTATTAATCCCGCAAGGCAATGGCATCAGCGTGCAGGGGGCCAACGGCAAGGCGCTACGGGTCGATACGCTGCTCCCCCCGGCCCTCGAACGTTTTCCGTGGGCCGGCCACATCGGCCTGAAGATGCTGCCCCAGGTCATTGCTGAAATAGACGCCAGCAGCAGTTGCCTGGTTTTCACCAACACCCGGGCGCAATCGGAAATCTGGTATCAGGCCATTCTCCAAGCCAGGCCGGACTGGGCCGGGCTGATCGCGCTGCATCACAGTTCATTGTCCCGGGAAACTCGCGACTGGGTAGAGCAGGCCCTCAAGGACGGGCAGCTCAAGGCGGTGGTCTGCACCTCCAGCCTGGATCTGGGGGTGGACTTCTTGCCAGTCGAACGGGTCCTGCAGATTGGCTCGGCCAAAGGCGTGGCGCGGCTGATGCAGCGCGCCGGGCGTTCTGGTCATGCGCCGGGGCGGACCTCGCGGGTCACGCTGGTGCCGACCCACAGCCTGGAGCTGATCGAAGCCGCCGCCGCACAAGACGCCGTGGCTCAGCGGCGCATCGAACCCCGGGAATCGCCCCATAAGCCGCTGGATGTATTGGTCCAGCATCTGGTCAGCATGGCCCTGGGCGGCGGTTTCCTGCCTGACGAGCTGTTTGAGGAAGTGCGCGGCGCCTGGGCCTATCGGGACCTCAACGAAGCCGAATGGGCCTGGGCCCTGGCCTTCGTGCGCCATGGTGGGCTGTCATTGACCGCCTATCCCGACTACCGGCGGGTCGAGCCGGACGAACACGGCGTGTGGCGAGTCCCCGATGCGCGACTGGCCCGACGACATCGCATGAGCATCGGCACCATCGTCAGCGACGCCAGCCTGCAATTGAAGTTCTGGAGCAAAGGCGGTGGCGGCAAGACCTTGGGCAGCGTGGAAGAAGGCTTCATCGCTCGCTTGCGGCCTGGAGATGGTTTTCTGTTTGCCGGACGCTTGCTGGAATTGGTCCGCGTCGAAGACATGACCGCCTACGTGCGACGCAGCCAGGCCAAAAAAGCCGCCGTGCCGCGCTGGAACGGTGGGCGGATGCCGCTTTCCAGCGAGCTGGCCGGCGCCGTCGTGGCCCGTCTGAGCGAGGCCGCCACAGGCCGCTTCGAGGGCCCGGAGATGAGCACCGTGCAGCCCTTGTTATCGATTCAACAACGCTGGTCCGGTTTACCCACGCAAGAAACATTGTTGGCCGAGCGCCTCAAATCCCGCGAGGGCTGGCATCTGTTTCTGTATCCCTTTGCCGGGCGCCAGGTTCATCTGGGGTTGGCGAGCCTGCTGGCCTGGCGCGTCAGCCAACAACAGCCGGTGACGTTTTCCATCGCGGTGAACGATTACGGCCTGGAACTGCTCAGTGCCACGACACTGGACTGGACGCAGCACCTGGGGCCGGAACTCCTGAGCGTCGACAACCTGCTGGGCGATGTGCTGGCGAGCCTGAACGCCGGAGAGCTGGCGCTTCGACGCTTTCGCGAAATCGCCCGGATCGCCGGACTGGTATTTGCCGGCTATCCCGGCGCACCCAAAAGCACCCGCCAAGTCCAGGCGTCCAGCGGGTTGTTCTTTCAGGTGTTCAAGCAATACGACACCGACAACCTCTTGCTGGCCCAGGCCGGGGAAGAGGTCCTGCGTGAAGAACTGGATATACGTCGACTGGAGCAGACCTTGGAACGCCTCAATACCTTGAAGCTCGACCTGCATGCCATTAAACGCCCCACCCCACTGGGGTTTCCCTTGCTGGTGGAGCGATTCAGGGAAAGCATGAGTTCGGAGAAGCTCGCCGATCGCATCCGGCGGATGGTCAGCGAACTGGAAACGACCGCTGATCGTGGTGACGCCTGATGCCGGCGCCCTATCCCGTCAGCCTGGCCGGCGAAGAACTCTGGTTATTGCCGGAAAAAGCCCTGTACTGGCCTGCCCAGCAAACCCTGATGGTCGCCGATGTGCATTTCGGCAAGGCCGCTGCTTATCGCAGCCTAGGCCAACCGGTGCCCCATGGCACGACGGCCAGCAACATCGCCGTGCTGGACGGGCTACTGGCGAGCCTGCCATGTCGCCAGCTGATCTTCCTAGGCGACTTTCTCCACGGTCCAGGTTCCCATGCCCCAGGCACCTTGAAGGCCCTTTGTAGCTGGCGTGAACGACATCAGCACCTGGCCATGACGCTGATTCGCGGCAATCACGACAAACGTGCCGGCGACCCGCCGCCAGCGCTGAACATCCGGGTCGTGCCGGAGCCTTTGTTGCTCGGACCTTTCGCCGTACAACATGAGCCCGATCCGCATCCCAGCCGCCACGTCCTGGCGGGCCATGTGCATCCCGTCTACCACCTGAGCGGCAAAGGACGGCAACGGCTGCGCCTGGCCTGCTTCCGGCTCGCCAGCGACATCAGCCTGCTACCGGCCTTTGGCGCATTCACAGGGGGTCATCGGGTCGAACAGGACAATGACTGCAGGATCTTTGTCATTGGGGATAACGAAATATGGCCCGTCAGTTGAAGCACACGTGCTTTCCACTGACGGGCCATTTTGCGATCAGGCAACAGGCGCAGGAGGCGGCTCATCCGGCAGGGTGGGTTCACCGGGTTCGCTGGGTTCTAGGGGCTGTTCGTTGGGGGTATCGGGATCAGGCTGGCCTGGAATACCGCCCGCCGCTTCGGCAGGGTGGGCCAGCAATGACCAAGCCATGACACCGATCTGATTGGGCTCAAGCTTTGCCAGTTCGGCACTGATTCGCGGATCGATCTTCATAGAGCAACTCCTGGGCGAAGGCCCGCTGCGCTGAGGCAAAAAAACGGGCAGTACACCCCATAGAGTGCCTGCCCGCCCAGGAATTCAAACTGTTCGTCAGAATCAGGTACGCGGCAGCGTTACGCCGCGCTGGCCCTGATATTTACCGCCACGATCCTTGTAGGACACTTCACATTCCTCATCGGACTCAAGGAACAGCATCTGCGCCACACCCTCGTTGGCATAGATTTTTGCCGGCAAGGTCGTGGTGTTGGAGAACTCCAGGGTCACATGCCCTTCCCACTCAGGCTCCAGCGGCGTGACGTTGACGATGATGCCGCAGCGCGCGTACGTGCTTTTACCCAGGCAGATGGTCAGCACGTTGCGCGGGATACGGAAATACTCGACGGTGCGTGCCAGGGCAAATGAGTTCGGTGGAATGATGCAGACGTCGCTCTTGACGTCGACGAAGCTCTTCTCGTCGAAGTTCTTCGGGTCCACGGTCGCCGAGTTGATGTTGGTGAACACCTTGAATTCATCGGCGCAGCGCACATCGTAGCCGTAGCTGGAGACGCCGAAGGAAATCAGCCGATCGGCGCCTTCGCCACGCATCTGGCGCTCGACGAAGGGCTCGATCATGCCGTGCTCTTGCGCCATGCGGCGAATCCACTTGTCCGATTTGATGCTCATGGCGGTTTCCTGAAATAGCGAGGTGGAAAAAATACGTCCGGCATCTTACCGGGGCGCGAGGCCGGGTTCAAAGTGCGGGACGTAAATCTCGCCGATCCACCTTGATTTCCTGGTCCTGACGGCAATACCGCTGGCCGTCAGTCACCAAAACCGAGAAACCTTCGCAAAGACCATTGGCACATTCAGGAAAAAGGGTTAAGGTGACGTCACTGTGTTGCTTGTGTCACTGAGAATCTCTACACGATATGTTGAATTTCGATCCAACCATCTACAAGAATTTTTCCTGCTCTTTGCACTCAGTCTCGGCCAGGGTTCTTCCTGAGTCGCAGTTATCTTTGTTCAAGGAGTTACACCATGTCTAATCGCCAAACTGGTACCGTTAAGTGGTTCAACGATGAAAAAGGCTTCGGCTTCATCACTCCACAATCCGGTGACGACCTGTTTGTTCACTTCAAAGCAATCCAATCCGACGGCTTCAAAAGCCTGAAAGAAGGCCAACAGGTTTCTTTCATCGCTACCCGCGGTCAGAAAGGCATGCAAGCTGAAGAAGTTCAAGTTATCTAACTTGTCCTTGCTTTAGTAAAAAGCCCCGCCCTCAAAAGCGGGGCTTTTTTGTGCCTGTGTGTTTTTGCCCACGCACAAAAAAAATGTGGGAGCGAGCCTGCTCGCGATAGCGGCGTGTCAGTCAACGTTGATGTTGCTGATCCGCCGCTATCGCGAGCAGGCTCGCTCCCACACGGGTTGGTTGCTAGACCGGGATTACCAGGTCACGCCAAACCCGGCGGTGTAGCGCGTCTTGCTCAAGTCGCTGTCTTCGGTGCCCTCAATGACATCTTTCTCGGCCTTGAGGTTGAGCGAAGCCCAGTCGGTAACTTTGTAGCGCAGCCCCACCTCGGCGTCGTAGGCATATTCGGCAACACTGGACAGCGGCTTGCCGACTTCGCCATTGGTGAAGAATTCGACGCGCTTGCCAATCAGGTAGCGGTTGTAGTCCCACTTCATGGCGATGGAATAGAAGTTGTCGGTGCCACCGTCGCGGTATTCGTAATCGGTGCGGTTGAACAGCGAACCCAACGAGAAAGCACCCAGCTCGTCATCCCAGAACTGGTAGCCCGGACCGGTACCCACCACGCGCTGGCGAGCCAGCTCTTCGACTTTGTCGCGCTTGTAATTCAGGCGCCCTTGCCAGAACCATTTTTCCGTCAGGAAGCGGTCGAGTGAATACTCCAACCTCCAGTTGTCGGTGGAAACCACGTCATCCTGGAACTCACGGTTGTATTCGCCTTCGGCGGTATGCCGCCATCTGCCGTGGCGTGCCGAGGTCTTGAAATCGATGTCGTAGTCATCGGTATCGTTTTCCGCGCGCTGATAATCCAGTGCGGCGTCGATATTGCCCTTCCACACCAGATCCTCGACCACCGGTTTGGGTTTGAGGATCTGCTGGATACTGGCCAGCTCGACGGTTTTGGGTCCGTCGCCGTTGGCCAGGGTCACCTTGCCGTCCTCGGCAGCCTGCAGCGCCTTGGCTTTTTCGCCGGTGTAGGCATCCTGCTTGACCAGCAATTGCTGGTCGCTCTCAAGAGTCTTGACCTGTTTCCAGTCGATGGGAATCGCGCCGGCGTAATCGGTCTGGATCAGCAACTTGCCGCCATCGAAAACGGTGATCTTGCCGCTGAGCTTGTCGCCGTTCTTCAACCAAACGGTATCGGCAAGCAATGGCATGGAGGCGCTGGTGACAGCTAGGCATAGCAGGGTTCTAGACAACATAAGCGTATAAAGAGCTCAAGTTTGCGGTAAAAAGGCGGCATTATCCCCCGGGACGACACCTTAGCAAGGACTGACCGAAGTATTTGTAATGAGTTCATTTCTCAACCAACCTTGCGGGATTTAATCTACAAACGGCAATACGCCCTTGCCCAGGACACCTGAACGTGACTGATGCTCCCGCGGCCCCAGAGAACGCCGCCCAGATCCGCCGCACCACCCTGTACCTGACCCTGGCACAAGTGCCGGCCGGCAAGGTCGTGACCTATGGTCAGCTAGCCGAGATGGCCGGTCTGGGCCGAGCGGCGCGCTGGGTAGGGCGTACCCTCAGTCAGTTGCCGAACGACACAAAGCTGCCATGGCATCGAGTATTGGCTGCCGGCGGTCGGATCAGCCTGCCGGCCGGCAGCGCCTCAGGGGATGAACAACGCGCGCGCCTGCGCACGGAAGGGGTGAGTGTCCTGAATAATCGTGTTGATATTCAGCGCCATGGCTGGCGCCCGGTAGAGCACAGCGGTTAGAGTGCGCGCTTTGTTTTCGCAATTTTTGAGGCAGACTCCAGCCCATGCCCCGTAAAACCTGGCGCGCCGCCCTCGCCGCCTATGCCAGTCCCTCGACGCTCGTGCTGTTGCTGCTTGGCTTCGCCGCCGGCCTGCCCTACATGCTGGTGTTTTCCACGCTTTCGGTCTGGTTGCGCGAAGCTGGCGTGGCCCGCGAGACTATTGGCTACGCGAGCCTCATCGGCCTGGCCTATGCCTTTAAATGGGTCTGGTCGCCCCTGCTCGACCAATGGCGCCTGCCGCTGCTGGGCAAACTCGGCCGTCGGCGTTCATGGTTGGTGCTCTCCCAGGCCCTGGTGATCCTCGGCCTGATCGGCATGGGCTTCTGCGACCCGCAAAAGCACCTGTCATGGTTGATCGCCATCGCCGTGATCGTGGCTTTCGCGTCGGCCACCCAGGACATTGCCGTCGATGCCTATCGCCTGGAGATCGCCGACGACACCCGCCAGGCGGCCCTCGCCGCCAGCTACATGTCCGGGTACCGAATCGCGGCATTGCTGGCCACCGCGGGCGCACTGTTCTTCGCCGAAGGGTTCGGCTCCACCGGTTTCAGTTATAAGCACTCGGCCTGGGCAGGCACCTATCTGTTGTTCGGCGTGCTGATGGTCCCTGCGTTGCTCACCTCGCTATTCATGCGCGAACCGCCGGTGCCGCTACGCACCCAGTTGCAGGCCGGTCGCTATAGCTTCGTCCACCAGTTGGCCTCGGTGTTCGTACTCATCGTGCTGCTGGTGTCGGTACCGGCGATGTTCACCCAGCTCTATAACACCGACTTTGCCAGTGTCCTGTTCGAAGGCGTCAGCCTTCTGGACCTGCTGCTCGAAGACCGTGCCTTCCTGCGGGCCATTCTCTATATCACCCTGACAGCCCTGTGCCTTTCGGCCATGGGGCGCCGCGGGCTGGCGCCGGTGCTGACACCGGTCAACGATTTCATCCTGCGTTACCGCTGGCAGGCCCTGTTGCTGCTTGGGCTGATTGCCACCTACCGGATGTCCGACACGGTCATGGGCGTCATGGCCAACGTGTTCTACATCGACCAAGGCTTCACCAAGGACCAGATCGCCAGCGTCAGCAAGATTTTCGGGCTGATCATGACGCTCGTCGGCGCCGGCATGGGCGGCTTGTTGATCGTGCGTTTCGGTATCCTGCCGATCCTGTTTATCGGCGGCGTTGCCTCCGCCGGCACCAATATCCTGTTTTTGATGCTCGCCGACATGGGCGCCAACCTGCAGATGCTGGTTGTCACCATCTCCCTGGACAACTTCAGCTCCGGCCTGGCCACTTCGGCGTTCGTCGCCTACTTGTCGAGCCTGACCAACCTTAAGTTCTCGGCCACCCAATACGCCCTGCTCAGCTCGATCATGCTGTTGCTGCCGCGCTTGATCGGCGGTTACTCAGGGGTGATGGTGGAGAAATTCGGCTATCACGACTTCTTCCTGATCACCGCCTTGCTGGGGGTTCCGACCCTGTTACTGATTGCCTTGCACTGGTATCAGGAAAACCGCCGCCAGGGTTCAGGCTCGGCTTCGGAGCCGGAACCGACACCCACGCGACCTGCGCAAGAATCGTAGGAAACTTCCAGCAAGCGCCGGCGAAACCGGCGCTCATGCCTGGCGACCGGCCACGCGCCTGTACGCCAGGGCATCTCGCCCGTACAATGCTCCGTCACTTCTCGTCATCAGCAACCGACAACGGCCAACCATGCGCACCAGTCAATTTTTGCTCGCCACACAGAAAGAAACGCCTTCCGACGCCGTCGTGATCAGCCACCAGCTGATGCTGCGCGCCGGCATGATCCGCAAACTCGCCTCGGGCCTGTACACCTGGCTGCCGATGGGTCTGCGTGTGATGCGCAAGGTAGAAGCCATCGTTCGCGAAGAAATGAACGCCGCCGGCTCTCTGGAAGTGTTGATGCCGGGCACCCAGCCGGCCGAGCTGTGGCAGGAATCGGGGCGCTGGGAAGAGTACGGCCCTGAGCTGCTGCGCATCAAAGACCGTCACGGTCGTGACTTCTGCGCAGGCCCGACTCACGAAGAAGTGATCACCGACCTGATGCGCAACGAGTTGAGCAGCTACAAGCAGCTGCCTATCAACCTGTATCAGATCCAGACCAAATTCCGTGATGAAATCCGTCCACGCTTCGGCCTGATGCGCGGCCGCGAATTCATCATGAAGGACGCCTACTCGTTCCACACCGACCTGGCCTCGCTGCAAGTCACCTACGACCGCATGCACCAGGCGTATTGCAACGTATTCACCCGCCTGGGCCTGAAATTCCGTCCGGTTGAAGCCGACAACGGTTCCATCGGTGGCGCCGGCTCCCACGAGTTCCACGTACTGGCCGAGTCCGGCGAAGACGACATCGTCTTCAGCAACGGCTCCGACTACGCCGCCAACATCGAGAAAGCCGAGGCCGTGCCACGGGAAACCTCCCGCCCTGCACCGACCGAAGAACTGCGCCTGGTGGACACGCCAAACGCCAAGACCATCGCTCAACTGGTGGAAGGCTACAACCTGCCGATCGAACGCACCATCAAGACCCTGATCGTGCGCGCCGAAGAAGAAGGCAAGCTGATCGCCCTGATCATCCGCGGCGATCACGAGCTGAACGAAATCAAGGCCGGCAACCAGCCTGGCGTTGCCAGCCCCCTGGTCATGGCCACCGACGCCGAACTGCGCGACGCCATCGGCGCCGGTGCCGGCTCCCTCGGCCCGTTGAACCTGCCGCTGCCGATCATCATCGACCGCTCGGTGGAGCTGATGAGCGATTTCGCCATCGGCGCCAACATCGATGACAAGCACTACTTCGGCGTGAACTGGGAGCGCGACCTGCCGGTTCCGGCCGTGGCCGACCTGCGCAACGTTGTGGCCGGCGATCCGAGCCCGGACGGCAAAGGCGTCCTGGAAATCAAGCGCGGCATTGAAGTCGGGCACATCTTCCAGCTGGGCAACAAGTACAGCAAGGCCATGAAGTGCGAAGTGCTGGGCGAGAATGGGAAGCCGGTGACCCTGGAAATGGGTTGCTACGGCATCGGCGTATCCCGCGTGGTCGCCGCGGCCATCGAGCAGAACAACGACGAGAAAGGGATCATCTGGAGCGACGCCCTGGCGCCATTCCAGATTGCCCTGGTGCCGCTGCGCTACGAGACCGAACTGGTTCGCGAAGCCACCGACAAGCTCTACGCCGAACTGACGGCGGCCGGCTTCGAAGTGCTGCTGGACGACCGCGACAAAAAAACCAGCCCCGGCATCAAGTTCGCAGACATGGAACTGATCGGCATCCCGCATCGGATCGTCGTCAGTGACCGCAGCCTGGCCGAAGGCAACCTGGAATACAAAAGTCGCACCGAGGCCGAGCCGCAAGCGCTGCCGGTCGCTGACGTGCTGTCGTTCCTCCAGGCCCGTATCCGCCGCTGACACCAGATAGAGACGTCATGTTCAAGCGAAACACCTTAGGCCTCTGGGGCGCCGCGCTGTGCGGCGCCCTGCTGGTCAGCGGCTGTGCCAACCAAATGTCGCAACGCAGCGAGCACGAAGAGCGGGTCGAGCGCAAACTGCTCGACCATAGCCTGCATATCGAAGTGGGCGAGCCCAAAGTACTCGAACTGCCGCAACGTCGGGTGCGGATCAATGAGCAGAAGACCTTCGAAGTCACCGAATTCGAAGTCACCCGCCATTATGATCGCTATACGCCGTATCAGCCCTGGCGCGAAGTTTACGAAATTCCGCTGGGCGCGGTGGCAGTGGTGGCGGGTGTCGGCGCCAATGTGGTCAATGTGTTCGCCCTTGGCAACCTCCCAGAGAGCGCGACTCGAGACTGGATCAGCTACGGCTTCGCCGGGCTCAATCCATTCATGAACGTGCCGTCCCATGGCCGCGCCCAGCAGAACCTGGCCGGAATCGACGAAGTGCAACGCGACAAACGCGTCGAACACACGAGCCTGCCCTGGAGCGAACGCCCGGTACAGGTCAAGGCTGCCCGGCAAACCTTCGAACTGAGCACCGACCGCAATGGCGTGTTGCGTTTGAATCTGCTGGAAAGCCCGTTCGCCGAGCATGATCTGAGCCACTTCGGCAAGTTGCAGATCAGCGTGACGGACGCCCTGGACGAGGTACACACCGACTCGTCCCTGAGCATCAGCAGCACGTTGCGCGGCAAGCTGGTGGAAGCCCATGGGTTGATCTACGACGATCTGGAAGATGACGAGGTGAGCCAGTGGGTTCATCGGGTCAAGCGGCTGTCGGAGCTGGGGCTTGAAGAAGAGGCCAGCGAGCTGGAACAGAGCCTGATCGAACTGACCCGCAATGATCCGGAGTTACAGACCGAATTCCTCAAAGCCCTGACCAAGGATGGCGGGCGCCTGGTGGCGGATCCAGGAGCGAACTAGCAGCAAAACCTTGTGGCGAGGGAGCTTGCTCCCGCTGGGGCGCGCAGCGGCCCTCAAGCCTGCCACCTCGGTGTGCCAGATAAGTTGAATCAACTGTTTCTGGGGCTGCTGCGCAGCCCAGCGGGAGCAAGCTCCCTCGCCACAAGAGCCGGCAAAGCCTTCATGTAAGTGGCAGCCTCACCGCTCAAACAATTCCAACTGCTCAAACCCGCCTCGCAGATCCTCCAGCCGTACCCCTATCCCCAACAAACGCACCGGCTTGCCGCCGCGGTTGAATGCCTGGGTCAATAGCAACTGGTAACTGCCCAGATCGCGCCCTGCCCCGGCCTGCTCCAGGGTGGTCTGGGTGAAGTCATGGAATTTCACTTTGACGAACGGCTTGCCCGGTCGATAACTACTGTCGATCCGGGCGATGCGCCCACTCAGGGACTGCATCAGCTCCGGCAGTTTATCGAGGCAGCTTGTCAGATCAGGCAGATCGACGTCGTAGGTGTTTTCCACACTGATGGACTGTCTACGGCTGTCATTGTGCACCAGACGCTCATCAATCCCACGAGCCAGGCTCCAGAGGCGCTCACCGAAACTGCCGAATTCGCGCACCAGCGCCAGCTTGTCCCATTGACGCAACTGCAGGCAATCGACAATGCCAAGCCTGTTCAGTTTGTCGGCGGTCACTTTACCCACCCCATGCAGCTTGCTCACCGGCAGGGCCGAAACGAAGTCTTCGACCTGATCCGGGGTAATGACGAACAAGCCGTTGGGCTTTTTCCAATCGCTGGCGATCTTGGCCAGAAACTTGTTGGGAGCGACGCCGGCGGACACCGTGATGTGCAGTTGATTGGAAACCCGCCGCCGAATGTCCTGGGCGATGCGGGTGGCACTCCCACCGAAATGGGCACTTGCGGAGACATCCAGGTAGGCCTCATCCAGGGACAGCGGCTCGATCAAGTCAGTGTAATCGCTGAAGATCGTATGAATTTCCTTCGACGCCTCCCGATAGGCGTCCATCCGCGGCTTGACGATGGTCAAGTCGGGGCAGAGCTTCAAGGCGTGTCCGGATGACATGGCCGAACGCACACCGTAGGCCCGGGCCTCGTAGTTACAGGTCGCGATGACTCCGCGCCGGTCCGCCGAACCACCGACCGCCAGGGGTTTGCCAGCCAGCCGCGGGTCATCGCGCATCTCGATAGCGGCGTAGAAGCAGTCACAGTCGACGTGGATGATTTTGCGTTGCGTCATAAGAGAAGCGGATGTGCGACAAGTCGGGACGCCAGTATCGCACCGACAACTGTATATAGCACCAGTAGTTGAAAAGATCCTTCACTGCGGCTGGAAAAAGCCTACGTGAATTTATTTCTTCAATCGCAGCGAAGCGTCCAATAGAGCGCCAGCCCTTGCCAGGCTTGCGTCACAGCGCTGTCACAATGCCCAGGACTTAGGCTAAGCAATTGAAGCTGAACAGATTTTCCTGGCGCCAGGGTTGACAGCCAGCCGATCCTCTGTAGAATGCCGCCACACAGACGCGGGATGGAGCAGTCTGGTAGCTCGTCGGGCTCATAACCCGAAGGTCGTCGGTTCAAATCCGGCTCCCGCAACCAAACATCAAGAAAGGCTACTCGAAAGAGTGGCCTTTTTTGTGGCCGTTTGTTTTTGAGCAAGGCGCCGTGAAGAGAAGACCTGCGAACCTCGCCCAACCCCACGGCGACGCAATGCAGACTGCCTGCTTGTAGGACAATTTCCTTTTGATTTCTTGTGTTTAGCTCGGTTGGCGACGAATTGGCCGTTTATTTGACCTCACCACCTTTTAACGGTTGACACTCAGGCGTTCGCCTGTAGAATGCCGCCACACAGACGCGGGATGGAGCAGTCTGGTAGCTCGTCGGGCTCATAACCCGAAGGTCGTCGGTTCAAATCCGGCTCCCGCAACCAAACATCAAAAAAGGCTACTCGAAAGAGTGGCCTTTTTTGTGCCTGTCGAAAAAAGCTTTCATGACAAATATTTTGTAATTATTTTTTTCGGCAGGGATTGGTAACTGAGCGGGTTGCCCCCATCCTGTCGCGCATAGTTCAAGAGGTGATTGATGCGCGCTCACTCGTCTGCCCCACAAGACACTGTTACTGCGGTACAACCGATCAAGGCCGGGCGCTTGCGCTGGCTGGAGCGTATCAGTCAGTACCGTCAGCCTATCGGCCTCGCTGTCACGCTGTTGCTGTTCGCCCTTGCATTGATTGCCTGTCGCCACCTGCTGAGCGAGCTCGATCTGTACGCTCTGCACGACTCGATCATGCAGGTGCCGCGCTCAGCCCTGCTCGGCGCAGTCGCCGCGACGGTCGTCGGATTCGTCATCTTGCTGGGCTATGAATGGTCCGCCAGCCGTTATGCCGGTGTGAAATTGCCCGCGAAAACGCTGATCCTGGGCGGATTCAGCGCTTTTGCCATCGGCAACGCCATCGGGCTCTCGTTATTGTCGGGGGGCTCGGTTCGCTACCGGCTGTATGCCCGCCATGGCCTGGGCGCGACAGATGTCGCCCACATGACCCTGTTCGCCAGCCTATCCCTGGGCTGTGCACTGCCGCCGCTGGCAGCCCTGGCAACCCTCAGTGATCTGCCCGCCGCTTCCGCCGCCCTGCACTTGCCGGCCACCTGGCTGGGAGCGATCTGCGTGGCGGTGCTGCTGCTCACCTGTGCGCTGGCTATCGGCATCTACCGTCGGCGCCTGCCAGAACAGCCCTATCGGGACAGCCTGCTGATCAAGGCCGGGCGCCGCACCCTGCGCCTGCCGGGCCGACGCTTGACGCTCCTGCAACTGATCATCACCACGCTGGATGTCGCGGCGGCCGCCACGGTGCTGTACTTGTTGTTGCCCGAAACACCACCGTTCGGCGCATTCCTGCTGGTGTACCTGTTGGCGCTGGCAGCCGGCGTACTCAGTCATGTACCGGGCGGGGTCGGGGTGTTCGAAGCGATCCTGCTGGCGGCCTTCGCCGACAAACTGGGGGCCGCGCCTTTGGCCGCCGCCCTGCTTTTGTATCGCTTGATCTATGTCCTGCTGCCGATGCTGGTGGCCTGTGTGTTGTTGCTGATCAATGAGGCGCAACGGCTGTTCCAGGCCCGCCAGTCCCTGCGGGTAGCGTCGGGCCTGGCGGCGCCGATCCTCGCGGTGCTGGTGTTCCTATCGGGCGTGGTGCTGCTGTTTTCCGGCGTGACCCCGGAAATCGATACTCGCCTGGAGCACATTGGTTTCCTGATCCCTCATCGGCTGGTGGACGCCTCGCACCTGGGCGCCAGCCTTGTGGGCGTGTTGTGCCTGTTGCTCGCCCAGGGTCTGCGCCGTCGCTTGTCTGCTGCCTGGATGCTGACCACCGTTTTACTGTTGGTGGGCGCCCTGCTCTCACTGCTCAAGGGCTTCGATTGGGAAGAGGCCACGCTGCTGACGCTGACGGCCAGTTTGTTGGCGGTGTTCCGGCGTTCGTTTTATCGTCCGAGTCGCCTGACCGAGTTGCCATTTTCGCCGCTGTTTCTGATTGCCAGCCTATGCGTGCTCGGCGCGTCAATCTGGCTGCTGCTGTTTGCATACCAGGACGTGCCCTACAGCCATGAACTGTGGTGGCAATTCACCCTCGATGCCGACGCACCTCGTGGTCTGCGCTCACTGCTGGGCGCGGCGGTGCTGCTGGTAGTGGTGTCCCTTACCTGGCTGCTGCGTACCGCCCGCCCGGTGATCCAGCTGCCGGCGGCAGAAGAACTGGAGCGAGCCAAAAAGATTCTCATGGCCTCTTCACAACCCGACGGCGGCCTGGCCCTGACCGGTGACAAGGCATTGCTGTTTCATCCCAACGACGAAGCATTTCTGATGTATGCCCGCCGTGGCCGCAGTCTGGTGGCATTGTACGACCCGATCGGCCCTACCCAGCAACGCGCAGAAATGATCTGGCAGTTCCGCGACCTTTGCGATATCCATCATGCGCGCCCGGTGTTCTATCAGGTTCGCGCCGAGAACCTGCCGTATTACATGGACATCGGCCTGACCGCGATCAAGCTGGGTGAAGAAGCACGGGTCGACCTCAAGCATTTCGATCTCGAAGCCAAGGGCAAAGAGATGAAGGACTTGCGCTACACCTGGAACCGCGGTACCCGGGACGGCCTGTCGCTGGAGATCCACGAACCGGGCCAGGCGCCGATGGATGAGCTGAAGGTCATTTCCGACGCCTGGCTGACCGGCAAGAACGTGCGGGAAAAAGGCTTTTCACTTGGCCGCTTCAGCGATGACTACCTCAAGCATTTCCGCATCGCAGTGATTCGTTTCGAAGGCCGCCCGGTGGCGTTCGCCAATCTGCTGGAGACGCACAGCCATGAATTGGCCAGCCTCGATCTGATGCGCGCCCATCCCGACGCCCCGAAACTGACCATGGAATTCATGATGGTCGGGCTGATTCAGCATTACAAAGCCCATGACTATGCCCGCTTCAGCCTCGGAATGGTCCCCCTGTCGGGCCTGCAACCGCGACGCGGCGCACCGCTGACCCAGCGTCTGGGTTCGATGGTGTTCCGCCGTGGCGAACAGCTCTACAACTTCCAGGGCCTGCGCCGTTTCAAAGATAAATTCCAGCCTGACTGGGAACCTCGTTACATGGCCGTGCCCGCCGGACTCGATCCGCTGGTAGCTCTGGCCGATACCGCCGCCCTGATTGCAGGCGGCCTGACTGGATTGGTGAAACGCTGATGATGCAACGCTCCTGGCGATACGTAGTGGCCACCCTGCTGGTGGTGGCGGTGATTCTCGGTGGCGGTTACTGGTACTGGAACCGCCCTGCCCCGCAACCGACCCTTGAACAGCTGACGCCGGTCGACGGTGCCCCCATGACCCGGATCATTCCCGGCACCCCGCCCCGCGCCCAAGTGCTGGTGGCGGTCAACGAAGAGCAGAAACTCAGCGACACGCAATTGCTGACCCTCAGCCGCAGCGGCTCGGCGCAAATCGTCCAGGTGATCCTGCCCAAGGACTGCATGCTGCAAGGCCGTGCCCTGCAGGCCGGCCTGAAGCAGCTCCAGGGGCCGGCAACGCTGGTCAGCGGTATCGGCCCCGGAGCCGTGCTGGCCTGGCGCTGGCTGGCGGAGCAGAAGAACGACAAGGCCCAGGCCGTTTCGGTGGACCTGGCCCTGGAAAAACCCGGCTGCACCCACCTGCTGCCTAAAAGCGCGGCCCACGGCCACTGGCTGGTGGCCTGGAATGACAACCCCGACGACACCAGCGCCGGTTTCGTCCGGGATCAACCGAACGCTGAAACCAGCATCAGCAACTACGACATCAACCTGCCACAGGTGCTGAACAACGAACTGCACAAGATCCTGGTAGGCACCGACCAGGGCGGCCTGGGCATTCCCGTAGTGGAAGTGCCGGCCAGCCAGGCCCGGGACACCGTGACGCTGTTTCTCTCCGGAGACGGCGGCTGGCGGGACCTGGATCGGGACGTGGCCGAAGAAATGGCCAAGATCGGTTACCCGGTCGTCGGCATCGACACCCTGCGCTACTACTGGCAGCACAAGAGTCCGGAACAAAGCGCCCAGGACCTCACCGAACTGATGCAGCACTACCGTCAGGTCTGGGGCACCAAGCGCTTCATCCTGACCGGATATTCCTTCGGCGCCGACGTACTGCCCGCAATCTACAATCGCCTTCCGGCCAGCGAACAGCAAGGGGTCGACGCAATCATCCTGCTGGCCTTCGCGCGCACCGGCAGCTTCGAGATCGAAGTCGAAGGCTGGCTCGGCAATGCCGGCACCGAAGCCGCCACGGGCCCGGAAATGGCCAAGCTGCCCGCCGACAAAGTCGTGTGCATCTACGGCGTAGAAGAAGCGGCTGAAAGTGGCTGTACCGACAAGACCGCGGTGGGCGAAGCCATCCAGCTACCTGGTGGCCATCATTTCGACGAGAACTATCCGGCGCTGGCCAAGCGCCTGGTGGACGAAATCAACAAGCGCCAGAACAAGAACGCCGAACAGTGAGCTGAGGCTGGTTTTTTGTGAACCCTGCGAACCTAATGTGGCGAGGGATTTATCCCCGCTCGAGTGCGAAGCACTCGCACAGGTCATGAACCCAGGAAAATCCAGAGGGTTGCTTCGCAACCCAACGGGGATAAATCCCCTCGCCACAAATTGTTGTCCACTCAACCCCACGCCCATCAAAAAGCCCCCGCTGCCACAAGACAACGGGGGCTTTTTTGTTTGGGCTACATTTCCACCTGGGTCCCCAGTTCAATCACCCGGTTCAGCGGCAAATTGAAAAAGCGCAAATTGCCGTTGGCGTTTTTCAGCATGAAGGCGAATAGCACTTCGCGCCAACGGGCCATGCTTTCAAGCTTGGAAGCGATGACCGTCTCGCGGCTGAGGAAATAGGTGGTGCGCATCGGGCTGAAGTCCAGCTCATCCAGATGACACAGCCTGAGAGCCTGTGGCACGTCCGGTTCGTCAGTGAAACCAAAGTGCAGGATCACCCGGAAGAAACCTTCGCCGTAGGAATCCACCTCGAAGCGCCGTTGCGGCGGCACCCGGGGGATGTCTTCGTACACCACCGTCAACAGCACCACTTGCTCGTGCAGCACCTGGTTGTGCAACAGGTTATGGAGCAGCGCGTGAGGCACGGCATCCGGGCGAGCAGTGAGGAAAACCGCCGTGCCCTTGACCCGATGGGGAGGTTCGACACGGATGCTGCTGATAAATACCGGCAACGGCAGAGCGCCTTCATCCAACCGATCTACCAACAGTTCCTTCCCGCGCTTCCACGTGGTCATCAGAATGAACAACACGATCCCCGCCAACACCGGAAATGCGCCACCCTGCAGGATTTTCGGGACATTGGCGGCAAAGAACAGGCCGTCCACCAATAGAAAACCGACCAGCAACGGCACCGTCAGCAGAGGTGGCCATTTCCACAGCAGCAACGCCACCGCCGACACCAGGATGCTGGTGATCAGCATGGTGCCGGTCACTGCCACGCCATAGGCAGAGGCCAACGCGCCGGACGACTCGAAGCCAAGCACCAGCAGGATCACGCCAACCATCAACGCCCAGTTCACCGCGCCGATGTAGATCTGCCCTTGTTCGGCGCTGGAGGTGTGCTGGATGTACATGCGCGGGATATAGCCGAGCTGGATGGCTTGGCGTGTGAGGGAAAACGCGCCGGAAATCACCGCTTGGGATGCGATCACCGTGGCGAAGGTCGAGAGCACCACCAGCGGCACCAGCGCCCAGCCTGGGGCCAACAGATAAAACGGGTTACGAGCGGCCTCCGGGTTCTCCAACAGCAAGGCGCCCTGACCGAAATAGTTGAGCACCAGTCCTGGCAACACCAAGACGAACCAGGCCCGGGCAATCGGTTTGCGGCCGAAATGCCCCATGTCCGCATACAAGGCTTCGGCGCCGGTCAAGGCCAGTACCACGGCCCCCAGGATCGCAACGCCAACCCCCGGATGCACCATGAAAAAGCGCACGCCCCAGGCCGGGTTCAACGCCTCGAGCACCTGCGGATGCTGGACAATGCCATGAATGCCCAGGCCGCCAAGGACCACGAACCACAGCACCATGACCGGCCCGAACAATTTACCGATCCGATCGGTCCCGTGTTTCTGAATCAGGAAAAGCGCCACCAGAATCACCAGCGCCATCGGCACAACCCAGTGATCCAGCCCATCAAAGGCCACTTCCAGACCCTCCACGGCCGACAATACGGAAATGGCCGGGGTGATCATGCTGTCACCGTAAAACAACGAGGCGCCGATCAGCCCGAGAATCACCAGCACCGAACGCAACCGGGGATAAGGGGTGGACGCCCGCCGGGCCAGCGCGGTCAACGACATGATGCCGCCTTCGCCCTGGTTGTCAGCGCGCAGGATAAACAGCACGTATTTGATCGAGACGACCCAGACCAACGACCAGAAGATCAGCGCCAGAATCCCGAACACTCCGTCATGGTTGACCTGCACACCATATTGACCGGAAAACACTTCCTTGATGGTGTACAAGGGACTGGTGCCGATGTCGCCATAGACCACCCCCGCGGCGGCCACCAACATTCCCACGGGCCTGGCCGCTGCATGCCCGGTACCCGACACCTGACTCTCTGCCTGCTCCATCCAACACTCCCACTACCTGATCCGCGCTGCTGGAAAGAAGCACCCTGATTGACCTTGCGTCCAGGCCACCTTACTTCCTGTTACAGACAAATGATTGACTGTAGAGATTCAGTTGCGCTGGACGGCGCGAAGCATAGCGCAGCACTCGTCGTTTTTCCCCGTATAAAGCTGGTCAAGCGCTTCCAGCACCGCTAGAATTGCGCACTTTTTGATCAGAGGCGCGTCAAGCGTCCTGTCTCCACAAGAGACGATCTCCCCTACACCGAGGTTAGACATGTCCACCACTACCGCGCCGGCCAACCCCAAGGTTGGCTTCGTATCCCTGGGTTGCCCGAAGGCTCTGGTCGACTCCGAGCGCATCCTGACCCAGCTGCGCATGGAAGGTTATGACGTCGTATCCACGTACCAGGACGCCGACGTGGTAGTGGTCAACACCTGCGGCTTCATCGATTCGGCCAAGGCCGAGTCCCTGGAAGTGATCGGCGAAGCCATCAAGGAAAACGGCAAGGTCATCGTGACCGGCTGCATGGGTGTGGAAGAAGGCAATATCCGCGACGTGCACCCCAGCGTGCTGGCCGTGACCGGTCCGCAGCAGTACGAGCAGGTCGTCAATGCCGTGCACGACGTAGTGCCGCCCCGCCAGGACCACAACCCGCTGATCGACCTGGTGCCGCCGCAAGGCATCAAGCTGACACCGCGCCACTACGCTTACCTGAAGATTTCCGAAGGCTGCAACCACAGTTGCAGCTTCTGTATCATCCCCTCGATGCGCGGCAAACTGGTAAGCCGCCCGGTGGGTGATGTGCTCGACGAGGCCCAGCGCCTGGTCAAGGCCGGCGTCAAGGAGCTGCTGGTGATCTCCCAGGACACCAGCGCTTATGGCGTCGACGTGAAATACCGCACTGGCTTCTGGAACGGCGCGCCGGTGAAAACCCGCATGACCGAACTGTGCGAAGCCCTCAGCACCCTCGGCGTGTGGGTCCGCCTGCATTACGTCTACCCGTATCCGCATGTCGACGAACTGATCCCGCTGATGGCCGCCGGCAAGATCCTGCCGTACCTGGACATCCCGTTCCAGCACGCCAGCCCGAAAGTCCTCAAGGCCATGAAGCGCCCGGCTTTCGAAGACAAGACCCTGGCCCGCATCAAGAACTGGCGCCAGATCTGCCCGGACCTGATCATCCGCTCGACCTTCATCGTCGGCTTCCCTGGCGAAACCGAGGAAGACTTCCAGTACCTGCTGGATTGGCTGACCGAAGCCCAGCTCGACCGCGTCGGTTGCTTCCAGTATTCGCCCGTCGAAGGCGCACCGGCCAACGACCTGGACCTGGATGTGGTGCCGGACGAGGTCAAGCAGGATCGTTGGGAGCGTTTCATGGCGCACCAGCAGGCCATCAGCTCGGCGCGCCTGCAAATGCGCATCGGCCGTGAAATCGAAGTACTGGTGGATGAAGTGGATGAACAAGGCGCCGTGGGCCGCTGCTTCTTCGACGCCCCGGAAATCGATGGCAACGTATTCATCGACAACGGCAGCAATCTCAAGCCGGGCGACAAGGTCTGGTGCAAGGTGACCGACGCTGACGAATACGATCTGTGGGCTGAACAGATCGGTTGAGCTGCTGCTTCACAGACTCAATGTGATACCTGTGGGAGCCGAGCTCCCACAGGTTCCTTCACAGGCCGAAAAATTGAAGAGCCTCGCTATCCTCACAAGATGCGAGGCTTTTTTGCAGCTATCGTATGGAGATATCCAGCACAAGGAGCAGGCGGGCATGCGTCAGCATTCGGTCATCCACACACCGAAATCCAGCGACTATCAGGAACTGACCCGGGTCTGGGAGGCCTCGGTACGCGCCACCCACGATTTTCTGCCGGACAGCTACATCGAACTGTTGAAGAATCTGGTGCTCACCCGTTACCTGGACGCGGTCATGCTCATCTGCACCCGGGACACTCGCCAGCGCATTACCGGTTTCGCCGGCGTCGCAGCCGGCAAGATCGAGATGCTTTTCATCGACCCGCAACACCGTGGCCAGGGCCTGGGCAAACAGCTGTTGCGTTATGCCATGGAGCACATGAACGCCGATCAGCTGGATGTCAACGAACAGAACCCGCAAGCCTTGGGTTTTTACCTCAAGCAAGGCTTCGAAGTGGTTGGCCGTTCGGCAAAGGACGGCATGAACCAGCCGTACCCGTTGCTGCACATGCGCTACAAACAGCCCGACCTGAAGGTCCAACGCGGCTAAAAGGCAAATGGACCCGCGATTAACCGGCGCCAGGCAGGTACAATGCCCACCCTCTTTTTGTTACGGCCCTGTCATGACTGACCCGATTCGTCTCTCCAAACGCCTCATCGAACTCGTCGGCTGTTCCCGTCGGGAGGCTGAGCTGTTCATCGAGGGCGGCTGGGTCACCGTGGACGGCGAAGTGATCGACGAACCGCAGTTCAAGGTCACTACCCAGAAAGTCGAACTCGACCCCGAGGCCAAGGCCACCGCGCCAGAGCCGGTCACCCTCCTGTTGAACGCCCCGGCGGGCATGGATGCAGACACGGCGATGGCGTCCCTTGGACCACAGACCCTGAGCGAAGAACACCGCTTCGGCAAGCGCCCCCTCAAGGGCCATTTTCTGCGCCTGACCGCCAGTGCCGACCTGCAGGCCAACGCCAGTGGGTTGCTGGTGTTCACCCAGGACTGGAAGATTCTGCGCAAGCTCACCGCCGACGCCGCCAAGATCGAGCAGGAGTACGTGGTGGAAGTCGAAGGCGAAATGGTCGCCCATGGCCTCAATCGCCTGAACCATGGCCTGACCTACAAAGGCAAGGAGTTGCCGGCGGTCAAGGCCAGTTGGCAGAACGAGAACCGCTTGCGCTTTGCCATGAAGAACCCGCAACCGGGGGTGATCGCGCTGTTTTGCCAGGCGGTCGGCCTCAAGGTGGTGGCCATTCGACGCATCCGCATTGGCGGCGTGTCCATCGGTAAGGTGCCCCTGGGCCAGTGGCGTTACCTGTCCACCAAAGAGAAGTTCTAGTTTCTTTTTCCGGCGCCGCACCGAGCTGCGGCGCCCACTGCCGATTGATCAGGATTGCACACATGGTTCACAACGACGTACTTCGCAGCGTGCGCTACATGCTCGACATCAGCGACAAAAAAGTCATCGAGATCATCAAGCTGGGTGGCCTGGAAGTGCCCATGGCGGATCTGGTGGGTTACCTCAAGAAAGACGAGGAAGAAGGCTTCGTGTTCTGCCCTGACGAAGTCATGGCGCATTTTCTCGACGGCCTGGTGATCTTCAAGCGCGGCAAGGACGAAAGCCGTCCACCGCAGCCAATCGAAGTGCCGGTCACCAACAACATCATCCTCAAGAAGCTGCGGGTGGCCTTCGAACTGAAGGAAGACGATATGCACGCCATCCTCAAGGCCGCGGAGTTCCCGGTATCCAAGCCGGAACTGAGCGCATTGTTCCGCAAGTTCGGTCACACCAACTACCGCCCGTGCGGTGACCAGTTACTGCGCAACTTCCTCAAGGGCCTGACGCTGCGCGTTCGCGGCTGATTTCCCGCCGAACCATGACCTACAACGTCTCCCCCATCGGCTACGTCCGCTCCTGCTTCAAGGAGAAGTTCGCCATTCCCCGTCAACCGCAACTGGCCCCGGCCGCGCGCGGTGTGCTGGAGTTGGTGGCGCCATTCGATCAGGGCGATGCGGTGCAGGGCCTGGAGCAGGTCAGCCATGTCTGGCTGCTGTTCCTGTTCCACCAGGCCCTGGAAGACAAGCCACGGCTGAAAGTGCGCCCGCCGCGTCTGGGCGGCAATAAGTCCATGGGGGTGTTCGCCACTCGTGCCACCCATCGCCCCAACGGCATCGGCCAGTCGGTGGTGAAACTGGAGCGGGTCGAAGCCGGGCGCCTGTGGATCTCGGGCATCGACTTGCTGGACGGCACCCCAGTGCTGGATATCAAACCCTACGTGCCCTACGCAGACATCATCGGCTCGGCGCACAACAACATCGCCAGCGCAGCGCCTGAGCTGATTGCGGTGCGATGGGCCAGCTCTGCCCTGCATCAGGCCCGCGACCACGCCAAGCGCCTGGAAGAACCCCTGGTGGAGCTGATCGAACAGTGCCTGGCCCAAGACCCACGTCCGGCGTACCAGATTCCTACGCCCGAACGGGAATATGGTGCGCAGTTCTGGGATCTGGATGTGCGTTGGCACTATCCGCAGCCCGGGGTGATCAAGGTGCTGGAAGTGATTCCGGCGAAATCGTAACCGCCAGAAACGAAAAAGCCCGCGCTGCCTTCTTCAGGTAGCGCGGGCTTTTTCATGGGTAACTGCAGACCGGGTTGCGGCTATCGCGAGCAGGCTCGCTCCCACCTTTGAACTTCAGTGGCCACAAGATTTGTGTTCCCACATATTCCATTGTGGGAGCGAGCCTGCTCGCGATGGCGATCGATCAACCACCGCATAAACCGAGGGTTACTTCTCTACAAACGCCCGCTCGATCAGGTAATCACCCGGCTCACGCATGCGCGGCGAAACAGTCAGGCCGAAACTGTTGAGCACTTCGCTGGTCTCGTCGAGCATGCTCGGGCTACCGCACAGCATGGCGCGGTCGTCCTGCGGGTTGATCGGCGGCAGGCCGATGTCGCGAAACAGCTTGCCGCTGCGCATCAAGTCGGTCAGGCGGCCTTCGTTCTCGAACGGTTCGCGAGTAACGGTCGGGTAGTAGATCAGTTTGTCACGCAGCGCTTCGCCAAAGAATTCGTTCTGCGGCAGGTGTTCGGTAATGAACTCGCGGTAGGCAACTTCATTGACGTAACGTACGCCGTGGCACAGGATCACTTTTTCGAAACGCTCGTAGGTTTCCGGATCCTGGATCACGCTCATGAATGGCGCCAACCCGGTGCCAGTGCTCAGCAAGTACAAATGCTTGCCAGGCTTGAGATCGTCCAGCACCAGGGTGCCGGTGGGCTTCTTGCTGATGATGATCTCGTCGCCTTCCTTCAGATGCTGCAACTGGGAAGTCAACGGGCCGTCAGGCACCTTGATGCTGAAAAATTCGAGATGCTCTTCCCAGTTCGGACTGGCGATCGAGTAAGCGCGCATAAGCGGGCGGCCGTTGGGCTGCTGCAGGCCGATCATCACGAACTGACCGTTCTCGAAGCGCAGGCCCGGATCACGGGTGCACTTGAAGCTGAACAGAGTGTCGTTCCAGTGATGAACACTGAGGACACGCTCGTGGTTCATGTTGCTCATGTACGGGGACTCCTGGGAATGATGCCTGCGTCGTTAATTTGCGCAATTGCATCGCATTCTAATGGCGGCGACAATATCTGTTAAATGAATTATTAAGATAAGGGTTATCGGTTATATCGATATGCGATTTACTCTACGTCAACTTCAAGTCTTCGTCGCCGTCGCCCAGCAAGAGAGCGTGTCCCGTGCCGCGGGCCTGCTCAATCTTTCGCAGTCGGCGGCCAGCACCTCCATCACCGAACTGGAGCGCCAGTCCAGCTGCCAATTGTTCGACCGCGCCGGCAAACGCCTGAGTCTCAATGCCTTGGGCAAACAACTGCTGCCCCAGGCGGTGGCGCTGCTGGACCAATCCAAGGAGATCGAAGACCTGCTCAACGGCAAGTCCGGTTTCGGCTCACTGGCGGTGGGCGCCACCCTGACCATCGGCAATTACCTGGCGACCTTGCTGATCGGCAGTTTCATGCAGCGTCATCCGGAAAGCCAGGTGAAGCTGCATGTGCAAAACACTGCCAATATCGTGCACCAGGTTGCTCACTATGAAATTGATCTGGGTCTAATCGAAGGCGACTGCAGCCATCCGGACATCGAGGTCCAGAGCTGGGTCGAGGATGAACTGGTGGTGTTTTGCGCCCCTCAACATCCGCTGGCCAAACGCGGCCAGGCGACCATGGAGGAACTGACCCATGAGGCGTGGATTCTGCGGGAGCAAGGTTCCGGCACCCGCCTGACCTTCGACCAGGCCATGCGTCACCATCGCAGTGCGCTGAACGTGCGTCTGGAACTGGAACACACCGAAGCCATCAAGCGAGCCGTGGAATCAGGCCTGGGGATTGGCTGCATTTCACGCCTGGCCCTGCGTGACGCCTTCCGGCGCGGCAGTCTCGTAGCCGTGGAAACCCCGGACATGGACCTGGCCCGGCAGTTTTATTTCATCTGGCACAAACAAAAATACCAGACGTCGGCCATGCGCGAATTCCTCGAGCTGTGCCGGGCATTCACCGCTGGCGTGCAGCGCAGCGACGAAATCGTCCTGCCCCCCATTGCCTGAGCGCCGGGGCACTAGAGCAAAATCAGGCCCCACACCAAGGCAATCATGCTCAAAGCAACGAACTGAGCGGCACTGCCCATGTCCTTGGCATTTTTCGACAACGGGTGCAGCTCCAGGGAAATGCGGTCGATGGCCGCCTCCACCGCCGAGTTGAGCAACTCCACGATCAATGCCAGCAGGCAGACCGCAATCAGTAGCGCCTGCTCGACACGGCTGACATTCAGGAAGAACGACAACGGAATCAGGATGACGTCGAGCAAGACCAACTGACGAAACGCGGCTTCACCGACGAAGGCCGCGCGCAGGCCGTCCAGAGAATAGCCGGAGGCGTTGAGGATGCGTTTCAGGCCGGTTTGGCCTTTAAAAGGCGACATAAGTGGGCAACTGATCAAAAGGGGTGGAGAAGCTAATTCAAACCCGGTCAAAAAAGCGTGAACAAAACGCTACGATTGCGGTGAAATGGACTCAAGTTGCTGCAGCAGCAAGGCTGCCTGGGTCCGGGTGCGCACATTCAGTTTACGAAAGATTGCAGTGACATGGGCCTTGATGGTGGCTTCGGACACGTTCAACTCATAGGCAATCTGCTTGTTCAGCAGACCTTCACACACCATGGTCAACACGCGGAACTGCTGCGGAGTGAGGCTGGCCAGCCCTTCGCTGGCGGCCTTGGCTTCGTCGGACACGCTCACAGCTTCGAATGCCTGGGGAGGCCAGGACACATCGCCATCCAGGACCGCCTTGACGGCTACCTGGATCATCTCAAGGGAACTGGATTTAGGAATGAAACCACTGGCGCCGAACTCCCGGGCCTTGACCATCACCGAAGCTTCTTCCTGGGCCGATACCATCACCACAGGAATTTGCGGGTATTGGCCGCGCAGCAAGACCAGCCCGGAAAAACCATAAGCGCCCGGCATGTTCAGATCCAGCAGCACAAGATCCCAATCGGCCTTTTCAGTCAGCCGGGCCTCGAGTTCCGCAATACTGGCCACTTCCGTGAGTCGGACATCGGGGCCCAGCCCCATGGTCACCGCCTGATGTAACGCGCTGCGAAAGAGCGGATGGTCATCGGCTATCAGGATTTCGTATGTGGCCATTTTTCAAATGATCCTGTTTTTAATGGCAGGCCTGATGCACTCACGCCTCGCCCAAGCAACTCAAGATACCGACATGCCGCGGCATCAAAGGGGTACGTTCAACGCCAACACGTAAAAACACGGCGTTTCAAACCTTGGCCGTACCCTAATCGGCGCCAAGCATGCCCAGCGAAACCGGGGTGGTCAAGCAGCACGGCCGCTACCGTGTTCAGTATGGGCCACTATTAAGCCAACACTGGCTGCGCCGTACGAATAAAGGGCTGCAACTCAGCGTGGGCTGCAGTGGACACATCCATCTCCTGCTGTCGTTTGGCACCCAGGTAATGCTGGCTGAACACATCGAAATAGGCATCCAGGGCCGAGGCAGCGTCACTGTCCCCAGCCAGTTCCAGACATAACGCCGCCACTTCGGCGGTGCATAGATGCTCGCTGCGAGTCGAGCGGCGCAAGCGGTAGCGCGACAGCCTGTCGGGCAGCAGGCTCAGAATCGGCAAACGGTCGAAATACGGGCTTTTACGGAAAATCTTGCGCGCCTCGGTCCAGGTCGCATCCAGCAGAATGAACAACGGACGCTTGCCCTGATCGAGGTTGACGGTATGTGTGACCCGCGATGGTTCGACATACTCACCGGGAAACACCAGATATGGCTGCCATTGCGGGTCGTTGAGCAGCGCCAGCAGTTGTTCGTCGACGTCGGTGCGTGACCAGATGAACGCGTGATTGTCGCGCACTACGTCAGCAATCAGCCAACCCGTGTTGCTCGGCTTGAACACTTCCTTGTTGGTCATGATCAGGCAGACACCCGAACGAGCCTCGACGCTCGGACGCCAGGCGCACAGGCAATGGCTCTCGATCACCCGGCAGGCGCTGCAACGGGGCGCGCGCCAGCCACGGGCCTGAATCGGCTTGATACCTTCATCGATGCGCAGGTCGCGCAGACGGGCTACGGCGTTAGGGGCATGGTTCATCGCAGGCGACGCCGACAGGCAGGGAAAATCGACACGAACAAGACTCGGCAGGATAAAGGCCGGCAGTCTACCAGAGCGCGCAAACCTGTACCGTCCACCCGGCCTACCCTATAATTCGCCACCACTGAACGCACAGCCATGTGACCGGTCGAACCACCAGTCACTGAACCAGGAGAGTTTCATGCTGCGCCTTATCGTCCCCACCGTTGCCGTGCTACTGGCGACGTCCGTCACCGCACAGGCCGCTTCGCTGAAAGAACTCGAACTGAACAAGATGCTGCGCAATGTAGCCGCGCAAAGCAGCGCCGGCACGCCCCGGGCAATCAACGAGGACATTCTCGACCAGGGCTACACCGTAGAAGGCACTGAGCTGATCAATCATCTGAGCGTGCAAAGCAGCCATGCCCAGAAAATGCGGGCCGACCCCAAGGCCGTCTATTTCCAGCTGGGTGCCACCGTGTGTACCAACCCAGGCTTGCGCAAATTGATGGCCCAGGGCGCGACCATGCGCTACGAGTTCACCGAAGTTAAGACCAATCGCCCCATTGCGACTGAGCGCTTCCAGGAATCCGACTGCCCGAAACCGGCCAAGACCAAAAAATAATCAACCCGAACTGGCGCGCCGCTGCTCATCGTCGGCGCGCAGTTCCGCCACCAGCGCCTGCAGGTAGCGCGAGCGCCATGCTCGGCCTTCCAACCGGCGACAGCACTCCTCCTCGAGGCTTACCCGATTAGCATGAGCCGCTTCCAACAGCGTCAGGTACAACTGCTTGTCGAGCTCCAAAGTTACTCTGGTCATCAGTCCCGCCTCCATGCCCGATCCACTTCAATCCATCGCGCAGCGTCCAGTCCTGGACGCGCCATAGCATTGAATGCTTGCTAATCAGTTAATCAGAGCGGCACGCACCTAGTTGGCAATCTGACGAGCGGCATGACATTTGAGCGGTTGCCAACGATATTTTTTGAGCGCCATGATCAAGACAGCGAAGATCCGCGCGAGGGACTAGATTCAAAAGTATCTCTTTGCTTCAGGCAGAACGAGGCTGCCCTACCGACACCTTTGCGCGTGACAGTTCTTTCATACAAGGGAAACGCAGAACCCGCAGGATGGCTTGGTCGCCTGTCGCACGCCGCGTCGAACCAGGTCGAACGTCCAGGCACGGTCCTGGGCTGACAACGACACACGGAGTGTCGTGGCCCTGACGAATCTCTCGTTCGGGCTGGGGTTTTGCCAAGAAGGAGAAGCTGAATGCCTTACAAACCGAATGACTTGCTGAGTCGTCATTTTGAGGACCATGGACACGACCTCACCCGCAAGGTCGAAGAGCAACTCAACCTGGTCTCCCCCAACAGCCCGAACCTCCCCATCTACCGAGACATGATCCTGACCGTCCTGCGCATGGCCCAGGAAGATCACAACCGCTGGAATGCCAAGATCACGCTGCAGGCCTTGCGAGAACTGGAGCACGCTTTTCGCACGCTCGAACAATTCAAGGGCCGACGCAAGGTCACGGTCTTCGGTTCGGCCCGAACGCCCATCGAACATCCGCTGTACGGCCTGGCCCGGGAACTGGGAGCGGAGTTAGCACGCTCGGACATGATGGTCATCACTGGCGCCGGCGGTGGCATCATGGCGGCCGCCCATGAAGGCGCTGGCCGGGACCACAGCCTAGGTTTCAACATCACCTTGCCTTTCGAACAGCATGCGAATCCGACCGTTGACGGCACGCAGAATCTGCTGCCGTTCCACTTCTTCTTCACCCGTAAGCTGTTCTTCGTCAAAGAGGCCGACGCGCTGGTGCTCTGCCCGGGCGGTTTCGGCACCCTCGATGAAGCGTTGGAAGTGCTGACGTTGGTGCAAACCGGTAAAAGCCCGCTGGTGCCGGTGGTGCTGCTGGACGTGCCGGGGGGCAAGTTCTGGCAAGGCGCCCTGCACTTCATCCGTGAGCAACTGGAAGAAAACCGCTACATCCTGCCCACCGATATGAAGTTGATGCGCCTGGTGTACAGCGCTCAAGAGGCAGTAGAGGAGATCAATCAGTTTTACAGCAACTTCCACTCCAGCCGCTGGCTCAAACATCAATTCGTGATCCGTATGAATCACAAGCTGAACGAGCAGGCCCTTGGGCATTTGCAGGCGGAGTTTGCCGACCTGTGCCTCAACGATTGTTTTCATCAACACGCCTACGCCGGCGAGGAACACGACGAGGCCCGTTTCAGCCATCTGACCCGACTGGCCTTTACCTTCAATGCCCGCGATCACGGTCGTTTGAGGGAACTGGTGGATTACATCAACCTGTCGGAAAACTGGGCCCAGCCCACCACCAAGGTCCAACCCCTCACCTGGGAGCCGATCAAGGTGACCTGAGTCCATAAAAAACGGCCCGCTATCAAAATAGCGGGCCGTTGTTGTTTAGTCGTCCATGCCGCGACCGCTGAATAAACGGTTGATCATTTCCATGGAATATCCTCGATATGCCAGGAAACGTCCTTGCTTGGCTCGCTCCCTAGCATCGATGGGCAGATGCCCTGAGAACTTGCGACGCCAGGTGTCCGTCAGTTGCGCCTGCCAATCGATACCGCTTTCGCGCAAGGCCAGTTCGATATCCGGGCGCTGCAAGCCACGCTGACCGAGTTCCTCACGAATTCGCAAGGGGCCGTATCCAGAGCGAGCGCGATAAGAGACAAAGCTCTCAAGGTAACGAGACTCCGACAACAAGCCCTCTTCCGTCAAACGGTCGAGGGCCGTGTCGATCAACTCATCTGGAGCGCCGCGCTGACGCAGCTTACGCGTCAGCTCGACTCGACCGTGCTCGCGCCTGGCGAGCAGGTCCATCGCGGTTCGCCGCACCGCGACGAGGTTATCGAGTACGACGGTCATCGAATCGATCAGATGTCAGCGTCAGCCAGGTCGTCTGCAGTCTCGCGGTTAGCCACCGACTTGACGTCCGCAACTGGGCTCAGAAGCTTGTCACGCAGTTGCTTCTCGAGGGTTGCTGCAATTTCCGGGTTATCCGCCAGGAACTTGGCCGAGTTGGCCTTGCCCTGACCGATCTTGGTGCCGTTGTAGGCATACCAGGCGCCGGATTTTTCGACGAAACCGTGCAACACACCCAGGTCGATCATCTCGCCATTAAGGTAGATACCCTTGCCGTAAAGAATCTGGAACTCCGCCTGACGGAACGGCGAAGCGACCTTGTTCTTCACAACCTTGACGCGGGTTTCGCTGCCGACAACCTCGTCGCCTTCTTTCACGGCGCCAGTGCGGCGGATATCCAGACGAACCGAAGCGTAGAACTTCAGCGCGTTACCACCGGTGGTGGTTTCCGGGCTGCCGAACATCACGCCGATCTTCATGCGGATCTGGTTGATGAAGATCACCAGGCAGTTGGCGTTCTTGATGTTACCGGTGATCTTGCGCAGGGCCTGGGACATCAGACGAGCCTGGAGGCCCACATGCATGTCGCCCATTTCACCTTCGATTTCCGCTTTTGGTACCAGTGCAGCCACGGAGTCGACGATGATCACGTCAACGGCGTTGGAACGCACCAGCATGTCGGTGATTTCCAGGGCCTGTTCACCGGTGTCCGGCTGGGAAACCAGCAGGTCATCGACGTTAACGCCCAACTTGCCGGCATATTCCGGGTCCAGGGCGTGTTCGGCATCGACGAAGGCGCAGGTCGCACCGGCTTTTTGAGCCTGGGCGATCACGGACAGGGTCAGCGTGGTTTTACCGGAAGATTCAGGACCATAGATTTCAACGATACGGCCTTTTGGCAGGCCGCCGATGCCCAGCGCAATGTCCAGGCCCAGGGAGCCGGTGGAGATGGAAGGAATAGCCTGACGGTCCTGATCGCCCATACGCATTACGGCACCCTTGCCGAATTGACGTTCGATCTGACCCAAGGCCGCAGCCAAGGCTTTCTTCTTGTTGTCGTCCATTAAAGTCCTCACGTAATCAATAAGGCCTGACGGCCAACACCTGTATAAGTAGCCAGTATTATTCCACAGCGATTACAGATCGCCTACCCCTGATTTGAGATTTCTACAGCGGCATGTTGCAACAGCCCCTCTAGCGCGGCCTTCACCGTTTGTCGGCGGACCTCGTCGCGGTTACCCGGGAAGAATCGCTGCTCACTGATGACCGTCTCGCCAACGCCCCAGGCCAGCCATACAGTGCCCACTGGTTTGTTCGGCGTACCACCATCGGGGCCGGCCACGCCGCTGACCGCCACGGCAAAACGCGCCAGGCTTTTTTGCTGCGCGCCCCGCACCATTGCCTCGACCACCTCGCGACTGACCGCCCCCACCGTTGCGAACAGCTCGGCCGGCACACCCAGCTGCTGAGTCTTCTGGCGGTTGGAATAGGTGACATAACCCGCCTCGAACCACGCCGAACTCCCGGGAATGCGGGTGATCGCCTCGGCAATCCCGCCTCCGGTACAGGATTCGGCCGTGCTCACATGGGCATTGACCCGCTGCAGGCGTCGGCCCAGTTCAGCGGCCAATTCGGTAATGTCGTCCATGATGCTCTCCTGATTCGATGCAAGGGCCCTACCGTACACGAGCATTCCAGGCTTGCAAGGCTCGCCGGATCAGCGCCCCAATGCCCTGACGTACGCCTGACAGGCCTGCAGAGCGATCAATCCGCGATCCCCTTCGTCGGTGATGGCGATAATTCGTTGAGCATGCGCCGGGTCAAGTCGGGCGCGTGGGGGGCCATGATCCACGCCGCCGGCGCTGGCGGTGGCAGGCACTGCACAACCGGCGGCAACATCGTCGGCGTCGAGGAGGACTGACAGCCGGACATCGGCAGTAGCAAGACGATCGCGCAAGCGATCCTGATCACGTTGGGCATCGCTCAAGGCTCGGTAATGGGATTGTTCGCTGGCGGAGAGTTGTTGTTCCAGGGCTAGGCGCTTGTCTTGCTCGGCCTTCTGTTGAATCGCTGCTGCCTGGGTGATTTGATTCAGCGTCTGCGCCTGGACCTGGGCCGCTTGCGCCAGTTTCCGGTCATAACGCCACGCCTGGACTTGCCAGGCCAACACCGCCGGGCCGCCGGCCACCAACGCCAGCAACACAGCGACGCCAAGGGTGCGGGAAGAAAATGGCATCAGGTCGAAGGCTGACATAACACCGCCCTCGCCCGCGCCCAGAGTTGCAGACGATCCTGCAAGCCATTCAAACCGCCGTTGATACGGCGGGTGATGGTGTTGAACTGATCACGGTCGGCCAGTTCGTTCAAACCGTTCTGATTCCAGAACCAGGCGGCAGACTCAGCCGCCCATTGCGGTTGCTCCAGCAGTTGCGGCAACGCCAGCAGTCGTTCATCGCCGAACAAACCCAAGCTGCAACGTCGATAATTGTCACGCCCGGTAATCTGAATCAGGCCGCGACCACGATATTGCTGACCGTCACCGTCGGCCTGGGGCGTATTGCCCAGGCGAACGGCCAACGATCCCGTGTCGTACTTGCTGAGATATTGCTCACTGCCAAGTTCGCGCACGTAGCGCAATTGCCCTGATTCATGGCCAACCTGGGCCAGAAACGCGGCCATGCGTTTGGGTGTGTCGACACGATGGCGCGACATCGCGGTGTTTAGCGCGGAAACAAAAACGCCCGCTTGGGCGCGGGCGTTGGGCATGATGTTGATGAGTTGCTGCTGCGTAAGGTCCATGTTCAGGTTATCGACAAGTGCATGATCAAAGGTGCCCGGCCAGCCAGGACGGCGCAACCGGACGATATTCAGTGGCTGGAAAGTGCTCATCCTGCGGCCAATCCCTCAAAGCCCGGCGATAAGCCTGGAGCTGTGTGTACTGTGTTTGGTCCAGCGTCGTACCGCCGCCGTCGTCCATTTCGTCGCGATCTCTCGCGATGAGGCGGTCGGTTGTTGTGAGCTGGGCGTTGCGCCACGCATATTCATTTTCTGAAGCCTGGGCCGATGTCAGAGCAGGTGGGTCAACGAGAACGGGATAACCGTTGTCGGGGTTGGCTGAAACGCGCTTGGGCGAGATGGCGAGTTGCTGAAGCAGCGACAGCCAGTAAGCCCGAGGGATTTCGATGACATCGTCGGGAATATCAGAAACATTGATACCGGGAACATACGCTCCGCAAGTGCTTGGACTGAATAACAAAGTGAATTCATTCATTCAATAACCCTTCGCAAAATATGTAACGCCCCATCCAGCAGCGACGTGCCCAGAATAGTCTCGGACTTTCAGGCGCACGCCTTGGCGGGTGGCGGTTCCACCTACCATAATGACCATGGCCCCATCACCACCTGCATGGTTCGCCACAACCGAAACAAAAGCATTGGGGAACGAGATCGGGAACGTAACAAACACTTCTCCGTTGGCGTCGGTTGTACCGTAACCCCACTGATCGATATTTCCGCTCGCGTACTTTTGATAACCCGGATTACCCTGCTGACCTGAAAACAACGACGTATATTTCAGAAGAACAGTGCCACCTATCAACCGCCATTGATTGTCCAGCTTGACGAACTCCGCTGTTTCACCACGGCCCAGCTCCATGGGGCCAAGCGCTGAGGATGATGGCCCTAGCGTATCGGTAGGCGAGGCTGTCGATACGTTCACGACGGCCCCTACGTTGATCAGTGTCAGCGTCGCCCCATGCATGATTCCCACTGTACTGGGCAGCGTGACGTTGATCGCCGTAGTGCTGGCAAAACTGACGGCTCCACCCACATGGGCTTGTGTCAACGCCGTACTGACTGCGTACACGGAAAAGCCGGAATATTGAACACCGCTGCGTTTTACAAACTCTGTGGTTGCCACGGACCTATCGTTATCAAACTGCGGAGCAGTGGTAAATAATCCGCTGCCACGCAAGGCCGTCAACAACTGGTTATCCAATTGTTCCGACGGTGTTAGTCCTGCGGTTTGAATGACACTCAGCAACTCCTGCGTCACACCATTGCCCCAACTGGCGGGAATCAAGGATCCCGGCGTACCCGCCAAGGGATCTTCATCCACGAACCTGCCGTTCGACAGACCTGCGCTGGGCACACTTTTTGGATAATCCAACTTTTCGCTCCTGACTGACCAGCGATCAAAATGAAGGCGATATAAAGCCTCACCGTTAATGCGCAGTGGCACCATAAGATTAAGGAAGTTTTGATGGTCTGCCGTGGTTGCTTACGCGGCAGATTCTGGCATGACAGGCCAGTTGATATCGGTTGGAAAACCGACCTGATGCTGGATGCGATTCAATTCAACGCTATAGAGTTTCCACTCCATGAGCGCCAGTCGTTCCTGATCGCTCGCATCGCCGATGTCTTCGGCGTACTGGAAGGGAGCAATTCTTTGAACCGCCTCACGCAGTAATTTATCGCGTTTTGCCAAGGCTTCGCGTTTGAGATCGATCAGCTGTAGAGCCTCGTCAAATACCCAGCGGTTCTCGTGCCATACATGGTAATTGCCCGGCCACGGTTCGGCTGTGTAGGTATCTGGCAACTCACCGAACTCGGTCCACTCCAGAAGAGCGCCGTTGTCCTTGCGATACACCGAACCACGCCAGTCCACCATTTCACGAGGAACGCCATTGACCATGACCCAAGAATGATGATCTTGGGCAGCGGGCAATTCAAAAGAGAGCTGGATGCCGTTGCTTGGAATCTGGATGCCCATGCCGGGCGTTACTGGAAGCTCGACCGGGCCCGACAGGACGCCATTGTCGTCAAATAGATAGATGAACATAGTGGCCTCAGATCAACTTGATTCGAGCGGGATAGGCGATGTTTCTGGGACGAGTTTCGGTACTGAAACCTCCGATATTGCCCACAGAATCGCCACTGTTATAAGCCGCGTTGGGAAATGTCGTACCGAGAGTGCCAGACACGGGCGCGGCATTAACGTCATGCGTCAAATCCCATAGGCTGTCAGGAAGACTAGGCGTCGGACGCACAGCAGTACCTGAGCTGGTTGGCAGGAAATGGTTATGACTTTCCAAGGCATCCGCCTGCCTGCTACCCGCCAGGCGGTTGACATCCACCCCTCGCGCCTCATCCAGGACACGCAGAAATTCGCCCCGAATATCGGGTAGGCGAAAGGTGGTAGCACCGTCACCGTTAGTCCAGGCACCTTCGCTCCCTACTCGGGTAGCCTCGGTCACCATCACACCGGATGATTGAGCTAAATCGAACAACCACGGCCAATCACTACGCGACAGGAGATTACCATTGAGTACGGCATAACCGCCGGGCAGTACCTGACGCGCGCTATCAAATGAGATGCGCCCCAACGGGGTGGCATCAAACCGCCCCAAGGGCCACCAGACTCCCGTCCCGTCACTGCGCAGGTGCCACCAATCCCCGCTGCCCATTAACACCAGGAATGGATAACCATTGGCTGCCAGATGGGTATGAAACCGAACCCTATCATTACCGTCAGCCCGCACCGTCAGACGGTTACCACTGTTATCCACACGCCGCACAATCACATCGCGAACACCGAGCGCCGCATTGGCCGCAGGTAGGGTTACAGTGCTCGCACCAGCACTTGAATCGATCAGCACCAGCCCTAACTCGTCGGCGGCCAACACCTTTGATGTGGTAAGCCGCGTGACGACTGAACGCATCGGACTACTACGCCCGAGAATGGTTTGCAGTGCCTTGATCAACTGGCCGTTATCCGCTTCGGACGGCGTCATGCCGGCCGAGGAGATCACGCCGAGGATTTCTTGGGTGACACTGTTGCCCCATACCGCCGGAATCAGCGATCCAGGCGTACCCGCCAACGGGTTTTCATCCACAAACCGACCGTTCACCAGCCCGACGCTGGGAACACTTTTTGGATAATCCATATTTTATTGCTCTCTATGAGATGGGGCTCAAGCGCGAAGAGGTAGCGCCCGGATAGTCGCGAGCACATCATCAACGGCTTGGCTGGCAAGATCCGCCTTGCCTTTGGCCATGTGTGCGCGAATCTGTGCCTTGGCCTTGAGACGCAGTTCGCGAAGCGCCAGTAGGTTTGCTTCAAATTCGGCGGCCTTGGCGAGAATCTGATCCGCCGCCTGCCTGGCTGTGCGCCCTTTGACGACCCACGCAGAAACGGACAACGGAACCAATTTTTTCGGGTAGCCCTGATCCTTGAAGGCCTGCGCCTCCAGGGCGGCTTGTTGGTATTCCAAGGCACGCAAGGGATCACCGGCCAACGTGCGGCGGGCGCTGTCGGCAGCGGTATCGACCGTGGCGCACAAGCGTTCGGCTTCCTGACGCAACTGCTCGGCGGCATTCTCTTCGGTAAGCACCCACGTACCGTCCTCCCAGATATGGGCGGATGAAGGCGCAGGCGGGCGAAGTCCATCTTCGTACTGGTGCAGCTCTTGAATGACTTTCATCGGATCAGCTCCCAGGACAGGTGAACATTGACTGCGTTGATAAAGTTGACGCCGATGCCCACGCTGTAATCCGTCAGGGCCTGGTGCCCCTTGATCCCCATGCTCAATAGCAACTCGTCGCTATCGGCATTGGTGGCGCCCAATGTGTGCTCGGCCTGATACGACTGCCAAAGCGAACGCGACTGGGCATGGTCAAAACTGGCCGTGACCGTGGAGACGCTCACGTCATTGACGACGTTGTTGGAGAACAACACGCACATATACGGACTTGCGGGGTTCGCCCAGCCCACGGCATTGTTGCCAGGAGTTGTAGCGGCGGGTGACAGGTAGCTGTAGTTGCCCCCAAGCCACCCGGACTGAACAAACGACAGCGAGGTCACGACATTCGGCGCGGGTGTCGGATTACCCGCCACAAGCCGTGCTGCTCGGGCGTGGGGATCCAACGGCAGATATACCACTCCACTGCCATTCACCGTTTGCGTCCAGGTCAATTGAGCACGGTTATAGATCGTGCGAATCGTCGGCAAGGAGCCCGGCGCCCCGGTCATCACCCAGGCCAGGCACATGTCCAGGGGGGTCGACGCAAAGCCGCCGCCGGACGCTCCGTTGACAGTCCCCTTCAAGGATTCCGGCGGGAGGTCATACAGGCTTCCACGCTGCACATAGAACGTCAGTGCGCCGCCTATGACCTGTGCTCTTAGAAAATAGCTGGCGCTGGGCAACAGATCGGCGCTGCTCCACGCCGTCGTCACGTAGGTACGTGAACGGCCCAACCGTCCACTCACCACGTCTTGTCCGATGCTGATGTACACACCCGCCGGAATCGAGACGCGGCCGCCGCTGGTGGATACGGCCGTAGGCGTTACTGCCAGACGGGCATCCGCCGTTGCAATCGTCGGCAGCGACAAAGCGGCGATCGGAAGCGCGAGATCCTGGTTCCAGCCCTTGGCGGCGACTGACTGAATCGCCTCGAGTAATTGATCGTTTTGGGTTTCATCGGGCGTCAGATCCCCCGCCTTGATGACATTCACAATCTCCTGCGTCACCCCATTCCCCCAGGCCGCCGGAATCAACGACCCCGGCGTCCCGGTCAACGGGTTTTCATCCACGAACTTCCCGTTCACCAGCCCGGCGCTGGGCACACTCTTCGGATAATCCATTCATCTACTCCCTAGTCATAATTGATGTGAACCTTCGTATGCGCCGGCGCACTACGATGAATCAGGCACTCGAGCGCCGAACCCGGATTGACGCCGAAACGCTCCCCCCAATAGCTGGCGCCAAAACGTCGGCCGAGCAGCAGGCGGCCGCCGGTGTTGAGGGTCCACATGAATTGCGCCTGCCAGGTGCCGAAGTGCGCTTCGCCGAAGCGGGCGCGGCCCATGCGGGGAGCCTTGAGTTCGGTGATGGTGGCGTTGGGGTAGCCCTGGCTCTTGGCGATTTCCACGTAATAAGCGATGGCCTGACTGCCCACCGCCAACAACCGCCGACGCACCGCCAACCGGCGATCGTCATACAGCGGTGTAGCGCCGAGGCACGGGTCGGGCAGGTTCATCACCCGCTCCCAATCCGGCACCAGCTCACTCCCCCCCGCCGGGTCCATTTCGTGGAGCAGGTCGGCGGCGCGGGCGTCGAGACGCGCCAATTCCTGGGCGATGCCTTCGAGCACCTCTTCCAGTTCCGGCACACGCTCCGGGTCCCATGCCGGACCGCTGGGCAGCAGGCTGCGCAGTTGGGCCTGGTACTGCTCGGCGGTTCTTATTCCAGCCATACGCAGCCTCCGAAGGTCAGCAACTGATTGCTGGCAGCGACCACGTCAGCGATGGGTGCGGTGAGTTTGTGGTCGGTTTCGCCGGTGGCGCTGCTGATGGCTTCGGCGATGTGGGTCAGCAACAGGGTTTCGCCGAGGCCAGCTTCGCGGTTATGCAGGTCGCGCAGTTGCGCTTCGATGGCGGCGCGCACGGCGCTGGTGTCCGGGGTAATGCGCAGCCGGTAGGTCACCGGCACCTGGGTTGGCGCCAGCACATGCACCTCGGCGGTGACCGGGCGCAGCGGCTCGATATAGGCCCGGACTTCTTCCAGTTGTTCGGCGTTGGGAATCGGCAGTGGATCGTCGTCACGCATGACGAACACGCCAACGGTGCCGGGCCCAAGGTAGCTGCCGCGACACCAGGCGCGGGTGATGCCAGGGCATTCCAGGGCCCAGGTTTCATAGTCCTGCGCGGAACCGCCGTGGGGAATGATGCGGTAGGAACGGATCACCCTGGCCCGCAGGGATTCGAGGCTTTCCCGGGCGAGACCGCCGGTCAGCCCGGGCGCGAGCACGGTGAAGCTGTTGCCGATGCCAAGGATCGGCTGCACCGGCGTCAACACCAGGCCGGCATCGGCATTCCCCAGGCTACCGGCGTCCAACGCGGCGACAGTGGTGCTGTTCAGGCCATTGCTGGTGGTGCGGGCGCTGGTCACTTTGTAGGTGCGCCCATCGCTGGATTGCAGCAGCGTGTCGACATCCAGCACCGCACCCGCGGTGGCGGTGAAACTGACACTGCCGCTGGCCACCTGGGCCGCTTTGCGCGCCTGGTTCAGGCGCAGGGCGGCGATGCGCTCCAGGGTGGATTCGTCGGCCTTGTCCGGGAGGATCTGCTCAGCGATCCAATCCAGGTAGCCATACAGGCCATAGGCGGCGCCACCCAGGGTGCGGGCCAACACTTGGGCATCGGACTGGCGCAGCGAATCGCTGGCCAGGTCGCTTTGGGCGCGCTTGATCAGCACCGGCAGCGAAGGGGTTTCAAACGGCATAGGTCACCTGCCAACTGTTATCGGGGTTGATGTCCAGGCGCTCGCCGTCGGCCAGGGTCAAAACCGTGCGCAGATTCAGGCGCTGGGCGTCGAGGCGTTCGCTGATGATGTCGATGGCGGTGCAATGGCCGTCGTCGATCAGCCATTGCAAGGCTTCGCGGGCATAGAATTCGGCGTCGAGCTGGGTCTGCCGGGTCAGCTTGACCCGGCGCAACAGCCACAGCCGCGAACCGATGCGGTCGTCGGCGACGGTGGGAAAAGTGTCGCCCCACCAGCCGAAACGTTGCTCGTCATCCACGGCATCGTCGTCAGCGGCGCGGCGCCAGGTAAACAGGCTGATCAGCACCGAGCGGGTCAGCGCGGCGTGCAGGTTCTGGCTGATGAACATCATTGGCCTCCCGCCGGCACGCCGGTCTGGCCGTTACCGGCCTGCACGCCGACGTGCACATGCTTGATCTGGCTGATGCCGCCGGCGATCTGGTCGCCCTGGGAAACGAGCTTGCCGGTGTGGTTGATGACCGGGCTGTCGATATTCACCGCGCTGCTGGCGCGGATGTTCAAGGTCGCGGTGTCGATGTCGATGACCCGACCGCGCTTGAAGTGGATCTTGTCGCCTTCATCGGTGTAGATCGCCACTTCGCCAGGGGCCAGGGCCTTGAGGCGGAAACGACGGTCGGCGACCACCAGCACCACGGCATGGGAACGGTCACCGCCCAGGAACGTGGCGATGCCCTCGGCACCCGCCAACGGATTGCTGGTGAAGCCGTAGGGTTCGAAGTGCTCCATGTCGTCGTTCACTTCACCGGCGGTGAGGCGCATTTGCAGCGATTGCAACTTGGTGGCCGAATTGGCGAGCACGACAGTGCCGCGCGCCAGGAGGCGGGTCAGTAGGCTCATTGAGGTTTCCTTCGGAATCGGAAGTTTGAAAGCGGTGTTTATTGGCCATAACTTCTGTTGGCTGTACCGACGCCATCGCGAGCAGGCTCGCTCCCACAGGGGATCTGTGCCGAACACACAACTTGTATCCACTGGAGATCCCTTGTGGGAGCGAGCCTGCTCGCGATGGCCTGGGCTCATTCAACATTGAGGCAAGCTGACCCACCGCCTTCGCGAGCAAGCCCGCTCCCACAAGGAGTTTTGCGTTGGGCTCAGGTTTTGGGCGGCACCGGGTTCGCGTCGAACGTATGGGGCGGCGCGACTTGCAGGGTGGTGACGGAGCCTTGGGCGGACAGTGAATACGTCACTTTGGAGATCAGCATGTCGCCGTCAAACCCCAGCACCGGGTCGATCACTCGCACCAGAGTGTTATGTCGCCACAAATCACCATTGGCCTGACGCCAGCCCTGCACGCGGTAGGTCGTGGTCAGGGCCTTGCCAGTGCGGATGGCGCTTTCCCAATCGGCCCGTTGCTGGGCCAGCTCGAAGGTCAATTGCGCGCTTTCGCTGATCACCGTGACCCGCTTGCGCTTGAAGCCCAGGTCGGTCGCGATGCCGGAAACTTCGCTCACCGCCGCCCCGCTCTGCTCATCACTGCCTTTGTGCTGGCCGATGACCCGGTATTCGGAGAACACCTGGCTGTAGTCCATCGGTGCATTGCCCGAGAGAATGTTTTTACCCAGTTCCAGCACATCACTGGCTCGCCCGCCACTCCCGGGTTTGGCCAGCAACACGCGGCCTTCGGCATCGTCAGTGGAAAACACCCGGAACAACGTCAGCAGACGGTCGATGGATTGAAAGACCGTTTCCCCCGGCACGATGCTGTGTTCGCTCAACCGAGCGGTTTCAGGGATCTCGCTGATCACTCCCACGCCATATTGCGAGGCCAGGGCCTGGACGATGCTCAGCACCGTTTGCCCGCGCCATTGGCTCGGGCGATTGATCGCCGCGCAGTCCACCAAGTCCTGGGTCCTGGAACCACCCTCGATGCTCAGGCTGATCTGGCGCCCGTCATAACTGACCGGGGCTTTGAACACGTAGCCGCTGAGCACCAGGTCGGCACCGATGCGCACCTGACATTCATCCCCAGGTCGAATCGGCACCGACTGAGTCTGCCCCGGCCATTGCCAGGTGATGTCGAGTTTGAAGGTGCGGAACTGCCGCTCCAGGTCCGCACTGATTTCCACGCTCTTCCAGCCGCCGTAATCCAGCCCGCCGACGGTGAGCGAGACAGCGTTGTCGAGCTCGTTCATGGTTTATTCCCCCGAGACTTTCAGGTCGTTGGGCGGCAGGAAACCAGGGTGAGCCACGCCATTGCGCTGAGTCACTTCGGTGACCCGAGTGGCATCGGCAAATTGCTGATACGCCACTACCAAAGCCGGCAGGCTTTGCTTGAACGACAGGTTGATCAGCCTTACGCCCGACGACGCTACCGCCGTCAGGTGCGCGGCCATCTGCTGACGCAAATTGTTCATTGCCTGGTAGTGATCCGGATCGGCCTTGAGCGAGGCTTGCCAGATGGCCTCGTTGAGGGCATCGCGCAGGGCCAGCACATCGTCGGCCACCGGCACGTCACGACGCTGGACCGGCTGCACCGCCTGCTGCGCCACCGATGGGGTGGCGCCCAACTTGACCGCCGGTGCGGCCACCGGCATCGCCGCAATCCATTGCGCGGCCTGCACCAACAGCGTGTCCTGCACCAGATCGGCCACGGCCTGGGCCGCCGCCGTGGTGTCCTTGCCAGTGGTGAGTTTGGGGGCGTCCGCCTTGCGAATCGCCTCGACCTGTTGCGACACGCTGGCAATCACGCCGCGATAGCCGTCACGGGCAAAGTCCTTCAATTCCCGGATGTCCCCCAGCAACCCTTTGAACTCGGCCGCCACTTCCTTGGGCAGCTCCTTCACCGCCTTGACCAGATCGCTGAGTTGCCGATAAGTCTCGATCAACGGTTTGAGTTCCTGCTCGATGACGCCGTAGACATCCTTGAGGCTGTTGCGCAGGTCAGCGATGCCGATCCGCGCGGCTTTGATCAGCGTCATCGCGTCTTCGAAGCGCCGCACCGCCGCACCCAGGAAACTGTCAGCCGACACCAGCAACAGTTTCTGGCTGTTGATCGCGGCCGACGGGAATTGCAGCGGCTGGTCGGGGTAGAACTTCAGGGCGAAGGTCACCAGGCCACCGTCCTGGCGGGTGTGGGTCATGTCGCATTCACCGACCTTGACCTGCAGGCGCCCCAACCACGGATGCACCAGTTCGCCGCTGCCCTGCTCCAGGGCCTTGAGCAACTTGTCGCGCTGCTCCAGGCAATCGGGGCCGACGATGAACGCGGTCAGCTCATGAATCTTCGCTTGCTGACCGAGACCTTCGAAGAACGGCTGGTCACGCTGGGGATATTCATGCAACTGGCCCTTGTGGCCGACCGGGGTTTTCGCCTGATCGACCCAGAACCCGACACCACGAAACGACGCCGGCAACAAACGATCACGCCAGCTCATTGGAACCTCCTGTGGAAAGTGAGCGATAGCCGATGCGCGAACTCACCGCCAGGGCCGGTTGATTGGTCTGTGGTGGATCGGCGCGCAAACCGGCCGGCGCATTTTCGAAGCGCACGGTCAGGCCGCCTTCGAGCTGCGTGCGATTGTTGGCGGCGCTTTGTTGCACCAGGGCGCTGGAGGTTTGCGGCAATGCGCCTGGCGTCAATGAGGTTTTCATCGGCAGGTTGCCGGACGCCGGCGCAAGGCTGGATGACAGGCCCGCAGGCGGCTCACTGGCCCCACCAAAAAACGCCGGCGCCAGCTCGCCCTTGCCTTCGGCATTGGTCTGGCGCTGCGCCTCGGTCAACCCTTCGACCTTGCCGGTGAACGAGGTGATGATTTCACCGAAGCCGCCGTTGAAGAACGCCTTGATCGGTGCAATCACGCCCTGCAGTTCGTCCCACCACTGGCTGAACCATTCACCCACCGGCCCCCACTGTCGGGTCAGGCCCTCAATGGGCGACCAGTCGAACAAACCGCTGAACACCGCCAGCATGATCGACACCTGATTGCGAATGCCTTCCCAGATACCGGCGAAGACTTCCCCGATCGTGCCCCAGTTGGCCATGATCAGCCCCAGTGGCGTCCAGTCGAACAGACCTTTCAGCGCGTCCATTACCGGCACAGTCAACGCCTTGAGCAGATCCCAGATCGCTGCGAACAACCCGGTCAGGGGCGCCCAGTTGCTGATGATCAAACCCAACGGTGACCAGGCGAACAGCGTCTGCATGAAACCGATGACCGGCGTTGCGGCCGCCACGATCACATTCCAGAGCGCGCCAAAAAAACTGCTGATCGGGCCCCAGTTGCTGATCACCAACCCCATCGGGGTGAAGGCGAACATCGTCTTGAAGAACTCGACCATCGGCATGACGATCGGCGCTAGCTTCTGCCAAAGCCCGGCGAAGAACGCCGAGATCGGAGTCCAGTAGGCGATGATCATTCCGGCCGCCAAGGCGATGCCCATGGCAATCAAGCCGATGGGGTTCATCTTCAAGGCCAGGTTGACCACTTCCAGCGCCTGGCTCGCACCACTGACCGCCGTTTGAATCGCATTGAACGCCACGACGCCAGTCGCCAGGCCCTGCACCAATTGCGGGTTATCCTGCAGCACCTGGGCCACACCCGTGACCATCGGCTGCAAGCTGGCTGCCGCCGCGTTGACCGCCGGCCCCAGGGCCGAACCGAACTGTACCGACACATTGCTGATGGAAGTCTTCAATCCATCCAGGCTTTGTGCCGCCACACGCGGCGCTTCAGGTGCCTTCAAGCTGCTGGCCGCCGCGTTCGCCGCGCCCACTTCACCTTTGAAAGCCTCTGCTGACGTGAGCCCCTCCATGAACGGTTTGGCCAGGCCGCCCTCGGGGAGCAGAGCGGAAATATCCAGGCTGCCAAGGCCCGTGGCATCGAGGTTCTGTTTGAAGCTGACGACCTTCGCTCGGAGGCTGGCAAGCTTGGGCGACAGCTCATCGATGCCGGTCAGCAGCACTGCTTTTTTCTCTACCTTTTGTGTCTCTGCCATCACTGCACCTGCTGCATCGCATTGATCCGTTGCGCGTGCTCCAGGGACTCGCGGAGCACATCCAGTGGCCTGGCCATCATCTGTTCGGGGTCAACCTTCCAGAACCAGGCCAGGTCATAGGCGGCTGCGATCAGGTCGCCGATGGCTGCGACGCCGCACTCATGAAAAAACTCGCGACGGCCCAGCTCAATGCGTTGAGGTCAGCCAGGTCCAACTGGTTGACCGACGACGGCGGGATGCCGGCGCAGACCGCGATGTATTTGGCCGCGACGTCCATGTCCAGGCTCACCTCCTCGCTCTTGTCGATCTTGTACGGCAGCGCCTTGATCGCCCGGACCTCCTGCACCGTCGGACGGCGCAGGGTCAGTTCGCTTAGCGGCTCGCCGTGGGCCTCGATGGCCACGCGCAGCGTCACGACATCGCTCATTGCCAGGCCCCCTTGATGCCTTCGAATTTCAGTTCGATGGTGGCGTCGTCGCCCTTGGACACCGGCTCTTCCACCAGGTAGGCGCCGGCCAGTACGTAAACCTTGCCGTTGTTGAATTCGCAGGTGACGGTCATGTCGGTGCCAGCGACCAGTTGCTTGAGCGGGAAGTCCGCGGTGTGCAGCGCCGTCACCTTGAAGGACGGGGCAATGTCGGTTTCCTTATAGAAACCCGGTACGACGGTTTCGCGTTTGGTGAACATCAGTGGCGCTTCGCAGCCGCCGTTGATGGTCAGTTGAGCGCCGTCCACTTTGACGTAGCAGGTGCCCGCAATCAGTTGACCCATGGTGTTTCTCCCTTCAAATAAAAAGCCCACACGAGGTGGGCGCAGTTCATACGTTCAAACGCGACTTTCAGGCGGCGTCGTCGTATTGCAGACGGAACTGGTTGAGCAGTGCGAACACCCGCAAACCATTGATGTAGTCCGGCGGGAACAGCACATTGACCCGGCTCGGGTCCTGACTGTCACGCTCGACAACCAGGTGCTCGGCGAACAGCTCGGCGTTTTCCACGTGGCCTTCCAGCTCCAGCTTGGCGTACTGGGCGATCAACTCGCCGCGAATGGTGCTCGGCGTCACGATGGGCTGGCCGGCGCCGAAACGGGTGCCGTCGGCAGCCAGTTTGTGGCGCCCATATTTGCTGGTGATCACACTTTGCAGGCGACGCACGATGAACGCCGACTGGTGCATGGTTTCGCTGTCCAGGTAGGAATTGTCAGCCTGGCCAAAAGCGTTCTTCTGATAGGTGGTGATCGAACGCTGGATGCGCACGTAGCCACCTTCGTAGTACGCCGTGGCGATACCGTAGTTGAGCAGCGACTGACGCTCGGTCAGGGTGAAACGTTCGCTGGCCGGCGCCGGATCCAGGCCTGGCAGACTGCCGCTCTGGGTCGGACGGCTGGCGTCGGCGGAAATGAACACCGCAGTACGGGCGGCCAATGCAGCGGCCTGGACCCAGAACGGTTGCGGCACACCCAATTCCAGGGCCTGGATAGTCATGTGCTGGTCGTTGCGCGCCTGACCGGCCGCCACCAGGGTGCCGATGGTGCCGCGCTTGGCGCTGTAGACATGGCCGAACAACTGCTTGGCCCAGGACCAGCGACCAGTGCTGTCGTCCATGACCGCTTGCCAGGTGTTGAGGCTTGCCACATCGGACCACGGCATCGCGATGAATTCGAACGGCTCGTCACCCAGCGCCGCGACGGCGGCGGTCTGGTCCGGTACACCGGCCCCACCGGTCATTGCCGTGATGGCGGTGGTCAGGCCGGCCGGGGTGTCTTCGCCATTGCTCTTGCCCAGGCGATTGAATTGCAGGCTGATATCGTTACCGCTGTCGCCGGTCCATTTGGCGCTCAGGGTCACAACACCCTCGGCAGCCGCAGCAATCACCGGCAGATCGGCCGCCGCGTTGATCTTCAAGGCCAGCGCAGTGGCGGCTTGAGCGGCCGTCGCTCCATTGACGATGGCCGCCTGAACACGCACGCCGCCCACATACAGATTGAGCATGCCGCTTTGAGTGGCGGCGCCGGTCAGGGTCAGCACGCCCTGGGCAATGGCACCTTCGACGTTGTGCAGCGGCAGGCACCAGATCTCGCCCAGCGGGTCGGTCTTGCGCCAGGTTTCGTACATCGAGGCAAGCATCGAACCTTGACCGCCGATGTTTTTGGCCAGCGCAACGCTGGACACCAGCACCAGTTTACCGACCTCGGCCGGGGCCACGTTGTCGTTGACCTGAGCCACGATCAACCGGCGCATGGCCGACGACGCGCTATTGGCCGCCGAGTTGTCCATTTCGGCGTAGAACAGCGGAACACGAATGTCCGCGGGAATGTTGCTGAATCCGATCGCCATTATTTGGCTCCCTGTGGTTTTGCCGCTTTCACGGTTTTGGTAGTGATATCGCCATCGGCCAGACGTCGACGCCACCAGGCGCTGTCCGGTACTTCACGGCCCTCGAGGGGCAACAGATCGCCCGCTTCCGGGTCCGGTACGGCACGGCCCGGGGCCGGCAGCACGGTGATGCGTTTGCTCATGGGGTTACGTCTCCAGAGAAGGTCAGTTCCACGCGCCCATCGGGCCCGGGACGTTTCAGGTTGGGGTCCGCCGGGTCGATGGCATCGACCCGCACGGTGGCCCCGGTAAAGGACGACAAGCCGTCCAGTTCACGCTCGTGCCAGCTTTCGGCAGGCTGGCTCGCCAGATTGCGGCCCAGCTGGAACTCGGCGAAAAAGTGCAGCCGGTACAACACACGGCTGCTGTTGATGGAAACCAGTTCGCTGCCGTCGTACTCGATGCCGGTGTAGTCACCACCGGGCTTGAACCCCACCAGTGCCCGCCACAGTTCGGCGCGCAGGTCGTGCAACAGATCCAGCGCTTTTGTCGCATCGGTGGCGTCGAGCACCAGTACGGTGTCGAAACGGTCACGCACCGCTTGCAGCGTGGCGTTCTGGGCGGCGTTCTTGCTGGCATTGTCGGCGCTTGGCAGGACATAGGCGCAGGGGGTTTGCAACGGCATGTCGGCTTGCAACGTGGCGAGGTCAAAACCTGCAGCCACGCGATTGCCGAGCGCAGGACATTGCTCACGCAGTTGCGTGAGGATCGGAGTGATCTTCATGGAGGTGCTCCAGTTGTATGGAAGGCGCAGTCAGAACTGTGGGAGCGAGCCTGCTCGCGACGGCGGTGTGTCAGGCAACATCAATGCTGGCTATGACGGCCTCATCGCGAGCAGGCTCGCTCCCACAGGGGAGTGGTGTTTAGGCCCTGGCATCCAGGCAGGTCGCATCAATCCTGCTGCGATAGCTTTTTTCCCGGTCGCCGCTGGCGGTGACTTTGTCGATCGACCAGCGCCCGCGCATGAAGTCCGGCCAGGAGGCGTCCAGCAGCACGATGCCTTCGGCGCACAAGCCTGGATTGCCGGGGCATTCGATCGCCACCTTGAGTGCTTCGCGCATCATCCGGCGTACCTCGCCTTCACCGGCGGCGCGAGCATCGTTGGCGCTTTGAAAGCGCTGGCGAAGGGTCTTGAACGGCGCGATGCCGCTCTCCTCGACCCGCATTTTCCCTGCCGCCGCATCCCACCAACTGGCCTTGCAGCCCTGGTATTTCGCCCGGGCGGTGTCATCCAGGACGGCGGAGATAAAGGCGTTGTCGCCCGGGCGGTTATTCGTCGTCACCGACAGTTTTGTCTCGGGCAGGACTTTGCCCGACAAAGACTTCGCCTGCCCCCGGCGCGCCAGCACATACAGCTCGTTGACCGGCTTGGCGACGGCGTCATAACGGTGAGCCAGTCGCGTCAGAAAACCCATGTCGGTTTCGTTGGACTGATCGATGTGCTCGATTTTTATCAGCGCCAGGTCCGGCGCCACACGCGGGGAAAACCCGTGTCTGGAGGTCAACTGACGAAACAGCGCGCCCAGGGTCGTCGGACCATGACTGACGGATCGCCGTTGCTTGAAACCGGTCTGATCGGCCGCACTGAACGGCGCCGCCGTCGCGACAAGCGTCAGGCGCAGGGGAAACAGCGTCGGCGTGCGCCGGGTCACGACGAACTCACCTTTATCCACCAGCCCCGACTCCAGATAACCGACCCGCAGGCCGATTTTCCCGCCCAGGCTGGGCAATCCTTCAAGCCCTTCCAGGCTGATGGTGAGCGTCAGTTGATCGGACTCAATCCCCGCCGCGTCGATGTGCGTCCAACTGAGCAAGCGTTCGTTGAGCAGCGCCGCGTTCGCACCGTAGATTTCCACCGCTGGCGTGAAACCCAGTGACATATTGCCTCCTTAATCCCAGGCCGAAACCGGTGTGGGTGCGACGGGCTGTAGATCCACTTCCGGCAGGACAATCCATACACCCGCCGGCAATACCGGCCCCCACTCGGCCAGCTTCGGATTGAGTCGCCAGAGCGCCTCTTCGGCGGCATCGTCACAACGCTCAAGCTCGCGGTACAGCAACAGATTCACCGAATCACCGGCGATACTTCGAACCCTACGCATTGGCGAACTCCGTCAATTCAATCACCCAGCCGACCACCATCGCGGTGCCGTCATCAATGACCTCGGTCTGGGTTTCCGACACCTTGTTGATCTGCCACAGCCCCCAGTTGCGGCCGATGCCGTCAACCAACGGCACCGGAGCGCGTCGGGCCTGTAATGCACGCAGCTCATCGAGTCGGTCCATGGCAGTGGCGTACATCGACTTGCCGGTGATCGTCAGCGCTTGCAGCCCTTGACCGACCTGACTGGATTTGGGTTTGCTGGTGAGGATGTCGATGCTTTTCCAACCGCCATCCGAGGTGCGGACCAAGGAGTGGTAGGCGAAGTTTCTGGACAGACCGAAAATGAAACTGCCCAGTGCCATTTGCTGACGCATCACGTACCTCCGTCAGTCAGCGCCGCATCACTGCGCATGGCGAGTGAGTTGGGCATGGTTGTCAGGCCGAACTGGCCCGAGAGCTGTTGCACAACCAGGTTGGCCAACTGACTGGCACTGGCCTGGTCCTGGCCGTTGATGTAGATGTTTGCGGTCATGGTGTTCTGATGAGTGCTTGTCGGGGTGCTGGTCAGGTCTTTGCTGACCTGCTCTGGAGCGGCGAGTCTGTCGGTGGGTGCGACGAGTTTTTCGCCCAGAGACGCCCCGGCATCGCTCCCCAACCAACCGCCCAGCAGTCCGCCGATCAGCCCACCAATGGCAGTGCCGATCACCGGAACGACGCTGCCCAAAGCGGCACCGGCCGCGGAACCTGCGGCAGCGCCTGCCCAGCCGCCACCTGCGGCTCCCAGGCCTGCGCCCATCATCCGTTTGTCGCCGGTGAGCACTCCCTCGGCTACATCAGCGACGGCGCCGACGACTTTCAACGGGCCGGGCGCCTTGCGAGTCATCGAGCGCAATGAGGCCGTTGGCGCGAGTGAAAAACGCCCTGCGCCTCCCTGTGAGCCTCGTGGCCTTCTCGTGGATTCGGGACGCTGGTTGGCATTGCTTGTATCCAGCTTGCCCACACGAGGATTTCTGAGATCTTCGGAGATCACCTCACCCAATCGGCCGGGAAGGTGCGGGGCGGCCCTACCCAGCACTCGCTTGGCCACCTGACTGGACATTTCATCCACTACGGCCTTGAGCAGCACACCCACCAGCGGTTTGATCGCTGCGGCAACAAGCACAATTGCAGCGGTGGCTTTAGGTGAGGATTCAGCCAATTCACTCATGCCATCGGCCAGCGAACCCAGCCACTGGGACGAGGTATCCGCCGAAGGCATCAGGGCATTTCCCGTAGCCACCGACAAACGCTCGCTACGGGCGTTGAGGATGTTCAGCTGGCCTTGTTGGGTTTTCGACAGCGCCAACGCGTCCTGCCGCACCGAGCCGTCGTTGCCCAATTGCGACGTGGCATATTGGCCTGGGTCTTTCACCTGCAAGAAGGCTGCGTTCACATCAGGCAGTTTCTGCGCCATGCGCAGCACCGCCTCATCGCCATTGCCGAAGAGCGTGCCGGCAAGGGCCGAGCGCTTGTCGGCCGGTTGCGCGTTCAAGGCCGCCAGCACCCTCATCACCGTGCCAGACGCCGTGTCCTTGTCACGCAAGCCGCTCGCCACCGCCGTGGGCGCCAGACCCAGCTGTTTCCAGGCCGTTTGCTCGGTGGCGGAGGCCTGGTCACCCTTGCCCAGGGCCGTCGTGAAACTATCCAGCGCCACCCCGGCTTCAGCTTGTTGGGTACCGGTATTGAGCAATGCCGCCGTCAACGCGGCGGCTTGTGCAGGGGCCAGGCCCGCCGTCGTCGCAGCGGCACCTTCACGCTGCAAGACCGCACCGATCTCAGCCGCTTTCGCACCGTTGGGTAATTTGCCCAATTGGTTAGCGGCATCCGCCAGGTCAAAGGCTTGCGCGCCGCTGAGCTTCATGGAGATGCGCCAGTCGGCCAGCATTTCGGCGGCCTTCATGGCCGGCATCTCGAACGCCGCCGCGGTGACGCCAGCATCCGAGGCGAAGTTCGACAGGACCAACTGTCGCTCCGAGGCATCGTGCACGTCGCTACCGATGCCTTTCCTGGCCGCCAGGCTTTGCATCCTCACCACTTCAACCGCCGTGGTGCCCCCGGCCGCCACCAGCGGTGCGGTGGCGATCTGCTGGGTTGACTCAGCCACCTGCTGAATCTGGCGCGGCCCGAATTGGCTGGCCTTTTTCAGATCGGCCATGGCCGAATCCATCGCTATCGCAGGTTTGAGCAGCGCCGGTGGTTCGATACCGCCACCCGACTTACCCTTAGGCTCACTGGCTGACTCACCCTTGGCGCCGGCGCCCATCGTTTGGGAGAACAATCGTTGCGCCGACAGTTTCACGGTCAGCGACTCGATCGCCGTGGTCAGCAACCCGAGTTTGAGCCCGAGTTTGTCCAGCACCCGATCGAGGCTCAGCAGCTGATCCCCGGCGAACGCACCTTGCGCTGCCACACCACTCGTGAGGCTGGTATTGCCGAACGCCAACCCACTCTCATTGAAGGCTGCGTATTTGAGCGAATATTTATCGTCCGCCATCCCGCCCTACTCCTTTTTCACGCCAAGGCGAGTCATCGCGATATCGTAACGACGTAATGCCTTGCCGACGTCCCACTCCAGAATTTCCGCTTCACTTACCGGGTAAATGAGCGGCACCACATCGAGGATCACTTCGATGTCGCGCTCCGAAAGAAGTCCGCCGGTTTGTTTAAAAAATCGTCGATGCGTACCTGAAGCTGTGTCCAGTCGGGCACGGTCAGCAGGTCCAGATCGGGAATCATCAGGCCGGTGCAATGGGCGGTGATGAACTCGGCGCGTTCCTTGGCCGTCTTCAGTTTTTTCATCGCCTTGGTCGCTCGCAGCACGGGCATTTCCAGAGTCAGCGAGGTCAGGCTGCGGCCAGCGACGTTGAGCGTTTGGAGCAGTTGTACCTGGTCGGGGTCGACTGCCGCGCCATCCGTCGATTCCAGAAAGTGGGACGTCGGGCGAGTGGACATTTCGTGCACGTATTGCGCGATGCTCACGTAGTCCGGGCGCTTGAGTTGATCCAGCTCCTTGACCGACAGGCCGGTGGCCAATTTGGCCAGCTCGAAAAACTGGTCGTCCTCATCGTCGCCGGCCCGGGCCAGGGCGTCTTTCTGTGCGGCGTAGTGCAGCGGCTTGAGCTGAAGCTGCTCGATTTGCGCCCCGTCATCACCGGTGATCGGCGACAGCAAGACGTGAACAGGAGGTGTCCAGGACATGAAGTGAATTCCTTGGTCAATCATGGGAAGTTGCGCGGTGCCGGTCAGTGGAGGACGCAACCTGTGGGAGCGAGCCTGCTCGCGATGACGGCGGTACACCCAGCATCAAGGTGTCTGACACACCGCTATCGCGAGCAGGCTCGCTCCCACCGGATTGCGTTCAGTTGCCAGGCATTTGCTTAGGGCAACAACACCGCACGACGGGCATCGCCGAGGATGTCGACGCCGTTGAGCACGAACTTCTGGGTGCGCACGTCGATGTCGATCACCGGGACACCGTTTTCGAGACGGTTGTAGGTGCGGCAGGCCAGCTCAAGTGTCGTGGTGGGTTTGTCGCCCATCTTCAGCTTGGCCTCCTCCAGGGATTTGAGCTTGCCGCCGACGGTGTGGTATGTGAACCAGGTGTTGCCATCCTGATCCTGACCGGCTTCACGCACGTTCAGCAGAATGTCATCGCCCAGTTGCACACCCAGGGCGAGCATGATTTCCGGACCGGCCCCTTGCAGTACGAGGGTAGCGTTCAGCACCTTGCCGCTCTTGGCCATTTCTTCGGCAATGAAGCGTCCACCGACCATCGCCTCCATGTCGAACTCGATCTTCGGCGGCGTGAACTCTTCCACCGTCGCCGACAACGGCAGGCCTTGCAGGGTGGCCGCGATGGCCTGTCTTACGCGGTTGGTAAACATTAGAGAACGTCCTCCAGGAACTGCTCGATGATTTCATCGCGGGCATTGAGTTGATAAATCATGTGTTCGTTCGGCGCGTAGCGGCCGTAGTCGATGACCACGTACCAGGTGCCGTTCTTGTACTTCTCGACGCTGTTCAATTCCGGGTGCAGGTACACGCTGCCGCCGGGGATGGTTTCGTCGGCGACCAGGGTTTGCAGCCAGTCGTTGATGCGCTTGACCTCCTGGTCCATGAAAGATTTGGTCAGGTTCTTGGCCATGGCCTTTTGGCCGGCTTTCACCAGCTTGCGGCTGATGGCATCTTCAAGGCCGACGTAGCTGATGAACTTGCCAGTGACGGAGCGGTTACCCAGCAGCGAGAAGCCGCCGAGAATGGTCCGGGCGTAGTAGCAAACGCCGTAGCGGTTGAGCAGATCGCCTTCGGTGGAGGTGTCGAGGATGTTGTATTCCACGGTACGCGAGACGTCTTCGGCATAGGTCACCTGGTTGCCCGGACTTTCCCATTGCTTGACCTTGGCCAGCGCGGCGATGGCCAGGCTCGACGGGGCCAGGAAGACGTTTTTCTTCGCCGCTTTCGAGTACACCGCTGGCATGTTGTGCACCACCAGGCAACGATCGAAACCGAGGTCCGCGCCGCCCAGTTCCTGGCTGTAGGTCACTTGATCAGCAACCGCCGCGTCCTTGCCGTCGAGCACCACGCGCGCCTTGATACGCTTGCCGAACGAGGCGAACTCGCTCGCCACCGCCTTGGTGCCGGTGAAGCCTGGCGCGCCGATGATGGTCAGGTCTTCAGCGACCCCACTGAGCGCCGCCAGACCGAGTTTGCGCCCGGTCTCGGGCTCGATGCCGCCAATCACGTTGTTCTGCGTGTCGGCCGGTGTGGCGCCCTCTTCGACGATGACCACGTAGACCGGCACCTTGACCACTTTGAGGATCTGGTAAACCGCCTGAAACAGCGTCCCCGCCTCAGCACCGGTCGGGTCCAACTGGGCCTGAGTGGTGAAGCTGTTGATGCGAAATGGGGTGTTTTTCGGAATCAACAGGTTGGCATTCGGCGCCGTGCCGACCAGCCCGATGACGTTATCACCCAGGCCACCCATGGCCTCGGGAGATTCAGTGGCATTGACGGTGATGCCGTTGTGCTCGAAGTTCAAAACCTCAGCCATGGTTATTCAGCCTTTTTGGTGGTGGCCTTTTTGGCCGGGGTGGATGCAGAAGCCGCTTCGGCGACCTCGGTTTTTTTCAACTGCAGACGACCAGCGCTATGCCAAGCGTTGGCCTCGACGTCGAGCAGGTCGAGTTCCTGCCCAACACTCGACCAATGGCCGCCGCCGGTGGGGAATGGGAGGAGCACGGTGTAGGTTCGGCGTAGTGCCATTTGGGGTTCTCCAGATACGAAAAAGCCCCGTGTGTGCGGGGCTGTTGTCAGGTTTTTGTGATGTTGCGGAAAAGAAAACGCCCCGTCGGTGCGGGGCGTTTTATTGGGGTTGGTCAGCGAGCCAAGGGGGTGCAGCCGGGCGTAGTTCGTCGCTTGGAAAGTCTGGTGACAGCGGCCAATCGCGCAAGGCTTGCAAATAGTCCAGCAGCTCCGCGGACTGCTCAATCGTCAGGGTCGTGAGCCGGTCAGAATCTACTTCATCACGATGACGCTCACGCAGCCATCGAACACTCTCGATCTCGGCATCTCGCCATCTGCGCTCAACCGCTGCCAACTCATAAGTCGAAACAGGTAACGGATCTATCAGAGTCGGCAGACCGTCTACGTCATGGCTGCGGACCTTACCTGGGGCTGGATTGGCAATCACTTGGTTATAGCGATCATCGGGAATATCCACAGCATCGGCGGGAATTACTGAATGAAGGCCGACTATGTAACAAGTCCCCGTTGTGCGACTGTACTTACGCATGATCATCTCCCAAGACAAATAAAGGTATATCCAGCGACACCGGCAGGAACTGCAATAGACCCTGAGCTTACAGTACGCGCCAGAACGTCAATCCCATTAACAGACGCTGACTGACAGCTCATCATTGTCCCAGGGCTTGACGTACTAATCGAGTAAGCGAGAAGTGAATAGGGAAAAGCCATGGCCAAGTTTATATGGGCAATACCTGCGCCTGCATTAACTTGCCCGTTAGCCCATTGAATGATAAAGCCACCCAGCCACGATGGGAAAGCTATATAACCATTAGAGGTAAAGCTAACAGCAAATCCCCAGCGCATTTTCTTCGGCGAGACTACAACATCGTCTAATACACCCCCATCTACTTGTGCTTGCGTCGCAATTTGTTCGTCGCTCAATAGCCAAGACCAAAACAGAGTATCGGTAGTTGAAGTATATTGACCGAGCCAGAACCGGCGATCATTGCTATCAGAAGCATGCTCAACAGCAAGATAATAAGTGGCATCACTACGAGGCGTAATTGCCAGAACGCCTATGAGTCTGTTACCGCTCTTGGGAGGTGCCCCCGGAGTCGCCGCGTTTGGAACAAGCGCACCATAAGCCTGATACAACCCACCGGGCGTAATTGATTTGAATGTAGTCAGCGGGGTCCCAATCCCCCCCAAACCAAATTGCCCAACACTGATTTTCCCAGCCATCAGATCCTTGAACGCTGTAGACAACACGTCTCGGATCGACCCATCCTCCGCATACCAGGAAATGCCCGCCCCCGTCGACAAACTGATGCTGTCCATCGTCTTTAACACAAGCTGACTCGCAGCCATGCCCGCCACATAATCCGTGCCTTGCAGGATGATGGTCGCGGCGCCGGTTGAGACGTTTACGAAGGTTATGGTGCCGCCGTTGAACCCCGTATTGGCCCGGGGCAACGTGATATTGATCGGGTTTGTCGAGTTGATAATGAACGATCTCCCGAACGCATCGGCTGTCAGCACAGTACTTGCGTCAAGCCCACCAATCCCCGAATGATTGCCAAGAGCTCGTTGCACAAACGCGGTATTGGCGAGCATCTGACTATTATTGCTGAGCGGTGCAGTCGGGGCCGTTGGTGTGCCTGAAAAGGCCGGGGAATTAAGTAGCGCGAACCCCTGCGTCACATTCTGAAAAGTTAGCGCCGTAGTGCCCAGAACAATCCCACCATCCGTAACCAACTGCCAAATCGTATTGGCAAGCGTCGTGCCCTCCTCCACCGAGACAATCAATCCCGAAGTAACCTCGGCGTTCGCATCGGCATCCCTTGCCCGAACCCAAGCGCCGTTCGCGGCAACGTAGATGCCATTGTCTTTCGCCAAGGTCTGGGATTTAACAAGCACCCGATTCCCGGCAACCACGGCAATACCATCAATCGCCTGCGCACCACTCAAAACAATGTTGGCCGTCGTCGCCACCCGTACAGACTGCTTCCTGTCGAGCTTGGCCAGCTCATCAGCGACGTAGCTGGCAACCCAGGCCCGCGTTGCTTTGACGACCGTGTCATCAATCAGCAACGTCACCAACTCAGCATTACTGGTCTCGAAAATCGACCGGATATAAAACTCTTTCCCTGAGCCTGACGTCGCCAACACCGGCTTGAACGACTCCGGATATTTAATAATCGCGTACAGAATCCCGGTATCGGTCCAGATCCCGGCCTCACGCACATACCAGCCGCCCACGTCGGGCGGGATGGTGACTTCAGCGAGCAACCAGCTCGGGTTTTTCTCATCCTGGAACAGCGCATTGAGTGGCCCGCGCCACACTTCGCGTTTGAGCGCCGTGGCAGTTGCGGCCGGGTTGTAAACTTCGCCACCACCGTCACCGACGGAAATCTGCGACAGCTTGATCGGTGTGCCCGCCGCCTTGCAGGCGGTTTCGTAGGCGATCCCCGCATCGGTGAGCAGGGTGTAATAGTCGGCCATTTAGGACCCCTGTGGATAAATAGTGGAGGTTTCGACGGTGTAGAGCGCGGCGGCCTTGAAGGCCTGGCCCGAGGCTTCAAGCCCTTCGATGACAATCGGATAAACCGTGGTGAGTTCGCCGCACACCGTGGCGGCGCCGATGACGTGACGGCCGAACGCACTCAAGCCGACAGAGACCGTCAAGGTGTCGCGCTCGCTTTTGGCATCGGCCAGACGGCGGTCGAGACGGGCGTCGATGGCTTCGCTGTAGGGCTGTTCGGTAAACGCCCTGACAGAAAAGCTATAGGGTGGGCCGGGGGGCGTTTGCTCATGCCAGGCGCGCACCTCAGGCATCAGTTGCAAACCCTTGGCGGCGTTTTCCAGCGCCTTTCGCGTCCCGGCTTGCCGTGCGGTGGGCCAGGCCAGTTCAACCGTCAGGCGCTTTTCAGCTTCGGGCGCTGAGGAACTCCATTCACTGACCCCGCGATCCGCCGCGAGATAGGGCAGGAACGCCAAAGGCGTGGCTGCCGGATTCATCAACTCGGGAAACGGTGGATCGATGCGTTCGAGCAGCCGGGCGAAACCCAGATCGAGCGCCCTTTCCAGCGGCGAACTGTTGGCCGGCAGCAGGCTTGGGCGAGGTGTGTCGTCACTCATAACGTATCCACCTCGACCTCGACACCCGTGCAGTACGGAGCTTGAAAAGCCGTTGTCACAATCGGCTCGAGCGGTTCGAGAATCTGCAGCTGAACCGCCCCCGCGCTGTGCAGCGTGTAGTCGATCCAACTCGGGTCCACCCGGCCCTCCAAGTGATGACAGGCCTCGGCGTACGCCTGCAGCTGCTGTTGTGCCGCAACCTGGGTCAAACCCGAATCCGGGCCAGCATTGATCTTCGCCACGACGCGGATTTTGTAGGGTTTGATTTGCGCAGCCTGAACGATGATGTGATCCGTCTCCGGTCGTACATCAGGACGAGCGAAGTGCTGACGAACACCCTCAAGGAGTGTCTCGGACGGTGTGCCATCGCCCTCCCGGGACAGCACCGTGACCGTGACTTCTCCCGGCGCGGTGCGGCGTCCATTGCCGTCCTTGACCTGCGCCGCATAGCCATCCGGGTTGAAGGTGTAGGTAACCGTCACGACACCGGCCGAGGCGTTTTCCACCTTCACGACGGGCCGTTCACCCAAGGTAAAAATCTCCCGCCGATACTGCATGCGCGAGCCGGCCGCCGGGGCATGGGGCGCCAGGTAATAGCGCAAGCGGGCGTCATCATCGCTCTCGTAAACCGGAGGGATGGGCGGGAATGCTGCCGGGTCGCCAGGATCGAGCAACTGGCGTTCGAGGCCCATGTCCGCGAGGCGCGCATCGAGGTTGGTCCCCGTGGCCCACCACGCCAGCATCTGCTTGATGCGGGCGTTGTATTTGCGTTCGTGGGTTTGCAGGCGGACGCAGAACGCCTCCAGGGCCAGGGTCAGCAATTCGCTTTCGTTTTCGAGGCTGTCCACCAGCTTCGCCGCGCTGGCGGGAGAGCGTGCGGCGACGTACTCGACCACGAAGGTCTTGAACTCTGCGAGCAAGTCTTCGAACGCTTCGACAGTGACGATTGCCGGTTCGGCCAATTGGTTCTGGCCGGGTATCAACATGCTCATGTCACCACCTCGAAAGTCTGTTTGCGGTTTTTCCAGGTGCCGGCGAAGCGCAACAACAAACCGGCACCCTGTCGGCTGGCGACAATGACCTGCGGCTCGAAGTCTCCAATGCCGTTGTCCGGGTTGTAGAACGCTTGGGCCGCGTGGCTCTGGGCAAGGATCAGCAGGTCATCGCCGAGGTTCTGCCCGAGCAATTGCGTGAGGGCGCAGCCATACAGAGGGCGCTTCTGGCGAGTGCCCAACGGCGTGGTCAATGCACGAGTGGCGCGCTGCACGAACTGCAGCCAGTCGTCGACCGTGGCGCCGGTATTTCGATCGATTCCAATCATGAGGAAATCTCTTATGCGGTGCTGATGACGCGCCCCTGGTGATCCACCACCGGGCCGCTCAGGTGCACACCGGATGCGTCGAGCCGTATGCCGACGGCGCCCAGTTGCAATTCGATGGCCTGCGGCGTCATCGCCAGCCTCGCCGGGCCAATGCTTAAGTCGATGGACTCACGGGAACCGGTGAATGCCGTCGGGCCGTTTTGCCAGTGCAGGACATGGCTGGCGTGGTCGTAGCCGTTTTCCGTGCCGTCCTGATAGCGGCGGCGCGTCAGTGATGCCTGTGTGGAGACGGGCGGGAATTGACCGCCGTTGAGACCGAACAACGCCACTGACTGCCCACCGCTCTCACCGCCGCCATGGTTCAGCAGCAGGCACTGCTCGCCCACGGAGGGAATCCGCGACTCGCTCTGTTCGCCAGCGCTGGGATTGAAAAAACGGATCGCGGGGGTCAGCAATTCGCCATGGCTGACCTTGCAGGTGTTGCTGGCCGCGTCGACTTCCTGACAAACGCCGATGCGACAGAAACTGTCGGCGCGCCGATGCAGGTCTTCCAGCTCGGTTTCCATCTCGGCCAGACGCTCGATGAGCGGCCCCAGATGCATCCGTAATAGCGCATCAAACATGGGTCAGCCCTCAAGTGCGGTGTATTGAGCCGGGTCATCGATGTTCGAGACTTCCCAGGTCCGGGCAAATTTCGGGATGCCCAACGGGTCCTCCAGCAGCGTCGGGCCGAGGTAGAGGGTTTGGGTAAATGAAAGGGTCCAGGCGGTGTACGCCCGGGCTTCGTGGGTGAACGTGGATGCAAGGCCATCGATCTCCGTGGGCAGATCACATTGATCGCCCGACAGCCCCCAGCGGTTATCCACCACCAGATGTTTCAGCTCACCGGCGAGATCGCACGCCTCCCATCCCGCAACGGCCATGACCACTTGCAGGGAAACCGTCAGGACATGGGCAATACGTCCGTCATTGGCGCGGTTGCCTGACGCATCACGCTCGAGGGCAATCAGCACCCAGGGTTGGTCGTCGGTGCCATCGAACTCCTGGGGGCTGCCGATTTTCAAAGTGGGGTAAGTGGCGCGTAGCGTCTGGGCAATGGCGAAGAACAGCTGCGACGGTTTTTCGAGGACGGCAGGCATCAAGGCCTCCTGTTTTTTATGGCGGCACGAAGATCAGCAGCGAGGGATCAATGTTGGTCGGAACGGGAATCACGCGGCGGCAGCTCACTGACGCCCATCCGCTTGGCGGCCCAGCGTTCGTAAAGCCCGATGGCCACGTCCGCCCCGGCCATCGCCGTCAGGCAACCGAAGGCTCCTGCGGCCCAGATCGACAGGCCCATGGCGTACAACAGCATGATCGCCGAGACGCCGCAGACCATGCAGGCGCCGGAACGCAGGGCCAGGCGACGCAGTAGCGACCAGCCGCGGGCGCCCTCTTTGTCGGCACGCCACATCTCGCCGGTCACGCCGCCCACCAGGGCGAGCACGATGACCAGCCAGATCGGCATGTCCAGCAACGCTTGTTGCTCGTTTGTCATGTCACGCCTCCTGGGGTGATGGATGAGAAATGTGTGTTGGGTTCAAACGATGTCTCTTGAGGTAGGCATTCCAAAAAGCCCGGGGTGAACCGGGCTTTTCAGTAATGCGGTCCTTCGCCTTCCCTGGCCGATGGCCAGAAGGAAGTTGATCTTTCGGCGCGACTGGCGCGGTACGGATCCATTCAAATTGTTTTTCCGACCGCGGTCCCTGCCCGCCGGATAACTGCTTCTGGTGCTTTACGCTGCACACCCGGGTCAGTTGCCAACCCTCTGAACCGTTAAGGCCGGTTCATCGCTGCCTGTTGGTGGAACTAAAGAGCTTCGTTGCCAGCCGCTTTGTCGAGCGGCTTGGACACAGAATATGCATGGATGCATATACAGTCAATGCGTAAATGCATTTATTTATGCACGATGAATGCATAGACGCATAAAGCCCAGCAAACACAGGGGTCAGGGGATTTTCACAGGCGTAAAAAAACCCGCACGATGGCGAGTTTTATCTGACAGCGGAGGGGTTAACGGGCGTACATGCCCCACCAGAAGACGTGGCCGAGGATGACGATTTGCTCATCCTGCATGTCCTGGAAGGTGTAGTCCTCATCCGGATGCTCGTCGCGGTTGAAGCTGCGCAGACGGATGCCGGTGGGCAGACGGTAAAGCTGCTTCACCCGCAGTTGACCGTTGTGGTTGATGGCATAGAGGTCGCCGTCGACGATGTCGCCGATCCCGCACTTGCCTGCGTTCACCCCGACCGTTGCGCCATCGCGCAGCACCGGCAACATGCTGTTGCCGCGTACCGTCACGCATTTGGCCTGATCGAACTGCACGCCGTTATGACGCAGGCTGCGCTTGCCAAAGCGCAGGCTTGAGCGCTCGCTCTCCTCGATGACGAATCTTCCTGATCCAGCAGCCAATTCAACCTCACGCAGAAAAGGGACCGACACCTCGTCTTCTTCGACGGGGGTGTCGTCATCCCACAGGCTTATGTCCTTGAGTTCGGAATGCGGCTCGTCGCGGCGCGGATGGCCGGCAGACGCAATGTCCGCGCGCCCGCGCAACTGATCGGTACTCACGGCAAAGTATTCGGCGATCTTCGAGATGTGTTTATCCGAAGGGTCGACAATCTTGCCGCTGAGAATCCGCGACAGGGTTGACTGAGGCACGCCGGTACGACGGTGAAGCTCCGTGGGGGAGATCCCGTGCTGATCGAGCAGTGCCCTTAATACGGTAGAAACGTTGCGTTTTTGCATAACGCGCATGATGCGGGTTCTTTTTGCAGAAGACAAATGCTGTTTTGCATAAGTGTGCATATCGATGGTGAAGTGTTTCCGTCCAACATCAATGCAAGCTGACCCAGCGCTATCGCGAGCAGGCTCGCTCCCACAGGGGATTTGGGGTGTATGCGAGGTCTGTGAACGACTCGGTAAAACTGTGGGAGCGAGCCTGCTCGCGAAGACCACAGCCCATTCAACATCAATGCAAACTGATCCACCGCTTTCGCGAGCAGGCTCGCTCCCACAGGGGATTTGGGGTGTATGCGAGGTCCGTGAACGACTCGGTAAAACTGTGGGAGCGAGCCTGCTCGCGATGACGGCGGCACATTCAACATCGATGCAGACGGCCCTAACGCGCTGGGCTGGTGTCAGCTATTGTCAGCGCTTGGAAACCCCCTACAACCTCGTGGGAAACCGCCCGATCTGCGTCCTTCAAATTTGCGAGGCCGGGCTACGTCGCCTTGCGCCTCTGCCTACAACTGCGCCAGAATCCGCCGGCTTGTCCACCTTGGATCCAATTAGTACTTTTGATCCTGTCACTGCCCATCAGTGATCGGGTTTAGTAGCCCGGCATTCCAAGACGAACATTGCTCTATTCAGCCGGGTATTTCTTACCTACGCTCAATGGTAGCTGTGCGCAGGGCGCCCTCGGGCGCGCCGGTTTCTTGGATCCCCGGTCTACTAACCTGCGTACAGCTGCCGCCTATCTCGTTTAGTAGCGGATTGGTAGTGGCTCCAACTTAAGGATCCAAGACTATGACCAAACCAACTCCGAATCCCCCTGAAAAAGACCATACATCCCGCACCCAATCGGCCAAAGCCAAAAAACTCGACGAAGCCGCCACCCGCGCTCTGGACTACTACCTCAAGCCGCCAGCTGACAAAGAAACATCCGACACACTCGACACCCTTTACGTCATCGCCCCCAACATCGACGCCGAATGCCTACTCGCCAACCTCAGCGAAACCCTGGCCTCGGCCAACGCCATGGTCAGTGATCTGGCATTCGACCTGGAGGGCTCGCGACGGCATATCGCGCTGGGGGTCCAGCAGATGATCGAACTGGGGCAGTTGCTGGCGAATCGGGCGTTGGATGTGGTTGAGCCGAGGTAGGCATTCACGATGCAAGCCGAGACCTAAGAGAAGCCCGAGTAATCACTGTGGGAGCGAGCTTGCTCGCGATAGCGGTCGTCCAGTTACAACTAAGTTGTATTGGCAGCCGTCATCGCGAGCAGGCTCGCTCCCACAATTGGATCGGAGTACGACCGGGAGAACCATGCCGGCTGTCAGGCCGCCTCGCGAGCAAGCTTTGCTCCCACAGATATGATGGGTGTACGACCGGAAGAACCAGGCCGGCTGTCAGGCCGCCTCGCCAGCAAGCTTTGCTCCCACAGATATGATGGATGTACGACCGGAAGAACCAGGCCGGCTGTCAGGCCGCCTCGCGGTGGACGTTGATCTCGGCGCCCCGTTAACCACGATGGCCGAACGCAGGTATTGCGTAGTGGGTATCCCGGCATGGATGCCGGGATAGCCGCGCTGGACCATGGATGGTCCTTCGCGGCGGGCCCACGGAGCAATGCCGGAGTGAGGGCACACCGAGCCTAGGCGAGGTGCCAAGTGGTGGGGCAAAAGCGTTTTGCTTACTTTTGCGCTTCTCAAAAGTGAGCCGCCGTAAGGGCGGAACCATAAGCAGCCGTTACCGCAGCAACGGATATACACCCAATCCCCGATACACCCAACCCCAAAAACCACTCACATATGGGTCGCACCAGACCGCCCATGTTAACCTTGCGCCCATCGCGGAAAAGCCGGGCCAATGCCCCTCCTTTTGCCCCACACCTTTCAACGAGCCTCCCTGACACCCATGAATACAGCCGTAAACGACCTCTCCAGCCACACGCCAATGATGCAGCAATACTGGCGCCTGAAGAATCAGCACCCCGATCAGCTGATGTTCTACCGCATGGGCGACTTCTACGAGATCTTCTACGAGGACGCGAAGAAAGCCGCCAAGCTATTGGACATCACCCTGACGGCGCGTGGGCAATCGGCGGGCATGGCGATTCCGATGTGTGGGATTCCTTACCACGCGGCGGAAGGTTACCTGGCGAAGCTGGTCAAGCTGGGCGAGTCGGTGGTGATCTGCGAGCAGGTCGGCGACCCGGCTACCAGCAAAGGGCCGGTGGAACGCCAAGTGGTGCGGATCATCACGCCGGGCACGGTCAGTGATGAAGCCTTGCTGGATGAACGCCGGGACAACCTGATCGCCGCCGTGCTGGGCGATGAGCGCCTGTTCGGCCTGGCGGTGCTGGACATCACCAGCGGCAATTTCTCGGTGCTAGAGATCAAGGGCTGGGAAAACCTGCTGGCGGAGCTGGAGCGGGTCAATCCGGTGGAGTTGCTGATCCCGGATGACTGGCCCAAAGACCTGCCGGCGGAAAAACGCCGTGGCGTTCGGCGCCGGGCGCCGTGGGACTTTGAGCGCGACTCGGCGCTGAAAAGTCTCTGCCAGCAGTTCTCCACTCAGGACCTTAAAGGCTTCGGTTGCGAAAACCTGACCCTGGCCATTGGCGCGGCCGGCTGCCTGCTGGCCTACGCCAAGGAAACCCAGCGCACCGCCCTGCCCCACTTGCGCAGCCTGCGTCATGAGCGCCTGGATGACACCGTGGTGCTGGACGGCGCGAGCCGACGCAACCTGGAGCTGGACACCAACCTGGCCGGCGGGCGCGACAACACCCTGCAATCGGTGGTCGATCGCTGCCAGACCGCCATGGGCAGCCGTCTGCTGACCCGTTGGCTGAACCGTCCGCTGCGAGACCTGACGGTGCTGCTGGCGCGTCAGAGCTCCATTACCTGCCTGCTGGATCGTTATCGCTTCGAGCAGTTGCAACCGCAGCTCAAGGAAATCGGGGACATCGAGCGGATCCTGGCGCGTATCGGCCTGCGCAACGCCCGCCCCCGTGACCTGGCGCGCCTGCGCGATGCCCTCGGCGCCCTGCCCGAGCTTCAGGTGGCGATGACCGACCTGGAAGCGCCGCACCTGCAACAACTGGCGCGCACCACCAGCACTTACCCGGAGCTGGCTGCGCTGCTGGAAAAGGCCATTATCGACAACCCGCCAGCGGTGATCCGTGACGGCGGTGTGCTGAAAACCGGCTACGACGCCGAACTCGACGAACTGCAATCGCTGAGCGAGAACGCCGGGCAGTTCCTGATCGACCTCGAAGCCCGGGAAAAAGCCCGTACCGGCCTTGCCAATCTCAAGGTCGGTTACAACCGTATCCACGGTTACTTCATCGAATTGCCGAGCAAACAGGCCGAACAGGCGCCGGCTGACTACATTCGTCGCCAGACGCTAAAAGGCGCCGAGCGTTTCATCACCCCGGAACTCAAGGCGTTCGAAGACAAGGCGTTGTCGGCCAAGAGCCGTGCCCTGGCCCGGGAAAAGATGCTCTATGAGGCGCTGCTCGAAGACTTGATCAGCCAACTGCCACCGCTGCAGGACACCGCCGGCGCCCTGGCGGAGCTTGACGTGCTGAGCAACCTGGCTGAACGCGCGCTGAACCTGGACCTCAACTGCCCGCGGTTTGTCAGCGAGCCGTGCATGCGCATCACCCAGGGTCGTCACCCGGTGGTCGAACAGGTATTGACCACGCCGTTCGTGGCCAACGACCTGAGCCTGGATGACAACACCCGCATGCTGGTGATCACCGGTCCGAACATGGGCGGTAAATCCACCTACATGCGTCAGACCGCCTTGATCGTGCTGCTGGCCCACATTGGCAGTTTCGTGCCGGCAGCCAGTTGCGAATTGTCCCTGGTGGACCGGATCTTTACCCGCATCGGTTCCAGCGATGACCTGGCCGGCGGGCGTTCGACCTTCATGGTGGAAATGAGCGAAACCGCGAACATCCTGCACAACGCCACCGAACGCAGCCTGGTGCTGATGGACGAGGTCGGACGCGGCACCAGCACCTTCGACGGCCTGTCCCTGGCTTGGGCAGCGGCCGAACGGCTGGCGCACCTGCGGGCGTACACCCTGTTTGCCACCCACTATTTCGAACTCACCGTACTGCCGGAAAGCCAGCCGCTGGTGGCTAACGTGCATCTCAATGCCACCGAGCACAACGAGCGCATCGTGTTCCTGCACCATGTGCTGCCCGGCCCGGCCAGCCAGAGCTACGGCCTGGCGGTGGCGCAACTGGCCGGCGTCCCCAGCGAAGTGATCAGCCGTGCGCGCGAGCATCTGAGCCGTCTGGAAACCACCAGCCTGCCCCACGAAACACCGCGCCCGAGCAAAGGCAAACCGGCGGCTCCGCAGCAGAGCGACCTGTTCGCCAGCCTGCCGCATCCGGTGCTTGATGAACTGGCCAAAGTGGATCTGGACGACCTGACGCCACGGCGGGCACTTGAATTGCTTTATTCATTGAAGACACGGATCTAACGCACTGGCGTTCAAGCTGGTAGAATCTCGCGCGGTTTGGGATGCTGCGGACTATTAGCCTGGTCCGCAGACTATCGCTCCCGAACCTGGCGAGCCCACCGTGAAGGGGTTCCGCTGCCGCCGCCTGAGGAGAGAATTAGAAATGACCTTCGTCGTCACCGACAACTGCATCAAGTGCAAGTACACCGACTGCGTAGAAGTCTGTCCGGTGGACTGCTTTTACGAAGGGCCGAACTTCCTGGTCATTCACCCGGACGAGTGCATCGATTGCGCCCTGTGTGAACCGGAATGCCCGGCGAATGCCATCTTCTCGGAAGACGAAGTGCCGGCCGGCATGGAGAACTTCATCGAGCTGAACGCTGAACTGGCGGACATCTGGCCAAACATCACCGAAAAGAAAGACGAGTTGCCAGACGCCAAAGAGTGGGATGGCAAACCAGACAAGCTCAAAGACCTCGAACGCTGATATCACCCTGCGCTCGTTGAAAAAGGCCCCTTGCGGGCCTTTTTGTTTTCTCGGATTCAATAAATCGCAGGCAAAAAAAGGGGCGGTTTGACCCGCCCACATTTTTTCCCTAATCCCTTTGATCCTTTTCATCGTCCTGATGAATCGCATCCTGCGATGTCCTTCCTTCCCCATCGTCCGTGACAGGTGTGTCTGTCCGTCGACACAGGACTGATATTAGTATTTTCCCCAGCGAGTGCAATTGGCCAAACGCCGTCGCCGTGCCTCGTCACAGGACTGAAATACATAAAAATATAGCTATATATCAAAAACATACGAAAAATACGACGGCCTTTATAGTCGTCTATCCCTTCGACGGGAAACCAAACGCTTACGCAACACTAGGCAAAAGCTTACACGCCAAGCCGGCAAACAGAGTAAGCGCTGCAACAGCCGCCAAAAAAACGAAAAAGCCCCGAACCAGTCGGGGCTTTTCTTATTACGCGTGCGTTCCCGTTATTGGAACAACGACTCGCTCGACAGGCCGTTCTTCTCCAGGATCTCCCGAAGACGTTTGAGGCCTTCGACCTGAATCTGCCTGACCCGCTCACGGGTCAGCCCAATTTCCAGGCCCACATCTTCAAGGGTGCTGCTTTCATGACCGCGCAAGCCGAAGCGGCGAATCACCACTTCCCGTTGCTTGTCCGTGAGCTCCGAGAGCCACTGGTCGATGCTCTGGGACAAGTCATCGTCCTGGAGCAGTTCGCACGGGTCGGTAGGTCGGTCATCGGTGAGCGTGTCCAGCAGGGTCTTATCCGAGTCCGGCCCCAGCGAGACATCAACCGAAGAAACCCGCTCGTTGAGCCCAAGCATGCGCTTGACCTCGCCCACCGGTTTCTCCAGCAGGTTGGCGATCTCTTCGGGTGAGGGTTCGTGGTCGAGCTTTTGGGTGAGTTCACGGGCAGCCCGCAGGTAGACGTTCAGCTCCTTGACCACATGGATCGGCAACCGGATGGTCCGGGTCTGATTCATGATCGCCCGCTCGATGGTCTGGCGAATCCACCAGGTCGCGTAGGTCGAGAAACGGAAGCCTCGCTCGGGGTCGAATTTCTCGACAGCGCGAATCAGCCCCAGGTTACCCTCTTCGATCAGGTCCAGCAGCGATAGGCCACGATTGACGTAGCGTCGGGCGATCTTCACCACCAGGCGCAGGTTGCTTTCAATCATGCGTTTTCGCCCGGCCGGGTCGCCACTTTGCGACAGACGCGCAAAATGAACTTCTTCCTCGGGGGAGAGCAGCGGCGAGAAGCCGATTTCGTTGAGGTACAGCTGAGTGGCGTCCAGCGCCCGTGTGTAGTCGATGTACTTATGTTGTTTAAGCGAAGCGGAGTGTCTGGATTTGGCACGAACGGAAGGTGGAGTCGCCCCTTCATCATTCGACATCGAATCCATAGCGATGCCGGTCTCCATAAGGAGAACCTCATCGTCGATGTCAAACTCCGGCACTTCTTTACTGAGAGCCATTGTTATAGTCCTTTGGTGAGTTCGACCTCAAGCTCAAGCGACGCCTTTATCCTTGGCAACGCTGGAGCCTGTTCCCTCTACGTGACGGAACAGGCTGACAATCAAATCAACGACGTGGCAGGAATTGCAGCGGATCGACTGGCTTACCTTGTCGGCGAATCTCAAAATGCAGTTTCACCCGGTCCGTTCCCGTTGATCCCATTTCGGCAATTTTTTGCCCGACCTTGACCTGCTGCCCCTCCCGAACCAACAGCCTGCGGTTGTGACCGTAGGCACTGACGTAGGTATCGCTGTGTTTGATGATCACGAGTTCGCCGTAGCCCCTTAAACCACTCCCGGCGTACACAACCGTGCCATCAGACGCGGCTAAAACAGGCTGTCCCAAATCCCCGGCGATATCAATTCCTTTATTCAAACTACCGTTTGAAGAGAATTTTCCAATAAGAACGCCATTAGAAGGCCATCCCCAGCCGCTCGGGCTGGGGCCTGGCGCGGGGGTAGGAGCAGGTGTCGGTTTGCTCGCGACGGACGGTACTGTTGCCGTTGCGGCACCGACCGGACGTTGAATCACCGTGGTTCTACTCGACGACGAAGCCGTCGAACCGGACTGAGTCACCACCGCGGTAGGCGTTGAACCACTGCGCCCATCAAAGCGAATTCTCTGACCCGGATGAATCGTATAAGGCGCAGGAATGTTGTTTCGCGCTGCGAGGGCTTTGTAGTCCCAGCCATAGCGAAAAGCGATGGAAAACAGCGTATCACCGCGACGGACTACATACTGACCGGTCGTTACTGTAGGACGTTGAGGCGTTGCGTTGGTGCGATCGACAACCCGGACGTTACCCGACGGGGTACTGGAGCAACCGACCAGCAAGGTACTCAAGACAAGGCCAGTCACCAGGCGCTGAAAGCTCGTGATACCCATACGCTGCGCAATGACTGTGAGACTCACCCGCCGCTCCCTTTGTGGTGGTTGAAAAATTGGAAACTGCCTGTGCAGGCAACGGTATTACAAATACAGCTGGCCGCAACCCCACCTCTATTAATGAAGCGCGAGGCGCTGCCGCACACGTTTGCTGGACGCCGTTGCAATCCGTTTAACCAATCAACGGTTAATTGATCAGCGCCGGTGTAAGACACAACCCACGCCACGGAATTCAGCGTCTGTTTATAAATGCTCAGGCCAATGGCCCGTTAAGCAACGGAACAAACCGAACCGCCCCCAGCACGTGACGTGAAAAACCCTGTTCTTCGCGCACGATCAGCATCAACTGCTGGACTTCACCAGCCCCCACCGGAATGACCAGCCGGCCGCCGGGGGCCAGTTGATCCAGCAAGGCCTGGGGCACATCAGTGGCAACGGCGGTCACGATGATGCCGTTATAAGGTGCCAGGGCCGGCCAGCCTTCCCAGCCATCACCCCAGCGAAACACCACATTGCGCAGGTTCAGTTCCACCAGGCGTTCCTTGGCGCGATCCTGCAGCACCTTGATCCGCTCCACGGAAAATACCCGCTCCACCAGCTGCGACAACACCGCCGTCTGGTAACCCGAACCGGTGCCAATCTCCAGCACCTTGTCCAGCGGCCCCGCCTCCAGCAGCAACTCGCTCATGCGGGCCACCATATAAGGCTGGGAAATGGTCTGGTTGTGGCCGATCGGCAATGCGGTGTCTTCGTAGGCGCGATGGGCCAAGGCTTCATCGACGAACAAATGCCGTGGGGTGCGGCGAATCACTTCCAGCACCTGGGCGTTGGAAAGGCCTTCTTCATAGAGCCGTTGAATCAGGCGCTCCCGGGTACGCTGGGAGGTCATGCCGATTCCGCGGCGCAGTATATCGTCTTGCTCGCGAGCCATCAGCGCAGCCCCTCCAGCCAGCCATCGAGCGTTCGAAAAGCATCGTTGAAGGTCCGATCCAGCTGCAACGGCGTTATCGAGACATAGCCTTGCATCACTGCATGAAAATCGGTGCCCGGCCCGCCATCCTCGGCATCACCGGCGGCGGCGATCCAGTAACCGGCCTTGCCCCGGGGATCGACCACCTGCATGGGCTTGGCCGCGCGGGCACGATGACCCAGGCGAGTGAGCTGGATGCCTCGGATGTGATCCAGTGGCAGGTTCGGAATATTCACGTTCAGCACCGTGCGCGGTGGCAGGTCCAGCTCGCCATGGGCCTCGACCAACTTGCGAGCGAAGTAGGCGGCAGTAGGCAGATTATCGACTTGCCGCGAAACAAACGAAAAGGCAAACGACGGATGCCCGAGGAAACGGCCCTCAAGGGCGGCGGCCACGGTGCCGGAATAAAGCACGTCATCCCCCAGGTTGGCCCCCAGGTTGATGCCCGAAACCACCATGTCCGGCTCGCGCTCCAGCAAGCCGTTGAGGCCCAGGTGCACGCAGTCGGTGGGGGTGCCGTTGAGGCTGATGAAACCATTATCCAGATAGCACGGGTGCAATGGTCGGTCGAGCGTCAGCGAACTGCTGGCGCCGCTTTTGTCCTGGTCCGGGGCGATGACCACGCATTCGGCAAAATCCGCCAGCGCAGCATAAAGCGCGGCAAGGCCGGGTGCTGTCACCCCGTCGTCGTTAGAAATCAGAATACGCATGGGCTGTCCGTCTGCCCCACCGGCACCAGATCGACGAGTTCGCGCACCAAGACAGTGGCGAAACATCCGGCCGGCAGGACGAATTCCAGTTGCAGAATGTCAGGCGAGGGATAATGCCACGACAGGCCGCCAATGGGCAGTCGCAGGATGCGACGTTCGTGACTCATTCCCGCGTTTATCAACCAGTCGCGCAGATCGGCCTCCGCCTCGGCGATGGCCTGCTCCAGATCATGGACCGCGCCGGCGGCAGGCGAAGGTCCCTCGCCCCACTGCGGCCCGGTGGGGTGCAGGTCGAGAATCGCTAGGCGTGGGTCACTGCACTCGGCCTCGCCGGCGGGGAAAAAACTGCGGCTGTCGGTGAAGGCCAGCAAGTCGCCCACCTGCGCGTGCTGCCAGGTGCCATCGGCCACCCGAGCCGCCAACACCCGGTTGAAGAGAAAACTGCGGGCGGTGGACAACAGCCGCGAACGCACATTGCGCTGTTCCGGCAAAGCCTTGCGCGCCGCCCAGGCGCGGGCATCGACGAGGTTACCGCCGTCATGCCCGAAGCGCTGGGCGCCGAAATAATTGGGAATGCCCAGACGGGCGATCTGTTGCAGACGCGCATCGATCGCCGCTGGATCGCCCTTGAACTGGGTCAGGCGCAAAGTAAAGCCATTGGCCGAGTGCGCGCCGCGTTGCAGCTTGCGTTTATGACGACCGGTCTTGAGGATCTTCAGCGTTTCGTTTTCGGCCGCCGACAGGTCCGGGTCGGCCTTGCCCGGCAACTGGACGCTGAACCACTGGCGGGTCAGCGCCTGGCGGTCCTTGAGACCGGCATAACTGACGGTGCGCAACGATACGCCAGCGGCCTTGGCAATTCGCCGAGCCGCTTCTTCAGTGTTCAAACCGCGTTTTTCAACCCAGATCCATAAGTGCTCGCCTTCGCCCGTGAGCGGGATGTCGAGCACTTCGTCGACCTGAAAATCTTCAGCAGTGGCCTTGAGTACTGCGCTGCCCAGCGACTCGCCGTAGGCACGGGGGCCTAATAGTTCCAGTTCGGTCATGGGCGCAGCAACAAGGCAACGCTATGAACAGCAATGCCTTCTTCGCGACCGACGAAACCAAGTTTCTCGGTGGTGGTGGCTTTCACGTTGACCTGGTCCAGCTCAACTTGCAGGTCCTCGGCAATCAACCGACGCATCGTTTCGATGTGTGGCGCCATTTTTGGCGCCTGGGCGACGATGGTGTTATCGACATTGCCGACTTTCCAGCCCTTGGCGTGGATCAGCGAGACCACATGGCGCAGCAGCACCCGGCTGTCGGCGCCCTTGAACTGCGGGTCGGTGTCGGGGAAATGTTTACCAATATCCCCCAGCGCGGCCGCGCCAAGCAAGGCGTCGCTCAAGGCGTGCAGCAGGACGTCACCGTCAGAATGCGCGAGCAGCCCGAAGCTGTGTGCAATACGCACGCCGCCCAGAGTAATGAAGTCGCCTTCAGCGAAACGGTGAACATCGTAGCCGTGGCCAATACGCATAAAAAAACGCCCCGATTTTTGTCAGGGCGTGATTCTACCTGCATTCAGCGTGGGGAGCGCCCTCAATTAGCTCCCTCGCCAAGGGGAAACAGACTAAGAGCCCCCTAAAGCGTGGGCATGATGTTGCAAGTGATCCTCAATGAAGCTGGCGATGAAGAAGTAGCTGTGGTCGTAGCCCGGTTGCAGGCGCAGCTCCAACGGATGACCGGCGGCCCTGGCCGCTTGCTGCAAGGCTTCGGGCTTGAGCTGGTTGGCCAGGAAATCATCGCGATCGCCCTGATCCACCAGCAACGGCAGCTTTTCGTCAGCTTCGGCGATCAATGCACAGGCATCCCACTCACGCCACTTCGAGCGGTCTTCCCCCAGATAACGAGAAAACGCCTTCTGACCCCACGGGCAATCCATCGGATTGTTGATCGGCGAAAATGCCGACACCGAGCGGTAACGCCCCGGGTTACGCAAAGCGCAGACCAACGCGCCGTGGCCACCCATGGAGTGACCACTGATGCCGCGCTTATCCGAGGCCGGGAAATGCGCCTCGACCAAGGCCGGCAGTTCCTGCACCACGTAGTCATGCATCCGATAGTGCCGCGCCCACGGTTCCTGCGTGGCGTTCAGATAAAACCCAGCACCCAGGCCAAAGTCCCAGGCACCGTCCGGATCACCCGGCACGTCGGCGCCGCGCGGGCTGGTGTCCGGCGCGACAATAATCAGGCCCAGTTCGGCGGCCATGCGCTGGGCGCCGGCCTTTTGCATGAAGTTCTCGTCGGTGCAGGTCAATCCGGACAACCAATACACCACAGGCAACTTGCCGCCCTGCTCGGCCTGGGGCGGCAGGTACACGGCAAACACCATGTCACAACCAAGCACTTCGGAACGATGCCGGTAACGCTTGTGCCAGCCGCCGAAGCTTTTCTGGCAGGAAATGTTTTCAAGGCTCATGACCGACCTCAGAAATGAATAACGGTACGGATGCTCTTGCCTTCATGCATCAGGTCAAACGCCTTGTTGATATCCTCCAGGCCCATGGTGTGGGTGATGAAGGTATCCAGCGGAATCTCGCCCTTCTCGGCCATTTCCACGTAGCTTGGCAATTCGCTGCGCCCGCGCACGCCGCCAAACGCCGAACCGCGCCAGACGCGCCCGGTCACCAACTGGAACGGACGGGTGGCGATTTCCTGGCCGGCCCCGGCCACACCGATGATCACCGACTCGCCCCAGCCCTTGTGGCAGCATTCCAATGCGGCGCGCATCAACTGCACATTGCCGATGCACTCGAAGGAAAAGTCCACGCCGCCGTCAGTCATGTCGACGATGACTTCCTGGATCGGACGGTCGAAATCCTTCGGGTTGACGCAATCGGTGGCACCCAGTTGCTTGGCGATTTCGAACTTGGCCGGGTTGATGTCGATGGCAATGATGCGCGATGCCTTGGCTTTCACCGCACCAATCACCGCCGACAGGCCAATGCCGCCCAGGCCGAAGATCGCCACGGTGTCACCTGGCTTGACCTTGGCGGTGTTGAGGACCGCGCCGATACCGGTGGTGACGCCGCAACCCAGCAGGCAGACTTTTTCCAGCGGCGCTTCTTTGGGGATTTTCGCCACGGAAATTTCTGGCAATACGGTGTATTCGGAGAACGTCGAGGTCCCCATGTAGTGGAAAATCGTCTCACCCTTGTAGGAAAAGCGCGAGGTGCCATCTGGCATCAAGCCTTTGCCTTGGGTGGCGCGAATCGCCTGACACAGGTTGGTCTTGCCCGACTTACAGAACTTGCACTGCCCGCATTCCGGCGTGTACAGCGGAATGACGTGATCGCCCACCGCCACCGACGTCACGCCTTCGCCGATAGCTTCGACGATGGCGCCGCCTTCATGGCCGAGGATCGACGGGAAGATCCCTTCCGGATCAGCGCCCGACAAGGTGTAGGCATCGGTGTGGCAGACACCCGAGGCCACCACGCGCAGCAACACTTCGCCCGCCTTGGGCATGGCGACGTCGACTTCAACGATTTCCAGGGGTTTCTTGGCCTCGAAGGCAACGGCCGCGCGTGACTTGATCATGGGGAGTCTCCAGCAAATAAAAACAAGACAGGGAGTGTAATCCCTCACCGGACGATGAATAATCCAACCAAAAGCAAAACATTATTGCTGCACAGGGATAATCATTCATGTCCGATAACCGCTGGGAGGGCATTGACGAATTCGTCGCCGTGGCCGAATGCAGCCAATTCACCGCCGCCGCCGAACGCCTAGGGGTTTCGTCTTCCCACATCAGTCGACAAATCGTACGGCTTGAAGAGCGTCTGCAGACACGACTGCTGTATCGCAGTACCCGCCGGGTCACTCTGACCGAGGCCGGCCAGACGTTCTTGCAGCATTGCCAGCGCCTACAGGACGGACGCGAAGAAGCACTGCGGGCGGTGGGCGACCTCACCAGCGAACCCAAAGGCATGTTGCGCATGACCTGTGCCGTGGCCTACGGCGAGCGGTTCATTGTGCCGCTGGTGACACGGTTCATGACGCTTTATCCGCAATTGCGGGTGGACATCGAACTGAGCAACCGCCCCCTCGATTTGGTTCACGAAGGCCTGGACCTGGCGATTCGCCTGGGCCGCTTGCAGGACTCACGCCTGGTTGCCACGCGCCTGGCGCCACGGCGCATGTACCTGTGCGCATCGGCGTCCTACCTGGAGCGCTACGGTCGCCCCCATAGCTTGTCGGAATTGAGCCGCCACAACTGCCTGATCGGTAGCTCCGACCTCTGGCAACTGGAGCAGAACGGGCGGGAATTTTCCCAACGAGTGCAGGGAAACTGGCGTTGTAACAGCGGGCAGGCGGTGCTGGATGCGGCTTTGCAAGGGGTGGGATTGTGTCAGTTGCCGGATTATTACGTGTTGGAGCATTTGCACAGCGGGGCGTTGATATCGCTGTTAGAGGCTCACCAGCCGCCGAATACAGCGGTGTGGGCGTTGTATCCGCAGCAACGGCATTTGTCGCCGAAGGTGCGCAAGTTGGTGGATTACTTGAAGGAGGGGTTGGCGCAGCGGCCGGAGTATCGGGGGTAACACTGGTCTTTATGTTATCTGAGCGATTGCTATCGCGAGCAGGCTCGCTCCCACACTGGATCTTCAGCGGCTACAAATTTTTGTGTACAGCCAAAGCCCCTTGTGGGAGCGAGCCTGCTCGCGATGGCGATTCCACTTAATGGCGATTCGCCCAACGCTGGCGCAACCACTCCAGATCTTCAGGGCGTGTGACCTTGAGGTTATCGGCCCGCCCTTCGATCAGGCGTGGCGCCTGCCCTGCCCATTCCATGGCGGACGCTTCATCGGTAATCACGGCATCGGCCACCAGGCTGTCAGCCAGGGCCCGGTGCAAGGCACCGAGATGAAACATTTGCGGTGTGTAGGCTTGCCAGATGACGCTGCGGTCAACGGTTTCCACTACACGGCCGTGCTTATCGACTCGCTTGAGGGTGTCACGCGCCGGCACGGCCAGGAGACCGCCGACCGGATCATTCGCCAGTTCCCTGAGCAATGTGTCCAGATCGTCCCGGGCCAGGTTGGGCCGGGCGGCGTCGTGCACCAAGACCCAGTCGTGATCATCGGCACCCTGTCCGTGAAGATGCAGCAAGGCATTGAGCACCGAATCCGAACGTTGTTCGCCACCGTCCACGCGCTGGATGCGTGTATCGCTGGCACAGGCCAGGGTCGGCCAATAAGGGTCATCGTGTGCAACACTGACCACCACGCCTTTTACGGTCGGATGATCGAGGAAACAGCCAAGGCTGTGTTCGAGAATTGTGCGTCCGCCCAGTTGCAGGTATTGCTTGGGACGGTCCGCAGCCATACGGGCTCCAACGCCCGCGGCAGGAATCACGGCCCAGAAGGCCGGCAAACGGATGCTCATTGGGCCAACTGGTAGAGGGTTTCGCCCTCTTTAACCATGCCCAGTTCATGGCGAGCCCGCTCTTCAACGGTCTCCATGCCTTTTTTCAGTTCACTGACTTCGGCGTCCATCACCCGGTTACGCTCCAGCAACGCCTCGTTTTCGGCATGCTGTTCAGCAATCTGCTGAGTCAGGTCCGCCACTTGCGCCAGACTGCCATTACCCACCCAAAGGCGGTACTGCAGGCCAGCCAGCAACAGGAGCAAGACAAGAAACAACCAATTGGGACTGCGCATCGAATCTCAGGTATCCAGTGAAAAAGACAGCCATGCCACACTTTGAAGCGTCTGATAGCACGAAGCCTGGAAAAACCAGGCTTGTGCTTGATAAGGCATCAGATTAGAGGCAAAACCGCCGCTATTGCGACTTTTTTGACATCATCCGGTGTCTTTTTACCATCTACCGCTTAACCGCGAAACTCGGCACGACCGTTGTACTTGGCCTTGCCGTTCAACTGCTCTTCAATACGCAGCAGTTGGTTGTACTTGGAGACGCGATCGGAACGGCACAGCGAACCGGTCTTGATCTGGCCCGCCGCAGTGCCCACGGCCAGGTCGGCAATGGTCGAATCTTCGGTTTCGCCGGAGCGGTGGGAGATCACGGCAGTGTAGCCGGCGGCCTTGGCCATCTGGATGGCTTCCAGGGTTTCGGTCAGGGTACCGATCTGGTTGAACTTGATCAGGATCGAGTTGGCGATCTTCTTGTCGATGCCTTCTTTCAGGATCTTGGTGTTGGTGACGAACAGGTCGTCGCCCACCAGCTGGGTTTTTTCGCCAATCTTGTCGGTGAGGATTTTCCAGCCGGCCCAGTCGGACTCGTCCAGGCCATCTTCGATGGAGATGATCGGGTAGCGCTCGGTCAGGCCCTTGAGGTAGTCGGCAAAACCTTCGGCGGTGAACACCTGGCCTTCACCGGACAGGTTGTACTTGCCGTCTTCGAAGAACTCACTGGCCGCGCAGTCCAGGGCCAGGGTCACGTCGGTGCCCAATTTGTAACCGGCGTTGGCCACGGCTTCGGAGATCACTTTCAGCGCGTCTTCGTTGGACGCCAGGTTCGGTGCGAAACCGCCTTCGTCGCCAACGGCAGTGCTCAGGCCACGGGCCTTCAGCACAGCCTTGAGGTGATGGAAAATCTCGGTGCCCATGCGCAGGCCTTCGGAGAAGGACTTGGCGCCCACTGGCTGGACCATGAATTCCTGGATGTCGACGTTGTTATCGGCGTGCTCGCCACCGTTGATGATGTTCATCATCGGCACCGGCATCGAGTAGACACCCGGGGTACCGTTGAGGTTGGCGATGTGTGCGTACAGCGGCAGGTCCTGGTCCTGGGCGGCAGCCTTGGCAGCGGCCAGGGACACGGCGAGGATCGCGTTGGCGCCCAGGGTGGCTTTGTTTTCGGTACCGTCGAGCTTGATCATCGCGTGATCGAGGGCTTTCTGGTCGGCAGGATCCTTGCCCAGCAACAGGTCACGGATCGGACCGTTGATGTTGGCGACGGCTTTGAGCACGCCCTTGCCCAGGTAACGGCTCTTGTCGCCATCACGCAGCTCCAGCGCTTCGCGCGAGCCAGTGGAAGCACCGGACGGCGCGCAGGCGCTGCCGATGATACCGTTGTCGAGAAGCACGTCCGCTTCAACAGTGGGGTTGCCACGGGAGTCGAGAACTTCACGACCTTTGATGTCGACGATTTTTGCCATTGTTGTAAACACTCCAAAGTTGACGAAACGCTGTAACAGTAAGGCTTGCCGACGACGGTCCCGAAGGACGTCATCGCTGGCAAGCCATGCTCCCACAAAAGCAGTGCGGCCAGCGGGCCAGAGCGATAATCGAGCGGTACTTTACCGGAGAAAACCGCGTTACGCGGTTTCTATCGTCGGAAAACTCTTGACCAGTTCGTCCAACGCCTTGAGCTGAGACAAGAAGGGTTCCAGCTTGTTCAAGCGCAAGGCACAAGGGCCGTCACACTTGGCATTGTCCGGGTCCGGGTGGGCCTCGAGGAACAGACCTGCCAGGGACTGGCTCATGCCGGCCTTGGCCAGGTCGGTGACCTGGGCGCGACGCCCCCCAGCGGAATCGGAACGACCACCGGGCATTTGCAGCGCGTGGGTCACGTCGAAGAACACCGGGTATTCGAACTGCTTCATGATGCCGAAACCAAGCATGTCCACCACCAGGTTGTTGTAGCCGAAGCTCGAACCACGCTCGCAGAGGATCAACTGGTCATTGCCGGCCTCTTCGCATTTGCTCAGGATGTGTTTCATCTCCTGGGGCGCGAGGAACTGGGCTTTCTTGATGTTGATCACCGCACCGGTCTTGGCCATCGCGACCACCAGGTCGGTCTGGCGCGACAGGAAGGCCGGCAGCTGGATGATGTCGCAGACCTCAGCGACCACTGCGGCCTGGGCAGGCTCGTGGACGTCGGTGATGATCGGCACGCCGAAGGCTTGCTTGATGTCCTGGAAGATGCGCATGCCCTCTTCCAGGCCCGGGCCACGGTAAGAGGTCACGGACGAGCGATTGGCCTTGTCGAAACTGGCCTTGAAGACATAAGGGATGCCCAGCTTCTGGGTGACCTTCACGTACTCCTCGCAGACCTGCATCGCCATGTCGCGGCTTTCCAGTACGTTCATGCCGCCGAACAGCACCATGGGCTTGTCGTTGGCAATCTCGATGTCGCCGACGCGAATGATCTTCTGGGCCATCGTTTTATGCCTTCTTCTGGTGTTGAGCCAAAGCGGCTTTCACGAAACCACTGAACAGCGGGTGGCCGTCCCGAGGCGTCGAGGTGAACTCGGGGTGGAACTGGCAAGCAACGAACCATGGATGATCCGGGGCCTCGACCACCTCCACCAGCGCGCCGTCACCGGAACGACCGGAGATTTTCAGGCCGGCCTCGATCAGTTGCGGCAGCAGGTTGTTGTTCACTTCGTAGCGATGGCGGTGACGCTCGACGATCACGTCCTTGGCGTAGCAATCGTGCACCTTGGAGCCGGCTTCAAGCAGGCATTCCTGGGCACCGAGACGCATGGTGCCGCCCAGGTCGGAGGCTTCGGTGCGTACTTCCACGGCGCCGGTGGCATCTTCCCACTCGGTGATCAGGCCCACGACGGGGTGACCGCTGGCGCGATCGAATTCGGTGGAGTTGGCGTCCTTCCAGCCCATCACGTTACGGGCGAACTCAATGACCGCCACTTGCATGCCCAGGCAGATGCCCAGGTAAGGCACCTTGTTTTCGCGAGCGTATTGAACAGCGGTGATCTTGCCTTCCACGCCCCGCAGGCCAAAGCCGCCCGGCACGAGGATCGCATCGGCGCCTTCGAGCAGACCGGTGCCCTGGTTCTCGATGTCTTCAGAGTCGATATAGCGCAGGTTGACCTTGGTACGGTTGCTGATACCGGCGTGACTCATCGCCTCGATCAGCGACTTGTAGGCATCCAGCAGCTCCATGTACTTGCCGACCATGGCGATGGTGACTTCGTGTTCCGGGTTGAGCTTGGCATCGACCACCGCTTCCCATTCGGACAGGTCGGCGCTGGCGCACTGCAAGCCGAAACGCTCGACGACGAAATCGTCCAGGCCCTGGGAGTGCAGGATGCCCGGGATCTTGTAGATGGTGTCAGCGTCTTCCAGGCCGATCACCGCACGCTCTTCAACGTTGGTGAACTGGGCGATCTTGCGCCGCGAAGAAATATCGATCGGATGATCGGAGCGGCAGATCAGCACATCCGGCTGCAGGCCGATGGAACGCAGTTCCTTGACCGAGTGCTGGGTGGGCTTGGTCTTGGTTTCGCCAGCGGTGGCGATGTACGGAACCAGGGTCAGGTGCATCAGCATCGCGCGCTTGGCGCCGATTTCGAAACGCAACTGGCGGATGGCTTCGAGGAACGGCTGGGACTCGATGTCACCCACAGTGCCGCCGATTTCGACCATCGCCACGTCGGCGTCGCCGGCACCCTTGATGATGCGGCGCTTGATTTCGTCGGTGATGTGCGGGATGACCTGGATGGTCGCCCCCAGGTAATCACCACGGCGTTCTTTGCGCAGCACGTGTTCGTAGACACGGCCGGTGGTGAAGTTGTTGTTCTGGGTCATGGTCGTGCGGATGAACCGCTCGTAATGGCCCAGGTCCAGGTCGGTCTCGGCGCCGTCGTGGGTGACGAACACTTCACCGTGCTGGAACGGGCTCATGGTGCCCGGGTCGACGTTGATGTACGGGTCCAGCTTGAGCATGGTGACCTTAAGTCCCCGCGCCTCCAGGATGGCCGCCAATGAAGCCGAGGCAATGCCTTTCCCCAATGAAGAAACAACACCGCCCGTGACGAATATGTAGCGCGTCATGAAAAACCCTAGAAGTCTGCGTTAAAGCGGTCCGAGCCGCCGGGGAAAGCGAAGGAAGGCCGAAGCCCCCGATCACCTGCATTAATCACAGTGCACCTTTCAAAAAAACCGCCGCGTTGGGACAGACCGGAAGTGAAATCACCGGTACGTTGCTCGCTACACATTTTTTGGAATCGCCCAGCAAAGACTGCTTGGTAATCGGCAACTCCTGCAATTCAGGCGAATCCACAGAAGTTGTATCAAGAAGGGAGCGTAGTCTACCGGAAAGCCCCTTTCAGCTCAAACCCAGATCTTGGTTTCATGGCTGCCAGATCAGTTGCCAGTTGCCATCAATGCCGCTGTCGAGTCCTGGCAGGTTCGCCACCGCCAGCAATTGCTCGTCCCGATACAGCAGTGGCAATCGACCGCGCGCAAACGCCGGCACGCCTCTTTCGTTGAGCAAACGCTTGAGGTCCCGGTGACCACGGCCGGGCAACATCATGGCTTCACCTCCCTGACGATAGCGGACGCAGAGCGGTCCGTCGGGCATTTTACCGTCGAGGGTCACCGTGCCGTTGTCTGGCAGGGTCAATGCTTGAGCAGTCAGCGTCCATTCTACGGGGCCTGCGGCCGGTCGCAGCCAGCGGTCGGATAACCACCAGACGCGTCCGCCGGTGCGGTGCAGTTCGCCACCGGCCAGCCGCCAGATCGGCCGGGCATCGTCCGCTGCATCGCGCAACGAGTCCCAGCCAGACCAATGATCACTGTCGGGCAGCGTTGTCATTGAAACCAGCCAATGACTCAACGCATTACGCTGACGGGCCGGCGACAAGGCTCGCAACGGGGCCAACTCAAGCGACCGCAACCCAAGCCAGTCGAACGCGCAGGGCGTGATGGCTCGATCCAGATCGATTCGCGCCAGGTCATCCAGCAAGCCTTGCGCCTCACTCAGGTGCGCAGCGCTGCGGGCGAAGGTCGTCGAGGCTTGGGGCCACTGCTCGGTCAATACCGGGAAAATTCGCTGGCGCAGGAAATTGCGCGCGTACCGGTGATCGTCGTTGGAAGGGTCTTCGATCCAGTTCAAGCCCTGTTGCGTCGCGTAGGCTTGAAGCTCTGCCCGAGACACATCGAGCAAGGGTCGCAGCAAGTACCCCTGGCCCAGAGGACGCTGCCGAGGCATCGCCGACAAGCCCCTCACCCCTGCCCCACGCAACAAACGAAACAACAGGGTTTCAGCCTGATCGTCGCGATGTTGACCGGTGAGTAGCACTTCATTGCTGTGGAGCAGCGCCACGAAGGCAGCATAGCGCGCCTCCCGGGCGGCACGCTCGACGCTGGCACCGGCCGGGACTTGCACGTTCACTACTTCCAGCGGCACCCCAAGGGCCTTGCAGACCGAGCGACAATGGTCCGGCCATGCATCGGCCACAGCCTGAAGGCCATGATGGACGTGGACAGCACGTAACGGTGGCAGGGCTTCATTTTTGGAGAGAGACGCGAGCAGGTGCAGCAGGACGGTGGAATCGAGGCCACCGGAGAAGGCGATGCGCCAGGTGACGGCGTTGCGCCAGGGGGATAGCTGTGTGAGGAGCCGGGTTGGCAGATCCGCGCTTGGGTTCATAGGAGTCAGCCTTGGCACAAACAACTGTGGGAGCGAGCCTGCTCGCGATGGCGGTATATCAGTCAACTCATTTGTTGAATGTTAAACCGTATCGCGAGCAGGCTCGCTCCCACATGGGCATTGCGGTCGGATCAGAGACCGTAGCTCATCAGCCGCTCATAGCGACGGGCCAGCAGCGCCTCGTTGTCGAACTTCTTGAGCATCGACAGTTGCGAACTCAGCTCGGCACGAATCAGCGCCGCAGCCGCGGCCGGATCACGATGAGCGCCGCCTACAGGCTCGCTGATCACTTTATCCACGATACCCAGGCCTTTGAGACGCTCAGCGGTGATGCCCATGGCTTCGGCGGCATCCGGCGCCTTCTCGGCGGTTTTCCACAGGATCGAGGCGCAGCCTTCCGGCGAGATCACCGCGTAGGTGGAGTATTGCAGCATGTTCAGCTGATCGCAGACACCAATGGCCAGCGCACCGCCGGAACCACCTTCGCCGATCACGGTGGCGATGATCGGGGTTTTCAGTCGCGCCATTACGCGCAGGTTCCAGGCGATCGCTTCGCTCTGGTTGCGCTCTTCGGCGTCGATGCCCGGATAAGCGCCCGGCGTGTCGATGAAGGTCAGGATCGGCATCTTGAAGCGCTCGGCCATTTCCATCAGGCGGCAGGCCTTGCGATAGCCTTCCGGACGCGGCATGCCGAAGTTGCGGCGCACCTTTTCGCGGACTTCGCGGCCTTTCTGATGGCCGATGACCATCACTGGCTGGTCGTCCAGACGGGCGACGCCACCCACGATCGCGGCGTCGTCGGAGAAATGCCGATCGCCGTGCAGCTCATCGAACTCAGTGAAGATGTGCTCGATATAGTCCAGGGTGTAGGGACGACGCGGATGACGCGCCAGGCGGGCGATCTGCCAGCTGGTCAGCTTGCCAAAGATGTCTTCGGTCAGCGTGCGGCTTTTGTCCTGCAGACGAGAGATTTCATCGCCGATATTCAGCGAATTGTCATTACCGACCAAGCGCAACTCTTCGATCTTGGCTTGCAGGTCGGCGATCGGCTGTTCGAAATCTAGAAAATTCGGGTTCATAGGCGTCCGTCTTGGGTCGACGTCCAAGAGAGCTTGGGCCGGCCGGTTGTCTATTCGCGCCCTACCTTAAGGGAGAGGCGCGTTCAGGTCGAGATTAAAAATTCGGGTCGAGATCAGGGCCGCTCCAAGGTTCAGGAGTGGCACCTGGCCGTCAACGGTATTGGAGGAAGACGTTGTCTTTGCCGAACTGGTCACGCAAGGCTTGAATCAACGCATCCGCCGGATCGATCCGCCAGCCTTCGCCGAACTGCAGCACAGCCTTGGCGTCGGGGCGCACGTACTCCATGGTAATCGGGCAAGCACCGCGATGGCGCTTGAACAACTCCCCCAGCCAGCGTAGCTGATCGCCCTTGAGATCCTGGGTCTGCAATTTCAGGCGCAGGCTCTCGGCCAGGTTGGTCCGGGCATCTTCCATGCTCATCACCCGTTTGACCCGCAGCCGCAGGCCACCGGAAAAATCGTCGTTGCTGACTTCGCCTTCCACCACAACCATCGCGTCAGTCTGCAACAGCGACTGGGCCGAATGGAACGCATCGGCAAACAACGACGCCTCGATGCGCCCGGAGCGGTCGTCGAGGGTGATGAAGCCCATCTTGTCGCCCTTTTTGTTTTTCATTACCCGCAGGGCGATGATCATACCGGCGACGGTCTGCGTGTCACGCGCCGGCTTCAGATCAATGATGCGCTGGCGGGCGAACCGGCGGATCTCGCCTTCGTACTCGTCGATCGGGTGACCCGTGAGGTACAGGCCCAAGGTGTCTTTCTCACCCTTGAGACGCTCCTTGAGCGTCAGCTCCTTGGCCTTGCGGTGATTGCCGTAGACATCGGCATCTTCCTCGACAAACAACCCGCCAAACAGGTCGGCGTGACCACTGTCATGGGTCCGGGCGGTTTGCTCGGCGGCCTTGATCGCTTCTTCCATGGCCGCCAGCAGCACCGCGCGGTTGCGGTCGATATTGGCCTGGTAGGCCTTGGGTTCATCCTGGAAGTACGGGCCCAGACGGTCCAATGCACCGCTGCGGATCAAACCGTCGAGGGTACGTTTGTTGATGCGTTTGAGATCGACCCGGGCGCAAAAATCGAACAGGTCCTTGAACGGTCCGTCCTGACGGGCTTCGGTGATGGCTTCCACCGGTCCTTCACCCACGCCCTTGATCGCCCCCAGTCCATAAATGATGCGGCCTTCGTCGTTCACCGTGAACTTGAACTCCGAAGCGTTCACGTCCGGCGCGTCGAGGCGCAACTTCATGGTCCGCACTTCTTCGATCAAGGTCACGACCTTGTCGGTGTTGTGCATATCCGCCGACAGTACCGCGGCCATGAATGGCGCCGGGTAGTGGGCCTTCAGCCACGCGGTCTGGTACGACACCAGACCATAGGCGGCCGAGTGGGATTTGTTGAAGCCGTAACCGGCGAATTTTTCCACCAGGTCGAAGATGTTACCGGCCAGGTCCGCATCAATGCCGTTGTTCGCACAACCCTCAATGAAACCGCCGCGCTGCTTGGCCATTTCCTCGGGCTTTTTCTTACCCATCGCCCGACGCAGCATGTCCGCGCCGCCGAGGGTGTAACCGGCCATTACCTGGGCAATCTGCATCACCTGTTCCTGGTACAGGATGATGCCGTAGGTCGGTGCCAGGACCGGCTTGAGGCCGTCGTACTGATAATCCGGGTGCGGGTACGCCAGCTCGGCGCGCCCGTGCTTACGGTTGATAAAGTCATCCACCATGCCCGATTGCAGCGGGCCCGGACGGAACAGGGCCACCAGTGCGATCAGGTCTTCGAGGCAGTCGGGCTTGAGCTTTTTGATCAGCTCCTTCATACCCCGGGATTCAAGCTGGAACACTGCCGTGGTTTCGGCTTTTTGCAGCAGGCTGTAGGTCGGCTTGTCATCCAGCGGGATGAAGGCGATGTCCAGCGGCTCTTCGCCGACCTTGGCCCGGTCACGGTTGATGGTTTTCAGCGCCCAGTCGATGATCGTCAGGGTCCGCAGGCCAAGGAAGTCGAACTTCACCAGGCCCGCCGCCTCGACGTCATCCTTGTCGAACTGGGTCACCAGGCCGTCGCCCTCTTCATCGCAATAGATCGGCGAGAAGTCAGTCAGCTTGGTCGGCGCGATCACCACGCCCCCGGCGTGCTTGCCGACGTTACGCACCACGCCTTCAAGCTTGCGGGCCATCTCCCAGATTTCCGCGGCTTCTTCATCGACCTTGATGAAGTCCCGCAGGATTTCTTCCTGCTCGTAGGCTTTTTCCAGGGTCATGCCGACTTCGAACGGGATCATCTTCGACAGACGATCCGCCAAACCATAGGACTTGCCCTGCACCCGCGCCACGTCACGCACCACAGCCTTGGCGGCCATGGAACCGAAGGTGATGATCTGGCTCACCGCGTTGCGGCCGTATTTCTCGGCCACGTAATCAATCACCCGGTCGCGACCGTCCATGCAGAAGTCGACGTCGAAGTCGGGCATGGACACCCGTTCCGGGTTGAGGAAACGTTCGAACAGCAGGTCATATTCCAGCGGGTCGAGGTCGGTGATCTTCTGCACGTAAGCCACCAGAGAGCCTGCACCCGACCCCCGGCCTGGCCCCACCGGCACGCCGTTGCTCTTGGCCCACTGGATAAAGTCCATCACGATCAGGAAGTAACCGGGGAAGCCCATCTGGATGATGATATCCAGCTCGAAATTCAACCGGTCGACATAGACCTGGCGCTTGGCCTCGTAATCTTCGGTGGTGTCCTTGGGCAAGAGAACGCTGAGGCGCTCATCCAGGCCATCGAAGGACACCTTGCGGAAATACTCGTCGATGGTCATGCCATCGGGGATCGGGAAGTTGGGCAGGAAGTGCTTGCCCAGCTTCACTTCGATGTTGCAGCGCTTGGCAATCTCGACCGTGTTTTCCAGCGCCTCGGGCAGGTCGCTGAACAACTCGGCCATTTCCTCGGCGCTTTTGAGGTACTGCTGATCGCTGTAGTTTTTCGGACGACGCGGATCATCGAGCGCCCGGCCTTCACCGATGCAGACGCGGGTTTCGTGGGCCTCGAAATCTTCCTGCTTGATGAAGCGCACGTCGTTGGTCGCCACCAGCGGCGCGCCGATCCGGTCGGCCAGGGCCACGGCGGCATGCAGGTGTTCTTCGTCGTTGGGGCGATTGGTGCGTTGCACTTCAATGTAGAAGCGGTCCGGGAACACCGCCATCCAATCGCGGGCCAGTACTTCGGCTTCTTCTGGATTGCCACTGAGCAGGGCCAGGCCGATTTCACCTTCCTTGGCCGCCGACAGCATGATCAAACCTTCATTGGCCTCAGCTACCCATTCGCGCTCGATGATGATCGAGCCGTTGCGCTGGCCATCGATAAAACCGCGGGAGATCAACTCGGTGAGGTTGCGGTAACCCACGGCGTTCATCACCAGCAGGCTGATGCGGCTCAGCGGCGCGTCCGGGTCTTTGTTCGACAGCCACAGGTCGGCCCCGCAGATCGGCTTGATCCCGGCGCCCATTGCATTTTTGTAGAACTTGACCAGCGAACACATGTTGTTCTGGTCGGTGACCGCCACAGCAGGCATGTTCATGCCCACCAGGGTCTTGACCAGTGGCTTGATCCGCACCAGGCCATCGACCAGGGAGTACTCAGTGTGCAGGCGTAGATGAACGAATGAAGCCGGCATAGTGATCCTGCGTTAAGTCATGAAAACAACAAGGCCCGGATTGTACCGAGCCTTGGGTAAAACATCAGCATGATTGCCTTGCCACAAAAGCCTGCATCAAGAGACCGCAGTCTGATGACTTACGATCAAACCCTCACGGGCTTCATAAGCCAGCCGCACCGGCGCGAACGAGCGCCGATGGATCGGCGTTGGCCCAAGGCGCGCCAGCGCTTCCAGATGAACGGGTGTCGGGTAGCCCTTGTGGCCGCCGATGCCGTAGCCCGGGTAAATCAATTCAAAGGCGCTCATTTCCCGATCACGGCTGACCTTGGCCAGAATCGATGCCGCCGCAATGGCCGGCACCTTGCCGTCCCCCTGAACGACTGCTTCGGCGCGCATAGACAGCTTCGGGCACCGATTGCCATCGATCATCGCCAGTTTCGGGGTGATGTGCAGGCCTTCCACGGCACGCTGCATCGCAAGCATGGTGGCGTGCAGGATATTCAGCTCGTCGATCTCCTCCACTTCAGCCCGGGCAATGCACCAGCTCAGGGCTTTCTCGCAGATTTCGTCGTAGAGCTTTTCGCGACGGGCTTCGGTGAGCTTCTTGGAGTCGTTGAGGCCCAGAATGGGCCGGTTTGGATCGAGAATCACCGCTGCCGTCACCACTGCGCCGCACAACGGACCACGACCGACCTCATCAACACCGGCCACCAGTTCTTCAACTTCAGCCACCAGATTGAAGTCCAGGCCCATCTGCAATTTCACGTTACTCATGGTTTGGCGCCGATCAGGGTCAATACTGCGTCGGCGGCCTGGTTGGAGGCATCGCGGCGCAAGGTACGGTGAATGTCATCAAAGCCCCGGGTCTGCTCCTGGCCACCGTCGATCAAGGGCGACAGCGTACGGGCCAGCGCATCGGCGGTTGCCTCGTCCTGCAGCAATTCAGGCACCAGCAAGCGCTGGGCCAACAGATTGGGCAAGGAGATGTAGGGGCTCTTGACCATGCGTTTGAGGATCCAGAACGTCAACGGCGCCAGACGATAGGCGACCACCATCGGGCGTTTGTACAGCAACGCCTCAAGGGTAGCAGTGCCAGACGCAATCAACACGGCGTCACACGCAGCCAGTGCGAGATGAGAGCGGCCATCGAGCAATGTGACAGGCAGATCGCGCCCGGCCAGCAGCGCTTCAAGCTGAGCCCGTCGCTGCGGGCTGGCACAGGGCAGAACAAAACGCACGCCGGGACGCATCGCTCGCAGACGCTCGGCGGCGTCGAAGAACAAGCCTCCCAGGCGACTGACCTCGCCGCCACGGCTACCGGGCATCAAGGCCACCAGCGGGCCGTCGGGCAGGCCCAACGTCTGACGCGCCGCGTCACGATCCGCTTGCAGGGGAATGGTATCGGCCAGGGTATGGCCGACAAACCGTACCGGCACGCCCTTCTCTTCGTAGAATCGGGCTTCGAACGGCAGCAGCGTGAGCATCAGGTCGCAGCCTTCGCGGATTTTCAACACGCGCTTCTGCCGCCAGGCCCAGACCGAGGGGCTGACGTAGTGCACCGTCTTGATACCGGCCTGACGCAACTTGAGTTCGATATTGAGAGTGAAATCCGGCGCATCGATGCCGATGAACACATCCGGTCTTTCGTCGATCAGGGTCGCGATCAGCTTCTTGCGGCGAGCCAGCAGTTCGCGCAGACGTCCGAGCACCTCAACCAGCCCCATCACCGACAGGCGTTCCATGGGGAAATATGACGCCAGCCCTTCGGCCTGCATCAAGGGGCCACCGACACCGATGAACTCCACTGCTGGGTGCTGCGCCTTGAGCGCGCGCATCAGACCGGCACCCAGAATGTCACCGGAAGCCTCTCCCGCCACCAGTGCTATACGCAAGTTAGCCATGGTTAGCGAGTGATGCCGCGAGTCGAGGACTGGATGGAGTCACGGAATATCGCAACTTCCGGGAACTGCGCCGAAGCCTCGGCCAGCTCGACAAGGGCCTGTTCGACGGTCAACCCCTGGCGGTACACAACCTTGTAGGCGCGCCGCAATGCCGTGATCGCCTCTTCGCTGAAACCACGACGGCGCATGCCTTCGAAATTCATACTGCGGGCTTCGGCCGGGTTACCGAACACAGTGACATAGGCCGGTACGTCCTTGCCGATGGCGGTGCCCATGCCCGAGAAGCTGTGGGCGCCGATATGACAATATTGATGGACCAAGGTGAAACCGGACAGGATCGCCCAGTCGTCCACATGCACGTGGCCAGCCAACGCGGTGTTGTTGACCAGGATGCAATGGTTGCCAATGACGCTGTCATGACCGATATGGGCGTAGGCCATGATCAGGTTATGGTTGCCCAGAGTCGTTTCGGAACGATCCTGAACGGTGCCACGGTGAATCGTCACGCCTTCGCGGATCACGTTGTGATCGCCAATGACCAGCCGGGTTTCTTCACCTTTGTACTTGAGATCGGGCGTGTCCTCGCCTACCGAAGAAAACTGGTAGATGCGGTTGTGCCGACCGATCCGGGTCGGACCCTTGAGAACTACATGGGGCCCGATCACCGTACCCTCGCCGATTTCCACACCTGGGCCGATGATCGACCATGGGCCGACCTCGACATCGGCGGCCAGGACTGCCGCCGGATCGATGATTGCGCGAGGGTCAATCAAACTCATAGTTTGCGTTCCGCACAGATGATTTCAGCGGAGCAGACTGGCTTGCCGTCGACCGAAGCCTGGCATTCGAACTTCCAGATCTGGCGCTTGCAACTGATGAATGTGGCTTCGAGGATCAGCTGATCGCCCGGGGTGACCGGCTGGCGAAAACGCAGCTTGTCGGAGCCCACGAAGTAGTAAAGCGTGCCGTCGGCAGGCTTCACGTCGAGCATTTTGAAACCAAGGATCCCGGCAGCCTGAGCCATTGCCTCGATGATCAGCACGCCGGGCATGATTGGATGCGCGGGAAAGTGACCATTGAAGAACGGTTCGTTGATGCTGACATTCTTGTAGGCGCGAATCCGCTTGCCTTCAACGTCAAGTTCCACCACCCGGTCCACCAGCAGGAACGGGTAACGGTGAGGCAGGTATTCGCGAATCTCGTTGATGTCCATCATTTCGGGGGGAAGCCTATGTAAAGATTGGAAGCGCACGATCGACGCGCGCCCCTCTAGCAAATCAAGGAGGCAGTCTAGCGGCTGTGCACACTTGATATGGAAATGGTATCAGCCATCTGATGAAGCATTACCGTCAGGGGTCACGTCCCCTACACGCTTTTCCAACTGACGCAAACGCCGCGCGATGTCATCGAGCTGGCGGATTCGGGCCGCGCTCTTGCGCCATTCGGCCGCCGGTTGCATCGCCGTGCCGGAAGAATAAGCACCCGGCTCGGTGATCGAATGGGTCACCATGGTCATTCCGGTGAGGAATACGTTGTCACAAATATCAATGTGCCCCACCAGCCCCACGCCACCGGCGAGCATGCAATGCTTGCCGATCCGGGTGCTGCCGGAAATGCCTACGCAGGCGGCCATGGCGGTGTGATCACCGACCTGGACGTTGTGGGCGATCTGAATCTGGTTGTCGAGCTTGACGCCATTGCCGATGACCGTATCAGACAGGGCACCCCGGTCGATCGCGGTGTTGACACCGATTTCCACGTCATCACCGATGGTCACGCCGCCGATCTGGGCGATCTTTTGCCAGATCCCCTTCTCCTTGGCAAAACCGAAACCTTCACCGCCCAGTACCGCACCCGACTGGATCACCACCCGCTTTCCGATACGCACGTCGTGATACAACGTGACCCGGGGAGCAAGCCAGCCACCCTCACCGATCTCGCAGCGCGCACCGATGAAGCAATGGGCGCCCAGCGTGACGCCCGGGCCGACCCGGGCGGCGCTTTCAATGACGACAAAAGGACCGATGCTGGCCGTGGGATCAACCACCGCATCCGCCGCGATGACCGCGCTGGGATGAATGCCGGGGGCCGACTTGGGCTTGGGGTCGAACAGGTGGGAAATCCGCGCATACGCCAGGTAGGGATCCGGTACGATCAGCGCATCGCCCGCGAACCCGTCAGCATCGGCAGGCTTGAGCAACAGCGCTGCGGCCCGGCTGTCGGCCAGGTATTTGCGATATTGAGGATTTGCCAGGAAGCTCAACTGAGCTGGGCCAGCCTCTTGCAAAGTGGCTAGCCCAGTGATGACCTTCTCCGGGTCGCCACGCAGGGTGGCGCCGAGGAACTCAGCCAGTTGGCCGAGCTTGATAGTCGCTGTCATGGATTACTTCAGCTGATTCATGCGCTCGATAACCTGGCGCGTGATGTCGTACTGGGGTTTGACGTCAATCACTGCACCACGCTCGAACACCAGGTCAAAACCACCTTTCTTGATGACTTCTTCCACCGCCCGATCGAGCTTTGGCTTGAGCTGCTTGAGCATCTCGCGGTCGGCAACGGCTTTCGCTTCGTTCAGCTCCTTGGACTGGAACTGGAAGTCACGGGCCTTTTGCTTGAACTCAAGCTCCAGACGCTCACGCTCGCCCTGGGCCATTTTGTCGCCACCGGAAACCAGACGATCCTGGATACCCTTGGCGCTGCTCTCCAGGCTCTTGAGCTTGGTCAGCTGCGGGCCGAACTTCTTCTCGGCATCCACGGCGTATTTCTTCGCCGCGTCGGATTCCAGCAGGGCCATCTGATAGTTCAGTACGGCAATCTTCATGTCGGCAAAAGCCGGACCTGCGACCATCAAGGTCGCCAGGAGAACCAATTGAGTCAACTTACGCACGATGTACTCCTACAAAATCCATTGTCGTTATCTTGGGTCAGACGCTTAAAACGTCTGGCCGAGGGAGAATTGGAACACTTGGGTTTCAGCGTCATCCGGTTTCTTGATCGGCATCGCCAGGGCGAAGCTCAAAGGACCGAGCGCGGTGACCCAGGTCACACCCACGCCCACGGAACTTGCCATGTTGCTCAGGCTGATGTCGTTGCACTTGGTATTGGACCTGGTGCCGTCGGCGTTGGTGGTGTCCTCGCACGAAGAGTCGAATACGTTACCCACATCCCAGAATACCGAGGTACGCAAGGAGCGCTGATCCTTGACGAACGGCATCGGGAACAACAGCTCGACACCGCCCTGGATCAGGACATTACCACCGAACGGCAGCGGATCCTGGTCCGGATCACGTATGGTTCCCGGGTTGGTGCCCCGGCTCGGCGTACTGCGCGGACCAAGAGTGCTGTCCTTGAAGCCACGGACCGAGTTGAAACCGCCGGCATAGTAGTTCTCGTAGAACGGCAAGCCGTCGGTGGAACCATAACCGTCGCCATAACCCAGCTCAGTGTGCAGGCGCATGGTGTAATTATCAGACAGCGGCTGGAACAGTTGGCCACGATAGTCGAGCTTGAAGAACGAGAGGTCGCTGCCAGGGGTGGTAGTTTCCAATACCAGGCTCTGGGAACGACCACGGGTCGCCAGCACACCTTTGTTCAGGGTCGATTCGGACCAACCGACAGACGCCTTGAAGTTCAGGTACTTGTCGCCTTCCTTTTCAACGAAGTCAAAAATCTCGTCAACGGTATAACGCCCGGTGCTGATCTCGTCCTGCTGGGCGGTGAGACCGAACGTCAGACGCGAAGTCTCGCTGATTGGATAACCCACGTTGACGCCTGCACCCAGGCTGTCCACGGCATAGCTGGAGATGTCGGAGTCGAGCTCGTCATAGTCAGTGGTGCGGTAGAAGGCGTTGTAGCCCAGGCTCACACCGTCTGCAGTCCAGTAGGGGTCGACAAAACCGAAGTTGTAGCGGGTCTGGTATTCGCTGCGGGTCAAGCCAACGCTGACCCGGTTACCGGTACCCAGGAAGTTGTTCTGGGTGATCGAACCACCGAGGATCAGGCCGGCGCTCTGGGCGAAACCGACGCTGGCGGTGATCGAGCCGGACGCCTGCTCTTCAACGCTGTAGTTCACATCGACCTGGTCATCGACGCCCGGTACTGCCGGCGTCTCGACGTTGACTTCCTTGAAGAAGCCCAGGCGCTCCAGACGGGTCTTGGACTGGTCGATCAGGTAGGTCGACGCCCAGCCACCTTCCATCTGGCGCATTTCACGGCGCAGCACCTCATCTTCGGACTTGGTGTTGCCACGGAAGTTGATGCGGTTGACGTAGGCACGCTTGCCCGGATCCACGGCGAAGGTGATGTCGACGGTATGGTCTTCATCGTGCGGTTGCGGCACGCCGTTGACGTTGGCGAAGGTGTAGCCCTCGTTGCCCAGACGACGGGTGATCAGCTCGGAAGTGGTGGTCATCAGCTTGCGCGAGAACACCTGGCCCTTCTGCACCAGCAGCAGAGAGGTGACCTGGTCTTCAGGCACCTTCAGGTCGCCGCTGAGCTTGACGTCACGAACGGTGTACTTGTCGCCTTCGTTGACGTTGACGGTGATGTAGACGTGCTTCTTGTCCGGGGTGATGGACACCTGGGTCGAAGCGATGTCCATGTTGATATAGCCGCGGTCCAGGTAGTAGGAACGCAGACGTTCCAGGTCACCGGAGAGCTTTTCACGGGCGTACTTGTCGTCGTTCTTGAAGAACGACAGCCAGTTGGTGGTCTTGAGTTCGAACAGGTCGATCAGGTCTTCATCAGGGAAAACGGTGTTGCCCACCACGTTGATGTGCTGGATCGCCGCCACGGTGCCTTCATTGATGTTGACCTTCAGGCCTACGCGGTTGCGCGGCTGCGGCACCACTTCGGTGTCGACGGTGGCCGAGTAACGGCCCTGGGCAACGTACTGGCGTTGCAGCTCGTTACGAACACCTTCGAGGGTGGCGCGCTGGAAGATCTCGCCTTCGGCCAGGCCGGACTGTTTGAGGCCCTTCATCAGGTCTTCAGTGGAGATCGCCTTGTTGCCTTCGATCTCGATACTGGCAACCGATGGACGCTCAACTACCGTGATGACCAGTACATTCCCATCACGACCCAGCTGGATATCCTGAAAGAAGCCGGTTTTGAACAGCGCGCGAGTGGATTCCACCAGACGCCGATCATCCGCCTGCTCGCCGACGTTTAACGGCAAGGCACCAAAGACACTACCCGCGGAGACCCGCTGGAGGCCATTGACGCGAATATCAGAGATAGTGAAGGACTCGGCGTGAACTTCGGCGATCATCAATACGGTGAGAACCGCAGTTAGCAGCAGACGTTTCATGAAGTCCTTTCTTATTCCAACTGGCAATAAACAAACTGCCGCAAAATGCGGCAGATTCGCAATTCAGCGAAGCGTTACAGACGACCCAGATCGTTGACCAAGGCAAGCAACATTACCCCGACCACCAAGCTGATACCGATCTGTATCCCCCAACCTTGCACCCTATCCGACAAGGGACGACCACGCGCCCACTCGATCAGATAAAACAACAAATGCCCCCCATCCAGTACCGGAATGGGCAGCAAATTCAGAACCCCCAGGCTAATGCTCAGATAAGCAAGGAAATTCAGGAAATCAGCGACGCCCGACTGGGCAGAAGCGCCCGCCACTTTAGCAATGGTTATCGGTCCACTCAAGTTTTTTACCGAGAGCTCGCCGAACAACATTTTCTTGAGCGAATCGAGGGTCAGGATGCTCATGGTCCAGGTACGACGCGCGCCCTCGCCAATCGCCGCCAAAGGGCCGAAACTGACCTCGCGGATCATTTCCGGCGGCCAGTCGACAGCCTTGACGCCGGCACCCAGATAGCCGGTCGGCGCCTTGCTCTCGCCACGGGCGCCCAGGGTTACCGGGACGTCGATCGGCGCACCATCGCGCTCGACGCGCAGCACTATCTTGCTATCCGGACGTACACGAACCGAATCGACCACCTGCTGCCAGTCACTGACCGGCAGGCCATCGAGCGCCAGCAGCCGATCACCGGTCTTCAGGCCTGCAGCCTGGGCCGGGCCTTTCGGGTCGAGTTCGGCGAGTATCGGCGGCAAGGCCGGACGCCATGGCTTGATCCCCAGGGAACGGATCGGATCCGGCTCGTCGGCGCCCTTGAGCCAGTTGTCCAGGATCAGTTCGCGAGGCGAATCCACCGTGGAACCCTGCTCGCGCACCATCAATTGCAACGAACCGCTCTCACCCAGGCGACGCACCAGTTGCAGGTTGACCGCCGCCCAGCCCGATGTCGGCTCCCCATCGATGGCAACGATTTCCTGCCCGACACCCAGCCCGGCACGGGCGGCGACGCTGCCGGCCTCCACCCCACCGATGACCGGACGCACCTGCTCGCTGCCCAGCATGGCCAGGGCCCAGAAAAAAACCATGGCCAGCAAAAAGTTGGCTATCGGCCCCGCCGCCACGATGGCAATACGCTGACGGACGGTCTTGCGATTGAAGGATTGGTCGACCTGATCGGCCGGCACTTCACCTTCGCGCTCGTCGAGCATCTTCACGTAGCCGCCCAGCGGAATGGCTGCCACAACGAATTCGGTGCCCTTTTTGTCATGCCAGCGCAGCAGCGGCATGCCGAAACCGACGGAAAAACGCAGAACCTTGACGCCACAGCGCCGCGCGACCCAGAAATGACCGAATTCGTGAAAAGTGACCAACACCCCCAATGCAACCAGGGTGCCGACAATCATATAGAGCGCGCTCATCTGTTTTCTCCGCAATCCTGCCCAGGACAACCCTGGCTAACGTACCGCAGCCTCAACGCCCGTGGCGCTTCAACCATTGGCCCGCCAGCTCACGAGCCCTGGCGTCCGCCGTGAATACCGCATCGAGGTCATCGAGCGAAACCACAGCCTCGAGGTTCAAGACCTCCTCGATGATACTCGCGATCTCGAGGTAACGGACACGTCCGTCGAGAAACGCTGCAACCGCCACTTCATTGGCAGCATTGAGCATGGCCGGAGCACTGTTGCCTGCCTCAGCCGCTTGTCGCGCCAGACGCAGGCATGGAAAGCGCTGCTCATCAGGCGCCTGGAAATCCAGGCGGGCAATGGCGAACAGGTCCAGCGGCGCCACGCCCGAATCAATCCGCGCAGGCCAGGCCAGCGCATTGGCGATCGGAGTACGCATATCCGGGTTGCCCAATTGAGCCAGCACCGAACCGTCTATGTAATCCACCAGGGAGTGAATCACGCTCTGCGGGTGAATCACCACTTCCACCTGGGACGGCTTGGCATCGAACAACCAGCAGGCCTCGATCAGTTCCAGGCCCTTGTTCATCATGCTGGCCGAATCCACGGAAATCTTGCGCCCCATGGACCAGTTCGGGTGAGCACAAGCCTGCTCGGGTGAAACATGCACCAACTCTTCCAGCGGAGTCTGCCGGAACGGACCGCCGGAAGCCGTCAGTAAAATCCGCCGGACCCCCACTGCGCCCAGGCCGCGGGAAAAGTCCTGCGGCATGCATTGAAAAATCGCATTGTGCTCGCTGTCGATGGGCAGCAGCACCGAACCGCTTTTGCGCACGGCCTGCATGAACAGCGCGCCGGACATGACCAGTGCTTCTTTATTGGCCAGCAGGATTTTTTTGCCTGCCTCTACCGCCGCCAGCGTTGGACGCAAACCCGCCGCGCCGACAATCGCCGCCATCACCGCGTCGACTTCAGGATCGGAGGCGACCTGACACAACCCTTCCTCCCCCACCAGGACACGGGTAGGCAAGCCCGCCGCGCGCAAGTCGTCCTGCAAGGCGCGGGCAACGCCAGCCTCAGGCACCACGGCGAAACGCGGGGTATGGCGTATGCACAGCGCCAGCAGCTCACTCAAGCGAGTAAAACCACTGAGGGCAAATACCTGATAGCGCTCCGGGTGACGGCCGATGACATCAAGCGTACTCAGGCCGATCGAACCGGTAGCACCCAGGACGGTAATTTGTTGAGGGCGACTCACGATGCCGCCATCCATAGCAGCACGGCAAAGATCGGAATCGCAGCGGTCAGGCTGTCGATGCGATCCAGCACGCCACCATGGCCGGGCAGCAGATTACTGCTGTCCTTGATGCCGGACTGACGCTTGAACATGCTTTCGGTCAGGTCGCCGACCACCGATACAAATACGATGAGAGCAGCCCCAAACAGGCCCATCAGCAACTGCCCGGCACTCCACTCCCGCACGACGCCGACCACCGCTGTGATCACCAGGCTCAAGGCCAGGCCTCCATAGACCCCTTCCCAGCTCTTGCCGGGACTGACCTTGGGAGCAAGCTTGCGCTTGCCAAACGCCCGTCCGGAGAAATAGGCACCGACATCCGCCCCCCAGACCAACACCATCACAGCCATGATCTGCCAGTTGCCCAACGGGCCTTGCTTGATCCAGATCAGCCCTTGCCAGGCCGGCAGCAGGATAAGCAGGCCAATCACCAGCTTCGCGGCAGCACCTGCCCAATGATGCGTGGTCCGCGGATAGGTCAACACCAGGAAGGTCGCCGTGGCCCACCACAATACCGCTGCCCCCAGAACCCAGGGCGCGATACCCGGCACCAGGTACATGACGAACAGCATCGCCGCCACGGCCACGGCATAGGCCACCCGCGCAGACTGCGCCGGGAAGCCCGCCAAGCGCGCCCACTCCCATGCCCCCAAGGTCACGACCAACCCGATGAACAGCGCGAAACTGGCACCTTCAAGCAGGAAAAATCCACCCAGGGCGATGGGCAACAGGATCAGAGCGGTGATGATTCGTTGTTTAAGCATTAAACCCGGGCTCCAGCTTCGATCTGCTCGCTCGTTTTACCGAAGCGACGCTGACGGGAAGCGAAATCGGCCAGCGCCGTGCGCATGGCTTCGTGTTTGAAGTCCGGCCAGAACAGGTCGGAGAAATACAGCTCGGCGTAAGCCAGCTGCCAGAGCAGGAAGTTACTGATGCGATGCTCGCCACCGGTACGAATGCACAGGTCCGGCAACGGCAAGTCGCCAGTGGCCAGACAGGTCTGCAGCAGCTCAGGCGTGATGTCTTCCGGCCGCAGATGCCCGGCCTGGACCTCCCGCGCCAGCCGCTGGGCTGCCTGGGCGATGTCCCATTGGCCGCCATAGTTGGCGGCAATCTGCAGGACGAACCGATTGGCACCCGCCGTGGCGGCCTCGGCTTCGCGCATCGCAGCCTGCAACTCGGGATGAAAGCGCGAGCGGTCACCAATGATGCGCAGGCTGATGCTGTTGTCGTTGAGGCGCTTGGCCTCACGCCGCAGAGCCTTGAGGAACAGATCCATCAAGGCGCTGACTTCATCGGCCGGACGCTGCCAGTTCTCGCTGGAGAAGGCGAACAGGGTCAGCACCTCGACCCCGGCCTCGGCACACACCTCGATGACCGCGCGAACTGCATCGACCCCCGCCTTGTGCCCGGCCACGCCAGGCATAAAGCGCTTCTTGGCCCAGCGATTATTGCCATCCATGATGATCGCCACGTGACGCGGAATCGCAAACGGCACGGCCTGTTTGGTCTTTTCCATGAAAACGAGACCCTTATACGGCCATCAGGTCTTTTTCTTTCTGCGCCAAATCCGCATCGATCTTAGCCACGTACTTCTTGGTCAGATCATCAATCTCGCCAGCGGCGCGACGCTCTTCGTCTTCACTGATTTCCTTTTCCTTGACCAGATCCTTGAGCTGGCTGTTGGCATCACGACGGATGTTGCGCACGGCAACGCGAGCGTCTTCAGCCACATCACGGGCCTGCTTGGTGAAGCCCTTACGGGTTTCCTCGGTCAGGGCAGGCATGGAAATCAGCAGCAACTCACCCAGGTTGGTCGGGTTCAGGTTCAGGCCGGCACTGCCGATGGCCTTGTCGACCGCGCCCAGCATGTTGCGCTCAAAGGCAACGACTTGCAGGGTCCGGGCATCCTTGACGGTGATGTTGGCCACTTGCTTGATCGGCGTATCAGCGCCGTAGTACGGCACCATCACGCCTTCGAGAATGCTTGGGTGCGCCTGGCCGGTACGAATGCGACCGAAGTTGTGTGCCAGCGATTCCACGGATTTCTGCATGCGCTCTTGAGCGTCTTTCTTGATTTCGTTGATCATTGTTGTACTTCCTCGATCAGTGTTCCTTCGGCGCCGCCATGCACGATATTCAGCAGGGCGCCGGGCTTGTTCATGTTAAAGACGCGCAGCGGCATCTTGTGGTCGCGGCACAGACAGATAGCCGTCAGGTCCATGACACCCAGCTTGCGATCCAGTACTTCATCGTAGGTCAGATGATCGAACTTCTCGGCATGCGGATCTTTGAACGGGTCAGCGGTATAGACGCCATCGACCTTGGTTGCCTTGAGCACGACATCGGCATCGATCTCGATCGCTCGCAAGCAGGCGGCCGAATCCGTGGTGAAGAACGGATTGCCGGTGCCGGCGGCAAAAATCACCACTTCCTTGGCATTGAGGTGGCGCATGGCTTTGCGGCGGTCGTAGTGATCGGTCACGCCGACCATGGAAATGGCCGACATTACGATGGCCGAGATATTGGCACGCTCCAGCGCATCGCGCATAGCCAGGGCGTTCATCACAGTGGCCAGCATGCCCATGTGGTCGCCCGTAACCCGATCCATGCCGGCCGCGCTCAGCGCTGCGCCGCGGAACAGGTTGCCGCCGCCGATGACCAGGCCGACCTGAACGCCAATTCCGACCAACTGGCCGACTTCCAGCGCCATGCGATCCAGCACTTTCGGATCGATCCCGAACTCTTCCGAGCCCATCAGGGCCTCGCCGCTAAGCTTGAGTAGAATGCGTTTATAGCGAGCCTGATAACCACTGCCCTGCTGAGCCATTGCGAATCTCTCCTGCGGCGTATTTTCGAAAATTCTTTCAGGCTGTTTGCAGCCTGCGTTCACTCTAGCTTGACGCTGACACAGCGCCATCGAAACACGGCTTTGTAAGCCAGTTCCGACAGGAAACCAATAAAAATCGGCATCCCATCCAAAAAGAGGCTGCGCGCGTAAGCGGGCAGCCTCTTCAGGGCGACAGTTAAAAAAACCGTCTTATTGCTTGGAAGCAGCCGCTACCTGAGCAGCAACTTCGTCAGCGAAGTTGTCGACTGGCTTCTCGATGCCTTCACCTACCGCAAAGCGAGTGAAGGAAACGATTTCAGCGCCGCCTTTCTTGGCCAGGGCACCCACGGTGATTTCCGGGTCCTTGACGAAAGCTTGCTCAACCAGGCTGGCTTCAGCCAGGAACTTGCTGATGCGGCCGCCGATCATTTTTTCAACGATTTCAGCTGGCTTGCCTTTCATCTTGTCTTCGTTGAGGCTCATGAACACGGCTTTTTCGCGTTCGATGGCTTCAGCGGAAACTTGCGATGGCAGCAGGAACTCAGGGTTGCTGGCCGCTACGTGCATGGCGATGTCCTTGGCCAGTTCGACAGAACCGCCCTTGAGGACAACTGCAACACCGATCTTGTTACCGTGCAGGTAAGTACCGACCACGTCACCTTCAACGCGAGCCAGACGACGGATGTTGACGTTCTCGCCGGTCTTGCCGACCAGAACCAGACGATCAGCTTCACGAGCTTCGATCAGCGGAGCGACATCAGTCAGTTTGTCAGCAAAGGCTTTTTCGACGCTGGCAGCGACGAATGCCTTGAAGTCATCCTGCAGAGCCAGGAAGTCGGTCTGGGAGTTGACTTCCAGCAGAACGGCGACCTTGCCGTCGTCCTTGATGGCGATGGCGCCTTCAGCGGCGACGTTGCCGGCTTTCTTGGCAGCCTTGATGGCGCCCGAAGCACGCATGTCATCAATGGCTTTCTCGATGTCGCCGCCAGCCTTGGTCAAGGCCTTCTTGCAGTCCATCATGCCTTCGCCGGTACGCTCGCGCAGTTCTTTGACCAACGCTGCAGTAATCTCTGCCATTTCAAAATCCTCTTGGATAGGTTTTCAACCATTCCACCCGATTGAACGGGCGTGCAATTCTTCCCGAACCACCTTTGTTAGCCGCTGCACGTTACAGATGCTGTAGCTGCGCTGCTGACAAATGGTTTTCGAGGTGGCAAAAAGGGGGCCAAGCCCCCTTTTTGCTTACTGAGTCAACGCCAGGGCGTCAATTACTCAGCGGCTGCTGCCGGAGCTTCTTCAGCGAAGACTTCGGTGCCGCCATTAACATTGTTGCGACCACGGATAACAGCGTCAGCCATCGAACCCATGTACAGCTGGATGGCGCGAATGGCGTCATCGTTGCCTGGGATGATGTAGTCAACGCCTTCCGGGCTGCTGTTGGTATCGACAACGCCGATGACCGGGATACCCAGCTTGTTGGCTTCGGTGATCGCGATGCGCTCGTGGTCAACGTCGATCACGAACAGTGCGTCAGGCAGACCGCCCATGTCCTTGATACCGCCCAGGGAGCGGTCCAGCTTCTCAAGATCACGAGTGCGCATCAGCGCTTCTTTCTTGGTCAGCTTGGCGAAAGTACCGTCTTCGGACTGCACTTCAAGGTCACGCAGACGCTTGATGGAAGCGCGAATGGTCTTGAAGTTGGTCAGCATGCCGCCCAACCAGCGGTGATCGACGTACGGCGAACCGCAACGTGCTGCTTCTTCAGCAACGATCTTGCCAGCGGAACGCTTGGTGCCGACGAACAGAATCTTGTTTTTGCCCTGGGCCAGGCGCTCTACGAAGGTCAGTGCTTCGTTGAACATCGGCAGGGTTTTTTCAAGGTTGATGATGTGGATCTTGTTACGCGCGCCGAAAATGTACTTACCCATTTTCGGGTTCCAGTAACGGGTCTGGTGACCGAAGTGCACACCGGCCTTCAGCATATCGCGCATGTTGACTTGGGACATGATAGTTCCTTGATAAGTCGGGTTTGGCCTCCACGTATCCCAATGACCAACCAGCGGCCTATATAAGCCGAAGGCACCCAGGTCATCGTGTCGACACGTGTGTGGATTTAAGCTTGCGGGGTCATCCCCGGAAAGCGGCGCATTTTATACCACAGCAAGGGCGAAAACGGAACACGGATTCTGAAAACCCCTGTGGAAGGGGTTTTATCCCCTCGCCACAGAGTTCCATCCAGGCGATAGGGTTCATTGCGCTGATCGTCTGTTAGAATCGCCTCTTTCAGGGCCGCGCTGCTCATCATCCGCCGCCTATTTCGTTTTGAACAGCGCCGCCGGGCGCAGAGAGAGCCTGTATGACCGTCACCCTCAAGACCCCCGAGGACATCGCAAAAATGCGTGTCGCCGGCAAACTCGCCGCCGACGTGCTGGAAATGATTGCCGAACACGTCAAGCCGGGCGTTACCACCGAAGAACTGGACCGGATCTGCCACGACTACATCGTCAACGAGCAGAAAGCCATCCCTGCCCCGCTCAACTATAAAGGCTTCCCCAAGTCGATCTGCACCTCGATCAACCACGTGGTCTGCCACGGCATCCCCAACGAAAAGCCGTTGAAGGATGGCGACACCCTGAACATCGACGTTACCGTCATCAAGGATGGCTACCACGGTGACACCAGCCGCATGTTCCATGTCGGCAACGTGCCGGAATGGGCCCAGCGCCTGTCGAAAGTCACCCAGGAATGCATGTACATGGCCATCGAACTGGTGAAACCGGGCTGCCGCCTGGGAGACATCGGTGAAGTGATCCAGAAACACGCGCAGAAGAACGGCTTTTCGGTGGTGCGCGAATTCTGCGGCCACGGTATCGGCAAAGTGTTCCATGAAGAACCGCAGATCCTGCACTACGGCCGTGCCGGCACCGGCATGGAGCTGCAAGCGGGCATGACCTTCACCATCGAGCCAATGATCAACCAGGGTCGCGCCGACACCAAGGTACTGGGCGACGGCTGGACCGCCATCACCAAGGACCGCAAGCTGTCGGCCCAGTGGGAACATACCTTGCTGGTTACCGAGACTGGGTACGAGATCTTCACCCTGCGCAGCGATGACACCATCGCTCGCGTTTCCGCCTGATCCACAACCCAGCTATAGATAGAAAGAAAGGAAAGCCATTCGATGCCGCAGGTGGATCCCGAACTCTTCGACCGCGGCCAGTTCCAGGCTGAACTGGCCCTGAAGGCAAGCCCCATATCGGCCTTCAAGAAGGCGATCCGCCAGGCTCATGAAGTGCTCGACCAGCGCTTTCGCAGTGGCCGGGATATTCGCCGGCTGATCGAAGACCGTGCCTGGTTCGTCGATAACATCCTGCAAAAGGCCTGGGAGCAGTTCAACTGGAGCGAAGATGCCGACATTGCCCTGGTGGCGGTGGGCGGCTATGGGCGCGGTGAGCTGCACCCTTACTCCGACATCGATCTGCTGATCCTGCTGGACAGCGCCGACCATGAAGTTTTCCGCGACTCCATCGAGCGTTTCCTGACGCTGCTGTGGGACATCGGCCTGGAAGTCGGTCAGAGCGTGCGTTCGGTGCAGGAATGCGCCGAAGAGGCCCGCGCCGACCTGACGGTGATCACCAACCTGATGGAAAGCCGCACCATCGCCGGTCCCGAGCGCCTTCGCCAGCGTATGCTCGAGGTCACCAGCACCGCGCACATGTGGCCCAGCAAGGACTTTTTCCTGGCCAAGCACGCCGAACAAAAGGCCCGCCATCACAAGTACAACGACACCGAATACAACCTGGAACCCAACGTCAAAGGCTCCCCTGGCGGATTGCGGGACATCCAGACCATCCTGTGGGTTGCCCGTCGCCAGTACGGCACTCTGAACCTGCGCGCCCTGGCTGGCGAAGGCTTCCTGGTGGAAAGCGAAAATGCCCTGCTGGCCTCGTCCCAGGAATTCCTGTGGAAAGTGCGATACGCCTTGCACATGCTTGCCGGGCGCTCCGAAGACCGCTTGCTGTTCGATCACCAGCGCTCCATCGCGGGCTTGCTGGGTTTCGAGGGCCAGGATGCCAAGCAGTCCATCGAAAACTTCATGCAGCAGTACTACCGGGTGGTGATGAGCATCGCCCAGCTCAGCGAACTGATCATCCAGCACTTCGAAGAGGTCATCCTCGCCCCCGAAGACGAAGAACCGCCGCAGCCGATCAACTCACGCTTCCAGCTCCACGATGGTTACATCGAAGCGCGCAACGCCAATGTATTCCGCCGTACGCCGTTCGCCATGCTGGAGATTTTCGTGCTCATGGCCCAGCAGCCGGAAATCAAGGGGGTGCGCGCCGACACCATTCGCCTGCTGCGGGAAAACCGTCACCTGATCGATGACGACTTCCGCCACGATATCCGCAACACCAGCCTGTTCATCGAGCTGTTCAAGTGCAGGATCGGGGTGCATCGCAACCTGCGGCGGATGAACCGCTACGGCATTCTGGGGCGCTACCTGCCGGAGTTCGGTTTCATCGTCGGTCAAATGCAGCACGACCTGTTCCACATCTATACGGTCGATGCCCACACGCTGAACCTGATCAAGCACCTGCGGAAGTTGCAATACACCCAGGTATCGGAAAAATTCCCGCTGGCCAGCAAGCTCATGGGCAAGCTGCCCAAGCCCGAACTGATCTACATGGCGGGGCTTTACCACGACATCGGCAAGGGTCGCCAGGGCGACCACTCCGAGATCGGCGCGGTGGATGCCGAGGCGTTCTGCCAGCGCCATCAACTGCCGGTATGGGACAGCCGGCTGATCGTCTGGCTGGTGCAGAATCACCTGGTGATGTCGACCACCGCCCAGCGCAAGGACCTGTCCGACCCGCAGGTGATCCACGACTTCGCCCAGATCGTCGGTGATGAAACACGTCTGGATTACCTCTACGTGCTGACCGTGGCCGATATCAATGCCACCAACCCGAGCCTGTGGAATTCCTGGCGCGCCAGCCTGTTGCGCCAGCTCTACACCGAGACCAAGCGTGCCCTGCGCCGCGGCCTGGAAAACCCGGTGGACCGCGAAGAGCAGATCCGTCGCACCCAGACTGCCGCCCTGGACATCCTGGTGCGCGGCGGCACCGATCCGGACGACGTCGAACAGCTCTGGTCGCAGTTGGGCGATGACTATTTCCTGCGCCACACTGCCGGCGACGTCGCCTGGCACAGCGACGCGATTCTGCAGCAACCGGCCGATGGCGGGCCGTTGGTGCTGATCAAGGAAACCACCCAGCGCGAGTTCGAGGGCGGCACGCAGATTTTCATCTACGCCCCGGACCAGCACGACTTCTTCGCCGTGACTGTGGCGGCGATGGACCAGCTCAACCTCAACATTCACGACGCCCGGGTCATTACCTCCAGCAGCCAGTTCACCCTCGACACCTACATTGTGCTCGACACCGATGGCGATTCGATTGGCGACAACCCGACGCGGGTCAAACAGATCCGCGACGGTCTCACCGAGGCCCTGCGCAACCCGGCGGATTACCCGACCATCATCCAGCGCCGGGTCCCGCGCCAGCTCAAGCACTTCGCCTTCGCTCCCCAGGTAACGATCCACAACGACGCCCAGCGTCAGGTCACGGTGCTGGAGCTCAGCGCCCCGGACCGCCCTGGCCTGCTGGCGCGGGTCGGGCATATATTCCTGGAGTTCGACCTGTCGTTGCAGAACGCCAAGATCGCCACCTTGGGCGAACGGGTGGAAGACGTGTTCTTCATCACTGACGCGCATAACCAGCCGCTGTCCGATCCGCAGCTGTGCAGCCGCTTGCAGGACGCGATTGTCCGGCAGTTGAGCGTCAACCAGGAACCTGATGCTCACCTGACACGGATCAGCATCTGAACGAACAAATTTCCCCCTGTGGGAGCGAGCCTGCTCGCGATGACGGCAGAACATCCAGCACAGATGTTTCCTGACATACCGCTATCGCGAGCAGGCTCGCTCCCACATTGAAAGAGGCCCCCGATGAACAACGCTCTGAACCAGTTGCAGCCCTACCCGTTCGAAAAGCTCCGCGCCCTGCTGGGCAGCGTCACGCCCAACCCGGACAAACGCCCCATCGCGCTGTCCATCGGCGAGCCCAAGCACCGCTCGCCAAGCTTTGTGGCTGAAGCCCTGGCCAGCAATCTGGAAAAAATGGCCGTGTACCCGACCACCCTCGGCATCCCGGAATTGCGTGAAGCCATCACCGGCTGGTGCGAGCGCCGCTTCAACGTGCCGAACGGCTGGCTGGACCCGGCGCGCCACGTGCTGCCGGTCAATGGCACCCGTGAAGCGCTGTTTGCCTTCACCCAGACCGTGGTCAACCGTGGCGACGACGCGCTGGTGGTCAGCCCGAATCCGTTTTATCAGATCTATGAAGGTGCCGCGTTCCTGGCCGGAGCCAAGCCACACTACCTGCCGTGCCTGGACGAAAACGGCTTCAATCCGGATTTCGATGCGGTCTCGCCGGACATCTGGAAACGCTGCCAGATTCTGTTCCTGTGCTCACCGGGCAACCCGACCGGTGCGCTGATCCCGGTGGATGTGCTGAAGAGGCTCATTGCCCTGGCCGACGAGCACGACTTCGTGATTGCCGCGGACGAGTGCTACAGCGAGCTGTACTTCGACGAACAGACCCCGCCACCAGGGCTGCTCAGCGCCTGCGTCGAGCTCGGTCGCCAGGATTTCAAGCGCTGCGTGGTGTTCCACAGCCTGTCCAAACGCTCCAACCTGCCAGGCCTGCGCTCCGGTTTCGTGGCCGGCGATGCGGACATCCTCAAGGGCTTCTTGCTGTATCGCACCTACCACGGCTGCGCGATGCCGGTTCAGACCCAACTGGCGAGCATCGCCGCATGGAACGACGAAGTGCACGTACGGGCCAACCGCGCGCTGTACCGGGAAAAGTTCGACGCGGTACTGGAAATCCTCAGCCCGGTACTGGACGTGCAACGCCCCGACGGTAGCTTCTACCTGTGGCCGAACGTAGCGGGCGATGATGCGGCGTTCTGCCGTGACCTGTTCGAACAGGAACACGTGACCGTGGTACCGGGCTCGTACCTGTCCCGCGAAGTGGATGGCGTCAACCCAGGCGCCGGACGCGTGCGCATGGCCCTGGTCGCGCCATTGGCTGAATGTGTGGAAGCGGCGGAGCGGATTCGCGCGTTCATTCAGCGTCGGGGTTGATGGCTATATCCCGCCGAAGCGGACGCTGTTGTGGCGAGGGAGCTTGCTCCCGCTGGGCTGCGTAGCGGCCCCAAAGCAGTCAACTCAATCTGCCTGACATACCGATTTGTGCGGTTTCAGGGCCGCTTCGCGCCCCAGCGGGAGCAAGCTCCCTCGCCACAGGTTCAGTGCTTTACTGGGATTTTTGTGTTTGCCTTTCGATTTATCGCGAGCAAGCTTTGCTCCCACAGTGGTTTGGTGTTGTTCACAAAGTTTGTGATCGATACCGGATCCTGTGGGAGCAAAGCTTGCTCGCGATGAGGACGGCACTATTACAATCAAGCCCGAAGCTCTACCCGATCCAGGCACTTGTTCGCCAACAACATCCCCAACTCAATCATCTGGGCCACTCCCAATGCTACATGTCGTCGCGAGCCGTCCTGATCGAAGGCAAGGTCATTGAGCATTGCATTGGCCGAAGCCAGGGTTTCGCTGAGATTGGCCAGCAACACTTCGGTGTCGATACCGTCAGCCACAGTGAATAGCTGTACTGAGGGCTTGGGTTCTGACTCGCTGTCGTCAGGTTTGAGATAGTGATCCAGCACACGATCAGCGGCTTCTTGCAGTTTTTCGGGTGCGTAATCGCCGTAGGGGAAAGTGGATGCGGGCTTTGGTGCGTTTTGAGTCTCTTTGTTGTCCATCAAAATTGCTCCCTAGAGCTGAAGTATGTAAAGCCCCGCGCTTGGATAGCGCAGAAGCCCGTGCTCCTAGAGGTTTTGTTCGGATTCTCACGTCCGGTCGCTGAATTGGCAGCGACACCCAGAGGCTAGAGCCCTCGCTTCCGACGGACAACCTTAAAAACTTGTCGGAAACTTCGGTGCGTCTGACAGACCGCCATCCCTGTGGCGAGGGAGCTTGCTCCCGCTGGGCTGCGCAGCAGCCCCAAAGCAGTGAACTCAATTTACCTGATACACCGGATTGTCTGGTACCAGGGCCGCTTCGCGCCCCAGCGGGAGCAAGCTCCCTCGCCACAATTAGCTTTGCGCCATGGCTGCTATTTACCCAACCCCAAATTCGCCTCTGCCAGATCCAACTCCCCCAGCACCTCTCGCAGCACATCATCCCCAATCTGGTGATGACGGCTGAGGCGATACAACTCCAGCCGCTGCGCCCGATAGGCCTTCAAGCGCAGCCGGCGTTCCAGCAGGTCCATCTCAAACGCCAGCGCCTGGGCTTCGGCGGAGTCGTTGAACACCTCCAACTGATGGCGATATTCAGACATCAACCGCGCCTTGACCTCGGTCGCCAGCGCCGCTTGGGTCGCGTCGGGCGCGCTGGCAGCCTCGCTCGTTTCGTCCACTTCCAATGCATGGATCGCCGCTTCAGCAGTTTTGCGCCAGGCATCGCGCACTTCGTGGCGGCGCTTGTCATCGGGGCTTTTCTCGATACCTCGCAGCAGCAATGGCAGGGCGATGCAGGCGGCGATCAATGACAGCAGAATCACCCCGGCGGCAATGAAGATCAGCAAGTCTCGCTCGGGAAACGGCTCACCCGCCGCCAACAGCATCGGCACCGACAGCACGCCCGCCAGTGTCACCGCTCCGCGCACCCCGCCGAAGGTCAGCAACCAGCAGGAGCGCGCAGTCGGCACGAGCGTCAGCTCGCCCTTGCCACGCCAGCGGCGCAATAGCCCGGACAGGCGCCAGGTGCTTTGCACCCAGACAAACCGCAGCACCAGCAACACCAGGAAAATCGCCACCACGTCCAGGCAGCGGTAGAACAGCGTCGGCCACAATGTGGTTTCGTGGCTGGTCACCGCCTTGGCGATGTCCGGCAATTGCAGGCCCAGCAGCAGGAAGATCAAGCCGTTGAAGGCGAACTCCAGCAGTGACCAGACGCTGCGGTTGAGCAACCGCGTGCCGGTCTGGCGCGGCAGCAGGTCGAGCCAGCTCTGCATCATGCCCGCCGCCACCGCCGAGAGAATCCCCGAAGCGCCCAAGCGCTCAGCCAGCACATAGGCCGCGAACGGCAACAGCAACATGAATACTACGTGGGTGGCCGGGTCGTCCCAGCCGCGCCCGATCATCCAGGCCCGCATACGGCCCACCAGCCAACTCAAGCCCACGCCGACCAGCAGTCCGCCGATCGCCACCAGCACGAAGGTCAGGCTCGCGTTGGCCAGGGAAAACACCCCAGTGATGGCCGCCGCCAGGGCGAACTTGAAGGTGACTAGGCCCGAGGCGTCGTTCATCAGCGCTTCGCCCTGGAGCATGTGCATCAGGGGGGCGGGCAAGCGGTCGCGAGCAATCGCCGACACCGCCACCGCGTCGGTCGGCGACAGGACCGCCGCCAGGGCAAACGCCACCGGTAGCGGGATGCTCGGCAGCAGCCAGTGAATGAAATAACCGGCGCCCACCACCGTAAACAGCACCAGCCCCACCGCCAGCGTCAGGATCGGCCCGCGCAGGCGCCAGAATTCGCGCTTGGGCATACGCCAGCCGTCGGAGAACAGCAGCGGTGGCAGGAATAAAAACAGGAACAACTCCGGATTGAGCGTTACATGCAAACCCAGGGATGGCCAGGCCAGCAACGCCCCTGCGCCGATCTGCACCAAGGGCAACGGCAGCGGGATCAACCGTCCGATCAGCCGTGAAACACCCACCAGCGTCAACAGGATCAGCACGGTATAAGCGCTTTGCATAACGAGTTTCCATTTACAGCGACACACATCCGGCAACAGCTTGCCGTTGAAGTGCCATATTAACCGCCTAGCATTAACTTGGCCGTTACACCTATGTCGCAGTCAGCCCTGTGGAATGAGCCTGTGGGAGCAAAGCTTGCTCGCGATGAACGATGGCGCAGTCTTGCAGTTGAACCGTGTCGCCTGTATCGCGAGCAAGCTTTGCTCCCACAGACTCGCCCACAGGTTTGGGTGCATGCCGATCTGGCGTCGCGAAACCGTCCGGTCATGGCATAATCCTTGACCTTTTATTTCCAGCACCTGCAAAGGGGGCAATTCCTTGACCGATTCAAGTAAAACGTTGCACCTTTTCGGTATCAAAGCCTGTGACACGATGAAAAAGGCGCGCACCTGGCTCGATGAACACGCTGTGCACTACGACTTTCACGATTACAAGACCGCCGGCATCGACCGTGAGCACCTGACCCAATGGTGCAACGAGCATGGCTGGCAAGTGGTGTTGAACCGTGCCGGTACGACCTTTCGCAAACTCGACGACGAACGCAAAGCCGATCTCGACCAGACGAAAGCCATCGAACTGATGCTCGGCCAACCCTCGATGATCAAGCGCCCGGTGCTTGATCTCGGTGACCGAACCCTGATTGGCTTCAAGCCAGATATATATGCGGCAGAAATCAAGTAAGCCTGCCCAGTCCATTTTGTAGAGGTAATTTCATGTCCAATACTCTGTTCAGCCTGGCCTTCGGTGTCGGCACGCAAAACCGTCAAGGTAGCTGGCTGGAAGTGTTCTACGCCCAACCGTTGCTCAACCCTTCGGCCGAGATCGTCAAGGCCATCGCGCCGATTCTGGGCTATAGCGAAGGCAACCAGGCCATCACCTTCACCACCGCACAGGCTTCGCAACTGGCTGACGCGCTCAAGGGCGTCGATGCCGCGCAAGCCGCGCTGCTGACCCGTCTGGCCGAGAGCCACAAGCCGCTGGTCGCCACTCTGCTGGCTGAAGACGCCCCACTGAGCTCCACGCCCGAGGCCTACCTCAAGCTGCATCTGTTGTCGCACCGTCTGGTCAAGCCTCACGGCCTGAACCTGACCAGTATTTTCCCGCTGCTGCCGAACGTGGCCTGGACCAGCCAGGGCGCAATCGACCTGGGCGAACTGGCCGAGCACCAGCTCGAAGCCCGTCTGCGCGGCGAGCTGCTGGAAGTGTTCTCGGTGGACAAGTTCCCGAAAATGACTGACTACGTGGTCCCGGCCGGCGTGCGTATCGCCGATGCCGCACGGATCCGCCTGGGCGCCTACGTGGGCGAAGGCACCACAGTGATGCACGAAGGTTTCGTCAACTTCAACGCCGGCACCGAAGGGCCGGGCATGATCGAAGGCCGTGTATCGGCTGGCGTATTCGTTGGCAAGGGGTCTGACCTGGGCGGCGGTTGCTCGACCATGGGCACCCTGTCGGGCGGCGGCAACATCGTGATCAAGGTCGGTGAAGGCTGCCTGATCGGTGCCAACGCCGGCATCGGCATTCCGCTGGGCGACCGCAACACCGTGGAGTCGGGCCTGTACGTGACCGCCGGCACCAAGGTGGCGCTGCTGGACGAGAACAACCAACTGGTCAAGGTGGTCAAGGCCCGCGAGCTGGCCGGCCAGCCCGATCTGCTGTTCCGCCGCAACTCCGAGACCGGCGCGGTGGAATGCAAAACCCATAAATCGGCCATCGAGCTGAACGAAGCACTGCACGCCCACAACTAAGCCGCTTCACACCATCACCTGTGGGAGCAACCTTGCTCCCACAGGGTCCGGCGTAACTCCAGCAGGGCCCGAAAGCATGTTGATTCCCTCTCCCTGGCGCGCCGATTTCCCGGCCATCGCCGCCTTGCAACGGCAAGGCCAGACCTACCTGGACAACGCCGCCACCACGCAAAAACCCCAAGCCCTGCTGGACGCCCTGGCGCATTACTACGCCAATGGCGCGGCCAACGTGCACCGCGCACAGCATCTGCCGGGCGCCCATGCGACCCAGGCATTCGAAGACAGCCGACTCAAAGTGTCGCAATGGCTCAATGCCGGGGATTGCGGGCAAATCGTCTTCACCCATGGCGCCACTTCGGCGCTGAATCTTCTGGCCTATGGGCTGGAACATCTTTTCAATCCGGGCGATGAAATCGTCATCAGTGCCCTGGAACACCACGCCAACCTGCTGCCGTGGCAACAACTGGCCGAGCGTCGTGCGCTGACGCTGGTGGTGTTGCCGCTGGGTGCCGACGGGGTGATCGATATCAGCGCCGCCGCCGAACTGATCGGCCCACGTACGCGCCTGCTGGCGGTGAGCCAGCTGTCCAACGTGCTGGGCACCTGGCAGCCCTTGCCAGCGCTATTGGCCCTGGCCAAGGCCCAAGGCGCGCTGACGGTGATCGATGGCGCCCAGGGCGTGGTTCATGGCCGTCACGATGTGGAGGCACTGGGCTGCGACTTTTATGTATTTTCCAGCCACAAGCTCTATGGCCCCGAAGGACTGGGCGTGTTGTTCGGCCGCACCGAAGCGCTTCATCAACTGCGTCATTGGCAGTTCGGCGGCGAGATGGTGCAACAGGCCGACTACCACAGTGCCACGTTCCGTCCGGCGCCACTGGGCTTCGAAGCCGGCACGCCGCCGATTGCCAGTGTGATCGGCCTGGGCGCGACCCTCGACTACCTGTCCGGCCTCGACCCGCAGGCAGTCAGCGACCATGAAACTGCACTGCATGACTACCTGCTCCACGGGCTGCTGGCGCGCAATGGCGTCCGCCTGGTGGGCAATCCGAGCCTGGCCCTGGTCAGCTTCGTGGTCGAAGGCGTGCACAACGCCGACCTGGCCCACTTGCTGACCGAACAAGGCATCGCTGTACGCGCCGGGCATCACTGCGCCATGCCGCTGTTCAAACATCTGAAGCTGTCGGGGGCGATTCGCGTGTCGCTGGCGCTGTACAACGACTCCGCCGATATCGAACGCTTCTTCGAGGCTCTGGACCAGGCCCTGGAGATGCTCCGATGAGCCTGCCGGCCGACGCGGCCACAGCGCTGCAAGTGTTTCAGGACGCATCGGGTTGGGAACAACGCGCCCGGCTACTGATGCAATGGGGCGAGCGCCTGCCGCCCTTGAGCGATGCGGATAAGTGCGACGCCAATCTCGTCCATGGTTGTGAAAGTCAGGTGTGGTTGGTGGGACGGCTGCAGGACGGACATTGGCAGTTTGCCGCCAGCAGCGATGCGCGGTTGATTCGTGGGCTGGTGGCGTTGCTGCTGGCGCGGGTCAACGGCTTGTCGGCTGACGAGTTGCAGCAGGTGGATTTGCCGGGGTGGTTCAATCAGTTGGGATTGTCACGGCAGTTGTCGCCTTCGCGCAGCAATGGTTTGAATGCGGTGTTGAAGCGGATGCTTGAGTTGACTGAATGATCGCCATCGCGAGCAGGCTCGCTCCCACAGGGGATCCGTGTCGTACACAAAACTTGTGTTCCATGAGATCCAATGTGGGAGCGAGCCTGCTCGCGATGAGGCCATCAGCCCCAGTGCTCAAACCTGAGGCTTAACCCGGTCCGCCGGCCGCCGCACACCCGCCACAATCTTATCCACAGCCTTGGTCGCCGCGACCATGCCGAACGTCGCCGTGACCATCATCACCGCACCAAACCCGCCAGCACAGTCGAGCTTGACGCCATCGCCGACAAAGCTCTTCTGCAAGCAAATGCTGCCGTCCGGTTTCGGGTAGCGCAGTTGCTCGGTGGAGAACACGCAGGGCACGCTGTAATGGCGGGTCACGGTACGGGAAAAACCGTAATCGCGGCGCAGGGTGGAACGCACTTTCGAGGCCAGCGGGTCGTTGAACGTGCGGTTCAAGTCGCACACCTGGATCAACGTCGGGTCGATCTGCCCACCCGCGCCGCCGGTGGTGATGATCTGGATCTTGCGGCGTTTGCACCAGGCGATCAGCGCCGCCTTGGCGTTGACGCTGTCGATGCAGTCGATCACGCAGTCAATGTTCGGCGTGATGTATTCGGCCATGGTGTCGCGGGTGACGAAATCCGCCACGGCATGCACCGTGCAGTCGGGGTTGATGCCGCGCAGGCGCTCGGCCATCACCTCGACCTTGGGTTTGCCGACGGTGCTGTCCAGGGCGTGCAGTTGGCGGTTGGCATTGCTGACGCAGACATCATCCAGGTCGAACAGCGAAATCTCGCCCACGCCGCAACGGGCGATGGCTTCCGCCGCCCAGGAACCGACGCCGCCCACCCCGACAATCGCCACATGGGCCGCCCGCAAGCGCTCCAGGCCTTCGATGCCATACAAACGGGCGATACCGGCAAACCGTGGATCTTCTGTACTCATGACCATTACCCCAAAAACCGGCGCGCATTATAGGGCTTTGCTGCGGCAATTCGAGCCGGTCGCGAAATGAATCCGACCAATTTCCCTTGTGGGAGCGAGCTTGCTCGCGATAGCGGTGTGTCAGTCAATATTGATGCGGCTGATCCGACGCCATCGCGAGCAATCTCGCTCCCACAGGTTTCGTGGTCCAACTGACCAGCACCAGGGGCCCACCGGGGTCGTTTTGCTATAAGATAACCGCCATTTTGTAAGCCTCGACCGAATACAATCCAACGGTCGAACTCAGGACCTGTGGGAGCGGGCTTGCTCGCGAAGGCGTCATCACTGACGCTAAAAGCTTCGCGAGCAAGCCGGCTCCCACATGGACTGTGATCTCCTTTCCAGCTTTCGGAGTTTTCCATGACGGCCCACGCCGACCTCTCGCCGACCCTGCAACTCGCCTGCGACCTGATCCGCCGTCCGTCCGTGACGCCGGTGGATGCCGATTGCCAGAAACTGATGATGCAGCGCCTGGGCAGCGCGGGCTTTACGCTCGAACCGATGCGCATCGAGGATGTGGATAACTTCTGGGCCAGCCATGGCAAGCATGACGGCCCGGTGCTGTGTTTCGCCGGGCACACCGACGTGGTGCCGACCGGTCCGGTGCAAGCCTGGCAGCTCGACCCGTTCGATGCGGTCATCGATGAACACGGCATGCTCTGTGGCCGTGGCGCGGCAGACATGAAAGGCAGCCTGGCGGCTATGGTGGTGGCAGCGGAACGGTTTGTCGCCGACTACCCGGACCACAAAGGCTCGATCACCTTTTTGATCACCAGCGACGAAGAAGGCCCGGCCCACCACGGCACCAAGGCCGTGGTCGAGCGCCTCAAGGCCCGCCAGGAACGCCTGGACTGGTGCATCGTTGGCGAGCCGTCGAGCACCACCCTGGTGGGTGACGTGGTCAAGAACGGTCGTCGCGGCTCCCTCGGCGCCAAGCTGACGGTGCGCGGCAAGCAAGGCCACGTGGCCTATCCGCACCTGGCGAAGAACCCCATCCACCTGGCCGCGCCGGCCCTGGCAGAGTTGGCCGCCGAGCATTGGGACCACGGCAACGACTTCTTCCCGCCCACCAGTTTCCAGATTTCCAACCTCAACGCCGGCACTGGCGCGACCAACGTGATCCCTGGCGACCTGGTGGCGGTGTTCAACTTCCGCTTCTCTACCGAGTCCACCGTCGAAGGCTTGCAAAAACGCGTCGCCGATATCCTCGACAAGCATCAACTGGACTGGCACATCGATTGGGCGTTGTCGGGCCTGCCATTCCTCACCGAACCAGGCGCGTTGCTGGATGCCGTGTCTTCGAGCATCAAGGATGTCACCGGTCGCGAGACAAAAGCCTCCACCAGCGGTGGCACCTCCGATGGCCGCTTCATCGCCACCATGGGCACCCAAGTGGTGGAACTGGGGCCGGTCAACGCGACCATCCACCAGGTCAACGAGCGCGTGCTGGCGGCCGATCTCGACGTACTGACCGAGATCTACTACAAGACGCTGATCAAGTTGCTCGCCTGATGCTCGCCTGCCCGATCTGCAGTGAACCGCTGAACGCGGTGGACAACGGCGTGGTGTGCCCGGCCGGCCATCGCTTCGACCGCGCGCGGCAGGGTTACCTGAACCTGCTGCCGGTGCAGCACAAGAACAGCCGCGATCCCGGCGACAACCAGGCGATGGTCGAAGCCCGCCGCGACTTCCTCAACGCCGGGCATTACGCCCCTGTCGCCCGGCGCCTGGCCGAACTGGCCGCCGAGCGCGCGCCCGGTCGCTGGCTGGACATCGGCTGTGGCGAGGGCTACTACACCGCGCAGATCGCGCAAGCCTTGCCGGATGCCGATGGCTACGCCCTGGACATCTCCCGCGAGGCGGTCAAACGCGCCTGCAAACGCGATCCACGGCTGACCTGGTTGATCGCCAGCATGGCCCGCGTACCGCTGGCGGACGGCTGCTGCCAGTTTCTGGCCAGCGTGTTCAGCCCGCTGGACTGGCAGGAGGCCAAACGCCTGCTCAGCCCCGGTGGCGGCCTGATGAAGGTCGGCCCGACCAGCGGCCACCTGATGGAATTGCGCGAGCGACTGTACGACGAAGTGCGCCAGTACACGGATGACAAACACCTGGCCCTGGTGCCGTCGGGCATGGTGCTCGATCACAGCGAAACCCTCGAGTTCAAGCTCACACTCATAAGTGGCCAGGACCGCGCCAACCTGTTGGCGATGACGCCCCACGGCTGGCGCGCCAGTGCCGAACGCCGCGCCAGCGTGATCGAGCAGGCCGAGCCGTTCGAGGTCACGGTGTCGATGCGCTACGATTATTTCGTTCTTCAATAACTTTTAATTCCCGGCCTCGGGCAACCGCCAGAGGCCAGTTAAATCCGCGAATGGATTTTTCAAGACCGCAGTGAGGACATCCATGCGCCAACCCGATATCGAGATTTACCTCAAAGACGCCGACGTCGATCACAAGGCCATTGCCGCGTGGCTCGGCCAGGCCCTGGGCCCGTGCAGCGACTGGGTCCAGAAAGGCCAGACTTACAAGTGCAAGGCCGGCGATATCCCGGTGACCTGGCTACCCAAGGCTGTGGGTAAATGGAACAGCCTGTACCTGGAAAGCGACCAGACCCCGTGGGAAGACGACATCGCCTGCGCCCGTGCAGCCTTTGCCGCGCTGAACGTCGAAGTGCGCTGCGCACCTGGGTCGTGGGTGGAGGAAGAAGGTGAAGAGTCGGCGGATCGCTGGATTCGCATCAGCGCCGATGGGGAAGAAGAGATTACCTGGAAGACGGCGTGACTATCTGAGGGCCACCCTCGCGATGCCCGCCGCAGATACAAAGGTAAAAGCACAACCCATGTGGGAGCGAGCCTGCTCGCGATAGCGGTAGATCAGCCAGATTAGAAGTGACTGACACACCGCTATCGCGAGCAGGCTCGCTCCCACAAGGGGTTTTGTGTCGCCAGTGAATGCGGGTTACAACCCCACCACATCCTCAGCCTGCAAGCCCTTCTGCCCTTCCACCACCGCGTACTCGACCTGCTGGCCTTCAGTCAGAGAACGATGGCCTTCGCCACGGATCGCGCGGTAATGCACGAATACATCCGCCCCGCCTTCACGCTGGATGAAGCCGTAGCCTTTGGCGTCGTTGAACCACTTCACATTGCCGGTTTCGCGTGCTGCCATGATTGCTCACTCCCATTTTTATTTTTAAGTCGGCCTTTCGATAGAAAGCCGTACGATCTTCGCCGCCGTCCGGCCGTCCACGAGGAAGGCAGAGGCAGTCAGCCGCCCGAGTATATGACAGACGTAAAAACTCTCAACTGACTTTACTTCGGCGCTTTTTTGCCGATTTTCGACGAATCCGGCACACTAGCCGCCGCTTTATCTTATCCACTCATGCAGAAGCCGTATGACCCGTTCCCCGTTCCGCCGTCTTGTGTTTGGCACCCTGCGCCGACTGTTGTACCTCTGGGTTCGCTCCGAGACGATCAATCAGTCGTCCTTCACCCTCAACCTCGACCGCAGTCGTCCGGTGTTCTACGTCCTGCAAAACCCTTCGCTCACCGACCTGGCGGTGCTCGACACCGAGTGCACCAAGGCTGGCCTGCCCCGCCCGGTACTGCCGGTGTCCGTGGGCAACCTGTTGGAACCGGCGGCGTTTTTCTACCTGACCCCGGCACCGGACTGGCTCGGCCGGCAGGACAAACGTGGCGCACCGCCGACCCTGACGCGACTGGTCAATGCCCTGACCCACAACGCCGCCGAAGACGCACAGATCATCCCGGTCAGCGTGTTCTGGGGGCAGTCGCCCGACAGCGAATCCAGCCCGTGGAAACTGTTGTTCGCCGACAGCTGGGCCGTCACTGGCCGGCTACGGCGCTTGCTGAGCATCATGATCCTGGGGCGCAAGACCCGCGTGCAGTTTTCCGCACCGATCCATTTGCGCGAACTGATCGAGCACGACAAGGGCCACGAACGCACCGTGCGCATGGCCCAGCGGATCCTGCGGATACATTTTCGCAACTTGAAAGCGGCGGTCATTGGCCCGGACATTTCCCACCGACGCAACCTGGTCAAGGGGCTGCTGAACCAGCCGCTGGTCAAACAGGCGATTGCCGACGAGGCCGAGCGGGAAAAAATCACCCCGGAAAAAGCCAAGGCCCAGGCGCTGCGTTACGGCAACGAAATCGCCTCGGACTACACCTACACCGCGATCCGTTTCCTGGAAGTGGTGCTGAGCTGGTTCTGGAACAAGATCTACGACGGCATCAAGGTCAACCACATCGAAGGCGTGCAGAAAGTCGCCCAGGGTCACGAAGTCATCTACGTGCCGTGCCACCGCAGCCATATCGACTACCTGCTGCTGTCGTACCTGCTGTTTCGCAACGGCCTGACCCCGCCGCACATCGCCGCCGGCATCAACCTCAACATGCCGGTGATCGGCGGTCTGCTGCGTCGGGGCGGGGCGTTTTTCATGCGTCGCACCTTCAAGGGCAACCCGCTCTATACCGCGGTGTTCAACGAGTACCTGCACACACTGTTCACCAAAGGCTTTCCGGTGGAGTATTTCGTCGAGGGCGGTCGCTCGCGCACCGGACGCATGCTGCAACCCAAAACCGGCATGCTCGCCATCACCTTGCGCAGCTTCCTGCGCTCATCGCGCATGCCCATCGTGTTCGTGCCGGTCTACATCGGCTATGAGCGCGTGCTGGAAGGCCGCACCTACCTGGGTGAACTGCGTGGGGCGAGCAAGAAGAAAGAATCGATCTTCGACATTTTCAAGGTCATCGGTGCCCTCAAGCAGCGCTTCGGCCAAGTAGCGGTGAACTTCGGTGAGCCGATCAAACTGGCGGAGTTTCTCGACGGCGAACAGCCGGGTTGGCGCCAACAGGAGCTGGGCCCGCAATTCAAACCGGCCTGGCTCAACGCAACCACCCACCGCCTCGGCGAGCGGGTGGCCCGGCACCTGAACGAAGCGGCGGCCATCAACCCGGTCAACCTGGTCGCCCTGGCGCTGCTGTCCACCAGCCGCCTGGCCCTGGACGACCGTGCCATGGCCCGGGTGCTGGACCTGTACCTGGCGTTGTTGCGCAAAGTGCCGTACTCGCCTCACACCACCTTGCCCGAGGGCGATGGTCGAGCGCTGATCGAGCACGTCAAAGGCATGCACCTGCTGTCGGAACAGAGCGATGCCCTGGGCAAGATTCTGTATCTGGACGAGCAGAATGCCGTCCTGATGACCTACTACCGCAACAACGTGCTGCACATCTTTGCCCTGCCGGCGTTGCTGGCGAGTTTCTTCCAAAGCACTTCGCGCATGAGCCGCGAACAGATCCTGCGCTACACCCGCGCCTTGTACCCCTACCTGCAATCGGAGCTGTTCATTCGCTGGTCACTGGAAGAACTGGACGCCGTGGTCGACCAATGGCTCGAAGCGTTCGTCGAACAAGGGCTGCTGCGTTTCGAAAAAGACCTGTACCTGCGCCCGGCCCCAAGTTCGCGGCATTTCGTGCTGCTGACCCTGTTGTCCAAGAGCATCGCGCAGACCTTGCAGCGCTTCTACATGACCGTCTCCCTGCTGCTCAACAGCGGCCAGAACAGCATCAGCGCCGAAGAACTGGAAGACCTCTGCACGGTCATGGCCCAACGCCTGTCGATCCTGCACGGCTTGAACGCACCGGAGTTCTTCGACAAGAGCCTGTTCCGGCATTTCATCCAGACAATGCTGGACCTGGACGTACTGCGCCGGGACGAAGCGGGCAAGCTAAGCTATCACGAGCTGCTGGGTGAACTGGCCGAAGGTGCGGCCAAGCGGGTCCTGCCGGCGGAGATCCGTTTGTCGATCCGTCAGGTGGCGTTGCATCGCAGTGAAGATGCGGCAGATCAGGTCATCCCGCTGGTTGCGGACTGACCCCACAGGCGCCAGGTTCTCTCTGGCGCCCTCAATATGGAAATGCCCCCAATGAAAAAGCTTCTTCTCGTCGCCGTTGCCACGTTACTCAGTGCCTGCTCCAGCGCACCGCTGGCGAGCAAAAACAGTCTCGACGGTGAAGTGTTCTACCTGCAGCGCATCGCCCTGCCGCCTACCGCTGTCTTAAGCGTGAGCCTGCAGGATGTGTCCCTGGCCGACGCCCCCGCGGTGGTGCTTGATGAACAGAGCGGTCCGGTCAAGGGCCAGGTCCCGCTGCCGTTTCACCTCAGCTATGATCCGGCCCAGGTCAAACCCGGCCATCGCTATGCCGTGAGCGCGCGCATTGAAGTGGACGGCCAGTTGATGTTCATCACCACCGAACAACACACCGTGCAGCTCAATGGCAAAGATCCACAGCCGCTGAAGATCCGCGTCAACGCCGCCCGCTGATTTCTCTTTCTAATTTTTTCAAGGAAGCTGCCATGCTCCGCTCTACGCTCCGTTTCACCAGCCTGTGCGCCGGCCTGTTGTTCTGCGCCAACACCATGGCCCTGTCCCTGGCCGACCTCTCGCAGAAGGACGCCACCGGCGGCCTCAAGGACGCACTGACCCAGGGCGCCCAAGTAGCCGTCAAGCAGTTGGGCACACCCGGTGGCTTCAGCAACAATCCCGAGGTAAAGATCGAACTGCCGGGCAAGCTCGGTAAAGTCGCCAGCAAGATGAAAGCCTTTGGCATGGGCGATCAGGTCGAACAACTGGAAGCCAGCATGAACCAGGCCGCTGAAGCCGCTGTGGTCCAGGCCCAGCCGATCCTGGTCAATGCCGTGAAGAACATGAGTGTGAGCGATGCCAAGGGGATCCTGAGCGGCGGCAACGATTCCGCCACGCAGTACCTGAACAAGAGCAGCCGCGAGCAGATCCGCGCCAAGTTCCTGCCCATCGTCAAGCAAGCCACCGACAAGGTCGGCCTGGCGCAGAAATACAACACGTTCGCAGGCCAAGCGGCGACCTTCGGCGTGCTGGACGCCAAAAGCGCCAACATCGAAAACTACGTGACCGAACAAGCGCTGGACGGTTTGTTCGAGATGATCGGCAAACAGGAAGCCACCATCCGCCAGAACCCTGCGGCGGCGGCGAGCAGTTTGGCCAAGAAGGTGTTTGGTACGCTCTGAGATTCAGCGCAAAAACACTGTGGGAGCGAGCCTGCTCGCGATAGCGGTATCAGCCATAACATCTGTGTTGACTGATATTCCGCCATCGCGAGCAGGCTCGCTCCCACATTTGATCTTCAGTGCTATCAGGATCGTGTCAGGTCTTCTTGACCCTGAACCACGCCGCATACAACGCCGGCAGGAACAACAGCGTCAACGCCGTCGCCACGATCAGCCCGCCCATGATCGCCACCGCCATCGGGCCAAAGAACAGGCTACGTGACAGCGGAATCATCGCCAGCACCGCCGCCAGCGCGGTGAGCACAATCGGGCGGAACCGTCGCACAGTGGCTTCGATGATCGCCTGCCACGGGGCGAGCCCCGCCTTGATGTCCTGTTCGATCTGGTCCACCAGAATCACCGAGTTGCGCATGATCATCCCCGACAAGGCGATGGTGCCCAACATGGCAACGAAACCGAACGGCTGGCGGAACACCAGCAGGAACAGTGTGACACCGATCAGTCCCAGGGGCGCGGTGAGAAACACCATGGCCGTGCGGGAAAAACTGCGCAATTGCAGCATCAGCAACGTCAGCACCACGACGATGAACAGCGGCACGCCGGCGTTCACCGATTGCTGGCCACGGGCGGCATCCTCTACCGTACCGCCCACTTCCAGCAGATAACCGTCCGGCAGCTCGGCACGAATCGGGGCCAGGGTCGGGAAGATCTGCTGCACCAGGGTCGCCGGTTGTTCCTTGCCATAGATATCAGCCCGCACGGTCACACTTGGCAGGCGATTGCGGTGCCAGATAACGCCTTCTTCGAAGCCGTATTCCAGCGTCGCGATCTGTGACAGCGCAACGCTTGTGCCATTGTCGGTCGGCACCGCCAGGCTCGGCAGCAGGGACAATTCGGTGCGCTCATGCACCGTGCCGCGCAGCAGAATCTCGATCAGTTCGTTGTCTTCCCGGTATTGGCTGACGCTGGAGCCGGTGAGGGAACTGCGCAAAAAGCTCGACAGGTTAGCCGTACTCACGCCCAACGCTCGGGCGCGGTCCTGATCGACGTTCAGGTACACCACCTTGCTCGGCTCTTCCCAATCCAGATGCACATTGGCCACGTAGGGATTTTCACGAACCTTGGTCGCCACTTTCCGGGCCAGGGCCCGGACTTGTTCGATGTGCTCACCGGTCACGCGAAACTGCACCGGATAACCCACTGGCGGGCCATTTTCCAGGCGCGTGACCCGCGAGCGCAGGGCCGGGAACTGCTCGTTCAACGTGGTGATCAACCAGCTGCGCAGGGGCTCGCGGTCTTCGATGGTCTTGGCCAGCACCACGAACTGGGCGAAGCTGGGTGCCGGCAGTTGTTGATCCAGCGGCAGGTAGAAACGCGGTGAACCGGTGCCGACATAAGCCACGTAGTTGTCGATGCCCGCGTGGTCCTTGAGCAGCGCTTCAAGGCGCTTGACCTGCTCGGCGGTGTTGCTCAGGGACGCGCCTTCGGCCAGCTTCAGGTCGACCATCAGCTCAAGTCGCCCCGAGGCCGGGAAGAACTGTTGTGGCACGAAACGGAACAGTGCCACCGAGCCCACAAATAACAGCACAGTCAGCACGATGACGGTTTTGCGCCGCCGCACGCACCACTCCACCAAGCGCCGGACACGCTGGTAGAACGGCGTGCCGTAGGGGTTGAACTGGCCATCAGCGGTGCCGTGTTTGGCGGCATGAATTTTCGCCAGGTCCGGCAACAGTTTCTCACCCAGGTACGGCACGAACACCACCGCGGCCACCCAGGAGGCCAGCAGCGCCAGGGTAACGACCTGGAAAATCGAACGGGTGTACTCACCGGTGCCTGACTGCGCCGTGGCGATCGGCAGGAAACCCGCAGCGGTGATCAGCGTACCGGTGAGCATCGGGAATGCGGTGCTGGTCCAGGCATAGCTGGCGGCCTTGATCCGGTCGAAGCCCTGCTCCATTTTGATCGCCATCATCTCGACCGCGATGATCGCGTCATCCACCAGCAGACCCAACGCCAACACCAGCGCGCCAAGGGAAATCTTGTGCAGGCCGATGCCCAGGTAATACATCGCGGCGAAGGTCATCGCCAGCACCAGCGGAATCGCCAGGGCGACCACCATCCCGGTTCGCAGCCCGAGGGAGAAGAAGCTCACCAGCAACACGATCGTCAGGGCCTCCACCAGCACCTGGACGAACTCGCCAACACCGGTTTTCACCGCCGCCGGCTGGTCCGAGACCTTACGCAATTGCATGCCGGCCGGCAGGTTGTTCTGGATACGGGCAAACTCCGCCTCCAGGGCCTTGCCCAGAATCAGAATGTCGCCGCCGTCCTTCATCGCCACGGCCAGACCAATGGCATCTTCGGCCATGAAGCGCATGCGCGGGGCTGGCGGATCGTTGAAACCGCGATGCACATCCGCGACATCGCCGATACGGAACGTGCGATCAGCGACACGAATGGGAAAGTCGCGGATCTCTTCTACTGTCTGAAAATTTCCCGATACCCGTAGTTGGACTCGCTCGCTGCCGGTTTCGAAAAAGCCTGCGGTCGATATTGCGTTCTGCTCTTCCAACGCCTGCTGGACTGCCGCCAGCGGCACGCCGAGGGTCGCCAGCTTAACGTTCGACAGTTCGATCCAGATTTTCTCGTCCTGCAAACCCAGCAGTTCGACCTTGCCCACATCCTTGACTCGTTGCAGTTGGATCTGGATGCGATCGGCGTAATCCTTGAGCACGCCGTAGTCAAAACCATCGCCAGTCAGCGCATAGATATTGCCGAAGGTGGTGCCGAACTCATCGTTGAAAAACGGCCCCTGGATGCCCGGCGGCAAGGTGTGACGGATGTCACTGACCTTCTTGCGGATCTGGTACCACAACTCGGGAATCTGCGCCGAATGCAGGGAATCGCGAGCCATGAAAGTCACCTGGGATTCGCCCGGGCGGGAGAACGAGACGATTCTTTCGTAATCGCCGGTTTCCATCAGTTTCTTTTCGATGCGTTCGGTGACCTGGCGAGAAACCTCCTCGGCCGTAGCCCCCGGCCAGTTGGTGCGAATGACCATGGCCTTGAAGGTAAACGGCGGGTCTTCGCTCTGGCCGAGCTTGGTGTAGGAAAGCGCGCCGACGATTGCCAGTAGCAACATCAGGAACAGGACGATCTGGCGGTTACGCAGCGCCCATTCGGAAAGATTGAAGCCCATCGGGGATTACTCCTTGGCCGCCAGATTGACCACGCGGTTGGAGCGATCCACCGGCCGCACCTGCTGGCCGTCGAGGAGCACGTGCACACCGGCTGCGACGACCCAGTCATTGGGGCTCAGCCCTTCAAGCACCGGAACGGTTTTTTCGCCAAACGGGCCGACGCGCACCGGGACTTTTTTCAGGGTGTTATTGCCGTTGACTACCCACACGTAAGTGGCGCCGTTCTCGGCGGTGAGTGCAGACAGCGGCACCGACAGCGACACCTGGTCGCCGGTCTGGATAAACACTCGGGCACTCTGGCCCAACTCAGCCGGAACACTGCCGGCGGTGAAGGCAACGCGAGCGGCGAAGGTGCGGGATCTGGGATCGGCGGCTGGCGACAGTTCGCGGATGCGCCCGCTGAAACGCTGATCGGGCTGGCTCCATAACTCCACCGAGACCGGCTGACCAATCTTGAACCGGCCAAAGCCCTGCTCCGGCAGGCTGATCAGCACTTCACGCTCGCCGTCAGTGGCGAGGGTGAAGACCGTTTGACCGGCCGACACCACCTGCCCGACCTCCACGGAACGCCGGGCAACCACGCCATCCTGAGGCGCACGCAGCACCGAGTAACTGGCCTGGTTGCTGGCGACATCGAATTCAGCCTTGATCTGCTTGAGCCGCGCGGCACCGGAGCGGTAGAGGTTTTCTGCGTTGTCGTACTGGGAGCGGCTGACCATCTGCCGCTCCATCAAGGTTTTGTAGCGATCACGTTCAGCGCGCACCAGGTTCAGGTTGGCTTCGGCGGCGGCGACTTGGGCACGGGTAGCTTCCAGCTGCAGGCGCACGTCCTGGGGATCGAGCTCGGCCAGGGGCTGGTTGGCCTTGACTCGCTGGCCCTCTTCGACCAGTCGTCGGCTTACTTTGCCGCCGATGCGAAAGGCCAGGTCTGGCTCGAATCGCGCCCTGACTTCACCCGGATAACTTTCCATCGCCTGGCCCGAAGGCTCTGGCTGCACCACCATGGCGGGGCGCACGGCAAGGGACACGGGTTCGTCCTGACCACACGCAGACAATAAAAAAACCAGGCTCACTGGCAGGGCGAGGGGCAAGGCATAGCGGAACATGGCGAGTGACCTTTCGCTAATGGTGCTTGGAATAATTATACTGACGAGTATGTTATTAATAGCAAACTCACCAGTCCAGTATTAAAAGCGAATAATGTCGAACAATCTTTCACCTCCCAACGGCCCAGGCCGTCCGAAGGATCTGGCCAAGCGCCAGGCCATTCTCGACGCGGCAAAAAAACTCTTCGTCAGCCTGGGGTATGCCAACACCAGCATGGACGCGGTCGCCACCGAGGCCGGTGTGTCGAAGCTGACGGTCTACAGCCACTTCAACGACAAGGAAACGCTGTTTTCCGCTGCCGTGGTGGCTAAGTGTGAAGAGCAAGTGCCGCCGCTTTTCTTCGAATGGCCTGACGGCGTGCCGATCGAACATGTGTTGCTGAACATTGCCCGTGGTTTTCACCAACTGATCAACAGCGACGAATCGGTGAACCTGCATCGGTTGATCATGGCCTTGGGCAGCCAGGACCCGCAGCTGTCGACGATCTTCTTTGAAGCAGGCCCGCAACGGATGCTCTCAGGCATGGAAAGGCTGCTGAACAAGGTCAACCAGAGCGGCGCCCTGAGCATCGACAAACCGCGCAATGCGGCGGAACACTTCTTCTGCCTGATCAAGGGTGCGGCGAATTTCCGCTTGCTGTATGGCTGCGGCGCACCGTTGGAAGCCGCAGCGGCCGAGGCTCATGTCGAGGAAGTGGTGGGGTTGTTTATGCGCGCTTATCGAGCTTAGGCCAGCCACCGTTTTCCTGACTGAACTGGGCCTGTGGGAGCAAAGCTTGCTCGCGATGGCGGCGGCGCGATCTCTCAGCAGACCGTGTCATCGTTCGTCGCGAGCAAGCTTTGCTCCCACGGACATTCTCTTCCCCATAACACCTTCTCCCACAGATCAGGCCTTGAGCGCCTTCTTGGGATAGATGTCGTAGCGGCTGGATTTACCCTCGAGCCCGTGGCTGGGTTTTGGCCCTTCGATGCACGGTGCCTTGCGCGGACGCTTGACCACGACGCGGTGAGTCGCCAGGGCCAGGGCCGCGGCCAACAACGCCGGAGCGTCCAGGTCGTCGCCCACCAGCGGCCGGAACAGGCGCATTTCCTTCTTCACCAGGGCCGTTTTCTCACGATGAGGGAACATCGGGTCCAGGTAGATCACCTGGGGCGGCTCGCCTTGCCAGTTGCGCATCACCTCGATGGAATTGCCCTTGAGCAACCGCATGCGGGCGACGATCGGCGCCACGTCGAAGTCCTCCGCGCCTCGGGCCAGGCCATCCTCAAGCAATGCGCCGATCAGCGGCTGGCGCTCGATCAGGCTCATTTCACAGCCCAGGCTGGCCAGCACAAACGCATCCTTGCCCAACCCGGCCGTAGCATCCAGCACACGCGGACGTACGCCCTGGGCCACACCGACGGCTTTGGCGATCATCTGGCCGCTACCGCCGCCGTACAAGCGGCGATGGGCCGCGCCGCCTTCGACGAAGTCCACCCGCACCGGTCCCGGCGCATCCGGCCCCAGTTGCTGCAATTGCAACCCCTGCTCACCGACCTGCAAGGCAAACTCGCCATCGTCCACCTGCAACGGCAGGTCAAGGCGCTGTGCCCAGTGCTCGGCCTGCGGCTGGAAGGCCGGGGCCAGGGCCTCAACATGGATGCGGCAGGCCGCGGGTTGATCACTCATGGAAGTTGTTCATTCTTGGAAACATGCTCAAAAAATTAAGGATCGGCAAAAACGGCCGATAACAACGGTGAACGGCATTTTGCCAGAGCTGAGCGTCGACCGAGAAAAATGTCAGACATTCAATCCACATCGATAGGCGTCATCTCCCCTTACGGCGATTACAGCCTGCGCAACACCCAAGCCCTGAGCGGCGTCAGTCACCTGTGGCAGGATTTTTTTGCCCGGGCCCTGGCCGATCAACTGGGTGATAACGCACCGGCGCCTGGCAGCTACCAGCCAGTTGCCCTCGATGCGGCTGTTGAACCGACCCTCGGCGCCGAATTGCTCGAGCACATTGTCAGCCAGCGCAACTGCCAAGTGACAGAAACCCAAGTCAAACCGCCTGAGCCGCTGTTCCTGCCAATCGCTGAATTTGAACTCGACCTGCTGGACAAACCCTTCCCGCCGTTCCCGCCGGAAGAAATCGCCACCCAGCAAAAACAGCAGACCTTCGAAAGCAACTGGGTTCGCCCTCTGGTGCTTGCCGCCGGCCAACCGCTGCCAGAACCGGGACCTGCGCCTCAGCCACGTCCACTGCACCTGCCGATTGCCGAATTCGAACTGGACCTGCTGGACAAGCCGTTCCCGCCGTTCCCGGAAGAGGAACTGGTGGCACAGCAGAAGCAACTGGACTTCGATACCCGCTGGGCACGCCCGATCGTGTTGCAGAACCTGCGCATCGCCGCCTGAATCAACGGCAAATCCACCACGGCCCGACATCCAGATGAAAATGGTTGCGGTGCGCCGCGTTGTAATCCGGACTCAAGACCACATTGAACACGTCACAGGCACCGTCGCGCACCTGGCGCAGGAATTGGGCGTGGGTGTTGTCCTTCGGCCAGTCCTTGAGCACGTTCACGCGACGGCCGTCCGCCAGGCGAAACCCGGCGATATCCAGCGCACTGGCCGTGGCATGCTGGCTGCGCGCCCCGCTCTCCCGACCGTACATATTGCGACAGGCGAAACTGCCCAGATGATCGACCTGCACCACTTCCTGCCCATAGGTCGCCAGCGCCGCCGGCTGCAGCGCGTGACGTTCAAACAAGGCGAACGCCACCGCCAGCGGGCAACTGGCCAGGAAGCTGCTGCTCAACGCCACCTCGCCGCCCTGCACCCTCAGCACATTGCTCAGCGGGCAACTGGCCTGGGGACTGCTGTCGGCCTGGCGAGTGGCCCGCAGCCCCGAGGTCGCGAGCGCCTGGTCGCATAACTGCGGATCGTTGCGCAGGGCCATGAGTTTGTAACGGGTCAGCAGGTTCGGCGGCGCATTGACGTCCAGGGGCGCCCAGGGATTCCATTGTGGCGGCACCGACAGCCAACCGCGCCATACCCCCAGCACTGCGACGCCAACAACCAGCACCAATAGCGTAAAACCTTTCAAAACCCGCACGACAATGCCTCGGGCCTCAACCCTTGAATAATTGGTTGGCCTGGTTGAAGGGCATCGAACGACGGGTGAAGGTGAACGAGCCCTGTTCGCGGATTTCCTCGGCGGCGCGGAAAAACTCGCCATACGCCGCCAGGGCCAGCGCGGACCCGACACTGATGCGCTTGACGCCCATCTCGCTCAGCTGCGCAACCGTCAGGTCCAGCGCCCCGGACATCAACACATTCACCGGTTTCGGCGCCACCGCCCGGACCACCGCCAGCACCTGCTCGGCCGAGCTCAAGCCTGGGGCATACAGCACGTCGGCACCGGCATCGGCGAACGCCTTCAGGCGGGCAAGGGTGTCATCCAGGTCGGGCTTGCCGTGCAGAAAATTCTCCGCCCGGGCGGTCAGCACAAAGGGATACGGCAGACTGCGCACCGCGTCAGCCGCAGCTTTAACCCGCGCCACGGCATGCTCGAAGCCATAGATCGGGCTGTCTTCGCGCCCTGTGGCATCTTCGATCGAGCCACCCACCGCGCCGGCCTGCGCCGCGCGGATCAGGCTGCTGGCGCACGCCTCGGGGGCATCGGCGAAGCCGTTCTCCAGATCGACCGCCACTGGCAAGTCAGTGGCCGCCACAATCGCCCGGACATTGGCCAGGGTGTCATCCAGCCCCGCGGCACCATCGGGCCGTCCCAAGGAAAAAGCGTAACCGGCACTGGTGGTGGCCAGGGCCTCGAAGCCGAGACTGGCAAGCATCTTTGCCGAACCGGCGTCCCACGGGTTGGGAATGACGAACGCGCCTTCGCGTTCATGCAAGGCTTTGAAGGCCTGGGCTCGACGGGTTTGCGCATCCATGGAAATCACTCCTGGGCAGAGAAATTTTGCCTCAGAGCAAACCCAGTTGCTCGGCGGCGGGCTCTCTGTATAGCTCAGGCAGGGCCGGCAAGCCAGGCAAACGGCTCATCAATCGGCGATGAAAGTGTTGCGCGAGTTTGGCCGCCAGCACGTTGTCGGCGGTGTGCAGAAAGATATAAGGCGTGCGCCCCTCTTCGATCCACCCGGCGATTTTTTCCACCCAGGGGGTCAGGAACGGTTCGTTGGCCTCCAGCACTGGATGGCCGATGAAACGCACCTGCGGGCAGTCGGTGAACGCGGTCGGCCGGGGCGGTACGCGCGGTTTCTTCGATTGAGCATGGAGCACGGCAGGATCGGTCGAGGTGCAACTGAACAATGCCCGGGGATCCAGACAGATGCGTTCTACCCCGCGATCAAGGAGCAGGCGGTTGAGCTGTCGTTCGGCATCGCCCTTGGCAAAGAAGTCACCGTGACGGACCTCCACGGCCAAGGGTCGCTCAAAGGCATCGATGAAGCCCGCCAGCTCCGGCAAGCGATTCGGGGTAAAGGCCTTGGATAGCTGCAACCAGAACGGTGAAACCCGTTCGCCCAGGGGGCTGAGCAATTGCACGAAGGTTTCGATGGCCGTCAGGTGCTCACGCAAATCGCCATTGTGGCTGATGTCACCGGGCAACTTGGCGGTGAAGCGAAACTGCTCGGGCATGGTCTGCGCCCAGCGCTGAACGATGGCCGCAGAGGGGCTGGCGTAGAAGGTCGTATTGCCTTCCACGGCATTGAACACTTGAGAATAGAGGTTCAGGAAATCGGAGCTTTTGGCGTCTTGCGGATAAAGATAATCGCGCCAGGCGTTTTCGCTCCAGGACGGGCAGCCCAGGTAGTAAGGCAACCCCATCAGATGTAGAGATCGAGTCCCAGCACTTCCATATCCCAGTCAACGAAACCGGCAGTGCTCAGGTAGCTGGCCAGGGCCGCGGATACACTGCGGCTCATCGCGCGGTGATACAGCATGTCTTGCTGACGGGCCGGAAGATTGCTCAGGCGTTGCGCCGAGGCTTTGGCAGCGCGAGCGGCCAACTGCTCTTCGGACGGAAATTCCAGTTCGCCATCGATGTCATCGAAGGACTCATCCGCAGCAACTTTGCCTGCACGAGGCCTGCGTTTGATGGGGTAGGACTGGGATGAAACGCCGTCTATACGCATAACAGAATGCTCGGTATCAATGATGGCAATTTAGCGGCACTTTCACAGCCGCGCAAATGCGCAAGTGATAACTAGAGCACATAAAGTCAAAAAGGTTTAAAACCGGCTCGAAAAAATGACGACTGGTAATATTGGGCGTGACTTTTGGGGGAGCAAATGACTTTGTAGGAGCAAGGCTTGCCCGCGATGAAGATGACGCGGTCCGCCGAAGAACCGGGGCCCCCGTATCGCGAGCAAGCTTTGCTCTCACAACGCCTGGGTCTACCGTTCGGATTTGGGTGTTGCAACCTTGTCCCGTAAGTACACCGGTTGTGCATCGTCGGCCGGGATGGCTTCGCCGCGCTCCCAGGCGAAGCGGGCCAGGGTCAGCAGGTCTTCGGCATGGGGCAGCATCGAGGCGTCCTGGCCGCTGAGGGGGACGGCAATCCGCTCGCCGTAGCCCCAACCGGTCCCGGCGCCGAACCAGTCGCCGCTGGCGTTGGCAGGCAACGCCGCCGCTTCGGGGGGGAGCACCGCTTCGGCGCCCACCAGGCGCATCTCACCCTCGGACTCGCGGTAGCAGCCCCAATACACCTCATCCATGCGCGCATCGATGGCCGCCGCGACCTGGCTGACGCCCTGTTCACGCAAGGCGCGCTGGGCGAGTACCGCCAGGTTGGACACCGGCAACACCGGCCGCTCCAGGGCAAACGCCAGGCCCTGCACCACGCCGACGGCAATGCGCACGCCAGTGAACGCTCCCGGCCCACGACCAAAGGCAATCGCATCCACCGCCTGCAAGGTGGTCCCTGCATCGCTGAGCAATTGCTGGATCATCGGCAGCAGCTTCTGGGCGTGCAAGCGCGGGATCACCTCGTAATGGCTCGTGACCTTGCCGTCGTGCAGCAAGGCAACGGAGCAAGCTTCAGTCGCGGTATCCAGGGCCAGCAAGGTGCTCATCGGTGTGTCCGTAAATCAGATGGGGAAAAGTGCGCCAGTATAAACAACTACGGCCCGCAAGCGGGCCGTTGTTATTTGCTGCACAGCAGACTTGTCAGCTCAGTGCTTCAAGCACCTTGCCGGTGATCGCTTCAACCGAACCAACGCCCGCGATGTAGCTGTACTTGGGCTTGCCCTGGGTCTTGGCGGACAGCTTCTGGTAGAACTCCACCAGCGGCTTGGTCTGGGAATGGTAGACCGACAGGCGATGGCGCACGGTTTCTTCGGTGTCGTCCTTGCGCTGCACCAGTGCTTCACCGGTGATGTCGTCCTTGCCGGCGAGTTTCGGCGGGTTATAGACGGTGTGGTAGACACGGCCGGACGGCTCGTGGACACGACGACCGGCAATGCGTTGAACGATCTCTTCGTCGTCGACGGCGATTTCGACAACGTGATCCAACTCCACGCCAGCCGTAACCAAGGCTTCGGCCTGCGGAATGGTGCGCGGGAAACCGTCGAACAGGAAGCCGTTGGCGCAATCGGCTTGAGCGATGCGATCCTGGACCAGCGCGATGATCAGGTCATCCGACACCAGGCCGCCGGCATCCATGATGCTCTTGGCCTTGACGCCCAGCTCGGTGCCGGCCTTGACCGCGGCACGCAGCATGTCGCCAGTGGAGATTTGCGGGATACCGAATTTTTCGGTGATGAACTTTGCCTGAGTACCTTTACCGGCCCCGGGAGCTCCCAGCAGAATGACGCGCATCGATGTGCTCCTCAATTTTTTTATGTAAACGCTCGGATTCGCCTCGTGGGGCCAATCTCGGAAAACAGGATCGTGACCGCCCAAACGGCCAAAGGCTGATCAAGATACACAGCAGGCCCGACCCACACAAGCCGCCGAAAGTCGAAGGAACCCGCGCCTGACGCGACCTTGGGAGGAGGTGGCGATCGTCGCAACCGGACAACAAACTGTCGCCCGACCGACCTCCTCCCTGCCCACCCGGCCTCCGCCCGGGGGATACCGGGCGGGCCGTTTCGGTACGCCGCTTAACCTTAGCCGGTGTTGCGCAAACCGGCGGCAATCCCCGCCACAGACACCAGAAGCGCCTGTTCCACGGGGCTGCCCTGGGCAACGTCCTGCTGCCGGGAACGGGCAAGCAGTTCAGCCTGCAACAGGTGCAACGGGTCGAGGTAGGTGTTGCGCAGGCGAATGAATTCCAGGGTGTCAGGGCTATGTGCCAGTAGCTGCGACTGACCGGTCAACCCCAGGACCACCGCGCACGCCTGCGACAATAGGTCGCGTAAATGCTCGCCCAACGGTAGCAACCCAGGTTCGACCAAACGCTCATCGTAGGAGCGCGCGATGTCCGCGTCGGCCTTGGCCAGCACCATCTCCAGCATGTCGATGCGGGTGCGAAAAAACGGCCATTGCTCGCGCATCTGCCCCAGCAACTCGCCCTCGCCGCGCTCCAGCGCCTTGCCCAGGGCGGTCTCCCAACCGAGCCAGGCCGGCAGCATCAGGCGCGTCTGGGTCCAGCCGAAGATCCACGGGATCGCCCGCAGGCTTTCGATGCCTCCGGCCCGGCGCTTGGCCGGCCGGCTGCCCAGCGGCAGACGGCCCAGCTCCTGCTCCGGTGTGGACTGGCGGAAATACTCGACGAATTGCGGATTTTCCCGCACCACGGCGCGGTAAGCCTTGACCCCGTCGGCCGCCAGTTCATCCATCAGATGACGCCACTGAGGAGTGGGCGGCGGCGGAGGCAGCAGTGTCGCTTCCAGCACGGCGGCGAGGTACAGATTGAGATTCTGTTCGGCGATGTCCGGCAGGCCAAATTTGAAACGAATCATTTCACCCTGCTCAGTGGTACGGAACCGCCCGGCCACCGAACCCGGCGGTTGCGACAGAATCGCCGCGTGAGCCGGACCGCCGCCACGCCCCACGGTGCCTCCGCGGCCATGGAACAACAGCAGTTCGACTTGCTGTTCGCGACAAATGTCCACCAGCCGTTCCTGGGCTCGATACTGTGCCCAGGCCGCCGCTGTCGTGCCGGCATCCTTGGCCGAATCGGAATAGCCGATCATCACCTCCTGAGGCCCTTGCAGCCGCGATCGATAGCCCGGCAGCAGCAACAATTGCTCGATCACCGGCCCGGCGTTGTCCAGGTCGGCCAGGGTCTCGAACAGCGGCACCACCCGCATGGGTCGCAACACGCCGGCCTCTTTCAACAAGAGCTGCACCGCGAGCACATCGGAAGCGGCGCCCGCCATCGAGATCACGTACGAGCCCAGGGACGCCGCCGGCGCCGCCGCCACTTCCCGGCACGTGGCCAGGACTTCCGCCGTATCGGCCGACGGTTTGAAATGTGCGGGCAGCAGCGGACGCCGGTTGTTCAGCTCCTCCAGCAGAAAGCTGATGCGCTGCTCCTCGCTCCAGTCCTCATAGCGGCCCAGGCCCAGGTAGTCAGTGATTTCAGTCATGGCTGCGCTGTGGCGCGTGGAGTCCTGGCGCACATCGAGGCGCACCAGGAACAACCCGAACGTCACCGCCCGGCGCAAGCAGTCGAGCAGCGGCCCGTCGGCGATCACGCCCATGCCGCACTCGTGCAGGGACTGGTAGCAAAGCTCCAGCGGGTCCAGCAGTTCGCGGTTGTTCTGCAACACATCGGCAGAGGCTGGGGTGGTGACTTTCAGGGACGCGTGCGCCCAATTGCGCGTGGCACGCAGGCGTTCACGCAATTGCTTGAGCACGGCACGGTAGGGTTCAGCGCTGTCACCGGCCTGGGCGCGCAAAGCCTCGCTGGCTTTTTGCATGGACAGCTCAGCCGCCAGGTGATCAACGTCGCGCAGGTACAGATCCGCCGCCATCCACCGCGCCAGCAACAGCACTTCGCGGGTTACCGCAGCGGTGACATTGGGGTTGCCATCCCGGTCGCCACCCATCCACGAGGCAAAGCGGATCGGTGCAGCCTCCAGCGGCAGGCGCAAGCCGGTGGCGGCATGCAGGGCCTGATCGGCCTTGCGCAGGTAGTTGGGAATGGCTTGCCACAGCGAATGTTCGATCACCGCAAAGCCCCACTTGGCCTCGTCCACCGGGGTCGGGCGGGTGCGGCGTATTTCTTCGGTGTGCCAGGCTTCGGCGATCAGCCGTTGCAGACGCTCGTGGATCTGCGCGCGCTCGGCGCTGGTGAGATCGCGGTGGTCCTGGGCCGCCAGTTGCGCGGCGATGGCATCGTATTTCTGGATCAGCGTGCGCCGGGCCACTTCCGTGGGGTGGGCGGTGAGCACCAGCTCGATTTCCAGCCGTCCCAATTGCCGCGCCAGGGACTCGGCGCCATGGCCCTCGGCCCGCAATCGAGCAAGCAGTTCGGGCAGCACCCGCGCCTCGAACGGTGCCGGTTTGGACTCTTCGCGTCGGTGGATAAGTTGATACTGCTCGGCGATGTTGGCCAGGTTGAGGAACTGATTGAACGCCCGCGCCACCGGCAGCAGTTCGTCCTCGCCCAACTGATTGAGGCTGGCGCTCAGTTCGGCGTCCATGGAGCCGCGTCGATCGGCCTTGGCACCCTTGCGGATCTGCTCGATCTTGTCGAGAAACCTGTCCCCGTACTGTTCGCGGATGGTGTTGCCCAGCAGCTCGCCGAGCAGGTGAACATCCTCGCGCAAGCGTGCATCGATATCGGTCATCAGCAGTTCTCCAGCAAAAGGTCCGGACAGCTCTTGGGTTAGACGTTTTACAGAGAGTGCCGACGCAAGACGTTTATGACAAGCGACGAGGGGACATTAAACCTTGTCGGACAAAGCTAGTCTTAACAGTAAGCCACACAACGGCTTGTCACTCTGCGCGCCTGCCATCCGCGGGCTATTGAGGCCATCATGAAAATCCGTGAGCTCGCCCAACACTGGGAAGAAAACGCCAAGGGTTGCCTGACCCAGACCGGCTACACCATTCACCTGGACGTGGAGGCCGCCGCACGACTGGCGGCGATCTGCGAGATGTACCCCAAGCGCCAACCCGAGGAACTGCTCGGCGAATTGATCGGGGCGGCGCTGGAAGAACTGGAAGCCAGCTTCCCTTACATCAAGGGCTCGCAAGTGGTGGCCACCGATGAAGAGGGTGACCCGCTCTACGAAGACGTCGGCCCGACCCCGCGTTTTCTCGCTCTGTCGCGGCGTCATCTGCATCAACTCTCCTCGCAGAATGACAAGTCCAAGCACTAATTTTCTTTAGGAGCGGGGCTGCGATCTTTCCCAGACGACAGATCAAAAGATCGTCCGAACGCAGCCCCAGCCTTCGCCAGTTCCTACATGCGCTCCCCACAAAAACGCACGCCTCCTACGCCGGGAATACCGCTGCGCGCCTTGAAAGTTCAGCTTTTCTGCTGTTGACCAATCAGTCAGTAAAACTTTTGGCGATTGGCCATCCTCGCTGAACTTTTGAAAAACGCCTCAGGTCACACCGAGTAACCATACTGGAACGGTCGTTTAAATAAACGCGCCCCGGCGCCAGCGCCGAAACAGACGTCCCGGCTTCGGTCCCAGCATGGATCTGTAGTTTTTTCAGGAGTTTTCCAATGGAGTTGAAGCCTATGAATACCTGCACTGCCAAACCCTCATCCACTGGCCTGCGCGGCCTGAAGTTGGCTGCCCTGGCGATCGGTAGCAGCTTCATCCTCGCCGGTTGCGCCGGCAACCCGCCCTCGGAGCAGTACGCGGTGACCCAATCGGCGGTCAACAGCGCCGTCAGCGCCGGCGGTACCGAATTCGCCGCCGTGGAAATGAAGTCGGCCCAGGACAAGCTCAAGCAGGCCGAAATCGCGATGCACGACAAGAACTACGAAGAAGCCAAGCGTCTGGCCGAGCAGGCCGAGTGGGACGCCCGCGTCGCTGAGCGCAAGGCCCAGGCCGCCAAGGCCGAACAGGCTCTCAAGGACTCCCAGAAAGGGGTTCAGGAACTGCGTCAGGAAGGCATGAACAAGCTTCAGTAAGCCGTTCACGCCGCGACGTACTTCTCATTGATAAAAGGACGACAGACTATGATGCACAAACACTTGATGATCCCCGCCCTGCTGGCCGCCTGCGTCTCGCTGGCCGCGTGTTCCACAGATCCGAACGCTAATCTGGAACAGGCCCGTACCAACTACAACGGTCTGCAGGCTGACCCGGCGGCGACCAAGGTTGCGGCTCTGGAAACCAAGGACGCCGCCGACTTCCTGGCCAAAGCAGAAAAGGCTTACATGGACAAGGAAGATGAAGCCAAGGTCGACCAGTTGGCCTATCTGACCAACCAGCGCGTGGAGGTGGCCAAGCAGACCATCGCCCTGCGCACCGCTGAAGCCGAGCTGAAAAACGCCGGTGATGAACGCGCCCGCGCACTGCTCGAGGCCCGTAACGCGCAGATCAAGCAACTGCAAGACAGCCTCAACGCCAAGCAAACCGAACGCGGCACGCTGGTGACCTTCGGTGACGTGCTGTTCGCCACCAACAAGTCCGAGCTGCGCTCCAGCGGCCTGGTCAACGTGAACAAACTGGCCCAGTTCCTCCAGGAAAATCCCGACCGCAAGGTGATTGTCGAAGGCTACACCGACAGCACCGGTTCGGACTCCTACAACCAGTCGCTGTCCGAGCGCCGCGCCAGCTCCGTGCGTATGGCACTGGTGAAAATGGGCGTCGACCCGGCGCGCATCGTGACCCAGGGTTACGGCAAGGAATTCCCGGTAGCGGACAACACCAGCGTCTCCGGCCGTGCGATGAACCGTCGGGTCGAGGTGACCATCTCCAACGACAACCAGCCAGTCGCCCCGCGCTCGACCATGAGCGCCAACTGATCGGCTGACTGCAACTGGAAAGCCCCGCCTGACGTGATCAGGCGGGGCTTTTTTATCGGCCAACACATTTCCCTGTGGGAGCGAGCCTGCTCGCGATAGCGGTGGGTCAGTCAATGCAGTTGCGACTGGTCCACCGCTATCGCGAGCAGGCTCGCTCCCACAGGGGAATTATGGCTGGGTTATGGCTCGAGCTTCTGCGGCGTCTCCTGCCCCATGCAGCGCACCGCACGCTTCTTCTCATTGATCAGCACGCCGGTCAGGCCTTTCTGTTCGGTGTCGAACAGCACCAGCACACCATCGATGCACTGGGCGACCTGGGGGGCAGGCTCCAGGGCGACTTTGTAGTCTTCGCCCGGCACGGTCTTGAGCATGGTGAACTCGTTGAGCAGCAACGCATCCTCGGGTTTGGCGAAGTGCAGGTAGCCGTAGTACCAGAGCACCGCGACGGTGCCGAGGATGCTGCAGATACCGGTGATGATCAGGGGGATGGCGTTACGTTCTTCGCTCATTGCGGGCTCTCTGAAGATTCAACGGATGATTTCGGATAATTCGGGATCTCGCCCAGGCGGCGCAGGCCGTCGAAGTGCCAGGGGTCGTCGAGATAGCGCAGCATCACCGTTCGCCAGACCGGGTCGGCGAATGTCTGCACATGCCCACCGCGAGTCAGTTGCAGGACCCGGGGCGGCGGCGCAGCTTGATACAGACGGATGCCGTTGGAAAGAGGCACGATCGGGTCATCGAGGCTGTGGTAGATCAATTTCGGTACGCCCTTCAATTGCGCCACCGAACCGATTGCACTGTCACCGTCGGGCACCAGCCAGGACAGCGGCACCTGCAATGCCCAGGTCAGCCATGAAGTACTCAGGGCAAAACGCCCTACGTCGCGATAACTGGCGGGCACGCCATCGAGCACCAGGGCCTTGAGTTGCGGCTGACGCTCGGGATGATCGGCCAGGTAATGCACCGCCAGCGCGCCGCCCAGGCTCTGGCCGAGCAGCACCAGAGGCTTGCCTTGAACCTGTGGCGCCTGGTCGAGCCATTTGAACGCCGCGTCGATGTCCTGATAGATCGCCGGCAGGCTCGGCTCGCCTTCGGACCGGCCGTAACCGCGGTAATCCACCATCAATACCTGGTAACCCTGCTCGGGCAACCACCAGCTCCCCCCCAGATGCCAGGCCAGGTTGCCGCCGTTGCCGTGCAAGTGCAGTACGGTGCCCTTGACCTCCACCCCTGGCTTGACCGGCAGCCACCAGCCGTGGAGCCTGACACCGTCGGCGGTGGTCAGGGTGACGTCGCGGTAGTCGAGCTTGGCCCGTTCCGGGGTAAAGGGCAGGCCGCGTTCGGGGTAGAACAGCAGGGAACTGCAACCGCTCAGGGTCAGCAGCAGGCATAAGATGCCGAGGGTTCGCATCCGGTGAAACCTCGCAAAAAATAAATGAAACACCGTCCCCTGTGGGAGCGAGCCTGCTCGCGATTGCGGTAGAACGGTCAACATCAATGTTGACTGGAACATCGCAATCGCGAGCAGGCTCGCTCCCACATTTTCAACCACATTGTATTCAGAGGATATTGGAATAATCCGCTTCGATCCGGTCCAGGCTCAGGTGGTTGAGGAAGTTGGAGAAACACATCCAGGCCGACAGCGCGTTCATGTCGCGGAACTGTTCCGGCAGGTATTTGGGCGGCACGACCAGGCCTTCGTCCACGAGTTGGCGCATCGTGCGCATGTCTTCAAGGGTGGTTTTACCGCAGAACAACAGCGGCACCTGCTCCAGCTTGCCTTTGCGTACGGCCAGCTGAATGTAGTTGTAAACCATGATGAAGCCCTTGAGGTAGGACAAGTCTTTGGTGAATGGCAGACCCGTCGGCACCGAACCACGGAAAACCCGGCTGGCGTTGCCGTAGCTTTCGCCCATCTCAAAGCCCTGCTCACGGAAGAACTCGTATATCTGCAGAAAGTCCGCCCCCTCCTCCACCATGTGAATGGCCCGGGTGCGATTGGTCAGCTTGCGCAGGCGACTTGGGTAAGAGGCGAAGGTGATGATCTCCATCAGAATCGCCAGGCCTTCCTGGGTCACCGTGGACGAGGGTGGCCCCTTGGACAGGAAGGTGCAGATCGGCTGATTCAGGCCATTGAGGGTGGTGCCGACGTGCACCAGACCTTCATGGACTTCCAGGGCCCGAACGTCACGGTCGTTGAACATCGCATCGGTGCGAATCTTGATGTAATCGGCGCCAGCCGCCGCATCGGCCACGATCCCGTCGGACTCGAACACCCGGATGGTTTCCTCGGCCTCACCAAAAACCCGGTTGAGCCGATGCTGCAGCAGGCTGACAGCGTCCTGGGCGGTCAGAATCTTCGGCTCGTCCTTCAGGTCGCCACGGCCATCAATGTTGTTCAGGTAATCGGACAGCATCAAGCCCAGGTCAGCCAGGGTCGGGTCGCCGGCGTGGAACGCATCGGAGGCGGCGCCATACAACTCCTGGGAGATCAGCCCGAAATCCTCGGTGCCGCGTGCTTCGAGCATGCGCACCACCATGCGGTATTCCTTGCACATGCGACGCATGATCTGGCCGACCGGGTTGAACTGCCCGAGTTGACGGGTGATGTCGCGTTCGATGTTCTGGAATTCCAGCTTCACTTTGCTGGAATCGAACGACAGGGGCCGGTTGAGGTAATAGTCGCGGTCCACGGCGGGCATTTCCTTGCCCTTGGCCTTGAGGAAACCCTTGCGGATGCTTTCGTCCCACTTTACTGCGTCGAGAATGCGAATCGGCGTTTGCGCCAGCACAATGCGATCGGACAAGGTGCGTATCGTCTGCTGGTAATCGTCCACCCGGAACTCCTGTGAAAAAACGTCCGCTTGTTGCAATTATTGGGATTTGACCAGCCGCTGGTAGCGCACGGCCTCCGAGAACACATCGGAGTTGGCCGGGTCGTCGAGGTAACGGAAAACCGTCCCCATGTCGCTGTCCACCAGCACGCCGTCACCTTCTTCGCTCTGGTTCGGCTGGCCACTGAGGATCTTCTGGCTGATGGCCTGGTTGATCTGATCCATATCCAGGTTGTAGATCACCAGTTCCTGCTTGTCGGTCAGTTCAAAACCGGCGATCACGAAATGCCCTCCAAAGCGGGCCGGCACCTTGGCCGACAGATACCAGCGGCTGCCGTGACGGGAGACGGTCACCGGGATGGCTTCGCGCTCCAGAGGCCTGGCCCTGAAGTAGGTGACGGCTTGATAACGGCGCGGGCCCACTTCGACCAACTCCAGATTGAGCGGCTCGCCCCAGGCGTTGGTACTGGTCCAGTGGCCGACCAGCCCTTGGGGCGCGGCTTCGCTGTCGGGCAACGGCGCCTTGAAGGACACCAGGCAGCCACTGAGCAGCAGCAACGACACGGCCATTACAACGGCACGCCAGGCTTTCATTTGAACTCCCTATGGCATACGGCGCCTAGTCTTTGTGAGGAGCCTTTGTGGCGAGGGAGCTTGCTCCCGCTTGAGTGCGCAGCGCTCACAAAAGGGGCCGCTACGCAGCCCAGCGGGAGCAAGCTCCCTCGCCACATGTGGTGCTCCTGAAAAACTAAACCGACGCCAATACCAGATGCATGTAGCGGGTCAGGATGCCGAGCATTTCTTCTGCCGCTACCGGCTCGGCGCCATTGAGCAAGCCTTGATATTCCATCCGTCCGATAATCGCCGTCAACACTTTGGCATCCTGCTGGGGTTCACGCGAGCCCAAAACCTGGAAAAACTGACAAGTGCCGTGCAACAGGATCTGCTGGTGAGAGCGCACCAGCTCCGCCAGGCGCGGGTTGAGCAGCGCTTCCTGACGAAAAGCCTGTTCCGCCATCAGGTATTCGCGCCGGCTGTGCAATTGATGCTGCACGTAGTCGGCGGTCATCCGGGCGATGTCGTCCGCCAGCTGCGAGCGGGATTCGGCGCTGCCGTCTCCGTAGGCAACCATCTCCCGCAGCAGGCCTTCATTGTTGGTCCACAACTTGGCCATGAACGCCGCGCTGCGCTCCACGTACTGGGCGAAGGTATCGGTCAACAGGTCATCGATGTCCTTGAAATAATAAGTCGTGGCCGACAGCGGCACACCCGCTTCGGCGGCCACGGCGCGGTGGCGTACCGCCCGCACACCATCACGCACCACAATGCGCATGGCCGCATCGAGAATCTCCTGGCGACGCTGTTCACTGCCCTGCCGGCTGGCCTTGCGACCCTGGTACTGAACACTTTCAGCGACAGCAGTGGCGACGCCCGCCGCACCTTCTGGAGCCATTACACGATTCACGACAGGTCTTTCCTCGCTATTTCAAAATTAACCAATTGATACGTTTGTACCAGACAGGCAATAAAAAGCCGCCTGTTCGAGGCGGCTTTTTAATTGAAACACTTACGCTTGGGGCCGCATGTGCGGGAAAAGAATGACATCCCGGATCGACGGTGAGTTGGTCAGCAACATCACCAGGCGATCGATGCCGATGCCTTCGCCGGCCGTCGGCGGCATGCCGTACTCAAGGGCGCGAACGAAGTCGGCATCGTAGTGCATGGCCTCGTCGTCGCCGGCGTCCTTGTCGGCCACCTGGGCCATGAAACGCTCTGCCTGATCTTCTGCGTCGTTGAGCTCGGAGTAGGCGTTGGCGATTTCGCGACCACCGATGAACAGCTCGAAACGGTCGGTCACGCTTGGGTTCTCGTCATTGCGACGGGCCAGCGGCGACACTTCGAACGGGTACTGGGTGATGAAATGCGGCTGCTCCAGCTTGTGCTCGACCAACTCTTCGAAAATCATCACTTGCAGCTTGCCCAGACCCTCGAAGCCGAGCACCTTGGCGCCGGCCTTCTTGGCGATGGCGCGGGCCTTTTCGATGTCCTGCAGGTCGGCCGCGGTGATGTCCGGGTTGTACTTGAGGATCGAGTCGAACACCGACAGGCGCACGAACGGTTCGCCGAAATGGAACACCTTGTCGCCGTACGGCACGTCGGTGGTCCCGAGCACCAGCTGCGCCAGTTCGCGGAACAGCTCCTCGGTCAGGTCCATGTTGTCTTCGTAGTCGGCGTAGGCCTGGTAGAACTCGAGCATGGTGAACTCGGGGTTGTGCCGGGTCGAAACGCCTTCGTTACGGAAGTTGCGGTTGATCTCGAAGACTTTCTCGAAGCCACCCACCACCAGGCGCTTGAGGTACAGCTCTGGCGCGATACGCAGGAACATTTCCATGTCCAGGGCGTTGTGGTGGGTTTCGAACGGCTTGGCCGCCGCACCGCCGGGGATGGTCTGCAGCATCGGCGTTTCGACTTCAAGGAAGTCACGCTTCATCAGGAAGCTGCGGATGTGGGCGATGACCTGCGAGCGCACGCGGAAGGTCTGGCGCACGTCTTCGTTGACGATCAGGTCGACGTAACGCTGACGATAGCGTTGCTCGGTGTCGGTCAGGCCGTGGTGCTTGTCCGGCAGTGGGCGCAGGGACTTGGTCAGCAGGCGCACGCTGGTCATTTCGACGTACAGGTCGCCCTTGCCGGAACGGGCCAGGGTGCCTTCGGCGGCAATGATGTCGCCCAGGTCCCAGGTCTTGACGGCGGCCAGGGTTTCTTCCGGCAGGGTCTTGCGGTTGACGTAGACCTGGATGCGCCCGGTCATGTCCTGGATCACCATGAACGAACCACGGTTGAGCATGATACGACCGGCCACCTTGACTGGAATCGCCGCCTCGGCCAGCTCTTCCTTGGTCTTGTCCGCATACTGCTTCTGCAAGACGTCGCAGTAGGCGTCGCGGCGGAAGTCGTTGGGGAAGGCCTGGCCCTTGGCGCGCTCGGCAGCAAGCTTTTCCTTGCGCAGGGCGATCAGGGAGTTTTCTTCCTGTTGCAGGGCTTGCGGGTCGAGTTCTAGGTCGCTCATGTCTTTAAAGATTCCATCACAGGTTCGTTGCCCCCGGCCCCGGGCCGGAGTTTGCGGCCAGGCCTCGCTCCTGGGTGGAAGCGCGCCTGCCCGCCGCATGGGTGTCGCGTTACAGCCCTTGTTTGAGGCTGGCGATCAGGTATTCGTCGATGTCGCCATCGAGCACCTTGTCACAGTCGCTGCGTTCGATGCTGGTGCGCAGGTCCTTGATGCGCGAGGCGTCAAGTACATACGAACGGATCTGGTGACCCCAGCCGATGTCCGACTTGGTGTCTTCCAGGGCCTGGGACGCCGCGTTGCGCTTCTGCACTTCCTGCTCGTACAAACGGGCCCGCAGCATTTTCATCGCGGTGTCTTTGTTCGCGTGCTGGGAGCGTTCGTTCTGGCAACTGACCACGGTGTTGGTCGGTACGTGGGTAATCCGTACGGCCGAGTCGGTGGTGTTAACGTGCTGGCCACCGGCCCCGGAGGAACGGTAGGTGTCAATGCGCAGGTCCGACGGGTTGATGTCGATTTCGATGTTGTCATCGATTTCCGGCGAAACGAACACCGCCGAGAACGACGTGTGACGACGGTTACCGGAGTCAAACGGGCTTTTGCGCACCAGGCGATGCACGCCGATCTCGGTGCGCAGCCAGCCAAAGGCGTATTCGCCCTTGATGTGCACGGTGGCACCCTTGATTCCGGCGACCTCACCGGCCGACAGCTCCATGATGGTCGCGTCGAAGCCGCGTTTGTCGGCCCAGCGCAGGTACATGCGCAGCAGGATGTTGGCCCAGTCCTGGGCTTCGGTGCCGCCGGAACCGGCCTGGATGTCCAGGTAGGCGTTGTTGGCATCCATCTCGCCACTGAACATGCGCCGGAATTCCAGCTTGGCCAACGCCTCCTCGAGGCGTGTCAGCTCGGCGACGACATCGCCGACGGCACCTTCATCGTTTTCTTCGACAGCCATGTCCAACAGGTCGCGGCAGTCGGCCAGGCCGCTGGACATTTCATCCAGGGTCTCGACGATCTGCGCCAGCGCAGCGCGCTCGCGGCCCAGTTCCTGGGCGTACGACGGGTTGTTCCAGACATTCGGATCTTCAAGCTCGCGATTGACTTCGGTCAGACGCTCATGCTTTTGATCGTAGTCAAAGATACCCCCGAATAGTTTCGGAGCGCTCGGACAGGTCCTTGATGGTGTTCAGGATCGGGTTGATTTCCATGGCGGGCAGCACTCGTTGGCGAACTTTTGAAAGCCGGCGAGTATAACGTAATCAAGCGCCAGCGGCAGCCCGCCTGGCGGCTTTAGGGACACCAATTCTTGTGGCGAGGGAGCTTGCTCCCGCTGGGCTGCGCAGCAGCCCTAAAAAACACAGCTCAGTCAACCTGACTCACCGAGCTATCTGGTTTCGGGGCCGCTACGCGCCCCAGCGGGAGCAAGCTCCCTCGCCACAAGAACTCTCCAGCCGGCCGGACGCACTACTCGATACCCACCCGATTACGCCCATTGTGCTTGGCCGTGTACAGCCCTTTGTCCGCCGCCGAAATCAGCTGGCGGCAATCGCCACCTTGCTGTGGCGTGAAGGTCGAGACGCCAACGCTGACAGTCAGGTTCGCCCCCTCATGAGGCGTGATGTGGGGGATGTTCAGGGCAACGACGCTCTGGCGCAGCTTTTCGGCCATCAACCGCGCGCCGCCAGCCGAGGTGCCGGGCAGTACCAGGGCGAACTCCTCGCCGCCGTAACGGGCCGGCAGGTCGGACGGACGACTGCACGCATCACGGATCGCCGTGGCGACCTTGCGCAGGGCTTCGTCCCCCTCCAGGTGGCCGAAATTGTCGTTGAAGGACTTGAAGTAATCCACGTCGATCATCAACAGCGAGAGCTGGGACTGGTCCCGCAGCGCCCTTCTCCACTCCAGCTCCAGGTATTCATCGAAGTGCCGGCGGTTGGACAGCCCGGTCAGACCGTCGGAATTCATCAGCCGTTGCAGCACCAGATTGGTGTCGAGCAGTTGCTGCTGGCTGACCCGCAGGGCGCGATAGGCCGCATCGCGTTGCAGCAGCATCATGTAGGACCGCGAGTGGTAGCGAATGCGCGCCACCAGTTCGATGTTGTCCGGCAACTTGACCAGGTAATCGTTGGCCCCGGCGGCGAACGCCGCGCTTTTGACCAGCGGGTCCTCCTTGGTGGACAGGACAATGATCGGAATATCCCGGGTCGCCGGATGGTTACGGTATTCGCGCACCAGGCTCAAGCCATCAAGACCGGGCATCACCAGGTCCTGGAGGATCACCGTTGGCTTGATGCGGACCGCATGGGCGATGGCCTGGTGTGGGTCGGCGCAGAAGTGAACGTCGATGTTCTCTTCATTGGCCAGCCCGCGCCGCACCGCCTCGCCGATCATCGCCTGGTCGTCGACGAGCAAGACCATGGCCGCGTTCTCGTCACGCTTGAAATCGTCGAGCTGTAAATCACTCATGGGAACTCACCTGAATACGGCTGGTGGACAAGGCTGCCGGGGTTCTTCATTGGGTAAAAATCTCCACTAACCGTGGCGCTATATGGTCCAGCGCAAGAATCTGCGCAGCCGCGTCGATGGCCGCGGCCGCTTTGGGCATGCCGTACACCGCGCTGCTCTGCTGGTCCTGGGCGATGGTCAGATAGCCCTGCTGGCGCATGAGTTTAAGCCCTTGGGCACCGTCGCGGCCCATGCCAGTGAGCAAAACGCCCACCGCGTCACCGCTCCAGAAGTGGGCGACGCTCTCGAAAAAGACGTCGATGGACGGCCGGTAGATCTCGTTGACCGGCTCGGCGGTGTAGGCCAGGGTGCCATTTTTCAATAGGCGCAGATGGTGGTTGGTGCCGGCCAGCAGCACCGTACCGCTTTGCGGCGGCTCGCCGTGCCGGGCCAGGCGCACCTGGTGGCCTGACGCACTGCTCAGCCATTGGGCCATGCCCGCAGCAAACACCTCGTCCACATGCTGGACCAGCACAATGGCCGGGGCGAAATGTCGGGGCAGGCCCTTGAGCAGGATCTCCAGCGCGGCCGGCCCACCCGCCGACGACCCGATGGCAACCAGGCTATTGCGTGACACCGACATCCGCTGCGCAGCCGGTGCAGCGCGCTCACGGTGATTGCGCTCACCGATCAGCCAGCCGATGTTGGTGATCTTGCGCAGCAGCGGTGCCGCCGCATCCGCGGGGTTGCCCACCCCCAAGGTAGGGGTATCAACCACATCCAGCGCGCCATACCCCATGGCTTCGAACACCCGGTGAACGTTCTGCTGGCTGTCACCGGTGACAATCACAATGGCGCACGGGGTTTCGGCCATGATCCGCCGGGTCGCCTCCACGCCATCCATGATGGGCATGAGCAGGTCCATCAGAATCAGGTCCGGGGTGTATTCGGCGCAACGCTGAACCGCCTCGGCACCGTTGGCGGCCACCCAGACCAATTGGTGCGCCGGCTCGAAAGCCAGGGCACGGCGCAGGGCTTCGACCGCCAGGGGCATGTCATTGACGATGGCGATCTTCAAGCGCGTGCTCCTCCGATCAATTCGACGACGGCATCGAGCAAGGCGTCGTCATGGAAACTGGCCTTGGCTAGATAATAGTCAGCGCCGGCATCCAGGCCACGGCGACGATCTTCTTCACGATCCTTGTAAGACACCACCATCACCGGCAGCGACTGCAGACGGTTATCGCGCCGCAACAGCGACACCAACTCGATGCCGTCCATGCGCGGCATGTCGATGTCGGTGATCAGCAGGTCGAAATCCTCCGCTCGCAGCGCGTTCCAGCCGTCCATGCCGTCCACGGCCACCGCCACGTCATAACCACGATTGAGCAACAGCTTGCGTTGCAGCTCGCGCACGGTCAGGGAGTCGTCCACCACCAGGATCCGCTTGCGCGGTGTCTGCGTCTGGTTCTGGCGAGCGATGCGTTCCAGGCGCCCGGTGTCGAGCAACTTGTCCACCGAGCGCAGCAGGTCTTCGACATCGACGATCAGCACCACCGAACCATCGTCCAGCAAGGCCCCGGCGGAGATGTCCTGGATCTTGCCCAGGCGTTCGTCCAGGGGCAGGACCACCAGCGTGCGCTCGCCGATGAACCGTTCGACCGCCACGCCGTAGATGGCCTCGCGCTCACGGATCACCACGACCTTGAGCGCCTGGCCGCTGCTCTGCGATGCCGGACGATTGAGCAACTGACTGGCGGCGACCAGCCCGACATGCCGCCCTTCGTGCCAGAAGTGCTGGCGCCCTTCGACCTGCACAATGTCCTCAGGAGCGAGATCGCACATGCGCTCGATGTGAGCCAGGGGAAAGGCGTAGGCTTCACCGCCGACTTCCACCACCAGGCTGCGCACCACTGAGAGCGTCAGCGGCACCTCAAGATGGAAGCGGCTGCCCTCGCCCGCTGTCTGCTCCAGCACCACCGCGCCGCGCAACTGCCGGACCATATGCTGAACGGCGTCCAGGCCGACGCCGCGCCCGGACACTTCAGTGACGGTGTCGCGCAGGCTGAAGCCGGGCAGGAACAGGAACGTCAGCAGTTCCTCTTCGCTCAAATTGGCTGCGGTCTGCTCAGGGGAAAGCCCTCGTTCGACGACGCTGCGCCGCACCCGTTCCAGGTCCACACCGGCGCCGTCGTCCGCCAGTTCCAGCACCAGCAGGCCAGCCTGATGGGAGGCGCGCAAGCGGATCAGGCCTTCGGCGGGCTTGCCGACCAGCACCCGTTGCTCCGGAGATTCGATGCCATGGTCCACGGCGTTGCGCAGCAGATGGGTCAGCGGCGCTTCGAGTCTTTCCAGCACGTCGCGGTCGACCTGGGTTTTATCGCCCTCAATTTCCAGGCGCACCTGCTTGCCCAGGCTGCGCCCAAGGTCACGGACCATCCGGGCCTGGCCGGAGAGCACATCGGCAAACGGTCGCATGCGACAGGCCAGCGCCGTGTCGTACAACACCTGTGCTCGCTGACCGGCCTGCCAGGCGAACTCGTCCATCTCCGCGGTTTTCTGCGCCAGCAATTGCTGGGTTTCGGCCAGCAAGCGGCGGGCGTCGTTGAGCGCTTCCTCGGCCTGCAAGCTCAACGCGTGTTCCTTGAGGTGCACATTCAGCTCTTCCAAGGCCCGCAAGCCGTTGCTCTGCTGGCGCTTGAGCCGTTGCATCGTCGCCAGCCAGGGCTTGAGGCGCTGGGTTTCCACCAAGGATTTACTGGACAGGTCCAACAGGCTATTGAGGCGCTCGGCGGTGACCCGCAAGACCCGCTCGCCCCCTTCGGTGACCCGCTTACCCTTGGGCAGCGGTTCCGTTGCCGCGAGCGGTTCTGCCTCGGCCGGCTCAACGCGAAAAGCCTCCGCTTGCATCTCGATTCGCGGCGACCCGGCAGGCGTGTGCGCAGCGGCAGGATCGAGCAGTTGCCCCATCAACGCCACATACGCATCGACGTCCTGGGCTCCGATGCTGTTGCCTGGCGTGGCAATTCGCGTCAACAGGTCGGTGCCTTGCAGCAAGGCGTCGATGTGCTCGGCGCGCAGGACCAGACGGCGCTCCTGGGCGCTGACCAGGCAATCCTCCATGACATGGGCCACGCTGACCCCGGCGTTCACTCCAACGATCCGCGCCGCGCCCTTGAGGGAATGGGCCGCGCGCATGCACGATTCAAGATAATCGGCCTGGGTCGGGTCGCGTTCCAGGGCCAGCAGGCCGGCGCTGAGCACCTGAGTCTGGGCTTCGGCTTCCAGGCTGAACAACTCCAGCAACGAGGCGTCACGCATTTGATCAGGGGTCATGACAGGCTCCGGGTCATGGCGGACAACAACTGTTCTTCGTCCAGCCAGCGCAAGCTGCGGCCCTTGAACTTCAATACGCCACGGGTGTACTTGGCCGCCGATTGCGAGGCCGCGCCCAGGACGCGTTCATCGATGGCGTGAATGCCGTCCACCTCGTCCACCGGCACCACCACCGGGCCGCCCTGGGCCGCGACGATCAACATGCGCGGCATGACCCGCGCGCCGGCCACCACTGCCCCGCCGGGTTCCAGGTCCAACAGTTCCACCAGCGACAGGCAGGCCACCAAGGCCCCGCGCACATTCGCCACGCCCAACAAGGCCCGCGAGCGCTGGTGGGGCAGCGAGTGAATCGGCTGCAACGGCGCCACTTCCACCAGACTGCGGGTAGTCAGGCCCAGCCACTCTTCGCCCAGTCGGAACATCAACAGCGATCGTGTGACGATATCGGTGTCCAGCGGCGCGTGGGCCAGATCCCGGTCGTCGTGCTGCAAGGTGTAGCGATCGAGCAAACGGGTGGCAGCCGCCGAATACACCGCGCAGTTGCGGCAGTGAATATGCTCGGCCAGCAACGGACAGGATTTATCGCCATGCACCCCGATGCGATTCCAGCAATCGTCGATGGCCTGGGCATCGTCATGGGTCAGGTTGTCATTAGCCGAACCACTCATTGTTTACGCTCACTGTCAGCCATGCGCCCGCTGCGAGCGGCGCGGTCCTGCAATCGACGGGCACCGGCCGCGTCTCCCTGGGAAGCCAGCAACGCCGCGAGATGCACCAGGGCCTCGGCGTGTTGCGGTTCAAGATAGAGCGCCTTGCGATAAAAACCCTGGGCCTCAAGCGCGCTACCGGCCATGTCACTGAGCAGCCCCAGCCAGTAGAACACTTGGGCCGCCGGCGCATGATTGCGCAGGTACTGCTGGCAGGTCGCACGGGCTTCGGCGCTTTTGCCAGCATTGGCCAGCGCCGCGATATTGGCCAGTAAGGTAGTGGCGTCGCTGTTTTTCGGCTCAGTGATCGGGGTCACGCTGGCTGCGAACGGCCGGGGCCGGACCACCGGTGGAATGACTCGAGGCGCGACCTGGCCAAGCGGCAGCGGGGCCGGCAATGGCGTCGACATCAAGGCGGGCAGCGGCTGTGGCTGCGGGGCACCTTGGCGACTGAAAGCAAACGACTGGGCAATCCCGATTGAACGCATGCCCAACCGCCCCAGCAAACTGCCCTCGGCGGGGCCGATAAACAGCACGCCGTCCTGGCGGGTCAGGCGCTTGAGCACCTCGAACACCTGCTGCTGGGTCGGCTGGTCGAAATAGATCAGCAGATTGCGGCAGAACACAAAATCGTAAGGGGCCTCGTTCACCAGCAAGGTCGGATCCAGCAGGTTGCCCACTTGCAGACGCACCTGTTCACTCACCCGCTCGCTGAGGCGATACCCCTCTGCCTCGGCGCTGAAATATCGCTCGCGAAAGCCGAGGTCGGCGCCACGGAACGAGTTCCTGCCGTAAAGCGCTTGCCTGGCACGTTCTATCGACAGCGGACTGACGTCCAGCGCGTCCACCTTGAACTGATGCGGTCCCAGGCCCGCGTCGAGCAACGCCATGGCAATGGAGTAAGGCTCTTCGCCAGTGGAGCAGGGCAAGCTGAGGATGCGCAGCGCACGCAGGTGCTTGATCTCGGCCAGACGCTTGATGGCCAGCCTGGCGAGGGTGGCGAAGGACTCGGGATAACGGAAGAACCAGGTCTCCGGGACAATCACCGCTTCGATCAGCGCCTGTTGCTCCTGGGCAGAATGTTGCAGGCATTGCCAGTACTCATCTGCCGTACGCCCAGGCACGGCAATGATGCGCTGGCGCACGGCCCGCTCGATGATGGCGGTGCCGACGGAGGTGACATCCAGGCCGATGCGCACCTTGAGAAAATCGAAAAACCGCTGGTCGCTGTTCATGCCCGTCCCTCGAGGTCATCGAAGTTCAAGGGCGGCGTGGGAAACAGCACGGCACGGACCGACTCGTCGAGCAGGTCATTGACCCGCACCCATTGCAACAGGCCTTGCGCGTCTTCGCGCACCGGGCCCAGGTACGGCGCCTGTGGGTTATCCAAGCCATAAGGTCGGAAATCCGCCGGATCGCAACGCAAGGTGTCGGTGGCCTGTTCCAGAATCAGCCCCAGAACCTGCCCCGCCTGCTGCGCGTCGGGTCGGTAATGCACCAGCACCAGTCTCGTACTGGTACGCGTCTGGGCGCTCTGACCGAAGGTCAGCGTGCACAGATCGATCACGGGCACCACCGCGCCGCGCCAGGCAAACACCCCCGCCACCCAGGACGGTGCCTGGGCAATCGGTTTGAGGGGCAAGCGCGGCAGCACTTCCACCACATCGATGGCTTGCAGGGCGTAGCGTTCGTTGCCGATGCAAAACACCAGGAACAACGACTGACGGGCCGCCGACACGGCGCCACGTCTGGCCTCGAACTCGCTCATCAGACTTTGAAACGCGAGACGCCACTGCGCAGCCCCACGGCCACCTGGCTCAGTTCATCGATGGCAGAACTGGCCTGGCGCAGGGACTCCACCGTCTGACTGCTGGCATCGCCCAATTGCACCAGGGCATGGTTGATCTGCTCGGCGCCGGTGGCCTGGGCCTGCATACCTTCATTGACCATCAACACCCGCGGCGCCAGCGCCTGTACCTGATGGATGATCTGCGACAGTTGCTCGCCGACCTGCTGCACCTCGGCCATGCCACGGCGCACTTCTTCGGAAAACTTGTCCATGCCCATCACTCCAGCGGATACGGCGGACTGGATCTCGCGCACCATCTGCTCGATGTCGTAGGTCGCCACGGCTGTCTGATCCGCCAGGCGCCGAACCTCAGTGGCGACCACGGCAAAACCGCGGCCATACTCTCCCGCCTTCTCGGCCTCGATGGCGGCATTGAGGGACAACAGGTTGGTCTGGTCGGCCACCTTGACGATGGTCACCACCACCTGGTTGATGTTGCCGGCCTTCTCGTTGAGGATCGCCAGCTTCGCGTTCACCAGATCCGCCGCGCCCATCACCGAGTGCATGGTTTCTTCCATGCGTGCCAGGCCTTGCTGGCCGGAACCGGCCGCCACCGAGGCCTGGTCGGCGGCGCTGGAAACTTCGGTCATGGTGCGCACCAGATCCCGGGACGTGGCGGCAATTTCCCGAGAGGTCGCGCCGATCTCCGTAGTGGTAGCGGCGGTTTCGGTGGCCGTGGCCTGTTGCTCGCGGGAGGTGGCGGCGATCTCGGTGACCGAGGTGGTGACCTGCACCGAAGAGCGCTGGGCCTGGGACACCAGCGATGTCAGCTCGGCCATCATGTCGTTGAAGCCGGTTTCCACCGCACCGAACTCGTCTTTACGCGCAAGGTTCAGGCGCCCGCTCAGGTCGCCGCTGCGCATGATGCCGAGGATTTCCACAATGCGGTTCATCGGCGCCATGATCGCGCGCATCAACAACAGGCCACAAAGCATGGCAATGAGCACCGCCACGAGAAACGACAGCCCCATGGCAACTTCAGCGGCGGTTACCGACTGACTGATGGTCAGGGCGGCTTTTTCCGCCAGCTCCCGGTTGCGTTCGATGATCTGGTTCAAATGCCCGCGACCGTCGAGCCATGCCGGCGTCAGCTCTTTCTCCAGCGCCAGCTGTGCCCCTTCGAAATCCTTGCGTTCATACAGGTCCAGAACCTTCGCCAGGGCCTTGTTGAAGTCCTGATGATTGACCTCGAATTCGTCGAAGGAGACTTGGTCGGCAGGGTCCTGGATCAGCTTTTGATAGTGCTGGATTTCCTCGCGCAGATGCTGCTCGTAGCCCTGGTAGAGGGCCTTGTCCTCGGCAGTGATTTCCCGCTGGCCCGAGAGGCCGACGATCTGCTGGGTCTTGACGTAGCTGTCGACCCAGCCACCGCGAATCATGGAACTGTAATACACCCCCGGCACCGCGTAGACGCGTACTTTTTCTTCGCTGGCCTCGATCCTCAATAACCGCGAATACGTGACGACCACCATCAGCAGCATGATGGCGATGATCACCGCAAAACTCGCCAGGATGCGTTGGCGCAACGTCCAGTTCTTCACAGTACAACCTCGGGCATTTTGAAATGCTGGGGAGTATAGCCGAGGGCGACGTTGCGGCTGTATGGCGGTGAGGAAGGAGTTTGGTGATTCGCTCAGCTGTTCAAACAGCTCAAGCCAGGCATCAATGTGGCAGTCGATGCAAAAGTTCTATGGGAGCGAACCTGCTCGCGATTGCGGTGCATCGGTCAATAATAGTGTCGACTGACATACCGCTATCGCGAGCAGGCTCGCTCCCACAGGGGGTGATATTTACCTTGGGGTCAGGCCTGACTCAAAGAGACGCCTGACGTACCTGCTTCTCCAGCTCAGTCTTCAACCCCGGCTCCAGTTTGAGCTGGCGCGCCAGTTCATCGAGGTAGGATTTCTCCATGAAGTTTTCCTCATCCACCAGCATCACACTGGCGATGTACATCTCGGCGGCCATTTCCGGCGTGCTGGCGGCCCGGGCGACGTCGGCGGGGTCCAGGGGTTTATTGAGCTCGGCGTGCAGCCAGTGTTGCAGCTCCTGATCGTTGTCGAGCTTGGTGAACTCGCCTTCGATCAACTGCTTTTCACGCTCGTCGACATGGCCATCGGCCTTGGCCGCCGCCACCAGGGCCGTGAGGATCGCCTGGCTGTGCTGCTCGACCTGGGCCGGGGGAAGACGATCCAGCGTCTGCGGTTCAGTTTGCGGCGCACTGCCCTGCTGGGCTTGCCAATTGCCATAGGCCTTGTAGGCGATCACGCCCAATGCCGCCAGACCACCATAGGTCAGGGCCTTGCCGCCAAACTGGCGAGCCTTCTTGTTGCCCAGCAACAGGCCCATGGCTCCGGCGGCCAGCGCCCCGCCACCCGCGCCGGAGAGCATCCCGCCCAAATTGCCAGCACCACCGCCGAGCAAACCGCCCAGGCCGCCGGATGACTTGCCTTGGGAGCCGCCAGCCTTGTTCTGCAACATTTCCTGACCGGACTTGAGAAGCTGATCGAGCAATCCACGGGTGTTCATTTGCTGCCTCCACGCATTCGGGTAACCGGATCATTAAGGCAATCAGCCTAGTTCGAAAGTGCCCGAGTCTGTCGGTGAGAGTGCTTCGAGATGTTGCTTGCCGATTTTCATGTGGCTGCGGCGAACCCGATAAAACGATATAGACTCGAATCAACTGAAAAACCGCAGCAAAAACAGCTTTGACGAGGGCTTGGACATGCAAACCAAACTGCTGATCAATGGTCACCTGGTGAACGGCGACGGGCCCGGCCAGGCCGTGTTCAACCCCGCGCTGGGCCGGGTGCTGGTGGAAATCAACGAGGCCAGCGAAGCTCAGGTCGATGCCGCCGTGCGCGCGGCCGACAGTGCCTTCCAAAGCTGGTCCCAGGTATCGCCCAAGGACCGCTCCCTGCTCCTGCTCAAGCTGGCCGACACCATCGAAGCCCACGGCGAAGAACTGGCCAGGCTCGAATCGGACAATTGCGGCAAACCTTTGAACGCCGTGCTGAACGACGAGATCCCGGCAATTGCCGACGTGTTCCGTTTCTTTGCCGGCGCCAGCCGTTGCATGAGCGGCTCGGCGGGTGGCGAATACCTGCCGGGGCACACGTCGATGATCCGCCGCGATCCGGTGGGCGTGATCGCCTCCATCGCGCCGTGGAATTACCCGTTGATGATGGTCGCCTGGAAAATCGCCCCAGCCCTGGCCGCCGGTAACACCGTAGTGCTCAAACCCTCGGAGCAGACTCCACTGACGGCGTTGCGGCTGGCGGAACTGGCGTCGGAAATTTTCCCCGCGGGTGTACTCAACGTGCTGTTCGGTCGTGGTCAGACGGTCGGGCAACCGTTGGTCACTCACGCAAAGGTGCGCATGGTTTCGCTGACCGGCTCCATCGCCACAGGCGCGAACATCATTTCCAGCACCGCCGACAGCGTCAAACGCACCCACATGGAACTGGGCGGCAAGGCCCCGGTGATCATTTTCGACGATGCCGACATTGACGCAGCCGTGGAAGGCATCCGCACCTTCGGTTTCTACAATGCCGGCCAGGACTGCACCGCTGCCTGCCGCATTTACGCCCAACAAGGCATCTACGACAGGTTCGTCGAGAAACTCGGTGCGGCGGTGGCCAGCATCAAATACGGTCTGCAAACCGCCCCGGACACCGAGATGGGTCCGCTGATCACAGCCCAGCACCGCGACCGCGTTGCCGGCTTTGTCGAACGGGCCATCGCCCAGTCGCATATTCGCCTGATTACCGGTGGCAAGGCCGTGGACGGCAACGGATTCTTCTTTGAACCAACGGTATTGGCCGACGCCCAGCAGGACGACGAAATCGTGCGCCGCGAGGTTTTTGGGCCGGTGGTGTCCGTCACGCCGTTCATCGACGAAGCGCAGGTGCTGGCCTGGGCCAACGACTCGGACTACGGCCTGGCGTCTTCAGTCTGGACCGCCGACATCGGCCGCGCCCATCGCTTGGCGGCACGCCTGCAATATGGCTGCACCTGGGTGAACACCCACTTCATGCTCGTCAGCGAAATGCCCCATGGCGGTCAGAAACGTTCCGGTTATGGCAAGGACATGTCGATGTATGGACTGGAGGACTACACAGTAGTGCGGCATGTGATGTTCAAGCATTGAACCAAAGAACGACTACCACGGCCGGACGGCAGAGTCTGGTCGTGGCGGTTCAAGTGTCATGACGGCACTACCAACGCCACTGAGGGAAAATAACTTCGGTAGCGTTTGGCATCACGAGTGAGCAAAGGCAGGCCATTCACAGCCGCATGGGCACCGATAAAAAAATCGGCCAGCACGTTATTTTTCCCGCCTCCTACTGGCTGATGTGAAACCAGAAAGATGGATAAAGGCGCAATCCGAGCTCTCTACGAGCAGATCCGCACTCATTCAAAACCTCGAAACACTGCGCATCGCATCCATCAGGCAACGCATGGCGATCCGGTCGTTTTCCGACAGTTCGCGATAGCGTTCCACCAGTCTTAGTTCGTCCATGCTGAGCGGCCGGGTCCGGCGCGCGCTCGTCAAGCATGGAAGGATCCCCAGCAATTGGGTGATGCCCTGTATTTTTGTCATTGAGCCTTGTCCTTCTGTACGTCGAATTGACCGATAGCACCTGCTGAATCCGCGGGTTCAACCTCTATCACGCTAAAGGATAGGGAGGATTCACACCGTGAACAGGGAGTTTTAGAGTAATTAGTCAAAAAATGCAGAGTTACCCGTTAAAAAAGGAAATATCTGTAAGGAAATTTAACTAAACCACGCTTTCCTCTCTCTCCCGTGCCACGTATCCCCTATGATTTTGCGCCTCGGTGAACCGATCCAGCTCTCAGGTATCTGTTCTAACGTCCGTCGCGTTTGGCCAAAGGCATGTCCGAACTTCTTTACCAGTCTCTGTTGCCAGGAAAGGCTCGGGATTGTTTCCAGAAAGGTTGTATTTATGCACCGCAGGAATCTGCTCAAGGCGTCCATGGCTTTCGCTGCCTACACCGGGCTTTCGGCCTCAGGGCTTATGGCCGCACGCGCCTGGGCTGCTGACCGGACCGCCGACGGCGAGGCCCGTCCTTTCGATTTCAATGGGTTGAAAGAACAGGCCCGGGAACTGGCCAAGAGCCGTTACGTCGACACCAAGCAAGTTTTGCCGCCGACACTGGCGATGATGTCCCCGCTGCAATTCAACGCCATCCGCTACGACGCCAACCACTCGCTGTGGAAGGAGCTGGACGGTCAACTGGACGTGCAGTTTTTCCACGTCGGCATGGGCTTCAAGCAACCGGTGCGCATGTACAGTGTCGATGCCAAGACCCGCATGGCCCGTGAAGTGCACTTCCGCCCGGAGTTGTTCAACTATGAGAAAACCACGGTCAACACTTCGCAGTTGACCGGTGACCTGGGCTTCTCAGGGTTCAGGGTGTTCAAGGCGCCGGAGCTGGACCGGCACGATATCGTTTCGTTTCTGGGGGCCAGTTATTTCCGCGCCGTGGACAACACCGGCCAGTACGGATTATCGGCCCGGGGCCTGGCCATCGACACTTACGCCAAGAAGCGTGAGGAATTCCCGGACTTCACCAAGTTCTGGTTCGAAATCCCGGACAAGAACAGTACCCGTTTCGTGGTCTACGCCCTGCTCGACTCGCCCAGCGCCACCGGCGCCTATCGTTTTGACATCGATTGTCAGCCCACCCGCGTCGTGATGGAAATCGATGCGCACATCAATGCCCGTACCGCCATCGAGCAATTGGGCATCGCGCCGATGACCAGTATGTTCAGCTGTGGCACCGTTGAGCGGCGCATGTGCGACACCATCCACCCGCAAATTCACGATTCCGACCGACTGGCGATGTGGCGCGGCAATGGCGAGTGGGTTTGTCGCCCGCTGAACAACCCCGCCACCCTGCAGTTCAACGCCTTCGCCGACAACAACCCCAAAGGCTTCGGCCTGGTGCAGACCGATCACGACTTCGCCAGCTACCAGGACACCGTGGACTGGTACAGCAAGCGCCCGAGCCTGTGGGTCGAACCGACAACGGCCTGGGGCGAAGGCTCGGTCGATCTGCTGGAAATTCCTACGACCGGTGAAACCCTGGACAACATCGTCGCATTCTGGACGCCGAAGAAGCCGGTCGCTGCCGGTGAATCGCTGAACTACGGCTACAAGCTCTATTGGAGCGCCTTGCCACCGGTGAGCACCGAGCTGGCCCAGGTCAACGCGACCCGTTCAGGCATGGGCGGCTTCATCGAAGGCTGGGCACCGGGCGAGCACTACCCCACCGTCTGGGCCCGACGTTTTGCCGTGGACTTCAACGGCGGCGGCCTCGACCAGCTCCCCCCTGGCACCGGTATCGAACCGGTAGTGACCTGCTCCCACGGCGAGGTGAAGGACTTCAACGTGCTGGTGCTCGATGCGATCAAGGGTTACCGCATCACCTTCGACTGGTACCCGACCGACGACCGCGTGGACCCGGTGGAGATGCGCCTGTTCCTGCGCACCAATGACCGGACCTTGAGCGAGACCTGGCTGTACCAGTACTTCCCGCCGGCGCCGGATAAGCGTAAATACCCTTGATCCTTGCGCGTCAGGGATGACGCCATCGCGAGCAGGCTCGCTCCCACAGGGTGGGGTGTGGATCACAAATTCTGTGAACAACACCAATCCACTGTGGGAGCGAGCCTGCTCGCGATGAGGCACGTACAGACGCCGTACCATCCAGCCAAATAAACAAAAGCCCCGGCCAAAACGACCGGGGCTTTTTGTTTCAAGCTAACCCTTAATCGCGCAAATCCGACTCATGAATCGGCTGGTCCCGATGCGTGGCTCTCTGATACTGCGCTGGCCACGTGGCCTTGCGGCCCCCCAGGTCATCATCGGCATGCAACGCCCAGTACGGATCACGCAACAGTTCGCGGGCCAGGAAAATGATGTCGGCCTGGCAGGTCCGCAAGATGTGCTCGGCCTGGGCCGGTTCGGTAATCATGCCGACAGTGCCGGTGGCGATTTCCGACTCCTTGCGCACCCGTTCGGCAAAGCGCGTCTGATACCCCGGACCGGTGGGAATTTCCGCATTCACAGCGGTGCCGCCCGATGACACATCGATCAGGTCCACCCCCAGCGCCCTGAATCGCCGCGCCAGCTCCACGGTTTCATCCGGGTTCCAGCCATCCTCGACCCAGTCGGTGGCCGATACGCGCACGAACACCGGCAATTCCTCAGGCCATACCGCCCGGACCGCTTCGGTCACTTGCAGCACCAGCCGGATGCGATTCTCGAACGAGCCGCCGTATTGATCGCGCCGCTGATTGCTCAAGGGAGACAGGAATTGATGCAGCAGATAACCGTGGGCTGCATGGACTTCCACGACTTTGAACCCGGCCGTCAGGCTACGTTTGGCCGCCTCCACGAACGCCTGGATGACACCGGCAATCTGCCCCTCGTCCAGTTGGATCGGCTGGGTGTGCTGCGGATCGAAGGCAATCGGCGACGGGCCGACCGGAACCCAGCCGCCCTCCTCCGGTTTTACGCTGCCATGCTTGCCGAGCCAGGGTCGCCAGGTGCTGGCCTTGCGTCCGGCGTGGGCCAGTTGAATGCCGGGCACGGCCCCTTGGGCGGTGATGAAGCGGGTGATGCGTTGCAGGGGGCCGATCTGTTCATCGTTCCACAACCCCAGGTCCTGATCAGTAATGCGACCGTCGGCAGTGACGGCAGTGGCTTCGGTGAACACCAGGCCGGCACCGCCCACGGCGCGGCTGCCGAGGTGTACCAGGTGCCAGTCATTGGCCAGGCCATCGGCGCTCGAATACTGGCACATCGGCGACACCGCGATGCGATTGGGCAGGGTCAATTGGCGAAGGGTATAGGGTTCCAGCAGCAGACTCATGGGGCACCTCTCGAATCATTGGGCAGGCTCCAGGGTTCTGTTTGAAAAGTCGACGAGTGACAAAAGGTGCAACACCCGCCCCCGCGGGCAAAGAAATCCGACAAGACGTCACAAGGGCTATCAAGCAGTGCTTAGAGCCTAGTCGACAACCTGGGAGGCGGGAGGGTTCAGAACTTAAAAATCGACGGTGTGACGCAATGGTGTACCCCTGTGGCGAGGGAACTTGCTCCCGCTGGGCTGCGAAGCAGCCCCGGCATTGCAGCCATCACATCGCAAGGGGACGCTGGCGCGTCCAGCGGGAGCAAGCTCCCTCGCCACAGAGTACGAACGCAAGATGGCGGCGTGTCTACCGCGGTTCGATATGGGCAATCATCAACTGCACCGTTTCCTGGCCGCGAAACTCGTTGAGGTCGAGTTTGTAGGCCAGTTCCACCCAGCGCACGGTGGGGTTTGGCCAGATATCGCGGTCGATGCCGAAGGCGATACCGTCCAGTTTCACCGAGCCGCATTCGCTTTTGAGGACGACCTTGAGGTGCCGTTCGCCCACCACGCGCTGTTCGACCAACTGGAACACACCGTGAAACATCGGCTCCGGGAAATGCTGGCCCCAGGGCCCGGCGTGACGCAGCGCCCGAGCCAGCTCCAGGTGAAACTCTTCCACCGCCAGGGTGCCGTCCGACAACAGGCGCCCGGTCAGGTCTTCTTCGCGCAATTGGCGGCGCACTTCAGCGTCGAACGCCTCGGCGAACAGTGGAAAATTCTCTTGCGCCAACGTCAGGCCCGCCGCCATGGCGTGACCGCCATACTTGCTGATCAGCGTTGGATGTTGCGCCGCCACCACACTCAGGGCATCACGAATATGAAAACCCGGCACCGAGCGCCCCGAGCCCTTGAGCAGGCCGTCTCCGGCATCGGCAAAAGCAATGGTCGGGCGGAAATACCGCTCCTTCATCCGCGAGGCGAGGATCCCGATAACGCCCTGGTGCCACTGAGGATCGAACAGACATAGACCGAACGGCATGGACTCCACCGGCAAGTCCTTGAGCTGGGCCAGCGCTTCACGCTGCATGCCCTGTTCGATGGATTTGCGATCCTGGTTCATGCCGTCCAGTTGCGCCGCCATCTCCCGCGCCAAGGCCGGATCGTCAGTGAGCAGGCATTCGATGCCCAGGCTCATGTCGTCCAGACGCCCGGCTGCGTTCAGGCGCGGGCCGAGGATAAACCCGAGGTCCGTGGAAGTGATACGAGAATGATCGCGCCTGGCCACTTCCAGGATCGCCTTGATGCCGGGTCGGGCGCGCCCTGCACGAATGCGTTCCAGGCCCTGATGCACCAGGATCCGGTTGTTGGCGTCCAGGGGCACCACATCCGCCACGCTGCCCAGTGCCACCAGATCCAGCAGTTCGCCGATGTTTGGCTGGGGGCTGCTGGCGTACCGGCCCAGGCTGCGCAGACGCGCCCGCAAGGCCATCAGCACATAAAAGATCACACCGACACCGGCCAATGCCTTGCTCGGGAACTCACAGCCTGGCTGGTTCGGGTTGACGATAGCGTCGGCCGCCGGCAGTTCGAGGCCCGGCAAATGGTGGTCGGTAACCAGCACCTTGAGCCCCGCCGCTTTCGCCGCTGCCACACCTTCGACACTGGAAATGCCGTTGTCCACGGTGATCAGCAACTGCGGCTCACGGGTCAGGGCGACCTCGACAATTTCCGGGGTCAGTCCGTAGCCGTACTCGAAGCGATTGGGTACCAGATAATCGACATGGGCCGCACCGAGCAAACGCAGGCCCAACATGCCCACCGTGCTGGCTGTCGCCCCGTCGGCATCGAAGTCGCCGACGATCAGGATGCGCTGGCGCTGCTCCAGCGCCACCACCAACAGATCCACGGCCGCGTCGATACCCTTGAGTTGCTGATAAGGAATCAAGCGCGCCAGGCTCTTGTCCAGTTCAGCCTCGGACTGCACGCCACGGGCCGCATACAGGCGCGTCAACAGGGGTGGCAAGTCACCGAGGAATGGCAGGGTGTCGGGTAGCTGGCGGGGTTCTATGCGCATGGGGTGACAAAGTTTTCTCTGGAAATCGTGAAGGTTGTGGCAAGGAAAGCTTGGGTGGGAGCGGGCTTGCTCGCGAAAGCGGCGGCACATTCAACATCAATGCAAACTGATCTGCCGCCTTCGCGAGCAAGCCCGCTCCCACAATGGCTCACTCAATACCGGGTCAATGGCTCAGCCGCGCTCACCCAGCAACCATTGCAACTGGACTTCATGCTGGCCGCGATCATCGGTCACGAAAATCGTCCCCTCGCTGATCATCACATCCCACTTGATCACGCGGGGCATGTCCTTAGCGAGCGTCTCCAGCACTTCCTGGGGCACGGCGGCGATGTTGACGTTCTTGAGGTTCTTTACCGCCGGGATCACCTTGCCTTCCCAGACTCGCAGGCTGCCGTAGGCCAGCAGGCTCGTGCGTTCAGTGCGTCGCGAGCACCAGGTCAGGCGGTCGGCGTCGGGTTGGCCCACTTCGATCCAGTGCAGCACACGGTCATCCAGGCTTTTTTCCCACAGCGCAGGTTCATCGACATCCGACAGACCTCGGCCAAATGCCAGCAGCTCGTTGTACCAGAAAGCGTAGGCCAACAGGCGCACGGTCATGCGTTCTTCGGTTTCCGAAGGATGACGGGCGATGGTCTGCTTCACGTTCTCGTACACACTGCGGTCGAGGTCGGTGAGGTTCAGTTCAAACTTATAGGTCGTGGACGGCTGGGCCATGAACGGGCTTCTTGATACGAGGAAAGGCGGCAAGTCTAACCGATGAGGCGGGCATTCCACGAATTGCCGACCATCAACCTGCGGCGACTGACGCCGGCCTATGATAAAACGCTCTTTCGTTCTGCCTTTGTTCTACAGGATCCGTCATGTCGCTTACTGCCAAACCCCTTGCGGGCGTCAAAGTCATCGAACTCGGCACCTTGATCGCCGGACCTTTTGCCTCGCGGATCTGCGGTGAATTCGGTGCCGAGGTGATCAAGGTCGAATCGCCCGATGGCGGCGACCCGTTACGTAAATGGCGCAAGCTGTATGAAGGCACGTCCTTGTGGTGGTTCGTCCAGGCGCGGAACAAGAAATCCCTGACCCTGAACCTCAAGCACCCCGAAGGTCTGGCGATTCTGAAAAAGCTGATCGGCGAAGCCGACATCCTGATCGAGAATTTTCGCCCCGGCGTGTTGGAAAAGCTCGGCCTGGGTTGGGATGTATTGCATGCGCTGAACCCGAAGCTGGTCATGGTGCGGCTCTCGGGCTTCGGTCAGACCGGGCCGATGAAAGATCAGCCCGGGTTTGGCGCAGTGGGCGAGTCCATGGGCGGCCTGCGTTACATCACCGGGTTCGAAGACCGGCCACCGGTGCGCACCGGCATATCCATCGGCGATTCGATTGCCGCCCTCTGGGGCGTGATTGGCGCACTGATGGCGCTGCGTCATCGCGAGGTCAACGGCGGAACCGGGCAAGTGGTGGATGTGGCGCTGTACGAGGCGATTTTCGCCATGATGGAAAGCATGGTGCCGGAGTTCGATGTGTTCGGTTTCATCCGTGAGCGCACCGGCAACATCATGCCCGGCATCACCCCGTCGTCTATCCACACCAGTGCCGATGGCAAGCACGTGCAGATTGGCGCCAACGGCGACGCGATCTTCAAGCGCTTCATGCAGGTCATCGGTCGTGAGGATCTGGCCAATGACCCGCAACTGGCCAGCAATGACGGGCGCGACAGCCGCCGCGATGAGCTGTACGGGGTCATTGATCGCTGGGTCAATTCACTCCCGCTCGATACTGTTATCGAGCATTTGAACCAGGCGGGAGTGCCGGCCAGCCGGATTTTCAGCGCCGAAGATATGTTCAGCGATCCGCAGTTCCTGGCCCGGGAAATGTTTCTCCAGGCCAAGCTGCCGGACGGCAAGGCGTTCAAGATGCCGGGCATCGTCCCGAAACTCTCCGACACCCCGGGCAGCTCTGAATGGGTGGGACCGACGCTGGGTGAGCACAATGCCCAAGTGCTAGGCGAGCTTGGCTATGATGCACAGCAGATCGCCCAACTGCGCATCGACGGTGCCATTTGATGCGGTGAACGAAAGTCTGTGGCCACTGAAGATCAACTGTGGGAGCGGCATCGCTCAGCGCCAGAGCACGCTAAAACCTTAAACGCCGGGCAAAAAGAAACCCCGAGAAGTGGGGAGACAACTCGGGGTTAAACGCGACCATTCAGGTCCGTACAACAAGCGACAAGCACCGGAGCACAATGCTTGATCTTGCTGGTAAAGGGTCTGACTCATCAGGACGTAGGAAGGTTCCCACGAAATAGTGTTCAATTCGGGAGAGCCATCACCTTGTCACGTGCCAGATTACGCAGCGCCGCGATCACACAGGGCTCAAGCCGGCCCTCGGCAATCAGCACGTCGCGGTGCAGGCCATCGACCACGTCCGTCAGTTGGCGTCTGTCGGTCAATTGCGCTTGGTTGAACATGCGTTCGACCATGATGGCCCCGGAGGCATTCTTCAGCGTTACCAGACACTCGCCCCTGGCGCCAGAGGGAGTCAGCGTCACCTGATACGGGCTCAAAGCCTCACCCAGCAATAGGCTGATACTTTCCATTCGCTCACCCTTCAATAGTCCGAAAACAACTGCTTGTTCACAGTAAATGACCGTGGGCCGCAGCAGAAAGTTCGTTCGCATACCGAGCCGGTACACCTCGAAGCCGTTGAACCGAGCATGCGCGTCCAATATGACAGGCAAACAACAGCTACCGCTTGAGGGAATTTTCTCGCGAGCCGGTTGCGTCAAGCCAGCAATGGCTCAGCGCGGTTCCACCGGCGCCCGACATCGATCCAGCCTCCCAGCAAACCGCGCAACTGCCCATCGGCCCCATAAAAAGGCACCGACCAATGATAGATTTTGCGTAATCCACTCCTGAACATCAGTTGACGATCGACGAACCGGGACTGGCCGGTTCGCAGTTGCTCCATGACCTCTCCATGCAGCAGCTCGGCAGTCGCCGGCGGGAACACCGCGGAATCCGTCAGCCGGGTCCCCCGCAACTTTTCAAAGCGCGTCGCGAACTGCTCTTCGTAACTCTTGTTGCACATGATCAGGCGCCCTTCCAGGTCACGAATGAAGATCGGATCGGGAATGGCATCCATCAAGGCCCTCTGGAGCATCAACTGATCATTGAGGACAGCCTCGGCCTTGAGGCGCTGGTCGATTTGTATCTGCAGGCGGCGGTTCCAGAGCAGGGACAGCAGAGCGAACAACACGACCACCGTCACACACCAATAACCCCAGCGGGAAATCCGCAACCAGACCGATGGCGCCTGGCCAGGGGCGATACCGGCCATCCATTTGGAACGCAGCGCCCGCATTTCTTCGGCCGGAAAAGCTTCCAGCGCCTTGTTCAGAATACTCAGCAATGGGAGCAGATCCTGACGTACAGCCAGATAATCCGGTTCCCACTTGCCCTCCAGACTTCTTCCTACACGCAACTGTCCCGCCGGATAAAGGTGCACCCCGGTTTCGTTTTCAATGGTGGCGTGGGCCTCCCGGCTCTCCACCAGGGCCCTCGCTTCCCCGTAAGTCTTGACCGTGCGCAACTCGATGGCCGGGTAGTCGCGCCGGATCTGCGCCTCCAATGCATGCCGTGCCGGCAATGCCAGGATCTTGCCATTGAGCTGCTCCAGCGAATCGGGGACGGACTCCCCGTCGCGCCCGACGAATACCCAGCCGGAACCGCCAAAGGCGTGGCTGAAGCTCAGAAAATCCCTGCGTTCGTCGTTCATCGCCAGCGTGGTCGTCATGTCGGCCTCTGCGTTTTCCAGCATCGCCAGCAATTGTTCAGGGGAGAACGACTCCCGATGCACAAACTCAAGGCCTGTCATGCGCGCAATACGCTGGAGAATGTCGTTGTTCAGGCCGTTCCACTGCCCATGCTCATTCTTGAACAGGTACAACGGAAACTGCATCGAGGCCACGATGACCTGCGGGTTTTGCTCGATCCATTTCAATTCCTGCGGATCCAGCACCAACCGTTCGCCGGGGCCGAACGGTGGCGTTTCGTAGGTCGCCAACTGTGCGGCGTCCACCCCCAGTGTCCAAAACACCAGGACCAGGCCCATCATCCAGCCCAGGGCTGGTTTGCGTCTGATAAAAAACAACATCTGCATATCCTTCGAGATTACTCGCCCGTCCCTCCAAGGGCGAAAACCCGATCAGTTTGGCATGCAGAAACAAGAAAGCCCGTCAGGAGACGGGCTTCAAAATGTGACAGGTTTCAGCGCTCAGAGAGGCTTGCCGCGGTTGCCATGCTGACTGACAAAGGCCTGCACGGCTTTCAAGTCATTGGGCAACACGGTGCAACGCTCATCTCGCTCAAACAAATCAGAAAGATGTGCGGGTAGTTCGAGCGCTTTTCCTACACCGGCCTTCTCCACCGCTTCCGGAAACTTGACCGGATGAGCAGTGCCCAGGATCACCATCGGAATGTCCAGACTGCGACGGCACTCACGAGCGGCTCTCACACCGATGGCCGTATGTGGATCGAGCAATTCACCGCTCTGCTCGAACACCTCGGCAATGGTCTCGCAGGTTTGCGCATCATCCACCGCCAGGGAGTCAAACAGCTTGCGCGCTTCGGTCCAGCGCTCAGGCTCGACGCTGAAACCACCGCCCTGCCGGAAGCTGTCCATCAGGCCGGCAATTGCCGCGCCATTGCGACCGTGCAGGTCGAACAGCAAGCGCTCGAAGTTCGACGACACCATGATGTCCATGGACGGCGACAGCGTAGCGTGCAGGGTTTCCTTGACGTACTGGTTGCCGCTCATGAAGCGGTGCAGGATGTCGTTGCGGTTGGTGGCGACGATCAACTGGTTGATCGGCAGCCCCATGTTGCGCGCCAGATAACCGGCAAAGATATCGCCGAAGTTACCCGTAGGCACCGAGAACGATACCGAACGGGCCGGGCCGCCCAGTTGCAGGGCCGCGTGGAAGTAATAAACGATCTGGGCCATGATCCGCGCCCAGTTGATCGAGTTCACTGCGACCAGCCGCGTACCTTTGAGGAAGCTCTGGTCGGCAAAACTGGCCTTGACCATTTCCTGGCAGTCATCGAAGTTGCCTTCGATGGCGATGTTATGGATGTTATCGCCGAAAATCGTCGTCATCTGCCGACGCTGCACTTCCGAGACACGGTTGTGCGGGTGCAGGATGAAGATGTCGACGTTCTCGCAATGCTTGCAGCCTTCGATGGCGGCCGAACCGGTATCGCCGGAAGTGGCACCGACAATCACGACACGCTCGCCACGCTTTTGCAGCACGTAGTCCAGCAGACGACCGAGCAATTGCAGGGCGAAGTCCTTGAAAGCCAGGGTCGGGCCGTGGAACAGCTCCATCACCCATTCGTTACCGTTGAGCTGACGCAACGGCGCGATGGCGTTGTGGGAAAAGACGCCATAGGTCTCTTCCAGGATTTTCTTGAAGTCGGCGTCCGGGATGCTGCCGGTGACAAACGGGCGCATGACCCGGAAGGCCAGCTCGTGATACGGCAAGCCGGCCCAGGAGGCGATCTCTTCCTGGGTGAAACGCGGCAGGTTTTCCGGCACATAGAGGCCGCCGTCCGTGGCCAGGCCGGCCAGCAGGACATCTTCGAAATTCAGGGCCGGTGCCTGGCCGCGGGTGCTGATATAGCGCATAGGAGCAAACCTTTGGTTTGAGCTGCAAGCTACGAGCTGAAAGCTACAAGTAAAGCGGGGTTGCTTTTAACTTGTAGCGTGCAGCTCGTCGCTTGTAGCTGCTTCAGTTCAAGTGTTCGACGCGGATACGGACCACCGGCCCGACGACGCCCTGGAGAGCCTCCAACGCGGTGATCGCGTCGTTGATGCGCTGCTCGACCACTCGGTGGGTCAGCAGGATCATCGGCACCAGGCCATCGTGTTCCTCGACTTCCTTCTGCATGATCGACTCGATGTTGATGCCGCGCTCCGAAAGGATGCTCGCCACCTGAGCCAGTACCCCTGGGTGGTCCTTGGCCTGGATACGCAGGTAGTAGGCACTTTCGCATGCTTCGATCGGAAGAATCGGATGATCCGACAGCGAGTCCGGCTGGAAAGCCAGGTGCGGCACACGGTTCTCCGGGTCGGAGGTCATCGCACGCACCACATCCACCAGGTCGGCCACCACCGAGGAAGCGGTCGGTTCCATGCCGGCGCCAGCACCGTAGAACAGCGTGGAGCCCGCGGCGTCGCCGTTGACCATCACAGCGTTCATCACGCCGTTGACGTTGGCGATCAGGCGATCGGCCGGGATCAAGGTCGGGTGCACGCGCAGCTCAATGCCACTGGCCGTGCTACGGGCTACGCCCAGGTGCTTGATGCGGTAGCCCAAGGCTTCAGCGTAGTTCACGTCAGCGGTGGTCAGCTTGGTGATGCCTTCGGTGTATGCCTTGTCGAATTGCAGCGGAATACCAAAGGCGATAGACGCCAGGATCGTCAGCTTGTGCGCCGCGTCGATGCCTTCCACGTCAAAGGTCGGATCGGCTTCTGCGTAACCCAGGGCCTGGGCCTCGGCGAGCACGTCTTCGAAGGTGCGACCCTTTTCGCGCATCTCGGTGAGAATGAAGTTCCCGGTGCCGTTGATGATCCCGGCGACCCAGTTGATGCGGTTGGCCGAAAGGCCTTCACGAATCGCCTTGATCACCGGAATGCCACCGGCCACGGCGGCTTCGAACGCAACGATCACGCCCTTTTCCCGCGCCTTGGCGAAAATCTCATTACCGTGAACAGCGATAAGCGCCTTGTTCGCGGTGACCACATGCTTGCCATTCTCGATGGCCTTGAGTACCAGCTCGCGGGCAACGGTATAGCCGCCCATCAGCTCTATGACGATGTCGATCTCAGGGTTCGTGGCCACTTCGAAGACATCGTTGGTAATCGCAATACCGGTCGTCTGGAACTGAGGCTTTGGCGTGCGCATGGCAATTTGTGCCACTTCGATTCCACGCCCGGCACGACGAGCAATTTCCTCGGCGTTGCGCTGAAGTACGTTGAAGGTGCCGCCACCGACGGTACCTAACCCACAGATGCCTACTTTGACCGGATTCACTCTTGACTCCCCATGAAACGGCCGACGCAAGGTCGGCCGTGAAATACAGCCGCGCAGCAACGCGACTTTGTGTTTAACGGCCCGTCGAAGGTTTTCGCCGAGCCGTGATCTTCATAAACGCACTGCCCATGATCATTTGGCACCAAGGGCCAGTTTGGCGACTTGTGGCGCCGGCTGGTAGCCCGGAATCACCTGGCCGTCCGCCAAAACGATGGCCGGCGTACCGTTCACACCGATGGACTGACCGAGGGCGAACTGCTTGGAAACCGGGTTTTCGCACTTGGCGGCCTTGATTTCCTTGCCATCGACCATCTTGTCCATGGCCGCTTTTTTGTCCTTGGAGCACCAGACCGCCTGCAACTGCTCATCACCCGGTGAACCCAGGCCCTGGCGCGGAAACGCCACATAGCGCACTTCGATGCCGCGCTTGTTCAGCTCCGGCACTTCGGCGTGCAGCTTGTGGCAATACGGGCAGGTGGTGTCGGTGAACACGGTGATGTGGGACTTGGTTTCGCCGACCGCCGGGTAAACCACGGTTTCGGCAACAGGAATACCGTTGATCAGCTTGGAAATGCCCTGGCGTTCGGTCTTCTCGGTGAGGTTGACCGGCTTGCCATCCTTGAGCTCGAACAGGTTGCCCTGGACGATGTACTGACCGTCGGCGCTGGCGTAGAGCACGCGGCTGCCCTGGAGCTTGACTTCATACAGGCCGGACATGGGGCTGGCGGTGATGGTTTCGATCGGCACCTCCATCTGAAGGTTTTCCAGGCTCTTGCGGATAGCCTTGTCGGCCGCGTCGTCGGCGATGGCAACAGTACTGGCCAACGCAATGGCGGCGGCGGTGAACATCTGGATCAAACGCATGGGAGCTCCTGAGACGGACAAATGGGACGGGGAACGCCGACCGGCAGATTCGGGTTCCAACCGCCCACTGTGCAAACCGGCAAAGCCTACCACATAAGGCCCGCATGGCCGAATGCCGGTGATACAAGGCATATGGATGCCTTTTTTCTGTGTGCTGGCGTGGGTTCACATATCTGGCGCTCACCACAACTCCCTGTGGGAGCGAGCCTGCTCGCGATAGCGGTGGGTCAGCTTGCATTGATTTTGAATGCGCCACCGTCATCGCGAGCAGGCTCGCTCCCACATGGGCTATCGGGTACTCATCAATCCAGGGATCTTCATTCAGCCTCGGGGGTGATGCTTGGCGTGCAGATCCTGCAACCGCGCCCGAGCCACATGGGTGTAGATCTGAGTGGTGGACAGGTCGCTGTGGCCCAGCAGCATCTGCACCACACGCAAGTCGGCGCCGTGGTTGAGCAGGTGCGTGGCGAAGGCATGGCGCAAGGTGTGTGGGGACAGTGACTTGCCGATCCCGGCCACCTTGGCCTGGTGCTTGATGCGGTGCCAGAAGGTCTGGCGGGTCATCTGCTCGCCGCGCAGGCTGGGAAACAGCACGTCGCTGGGGCGCCCGCCCAGCAGTTCATGACGCGCATCGCGCATGTAGCGCTCAACCCAGACGATTGCCTCTTCGCCCATGGGCACCAGACGCTCCTTGCTGCCTTTGCCCATCACCCGCAGCACGCCCTGGCGCAGGTTGACCTGCTCCAGCGTGAGACTGATCAGCTCGGTGACCCGCAGGCCGCACGCATACAAAACCTCCAGCATGGCCCGGTCGCGCTGACCGATGGCTTCGCTGAGATCCGGCGCCGCCAGCAGCGCCTCTACATCGGCTTCGGACAGGGACTTGGGTAACGGTCGCCCCAGCTGCGGCATCTCCACGCGCAAGGTCGGATCCACCGCAATCAGCTTTTCCCGCAGTAAATAACGATAAAACCCACGCAAACCCGAGAGAAACCGTGCGGTCGAGCGCGGCTTGTAGTTCTGCTCCAGACGCCACGCCAGGTGATCGAGGATCAACTCTCGCCCGGCATTGGCCAGCTCCAGGCCTTGTTCCTGCAACCAGCCATTGAACAGCGCCAAGTCGCTGCGATAGGCATCGCGGGTGTTGTCGGACAGTCCCTTCTCCAGCCATAGGGCGTCGAGAAACTGGTCTATCAGCGGGTGATCAATGGCTGGCATAAAAACTCATGAGGGATGCGTGCGTACGCGGCATCGAAATGGAAATGATGAGATGCAGGGTGCTCAAAGACCAAATCGCAGGCAACAAAAAAGCAGCCCGCAGGCTGCTTTTTTTGCATCGGAAGCTGGACTTAAGCCAGTTTTTCCTTGATGCGAGCTGCTTTACCGGACAGGTCACGCAGGTAGTACAGCTTGGCTTTACGTACGTCACCGCGACGCTTGACAGCCATGCTGTCGATTTGCGGGCTGTAGGTCTGGAAAGTACGCTCTACGCCAACACCGTTGGAGATTTTACGAACGGTGAATGCACTGTTTACGCCGCGGTTACGCTTGGCGATAACAACGCCTTCGAACGCTTGCAGACGCGAACGGTCGCCTTCCTTCACTTTCACCTGAACGACAATGGTGTCGCCCGGGGCAAAGGTAGGGATTTCTTTGGTCATCTGCTCTGCTTCGAGTGCAAGAATGATTTTGTTAGTCATGCTGTGCTCCTAAGGCAAGTCGTCGGACTTACCATCGATACGTTGTGAACTATCGTCCCGCTCGCGGATATATTCCTCGAGCAGCTTCTTCTCTTCTCCAGAAAGCGAGCGGCTTTCCAGAAGATCGGCGCGTCGTTCATAGGTCCGACCAAGGGACTGCTGTAAACGCCAACGCCGGATGTGCGCGTGGTTGCCACTTAGCAACACGTCGGGAACACGCTGATCCGCATACACCTCCGGTCGGGTGTAGTGCGGGCAATCCAGCAGACCATCCGTAAAGGAATCTTCCTCGGCGGAATCTGCATGCCCTAAAGCTCCAGGCAGCAGTCGTGTAACCGCATCGATCAGGACCATCGCCGGCAGCTCGCCGCCAGACAGTACATAGTCGCCAATCGACCACTCTTCATCGACATGAGCTTCAATAAAACGCTCGTCAATGCCTTCATAACGGCCGGCAATCAGGATCAATGCATCCGAATTTGCCAGCTCGCGTACCGCCGACTGAGTCAGCTGACGGCCTTGGGGCGACAGGTAAATCACCTTCGCGCCCTCCCCGGCTGCGGTTCTGGCCTGAACCAGAGCGTCTTCCAGGGGCTTGATCTTCATCACCATGCCCGGACCACCGCCAAACGGGCGATCGTCCACAGTGTGATGCCGATCCGTGGTGTAGTCCCGCGGATTCCAACAGGTAAGCTGCAACAGCTCCTGTTTCACCGCGCGGCTGGTTATGCCGTACTCGCTGATGGCGGAAAACATCTCGGGAAACAACGTGATGACTTCAACGCGCAAATTAGCCACGTTTAGAAATCCGCATCCCATTCCACCTTCATCTCGCCTGCTGCAAGGTCGACGGCCAACACGCATTGCTCGGTATAGGGCAACAGGCGTTCGCGATCATCCAGGCTGCCGACGCAAGGCTTGACCACCATGACATCGTTCGAACCGGTCTCGAGCAGGTGATCGATTTTCCCGAGCAATTGCCCGAGGTGGTCGATGACCTTCAGACCCACCAGCTGGTACCAGTAGTACTCGCCGTCGGTCAGTTCAGGGAACAGGTTGCGTGGCACGCAGATCTCAAAACCGGCCAGAAGACGCGCTTCTTCACGATCATCGAGATCCTTGAGCTTTGCGACCAGGAACTTGTCGTTCCCACGTCCGCTGACCAGCTCAACCTGTTTCACGCTACCTTCGCGCTTGAGCGTCCAGGTTTTGTAGTCCAACAGGTTTTTGATCGGATCAGTAAAGGAATACACCTTCACTTCGCCGCGAACGCCATGAACAGAATAGATTTTGCCGACAACGATCAAATCATCAGCATCTTTTGGCGTCGCGTTCATATTGCTCAGGCCGCAGCCTTAGCCGATTCCTTCAACAACTGAGCAACACGCTCAGAAGGTTGTGCACCAACGCTCAGCCAGTAGGCTACGCGCTCTTGGTTCACGGACAGACGAACTTCCTGACCACGGGCAACAGGGTTGAAGAAACCAACCTGCTCCTTGTGGGAACCGTCACGCGGGTTGCGGCTGTCGGTTACGGTCAGGTGGTAAAACGGGCGCTTTTTGGAGCCGCCAAGGGCAAGACGGATTGTTAGCATGTGAACATCGTTCCTGTAGTCGGTGCTGCAAATCTAAATGCACAGCGGGCATAGGTGCCCGAAAGGCCGCATATTCTAAGGAATATCCGGACTTTTGCAAATGTCTTTTTCCGGCGCCTGGCGCCATGCGATCAAGATTTGCCATAGAGCCGTCATGAAAAACGGCAGGTCAGCTCCCGTGCAGCACGGGTTTGCTGGAGATCCCCGCATCCGTGCGGGGCAACGCCGGCATGACAGCCGGCGCAGATTCTTTACATTTTCGGCATGCCGCCGCCGGGCAACATACCGCCCATGCCGCGCATCATCTTGGCCATCCCGCCCTTGGCGGAGAATTTCTTCATCATCTTCTGCATCTGCTTGTGCTGCTTGATCAAGCGACCGATGTCCTGCACCTGGGTACCGGACCCCATGGCGATGCGGCGTTTGCGCGAACCGCTGATCAGCTCAGGGTCACGGCGCTCGGCCGGGGTCATGGAGTTGATGATGGCTTCCATCTGCTTGAACTGCTTTTCAGCCGCGCCCTGGGCATTGCCCATCTGCGCCAGGTTCACGCCACCGATGCTCGGCAGTTTATCCATGAGGCCGCCGAGGCCGCCCATGTTCTTCATTTGTTGCAGCTGATCGCGGAAGTCTTCGAGGTCGAAGCCCTTGCCCTTCTTCAGCTTCTTGGCCAGTTTGTCGGCCTTGTCCTTGTCGAGGGTCTGCTCGGCCTGCTCGATTAGGCTGAGCACGTCGCCCATGCCGAGGATCCGCGAGGCAATACGCTCGGGATGGAACGGCTCGAGCGCTTCGCTCTTCTCGCCCATACCGATGAACTTGATCGGCTTGCCAGTGATGGCACGGACCGACAGCGCGGCACCGCCACGGGCATCACCGTCGACCTTGGTCAGGATCACGCCGGTCAGCGGCAGCGCATCACCGAACGCCTTGGCGGTGTTGGCCGCGTCCTGGCCGGTCATGGCATCGACCACGAACAGGGTTTCCACCGGGTTGATCGCGGCATGCAACGCCTTGATCTCGCCCATCATCTCTTCGTCGATGTGCAGGCGACCGGCGGTATCGACGATGACCACGTCGATGAATTTCAGTTTTGCTTCTTTAATAGCCGCCTGGGCGATGTCCACCGGCTTCTGGCTCAGGTCGGACGGGAAGAACGTCACGCCGATGTCGTTGGCCAGGGTTTCGAGCTGTTTGATCGCCGCCGGGCGATAGATGTCCGCGGACACCACCATCACCGACTTCTTCTTGCGCTCTTTAAGGAAGCGCGCCAGCTTGCCGGCCGTGGTGGTCTTGCCCGCGCCCTGCAGGCCGGCCATCAGCACCACCGCTGGCGGCACGGCGCTCAGGTTCAGGTCTTCGTTGGCGGCGCCCATCAGGCTTTCGAGTTCGGCCTGGACGATCTTCACGAACGCCTGGCCCGGCGTCAGGCTGCGCGACACCTCGGCGCCGACGGCGCGTTCCTTGACCGAATTGACGAAGTCCTTGACCACCGGCAGGGCGACGTCGGCTTCGAGCAACGCCATGCGCACTTCGCGCAGGGTGTCTTTGATATTGTCCTCGGTCAGCTTCGCCTTGCCGGTGACATGGCGCAGCGTCTGCGAGAGACGGTCGGTTAGGTTTTCAAACATGCGCGATCCTTTCAGGCCCAGATAAGACCGGGATAATGGCGGCCCAGACCGTAAAAAATGTGCTCGGCGAGCCTGCGGCGTGGGCAGGTCGCGGATTATAGCGAAGACTGCGCCCGGCGCACACCTCGCCGTCAGTTGCGCTGGTCTTTCGTGCGATGGGGATTCTATGCCAAACTCAGCGCCTTTCGGGCCTGCCTAACAGGATTTATGCTCCCCTTGTCACCCAGTTTGCTTGCCTCCCTCGCCGCCGCTTGTCTTTATGCCGCTGCGACCCTCTATCAAGGCTCCCGCCTGGCCACCGGCGCCAAGGCGAACAAACGCCTGCTGGTCATGCTTGGCGTGCTGGCGGTGCTCGGCCACGCGGCCAGCCTTTATACCCACCTGATGACGCCCATTGGCCTGGGCCTGGACTTCTTCAACGCCGCCAGCCTCATTGCCGTGGCCGTGATCGCCCTGACGCTGCTGGCCTGTTCACGCATCCCGGTGGAAAACCTGCTGGTGCTGCTTTTCCCGCTGGGCCTGGCCACGGTGCTGCTGGCGCAATTCGCGCCGTCGGGCACGGTACAGATCATCGATGAAGAACCGGGCATCCTGGCCCACATCCTGCTCTCGATCCTCGCTTACGGCCTGTTCACCATCGCGGTGTTCCAGGCCTTGCTGCTGCTGGTGCAGGATCACCAGCTCAAGCACAAGCACCCTTCCGGGCTGATCCGCAACTTCCCGCCCTTGCAGACCATGGAAAGCCTGTTGTTCGGCTTCCTCTGGGCCGGCTGGACGCTGCTGTCGCTGTCGCTGATCTCTGGCTGGCTGTTCGTCGAAAACCTGTTCGCCCAGCACCTGGTGCACAAAACCCTGCTGGCGTGCCTGGCGTGGGTGGTGTTCAGCGTACTGCTGTGGGGCCGAAATCGGCTGGGCTGGCGCGGCCATAAAGCCATTCGCTGGACCCTGGCCGGTTTCTGCCTGCTGATGCTGGCGTACTTCGGCAGCAAGCTGGTTCGTGAATACATTCTGCATGTCTGACGGACGCCTCTGATGGATATGTTGCCCGTGGGCCCGCTGTTCGCTGTACTGGTCGTGCTGATCCTCTGGTCCGCCCTGTTCACGGCCATCGAAGCCGCCCAGCAGCATTTGCTGGCCCAACGCAAGGCTTCGCGCGCCGGTGACAAACCGCTGGCGAAGCTGAGTTTCCCCCGGGACAGTCTGATTCTGTGCAATACCCTCTGCCGCGCCCTCGCGGTGGTGATCGGAACACTGCTGGCGATTTTTACCTGGCTGCAACACGGCGCCTGGGTAGCGTGGCTCGGTACCAGTGCGGCCTTGCTGGTCTTTGCCGATTACCTGCCGCGCACCCTGGCCACCCGCCATCCCGACGCGGTACTGGCGTTGGGCAACGCCTTGCTTGGCGTACCCTTGAAGATTCTTTATCCATTTGCCTGGCTGTTGAATGGCATCAGTCAATTGCTGTTGCGTCCGTTTGCCCGCCAGGCAAGCGTGGTACAGCAAAACGACGATGAAATGCCCACACCCGCGCGCAACGATCACGAACCCGAACACAACAGCGGTCGGCCGCATCCGGTTTCCGGCATCCATGCCCTGGACAACATTACCGTCAACGATATTCTCGTGCCCCGCAGTGAGGTCGATGGCATTAACCTCGACGACCCCATCGGCGACATCATTGAACAGTTGCGCCTGAACCGCCGCACTCGCCTGCCGGTGTTTCACAGCGACATCAACCAGGTCGAAGCGGTGCTCAACACCCGCCAGATCCGCCACCTGCTCAAGGACGCGAGCCTGACCCAGGAAGCACTGCTGGCTGCCTGCCACGAACCCTACTTCGTTCCCGAGAGCACGCCACTGCAGCTGCAATTGCTGAATTTCCACAAGCAGCAACGGCGCCTGGGCATGGTGGTGGACGAATATGGCGAAGTGCTGGGCATTGTCACCCTGGAAGACATCCTTGAAGAAATCGTCGGGGAGTTCGAAAGCGAGCACAGCCTCGACAACCCCCACGTCCATCCCCAGCCTGATGGACGCCTCATGATCGATGGCGCCGCGTCGATCCGCGAACTGAACAGGACCCTGGGCTGGCACCTGCCTTGCGAAGGCCCCAAGACCCTCAACGGCCTGGTGACCGAAGCACTGGAGACCATTCCCGAAAGCCCGGTCTGCCTGAAGATCGGCCGCTATCGGCTGGAAATCATCGAAACCGTGGATAACCGCGTCAGCCAGGTGCTGGTGTGGCACAACAGTTCGGTGCCGCTGGCGTCCTAAGCCCTCGCCACAGGGTTGTGCGCAAGCGCCGCTATTGTGTACGGGCTCTCTTGTTGAATCGTTAGCCCCCTTCCTATACTCAACCCGCTTATCCAGCGCGCGCCAGCGAGCCGAGGGAGTTCGACCATAATAATTAGCTCCAACGGAGCACATGACTGTCAGGGATAACCGCATGACAACGACCACTTGCAACGAAGCTGTGTCTGCCCCGCCGACGAACTCCGCCACCCGCGTGGCGACCGCAAGCTTCATCGGCACGGCCATCGAGTTCTATGACTTCTACGTCTACGCCACGGCTGCGGCCCTGGTGATCGGGCCGGTGTTCTTCCCGCAAACCTCAGGCACGGCACAGATGCTCTCGTCCTTCCTGACGTTCGGCATCGCATTCCTCGCTCGCCCGCTGGGTTCGGCGCTGTTCGGCCACTTCGGCGACCGGATCGGGCGCAAGTCCACGCTGGTGGCTTCCCTGCTGCTGATGGGTGTGTGTACCACGCTGATCGGCGTACTGCCCGGTTACGCCAGTATTGGCGCCTGGGCGCCGATCCTGTTGTGCGTGCTGCGTTTTGGCCAGGGGTTGGGCCTGGGCGGTGAATGGGGTGGCGCAGCGTTGCTTGCCACCGAGAACGCGCCCAAGGGCAAACGCGCTTGGTTCGGTATGTTTCCCCAACTGGGGCCCTCGATCGGCTTTCTGGCGGCCAACGGGTTGTTCCTGACCCTGGCCATGACCCTGGACGACGAGCAGTTCCGTTCCTGGGGCTGGCGGATCCCGTTCCTGCTCAGTGCGGTGCTGGTGATCGTCGGCCTTTATGTGCGCCTCAAGCTTCATGAAACACCCGTCTTCGCCGATGCCATGGCCCGCCAGGAACGGGTGAAAGTTCCGCTGGTCGAGCTGTTCAGCCAGTACTGGGCGCCGACGTTGCTGGGTGCCGCGGCGATGGTGGTGTGTTATGCGCTGTTCTACATCTCGACCGTGTTTTCCCTGAGCTACGGTGTGTCCACCCTCGGCTACAGCCGCGAAACCTTCCTCGGCCTGCTGTGCTTTGCGGTGCTGTTCATGGCCGCCGCGACGCCGCTGTCGGCCTGGGCCAGCGACCGCTACGGCCGCAAACCGATATTGCTTATCGGGGGCGTACTGGCAATTGCCTCGGGCTTCCTCATGGAGCCCTTGCTGACCCAGGGCACAACCTTGGGCGTGGCGCTGTTCCTGTGCATCGAGCTGTTTCTGATGGGCGTGACCTTCGCCCCCATGGGCGCCCTGCTACCAGAACTGTTTCCCACCCATGTGCGCTATACCGGCGCCTCGGCCGCCTACAACCTGGGCGGCATCGTCGGCGCTTCGGCCGCCCCGTTCTTTGCCCAGAAACTGGTGGCAATGGGCGGTTTGAGCTACGTCGGTGGTTATGTCTCGGGGGCCGCGGTGCTCAGCGTGATCGCGGTACTGTGCCTGAAAGAGACGCGCCATAACGATTTGAACAGGGTCGCCTGAACCCTCGGTGCGGGCCCGGCGACAGGCCCGCACCGAACCTGTCACAAGGCTGAATGCCTTGCAATGAAATAACAGCTAACAATCGCCCACCATTGAAACCACCCCTCACCTGCCCCATCTAAGACCCATACTCCATTGCGCAGGTGCCCCATGAGCGACCAGCACTCTACTGAAGCCACGAACGATTACGCCGACTCCGAACACATCGAACACACCTCCTCCGGCACCGGCCTGGCCCTGCCCGGCCAAAACCTGCCGGACAAGGTCTACATCATTCCAATCCACAATCGCCCGTTCTTCCCGGCCCAAGTGCTGCCGGTCATTGTCAATGAGGAACCTTGGGCTGAAACCCTGGAATTGGTCGCCAAATCCGAACACCATTCCCTGGCGCTGTTTTTCATGGATACGCCCCAGGAAGATCCGCGCCACTTCGACACCTCAGCGCTGCCGCTGTATGGCACGCTGGTCAAGGTGCACCACGCCAGTCGCGAAGGCGGCAAACTGCAGTTCGTTGCCCAGGGTCTGACCCGCGTGCGCATCCGCACCTGGCTCAAGCACCATCGCCCACCGTACCTGGTGGAAGTCGAATACCCGCACCAGCCAAGCGAGCCGACCGACGAGGTCAAGGCCTATGGCATGGCGTTGATCAATGCGATCAAGGAGCTGCTTCCACTCAATCCGCTGTACAGCGAAGAGCTGAAGAATTACCTCAACCGCTTCAGCCCCAACGACCCGTCGCCCCTGACTGACTTTGCCGCCGCACTCACCTCGGCCACCGGCAGTGAGTTGCAGGAAGTGCTCGATTGCGTCCCCATGCTCAAGCGCATGGAAAAAGTGCTGCCGATGCTGCGCAAGGAAGTTGAAGTCGCGCGGCTGCAGAAGGAGATTTCTGCCGAGGTCAACAACAAGATTGGCGAGCATCAGCGCGAATTCTTCCTCAAGGAGCAGTTGAAGGTCATCCAGCAGGAGCTGGGGCTGACCAAGGACGATCGCAGCGCCGATATCGAACAATTCGAGCAACGGCTGGAGGGCAAGGACTTGCCGGCCCAGGCGCAAAAGCGCATCGAAGAGGAAATGAACAAGCTCTCGATCCTGGAAACCGGCTCGCCGGAATACGCGGTCACCCGCAATTACCTAGATTGGGCGACGTCGGTGCCGTGGGGCGTGTATGGCCAGGACAAGCTCGACCTCAAGCACGCGCGCAAGGTGCTCGACCAGCACCATGCCGGGCTGGGGGACATCAAGGACCGCATCCTCGAGTTTCTCGCCGTGGGTGCCTATAAAGGCGAAATCAGCGGCTCCATCGTGCTGCTGGTGGGGCCGCCGGGGGTGGGCAAGACCAGTGTCGGCAAGTCCATCGCCGAAACCCTGGGTCGGCCGTTCTACCGTTTCAGCGTCGGCGGCATGCGCGATGAAGCCGAAATCAAGGGCCATCGGCGCACCTACATCGGTGCTCAACCGGGCAAGCTGGTGCAGGCGCTTAAAGATGTCGAAGTGATGAACCCGGTGATCATGCTCGACGAGATCGACAAGATGGGTCAGAGCTACCAGGGCGATCCGGCCTCGGCCTTGCTGGAAACCCTCGACCCGGAGCAGAACGTCGAATTCCTCGATCACTACCTGGACCTGCGCCTGGACCTGTCGAAAGTGCTCTTCGTGTGCACCGCCAACACCCTGGACTCGATCCCTGGCCCGCTGCTGGACCGGATGGAAGTGATTCGCCTGTCGGGCTATATCACCGAAGAGAAGGTCGCCATCGCCAAGCGCCATTTGTGGCCCAAACAACTGGCCAAGGCCGGCGTGTCCAAAGGCAGCCTGAATATCACCGACAGCGCCCTCAAGGCCCTGATCGACGGTTATGCCCGTGAGGCCGGGGTGCGGCAGCTGGAGAAACAGCTGGGCAAGCTGGTGCGCAAGGCGGTGATGAAACTGATCGATGACCCGAAAGCCGTGATCAAGCTCGGGCCCAAGGACCTTGAGGCATCGCTGGGCAAGCCGGTGTTCCGCAACGAGCAAGTGCTGTCCGGCATCGGTGTGATTACCGGCCTGGCCTGGACCAGCATGGGCGGCGCGACGCTGCCGATCGAAGCGACGCGCATCCACACGCTCAATCGCGGCTTCAAGCTCACCGGGCAACTGGGGGAGGTGATGAAAGAGTCAGCAGAAATCGCCCACAGCTACGTCAGCTCGCATTTGAAGCAGTTTGGCGGCGATCCGAAGTTCTTCGACGAAGCCTTCGTTCACTTGCACGTACCGGAAGGCGCCACCCCCAAGGACGGTCCGAGTGCCGGGGTGACCATGGCCAGCGCCTTGCTGTCCCTGGCTCGCAACCAGGCGCCGAAAAAAGGCGTGGCCATGACCGGCGAACTGACCCTCACCGGGCACGTGCTGCCCATTGGTGGGGTGCGCGAGAAAGTGATCGCAGCGCGACGGCAGAAAATCAATGAGCTGATCCTGCCGGAAGCCAACCGGGGCAACTTCGAAGAACTGCCGGACTACCTCAAGGAAGGCGTCACCGTGCACTTCGCCAAGCGGTTTGCCGATGTGGCCAAGGTGTTGTTCTGATAGTCCTGTAGCGCTTGTGCGGGCCTCATCGCGAGCAGGCTCGCTCCCACAGTGGCTTTGTGTTGTTCACAACATGTGTGATCCACACCAAACCCTTGTGGGAGCGAGCCTGCTCGCGATAAGGCCATGAGATCCAACACATGCCCCGCTGACACACCCAGTAGCATCTTCGGTTATGCTCGCCGTTCGTCGTGAATGCCGGAGCCCTTATGTCCCTCACCCGCCTGCTCGTCCCTTTCAGCCTCGCCCTGCTGAGTGCCTGCGCCACGCAACCGAAACACAACGTGACCGTGGAAAAACTGAGCCAGTGCCCGGTGCAGCTCACTAACGGCCAGAACCTGATCCTGAATTTGCCCAGCAACCCCAGCACCGGTTATCGCTGGGCGGTCCAGGATTCGGCTGGCGGCGTGCTGAAGGCCTGGGGGCCTGAGGTTTACCGCAACCCGGAAGACGCCGGCATCGTCGGCGCGGCCGGGGTATCAACCTGGCGTTTCCAGGCATTTGCTGCCGGAACCGGTCGCTTGCGCCTGACTTATCAACAGCCCTGGGCACCTGAAGTACCGCCGGTGGAAACCTTCGACTGCGCCATTTCGGTGAATTGATCATGGGTTGGCTGATCCTTGCATTGATGGGCGCGGCCACCTATGTGTACGGGCTCACTGTGCATGCCACCCTGCTGTGCCTGCTGGTCAAGCCGATGCCGGTGCTGGCCCTGCTCGGCTGGCTGCACGATGCGCCACCCAGCGAATATCGACGCTGGATCAGCCTGGGATTGATTTTCTCGCTGGTGGGCGATGTGCTGCTGGCTTGGCCCGGGGATCTGTTCGTGTTCGGCCTTGGCGCGTTTCTGCTGGCGCACCTGGCCTATCTGAAAGCCTACCTCAGCGACTGTCGCCGTCCGGCGTTGCTATCGCTGGCCCTGGCATTGGGGCTTGGCGCAACGCTGCTGGGGATTCTGATATCGAGCGGTCTGGGGCCTTTGCTCGTCCCGGTGATTGTCTATGGCCTGGCCATCAGCGCCATGCTCTGGCGTGCGCTGGCGCGATTGGGTACTGAAGTCCCCGAGCGCTCGGCCTGGCTGGCCGCTGCCGGGGCTCTGGCGTTTGTGTTTTCCGACAGCGTCATTGGCATAAACCGGTTCGTGGCGCCCTTTCATGCCGCGCCTTACCTGATCATCATCAGTTATTGGCTGGGCCAGTGGGGCATTGCGGCGTCGGCCTTCACTCAAAAAAACCACTGAACCAGAGAGCAAGCCCGGCGCTCACAAAGGCTCGCTCCCAGAGGTTTTTTGGTTAAAATGCCGGCCTTTTCACCACCCATGCCGCTGGAACTGCCGTGAGCAAAGAACCCGATCGTCTATTCGCCCAGCCCCTGGCCCAGGTGCCTGACTTCGCCTTTAACGAGGACGTGGTGCGGGTGTTTCCGGACATGATCAAGCGTTCGGTGCCGGGTTACCCGACCATCGTCGAGAACCTGGGCGTGCTCGCCGCGCAATTTGCCCAGCCGGACAGCGTCCTCTACGACCTGGGCTCGTCCCTGGGCGCGGTGACCCAGGCCCTGCGCCGCCATGTGCGCACCGACGGTTGCCGGGTGATTGCGGTGGATAACTCAGCGGCCATGGTCGAGCGCTGCCGCGAGTACCTTAACGGCCAGGACTCGATGTTCCAGGAGTTGCTGCCGGTTGAAGTGATCGAAGGCGACATCCTCGCCCTGACGTTCCAGCCGGCCTCGGTGGTAGCGCTGAACTTCACCCTGCAATTCATCGCGCCGGATCAGCGTACCGCCTTGTTGAGCCGCATCCGCCAGTCCCTGCTGCCCGGCGGTGCGTTGATCCTCTCGGAGAAGCTGCGCTTTAACGATGAACAAGAGCACGCGCTGCTCAACGACCTGCATGTGGCGTTCAAGCGCGCCAACGGCTACAGCGAGCTGGAAATCGCCCAGAAGCGCAGCGCCATCGAAAACGTCATGAAGCCCGACAGTCTCGAAGAACACCGCGAACGCCTGCTGGCGGCCGGTTTCTCGAAAGTCGTGCCGTGGTTCCAGTGTCTTAATTTTGCCTCGTTGATTGCCCTGCCATGATTGATCTGTCTCCCCTGGCCCGCCATCTGGCCGGCACACCTCTGGCCGATTGGGCCGCGACGCTGCAAACGCAACTGGACAGCAAAATGGAAAAGGGTCATGGCGACCTAGAGCGCTGGCAGAGCGCCCTCGATGCCTTGCCAGTGCTGCAACCGACCCGGATTGACCTGCTGAACGGCCTGACCCTCGACACCGATTGCAGCGACGAAACCCGTGAACAGATGCGAACCGCGCTGATGGGCCTGTCGCCGTGGCGCAAAGGGCCTTTCGACCTGTTTGGCGTGCACGTTGACACCGAATGGCGTTCGGACTGGAAGTGGTCGCGGGTCGCCCCGCACCTGGACCTGGTGGGCAAGCGCATCCTCGATGTGGGCTGCGGCAACGGTTATTACATGTGGCGGATGCTCGGTGCCGGTGCCGACACGGTGATCGGCGTCGACCCCAACTGGCTGTTCTTCTGCCAGTTCCAGGCGGTGCAGCGCTACCTCTCGCAGCCCAACGCCTGGCACCTGCCTTTCCCATTCGAGGCGCTGCCGCCGGAGCTGGAAGGCTTCGATACGGTGTTTTCCATGGGCGTGTTCTACCATCGCCGCTCGCCGATCGAGCATTTGCTGGCGCTCAAGGATTGCCTGGTCAAGGGCGGAGAGCTGGTCCTGGAAACCCTGGTGATCGAGGGCGATGAACATCAGGTGCTGGTCCCCGAGGACCGTTACGCACAGATGCGCAACGTCTGGTTCCTGCCTTCAGTCCCAGCCCTGGAACGCTGGCTGCGCCGCGCCGGGTTCAGCGATGTGCGCTGTGTGGACGTGAGCTTGACCACCGTGGAAGAACAGCGCAGCACCGAGTGGATGAAGTATCAGTCGCTTAGCGACTTTCTCGATCCCGCCGACCACAGCAAAACCATCGAAGGACTGCCGGCGCCAATGCGGGCGGTGATTGTGGCGCGGAAATAAATCGCCCTGGTACCACAACCCCCCTCTGTGGGAGCGGGCTTGCTCGCGAAGGCGGCAGCACATTCAACATGAATGCAAGGCTCAGCTCCCACAGGGATTGTGGTGAACGCAGGATCTGTGGACACCCGGGACCCCATGTGGGAGCTGAGCTTGCTCGCGATGGCGGCGGACCATTCAACATCTATGTGACTGACACGCCGCTTTCGCGAGCAAGCCCGCTCCCACAGGGTACAGCGTCAGTCTTGGGATTTGGCTCTGCGGGCCTTGAAGAACTCGCTCAACACCGCACTGCACTCGTCAGCCAACACCCCGCCCTCGAACATCACCCGGTGATTCAGAAACCCCTGGCTGAAAAATTGCCCCTGGCTCTGCACAATGCCGGCCTTGGGCTCCAGGGCGCCGTAGACGACCCGGGCGATGCGCGAGTGAACGATGAGGCCGGCGCACATGCTGCACGGCTCCAGCGTCACATAGAGGGTGCTGCCGGGCAGGCGATAGTTACTCACGGCCTGGGCGGCGGCGCGGATGGCGACCATTTCCGCATGGGCGCTGGGGTCGTGGCCGCTGATCGGGCAGTTGAAGCCGCGGCCGATGATCTCACCGTCCTGCACGAGCACTGCGCCCACCGGCACTTCACCCAAAGCCGCGCCTTGTGCGGCGAGGCTCAGGGCTTCGCGCATGAAATCCTGGTCACGGCTGCGGTCGATGATTTTGGCGGGGCGAATCTGGCGCATCACGCCACCTCGATGGCGGCCATCAGGCCGGTTTCCATGTGGTCGATCACATGGCAATGGAACATCCACACGCCTGGGTTATCCGCCACCAGCGCCACCTGCGCCCGCTCGTTCTTGCCCAGCAGATAGGTGTCGGTGAAATACGGGATGACCTTGTGCCGGTTGGATGCAATCACCTTGAAGCTCATGCCGTGCAAATGGATCGGATGCTGGTACTGAGTCATGTTCTTCAATTCGAAAATATAGCTCTGGCCTTTTTTCAACGTGGCGATTGGCCGGTCGGCGCAGGTCTTGTCGGTGATGTCCCAGGCCTTGCCGTTGATCTGCCACAAACTCGGTGGTTTGCCGTTGTCGACATTGACCGACACCGAACCGACCCACTCGAAATTGAAGTTGAGTTTCTCGGCATTGGCCAGGTCCGGCTCGGCCACCGGGTTAGGTGGCAGCGCGGGCGGCCACTGGGCCGGCGCCTCGTTGTTGGGCACGGAGCGCAAAGTGCCCAGCCGCACCGGACCATTGCGCAATGACAACTCCTCCCCGGCCGCCGGCGCCTTGATCGCCAGGCAAATGCGCATGCCCGGACCCAGCCAGTATTCCTTGCCCAGCGGGCGCGGCGCGACAGGGTTACCGTCCAGGGCGTAGATCTGCGCCTCGACGCCAGGAATGTTGATGCGGTAGGTCAGGGTATTGTCCAGGTTCAGCAAGCGTACCCGGGTGATCTGTCCGGCCGGCAGATCAATCACCGGTAGCGGCACGCCGTTGATGGTCGACAAACGCCCGGCCGTCCCGCCACGGGCCGCTTCACGGGGAATGCTGAAGGCGACGAACTCGCCTTGCTCATCCACATGCCAGTTCTTGAGGCTGAGGGTTTGTTCGTATTTGAAGCCGGTGGGCTCACGCTCCTCGACAATCAAAGGCCCAACGAGCCCGCGACCGAGCTCCTCGCTGCTGTTGACGTGGGGGTGATACCAATAGCTGCCGGCGTCCGGCACGCGGAATTTGTAATCGAAGTATTCACCCGGCAGCACCGGCAATTGCGAGACATACGGCACGCCGTCCATCTCCAGCGGCAGACGGATACCGTGCCAGTGAATGGTGGTCGCAACCGGCAGGTGATTAATGAAGCGCACCCGCAACCATTCGCCCTGACGCACCCGCAATTCAGTACCCGGTGCCGACGGACCAAAAGCCCAGGCCTGGGTCTTGTGCCCGGCCACCAGCTCCACGTCCAGGGGCGCGGCGATCAACTCATAGTCGTGACCGGCCTCGGCATCGGCCATCTTGCCCAACCAATACCGCGACGCGCCCCCCGCCCCTACGCCCACGACAACAAGACCGGCCAGGCCACCGAGTATTTGGCGACGGGTAAAGGACATGAAGCGACCACCTCTTGAATCTGCGGCGGACCCTGGGGCCCGCAAAAGGCGAATACGATACACCTGCAATTGAGAAATATTAAGTGAAGGATTGTCGCGCCACCCGGTCGAGCCATGATCGTCAGATGCGACAAGGGCGCCTAATGGCGCCCCAAGCGGTTCAGACGGTCACCCAACCAAAGCTTCCAACTCTCTGGCAGCCAAGCCAGGTAACCGCCGCCCCTCTTTCGCAACGTTGACCTGCAAAGCCACCTGCGCCAGATCCAACACGTGCTTGGGAAGTGAATAGCTGCCCTTGGCCTGCAGCCAGGTCAGGATGTCTGCCAAGTGCCAGATAGACGAACTCCCTTCGTGCACAGGCGTCGGGAAGCTGCCAGGATGAGCCAACATCAGCTTGCGCATGTTCTGTCGAGATACGCCTACGATTTCGGCTACGTCGGTCAGCCCGACCCAATCAGGAGCAACCTCGATCAGTTTGGCCGACGGCACCGCGCGGCGGACATCGCCCAGGGCGCTAAGCACGGCCTTGATCGCATCCGCAGCCTCCCGAGTGAACTCAAGCGCCAGCCGCACCGGTTGCCCAATGCCTACCAGAGCGTCGTCGCAGCCAGCCTCACCCAGCCGCTCGACCAGTTCATCCGCGGGACAGTCATCACCAGCGAGCTGATATTTCAAGGTAAAGGTGTATTCCATTTCCTAGTCCTCAGCACCGTCATCAGCTTCGCGCCAATTACGATGCGCAGTGCAATTGTCCACAACGCGCCGCAATGCTCGCGCGTGATTGCCAGGGTTCTTTGGCGTGCTCCATATCGACGTAATGCAGAACTCACCGCAGCGGCAGTCCTCATCGTTATAAGGACAATAAGCCGCCCCCAGGCGTGACTACCGCCAACTACTACACGCCAGCCCTGCGCTTCGGCATGCCTAAGCACTTCTTCGACCTCTTTCTTCGGGTGCGAGGGACGACTTATCCGTGATCTCCAGTATTCGCATGGCCCACTAGGTTGTCAATCGACAACCTTGGCCCGCTCTTCAATAGCTGCGATACCCGCAGGCCATACCGCCCGATGATAAGCGCCTCTCGGCCCCCGCTGAGACGGTAATCGTAGCGAAACGTGACGGGAAAACCGCTTGACAGAAGCTTTCCTCAGGAGACCCGCAGATGAGAAATAGTAAGGCCAGTCAAAATGAAAAAACCCTGGAGAGGTTATCCACAGGGTTTTCCTGTACACATCGATACGGTGGTCATTCGTGCAGCATGCGCAGATAAGAGACTCTTCGCGCATCTGCTGCGTTGAATCAGCAACTTGGGGATCGAAATCGGATCTATAAATGGCAGCGCTTCGAACTGGGATAGGCTGGTCGCCACATCCTGCCATCGCTGCCCTAACTTAACCAAGAACTACACTGCCAATGCCGACTTCAATGCCGATGCTGCCAATTGCCAAGGTGTGTTACGACAGATGATGAGTAGATACTTTTCCTGTCGTGGGACATTGGCCGGCTTCTATAAAGCCTGGATGGTGATGGTCAGCGCGCTTCTCATCGCCTGCCAATCGCCGCGCGAGGCACTGCAACAACTGGCTGAAGAGCACGGGCGACAATGGGAGGTCTTGCCAGGCCACGCCTTCCCCCTCCTCATACTTGCGCCGCACACTGGGGAAAAGATGACTCGCCTGCGTGTCTACCTGGAAGGCGATGGCCATTCCTGGGCGACGGCCACTCAACCCAGCCTGGATCCGAGCCCGCACAATCTGTTAGTGCCACGACTGGCGGTCGATGATCCGACACCGAACGCGTACCTGGCACGCCCCTGCCAGTTCGTCATGGCCGCAGCCTGTCAATCAGCACTCTGGACCAATCGCCGCTTTTCTCAGGAAGTGGTCACCCGTCTCAGCCAGGCGCTGGACCAACTGAAACAGCGATATGGCAATAGGGAGTTCGAACTGGTGGGGTATTCAGGTGGAGCCGCTCTCGCATTATTGTTAGCGGCACAGCGCAATGATGTTACTCAGGTGCAAACCCTTGCTGGCAATCTCAGTCCACGTCTGTGGGCGACGATGAAAGGACTGTCGCCACTCGACGGTTCACTGGATCCGCTGGACTATCGTAGTCGACTCGCCTTATTGCCCCAGCGTCATCTCATCGGAGAAGCAGACCTGATTGTTCCAGGTCGTTTAGCTGATAGGTACCAACAGGCGCTGGGCTCGCCCCTTTCCCAATACGTCCATGTACCAGGAGCCAGCCATGATAGGGGGTGGGAAGCGACATGGAGCCGGTGGGCCAAAATTCCATTGGCACATGAGAATCCTGAGATTAAGGGTGGGCACGTCCGTTTAAAAACATCCGAACACTATTCCCCCTAGTGCCTGACCCGGGCGTGACCACAACGGTGACCTTAAGTTCCGCTTATTGCTGAATAACCCTATAAAGCCTCAAAAAATAACTGTAACGTCGCATTTTTTAGCTTTTTCTTCGTCATTTATTCTTTTTATGGTGATTTGCCCTACAAGCATCGTGTAAATTTCACCGCGCTTGAATCAGCACTTCACTGACAAGCTGGCAGGGAAGCCTAAAACAGACGCTGACGCGCAGGTTGTTCTCTGTCAGTTTCTACCCTGTAAGGATACTGTCTTGAACATCTCCCACCTGCGCCGCTCGTTGTTGGCGCTGTCCATCGCGGCTGCCACTGCCACGGTCCATGCCGCACCCGCACCCGACTTCAACCACGACCTGAGCACAGGGGCATACAGCAGCTCCGGTGACGTTTTCAATAACGCCACCTTCACCGGGACGTCGCAAAACGCTGGCGTAGAGCTGACCGACGTGACCCTGGCGGGCAACCTGGTCAACCAGGGCAACATCAACCTGACGGCCGCGAACCCCAGCGACATCCCGGCCGGCATCGCCATGACCCTCAATTCCAACGTCGCTGGCGATCTGGTAAATCATGGCGACATTACGGTGAGCGGCAATGGCGCCATGGGGCTGGACCTGTATCTGGCGAATATCGCTGGCGAAGTGAACAACAACGGCAACATCACTGTGACTGGCGAAGATGCCAACGGCATGATGATCACCTCGACCCAGGCGAACATCAATAACTCGGGCACTATCACCGCTCGTGGCATCGACTCTGCGGGTATCGAGATCGAGAACGCTCGCTTTACCGGTCAGATGACAGGCGCTCCCTTCAAGAGCGATATCAACAACAGCGGGACTATCTCCGCCGATGGAGTCGGTATCCATTTTCGCAGTCTCGACACCTCCGGCGGTTTCGACATCCTCACCATCAGGCAGACAGGTGGCCTGATCGAAGGCGGCACCGCAGCAATTCTGGCGGACGACAATGCCTCCCCTTCGTATTTCTACTGGCAAGGTGGTCAGGTCAAGGGTGACCTGCTGGGCCTGAGTGGTGTGCTGGTGCAAGGGGACGCGATGTTCGATGGCTCGACCATCCGCGCCGGTTTCGTCGATATCGACGGGGGCCGCCTGACTCTGCTTCGCCCGCAGACTACGATTGTGGGCGACCTCGACATGGACAGCGAGACTGCGCGTTTGCGCCTGCTGCTGGATAACAACACACTGCCCAACACGCCGATCCTGAAAGTCACCGGCAATACCTACTTCTCTCCTGGCAGCCAGATCGAACTGCAGGCTCGCTCCGACGACTTCCGCACGTCGGGCACCCGCTACACCCTCATCAACTCTGGCACTTGGGAAGACCCGCAGAACCTGTCCGTGGTTTCCTCCTCGGCGTTGCTTGAGGTGAGGAACTTCGGCATTGAAGGTCAGGACGTGAAAGCACTGGTTGCCACCCGCAGTGATGAGGCGATCACGCAAGACCTGCTGGGTGCCCGTGGTTCGCGCAACGCGGTGAACGCCATCAATCCGTTCAAGAACACGGTCATGGGCCAGTTGGACGAAAGTGACCCGGTATTCCAGCGTTTCGCCAACGCCGCCACCAGTGAAGATCTGGCCGAACTTGCCGAAACCCTGACCCCGGACGTCAGCCGCGGGGCGATCAACGCCGCCACCAACAGCCAGAACCTGGTCGCAAGTGCCATCAACCGCCGCGCCAGCAAAGCGCGTAGCGGTCTGTCCTCCGGTGACGTCCTGGCAGAACAAGGCGTATGGCTGCAAGCGCTGTCCAGCGATGCCAACCAGGACAGCCGCCACGGTATCGACGGCTACGACGCCAACACCAACGGCATCGCCGTGGGTGCCGACGGCAAGCTCAACGCCGATACCACCATGGGCCTGGCTTACAGCTACCTGACCAGCGACGTTAAATCCGACCTGGGCCACAAAACCGACGTCAGCGGCCATGCACTGACCTTGTACGGCAACTGGACCCATGACAACTTCTTTGTCGACACCTCGCTGATGTATGGCTGGAACGACAACGAGTCCAAACGCTACATCGCCGGTACCCGCGCCAAGGCCGACTACGACAGTGAGATCTTCGGCGTCAACGCACTGGCAGGCTACACTTTCCAGCTCGACAAGCAGTGGCTGCTGGAACCACAGATCGGTGCGCGTTATGCCAACGTGTCGATTGACTCGTACCGTGAAAAAGGTAGCTCAGCCGCCCTCAACGTCGGTAGCCAGCGCTATGAAATCGGCGAAATGGGCCTGGGCGCTCGTCTGGCGGCCGCTTTTGACGTAGGTGTGGGGAGCCTGGAACCGGAAGCCAAGCTGATGGCCTGGCACGATTTCATCGGCGACAAGGCCGGCACCACCTCCACCTTCGTACTCGGTGGTACCCCCTTCACCACCACAGGCGCGACACCGGCGCGCGACAGCTACGAGCTGGGACTGGGCGCGAACTACCGCGTGGGCGCGTGGAGCGTGGGAGGGACGTACAACTACCTGACCAGCAGTGGTTTCGACGCCGACACCTTCACTGCGAACGTGCGTTACGACTTCTGATCAACGTGTTCGTCTGAAACAACAAAACCCGCCAATGCGGGTTTTGTTGTTTGAGGCTGATGGTAAAGCCTGTAAGCGTCTGGCGATGTCACTTGCCTGACTGAATATCACCCAGGTCACAATTCTGTTTCGACCTGGGGCTCTCTAGTTTTTTACTTATAAAACAGAGAGCTGCGGATCAACCTTATTCCCACTCAATCGTCGCCGGCGGCTTGCTCGACACGTCATACGTCACGCGGGAGATGCCTTCGATTTCGTTGATGATCCGCCCGGAAACGGTTTCCAGCAGCTCGTACGGCAGGTGCGCCCAGCGAGCGGTCATGAAGTCGATGGTTTCCACGGCGCGCAGGGCCACGACCCAGGCGTAGCGACGGCCATCGCCGACCACGCCAACCGATTTCACCGGCTGGAACACCACGAACGCCTGGCTGACCTTGTGGTACCAGTCGGCCTTGCGCAGTTCTTCGATGAAGATGTGGTCGGCGCGACGCAGCAGGTCGGCGTATTCCTTCTTCACTTCACCAAGGATCCGCACGCCCAGGCCCGGGCCTGGGAATGGGTGGCGGTAGACCATGTCGTACGGCAGGCCCAGTTCCAGGCCGAGGCGACGCACTTCATCCTTGAACAACTCGCGCAGCGGCTCGACCAGCTTGAGGTTCATTTCCTCTGGCAGGCCACCGACGTTGTGGTGGGACTTGATCACGTGGGCCTTGCCGCTCTTGGCGCCGGCCGACTCGATCACGTCGGGGTAGATGGTGCCTTGGGCCAGGTACTTGATGTTGTCCAGCTTGCAGGATTCGGCATCGAATACGTCGATGAAGGTGCGACCGATGATCTTGCGCTTCTTCTCCGGGTCGGACTCGCCGGCCAGGTTGTTCAGGAACTGCTCTTCGGCGTTGGCGCGGATCACCTTGACGCCCATGTTCTCGGCGAACATGGCCATCACTTGCTCGCCTTCGTGCAGGCGCAGCAGGCCGTTGTCGACGAAGACGCAGGTCAACTGGTCGCCGATGGCCTTGTGCAGCAACGCGGCAACCACCGAGGAGTCCACGCCGCCGGACAAGCCGAGCAGTACGTTGTCGGTGCCGACCTGGGCGCGAACCTGGGCGATGGCGTCTTCAGCGATTTTCGATGGTGTCCACAGGGCTTCGCACTCGCAGATATCGAGGATGAAGCGCGACAGGATGCGACCGCCTTGCTTGGTATGGGTCACTTCCGGGTGGAACTGCACGCCGTAGTAACGGCGATCATCGTTGAACATGCCGGCAATCGGGCAGCTCGGGGTGCTGGCCAGGATGTGGAAGTCTTCCGGCATCTTGGTGACCTTGTCACCGTGGCTCATCCACACGTCGAGGCCAAACAGGCCGTCGGCGTCGATGTGGTCTTCGATGCCATCCAGCAGGCGGCTCTTGCCGACCACGTCAACGCGGGCATAACCGAACTCACGCAGGTCGGAGCCTTCTACCTTACCACCCAGCTGCTCAGCCATGGTCTGCATGCCGTAGCAGATACCGAAGACCGGCACGCCCAGGTCGAACACCGCTTGCGGGCAACGCGGGCTGTCGGCTTCGTGCACGGACTCGGGGCCGCCGGCGAGGATGACGCCTTTAGGCGCGAATTCGCGAATCGCTTCGTCATCCATGTCGAACGGATGCAATTCGCAGTACACGCCGATTTCACGCACGCGGCGGGCGATCAGCTGGGTGTACTGGGAACCGAAGTCGAGGATCAGGATGCGGTGAGCGTGAATGTCGAGGGCCATGACTCATTCTCATGTAGTGAATCAGAAACAACTCGGGGCTGAATGAACAGCCCCGGTGATTAACGTTTTGCTGAAGGCCTTAACCTACGCGGTAGTTCGGCGCTTCCTTGGTGATCTGTACGTCGTGGACATGGGACTCGGCCATGCCGGCGCCGGTGATGCGCACGAACTCCGGCTTGGTGCGCATCTCTTCGATGTTGGCGCTGCCGGTGTAGCCCATGGAAGAACGCAGGCCGCCCATCAGTTGATGGATGATGGCGCTCAGGGTGCCTTTGTACGGCACACGACCTTCGATGCCTTCGGGCACCAGCTTCTCGGCGCCCGCGGAGGAGTCCTGGAAGTAACGGTCGGAGGAGCCCTGGGCCTGGGACATGGCACCCAGCGAGCCCATGCCGCGGTAAGCCTTGTAGCTGCGGCCCTGGAACAGTTCGATCTCGCCTGGCGCTTCTTCAGTACCGGCAAACATCGAACCCATCATCACGCAGGAGGCCCCGGCGACGATGGCCTTGGACAGGTCACCTGAGAAGCGGATGCCGCCGTCGGCGATCAACGGTACGCCAGTGCCTTCAAGGGCTGCGGCGACGTTGGCGATGGCGCTGATTTGCGGCACGCCGACACCGGCAACGATGCGGGTGGTGCAGATCGAGCCTGGGCCGATACCGACCTTGACCGCATCGGCGCCAGCTTCGGCCAGGGCCTTGGCGGCAGCGCCGGTGGCGATGTTGCCGCCGATCACCTGCACTTCAGGGAAGTTCTGCTTGACCCAGCGAACGCGGTCGATCACGCCTTTGGAGTGACCGTGGGCGGTGTCGACCACCACCACGTCGACGCCGGCATTGACCAGGGCCGCGACGCGGTCGCCAGTGTCCTTGCCGGTGCCGACCGCAGCGCCTACGCGCAGACGACCCTGGTCGTCCTTGCTGGCCAGCGGATAAGCCTTGGCTTTTTCGATGTCATTGACGGTCATCATGCCCTTGAGGGCGAACTTATCGTCGACGATCAGCACGCGCTCGATGCGGTGCTTGTGCAGCAACTCGCGAACTTCGTCCTTGCCGATGCCTTCCTTGACCGTAACCAGACGCTCTTTAGGCGTCATCACCTGACGGACGGTGGCGTCCAGGCGGTTCTCGAAACGCACGTCGCGGGAGGTGACGATGCCGACCAGGTCGCCATCGTGCAGCACCGGAACGCCGGAGATGTTGTGCATGCGGGTCAGTTCGAACAGATCACGAACCGTGGCGTCAGCCTCGATGGTGATCGGGTCCTTGACCACGCCAGCCTCGAACCGCTTGACCTTGCGCACTTCGGCGGCCTGCTGTTCGATGGTCATGTTCTTGTGGATGATACCGATACCGCCTTCCTGGGCCATGGCAATGGCCAGACGGGCTTCGGTCACGGTGTCCATGGCGGCGGAAACCAACGGGATATTCAGTTCGATGCCACGGGTAAGACGGGTTTTGAGACTGACTTCGTTAGGCAGTACCTCGGAATAACCGGGCACTAGGAGAATGTCGTCGAAGGTCAGAGCTTCTTGGCTGATACGCAGCATCGCGGGGGCTCCCGAGCGGGAAAATGGAAGCGCGCCATTATATACATGCACCCCCTCTGGCTCAATGTAAAACTCTGTCTATTATTGCCGGGGTGATTGAAGGGGCTAAACACTGCCCGATTGCTACACATTCCCTTGTGGGAGCGAGCCTGCTCGCGATAGCGGTGTATCGGTCAACACCGTGCCAACTGACCCGACGCCAATCGCGAGCAGGCTCGCTCCCACAGGGGGGGAATCGCTCTCTTACAACTCCACCTTCACCCAACTCACCGGCTGATCCAGCCAGTCGGCGAACTCGTCGATAAAGTCCTGCTTGAACCCCGCCTCCAGCCAGTTGTTGAAGATAAACCCCAAATTGGAAAAGCCACACGGTTGCAGGAACAGAAACCCGTTGATGTCATCTTCATGCCCACACTCCGGGCAGGTGAAGTTGTCGGTGCGGGCCGGCATCCAGTCTTCCAGGCTTTCGAACAGCGCCTCGCCGATTTCCTTGCGGCATTCGGCGCAGCCCGCTTCCTCGAGAAATCCTTTGGCCGGGGTATAGATGCAGCGCTTGGTGATGATTTCCAGGCCATTGACCGGTTCGCCAAACGGCAAGGCCTCAGGGTGCATGACCACCTCGCGGGCGCCGGGGGCGATGGCGTGGGCCATGCGATTGCCGGTACGCCCGCAGGTGGTCAGTTGTTCTTCGACGATATTCTTGCGCACCAGCCAGCGCACAACCGCCCGGGCCCGAGGCTCGTGGACCGGCAAGGAGGAAATTTTCGGGACGATGATGCTTTGCGAATTCATGGGACATCCTGCGGCGAATCTACGGGTGGCGACGAGCAAGCCCGCGCCCACCTTGAACCTATGGGCAATGGTGCATTGTACCGCGCCAATTCCCGGAAGGTTTTTCGGTGAACATGGAGATTGAGCAGCGAATGCCCTTATCATGCTGCCCATGATTAAAGATCCCTTTGCCCGACTGGGCCTGGACCGCGAGGTCCTGACTGTCAGCCAGCTCAACGGCCGTGCGCGGGTGCTGCTTGAAGACGTGTTCAGCAACATCTGGGTCGAGGGCGAAATTTCCAACCTTGCCCGCCCCGCCTCCGGCCATGTGTATTTCACCCTCAAGGACAGCGGCGCCCAGGTGCGTTGCGCACTGTTCCGGCAAAATGCCGCGCGGGTGCGTCAAGCCCTCAAAGACGGACTGGCGGTGAAAGTACGCGGCAAGGTCTCACTGTTCGAGGGCCGCGGCGACTATCAGCTGATTCTCGACACCGTGGAACCGGCCGGCGATGGCGCCCTGCGCCTGGCCTTCGATGCGCTCAAGGAAAAGCTCAGCGCCGAAGGCCTGTTCAGCGCCGAGCGCAAGGTGCCGCTGCCGGCCCATCCGCAACGCATCGGCATCATCAGTTCGCCCACCGGCGCGGTGATCCGCGACATCATCAGCGTGTTCCGCCGCCGTGCGCCGCAGATTTCCCTGACGCTGATCCCCACCGCCGTACAGGGCCGCGAAGCCACCGCGCAAATCGTCCGCGCGCTGAAACTGGCGGATGCCCGGGGGTTCGATGCGCTGATCCTGGCCCGAGGCGGCGGCTCGCTGGAAGACTTGTGGTGCTTCAACGAAGAAGCCGTGGCCCGGGCGGTGGACGCCTGCGTCACGCCGATCGTCAGCGCCGTCGGCCATGAAACCGACGTGTCCATCAGCGATTTCGTCGCTGACGTGCGCGCCCCGACCCCGTCCGCCGCTGCCGAACTGCTGGCCCCCGATGCCGGCGACCTGGTGCGCCGGGTCGAAAGTCTGCACCGGCGGCTTGTGATGCGCATGCGCGACCGCCTGATGCGCGATCAACTGCGCCTTGAAGGCCTGACCCGACGCCTGCGCCACCCCGGTGAGCGCCTGCGCCAGCAAGCCCAGCGCCTCGACGACCTGGACATGCGCATGCGCCGGGCCTTCGAGCGCAGCCTCAATACCCGCCGCGAACGCCTGATCCGCCTGGAAACCCGCCTGGCCGGGCAACATCCGGGACGGCAACTGGCACTGCTGCGCCAACGCCTGGACAGCCTCGCCGCGCGCTTGCCCCGGGCCATGCGCGAGGGCCTGAAGGCGCGACGCCTGCAACTGCAAAACCAGATGCAGACGCTGCACATCGTCAGCCCCCTGGCGACCCTCGGCCGCGGCTACAGTATTTTGCTCGACGAACGCGGCCAGGCGATCCGCAACGCCGCGCAGACCCAAACCGGCCAGCGCCTGACCGCGCGGCTCGGTGAAGGCGAACTGCTGGTGCGGGTCGAAGACAATCACCTGACGCCGGTCACCCTTTCTCTATTGGATTGATTCATGCCGCGATATCTCGCCCCATTGCTCTTGCTGTGCCTGACCTTCAACGCCAACGCCGACAGTTACATCACCCGTCTGCTGAACAAACCGGTGCCCGGCGGCGTGGCCGTGGTGGACCTGGGCAGCGCGGCCCAGGCGCCAAAAGCCAGTTACCAGGGCAAACCGGTGCTGGTGGTCAAGGAAAAGGATAACTGGCTGGCGATTGTCGGCATCCCGCTGACGGTCAAGCCCGGCACCCAGCAGATCAGCAGTGGCGGCAGCACCCAGCCGTTCGTGGTCGGCTATAAAAAGTACCCCGAGCAACACATCACCCTGAAGAACAAGCGTCAGGTCAATCCGAACCCGGCGGACCTCAAACGCATCAACGCCGAACTGGCCGTGCAACTGAAGGCCTATCGCAGCTTCAGCCCGAACATCCCCAGCAACCTGCTGCTGGACAAGCCGGTCAATGGTCCGATGTCGAGCAAGTTCGGCGTGCGGCGCTTCTTCAACGGCGAAGAACGCAACCCCCACGCCGGCCTGGACTTCGCCGTGCCCGCCGGCACACCCATCAAGACTCCGGCCGCTGGCAAGGTGATCCTCACCGGCAATTACTTCTTCAATGGCAACACCGTGTTTGTCGATCACGGCCAGGGTTTCATCAGCATGTTCTGCCACATGTCGAAGATCGACGTGAAGGTCGGCCAGCAGCTCAAGCGCGGCACGGTCGTCGGCAAAGTCGGCTCCACGGGCCGGGCAACTGGCCCGCACATGCACTGGAATATCAGCCTGAACGATGCGCGGGTGGATCCGGCGATTTTTATCGGGGCATTCCAGCCCTGAGTTTTTGCGGTGAAGCTGCCGGCCTGACCGCGAGCAGGCTCGTTCCCACATTTGGATCTCTTGTGAACACAACATTTGTGACCCACAGAAAATCCCTGTGGGAGCGAGCCTGCTCGCGATGACGGCAGCCACATCACCACCATCCAGCGAATTGCCAAGCTCAAAACATCGACGCAATTTCCAAGATGAACACTTCGAACCTGCGCGATTAAATCTCGCAAACCCGCCTAAAAACAGAACTTATCTCAATTTTTCCCGACTGCTTGCGATCCGCCCTCCGCGCGGTTAGGGTTGAAGGCATGAAAACCTCTCACACCCTCATTCAGCTTCGCCAGCACCGCAGCCTGTGCCTCGTCAGCGCACGACTGCCGGGCTGAATCGCGGCACCTCGTTCCGGCTGTAAAGCCACCCCGTTCGAACCACCGGCAGGCCGCCTTTTCCCGGCCACGACAATAAAAGGATTCTGCGATGAGCATGCTCAAAGACCCGTCTTCCAAGTACCGCGCCTTCCCGACCATCAACCTGCCGGATCGCACCTGGCCGTCGAAGACCATCACCGCCGCGCCGATCTGGTGCAGCTCCGACCTGCGTGACGGCAATCAGTCGCTGATCGAGCCGATGGACGCCGCCAAGAAGCTGCGTTTCTGGAAAACCCTGGTCGCTGTGGGCGTGAAGGAAATCGAAGCGTCGTTCCCGGCGGCTTCGCAGACCGACTTCGACTTCGTGCGTACCCTCATCGAAGAAGGCCACATCCCGGACGACACCACCATCCAGGTGCTGACCCAGGCCCGTGAAGACCTGATCGCCCGCACGTTCGAATCCCTGCGCGGCGCGAAAAAAGCCATCGTCCACCTGTACAACGCCACCAGCCCTTCGTTCCGCCGCATCGTGTTCAACCAGGACAAGGAAGGCGTGAAGGAAATCGCGGTGAATGCAGCCAAGCTGTTCGTCAAATACGCCGCCCAGCAGCCAGAAACCCAGTGGCAGTTCGAATACTCGCCAGAAACCTTCAGCGCCACCGAGCTGGAATTCGCCAAGGAAGTCTGCGACGCAGTGATCGAGGTCTGGAACCCGACGCCTGAGCGCAAGGTCATCCTCAACCTGCCGGCCACCGTGGAAGTCGCGACTCCGAACGTCTACGCCGACCAGATCGAGTGGTTCGGTCGCAACATCACCCGTCGCGACAGCGTGCTCATCAGCCTGCACACCCATAACGACCGTGGCACCGGCGTAGCCGCCACCGAACTGGGCCTGATGGCCGGCGCCGACCGTGTCGAAGGCTGCCTGTTCGGCAACGGCGAACGCACCGGTAATGTCGACCTGGTGACCGTCGCGCTGAACCTCTACACCCAGGGCATCAACCCTGAGCTGGATTTCTCCGACATCGACGGCGTGCGCAAAGTGGTCGAAGAGTGCAACCAGATCCCGGTGCACCCGCGTCATCCGTACGTGGGCGACCTTGTTCACACCGCGTTCTCCGGCTCGCACCAGGATGCCATTCGCAAAGGTTTTGCCCAGCAGAAACCGGACACCCTGTGGGAAGTGCCGTACCTGCCGATCGACCCGGCCGACATCGGCCGCAGCTACGAGGCGGTGATCCGGGTCAACAGCCAGTCGGGCAAGGGCGGTATCGCCTACCTGCTGGAGCAGGAATACGGCATCAGCCTGCCGCGTCGCATGCAGATCGAGTTCAGTCAGGTGGTTCAGCGCGAAACCGATCGCCTGGGCCTGGAAATGACCGCCCAGCAGATCCATGCCCTGCTCCACAGCGAATACCTGCAAGCCAACACCCCGTACGCGCTGGTCAGCCATCGTCTGCAGGAAGAAAACGGCAACAGCGCCGTGGAAGTCGAAGTGGCCAGCAAGGGCCAGGGCGAAACCAACCTGCACTGGCGCGGCAAGGGCAACGGCGCGCTGGAAGCGCTGGTGGCCGGGCTGCCGATTCCGGTGGAGATCATGGACTACAACGAACACGCCATCGGCGCCGGCACCAACGCCAAGGCTGCGGCGTACATCGAGCTGCGGGTCAACGGTGAGCGTGCGGTGCACGGCGTGGGTATCGATGAGAACATCACCACCGCCAGCTTCAAGGCCCTGTTCAGCGCGCTGAACCGCTCCCTGAGCCAGCCGGAAGCCAAAGCGGCCTGATGGTTTAGCTGAAATGCAAAAAGGCCCTGGGGTGTGAACCCTGGGGCCTTTTTGTTTGGCTGATGACTTGGGTGACTGTTCCGGCCTCATCGCGAGCAGGCTCGCTCCCACAGGGAATCTGAGGTGGGCACAGGATTTTGAACCCGCTGAAGATCAGTGTGGGAGCGAGCTTGCTCGCGATGGCGGCCTGTCAGGCAATACAAGTCTCAGGCATGGGTATCAATCGAAATAGTCATCGCCTGCAGCAAAGCGGCCTGCAAGGTCTGCAATGTGGCCTGGGTCGCCATGATCTGAGTCTGGATCGCCATGGCTTCCTGGGCTTTCTGCTCCTGGTTGGCCTGGCTTTTCTGCACGCGAGCCAACTGGGCTTGCTGCTCGGCCAGCAGCTTTTCAGTTTGCTCTATCTGTTTTTTCAGCTGCTCGATGACATCGCCGCTGCCGCTGGCTGGAGCACCGCCGATGTTCGCGCCACTGGTGTCAACTTTCAACTGGCGGTCTTTGTCTTCGCTGGCGTCAGTCGATACCGCAGGGCTGACTGCTGCTTCGTCTTCCGCACCCTTGATGGAAACCTTGGGTGCAGAGAGAGGGTATGGATTTACCGTGATTGCGCTGATGCTGGTCATAAGGGACTTCTCCTTGGCTGCCCCGGTTATCGGCAAACACCAGCGCTTCTGAAGGGCTGAAACGTTTCAATCAGATGAATTCAAAACGATCGGCATCCAGGTTCGCCGGAAAGCGTGCGCGGTAAGCCGCCAGCTCCGCCGCACTCAGACACACAGTGAATACCCCGTCGGCCTCACCGGTGCTGAGCAGGGTTTCGCCCTGGAAGTCCAGCACCTGACTGTCACCGGTATAGGCAAAGCCCTTGCCGTCGTGACCGATGCGGTTTACCGCGGCCACGTAGCACAGGTTCTCGATTGCTCGGGCCGGCAGCAAGCGGTTCCAGTGCTGGCGCCGCGCGCCGGGCCAGTTGGCGGTGTACAGCAACAGGTCGGTGTCCTCGGCGTCGCGGCTCCACACCGGGAAACGCAGGTCATAGCAAATCAGCGGGCGGATCCGCCAGCCGTTGAGTTCGAACAGCACCTGGCGCTCGCCCGGCGTGTAGTGATTATGCTCACCGGCCATGCGGAACAGATGACGCTTGTCGTAATGCAGCACTTCGCCGTCCGGTCGTGCCCAGAGCAGACGATTGCGATGGCTGCCGTCGGCGGCCTGGATAATCACACTGCCGGTGATCACCGCTCCGAGCTTCGCAGCCTGAGCCTGGAGCCACTTGTGCGAAGGACCGTTTTCCGGCTCAGCCAGGGTCTCGGACTCCATGGAAAAACCCGTGGTGAACATTTCCGGCAGGATAATCAGGTCCGCCCCGCGCGCCTGCGCAAGCAAGCCCTCGAAATGTTCCAGATTGGCCTGGCGATCGTGCCAGGCCAGGGTGGTCTGGATCAGCGCAACATTGAGATTGGGCAAGGTACTCAGATCACGCATAGTTTTTCCGCCGCTTCGCGCAGCGTCTCCTCGCGTTTGGCAAAGCACAGGCGCACCAGGCGCTGGCCTTCGGGTGGGTTCTGGTAGAACACCGAGACAGGGATCGTCGCCACGCCGTGCTCACGGGTCATCCAGACTGCCATGTCGACGTCATGGAGGTCCGGGCGGATCTGCGAGTAATCCACCAGCTGGAAATAGGTGCCGGGTACTCGCTTGAAACTGAAGCGCGAGGGGGCCAGCAAATCGCAGAACAGGTCACGCTTGGCCTGGTAGAAGTCCGGCAGTTCTTCGACGTGCTCCGGGTGATCGGCCATGTAGTCAGCCAGGGCGTACTGCAACGGCGTCACGCCGCAGAAGCTGACGTACTGATGCACCTTGCGCAGTTCCGCCGTCAGGGCCGGTGGCGCCACCACATAGCCGGTTTTCCAGCCGGTGACGTGGTAGGTCTTACCGAAGGAACTGACCACAAAGGCCCGTTGGTACAGTTCTTCATGGGCCAGGACACTGGCGTGGGCGACGCCGTCGAACACCAGGTGTTCGTAGACCTCGTCACTGATCAGGTAAATGTCGCGGTCGCGAATCAGCGTCGCCAACTGGTCGAGTTCGGCGCGGCTGATCAGCGCTCCACTGGGATTGTGCGGCGTGTTGAGAATGATCATGCGCGTACGCGGGCTCAGGGCTTCAGCGAGCTTCTGGAAATCGATGGCGAAATCATCCAGGCCCAATTGCACATGCACACAACGGCCACCGGCCAACTCGACGGCGGGCTCATAGCTGTCGTAGCAAGGGTCGAACACGATCACTTCGTCGCCGCTGTGAACCACTGCCGCGATGGCGCAGAAAATCGCCTGGGTCGCACCGGGGGTCACGGTCACTTCCTGGTCGGCATCGACGGTGACGCCATAGCTGCGGGCGATCTTCGCCGCGATCTGCTGGCGCAGCGCCGGCAAACCGGTCATGGGCGAGTATTGGTTATGCCCTTGGGCGACATGCCGGCCGACTGCATCGCGCAGGGCCTGCGGACCATCGAAATCGGGAAACCCCTGGGACAGATTGAGCGCGCCGGTCTGCGCGGCGAGCTGGGACATCTGGGTGAAGATAGTGATGCCGACATTCGGCAACTTGCTGGTGATCATTGGGGGTTCCCTGCGTCTACACCCGGCTCTGGTGCGGCGCGGGAGAGGTCGAGGATAGCCCAATCGCCGGGCATGAAAAAGGGTGCCACCAAGGGCACCCTTCTTACGCTGACACAACTCATACCCTGTGGGAGCGAGCTTGCTCGCGATGGCGGTGGATCAGCATGCATCCCTGTTGATGTACTGCCGCTATCGCGAGCAAGCTCGCTCCCACAGTGGAACTGCGGTGACTATCGATCAGCGTTTATCACGACGCTTCTTGTCAGCCTTCTTATGGTGCGACATCAAGCGGCGCTTCTTGTTGACCTGACGGTCGGTGAGCGTGTTCTTGTTGCCTTCGTACGGGTTCTCGCCGCCCTTGAACTCGATGCGGATCGGCGTGCCGACCAGCTTCAGGACGCGGCGATAAGTGTTTTCCAGATACCGGACGTACGACTTGGGCACCTTCTCGATCTGGTTACCGTGAATCACGATGATCGGCGGGTTGGCGCCACCCAGGTGAGCGTAACGCAGCTTGATCCGGCGGTTGTTGACCATCGGTGGAGCGTGCTCGCCGACGGCGTCTTCCAGGATCTGGGTCAGACGGTTGGTCGGCCAGCGGGTGACCGCCGACTTGAACGAGTTCTGCACCGACGCGTAGAGGTTGCCCACGCCCGTGCCGTGCAAGGCCGAGATGAAGTGGATGTCGGCAAAGTCCACGAAGAACAGGCGACGCTGCAGTTCAACCTTGACGAAATCCCGTTCGCTAGGCGTCATGCCGTCCCACTTGTTGATCGCGATGACCAACGCACGGCCGGCTTCCAGGGCGAAGCCCAGCAGATTCAGGTCGTGATCGACCACGCCTTCGCGGGCGTCCATCACGAAGATCACCACGTTGGCGTCTTTGATCGCCTGCAGGGTTTTGACCACGGAGAACTTTTCGACTTCTTCGTGGATCTTGCCGCGCTTGCGCACACCGGCCGTGTCGATCAGCGTGTACTTCTCTTCGTTACGCTCGAACGGGATGTAGATACTGTCGCGGGTGGTGCCGGGCTGGTCGTACACGATGACCCGGTCTTCGCCGAGCATGCGGTTGACCAACGTCGACTTGCCGACGTTCGGGCGGCCGATGATGGCGATCTTGATCCCGTCTTTTTCGCTAGGGCCAGGAATGCGCTTGGCTTCCTCACCTTCGGCAACGATTTCTTCTTCACCGTCTTCCGGTTCGTCTTCGTCGTCTTTGGGGAAATCAGCCAGGGCGATTTCCAGCATCTGGGTGATGCCACGACCGTGGGCGCCAGCAATCGGGATCGCCTGGCCCATGCCCAACGGCGCGAATTCAGCGCGAGCCATGTCCGGGTCGATGTTGTCGACCTTGTTGGCCACCACGTAGGAACGCTTGTTACGTTTGCGCAGATGCTCGGCGATCATCTGGTCGGCGGCGGTAAAACCGGCCTTGGCGTCTACCAGGAACAGCACCACATCCGCTTCTTCGATGGCGAGCAGCGACTGCTCGGCCATTTTTTCGTCCATGCCGTGTTCATCACCGGAGATGCCACCGGTGTCGACCAGAATATAGGTACGCCCTTGCCACTTGGCCTCACCGTATTGGCGATCACGGGTCAGACCGGACAAGTCGCCGACAATGGCGTCGCGAGTCCTGGTCAGGCGGTTGAACAAGGTGGACTTGCCGACGTTCGGTCGGCCCACCAGGGCGATTACGGGAACCATGCGGCTCTCCACTTCGTTATTTCAGAAAATACAAAAGCCGCTGCGAGGCAGCGGCTGGTGCTCGGGGGCCATCCTGTGGGAGCGAGCCTGGTCGCGAAAGCGTTGGATCAGTCGACATCCAAGCCACTGGACCACCGCATTCGCGAGCAGGCTCGCGCCCACAAAAATGAAGCCGCTTGGGATTAACCCAAGCATAGTCTTACTTGATGGTCAGGGCTTCCAGTTTGCCGCTGTTGCCATACACATAAATCATGTTGCCCACCACCAGCGGACGGGCACGCAGGCCGTCGCTGTCGATGCGCTCACGGCCGACGAAACGACCGTCCACCTGGCTGAGCAGGTGCAGGTAACCTTCCAGGTCACCGACTGCAACGTAGCTGGAGAACACTTCCGGGGCCGACAGTTGACGACGGGCCAAGGAGTCGTTGCTCCACAATGCGGTGGTGGAACGCTCGTCGACGCCTTCAACCGTGCCCGAGGACAGGCTCACGTAGACGCTGCCCAAACCCTCGGCGACACCGGCGTAGCTGGACGCATCGCGCTGCCACAGCGGGCGACCGCTTTCCAGGTCCAGCGCCGCAACGCGTCCCTGGTAGCTGGCAACGTACAGCGTACTGCCAGACAACAGCAGGCCGCCGTCGATGTCGACCACGCGCTCCAGTTCCGAACGGCCCTGCGGGATGGCCACGCGCTGTTCCCAGACCGGCACGCCGTTGGAAATATCCAGGGCCACCACTTTACCGGTCGACAACCCGGCCACCGCGAGGCGGTTGGTGACGATCGGCGCACTGGTGCCGCGCAGGGTCAGTACCGCCGGGGTGCTGTCGTACAACCAGCGCTGCTCGCCAGTGGCGGCATCCAGACCGATCAGGCTGTCATCCTGGGTCTGTACCACGACCACGTCACCGTTGGTGGCCGGCGGTGCGAGGACTTCACTGGTCACGCGAGCGCGCCATTTCTCTTCACCGCTGCTGGCGTCCAGGGCCACGATTTCGCCCTTGAGCGTGCCGATCATGACCAGCCCGTAACCCACGCCAACGGCGCCGGAAACGGGCAGTTCAAGATCCTGCTCCCACTTGACGTCGCCATTGGTGCGATCCATCGCCATCACCACGCCAGTGACGTCGGAGGCATAGATAGTGTCGCCATCGATGGCTGGCACCAGCATGTTGTAGGTTTCACCCTGGCCGTCACCGATGGAGCGACTCCATTGCTTCTGCAGCACGACTTCTTCTTTGAAGTCGGTCAGTTCGGCCGGTGGCAGTTCTTTCTTGCTGTTGCTGCTGCAACCCGCGGCCAGAATGGCCAGAGCCAGCAATGCTGCATGTTTCCAACGGATCACGTCACGCATCCCCTTTGGCCAGGTCGTCCAGCTTGATTTGCAGGCCACCGACCGCGGCTTCATCCGACAGCGCAGCCTTGGCTTTTTGGTAGGCCGCATGGGCCTCATCAGCACGACCAAGCTGTACCAGCAGGTCGCCCTTGAGTTCTTCGCGGGTCGCCAGGAACGCCTTGTCGGCATCACCGTCGAGCAGCTTCAACGCCTCTTCGGCCTTGTTCTGCGCCGCCAGCACCTGCGCCAGGCGCTGACGCGCCACTTCGCCCAGGGTCGGGTTGACCGGCTTGTCGACAATGGCCTTCAGCTCGGTGGCGGCGTCGTCCAGCTTGCCGGTGTCTACCGCGACCTTGGCCACGAACAGACGGCCATATTGCGCGTAGGCCGTGCCGCCGAATTCGTTGTCGAGCTTGCCGGCCAACTCCGCCACGCGGGCAGCGTCAGGCTTGCCGTCCGGGGTCAGGGTGGTTTCCAGCAACTGCTGATAGAGCATCGAAGCGCCTTGCGCCTGGTTGCTCTGGTATTTCTGCCAGGCCTGCCAGCCGAACACGATGACCAGCGCCAACAGGCCGCCAGTGACCAGCGGCTTGCCGTTGCGCGTCCACCAGTCCTTCAAATCCGCCAGCTGTTCATCTTCGGTACTCGACACCCCAATACTCCTTAATCGCTAAATCGGCTGTTTGACAGCTTCAACCCTGCACGACGCAGGTGGCCAGGTGTGCGGCAAGCGCATCCCAGGCAATGCTTTGTTGTTCGCCCTGGCCACGCAGGGGTTTGAAACCTACCACTTGCTGGGCCAATTCGTCGTCACCGAGAATCAGTGCATACAGCGCACCACTCTTGTCGGCCTTCTTGAACTGGCTCTTGAAGCTGCCGCCGCCGGCGTTGATCTGCAGGCGCAGGTTGGGCAACTGGTCGCGGACCCGCTCGCTCAGCGCCAGGGCCGCCAGTTCGGCTGCTTCGCCGAAGGCGCACAGGTAAACGTCGACCTGACGGGCGATTTCCTGCGGGATCTTGTCCAGCGTCTCAAGCATCAACACCAGACGTTCGATGCCCATGGCAAAACCCACGCCCGAGGTCGGCTTTCCGCCCATCTGTTCCACCAGCCCGTCGTAACGGCCGCCGGCACACACAGTTCCCTGGGCGCCCAACTTGTCGGTGACCCATTCAAAGACGGTCTTGCTGTAGTAATCCAGGCCGCGGACCAGCTTCGGGTTGATGACATAGGGAATACCGACGGCATCCAGACGCGCCTTCAGCCCCTCGAAGTGCGCACGGGATTCGTCGTCGAGGTAGTCAGCCATTTTCGGCGCATCGACCAGGATCGCTTGCGTGTCGGCGTTCTTGGTATCCAACACCCGCAGCGGATTGGTCTTGAGGCGGCGCTGACTGTCTTCGTCCAGCTTGTCCAGGTGAGCGGACAGGAACTCCACCAGCGCTTCGCGGTAGCGCCCACGGGACTCGCTGGTGCCCAGGCTGTTGAGTTCGAGCTTGACCGCATCACGAATGCCCAGCTCGCCCCACAGGCGCCAGGTCAATACGATCAGCTCGGCGTCGATGTCCGGACCGTCGAGGTTGAATACCTCCAGGCCTATCTGGTGGAACTGGCGATAACGACCTTTCTGTGGACGCTCGTGGCGAAACATCGGGCCGATGTACCAGAGTTTCTGCACCTGGCCACCACCGGTAATGCCGTGCTCGAGCACCGCACGCACGCACGCCGCCGTGCCTTCGGGGCGCAAGGTCAGCGAATCGCCGTTGCGGTCTTCGAAGGTGTACATCTCTTTTTCGACGATGTCGGTCACTTCACCGATGGAACGCTTGAACAGCTCGGTGAACTCGACGATCGGCATGCGGATCTGCCGGTAACCGTAGTTATCCAGCAAACGCGCCACGGTGCCCTCGAAATAGCGCCACAGGGGCGTCTGCTCGGGCAGGATGTCGTTCATGCCACGAATGGCTTGCAGGGACTTGCTCACAGGTAATCCTTAAATTCGTTCGACTCAACCACGCGCGATTACAGCAGCGTCGGCTTCGACCTTTTCGGCCGCTTTCTGGCGGATCAGCCGTTCCAGTTCATCCACCAGATTGTCATTCGTCAGTTTCTGCGACGGCTTGCCGTCGATGTAAATCAGGTTCGGTGTACCGCCGGTGAGGCCTATATGGGCCTCCTTGGCTTCACCCGGCCCGTTGACCACGCAACCAATCACCGCGACATCCAGCGGCACCAGCAGGTCTTCCAGGCGCCCTTCCAGCTCGTTCATGGTCTTGACCACATCAAAGTTCTGCCGCGAGCAGCTTGGGCAGGCGATGAAGTTGATGCCACGGGAACGCAGGTGCAGGGACTTGAGAATGTCGTAGCCGACTTTCACTTCCTCCACCGGATCGGCCGCCAACGAGATGCGGATGGTATCGCCAATTCCTTCGGCGAGCAGCATACCGAGGCCGACGGCGGATTTCACCGTGCCCGAACGCAACCCACCGGCCTCGGTGATGCCCAGGTGCAGCGGCTGGACGATTTCCTTGGCCAGCAAGCGATAGGCTTCGACGGCCATGAACACGTCGGAAGCCTTCACGCTGACCTTGAAGTCCTGGAAGTTCAGGCGCTCCAGGTGCTCGACATGGCGCAGGGCCGACTCCACCAGTGCAGCCGGGGTCGGTTCGCCGTATTTCTTTTGCAGGTCTTTTTCCAGGGAACCGGCGTTGACGCCGATGCGGATCGGAATACCACGGTCGCGGGCGGCATCCACCACCGCACGCACGCGGTCTTCGCGACCGATGTTGCCCGGGTTGATGCGCAGGCAGTCCACACCCAGCTCGGCCACGCGCAGGGCGATGCGGTAGTCGAAGTGAATGTCGGCCACCAGCGGCACTTTGACCAACTGCTTGATTTTGCCGAACGCCTCGGCGGCGTCCATGTCCGGCACGGAAACCCGCACGATGTCGACACCGGCGGCTTCCAGTCGGTTGATCTGCGCAACGGTGGCGGCCACGTCGTTGGTGTCGCTGTTGGTCATGCTTTGCACAGCGATGGGCGCATCGCCGCCAACAGGAACGTTGCCGACCCAGATCTTTCGCGATTCGCGACGTTTGATTGGAGATTCGCCGTGCATGACTTATTGACCCAACTTCAGGCGAGCGGTCTCGCCACTGGTGAACGGAGCCACGTCGACCGGTTGGCCGTTGTAGCTGACCTGCGCGCCACGGGCATAACCCAGGCGCACGGCAAACGGCGGCGTGCCGTTGACGGAAGTGCTGTCGCCCTTGCGCTTGAGGCCACTGAACAGCACCTTGCCGGTGCCATCGGTGATCTGCGTCCAGCAGTCGGCGGTAAATTGAATCTGTACCTGGCCTTGACCGGCTGCGGGAGCGACGGGCGCTACCGCAGTGGTGGAGGCTGTCGGAGTTGCTGGCGCTGCGGCTGGCGCAGCCGGAGTCTCGACGACAGGGGCTGGTGTGCTCGGTACAGCTGGCGCTTGAGTAGCCGGCGCATTGGCGGTCGGGGCTGGCGTGGCGGGTGCAGCAGGCGCGTCTGCCGGAGCGGCCGGCACACTCGGTTCAGCACCGACGGCCGGATCTGCGCCATCCTGCCCCTGAGGCAGCACCAGGTTGGTCTCCCCTGCGCTCTGGCCTTCCACCACAGCCTGATCTTCCGGCTCATCCAGCGGATGTATGCGGGTGGTGCCGTCGGCGCCTTCGACCTCGACATGCTCAGGGTTCATGGCGATGGGATCCTTGGCGCGCAAGGCGGCCTGGTCCTGCCACCAGAGGAAACCGCCACCAATCACCGCGATCAACAGCAACAAACTGACGATTCGCAAAATGGTGTGGGAAACGCGAACCGGCTCTTCGATGCGGCCCAGGCTGTGCACACTGCTGCCCTGGGCGTCGGAACCGGTGTATTGATCGAATTGCTGGACCAGTTCGGTCTGGTCCATGCCGAGCAATTTGGCGTAGGCACGGATGTAGCCCCGAGCGAAAGTATGCCCAGGCAATTTATCGAACGCGCCGGCTTCCAGGTTGCCCAGGGAAGCCACGGTGAGATTGAGCTTGAGGGCCACCTCTGCCAGCGACCAACCATTGCTTTCGCGAGCTTGGCGCAGGGTCTCACCGGGATTTACGCGAGTCGCTGCTACAACTTCAGGATGCGCCGCTTTCATCATTGCTCCGACAGGTATTGCTGATATTCCGGCGTACCGGGATAGAGTCTTTTTAGTTGCAGGCCAAAACTGGCGGCCTTGTCACGATCTTCGAACACGTGGGCCAGCCGAACACCGAGCAATAGACTACGTGCATTTTGCTCGCTCAGCAGGCTAAAACGTTCGTAATAATCGCGCGCGGGCACATAATGCCTGTCTTCGTAAGACAACTCAGCCATTTCCAGCAATGCCCGTGGCTGCTGGCGGTTGAGCCGCAGCGCTTTTTCAAGCTGCTGGCGAGCCAGATCACGCTGGCCGAGTTTCGAGGCCGTCATGCCCAGGTTTTCAAACACCCGCGAACGCTCGGGGTAAAGGGTATCGGCGGTCGCCTGCTCGAAGCGCTCGTAGGCCTCTTTGTAACGCTTCTGCTCGAAAAGGAAGCTGCCGTAGTTGTTCAGGATCCGCGCATCCTGCGGCACGGCGGAGAGCGCCTTGCGAAAATGCGCGTCGGCCAGTTCAGGTTCCATCTCGGCCTGGAATACCAACGCCAGGGCCGCGTTGGCATCAGCATCTGAATCGTCCAGCTCCAGGGCTTTCTTGAGCGGCACCTTGGCCCGCTCGGTCATGCCCTGTTGCAGATAGCCTATGCCCAATTGCACATAGGCTTCACGCGCCTCGTCGCGCCCCTTGCTGGTTTTCATGGGGTTGTAGTCACCCGACAGAACACAACCGGTGCAAAGACCGGCCAACAGCAACAGCAGCGCGAAGCGCAGGGACATAGAGTTCCTCTCTTAGTGACTGTTCGCAGCGTTTTGCGCGACATCGTCGGCGGCGTTCAACTCACGCACGGCAATGTAGCGTTCACTGCGACGGGTGCGATCCAGCACCTGTCCTACCAATTGGCCACACGCGGCATCGATGTCTTCGCCGCGGGTGGTACGCACGGTGACGTTGAAGCCCGCGTGATGAAGCTGGTCCTGGAAGCGACGAATCGCGTTGTTGCTCGGGCGCTCGTAACCGGAATGCGGGAACGGGTTGAACGGGATCAGGTTGATCTTGCAAGGGATGTTCTTGAGCAGCTCGATCATCTCGACCGCGTGTTCAACCTTGTCGTTCACGTCCTTGAGCAGCGTGTACTCAATGGTCAGCACGCGTTTTTCGCCCAGGGACGACATGTAGCGCTGACACGATTCCAGCAGCATCTTAAGCGGATATTTCTTGTTGATCGGCACCAATTGGTTACGCAATGCGTCATTGGGTGCGTGCAGCGACAACGCCAGGGAGACGTCGATGTGCTTGGCCAGCTCATCGATCATCGGCACCACGCCGGAGGTGGACAGGGTCACCCGGCGCTTGGAGATGCCATAACCCAGGTCATCCATCATCAGGTGCATGGCAGCGATGACGTTGTCGAAGTTCAGCAGCGGCTCACCCATGCCCATCATCACCACGTTGGTGATGGCACGGTCGACGGTCGCCGGGACGCTGCCAAAGGATTTGTTGGCAATCCACACCTGGCCGATCACTTCGGCGGCGGTGAGGTTGCTATTGAAGCCTTGCTTGCCGGTGGAGCAGAAACTGCAATCCAGGGCACAGCCTGCCTGGGACGAAACGCACAAGGTGCCGCGTTTGCCCTGGGGAATGTAGACGGTCTCGACGCAGCTACCGGACGCCACGCGCACCACCCACTTACGGGTGCCGTCGCTGGAGATGTCCTCGCTGACCACTTCCGGACCGCGAATTTCAGCAACGGCCTTGAGCTTTTCGCGCAGGGCCTTGCTGACATTCGTCATGGCGTCGAAGTCGTCGACGCCAAAGTGGTGAATCCATTTCATCACCTGGCCGGCACGGAAACGCTTCTCCCCGATCGAGTCGAAGAATTTCTCCATTTCCGGCTGGGTCAGGCCCAACAGGTTGGTTTTGCCGTTCGATGTAGTCATGGATTCACCTTCACTCAAAAGCCTGGGCTTAGCGAGTGATTACTTCAGTAGCGGAGAAAAAGTAAGCGATTTCGCGAGCAGCAGCGGCTTCGGAGTCCGAACCGTGAACGGCGTTGGCGTCGATCGACTCAGCGAAGTCAGCACGGATGGTGCCGGCAGCAGCTTCTTTAGGGTTGGTGGCGCCCATCAGCTCACGGTTGCGAGCAATGGCGTTTTCGCCTTCCAGCACCTGAACGACAACCGGACCGGAAGTCATGAAGGCAACCAGCTCACCGAAGAAGCCGCGCTCGCTGTGCTCAGCGTAGAAGCCTTCGGCTTCGGCTTTGGACAGTTGCTTCATTTTCGAAGCTACAACGCGCAGGCCAGCGTCTTCGAAGCGGGTAACGATCTTGCCGATCACGTTTTTAGCAACGGCGTCAGGCTTGATGATGGAGAAAGTACGTTGAACAGCCATGGTGTAACTCCAGAAACGGTAATTTGCGAAAAATTAAACCCGCGAATTATACGCGGGTTCTTGGGTATTGCCTAACTGCGTAAGGGAAGCTTCAGTCCTGCTCTTCTTTCCAGGCAGTCTGGATCGCTTCAAGGACCTTTTCACCGCCGCGATCCCGATCGTCGTCAAACCCCGGCAAAGCCATGACCATGTCACGCAATGCCACAAAGTTTACCGAATAGGGATCCGTATCCGGATAAGCATCAGCCAACAGGATAGCGATCTCTTGTACATCAACCCATTTAAGGCCCATGACAGCTCCTTGAATCAGTGCGGCGCTTCGGCAGCGTGGTTAAGCGAGTATCTTGGGATTTCGACAGTCAGGTCTTCCGTACCGACAATTGCCTGACAGCCCAGGCGCGATTGCGCTTCCAGGCCCCAGGCCCGATCGAGGAAATCCTCTTCCAGCTCGTCTGCCTCTTCGAGCGAATCGAAGCCCTCGCGAATAATGCAATGGCAAGTCGTGCAGGCACAGACGCCGCCACAGGCACTTTCCATCTCGATATGGTGCTCATGGGCCAGCTCGAGAATGGAAATTCCGGGCTCACACTCCACGACCATGCCCTCGGGACAGAACTTCTCGTGGGGCAGAAAAATCACCTGCGGCATCAGTTATTCCTCAATTTCATTCAGGTTGCGCCCCGCCAGGGCGGCTTTGACCGTCGAGTCCAGGCGGCGGGCAGCAAAGGCATCGGTGACTTGCGACAGACGCTTGGTCTGCTGCTCGATGGCATAACCATCGGTGCCTTTAATCAATTCAGACAATTCCTGCATTTGCAGCTCGATCACCATGCGTTCCTCGGCGTCCAGCAGACGGTCGCCATCGGCCTCAAGAGCGGCCTGCACGGCTTCGACCAGACGCTGGCCGTCGACCTGTTGCTCGCGCAATACCCGGGCGACCTTGTCGTCGCTGGCATGCTGGAACGAATCCTTGAGCATTTTGGCGATTTCGCCGTCGGTCAGGCCGTAGGACGGCTTGACCTGGATGCTCGCCTCGACGCCCGAACCCAGCTCGCGGGCGGAAACATTGAGCAAACCGTCGGCGTCGACCTGGAAGGTCACGCGGATCTTCGCCGCACCGGCCACCATCGCCGGGATGCCGCGCAATTCGAAGCGGGCCAGGGAACGGCAGTCGCTGATCAGTTCACGCTCGCCTTGCAGCACATGAATCATCATGGCCGACTGGCCGTCTTTATAAGTGGTGAAGTCCTGGGCGCGGGCAACGGGGATGGTGGTGTTGCGCGGAATCACCTTCTCCATCAGGCCGCCCATGGTTTCCAGCCCCAGGGACAATGGAATCACGTCGAGCAACAGCAGCTCGCCGCCGTCGCGCTTGTTGCCGGCCAGTGTATCGGCCTGGATCGCGGCGCCGATGGCAACCACCTGGTCCGGGTCGATTTCAGTCAGCGGCTGGCGGCCAAAGGCCTCGGCAACGGCTTCGCGAACCCGAGGCACACGGGTCGAACCACCAACCATGACCACGGCCTTGACGTCTTCGAGCTCCACGCCGGAATCACGCACGGCGCGGCGGCAAGCCTTGAGGCTGCGGGCAACCATGGGCTCGATCAGCGCATCAAAGGCCTCACGGCTCAGTGCAGCCTTCCAGTCGCCGTACGCCACTTCGACACTTGCAGCGTCGGTCAGGGCTTCCTTGGCGGCGCAGGCCGTTTGCAGCAGGTGACGTTGCGCGCCCGGATCAAGGTCGGCGGACAGGCCCGCTTGCTCGATGATCCAGCCGGCGATGGCGTGATCGAAGTCATCGCCGCCCAGGGCGCTGTCGCCGCCGGTGGCCAGGACTTCGAATACACCGCCGGTCAGGCGCAGAATGGAGATATCAAAGGTGCCGCCGCCTAAGTCATAGATCGCGACGAGGCCTTCGGCGTGCTGGTCCAGACCGTAGGCCACCGCAGCGGCGGTCGGCTCGTTGAGCAGGCGCAGCACGTTCAGACCGGCCAGCTTGGCCGCGTCCTTGGTGGCTTGACGCTGGGCGTCGTCGAAATAGGCCGGGACAGTGATGACCGCACCGACCAATTCGCCGCCCAATGCCGCTTCGGCGCGCTGGCGCAGCACCTTGAGAATGTCAGCGGAAACTTCCACCGGGCTTTTCGGGCCCTGCACCGTTTCAATGAACGGCATGTGGGATTCGCCGTCGACGAAACGGTACGGCAGCTGATCACCCAATTGCTTGACGTCGGACAGACCACGCCCCATCAGGCGCTTGACCGACACAATGGTATTGAACGGATCGGTCGCGGCGGCCAGCTTGGCTGACTCGCCCACTTCCACATGATCGGCGTGATAGCGCACGGCGGACGGCAGGATCACTTGCCCCTGCTCATCGGCCAGCGGTTCGGAAAGACCGCTGCGCAACGCAGCGACCAGGGAATTGGTAGTACCCAAGTCAATTCCCACAGCCAGGCGACGCTGGTGCGGTTGTGGACTTTGGCCGGGTTCGGCGATCTGCAGTAGGGCCATCGTAATCAGGACTTATCTGTAATCAGGCGTGCGACCGGAGCGGCACTGGGTTAATCGTCGAGGCGCTCTTCAAGCTGGCGCACTTCGTAGGTGAGCTTGTCGAGGAACTGCATGCGCCGCATCAGGCGTTCGGCCTGTTCGCGTTGCGCGGCATCGTCCCAACAGGCTGCGAAGCTTTCATTCAAGGTGTGCTGGGCGTCCTTCAAGCGGCGCTTGAACACCGCGACACCGGCCAGATCGGCGCTGTCCTGCAGATCTTCGAGTTCTTCGCGCCACTGCATCTGCTGCAACAGAAACTCGGGATCATGCACGGTGACTTCCAGAGGCAACTCATGACCACTGATGGCCAGCAGATAACGCGCGCGCTTGGCCGGGTTCTTGAGCGTCTGGTAAGCGTCGTTGAGGTTCGCCGACCGTTCCAGCGCGCGCCGCTGCTCTGCCTCCGAGGCATCAGCGAAGCGGTCGGGATGGACACCGCGGGCCAGCTCCAGATAACGAGCGGACAACTGCTCGATATCCAGGGAAAAGCCCGGCTGCAACTGGAACAAAGCAAAATGACAAGGAGTACCCACAAGCCGCCTCAGATGTTGAAGCTTTCGCCGCAGCCACATTCACCGCGCACGTTGGGGTTGTTGAACTTGAAGCCTTCGTTCAACCCTTCCTTGACGAAATCCAGCTCAGTGCCGTCCAGGTACGTCAGGCTTTTCGGGTCGATGATCACTTTCTGACCATGACTCTCGAACACCTGATCGTCTTCGCCCACTTCGTCGACGAATTCGAGCACGTAGGCAAGACCAGAGCAGCCCGTGGTGCGAACACCCAGGCGGATACCCTCGCCCTTGCCGCGCCCCTCAAGAGAGCGCTGCACATGCTTAGCTGCCGCTTCTGTCATCTGGATAGCCATGAAAACTCCTTACCTGTGCGCGGATCAGATCAAGCCTTTCTTCTGCTTGTAATCGCGAACGGCAGCCTTGATGGCGTCCTCGGCGAGTACCGAGCAGTGGATCTTCACTGGCGGCAGGGCCAGTTCTTCGGCCAGCTGAGTGTTCTTGATGGTTTCAGCCTCATCAAGGGTCTTGCCCTTCATCCACTCGGTGGCCAGGGAGCTGGACGCAATGGCCGAACCGCAGCCGTAGGTCTTGAACTTGGCGTCTTCGATGATGCCTTGCTCGTTGACCTTGATCTGCAGACGCATGACGTCGCCGCACGCTGGGGCGCCGACCATGCCGGTGCCAACATCAGGATCCTGCGCGTCCATCTTGCCGACGTTGCGCGGGTTTTCGTAGTGGTCGATGACCTTTTCGCTATATGCCATTTGCTTCAATCCTCATCAGTGAGCCGCTCTGGTGGCGACTTCTTCAGTGCGCCGCCCACTCGATTTTCGAGATGTCGACGCCGTCTTTGTACATGTCCCACAGCGGCGAAAGAGCACGCAGCTTGGTAACGGCCTCGCAGACTTTCTGCGCGGCGTAATCGATTTCTTCTTCGGTGGTGAAGCGGCCGAAGGTGAAGCGGATCGAGCTGTGAGCCAGTTCGTCGTTGCGGCCCAGGGCGCGCAGTACGTACGAAGGCTCGAGGGACGCCGAGGTGCATGCCGAACCGGACGACACGGCCAGATCCTTGAGCGCCATGATCAGCGACTCGCCTTCAACGTAGTTGAAGCTCAGGTTCAGGTTGTGCGGTACGCGGGCGATCATGCTGCCGTTGACGTAAAGCTCCTCGAGGTGCTCGACCTGCTTGAAGAAGCGGTCGCTCAGGGCCTTGATGCGTACGTTCTCGGCGGCCATGTCTTCCTTGGCCACACGGAAGGCTTCGCCCATGCCGACGATCTGGTGGGTCGCCAGGGTGCCGGAACGCATGCCACGCTCGTGACCGCCGCCGTGCATGGTCGCTTCGAGGCGAACACGCGGCTTGCGGCTCACGTACAGCGCGCCGATGCCTTTAGGGCCGTAGGTCTTGTGGGCGGAGAACGACATCAGGTCGACTTTGAGCTTCGACAGGTCGATGTCGACCTTGCCGGTGGACTGAGCCGCGTCGACGTGGAACAGGACGCCCTTGGAGCGGGTCAGCTCGCCGATGGCCTCGATGTCGTTGACGGTGCCGATTTCGTTGTTCACATGCATGATCGAAACCAGGATGGTGTCGTCCCGCAGTGCGGCTTCCACCATGGCCGGAGTGATGATGCCGTCTTCACCTGGCTCGATGTAGGTGACTTCGAAGCCTTCACGCTCCAGTTGGCGCATGGTGTCCAGGACAGCCTTGTGCTCGATCTTGGAGGTGATCAGGTGCTTGCCCTTGGTGTGATAGAAGTGCGCGACACCCTTGATTGCCAGGTTGTCGGACTCAGTAGCACCAGAGGTCCAGACGATTTCACGCGGGTCGGCATTGACCAGGTCAGCGACCTGGCGGCGGGCGTTTTCGACCGACTCTTCAGCTTTCCAGCCGAACACGTGGGAGCGGGACGCCGGGTTACCGAAGTTTCCGTCGACCAGCAGGCATTCACTCATCTTTTGCGCGACACGCGGATCAACCGGGGTGGTCGCAGAGTAATCAAGGTAAATCGGCAATTTCATGGACTTTCTCCTAAATCAGGCTGGCTGGCGTTCCGCTTGCTCTGCGGCGGTCATTCGACGGCGGACGCTTCAATCTTGTCCAGGTGCGGCGTCTTGCCATTGCAACGACGCTGGTCCTGACGCTGGGCTACTTCCTGCACCTCACGACGAGTTACAAGGTCAGCCAAGCTGATACCGCTAAGAAATTCGTGGATCTGCAGGCTCAGGTCGCACCACAAGTGGTGGGTCAGGCAAGTATCGCCGCCATGGCAGTCGCCAAGGCCCTGGCATTTGGTCGCATCGACCGATTCGTTCACCGCGTCGATCACCTGGGCAACCTGGATGCCCTGCATGTCGCGTGACAGCTGATAACCGCCGCCGGGGCCGCGCACACTGGAAACCAGGTTACTGCGGCGCAGCTTGGCGAACAGCTGTTCAAGGTAAGACAGGGAAATGCCCTGGCGCTCGGAGATATCGGCCAGGGACACCGGCCCGTGCTGCGCATGCAATGCCAAATCCAGCATCGCGGTCACGGCGTATCGGCCTTTTGTAGTCAGTCGCATGGACAATTACCACGGAGTTCGGAATGGGGCGAGTATGCAATTCCCGAGTATTTAAGTCAAGTATAAGACCTAGTGCTTTACTCAGGTTTACCCGCAAAAGAGCGCGCGCATCATAGCAAAGGCTGGTCGGCGGCGACCAGTGATACCGCGTTATCGTTCATCGCGAGCAAGCTCGCTCCCACATTGGATCTGCGGCGGCCTTCGATTTTGTGGCCATTGCAAATCCCCTGTGGGAGCGAGCCTGCTCGCGATGAGGCCAGCAGGGTTTCAGCTGGCCTCGCTTTCATCCTTGTCCTTCACACACGCAAAATCTTCCTCGCGCAGTTCAGGCAGGTCCTTGGCGCAGTAATTACTGCCCAGGTCCTTCAGGGCGCCGCACATGCCCTCCAGGCGCCCATCGACGGCCTGCAGGTGATCGAGCAGTTGATTGATGGCACGGGCGACCGGGTCGGGCATGTCTTCGCCAACACCGTAGGCATCGAAGCCGATCTTCTCGGCCATGGCCTTGCGGCGGGCGTCCTGCTCGTCATCGGTCTTGACGATGATCCGCCCCGGAATGCCCACCACGGTTGCTCCGGCCGGCACAGCCTTGGTCACCACCGCATTGGAGCCGACTTTCGCCCCCGCTCCCACCGTGAACGGCCCGAGCACCTTGGCGCCGGCACCGACCACCACGCCGTCTTCCAGCGTCGGGTGGCGCTTGCCTTTGTTCCAGCTGGTGCCGCCGAGGGTAACGCCCTGGTAGAGCGTCACGTCATCGCCGATCTCGGCGGTTTCACCAATGACAATGCCCATGCCGTGGTCGATGAAGAACCGCCGACCGACCTTGGCGCCCGGGTGGATCTCGATTCCGGTCAGCCAGCGTCCGAAGTTGGAGACAACTCGAGCCAACCACTTCCAGCCCATGCCCCACAAGGCACTCGACAGGCGATGGATCCAGATGGCGTGCATGCCCGGGTAGCAGGTCAGCACTTCAAAGGCATTGCGCGCCGCCGGGTCACGATGGAAAACGCTTTGGATATCTTCACGCAAACGATCGAACATCTTTATTCCTTCCGCTTAATCAGCTCGCCACGGGCCGCTTTCTGGGTTTCCGTGAGGATGCCGCGCAATATATTCATCTCCGCCCGGCTGACCGAGCTTCGTCCGTACAACCGACGCAGGCGCGCCATCAAGTGCCGGGGCTTGTCCGGGTCGAGAAACTCGATGTCCACCAGGGTCTGCTCCAGGTGTTCATAGAGCCGCTCCAGCTCGTCCATGGTCGCCAGTGTCTCACTGCGCGGCGACGTGGCCTCGAATTTTTCCACCTTGCTGGGCTTGCCTTCGGCTGCCAGCCAGGCCATGCGCACTTCATAACTCAACACCTGCACCGCCGCCCCGAGGTTCAGGGAACTGAACTGCGGGTCGGAAGGGATATGCACGTGAAAGTGACATCGCTGCAGCTCTTCGTTAGTCAGGCCGGAATCTTCACGGCCAAACACAAGAGCGATCTCAGCGCCCTGCCCGGCTTCCTCGACCACTTTCGTTCCGCATTCGCGGGGGTCGAGCAGCGGCCAGGGGATACGGCGGTCGCGGGCGCTGGTGCCGAGCACCAGGTTGCAGCCCACCAGGGCGTCTTCCAGGGTGGCGACCACTTGGGCGGCTGCCAGGATGTCACCGGCGCCGGAAGCCCGGGCGTCGGCTTCGTGATGGGGAAACGAGCGTGGCTCGACCAGCACCAGCCGCGACAGGCCCATGTTCTTCATGGCCCGCGCAGCCCCGCCGATATTTCCCGGATGGCTGGTATTGACCAGGACGACACGAATGTTCTGCAACAAGGGAGGCGCTCTCGAACACGATAAAGGGAGCAAATCTTACCTAAGCACCTACCGTTAAGCTATGAAAGCGAACACCAACCTTCTCCTGGGAAAACTTTCTGATAGAATGCGCGGCTTTCTTTAACAACCTTAGGTGACACATCCATGCAGCCCATGCTGAATATCGCGCTGCGCGCCGCCCGCAGCGCCAGTGAACTGATCTTCCGCTCCATCGAGCGCCTGGATACCATCAAGGTCGATGAAAAAGACGCCAAGGACTACGTGTCCGAGGTTGATCGCGCCGCCGAACAGAAAATCGTCGACGCACTGCGCAAGGCTTACCCGAACCACTCGATCCTGGGTGAAGAGACCGGCATGCACGCCGGCACCGGCATCGAAGGCGAAGAGTACCTGTGGATCATCGATCCGCTGGACGGCACCACCAACTTCCTGCGCGGCATTCCTCATTTCGCTGTCAGCATCGCCTGCAAATACCGTGGTCGCCTGGAACACGCCGTCGTGCTGGACCCGGTTCGCCAGGAAGAATTCACCGCCAGCCGTGGCCGTGGCGCCCAGTTGAACGGTCGTCGCCTGCGCGTCAGCGGTCGCACCAGCCTGGACGGCGCCCTGCTGGGCACCGGCTTCCCGTTCCGCGATGACCAGATGGACAACCTGGACAACTACCTGGGCATGTTCCGCGCCCTGGTCGGCCAGACCGCCGGCATCCGCCGCGCGGGCGCCGCGAGCCTGGACCTGGCATATGTCGCCGCCGGTCGTTTCGATGCATTCTGGGAGTCGGGCCTGTCCGAATGGGACATGGCAGCAGGCGCCCTGCTGATCCAGGAAGCCGGTGGTTTGGTGAGCGACTTCACCGGCGGCCACGACTTCCTTGAAAAAGGCCACATCGTTGCCGGCAACACCAAATGCTTCAAGGCTGTGCTGACGGCCATCCAGCCACACCTGCCGGCTTCGTTGAAGCGCTAAGCAGCTCGGCTACAGAAAAAGCACCTTTCGGGGTGCTTTTTTTATGCCTGTCTCACACCGCTCACTGATCGTTCCCACGCTCTGCGTGGGAATGCATCCGGTGACGCTCTGCGTCACCTCTAGAAGCGGAACGCGGAGCGTCCCTGGCGGCATTCCCACGCAGAGCGTGGGAACGATCAATGGATGCAAGCTGAACCACCGCTATCGCGAGCAGGCTCGCTCCCACAGGGAATTTGGGGTGGGCCATAGAATGCGGGCGTAAAAAAAGCACCCCGAAGGGTGCTTCTTCATAACCGCTGGATCACTGAGCCGGTTCGTTCTGACCCAGGATCAGTTGGCCTTCCTTGTTCACCGGGATCTGGTTGCCCGGGTCGCGGTCCATGCGGACTTTGCCTTCCTTGCCATCGAGCATGTAGCGAACGTCATAACCTACAACCTTGTCGCTGATGTCATTGACCGTGTTGCAGCGAGTTTGGGTGGTGGTGTAGGTGTCGCGTTCCTGCATGCCTTCCTGAATCTTGTTACCGGCATAACCGCCGCCGGCCGCACCCGCCACGGTGGCGATTTTCTTGCCGGTGCCGCCGCCGATCTGGTTACCCAACAGGCCACCGGCCACTGCGCCCAATACGGTACCGGCGATCTGGTGTTGATCCTGGACCGGCTTCTGCCGGGTCACGGTGACGTCCTTGCACACTTCACGGGGGGTCTTGATTTGTGTTTTAACCGGGTCCACGGCCAATACTTGCGCATACTCAGGGCCGCTTTTGACCAAGCTGTAGGTGGCTACCGCACCACCGGCAGTCACACCGACAGCACCCAATACCGCACCAACCAGCATCGATTTGTTCACTTGAACCTCCTGACCATCACATGCGGATTTATCCGCGCTTCTCCCAGCCTTGGAGCACAAAAAAAGGCGCGAGTTCAACTCGCGCCTTTCAGGCCATGACGGGCGGAAGCCAAACCTTACGGTCGGTCGTCCACTTCCGTGTCGGTGGCCACCGGAGGAATCAGATCCTCGGTGCTCAGGTTCAGCCAGATCAGCACCACGTTGGCGATGTAGATCGACGAGTAAGTACCCGCCAATACACCAATGAACAGCGCAATGGAGAAGCCGAACAGGTTGTCGCCACCGAAAATCAGCAGTGCACCGATCGCCAGCAACGTGGAGATCGACGTCGCCATGGTCCGCAGCAGGGTCTGGGTGGTCGAAATGTTGATGTTCTCGATCAGCGAGGCCTTGCGCAGCACACGGAAGTTTTCACGCACCCGGTCGAACACCACGATGGTGTCGTTGAGCGAGTAACCGATGATCGCCAGCACCGCCGCCAACACCGTCAAATCGAAGGTGATCTGGAAGAACGACAGGATGCCCACAGTGACGATCACGTCGTGGATCAGCGAGACAATCGCGCCCACCGCGAACTTCCACTGAAAGCGGAAAGCCAGGTACAGCAGGATCCCGCCCAGCGCCATCAGCATGCCGAGGCCGCCCTGGTCGCGCAGCTCTTCACCCACTTGCGGGCCGACATACTCGACACGCTTGACCTGCGCCGGGTTGTCGCCACCGGCCTTCTGCAAGGCCTCGGCCACTTGCTGACCCAGCTGCGGGTCTTCACCCGGCATCCGCACCAGCAGGTCGGTGGTCGCGCCAAAGCTCTGCACCACAGCGTCGGTGTAACCCGAGGTCATCAGTTGCTCGCGCACCTTGGTGACATCGGCCGGACGCTCGTAGGTCAGCTCGATCAGCGTACCGCCGGTGAAATCCAGGCCGTAGTTCAAGCCCTTGCTGAACCAGCTGAACAACGCCAGCAAGGTAAGCAATACAGTGACGCCGAACGCAACGTTGCGAACGCCCATGAAGTTGATTGTACGTAACATGGCAGCCCCTTAAATCCACAACTTCTTGAAGTCACGGCCACCATAAATCAGGTTGACCATTGCACGGGTCACCAGAATGGCTGTGAACATCGAGGTAAAGATCCCGAGGGACATGGTCACTGCGAAGCCCTTCACCGGGCCGGTGCCCATGGCGAAGAGAATCCCGCCCACCAGCAAGGTGGTCAGGTTGGCATCGATAATCGCAGTAAATGCCCGGCCGAAGCCTTCGTTGATTGCCCGCTGGACCGACATGCCCGCGGCGATCTCTTCACGAATCCGCGAGAAGATCAGCACGTTGGCGTCCACCGCCATACCCATGGTCAACACGATACCGGCAATACCCGGCAGGGTCAGCGTAGCCCCCAGCAGCGACATCAGCGCCAGCAGCAGCACCATGTTCACCGCCAGCGCAACCGTGGCGATCAGGCCGAAGAAGCGGTAGATGGCGATGATGAACAGCGAGACAAACAGCATGCCCCACAGCGATGCATCGACACCCTTGGCAATGTTGTCGGCACCCAGGCTCGGGCCAATGGTGCGCTCTTCAGCGAAGTACATCGGCGCAGCCAGACCACCGGCACGCAGCAGCAGGGCCAGTTCCGAGGATTCACCCTGGCCGTTGAGGCCGGTGATGCGGAACTGGCTGCCCAGTGGCGACTGGATGGTCGCCAGGCTGATGATCTTTTTCTCTTCCTTGAACGTCTGGACCGGTACGTCTTTCTCGACGCCGTTGACCACTTGCTTGGTGTAAGTAGTGGTCGGCTTCTGCTCGATGAAGATCACCGCCATGCTGCGACCGACGTTGCTGCGCGTGGCGCGGCTCATCAGTTCGCCGCCGTGGCCGTCCAGGCGAATGTTCACCTGTGGGCGACCCTGCTCGTCGAAGCCCGCCTGGGCGTCGGTCACCTGGTCACCAGTGATGATCAGGCCGCGCTCGATCTGCGCCGCCGGACGACCGCCTTCACGGAACTCGAAGCTCTCGGTGGTAGCGCGGGAAGCACCCGGTTCGGCCGCGAGACGGAATTCCAGGTTGGCGGTCTTGCCGAGGATACGCTTGGCTTCGGCAGTGTCCTGCACGCCCGGCAGCTCAACCACGATGCGGTTGGCGCCCTGGCGCTGCACGATCGGCTCGGCCACACCCAGCTCGTTGACCCGGTTACGCACCGTGGTCAAGTTCTGCTTGATGGAGTATTCGCGGATTTCCGCCAGCTTGGCCGGGGTCATCGCCAGACGCAGCACCGGCTGACCATTGAGGTCGGCTGGCACAATGTCGAAATCGTTGAAGTTCTTGCGGATCAGCGCACGGGCCTTCTCGCGTACATCTTCGTCAGTGAAACCCAGCTGAATGGCACCGTCGAGCTGCGGCAGGCTGCGATAGCGCAGACGCTCTTTACGCAACAGGCTCTTGACGTCGCCTTCGTAGACTTTCAAGCGTGCATCCAGCGCTTTATCCATGTCCACTTCCAGCAGGAAGTGCACACCACCGGACAAGTCCAGACCCAGCTTCATCGGATGCGCGCCGAGGTTGCGCAGCCATTGCGGGGTGGTCTGGGCCAGGTTCAGGGCCACGACATAGTCGTCACCGAGGGCCTTGCGCACCACGTCCTTGGCCGGCAGCTGGTCTTCAGCCTTGAGCAGACGCAACAAACCGCCCTTGCCGCCTTCGGCAATGGTCGCGGCCTTCACGTCGATACCGGAGGCCTTGAGCGCAGCGCTCGCACGGTCCAGATCGGCCTGAGTGACCTGCAAGGCAGTGCTTGCGCCACTGACCTGAATGGCCGGGTCATCAGGATAAAGATTGGGAGCGGAATAAATCAGACCGACCGCCAGCACCGCCAGGATCAGTAAATATTTCCACAGAGGGTATTTGTTCAGCATCACGCCGCCCGCTTATGACGCGGGGCGCCTTGCGCGCCCCGTCGATTGAATAGAAGTTGTTACTTAGATCGCTTTCAGCGTGCCTTTTGGCAGCGTGGCCGCGATGGCGCCCTTCTGGAATTTCATTTCAACGGTGTCGGACACTTCCAGTACCACGAAGTCATCGGCCACTTTGGTGATCTTGCCAGCGATGCCGCCGGTGGTGACCACTTCATCGCCCTTTTGCAGGCTGCTGAGCAGGTTCTTCTGCTCTTTGGCACGCTTGGCCTGTGGACGCCAGATCATCAGGTAGAAGATGACCAGAAAGCCAACCAGGAAAATCCACTCGAAACCGCCACCCATTGGCGCTGCTGCAGGGGCAGCGGCATCAGCCATGGCATTAGAGATAAAAAAGCTCATTTAGCACTCCAGTTGCAAGTATTGAATCTTAGGATCGGAAAACTCAGTCCAAGGGCGGAACAGGCAACCCGCGCTTGGCATAGAAGGCATCGACAAAGGCGGCCAATGTACCCTGTTGAATAGCCTCGCGCAAACCAGCCATAAGCACCTGGTAATGGCGCAAATTGTGGATGGTATTCAACATGCTACCCAGCATTTCGCCGCACTTGTCCAAATGGTGCAGATAAGCACGGGAGAAGTTCTGGCAGGTGTAGCAATCGCAGGTCGGATCCAGCGGCGATTCATCATGGCGATGGAACGCGTTACGGATCTTCAGCACGCCTGTATCAATGAACAGATGCCCATTGCGGGCATTACGGGTTGGCATCACGCAATCGAACATGTCCACACCGCGGCGCACACCCTCAACCAGATCTTCCGGTTTGCCAACGCCCATAAGGTAACGAGGTTTGTCAGCCGGCATCTGACCCGGCAGGTAATCGAGCACCTTGATCATTTCATGCTTGGGTTCGCCCACCGACAGACCGCCGATGGCCAGGCCGTCGAAGCCGATCTTGTCGAGGCCTTCGAGCGAGCGCATGCGCAAATCCTGGTGCATACCGCCCTGGACAATACCGAACAGCGCCGCCGTGTTCTCGCCATGGGCGTTCTTGGAGCGCTGGGCCCAGCGCAACGACAGCTCCATGGACACCCGCGCCACATCTTCATCGGCCGGGTACGGCGTGCATTCGTCGAAGATCATCACGATGTCCGAGCCCAGGTCGCGCTGGACCTGCATCGACTCTTCCGGCCCCATGAACACCTTGGCGCCATCCACCGGAGAAGCGAAGGTCACACCCTCCTCCTTGATCTTGCGCATCGCCCCCAGGCTGAACACCTGGAAACCGCCGGAGTCGGTCAGAATCGGACCTTTCCACTGCATGAAATCGTGCAAGTCACCGTGGGCCTTGATCACTTCCATGCCCGGGCGCAGCCACAGGTGGAAAGTGTTGCCGAGGATGATCTCCGCGCCCGTGGCCACAATATCCCGAGGCAACATGCCCTTGACCGTGCCGTACGTGCCCACCGGCATGAACGCGGGGGTTTCCACCGTACCGCGGGGGAAGGTCAGACGACCGCGACGAGCCTTGCCATCGGTAGCAAGCAACTCGAAGGACATGCGACAGGTGCGACTCATACTGTTTCCTCGGGTCCGCGTGGCGCGGGGTTACGGGTGATGAACATCGCATCACCGTAGCTGAAAAAGCGGTATCCATGCTCGACGGCGGCCTTGTAGGCGGCCATGGCTTCGGGATAACCGGCGAACGCCGAAACCAGCATCAACAGCGTGGATTCGGGCAAATGAAAATTGGTGACCAGGGCATCGACCACATGAAACGGCCGGCCCGGGTAGATAAAGATATCGGTGTCGCCACTGAACGGCTTGAGCACGCCATCGCGCGCAGCGCTTTCCAGCGACCGCACACTGGTGGTCCCCACCGCCACCACCCGCCCACCGCGCGCACGACAGGCCGCCACGGCATCGACCACTTCCTGGCTCACTTCGAGCCATTCATTGTGCATGTGGTGGTCTTCGATACGCTCGACCCGCACCGGCTGAAACGTGCCGGCGCCGACGTGCAGCGTCACGAACGCCGTCTCCACGCCTTTGGCGGCAATCGCCTCCAGCAACGGCTGATCAAAATGCAGCCCCGCCGTCGGCGCCGCCACCGCCCCCAAGCGCTCGGCGTACACGGTCTGATAACGCTCGCGGTCCGAACCTTCGTCCGGGCGGTCTATATAAGGAGGCAACGGCATGTGCCCGACACGGTCGAGCAGCGGCAACACCTCTTCGGCAAATTCCAGCTCGAACAACGCGTCATGCCGCGCCACCATCACCGCCTCACCGCCGCCGTCGATCAAAATCGACGAACCCGGCTTGGGCGACTTGCTCGACCGCACATGGGCCAGCACCCGATGACTGTCCAGCACCCGCTCCACCAGAATCTCCAGCTTGCCACCGGAGGCTTTCTGGCCAAACAAACGCGCCGGAATCACCCGGGTATTGTTGAACACCATCAAATCGCCCGGGCGCAAATGCTCAAGCAAATCAGTGAATTGACGGTGAGCCATGGCACCGCTGACCCCGTCCAGGGTCAACAGTCGACTGGCGCGACGCTCGGCCAGAGGGTGGCGAGCGATCAGCGAATCAGGGAGTTCGAAGGTAAAGTCAGCAACACGCATGATGGGGTTCGTCTAGCAGGGCCGGAAAGTCTAGCGGAATTATCAAAAATTCACCATGAAACGTGATTGACCAACGGTAGGCACCTCTCTATACTTCGCCGCCATTGAGCCCTGATGGCGGAATTGGTAGACGCGGCGGATTCAAAATCCGTTTTCGAAAGGAGTGGGAGTTCGAGTCTCCCTCGGGGCACCATCTTAAAGAAAGACCTTGAAATTCAAGGTCTTTTTTTTCGCCTGCAGGAAAGTGGTATTTCGCGACTAACGCAGATCCCAACCAATCCCCCACCCGCTTTTGTGGTGGATGGATAAATCACCGCTCCCCTTTGTGGCGAGGGGATTTATCCCCGCTGGGCCGCGAAGCGGCCCCAGAATACCCAACCTCATGGTGAGGAAGAGCCAGTGGTAAGGAAGAACCGGTGGGGGGGGGAAACCTGTGGCGAGGGAGCTTGCTCCCGCTTGAGCGCGAAGCGCTCACAAAAATGTCACAGCCCCCACCGATGCTCCGAACTGCCACTGCAAAGGCATAACCCATCAACCCAGCTCCACCCCCCCCTTCCCACCCAGTCATTAAGGATTTCGCCCCATGGAATTGCTGCTGGAAACGGTCGCTCTTTACTCGCTCAAGCTGGCTTATGAGACGGAAGGCCACAGCCCGATTTTGCGGGATGATCCGTTGATGGGCAGTTGCGACCGTGAGGTTTTTGAGTTGTTGATACGGCGGGGCGATGTGGCTGGGATTCAGGGCGAAATCGGTCGATGCCTGGATTTAGCTTTGGGGGCGATTGGTGGGGTGGATACGGTGCTGGGCCGAGAGCTGCATCGTCTGACTGCGGATTTCAGGGCAGTGCAGAAAATGGACGACCTTTACGCTCCGCTCATCGCGCTTAACGGTTATGTGAAAGATATCCTATAAACCGCAGCGCCCGTTCCCACACTCCGCGTGGTAACGCATCACGCAACGCTCTGCGTTGCAGACTAAACAGGCAGAACACACTCCTACGCAGGCAATCCATGGACGACATCATCGCAGCGATAGGCAGTTGGCTAACCGAAACCCATGAAGCGAAGCGGCGGATGGTGAGCAACCTGGAAATGCTCTTCTGGATCGCCTTCGGGATTGCCAGCGTGATCGCCGCGAAGGATCACGCTGCGAAACGTAAGGCGCTGATGACGCGAACGGAGCATGCCTTGCCGGAGAAGGATCTCGTCGCGACGTCGTTTAGTGACGAAGAAGGTCGTGCCGTTAAATATGTTGGCACCCTGCGGCGGGTTGAGGGCGGGTATACCGTGGGACTGATTCGGGAGGCTAACGGGGAGCGCACCGAGTCGTGTAGCGAGGTGATGCCGTCGTTGGAGAGGGTTGCGGCTTATCTTACTAGCTGTACGTCGTTTGTTTTGTCGGATTTCAAAGGCTGAAAATGTCGCGGTTGTGGCTTCATTACCGTGTGGTCAGCGACGAGATTCGTGCCCCGATAATCGCATTTGGGTACATTTAGGAAAAATAAAGCATCTCTAAACCTACCATTTAACGATCTCCCTTTTCGAAATATGCCGCCTGCGGTGGGCCAAGGGTATCAACACCGCCAGTTTGAGTCTTGAGATTGGCAGGATGCCCAGAGTAGAATAACGACACCATATAGACATCAGAAGGAATTGAATTCTACATCTTAATAATTACACATCTAATATATTATTTAGCTCAGCAATCAAGACCTGCGAGCGCCGATAAACAACCTACCATACAAGACGTAAAAATCGAACTAAACTCAACATGATTCTCGAGAGCCCCCTTGAACAAAAAATATTACCTTAACAATCTATTAATTTCCCTCAGCCTACTCGCACTGGGCCTAACCGTTTGGTTTTACAACGAGCCGTTATACGAAGCGGTAAACCTTAGCTATCTAGCTATATCTTTCTGCAGCGCCTTCCTTTTTCCTTTTTCCCGAAAGCTTATTGAAGATACATGCTTGCGCTTTACCAGCCGTGAGTTTTGGACAACTGGACTATTGACTGAGAGCCCCGGAAAGAATGGACTCTACGTCATATATTTTTTCATATGCATGGCTACAGCAATACCTTTGGGCGGTGGCTTTTTAATTTATCTCGGGATAAAGAGAGCGGCCTAAATAGACCGCTCTCATTTCTGCTATCGGCTCAAAACCGAATCAAGAGCATCGTTAAACATCTTGACACGTGCATCATTAACAAACGCACTTACCAACGCCATGATGAGACCAAATGCAACAATACCCATAGGGGTGGTAACTGATAGGCCGAATGCAAATGCTATCAGACCCGTCGCGGCTGCACCGGCAAATAGGGTTTCAACTTTCAATACCGTACTGTTCCAGTCACCAGTCTCATAACCTTTTTTTATTTCGACAAGCAGATCCATGGCGTCAATAGCTTTCCCCACGTACCCAAAAGCCTTACCAAAAATATTTAGATTCTTTGCCAACTCGCTCCTATCTAACGACTCAAGAGCGTTAGCAATTGCCGTCCGATCAGTGACATTAAATTTCTTGTTCAGATTATCCTTGTACTGATCGAATGCTCGCAAAGCTTCATCAGCGTTTCGAAGTACTTTGCCTTTCGCATCCTCAGACAGCTGTTGAGCTAAAGTCGACATCTGCGTGCCAAATCTCTCACTTATATCTTTGTAAAAATCAGCAGTAAATTTAATAGCATCCTTTAACTCGTCATCTGCCTTGGCCTTTTCCTCTGCCAATCGCTTAGCCTCTGCTTCGGCTTTAGCCTTCTCTTCCGCCAACCGCTTAGCTTCGGCTTTGGCCTTCTCTTCCGCCAACCGCTTAGCTTCGGCTTTGGCTTTCTCTTCTGCCAACCGCTTAGCTTCAGCCTTGGCCTTCTCTTCCGCCGCTTGGGCTACCGCAATCTTCGTCGCGAAAGTCTTAGTTTTCGCAGTGAGAATTCTAATCTCCTCGGTTAAAACCTTAACATTGTATGCCGCAGTACCAGCCGCGATAAAAAGATTATAATATGCATCCTTATCACGACGAGAGTAAATCCTATTTGCAAAATCGACTCCGTTCTGCTTAAAGTCTTTACTTAAAAAATCCCTTCCAAAAAAAGATCTGGATTTTGCAGTATCACTCTTAGCCTCAGTTTGCTTGGCCAGCAAAAGGGCGTCAATCGAAGCCTTTTTTTTCTTCAGCCCCTGTAGCGATTCATTAACATTTGATCCAGTAGCTGCATTAATTTGAAGTTCAAGATTGGCAGGAATATTTCGCACACTGGCTTTGTATGCGTCTTCAATTGTTTTTAGGGAGCCAGCCGCCACCACAAATATGGAAACTGCCGCACTGTCGTGATCTAGATTTATTCGCAGATCACTAAGCTTGGTTATGGGGCCGACCCCCTTAACCCATGGTTGGGGTTTCGCAATGTATCCACCACCTGGTATCGGTTTGGGCGGCTGCAGCGGCGGCGGATTAGGTGTAATTATGATTGGGGGTAATTCTATGGTTCCGTTTGTAGACATGATGTTCTCCTAATATGAGATCACACTGTTGATCAGTGGGATATCAGCACTGTTAAGGTCTCTATCGAGACCTACGGCTTCCGTGCCTGTGTTGCCCTCCGCCTCTAGAGCTGGGAGCGAACAAGGCAAAAATACTGTATAAAAACACAGCAATGAAATCAACAAAAATATGCATTTATGCATAAATCAATGCATAATCGAGCTTCGTAGGCTCGCTCGATCCGTCGGCAATGCACCTGCAGAGGCACGAATATCGAGTTTGTGGCTAGTGTGGGCGGTGTTGGATAGCTGCGGTTGGGGGGCCGTAGAAGCTATCGATTCGAAATACCGGGGTCAGGAGAAATACATCTGACCCTAATTCCACTCGATTCCTCGTGCTGGATGAAATCGGCATGTGCGACCCGCGCATTATCGGTGAAATTGTGTACATGCTCGGTAACGGAACCGGCAAGGCTCGCGCCAATGATCGAGGACAAGCGGGCCGACAGGTACAGGAATGGCGCTTGCTGTTTCTTTCGACGGGCGAGAAGACGTTGGCGCAGCACATGGCCGAGGCCAACAAGGAGCTGAAAGCCGGTATGGAAGTGCGCATGCTCGCCGTACCAGCGGATGCCAGCAAAGGCCTTGGCATGTTCGATGTGCTGAGTGGTTTCGATGACGCAGCGGCCCTCTCTGACGCGCTCAAGGCTCGCGTAGCCAAATACTACGGCACGCCCCTCACTGCGTTCCTGGCGGCCCTATGCGAGCCCGGGAAAATGCACGGATGGTCCACCATCCTCCGGCGGACTCTGGAAGGCTTCGTCGCCAAAGCCCTCCCCGCTTCGGCCAGTGGGCAGGCACACCGGGCCGCCGCACGCTTTGGGCTGGCCGCCGCAGCCGGAGAGCTGGCGACCGCACTCGGCATCACCGGCTGGCCCGACGGCACCGCGACCACAGCGGCACGTGTGTGCCTGAGCGCATGGCTGAATGAGCGTGGCGGCGCCGGAAACCTTGAAGGTGATGCGATCTTGGCCCGCCTTCGCCAGATCATCGAGCGCTTTGGCGAAAGCCGCTTCACCCGCTGGGAGACCGCCGCCGCGAAGATCGATGAGCACGGGCCCCGCACCATCGACCGCCTGGGTTTTCGCAAAACCCTGGAGCACGGCATGGGCGACACCCTGCACACCACCCACACCTACTACGTGCTGCCCGAAGCGTGGCGATCCGAGATATTCCGGGGCATGAACATCAACGCCGTGAACAAGGAGCTGCTGCACCGGGGTGTGCTGGAACCTGGTAGCGACGGCAAGGCATCGAGCTTGATCCGGTTGCCCGGTCTAGGCCCGCAACGTTGCTGCATCGTTAAGACGATACCGGGAACGGATGAGAGCGAGGCTCGGGCTGCCTGACGGCATCCCCACAGATCGAGGTAGCGCCGGCTGATTCCCGGCCTCGCCAGCCGCTCAACCCAACCCAATCGAATTACACAGAGACGAAACAATGAACAACATCCAAAAACTGAAAGACCGCCGTGAACGACTGACCTCCGAAGTGGAACGCTTGCGAGCCGAACTCTTGCACTATGAGACCGCCCTAGCCAGCCCCAAATCTATCGAGCGAGGCAGGGAGCGGGACGTGCAGGATCAGTACGCCGACCGGAAAAGAAAATGTGATTCACTGGACTTTGAAATTAATCGGTTGAGTCAAAAAATTGTTCGACGCGAAAACATCGCCAATCACGAAACCCTGATGGCGGGCTACCGCGACGCCATGGCGACCTGGAAGGCCGACGAGCACGAGCTCAACGAAAAGCGCCAGAGTGTCAGCACCCGCCTAAATGAAATCCGTCAGCAAGCCACAGACGAAATGGCGAAGGCACGTCAGGCTGAGACCGAAGCGGCGACAGCCTACGCTCAGGCTGTCGCGTGGGGCGACACCGATGGCGAGAAGACCGCTAACGCTGACGCTCAAAAAGCCGCTAAAAACCTCGCGACGGTAGCCGAGCAAAACCGTCGTCAGCAGCTGATCATCGGCGCTCTCGAACAAGAGCTGGCCACCATCGATCAGCCCATTTCTGAAGCGAAACAAGAACATCAGAAAATTGAGAACAAGGCGCTGCACCTCGCAAACGCGGTGCTTGAAGAGAAGTGGAATGAGGCGGCCCAGGCATTACTTGATGTTGGCGGGCAACTTTGCGCGGCGCGTCGAATGATCGACCGGGATCCTGTTGCACTGCTCAAGCTCAACGTTCCAGAGCAAGGCGAAAATTTCAGCAGTTGGGACTGGAGTGACCTGTCGGAGCGCTCAGTGCGGTACAAGGTGAAAGACGTGCTGGCTTTGTAAGGCACCGCCCACCTGAAACAGCCCACGTGTGTGGGCTGTTTAAACAAGGCCCAAGGATCAGCACTATGAACACTGCGATGCAGAACAGCCCCAGTCGTACCGAAACGCTGAAGGCGAGGAAAACCCATCTGAGCGGTCTGCTCAAGCTCATGGGCTCTCGCTGGGGGAAAAGCACAGCAATACAAAGCCTCACCGCCAATGCGATCAAAGCGGAACTGAGTCTCATCGATCAGCAATTGAAGCACCGAAGTTAGGGCGCGGTGGAGGACCTAGCCGGCTTCCGCTGCCTGCTCAATAGGTAGTTGGCTGAGCCGGCAGGTTTAACTGTTCAGTCCCACCATCACATTGGTTTGAAAAGGCAGTTTTCGGCCAGAATCTGACATTAATGAACTGAAACGCTCAGCCCATGATTGAGCGTAGACACACTGCTGATGACTTCGTATTCTCGGAAAAGATTTTGTCCTAATTCTCTTTTGCCCTTCTCGCGTGACTAGCGCTTGGAATAACGAGCCAAAGGGTTATGCTTAGACAAATAGCGTTATACGGCAAAAGTGCCCGAAAGAATCGGCCATTTCTGCCTACCAATTGTTAGGTTAGGTTGGTTTTTAGGGCGATTAAAATGCGTTATGGCAGGCATATATGAAACACTGGACTGAGCCAAATGGGATACTTTTAATTCAAGTCCCAATCGATTGGCAGTACCTTAATTCAAGCCTTGACGATTATGAAGAGAGGTCGCCTTACGGGTTTCAGCTTTATGAAGACCCCGTAGGCTGCTTTCAGCTAAGTTGCTATCCGTTGAGCGAGCTTGCGCCTAGCATCGCTAAAGCTAATCCAAACGGAGTCAGAAAGTTAAGCTGGAAGGAGTCCAGGGAAGATGATTCCGACTTTTGCACACATCTGTTCTTCGGAGCTTATTATGATCAAGCATTGATAGGTAAGTATATCTACGATGCGGGCCTTGAAGGTGACCAGAGGATTGATGAACAGCTTGCAATTGTGAACAAAGTTCTATACTCAGTTGTGATCGTCCCAGAGAGTGATCGTAAACTGGCTGCTGATCTCGATAAATTTGATCGTTTCACAGGATCTCTTGCGGCGTCACACGACCTTCTATGCACAGCAATTGACGCCGTGGCATGCATTGAGATTATTGCGATTGCAGCGAATCAAATAGATGCATATTTAAGATTGAGCCTGGTAATTGCAAAGCAGCTGAAGGAAAAGACGAATGATATCGAAACCAGATACCTTTACCAGGCAGATGGAGAAAAGGGAATAATGGAGAGGAAGGTCTTCGAAGATGCTTTAAAATCTCAAATAATTGATTTGGAGACTTTCGATAGTCTGAATGAGCTCTACAATTTGCGAAATCGTGTTATCCACCGATACATAATCTCAGATATCAAATCGCGTGATCTTGTCGCGATTGCTGGAAAATATTTGAGTGCTTTGGAAAAAACACGTCTAATCCTTCGCGACTTCGAGCAGAGACAAGCGATCGTGCCTTATGGGGTATACGGAACGAAGTTTGGTAAACCCCCTGTTACGGACGACGCCGTAAGGCGCTTACATGCGAGCGCAAATGACAAGCATCTTCTTGAAAAATATAAAAGAAGCGTAAGCAACAGAAAAAAATAACAACACGTTGCAGGTCACGCCTTGACCCGCTGCGCACTTATTATTAACGCAAAATCGGTCATCCCCTCAAAACACTGGCATGTGCGTCAGTGACCGTTTACGATCCTTTGCAGACATTCATAAAGAGCTAACCGACGCAATCTTCATAGCAAAAGCGGACCACTTTAACTGCTTGTTATAAATGATTTCCGTAAATAGCTTCAGCCAACCCAACATGTTTATCTTTTATTGCTCTGAGCACGACTAAGGATTTAGTGATCAATTGTTCGCTACGGTCGGGGTCAAACCACCGGCCATTGAATTTTCCGCCATGATATAAATTATTTCTAACTCTTCTGATGTGAGAGAACAGTATTTGTGGTGATCTTTCGTTGTTCGGGACTTCTTGCCAGGAGATTGTGCCCTCGCAGATCACCTGCTTCTTAGGTGGATACTCGAATAGATAGTTAATAGCGGCTGTGAACTCTTCGCTCGCGTCACCTAATATCAAGGGTCCAATCTCATTAGAAAATTTATCCCAATCGGGCTCTGCTTGACCACCCGAGCCGGAACGGGAAAAGTTCATTGCCTTCAATGCATATTCATATTGCGCGAAAAGCTTGAAAAAATTGAAGGCTAGTGCGTCTAAATGCGCTACCATGTTTTCTCCTTAAATGCCTAACGTTCAAGTTAAAGGGGCGGTGGCACACCGTACCAGTGCGCGAAACGAACGGCTTGAGTGCTTCTTACAATCCATACCCGCCACCTAGTACTGATTTAAAGCTCCTGAGTTGCTCCATACTAACCCTATCTTCAAACGCATTCTGACCAACAATCCGAACCATCCTTGAGCAAATTGCTGAGTACTTTTCAATCCAGTAGCTTTTTTCTAATTCACCCAGCCACTGATTATCTTTTACGGCGGAAGGAAGCCCATCTAAAAGACCAATATAATACCTTATAGAGTTGGCCAGTATTGCTGTGTTATGTAGCAGTGACAATATTGCTTCGCTAGAGTCTTCCGTTGTCGCAATTTTGCTGTCGGAAAGAGCATTAATAACATTTCTCAATGGGCGACCATAGTACTCGCCACCAAAGCAAACGTTATTAAAGGGCGTCTCTAGCTTTTTTTCAAGCTCTGTGTCTAGTCGAGAAAGTGTTTCGCGGGCCAACAGCAATTTATGTTGATATGCATTTGAAGCAAAGCTTTTATATACCATATAGCCTGCTAAGAGCGAGGCTGCAGGAGCCAAAACCCCACCAATATATGAGCCAAAACCGCCCCAGTCTTGAGTATTTGAACTAATACGGGCGCTTCCTCCTGCATGCATTGACAAGAAATATGATATTCCTGCTACGACAGACACAGCAATAAAAACCCGAAAGGCAAATCTAAACTCTCTCAATATCACTCCTTGGATTATAACTAAAATTAGCGGGCAAGATCCGTCGTCGAGTATTCCATGCGAAAGGCTACCGTTCCGCCAGCAGAGTGTCCACCGGCCGCTTTTGGCCGAAAGCAGCCGGTTACGGCTGGTAGCTTTCGACCAGAACGGCCACTCGCTAGCCTGGTCAGATCGTACACCGAAGGCGCATCATACAGCTCCCCGATAAACCAGAGTCAGCGCTCTCTGACTATAAGTAAGAAGTTCGGATGTGGTGACCGGTAGAGTTTCGCAGATCCCAGGATTAGTATCGTGATGAAATTGGCCGGCGTAGCCGTTGATGTCCTTCAGTTCCTCCACAAGAGGCGAGACGTAATTTAAGGGGTCAGTGGGAAGGACAGTCCCTATATGTGCAAGTATCCCGCCAAACATCAGGTCTCTCGGCACTAGCCCGGGAAATCGTCTGTGCAGGTATCCTTCGAGAAAAGGGCGGATCGCTTTAGCTACCATTCTGCTATCGTGGGCCGTACCAGCACAGAACTCCATTAGCAAACGGTGGTGTCTGTAGAAGGATGATTCACACTCTTGCTCCACGTTGAATTTCGCTAACTGGCTATAGCCGTCAATCGAGTGCTGCAGTTGCAGAACCTCTAGGGCAGGTACGCCCTTTTGGCTGAAGGCCTCTTTCAAATCCCGGACGAAAAAAGGGTCATGCGCCAGCACGATAAGCTGCTCGGCACGGGTGCTGATGAAGCGAAGTATCTCTTTGGTCTGAGACTTGCGATTGGCGTCCAGGCTACACATTGGATCATCAATCACTACAATTTTTTTTGCCAAATCCGCATCTGAGTTTACCGTGGCGATGAAGAAGGCAAACGCCAATGTCCGCTTATCCCCTTCACTTAGGGCGGTAGCAAATTTGGGAGTACCGTCGAGTGTAATTGACATTCCACGAAGCGATAGACCGTATTCGCTTCGTAAGCCACCTCGGAAATTAGCATCCATTTTTTCAATGCTGAAAGATGCCCCAAATTTTGCCAAAATCTGGTTAATTGTTTTTTGGAAAGCGGTTAGTGTTGCCGTCATCTGATCATTGAGGGTGGCGCGTGCAGCCTTCTTCTTGGACTCCGCTTCTTGCGATTTTTTCTTTGCCTCAGTGAGCAACGCCAAGAGATCTGTTACTTCTTTTCTTCCGCGCGTCACGCTCAATTGTAATCTCAGCACCTCTTGATTAATTGCGCCGACATTTTCCGTAGTCAACCCTCCACGGAACTCATTAATCAGTAACCGTGCATGTTTGATCTGGACATTAGTCTCCCGGATGTGCTTCAACATAGTGTTCCACAACTGCTGAGCGTTGGATTTCTCATCATCGCTACCGATAGCGATTGGCTCTAGCGGCTTGTTCAATTTGGCGCGAACCAGGCTCAGCAGGCTGTCCCTTACGGCGCCGATATCTATTTTGGCTTGTTCTATAGCGAATGTAGGACTATCGATTTTAACCTCCCCCGCCCATAAAGCGATGGAAGCACAGGCGTTGGCAGTTGCCATCGCTAACCTATCAATCACAGCCTCGCCGGTTCGCGTTTGGACTCCTCGCTCAAGCATCGACACGCTACTTTTGAGTTTCTCGTACTCCTTGTTGAAATGAGTTCGGTAGGCACGTACCAATTCGACACCAGTAGTGGTTTGATTGCAGTAAGGACAAACTGCTCCATTGTCGAACTCCTGACCTTCACTGATCCATCGTTCAATTGAGGGGCTGCGTATGTGAGCAATATGTGCTGAGACTTTCTGTTCTGCGTCCTCCTCAACGTTTTCCAGGGAAAGATTGAGGATCTTGAACAGGGCATCTAAGTCTAAAGATGGCTCTTGAACCTCCTCTGGGAGGGGCCTCTTAAGAACGGCGTCTATGTTTTGTGCGACCTGTACGCGTTTTCTCAGGATATCAATCTGTGGTTGTGCGAGTGACTCCATAGTTGGTGTCAACTTCTGGAATGCTGGAAAGAGCATGCCTTGATGATAGCCAGCTAGTTGTGCCGTAACCCGAGCAAGCTCGGCATTGGCTTCCGATGAATCTTTAGTAGCTTGCTCTTCCCCGGACCTCGCTTTTACGGCGGATGTACCCAATGCAAACTGCAAGAGGCTCTTCCGTTGACCAGGCGATACGACGCCCCCGGAGTGCACATTTTTTTCTATGAACTCGGCGTCAAACACAAGAAGCTCTGGCCTTGATTCTGACCATTTGCCGCTGGTTAAAACGACCTTGTGGCCACTACCGAATACCAAAGATACATCCGGTGTAATCGAGCCATCGATTGTCTTCCGGTCGAGAAGTGCTGAAGCATCTCCGTCAGCAGCAGATCGCAAAACGCTAGCTAAAGTGGATTTACCGCGTCCATTGTCCGCATAGATCAACTGCGTTTTGGAAAGCTTGAGAGCTTTGCCGTCCACATCGTGAAGTAGCCCGATACCGCGAATCCATTCAATTCTTTCGAGCACGATTGCTTCCTTTCAGTGGCAACTGAGGAATGAGATACACCAGTGTAGTCTCTGTGGGACAGTGCGCCATGGTCGCTATTCGACCCAAAGTGGCTGGGAGTTGCCAGCAGTAGTAGACTGGAGGCTGCCGTTCACTCAGAGGTGCCAGTTGGCCCAAAACGGATTGGCCAATCCTTGGCAGAACGGGCCTCTCTACGAGGCAGACATGACTAGGGACGAAGTACCTACCTAGTGGGCCTCAGTTTAAGACTTGGAGGTGTCTGTGGAACCAGGGAGGATTCAATCAGCATGACCGCCATTCACACTCTTAACGCTCGCGGTAACGTGTTGCTCCCAGTAATGCGAGAGTGCTTTGCCCTCAGCGATGCGCGCACCTTTGCTGAAATCCAACATTTTCATAATGATTGCGTCAGCATCCTTCGAACCAAGGGCATCGTCTACGCATCGCTCAGGGCCGCACTGACCCCGCAGTCAACAAAACACGAGGCTGCATTCCTTTTCGATGAGGAGCGCTGCACCCACAGCTACTCGCCTGGAGTGGAATGCGCCGAAGCGCTCTTTGACGCACTGGACTCCAAAACGACTCACAGCATTCTGGGCGGGGAGCTTTTCGGTTCGAGCGATAAGCTTGCGCGCAAGCTGCTGGATCCCATAGTGGCAAGCACGAAACCGAGTTTTCGTCTCCCCAACACCTGTTTCGTCTTGTACGTAAACAACCTGTCCGAAGGCGCTGTTGCTGTCATCGATTCCAAGCTTCAGCAGCATCCAGCTTACGTGGGCTACATGCCGTGCACATACTCGAGCAAAGCTAAAACATTCATCTCGCTAAACCTGATGAACTTTGTGATCAAGCACGGCAACACGATCATCATGGCGCACGAAGACGACCGGCCGAATACGCAGGATTACAACCTGCACATGCATGACTACGTGAAACAGGGCTTCCGGCTCAGAAGTATTCAGTCAATGTACTTCAACACCTTCCTCTCTTACAAACCCGAGCGCCTGCTTCTCGATGCCTCCGACGATGACCTGGAGATTGCGCTAAGGGCCATGTCTTCTGTCGTAGCACCGCTGGCGAAGTTCACCGTCTTCATTGAGGATGCCAAGTTCCAGCAATACCTTCAGACCACGAAGCTAGGAAAGCTGGAAAAGGCCGGCTTGGCAGGTCTGACGAAGGCCGAGCTCGCCGTCGAAATACGGAGCAAGCTGCGAATGAACTACCTGTACAACCTGGAGTGGGTGAACCAACCCACCCACCAGCTCAGCAAGTTCAACATCCTGCTGGAGTTCCCGCGAGTTGGCGGCCACCCGGAACGGGTAGTTGTGGCCCTAGAATACCGCCCGGTTGAACGCATCCTTCGCCTTCTCACCATCACCTAACTATTCCAAGCATTCAGAGCCCGGAGCTTGGGCTAAAGCGGCCCTTCTAGCGTCACGGATCAAGCTGCATGACGGCAAAGCACACCAATTGGGATTCACGGAACCGGCGAAATCAACGGCATCCCTTAGGTAGGTAATTTGCCTATCAACACGCGGATCGCCGCAGTGGCAGAGGATCACGCCGTGTTGCTCACCGCGCGACGAAATCAAAGAAAACTCAAGTTTCAGTTACTCCACCTCCCACCACGTTCTCGATGCCCTGGACTTTGCCGCTGATTCAGAGGGCATTCACCATTTTCGAATGGCATGTAAAGGAAGGCTTGGATGCGTTTAAGTTCCAGTACGACCTGAAATACTGGCCCGATGCCTCAGGGATGCCTGAGGAGCCCCTTTCAGTCTTGAGCAAATCAGCCCGCTTTTGGTCGACAGCTGGCATTCGAAACATGTCTATCAAGGCGTAACACATAAAATTTGCGTAACACTCGAAACAGATTCGCAACCACCGTGATGTAACTTATAAAAATTCTCATTAAATCAAATAGTTATGTATATTCGTTACACTTGTAACCTCTGCATCACTCCTTAAACGATTCCCCCCCCCCCTAGCATGGGAATGCCATCAGCGAGCGAACATCTTCATGACTCCTTGGGGTAGGTGATTGATCATCGCATCTGAAAAAAGACAGAAATTGCTAGGGTCCCTGACGATATTGAGGAGTCACGGGGTCGGAAACCCGCGTGATCGTGTTAGCGAAAAAGTGCACAGCTTAGTGAACAGGTGAACCTGGTGAACTGGTGGTTCACCTATGCATTTGCCCTATCGCTTGGTAGCTTGCCGGGGCCCCTGGGCATTTCGAATGGGTACGGGGCAAAGAACCCCCAGCAGCTTGTTAGCGACCGAGTTTTCTACGTCGGTTGACAGGTTGACGTGGTTGACACCATCCCCAAGGTTGACCGGGTTCAACCGTTCGCTATCAACAACACAATGGCTCACCTTTACCGTTGCGGTAACGATCCCCTTTTTTCGTCAGGATCCTTTCAATTTCAACGTTGAAATTTCAGTAAGGTCCAATCTCTGTCGCTACCAAGATCCCGCGGGTTTCCGACCCCGTGTAGTAGCCGACTCACCAGGGTCCCCAGCCGTTTTTTGGATGCTCGTAGACACAAAGATTCCATAGAGGTAGCTTCTCATCTGGGGAGAGGCACTTGACTACGCCGTTGCTGAGATATCAAGCGCATTTCGAGCAGGCTGACAATAAACTTAGGATTTAAATAGAAAATGGATTGGACAGTTCCTTACAGCCTAGGCATATCTACAAAGTCCATTAGGAAGTTCCTTATTGAGGTCGCGTCACTCGAAGCTGAAATTGCTTTTTCAGGTTTATACGTAGCTAGAAAACTAGATGACTTTAGCAGCGTTACGGCATTGATGGATGAATTCCCTCAGACCTTTAGCTCCTTCAAACGAAATATTGCTTCAATCGACAGAGAAACCTTTTCAATACTAGATCTATTAGAAAAAGACTCACTACTAGTAGAGCAGATTTCACTAATAAATCTAAAACTACAAATGTCCCGCCCTCCAACAACTTCCTCTCTAATCAAAAGCTTTGCCAAGTCTTTAACCTACTTCACGTCATTCACAAACGCAGAAACCAAGCGTATATTCGGCGAGGAGAGCATTTCGATTGAAAGAACCATAATCAATTGCGACAGACTTATTTCGGCACTCAATACAGCAGAAGTAATCATTCGCCACCGAAACATTCGCGACAATGAAATATTTAAACCGTCACGAGTAAAAGAAAGCATTGTGGTGGATTTAATAGACAAAGCGTCGGATCAATTAGATAATTCCACTTCGCTAAATCCGGAAACCAAACAATTAATTAACGAATATCTTGCTGAGATAAAAGCAGAGGCACAGTCTAAAGCACCTAGGTGGCAAAATATTATAGGATCCCTCATGATTGTCGCGGCGATCACTAGCGGTCTGTCAGACGCACCAGGAGCTGCAAAAACTTTAGAATCATTGATTCAGTATATTGTTGGGGTAGCGGCAATCAAGCCGGAGGCGCCCTTCCTCCCTTCCCCTACCGATGCAGAACGCATAGGGGTAGACTTCTTCAATGGAGTGGATACGTAGCGAACCGCGTAAGCCTAGTGCTGCAACAATCGAAAATTTGTATCCCTACGTGTATCCCTGATTCGAAAAGCCAGCTAGAGACCAGATTTTATATAGACCTTTCTGGTCCCCCTCGGGCACAAAAAAGGCCTTGCTAGGCAAGACCTTTTTTTCAATACAGGCGACAAGTAGCACTGCCGCCCTACCTCACCTCAACAATATCCAACGCTCGATTCGCCAACAGCTCACTCACCTCAATCACCTGCAAAATCCCCAACGCAACACTCCGCCTTGACCCATCCAGATCAAACGCCAAATCACTGATCATTGCATTCGCCGAAGCCAAGTTCTCACTCAGATTCGCAAGCAAACACTCAGAATCCACACTCGGATCAATCCGTAAAATGGAGTCGGACTTGTCAGACGTTTCGTTCTTAGGCTTGGGCTTCAGATAAAAATCCAACGCTCGCGTGGCAGCGTCGTCGATTTTCTTGTTGCGGGCGGACTGGGCGCGGGACGTAGGTTCGTCTGCCGCAGGAGGATTCGGAGTCACTTTTGCCATCGTCTTGCTTCCTGTAGTTGGAGCCACCACCCGCTCGCGACTAAACGATGGGAGGCAGCTGTACGCAGGTTAGTCGACCGGGGAAACAAGAAACCGGCGCGTCCGAGGACGCCCTGCGCACAGCCACCATCAAGTGCAGGATGGGAATCCCGACTGGATGACGCCTTGCACAACCTGTTTCACCCTGGGCGACTAAACCCGATCACTGATGAGCAGTGACAGGTCCCAAACTACCGACGCAACCCAAGGCGAACAAGCCGGCGGATTCTGGCGTAGTTGTAGGCAAAGGCGCAAGGCGAGGTCGGCTGGCGAGTTGCGGGCGCCCAATGTCTGACAGCCCGATCTGACGCTTCGGATTGTTCCGGGCCTCAAATATCCAGCCCTACCGGTATTGAGGAAACCAGAACAACCACTTCAAGAAACCTCCTACATCGCGCCCCTCTCTTCCCGCGTTAGCGTCTGTCCTGCATTTTTTCCGGACGAGACTCACTACGTGGCGGCACGCAAAAACGACATCCCCCAGGTCCGAAACCCGCCCAGCGGCGATGGGCATCACGTCACTTATCGGGACATGACCGCCAGCGAACTGGCCGAGCGCGCCACCCGGCAGCGGGCTTATGAAGCCATGCTTACCCGGCAAGCAGGCTATGAACAAGCGCGCTGGGCCGCGGAGGATAACAAGCCTTTGTCCACCGCTACAGGATGCGTGTTTGCCAAGAGCTGCAAGCTCCCCAACGGCATCATCGATTACAGCGACCCCAACGGCTACGTGCCGGCAGATCTGGTCAAGCAATACGGCGATCTCATATGGCTCGGCGGCCGGAGCGCCGACCCATCCGGCACGATTCCCCTCAGGCGGATCGGCGCAGGCACGGTGCCCGTTACCTTGGGCAGGCTCGCGCTGGGCGGTTCGGCAACTTCCACGGCTGCGGCTGCCAGCGGCACCGTCGGCGCAGCCCTGCTGACCGGCATCGCCGCCCTGCTCTGGCCGTCCAATCTGGGTGACAGCGCGCTCTACAGCGAAGACCAGTTACGCAACCTCAAACAGGCCCGCAGCCGCGTGCGCTTGAGCATCGAGCAGCAGGCCGATGGCAGCCTCAAGGGCTACGGCTTTTACACCGGCCAGAACCGCGATTGGGAAATGGTCGACGTCGTTCAGTTCACCCCGCGAGCCGATCAGTTCATCGCCGACCTGGGGGATGGCATCGAACTGATCTGGACGCCGGTTACCAACCCGTCCGACACCCTTGGCATTCCCGCTCTGGAAGCGGCGCCTCAGGCACCACCTATTTGGATCTACCCACCGACGCCGATGGCCGACAGCATCATTGTCGATCCGATCTATCCGCCGGAGTATAGGGATTTCATTCTGGTGTTTCCGGCGGATTCGGGGGTTCGGCCGGTTTATGTGGTTTTGAGTGTTCCGGGGGATCACAAGTACTACCCTGCTCCATCGTCACTTCCGGCGTTTCCAGACGCAACGTCTGCCCCATTAAAAACTGCTGTACGTGGAGGAGGTAAAAAACGCCGACGATGGAAAGATCGCTCAGGAAAAATTTATGAATGGGACTCACAGCATGGCACCGTAGAGCTGTACACAAAACAAGGTAAACACCTTGGTGAGTTCGATTCTGAAACGGGTGAACAAACAAAACCCGCAAACCCATCAAGGAGGGTAGAAAAATGAAACACGTTATTGAAATTTTCGACAAAACGTCCGAAGAGTTGTTGCAGAGCGTGGAAATTCCACAGTCGTATTCAGCACAACTCGCTGAGCTGATGGGCTGGACACAACCTGACGACCCATATGATGGCTATGATCTTTCACCGGAGCAGATAGAAACATTAGAGAAATGGACCCATACCACATTGAATGGCGACAACCGCATCATTCAAATCGTCTGTCTTGAATAAAGCCAAGGAGTACTCTGGCGGCTTCGCCCAACACTTCTAACTCACTCCACATCTGCCTGCCGCGTACAGACCCATCCGTGCATCAATCCCGCCTGAAAGAACTGCACAGGAGCGTCAAACCCGGCGGGCTTGATAAGGCTCGCGACCTGTTGCGCAGGCAGGATCGCAACATCTCTGGCGTAAGCAATACGCGCTCGCTCCAGCACTTCTGGCTGAAGGCCATCGGAAGACATCAATGTCATCCAACTGCGTAACAGCACCTCATAGGCAGGCGATTCGGTATCAGAGGCGAGGTCGGCGTTCGCCAATATTCCGTGGGGTTTAAGGCGCTGGGCTATTTCGCGAAAGAACCTGGTGCGGGCATCTTCTTCCAACAAGAATTGGGAGACCAGCAAGCAGGTAGCCGCGTCGTAGCTGGCCTCGGCGACGAGCGTATCCAGGTAGCCTTCGTGAAAATGGCAGCGCGCGAGAAAGCCATGCTGAACGGCCCTCTGACGACAGACATCAAGCATAGCGCCCGAAGGGTCGACAGCAGTGAAATGCCAGCCGGGGAAGCGCTCCGCCAGATGGGCAAGTTCCGCCCCCGTGCCAACGCCGACGCAGAGTATCCGGGCATTTTCCGGCAGGCCGGCGAACTGAGATTCGAGCAGCAAATAGAGGGCGGCGCGAATCGGCGCCATCCTTTCCCATTGCTTGTCGTAGCTGACAGCTTGCTGGTCGAACAATATCTTGAGGTCTTCACTGCGCATAGGGCACCTTGTGTCGTGATAGACGCATCGCGTAACCGCGGTACTGCTTTCAGTATCCCAGACCTGTCAAGCCCCACACCTTTGCGGCCGCCATGCTGTGGATCAGCACTTCCCAGGACCCCAGTCGAGCATTGATATTAGGATTATCTCAGCAGGTTGCGAGGGGGGACTCAACCCGATCACTGACCTCGGCCTATTCTGACGCTGTCCCCTCTCCCACAGGCAGGCCCCCATGATCCACTGCAAACGAGCCTACGAAGCAGCCAGCACCGAGGACGGCGTACGGGTTCTGGTGGACCGTCTATGGCCGCGTAATTGTCGCAAGGACGAACTCCCCATCGCGCAGTGGTTGCCAGAGGTGGCGCCTTCTCATGAGTTGCGCAAGGCGTTCAAAGCGGGGGCGGTTTCGTTCGAGCAGTTCAAGTTGGCCTATCGCAAGGAGTTGGCTGCGCGGCCGGAGGGTTGGTGGCGGTTGGTGGATGTTGCGCGGGGCGGCAATCTCACTCTGGTGTATGCCGCCAAGTCCACGGTCGAGAACAATGCCGTGGTGTTGGCTGAATGGTTGGAGGATGAGGTGGAGAAGCGGGCGGAGGGGAGTTCGCCGGTTTGTTATTTGGGTGGGGAGTTCTGATGGGCGGCAGGATGGTTTTGGGGCCGCTGCGCAGCCCAGCGGGAGCAAGCTCCCTCGCCACGGTGGTAGTTATTTTTTCAGGCGGGGTACGGCTAAGATGGCGCGCAGGCGAGTTCACAAGGAAGGCTGGCGTGATGCAATCCCGTTTTGATCCCTTGGTTCATATCGATTGGAAAACACCCGGCGCTGAGTTGCTTGGGCTGCTGCAGCATTACTATCCCGACATCGGTGTGTTTTCCGGGCCGGAATTCGAGACGCTGTTGGATGAGCTTTCCAACGAAATGGCCGAGGTCTGTTTCGAGGCGTTGGTACCTGTGCTGGCGCGTCACGGCTTTGACCTGTGGAACCTGGACGCCGGCGGTGATGATTACCGACCGGTGATTGTCCCAGCCGATCAACGCGAGGCTTTTGCACAACACTGGCAAGGCCAAAGCGCAGAACCGAGATTCACGCCGAGGCTGATCGAAGCGCAAAAGCCTGCCGCCCCCGACCGTAAATCCAGCAAGCCCAAGCGCAGCAAGCTGAACTGGCTACAGGAAGTCCACGACTATCCCGGCCCCACTTACGTGCATGACTACAACTACCGCAACGGCTGGGCCGCCATCACCGAGCAGGAGGAAGACCAGTGGCTGTGTTTTCTGATCGATTACAACCCATGGCCGCCCGCTGAGCAGGACATGCTCGAACACCGCACCGATGGGGTGGACGGCGCAGACTTGCAGCTCATCGATGCCAACACCCAGCGCAGCCTGTGGAAACGTCGGGTGAAAAGCGGCGCTTACAGTTCAGATGACCGCTACCAATACGAGATTCGCCAGGGCGATGACATCCAAAGTTTCGGACCTGTCGGGATGCAATGGTCGGAGTTTGAAGATCCCTGTGTCGTGGTCGACTCGGAGATATTCGAACGTCAGCGTATTTACGAACCCGAGCATTTGACGCGGATCTGGCGGATCACGGCGGACTCCAGCGAGGTCATTTTCGAGTACGCGGATGAACTGACGATCCTGCCCATCGGCCCGCGCCGCTTGCTGTTCATGCAGCACAACGGCCCGCGGTGTTGGGTCTGGAATCAAGACCCGCCGCACCAGGCCATTGCCGCCAAGCCGATGCCGGCTGACGCCTATAAATTGCGGGCGGCGACCGCGTACCTGGGCGGTGACGAGGTCCTGCTGTTCAGCGAAGGCGAGCGGCAGAACCTTGAGCACTCGGGTTATCAAGAGACGGTGCTGCTGGCGTGGCGCTTCAACTTCGTGACCGGCGCTACGACGAAGGCGCTGTTGGACGGCTTTGGCAGTGAGCTGCGCCAGGACACCCGCCTGCTGGTTACGCAGCCAAAGCAGGTCATCACGTTGCGCACGTTTCATGGGCAACTGCATGTTGCCCGGGGGCATGGGGATTGGTGGGTGTGGAATTACCGGACGAATACGTTTGGCACGCAGACCTTGGCGTGGTTTTGGAATCAGCGCAGCCATGAGGTGTTGAAGCTGTCGTCCAAGGATATTGCGCGGGTCAAGCCGGAGATTCGTTACCTGGCGGCGCAGGATCGGTATCTGGCGTTTGAGGCGGAGTTTGTGGCGCGGTTGCCGGGGTTTGCTGAGATACTTGAAACCAAAGGTAGTGATGTTCTGAGTTTCGACTGAAAAAACAGAGGGAGTGGTATGGGGTTCGATTCCGATGATGAGCCGGCAGAAAGGAGTGAGTACTACGCGGCTTGTCCGCCTTCTCCCCATGCGTGGCTTTACATTGCAGTGGATGTCAGGGATATGGGAATCGCCAAAATCGGGTTAACGACCAAGCGAACTCCCGAGATGCGGATCGCAGAAGGAAGAACCTACAACCCCTTTCTCGTGCTGTTCACCACCTACGATCTCGCGCGGTGTACTTGGGGTACGTCAGCCAAAGAGCTGGCTGATATCGAACGCTACATTCATCGCCGAGCTGTGTTCGGTACACCGATCGGGCACCTCGCCACCGGACGCTCGTCAGAATGGTTCCGAATCCATCCTGAACAGGCGGAATCCATCGTCGACGCGATGCTTGCAAAACGGGGTTTTTCAGTTGGCGAGCGATACCTCTATAGCTCCTATGACGGTCCTGATGTCTTCGATCAAATTCGAGTGTCGAGGATGAGAGAGATCAAGACGGTGTACCGGCCAAGCCTACGCGCCGTTATCGACGATTCCATAAATGCGGGCATCCCAGATGAGTACTACCGCGAGTACTACAACTTCCTGAGGGCGTACCATTCGAGACCTCAGGCAGAAAGACCTTACGATTGAATTGCGCGCTGAATGCCTGTCGCCCAAGTACTTTGTCGCCGGGTGACATACATCATCGGTGTGGCTTCTCGGCTTGGTGAGGCATAGGGGCTTACCCTGCTCAAACACAAAGCCAGCCCCGAAACCCTCGCGCCGCGTAATACGACTGCACACCATTGTGATAAACGAACACCCGTTCATAACGATAGTCACCGAATAGCGCACCGCCGAGGGCGCGAAGTTCAGGGGGTGTTGCCAGCCAACTGGACGTTTTGGCATCAAACTCGCCAAGCTGCTGCAAGGCTCGGTACTGGTCTTCAGTCAGCAAGGCGATGCCCATTTCTTCGGCCATTTCCATGGCACTGCCTTTGGGTTTGTTTTCCTTGCGTGCGTCCAGGGCGGCGCGGTCGTAGCAGAGGCTTCGGCGACCGGTTGGGCTTTCTTTGGCGCAATCGCAAAAGGTGACGAGGCCGGCTTGCTGGTCGTGGCCGATCACGTCGGGTTCGCCGCCGGTGGCCTCCATTGCCTGGAGCGACTTCAGGGCGTTAGGGTTGCTTTCCAGCTTGGCCTGGACGTCGGCCCAGAGGATGTCCGGGTGGCGATGTGGGTTCTGGTCGAAGCGGGTTTTCAGGGTCTGGAGAAGGTCTTGTCTTTTCATGGTTTTGGGTCCGTTGCTGGTCGGTTCCAAATTCTGGCAGTACCAGCGTAGCAACCCATTGAAGCATGAGGTCACGAACCATGATGCGCAGCGACGCTCAACCCGTTTTTCTCCTGCACTTGCGTCCAGTCAACCTCGACCAGGACAGCGGCGTTTGCGTACGTTTCTTTGAAGACATGCTGCTCTGCGCGTTTGGTTCCACACAAAAACTGCACGACCCGGATGGCACACAGCGTTACCTTCAATCTCTCCAAGAAAAAGCAGCCGAGCTTCCTGGCAGCATTGTCCATGCCTGGGATGAAACGCAGATCGTGGGCCAGATAGAAATGTCGCGGCTGAAGGCTGAGCCCGCAGTGGGCTACATCCATTTTTTCTACCTAACCCCTGAGTGGCGATCACGTGGTGCAGGGAAGTTGCTGCTGGCCTACGCGACCGACTTTCTTGCAGGGTTGGGGTGCGAGCGGATGAGATTGTCTGTGAGCGACACGAACCACAGGGCGGCACGGTTTTACAGGCACCATGGTTGGATTGATATCGGGGCCAGGCAAGACAAGCCGGAGCTGCGTTTGCGGTTGATGGAAAAGGCCATTGCCGCCTGGTGAGAGCAACTCCCTCGCCACAAGGTTGGGGTTCGGCAGAATGGATTGGAACGTCCTCTCCATCACCCTACGCGTCAATATCCACCATAAAATATCAAGAATTTTGCACGCTATCACAACCTCTGATACCGTGCTGGAATCGTGATACGGAAGAATGACCATGACTGCTATCCGCCAAGACCATGAGCTCTCCGAAAGGCGTGATCTGATCGAGCTCAAAGTCTACGTAGAGAACGTGCTAGGCCTGAAGCTGCGCTTGAAACCGTGGGAGCACGTCAAGATCCTTCCGTATGCATTGCGTGACCGCTACGAATTTTTTGTCACAGAAATCTTCGGGGCCGGCTGCCTCATTCTCAAGGAACGTCCACAGCGTGAAGCCAGCGTTGCGGATGTCGCCAAGCATATCCAGGCCATCCACAACTTGCAGGCATCCAACAAGTTGCCCGATACCGGCGACCTGATGATTTTCGTCACCGACACGCTTCCGAGCTATGACCGCAAGCGACTGGTGGAGAAAGGCGTCCAGTTCATCGTGCCGGGCAATCAGCTTTTTCTTCCGGCCTTTGGTATGGATTTGCGTGAGTATTACCGCCAGCGCCTGGAAAAACCTCAGGTCCTGAGCCCCGCCACCCAAGCCATGCTGATTCAATTTCTGATCAAGGGATGGCACCACCAGCTCCTGACCACTCGCGCAACCTTCGAGAAGTCCTTTACCTACGCGAAAATGACCGTCAGCAGAGCGATCAAGGAACTGACCGACTTGGACATTGTTAAGCCTGGAAAGGAAATGGGTGAGGCCGCGATCCTGTTTCACTTGTCCCCCAGGGAGACTTGGGAGATGGCCAAGGAGTCCATGCGTACGCCGGTCAAAAAAGCACTTTGGCTCAATGCAATTCCCCAGGTTTTTGACGACACCCCAATGTTGCTGGCCGGAGAAACGGCCCTGGCTGAAATGAGTCTTCTCGCCGGCCCAAAAGTCCCTTGCTATGCGATGACGGCAGCGCAGTTCGAGCATATTCGGGAGCATGCTCAAACTGAAAAGAATGCGGCCTACGGGGAGGAATTCGGCGCTTGGGGCTCAACTTCGAAAACGGCCAAGTCGAAACTCGAGACCACGGCGCCCTACCTTGAAGTGCCGCAAAACCATGCCGCGTGTTGCATTCAGTTTTGGAGTTATGAGCCGCCGCGCAGCAACATCGCCACTGGAACGGTGGACCCCTTTTCTCTCTATCTGAGCCTCAAGGATGACCATGATGAACGCGTGCAAATGTGTCTGGATGAAATGATGGAGAACGTGAAATGGTAGTGGGTGTCGACCGGTTTCGAGAGTATTTCAGGGATTTCCAGGGCAGCTACGTTCTGATTGGCGGGGTGGCTGCTTCGATTGCCATGGAGGAACTGGGTGAGGAATTTCGACTGACCAAGGATCTGGATATCGTCCTGGTCGTCGAGGCGCTTGATCGTGCGTTCGTCGGGCAGTTCTGGAAGTTCATCAAGGACGGTGGCTATGCCATTCGCCAGAATGGTGACAGCGATGGGGACTCCCCGGTTTTTTATCGCTTCCAGAATCCGGAGGACAAATCCTTTCCCGTTCAGGTCGAGCTGTTTTCCCGTGTCCCGGATGGCCTGGAGCACGAAGAAGCGGCCAGAATGACCAAAGTCCCCGTGGAGGAGCAAGCCGCCAGCCTGTCTGCGATCATTCTTGATGATGAGTACTACGCCTTTCTCTTGGAGGGCGTCGATCATACTCAGGAGATCAGCCACATCGGTGCTGATCGGCTCGTTCCCCTCAAAGCCCAAGCCTGGCTTAACAAGAAGGCGCAGCTTGAGCAAGGTATTCCAGTAGACAGTCGCGATATCAAAAAACACTTTAGGGATGTGATCGTACTGACCGTCGGTCTCACCGAAGGAATGGCCCAGCTACCGGAACGGCTGGCGCGCGATTTGAAGAGCTTTCTTGACCAAGTGCCTGCTGAGCTGGCGTCAAATCCCCAAGCCTACAAAGGTGTAGATGGCCACCGTTTGATCAAGACGATTGAAGAAGCCTTCCGCCTCACTTGAATCATGTTTTTTGCACGCTATCAGATGTATTGATAGCGTGCGAGAAAGTTGTTACGACGTAGGGCATGTCCTCGAGCGTCATCCCGAACTTATTGTCACCAAAGGCTCGAACGGTTGGAGACGAACATCTAAGTCAGAGCACGACACGCCTCTGGTGATTGAAAGTAGATGCTCCTTCGATTTGTGCACATCCCAAACTGGGATTTAACGTTCGATGCCCCAACCTAACGCTCCGCCTCCCCCTGTGGATAAATATCACTGACATTCAACGACAACTTCGCAGCCACCTCATAACCATCAGCCTTGCTGAAGTTCAACTGAAACTCCTGATAAGCAGGACCGGCCAGCCAACGGTTAACTTGCAGACCTTGATACCTGGAGCTTTCCCCGGGCGTGAGTTGCCCGAACAGCGGATAGCCCGCGTCGGCAAAAATCCTGTCAGCTTCGAACCAGTCCATCTCCTTATCAAGGCTCACACGTTGCTCCACCATTGCCCATGCCTCTGGCGTGACCTTCTGGCCGACATCCAGGAAGACCACCTTGCTTTCTTTCGCGGCGATCAGGAAAGGCAAGGTCATGGGTGTGCCCGTCGAATCCAGCAGCTTGTATTTCATACCAGCGTATTCCCCACCGCCTTCTTCCCTGCGCTCCCATATTCGCCAATCGATGACGCTTTCCGGGTTGAAGCTGTTGTTGGTGAGGATGATTTTGTAGCGCTGTTTGAAGAGTACGTCCTGATCATCTTTATAGGCCTTGTAGAACGACACCTTGCTGTGTTCGGCGCCGACCCGGATGATGATCGGAGTCCTGCGGCTGGCGACACTGTCCTGATATTGCTGGTAACTGAAGAAAGCGGATGCAATGGAGACGAGTAAGGCGAGCGTCGCAATTCCATCTGTGCGGGTGAGGGTCTTGAACCATTTCATCATGAGGCGGTGTGTCCGGATATTCGTGGTGGATGGGTTGGCGTCTTCGCGAGCCTTGTCCGAATGAAGACCCAGAGGATAGCATTGAGCCATCAATCCTCAAGGAAGCCCGAAAATGCCTGGAACGCCCGCCCCTCTGAGCGTCACAACGAAGATCAGCTCATGACCCTCCTCACCGCCGACGCCATCGGGCAACGTGCTACGTTTTTCATCATCGTTTTATCCTGCTTGCTTGTCCTGGGCATCACGAAGACCTTGAGCAAAGCCCATCAAAAATCGAATCAAGACTCTCAGTTGTTCATGTACGGCACCATTGCCACGTCCTTCATCATAGTCATGTCTGCGGTACTGATTTGGGGCAGCAAGGATCTTCCCGCGTGGCTTCAAGGCATCGGCAGCATCTACGCAATCATCGTGGCAATACTCGTATCCCGGCATGAAGGCCGAAATGCCCAGGAAAGAAGCAGACGGGAACGAGCAGAAGATCACAGACGTCAAGCCCAAAGAGTCAACCAAGAGAAGATAGAAACCACCAGGGCGATCTACCAGATCGTGCTTCGCGCGTTCATGAGCTTCAGCTACGTGCGTGAGAATGCCTATGACAAGAGTCTGTCAGCCAAGGATATCGGCCCGCGCAAGGGCGAGCCCGACCTGAAAATAACAGGCGGCAAACAATGGCGGTCACTGGGTTTCAAGGCTGCCGACATTCGCGTACAGCTTCGGCAACTGGAAGCATTTGTAGAGCAACTGGAAAAAATTTCCCCCTTTGAGCATAGGGATGCAGTTCTCGCCCTGCTGACATCCGAATTCTGCGCCTCGATCAAAGTGTTATTGGCTGATTTGAAGACAGGCTGGAATATCGAAAGTCAACGAACGGCGCCCGGCTCCGGCGCAAAATCGACGATCAAGTACCCTCCTTGCGTAAAAAACGCCACCTACACAGAAACTGAAAAACTCATTGGCGTCACCGAGTATCTGGCCCATGGGATTTTTCATATGTATCTGGATGAGCCGGAGTGCAATCGTATCGAGGAGGTTTTCCTGAGTTGGTCCCAAAGGGCAAACAAAATTTTTTTAAGTCATGGGCCCCAGGCATCATCCGGTGCGCAAGAGGATGTTAATCAGGCACAGCAGAGCTGACTTTTACGACGACATTCCTGCATGGGTAGCTAAGGTGAAGTAACCCGTTAGCGGCTAGCACTGAACAGGAGGCCCGTATGAGGAACTTCACGATCCAACACATCGACCACATCGTCCTGCGCGTAAAAGACATCGAGCGCAGCCTCGCTTTCTATACGTCGGTGCTTGGTTGCGAGCTGAAGAAGCGCCGGGACGATCTTGGAATGATTCACCTCAGCACCGGTGTTTCGATGATTGATCTGGTTGCTGTCGACGGGCCGTTGGGTCGCGCGGGTGGGCCGGCGGCTGGCAAGCAAGGGCACAACGTCGACCACCTCTGCCTGCGCATCGAACCGTTTGATGAACAAGCCCTCATCGCTCATTTGGCCTCAGCCGGCCTGAGCGTTGAGAAAGCGCAGATGCGCTATGGCGCGGAGGGGAAAGGTTGGTCGATCTATTGCTTCGATCCGGATGGCAATCAGATTGAGCTGAAGGGGCCCGCGCTGGAGCCCTGAGTTTCATGGTCTGTCTGGGCCGGTGATGTTGGATGGGCCGCCGTCATCGCGAGCAGGCTCGCTCCCACAGGGGATGTATGGCGGACACAAAATCCGTGAACACCACCAAAAAACTGTGGGAGCGAGCTTGCTCGCGATAGCGGTCTGTCTGAAACGGTGATGTTGGATGGGCCGCCGTCATCGCGAGCAAGCTCGCTCCCACAGGAGATTTATGCCGGACACAAAATCCGTGAACACCACCAATCAAAACTGTGGGAGCGAGCTTGCTCGCGATAGCGGTCTGTCTGAACCGGTGATGCTGAATGTGCCGCCGTCATCGCGAGCAGGCTCGCTCCCACAGGGGTTCTGTGGCGGGCACAAAATTCGTGAACACCACCAATCAAAACTGTGGGAGCGAGCTTGCTCGCGATAGCGGTCTGTCTGAACCGGTGATGTTGAATGGGCCGCCGTCATCGCGAGCAAGCTCGCTCCCACAGGGGATGTATGGCGGACACAAAATCCGTGAACACCACCAAAAAACTGTGGGAGCGAGCCTGCTCGCGAAAGCGGTCTGTCTGAACCGGTGATGTTTGATGGGCCGCCGTCATCGCGAGCAGGCTCGCTCCCACAGGGGATGTGGGGCGGGCACAAAATTCGTGAACACCACCAACCAAAACTGTGGGAGCGAGCTTGCTCGCGATAGCGGTCTGTCTGAACCGGTGATGTTTGATGGGCCGCCGTCATCGCGAGCAGGCTCGCTCCCACAGGGGGATGTGTGACGGGCACAAAATTCGTGAACACCACCAACCAAAACTGTGGGAGCGAGCTTGCTCGCGATAGCGGTCTGTCTGAACCGGTGATGTTTGATGGGCCGCCGTCATCGCGAGCAGGCTCGCTCCCACAGGGGATGTGTGACGGGCACAAAATTCGTGAACACCACCAATCAAAACTGTGGGAGCGAGCCTGCTCGCGATAGCGGTCTGTCTGAACCGGTGATGTTTGATGGGCCGCCGTCATCGCGAGCAGGCTCGCTCCCACAGGGGATGTGGGGCGGGCACAAAATTCGTGAACACCACCAACCAAAACTGTGGGAGCGAGCTTGCTCGCGATAGCGGTCTGTCTGAACCGGTGATGTTTGATGGGCCGCCGTCATCGCGAGCAGGCTCGCTCCCACAGGGGGATGTGTGACGGGCACAAAATTCGTGAACACCACCAACCAAAACTGTGGGAGCGAGCTTGCTCGCGATAGCGGTCTGTCTGAACCGGTGATGTTTGATGGGCCGCCGTCATCGCGAGCAGGCTCGCTCCCACAGGGGATGTGTGACGGGCACAAAATTCGTGAACACCACCAATCAAAACTGTGGGAGCGAGCCTGCTCGCGATAGCGGTCTGTCTGAACCGGTGATGTTTGATGGGCCGCCGTCATCGCGAGCAGGCTCGCTCCCACAGGGGATCTGTGGCGGGCACAAAATTCGTGAACACCACCAACCAAAACTGTGGGAGCGAGCTTGCTCGCGATAGCGGTCTGTCTGAAACGGTGATGTTGGATGGGCCGCCGTCATCGCGAGCAGGCTCGCTCCCACAGGGGATGTGGGGCGGGAACAAAATTCGTGAACACCACCAACCAAAACTGTGGGAGCGAGCTTGCTCGCGAAAGCGGTCTGTCTGAACCGGTGATGTTGGATGGGCCGCCGTCATCGCGAGCAAGCTCGCTCCCACAGGGGATGTGGGGCGGGCACAAAATTCGTGAACACCACCAATCAAAACTGTGGGAGCGAGCTTGCTCGCGATAGCGGTCTGTCTGAACCGGTGATGTTTGATGGGCCGCCGTCATCGCGAGCAGGCTCGCTCCCACAGGGGGATGTGGGGCAGACACAAAATCTGTGAATACCACCAAAAAACTGTGGGAGCGAGCTTGCTCGCGATAGCGGTCTGTCTGAACCGGTGATGCTGAATGTGCCGCCGTCATCGCGAGCAGGCTCGCTCCCACAGGGGATCTGTGGCGGGCACAAAATTCGTGAACACCGTCAATCAAAACTGTGGGAGCGAGCCTGCTCGCGATGGCGGTCTGTCTGAAACGGTGATGTTGGATGGGTCGCCGTCTTCGCGAGCAAGCCCGCTCCCACAGGGGGGTGTGGTGGACACAGGTTTTGTGGAGGTTATTGCGTCGTCGACTCAACCGCTCCCCGCACCCGCTGCAGCATGTTGATCAAATGCAACCGCATCGAAGCCCGGGCCGCTTCGGCATCATGGCGCGCCAACGCTGCGTAGATCTGCTCGCGCTCACGAATCACCAAGGCGCGATTCTCAGCCGTGACAGCTGGCCCGGCCTGTTGAACCACCGCGATCAACGTATTGCCCACATGGGCCATGGCATCGATAAAGAAGCTGTTGCCGGTGCACTGGGCGATCTGTAAATGAAATTCGAAATCCACCTGGGCGCTTTCGGCATCCGCGGCTTCAGAAGCGTTCGCCACATCCAGCGCTTCACGCATCGCCAGTAACTGCTGCGGCGTAGCGCGTTGGGCGGCGATGCCAGCGGCTTCGACTTCCAGGCTCTGGCGCAATTCGATCACCGCCAGCGCGTCGTACGCGCCACCCTTGACGTGCTTGCTGCCCTGGAAATCCCCCGGGCGAGCAGTGTCGACCACGAAGGTGCCGATGCCGTGACGCGTTTCCACCAGGCCTTCGGCCTGCAACCGCGACATGGCTTCGCGAACCACCGTACGACTGACGCCACGGTCCTTGATGATGACCTGCTCGGTCGGCAGTTTGCTGCCTGCGGGCAGTTCGCCGGCCAGTATCTGCTGCGTCAGATCGACCACCAGTTGCTGGGTCATGCTCAGGCGTCGATCGGGTGTGACACGGTCCATTGCACCTATCCATTAAAGCCAGACGATCGCGGCATTATAGCCGCGACCTAACGTCGAAACGCACTATAATGCCGGCTGATCACACTAGAGCAAGCCGATGACGGATCAAGCGTTATCTCCATTGAATAAACCGCGCCGCCTCGCCGAAACACTGGTGGACCGCTTTGCCCAGCGCATGCGTGAAGGCATTCTCAAGCGCGGCGAAAAGCTCCCCACCGAAGTGCATATCATGGAAGCCGAGGGCGTCAGTCGTTCGGTGGTGCGTGAAGCGCTGTCGCGCTTGCAGGCGGCGGGGCTGGTGGAGACGCGGCATGGGGTCGGCACCTTTGTCCTGGACATGCCGGCGCCGGAGGGCTTTACCCTCGGGCCGGCGACGATTGCCACGTTGTCGGATGTGCTCAACCTGCTGGAGTTTCGCCTGAGCCTGGAAGTCCAGGCCGCCGGCATGGCTGCCGAGCGCGCCACGCCCCAAGCCCTGGCCGAACTGGCCCAGGCGCTGGAAGCGTTGCTGCAAGGCCCGGAAAAGTCCGGCACCACCATCAATGCCGATTTCCAGTTCCATCTGAAAATCGCCAAGGCCGCTGGCAATTACTACCTGATCGACATCATGAAGCACCTGGGTACCAAGCTGATCCCACGTACCCGGATGAACTCCGCCTATTCCGGGCAGAGTGATCGCAGCGCCTACCTGCAGGGGATCAACGCCGAACATCAACAGATCTTCGACGCCATCGCCAGTGGTAATGTCGACGCAGCGCGGGCGGCCATGTACCTGCATTTGAGCAATAGCCGCATGCGCCTGTGTGAAACTCAACAACGCCAGGCTTTTTACAACGAATAATGCCCACTGATTCTGTGGGAGCGAGCCTGCTCGCGAAGGCAGTGGGTCAGTCAACATGAATGCCAACTGATCCGACGCTATCGCCAGCAGGCTCGCTCCTACAATTTAGAAGAAGCTGTATTTAACACCGACCCGCAGCCGCAACTGGCGATCGCTGTCGACCGAGTTGACTTTAATATCACCCACTTCAAAGAACGGTGCCCAGCGTTTATCCCACTGGTATTTGACCACGGCGTTCTGTTCATAGTCGTCGGTGCCGCCGTTATAGCGAATGTAGTCGGCATCGAAGTAAGTCAACTGATATTCATAGGCCCACGGTCCTTGGGGGCCATAGTTGATATATACATCGTAACGATTGACCGTCTGATCGTCCTGCCCATTATGCGGCACGTCACGGTCGATCTTGTCGCGGTCCAGTTTGGCTGAATCCAAACGGTAGCGACCGGCGATGCTCAACTCTTTGGTCACGCGGTAACCCAGGCGCAGGCCCAGCTTGTAGGTGGTGGATTCTTCGTCGCTGTCCAAGGCCAACGAGGGCGTCAGCATCCAGCGATCATTGATCTTGTGCTGGTAGTTGACGGTAAATTCATGACCGCTGCCGACGGTATTGTCGAAGGCGACGTCTTGCCGGTCACCGGCGGTCTTGTATTTGAGTTCACCCTCCAGACCCAGGCCACTGTCCAGCCGAATACCAAACTTGGCACGGTCGGCATGCATGCGACTTTTTTCCGCATATTGGTGGCGTACATTGATATAGCCGGTATCGGCCTGGGCAATAACCGAAGTAAACAAGGAAGCGAGAGAAAGTATTACCAATGTCTTTTTCATGTTTTTTTATTCTTGTTGGTTGAACGGGTTAGTTGGGTTAAACGCTAAATCACAGGCGAGCGCGTGCGCGGCATTGAAACCTGGGGTTCAACGTCTTTTACGGGTTAAAACAAATGCAACTGATGAATCAGGGTTTAATTCAAACGGCGACAGGGATGCCTTGTATGTCGCGACTGGCCTGCACCAGCAAACGGGTGTACGCGTGCGTGGCACCGTCACTCGCCAGAAGCTGACTGTCGAGCGTCTCCACCACCCTGCCCTGCTGCATCACCGCGACCCGATCGCACAAGTGCGCAACCACCGCCAGATCGTGGGTCACCATCAGGTAGGTCAGGCCTTCCTGGCGGCGCAAGTCGGCCAGCAGGTTGAGGATTTCCGCCTGCACCGAGACATCCAGCGCCGAGGTCGGTTCGTCCAGCAACAGCACCCGGGGACGCAGGATCAACGCGCGGGCGATCGCCACGCGCTGGCGCTGGCCACCGGATAATTGATGCGGGTAACGAAAGCGGAAGCTGTCGTTCAAGCCGACCTTGCGCAGGATCTCGCTGACCTTCTGCGCACGCCCGTCGATGCCGTGGATGCGCAACGGTTCCTGCAACGCGGCATCAATGGTGTAGCGCGGATGCAGCGAGGCGTAGGGATCCTGGAACACCATCTGCACCGTACGATAGTGGTTCAGCGGCAGGTTGCGGGTCACGGCCTGGCCGGCGATCTGCAGTTGCCCGGTCCAATGCTGATACTGCCCGGCCAGACAGCGCAGCACGGTGGTCTTGCCCGAACCGGACTCCCCTACCAGGCCGAATGCCTCGCCTTCGGCAACACTCAAATCAACGTCGTGCAATACCGCGTTCAGTGCCGCGCCGGTGCCAAAACAAAGGTTCAGGCCGGCGATTTCAATCATGCTCATGACAGGCTCCTCAAGCATTCAACCACTGCGGGTCACGCTGCAACACCGGCAGCGTGGCGCGCCGATGATCCAGGCTCGGCAGTGCGGCCAGCAGGCCACGGGTATAGGGATGGCTGGCTTGATCCAGGTCGGCGGCGGCAATCGACTCGACCACACGGCCGGCGTACATCACCAGCACGCGGTCACAGAAATTCCGCACGAGATTCAAATCGTGGCTGATGAAAATCAGCCCGAGGTCGCGCTCGCTGACCAACTCCTCCAGCACGTTGAGCACCTGCCGGCGCACCGACACATCCAGGGCAGAAGTGGGTTCGTCGGCGATGATCACCTGGGGGTCGGTGATCACCATCATGGCGATCATGATCCGCTGGCCCATGCCGCCCGAGACTTCATGGGGGTACAGGTCGTAGACCCGCTGCGGGTCGCGAATGTGTACCTTGGCGAGCATGTCCAGGGCGCGTTCGCGGGCCTCGCGATGGGGCACTTTGTGATGGGCCAGATAGGCCTCGGCGATTTGTTCGCCGACCCGCACCACCGGGTTCAGCGAGTACTTGGGGTCTTGCATGATCATCGACATGCGCGCACCGCGAATCGCCTGGATCTGCTTTTCGCTGGCGGCCAGCAAGTCGATATCGGCAAAACGCAACGTCTTGGCGGTGACTCGCGCCGTCGGCGGATGCAAGCGCAAGAGACTGCGGCCAACGGTGGACTTGCCCGAACCGGACTCACCAACGATGGCGAGTTTTTCCCGGCCCAAAGTGAACGACACGTCACGCACCGCCCGGGAGATTTTGCCGGCGTTGCGAAACTCCACACACAAGTCCTGTACGGCAAGTTTTATCTCAGTCATGGGGCTGCTCCTCAGGATTGGCTACGTGGGTCAAGGACGTCGCGCAAACCGTCGCCCAACAGGTTGAAGGCCAGGCTGACCAGCATGATCGCCGCACCGGGCGCCGCCACCAGCCACCAGCTTTCGAGCATGTAGCGCCGTCCGGTCGAGATCATAGCGCCCCATTCCGGCAACGGTGCCTGGGCGCCGAGGCCGAGAAAGCCCAGGGCGGCGGCGGTGAGAATGATGCTCGCCATGTTCATGGTCAGGCGGATGATCACCGAGGACAGGCACATCGGAATGATGTGGCGCAGGATGACCCGGGTACTCGACGCGCCTTGAAGCTGCACCGCCACGACGAAGTCAGCGTTGCGCAGCGGCAGGGTTTCAGCGCGAGCGAGTCGGGCAATCGGCGGCCAGGCGGTCAGTGCGATGGCGATCACCGCATGCTCAAGGCCCGGGCCGAGGGCAGCGATGAACGCCAGCGCCAGGACCAGGCTGGGAAACGAGATGAAGATGTCGGTGATGCGCATGAACAGGCTGTCGACCCAACCGCCGAAGTAACCGGACACCGTGCCCACCAGCAAGCCGATTGGCCCGACAATCACGGTCACCAGCAAAACGATGTACAGGGTGATGCGCGAGCCGTAAACCAAGCGGGCGAAGACATCGCGACCGTATTCGTCAGTGCCGAACCAGTGGACGCTGCTGGGTGCTTGCAACGCCCCGGCAAGGTTCTGCAACAGCGGATCGTGACCGGCAATCCATGGCGCGAAAACCGCGACCAGCATCAGGGTCGAGACGACGATCAGGCCGGCAAAGGTCATCGGGTTGCGCAGCAGGAAACGCAGCAGGCGCAAGGCACTGACGGCCATCGCTGCCGTACTTGAAGATGGCAGCGCGGCACTGCCGGCTGCGCTGGAAGCAAGAGGCAGGTTCATTAGCGAGTCCTCGGGTCGAAGATCTTGTACAGCGCGTCGCTGATCAGGTTCAGCGTCACGAAGATGAGGCCGATCAGCAGGACACAGGCCATCACCGCGTTCATGTCGCCAAGCAAAAGGCTGCTGGTCAGGTACTGACCGAAGCCCGGCCAGGCAAATACGGTTTCGATCAGCACCGCGCCTTCCAACAGCCCGCCGTAGGCCAGCGCAACGATGGTCAACAGCTGCACGCGGATGTTGCCGAAGGCATGGCCCCAGACAATGCGCCGCTGGGACAAACCCTTGACCCGGGCGGTGATGATGTATTCCTGGGACAGCTGCTCGAGCATGAAGCTGCGGGTCATGCGGCTGATGTAAGCCACCGAGTTGAAACTGAGGATCACCGCCGGCAGCAGGATGTGGCGCAACGCGCTGCGAAAGGCCTCCCAGTCGCCGGACCAGGCGGTGTCGATCAACAGCAGCCCGGTGTGTTTGGGGATCAGCCCATCGTAGGCCAGGCCGATGCGCCCGACGCCACCGGCCCAACCCAGCCAGGCGTAGAACACTAGGAAGGCCATCATGCCGATCCAGAAAATCGGCGTGGAGTAACCGAACAGCGTGATCAGCCGCGCGATATGGTCCCCGGCACGCCCCTGATGTGTCGCCGCGTAGACGCCCAGCGGCAAGCCCGCCAACACGCCGAACAGAATGGCCAGGGTGGCCAGTTCCAAGGTGGCCGGGAAGACCCGGGCGATGTCGGTGATGACCGGGTTGCCTGTCAGCAAGGCCATGCCGAAGTCACCGTGCAGCAGATCCCCGAGGTAGATCGCGAACTGCGTCCACAACGGTTTATCCAGGCCCAGCTCTTGGTGCACCTGGGCATAGGCCGAGGTGTCAGCGTCCGGGCCGACAATGGCCAGCACCGGGTCCAGGGGCATGACCCGTCCGATGAAAAAGGTCAGTAGCAGCAGCCCCAGCAGCGTCACCGCCACCGACCCGCTGCGCCGGGACGCCGAAGCGACCCGGGATGTCCAGATTGAAAAGGATGCAGTCGACATGTTCATTCCTGCCTTGGCCCTGCGGCCGTCGATTTCAGCGCTGCTTGTAAACGTCCCGAAGACGTGTGGTGGCGGCGGTATGGCCGATGTAGTTGCGCACGTCAGCGTGGATCACCACTTCGTCGACCATCTGTGAAACCGGCATGATTGCTCCGGCCTGCTGGTCGTAGAGGGTCTGGATCTGCGCGTACATTTCCCGCTGGCGCGCGGAGTCTTGCTCGCGCTCGGCCTGCTCGATCAACTGATTGAGCTGCGGGTTGAAGAACGAGGTGCGCCAGCCCTGGAAGTTGCTCAGCTTGGCTTCGGTGCGGTTGTCCGGGTTGTAGACCAGGGCCCGCAGGCTTGAATGCGGATGACGCTCCGCCCCGCCACCACCACGACCGACGAGGATGTCGAACTGGCGGTCGCGCATTGCACCGTAAATCTGATTTCCCGTGCCGGTGATGATCGTGGCCTGGATACCTGCCTGGGCCAGCGTCGCTTGCAGGCTGGTGGCGATGTTGATGAACGGCGGATCGGTCAGCGAGCGGATGCTCACCTTGAAGCCTTCGGCGTGCCCCGCCGCCGCCAGCAGACGCTTCGCCTCGGCCACATCCAGGCGATAGCCAGGATCTTCCAGGCGTGCCGGCAGCCCCAGTTGCATCGGCCGCTGATTGATCACCCCGTAGTGCGGCATCACCACATCGTTGATGCCCTGGTAGTCGATCAGCAGGCGGATGGCTTGGCGCACGCGGATGTCCTGGAACAGCGGCTGTTGCATGCTCATCGCCACGTAATACAGCGTGCCACGGGCGATGCTCTGGATGCGTACCTCATCGACCTTGCCCAGCGCCTTGATGTCAGTGGCCGCCATGCCTCGGGCGACGTCCAGGTCACCGCGCTCGACCATCAGGCGCAAGGCCTGGGACTCGGTCATGTTGCGCATGATCACCCGGCGCAACTTCGCGGGGCCGCGCCAATAGTCGTCATGACGACTCATCAGAATCACGTCGTTGGCGCGCCAGATGTCGAGCTTGAAGGCACCGGAGCCGGCTGTGTGGGTCGCCAGCCACGCGGCGCCCTGATCATCACCGACCTGATGTTGCAAAGCGACCGAGCGATCAATGATGAAGGCGCTGGGAGAGGTCGCCAGAGTGTTAAGCACCAGCATCGGGTCGGTGCTGCGCGGCAGGTCCATGACAAAGGTATGCGGCCCTTCGGCGCGCATCAGTTTGCTGACGTTGTCGGCGGTGAAACCGTAGGCTTTCCAGGTCGAAGCCAGGGCGCGGTTGAGGGTGACCACCCGTTGTAGCGACCAGGCGACGTCTTGCGCGGTGAGCGGTGCGCCGGAGTGAAAACGCACGTCATCGCGCAACTGGAAGGTCAGGCGCATGCGGTCGGGGCTGACCTCCCAGGTTTTCGCCAGGGCCGGGATCAGCGTGTCCGGTTGCGCCGCGTCCTGCTCCAGGAGCATGTCATAAACGTTGGCGTTAACCTCGGCGACCTCCAGGCCGGTTGCCGCGGCGGGGTCCAGGGACAGCAGGTTTATCATGCTCATGCCCACCACCAATTGGTCGGCGGGCGTTTCGCCTTGAGCCAGGCTGACGGGCACCTGCACTGTGCACAGGGCCACGGTGACACACAGCAGCCTGGTCAGGCGCTTGGGCCAGAGTTTCATGGTTCAGTCCTTTCTTATATTTATAAAGACTTGTCGTCCGGGCAGCTATCGGCCGCGGACGTGGTGCGCGATCAATGTCGAGACAAGGTATTGGCCTCGATATACGCGAAGTTGATGTCCTCGCCCAACCCAGGCCGATCAGACAGGTGCACAAAACCGTCGGCGTCCATCGGGTCGACGATGCTATTGAGGTGCGCAGGGACTTCTTCGTAGTCGAGGAAGGGATGCAACAGGCCGCGCTCGTACCAGCGGCAATTGCTGATTGCACCGACTACAGCCAGGTTCGCCGCGCCATTGCCGTGGACTTCACAGTCCATGCCGAACGACTCGGCCAGGTGCGCCACCTTCAGGCACGGCCCGATCCCCCCGACCCCGGCCACGCCCGCGCGCAGGATGTCACAGGACTTATGGGTGACCCAACTGGCGCGGCTGTGGAACTTGCCGGCGATGCTTTCCGGGCCCAGTACCGGGATGTCCAGATTGGCCGCCAGCCAGGCATAGGACTCAGCGGAATCTTCCATCATCGGTTCTTCGAACCAGGCGAAATTGAGTTGCTCGAGCGCCCTGCCAATGGTCAGCGCGTCCATGCGGCTGTACCAGTGGTAGCCGTCGAGCATCAGCGCGATGTCCGGACCGACTGCCTCACGCACGGCGGCGCAGGCTTGAATGTCCATCTGCGGATTCGGGGCGAAGGAAATCGGCGGCATCCAGGTGTGCAACTTGATGGCCTTGTAGCCGCGCTGGACCAGTTTTTCGGCGAACTGGCCGTACTCGTCCGGCGTGGACAAGCCCCCCGGCAGATCATCGCCACACATCGTCGAACCGTACGCCGGCACTTTGTCGCGATAGCCGCCAATCAGCTTGTGTACCGGCAACTTGAGCTTGCGCCCGGCCAGGTCCCACAGCGCTTGTTCCACCAGCGCCAACGCGCGGTCGGTGAACTGCCCGGCGCTGCCGCGCTGCCAGTGCGCCAAGTCTTGCCAGATGCTTTCGCGGTCCATTGGGTCCCGGCCGATCAGCACCTTGCGCACAAAGGACTCGATGATGTGCGGACGAACCAACTCAGGCGGACCGAAGGCATAGCCCTCGCTGCCGTCATCGCAGCCAATTCGCAGCAAGGCCATCTTGATCAGAACCTCCTCGCCCGGATGAGCGTGGCCGGCGCTGTCTTGAGCGCGGCGCGAAGGGGTGGAAAAGACTTCGACGTGAACGCCTGTGATTCTCATAAGGGGAAGAACACCATGTATTGTGATTTTTATTTGTATGTCGTCATACAACGTAGCTGATTATTCGGACGTTTCCGTCAGACTGTCAACCGGTAAATCACACAAAAAACCAACATATGATGGGATTTCCATAGCGAAGAGGTTATTTCTCACATCATAAACAACAGAAGTCGTCATACCACAGCGTTACCAGGGAGGACTTGGAAAGACCGGAACACCGGCGATCAAAACTGTGGGAGCGAGCTTGCTCGCGATAGCGGTCTGCCTGAAACGGTGATGTTGAATGTGCCGTCGTCATCGCGAGCAAACTGAACTGGTCAAGTAATTCTGGACACCAGTTAAGGTTTCACGCCGCCAGTTTCTCCATGGCTACCGGCGACCGGTAGTCGTTGTAGCTATGGAGCCTGACGTTGTTGTATCGCATCACATAACGTTGCACATCCACGCGGGCTTCATGCTCCGAGCTGTAGCCATCGTCTGGCACCCACTCTGATTTCAGGCTCCCAAAGAAACGCTCCATCGGGGCGTTGTCCCAGCACTCACCTTTACGACTCATGCTGTGCAGGAGTCCATGCTTGCGCATCTCATTCCTGAATTTGTGGCTGGTGTATTGGCAACCTTGGTCAGAATGAAACAGCACCTCTTTTGGACAGCCTCGCAATTGAACCGCCATTCGCAACGCTTCGCAGGTCAGCGTGGCATCGGAAATCATTGAAAACGACCACCCCACGATCCGGCGAGCAAACAAATCCAACACTGCCGCGAAATACATCCAGCGCTTACCCACCTTGATGTACGTCACATCTCCACACCACACCTGGTTGATCGCCGTGACATCAAACTTGCGCTTGAGCACATGCGGCGCTACCAGCGCTTCCACGCCGGAAGATTTGTACTTGTGCCGCCGCCGCTGATGACTGGCAACACCGGCTTCGCGCATCAAACTGCGAGCCAGATGTCGCCCGACACGATGCCCCTTTGCTTGCAGTTCCTTGGAAAGGGTGCGAGACCCGGCGGATGCTCTGGATTCCTTGTGATGCTCGACCAGCACGGCTTTGAGTTTCTCCCGCTCAGGCTTCACCTTGCCTTGGCGCTGACGCCAGGCGTAAAAGCTGCTGCGGTTGACCCCAAACGCCCGACAGCAATTGTTAACGCCGTACTGCTCGTCCAGCTCGTTGATCAACGAGAATGATCTTTGGAGTCCAAAAGCAGGAGAGCACTGGCCTTTTTTAGGATTTCAATGTCCAGGTCTTTTTGCCTGAGCAACGCTTTGAGCTGCTGAATCTCTCGCTGATCGGCGGTAATCGCCTTAGCCCCCTCGGGGGTCGAACCCAAGCGCTCTTTGCGAACCTGGTCGACCCAACGGCGCAAGGCGGTAGGGCCAATATCCAGGCTGGCACAGACTTCGGGAACGGACTGGCCCTCGTCCAGCACCATGCTGGCAGCCTTGAGCTTGAACTCACTGGAATAAGATTTGCGCATATCCAAACACCTCAGATTTGGGCGCCATCATAGCGCCCGATTGAAGTGTCCAAAATCATTAGGCCAGTTCAAACTCGCTCCCACAGGGGATGTGGGGCGGGCACAAAATTCGTGAACACACCGATCAAAACTGTGGGAGCGAGCCTGCTCGCGATAGCGGTCTGCCTGAAACGGTGATGTTGGATGGGCCGCCGTCATCGCGAGCAAGCTCGCTCCCACAGGGGATGTGGGGCGGGCACAAAATTCGTGAACACCGTCAATCAAAACTGTGGGAGCGAGCTTGCTCGCGAAAGCGGTCTGCCTGAACCGGCGATGTTGGATGGGCCGCCGTCATCGCGAGCAGGCTCGCTCCCACAGGGGATCTGTAGCGGGCACAAAATTCGTGAACACACCGATCAAAACTGTGGGAGCGAGCCTGCTCGCGAAAGCGGTCTGTCTGAAACGGTGATGTTGGATGGGCTTCCGTCATCGCGAGCAGGCTCGCTCCCACAGGGGATCTGTAGCGGGCACAAAATTCGTGAACACACCGATCAAAACTGTGGGAGCGAGCCTGCTCGCGAAAGCGGTCTGTCTGAAACGGTGATGTTGGATGGGCTTCCGTCATCGCGAGCAGGCTCGCTCCCACAGGGGATCTGGGGCGGGCACAAAATTCGTGAACACACCGATCAAAACTGTGGGAGCGAGCCTGCTCGCGAAAGCGGTCTGTCTGAAACGGTGATGTTGGATGGGCTTCCGTCATCGCGAGCAGGCTCGCTCCCACAGGGGATCTGGGGCGGGCACAAAATTCGTGAACACACCGATCAAAACTGTGGGAGCGAGCCTGCTCGCGATAGCGGTCTGTCTGAAACGGTGATGTTGGATGGGCCGCCGTCATCGCGAGCAAGCTCGCTCCCACAGGGGATGTGGGGCGGGAACAAAATTCGTGAACACCACCAACCAAAACTGTGGGAGCGAGCTTGCTCGCGAAAGCGGTCTGTCTGAAACGGTGATGTTGGATGGGCCGCCGTCATCGCGAGCAGGCTCGCTCCCACAGGGGGATGTGTGGCGGGCACAAAATTCGTGAACACACCGATCAAAACTGTGGGAGCGAGCTTGCTCGCGATAGCGGTCTGTCTGAAACGGTGATGTTGAATGTGCCGCCGTCTTCGCGAGCAGGCTCGCTCCCACAGGGGATGTGTGGCGGGCACAAAATTCGTGAACACCACCAATCAAAACTGTGGGAGCGAGCCTGCTCGCGAAAGCGGTCTGTCTGAAACGGTGATGTTGGATGGGCCGCCATCATCGCGAACAAGCTCGCTCCCACAGGGGATCTGTAGCGGGCACAAAATTCGTGAACACCACCAATCAAAACTGTGGGAGCGAGCCTGCTCGCGAAAGCGGTCTGCCTGAACCGGTGGTGCTGAATGGGCCGCCGTCATCGCGAGCAGGCTCGCTCCCACAGGGGATGTGGGGCGGGCTTTCGCTTATAGCGTTCCAATACAAAATCCGTATTCACTTACTTCCATCAGGTCTTGGCTACTGTCAGATATGACAGTGGTCCTCACTGCGGCTCACTTCTAACCTGATCCAGCCTCGCAAGTACGCGAAGCCAATCTTCGATGACCCGCAAGGAGTTCATGATGAACACAAGATACTGTCCCACTAAACCGACCCTACTGGCTCTTTCCCTATTATTGAGCGGCATGACTTTTCAAGCTTTCGCGGCAGGACGCGAGCCTTGCAGCGCGGACAAGGTCGCGCAAGCCAAGGAGTTGAAACCAGGGGGGATGGGTGAAACGGCTCTGTCCGAAGAAGAGTACGTAACGCAACTGAACCTGGAAGCGGTCAGGGTCACCGGAGTCGTCATGACCAAGGACTTGAGAAATGATCGTCTCACTGTGGTTACCGACAACTCCAGCAGCAAAATAGTGACCGACATGTACTGCAAATGAACGGTCCCGAAGAACTCGCCACATGCCCCTCATTGAAGTGGCATGTGGCTGTCACCCTGCCGCTTGAATGCTCAACGCAACAGGCGCCACTTCACCCCCCGAGTTTTCGTATTCACTCAGGGTCCACTGACATCAGGCCAAAAGATGCCTGGAGATCAGCTTCGATATTTCGACGATGCCTGTCTTGCCGGTGAATTCGAACTTCACCTTGCCCAGGGATGAAAAGTAAATCTCCAGTTCCGAATCCAGGTCGAAGGTGCCGGAGGTTTCTACCGAGTAGGCGACGATGTTTTTATAAGGCAGAGAGGTGAAGTCTTTTTTGCTGCCGGTGATGCCTTGCACGTTCACCGCGATGATGCGTTTGTTGGTGAAGACTACGCCGTCGCGCATGGACTTATAGGCGTCGATGACCTGTTCGCCATCCAGCAGCAGGGCTGTTACGCGTTCGGCATACTCATCGTTCTGCTTGAGCTTGAAGAAGCCTTTGTTGTTGAAATCGATCATCCGTAAATCCTTGTGGGGGTTGAAAAGCGTTCCAGGCTTCCTGGGCCCATATCGAGACGGGCGCGGGGATTCTCGCGCAGCCAGGAGTAACATCACAAGGCCATGACCGAGCATTTCGCCGTCTCACCGGGCTAAATCCTCCGACACCCGATGCGTGGCCAGCGAACAGGCCAGTAGCCATTATTTCGCTTTTATGGTTTCCTGACCCCCGTTACGGTTGCAGGCTGAAACCTTTCGCCCTGTTTCGGTCCCGATGGTTGTCGCCCCAGCCCTGGAAGGCTCTAACGCACCCTTTTGAGGCGTTAGCCAATACCCGCGATTTTTCCCGCACTGACCGTCACAATCCCCCGGCAAACTGTTTTTCTGCCTAGACTTGCAACTGTCCCGCCGTGCGCTGCGTTTTGAATGAGCCCGCACGATAAATACAAAAACAAAAGAGGAAACCCCACAATGTTCAAACCTATCTGGAAAGCGCTCGCCTGTACGCTGGCACTCAGTGCGTTGAGCACGGCCATGGCGGCGGATCCTGTCGTCATCAAGTTCTCCCACGTAGTAGCCGAACAAACGCCCAAGGGCCAGGGCGCACTGATGTTCAAGAAGCTCGTGGAAGAGCGTCTGCCAGGCAAAGTGAAGGTCGAGGTGTACCCCAACTCCTCGCTGTTCGGCGATGGCAAGGAAATGGAAGCCCTGCTGCTGGGCGACGTGCAGATGATTGCGCCGTCGCTGGCCAAGTTCGAGCACTACACCAAGTCCGTGCAGTTGTTCGACCTGCCGTTTCTGTTCGATGACATCTCCGCTGTGGACCGCTTCCAGTTGAGCCCTGAAGGCCAGAAGCTGCTCAAGTCCATGGAAAGCAAGAACATCACCGGCCTGGCCTATTGGCACAACGGCATGAAGCAGTTGTCGGCGAACAAGCCACTGCGTGAACCCAAGGATGCCCGTGGCCTGAAGTTCCGCGTGCAGGCCTCGGCCGTGCTGGAAGAGCAGTTCAAGGCGGTGAACGCCAACCCGCGCAAAATGAGTTTCGCCGAGGTCTACCAAGGCCTGCAGACTGGCGTGGTCAACGGTGCGGAAAACCCGTACTCGAACATCTACAGCCAGAAAATGCATGAAGTACAGAAGTACATCACCGAGTCCAACCACGGTGTACTCGACTACATGCTGATCACCAACACCAAGTTCTGGAACGGCCTGCAACCTGACATCCGTACCGAACTGGACAAGATTCTGGTTGAAGTCACCACCCACGTGAACAACGAGGCGGCGCAACTGAACCAGAAAGACAAGCAGCGCATCCTGGACGCCAAGACCACCGAAATCATCACCCTCACGCCTGAAGAGCGCGGCGAGTGGCGCGACAAGATGAAGCCGGTGTGGAAGAAGTTTGAAGGTGACATCGGTGCTGATCTGATCAAAGCCGCCGAAGCCTCCAACAAGGCTCAGTAATGGGTTGGCCGGTGCTGCCGCCCTGGCAGCGCCGGCCTGTCGTCCCCCCTGCAGGAGATGTCATCCATGAACGCCCTTCGGCGCATCTGGGAACACTTCGAGGAAGGTTTCATTGCCTTTCTTCTGGCCGCCATGACGCTGGTTACTTTCGTCTACGTGGTGCTCAACAACCTCTACACCGTTTTTTACAGCCTCGGTGACAACTGGCCAGCCGCCAGTGAGCCGGCGTTCGCCATTGGTGACAGCATCATGGGCATGGCCCAGGCCATGACCTGGAGCAGCTCGCTGACCAAGGCCCTGTTTGGCTGGCTGATCTTTTTCGGGTTGTCCTACGGCGTGCGGACGGCCGGGCATATCGGCGTGGATGCGCTGGTGAAACTGGCGAGCAAACCGGTACAACGCTTTATCGGCGTGATCGCTTGCCTGTGCTGCCTGACTTACGCCGGGCTGCTGGCCGTCGCCAGTTACGAGTGGATCAATACCCTGATGATCGCGCAGATCGGCGCAGAGGACCTGGGCCACTTCGGCATCATGCAATGGCACATCGGCCTGATTGTGCCGGTGGGTTTTGCGTTGGTGTTTATCCGTTTCGCGGAAATCCTCGTGCGCATCCTGATGAATCGTCAGACCGGCTTGGGCCTGGCCGATGAAGCGGCCGAAGCCATCAAATTGACTGAACACGAGGAAGACAAGCCATGACCATTGCCTTCCTGTTCGTGGCGCTGTTCGTGCTGATGTTTATCGGCGTGCCCATCGCCATTTCGTTGGGGCTGGCCGGTTCGCTGACCATCATTTTCTTCAGCCCGGACTCAGTGCGCTCCCTGGCGATCAAGCTGTTCGAAACCTCTGAGCACTACACACTGCTGGCGATTCCGTTCTTCCTGCTGGCCGGTGCGTTCATGACCACCGGTGGCGTGGCGCGACGCCTGATCGACTTTGCCAACGCCTGCGTCGGGCATATCCGTGGCGGGCTGGCGATTGCGGCGGTACTGGCGTGCATGCTGTTCGCCGCGTTGTCGGGTTCAAGCCCTGCGACGGTGGCGGCGGTCGGTTCCATCGCCATTGCCGGTATGGTGCGCTCGGGTTATCCACAGGCGTTCGGCGCCGGCATCGTCTGCAACGCCGGCACCTTGGGCATCCTGATTCCGCCGTCGATCGTGATGGTGGTGTACGCCGCCGCGACCGAAACCTCGGTGGGCAAGCTGTTCATGGCCGGGGTGATCCCGGGCCTGCTGCTGGGTTTATCGTTGATGGTGGCGATCTATATCGTCGCTGTGAAGAAAAACCTGCCGGCCCTGCCTCGGGCAACGTTGCGCGAATGGCTGTCCACGGCGCGCAAGGCGCTCTGGGGTCTGCTGCTGATGGTGATCATCCTCGGCGGGATCTATTCCGGGATGTTCACACCCACCGAAGCGGCTGCGGTGGCGGCGGTGTATTCGGCCTTCATCGCACTGTTCGTCTACAAGGACCTCACGTTCCGTGAGACGCCCAAAGTGCTGCTCGAATCGGCCAAGCTGAGCATCATGCTGATGTTCATCATTGCCAACGCCATGCTCTTCGCCCATGTGCTGACCACCGAGCAACTGCCGCAGCAAATCACCGCTTGGGTGATCGATGCCGGGCTGACGCCGGTGACCTTCCTGCTGGTGGTGAACATCGTGCTGTTGATTGCCGGTGCGTTCATGGAGCCTTCGGCGATCATCCTGATCCTGGCGCCGATTCTGTTCCCTATCGCCATGCAACTGGGCATCGACCCAATCCACCTGGGCATCATCATGGTGGTGAACCTGGAGATCGGCCTGATCACGCCTCCGGTGGGGCTGAACCTGTTCGTCACCTCGGCGGTGACCGGCATGTCGCTGCCCGCCACCATCCGCGCAGCTATGCCATGGCTGATGATCTTGCTGGCGTTCCTGATGCTGATTACCTATGTGCCATGGATCTCGCTGGCCTTGCCGAACTGGTTGGGGATGAGCTAGCCCCGACTCAAGACAGGCGCAGCGGCGAGGGCATTTGTTCCCTCGCCACTGCGCTGTCGGGCTAAGCCTGCGTGTCGCACCGTCGACCAATAAAAGGGAAGCCTCACCATGCTAAAACCTCTTTGCAAAGCGCTCGTCTGTACCTTGAGTTTCAGCCTGCTGGGCTCAGCCATGGCGGCTGAACCGATCGTGATCAAGTTTTCCCATGTCGTGGCCGAGCAAACGCCCAAGGGCCAGGGCGCGTTGATGTTCAAGAAACTGGCGGATGAACGATTGCCGGGCCGGGTGAAGGTCGAGGTGTATCCCAACTCCACGTTGTTTGGCGATGACAAGGAGATGGAAGCGCTGCTGCTGGGTGACGTGCAGATCATTGCGCGCTCGCTGGCCAAGTTCGATCAGTACACCCGATCCGTGCAGTTGTTCGACTTGCCGTTTCTGTTCAACGACATTGCCGCGGTGGACCGCTTCCAGCAGAGCGCGGAAGGCCAGAAACTGCTCAAGTCCATGGAAAGCAAGAACGTCACTGGCCTGGCCTATTGGCACAACGGCATGAAGCAGTTGTCGGCCAACAAACCACTGCGTGTACCCGAGGATGCCCGTGGCTTGAAGTTCCGGGTGCAGAGTTCGGCCGTGCTGGAAGAACAATTCAAAGCCGTGAGCGCCATCCCCCAACCGATGATTTTCTCTGTGGTATACCAGGGCCTGCGCACCGGTTTGGTCAACGGCACGGAAAACACCTACTCAAACTTCTACAACCAGAAACAGCATCAAGTACAGAAGTACATCACCGAATCCAACCACGGCATTCTCGACTACATGCTGATCGCCTCGTCCGACTTCTGGAACGGCCTGCCGCCGGATATCCGCACCGAACTGGACAAGATCGTGGTCGAGGCCACCGCCTATGCAAACAGTGAGGCGGACCGACTGAACCAGCAGGACAAGCAGTTCATCCTCGACGCCGGGACCACCGAGATCATCAGCCTCACTCCCCAGCAGCGCAACGCCTGGCGCGAGAAGATGAAACCGGTGTGGGCAAAGTTTGAAAAAGAGATTGGGCCGGATTTGATTAAAGCCGCTGAAGCTTCCAATCAGGCGCAGTGAGGCAGCAAAGCCCAGTGCAGCCTGTGGCGAGGGAGCAAGCTCCCTCGCCACAAGAGCTGGAGCACGTCGCCTTTTCACCGAGTCCCAGTTCTCCAGCGCATTGCGTTATGATCCCCGCCTCCATCGGAGCCAGAGCTTTACCCGCGAATGTTGCCGTCCTCATCTGACATCTCCCCTGCCCTGCCCCCTGTCCTGGTCGGCCCGCTGCTGCGGCGACTGGAGCCCACACGGCTGGTGATGTGGCTGGTGGGTACACGCCCCCTCACGTTGACGCTGCGTGTGGACGGTGTGGGCGATCTCACCCTGGATGCCCCGCGCTGCACCGTAGTGCCGGTGGGGCAGCAGGCTTTTGTGCACCTGATCGATGTACGACTCGACACCGCCCTGCCCCAGGACGTGGCAATTGACTACGACCTGCTGGTGGACGGCGCGCCCATTGCCGAATGGGCGCCCCATCTGTTGTATGGCCAGGCGCAGCGCCCGAACTTTGTCCTGCATTCGCGTATCGATCAATTGGTCCATGGCTCCTGCCGCAAACCCCACTACCCGACCCACGACGGCTTGCTCTGCGTCGACCGGCTGTTGGCACAAGCCCCACAGCAGCGTCCGGCGTTGTTGATGATGAGCGGCGATCAGGTCTATGCCGATGACGTCGCCGGGCCCATGCTGCGGGCGATTCATGCGTTGATCGAGCGGCTGGGGCTGTTCGAGGAATGCCTGGACGGCGCGGTGGTTGAAGACAGCGCCAAGCTCTATGAACACCCGGCCAGCTACTACCACCGCGCCGATTTATTACCGGCGCTGGAAAGCAATGAAACCCTGCGCGAGCGTTTTTTCGGCGGGGCCCGCAAGCCAATATTCACCAGCAGCAGCGCCGACAATCATCTGGTGACCTTCGCTGAAGTGATGGCGATGTATTTGCTGGTGTGGTCACCCGTGCCGTGGACCCTGATCGACCCGCAACCGCCGGAACTGACCGCCGAGCGGCGCCAGCGCTACGCGCTGGAACAGCAGCGCATCGAGGGTTTCAAGACCGGTCTTGGGGACGCGGCGCGGGTGTTTGCACACCTGTCGTGCCTGATGATTTTCGACGATCACGACATCACCGATGACTGGAATCTATCCGCGCAGTGGGAAGAAACGGCCTACGGCCACCCGTTCTCCAAGCGCATCATCGGCAACGCACTGATCGCCTACATGCTCTGCCAGGGCTGGGGCAACAACCCCGACGCGTTCGATGACGTGATCCAGCAAACCCTGGCCCTGAGCGACACCGCCCGGGACCGCTACCTGGACAGCGGCCCACAGGACAAACTGATCGACACGCTGCTGGGTTTCCAGCAATGGCACTACGTGTTGCCGACCACCCCGGCCCTGGTGGTGCTCGACACCCGCACCCGCCGCTGGCGCAGCGAGCGCAACCTCAAGCAGCCTTCGGGACTGCTCGATTGGGAAGCCCTGAGCGAACTTCAGCAGGAACTGCTGGATCATCCCTCGGCGATTATCGTTTCACCGGCGCCGATCTTCGGTGTGAAGCTGATCGAAACCGTGCAACGGGTGTTCAGTTGGTGCGGTTATCCGCTGCTGGTGGACGCGGAAAACTGGATGGCCCATCGCGGCGCGGCGCAAGTGATCCTGAACATTTTCCGGCACTCACGCACGCCCGGTAATTACGTGGTGCTGTCCGGGGATGTGCATTATTCCTTCGTCTATGAGGTGCTGATCCCACACCGTAAGGGCGGCCCGCGCATCTGGCAGATCACCAGCAGCGGCATCAAGAATGAGTTCCCGCCGGCGCTGCTGGAATGGTTCGATCGTCTGAACCGTTGGCTCTACTCACCCCGCTCGCCCCTGAACTGGTTCACCAAGCGCCGCAGCATGCGCATCATTCCTCACACCCCCGAACACGCCGAGGCTGGAGAGCGGTTGTGGAACTCGGCGGGGATCGGGCAGGTGTTCTTCAATGAACAGGGGCAGCCGACGCAGATATTCCAGCACAACGCCAACGGCCAACCGCCGACGCGCATGCTGGCGCCGCAAGAGCCTTCCGCCTGAACCGAATGAGTCCTGTGTGGGAGCGAGCCTGCTCGCGATAACGCAGGCCCATCCAACATCCTTGCAAGCTGACCTTCCGCTATCGCGAGCAGGCTCGCTCCCACAAGGGATTTGCAGTGTTATGGGTTTGCGGCCAAATGAAATAACTCAAAACACCAACTGCAGCGTCTGCTGACCTTCCAGGCTCAGCAGGAACTGTTTGGCCGCAAGGCCGCCCGCAAAGCCGGTAAGGCTGCCGGAGGTGCCGATGACGCGGTGGCAGGGGGCGATGATGGAGATGGGGTTGCGGCCGTTGGCGGCGCCTACCGCCCGCACCGCCGTGGGCTGGCCGATCTGGATGGCGATGTCGCGGTAGCTGCGGGTTTCACCGAACGGAATACTCAGCAGCGCCTGCCAGACCCGGACCTGAAAGTCGGTGCCGGCAAAGTCCAGCGCCAGGTCGAAACGGCGGCGCTGGCCGGCGAAATACTCCATGAGCTGGCGCTCGGTTTCCTTGAGGACCGGATGCTGGCTGTCCTCTTCCAAAGGCCCCAGGCGCACGCGGTTGAGACGTTCGTTTTCCCAGAGGATGGCCGCCAGTTTTGTATCCCGGGCGACGAGGATCAGTTGGCCTACGGGGGATGGGATGGTTTTGTACAGGGGTAACATCAAGCATTCCTTATCGCTGGCCAACCGCTTGGCACAAGTAACCAGTCCTAGCCCAACAACCCCAGCACCTTCGCCCGCGCCACGGCCTGGGTGCGGCGCTCCACGCCGAGTTTGCTGTTGATGTGGCTGGCGTGGGTCTTGACCGTGTGCAGTGAGATGAACAACTGCTCGCTGATTTCCTGGTTCGAACAGCCCTGGGCAATCAATTGCAGCACCGCCCGCTCGCGACTGCTGAGGGTTTCAACGGGGGCCGGTGAATCGGCAGCCACCGTCGACGGCAAGCGCTCAAGCAGGTTCTGGCGCAAGGGACTGGGGGGTGCGCGCAACAATTGCTCGCGCAGCCACTCCCGATGTTCGCCCAGCAACCATTCGAACGGCTGCAGCACCCCGCCAGCGGCGGCTTCGAGGGCTTGGGCCAGGGTACTGCGGGCTTCGGGTTCGCGGCCGACGCTCAGCAGCAAGGCGACCTTCTGGTTGAGCGCCATCACACTGAGCATCTGCCGGCCGGTTTGCTGGCCGTGTTCAAGCAAGGCATTGAGCCGTCCTTCGGCCAACATGGGCTGGCCGCGGATGGACTCCAGCACTGCCTGTTGCAGTTCGACGTGCAGCGGCAGTTGCGGGTGGAATTCCGGCGGCGCGGCGGCCCGCTCACCGGTGTAGGTCTGCCCCAGTCGCGCCAGCCAGGCTTCGGCCAGGTCCGTACGCCCCTGGGCCAGCCAGAGTTCGCATTTGACCAGGGTGATCATCGCCAGGTAATAAATCGGCGGAACGTCCCAGATATGCATCAGGCGTTCGGCTTCGGCCAGTTCGGCAAAGGCCCGGGAGAATTCACGAGCGTGGCCTTCAACCCGCGCGATCACGCAGTGGCCGATCAACACGCTGATGTCGCGACACGCCCGCGCTTCGGTAAGACCGGCCTGCAACCGCGCCAAGCCGACCTGGGGCTGCATGCGCAAGGTCAGCAGGAATCCTTCGTACAGAATCAATCGCGCCCGCACGGCATACAGCCGTTGCGGCGAGAGTGCATGCAGGCGTTGCAGGCCCTGGCGCACTTCATCGAGCGCCCGCAGGATCTCCCCTCGCGCTTGCAACACCCGGGCGCGGTCGTAATGGGCCAGGGCCTCGAACAACGGGTTACCGACGCGCTGCGCCAGCTCCAGGGAGTCACGGTTCAAGGCCCGGGCGCGCCACAGGTCACCGTCGGCAATCGCCAGGTTCGACAGCGTGGACAGGCACATCAGACGTTGGCCATAGCGCTTTTGCGGCAGGCTCTCCAGGGCTTCGGTGCAGTAACGCACAGTGGCCTCGCGGTCCCCACGGCCACGGGCAATAATCCCGCTCAGGGCCAGCCATTGGGCAAGCATGGATTTTTGCGCAGTGGCCGAAGGCGCCGGCAGGAACCGGCTCAGGTGGGCGGCCAGTTCTTCAGCGGCGTCCAACTGGCAGGCCAGCCCCAGCGCCCAGCTGTACAGCACGATCAAGCGCGGTGTGCTGATGAGCAGGCTGTCGGGCAAGTCCATTTTCCAGCGCAGCAACATGCCGACGTTCTGCTCGGCCAGCAATTGCTCCTCCGAGAGGTTCTGCACCAGGTTCGCCGCCACATCCAGGTGCCCGGCCCGCAGCGCCTGTTCCACGGCCTCGTCGATCAGGCCCTGGGCATTGAACCAGCGGCAGGCCCGCAGGTGCAGGGTCGCAGCCGGCACCATGGCCGGCGCACTGGGACGGCTACGCAGCAAATCGGAAAACAGATGGTGGTAACGGTACCAGTGGCCATGCTCGTCCAGCGGCACCAGGAACACCTGGTGCGCCGCCAGATACTCCAGGATTTCGGCGCTGTCATGGGCTTCGCGCACGGCATCACACAGTTCGCTGCAGAAACGTTCCTGGGACGCGGTGTCGTAGAGAAACGCCTGCACTTCGGCGGGCAGACAGTCGATGACTTCCTCAAGCAGGTAATCGCGAATCAGCCCTTCGCCGCCATGCAGAGCCTGGGGCATTCGGCCCTCAGTCCCGGCCTCGGAAGCGGCCAGCAACCAGAAACGCAGCCCGGCCACCCAGCCTTCGCTGCGCTGGATCAGACTCTCCAGGGCTTCGCCGCGCAACGAACTGCTGTGGTGCTGCAGCAGGGTCTGGGCTTCTTCATGGGTCAGGCGCAAGTCCTGCTCGTTCAGTTCGAGCAATTGGCGTGACAGACGCAGGCGCGCCAGATGCCAGTCCGGGCGCTGCCGACTGGTGACCAGCACCAGCAAACCTTCGGGCAGGTGATTGAGGAAAAACTGCAGGCAACGATCCAGTACCGGGCTTTGGGCCAGGTGGTAGTCGTCGAGCACCAGCAGCAAGGGTGTATCCGGCGACAGATGCGCGGACAGTTCATCCAGCAGACCGTCGAGCCATTCTTCGAAGGCGAAAGGTTGGTGGCGCTGGCGCATTTTCAGCAGCCCCAACGCCCGACCTCCCAACTGCGGGAAGAACGCCTGGAGCCCTTCGAGCAGCCGTTCCAGAAAGCGTCCCGGGTCGTTGTCCCGGGCACTGAGCCCCAGCCAGAGGCTTTGCCAGTGGGCCGGCAGGCTCTGGCAGAACTCCACCGCCAGTGAGCTTTTGCCGAACCCCGCCGGGGCGCTCACCAACAGCAACCGACCTCCAAGCCCCGCACTCAAGCGCTCGCACAACCGCGGCCGCACGACATGGCCGTCAGGCAAGGGCGGGCGGTAGAAGCGCCCGTCCTGGACCGCGACGGCGGTGCGGGCAGAACCCGGGAGTGAAGACAGATCAGTCATGGCCGGCTCTTGTTGAAATGCGGGTGGCGGCGTTGCAGATGTCCGCAGACTAGCGGTAAACGAGGAGGTATTGAAGGGAGTTGCTACAAATGGCTACAAAAAGGCTACAAGCCGACCGATTCGAAAAATTCAGACAGCCACCGCTCTTGTGGCGCGGGAGCTTTGATCGTTCCCACGCAGGAGCGAGGGAACGCTAGAGCTTTTTGGGGCTGCTTCGCAGCCCAGCGGGGATAAATCCCCTCGCCACAGGGGGTTTGTGTTGGGCAAAAAAAGCCCCGAACCAGTCGGGGCGTTTTTTCGAGGATGCGGCCTCGGGTGAAGCTGTTTAGCGGATACCCTCCTGGCGCAATGCGTTGGGAGTGAACTCAGCGGTGCTGGCGGTGAAGCCGAAGTCGTAGGCTGATTTCTCTTCGTTCTTCATGCCCAGCGCCAGATAGCGGCCGGACTGCAGGTCGTAGAGGGTTTCCAGGGCGTACCACGGCACTTGCTTGTCGTAGTAGTTCTCGGCATGGGCCTCGGCAACGCGCCACAGTTGGCCACGACCGTCGTAATGGTCGATCACCGCGGCTTGCCAGGTGTCTTCGTCGATGTAGAAGTCACGCTTGGCGTAGATGTGGCGTTGGCCTTCCTTCAGGGTCGCGGTCACATGCCAGACCCGACGCAGCTCGTAGCGAGCCAGGTCCTGGTTGATATGGCCGGCCTTGATGATGTCGGCGTACTTGAGCTGAGGCGAATCGATCTTGTAGCTGTTGGAGGCAATGTACAGTTCTTTCTTGCCCACCAGCTTCCAGTCGTAGCGATCCGGCGCACCGTTGTACATGTCCAGGTTGTCGGAGGTACGCAGGCCGTCGGCAGCGGTGCCCGGGCCGTCATAGGAGACCTGTGGCGCACGGCGCACACGGCGCTGGCCGGCGTTGTAGACCCACGCAGAACGCGGTTCCTTCACCTGGTCGAGGGTTTCGTGCACCAGCAGTACACCACCGGCCAGACGCGCCGGCGCGGTGACTTGCTGCTTGAAGTAGAACAGGATGTTGCCAGGGTTGGCCGGATCGAAATCCTTCATCTTGTCGCGGAACACGAACTGGTCCCTGAAGTACACCAGGCTGTAGGAGCCGTTGGGCTGAGGCGTGGCCTGGGTCACCAGGCGGGTCACGCTGCCGCCGCGATAGCGGGTGATGTGGTTCCAGATCACTTCCACACCGCTCTGGGGAATCGGGAACGGCACAGCCGTCTCGAAGTTCTCCAGACCGTTACCGCCGGACACCAGCTTGGTGTTCACCGCGTTTTTCTTGATGGAGGCATACACGTCATCCGGCACGGTGGCGCCGCGATGGGATGGGTAGACCGGCATCTTGAAGGATTCCGGGTAACGCTTGAACATCGCGTACTGGCCCGGCGCGAGCTTGTCTTTGTACTGGTCGACGTTCTGCGCAGTGATGGTGAACAGCGGCTTTTCACTGGCGTACGGGTCGGAAAGGAAACCCTTGCTGTCCACGCTGCCGGCGTTCTTGGCCATGGGTTTCCAGGCCGGGATCGAACCGTCGGCATTGCCGGCCATTTCGGCGCCCATCGGCGTCAGGCTTTTGCCCAGTTTGTCGGCTTCGGCGGCAGGCACAGCCGCCATGACGCTGGCGGCCAGCAGGGATAGCCCCAAAACACCGACCTGCAACAGACTCTTTGTTATTTTCATAGTGTGTCGTCCTGAAATACTGTGCTTAGAAGGTCACGCCGACGCTGAGCGCCAGGAAATCGCGATCGTCCACGGTGCTGAAGTCGCCACCAAAGAAGTTGGTGTAGGCCAGGCTCGCGTTGTAGGTGTTCTGGTACTCGGCATCCAGTCCGAGGCTGACGGCTTTGCGGCCTTCTTCAAAGTTGGCGCCCGGGCCTGGCGAGTAGCCTTTGACGTCATGGGACCAGGCCACGTTGGGCTTGAGGTTCACACCGGCGAACACGTCCGGGTATTCCCAGATGGCGCGGGCACGGTAGCCCCAGGAAGTGGAGGTGGTGAAGCCGTCGTTGTTGCAGTTGCTGTTCACATCGGCACTGGTCTGGCCACCACCGGCCGCAGTCGAGCCATTGAGCAGGTTACAGAAACCGTTGGGCAGTTCGCCCGGACCAAACACCGGGTCACGGCCGTAACGAGCGTCGGACCTGCTTTCCAGGCCGCCCACGTAGGTCACGCCGACTTCGCCCACCAGGGTCAGACGGCTGGCGCCCATGACCTGATCCAGGAAGTGGGTGAACGTGGTCTGGAACTGAGTGATTTCCTTACGGTTATAGCCATGCAGGTCCTGACCCGGCGAGCCAGGGAGGATCGAAGCATTGCCAAGACCGGGAAGCGGGGTCACACCGGCGAAAAGAATGTCCGTGGTGCTCAGTTGCACCGGGGCGTTCGGACGATAGCTCAGTTCACCGCTCCACGCCGTACCGGTAGGCAAGGTGGTGGAGAAACTCAAACCGTAGAGACGGATGTCTTCAGGGTACTCGATGAAATAGTTCGAGTTACCCGCCACCAGCAGAGGCGACAGCGCGGCGAACGCAGGCGGCAGTCCTGCTGCCAGGTCAAAGACGGACTGTGGAGCACCGGTGGCACTGAAAATCGGCGCACGGCTGTGGTAGTTCATGAAGTAGGCACCAAACTCGGTGTCCAGCGGCTCGAACATGTACTTGAACGACACGCCCCACTGGCCACTGTCGCGAGCATCACGATCCGGACCGCGACGCACCAGCACGCCTTCTTCGTTGACGTTGACGCCCAGCGCCTCCGCTGGGCCCAGGGCGGCCGCCGGGAGCGTGGAGCGTTTGTTCAGCACTCGCAGGTTGTCGGTGCAACCATCGGCAACCACGTCCGGCTGCGAGAAGAACGTACCGCAGTTGTCCACCACGGTCTGGTCCCACTCCAACTGGTAGAACGCCTCGGCCGACAGGTTGTCGGTCAGGCTCTGGGACACATAGAACATGTTGACCGGAATCAGGCCTTCCTTGACCTCGGCACCAGGACGACGGAACGCCGACACGTCGACCGGGTTGATCGAGTTGATCCCGCCCTGGATGAAGGTGCTTTCACCCCAGCTGACCACCTGTTTACCCAGGCGAACCGAACCTGGCTGATCGCCAATGGCGTAGTTGTGGTAGATGAAGGCATCGAGGATCTGCCCGCCGGAAGACTGGGCGCCTTCCTTGCGGTTAGTGTCGCTGATGTCCTTGTACAGGCGATGTTCGTCCTTGAGTTCGAAGTCGTACCAGTACTTGCCGCGCACAAACACGCCGGTATCGCCGTACTTGAGTTCCAGGTCGTGGATACCCTTGAAGATCTTCGAAAAGGTTTCCCCGCGCTTGAAGTTCAGGTGACCGTCGTCGGAGGTCTGGGACAGGCCCTTGCCGCCGTTGTTGACGCCGATCAGGTCCCTGTTGGCCTTGGCCGTGGACCAGCTTGCGCCGACCGACAGGGACGAGTCGAACTGGCCCTCGATTTCACCGATGTTGAAACTGACGCCGAATGCTGGCCCGGCGAGCGAAGAGGCGAGACTGACCGCCAGAGGCAGTTTTGCCCGGCGCCAGAACGTGTTTGCTGAGGTCATCGACGCTACTCCATGTGCTTTTATTTTTATGGCAGTCAGTATTTTCCAAGAACACTTTCAACGGCTGGGAATGGCAACGTTCCTCCCCGTTCAAAGTCACATCGCCCGTTTAGTGCGTGCGCCCCGTTCTTGAAAATCCTTAAACGGACTATAGCCAGCAGGTAGTACGGCTTGATCCCTCTAAAGTGTGATTTGCAGCCCGCGACCACTCTGGAACAGTCCTTTCGCCAGGCCGACAGATGTCGGCACGGCAAGGATGGCTGAAATTTTCGGTTTGACAAGGCAAGCGCTTGCTTGGTGGGGCTGCCGTGCCCTTTCTGGCACGGCAAAAACGTTTAAAGCGTCGACAGGAAGGTGCTGTTATTGCTCTGCCATTCGGTGACGTCGATGCGGATACGCTTCTTGTCGAGCTTGCCGACGCTGGTCTTGGGAATTTCCGTAACAAGGGCGATCTGGCTCGGGATCGCCCACTTGCTCAGGTGCCCCAATTCGACGAACGGCTTGAGATGTTCCTTGAGCTCGCGAGCCCCGATCTGATGCCCTTCGCGGATGACCAGCAAGGCAAATGGGCGCTCGCCCCACTGCGGATCGGGAATCCCCACCACTGCTACTTCGCGTACCGCCACGTGACGGCTGATGAGGTCTTCCAGGTCCAGGGACGAGATCCATTCACCGCCAGTCTTGATCACGTCCTTGATGCGGTCGCGAATATCGATCACGCCCATGCTGTCCAGCGTGGCGACATCGCCGGTGTGCAGCCAGCCGCCGGCCCAGAGCTCGGCGCCCTTCTGCGGCTCGTTGAAATAACCCTCGGTGAGCCACGGTGCGCGCAGCACCAGCTCGCCCTGGGTCTCGCCGTCAGCGGGCAGGAAATGCCCCTCGGCGTCGACAATCGCCGCTTCCACCAATGGCCCTGGTACGCCGGCCTTGATCCGGTAGGTGATGCGTTCGTCTTCGCTGCCGGCCATCAATTCGTCGTTGAGGTGGGCGCAGGACACCAGCGGGCCGGTTTCCGACATGCCATAGGCGGCGGTGAGCTGGATGCCCCTGGCCTTGGCCGCTTCATAAAGGCTGCGGTTCAGGGCGCTGCCGCCGATGACGATTTTCCAGCCAGCGAAATCGGTGTCCTGGGCGCCCTTGGCATTGAGGACCATTTGCAGAATGGTTGGCACGCAGTGGGAAAAGGTGACTTTCTCCTTGCGCCACAACTGGACCAGGAATTCGGGGTCATAACGGCCGGGGTAGACCTGCTTGAGCCCGAGCATGGTCGCCACGTACGGCAGGCCCCAGGCATGGACATGGAACATCGGCGTAATCGGCATGTACACGTCGTTGGTGCCCAGCAACCGCACACTGTCGATGGCGCCCATGATGGTCGACACGCCCATGGTGTGCAGCACCAGTTGCCGATGGGTGAAATACACGCCCTTGGGGTTGCCGGTGGTGCCGGTAGTATAGAACGTGGTGGCGACCGAGTTTTCGTCGAAGTCCTGGAAATCGTAGGCGGGGCTGGCGGCGGCGAGCAGTTGTTCGTATTCGCCCACCAGGTTCGGCAGGTCGGCGGTTTTTTCAGGCAGGTCGGTCAGCAGGAGGGTTTTTTCTACGGTCGTCAGGTGTCCGGCAATCGCCTGGTACAAACCGACGAACTCGCTGTTGACCAGCACGAAGCGGTCTTCAGCGTGATTCATGGTGTAGAGGATCTGTTCCGGTGACAGGCGCACGTTGATGGTGTGGATCACCGCGCCGATCATCGGGATCGCAAACATGCATTCCAGGTAGCGATGGCTGTCCCAGTCCATCACCGCCACGGTATCACCGGCCTTGACCCCGGCCTCGGTCAGCACATTGGCCAGCCGCGCGACGCGTTCGATCAGGGTCGGATAGCTGTAGCGCAACTGGTCGCGGTAAATGATCTCGCGGGTTTTCTCGTAACGCGCACCGGACATCAGCAGCCGCTTGATCAGCAGCGGGTATTGATAAGCGCCTTCGGCTGGAGGAATAACGCGAGTCTGCAACATAAGAGTCCCTTTTCTGACTGCACGGTCTTGGCTGGAAGTAAGCACTGTAGAGCGCCGGTACGCGGATCAAATCAGCCAAAGGAATGATTTGATCCGCCCGCAAATACTGGCCTTGAGCCACTTAAGTGCACGTTTTGCACGCATTATGTTGGTTAAACCTTGTCAGAGCTGGATCCAGCAGCGAGCATAGGTGTCAACGTTGTTACAAAAGCCTGTAGGGAAGTACTCTCGCAGGCTCACCCGATACCACCCGCCTTTTGCAGAGAACAATGAGCACCGACCTGACTTCTTCCCCGGCCATCGCGCCACAGAGTGAGCCGCTCGTGTCGATCGTGGCCCCTTGCTACAACGCCGAGAAATACCTGGAAGAAGCGATCCACAGCATCTTTGCCCAGGATTATCCGAACGTTGAGGTCATCGTGGTCGATGACGGCTCCACCGACAATAGCCTCGCCATGCTCCGGCAGTTGCAACAGACCTACAACTTCCAGCTGTACTCCCAGGAAAATCAGGGTGTCAGCGCGGCGCTCAATCACGGGCTGAAATACGCCAAGGGCGTTTACATCTCGACCCCGGACCTTGACGACATCATGTTGCCCCACTCGGTCGGGCTCCGTGCCCGATACCTGGACGAGCATCCGCAGGTCGGTTGTGTCGGCGCGCTGATCATCTACATGGACAGCGAAGGCCACACCATCAAGGCGCAACAACGCGACCACATCCAGGTGCATACCTTCGACGACCTTCTACGCAGCGCTGCGGTCATCGGCGCGCCAACAGCGCTGTATCGCATGAGCGCACTTCGCGACGCCGGCTTTTATGATCCGCTGCTGCGGGTCCAGGATTTCCAGATCACTTTGCGGATCGCCCACAAGGGTTATGAAATTCATGAATTGCCGGTTTGTGTGACGCGCTATCGACGCCACCCCAATAACCTGTCGAGAAAGTACCGGTTGATGCTCAAGGCCGACCTGCAGGCTATCGAGCCCTATCGGGCCCACCCCGCCTACGGTGCGGCTCGTACGGTGCTGGTCCACAAAGCGCTGAAGTACGCGGTGGTCGAAGACCGCAAAGAAGCCTGGCGGCTGCTGCGCAGCATCCCGTGGCGCCACCTGAACGCAACCAGCCTGAAACGCTTCAAGCGACTGGTCTTGCGACGCCCGACAGCGAGGGCGCGACCTTGAATTTTTTGAAAAAGCTCAAAGAGCGCAAAGTACGCAAGCATCTCAAGCGCCTGGAGAAACTCGAGAGAGCGCCGGAAAAAATCCGTTTGCGCTATCCGAAATACCAGATTGGGGTGGGCACGTATGGCATTCCCGAAGTCATGGAGTTCGGCGACGACACGATCCTCAAAGTCGGGTCTTATACGTCGATCGCTCAAGGCGTGAAAATCCTGCTGGGTGGCGGGCATCGCACCGACTGGGTCAGCACCTTTCCGTTCCCGCTGATGATCGAACAGGCCCAGGGTATCGCCGGCTGCAACCCGACCAAGGGCGATGTGGTGATTGGCAGCGACTGCTGGATCTGCGCCGAAGCGATGATTCTGTCCGGTGTGACCATTGGTCATGGCGCCGTGGTCGCAGCCGGCGCCGTGGTGACGCGCGATGTCGAGCCATACGCCATCGTCGGCGGCAACCCATGCCGGTTCATTCGCTGGCGCTTTGAAGAGCCGGTGCGTCAGGCCTTGCTTGAGTCATCCTGGTGGGACTGGCCGATGGAAGAGGTCAAAGCGGTGTCGCCACTGCTGTGCAGTGACAACATCGACGCCTTTCTGGAGTACGTTCGTCAACGCCACTGACCGTCCCCTCCCTGGTGTGGGGACGATCAGAAGTAGGATCAAACGATCAACGCATCTCGGTAAACGCCAATTTGACGCCAATGGCAACGAGTACCGCGCCCATGGTCCGGTCGAACCAGTGACCCATGCGGGCAAACCCGGCGCGCACTCGCTGCTGGCTGAACAGCATGGCCACCAGACAGAACCACACTGCCGTCGCCGCCGCCAGGTAAACGCCGTAACCGGCCTGGATTGCCAGGGGGGTATGAGGGTTGATGACCACGGTGAACAGCGACAGGAAAAACAGCGTCGCCTTGGGGTTCAGGCCGTTGGTGACGAAGCCCGAGGTGAACGCGCCACGGGCGGTACGTTGGCCGGCCTCTTTGTGCAGGTTGTCCGCCGTCGGCTTGACCGGTTGCGCCCGCAACGCCTTGAAGCCGATGTACAGCAGGTAGGCGGCGGCGGCCCATTTCAGCGCGTTGAACAGCACGATCGATTGCGACACGATCAGGCCAATGCCCAGCAGCGAATACCCCACATGCAGGAAAATCGCCGTGCCCACGCCCAGCGCAGTCCAGGTTCCGGCGCGGCGACCATGGGTCACGCTCTCGCGCACCACCACGGCAAAATCCGGCCCGGGGCTGGCCACGGCCAACAGGTGGATCAGGGCGACGGTGAGGAATTCGGTGAGGTACATGGGGACTCCTTGGCTAGCTCAATCTCAAGACAAACATCAACTGTGAGTGAGGGGCTGTGTGGGAGCAAAGCTTGCTCCCACAGACATCTGATAGGCTCGCCACATTACGCCTTCGATTCCTGCGATAAAAGGTACAGCTGATGACGAACAACGGCCGCGCAGTTTTCCTCGACCACCCTTCCCTGGACCTCGGCGATCTGGACCTGGGACCACTGCGCAACTGCTTCAGTGAACTGCAACTGTTCGCCCGCACGAGCCGGGATGAAGTGAGCGAGCGGCTCAAGGGCGCCACGGTGGCGATCACCAACAAGGTCGTGATCGATGCGACCGCCATGGCCGCCAACCCCGAGCTGAAGCTGATCCTGATCAGCGCCACCGGCACCAATAACGTCGACCTGGACGCCGCGCGCCAACACGGCATCACAGTGTGCAACTGTCAGGGCTACGGCACGCCGTCGGTGGCCCAGCACACGATCATGCTGCTCTTGAATCTGGCGACGCGCCTGGGTGATTACCAAAAAGCAGTCGGCGCAGGTCGGTGGCAGCAGGCTTCGCAGTTTTGCCTGCTGGACTATCCCATTGTCGAACTGGAAGGCAAAACCCTCGGGCTGTTGGGTCATGGTGAACTGGGCAGCGCCGTCGGACGACTGGCCGAGGCCTTTGGCATGCGCGTGCTGTTGGGGCAGATCCCCGGACGCCCTGCCCGCCCCGACCGCTTGCCTCTGGATCAACTGTTGCCGCAGATCGATGCCCTGACCTTGCACTGTCCTCTCAACGAACACACGCGCAACTTCATCGGTGCCCGGCAACTGGCGCAGCTCAAACCCGGCGCCTTTGTGCTCAACACCGCCCGCGGCGGCCTGATCGACGAACAGGCCCTGGCCGATGCCTTGCGCAGCGGCCATTTGGGCGGCGCGGCCACCGATGTACTGAGCGTGGAGCCACCGACCCAGGGCAATCCGCTGTTGGCCGCCGACATTCCGCGGTTGATCGTCACGCCCCACAACGCCTGGGGCAGCCGCGAGGCGCGGCAACGGATCGTTGGCCAACTGACGGAAAACGCCCAAGGTTTTTTCAGCGGTACAGCGCGGCGAGTCGTCAGTTGATAAACTGCCGCACTTTTTTTCAAGGAGCAGACCATGGATCCGCGCAGTGAAGTACTGCTTCGTCAGGCCGAGTTGTTTCAGGGTTCGGTCCTGCTGGCCGGCCTGCCCGCCGACGATCTGCTCGGCCGCTTGCCCCAAGCCCACGGCTGGTGCTGGCACGCCGGTGATCAGGCCGCGCTGGATGCCCGTTTCCCCGAGCGCAGCCACTTTGGCGTGAACGTGCCGGCCCGTGAGTTCGATACCGCCGTGGTGTTCCTGCCCAAGGCCAAGGACCTGACCGACTACATCCTCAATGCCGTGGCCTCGCGCCTGGCCGGTCGCGAGGTGTATCTGGTGGGGGAAAAGCGCAGCGGCATCGAAGGCGCGTCCAAGCAGCTCAATGCCTTCGGCAAGCCGCGCAAGCTCGACAGCGCGCGCCATTGTCAGCTGTGGCAGGTCACCGTGGCCGACGCCCCCGCGGCCAAGCCTTTGGAAAGCCTGGCCCAGACCTACGAGCTGCCCCTGGCCGAAGGCGCACTGAAGGTCATCAGCCTGCCGGGGGTGTTCAGCCACGGTCGCCTGGATCGCGGCAGTGCGCTGTTGCTGGAACACCTGGATAAACTGCCCAGCGGCCACCTGCTGGACTTCGGTTGTGGCGCCGGGGTGCTGGGGGCAGTGGTCAAGCGTCGCTATCCGCACAACACCGTCACGCTGCTGGACGTGGACGCGTTCGCTGCCGCCAGCAGCCGCCTGACCCTGGCCGCCAATGGTCTGGAGGCCGAGGTGCTGACCGGCGACGGTATCGACGCCGCGCCCATGGGATTAAGCGCGATTCTGAGCAACCCGCCGTTCCATGTCGGCGTGCACACCGACTATCACGCCACGGAAAATCTGCTGCGAAAAGCAGCGAAACATCTGAAAAATGGCGGCGAACTGCGCTTGGTGGCAAACAGTTTCCTCAAGTATCAGCCGCTGATCGAAGAGCATCTGGGCGTGTGCGCGATCAAGGCCGAAGGCCAGGGTTTTCGCATCTACCGGGCCAAGCGCGGCTGAAGCAAATTTAAGAAACAGCACTTGCCCAATCGGATTTGCCTAGGCAGAATCCGCTCCGTCCTAGGGGAGTAGTCTCCCGCGAGCGCCATGCTCGCCCGGCATACGTCAACATACTTGGTCAGCAGACCATGGCGTATGCGGCCCAAGCGTCCACGCAGATGGTCGCTGGGTTTGACAAGACCTATGACACGCACACCTTACCCGGGGCGGGAAGGCTGTACGTGTCATAGCCGTGTCGACCCGCCCCTCTAGGAATCACCTGATGCTGGACTCTTTCCTCGTACCTACCGCTATCGTTGCGCTGGCCGAAATCGGCGACAAGACGCAACTGCTCGCGCTTATTCTCGCGGCTCGCTTTCGCAAACCCTGGCCCATCATTGCCGGCATCGTTGCCGCGACCTTGGCCAACCATGCGGCAGCCGGCGCGGTGGGAGCCTGGGTCGGTAGTATTTTCTCGGACGCGGTCCTGCACTGGATCCTGGCGGTGAGCTTTGCCGCCACGGCGCTGTGGACGTTGGTGCCGGACAAACTGGACGATGAGGAAGCCAGTACGGCCCGCAAGTTCGGGCCTTTCCTGACCACGCTGATCGCGTTCTTCCTGGCGGAAATCGGCGACAAGACCCAGATCGCCACCGTGATGCTCGCCGCGCAGTACCCGGAACTGTGGCTGGTGATCATCGGCACCACCGTGGGCATGCTGATTGCCAACGTGCCGGTGGTCCTGGCGGGCAATTTCGCCGCCGAGAAGCTGCCCCTGACACTGATCCGCCGCCTGGCCGCCTCGGCGTTCTTGGTCCTGGCGATCGTGGCGGTGTACAAGGCGATGCAGAGCAGTGGGTGGGTTTGATCGGGTAGGTGAGTAATACCGCGTTATCGTTCATCGCGAGCAGGCTCGCTCCCACACTGGCGGCGGGTGTTCACAAGAATATCGAACACGGCCAATCTCTTGTGGGAGCGAGCCTGCTCGCGATAAACGATGACGCGGTCTGATTGAAGTCTGCGTCGCCTCTGTCGCGAGCAAGCTTTGCTCCCACAACGATGATTACTTTCTAGCCTGCTGATACAGCGGCATCACCTTCGGAATCGCCGCCTGCAGCGACGCGATCCGGCTGCTGGAGGACGGGTGGGTGCTCATGAATTCCGGCGGCGCGCCTTCTGAAGCCTTGGCCATCTTGTTCCACAACGTGATCGCGGCATTCGGGTCGTAGCCGGCGCGAGCGGCCAGTTCCAGGCCGATCAGGTCGGCTTCGTTCTCATTGCCGCGACTGTTGGGCAGGGTCATGCCGTAGTTGGCCACGGTATCGGCCAGTGCCAGGCTGTCCTGGCCCAGACCGAACAATGCACCGGCGCCCTGCTTGGCCATTTCGATGCCGTAGGCCTTGGACATCGCTTCGCGGCCGTGCTCGCGCAAGGCGTGGGCGATTTCGTGGCCGATGATCGCGGCGATTTCATCGTCAGTGAGCTTGAGCTTGTTGATCAAGCCGGTATAGAAAATGATTTTGCCGCCGGGGCCGCAACTGGCGTTGAGCTCATCGCTCTTGATCAGGTTCACTTCCCAGTTCCATTGCGCCGAATCCGGGCGGAACACAGGTGCCTGAGCGATCAGCCGACTGGAGATGGCCTGGACGCGCTTGGCATCGCTACTCGTCTTGTCCAGTACACCCTTGGCGCTCGCTTCGCCCATGGTCTTTTGGTAGGACTGGGCATACATCTGATTGACTTGGTCGGTGGACAGCATGCTGAACATGTATTGCTTGCGCTCCACGCCCACGGCTCCGCCGCTGGTAGTGTTGACCGACTGGCAACCGGCAAGCAGCAAGCCCACACTCAGTGCACTCACCATCAATATCTTGTTCATGTAAGAAGCTCCCTGGAAACGTGGGCGTATCCTAGGCGCTGATTTGTATCGGCGCCAGATACATAGCGTGGGATTACAGTTTTTTCAGACAGACCCTACTCCAGTCCATTTACGACACCCACAAAGCCAAAACAGTCATCCGACGAACAGCGCCTCATGCTGGGCCAAAGAATCGCCGATACAGGCTTCAGACGTCATTCCCGCGTCCGGAGCCTTTATGAAATTCAAATCGATCCAGTTTTCCGTGGCCGCTCTGGCCGGCGCCATCATCCTCAGTGTGGTCGGTGCCCTGGTGCTGTACGCGCTGTTTGCCGGCGCCCGCACCCAGGACATGGTGCAACAGCGGACCAAGGCGCAGTTCGAGCATCTGATCGAACAACGCCTCGACGCGCTCGCCCGCACCCAGGCCAGCCTGATCCAGCGAGAACTGGAGGCACCGCTGTTGCTTGCCCGGGGCCTGGCGACCACCAATGCCTTGATGGGCATGAACGGCCCGGACGGCAACGCACAACTGAAGGTGCCCCGCGAGCAGATGATCAGCCTGCTGCGCGAAACCGTGGTGCGCAACCCGAAGATTCTCGGCGCCTACATCGCCTGGGAACCGAACGCCATTGACCACGACGACGCCAATTACGTGAACAGCCCGGTGCTGGGCATGGAAACCGACGGGCGCTTCCTGCCGTGGTGGTTTCGCAACCAGGACGGCACCCTGGGCCTGGAAAAGCTCGCCGATGTGACGGACCAGAAACTGCTGTCCACCGGTATTCGCGCCAGTGAGTACTACCTGTGCTCCCGGGACAGCAAGAAAGCCTGCGTGATCGACCCGGCGCCTTATCGCGTTGGCAACACCATGACCATGCTCGCCTCGTTCATCGAGCCGATCATGGTCGATGGCAAGTTCCAGGGCATCGTCGGCGCCGACCTGTCGGTGAACTTCATCCAGGACATGCTCGTCGCTGCCGACCGCGAGCTGTATGAGGGCGCCGGGGAAATGGCGTTGCTCTCCAGCAACAACCGCTTGGTGGCCTTCACGAAGGACCCGTCCAAACTGGGAGAAAAGGCCAGCGACCTGCTGGACGCCAATGAACTGGACAACCTGTCCAAGCTCAGCGTCGGCCAGGTACGTTACGACGTCGATGAAGCCCATGGGCACATCGAGGTGTACATGCCGTTCGGCATCGGTGAAACCCAAGCCCGTTGGACGCTGATGCTGCAACTGCCACTGGATGCGGTGATGGCCGAACTGCAAGCGTTGCAAAAAGACCTGGATGCGCAACGCCAGACCGACATCTTCGGCATGGCCATGGTGGGCCTGGTGATTGCCGGCATCGGCCTGTTGGTGATCTGGCTGGTGGCCCACGGCATCGCCCGTCCCCTCAAGCAAATGGTGGCGATGCTCGATGACATCGCCCAGGGCGAAGGCGACCTGACCCGTCGGCTGGTGAGCGACCGCGCGGATGAACTGGGTGCGATCGCCAAGGGCTTCAATACCTTCCTGAGCAAGTTGCAAGGGATGATCACCCAGGTCGTCACCTCGGTGCAGAGCGTCAGCGATTCCTCGGAGCACACTGCCGACATCGCCATCCGCACCAACCAGGGCGTGCACAAGCAAATGGTGGAGATCGATCAGGTCGCCACCGCCGTGCACGAGATGACCGCCACCGCCCAGGACGTGGCCCGCAACGCGACCCAGGCCGCCCAAGCCGCTGGTCACGCAGACCAGGCTGCCAGCCAGGGCATGCAGATCGTGCGGGACACTTCCACCTCCATCGGCGCCCTGGCCGTGGAAATCGGCAAGGCCGTGGGCGTGGTGCAGGCTCTGGCCAAGGACAGTGAGAACATCAACGCGATTCTCATCGCCATCCGCGGGATCGCCGAACAGACCAACCTGCTGGCCCTCAACGCGGCCATCGAAGCAGCTCGCGCCGGTGAACAGGGGCGTGGATTTGCGGTGGTGGCCGATGAGGTGCGCAACCTCGCGCAGAAAACGCAGCAGGCCACTGAAGAAATCCAGACGATGATCCAACAGTTGCAACAAGGCACCCGGGATGTGGTGCGGGTGATGGAAGACAGCCAGCACCGCACCGATGAAAGCGTGCAACACGCAGCGAAAGCGGCCCAGGCCCTGGAGACCATCACCCAGGCGGTGTCGGTGATCAACGACATGAACACCCAGATCGCCAGCGCCGCCGAGGAACAAAGCGCGGTGGCCGATGACATCAACCGTAACGTGATCAACATCGGGCAAGTGGCAAATGAAGTGGCGGGCGGCGCGGACGAATCCAGCGCGGCCAGTGCGGATCTGACCAAACTGGCGGAGCAGCAGCGGCGGTTGATCAATCAGTTCAAGGTTTGATCCTAGGGCCCCATCGCGAGCAGGCTCGCTCCCACAAAGGGTTGGTGGCGAACACTCTCTCTAATGTGGGAGCGAGCCTGCTCGCGATGGGGCCAGCACAGGCGCCTCAACACTCAAGCCGGAGTCAGGCACTCCGGCCCGTTGAGCTTCGGATCATTGACCATGTTGGCCAGTACCCGCTCGCGCAGTGCCGCCGGTTCACTGGCCAGCAAGCCTTGCAATACATGCAAGGGCGTCTCGGGATCGAGCCACAGGCGCTGGCCTTCTTCATCCAGGATCAACGGCCGACGCTGCCCTGCCGCCGGCTGAGTGATGACTGCGGTGCTCAGCCACACCTGTTCCTGCACGGGATAGGCTTCCCAGATCGCGGCGAAAAACAACGAAGAGCCCTCCCCCGGCGTCAACCAGTAAGGGCGTTTGCGCGTGCCACCGCGCCATTCATAGAAGCCGTTGGCCGGCAGCAGGCAGCGGCGCAGGCGCAGGGCCTCACGAAACATCGGCTGCTCGGCCACGGTTTCGGCACGGGCGTGGGCCGGGGTACGGGACAGGTCGGTCAGCCAGGGCGGCGTGAGGCCCCAGCGGGCCCGGGCCAGTTCGCGCTGCCCCTCAGCGCCGGCGCGCAGCATCAGCACCGAATCGTTGGGCGAAATATTCCACTGGGCCTTCTGGTCGGCGGGGAAGCCGGGCAAGGCCGCAAAGGCGGGGTTCCAGCGAAACAGGGCATAACGTCCACACATGGGGCAACACGACTCTTGATCAAACGGTCGCCAGCCTAACAGACCAATGTGCCGGGGTAACTGTCCGGCTCATCGCCGGGCAATGGCAACGCGGCATTGTAGGCGGCGATCAGCTCCCGGGCGTATTGCGCCTGGTCGTCCTCCACCGCCAGTCCCAGCAGGCCATACATCGGCAACTCGCCGGCGCCGCCCACCAGGTCACGGCCCACCAGGTGGGCGGTGATGCCTTCGCTGGCGAGCATGCCCTGGAGCAGTTCGCCTTCCATCAAATTTTCCAGCTCGTAGATTCGCTGCATGGACGTCCCCCATCATTCGTTTTCACTGAAGACTTCCAGATGCCATTCTTCATCGTGGACCTGCAGGACAAATGTTATCGGTCGGCAACAGACCTGACAGTCCTCGATATAGGTCTGATCACCGCCGGACAGGTCCACCAGCGTTTCCACTTCCTCACCACAATACGGACATTCATACGGAGCGGTTTCCAGCATCGCGGTCTCCCAGGTGACTTGTGCGTATAATCGCCGGTCTATTTGCAGGGCTATTTTTGTCTGGCTTATCTTCCAGGCCGTGCCCTGTCGGTTTTTCGATCGAACCTTTACTTACCCTAGCCGTTTCCTACAAGAGAGCATGATGGGCGAATTCGATGCCATCCGACCTTACGACGACAGCGAAGTCCCAGCGGTGCTGGCACGGCTGCTCGGCGACAAGGCGTTTCTAGATATCCTCACCCACTTCCGCTTCCCACGCCTGGCCGGGGCTTTCGGCTGGATGCTCAAGCCTCTTATAGCGCAAAGGTTGCGTCGTGAGTTCGCCGGCGTGACATCGGTCGCCACTTTGCAGGACAAAGTGGAGTTCTATGTCGACCACACGATCGAGCGTGCCACCGATGGCGTGACCTACACCGGGGTGGAGCAATTCAAATCCGGTAGCGCGTACCTGTTCATCGCCAACCACCGCGACATCGTGATGGACCCGGCCTTCGTCAACTACGCCGTGTACCACGCCGGCTTGCCGACGCCACGCATCGCCATCGGCGACAACCTGCTGCAGAAGCCCTTTGTCAGCGATCTGATGCGTCTGAACAAAAGCTTCATCGTGCACCGCTCCATCACCGGACGGCGGGAAAAAATGGCCGCGTACCAGTTGCTCTCGGCCTATATCAATCACTCGATCCGCAACGACTGCGCCTCGATCTGGATTGCCCAGGCCGAGGGTCGGGCCAAGGACGGTGACGACCGCACCGAATCGGCGATCCTCAAGATGTTCCACATGAGCCGCAAGGACGAACCCTTCGGCGAGGTCATCCAGTCGCTGAACCTCACGCCGGTGTCCATCAGCTACGAATACGACCCGTGCGACCAGGCCAAGGCCCGCGAGCTGTACATCCGCGCCACCACCGGCACCTACACCAAGGCACCGGGCGAAGACGACGTGAGCATCGCCAAGGGCATTACCGGCTACAAGGGGCGGGTCCACGTGAACTTCGCCGCGCCGATCACCGAGCTGTTCGAGGACACCAAGCAACTGGCCCAGGAAATGGACCGGCAGATTCTCGGCGGCTACCGCCTGTTCCCGGTGCATTACCTGGCTTACGCCCAATGGGCCGACGCCGACCCGCAGTTGCAGGTTCCGACAGCGGCCGAGGTGTTTGGCGCCGATGAACTGGCCAAGGCCCAGGAAGAATGGCAGCGCCGGCTGGACGCTTGCCCGCCGGAGCACCGCCCATTCCTGGTGCTGCAATACGCGACACCGGTGCGTAATCAGTATCGGGTCAAGGCGGGATTGGCGCTTTAAGCGACGCCTGTCAAAAAGATCGCAGCCTTCGCCAGCGCCTACATGAATCGATTGTTCATCTTGTAGGCGCTGGCGAAGGCTGCGATCTTTTTTTATCCATCAGAACTGTGTGCTGACCCACGACACCAGCAGTGCCAGGCCCAGGCAGGCAAAGCCGAAACGGTAGAAAAACCGGTTCATGCGCTGGGTCGCCAGGTCCAGCAAGGCTTCGAATCGCTCGTCGCCGTCGCTCTTGCGCGCCTCAAGGCAGGCCCGCGCCCGTTGTTCGCGGCGGCGCGTGGCATGCAGCACCCAACCGCCCGGGCAGGCAAACAACAATGCGAGCAGGTTGATCAGTTTGGCGGGGTGAGCAGCGAACAACGAAAACAAATGCAGCGACATCACAAACCTCAAGCAATAAACGGACAGGACGCGCCCGGGACCTACGATCGGCGTGAATTCTACCGAAAGCGCCCTCGCCTACTGCACTTTTTCCGACCAATAACGATCAGTTGGGGCGATGGCGCGCAGACTTTGTGGCGAGGGGATTTATCCCCGCTCGAGTGCGCAGCGCTCGCAAACGCTTAAGCAAGGCAGACGTCCCAGGGGCCGCTTCGCGACCCAGCGGGGATAAATCCCCTCGCCACAGGTTCAATCCGGCTAATTCCAGGCGTCACGGTTTCGTCATCTGAATAGGCCACCCTGTCGCCCTTCAAACCTGCCCGGAACCCACCATGCTCCACGCCGAAAACCAGGATCGTCTCTATCTCATCAGCCCGAGCGACGAACAACAGAACCTCGTCGGCAGCCTGTCCTTCAACGTACAGGATCGGCATTGGCTGGTGTATTGCGCCCTTGGCGGCCATCAACACGCCGACCTTCCGGAGACCGATCTGCTGACCGGTATCAGTGTGCTGGAGCTGTATTCCCAGGCTGCATGAAGGTTTCTTGCTTGCAAAAAAACTGTGGGAGCGAGCCTGCTCGCGATAGCGGAGTGTCAGTCACCTCAATGTTGACTGATCCGCCATCGCGAGCAGGCTCGCTCCCACAGGGGTTACGGAACGTCCTACTTACTCAGCCAGCACCTGACCAATGGTCGGGTCCTTGAACAGGCGTGTCAGGGCGTCGCTCAAAACGTCGCTGACCAGCTTGGTGTTGGTGTCCTGGTTAGGCGCCATGCCGAAGCGCTGGTCCAGCGAGGCACCGTAACGACCGCTGTAACGACGATTGGCGTTCTGCACCTCGGAGCGGAAGGTCGCGCCGATGGTGGCTTCGGTCACATACATGCCTTCCTTGGGCGACTGGTACTTCAACTCGGCCAGGGTGACGGTCAGTTGCGGTGCATTCATCGCGTTGGCGGTAGGGGTGAAGCCCAGCAAACGTACCGCCGCTTCGGCCTGGGCCTGCAGCTTAGGCAAAATCTGCGCGCCCTGCACCGTGATCACACTGGTTTCCGGGTACAGCCCGCCGCGGGTGCCGAGGGTCGGCGACGGACGACCGTCCACCACCCGTACCACCACCGGCTGGCCGCGGCCCACGGGCGCCAGCTGGGCGTTGAGCTTGGGCTCCGGGTTAAGTTGTTGCGGGCTGTGGGCGCAGCCGACGAGGGCCAGACTGGTCACAGCGATCAAACCGAACAACAGGCGTTGCAACATGCTCTTCTCTCCAGAATCGGGCACAAACAGGCCAGCAGTATAGCGGTGCGCCATGGCGGTGAACTAGCGCTGCACGATGAATACTCAAATGTCTGACACTCCATGGGAAAACCGGTTCGTGTCATGCCATTGTCATGATCCTTACACCGGCATGTCATGGCCTCCTGTCAGCCTTGGCACAAGCTCCCCGACACGGTGTCCGACCATGCGTTTTCTCATTTCCCTGTTCACCCCGCGCCCACAGCACCGCTGCTTCGCCCTGCTGGACCGCAACGGCCGTTGCCAGGCATTCAAGCAATGCAACCTGCAGCCCATGGGTGAAGGTTGGGTGGAAATCGAAGAGATTCGCTTGAACTGGCTGCACCAGCCATTGCCCGCCAGCGCCCGCGTGCAAACCCTTGGCGCTCGCCCACGCAACCGTCAACTGTTGGCCGTCTGACCGGATGGCTAATAAAAGTCATTAAACACGACCATTTCCCTGCGTTTCTTCGATACAATCTGCCCCCGATTATAAGGACGTCTCCTGATCGGGCCTCGCAACACCGCTAATGCGCTTGTATTGGCACCCCGCACCGCCCACAGAGAGCCGCCCACACAGATCGAGTGAAGCTGGCGCGCTTGCTGTTTTTCAAGCAAATCACCACTTTTCGCGAATCTGCAGAGCTGTCATTACGCTCGGTCACTGAGCTGTCTGCCCGTTTTGCCTGTCATGTATTACATGGGGGCAAACCAAACCGGGCGCGGTGCCAGGCTGGGACAGCCCTTTTTTGAGGTTCACGTCTTCAAAAGAGCGTGAAAAAACGGGTTTTCACAACTTCACGAGAGTGTGGCGAGCAAATGAATAGTTTTGCGTCTGAACAAGCACCATTAGCGTCTGAAACAGCCCAACGACACAGGACCGCCTATCGTTCAAGAACCGGCGCCTGAAGCCTGTCCGCTACGGATTTGGTTGCACGAACGGATGTCTCGGCCATAAGTCGAATTGCCTGCCCGGCGCTTAAATGAGTTCATGGGACTCTGAGGCCAGGCTGCATGCATCCGCAGTAGTTGCGAAAAATTGCGAAGATTCGGACATGGTGATCCTGGCCATGGATACCTGGGGCGCAACTGACCTGCCCCGCCACTCCTGGCCGCCATGCCGACAATTTGGTGCTGCAGATTTTGGAGACGCGTTAAATGGCGCATAACGAAGCAGTCGATGTAGTTCTGGTAGGGGCCGGCATCATGAGTGCCACCCTGGCCGTGCTGCTCAAGGAACTCGACCCCGCGATCTCGCTGGAAGTCGTCGAGTTGATGGATTCCGGTGCCGCGGAGAGTTCCAACCCGTGGAACAACGCTGGCACCGGCCACGCCGGGCTGTGTGAGCTGAACTACACGCCCCAGGCGGCCGATGGCAGTGTCGACATCAAGAAAGCCGTGCACATCAACACCCAGTTCGAGGTGTCGAAGCAGTTCTGGACGTACCTGACCAAAAAAGGCACGTTCGGCTCATCCAAATCCTTCATTGCCCCCGTCCCGCACCTGAGCTTCGTGCAGGGTGAAAAAGGCGTGTCGTTCCTGAAAAAGCGCTTTGAACTGATGCGCCAGCATCACGCCTTCGCTGACATGGAATACACCGAGGACAAGGCCGTGATGGCCGAGTGGATGCCGCTGATGATGCCGGGCCGGCCAGCTGACGAAGTCATCGCCGCCACCCGCGTCATGAACGGCACCGACGTCAACTTCGGCGCCCTGACCAACCAGTTGCTCAAGCACCTGACCAGCGCCCCGGACACCCAGGTCAAGTATTGCAAGCGCGTCACCGGCCTCAAGCGCAACGGCGCGGGCTGGACCGTCAGCATCAAGGACGTCAATTCCGGCAGCAGCCGTGACGTCGATGCCAAGTTTGTCTTCCTGGGCGCCGGTGGGGCGGCATTGCCGCTGCTGCAAGCGTCGGGCATCGAAGAAAGCAAAGGCTTCGGTGGCTTCCCGGTCAGCGGCCAGTGGCTGCGTTGCGACAACCCGGAAGTGGTCAAGCATCACCAGGCCAAGGTCTACAGCCAGGCCGCCGTGGGCTCGCCACCGATGTCCGTGCCGCACCTGGACACCCGCGTGGTCGATGGCAAGAAATCCCTGCTGTTCGGGCCATACGCCGGTTTCACCACCAAGTTCCTCAAGCATGGTTCGCTCATGGATCTGCCGCTGTCGGTACGTGCCGGCAACATCGGCCCGATGCTGGCCGTGGCCCGGGACAACATGGACCTGACCAAGTACCTGATCAGCGAAGTGATGCAGTCCATGGAGCAGCGCCTGGAATCCCTGCGTCGCTTCTATCCCGAGGCGAAAGCCGAGGACTGGCGCCTGGAAGTGGCCGGCCAACGGGTTCAGATCATCAAGAAAGACCCGAAGAAAGGCGGTGTCCTGCAGTTCGGCACCGAACTGGTGGCGGCCAAGGACGGCACCCTCGCCGCCTTGCTCGGCGCCTCGCCCGGTGCTTCGGTGACCGTCTCGATCATGCTGGACCTGATCGAGCGCTGCTTCCCGGACAAAGCCAAGGGAGAATGGGCGAGCAAACTCGCTGAGATCTTCCCGGCGCGGGAAAAAGTGCTGGAAACCGACGCGGCGCTGTATCGCAAGGTCAATGCGCAGAACAACGTCGCCCTGGAACTGGTTGAAGAAAGCAGCGAGACACCCAGCTTCGCTTGATTCTGCCGGATAAAAAAACGCCCCGTTCTTTCTGAGAACGGGGCGTTTTTTTATGGGAGAAGCTGTCGTGGCGAGAGGGCTTGCTCCCGCTGGCCTGCGAGGCAGGCCGCTTAGTAATCAGCCACGAGCCTTGTTGATCAACTCGATGTACTCCTCGGCATTACGCTGGTCCTGGATCAGCGCCACGAAATCGTTGCCATGCTCATCCTTGCCATTGAGGTCGTAGCCGGCCTCGACGAAAAACGTCAGAAAGCGCTCGAAGTCGTCGACCCGCAGGCCACGGTAGGCCTTGATCAGTTTGTGCAGCGACGGCGAAGTGGCATCGACCGGATCGAAATTGAGGAACAGCTTGATCTGCTCATCGCCAATCTCGTCACCAATCACTTGTTTCTTGTCTTTACGCATTGCCGGGCTCCAGCTCGCACAGTTCACGGGGGCGGGCAGTTTACCCCCGGCAGGCCTCGGGGCTCAACGCGGGCGTACAGCACCGGTGTGCAGGTCGGCCCAGATATGGCCGTTGGCGTAGCTGAGGAACTGCACGTACACCGTGTCGCTGCGCAGCAGATCGATCACCACTTGATACTGGGCCTGTGGATAAGACAGGGTCAGAGTCTTGCTCGCCTCGTCGAAGGCAGGTTTTTTCAGGCTTTTGCTTTCGCCATCGAAGTTCAAGATCACCTGGTTGAGGGTGGCGCCTTTGTTCAGGGGTTTACCTTTGAGGCGCACCAGCAACGGCGATGTAACCGGTATCGGTTGCTGGTTGGACTGACGCTGATTGCCCAGCACCACCGAATACTCGGTGACCTGGAGCAATTGCTGGTGTTCGGGTTGCTCCTGACGTACCGCCAGATCGTCGGGGGGCAGAAATTGACTGTGCATCGGTGCGCCAACGGCCGCCCACGACAGGCTGGACATCAGCAGCAGAGCGGCGCAGCGGCGGGTCAGTACACTCATGACAGGCTCCAGGATCTTGGCCCGGCACTCTAGCATGAGCCCAGGCGGTAAAAATAACGATCCAGGTCAATACATCCGCGCCACGAGCACGGCATACTCAAGGAGCCATCAGCCCTAGCATCACATGATGCCCCTTGTGGCGAGGGGATTTATCCCCGCTGGGCTGCGAAGCAGACCTAAACCGGATACTCGGTGAATCAGACAGATCACCCAACCCGACGGGGGCTGCTATGCAGCCCAACGGGGATAAATCCCCTCGCCACTGGTTAGGTGTTTGCCGGGTATTTGGTATTTGCCCCGCTCATTTCGTGGAGTGCCCATGTCCTTCTCCGCCCCACCGATATTCGCCGCTTGGCGCCAAACCTGGCGCGCCGGTTACACCCTTGAACGCCTACGCGGCGATCTGGTGGCCGGGCTGACCGTCGGCATCATTGCCATCCCCTTGGCCATGGCCCTGGCAATCGCCGTGGGCGTGCCGCCGCAGCATGGCTTGTACACGGTGCTGGTAGCCGCCCCCCTGATCGCCCTCACCGGCGGCTCGCGCTTCAACGTGAGCGGGCCGACAGCGGCGTTCGTGGTGATCCTGCTGCCCATTACCCAGCAATACGGACTGGGCGGCCTGCTGCTGTGCACGATGCTGGCGGGCATGATCCTGATAGCGCTGGGCCTGATGCGGGCAGGGCGGCTGATCCAGTACATTCCTTATCCGGTCGTTCTCGGTTTTACCGCTGGGATCGGCGTGGTCATTGCCACCCTGCAACTCAAAGACCTGTTGGGCCTGACCACTGTCGGCAACGCCGAGCATTACATCGAGCAATTGGGCGCCTTGATCACGGCGCTGCCCAGCGCCCGGCTCGGCGACGGCCTTATCGGCCTCATCTGCCTGGCGGTATTGATTGTCTGGCCGCGCTGGGTGCCGCGTGTTCCGGGACATCTGGTCGCCCTGTTGGTGGGTGCGCTGTTGGGGCTGGCGCTGGAAAGCGGCGGCTGGCAAATCGCGACATTGGGCGAACGTTTCAGCTACGTGGTCGACGGCATCAGTTACCCCGGCATCCCGCCATTTTTGCCGAGTTTCGACTGGCCTTGGAATCTCCCGGACAATCAGGGCCGCTCCTTGGAACTGTCCTACGATCTGATCCGCCAATTGCTCGGGCCTGCCTTTGCCATCGCCATGCTCGGTGCCATTGAGTCGCTGTTGTGCGCGGTGGTGGCCGACGGCATGACCGGCAGTAAACACGACCCCAACGCCGAACTGATCGGCCAGGGCCTGGGCAATCTGGTGGCGCCACTGTTCGGCGGCATCACTGCCACGGCGGCGATTGCCCGCAGCGCCACCAATGTGCGCAGCGGCGCGTTTTCGCCATTGGCCGCGATCATTCACAGCCTCGTGGTATTGGGGGCGATTGTGCTGCTGGCGCCGTTGTTCAGCTATCTGCCCATGGCAGCGCTGGCGGCATTGCTGGTGATGGTGGCCTGGAACATGAGCGAAGCCGGACACGTGCTGCACACCTTGCGTATCGCCCCACGCAGTGACGTGCTGGTGCTACTGACCTGCCTGAGCCTGACCGTACTGTTCGACATGGTCCTGGCCGTCGCCGTCGGCCTGCTGCTGGCCGCCGGGCTGTTCATCAAACGCATGAGCGAGCTGACGGACACCGCCGAACTGCCGCGCCATTTCCATCAGGCCCTGCTGGAGATGCCCGAGCACGTCCGCTGCTACGCCATTCGCGGACCGCTGTTTTTCGGCGCGGCAGAAAAGGCCCTGGATGTGCTGCGCAAATTCGATCCGGGGATTCGGGTGATGGTGGTGGAAATGAGCGCCGTGCCGATGTTGGACATGACTGCGCTGGCGGCTTTTGAAAGCATCCTCAAGGACTACCGCAAGCAGGGCATCGGCCTGATTCTGGTGGCAACCGCGCCACGGGTACGCCTGAAGTTGCGCCGCGCCGGCATCCATCGCGAGCAGCGCCAACTGGCGTATGTGCAGACCCTGGAGCAGGCACGGGCCAAAAGCGAAAAATGGCTCGCCGGTAGCGCTGCACACTCGAGCCCGGCCTGATTGATCTGTTGCCACGCAGCTGTTTGTGGCGAGGAAGCTTGCTCCCGCTTGGGTGCGTAGCATCCACCTGCAATTGGGGCTGCTGCGCAGCCCAGCGGGAGCAAGCTCCCTCGCCACAGAAGCAACGCTCAGTCGAACTGAGCGCGCATCCAGGCCTGGTACTGCGCCACCCCCGCCTCGCCTTCGCGGGGCGCCCAGGGGGCCAGTTCGCCATCGCCCACCGGGCGGTAAGGCCCGGCCTTGCACTCGAACATCAGGCTGTCGGCTTCCAGCACCACTAAACCGTGGTACACGCCCGCCGGCAGGTCGACACCGAGGCAATCGCCACCGGCCTGCAGGATACGCTTGTCCACCACCGTCCCGGTTTCATCAAAGATCAACACACCGAGCCGGCCCTTGAGCACCAGCAGGGTTTCAGCCTTGTCGGCGCTCAGGTGGCGATGCGGCGGGATGTAAGTGGACGGCTGCAAGCCAACCGCCATGCGATGGCAAGGCTCGTCCATCTGATGAAAATTGTGGTGTTGGCGCCCGCGAGGACTGGCCGTGGCTTTCTCGGCCAGTTCGTTGAACAGCGCTTGATCCAGAAAGCCCGGCCGGTTCATCGATTACATTCCTTTGACGGCGAAAATACCGTTGGCATTGCGCCAGTAACCTTTGTAGTCCATGCCGTAGCCGAAGATGTAGCGGTCAATGCACGGCAGGCCGACGAAATCGGCTTTCAGGTCCGGACGAGCCTTGCGGTCATGGTCCTTGTCGATCAGCACGGCGGTGTGCACGGCGCGGGCACCGGCGTGTTTGCAGAAGTCGATGATGGCGCCCAGGGTGTGACCTTCGTCGAGGATGTCGTCGATGATCAGCACGTCACGGTCGATGAACGAAACTTCCGGCTTGGCTTTCCAGAACAGGTCGCCACCGCTGGTTTCGTTGCGGTAACGGGTGGCGTGCAGATAGGACGCTTCCAGCGGGAAGTTCAGGTAGGTCAGCAGTTTGCCGGAGAAAATCAGCCCACCGTTCATGACGCAGAACACCACCGGGTTGGAATCGGCCAACTGGTCGTTGATTTGCGCGCCGACACGGGCGATGGCCGCTTCGACTTCGGCTTCGGTGTACAGGCAGTCAGCCTCTCGCATGATTTGACGGATATGCTCGAGATCAGCGGACATGGCGCTCTCCAGGGGAGGTTGGGGGAGGGACGGGTTCGGAAAAGCGGGCAAAGGTACGCATCCCGCCCGGCCAGATCAAGCGTTTGTGGACTAACGTTCTGTATTGTCTATAGGACAACACCCTCGGATAGATTAATCTAGGCCGGTTTTTTTGCCCGCCGCCGGAGCTTTCCCCATGCCCATCCTCGAGATCCGCCACCCGCTGATCAGACATAAACTCGGCCTGATGCGCCGCGCCGACATTAGCACGAAGAACTTCCGCGAACTTGCCCAGGAAGTCGGTGCACTGCTCACCTATGAAGCCACCAAGGACCTGCCGCTGGAGTCCTATGAAATCGACGGTTGGGCCGGTACGGTCCAGGTGGAAAAAATCGCCGGCAAGAAAATCACCGTGGTGCCGATCCTGCGTGCCGGCATCGGCATGCTCGAAGGCGTGCTGAGCCTGATCCCGGGCGCCAAAGTCAGCGCCGTGGGTGTGGCCCGCAACGAGCAGACCCTGCAGGCGCACACCTACCTGGAAAAACTGGTGCCGGAAATCGACGAGCGCCTGGCAATGATCATCGATCCGATGCTCGCCACCGGCAGCTCCATGGTCGCCACCATCGACCTGCTGAAAAAAGCCGGTTGCCGTGACATCCGCGCCATGGTGCTGGTGGCGGCCCCCGAAGGCATCAAGGCGGTGGAAGACGCTCACCCCGACGTCACCATCTACACCGCTTCCATCGACCAGAAACTCAACGAACATGGCTACATTATCCCGGGTCTGGGCGATGCCGGCGACAAGATCTTCGGTACCAAGCAGAAGGACGCTTGAGCATGCAGGATGAGTTCAACGATCCGCTCTGGCGCCAGGTATTGTCTGGCGCGCAGATGCTGTTCGTCGCCTTCGGCGCGCTGGTACTGATGCCGCTGATCACCGGGCTGGACCCGAACGTAGCGCTGTTCACCGCAGGCCTGGGAACAATCCTGTTCCAGATCGTCACCGGGCGTCAGGTGCCGGTGTTTCTGGCATCGAGCTTTGCCTTCATCACCCCGATCATTCTCGCCAAGGGCCAGTTCGGCCTGGCCGCGACCATGGGCGGGGTGATGGCGGCCGGTTTCGTCTACACCTTCCTGGGCCTGGCGGTGAAGGTCAAGGGCACCGGATTTATCGACCGCTTGCTGCCGCCGGTGGTGATTGGGCCGGTGATCATTTCCATCGGCCTGGCCATGGCACCGATTGCCGCCAACATGGCCATGGGCAAGGCCGGCGACGGCACCGAGCTGATTGCCTACCAGACGGCGATGCTGATCTCGATGCCGGCGCTGCTCACCACCCTGATCGTCGCGGTGTTCGGCAAAGGCATTTTCCGCCTGGTGCCGATCATTTCCGGCGTGCTGGTGGGCTTTGCCATGGCGTTTTATTTTGGGGTGGTGGACACCGCCAAAATCGCCGCCGCGCCATGGTTCGCCCTGCCGAACTTCACCGCGCCGGAGTTCAACTGGCAAGCGATCCTGTTCATCGTGCCGGTGGCTTTGGCGCCAGCCATCGAGCACATCGGTGGGGTCATCGCGGTGGGCAGCGTGACCGGTCGCGACTACCTGAAAAAACCCGGCCTGCACCGCACCCTGCTCGGCGATGGCATCGCCACCACGGCCGCCGGCCTGTTCGGCGGCCCGCCCAACACCACCTACGCCGAAGTCACTGGCGCGGTGATGCTGACCAAAAACTACAATCCGAAAATCATGACCTGGGCGGCGATCTTCGCCATCAGCCTGGCGTTCATCGGCAAGTTCGGCGCGCTGCTGCAAAGCATCCCAGTGCCGGTGATGGGCGGGATCCTGTGCCTGTTGTTCGGTTCGATCGCGGCGGTGGGCATGAACACGCTGATCCGCCACAAGATCGACCTGAGCGAAGCGCGCAACCTGGTGATCGTTTCGGTGACGCTGGTGTTTGGTATCGGCGGTGTGCTGGTAGGCACCGGCACCGGCCCGGACGACTTCGGCCTCAAAGGCATCGCGCTGTGCGCGGTGGTGGCGATCGCCCTGAACCTGATCCTGCCGGGCAATGACGGTTGGAAGCAGAAGAAGGCGGATGAGCCGCTGATCTGACTCAAGCTTGAAGTTTTGTGCTGCCAGTCAGATAGCTATCGCGAGCAGGCTCGCTCCCACATCAGCGGATCTTTGAACACTCGAGATCCATTGTGGGAGCGAGCCTGCTCGCGATTGGGCCCTTGAATTTTACAGAGCGATCGGTGCCCGCTCGCACAGGGTGCTCAACGCCTGCGCCCATTGCACATCATCATTGAGACACGGCACCAGCACCAACTCCTCCCCGCCCGCCTCACGAAATTGCTCGCGCCCGCGATCACCGATTTCTTCCAGGGTTTCGATGCAGTCGGCCACAAACGCCGGGCACATCACCAACACTTTTTTCACGCCACTTTTAGCCAGTTCATCCAGGCGCGCTTCGGTGTAGGGTTCGATCCACTTGGCGCGCCCCAGTCGCGACTGGAACGACACCGACCATTGGCCATCCTTGAGCCCCATGCGCTGGGCGAATAGGTCGGCGGTGCGAATGCATTGCGCGCGGTAACACGTAGCCATGACCTCAGGCGGCGCATTTTTGCAGCAGTCGGCGTCCTTGAAGCAATGGAAACCCCTGGGGTCGAGCTTGGTCAGGTGCCGCTCGGGCAAACCATGGAAGCTCAACAGCAGGTGGTCGTAATCCTGCATCAGATACGGCTTGGCGCTGGCAACCAGGGCGTCGAGGTATTCCGGCTGATCGTAGAACGGCTGGAGAATCGAGAACTGCACATCGAGCTTCTTCTCGCGCACCACCCGCTTGGCTTCTTCGATCACCGTGGTGACTGTGCTGTCGGCAAATTGCGGATACAACGGCGCCAGCGTGATCTTCTTGTGGCCCTGGCTTGCCAGGCGCACCAGGGTCGACTCAATGGACGGCTCGCCATAACGCATCGCCAACTCAACCGGCCCCTGGGTCCATTGCGCAGTCATGGCTTGTTGCAAGCGACGGCTGAGCACCACCAGCGGCGAGCCCTCGTCCCACCAGATCGACGCATAGGCATGGGCCGATTGCTCGGGGCGCTTGATCAGGATCAGCGACACCAGCAAGCGCCGCACCGGCCACGGCAGGTCGATGACGTAGGGATCCATCAAAAACTGATTGAGGTAGCGGCGCACATCGGCCACCGAAGTAGAAGCAGGCGAACCCAGATTCACCAGAAGCAACGCGTGATCGGTCATGCAACGTCCTATTTCAAAGGCGGTCCGACAAATCGTCGAGAGCCGCATGCAAATCAGTGAACCGGAAAGTGAAACCCGCCGCCTGCAATCGGGCCGGCGTTGCGCGCTGGCCGCCCAGCAACAGCAATGACAATTCTCCCAATGCGACCTTCAGCGCCAGTTCCGGCATCGGCACCACGGCCGGCCGATGCAGCACGTGCCCCAGGGCCTTGGCAAAATCGCGGTTGCGCACCGGGTTCGGCGCGCAGGCATTATAAGGACCGCTGGCCTCATCGCGGTGCAGAAGAAAATCAATCAGAGCGATTTGATCGGCAATGTGAATCCACGGCATCCACTGCCGGCCATTGCCAATACGCCCGCCCAACCCCAGTTTGAACGGCAGCAGCAGCCGCGACAAAAAGCCGCCCTCGGCCGACAGGACCAGACCGGTGCGAACCAGTACCACCCGTATGCCCATGGCCTCGGCGCGCTGCGCGGTTTCCTCCCAGGCGATGCACAACTGGCTGGCGAAGTCCTCGCTCACCGGTCCCGAGTCCTCGGTCAGCTCACGCTCGCCGCCGTCGCCGTACCACCCCACCGCGGAACCGGAAATCAATACCCCGGGTTTGTGTTCGCTACGCTCCAGCCAAGCCAACAACGCTTCTGTCAGGGTGATGCGACTGCTCCACAACAACTTCTTGCGTTTATGGCTCCAGGGTCGATCCGCAATCGGTGCCCCCGCGAGGTTGACCACCGCATCCACCGGCTCGGCAATCTCCTCGAGCCGGGCGACACCCCGCACTTGCGCGCCGCAGATCTTCGCCACGTCTTCGGGGCGACGACTCCACACCGTCAAGCGATGGCCCTGCGCCAACCAGTGGCGGCAGAGCTGACGTCCGATCAAACCAGTACCGCCGGTCAGCAATATGTGCATGAAGTGTTCCTCGCATCGCGTTTTACCCAGCCCATTAGTCTATTTTTATAAGCAGGGATTTTTCGTATCAGGCAGGGTCTGTGTTTAACAATAGGTCACCCTGTCAAAACGCGAACGGTAAAACTTATACCAAAAACCCTAATTGTACAGGTTTAAACGACGGCGTAGTCTGTACAGAAAGGTAAACGAGGCCCTCATGACTGTACCTATCGCAATCATCGGCACCGGCATCGCCGGACTTTCAGCCGCCCAGGCCCTGACGGAGGCCGGGCATGTCGTTCAACTCTTCGATAAAAGCCATGGCAGTGGCGGACGCATGTCCAGCAAGCGCAGTGATGCCGGCGCACTGGACATGGGCGCGCAGTATTTCACTGCCCGCGATCGCCGCTTCGTGATGGAAGTCCAGCGTTGGCAAGCCCAGGGCTGGGCGGCGGAATGGACACCTCAGCTTTATCATTTCAAGGATGGGCAATTGAGCCCGTCGCCGGATGAGCAGACCCGCTGGGTCGGCACCCCGCGCATGAGCGCCATCACACGCGCCCTGCTTGGCGAGTTGCAGGTGCAGTTCTCCTGCCGCATCACCGAGGTGTACCGCGGTCAGGAGCATTGGCACTTGCAGGACGCGGAAGGCTTCACCCACGGCCCCTTCGGCCAGGTGGTGATTGCTACGCCCGCGCCCCAGGCCACGGCATTGCTGGCGGCCGTGCCAAAGCTGGCCGCAGTGGCGGCGGGCGTGAAGATGGACCCCACCTGGGCCGTGGCCCTGGCCTTCGAAACACCGCTGGATACCTCCATGGAAGGCTGCTTCGTCCAGGACAGCCCCCTCGACTGGCTGGCTCGCAACCGCAGCAAACCGGGGCGCGACAGCACGCTCGACACCTGGGTGCTGCACGCCACCAGCGACTGGAGTCGCCAACATATCGACATGGCCAAGGAAGCGGTGATCGAACACCTGCACGGCGCGTTCGCCGAGCTGCTGCACAGTGCCATGCCTGCGCCCAGCTTCAGCGTGGCCCATCGCTGGCTTTACGCGCGCCCCGCCGGCAACCATGAATGGGGCGCCTTGGCCGATGCCGACCTGGGTATGTATGTCTGTGGCGACTGGTGCCTGTCCGGTCGTGTCGAAGGTGCTTGGCTAAGCGGTCAGGAAGCCGCACGCCGTCTGCACGCCAGCCTGCAATAGAACGCGCCAGCCTACGTCACCCGCTGCTGTCGAAACAGGCAGCAGCCTGTCTGCGCAAAAACCACATCGCCCCACACGCAAAAGCGGTTGACTTGTGCGCGTTCGGATCTATGATGAAAATATTGTACACAAATGTTATTTTGTACAAGATTTGAAATCAGAGGTCGCCCATGCCCCATGATGCCGTCGTCAAACCGAAAATCGCTATCAGCGCCTGCCTGATGGGCGCTGAAGTTCGCTTCAACGGCGGACACAAGCAATCGCAGCTATGCAGCCGTACCTTGGTCGACTACTTCGACTTCGTGCCGGTCTGCCCTGAAGTCGCCATTGGCCTGGGCATCCCCCGCGAGCCGATCCGGCTGGTGGGTAATCCCGAACGGCCTGACGCGGTTGGTACGGTCAGGCACGACCTCAATGTAACCCGGCCATTGGCCGCTTACGGAGAGCAGATGGCCGAGGAACTGGATGACATCTGCGGCTACATCTTCATGCAGAAGTCGCCGTCCTGCGGACTGGAGCGGGTCAAGGTCTACGATCACAACAGCGTGCCACAGGACGGCGGCGGACGCGGCATCTATGCCCAGGCGTTTTGCGAGCGCCACCCCGACTTGCCGGTGGAGGAAGACGGTCGCCTGAACGACCCGGTGCTGCGGGAAAATTTCCTGACCCGGGTATTTGCCTACGCGGCCTGGCAACCGCTGCGCCGCAAAGGCCTGACACGCCGTGACCTGATCCACTTTCACTCGCGCTACAAATATCTGTTGATGGCCCATAACCCGGTGCAATACAAGGCCTTGGGCAATCTGTTGGGCAACATGGGCAAGGCCGATCCTGACGAGCTGGGCGCACGCTACTTCAGCGCCTTGATGGCTGCTTTGAAGAAATGCGCCACCCGCCGCACTCACACCAATGTGCTGCAACACCTGAGCGGTTACCTCAAACGCGCCATCAACGCCGAAGACAAGCAGGAAGTGCAACACCTCATCGGGCAATACCGCCTCGGCATCGTACCCCTGGTAGTTCCGCTGACCTTGCTCAAGCATCACTTGCGCCTGCATCCCGATCCCTATCTGGCGCAGCAGGTCTACCTGCAACCACACCCGGAAAACCTCAGTCTGCGAAATGCCATTTGATGAAAAGCGAACCTGATTCCAGCGCCAGCGAAGACCTGGGGGCCGACTTCGCCAAAGCCCTGGCGCAGGGCTGGCTGCCCATACGCGAAGTTGCCCGCCAAACCGGGGTCAATGCCGTCACGCTAAGAGCCTGGGAGCGCCGTTATGGCCTGATCGTGCCGCACCGCACCCCCAAGGGTCACCGACTGTTCAATGCCGATCATGTGCAACGTATCTTGAGCATCCTCACCTGGATCGATCGGGGGGTGGCGGTGAGCAAGATAAAACCGCTGCTCGACACACCGCAGCCGCCCAGTGAACCGTTGGAAAACGACTGGCAGCGTCAGCGCCACGCCCTGATGCTGGCGGTCACGCAACTGGCCGAGCGTCAGGTCGATGATCTGGTCAACCAGGCTATGGCGCTTTATCCGCCCTGGACGGTGTGCGAGCAGTTGTTGCTGCCTTTGCTGGCCGAACTGCAATTGCGCTGGCAAGGCCAGTTCGGTGCGCAGTTGGAGCGGGTGTTTCTGTACTCCTGGCTGCGCAGCAAATTCGGCAGTCGGATCTACCACAACAATCGTCAGTTGCGCGGTGCGCCATTGCTGCTGGTCAACCATTCGGACCTGCCCCTGGAACCCCAATTGTGGCTTAGCGCCTGGCTGGCCAGCAGCGCCGATTGCCCCGTGGAAGTGTTCGATGGGCCGATACCCGCAGGCGAACTGGCCTTGGCCGTCGAACGCCTCAAAGCCCGTGGAGTGCTGCTGTACTCCAGCAACGCGCTGAACCTGTCCCAACTGCCCAAGCTGATCAGTGGAGTGGATTGCCCGATCATCATCGCCGGCCCGGCCGCATCGATCCATCACGCCCGGTTATCCACAGGCATTTCGACCGACAACCTTACGTGGGCCGAAGATCCGTTATCGGCTTACCGCGAACTGAGTCGCAGAGCACTTATTTGAATGAAAAAACCCACGCAACTGATCTGGCTGCGCAGCGACCTGCGCCTGCACGACAACACCGCCCTCGCCACCGCAGCAGCCCGGGGACCTTGTGTGGCGGTGTACCTGCCGAGCCCGGAACAATGGCGCGCGCATGACGATGCACCGTGCAAGATCGACTTTTGGCTGCGTAACCTCGCCTCGTTGAGCACTGCCCTGGAGGCGTTGAACATCCCGCTGCTGATCCGCCACGCTGCACGCTGGGATCAGGCACCGCAGATTCTGCTCTCGCTGTGCCACGAACTGGCAATCGACGCCGTCCATGTCAATGAAGAATACGGCTTGAACGAAACCCACCGAGATGCCGAAGTTGCCCGAACGTTGCAGGGCCAGGGCATCGAATTTCACAGCCACCTCGACCAGTTGCTGTTCAAGCCCGGCAGTGTGCTGACCAAGACCGGCACCTATTTCCAGGTGTTCAGCCAGTTCCGCAAGGTCTGTTACAGCCGCCTGCACTTTTCGCTGCCAAGCCTGGTCGCCAAACCGGCCCGGCAGGCACCCACCGGCATTGTCAGCGACCCGGTGCCCACGCAAGTCGAAGGCTTCTCGCCTGCGAGTGAAACGCTGCGCGCCCTCTGGCCAGCGGGTGAAAACGAAGCCCGGCGGCGCCTGGACACCTTCGCTGAGCAACACCTCGATTATTACCAGAGCGAACGGGACTTTCCCGCCAGGCCAGGCACCAGCCAGCTCTCGGCGTACCTGGTGGCGGGTGTGATCTCGCCACGCCAATGCCTGCATGCGGCGCTGCAGGCCAACCAGGGTGAATTCGAGAGCGGAAATGTCGGTGTTGTGACATGGATCAATGAATTGCTCTGGCGTGAGTTCTATAAACACATTCTAGTGGGCTATCCACGGGTGTCTCGCCATCGCGCGTTCCGTCCGGAAACCGAAGCGCTGGCCTGGCGCAACGCCCCTGAAGAGCTGGAGGCCTGGAAACAGGCACGCACTGGCTTGCCGATCATCGACGCGGCCATGCGCCAGTTGCTGGAAACCGGGTGGATGCACAACCGTTTGCGGATGGTGGTGGCGATGTTTCTGACCAAGAACCTGCTGATCGACTGGCGCGAGGGTGAGCGCTTTTTCATGCAACACCTGATCGACGGCGACCTGGCCGCCAACAACGGCGGCTGGCAGTGGAGCGCCTCGACCGGGACGGATGCTGCGCCCTGGTTTCGGATCTTCAACCCCTTGAGTCAATCGGAAAAATTCGACCGTGAAGGATTGTTCATCAAACGCTGGTTACCTGAACTGAACGATCTCGATAAGCAACAGGTCCATAATCCAAACATGCAGGGCCGATTGTTTGGCGTGACGGATTATCCTCCGGCGATTGTCGACCTGGGTCAGTCCCGGGCTCGTGCATTGCAGGCGTTCAGAAACCTGCCAACTCGATAAGTGTAAAACCAAGAAATCGGGCGATCAGCGAACAGAAAAACACGGACCGTAAGATGCAATTTCAACCCTGCGGCCATACAGTCTTATACCAAACTCGTGCACTCTGCTCGGCGAAGGAAGTATGGAATGGGTCTAGAAACTCGTAAGCGATATTGGCTGACCGGCGCGGGCAACGGAATCGGCGTTTCGTTGGCCGAAGCGATACTCAAAACCGGCGCACACCTGGCCGTTAGCTCGCGCTCGTCGCGCTCGAGTGAAGACCTTTCGGCACGTTATCCGGGACAAGTACTGGCGGTGCCCGGCAACTTGACCGACAGCCAGACCGTACGCGAGATCGGCGAACAGATTGCCCGGCAGTGGGGCTCGCTGGACACCGTGATTCTCAATGCAGGAACCGCCGAATACATCGACGGCCAACCCGCCGACCCTTTGATCATCGAACACATTGTGCGCAGCAATCTGATAGCGGCCAGCTTCTGCATTCACACTGCCCTGCCATTGCTGCGTGCAGGCAACCGGTCCCATCTGGTGGGCATCGCCAGCCCGGCGACTTACCTGCCACCGTCATATAGCGAGGCCGACGGCAAAGGCATGCGTTTTCTGTTTGAGTCGGCTCGCGTCCAACTGGTGGCCGAGGGCATCGACGTGACGCTGGTTCATCCGGGCTTCGACAGCCCTTCGCTCAGGCTCGACGACTGTTTTCCGGCCCCAGTCCAGTGGACGGCCGAAACGGCGGCACATCACGTGCTGAAACAACTGGCCGAGCGCCCCCATGAAGTGGCGCTCCCCGTTTCGTCCATGACCGTACTCTGGCCGCTACCTTCATCGACCGAATCGATGCTCACTGACGTCAACTCAGATAAAGCGGGAAATGGGTGCCCGATCAAGGGCCAACCCTGAGGGGCGCGGTTGCCTTACACTGCGCGCCATGAAAACCATCCCTGTCCATCAGATCCCCCAGCCTGCCGTCACTTGTTCGACGTGCGCGGCGTGCTGTTGCCAACTGGAAGTCATGCTGATCACTGACACTGGCGTGCCCGAACGCTTTATCGACACGGACGAATGGGGTGGAGAAGTGATGTTGCGGCTCGACGATGGTTGGTGCGCGGCGCTGGATCGCGACAGCATGAGGTGCACGATCTACGAAAAACGCCCGCTGATCTGCCGCGAGTTCGAGATGGGCGCGCCGGAATGTATTGAAGAACGCAAAGGGATTGCGACTGCGTATCGGTAGCCCGTGGGAACGAGCCTGCTCGCGATAGCGGTAGACCAGTCAATATGAGGTTGTCTGATACTTCGCTATCGCGAGCAGGCTCGCTCCCACGGGTTTGGGTTACAGCGGCATCGTGTAGTGCAGCGCGTAACTTTCGACACCGTCGTTGGTCGACTTGATGCCGGCGTTGGAGTAATGAGTGGCGCGAATACCCACTTCATGTCCACCGTTGAAGCGCAGGCCGAAACCAATGCGGTCCTCGAACTGAAAAGCCGTACCGAGCTGGTTGTTTTCCACTTGGGTATTTTCAAACAACGCAACACCGATACCCGCCTCGATGTAGGGTTTTACGTTTTGACCGGCAAACTCATACACAAAGACAGGCGAGAACGACAGGCTGTGATTGCTGGAGGCCTCATCCCCTTCCCAATACGTGTAAGCGCCGCTCCAATAGCCGGTCAGGCGACCTACATCACTCTGCAACCAGCTCTTGTCCCAATCGAACTGCATACCCAAGCGGTAAGTCATGGTCGACTCGCCGGTCTGGCCCACCCCAAACTCCACACCTGCCGCTTGTGCGGAGTAAGTGTGCCCCAACAATGCAGCCGCAAGTGCGGCCAAGCAGAATAAACGCTTCATTAGAAACATCCTTTTCCGAACAGACTTAGTTAGTTTTGTTACAAACAGACAAAGCTATAGAAATCCGCGTTAAAACAGAAGTTCAGCCTGATTTAGGTATTTTTCAGGTTTTTTTACAGACTGAAGCTTCGCACAACGCCGGACGAATTCCATAGCGTTGGTAGGATTTTTCTTAAATGTATCGGATCTGCGCTACTCCAGAATCGCGTTTCACTGGCGGGACCGGCGGCCAGGAGGCCGCGTTCAGCGAGCAGGCGCTGAAGTTGCCGGGCAACGGCGGCCCCCGTGTCGATCAGGCTGATGTGCGCGGGGACCATGTGCTTGAGCAATGGCTTGAGGAAGGGATAGTGCGTGCAACCCAGGATCAGCGTGTCGCAGCCGGCGGCCAGCAAAGGTTCGACATAGCCCTGCAGCAATTGACGCAAAGCCGGGCTCTGGAGATCGCCTGCTTCGATCAGCTCTACCAGCCCGGGGCATGGCTGGGTGATCACCTGCACATCGGTGGCGAACCGATCAAGTAACGCGGCGAATTTGGCACTTTGTAATGTGCCAGTGGTTGCCAGCACACCGACAATGCCACTTCGAGTGGCAGCCGCCGCCGGTTTGACCGCCGGCTCCATGCCGACAATGGGCCAGTGGGGATAATCACGACGCAAATCGGCGACCCCGGCGACCGTCGCGGTATTGCAAGCCACCACCAGCGCCTTGGCGCCCTGGTGATGGAGAAAGTTGGCGATGATTGCGCACCGCTGCCGGATGAATTCCGGGGTTTTCTCGCCGTAGGGAATATGCCCACAGTCTGCAACGTAGAGCAGTGACTCATTGGGCAACAGCCGACGAATCTCCCCCAGCACCGACAACCCGCCGACACCCGAATCGAACACACCGACCGGCGCTTCAGTCATGCTGGCTGCTACCACAGACGCTGCACCCCGGATCACGCTTGACCCTCAGCTCACGAAAACGGCTGCCCACGGCGTCGATCAACAGCAGGCGTCCCACCAGTGGTTCGCCGAAACCGGCCAACAGTTTCAAGGCTTCAAGGGCTTGCAGACTGCCCACCAACCCCACCAGCGGCCCGAGCACACCGGTTTCGCTGCAGGTCAATTCGGCTTCACTGCCGTGGCCATAGAGGCAGTGATAGCAGGGGCTTTCCGGGCGGCGCGGATCAAACACGGATAGCTGCCCTTCCAGGCGAATCGCCGCACCGCTGACCAGCGGTTTGCCCGCTGCGACACACGCCGCATTCACCGCTTCGCGGGTGGAGAAATTGTCGGAACAGTCCAGCACCACATCCACTGCCGCAACGGCAGCAGACAGGCTGTCTTCATCCATGGCCTGTGGGTGAGGCACCAGGCTGATTTCAGGGTTGAGCGCCGTCAGGCGACGCATCGCCGAATCGACCTTGCTCAGGCCCACACTGTCGGTGTCGTGGATGATCTGGCGTTGCAGGTTGGTCAGGTCGACCGTGTCAAAATCCGCCAGGTGCAACTCACCGACGCCAGCAGCGGCCAGGTACAACGCCACCGGAGCGCCGAGTCCGCCGAGGCCGACAATCAATACGCGGCTGTGCTTGAGTCGCAGTTGCCCGTCGATGTCGACGTGCTGCAACAGAATCTGCCGGCTATAGCGCAACAGCTCCTGATCGTTCAGCACGGCAGGCGCCCCAGGCTGATGCGCTCATGCCCACCCAGGTCCTGGCGGCTGTGGACTTCAGTAAACCCTTGGGTTTGCAGCAGATCACGCACCGCGTCGGCCTGATCGTAACCGTGCTCGAGCATCAACCAGCCACCCGTTTCAAGATGATCGGGGGCCTGGGTGATAATTGTGCGCAAATCATCAAGCCCGTCGTGCCCTGCCACCAGGGCACTGGCCGGCTCAAACCGCACGTCGCCCTCGGCCAGGTGAGGATCGGTGGCGGCTATATAGGGTGGGTTGCTGATGATCAGCTCAAAACGCTCACCGTCCAAAGCGCTGAACCAGTGGCTGCTCAGCACCGTGACGTTGCGCAGGTCCAGGCGCTGGCGATTGCGTTCGGCCAGGGCCACCGCCTCCAGCACACGGTCGACCGCGGTGACTGTCCAGGCCGGGCGCTCGCTGGCCAATGCCAGGGCAATCGCGCCGCTGCCGGTGCCCAGATCCAGAACCCTCGCCGGTGCGGCCGGCAGCAAGGCCAGCGCGGTTTCCACCAGCAGTTCGGTGTCGGGACGCGGAATCAAGGTGTGGGGCGCCACTTCCAGGTCCAGGTTCCAGAAGCCTTGCTGCCCGAGGATATAAGCCACTGGCTCGCCAGAACGACGGCGGCGCAGGTATTCAGAGAACACCAACGCCGCTTCGCTTGGCACGATTCGCTCGGGCCAGGTGTGCAGGAAGCTGCGGGACTTGCCCAGTGCCGCGGCCAGCAGCAATTCGGCATCCAGTCGGGACGTGGGCGAATCCGGCAGCTCGGCGGCGCGTAACAAACTGGCGATGATGGTCATATGTTCACCTGTGCTTACTCGCCAATCGCGGCCAACTGGTCGGCCTGGTATTCGGCCAGCAACGGTTCGATCACTGCATCGACGCCGCCGGCGAGAATTTCGTCCAGCGAATACAACGTCAGGTTGACTCGATGGTCGGTGACCCGCCCCTGGGCAAAGTTGTAGGTACGAATCCGCTCCGAGCGATCTCCAGAGCCCACCAACAGCTTGCGTTCGCTGGCGATGGCGTTGGCCGCAGCACTGGTCTGTTGATCGTTGAGCTTGGCCGACAACCACGACATGGCACGCGCACGGTTCTTGTGCTGGGAACGCTCCTCCTGGCACTCGACCACAATGCCCGAAGGCAGGTGAGTGATACGGATAGCCGAATCGGTCTTGTTGACGTGCTGACCGCCCGCACCCGAGGAGCGGTAGGTGTCGACCCGCAGGTCCGCCGGGTTGATCTCGATGGCTTCCTGCTCGTCCGGCTCGGGCAAAACCGCCACGGTACAGGCCGAAGTGTGGATACGCCCCTGGGATTCGGTGGCCGGGACACGCTGCACGCGGTGGGCGCCGGATTCGAATTTCAGCTTGCCGTAGACGTTGTCACCTTCGACCCGGGCGATGACCTCTTTATAGCCACCGTGTTCGCCTTCGTTCTCCGAGAGGATCTCCACCCGCCAGCCGCGACGCTCGGCGTAACGCGAATACATGCGGAACAGGTCCCCGGAGAATATCGCCGCTTCGTCGCCGCCGGTGCCGGCACGGATCTCGAGAAACACATTGCGACCGTCATTCGGATCCTTGGGCAACAACATGCGTTGCAGGTTGCTTTCAAGCTCGAGCAACTGCTCCTTGGCTTCACGGACTTCCTCGACCGCCATTTCGCGCATGTCCGGATCGCTGTCCTTGAGCAACGCCTGGGCGCCTTCAAGGTCGCCCTGCACTTTGAGCAACTGTTTATAGGTGGCGACGATCGGCTCGACTTCGGCGTATTCCTTGGAATACGTGCGGAACTTGTTCTGGTCGGAAATGACTTCACCATCGCCCAGCAGGGCGGTCAGTTCCTCGAAACGGTCCTGGAGAATGTCCAGCTTATTGAGCAGTGACGCTTTCATTGCGATTTTTTATCCGAAAAACTATCCGGTGAACCCTCACCGAGGGCAAAGAGTTCCTGGGCCATGGCCAACGCATCGAGGCGGCCTTCGGCGGTCAGCTTCTTGAGCTGGACACTGGGCGCGTGAAGCAATTTATTGGTCAGGCCGCGAGCCAGTTGCACCAGCACCTCTTCGGCGCTGCCACCGTTGGCCAGCAGGCGCTGGGCCTTTTGCAGCTCTTCGTCGCGCAGGCGTTCGCTCTGCTGACGATAAGCCTTGAGCACATCCACCGCCGCCAGCTCGCGCAGGCGGACCATGAAATCCTCCGCGCCGATGGTGATCATTTCTTCGGCCGCCTGGGCCGCCCCTTGCCGGCTCTTGAGGTTCTCGGCGACCACTTCGTGCAGGTCGTCGACGCTGTACAGATAAACGTCGTCGAGCTCGCCCACTTCCGGCTCGATGTCCCGGGGAACGGCAATGTCCACCATGAAAATCGGCTTGTGCTTGCGCAGTTTCAGGGCGCTTTCCACTGCGCCTTTGCCCAGGATCGGCAACTGGCTGGCGGTGGAGCTGATGACGATGTCACTGTGCACCAGCTCGGCCGGGATGTCCGAGAGCAGCACAGCATGGGCGCCGAACTGCTCGGCCAGGGTACTGGCGCGCTCCAGGGTACGGTTGGCAACCACGATACGCTTGACCCCCAGGTCGTGCAGATGGCGCGCGACCAGGGTGATGGTCTCCCCCGCGCCGATCAGCAGCGCCTGGCTGCGTTGCAGATCGCTGAAAATCTGTTTCGCCAGGCTGACCGCGGCAAATGCCACGGACACCGGGTTTTCGCCGATGGCCGTGTCGGTGCGCACCTGTTTGGCGGCATTGAACGTGGCCTGGAACAAGCGCCCCAGCAGAGGCCCGACCGTGCCGGCCTCACGGGCCACGGCATAGGCCGACTTCATCTGGCCGAGAATCTGCGGTTCGCCCAGCACCAGCGAATCGAGCCCGGAGGCAACGCGCATCATGTGACGAACGGCCGCATCGTCTTCATGCACATAGGCACTGGCGCGCAGCTCTTCAAGACTCAGATCGTGATATTCGGCCAGCCAGCGCAGCACGGTATCGGCCGAAATGTGATCCTGCTCTATATAAAGCTCGCTGCGATTGCAGGTGGAGAGGATGGCAGCCTCGCGGCTCTCGGTGAGTCGGCAAAGCTGCTGCAGGGCCTCAACCAGTTGCTCAGGCGTAAAGGCCACGCGCTCGCGGACGTCTACGGAAGCAGTCTTGTGGTTAATACCAAGTGCAAGGAAGGCCATTCAAGGTCGCTGATAGTGACGTGAAGCCGGCAATTGTCCTACTTCGCCAGATTCAGAACAACCACTCGATATCTATCGCCCTGCCCCGTGCCGTAAATCGACGGGCCGGTTATGTTTGACCGAAGGCTGTGTCATGATGATCCGACCGCAGGTTAGTCGTCCTTTTCCTATATGAATAGATCTTCCGCGTTGCTCCTCGCTTTTGCCTTGCTCGGCGGCTGTCAGTCCATGGCCCCCGTGTCGACAGACGGTACGCCGCCGGTCGAAGACAGCACCCAGGCCCCTGAAAAGCCCAAGGTCTATAGCTCATTCAGCGAAGAAACCATTTTCAGCCTGTTGAGCGCCGAACTGGCAGGCCAGCGCAATCGCTTCGACATTGCGCTGGACAACTACGTCACCCAGGCCATCAACACACAGGACCCGGGCATCTCCGAGCGGGCGTTTCGCATTGCCGAATACCTGGGGGCCGACCAGCCCGCGCTGGATACCGCACTGATCTGGGCCAAAAACGCCCCGCAAGACCTCGAAGCGCAACGCGCCGCCGCCGTGCAACTGGCCCGGGCCGGACGCTACGACGACTCCATGGTGTATATGGAGAAAGTCCTGCTGGGCAAGGGCGACACCCATTTCGACTTCCTTGCGCTATCAGCGGCCGATACCGACCAGGAAACCCGCGACGGCCTGACTAAAAGCTTCGACCGACTGCTGCAGCGCCATCCCGATAACGGTCAGCTGATTTTCGGCAAGGCCCTGCTGCTGCAACAGGATGGTGACATCCAGGGCGCCCTTTCCCTGCTGGAAGACAACCCGCCGCAGGCGGGCGAAGTGGCGCCGATTCTGCTGCGCGCTCGCTTGCTGCAAGGCGCGAACCGCGGCGACGAAGCCCTGCCGCTGCTGAAAAAGAGCATCAAGCAATACCCGGACGACAAGCGCCTGCGTCTCACCTACGCGCGCATGCTGGTGGAAAACGACCGCATGGACGACGCCAAGGTGGAGTTTTCCAGCCTGGTCCAGCAGTACCCTGAAGACGATGAATTGCGCTATTCCCTGGCGTTGGTCTGCCTGGAAGCCAAAGCGTGGGAAGAAGCCAAGGGTCACCTGGAAGACCTGATTGCGCGGGGAACGCATGTCGACTCCGCCCACTTGAACCTGGGCCGCATCGCGGAAGAACGCAACGACCCCGAGAGTGCACTGCTCGAGTACGCCCAGGTCGGCCCAGGCAACGATTATCTGCCGGCCCAGTTGCGCCAGGCCGATATCCTGATGAGCAACGGCAAAACGGCCGAGGCCCAGAGTCGCCTCGCCGTGCAGCGGGACACCCAGCCGGACTACGGCATCCAGTTGTATCTGATCGAGGCTGAAACCCTGTCGGCCAACAATCAGGGCGACAAAGCCTGGACCGTGCTCGATCGGGCGTTGAAGCAGTACCCGGACGACCTGAACCTGTTGTATACCCGCGCCATGCTGGCGGAGAAACGCAATGACCTGGCGCAGATGGAGAAAGACCTGCGCCTGATCATCCAGCGCGACCCCGACAATGCAATGGCCCTCAATGCCCTGGGCTACACCTTGTCCGATCGCACCACCCGATACGCCGAAGCCAAGGTGCTGATCGAACAGGCCCACCAGCTCAACCCGGAAGACCCGGCGGTGCTCGACAGTCTTGGCTGGGTGCATTTCCGCCTGGGTAACCTCGACGAGGCCGAACGCCTGCTGCGCCAGGCCCTGGAGCGCTTTCCCGACCAGGAAGTCGCCGCGCACCTGGGCGAAGTCCTGTGGGCCAACGGCAAACAGCGCGAAGCCCGGCAGATCTGGAGCAAGTTCCTCAAGGAACAGCCCGACAGCCCCATCCTGCGCAGCACCATCAAACGCCTGACCGGATCAGAGACCCTTTAAAATTATGCTTTTGCGCCACTTCATCGTTTTCAGCTTTATCGCCCTGCTCGCCGGTTGCGCCGGCTTCGGCGCCCGAGAATCCGTCCAGGGCCACGGCAACACGGCCCAATGGCGAGAGCACAAGGAACAACTGAGCGGTCTCGACGGCTGGCAGATCGATGGCAAGATCGGCATACGCGCACCGAAAGACTCGGGCAGCGGCACACTGTTCTGGTTGCAACGCCAGGACTACTACGACATTCGCCTGTCCGGTCCGCTGGGTCGTGGCGCGGCGCGCCTGACCGGCCGACCAGGCCAGGTTTCGCTGGAAGTGGCCAATCAGGGTCGCTACGAATCACCCTCGCCGGAAGCCTTGCTGGAAGAACAACTGGGCTGGAAGCTGCCCGTATCCCACCTGACCTGGTGGGTTCGCGGCCTGCCGGCACCGGACAGCAAAAGCCGCCTGACCCTCGATGCCGACAGTCGCCTGTCCAACCTGGAGCAGGACGACTGGCAGATCGAATACTTGAGCTACGCCGAGCAAAACGGTTACTGGTTGCCCGAGCGCATCAAACTGCACGGCAGCAACCTGGACGTCACGCTGGTGATCAAGCAATGGCAGCCGCGCAAGCTGGGGCAATGACATGACCGCTGCGCGCCTGACCCTGCCCTCCCCGGCCAAGCTCAACCTGATGTTGCACATCCTGGGCCGTCGCCCGGACGGCTATCACGAGTTGCAGACGATTTTTCAGTTTCTCGACTACGGCGATGAAATCACCTTTGCCGTGCGTGACGACGGCGTGATTCACCTGCACACCGAATTCGAAGGCGTTCCTCACGACAGCAACCTGATCGTCAAAGCCGCGAAAAAACTTCAGGAGCAATCCGGGTGTTCGCTGGGCATTGATATCTGGATCGAAAAAATCCTGCCCATGGGCGGCGGCATCGGCGGCGGCAGCTCAAACGCGGCAACGACTTTGCTGGGGCTCAACCACCTGTGGCAGCTGGGTTGGGACGCTGATCGCCTGGCCGCATTGGGCCTGACGCTGGGCGCCGACGTGCCGGTTTTCGTACGGGGCCACGCGGCTTTTGCCGAGGGCGTCGGGGAAAAACTCACACCGGTAGAGCCCGAGGAACCCTGGTACTTGGTGCTGGTGCCGCAAGTATCTGTAAGTACAGCAGAAATTTTTTCAGATCCACTGTTGACACGTAACTCTCCTCCCATTAAAGTGCGCCCCGTTCCCAAGGGAAACAGTCGAAATGACTGCTTACCGGTGGTAGCAAGGCGTTATCCAGATGTTCGTAACGCTTTGAATTTGTTAGGTAAATTTACCGAAGCAAAACTCACCGGAACTGGAAGTTGTGTGTTTGGGGGCTTCCCAAGCAAAGCTGAAGCTGATAAAGTCTCGGCCCTTCTGACAGAGACCCTTACAGGGTTTGTAGCAAAAGGAAGCAACATTTCGATGTTGCATCGCAAGCTGCAAAGTCTGCTCTAACGGAATCGAGTGCTGGGCACTCGAAGCAACAGATACAGGGGCGTCGCCAAGCGGTAAGGCAGCAGGTTTTGATCCTGCCATGCGTTGGTTCGAATCCAGCCGCCCCTGCCATTTTCCTATACTCATCCAGGTATACCCTCAGCCTTCAGGTACTGCGCGTGTCCAAGATGATGGTCTTTACGGGGAACGCTAACCCCGATCTGGCTCGGCGTGTTGTACGTCAGCTGCATATCCCTCTCGGTGACATTTCTGTCGGTAAGTTCTCCGACGGCGAAATCACTGCCGAGATCAATGAAAACGTTCGCGGTAAAGACGTCTTCATTATTCAGCCGACTTGCGCTCCGACCAACGATAACCTGATGGAACTCGTCGTGATGGCTGATGCCTTCCGCCGCTCCTCGGCTACTCGTATTACTGCTGTTATTCCTTATTTTGGTTATGCCCGTCAGGATCGCCGTCCGCGTTCCGCACGTGTGGCAATCAGCGCGAAAGTCGTGGCTGACATGCTTACCGTAGTCGGCATCGATCGTGTGCTCACGGTCGATCTGCATGCTGACCAGATTCAAGGCTTCTTCGATATTCCCGTGGATAACATCTACGGCTCCCCGGTTCTGGTGGATGACATTGAAGATCAGCGCTTCGAAAACCTGATGATCGTGTCCCCGGACATTGGCGGCGTCGTGCGTGCACGGGCCGTTGCCAAATCCCTGGGCGTTGATCTGGGTATCATCGACAAACGCCGTGAGAAAGCCAATCACTCCGAAGTGATGCATATCATCGGCGACGTCGAAGGGCGTACCTGTATTCTGGTCGACGACATGGTCGATACCGCCGGCACCCTGTGCCACGCGGCCAAGGCCCTGAAAGAGCATGGCGCTGCCAAAGTCTTTGCCTACTGCACACACCCTGTGCTGTCGGGTCGAGCGATCGAAAACATTGAAAATTCCGTGCTGGACGAGCTGGTGGTCACTAACACCATCCCGCTGTCCGCTGCAGCACAAGCCTGTGCGCGTATCCGCCAACTGGATATCGCACCGGTTGTTGCCGAGGCGGTTCGCCGCATCAGCAATGAAGAATCGATCAGTGCGATGTTCCGTTAAGGGCCCTGCCCTTTCCATTACATCTCGTTGACGAAAAGCGCCCCGCCCCGACATTACCTGCCGGGGCGGGGCTTTTTTGCCCATATCGCCTTTAGCGCTGGTCGCAAGCGCTGGGGTGAATGTGGTTACTTTGGAGATACAACATGAACGAATTTACCCTGAATGCTGAAGTGCGTTCCGACCTGGGGAAAGGTGCGAGCCGCCGCCTGCGTCGTCTCGCAAGCCTGGTTCCAGCTGTAGTCTACGGTGGCGACAAAGCCCCTGAGTCCATCAGCATGCTGGCCAAAGAAGTTGCCAAACTGCTCGAAAACGAAGCGGCCTACAGCCACATCATCGAGCTGAACGTTGGCGGCACCAAGCAAAACGTCGTGATCAAAGCCCTGCAGCGTCACCCGGCCAAAGGCCACGTGATGCACGCTGACTTCGTACGCGTTGTTGCCGGTCAGAAGCTGACTGCTGTTGTTCCAGTGCACTTCATCAACGAAGCTGCTCCGGTCAAGAAAGGCGGCGAAATCTCGCACGTAACTTCCGAGCTGGAAGTTTCCTGCCTGCCGAAAGACCTGCCTGAATTCATCGAAGTCGACCTGGCTGACGCCGAAATCGGCACGATCATTCACCTGTCCGACCTCAAGGCCCCTAAAGGCGTTGAGTTTGTTGCCCTGGCGCACGGCGATGACAAGGCTGTTGCCAACGTCCACGCTCCACGTGTTGCTCCAGAAGCGACTGAAGAAGAAGCTGCAGAGTAATTTCACTCTGTCGCCGGAGTGACCGGAAACATCGCGGACTGGAACGTAGCGAGACAGCGGGCGAGAACGCGAAGTTTACTTAACGGTAGATCCGCCATTTTCGTCTCACTGTCGCAACACCGTTTGAGCGCGACGTTGTTATCCACACTCCAGGAAGGGCCCCTATCGTGACTGCCATTAAACTGATCGTTGGCCTGGGAAATCCAGGCGCTGAATACGAACAGACCCGGCATAACGCAGGGGCCCTTTTTGTTGAGCGCATCGCGCACGCACAAGGCGTCAGCCTGGCGGCCGATCGCAAATATTTCGGCCTGACCGGGCGTTTTTCACACCAGGGTCAGGATGTTCGTCTGTTGATTCCCACCACCTACATGAACCGCAGCGGCCAGGCCGTGGCGGCATTGGCCGGTTTCTTTCGCATCAAACCTGAAGAAATCCTGGTGGCCCACGACGAACTCGACCTGCCTCCGGGCGTCGCCAAGCTCAAGCAGGGCGGCGGCCATGGCGGTCACAACGGGTTGCGCGACATCATCGCGCAACTGGGTAATCAGAATACCTTTCACCGCCTGCGGCTCGGCATCGGCCACCCGGGCGTTGCCAGCATGGTTTCAAATTTTGTCCTGGGTCGTGCGCCTCGCGCCGAACAGGAAAAACTCGATGCCAGCATCGACTTTGCCCTCGGCGTGCTGCCGGATATCCTCGCCGGTGAATGGAACCGCGCGATGAAAAACCTGCACAGCCAGAAGGCCTGACTCTACTCCGAGGGGAAACACCATGGGATTCAATTGCGGCATCGTCGGCCTGCCTAACGTCGGCAAGTCCACCCTGTTCAACGCCCTGACCAAGTCCGGTATCGCGGCCGAAAACTTCCCCTTCTGCACCATCGAGCCTAACAGCGGCATCGTGCCGATGCCCGATCCACGCCTGGAAGCGCTGGCGGCCATCGTCAATCCCAAGCGCATCCTGCCGACCACCATGGAATTCGTCGACATCGCCGGTCTCGTCGCCGGTGCCTCGAAAGGTGAAGGCCTGGGTAACAAGTTCCTGGCCAACATTCGTGAAACCGATGCAATCGCCCACGTGGTGCGCTGCTTTGAAGATGAGAACGTCATTCACGTCTCCAACAGCGTCGACCCCAAGCGTGACATCGAGATCATTGACCTTGAGCTGATCTTCGCCGACCTCGACAGCTGCGAGAAGCAACTGCAGAAAGTCGCTCGCAACGCCAAGGGTGGCGACAAGGACGCAGTGGTCCAGAAGGGTCTGCTGGAGCAGTTGATCGCCCACTTCACCGAAGGCAAGCCCGCGCGCAGCCTGATGAAGAACATGAGCACCGATGAGAAGCTGGTGATCAAAGGCTTCCACCTGCTGACAACCAAGCCGGTCATGTACATCGCCAACGTCGCTGAAGACGGTTTCGAGAACAACCCGCACCTGGACGTGGTCCGGGCCATCGCCGAAGAAGAAGGCGCCATGGTCGTTCCGGTCTGCAACAAGATCGAAGCGGAAATCGCCGAGCTGGACGATGGTGAAGAGAAAGACATGTTCCTCGAAGCCCTGGGCCTGGAAGAGCCCGGCTTGAACCGCGTGATCCGCGCCGGTTACGAAATGCTCCACCTGCAGACTTACTTCACTGCCGGTGTCGAAGAGGTCCGCGCCTGGACCGTACGCGTCGGCGCCACTGCCCCGCAAGCCGCTGGCGTGATCCACACCGACTTCGAAAAAGGCTTCATCCGCGCCGAAGTCATCGCCTACGCAGACTTCATCCAGTACAAAGGTGAAGCCGGCGCCAAGGAAGCTGGTAAATGGCGCCTGGAAGGCAAGGAATACATCGTCAAGGATGGCGACGTGATGCACTTCCGCTTCAACGTTTAAGAGAGCCCGTGGAATCACACGGACTTCCCTAGACGAAAAAATCCCCGTAATCATGACTGATACGGGGATTTTTTTCGTCTCGGGATTTTCACCGGTGACAGAGACTCGCCATACGCTTCAAACAAACGAGGCCGCGGATGCGGCCCCAATTCTTCCACGTTAGCTTTTACGCAACAGCACCCTCGTCACCCGACGCTCTTCAACCTCGACAACGGTCATGCTCCACTCTTGCCAATCGAGTTTGTCTCCGATGATGGGCAAGCGGTCCAGCAAGCTCATGACCAACCCGGCGAGCGTCTGATAGTCATCCGTCGCTTTTGCCTGGAAGCCGATGTGTTCGCGCACCTGGCTGAGATTCAGCGCGCCGCTGACCAGAAATCCGTCATCCTGGGCCACGATGTTCGGACCCTCTATTTCACTGGCATCGGGCAGTTCACCGGCGATGGATTCGAGAATATCGGTCATGGTGAGAAGACCAATGAAATCACCGAACTCGTTCACCACGAAGGCGATGTGGGTCGACTCTTTGCGCATCTGTTCCAGCGCGTTGAGAATCGTGAAGTTGTCCAGCAGGTTGATGGCCTTGCGAGCCATGGCTTCCAGATTCGGCTCGTTGCCCGCCAACAGTTCCTTGAGCAACTCCTTCTTGTGGATGAACCCCAGAGGCTCATCCACACGGCCGTCGCGGATCAACGGCAACCTGGAATACGACGAGTGCATCAGCCTGGTGCGGATCTCGTCTGGGGAATCGGCCAGGTCGAGGTGGTCGATTTCCGCCCGATGAGTCATGACACTGCGTATTGGGCGCTCCGCCAACTGCAACACACCACTGATCATGACCCGCTCACGTCGGTGGAAGACCTGTTCGGCTTCGTCGCCTGACAGCATGTCAGCGATCTCTTCACCGACTTCATCAGCCCCCAACTTGTGTCCACCCAGCAAACGCATGACGGCATGGGCAGTGCGTTCGCGCATAGGGCGATGCCCTTGCATGCTCTTCTTGCGACGAGAGCGAGCCAACTGGTTGAACAGTTCGATCAGGATCGAAAAACCGATCGCGGCATAGAGGTAGCCTTTCGGAATGTGGAAGCCCAGGCCCTCAGCCGTGAGGCTGAAGCCGATCATCATCAGAAAGCCCAGACAGAGCATGATGACGGTTGGGTGGCTGTTGACGAACTGGGTCAGGGGCTTACTTGCGATGATCATCAGGCCGATGGAGAAAATCACCGCGATCATCATGACCGACAGATGTTCCACCATGCCCACGGCCGTGATCACGGCGTCCAGGGAGAAGACCGCGTCCAGCACCACAATCTGCGCAACGATAGGCCAGAACATCGCATAGGCGGCGTTACCTGTACGCTCGGTGACATGCCCCTCAAGTCGTTCATGCAACTCCATGGTGGCCTTGAACAACAGGAATACACCACCGAACAGCATGATCAGGTCCCGGCCCGAGAACGTCTTGTCGAAGACCTCGAACAACGGCTCGGTCAGGGTCACCATCCAGGAGATGCTGGCCAGCAGGCCAAGGCGCATCAACAATGCCAGCGACAGGCCAATGATCCGGGCACGATCGCGCTGCTCCGGCGGCAGCTTGTCAGCCAGGATGGCAATAAACACAAGGTTATCAATGCCGAGCACCAGCTCCAGCACGATCAGGGTCAGCAGGCCAAGCCATGCCGTCGGATCAGCAATCCATTCCATAAGGGTTATTCAACCTCTCGTAGAGTCGGGGCGAAAGGTGCCAGGGAAAGAAGCTTTATCGAGCGGATAGAGCAAGGCATGACTTGGGAGGCGACACCGTTGGTCTCACTGGGAGAAATCGATGAGAAGCCTACGGATGGGATTTGGATAGCCAGCGATCCAGAAAAACCGGATAAACGCTGGGTAACGCAGAGCGGACTTGTAGGGGGCGCGGATTGAAAAAAACGACTGGGAGGCTCCAGAAGGGTGTTCATATAGACCTGAAAATAATTGGGGAGGTGATCCTATAATGTTTCCGAACGCGTCATACGCATCGAATTATTACAGAATCTGACATCCCCGCACGCGGCGGCAGATGGGACGACTGCGCAGCTTCATGGATTTGCCAACGGCAACCTCACCACGAACTCGCTCCCCTTGCCATCCCCCTCACTCTTGCCGACCACTGTGCCACCGTGGCTTTCGACCAACTCGCGCACCACCGTCAAACCAATGCCCAGGCCAACGCCGTTGAAGCCGATGGCGTGAACATCCTGCACAAAGGGTTCAAAAATAAACGGCAGCGCCTTGGCCGAAATACCTATGCCGGTATCACGGATGCTGACCTTCAAGACACTCCCTTCGACGGTAACCGACAATTCGACGGTGCCGCCCACAGGGGTGTATTTGACCGCATTACCCAGCAGGTTGCCGAGAATCTGAGCAAGCCGTACCGGATCGCCGTACACCAGCAGGGCACACTCGGGCAGTGTGGTGCTGAACAGCAAATTGCCGCTGACCATGGCCGGTTTACAGATATCGATGGCCTCGCGAACGATCTGCACCATATCGACAATCTGGCAATCGAGGCGAAACTTGCCGGTGCTGACGCGGGAGACATCGAGCAAGTCCTCCACTAATCGAGACATGTGCCGGACCTGACCTTCGATCAGCTTCTGCATGCGCGGCAACTCCTCACTGGGCACCCGCACCAGTCGGCCGGCAATCATGCTGATGGGCGTCAGCGGATGACGCAGTTCGTGGGCAACCAAAGCGAGAACGCTACGCTGGCGCTCCAGCGCCCGTTCGGCCGCGTCTTGCAGATGCTGCGCGCTAAGGGCGGCAATGACCAATTGCTCATTGGCCTCGCGCATCTGCCGATACAGTTGTTGTTCTGCCTGCGTGGAAGGTGGCTTTTCAGCCTCGGACTGGGCCGACAGGATCGCCAGGACCAGTTGCTGATTGGCCTCGATCAGTTGCTCGACATGTTGCTTGTCGGCAAGTTGGGTGTTGGCGTCGTTCAGCTCCTTGCGCAGCGCGGCCAGCACCGCACGCGCCTCGACGGTTTTCTGGCCGAGCAGGAACAGCTCGCGAGCGGCCATCGCCTTCGCCTGCTCATTCCCGCCATTGGCCTCATTCATGATGATGCCTCATCCAGTACCTTTGCCAGACAACTGCCGGGTAGGCCGGCCTCCGAGCAAACCTTCCTGATCCGGCAACATGTCACCGATCTGCAAACCGCTATCGTCAATGCTGTAAAGGCGTAACTCATCGGAGTGAGCGCTGGCCCGCACCTTGACCACGGCCATGATGCGCAATAAACGGCTTTGCACTTCAATGTAGCGCTGAACGATGATTGCATCGGTGAGAAAAGCCGTGCCGTAAGGACTGAAACGCAGATCCGTGTAGCGATCCTCCAACTCCGAGGTCAGCAATACACTGACACCGGCGCTGGTCAACGCGGTGACCATGCGCGACAGCGACTCGCGAAAGTCTTCGCGAAAGGTCGGCGCCAGGGCCAGTTCGAACCCCGACAGCGAGTCAATCACCACCCGCGTGGCGTTCAGGCGAGCAATCTCGCTCAACAGCAACTGCACGATCTCGTCGATGGACAGATCTGGAGCACGGCTATCCACCAGCCCGACTTTGCCGCTTTTAATCAAGTTTGAGAGGGTGGCGTTCTGGGAGTGATTCGGGCGCTGCTCGAACACGGCGATCACGCCGTTTTCACCGTTTCGCGCGCCTTCAGCGAGAAACGATGCCGCGAGAATGCTTTTTCCAGAACCCGACGGGCCAGCAACCAACAGGGAGTAACCGCGCGGCAGGCCACCACCGAGCATTTCGTCGAGCTGTGGCACACCCATTCCCAAGCGTTTGATGGGGAACTCCAGCGGGGCTTCGATCGGATTGTAGGGCGCAGGGGCAAATACCTTGATTCCCGATGGGGCGATACGGAAAGTGTGCAGACCCGGCAGCGTTGGCTGGCCACGCATCTTCATGATTTCCATCTTGCGCACCATGGAATTGCGCTGAACGCTCTGGCGCAGCCAGATCAGTCCGTCGGCCACGGTGAAAATCGGGTTGGTATCGGTTTCGGTAAAGTACTCACCAATCAGGAAAGTCGTGGCCTGCCAGGTGGTCATCAACATGCCCAGTTGCTGGACGAACTGCGGCAAGTTGTTATTCGGGTTGTCCTGGGTCTGGCTGGCCAGCACCACCGAGCGGAACGAGTCAACGAACACCAGCGCCGGAGAGTGCGCCTCCACCTCGCTGACAATGCGCCGCAGCACTTCGTCCAGATCCCCGGCCAGGGTATCGTCAGCCAGGTTGACGTAGCGGATCGAATGATTGATCGCGTCGCTGTCGAAGAAATCGAACTGCTGCTGATAGCGCAGCATCTTCAGTGGTGGCTCACCCAGCACGGTAAAAAACAGCGCCGGACGTGCGGGGGTCGCCAGGGCAAACATCATCTGGTGCGCGAGGGTAGTCTTGCCGCAACCGGGTGGGCCGGCGATCAGATTGAACGAAAACTCCGGCAATCCTCCGCCCAAGACCTCGTCCAGTCCTGGCACGCCGGTGGCCAAGCGGTTGATAGTCACTTTGCTGCTCATGGCGAATTTTCCTGCGAAGGGGTGTCGCTCAAAGAAGAATCCCACACGTCACGAAGCAAACGTGCGGTAAGCGAGGGTCCGATCAGCGTGGTCAGCAACTCATAGAAAGTGGTCAGCAACATTTCACCGAAAAACCGCGCATCGGCTTCGCTTTGCTCAACAAGCACTGAATTCAGGGCGGTCAGAACCATGCCGGACGGCACCTTGTTGCAGGTGCTGGTCAGGCGCGGATGAGCGGAGCCACACAGATGCAGGCTACGGCGATACAACGCGACAACCCCTTGCTGACCAATGACGGGCGTCAGGGTCGCCTCTATATCCTGCAAGATGGAAACGATCGCGTGGGCGGTCTTTGCAATGTCAGCGTTGGGGCCAACGCGGTGCGCCAGAGAAGCTACGATCTGACGGCTCTCTTCGCTTAGCGTGGACATGGCTAACTGGTATCCGATGGGCGAGTATCGATAGTACACCCTCAAGGGCGTTACCAAGACCCTATTGGATAACGCAATGCAATTGCGAACACTCAAGAACCGGATTGAATCCGCAGCGAGGGAGCTGGTCCCTCGCACAATAAATCTGAGTGGAGCACGTGGCCAGGAAACCCACTACCCCCTTTTGACTTTGAAGCGCCCCAGCACGCGCTGCATCAAAGATGCTCGCTCCGAAAGATCCTTGGCCGCCACCGCGCACTCTTGTGAGTTGGACTGGTTTTTCTGCGTCACTTCATCGATCTGCTCCAACCCGATGCTGGCCTGTTGCAGGCCTGAGGCTTGCTCGCTGGAGGCTTGATAGATCAATGAAACCAGGTTGGAAACAGCACTGGTTCCGCTGACGATGTTTTTCAGCGATTCGGCGGTCCGGCCCGCGATGATCATGCCGCGTTGCGTTTTGCTCGAGGAGTCGGCAATCAATGCAGCCGTCTGCTGGGCGGCCTCGGCGCTGCGGGCGGCCAGGCTACGCACCTCATCCGCCACCACAGCAAAACCACGCCCCAACTCACCTGCCCTGGCGGCTTCGATAGCCGCGTTCAACGCCAACAGGTTGGTTTGCGCGGCGATGTTGTCGATGGTGGTGATGATCGCGGTAATATCTTTGCCCGAATTGTCGATTTCGGCCATGGCGGCAATCAGCTCACTCATCAATTTGTCGCTTTCCCCGGCATCGGCCCGTGATGCCTGGGACTGCTCATCGGCCTTTTTGGCATTGGCGGCGTTGTCCCGGGTCTGTGCGGCCATTTGTGTCATCACCGCGCTGATTTCAGTGATGGACGACGCGGAATTGGACGCCCCATCGGACAATGACTGGCTCAGGTCGGTAACCTGCGCCGAGCTGCCGGTGATCTGGGTGGCACTGGCCTGAACTTCGCCAATCAGTTGGTTCAGATTACCCACCATCTTCTCCAGTGACTTGCCAAGGGTATCGTGGGGCGAGGACAACCGGACCTCCAGGTCCAGATCACCTTCGCTAATGCGCTCAGCCACCCTGACCTGCCGTTGCAGGCTTTCAGACATATCGTTGAGCGCGACAGACAACTGGCCCACTTCGTCCTCGGATTTCTGCACCAGGCGACGCGAGAAATCCCCCAGGCTGATGTTGGCTGCCAAGGCGGCGGCTTCGCGAATCGGCCCAACGATTTTTGCGGCGGCAAACCACAGGGCGACCAGCGCCAACAGCGAAACGCCCAGGCCAACCGACACCTGCCAGATGCTGTTGCTGATACTGCGCGCCTGTAACTCCTGCTCCAGGGCAATGGCCTGAGTCATGACCACTGCCTTTGGCAGGCGAATCAGCACCGCCCAGGGTTTACCTGTGCGCCCCAGCTCGATGGGCATCAGCACTTCGATATGCTGGGTGTGCGGATTGAGCAGACCGTCACCACGACCACTCTGGATATCGCGCAGCACTTTCTCCCAAGAGTCAGGCAACAAGGCCTTGATGGGCTGGCCAATCAGGTCGGTACGCTGACTGTCCGCGACCACCAGCCCCTGGTTACTCAGAATCGATACCGTGCCTTTGCCACCGTAGAGATCGGCCGACATCTGCTCGCTGAGTTTCTGGATAAAGTCGATATCGAAGTCAGCGCCGACCACGCCGTAGAACTTGCCATCGGATACGATCGGCACCGACAAAGTGGTCAGCCATACGTTTTTGCCCTGAACCACATAAGGAATGGGGTCCAGCACGCTTTCCTTCAGAGTGTCGCGTGGGCCGCTGTACCAACCCCCTTTGGGTACACCGTTCGGGTGGCGATCCGGGGAGTCATACTCGACCAATGGCTGTACTGCCACATGTCCGCCAGCGCTGCGCGTCCAGTAAGGCGTGAAGCGCCCGGTCAACGGATTACTGCCGTCCTGAGCATTGCGCAACACAAGATCCTGACCATCCAACGCGTCCGGTTCCCAGCAGGAGTAAGTGCCATTGAAGTCCGGGTTATCTTTTAGAACACTGAGCAATACCGTGTTGATCTGCTCACGTCCCAACGCCAAAGGGCTCTGCGAAGCCTTGCTGGAGGCAAAGGTATTGGCCATGGTGCGGGCCGCATCCAGAGCATTTTGCAACTTGGCCTGAATGGCATTGGCACGGGACTCGGCCAGGTTCTGAATTTCCCGGATCGTTGATTCTTCAACCAACGCCGAGACTTCGGTCGCCACGTATTGTTCATTGGCCCTGGCGGTAAAGAGCCCGTAAATAACCAGGCTAATTGATGAAACAAACAGACATACGCCTGCCGTGACACAAATGCGTGCCTGCAACGACTTGAACTTCATATCATCCCCTGCCTGATTATTTTTATTGCCAACGTTTAAGACGACAGCCTCAAACTTGTGCACGACACGGCAAATAACAATCGCTCACGGCTGTTTACGCTGTCCACGAGGCAATCGCCTTGAACGGACGCGGCGATACAACTGCTTTATAAGTATTTGTGGCAGGTAGGGGCGTGAGTCACCTCACCCGAGGGGTGAAGGTATTCAGATCAAGAGCCGAAGGCCTTATGTCCCAAGACAATAAGAGCGGCGGGTGGAAAGAATGTGGAAAGCTGCTTTCCGGTCACCCCAGCGGACTCCCTTGAAGATTGCCGCTGCGTCCATTCAATCCATCAACCACAGCAGCAAATTAACATGACCGACCTTTATACAAAATCAAACTTAAGACTTATACAAAACGGTACTTTAGTAGCGACTCCAAGCAACTAATCAAATCGCTCTGGTGGGCGGGTATTTTTTCAACGCTTTGCAATTCAGTTGTTTGCAAGGCCCGGCGGGGCCCACTCGCCTCCGCCGGTTGAGTACACGTCAGTTTTTTCTGCTTTTGGGCAGAAAAATCGCCAGGGCTCCAAACAACGGCAAAAACGAGCACAACCAATACACATACTCGATGCCGCGGATGTCGGCCAGATGCCCCAGCAGCGCGGCGCCAATCCCGCCGAAGCCAAACATCAAGCCAAAGAACACGCCGGCAATCATGCCGACGTTACCCGGCACCAGTTCCTGGGCATACACCACGATGGCCGAAAATGCCGAAGCCAGGATGAAGCCGATGACCACGCTGAGAATGCTGGTCCACAGCAGGTCAACGTGAGGCAGGATCAGCGTGAACGGTGCCACGCCAAGGATCGAGAACCAGATCACCGCCTTACGTCCGATCCTGTCGCCTATCGGACCGCCAAAGAAGGTCCCCGCCGCCACAGCGCCGAGGAACAGGAACAGATACAACTGCGACGACGCCACCGACAGGTCGAACTTCTCGATCAGGTAGAAGGTGAAGTAGCTGGTGAAACTGGCCATGTAGAAATACTTGGAGAACACCAGCAAACCCAGCACCGCCAATGCACTCAAGACCCGGCCCCTGGACAGACCGTGAGTAGCCGCCTGGCCTTGCTTGAGCTTGAACAGGTTCAGGTGATTGGCGTACCAGCGGCTGATGCGGTACAGCACGAACAGCGCAAACAGTGCGAACAGGCCGAACCAGGCCACATTACCTTGCCCGTAAGGAACGATGATCGCCGCCGCCAGCAACGGGCCGAAAGCAGAGCCGGCGTTACCGCCGACCTGGAACGTCGACTGCGCCAACCCATAACGCCCGCCCGACGCCAGGCGTGCGACTCGCGAGGCTTCAGGGTGAAAGGTCGAGGAGCCAATACCGATCAGACCGGCGGCCAGCAGGATCATGGCAAAACTGCCAACCATGGACATCATCACGATCCCGATCAGCGTGCAGACCGTACCGGCCGGCAGCAGCCAGGGCTTGGGGTGCCGGTCCGTGTGATAACCCACCCAGGGCTGCAGCAGCGATGCCGTCAACTGGAAGGTCAGCGTAATCAAGCCAACCTGGGTGAAGGTCAGCCCATAACTGGCCTTGAGCATCGGGTAAATAGACGGCAGTACCGCCTGGATCAGGTCGTTGATCAAATGCGCCAACGCCACGGCGCCGATGATGCGCATGACCAACGGGCTGCTTTGGGGTGTGGCAGGGATAGACGCGGTATCGACCTGGGTATCGCTGATAGCCATGGGAGTTTCCATACGGGGTTTGCACAGGAAGCGGATTCATCAATGTGCCATTTTTCGGTGCAGCAAGGCTATCCCCTTAGCTTGCTATCGACTTGAAATATTGTCAGCGAGCTCGGTAATAGCGCAAAGCCATGGTCTGAATCTTGCCTTGTTAACGGTCTACAACGCGGCCCCTTACAAAGGGGACCGAGAATGGGAAGTTTCGCTACAGAGCCAGCCTACAGAGCGGGCCTGGACAAACTTTCGAGGCCTTTTAAAAGGGCACCTGTTTCGGCACTGTGTCGAAACGCACAAAAATAGTGCAAAGGTGTTCAGGGGAGTATGGGCATGCAGGCTTTTCTATCACCGGGAATCAGGTTGCTGGGGCGTTTCGGCTTTGCCCGCAAATTTCAGTTGCTGTTCCTGCTTTTCATCCTGCCACTCATGGGCAGCCTGTGGATCATCGGCCAGGACTATCGCGACAAACTCAGCCTGATTTCCGAAGAACGCGCCGGGGTTCGCCAGTTGCTGGCCCTGGATAACCTGGACAACCTGCTCGCCGCCCAGCGCAACCGCGCGGCCCGTTGGCGAGCCACGGAAACCAATCGCCAGGCAACACCCGCAACGCTTGCCGCGATGGCTGCTTTCGATGCCGTGCAGCCGGCCCTCAACCAGGCCGCCAATGATCTGGGCAGCACCTTGCAAACCGAAGGTGCCGAAGCCGACACCCTGGCTCGCTTCCAAACGTTGCAAACCAGTCTCAATGGTCTTGATTCGAAAAGCCTGGGCACCGTCGGTTGGTGGCCGGACGGCTATGACCGCTTCACTGCGGCCTTGAGTGCCCTGCAAGCCTTGCGCGAGCAGATCGTCATGGACAATCGCCTGACCCTCGCCTCCTGGCTGGAAACCTACCTGCTGATCCAGATCTCGACCCAGCAGACACCGGACCTGATCGAGCGGGTCGGTCGCCTGGCCAGCGTTGGCCAGGCCTCCGTTGTGTCGGGTCAGTTCACCCTGCAAAGCCGCCTGCAATTGCGCGACCTGCGCAGCCGGATCGGCGATGCCCGGGATCAACTGGTCAAAACCGGTGGAGTACTGCAAGCGCGCCTGCCCAACGAACTGCAAGCCTGGGCCGGACAATTCCAAGACAGCCTCAAGCATCTGGATTCCGGCCTGAAAGTCCTGGATGAAGGGGTCTTCGCCGGCTCCATCAGCCTCAAGCCGGAAGAATTCGAGAAACACATGGATGCGCTCCTGGCGGACTTGGCGACCTTGCGCCAGCAGTCTCTGATGGCTCTGGATGCGCGACTGGACCACTACCACTCCTCGGCCATCCGCCAATTCACCCTGGTGGCCACGGTGCTGGGTTGTCTGCTGTTGGCCGCGCTTTACCTCTTCGTCTGCCTGCAAGCGTCCATCCGCCGCAGCGCCAGTGGCATCACATTACTGGCCGAAGCCCTGCGTGACGGCAACCTCAGTCTGCAAGTGCCGGTGCAAGGACGCGACGAACTGGCGGCCATCAGTACCGCTCTCAACGTTGCAGTGGTGCAGTTGCGCAACAGCCTGTTGGGTGTGGACCACGAAACGTTGCAGTTGAGCAATGCCGTTCGCACCCTCAACACGCACTCCAGCGGCGCCCTGGGCGAAGTCGAAGCCCAACAGATGCAGATCAGCCAGATCGCCGCGGCCGCCACGCAACTGGCCGCCACCTCTCAAGGGGTCGCCAGAAGCTGTGAACAGGCCTCCGACAGCGCCCAGCAGACCCGGCGTATCGCCGCCGACAGCAGCCGCGACAGTCAACGCACTACGGCGAGCATCCAGCAACTCAACCAGCGCCTCAACGAAACCGCCGCCGCATTGGGCCGGGTCAGCGAACAGGGGCAACAGATCCAGGTGGTGGTCGACACCATCCGCGGCGTAGCCGAGCAGACCAACCTGCTGGCCCTCAATGCCGCCATCGAAGCCGCTCGCGCTGGGGAACAGGGCCGTGGTTTCGCGGTGGTGGCCGATGAGGTACGCAGCCTGTCGCAACGCACCCAGTCCTCCACCCAACAGATTGCTGGCACCGTCGACAGCCTGCGCGCTACGGTCAACGAAGCGGTCAGCCTGATGGAAGCCGCATGCGGCCAGGCCCAGACCGACGCGCAAGCCGTTACCGGCCTTGGCGAGCGCCTGGGAGAAATTGCCAGCGCCGTGCAGAGCGTCACCGACACCCTGGCGCAAATCGCCACCGCGGTGGACGAACAAGCCAGCACCGCCGACGAGGTCAGCGGCAATATCCAGCAGGTCGACCAGGCGGCCATGCGATTGCTTGAAGGGGCACGCGCCGTGAACCTCGCGGCGGATACTTTGAGCCAGGGCAGCCAGGCCCTGAGCGCCAACACAGGGAGATTTCAACTCGGTTGACGGGTATTTGCGGCGAGGATTGATAAGCGGTTGAAAGCGCTGAGAAATATTTCAGATTTACGCTTGACACATCTTCGTTACCGGCGAATAATGCGCGCCACTTGGCTACATAGCTCAGTTGGTTAGAGCATAGCATTCATAATGCTGGGGTCCGGGGTTCAAGTCCCTGTGTAGCCACCAAGTACTAAAAACGGCTTATCGAAAGATAAGCCGTTTTTTTATGCCTCGATAAAAGCCGTCCCCCAAGTCCGCGCTGATTTGCGCCCGACGCCTCGCATCGCTACAGTCGATCCCTATCCCCTGGCCCACGGATGGAGCGACACATGCTTGCAGATCTGAAACCGAATCTTCATCGCCTGTCAGCCGTTTCGCTGCTGGCTGTAGCCCTGGCACTCGTTGCCTGTAAGGCCCCGTCCTCCTCCACAACCCCAGCATTGCCCGTCGCACCGGAGATCGCCTCCGGCTATCGCACCGACCTGCAGACCCGCCACGCCGACAAGCACATGGCCGCGGCGGCCAACCCGCTGGCGGCCGAAGCCGGGCGGCAGATGTTGCGGCGCGGCGGCTCGGCCATCGACGCGGCGATTGCCATGCAGGCGGTGCTGACCCTCGTGGAGCCGCAGTCCTCCGGGATCGGTGGCGGTGCATTCATCGTGTTGTGGGACGGCAAGGCAGTACGTACTTACGACGGTCGCGAAACGGCACCGGCCGGCGCCACCGAGAGACTTTTCCTGCAAGCAGATGGCAAACCCATGCCGTTTACCGCCGCGCAGATAGGCGGCCGTTCCGTGGGCACACCGGGCGTGTTGCGAGCACTGGAACTGGCCCATCGCAAACATGGCCGACTTGAATGGGCCACGCTGTTCGAGCCGGCCATCGCATTGGCCGAACAGGGTTTTGCGATCTCGCCCAGGTTGCACTCGATGATTGCGGCCGATGCGTCCCTGCCGGGGTCGCCGGACATGGCCGCCTATTTCCTGAACGCCGACGGCAGCCCGAAGGCGGTCGGCACCCTGCTGAAAAACCCCGCTTTGGCCGACGTGCTCAAGCGCATCGCCCGCGAAGGTCCCGACGCCTTGTACAAAGGGCCGATTGCCGAAGAAATCGTCGCCAAGGTGCAGAAGCATGCCAACCCCGGCAGCCTGTCATTGAATGACCTCCAGGGCTACGCCGCCCGGGAACGTGCGCCGCTTTGCACTGACTACAAGCGCTGGCAAGTCTGTGGCATGGCGCCCCCGTCTTCGGGCGGGATCGCCGTGGCACAGATTCTCGGAACCTTGCAGGCATTGGAGCAGCGCGACAGCCGCACGGCCCTCGCGCCCATGAAACCCGTCAAGACAGAGAAACCCGCCGGCATTGAGCCGACGCCCGAAGCAGTGCACCTGATCGCCGAAGCCGAACGCCTGACCTACGCCGACCGCGCCCTGTATGTCGCTGACTCGGACTTCGTCCCCGTACCGGTCAAAGGCCTGGTCGATCCCGGTTATCTGGCCAGCCGCGCGAGCCTGATCGGTCCACGCAGCATGGGCATCGCCAAACCCGGCACACCACCGGGCGTCCAGGTGGCCTACGCCCCGGACCGTTCGCCCCTGCGCATCTCCACCTCGCAAGTGGTGGCAGTGGATGACCAGGGTGGCGCCGTGTCGATGACCACCACGGTGGAGTCGGCGTTCGGCTCACACCTGATGGTCCGGGGTTTCATGCTCAACAACCAGATGACCGACTTCTCGTTCATACCCGAAGAAAATGGGCAAAAGGTCGCCAACCGCGTCGAACCCGGCAAACGCCCCCGCTCGTCCATGGCGCCGACCCTGATCTTCGATCGCCAGAGCGGTGAATTGCTGGCCGCTGTTGGCTCACCGGGAGGCTCCCAAATCATCGAATACGTCGCCAAGTCAGTGATCGGCCTGCTGGACTGGGACCTGGACGCGCAAGCCGCCATCAATCTTCCCAACTTCGGCAGCCGCAACGGCCCCACCGAACTGGAACAAGGTCAGTTCAGCCCGACGCTGATCCAGGCGTTGAAAAACAAAGGCCATGCCGTGAGCGAAATCGACATGACCAGCGGGACCCAGGCAATCGTCCGAGTCCGTGATGCCCAAGGCAAAACCTCACTGGCCGGTGGAGCGGACCCGCGGCGTGAGGGGCAGGCGCTGGGGGATTGAGCGTCGCGGCCATCCGACCGGTCTGCGAAGTCGCGTCGCCGCCCATCGCGGGCAGGCTCGCTCCCCCAAGGGGTCAAGCCTTGGGGGGATCGCTCTGCGGTTGGTAAATCAGCAAATCGGCGGGCTGACATTGCAGATGGCTGCAAATGGCTTCGAGGGTAGCCAGGCGAATACCCTTGACCTTTCCTTGCTTCAACAAGGAAAGGTTGGCTTCCGTAATGCCTATCGCGGCGGCAAGGTCCTTGGATTTAACCTTGCGCGTCGCCAGCATCACATCAAGTTGAATAACGATAGGCATAGGGCTCTCAAACAAAAGTCCGGTTTTCTGAATCGACTTCACTGGCCCGGGACAATATCCGGGCAATGATTGCAATGCAGGCTGCAAGAAACAACGCGACAAACGACGGGGCGGTAACGCTGAGGGTAAGCAGACGCTGACCGACCGGTGCATTGATCGTCACCAGCAGGCTGAGAAACGGCTCACACAGGAAATCCAGCAGCACCCACAGCGCCACAGCGCGGCCTACCTTCCCCAGGCAAACGGCTGCTTCGCTGGAAAAGTACTCGCCTTGGGCATATCGCTGGAACAACTGCCGCAAATGGCCCAGCCCGATCGCCAGTGCCAGCAGCGGTATGCTCGACAACAGCATTGCGCCAAGGCACTGCCAGCCAGTCAAGCGCATAGCCTCTGCTGACAAGCTCGACAGCTGTCGCTCGGTCAGGGCAAAGCCCAGACCGTATTCTGAAGCAACGTCAGGAAACAGCCAGACCCCGGCGTTGAGGACCATCATCGTGATAATGAAGACAAGTGTGATGACAGCCATGCGCTGGCTGTACAGGGCGAGACGATTCGAGGACATGGAAGGCTCCACAGAACAAAGGAAGCGCAAACCATAGCGGCGAAATTATCGTATAACAATAATTAATATGTAAAAAACGATAACATCAAACTCAAGTCGACAACTGATTGGCAAACTGGCTCACGGCATCGACCACCTTCTTCGCACCATCCTGAATCTCGACGATCACCGTCCCCGCCTCCGCTGCCAGGGCCAGACCCTGTTCGGCCTGGTGCTGGCCGTCGGTCATCAGTGCCACGGCGTTGCGGGCCATGTCCTGGTTCTGGCGAACCACGCCGACGATCTCATCAGTGGCCTGACTGGTACGCGACGCCAGTTGCCGCACTTCATCGGCCACCACCGCAAAGCCCCGGCCCTGCTCACCCGCCCGGGCGGCTTCGATGGCCGCGTTGAGCGCCAGCAGGTTGGTCTGTTCGGCAATGCCACTGATGGTCTTGACGATGGTGCCGATCACCAGGGATTGCTCATTCAGGGCCTCGATGCCTTCGCCGGCGGTTTGCATGTGCCGGGCCAGGTCACGCATCACGCCCACGGCCTGGGTCACCACGGTGGTGCCGCGCTGGGCGCTGCTGTCGGTTTGCAACGAGGTGCTGTAGGCAATGCCGGCCGCCTCGGAGACAGCTTTTTCCTGGTTGACCTGATCAGTGATGTTCGTGGCGAACTTGACCACTTTGTACAATCGCTCGTTGGCATCAAGCACCGGGTTGTAAGAGGCTTCCAGCCAGACTTCACGGCCGTTGCTGTCCAAGCGTTTGAAGCGACCGGCGACGAACTCGCCGCTATTGAGACGCTGCCAGAACTGCTGGTAGGTGGCGCTGTTGTACTCCTCCGGTTCGCAAAACATGCGGTGATGCTTGCCCTTGATCTGCGCCAGGCTGTAACCCATGGCATTGAGGAAGCGATCATTGGCTGTCAGTACGTGACCGCCCAGGTCGAATTCGATCACCGCCGTTGAACGCACCAGCGCACCAATGAGGTTTTCATGTTCACGCGACGCCTCGATGGTACGGGTCAGGTCGCTGGAATACATCGAGAAATAGCGGATTCGGCCATCAGCCGCCCGAACCGGTTGGAGAATCGAACGCAACCAGGCTTCCTTACCGTTGCCCCGGAGCAGCCGTACGGCGCCGGAGAAATGCTCGCCTCTAGTCAGCGCCGTCTTGAAACGCAACTGGAACTCATTGGATTTCAGGTAAGCCGGCACCAGCTCTTCGACAGACCGGCCGATGAGGTCCTGGGTCTTGTAGTGCATTTCGTCGAGAAAATTCTGATTGACCGTCTGCACCCGCCCTTCGGCATCCAGAGTGAGGGCCAGCATCTCGCGGTCCAAACTCTCCTTCACCTGCACAAGGCTGGACAGTTCCTGGCGAAGAGCCGAAAGCTCCTGCTTCAAGCGTTTATTGAACATGGCATGCTCCGAGAGCAGGAGAGTTAGGTGGCCTGTTCTCTTGCCATCGGCTCGCCGATTTTTTTCTAAAGAGCGCCCCGGGCCGCTTCTGAAAATAATCCTGCGCGCTCGCGAACCCCGATTAGCCTCCCATGGTCACTGGAATGTTCCAGTGTTGGCGCCTGACGCCAAGACCCTGCCGCACCCAATACCCATAACCATAAAAATCGAGGTAATTGCCGTGACCACCGACATACAAGACAGCCGTTCCGCCCGCTTCGCCTTGCGCTGTTCCAGTTTTGCCGAGCGCTGGTTCCCTGACTCCTGGGTATTTGCCGCCCTGGCAGTATTGGTAGTCGCGGTGGCGACACTGTTCATCGGCGCCAAACCCACGGCCGCCGCCATGGCGTTCGGCGATGGCTTCTGGAGCCTGATACCGTTCACCATGCAGATGGCCTTCGTGGTGATCGGCGGTTACGTGGTCGCCAGCTCGCCGCCCGCCGTCAAACTGATCGATCGCCTGGCACGCATCCCGAAAAACGGTCGCTCCGCGGTGGCCTGGGTCGCATTGATCTCCATGGTCGCGTCGCTGCTCAACTGGGGGCTTTCCCTGGTATTTGGCGGTTTATTGGTACGTGCCCTGGCCCGTCGCACCGATCTGAAAATGGACTATCGCGCCGCGGGCGCCGCCGCTTACCTGGGCCTGGGCGCGGTTTGGGCACTGGGTTTGTCTTCGTCGGCGGCGCAATTGCAGGCCAACCCGGCCAGCCTGCCACCGTCGATCCTGTCGATCACCGGGGTCATTCCGTTCACCCAGACCATTTTTCTCTGGCAATCGGGAGTGATGTTGCTGGCGTTGATCGTGATCTCGCTGATCGTGGCCTATGCCACCGCTCCCGGCCCGAACAGTGCCCGTGACGCCGCCGCCTGCGGGATTGATCCCAGCTTCAGCATGCCGGCATTGCAGCCTCGCACCCGCCCGGGAGAATGGCTGGAACATAGCCCGCTGCTGACCATTGCCCTGGCGCTACTGGCCGCCGGCTGGCTGTTCCACGAGTTCTCGACCAAACCTGCGATAAGCGCCATCTCCGGGCTCAACACCTATAACTTCCTGTTCCTGATGCTTGGCGCGTTGCTGCACTGGCGGCCGCGCAGCTTTCTCGATGCCGTGGCGCGCGCGGTGCCGACCACCACCGGCGTGCTGATCCAGTTCCCGCTGTACGGCTCGATTGCCGCGCTGCTGACCACGGTCAAGGGTAGCGACGCCCAGACGCTCGCCCATCACATATCCACCTTTTTCGTACAGATCGCGTCCCACGATACCTACGCCGTGTTGATGGGCGCCTACTCGGCGGTGCTGGGCTTTTTCATTCCTTCGGGAGGCGGCAAATGGATCATCGAAGCCCCCTATGTCATGCAGGTGGCCAATGATCTGAACTATCACCTGGGGTGGGCGGTGCAGATCTATAACGCCGCCGAAGCGCTGCCAAACCTGATCAATCCGTTCTACATGCTGCCGCTGCTGGGAGTGTTGGGGCTCAAGGCCCGGGACCTGATCGGTTTCTCCTTCGTGCAATTACTGGTTCACACGCCATTGGTGCTGGTGCTGCTGTGGGCGCTGGGGACGACATTGTCTTATCTGCCGCCCGTGATGCCATAAAGCCATAAAAAAGGGCCGATATTTTCGTCGGCCCACTTTTTCTTCGCTCCGGTCTGTTTCAGTATGGCTACACCCTGTTCGAGGGGTCCACACGCTGAAAAGGATCTGAGCATGTCCAAACTCGCCGTACTTTCTCTTGCCACCCTGGCCTTCAGTGCCGCCGCCCATGCCGACATCGATGTTCAGTTGGGCAGTACCGAACGCGTCACCCGTCTCTTCGCCTACCCCAACAACTGCAACGTCATTTGTTTTCGCAACTGGACGCTGGAGCAGACCGTTGAGCATTACCTGACCCAAAGCGTGCAGCGTGACGGCTACAGCGCGGCCAAGGTCAGCGTCAAAAGCGACAACGATAAGGTCTACGCCAGTATTAGCGGCGTGCCGCAAGACTACGGCAAACCGTTGACTGCGCTGCTGGATGCCGGTGACCTGGCATACAAGGGCGCCACCAAACTCAACAGCGATAACAAATGGGCCTACGACTGGTACCTGTTCCTGCCGCTGGGCATGGCCCTGGAGAACCGCAAGAGCATTGAGTTGCTGCACTTCCCGCCGGATTACTCCCTGACCCAGGCGCAGGACTACCTGGAATCGGCCACCACCGATCGCTGGGCCACGCTGCTGACCGCCAACGGCATCGCCGCCGAACAGACCCCGGCCTTCCAGACCATTGTCGACATCGCACCGATTGCGGCGCCATCCAATGCCGGCCAGGCGCTGGGCGGGGTCTACGACTATTTCAATGACTACCAGACCACCATGGTCAAGCAAGTCAGCCAGAACGCCAGCGGCGACGCCCTGCCGATGGTGGCCTTCGGCGCTCCCGTGCGGAACTGGATCAAGACACAGTACGGCCAGACCGTGGACGTGCTGGGTCTGGCGACCATTACGCCGACTGCGGGTGTCAAGGTTCCGGTCCTGGGCTCCAACCACCCGAGCTACATCTGGTATGCCGCCGACCCTGACAGCTACAACGGTGATCAGGCCAAGGCGGATGCGGCAGGTTTGAAAGTCATGGGTCAGGACCTCAGCGCTGCATGCTGGCAAGCCGGCATGGGCAGCAAACCGGGCACCGATCCGAGTGCGCAATTGAATCAATGCACACAGACCTGGCAGGTCACGCAAAAGGAAGAAACCTGTGAGCTGTTCTATACCTCGATCCGCAAGCTGTCTGCGGACGAAGCGGCGAAAAAATGCGCGGAGCCGGCGATCAAATCACAACTTCCACAATTGAAAGTCCCCATGCCAGCGCTGCCTGACGCGGTTTAAACCCCAAGGACTTTCCTGCGTAAGCCTGGGCTCACGCAGGAAAGCGCCTTTGGCTCCTGTCAGAGTCGACAGTAGATGTCGTTTCAAGGTTGCGCGAAGCTAGGCAGGTTTCAATGATCGCTGGCAGGATCGCCAGCGCCAGAAGGCCGAGCGTCCTACGCGACAGGGACCGTCATGACCACCTTCCTTGCAGACAGCGCATCCTCACCGAACGGGGACGGCATCTACCCCGAGAAACAACTCAGCACGCGCATGGGTTATCCATCCAGGCGCGATTTCGAAGTGCGCCAGACGACTAACGGCCGCGGCAATGGCATCGTCGCCCGCAAGCGGTTTGCGCCGTTGGAAAGGATGTGCAAGGTATCGGGACTGATCGTCAGCCGACGACGCCTGCATACACTGCAGATCCTGCCGGACATCCACATGTATGACCCGCGCTTCGCCGGATTGCTGCAGCACTCCTGCAGCCCGAACGTTTTCCTGGACATGAGCGAACTGTGGTTATGGGCGTTGACCATCATCGAGGAAGGTGACTGCCTGACGATGGATTACGCCAGTACCGAGCAGAAATTGTATCGACAGTTCGCCTGCCGGTGCGGTTCGTCCAACTGTCATGGCTGGATCACAGGCTATGACGAACCGCCCAACGAGCGAGGGATGAAATTTCTGCGGCACTGGCGTCGCCGCTGTCATCGCGACTGAATGAGCCGAATCAGGGCGCGCCGACCGGACGTAGCCGATACTGCGGCGGCAACTGCTCGAAACCGCTGATCGTCGTGTCCAGGCTTTTCCAGCGGCCGTCCTTGATCCCGTAGATACAGCCGTGAATCGACAGTTTCTGCCCGCGATGCCAAGCGTTCTGCACAATGCTGGTGTGGCCGACATTGGCCACCTGCTGGATCACATTGAGCTCGCACAAGCGATCCACGCGCTCTTCTTCGGTCGGCAATTGGGCCAACGTTTCGCGATGCTCGTAGTACAGGTCGCGAATCGAACGCAGCCAGCCGTCGATCAGACCCAGTTGACGATCCTGCATCGAGGCACGCACGCCGCCACAGCCGTAATGCCCGGTGACCAGGATATGTTTGACCTTGAGCACGTCCACCGCGTACTGGATCACCGACAGGCAGTTGAGGTCGGTGTGCAGCACCACGTTGGCCACGTTACGGTGCACAAACAGATCGCCGGGCAGCATGCCGACGATCTCGTTGGCCGGCACCCGCGCATCGGAACAGCCGATCCACAGATACTCAGGGGTTTGCTGACGGGCCAGCTTGGAAAAGAAATCAGGATCTTCCTGCTTGATCGCATCGGCCCAGCGCGCGTTGTTATCAATCAGATCTTGTAATTCGTTCATGCTATCTAGCCCTCGAGAATAGTGCGCAACTTTGACAGACGACCGCCCGTCGAGGTCACGTCCAGAATGCCGTTGGAATTCTCGCCACGGCTGTGGGTCCACCCAGTAAGCCCCACAGTATGAGGAATTGCCATGAATGATTCACGACGTCCTTTCGACGCGGTCCAGCCGGAACCCATCGACGATAACGAAGACCGCATGGGCTCGATGCATGAACTGGAATTCGACGAACAAGAGCCCAGCGCGAAAATCGGCGACGAACTGCCGGAAAATGAACGCGAACAGTTGATGCCGCGTGAACGCGTGCGTGAAGCCGGGCTGACAGGGGCTTCAACGGATGATCACGAACCCACCGACGACGACATGAGCCCGGAAACACTGATCCGCGAAGACGGTGCCCGGGACGCCCATGAAGCCGGTGACGACAAACGGGCGGACTGGGACCTGAGCGTAGTGGATGAAAATGACATTGGCGGGGGTGACGGGCTCGACGAAGCGGAAATGGCCGATATCGATCCGTTGGATGGCAAGCGGTAAGTGTCGATCGAGCTGACGCCATCGCGAGCAGGCTCGCTCCCACAGGTTCTGCGTCATAACCCAATGTCTTGAGCGATGCAGATCCAATGTGGGAGCGAGCCTGCTCGCGATAGCGGTGGATCAGTTTGCACTGGGGTTGAATGTGCCGCCGTCATCGCGAGCAAGCTCGCTCCCACAGGGTTTTGTGTTCGAGCGCAAATTTGATGCACACCGCCAAGCTCCCTGTGGGAGCGAGCTTGCTCGCGATGACGGCGTTGCGGTTAACCTCGATGTGGCAAGTTCAGTCCACCAAGGTACACGCCATGACCACCGCATCTTCGCGTCCGCCCACCGCGGGGTAGTAATCGCGGCGACGGCCGACTTCATTGAAGCCATAGCGCTCATACAGCCGGAACGCTGTGCGGTTGCTGTCACGCACTTCCAGGAAGCACTCCCGAGCCTCGGCCTTGTAGGCAATGGACATAAGATGCTCCAGCAGCCGCAAACCCAAGCCGCGCCCCTGGTTTTCCGGTTTGACGGTGATGTTGAGCAAGTGCGCTTCATCCAGAATGATCTGCACCACGCCGTGGCCCACTTGCTGCTGGCCTTCGAACATCAGCCAGATCTGGTACTTGCCCAGCCCGTCGAGAAAGATCCCTCGGGTCCAGGGGTGGCTGTAGGCCGCATATTCTATTTTCAGCACAGCGTCGAGGTCCGCCTCGGTCATCGGGCGGAACGATACAGCGTCACTCATTCGATTCTTTCCAACGCGCCATCAGCCGGCGCATGGCTTGCCAGACATCAGCCTTGCGCTGTGGCGTCTCCATTAACAATTCCAGGCCGGGCAACGCCCAGGCCGAGCCCAGGCCTTCGACCTGCAGTTCGCGATTGAACGCTTCAGCATCCACCTCACCAGCAAATTTCACCGCCGGCAGGCCTATCAGCCACAGGCACACGCAGGGCTCATCCTCAAGCCGCGCCGAGACGAAACCCTGGACAAAATCCCGCGCCGCTTCTGGTCCCTGGTCCATGGTCCCGCGAGACAACAACGGCCAGCGCACCGGCTCGCCAATGATCTGTGGGCTGTCCGGCAGACCGGCGGCGCGCAGCATGTCCTTGAGCAGCAGATACGCCGGATCGCGGCTTTGAAACGGTTCGCCCGTGGGCAGTTCCACCAGTAGCAGGCAACGTCCTGCCCGTAGCAGTTGCAGCGCGAAACGCGGCGGTGCGACGTAAGGGGTCTTGACCGGGGCCGGGGTCTCATCGGCGGCCTCTACCGGTTTGGCGTTGGTGCGGGTCGAAGCCAGGCTCGGGCGCGGAACCTCGATCTTCGGCCGTTCGACCACAGGCGCCACCGGCTCGGCAACCGTCCTGGCCACGGGCGCGCTCACGACCGGCTCGATATCCAGCGGCTCGGGCGTTTCCAGCAGCTCGGGCCGCGACGGGGCGGCAAACGGCAATTCGGTACGCGGCAGCCAGTTGACCACCTGCATGGCGGTCAGATAGGCGCGGCGGCGGGACTCGATAAGCAAGGGTCGGCCACTTGTGGATAACTGAAAGTGGAAGGGATTCTACCGCCCTTCGAGAGAGATCGCTTCCCTGTTGAATCAATAGTTGAGCGATTCAACCGACAGTCCGTCTCAGGGGTGAATCGCAACCGGCCTGATGCAGTACAATCGCCCCTTTTAATTGCCAACCCGACGGCCATTGCGATGATCGAACCCAAGCGCGTCTTGCGCGCCCTCGCTGAACACTGGGCATTGCTGGAACCTTTGTGCGAGCACTTCGACCAGGGCACCCTGAGCCTCAACGAATTGCGTTCACAATTGGCCGCCCAACAACTGGACAGCACGCCCCAGGACATCACCAACCTGTTGGACGTGTGGATCCGCCTGGACATCCTCGTACCGGTGGCGAAAAGCCCGAACCGTTTCGAGCTCAACGCCCAGATCCATGACTTCCTCGCCTACCTGCGCCGCGAACACCGTCTGGGCCTGTGCCTGGAGATCGAAGCCTACCTGCGCCACCTCGAGCGCCTGGCCGGCTACATCCAGGACGCGTTCGACATTCGCGACGGCAACGACCTGGCCCGCCAGTTGCGCCTGCTGGACATGCGCGTGCGCGACGTACTCAAGAAACTCGCCAACGACGAACAGGCCCTGGTAGCGGTGGCCGAACGGGCCAAGACCAGCGACCGGCAGATTCCGTTGCGCCAGCGCTACGCCGAAGTACTGGCGACCTGGGATGAATACGTCGAACCGATGATCCAGTTGGTGAACGCCGACGGTGCGTTCGAGCAAGGCGTGCGCAAGGTCGAGAATGTGCTGTTGCGCATGCTCACCGAACAGCAGCGCCTCGGCCACCTGGTGGACGATGACATGCTGCTGCGCACCCACGCGCGCATCCTCGAGATGCAGACCAGCGCCCAGTTGACCCTGCGCCATGCCCGCGAATTGCTCCTGCCGCTACGCGAAGAGGCCCGCCGTCACAACGCGGTGACCCGTGGCGCCGCCCTGGCCCTGGCCGCCATTCGGCGCAAAGGCCTCGATGCCGTGCCCCAAGCCGCCATGCCGCTGTTCACCCGCCCGCAAAGCACCTTCCTGGGCAGCGCCAGTCAGGTCGAAGCCTACGTGTATGCCCTGGCCCGTTTCGAACCGAAACCGGCGCGCTTCCCCAAGTCCCACAAGACCCACAAGGGCGGCGAGGCTCCTCGCGCGCCACGCACCGTACGCGAGATGGTCGAGCGTTGCGAAGACGCGCTGCCAATGCCGGACCTGATGACCTGGTTGCTGGAGCAGGAGCCGGACGGCGCCACCGACGAATTGCTGTACTGGTTCTCGCGTCTGTCGCGGGAAAAACGTTTCAAGCGCGAGCGTCTGGAACGCCGCGACTACCACACTCACGAGCATCAGGTCAGCCTGCGCTCCTTCGCCCTGCTCTCGGCCCGCGACACCGCCGCCGAGGATTCTGCGAGCATCCCCCATGCATCTTGATCTATCCGAACTGTCCCAACTGGCGCCGATTTTTCGCGAGCTGTTCAAGGGTTACCACGTCAGCCGCCGCGACCCGGAGCTGTACGCACAACTGTCGAACTTCCAGGACCAGTACCGCACGCTGTTCAAGGCCCTGGGTTTCGAACTGGTGTGCGACACCCGTGGTTTCTACTACTTCGTGCCGGACCTCGCCGCCGCTGCGGTGAACAAGACCGCCCAACGCCTGGCGCTGTTCACCTTCATCCTCGTCGAGCACCTGGCCGACCAGGGCCGCGACCCGATTGCCGTGCTCGACGGTGGTAGCCTGGGCCGCGATGAGCTGCCCTCGCTTCTGGAAAAGTACCGCGACCTGTTCCTTCAGGCCGAAGTGCAGACCCAGGAAGAGCTGGAAGAAAAAATCATGCGCCGCATGACCCAACTGGGTTTTGCCGGCGAAGAGAACGGTGTCTACCGCTTCCTGCCACCGATGCACCGTTTCCTCGACGTCTGCCTGTCGGTCCAGCAGGACCGCGACCTGGCCGCCAGCCTGCACAGCGTGCTGCCGTTGCCTGCACCGGTACTGATCGACGAAGACAGCGACGAAAAGTTGCTGCAAACCGATGATCCGCTGGATCTGAGCGAATTCGAAGGTGAAAGCGAAGAAGACGCACTGGCCCGTGCCATTGCCGAAGAACAGGAGACCGACGCATGAGCAAGGAACGCTACGGCATCCGCCGCTTTGCCCTTTTGAACACCGCCGGCTACAGCCTGGGCCTGTTCCCGCTGGAAGAACCGCTGTCGGTGTACGGCGCGAACAACCTCGGTAAATCCGCGTCGATCAACGCCTTGCAGTTCCCGATCCTGGCGCGCATGTCGGACATGAGCTTCGGCAAGTACAGCCTGGAGCAATCCCGGCGGTTCTACTTTGCCTCGGACACCAGCTACATCCTGGTGGAAGTCGCCCTGCCCCACGGCCCGCACGTGATCGGTGTGGTCGGGCGCGGCCCCGGCGGCGGTTTCGGCCACCAGTTCTTTGCCTACGCCGGCAAGCTGGACCTGGCCCATTATCAGAAAGACGACACCTGCCTGCGTCAGAAAGAGCTGTTCACCAACCTGGAGCGCGAAGGCCTCAAAGCCTACGAACTCAAGCCTGATGAACTGCGGCGCCTGCTGGTGGGCGGTCATACCTCGATTCCGCTGGACCTGACGCTGATCCCGCTGCGCTCCACTAGCGAGCAAAGCCTCAAGACTTTCCGCGCGCTGTTCATCAACCTGTTGCACATGCGCGAAATTACTGCGGCCAAGCTCAAGCAACTGTTCCTCGACGCGTTCGAGCACAGCCTGCGTTCCGGTAGCGTGGATTACATCGCCGCGTGTGAAGAAGCCTTCCGTGATGTACGACGCATGGAGCAGGACTACAACTCCCTGGTGGCTGCCGGTCCGCTGGTGGAGGCCCTGGCCAATGGCGTGAAGCAGCGCGATGTACTGCGCGGCAAACTGCATCGTCTGTCACCGTTGCTCGACTCGCTGCTGGGCACCTGGTCGGACTACGCCAGTGCGCGCAAGGAAGAGCTGACCATCCAGGCCGAACACTACCGCAACGAGCAGGATTCGCTGCAGAACGACCAGCGCGGCGGCACTCAGGAGTTGATGCGCCTGGAACGGGAAATCAGCGGTATCCAGCGCTGGATTGGCGAACTGTCGGTGCTCAAGAACCGCTTTGCCCTGGTGGATGACGTCAAGGTCCTCGAGCAACAACTGCTCGCGGCCAAGGATGCCCACGACGAACTGGCCGGTGCCCTGGCCCAGTCCCGGCAGTTCAGCGCCGAAGACCTGGATGAGCGCCTGCGGGATCTGGAAAAACGCCTGAAGTCGGTCAAGCAGCAACTCGATCACGCCGATAACAACAGCTACGCCCGCCTGCGGGAAGAATTCTCGCAACAGGACGTTGAACGCCTGATGCGCCTGTTCAACAGTGCGCTGTTCAGCCTGCCGCTGGGCGAGCACGGTATCGCGCTGGACGAGAACGGCGAGTGGGTCAAATCCATGGAGCTGATCCTCGACGGCTTCAAAGGTGAGCGTTTCGAAGTACCGGGCCTGTCCATCGACCTGTCCCACATCGAACCGCCGGCCCTGCAAGCCCTGGCCGACCGCGCCGCACTGCGAGACCAGAAAGAACGCCTGGAAAAAGAACTCAAGCAGCTCAAGACCCAGCAAGCGGTGGCCGCCGACCGCGCCGCGAGCAAGACCCAGACCGAGGCGCTGTACCAGCAGGTTCTGGATGCGCAGAAAGCCCTGGAAGACTTCCGCCGCACCCAGACCCTGAGTGCCGAGGAAGGCGAAAAGCTTGAGCAACTGGCGCAGATGGAAGCCGCCCAGGACGAACTCAAGCGCTCCAGCGATGCCTTCACCGAACGTGTCCAGCAGTTGTCCGCCAAGTTGCAACTGGTGGGCCGGCAGATCGCCGACATGGAAGCCAAGCAACGTACCCTCGACGACGCCCTGCGCCGTCGTCAATTGTTGCCAGCGGACCTGCCGTTCGGCACACCGTTCATGGACCCGGTCGACGACTCCATGGACAACCTGCTGCCATTGCTCAATGACTACCAGGACAGCTGGCAGGGTCTGTTGCGGGTCGATGGCCAGATCGAAGCACTGTACGCCCAGGTGCGCCTCAAGGGTGTGGCCAAGTTCGACAGCGAAGACGACATGGAGCGCCGCCTGCAACTGTTGATCAATGCCTATGCCCACCGTACCGACGAAGCCCTGACCCTGGGCAAGGCACGGCGTGCGGCGGTGACTGACATTGCCCGGACCCTGCGCAACATCCGCAGCGACTACGACAGCCTCGAGCATCAACTGGCGCTGTTCAACCGCGAGATCAACAAGCGTCAGGTGTCCAACCTGCAGAGCTTCCGGATCGTCCTGGCGCCGAACAAGGAAGCGCTCAAGCACATCGACCAGATCATCCACAGCGCCGGCCAGTACGAGGAAGGCGAGACCCTGTCGGTGTTCGACCTCAGCCAGAGCGCCGAGCAGGACAACAAGAACGAAGAGGCCAAGGAATACCTGGCCCGCCTGGTGGCGGCCAACCACAACCAGCTCGGCCTCAAGGACCTGTTCGAACTCGCCTTCGAGATCACCAAGGTCAACGGCCAGCCCGTGATCCACACCGATATCGATGGCGCGGCGTCCAACGGCACCACGATGACCATCAAGGCGCTGACCAACATGTATTTGTTGCTGCACCTGATGGACCGCGAACAGGCCGGTCGCGTGCGTCTGCCGTACTACCTTGACGAAGCGGCAGACATCGACGAGAAAAACCAGGCCGCGCTGCTGGAAACCAGCTTGCAGCTGGGTTTTGTGCCGATCCTGGCCAGTGTGAAACCGCAAGTCTGCGCCAGCGTCGCCATCGACCTGGAAGGCGGCAGCGGCCCCAACGGCATCTACATCGACGAGGCGGACTGGAAGTACATCCGCCGTCACGATGCGGTGAAAGCCACGGTGAACGTGCAGGCCGACGAGCCGGAGCTGGATCCGGTTTGAGGTAAATAGCCGGACACAAAAAAGGCCGCGATCCAATGGATCGCGGCCTTTTTCATTGGGCTTTTTAGGATTGTCGCGAGCAGGCTCGCTCCCACAGGTTTAGCGTCGCAATCAGATGACACTTCGTGGGAGCGAGCCTGCTCGCGATGGCGTCAGAACAGACTGATTGCCCCCTGATCACTTACCCAGCTTGATCTTCGGCGCCCAGGTCAGCCACTCCTCTTCAAACTGATCGAACAAGGGGAAGGTCTGCTCCGGTCGCGCCGGGTTGCCCATCCGCTCGCCATCCGGGGTGGCAAAAGCGATGCCGCCCTGGATCAGCGTCTCCAGCGACTCAGTCCGCACTGTCGCGCCTTTGAACAACCCGAAGTCCATGCCGAAGCCACTGGTATTCCAGAATCGCGTGCCGCTGCGCACCAATGGCGCGTACTTGGGCTCGATCAGGATATGGACCAGCACACGGTCCGCCGTCTGGCCCAATTCATAGCCGGTGACCTTGCCCACGGTAATCTCGCGATACGTCACCGGCACGCCGGTCTTCAACGAACCACGGCGAGCGGCGCTCAACACCAGGCTCAGACCGGCTTCAGGGACGGCGTTTTGCGGTGGGCTGGCGAGGGCCACGAAGTTTTTCTGCGGCCCCAGGTTTTTCACCGGTGGCTGTACTTCGATGTACTGCCCGGTCACCAGCGTCTCCAGGTTCGAGGTCTTCATCAGCCCCAGTTCGGGCTTGACCACCCAGAACTGGGAGCCGACCCGAGCAATACGCTCCGGCACTTCGGTGATACGTGCGGTGAGCAGGATAGATTGCATGTCGGCGCTGAGGTCCACGTCCTCGATCTTGCCCACATCCAGCCCTTTGAAACGAATCGGCGTGCCGCTGCGCAAACCGTCGGCGCGATCGACCTTGATCGTCACCATTGTGCCTTTCTGTTGCGCGGCTTCGCGGTCTGCATGCAGGCGGAACCGTGGGATGCGCCTTTTCAACGGCACATTGGGTTCCGGCGTCTCGAAAGAAATGCCGCCGGCCATCAGGCTTTGCAAGGATTCGCTCTTGACCTGGATCCCCCCCGTCAAACCACCCGTGAGCGTAATCCCGCTGGCATTCCAGAACCGGGTCGATCCGTTGACCAGACCTTCGTATTCCTTCTCGATGTGCACACCAATGATCAACTGCTTTTTCTTGCGGGAGAACTGGTAGCTCTGCACCGATCCAACCTTGACCTGTTTGTAGAGAATCGGACTGCCGACCTCCAGCGAACCCAGGTTTTCAGTGAGCAGGACCAGGTGCAGCCCGGGCGAACGCAAGTCCAGAGGTGGCGCCTTCGGCCTGGCTTCAAACTCGCGCTGCGGCGCGCCTCCCTTGTCGCCGGGACGTATGGCGATGTAGTTACCTTTGACCAATGCCTCAAGGCCCGTAATCCCCGCCAGCGAGATCGACGGCTTGACCACCCAGAACTGGGTGCCGGTCACCAGGTAATCTTCGGCCAGTGGGTCTAGGGTCAATTCAGCGGTAGCGCTGGACAGATCCGGATCGACCTTGAGGTTCTTCAGGCTGCCGACCTGAATGCCTTTGTACATCACCGGAGTACGACCGGACTGTAACCCTTCGAAGTCGCTGAGCTTGACCTTCACGCGGATGCCGGCAGCGGCAGCGTCGAAGTCTTCATAAAGACGAAACGGCAGGCTCGGGTCTGTGGGCGGACTGTCTTTGCGACTCTCCGGCGTGGCGAACGCGATACCACCGGCCACGATGCTCGCCAGGGATTCGCTGCGCACTTTGACGCCCGACAGATTGGCATCGATGCTGATGCCGCTGGCATTCCAGAAACGCGTATGTTTACGCACCAGGCCGGCATAAGTCGGTTCGATATAGATTTTGATTTCGACCGTGCTCTGATCCTCCGATAGCAGGTAGCTTTTCACCTGCCCGACCTGAATCTGTTTATAGAACACCGGGCTGCCACGGTTCAGCGAGCCCAGGCGCTCGGCCTTGAGGGTCAGGTGCAAACCAGGCTTGGCGTCCGAGAGCGGCGGCTCTTCGGCCAGGGCCTTGAATTTACGGATCGGCTCCCCTTCCCCCGGGCTGATAGCCACGTAGTTACCGGAAACCAGGGTTTCCAGGCCGGTGATGCCGGCCAGGGTCACGCTCGGCTTGACCAACCAGAAGCGTGTCCCGGTCTTGAGGTATTGCTCGACGTCCTTGTTCATCTCAATGGTCGCGACCACGCCTTTCGAGGTGCCTTCGTCATCGAGCTTGAGGGACTTCACTTTGCCAACCGGCATACCCTTGTAGACGACTTCAGTCTTGTTGACCTGAATACCCTCGCCGCTTTCAAAGCGCACGTTGATCTCGATGCCGGTTTCGTTATAGGCCCGCCAGCCGAGCCAGCCGCCGATAATCAAGGCAATCAGCGGCAAGACCCAAATTGCGGACCAGTTCGAAGCCGGTCGGGTTTTAGCGGTAGGCAAATCAGTCATGGTCGTCATCCGACTCCGTGTTATCCCAAATCAGTCGGGGATCGAAGGTTACTGCGGCAATCATTGTCAAAATCACTACGCTGGCAAAAGCAATTGCACCAAGACCGGCTTCGACACTGGCGAGTCGACCGAAATTCACTACCGCCACCAATATGGCGATCACAAAAATATCCAGCATCGACCAGCGCCCAATGAACTCGATAAAACGGTACATAAGGATGCGTTGCCGCGCAGACATGGGCTGGTGCCGTTGCACGGAAAACAGCAGCAAGGCGATGCCTACCAACTTGAAAGTCGGAACGACGATACTGGCGATGAACACCACGGCGGCAATCGGAATCATCCCGTGCTGAACCAGCTCGATGACCCCGGCCATGATGGTGCTCGGAGCCCCTTGCCCCAACGAGTTGATGGTCATGATCGGTAGCATGTTGGCCGGAATGTAGAGAATCGCGGCAGTGACCAATAACGCCCAGGTCCGCATCAAGCTGTTTGGGCGACGAGGATGAACCAGGGCGCCGCAGCGGGTACAGGTTTGTGTATCGACGTCAGCTTCCTGCCGGTTTAGCTCGTGGCATTCTGTGCAGATCAAAATACCCGCATCAATCGCCCGCATGAGCGTCCTCTCCTGATAACGCTTGCCAGATCTGATGCGGCGACATCACCACCTCCAGCCAGACCTGGACGAGCAACAAACTGATAAAACACGCCAGACCAAGCCCCACGGTAATGGCCGCCATGTCTGCCAACTTGACGATGGCCACCAGCACACCCATGAGGTAAACCTCCAGCATGCCCCAGTCGCGTAAATGGTGATAAATGCGATAGAGCAATAAGCCGTAGCTACGGCCGATATTCCAGCGAATGGTCAGTAACACGGCCAATTGGCAAAGCAGTTTAAGCAGCGGAATACCCATGCTGCACAGGAAAACCACCACCGATACACCTTGCATGCCGGTATTGAACAGGCCGACCACACCACTCCAAACGGTGTCCTGGGAGGATTGGCCGAGCAAATTGAGCTGCATGATGGGTAAAAAGTTCGCCGGCACATACAACAGCAGAGCGGCAATGACCAATGCAAGGCTGCGTTCGACCACATTGTGTCGGTGAGCGTAGAGCTCATACCCACAGCGAGGGCATTCGGCTTTTTCGCCATGGGCCAGCTGGGGCTTGCGCATCAACAGGTCGCACTCATGGCACGCCACCAAGTCATCCAACGGCAGATCTGACAACCGAGGGGCGTCAAACGGATCGGGCATAAAGAGCTCTGGCTCAACTAAGGTGGAGGCTATTCTAGTTCGCTGGCTTGAAAATAACTGTGCAAATTTATTCCGAGCCTCGGCGCAATTTTATTGCGGGCAAAACAAAACCCCTACCTGCGTCAGCAGATAGGGGTTTCGGAATTTAATCTTGACGATGACCTACTCTCACATGGGGAAACCCCACACTACCATCGGCGATGCATCGTTTCACTGCTGAGTTCGGGATGGGATCAGGTGGTTCCAATGCTCTATGGTCGTCAAGAAATTCGGTAGCCAGCGCGTGCCTTGCGGTCACGTTCCAGCAAATGGGTATGCGATAGGTTTGTGTGTTGTGCGAACTTTCGGTTCATAGCGTCTTCACACACCGCAATCTGGTGCCCTGTATCGGGTCAACAAATTGCTTGGGTGTTATATGGTCAAGCCTCACGGGCAATTAGTATGGGTTAGCTCAACGCCTCACAGCGCTTACACACCCCACCTATCAACGTCGTAGTCTTCGACGGCCCTTCAGGGGACTCAAGGTCCCAGTGAGATCTCATCTTGAGGCAAGTTTCCCGCTTAGATGCTTTCAGCGGTTATCTTTTCCGAACATAGCTACCCGGCAATGCCACTGGCGTGACAACCGGAACACCAGAGGTTCGTCCACTCCGGTCCTCTCGTACTAGGAGCAGCCCCTCTCAAATCTCAAACGTCCACGGCAGATAGGGACCGAACTGTCTCACGACGTTCTAAACCCAGCTCGCGTACCACTTTAAATGGCGAACAGCCATACCCTTGGGACCGGCTTCAGCCCCAGGATGTGATGAGCCGACATCGAGGTGCCAAACACCGCCGTCGATATGAACTCTTGGGCGGTATCAGCCTGTTATCCCCGGAGTACCTTTTATCCGTTGAGCGATGGCCCTTCCATACAGAACCACCGGATCACTAAGACCTACTTTCGTACCTGCTCGACGTGTCTGTCTCGCAGTCAAGCGCGCTTTTGCCTTTATACTCTACGACCGATTTCCGACCGGTCTGAGCGCACCTTCGTACTCCTCCGTTACTCTTTAGGAGGAGACCGCCCCAGTCAAACTACCCACCATACACTGTCCTCGATCCGGATAACGGACCTGAGTTAGAACCTCAAAGTTGCCAGGGTGGTATTTCAAGGATGGCTCCACGCGAACTGGCGTCCACGCTTCAAAGCCTCCCACCTATCCTACACAAGCAAATTCAAAGTCCAGTGCAAAGCTATAGTAAAGGTTCACGGGGTCTTTCCGTCTAGCCGCGGATACACTGCATCTTCACAGCGATTTCAATTTCACTGAGTCTCGGGTGGAGACAGCGCCGCCATCGTTACGCCATTCGTGCAGGTCGGAACTTACCCGACAAGGAATTTCGCTACCTTAGGACCGTTATAGTTACGGCCGCCGTTTACCGGGGCTTCGATCAAGAGCTTCGCGTTAGCTAACCCCATCAATTAACCTTCCGGCACCGGGCAGGCGTCACACCCTATACGTCCACTTTCGTGTTTGCAGAGTGCTGTGTTTTTAATAAACAGTCGCAGCGGCCTGGTATCTTCGACCGGCGTGGGCTTACGCAGCAAGTGCTTCACCCTCACCGGCGCACCTTCTCCCGAAGTTACGGTGCCATTTTGCCTAGTTCCTTCACCCGAGTTCTCTCAAGCGCCTTGGTATTCTCTACCCAACCACCTGTGTCGGTTTGGGGTACGGTTCCTGGTTACCTGAAGCTTAGAAGCTTTTCTTGGAAGCATGGCATCAACCACTTCGTCACCCAAAGGGTAACTCGTCATCAGCTCTCGGCCTTAGAATCCCGGATTTACCTAAGATTCCAGCCTACCACCTTAAACTTGGACAACCAACGCCAAGCTGGCCTAGCCTTCTCCGTCCCTCCATCGCAATAACCAGAAGTACAGGAATATTAACCTGTTTTCCATCGACTACGCTTTTCAGCCTCGCCTTAGGGACCGACTAACCCTGCGTCGATTAACGTTGCGCAGGAAACCTTGGTCTTTCGGCGTGGGTGTTTTTCACACCCATTGTCGTTACTCATGTCAGCATTCGCACTTCTGATACCTCCAGCAAGCTTCTCAACTCACCTTCACAGGCTTACAGAACGCTCCTCTACCGCATCACCTAAGTGATACCCGTAGCTTCGGTGTATGGTTTGAGCCCCGTTACATCTTCCGCGCAGGCCGACTCGACTAGTGAGCTATTACGCTTTCTTTAAAGGGTGGCTGCTTCTAAGCCAACCTCCTAGCTGTCTAAGCCTTCCCACATCGTTTCCCACTTAACCATAACTTTGGGACCTTAGCTGACGGTCTGGGTTGTTTCCCTTTTCACGACGGACGTTAGCACCCGCCGTGTGTCTCCCATGCTCGGCACTTGTAGGTATTCGGAGTTTGCATCGGTTTGGTAAGTCGGGATGACCCCCTAGCCGAAACAGTGCTCTACCCCCTACAGTGATACATGAGGCGCTACCTAAATAGCTTTCGAGGAGAACCAGCTATCTCCGAGCTTGATTAGCCTTTCACTCCGATCCACAGGTCATCCGCTAACTTTTCAACGGTAGTCGGTTCGGTCCTCCAGTTAGTGTTACCCAACCTTCAACCTGCCCATGGATAGATCGCCCGGTTTCGGGTCTATTCCCAGCGACTAGACGCCCTATTAAGACTCGCTTTCGCTACGCCTCCCCTATTCGGTTAAGCTCGCCACTGAAAATAAGTCGCTGACCCATTATACAAAAGGTACGCAGTCACCCAACAAAGTGGGCTCCCACTGCTTGTACGCATACGGTTTCAGGATCTATTTCACTCCCCTCTCCGGGGTTCTTTTCGCCTTTCCCTCACGGTACTAGTTCACTATCGGTCAGTCAGTAGTATTTAGCCTTGGAGGATGGTCCCCCCATATTCAGACAAAGTTTCTCGTGCTCCGTCCTACTCGATTTCATGACTAAGAGATTTTCGCGTACAGGGCTATCACCCACTATGGCCGCACTTTCCAGAGCGTTCCGCTAATCTCAAAGCCACTTAAGGGCTAGTCCCCGTTCGCTCGCCACTACTAAGGGAATCTCGGTTGATTTCTTTTCCTCAGGGTACTTAGATGTTTCAGTTCCCCTGGTTCGCCTCTTGCACCTATGTATTCAGTACAAGATAACCATCTTATGATGGCTGGGTTCCCCCATTCAGACATCTCCGGATCAAAGTCTGTTTGCCGACTCCCCGAAGCTTTTCGCAGGCTACCACGTCTTTCATCGCCTCTGACTGCCAAGGCATCCACCGTATGCGCTTCTTCACTTGACCATATAACCCCAAGCAATCTGGTTATACTGTGAAGACGACATTCGCCGAAAATTCGCATGCTCTAAGAGCAACTCACAAATTTTACCTTAGCCTGATCCGTTACCAGTGAAAGTAACGTCCAGTCTATCTTTCTATCACATACCCAAATTTTTAAAGAACGATCTAATCAAAAGACTAGAAATCAACATTCAGCACCGTCTTGGTGGAATGCTCATTTCTAAGCTTTAAACGTTGGTGCCAATCTGTAATGGTGGAGCCAAGCGGGATCGAACCGCTGACCTCCTGCGTGCAAGGCAGGCGCTCTCCCAGCTGAGCTATGGCCCCGTATTTCTACAGGGAACACCATGAAATTGGTGGGTCTGGGCAGATTCGAACTGCCGACCTCACCCTTATCAGGGGTGCGCTCTAACCAACTGAGCTACAGACCCAATCGTCTTCTTCAATGAATCAAGCAATTCGTGTGGGAGCTCATGAAGCAGCTGCGGTCGTCGATTAAGGAGGTGATCCAGCCGCAGGTTCCCCTACGGCTACCTTGTTACGACTTCACCCCAGTCATGAATCACACCGTGGTAACCGTCCCCCCGAAGGTTAGACTAGCTACTTCTGGTGCAACCCACTCCCATGGTGTGACGGGCGGTGTGTACAAGGCCCGGGAACGTATTCACCGCGACATTCTGATTCGCGATTACTAGCGATTCCGACTTCACGCAGTCGAGTTGCAGACTGCGATCCGGACTACGATCGGTTTTGTGGGATTAGCTCCACCTCGCGGCTTGGCAACCCTCTGTACCGACCATTGTAGCACGTGTGTAGCCCAGGCCGTAAGGGCCATGATGACTTGACGTCATCCCCACCTTCCTCCGGTTTGTCACCGGCAGTCTCCTTAGAGTGCCCACCACGACGTGCTGGTAACTAAGGACAAGGGTTGCGCTCGTTACGGGACTTAACCCAACATCTCACGACACGAGCTGACGACAGCCATGCAGCACCTGTCTCAATGTTCCCGAAGGCACCAATCCATCTCTGGAAAGTTCATTGGATGTCAAGGCCTGGTAAGGTTCTTCGCGTTGCTTCGAATTAAACCACATGCTCCACCGCTTGTGCGGGCCCCCGTCAATTCATTTGAGTTTTAACCTTGCGGCCGTACTCCCCAGGCGGTCAACTTAATGCGTTAGCTGCGCCACTAAGAGCTCAAGGCTCCCAACGGCTAGTTGACATCGTTTACGGCGTGGACTACCAGGGTATCTAATCCTGTTTGCTCCCCACGCTTTCGCACCTCAGTGTCAGTATCAGTCCAGGTGGTCGCCTTCGCCACTGGTGTTCCTTCCTATATCTACGCATTTCACCGCTACACAGGAAATTCCACCACCCTCTACCATACTCTAGCTCGACAGTTTTGAATGCAGTTCCCAGGTTGAGCCCGGGGATTTCACATCCAACTTAACGAACCACCTACGCGCGCTTTACGCCCAGTAATTCCGATTAACGCTTGCACCCTCTGTATTACCGCGGCTGCTGGCACAGAGTTAGCCGGTGCTTATTCTGTCGGTAACGTCAAAACACTAACGTATTAGGTTAATGCTCTTCCTCCCAACTTAAAGTGCTTTACAATCCGAAGACCTTCTTCACACACGCGGCATGGCTGGATCAGGCTTTCGCCCATTGTCCAATATTCCCCACTGCTGCCTCCCGTAGGAGTCTGGACCGTGTCTCAGTTCCAGTGTGACTGATCATCCTCTCAGACCAGTTACGGATCGTCGCCTTGGTGAGCCATTACCTCACCAACTAGCTAATCCGACCTAGGCTCATCTGATAGCGCAAGGCCCGAAGGTCCCCTGCTTTCTCCCGTAGGACGTATGCGGTATTAGCGTCCGTTTCCGAGCGTTATCCCCCACTACCAGGCAGATTCCTAGGCTTTACTCACCCGTCCGCCGCTCTCAAGAGGTGCAAGCACCTCTCTACCGCTCGACTTGCATGTGTTAGGCCTGCCGCCAGCGTTCAATCTGAGCCATGATCAAACTCTTCAGTTCAAACATCTTTGGGTTTTGAGAAAACCCTAAACTTGGCTCAGCAATCGTTGGTTACATCTTTGATTTCTCGCGGAGTAACTTGTGATGCTGATAATCTGTTGACTAGCAGTCTGACTCCACAAGCACCCACACGAATTGCTTGATTCAGTTGTTAAAGAGCGGTGGGTTGAGCCTTTCGTCTCAACCGAGGCGCGCATTCTACAGCGCCCGGTGTATCTGTCAAGCGGTTATTTTAAGAAGTTTTCAAAGTTTCCTCTGCAACTTCAACCACTTGCGCTTCCGATCTCTCGTTAGCGGGAGGCGAATTCTACAGCGTTACTCGCTGCTGTCAACACCTCTTTTTGACGCTTTCGATCGAGAAGATCGAATCGTTAACGGAGCCAGAAAAACCGCCCCACCAACTGCTTCCCAAGCTTCGATGACCTGAAGCCCTGCGCTGCCTAAAATCGTTTAACTCATTGAAACTCAAGGAGTTTTTCGTTTCGACTGCGCCGGAAGTGGGGCGAATTATAGACGTCCAGGATTTGCCGTCAAGCGTTAATTACGCTTTTGTTGCAGAAGGTGCTTTGCGTCCAATTAAACGCGGTATCCGGCGCGTAACCACAGGAATTCGAAGCATCAAAAGCACAGCACCTATAAAGGCGTAAATCGACCACTCCTTAAGATCCGCCCGCACAATCCACAACATATGCAGCAATCCAAGGCCCAAGATCGGATAAACCAGGCGATGCAGTTTTTTCCAGCGCGCGCCCAGTCGCCGCTGACTGTAGCGATTGGAAGTAATCGCCAGCGCCAAGAGCCCCAGAAACCCGAGCGCTCCTACGATAATATAAGGTCGCTTGCTCAGCTCGACGCCCAGTTGCGACCAATCGAACCCCAGGATGAACGCCGTATACCCACTCAAATGCAGCACCACATAAGCAAAGCACCACAATCCCAGCTGACGCCTGACCGCGATCCACCCTGCCCACCCCGTGAGTTTCTGCAACGGCGTCATGCTCAAGGTGATCAACAACAAAATAAGCGTGCCCAACCCGAGCCGATCCACCAGCACCTTGCCTGGGTCAGGCCCCAACTTATTCATCAACGCTTCGTAGAGCCAGAGCAACGGCCAAACCGCCGCCGCGACAAAGACGCCGATTCGCCAGACTGGAAAACGCATCAGTAGTCCTTCCTCAAGTCCATCCCTGCATATAAAGAAGCGACTTCATCCTGATAGCCGTTGAACATCAACGTATCGCGCACGTTAGGACTGAACAGCCCGCTCGGCAGACGGCGCTCCCGTGCCTGGGTCCAACGCGGGTGATCGACCGTCGGATTGACATTGGCGTAAAAGCCGTACTCGTCGGACGCAATGCTCTGCCAGGTGGTCTTGGGCTGCTCGCTGACCAGACTGATGCGCACAATGGACTTCACACTTTTGAACCCGTACTTCCACGGCACCACCAAGCGCAACGGTGCACCGTTCTGATTCGGCAACTCTCGCCCATACATCCCAACCGCCATGATTGCCAGCGGATTCATCGCTTCATCCAGTCGCAAGCCCTCGACATAAGGCCAGTCGATCAAAGCAAACCCTGAGCGCTGCCCTGGCATAGTCTTGGGATCCTGCAGGGTTTCGAAACGAATGTACTTGGCCTTGGAGGTCGGCTCGACCTGCTTGAGCAACGCCGAAATGGGAAAGCCAATCCATGGGATAACCATGGACCAGGCCTCCACGCACCGCAGGCGATAGATTCGCTCCTCCAACTGGTAAGGTTTCATGAAGTCTTCCAACGCATAGCGCCCCGGCTTGCCCACTTCCCCATCGACCACCACGCTCCAGGGCTCGGTTTTCAAGGATCCGGCATTGGCCGCCGGATCACCTTTGCCGGTTCCGAACTCATAGAAATTGTTGTAATGGGTGGCGTCTTTAAAAGGGGTGATGGACTCATCCTTGACCGTAACCGCGCCCCATTGGGTGGACGGCAGCTTCTCGGCAAACCACGACGGCGCCTTGCCGGGCTCGACATCCGCATAACGCGCAACATCGGCAGCACTGGCCCAACGCGGAAGACCGCTGACGGCAAGCCCCGCCATGGCGGCCCCAAGCATTTGGCGACGGGATAGATAGAGGGATTCTGGCGTGACGTCCGACTCAAGGCAGTCGGACGACTTGGGGATCTTGATCAGCATGACAACTCCGCAGCATTGGAGGGCAGATGCACCAATAGACTGCGGAGTATGAGGGAAATTACATCACTCGGCTTTTTTGTGTCGGCGCAGGCGCAACAGGTATTGAACCGGGCCGGAAGCGGCATAGGCGAGGAATACCAGCAACAAGATACGTGGCGGATCACTGAAGACCACCGCGAACACCAGCACCACCGCCAGAATCGCAACGAACGGCACTCGCCCTTTGAGATCCAGCTCCTTGAAGCTGTTGTACTTGATGTTGCTGACCATCAGCATACCGGCCGCCGCTACCAGCAGCGCCACAAGGAACGACATCTTCGATCCCTGGATACCGTAGTCGCTGAAAGCCCAAACAACACCGGCTACGACACCCGCAGCGGCAGGACTCGCCAAGCCGATGAAGTAGCGCTTGTCAGCCGTACCGACCTGGGTATTGAAACGTGCCAGACGCAACGCGGCACCGGCGACATAGATGAAAGCGACCATCCAGCCAACCTTGCCCATGTCCCCCAGCGCCCAACCGAACGCCAGCAAGGCCGGGGCCACGCCGAAAGCGACCATGTCCGACAGCGAATCGTACTCGGCACCGAACGCGCTCTGGGTATTGGTCATGCGGGCCACACGCCCGTCCAGGCCATCGAGCACCATGGCGACAAAGATCGCGATGGCAGCGAAGGCAAAGTAACGACTCGCCCCGGCGCTATCGCCGGCGCTCAAGGCCGCTTGGGCGCTCATGGAGCTGATGATGGAATAGAAACCGGCGAACAGGTTCGCGGTGGTGAACAGATTCGGCAGCAGATAGATGCCACGGTGCCGGACCTTACGGCCTTCAGCGTCATGTCCTTCTTCGACGTGCTCATCGATGGGCAGCAGGCTTTCGGCGTCAGGAGCCTGGTTGGGCTCGTCGGGGCGTTCGCTCATGGACAGTACCTTGCAACGGTGTGAAAAATTCGACAGGTGTCTGGGACGAGGGTTCGGCCGCAAACGATGCAGCTTTATACCAGAAGCCACCGCCCAAACGAAAAAACGCGGCCAGGGCCGCGTTTTCCGATCAAGCTCGCGACTTAGTTCTTGGCTTTGTCGACGATCTTGTTGGCACCGATCCACGGCATCATCGAGCGCAGCTGCTCGCCAATGATTTCGATACCGTGAGCGGCGTTGTTGCGACGCTTGGCGGTCATCGAAGGATAGCCGGTAGCGCCTTCGCTGATGAACATCTTGGCGTATTCGCCGTCCTGAATACGTTTCAGGGCGTTACGCATGGCCTGGCGGGATTCGGCGTTGATCACTTCCGGACCCGTCACGTACTCGCCGTATTCAGCGTTGTTGGAGATCGAGTAGTTCATGTTGGCGATACCGCCTTCGTACATGAGGTCAACGATCAGCTTCAGTTCGTGCAGGCATTCGAAGTAGGCCATTTCCGGCGCGTAGCCAGCTTCAACCAGGGTTTCGAAACCGGCCTTGACCAGCTCGACAGTACCGCCGCACAGAACGGCTTGTTCGCCGAACAGGTCGGTTTCGGTTTCGTCCTTGAAGGTGGTTTCGATGATGCCGGTACGGCCGCCGCCAACACCGGCAGCGTAGGACAGAGCGACGTTCTTGGCGTTGCCGGAGGCGTCCTGATAGATCGCGATCAGGTCAGGGATACCGCCGCCCTTCACGAATTCGGAACGAACGGTGTGGCCCGGGGCCTTCGGCGCGATCATGATCACGTCGAGGTCGGCGCGTGGCACTACCTGGTTGTAGTGAATCGCGAAACCGTGGGAGAAGGCCAGGGTGGCGCCTTTCTTGATGTTCGGTTCGATTTCGTTCTTGTACAGCGAAGACTGGAACTCGTCCGGGGTCAGGATCATGACCAGGTCGGCGGCGGCAACGGCAGAAGCTACGTCGGTGACTTTCAGGCCATGGGCCTCGGCCTTGGCAACTGTGGCCGAGCCTTTACGCAGGCCAACGGTCACGTCAACACCGGAGTCCTTGAGGTTGCACGCCTGGGCGTGGCCTTGGGAACCGTAACCGATGATGGCGACTTTCTTGCCCTGGATGATCGACAGGTCGCAGTCTTTATCGTAGAAAACTTTCATGAATTACCCCTATTTCCGGCCATTCAGGCCATTCGCTAATTTGGTTTAGATGCTCAGTACTTTGTCGCCACGGGCAATCCCGGTGACGCCACTGCGTACGGTTTCCAGAATCGAGGCAGTGCCGATCGATTGAATGAAGCTGTCGAGCTTGTCGCTGGTACCGGTCAACTGAACGGTATAGACGCTGGCGCTGACATCGACGATCTGCCCACGATAAATATCGGTAGTGCGTTTGATCTCGGCGCGCTGGGCACCGGTGGCCTTGACCTTGACCAGCATCAGCTCGCGCTCGATGTGCGCGCTTTCCGACAGGTCCACCAGCTTGACCACCTCGATCAGCTTGTTCAGGTTCTTGGTGATCTGCTCGATGATTTCATCGTGCCCCACAGTGGTCAGCGTCAGACGCGACAGGGTCGGGTCTTCGGTTGGCGCCACGGTCAGGCTTTCGATGTTGTAGTTGCGCTGCGAAAACAGGCCCACTACGCGAGACAGAGCACCCGGTTCGTTTTCCAGAAGCAGGGAAATAATATGTCGCATGATTAGGTACGCTCCGTCTTGCTCAGCCACATATCGCGCATGGAGCCGTCTTTGATCTGCATCGGGTAGACGTGCTCGCTGGTATCGACCTTGATATCGAGGAACACCAGGCGATCCTTCATGGCGAAAGCTTCTTCGAGCCCGGACTTCAAGTCCTTCAGGTCAGTGATGCGGATGCCCACGTGACCATAGGCTTCGACCAGCTTGACGAAGTCCGGCAACGACTCCATGTAGGAGTGCGAGTGACGGCTGCCGTAGCTCATGTCCTGCCACTGGCGAACCATGCCCAGTACGCCGTTGTTCAGGTTGACGATTTTCACCGGCAAACCGTACTGCAGGCAGGTCGACAGCTCCTGGATGTTCATCTGGATACTGCCCTCGCCCGTGACACAGGCGACGTCGCTATCCGGAAAGCTCAACTTGACGCCCATGGCCGCCGGGAAACCGAAGCCCATGGTGCCCAGACCACCGGAGTTGATCCAGCGGTTGGGCTTGTTGAACTTGTAATACTGCGCGGCGAACATCTGGTGCTGGCCCACGTCGGAGGTCACAAAGGCATCGCCCTTGGTCACTTCGCACAGGGTTTCGATCACGGTCTGTGGCTTGATCACGCTGCCGTCGCCCTTGTCGTAAGGGAACAGGCCACGATCACCGCGCCACTCATCAACCTGCTTCCACCAACTGGCCACGGACTCCTTGTTCGGAGCCTCGCCGATTTCCTTGAGGATGGCGACCATTTCGCTCAGCACGCTCTCCACAGGACCGACAATCGGCACGTCTGCCTTGATGGTCTTGGAGATCGACGCCGGGTCGATGTCGATATGGATGATCTTGGCGTTCGGGCAGAATTTCGCCGGGCCGTTGATGACACGGTCGTCGAAACGCGCGCCGACCGCCAGAATCACATCGGCATGGTGCATCGCCAGGTTGGCGGTATAGCTGCCGTGCATGCCGAGCATGCCGATGAACTGACGGTCAGTGCCCGGGTAGGCGCCCAACCCCATCAGCGTATTGGTGACCGGCAGGTTGAGCATTTTCGCCAATTCGGTCAGCGGCGCGGAGCCACCACCGAGGATAACGCCGCCACCCGAGTACAGCACCGGACGCTTGGCCGCCAGCAGCATTTCGGCTGCCTTGCGGATTTGCCCGGAGTGACCGCGCACAGCCGGGCTGTAGGAACGCAGCTTGGCTTTCTTGGGGAAAATGTATTCGAACTTCTCGGCCGGGTTGGTCATGTCTTTCGGGACATCGACCACAACCGGGCCCGGACGACCGGATTCAGCCAGGTAGAAAGCCTTCTTCATGACCTCCGGGATCTCCGAAGCGTGCTTGATCATGAAGCTGTGCTTCACGATCGGCCGGGAAATACCGATCATGTCGGTTTCCTGGAACGCGTCGGTGCCGACCATGGTGCTGGGCACCTGACCGGAGATGATCACCATCGGGATAGAGTCCATGTACGCCGTGGCGATACCGGTGATGGCGTTCGTGGCGCCAGGGCCGGAAGTCACCAGGACCACGCCGGCTTTACCGGTGGCACGGGCATAACCGTCAGCCATGTGGGTCGCCGCTTGCTCATGACGAACCAGGATGTGGGTCACTTCCGGTTCTTTGAACAGGGCATCATAGACATGAAGAAGAGCACCACCGGGGTACCCGTAGATATATTTGACGCCTTCGTCACGCAAAAAGCGGACGAGCATCTCACCGCCAGATAAAAGCTCCACGTTGTTCACCTCTAAAACGCCAGAATACCGGCCCACAAAAAGGGACGGGTCTTAATAGGTTTACTTCTCGGCAGAGCATGAGCGACGGTGGTCGCCGACTACGTCAGCACTGACTGAGCAAGTATTGGGATCGTCCCAAGTGTTGCGGGCCTTTCCCACCCAGCGCGAGGTAACGCGTTGCGGGTGTAACAGGTCGGCGCGGATGTGCGCCTCATGATCTGCCGAGTGGGCCTGCTTCTGGCAGTCCCTCTACAGCGGACTTTGGATTCTTCTGTTTCGCCCTCTGCAAGTCAAGCCGTCAATGTGCTTTATTCGAAGTAAGCGCATGAGAACGCAAGAAAAAACCTTTAAACAGCAACTGTGTTAGCTTCAATTGCGCAACCCATGACAAGGAAACAGCATGCGAATGTTCTTCTTGACGGCCAGCCTGCTGGTTGGCCTGAGCCCGATGTGCATGGCCGGTCAGGTCTATAAATGGGTGGACGCCCAAGGGGTTACCCACTTTGGCTCCCAGCCACCGCCTGGAGGACAGGCCACAACGGTGATCAAGTCCTCCCCTTCCGCCGCCAAGCCAGCAGCCCCCCCGCCTGCCGAGGTCATTGGTGACCAGAAGGCGATTGACCAACAGGTCAAGCAACAGATTGCCGAGCAGCAAGCCCAGCTCAAGGCCTTCTGCGAACAGACTCGGACCAATCTGGCGCAACTGCAGAACAACCCGCGGGTACGCGAGGATGTGGAAGGGGAAATGCGCCGCCTCACAGAAGAGGAGCGGCGCCAGCGCATCGACGAAACCCGCAAGCAGATCGAGGAGCACTGCCAATAAATGGCGGTCAGTTAACGTCGCTGATCAATTGGTCGAACTGCGCCAACAGTCGCTGCAACTCCACGCCTTGCCCCGGCCGCTGGGCATAGACCATTTGAGCCATCTCCAGGATGCCCGAGGCGTTGGGCAGCGGCAGGTCATTTTCCAGGATGGCTTTCATGCGCGGCAGGAAAATCCATTGCAGCCATTGCTCGAAGTCCAGCGTGTCGACCGCGAACGGCTCGACACTGGCCAACGCCTCGGCCGACGGCGAAACGCTGCTCCACCAGCCCTGGACCCGCAACTCGCGCTCAATCAGCAGCAACTGATCGGCGATCTTGGGAAAACGCGTATCCATCAGAGCGAAACCTTGGCCTTCTGACGGGCCAATGCCGCGCCGGCGGAGTCGCCTTGTTTCTCACGGGCCTGAGCGATCAATTCCCACAGGCTGGCCTGAAGCGCCGGACGACCGTTGGCGAATGTCAGGCCACGGCGGGCCAGTTGCTCGGCTTGCGGCGCATCGCCCTGGGCCATGCGCACCTGGGCCAGGCGATAGAGAACCTGGGGTTCACGCGGCGCAACACGCTGGGCTCGCTCAAGGCTGGAGGACGCACCATTGAGGTCACCACCGGCCTGTTGCTGTTGGGCTGTGGTGAGCAATGCCAGTACTGGACCGTCCAATTGTTCATCAGCGGACAGACCTCCCGAACTGGTCGAGGGAATGCTGCTCGGTGCAGAAGGCATGTTGAAGCTGCCCTGGTCGATTGGTGAAGTATCGATAGGGCCCGGCGTGATCGGCCCTGGCGTGATCGGTGTGCTGCTGATCGGTGCCGACGTCGTGGCGCCGCCACCGGGCACCATCACGACGACACCGGTATCGCCCTGGGGAATCGCCTGGACCTGTCCCTGCACCGGCCGCTGCACCGTCGTTTGACGGAAGCCGCCATTGGCCGAGACCCGCTCGCTATTGGAAACGGCAGTGCCGGAATCGACAACCGGAATCGAACCGCGTTGTACGGTGGAGCAACCGCTGAGCAATGCCACGGCCGTAACCGCTGGAATCAACCACTTGTTCACTTGAAACCCTCTTTGCTTAATTCATCCAGTCCTTGACCCAATCCATGACCGATTCGGCGGGGTTTGGAATGCCACAGGCTGCACCGGGTGGTGGTTCGCTGCCGCGAATATACGGCATCTGCACCGCGCCCGGGCAACTGGCGTCGGAGCCTTGACCGGTGCGCGAATCCACCCAGGCCTGAACGATATTGTCTGGTTGCGGCATGTCCAGCGGCAACGGATCGGCCTTGCGCATGAAACTGGTCCAGACCTGCAATGCCCCGGTGGCGCCAGTGAACGGGGTCTTGCCATTGTCGTCACGGCCGAGCCAGACCACTGCCAGCAGGTCCTGGCTGAAACCGGCAAACCAGCTGTCGCGCGAGTCGTTGCTGGTACCGGTCTTGCCCGCCAGGGTCAGGTTACGCGGTAGTACGTTATAAACCGAACTGCCGGTGCCTTCACGCATGACCCGTTGCATGGCGCTCTGGATCAGATAAATGGACGCGGGATCAAAACGCTGCTGGATCTGGAACGGATAGCGCTTGAGCGGCTCGCCGTCGGCGGTAAGCACGCTGCGAATGCCGCGCATCGGCGTGTTGAAGCCACCGTTGGCCAGTGTCTGGTACATGGCTGCCACTTCAATCGGCGTGAGGCCACCGGCTCCCAGCAGCATCGATGGGAATGCCGGGAATTCGCGACTGACACCCAGGCGGGCCAAGGTCTTGAGGACATTCGGCACGCCGATTTCAAGCCCGAGGCGAGCCGTCGACAGGTTGTAGGAATGCGCAAGCCCCTGGTACAGGAACACCGTACCGTGGGAGCGGCGATCATAATTTTGCGGCTTCCACACCTGGCCGTCCGCGCCCTTGACCGAGAACGCCTCGTCGGACAGCCAACTGGTCAGGGTGTACTGGCTCGGTTTTTCCAGGGCGGTGAGGTAGACCGCCGGCTTGATCAGGGAGCCGATCGGGCGGACCGCATCGAGCGCCCGGTTGAAACCGGCAAAACTGGCCTGCCGACTGCCGATCATGGCCTGGACTTCGCCGGTTTCCGGGTTGGTCACCACCATCGCGGCTTCCACTTCATCAGAGCCCTTGCGCCCGGCCAGTCGCTTGAAGGTGTCATTGACCGATGCTTCGGCCTTCATCTGCAGGATCGGGTCGAAACTGGTGAAGATCCGCAGGCCTTCTTCGGTCAAGTCTTCGTCGCGGTAGTCCTCACGCAGTTGACGCTTGACCAGGTCCATGAAACCAGGAAACGAGCTGTCGGCCAGACTGCCGCGCTTGGTTACGCCCAAAGGCATCTTCTTCGCCGCTTCGACTTGCTCGGCCGTCGCCACGCCTTGCTGTTGCAGCAAGTCGAGTACCAGATTGCGCCGCTCGAGGGCGCGCTCCGGATTACGCCGCGGGTTGTAGGAGGACGGCCCTTTCACCATCCCCACCAGCAATGCCACCTGATGCAGCTTGAGCTCGGACAGCGGCTGGCTGAAGAAGAACTGGCTGGCCAGGCCGAAACCGTGAACCGCCCGCTGGCCGTCCTGACCGACGAAGACCTCGTTGAGGTACGCCTCGAGAATCTCCCGCTTGTCGTAGTGCAGTTCCAGCAACAGCGCCATCATGGCTTCGGTAAGCTTGCGGCTGAGGCTGCGCTCGTTGGTCAAATAGAAGTTCTTGACCAATTGCTGGGTCAAGGTACTGCCGCCCTGGCGCATACGGCCCGAGGAGGTGTTGACCCAGATGGCCCGGGCAATCGACTTGGGCGAGACGCCGAAGTGATGGTAGAAATCGCGGTCCTCGACAGCGATCAGCGTATCGAGCAGGAACGGCGGCACCTGGTCGATCTTGATCAGGATCCGGTCTTCAAGGTTCTTGGGGTACAGGCCACCGATCAGCAGCGGTTCAAGGCGCACCACTGACAGCTTCGCATTGTTGGCACCGGTCAGCGCAGCCACGTAGTCGCCGGAGAAACGCACTCGCACCGCCTGCGCCTGCTCCATGCCTTCATAAAATTGGAAACCGCGGGTATTGAGGTCGACGGTATTGCCGTTGACGGACGCAGCACCCGGGCCATTGGCAACGCTTTCACGGCGATAGCCGAGGGCATCGAGCTCGGTCAGGAAATCGTCCCGACTCAGCTTTTGTCCGACGAACAGCTCCAGGGGCCTGGCGTAGACCTTGGCCGGGATGGTCCAGCGCTTGCCGGAGAACTTCTCCTGGACCACGGCATCGAGGTAGACCGCAAAGCCAGCGAGCACGACGAGGCCCACCAGGCTGAGTTTAAGGGCCCAGCCCAGCCAGGGCCGCAAGCGACTGGCGGGTGGTTTCTTGGGGGTACGGGGGGATCGGGTACGAGTCATGGCGGCGGATTATACGCACTTTGCCGCGGTTCAACATGACCACACAACGGCCCCCTCCTGTTTGCGTTAACGCGGCTTGCCGCCATAATGACGGCCTTGAATTTTCCCAGTCTCTGAAGGATCGCCCGTGAGCCAGTCCCTGATCGCTGCCCTGCAAAACCCGGCCCTCTATCCGCATCCCGTCGAAGGGTTCCAGGTCATCGAGACCCACATTTCCTGGGTATTGCTCACCGGGCCGTATGCCTACAAATTCAAAAAACCGGTCAATTTCGGCTTCCTTGATTTCACCAGCCTCGAGGCACGCAAGCATTTCTGCGGGGAAGAACTGCGCTTGAACCAGCGCCTGACCCAGGATCTGTACCTGGAAGTCATGCCGATTACCGGCACCCCGCAAGTGCCGCAACTGGGTGGCGAAGGTCCGGCCATCGAATACGCCCTGAAGATGCGTCAGTTTCCCCAGAGCCAACTGCTCAGCACGCTCCAGGCCAACGGCGAACTGACCACCGCGCACGTTGACGAAATGGCCGCGCAGATCGCCCGCTTCCATCTCTCTACGCCCACCGTGCCTGCCGAAAACGCCGCCGGCACCCCCGACAGCGTTATGGCACCGGTGCGGCAGAACTTCGAACAGATTCGTCCGTTCCTCAGTGACAAGGCTGACCTGTTGCAGCTCGAAGCCCTGCAAGCCTGGGCCGAAAGCAGCTTCGAACGCCTCAAACCGCTGTTCACCCAACGCAAAGCCGAAGGTTTCATCCGCGAATGCCACGGTGACATCCACTTGGGCAATGCCACGGTGATCGATGGCAAGGTAGTGATTTTCGACTGCATCGAGTTCAACGAGCCGTTCCGCTTCACCGATGTCTATGCCGACACTGCATTCCTGGCGATGGACCTGGAAGACCGCGGCCTCAAGTCGCTGGCGCGACGTTTCGTCAGCCAATATCTGGAGCTGACCGGCGACTATCAAGGCCTGGAGCTGCTGAACTTCTACAAAGCCTACCGCGCCCTGGTCCGCGCCAAGGTCGCGCTGTTCAGCATGCCGGCCGAAGCCGACCCGGTGCAGCGCGCCACAACCCTGCGCCAATACCGCAACTACGCGAACCTGGCCGAAAGCTACAGCACCATTCCCTCGCGCTTTCTGGCCATCACCCACGGCGTTTCGGCCGTTGGCAAAAGCCATGTCGCGATGCGCCTGGTGGAAGCCCTGGGCGCCATTCGCTTGCGCTCGGACGTTGAGCGCAAGCGTCTGTTTGGTGAGCAGCAAGTGCCCAATGATCCACAAGCCGGCATCTATAGCAGCGGCGCCAGCGACGCCACTTATGCCCGCTTGCATGAAATCGCCAGTGTCATCCTGCATGCCGGCTTCCCAGCAGTGATCGACGCCACGTACCTCAAACACGATCAGCGCGATGCTGCGGCGAAAGTTGCCGAGGCCACGGGCGCTCCGTTCCTGATCCTCGATTGCAATGCGCCACAAGCGGTTATCGAGAGCAGGCTGGCGCAGCGTCAGGCCGATCAGACAGATCCGTCCGACGCAAATCTGGCCGTTATCGCCGCCCAACAGGCCAGCCGCGAAGCACTCACCCCTGCGGAAATCCTGTGCAGCAAACGGGTCCAGACCAATGAAAGCGGCACGCTCGACATCGTGGTCGCGCAGATTCGTCAACGCTTGCCAGGCCTGTAAAAAACTATTTCGGCCGTGGAGTCTGCCCACCCTTCACGGCCGTCAAACAGTGGCACTATACTGGCGTCATAAAACCAACAGGTGATATGAAATGAGCCTACCCAAGCTTCTCAGTACCCCGCTTTATGCTTTGCTGCGCGAAGACGACATTGCCGGTTTCAACAACGAACGGCCACAAGGCCCGGTTGATATGCGTGGCGGCGATTTTCGTGGTCTGGATCTGCGAGAGCTCAATGCCGACGACGTGGATTTCACCGACGCTTACTTCCGCTCCGCGGATTTGCGCGGCATCGATTTTCGCAAGTCGTCCCTGGAAGGTGCCAGCCTGGCCCATGCGCAAATATCGGGCGCCTATTTCCCGGCAGAACTGTCTGCCGACGAAATTCTGATGTCGATGAACTTTGGCACCCGGCTGCGCTACCGCACCCGCTGAATCGGGCCGAATCTGCCGTCAACCCAATTGATCTCCAGCGCCCCCGCCTGCGCTGGACGCTGCATCTTGCCGCGCGCCCCCACCTATCGTGCGTAATGCATTAGAAGCTTTTGCTTCAAATCCCACCAAAGAATCACGTTTTTCCTACTGACCGCTACACTCCTGAGAAGCTTGCCCACTGCACCAGTCGGCCGTCGCAAGGAGGTTCGATGAATGATGAACTGCAACACCTGAAGAACCTGGGCAAGACATCAGCCCAGTGGCTGCATGCCGTGGGCATCCACAGCGCCTCGGATCTGCGCCGCCTCGGAGCGGTTGATGCCTATCGCGCAGTACGCACTCGCGGGTTCCGGGCTTCGAAGGTGTTGCTCTATGCCATTGAGGGCGCATTGATGGATGTGCACTGGAATGACATCCCCGCCGAACGCAAGGAAGCCTTGAACAAACAATTGGACGCCGTTTCGACGCGTCACAAAGCCTGACCATTCTCCTTGTTTGTCGCCACACGGCCTGCGCTTGAAAGTTATTTGGGCCAATTCAAAAAACAACGTTTGACATGGTAATGAGAATCGCTATGATTAGCGCATCCGGTCGCGAGACTGGTCGATATTTGAATAGCCCTTGGTTCGGACTCTCAGATATCTCCTCATCAGGCTAATCACGGTTATTTGACCCGACTTTTGTCGGGTCTTTTTTGTCTGGAGGAAATGCGCTGTGTTCACGCATCTGCGCGCAGTAATCCTGAGGGGGAGTGGCCTTGGTGTACCACACGTAATCTGCCATGACCGATGTCATCTCGCTGCCCTCCTCGGCCAGCATCAGGACGGTGGGCGCCTCACTGGCCCCCAAGTCCAGCACATGCAGCGGCACCCCGACGTCTTTTCGTCCATGCCAGGCACCGGCGAACAACAACGCAGGCAATGGCGCAGCCAGCAGACGTTCGGCCATGCGTCGGTCACGTTGTTGCTGGACAGCCAGCATCGCCGGCATCTGAGATTCGGGCAGCAGGCCGCAATGGGATTGGCGAATCTGCTCCAGCAACTGATCCTTCACACTTGCCGCATTCGCACGGGCGCCTCGCAAGTCCGGCGCCTGCCGGTAGACGCGCTGGATCTCGGCGGTGTCCAGATTGGCGGCCAACAACGGATAGCGTTGCGTCAGGGCAAACTCCACGACCGGACCATACAGGCTCCAGTCCCATCCCGGCGACCAATCCAGGGCACCGGGAAGATCAGTTGGCAAGGCAGGTAACTGGCGGACCGCATCAACGCGAGGCTGCTGGTGGGGTGTCAGCATTTCCAGCAGGAGGCTGCCCTGGGCCCGTTGCGCGGCCAGGGCCTGAAGCAGCCATAGCTGCAGCGCGTGGTGATCCGGATTGTCGTGCTGCTCGCCGACCACCACTCGCGGCGCCCGTGCCAGACGCTCGATCAACGCTTGAGGCGTGATGGCCCGGCCACTGTGCAAATCAAGGATCTGCCCGTCGACCGGGGGCGGCGCAGTGCTCTGACAGGCCGTCAGCACACTCAATGCCAGAATCAGGATCAGGCGCACGTCTACATCCTCAGGCAACCCTCAGCGGGCGATGATCAATGGATGTCCGCGCTCCGGATGGGGTTGCACCAGCACTTCCAGGCCAAACACTGCTTTGAGCGGTTCCGGGCGCAGCACTTGTTGCGGCGTGTCCAGGGCCACCGGCCGGCCGGACGCGAGCAACAACAGGCGATCACAATAACGCGCTGCCAGGTTCAGGTCATGCAGGATCACCAATACGGCCGCGCCGCGATCGGCAAACTCACGCACCGCTTGCAGGATGGTGTGCTGGTGCAGTGGATCGAGCATCGAGGTCGGTTCGTCGAGCAGCAGGGTCTGCCCCGCTTCCCCTGGCCACAACTGTGCCAAGACCCGCGCCAGGTGCACCCGCTGACGCTCGCCTCCCGACAGCGCCAGGTAACTGCGACCGTGCAGATGCGCCGCGTCTGCAGCGTGCAACGCCAAGGCAACGATTTGCTCGTCACGCACTCGACCACACTGATGAGGCAGGCGCCCCATGCCGACTACTTCCTCGACTCGGAAAGCAAAATCCAGGGTCGATGACTGCGGCAATACCGCCAGGCGGCGGGCACGCTCGGCGCCGTCCCACTGGGACAAAGGCCGATCATCGAGCCAGACCTGTCCCTGCGCAGGAGGCAATTGACCGCACAGCCCCGCCAGCAAAGTACTTTTACCTGCACCGTTGGGGCCGAGCACGCCCAGCACCTGGCCGGCATGCAGATCAAGATTGACATCAGCCAACACGGTCTTGCGACCCCGCTGGATGTGCAGGTTCTGCGCTCGTAACATCAGGCGCGTCCTCGCAGCAATAAATAGAGGAAGAACGGCGCCCCGATGAATGCCGTGACGATGCCGATCGGCAGTTCCGCCGGAGCCAGCGCCAGACGCGCCACCAGATCGGCGAACAGCAGCAGGCTCGCCCCCGCCAGCACCGAAGCCGGCAACAGAACGCGATGATCGGGGCCGGCCATCAACCGTACCAAATGCGGCACTACCAGCCCGACAAAGCCGATCATGCCCGCCGCCGCCACTGCCGCGCCAACCCCCAGGGCCGTGCAAAACACCAGTTCACGCTTGAGCCCTTCGACATCAACGCCCAAATGGGCGGCTTCGGATTCACCCAGCAACAGAGCATTGAGTGCCCGGGCCCGTCGTGGCAGCCAGAGTGCTACGCCAACGCTGACCAGCAACAGCGGCCACAACCGCGCATAGCTGGCACCATTCAGGCTCCCCAGGTTCCAGAACGTCAAGGTGCGCAGGGTCGCGTCGTCCGCCAGGTAAGTGAACAAGCCCACCGCCGAGCCGGACAGCGCGGTCAGGGCGATACCGGCCAGGAGCATGGTCGCGACATGGGTCTGGCCGTTGCGCCGACCGAGGCGATAAACCAATGCCGTAACCCCAAGCCCGCCGAGGAACGCACACAACGACAACACATAGGGGCCGAACGCTTCGGGCAAGCCACCCAGCGCCGAGCCGCCAACAATGGCGAACGCCGCGCCCAGCGCCGCACCGCTGGACACCCCGACCAGCCCCGGGTCGGCCAACGGGTTGCGGAACAGCCCCTGCATCGCCACCCCCGATAATGCCAATACCCCGCCCACCGCCAGCCCCAGCAGGGTGCGTGGCAGACGGATCTGACCGAGGATCAGTTCGGCCTGCTCCAGACCTTCGGCGGCCACTGGCAAACCCATCAAGCGCAACGCGGCGCGCAAGGTATCGAACAGCGGCAAACTCACCGGCCCCAGGGCCAGGGACAGCCAGATCGCCAGCAGACACAACAGGGCCAGGCCAATGAACAAGGTGCGCGGTTTGACCAGAGGGGTCATGGTGCCTTGGCCGGTTCGGTCGGGTAAAAACCGGCCGTCAGCTTCACCAGACTTTGCGGCAACCGCGGGCCTAGCCCGCCGACCAACAGTGTCGGGTCAAGCTCGATAACGCGCCCGGCCCTGGCGGCACGGGTGGAGGAAAGAATCGGATTTCCCCTGAACAACGCCGCACGCGCTTCTTCGCCACTCAACGCGCGATCGGCGAACACCAGTACTTCGGGATTCAGGCTGGCCAGGCTCTCCACCGAAAATGCCTTGTAACCATGGTGTGTCGCCAAGTTGTGACCGCCGGCCTGCTGCACCAGCCAATCGGCGGAGGTGCCCAGGCCTGCGACCATCGGCTTGCCGCCGGAGCTTGCGACCAACAGCAACACGCCGGGGGCCTGTTGCTCAAGCTGGATTTTACTCACTCGAGCTTTCTGTTGGCTGAGCTGCTGTTGATAACTGTCGAACAACTGCGCGGCTTTGGCCTCGGCGCCCAGCAGTTGACCCAGGTGCCGCAGATTGCCCTGAAGGGTCGACAGGTCGGGCGTGGCCGAGAACAGTTCAACCTGTACCCCGGCGCTGCGGATCTGCGACAGCACCGGTGGCGGCCCCATTTCTTCGGTGCCTACGAGGATCTGCGGACGCAGGCTCAATACCCCCTCGGCCGAGAGTTGTCGCTGATAACCGATGCTGGGTAAATCCCGCAAGGCTTCGGGATGCTGGCTGGTGGTGTCCACGCCCACCAGTTTCGACTCACCGCCCAGCGCGCTGACCCATTCGGACACTGCCCCGCCGGCACTGACCCAGCGCTGCGGCAGTTCAGCCGCCACCAAGCCCTGGCTGGCTAACATGACAACACAGAGCGTGACAACACGGATATTCAGGCGCATCGGGCAGCTTCCTCGAAGAAATGTTCACAGGGCCGGGCATGAACCCCGCAGGCAAAGTATCCTCAGCCCCCTGCGAAGGAGGCGCCATTTGATAATTGTTTTCATTTGGACGTCAAGCATGAACCTTTGGGGGGTTGCCTCTGTGGGAGCGAGCCTGCTCGCGATTAGCGGTGTGTCGACCCATTGCTGCTGGCTGATCGACCGCTATCGCGAGCAGGCTCGCTCCCACACAAACTCGCCCACTCATAACCATAGAGACCCACATGAAGTTTCTTTGTACCGGCGCCGAATTGCCCGACAACAGCAGTCGCGGTTTCGACCTCGATGGGCGCAAGTTGCTGGCGGTGCGTCGCGCCGGCCAGGTGTATGTCTATCTCAACCGCTGCCCGCACCGCGGCGTACCGCTGGAATGGCGGCCCGATGAGTTTCTCGACCCCAGCGCCAGCCTGATCCAGTGCGCCACCCACGGCGCACTGTTTCTGATTGAAAGCGGTGAATGCGTCGCCGGCCCCTGTGCCGGGCAGTCCCTGGCTGCGTTAGAGAGCCGGGAGGACGAGCAAGGCATCTGGGTCGAGCAGCACCGGTAACGGCCGATCCACCCACATTTGCTCGGGCATCAGCGTCACCCCGTAGGCCAGCACTTCCACGCCCGCGGCCACAGCGTCGCGCAACGCCGCCGCGTACAGCGGGTCGATTTCCTGTGCCGGGCGCACGGCGTCGATCCCGCTCAGGTTGACACAATACAACTGCACCGCCCGCACGCCGTCCCGGGCCAGGTGAGCGAGTTCGCGCAGATGCCTGGCTCCCCGCTGGGTCACCGCATCAGGAAACGCCGCCACGGTCGTGCCGTCAAAACCCAACGTGACACTTTTGACTTCGACCCAGGCGGAGCCTTCGTCGTAGTCCAGTCGAAAATCGATACGACTGTTTTCCTGACCGTAAGCCACTTCACGCTTGAGCCCGGTAAAACCGTTCAGCTCGCTGATGACCCCGGCACGCAGGGCCTCTTCGATTAGCGGGTTGGCTCGCGCGGTGTTGATGCAGGCCAACCGCCCCTGGGGGGTTTCGCCTATTTCCCAGGTGCCGGGCAATTTGCGCTTGGGGTCGCTGGAACGACTGAACCAGACTCGCGCACCTTCGGCCATGCAATTGAGCATCGAACCGGTGTTGGGGCAATGAATCGTCAGCAGTTCGCCATGAACGGTCTCGATATCGGCAAGAAAACGCTTATAACGTCGAATCAGCCGGCCTTCTTCCAGCGCAGGTGAAAAAAGCATCAGCCTTGCCAACTCCGCAGTCCGCGCTCGATTCGCTCCACCGCTTCCTGGAGCCGCGGCAAGCTCTGGGTGTAGGCGAAACGCACATGGTGCCCAGCCTGATGGCGACCGAAATCCAGCCCCGGCGTGAACGCCACATGCTCGGTCTCCAGAAAGTGCTGGCAGAACGCAAAAGCATCGCCGCCGAATGCACTAATGTCGGCATACAGGTAAAACGCCCCTTCCGGCTCCACTGCGATGCCGAACCCCAGATCACGCAAGGCCGGTAGCAGAAAGTCGCGCCGCAGCGCGAACTCGGCCCGGCGCTGCTCGAATATCTCGATTGTCGCCGGTTCGAAACAGGCCAACGCCGCGTACTGGGCCATGCTCGGCGCACTGATGTAAAGGTTCTGCGCCAGCTTCTCCAGCTCACCAACAGCCGCCGAAGGGGCCACCAGCCAGCCCAGCCGCCAGCCGGTCATGCCGAAATACTTGGAAAAGCTATTAAGGACGAAAGCTTCGTTGTCGACTTCCAGCACGCTCGCGGCATCGGTGCCATAAGTCAGGCCGTGATAGATCTCATCCACCACCAAGTGACCGTTGTGGCCCTTGATTGCCTTGGACAGGCCGGCCAGTTCGTCCCGGCTGAGAATCGTCCCGGTCGGGTTGGCCGGCGACGCGACCAGCGCACCCACGCTGTTCGAGTCCCAATAGCGGTTCACCAGGTCCGGGGTCAGCTGGTAGCGCACGTCCGGGCCTACCGGCACCAATTGAGCCGTACCTTCCACCAGCCGCAGAAAGTGGCGATTGCAGGGGTAACCGGGGTCCGCCAACAGCCAGTGCTTGCCCGGGTCCACCAGCAACGCGCTGGTCAGCAGCAACGCGCCGGATCCGCCCGGCGTGACCAGGATGCGCCGTGGGTCTATGTCCACACCGTAGCGCTGCCCATAGAAACCGGCGATGGCTTCGCGCAGCTCGGGGATGCCACGGGCCGCCGTGTAACGGGTCTTTCCCGCCGCCAGCGCGGCCTGGCCGGCCTGGATGATCGGCTCAGCCGTGGTGAAGTCCGGCTCGCCGATCTCCAGGTGGATGACATCGTGCCCGGCGGCCTGCAGCTCATTGGCACGGGCCAGGAGCGCCATCACATGGAAAGGTTCGATGGCGCGGCTACGCGCACTGTAGGGCTGAGCCATTAGCCTTCCTTCTGGTAAAAAAGAACCGATTCTACCTAACTCTCCGGCCAACCCAGAAACAACTGCGCAAGCGAGCACGAACTCAGGGCCCGGCCGCTTGCAGCAAATGTCTCCAGCGATCGGCTCAGGCTTGACTAGAATCAAGCATTGAGCAGGTTTGTCACTCCACCGGACTGAACTTGACCACGCTTTGCAAGCCCCGGCCACCGCAGGCTCGACAACCGGGAGTAGCGCGGCCCGATTTGATCTGGTAAGTTCGCCCGCTTGCAGCCGCAGGGCCGGCAGGTGTCGGTGATGGAGCAATCCTGCGTAGTGGATTACAAGAGTAGAGGCGGTCCATTCATGCCCACCCAAGCAAAGCAGAATCAAAATCAGTCGCTCAGCGGGTTTGAGCCGTACGTGCCGCAAGCTGGCGAAGAGTACATGGGCGCCCCCATGCGCGCGCACTTCACCAAGATCCTGAACAAGTGGAAACAGGACTTGATGCAGGAAGTCGACCGCACTGTGGATCACATGAAAGACGAAGCGGCGAACTTCCCTGACCCGGCCGACCGTGCCAGCCAGGAAGAAGAATTCAGCCTCGAACTACGCGCCCGCGACCGTGAGCGCAAGCTCATCAAGAAAATCGACAAGACGTTGCAACTGATCGAAGACGAAGAATACGGTTGGTGCGAGTCCTGCGGCGTCGAGATCGGCGTCAAGCGGCTGGAAGCACGTCCGACCGCCGACATGTGTGTCGACTGCAAGACCCTGGCGGAAATCAAGGAAAAACAGGTCGGCAAGTAAATTGCCTGGGCTGTCATCGAAAAACGGAGCGTTCACACGCTCCGTTTTTTGTTTCTGATACTTCCCGCACACCCGGTTCCCTTGTGGGAGCGAGCCTGCTCGCGATAGCGGTGGGTCAGCCACATCAATGCCCACTGATAAGACGCTATCGCGAGCAGGCTCGCTCCCACAGAGGGATGGCTTCGTCAGCAGGATATGTATTCCAACAGCCCGGACCCCAGTAACATTCGCTTTATGACCGCCACTGCCCCCTACATCGGCCGCTTCGCCCCCACACCCAGCGGCCACCTGCACTTTGGCTCCCTGGTCGCCGCGCTGGCGTCCTATCTGGATGCCCGGGCCGCGGGCGGGCGCTGGTTGCTGCGCATGGAGGACCTTGACCCACCACGGGAAGAGCCTGGCGCGCAAGCGGCAATCTTGAAGGCACTGCAAAGCTACGGGTTTGAATGGGACGGCGAGATGGTCCGTCAGAGTGAGCGCCATGAGGCCTACGACCAGGTCATCAATCGCCTGCTCAGCCAGGGTCTGGCCTATGCCTGCACCTGCTCGCGCAAACAACTGGAGCCGTATCAGGGCATTTATCCGGGCCTGTGCCGCAACGCCGGTCACGACACCAAAGACGCGGCCATCCGCCTGCGCGTTCCTGAGCTGGCATATCACTTCAACGACCGAGTACAAGGCCCGTTCCGCCAGCACCTGGGCCGTGAGGTCGGCGATTTCGTGATTCGCCGTCGCGACGGGCTCTATGCTTATCAACTGGCGGTGGTGCTGGACGACGCCTGGCAGGGGGTCACCGATATCGTGCGCGGTGCCGACCTGCTGGACTCCACACCACGTCAGCTGTACCTGCAAGAGCTGCTTGGCTTGCCACAACCGCGCTACCTGCATGTGCCGCTGATCACCCAACCGGACGGACACAAACTCGGCAAGTCCTACCGCTCGCCACCGCTGGCGGCCGATCAGGCCACGCCATTGTTGTTGCGGGCACTGCGCGCGCTGGGCCAACAGCCAGGCCCCGAACGGGTCGACGCCAGCCCCCGGGACCTGCTGGACTGGGGCATTCGCCATTGGGATGCGGGGAAGATACCGCGCACTTTGACCCTGCCAGAGGCGCAAATACGTTGACGGCGCTTGCAGCTTGGCCCCCATCCGTTACCATCGCCGCACGTTTTCGGGCACGCGTTTAAAAAAGAGAGGCCGGGATGTACATCTATCGCTTGGTCCTGCTCCTGGTAGTGGGGATTTATCTGTTCTCCCCGGCCATCATGGATTGGTGGATCGACGCCACGGGTGCCTGGTATCGGCCCTATCTGCTTTGGCTGATCCTGATCGTCGTGACCTTCATCCTGCAGAGCCAAAAAGATGCCGATGAGCTTTAGCCTGACCCAGATGATCCTGATCAGCGCAGCCTACCTGGCAGTGCTGTTCGGCGTCGCCTGGATCAGCGAACGGGGCATGATCCCCCGGGCGATCATCCGCCACCCGCTGACCTACACCCTGTCGCTGGGCGTCTACGCCAGCGCGTGGGCGTTCTATGGCACGGTCGGGCTGGCCTATCAGTACGGCTACGGTTTTCTGTCCAGCTACCTGGGTGTATCGGGGGCATTCCTGCTGGCACCGGTGCTGCTCTACCCGATCCTGAAAATCACCCGCACCTACCAGCTATCATCCCTGGCCGACCTGTTCGCCTTTCGCTTTCGCAGCACCTGGGCCGGCGCGCTGACCACGATTTTCATGCTGGTGGGCGTATTGCCGTTGCTGGCCCTGCAGATCCAGGCGGTGGCCGACTCCATCAGCATCCTCACCCGCGAACCGGTGCAGCACCGGGTCGCACTGAGTTTCTGCGCGCTGATCATTCTCTTCACGATTTTCTTCGGTTCCCGCCACATCGCCACCCGGGAGAAACACGAAGGCCTGGTGTTCGCCATCGCCTTCGAATCGGTGATCAAACTGATCGCCATCGGCGGCGTCGGTCTCTATGCCCTGTACGGCGTATTCGATGGCCCGCAACAACTGGAGCTGTGGCTGCTGCAGAACCAGACCGCCCTCGCCGCCCTGCACACACCCCTGCAGGAAGGCCCGTGGCGCACGCTGTTGCTGGTGTTCTTCGCGTCAGCGATCGTCATGCCGCACATGTACCACATGACCTTTACCGAAAACCTCAACCCGCGCTCGCTGGTGAGCGCGAGCTGGGGCCTGCCGCTGTTCCTGCTGCTGATGAGCCTGGCGGTGCCGCTGATCCTGTGGGCCGGACTGAAGCTGGGAGCCAGCACCAATCCTGAGTATTTCACCCTCGGCATCGGCATCGCCGCCAACAGCAAGGCCCTGGCGTTGCTGGCCTACATCGGTGGCCTGTCAGCGGCCAGCGGCCTGATCATCGTTACCACGCTGGCGCTGTCGGGCATGGCGCTCAACCATCTGGTGCTGCCGCTCTACCAGCCGCCAGCCGAGGGCAATATCTACCGCTGGCTGAAATGGACCCGCCGCGCACTGATCGTCGCCATCATCATGGCCGGCTACGGCTTTTACCTGATGCTGGGCGACGGACAGGACCTGGCCAACCTCGGCATTGTCGCGTTCGTCGCCACCTTGCAGTTCCTGCCCGGCGTACTGTCGGTGCTGTATTGGCCAACAGCCAACCGCCGTGGTTTTATCGCCGGTCTGCTCGCGGGGATCCTGGTGTGGCTGGTCGCCATGCTGTTGCCACTGCTGGGCAACATGCAGGGCTTCTATATCCCGTTGCTGAACATGATCTACGTGCTCGACGACACCAGTTGGCACATGGCGGCCATCGCCTCGCTGGCGGCGAACGTGCTGATGTTCACCCTGATTTCACTGTTCACCAACGCCAGCAGCGAAGAGGCCAGCGCCGCCGAAGCCTGCGCGGTGGACAACGTTCGCCGCCCTCAGCGCCGGGAACTGCACGCCGCCTCACCCCAGGAGTTCGCCACGCAACTGGCCAAGCCCCTGGGCGCCAAAGCCGCGCAAAAAGAAGTCGAACAGGCCCTGCGCGACCTCTACCTGCCCTTCGATGAACGCCGTCCATATGCCCTGCGTCGCCTGCGGGACCGGATCGAAGCCAACCTGTCCGGCCTGATGGGCCCCAGCGTGGCCCAGGACATGGTCGAGACGTTCCTGCCCTACAAGGCCGGCGGCGAGAACTATGTCACTGAAGACATCCACTTCATCGAGAGCCGCCTGGAAGACTACCACTCGCGCCTCACCGGCCTGGCCGCCGAACTGGACGCCTTGCGCCGTTATCACCGCCAGACCTTGCAGGAACTGCCGATGGGCGTGTGCTCCCTGGCCAAGGACCAGGAAATCCTGATGTGGAACAAGGCCATGGAGGAACTGACTGGAATCGCCGCCCAGCGCGTGGTCGGTTCACGCCTGAGTACCCTGAGTGAGCCGTGGAAAGGCCTGCTGCAAGGCTTCATCGACCTGCCGGATGAGCATTTGCACAAGCAGCACCTGGCCCTCGACGGCCAGACTCGCTGGTTGAACCTGCACAAGGCGGCGATCGACGAGCCGCTGGCGCCGGGTAACAGTGGCCTGGTATTGCTGGTGGAAGACCTCACCGATACTCAGATGCTCGAAGACAAGCTGGTCCACTCCGAACGGTTGGCAAGCATCGGTCGGCTGGCCGCCGGGGTGGCCCACGAAATCGGCAACCCGATCACCGGCATCGCCTGCCTGGCGCAAAACCTGCGCGAAGAGCGCGAGGACGACGGCGAACTGACGGAAATCAGCGGCCAGATCCTCGAACAGACCAAGCGTGTGTCGCGTATCGTCCAGTCACTGATGAGCTTCGCCCATGCCGGCGGCCACCAGCACAACGACGAGCCCGTCTGTCTGGCCGAAGTGGTCCAGGACGCCATTGGTCTGCTGGCCCTGAACCGGCGCAATTTCGAGGTGCAATTCTTCAACCTGTGCGACCCGGATCACTGGGTCGACGGCGATCCCCAGCGGCTCGCCCAGGTACTGATCAACCTGCTCTCCAACGCCCGCGACGCCTCACCTGCGGGCAGCGCGGTGCGGGTCAAGAGCGAAGCCAGCGAACACACGATCGACCTGATCGTCGAAGACGAAGGCAGCGGTATCCCCCAGAACATCATGGACCGATTGTTCGAACCTTTCTTCACCACCAAGGACCCGGGCGAAGGCACCGGTCTGGGCCTTGCACTGGTCTATTCCATCGTTGAAGAGCATTATGGACAAATCACCATCGACAGCCCGGCCGATGTACAAAGCCAACGCGGCACCCGTATACGGGTGACCTTGCCGCGTCATGTCGAAGCGACGTCCGCTGTGAACTGAGACCGTCGAGAGAATCGAATCAATGCCGCACATTTTGATCGTCGAAGACGAAACAATTATCCGCTCCGCCTTGCGCCGCCTGCTGGAACGCAATCAGTACCAGGTCAGCGAAGCCGGTTCAGTGCAGGAAGCACAAGAACGTTTCAGCATTCCAACGTTTGACCTGATCGTCAGCGACCTGCGCTTGCCTGGCGCCCCCGGCACCGAACTGATCAAGCTCGGCCAGGGCACGCCGGTGCTGATCATGACCAGTTACGCCAGCCTGCGCTCGGCGGTAGACTCCATGAAAATGGGCGCGGTGGACTACATCGCCAAGCCGTTTGACCACGACGAGATGCTCCAGGCCGTGGCCCGCATCCTGCGCGACCGACAGACGGCGGCCAGCCATGCGCCGGAACCGGCGAGCAAGGCGACAGCCTCCACCAAAGGCGGCGCCGGCAACCATAACGGCGAAATCGGCATCATCGGCTCCTGCCCGCCCATGCAGGACTTGTACAGCAAGATCCGCAAAGTGGCGCCCACCGACTCCAATGTCCTGGTCCAGGGCGAGTCCGGCACCGGCAAGGAGCTGGTAGCCCGTGCGCTGCATAACCTGTCCCGACGGGCCAAGGCCCCGATGATTTCGGTGAACTGCGCGGCGATCCCGGAAAGCCTGATCGAGTCCGAACTGTTCGGTCACGAAAAGGGTGCGTTCACGGGTGCCAGCGCCGGGCGCGCCGGGCTGGTGGAAGCGGCGGACGGCGGGACGCTGTTCCTCGATGAAATCGGTGAACTACCCCTTGAAGCCCAGGCACGTTTGCTGCGGGTGCTTCAGGAAGGCGAGATCCGTCGGGTCGGGTCGGTGCAGTCGCAGAAAGTCGACGTGCGCCTGATCGCGGCCACGCACCGCGATCTCAAGAGCCTGGCGAAGATCGGCCAGTTCCGTGAAGACCTGTATTATCGTTTGCACGTCATCGCCTTGAAGTTGCCGGCCCTGCGCGAACGTGGCGCCGACGTCAACGAAATCGCCAATGCTTTCCTTGCCCGCCAGAGCGCGCGGGTCAACCGCACCGATCTCAAGTTCGCCCCGGATGCCGAACAGGCCATCCGTCACTACGCCTGGCCGGGTAACGTTCGAGAGCTGGAAAACGCGGTAGAGCGAGCAGTGATCCTCTGCGAGAGCCCGGAAATCTCGGCCGACCTGCTAGGCATCGACATCGAGCTCAGTGACCTGGACGATGACGAGTTCATCGGCCTGGCCCCGCAACAGGGTGGTGCCAACAACTCCAGTCACGAGCCTACCGAAGACTTGTCCCTGGAAGATTACTTCCAGCATTTCGTCCTCGAACACCAGGACCACATGACTGAGACCGAACTGGCGCGCAAGCTGGGGGTTAGCCGCAAATGCCTGTGGGAACGCCGCCAGCGCCTGGGTATCCCACGCCGCAAGACCGGGGTCGCCAGCGAAAGCTGAGGTGCGCGGGTAACACCGCCCAATGTGAAAAAACTGTTACCTCAGCTTTTTCACGTAACAGAAGCCGGGGTTTACGGTAACGAAACCCCGGCTTTTTTTCGCCCCGAAATAACCAGCAACCCCGCCAGCCCCCCGACTTTGCTGGGGTTCGCAAAAGTTGGCACGCACCCTGCTATAGCTTTGGTACAAGAACAATAACAAACCGTGTAAACGACAATAAAAATAAGACGAATCGACTCACGCACAATAAAAACAAGACGGCGAGAGGCGCAGCTAACTGATTCTTTTGGAGAGGCGTTGTATTTGGGGCTTGCCCCACAACCAGGCCGAGAACAATAAAACTGTCCCAAGACAGGTGCCTGAACTGGTTGGATCGATTGATCACTGCAACACAGCGACCAAAGCAATCCGTTTGCTCTTGACTCCCGAATGGGAGTGTCACGCAGGGAAAACCTCGTGGCGCGGGCACTCAACAAAAACAAGAAGCCCGAAATCAATAATAAAAACAGAGCACGCAACTAATTCTGGGGGAGCTTCGGCTCCCCCTGTGGTTTCCGCCATTCCCCTTCCCTTAAAGCCTACAAGGCTTGTCGCTCAAGCTTGCAGCTCAAAACTGCTCCGTCCTACACCATCCCTCGACTAAATGCTAGAATCCCCGCCCATCATGCGGTCACTCTTCGTTTTTGGCCGAATATTCCTTCAAACAGTGCATCCCATGCTGAAGAAGCTGTTCCAGTCATTCCGTTCTCCCTTGCGTCGTACGCAACACATTCGCAGCACGCCTGAAGTGCTCAACAGTGGCCAGCATTCGTTGCAAAAGGCCCAGTTCAGCCGTTACGCGGTGAACATCGTCGAACGCCTGCAGAACGCCGGCTACCAGGCTTATCTGGTGGGCGGATGTGTGCGTGACATGCTGCTCAACATCACGCCCAAGGATTTCGACGTCGCCACCAGCGCCACGCCGGAACAGATCCGCGCCGAATTTCGCAACGCACGGATCATTGGCCGGCGCTTCAAGCTGGTCCACATCCACTTCGGCCGCGAAATCATCGAAGTGGCGACATTTCGCGCCAACCACCCGCAAAACGATGAAGAAGAAGACAGTAGCCAGTCTTCGCGCAACGAGAGCGGGCGCATCCTGCGCGATAACGTCTACGGCACGCTGGAAGAAGACGCGCAACGCCGCGACTTCACCATCAACGCCCTGTATTACGACCCGGTCAGCGAACGCATCCTCGACTACGCCAATGGCGTACACGACATCCGCAATCGCCTGATCCGCCTGATCGGCGACCCCAAGCAGCGTTACCAGGAAGACCCGGTGCGCATGCTGCGAGCCGTGCGTTTCGCCGCCAAGCTGGATTTCGGCATCGAAAAACACAGCGCCACGCCGATCCGCGAATTGGCGCCGATGCTGCGGGAAATCCCGTCGGCCCGTCTGTTCGAGGAAGTGCTCAAGTTGTTCCTGTCGGGCAACGCGGCGGACACCTTTGAAATGCTGGTGGACCTGCAACTGTTCGACCCGCTGTTCCCGGCCAGCGCCGAAGCGCTGGAGCACAACCCGACCTACACCCACACCCTGATCAGCGAAGCGTTGATCAACACCGATCTGCGCATCAAGCAGAACAAACCGGTGACCCCGGCCTTCCTGTTTGCCGCACTGCTCTGGCCTGCCCTCCCGGCCCGGGTGCTGCGCCTGCAGGAGCGCGGCATGCCGCCGATCCCTGCCATGCAGGAAGCCGCCCACGAGCTGATCAGCGAACAGTGCCAGCGTATCGCGATTCCGAAACGCTTCACGATGCCGATCCGCGAAATCTGGGACATGCAGGAACGCCTGCCACGGCGCAGCGGCAAACGTGCCGACCTGCTGCTGGACAACCCGCGTTTCCGGGCTGGCTACGACTTCCTGCTACTGCGTGAAAGCGCCGGCGAACAAACCGATGGCCTCGGTGAATGGTGGACTGACTACCAGGACGCCAACGACAGCGAGCGCCGCGACATGATCCGCGAACTCAGTGGTAAGGACGACGGTGCCAGCGGCCCGCGCAAGCGTCGTCGCAGCAGCGGCGCCAAGCGTAAACGTGCCGGTGTCCCGAGCGCTTCGGACGAGTAATCGATGGAGCGCATCTACATCGGCATGGGCAGTAACCTCGCCGAGCCCGCCGAACAATTGCGCAGCGCTGTCCAGGCGCTGGCGCAACTGCCCGACACGCAACTGGTGGGCGTGTCAGCGTTCTACCAGAGCGACTCCCTGCTGCCCGGCCAGCCACGCTACACCAATGCGGTCGCGGCGCTGGACAGTCGCCTGGCGCCGCTGGACCTGCTCGATGCGCTGCAAGCCATCGAAACCGGGCAAGGTCGCGAACGCCTGGAGCGCTGGGGTCCGCGCACCCTGGACCTGGACATTCTCCTGTTCGGCGATCGCCTGATCGACGAGCCCCGCCTGAAAGTCCCTCACTACCACATGCATGCCCGGGCCTTCGTACTCTATCCCCTCGCAGAACTGGCACCCGCCGACCTGCGCCTGAGCGATGGACGCCTGCTCAAGGACCTGCTTGCAGTGTGTCCGTTTGTCGGCCTGGAACGCTTGCCCTCCAACTGACGTAGATAGCCTGTGGAAGCGAGCCTGCTCGCGACAGCGGTGATTGAACCAATGCAAATGTCGACTGACACACCGCAACCGCGTGCAGGCTCACTCCCACAAGATTCGGACCCTACAGTCACTTTCGAGACTCTCCCCCACGCTGAAACGCATCAGTAACCCCGGTAACACCCGGCGGTAACACATCCAATTGACTTCCCGGGTACTCCTCACGACTATAGGCGTCCCGTCGCCGCCAACGCGGCGCTAAAGGGCGCAATCCAGGCCTTACAAGCACCACGCATAGAGGGTGCGCCTGTATAAATGACGAATCATGCGCGTTACTCGCAGTAGTTCAAGGAGGTGTTCTCAGTCAGGGAAACCGATTGAGAACATCCCCTGGCGCCTAATGAGGACTTTTTCATGCCAGCTATTACCCTGACCACGCTGCAAGGTCTCAAGCAAAAAGGTGAAAAAATCACCATGCTGACCTGCTATGACGCAACTTTCGCCCACGCCTGCAATGAGGCCGGTGTCGAAGTGCTGCTGGTGGGCGATTCCCTCGGCATGGTGCTGCAAGGTCACGACAGCACGCTGCCGGTGACCACCGCCGAGATGGCCTATCACGTGGCCGCCGTCAAACGCGGTAACACCGATGCACTGATCCTTGCCGACCTGCCATTCATGGCCTACGCCACCCTCGAACAAACCATGACCAACAGCGCCATGCTGATGCAGGCCGGCGCCCACATGGTGAAAGTAGAAGGCGCGTTGTGGCTGGCCGATTCCATTCGCCTGCTGGCCGAACGCGGCATCCCGGTGTGCGCACACCTGGGCTTGACGCCCCAAGCGGTGAACATCCTCGGTGGCTACAAGGTTCAGGGCCGCAATGAAAACCAGGCCCGTCAGATGCGCGCCGATGCGATCGCGCTGGAGCAGGCGGGTGCCGCGATGTTGCTGCTCGAATGCGTGCCCAGCGAACTGGCGGAGGAAATCACCCAGGCGGTGAAGATCCCGGTCATCGGCATCGGCGCCGGCAGCGCCACCGACGGCCAGGTACTGGTGCTGCATGACATGCTCGGCTTGTCGATCACCGGTCGCGTACCCAAGTTCGTGAAGAACTTCATGGCCGGGCAAGCGACCATCCAGGCCGCCCTGGGCGCCTACGTTGCCGAAGTCAAAGCGGCGACCTTCCCTGGCGTCGAGCACGGATTTTCTGCATGAACACCGTCAAAACCGTACGCGAACTGCGGGCCGCCGTGGCCCGCGCCCGCAGCGAAGGCAAACGCATTGCTTTCGTGCCGACCATGGGCAACCTGCACAGCGGCCATATGGCGCTGATCACCAAAGCGGCGCAGCGGGCCGACTTCGTGGTGGCGAGCATTTTCGTCAACCCGCTGCAATTCGGTGCCGGCGAAGACCTGGACAAATACCCGCGCACTTTGGCTGCCGATCAGGAAAAACTGCTCCAGGCCGGCTGCCATCTGCTGTTCGCTCCAACCGTCGAAGAAATGTACCCCGACGGCATGGCCGGACAGACCCGGGTCAGTGTCCCGCAACTGTCCGAAGGCCTGTGCGGCGCCAGCCGTCCGGGGCATTTCGAGGGCGTGGCAACGGTGGTCAGCAAACTGTTCAACATGGTCCAGCCTGACCTTGCGGTGTTCGGCCAGAAGGACTTCCAGCAACTGGCGGTGATCCGCGCGCTGGTCCATGACCTGAACATGCCGATTCAGATCATCGGTGAGCCGACCGTTCGCGCCGAAGATGGCCTGGCGCTGTCGTCACGCAACGGCTTCCTCAGCCCTGAACAACGCGCGGTGGCACCCGTGGTCTATCGCAGCCTGAGCCAGATTGCCGAGGCGATCAGGCTGGGGCGGCGGGATTTCCCGGTGCTGGTGGCCGAGCAGGTCAAGCAACTGGAAACTGCCGGCTTGCGTCCTGATTATCTGGAAGTCCGCCACGCCCGTACCTTGCGTCCGGCCACGGCCGAGGATCGTGATCTGGTGATTCTGGTTGCCGCTTTCCTGGGCACCACCCGGTTGATCGATAACCTGCACCTGGACCTCGACGCACTCGCCTGAACACCCTAGCCCAATGGGGGCCTTGTGGGAGCCAGGCTTGCTCGCGATAGCAGTCTAAAAGTCGACATATGTGTTGAATTTGACGGCGTCATCGCGAGCAAGCTTTGCTCCCACAGCCTTCGCTTCCACAAGGGATAGACGGTGTTTTACAGACTGCATTCTCACATCTCTTGTGTATTGCTGCCTCCAGAGCCTTCGGGCAAACTGCCCGCCGTTCGGACCCGACCAGAGGAAACATTCATGCACGCCATCATGCTCAAGGCCAAGCTGCACCGCGCCGAAGTCACTCACGCCGTGCTCGACTACGAAGGCTCCTGCGCCATTGATGGTGAGTGGCTGGACCTGTCGGGTATCCGCGAATACGAACAGATCCAGATCTACAACGTCGACAACGGTGAACGCTTCACCACCTATGCGATCCGTGGCGAAGAAGGCTCGCGAATGATTTCGGTCAACGGCGCTGCGGCGCACAAGGCCAAGGTGGGTGACCGGGTGATCATCTGCGCCTACGCCCATTACAGCGAAGCCGAACTGGCCAACTTCAAGCCCCGCATGCTGTACATGGCCCCGGGCAACGAACTGAGCCACACCAGCAATGCCATCCCGGTTCAGGTCGCCTGACCGAACCCTGTGCCGCTCCCTCGGTGTGCAAGCTTGGGGAGCACGCTTAGCTCCCACAGCGGGCATTCCCCAGAATAGGGACTTTGTGCCAGGGAACATCGCCGCGCTTCCGTCTGTCGGACCAATCCCGCCCCTGTTGTATAAAAAAGTACCGGGAAACGGTCTGACAAAGCCAAGACAGATCGCAACGCGAGGTTTACTGTAGTCGCCCTGTGCCCATAGATCGTGTCGACACAGTTGTCCGGACGCCCCCAGAGGCCATGCCGGAATTTTTAGTGTACAAAAGGTCGTTCAAGTAAAAAGGAAACCCGCAGCGATGGCGTATTACCGAACCCCTCACGACGTGACCGCTCTGCCTGCCTGGCAAGCGCTGAATGACCACCGCAAAGCCATGCAGGATTTCAGCATGCGCGAAGCGTTCCATGCCGATCCGCAGCGTTTCAATCAATTCACTCTGTCGAGCTGCGGCCTGTTTCTCGACTACTCAAAGAACCTGATCAACGCCCAGACCCGTGACCTGCTGGTGTGCCTGGCCAATGAAGTCGACCTCAAGGGCGCGATCAAGGCGCTGTTCGAAGGCGAAATCGTCAATGCCTCCGAGAGCCGCCCGGCCCTGCATACCGCGCTGCGCCGCCCTGTGGGCGATAAACTGCTGGTGAACGGCACCGACGTCATGCCCGACGTACACAAGGTGTTGAACCAGATCACTGATCTGGTGGGGCGCATCCATGACGGCCTGTGGCGCGGCTACACCGAGAAACCGATTACCGACGTGGTGAACATCGGCATCGGTGGCTCTTTCCTCGGCCCGGAACTGGTCTCCGAAGCGCTGCTGTCTTACGCGCAAAAAGGCGTGCGCTGTCACTACCTGGCGAACATCGACGGCAGCGAGTTCCATGAACTGACCATGAAGTTGCGCGCCGAGACCACGCTGTTCATCGTCTCGTCGAAATCCTTCAACACCCTCGAAACCCTGAAGAACGCCCAGGCTGCCCGTGCCTGGTACCTGGCCCAGGGCGGTTCCGAAGCCGAGCTGTACCGCCACTTCATCGCCGTATCGAGCAATAACGCCGCCGCCGTGGCCTTCGGCATCCGCGAAGAAAACATCTTCCCGATGTGGGATTGGGTCGGCGGGCGCTACTCGCTGTGGTCGGCCATCGGCTTGCCGATCGCCCTGGCCATCGGCATGTCGAACTTCAAGGAATTGCTCTCCGGCGCCTATTCCATGGACCAGCATTTCCAGAGCGCGCCGTTCGAACAGAACATGCCGGTACTGCTGGCGCTGCTGGGCGTGTGGTACGGCAACTTCTGGGGCGCGCAAAGCCACGCGATCCTGCCGTACGACCACTACCTGCGCAACATCACCAAGCACTTGCAGCAACTGGACATGGAATCCAACGGCAAGAGTGTGCGCCAGGACGGCACTCCGGTGTCTACCGACACAGGTCCTGTGATCTGGGGCGGCGTCGGTTGCAATGGTCAGCACGCCTACCACCAGTTGCTGCACCAGGGCACCCAATTGATCCCGGCAGACTTCATCGTGCCGATCGTCAGCTTCAACCCGGTTTCCGATCACCACCAGTGGCTGTACGCCAACTGCCTGTCCCAGAGCCAGGCACTGATGCTGGGCAAGACCCGCGCCGAAGCCGAAGCGGAACTGCGTGACAAAGGTGCGAGCGAAGAAGACGTGCAGAAACTGGCCTCCCACAAGGTGATCCCGGGCAACCGTCCGAGCAACACCTTGGTGGTCGAACGCATCAGCCCACGTCGCCTTGGCGCATTGGTAGCGCTGTATGAACATAAAGTGTTCGTGCAAAGCGTGGTCTGGGGCATCAACGCTTTCGACCAATGGGGCGTGGAGCTGGGCAAGGAATTGGGCAAGGGCGTCTACAACCGTCTGGTGGGCAGCGAAGAAAGCGCGGCCGAAGACCCTTCGACCCAGGGTTTGATCAACTACTTCCGCGGGCGTCATCGCGGCTGATCCTCAAGTAGTTATCAAGGCCCGCGTTACCTTTGTGGGAGCGAGCCTGCTCGCGATGGCGGTGGATCAGTTGACACAGATGTTGACTGACACAGCGCCATCGCGAGCAGGCTCGCTCCCACAGTTGATTTGTACATGACTTGAACCCTCCGGCTACTCGGCGCATCTTTATGACTTGTCGCAAAAACAAGAATAAGGAACCGTCATGTTCGATATCAGCCAGTACCCCCAAGCCGATGCCGTCCGCCGGGCTGCGCAACTGAGTCAGGACGAGTACACGCGGCTCTACAAAGAATCCATCGAACATCCCAGCGCTTTCTGGGGCGAGCAGGCCACGCGCTTTCTCGACTGGATGACGCCTTGGCAAACCGTCCAGCGCTATGACCTCAAGATCGGCGACGCCACCTGGTTCGCCGGGGGCAAGCTGAACGTCAGCGCCAACTGCATCGACCGCCACCTGGAGACACGTGGCGACCAGACGGCGATCATCTGGGAAGGCGACAACCCCGCCGAATCGGCAGAAATCACCTACAAAAAACTTCATCACCATGTTTGCCGCCTGGCCAACGTGCTGAAAAGCCGCGGCGTGAAGAAAGGCGATCGGGTCTGCATCTACATGCCGATGATCCCTGAAGCGGCCTACGCCATGCTTGCCTGCACACGGATTGGCGCGGTGCATTCGGTGGTGTTCGGCGGTTTTTCACCGGACTCGCTGCGCGACCGGATTCTCGACGCCGATTGCCGCACCGTGATCACAGCCGACGAAGGCGTGCGCGGCGGACGATTCATACCGCTCAAACGCAACGTCGATAAGGCCCTGGAAAGTTGCCCGAACGTCAGCACCGTGCTGGTGGTCGAGCGCACCCAGGGCGAAGTGGCCTGGGTCGAAGGCCGCGACCTGTGGTACCACCAGGCCATGCACGACATGAGCGACGATTGCCCGCCGGAACCGATGGACGCCGAGGACCCGCTGTTCATCCTCTACACCTCCGGCAGCACCGGCAAGCCCAAGGGCGTACTGCACACCACAGGTGGTTATCTGCTGCAAGCGGCGATGACGTTCAAGTACGTGCTCGATTACCGCGACAACGAAGTGTTCTGGTGCACCGCCGACGTCGGTTGGGTCACCGGTCACAGTTACATCGTCTACGGCCCGCTGGCCAACGGCGCCACCACGCTGATCTTCGAAGGCGTACCGAGCTACCCCAGCAGTTCGCGCTTCTGGCAGGTGATCGACAAACATCAAGTCAATATTTTCTACACCGCGCCGACGGCCCTGCGAGCGCTGATGCGCGAAGGTGCCGGACCGTTGCAGGAAACGTCGCGCAAAAGCCTGCGATTGCTCGGCAGCGTCGGTGAGCCGATCAACCCGGAAGCGTGGGAATGGTACTTCAACGTGGTCGGCGAACAGCGCTGCCCGATTGTCGACACCTGGTGGCAGACCGAGACCGGCGGCATCATGCTCAGCCCGCTGGTGAGTGCGCCGCGGCTCAAGCCGGGCTGCGCCACCCGACCGATGTTTGGCGTGCAACCGGTGTTGCTGGATGAAACCGGCAAGGAAATCCATGGCGCCGGCAGCGGTGTGCTGGCGATCAAGGCGAGCTGGCCGGGGCAGATTCGCAGCGTTTATGGCGACCACTCCCGCATGGTCGACACCTATTTCAAGCCCTACCCCGGCTATTACTTCACCGGCGACGGCGCCCGTCGAGACGAAGATGGCGATTACTGGATCACCGGGCGCATCGACGATGTGATCAACGTCTCCGGTCACCGCATCGGCACTGCCGAAATAGAAAGTGCCTTGGTGCTGCACGACAACATCGCCGAAGCGGCAGTGGTCGGTTACCCCCACGACCTCAAAGGCCAGGGCATCTACGCTTTCGTCACGCCGATGGACGGAATCGAGGCCAACGACGCGTTGAAAAAGGAATTGCTGGACCACGTCAGCAAGGAGATCGGCAGCTTCGCCAAACCGGAACTGATCCAGTGGGCGCCGGCACTGCCCAAGACCCGCTCGGGCAAGATCATGCGGCGCATCCTGCGCAAGATTGCCTGCAACGAGCTCGACAGCCTCGGTGATACCTCGACCCTGGCCGATCCAAGCGTGGTGGAGGGGCTGATCGACAAGCGCCTTAATCGCTGAGCGAATGACTCGGTTCCCCTGAGGCATCGAGTCCTTGCGTCGCTGGACTGTGGGAGCACAGCTTGCTCCCACAAATCCCCTCGCCACAGAAACTGCTAAACTCCCGCGCCTCATTTCCTTAAGGCGCGCCCGGCATGTCTTCCTTGAATCAGGCGCTGCGCGCCGCCCTCGATCAGCGCCAGGACCTGCTCGGCCAATTGCACCAGCAAGGCACCGATTGCTATCGCTTGTTCCATGGCAGCCAGGAAGGCGCCCCTGGCCTGACGGTCGACCGCTACGGCCCGCAATTGCTGGTGCAAAGTTTCCATCAGTCACTGGAACGCGATGCCTTGCTGCAATTGCACGGTATCGTCAACGAGTGCCTGGGCCTGGACACCCTGCTGGTCTACAACGATCGCGCCCGGGGCAATTCGCGCGTCGACCGCCAGGACACCGTTTACCAGGCTGACGAAGCCGCCCTGCAAGACCTTGTCGGCCGTGAATGGGGCCTGAACTACCGCGTGCGCGGGCGCCATGCCGGGCAGGATCCATTGCTGTTTCTCGACCTGCGCAACGCCCGGGGCTGGGTCAAGGAACACAGCCGTCACAAAAGCGTGCTGAACCTGTTCGCCTACACCTGCGGCGTCGGCCTGAGCGCCGCGGCCGGTGGCGCGCGCGAGGTGTGCAACCTGGACTTTGCCGAAGGCAACCTGGCGGTGGGGCGCGAGAACGGTTTGCTCAACCCTGATCTGCCGCCCATGGATTTCGTGCAATCGGATTACTTCCCGGCCATCCGCCAACTGGCCGGCCTGCCCATCAGTCAGCGACGCGGGCAGAAGCTGCCAGGTTATGTGCGCCTGGAGCAACGCCAGTACGACCTGGTGTTGCTCGACCCGCCCGCCTGGGCCAAGAGCGCGTTCGGCACTGTCGACCTCTTGCGCGATTACCAGAGCCTGCTCAAGCCGGCGCTGCTCACCACCGCTGAAAATGGCGTGCTGATCTGTTGCAACAACCTGGCAAAAGTCTCCATGGACGACTGGCGCGAGCAGGTGCTGCGCTGCGCGGAAAAGGCCGGCCGCCCGGTGCGCGAATGGAAAATACTGACACCCGGCAGCGATTTCCCCTCGCGGGACCAGCAGCCGCCACTCAAGACGTTGATCCTTCAGCTCTGAACCAGCGGTTCAACTCCTACGCCGAAAACGGACAAATCTGATAAATCACAGTGGCTTCGGAACCGTAAACGCATGCCATACTCCAAGGCACTCCGAATTCACACCAGATGAAGCCGCACATGCCCAAAGGATTGATTCGCGCTTTCGGCGCCCTGTTGACCGTACTGGCCCTCTACAGCCTGCTGGGTTTTCTGATATTACCCGGTGTCGCCTTGCGGATCGCCAATCAACAACTGGCCGACCATGCAACGGTGCCAGCCCAGATTCAGCGTATCGAGCTCAATCCCTTCAGCCTCGAAGTCACGCTTTGGGGCCTGAATGTCGGCGAACCGGGCAAGGAGCAGGTCGCCTTCGAACGGCTGTACACCAACCTGCAGCTCGACAGCCTCTGGTCCGGCGCCCTGCACCTGACCGATATCGAGCTGGACAAGCCCAAGACCGAGATCATGTTCGCCAAGGACGGTCAGTTGAACCTGTTGGGCCTGTTCAAGCTGCCGGCCAGCGAACCCACCCCGGCCGACCCCGACGCCAAGCCGTTTCCCCTGCGAATCGACCGGATCAAACTGGCCGGCGGTTACCTGCATTTTCAGGACCTGCGTCCCAGCGAGCCCATCGAGTTTCTGTACGACACCCTTGATTTCGAGCTCAAGAACCTCAGCACACTGCCCGATGACAACGCCGACATGACCCTGGTGGCCGTCAGCCCTCAAGGCGGCCGGGTCGACTGGACCGGCAACTTCAGCCTCACGCCGATCGCCTCCGAGGGCAAGATCAAAGTCACCGACGGCCAGATGAAAGTCTGGTGGCCCTACGTACGCGACGCGGTACCGCTGGTGCTGGAAAACGGCGTGCTGAACCTGAGTACCGACTACAAGCTCAACCTGGCCAAGGGCACCGAACTGCTGCTCAACAACGTGGCCGTCAGCGTGGCCCCCTTCTCCATCAAGGCGCCGGATGGCCGTCCATTGGCGAAGCTCGAACGCCTGGATGTGAGTGATACAACCGTCGACCTGGCCAAGCAACAAGTCATCGTCGGCAAGATCCGCAGCCAGAAGCTGGAAACCTGGGCCGCGCGCGAGGCGGATGGGCAACTGGACTGGCAAAAACTCTTCGCCAGTCAGCCGGCCAAACCGCAGGTCAAGGTCGAACCGGCGTCGGCCCCGGCAGCCGCCGATTCGCCCGAGCCTGCCCCCCAGGCACCGAGCAAGCCCTGGCAGGTGCTGTTGAAGGACGTGCAACTGCGCAATTACCAGGTGCACCTGGCCGACCGTCAGGCGCAGCCGGCGGTGGCCCTGGAGGTCGGCCCGCTGAACCTCGACCTGCAGAACTACGACACCCTCAACGGCTCACCCTTTACCCTCAAGCTGGATACCGGGATAGGCAAACAGGGCAAGATCCTGGCTGACGGCGAGGTCAACCTGAACCCGATCACCGCCCGGCTCAAGGTCAAGACCCAGGACATCGACCTGCGGGTCGCCCAGGCCTACATCAACCCGTTCATTCGCCTGGAACTGCGCTCCGGGATGCTCGGCAGCGACCTGGCGGTGGACCTCAAGAGCACCGAGCCGCTGGCATTCGCCGTCACCGGTCGCGCCCAGGTCGATCAACTGCACACCCTCGATACCCTCAGGACCCGGGACTTCATCAAGTGGAAACAGTTGGTGCTCGAAGGGCTCAACTATCAGCACGGCGACAGCCTGTCGATCGACAAGGTCAACCTGTACCAGCCTTACGCGCGATTCATGATCAACCCAGACCGCACCACCAACGTCGATGACCTGCTGATCCCGCAACCGGCCGACAGTGGTACGAACAACAGCCCGGCAAAACCGGCATCCCAGGAGAAACCGCTGGGCATCCACGTCGGCGGCATTGCCATCAACGATGGCTCGGCCAACTTCGCCGACTTCAGCCTGACGCCGAACTTCGCCACGGCCATCCAGCAGCTCAACGGCCAGATCGGCACCATCGACAGCCGCCAGGCCAAGCCGGCCACCGTGGACATCAACGGCAAGGTCGACCGCTACGCGCCTGTCACCATCAAAGGGGCGCTCAACCCCTTCGACCCGATGGCCAGCCTCGACATCGCCACCAGTTTCAAACGGGTCGAGCTGACGACCCTGACGCCCTATTCCGGCAAATTCGCCGGCTATCGCATCCGCAAGGGCCGACTCAACCTCGACCTGCATTACCGGATCACCAAAGGCAAGTTACAGGCCGACAACAAAGTGGTGGTCGAGCAGCTGCAGCTGGGGGAAAAGGTCGACAGCCCGGACGCCGTGAGCCTGCCGCTCAAGCTGGCCGTCGCGCTGCTGAAGGACTCCGAAGGCAGGATTTCCATCGAGCTGCCGGTTTCCGGCGACCTCAATGACCCGCAATTCAGCGTGATGCCGATTGTCTGGCAAACCCTGCGCAACCTGGTGGTACGGGCGGCCCAGGCGCCATTCAAACTCATCGGTGGGCTGGTGGCCGGGGGTGCCTCGCAAGACTTGGGCAGCGTGTCATTCGCCCCGGGCTCAAGCGAACTGAACCCGGACAACGAAGGAACGCTGCTCAAGTTGTCCGAAGCCCTCGGTAAACGTCCGGAGTTGCGCCTGGAGATCGAAGGCACCGCCGCCCAAAGCAGCGACGGTCCGCTGCTCGCCGCCCAGCGTCTGGAACGCGAATACCAGTACAACTACTACAAGATGCTGCAGCGCAGAGGCGACAAAGTCCCTGCCAAGGCCTCGCTGCTGGAGGTGCCCGAGGATGAAAAGGCACCGCTGCTCGAAGGCATCTATCGCACCCGCCTCAAGACCCAGCCACCGGTCGAATGGACGCAACTGGATAAAAAGGCGCGCACGGAAAAACTGCGCGAAGGCGTGATCTCGTTCTGGAGTGGCAACGAAGTGCTGTTGCGCCAGCTGGGACAGGAGCGCGCCAGCAGCATCAAGGATTTCCTGGTGGACAAAGGGCAATTGGCTGATGACCGTGTGTATTTCATCGACGCCAGCCTCGGTCAGGCCGAAAGCGACGGGCGCGTGATCACCCCCATGCATCTGGATGCCGAATAAGATGAAACGTCTGTACGGGCTTAGCCTGATCTTGCTGCTCGCCAGCGGCCAGACGTCGGCAGCCGATACATTGCGCTGTGGCAGCCAGTTGATCAGCGTCGGTGACCGCTCCAGCGAAGTCCTGCAAAAATGCGGGCAACCCGCGGCGCGGGATGACCTGGGCTACAAACGCAGCGTCAATCGCCGGGAAGAATACCCGGTGGAAGAATGGACCTACGGCCCCAACAGTGGCATGTACCAGTACCTGCGTTTCGAGGGGAATCGGTTGGTGCAGATCACCAGCAAGCGGGGGCGCTGAGCGGTTCTGTCATTCAGTTGAGATGGCGTGGGATGTGCCGCCGCCAATCGCGAGCAGGCTCGCTCCCACATTCGAACGCATCTTGCCGAAGAAGCTCGTCCACTGTGGGAGCGAGCCTGCTCGCGAAATCGGCCAGTCGATTTCCCAGATGGGTCCCTGAATACTTTTCCATTGCGCAATAGAACAGGCCCCCGGCACGAATGCTGGGGGCCTGTAATGGCCACTTCCGTGTGGCCTTCGCATGAACTCCAAAGCAACGGCAAACGTATGTCTCAGCCCGCTTGCCGTGCCTTCTCCCAGTCCAGGCGAGAAGCCTTGAGTCTTACTCGGATTTCAGGCCGTCAGCCGAAACGTCTCGGACGCCTTTGATTTTCTTGGTAATCGCCACGGCGGTGTCTTTTTGCGCGTCGGTCAGGACAGTAGTCGACGACAGCGACACTACGCCTTTATTGGTTTCTACCTTGATATCGGAACCTGGGATGCCTTTTTCAGTGACCAGATCGGCTTTGACCTTGGTGGTGATCCAGGTATCAGAAACGTCTTCTTTGGCTTCTGTCACTTCACCAGCAGCCAGCATCATCGGAGCCTGAGTTGCTTGAGTGGTCTCGGCGAAAGCGCTAGCCATGGTCAGAGTCAGGGCGGTGGCAGCTGCGGCAGTGATAGCGAACTTCTTCATACGAGTAACTCCTGTTTTTCTCAAAAACTGCCGGAGGTGTTTCCCGGCAGGGTTATCAGGAGTAGTGCGAAGGCTGTGCCAGTTTTCACGAATTAATTAATTCTTTTAAAATCAACCAGTTAAGCGAAACGGAAATTTTCACAATCATGCAAAATGCATGGCCTGCTGATTTGGGACATGCAAGTTGCGGCTTTTTCGGCGCTCCCTAAGTTTATGAATTGTTGAGGTTTTCCTGGGCAAGGGGAAAAGCCCCTCGCCACCGGCTCAACCAGACCCAAAATCAGGGTGCAGCGGCCCCCGTGCAACCGGCGGGCAAGAATTCCTGGACGGCCGTCGAAGCGCAGGTCCAGACACCGGCTGCTGAACGGGAAAGGGTGATTGCCTTGCCGAGAACGGGAGCTGGCGCATTCAGCAGGGTGCATGCAATGGTTCCGGTTCCGTCCGCTGCAGTACCTGAAGCGGTCAGGGTGCAATTGCTGGTGGGCGATGTTCCGCCGATGTTGGCTAACGTCGGGTTGGTTCCCTGGTTCATGACGTCCTCGAACGGCACCTTCAACGCGGAGACTTCCGCCAGCCCCGCCGTAGCTTTCGCCCGCGCTTGATACTTGGAATACTGCGGCAACGCAAACGTCGCCAGGATGCCGATGATCGCTACAACGATCAGCAACTCGATCAAGGTAAAACCGTTTTGCTTATTCATAGATAATCTCCAAAGCATGAGGTGGAGTCTCATGACCTGAGGAGGCCATTGCATGGCATGTGCCAACCCTGTCGCGCCCGCTGGCAAGGGACTTCGACCCGCAGCGCCCCTATGTCCTACCCCAACAAGCGCACTATCTGACGTTTTTTGTCACTGCGCCCCCGCTGGTTTGGTCTGGATGCTTGACTAGGCTATAAGTCATGAACTGTCCGCGTCGGGATTCCCATGAATGACATCGCCTTAAGCGGTCTGGCCAAGCAATTGGTGCTGGCCGAACTGATCACCGAGCAAAGTGCGCAGCAGGCGTACCAACAAGCCCAAAGCAGTCGCATGCCCCTGGTCAGTTACCTGGTGCAGAACAAACTGGTCCAGAGTCGCCAGGTGGCGGAAATTGCCTCGGAGCATTTCGGCGTGGCCCTGCTGGACCTCAACAGCCTGGACAAGGAAACCCAACCCACCGGCCTTGTCAGCGAAAAACTGGTGCGCCAGCACCACGCCCTGCCGCTGTGGCGGCGTGGCAACAAGCTGTTCGTGGGCATCTCCGACCCCACCAATCACCAGGCCATCAATGACATTCAGTTCAGCACCGGCTTGACCACCGAAGCCATTCTGGTGGAGGACGACAAGCTCAGCGACGCCATCGAAAAGTTTTTCGAATCCACCAGCACCGGCCTGGAAGGCATGGGCGATGTCGACCTCGACGGCCTGGACATCGAGTCGATCGATGATCACAAGCAAGACTCCATCGCCGGCCAGGACACCGACGATGCGCCGGTGGTGCGGTTCGTCAACAAGATGCTGCTGGACGCGATCAAGGGCGGCTCCTCCGACCTGCACTTTGAACCCTATGAAAAAATCTACCGGGTGCGGGTGCGTACCGACGGCATGCTGCGAGAGGTGGCCCGCCCGCCGATCCAGTTGGCCACCCGCATCGCCGCGCGCCTGAAGGTCATGGCCAGCCTTGATATTTCCGAGCGGCGCAAACCCCAGGACGGGCGCCTGAAAATGCGCCTGTCGAAAAACAAGTCCATCGACTTCCGGGTCAACACCCTGCCGACGCTCTGGGGTGAAAAAGTGGTGATCCGGATCCTCGACCCCTCCAGCGCGCAGATGGGTATCGATGCCCTGGGCTACGAGCCGGACCAGAAAGAGCTGTACATGGCGGCGCTCAAACAACCACAAGGGTTGATTCTGGTGACCGGGCCCACCGGCTCTGGCAAAACCGTGTCGCTCTATACCGGGCTCAATATCCTCAACACTGTGGACATCAATATTTCCACCGCTGAGGATCCGGTGGAAATCAACATGGAAGGCATCAACCAGGTCAACGTGAATCCGCGCCAGGGTCTGGATTTCGCCCAGGCCCTGCGCTCGTTCCTGCGCCAGGACCCGGACGTGATCATGGTGGGCGAGATCCGCGACCTGGAAACCGCCGAAATCGCCATCAAGGCCGCCCAGACCGGACACATGGTGCTCTCCACCCTGCACACCAACAGCGCCGCCGAAACCCTGATCCGCCTGCACAACATGGGCATTCCCGGCTTCAACATCGCCACGGCGGTCCACCTGATCATCGCCCAGCGACTGGCGCGCAAGCTGTGCCCGCATTGCAAAAGGGCCATCGAGATTCCCGAAGAAACCCTGCTCAAGGAAGGCTTCCCCCGGGAACGCATCGGCTCGTTCACGATCTATGAGCCGGTCGGTTGCGAACAGTGCAACAACGGCTACAAGGGGCGCGTGGGGGTTTACGAAGTGGTCAGGAATACGCCCGAGCTGCAACGGCTGATCATGGCCGAGGGCAACTCGTTGGAAATCGACCTGCAAATGCGCAAGGACGGTTTTAATGACCTGCGCGCCTCGGGACTGCTCAAAGTGATGCAAGGCATCACCAGCCTCGAAGAAATCAACCGGGTCACCAAGGATTGAGCATGGCGGTCAAGGCAATAAAAACCGACGTTTACACGTGGGAAGGCAAAGACCGCAAAGGCACGAAAATGACCGGCGAGCTGACTGGGCAGAGCCCGGCCCTGGTCAAGGCCCAGTTGCGTAAACAAGGCATCAACCCAGGCAAGGTTCGCAAGAAGTCCACCTCGATATTCAGCAAGGGCAAGCGTATCAAGCCATTGGATATCGCCTTGTTCACTCGTCAGATGGCGACCATGCTCAAGGCCGGCGTGCCCTTGTTGCAGGCGTTCGACATCATTGGCGAAGGCTTCGACAACGCCAACATGCGCAAGCTGGTGGACGAGGTGAAACAGGAAGTCGCCGCCGGCAACAGCTTCGCCGCGTCGTTGCGCAAGAGCCCGCAATACTTCGACGAACTGTACTGCAACCTGGTGGACGCCGGTGAACAGGCCGGCGCCCTGGATACGCTGCTGGAGCGCGTCGCGACCTACAAGGAAAAAAGCGAAGCCCTCAAGGCCAAGATCAAGAAGGCCATGACCTACCCGGCCGCTGTGGTGCTCGTCGCCGCCGTGGTCACGGGTATTCTGCTGGTCAAGGTGGTGCCGCAGTTCGAATCGGTATTCTCCGGGTTCGGCGCCCAACTGCCGGCCTTCACGGTGATGGTCATCGGCCTGTCGGAGTTCATGCAGCAGTGGTGGTGGATGCTGCTGGGCGGCGCGGTGGCGGCGTTCTTCGGTGTCAAACATGCACTCAAGCGCTCCCAGGGCTTGCGTGACTGGCGCGATAAATGGCTGCTCAAACTGCCGCTGATCGGCACCCTGATGTACAAATCCGCCGTGGCCCGCTACGCCCGGACCCTGTCCACGACATTCGCGGCCGGCGTGCCGCTGGTGGAAGCCCTGGACTCGGTATCAGGCGCCACCGGTAACGTGGTGTTCAAACGCGCGGTACAACGCATCCGGCAGGATGTCTCGACCGGCATGCAATTGAATTTTTCCATGCGTGCTTCAGGCATATTCCCGAACATGGCGATCCAGATGACCGCCATCGGCGAGGAGTCCGGCGCGCTGGACGACATGCTCGACAAAGTGGCGAGCTTTTATGAAGCCGAGGTGGACAATCTGGTGGACAATCTCACCAGCCTGATGGAACCGTTCATCATGGTGGTCCTGGGGGTGGTCGTCGGCGGCCTGGTGGTTGCCATGTACCTGCCCATCTTTCAACTCGGCTCTGCGATCTGACATGCCCCTGACCGAATTTTTCGCGCTGTATCCCCTGGCCTTTGTGCTCGCCGCTTTACTGCTCGGACTGATCATCGGCAGTTTCCTCAACGTCCTGGTGTGGCGCCTGCCCAAGATGCTCTCGCGCGAATGGCGGCTGCAAGCCCATGACTTGCTGGGCCTGCCCGCCGAAGCCCCTGGCCCGGTCTACAACCTGATGCTGCCGCATTCCCAGTGCCCGCACTGCGGCCACCGCATCCGGGCCTGGGAAAACATTCCGCTATTGAGTTACCTGGCATTGCGCGGTCGTTGCTCCAGTTGTGCCGCGCCCATCGGCCGGCGCTATCCCCTGACCGAACTGGCCTGCGGCATCCTGTCGGCGTTCGTCGCCTGGTATTTCGGCTTTGGCTGGCAGGCCGCAATGGTGATGGTGCTGACCTGGGGCCTACTGGGCATGAGCCTGATCGATGCCGAGCACCAATTGTTGCCCGACACCCTGGTGCTGCCATTGTTGTGGCTGGGCTTGATCGTCAACAGCTTCGGCTTGTTCGTCCCCTTGAATCAGGCGATGTGGGGCGCCGTGGCCGGCTATCTGGCGCTGTGGTCGGTGTTCTGGGTGTTCAAATTGATCACTGGCAAGGAAGGCATGGGCTACGGGGATTTCAAGCTGCTGGCGATGCTGGGCGCCTGGGGCGGCTGGCAGATCCTGCCACTGACGTTGCTGTTGTCATCGCTGGTGGGCGCCATTATCGGGGTCATTGTGTTGCGCCTGCGTGATGCACCGACATCGACGCAAATCCCCTTCGGGCCCTATCTGGCCATTGCCGGCTGGATTGCCTTGCTCTGGGGTGGTCAAATAACCGACTTCTATTGGCAGTCTGTCGGTTCCTAATGTCGATTTTAATGAATAGCCCCGCAGAAAAACCCTGGATTCTCGGCCTGACTGGCGGTATCGGCAGCGGCAAAAGCGCGGCGGCCCAGCACTTTATCGACCTGGGCGTACACGTCGTCGACGCCGATCACGCGGCGCGCTGGGTGGTCGAACCCGGACGCCCGGCGCTGGCCAAGATCGCCGAACATTTTGGCCCCGGCGTATTGCAGGCCGACGGCACACTGGACCGAGCGGCCCTGCGCCAACTGATTTTCGAAGATGCCGAGCAACGCCGCTGGCTCGAGGCGCTGCTGCATCCGTTGATCGCCGAGGAAATCGCTCATCATCTGGCCCAGGCACAATCACCCTATGCGATTCTGGTGTCGCCGCTGTTGATCGAGTCCGGCCAGTACGCCATGACCCAGCGGATCCTGGTGATCGATGTGCCGGAACAACTACAGATCGAACGCACCTTGCAGCGCGACAAGACCAGCGAGCAACAGGTCCAGGCGATCCTCAAGGCCCAGTCCAGCCGTCAGGATCGCTTGAGCCATGCCGACGACGTGGTGGTCAATGACCGCGACCTCGCCTGGCTGCACAGCGAGGTCGAGCGCCTGCATCACTTTTACCTTACTTTGCGTGGAGGCCAGTCATGAGCCAAACCCCAACCGTTGATTGCCCAACCTGTGGCGCCCCTGTGGAATGGAGCCCGGAAAACACCTTCCGGCCCTTCTGCTCCGACCGCTGCAAACTGATCGACCTGGGCGCCTGGGCGTCGGAAGAACACAAGATCCCGGTCAGCCCCGATGCCGAGGACGACCTGTTCAGCGAAGAGTTCGAGCCTCGCCACTAGGGAGCCATGAGTTTCCCCACCGCGTTGTCGCTTTAAGGCCGCATGAAACCGTAGTCCTGTTCATCGTCGAGATTCTCCGCCAGGAAACTCAGTTCATCGGCCAGGTCTTCAGCACTGCGCACCGCCTTGCTCTGCTGCACGATCGCACTGAGCAAGGCCCGCAGGCTAAGGCCCGGGTCGAAGCCGATTTCCACTGCCGCGTCCTGGCTGCGCCTGATCTCTTGTCTCGCCCACTCATAAACACTCATGGTTGTGCTCCTGGAATTTTTCCAGAGCATGAAGCGCACCCGGCTGCTCAGCCTTGATGTGAATCAAGGCTTGTCGTCATCCTTCCAGGGGGCCGACAGATAGCGCGTACGGTTAAAAGTCTCCAGCCATTCGGGGCTGAACACCACCAACGCACTGACCACCATGCCGTTGATAAACGCCTCGGGAAAGATGATCAGCCAGAGGTAGCCGATGAAATCTTCCAGCCAGTAAGGCATGGCGAACACCCCGTCGTACCACAGCAGGCCAAGCCCCACCAGCAGGCACAACAACGCCGAAAGCGCGGCGGCGAGAAATCCCGAACAGAAGATGTACACGAACAGATTGCGCGGTTGGGCGCGTTCCACCAGGATCGCGCAGCACTCGGTGACCAGCACCGGCAGCAAAATCAGCAACGCACCGTTGATACCCACCGCCGCCATGTCCTGGCGTCCCAGCAGCACCAGGGCAAGCTGGGCGCAAAGGCCGCCGAGAATCGCCAGCGGCCAGTCCAGCAGCAGTGTCACGGCGGTCATGCCGATGAAGTGATACGAGACGCCGGTATCGAAATCCCGTCGCACCAGCCACAACATGAACACGGCCAGGACCGTGCCGAACAGCAAGTGCTGGCGACGGCTGTCGGTGAACAGCTCCACCCATGGCGCCCGTGCTACGGCCCAGGCCAGCACCGGTACATAAATCAGCCAGCCGACCGTCAACGTCTGCGCAGACAGCAGTTCGGCACCGATCATGGCGCTACTCCTCTGGCTTGTCCTTGCATCAAAGACTCCATGATCACCTCAGGATTCAAGCCAGCAGTCTACACCCCACCCTTAACCGGCCATAAATCAATGCAACGCTTCCAGCTTGTCGCAATTGAACGCTAAGCTTGGGCTCATGGATGATTCCGATTATTTACGCCTGCTGACCATCGCGGCCGAGCAAGCCAACGCTTTTCTGTCCAATGCCCGCAAATGGGAGCGTGAGCGTTGGGTCTGCCAGCGTCTGCTGCAAGGGCTGAACGTGCCCTATCGCGCTGATGAGTTCGCCCCTGCGGGAGAGCCGCCGGACGTATTGTTTCGCGATGCCAACTTCGAGGTGTTTTTTGTCCTCGACGAAGGCCGTCGCCTCAATGACGAATGGCGCGACGAGCTGCAGCGCCGCCGTAGCGCTTTCTCCCTGAGCCAACTGGTGCGCCGCGAAGCCAAGCCCCGACGCATCCCGGCCAATGAATTCCTGCTGCGCCTGGCCCCGACCCTGCGCAAGAAAGCCCACAACTACACCGAACGCGGCATGGATCTGGGGGAGCTGGACATCATCGCCTTCGCCAGCCTCAAGCGTGAAGTGCTGGACCTCAACAGCCATTTCCCGCCGCCGACCGAATACCTGCGCCAGGGTTGGCGCTCGCTGTCGCTGGTGGGGCCGACGTTTGCCCGGGTGCTGTTCGCCCATCCCGATGCGCCGGATTTCCTGCGCAGCAATCTGGGGCGCAGCATCGTGTTCGATGTCGGGATCAGCCTGTGAGCCCACTGCAGGAACTGATTGCCGCCGTGCCCCAGCAAGGCCGCGTACGCTGGATAGGCGTGCGCCCCGAGGGCCATGCACCCATGATTGAGCTCGACGCCGTGGAGGCACGCCTGGAGGCCGGCCTGACGGGCGATCATGCCCGTCCCGGCGTGCGCAATGCCCGGCAAGTCACCTTGATTCAGTGGGAACACCTGGCCGTGATCGGTTCGCTGATGGGCCGCCCGGTGGATCAGCCGGTGTTGCCGCAAGAGCTGCGACGCAACCTGGTGGTCAGCGGTATCAATCTGTTCAGCCTCAAGGGCCGGCGCTTCCGCATCGGCCAGGCCATCTTCGAAACCACCGGCTGGTGCCAGCCGTGCGCGCGACTGGAGCGCAACCTCGGCGAAGGGACGTTCCAGGCCGTGCGCGGCCATGGCGGAATCACCGCCCGGGTGTTAAAAAGTGGAATCATTCGCCTGGACGACAGCTTGAGTGTCGAACCTGTTCCGGCGAGCGGCTACGCTGCTTTCAATGCCGGATAGCCAGACGCTGTAGCGTCTATACCTTTCGCAACGTCTACCTGCCGAGGCCTTTATGACCAGCCGCCTGAACCCGGAAGACCAGAAGCATGTCGAAGAGTACCTGCAACTGTCCCAGCACCGAGTCGAGCGCCGGCCTTTCCGGCCGTGGATGCTCCTGGTGGTGGTACTGGCCATCACCATCGGCCTGGGCCTGTTGAGCCGACTGATCAGTTACCTGACGCTATGAGCCGCTTGATGCTCGCGCGGGTAACGGCACCGATTTCCTTTAGCCTTGCGAGATATCCCCATGACTCATCGTATTGTCATCGTTGGCGGCGGCGCCGGCGGTCTGGAGTTGGCTACCCGTCTGGGTAAGACTCTGGGCAAGCGCGGCACGGCCAGTGTGATGCTGGTCGACGCGAACCTGACCCATATCTGGAAACCGCTGTTGCACGAAGTGGCTGCCGGTTCCCTGAACTCCTCCGAAGACGAACTCAACTACGTCGCCCAGGCAAAATGGAACCATTTCGGGTTCCAGCTGGGGCGCATGAGCGGTCTGGATCGCGAGCGCAAGAGCATCCAGCTGGCCGCCACCTATGACGAGGCGGGCCTGGAACTACTGCCGGCTCGTGAACTGGGTTACGACACTCTGGTGATCGCCGTCGGCAGCACCACCAATGACTTCGGCACCGAAGGCGCGGCGCAGCATTGCCTGTTCCTCGACACGCGCAAACAGGCCGAGCGTTTCCATCAGCAATTGCTCAACCATTATCTGCGCGCCCATGCCGGGCAAACCGACGTGGTCGAACGCATCAGCGTTGCCATCGTCGGCGCCGGTGCGACGGGGGTTGAACTGGCGGCCGAGCTGCACAACGCCGCCCATGAGCTGGCAGCCTATGGCCTGGACCGGATCAAACCGGAGAACATGCACATCACCCTGATCGAAGCCGGACCGCGAGTCCTGCCGGCCTTGCCGGAGCGCATCGGCGGCCCTGTGCACAAGACCCTGGAGAAACTTGGGGTCAATGTCATGACCAACGCCGCTATTGGCCAGGTGACAGCCGACAGCCTGATCACCGTCGATGGCAAGGTCATCGACGCGAGCCTGAAAGTCTGGGCCGCCGGGATTCGCGCCCCGGACTTCCTCAAGGAAATCGACGGTCTGGAGACCAACCGGATCAACCAGCTGCAGGTGCTGCCGACGCTGCAGACCACCCGTGACGAGAACATCTTCGCCTTCGGCGATTGCGCCGCCTGCCCGCAACCCGGCAGCGATCGCAACGTTCCGCCCCGTGCCCAGGCCGCGCATCAGCAAGCCTCGCTGCTGGCCAAATCCCTGAAGCTGCGGATCGAAGGCAAGGCCCTGCCGGAATACAAATACACCGACTACGGTTCATTGATTTCGCTGTCGCGCTTCTCAGCGGTGGGTAACTTGATGGGCAACCTGACCGGCAGTGTGATGCTCGAAGGCTGGCTGGCGCGGATGTTCTATGTCTCGCTGTACCGCATGCACCAGATGGCGCTGTACGGCATGTTCCGCACGGCCATGCTGATGCTGGGCAGCAAGATCGGGCGTGGGACCGAGCCTCGGCTGAAGCTGCATTGAGTCAGCAGTACTGACATCGAATGATCCACCGTCATCGCGAGCAAGCTCGCTCCCACAGTTGATCGCGGTCATCCTGTGGGAGCGAGCTTGCTCGCGATGGGGGCGGTACAGTCAATACTTGAGCTCGGGCAGGATCACTGTCCGAGCCATCCATCGATCAAACCTGAAACCGCTGCACCATGGTGCGCAATGAATTCGCCAGTTGCGACAACTCATGGCTGGACGCGCTGGTCTGGTCCGCACCGGTGGCCGAGCGCACCGACAGATCCCGAATGTTCACCAGGTTGCGATCCACCTCCCGAGCCACTTGCGCCTGTTCTTCAGCGGCGCTGGCGATCACCAGATTGCGTTCGTGGATCTCGTTGACCGACGCCGTGATGGTCTGTAGCGCCTCCCCTGCCCGCTCCGCCATTGCCAGAGTGCTGGCGGCGCGACTGGAGCTGGCCTGCATCGAATCCAGCGCCTGGGTGGCGCCGCTGCGCATGCCCTGGACCATCTGCTCGATTTCCTGGGTCGATTGCTGCGTGCGATAAGCCAGCGCCCGCACCTCATCGGCCACCACCGCAAACCCACGACCGCTTTCGCCAGCCCGGGCCGCCTCGATGGCCGCGTTGAGGGCCAGCAGGTTGGTCTGCTCGGCGATGGCCCGGATCACGTCCAGCACCTTGCCGATATCCTGCGATTGGTTGGCCAGGGACTGCACCAGGCCGCCAGTCACCTGCACATCACTGGCCAGGGCGCCGATGGCGTCGACCGTGTCGCTGACCCGCTGCTGCCCAAGGGACGCCGACTCACTGGACTGACGCGTGGCATCGGAGGTGGAAACCGCATTGCGCGCGACTTCCTCCACGGCGGTGGTCATCTCGGTGACGGCGGTGGCGGCCTGTTCAATTTCGTTATTCTGCTGTTGCAGGCTGTGGGTGCTATCGACCGTGACCGCGTTCAGCTCATCGGCGGCGGTCGCCAGTTGGGTAGCTGAGCCGCTGATGCCCTGCAAGGTTTCACGCAGGTTCTGCTGCATGGTCGCCAGCGCCTTGAGCAAGCGGCTGACTTCGTCGCTGCCGTGGGTCTTGATCGGTCGGGTCAGGTCGCCTCGGGCGACGTTTTCGGCGGCATTCAACGCCTCGCCCAAAGGCTTGACGATACTGCGAGTAAGCAGCATGGCCAGGGCCACCGTCGCCAAGGCGGCGAGCACAATGAACAGGCTGACGATCATCCGGGAATTGACGTAGTGTTCCTGGGATTTCTGGCTCTCGATGGAGACTTGTCTGGAGAACAGTTCCGCCAGATCGTTGAGCTGTTTGCCGGAACCGTCCACCACGGTCTTCATGTCCACCAGCAGCAGCTTGATCAACTCGTCCCGACGCCCCTGCTCTGCCAGGGCGAAGGATTGGGCGATGCCCGTGCGGTAAGCGGCAAAGGTTTGCTTGAACTGGTCATAAAGCGCCTTGCCTTCAGGCGTGATGACGAGCTTTTCGTAACTGGCGATTTTTTCGCTCAGTTCTTTGTCGCGGGTGTCCATTTGCCCACGGTACACCGGGATGTTCTTCGGGTCCTGGTCCAGGGCCATGCGCAGGGAAATGGTGCGGATGCGCAACATCAATTCACGGATCTCGTCACCGCCGCGAATACTGGGCAACCACTGGGTTTCTACCGCGACTTCACTGTCACGGATACTCGACATCTGTCCTAGCGCAAACACCCCGAGCAACGCCACCAGCACGGCGATCAAAGCGAAACCCAACGCGGCACGGGGGGCGATATTCAGTTGACGAAGAACCATGGGGAGCGCCTTTTTTATTTTGGCCTGAAGTGGGGCCATGCCCCTGTCGGTGGGTTATCGGCAGGTTGTACGATGACTTAAGGCAATCTGCTTTATCGCAGGCAAAAAAAATCCCCGTATCTTTCGATACGAGGATTTTTAATATGGTCGGGGTAAGGGGATTCGAACTCCTGACATCCTGCTCCCAAAGCAGGCGCGCTACCGGACTGCGCTATACCCCGGTAAAAAAAAGGCGACCTTCGCAAGTCGCCTTCCTCGATCAGCGCTTTTGGCCTCTGATCTTAAGATTCGATTCCAGCGAACTGGTTTCAAAAATGGTGGGTCGTGTGGGATTCGAACCTACGACCAATTGGTTAAAAGCCAACTGCTCTACCAACTGAGCTAACGACCCAAAAATGGTCGGGGTAAGGGGATTCGAACTCCTGACATCCTGCTCCCAAAGCAGGCGCGCTACCGGACTGCGCTATACCCCGATTGAAATGGCTCCGTGACCAGGACTCGAACCTGGGACCCAATGATTAACAGTCATTTGCTCTACCGACTGAGCTATCACGGAACTGATATTTCAAGTTACTGCTATTTGAAGCTACAACATTGAAGCCAGCTTCAACCTCTTCTACCCGTTCGCATCGCTGCGTTCGTGTGTCTGAGGCGCGCTATTCTACAATCTTAAAAACCTCTGTCAACCCCTTAAATTGCTTTCAAGACAATGATTTGCAACTTATTTCGGGTTGCTTCTCACAGAGAAGTGGCCCTTGGGGGTGACGTACTGCGGGGCGCACTTTACAAGCCTTTTCCTTTGAGTTCAACGGCCTGATGAAAAAAATGGCCTCGCAGTGCGAGGCCATTCCAATCACCCGATCCGCAGGCTTTCAGTTGAAGACGATTTCGTCGTTCTCCACCGTGCCGGTCACGGTTTCGCCCGGCATGAAGCGCCCGGACAGAATCAACTGTGCCAGCGGGTTTTCGATCCAGCGCTGGATGGCACGTTTGAGTGGCCGCGCGCCATAGACCGGGTCATAACCCACCGCGATCAGCTTATCCAGCGCCTCGTCACTCAATTGCAGCTTCAGCTCGCGCTCGGTCAGGCGGCTGCGCAGACGTCCCAGCTGGATCTCGGTGATGCCCGCGATCTGATCACGAGCCAGCGGCTCGAAGATCACCACTTCGTCCACCCGGTTGATGAACTCCGGTCGGAAGTGAGTGGAGATTGCATCCATCACCGCCGCGCGTTGCGCCTCGCGATCACCCACCAGCTCCTGGATCTGCGCCGAGCCCAGGTTGGAGGTCATCACGATCACGGTATTGCGGAAGTCCACCGTGCGTCCGTGGCTGTCGGTCAAACGACCATCCTCCAACACTTGCAGCAGGATGTTGAACACATCCGGGTGGGCCTTCTCGACTTCATCGAGCAGGATCACCGAGTACGGCTTGCGTCGCACAGCCTCGGTCAGGTAACCGCCCTCTTCGTAGCCGACATAGCCCGGTGGCGCACCGATCAGCCGCGCCACGGAATGTTTCTCCATGAACTCGGACATGTCGATGCGCACCATGGCCTCTTCGGTGTCGAAGAGAAACTCGGCCAGCGCCTTGCACAGCTCGGTTTTACCGACACCGGTCGGGCCGAGGAACATGAACGAGCCACTCGGACGGTTAGGGTCCGACAGCCCGGCTCGAGACCGGCGCACGGCGTTGGAAACCGCCACTACCGCTTCTTCCTGACCGATCACGCGCTGGTGCAGCAGGCTTTCCATCTTCAGCAGTTTGTCGCGCTCGCCTTCGAGCATTTTCGACACCGGAATGCCGGTCCACTTGGAAACCACTTCGGCAATTTCTTCTTCGGTGACCTTGCTGCGCAGCAACTGGTTTTCGCTCTTGCCGTGCTGGTCGACCATTTGCAGGCTGCGCTCCAGATCCGGGATCACCCCATATTGCAGCTCGGCCATGCGGTTGAGGTCGCCTTTACGACGGGCCGCTTCCAGTTCCTGGCGGGACTGTTCGATCTTTTGCTGGATCTGCGCCGAGCCCTGGACTTCAGCTTTCTCCGAATTCCAGATTTCCTCGAGATCGGAATACTCGCGCTCGTGGCGAACAATCTCTTCCTGCAACCTTTCCAGGCGCTTCTTCGCCGCTTCGTCGCTTTCTTTCTTCAAGGCCTGGGATTCGACCTTGAGTTGAATCAGGCGCCGCTCCAGACGATCCAGCACTTCCGGTTTGGAATCGATTTCCATGCGGATGCGGCTGGCGGCTTCGTCGATCAGGTCAATGGCCTTGTCCGGCAACTGACGGTCGGTGATGTAGCGATGGCTGAGCTTGGCCGCCGCAATGATCGCGCCATCGGTAATCGCCACCTTGTGGTGAACCTCATAGCGTTCTTTAAGGCCACGCAGGATGGCAATGGTGTCTTCTTCGCTGGGCTCTTCCACCAGCACTTTCTGGAAACGCCGCTCCAGCGCCGCGTCCTTCTCTATGTATTGGCGGTACTCGTTGAGCGTTGTCGCACCGACGCAATGCAGCTCGCCACGGGCCAGCGCAGGCTTGAGCATGTTGCCGGCGTCCATCGAGCCTTCGCCCTTGCCCGCACCGACCATGGTGTGCAACTCGTCGATGAACAGAATGATCTGCCCTTCCTGCTTGGACAATTCATTAAGCAAGGCTTTGAGCCGCTCTTCGAACTCGCCGCGGTACTTGGCACCGGCAATCAACGAACCCATGTCCAGGGACAACAGTCGCTTGCCCTTGAGGCCATCCGGCACTTCGCCATTGATGATGCGCTGGGCCAGGCCTTCGGCGATGGCGGTTTTACCCACGCCAGGCTCACCGATCAGCACCGGGTTATTCTTGGTGCGACGCTGCAGCACCTGAATTGTGCGGCGGATTTCGTCGTCACGGCCGATCACCGGGTCAAGCTTGCCTTCCTCGGCACGCTTGGTCAGGTCGACGGTGTATTTGTCCAGCGCCTGGCGGGACTCCTCGTGGTTGGCGTCGTTTACCGCTTCGCCGCCACGCAGGTTGTTGATGGCATTTTCCAGGGCCTTCTTGCTCACGCCCTGGCCGAGCAACAGCTTGCCCAGCTTGCTGTTCTCGTCCATGGCGGCAAGCAGCACCAGCTCACTGGAGATGAACTGATCGCCCTTCTGCTGGGCCAGGCGGTCGGCCTGGTTGAGCAGGCGCGCCAGATCCTGGGACATGTTCACGTCCCCTGTCGGATTCTGGATCTTGGGTAGCTGGTCGAGCTCTTTGGCCAGCTCTTTACGCAGGCTGCTCACGTCAAAGCCCACCTGCATCAGCAGTGGCTTGATGGAGCCGCCCTGCTGCTCGAGCATGGCTTGCATCAGATGCGCCGGCTCAATGCCGGGATGGTCCAGGCCGACAGCCAATGACTGGGCATCGGACAGGGCCAATTGCAACTTACTGGTTAAACGGTCAATACGCATGGGTCACCTTCCTTTTGAGCAGGCCGGACCTTAAAAACATCCTGAATGAAGAAACCTGCCAGATACCGCTATAGATGTGGACGATTCTGGAAGATTCAAGCAGTGCGCTATTGATACAGATCAGAGAAGTCTAGCGGTCGAGCCAGATCAGGGAGGCGAAGCGACCGGTACGCGAGTTGCGCCGATAGGAAAAGAAGCGTGGGTCGGTCACCGTGCACTGGCCGCCACCATAGACCGCCGTGACACCGCGCACCGCCAGCCGTTGGCGGGCCAGTGCATAAATATCGGCCAGGAACTTGCCGGCAGTGTCGCCAGGCACGAAGGCGTCTGCCGCCCTAGGCAGTTGCGCCATGAACGCTTCACGCACCTCTGGCCCCACTTCAAAGGCTTGCGGACCGATGGCCGGGCCGAGCCAGGCAAGGATTTCGTCGGCCGGGACCTGGAGACTGTCGAGAGTCGCTTCCAGTACGCCGTTGGCCAGCCCGCGCCAACCGGCATGGGCTGCCGCGACGCGGGTGCCGGCACGGTTGCAGAACAGCACCGGCAGGCAGTCCGCCGTCATCGCCGTGCAGGCGATACCCGGTGTGGCGGTCCAGCTGGCATCGGCGATGGCCACCTGAGCCGGATCAGCCTCGACCACGGTAATACCGTGGACCTGCTGCAACCAGGCCGGACGGATGGCAAATCGATCGGTGAGGCGGCGACGGTTCTCAGCGACGGCCGTGGGCTCATCGCCCACATGGTCGCCCAGGTTGAGGCTGTCGAACGGCGCCAGGCTGACGCCGCCGGTCCGGGTAGTGACGCAGGCCTTTACCCAGGCCGGCGCGGGCCAGTCGGGTATCAGCCAGTCATTCATCCGATGAACGCCTCGCGGTCCTGCTTGAGCAACGTCAGCAGCCAGACGAAGTCATCCGGCAGCGGCGATTCCCAGCTCATGCGCTTGCCGGTGGTCGGATGATCCAGCTCCAGGAAACGTGCATGCAGCGCCTGGCGCGGGAAGTTTTTCAACGACTCGACCATGGTGATGCTCGCGGCCGGCGGAATGCGGAAACGTCCGCCATAGGCCGGATCGCCCACCAACGGGAAGTTGATGTGGGCCATGTGCACGCGGATCTGGTGGGTACGACCGGTTTCCAGCTTGACTCGCACATGCGTATGGGAACGAAAACGCTCCAGCACGCGATAGTGGCTGACCGCCTGCTTGCCGCCTTCCATCACCGCCATGCGCTGGCGCTGCTGGCCGTGACGGCCGATGGGGGCGTTGATCTTGCCACCGGCGGTGACCACGCCGATCACGATGCATTCATAAATGCGGCTGACGCTGCGACTTTGCAGCTGTGTGACCAGTTGTGTCTGCGCCTGAATGGTCTTGGCCACCACCATCAGACCGGTGGTGTCCTTGTCCAGGCGGTGCACGATGCCAGCGCGGGGCACGTTGACGATGTCCGGCACGTGGTGCAACAAGGCGTTGAGCAGGGTGCCATCGGCATGACCGGCGGCCGGATGCACCACCAGGCCCGCAGGCTTGTTGATCACCAGGATGTCGTCGTCTTCATAGACGATGTCCAGGGCAATGTCCTGGGCGACCCATTCTCCCTGGGCCTCCTGCTCGGCAGTCAGTTCGAGGATGGCGCCGCCATGGACGATGTCGCGCGGGCGGATCACCGCCCCATCCACAGTCAGGCGGCCGTCCTTGATCCAGGCGGAAAGGCGCGAGCGCGAGTGCTCGGCGAAGAGTTGTGCGGCGACTTGATCGAGGCGTTGGCCGCCCAATTCGGACGGCACCTCTGCGCGAAGTTCTATTTTATCGGACATGCTCGGACTAGGCGTCGGCACAGCCTTTGGTTTCGGCTGCGCGCTTGTGGTTAAATACGGCGTCTTTTGCCCCGAGGCTTCTCAACGGGGCGCTCATCATAACAGGACGGCCCCGCCCAAGACAGCGGCCGTCATAGGGACGCAAGCCGCCATGCAAGTGAAACACCTGCTGCTGATCGCCATCCTCGCATTGACTGCTGCTTGCTCGTCGAAGGAAGTCGTAGACGAAAACCTGAGCGAAGTCGAACTGTACCAACAGGCGCAGACCGACCTGGACAACAACAGCTATACCAGCGCCACGGCCAAGCTCAAGGCCCTGGAGTCGCGGTATCCGTTTGGTCGCTATGCCGATCAGGCCCAGCTGGAGCTGATCTACGCCAACTACAAGAACGCCGAGCCGGAAGCTGCGAAATCCGCCGCCGAGCGCTTCATTCGTCTGCATCCGCAGCACCCGAACGTCGATTACGCTTACTACCTCAAGGGCCTGACCTCCTTCGACCAGGACGTCGGCCTGCTGGCGCGCTTCCTGCCGCTGGACATGACCAAGCGGGACCCGGGCGCCGCGCGCGACTCCTACAACGAGTTCGCCCAGCTGACCAGCCGTTTCCCCAACAGCCGTTATTCGCCGGACGCCAAGCAGCGCATGATCTACCTGCGCAACCTGCTGGCCGCCTACGAAATCCACGTGGCTGACTACTACCTGACCCGTCAGGCCTACGTCGCTGCCGCCAACCGTGGCCGCTACGTGGTGGAAAACTTCCAGGAAACCCCCTCGGTGGGCGACGGCCTGGCAGTGATGACCGAAGCCTACCAGCGCCTGCACCTGGACGACCTGGCCGCCACCAGCCTGGAAACCCTCAAGCTCAACTACCCGGATCACCCGTCCCTGGAGGATGGTCAGTTCACTCCACGAGTTGACGAGGCCGACAACCGTTCGTGGCTGAGCAAGGCGACCCTGGGCCTGATCGAATCCCGTCCACCTCTGCCGCCGGGCGAAACCCGCGCCAACCAGGACGTTCAGCGCCAGTTCCAGGATGCCAAGGAAGCCATTCCAAACGAGCTCAAGCCCAAGGACGAAAATGGCGACGTGCTCGAAGAAGAAGAGCCTGAGAGCGAATCCAGCGATCGCTCCTGGTTCAGCTACATGACCTTCGGCCTGTTCGACTGAGGCCAGGTGTCAGCAAAAGGGAGGCCCGCGGGTCTCCCTTTTTTGTGCCTGGATTTTATAGCGCTGTGCGCCGTTCCTGTCCTTGGCTAAACTGCCTGATCATTAGCCAAAAAGCCGCCCATCATGCTTCGTTTACTGTTCTGGATCGCCCTGATTGCCGCCGCGATATGGTTGTGGCGCAAGTTCAAGGGGACCTCTGCCGCGCCGAACTCCCCTCGGGAACAGGACGCACCACCCATGGTCCGTTGCGCCCATTGCGGCGTGCACCTGCCGCGAGATCGGGCACTGGCCCTCGAACAACAGTGGTATTGCAGCCAGGCTCACCTCGAGCAAGGCCCGGGCACTCGTGACCGCTGAGCAAGCCTCAAGCCCTCGCGTCAAACAGGCGCAGCGCCTGCTGCGTCTCTATCACCTGTACCGTCTAAGCATCGGCATCACCCTGGTGCTGCTGATCTCCAGCAACATGGACAACCGCTTGCTGGAGTTCGCCAACGACGATTTGCTGCGCAGCGGCAGCTGGTTGTACCTGGTGCTGAATATCCTGCTGGTGGTGTTTCTTGAAAATACCCGCCGCCCAGCCCGGCTGTTCGGCCTGGCTCTGACCGACGTGCTGTTGTTGTCGTGGCTGTTCTACGCTGCCGGCGGCGCCCCCAGCGCCATCGGCAACCTGCTCATCGTCTCGGTGGCCATCGGCAATACGTTGTTGCGAGGCCGAATCGGCCTATTGATTGCCGCTGTCGCCACGCTGGGCATCGTCGGATCGAGCTTCTTCCTTGACCTCAGCGATTCGAGCCGTCCCAGCAGTTATCTGCAGGCCGGTACCCTGGGGGCCTTGTGTTTTGCCGCCGCGCTGCTGGTGCAAGGCCTGACCCGACGCCTGGAAGCCAGTGAAATCCTCGCCGAACAACGGGCCAGCGAAGTAGTCGGTCTGGAAGCGCTCAACGCACTGATCCTGCAACGCATGCGCACCGGCATCCTGGTGCTCGATCGCCAGCGCCGGGTGCAATTGGCTAACGAAAGCGCATTGAACCTGTTGGGCATGCACGACCTGGTCGGCCAGCGGCTCGACGACTGCTCCGGCGCCCTGGTGGAGCGGCTACAGCTGTGGTTGAACAACCCCAGCCTGCGTCCGCAAAGCCTGACCATTAACGGCACCGGCCTGACCTTGCAACCGAGTTTCATTGCCCTGGGGCATCACGATCAGCATCAGATCCTGGTCTTCCTCGAAGACCTGGCCCAAGTGGCCCAGCACGCCCAGCAGTTGAAACTCGCCTCCCTGGGGCGCCTCACCGCCGGTATCGCCCATGAAATCCGCAACCCGTTGGGGGCGATCAGCCATGCGGCGCAATTGCTGCGCGAGTCCGAGGAACTGAACGACGCAGATCGGCGTCTGACGCAGATCATCCAGGATCACTCCCAACGAATGAACCGCGTCATTGAAAACGTCCTGCAACTGTCCCGCCGCCAGCAGACCACGCCGCAGCGCCTGGATCTGCGGATCTGGCTCGACCAGTTCGTCCGACAAGCCCGGGAAAACGCGGCTGGGCATCAGCACTTGCACCTGAGCATCAACCCGGGTGACTACCTCACGCTGATGGACCCCGATCAGTTGACCCAGGTGCTCGACAACCTCCTGCGCAACGCCTGGCGTCACAGCGCGATGGCCCATGAAGAGGCTGAGGTCTGGCTGAAGCTGTTCATCGATCCCCACAGCCAGCTGTCCACGCTGGACATTATCGACAACGGCCCCGGCGTGACACCGGACCAGCAAGCGCATTTGTTCGAACCTTTCTTCACCACCAGCAGCCAGGGCACCGGCCTTGGGCTCTATCTGTCCCGTGAGCTGTGCGAAAGCAACCAGGCCCGCCTAGACTTCAAACCACGCCAAGGCGGCGGCTGCTTTCGCATCACTTTTGCTCACGGACGGAAACAGATTTGACTACGCGCTCACGGCAACGAATCCTGATCGTCGATGACGAACCGGACATCCGCGAACTCCTGGACATTACCCTGGGCCGGATGAAACTCGACACCCGCAGCGCCGAGAACCTTGCCCAGGCCCGGGCCCTGCTGGCTGAAGACACCTTTGACCTGTGCCTGACCGACATGCGCCTGCCCGACGGCACTGGCCTGGAGCTGGTGCAACATATCCAGCAACGCTACCCGCAATTGCCCGTGGCAATGATCACCGCCTACGGGAGCCTGGAAACCGCCATCGACGCCCTCAAGGCCGGCGCCTTCGACTTCCTGACCAAACCGGTCGACCTGGGTCGGCTGCGTGAGCTGGTAACCAGCGCATTACGCCTGCCGTCGGTCGCCATCCCGGCGGCGTCCATCGAGCGCTGTCTGCTGGGCGATTCCCCGCCGATGCACAACGTCCGCAAACAGATCGAAAAACTCGCTCGCAGTCAGGCGCCGGTCTACATCAGCGGGGAATCGGGTTGCGGCAAGGAACTGGTCGCCCGGTTGATCCATGAGCAAGGCCCGCGTTCCGCCCAGCGTTTTGTGCCGGTCAACTGTGGGGCGATTCCCACGGAGCTGATGGAAAGCGAGTTTTTCGGCCATCGAAAAGGCAGCTTCAGCGGCGCCATCGAAGACAAACCGGGACTGTTCCAGGCCGCTCACGGCGGGACCTTGTTCCTTGACGAAGTGGCCGACCTGCCCCTGGCGATGCAAGTCAAATTGCTGCGGGCCATCCAGGAAAAAGCCGTGCGGGCCGTTGGTGGCCAGCAGGAAGAAGTGGTGGATGTACGAATTCTTTGCGCCACCCACAAGGACCTGGACGCCGAAGTCACCGCCGGGCGCTTTCGCCAGGACCTGTACTATCGACTCAACGTCATCGAACTGCGCGTCCCGCCGCTGCGCGAACGCCGCGAAGACATCGAATCGCTCGCCAATCATACCCTCCAGCGCCTGGCCGCCAACACCGGCAGCCCCGCGGTCAAGCTCCATCCCCAAGCTCTGGACGCCCTTCGAAACTACCGCTTCCCGGGCAATGTTCGGGAACTGGAAAACATGCTCGAACGCGCCTACACCCTTTGCGAGCACCAGTTGATCGAAGCCCACGACCTGCGCCTGGCCGAGGGCATCAGCACCACCGACGCAGGCAGCCCCGACCTGATGCGGGTCGATAACCTGGAAGACTATCTGGAGGACGTCGAACGCAAACTCATCCTCCAGGCTTTGGAGGAAACCCGCTGGAACCGCACGGCGGCGGCCCAACGGTTGAAGTTGTCGTTTCGGTCGATGCGGTATCGGTTGAAGAAGTTGGGGTTGGATTGAGGCGCGGTCCTGATGCTCCTACTTACCCCGTGTTTGCCTTGGCAGCTCTTCTAGCCTTCCGCCACCGGCACCCGCTCATCCAGCACACGGTTGGCCAACAACTCGCTCAGCTCAATCAACTGTTGCACTCCCAATGCGACATGCCGTCGCGAGCCTTCGAGTTCGAAGGCCAGGTCGCTGACGGTTGCGTTGGCTGAGGCCAGGGTTTCGCTGAGGTTGGCGAGCAGGCATTCGGTGTCGATGCCATCCACCACGGCGAACAGTTGGGTTGAGGTTGGTTTCTTTTTGGTTTCGGGCTTTGGGCCGAGGTAATAGTCGAGGGCGCGCTGGGCGGCTTCATCGAGTTTTTGAGAATCGAGCCCGCCATGGGCTGACGAGGGATCGGTTTCGGGGGGATTGGGTGTGACTTTGATCATCGTGCATCTCCAAGTTTTGGAGCTGCCACCGATCGCCGCGACGCGATTGGAGGTGGTAGCTGTACGCAGGTTCGCGGACCGAACTTGGAGCCTCCGGCATACCCGAAGGTATCCCACGCACAGCCAACCATGACAGAACGACAAATACCGAAGCCCTGTCGTCGTCTGGAATTATGCACCAAGTTAGCGGGCCGCGACGCCCGGTCGCTGAATTGGCAGCGACGGAAAAAGGTTAGCCAGAGTTCTTCCCACCCGGCAACCGCCAGAACTCGTCGGAAAATTCGGCTTGAATTAGGGGCTTTGTCCGACCATTCCCACAAATTCTGGTTGGCTGTGAAGGCGCTATTGTGAGTGTGTATATCCATTTCTGCGGTAACGGCTACTTAGGGTTCCGCCCTTACGGCGGCTCACTTTTGAACAGCGCAAAAGTAAGCAAAACGCTTCTGCCCCACCACTCGGCACCTCGCTTAGGCTCGGTGTGCCCTCACTCCGGCATTGCTCCGTGGGCCCGCCGCGAAGGGCCATCCATGGCCCAGCGCGGCTATCCCGGCATCCATGCCGGGATGCCCACTCCACAATGCCTGCGTTCGGCCAGCGTGGTTAACGGGGCGCCGAGATCAACGTCCTCCGCGAGGCGGCCTGACAGCCGGCCTGGTTTTGGGCGAACGCGTTTCTCCTGTGGGAGCGAGCCTGCTCGCGATAGCGACACCTCGGTTGCATCGAGGGTGGATGGGCTGACATCGCGAGCAGGCTCGCTCCCACACTGGGATAGGGCTACGCCCGCAAGAGACAGGCCGGCTGTCAGGCCGCCTCGCGAGCAGGCTTTGCTCCCACAGGTCCGGCTCAACATGTCTGATGGGTGTACACCCGCAAAAAACAGGCCGACTGTCAGGCCGCCTCGCGAGCAAGCTTTGCTCCCACAGGTCCGATGGGTGTACACCCGCAAAAAACAGGCCGGCTGTCAGGCCGCCTCGCTTTTGATTTTGATCTGGGGCGCCCCGTTAACCACGCTGGCCGAACGCAGGTATTGTGGAGTGGGCACCTCGGCATGGATGCCGAGGTAGCCGCGCTGGGCCATGGATGGCCCTTCGCGGCGGGCCCACGGAGCAATGCCGGAGTGAGGGCATGCCGAGCCTAGGCGAGGCACCGAGTGGTGGGGCAAGAGCGTTTTGGTTACTTTTGCGCTCTTCAAAAGTGACCCGCCGTAAGGGCGGAACCATAAGTAGCCGTTACCGCAGAAACGGATATATACCCAACCAACAAAACCCTGGCCGGCTGTCAGGCCGCCATCGCGAGCAGGCTCGCTCCCACAGTTGGATCCGGGTACAACCGTGAGAGACAGGCCGGCTGTCAGGCCGCCTCGTCACCAAGCTCACCCCCAAGCCAAAGCCGAACCTTACAACCGCCCCGCCGGCGCATAAGGCGCAGGATCAATCACCGGCTCACGCCCCAACATCACATCAACAAACAACCGACACGACGCCGGAGCCAACACCAACCCATTGCGATAATGCCCACAGTTCAACCACAACCCCGAAAACCCCGGCACCTCACCAATATAGGGAATGCCCTCCGGCGATCCAGGCCGCAACCCGGCCCAATGCCCGACCACCTCGGCGTCCGCCAGCGCAGGAATCAGCTGCTGCGCCGACGCCTTCAGGCTATCGAGCGCAACATCGGTCGGGGTCTTGTCGAAGCCTTCGCGCTCCAGCGTACTGCCCACCAGAATATGCCCGTCGCGACGCGGAATCGCATAACGGCCCTTGGCCAGGACCATGCTCGATAGAAAATCCGACGCACATTTGTACAGAATCATCTGGCCCTTGACCGGCTCGACCGGCAACTTCAGCCCCAGAGTCTTGAGCAGTTCACCGCTCCAGGCGCCCGCCGCCAGGACCACCTGATCGCCAAGGATCGGCCCCTCGGAGCTGTTAACCCCCACAATACGCCCACCGTCGCGGATGAACCCGCCGACCTCGCATTGCTCATGCAGCGTGACATTGGGTAGCGCCAGCAACGCAGCCTTGAGGGACTTCACCAACCGGGGATTGCGCACATTGGCCACATCGGCCATGTGGATCGCCCGGGAGAAACCCGCGCCCAGTACTGGCACCGCGTCATGGACAGCCGAGATTTCCACAGCCCGCAACGGGCGCCCTTCCCGCTCGGCCCAGGCCAGTGCTTCGGCCTGATCGTCCAGGTCCAGCCAATACAGACCGGTGACATGCACCTGCGGATCAACCCCCGTGGCCGCGAACAGACGCTGGGCCAGCTGTGGATAAAAGTCCTGCGACCAGTGGGCCAGTGCGGTGACCGCCGGGCTGTAGCGCCAGGGGTACAGCGGCGAAACAATACCGCCGCCGGCCCAGGACGATTCCTGGCCGACACTGGAGCGGTCCAGCAGCACCACGCGCTGCCCTTCGGACGCGAGATTGAACGCCGTCAGCAGGCCAATGACTCCGCCGCCGACAATCACCACTTGCTGTTGCCTGGTCATGTTCTATTTCAACTCACAAGACAAAGGGCGCAGGACAGCGCCCGAAAAAATAAACTCAGCGACCCCAGCAATCCTTGGCAGTCAGCCCGGCAGCAGCGTTGATGATGCTTCGCGCGCCCGTGTTGTTGATGGTGAAATCACCGCACTTGTCGGTGGCCATGGACGAGGCGCTGTTGCGCACGGCAGTCAGGGTGAAACTCTGATCCATGAGCGTCTGGGTAATGGTGTAGAAATCATTACCGCTGCTCAGCCCGGTCGCGTTGGTGTAGACATTGTTCTTGGAGTAATGGCGCTCAAGAATCTGCGCCTGCTCCGATAGCAGCCCGGCGATTTCGGCCCTTCGGCCCTTTTTCATGTATTCGGTCAGGCTCGGATAGCCGACGGTGATCACGATACCGATGATGGCGATCACGATCATGATTTCGATCAAGGTGAAACCCCGGTTGGATCTGCGCATACCTTATCTCTCATTGTATTTGCCGCCACATGATGCGGCGGCTGCCGCCGACGGATTTCCCCAGCAGGTCGGTGATACCGCCACCGGAGTCGTTCACGATCATGTTGGTGGCCCCGTTGGCACTGACGACAGCGCTCAAGGTCGGGATCCCGCCCGTGAAAATCACTCCGCTGGAGACCGTGTCGAGGCTGTTGAGCATGCCGTCACCGTTGGTGTCGAGCACCGCGTAGTTGAGCATCTTACCGTTGAACGCATCCACCTCGATCAGTTTGCCAGTACCAAAGCTGGCGCAGGGATCGGTGGTGTCCACCGCGGCCGTGGTGAAAACCACGCGCCCGAGCACCAGACTGGCCGGGTTGATCACCCGTTCCCCAGTCAATGCGTTGTTGTACACCAAGGGCAGATACCAGCCATTTTTTGCAGGATACGTCACGTCGGTCTGGCTGGTCGTCACGAATTGCCCAGTGCTGCCTGAGAACACCCCGGTGATCGACTGGGCTTGCAGGCTCGAAACCGGGATTTGTCCGGTACCGCCGACGGCGTCCCAGATCGAATAGAACCCCTGCAGATCCTTATTGAGCTTGTCCACCGCTTCGTTGAATTTGCCCGTGCCGAAAAAAACCTGGGTCCCGCCTTGAGGGTTTTCCGCCAGCAACGGCTGGACGGTGATGGGCTGGGTTGCACCACCGGGCGCGGTGAACAACGGCTGCCCGGCAAACGCAACGCCCCAGGCGGTGGGGGAAGTGCCGCTGAGGTCGAATTTCCACATCCGCCCTTTCAAATCGCCACCGTACGCGGCCTGCACCACGTTCTGGGAATTGACCCGAAGCTTGACCGACGACAGGCCGTTACCCGTCTCGCTGTTATTGACCGTGATTTTCCTGATCAGCGAGCCATCACGGATATCCACCACATACAGCGCCGCTACGCCGGTGTTGCTGCCATAGCCATTGGCGATGAACGCGGCCCAGCGACCATCGGCCAGGCGCGCGACTTCGGGACGCGCATAGGCGTAGCCCAGGTCATTGAAGGCGTTGGCCGTATTGGCGACGGTCGGTGCGCTGATTTCCCACAACGCCCGGAGCGCATTGCCTGCCGCTGCGTCGAACAATTGCACCGCATAGAACGCTTTGCCCCCGGCTCCGGTCCCGCCCAGGGCAACGGTCTTCCAGGCATTGCCCAATTGCGCATCGAATACGCCGATCTGCCCATCCACCAGGAACTTGTGACTCACGCCGTTGATGTAATTGGTGTCAGCGATGTCCCGCAACGAGGGCAGGACGCTCGAGGGCATATAAGCGTAACGCCGCGTGCCGTTTGCGCTGTTGATGACGCTGAAGAAACCATCGTTGGCATTCACCACGAGATTGGCGTTCATGTTCGCCGCCTTGGTTGCCAGGTAAGTGCTGTAGCTGGTGTCGTTCAGCAGGTCCGAGGCGGTCTGGTCGTTCGGCGAGGCCAGGAGCAGTGGCGAGTTGATAATGTCCCCCAGCAACGCGCTGCGCACCTTCAACCCGGTTTTATTGACACCTTTGCTCCATTCCACCAGATCGCTGCCGGTGATCCCCGTGGGCAGGCCCTGGCTGAGGCTGGTTTGCTGGGCCGGTGAAAAGTTGCCGTAGGCCAAGGTTACCGGCGTGTTGGTCGCGGTGTTCCAGGACTGATAGGTCGGTGCCGTGGCACCCGGCACGATGCTGGTGTTGGTGGTCCATTGCACGGCCGCCGTATCGACCGTCCCCGCCGAGGTAAAACCGAATGCGCGGATGGTGCCTCGCCAGTCCTTGGGGTCATAGGTGGTCTGGTAATAGCTGGAGGTGGTGGACAACGTTGCACCGTTGGTGGTGCCGCCGCCCCCCGATCCGGCCTTGGAGGTGATGTCACTCAAGGCCGATGACAAGGCCGAGTTCAGGCCTTCGCTGTCGGACGCTGGATAATATTTACCCGCGCCGTAGCGAGCGGCGTCGGACAGCATCGTATTGGTGACGGCAAAACCCACGGTGTAGGTATTGAGGTACTGCCGGGGAAAATCCGTGGCATTCCAGCTCTGGCCAGTGACGTCGGTGCCGGTGGAACGCATGTCGATGTCGAAAGCGAACTTGGCGATATCGTCCAGATAAAGCGTATCGCCCTCAGCGTCACCGTTGCGGTCAGCACCATCGTTGGTACTGATGCCATCCCAGTTCGGCAGACGGGATCCGCCTAACGGATCGTTGGTGGGAAAGGTACGGTCGTAGGTGGGCAAGCCGTCGGTGATCACCACACCGAAATTCTTCTGGCACCGGTACTGGATCGGGCTGGTGTAGGTGCTGGGGCTATTGTTGTGGTACGGCGCCATGCCCCTGAAATAACGGGTGACCTCGTAATAGCTCTCGGCCAATGGCGTATTGGCGACCGCGCCCAGACCGTTGATGGCGTTGATCAGGGCACTGTAGTTGGCGTTGGCCTGGGTCTGGGTCACGCTGCCGCTGACGGGTGACAGATCGCTGATGACACGGGCGATGTAGCCCCCCGGGCCGGAGTTGCTGAAGTTGGGAGGATTGAAGGTGGCAAGCCCGATGCGCAAGGCACGGTTGTTGGCGACCAAGTCGTTGGAGACATCCCGTGCCACGTTGATTCGATAATCCCTGGGGATTGAGCCATTGGTGTAGTCCCGGTTCGAGCCGTTGGCCAGGGTTACCAGATACGCCAGGTACTTGGCGGTGTAGCGTGTATCGCCCCCACCCACCGGGTCTGGCAGCCGCAGACAGATCCGACCAAGGCCGGGCCGGTAGAAACCGTACCAGCCAGACGAGCAACCGCCCCGCAACAGGCTCATTAACAGAATGTTCGAGTCATCCAGATCCAGTTCATACCTATCGTTGCAATTGCTACTGGCGCTGCATGCATAAGTGCGCGTTTGCGTCACCGTCGGATCAAACCCCGACGCCCAAATGATGTTGTTCATACTCCCCGAGTCATCGATCAGCAGCATCACGTTGGGCGTGACTGCGGCGGCACTCAGCAACGGCGAATCCGAAGGCGTGAAAGCATAGGCCGGTGCAGCCAGGTACAGGCTGAGCAGCACACCCCACAACGCCTGCTTCCAATCGCGACGCACCTTAATATTTCGCATAGATGCTCTCCACGACGCTGCGCTGGTTATTTCCCACCACGGCCACCGCCGTGATCCGGTACAGCGTCGCCGACGTATTGATCGGCACGTTGACCGCCGTCAGCGTGGTGCCCAGATTCTGCACGCCATAGAACCCGCCAGGGACGGCGATCCAGGTCACCCCCGACGATGAATTGCGCCCGGCCGTCGTGAGGGTTGCCGATTCAGCCGGCGGCGCACACTGGGTCGCGGTGGTACACACCGGCAGGGAGTAGGCCTCGGCCTGTACCGCGCTTTCACCAACCCGCAGCGCTGCCTCGGCCAACTGGAAGGACTGGTTGCGTAGCATGACGCTACTGGTCATTTTTTCCTGAAGGGTGGCGCTCTGCATCGACGACAGGCCGATCAGCGTCAGGAGCAGCAGGAAAACCAGGCTGACCAGCAATGCCATACCGCGCTGGCGATGCTTGATGGGCGTTGAATTCATCAGTCGCCCTCACAGAAGCCGGTTGCGCAAAGCGGCAACCACGTTGAAGGTCTGCTCACGCACGTTGTTCTTCGGATCAAAGAGCGTGAGGGTCAGGCGCACGCTGCGGATCAGGGCCGGATTGCTCGGGTTGCGGCTGTAGCTCGATGCCGCGATGTCTGTCGCGCTGCTGGCCACCCCAAATGTCACATCGAATGCCCGGACGTTATCCACCAGCACCGCCTGGGTCGGGTTGCCAGCCCCGGTGCCCATCAACAACTGGTTATTGCTGAAACTGTAGACCAGCCGCCGTATCGGAAACGCCATTTGCCCGGCCGCCGGTAGCCGCGCCCCGGTATAGGCGGTCGCCGTGTTACGACAATCCGAGATGACGGTCCAGGTCGGCACGCCGCCGCTGTTGCCGACATCTGTCGTCACCAGGGTCAGCTTCAGATTGGCATTGTCCCAACTGATCGGCGTGACCTTGCTGGCATTGAAATCCCCCGCCGAGGACGCGTCGAGGACGGTCTCCAGGCAACCGAACATGCCCACCATGCGAAGCTCCTGGACCATCTTGCTCAGAGCGAACCGCGCATCCTCCTGCATCACCGCCGCCGCGCCCTGGCTGACGTAGGTGTTTTTGGCGGCGATGAAAATCTGCACCACACCCAGCACGACAATCAGGCTGAGCACCAAAGCGATCATCAGCTCAATCAGGCCGAATCCCCGGCAATGCCTGTTCATGGCGTCGCCCCGGGTGGGTCGACGGCGACGCGACTGGTCAGCACGAAACTGCGGCGAGCCTCGGCGGCGTTGGTCGTGTTGGCGGCCCGGGCGTCGTCCCAAGAGATGGTAATGGTGTAGACCCGCTGGTGCAGCGCAACAGTGCCGGTGGCCGTGGCGCCGCCGAAGCTGACGATGTTGGTCTTGAAATCGTAGAGATCCTGGTCCCGGGCTACGTTGAGATTGGGTGAACTGGGCGGCGTGACCGTGTAATCGGCGCCGGAGTTGGCGCGAATGCGGTCGAGCATGTCGTAGGCGATGAAGCTGGCCTGGCTGGTCATGCGCGAGCTGTCGGTATATTTGAGGGCATTGAGCTGAACCATCGCCGCTCCCAGCAAGCCCACGCCAAGAATCAGCACCGCCACCAGCACCTCGATCAGTGTCATGCCATCCTGTGCCTGTTTACTGCAACCCTTCATCCGCAACTTCCACCCAATACGATTCGTCCATTGAGGCAAACACTCAGTGTCCTGCTCTGCGCCCCCCTTACATAATTGAAAGTCACCGGCGTGGCCGGTGCCGACAACCCGCCGAGGTTGTTGAAATCAATGCTGGTCACGTCTGAGGTTAGCGTCAGAGTCGCGCCGCTGCTCATCGCTGGAACAACCCGCAATACATTGGGCTCAGCGCCAGTACTGTCATACACCGTCAGCTCGCTGCTCCATACGCTGCCCTGGACCGTGGGGCGAATCCGTGTGGTGACACCACGGTCGATCGCCGTCATCCGGGCGAAGTTCAGTGCCCGGCGCAGGTCGCCAATATCGGTATCGGCCTTGGTGCCCTGCACCGAACCGGTAAGGGCCGGTACCGCCAGGGTGATCAGGAGCAGCAGCACGCCAAGGGCGACCAGCACCTCAATCAGCGTGAAACCTTTTGTACGAAGATCCATCGATGCCCTCCGTCGCCATTGGCTATACCTGCTTCTACACGCTAGAACAAACGACTGCCTGTGGCGAGGGAGCTTGCTCCCTCTCTACAACAAGCTCTCCAGGGAGGAGACGTCATGTATCAACAGGGCTTTAGCCTGATCGAACTGCTCATGGGACTGGCGATTGCCGCGATTGTTCTGCCGTGGGCCGGTTCCGGATACAAAGCCCTGGTGGAATCCACTGACCGCGACGACGCCGCACGGCTGCTGGCCAGCGGTCTGCGCAGCGCCCGCAGCGAAGCAATCACGCGCAATCGGACAGTGACGATTCAAGGAATAGACAACGATTGGAGCCTGGGCTGGCAAATCATGCTGGACGGCGATGACCAGCCACTGCTGACGCAGCACAGCCGCCATGCTCGAATCATTGGCAACGGGCCGGTAAAACACTCGGTGAGATTCGCAAGCCAGGGGGAGCCGCTCCTGCCCAGCGGCGCATTTCAGGCGGGAACGTTACACGTTTGTGCACACCATAAGCCGGTCAGTCACCACCAGGTGGTCCTGTCGCGCAGCGGCCGCGTCAGCCTGCGCAGCGAGAAAACCGAGCAGGCCTTGTGCGAAATGGACTCAAAGCAAGGAGCGCACGCGTAGTTCCTTGGGCATGGAGAAGGTGACGTTCTCCTCGCGACCGGACAATTCATCGGCACCGGTTGCCCCCCAGGCCTGCAGTTGCTGGATCACGCCGCGCACCAACACTTCCGGCGCTGAAGCACCGGCGGTAATGCCGATACGCTCGACGCCGTCAAACCAGCTGCGCTGCATGTCTTCAGCGCCGTCGATCAGGTACGCCGGAGTGGACATGCGCTCGGCCAGCTCACGCAGGCGATTGGAGTTGGAGCTGTTCGGGCTACCGACTACCAGCACGACATCACACTCGTCGGCCAGTTGCTTGACCGCATCCTGACGATTCTGGGTGGCGTAGCAGATGTCATCCTTGCGTGGCCCACCGATGGCCGGGAAGCGCGCACGCAGGGCGTCGATCACTCGACTGGTATCGTCCATGGACAGGGTGGTCTGGGTGACAAACGCCAGCTTTTCCGGGTTACGCACCTGAAGGGCGGCGACGTCCTCTTCATCCTCGACCAGGTAGATCGCGCCACCATTGCTGGCGTCGTACTGGCCCATGGTGCCTTCGACTTCCGGATGGCCCTCGTGGCCGATCAGGATGCACTCACGACCGTCACGGCTGTAACGGGCCACTTCGATATGGACCTTGGTCACCAAGGGGCAGGTCGCGTCGAATACCTTCAGGCCACGGCCGGCGGCTTCGGTACGCACTGCCTGGGAAACCCCGTGGGCACTGAAGATCACGATGACGTCGTCTGGCACCTGGTCCAGTTCCTCGACGAAGATCGCCCCGCGGCTACGCAGGTCTTCGACGACAAATTTGTTGTGGACCACTTCATGGCGCACATAGATGGGCGGCCCGAAGACTTCCAGGGCGCGGTTGACGATTTCGATCGCCCGGTCCACGCCGGCGCAGAAGCCACGGGGGTTGGCGAGTTTGATTTGCATGCTGTGCCTCGTGTCTGTGGGAGCGAGCCTGCTCGCGATGCGGCAGAACAGTCAACTCGATGGTGGCTGTGATTCAGCCATCGCGAGCAGGCTCGCTCCCACAGGTATGGTGGGGGCGGTAACTGCCGTTAAATCTCAACTGCCTTGACGTCGATGATTTCCACTTCGAAATTCAAGGTCTTGCCCGCCAACGGATGGTTGAAGTCCACGGTCACCTGGGCGTCGTCGAACGCCTTCACCACGCCCGGCAGTTCGGTATTGGCCGCATCGTTGAAGATCACCAGCAACCCTTCGGACAGTTCCATGTCCTGGAACTGCGAGCGTGGCATGGTCTGCACGTTTTGCGGGTTGGGCTGACCAAAGGCGTTTTCCGGTGGAACCACCACGGTGCGCTTGTCACCGGCCTTGAAACCGAAGATCGCCGCCTCGAAGCCCGGCAGCAGGTTGCCGTCGCCAACCTTGAACACGGCCGGAGCCTTGTCAAAGGTGCTGTCGACGGTGTCGCCGTTTTCCAGGTGCAGGGCGAAGTGAAGCTTCACTTCAGTGTTTTGAGCGATACGCTGCTCAGTCATGGACGGCTTCTCCGGGTTTCTTGCTCTTGAACATGTCCAGGGCGAGCATTACGGCGCCCACGGTGATGGCGCTGTCGGCAAAGTTGAACGCCGGGAAATACCAGCGGTTCTGCCAATGCACCAGGATGAAATCGATCACGTGGCCCAAGGCAATCCGGTCATAAAGATTGCCCAGCGCGCCCCCAAGCACCAATGCCAGCGCCACGGCCAGCCAGGTCTCATCGCGACCCAGGCGTTTGAGCCAGACCACCAGCACGCCGCTGACCACGACAGCGATCAGGGCGAACAGCCAGCGCTGCCAGCCCGAACTGTCGGCCAGGAAGCTGAACGCCGCGCCCGTGTTGTAAGCCAGGGTCCAGCTGAAGTAGTCGGGGATGACCACGATCTGCTGGTACATGGTCAGCGAGTTTTCGAAGTGGAACTTGCTGGCCTGGTCAATGACCAGCACCAGCAAGCTCAACCACAGCCAGCTCAGCCGGCCGAAACGGCTCGCCACGTTAGACGCACTAGGCATAGTGACGAACCTCACCAGTGCCGCTGATGTTGTCGACGCAACGGCCGCAGATCTCCGGATGCTCCGGATTCACGCCGACGTCTTCGCGGCAGTGCCAGCAACGGGCACACTTGGTGTGGTTCGACTTGACGATCTTCAGCTTCAGGCCGCTGACTTCAGTGACGACCGCATCGGCCGGCGCCTGCACCAACGGTGCGACACTGGCGGTGGAAGTGATCAGCACGAAACGCAGCTCGTTGCTCAGCTTGGCCAGATCGGCACTCAGGGCTTCTTCGGCGTAGAGCGTCACTTCGGCCTGCAGGTTGCCACCGACGGCCTTGGCCGCGCGCTGGATCTCCATTTCCTTGTTGACCGCCGCCTTGACCGCCATGATCCGGTCCCAATAGGTACGGTCCAGCTCGAAACCTTGCGGCAGTTCGGTCAGGCCTTCGTACCAGGTGTTGAGCATCACCGACTCGTTGCGCTCGCCCGGCAGGTACTGCCACAGCTCGTCGGCGGTAAATGCCAGGATCGGCGCGATCCAGCGCACCAGCGCTTCGCTGATGTGGAACAGCGCGGTCTGGCACGAACGGCGCGCCTTGCTGTTGGCGCCAGTGGTGTACTGACGGTCCTTGATGATGTCGAGGTAGAAACCACCCAGCTCCTGCACGCAGAAGTTGTGGATCTTGGAGTAGACGTTCCAGAAACGGTACTCACCGTAATGCTCCTGCAATTCGCGTTGCAGCAGCAGGGTACGGTCCACGGCCCAGCGGTCCAGCGCGAGCATTTCTTCGGCCGGCAGCAGGTCGGTGGCCGGGTTGAAACCGGTCAGGTTCGAGAGCAGGAAGCGCGCGGTGTTACGGATCCGCCGGTAGGCGTCCGCGCTGCGCTGCAGGATCTGCTCGGAAACGGCCATCTCCCCGGAATAGTCGGTGGAGGCGACCCACAAGCGCATGATGTCGGCGCCCAGGGTGTCGTTGACCTTCTGCGGGGCGATCACGTTGCCCAGGGACTTGGACATCTTGCGGCCGGACTCATCGACGGTGAAGCCGTGGGTCAGCAACTCGCGATACGGTGCGTGGTTGTCGATGGCGCAACCGGTCAGCAACGAGGAGTGGAACCAGCCGCGGTGCTGGTCCGAACCTTCCAGGTACAGGTCAGCACGCGGACCGGCTTCATGGCCCATCGGGTGCGAGCCACGCAGCACATGCCAGTGAGTGGTGCCGGAATCGAACCAGACGTCCAGGGTGTCGCTGATCTTGTCGTACAGCGGCGCTTCGTCGCCCAACAGTTCGGCGGCGTCCATCTTGAACCAGGCTTCGATGCCTTCGACTTCGACGCGCTTGGCCACCTCTTCCATCAGCTCGACGGTGCGAGGGTGCAGTTCGCCGCTTTCCTTGTTCAGGAAGAACGGGATCGGTACGCCCCAGTTACGCTGGCGGGAGATGCACCAGTCAGGACGGTTGGCGATCATCGAGTGCAGCCGCGCCTGGCCCCAGGCCGGCACGAACTTGGTGTCCTCAATGGCTTTGAGGGAGCGCTGGCGCAGGGTGTCGCCAGTGGCTGGCTGCTTGTCCATGCCGATGAACCACTGCGCGGTGGCGCGGTAGATCAGCGGAGTCTTGTGGCGCCAGCAGTGCATGTAGCTGTGTTCGATGACGGTGGTGTGCAGCAGCGCGCCGACTTCGGTCAGTTTGTCGACGATGGCCGGGTTGGCTTTCCAGATGAACTGGCCGCCAAAGAACTCCAGCGACGGCACGTACACGCCATTGCTCTGTACCGGGTTGAGGATGTCGTCGTTGACCATGCCGTACTTCTTGCAGGTCACGAAGTCGTCAACGCCATAGGCCGGCGCGGAGTGAACCACACCAGTGCCTGCGCCCAGCTCTACGTAGTCGGCCAGGTACACCGGCGACAGGCGGTCATAGAACGGATGACGGAAATTGATCAGTTCCAGCGTCGAACCTGGCGCGGTAGCCAGCACCGAGCCTTCGAGGTTGTAGCGGGCCAGGCAGGACTCGACCAGTTCTTCGGCCAATACCAGCAGCTTGTCGCCAACATCGACCAGGGCGTAGTTGAATTCCGGGTGAACGTTCAACGCCTGGTTGGCCGGGATGGTCCACGGGGTGGTGGTCCAGATCACGATCGACGCCGGTTTGCTCAGCTTGCCCAGGCCGAAAGCGGCGGCGAGCTTGTCTTCATCGGCGATCGGGAACGCGACGTCGATGGTCGACGACTTCTTGTTTTCGTACTCGACTTCCGCCTCGGCCAAGGCCGAACCGCAATCGAAGCACCAGTTCACGGGCTTGAGGCCCTTGAACACAAAGCCGCCCTCGACGATTTTCGCCAAGGCCCGGATTTCGCCGGCTTCGTTTTTGAAGTCCATGGTCTTGTAAGGGTTGGCGAAGTCGCCCAGCACGCCGAGGCGGATGAATTCGGACTTCTGCCCTTCGATCTGCTCGGTGGCGTAGGCACGACACAATTCGCGAGTCTTGTCCGCGCCCAGGTTCTTGCCGTGGGTCACTTCAACCTTGTGCTCGATCGGCAGGCCATGGCAATCCCAGCCCGGGATATACGGCGCGTCGAAACCCGACAGGGTCTTGGAGCGCACGATCATGTCCTTGAGAATCTTGTTCAACGCGTGACCGATGTGGATCGTGCCGTTGGCGTACGGAGGGCCGTCGTGCAGGACGAACTTCGGACGATCCTTGCCAATCTCGCGCAACTTTCCGTACAGGCCAATGCTGTCCCAACGCTGCAGAATCTGTGGTTCGCGCTGAGGCAGGCCGGCCTTCATAGGGAAGGCGGTGTCCGGAAGGTTTAGCGTGGCTTTATAGTCGGTCATTTAAGGCTCTTCATTAGCGATTGGCGCTGGTTGCGACAAGGGCACGGGCGGCGGCGATATCTGCATGGATCGCCGTCTTGAGCGCCTCCAGAGAGGCAAAACGCTGCTCTTCACGCAGCTTTTGGTGGAAAACCACCGTCAAACGCCGGTCATACAGATCGCCGGCAAAATCCAGAACATGTACTTCGAGGTGGGCCTTGCCATCCCCTTGGACCGTGGGCCGGACGCCGATATTGGCGACACCGGGCCAGGTCTTGCCGTCGATCTCGACACTCACCAGGAACACCCCGGTCAGCGGTACACGACGACGCTTGAGTTGCACGTTGGCCGTCGGCGTGCCCAGTTGGCGCGCCAGTTTCTGCCCGTGCAGGATCCGTCCGGCAATCCGGTATGGCCGGCCGAGCAAACGCTCGGCCAATTCGAAGTCGGCAGCCGCCAGGGCATTGCGGACCTGGGTACTGCTGACGCGCATGCCATCCATCTCGACGGTCTGCGCCGCTTCGACGGTAAAGCCCCGGGCCTTGCCGGCCTGTTGCAGGTAATCGAAATCCCCTGCCCGGTCGCAGCCGAAACGGAAATCATCACCGACTTCCAGATGTTTTATGTCCAGACCGCCCACCAGGATGGTCTCGACGAATTCGGCGGCACTGAGTTTGCTCAGGCGCTGATTGAAGGCCAGGCACAAGACCCGGTCGACGCCTTCGGCGGCCAGCAGATGCAGCTTGTCCCGCAGCCGGGCCAGACGGGCCGGCGCGGTGTCCGGGGCGAAAAACTCCCGGGGTTGCGGCTCGAAGATCACCACGCAACTGGGCACGCCCAATTCCTGGGCACGCTCGCGCAACCGCGCCAGGATAGCCTGGTGGCCACGGTGAACACCGTCAAAGTTGCCAATAGTGGCGACACAGCCCCGATGCTGGGGGCGCAGGTTGTGGAGGCCTCGAACCAGCTGCATAACGCGCTTCTTGCTCATAAAGTGGCCGATTATAACCACACCCGGCGGCCGACGACAGGCAACACCGTAACCCAAAGTGATCGAGCCGACAAAACCACTGCCCGGCCCGGGATTATCGAGGGTAAACCCCTCAGCTCAAGCCCTTGCGGTTGAAGTCGCGCAGGCGAAAGCCCATCAGCAGCAGCATGCCGAAATACGCCACCACACCCGCCGCGACCAGTACACCCAGGCGCAGGAAACGCTCGAGCATCTGTCCTTCACCCCAGGCTGGCATGAAATGCATCGCCCCCAGCAGCACCGCCGACATCACCCCCACGGCCACCAGCAGCTTGAGGCCGAACTTGCCCCAGCCCGGCTGCGGCTGATACATCTTCTGCTTGCGCAGTTGGTAAAACAGCAGCCCGGCGTTGAGGCACGCGCCGGCACTGATCGCCAGGGCCAGGCCAGCGTGGGCCAGCGGGCCGATCAGCAACAGGTTGAACAATTGGGTCATCACCAGGGTAAAAATGGCGATTTTCACCGGCGTGCGAATGTTCTGCTGGGCGTAGAAGCCTGGCGCCAGCACCTTGATCACAATGATCCCGAGCAAGCCCACCGAGTAAGCGATCAGCGCACGCTGGGTCATCAGCGCGTCAAAAGCGTTGAACTGGCCGTACTGGAACAACGAGACGGTCAGCGGCTCGGCCAGGATGCCCAGCGCCAGGGCACAAGGCAACACCAGCACGAAGCACAGGCGCAGGCCCCAGTCGAGGATGCGCGAGTACTCCTGGCGGTCCTGGCTGGCGTAAGTCTTGGCCAGGGTCGGCAACAGGATCGTGCCCAGGGCCACGCCCAACACACCGGACGGCAACTCCATGAGGCGGTCGGCGTAGTACATCCACGACACCGAGCCGGCCACCAGGAACGAGGCGAAAATGGTGTTGATGATCAGGGAAATCTGACTCACCGAAACCCCGAGGATCGCCGGCAACATCTGCTTCATCACCCGCCACACGCCGCTGTCGCGCAGATTCAGGCGCGGCAGCACCAGCATGCCGATTTTCTTCAGGTGAGGCAGCTGATACAGCAACTGCGCCAGGCCACCCACCAGCACCGCCCAACCAAGTGCCATCACCGGCGGGTCGAAGTACGGTGTCAGGAACACCGCAAAGACGATCATGCTGACGTTGAGCAGGGTCGGCACGAAGGCTGGCACCGAGAAACGGTTCCAGGTATTGAGGATCGCCCCGGCCAGGGACGACAGGGAAATCAGCAATATATAAGGAAAGGTCACCCGCAACAGGTCCGAGGTGAGCTGGAATTTTTCCGGGGTATCGGTAAAACCCGGAGCCGTGGCCCAGATCACCCAGGGCGCGGCGAGCATGCCGGCGACCGTAACCAGCGCCAGCACCAGCGTCAGCAAACCCGTGACGTAGGCAATGAACGTGCGGGTCGCTTCGTCGCCTTTCTGGCTTTTATATTCCGCCAGGATCGGTACGAAGGCTTGGGAAAACGCCCCTTCGGCGAAGATTCGCCGCAACAGATTGGGCAACTTGAAGGCGATGAAGAAGGCGTCGGTGGCCATCCCGGCACCGAATATCCGAGCGATCAGCGTGTCACGAACGAACCCCAGGACGCGTGAAAGCATCGTGATAGAGCTGACGGCAGCCAACGATTTGAGCAGATTCATGAAAAGAGTTTTTGCCTGTCGATAAACAGCAGGCGAACAACGCGCCCACTTATGCGATACTCCGCGCCGCTAAACAGTGCAGAGCCAAAGCCCGCGAGTTTACAGGTCGCACGCCGGAAAGAAATCATCCGGTGCGTTGTACCTGCCATTCAGCGGAACGCGTCACCCGCCCTTGACAAGACATCAACTCATCGGCATGATTCGCGGCCTATTTTGTTTGCTATTTCCTAAAAAGTCTTTCGAGGAGCTCGACGGTGGCCAACACACCTTCCGCCAAAAAACGTGCAAAACAGGCTGAGAAGCGTCGCAGCCACAACGCCAGCCTGCGTTCCATGGTCCGTACCTACATCAAAAACGTAGTTAAGGCCATCGACGCAAAAGACGCTGAAAAAGCACAAGCTGCTTACGTTCTGGCTGTGCCAGTTATCGACCGTATGGCCGATAAAGGCATCATCCACAAGAACAAGGCTGCTCGCCATAAGAGCCGCCTGAATGGCCACGTAAAGGCCCTGAACGTTGCCGCTGCTGCCTAAGCGACGCGCTCGTTAAAAAACCGACCTTAGGGTCGGTTTTTTATTGCCTGGGATTTACCACACATACCGCAAAAAAATGTGGGAGCGAGCCTGCTCGCGATAGCTGACTAACACTCAATACAAGTTGACTGTTATATAGCTATCGCGAGCAGGCTCGCTCCCACACTGGGATTTGCCTCAGGTTATTGGGTACGAGCCCACGGCAGGATCGGGATCGCCGTCACCGCATTCTGCGGACTGCCTTCGATCACACGGTCGCTGTAGACCAGGTACACCAGCGTATTACGCTTCTTGTCGAGGAAGCGCACCACCTGCATGGTCTTGAATACCAACGACGTGCGCTCCCTGAACACCTCCTCGCCGTCCTTGAGCTCCCCCTTGAAGCTGATGGGGCCGACCTGGCGGCAGGCAATGGATGCCTCGGCGCGATCCTCAGCCAGACCCAGGCCGCCCTTCACACCACCGGTCTTGGCCCGGGACAGATAACACGTCACCCCGTCCACCTTCGGATCATCGAAGGCCTCAACGACGATCCGGTCATTTGGCCCGACAAACTTGAACACCGTCGACACTTGGCCAATTTCCTCGGCCGAGGCCAGCAGCGGCAATGCCACCAGCAAGCCGATCAATCCTTTTGCCAAACCCATGATTTTTCCTTAGACGAGAATCAGGTTGTCACGGTGAACCAGCTCTGGCTCGGCCATGTAACCCAACAGACCGACAATCGCATCAGACGATTGACCGATGATTTTTTGTGCTTCGAGCGCGCTGTAGTTGGCCAGGCCGCGAGCGATTTCGCGACCATCCGGCGCCACGCACACCACCATTTCGCCGCGACGAAAACTGCCCTGGACCAGCTTCACGCCCACCGGCAGCAGACTTTTATTGCCTTGGGACAGCGCCGACACCGCCCCCGCATCCAGCACCAGCGTGCCACGGGTTTGCAGATGCCCGGCCAGCCATTGCTTGCGCGCCGCCAGCATGCCGCGCTCAGGGGACAACAATGTGCCGATGCGCTCGCCCGCCTTCAGGCGATCCAGCACTCGCTCCAGCCGACCACCGACAATGATGGTGTGAGCCCCGGAGCGAGCAGCCAGACGGGCGGCGCGCAGCTTGGTCTGCATGCCGCCACGCCCCAGCGCACCACCGGTACCGCCTGCCACCGCGTCCAGCGCCGGATCATCGGCACGGGCTTCGTAGATCAGCTTGGCATCAGGATTGTTGCGCGGGTCGGCGTCGAACATGCCGTCGCGATCCGTGAGAATCACCAGCAGATCCGCCTCCACCAGGTTCGCCACTAACGCGGCCAGAGTGTCGTTGTCGCCGAAACGAATCTCGTCGGTAACCACAGTGTCGTTTTCGTTGATCACCGGGATGACTTTCAGCTCGACCAGCGCACGCAAGGTGCTGCGGGCATTGAGGTAGCGCTTGCGGTCGGACAGGTCGTCATGGGTCAGCAGGATCTGCGCCGTATGGCGACCGTGCTCGGCAAAGCTCGACTCCCAGGCCTGCACCAGCCCCATCTGACCGATGGCGGCAGCGGCCTGCAACTCGTGCATCGCGCTGGGTCGCGATGTCCAGCCCAACCGGCTCATGCCAGCGGCTACAGCCCCCGAAGAGACCAAGACCAGTTCGACGCCAGCCTCATGCAAAGCCACCATCTGCTCGACCCACACCGCCATTGCTTTGCGATCCAGGCCCTTGCCATCCGCCGTCAGCAATGCGCTGCCGATCTTCACGACCCAGCGCTGCGCACCCGTCACCTTGCTCCGCATCATCTTCAACCTTTGCCAGCGAACGGCGCGACCCAGCACCGCCCATGGGATTATTCGTATTTGCGTTTTACAGATACCAAAACGCCGCTCGAATGAGCGGCGCCTTGGAAACTGGCTGGTTGCGATGATAACACCGCGCTGAAACACTTAAACCTGTGGGAGCGAGCTTGCTCGCGATTGCATTGGGTCAGCAATATTGATACCGGCTGTCACACCGCTATCGCGAGCAAGCTCGCTCCCACAGGTCCTGGCTTCAACTGAGTGGCATCAGCACACGATCAGTCGCGAACGTAGATGATTTCCGGACCGTCTTCGTCATCCACGTCTTCTTCGTCCCAATCGTCGTCACCGATGTCATGGACCGACTTCACGCCGCTGCGACGCAGGGCACGCTGATCATCCAGCGCCTGCAACTGAGCACGCGCCTCGTCTTCGATACGCTGATCGAGCTCGGCCAACTCTTCCTTGTAGGCAGGGTCATTGGCCAGGCGATCGGCACGATCTTCCATGTAACGCATGATGTCGTGGCACAGGCGCTCGGTGCCTTCTTTGGCAATGGCCGAGATCACGTAGACCGGACCTTCCCACTCCAGGCGATCAACGATTTCCTTGACCCGCTCCTCGTGCTCTTCTTCGAGGATCTGGTCGCACTTGTTCAGCACCAACCAGCGATCACGCTCTGCCAGGGCCGGGCTGAACTTGGTCAGCTCGCTGACAATGACTTCAGCCGCATCAGCAGCACTGGTTTCATCCAGCGGCGCCATGTCCACCAGGTGCAACAACAACCGGGTACGGGACAAGTGCTTGAGGAAGCGAATCCCCAGGCCAGCACCATCGGAAGCACCTTCGATCAGCCCCGGAATGTCCGCAACCACAAAGCTCTTCCAGCGGTCGACACTGACCACGCCCAGGTTCGGCACCAGGGTGGTGAACGGGTAATCGGCGACTTTCGGCTTGGCTGCCGATACCGAGCGAATGAAGGTGCTCTTGCCGGCGTTCGGCAGACCCAGCAGGCCCACGTCGGCCAGCACTTTCATTTCCAGCTTCAGGTCACGCTGCTCGCCTGGCTTGCCTGGCGTGGTCTGGCGCGGCGCACGGTTGGTACTGGACTTGAAACGGGTGTTACCCAGACCGTGCCAGCCACCATGGGCCACCAGCAGACGCTGGCCAGCCTTGGTCAGGTCGCCAATGACTTCCTGGGTGGCGGAGTCGATCACCGTGGTGCCGACCGGCACGCGCAGGATCAGGTCTTCGCCCTTTTTGCCGGTGCAGTCGGTGCTGCCGCCATTGGAGCCACGCTCAGCATCGAAGTGACGGGTGTAACGGTAGTCCACCAGGGTGTTGAGGTTTTCGTCGGCGAGCATGTAGATCGAGCCGCCATCGCCGCCGTCACCACCGTTCGGACCACCGTTCTCAATGAATTTTTCTCGACGGAAACTCATGCAACCATTGCCGCCGTCGCCGGCCTTTACTCGAATCGATACTTCATCAACAAACTTCATGACACACGCCTCTCGCCATACGGACGAGCCAAAAAAACAAGACATAAGACTCTTGCAAAAATGAGCGCAGCGACCTGATGACACGCCCCAACCGCAGCGCCGACAGCCCATACAAACAGTTTTGCAAGAGACTCACCCCACAAACGAAAAAGCCCCGTCGCAAGACAGGGCTTTTCCAGCGGTCTCGCAATTAAGCTGCGATAACGCTTACGTAACGACGACCGAAGGCGCCTTTTACTTCGAACTTGATCACGCCTTCGACTTTAGCGAAGAGGGTGTGATCCTTACCCATGCCTACGCCGTAGCCAGCGTGGAATTGGGTGCCGCGCTGACGCACGATGATGTTGCCCGCTTTGATAGCCTGGCCGCCATACATCTTGACGCCAAGGCGTTTGGCTTCTGAGTCGCGACCGTTACGGGTACTACCACCAGCTTTTTTGTGTGCCATGAGTTCAATTCTCCTAGTGAGGAATTAGGCTGAAATTAAGCCTGAATACCGGTGATTTTGATCTCGGTGTACCACTGGCGGTGGCCCATACGCTTCATGTGGTGCTTACGGCGACGGAACTTGATGATGCGGACTTTATCGTGACGACCTTGGGAGATCACTTCAGCCACAACGGTAGCGCCAGCAACGACTGGAGCGCCGATATTCACGTCATCGCCATTGGCGACCAACAGAACGCGATCAAAAGTCACGGATTCGCCAGTAGCGATTTCCAGTTTTTCGATCTTCAGGTATTCACCTGGGGCGACCTTGTATTGCTTGCCACCAGTAACAATTACTGCGTACGACATGGTATTTCTCCGATAATCCTGCTCACCCAGCGCTTTATAAGAAGAGGTATTGGCTGGCATGGCTGCATGGGCTGGAAGGCCCGGATGCAATTGCGTAAGGCAGGTGCTGCCCAGGAAGTTCAGGGTGCGCGATTGTACGCAAGCCGCAAGCGCCTTGCAAGAGGCCGTCCATCGCGCCTTGACAGGCCCAGGCGTGGGTCCTAGCATGCCGCGCAACCCTTCTGGAGCACCTGTCGCTGATGCAACCCCAAGCTTTCTACCGCGCGGTGGCGGACGATTTTAGCGCCGTCGACGGCATCATCAAGAAGCAGCTGACTTCCCGAGTGCCGCTGGTATCGAAAATCGGCGATTACATTACTTCGGCCGGGGGCAAACGCCTGCGTCCTTTGTTGGTGCTGTTGTGTGGCAAGGCCTTGGGCCGCGAAGGCGACGACATGCGCCTGCTGGCCGCCACCATCGAATTCCTGCACACCGCGACCCTGCTGCATGACGACGTGGTCGACATGTCCGGCATGCGCCGCGGCCGCTCGACCGCCAACGCCATGTGGGGCAACGCCCCAAGCGTGCTGGTGGGCGACTTCCTGTATTCGCGCTCGTTCGAAATGATGGTCGAGCTGGGCTCGATGCCGGTGATGAAGATCCTGTCCCAGGCCACGCGCATCATCGCCGAAGGCGAAGTGCTGCAGCTGTCCAAGGTGCGCGACGCCAGCACCACGGAAGAAACCTACATGGAAGTCATCCGCGGCAAGACGGCGATGCTCTTCGAAGCCTCGACCCACAGCGCCGCCGCCCTGGCCGGCGCCAGCGCCGAGCAAAGCGAAGCGTTGCGCACCTTTGGCGATCACCTGGGCGTGGCCTTCCAGTTGGTGGACGACCTGCTGGACTACAAGGGCGACGCCGAGACTTTGGGCAAGAACGTCGGGGACGACCTGGCCGAAGGCAAGCCGACCCTGCCGCTGATCTACACCATGCGCGAAGGCACCCCTGAGCAGGCAGCACTGGTACGCCAGGCGATCCAGAAAGGCGGGATCGAAGACCTGGAGAGCATCCGGGAAGCGGTTGAAGCCTCCGGCTCGCTGGACTACACCGCAAAACTGGCCCGCGACTACGTCGCCCGCGCAATCAAATGCCTCGACGCCCTGCCGGCCAGCGAATACCGCGATGCGTTGGTGGAACTGAGCGAGTTTGCGGTGGCTCGCACCCATTGATGGCATGAAGCCCCTGTGGGAGCGAGCTTGCTCGCGATAGCGTTGGGTCAGTAAGCTTGATGCTGATTGGCAGACCGCTATCGCGAGCAAGCTCGCTCCCACAAGGGTATTTCACTGCCCTGCCCTTCGCGGCCTAAAACCCTATATAATGTGCGCCCTTTTACCCTCCTGATACCCAAGGAACCTTAGTGAGCACGTTGCCTCCCTGCCCGAAATGCAATTCCGAATACACCTACGAAGACGGTACTCAACTGGTCTGCCCGGAGTGTGCCCACGAATGGTCTGCCAGCGGTGAAGCTGAAACGGCGTCCGATGAGACGGTGAAGAAGGATTCGGTCGGCAATGTCCTGCAGGACGGCGACACCATCACCGTGATCAAGGACCTGAAGGTCAAAGGCACGTCGCTGGTTGTCAAGGTGGGCACCAAGGTCAAGAACATCCGTTTGTGCGATGGTGATCACGACATCGACTGCAAGATCGATGGCATCGGCCCAATGAAACTCAAATCCGAGTTCGTCAGAAAAGTCTGAGCCGTGTGTATTCCATCCCACGCCCCGCGTGGGATGGTGCTTTACCCTCCCCGCTCCACCCCCCATTTACGCCTCCGAGCCAAGCGCGAGCCGATTGAGCTGCCGCAACCCACCGTCAGAAAAACAATTCGAACACCAATAGAGCCTTGCTATTTAGCGAATAAGAATTATTCTCATAACGCCCATCAAGGAGATGAGAACCATGACTTATTTGATCGATGCCTGGCTGGACCGCCCACACCCTTACCTGAGAATCCTGCATCGGGAAACCGGGGAAGTCTGTGCGGTGCTTGAAGAAGAAGCCCTGAACGAACTGCAGGACCAGGGGGATCTGGACCTCAACAGCCTCAATTCCAGCGAGCCGCTGGTGCTCAAGGAACTGGTGCGCAATCTGTTCCTGTTCTGTTACGCCCGGGCGTTGCGCCCTACGGCGGATTTCAATGGCAGGTTTCATGGATGAAGCGCGCAAACCCTGTGGGAGCGAACCTGCTCGCGATAGCGGTGTGACATTCAACATCAATATTGACTGACCGACCGTCATCGCGAGCAGGCTCGCTCCCACAAAAGCCTGCTTAAGCGTTGATGCCTTACAGAACGTCCAACAGCTCGACGTCAAACACCAGTACGCTGTGCGGCGGAATGCTGCCAACGCCTTGAGCGCCGTAAGCCAGTTCGCTTGGCACGTACAAACGCCATTTGCTGCCGGCGTTCATCAATTGCAAGGCTTCGGTCCAGCCTGGGATCACGCCACCCACCGGGAATTCGGCAGGCTGGCCACGATCGTAGGAGCTGTCGAACACAGTGCCATCGATCAGGGTGCCATGGTAATGGGTACGCACCTGGTCTTCACGGCTCGGCTTGGCGCCTTCGCCCTGAGTCAGCACTTCAAATTGCAGGCCCGAGGCCAGGGTGGTGATGCCTTCGCGCTTGGCGTTTTCAGCCAGGAATGCACGACCTTCGCCAGCGGCGGCTTCTGCCTTGGCGGCAGCTTCGGCCTGCATGATTTCGCGAATGACTTTGAAGCTGGCGGACATCTCGTCCTGGCCCACACGGCTCGGCTTGCCGGCGAAAGCGTCGGTCAGGCCAGCCAGGATTGCGTCCAGGCTAACGCCCGGTGGCGGGTTGTCGCGCAGTTGGTCGCCCAACTGACGGCCAATGCCGTAGCTGACGCGGGTTTCGTCGGTGGACAGGTTAACTTCGGACATGATGCTGCTCCGCTGTGCGGACGGCTCGGGAATTTGCCGTGCTTGACACAGCGCCTCCCGGAGCGCCCGGAACCAAAAGGGCGAGCAGACTAGCACAGATGCCGCAGCGGGTGACGAGCCCCCTGATCAAAGCGCCGCCACCAGAAACGACAACGCCCGCCTGCTTTGCAACAGACGGGCGGTGCGCCGCAGCGATGAACGGACCTCAGTGCTTGGTCAGTTTATCGAGGTAACCCATGGCAAACGCCGAAACCACGAAGGTCATGTGGATGATCACGTACCACATCAGGTGCTCGGGATCGACGTTCTTGGCATCCATGAAGATGCGCAGCAGGTGAATCGAGGAAATGGCAACGATCGAGGCCGCAACCTTCATTTTCAGCGAGGACGAATCCATGGTCCCGAGCCAGTTGAGCTTTTCCTTGTCGGAATCGATGTCCAGTTGCGAGACGAAGTTCTCATAGCCGGAAATCATCACCATCACCAACAGGCCGCCCACCAGCGCCATGTCGATCAGCGACAGCAGCACCAGAATCAGCTCGGATTCGGCCATGGCAAACACATTGGGAATGATGTGAAAGACTTCCTGGAAGAACTTCAGGGCCAGGGCCAGCAAGCCGAGGGACAGCCCGAAATAGATCGGCGCCAGCAGCCAACGGGAGGCGTACATTGCATTTTCGATAAAGCGTTCCATTGAGTCTCACACCAGGGCTGAAAAATCGCGGCGAGTATATCAGTCACGACCTGGGTCATAAACGCCAGGCCCATCCGCGACTTCAGCCCTTGGAGCTAAACCGTACTGCCAGCGCCCGCACGATGACGGCTTTCAATGCAACGGGCGAAACTCGAAGCCGTCAACGCTGCGACAACGGCCTCCATTGATTTCCCGCAATTGGGCCTGCATGTGCAGGCACCAGATCTGCGGGTCGTCGGCCAGCTCATAACCATGCGTTGTCAGGCTTTGCACAATGGTGTCGAGAATGGACTCAGCGGCATTCGGGCCGGGAAAAGGGCCTTGGGCCTTGATGGCCGAAGGTTGTTCGCCAGCCATTCCGGCGGCGAAGAGTAAGGTCCACATACCGGTATCTCCCGCCAGCGGACGGATGGCGCATTCGATACGGGTCACAAGGCCCAGGCATTGACGAGTGAGGCAAAGGTTGCGCGACATGGCGGCGCCCCTCGATAGATCCGGTATTCAGCCTCAGGACAAGGCTGTTTCGATCCGATGATGGCTCTCGTTATCCTTGAACTGAGGATAGAAGAAAAGTTCCGGCCGCAAGTCCCGCCGAGACCAGAATGCGCCGAATGGTCATAGTGTGAATATTGACGCCAAAGTGGTGGCACTTTTTAGCCATCACCACAAACAATTGTGGGAGCGAGCCTGTGGGAGCAAAGCTCGCTCGCGATGACGTCGTCACAGACAACACCTCTGTTGGCTGTAAAACCGCTATCGCGAGCAAGCTTTGCTCCCACAAAGCTCGCTCCCACATTGACTTACTCCGACCTGGAACGCATCAAGCCGGCTTGGCCTCCGCCAGCGCCTGTTGCGCCAGTTCCTTTTCCGCTTCCTTGATGTCGTCTTCGCTGATCATCTCCGCGATCACCCGCAGCCGTTCCACCACCCGGGCATTGACGCTCCCTTCGGGGAACTCACCGTTTTCATCCGGCTCGCCGGCCGGCTCACCCACCAGCAGGCTCAGGGCTTCGTCGGCCTGGCGCACCGCATAAACGTGGAACTGCCCGGCGCGCACGGCGGCGAGCACCTTCTCGTCGAGCATCAGGGTGGCGACGTTGGCCTGGGGGATGATCGCCCCCTGCTCGCCGGTCAGCCCACGGGCTTCGCAGAGGCGGAAGAAGCCTTCGATCTTCTCGTTGACCCCGCCCACCGCCTGCACTTCACCGAACTGGTTGATCGAGCCGGTGATAGCGAAACACTGCTTGAGCGGCGTCTTCGACAAGGCAGAAATCAGCGTGCACGCCTCACCCAAGGACGCGCTGTCGCCGTCCACGTAGCCGTAGGATTGCTCCAGGGCGATGCTGGCCGAGATCGCCAGAGGAAACTCCTGAGCGTACCGGCTGCCCAGGTAACCGGTGAGGATCATCACGCCCTTGGAGTGGATCGGCTGGCCGAGGTTGACCTCTCGCTCGATGTCGACGATGCCGCTGCCGCCGGGGTAGACCGTGGCGGAAATCCGCGCCGGCACGCCGAACGCCGAATCCCCCACCTCCAGCACCGTCAAGCCGTTGCACTTGCCTACGGCCGCGCCGTCGGTGTCGATCAGGATGATTCCCGCCAGCATGTCGTCGAGGATCCGCGCCGAGACGCGCCCGGTGCGGGTGGCCTTGGCCTTGAGGGCGCGTTCGATGTGACCGGCATCAGTCATCTCGTCACCGGCCAACTGACGAATGAAATCCGCCTCGCTGACCAGCTGGAACAGATCGCCAATCCGCGCCGACAAACGCCCCTGATGTTCGGCCAGGCGCGCACTGTAGGTGGCCAGGCGCGCCACCGCATCGGCGGTCAACGGGGCCATGCCCTCCTCCGAAGTACGGGTCTTGAGCAACTGGGCGAACTGCTCCAGGCTTTCATCCCCCATCGGAATGTCTTCGTCGAAATCCACCAGCACGCGAAACATTTCCTGGAAGTCCGAATCCAGGTCCTGCAAGGCGTAGTAGAGCTGGCGGGCGCCGATGATCACCACTTTGACTTGCAGTGGAATGTGCTGCGGGGTCAGGGTGACCGTGGCCAGACGCCCCAGCTCGCCCAGTGGCGACTCCATTTTCAGTTTGCGCGATTGCAGGGCACGTTTTAGTGCATCCCACACGAACGGCTCGCCAAGCATTTTTTCTGCTTCAAGGATCAGGAAACCACCGTTGGCCCGGTGCAACGCCCCCGGGCGCAGTTGTCGATAGGTGGTGTAGAGCGCGCCCTGGTCAGTGCTGTACTCAATGCGCCCAAACAGGTTGTCGTAGGTCGGGTGCGGTTCAAACACCACCGGCGCGCCACCGCTGGTTGGGTGCCCTACCATCAGGCTCGGGGCGTATTGCTCCTCCAGGAGCTTGCGGGCAATGGCGTCGGTCTTGCTGTCATCCACCAACTGCTCGACCACCGTTTTGAGCAAGTAGACCTGCATGGCTTGCAAGTAACCGCAGACCGCGGCGTTCTCTGCGTACTTTTCCGACAGCGGCGCCAGCAACGGTTGCAGGGCCAGGGTGATGGTTTCTTCGTTAAGTTGACGCAACTGGTTGCTGGACTCACGCTTCCACTGCGGCAGGCTGGCGAGCTCTTCGTTCAGGCGTTCTTCCAGGCCCGAGATGTCGTCATGAAAACGCTCGCGCTCGGACTCCGGCAACTGGGCGAATTCCGCTTCGTCCAGGGCCTTGCCCTCGCTCATCGGCGTGAAGGCGATGTTACTGCTGTCGCGGTACAGGGCGACATCCTTCTCCAGCGCCAGGCGCTCGATGACATCCAGGGCACGGTCGTAGCGCTGGTTGAAAGCACGGTCGATGGCGCTTTTTTTCTGTTGGTAGGACGGGTGCTCGAACACTGCCGGGAAAGTCGCCAGCAGGTTGTCGATCAGGCCGTTGATGTCGGCGATGAAAGCCCCCGCCGTACCCGATGGCAGCTCCAGGGCGCGGGGTTCGCGGGGCTCATCAAAATTATTGACGTAGACCCAGTCCGCCGGGGTCTGCATACGCTTGCCTTCGGCCTTGAGATAACGCTTTACGAACGAAAACCGGCCAGTGCCGGGCTCTCCCATGACAAATACGTTGTAACCGGGGCGCGGCATGGCCACGCCGAACTGCAATGCTTCGACCGCACGCTCCTGGCCAAGCACACCGCGGAAGGGTTCCAGATCATTGGTGGTAGAGAAGCTGAACTGTTCAGCGGAAAACGGGCGGGTCAGCGCTTCGGGCGCTAGACGCAAGCTGGCAGCAACAGGATCAGGCATCGGGCTTCCTTACATCAGGCGGGGCAGATAGCGGCATTCTGGCGCTGCCTGCACCTGACTGGCAAGAAGCGCCTCAGGCCAAAGCATAGTCCAGGGGCATCCCCTGAGCCCGAGCCCGTAATTCATGACACTGCTGTTACTTTTTGCAAAATGTCACGGAACCCCAGGATCGTGCCTAAACTCCAAATTGCGCGGCTGGAACAATAACCGGCCCACTGGCCTGTAGGGTCAGACCCTGTCCATTGGTATGCACATAAAAGAGAACATAGCTATGAAACGGATTCTTCTCGGTACTCTCTTCACCGCTGTATCCCTCAACGCCATGGCTCAGGCGCCAGGCGGTCCGGATTGCGGCTGGGGCAACATGCTGTTCGAAGGTCAGCGTGGCACCCCGGCTCACTTCCTGGCATCCACCACCAACGGCACCTCGGGCAACGCCACCTTCGGCATGACATCCGGCACCAACGGTTGCTCGACCAACGCGGCACTGACCTACGGTGGCAAGTCCTGGCTGGCCATGAATGGCATGATGAACGAGCTGTCCGAAGACATGGCCAAGGGCCAAGGCGAAGCGCTCACCACCTACGCCGTAGTACTGGGCGTGGCACCGGAAGACCGTGCGCATTTCTCCGCTGTCACTCACGAGCACTTCCAGCAGATCTTCAGCAAGGCTGATGTGACCGCAGAAGACGTGCATACCAACACCCTGGCCGTGCTGAAAAGCGACCCACGCCTGGCCAAGTACGCCACTCCAGCTTAAGCTCGACACCACTCGCTCCTCTCGGGGAGCGGGTTTTCTTTTTGGGGCCCCTTCCGGTCTTTATTTTTCGATTGTCCAAGTAGCCAACTATGCTCAAACGCCTTGCCTGGCTGGCGCTCTGTGTGTGCGCCCCGTTGTCCGCCGCACCTCATGTCGACCCTCAACGCTTGCAGCAACTGGCCAACGACCGTTTCTGGATTTCCCTGGGCCACTACGAAACCGCCAAGCTCGGTGGCTGGCGCAGCTATATCAGCGACAAAAGATTTTTCCTCGCTCCCGACGGCAACGAACATCCCGACCACGAACTGGCCGCCACGGTGCAAGCGCTGTACGGCCCGGCCAGTGCTGGTCAGCAACACGCCCAATGTGTGTACCCGGCGCGAACACGCTGGCTGAAGGCGCAGCTCAACCTGACGGATCTGCCGACGGTTGACTGCAGCGAATTCACCCAATGGTTCAAGGACGTCGCGCCCCACAGCGCGGTGATGATTTTTCCGGCCGCCTACCTGAACAGCCCTTCTTCGATGTTTGGCCACACCCTGCTGCGCATCGACCAGGCCGATGTGCAAAGCGACAAGACCGCGCTGCTCAGCTATGCGATCAACTTCGGCGCCTACATCGAAGGCTCGGACAACAGCATTCTGTATGCCTGGAAAGGCCTGATGGGCGGTTACCCGGGCCTGTTCGCCCTGGTGCCCTATCAGGAAAAGCTCTCCGAGTACCGCAGCCTGGAAAACCGCGACCTGTGGGAATACCGCCTCAATCTGAGCCAGGTGGAAACCGAGCGCATGGTCGAGCATGTGTGGGAACTCAAGCAGATTGAGTTCGACTATTTTTTCTTCGACGAAAACTGCTCCTATCGCCTGCTCGAACTGCTGCAAGTGGCCCGTCCCAGCCTGCGGCTGACCGAACAGTTCCCGTTGACGGCGATTCCCACCGACACCGTGAAGGCGGTGAAAGAAGCCGGGCTGGTGGAAAGCATCGAATACCGGCCCTCCCGTGAGCGGGAACTGCTCAGCCGCGCCGAACCACTCACCGACGACGAGCAGCAGTGGGTGCTGAAAGTCAGCGCCGACCAAAAACAACTGCAGACTTCAGCATTCAAGGCATTGCCTCGCGCTCGCCAGGCGCTGATCATCGACGCCGCCTATCGCCTGGAGCGCTACCGCGCCAACGGCCAGGAACGCAACCCACAGCGCGCCCAGCGCAGTTTCGAACTGTTGCGGGCGATCAACCAGAACCCCGCGCCGGAACTCGACATCCCGCAACCGGGCCTGCCCGAGGATGGCCACGAGTCGCGCACCTGGCAGGCTGGCCTCGGCACTCGTGGCGACCGGGCGTTCGGCGAATATGGCCTGCGCATGGCCTATCACGACCTCAACGACAACGCCGAGAGTTTCCCGTTGGGCGCACAGATCGAGATCCTGCAACTGAAGCTGCGCCAGTACGAAGGCAATGACTGGCAGGTGCAACAGCTGGACCTTGCAACCATTCGCTCCCTGACTCCGCGCAACGAACTGCTGCAACCGCTGTCCTGGCAAGTCACCGGCGGCCTGGAGCGGGTGCCGGGCAAGCACGACGACGAAACCCTGGTCAGCCACGTCAATGGCGGAGCCGGCGGCACCTGGGCACTGGGTGACGACATGCTGGGGTTCGCCTTGGGCACGGTGCGGGTCGAACACAACAACGACTTCGCCCAGTTCATCGCTCCGGCCGCAGGCTTCAACACTGGCGTGCTGTGGAAAAACCCGCTGGGCAACTTGAGCCTGGAGGCCAAAGGCGACTATTTCATCAACGGCGAAGTGCGCCGTAGCGTGAGCCTGAACCAGCAGTGGGAACTGTCACGCAACCTCGGTCTGCGCCTGAGTGCCCAGCGCGAGTTCAGCCATCTGGCGTCACCGGAGAACGAAGTGATGCTGGAGGTGAAGTGGTATCACTATTGACTGGGGCATACCCCGCACTCACCTAAGCGAACAGATTCATCACAGCGCTTTCACATCGGCCTGACGAATCCACTTCTAAACTTCTCTTATGAGTGGATCAGGCAGGAATGCAAAAAAAATGAGGCGCGCGGTGGTGCTGAGTGTGGTGATGTTGCTCGGTGGCTGCGAAACCACCCACGAAAACCTGATCGCCCGGGGTTACCCTCCGGCATTCGCCGACGGCTTTGATGACGGTTGCAGCAGCGGCCGGCAGGCAGCCGGCGTGATCACCGGCCAGTTCAGGAAGGACGTGCCACGGTATCTCAAGGACGCTCCCTATGCCGAAGGCTGGAGCGACGGTTTCCGTCAATGCCAGGCCATGCGCGAAAGTGAGGAGCGTAACGCTTACCGCGAACGCCATTGGGACGAGCGAGAACGGGCCTGGCAGCAGCAGAAGGACCAGGACGCCGCCCGGGCTTATCGCTCACAGTGAGTCGCGTACAGACATCCGCTGAAACCAAAAGCCTGCGACCATGGCCCAAACTCCAATAGAGGAGAACATCATGAGTCGCGCCTTCGTCAATGAGGACAACGCCGCTGCCCAGGCCGATCAGCCGGTCGAACGCCAGGTCAGCGCGCAACCCAATTACGTCACGCCCGCCGGACTCGCCCAATTACAGGCCCGGGTCGCTGAGCTGCAGGCGCTGCACAGCCAGCAGGTGGCCAGGGGAGAACTGGCGGACAAGCAGCGAATCGCGGATATCGAACGGGATCTGCGGTATTTCAATCAGCGTTTGCAAAGCGCGCAGGTCGTTACGCCAACCTCATTGGATCAGGTGCGGATCGGGCATTGGGTGACCTTTGTCGATGAGCATGACCACGAGCAGCGAGTGCAGTTGGTGGGTGAAGATCAGGCCGATGCGGCCAGCGGACTGGTCAATTGGGGCTCGCCGCTGGGGCGGGCGTTGCTGGGGACGAAAGTTGGCGATGAAGTGATCTGGAAACGGCCGGTGGGGGATTTGACCATTGAAGTGGTGGCGATAGAACCGGGGTGATCTTGCCGGCCTCATCGCGAGCAGGCTCGCTCCCACAGGAATCGCGCCCCACCGTGCAGCTTGTGACTGACCCAAACCAGTGTGGGAGCGAGCCCCACCGTGCAGCTTGTGACTGACCCAAAACCACTGTGGGAGCGAGCCTGCTCGCGATGGCGGCGGGTCAGGCAACTTACGCTGGCTGATCCACCACTATCGCGAGCAGGCTCGCTCCCACAGGGTTTGTCGCTCGGTCGCCGGCCGAATCAGGCCAGCTTCTTGTGCCTTACGCGGTGTGGCTGGGCAGCGGCTTCGCCCAGGCGTTTCTTGCGATCGGCCTCATACTCGGTGTAGTTGCCTTCGAAGAACACCGCTTGCGAGTCGTCTTCGTACGCCAGGATGTGGGTCGCCACACGGTCGAGGAACCACCGGTCGTGGGAGATCACAATCGCTGCGCCCGGGAAGTCCAGCAGGGCTTCTTCCAGGGAACGCAGGGTTTCGACGTCGAGGTCGTTGGACGGTTCGTCGAGCAGCAGGACGTTGCCGCCCTCCTTCAAGGTCAACGCCAGGTGCAAGCGACCGCGTTCACCACCGGACAGGTCCTTGACGAACTTCTGCTGGTCGCCGCCCTTGAAGTTGAAGCGCCCCACGTAGGTGCGCGACGGAATCTCATAGTTGCCGATGCGGATCTGGTCGGAACCGTCGGAGATCTGCTGGAACACGGTCTTGCTGCCGTCCAGGTCTTCGCGGCTCTGGTCGACACAGGCCAGCTGCACGGTTTCGCCGATTTCGATGGTGCCCGAATCCGGTGTTTCCTTGCCCATCAGCATGCGGAACAGCGTGGATTTACCCGCACCGTTACCACCGATCACACCGACAATGGCGCCTTTGGGCATGGCGAACGACAGGTTGTCGATCAGCACGCGGTCGCCATAGCCCTTGGTGACGTTCTTGAATTCGATGACCTTGTCGCCCAGGCGCGGACCGGCCGGGATGTAGATCTCGTTGGTTTCACTGCGCTTCTGGAATTCCTGGGACTGCATTTCCTCGAAGCGTTGCAGACGTGCCTTGGATTTGGACTGGCGGGCCTTGGCGCCTTTGCGCACCCACTCCAGTTCTTCCTTCATGGCTTTTTCATGGGCCGACTGCTGCTTGGATTCCTGGGCCAGACGATCGGACTTGGCTTCAAGCCAGCCCGAGTAGTTGCCTTCGTAAGGAATACCCGCGCCGCGGTCCAGTTCCAGGATCCAGCCGGCGACGTTGTCCAGGAAGTAACGGTCGTGCGTGATCGCGACCACAGTGCCCGGGAAATCGTGCAGGAAGTGTTCGAGCCAGGCGACAGAATCGGCGTCCAGGTGGTTGGTTGGCTCGTCGAGCAACAGCATGTCCGGCGCCGACAGCAGCAGGCGGCACAGAGCCACACGACGCTTTTCACCACCAGAGAGGTGTTCAACCTTGGCATCCCAGGCCGGCAGGCGCAGCGCATCGGCGGCGACTTCCAGCTGGCGATCCAGGTTATGGCCATCGCTGGCCTGCAGGATCGCTTCGAGCTTGGCCTGTTCGGCGGCCAGCTTGTCGAAGTCGGCATCCGGTTCGGCGTAGGCCGCGTAGACCTCGTCCAGGCGCGCCTGGGCATCCTTGATCACGCTGACCGCCTCCTCGACCACTTCCCGTACGGTCTTGGTCGGATCCAGCTGAGGCTCTTGAGGCAGGTAACCGATGTTCAAGTCGGGCATCGGACGGGCTTCACCGTCGAACTCGTTGTCGACACCGGCCATGATTTTCAGCAGCGTGGACTTACCCGAACCGTTGAGGCCCAGTACGCCGATCTTGGCCCCGGGGAAGAACGACAGTGAAATGTTTTTCAGGATTTCCCGCTTCGGCGGAACAACTTTGCTCAGCCGATGCATGGTGAAGACGTATTGAGCCATGGTGAACCTAGCGTCAGTGACAGGTGAAAAGAACGGGCCAGGCCATGCGCGGCGCCGGCGCTTGACGGTTATCAATGCCGGCGGGCAGATAAAGCCTGGGGATCGGAGCTTGCGCGCTCTTGTTTGACCGGCAAAGCTACCTCAACCATCGGTCAAGGTCCAGCCACCAGGGGCTGGCACTTTGCCACAAGTCAAGGCATGCTAGCCGCCCTTTGGGCGTCCGGCTTATAGTGCACGTCGCGCCAGTCCAGCAAACTGCAGGATTACAGCTTGTCCAACGTCACGCCGACCCTGTCCCCACGCGCACCGACTGCTGCGAGCGGCTCGCCCCTGCGCGGGACATTGAAGGGCGCGCTGGCCACACTGGTGCTCTTGCTGCTTGGATTGCTCTTCTGGCAGTTGCTTGATCAATTGCGCGAAACCCAGCAGCAACAGCGCCAGTACACCATCGATTACACCGCCGACCTGGCCGCGCAAGTCAGCCTGAACATGGCCTTGAATGCGCAGATCGCCCTCAACCTGCTACCGATCGTCGAACAACCGCAGAGCGCCGACGAACAGCAGGCCCTGCTGCGCAAACTCCAGCAATCGTTGCCCGAGCTACGCAGCCTGGCGTTGCTGAGCCCTTCCGGCCGGGTGCTCAGCGACAGTGATCCTGCCAGCCACGATGCCGATTACCTGGCAGAGCTGGTACGGCGCAGTCGGGCCCAGGCGCACTATTTCAGCAATGCCGATGACGGCTCCGTGGTGCATCTGTTGTTGCACCAGGCCAGCGGCAGCAGCCGCAGCTATTGGGCGCTGCGCCTGACCCCAACCTTCTTCTCGACCCTGACCAAGCAGGCCGATACAGGCATGCGCCCACTGTGGCTGGTGGAAAACCGCCTCAACCAGCAAATCATCAGCCGGGACGAAAGCCTGCCCTCGGCCAGCCCTACCCGGCTGTCCCCGGATGATCTGAGCAACACCGTGCTGACCGTGCCCCTGAGCAGCAGCGACTGGCAATTGCGTGGACTGTTCGACCGGCGCCAGGTGCTGGAGCAATTGCTGCCGGCCTTCATCGGCAAATGCCTGCTAGGCCTGGCGTTTTCAATGCTGCCGGTGATCGCGCTCTTGAGCATGCGCCGTCGCCAGCGTCAGTTGCACGAGGGCCGCCGACGCTACCAGGATATTTTCGAAGGCACCGGCGTCGCGCTCTGCGTGCTTGACCTGTCGAGCCTCAAGGCATTTTTTGAAAGGACCGGCCTGCGCAACGGCGACCAGTTGCGCGCCTGGTTGGCCATCCCTCACCAGCTTGAACAACTGCAGCAGGAAGTTCACGTCACCGAGGTCAATCAGATGGCGTTGAAGCTGCTCAACGTCAACTCCTGCGAGCGGGCCTGGCAACTGCTGGTCGGCAATGCTGCCCAGGACAACAACCCAGTGGGTTCGAAGCTGCTCGAAGCGCTGCTCGACCAGCACAAGCAGTTGGAGCTGGAAATCAAGCTGCAGGACGCCCATGGCCGTGATCAGCACCTATGGCTGGTGCTGCGTCTGCCGGAAAAACAGCAGGACTACAACGCCGTCATCCTGAGCATCAGCGACATTACCAGCCGCAAGCTGATCGAACTGTCGCTGCTCGAACGCGAAGGCTTCTGGTCCGACGTGGTGCGCACCGTACCGGACCATCTCTATGTGCAAGACGTGATCAGCCAGCGGATGATCTTCAGCAACCATCACCTGGGACAGACCCTGGGGTACGACCGCACCGAACTGCACCAGATGGGCGAATACTTCTGGGAAATCCTGCTGCACAGCGAAGACGCCGACCACTATCACAACTTGCGCCAGGCACAACGCCAGGCCGGGTATGCGCAACTGCTGCAATGCCAGCTGCGCTTTCGCCATCGCAATGGCAAGTGGCGGCGCTTCGACATTCGCGAACAAGCCCTGGCCCGGGACCGGCACGATCAGGTGACACGCATCATCGGCGTAGCCAAGGACATCACCGAACAGATCGAAGCCAGCGAATCGCTACGCGACAGCGAACAACGCTACCGGATGCTCGCCGAAAGCATCAGCGACGTGATTTTCTCCACCAACAGCAAGCTTTCGCTCAACTACGTCAGCCCCTCGGTGCAAGCAGTGCTGGGCTACAGCGCTGACTGGATATTCCAGAACGGCTGGCAATCGACCATCGCCAACCCGCAACAACTGACCGGCATCTACACCTTGATGGATCGGGTCAGCAAAGCCCTCGACAAGCCTGAGCAACTGGCCGAGTTGCGCAACCAGATGCAGACCCAGCTGTTTCTGTTCGACTGCCTGCGCGCCGACGGGCGCAAGATCCCCATCGAGCTACGGTTGGTGCTGGTGTGGGATGAGCACGGCGCGTTCGAAGGCGTGCTGGGCGTGGGCCGCGATATCAGCCAGCAACGACGCGCCGAAAAAGACCTGCGCATGGCCGCCACGGTATTCGAGCATTCGACCTCGGCGATCCTGATCACCGACCCGGCCGGTTACATTGTCCAGGCCAACGAAGCCTTCAGCCGCGTCAGCGGGTATGCGGTGTCGCAGGTGCTGGACCAGTTGCCCAACATGCTGACCGTGGACGAGCAGCAGGAAGCCCACCTGCGCTACGTACTCAAGCAGTTGCAGCAACACAGCACCTGGGAAGGCGAGGTCTGGCTCAAGCGCCGCAATGGCGAGCACTATCCGGCCTGGGTCGGCATTACGGCGGTGCTGGACGATGAAGGCGACCTGGCCAGCTACGTGTGCTTCTTCAGCGACATCAGCGAACGCAAGGCCAGCGAACAGCGCATCCATCGCCTGGCCTACTACGACGCGTTGACCCACCTGCCCAACCGCACGCTGTTTCAGGATCGCCTGCACACCGCGCTGCAATCGGCCGAGCGCCAGAAAAACTGGGTCGTGCTGATGTTCCTCGACTTGGACCGCTTCAAGCCGATCAACGACTCCCTGGGCCACGCCGCCGGCGACCGGATGCTCAAGGAAATGGCCACGCGGCTGCTCGGCTGCGTGGCCGACGACGACACCGTGGCGCGCATGGGCGGCGACGAATTCACCCTGCTGCTGCAACCGCGTTCCAGCCGCGAAATGGCGCTCAACCGGGCGATCAACGTGGCCGAGCAGATCCTCGCCAGCCTGGTCCGACCGTTCGTACTGGAAGGTCGGGAGTTCTTCGTCACCGCCAGCATCGGTATCGCCCTGAGCCCTCAGGACGGCAACGAGCTGAGTCAGCTGATGAAGAACGCCGACACGGCCATGTATCACGCCAAGGAGCGCGGCAAGAACAACTTCCAGTTCTACCAGGCCGACATGAACGCCAGCGCCTTGGAACGACTGGAGCTGGAAAGCGACCTGCGCCACGCCCTGGAGCAGAACGAGTTCGTGCTGTATTACCAGCCACAGTTCAGCGGCGACGGCAAACGCCTGACCGGCGCCGAGGCCTTGCTGCGCTGGCGCCATCCACGACGCGGGCTGGTGCCGCCAGGGGACTTCATCCCGGTCCTCGAAGAGCTCGGGTTGGTGGTGGACGTCGGTGACTGGGTGATCAGCGAAGCCTCTCGACAGCTCAAGACCTGGCACCAGGCCAAGGTCCGGGTGCCGAAAGTCTCGGTCAACATTTCGGCCCGGCAGTTCTCCGATGGCCAGCTCGGCACGCGCATCGCCAACATCCTGCGTAGCACCGGCCTGCCGCCGGCCTGTCTGGAACTGGAACTGACCGAAAGCATCCTGATGCGTGAAGTCAGCGAGGCGATGCAGATCCTGGCCGGGCTGAAAAACCTGGGCCTGAGCATCGCCGTGGATGACTTCGGCACCGGTTATTCGTCCCTCAACTACCTCAAGCAATTCCCCATCGACGTGTTGAAAATCGACCGCACCTTTGTCGATGGCCTGCCATCCGGCGAACAGGACGCCCAGATCGCCCGGGCGATCATCGCCATGGCCCACAGCCTCAACCTGGCGGTGATTGCCGAAGGGGTCGAAACCCACGAGCAACTGGACTTTCTGCGCGAGCACGGCTGCGATGAAGTCCAGGGCTACCTGTTCGGCCGGCCGATGCCGGCCAACCGGTTTGAGGCGCAGTTCAGCAATGATGCGCTGTTCATGCTCGACTGAAAGCTTGTGCTGGCCGGGCGGGCCTCATCGCGAGCAGGCTCGCTCCCACAATTGCTTTTGGCTGTCCTTGGAATAGACATACACCACAGCCCCCCTGTGGGAGCGAGCCTGCTCGCGATGAGGCCAGTACAGGCAGCGTGAATCCCATTCGTCCGCGACATGACGTCCTTTCATATGCCTTCCAAAACCGGTTGGGTTAGAATGCCCCCCTTTTCTGCCCCCGATCCTTGAGGACCGCCATGTTCAGCCGTGATTTGACTATTGCCAAGTACGACGCCGATCTCTTTGCCGCCATGGAGCAAGAAGCTCAGCGCCAGGAAGAGCACATTGAGCTGATCGCTTCGGAAAACTACACCAGCCCCGCGGTGATGGAAGCTCAAGGCTCGGTACTGACCAACAAGTACGCCGAAGGCTATCCAGGCAAGCGCTACTACGGTGGTTGCGAGTTCGTCGACGTGGTCGAGCAACTGGCCATCGACCGCGCCAAGGAACTGTTCGGTGCCGACTATGCCAACGTCCAGCCTCACGCCGGTTCCCAGGCCAACGCCGCCGTCTACCTGGCGCTGCTGTCGGCCGGTGACACCATTCTGGGCATGAGCCTGGCCCACGGCGGTCACCTGACCCACGGCGCCAGCGTTTCGTCCTCGGGCAAGCTGTACAACGCCATCCAGTACGGCATCGACGGCAATGGCCTGATCGACTACGACGAAGTCGAGCGCCTGGCACTCGAGCACAAGCCGAAAATGATCGTGGCCGGTTTCTCCGCCTACTCGCAGATCCTCGACTTCCCACGTTTCCGCGAAATCGCCGACAAGGTCGGTGCCTACCTGTTCGTGGACATGGCGCACGTTGCGGGCCTGGTTGCCGCTGGCGTCTACCCCAACCCCGTGCCATTCGCCGACGTCGTCACCACCACCACCCACAAGACCCTGCGCGGCCCACGTGGTGGCCTGATCCTGGCTCGTGCCAACGCCGACATCGAGAAAAAGCTCAACTCCGCCGTATTCCCCGGCGCCCAGGGTGGCCCGCTGGAACACGTGATCGCCGCCAAGGCGATCTGCTTCAAGGAAGCGCTGCAGCCTGAGTTCAAGGCTTACCAGCAACAAGTGGTGAAAAACGCCAAGGCCATGGCCGGCGTATTCATCGAGCGTGGCTTCGACGTAGTGTCCGGCGGGACCGAGAACCACCTGTTCTTGCTGTCGCTGATCAAGCAGGACATCTCCGGCAAAGACGCCGACGCAGCGCTGGGCAAGGCGTTCATCACCGTGAACAAGAACTCGGTGCCCAATGACCCACGCTCCCCGTTCGTCACCTCCGGCCTGCGCTTTGGCACCCCGGCCGTGACCACCCGTGGTTTCAAAGAAGCCGAGTGCAAGGAGCTGGCTGGCTGGATCTGCGACATCCTGGCGGACCTGAACAACGAAGCGGTGATCGACGCCGTTCGCGAGAAGGTCAAGGCGATCTGCAAAAAGCTGCCGGTATACGGCGCTTAATCAGCCCGTTACACCTCAGTAAGAAAGGCCTCCATTGAAAGATGGGGGCCTTTTTCATGGGCGCAAACAATTACCCCAAATAATTAACCCCCACGCTTATCTAATGTCTTGCAATACACACACCACCACCGACAGCTAATAAATCAATAATATCGCTCCATAACTGCACACTTCATAAACCCAACGAGGAGTCGAATCACATGGACCGTGATCAATCTTTTAACGCCACACTTCGAATGTTTGACAACCACGTCAACCTGCTTGAAATACTTCATGGCAAACCCGCGATGGCCACCGTGAGTTTATTCAGCGGCGGCTTCTTTACCGGCCGCCCGCAAACCCACGACCACTCCAGCCTGCTCGGCATGCGCCCCAAAAATCAGGGTCAATCCAGCAACCCATTGAAATTGCATTTGCGACACACCCCGAACGGCTACAACCTGGTCATTAAAAACACGGGGGAACATGAAAACAAACTTGTCGGTAAACGCTGGCTTGAGGTTCTCGGCGCACAGGACTCCGGCACGGATGATCCGATGTTCTTTACCCTCGTTGATCATCAGAACAACGCCATCACCCGGCAGAATATTTCCACGCCGCATTTACCTGTCTCGTTCATGACAAAAAACAAAAAATATATCGGCGGATTGAAAGTTCGAGGCTCGCCTTATATTTATCTCGCCGAGACAGAAGAAAAATCGAAAGTAACATTCATCCTAAGTGTTCTTTAAAGAACATGTCGATATCTTTGTGGCGAGTGGGCTGATCCCTCGCCACAGGGAGCTGTGGCGCACTGCTTGCCACCCACATTTTTTTCACTGCAACAAACGGCTCAAGCACAAGGGTTCCGGCCAAACTGGTAAGACCGGTCATGCCAAATCTCTACAGATCAGCTTGCACAGCAGCGAAAACAGGGCCTAGACTGCGCCTGCACTGGACAAACCGGTAAGACCACAATAATGAAGTCCTGACGCCAACAGCTCTATTGACGGCGAAAAGGACACCGAACCAGGAATCCCTCCCATGCTCAAATGGTGCTCGCGTTCGATCTTCCTTCAAGTTGTCCTCGGATTGGTGCTCGGCATCGTCTGTGGACTGACCCTTCCCGAATACTCCGCACAGCTCAAACCCCTCGGCGACGGCTTTATCAAGCTGATCAAGATGCTCATCGGCCTGATCGTGTTCTGTGTGGTAGTCAGCGGCATCTCGGGTGCCGGAGACCTCAAGAAGGTCGGGCGCATTGGCCTCAAGTCGGTCATCTACTTCGAAGTATTGACCACCATCGCCTTGGTCATCGGTCTGGTGCTTGCCTTCAGCACCGGTATCGGCAGTGGTGCGAACATCCACCTGGAACAACTCTCCAGCGCGGACATGGGGGATATCGCCCAGCGTGGCGAGCACCTGGTCACCACCACCCAGTTCCTCATGAACCTGATCCCAACCTCGGTGCTCGGGGCCTTCGCTGAAAACAACATTCTGCAAGTGCTGTTGTTCTCCGTGCTGTTTGGCAGCGCCTTGAACCTGGTGGGCGATGCAGCGTCCGGCATCTCGCGGTTGATCAACGAACTGAGCCACGTGATCTTCCGCATCATGGGCATGATCGTGCGTCTGGCCCCCATTGGGGTCTTCGGGGCCATCGCCTTCACTACCAGCAAATATGGCCTGGACTCACTGCAACACCTGGGCAGCCTGGTGGGCCTGTTCTACCTGACCTGCATCGCCTTCGTTGCGCTGATCCTCGGCTTGGTGATGCGTGTCTCGGGCCTGCCGATGTTGCCGTTTCTCAAATACCTGCGTGAAGAGCTGCTTATCGTGCTCGGTACGGCCTCTTCCGACGCCGTGCTGCCACAGATCATGCGCAAGCTTGAGCACCTGGGGATCGGCAGTTCCACCGTCGGCCTGGTGATTCCGACCGGCTACTCGTTCAATCTGGACGGTTTTTCGATCTATCTGACCCTGGCGATTGTGTTCATTGCCAACGCCACCGGCACACCTCTGGCCATGAGTGATTTGCTGACCATCCTGCTGGTGTCACTGATCACCTCCAAGGGCGCCCACGGGATTCCCGGCTCGGCGCTGGTGATCCTGGCTGCCACGTTGACGGCCGTCCCGGCGATCCCGGTGGTTGGCCTGGTGCTGGTACTGGCGGTGGATTGGTTCATGGGCATCGGCCGGGCCCTGACCAACCTGATTGGCAACTGCGTGGCCACCGTGGCGATTGCCCGCTGGGAAAAAGACATCGATGTCCCTCGGGCGCGCAAGGTACTGTCCGGCCAACACGGTTATACCTTCCAATCCAGGAAACCGGTGGGCACTGCCCATCAGCAGCAATTCTGAAAGACTGCGGTGCCGGCCCGCGAACCGGTACCGCCTGATTGATTTTCGAGGAGTCACCAGTGATCAGTTCATCAACCGTCGTCAATTCCGTAGTGGAGAAACTACGTGCCGCCCTCGCTCGGGGCCAATGGCGCTCGGGCGACATGCTGCCCGGCCAGCGCGAGCTGGCCGAGCAATTGGGCATCAGCCGACCAAGCCTGCGCGAAGCGGTGATTGTCCTGGAAACCCTGGGGCTGGTGCGTTCGATGCCCGGCAAGGGCGTCGTGGTGCTGGAGGCCAACTTCACCGACACCGCCAATGAAGGCAGCGCCATGGCCGGCGCCAGCCTGGAGGACGTGCTGCAACTGCGCTACACCCTGGAGCCTTTCATCGTCGGCCTTGTGGCGCAATCCATCAGCAGCAAGGAGGTCGGCCAGTTGCGCCTGACCCTCATGGACATGCGCGAAGCGTTGGAGGCCAACGACAGCGACGCTTGCGCCAACGCCTACATTGCCTTCCATGAAGAGCTGTTTGCCTTGACGTCCAACCCGATTTTTCAAAACGTGGTCCAGCAGACCAGCAACGCGCTCAAGCAAAGCGCCGATGTGTTGCGCAATTCACCCCAGCATCTGGCCGAACGCCTGGAGGAAAACGAAGCCGTGGTGCGCGCCATCCGCGCCAAGAACAGCGCCCAGGCCAGCACCGAAATGCGCCGGCATATCCTCAGGGAAGGCCAGCGCATGGGCATCGAACTGAACATTCCGGACGACAACCTCGGCACTTGAGCCACACCCTGCGGAGACCGCCATGAACAACCTCATGCCCCACCCGGATCAGCCTGAGCGTAACGTGCTCGCGTCCCTGTCGCTGCCCGGTCGGGTCGGCAAACCGTCGGTGGACGATATCTACCCGCGGATCTTCGACGCCATCCTCGAACAACGCATTGCTCCGGCCAGCCGTTTCACCGAGGAAAGCCTGGGGGATGTGTTCGGTGTCAGTCGCAGCATCATTCGCCGTGTCCTGGCGCGCCTGTCCCACCAGCAAGTGGTGATCCTGCGGCCCAACCATCGGCCCCAGGTGGCGGCACCGGACCTGGAACAGACCCGGCAAATCCTGCATGCCCGGCGCCTGGCCGAACAGACCCTGGTGCGCCTGGCCTGCAAGGCGCCGCAGCCCAAGGACCTGCAGCGCCTACGCGATCTGATAGAGCGCGAGCGCCAGTGCCTGGATCGCGGCGAACGCGGCCCGGCGATTCGCCTGTCCGGCGAGTTTCACCTGCAATTGGCGACCATGGCCGGGAATGCGCCGTTGGCGCAGTTTCTCGGCAGCCTCGTGCCATTAACCTCGCTGGCCCTGGCGCGGCATGAGCTCAAGTCCCGCAGACATTGCGCCTGGCAGGAGCATTTGGCGATCGTAGACGCGATAGAACGTGGCAACGCTGATCAAGCGTTGCAACTGATGAGCGAGCACCTGGACCATCTTGAGCAAAAGCTGCTGATGGCCGCAGGCACCGGGACGTCAAAGTAGCGCGGCTTCGAAGCCTGCGCGGATCTTCTCTTCGGGCAACTCGTCGGCGATGAACACAATGACGCTCTCCCGTGCTTCGCCTGGCGCCCATTCGGTGTCCCAGTCAAAACCGTACAGTTTGAGTACGCCCTGGAACACCAGTCGTCGGGATTCGCCAGCGATGCTCAGTACCCCCTTGTAGCGCAGCAACTGCTTGCCGTGCTCCTCCAGCAACTGGTTCATGAACTCGCTGAGTTTGTCGATATCCAGCGGTTTGTCGGTGCGAAGCACGAGGCTGCTGATGCGATCCCCGGTGCTTGCCTTGCCCACCGGTCGCAGGCTGAACCCCGCCCCCAGGTCTGCGTTGAGATTGAAGCCGCGGATGTCGAGCAGTTCGGCCAGATCGATCTTGCCGTGCTCCACCACCCTGATCGGCGCCCGTCGGTTGATCCGCGTCAGTCGTTCGCCAAGGGCTTGGACATGGGCTGCGTCCACCAGATCGGTCTTGCTCAGCAGCAGACGGTCGGCAAACCCGACCTGGGCCTGGGCAATGGCCTGGGTCAGGTGGATCTCGGCGTGAGCGGCGTCCACCAGGGTCAGGATACCGTCGAGGATGTAGCGCTCGCGCAGGTCCTCATCGATAAAAAATGTCTGGGCCACAGGGGCCGGATCGGCCAGGCCGGTGCATTCGATCACCAGGCGATCAAAGGCAATTTCGCCGCTGTCCAGCCGTTCGAGTAGCAGGTACAGGGCTTTGGTCAGGTCAGTGTGAATGGTGCAGCACACGCAGCCATTGGCCAGGGTCATGACTTGCACCGGCTCATCGCCCAACAGCTGGGTATCGATGCCGGCATCGCTGAATTCATTCTCGATCACGGCGATTTTCAGGCCGTGCTCGGCCTTGAGCAAATGACGCAAAAGCGTGGTCTTGCCGGCGCCGAGGAAGCCGCTGAGGATGGTGACCGGGATGGGAGAGGACAACGTGATTCTCCTGTTGCGAAATTAAAAGAAGAGCACAGAACCCATGTGGAGGCGAGGCAAACTGTTGCGATGCCTTCGCGAGCAGGCTCGCTCCCACAAGGGGATCGGTGGTGTATGCAAATGTTGAGATCCCCCCAAAACAACTGTGGGAGCGGTGGCATATGCAAATCCCGAGGCCATCCTAAAACAACTGTGGGAGCGAGCCTGCTCGCGATGGCGGTGGATCAGTCAACATCATCGTAACTGACCCGACGCCATCGCGAGCAAGCTCGCTCCCACAGGGTTACCTCATCAACCTGAAATCAGTTGATCAACAGCACTTGGGTCCCGCCTTGCCACCGTATCGGGCTTCCTGGCGTTCGCGGAAGAACGCCTCGTAGTCCATCAGCGGTTTGTCCGGGTGTTTGCTTTGCATGTGCTCGACGTAGTTGTCGTAGTCGGGCATGCCGACCATCAGGCGGGCGGCCTGACCGAGGTATTTACCGAGGCGACTCAAGTCATTGAACATCGTTGCAATCCTCGATTCAGGCGTCCGGCACGGCCTGGAAGGGCGCTTCTTTATCCGTGCGTTCCTTGTGACCCCAGGCAGCGATGCCGACCTTGAGCGCGTAGAACAGGATGCTGAAGACCACCAGCAGGAACAACACCGTCAGCGTTGCGTTGGTGTAAGCGTTGTACACCACGTGCTGCATCTGCTCGATGCTCTTGGCCGGGGCCAGGATCTGGCCGGCGGCCAGGGCATCGTTGTATTTGCGCGCCAGGGCCAGGAAGCCGATCGCCGGGTTGGCGTCGAACAGCTTGATCAGGCCCGCCGTGGTGGTGCAGATCAGCAGCCAGACCGCCGGCAGCATGGTCACCCAGACGTAGCGCTGGCGCTTCATCTTGATCAGTACCACGGTGCCGAGCATCAGGGCGATACCGGCCAGCATCTGGTTGGAGATGCCGAACAGCGGCCACAAGGTGTTGATGCCGCCCAGCGGATCGATCACGCCCTGGTACAACAGGTAGCCCCACAGCGCCACACAGCCGGCGGTGGCGATCAGGTTGGCAACCCAGGATTCGGTCCGCTTGAGGGCCGGGACGAACGAGCCCAGCAGGTCCTGCAGCATGAAGCGCCCGGCACGGGTGCCGGCGTCTACCGCCGTGAGGATGAACAGCGCCTCGAACAGGATTGCGAAGTGGTACCAGAACGCCATGGTGTTCTCACCCGGCAACACCGAGTGCAGGATCTGCGCGATCCCCACCGCCAGCGTCGGCGCACCGCCGGCACGGGCCAGGATGGTGGTCTCGCCGATGTCATTGGCCACCGCCTGCAGCGCTTCGGGGGTGATTGCAAAGCCCCAGCTGCTGACAGTCTGCGCCACGCTCACCACATCACCGCCGACGATCGCCGCCGGGCTGTTCATGGCGAAGTACACACCCGGCTCGATCACCGAAGCGGCGACCATTGCCATGATGGCCACGAACGACTCCATCAGCATGCCGCCGTAACCGATGTAGCGGGCGTTGACTTCGTTATCGAGCATCTTCGGCGTGGTGCCCGAAGAGATCAGCGCGTGGAAACCCGAAACCGCGCCACAGGCGATGGTGATGAACAGGAACGGGAACAATCCGCCCTTCCACACCGGGCCCGTGCCGTCGGTGAACTGGGTCAGTGCCGGCATTTTCAGCTCGGGCATGGTGACCAGGATGCCGATCGCCAGGGCGACGATGGTGCCGATCTTCAAGAAGGTGGACAGGTAGTCGCGCGGCGCCAGGATCAGCCAGATCGGCAACACCGCGGCAACAAAACCGTAGCCGATCAGCATCCAGGTGATTTGCACGCCGGTGAAGGTGAAGGCCTCGGCCCAGACCGGGTCTGCGGCCACTTGCCCGCCGAGCCAGATCGAACCCAGCAGCAACAGCACGCCGATGAGGGAGATTTCACCGATGCGGCCCGGGCGGATGTAGCGCATGTAGATGCCCATGAACATCGCGATCGGGATGGTCGCCATCACCGTGAAGATCCCCCACGGGCTCTCGGCCAGGGCCTTGACCACGATCAGCGCCAGCACCGCGAGGATGATGATCATGATCAGGAAGCAGCCGAACAGCGCGATGGTGCCGGGAACGCGGCCCATCTCTTCGCGGACCATGTCGCCCAGGGAGCGACCGTTGCGACGGGTGGACAGGAACAGGACCATGAAGTCCTGCACGGCACCGGCCAGCACCACCCCGGCGATCAGCCAGAGCGTACCGGGCAGGTAGCCCATCTGCGCCGCCAGTACCGGCCCGACCAGCGGCCCCGCACCGGCAATGGCCGCGAAGTGGTGGCCGAACAGGATGTGTTTGTTGGTCGGGACATAGTCCAGGCCATCGTTGTTGAGCACGGCGGGGGTGGCCCGGCGCGCATCGAGTTGCATCACGTTATTGGCTATGAACAGGCTGTAGTAGCGGTAGGCGACCAGGTAGATGGCCACGGCTGCGACGACGATCCAGAGGGCGTTGATCGCCTCTCCCCGACGCAATGCCACGACGCCCAGGGCGCTCGCTCCCAAGACGGCCAGCAGTAGCCAGGGTATGTGGCGCAGCAGGCTATTATTATTTGTCATTTTTATATTCCGGCCAGGGTGGACAAGAAAGACAGCCATCGGAGTTTAGCGCTAACGAGAACAAAGGCCACCCCCGACATTTGTCTGCCAGCAGCCCAACGGTGACGACGGCGCGCCAGTTGGGTCTATAGTCAATCAATCTTCAGAAAGGAATACGTAATGAGCGAACGCCGCCGCTTCGTACGAATCGAGTTCCATGCCCGAACCGAGCTGAGTCAGGGCAAGGACGAGGACAAACTGACTTGGCCGGTCGAACTGCTGGACCTGTCTCTCAAGGGCCTGCTGATCAAAAAGCCCGAGCCCTGGCTTGGCAATCCCGAGAAGACTTTCGTAGCCGACATTCACTTGAGCAACGACGTGGAAGTGCGGATGGAGGTCCGGTTAACCCACGACGACCATGGCCATCTGGGCTTTGTCTGCGAGCATATCGACCTGGACTCCATCGCCCATCTGCGCCGGCTGGTGGAGTTGAACCTCGCCGATCAGGCTGAGCTGGAGCGGGAGTTGGCGGCGTTGGTACAGATCTGAATAACCCTGCACCACACAGCAGGCCTCGGAGTTATTCGAACAACGCATCCAGCGCCTGTTCCAGGCGGGTCACGGCAATGATCTGCAACCCGGCAGGCGCTTCCTTCGGCGCGTTGCCCTTGGGCACGATGGCGCGTTTGAAGCCGTGCTTGGCCGCCTCCTTGAGTCGCTCCTGTCCACTGGGCACCGGCCGGACTTCCCCCGACAGCCCCACTTCACCGAACACCAGCAGATCATGGGGCAGCGGCCGATTGCGCAGGCTGGACATGACCGCCGCCATCAACGCCAGGTCAGACGCGGTTTCCAATACTTTGACGCCGCCCACCACGTTGAGGAAAACATCCTGATCATGGGTAGGAATGCCACCGTGTCGATGCAGGACCGCCAGCAGCATGGCGAGCCGATTCTGATCCAGCCCCAAGGTGACCCGACGCGGGTTCGCCAAATGGCTGTCATCCACCAGCGCCTGAACCTCCACCAGCATCGGCCGGGTGCCTTCCCAGGTCGCCATGACCACACTGCCCGGCACTTCTTCCTGGGCGCGCGTGAGAAAAATCGCCGAAGGATTCGAGACTTCTTTCAAGCCTCTGTCGGTCATGCCGAACACACCCAATTCATTGACGGCGCCAAAGCGATTCTTCACTGCCCGCAACAAACGCAGGCGACCGTCGGATTCGCCCTCGAAATACAACACGGTATCCACCATGTGCTCCAGCACCCGCGGGCCTGCCAGCGCGCCTTCCTTGGTGACGTGGCCCACCAGGAAAATCGCCGTACCGCTCTGCTTGGCATACCGCACCAGCAACGCCGCGCTTTCACGCACCTGTGACACGCCGCCCGGCGCCGATTGCAGTTGTTCGGTGAAAATCGTCTGGATCGAGTCGATCACCATGACCTTGGGTTTTTCCAGGCGGGCCGTGGCGATGATGGTTTCGATGCACGTCTCGGTCATGACCCGCAGTTGATCCTGGGGCAGCCCCAGACGCCGGGCGCGCATGGCGACTTGCTGCTGGGATTCCTCGCCAGTGACGTACAGCGCCGGCATGCGCGTGGCCAGGTTGCACAAGGTTTGCAACAGGATGGTGGACTTGCCGATGCCCGGGTCCCCGCCAATCAGCACGACCGAACCGTCCACCAGACCACCGCCCAATACGCGGTCCAGCTCGCCGGACGCGGTGGAAAACCGTGGAATTTCCTCGACGCTGACTTCGGCCAGGGTCTTGATTTGCGCCTGCTGACCGGCCCACCCCGTGCGACCGGTGGGGGCTGCGGCACCGCCACTCTCCACCATGGTTTCGGTCAAGGTGTTCCAGGCACCGCACTCACTGCACTGGCCGGCCCATTTGGGAAAGGTCGAGCCGCACTCGGTGCAGCCATACATGCGCTTTGCCTTGGCCATCTGAACTCCGGGATAAAAACCGCGATGATAGCCCACGCGGGGGTCAGCGCGGGGCCGGCATTCTGATTTCACCGTTGGCCAGGTTCGCCGCGGTATTGCCCAGCGGATCCTGGGCCTGCAGGTCCGCCCCTTTGGCCGCCAAGGCGTCGAGCAACTCGACGCGCTTGAACAGGCCGGCGTACATCGCTGCGGTCTGTCCGGCGCCGTTGCGCTGGTCCGGGTTGCAATCGGTGGACAACAAACGGCGCGCGATCTGCACTTGGCCCTTGAAAATGGCGCCCATCAGCGCCGTGTTGCCCCGGTTGTCCTGGGTGCAGGCATCGGCGCCAGCGGCCAGCAGCCGCTCCACCGCCGCGCCATGGCCGTGGTAAGCGGCCAGGATCAGCGCGGTGTAGCCCTTTTCGTCCTGGGTGTTGAGCGAGTAACCAGCCTCGATAAAGGTCTCGAGCATCGGCACGTCGCCCCGCCGGGCGGCGTCGAAGTAATAAGTTTGCAACTGCTCTTGTACAACCACCGGATCGGTGGGCACGGGCTGATCGGCCCATACGCTCAACGACCCGATTGCGAGCATCGAAAACAGGAAGTTACGCAGCATGACGTCTCCTTGGCGCAAGGCTGTAGATGCAGGGCTGTGGGAGCATGGCTTGCCCGCAACGCAGACGACTCGGTCTGGCTTCAGACCGCAGCGCCTGCTTCGCGAGCAAGCTTTGCTCCCACGGGTTATGCACGTGCCAGGCTGTGGATCAGTCGCTGAGTTTTTCCGCCAGCGCCTTGACCCGGGTCAGATCGCCTTTGGCGACACGGGCTACACCGGTGCCGTATTCAGGATCAGCCTTGTAGAGGAACGACAGGATGATGTGCTTGCTCTCCTCATCGGTGGTCGCCAGCGATCCGCCGAAGCTTTCGATCAGGTCATTGCGCTCTTTCTGGTTGAACGAGCGGTACAGGTCACCGGCTTGCTTGAAGTTCTGCTCACGCTGGATCTTCGCCTGCTGGGTACTGCCAGTCAGCGCGGTCTGGCTGTAGCGTGCCGTTGGCTGTTCCTGGCGAGGCATCAGGCGGCTCGGCTGATAATTCACGCCGGTGCTGGTGGCGCCCGAATTCATCGCGCCGTCCTGGTTGCCATTGTTGACCGCCACCTTCGGCGCATTGATGGGCAACTGAAGCGCGTTGGGTCCCACTCGATACATTTGCGTATCGGCATAGGAGAACACCCGCCCCTGCAACAGTCGATCTTCCGACGGCTCGATGCCCGGAACAAGATTGGCCGGCGCCATCGCCACTTGCTCGGTTTCCTGGAAAACATTCGCCGGGTTACGGTTCAAAACCATTTGCCCGACTTTGCGTTCAGGCACACCCGGCCAGATTTTTGTCGCATCAAGAGGATCGAAATCAAACGTGGAAAGGTCCTGCGGGTTCAACACCTGAACGTACAAGTCCCATTTCGGGAAGTCGCCCTTATTAATATGACTCACCAGATCGTTAGTCATATGGCTGTAATCTTGCCCCTGAACTTTCACAACTTCTTTCGGATCGAGATTTTTCAGGCCCTGCAAACTTTTCCAATGAAACTTTACGTAGTGAACTTCACCCTTTGCATTCACCAACTTGTAGGCATGCACACCGTTACCGTCCATTTCACGATAACTGGCCGGCGTGCCGGAGTTGGAATACAACTCGGTCAGCGTGCGCGTTGCTTCGGGCACGTGAGAAAAGAAATCGAAACGGCGGGCGTCATCATCCAAGTTGGTCCGAGGGTCGGGTTTGAAAGCATGGACCATGTCTGGAAACTTGATGGCATCGCGAATGAAGAAGGTCGGGAAGTTGTTACCCACCAGATCCCAGTTACCCTCGGCCGTGTAGAACTTGGTGGCAAAGCCACGGGGGTCACGCAGGGTTTCCGGCGAATGGTTGCCATGCACTACAGCAGAAAAACGCACGAACACCGGCGTGGCCTGGCCAGCGGCGAAGACTTTGGCCTTGGTCAGATCACTGAGGTCGTCGGTGACTGTAAATGTGCCATGGGCACCGGTTCCTCGTGCATGCACCACGCGCTCGGGGATGCGCTCGCGGTCGAAGCGCTGGAGTTTCTGGATCAGTTGCACGTCTTGCAACAAGGTCGGCCCGTTAGGACCGGCTGTTTGCGAGTTCTGGTTGTCGCCCACGGCCGCACCGTTATCGCGGGTCAGGGTGGCCGCGTTGACGGACAAGGACAACAGGCTGGCGGTGAGCACAAAAAAAGCACGGCGAGGGGTAAAAGTCCCGCCGCCAAGGGAAATGTTCATAGGCGTTTCCTCTGATGTTATAGAGCGCATCCATGTGCGCCTTGCAGAGGCTAGTGCTCTAAAAAGAAAAACCTAAATAGAAATGCCGCACCGATCCGATAGAAAAATCCTTATAGGGAATCGGCTCGGGACCGCGTATCACGCGCGATTGATGGCACTTTGTAAACTTTTCCTCCTGTCCCGAGTCGATAACTGAAGCTTTTTAAGCAGGCGTTTCGAGCAGGACGCGTTTGGCTGATTTACACTGCCACCATCCACTTCATCTGTCACAAGGAACAACTCATGGGCGTGATTAACGAGTTCAAGGCCTTCGCGGTCAAAGGCAATGTCGTCGACATGGCCGTCGGGATCATTATCGGTGCTGCTTTCGGCAAAATCGTTTCGTCCTTCGTTGGCGACGTCATCATGCCTCCGATCGGCCTTTTGATTGGCGGGGTGGACTTCAGCGACCTGGCCATCACACTCAAGGCGGCACAAGGCGATGCGCCGGCGGTGGTATTGGCCTATGGCAAATTCATTCAAAGCACCATTGATTTCATCATTGTGGCGTTCGCCATTTTCATGGGCGTCAAGGCCATCAACCGTCTCAAGCGCGAAGAAGCCGTTGCTCCCAGCGCGCCACCGGTTCCGACCAAGGAAGAACTGTTGCTGAGCGAAATTCGCGACCTGCTCAAGGCCCAGAACGAGAGGCCCTGACTCACGCTTCGCCGCCTGTGGCGTGGGTTTTTATCTCCTCGCCACAGGCGCCTTTGCTACCAATAGTTTTCCACGGCCACCTGACCCGGCCGACGGCTGAGACTCAGTTGCAGGCCCCTGGCCTTGAGCAGCTTGCGCGTGTCATCGATCATCTGCGGATTGCCGCACAACATCACCCGCGAGTGTTCCGGCGTCAGCTCGATGTCAGCCGCCCTTTCCAACTCGCCATTTTCGATCAGTGTCGTGATTCGTCCGCTGAGCGCACCGGGATGCTGTTCACGGGTGACGGTCGCGATGAAACGAAACTTGTGGGCGTAGCCGGCCAGGTAGTCGCGCTGGGTCAACCCTTTGATCAGCTCCTGATATGCCAGCTCCCGTGCCTCGCGGACGCTGTACACCAGGACGATCGTCTCGAATTTTTCCCATGCTTCGAAATCCTGGAGAATCGAGAGGAACGGTGCGACGCCCGTTCCCGTGGACAGCAGCCACAAATCGCGCCCGTCAACGAAACGATCAAGCGTCAGGTAGCCAAAGGCCTGGCGATCAACCAGCAGGCTGTCGCCTGGCTGCAGCCGACTCAGTTCGCTGGTGAACTCGCCGTCCGGTACCACGATGGAAAAAAACTCGAGGAATTCATCGAACGGCGAAGACACCATGGAATATGCCCGCCAAACGATGGTGCCATCCGCTTTAGCGACCCCGAGCCGGGCGAACTGGCCCGCCCGAAAACGAAAACCGCGATCCCGTGTGGTACGCAACGTAAACAAATGAGGTGCCACGGGCTGCACATCGAGCAAGGTTTGACGGGTGAACTTCTCTGAGCTGTCGATCATGAGCCACTCCAACGAGACAAGACTTACAGTGTCCCGCAAAGTGAGCCCCTTCACCACTGACAACGAGTAGTGGCACTTTAGCTACTAATGCCTCCGTCGCCGAGCATATCTTCTACCAGACTTATACAAAACTATCCCAACTGTAAAATCATACTCAAAAAGTTTATTTCTTAAACATTTCAAACTGTAAGCAAATAAAAAAAAGCTCACTGCAATTTAAGAATAGTCCTACACTAAAAATTCGCATCATGGATTGGATCCGCATGGACGAACTCAACCCAGGAGAGAGCGATGGACAAGTGGAAGGACTTGCTGTTGAGGAAGTTATCCTGTGAAAAGGACTTACAGACGGCCTATCGTCTAGTCCTGAATTTCTTTAACAATCAGGGATTTGAATATTGTGCATTCTCAGCCTATCTCGGAAGCCCGGACAAGCATACCAACAAGGTAAACCTGAATAACTACCCTTATGGATGGGACAGACTATATGAACAGAACGGCTATGCATCGAACGACCCACTAGTAGCACATTGCAATCAATCACCGCTTCCAATCTTGTGGGATGAGACTGTTTTTGCTCAGGCCCCCAAGTTGTGGCGAGAACTTAATCGTCAGGGACTCAAGTATGGCTGGACCCAGGCCGTTCATGATGAACAGGGGGCACACTGCAGCCTTTTCAGCCTGGCCCGGACTCATTGCCCCATCGATATCGACGAGCATTACGCAAATCTGGGCTATGCCATTTTCGCCAGTCAAAGATTGCATGCGCTGGCCAGCAAAAAACTGGCTGACGCTGCCGCGACTCCACAAAAATGTCATTTATCACCCAGAGAGATCGAAGTATTGAGGTGGTCGGCCGAAGGCAAGACGGCTTCGGAAGTGGGCAGAATCCTCTGCCTCTCCGAGCGCACCGTGAACTTCCATGTGTGCAGTTGCATGCGAAAGCTGAACGTCAACAACAAAATCTCAGCGGTAGCCAAGGCGGCCCACATCCATGTGATCTGAACCGTGCGGCGCACTTACCAACCTGAAAAAACCCGCGAGTAATGCCTGGAAAAAAAACGTACCATTTACGGCTCCACTTGAATGATGACGCGCCCAGTACGCGACGAAGTTCATTCAGGCGGTCCCGCTGAGACACCTGCCCCGGGGCAGCGGGACATTCGTTGATCTCCAGAGTCCCAGCCATGCCCTTGCTCGACAGTCCCTTCGCCCAACTTGACCTGATCCGCCAACCCGAACAGCAGAACGAACCGCTGCAAGCCTTTGACGCAGCCGACGAATACCTGCTCGCGTATCTGGCCGAGCAACAGCCGCTCGCCGATACCCGGGTCCTGGTCCTCAATGACAGCTTTGGTGCCCTGGCGGCGAGCCTTGCCGGCAAGGTTGAAGTCATCAGCAGCAGCGACTCGTACCTGGCCTTGCAGGCGCTGGAGAAAAACCTGGTGCGCAACGGCCTGCCCTTTGATGCAGTGCCGACGTTGCCGGCCAGTGAACCGTTGACCGGACCTTTCAACCGCGTCCTGATCAAAGTGCCGAAAACCCTGGCCCTGCTGGAAGAACAGTTGATTCGCCTGCAAGGCCAATTGGCCCCCGGCGCCCAGGTGATTGCTGCTGCGATGGTCAAGCATCTGCCACGGGCCGCCGGTGACCTGCTGGAACGCTACGTTGGCCCGGTGCAGGCCTCGCTGGCAGTGAAAAAAGCTCGCTTGTTGATCGCCACGCCAGAAGCGCTCCAGCCAGAAACCCGAGTGCCGACCGCATCCCCCTACCCCACGCGCTATTGGTTGGAAGAGCCAAAGATCGAATTGCTCAACCACGCCAACGTGTTCTGTCGCGAAGGCCTGGACATCGGCACCCGGGCATTTCTGCCGCATCTGCCAAAGAACCTGGGCACCGCCCGCGTCGCGGACCTGGGGTGCGGCAACGGTGTACTGGCAATCGCCAGCGCCCTGCAGAATCCCGAGGCCCACTACACCCTGGTGGATGAATCGTACATGGCCGTGCAGTCGGCCGCCGAGAACTGGCGCGCCGCCCTGGGCGAGCGTGAGGTGACCATACGAGCTGGGGACGGTCTGGCCGGGCAAGAGCCGCAATCATTGGACGTAGTGCTGTGTAATCCGCCTTTCCACCAACAGCAGGTGGTGGGCGACTTCCTCGCCTGGCGGATGTTTCAGCAGGCGCGCGAAGCACTGGTGGTCGGCGGCGCGCTGTACATCGTCGGCAATCGGCACCTGGGCTACCACAGCAAACTGGCGCGGTTGTTCCGGGGTGTCGAACAAGTGGCCGCAACCCCGAAATTCGTCATCCTCAAGGCCCGCAAATAATTTGACCCTGCCCGGGAGCGTCAGTGGGTGGTCAGCCCTGCGGCGTTCATGAACATCCGCATCAGGCTGGCGACGATAAACAGCGCCAGTACACTGCCGGCCCAGATCAGCGCCAGCCAGCCAAGTCGCTGCCAGAGCGGCTTCTTTTCAGCCGCTTCGATGTCTTTCAAATCAGGCTTGGCCATTTTCAATGCCTCGCAGGTCAATCAATGGTAGCCGTCGTCATGGGTCACCTTGCCCCGGAACACGTAGTAGCTCCAGAAGGTGTACACCAGAATCAAAGGAATGATGAACAGCGTCCCGACCAGCATGAACCCCTGGCTCTGTGGCGGTGACGCCGCGTCCCAGATGGAGATGGATGGCGGCACGATGTTCGGCCACAAGCTGATGCCCAGACCGCTGTAACCGAGGAAGATCAGCGCCAGCGTCAGAATGAACGGCGTGTAGTTGGCGTTGCGGGCAACGGCGCGAAACAACCCGTACATGGTCACCAGCACCAGGATCGGTACCGGCAGGAACCAGAACAGATTCGGCAGGGTAAACCAGCGCGCCGCGATATCGGCGTGAGCCAGCGGAGTCCAGATACTGACGATACCGATCACCGCCAGCACCCCGAACGCCAGCGGCCTGGCCAGGTTATGCATCTGCTCCTGCAACTTGCCTTCGGTTTTCATGATCAGCCAAGTGCAGCCGAGCAAGGCGTAGGCGACGATCAAGGCCAGGCCACAGAAGACGGTGAACGGTGTGAACCAGTCCAGGGAGCCGCCGGCGAACTGGCGATCGACCACTTCGAATCCATCAATGAACGCCCCCAACGCCACTCCCTGGAAGAAGGTGGCCGTCAGGGAACCGCCGATGAACGCCTTGTCCCACAGATGGCGCTTGTGAGCCTTGGCCTTGAAGCGAAACTCAAAGGCCACGCCGCGGAAAATCAGCCCGATGAGCATCAGGATCAGCGGCAGGTACAGCGCCGAAAGCACTACCGAATAAGCCAGCGGAAACGCCCCGAACAGGCCCGCGCCGCCCAGCACCAGCCAGGTTTCGTTACCGTCCCAGACCGGCGCTACGGTGTTCATCATCACGTCACGATCACGCTCAGCCTTGATGAAGGGGAAAAGAATGCCGATCCCCAGGTCAAAGCCATCCATGATCACGTACATCATGATGCCGAAGATGATGACCACGGCCCAGATCAGCGGAAGATCAATACCCATGACTCAATTCCCCTTGTGCGAGCTGTCGTTATGGTCCACTTCGTCGTCGCCATCATCGGCGGCCGACAATGGACGGGCCGGGGTACGTTTCTGACCCGGGCCACCGTCGGCCGGCTCATCTTCATGGGCTTCCGGCCCTTTGCGCACCAGGCGCATCATGTAGCTCAGCCCCGCACCGAACAGCGCGAAATACACCACGACGAACAGCACAAGCGTGATGCTCATCTGCGCAAAGCTGTGGCCGGAGGAAGCATCGGCCGTGCGCATCAGGCCGTAGACCACCCAGGGCTGGCGACCGATTTCGGTGGTGAACCAGCCTGCCAGGATCGCGATCAGGCCGGACGGCCCCATCCACAAGACCATATGAAGGAACGGTCGAGACTGGTAGAGCCGGTCGTTGCGGCGCAACCAGAGACTGCACAGACCGGTGAAGATCATCAGCAGCCCCAGGCCCACCATGATCCGGAACGACCAGAACACAATGGTCGAATTCGGTCGGTCTTCAGGCGGAAACTCCTTGAGGGCCGGCACCTGCTTGTCCAGGCTATGGGTCAGGATCAGGCTGCCCAGGTAGGGGATTTCCACGGCGAACCGGGTCTTTTCCGCCTGCATGTCCGGCCAGCCAAACAGGATCAGCGGGGTAGGCTCATTGCCGACGTTTTCCCAGTGACCTTCGATGGCCGCGATCTTGGCCGGTTGATGCTTGAGGGTGTTGAGGCCATGGAAGTCGCCAATGACGGCCTGGATCGGCGCCACCAGCAACGCCATCCACATCGCCATCGAGAGCATGCGGCGAATGGCCGGGGTATCCCGACCGCGCAACAAGTGCCAGGCCGCCGACGAACCGACGAAAAACGCCGTGGCGACAAACGCTGCCGTGGACATGTGCAACAGGCGATAGGGGAACGAGGGGTTGAACACCACCGCCAGCCAGTCCACCGGGATGACCCGGCCATCGATGATTTCGTAGCCCTGGGGAGTCTGCATCCAGCTGTTGGAGGACAGGATCCAGAACGTCGAGATCAGCGTGCCGATCGCTACCATGACTGTGGAAAAGAAATGCAGACCGCGCCCGACGCGGTTCCAACCGAACAGCATCACCCCCAGGAACCCGGCTTCGAGGAAGAACGCCGTGAGCACCTCGTAAGTCAGCAGCGGCCCGGTGACCGCACCGGCAAAGTCAGAGAAACGGCTCCAGTTGGTGCCGAACTGATAGGCCATGACCAAACCGGATACCACACCCATGCCGAAGTTGACGGCAAAGATCTTCGACCAGAAGTGGTACAGGTCGCGGTAGGTGTCGTCGCGGGTCTTGAGCCACAAGCCCTCGAGTACCGCCAGGTAACTCGCCAGGCCGATGGTGATGGCCGGGAACAGGATATGGAACGAGATGGTGAACGCGAACTGGATTCGGGCGAGATCGAGCGCCTCCAAACCGAACATAAGTCTTCCTCTGTCAGGTAAAACCGGCTGCGGGCGGGGCTTGCATCGCAACCTCCAGGGATATGGAGTGCGATGCTTTTCAAATCGTTCTTTTTTTAAACCGTCACAACGCAGGAACGTGGCCGGATGGCCGCCAGCCCAAGCCCCCGGAGGGTATTGACCTGGATCAAGCAATGCTCAAAGAGTAGTCGCATTATGGCCGCCGGACGGCGTGGTCTTTTGTCGCGTGACAGGTTGTCTCAGTGCTGCAATCCTGCTCTAAGCCAAGATTTCTTGAATCTTGAGGAGTGCACTGTTGTGGCGAGGGGATTTATCCCCGCTCGAGTGCGCAGCGCTCGCAAAAGCTTGGGGCCGCTTCGCACCCCAGCGGGGATAAATCCCCTCGCCACAAAAAAAGCGTGCTATGTGAAAAGTAGATGCTTGGCTAACTATTTTTCCAGCAACCGCAACCTCCAGTTACAACTCGGTGATAATCTCGATGCCCTCATCACCGGACCCGTCATAGATGCCCAGCCAAGCGCCATTGCTGCTCCGCCACCACCGCCCCTTCATCGCCTTCTGGCTGGCCCGGATTTTCACCGCCAGTGGCTTCCAGATGCTCACCGTGGCCATCGGCTGGAACCTCTATCAACTGACCGGCAACGTATTGGACCTGGGTCTTGTAGGGTTGGTGGAGTTTGCTCCGCGTGTGCTGTTCATGCTGCACACCGGGCATGTGGCCGACCGCTATGATCGCCGCAAGGTCGCGGCGATCTGCCAGTCGTTGCAGGCGATGATTGCCCTGGCGCTGGTCATCGGCAGCGCCACCGATAACGTCACGCGGGAGATGATCTTCATCCTCGCCTTCCTGCTGGGCGCCGCCCGCTCCTTTGAGATGCCGACCACCCAAGCGCTGCTGCCGAGCATCGTGCCGGCCGCGCTGTTTCCCCGCGCCGTGGCCGCCGCGCAGTCGGCCCAGCAGTCCGCGACCATCGTCGCCCCGGCACTGGGCGGTCTGCTCTATGCCTTTGGCAGCGTCTGGGTCTATGGGCCGACCGTGTTGCTCTACGTCATCGCCTGCTGCCTGATGCTCAACCTGCCCGCCCGCCAGACGCCGCTGAACAAAGGCAAGGCAACCATGGATTCGTTGCTGGCCGGGATTCGCTTCATCCGCAGCCGCCCGGACATTCTCGGGGCGATTTCCCTGGACCTGTTCGCGGTACTGCTGGGCGGCGCGACCGCGCTGTTGCCGGTGTTCGCCAAGGATATTCTGCTTACCGGCCCTTGGGGCCTGGGCCTGCTGCGCTCGGCTCCGGCGGTGGGGGCCTTGCTGATGTCGCTATGGCTGGCGCGGTTTGCCGTGGAGCGCAAGGTCGGTCGGGTGATGTTCACCGCCGTGGGCGTGTTCGGCGTCGCCACCATTGCCTTCGGCCTCTCCACTTCGTTCTGGTTTTCCCTGGCGGTGCTGGTGGTGCTAGGCGCGGCGGACATGATCAGCATGGTGATCCGCGCCTCCTTCGTGCAGTTGGAAACGCCAGACGAAATGCGCGGCCGGGTCAGCGCCGTGAACGGACTGTTCATCGGTGCCTCGAACCAGTTGGGCGAGTTCGAGTCCGGCCTGACCGCCCACTGGTTCGGCACCGTGCCGGCGGTGGTCATGGGCGGTGTCGGCACACTGCTGGTGACCGGGGTCTGGATCAAACTGTTCCCGACCCTGGCCAACCGTGACCGGATGCACGAACCGGTGGACGCTGCGAAAACCTAAAGCAATTTATCCAGCGTGATGGGAAAGTCCCGGACCCGTTTGCCGGTGGCGTGATAAATCGCATTGGCCACGGCCGCCGCCACACCAACGATGCCAATCTCACCGACGCCCTTGGAGCCGAGGGCATTGACGATCTCGTCGTGCTCGTCGACAAAAACCACGTCAATATCCCCGATGTCGGCGTTCACCGGCACATGGTATTCCGCCAGGCTGTGATTCATGTGCCGGCCCAACGCATGGTCAGTCAAGGTTTCTTCGTGCAAGGCCATGCCGACGCCCCAGACCACGCCGCCGAGGATCTGGCTGCGCGCGGTTTTCGGGTTGATCACCCGTCCGGCGGCGATGGCGCTGACCACCCGATTGACCTTCACCGTGCCCAAGTCCTCATCCACCAGCACTTCGACAAACACCGCCGAATGCGTGGCCGTAGCGTAGGCTTGGCGTTTTTCCTCCGGCTCGGCAGTAACCTGAACCTGCAAGGGCGTCTCGCCGCTTTTTTGCGCCAACTCTGCCAACGAGACACAGGCCTCGCCCAACCGTAGCTGACCGTCGGCAAACGTCACTTGCTCAAGGGTCGCGCCAGCAAAGGCCGGACAGCTCTGCCGCGCCACAGCCAGGAGTTTTTCCTTCAGGGCTTCACAGGCCTGCTGCACAGCGGTGCCCACCGACGAGACGGTGAACGAGCCGCCCTGCAGCGGCGCAGTCGGCAGCGACGAATCACCGAGGATAAAGGTGACGTTTTCCAGGGAAACGCCTGACGCTTGGGCGGCGATCTGGGTCATGACTGTGTAGGTGCCAGTACCGATGTCAGTGGTGGCACTGCTGACGGTCAACTGACCGTTGGCATCCAGCGAGGCCCGAGCGCTGGCCTTCTGCTGCATGGCCTCCCACACACCGCCCGCCATGCCCCAACCGACCAACTGCCGACCTTCACGCATGCTGCGCGGTTCCGGGTTGCGCTTGTCCCAGCCGAAACGACGGGCACCTTGGGCATAGCATTCACGCAACTCTTTGCTGGAATATGGTTTGCCTTCATTCTCGTTACGCTCGGTATAGTTGAGCAGCCGCAGCTGGATCGGGTCGATCGCCAGGGCACAGGCCAGTTCATCCATGGCGCACTCCAGGCCGATCAGTCCCAGGGCAGCGCCGGGAGCGCGCATGTCCAGCGGCGTATAGACGTCCAACGGCACCAGTTTGTAGGTCAATTCGACGTTGTCGCAGTGATAGAGCATGCCGCTCCACTCCACCACATGCTCGGTGAAATCTTCAAAGCGCGAGGTCTGGCCGATGGCGGTATGCGCCACCGCCAACAGTCGCCCGTTGGCCGCGGCCCCCAGTTGCAGGCGCTGAAAGGTCCGTGGTCGATAGCCAAAGGTAAACATCTGCTGGCGCGTCAGACTGACCCGCACCGAGCGTTTGAGCGTCAGCGCTGCCATCACCGCCAGGGGCAGTTGGTACTGTGGCCGCAGCCCGGAACCGAAGGCGCCGCCCACATAGGCGGCAAACACTCGCACCTGCTCTTTCTCAAGCCCGAAGACCTTTTGCACATAGGCCTGGCAGTTTTGCGTGCCTTGGGTCTTGTCGTGGATGTGCAGGCTGCCGTCAGGCTGATACAGCACGGTGGAGGCATGAGGCTCCATCGGGTTGTGGTGTTCGATCGGTGTGCTGTAGGACACGTCCACACTGAGGGCCGAACTGGCGTACTCGCCCTGAAAATTCCCACGGGGCTTGGGCAATTCTGCCGGTGCCGGATGGGCTTCGTTTTGCAGGATTGCCAGATCGGTCTGATGGTCCTGGGCTTCATATTCGATTTCAATAAGCGAACCGGCGTAGCGGGCCAGCTCGAGGTTTTCAGCGACTACCAAGGCCAACGGCTGGCCGCTGTAGAGTACCTGATCGTTGTACAGCGGTCGAAACGGCGAACCCTCTGCCGCATCGGCGTCCTCGTAAGGCTCGTCGTAGCTGGCGATCCTGGGGCGGTTGGTGTGGTCGATCACCGTGACCACCCCGGGCAACGCCAACGCTCGGGTGGCATCGATGCGCAGCACGCGGCCACGGGCGATGCTGCTGGAGACGACGCTGCCGTGCAGCAAACCGTCCTCGGGGTATTCGCCGGCATATCGGGCCTGGCCGGTGACCTTGAGCAGGCCATCGACCCGGTCAAGTGGTTGCCCTATGGATTTGCTCGAAGCATTCATCAGGCTTGTCCTCCCACCAGTGCGGCATCGCTCAAGGCGCGGACCACCGCCCGGCGCGCCAGTCTGACCTTGAAGCCGTTATGTTCCAGCGGCTCGGCGTTTTGCAACAGCGCGTCAGCGGCAGCAGTGAAGGTTTCGCGGCTGACGGTCTGACCGGTCAGCCAGCTCTCCACGGCCCGGTCGCGCCAGGGTTTGTGGGCCACGCCGCCGAGGGCCAGGCGCGCCTGGCGGATCACCGGCCCGTCCAGCTCGAGCGCCGCCGCTACCGAAACCAGCGCAAAGGCGTAGGAGGCCCGGTCCCGAATTTTCAAGTAATGGCTGTGTTCAGCGAAACCGGCGGCAGGCAACTCAATGGCGGTGATCAGTTCATCATCGGCCAGTTGGTTGTCCCGTTCCGGGGCATCGCCGGGCAGACGGTGAAAGTCAGCGAACTCGATGGTCCGTGCCCCGCCCCGGCCGATAACATGCACCACGGCCTCCAAGGCAGCCAGTGCCACGCACATGTCGGAAGGGTGCGTGGCGACACATTGATCACTGGCGCCGAATATCGCGTGCATACGGTTCAAGCCGTCCCGAGCCGGACAGCCGCTGCCTGGCCGTCGCTTGTTGCACGGCACGTTGGCGTCATAGAAGTAATAACAGCGGGTGCGTTGCAGGAGGTTACCGCCGGTGCTGGCCATGTTGCGCAACTGCGGCGAGGCGCCCGCCAGGATTGCCTGGGAAAGCAGCGGATAGCGGCGCTGGATCCAGGGATGCCAAGCCAGATCGGCATTGCTCACCAACGCGCCGATCATCACCCCACCGGAAGGGGTTTCGCTGAGGTCCGCCAGGGGCAGCCCGGTAATGTCGATCAGGTGCTCGGGGCGGGTGAGGTTTTCTTTCATCAGGTCCAGCAGGTTGGTGCCACCGGCAATGAAGCGTGAAACCGGGCTCGACAAGTCGACGGCGGCCTGCACGGTGTCGGGCTTGCTGTATTGGAAAGGGTTCATTGATCACCTCCCTGCTGACAGAGCGGCAATGCCTCTTCGATAGCGTCACGAATGTTGTTGTAGGCGCCGCACCGGCAGAGATTGCCGCTCATCAGTTCGCTGATCTGCGCCCCAGTCTGTGCCCGGCCTTCATTGGCCAATCCCACCGCGGAACAGATCTGCCCAGGCGTGCAGTAACCGCACTGGAAGGCGTCGTGCTTGATGAAAGCCTGCTGCATGGGATGCAACTGATCACCGTTGGCCAACCCCTCGATGGTGGTCAGCTCAGCGCCGTCGCACATCACCGCCAGGGTCAGGCAGGCGTTGATCCGCTTGCCATCGCGCAGCACCGTACAGGCACCACATTGACCGTGGTCGCAACCTTTCTTGCTGCCCACCAGATCCAGTTGCTCACGCAGCAGGTCCAGCAGCGTGGTCCAGGGCAGCACGTGCAGTTCGCGCGCCTGACCATTGAGCGTCAGGCGGATCGGATGGCGGACGAAGGACGCCGGTGTCGCTTCGGACAGGGTCGCGCTCATAAACACCTCACGGTTGGTCGTACACTCGCGGCGTTTTCGCAAACCGCCGTCATAAGGGGTACGACTTCGGGGTGGGGTGAGCGTTCAAGGCAAGTTAGCGACGTTGGAAGCCAGCGCCTTCAGTGGGTCGGCTTGCATTGATGTTGAATGTACTGACGCCATCGCGAGCAGGCTCGCTCCCACATTGGTTCTCGGGTGTTCATAGATGCTGCCTCCACCACAAATCCCTGTGGGAGCGAGCCAGCTCGCGATAGCGGTGGGTTAGCTTGCATTGATGTTGAGGAGCAAGCTTTCTCGCCACAGGCCGGTGGCTTGAAGAGTGTCAGGCCAGCAACTCCGCCGCCACCACGCCCCTCACGCCCTTGCCACAGAGCTGTTCCACCAGCGTCAAGGCAAACGCCAGCGCGGCAGCCGAGCCTTGGGCGGTGATGCAGTTGCCGTCCACCACCACCGGCTGATCGACAAAATTGCAACCGGACAGTTGCTGGCTCACGGCGGGCAGGCAGGTCATGCGGCGCTGGCGCAGTACGCCGAACGCCTGCAAGGCAAGGGCCGGGGCTTCGGCGATGGCGGCGAAGAAACGTCCAGTGGCGGCCTGGTCCTTGATCAGTTGTCGCAGTGGCTGATGGGCCGCCAGGTGTTGGGCGCCGATGATGCCGCCGGGCAGGACGATCAGATCAAAGTCCTGTGCCAACAAGTCCACCAGCATACCGTCGGCGGTCAGGCGCGTGCCGCGGGCACAGGTGAGCATCCGCCGCCCTTCGATACTTGCCACCACCACTTCGACCTGAGCTCGACGCAGCACGTCGATCAGCGTAACGGTCTGCAAGTCGTCGACACCCTCGGCGACGGCTATCAGGGCTCGGGGGATCTTGGTTCCAGGCATCATCGGTGTTCTCCGCTGGGTGGTTTATGAAGCCTAGTCAGGTTTTCCGGGCCGCGTGCGGCTTGTCAGGCTGGAAGGTCATTTGATGTACAGCTGGGTCGACATCCGGTTGCCTGGTGCGTTGATCGACTGGTTGCTGAAGCTGAAGGTGCCTTCCTGCTTGCCCTTCAGATCGAAGACATACAAATAGCCAACCGTTTTGCTCCGCACGGAACAATCATTCAGGTTGCCATTGCTGAACGCACAGACCGGCGAGCGGGTGCCATCGACTTCAAAACCGTCCAGCGTGACGTGAGGCTGACGGCCATACCCCACCTCCAGCACATAGACCTTGATACTCGGGCCGCTGTGATTGCAACGGGTCTGCTCTTGCCCTTGTGCGATGTCCTCGAAGCCGCAGGCGGGCGACTCGACCTTGAGCACCTTGACCTCGCTCAGGGGCGGCGCCGAAGCGGCATTGACGGCCTGCCCGGGTAACCCCAGGCCCAGCGCACACCCCCATGCGACCAATAGGTGTTTTTTCATACGATGCATAAAGACCTCCCGGAACCGCGCGCAGTATGGCCGACTTGGCGCTTGGGCAAAACATCGACGAGGATCGCAGCCACAGCGCCACGCTGCTGGTATGATGCGCGGCTTTTTCCGACCCACAGAAAATTCCCGAGCGCCCCTGGCGGTCTGTGCTTTGCTGTTGAGGTCGATACATTCACGGCGCCCGGCGCGCCACGGGGAGCAGACATGCTGGAAAGGCTGTTTCAACTCAAGGCACACAACACCAACGTGCGGACCGAGATTCTGGCGGGCGTCACCACCTTCCTGGCCATGGCCTACATTCTGTTCGTCAACCCGAGCATCCTCGGCGAAACCGGCATGGACAAAGGTGCGTTGTTCGTCGCCACCTGCCTGGCGGCGGCCATCGGCTCCACCACCATGGGCCTGATCGCCAACTACCCGATCGCCCTCGCGCCGGGCATGGGCCTGAATGCGTTTTTCACCTACACCGTGGTCCTGCACATGGGCCATACCTGGCAGGTGGCGCTGGGTGCGGTGTTCATTTCCGCCGTGTTGTTCTTCCTGCTGTCGATCTTTCGTATCCGCGAGTGGATCATCAACAGCATCCCGCTGCCCCTGCGCTCAGCCATCGCCGCCGGTATCGGCCTGTTCCTGGCGCTGATCGCCCTGAATAACGCCGGCATCGTGGTGAAAAACCCGGCAACCATGGTCGGCCTCGGTGATTTGAAACAACCCGCGCCGATCCTCGCTACCCTCGGCTTCGTCCTGATCGTCGCCCTCGAAGCGCTGAAAGTGCGCGGTGCCGTGCTCATCGGCATCCTGGCGGTCACCGTCGTTTCGATCCTGATGGGCTTCACCCCGTTCGGCGGCGTGATGTCGATGCCGCCGTCCCTGGCGCCGACCTTCCTGCAACTGGACATCAAGGGCGCCCTGGACATCGGTCTGGTGAGCGTGATTTTCGCCTTCCTGTTCGTCGACCTGTTCGACAATTCCGGCACCCTGATCGGCGTCGCCAAGCGCGCCGGACTGATGGGCAAGGACGGCCACATGCCGAAGATGGGGCGGGCACTGATCGCCGACAGCACCGCCGCCATGGCCGGTTCGCTGCTAGGCACCTCCACCACCACCAGCTACATCGAGTCGGCGGCGGGCGTCAGCGCCGGCGGCCGCACCGGCCTGACCGCCATCGTCGTGGCGATCCTGTTTCTGCTGGCGTTGTTCTTTTCGCCACTGGCCTCCAGTGTCCCGGCCTTCGCCACCGCACCGGCGCTGTTGTTCGTCGCCGTGCTGATGACCTCAGGCCTGGCGGAAATCGACTGGGACGACATCACCGTGGCCGCTCCCGTGGTGATTACCGCGCTGGCGATGCCGTTCACCTATTCCATCGCCAACGGCATTGCCTTCGGCTTCATCGCCTGGACCGCCATCAAACTGGTGTCTGGCCGTGGCCGTGAGCTGAACCCGGCGCTGGTCATCCTGTCGATTCTGTTCGTGATCAAGTTGGGTTGGTTCAACGCATGACTTTTGATTCCCAGGCCTACGCCACTCAGCTCCAGGACAAGGTCAGCCGCTTGCGTGACCTGCTGGCCCCGTTCGATGCGCCGGAGCCAGCGGTGTTCGACTCACCGCTGGAGCACTTCCGCCTGCGGGCCGAATTCCGCCTGTGGCGCGAGGCCGGCGAACGGCATTACGCGATGTTCTCCCAGGACGACAAGCGCACGCCGATCCTCATCGAGCAGTTTCCCATCGCCAGCCTGCGCATCAACCAGTTGATGCCGCAACTCAAGGCGGCCTGGCAAGCCAGCGCGCCGCTGAGTCACAAGCTGTTCCAGGTGGAGTTCCTGACCACCCTGGCCGGCGATGCGATGATCACCCTGTGTTACCACCGCCCGCTGGATGAGCACTGGCACGCAGCGGCCACGAAACTGGCGAGCGACCTCAGTGTGAGCATCATCGGTCGCTCCAAAGGCAAACGGGAAGTGATCGGCCATGATTACGTGGTGGAGAAACTCGACGTCGGTGGCCGCACTTTCAGCTATCGCCAACCTGAAGGCGCCTTCACCCAGCCCAACGGCACCGTGAACCAGAAGATGCTCAACTGGGCCTACGAGGCCTTGGGCGATCGCAGCGACGATCTGCTGGAGTTGTACTGCGGCAACGGCAACTTCACCCTGCCTTTGGCCACCCGCGTGCGCAAAGTGCTGGCGACCGAAATCAGCAAGACGTCGGTGAACGCCGCGCTGAGCAACCTCAGCGAAAACGCTGTGGATAACGTGACCCTGGTGCGCCTGTCCGCTGAAGAACTGACCGAAGCCCTGAACGAAGTCCGCCCGTTCCGTCGCTTGCACGGCATCGACCTCAAGAGCTACGCATTCGGCAGTGTCTTCGTCGACCCGCCCCGCGCCGGCATGGACCCGGACACCTGCGAACTGACCCGGCGTTTCGAGAACATCCTCTACATCTCGTGCAACCCGGAAACCCTCGCCGCCAACATCGCGCAACTGCACGACACCCACCACATCACGCGCTGCGCGATGTTCGATCAATTCCCTTGGACCCATCACATGGAATCCGGGGTGTTGTTGACTCGGCGCTAGACGCTGCGGGGCTGGACAGGGCAAAGCTATGTGGGAGCAAGGCTTGCCCGCGATACAGGCAATGCGGTCGTTCAGAATTTGAGCCGCCTGTATCGCGGGCAAGCCTTGCTCCCACAGATAAATCCCCTCGCCACCATTGCCCTCCCTCACCTCCCGACCAAGATCATGTTCGATCATCGAACACTTATTGCCCGATGCCATCGGCTTTGTTTGACCAAATTAACCATCTAGTACAATTTATCTCCACCGGCTGAAATCCGCCGACATCAACAATAAAAATTGTGGAGAAATTGCGATGCCTCCGATCGTTCTGGTGCTCAACGGCCCGAACCTGAACCTGCTCGGCACCCGCGAGCCGGCGACTTATGGCCACGAAACCCTGGCGGACATCTCCGCACTGTGCGGCCGCGCCGCTGAAGAATTCGGCCTGGCGGTGGAGTTTCGCCAGACCAATCAGGAAGGCGAATTGCTCGACTGGGTGCATGGCGCCCGCGGTCGGTGTGCCGGCATCGTCATCAACCCGGCAGCCTGGACCCACACCTCGGTAGCGATCCGTGATGCGCTGGTCGCCAGCGAAGTCCCGGTGATCGAGGTGCACCTGTCCAACGTTCACGCCCGCGAAACGTTCCGTCATCACTCCTTTGTTTCATCGGTCGCCATCGGTGTGATGTGCGGGTTTGGCAGCCATGGTTATCGCCTGGCGCTGGAGCATTTCAGTCAGCGGTTGAAGGGTTGATGAGCATGTCGAATATCACCGTGCTTGCCGGCCTGATTGGTGCGGGCATCCAGGCGTCGCGCACCCCTGCGCTCCATGAGCGCGAGGGCGATGCCCAGGGCATGCGTTACCTCTATCGACTGATCGACCTGGACGCCCTGGGACTCGACAGCGGCGCCCTGCCCGATTTGCTCAAGGCCGCCGAGCGCATGAACTTCACCGGCCTGAACATCACCTTTCCCTGCAAACAGGCGATCATCCCGTTGCTCGACGAGCTGTCGCCCGAGGCCAGGGGCATTGGCGCGGTGAATACCGTGGTGTTCAAGGAGGGCAAACGCATCGGCCACAACACCGACTGCCTGGGGTTCGCCGAAGGGTTTCGCCGCGGCCTGGGTGAAGTGGCGCGCAAGCACGTGGTCCAGATGGGTGCCGGCGGCGCAGGCGCGGCGGTGGCCCACGCGCTGTTGGCAGAAGGCATACAGACGCTGAGCATTTTTGATGTTGAAGTCAGCCGTGCCGAAGCACTGGCAAACAACCTGAATCAACACTTCGGTCCTGGCCGCGCCCGGGCCGGGCATGATTTGCCTACAGCGATGGCCGAGGCGGACGGCCTGGTGAATACCACGCCCATGGGCATGGCGAAACTGCCGGGCATGCCGGTGCCGGTGGAGCTGCTGCGGGGCCAATTGTGGGTCGCGGAAATTGTCTACTTCCCCCTGGAAACCGAACTGCTGCGCAACGCCCGCGCCCTGGGTTGCCGCACGCTGGATGGCGGCAACATGGCCGTGTTCCAGGCGGTGAAGGCGTTCGAGTTGTTCAGCGGCGTGGCGCCGGATGCGCAGCGGATGCTGGAGCATTTCCAGAGCATGAATCACTGAAACCACCCTTGTGGGAGCGAGCCTGCTCGCGATAGCGGTGAATCAGTCAGTGTTGATGTGACTGACATACCGCCATCGCGAGCAGGCTCGCTCCCACAAAGGTTTCAAGGTCAGGCCTGCAGATACCGCAACACCGACTCACAAATCATCTGGCGATGACGCTGCTTGATCGCTTCGTCCGGCAAATCGATCTGAAAAATCTCACCGAATGTGTGGCGGTTGGACACGCGGTAAAAGCAGAACGAACTGATCAGCAGATGCACATCCAGCGGTTCCAGGCCGGCGCGGAACACCCCCTCTTCGGCACCTCGGCGCAGGATCACGCCCAGGGAATCAAGGATGGTATTGGTCATTGCCTTGATGGCGCCCGATTGCTTGACGTACTCGGCGTTGTGAATGTTTTCGATGCAGACGATGCGCACGAAATCCACATTGCGGTCATGGTGGTCGAAGGTGAATTCCACCAGGCGCCGGATCGCATCGACCGGGGCCAGTTCCGCCAAGTGCAGGCGGCTCTCAGTGTTGCGGATATCGCCGTAGAGTTTTTCCAGCACCTCGACGTACAACTGCTCCTTGCTGCCGAAGTAGTAGTAGATCATGCGCTTGGAGGTGTGGATGCGCTCAGCAATGGCGTCGACCCGAGCGCCGGACAGGCCCTGCTGGACGAACTCGACGATGGCTTCCTGAAGAATGTTTTCCCGGGTTTTCTCCGGGTTGTTCTTGCGACTCTTGCGCGGCTCGACGACAGGTTCGTCGAGGTCTGCGGAAAGCTCTGAATTCGTAGTCATTGCGGGGCTCACGGCCATCACTGCACAGGTTGGCGATTATGGGCCGCACCGCGCAGTCAAGCCAAGCCACGGGGTTGCCCTTTACCGCCGCGTTTACGATTTGCCTACAACTTGGCGTGCCGCAAGCCACCGCTGCGGGACTTGGCCATGGCTGCCAGCCTTACCGCGACATTGGCGGCGCCGTAGCCGGCATAGCCGTTCTTGCGCTGGATGATTTCAAAGAAGAAGCGCCCTTCGAACGGCTCGGTGTAGACGTGAAACAATTCACCGCCCTGGGCATCTCGGTCGTACAACACGTTGAAATAAGCCAGCTCGCTGAGAAACTCATCATCGAAATCGAAACGCGCCGCGAGGTCATCGTAATAGTTGAGCGGAATGTCCAGCAGCGGCACACCGGCCTCTTTGGCGCGGCTGACCTGGGCAAAGATGTCATCGCAGTCGAAGGCGATGTGGTGCACGCCGGAGCCGCGATAACTGGACAGCGCATGGGAGATCGCGGTGTTACGGTTCTCGGAAATATTGAGCGGTAAGCGGATCGAACTGCAACGGCTACGCAGGGCGCGACTCTTTACCAGGCCATACGGATCGGGCAACACCACTTCGTCGTCGGCTTCGAAATCCAGCAGGCTCTTGTAGAACAGCACCCAGCTGTCGAGGCTATCGGCCGGCAGCGCCATCGCCATGTGGTCGATGCGCTTGAGTCCGGCACCGATGACAGCGCCCGGTTGCAGGTTGAAATCGGTGCCGTAGACGTCGGCGTCCTGATCCACCAGGTAAATCAGGCTGCCGTCCGGTGCACGCACCGCCGCCAACTCCAACTCGTTGGGCCCCACCAGGCCGCGATAAGGCTGGCCCTTGTAGGCCACGGCCCGCTCCAGGGCGCTGGCGCTGTTTTTGACCCGCACGGCGGTGGCGCACAGCGATGGCCCGTGAGCTTCGAAAAAGCTGTGGGCAAACGAATAGGGTTCGCAATTGAGGATCAGGTTGATGTCGCCCTGGCGCAGCAGGCTCACGTTCTTGGAGCGATGCTGGCCGGCCTTGACGAACCCCAACCGTTCCAGCCAATGGGACAGCTTCGCGCCAAGACTGTCGTCCACGGCAAACTCAAGGAATTCGATACCGTTGTATTCGCTGGCCGGTGGTGTGGCGAACAGGATATCAGCATGGCTTGCCGGTGCGGCCTCTTCGGCCAGCCGCTGGCGGGTCTTCTCCTCCAGGTACAGCAACGAACGCAGGCCGTCGGCGGCATTGGCCCGTGGTGGCGCGGCGCGGAAACCGTCGTTGAAAATCTCCAGCGACAATGGCCCGGTGTAGCCACTCTTGATGATCGGTGCCAGGAAGCCCGGCAGATCGAACTCGCCCTGGCCTGGGAAGCAACGGAAATGCCGGCTCCATTCCAGGACATCCATCGCCAGGATCGGCGCATCGGCCATTTGCACGAAGAAAATCTTGTCACCGGGGATCTGGGCAATCGCACTCGGATCGCCCTTGAGGGACAAGGTATGGAAGCTATCGAGCAACACCCCCAGATTGGGGTGGTCGGCCTGGCGCACGATGTTCCAGACCTGTTGATAAGTGTTGACGTGCCGGCCCCAGGCCAGCGCCTCGTAACCGATGCGCAAGCCTCGCGCCCCGGCTCGTTCGGCCAGCAATCGCAGGTCATCCACCAAAATCTGCTCATCACCCAGGCTGTCGGCCGAGGCATTACTGCACACCAGCACCAGGTCGGTGCCCAGCTCCTGCATCAGGTCGAACTTGCGCTCGGCCCGCTCCAGATTGCGCGCAAGGCGTTCGCGACGGCAACCTTCAAAATCCCGAAACGGTTGGAAAAGCGTGATGGCGATGCCCAGGTCGGCGCACATCTGCCTGATTTCCCGAGGGCTGCCATCGTAATAGAGAAGGTCGTTCTCGAAGATCTCCACGCCGTCGAAACCGGCGGCGGCAATGGCTTCAAGTTTCTCCGGCAGGGTACCGCTCAAGGACACGGTGGCAATGGAACGCTGCATGACTTCGGCTCCCGGGACAGGCATCGGCTACACACAGGTGTGCCGCTTTTGAAAGAGTGAGCCGATTATTGAGCTGGAGGTTTGTTTCAGCAATTTAATATGTACCATCCGGTTAGTTTTTTGGGCGATTATCGAACACAATGCCCGATCAACGAATTGACGGTTTTTTGCTCACTGCGCACCATCGGCCCCTCATTGAGGCCGCCCTGATCGTCGGCACCTTTGAACAGACCCAGACCACACCATAAGAATTTCAAAAACGGGTACACGCTATGATTCCCTCCCAAAGCTCCCGCCTGCCCCCCGTCCTGGGTGCCACAACCGCTGGCGTCGGTAACAAGATCCGCGGCGCCCTGGCCGTGGGCAAAACCCGTTGGGGCATGCTCGCCCTGGTGTTTTTCGCCACCACCCTGAACTACATCGACCGCGCCGCACTGGGCGTGATGCAGCCCATTCTCGCCAAGGAAATGAGCTGGACGGCGATGGATTACGCCAACATCAACTTCTGGTTCCAGGTTGGTTATGCCATCGGTTTCGTGCTGCAAGGCCGACTGATCGACCGGATCGGCGTCAAGCGCGTGTTCTTTTGCGCCGTACTGCTCTGGAGCCTGGCGACCGGCGCCCATGGCCTGGCCACGTCGGCGGTGGGCTTCATGGTCTGCCGATTCATCCTGGGCCTGACCGAAGCCGCCAACTACCCGGCCTGCGTGAAGACCACACGGCTATGGTTCCCGGTCGGTGAACGGGCCGTGGCGACCGGTATTTTCAACGCCGGAACCAACGTTGGCGCGATGTTCACGCCAATGCTGCTGCCGCTGGTCCTGCAGGTGTGGGGCTGGCAGGCTGCGTTCCTGTGCATGGCCGCGCTGGGCGGGATCTGGCTGGTGTTCTGGGGCCTGAAATACTTCAACCCGGAGGATCATCCCAGCGTCAAACAGGCGGAACTGGACTACATCCAGGCCCAGGACGAACCCGATCAGGTCCGCGTGCCCTTCTCCCGTATCCTGCGCATGCGCGGCACCTGGGCGTTCGCCCTGGCCTACTCGATCACCGCACCGGTGTTCTGGTTCTACCTCTACTGGTTGCCGCCGTTCCTGAACCAGCAATACAACCTGGGCATCAACGTGACCCAGATGGGCATCCCGCTGATCATCATTTACCTCACCGCCGATTTCGGCAGCGTGGGCGGCGGGATTCTGTCCTCATTCCTGATCGGCCGCGGCCTGAACCCGATCAAGGCACGGCTGATTTCCATGTTGCTGTTCGCCTGCTGCATCATCGGCGTGATCCTGGCCGCCGGTTCCAGCAGCCTGTGGATGGCGGTGTTTGCCATCTCCCTGGCCATCGGCGCGCACCAGGCCTGGACCGCCAACATCTGGAGCCTGGTGATGGACTACACGCCCAAGCACATGATGAGCACGGTGTTCGGCTTTGGCGGCATGTGCGCCGCCGTCGGCGGGATGTTCATGACCCAGTTGGTGGGCCACATCCTCACGGTGACCCACAACAACTACACCGTACTGTTCACCCTGATCCCGGCGATGTACTTCATTGCCCTGATCTGGTTGTACTTCATGGCACCGCGCAAGGTGCCGACGCTGGAAAGCTGATACCAGTCAGCCCGGGATTCATCCCCATGTGGGAGCACGGCTTACTCCCGATGCAGGCACCTCGGTTCACTCAGGACCGTATCGTCTTCACCGCGGGCAAGCCTTGCTCCCACAATCGATCCCACCATGGCGCGCGTTAGCTCCGCCGCTGTTGCCACGCCGCCGCCAGCCCGCTGAGGCAGATCAGCACAATGCCGAACACCGTGGTCAACGTTGGCGTATGGCTGAACAGCAACCAACCCAACAGGCCGGCAAATACGATCTGGCAATACCCGAACGGTGCCAGCAGCGCCGGGGCGGCGAAGCGGAAGGCCTGGGTCAGCATCAGGTGCGCCGTCATCCCACACGCTCCCAACGCAAGCATCATTGCCCCATGTACCAGGCTTGGCACCTGCCAGAAGAACGGCACCAGGGCGCTCATCACCAACGTATTGCACAAGCCGGCGAAGAAGTTGCTGGTGGTCGGGCTGTCAATCTCACTGAGCTTGCGAGTGAGCAGTTGATAGAAACAGAAAAACAGCGCCGAACAGAACGGCAATAACACCGCTGGCGTAAACAGGTCACCGCCCGGATGGACAATGATCAACACCCCGATAAAGCCGAAGATCACCGCGATCCACTGGCCGCGCGTCACGTGTTCGCCCAGCAAAGGCACCGACAATGCAGTGACCAGCACGGGCGCCAGGAAGTTGACCGCGGTCGCCTCCGCCAAAGGGATGTATAGCAGCGCCGTGGTGAAGAACAGGCTGGTGCCCAACAGACACAACGCACGCGCCAACTGCCATAACGGACGCTTGGTACGCAGCACCCGCAGCCCCGAACGCGGCAGGAAAATCCCGGCCATCAACAGCGTGTGCACGACATAACGCGCCCACACCACCATGATGATCGGATAGAACCCTGAAAGGTATTTGGACAAGGCGTCATGGCTGGAGAACAGGAACGTCGCGCAGAGTATCAACAGGATGCCCTTGAAGGCCTGATTGACGCCGGAAAGCGGAGTGCTGACGGTCATGTAGGAATCCTGTGTTGCTTGATGTAGGGAGCCGATGTCTGCGACGGCGATTCAGCTGAACAACTCCGATGCCTGGCTGGCGTGTGACAATTCCTCGGTAAACGCAAGCAAGGTCGGCGCCAGCTCATGCAGCCTCGATCGCGTCATCCGGGCGGTGGGTCCGGCGATGCTGAGCACGCCCAAGACCCGGCCATCCAGCGGATGACGCACCACGGCCGCAATGGCTGAGGTGCCGACCGCCGAACTTTCCTCGACACAGGCATAGCCCTGCTCCCGGGCCTGACGCAGGTATTGAAGCAGTTCAACGCTGTCACGCGGCGCGTTGGGGCCCACGTCCGCCGGCATTTTCAGGGCCTGGCGGTCCACCAGCGACAGCGCCTCGGCATCGCTCATGCACGCCAGCCAGGCATGGCCCGACGCGGTATAGACCAATGGCGTCTCGCGGCCCATGTCAGGGTCGTAGCGCAACCCGGAGCGAGCGCCCTGGGACTTGGCAATCCAGGTCTGGCGATCACCCTCGATCACACCCAGGCGTACCAGTTCACCGCTTTCCCGAGCCAGACGATCGAGCACCGGCTGCACGATGTCGGCACCACTGCGCGACAGGTAGCGAAAGCCCAGGGCGACCAGGCGGGTCGACAAGTGATAACGCAGGTTCTCGGGATTCTGGCGCACGTAACCCAGGCGCGTCAGTTCAGCAAGCAGGCGGTGCGTGGCGCTCTTGGGAATCTGTAATTGTTCGGCCAACCCTTGCAGAGCCCAGCCGTGGGGATCGCTGGCGAGACTTTCCAGCACATTGAAAACCCGTTCGATTTGACTGCCGGCCATGAAAAATCCAGAGGAGAGAGGCTGATTCCAAAATACGCGAAGTGTAATGCAAATTCTGGAACCCGACATTCATTGTTGACGGATGAACCAAAACCCGTGGCGATTGCCTGAGAGCTCAGGCGTACAGCCTGCGCCTTCAAACGCTAGACTCACTGCGAATGTCTGTCCGTGAACTGGCGGCAACCCCACTCAGCGGCAACACTCTTCACACGGTCAATCAGAGGATTTCCCACATGTTATGGAAAAAAGGTCGCCGCAGTGACAACGTGGTGGACGCCCGCGGTGACGGTGGCGGCGGTGGTGGGATGCGTTTCGGTGGCGGCAAGGGGCTGAGCCTGACGGCCATTGTCCTGATCGTCGGTATCGGCTGGATCACCGGCCAGGACCCCATGCAGATTCTCGGGCAACTGGCCGGGCAGATGGACCAGACCTCGGCCCCCGCCTCCTCCCAAACCCGGCAGGCGCCGCCCGCGAACGATGAACAGGCCGAGTTCGTGCGCTCAATCCTGGGTGATACCGAAGACACCTGGGGCCAGGTCTTCCAGCAGGCCGGGCGCCAGTACCAGCAACCCAAACTGGTGCTGTTCAGCGGTCGGGTCAACTCGGCCTGCGGCCTCGCTTCATCAGCCACCGGCCCGTTCTATTGCCCGGCCGATAAACAGGTCTACCTGGACATGAGTTTCTTCCAGGAAATGTCCCAACGGTTCTCCGCCGCCGGGGATTTCGCCCAGGCCTACGTCATCGCCCATGAGGTCGGGCATCACGTCCAGACCCTGCTCGGGGTGTCGGCAAAAATCCAGGAGGCTCGCCGTCAGGGCCGCCAGATGGAAGGCGATGGTGGTCTGCTGGTCCGTCAGGAATTACAGGCCGACTGCCTGGCGGGCGTCTGGGCCAACCATGCACAGAAGCGCCTGAACTGGCTGGAGCCGGGGGACATTGAAGAGGCCTTGACCGCCGCCAACGCCATCGGTGATGACCGCCTTCAGCAGCAGGGCCAGGGCCGGGTAGTGCCGGACTCCTTCACCCACGGCACCTCGGCGCAACGGGTTCGCTGGTTCAAGACCGGGTTTGCCCAGGGTCAGGTCAGCCAATGCGACACCTTCGCGGCAAAAAATCTGTAATGAAGTGGGGCGCCCTCCTCAGCCTGCTGCTGTGCTGCACTTTTACCCAGGCAGACGAACAGGGCGTGGGCGTGGTCGCTCAAGGGCGACTGCAGCTCAAGGGCGGCGCCATGGTCGTCGGCGTGAGTCCACCCCCGGCGTCTATCCAGCGCGTGTTGATCATCCTCCATGGCCGGCTGCGCAACGCCCAGACCTATCTGCACAGCGCCGAAAAGGCCGCCGCACACGCCGGTCAACTGACCACGACCCTGATCATCGCCCCGCAGTTTCTCAACGAACATGACGTTGCCCGCCATCAGTTGCCCAATGACCTGTTGCGCTGGCAAGGCAACGACTGGATGGCCGGCGGCTTATCCACGGGGCCCAAGGCGGTCAGTTCCTTTCAAGTCATCGACGACATCGTCGCCCGGGTCAGTGACCGGCAGCAGTTTCCCGAGGTGAAAGAGATCGTCATCGCGGGCCATTCCGGCGGCGCGCAGGTCGCGCAGCGCTACGCCCTGCTCGCTCGCGGTCAAACCCGGATCGCCCCCAGATTCGTCATCGCCAACCCGTCCTCCTATGCCTATTTCGATGCGCAGCGCCCCATGGCCTTCGACCCGGCCGGTTGTCCCGGCTTCAACCATTGGAAGTACGGCCTGCAGAACTTGCCCGCCTATGCCGCCGGGCACCCCCCCGCTCAACTGGAAGACAACTACATCAAACGCGACATCGTTTATCTGCTTGGGCAACAAGACATCGACCCTGAGCACCCTGCGCTGGATAAAGGCTGTGAAGCGCAGACCCAAGGGCCGTATCGGTTACTGCGCGGGCAGTTCTTTTTCGACTACCTGACCCGGCGTCATCCCGAGGGGCTGAGCCAGCGGCTGATCGAAGTGCCGGGGGTGGGGCATAACGGGGATGGGATGTTCAATTCGGCTGAGGGGCAGAAGGCGCTGTTTGGTCAGTGAGTTCTGTAGGAGTAGACAGGGCCTCATCGCGAGCAGGCTCGCTCCCACAGTAGATCTGCGGTGGACACACACTTTTTGATCGACTCAGATCCCCTTGTGGGAGCGAGCCTGCTCGCGATAGCTATCTATCAGCCAACCCCTCTTTCAAGCCGACAGCATCCGCCGCAACTCCCCGCAATCACGCGCATGCCAGTCCGCCAGCTCCGGCCAAGGATTGTCCGGCAGGTTCACCAGCACCGTCCGCGCACCCGCCGCACGGCCGCAGTCCAGGTCGAAACGGTAGTCACCCACCATCACCATCGCCTCAGGCGCCACACTCCAGGCCTCGGCCAGTTTCAACAGGCCGCCGGGATGGGGCTTGGGCGGCGCTTCGTCGCGGCCCAGCACATCTTCCACGGCGAAACAGTCCGCCAGACCGATAGCTTGCAGGGTCACGTGGGCCAGTTCGCGAGCGTTGCGCGTCAGGATCCCCAGGCGGTAACCCCGCTGCGCCAGCTCGCGTACCAGCTCGACCGCTCCTGGCGCAGGCCGGGAGCCCAGCGCCAGGTCCCGCTCGTGTTCCAGCAACCAGGCATGCTTGGCTGCGGCTTCGTCGGCCGGCAATGCCGCCAGGTGGGTCAGAATGTCGTCTTCGGCCGGGATCGCCAGGGCCACGCGAATCGCCGCAAAATCATGCACGGCGATGGTCAGCGTACCGTCCATGTCGAACACCCAGTGCCGCACATCGGCCAGACTCATGCCCAGTCCTTGCGGTGGCGAATCAGGCCTTCCTGGGTCACCGACGCCACCAGTTGTCCGGCGCGATTGAATACGCTGCCACGAGAGAACCCACGGGAGTTGCCGGCCCACGGGCTGTCCATCGCATAGAGCAACCAGTCGTCGGCGCGCAGGTCGGCGTGGAACCACAAGGCGTGGTCGAGGCTGGCGACCTGCATGTCCTTTTGCCAAACCGATTTGCCGTGGGGCAACATCGAGGTGGTCAGCAGACCGAAATCCGAGGCGTAGGCCAACAGGTATTTATGCAGGGCCGGTGAGTCCGCCAGGGCACCATCGGCCCGGAACCACACGTACTTGACCGGATCGGCCGGCTGCGGATTGTAGGGATCTTTCTCGGTGACCGGGCGCACCTCGATCGGTTTGGGGCACAGCAGTTTTTCCCGCATGTGCTCGGGCAGCAGGTGCGCCCGCTGCTGGGTCAGTTCCAGCTCCGAAGGCAGGTTCTCCGGCCCGACCACCTGGGGCATGGAGTTCTGGTGCTCAAAACCCTGCTCGTCGTATTGAAACGAAGCGCTGCACGTGAAAATCGGGTTGCCCTTCTGGATCGCCGTGACCCGGCGGGTGCTGAAACTGCCGCCGTCACGCACCCGGTCCACCTGGTAGACCACCGGCAAGGCCGCATCGCCCGGACGCAGGAAATAACCGTGCATCGAATGCACATGACGGGCCTCTTCCACGGTCTGGCTGGCCGCCGACAGTGACTGGCCAAGCACCTGGCCGCCGAACAACTGGCGAAACCCCAGGTCCTGGCTGCGACCGCGAAACAGGTTCTCTTCGATAGGTTCCAGGGTCAGCAGGTCGACCAGATCTTCCAACACGTGGCTCATTCAGACTTTCCTCACACAGCTCAACCGCGCAGTCGGTGCTGCGACGGTGGATCGATTGTTGGCCCGGGCCATTGTGGCGGGCATTGTAAACGTCCGTGTCGGCTAACCGTGCAGGGTCTGTAGCCACTGTTCACGGTTGATACGATAGAGCACATGTTGACGCAATGGATGACCGACGGCGAGCTTTGGGTGTTCAAAGTCATCGGCCGGGTCATGATGCATGCCGATGGCTTGCATGACTTTCTGCGATGGCAGGTTATCGACGGCGGCGAACGCCACCACCTCATCCAGCCCCAGGCGATCGAACGCACACCGCAAGGCCGTCCATGCGGCTTCGCTGGCATAACCCAGGCCCCAATGCTCACGGGCCAGACGCCAGCCGATCTCGATCGCCGGAGTGAAGTGCGCGTCGAACCCGACCACGCCCAGGCCGGTAAAGCCGATAAAGGCCCCGGTGTCCTTGCGCTGCAGGGCCCACAAACCAAAGCCATGCTCGGCAAAATGCCCCCGCACGCGCCCGATCAGTGCGGCGCTTTCCAGGCGGCTCAGGGGCGCCGGAAAATAACGCATCACCTGCGCATCGGCAGACATGGCGGCAAACTCCGGCAAGTCCGCGTCGCGCCACTGGCGCAGTATCAACCGCGCGCTTTGCAGTTCCAGTATCGGCTCCATTTGCTTCCTCTCCATGCCCCAACGCCTACTCAAGCGAAATCGCCACGCCCAAATAAACGGCCCACGGCCGCTGCCGGGATCAAGGTGGGAGACGCAGGCGACGTGCCCAGCTTGATCGAGTGAGCCACGCGGCTGCGCCAGGTATCAATTATCGACAGGCTTGGCTTGGCTGGCGAGGAGTTCGTCGCGCTCGTAGGGTGCTACCGGTTCAGACTGCGTTCGTAAGCGGCCAGAACGGTGCGCTCCGACTGCACCAGATAGGCTTCAAGCAGCCGGGTTGCCTCCTCTGATCGTCCTTCTTCGATACAACGCAGGATTGAAACGTTCATATCGACATAGGGCATATGCAGGAACTCCGGATCTTTGAGCAGGCCGAATGCCAGCCGCAGCTCGGCTGATATCTGACCGTAGAACACCACCAATCGCGGGCTGTCGGCGAGTTCGACGATAGCCTTGTGGAACATCATGTTGGCGGTGCCGACAGCCTTCCAGTCCTTGACTTCACGCGCTCGCATGCCCGCCTCCACCGCCTCACGCATATGCAGCGTTCCCGGATGCAGCGGGTAACCCTGGGCAATGGCCTTGCATTCGATAAAGCGGCGGACACGATAGATGTCGATGATCGACGCCATATCGGGCACCGCCACGCTCACCCCGCGATTGGGTTCATGTTTGAGCAACCCCTCGCGGGTCAGGACCCTGAACGCTTCCCTCAAGGTGTTGCGGGAAATCTGCAGGCTTTCGGCCAGGGCCGCTTCGGACAATCGTTGGCCCGGAACCAGTTCACCTTCGACCAGCATTCTGCGGACCTCCTGGGTAATGGATTCTCCCAGCGAGCGAGGAAGGGAAGGTGAAACGTCGTTCATGTGCAATCCAGAATAAGAATAAGAGAAAGTCACTTTGATGTTCCATGAGAGCCCCGCCCATGGCAAGGAGCAAGGGTGTCGCCTGCATCATTAAGTAACACCCACGAGTGACAAGGTTACAATTTGGTGCGAATTGTAGCCTTACACTAAACTGATTGTTGAACAATTCAGACGCTATAGATCAACACTTCTAGGCCGATGTTTGAGTCCTGGCACGCTCGTTGCTCAATAAAAAATATCTCCCACCGTAGGAATTGATGCCGTGACACAGACAGCCGTGACACAGACCGCTCAAGATTTTACAAAGACGCGACGCGCTTCCCTGATCGCAGCAATTTTCATGATGGCAACGTCCGCCATCGGCCCTGGCTTCATCACCCAGACCGCCACGTTCACGGCCAAAATGGGTGCGGCATTTGCGTTCGGTATCCTGGCGTCGATTCTGATCGACTTCGTGGTTCAACTTAACGTCTGGCGTATCGTCACCCTGACCCGAATGCGTGCCGCAGACGTGGCCAACAACGCGATTCCAGGCAGTGGTTACCTGCTGGCGGTGCTGGTGATTTTCGGCGGGCTGGTGTTCAACGTCGGCAACATCGCCGGTGCCGGGCTGGGCCTGAACGCGTTGATGGGGCTTGATGCAAAATGGGGCGGCGGTCTCAGCGCCTTGCTGGCTATCGGCATCTTCCTTTCCCACCGCGCCGGAGTGGCCGTCGACCGGCTGATCGTCGTGCTGGGTCTGGTAATGATCGCCCTGACCCTGTTCGTGGCCTTCGCTTCCAACCCGCCACTGGGCGAAGCCCTCTATCAAACCGTCCTTCCGGACCAGATCAACTTCGCCACCATTACCACCATTGTCGGCGGCACGGTCGGCGGTTACATCACTTATGCGGGGGCTCACAAACTGCTGGACCGCGGGACTACCGGGGTAGAAAACCTCCAGGCAGTGACCAAGGCAGCCTTGGGCGGCATCATGGTCACCGGCCTCATGCGCTACATCCTGTTTCTCGCCATCCTCGGCGTTGTTGCCAGCGGCGTAGTCATCGATACCTCGGGCCAGGGCGCCAATCCGGCCGCACAAGCCTTCCAGGCAGCAGCCGGGCAGTTCGGCCTGCGCGTCTTCGGTCTCATCCTCTGGGCCGCCAGTATCACCAGCGTGATCGGCGCCGCTTACACCTCCATTTCCTTTATCACCGTGTTCAAGCCGGACATCACTGAGCAGGGGCGCAACCGCGCCACCACCGTGTTCATCGCTCTGTCGCTGCTGATCTTTGCCCTGATGGGAACGGCTCCCGCCGCACTGCTGCTCTTCGCGGGCGGTTTCAATGGCCTGATACTGCCAATCGGCCTGAGCATCTTTATCTACGTCGGCTGGCGCCGGTCCGACCTCATGGGCGGTTACCATTACCCACGCTGGCTGTTGGTGCTGGGCGCCCTGACCTGCCTGCTGACCTGGTACATGGCAATCAAATCCGTTGGGCCGATCTTCGCCTTCCTCAACGTTGCCTGAGCCCGATAACGAACAAGGAGTCACGTGAATGCCAACCATAGATATCAATAGCGACCTGGGCGAAAGCTTTGGCGCCTGGCACATGGGCGACGATGCCGCGATGCTCGATGTCGTGACCAGCGCCAATGTCGCCTGCGGTTTCCACGCCGGCGACCCGGCCGGCATCTTGCGCACACTGAAAGCGGCGGCGGCCAAAAATGTCACCATTGGTGCCCATGTCGCTTACCCGGACAAAGTGGGCTTTGGCCGCCGAAACATGGACGTGGCCAGCGATGAGCTGACGGCCGACGTGATTTACCAGATCGGCGCGCTGCAAGGCCTGGCCAAAGCCGCCGGCACGTCGGTGCGCTACGTAAAACCCCACGGCGCCTTGTACAACACCATTGCTCACGATCGCCGTCAGGCGCTGGCCGTGATCGAAGCCATCCGCGCGATCGACTCCAACCTCATATTGGTTGCCCTGGCCGGCTCAAGCCTGATTGAACTGGCCCGTAACGAGGGTTTGCAGTGTATCGCCGAAGCCTTCGCTGACCGTGCCTATACGCCACAGGGCACCCTCGTCTCTCGCCGCGAACCAGGCGCGGTGCTGCACGATCCCAAGCTCGTCGCCCAACGTATGCTGCGCCTCGTTGAAGACGGCTGCCTCGAAGCGATCGATGGCAGCCTGACCAAAATCCAGGCCGACTCGATCTGTGTCCATGGCGACAGCCCCGCAGCGGTGGAAATGGCCCGCGAGCTGCGCCGGGTATTGGAACAGGCGCACATGTCCTTGCAGCCCTTTGCCGGAGCACGCCCATGAATGCCCTGGATCTCGCCCGCCAGGCGGCGATTGCCGCTGCCCGGGATGCACGCAGCACTTACCGTAACGGCCGGGTCGCCCCCACGGCGGGTATCGCGCCGGGCATGACCCAGGCCAACCTGATCGCCCTGCCGCGCGCCTGGGCGTACGACTTCCTGCTGTATGCCCAGCGCAATCCCAAAGCCTGCCCGATCCTTGACGTCAGCGACGCCGGCAGCCCGAGTACGCTGCTGGCTGAAGGGGCGGACCTGCGCACTGACATCCCGCTGTACCGCATCTGGCGTGATGGAAAGCTGGCCGAGGAAGTCAGCGATGCCACTCAGGCCTGGGCTGAACACGACGACATGGTGGCCTTTTTGATCGGCTGCAGCTTCACCTTTGAAACCGCCCTGCAAGAGGCCGGCATCGAAGTGCGGCATATCACCGATGGTTGCAACGTACCGATGTACCGGACCAACCGTGCCTGCCGCCCGGCCGGACGTCTACAGGGTGAAATGGTGGTATCGATGCGACCGATCCCCGCCGATCGCGTGGCTGAGGCGAGCACTATTTCCGGACGCTATCCCTCAGTCCATGGCGCCCCGGTGCACATCGGCGAACCCGCGCTGCTCGGCATCCAGGACCTGGGACGCCCCGATTTCGGCGATGCCGTACGCATCGAACCCGGCGAGATCCCGGTGTTCTGGGCCTGCGGCGTCACTCCCCAGGCCGCGGTCATGGCCTCGGGCGTGCCCTTCGCCATCACCCATTCGCCGGGCCATATGTTCATCACCGATGTGCCTGACAGCACCTACCACGTCTAGGAGTCTCCCGTGCGTTTTCTACCGGTCAACCTGGACGCCCTGCTCGTCGAATTGAAAGACCTCGACGAGACACTGGCGTTGTTCGACGCCCTGATGGCCGAGCCGATTGCTGGCGTGGAGGAAATCATTCCTGCCGCACGAACGCTGCTGATCCAATTTCGCCCCAGCGCCATTGCGCAGCAGGCGCTCGTCAATCGTATCGCTAGCCAAGACCTGAGCCAGCGCCGCGCGATCGAGCATCGCCGGGTGGAAATTCCCGTCCATTACAATGGCGAAGACCTCGACGAGGTCGCCACGCTGCTGGGGATCAGCCGCGCCGAGGTGGTCCAACGCCACACCGCCCATGACTACAGCGTGGCCTTCTGCGGATTCGCGCCGGGCTTCGCCTACCTCACCGGCGGTGCGGGTTTCCAGGTGCCTCGCCGACAAACTCCACGTACCCGCATACCCGCGGGTGCGGTTGCCCTGGCGGGGGAATTCAGCGGTGTTTATCCGCAAGCCAGCCCCGGCGGATGGCAGATCATCGGCGTCACGCCTTTGCAGATGTGGGACCTGAACCGCGCTGAATCGGCCTTGCTGCGTCCGGGCTATAAAGTGCGCTTCACCGATGCAGGCCCGCTCCCGGCGGGTGGCCTGCCCGCCCCCACGGTACCGGCAAGTGCCGCCGCGCCCAGCGGCGCCTATCTGGAAATCATCACCCCCGGTTTGCACAGCGTATTGCAGGATATGGGCCGTCCCGGCCAAACCGGCCAAGGCGTATCCCGTTCCGGCGCGCTGGACCTGGGCGCGCTGCGGGCAGCCAACCGCGCGGTCGGCAACCGCTCGGACATGGCCTGTGTGGAATCGGTACTCGGCGGCCTGAGCTTCGTTTGCCATGGCCGTGCCGTGATCGCCGTCACCGGTGCGCAAACCCCGGTCACAATCACCAACGCCAGTGGCCTGCAATGGCAGGCAAGTCACTACCAGCCCATCGAGCTGGACGCGGGTGACCGCGTCAGTCTGGGTTCACCCCTCGCGGGGCTGCGCAGCTACCTGGCGATTCGCGGCGGCTTTGACGTCACTCCGGTGCTGGGCAGCCTGTCCACAGACACCCTGGCCCAGGTCGGTCCCCCGGCACTCGCCGCCGGCGACCTATTGGGCTTTACGACACTGACAACGGGAACCAGCGTATCGCTGAACGAAGCCCCAGCCTTTGAGCTGCCTACAGCTACCAACATCGTCACCCTTGACGTGGTCATGGGACCGCGTACCGACTGGTTCACCGAAGACGCCATCCAGCGTCTGAGCAGCCAGCTCTGGCGCGTCACCTCACAGTCCAACCGCGTCGGTATTCGTCTGGCCGGTGAAATACCGCTAGCGCGCAGCAACCACCATGAGTTGCCCAGCGAAGGCACCTCCGTGGGCGCCATTCAGGTCCCGGCCAGCGGCCAACCGGTTCTGTTTCTCGCCGATCACCCGTTGACCGGTGGCTATCCAGTGATCGCCGCAGTCGCCAGCTACCATCTCGACCTGGCTGGCCAGATCCCTATCAATGCGCAGATTCGCTTCAACCCTGTGGACGGCTTCAAAGAGATTCAACCCGTTACGCAAGCTTCTTCAACTGCCGATGTGAAAAAAATTCCATGAAAAAATTACTGATTGCCAACCGTGGTGAAATTGCCGTCCGCATCGCCCGCGCCTGCCGCGACTACGGCGTGCAGTCTGTCGCGGTCTATGCCGACGCGGACATCGACGCCCTGCACGTGCGCCAGGCCGACGAAGCCTACTCACTGAATGGCCAGCGCCCGGCCGAAACCTACCTGGATATCGGCAAACTGATTGCCGTGGCCAAACGCAGCGGCGCCGATGCCGTGCACCCCGGCTATGGTTTTCTGTCTGAACGGGCCGACTTCGCCCGGGCGGTGATCGACGCAGGGTTGATCTGGATCGGTCCCAACCCGCAGACCATCGACGTGCTCGGCGACAAGGTCGAGGCGCGAAAAATTGCCCAACTGGTCGGGGCGCCTCTGGTAGCCGGTACGCCTGGCCCGGTCGAAAGCGCCGCCGAAGTATTGGCCTTTGCCGAACAGCACGGCCTGCCAATTGCCATCAAGGCTGCCTTTGGCGGCGGTGGACGCGGCATGAAAGTCGCCTGGCGCATGGATGAAGTGGCTGAATTGTTCGCCTCCGCCGTGCGCGAAGCGCAAGCGGCCTTTGGTCGTGGCGAGTGCTATGTCGAACAGTTCCTCGACCGTCCTCGGCACATCGAAGCGCAGATCCTCGCCGACAAACACGGCAAGGTCGTCGTCGTCGGCACGCGTGACTGCTCCTTGCAGCGGCGCAATCAGAAGCTGGTGGAGGAAGCGCCAGCGCCCTTTATCAGCGACGAACAGCGCCAGCGTATTCATCAATCCGCTCAGGATATCTGCGCCAAAGCCGGCTACGTCGGTGCCGGCACGGTGGAGTTCCTGCTCAGCCAGGATGGCACCCTGTCGTTCCTTGAGGTCAATACCCGCTTGCAGGTCGAGCACCCGGTGACCGAAGAGACCACTGGGGTGGATCTGGTGATCGAACAACTGCGGATCGCCGACGGTTTGCCGTTGTCCTTCAGTGAGACGCCGACCCCACGTGGCCATAGCTTCGAATTTCGCATCAATGCGGAAGACCCAGGCAAGGGCTTCCTGCCCACCCCCGGTCAGATCACCGATTTCCTGCCACCGTCTGGCCCGGGTGTGCGCCTGGACAGCGGCGTGATAAGCGGCTCGCGAGTGCCCAGCACCTTCGACTCGATGATGGCCAAACTGATCGTCACCGGCGCCACCCGCGAACAGGCTATTGTCCGCGCCCGACGCGCCTTGGCGGAATTCAACATTGAAGGCATTGCCTCGGTGCTGCCGTTCCACCGGGCCGTGATGGACCATGACGACTTCACCGGTGCCGATAAATTCGCCGTGCACACGCGCTGGATCGAAACCGATTTCGCCGAACAGATCACGCTCGCCCCACGTACCGCGGTATCGGCCGACCCAGGCATCCTGCGCACGTTTGTCGAGATCGACGGCAAGCGCCACGAACTGGGCCTTCCGGCTGCGCTGCTGCGAGGCGTCAGCCTGAATGCAGCGGGTACCGCCAGCGAAAACACGGCCCCCTCCGAGGTCACTGATCCGCAGGCGGTACTGACGCCCGTGGCGGGTAATCTGCATACCTGGGTCGTCGAAGACGGCGAGTCGGTGAGCACCGGGCAAGTGATCGCGGTTGTAGAAGCCATGAAAATGGAAACCTCGGTCCTCGCACCTTGTGAAGGCCAGGTGCAGATCGCCAAACAGGCCGGCGACTATTTTGAAGCCGGCTCCGTCATTGGCCGCATCAAAACAGCTCTCTGATTTAAAACTTTTCTTTTCGCAGTCAGTACGCGCAACGGGGTAATAACCCGGTTGCCGCGTGCTGCCCGCAGAAAACTGTAGATGTAACTTTGCAATCAAAATAACGATAAAACCCAACACATAAATCTGCTGTTATCTGGAGCATAAAGAGCATGTCAATCAATAAGACTTTGGCTATTGCGGGTACTTGCGCGTTGATTTTCCCTTTTACGGCATCTGCAGATTTTATTGCCGACAGTAAGGCCAGTGTGGAACTGCGTAACTTCTACTTCAATCGTGACTTTCGCAACGGTCCTCCCACGGCCCAGCGGGACTCGGCAAAAGAATGGGCCCAGGGCGCCATGTTGCGATTCGAGTCAGGTTATACCGCCGGCACCGTGGGTCTGGGCATCGACGCGGTTGGCATGCTCGGCCTCAAGCTTGACGGCGGTGATGGTTCCGGGGGCACGGGCCTGTTGCCGGCTGACCTTAGTTCGAAAAACGGCCGCGGCTCACAGGACGAATATTCCAAACTTGAGTTGACGGCCAAGGCGAAGGTGTCGGAAACCGCTCTAAAGGTTGGCTCACTCGCCTTCCGTACGCCCGTGGTATCGAGCAATGACACACGCCTGTTGCCCTCCACCTTCGAAGGCGCGCTACTGACCTCCAAGGACATTGATCAGTTGGTCCTGCAAGGCGGCAAGCTGGAGCAAATCAAGTTCAACAGTTCCTCGAACTATCAGGACTTCACGGGTAACCGCATCGGCGGTGTCAGTGATGACTTCCGCTTTGCCGGCGGTACTTACAGTTTCAACAAGGCCCTTAGCACAAGTCTGTTCTACGGCAATCTGGAAAATGTCTACCGACAGTTCTTTGGCGGCGTCGTCTATGAAATCCCTCTTGCCGCGCAGCAGTCGCTGAAGTTCGATCTACGTTATTCGAAAAGTACCGATGACGGTAACTTCCGCCCCCTCGATAACCGCGCCGCGAACGGACTGGTTGCCTACACCCTGGGCGCCAACGTGTTCACCGCCGCCTATCAGCGCATGAGCGGTGACGATCCCTTCCCGTACATTGCCAATAGCGACCCTTACCTGGTCAACTTCGTCCAGATCAATGACTTTGCCAACACCCAAGAGCGCTCCTGGCAGCTGCGTTATGACTACAACTTCGCCGCGCTGGGCATTCCCGGGCTGACGTTCATGAGTCGTTATGTCCAGGGTGACAACGCGTTGGTCGGGGGCAGTAATACGGGCAAAGAGTGGGAGCGCGATACGGATATCGGTTACGTGGTCCAAAGCGGTTCGCTGAAAAACCTCGGGGTCAAACTCAGAAACGCTACGGTTCGTTCGAACTTCAGCAATGACCTGGATGAAACCCGCCTGATCGTCAGTTACACATTAGCGCTCTAAGAATCACCGCATCCCCCTGTGGGAGCGAGCTTGCTCGCGATGGCGGCTGATCAGCCTGCATGGATGTTGGCTGACAGATCGCTATCGCGAGCAAGCTCGCTCCCACAGGGATCTGTGCTGATAGAATGCCCCGCTTATTCCCGTCCTCCGCAGCTCACGCCATGACCCCAACCGTCTGCCCCCATATCCCAAATGTCGCCATCATCGGCGGCGGCCCAGCCGGCCTGATGGCGGCCGAGGTGTTGAGCCAAGCCGGGATACAGGTCGACCTGTACGACGGCATGCCCTCAGTGGGCAGGAAATTCCTGCTGGCCGGGGTCGGCGGCATGAACATCACCCACTCGGAAGACTTCTCGCCGTTCCTGTCCCGCTACGGCGAGCGCGCGCCCAATATCGCCCCGCTGCTGCGGGCATTCGGCGCCAACGAGTTATGCCAATGGATTCACGGATTGGGCATCGAGACCTTTGTCGGCAGTTCCGGGCGGGTATTTCCTACCGACATGAAAGCCGCCCCGCTGCTGCGCGCCTGGCTCAAACGCCTGCGCGATGCCGGCGTGATGATCCATACCCGCCATCGCTGGCTGGGCTGGAACCCCGACGGCAGCTTGCTAGTCACCGCTGCGGACGGCGAAAAAACACTGCGCCCCACTGCGACATTGCTGGCACTGGGCGGTGGCAGTTGGTCACGCCTGGGCTCCGATGGTGCCTGGATGCTGCCACTGGAACAGCGCGGTGTAGGCCTTGCGCCCTTGCAGCCGAGCAATTGCGGATTCGAAGTGCCGGCCTGGAGCGATCTGATGGTCAGCAAATTCGCCGGCGCCCCGCTGAAAAATATCGCCATCGGCCTGAATGACGATGTACCGCGCCTCGGTGAATGCGTGATCACCGCCACCGGCATCGAAGGCAGCCTGATCTATGCCCTGTCGGCGCCGATTCGCGAAGCCATCAACCAGCACGGTAGCGCGACGATCCATCTGGACCTGCTGCCGGGCCGGCCTGTGGATAAAATCCAGCAAGCCCTGAGCAAGCCACGCGGTTCGCGCTCAATGGCCAAGCACTTGCACAGCCAGTTGGGGATCGACGGGGTCAAGGCTGCGTTGCTGCGCGAGCAAACGCCTGCCGATTGTTTCGCCGACCCGGCGCGGCTGGCCCAGGCAATCAAGGCCTTGCCCATCATCCTGGTGAAACCCCGCCCGCTGGACGAAGCCATCAGCAGTGCCGGTGGCGTGACCTTCGAAGCCCTGGACGAACGCCTGATGCTCAAGCAGATGCCTGGCGTGTTCTGCGCCGGGGAAATGCTCGACTGGGAAGCACCGACCGGCGGCTATCTGCTCACGGCCTGCTTTGCCAGCGGCCGGGCGGCTGGGCTGGGAATGTTGGAGTGGTTACAGCGCAAGGTTTGAAAACCCAGGCGCGACCATCGCGAGCAGGCTCGCTCCCACATTTGATTTGTGTACACCGTCAATGTGGGAGCGAGCCTGCTCGCGATGGCGGCCTGTCAAACGCTGCGGGTCATCAAGGCTTACGCTTGCGCGGCCCGGTGTTGAACACCGGCACTTTACGCACAGGCTTGACCGAAGGCTCCACGGGTGAGGCGTCGCCGCTGTCGACCCACTTGCCCAGGTTGCGCTTGCCGCCACCGCCCGAGGCTTTCGGTTTCTTCGGTTTTTTCGGCTTCTTGATGACCTGGCCGCTGGCATCGGTCTCCGGCACCCGGTGTTCTGGCTCGAAGTCCTGTTCCATCTGCCGTGGCAACGTCTGACGGGTCAGAGTTTCGATGGCTGACAGCAGATTCACTTCATCGGCGCAGACCAGGGAAATCGCTTCCCCGGTGGAACCCGCCCGGCCAGTACGACCGATACGGTGGATGTAATCCTCAGCGACGATCGGCAAATCGAAATTCACCACCAGCGGCAAGTCTTCGATATCCAGCCCACGAGCGGCGACGTCGGTGGCCACCAGGATCTGGATCTCACTGGCCTTGAAACGGTCCAGCGCGCGCTGGCGGGTGGCCTGGGGTTTATCGCCGTGGATGCCGTCGGCATTGACACTCATGCCCTGGAGTTTTTCCACCAGCGCATCGACACCGTTGCGGGTCTTGGCAAATACCAGCACCTGTTTCCACTTGTTCTTGCGCATCAGGTGCACAAACAACTCTGGCTTGCGCTTCTTGTCCACCGTCACCACCCATTGCTTGACGGTGTTGGCGGCCACGTTGCGCGGGCTCACTTCGATGCTCAACGGGTCGTTGAGCATTTGCCCGGCCAGCAAGCGGATCGCGTCGGAGAAGGTTGCCGAGAACAGCAGCGTCTGGCGCTTCTTCGGCAGCGCTTTATAGATATTCGCCAGCTCCTCGGAGAAGCCCAGGTCGAGCATGCGGTCGGCTTCGTCCAGCACCAGGGTCTGCAGCTGATTGAACTTCAGCGCGTTCTGGCGGAACAGGTCGAGCAAGCGTCCCGGCGTGGCGACCAGCAGATCAACCCCTTTGCGCAGCTTCATCATCTGCGGGTTGATGCTGACACCGCCGTACACCGCATAGGTGCTCAACGGCAGGTTTTGCGCGTATTGGCGCACGCTTTCGTGGACCTGCTCGGCCAGTTCACGGGTCGGCACCAGAATCAGCGCCCGTACCGAGTTGGCGCTGACCTTCGGCCCCTCGGTGGTCAGCAACTGCAACAGCGGCACGGCGAAACCGGCAGTCTTGCCGGTGCCGGTCTGGGCCGCGGCCATCAGGTCGCGACCGGCCAACACCGCCGGCATGGCTTGGGCCTGCACCGGGGTTGGGGTCTGGTAGCCGAGCGTCTCGAGGGCGCGCAGCAAGGGTTCGATCAGGCCAAGGGTGGCGAAAGTCATGGAAGTACCGTAGGAAAATCAGCGCAAGGTGTGCAATGCGCGGCAGTTTACCCTAAATCAGGATTCGGCCGGCGCAGGCTTGGGTTTGCGCCACTGGGGCAATCCAATCAACACCACGGCACTGATGATCACCAACATCGCCAGGGCCTCTTCGATCCCGATGGTTTCACCGGCGAACACAATGCCCAGCAACACCGCCACCGCCGGGTTGACGTAGGCATAGCTGGTGGCCGCCGCCGGACGTACGTGCTTGAGCAGGTACATGTAGGCGTTGAAGGCAATGATCGAACCGAAGCAGGTCAGGTAAGCCAGCGCGATCCAGCCTTCCAGCGGCGGCATGCTGTCCAGGTGTTCGCCGCTGGCCACGCTGCCGATCAATAGCACCACACCGCCCACCAGCATTTCCACGGCACTGGCCATCGCCCCCGCCGGCAGCGGCAAGTGCTTGCTCAGCACCGAACCGAAGGCCCAGGACGCCGCCGCGAACAGCAGCAAGGTCGCGCCCAATGGGCTCGATTGCAGGTTGGAACCGAGGTTGAGCATGGCAATGCCGATCAACCCCAGCACAATCCCCGCCCACTCCAGACGGGTATTACGGGCGCCCCAGAAATATCCGCAGAGCAAGGTAAATAACGGCACCGTCGCCACGGCCAGCGCCGCCACCCCGGACGCCACACCCGTGTGTTCGGCGACACTGACCGCGCCATTGCCGAAACTGAGCAACAACACGCCGATGACAGCCCCCGCCTTCCACTGCGCCCAAGTCGGTGCCGGCGCCCCACGCCAGCGCAGGAAACCGTACATCAGCGAGCCGGCGATCACGAAGCGAATCCCGGCCAGCAGCAGCGGCGGCCAATGCTCCACACCGATGCGAATCACCAGGTAGGTCGACCCCCAGATGACGTACAAGGCAAAAAATGCAGCGATCAATGGCAAGGGGAAACGGCGTGGGCCAGGCATGGTCAGCTCGAAGTCAGGACAATGAAAGACGCTATTCTAGAAAGGCGACAGGCGGAAAATAAGTTACAAAACCTGTTTATCCGAACCGTACACTTTTAAAAACACGGAGATCAGCGTTATAAACCGTACTTTCGAAAGTCAGCCCCTTGGAAGCCCGAACCGTGGATAAATACGACCGCATGCTGCTCAGCGCCCTGTTGGAAAACGGTCGTGCGTCCTATGCCGAACTGGCCCGCAAAGTGAACCTGTCGGCCCCGGCCGTGGCCGAGCGGGTCAGCAAGCTGGAAACCAGCGGCGTGATCACTGGCTACCAGGCGAAAGTCGACATGGCGAAAATCGGCTTGCCGGTGCAGTGCGTCATCGAACTGCGCATGAACCAGCACGGCAACCAGAAGACTTACGATGAACTGTGCAGGATCCCGCAACTGACCGAATGCCACCGGGTGACGGGCGACCCGTGCGTGATCATGCAGGCGGCGGTCGGCTCGATGCCGGAACTGGAAGAGCTGATCAACCGCATCGCCAAGTTCGGTTTCAGCAAGACCTCGATCGTGCTGTCCAGCGCGATTGAAAAGCGGGTGCCGTTGGGGCAGTTGGAAGGTAACGGGAAGTAATCGCGCCAACACACATCAGAACGGTGGGAGCGAGCCTGCTCGCGATGGCGGTGTATCAGTCAACTTAGTTGCCGACTGAACCGACGCTATCGCGAGCAGGCTCGCTCCCACAGTGGCTTGTTGGGGGGTGTTTTCAGAACCCGCGATGCCGCTTGAGGTGCTCGTTGATCTTCGCCGCCGGCACTTTCTGCAAACTGCACAGCAAATCGTGGGACAACTCCCGCAGCCCGTGCTGTTGCCGCAGTTGCGTCGCCAGGTGCGCGGTGAGGTTGGCGGCCATTTCGGCGTCGGCCATGGCCCGGTGAGCCTGGCCGGTGTGGGGCAGGCCGGCGAAGGTGTTGAGCGTGCCGAGCTTGTGGTTCGGCGCCGTCGGCATCAGGCGCCGGGCCAGCAGCAGTGAACAGGCAAAATTCTGCAAGCGGGTGCGTTTGATCCGGCCTAGCTCGAAATCCCAGAACTTCTGGTCGAATGCGGCGTTGTGGGCCAGCAGCGGCGTGATGCCGACGAACTCGTTGACCTCGTTCATCACCTTTTCCGCCGGCGGGGCGCTGCGCAGCATGGCGTTGTTGATGCCGGTCAGTTGCTCGATGAACGCAGGCACGCGCACACCGGCGTTCATCAGGCTCTGATAGCGATCCACAATCCGGCCCTGTTCGAGAATCACCACGGCGATTTCGGTGGCCCGGCAACTGCTGCTCGGCGTGATGCCGGTGGTTTCAAAGTCGATGACTGCGATGCGTTCCAAACCTGTCTGAACTCCGTAAAAATCAATTCTTGAGCAGCAACGCGCCTTCGATCGGCACGTAGCGGCTGGCGGCGCGAATCAGCGAGTTGGCCGTCAGCCCCGGTACGCCATAAGCCACCGCCTGGACCCCGTGTTTGCTGATGATACGTTCGAGCAGCATGTCGAAATCGCCATCACCGGAGGCCAACACCACTTCGTCAACGTGATCAGCGGCGTCCATGATGTCCAGGGTGATGCCCACGTCCCAGTCACCCTTGGCCGAGCCGTCGCTGCGCTGGATGTAAGGCTTGAGCTTCACGACAAACCCCAGGTTGCGCAGGATCTGCTGGAATTGCTGCTGCTTGCTGTCGCCGCGATCGATCGCATACGCGTAGGCCTCGACGATCTGCCCCTGCTTGCTGACATCGGCCCACAAGGCCGCGTAGTTGAAATGGCAACCATAAGCCTGGCGCACGGTGTAGTAGAGGTTCTGGACATCGGCGAACACTGCGATTTTTTTCACCGCGTTTCCTCTTGAATGCACAAGCCGGCAGAGCGGGCCCGAAAAGTTGCCCAGTATGCCAGCCCAGAGGAATGTTCCGCGAATAATCGGTCCGAGGCACCTGGGCGCCCCGGACGAATGGCAGGTCAGACGAAGGAGTCGTCATCGCCGAAGAAGGATGAATCGTCGCTGTAGTCGGCGTCGGCGAAACCGCCCTGGTCGTTGCCATAGGCATCGTTACCAGCGACGTTTGAGTCATTGCCCCAGCCGCTGTCACTGCTTGCCGTGTCGTTGACCGGTTGGGCCGGCTCTGGCTCGATGACCTCGACGACTTCCTGAGGCTGCTGGGCACCGTGGAACAGACTGCTGATGCCCTGGGCGAGCATCACGCCCCCGGCCACACCAGCCGCGGTTTTCAGCGCGCCGCTCATGAAGCTGCCGGCCCCTGGAGCCTGCTGTTGCGCGGCGCCGTAGTTAGCGGGCGGCGCGGCGTAGTTCTGCTGGGGTGGCGCATTGAAGCCAGGCCGCGCCGGTTCGCGCCAGCCGCCACCGCTGGCGGGCGAAGCGCCTGGAGCGGACGTTGGCCGTGGGTCGCGCGAGCTGCCACCGAAAATACTCGAGAGAAAACCACCACCGCTGGGCGCTGGAGGCTGTTGCCGGGCCTGTTGCAGGTCCGCTTGCAACTGCTCGATCTGCTGGGTCAGTTGCCTGTTCTGCTCGTCGAGGCTTTTGAGCGCCGTCTCTTGCACCAGAATCGCCTGGGTCATGAAATAGCCCGCCGCGGGCTGGCGGGTCATATGTTCCTTGATCCGCGCCTCGGCCTGGACATCGCGCGGGGCTGCATCCTTTTCGGCCTGTTGCAGCCGTGAAAACAGTCCATCGATCAGGGTTTGTTCTTCGCTGTTCATGGCGACCTCATCAGATTGCCGGGTAGAAAAACCATGCCGGCCCTACAGGACCGGTGCCAGCAGTAATGGGGCTGGGCACAGAGGTTTCAATGGTCTTTACCTGATGTTTACGTTTGCTTGTGCAGGCGCCTGATCGGTTAAAGTGTCGGACCGCTTTTTGACCTGCGATACCGACTCATGAATCCGTTTGACGTGCTGCGCGACTCTTTGTATTTCTTCAAACGCCATCTTGGCCGGATCGCCCAGCTGTGCCTGCCGCTGGTGATCCTCGAGGCCGTGCTGCAACAAGGCGTGGACAGCGCCGTGGGCCCCGAAGGTTTTTCCGGCTACAGCCTGATCGTCGGGCTGCTGATATACCCGCTCTACACCGCCGCGCTGATTCTGTTTCTCGACGCTCGCAGTCGCGGTGAATCGCCCCGTCCCCGTGACCTTCTCGCGACGGCCCTGACCCTGTGGCCACGCTTTGCCCTGCTGACCGCACTCAATACGTTGCTGATTCTGGTGGGCATTTCGTTGTACTTCCTGCCGGGCCTTTGGCTGATGGTGGTCCTGGCCTTTGGCGAATACCTGCTGGTGCTGCGCGGCCTGACTCCGCTGGCAGCAATGAAGGAAAGCCTGCGCCTGAGCCGCGGCAGTTTCTGGCGCATCCTGTTGTGCATTCTTTGCGTGATGGTCCCGCTCTGGCTGCTCAAGGGCGCCAGCCTGTCGGTGTACCCGCCGCCCCAGAACCCGTTGATCACCTTGCTGATCGACAGCGTTCACAGTTTCCTGCAGCTGTTCACCACCGTGGTGCTGTTCCGGATGTTCATGCTGGTCGCGGAAAAACCTGACAGCCGTTGACGACTGCTGCGCAGGTTACGGGCTTGGGCTCGGCAACTGCTCTCGGTTATGCTCAGGATCACTTTTGCGTATTGCCCATTTAAGTCGAGCCATGACCCGTCTATTGCGCTACACCTTGCTGGGCCTGTTGTTGATTCTCGGCCTGGCCGCCCTGTCGATCTATAGCCTGACCTGGCGCCCACAATCCCGGGAAGCACTGCCGGTCAGTTGCCCCGCCAACACCGCAACGCTCGTGCCTGGCCAGGCCTTGAAGGTGATGACCTGGAACGTCCAGTTCCTGGCCGGCAAGCGCTACGTGTTCTGGCACGACCTGGCCCAAGGTGACGATGAAAGCCCGACCCTCGAAGACATGGCCTTCAGCCTCGACGAAGTGGCAAGGGTCATTCGCGACGAGCAACCGGACGTTGTGTTGCTCCAGGAACTGGACGACGGCGCCAAGGCCAGCGACTACCAGAACCAGCTCAAGTTGTTGCAGGAACGATTGACCGACCTGTATCCGTGCAGCACCAGCGCCTTTGACTGGAAAGCCGATTTCATCCCCGACCCGCATATCTTCGGCAGCGTCGGCCGGCAGTTGGCGACGTTGAGCCGTTACCGCATCGATCAAGCGGAACGGGTGCAGTTGCCGGTGGCCGGGGCCAATTTCATCAGCCGTCAGTTCCAGCCGAAAAACGCTTTGTTGGTCAGTCACCTGCCGCTGAGCAGTGGTGGCCACCTGGTCGTGCTCAACACCCACCTGGAACGGGCCACGCAGCCGGATGAAACCCTGCCGAACCAGGTCAAGGCCGTGAGCAAGGTACTGGACAAACTTGAATCGCGAGGCAAACCCTGGCTGATCGGTGGCGACTTCAATCTGCTACCCCTGGGCCAATACCGGCGCCTGCCAGCCGCGCAGCGCACGCCCTACTCCGCCGACAGCCCTCTGCACCTGCTGTGGGACAAATACCCGATGATCCCCACCAACAACGAAGCCAGCGGCATCGATCGCAGCCACTGGCTGACCCACTACCCGAACGACCCCGGCCTCAACGGCCCTGACCGCACTGTCGACTACCTGTTCTACAGCCCTCGGATCAAGCGGGTCGAGGCTCGGGTGCGGCAGGACGATACCTTGCGTATCTCCGATCATTTGCCGGTGATTGCCCGATTCCTGTTGCCGGCCACGCCGTGATGCCAAGCCACATTCGCCGTCAGACGAGTGTGGCGCTGGTCCGCGTAACCCACGCTTGATCAGGGTCGAGTACCTGTCTCGGCTTCCTGAACCGTCCAGGGTTTGACTTGTTCGCTCAGCGTCAGTCCCAAACCGGGGCGAGTGGGCACCAGCATCCGACCGTCGCGGGTTTCCAGACGCTCGTTGAACAGCGGCTCAAGCCATTCGAAATGCTCGACCCAGGGCTCGGTCGGATAAGCGGCTGCCAGGTGAACGTGCAGTTCCATGGCGAAATGGGGAGCCAGCATCAGGCCCGCCTGCTCGGCCATTGATGCGACCTTCAGGTAAGGGGTGATGCCGCCTACGCGTGGCGCGTCGGGCATCAGGAAATCAGCGCCGCGCTGTTTGATGAACTCGGCGTGTTCAGCAACGCTGGTGAGCATTTCACCCGTGGCGATCGGTGTATCGAACTGCTGCGCCAACGCGGCATGGCCTTCTGCGTCATAGCAGTCCAGCGGCTCTTCAATCCAGATCAGGTTGTACGCTTCAAACTGCCGACACATGCGCTGGGCCGTCGGGCGATCCCATTGCTGGTTGGCATCCACCATCAACGGGAAGTTGTCACCCAAGTGCTTGCGCACCGCACTGACCCGTTCAATGTCGATGGCGCAATCCGGTTGCCCGACTTTCAATTTGATGCCGCCAATACCCTTTTCTCGCGAGAGGTCAGTGTTCTTCATCAACTGATCAAGCGGGGTGTGAAGGAAGCCACCGGAAGTGTTGTAGCAACGCACCGAGTCACGTTGAGCACCGAGCAAGCGCGCCAGCGACAGGTTGGCGCGCTTGGCCTTCAGATCCCACAACGCCACGTCGAACGCCCCGATGGCCTGGGTCGACATACCGCTGCGGCCCACCGACGCGCCAGCCCAGCACAGCTTGGTCCAGAGTTTGGCAATGTCACTGGGATTTTCCCCGATCAGCGCCGGGGCGATTTCCTTGGCATGAGCGAATTGTCCCGGCCCGCCGGCACGTTTGGAGTAACTGAAACCCAGGCCCTGATGCCCATCGACGGTCTCGATTTCGGCAAACAGGATGGCGATTTCAGTCATCGGCTTTTGCCGTCCGGTAAGGACCTTGGCATCACTGACGGGATTGGCCAGCGGCAGGATGACCGAAGCGACACGAACCCAGGCAATTCGGTCGTCGTCGGAGGACTTGAGTGATTGTTGTTGTACGAGCATGGGGCTCTCCTTGGACAGGCTCTGAAGGCGACGATGATTGCGCAATCATCACGAGACGTAAAAAAGACCTTCGTCGATGCTTCAGAAGGTCTCTTGCCTCGATACTACACTGATTGCGCAATCATTCAATCCCGTAAATCCCCGGAAAATCGACTGCCAGGCTCAGGTACTGGCGCGGTCGATGAACGTGAAGCCGGTGTCAATTCGCACGGGTTTGAGATGGGCGCCGGGATTGTCGAATCGTTCAAGCAGTGCCTCAGCCACTTGCAGGCCAATCCTGCCGCCGTCGACGCTGACGGTCGACAGCGCCGGGTAAACCTGCGCCGCGCTGCTGAGATCCCCGAAGCCCATGACGGCCAGCTCAGCGGGCACCTTCAAGCCAAGGCTGGCGGCTTGCGCCAACACACCTTGAGCCACGGTATCGGAGCTGCACACCACGATGTCGGGGCGCACCGGCAGATCCAGCAGCCGCCGCAGCCCCTCGCGCCCCACCTCCAGCGTGGCGGGGGGCGCCAGGACTTCCATGGGCACCTCTTCAATGCCCTGGCGCTGCAGCTCGGCGATAAGACTGTTGCAGCGACGCAGGCCACGCGGGTCGCCGATGGTCACCACGGAAAAGCGCTGGTAACCCTTTTCAAGCAAATGTCGCGCGGTCTCTTGCCCGACTTTTTCATGGGAGAAGCCAACCAGCATGTCCAAAGGGTCTTCACTCAGATCCCAGGCCTCGACCACGGGAATTCCCGCCTGGGCGAGGCGCAAGCGGCTTGATTCGGTATGAAGCGTACCGGTCAATACGATGCCGTCCGGACGACGACCGAGTACGGCTTCAAGCAGTTTCTCTTCCTGCTCCGCGCTGTAGCCGGTCAGACCGAGCAGGGTTTGATAGCCCGCTTGGGTCAGGCGGTCCATCAGCGATTGCACGGTGTCTGCAAAAATGGAGTTAGCGATGGTTGGAAGGAAAATCGCCACCAGGCGACTTTTGTTGCTCGCCAGACTACCCGCCAGCATGTTCGGCACATAGCCCGATTGGCGCACCGCTTCGCGGACCTTCTCCCGCGTGTTCTCGCTCACCAGTTCCGGGCGATGCAAAGCCCTGGAAACGGTCATTGGCGAGACGCCTGCAATCTTTGCCACATCGATCAACGTCAGGCTCGAACCCCTGGTGGCCAAGGTCATCGGTGCCTGGGAGGTGGGCGCTGCTGGTTTCTTTGCCATGAACTGTTCCGAATCTGAAGCCAAGTAACCGGGACTGCGTATAAAGCAGTTGATGGGTCAGTGAATCTACCATTTGCGCCCCCGTGCTGGCGGGCCAAACCGGCGGTTTATCACTTGCGGGGTTTGATCCGGGCCGTGGCTTCGGCCACCAGCGGATCGTCCGGCCAGTAATGCTTGGGATAACGTCCCTTGAGGTCTTTCTTTACTTCGGCATAGGTGCTGCGCCAGAAATTCGCCAGATCCTGGGTCACCTGCACCGGTCGCCGCGCCGGTGACAACAGGTGCAGTTTGACGACCTGTCGGCCGCCGGCAATGCGAGGGGTGTCGGCCAGGCCGAACAGTTCCTGCAAGCGTACCGCGAGAATTGGCGGGTGTTCGCTGTAGTCCAGGCGAATCGACGAGCCCGAGGGCACGCTCAGATGATGGGGTGCCCATTCATCCAGCCGCTGCGGCAAGGGCCAGGGCAGCAGGTTGTGGACGATACTCGACAGGTCCAGGTTGGCGAAATGGCTGAGGCGTGACACGCGTCCCAGGTACGGCATCAACCATTGCTCAAGCGTGTTCAGTAGCGCCCCGTCGCTGACATCTGGCCAATCACTCTCGCTCTTGGCCTCCAGATCGAGCCGGCGCAACAGTGCCACCCGCGCCTGCCATTGCCGCAGCTCCGGCGTCCAGGGCAGCAACTCCAGTCCCTTGCGCCGTACCAGGTTCACCAGCGCCTGGCTGCGCGCCGACTCATCCAGCCCGGTCAGTGGCTCACGGCTGAGCACCAGTTCGCCGACCTTGCGCTGGCGCTCGGCCCGCAGCACGCCCTCACGCTCGTCCCAATCCAGTTGATCCACCGTGCGCACCTGTTCGGCCAGCACCGAATCAAACAGCGCCGGATCGAAGTCCGTCGCCAGGTAGATCCGTTCTTCCCGCTGCCCCTGACGGCTGCCCAGGTCGGCGATCACCAGCCACGGCTGTTTCATCAGGCTGTCCGCTTCGGCAAACAACGCTGCACGGCCGTTGGCCAGGCGATACTCCGCCCCGCCGGGCCGCCGCTGTTGAGCGACGCGATCCGGGTAGGCCAACGCCAGTAAAGCGCCCAGCCAGCGCGGATGTTCGGGGTCGGCGACGGCGTCTTCGGCCTTGCCCCGCAGGTAACCGCGATATTGCCGGGCCAGTTGCCGCGCCCGCTGTACCCCGCCCTGGGCGCCACGGGCCGCCCGCTCTTCACCGGACAGCAACGCCAGGCGCGTGTGCAGGTCCGCCCCGGCGCCGCGCAGAATGTCTCGCTCACCCAACAGCGCCGCGACGTTGCACGCCATGTCCGCCAGCCCCAGCGACTGCCCCCGCAGCAGCAAATGCGCGATGCGCGGGTGAGCCGGCAGTTCGGCCATGGCTTGGCCATGACGGGTCAGTTGCTCGCCGTCCAGCGCGCCCAGGCGTTGCAGCAGCTCCTGCGCCTGGGCATAAGCGGCGGTGGGCGGGATGTCGAGCCAGACCAATTGCTGCGGCGTCACGCCCCAACGCCCCAATTGCAGAGCCAGCCCGGCCAGGTCCGCCGAAAGAATCTCTGCGCTGCCATAAGCGGCCAGTTGTTCGTGCTGGTCTTCGGACCACAACCGATAGCACACCCCCGGCTCCAGACGCCCGGCCCGCCCGGCCCGCTGAGTGGCGCTAGCCCGGGAAATCCGCTGGGTGTCGAGGCGAGTCATACCGCTGCCCGGATCGAAACGCGGCACCCGCGCCAATCCGGCATCGATCACCACCCGCACGCCATTGATGGTCAGGCTGGTTTCGGCGATGTTGGTGGCCAGCACCACTTTGCGCTGGCCGGGCGGCGCCGGGTCGATGGCCGCGCGTTGGGCGGCGAGGTCCAGCTCGCCATGCAACGGACAGAGCAGCACATTGCCGCCTTCACCCAAGGCATCGGCCAGTTGCTGATGAACCCGGCGGATCTCCGCTTGCCCAGGCAAGAACACCAGCACGCTGCCGGTTTCATCGTGCAGGGCTTCGAGCACGGTCTGCACCAGGCGCGGCTCGATGAACTCGCCGGGCTGGAACGGCCGGCCCCAGCGCACCGTCACCGGGAACATGCGCCCCTCACTGCGCAGGATCGGCGCGTCGTCCAACAACCCGGCCAGGCGCTCGCCTTCCAGCGTCGCGGACATCAGCAGGATTTTCAGCGGCTGGTCGTCGCGAAACAGCTCGCGGCCATTGAGACTCAAGGCCAGGGCCAGGTCGGCGTCGAGACTGCGTTCGTGGAATTCATCAAAAATCAGCAGCCCCACACCCTCCAGCGCCGGGTCGTCCTGCAAGCGGCGGGTGAGGATGCCTTCGGTGACCACTTCAATGCGGGTCTTGGGGCCCACCTTGCTGTCGAGACGAATTCGGTAGCCGACGGTTTCACCGACCTTTTCCCCCAGCTCGCTGGCCAGTCGCTCGGCCGCCGCCCGTGCCGCCAGGCGCCGGGGCTCAAGCATCAGAATCGTCTGCCCGGCCAGCCAGGACTCATTCAACAGGGCCAAGGGGACGCGGGTGGTTTTACCAGCGCCGGGCGGCGCTTCGAGCACGGCTTCGTGACGCGACGCCAAGGCTTGACGCAGGGCAGGTAAAACTTCATCAATCGGCAAAGAAATCATGCTGGCTCCAAAACAGAGGGCCGAGTATAACGGCGAACTGTTTAGCGTGGTCTGGACTCCAACCAGCAACGCCTTTACCTGCTCAGGAGATTGCTATGCGTATTCCCTTTCGCGTGATCGGCGGCGTTCTGGTCGCCTCCCTGCTGACCCAGATCAGCGCCTGCGGCTCGATCTTCTACCCCGACCGTCGCGGCCAGATCGACGGCAAGATCGACCCGGCGATTGCCGCGCTGGACGCCGTCGGCCTGCTGTTCTACATCATCCCCGGCCTGATCGCGTTCGCCGTGGACTTCGCCACCGGGGCGATTTATTTCGAGCCCGGCAGAAGCGTCCAGATCGAGCCAGAAAAACTCAAGCCGGCGATCAACGCCGACGGCAGCGTCAACAACCAAAAGCTGCAAGCGATTTTGGAGAGCGAACTGGGCCGCAGCTTCCCCCTGGACGACCCACGTTTGATCCAAAGCAAGGGCAACGCCCAGCAACTGGCCGCCCTCGGGCTTAAACCGGCCGCGTGATGGGCGCTATTGAAGGAACGACCGCGCCATGACCACCAGCACCGAACATGCCCGTCTGCTGCGTCTGGCCACCCGTGCTTCGGTGGCCGTGGCGCTTATTCTGGTCATTGCCAAGGCACTGGCCTGGTGGCTGAGCGGCTCGGTGAGCATGCTCGCCGGCCTGACCGACTCGGCGCTGGACGGCGTCACGTCGCTGCTCAACCTGCTGGCGGTGCATTACGCATTGCGCCCCGCCGACGAGGACCATCGTTACGGCCACGGCAAAGCCGAGTCCCTGGCCGGCATGGCCCAGGCATTGTTCATCGGCGGCAGTGCCGTGTTGATTGCGCTACAGGCGTTTGAGCGTCTGAAAAACCCGGTCCCGGTGGAAGCGGCCTGGCTCAGTGTCGGCGTGATCGTATTCTCCCTGGGGCTGACCCTGGCCTTGTTGGCGCTGCAACATCGGGTCGTCCGCGCCACCGGCTCCAACGCCGTGCGCGCTGACTCGCTGCACTATCGCTCGGATCTGTTGCTCAACGGCAGCATCTTGGTCGCCCTGGTGCTGGCCGGGTTGGGCTGGCATCAACTGGATGCCTGGTTCGGCCTGGGCATCGCCGTCTACATCCTGTGGAGCGCGATCCAGATCGCCCGGGAAAGCTTCGCGGTATTGATGGATGAGGAACTGCCGCCCGACGTCAGCCAGCGCATGCTGGAACTGGCCTGCGCGGTGCCCGGGGTACTGGGTGCCCACGATCTGCGCACGCGGATCTCAGGTAACCATTGGTTCGTGCAACTGCATCTGGAACTGCCGGGAGAACTGACCCTGTCAGTAGCCCACGGCATCAGCGACCAGGCCGCCGATGCCATACACCGCGCCTATCCGAAGGCGGAAGTGTTGGTGCATGCCGATCCGTCGGAAGTGGTGAAGCGCACCAGCGCCTGACGCCGAACACAGAACCCCGTGGCGAGGGAGCTTGCTCCCGCTGGCCTGCGCAGCAGGCCCAAGATTTTACGGTCGCTGCGCAACCGAGCGGGAGCAAGCTCCCTCGCCACAGGGGAGTGTTTTTCTTTCGAGTGATCAGTACGTCACCTGATACCCACGACTGCTCAAGCAACTCCCTTGGGCCTGACGATAGGTCTGTACCACTTGCGGCGCGGGCGGGTAGGTGTAGTTGCGCGGATCGAAACCGCTCTGCTGCACCGCCCAGCGATAGCATTCGTAGCCATCCTGATTGACCTGCTCGGGAGACTGGCCGTTGGCTGGATAAGCCACCACATCGTAGCTGTTGCCTTGGGGCTGGGGCTGCGGGTTGCTCACCGGCGCGTCAACGACGACGTAGTCCCGGGTGTTGGCTTCGTAGATGTAATAGGCACCGGCGGCGAGGAAAAACAGCGAGCCGCCGATCCAGACTTCCCGGGCATAATCGGGCAGATAACGGGTACGGATTCCGCGCGGCGGCTCAATCACGATATAGCGCGGCCCTTGGGGGCGATACCAGTAACCGCCCGAATAAAAATAGTCATGGCCACGGTAAGGCACGCGGTAGTGACGATCCGGAAAACGATCGATTACATACCCAGGACGATATTGCGGCCCCGGCCCCCAGCCGTTGCCATGACCGTCCGGCCGACCGGACCAGTGCTGATCAGGGCGAGAGTCATGGCTGGGGCGTGGCCCACCGCTCGGATAACCATCACTGCGGCGCGGAATATCGCGGTAGTAACCCGGCCTCGGCTCCTGGGTCTGGGTCACGCTGTCGGGGCGGCCCTGGATCGGCAGGCTGTTACCCGGTGGCTGCGGCGGACGACCATTGGGGTCTTGCGGCGGGCGGTTGTAGGGCTGGCCGCCTTGAGCGTGAGGCTGGACCTCAAACTGGCGGCTGTTGTCGCCGCGAATGATCTCGTTGCTCTGTGGCCGGGGTTGGCCTGAATAACCCTGGCCATTGCCACCTCGCCCGTCCGGGCCGCCACGATTTTGCTGATCGTCGGCCACTCCCTGCGCACTGACACTTGCCCACAACAGACCAACACCTGCCAAACGCCAGATGCGCGACTTCATGAAATTCCTCACAACGGTTCAGGGCCTGATGAATGAGACTGGAAAAGCCTAGGCCGGTTCTGCGACAGATTATCAGTCGCCGCCATTATTTCGCAGGCATAAAAAAGGGAGGCCCGTCGGCCTCCCCTTGAGAACTTCGTCCGTGCGCGACGCTTTTGACGTCGGCTCACCTCACGCCGTCTTCTGGACAGTGTGCAGCTCGGGGGTCTGCCAGACACCGGTGGGTGCTGCGACCGCGGCCGGCCGGATTAGGCGGGCCGCACTGGACTGTTTGTCCGAGCAGTGATCTTGGTGATAAGAATAGGCTCGGAGCACCGACGAATGATTGCGAAGATTGCGTAAATAAACATCACTTGCGCAATTTTTTACCTGCGATAGATAATATCCAGCAATTATCCAGACAAAGGCCCGACCAATGAGCAAACTCGACCGTTACGACCTGAGCATTCTGGCGGAATTGCAGCGCGACGCGCGCATCTCCAATCAGGAGCTGGCCGAACGCATCGGCCTGTCGCCGTCCCCCTGCTCGCGGCGGGTCAAGCAATTGGAAGACGACGGCTACATTACCCGTCAGGTCGCCCTGCTCGACCGCAAAATGCTCGGCCTGAGCCTGACGGCCTACGTGCTCATCGGCATGGACCGCCACACCCCTGAACGTTTCGAGAACTTCGAAGCCGCCATCCGCAATTTGCCCCAGGTGTTGGAATGCAGCCTGGTGACCGGCATGGATGCGGATTACCAGCTCAAGGTCGTGGTGCCGGACATGGACCATTATCAGAAACTGCTGCTGGGGCACCTGACCCGGATTGACGGGGTCACCAGTGTGCGGTCCAGCTTCGTGTTGAACCAGGTGCTCAACAGCACCGAACTGCCGCTGACTCATCTGCGCGGCTGACGACAAACGAGCGCCGCTTCACAGCCGCTCACCGACGTACGCGCGCATCGGCCAGCCCCCGAACCCAAACCACACTCGCCTTGAAGCCACGAATCAGCCTTTGAATTCCCGCGAGGCGTATTCGGCGAGCTTGCCCTGGATGAAGTCCAGAAAGCACTGGATCCTCAGGGCCAGTTGGGAGTTGCGGTAATACACCGCGTTGATCGGTTGGCGATATCCGCTGTTGGCATCGGCCAGCAGCACCTTGAGCTGGCCGGCACGGATGTCTTCACGGGTCATGAAGTCCGACAGGCACGCTATGCCCTGCCCTTGCAGCGCCAAGTGACGCACGGTTTCGCCACTGGACGCGCTGATGGCAGGCTGGATCGGCCAACGATCACCGTGCTCGTGACGCAGCGGCCACTGATTGAGGCCCTCATTCTGGGCAAACCCCAACAGTGCATGCCGGGCCAGTTCGGCGACAGTGGCAGGTGTACCGTGCTGCTTCAGATAGGCCGGGCTGGCCAGGATATGCAGCGGACTGCACCCCAGGGATCGGGCATGTAGCGTCGAGTCGCTGAGGGTGCCGATGCGGATCGCTATGTCGGTACTTTGCTCGAGCAAATCGATGATCAGGTCGTTGCTGTTGAGTTCGAGCTGGATATCCGGGTAGAGCCCGCGGAACTCTTCGATATGCGGCACGATAGCGTGCAACATGAAAGGCGAAGCCGCATTGATCCGCAACCGCCCCGCCGGGTTTTTCTGGCGAGACGACAGGCGCTCCTCCAGCTCATCCATCTGGTCGAGAATGCCCTTGGCCTGCTCGAAGAAATACTTGCCCTCTTCGGTCAGGTCCATGCGCCGCGTGGTGCGGTTGATCAGCGTGGTATCGAGCTTGGCTTCCAGGCGCGACAAGGTACGACTGACCGCAGACGGCGTCTGCCCGACCTGCTCGGCGGCGGCGGATATCGACCCGCACTCGATCACGCAGACGAAAATCTGCAATTCGTCGGATCTGGCTTTCACGTATCCCCCTGTCGACTGCGCTCTCTTGTGGCGAGGGAATCTATCCCCGCCGGGCCGCAAAGCGAACCCGAGCCCCAGGATAGTATCGGGATACGTGACAAAAGAAAGGTCACGCCTTCAGGCCGAACACCTCAATCAAGTGCTGCTCATAACGCGCCACATCGGCCTCGATATTCGGGCGTTTCATCACGTCCACAGACAGGAAGGTTGGCAATCCGCTCATGCCCAGGAACTGGTTGGCCTTGTGGAACGGAAAGTACACAGCGTCCACACCCTTGGCTTCAAAGAAGTCGGTCGGGTCATCGAAGGCTTGCTGCGGGGCGTTCCAGGTCAGCGACAACATGTATTGCTTGCCCTGCAACAAACCACCGCTGCCGTATTTCTGCGAAGCATCGGAGCGGGTGCGGCCGTCGCTGGCATAGAGGCTGCCATGGCCTTCGGTGAAGACCTCATCGACGTATTTCTTGACGGTCCACGGCGCGCCCATCCACCAGCCTGGCATCTGGTAAATGATCACGTCGGCCCAGAGGAATTTGGCAACTTCTTCCTTGATGTCGTAACCACCGTCGATGAACGTGGTTTTCACATCGAACCCGCCACGGTCCAACACGCTGACCGCCGCATCATGGAGGGTGGCGTTATAGCGACCGTCGGAGTGAGCGAATTGTTTACCACCGTTGAGCAGCAGGACTTTTTTCATGGAGAGCCTCATCGGATTCCAGGGGACACGGTTGAACGGTCACCCAATGGAAAGATTGAAAATGATGGCGGCAGAGTACCGATGAGCTTGCGGCGGAGTAAGCACTGCAACGGCAAAACTGATTTGACCTATACGCACGAATAGGTAGCCAATTCTTGCCGTAGCATTCGCATACTTTTATTCAGGAGCCTCTCCGATGAGCGAATTGCACGGTTTCATCCTGCACGCCAAGACCCGTCCGGAAAAAGCCGAAGCCTTCGAAACGCTGTTTCGTGCCTACGTGGAACCGAGCCGTGCCGAACCCGGTTGCATCGAATATCACATGCTGCGAGACCGGCAAGACCCGACCCTGTTTATCTTCTATGAGATCTGGCAATCCCAGGCTCATCTGGACGTGCATTCGAACCTGCCGCACATGAAGCAGTTTTTTGAGCAGCGCATGGAATACCTGGAGCGCGATTTCGAGATCCGCCGCGTCGACATGCTCAGCCCGTCCTCGGCTAGCCGCTGATCAGCAAATGGCCGCCGAGCACAGCGAGGCCAATGAAAAACACCCGCCTGAACAGCACGGCGCTGATGCGCTGACGCAGCCATTGCCCCAGCCACATCCCCAACAGCGCTGGCGCCAGGGCCAGCACCGAAGCACTTAATTCGCCACCGCCCAAGGCGCCGCGCCACAGCAGGCCGGCCGCCAGGGCCAGTGTCGAAACCGTGAATGACAACCCCAACGCCTGCACCAGTTCGTCCTTGCTCAAGCCCAACGCTTGCAGGTACGGCACCGCCGGGATGACGAACACACCTGTCGCACAAGTGATGAGGCCAGTGAGCAGACCGCAGAACGGTGCGAGCCACGGCTCAACACTGGAAGCGACCCGCAATGTCGGCAGCAACAACCCGCTCAGCGCGTACAGCAATAACGCGCCACCCAATGCTCGCACCGCCCAAGGTCCCCCCACCGTATCGAACCACAACGTGCCCAGAGCGGTGCCGATGCAAATCGCCAGCAACAGTGGCCACAAGCGCCTGATCAGGGTTTGCAGATGACCACCAAAGGTCAGTTGCCAGATATTGGTCAGCGTGGCCGGGATGACGAGCAACGCCGCAGCCTGTGTCGGAGCCATAGCCAGGCCGAGCAGGCCCATGGAAATGGTCGGCAGGCCGAGGCCGATCACACCCTTGATGGTGCCGGCCAGCAGGAAAGTGCCTATGACCAGCAAAGAAAGGGCAGGGCCGAGATTTTGATAGAAAGCCATGAGTGTGTTCATGGGGCTATCGTGGGCCCTGGCGGTCGGGTTTTAAATCTGCCATATACTGAGATAGCCTCTGGCCGAGCAAGAGGCTGAAGAATTTGCTGAGGCTGTAGACGCCATCGCGAGCAGGCTCGCTCCCACCTTGGATCCTGCATTGTTCTCGTGGGAGCGAGCCTGCTCGCGATGACAATGTTCCAGACACCCCAGAACCCGGCACAGGATCACATCCCCCATGCACTTCGACCTCACCGACCTGCGCCTCTACCTGCACATCCTCGACACCGGCAACATCACTGCCGGCGCTGCCCGCAGCCATCTCTCCCTGGCAGCGGCCAGTGCCCGGGTCCGGGCCATGGAGGCCTCCCTGGGGATTGAATTGCTCGAACGCGGGCGGCGCGGTGTAACACCCACATCGGCCGGCCAGGCACTGGCGCAACATGCCCGGGTGTTGCTGCAACATGCCGAACACCTGCAACAGGACCTCGGCGAATACGCCCGCGGCGTCAAAGGCCGGGTGCGGTTGTTGTGCAACACCAGCGCCATGACCGAATACCTGCCGGAATTGCTGGCCGACTTTCTCAAGGCCCATTCCAACCTCGACATCGATCTGCAGGAATTGCCCAGTTCACGGATCACCCATGCGCTGCGTCAGGGTGCGTCGGACCTGGGTATCATCTCCGACGCGGTGGACATCGCCGGCCTTGAAACCCGGCCCTTCCGCGATGATCCGCTGGTATTGATCCTGCCCTCGGAACATCCCCTGGCTGACGGTCGTCCGCTGAACTTCAATGAGACCCTCGGCCATGATTATGTAGGCCTGAACGCGTCCAGTGCGCTGGCGATCTACCTCGAAGAACAGGCGCTGCACAGCGGACGACGCATGCACATTCGCATTCGCGCCGACGGTTTTGATGGCGTGATTCGCATGGTCGCTCATGGTGCGGGCATTGCCATCGTGCCAAAGGCCGCGATCGCGCGGCGCCCGCCCGAACCTTCCTGGCAATGGGTCTCGCTGCAAGAGGCCTGGGCTCAACGCTCACTGCGGCTGTGCGCCCGCCGCTTCGACAACTTGCCCGCCTACGCCAAAGCCCTTGCCACGCACCTGACCGCTCGCTGATGCGCGCTTCTGGATAGGCCGGTGTCGAGCACAGGCATCTGCCCGATCATGTCGCGCGTTAGGGTGCCTGCTCTCTTCTGTCCCTTTCGGAGTTCACATGACCGCCCCCATCACCGTCCTGCGCGATACCCATCCGCTGCCCGTACTCGATGCCTGCAAATGGGAAAAACTCGAAGGCGATCCGCACACCGTCAACCTCAACGCCTACACCAGCGAAGACGGCAGCAAGATCATGGGCACCTGGATCTGTACACCGGGCAAGTGGCGCGTCGACTATGTGAAGTGGGAGTACTGCCATTTCCAGGAAGGCTACTGCATCATCACCCCCGATGGCATGGAGCCGATCCATCTGCGGGCCGGTGACATCTTCGTCATCGAGCCTGGCATGAAAGGCACGTGGGAAGTGGTCGAGACCGTGCGTAAATACTTCGTCTTCGCCTGAAACAAAAAACCGAGAGACCACCCGACATGGTCTCTCGGAAAACAGCTTTCCAAATTGCACAGGCTCTGTGGCGTCGGTGCCCCAGCTCTTATTGCGGCTTGCGATAGCTGTTAACAATCGCCGAAAAATCCTTGCCGCCCTCGCCCCGCTGACTCATCGCCTGGTACAACTGCTGCGCAACCGCGCCTAGCACCACCGGCTGATGAACCTGCCGCGCCGCTTCGGTAGCCAGGCCCAGGTCCTTGAGCATCAGCTCGGCACCAAAGCCCCCGGTGTAGCCACGGGACGCCGGTGCTGTTTCGATCACGCCAGGCCACGGGTTGTAGGTGTCTGAACTCCAGCAACGGCCTGTTGAGCTGTTGATGATCCCGGCCAGTACCTGCGTATCGATCCCCAGGGCATCGCCCAGGGCCATGGCTTCGCTGACGCCTACCATGGAAATCCCCAACAGCAGGTTGTTGCAGATCTTGGCGATCTGCCCGGTGCCGACGTCGCCGCAATGCACGATATTACGGCCCATCTGCGCCAGCACCGGTTGCAGGGTGGCGAACAATTCAGCGGTGGCACCCACCATGAAGGTCAACGTGCCGGCCGCTGCGCCACCGGTGCCGCCGGAGACTGGCGCGTCGGCCATTGCTACGCCTTGTTTGGCGGCTGCGGCGGCAACATCGCGAGCGGTCTGCGGGTCGATGGTGCTGCAATCCACCGCGGGCGTACCGGCGGCGATGCCGGCCAGTACACCGTCGTCACCCAGCCAGACACTGCGTACATGAGCAGCAGCCGGCAACATGGTGATCACCAGGGCCACGCCCTGGGCCGCATCGCGAGGTGAGGCGCTGATGGTGCCGCCCAATGTGGCCAGTTCAGCCAGCACCGTCTGGTTCAGGTCGAACAGGTTCAGCGAGTGGCCGGCCTTGAGCAGATTGCGCGCCATGGGGGCGCCCATGTTGCCCAGACCGATAAATGCGATCTTCATGTCCGGCTCCTTAACGCAGATTGATGGTGGTGTTCACACCGTCATTGACGCTGTCATCATCGAACCAGCGTGCGGTAACGGTCTTGGTCTGAGTGTAGAACTGCACCACTTGTTTGCCGTATGGACCCAGGTCGCCAAGCTTCGAACCACGGGAGCCGGTGAAGCTGAAAAACGGCACAGGTACCGGAATCGGGATGTTGATCCCCACCTGACCGACGTCGATTTCGCTCTGGAATTTACGCGCCGCCGCCCCGCTTTGCGTGAACAGGCCGGTGCCGTTGCCAAACGGGTTGGCATTGACCAGGGCGATTGCCTGATCAAGGGTGTCGACTTCCAGCACCACCAACACCGGGCCGAAGATTTCTTCGGTGTAAATACGCATCCTGGTAGTCACGCCGGAAAACAGGGTCGGGCCGACGAAGTTGCCTTGCTCGAAACCCGGCACGCTGATGTCACGGCCATCAAGTTCCAGCTTGGCCCCTTCCTGTACGCCACTCTCGATCAATTCAAGAATCCGCGCCTTGGCCCGCTTGGAAATGACCGGGCCGACATCCGTGCCCGGCTCACTGCCGGCGTTGACCTTGAGCTTCTGCGCCAGAGCCTTGAGCTCGGGCAGCCATTGTTTGGCCGCGCCCACCATGACCACCACCGAAGTGGCCATGCAACGCTGGCCCGCCGCCCCGAAACCGGCGCCGACCAAAGCATTGAGGGTCTGTTCGCGATTGGCATCAGGCAACACCACCGCATGGTTCTTGGCGCCCATCATCGACTGCACGCGCTTGCCATGCCGACCCGCCAGGTCATACACGTGGGTGCCGACCGCCGTTGAGCCGACAAAGGAAACCGCCTTGATGTCCTTGTGGGTGCAGAGGGCATCCACCACATCCTTGCCGCCATGCACCACGTTGAGCACGCCCGCCGGCACGCCAGCCTCGATGGCCAGCTCCACCAGCAGCATGGTCGACAGCGGGTCCTGCTCCGACGGTTTGAGCACGAAGGTGTTACCGCAGGCGATGGCCATCGGGAACATCCACAGCGGAATCATCGCCGGGAAATTGAACGGGGTAATGCCCGCGCACACACCAATCGGTTGGCGCAACGTGTAGGTATCGACGCCGCCGGCAACGTTCTCGGCAAACTCGCCCATTTGCAGGGTGCCGATGGAACAGGCGTGTTCGACCACTTCCAGGCCACGGAAAATATCGCCCTCGGCATCAGCGATAGTCTTGCCCTGCTCGGCGCTCAGTACGGCGGCGATGCGTTTGGAGTGCTCGCGAATCAGCGCCTGGAGCTTGAGCATGATGCGCATCCGCGCACCGATGGGGGTCAGCTTCCAGGTCTGGAAAGCACGCTGGGCGGCGGCAATGGCGGCATCGACTTCCGACGCCGTGGCGAACGGGACTTTCGCCAGTACCTGCTGGGTGGCCGGGTTGACGATGTCGTGCCATTCGCTGGACTGGGATTCAACCCACTCGCCGTCGATCAACAATTTTACGGTTTGCAGGGCAGTGTCGCTGGGCGTAAGGGAAACGTTCATGCTGGCCTCCGGGACTTGTTCTTATAGAGAGCGCTGGTTCAGCACAGATCAAGGTGCATAGACAGACACCTTGGTGATGAGACGGTTTTTGGAGTATAGATGTGCAAACTTCTAATAAGAACGCACATAAAAACCGGTCCATCATGCAAAAAAACATCACCTCCCTGGGGTCGCTGAATTGGGACGACCTCAAGTTTTTCCTCGAAGTGGCCCGCACCCGCAAGGCCAGCACGGCGGCCAAGCGCCTGGCCGTCGACTACACCACGGTGTCGCGACGCATCAGCTCGCTGGAAACGTCATTGGGGACGCTGCTGTTCGAAAAATCCCGGACCAACGGTTTTGTCCTGACCGCCGAAGGCCAGCGTCTGCTGGGTTACGCCGAATCGATCGAAAGCACCCTGCACATGGCCTGCGAACAGGTGTCAGGCTCTGGGGTGGCGTTGTCCGGCCACGTGCGCATGGGCTGTACCGAGGGCTTCGGCAGCTTCTTCATCACGCCGCAACTGAGTCATTTCGTCGATGCCTACCCGGCCATTTCCGTGGACATCCTGCCGCTGCCGCACTTCATCAGCCTTTCCAAGCGCGAAGCCGACATCGTCATCGCCCTCGAACGCCCCGAACATGGCCCGTATGTGTGCTGCAAACTATGCGACTACCGACTGCAGCTCTACGCCACCCAGCCATACCTGGACAGCCATCCTCCCATCCACCGACCGGAGGACCTGAGCAAGCATTCGTTCATCAGCTACGTGGATGATCTGGCGTTCAGTTCCGAGCTGCTCTATCTGGCGAATGTATTGCCGGGCGCCCATGCTCACCTGCGCAGCACCAGCGTGATTGCGCAGTTCGTGGCAGCGCAGCAAGGACGATCATTGGCGATCCTGCCGTGCTTCCTCGCCGCCCAGGATCCGCGCCTGCTGCCGGTGCTGCCGGAGGAAATCACCGTCACCCGGCAGTTCTGGATGTACTGCCGGGAGGATTTGAGGAAGCTCAAACGCATCACGCTGTTGTGGGATTACATCCGCGAAGTGACTGAGCAGAATCAGCCATTGTTGATGGGCGAGAGCCGAGAGATGGTATTCGCCGACTAGTCAGCGATGACCACGATGGCGACGCGACGGTTTTCGGTGCGCCCCTCGACCGTGTCGTTGGAGGCCACTGGCCTGCTACTGCCCAGCCCCCGTGTTTGAACGTTTTCTTCGCGCATGCCCACGCCAATCAATACCTTGCTCACGCTGCTGGCCCGACGTATCGACAGTTGTTCGTTATAGGTTGGGGAGCCTGATGCGTCGGTATGACCATCGATCCGCACCCGCTCGATTCCGGCCCCCAGCAGAGCCTTGCCGATTCGCTCGACAATCTCGGTACTGGCCGGGTTGAGGGTTTCCACATCGCTACCAAACAGTACTTTGCCGGACAGGCCGAAAGCCCATCCCTCATCAGTCAATTCGAACCCTTGTTGTTTGAGCACGGCGACTTGCGCCGGGGTAAGACCTTTTTGGGGTGTCGTCTGGCAGCCGGTCAGGGCCAGAACGGTGATGAACAAAAGCGCGGCGAAACGCTGCAGGGAGATTTGAGGATATAGGCGCACGAGTCAGCTCCTGGCGTGAAGATCAGCAACCGGGTGCTCCGACCCGGCCGTGTGTTGACCGCCTCTGGCGAGGCGCTTGGCCTGATACATCGCCGCATCGGCGGCATTGAGCAAGGCGCCTGGTGTCGCGCCATGATCAGGATAAACGGCGATGCCGACACTCAGAGAGGTCAGCACCGAGGCATTGCCGGGCAATTGAATGGGCATTTCCATGCTGGCTATGATTTTCTCGGCAATCCGTTCGGCATCCTCGGTCCGGTGCAAGGGTGCAAGCAGCACGGCAAATTCGTCACCGCCCAGGCGCGCCACCAGGTCACCTTCACGCAACTGTGCCCGGACCCGTGTCGCCACCGCCGTCAGCACCGCATCACCGGCAGCATGGCCGAAGTTATCGTTGATACCCTTGAACCGGTCACTGTCCAGATAGAGCACGGCGACCTGCTCGTCGAGTTTGTTGGCATTGCGTAGTGCACGGATCAGCCGGCCTTCGAAAAATGCCCGATTCGGCAATCCGGTCAGGCTGTCGTGACTGGCCTGGTGAGCCAGGGTTTCGTTCTCGCTTTGCAGGTGGGTTTGCCAGGACTCCAGCTCATCAAGCAGCGCGTTGAAGTCATTGCCCAGGTTATCCAGTTCGGCGATAGCGGCCGGCGGTACGCGTCGGTCGAGGGCGCGTTCGCTGCGCGCGGCATGGGCCACCTCGGCGAGGCTGCGCAGCGGCCCGGTGATTGCGCGTAACTGGCGCCGCGCCAGATACAACGCCACCCAGGCGCTCACCGCCGTGCACAGGACAATTCCCGCCAGGCCGCTAAGCAAAAACCGCAAAAGGCTGCCGCCATGTCCCGACAGTAGAACTGCGCCTATATTCTGTCCCTGATGGATGATTGGCAGGCTGATGGGCTTTTCCAGGAAGGTTTTGGCGATGTGCCTTTCCAATTCCGACAACAAGCCGGTTTCCGGTCGCTGCCAGCGAGCCAGCAGACGCCCATGCTCGTTGAACACCTCGGCATCGGCGACCTCTTCGGTGGAGGCAATCACAGCCAGCGCCTCGGTCGCCGCCACTGAGTCATCGAACACCACGGCCGCTTCAACGGTATAGCTGATCGAGCGGGCGATCAGGTGCAGGTTGTGATCGGCATAGACTCGCAGCGCCAGTACACCAAGCAACGTCAGGGAGACACTGGCCATGGTGATCGCCACCAACGCGACAATCAGGTGACCGCGACCAATGACCGAGCCCAGTGTGGGACGGATCCGTGCCGTGGGCAGATTCATGGGGCTGCTGGCCTGCGACGTGAAAGCTGTAAAACGCTGGGGTGAATGCGCACGCCACTGCGCGCCACCGAATCCAGGTTGACCTCGAACGAGACCTGTTCGTCAGCGACCCGCAGACAGAACAGGCTACCGACGGTGCACTGATCGCCGCCTTCACTGATGCTCAACACAGGTTTACCGATCAAGGACGCGAACAGCCGGGTGCGCTCGTCATGGGTCAATCTGCCGATGTAGATCGCGTTGCAATCAGTGGCAATACTGGGGTGGTCGGCCAGCACCCGCTGCACAGTCACAGGCCGGCCAGTGGCCTGAGTCGTACCCTTGACCAAATCGTCTGTGTATTGAGTCGGCCCGACAATGCACAGCTGCAATTGCGCTGGTTCCACGGGCCAGCGGGCGTAGCTGAGAATTCCCAACACAACCTGGGTGACGGATTCGGCCCGCTGTTCAGCCCGGGTCGTGGTGGCCTGATCCTGGGCGACAACCACAGGCGCCAGTAAGCACAGCAGGCCGGCAAGCAAATATTGCCTCCAGCCCTTGCGGCGCACTGTCTCCTGAACAGCCACACTCATGGAAAGTCTCTTGGTCGATGCAATAAGTGCCGGAAAGATAGCACAGTGCCAAAAAGCCAGCGAGGCAGCGCCCTACGACGCTTACGACACAAGCGTGCAGAACAGCCGCCCTGGACACTGAATCGCGAAAGTCGATCGCTCAGACAGCTCCTTCCAGCGCCAGCATCAACCCGCTCAAGCGCTTGACCTTGCGCTGAACCGCCTCTTCAAAGACGCCCGCTCGCGGCTCTATCAGACTGAACCACTGCTTGCCCCGAGTAATGGCGGTGTACACCAATTCTTTCGTCAGCACCGGGTTCAGCGCATCCGGAAGAATCAAAGCCGTATGGGCGAACTCCGAACCTTGGGATTTGTGCACCGTCATGGCAAAGACAGTTTCTACATCGTTCAGGCGGCTGGGCAGGACGAAACGCACACCGCCCTGGCCATCGTTACGAGGGAACGCCACCCGCAGAACCTGCTTGCCGGCGTCTGGCCCCTCACGCTCGGGCAGCTTGAGCGCAATACCGATATCGCCATTCATCAGGCCCAACCCGTAGTCGTTGCGGGTCATCAGAACCGGGCGCCCTTCGTACCATTGATGATCGCTGTCGATAAGCTGGGCCTTGAGCAGTGCGGCGGTGATGCGCTGGTTCAACCCCGCGACGCCCCACGGGCCTTTGCGTACGGCACAAAGCAGCTGGAACTCGTCGAAAGCCGACAGCACTTCCCGAGCCCAATCGGTCCAGCAGCTGTCCTCAAGCGGTCGGGAAATGGCCGGGCGGCGCTGACGCAACAGGCTCAAGTAATGCCGATAACCCTTCGGCCCTTCTGCCTTGCCGTCGAGTAACAAGCGCTCCAGCGCCCCATCGTGTTCGCCCCTCAGCGCCAGGGAAAACAGGTCGGTGAATTCGCCTTCGAGCATCAGTTGACGGGCCTGTTCCGGTTGTTGCTGGTTGACCCGACGCGCCAGTTGACCGATCCCACTGCCCTCACCGAAGCGCCGCGAATGCCTGAGCATGACCACTTGCTGGGCCAAGGCATGAGTGCCATCGAGGTCTTGCCGCAGATCACTGGCCGCCAGGTTTTCACCGCTGACCGACTCCAGCCAGGCCAGGGTCCGGGGGCTGTACCAACCCTCCTCGGCGTCCCGACACAGGTCCCCCAGTACCGCACCGGCCTCAACAGAAGCCAGTTGGTCCTTATCACCCAGTAATACCAGTCGCGCATGAGTCGGCAGCGCATCCAGCAGATTGGCCATCATCTCCAGATCGATCATGGAGGCTTCATCGATCACCAACACATCCAGTGGCAAGCGATTGCCCCCATGATGGCGAAAATGTCGGGTGCCAGGCCGACTGCCCAACAAGCGATGGACCGTGGTGACATCGCAAGGAATGCGCTCGCGCACGGCGTCAACCACATCGAGGGTGCGAACCTGCTGGCTGATGGACTCGGTCAGACGCGCCGCCGCCTTGCCTGTGGGCGCGGCCAGGCGGATCCGCAGCGGTTTGCCTGCCTCGACAGCGGGCGCCTGAAGCAAGGCGAGCAAGCGCACAACCGTGGTGGTCTTGCCGGTACCCGGGCCGCCAGTGATGATACTGAAGGCTCCACGGGTCGCCAGCGCACAGGCCAGTTTTTGCCAATCGATCGGGTCAGCGGCGTTGGCCGGCCCGAACAACCCGTTCAAACGCTCGCGAAGATCATCAGGTGCCGCTTCATGTTCGGCAAGCCGTTGTCGCAACGCCTCATCGATCCGCCGCTCATAAGCCCAATAACGACGCAGATAAAGCCGCTTACCTGATAACACCAAAGGGCGTTGCCGCGCTTCTTCATGCTCATCGACGGCCAAGGCCACCAGAGCACTGGAAGCCAGGACCTTGCACCAGTGAGCCCCATCGAGGGTCCGTAGTATTTGCGAGGGCAACAACTCTACCCCCGTTTGCGAGTCGCCTTCAGGCGGCAGTGACAGGGCGAAATCCGGCTCCTTGAGCGTTTCGAACAGATCCAGGCAGACATGCCCGTGACCCAACTGATGGCTGGTGAGCGCCGCAGCAAGCAGCACCAACGGATCATCTTCAGGCGCGAGCTCATGGAGGAAGGCGACGAATGCCTTGTCCAGGGCGCGCAACCATCCTCGTTCGACCCAGCGGGTGAGCAACAGCAGCAAGTCATCCGCGCGGCTCAGCGGAGCCAGATCCATCAGGCTCTCGTCATCAGACGATTTGGGTAACAGATCGGCAAAAGAACGTTTCATAGCAGCTCCCCCTGTTCCCATGCCGGTTCAGCCTTTGGCTCGCAAACCCCTTGGAACATGCGGTCCAGTTGCTCGATCAGCGCCCGTGGAGGCTTGGTGAAGTAAACGCCCTGACTGGCTGAGCGGGTACCGCGCAGGAACAGATACAACGCGCCACCGACATGCCGGTCGTAGTCATAGCCGGGCAGGCGCGCCTTGAGCTGACGGTGCAGGGCCAACAGGTACAACACGTATTGCAGGTCGTAGCGATTGTCGAGGATCGACTGTTCCATGGCCTGCTCGGTGTAGGCCATGTCATCGACACCCAGCCAGTTGGACTTGTAATCGGCCACGTAATACCGGCCCTCGTGCTCGAACGTCAAATCGATGAAGCCCTTGAACATCCCGTTGAGCAACACCGGCTCAGCGGCCACGCGAGCGACACCGCCATGGGTGAATTGGCAAACCAGTTGGTCAAGCTTGAGCACATCGACCTTGTGGCTGGCAAACCAGAACTCCATCTCGACCTGAAACCGGGACAGGTTCTCGAGCACCACCGGCGCCTGGTCACCACCTATGTGCATAGGCAGTTTGATCAGGTGTTGCAGCCAGTCACCCAGGGTAGCGATCCAGCCTTTCCAACCTCGACGATTGCAGCGCCGGGCTATGGCATCCTCGATGGCGGTTGGCGTAGCTTCAAATCCTTCGCCAGCGGCCCACTCCAGCAGGCCATGAAGGAATGTGCCGGGACCAGGGCCGCGAGGGAAGCGGTGAATATCGCCACCCACGGCAACAATTTCCCTTGGGGCATCGGGGTCAAGCCGCTCATCGTCGAACAGCTTCTGAGCCTGCGGGTTCTCCGGCGCATCATTGCTGCCCGCACTCAGGCTTTCCCCAATACGCAAGGCGCTGTAGGAGGCGATCCACCAGTTTTCGCTGGCTTTGCGTACGGGTATCAAAGGTTCAAGCAATACCGCTTCGTTGCGTGGCGGCCGGTAATGCTCGTCGGTGGCCTGGGGCATCTCCTGATAGCTGACCACTGCGCTGCCTTGTTGCAGGTCCTCCAGCCAGCGCTTCAACTCCACCGATTCGACTAACGGCACACCACCGCCCAACAGATAGCCCAATGCGGACAGGTGCAGGATCGAGCTGTTGTTATTGCCCCGTTTGAGATCAGCCACACCCAGCCAGCAAGCGTGTTGTGCGCGGGTCAGGGCCACGTAGAGAAGCCGCAGATCCTCGGCCAGACGCTCGTCATCGGCCTTGGCGATCAACTCGGCGGTAGGCTTGAGGCTGATCTGTGCCTTGCAGGCTTCATCGTGGTAATGCAAAGGCAACCGACTGCCATCCACCGGTTTCGTCGAACAGATGAAGGGCAAAAACACCAGTGGATATTCAAGTCCCTTGGACTTGTGAATCGTGACCACCTTGACCAGTTGCTCATCGCTTTCCAGGCGCAGGATCTGTTCTTCGCCAGCCTGCCCGGACAGCGCCAGGTGCTCGGACAGATGCCGAATCAAAGCTTGCTCGCCATCCAGCTCACCGGCGGCCTGTTGCAACAGCTCGCAAAGATGCAGCAAATTGGTCAGCACCCGCTCGCCGTCGCTGCGCGTCATCAAGGCCTGGGGCAGCTCGAAATCATGTAGCAGGCGACGCAGCATGGGCAATACGCCCTGGGTACGCCAGACCGTACGATAGCCTCGGAACTGCATGACCCGACGCTCCCAGGCCAGCTCATCCTGATTGAGACGTTCCAGCTCCGTCAGCGCAAGATTCAGCGTGATGCTGGCCAGCGCTGCCCGCAGTGGCCGCTCGACATCCGGCTCGGCGCAGGCCCTGAGCCAGATCAGCAGGTCCCGCGCTTCCTGTGAAGCGAAGACCGAGTCTTTGTCGGACAGATAGACACTGCGCACTCCCCGCGCGGACAGCTCGTCGCGCACGGCCTGAGCTTCTTTGCCGTCACGCACCAGGATGGCGATATCCGCCGGGCGTAATCCCTGGAGCGTCTTTTCATCGACCGTAAAGCCATCGCGCCCCGATTGGCCGCCATTGAGCAACGCCGTGATCTCACTGGCACAAGCCGCCGCCATGTGCTTCCGATACACCGCCCCGGAAAGCGGCTGATCAGAAGACAGGTGCCAGATATTCATTGCGGCAACGGGTAGCCCGTTGACTTGCAAGGACTCCTTGCGCCCTTGGGACTCAACGGGCTGGAACGGCACCGGGTTCTTGCCCGACGGTTCACGAAACAGAAAAGCACCGCGCCCTTCAGGGCGAGATTCGGCATTCTGGAAAATATGGTTCACCGCACTGACCATGGCGTGGCTGGAACGGAAGTTTGTTCCCAGCGTATGCAGCCTGCCGGCGGTGGCTTCGCGGGCGCGCAGGTAGGTATAGATGTCAGCGCCGCGAAAAGCGTAAATGGCCTGCTTCGGGTCACCAATCAGGAACAGCCCGGTGTCGGGGTTGCTTTCTGCGATGTGGTAGATGCTTTCGAAGATGCGATATTGAATCGGGTCGGTGTCCTGGAACTCATCGATCAGCGCCACCGGAAACTGTTCGCGGATCAAGCTCGCCAGCCGCTCTCCGCCCTCGGCCTGAAGGGCCGCGTCCAGACGCAGCAGCATATCGTCGAAGCCCATCTCCGCGCGGCGCCGTTTCTCCGCCTCGAAACGTGCCCCCACCCATTGCGCGGCATGTTGCAGCACTGCGGCATCGGGAGTGGGCAAGGCTTCCAGGCTGGCCTTGAGACCGGACATGGCGTCCAGCCCGGGATGACTGGGCACTTCGCCTTTCCAGGCCTCGGCCATGCCCTCGGGGGTCAGGCGTGTGAATCCGCTGCCGATGTCCAACAGCTCAAGGCTTTCGTCCTCCACCCAGGCATTGATTTTCTGGAACCACGGTTCGAAGTACCGGGCCTGCATCTTGCGCCCGTCGACGCTTTTGTTGGCGACACCTTGCTGACAGATCTCCAGCAACTCCACGGCCCATTGCCGCCACGGCGCCTTGAGATCGAGCAAGGCGGCGCTGCGCTCCTGAAGCGATGCGGCGATCAGTTCGGCGGGTTCAAGCCCCTCAGCAGCATCGCGTTCACTGGAAAACAGGCCTCTGACTCGCGGCAGCAGCGCAGCGGGCCCGCCCCAATGTGTCCGCACCCAATTCAGCGCCTCACCTTGCATCGAGTAGCAGAACAGCCGCCAATAGTCGCGAAGCACTTCGCCGAGCAAGTCGCTGTGATCGGTTTCCAGGGTCTGGGTAAACAGGCTACCGCTGTCAAAAGCATGTTCACGCAGCATGCGCTGACACCAGCTATGGATGGTCGACACTGCTGCTTCATCCATCCATTGCGCAGCGATGTCCAACCGGTTCGCACAGCCAGGCCACTGCGTTGCATCGAACTCATCCCGCAACTCGGCGATCAGCGAATCCGGGGCGGCAATTTCATCACGAAAGAAGCGCGCCGCCTGGGCCAGACGCATGCGGATACGTTCACGCAACTCCTTGGTGGCAGCGTCCGTAAAGGTCACCACCAGGATCTGCGGAGGAAGCAGTTCGCGACCAAAGCCGGTAGCCGGGCCGCCATGCCCCAGTACCAGACGCAGGTACAACGCCGAAATGGTAAAGGTCTTGCCGGTACCGGCGCTGGCCTCGATCAATTGACTGCCACGTAGCGGGAAGGCCAGGGCGAGTGGAGGCTGGCGAGTCATGAGCTTACCTCCTCGCCGGCCAATGAACGCCATGGTGCTTCGAGCAGTGGCCGGTAAAGAGCATCGCACCAGTCGGGGAATGTCTCGTCGGCCGTCAAGGCATCGAAGTCAGCAAACTGCCGGGCCAACGCCGGACTTTCCCGCCGCTCACCCTCAGAGTTCTGCCCGTCGCCTTCGTAGGCTTTTCGAGCAGCCGCATCGGCTTTGGCTGGATCGCTCTGGCCGAGCCAGGCGAAGGCGGTCTTCACGGCGACGGGAAGCGGCTGACGCATACCCGCCTGCCAGGCTTGCAATAGATCGCCGAGCAACCGTCGTGCCACGGGCTCTTCAAAAGGAGCCAGCAGCAAGCTGTCATCACTGGCCACCAGTGCCGTCGTCATCGAAAAGCCGTTAGCGCACGCAACAAGATGATTGACCCAAGGACGAATCAGACGATGCCATTTACGGGTCTTGGGGGAGCCAATACCGTTGGGTATCGCGCTGATGGTGAGAACCGCTCCATCAGCACGCTGGTGCAGGCCACTCAGCCAGCCCTCGACGCTCACGCCATGCAATTGCAAGCTGACAGGCAAGGCACTGGTCAACGGCGTGGGCCATAACGCCAGAAGCTGCTGGTAACGCTGGAGCAAATCAGGCAAGGGTTCGATCAATTCACGTTGCATGCATTCACCGAAACCGGCCATCGGTAACAGGCCGCTGTTCTGCAGTCTTTTGGCATGAGTGGCCAGTGCCAGATCCGGTTGATCGAGGCGAACCAGGGCGGCCTCCAGCAAGCTGTCGCTCAGGCTGTAGCGTTGCAGCGCATCGAGAACGAAGGGTTCGTCATCTGCCAAAGGGGCCTCGATGGCCTCGAAGAATATTTTGAGTCGTTGACTGAAGAAGTGCCGGACGGGATTGCGCAGAAAGTCCTGCAGTTGCCCAAGGCCCAAGGGCTCTTCCTGAACATAGGGTTCCAGCACCTGGCTTTGGGCGGCGTGTTCGTGGGCACCGTGGAGCATTCGCCATTCACTGGCGTAACTGAACAATGCACTGCCTTGATGAAAATAACGAGCACTGAACGGTTGCAGCGGATGTTCCTGGGTCAACGCCTCAAGAAGGTCCCCGCGGTCATCCGCCAACCGCCAACCGCTGGCGAGATGATCCCGCAGTTGGCCGACCAATACTGAAGCAGGACGGTCGCTGTTGTCGCGGATGCTGCGTCCGACCCAACTGATATAGAGCTTTTCCCGGGCTGAAAGCAGTGCCTCCAATAACAGATATCGATCATCTTCGCGTCGGGAACGATCCCCGGGGCGATAGTCGCTGCCCATGAGATCGAAATCCAGGGGCGGTTGTGCTCGCGGGTAATCACCATCGTTCATACCCAGCAGACACACCAGTTTGAAAGGAATCGCGCGCATCGGCATCAGGGTGCAGAAGTTGACCGCTCCGGCCAGGAAACGCTGGGACAGTCGGCCCTGATCCAACCCTGCCAACCAGGCCTCACGGACAACAGTCAGGGGCAACTCATCCTGCAGGGCAACCGACTCACAGGTCTCCAGCCAGGTTTCACGCAAGTCTTCGAGTTGGGCCAGCAGATAGTCGTCATGTTCGTTGCTCGCCTGGAAAAACAGTTGCATCAGATCATGCAGGCGCGAGCCCCATTCTTGCGGTGATGCGGGCCGGGTGAGTTCCTGATGAGCGACTTGCAAAGCATCCAGCAACGCAACCAGAGGACCGATCAACGCCGCATCCAGGCCACCAATTTCATCATAGGGTTCGATGCCGTCATAAGCGCCCGCGCTGCCGACGGCATACCCCAGCAGCATGCGCCGAAGACCGAAACGCCAGCTGTTCTGCTCAAGCTCCGCGGGTAATCCCAGTCCGGCACGATGTTCGGCACTCATGCCCCAGCGGATACCGGCCCCCTCGATCCAGCGGTGCAGCGTAGGCAAGTCAGCTTCATCGATACCGAACCGCTCACGCAACGCCGGAACATCGAGCAGATCGAGGATTTCGCTGACCGGAAAGCGGCTATCCGGCAGCTTGAGCAAGTGTTCGACAGCGATCAATAACGGATCACGTCCACGCTGGCCCTGATCAGTGAGGGTGAAAGGAATGAAACGGGGATCAGTTCTTTCAAGCTGACCGAACACAGCGCGTATATGCGGTGCGTAGCTGTCGATGTCCGGGACCATGACGATGATATCCCGGGGGCGCAGGCTCGGATCCGCACTAAAGCGGGCCAGCAGCTGATCGTGGAGGATTTCAACCTCGCGCTGAGCACTGTGGGCTACATGGAAACGGATAGACCCGTCCTGCTCCGTATCCACCGCTGGCCAGTGTTCCCGGGTTTCGTTCAGGGGGCGCAGCTCGAGAATGTCATCCTGCAGTTGGCCGAGAAGGGTCGTGGGATTCCCCTCGCTGAACAGGTCGATCCGTCCATCGCGAAATACCGAGCGATAACTGTTGGGGTCGTCGTAGCTGTCGAGCAGGTTGATATAGTCACGCCCCTGCTTGCCCCACGCTGCCAATAATGGATGAGCATGCTGGTGCAAGGTCTGCGGGTCGAGGACAACGGGCATTCCGGCCTTGCGGGCCTGCCGTTTGTATTGGTGGCGTAGCAGGTCTTTGTCGGCCACGATGTCCGCCCAATGGTGGCGACATGGGTTATGAACGCACAGCAGAACCTGGCTAAACCGTGACAGACCGGCAAGTGCTTCAAGGACTTGGGCCGGCAGAGAAGAAATGCCGAACACTATCACCCGCGCGGGCAGGTTCCTGGGAGCCACTTCCAAACTGTTGATACGCTCGATGTACCGTTGATGAACCCCAGCACGGCTTTGGGCCATGCCTTGCTCCCCTACATCCATCAAAAGGGCCCGCCACAGTTCGGCCTGCCAACAGTTTTCTGGCGCGAGCGGCTTGATTTCGCCCCGGACATTTCTTGTCTGGTGCCGACCTTCCGCCCAGTCCTCCAGCCAATCCGCCCGGTACACCTGGTATTGGTCAAACAGATCGGCAAGACGCTCGGACAACTGATAACGCTTGCGCAAGTCGGTGTCGTGGGTAAGGAAACGCCGCAGGGGCTCGAAATGGGGCTGCTCGATCAACTGTGGCAGAAGGCGCATCAGCCGCCATGTAAGTGGAGCCTTATCAAGCAACGACTTGGCCGGAATTTCGTCACGTCCCAGGACCGTTCGATAGAGTTGCCACATGAAACTGCCGGGCAACTGCACATCAATGGCGGCGGCGATACCGCAGCCACCGGTATCGTCATCTTCCGGATCCTCAGCCAATGCCAGCTTCAACCATTGGGCGATGCCATTGCTTTGAACCAGCGCGATTTCATTTTCAAGAGGCCCCAGCGGATAGCGCCGCATCAAGCTGATCACCAGGCTGCGCAACTCATCCAGGCGATTCCCGTGGACCACCATGAAAGCAGGGCTTAAGGACGTCGCGTCCGGCATAAAGGCATCCTTGAAAATGCAAAAGCTAGGGCCGAACCTTAGCACTGTCGGGGGGCTGTGACAGCCGGGAGCTGTCCGTGCTTGTCGTAAGAACTTTCCTGCGGGCAAAACAAAACCCCTACCTGCGTCAGCAGATAGGGGTTTCGGAATTTAATCTTGACGATGACCTACTCTCACATGGGGAAACCCCACACTACCATCGGCGATGCATCGTTTCACTGCTGAGTTCGGGATGGGATCAGGTGGTTCCAATGCTCTATGGTCGTCAAGAAATTCGGTAGCCAGCGCGTGCCTTGCGGTCACGTTCCAGCAAATGGGTATGCGATAGGTTTGTGTGTTGTGCGAACTTTCGGTTCATAGCGTCTTCACACACCGCAATCTGGTGCCCTGTATCGGGTCAACAAATTGCTTGGGTGTTATATGGTCAAGCCTCACGGGCAATTAGTATGGGTTAGCTCAACGCCTCACAGCGCTTACACACCCCACCTATCAACGTCGTAGTCTTCGACGGCCCTTCAGGGGACTCAAGGTCCCAGTGAGATCTCATCTTGAGGCAAGTTTCCCGCTTAGATGCTTTCAGCGGTTATCTTTTCCGAACATAGCTACCCGGCAATGCCACTGGCGTGACAACCGGAACACCAGAGGTTCGTCCACTCCGGTCCTCTCGTACTAGGAGCAGCCCCTCTCAAATCTCAAACGTCCACGGCAGATAGGGACCGAACTGTCTCACGACGTTCTAAACCCAGCTCGCGTACCACTTTAAATGGCGAACAGCCATACCCTTGGGACCGGCTTCAGCCCCAGGATGTGATGAGCCGACATCGAGGTGCCAAACACCGCCGTCGATATGAACTCTTGGGCGGTATCAGCCTGTTATCCCCGGAGTACCTTTTATCCGTTGAGCGATGGCCCTTCCATACAGAACCACCGGATCACTAAGACCTACTTTCGTACCTGCTCGACGTGTCTGTCTCGCAGTCAAGCGCGCTTTTGCCTTTATACTCTACGACCGATTTCCGACCGGTCTGAGCGCACCTTCGTACTCCTCCGTTACTCTTTAGGAGGAGACCGCCCCAGTCAAACTACCCACCATACACTGTCCTCGATCCGGATAACGGACCTGAGTTAGAACCTCAAAGTTGCCAGGGTGGTATTTCAAGGATGGCTCCACGCGAACTGGCGTCCACGCTTCAAAGCCTCCCACCTATCCTACACAAGCAAATTCAAAGTCCAGTGCAAAGCTATAGTAAAGGTTCACGGGGTCTTTCCGTCTAGCCGCGGATACACTGCATCTTCACAGCGATTTCAATTTCACTGAGTCTCGGGTGGAGACAGCGCCGCCATCGTTACGCCATTCGTGCAGGTCGGAACTTACCCGACAAGGAATTTCGCTACCTTAGGACCGTTATAGTTACGGCCGCCGTTTACCGGGGCTTCGATCAAGAGCTTCGCGTTAGCTAACCCCATCAATTAACCTTCCGGCACCGGGCAGGCGTCACACCCTATACGTCCACTTTCGTGTTTGCAGAGTGCTGTGTTTTTAATAAACAGTCGCAGCGGCCTGGTATCTTCGACCGGCGTGGGCTTACGCAGCAAGTGCTTCACCCTCACCGGCGCACCTTCTCCCGAAGTTACGGTGCCATTTTGCCTAGTTCCTTCACCCGAGTTCTCTCAAGCGCCTTGGTATTCTCTACCCAACCACCTGTGTCGGTTTGGGGTACGGTTCCTGGTTACCTGAAGCTTAGAAGCTTTTCTTGGAAGCATGGCATCAACCACTTCGTCACCCAAAGGGTAACTCGTCATCAGCTCTCGGCCTTAGAATCCCGGATTTACCTAAGATTCCAGCCTACCACCTTAAACTTGGACAACCAACGCCAAGCTGGCCTAGCCTTCTCCGTCCCTCCATCGCAATAACCAGAAGTACAGGAATATTAACCTGTTTTCCATCGACTACGCTTTTCAGCCTCGCCTTAGGGACCGACTAACCCTGCGTCGATTAACGTTGCGCAGGAAACCTTGGTCTTTCGGCGTGGGTGTTTTTCACACCCATTGTCGTTACTCATGTCAGCATTCGCACTTCTGATACCTCCAGCAAGCTTCTCAACTCACCTTCACAGGCTTACAGAACGCTCCTCTACCGCATCACCTAAGTGATACCCGTAGCTTCGGTGTATGGTTTGAGCCCCGTTACATCTTCCGCGCAGGCCGACTCGACTAGTGAGCTATTACGCTTTCTTTAAAGGGTGGCTGCTTCTAAGCCAACCTCCTAGCTGTCTAAGCCTTCCCACATCGTTTCCCACTTAACCATAACTTTGGGACCTTAGCTGACGGTCTGGGTTGTTTCCCTTTTCACGACGGACGTTAGCACCCGCCGTGTGTCTCCCATGCTCGGCACTTGTAGGTATTCGGAGTTTGCATCGGTTTGGTAAGTCGGGATGACCCCCTAGCCGAAACAGTGCTCTACCCCCTACAGTGATACATGAGGCGCTACCTAAATAGCTTTCGAGGAGAACCAGCTATCTCCGAGCTTGATTAGCCTTTCACTCCGATCCACAGGTCATCCGCTAACTTTTCAACGGTAGTCGGTTCGGTCCTCCAGTTAGTGTTACCCAACCTTCAACCTGCCCATGGATAGATCGCCCGGTTTCGGGTCTATTCCCAGCGACTAGACGCCCTATTAAGACTCGCTTTCGCTACGCCTCCCCTATTCGGTTAAGCTCGCCACTGAAAATAAGTCGCTGACCCATTATACAAAAGGTACGCAGTCACCCAACAAAGTGGGCTCCCACTGCTTGTACGCATACGGTTTCAGGATCTATTTCACTCCCCTCTCCGGGGTTCTTTTCGCCTTTCCCTCACGGTACTAGTTCACTATCGGTCAGTCAGTAGTATTTAGCCTTGGAGGATGGTCCCCCCATATTCAGACAAAGTTTCTCGTGCTCCGTCCTACTCGATTTCATGACTAAGAGATTTTCGCGTACAGGGCTATCACCCACTATGGCCGCACTTTCCAGAGCGTTCCGCTAATCTCAAAGCCACTTAAGGGCTAGTCCCCGTTCGCTCGCCACTACTAAGGGAATCTCGGTTGATTTCTTTTCCTCAGGGTACTTAGATGTTTCAGTTCCCCTGGTTCGCCTCTTGCACCTATGTATTCAGTACAAGATAACCATCTTATGATGGCTGGGTTCCCCCATTCAGACATCTCCGGATCAAAGTCTGTTTGCCGACTCCCCGAAGCTTTTCGCAGGCTACCACGTCTTTCATCGCCTCTGACTGCCAAGGCATCCACCGTATGCGCTTCTTCACTTGACCATATAACCCCAAGCAATCTGGTTATACTGTGAAGACGACATTCGCCGAAAATTCGCATGCTCTAAGAGCAACTCACAAATTTTACCTTAGCCTGATCCGTTACCAGTGAAAGTAACGTCCAGTCTATCTTTCTATCACATACCCAAATTTTTAAAGAACGATCTAATCAAAAGACTAGAAATCAACATTCAGCACCGTCTTGGTGGAATGCTCATTTCTAAGCTTTAAACGTTGGTGCCAATCTGTAATGGTGGAGCCAAGCGGGATCGAACCGCTGACCTCCTGCGTGCAAGGCAGGCGCTCTCCCAGCTGAGCTATGGCCCCGTATTTCTACAGGGAACACCATGAAATTGGTGGGTCTGGGCAGATTCGAACTGCCGACCTCACCCTTATCAGGGGTGCGCTCTAACCAACTGAGCTACAGACCCAATCGTCTTCTTCAATGAATCAAGCAATTCGTGTGGGAGCTCATGAAGCAGCTGCGGTCGTCGATTAAGGAGGTGATCCAGCCGCAGGTTCCCCTACGGCTACCTTGTTACGACTTCACCCCAGTCATGAATCACACCGTGGTAACCGTCCCCCCGAAGGTTAGACTAGCTACTTCTGGTGCAACCCACTCCCATGGTGTGACGGGCGGTGTGTACAAGGCCCGGGAACGTATTCACCGCGACATTCTGATTCGCGATTACTAGCGATTCCGACTTCACGCAGTCGAGTTGCAGACTGCGATCCGGACTACGATCGGTTTTGTGGGATTAGCTCCACCTCGCGGCTTGGCAACCCTCTGTACCGACCATTGTAGCACGTGTGTAGCCCAGGCCGTAAGGGCCATGATGACTTGACGTCATCCCCACCTTCCTCCGGTTTGTCACCGGCAGTCTCCTTAGAGTGCCCACCACGACGTGCTGGTAACTAAGGACAAGGGTTGCGCTCGTTACGGGACTTAACCCAACATCTCACGACACGAGCTGACGACAGCCATGCAGCACCTGTCTCAATGTTCCCGAAGGCACCAATCCATCTCTGGAAAGTTCATTGGATGTCAAGGCCTGGTAAGGTTCTTCGCGTTGCTTCGAATTAAACCACATGCTCCACCGCTTGTGCGGGCCCCCGTCAATTCATTTGAGTTTTAACCTTGCGGCCGTACTCCCCAGGCGGTCAACTTAATGCGTTAGCTGCGCCACTAAGAGCTCAAGGCTCCCAACGGCTAGTTGACATCGTTTACGGCGTGGACTACCAGGGTATCTAATCCTGTTTGCTCCCCACGCTTTCGCACCTCAGTGTCAGTATCAGTCCAGGTGGTCGCCTTCGCCACTGGTGTTCCTTCCTATATCTACGCATTTCACCGCTACACAGGAAATTCCACCACCCTCTACCATACTCTAGCTCGACAGTTTTGAATGCAGTTCCCAGGTTGAGCCCGGGGATTTCACATCCAACTTAACGAACCACCTACGCGCGCTTTACGCCCAGTAATTCCGATTAACGCTTGCACCCTCTGTATTACCGCGGCTGCTGGCACAGAGTTAGCCGGTGCTTATTCTGTCGGTAACGTCAAAACACTAACGTATTAGGTTAATGCTCTTCCTCCCAACTTAAAGTGCTTTACAATCCGAAGACCTTCTTCACACACGCGGCATGGCTGGATCAGGCTTTCGCCCATTGTCCAATATTCCCCACTGCTGCCTCCCGTAGGAGTCTGGACCGTGTCTCAGTTCCAGTGTGACTGATCATCCTCTCAGACCAGTTACGGATCGTCGCCTTGGTGAGCCATTACCTCACCAACTAGCTAATCCGACCTAGGCTCATCTGATAGCGCAAGGCCCGAAGGTCCCCTGCTTTCTCCCGTAGGACGTATGCGGTATTAGCGTCCGTTTCCGAGCGTTATCCCCCACTACCAGGCAGATTCCTAGGCTTTACTCACCCGTCCGCCGCTCTCAAGAGGTGCAAGCACCTCTCTACCGCTCGACTTGCATGTGTTAGGCCTGCCGCCAGCGTTCAATCTGAGCCATGATCAAACTCTTCAGTTCAAACATCTTTGGGTTTTGAGAAAACCCTAAACTTGGCTCAGCAATCGTTGGTTACATCTTTGATTTCTCGCGGAGTAACTTGTGATGCTGATAATCTGTTGACTAGCAGTCTGACTCCACAAGCACCCACACGAATTGCTTGATTCAGTTGTTAAAGAGCGGTGGGTTGAGCCTTTCGTCTCAACCGAGGCGCGCATTCTACAGCGCCCGGTGTATCTGTCAAGCGGTTATTTTAAGAAGTTTTCAAAGTTTCCTCTGCAACTTCAACCACTTGCGCTTCCGATCTCTCGTTAGCGGGAGGCGAATTCTACAGCGTTACTCGCTGCTGTCAACACCTCTTTTTGACGCTTTCGATCGAGAAGATCGAATCGTTAACGGAGCCAGGAAAACCGCCCCACCAACTGCTTCCCAAGCTTCGATGACCTGAAGCCCTGCGCTGCCGAAAATCGTTTAACTCATTGAAACTCAAGGAGTTTTTCGTTTCGACTGCGCCGGAAGTGGGGCGAATTATAGACTTCCAGGATTTGCCGTCAACACCTATTTTCATATTTCTGTCACAACAGCCAAAAGCCCCGCAAACACAGAGGCCGGTGTCCAAAGACACCGGCCTCTTCACCCACCTACCGCTTACAAGCTCGGGAAGGCGAACTGTGACGCCTCGTGGCTGGCACGCTGCGGCCAACGCTGGGTAATGGCCTTGCGACGGGTATAGAAGCGCACCCCGTCCGGACCATAGGCATGCAGATCGCCAAACAGCGAACGCTTCCACCCACCGAAGCTGTGGTAGGCCACGGGCACCGGCAAAGGAACGTTGACGCCTACCATGCCGACTTCGATTTCATCGCAGAACAACCGCGCCGCCTCACCATCACGGGTAAAGATGCATGTGCCGTTGCCATACTCGTGATCGTTGATCAGTTGCATCGCCTCTTCCAGGCTGTTGACCCGGACGATGCACAGCACCGGCCCGAAAATCTCTTCTTTATAGATGCGCATCTCAGGCGTCACGCGATCAAACAGGCAGCCGCCCAGGAAGAACCCCTCCTCATGCCCAGCCACGCTCAAACCGCGACCATCGACAACCAGCGACGCACCCGCCGATACGCCATCTTCTATATAGCCGCTGACCTTGTCGCGATGCTGACCGGTCACCAATGGCCCCATGTCCAGTCCGCACGACGTACCCGCGCCGATTTTCAGTGACTGGATCTGCGGCACCAGCTTGGCGACCAGCGCATCCGCCACCTGATCGCCCACACACACCGCCACGGAGATTGCCATGCAGCGTTCGCCGCACGAACCGTAGGCCGCCCCCATCAGCGCACTGACGGCGTTATCCAGATCCGCATCCGGCATCAAGACCGCATGGTTCTTCGCCCCACCCAGTGCCTGCACGCGTTTGCCGCGCCGGGCGCCTTCGGCATAGATGTATTCGGCAATCGGCGTGGAGCCGACAAAACTCAGCGCCTTCACCTCCGGCGCTTCGATCAGTGCGTCCACTGCAGCTTTGTCGCCATGCACCACGCTCAACACGCCTTTGGGCAGCCCGGCTTCCAGAAGCAATTGGGCGATCAGCAACGTCGAACTAGGGTCACGCTCGGACGGTTTGAGGATGAAGCAGTTGCCACAAACGATCGCCAGCGGGTACATCCACAGCGGCACCATCGCCGGGAAGTTGAATGGCGTGATGCCCGCCACCACGCCCAAGGGCTGGAAGTCTGACCACGCGTCGATGTTCGGTCCTACGTTACGGCTGTATTCGCCCTTCAGAATTTCCGGTGCCGCACAGGCGAATTCGACGTTCTCGATCCCGCGCTTAAGCTCTCCAGCCGCGTCTTCCAGGGTCTTGCCGTGCTCTTCGCTGATCAACTGGGCGATGCGCGACTCGTTCTGCTCCAACAACTGCTTGAACCGGAACATTACCTGCGCTCGTTTGGCCGCCGGTGTGTTGCGCCAGGCAGGGAAAGCCGCCTTGGCGGCGTCGATAGCCTGCTGGACCGTCGCACGATCGGCCAAAGGCACCTGATGAATCGCCTGGCCGGTGGAAGGGTTGAACACGTCGGCGGTACGAGCGCTGTCGCTCAACAGTTCGCCATTGATCAAATGCGCAATGAGGCTCATGGGGACTCCAGAATGTTATCCGCAGGCGCCCGCTGCCGGACGCCCGTATTGAAAGCTATATAGAGGGACGCGTCAGTCGAGTTTGTTCAGCACTTCACCGACCGCATCGAACAAGCGATCCAGATCCTGTGGCTTGCTGTTGAACGTTGGCCCGAATTGCAGAGTGTCACCGCCGAAACGCACGTAGAACCCCTTTTTCCACAACGCCATGCCAGCCTCGAACGGGCGCACGATCGCGTCGCCATCGCGGGGCGCAATCTGGATTGCCCCGGCCAGGCCATAGTTGCGGATGTCGATGATGTTCTTCGCCCCCTTCAGGCCATGCAAGGCCTTCTCGAAATGCGGAGCCACCTCGGCCACGCTCTGCACAAGGTTTTCCTTTTGCAGCAGATCCAGTGCCGCCAAGCCTGCCGCGCATGCCACCGGATGCGCCGAATAGGTGTAGCCATGGGGGAATTCCACTGCGTACTCAGGCGTCGGCTGGTTCATGAACGTCTGGTAGATCTCGGAGCTGGCAATCACCGCGCCCATGGGGATCGCGCCATTGGTAACCTGCTTGGCAATGCACATGAGATCCGGGGTTACGCCGAAACTATCGGCACCGAACATCGAACCGGTACGGCCGAACCCGGTGATGACCTCGTCGAACACCAACAAGATGCTGTGCTGATCGCAGATTTCCCGCAGGCGCTTGAGATAACCCTCAGGCGGCACCAGTACGCCAGCGGAGCCGGCCATCGGTTCAACAAACACCGCGGCGATGTTGGAGGCATCGTGCAGTTCGATCAGCTTCAACAGCTCATCGGCCAAGGCGATACCACCCTCTTTTGGCATGCCACGGGAATAGGCATTGCTTGCCAGCAGCGTGTGGGGCAAGTGATCGACGTCCATCATCGCCTGGCCGAACAACTTGCGGTTGCCGCTGACGCCGCCGAGGCTGGTACCGGCGATATTCACGCCATGGTAACCACGAGCACGGCCGATCATCTTGGTCTTGGTCGCCTGGCCCTTGAGACGCCAGTAGGCGCGGACCATTTTCACCGCGGTATCGGCACACTCGGAACCGGAGTCGGTGAAAAACACATGGTTGAGGTTGCCCGGTGTCAGGCTGGTGATTTTTTCTGCCAGCTGGAACGACAGCGGGTGGCCGTACTGGAAGCCCGGCGAGTAGTCGAGGGTGCCCAGCTGTTTGGCGACTGCTTCCTGGATTTCCTTGCGGGTGTGCCCGGCGCCGCACGTCCACAGGCCCGACAGCGAGTCGTAGACCTTGCGCCCTTTGTCATCCACCAGCCAACTGCCTTCGGCGGCGACGATCAGACGTGGATCGCGCTGGAAGTTGCGGTTGGCGGTGTAAGGCATCCAGTGGGCATCAAGCTTGAGCTGGCTGGCCAGGGAGCCGGCAGCATGTTCGGGCATGTTCATCGACAGAACCTCGCAGGAGAGAAGCGACAGGGATCCAAAGGCGTTCTTGCAGCTAACTTGCCACGGCGATAAAGTCGATGAAATCCAACTTTTCTAACCTTCAGTCAGCAGATCACTAAACTATGAGCGCGCGTCGTCCCGATCCACTGGCCCAGGTCAGCGACTTTGATATTCGTCTGTTGCGCATTTTTCGCAGCGTGGTGGAGTGCGGTGGATTCTCCGCAGCGGAGACGGTGCTTGGGATCGGTCGCTCCGCCATCAGCCAGCAGATGAGCGACCTTGAGCAGCGTCTTGGCCTACGGTTGTGCCAGCGCGGACGGGCGGGCTTTTCCCTGACGGAGGAAGGCCGCGAGGTCTATCAATCAGCGTTGCAACTATTAAGTGCACTGGAAAGCTTTCGCACCGAAGTCAACGGCCTGCATCAACATTTGCGCGGCGAATTGATCATTGGCCTGACCGATAATCTCGTCACCCTGCCCCACATGCGCATCACCCATGCCCTGGCCCAATTGAAGGAACGCGGTCCAGACGTGCAGATTCAGATTCGCATGATCGCTCCCAACGAAGTCGAGCAAGGCGTACTCGACGGCCGATTGCATGTCGGCGTCGTGCCCCAGGCCAGTGCCCTTTCCGGGCTGGAGTATCAACCGCTCTACAGCGAACGTTCGCTGTTGTATTGCGCGGTCGGGCATCCGTTGTTTTATGTGGATGACCAACAACTGGACGACGCTCGCCTCAACAGCCAGGATGCCATCGCACCGACCTTCCGCCTGCCCGCCGAGATCCAGGCCCACTACCAGGCACTCAATTGCACTGCCAGTGCATCGGACCGCGAAGGCATGGCGTTCCTGATTCTTACAGGGCGCTACATCGGTTACCTACCGGATCATTACGCCAGCCTGTGGGTCCAGCAGGGACGGTTGCGCGCCCTCAAACCCACGGCCCGTTTCTATGATTTGAGCCTGGCGTCAGTCACGCGCAAGGGGCGTCGGCCTCATCTGGTGCTGGAGAGCTTTCTCCAGAGCCTGGCGGCAACCCGCTAACCCTTGGTCCGACATTGGCTGGGTTAGCCTGCCCCCAGCGAAAGGCTTTTAGCATGATGGCACTTGTCGGATCGCTGCCGGTGCGCTATCAACGCATTTGCTTGCCCCACAGACCCAGCCCGGAAACGCCCATGACCTTTGAAGTCCCTGCCCACGGTGGCAAGCCCACCAGCCGCATTCGTCAAAAAAACGAAGAGACCATCCTCAAGGCCGCCGAAGATGAATTCGCCCGTCACGGGTTCAAAGGCACCAGCATGAATGCCATTGCCTTGAAGGCCGGGCTGCCCAAGGCGAACCTGCATTATTACTTCACCAACAAGCTTGGGTTGTACGTGGCGGTGCTGAGCAACATCATCGAGTTGTGGGATAGCACCTTTAATACCCTCACCGCCGAGGATGATCCGGCCGAAGCCCTGACCCGCTACATCCGCGCCAAAATGGAGTTTTCCCGCCGCCATCCCCAGGCGTCCCGGCTTTTCGCCATGGAGGTGATCAGCGGTGGTGAATGCCTGACTGAATATTTCAACCAGGATTATCGCACCTGGTTCAACGGCCGCGCGGCAGTGTTCCAGGCCTGGATCGATGCCGGCAAGATGGACCCGATCGACCCCGTGCACCTGATCTTTCTATTGTGGGGAAGTACTCAGCATTACGCCGACTTCGCCACCCAGATCTGCCGCGTGACCGGTCGCAGCAAGCTGACCAAGCAGGACATGATCGATGCCGGCGACAACCTGATCCGCATCATTCTCAAGGGCTGCGGCCTGAAACCAACCTTTTAAGACCCTCATGCCTTTTACCCTCACCGGCTTTTGTGAATACCGCGAAGAGATTCGCAAAAGCCGCTTCATCACCCTCGCCGCCCCTATCACCAGCCCTGCCGACGCAGTGGCCTTTATAGAGCAGCACAGCGATCTGAACGCCACACACAACTGCTGGGCCTGGAAACTCGGCGACCAATACCGCAGCAACGACGACGGCGAACCGGGTGGCACCGCCGGGCGGCCGATCCTGGCGGCCATCGAAGCCCAGGCTTGCGATCAGGTCGTGGTGCTGGTGATCCGTTGGTACGGTGGAATCCAGTTGGGCACCGGAGGCTTGGCCCGGGCCTATGGCGGGGGCGCGAACAAATGCCTGCAAAACGCCGAGAAGGTTGAGTTGATCAGCCGTGTGGCGCTGCGCTGCACCTGCGGTTTCGCGGAACTGGCCCTGGTGAAACTGCGGGTCGCCGAATGCGGCGGATTGGTGAACACCGAGAGCTTTACAGCCAATGGCGTGGACTTGCAGGTGGCCGTGGGTGAAGCGCAGATCGAAACATTGCAAAAGCAATTGGCCGACCTGAGCCGTGGACGGATTCTGCTGGCCCGTTGAGCGCGAGGGGGTCTGCGACTTTTCAGGGCAAACGCCATCGTGCGACTTGCCCACATCCACTGTGCACCCGACTGTGGATAACCTGAGCACATTCCGCTGTAACCCTTCTGTCATGCGGCTTTGCGGCTGTTGTTCGTTTTTTGATCAAAGCACTGTTTTCTGTAGGAATTCTTCAGAAAAACAAATGCTTGCGAGGTTTTATCACCTTTAGAAGAAAGCCGGGCGCTGGTTATGCCGGACCTTCAGGCTTGCGCACAATAACTGTGGAACATCCTGTGGATAACCCGTTCATGGCTCACGCCGTCCCATGAAAGGCATGGCTCGCAGCCGCCTGATCATTTTTTAACCACCCGTTTCGGGGCACAAACAACGCCTCTATCACCTGCTCGCCCCATTGCGGTGCCCTATCCACAGCGAGGGTGTTGGCGAGTAAGCCAAGCCGATAGGCAAAGCGCGGGGCTCGCTGACATTTCCTGACCTACTGGCCAGGAAATTGCTTTATCCACAGGCATTCATGTCCCCTGACCCGAGCCTGTCATGTCCGACCCCGATTCCATCCCGCGCCTGCAATTGCGCAAGATCAGCAAACGCTACCCAGGTTGCCTGGCCAATGACGCCATCGACCTGAGCATCCAGCCCGGCGAGATCCACGCGCTGCTCGGCGAAAACGGTGCTGGCAAAAGCACCCTGATGAAGATTATCTACGGCGTTACCCAAGCCGATTCGGGCGAGGTGATCTGGCAAGGCCAACGGGTCGACCTGCGCAACCCGGCCCAGGCCCGTAGCCTGGGCATCGGTATGGTGTTCCAGCATTTCTCGCTGTTTGAAACCCTTACCGTGGCGCAGAACATCGCCCTGGCCATGGGCGCGGCAGCCGGCACACCGGCGCAACTGGAGCCGCGAATCCGCGAAGTTTCCCAACGCTACGGCATGGCCCTGGAGCCGCAGCGGTTGGTCCACAGCCTGTCGATTGGCGAACGTCAACGGGTGGAGATCATTCGTTGCTTGATGCAGGACATCCGTCTGCTGATTCTCGATGAACCCACCTCGGTGCTGACGCCCCAGGAAGCCGAAGAACTGTTCGTGACCCTGCGGCGCCTGGCGAGCGAAGGCTGCAGCATTTTGTTCATCAGCCACAAGTTGGGCGAGGTCCGCGCGTTGTGCCACAGCGCGACGGTGCTGCGTGGCGGACGGGTGTCAGGGCATTGCACACCAGCGCAGTGCTCGGACCGGGAACTGGCGCAGTTGATGGTCGGCGAAGCGGCCGGGCTGATCGCGGACTATCCCAAGGTCAGCGCAGACAAAGCGTTCCTTGAGATCCACAAACTGTCATGGCCAAACCCAGACCCGTTCGGTTGCTCGTTACGGGATATAGACCTTGAGGTACGCAGCGGCGAAATCGTCGGTATCGCCGGAGTGGCGGGGAATGGGCAGGACGAGTGGCTGGCATTACTCAGCGGTGAAACGCAACTGCCCCGCCACAAAGGCGAGACGATCAGGTTCGATGGGCAACCGGTGGCGCATCTGCGCCCCAATGCCCGGCGCCGCCTCGGGCTGGCATTTGTTCCAGCCGAACGCCTGGGCCACGGCGCCGTGCCGCAATTGAGCCTGGCGGATAACGCCCTGCTCAGCGCCTTCCAACAAGGACTGATCCGTTGCGGCCTGATTCAACGGCGCAAGGTCGAGCACCTGGCCGAGGAGATTATCCGTCGTTTTGGGGTGAAGACGCCCGACACCAGAACCCCGGCGCGCAGCCTCTCGGGGGGCAACCTGCAAAAATTCATCCTCGGTCGGGAAATCCTTCAACAGCCCAGGCTGCTGGTGGCGGCGCATCCGACCTGGGGCGTAGACGTCGGCGCAGCGGCGACCATCCACAGGGCCCTGATTGCCTTGCGCGATGCGGGTGCCGCCATCCTGGTGATCTCCGAAGACCTCGACGAACTGTTCCAGATCAGCGACCGCCTCGGCGCTTTGTGTGGCGGGCGTTTGTCCGCCTTGAGGCCCACTGTCCAAACCCGGCTTAGCGACGTCGGCGGCTGGATGGCCGGCCAGTTCGACGCCCCTCAATCCCCTGATCCCGCGACGGTCTAACGGAGTTTTTATGCTGCTGTCTCTTGAACCCCGCGGCCAACAATCGCGCCTGATGCTCTGGTGCTCGCCGCTGCTGGCCGCCGTATTGACCCTGGGCTGTGGCTCGCTGCTGTTCGCCGTCCTGGGGCATGATCCGTTGCAAACCTTGTACACCTTGTTGATCGCCCCGATCAGTGATCTATACGGTGTGTCCGAATGGCTGGTCAAAGCCTTGCCGATCCTGCTCTGCGCCCTCGGCCTGGCGGTGGCCTACCAGGCACGAATCTGGAACATTGGCGCCGAGGGACAATTGCTATTGGGCGCCCTGGCCGGCAGCGCCGTCGCGGTGAACATCATCGGCATGCAAAGCCGCTGGGCACTGGTGCTGATTCTGCTGACCGGCACCCTCGCCGGCGCCGCCTGGGCCGGGCTCACGGCGTGGCTACGCACGCGCTTCAATGCCAATGAAATCCTGACCAGCATCATGCTCAATTACATCGCACTTAACCTGCTGCTGTTCTGCGTTCACGGACCGCTGAAAGACCCGGCCGGGTTCAACTTTCCGGAGTCGGCGATGTTCGGCGATGCCAGTCGCCTGCCATTGCTGGTGGAAGACGGGCGGCTTCATGCCGGGTTGTATTTCTCCCTGCTGGCACTGGTGGCGGTCTGGGTGTTGCTGCAGAAAAGTTTTGTCGGGTTTCAGATCAAAGTGCTGGGCCTGGACGCTCGGGCCGCCGGCTTCGCCGGCTTTCGCCAGAAGCCGTTGGTGTGGCTGGCGCTGTTGATCAGCGGTGCACTGGCTGGGCTCGCCGGTGTCTGCGAAGTGACCGGGCCAATCGGCCAACTGGTGCCGCAAGTGTCACCGGGCTACGGCTATGCGGCGATTACCGTGGCGTTCCTGGGACGTCTGAATCCCATCGGCATTCTGTTCGCCAGCCTGCTGATGGCCTTGTTGTACATCGGCGGCGAAAGCGCGCAGATGTCGCTGAACCTTCCCCAGGCAATCACCCAGCTGTTCCAGGGCATGATGCTGTTTTTCCTGTTGGCCTGCGACGTACTGATCCTGTATCGGCCGCGCCTGAACCTGCGCTGGGCCCGGCGCACCCGGACCACCGCCGTACAGGCAGGAGCGCTGTGATGGATATCGACCTGTTGAGCAATATTTTCTACGCCATGATCCGTTGCGGCACACCGTTGCTGCTGGTGGCTCTGGGTGAGCTGATCTGCGAGAAAAGTGGTGTTTTGAACCTGGGCCAGGAAGGCATGATGCTGTTCGGCGCGGTGATCGGTTTTATCGTCGCGTTCAACAGCGGCAACCTGTGGCTTGGCGTGCTGCTGGCGATGGCCGCCGGGATGCTGTTGTCGGCGCTGTTCGCGTTGGTAGCGCTGGTGTTCAATGCCAATCAGGTGGCCACCGGGTTGGCGCTGACGATTTTCGGCGTGGGGCTGTCGAGTTTTGTCGGCGCGGCCTGGGTCGGCAAACCGCTGGCGGGGTTCGAGCCGCTGGCGATTCCCTACTTGAGCGACATCCCGTTGATCGGGCGGATGTTGTTTGCCCAGGATCTGCTGGTGTACCTGTCTTTTGCACTGTTCGCCCTGGTGGCCTGGGTGATTGTGAAAAGTCGCGTTGGGCTGATTATCCAGGCGGTGGGGGAAAATCCCGATGCCGCCAGTGCCATGGGCCTGCCGGTGTTGCGGGTGCGGACCCTGGCGGTGCTGTTCGGCGGTGCCATGGCCGGGCTGGCGGGTGCCTACCTGTCGCTGGCGTACACGCCGATGTGGGCCGAGAACATGAGCGCCGGGCGCGGCTGGATCGCCCTGGCGCTGGTGGTGTTCGCCAGTTGGCGAGTCTGGCGCCTGCTGCTGGGCGCCTACCTGTTCGGCCTCGCCAGCATCCTGCACCTGGTGGCCCAGGGCTTGGGGCTGGCGATTCCATCGAGCTTGCTGGCGATGCTGCCGTACGTCGCGACCATTGTGGTGTTGGTGTTGCTGTCCCGGGACGCGGTGCGCACGCGGCTGTATGCGCCGGTGTCGCTGGGACAGCCTTGGCAGGCAGGGCATTGACGTAGACGGCGGCGCGCCTATCGCGAGCAGGCTCGCTCCCACATTTGATCGGGGTGACCGTCAGTTTCAGGCTCGCCCCATCTCTCCCTGTGGGAGCGAGCCTGCTCGCGATGAGGCCCGAACAGGCAATACCTGAACCAAGCCCCACACCAACTCGAAAAACAGGAAAACCCACAACACCGCACTGGCCCCATGAAGCAGTGCATACAGCATCCAGGCCGAAAACAAAAACCGCCCCGCCGCGTCATAACGCCCGTACAGCGGCTGCGGATCACGAATCCGCAGCACCGCCCACACGCAGACAATCGAGCCCAGCAGATTCACCATCAGCACATGCGCCGGCGCAAACGGCGGCAGTTCTCCAGGCAGGTCAAATAGCTGAGTCATACTCATCAACACACCATGCAACGCCGCAAAGCTCCACGGCGTGGCCAGCACGGCCGACACGATAAGGTCGTACCAGGCGCTGCCGCGCACCACCCGGCGATATTGCATCAAAGTCCACATACACCTTGCTCCAGATAATTGGGAAGCAAAGAGCCTAAAGCCTGGGGTATGCTCCAAGGTCAAGCCCTTCGGAGACCCACCATGCGCATCGGTGAACTCGCCCAAGCCTGTGCCGTCACCCGTGACACCCTGCGCTTCTACGAGCAGCGCGGCCTGATCGCGGCGCAGCGCAGCGCCAATGGCTATCGCCACTACCCCGCCGACATGGTGCAACTGGTGCTCTACATCAAGACCGCCCAGCGCCTGGGTTTTACCCTGGGCGAGATCGGCGCCAGCGTCGCCGCCCTGTGGCAGGCGCAGGACCCTGACTGCGCCGTGACGCAATTGCTGCAAGACAAACTGAACCTGATCGAAACCCGTATGACCGAACTCGACGCGTTGCGCCATGAGCTGAAACAACGGCTCGGGCAACGCTGTCCATTAAATCCGTGACCTTTTTTCATCAAGGATGCTCCTCATGAATTCGGCAAAAAACGCATTGATCATTGGCGCCTCCCGGGGCCTGGGCCTCGGCCTGGTGAAGACGCTGCTCAGCGATGGCTGGAGCGTGACCGCCACCGTGCGCAACCCGCAGAACGCCGAGGCGTTGAAGGCACTGGGCCCAGTGCGGATCGAAAAGCTCGACATGGACGACCAGCAAGCCGTCATCGCCCTGAGCCAGCAGCTCAAGGACGAAACCTTCGACCTGTTGTTCGTCAATGCCGGCGTCAAAGGCCCTGACAACCAGAGCCCCGGCGGTGCGACGCTGGCCGAAGTCGGCCAGTTGTTCTTCACCAACGCCGTGGCACCGATCAATCTGGCCCAGCGTTTCGTCGGCCAGATCCGCGACGGCAGTGGCGTGCTGGCATTCATGAGCTCCGTGCTGGGCAGCGTGACCATGCCTGACGCCCCGGAACTGGCGCTGTACAAGGCCAGCAAGGCGGCGCTCAATTCGATGACCAATAGTTTTGTCACTCAATTGGGCGAGCAGACATTGACGGTTCTGTCGCTGCACCCGGGCTGGGTGAAGACCGACATGGGTGGCGAAGGGGCGGACATTGATGTCGAGACCAGCACCCGCGGCCTGATTGATCAGGTCAATGCCTTTGCCGGCAAGGGTGGGCATCATTTCGTCAACTACAAGGGCGAGACGATTCCCTGGTAACCCAAGCCTTCCCCCTGTGGGGGCGAGCCTGCTCGCGATTGCGGCCTGACATTCACCATGATGTCGACTGACACACCGCTATCGCGAGCAGGCTCGCTCCCACATGGCTCCCGTTCAACTCTGGAAATGTGCCCCGCAACCTGAGTAAACTCAGCACCTCGCCCTACCCAACGGGCGACCCTGGATCAGCAGACAGGGCATCACTGAGCTGGCTAACCTGAACCCACTTTCAGAGGAGCCGGCCACCATGCCTGCGACCCGTACCTGGTTAAAAAATCCCCTCGCCATCTTCACGGCCAACGACCTCGATGCCCGTGGCGGTCTTGTCCTGCAAAACGGCGTGATCGTCGAATTGCTGAGGGCCGGCCAGCAACCCGCCCAGCCCTGCGACACAGTCTTCGACGCCGGCGAACATGTGATCCTGCCGGGGCTGATCAACACCCATCATCATTTCTACCAGACCCTGACTCGCGCCTGGGCACCGGTGGTGAACCAGCCCCTGTTCCCGTGGCTGAAAACCCTCTACCCGGTATGGGCGCGGTTGACACCGGAAAAGCTCGCTCTGGCGAGCAAAGTGGCGCTGGCCGAACTGTTGCTTTCAGGCTGCACCACAGCGGCCGATCACCATTACCTGTTCCCCGAAGGCTTGGAAAATGCCATCGATGTGCAGGTACAAAGTGTCCGTGAACTGGGCATGCGCGCGATGCTGACCCGCGGTTCCATGAGCCTGGGTGAAGCAGACGGTGGCTTGCCGCCACAACAGACCGTGCAGCAGGGCCACGTGATTCTCGAGGACAGCCTGCGGTTGATCAGCCAATACCATGAGCGCGGCGACGGGGCGCAAATCCAGATTGCCCTGGCGCCTTGTTCACCGTTTTCGGTCACGCCTGAAATCATGCGCGCCAGCGCCGAGCTGGCGGAGAAACTCGACGTACGCCTACACACTCACCTGGCCGAAACCCTCGACGAAGAGGACTTCTGCCTGCAACGCTTCGGCCTGCGCACCGTGGACTACCTGGACAGCGTCGGCTGGCTCGGCCCGCGCACCTGGCTGGCCCACGGCATTCATTTCAATCCTGAGGAAATCACCCGTCTCGGCGCCGCCGGCACCGGCATCTGCCATTGCCCAAGCTCCAACATGCGCCTGGCCTCGGGCATCTGCCCTACCCTGGAACTCACCGCCGCCGGCGCACCGCTGGGCCTGGGTGTGGACGGCTCGGCCTCCAACGATGCCTCGAACATGATCCTGGAAACCCGCCAGGCGTTGTACATTCAGCGCCTGCGCTATGGCGCGCAGGCGATCACCCCGCAGCGAGTGCTGGGCTGGGCAACCCGCGGCTCGGCACAACTGCTGGGGCGCAACGATATCGGTGAGCTGGCGGTGGGCAAACAGGCTGACTTGGCGCTGTTCAAACTCGACGAACTGCGCTTCTCCGGCAGTCACGATCCGGTTTCGGCCCTGCTGCTGTGCGGCGCGGACCGGGCGGACCGGGTGATGGTTGGTGGGCAATGGCGGGTCATCGACGGACAGGTCGAAGGGTTGGACCTGAAGGGGTTGATTGCTGATCACAGCCAGGCGGCGCGGGAGTTGATCGCCGGCGCCTGACCGGACGCTATCGCGGGCAAGCCTTGCTCCCACATCAAGGGTGGATGTATGAAGCAGCCTTGCCGTGAGACCAGTGGGAGCAAGGCTTGCCCGCGATACTCTTCTAGAGTCCCAGCAACGACAACATGATAAACGTCGCGAACAACACAAAATGGGTCATGCCTTCAATGGCATTGGTTTCCCCATCGTTGAGGTTGATGGCGCAGACGATCAAGGTGATGAAGATCATCACCGTCTGCACCGGGGTCATTGCCATCTGGAACGGCTGGCCGGTGTAGAGCGCCATCGCTTCCATCACCGGCACGGTGAGGATCACGGTGGACAGCGAAGCCCCCAAGGCGATATTCACCACCGACTGCATACGGTTGGCCAACGCAGCGCGCAAGGCGGTGAGGATTTCCGGTGCCGCGGAAATGGCAGCCACCAGAATCGCCGTAACCACCGGCGGCGCCCCTGAACCTTCCAGCCCCAGGTCGATGGCTTTGGACATGACCTCGGCCAACGCTCCGATCACTACGACGCCAAACACCAGCGCCGCGATGGAGAACGTCAGGCTGATGGGTTTCGGCTGGTTTTCCACCGGCTCTTTCCGACGGCGTTTTTCCGGGTAGCTGTAGCTGAAAAAGTAACTGTGAGGCCCCACCTGCATGCGCAGGAACAGGGTGTACAGCACGATCATCGCGCCGATGGTGAATGCCGAATAGAGCTTCCAGCTCTCTTGGGGAATGAACTCCGGCACCACCATCGATACGCCCATGGCGGTGAGGATCATCACGCTGTAGGTGCGCGCCGAATCATCGTTGTAAGCCTGCTCGCCATGCTTGATTCCGCCCATCAGCGCCGCAAGACCAAGAATGCCGTTGATATCGAGCATCACCGCGGAATAGATGGTGTCGCGCACCAGCGTTGGCGAGGCTTCGTTGCTCATCATGATCGCCAGGATCACCACTTCTACCAGCACCGCCGACAGGGTCAGGATCATCGTGCCGTAGGGATCGCCGACCTTCTCTGCCAGCAGCTCGGCGTGATGGGCCACACGCATGGAAGCCGCGACGATAAAGCCGATCAGGACCAAACCGCCGAGCAACGCCACGATCTGTCCGCTACTCAACAGCCAGTGCTCCAGCGGATAGGCGAGCACCGCGGCGATCAGCGCCAGCAACAGCAGTTTTTCTTGCTTGATCAAAGTCAGCATCGCGGGCCTATCACCGTGGGCGGGGTCATGAGCTACTGACTGTAGGGGGCGGCGAACGTTCGGGCGAAGTGACGCACCAGGGAGTGGCGAGTGGGTGGCAGGTGCACCTTTATCGATCTCAAGGACCTCATCGCGAGCAAGCTCGCTCCCACAGGTATTGCGTTGTCCTTGTGGGAGCGAGCTTGCTCGCGATGGCTGCCTCGAAAAGATCACAGATTTTGTTGTCCTATTGGTCAGCATTTTGCATTAGCGCTGTTCAGCCAACCTCACAACAAAATGGAGTTCGAGTTCATGCACAAGCGTCCCTTGAAGATGTTGCTTTGCGCCGTCGCTGCGACTGTCGGTCTGAGCGCCGGCCTGAATGCCAGCGCTGCCGACCCGCTGAAGGTCGGTTTCGTCTATATCGGCCCCATCGGTGACCACGGCTGGACCTACCAGCATGAACAGGGACGCAAGGAACTGGTGGCGAAACTCGGCGACCGAATCACCACCAACTACGTGGAAAACGTGCCTGAAGGCGCCGACGCCGAGCGGGTGATCCGCAACATGGCCAAGGACAAGTACGACCTGATCTTCACCACGTCCTTCGGCTACATGAACCCGACACTGAAGGTCGCCAAGCAATTCCCCAAAGTGACCTTCGAACACGCCACCGGCTACAAGCAGGACAAGAACCTGGGCACGTACCTGGCTCGCACCTACGAAGGCCGCTACGTCGGCGGTTTCCTCGCGGCCAAGATGACCAAGACCAAAAAGATCGGCTACGTCGCCTCCTTCCCGATCCCGGAAGTCATCCGCGACATCAACGCCATCCAACTGGCCCTGAACAAGTACAACCCCGGCACCGAAATCAAAGTGGTGTGGGTCAACTCCTGGTTCGATCCGGGCAAGGAAGCCGATGCCGCCAACGCACTGATCGACCAGGGCGTGGATGTGGTATTCCAGCACACCGACAGCCCGGCGCCGATCCAGGCCGCCGAGCGGCGCGGCGTATACGCCGTCGGCTACGCTTCGGACATGGCCCACTTCGGTCCCAAGGCGGTGCTGACCTCGATTGTCAACGACTGGGGCCCGCACTACATCCAGGCCACCCAAAGCGTGCTCGACCATAGCTGGAAATCCCAGGACTACTGGGGCGGCCTGAAGGAAGGCACGGTGAAACTGCCGATCAGCGACCTGGTGCCAGCGGCGGTCAAAGGCGAAGCCGAGCAGATCATCGCCGACATCGAGAGCGGTGCTTTCCATCCGTTTACCGGACCGATCAAGGACCAGGCCGGCGTCGAGAAAATCCCGGCGGGCGTGAGCGCTACCAATGTGGAACTGGCGTCGATGAATTACTACGTCGAAGGTATGAAGGCTGAGATTCCAAAGTAACCCCAGGCTCAACACAACACCCCATGTGGGAGCGAGCCTGCTCGCGATAGCGGACTGACATTCAACGTTGATGTCGACAGACAAATCGCTATCGCGAGCCGGCTCGCTCCCACATCGGCCCCCTCACACAATCAGGAAAGCCGCATGAACAGCCTTCCCATCATCGACATCAGCCCGCTCTACGGCGATAGCCCCAGCGCCTGGCAATCGATCGCCAACCAGATCGACCAGGCCTGCCGCCAGTGGGGCTTTTTCTACATCAAGGGTCACCCCATCAGCCCGGCTCGTATCACCGAAGTCCTGGACCATGCCCAACGCTTCTTCAGGCTGCCGGTAGAAGAAAAACTCAAGATCGACATCACCCAGACCCGCCATCATCGCGGCTACGGCGCCGTCGCCACCGAACAACTGGACCCGGCCAAACCCAGCGACCTGAAAGAAACCTTCGACATGGGCCTGCACTTGCCGGCCGATCATCCCGACGTGCTGGCGCACAAGCCTCTGCGCGGTCCTAACCGACACCCGGATCTGGCGGGTTGGGAACCCCTGATGGAGCAGCATTACCGCGACATGCAGGCCCTTGCCCAAACCCTGCTGCGCGCCATGACCCTGGCCCTCGGCATCGAGCGGGACTTCTTCGACACGCGCTTCACCGAGCCTGTGAGCGTGCTGCGCCTGATTCACTATCCGCCGCGTCACACCGCCAGCTCTGCCGAGCAGCAAGGTGCCGGCGCCCATACCGATTACGGCTGCATCACCCTGCTCTACCAGGACGCCGCTGGTGGCCTGCAAGTGCGCAACGTCAACGGCCAATGGATCGACGCGCCGCCCATCGACGGCACGTTCGTGGTCAACCTCGGCGACATGATGGCGCGCTGGAGCAACGACCGTTACCTGTCCACCCCCCACCGGGTGATCAGCCCGCTGGGGGTAGACCGCTACTCGATGCCGTTCTTTGCCGAGCCGCACCCCGACACGCAGATCCAATGCCTGCCCGGTTGTCAGGATGAGGGCCACCCACCGAAGTACCCGACCACCACCTGCGCCGAATTCCTGCTGTCACGCTTCGCTGACACCTATGCTTATCGGCGGGAGCAACAGGCGGTGTAGTGGATCAGCCGGTCAGGTTTTACCAGACATTGCGGCCAGCCCCTGTAGAATGCCTGCCATCGATTCGCTGATGAGAAAAGAACATGTACGACTGGCTGAACGCCTTGCCCAAGGCTGAACTGCATTTGCATCTGGAAGGCTCGCTGGAGCCCGAGCTGCTGTTCGCCCTGGCCGAACGCAACAAGATCGCCCTGCCGTGGAGCGACGTGGACACCCTGCGCAAGGCCTATGCCTTCAACAATCTGCAGGAATTCCTCGACCTGTATTACCAGGGCGCCGACGTGTTGCGCACCTCCCAGGATTTCTACGACCTGACCTGGGCCTACCTGTTGCGCTGCAAGGCGCAGAACGTGATTCACACCGAACCGTTCTTCGACCCGCAGACTCACACCGACCGTGGTGTCCCGTTCGAAGTGGTGCTCAACGGCATCGCCGCGGCCCTCAAGGACGGTGAACAGCAACTGGGCATCACCAGCGGCCTGATCCTGAGCTTCCTGCGCCACCTGAGCGAAGAACAGGCCGAGAAAACCCTCGACCAAGCGCTGCCGTTCCGCGATGCGTTCGTGGCCGTGGGTCTGGACAGTTCGGAAATGGGTCACCCGCCGAGCAAGTTCCAGCGGGTATTCGACCGTGCACGCAACGAGGGCTTCCTGACCGTTGCCCACGCCGGTGAAGAAGGCCCGCCCGAGTACATCTGGCAAGCCCTGGACCTGTTGAAGATCCAGCGCATCGACCACGGCGTGCGGGCCATTGAAGATGAACGACTGATGCAGCGGATCATCGACGAACAGATCCCGCTGACGGTCTGCCCGTTGTCCAACACCAAGTTGTGTGTGTTCGACGACATGTCGCAACACAACATCCTCGACATGCTCGAACGCGGTGTGAAGGTGACGGTCAACTCCGATGACCCGGCGTACTTCGGCGGCTACGTCACCGAAAACTTCCACGCGCTGCACACCCACCTGGGCATGACCCAGGACCAGGCCACACGCCTGGCGCAGAACAGCCTGGATGCACGGCTGGTAAAACCCTAAGACGGGTGATGCCCCCTTGTGGGAGCGAGCCTGCTCGCGATAGCAGCATGACATTCGACATCGATGTCGCCTGACTTACCGCCATCGCGAGCAGGCTCGCTCCCACAAGAGTGAAGTGGTTTAACCGGCCACCGTACCCTCGCTCAACTCCTCCAATGTCTTGCCCCGCGTCTCCACGCCAAACAACCAGACCACCCCCGCCGCCACGGCGAAGCACAGCGCGCCCAGGGCGAACACACCGCCCTGTCCGGTAATGGGAAACACCAACCCGGTGACCAGGGGCCCGAGCAGCGAACCAATGCGACCGACAGCCGAGGCAAAACCTGAGCCCGTGGCCCGTGCCGAGGTGGGGTACAGCTCCGGCGTGTAGGTGTAGAGCACCGCCCACATGCCGAACAGGAAGAACTGCATCAAAAGCCCGGTGCCGATGAGCAGGCCCACGTTGCCGCCAAACACCGCGCTCTGACCATAAAGAAACGCCATCACCCCGCCACCCAGCAACGTGACCACGCACACCGGTTTACGTCCCCAGCGCTCCACCAGCCACGCCGCCATGAGGAAGCCGGGAATCCCGCCCAAGGAAATCAGCACGGTGTAATACACCGACTGGGTCACGGCGAATCCGGACTGCTGCAACAAGGCACTGAGCCAGGACGTCAGGCCATAAAAACCGAGCAAGGCGAAAAACCAGACGCTCCAGATCATCATCGTGCGCTGGCGATACAGCGGTGACCAGATCTGCGCCAGGGCCGAAAAGAAATTGCCCGGCGCGCTCTCGCCCCTCGGCAGACGAATCGGTTCAGGCAATTCTCCACGTCCCAACGAGGCTCGGACCTTGTCTTCGATTCGCTTGAGCACGGCGTCCGCCTCGTCCCCCCGGCCAGCCTGTTCCAGCCAGCGCGGCGACTCGGGAATGAAAAAGCGAATGACCAGGACGAACACCGCCGGCACCGCCAACACCAGGAAGATGTCGCGCCAGCCGATCACCGGCAACAGGAAATACGACAGCACGCCCGCGGCCACGAAACCCAACGGCCAGAAACCATCCATCAACGCGATATAGCGGCCTCGACGTGTGGCCGGGATCAGTTCCGAGAGCATCGACTGAGCGATCGGAAACTCCATGCCCATGCCGATACCCAGCAGGATACGGAACAGCATCAGTGAATCGACGCTCTGGGCGGTCGAGCACAAATAACTGGCGACGCCCCACAACACGATGCTCCACTGGAACACCGGCTTGCGCCCGAACCGATCGGCCAGCATGCCCGACAGCGATGCTCCCAGTACCATGCCAAAGAAACTGGAGCTGGCGAGCAAACCTGCCTGGGCGGTGCTTAAGCCAAACTCGGCTTTGATCGAGCCCAACAGGAACGTCATCATGGCCAGGTCCATGGAGTCGAAGAAAAACGCCAAGGCAATAATGATGAAAATAATCCGGTGGTAGCCGCTGATGGGCAGTCGCTCCAGACGTTCCGCCGCGCTGTAGCCGTGAGTATCCATGCTGTTTCCCCCAATCCAAAAAAATCCCAGGTTCGAGTGTGCGCGAACCTTGCTGGAGGCTATTGCTGAATACGACCTGTCGGCAGCCCTAGAACGCCATTTCCACGGTGTCCTGCGTGGCGAACCGATGGATTTCCTGCTGGCCAAGCACCGTTACCTGCAAGGCCCTGGAGTCGTTGGGCAAGCTCAGCCAACCGGACTGCATGAACAGTTGCAGCAACGCAGCACCCAAGGCGCCCCCCAGGTGCGGACGTCGCTCGCTCCAGTCCGGGCAGGCACAAGCGGTGCGGGCGTTGCGGTGGGCCAGCGCCTGGATGAACAGGCCGTGCCCGGCCAGCTCATTGGCACCTTTGTGAGTCACGATCACCCGCTGGTCGCCCTGCTCGATCCATCCGGCATCCAGCAGGCGCTGATACAGGTCGGCCGCCAGGGTGCCGCCCAGATGGTCTTCGCAAAGCCTGGCCCGCATCAACGAAGCGGGAGCCGACGGGGCCTTGCCCGGCATGACTCCGCGCTTGAAGACTTCCGGAAGCTGGCGCGGCGTACTGGCCAGGGTCGCGCTGGCCAGCGCTTCGACGGCAGCGCCGATCTCGGGTGCCGCCAGGCGGAAAAACCGTTTGCGGCCACGGGCTTCGACTTTCAACAGGCCACCGGCGGACAGACGGCCCAGATGAGCGCTGGCCGAAGACGGCGACAGCCCGGCCAGCAACGCCAGCTCTTCAGCCTGCCGCGCAGTGCCGTCCATCAAGGCCCACATCATTGCGCTGCGTTTTGGGTCGGCCAGCAGCGTGGCGATCTGGCTGATGCAAGGTGCATGTTCCATGTATTCACTCCCTGTTGAATCATTCGTCTACTGCTCTGGCGCTAGTGACCAGCAATGGGGCCGCCCAAAGCGGCTCGACCGCCGCAAATCGCGCGCCGCTTCAGGCGGCCGCTAGTATAAGCGTGCGGATCGAGGTTTCCTGTCCTCCGGAAACCTTTGGAGGCGATTGTTCGTGAGGGAAAAGTCTCTATTTACGCGCGACTAATGGTCGTCCCCCGTCGAGAGGGCAAATTGTGCCGTCAACCGGCCACAACGCAGCTTGAGCATTTCCCGCAGCAGATTGATGGGTTTGCTCAGTTGCGCTCGGTGAGCACACAGCAGATTGAGCGGCGCGCGTTCGCATTGCAGATGCGGCAGAAGGATTTTCAAACGTCCGGCCAACACATCGGTTGAAACGTCCAGCCAGGACTTGTAAGCGATCCCCGCGCCTGCCACCGCCCAGCGACGCACCACATCGGCATCGTCGCTGAAGCGGTCGCCGCTGACGGTCAGGCTCATTTCCCGTTTGCCGTCATGAAAACGCCAACGGTCATGAACCCGCGTGCCGAGCATGTACAACAGGCAATTGTGCTGGACCAGTTGCTCCAACTGAACAGGTTCGCCATGCCGAGCCAGGTAACTGGGCGATGCACACAGCACCCGGCGGTTATCCGGCGCGACCGGCAGGGCCACCAGGCTCGAATCTTCCGGCTCGCCATAACGCAACGCGACGTCCACCGGCTGCTTGAACAGATCAGCGATGCGATCACCCAGCAGCAGTCGCACGGTCAGCCCCGGATGCTCCTCCTGGAACGCGTCCAGCCAGGGCAGCAGCAGGTTGCGTCCCAAGTCCGAGGGGGCGGACAACTGCAACACCCCGCTGACCTGATCCTGGCCGCTGGTCAATAACCTGCGTCCTTCGTCGAGGCTGCTCAGCGCCGCACGGGCATACTCAAGGAAGCCTTCGCCCTCGGCCGTCAGGCGCAAACTGCGGGTAGAGCGCGCCAACAGCCGGGCGCCCAAGTGTTGTTCTATCCGCTTCAATGCGGCGCTGGCCACCGCCGCCGACAGGTCCATGACCCTGGCCGCGGCAGACAGGCTGCCCAGGTCTGCGGCCCGGACGAACAACTGCAAGTCGTCGAATCGAAGCATGACGGCCTCATTATCAAAAAAACATTGAAAGAGCCTGTTCTTTTAGCCGGTTTTATCTCGGCGATAAATAGCTAACCATTGGCTTCATCGAACTCACTTCAAGGAGCCGCCCTATGAAAGCCATCGCCTACTACCATTCGTTACCGATCACCGACCCGCAATCGCTGCAGGACATTGAACTGCCGGAACCCACCGCCGGCCCTCGGGACCTGCTGGTGGAAGTCAAAGCCATTTCGGTCAACCCGGTCGACACGAAAATTCGTCAGAACGTCCAGCCTGAAGACGGCGCAGCCAAAGTGCTGGGTTGGGACGTGGCCGGCGTGGTCAAGGCGGTGGGCAATGAGGTCACGCTGTTCAAGGCCGGTGACAAAGTGTTCTACGCCGGCTCCATTGCCCGCGCCGGCGGCAACAGCCAATTGCATGTGGTGGATGAACGTATCGTCGGCCAGATGCCCAAGACACTCGGTTTCGCCGAAGCCGCTGCCTTGCCGCTGACGGCCATTACCGCGTGGGAATTGCTGTTCGAGCGCCTGCAAATCCAGGAAGGCCAGGAGGATCAGGGGCAAAGCCTGTTGATCGTCGGCGCTGCGGGAGGTGTCGGCTCGATACTGACGCAACTGGCCAGCCAGCTCACCGCACTGAAAGTGATTGGCAGCGCTTCCCGGCCGCAGACTCAGGACTGGGTAAGAGGCCTGGGTGCCGATCTGGTCGTGGACCATAGCCATCCGCTGAGCGATGTATTAAAGCAGGCAGGCCAGGCTCAGGTGACCCATGTCGCCAGCCTGACCCACACCGATCTGCATCTGGATCAATTGGTGGAAGCCCTGGCGCCCCAAGGCAAACTGGCGCTGATCGATGATCCCAAGGCGCTGGATGTGACCAAACTCAAGCGCAAGAGCCTGTCGTTGCATTGGGAGTTCATGTACACCCGCTCACTGTTCGAAACGGCGGACATGATTGAGCAACATAACCTGCTCAACCGCGTCGCCGCGCTAATCGATGCCGGCACATTGCAGACCACCGTGGGCGAGCACTTTGGCACCATCAACGCCGAAAACCTGCGCCGGGCCCATGCCCTGCTGGAAAGCGGAAAAGCCAAAGGCAAGATTGTGCTTGAAGGTTTCTAACCACCGATAAGGGGGCGGTTTTTGTAGAGGCAAAGCTTGCTCGCGATGAAGGTCGCGCGGTTCCCCGTCAGGCCAAGTCGTCGCGTATCGCGAGCAAGCTTTGCTCCCACAAAAAAAACCTGCACCGTCAGTCTGAGAATTGACCCTTGTCACAATTACGATCGCATTCAGGTCTACACTCGAGGCCTTTGCAGCACAATCTTTTACGTGAGGAGGTCAGCAATGAAGATCCTGATAAAAGAAGTGGCAAAATCCCAGTGGCAAGTGCGTCTTGACCAACACGTCGTGACCTTCCGCACCGAGGCCGAGGCCCAGGCTTTCGCCACCACCCTGCAAGCGCGTATTCACGCACCTCACCGCTACCCTGAACAGCAGCAGCGAGCGGCCGGCTGAATCAGTCCTGGCCACTGGCTTGTGCCAGTGTCCGGGCCTGTTGCAGGCGGCGGGTCAGCATCGCTGCACCCACCACCAATAACCCGCAAAGGCTGATGACCATCGCCATCGGCACGGCACTGCCATCGTGCAGCGCCGCCACCAATGCGGCGGCACCGGCGGCCACCGAAAACTGCAGGCATCCCAGCATCGCCGACGCGCTACCGGCACGAGCACCCTGTCCACTCATGGCACAAGCCGAGGCATTGGGCAGGATGCAACCCAGGCTGGCGATGCAAATGAACAGCGGAATCAATAACGGCCACAACCGCTCAGGGTGCAAGGAACTGACCGCCAACAAACACAGCCCGGCGGCGAGATAGACCCACACCGCGCGCGACAGCAGGAATGCCGGCCCACGTTTGGACAACAACCGGGCGTTGACCTGTGCCACCAGGATAAAACCCGCCGCGTTGGTTCCGAACAGCCAGCCGAAGTGTTCGGCCGGCACACCGTAGAGCTTGATGAAGACGAAAGGCGAACCGGCAATGTAGGCAAACATCCCGGCGATAGCGATGCCTCCCGTCAAGGCATGCCCGAGGTAGACCGTGTCGGTCAACAGTCGACCATATTGGCGCAACGCCCCGGACAATGGTTGACGCGGCACATGGGCCGGCAGACTTTCCGGCAGCCACAATGCCACGGCCGTCGCCGCCAGTGCGCTGAACAGCGTCAGGGCAATGAAGATCGATTGCCAGCCATGCAGGTTCACCAACAGCCCGCCAAGCATTGGCGCGAGGATCGGCGCCAGCCCCATCACCAGCATCAGTTGCGAGAACACCTTGGCCGAGCCCACCGCGTCGCATTTGTCGCTGACCACCGCCCGGGAAATCACCATGCCGGCGCATCCGCCCAGAGCCTGGACGAAACGGGCACCGATCAGCCATTCCAGACTCGGCGCATAGGCACAGGCCAGAGAAGCCAGGGTGAACAGACCGACGCCCGTCAGCAATGGAATGCGCCGGCCGAAGCGATCCGCCACCGGCCCATAAGCCAGTTGCCCGATGGACAATCCGAGGAAATAAGCCGCCAGGGTCAGTTGGATGTGATTTTCGTCGGTGCCGAAGGCAGTCGCCATGGCCGGGAAAGCCGGCAGATAGAAATCGATCGCCAAGGGACCGAATGCGCTCAAGGCGCCAAGAATCAGAATGGTACGGAAGTTCATCGGGCGTCCAGGTTCAGGCGTCAGTCAGCAGCCCGACAGTCTAGCCCTGCCGGGCGCTCTTGAACATTCCGATAGGTCGCTAACTATTAAAAAATCTCAGGCGGGACTGGCCTCGTACCCCTCCTCTTTAATGGCTTGGAGCACGGCATCGACCGACAACGAACTCTGGACCTGAACGGTCCTGGCGCCCAGATCGATCTGCACCTGCGCCGCCGGATCCTTGGCCTGCACAGCCTGGGTGATGGCCTTGACGCAGTGACCGCAGGACATTCCCTGAACATTGAATGTTTGCATGAGATGACTCCTTGGGATTGAGGTTGCCAGCAGTTTCAAGCTTGCCATCATGGAAAGGTCAAGTTCTGACGAAAACTGCCGGGCTGGCAATCGCTGCCAAGCTCGGCCAAGCTGCACACATCAAGGATTTCACACCGGAGGTTCAGCCATGCGCTGGTCAGCGTTCAGCCTGTTTTGCATGCTCGGTTTGTCAGCGGTGAGCCCTCAGGCGTTGGCCGTCGGCGAAGACTACGGCGTGCTGATCATTTCCCGCGAGCGCCTGGAAGTGCCGACTTCCTGCGAAATCGGCATCTATATCGGCGATCAGCTCTCGGGGCGTTTGTTCCAGGAACAGAGCACCTCCTTCAACCTGCCACCCGGAAAATTCTCCTTGCGCTTGAAGCTGCTGCCAGGCCAGGCGCCGGGCTGCAGCCCGGGCATGCTTGCGCCGGGGTCGCAGGATGTGACGCTCAAGGCTGGCGACATACTGAAGTTCCGCATTGCCATGACCCAGGAAGGGATGTATCTCAAGCCGGCTGAGCTGGGTTATTGACCCCTTAGATAAAAAGTGGGAGCAAGCCCGCTCCCACAAAGTGTGTGTGCAAGCGTTTGGATTAGCGCTTGACCTTCCCGGCGTGGCAAGGTTGATCCTGTAGTCATTCACTACAGGGAGCCTGTCCGATGTCTGAATCCACCCTTTTCGATCTGCCGATTGCCGGGATGACCTGTGCCAGCTGCGCCGGGCGGGTCGAGCGCGCCTTGAGCAACGTCACAGGGGCCAGCGCCGTCAGCGTGAACCTGGCGACCGAACAGGCGCGGATCCAGGCGCCCGAGGGCAGCCTGCCAGCCTTGATGCAGGCCGTCGAACAGGCCGGCTACAGTGTCCCCGTCCAGACGCTGGAACTGTCCATCGAGGGAATGACCTGTGCCTCATGCGTCGGCCGGGTCGAGCGTGCCCTGAGCAAAGTCGCCGGGGTGAACCGTGTCAGCGTCAACCTCGCCAACGAACGGGCCCACCTGGACTTGCTCGGCCGGGTCGACCCGCAAACCCTGATCAATGCGGTCAAGGGCGCCGGTTATGACGCCAGTGTCTGGCAGGCCGAGCAACCCCATGACGCACAAAGCAATCGCCTGAATCGCGAGCGCCTGGCCTTGGTGCTGGCGATTTTGCTGTCCGTACCGTTAGTGCTGCCCATGCTTTTGCAACCGTTTGGCGTGCATTGGATGCTGCCGGCCTGGGTTCAATTCGCTTTGGCGACGCCGGTGCAGTTCATTTTCGGTGCGCGTTTCTATATCGCGGCTTACAAGGCCGTGCGTGCCGGGGCCGGGAACATGGATCTGCTGGTGGCCCTGGGCACCAGCGCGGGTTATGGCTTGAGCATTTATGAATGGGCCATTGCCCGCCCTGGCAGCATGCCGCACCTGTATTTCGAGGCCTCGGCCGTGGTGATTGCCCTGGTATTGCTCGGCAAATACCTGGAAAGCCGCGCCAAGCACCAAACCGCCAGTGCTATCCGTGCCCTCGAAGCTTTGCGACCGGAGCGGGCGATTCAGGTCATTGACGGGCAGGAGCGGGACGTCGCCATCAGCGCCCTGCGCTTGAATGATCGGGTGCTGGTCAAACCCGGCGAACGCTTCCCGGTGGATGGCGAAGTGCTGGAAGGCCAGAGTCACGCTGACGAAGCCTTGATCAGTGGCGAAAGCCTGCCGGTGCCCAAACAGCCCGGCGACAAGGTGACGGGCGGTGCCATCAACGGCGAAGGCCGCCTGCTGGTGCGCACCCAGGCCCTGGGCACGGAAACCGTCCTGGCGCGCATCATCCGCCTGGTGGAAGACGCCCAGGCGGCCAAGGCCCCCATTCAAAAGCTGGTGGATAAAGTCAGCCAGGTCTTCGTGCCGGTCGTGCTGGTGCTGGCATTGGCGACGTTGATCGGCTGGTGGTTGTATGGCGCCCCCCTGGAGACGGCACTGATCAACGCTGTCGCCGTGCTGGTGATCGCCTGCCCGTGCGCCCTCGGTCTGGCGACACCCACGGCAATCATGGCCGGCACCGGGGTGGCTGCCCGCCATGGAATCCTGATCAAGGATGCCGAGGCCTTGGAGCGCGCCCATGAAGTCGACACCGTGGTGTTCGACAAGACCGGAACCTTGACTTCCGGCACACCACGCATCGCCCACTTGAGCGCTCTGGACGGTGACGAAGACAAGCTGCTGCAAATGGCCGGCGCACTGCAACGCGGCAGCGAACATCCCCTGGCCAAGGCGGTGCTGGATGCGTGTGCGGAGCGCGGCCTGGTTGTCCCGGACATCAACGACAGCCAGTCGCTGACCGGACGCGGTATTGCCGGCAGCCTGGACGGGCAGCGCCTGGCCCTCGGTAACCGACGTTTGCTGGACGAACTGGGCCTGGCCCCCGGTTCGCTGAGCGAGTCGGCCCAGGCCTGGGAGACCGAGGGCCGAACCCTGTCCTGGCTGATTGAGCAAAACGCCACGCCACGGGTGCTGGGCCTGTTCGCTTTCGGCGACACACTCAAGCCCGGCGCCCTGGCGGCCGTACACGCCCTGAATGAACGCCATATCGGCAGCCACCTGCTGACTGGCGACAACCGCGGCAGTGCCCGGGTGGTGGCCGAGGCATTGGGCATCGCCAACGTTCATGCCGAAGTACTGCCGGCCGACAAGTCCGCCATCGTCCAACAGTTGAAGACCCATGCGGTGGTGGCCATGGTAGGCGACGGTATCAACGACGCCCCGGCCCTCGCCGCCGCGGACATTGGCATTGCCATGGGCGGCGGCACCGACGTGGCAATGCACGCCGCCGGTATTACCCTCATGCGCGGCGATCCACGGCTGGTGCCCGCGGCGCTGGAGATCAGCCGCAAGACCTACGCCAAGATCCGTCAGAACCTGTTCTGGGCATTCGTCTACAACTTGATCGGTATTCCCCTGGCGGCATTCGGCTTCCTCAACCCGGTGCTGGCCGGCGCGGCCATGGCCTTGTCGAGCGTCAGCGTGGTGAGCAACGCGTTACTGTTGAAACTCTGGACACCCAAACACCTGGAGGACAAGCGATGAACATCGGCCAAGCGGCCCGCCAGAGCGGCCTGAGTGCGAAGATGATCCGGTACTACGAATCCATTGGCCTGCTCAAGGCAGCTCATCGCACCGACAGCGGCTACCGGATCTACGGTGCCGATGACCTGCACACCCTGGCCTTTATCAAGCGCTCCGGGACCTTGGGTTTTCATTGGAAGAGGTCGGCAAATTGCTGACCCTCTGGCAGGACCGCCAACGCGCCAGCGCAGACGTCAAGGCCTTGGCCCGGCAACACATCGACGAACTGAACCAGAAAATCCGCGAACTGGCCGAACTGCGCGACACCCTCCAGGACCTGGTGGAACACTGCCACGGCGACCACCGCCCGGACTGCCCGATTCTCAAGGAACTGGCGTCGGGGTGTTGCGAGAAGACAGTGCATGCTTGAGCGAAGGTGAGAGTGAGCCTGCTCGCGATGACGCCAGCACATCCTACATCCATGCAAGCTGATACATCGCTATCGCGAGCAGGCTCGCTCCCACAGGGGATTTGTGCAGGACGCAGGATCCATATACCCCGAGAACCAATGTGGGAGCGAGCCTGCTCGCGATGACGCCAGCACATCCTACATCCATGCAAGCTGATACACCGCTATCGCGAGCAGGCTCGCTCCCACAGGGATTTGTGCAGGACGCAGGATCCATATACCCCCGAGAACCAATGTGGGAGCGAGCCTGCTCGCGATGACGCCGGCACATCCTACATCCATGCAAGCTGATACACCGCTATCGCGAGCAAGCTCGCTCCCACAGGGGATTTGTGCAGGACGCAGGATCCATATACCCCCGAGAACCAATGTGGGAGCGAGCCTGCTCGCGATGACGCCGGCACATCCTACATCCATGCAAGCTGATACACCGCTATCGCGAGCAAGCTCGCTCCCACAGGGGATTTGTGCAGGACGCAGGATCCATATACCCCCGAGAACCAATGTGGGAGCGAGCCTGCTCGCGATGACGCCGGCACATCCTACATCCATGCAAGCTGATACACCGCTATCGCGAGCAAGCTCGCTCCCACAGGGGATTTGTGCAGGACGCAGGATCCATATACCCCCGAGAACCAATGTGGGAGCGAGCCTGCTCGCGATGACGCCGGCACATCCTACATCCATGCAAGCTGATACACCGCTATCCGACGCTCCCCCACAGGATCCGACGCGGTCCAATACCCCGACCAATACCCCCGATACCGCACATCCTACATCCATGCAAGCTAACCCGCATCGCGAGCAAGCCTCCCACAGGGAGTTGGTGGCGGACGCAGGTGTTGAGGGCCTCACAAAAAAACAGTGTGGGATTTTTTGGGCAGCCACAAAAAACCCGGCCTGGGCCGGGTTTCTGGTCAAGCGCTCACTGCATCCAGGGCGGAGGCGGTTCTTCGGTTTTGCCGGGTGGAGCGTCGTCAGCGGCGCGGACGGCCTGGCGGCGTTCCTCGTCCAGACGGGCAGCCTCGATTTCACGCATGATCCCGCCGACATCCGCCAGTTCTTCCGGCTCATCGAACTCGCCGGTCAGCACGCTGGCCGGGTGCAAGGTGCCGGCCTCATACAACGCCCACATTTCCTTCGCGTACCGGGTGCGCTTGAGCTCCGGGGCAAACCGGCCGAAGTAGGACGCCATGTTGCCCACATCCCGCTCCAGCATGCTGAAGGCGTGATTGTTGCCAGCGGCGTCCACCGCCTGCGGCAGATCGATGATCACCGGGCCCGTCGGCGTAAGCAGCACGTTGAACTCCGACAGGTCACCGTGCACCAGACCGGTACACAGCATCAACACGATCTGGGAGATCAGGAACGCGTGATACTCACGGGCCTGATCCGGCTCCAGTACCACATCGTTCAGACGCGGTGCCGCATCGCCGTATTCGTCTGCCACCAGTTCCATCAGCAGCACGCCTTCGAGGAAGTCGTACGGCTTGGGCACTCGCACGCCCGCGCCGGCCAACCGGAACAGCGCCGCCACTTCGGCATTCTGCCAGGCGTCTTCAGTTTCCTTGCGCCCGAACTTGGAGCCCTTGGCCATGGCCCGGGCCTGGCGGCTGTTACGCACCTTACGGCCTTCCTGGTATTCGGCCGCCTGACGAAAACTTCGCTTGTTCGCCTCCTTGTAGACTTTGGCGCAACGTAACTCGTTGCCGCAGCGCACCACATAAACAGCTGCTTCTTTACCACTCATGAGTGGGCGCAGCACCTCGTCGACCAGACCGTCCTCGATCAGGGGTTCAATGCGTTTTGGAGTCTTCATCAGCTTTTATTGTGGGTCCTTTATTACCGAACACGCGAATGACAGTCGTTATACGGCAATCCTCCCTCCACGGGGAGGGGTTGCCGACTTATGAACCCTTCGATGCACACAATGTGCCGGATTAATCGACCGAGCCGAATCATAGCCGAGACAGCGCATAGCGTTGGCAACTGAATGCAAAGGCATTTGCGACAAGAGCTGACAGCCATGCCCAGTGCAGCTGATTCAATGTTTAAACAACTCCCCCGGGGTCAATCCAAACATCCCCTTGAACGCCACTATGAAAGCGGACGTGGAATCGTAGCCACAGGACAACGCCGCGCCGGTCACGCTATCGCCTTTTTCCAACGACCCAAGGACGACAACAACCGAGTGCGCTGGCGCCAGGCGCGAAAGCTCAGGCCGGTTTCGCGCTGGAACAGACGCATCAGGGTTTTTCCGATGTGCCCAGGCGCTCGGCCCACACTTGCAAAGTCACGTTCTGGTCGGGCTGTTCGATCAGCTCGTTGC